>NZ_JALDAY010000001.1 GCF_022698165.1 Streptomyces cylindrosporus
GGGTGACCTGAAAAACCCCTCGGGGCCGTCCGTATTCCGGACGGCCCCATTTTTTTGTGCCCGCCCACTACGGTTCCCGTACGCCCGAAAGGCGCCCGGTATGGGGCCTTGACGCGACGTTAACGCGCGCCGAGGCAGTCTTGAACCACGAATTCCGTAGGTAAACAGCCATTGACGCGTCGGTTTTCGTCGGGGTTCCATGCTCCCGCCGGGAGCGGACGAAGAGAACCAGAAACGCGATCCGCCGGAGGCGATAGCGCTCCCGAACCCACCCTCAGTCACACCAGTCGATCGGAATCCGCCGCATGACCGACACGCTCCGTCCTGCCGACACCGCCGTCGCGGACGCCGCGCCCGACAGCCCCAAGACGCTCAAGCGCTCCATCGGGGTGGTCGGCGGCACTCTCCTCACGCTCTCCTGCGTCACCCCGGCCTCCACGCTCTTCGTGGTCGTCCCGGACCTGTTCGGCTCGCTCGGCACCGCCACCGCCCTGACGATCGCCATCGGCTCCCTCCTCTGTATCGCCGTCGCGTTCTGCTACTCGGAGCTGGGCACCCTCATCCCCAGCGCGGGCGGCGAGTACGCGATGGTCTCGACGATGGCCGGACGGCTCGCGGGCTGGCTGGTCTTCGTCCTCTCCCTCCTGGTCGTCATGATCGTCCCGCCGGTGATCGCCATGGGCACGGCGGACTACCTCGCCCCGGTCGTGCACCTCGACCCGTCGGTCGCGGGCGCCGCGGTGATGATCCTGGCGACCCTCGCGGGCCTGCTGGACCTGCGCGCCAACGCCTGGATCACCGGCATCTTCCTGGTCCTGGAGGTCGTCGCGGCGGGCGTGGTGGCCGTCCTGGGCTTCGCCCACAGCGAGCGCGGCCTCGGCAGCCTCACCTCGATGCAGGTGGCGGGCGCCGACGGCCACACGGACACCGTCACCGCGATGCTGGTCGTCTCCGGCCTCGCGATCGCCCTCTTCGTCACCCAGGGCTTCTCGACCGCCGTCTACCTCTCCGAGGAGCTGGAGCACCCGCGCCGCAACGTCGCCCGCACGGTCCTGGCCACCCTCGCGATCTCCACGGTGGTCATCCTGGTCCCGGTGGTCGCCATCACCATGGGCGCCTCGGACCTGTCCGCCCTCACCGGCGGCGACATCAGCTCCATGGTCACCGCCTGGTCCAACTCCGCGGTCGGCACCTTCGTCAGCCTCTGCGTGGCCCTCGCGATCATCAACGCGGGCATCGTCATGGTCATCCAGAACTCCCGCGTCCTGTTCGCCTCGGCCCGCGACAAGGCCTGGCCCCAGCCGGTCAACGACGTCTTCTCGAAGCTCGGCCGCTTCGGCTCCCCCTGGGTCGCCACCCTCGCGGTGGGCGTCCCCGGCGCCCTGCTCTGCTTCGTGAACCTGGACACCCTGTACGGCGTCACGGGCGTCTCGGTGACGGGCATGTACCTTCTGGTCGCGGTGGCGGCCCTCCTCTCCCGCCGAGGCCACCACAAGCACACCCCGGCCTGGCGGATGCCCCTGTGGCCCGCGATGCCGGTCCTCCTGATCGCGGTCCTGGCGTACATCCTGAGCCAACAGGAGACGAGCTACCTCCTGTGGACGGGCGGCATCACGGCGGCCGCGACCCTGTACTGGGCGCTGTACCTGCGCCCGCGCCGCGAGACCCGCTGGCTGGTGTCCATCCCCGAGGACGCACAGGCCTAGCCGATACCGCGTCTGCTGTACGTGGGGGTGAATCCCTACGCCCTCGGGATGGCTGAACGTTCAACCTGGGGGCTGCCCCGAATGTCGGTGCCGCCCCGTACCGTTGACGCATGGATCTTCGACTGCCCGGCCTGCGAGGGCTGCTGCGGAGGCCCCGACGGCTACTGGCCGCCGGGGCCGCCGTCGTCGTACTCGCGGGCGCCGGCACCTGGACGGCGGTCGCCTCGGACGACAAGGCCCCCGTACACCGCACCGACCGCGTCATGGCCATCGACGGCGTGCACATCGACACCTCGTACTTCACGTCCTCCGGCACCAGCGGCCGCAGGCCCGCCGTCCTCCTCGCGCACGGCTTCGGCGGCAGCAAGGACGACGTCCGCGAGCAGGCCGAGGACCTGGCGAGAGACGGATACGCCGTCCTCACCTGGTCCGCCCGCGGCTTCGGCAGGTCCACCGGAAAGATCGGCCTGAACGACCCGAAGGGCGAGGTCGCCGACGTCTCCAAGCTCATCGACTGGCTGGCCGAGCAGCCCCAGGTCCAGCTCGACAAGCCCGGCGACCCGCGCGTGGGCGTCGCCGGCGCCTCGTACGGCGGCGCGATCTCCCTCCTCGCGGCCGGCTACGACCACCGCGTGGACGCCATCGCCCCCGCGATCACGTACTGGAACCTCGCGGACGCCCTGTTCCCGGACGGCGTGTTCAAGAAGCTGTGGGCCGGCATCTTCATCAACTCCGGCGGCGGCTGCGACAAGTTCGAACCGCAGCTGTGCCGGATGTACGAGCGTGTCGCGGAGTCCGGCAAGCCGGACGCGCAGGCCCGCCAGATCCTGACGTCCCGCTCCCCGTCGGCCGTCGGCGACCGCATCAAGGTGCCCACGCTCCTGATCCAGGGCCAGACCGACTCCCTCTTCCCGCTCGGCCAGGCCGACGCGGCGGCGAAGGCGATCCGCGCGAACGGCGCCCCCGTCGACGTCGACTGGATCGCGGGCGGACACGACGGCGGCGACATGGAGACGAGCCGCGTCCAGTCACGCGTGCGGTCCTGGTTCGACCGCTACCTCAAGGACGACAAGGCCGCCGACACCGGCCCCGCCTTCCGCATCACCCGCACCGGAGGCATCGACTCCACCGACGGCGCGGCCCTGCTGCGCGGCGCGACCGACGACACCTACCCGGGCCTGGAGAGCGGCGAGAAGTCCTTCGCCCTCACCGGCCGCGAGCAGAGCTTCGCCAACCCGGCAGGCGCCAGCCCGCCCGCCGTGTCCGCCCTGCCCGGCCTCGGCGGCGCGGGCGGCCTCGCCCAACTCTCCTCGCTCGGCGTCGGCGTCTCGCTGGACTTCCCCGGCCAGTACGCCCGGTTCGATTCGGCCCCGCTCACCAGCGGCCTGCGCATCACCGGCTCCCCGACGGTCACCGTCCACGTCAAGTCCACGACCGATGACGCCGTGCTCTTCGCCAAGGTGTACGACGTCGGTTCCGGCTCCGCGACCCCCGTACTGCCCTCCCAGCTCGTCGCCCCCGTCCGGGTCGAGGGCGCCAAGGCCGGCAAGGACGTCACCATCACCCTCCCGGCCATCGACCACGAGGTCGAGCAGGGCCACCGCCTGCGCCTGGTCCTCGCCTCCACCGACCTCGGCTACGCCTCCCCGGCCACCCCGGCGACGTACACGGTCACCCTCAAGGGCGACCTGAAGGTCCCGACGGCCCCCGGCGTGACGACGGCAGCCGCGCCCCTCCCTTCCTGGGTGTGGTGGCTCCCCCTGGCCGGCGCACTGATCGCCCTGACCCTCCTCGCGACAAGCCGCCGCCGCACGACCACGGCCCCGCCCCCGGACCCTGCCCTCGCCGAAGTCCCGCTCCAGATCACCGACTTGAGCAAGCGGTACGCGAAGTCGGCGGACCGTTACGCGGTCCGGGGCCTCTCCTTCCGCGTCGAGAAGGGCCAGGTCCTCGGCCTGCTGGGCCCGAACGGCGCGGGCAAGACGACCACGCTCCGCATGCTGATGGGCCTGATCAAGCCGGACGACGGCGAGATCCGCGTCTTCGGCCACGCGATCCGCCCCGGCGCCCCGGTCCTCTCCCGGGTCGGCGCGTTCGTCGAGGGCGCGGGCTTCCTCCCGCACCTCTCCGGCCGCGAGAACCTGGAGCTGTACTGGCAGGCCACGGGCCGCCCGCCGGAGGACGCGCACATGGAGGAGGCCCTGGAGATCGCGGGCCTCGGCGACGCACTGGCCCGCGCGGTCCGCACGTACTCCCAGGGCATGCGCCAACGCCTGGCCATCGCCCAGGCCATGCTCGGCCTCCCCGACCTCCTCATCCTCGACGAGCCCACCAACGGCCTGGACCCGCCACAGATCCGCGAGATGCGCGAGGTGATGATCCGCTACGCGGCAGCAGGCCGCACGGTCATCGTCTCCAGCCACCTCCTGGCCGAGGTGGAACAGTCCTGCACCCACCTGGTGGTCATGGACCGAGGCCGCCTGGTCCAAGCGGGCGAGGTAAACGAAATCATCGGCTCCGGCGACACGTTGCTGGTGGGCCTGGCGACAG
The DNA here is from genome assembly GCF_022698165.1 of Streptomyces cylindrosporus. Classification (GTDB taxonomy): domain Bacteria; phylum Actinomycetota; class Actinomycetes; order Streptomycetales; family Streptomycetaceae; genus Streptomyces; species Streptomyces cylindrosporus. The sequence continues at coordinate 4,257 of NZ_JALDAY010000001.1, forward strand.
ACATCCCAGACCCCATGGTGGAGAAGGTGGCGACTCTGCCGGGCGTCGAATCAGCAACCCGAACCGACGGCGGCTTGCTGGTAAGGCTGACAGCAACGCCCCCCAGGGGCGCGGGGAACTGCGCGACCAGCCACGACGTCGCCGCAGACGCCCCACAACACACCGAGGCACCCACAGAGCGCACAAACGCGGCAGCTCTCCTCGTAGAACTCGTGCGCCTTGAGGTACCCGTCGCTTCCCTAACACCACACCGCCGCCTCGAAGACGCCTTCCTCACCCTGATCGGAGGCTCAGCATGACCACGCTCACCCAGCGCACCGAAACCGCCTCCGGCTACAAGGCGACCCACACCCTCCCCCTCCGCGTGGAGCTGGTCCGCCAGCTGAAGCGCCGCCGCACACTGGTCATGGCCGGCATCCTCGCCGCCCTCCCGTTCATCCTCCTGATCGCCTTCGCCATCGGCGGCACCCCGGACGGCCGCAACAACACCGTCACCCTCATGGACACGGCCACCGCCTCCGGCGCCAACTTCGCCGCCGTCAACCTCTTCGTCTCGGCCGGCTTCCTCCTCGTCATCCCGGTCGCCCTGTTCTGCGGGGACACCGTCGCCTCGGAGGCCGGCTGGTCCTCCCTGCGCTACCTCCTCGCCGCCCCCGTCCCGCGCGCCCGCCTCCTGTGGTCCAAGCTCGTCGTCGGACTCGCCCTCAGCCTGGCCGCGATGATCCTCCTGCCGCTGGTCGCCCTCGCAGTGGGTACGGCGGCCTACGGCTGGGGCCCGCTGCAGATCCCCACCGGCGGCTCCCTGGACACCGGCACCGCCACCCAGCGCCTGCTGATCGTCGTGGCGTACATCTTCGTGTCCCAACTGGTCACCGCCGGCCTGGCGTTCTGGCTGTCGACGAAGACCGACGCCCCGCTCGGCGCCGTCGGCGGCGCGGTCGGCCTCACCATCGTCGGCAACGTCCTGGACGCCGTGACCGCCCTCGGCCACTGGCGCGACTTCCTGCCCGCGCACTGGCAGTTCGCGTGGGCGGACGCCGTCCAGCCCCATCCCGAGTGGTCCGGCATGATCCAGGGCACGGCGATTTCCATAACGTACGCACTCGTGCTGTTCGCGCTGGCTTTCCGGGGTTTCGCGCGCAAGGACATCGTGTCCTAGGTCAACGGACGGTCACCCACCGGTCTCGGCGGGCCATGATCGTGGCCCCTTCGAGATCCTTCCGCAACGCCCCGGTGCGCACGTTCCGGCCCCCTGCCCCGTCACAGTCACAGACGGGCACGTCAATCGACAAAGGGGGCACGGAAGATGGAGCAGCGGTACCGAACACCAAGGCCAGGCACGACAACCGGCAGCACCCGACGGCTGCGCGCCGCCGTCCTCGCTCTCACGGCGACGGGTGCCCTGCTCCTGACGTCGTGCAGCGCGAGCGACAACAGCGGCAGCAGCTCCGCGGACCGGTCGAACCGGACCGGCGGCCTCCCGGCGCCGGGCCCGGCCGAGACCTCGGCCGACGGACAGCGCAGCATCACCGGCGACGAGAGCCCCTCGCCCTCCGCCGACCACCTCTCCACCTTCGCCCTCGACGTCGACACGGCCTCCTACGGCTACGCCCGCCGCGCCCTGCACGACGGCCATCTGCCCGACCCCTCGACGGTCCGGCCCGAGGAGTTCGTCAACAGCTTCCGCCAGGACTACGAGCGCCCCGACGGCAACGGCTTCACGGTCACCGTCGACGGCGCCCGCACCGACAAGGCCAACTGGTCCCTGCTCCGCGTCGGCCTCGCCACCCGCGCCGCAGAGTCCGACGAGGACCGCCCGCCCGCCGCCCTCACCTTCGTCGTCGACGTCTCCGGCTCCATGGGCGAGCCCGGCCGCCTCGACCTCGCCAAGAAGTCCCTCGACACCATGACGGACAAGCTCCGCGACGACGACTCGGTCGCCCTGGTCACCTTCAGCGACGAGGCCAGGACGGTCCTGCCGATGACCCGCCTCGACGGCCACCGCGGCAGGATCCACGACGCGATCGCCGAACTGGAGACCCAGGACTCGACCAACCTCGGCGCGGGCGTCGACAAGGGATACGCCACCGCCGCCGAAGGCCTGCGCGAGGGCGCCACCAACCGCGTGGTGCTCATCTCCGACGCGCTCGCCAACACCGGCGACACGGACGCCGACTCGATCCTCGAACGCATCTCGCGCGAGCGCCGCGACCACGGCATCACCCTCTTCGGCGTGGGCGTCGGCAGCGACTACGGCGACGCCCTGATGGAACGCCTCGCCGACAAGGGCGACGGCCACACCGCGTACGTGTCCAACGAGGCCGACGCCCGCAAGGTCTTCGTCGACCAGCTCCCGCAGAACATCGACCTCACCGCCCGCGATGCCAAGGCCCAGGTCGCCTTCGACCCCGAGACGGTCGCCGAGTTCCACCTCGTCGGCTACGAGGACCGCAAGGTCGCCGACGAGGACTTCCGCGACGACAACGTAGACGGCGGAGAGGTCGGCCCCGGCCACACCGTCACCGCCGTCTACGCCGTGCGCACCAGGCCCGGCGCCGACGGCCACCTCGCGACCGCGAGCGTCCGCTGGCTCGACCCCGACAGCCGCGCCCCGCACGAGGAGTCCGGCCAGCTGGAGACCGGCGACCTCCACGACGACGTCTGGAGCGCCTCCACCCGCTTCCAGGTCACCGCGGTGGCCGCCTACTTCGCCGACACCCTGCGCACCCGCGACTCCGAGGCCGACGACGTGGGCTCCCTCCCCGGCAACCCCGGCCTCGACGAACTCGGCGAGCGGGCCCACGCGTTGGCGAAGAAGACCGAGGACAAGGACGTGGACGACCTCGCCGAGGCCATCGACGAGGCGAGCCTCATGAAATGAGCCGTTCCCCATTGACGATTCCTTACTTGCGGGTAAGTTGGCCTGCCAGTCAGAGCCGACTGGGGGCCGTCATGGGCGTACGCAAGGATCTGAAACGGGCGAAACAGCGCGCCGACCTGGCCGCCCGCGCCCGGGTCGAGGTCATCAGGGACGAACACGGCGTGGTGCGCGAGGCCCGCACCGCGCCGCTGGCACCCCGGCCCACCGCGGGCAGCACGGCCGACCTCCCGTACACCAACGCGGCCGAGGCACCGGACGCGGTGGTGCTGCGCCGCAAACAGCAAGGCACCTGGCAGCCCGTCACCGCGGCCGCCTTCGCCCGCGAAGTCACCGCCGTGGCCAAGGGATTGATCGCCTCCGGCCTCGAACCGGGCGGCCGGGTCGCCGTGATGTCCCGCACCCGCTACGAGTGGACGGTCCTCGACTTCGCGATCTGGGCGGCCGGCGGCCAGACCGTCCCGGTCTACGCCACCTCCTCCGCCGACCAGGTCGAGTGGATCGTCCGCGACTCCGGCGCCCGTTACGTCGTCACCGAGACCGCAGAGAACGCGGACACGGTGACCACCGCCACCACCCGCCACGAAAACCCGCCCCGCGTCTGGCAGTTGGACGCCGGCGCCCTCACCCGCCTGGTCCAGCTGGGCATGGACGTCCCGGACGAGGAGGTCACCAAGCGCCGTACCGCGCTCACCCCCGACACGATCGCGACCGTCTGCTACACCTCCGGCACCACCGGAAAACCGAAGGGCTGCGTCCTCACCCACGCCAACCTGCACGCCGAGGCCGCCAACACGGTCGAGCTCCTCCACCCCGTCTTCAAGGAGGTCACCCGCCAGACCGCCTCGACCCTCCTCTTCCTCCCGCTCGCGCACATCCTGGGCCGCACCCTGCAGATCGCCTGCCTCATGGCCCGTATCGAGATCGGCCACTGCCCGAGCATCAAGCCCGACGAACTCCGGCCCGCCCTCAAGGAGTTCCGCCCCACCTTCCTCGTCGGGGTGCCGTACCTCTTCGAGAAGATCCACGACACCGGCCGCGCGACCGCCGAGAAGATCGGCCGCGGCGCCTCCTTCGACCGCGCGGACCGCATCGGCGTCCGCTTCGGCCAGGCGTACCTGGACAAGTTCCTGGGCACCGGCAAGGGCCCCACCCCCGCGCTCTACGCCGCGTGGGCCCTGTACGACCTGCTGGTCTACCGCCGTATCCGCAAGGAGCTCGGCGGCCGCATGCGCTACGCGATCAGCGGCGGCTCCCCGCTCGACCGCAACCTCAACCTGTTCTTCTACGCGGCGGGGATCATCGTCTACGAGGGCTACGGCCTGACCGAGACCTCGGCCGCCGCCACCATCGTCCCGCCCCTCGAACCCCGCCCGGGCACCGTCGGCCGGCCGGTCCCCGGCACCGCTGTGCGCATCGCCGACGACGGCGAGGTGCTGATCAGGGGCGGAATCGTCTTCGGCGCGTACTGGAACAACCCGGCCGCCACCGACGCCGTACTCCAGGACGGCTGGTTCGCCACCGGCGACCTCGGCGCACTGGACGAGGACGGCTACCTCACCATCACCGGCCGCAAGAAGGACATCATCGTCACCTCCGGCGGCAAGAACGTCTCCCCGGCCGTCCTGGAGGACCGGATGCGCAGCCGCCCGCCGGTCGGCCAGTGCCTGGTCGTCGGCGACAACCGCCCCTTCGTGGCCGCCGTGATCACCCTCGACCCCGAGGCCGTCGCCCACTGGCTGTCGGTGCGCAGGCTGCCGGCCGACACCCCGATGTCCGTGGTGGTACGGGACCTCCGCATCCGAGCCGAGGTCCAGAAGGCCGTGGACTACGCCAACGAGGCCGTCTCGCGCGCCGAGTCGATCCGCGCGTTCACCCTGGTCGAGGGCGAGTTCAACGAGGAGAACGGCCTGCTGACCCCGTCTCTGAAGGTCAAGCGGCACGCGGTGTACGCGCTGTACGCGGACGAGATCGAGGCGCTTTACAAGAAGTAGGGCACACGGAAAAGCGGGCCGCCGATGTGCTCGGCGACCCGCTTCCGCGGTGCTGCTGAGGTCAGCTGCCCTGGGCGCCGTTGCCCGACAGGACCGGGATGTTGTCCAGGATGTGCGACAGCGGCTCGTCGCCCTTGGCCTGGGTCGAGTTCTCGGTGCACTGCTGGTTCTGCGGAGCCGAGAGGACCGGGATGTCCTGGACGCCGACGTTGACCAGGGCGAGGATGGACTGGGCGTTCACCTTCGCGGGCAGACCGATGCACGGCTTGTTCAGCGTGCCCTGGACGAGCGAGAGCTGGGGGCTCATGTCGCCGTGGGTGGCCTGGTTGCCGTACTTCTGGACGGCGCCGTTGCCGTTGGTGGTGGTGACGCCGTTGTCGTTGCCGATGGCCAGCGCCGGGGCGGCGGTGGCGCCGACGACGGAGGCAGCGAGGGTCGCGGCGGCCAGCAGCTTCTTCATGATTCGTTCCCTTTCGGAGAGCGAACTCCGGTACAGAGTTTTCGGAGAGCGGACCCCTGTTGCAGAGCCGCGTGTTGATCAACCCGCGAAGGCCGGTTTGGTTGCGGTGTTTGCCCCGTTCGGCCTAGTGCGTCATAAAAAGTGACGGTGTTAGGGGCGGCAGGGCGTGCGTGCGTCGCGGGCAAGCGGAACGGGCCGCCGAGAACTCGGCGGCCCGCTGCGTACGTCGGGAGGTCAGCTGCCCTGGGCACCGTTGCCCGACAGGACCGGGATGTTGTCCAGGATGTGCGACAGCGGCTCGTCGCCCTTCGCCTGGGTCGAGTTCTCGACACACTGCTGGTTCTGCGGGGCCGACAGGATCGGGATGTCCTGGACGCCGACGTTGACCAGACCGACGACGGACTGCACGTTGCCCTTGAGCGGCAGGCCGACACACGGCTTGTTCAGCGAGCCCTGGATGAGCGCCATCTGCGGGCTCATGTTGCCGTACGTGGCCTGGTTGCCGTAGATCTGCTCGGAGCCGTTGCCGTTGGTCGTGGTGACCCCGTTGTCGTTGCCGATGGCCAGCGCCGGAGCGGCGGTGGCGGCCGAGACGCCGGCGACGGAAGCGGCGATCGCCGCAGCAGCCATAACCTTCTTGATCACTTGCATGGTCCCTTCTGGAGTAACCCCGTCCACCGGAGCGAACTGCACAACTGCCACCGGCCCGCATGGTTGCTCCCGTTCACTCCAATGGCCCACGGAAATCCGGACGGGTGAAGTCGCGTCACCATTTCCCGCGGCCCTTGTTGATGTGGGAGCAGGAATGTGTGCCTCCGTCAGGAAAGGACCGGAGAAATGTTCAAGAAGGCAATGGCTGCTGCGGCGGTCGCGGCTTCCGTCGTCGGCGTGTCGGCGGCGTTCGCCCCCCAGGCGCTGGCCATTGGCAACGACGGCGGCGTCACCACGACCGACGGCAACGGCGCCGCACAGGTGTACGGCAACGGCGAGACCAAGGGCGACATGAGCCCGCAGGCCTCGCTGGTCCAGGGCACGGCGAACAAGCTCTGCGTGGGCCTGCCCGCCAAGGCCGACGTGCAGTCCGTCGTCGGCATCATCGCCAACGTCGGGGTCCAGGACATCCCGGTCCTCTCCGCGCCGCAGAACCAGCAGTGCGCCGAGAACTCGACCCAGGCCAAGGGCGACGAGCCGCTGTCGCACATCGTCGACAACATCCCGGTCCTGTCGGGCAACGGCGCGAAGGACAGCTGACGGCCGGTCGGCTGACCCTTCGTCAAGCGCCGCCCGGGCGGCCCGCCTTACTCATTCGGGCGGGCCGCCCGGTCCGTTTTCCTGATTTTCTCTACTCCCTCAGAGAAGCGTTTCTGCTCCTTGCGGGTCAAACTCGCGATTCAACACGGGGCGTTCGAGTGAATTATCCCGCGCCGCACGTTCCGTAGTTTCTTCGGCTGTCTATCCCTCGTTTTGCAGCCTGCAGGTCATGCAGTAGGGCGTGACCGCGGAGAAGGGATAGTTCATGAAGAAGACCGCAGCTGTCGTCGCGGGCATGATCATGGCCCTCGGCGTGGCCGCCCCGGCCTTCGCCGACGCGGATGCCCAGGGTGCCGCTGTCGGCTCCCCGGGTGTCCTCTCGGGCAACCTGGTCCAGGTCCCCGTGCACGTTCCGATCAACGTGTGCGGCAACTCCATCAACGTGATCGGCGCCCTGAACCCGGCGTTCGGCAACGTGTGCGTCAACGACTGACGACGTAGCACCCGAACACTCACGCACCAGCCGCCCGGCTGTGTCACGGCCGGCCTTGGACGTCTTGTCTCCGTTCCAGGGCCGGCTTTTCCCACTTCTTCAAGCAGGAAGACAACGAGATTGCGACAGACCCTGAGCAGGGGAATGGTCGCGGCCGCCGCCGCGACGAGCATCCTGTCCCTGTACGGCGGCAGTCCCGCACTCGCCGACACGCACGCGGGCGGGGCCACCAAGGACTCGCCGGGCGTCCTGTCCGGCAACAACGTCGCGGTGCCCGTCGACGTCCCGGTCAACGCCTGCGGCGACTCGGTCGACGTGGTCGCCGCCCTCAACCCGACGCTCGGCAACTCCTGTGCGCATGACTCGGGTTCGGGCAAGCACCGCAAGCACGAGATGTCGTACGACGACTTCGGCTACGGCGATGACGACGACTCGGACGACACCGGTTACGGCAGCCACGGCGGCTATGGCGACCACGGCTATGGCGACCACGAAGGCGGAGGCGGAGGCGGCGGCTACGGCGACCACACCCCGCCTGGTGGTGATCACACCCCGCCTGGTGGTGATCACACGCCTCCCGGTGGCGACCACACCCCGCCTGGTGGCGACCACACGCCCCCTGGTGGTGACCACACGCCTCCCGGTGGTGATCACACGCCTCCCGGTGGTGATCACACCCCGCCCGGCGGCGGTGAGAGCACGCCTCCCGGTGGCGGCCAGTCGACGCCTCCTGGCGGTGGCGAGAGCACGCCCCCTGGTGGTGGTCAGTCGACGCCTCCCGGTGGCGGCCAGAGCACGCCTCCTGGCGGCGGCCAGTCGACTCCTCCTGGAGGTGGCCAGAGCACACCCCCGGGTGGCGGCCAGAGCACACCCCCCGGCGGTGGCCAGACCACGCCTCCGCAGTTGCCCCACACCGGCGGTGACGGTGGGGCGCTGCTCGCCGCGTCGGGGGCCAGTGCCGCGATGATCGGGGCCGGGGCCGTGCTGTACCGGCGTGGGCGGCGGGCTTCGGCTCATCGGTAGTACGCGGTGTTGTGCGACGGGTGCCGGACGGCTTCGTGTCCGGCACCCGCGCCCGTTCTACGAGGTGCCGCCCCGCATGGGGACGGGCGCCGTCCCCGCCGTGAGACCGCCGGACGCCTGACGGCCGATCAGACTCCCGCGCGGCGCCGACCGCAGGTGCCGTCGCACGCCCCTCACCAGCGCCCCGGCCGTGTAGGTCGCACCGTGCACGAAGCGCATCGCGGGGCCGTAGCCCGCGGCCGTGAGCAGCCCGGCCATGAAGAGTCCGGGGTACGTCGACTCGAAGTCCCGTCCGACCTCCGGTGAACCGTCCGCGACCGTGCCCAGCGTGGCCAGCAGGTCGGGGGAGAGCAGGTCCAGGCGGTCGCAGGACGCCGTGAAGCCGGTGGCGGCGACGACATGCTCGGTCTCCAGGAGGCGGACGCGGCTGCGCGAGGTCTCCGCGCGGCTCGTCAGCTCAAGGCGTACACCTCCCGGCACCGCACGCGCCGCCGTTACCTCGTGGGCGAGGAGCACCTCGACGGCCGGCTCCACCCGGTCCCGTACCCACCACGCGCCCGCCGGACCGAGCGCGGTCGCCGCGATGCGGGCCCGGGTCGGCTCGGGGAGGCGGCGGAAGAGGCCCGGGCGCTCCGAGTAGAACCAGTTGCGCCAGCCGGGGCCCAGGCCGCTGTGCGGGGAGCGCGCCGACTGCCACCAGGGGCGCTTCCAGGGCGGCGGCACGTCGTTCCAGACCAGCCGGTCGGCGCGGGCCAACACCCGTACGCGCGTGCCCTGTTCGGCGAGCAGGGCCGCCGTCTCCAGGGCCGCCTGGCCGCCGCCGATCACCGTCACGTCCTTGCCGCGGAAGCGGTCGAGATCGCTGTGGTGGCTGCTGTGCGAGACCAGGCCGGGGTCCAGGCCGCGCAGGGCGGACGGGATCTCGACGAACGGCATCACCCCCACCGCCAGCGCGACCGCACGGCCGTACAGCACCTGCCCGTCCTCGGTGACCGCCTCGAAGCCGCCGGGGCAGGGCGCCACCCGGGTCACCGTGCGCTCGTCGATCACCGGGACGGCGTGGTGGGCGAACCACAGCCCGTACTCGGCGAACATCTCCACCGGGATCGGCTCGCCGTGCCGGGCGGTCACGCCCTGACCCGCGCAGTAGACCTCCAGGCGCAGCCGGCCGTCCGGATCCGAGAGGTTGGAGGCCCACGGCTCCGACTTCAGGAACATGCCCCGGGGCATGTGGTCGCGCCAGGACGCCATGGGCCGCCCGAAGACGCGCAGCCGCAGCCCGGCGGCCGCGGCATGGGACGCGATGGACAGGCCGTACGGGCCCGCGCCCACCACCAGCAGGTCGTACATCAGCAACTGCTCGCTTTCTCGTCGTCCGACAGGTCGGTGAGGGAGGGGGGAGGGGAGGCAGGAGGTGCGACGGGGGCTGCCTGGTGGACCACGTGCGGGAGGGCCGGGGTGCCCGGGGCCGGGCGCGGGGCGCGCAGGCGGTCCACGAGACGGCGGGAGACGTGCCGGGCCCACAGCGTCCACAGGGCGCGGCCGGGGGCGCGGTCGTCGGAGGCGTGCCAGGCGAGTTCGCGGCCCGCGGGGGAGGGGCGCAGGGCGGCCGGGGGCGCGTAGTTCTCCACGACGAACTCGCGGCCGGGCAGCGGCGCCGGCTCCGGCAGCGGACGGTGGGTCAGATCCAGGTGCTGCGCCCGTACGACGTCCAGGCCGCGGCCGTCGGCGAAGAGGCGGAACTGGGCGCCGGGGCGCGGGTTGAAGTCGAGGAGGTGGTAGCGGCCGGTGCTGCCGCAGCGCCGGAAGTCGAGGTCGAGCACGCCGCGGTAGCCCAACTCGGTGGTGAGGCGCTCGGCGAGGGCCGTGACCTGCGGGTTGGTCGTCCAGCGGCCCACCGCGGTGAGGCCCGCCCCGCGCGGCCACGAGCGCAGCTTGACGCCGGGGCCGCCGCCGCGGACGGCGCCCGCGCGGTCGACGTAACCGTGGAAGAACCAGTCGCGCTCGGGGCCCGGCGGCAGGAACGCCTGGAGCAGCAGCCGGCTGCCCGCCTCCTCGGTGCGCCGGTACAGCTCCCGTGCCTCCTGCGCCGAGCGCACCACGACCGTGCTGCGCAGACCGGTGCCGGTCGGCACCAGCCAGGGGCGGCTCCACTTCGCCACCACCGGCAGACCCAGCCGCCATGCGGCGCTCGCGGCCTGGGCGGGGCTGTCGGGGACCAGCGTCGGCGGGTGCGGGACGTCCAGGGCCGCGCACAGGTCGGCCAGTTCCGCCTTGTCGGCGACGTGCTCGGGCAGCGCGACCGGCATCTCGGGCAGCAGATAGACCGGGGCGAGTTCCTCGCGCAGCCGGCCCACCGCGACGGCGCTCGCGTCGTCCATCGGGATCAGCACCGCGGGGCGCGAGATGCGGGCGGCCACCCGGCGCAGGCACATTGCGATTTCGTGTGCGGATGAACCGGGTGGCGGCGGGGGATGCATCTGACGTACAAAACGGGACCGGGATACGGGACTTCCCGTGGAATCGGCGACCACATGCACATCGACCCCCGCTCTGCCGAGCGAGCGCACGGCGCCGAGCGTGCCGTGGTGAAAGGGATTCCGGTCGATCCGCAGCAGAACGGCGGGGACCCGGATGTCAAACAGCGACACGGTCATCAATTTCTTCTCACTCGTTGGCCGTAACGGCGGTGGCGTAATTCCTGTTCATATGACTGAGTGTCAGTAACCGCATTTCAGAAAGGAGCGGGCATGGACCGGAAGAAACGACGTCCTCGGTCCCGTCGGCTGGCCGTCGTCGCGGCGACCGTCGCCGCGTCCGCCGTACTGGCCTCGGGTACCGGATCCGCCGCGGGGGTGGTGCGGGTCGCCGACCCGCCCGCTCCGACGCCCACGACCCCGTCCGTCCCCGCGCCGGCGACCCCCGTACCGCCGACTCCCGTGCCGCCGAAGCAGGATCCGCCGGCCTTCGGCGCCTTCCTCAACTCCGACGGGCGGGGCGTGGCCAGCATGCCGGCGCTGAGCGCCTGGCTGGGCGGGGCCGAGCTGCGCGTCGGGCACACCTATCTGCCCGGCAACAGCTGGACCGACATCGAGGGGCCTCCGGGCATCCTCAACGTGTGGGCGGACTGGCGCACCGAGAAGGCCGACCGGATGCTCGTCCTCAACGTGCCGATGCTCGACCGCAACGAGGACGGCGTCTCCGACTTCCGGGTGCGGTCGCTGCTCCAGCAGGGCGCGGTCGGCGCGTTCGATCACCACTTCAAGGCCCTGGCCGAGCGGCTGGTGGCGCTGAAGGTGCCGGACACGGTGATCGTGCTCGGCTGGGAGATGAACGGCACCACGTACACCTCTCGCTGCGGCCCGGACCCGGAGGCCTGGAAGAAGTACTGGAACAGGATCGTCACCACCATGCGTTCGGTGCCGGGCCAGAAATTCCGGTTCGACTTCACGCCGACCCGCGGCCGGGACGCCGTTCCCTGGACGCAGTGCTATCCGGGTGACGACACGGTCGACATCATCGGCATGGATTCGTACGACCAGCCGACCGGGCTGACGTTCGACCAGCAGGTGAAAGAGCCCTACGGGCTTCAGGAACACGTGGATTTCGCCAAGACCCACGGCAAGCCCATTTCCTATCCCGAATGGGGACTCTTCCGCAACGGTGACAACGCGGAATACATGAAGCGGATGCTCGCCTGGATGGACGAGCACAAACCGCTCTACAACACGCTGACCGACTACTGCCCGCACGGCGTCTGGCAGTGCGGGGCCAACCCGAAGTCGTCCGCGGTCTACCGCGCGTTCCTCTCCGGCCGCACCGGCGACCCGACGCCCACTCCGACCCCGACCCCGGTGCCGACCAAGCCGACGCCCACGCCCACTCCCACCCCGACGCACCCGGCCAACTGCTCGCCGCTGGACCTCGGCGACTGGGTCGAGTACTGGCTCGGCGGGAAGCTGTGCATGCGCCTCGACTGGTGGTCGCGCAGCCGGTGAGCCCGGCGCGGTGGCGGCGGCCGGTTCACGGTCCGCCGCCACCGCGCTCCCTCCACTTCCGCACGAGCTGCTTGCCCCGCCCGCGCGCGGCGACGTCACAGACGGCCGCCGCGAGCAGCGGGGCGGTGCGCCGCCGGGCCAGCAGCAGCCGCTGGTTGACGACGGGTTCGGGCCGCCAGTGGTGCTTGTACGGCTCGTTGCCGCGCAGCAGGCTCAGCGTGCCGCGCGCGTGCCGGGTGCACGCGTCGAGGAGCATCACCGCCACGTCCGCCTTGCGTTCGCGCAGGCACGGATGGGCGCCGTACAGATAGCCGCCCGCGAGCCGTCGAGACAGCAGGGTCAGGTCGACGGCCACCACGTCCTCGTCGAGCCGGAACTCGGTCACCACGGCGTCCCCGGCGCGCACCATCGGCCCGACCGCCCGCACCAGATGCTCGCCGAACCGCTCCCGCAGGTGCTCGGACGTCACCTTCCGCCCCTGCCACTGCAGTTGGTGCAGCTCCAGCAGCCGGCGCAGCGCCTTGTCCACCTCGTCCGGCCCGACCACGTGCCGCTCGACGCCGAGCGCGGTCAGCTTGCGCAGCTTGGCGCGCACCCGCTGGGCCTTCGCGGAGGGCAGCCGGGCGACCAGTTCGTCCATCGGTACGGCGGGCAGCTCCAGGCACAGCGAGCCGGGCACCCGGCGCCGCGGTCCGCGCCAGCGGTCGTAGACCCGCTCGGCCGCACCGCCGGGCCGTACCTCGCGCAGGTCGACCAGGGCGGTGCGGGCCAGAGCGGCGAGCCCGTCGGTGAGCGCGGCGACGGCCGGCTCGCCGCGCTCGTCGTCCAGCAGGACGTCCCCGTAGTCGGAGATCGCCCCGCCGAGCGGCACCAGCGCGGGCACCGGACGCCGTACGAGCATCAGCGGCGCGGCGCCGACGAGTTCACCGTCGTCGCGCACCAGGACCAGCCGCAGCCGGCCCGGTCTGCCGTACGACAGCCACCAGGAGTGCAGCCAGGCGTGGCTCTGGAAGGGGGTCGCGGCACCGCAACTGCCTTGCAGCCGCGCCCAGTCGGGGCCGAGCGCGGCGAAGGCGGGCTCGTCGGTGACGAGTTCGGTCGTGTACGTCACAGCTGGCCGTGGGCCTCGGCGGCGACGGCCGGACCCGGCACCGCGGCCGGGCGCGCGGACCCGCCCGCCGTACGCCGGGGCCGGACTAGCAGCACCAGCCCGCCGAGCAGCCCGCCCGCGCTCGCGCCGACCAGTCCGGTCACCGCAGGGGAGGCCGATGATGGGTCGGCCGGCTTGGTGGCGCGGGCGAACTGCTGGAGCTCGACGTGGGTGTCGTCCTTGGTGTCGTTGGCGTGCCGGGTCAGCGCGCGGGAGACGGCGTTGGCCATGTCGGCGGCCAGGTCGGGGCGGGAGGAGGTGGCGGTGATCGCGACCATCGGGGCGTCCGGCGAGGTCGCCGTCCGCACGCTCGACTGCAGCGTCCGCACCGGCACGCCCGCCCACACCTGCGCGTCCCCGAGCACCGCGAGCTGCGTGGCGACCCGGCCGTAGGCCTGCGCGAAGCCGAGCGCGGACGCCGGGTCGGACTTCTCGGTCGGTACGGCGACGACGTAGCTGGTGGCCGTGTAGGTGGCCGGCTTCGCGAGGCCGTAGCCGCCGCCGAGCAGGCCGCCGGCGAGGACGCCGCCGGCGACCAGGGTCCAGGCGGGCAGGGCCCGGGCGCGGGCGAGGGCCGGGCGGCGTGGTGCGGTGGGGTTCTCGGTCATGAGGAACTGGCTCCCTGGAGAGAGGGGGACGGGGACGAGGAAGGGGACACCGCGGCCGTGTACACGCCCATGAGCTGGGTGGCGCTGCGGGTGATGCAGTAGTGGCGGGCCGCTTCGGGGGCGGTCCGCGGGCCCGGCTCACGGGCGCGGGACGCGGCGATGGCGGCGGCGAACTCGGCCGCCCCGCCGGTGACTTGGCGGGCGGAGCGGGCGGCGTGCGCGGGCAGGTCCTCGATCGCCGGACAGGAGGCGTAGAGCACGGGCAGTCCGGCGGCCAGCGCCTCGACGATCGCCAGGCCGAAGGCCTCCTCGGGGGAGGGCGAGGCCAGCAGGTCCATCGCGGAGGCGAGGGAGGGCAGGTCGGGGCCGGGGGTGCCGTCCGGGACGTAGGGGCGCTCGCCCGTGAAGAGGACCCGGTCGGCGACGCCGGCCTCGTGGGCCGTGCGGCGCAGGACGTTCTCCTCGGGGCCGCCGCCGACCAGCAACAGCCAGTGGTCGTCCGGGAGTTGGGCGAGCGCCTGGATGAGGACGTCGAAGCGTTTGCCGGGCGTCAGGCGGCCGATGCCGCCGATCACGTACGCGCCCTCGGGGAGTCCGAGCCGGCGGCGGGTGGTGTGGCGGCGGACCGGGTCGAAGCCGAAGCGGGTCAGGTCGATGCCGTTCGGGACGACCTCGATCCGGGGTGCCGGCACGCCCCAGCGCCTCAGCCGGTCGGCGACCGTGGGGGAGACGGCGACGGTGGAGCGGCCCAGGCGCTCGCTGGCGAGATACAGGGAGCGCACCCCGCGCGACAGCCTGCGGCCCTCCATCTGGGAGTCGCCCAGGGAGTGTTCGGTGGCGACGATCGCGCGGACGCCCGCGAGGCGCGCGGCGAGGCGGCCGTAGACGCAGGCGCGGTAGAGGTGGGTGTGCACGAGGTCGTAGCCGCCGCTGCGGATGAGCCGGGTCAGCCGGGGCAGGGCGGCCAGGTCGCGGTTGCCGGCCATGCCGAGGTGGGTGACGCGCACCCCGTCGGCGACCAGGCCGTCGGCGACCGCGCCCGGGTTGGTGAGCGTCACGACGTCGCAGTCGACCGGCAAGTGCCGCAGAAGCAGCCGCAGTTGCTGCTCGGCGCCACCGACGCCGAGGCCGGTGATGACGTGCAGGGCGCGCACCTCAGATCCCCTCGACGGGGCGGCGGCGCAGGCGGTGCAGCCGGTGCTTGAGGAAGAGGCGTACGGCGTGGTCGTTCTGCCCGATGTGCACGCGGGGCAGGGCGTACGGGCCGCCCAGCGGGCCGGGGTCGATGGCGCAGGCGTACGTGTAGCCGGCGTCCCGGACGACGTCCACGGCCCGCCGGTCGATCGTGCCGTACGGGTAGCAGAACCCGGCGACCTGACCTCCCGTCAACTCCTCCAGCAGGGCCCGGCTTTCGTAGACCTCGGCCTCCAGCGTGGCGTCGTCCGCCTTGGTGAGGTCGACGTGGGTGAGGCCGTGCGAGCCGATCTCGATGCCCTCGGCGGCCGCGTGCCGGATGCCGTCGGCGGTCAGCAGCGGCTTGCGCGGGCCCAGCGGGTCCCAGGCGTTGCTGCCGCCGAGGCGGCCGGGCAGCACGAAGAGGGTGGCGGAGTGGCCGTGACGCCCCAGCAGCGGCAGGGCGTTGTCGACGAAGTCGGTGTACCCGTCGTCGAAGGTGAGCGCGACCAGGTCCCGCCCCTGCCCGCGGGCACGGGCGGCGAGCAGCTCGGCCATCGACACCCCCCGCAGCCCGCGCCGGCGCAGCCAGCGCAGCTGCTTCTCCAGCCGCTCGGGGGTGACCGTGATGCGGTACGGGTCGTCGGAGCAGTCCCCCACGGAGTGGTACATCGCCACCCACGGGACGGGGCCCGGGGCGAGACGTCTTCCGGTGTCTACGGAGTCAACGGCCATGCGAGAGCCTTTGTGTGACGGTGCGTACGGAACGGAGTGCGGGTGCGAAGCCTTCGGCGCGCAGAGCCACGCCGAGCAGGACGAAGACGGTGAGGACGGTGGCCGTACCGGCCGCGAGGGCGGGCAGCGGGGACTCGGTCCGCAGGGCGGTCCCGTGCGCGACGAACGCCCCGGCGACCGTCGCGACCACCGCGGCACGCACCGGCTTGGACAGCTCCGCCAGCACCCGGCGGGTGCGGATCGGGACGCTGTTCGGGCCCATGCCGGCCAGCAGCAGGGCGGCGGTGACGGTGATGCCGGTGGCGTTGGCGATCGCGATGCCGTCGACGCCCCAGGGGTGCACGGTCAGGGCGCCGATCCAGGAGGTCACGACGATGCCGGCGGCCATCGCGCCGACGGGGTACCAGGTCGGCCGGCCCGCCGAGAAGTACGACCGCACGAGCACGCCGACCAGGGTCTGGCCGAGCAGCCCGAGGGCGTACACGCGCATGACGCCGGCCGTCGCCGCGGTGTCCTTCGGGGTGAACGCGCCCCGCTGGAAGAGGAGTTCGATGATCTGAGGGGCGCAGGCGATGACCGTCGCCGCGCCCAGCAGCACGACACAGGCGGCCAGCGCGAGGTCCCGCTCCACCCGGGTGCGGGCCGTCTCCGTGTCGCCCTCTGCCAGCGCGCGCGCCACCACCGGGAAGGTGACGGTGCACAGCATCAGCGACAGGATCATCGGCATCTGGGCGACCTTCTGCGCGTAGTTCAGGTGCGAGATGGCGCCGGCCGGGAGGTGGGAGGCGAGGAACCGTTCGATGAGGACCTGGGACTGCCGGCAGAGCGCGAAGAGGAGGACGGTGGCGACGAGCGCGAAGTCCATGGGCCGCGACTCCCCGGCCTCGGGGCCGGACCCCGCCCCCTCGGTTGCCCGCCTGCGCAACTGCCGCCACAGCGACGGCAGTTGTACGGCGACCATCAGGCACCCGCCGACCGCGACGCCGGCCGCCGCCGAGCGCACGCCCCAGCGGCCGCCGAGGACGAACATCCCCGTGATGATGCCGGTGTTGTAGGCGACGTAGATCGCGGCGGGGGCGAGGAAGCGGCGATGGGCGCGGAGCGCGGCGCTGCAGTAGCCAGCCAGGCCGAAGCTGAGGACGCAGGTCGCGGTCAGGCGGGTGCAGTCGACGGCGAGCGCGGGGTCGGGCAGACCCGGGGCGAGCACCTCGACCAGCTGCGGGGCGATGCCGACGAGGAGGGCGCCGACGGCGACGAAGGCCAGCGAGAGGCGCGGCAGGGTGGCGCCGACCAGGGCGCGGACGGGGTCCCCCGGGGCACCCTGCGCGCGCCGGGCGAGTGCCAGGCTGAACGCCGGGATCAGCGCGAAGGCCAGCCCGTCCTCGATGAGCAGCGTGGCCGCGAACTCGGGCACGGTCCAGGCGACCAGAAAGGCGTCGGTGTCGCTCCCGGCCCCGAACAGCCGGGCCAGCGCCTGATCCCGCACCAGCCCGAGCAGCGCCCCGGCGACGGACAGCACGGCGGTGACGAGCGCGGCCTTGGCGAGGAAGCGCCGGGAGACGGGGGCGTGTTCACCGGCGTCCTCGGTCTGTGCCCGCGCCAAAGGCACGGTCGCCGCACCTCCGGCATCGGCCTCGGTGGTCCGTGAGGGCGTCACCGTCATCGCGTCACGGCCTTCTCGGCGAGCTCCTGGACCGGAGCCGCCGACACCCGAGTCGTCGAACCGTCGCCGCCCCCGACCAGCGCCCACCACGCCACCACCCCGAACACCACCGCCGTCAGCACCGTCGACGGCCCGCCGATGTCGGCGTAGGCGAAGTCGATCAGCTGCCAGATCAGCAGTCCGCAGGCGACCAGCGCGCAGTCCAGGCCCGCGCCCGAGCCGCCCCGCGCCCGCCACAACCCCCGCAGCCCGCACACCAGCAGGGCCAGCCAGCTCCCCGCCAGCGCGAGCAGGCCGATCAAGCCCTGCTCGGCGAGGACCAGGAGGTACATGTTGTGCGGGGACAGCAGCGGCTGCTTGCGGTATGCCGCGCCCGCGCCCTCCGTGTCGCTGCCGGAGGACAGGGCAAGGGAAGCGTGCCCGTCCCGGTAGTCCGGGAAGCCCTTCAAACCGACGCCGGTCAGCGGCTGTTCGCGCCACATGCCCACCGCCGCCGCCCACATCGTGTACCGGTCGGTCACCGACTGGTCAGGCGCGTCCGTGACCTGCGTGATGCTGTCGATCCGCTCCTGCAGCATCGCCGTACCGACCCCGAACCCCCCGACCAGCACCACCCCCGCCGCGACCGCGACCGCCGCCACCTTCAGCGCCCGCCGCAGCCCCGCGAGGACCAGCTGCACGGCACAGGTCGCGGCGGTGGCGATCCACGCCCCGCGGCTGAAGGAGAGGGCGAGGGGGAGGAGCAGGGCGAGCGCGCAGCAGGCGGCAACCGCGCGTTGCCGTACCGGAGTTCGGCCCAGTGCCAGCCCCAGCGCGCACACCAGGCCGAAGGAGACGACCGTCGCCATGCCCATCACGTCCGTCGGCCCGAAGGTGCCGACCGCCCGGATCTCCTCGCCCTGGTACGAGGCACCGGTCCCGGTGACGTACTGGTGCACGCCGATCGCGCCCTGCCACAGGGCCAGGGCCACGAAGGACCAGGCCAGGAGGCGGAAGTCGGACCGGCCGCGGACCAGGAGGAGGACGGCCGCGGGGACCAGCACGAAGATCTGGAGGTAGCGGCCCATGCCGGTGATCCCCGCGCCCGGCGAGGACGCCCCCATCGCGGCGACCGCGAGCCCCAGCACCGGCAGGCCCAGGACGGCGGCAGCCGTACGGGACAGGGGGCGCCGGCGGTCCCGTACCAGACGGATCGCGCAGTACAGCACCACCAGTGCGGACACGGCGTCGGCGGGGCCCGCGCCGCTCTCCCCGGCGGGCGAGACCGGCAGGCCGAGCAGGACCAGCACGGCGAGCACCGGGAGGACCGGGGGCCACTCGCGCGGCCGGGGCAGGGACAGTGCCTGGCTCATCGGCGGTCAGCTCCCCGTCGGACGCACGAGCGCGGCCGCGGTGCGCAGCAGGATGCAGATGTCCTGCCACAGCGACCAGTTGTCGATGTAGGCGTTGTCGAAGCGGGCCCGGTCCTCGATCGAGGTGTCGCCGCGCAGTCCGTGGATCTGGGCGAGCCCGGTGATGCCGGTCTGCATGCGGTGGCGGGCCGCGTAACCCGGGTGGGTCTGGCTGAACTTGCCGACGAAGTAAGGGCGTTCGGGCCGCGGGCCGACCAGGCTCATGTCGCCCCAGAAGACGTTCCACAGCTGGAGCAGCTCGTCGAGGGAGGTGCGGCGCAGGAAGCGGCAGAACCAGGACATGCGGTGCTCGTCGGCGACGCTCCAGCGGGTCGCCGACTCGTGCTCGTCGACCGGGCGGTGGGTGCGGAACTTCAGCAGCGTGAAGGGGCGCCCGTTCTTGCCGATGCGCTCCTGCCGGAAGACCACGCCGGGCCCGTCGGTGACCCGCAGCCACACCGCGCACACCAGCAGCACCGGGCTGACCAGCAGCAGCAGGGTGCCGGAGACGGTCACGTCCAGCAGCCGCTTGCCGAGGCTGCCGCGCCGGCGCCCGTACCCCATGTCGAGCCGCCGGCAGGCGAACCCGGCGAGCTGCTCGGGGGACGCGTACGAGGGAGAGTCCGCGTCGACCTCCCACACCGCGCATCCCGACTCGGCGAGCGCGCGCAGGAGCGGCCCCTGCTGGGTCCGTACCGACGGATGCACGGCCAGCACGTCCCGGACGCCGTTCTGGATGAGCGCCCGCTGCACCTCCTGACCGGTCGTCAGCACCGGGAGCCCGTCGGTGCCGTCGGGGTGTGCGGCCACGATGCCGACCGGGAGCACTCCGCAGCGTGGGTGGCGCAGGACGGCGGCCGCGACGCGCTGGGCGGTCGCGGCCGGGCCGACGACCAGGGCGGTGCGGGGGCGGTCGAGCAGGGCGACGCGGCGGCGCCAGTGCACCAGGCCGCGGCCCGCGCAGCCCGCCGCCGACTGGAGCAGGAAGCCCCCGACCAGCGTGCGGGCGGACAGCGCGTGGTGGGGGGCGTACGCGGCGACCAGCGCCGCCAGGGCCAGCCAGGCGACCGCGATCCGGCCGCAGACGGCGGGGAGTTCGTCGAGGACGCCGGGGGCGGGACGTGGCTGGTGCGGGCGCAGCAGCATCGTCGCGGCGACCAGGAGGGCCAGCAGCAGCGGGCGGTGCTCGGCGCCCGCGAAGGCGACGGCGCCGAGCAGCGCGGCGACGAGGTCGGCGGCGAGCAGCGGCACCGGGGAGGCGGGCCGGGCCGGCGGGCGGCGCGCGGGGAACCGGAAACCGGCGGCGGTGCCGCGCGCGGGCATGACCGAGACGGACGAGGATCCGGGATCCCGTGGCTGCCCACCGGGCGAGGGGACCGTACTTTCCGCAGTCACGAGTGGATGGACTCCCTGCACTCGGAGGGCACGGCGGGCGTCGCGGACGGGGCAGCGAGCAGATCGCGGTAGACACCCGCCACCGCCTCGGCCGCGTTGCGCACGTCGTGCGTGGACAGGACGTAACGGCGCCCCAGATGGCCGAGCGACTCGCGCAGCAGCGGATCGAGCAGCAGCCCGGCGACGGCGGAGGCGAGCGCGACGGGGTCGTCCGGGGGGACCAGGCAGCGGGGCGCGACCTCCGGCGGCAGGCTCTCCCGCGCCCCGTCCACGTCCGTCACCACCACCGGGCGCCCGCAGGCCATCGCCTCCAGGGGGGCCAGGGCCATGCCCTCCCAGCGGGAGGGGAGGACCACCAGGTCGGCGGCCTGGTACCAGGGGGCCGCGTCGGGTACCGAGCCGGCGAACACCACCGACTCCGGGGCGCGGGAACGCAGTTCGGGCAGGTCGGGGCCGTCGCCGACGAGCACCAGACGGGCGCGGGGAACACGGTCGTGCACGGCGTACCAGGCGTCCAGCAGGACGTCCTGCCCCTTCTGCCGGCACAGCCGCCCCACGCACACCACGAGCGGCGCCGCCGGATCGACGTCGGGCAGGAGCGTCGCCCGTACGGTGTCCACGGCGGCGGGGTGGAAGCGCCCGGGGTCGATGCCGTTCGGCACCACCGCCCACCGCCCGGCGATCCCGGCGCGCATGCCGGTCGCGCGCTCCGCCTCGCTCACGCACACCACCCGGGAGGCCCAACGCGCCCCCCAGCGCTCCCACTTCAGCGCCATGGCCGCCATGCCCCCGTCGACCGCCTCGAACGACCAGGCGTGCGGCTGGAACACCGTGGGGATCCGGCCGCGCACCGCGAGCCGCCCGGCGAGCCCGGCCTTGGCGCTGTGCGCGTGCACCAGATCGGGCCGCACCTCGTCGACCAGACGGGTGAGCCGGAGTACCTCTCGAACGAGTGTCGGGCCCGGCGAACGGGTCGCCCGCCAGTGCCGTACGTCGGCGCCCAGCGACCGCAGTCCGGCCGCGAGCCGGCTCTCCGGGCAGGCCACCGTGACATGCAGGCCGGCCGCGAGCTGGGCCCGCGCCAGGTCCGTCACGACACGGGCGACCCCGCCGTCCACCGGCTGGGTGACGTGCAGGACCCGGGGCCGGGGGCCGGGTGGTGACTGGTGCATTGCGCGGTTTCCTCGCTCACGGGTGACGCTCGGGACGGCCGGCGGGAACGCGCCTCACTGCTGTGCGTCGACGGCGATGAAGAGCGCCCCGGC
Source organism: Streptomyces cylindrosporus (assembly GCF_022698165.1). Classification (GTDB taxonomy): domain Bacteria; phylum Actinomycetota; class Actinomycetes; order Streptomycetales; family Streptomycetaceae; genus Streptomyces; species Streptomyces cylindrosporus. The sequence goes on from NZ_JALDAY010000001.1 coordinate 25,734, forward strand.
CCACGCCGCGTCCCGCTGGGAAACGAGCCGGACGGCCAGCTGGTCACCACCGCGTCCCAGAGCCCCGCCCAGATCGAACACATCGGAGTCGTAGCCGAGCGTGTTCGAGTACGACGGTTCACGGCGCGCCGGAGTCGCGCCGGGCTCGGTGATCGTGGAGTTCAGCACGTCGGCGCGGGGGTTGGCGGCGTCGGTCAGCGCGGTCGCGGCCCGGCCGCCGGCCGACACGGTGAGCGAGTCGCCGCCGCGGCCGCGGTCGCCGTCGTAGGCCACCAGGCCCACCCGGCCGCCGCCGCCCTTGGGGACGCGCACTCCGCGCAGCCGCAGTTCCCGGCCGGACTTCAGGGTGTCGAAGCCGTCCCAGAGGGCCAGCCGGCGCAGGGGCTCGGCGGGGTTCTCGTACGCCACCACCAGCGTCCAGCCGCCCCACGCCCCGGCCTCGGACCGGCCCATCGCCACATTGACCTGGGCCACCGTGTACAGGCCCGAACGGCTCTGCCGGACCAGTTCGGTGACGTCCGCCGAGGCCTGGAAGGCGTCCATGCCCTGTGCCACCCGGTGGCCGACCGGCGAGTCCGCGAGCACCTCCTTGTACTCGCCGCCGGGCTCCGCGATCAGCACCCGCCCGTCGTCCTTCGGCGGCTTCTGCTCGCCCACCCGCAGGTTCCCGCCCCAGTACAGGCGCGCGTACGTCACCTGCGCGCCCTCGGGGAGCCGGAGTTCGGCGCGGGAGGAGTTGTAGGTGTTGGGGTCGCGGTCGACGTCGACGTAGAACATGTCGAAGTCGCCATTGGCCGCGGACGCGCCCTCGCGGGCGGAGAGGCAGGAGGGTGCGGCCGTCCGGGTGGCGGTCGTACGGCAGCTGATGGCCGAGTTGGCCGCGCGGACGATCCCGCCGTGCTGCAACGCGTGATAGCGCTCGGCGAACGGCAGGCGCTCCGCCTCGGGGGAGGGGGCGGCCGGGGCGGCCGCACAGACCGGAGCGCACAGCACTCCCAGGGCCAGCACGCCCGCCGTCGCACCGCGCAACAGCGGACCCAGGGAAATGCGCATGACCGGCCTTGCCCTTTCGGAGGTAATCCATGAATGCGATTGGCTGGCTATAGGGGTGGGTCGGGAGGTGCGCAACTCTAGCCGCTATCCGTATTAATCAGTGGAAATCGGGCAAGTGTGTCGGAATGGTGAAGCTCGGCATGTCGCGGGATCACTCCATTGGCGGCACAACCCGCGGGGGCGTCACGCGTTGACACAGCGCCGGGCGTCCGCCCGGATGTTTGTGTCAACCCCCAAGGAGCACCTCTCCATGTCGCGTATCGCGAAGGGCCTGGTCCTTACCTCCGCTGCCGTCGTGGCCGTCGCCGGCGGTGCCGGTATCGCCTCCGCCGACGCCGACGCCCACGGCGCCGCCGCCCACTCCCCGGGCGTGCTGTCGGGCAACGTCGTCCAGGTTCCGGTCCACGTGCCGGTCAACGTCTGCGGCAACACCGTCAACGTGATCGGTCTGCTGAACCCCGCGTTCGGCAACGAGTGCGCCAACGACTGACGTCGGCTGACGCGGGCGCCTTCGCGCGCCACCCCTTTGCCGGCCGCCCTCCCGTGGTTCCTTCCGCGGGAGGGCGGCCGGTTCGCGTTGCCCCGAATGGGGGTCGCTCGGTTGCAGGGCGCGGTGGGCGCTTTCACGGTGGCAACAAGGCCCCCTCGCACCACCGAAAGGAACACCCATGCGTGCTCTGCCCGCACGGCGTATCGCGTCCACCGCCCTCTGCGCCACCCTCCTCGTCGGGATCACCGCACCGGCCGCCGTCGCGGTCGACCGTGCCTCGGTCGCGGAGCAGCGCGTCAAGGCCGCGGCGCCCGTCCCCGGCGCGGACGCGCTCCTCGCCCAGGTGAAGAGCCTCGGCGACCTCGGCACCGTCCTCACCCCGGTCACCGACCTGCTCAACGCCGTGCTCAAGGCGGACAACGGCCAGCTCCCGGCCGCCGACGCGGACTCGCTGGGCAAGGCCGTCACCGACGCCATCGCCAAGGTCACCGCCGCGGCCCCGGCGGCCGCCGCGGCGCCGGCCACCCCGGCGACCCCCGCGCTGCCCAGCACCCCCGCGCTGCCCAGCACCCCCGCCCTGCCCAGTACGCCGGCCCTGCCGAGCACACCCACGCTGCCGTCCCTCAGCCGCAGCGGTGACGACGCCAAGGCGCCGGCCGCCGACCTCAAGGGCGACGCGCTGGCCGCACTCCAGAAGGCCGTCGACACGCTGCTGAAGGCGGTCACCTCCGGCGACGTCGCCCAGGTCGTCCCGGCCGTCACCGGTGTGCTCACGGGCCTGGTCAACGTCCTCGCCGCGACCCTCCTCGGCGGCGGCCTGCCCGCCCCGAGCCTGGCTGGCCTGCCCGCCCTGCCGAGCCTGCCGGTGTCGACCCCGTCGCTCCCGGTCGCCACCCCCTCGCTTCCGGTCTCCCTGCCCACCGGATGACGTAAAAGCGGAATGTCGTACGGCCGTCGGGCCGATCCTTTCCGGGTCGGCCCGACGGCCTTTGCGGTACGGCGTTCATTCGGGTGGCCGCAGAAAATTTCTGCGCGCCGGGGTTTCCGCTCCGTCGGTGAATCGTTGGGCACGTCGTCAGAATTCGCTGTGGTGACCTGAGTTGCCGAAGAAAGGAACGCGATGAAGTCCCTGAAGGCTGCCGCCGTCGTTGCCGGTACCGTTGCCCTCGCCGGCGCCGCCGCGCCCGCGTTCGCGTACAACGCCTCCGACGTGACGCCCACCAGCCTCAACGGCGCCGTCAACACCCTCACCAGTGGGCACCTGGACCCGGTCGACAGCGCCATGCCGCTGCAGCACCAGTCGAACGCGCTCGACACCGAGAACAAGGACTCCCTGCTCAGCACCGTCAAGGGCGCGACGGCCGCGTTGAACAACAACGGCGGGCTGCTCGGCGGGCTTCCGCTGCAGCACTGAACTCCCGCTGCGCGCAAGGCCGGTACGGGGCCGATTCCATACGTCGGGAATCGGCCCTCCGTGTTGTTCGAGGCCCGTCCCTCGTTCGTGTGGACAGGGCGGGGGCTGTCGCCCGGTCGGGTGAGAACGCGGCCGGCCGCCTTCCGGGGCGTCGATAAGGTCGCGCGGTGACCTCAACCTCAAGCGAAACCCGCCCCTTCAACGCCGCCGACCTGGGCACTCTCGTCGTGATGGCGTGGAGTGGCGAGGCGCCCGACGGCGACATGCCCTACCTCCTCGCCTACCCCCTCGGCGACGCCCCCGACGGCCCCGAGGCCGCGACGGCCGCCGTCACCGAACTGCTCACGAGCAGCGGTCTGCCCATCGGCGGCGAACTCGTCGACGCCGCCGCCAGGCCGAGCCTGCCGGTGAGCATGCTCGTCGAGGCCGGCCAGGCCGTCGTCACCCTGCCGGGCTGCAACGCCCAGTGCACCCCGCCGCCGGAGTGGCTCGCCGCGGTCGGCGAACGCGGCTACGCCTACCTGGTGTTCACCACCCGCCCCTGGCCCGACGCCGAGCCGGGCAAGCCCGTCGACCCGGAGGAGTTCGCCGCCTTCGCGGGCGCCGAGGAGACCCTCACCGCCGCCGCGCACGTCGTCCTGCCGGCGCGGAAACTGCGCGGCTGACGGTCGTGACCGCGGGAACCCGCACGGGGGAGAGGGCCCGCACTGGTGGCGCCGGTGCCGGGTTCGCCCTGCTGCTGGTGATCACGGGCGCGGCCGGACTGCTGGCCTCCTGGGTCATCACCCTCGACAAGTTCAAGCTGCTCGAGGACCCGGACTTCACCCCGGGCTGCAGCCTCAACCCCGTCGTGTCCTGCGGCAGCGTGATGAAGAGCGACCAGGCCTCGGCCTTCGGGTTCCCCAACCCCATGCTGGGCCTGGTCGCCTACGCCGTCGTGATCTGCGTCGGCGTGAGCCTGCTGGCCGGCGCCGTGTTCCCCGGCTGGTACTGGGTGGCCTTCGACGCCGGGTGCCTGTTCGGCGTCGGGTTCGTGACCTGGCTCCAGTTCCAGTCGCTGTACCGGATCAACGCGCTGTGCCTGTGGTGCTGTCTGGCCTGGGTCGCCACCATCCTCCTTTTCTGGTACGTGACGTCATATGCCCTGCGGCGTCAATTCCTGCCCGCGCCGGGCTGGTTGAGGGAATTCCTCGATGAATTCACCTGGGTGCTCCCGCTGTTGCACATCGGGGTCGTCGGAATGCTGGTCCTGACCCGTTGGTGGGACTTCTGGACAAGCTGACAACTGCTGCACCCGGGGGAATCTTGAACTGATGGCGTCGGCAGCCTCGTTACTCGGTACGCACGCAGAGCCCGCCGAATCGCGAAAGGGACCGTACCCCTGATGAAGTCGACCACCCGAGGAACCATCGCCGCCGTCATCACGGGCGTCGCGGCCGCCATGGGCGCCGCCGCGACCCCCGCCGCAGCGGTCGGCACGGTCCCCGTCCCCGTGCCGCTGGAGGGCGCCGAGCAGTCCCTCGGCATGGAACTGCCCAAGCTCGGCGGGGAGATCCCGCTGCCGACGCCGGGCAAGCCCGACGGGCCCCGGTACGTCGAGGGCCGCCTCATCCCGGAGCACGTCCTGCCGCAGCTGCCGGTCACCGGCGGGCTGCCCGGCGCGGGCCTGCGCGCCCCCCTGCCGCACGTCCTCGGCGACCAGTTCGACCACGTCGGTGTCGCCACCCCCGCCTCCGACCTGCGCACCCTCGCCCCCGGCCTCAACCTGGACGCGCCCCTGAGCCCGCCCAGCCCCGCCACCGGCCTGCCCGAGCCGAAGCTCCCCGAGGTGGGCGTCCTCGCGCCGGTCCTCCAGACGGTCCCGGGGGCCAACCTGGGCCTGGGCCCCGGCCTGTAGGCGTCGTATCGCCCAGAGCACCCGGCGGGTCCGGGCCGCACCACGGTCCGGGCCCGCTTTCCCGTCCCCGGCCGGACCCCTCTTGGCGGACCGACGGTGACCGTGCGGGCCCGTGGCCGGTTAGCGCTGCTGAGGATCGAACCGAAGCGCACGAGGAGCTAGCCATGGTTGTCAGCGCAGGCGGAGTGCCGGTGGGTGCGGAGCACGGGACGACGAGACCGGGGACACGACGGGACGTGCTGCGCGGGCTGCTCGCGCCCGCCGTCGTGGTGGCTCTGGCCCCGGTGGTGGCCGCCTCCCGGCCCTCGCCCCCCGAGCCGCGCCCCGGCGAGGAGGCGGCGTTCGACGAGACGTACCGCGGCCGCCACATCCAGGGATTCAGGACGGTGGTCACCGACGACGGACACGCCTTCGACGGCGAGCAGTGGCAGGTCACCGTCGACGGACGCCCGCTGCACCTGATGCGCCGCGCCGACGGCAGCTGGCTCAGCATGGTCGACCACTACCGCTCGTATCCGACGCCCCTGGACGCGGCGCGCGCGGCCGTCGACGAGATGGGGCCCGGGGAGCAGCTGCGCGACATGGCGCCGGGGCCGATGAGCGGCGAGCGGATGGACATGGGGGGACACATCCACATGGGGGGCGACCATGGCGTACACGCGTAAGGACGTCAGCACGCTCACGAGCGCCGAGAAGCGGCGGTTCGTGAAGGCGATGCTGGAGGTCAAACGGCGGGGGGAGTACGACGAGTTCGTGCGGACGCACATCGAGTACTACACGTCGGACGGCGAGGACGGCCTGCGTACGGCGCACATGGCACCCTCCTTCCTGCCCTGGCACCGGCGCTTCCTGCTGGAGCTGGAGAAGGCGCTGCGCCGGGTCGACTCGTCGGTGACCGTGCCGTACTGGGACTGGACCCGGGAGCGTTCCAAGACGGCCGTGCCGTGGACCAAGGACCTGCTCGGCGGCAACGGGCGGCCCTCGGACCACCAGGTGACGACCGGGCCGTTCGCCTACGCGCACGGCAACTGGACCATCAAGGAGGGCGTCACCGACGGGGAGTTCCTCACCCGGGACCTCGGGCGCGCCCGCGACCCGATCGCACTGCCGACGAAGGACGAGCTGGAATCTGCGCTCGCCGAGCCGGTCTACGACACCGCGCCCTGGGACTCCACGGTCACCAAGGGGTTCCGCAACAGGCTGGAGGGGTGGGGGACCGGGCGGGGCAGCGCCGCCTGGCGCAACCACAACCGCGTGCACCGCTGGGTCGGCGGCGCCATGCTCGGCGGCGCCTCGGTCAACGACCCGGTGTTCTGGATGCACCACGCCTTCATCGACCTGCAGTGGTACCGCTGGCAGCGACGGCACCGCGGCGCCCGCTACCTGCCGGCCGACCCGCCCGGCGCCGGCGACGAGCAGCACGAGCGGATCGTCGCCCGGCACCAGAAGATGCCGCCGTGGGACGTGACCCCGGACTCGCTGGAGGACGTGAGCCGGATCTACCGGTACGCCTGAACCCGCCGGTACGGGAAGAGCCCCGGCGCTCGAGGTGCCGGGGCTCTTTCGCGGGTGGGGTGGGGTCAGCCGCCGTACCCGTAGCCACCGTGCTTGTCGTGGTCGCTGACGTTGGCGCAGTGGTTGCCGAACGCCGGGTTGAGCAGGCCGATCACGCTGACGGTGTTCCCGCAGACGTTGACGGGGATGTGGATCGGGACCTGGACGACGTTGCCCGACAGCACGCCGGGCGAGCCGACGGCCTCGCCCTGGGCGCCCGCGTCGGCCATGGCCAGGCCGGCGCCGCTGACGATCACGGCACCGGTGCCGAGCGCGACGGCGGCCACCTTCGCGATGCGAGACATCACGTTCTCCTTCTGACTCGGGGAGTGCGCCGGCACCACTCGCCGCCGCACTCCCCCTTCAACGCGCCGCCTGACGCGTGGTCACGCCGTTCATCGGTGCATCACCCTTTTTGAACCGCCTTTTGAACCACCGGGGCCCGTCCGGTCGTGTCAGCCGAGCCGCCGGACGGGTGTCCCGTCGAGGAACGCGCGGATGTCCTCCACCGCCTGTCCGTAGTACGTCTCGTAGTTCGCCCGGGAGACATAGCCCAGGTGGGGCGTGGCGAGCAGCCGGGGCGCGGTGCGCATGGGGTGGTCGGCGGGGAGGGGCTCGACGTCGAACACGTCGACGGCCGCGCCGGCGATACGGCCCTCGTGCAGGGCGGCGAGCAGGGCGTCCTGGTCGACGATCGCGGCGCGAGAGGTGTTGACGAGGTGGGCGGTGGGCTTGAGCAGCGCGAGCTCGGCGGGCCCGATCAGACCGCGCGTACGGTCGCTGAGCGCCAGGTGGATCGAGACGAAGTCACTGCCCGCCAGCAACTCCTCCTTGGAGGCGGCGAGTCGGACGCCCACCTCGTCGGCGTACTCCTTGGTCAGGTTCTGGCTCCAGGCGCTGACCTGCATGCCGAAGGCGAGGCCGACGTGCGCGACCCGGCTGCCGATCTTGCCGAGGCCGAGGATGCCGAGGTGGCGGCCGTGCAGGTCGGCGCCGACCGTCTGCTGCCAGGGGCCGCCGGAGCGCAGGGCGTCGTTCTCGGTGACCAGGCCGCGGGCGAGGCCCAGGAGCAGCGCCCAGGTCAGCTCGACGGGCGGGGTCGAGGTGCTCGCCGTGCCGCACACGGTGACGCCGTGCGCCTCGGCGGCGGCGTAGTCGATGACGGTGTTGCGCATGCCGGAGGCGACGAGGAGCTTCAGGCGGGGCAGCCGGGCGAAGAGGGAGGCGGGGAAGGGGACGCGCTCGCGCAGGGTGACGACGATGTCGAAGTCGGCGAGGGCGGCGGCCAGTTCGTCCTCGGTGCCGAAGTGCTCCGCGAAGGACACGGTCTCGACCTCGCCGGCCACGGGTGACCAGTCGGCGACCTCCGTCGCCACCTGCTGGAAGTCGTCGAGCACAGCACAGCGCAGCCGCACGGCGGGTCCCTTCTTCGAGGAGTTGGGGCAGATCATCCATGGTGGCGTACGGGGTGTACGACAGCGACGGCGCGGTCCTCGGGGGAGCGCGCCGCCGCTGTCGTACCGGGGAGTGGCTAGCCCTTCGTCAGGCCGGCCGGGGTCTCCTCGCGGTGGGGTTCGCCGCCGGTCACCCGTGTGGTCGGGCGGCGTGGGGTGCGCAGCAGGGCCGCGGCGACGAGGGCGGCGACCAGGGCGAGGGTGCCGGAGACCAGGAGGCACAGGTGGAGGCCGTCGAGGAAGGCCTCGCCGAGGGCGCCGAGGGCGCGGCCCTGTTCCGGGCCGAGGTCGAGGCCGGCCGCGGCGCCGAGGCCGCCGTGGTCCACCGCCGAGGTGACGGCGTCGGCCGTCGCCTGCTTGAGGCCGGCGTCGGCGAGGTGGCCGGGGAGCGCGTCGGTGGCCTTCGTGGTGAGGAGGGTGCCGAGGACGGCCGGGCCGAGGGCGCCGCCGACCTGGCGGAAGGCGTTGTTGCCGGCGGCGGCCATGCCGGCCAGGTGGTGCGGCACCGAGGCGACCGCGGTGGCCGTCATCGGCGTGATGACGAAGCCGAGGCCGAGACCGAGGAGGGCCAGCCGCCAGGCCAGGGAGGCGAAGGAGGTGTCGGCGCCGATGCCGGTGAGCGAGAAGAGGGCGCCGGCGGTGACGAGCAGACCGCCGGTGATCATGAAGCGGGGCGCGACGCGGTGCATCAGGCGTCCGGCGACCGGGCCCACCACCAGGCACACCGCGGTGACCATCAGCAGCCGGTAGCCGGCCTCCAGGGTGTCCAGCCGCTGGACCATGCCGAAGTAGAGGCTCAGGACGAAGAAGAAGCCGATCAGCCCGAGGAAGGTGATCATCGCGACCAGGGTGGTGGCGGTGAAGCCGGGGCTGCGGAAGAGGGACAGGTCCAGCATCGGGCTGGTGCTGCGGCGCTCGACGAGGACGAAGGCGACGCCGGCGGCGGCCGCGGTGAACAGGGCGACGAGCACCTTGACGTCGGTGAAGGACTCGGCGCCGCCCTCGATGACGCCGTAGACGAGGGCGGTGACGGCGAGCGCGGCGGTGAGCTGGCCGGGCCAGTCGAGGCGGCGGGAGGCGGCGCCGGGGGCGCGGGACTCGGTCAGCGTCCGGGCGGCGACCGCCATCGCGGCGAGCGACACGGGCACGGCGGGCAGGAAGACCCAGCGCCAGGCGAAGTGGTCGAGGAGCACGCCGGCCATGAGCGGGCCGAGGGCGAGGGCGAGCATCAGGGCGGACGCCCACAGGCCGACGAACTTGGCGCGCTCGCGGTGGTCCGGGACGACGTGGCTGATCAGGGCGAGGGTGGTGGGCAGCAGGGCGGCGGCGCCGAGCCCGGCGAAGGCCTGCCCGATCCAGAGGACCTGGACGGACTGGGCGCACAGGGCGATGGTCGCGCCGACGGCGGCGCTGGCCAGCCCCGCCTGGAACACCTTCTTCCGCCCGTGGACGTCACCGAAGACGCCGGCGGTGAGGATCAGGGCGGCCATCGGCAGGACGAACGCGTCGGACACCCAGGACAGTTGGGAGGTCGAGGCGTGCAGGGCCTGCTGGACGGCGGGCAGGCTGACCGAGACGGTGGTCACCGGCAGATAGGCGACGAAGACACCGACGCAGGCCATGACGAGCGTCGCCGCCCGCCGCTCGACGGGCGGCGACACCGAGGTCGTGACGTTCACTGAACTCTCCCTTGCGGTGCCGGGCACCGGGGACGGTTGATACGTCCGACACTTTCGGCTGGATCGGCGGGGGGATGCGGGCCAGGGGGCTCCAGGGTGGGGGAATCCGATGCGGGGAGTGGGGGTGGCGGGAGGAATCCGACATCAGGGGGCGGGATGGGCGATCGGAATCCGAGACCGTACGGAGGAGGCCTTTGAACGCCGCCTTGTGTTCAGCCGGTGATGTCGACGCCGCATCCGTGGCCGGGCTCGCCGGAGCCCCGTAGAAGATGAAGTCGTACGGCAGACCGGCGCCGGTGTGGTACGTCACCGCCGTGCGGCTCCTGTCGCCGATCTGCCCTCCCCTGACCTCGCCCGTCGTCCGCCCGCGGTGACTGACCGCGATCGGCCGGGGTACTCCGGTGCCATGCGCATCAGCGTGGTGGACGTGGGCTCGAACACGGTGCGGCTGGTGGTGGCGGACGCCGAGGACGGTGTGCCGTTGCCCGTGCACACCGCCAAGTGGAAGCTGCGCCTGTCCGAACAGGTCGGGCCCGGCGGCCGGATCCCCGAGGAGGCCGTGGAGCGACTCGTCGAGGCGGTCTCGGCGGCGGCCAGGACCGCACAACAGTGGGGCGCGGCGGGACCGTTGGCCTTCGCGACGGCGATCGTACGCAACGCCCCCGACCGGCTGGAGGTGCTGCGCGCCATCCGCACACGGACGGGTGTACGGATCTGCACCCTGCCCGGCGAGGTGGAGGCCGAGCTCACGTTCCTGGGGGCCCGGAGGTGGATGGGCTGGCAGGCCGGCCCCCTCGCGCTGTTCGACATCGGCGGCGGCTCCCTGGAGGTGGCGTTCGGGCGCGGTCGGCTGCCGGACTTCATGGCCTCGCTGCCGCTCGGCGCCAACCGGCTCACCCGGGAGTTCTTCGACGGCCAGGACCCGCCGCCCCTGCGGAGCGTGAAGAGGCTGCGGCGCAAGGTGCGGCACGAGTTGCGCGACGTCGCGGCGCGGATCCGCTGGGAGAGGCCCCGTACGACCGCCGCGACCTCCCGCACCTTCCAGCAGCTCGCCCGGCTGTGCGGCGCCGCCCCCGGCCGTGAAGGCCCCTTCGTCTCGCGCCACTTGGCGCGCGCGGACCTGCGGGACTGTCTCGGCAGGCTCGCCGTCCTGTCCGCCGCCGAGCGGGCGAACCTGCCGGGCATCTCGGCTCCGCGGGCCGCCCAGAGCCTGGCAGGCGCCGTAGTGGCTCATACGGCCATGAAGCTGACCGGCGTCGAGGCGGTGACCATCTGCCCCTGGGCCATCCGCGAGGGCGTGCTGCTGCGGCACATCGAGGAGGGCCCGGGCTGGTGGTCCGGCCTCACGGAACTCAGCGACGAGAGCGGCCCTGTGGGGGCGGTTCCGCTGCGGGTCGCGACACCGGCGGACTGACCGTGCGCGATGACAAGGGACAAGACGACAAGAGGAAGAGAAGGGGTTGGAATGTCTCACGACCAGGACAAGCCGCGGGGGAAGGACAGGAAGCTGGGGGACGGGCTCGCGGAGCTCCTCGGTGACCCGGAGGAGACCGGGTGGCGCAGGGCGCGGGAGGAGGATCGCGGCGCCGGCGATGGGGAGGGGGAGGCCGGCGACGCGATCAGCCCCAATGAGGGGGCGCAGGAGGACGCGCGGGACGAGTAGCGACGCGTCGTGGCGACTGGTCCGGTCAGGAGCCGGTCAGGAGCTGCGGGGAGAGGTTCTTGATCATGGTGTTGGCCCAGCGGGCCTGCCGGAGGGTCTGCGGGTGGCAGGACGAGGCGAGCTCCAGGAGACGGGTGTCCTTGGTCGCCTGCGCGGCCTGGGCGAGCATCTCCCAGTAGAGGGAGTTTCCGGCCGCCGCCAGGTAGAGGTCGCGCAGGTCGTGCAGGAGCAGCAGGCCGGGCTCGGGGCGGCGGCCGAGCATGTCGGCCGTTTTCTCGCGCAGGCTCGTCATCAGGCCGTACACGGGGTGATCGGGTGGGCCGGACAGGTCGAGGCCGTAGGCGGGGGCGGTGTCGGCGAGCAGCGTGCCGTGTTCGTGGGACCAGTGGGCGAGATCGGTGGCGACGTGATGGATCTCGTGCTCCGCGTGGTGGCGTTCGGCGGCGTTCAGCAGCTGCCTCTCCAGGGTGTGCTCGCCGTGGTGCAGGGTCCGCAGGGTCAGGGCGACGCCGTTCATGATCCGCTCCCGGGGGTGGGTGCGGGCGCGGAGGCCGTGACGGTCGGGGCCGGTGCGGGTGTGCCGTCGCCGCGTTCGAGCAGACGTACTTGAGCGGCGGCGGTCTTGAAGACGGGCTGTTTGGAGACCGGGTCCCAGTCGGTGATCGTGGTCTCGTTGGCCGCGCGCCCGGCCGTGCCGTCCGGCGGCCGGTGGCCCTCGGGGGTGTCCCAGTAGCCGTAGTGGAAGGGCAGGAACACCATGCCGTCCCTGATGGCGGTGACGCGCACGCGCGCGCGGACCGCACCGCGGGGCGTGGTGACCTCGACCAGGTCGCCTTCCGCCAACTCCCTCGCGGTGGCCTCCGTGGCTGAGATCTCGGCCCACAACTCGGGGGCGGCGGCGTCCAGTCGGGGGACGCGGCCGGTCTTGGTGCGGGTGTGGAAGTGGTAGAGCGTGCGTCCGGTGGTGAGCTGGAGCGGGAACCGGGGCGTGGTGTCCTCGTGCGGCGGCAGGTATTCGGCGGCCTTGACGATCGCCTTGCCGTCCGGGTTGAGGGACCGGTACTCCACGGGCTCGACGGACGCGCCGGTGACCAGGTCCTTGCCGTACTCCTCGCACAGGTCCGGGTGGGCCCAGGTGATGCCGTCGGTGTAGAGGCGTTCGGTGCCATCGGGGGCCTCTTCGGTGCACGGCCACTGGATGCCGGAGCCTTCCCGGAGCCGGTCGTAGCTCAGGCCGGTGTAGTCGCACGGCCGCCCGGCGCTGCACAACTTCCATGCCTCGAAGGCGGATTCGGCGTCCTTCCAGCTGACCAACAGGCCTCCGTCCTTGTCCCGGAAGTCCATACGGGCCGCGTAGTCGAGGAAGATGTCGAGGTCGGGCCGGGCCTCGCCGGGCGGTTCGACGGCCTTGTCGCACAGGTGGACGGTGCGGTCCGCGTTGGTGAGGGTGCCGGTCTTCTCGCCCCAGGTGGCGGCGGGCAGCACGAGGTCGGCCAGTTGCGCGGTCTCGGTCAGGAACAGGTCCTGGACGACGGTGAACAGGCGGTCCTGTCGCAGGACCGAGCGGATGCGGGAGAGCTCGGGCAGGGACACGGCGGGATTGGTGCCGGTGATCCACAGCATGCGGATCGTGCCCTGCTCGGCGTAGCGGAACATCTGCATCGCGTGCGAGGGCGGGGTGTGGTGCGGGATGGTCTGCGGGGTGACGTTCCAGATCCGGGCGAGGTCGGCGACGTGCTCGTCGTTCTGCCAGTTCCGGAAGCCCGGCAGGTCGCCGTTGGCGCCGCACTCGCGGGTGTTCTGGGCGCTGGGCTGGCCGTTCATCTGCAGCACGCCGGCGCCCGGTCGGCCGAGCATGCCGCGGACCAGGTGCAGGTTGTTGACCTGCACGGCGGCGGCGGTGGCCTGGTGGGACTGGTACACGCCCTGCAGGACGGTGGACAGCAACCGCTCGGCGCCGCCGAGGAGTTCGGCCGCCTCCTCGATCGCGGTGGCGGGTACGTCGCAGATACGGGCGGCCCAGCGCGGGGTGCACCCCTCCACTCGGGCGGCGAGTTCGTCGTAACCGACGGTGTGGGCCCGGACGTAGTCGTGGTCGACGCGGTCGGTGCGGATGATCTCGTGCAGCAGGGCGTTGAGGAGGGCGACGTTCGTTCCCGCCCGCGGCGCCAGGTGCACGGCGGCGCGGCGGGCCGCCGGGGTGGGCCGGGGGTCCACGCAGACCAGCCGCGGCGGGGCGGCGCCTTCGAGGCGGTCGAGGACCCGCATCCACAGCACGGGCTGGGTCTCGGCCATGTTGTGCCCGAACAGGGCGATCACATCGGCGTGGTCGACGTCCGTGTACGAGCCGGGCTGTCCGTCACAGCCGAACGACTCCTTCAGCGCCTCCGCGGCCGTGGACGTGCACAGCCGGGTGTTGCCGTCCAGGTGGGCGGTGCCGATCCCGGCGCGGGCGACGACGGAGAGGGTGTAGTACTCCTCCAGGAACAGCTGCCCGGTGGTGTAGAACCCGATCGAACCCGGCCCCCGCTCCTCCAGCAGCCGCTTCGAGCGGTCCACCAGCCGGCCCATGGCGTGCTCCCAGTCGCACTCCACCAGCCGCCCGCCCTCGCGCACGAGCGGCCGGGTCAGCCGGTCCGCCGAGCCGCCCGCCTGCCACCCGAAGAGATCCTTCGGCCCCAGCCGCCCCCGGTTCACCCGGTCCACGGCCCGCCCGCGCACGCCGACCATACGGCCGTCGCGGACCGCGATGTCCATCGCGTCGCCGTTGGAGTGCAGCAGCGACGCGGCGGGCACCCACCGTTCGACCTCTTCCTCGGTCACCCCCGGGTACAGCTGGACGTCCGTGCGTACGGGCCACTCCGCGCCCGACGCATAAGGCGTACGTACGCCCCAGGGCTCCGCGATCCGATCCACCGATGCCGGGCTGTCGCCGCCCGCGAACGCGTTCACACGCGCCGGGTTCCCAGGCCGGGGAGGCCGAAGCGTGCGCGGGTCAGCGGCCGTCCCGGAAGTCGACGTCCTGGGCCAGGACGATCCGGGCGCCCATGTTGCGTTCCATCATTTCCAGCGCGGCGGTCTCCAGGTGCGGGTGGATGGCGGCGACGGCATCCTTCGGCAGGGTGACGTGCAGATGGCGGATGTGGGCGTCCAGGGCGGAGTACAGGACGCACTGCTCGGTGACCTGACCGGTCAACACCAGGGTGCCGACGCCGAGTTGCCACAAGAGGTACGACAGGGGGGTGTCGTAGAAGATCGAGTGGCGGGTCTTGACCACGAACAGGGAGTCGTCGTCCGGGCGGATCGGCTCGACGAGGTCGGCGTGGGGCCGGGAGAGCGCGGCCTCGACGAGCTCACCGTGGTGGGAACGCCACAGCCCGAAGTTGTCGTTGACGTAGATCACCGGCACATCCGCGGCACGGGCCCGGCCGATCAGCTTCGCCAGGACGGGCACGGCGCGTTCGGCGGCGGGGAGGAGCAGCTCCGCGTCCTCGTGGTCGTAGGTGTTGATCATGTCGATCACGACGAGTGCGCTGCCGTCGCTGCTTCCTGGCTCGGACATGGTGAAACCCCGATCCGGTTGACGCGACCACGTGAGCGCGAGTTCGTCGGGCTGAACCGTTGACGAGTACCCGGTGGGCACCGGGTCGTGCATGGTGTGTCGCTCGGATTGCCGGAGGCCGGGCTGGGCGTTCCGCCGGCGCTGCCCGTGGTCAGGCCGCCTGAGTGAGTTCGGCGCGGCCGAACAGGAGGGCGTAACCCGGAGGAAGTTCGTCAAGGACGCGGGTGAGGAGGTCGTCCCCGGCGAGCCGGGCCACGATGCGCAGGACGGTACCGGCGTCCCAGCGGGTGGTGGCGAGGCTCCCGCCGGTGCGGGACGCCAGGTCCTTGACGAAGCCCCAGCCAGTCAGGGGCTCCATGGCCGGGACCTGGGAAGTGAAGGTGACGGCGGCTTCGTACGGCAGCCGGGCGGCGAGCTCGACCCGTTCCTCGCCGGTGAGCTGGCGGCCCAGGGCGGCCAGCACGGCCCGTACGACCTGCTCGGCCTGCGCCCGGGTGGCGTAGACGCCTTCGTAGCGCACTTGCTCCAGCATCTGTTCGAACGTCATGCCCGTGGCGGATCGGTACGACTGCTGCTGGTCGATCATCGCTGACGCGGTGGCCTTTCTCGTCGGGGTGGTCGGGGTCGGGGGGCACCGGTGGTCGGGGCGTCGCGGCGGTCACCGGTGCCGTCGGGGTGGGGGTGGTGGAGTGGGTGGGGTGGTTGGCCGGTGGGGCGGGGCGGGGCGGGGGGGGGCGGCCGGGCGGCAGGTGGTGGCCTGCGGCGGGCAGGTGCGGCGGTGAGTTCGTCGGCCGCCGTATTCGCGGTCGCGCTGGGCATGGGGCTCGCGTCCCCGCTGTGGTCTTTACGCGCTGGACGCGCTGGACGCGGTCGGGTGGTCGGGGCCGCCCGCGGCTCACCCAGCCGCCGGTGCGGTGCTCAGCGGCGCCGGCGCCGAGCGGGCCGCCCCGCCCGCTCGGCTTCCTCGGCCGTCTCGTATGCGCCGCGTTCCCTGGCCTGGTGGGGTGGGGTGGGGTGGGGGAGGGGGGAACGCGGCGCATCGCATCGCCGTCACCGCTCAGCCGCTGATCCCGGACCTGGGCTCAGCCGCTGATCTCCTTGCGCTCGGAGCCGCCGCCGATGGCGACCTTGCGGGGCTTGGCGCGCTCGGCGATCGGGATCCGCAGGGTCAGCACACCCGCTTCGTAGTCCGCCTTGATGTGCTCGGTGTCGAGGGTGTCGGCCAGCACGAGCTGGCGGGAGAAGACACCCAGGGGCCGCTCGGACAGCTCCAGCTGCACGTCGTCCGCCTTGGCGACGGGCCGCCGCTCGGCCTTGACGGTCAGCATGTTCCGCTCGACGTCGATGTCGATCGCGTCCTTGGCCACGCCGGGCAGGTCGAAGGCGATCACGTACTCCTCGCCCTCACGGTAGGCGTCCATCGGCATCGGCGACGGACGCGACCAGGTCCCCGTCGTACCCAGGAGCTGCTGAGTGAGCCGGTCCAGCTCACGGAAGGGGTCGGTACGCATCAACATCGTCAAACACCTCCAGCGTTCAGGTCGGGACACTGTGCCAATGCGTTCACCTGTCATCGTTGTAACATGTCATCGAAGCGATGACAAGTTGGATGTCATCGAAGAGACGACGTCCTGATGGAGGCCTGATGACCAGGGACGATGCATCTGCACCCACCCCCCGCGGCCTCGCGCCGGCGTCCTTCCTCGCCGCCGCCGCGGCGCTGGACACGATCCATGAGGCCCTGCACACGGCCCGGAGCACGCCGGACGGCAAGCGCGCCGCGCCCGGCCGGGCCGATTCGGGCCGGACCGATGCCGATTCGGAGCGGGCCGATTCGGGCCGGGCCGATTCGGAGCGGGCACTCGCCGCGCTGCTCCTGCTGCGCGAAGCGCGCGAGCAACTCGCCGAGTGGGAGCCCGGCCTGATCGAGGCCGCGCGGGAAGCGGGCGCCAGCTGGGCCGATCTCGCCCACCCCCTCGGCGTCTCCAGCCGCCAGGCCGCCGAACGCCGTTACCTGCGCGTCCGCCCCGGCCGGCCCGGGTCGACGGGCGAAGAGCGGGTACAGGCCACCCGGGACCGCCGCGCCGCGGACCGCACCGTCACGGCCTGGGCCCGTGCCAACGCCGCCACGCTGCGCAGGCTCGCCGGGCAGATCACCGCCCTCACCGACCTGCCCGCCGCGGCCCGTACCCCGCTGGAGGAGCTCACCGCGGCCCTCGCCGACAACGACGCGGCGGCGCTCCTCGGCCCCCTGACGCTCACGCACACGTACCTGACACCCGGCCACCCCGAACTCGCGGCGCACGTCGACGACGTCGCGCGGCACGCCGGCCAACTCCGCAGGGACAGCGGCGACCAGCGCCAGAACCGCGCTTGATCCGGCAGGTGCCCACGCGCCAATACCCACATCCGGCGTGGGCGAGCGTGGGCGAGTGCCGCGGATGTCTGCGGATGTCTAGGTCGGGCCGACGCGGGTAGACGGGAGCGGCAGGCAGGGAGGCGGCGCGAACCTGGGGAGGTCCGGCGCCGCCTCCCGTCAGTCGTGGACCAGCTGTTCGGTCAGCCGATGTGCCTGGGCCAGCAACGTGCCGTAGGTCACCAGCGCGTCCGGATCGTCGTGTATGGCTTCCGGCAGCCGCCGACGAAAGGCGTCGAGCGTGCGATGAAGCTCCTCGACCGCCTCACGCACCTGCTCCTCGGCGCGTTCGTCGCGCCCGCTCGGGGCGAGCCGCGTACGACCGTACAGCCGGATGGCGAGCGCGGTGTGGTGCAGGAAGTCCGCGTAGGCACGGGTGACTTCGGCGGGTGGCCTGGTCGCCTTCCCGCCGTTCGTGGTCTCCCACACCGTCCGGGTCACGCCTGCCGTATGGACGGTGACGTAGTCGAGTACGGCCAGGACGTCGGTGTACGGCTCACCGCGTGAGGGAGGAGCCTGCTCGCGGGGCCTGCGTGGATTGACGCGCATGCTTTCGCGGCCCCGGTTGATCGCGGACCGGGCCCGGTCGACGAGGTGGCTCAGACGCAGCGCGCGTTCGTGCCACTCCCGGGCCGCCTCACCGCTCCACTCACCGACGGCCAGGCCGTCGGCCACCGCGTCGAGGAGTTCCTGAGCTTCATTGGCCGCGTACTGCAGCGCGAAGCGGGCGTCGCGCAGATACACGGGTGGCCGGATCAACGCGTTGAGCACCACGCCGACGACCGCGCCGAAGAGCGCCTCCGCGATGCGAGACGCGGACGAGGCGACGGTCACGGGGCCGCCGGTCAGTACGAAAAGGGCGCCGGTGGCGGCGTAGACGCCCTGGCTTCCCAGCCGCCGCCAGTTGCCCAGCAGAAGTACCGCCGGAAGTACGAGGGCCATCGTGACCATGGTGCTGTCCAGCAGCAGCGCCACGCCGGTCGCGACGACGGTGCCCACGGTGATCGCCGCGAGCTGCTGCAGACCGTGCGCGAGCGACCGGTACACCGTCGACTCGACCAGTACGACCGCGACCCAGGGCGCCACGAACGCCATCGGAGCGTCGAGCCACCAACCGGCGACGGCCCACGCCACCCAGGCGGCCAGCGCAGCCTTCCCGGCCTGCACCACCAGATCCCGCTCGGGCCCGGGCCCCACCCACACCCGCCGCACCGCCGAAACGGCAGCCCGAGCACGACGCCGGACCGCCCGTATCGCCCCACGCATCCACTCCATGCCACAGCAAGTGCCACATGAGGGCCGCCCCTCACCCACGGACTGCCCACCGTGCACAGGGATGCCCAGGTCGGAGGACGAACTTGAAGGCCGGGCCGCGAAGTTCGGCACGGCCGTGGCCGGAATCCGCCACACCGGCACCACTGGGAATCGAGACAGCAACGAAGCGCCCCCGGCAGGACTCGAACCTGCGGCCAAGCGCTTAGAAGGCGCCTGCTCTATCCACTGAGCTACGGGGGCCGGGTGTGTGGCCTCTGTCTTGGGTGCCCGGGTGTGGGCCGGTCCGTGACGTTGCCGGGGACAAGGATAGGGCTCCCGCATCCATGTCCCTGTTGCTTCGCCTCCGTGGCTCGATGTGGAGGTTCGGTGAAGCGGTCCTGATAATCGCAGGCAGGTACGAATCGTGCATCGCTTTTGGCCGCTCACGCACCGGGTGTTGTGCACTCGTTATGCCTGGACTGTGCCTGCGTCCCAGTCATCCCTTCCGTCCCTTGTGTCCTGTCGGCGCGCAGACATGCTCATATGCTTCAGAATTCCCCTAAAATTGGGCATTCTTCGCATGTGGTGACCTTGGACGTACGGCCTCAGCTGCTCGATGCACTCTCCGCCCTGCGCGACCGTGTCGCCGCCGCACGCTTCCCGCTGCCCCTGGCGGGGGCTCCACGCGCGCGTGCCAACCGCGACGAACTCCTGGCGCAGCTCGACGACTACTTGGTGCCCCGGTTGAGGGAGCCCGAAGCACCCTTGCTGGCCGTGATCGGGGGATCGACGGGGGCCGGCAAGTCGACCCTGGTCAACTCCCTTGTGGGGCGGCGCGTCAGCGAGGCGGGTGTGCTGCGGCCGACCACGCGCACGCCTGTGCTGGTGTGCCATCCGGAGGACCACCACTGGTTCAGCGGGATGAGAGTGCTGCCCGATCTCACCCGCGTCTGGGTGCCCCACCAGGAGAGCGCGGACGACCTCCTGCTGCCCGGCGAGGACCCCGCGCGCGTGCTGCGCGTCGAGACCGCCGACACCCTCCCGCGCGGCCTCGCCCTCCTCGACGCCCCCGACATCGACTCCCTGGTGGCCGACAACCGCGTCCTGGCCGCCGAACTCGTCTGCGCGGCCGACATCTGGGTCATGGTCACCACGGCGGCCCGGTACGCCGACGCGGTGCCCTGGCATCTGCTGCGCACCGCCAAGGAGTACGACGCCACCCTCGTGACGGTCCTCGACCGGGTGCCCCACCAGGTCGTCTCCGAGGTCTCACGGCAGTACGGCGCCCTGCTCACCAAGGCCGGCCTCGGCGACGTACCCCGCTTCACCGTGCCCGAACTGCCCGAGTCCGCCTGGGGCGGCGGGCTGCTGCCGGCCACCGCCGTGGCGCCGCTGCGCACCTGGCTCGTCCACCTGGCGCAGGATCCGGCGGCACGGCAGCACGCCATGGCCCGTACGGCCCACGGGGTGCTCGATTCGCTCAAGGCGCGCATGCCCGAACTCGCCAGCGCCGCCGCCGCCCAGTACGCGGCCGCCCTCCGGCTCACCTCCGCCGTCGACGGGGCGTACGACAGCGAGCACGCGCGCGTGCGAGGGCGGTTGCAGGCGGGCGCCGTACTCGCCGGGGACGCGCTGAAGCGGTGGCGCGCGTTTCCGCTCGACTGCAACGCCGGTGAACTTCTCGACGCCCTCGTGGAGAGCCTGGCCGCGCTGCTGCTGTGCGCGGTGACCGCCGCCGACGAGCGCGTGGACGAGGCCTGGCGGCGCGAACCCGCCGCGAGCGCCCCGGAGCTCGCCGGGCGCGATCCGTCGCTGGAGAGCGCCGAGCACCGGATCGGGTTGGCCGTACGACGGTGGCGGCGGGAGCTGGAGGAGTACGCCGAGGAGGAGGTGCGCGAGCTCGAACGCAGCGTCGCGCCCGACCCCGAGGCGGTCGCCGCCCTGGTGGCCACCGCGCTGCTCGGCGGGCGCCGGGCGCGTTCGGCCGGCGAGGGGCTCGCGGAGCGCATCGGCGCGCACGGGGCGCTGCGGTTGCGCGACCGGGGCGGACGGCTGCTCAACGAGCACCTCGACCAGGTGATGCACACCGAGCGCGAACGCCGGCTCGCGCCCCTGGACGCGCTCGACGTCCACCCCGAACCCCAGGCCGAACTCATCGCCGCGCTGTCCGTACTGCAGAAGGAGAGGTGACCGGTGACCGCCGTCACTGACCAGGACCACACCGAGCACGCCGATCACCCGGGGGACGCGGTGAACGAGGACAACGGGAACAACGGGAACAACGGCAACAACGAGAACGACGGCAACAAGGAGGACGGCAGCGAAAACGGCCTCCTCAGGGACGCGATTTCCGGCAACGGACCCTATGGGGAGCGCACTTCCGAGGGCGGAGCCCCCGCGGAGCCCGATGCCGCGCAGGCCCCTGCGGACCGTGAACGCGACGACCACGCGCGCGTGGCGGGCGCGGACGTGTCCGGTCGTACGGAATCCGCGGACCCTTCCGGTCGTACGGAATCCGCGGACGCCTGGGACGACGGACTCATCGCGCGGCGCGTGACCGAGGCGGCCGCCGCCGAGCACGCGGCCATGGTGGAGGCGCGGGGCCACAACGCGCCGCCCGCGGCCCCGCTGGCGTACGACGGCGCCCTGCGCTCGCGCCTCGACGCCCTGCGCGAACTGGTCGGCCTCTCCCGCACCCGGCTCGACAGCCGCACCCTCGCCGAGGCCGGCCGGGTGCTCGACGAGGCGGCGGCGCGGCGCAGGCTCTCCGGGCAACACACCGTGGTCGCCATCGCGGGCGCGACCGGCAGCGGCAAGTCGCAGCTCTTCAACGCGCTCGCCGGGGTGACCATTTCGGAGACCGGGGTACGACGTCCCACCACGGCCGCGCCCATCGCGTGCAGCTGGAGCGACGGCTCCGCGAGCCTCATCGAGCGGCTCGGCATCCCGCCCCGGCTGCGCAGACGCCCGCTGCAGAGCGTCGAGAGCGAGGCACAACTGCGCGGACTCGTCCTGATCGACCTGCCCGACCACGACTCCGCCGCCGTACAGCACCGCGAGCATGTCGACCGCATCCTGGCGCTCGTCGACGCCGTCATCTGGGTCGTCGACCCGGAGAAGTACGCCGACGCCATGCTGCACGAGCGCTATCTGCGGCCCATGGCGGGACACGCCGAGGTCATGTTCGTCGTCCTCAACCAGACCGACCGGCTGCCCGGCGAGGCCACCGAGCAGGTCCTCGACGACCTGCGGCGGCTGCTCGACGAGGACGGGATCGCGCTCGGCGAGTACGGCGAACCGGGCGCCACCGTGCTCGCGCTGTCCGCGCTCACCGGGGACGGCGTAGGTGAACTGCGCGAGCTGCTCGGCCAGTTCGTGGCCGAGCGCGGCGCCCCGGCGCGCCGGATCTCGGCCGACCTGGACTCGGCCGCCGCTGGGCTGTGGCCCGTGTACGCCACCCGGCGGCGCACCGGTCTCAGCGAGGAGGCGCGCGACGAGTTCGCCGCCCGGCTCGCGGACGCGGTCGGCGCGACGGCGGCCGGCGAGGCGGCCGAGCGCGCCTGGCTGCGCAACGCCAACAAGGCCTGCGGGACGCCCTGGCTGCGGCTGTGGCGCTGGTACCAGGACCGGTACGAACCGGCCACGGGACGGCTGCCGTTGCGTGCGCAGGCCGACGAGGAGGCGACCGCGCGCCAGCGCGTCGAGCAGGCGGTACGGACCCTCTCCGACCGGGCCTCGGCCGGACTGCCCGCGCCCTGGGCGCAGGCCGTGCGCGAGGCCGCCGTACGGGGATCGCAGGGGTTGCCCGAGGCGCTCGACGAGCTGGCGGCGCGGGCGGGACTGCCGCCGGGGCGGCCGCCGCGACCGGGCTGGTGGCCGGCCGCCGTACTCGCCCAGGCGGCCATGACGATCCTCCAAGTCATCGGCGGGCTGTGGCTGTTGGGGCAGATCATCGGGTTCATGGCGCCCAACCTGGGCGTGCCGGTGCTGCTCATGGTGACCGGCATCGTCGGCGGCCCGCTGGTCGAGTGGAGCTGCCGGATGGCGGCGCGCGGGCCCGCCCGGCGGTACGGCATGGACGCGGAACGCCGATTGCGGGAGGCGGCCGCCGGCTGTGGCCGGGCGAGGGTGCTGGATCCGGTGGCGGCGGAGCTGCTGCGGTACCGGGAGGTGCGCGAGCAGTACGGGCGTGTCGTGGGGGTGGGCGCCACCTGAGCGCCGAGCGCGCCGAGCGCGCCCCTTGGAGGTGACGGGGGCTCACTCGTCCGGGTGGTGGAGTTTTCCACAGGCGGGCGGTGGTCCACAGGGCTCAGCGGGCTCGGCCCGACGGAGGCAGTCTGGCGGTGCGGCGATCACGCAGCACGTGACCGCCGTGGCAGACGCAGCCGTACGGGACGGGCCCGTACGCATGTCCGCCCGGCCCCGGCGGCCGGGCGAGGGAGGGGTTCGCGATGAACGAGACGATCGTCTGTGCCGTGGGGAACGTGGCGACACGACCGGTGTACCGGGAGCTGGCCTCGGGACCGTCCGCACGGTTCCGGCTCGCGGTGACCCCGCGCTACTGGGACCGCGAGAAGAACGAGTGGACCGACGGCCACACCAACTTCTTCACGGTGTGGGCCAACCGGCAGCTCGCCGTGAACGCGGCGGCCTCGCTCGATGTGGGCGATCCCGTGATCGTGCAGGGCCGCCTGAAGGTGCGCTCCGACGTCAGGGAGGGGCAGAACTGGATCTCGGCCGACCTCGACGCGATCACGATCGGCCACGACATGGCGAGGGGCACGTCGGCCTTCCGGCGGGCGAACAGGTCGGACGGGGGTACGGCCGCGCAGGCGGCGCAGCCCGAGCCCAACTGGGAGACACCGCCGGGGGATCCGGGGGATCCGGGGGCCCTGGCGTCCCAACAGGAGCCGGAGCCCGCTGCGGTGACGTGATGTCAGACAGTGTCCCGAGCTGACCGGACTGCGGCTTATCGGCGAATGCGCTCCGAACGACCCGGTGGATTTGTCGATAAGCCCTGTTCACAGGCCGTGTAGGCGATAACGATTCCGAGTCGGATCCGTTGTACGACGGTATGACCGGGAAGCGGGGTGCGCCCGCGTCCCTAGGATGCCGGGCAAGGCTCTCGTGGCTGTCGGGGCTTCTGATTCTGCTGGTGGGACCTCACCCCCCACGTCAACGGGTCCTGCTAGAAGGGGAATTTGGTGTTTGCTGCGTTCTCTGTGTCCTCCGCGCTCTCCGCGTTCTCTTCGCTGTCGTCGCGCAGGCGTGGTGCGGTCCGCCTCGCCGCCGTGACCTGGGTGTCCGGGCTCGTCGCCGCCGGTGTGCTCGCCGGGGCCGGGTCGGCCGCCGCCGAGGAGACGACACAGAGCCAGGGCGGGGCGACCGCCACGATAGGCGGCCTCAAGACGTACGGGGAGGCCGTGATCCACGGTGACTCCGGCGACCAGCGGGTCTCGGCGGGCCTGTTCGAAATGTCCGTCGACGGGGGCGGCACGCTGCAGACGTACTGCGTCGACCTGCACAACCCCACCCAGCGGGACGCCAAGTACCACGAGACGCCCTGGAGCGGGACCTCGCTGGGCGCCAACAAGGACGCCGGCCGGATCCGCTGGATCCTGGAGAACTCCTACCCGCAGGTCAACGACCTTGCCGCGCTCGCCGTCAAGGCGGGTGTCAAGGGCGGCCTGACCGAGCAGGACGCGGCGGCCGGCACCCAGGTGGCGATCTGGCGCTACTCGGACGGGGCGGATGTCGACGCCGTCGACCCGCAGGCCGAGAGGCTCGCGGACTACCTCCAGAAGAGCGCCGTCGACGTGGCGGAGCCCAAGGCCTCGCTGACTCTCGACCCGCCCGCGGTCTCCGGCCACCCCGGTGAGCTGCTCGGCCCGGTGACCGTGCACACCAACGCGGCCGGGGTGACCCTCACCCCGCCGGCCGACGCGGCCATGACGGGCGTACGGATCGTCGGCAAGGACGGCAAGCCGCTCACCGCGGCGGCCGACGGCAGCCAGGTCTTCTTCGACGTGCCCGAGGACGCCGCGGCCGGTTCGGCCGAGCTGACCGTGCAGGCCTCGACCACCGTGCCGGTCGGCCGGGCCTTCGCCTCCGAGAGCCGCAGCCAGACGCAGATCCTGGCCGGCTCCAGCGAGTCGACGGTCTCGGCGACGGCGAGCGCGGCCTGGGCGAAGAAGGGGCCCATACCGGCTCTGTCCGCGGTGCGGAACTGCGCCAAGGGCGGGGTGGACATCACCGCGGCCAACCAGGGCGACGAGGCGTTCACGTTCTCGCTGATGGAGACCGAGTACAGCATCCCGGCGGGCGAGTCGCGCACGGTGACGATCCCCCTCCAGGAAGATCAGCCGTACGACTTCACGATCACGGGACCGGGCGGGCTGGACAAGCGGTTCACGGGGATCCTCGACTGCAAAACGGAGGCGCAGGCCAGTGAGGGCGGGGACGCGGTCCAGACCCTGAGCGAGCCGAGCCCGGCCACGGTGGGCGGCAGCGTCGACGACACCAACCTCGCCGCGACCGGCGGCTCCAGCACGACCCCGCTGATCGCGGGCGTGGCCATCGGGCTGGTGGTGATCGGTGGCGCGGCACTGGTGCTCACGGGGAAGAAGCAGTCGCCGACGGAGGAGTGAGCCGTCGCGGGGTGTGCGAGGGAGCGTGGGGTGTCCCGGGGAGTGCGGGGTGTCCGCCGGAGCCCGCGCCGGGCAGGATGAGCGCATGACCAAGTCACCGGTACCACCGGGGGACCACGCTTCCTCCGTTCTCTCCCTCTGGTCGCACGACTCGGTGCTGTCGATCGGCTCGGTGGGCTCGGTCCTGTCCATCGGCTCCGTCGGCTCGGCCCTGTCGATCGGCTCGATCGGCAGCGCCCTCTCCGTCGGCTCGATCGGCTCGGCCCTCTCCGTCATCTCGGCCGGTTCCTGGCTGAGCAAGGGCTCCGTACTCTCCGCCCACTCCCAGTGGTCGATCCTGTCGTGGCGCTCGTCCCGGGCCTTCCGCTCGGCGGGCGCGGTGGGCACGGCGAGCGCGCTGGCACTGGCCGCGGTGCTGCTGGCCCGCCGGGTGCCGGCCGGCGACGACTGACAGGGGCTCCTCAGCCGGCCGCCGTCCCCCGCGGTCGACAGGGAAACCCCAGGTCACAGCCGCCCGTGCATACGCGTTTCCGTCCGGGGATGGACGTACGGCAAGATGGGGTGTATCTGCCCACTGCCAGATTTCAAGCTGCCGGACGGTTTCTCTTGGCTGAGTTCATTTACACCATGCGCAAGACGCGCAAGGCGCACGGCGACAAGGTGATCCTTGACGACGTGACGCTGAACTTCCTCCCCGGCGCGAAGATCGGTGTGGTCGGTCCGAACGGTGCGGGTAAGTCCACCGTGCTGAAGATCATGGCGGGGCTCGAGCAGCCCAGCAACGGCGACGCCTTCCTGTCGCCGGGCTACAGCGTCGGCATCCTGCTGCAGGAGCCCCCGCTGAACGAGGAGAAGACCGTCCTGGAGAACGTCCAGGAGGGTGTCGCCGAGATCAAGGGCAAGCTCGACCGGTTCAACGAGATCGCCGAGCTGATGGCCACCGATTACAGCGACGCGCTGCTCGACGAGATGGGCAAGCTCCAGGAGGAGCTCGACCACGCCAACGCGTGGGACCTCGACGCCCAGCTGGAGCAGGCCATGGACGCCCTCGGGTGCCCGCCCGGCGACTGGCCCGTCACCACCCTCTCCGGTGGTGAGAAGCGTCGGGTCGCGCTCTGCAAGCTGCTGCTCGAAGCGCCTGACCTGCTGCTCCTCGACGAGCCCACCAACCACCTCGACGCCGAGTCGGTGAACTGGCTGGAGCAGCACCTCGCCAAGTACGCGGGCACCGTCGTGGCCATCACCCACGACCGGTACTTCCTCGACAACGTGGCCGAGTGGATCCTGGAGCTCGACCGCGGGCGCGCCTACCCCTACGAGGGCAACTACTCCACGTACCTGGAGACGAAGCAGACCCGTCTCAAGGTCGAGGGGCAGAAGGACGCCAAGCGGGCCAAGCGGCTCAAGGAAGAGCTCGAGTGGGTGCGGTCCAACGCCAAGGGGCGGCAGGCCAAGTCCAAGGCCCGTCTCGCGCGGTACGAGGAGATGGCCGCCGAGGCCGAGAAGATGCGGAAGCTGGATTTCGAGGAGATCCAGATCCCGCCGGGCCCCCGGCTCGGCAGCATCGTCGTCGAGGTCAACAACCTCAACAAGGCCTTCGGCGAGAAGGTCCTCATCGAGGACCTCTCCTTCACGCTCCCGCGCAACGGCATCGTCGGTGTCATCGGCCCCAACGGCGCCGGCAAGACCACCCTCTTCAAGATGATCCAGGGTCTGGAGACCCCGGACTCCGGCACCATCAAGGTCGGCGAGACCGTCAAGATCTCGTACGTCGACCAGAGCCGCGAGAACATCGACCCGAAGAAGACCCTGTGGGCCGTCGTGAGCGACGAGCTGGACTACATCAATGTGGGCCAGGTCGAGATGCCCAGCCGGGCGTACGTGTCCGCCTTCGGCTTCAAGGGGCCCGACCAGCAGAAGCCCGCCGGCGTGCTCTCCGGCGGTGAGCGCAACCGCCTCAACCTCGCGCTCACCCTCAAGCAGGGCGGCAACCTGCTGCTCCTCGACGAGCCGACCAACGACCTCGACGTGGAGACGCTCTCCTCCCTGGAGAACGCGCTGCTGGAGTTCCCCGGCTGCGCCGTGGTCGTCTCCCACGACCGGTGGTTCCTGGACCGGGTCGCCACGCACATCCTCGCGTACGAGGGTGAGTCCAAGTGGTTCTGGTTCGAGGGCAACTTCGAGTCGTACGAGAAGAACAAGATCGAACGGCTCGGCCCGGACGCCGCGCGTCCGCACCGCGCCACCTACAAGAAGCTGACCCGGGGCTGATCGATCTTGCGCCACATCTACCGCTGCCCCCTGCGCTGGTCGGACATGGACGCGTACGGGCATGTCAACAACGCCGTCTTCGTGCGCTACCTGGAGGAAGCCCGTATCGACTTCCTCTTCCGGCCGGAGAAGGACTTCCAGCAGGGGTCCGTGGTGGCGCGCCACGAGATCGACTACAAGCGGCAGCTCGTCCACCGGCACCACCCGGTCGACATCGAGCTGTGGGTCTCGCAGATAAAGGCCGCGTCCTTCACCATCAGTTACGAGGTGAAGGACGACGACCTGGTCTACGTACGGGCCTCGACGGTGGTCGTGCCGTTCGACTTCGAGGCCCAGCGGCCGCGCCGGATCACCTCCGAGGAGCGGGAGTTCCTGGAGGAGTACCGGGACGACACCGAGGAGGAGGCCGTCGCCGCATGACGGTGCTCCACCTCGCCGACGAGGGGGAGGCGGCGGACCTCGCGGCCTTCCTCTCCCGGCTGCTCCACTACGACCGTGGGGCCGCGGTGCGCCTCCAGGCGGCCGGCACCGCGCTCGCCGTCTTCGGGCGGCCCCCGTCCTTCGAGGTGCTGGCGATCCGCGCGGTGCGGCTCGCGAAGCCGTACGAGGACGGTCTCGACGTCACGCTCGACGTGACCGTGTCCGCCGGTGAACTCCTCGAAACGGTCGACGAGTCGGCCGCCACGGCCCTCGTGCCGGCGGCGGTCACCGGGCCGCCGTGGGCGGGCGTGCTGCCGCCGCGGGGCGGCTGGCGGGCCGAGTCCGGGCTGCCGGCGCCGGACGTACTGCGGGCCACCGTCAGCGCCGCCGTCGCCGAATTCCGGTCCCGTACCCAGGAGTTGGCGCCCGACGGACGTACGCGGGCCGAACTTGACCGGATCGGGCGGGAGATCTGGTCCCGGACGGTCGGGGACACCCACCTTCCGGTCCGGGCATTGCACGCGGCGCAGTCCCTCGGGTTCCTGCGGGGCGGGGAGTTGGCGCTGTTCTCGTCGGGGGCGTGGCTGCGGCTGCGCACGGCCTACGGGTCGATCGCCGTACGGCGGGCGGGACTCGGCGCCCTGGACGTCAGCGTGCGCTGACCGGACTCACCGCTGCTCCAGCTGACCGGTCTCACCCCTGCTCGCGTCGGCCGGTCTCACCCTCTCTCACTGTCGTCCGGCCATACGGCGATGTGGTCCGGCTCCAGTTCCAGCGCGACGCGGTCCCGCATGCCGAGTGCCTCGGTGTACTCGGCGGGGAGCTGGAGGCGGCCGGCCCGGTCGAGCATGGCGTACTCGCGGGCGACCAGACGCTCGTGGCCGGTCGTCTCGTCGACCTCGCTGCGGCGCAGGACCTCGGTGGAGGTGCGGCCGTCCCGGATGGCGACCGTGCGGCGGACCTCGCCGGCGACGGCCTGGTCGTGGGTGACGATCACGATGGTGGTGCCGAGGCGTTCGTTCGCGGTGCGGAAGGCGGCGAAGACCTGTTCCGCGGTGTGCGAGTCGAGTTCGCCGGTGGGTTCGTCGGCGAGGAGGACCGCGGGGTTGTTGGCGAGGGCCACGGCGATCGCGACGCGTTGCTGCTGGCCGCCGGACATCTGGTGCGGGCGGCGGTCCCGGCAGTCGGCGATCTCCAGCAACTCCAGGAGTTCCAGGGCGCGTTCGGTCTGGGCGCGGCGGGCCTTGCGGGCGCCGCGGATCCCGCCGATGCCGGTGAGCTGCATCGGCAGGGCGATGTTCTGGGCCGCGGTGAGATAGGGGAGCAGGTTGCGGGAGGTCTGCTGCCAGACGAAGCCGACGGTGGTGCGGCGGTAGGCCAGCCGGTCCTTCGGGGTCATCGTGAGGAGGTCGCGGCCGGCCACCCGGGCCGCGCCGGCGGTAGGGGTGTCCAGGCCGGCGAGGATGTTCATGAGGGTGGACTTGCCGCTGCCGGACGCGCCCACCAGGGCCATGAGTTCGCCCTCGCGGACGAGGAGGTCGAGGCCCTGGAGGGCCTGGACCTCGATGCCGTCCGTGGTGAAGATGCGGACCAGGCGGTCGCAGGTGATGAGGGCGTCATGGCCGTAGGTGGGCCGGTTGCGGGCCGTGGTCACGCGGGCTGCCAGGTCGGCGAGCGTGGGGTTCGTCGTGGTCATCGGGGCTCTCCCAGGCAGCTGAGTGGTTGGCTGTGTCGGCTCATCGCGCATCCCCCGCCCGCAGTTCCGCGACCGCTCCCTGTCGTCCCGTCCACCACGCCTGGGCCCCCGCGACTCCCACCGTCACCAACAGAATCGCCGCCGCCGGAAGCACGAGCGACAGCGCGTCCGTCCTCAACACGGCCTGTCCACCCGCCGTTTCATGGGTGGCCAGGGCGATCGTCGTCAGGTCCACGCCCGGAGAGAGCAGGCGGATCGTCGCCCAGCCCGTCAGCGCGCCGCCCGCCGCCGCCAGCGCCGCCTGGGGGAGGGACTCCAGGATCAGCAGCCGACGGCCCTGGGCGCGGGTCAGGCCCATGGTGCGCAGACGGGCCAGCAGGGCCCTGCGCTCCGGTGCCGCTCTGAGCAGCGACAGCAGCAGGGCCAGTACGGCATAGCCCGCGCCCGCAGCCACCGCCGCCGCGTAGACCCGTTCCGCGCCCGACTGGAGGGGCGAGTCGCCGTACTCGGCTCGTTCCTCGGAGCGCAACTGGATCTGGGCCGAGGAGCCCGCCGCCTTGCGCAGGGTGGAGGCCTGGATGCCGGAGCCCGTCAGGAGCAGGGCCGACGGGCGGGCCGCGCGCGTGTCCAGGATCGCCCGGTTCACCACCAGGAAGTCCGCGCCGATCACCGCCGGAGTGCGGTCCACCACCGCCGCGACGCGGACCGTGATCGTGCTGCCGTCCTCCAGGCGCACCGGGAAGGAACGCGTGCCGTAGCGGGCGGCCACCGCGGGGGAGGCCAGGGCCGGTTGGGGCTCGGTGGCCGGGCGCTTCGCCAACTCGCCCGCGCCGAAGGGGCCGAGACCCGTCCGTGCCGCCAACTCCGCGTAGTCCTGCGGGTTCACGCCCGCCACCGGGACCGTCTGCTCCCCGTCGCCCGGCTTCGACTCGTACGAGAGGCTCACCGCCGACAGGGCCCGCACGCCCGGCACTCGGCGGACGCGGTCGGGCAGGTCCGCAGGCAGCGGTGTCGGCGTCTCGACGCGGGCGTCGGCGCCGACGGCGAGGTAGGCCGCGTGGTCGCGGGCCGCGTGCACCCCGGCCAGCACCGAGCCGCCGAAGGCCGCCGTGGTGAGCGCGGTCAGCAGGGCCAGCAGGGGCAGGACCGCGGAGGCGGAGGTACGGCCCGCGCGGGCGAGCGACAGATGGGTCACCGTGCCGCGCATACGGGCCGCCGGGCGGGCCAGCGCGCGCAGCGGGAGCGGGTAGAGGCGGATGAGAAGCAGGGCCGCCGCCGTCGCTATCAACACCGGTGCCAGAGAGGAGAGTTGGCCTCCCGAGGTGCCTGTGCGGCGCAGGCTCTCCACCGCGCCGAGGGCGACCACCACCAGGGTCAGCTCCGCCACCGTACGGCGCCGGGACGGCCGTACCGTCGACACGTCCGCCCGGGCCGCGTGCACCCGTACCCGCCGGTGCACCGCCATGGCGCGGACGGGCAGGGCCGCGCAGGCGACGAGGGCGACCGCGGTGGCCGCCGTGGCCGCGTAGGCGGCGCGGTCCGTGGGGACCGCGAGCAGGGCGAGGGTCAGGCCCACCGCCCAGGCGGGCACGGTGACCACCGTCGTCTCGGCGAACAGACGGGCCGCCAGGCCCCGCAGGGACGCGCCGCGGGCGCGGAGCAGGGTCAGTTCGGCGGCACGGCGGTCGGCGGCGAGACCGGCCGCCATCAGGAGTACGACCGCCGCGACCGTGCCGGTGCCGAAGGCGGCGACGGCGACCAGCGGCCGGACCCGCCCGCGCAGCGCGCCGTAGGAGTCCAGCACGTCGTCGAGGTAGGTGGTGACGTTGGTGGACGGGTCGGTGGCCGCGCGGAGCCTGCGGGTGTCGGGGCCGGTCTCCATGGAGGCCACCGCGGACTTCAGGTCGTCCAGCTCGTGCGAGCGCAGGGCGGGGACGTCGGGGGCCAACTGCCAGTAGCGCTGCGGGTCTCCGGCCGTGCCCAGCAGCGCGGGAGCCGCGTCGGGGGCGAGCAGGAGGGCGCCGAGCCAGTAGAAGAAGTCGGTGTTCGGGACCGGGATCAGGTTCGGGGTGTGCAGGAGCTCGTGGGTGGCCCAGTAGGCGCCGTCGGGATCGCGCGGCGTGATGATGCCGGTGACCCGGACGGCGAGCGGGGCGCGGCCCGAGCCCGGCACGTGGATCACCGAACCGACCTTGATGTGCAGCGACTTGGCGGTCTCGGCGCTGACGGCCGCCTCCACCTCGGGTGTCGTCGCGGTCACCCGGCCGTCGGCGCGGGGCAGCCGGCCGGCCTTCACGGTCGCGTGCGCGGCCAGGCCCTCCTGGGCGGTCAGCTCGATCTGCGCGGGCAGTCCGTACGGCTGGGGCAGAAAGGGGTCGGGCGCCTTCTGGGGGTTGGCGGTGCGCACCCCGTACGTCGACTGGGCGCGGTCGGCGACGAACGGGCGCCGGAGAGCGGCGAGGACCTTGCCGTAGCGCACGTCGAGCGCGGCCGGGCGCAGGGCGTCCTCGCGCTGCTGCTGGGACAGCAGCGCGTCGGGCTGCTGGGCGTACACGGTCATGCTGGTGTTGAGGGGGCGCGCCCGCTCCACGGCGTGCCGCAGCCCCGCGTCCTCGTACCGGTCGACCGCCCGCGGGAACGCCCCCGCGAGGCACGCGGTGAGCGCCACGAGCAGCGCGAGCGCGGCAGCGGCGGCCGGGGCGGTGCGCAGCCGGGTGCGGATCCAGGGCGCCGGTATCCGGTTCACGTCACTCGCCCCCCAACTCCGCAACGACACCGCTCACTCGCCCCCGGCTTCCGCAGCGAAACCACTCACTCGCCCCCGGCTTCCGCAGCGAAACCACTCACTCGCCCCCCTGCTCCCGCAACGAAACCACCGGATCCCCCCGCCGCACCGCCAGCCCCACCGTCACGGCCAGCGGTGCCAGGGCCACCGCCGCCAGGAGTACGGCGGCCGTGGAGACCGGGAGTTCGACCAGTACCGTCGGCACCGGCCGGGTGGCCTGGGCGGTCAGGACGATCAGCGGGATCACCGCCCGGGTGAGGACCGTGCCGAGGGCCGCGCCCACCAGCAGCGCCAGCGCCACCAGGACGCCCTGCTCGACGGCGATCATCCGGGCCAGCCGGCGGCGCGGGGCGCCCAGGGCGCGCAGCACCGCGAGTTCGGCGCTCCGCTCCCGCAGCGACCCGGCCGCGCTCACCGCGAAGCCGACCGCGGCCAGCGCCGCCGCCACCCCGGCCGCCGCGGCGAACGCGGCCTCCGGGCCCGCCCCGAAGGGGTCGTCCCGCAGCTGCGCGGCCGTCTCGTCCCGCACCACCACCTGCTCGGGATCCACGTCGGGCAGCGCCCGCAGCGCCGCCGCGACGGACGCCGCCCTGCCCGGCGCGGGCCGCAGCCACCACTCGGTCGGCGTGACCCCCATGCCGTACCGCGCCTCCAGCACCCGGTTCACGGACCGCAGATCGACCAGCAGGGCGCCCCCGTCGGAGTCGCTCGTCGTCGGCAGCTGCCGTACCGACCGCAGGATCCGCACCGGCACGATCTGCCCGCCGACCGTCACGTCCACCCGGTCGCCGACGCGGGCGGCGGCCGAGGTGAGGAAGCGGTCGGTGGCGAGGCCGGTGATCTCGGGCGGCTTCGGCTGGGCGACCTGCACCCGCACCGTCACCGACGAGATGGTCCAGCTGTCCCCGGCCGGCTTGAACCCCGTGCCGTACGACACCGACAGCGGCCCGGACGTGCTCACCTTCGGCTTGGTCGCGCGGGTGTTCGGGTCCGGCGAGGACACCGTCCCGTCGACGCGCGAGGCCGCCGTCCAGTCGGCCGGCAACTGCAGCCGCCGTACCGCCCCTTGGGTGTCGACCGCCGTCAACCCGTCCAGGGTCAGCCGGTGTTGTTCCGCCCGTTCGGCCGGCTGGGCGAAGACCAGCTGGAGGCCGGTGAGGGTGAGCGGGCCGCCCGTGACGGGCATGGTGAGCGTGTGCGGCCGTCCGTCGGCGGGGAGTTCGCCCGCGCGCAGCTCGTACGGGGTGCCGTACGAGTCCTCCAGGGTGACCGTCACGTTCGCGGTCGTCCCCGGGCCGGTGGAGCTGTGCAGGGTGGCCGTCAGCCGCAGCTCGGCCGTGTGCCCGGGTACGGCCGCCCCGGCCGCCTGCGCCTTGGGGCCCAGCGAGGCGAGCAGCGGCCGTACCGGCTCGGACGCCAGGTCCCGGCGCATCAGCACGGTGTCCGAGGCGTGCGCGGTGTCCAGGGCCAGCAGGGTGCCCGTGCGGCTGCCGGAGAGCGGGAGTTCGGCGCGGACCGCGGGTGCGATCTCCTGGACGTGCGGGACGGCCGCATAAGTCTCGGTGCGCCCGATCCCGCCGTCGCCCGCGCCCAGGACGCGGACCGGCGCGCCCGCGGTGAAGTCGGCCTGGTCGTCCTGCGAGCGCTCCCAGGAGGCGCCCTGGCCGATCGCGAGCATGCCGAGGGCAACCGCGAGGACCAGCAGCAGCACCGGGCCCGCCCCGCGCATCGGACGCCGGCTGAGCTGCCAGCCCGCCAGCGCCGCCGTGAGCCCGCGTCCGCCGGCCGCCCGGCGCTCGGCGAGCCGCGCCACCAGCGGCAGCAGGCGGAGCGTCAGCACGGTCCCGGCG
This sequence comes from Streptomyces cylindrosporus, assembly GCF_022698165.1. Lineage (GTDB taxonomy): Bacteria > Actinomycetota > Actinomycetes > Streptomycetales > Streptomycetaceae > Streptomyces > Streptomyces cylindrosporus. The sequence continues at coordinate 59,839 of NZ_JALDAY010000001.1, forward strand.
AGCAGCGCGAGGGCGGGGGCCGCTACCAGCAACGGGTCGACGCCGAGGGTGCCGGACCGGTCGTCGCTCACGGCGCCGGAGGTGTGGCTGCTCAGCTGCCAGTAGGCGACCGCGGCCACCGCCAGCAGACCCAGGTCCGCGCCCGCCCGCACCGAACCGGGCAGCGCACGGGCCCGGCCCGGCCGGAAGCCCTCGACGGTCAGCGCTGGCAGCGTCACCGCCAGCGCGCAGCCCAGGGCCACGCCCGCCGCCACCAGCCACACCCCGAGCCGCCCGCCGGCCGGCACGTCCAGGCGCAGCCCGATCCGGGCCAGCGCCCCGTGCCCGGCGAGCAGCCGGGTCAGCGGCCCCGCGAGCAGCGGCGCGCAGACCACCGCGGGCACGGCGAGGAACAGCGCCTCCAGGGCGGCGAGCGCGGCGATACGGGAACGGGAGGCGCCGCGCGCCCGCAACACCCGTGTCTCACCGGTGCGTTCGGCGCTCAGCAGCCGGGCCACCAGGAGCAGCGCGCAGCCGGCGAGGAGGGCGAGCTGGAGGGCGACGATCAAGAGGGTCGAGCGGGAGACCAGGAGCGAGCGCTGGACGCGGTCCAGGACGCCGGGCAGCCCGGTGGTCACGGCCGTCGAGCCGCTCAGCGCGGGCTCCTTGCGCAGGGCGGCGGCGCCCGCGCGGGCCGCGTCGCGCAGCCCGTCTATCCGCCCGGTCGTCAGCGCCGAGAAGTCGCCCGAGGCCAGCCAGGCCGACTGCCCGGCGCTCACCCGGTCCCCGGCCAGCACGTCGGGCGCGGCGAGCAGGGGGCCGTACGTCGTGAAACTGAGCGTCCTGACACCCCGGCCGCCGAGGTCGTCGAGGCGCCAGTACGGGTCGTTCGGCGCCGTCGGCCGGTACAGGCCGACGAGCGTGACCCGCACCTTCGGGCCGTCGAGGCGGTCGGTGAGGGTGAGGCGGGCGCCGGGCTGGAGGCCGAGGCGCTGGGCGGCGTTCTGCGGGAGGGCCGCCTCGATCCGGCCCGCGGCGGCCGTGGGCGTCCGCCCGGCGACGATGCGTACCTGCGCCGGGTCCAGCGCCGCGAGGTAGGTCAGATCGGGGTCACCGGAGCGCTGGGCGGGCGGCTGCAGCGAGCGCGGCAGGGAGTAGGGGCCGGAGCGGACCAGTGTCCGCACGGAGACCGGCAGCCCGTCGAAGGCCCGGCGCGCTTCCCGTCGTACGGCGGTGTCCGCGGCCTTCCTGCGGTCGGCGGGCACGTCGGCCTTGACGATGAGCGCGCTGTCGGCGGCGTTCTCGCCGTCGCGCAGGGAGTGGCGCAGGGAGGCGTCGCCGATCGCGCCGGAGTAGGCGGTGAGGGTCGCCAGGACGGCCGTGGTCAGCAGGACGGTGAGCAGTGCGGCGGCCAGCAGCAGCCGGTGCGCGCGGGCGCGGAGCAGCACGAATCTCGCCACCCCACCGAACGCTGACACCCCGACCCCCCGTGGTCGTCCAGATGTTGTCCAGACCTCCGGGCGATGTTGTCAGAGGTGAGGGGCGACTTGTAAGCGCTTGTGGACCGGCCTTGACCGGATTGTGACCGGAATCCGGCGTCGTACGACCGGAATCCGAGCGTCAGTCCGGGGTGTTCACCATCGAAGCGGCGGCGTACGTCAGATAGCGCCACAGCTGTTCCTCGTGCTCCTCGGACAGGCCGAGTTCGTCCACGGCGTCGCGCATGTGCCTCAGCCAGGCGTCGTGCGCCTCGCGGTTCACGGTGAAGGGGGCGTGCCGCATCCGCAGGCGCGGGTGGCCGCGGTTGTCGCTGTACGTCGTCGGACCGCCCCAGTACTGGATCAGGAACAGCGTGAGCCGCTCCTCGGCCGGTCCGAGGTCCTCCTCGGGGTACATCGGCCGCAGGACCGGGTCCTCGGCCACGCCCTCGTAGAAACGGTGGACCAGCCGGCGGAAGGTCTCCTCCCCGCCGACCTGCTCGTAGAAGGTCTGCTCCTGAAGCGTGCCGCGCCGAATCTCTTTCACGCCCTCCATGGTGTCAGACCGGGGGAACGAGGACTTGAGACCTAGGACGCGACCTTCGTCTCGCAGTTGCGGGCGGCGAAGCCGGCGGTCGTACTCGGCTTCCGTCCAGTCGCCGCCGCGCTTCCACGGCCGCGGAAACGCCTGGAAGGCCAGGGACCCGTACTTCTGCTTCACCGCCAGCAGCTCGTACTGCGGGAACTGCGCGACCAGTGCCCGATGGCACTCGAGCGCGAGCGGCCGCCATCCCGGAGCCACGGCGAAGTTGTACGAAGGGTCCCGCAGGTGTTGCCGCAGCGGCTCCAGCAGGTCGCCCGCATCCGGAGAAGTCCTGGTCATTCCGTGCCCTCACACAGTGCCGGTCCCCGAACCTGGGCGTGGGGGCCGAGGCACGGATTCCGGATCGGGTGGGTCCAGTGCTCGCCCCTCGGCCCGTCCCGCAGCACAGTGGACGTATGGGCGCGCACGTTCTCGGCAAGGATCTGGACGGGCTCGCCGCCTCGGCGCGGGCGGGGCTCGTGCGGGAGATCGGGGCGAGCGGGGTGTGGGACGCCGACCCCGTGTGGCGTCGGGCGTTCGAGGCCGTGCCGCGGCACCTGTTCGTGCCGTACTACTACGTCGGCGTCAGGGGTGGCTACGAGCGGCGGTGGGGCGAGAGCCCGGATCCGCGGACGCGGGAGCGGTGGCTGCGGGGCGCGTACGCCGACGCGCCGCTCGCCACCCGGCTGCGCGACGGCGAGCTGGTCTCCTCCAGCAGCCAGCCCTCGCTGATGGCGAAGATGCTGGTCGAGCTGGAGGTGGCGGACGGCGACCGGGTGCTGGAGATCGGGGCCGGCACGGGATACAACGCCGCGCTGCTCGCGTACCGGCTCGGCGACGACGACCTCGTCACCACGATCGACCTGTACCCGGACATCACCGAGGCGGCCCGGCAGCATCTCGCCGACGCCGGCTACCACCCGGCCGTCATCACCGGCGACGGCGCCCGCGGTGTCCCCGAGCGCGCCCCCTTCGACCGGATCATCGCGACCTGCACCCTGACCTCGGTCCCGCCGGCCTGGATCGCCCAGTGCCGCCCCGGCGCCCGCATCCTGACCCCGCTCGCCACGGGCCTGCTCGCGCTGACCGTCCACGACACCGGCTACGCCGAGGGCCGCTTCCTGCCCACGCCGGCGTACTTCGTCCCGCTGCGCGGCGACACCCGCCCCGAGCCCGAACCGGCCCACCTGGGCGCGATACCGCGCCGGGCCAGGGAGAACGAACTCTTCCGCTTCCTGTTGACCCTGACACGCTCCGGCCTCGACCCCCAGGAGGCCTACGCCCTGTGGGAGCGCGAGGGAGAGCCGACGCGGGAGCGCTACGGCATCACGGTCACCAAGGACCAGGAGTGGGCGTGGCTGGACGACCCGGAGGGGCCGTACGTCTGGCCCCTCCGATGAGACCGGCTGAGACCGGTGAGACCGGCTGAGACGGGTGGTTCGCCGTTCTGGGCTAGCCGCGCCGGATCGTGATCGTCGTCCAAGCCCCGACGTGCACCCGGTCGCCGTCCTGCAGCGGCACCGGCACGAACGGCTGGATCGGGTCCTCGGAGCCGTTCACCGTAGTGCCGTTCGTCGAGTTCTGGTCGACGACCGCCCAGCTGCCGTCCGGCTGCTGGACCAGCACCGCGTGCTGGTGCGAGACGCCCGGGTCCTCCGGCGGCACCGACAGGTCGATGTCCGGGGTGTCACCGGTGGAGTGCCGGCGGCGGCCGATGGTGATCTGGTTGCCGGAGAGCGTGCGCTGCTGCTCGGGCGAGTACGCGGGGAGGTTGAGGCCCGCGGCCTCGGGCCCCGACCGCTGCATCATCGCCATGAAGTACTCGCGGTCCGGACCGATCGTCGCCGTCCAGGTCGCCGGGCCGGCCGGCGCCTGCGGGAACCCGCCACCGGGCGGGGGCGGCGCCTGCGTGGAGCCGGGCTGCGGGTAGCCGTAACCGCCACCCTGACCGGGACCGCCGGGGCCACCGGGACCGCCGGGCGCACCGGGGCCGGACGACGGCGGGGAGATCACCCAGTCGTCCTCACCGCCGCCGAAGGACGGGCCGCCCTGCGCGGGCCGCTGGGTCTCCTGCGGGAAGGCGGGCGGGGCCGGAGGGCCGGCCTGCTGGAACGCCTGCGGAAGCCCGCCGCCGGGGCCACTGGGGCCACCGGGACCGCCGGGTCCACCCGAACCGCCGGGTCCGCCGGGTCCGCTGCCGGGTCCACCGGGGCCGCCGGCCGTCGGCGTCGGGCCGGGCGGCGGCGGGACCGGACGGGAGGGGTCCGCGCCGAAGCCGGGCGGGCCGCCGCCGGGGCGCGGGTCGTTGCCGAAGCCTTGCTGACCGCCGGGGCGCGGGTCGTTTCCGTAACCGGGCTGACCGCCCGGGCGCGGGTCGTTTCCGTAGCCGGGCTGGCCGCCCGGACGGGGGTCGTTTCCGTAGCCGGGCTGGCCGCCGGGGCGCGGGTCGTTGCCGTACGGGCCGCCGCGGCCCGCAGGGTCGCCGCCGAAGGGGGCCGGGCCGGAGGGCTCGCTGCCGAAGGGCGGGATCGGCTCGGCGGGGCGGTTCATCTGCGAGGGGCGGGAGCTCTGGTACTCGTACGAGTCACCGCCGCCGTACGACGGACCGGGCTGCTGCTGGTAGCGCACGTTCGGCCCGGGGGCCGGCGGGCGCGGGGCGGCCGGGGTGTACGAGGTGGCCGTGTTGGTGAGGAAGTTCCACCGGCACTCCTCGCAGAACGGCGCACCGCCCTCGCGGGGCGTGCGGCACTGCGGGCACAGCTCGGGCTCCGGGTCCGGGACCGAGGACAGGTGCGGACGGCCGCCCTGGCCACCGGGGCCGGGCGGCGGGAAGCCGTAGCCACCGCCGGGCGGGGGCGGCGGAGGGGGCGGGGGTACGGCACCGGCCATGCGGTGACCGCAGACCTCGCACCAGTCGTCGGAACCCGACTGGTGTCCGTTCGGGCAGGTCGGCATGTCGGCGCTTCCCCCTCTCGTGTCAGGGAACTTCTTGTTGCTGCACTGCTCTACTTCGCTACTTCTTTACACGAACAGTCTTTGTCGACCGTGTTTCGAGAGTCATCTCGTCGGCCTCCTCGACCTTCGCCTTCAGTCGCACAGTACCTGTCGCGGCGTCGACCACGTCGACCACCTTCGAAAGCAGTTTCGCAGTATCCGCGTTCCCCGAGTTGTTCGCGAGCTGGACGGCCCGGCCCAGTTTGGCCGTCGCTCCATCGATATCGCCCGCTTTGCGCAGGTCGAGACCTTGCTGGATGACTTGCGCGAGTTCGGCCTGACCCGTGTAGTGCGCGACTTGGGGGTTGATCGACGTCGAGGCCACCATGTCTTCGGTCCACACGGCCCGTACGAGCCCCTGCGCACCCAGGTTCTGGACGGCTCCGTCGGGTTGCGGGACGACCAGGGAGACCCGGGCGGCGAGCATCTCCTGGCCGAGGCCGGCCGCCGGGACCTCCACGCACACGTGGTAGTCGCGGGACTCGTCGCCCCAGGACCCGGTGGGGTAGTCCCCGGCGCGGGGGCCGGCCTCGGTGCGGCGGTCGGTCAACTCCTCGACGGTGGGCGCGACTTGCTTGACGAACTTGATGGTCGTGCCGACCGGCGTCCACACCCGCAGGGCGACGTCGGAGACCTCCTTGCCCATGGCCGTCTCCATCATGTGCGTGAAGTCGGCGGCCAGGCCGGCCGGGTCGGCGACGATGTCGGCGGTGCCGAGCAGGGCCGAGGCGATCCCTGTGACTTCTTTCACTTCCCAGTCGGTGCCCACGCCCCGTGCGTCACAGGTGAACCGTCCGGCACAGGAGTCCAGGGCCGCCTTGAGGTCGGTCGGCGACTCGTGCTCGTTGCGGCCGTCGGTGAGCAGGATGCCGTGCCGGATGGCGACGTCCGCGGAGGACAGCAGCCGGTCGGCCAGGCGCAGCCAGGTGCCGATGGCGGTGCCGCCGCCCGCGCTCAGCTTGCGCAGCGCCTGCTTGGCCTGCTCCCGGGTGGTGGCGTCGGCGACCGCGAGCCGCCCGCCGCCCGGGTAGACCTCCTTGGCCACGTGCGTCCCGCCGATCACCGCGAAGTGCACGCCGTCGCGCAGGGTGTCGATCGCGGCGGCCGTCGCGTCGCGGGCGTTGCGCATCTTGGTCGGCGGGTAGTCCATCGAGCCGGAGCAGTCGACCATGACCGCGACCGCCGCGGACGGTCCCTGGCCGCGCCCGTACAGGTGCGGCGCGGTGACCGCGCTGCCGATCGTGCCGCCCCCGGTGGCGGTCACCGTCACGATGGCGTTGACCTCGCGGCCGCCCTCGGGCAGGTACTCGTTCTGGTACACGTCCATCGAGAACTGCGGCACGTTGGACTTCGAGAAATTGGCCATGCCTACTCAAATCCCCCTCGGAAACCCCGCGATCGCGAGGTGACGACTATGTGCGGACCGGTCCCCTCCGGTCCGCCGAGGCCTCCCCGTCGTATCCGGCCTCAGGCCGATCCTGCCCCCTGAGGCACGGCCGGGAACGGCACGACGGCCACTGTTACGTTGTCGTGGCCCCCGCCGTCCAGGGCGTGGCCGACCAGGACGCGGGCGCCGTGCAGCGGACGTACGGCCGCGTCCTCGGGCACGACCTCGGCCATCTCCTCGGCCGCCTCCGCGTAGTTCCACAGCCCGTCGGTGCACACCACCACTACACCCGGCCGGTCCGGCTTGAAGGAAGCGGTGTGCGGCTCCAGTTCGTAGGCGTCCGCGCCGAGCCAGCCGGTGATCGCGTGGGCGCGCTCGTCGGCGTACGCCTCGGCCTCGTTCATCAGGCCCGCGGCGACCATCTGCGCGGCCCAGGAGTCGTCCTCGGTGAGCCGGGCCGGGGGCGAGTTGCGGTCGACCGGGACCCAGTAGGCGCGGCTGTCGCCGACCCAGCCGACGACCAGCAGGCCGGTGGTCACCACGGCGCCGACGATGGTGCAGGCCGGCGCGTTCTGGTGCGGGGCGTGCTCGCGGGCCGTGGCGGGCTCGACGGCCAGCGCGTTGACGGCCTGGGAGGCGGCGACGATCGCGTCGTGCAGCGCCTGCTGCGGGTGGGTGCCGCGCGGCAGGGCGGCAAGGACCGACTCGTTGGCGGCCCGTGCGGCGGCGAGCGAGGCGTCGTCGGGGCGGGTCGCCGAGGAGACGCCGTCGCAGACGATCGCCACCGACGCGGGGGAGCCGTCCGGCAGGGTGGCGGTGCCGATGCCGAAGGCGTCCTCGTTGCGGTGGTGCCGCAGGCCGCGGTCGCTGACGGCGGCCAGCGGGCCGCATTCCTGCTCCATGTGGTCGCGCTCCCGCGGTTGGGCGTGCCCGCAGTGCTCGCAGTAGCCGTCGGTGTCGACCCGGCCCGCGCGGCAGGCCACGCAGAGCCCCGCGCCCTCGGGCGCGGACAGGTCGGCGACGCGCGGATCCGGGGCCTGCAGCGGATACTCGTCGGGCTCCGGCGGCCGGTCGAAGCGCACCCCGGAGGCCGGGGAGACCGGCGATCCGGTGGGCGGCTGCTCCGGCGGCAGCGGGATCCCGCCGGAGTCCGTGCCGGCCAGGTCGGCCGGCAGATGCGGGGCCGCCGGGGCACCGTCGGGCCGGGACGCGACGGGCCAGGCCGCACCCTCGGGGTCCGGCGCCAGGTCCGCGCCGTTCAGCGCGATCGTCGGGTGGTCGTCCGGCCGTGGCGGCACCGCGGACAGGTCGTATCCGCACGCACCGCAGAAACGGTCACCCGACTCGAGCGGCCATTCGCAGCTCGGGCAGGCGGACAACTGGGGCATCTGCGACATCAACTACACCCACGTCCGGGGGCGGTAACGATTGGCACGTTCCACCAGGTCGATCCTCTCCTCGCCGCCCCGCGCCAGCCGGGCCAGCGTGCGGTACGAACGCTCCAGGCCGAAGCGGAGTCCCCGCTCGTCCAGGTCGCTGCCGAGCAGCACCCGCCGCCCCGTGGGCGCGGAACCCTGGCCCCCGGAGAGTATCCAGTCCAGCGCGCAGCCGAGGACCTCGGCCGACAACTGCTCCCGGCGCGCCGGGTCCAGCCCGTACGCGTCCAGCGCCTCGACCTGCCCGGCGGCGGCCGTCAGATCCGCCAGGAACGGCGCGTCCGAGGGCGCCGCGGTGCGCTGCCGCAGCCGCGCCCGCACGGCGGCCACCCGCGCCGCCGTGTAGTGGATCGACGACTCCGGCACCGACTCCAGCGTCTGTACGGCGCCGCGCCGGTCCCCGGCCGCGAGCTGGACGCGGGCCAGCCCGAAGGCGGAGCTCACATAGCTCGGGTCGGTCGACCAGACCAGGCGGTAGTACTCGGCGGCGTTGTCCAGCTGGCCCAGCACCTCGGCGCACAGGCCGAGCGCCAGCTTGGGCGCCATCTCGCCGGGGAAGGCGTCGTAGATCGCGTCGAAGGCGAGGGCCGCGTTCTCGTGGTCGCCGGTGACCAGTGCGGCCACGCCCCGGTACCAGACCACCCGCCAGTCGTCCGGCCGTTCGTCCTCCAGCGTGGCGAGCGAGGTGAGCGCGGCCTCGGAGTCGCCGTTCTCCAGCCAGGCCCGGATCTGCCGCAGCCGGGTCTCCACCGAGGGCGAGGGAGCCGCCGAGAGCGCCCCGAGCAGCTCGGCCGGCGCGGTGGTCATCAGGCCCGCGAGGAAACCGGCGTTGGGGTCGGCGGGGTCGACGCGCGGGACGGGCAGCGCGAGGGCCGCGGCGGGGGAGTTGACGTGCTTGACCAGGGCCTGGCCGCCGTTCAGGGCGACCGGTCCGGCCGCGGGCGGTCCGGCGGAGGGAGCCGCGGTGAGCGTCCGCCGGCGCGCGTACCGGGCGCCGAGCCGGGACACGTCCCCCTCCAGCTTCGGGAACAACTCCGTGTCCGTGACCCGCAGTTCGGGCCCGAACAGCGTCGACAGGGCGGGCCGCGCCCGGCCCGTCTGCAACGAGACCACCTCGCGCAGCACGCCCGTCAGCTGCTCCGCCATCTCCTGCGCGGAGGCGAAGCGGCGGGCCGGGTCGGGGTCGGTGGCGCGGACCAGCAGACGGTAGAAGGACTCGTACTGGCGGAAGACCTCGATGTTGTCGGGGTCGGGCAGGGAGTCCACGAAGACGTTCGTGTAGCCCTGGAAGTCGAAGGACAGCACGGCGAGGGTGCGCGCGACCGTGTACAGGTCGGAGGCGACCGACGGGCCGACCTCGGCGACCTCCGGCGCCTGGTAGCCCACCGTGCCGTAGATGGCCGACTCCTCGTCGTCCATTCTGCGCACCGCGCCCATGTCGATGAGCTTGAGCTGGTCCTCGGTCTGGATGGCGTTGTCGACCTTGAAGTCGCAGTACAGCAGGTTGCGGCTGTGCAGGTGGCCGAGGGCCTCCAGGGCCTCGATGCCGTACGCGCAGGCCTGCTCCACCGGCAGCGGGTCCCGCTTGCCGTCGGGCGTGCGGCGGTCGTTGGCGATCTCCTTCAGCGACTTGCCGCCGACGTACTCCATGACGATGTAGCCGTCGAGGGAGCCGGTGCGCTGGTCGAGGTGTTCCACGAAGTTGTAGATCCGCACGATGTTGGCGTGCTCGATCTCCGCCAGGAAGCGCCGCTCGGAGATCGCCGCTGCCATCGCGTCCTGGTCGCCGGTGTCGAGCAGGCCCTTGAGGACCACCCAGCGGTCGGCGACCGCCTTGTCCACCGCGAGGTAGATCCAGCCGAGCCCGCCGTGCGCGAGACAGCCCGCGACCTCGTACTGGCCGTGCACCACGTCCCCGGCCTTCAGCTTCGGCACGAAGGAGTACGGGTGCCCGCACTTCGTGCAGAAGCCCTCCGTACGGCCCGCCTTCTCGCCGCGCGAACGCCCCACCGGCGCCCCGCAGTCGGAGCGCGAGCAGAACCGCTTGCGCTCGGGCACCTCCGGGTTCTCCAGCACCATCGCGCGCGGGTCGGGCCGCGGCACGTCCGGCACCTGCACCAGACCGGCGCCCAGCCGCCCGCGGGAACTGGTGTTGGTGCCGGAACCGGAGCTGCGCACCGACACCGAGCGGCCCGTCGACTTCCCCGACAGCGACCGCGACAGCCGTCCCGACACCGAGCGCCGCGACTTCGACGAATGCGAGGACGTACGGGAGCTGCCGCGGCCGGCCGAGCGTGAACTGCCGCTGCCCGCCGAGTCCTTGCCGCCCGTGACCCCGCTGGACGACGAGCCGGCCGCGCCCTTCGACGACACCACCGGCGCCAGCCCGCAGGTGTCGCAGTACAGCTCGCCGCCGCCCATGTCCTCGTACGAACCCTCGCAGCCGGGCCGCTGACAGGGCTGCTCCGTCTGGCTCATGACGCTCTACCCCCCTTGTCGCTCACGCTCCGGGCCCCCTGCGGTCCTCGGGCCCGGCCTGCCCCGGCACGCGCGGGCCGCCGCCGAGCACCTCGGCGGCCGCCTGCTGGTAGCGCAGTACGGCCTGTTCGGCGACGCGCAGATCGCAGGGCGCGCTCCACAGCATCCGGCGCGCCGCGTCGTACCGCTCGATCAGGAACGGGTCCTCGGCGTGTCCGAGCCGGGCCACCTTCGCCTTGTACGCGTCGAGGCGGCCGCGCAGCTCCGCGCGGACCGCGAGTGGCGCGGTGACCGCGGTCAACGACTCGCGGGCGCGCAGCAGTTCGTCCTCCGCCTTCTGCTCCAGGGACTCCAGGAGCGGGGACAGGCGGTGCCACTGGGCGTGTCTGCGGTACTCGGCGGCCGTCGCCAGCTGCTCCTGCAGCACGGTCGGCGGGCCGCTGACCACCGGCACCTCCGTCGCGGCGATCTTCGCGAGGACCTCGCCGCGCGCGGTGCGTGCCTCGGCGAGGGTGCGGTCCGCGCGGGAGAGCACGTCCCGCAGCTTCACCAGCCGCTGCTCGGCGTCCTGCCGGACGGTCAGCACGGCGTCGATCTCCCGGCGCACGTCCTCCAGGGCGCGCGCCTCACGGTCGTACACCGTCGTGTCCGGGCGGCCGCCGCCGGGCGCCGAACTGCCCTGCGCGGGGATCCAGTAGGCGAGCGGGTCGGAGACCACCTGCTCGCGCAGGTTCGTCAGGGTGCGGGTGATGCGCTCCAGGTCGTCGCCGGCGGGGTGTTCGCCGGGGCGCACACCGACCGAGTGGGCGAGCTTGCGGGTGCGCTGGAGCTCGGCGGCCAGTAAATCGATCCGGGCGGGCAGCGCGGACCAGACCGCGTCGGCGGCGACGACCATGTCCAGGCTTGTCGCGTACAGCTCGTTCATCCGGTCCACCAGGGCGGCCAGTGAGAACTGTTCGCTGAGCTTGCCCGAAGGGCCGTGCAGCGTCGGCGCGTTCGCCGTCGCGGTCGTCGAACCGGCGACCGTCACGGACGCGCCGCGCAGCAGCTCGGTCAGCTCCACCAGGTCCTCGCGGCTGGACCAGCGGCGCCGGGAGCGGATCTCCCGGGCGGCCCGCAACGCGTCCGTGTACGCGTCGAAGTACGCCCACAGCAGCGTGATCGACGCCTCCGCGGCCGTCCAGCGCTCCTTGGTGGTTCCGGTGAGCTCGGCGCCTTCGAGGAGTCTGCGGCCCGCGTGGTCCTGCAGGGCGAGCAGCGAGGTCTCGATGGCCTCGTGCTCCGCGCCGAGCCGCGCCAGCGCACGGTCCACCTCGTCCCGGTCCATCACCGGCCCGGCGGGGTCCGTGACGCCCATCGATCACCTCTCGCTGCAGTCGTGTTCCGTCAGTGGTCCATCGGTCGATGATCGGTCACTTGTAGTGGGCTTCGGGAGGGGTCGCCGAGGCCGACTTCTTGCCGCCCTGGTCCATGGTGGGGTGCAGCCACGTCCGGTACGACTCCGCCCAGCCGCCGTCCTTGATGTAGTCCTCCAGCGTCCGGTTGACCTGGCGTACCAGATCCGTGGAGGTCTTCTTCATCGCCACGCCGTAGTACTCGTCGGTGAACAGGCCGCCCTTGAGCGCCACGGTCGGGTCCTGCGCGGCCTGGCTCGCGGCGAGCGCGCCGTCCGTCACCACCGCGTCCACCTCGCCCAGTTGCAGCTTGACCAGGCAGTCGAGCTGGTTGGGTACGACGGTCGTGATGTCGGTGGAGGCGGGGATGCCGTGACCCTTGTCCGCCTTGAGGTTGTCGTAGGCCGTGGAGGACTCCGCCGAGCAGACCCGCTTCCCGGCCAGGGACTTGTCGTATCCGGTGATCGTCGAGTTCCTGAGCGCGAGGACCTGCTGGCCGGTCTTGAAGTAGGGCGCGGAGAAGGCCACGTCGCCCAGTCGCTCGCAGGTGATCGTCATGGTGCGCACCACCATGTCGACCTCGTTGTTCTTTATGGCGTCGATACGGCGGCTGGTCGGTATGGCCTTGAACGTGACCTTGCCCGGGTCGCCGAGGATGTCGCCGGCGATCCGGTGGGCGAGGTCGATGTCGAAGCCCTCCAGCTCGCCGTCGGCGTTGTTGGGGTCGAGGTAGCCCCAGCGGTAGCTGTTGGTGTCCACGCCGACGACCAGCCGGCCCCGCTTCTTGATGGCGTCGACGTTCGGGGTGCTTCCGCTGCCGCCGGACGGGGACAGGCTCTGGTCCTGCGGGTACCGGCCGTTGGTGCACTTCTTCTCGACGGCGGCCTGGAGGGCGTGCGTGAGGCGCCCGCCGCTGCTGCTCGTCGTGGAGCCCGCCCCGCTCGCCCCGGTCCTGGGCAGCAGCAGGACGAAGGCCAGCGCGAGGGCGCACACGACCGCCATCGCGCCCACACCTCCCCAGCCCCGCAGACGGTGTGCCAGACGTGCTGCGTTCATCCTCCCGCCCCCTCTCACCGGTACTCCGACAGCCTGCGCCCGATGCCGAGGACCGCGCCCGCCGCCCCCAGCACCGCGAGGATCGCTGCGCCGTACGGCAGCCCGGTCAGCGCGTCCCGGCCGCCGGTCGCCGCGTCCTTGAACTCGGCCTGCTCATGGTCGAGGGCCTTCACCAGCGCCGCGTCGACGTTCTCGAAGCACACGCTGGTCGGGTCCGCGCCGACGCCTATGACCTTGTCGCGGGCCTTCTGGTAGTCGCCCCCGTCACTCCACTTCTGGGCGACGCCGTGGCGGTCCTTCCACGCCTTCATGAAGCCGTTCGCGTCCGTCACCGGCTTCTTGCCCGCCGAGTCGTCGGCGAGGGAGCCGGCCTGGTCGAGCTTTGCGGCGAGGTCGGCGATCTGGGTGTCGTAGCCGACGGCGTAGGCGTCCTTCTGCTCGTCGCCGACCTTCGTGGTGTCGGCGCCGCGGCGGATCAGGGCGAGGTTCTCGTCGCTGCGGGCGGTCAGGGAGGCGATCCGGGCGTCGTGCAGGACGTTCAGCGAGCGGACGCCGTGGTCGTAGGAGTCGTTGAGACCCACGCGGGCGACGGTGTGGCCGACCGTGATCCACAGCAGCACCACCACGGAGACCGCGGAGGCGGTGACCAGGCCGTGGTTGAGCACCCGGTTGGTGCGCAGGAAGTTGCGCCGCTGGGCCCAGACCAGGGCCGCCAGGGCGACGACGCCCAGGCCGGCCGCCGCCCACGGGAATGCCTTGGCGTCCGCGTAGTCGGCGTTCAGCCGCTGGTTCTCGCGCTCGTAGAGGCGCTCGGCCTTCGGCAGCATCTCCTGCTGCATCGTCTCGTTCGCCGCGCGCAGATAGGCGCCGCCCACCGGGTAGCCCAGCCGGTTGTTGGCGCGGGCCGTCTCGACCAGGCCCTTGTACGTGGGCAGCAGCTTGTTCAGGTCGGCGATCGTCTTCGCCGACTCGGAGCCCGCCTTGGAGTTGGCGGCGGCCGTGACCAGCTTGGCCGCGGCGTTGTCGATGTCCTTCTGGTACTGCTTCCGCATCGCGGGCTTCTCCTGCGGGCCCGCGAGATAGCCGCTGGCCGCCTGGGTGTTGGCGTCGGCCAGCGAGCTGTAGATGTCGGCCGCGGCCGAGCTGAGCGGCTGGCTGCTGTTCAGCACGTCGTCGGCGGCCGAGGCCCGGTCCGTCATCTGCCAGGCGGCGACCGCCCCGAACGCGACGACGAGCAGGGCGAGCAGGGCACCGATGATGCGCAGCCGCCCGGGCTCGGTGGTGGCGGCCGCGCGCAGCTGGTCGACGCCCTCCGCGAAGGCGGTACGGCGCCGCGGGCCGGCCTCGGGCACAGCCGCGGGGCCCGGTTGCGTGGGGGGAGCGGGCGGGCCGGGCTGAGGCGGGACGGCGGGCACCGTGGGCACGCTCGAACCCGGTGGCGCCGCGCTGCTCTTCGGCGGGTGTGTCACTGTTGACCTCCCCCATGGTCATCCGTCGCCGCAAGTATCGCGCCCGGCACCGACATCCGCACCGGCCTTCGCTGGATCTTGATCCGATCGCAAGCGCGGCGGCCGGTGCGGAGCGCGGTGCCGTACCGGGTATACCGGCACGACGCGACGCCCGCAGCACCCCCCTGCCCATGAATACGCCATGGGAATCCGTTCGGTTCCCGTGAGGTCACCCTTCGAAGTGGGCCCGCAGCCTCTCGTGCACCTCCGCCCGCGCTCCCACCCGGTCAAGCCCCAGCAGCGCCGCCCCCAGCACCGGGCTCGCCGTCACCACCCGCGCGACCGCCTTCGGCGCCCGCACGGCCAGCAACTCCCTTATCCGGTCGTCGAGTTGGGGATGACGCGCGGCCAGCACGCCACCGCCGAGCAGGACCGGAGTCTCCTCCTCCAGCAGGTCGAGGCGGGTCAGCGCGACCGTCGCCATCGTCACCACCTCGTCCGCCAGCCGGTCCACGATCGCGCGGGCGATCGGGTCACCGTCGGCCGCCGTTTCGAACAGCACCGGCGTCAACTCGTGGCGGCGGACCGGCTCCACCTCCTCCAGGTGCAGCGCCTCGATCAGGGCGAGCATGGTGTCGTGGCCGAAGTGGGCCGGGAGCGTGTGCGCGAGGGCCGTGGGGGCGCCGCGGCCGTCCTCCGCCCGCGCCGCGTGCCACAGCGCCTCCTCCGCCAGCCCCCAGCCGCCGCCCCAGTCACCAGAGATGCGGCCGAGCGCCGGGAAGCGGGCGGTGCGGCCGTCGGGTCGCATGCCGACGCAGTTGATACCGGCACCGCAGACCACGGCGACACCCCGGGGTTCGGTGACACCGGCCCTGAGGATCGCGAAGGTGTCGTTGCGGACCTCCGTCGACGCGCCCCACGCGCGCGCGTGCAGCGCGGCCGCCAACTGCTCCTCCTCGACGGGGAAGTCGGCGTTGGCGAGACAGGCCGAGACGTGCTCGACCGAGTCCACGCCCGCTGCGGCGAAGGCCCTGTCCACGGCCTCGGCGAGCGCGTCCACCGCCGCCCGCACGCCCACCACCGGCGGCCGGAAACCCCCGCCGCGGGCCGTGGCGAGGACGGTGCCGTCGGCCGCCACGACCGCGACGTCGGTCTTGCTGTTGCCCGCGTCGACGGCGAGGACACGTGCGGTCATGCCCACGCGAGATGCTCCTGGTTGTGCGCGATCAGTCGGTCGGTGAGGGTCTCGGCGTACTCGTACTGGCCGATCAGCGGATGGGCCAGCAGCGCCCGGAACACCCGGTCCCGGCCGCCCCGCAGAGCCGCCTCCAGGGCCAGGTCCTCGTAGGCGGTGACGTTCGCCATCAGGCCCGCGTACAGCGGATCCACGGCGGGCACCGGCAGCGGGCTCGGCCCCTTCGGCCCCACCGCCGCCTGCACCTCGATCACCGCGTCGTCGGGCAGGAAGGGCAGCGTGCCGTGGTTGTAGGCGTTCACCACCTGGTACGTCGATCCTCCCCCGCCCAGCAGGGAGGCCGCGAGGTCGACGGCCGCCTCCGAGTAGTACGCGCCGCCCCGCTTGCCGAGCAGCGCCGGCTTCTCGTCGAGGGCCGGGTCGCCGTACATCTTCAGCAACTGCCGTTCCATCTCCGCCACTTCGGCGGCCCGGGACGGCTTCGTGCGCAGCTCTCGTACGACCTCGTCGTGGGCGTAGAAGTACCGCAGGTAGTACGACGGGACGACGCCGAGGCGGTCCAGGATCTCGCGCGGCAGATGCAGGTCGGCGGCGATCGCGTCGCCGTGCTCGGCCAGCAGCTTGGGCAGCACGTTCTCGCCCTCGGGGCCGCCGAGGCGTACGCCGGTCTCCCAGGTGAGGTGGTTGAGGCCGACGTGGTCGAGGTGGACGTCGGCGGGCGAGACGCCCAGCAGGTTCGCGAACTTGCGCTGGAAGCCGATCGCCACGTTGCACAGGCCGACCGCCTTGTGGCCGGCCTGGAGCAGCGCGCGCGTGACGATCCCGACCGGGTTGGTGAAGTCGATGATCCAGGCGTCCGGGTTGGTACGGCGCACCCGTTCCGCGATGTCGAGCACCACCGGCACCGTGCGCAGCGCCTTCGCCAGGCCGCCCGCGCCGGTCGTCTCCTGGCCGACGCAGCCGCACTCCAGCGGCCAGGTCTCGTCCTGCTCGCGCGCCGCCTGCCCGCCGACCCGCAGCTGAAGCAGCACGGCGTCGGCGCCCTCGACGCCCGCGTCCAGGTCGTCCGTCGTCACGATCCGGCCGCTGTGGCCCTGCTTGGCGAAGATGCGCCGGGCGAGCCCGCCGACCAGTTCGAGGCGCTCGTGCGCCGGGTCGACGAGCACCAGCTCCTCGACGGGCAGGGTGTCGCGCAGACGGGCGAAGCCGTCGATGAGTTCGGGGGTGTAGGTCGAGCCTCCGCCGACCACGGTGAGTTTCATACGTGGTTAACCCTTCACTCCGGTGAGCGTGACACCTTCGACGAACGCCTTCTGGGCGAAGAAGAACACGAGGATCACGGGGGCCATGACCAGCACGGTCGCGGCCATGGTGAGGTTCCAGTCGGTGTGGTGCGCGCCCTTGAACGACTCCAGGCCGTAGCTCAGGGTCCAGGCGCCTGGATTCTCCGAGGCGTAGATCTGCGGGCCGAAGTAGTCGTTCCAGGCGTAGAAGAACTGGAACAGGGCCACGGCCGCGATGCCCGGCCTGGCCATCGGCAGGACGACCTTCAGAAGCGTGCGCAGCTCACCGCAGCCGTCGACCTTCGCCGCGTCGATGTACTCGTTCGGGATGGTCATCAGGAACTGGCGCAGCAGGAAGATGGAGAACGCGTCCCCGAACGCCATCGGGATGATCAGCGGCCACAGCGTGCCCGAGAGGTCCAGCTGCTTCGCCCAGAACAGGTACATCGGGATGATGATCACCTGCGGCGGCAGCATCATCATCGAGATGACCAGCATCAGGGAGAGATTGCGGCCCGGGAATCGGAACTTGGCGAGCGCGTACGCCACCGGGATGGACGACACGACGGTAAGGACTGTTCCCAGTCCCGCGTAGATCAGCGTGTTCTTCCACCAGGTCAAGAAGCCCGGGGTGTCGAAGACCTTCTTGTAGTTGCCCCACTCCCAGGTGTGCGGGATCAGATCGCGGCTGAGCGCCTGGCTGTCGCTCATCAGCGAGGTCAGGAACACGAACACGAAGGGGAGGACGAAGAAGAGGGCGGCCGCGACGCCCAGGGAGTGGATCGCGACCCACTCCAGGAGCGACCTGCGGCGGGCGGTGCGCTCGGCGGGGGAGACCGGTGCCTTCAACTGCACGGGCTTGTCCAGGACTTGGGCCATGGTCAGTCACCTGCCAGGTTGAGGCCGCCCCGGCGCCGCATCAGGAACGCGGTGAACACCATGGACAGGACGAACAGGACGAGGGCGACGACACACGCCGAGCCGTAGTCGAAGCGCTGGAAGCCGAGGTTGTAGACGAGCTGCGGGAGGGTGAGGGTCGACTTCTCCGGGTAGCCGGGCTCGAACTGGGTGCCCGCGCCCTGGATCACGCCCGAGGCGACCTTCCCCGCGATGAGCGGCTGTGTGTAGTACTGCATCGTCTGGATCACGCCGGTCACGACCGCGAACATCACGATCGGCGAAATGTTGGGAAGGGTTACGAACCGGAACCGCTGCCAGGCCGAGGCGCCGTCCAGCTCCGCGGCCTCGTACTGCTCCTGGGGCACGTCGAGCAGTGCGGCCATGAAGATGACCATCAGGTCGCCGATGCCCCACAGGGCGAGCAGGGTGAGGGCCGGCTTGGACCAGGTGGGGTCGTTGAACCAGCCCGGGGCCGGGATGCCCACCTTCTCCAGGATCGAGTTGACCGGGCCCGTACCGGGGTTGAGCAGGAAGGCGAAGGCCATCGTCGCGGCCACCGGCGGGGCGAGGTAGGGCAGGTAGAACAGGGTGCGGAACACCCCCGTGCCGGTCTTGATCTTGGTGATGAGCAGTCCGACGCCGAGCCCGAAGACGACCCTCAGGCTCACCATGACCAGCACCAGCCACAGGGTGTTGCGCAGGGCGGGCCAGAAGTACGGGTAGTGCTCGAAGACGTAGGTCCAGTTCTTCGTCCCGCTCCACGTCGGCGGCTTGAAGCCGTCGTAGTGCATGAAGGAGAAGTAGACCGTCGAGATCAGCGGGTACGCGAAGAAGACCGCGAAGCCGATCAGCCAGGGCGACATGAAGGCGAGAGTCCGAAGCGCCGACCTGCGGCGCTTCGACGCCAGTGTGATGGTGCTCATCGGCGGACTACTTCGCCTGCTCGATGTCCGTGTCGATCTGCGCGGCCGTCTTCTTCAGCCCGGCCTTGAGGTCGGTGACCTTGCCGCTCTCGTAGTCGTAGCCGAAGTTCTGGATGGTCGCGAGGTAGACACCGCCGTTGATGGAGGCGGGCGAGGTGGTCGAGTTCGGGTTCGCGGCGATGTCCAGGAAGGTCTTGAAGCGCGGGTCGTACTTCAGCTTCGGGGACTTCAGGGCGGCCAGCGTGGAGGGCACGTTGTGGATGGAGTTGGAGAAGCCGACCACCGCGTCCGTGTCCGTGGTGATGTACTTGACGAACTCCCAGGCCGCGTTCTGCTTCTTGCTGTTGGCGGCGATACCGGCGATGGTGCCGGTGATGTAGCCCTTGCCGTACTGGCTCACCTGGTCGTCGGGGACGGGCAGCGGGGCGACGCCGATCTCGAACTTCGGCTTGGCGGCGAGCGCCATGCCCAGGCGCCACTCGCCGTCGAGCTGCATGGCGACCTGGCCGGTGTGGAAGGGGTGCTTGGCGCCCCACTCGTCGCCGAGGGTGGCGCGGTAGGTCTCCAGCTTCTTGTAGCCGCCGAGCTCGTCGACGAGCTTCTTCTGCAACTCGAAGCCGGCCGTGAACGCCGGGTCCGTGGCGAGGTTCGACTTGCCGGCCTTGTTGAAGTACGTCGGCGAGAACTGCCCGAAGTAGTGCTCGGTCGTCGTCTCCCAGCCGTGGTAGTTCGGCATGAACCCGAGCTGCTTGTACGTGTCGCCCTGGGTGATCGTCAGCTTCTTCGCGTCCGTCTCGAACTCGGACCAGGTCTTCGGCGGGCTCTTGATGCCGGCCTTCGCGAACGCCGTCTTGTTGTAGTAGAGCCCGTACGCGTCACCGAGCAGCGGCACCGAGCAGCGGTCGCCGTCGAACTGGGTGTACTCGTTCATCGCCTTCGGGAACGTCGTCTCCGGGTCGATGCCGTCCTTCTTGAAGAAGGGGTTGAGGTCGACCAGGGCGCCCGACGAGCAGAACTTGCCGACGTTGTTGGTGGTGAAGGAGGAGATGACGTCCGGGGCCTTGTCGCCGCCCGTGCGCAGCGCCTGGTTGATCTTGTCGTCGGTCATGTTGGCGACGACGTTCACATGGATGTTGGGGTGCGCCTTCTCGAAGCCCGCGACCAGGTCGTCGACCGCCTTCGTCTCCGAGGCCGCGCTCCAGGCGTGCCAGAAGTTGATCGTCACGTCCTTGGACGCGTCGTCGGAGGCGCCGGAGGAGGACTGGCCGGTACAGGCGGTGGCGAGGAGGGCGAGGGAGGCGGAGGCGGCGAGAGCGACGGCCGCTCGCCGTGACGCTCCCTTTCGGGCCGCTCCGGATATGACGTTCCAGGACTTTTCGGGCATGACGGGGTCTCCCAAGTGCGCGGCGGGGCATGGCGAGGGGAAGTGGGCGAGGGGGGTGGGGCTGGGGGTGTGTCAGCGCGAGGTGTCGAAGACCTCGTCGCGGGTGGCCGCGAGGGCGCTCTCCAGCGCGCCGCGCAGCACGGGGTGTTCACGGACGTCACCGACGACGAGCCGGGGCCGGGCGGCGGCCAGCTCCTCCAGCTCGGCCTGGACGAGGGCGCGCAGCACCTCGCCGCCGGCCGTCAGGGAGGCGCCGCTGAGGACGACGAGTTCGGGGTCGAGGACGGAGACGAGGGAGGCGAGACCGGTCGCGAGCCGGGTCGCGTACAGCTCCAGCAGCTTGCGGTTGAGGACGGTGTCCTCGGCGGCGGCCCGCGCCACGAGGGCGGCGGCGACCTCGGCGTACGGGCCCGAGGGGATGCCGTCGATGCCGAGTTCACGGGCGAGGTAGGGGACGGCCTGGGAGCCGGCCAGCTCCTGGAAGCCGCCACTGTTGGCTTTGGTCACCTGCCGTACGAGCGGCGCGCCGGGAACGGGAAGGAAACCTACCTCCCCCGCGCCGCCGGTCCAGCCGCGGTGCAGTCGGCCGCCGAGGACCAGGGCGGCGCCGAGGCCGCCCTCGTTCCACAGCAGTACGAAGTCCTCGTGGCCGCGGGCCGCGCCGAGCCGTTGTTCGGCTACGGCGGCGAGGTTGACGTCGTTCTCGTACTCCACCGGCATCGGCAGCGCGGCGGCGAGTTCGTCGAGCAGCGCGGGGCTGTGCCAGCCCGGGAGGTGGGAGGCGTAGCGCAGTCGGCCGGTGTTGGGGTCGAAGGCGCCGGGGGTGCCGATAACGAGCCGGTGGACGTCGTCCCGGGCGAGGCCCGCGGCCTTCACGGCGCCGTCGAGGGCGTCGGTGACCTGCCGGACGACGGGTTGGGTGGGCCGCCGTCCCGGGGTCGGGAGCTCGAAGGATCCCACCGTGCGGCCGGTGACGTCGGCGACGGCGGCGAGGATCCGCTCGGGGGTTACGTCGAGCCCGGCGGCGTACGCGGCCTTGGGATTGACCTCGTACAGCTGGGCGTTGGGGCCGGGCCGGCCCTCGGTGGTGCCGGTGGCGAGCACGAGCCCGGCGGCCTCCAGGCGGGCCAGGAGCTGGGAGGCGGTCGGCTTGGAGAGGCCGGTGAGCTTGCCGATCCGCGTGCGGGACAGCGGCCCGTGCTCCAGGAGGAGGTCCAGGGCGGCGCGGTCGTTCATGGCGCGCAGGACGCGCGGGGTGCCCGGCGTACCGGCGGTTCCTGCCATGTGGTTCGACACCTGCCTTTCGACTGCCCAGCTTCTCAGTGACCAGGGACGTCAGTCCACTCCGCCGATCACCGATCGATCACTGTTAGGAAAGTTTCCTATTGGCTGGAAAGGAACGTAATCCCGGGGCGAAGCGGGCGTCAATAGAAACCGCCCCCGAGGCAACAGACTCGTTACCTCGGGGGCGGTGGGGGCCGGGTGTGTCAGTAAGTAAGGCTGACTAACCTTCGTACTTGGGCGGGTCGACCTCGACGTAGTCACCGGCGGAGGTCTTGGCGCCGGTGGTGGAGGTGCCGGCGAACTTGTAGCGGTAGTACCCGTCCTTGGAGGCCTTGACGGTGGTGGACAGCGCACCGCCGGTACCGGACTTCACGGTCTTGACGGTGGTGTAGGTGTCACTGTTCCGCGCCCGGAACTGCAGCAGCACGGCCTGCCCCTTGTAGCCCGTGTACGTGATGTTCTCCCAGTCGGCGCGGGTGAGCTTGCCCTTGACGGTGAGGGTCTTGCCCTGGACGGCCGGCTCCGGGGTGGCGTTGGTGGTGAGCTTGGCGGCGCGCTTGATCTGGGCGGTGCCGAGGGGGCCCCACAGGTCGTAGCCGTAGTCGAAGCTGACGTGGCCGTCGGAGTCGTCGTCGTCCTGGTCGACGTGGGCGTAGAAGCCGGCGGACTTCCAGGTGGTGGCGTCGGCGGCCTCGTACAGGCTGTCCTGGGGGTCGATGACCAGCGTCTCGGTGCAGGCCTCGGTGACCGTGGTGTCGGTCGTGGCGGTGGTGGTGCAGGTGGGTGCGGCCTCGGGGTCGATGGCGTTGCTCATGTTCTTCAGCGTGCCGCGGTAGATGCTGATGCCGGCGAAGGTCGTCTTGTAGTCGACCGTGAAGTCGGCGGGCCGGGTCCATGTGTACGTCACCGGGACCTTCACGGTGGCGGTCGTGCCGACGACGATCGCCCTGCCCTTGTTCACGACCACGTCGGAGAAGGTCAGGTCAGGACCGGCGGCGGCCGACGCGACGGGCGCGGCCAGGCCGGTGAGAGCCAGGGCGCCGGACAGGGCGGCGCCTATGGCGAGCTTCCTCATGCGTTTCCCCACATTCGAAACGGGCCCCTGGGCGTATGCGCTCCAGAACAAGGGCCCGCTGTGAGGTTGACCTTAGGTGGCGAGAAGGGGTGGCCGGAATGCGATCATCCTGTGAAAACGATGAAGGTTCGGACACGGGTGGGGCCGATGAGCAGGGCGGTACGGGGTGCGGCGCTGGCGTTGCTGGTGTGCGCGGTGGTGGGGGCGTGCGACGCGGGTGGTCGTGCGCGGACGCGCGCCGTCAAGTCGCCTTCCGCGACGGCGGCTTCGTGCGCCGGGGGTGCCATCCGCTGGGGCGGGTCGACGCGGGAGTGGCAACTGGTCGCGGTGTCACCGGTCGTGGAAGTGAGCGCGTCGGACGGCTGGGTGACGTACCCGCTCATCCCCGTACGGACCTTCGAGCCGCGGGTCGAGGTGAGTGATCCGAGCGTGTCCGCGCGGCGGGTCTACGCGGCGCTGGCCGAGCGGGTCGACATGGATGCGTCGGTGCTGGCGAAGCCGGACGCGGTGATGGCCGATCGCCTGAAGAGGGGGGTGAGGGTGGACAGCGATGGCGCCGGTCGTTTCGTCGAGGCGGCGGCGGTCCAGGTCCTCCGGGCGAGCTTCACGGTCGACTGCCCCGGCACCACGACTCCGGTCCACGGCAGTGTGACGGCCTGGTACGGCACCGGCGAGGGGTCACTCCGGTGCGGGGTGAGCCCCGGAAAGGACGCCTGGATGAAGGAGGCGTACGAACTGACCTGCGGCCAGGCCTGACCGCGCCTCAGTTCTCCAGGAACGGTGCGGTGTCCAGGGTGGGATAGGGCGCGGGGAGGGGGAGGGGGGCGCCGAGGTCGACCTTGGTGTCGGTGTCGTAGTAGGCCTCGGTGGGGTCCTCGCCGGGGAGGATCGGGTCGGTGTAGCAGTGGGCCGTTTTGGAGTGGCGGTCGATGAGGACGTAGACGGGGACGTCGGCGGCGGCGTAGGCGCGGAGCTTCGGGCCGGTGTCCGTTTCGTGGTTGGTGGAGGTGACTTCGCCGACGAGTTCGATCATGTCGATGGGGTACCAACCCTTGTGGGCCGCACGGTACGACTCGTCGAGCTCGGTCGGCCTGCGGCGGCGAACGTAGAAGTCCGGGATGAGCAGGGCCATGGTTCCGCTGTCCTCGTACGCGGCTCGGTAACCGTTACCCATGCCCACGAGCCGGATGCCGGCGGCGCGGAACTGAAAGCTCAGCTCGAAGGCACCATCGTTGTGGTTGTCGTTCGGCGTCGGAGGCACAATGGCCATCCCCTCGATGTACTCCGGCCGAATCGGCGTCTTTGATGCCTTTTCGAGCGCGATCAACAAATCGATGGGGTCCTGCTTCGGCTGCTCCATGACCAGCTCCCAGACCGGTTCCCAGATGGGTTCCGCACGCATCCCTGGTTCTCCTCGTCGCACTGATGCCAGGCTAAGCCCGCGCTGGGTGCCCCGGCAGAACGATGGGGCACCCAGCGCGCTCTCGGCGCCGGAATGCCCCGCCCGTTCACTCGAACGAGTGTGCTGAACCGTTCCGCTACTTCCCGGGGGTCGAGGCGCGGGGCTGCGCTATCGGGGCAGCCGCCGCCGACTGCGGGGAGTCCGGGTTGGAGTGGGCCGACGGGGACGCAATCGTGGCTGTGGGGTCGGGGAGGTCCTCCTCCGTGAGGGGGGCCGTCGCGCCGCCCACGATGCGGATGTCCGCCTCGTCGAAGGCCCGCTTCACGCGCCAGCGGAGTTCTCGCTCCACCGTGAGGGACTTGCCCGGCATCGTCTTGGCCGAGACCCGGACCACCATCGAGTCCAGCAGGACGCTGTCCAGGCCCAGGACCTCGATCGGGCTCCACAGGAGCTCGTTCCAGGGCTCTTCCGCGCTCATCTTCTCCGCCACCTCGTCCAGCGTGGCCTTGACCTTGTCGAGGTCCTCGTTCGCCTTAACGGTGACGTCGACGCCGGCCGTCGCCCAGCCCTGGGAGAGGTTGCCGATGCGCTTGACCTCGCCGTTGCGGACGTACCAGATCTCGCCGTTGTCGCCGCGCAGCTTCGTCACGCGCAGGCCCACCTCGATGACCTCGCCGGAGGCGACCCCCGCGTCGATCGTGTCGCCGACGCCGTACTGGTCCTCCAGGATCATGAAGACACCGGAGAGGAAGTCCGTCACGAGGTTGCGCGCGCCGAAACCGATCGCGACGCCCGCGACACCGGCGGAGGCCAGCAGCGGGGCCAGGTTGATCTCGAACGCGGCCAGGACCATCAGGGCCGCCGTGCCCAGGATCACGAAGGACGCCACCGAGCGCAGCACCGAGCCGATCGCCTGCGAGCGCTGGCGGCGACGCTCGTTGTTGACCAGCAGACCGCCCAGCGTGGTGCCGTCGACCGCCTCGGCGGTGCGGGTCATCCGGTCTATGAGCTTGGTGATCGCCCGCTGTACGACCGCTCTGAGCACGCCCGCGATCACCAGGATCAGCAGCACCCGCAGCCCGATCGCCAGCCAGGTCGACCAGTTCTGCTCGACCCAGCTCGCGGCGTTGGTCGCGCTCTCCTGGGCGTCCTGGAGGGACGGGACCGTCGGCGTCGACTCCGAGGGGGACGGAGACGGAGACGGCGACGAACCGGCGGCCAGTAGGACGGCGGGCAAGGACACGGCAGGTACCTCCAGGTGCAACGGTCTGCCGCCCGGCGCGCCGAGATGGTTCGACTCGGTCAGGTCACGAAAAGGTCACCGGACGGGCAGGCCCACCACACTATCGGGGCACGGTGTGCGAATCCTTGCCATCTTCTGAGGAGAGCCCGTGCGCACCCTGCGATGAGCAGGAGGGATAAACCCGAGCCCCTCCGGGGGATGAATCAGATGTGGTCGAAAACACTCCCAGCCCGTTACCGGGACATGGTGGCGCTTCCACCAGGCAAGAGGGGAGACTGGCCACAGATCGTCCCGGCGCGAGCCACGCGCCGCCGACGCCCAAGGAGGCATCCGTGCCGCATGTCCTGGTCCTCAACGCGTCGTACGAGCCACTCGGCGTCGTACCGCTCCGCCGCGCGCTCGTCCTCGTCCTGGAGAACAAGGCTGTCTCCCTGGAGGAATCGGGCGCCTTCATGCACAGCGCAACCGTCACAGTCCCCGCACCAAGCGTGGTCCGGCTCAAGCGATTCGTCCGGGTTCCCTATCGGGGGCCCGTTCCTCTTACCCGGCGGGCGCTCTTCGCGCGCGACGGTGGCCGGTGCATGTACTGCGGTGGCGTCGCAACCAGCGTCGACCATGTCATTCCGCGCAGCCGCGGGGGCAAGCACGTCTGGGACAACGTGGTGGCCTCGTGCCGCCGCTGCAACCACGTGAAGGCCGACCGACATCTGTTCGAGATCGGCTGGCGGCTGCGCCACAAACCAGCACCACCATCCGGGCTCGCCTGGCGCATCATCGGCACCGGGCATAGGGACCCGCGCTGGCTGCCGTACCTGCAGCCGTACGGCGCGGAGGACGCCATGGCCCGGATCGACGGCATTTCCGCCTGACGATCCGGGCCTTCGCACACCCCGGGGGGACGGGGCCCGCGGTCGTGGGTCGTACGGTGTCCGGCTCCGGGAGCCCCCCCCGTGCTCCCGGAGCCGGACCGTCATGCGTAGCGCAGTTCCGCGGGGCGGATCGAGCGGCGCAGCAGCGGGAGCGAGGTCGCCGCCGCCAGCAGACAGGCCGCGTAGACGGCCAGCGGGACCAGCAGCGCGGCGAAGGGCACGGGCACCGACATGTGCTCCGAGGTGGCCGAGCCGTACCAGACCCCGATCGTCAGACCGCCCATGCCCGCGACCGCGACCGCGGGCGCCAGCGGCAGCGCGGTCTCCAGCAGCATCGCCCGGGCCAGCACGGCGTGCGGCACCCCGGCGGCGGCCTGCGCGGCAAGACCCCGGCGCCGGGTGGCCAGTGACTCGGCGGTGCCGACGGCCAGCGCGGTCAGGACCAGGGCGAGGGCGACGAGGACGGCGGCGCCGGTGAGGTCGAGGCCGCTCGTGTAGTAGGAGAGGCCCATCGCCAGGTGGCCCCTGCGGTGCTGCTCGTGGAGGTCCGCGAGCAGCACCTGCCGTACACCGATGAAGCCCGAGGCGACGACCGTCACCAGCAGCACCGCGGCGTGGGTGCGGGCGAGCGCCCACGGGTCGTCGCGCAGCCGCTCCGTGGCGATCAGCAGCTCGGGGCGCCTGGCGCGGGCGGCGAAGCCCTCGCCCAGCTGCCGGGCCGAGGCGCCGGCCAGCCACACCGACACGGCGCCGGCCAGCAGACACAGGGCGAAGACCGTGACCGGGACGAGGGCGAAGTCGAAGGGGTTGCCGAGGAAGGGGGTCGTCGCCAGGTACAGGGCCAGCAGCGCGAGCAGCCCGGTCGCCACCCGGAAGAGCCGGCCCGGACCCGCCGCCGGCCGCACCCGCCGTATCCAGCCCAGCGGCGAGGCCACCACCCGGCGCAGCGCCACCGCGCTGACGACCGCGCCCAGCACCGGCACCAGCACGGCCACCAGGAGCATGCCCGCCCACGACAGCGGGTCGGGGTGGTGCCAGAGCGCGAGCAGGGTCGGTACGGAGACCACCGTGGCCGCCCCCGAACCCACCAGGCAGGCAAGGCCCGACTCCAGCGCCGCGATCCGCCGCACCTGCCCCGGCGTCGCCCCGGCGAGCCGCAGCCCGGCCATCCGCCGGTCCCGGTGCACCGCGCCGATCCGCGCGCACTGCCCGAGGAACCCGCCCACCGGGATGAGCAGCAGCATCAGCGCGACGATCACCCCGGCGCGGGTCCCCGGCTCGTCGAGCAGTCCGGCGCCGACGGTCACCTCGTGGTAGCCGTCCAGCGGCAGCAGCGCGGCCACGACCAGCCCCAGCCCCGTCGCCAGCGCCGCGCCCACCGCGGTCAGCAGCACCCGCCACCACTCCCGCCGGTCCGAGCCACGGGTGAGCAGCCAGGCGAGCCGCAGATCGGCCCTCATACGGCGGCCTCCGTGGCCTCTGTGGAGAACTCCGGTGCCACGGTGCCGTCGCTCAGCCGCACCTCGCGGTCCGCGTACGCCGCCACCTGCGCGTCGTGCGTGATCAGCAGGACCGCGGTGTCCGTCTCACGGGCCGTGTGGGTCAGGGCCGTCATCACCTGCTCGGTCGCCAGCGAGTCCAGGGCGCCCGTCGGCTCGTCCGCGAAGACGATCCTCGGGCCGGTGACCAGGGCCCGGGCCAGTGAGGTCCGCTGGGCCTGGCCGCCGCTCATCTCGCCGGGGCGCAGCGCCTCCTGTCCCCGTACACCGAACCGTTCCAGCCACTCGCCAGCCCGGGCGTGGGCGTCCGGGCGGGAGGTGCCCGCGAGCATCAGCGGCAGGGCGACGTTGTCGAGGGCGGTCAGCTCGGGGATCAGCTGCCCGAACTGGAACACCACCCCGAACTCGGTCCGCCGCAGCTCGCTCAGCCGCTTCTCCGGCAGCGCGTCGAGGCGTTCCCCGGCATAGCTCACCGAGCCCGCGTCCGGCCGGACGATCCCGGCCAGGCAGTGCAGCAGCGTCGACTTCCCGCTGCCGCTCGGGCCGGTCACGGCGAGGATCTCGCCGGCCGCCAGCTCCACCGAGGCGCCGCGCAGCGCCTCGGTCCTGCCGTGCGCCTTGGCGAGGTCACGGGCCGCCAGGAGCGGCACCGTGCTGTCAGGGCTGTCGTCCCCGTTGCTCATGCTGCGTCGACCTCCGCGGTCAGGGTGGTGAGCCGGGCCGCCGTGGTGGTCATCCAACGGAGGTCGGCGTCGAGATGGTTGAGGGCGTAGTCCGCCGAGAGCACGGTGGCGAGATCGGCGCCCTTGGCGGTCTTGACCGCCGTGAGCTCGCGCATCCGCTCCATGTGCGCGGCGCGCTGCGCGGCCAGATAGGCGGCCGGGTCGCCGCCGGACAGGATCGAGACGACGACCTTGGCGAAGATCTCGTTCGTCACGAACGGGGCCGGCGGGGCGATCTCCCCGGCCCAGCGCGCCAGTTCGCGCGAGCCGTCCTCCGTCGAGCGGTACGTCGTGCGCTCCGGGCCGCCGTCCGAGTCCGTGCCCTCGACCAGCGCGAGGCCGTCCCGGACCAGGCGCTGCAGGGTCGTGTAGACCTGCCCGTAGGCCAGCGGACGGGCCTGCGGGAAACGTTCGTCGTGCCGCCGCTTCAGGTCGTAGCCATGGCTCGGCCCCGACGCGAGCAGCCCCAGCAGGATGTGGCGGGTGCTCATGCCGATCATTATGCACTCGCTACATGTACTGAGTGAATAGTGGGGAGGGCGGGATGCGGGACCCTGCGAGGCCGGAAGTTGACGCAGAATGTGACGAGAGGCACGTAGTTCCATTCGGTACGTCTGCCTCCGCGCCCGCTGGGTAGGGCTGCGGTAGCCCTCAAGGTCGCCGTACTGACGAAGGAGGCCCCTCGTGGCCGCACCGGCACACCCCCTCTCCAAACGCGAGGCGCAGTCGCCGCCCGCCGAACCCGAGCCGCACTTCTGTGTCTTCAGCTCCGAGGGCGCCTGCGCCGAGATCCCCCTGACCAGCGAGCCGCCGCTGCCCGACGCGGAGCCCCTCACCAGTGAGCCGCCGCTCGCCGACGCGGCACCGCTCACCAGCGAGTCGGCGGCCCCTGAGCCGGCCTCCACGGTGCCGTAGATGACGGCGCAGGGGCCGGCCGGACCGCCCTCCGAGGACCTGATCCGCCTCGCCGAGCTGCACGGCGTCGCCACCTCCTACAGCCCCTCCCCGGACCGCACGGTCCCGGCCTCGGCCACCGCCGTCACCCTCGCGCTGGCCGCCCTCGGCGTCGACGCGGGCACTGCGGAGAAGGCCCGCGCCGCGCTGGCCGCCCGGGAGCGCGAGTCGGCCGAGCGGCTGCTGCCGCCGACCGTGGTGCTCTGGATCGGCGACACGTCCCCCGCCCTCGACGCCCTCCCCTCCGGCACCCGCCTGCACATCGAGACCGAGCAGGGCGAGTCACGAGCGTCTACTGAGCAACTCCCGCCCGGAGTGCACCGGTTGACGGCCACCGCCCCCGACGGCCGTACCGCCGCGGCCCACCTGGTCGTCGCCCCCGCCCGGCTGCCCACGCCCGCCGCACGCTCGTACGGACTGCTCGTCCAGCTCTACTCCCTCCTGTCCCAACGCTCCTGGGGCATGGGGGACTTGGGCGACCTCGGTGAACTCGCCGCCTGGGCCGGGCGTGATCTCGGCGCCGGTTTCGTCCAGGTCAACCCGCTGCACGCGGCCGTGCCCGGCGCCCCCACCGACCCGTCCCCCTACCGCCCCTCCTCCCGCCGCTTCCCCGACCCCGTGCACCTGCGCGTCGAGGACGTGCCCGAGTACGCGTACGTCAGGGAGCCGGAGAAGGTGCGGGCCCTGCTCGAACGCGCCGACCGGCTGCGCGAATCGGTCCTGGACAAGGGCGCGTTGATCGACCGGGACGCGGTGTGGGAGCTCAAGCGGGAGGCGCTGGAGCTGATCCGCGAGGTGCCGCTCGGACCCGGGCGGCGCGCGGCCTACGTCGACTTCCTCGCCCGGGAGGGCGAGGCGCTGGAGGACCACGCGACCTGGTACGCGCTCGCGGAGGTGCACGGCTCCGACTGGAGCCGGTGGCCGCAGGCTCTGCGCGATCCCCGCTCGGCCGAAACCGCCCGTGCGCGGGGCGAGTTGATGGACCGGGTCGACTTCCACTGCCGGCTCGCCTGGCTCACCGACGCCCAACTCGCCGACGCCCAGCGGGTCGCGCGCGAGGCCGGGATGCCGGTCGGGATCGTGCACGACCTCGCGGTCGGCGTGCATCCGGAGGGCGCCGACGCCTGGGCGCAGCAGGAGTACTTCGCCGCGGGGATGTCGGTGGGCGCCCCGCCGGACGCCTTCAACGCGCGCGGCCAGGACTGGGGCCTGCCCCCGTGGCGCCCGGACCGCCTGGCCGCGTCGGGCTACGAGCCGTACCGCCGGCTCCTGCGCGCCCTGTTCCGGTACGCCGGCGCCCTGCGCATCGACCACGTCATGGGCCTGTTCCGGCTCTGGTGGGTGCCCCAGGGGCATCCGCCCACCGAGGGCACATACGTCCGTTACGACGCCGAGGCCATGCTCGCGATCCTCGTGCTGGAGGCCGCGCGCGCCGGGGCGGTCGTCATCGGCGAGGACCTCGGCACGGTGGAGCCCGGCGTACGGGAGAAGCTGCGCGAGCGCGGGGTGCTGGGCACCTCGGTGCTGTGGTTCGAACGGGACTGGGACGGCGACGGCCGCCCGCTGCCGCCGGAGTCCTGGCGCGCCGACTGCCTCGCCACCGCCACCACCCACGACCTGCCGTCCACCGCGGCCCGCCTCACCGGCGAGCACGTAGAACTCCGCGACCGCCTCGGCCTGTTGACCCGCCCGCTGGACGAGGAACGCGCCGAGGCCGCCGCCGACACGGGGGAGTGGCTGGCCCTGCTCACCCGCCTCGGCCTGCTGCACGGCACGGGCGGCGGCCACGGCACCTCGACGGAGGAGGCCGAGATCCAGGCGGTCCACCGCTTCCTCCTGCACACCCCGTCCCGCCTGCTCGGCATCTGGCTCCCGGACACGGTGGGCGACCGCCGCCCGCAGAACCTCCCCGGGACCTGGGACCAGTACCCGAACTGGCGGCTGCCGATCGCGGACGCGGAAGGGCGACCGGTGACCCTGGAGGAACTCGCGGGGTCACCACGGCTGCACGCGCTGGTGGAGGTGCTGCGCCGGCCGGCGACATGACGAGCGGGGTGCCCGTGGCCGATGGCTGTGCCGGGCACCCACTTACGCACCCCCGGACGAGCGCCCCGAACCGGCGTTGGATACTTTGGCCCCGTGGACAAGAAGAACGCCCTGCGCGCCGGCGCCCTGGCCGCCGGTACGACGCTGATGATGCTGCTCATGACGTCCCCGGCGCTCGCCCTCACCCGCGACGACGGCGACGACCCCGGCAAGGGCCTCAGCGTCGTCGAGACGCTCGGCCTCTACGTCGCGACCCCGCTCGTGCTGTTCGGCGTCATCGCCGGCCTCGTGATGGTCCTGGACCGGTCGAAGGACCGCCAGCCGAAGACCAAGGCGAAGGCCTGACCTCACCTTTTCCCGAGGGCGCCGACCCCGCCGTACGTACCCGTCCTCGGGTACGTCGGTGAGGTGGGCGCCCTCGGTGTGCTTCGGGGACTCGGTGTGCCGCAGGGGCTCGGTGCGCTTCAGGGACTCGGCGCCGTCAGGTACCGCTGGATCGTGGGGCCAAGCCACGCCACGATCTCCCCGCGCCCCAGCGCCCGCACCGGCTGCAACTGCAGCACGTAACGGGTCAGCGCCAGCCCCAGCACCTGCGTCGCCGCGAGCGCGGCCCGCGTCGGCACCTGCTCCGGGTCCGGGCACACGTGCCGTGTCACCGGCAGCAACTGGTCCCGGAAGACCCCCTGCATCCGCTCCGCCCCCGCCTGGCTGGTCGCGCCGACCCTGAGCAGCGCGGTGAGCTCGTCGTTCTGCTCCCACACGTCGAGGAAGTGCGCCACGAGCGCCCGGCCGACCTCGTCCCGGGGGAGCGACGCCAGGTCGGGAAGTTTCAGCTCGACCGTGACGGCCGCCGCGAACAGGCCCTCCTTGTTGCCGTAGTAGCGCATGACCATGGACGGGTCGATGTTCGCGTCCTTGGCGATGGCGCGGATGGTGGCCCGCTCGTACCCGTCGGCCGCGAAGCGCTCGCGGGCGGCGGCCAGGATGGCGTTGCGGGTGGTGTCGGAGCGGCGTCGGGGGCCGCCGGTACTGGATGCGTCGGTGCCGGTCATGCCTACGAGCGTATGCCAACACGTGTTGGCCAACAAGCGTTGACTCTGTCGCCGAGGTGGCGCTAACGTCGTCAACAAGCGTTGGCAAACAGTTGTTGGCCAACGGATGTTGGCATCAGGAGGAGGCCCCCCACATGAACGCCACCCCGACTCCCACCCCCGTGATCGTCGTCGGCGCCGGCCCCGCCGGTCTTCTGCTCGCGGGCGACCTCGCCACCGCCGGGGTCCCCGTCACCCTCCTCGAAAAGCGCCCCCACAAGACCAGCAACCTCTCCCGCGCCTTCGTCCTGCACGCCCGCACCCTCGAACAGCTCGACGCCCGCGGCCTCGCCGACGGACTCGAAGCCGTCGGCCGCCCCCTCGACCGCCTCCGCCTCTTCACCCGCCTCGAAGTCGACCTCACCACCCTCCCCTCCCGCTTCAACCACCTCCTCGTCATCCCGCAG
Source organism: Streptomyces cylindrosporus (assembly GCF_022698165.1). GTDB lineage: Bacteria > Actinomycetota > Actinomycetes > Streptomycetales > Streptomycetaceae > Streptomyces > Streptomyces cylindrosporus. The sequence goes on from NZ_JALDAY010000001.1 coordinate 92,349, forward strand.
TACGAGGTGGAGAAGGCCCTGGAGCGGCGGGCCGTCGAGGCGGGGGTGGACTTCCGGTACGAGACCGAGCTGACCGGCCTGACCCAGGACGCGGACGGCGTCACCGTCGAGGTCCGGGGCGCCGGCGGCGCGGCGGAGAGCCTGCGTGCCGAGTACGTGGTCGGCACCGACGGCATGCGCAGCGCCGTACGCACGGCCATCGGTCTGCCCTTCCCCGGCCGGTCGGTGATCCGTTCCGTCGTACTCGCGGACGTCCGGCTGGCCGAGGAGCCGGAGTCGCTGCTCACCGTCGACACCGTCGGCGACGCCTTCGCCTTCCTCGCGCCCTTCGGTGACGGCTACTACCGCGTCATCGCCTGGAACCGCGCCCACGACGTCCCCGACAGCGAGCCCCTCGAACTGGAGGAGGTCAAGGAGGTCACCCGGCTCGCCCTCGGCCGCGACTACGGCATGCACGACGCCCGCTGGCTCTCCCGGTTCCACAGCGACGAACGCCAGGCGCCCGCCTACCGCGTGGGCCGCGTCTTCCTCGCCGGCGACGCCGCGCACGTGCACACCCCGGCCGGCGGCCAGGGCATGAACACCGGCCTCCAGGACGCGGCCAACCTCAGCTGGAAGCTGGCCGCCGTGGTCCAGGGCCACGCGGGTGTCGGCCTCCTCGACACCTACCAGGCCGAGCGCCACCCCGTCGGCCGGTCCGTCCTGCGCAGCAGCGGCGGCATCGTCCGCATGGCCATGGCCAAGCACCCCTGGACGCTGGCGGAGCGGGCGGTGCTCACCACGGTCCTCAACACCGTCGCACCGGCCCGCCGCAGGATGGCCGAGCAGCTCACCGGCATCGGCTACCGCTACCCGGCCCCCCGCGGCACCCACCGCCTCACGGGCACGCGAGTCCCCGACGTCGCCCTGAAGAGCGGCCGCCTGTACGAGGCCCTGCGCGGCGGCCGGTTCGTCCTGATCACCCCCGAGCCGCCCCAGGACCAGAGCGTCCGCAAGGACCGACTGGCGGTGGAACAGTGGGCGAGCGCCCGCCGTACGGCAGTCCTGGTCCGCCCCGACGGATACGTGGCCTGGGCGGCGGACTCGGCGGACGACGCGACGATCGAGAGGGCGCTGGCCACGCACGTGGGCTGAGCGAGCCGCGGAGCGCCGAACGCCCGAACAGGGCCGGAGGGTCCAACGGGCCCTAGTGCAGCGGCTTTTGGGTGCTCGCCAGCAACTCCCGCAACAGGTCGGCCAGTTGGTCGGCCTGTTCGGCGTTCAGGGCCGACAGCGCCTCCGTCTCGGCGGACAGGCCGACCCCGACCGTCTCGTCGATGAGCTGCAATCCCTTTTCGGTGAGGGTGACTTGGAGGCCGCGGCGGTCGTGCGGGTCGGGGGAGCGGCGGAGCAGGCCTGCGCGTTCCAGTTTGTCCAGGCGGCCCGTCATGCCGCCCGTCGTGAGCATCAGGGTCGCAGAGAGCTGGCGGGGCGAGAGGGTGTAGGGCTCGCCGGAGCGGCGCAGGGTGGCGAGGACGTCGAACTCGCCGCGCGAGATCCCGAAGGGTGCGTACGCCTTCTCCATGCGGTCGCCCATGGCGCGGGAGAGGCGGAAGATCCGCCCGAAGACCTCCATCGCCCTCGTGTCGAGGTCGGGCCGCACCTCGGCCCACTGCTCCACGATCGCGTCGACGGGGTCCTTGGGCTGTGCAGTCATGGAGTGAGTATCCGTCCGGGGGCCGGTCGCTTGCAAGAAAGCTGCTTGGTGCTAAGTGGCTTCGTAGCGAGTGGCTTGACGCTGATTAGCTTAGGACTAAGCTAATCGGCGTCAAGCTTTCTTCTGAAGGGCCTCGCCATGAACCGGTCCGCGACCATCCTGCTCACCGCCCTCGCCCCCGTCTCCTGGGGCACGACCTACGCGGTCACGACCGAGTTCCTTCCGGCCGATCGCCCGCTGTTCACCGCCCTGACCAGGGCGCTTCCCGCCGGGCTCCTGCTGCTGGCGGTAGCCCGGGTGCTGCCGCGCGGGGCCTGGTGGTGGAAGTCGGCCGTCCTCGGCGTGCTGAACATCGGCGCCTTCTTCCCGCTGCTGTTCCTGTCCGCGTACCGCCTGCCCGGCGGGATGGCGGCCGTCGTCGGCTCGGTCGGGCCGCTGTTCGTGGTCGGGCTCTCGGCGCTGCTGCTCGGGCAGCGGCCGACGGTGCGGGCGGTGGTCGCCGGGGTGGTGGCGGCGTTCGGCGTCAGTCTCGTCGTACTGAAGGCGTCCGGCGCGCTCGATCCCGTCGGCGTCCTGGCCGCGCTCGCCTCGGCCGCCTCGATGTCGACCGGCACGGTGCTGACCAAGAGGTGGGGCCGGCCCGAGGGGGTGGGTCCGCTCGCCCTCACCGGCTGGCAGCTGACCGCGGGCGGCCTGCTCATCGCGCCGCTCGCGTTCCTGGCCGAGGGTGCGCCGCCCGCGCTGGACGCCCCGGCGGTCGGCGGTTACCTCTATCTCGCCCTCGCGAACACGGCCGTCGCCTACTGGCTCTGGTTCCGGGGCATCGGCCGCCTCACCGCCACGCAGGTCACTTTCCTCGGCCCGCTCTCCCCTCTGACCGCGGCGATCGTGGGCTGGGCGGCCCTCGGCCAGTCGCTCACGCCGGTCCAGCTGGTGGGCATGGGGTTGGCGTTCGGGGCGACGGTGGCCGGGCAGCTGCGGGTGGGGGCGATGGGTGGACGCCGTCAATTGTTCAGTTCAGCTGAAAGGAATGATCGAAAAGATTCGATGGACGTGACAGGTGTGGCGCTGCGACGGTAGGTGCACCGGGATTCGCCGGATCGCCGGATCGCCGGATCGCCGGATTGCCGGAATGCCGGGCTCAGCTACGACCGAAAGGACCTCAGTGACCGCCGTCCTCGACCGGACCGCCGCCGCCCCACGCACCGCACTCGCCCGCAACGCGCCCCTCCTCGGACTCGCCCTCGCCGCCCTCGCGACCGTCGTCTGGTCCGGCAGCTTCGTCACGTCCCGGGCCCTGCACGACAGCGTGCCGCCGGTGCAGCAGGCCTTCTGGCGGTGGGTGGTGGCGTTGGCGGCGGTGACGCCCTTCGGTGCCCGACAGGCCTGGCGGCAAAGGGAATTGATACGGCGTCATCTCGGTTTCGCGCTGCTCGCCGCGCTCCTCGGGGTGACCGTGTACAACACCCTCGTGAACCAGGCCGGGTTGACGACTCCGGCCGCCAACATGGGCATGATCATGGCCGCTTCGCCGGTGCTGATGGCGGGATTCGAGCGGGCGGCCGGGGTACGGCTGGGCACGCGCCGGGTGGCCGGGCTGCTGACGGCGTGCGCCGGGGTGGTGCTGCTGGTGGGCGGCGGGGCCGGGTTCGCGGCGGGCGACCTGTGGATGATCGCCGGGGCCTGCTGCTTCGGCTCGTACAGCGCGCTGCTGCGGCGCCGGCCGGTCGGACTCGGCGGTACGGCCTTCCTGTTCACGACCTTCCTCCTCGGCACGGCCCTGCTGCTGCCGGCCCAGGCCGTGAGCCTCACCGCCCAGGGCGGCTTCACCCCGACGCCCGGCACGGTCCTGCCGATCCTCTATGTCGGCATCGCGTCCTCGGCCGTCGCGTTCTTCGCCTGGAACAAGGCGATCACCCTGATCGGCCCGGCCCGCGCGGGAGTCGTCTACTACCTCCAGCCGGTGTGCGTGGCGCTGCTGTCGTGGGCGGTGCTCGGGGAGGGCATCGGGTGGAGGCAGGTGCTGTGCATGGGGCTGATCCTGGGCGGGGTGGGGCTGGGGGCGGCGGCGCGGGTGTGAGCGGGTGTGAGCGGGCCGCCGTATAGGTTGCCGCCATGGTCGAGTGGGACATCCGGAAGTTGCTGATTCTGCGGACACTGAGGGAGCGGGAGACCGTGACCGCGACCGCGGAGGCGCTGCGGATGACGCCCTCGGCGGTGTCGCAGCAGTTGAGCAACCTTGCCCGGCAGCTCGGGGTGCCGTTGCTGGAGGCTCAGGGGCGGCGGGTGCGGTTGACGGACGCGGCGCGGCTGGTGCTGCGGCACGCGGAGGCCGTGTTCGAACAACTGGAGCGTGCGGATGCCGAGTTGGCGGCGTATGCGCGGGGTGAGGTGGGGGAGGTGCGGGTCGGTGCGTTCTCGACGGCCGTGCCGGCTCTGGTGGTTCCCGCGGTACGAGCGTTGCGTGCGGCGCGTCCAGGGGTGACCGTGCGGGTACGGGAAGCGGAGGCCGGGGAGGCGTACGAGCTGCTTGCCGCGGGTGACGTCGACCTCGCGCTCTCCCTCGCCGCGCAGGCTCCCACCGCCGCCGACCCCCGCTTCACCCTCGTCCCGCTCCTGGCCGACCCGCTCGACGTGGCGCTGCCCCGCGACCACGCTCTGGCCGACGCCGACGGGTTGCGGCTGGCCGACCTCGCCGGGGAGCCGTGGATCTTCGGCGGCAGCGGCCCCTGGTCCGACATCACCCGCACGGCTTGCGAGGCGGCGGGCTTCAGCCCCGTACAGGGTCATTCGGCGGCGGGCTGGACGGCGATCCTGGCGATGGTGGAGGCCGGGATGGGGGTGGCGCTGGTGCCGCGGATGGTGGTGGTGGGGAGGGAAGGGGCGGGTGAGGGTGCGGTTGTTGGGGAGTCGGTGGGGGGCTGGTCGCGGGAGGGGGCGGTTGTTGGGGAGCCGACTGGGGGTCGGTCACGGGAGGGTGCGGTTGTTGGGGAGCCGGTGGAGGGCCGATCGCGGGAGGATGCCGCCGTCCGGGAGACGACCGGGGGTCAGTCACGGGAGGGTGCGGCCGTGGGTCGGGAGCCAGGGGGAGGCCGGTGGCGGCGGCCGGTGGGTGAGGCTGGGCGCCGGGTGGGTGGTGTGGTGATGCGGGAGCTCACCGTGGATCGGCCGCGGCGGCATGTCGTGGCGGCCGTGCGGAAGGGGGCCGAGGAAGGGGCGGCGGTGGGGCGCGTGTTGGAGGCGCTACGGGTGGTCGCTTCGGCGGGAGGCGGGGCGGCGAGTCGATCGTCGTAGCGCCCGATTCGGGCAGTCGGGGTGCGGGTCGGCTGGAGTGGGGGTCGGCGGAAGTCCGGGGCAGGCGGCTGGGGTTAGCCGGCGTTCGGGCCAGCCGGCGTTCGGGCCAGCCGGCGTACGGGCCAGCCGGCGTACGGGCCGGTCAGCGTTCGGGTCAGCCGAAGCGCGGGTCAGGGGAAGTCCGGGTAAGTCGACGTTCGGGCCAGCCAGCATCCGAGCCAGCCGGAGCGCAGTTAGCCGAAGTCGGGGTCAGTCGGCTGGGTCAGCCGACGTCCGTGCCAGCCAGCGTCCGCCGAAGCGCGCGTCGGCTGGTCTCTGTGTCGGCCATGTCCGCGTCGGTCGGAGCAGGCGTTGGCTGGTCTCCGTGTCGGCTATGTTCGGTCGGTCGGAGCGCGCGTCGGCCGAACTCCGCCTCGGCCAGGCCCCCGTCCGCCGAAGCGCGCGTCGGCTGGACTCCGTGTCGGCCGGGTCCCCGTCGGTCGGAGCGGGCGTTGGCTGGACCTCGCGTCGGCCAAGCCCCCGTCCGCCGAAGCGCGAGTCAGCCGGACCCCGCGTCGGCCAAGCCCCCAGCAGCCGAAGTCCCGTCAACCGAAGCGCCCGTCAGCCGAACTCCTCGTCAGCCGAAGCGCGCGTCCGCCGAACTCCCCGTCAACCGAAGCCCGCGTCCGCCGAACTCCCCGTCCGCCGAACTCCCCGTCCGCCGAACTCCCCGTCAGCCGAACTCCCCATCAGTCGAAGTAGTGCCCCTCCTCCAAGTCCTCGATCAGGCCCGGCCCCGTCGGTTCCCAGGCCAGCCACTTCCTGGTCAGGGTGTTCGATGCCGGGGTGTCGAGGGTGGTGACGTGGGCGAGCCAGCCGAAGTGGGGTGGGGCTTCCTCGGGGGTGATGGAGCGGACCGGCAGGTTGAGGCGGGTGCCGATGGCCTTCGCGATGTCTCGGAACGGGATGCCCTCCTCGCCGACCGCGTGCAGGCGGGCGCCCGCCGGGGCGTGCTCCAGGGCCAGCCGGACCAGCCGCGCCGCGTCCGTGCGGTGCACGGCGGGCCAGCGGTTCGTGCCGTCGCCGACGTACGCCGCGAAGCCCTTCTCCCGGGCGATGCCGATCAGCATGTGGACGAACCCGTGGTCCCCCCGGCCGTGCACCGTCGGCGCGAAGCGGACCGACGCCGACCGCACCCCGCGCTCGGCCAGCGCGATGGCCGCGTCCTCGTTCCGCCCCCGGACCGCCCCGAAGGTCCCCGGCACTGACGTGTCCTCCTCGGTGCCGACCCGGCCGCCGCCCTGCAGCAGCGCCGTCCCCGAGGAGACCACGAAGGGCTTGTCCGAGCCCTCCAGCGCCGCCCCGATCGCCTCGATGGCCCGCAGGTCGGCCGCGCAGGCGGCGGCGAAGTCGAACTCGCCCGAGAAGTCGTGGATGAAGGCGAGGTGGGCGACGGCGTCGGCGGCGGCCGCCCCCTCCGCGAGCCCGGCCGGATCGGCGAGATCCCCGCGCCGCACCTCGGCCCCGGCGGCCGTGAGCGCCGCCGCGGACGTGTCCGAGCGGGCCAGGCCGGTCACCTGATGCCCGGCGTCGAGAAGTTCGCGGACCACGGCGGAACCGATGAAACCCGTCGCGCCCGTGACGAAAACACGCATGGTGAAGCCCTTCGAGAGGGAGGGGAGTGGATGTGCCTCCATCCTCCGGAGGGGGGCGGCGTCCCGTCCAAGGCTTCTTCCGCATCCCGCAATGCGGTTTGGGCATCACCCCAGGTGGATGGGCGTATCTTGGAGGCATGGCTGACCTCGACCTCCGTCTGGTCCGGTACTTCACCGCCGTCGCCGAGCACCGGCACTTCGGCCGCGCCGCCGAGTCCCTGCACATCACCCAGCCCTCCCTGAGCCGCCAGATCGCCGGCCTGGAGCAGCAGGTCGGCGCCCGGCTGCTGGACCGCACCCCGCGCGGCACCCGGCTCACCGAGGCCGGCCAGGCGTTCCTGCCCCGCGCCCGGGCCCTGCTGCGCTCCGCCGAGCAGGCCGCCGCCGAGGCCCGCGCCGCCGCCGAGCCCAGCCGTTTCACCGTCGGCTTCACCAGCGGCCTGTTCGTCACCGCGGCCGTCCGCGAGATGCGGCGCCGCCATCCGGAGGCCGACGTACGCAGCATGCACCTGGGCTGGGACGAGGCGCGCACCGCGCTGCTCGAACGCAGGGTGGACGTCGCGGTGACCCGACTCCCCTTCGCCACCGACCAGTTGGAGGTGACCGTCCTCTACGACGAGCCCCGTGCCATCGTCGTCCCCGTCGGTCACCGCCTGGCCGGCAAGGAGTCCGTCACCGTCGACGACATCGCGGACGAGCCGATGCCCAGGATCGTCGGCGCCGACCCCGTCTGGGCCGCCTTCTGGCGGATCGAACCCCGGCCCGACGGCCGCCCGGTGCCCGACGGCCCCGAGATCCGGGACCTGGAGGACAAGTTCGAGGTCGTCGCCGCCGGGGAGGCCCTGGTCATCACGGCCGATCCGGCGGGCGCCCGACTGCGCCCCGACCTCACCTCCGTACCGCTGCACGGCGTGGAGCCCAGCCAGGTCGCCCTGGCCACCCGCGCCGGCGACCGCGGCCGCCTGGTCTCCGCGTTCCGCAAGGTCGCCCGCACCCACCTCACCCGGCCATCGGAACCGGCCTGACCGGAGCTCCCCTCCGCCTCCGTACCGCGATAGCGTCACTCCGTCCCCGCGTGACGCAATGCCCGGACCTCCGGAGGTGCCCGTGGTCGCCGATGTCTGTGCCAGCTGCGGCAAACCGCTGCCCGAGCGGACCGGCCGCAAGGGCCGCAGCTCCCTGTACTGCTCGGCCGCCTGCCGGCAGAAGGCGTACCGGGAGCGGCAGGGGGCGGGGTCCGGCGTGGACGGGCTGATCGAGGACATCGGCCGGCGCGTGCAGGAGCTCGTGCCGCAGCCGGCCTCCGTCCTCTACTCGGGCGTGACCGAACTGTCGGCCTCCGTCGCCAGGCTCCGCCGGGTCGCCCGGGTGGCCCGGGACAGCGCCAACGATTCCGTCACGCCGGCATCTGTTACGGAAAAGACCCCCAAAGCCGCCACGGAAAAGAACCCCAAAGCCGTCACGGAAAAAACCCCCGAAGCCGTCACGGAAAAAACCGCGGAAGCCCTCACCGATACCGACTTCGCCGCCCTCACCGAGTCCCACCGCCGCGAGATCCAGGTCCACTGCTACCGCATGACCGGCTCCTACGACGACGCCGAGGACCTGGTCCAGGAGACCTTCCTGCGGGCCTGGCGGGCCCGGGAGGACTTCCAGGGCCGGGCCACCGCCCGCACCTGGCTGTACCGCATCGCCACCAACGCCTGCCTCGACTTCCAGCGCCGCACCGCCCGTCGCCCGCAGCGCTACGAGCCGATCCCCGGCATGAACCACGGCACCGGCGAGCCCCCCGCCCGGATCACCTGGCTCCAGCCCTACCCCGACGACGAACTGCCCTCCGCGGAGGAGCAGCCGGAGAGCGCGGCCGTCTCGCGGGAGACCCTTGAGCTGGTCTTCCTCGCCGCCATCCAGCACCTCCCGCCCCGCCAGCGCGCCGTGCTGATCCTGCGGGACGTGCTCGGCCTGAGCGCCGCCGAGACCGCCGACGCCCTCGGCCTGACCGTGGCCTCCGCCAACAGCGCGCTGCAGCGGGCCCGCCCCACCCTGCGCGACCATCTGCCGGGGCAGCGCGCCGACTGGAGCGCCGGGGAGCCGACCCAGGCCCAACGGGCCGTCCTTCAGGGCTACATGACCGCGGCCGAACGGCTCGACTTCGACGCGATGACCGAGCTGCTCGGCAAGGACGTCAGGCTCACCATGCCGCCCAACCCCTTCTGGTTCACCGGCCGGGACGCCCTCGTCGAGTTCCTGCGGCCCACTCTCGACCCCGCGTCCCCCATGTTCTTCGGCCACTGGCGCCACCTGCCCGCCCGCGCCAACGGCCAGCTCGCGGCGGGGGGTTACGTCCGCAGGCCCGGTACGAACGTCTACCGCGCCCAGGTCCTCGACGTGCTCCGCTTCGACGCGGACGACCGGATCGTGGAGATCACGTCCTTCGAGCCGCACCTGTTCCCGGACTTCGGGCTGCCGCTGAAGCTGTGACCGATGAGCGTCCGGGGTGCCGTGCGTCTGTATGACCGACCGATACGGAACACGCTCCCCGGAACGCAAGGAGATCACCATGCTGCTCACCGACAAGACCGCGATCGTGTACGGCGCCGGCGGCTCGATCGGCGGTGCGGTCGCCCGTGCCTTCGCCGCCGAGGGCGCCCGCGTCCATCTCGTCGGACGCACCCGCGAGACCCTGGAGGCGGTGGCCGCGGACATCAAGGACGCCGAGGTGGCCGTCGTCGACGCGCTCGACGAGACGGCCGTCGAGGAGCACCTCGCCGGGGTCGGGGACGTGGACGTGTCCTTCAACCTCGTCACGCGCGGCGATGTGCAGGGCGCCCCGCTCACCGACATGGCCGTGGACGACTTCCTGCGGCCCGTGATCAACGGCGCCCGCGCCAACTTCATCACCGCCCGGGCCGCCGGCCGCCGTATGGCCGAGCGCGGCTCCGGCGTCATCCTCGCCCTCAACAGCGGCTCCGCGCACGGGAGTCCGATGATGGGCGGCACGGGACCGGCCGATGCCGCGATCGACACGCTCGTACGGAATCTGGCGATCGAACTGGGGCCGCGCGGGGTGCGGGCCGTGGGGCTGTGGGCGGCCGGGGTGCCCGAGACGTTCACCGTCGAGAAGCTGTCCGCGGTCAACCCGGCCATCGACGAGGCCGCCGTGCAGGGCATCGTCGACAACCTCGCGTCGATGCGCATGACCCGCCGCAACCCCACCCTCGCGGAGGTCGCCGCCACCGCGGTCTTCGCCGCCTCCGACCACGCGGCCGGCCTGACCGGCACCTTCGTCAACGTGACCGGCGGAATGGTCGTGCGGTGAGGACACACGAAGGGCGCCCGGAGTGACTCCGGGCGCCCTTCGTCGTCGTACGGACGAGTACGGCTGCTACTGCTGTGCGTCCGCCGCCTGCGCCCTCAGCGCGCGCTCCACGCCCGAGCGGGACTCCGAGACCAGGCGGCGCAGGGCCGCGCCCGGCTCGTTCTCGGCCAGCCAGGCGTCCGTCTTGTCGAGGACCTCCTGGGAGACCTGGATCGACGGGTAGAGGCCGACGGCGATCTGCTGGGCCATCTCGTGCGAGCGGGAGTCCCAGATGCCCTTGACCGCCTCGAAGTACTTGTCCGTGTACGGCGCCAGCAGCTCGCGCTGGTCGGTCTGGACGAAGCCGCCGATGACCGCCTCCTGGAGGGCGTTCGGGAGCTTGTCGGACTCCACGACCGAGGCCCAGGCCTCCGCCTTCGCCTCCGCGGTCGGGCGGGCGGCACGGGCGCCGGCCGCGTGCCGCTCACCCGCGGCCGTCTTGTCCCGCTCGTACTCGCCCGCGATCTCCGCCTCGTCGAAGCGGCCCACAGCGGCCAGCCGCAGGACGAACGCCCAGCGCAGCTCGGTGTCGACGGCCAGGCCCTCGACCGTCTGCGAACCGTCCAACAGGGCCTCCAGGAGGTCCAGTTGCTCCGGCGTACGGGCGGTCGCCGCGAACGCCCGCGCCCACGCCAGCTGGTGGTCGCTGCCGGGCTCGGCGGAGCGCAGGTGCGCGAGCGTCGCGTCGGTCCAGCGGGTCAGCAGGGCCTCCAGGGCGGCCGGGTCGGCGTACAGGTCGATGGCGAGCTTGACCTGGCGGTGCAGCGACTGCACGACACCGATGTCGGACTCCTTGCCGATGCCCGACAGGACGAGGGAGAGGTAGTCGCGGGTGGCGAGTTCGGCGTCCCGGGTCATGTCCCAGGCCGAGGCCCAGCACAGGGCGCGGGGGAGCGAGGACTCGAAGTCGCCGAGGTGTTCGGTGACGAACGCGAGGGACTGCTCGTCCAGGCGGACCTTGGCGTACGACAGGTCGTCGTCGTTGAGGAGCACGACCGCCGGACGGCGCTTGCCCACCAGCTGCGGTACGGCGGTGAGTTCACCGTCGACGTCCAGCTCGACGCGCTCGTCGCGGACCAACTTGCCGCTGTCCTCGTCGAGTTCGTACAGGCCGACCGCGATGCGGTGGGGGCGGAGCGTCCCACGCGGCGGAGCCGCATCATCGGATACAGCGCCCTTCGCGCCCGCCGGGAGCGCCGGGGCCTCCTGGCGGATGGCGAAGGAGGTGATGACGCCGTCCGCGTCCGTCTCGATCTCCGGGCGCAGGATGTTGATGCCGGCGGTCTGGAGCCACTTCTGCGACCAGTTCCCCAGGTCGCGCCCGGAGGTCTCCTCCAGCGCGCCCAGCAGGTCGGACAGGCGGGTGTTGCCGAACGCGTGGCGCTTGAAGTAGGCCTGCACGCCCGCGAAGAACTCGTCCATGCCGACGTACGCCACGAGCTGCTTGAGGACGCTCGCGCCCTTGGCGTACGTGATGCCGTCGAAGTTGACCAGGACGTCGTCGAGGTCGTTGATCTCGGCCATGATCGGGTGGGTGGAGGGCAGTTGGTCCTGCCGGTAGGCCCACGTCTTCATGGAGTTGGCGAACGTCGTCCAGGAGTGCGGCCAGCGCGACTCGGGGTAGTAGGCCTGGCAGGCGATCGACGTGTAGGTGGCGAACGACTCGTTCAGCCACAGGTCGTTCCACCACTCCATGGTGACCAGGTCGCCGAACCACATGTGCGCCAGCTCGTGCAGGATGGTCTCCGCGCGCACCTCGTACGCGGCGTCGGTCACCTTGGACCGGAAGACGTACTGGTCGCGGATGGTCACCGCGCCCGCGTTCTCCATCGCGCCCGCGTTGAACTCCGGCACGAACAGCTGGTCGTACTTCTTGAACGGGTACGCGTAGTCGAACTTCTCCTGGAACCACTCGAAGCCCTGCCGGGTGACCTCGAAGATCGCGTCCGAGTCGAGGAACTCGGCGAGCGAGGGCCGGCAGTAGATGCCCAGCGGCACGGACTGCCCGTCCTTCTCGTACACGCTGTGCACGCTGTGGTACGGGCCGACGATCAGCGCCGTGATGTACGACGAGATCCTCGGCGTCGGCTCGAAGACCCAGACGTCGTCCTTGGGCTCCGGCGTCGGCGAGTTGGAGATGACGGTCCAGCCGCTCGGCGCCTTCACGGTGAACTGGAAGGTGGCCTTGAGGTCCGGCTGCTCGAAGGACGCGAACACACGGCGGGCGTCCGGGACCTCGAACTGGGTGTAGAGATAGGCCTGTTGGTCGACGGGGTCGACGAAGCGGTGCAGTCCCTCACCGGTGTTGGTGTACGCGCAGTCGGCGACGACCCGCAGGATGTTGCGGCCCTCCAGCAGGCCCGGCAGCGCGATCCGCGAGTCCTTGAAGACCTCGGCCGGGTCGAGCGGGTCACCGTTGAGGGTCACCTCGTGGACCGTGGGGGCGACCAGGTCGATGAAGGACTCGACGCCGGTCTCCGTGACGTCGAAGCGCACCGTGGTCACGGACCGGTAGGTACCGCCCTCCTGCGCGCCGGAGAGGTCGAGATCGATCTCGTACGAGTCAACGGTGAGCAGCTTCGCCCGCTGCTGCGCCTCTTCGCGAGTCAGGTTTGTGCCAGGCACGCGGTCATCTCCTCGTTATGGGTGGGTTCGGCCATCCTTCCACGTGACCGTGGGGAGGGCGACGAGGGTTTTCCCGATGGATCACCGATCGGCGCCGCCGCAGCGCCATGTCCGATTCCCGCCGGTCATCCGGGCCCGCACGGGCCAGCCTGGAACACATGACGACGACCTACACCGCACGGCCCATCGACCAGTCCGTCCTCAAGGAACTCCGCACCGCCGACGACGCGGGCCGCCCGATGGCACCCGTGGTCGACGACGAGGGCGGCGCCCCGCTCCGCTGCTGTCTGCGCCGCAGCGAGCCGGGGGAGCGGATCGCCCTCGTCTCGTACGCGCCGCTGCGGCGGTGGGCGGCCGAGACGGGTGCCGAGCCCGGGGCGTACGACGAGCAGGGCCCCGTCTTCGTCCACGCGGACGAGTGCCCGGGCCCCGACCTCGACGGCTACCCCTTCCCCGACGCGCACCGCACGGTCCGCCGCTACTCCGCCGACGGGCGCATCCTCGGCGGCGAGCTGGTGGACGCGGCCGGCGACGAGGCGTTCCGGAAGGCGTTCGCCGACCCGGCCGTGGCGCTGGTCCACGTCCGGGCCGTCGAGTACGGCTGCTTCCTCTACGAGGTGCGCAGGCCCTAGGCCTGCTTCAGCTCGGCCGCCACCAGCTCCGCGATCTGCACGGCGTTCAGCGCCGCGCCCTTGCGGAGGTTGTCGTTGGAGACGAACAGCGCGAGGCCGTTGTCGACCGTCTCGTCGCGGCGGATGCGGCCCACGAAGGACGCGTCCTGGCCGGCGGCCTGCAACGGGGTCGGGATGTCGGACAGCGCGACCCCCGGGGCAGCGGCGAGCAGCTGCGTCGCGCGCTCGGGGGAGATCGGGCGGGCGAAGCGGGCGTTGATCTGGAGGGAGTGCCCGGAGAAGACCGGGACGCGCACGCAGGTGCCGGAGACCTTGAGCTCGGGGATCTCCAGGATCTTGCGGGACTCGTTGCGCAGCTTCTGCTCCTCGTCGGTCTCGTTCAGACCGTCGTCGACGAGGTTGCCCGCGAAGGGGAGCACGTTGAAGGCGATGGGGCGCTTGTAGACGCCGGGCTCGGGGAAGTCGACCGCGCCGCCGTCGTGCGTCAGCTTGTCCGCGTCGGCGACGACCTTCTGCACCTGGCCGTGCAGCTCGGCCACGCCCGCGAGGCCGGAGCCGGAGACCGCCTGGTAGGTGGCGACGACCAGCGCTTCGAGGCCGGCCTCGGCGTGCAGGACCTTCAGGACCGGCATCGCGGCCATGGTCGTGCAGTTCGGGTTGGCGATGATGCCCTTGGGGCGGTCGGCGATCGCGTGCGGGTTCACCTCGGAGACGACCAGCGGGACCTCGGGGTCCTTGCGCCAGGCGGAGGAGTTGTCGATCACGACGGCGCCCTGCGCGGCGACCTTCTCGGCCAGCGCCTTCGAGGTCACGCCGCCCGCGGAGAACAGCACGATGTCCAGACCGGAGTAGTCGGCCGTCGCCGCGTCCTCGACCGTCACGCCGTCCAGGACCGACCCCGCCGAACGCGCCGAGGCGAACAGCCGCAGCTCGGTGACCGGAAAGTCCCGTTCCGCCAGAATCCTGCGCATGACCGTGCCGACCTGACCGGTGGCTCCGACGATTCCGACCCTCACGGCGACTCCCTTAGGTGTTCTCTGCATGTCTGCGGCTTTTCCATCATGCGGCCGACCCGGGTCCGCCTGTCCAATTCTTTGCGCTCCATGCCCGAGGAATGGGACGCCGACGGGTGTGACGTACGCCTCGGTGAAACTCCCGGCGTGAGCGCCGAACGTTTCCGTGCGCCGGAGCGTCGTAGAGGAAACGCGGTGAGGGGGGTGGCTTGTGCTGCGCAGAAAGGCCCGCCGGGCCCAGGAGGACGATCACGGGGATCCTCTGGACGCGGCTCAGGAACGCCGGGTGCGGGCGGTGCTCGCGCTGGGCGGGGTGCCGCAGACGGACCTGCCGGACGGGGTGCAGCAGGTCCGGCTGCGGCTCCTGGAGCGGGCGGCGAAGGGGTACGAGGCGCCGCGCGACGTCTCCGCCTGGGCGGCCGTCGTCGCCTCCAACCTGGCCATGGACTGGCACCGCGCCCAGCGCCGCCAGGAGCGCATCGGCGAGCGCCTGGCCTCGCTGAGGCAGCTGGAGCACCCGTCGGGCGAGGACAGCAGCGTGCTCTCGCTGGCGGTCGCCCAGGGCCTGGACGAGCTGCCCGACGCCCAGCGCCAGGTCCTCGTCCTGCGCTTCTACGCCGATCTGCCGGTCCGCTCGATCGCCCAGGAGCTGGGCGTCCCCGAGGGCACGGTCAAGAGCAGGCTGCACACCGCGGTACGGGCCCTGCGCGCCCGCCTGCACGAGGACGAGGTGGTGTGAGATGACCGCCGGACACGAGACCCACGGGGAGTACGACGGCCCCGACGCGCTGATGGCCGCGATCACGGGGGAGCCGCTGCCGGACGGCGCCGGCGCGGAGCTGCGCGCCGAGCACCGCGCCGCCGAGGCCGACGTGGCGCTGCTGCGGGAACAGCTCGGCATGATCGGGGACGCGCTGGCCGAGGAGCAGGCGCTGGAGGCGACGGCGCCGGTACGGCGGCCACGCGCCCGGCGTCCGCGGCGGACGGCTCCCCGGGCGCCCCGCAACCGGCGTGCCGTGCGCCGCTTCGCCCTCGCGGGCCTCGCCGTCGCCGCCGTCGGGGGAGTGTTCTCCGGGATGATCTGGCTGGTCGGACAGGCCGGAGGGGGCGCCGACGACGCCGGCGCGAGCAGCGCGGAGGCGGGCGGCAAGGCGGCGGACTCCGCGGCGGGCTCCCCCTTCTCCAGCCCCGGCTACCTCGCCTGCACCCGGCTGGTCGCGGAGGGGGACGTGACGGCCGTACAGCGGGTCGCGGGAGAGGCCGGCCAGGAGCGGATCACCCTGCACGTGACCCGCTCGTACACACCGGAGAGGACGAAGCCGCAGCTCACCCTGACCGTCGACGAGGAGGCGCTGTCCGCGCCCCTGCGCAAGGGCGACCACGTCCTGGTCGCCGTACCGCGCCACGCCTCCACCCCGGACTACGTTCTCACCGGCGAGAAGGCCATAGCCCGCGAACGGGCCGCGCTGGCACGGGCGTTGCCGGAGGCGTCCGCCGTGCCGTGCGAATGAGAAAGGGCGGGCGCCCGGTGGACGCCCGCCCTCATCGCCGTACCACCATCTACTACGGCGTGACCTTCTCGATCTTCACGCTGCCCAGGCCCGCGACCGTGCCGTTCGCGTTGACCAGCTGGACCTGGCCGAAGAACTCACGGCCCTCCGGAGCGGCCGCCGCGGCGGTGACGTTCGCGGAGACGGTCGCCGAGGCGCCCGTGCCGAGCTTCACCGGGGTCGACTCGTCGACCGTGACGGTGCCCAGGGCGGCGGAGAAGAACACGTCCTGGTAGTCGTACGCGGTCGAGCCGGCCGGGACGGAGTAGCCCGCGACCTCGATGGTGTACGTACCGGCGGCCGGCGAGGCGATGGAGACCGCCTCCTCCGAGTCGCCGTCGGCGGAGGAGCCGACGACCGTGCCGGCGGCGTTCTTCACCGTCAGGTCGAGGTCGGCGGAGGTGTCCGAGACGTTGCCGATGGCGACGTCCAGGGACTTGGCGCCCGCGGGCACCTCGACCGTGGTGACCTGGGTCTCGCCCTCCTTGATGGTCGGACGGGCCGACTTGGCGGAGCCCAGCGGGCCGCCCGCGAGCTTGCCGTCGATCGCGGCGAGCTTGTTCGTCACCTTCCAGGAGACGGCGGCCGGGGTGCCGACCTTGGCCTCCGGGACGGTCACGGTCTCCGGGTCGAAGGCCGCGCCGTAGACGGCGACGTTCAGCTTGTACGGGTTGTCGAGCAGCGGCGAGGTCCGGCGCGACTCGACCTCGATCTCCCAGACACCGGCCTGCGGGTCCGCGTACGAACGCACGTCGGGGCGGCAGCCGTTGCCGTCGAGGTAGTTCGGGTAGCAGTACGGAGTGCCGGAGTTGTCGACCGGGACGCCGTACGGGTGGATCGCGATGAACCGGGTCTGGCTCTTGTCCTTGAGCCCGCTGATCGCGACTTCCAGGGACTTGGCGCCCTCCGGCACGGTCACGAAGTACGACTGCGTGCTGTTGCGCTGCACGGAGTTGGACGCGGACCAGGTGTAGTTCACCGGCGCCGAGACCACGACGGTGGTGAGGATCTGCTTGTCGACGCCCTCGGTGCTCGGGTCGTCGACGTCGAGGATCGCGCTCTTGATGCCCGCGGACCTCGGGTTCGCCTGCACCTTGACGGTGACCGGCTGGTTCAGCGGCAGCTTCACCCAGCCCTTGCCGGCGATCCGGAAGGTGTCACCGGCGTTGTTCTCGATGCTCAGCTCGTGCCAGACGGCCTTCTCGGAGCCGGAGGTCCGGGTGATCGTGACGTCGTACGTCTTCTTGTCACCGGCCTTGAGACCGCCCTCGCGGTCGTACAGGCCCGTGCCGAAGCCCGGCGTCTTCAGCGCGTAGTCGATCGCGGTGTCGACCGGCGCCTTCACGGCGTAGTTGTTGAGCACAGCGTCGTGCGCGGTCGCGCCGTCCCGGATCGAGTCCCAGGCGTCGACGATGTCGATGAGGCCCGCGCCCTCCTCGTACGCCTGAACACCCTTGATGTGCTTGGCAGTTGAGGTGAGGGCCGTGCGCAGGGTGGCGGGCGTCAGCTCGATGTGCTTCTGCTTGGCGGCGGAGAGCAGCAGCGCGCTCGCGCCCGCGGCCTGCGGGGACGCCATCGAGGTGCCCTGGAGCATCGAGTAGCCGGCCGGCAGCGAGTAGCCCGCCTCGGCGACCGGGGAGCCCGGCAGCCAGGTCTGGGTGGTGTTGATCGCGGCGCCCGGCGCGGACAGGGTCGGCGTGAAGCCGCCGTCCTCACGCGGACCGCGCGAGGAGAAGGGCATCATCTGGTACGACCTGGTCACCTGGGAGCCGTAGTTGGCGGCCCAGGTCTGCTTGGAGATGGTGGCGCCGACCGAGATGACCTTGTCGGCCAGGCCGGGGTCGCCGATGGTGTTCGCGCCCGGGCCGGAGTTGCCCGCGGAGATCACCAGCTGCACGCCGTAGGTGTCGATGAGGCGCGTGTACAGCTCCGCACGGGCGTTGTTGCCGTCGTTGAGCGCCGGCAGACCGCCGATCGACATGTTGACGATGTCGACCCCGCGGTTGACGACCAGGTCGATCATGCCCTCGGTGAGCGCGACGTTGGTGCAGCCGCCGGTCCAGGTGCAGGCGCGCGAGGAGACGATCTTCGCGCCCGGAGCGGCGCCGTTCATCTTGCCGCCGAACAGGCCGTTGGCGGAGGTGATGCCGGCGACGTGCGTGCCGTGCTCGGACTCGATGACACCGATGTTGACGAAGTCCCGCTTCTGGCCGACCCAGTCGCCGCCGTACGGGTCCATCGGCACGTCCTTGCGGATCTGCACGACGAACGGCTGGCGCTCCACGACGTCGGTGGACGGGTCGTCGGTGCCGAAGTAGCCGACCTGGTAACCGTCCTTGTACGGCTTCATCGGCGTGTCGTCGGAGAAGTCGTAGTTGTTGTTCAGGTCGACGGTGACGGTCCCGGCGGCGGCGTCGTACAGCACGCCCCACTTGTCGGTCGTGTCGCCGTCCCGGTTGGCGTCGCCCTTCGCGTCGCCGCCCGTGGTGGCGGACTCGCTGAAGGTGCTGACCTGGTACGACCCGGCGGGCGCCGTCCAGGTCTTTCCGCCGTAGGTGAAGGTCGGACCGGAGACGCTCGTGACCATCGGCCGCCAGGTGGCGTCGCCGTCGAGGATCGGGTCGGTCGACGTCACCCAGTCGACGATCTTCCGCTCGCCGGTGGTGGTCTTCTGCAGGGCCGGGTGCCCCAGGTCCACGCCGGAGTCGAGGATGCCGATGGTGACACCGCGGCCGTCCGCCTTCGGGTGGTCCTCGACGAAGTCGACGGCGCCCGTCTCGAAGGACGGGTTGTACGGGTTCGCGGCGGGCGTCTTCTTGCCGGGAGCCGGGTAAGTGGGGCTCGCCGAGGCCGACTTGGCGGTGCTCGCGGCGCTCGGGTCGTCCAGCGGTATCTCCTCGCGCAGGTCGATGCCGTGCACGGAGGAGAGCTTCGCGGCGGCCGCGATGGCCGAGTCCGCCTTCGAGGTCGGGACGGTGGCACGGACGTAACCGACCTTGTCGTACGTCCGGCCGACCGAGCCGCCCTTGACCGCGTCCAGCTTTTCGGCGACCTGCTCGGTCTGCCCGGGAGCGGTGGCGATCATCATCGTGACGTTCTTGTCGCCGGCGGCCTTGGCCTCGGCGAGCAGGTCGGCGTCGTCGGAACCGAGCTTGTCCTGTGCGGACTTGACGGCGCCGTCGGTCGGGGCGGTGGTGGACGGGTCGTCGGCGGAGAAGGCCATGGGTATCGGCCCGGCCGCGGAGAGCGCGGCGACGAGACCGGCGGCCACGGCTATTCGGGCCACGCGTCTCTGGGGGGTGAGGGTCATCGGCATCCCTTGTAGGTAAAGGAACGTGCGTGAACGACCGCACAGCTTTACGCAAGGGACAGTTGTTTGGGAAGTGTTGACCGAATCGAGATGGATGTATGGGGAAAACCCCCGGTGCTCTTTGGTGTTATCAGGCGCGAAATCCGGCAAATCACCCGTCAGTTGCGGGCTGGTTCACGCATCTTTCGAGCGCGCGTAATGCCGGGACGCCTTGGCCCGGTTCCCGCAGGCTGCCATGGAGCACCAGCGGCGGGTGCCGTTCCGTGAGGTGTCGAAGAAGTGCAGGATGCAGGACTCGTGGGCGCAGCCGCGGATGCGGTCCGGGGCGATGGTGAGCAGCTCCAGATAACTGCGTGCGGCGAGCCAGGCGGGCCCCCACGAGGGGTCCCCGAACTCGGGCAGCTCCCCGGGCCCGTCGACGGTGAGCGTGGCCCGGATCCGGCCATGCCCGAGCACGGCGTCGACGGCGGCCACGTCCTCCCCGTCCACCGCTTTCCTCAGCGCGTCGCGCGCCTGGAGGACGTGCCCCAGGGTCTCCTCGTCGGCGGTGTGGTCCAGCCCGTTGGCATCGAGCCACACGGCCAGCCCGTCGACGTCACGGAGCAGGTCCTGCACGACCCCCTCCTTCATCCACCGCGTGTTGAGCAGATCGAGCGCGAGCGGCTCACCGGTGAGGGGGCGCGGGTCGGGGGCGGCGGTCATGGGGATCTCCTTCCGGCTAACCGCTAAAGGTTACGTGACCGGTTGACATTCCCGAATTCTAACCGCTAACATCAGAGTCAAGGGTTATAGATGTCGTCGATCCGGCAGAGGGGATCCCCATGACCTTGCGCACCGGCCACACAGGCCTGAACGTCACCGACCTCGACCGTTCGCTCGCCTTCTACCGGGACGTCCTGGGCTTCGTGCTCGTGGGCGAGGGCAAGGAGGAGGACCGGCGGTACGCGTTCCTGGGCGACGGCGAGCGACTCGTCCTCACGCTGTGGCAGCAGGCGAGCGGCGGATACGACGGGGCCCGCGCCGGCCTGCACCACCTGGCCCTGGAGGCGGACTCCATTGACCGGGTCCGTCAGTACGAGGAGGCGCTGCGGGCGTACGGCGCCGACTTCGCGTACGAGGGAGTGGTGGCCCACCGCGAGGGCGCGGCCTCGGGCGGCATCTTCTTCCACGACCCCGACGGGACGCGGTTGGAGATCTCGGTGCCGAGCGGCGCGAAGGGAGCGCCCGTGCCGAACGAATCCGCCCCCACCTGCGGTTTCTTCTAGCCATGCCCGTCTATCACGAGGGCTCCCGCGCGCTCCAGGACCGGGTGGGCGTGCGCGAGACGGCCGACCACGTCGGCAGGGCGATAGGAGACGGGATCAAGCCGGTCGCGGCGGCCTTCCTGGAACTCCAGCCACTGCTAGTACTGGGCGCGGCGGACCCCGAGACGGCCAGGGTGTGGGCGTCACCGGTGACCGGCGCACCCGGCTTCGCACGGGCGACGACCCCGCACCAGATGTCGGTGACGGGCAGAGTGCGGCCGGGGGACCCGTTGGCGCCGGCGCTGGCAACGGAGGGCGTACGGATCGGCACGATCGCCCTGGACCCCCGCACCCGCCGCCGCATGCGCCTGAACGGCAGACTCCGGCCGACGCCGAGGGGACTGGCGATCTCGGCGGACCGGGTCTTCTCCAACTGCCCGAAGTACATCCAGCGGAGACAGTCGTACGAGGTGGTGGCGGACCGGGGCGCGAAGGACCCGCGCCGCGGCACCGAACTGACCGCACACCAGAGGCGGTTCATCGCATCGGCCGACACCTTCTTCATCGCGACGGTGCACGAGGAAGGCGCGGACGTCAGCCACAGGGGCGGCAACCCGGGCTTCGTGCGAGTCGATTCACCCCGCGCCCTGAGCTGGCGCGACTACCCGGGCAACTCCATGTTCCTGACGCTCGGCAACATCCGCTCCGACTCCCGCGCGGGCCTGCTGTTCCTGGACTGGACGACGGGTACGACGCTCCAGCTGACCGGCGAGGCGAGGACGCTGTTCGGCGCGGACGGCGCACGAAGGGTGCGCTTCGAGCTGACGGAGGCGACGGAGACACCCTCGGCGCTCCCACTGCGCTGGTCGGAGCCGGAATACTCGCCTGCCAATCCGGTCCCGGCGGACTAACGTCCGCGTGTGCGAAGGAAATTGAGGGTGGCGGCCTACGCCGTATGCGTCCGCGACGACCAACTCCTGCTCGCCCGCGGGATCGACGACGACGGGAAGCCGGAGTGGACCCTGCCGGGTGGCGGCATGGAACACGGTGAGGACCCGTACGACACCGTGCTGAGGGAGGTGGAGGAGGAGACGGGCTACGACGTCGAGATCACCGGCCTGCTGGGCGTGCACTCGTTCCGCCTCACCACCCACCACCGCTTCGGCCGCGAGGTCGACCGCCACGCGCTGAGGCTCGTCTACGAGGCCCGGGTGACAGGCGGCGAACTCCGCCCCGAGGTGGGCGGCTCCACGGACCTGGCGGCATGGCATCCGCTGGGGGAGGTGGCGGGGCTGAACCGGGTGGGGCTGGTCGACGTGGGGCTGGCGCTGTGGCGGGAGCGTCCCGTCACGGGCCACTTGGAGCCCTCCCCCTACCCGGGAAGATGAACACTCCGTAACCGCCCCCCGTCCGCCCGAAGCACGCTCAAGGGCGCACAGGGGGCTCCTAGATCCACGTACGGTGATCGGCGCTGCGCGTTGCCGTCTCGTTCACGCGCAGGTCATCCCCGGTGCCAAGCATCCAGTACGAGCGGGAAGTTCGCGACAGCGACGACCCGCGACCACTGCCGACGCGTTCGCACTCGGGGAGATCGCGCCATGTCGCGCATACGCTCTGTCGTCGCCGCCACCCCGGCGATCAACCGCCGTACCGTCCTCGCCGCCACCGGCGCCGCAGCCGTCTCCGCAGGCATCGGCTACGCCCTGCGGCCCACCGACAGCCAGGCCGCCACCACCGCCGGCGAGGCCCACGAGGCCACCGTGGCGCACTCCCGCCAGGTCGAGTCGGCCCCGCTCGCGCCGTACACCAAGGGCACCACCCTCGCCACGGTCGCCGCCCCGCGCACCAGCGCGCCGTACCGCCGCCTCGGCGACGGCCCCGGCTGGTCCCGCGTCGTGCGCAGCGAGCTCGCCGCCCCCAAGACGGGCCGCGCCGGCCGCCGTACCGCACTCGCGGCCTTCGTGCAGCTCACCGACCTTCACCTGATCGACGCCCAGCACCCGATGCGCCTGGAGTACCTGCGGGCCACCAACCCGCACTCCTGGCGCCCGCACGAGGCGCTGACCGTGCAGGGCGCCGTGTCCCTGGTCGAGCGGATCAACGCCCTGCGCGGCGCCCCGGTCACCGGCTCCCCGCTCCACTTCGCCATGACCACCGGCGACAACACGGACAACAACGCCAAGTCCGAGCTGGAGTGGTTCCTGAAGATCATGAGCGGGGGGCGGATCCAGCCCAACTCCGGTGACCCCCGGCACTACGAAGGCGTCCAGAACAGCGGGCTCAAGCTGTACTGGCAGGCCGACTCCGCCGTCCGCGACGGCGACAAGCAGCTCGGCTTCCCGCACCTGAACGGCTTCCTCGCCGCCGCCATCCGCGAGGTCCGCAGCCCCGGCCTCAACCTGCCCTGGTACTCCACCGTCGGCAACCACGACGCCATGCCGCTCGGCTGCTACGGCCACGGCGACTCCTGGCTCGCCGAGTACGCCGTCGGCGGCCGGAAGCTGATGTCCGTCTCCGTGGCCGACTCGAAGAAGCTCCAGGCCCACATCAGCGCCGGCGACGACCCCAAGGGCCTCGCCTTCCGGGACTTCCTCAAGGCGCACAGCCGTGACATGCGCTCGGTCACGCCGGACGACAAGCGCGCCCCGTACACCCCGGCCGACTACCTCAAGGCCCACCTCGACCCGGCCTACCGCGGTGTCGGCCCCGTCGGCCACGGCTACTCCAGCGCCAACCTCGACGCGGGCACCCAGTACTACACCTTCCGCATCGCCGACGACGTCATCGGCATCAGCCTCGACACCACCGACCCGGGCGGCCACTACGAGGGCTCCATCGGCACCGCCCAGCTGAAGTGGCTCGACAAGCAGCTGCGGGACAACAAGGACTCGTACGCCATCGTCTTCAGCCACCACACCAGCAAGACGATGGACAACACCAGCCACCGCGACCCGGCCCACCCCGACGAGCGGCGACACGGCGGCGAGGAGGTGGTCGCCCTCCTCGGCAGCCACGCCAACGTCCTCGCCTGGGTGAACGGCCACATCCACCGCAACGACATCACCCCGCACTCGGCCCCCGACGGCCGCTCCTTCTGGGAGATCTCCACCGCCTCGCACGTGGACTACCCGCAGCTCGCGCGCGTCATCGAGATCGCCGACAACAAGGACGGCACGCTCTCCCTGTTCACCACCCTGGTCGAGTCCGCGGCCCCGCACCGCACCGACTTCTCCGACCTCACCCAGACGGGCCTCGCCGCCCTCTACCGGGAGCTCTCCTACAACGCCCCCGGCGCCAGCAAGGTCCTCGGCGGCGACGCCAACGACCGCAACACGGAACTGGTCCTCAAAAAGGGCTGATTCCCGCTCAACCGGCCCACAGCGCCTCAACCGCGGCGCTGTGGGCCGGGTCTGTCCCCCCGACCGGCTCGCGACCATCGAGCCGTCCGAGCCATCAGGCCCAGGGGGAGACCAAGACATGAGCGGACATGTTCGTACGATGCTGGTGGCGGCCACGGCCGTGGCGCTGTCGGCGGCCCTGGCGGGCCCTGCCCTCGCGGCCACGCCCGCCGGCGGCCACGACGCGACCCGGCGGGCCGTCGAGGCCGCCGTCAAGGACGGCGTCCCCGGGGTGACGGCGTCCGTGCGGGACGCGCACGGCACCTGGTCGACGACCGCCGGCGTGGGGAACATCCGGACCGGCAAGTCCCGTTCGCCGTACGACCGTTACCGGATCGGCAGCATCACGAAGACCTTCGTGGCCACCGTGCTCCTGCAACTGGAGGCCGAGGGCCGGCTGTCGCTGGACGACACGGTGGAGAAGTGGCTGCCCGGCGCGGTCCACGGCCACGGCCACGACGGCAGCCGGATCACCCTCCGGCAACTCCTCGACCACACCAGCGGCATCTTCAATTACACCGAGGACGACACATTCGTCAGCACGTATTTCGTCAAGGACAGCTTCTTCGAGCACCGTTACGACCGAAGGACCCCGCAGGACCTGCTGGCCATCGCCATGTCCCACGCGCCGGAGTTCGAACCGGGCACCTCCTACGGCTACTCCAACACCAACTACCTCCTGGCCGCGATGGTGATCGAAAAGGCCACGGGGAATTCGTACGGCGCGGAAATACGGCACCGGATCATCGAGCCCCTCCACCTGACCGGCACCTCGGTCCCCGGCACCCGGACCACGCTCCCGCGGCCCAGCAGCCGCGCCTACTCCAAGCTGGCGGAATCGACGACGGGACCGTCGTACGACGTCACCGAACTCAGCCCCACCATCGCCGCCGGGTCCGGCGACATGATCTCCGACAGCGCCGACCTGAACCGCTTCCTGTCGGCCCTGCTCAGGGGTGCCCTGCTGCCGCCGCGGCAGCTCAAGGAGATGAAGACCACCGTCCCGGTGAAGGGCAACCCGAACGCCCGCTACGGCCTCGGCCTCGGGGACCGCACCCTGTCCTGCGGCGTCCACGTCTGGGGCCACGACG
The DNA here is from genome assembly GCF_022698165.1 of Streptomyces cylindrosporus. Classification (GTDB taxonomy): domain Bacteria; phylum Actinomycetota; class Actinomycetes; order Streptomycetales; family Streptomycetaceae; genus Streptomyces; species Streptomyces cylindrosporus. The sequence continues at coordinate 117,194 of NZ_JALDAY010000001.1, forward strand.
GCGGCATCCACGGCTCCAACACGGTCGTCTCGGCGACGGCGGACGGCAGGCATTCCCTCGCGTTCAACTTCAACGGGGACTGGACGGGGGATGACAAGGCGGTGATGGAGGCGGAATTCTGCGGTAAATGACCGCCGGGTAGCGCCCGTAATCGAGGAGACTCCGACACGAAGCGCCGAGTTAATCCGTACGCAATATTCATGCCGCCTCATATCGGCTAACCCGCACTTCACGGGGATGGCTCGATTTGTGCAAGGCGGGTGGTCGTGTGCGTGCAAGGCGCGGACTGCACGTGCTCTCGGTCTACGAGGGCTTCTTCTCCGGCGGGGCCCGGATCGTCCACAGCGATGTCGTACTGGGACTACAGGAGGGTGGCCAGCACCATCGCGTGCTGAGCATCCACAGCGAGGTGCACCGGGAGGCCACCCGGCAGCGCATGGAGAGCGACGCCTGCTACCGGTCGCTGACCGCGGCCGGGGTGGGTGTCGCTTCCCTGGGGAGGGTCTTCCCCGCAAGCGGTGATCCGGCCGTCTTCACCGGCCCGGAACTGGCCGATACCGCGCGGGCCACGGCCGACGCGGACGTCATCCTCTCCCTCAAGGAACAGCCCCTGCGGCTGCTCAACCAGTCGGGTCTGCCGCGCCGCCCGGTCGTGGTCTGCCTGCACCGCTCCGACCCGGAGAACCAGGGCAGCGCGCTCGACGAGCTCAAGGCGGCCATCGCCGACGGCACGGTCGTCGCGTGCGTGTGCTGCGCCGAGTCCACCCGGGCCGCCTACCAGGCCGCGGGCATCCCGGCCGAGCTGCTGCACGTCATCCCGAACGGCGTCGACCTGGAGCGGTTCCGCCCCGACCCGGCCCGCCGGCTGGCCCTGCGCACCTCCCTCGACATCCCCGCCGACGCCCCGGTGGTCGCCTTCGCCGCCCGCTACGACGCGATGAAGAACGTGCCGCTGTTCCTGCGCTCCGCCCGGGCCTGGCTCGACCGGGAGCCGGAGGGCCACGTCCTGATGTGCGGCGCCGGCATGACGGCCGCCAACCCGGGCCTGGACGCGGACATCGAGGCCGCGTTCGGGGCGGAGCAGGGGCCGGCGTCCCGCCTCCACCGCCTCGGCGTCCGCCACGACATGGAGCACGTCTACGCCGCCGCCGACGTGGTCGCCCTCACCTCCTCCTGGGGCGAGGCGGCCCCGCTGTGCCTGGTCGAGGGCATGATGTGCGGCGCGGTACCGGTGGCCACGGACGTCGGCGACAGCGCGGCGATCGTCGCGGGCCACGGCTTCGTCACCCCGCCGGACCCGGAGCTCATCGCGTCGGCGTGGTCGGAGGCGGTCGCCTCCCGCACCGATCTCGCCCCCGCCCTGGAAGCAAGCCGCGAACGCTTCAGCCGTACGAGAATGATCGCGGCGTACGCGGCGCTGATCGACGGCATCCACATGGCGGCGGGAACGCGGCCTTCGCTCCCGGAACCGTTGTGAGGGGCGGGCGGCGGGGAGTCTGTCCCACACCGCCTCCATCGCCCCGCCGTCCTATCCGAACGCGAGCTTGATCGACCACCCTCCGTCCGTGTTGCTGATGACCGTGACACCGCTTCCGAGGGCCTTGGCTCCACCGGCGTAGAACTTGACGCTGTTGTCGCTGGTGAGCGTCCAGATGTCGGGAATGCCGTCGCCGTTGACGTCCGGCGTGCCGTACAGCAGGGGCGCAGGCATGGCGGCCACGGTCCAGCCCGTGGCGTACAAGGACGGCGGCACGGCGAACGGCGCGGCGGTGGTCATCGCGGCCTGCACGGGCGCGGCCAACCAGCAGTGGACGTCGACCGACAGCAACACGCTGAAGCACGTCGCATCAGGAAAGTGCCTGGACGTACCGAGCTCCAACTCGGCGTCCGGCACCGACCTCCAGCTCTACACGTGCAACGGCACCGGTGCGCAGACCTGGGCCTTCAACGACAAGACGAACTACGTCTACGACGCCTCGGGCAACCGCCTGGTGGCCTCGACGGGCTCCTCCCACACGCTCTACCTGGACGGAATGGAGCTGTCGACCGACGCCAACGGGTCGACGTCGTACTGCCAGCGCTACTACGCACAGGCCGGCGCGCCCGCGGTCATGCGCTCGTCCACCCTGGGGTCGTCGAACTCGACCCTGATCGCGATGATCGCCGACCAGCACGGCACGACGACAGCCACGGTCAACCTCGCCTCGGGCCAGGCCGTGAAGCGCCAGCGCACCGACCCGTTCGGCGTCGAGCGAACCACGAGCGACACCTGGGCCACCCACCGCGGCTACATCGGTGGAGCCGACGACAACACAACAGGCCTGACCCATCTGGGAGCGAGGGAGTACGACCCGGAAACGGGCCGCTTCATCTCCGCCGACCCGCTCCTCGACATCGCCGACCCGGCGTTGATGAACGGCTACGCATACAGCAACAACAGCCCGGTGAGCCATTCGGATCCGAGTGGGCTGATGTTCCTGGGCGACAGCGTCGGAAGCACCCCCACCACGGTCGGCTGCCCCAGTGTGACCAACCCGGCCTGCCCCGAGTACGGGAGCGGCGGCTCGGGCACCGGCACCGGCTCCAGCTCGGACACCCAGACCGTCACCGTCACCGTGACCAGGACCGTCACGACGACGAAGCCGCCCTCCGACTGCGACTGGAAGTGCAAGCTCGGCAACTGGTGGGAGGCCAACAAGGTCGAGATCGTCAGCTTCACCACCGAGGTCGTGGTGGGTGCGGCCTGTTACGGCACGGCGGCTGTCACCGGTACGGCGACGGGCGGTGCGGGCTACGCCCTCGCGGCCGGCTGCGGCGCGATCGCCGGCGCGGCCGGGGCGGGCGTCCGCAACGCCATGGACTCCGACGCCGACCACAGCATCGGCGGTCAGCTGGCCGACCAGGCCGAGGGTGCGCTGTGGGGCGCGGCAGGCGGCGTGGCAGGCGAAGGCGCCGGACGGCTGCTGCAGAAGGGCGCGAACGCCCTCGCGGGCAAGTTGCTCGGCAGCAAGGCTGCTGCCACCAGTGCCGGAGGATCCGTCAACTGCTTCCTCGCGGGCACCAAGGTCCTGCTGGCGGACGGCTCGTCGAAGAACATCGAGGACATCGAACTCGGTGACGAGGTCCTGTCCACGGACCCGGACACGGGGGAGACCAACTCCCAGCCGGTCACAGCACTGATCAGCACCGAGACGGACAAGCACCTCAACGAGCTGTCCATCGAGGGCCCGACCGGCACCCACAAGATCACCGCCACCGCGGAGCACCCGTTCTGGGTCCCCTCAACAGGGGAGTGGATCAAGGCCGGCGATCTGAAGCCGGGGATGACCCTGCTGGCAGCCGACGGCAGCACGGCGAAGATCAAGGGCAACCGGGCCTATGCGGATCATGTCCGGACGTACAACCTCACGGTGGCCGCGCAGCACACGTACTACGTGCTGGCAGGGTCGCAGGCGGTTCTCGTTCACAATACTTGCAAGACCGTGGCAGAGAATGATGCCGGACGCTTTGGTGATCTCAATCCAGGTCCAGTAGGCGACGGCCTGGAAGCCCATCACATGCCGCAAGACGGCCTTGGATTCCTTTCCAGGAACGAGGGCGGAGCCATCGTAATGAAGCAGGGTGATCATGCGCTGACAAGGACGTATAAGTCGCGCGGACGTGCTACTAAGGCAGCTGAGAGCGGTCTGCCGTTCCGCACCGTCCTTGCTCGGGATATTTGGGACATGCGCCGAATAGGCCAGCAGCAGTACGGAGATCCAGGCTATTTCAATCCAGGAATTAAAGGACTGCTTGGGTATTATCGAAAGATAGGGATGCTGTAAGGGTATGCTCATATCGGACTCTGCTATGGTGGCGTTATGCGAGATTCTAGTAATTTGTTGCAGCGTATAGAAGAAGACGAGGAGCTCGCGGCGCTTCTGGGGGATGCGTTCGAGTTTGACGTCAGACGCAAGGCCGGTGATGAGTCTGCAAGGCTGGCCTCCGGGCTTCCGATCGAAGCCGTTGCTGGAGACTTTACGGGTGGGATGTTCTATCTGTGCGGCACCGGGGCGTCTGCTCGCCCGATGCTGTATGCAAGCTCGGAAGGTGATGCTGGAATTATCGCCACCGACTTGAGGGAGGCTCTGGGATTGGTGGTGGGTTTTCCGTACTGGAGAGACTGTCTGAAGTATTCTGCGGGCGGGGACCTTGCCGCCATGGAATCGGCAACAGGCTTTCTGTGTCGGGATTTGGTGGCGAATTGGCCCGCAGTAGGTGCTGAGCAGTCACGGGTTGCTGAAGCACTTGGTCTGGCCCTCGCCCCTCCCTTGGCTCTTACTGTCCGGTTGTATGAGGGCGTCAAGAGTGCGGGTCCGGGTTTCGCTTTTAGCGATGATACGGGTGAGTATGGCAGCCTGTTTGGCCCGTTTCCGCCCAGCCGCAATCAGTCCTGGCGGTAACTTGCGAAATTTGGTGCGGGATTCTTGAATCTAGTGGTCGAGCAAATTTTTAGTCGATTGGTTGAGGATCGTGACTTCGAATATTTCAAGAAAGGCTATTGAGCGGTCCCAGCGCTTCCTGGAGTCCGGCGAGCAGGTTCGCCGGGTGGTGTTCGCGCAAGGTGGGATCAATCCTTGGTTCCAGATCGCGTTCTTCGTGGCAGGGGCAATCGGGCTGAGGGTCGTTCTCGCTGCGGTTGGGATGGCGGGCAACGCAGGGCTTTTCGGGGGCGCCTTGGGCGGGCTCGCCGGGGCGCTTCTCGCCAACGCGTTCATCAGCCGGCGTGTGGTGCTCGTGACCGATCAGGCGACGGTCGTGCTGGAGTACGGCCGTTTCGGCGGTGTGAAGCCGACGCGGGTGCTCGCGCGGTTGCCGCAGGGGACGCCGATCGGCCCGATGTCCGGTACCTGGGCTCAGATCGAGCTGGCCGGTGAGCGGCTGTGGGTGCACAAGAAGTGGCACGGGGACGCGGCGGCGTTCGTGCCTGCGCGGCTCGGGTAGGGCCGGCGAATCGTCAAGTTGTAGGTGACGAGCGCCCGTTGGGGGCGTTCTGACCTGTGGGTGAGCAAGAGTCAGGGAGGGGCGCGTGGCCCGGAACATATGGGTGCGTGCGGCAGCCGCGTTTGTGGTGTTGGCGTTTGCGGCTGGGTGTGGTTCGGGCGGGGAGAAGCAGCCCGACGGGGCGGAGAGTTCGGCTGTGGCGGAATCGGGTTCCGCCTCCGCGTCGGCAAGTCCCGGGGTCGGTTCCGAAGGCGTGTCGCTCACGAAAGACCAGTTGACCAAGGCCCTGCTCGATCAAGGGGACTTGAAGGGCTACTCGGTCGAGGCCCTCTCGGTTCCCGACTTCGGGGACATCCCCATCGATGTCGGCGATGATGTCTGCGCCGCCGTCATCCTGATGTCGATGTTCAACGTGAGCGCCGAACCCGAGGCGAGGGTGGGCCGGACCGCGTACGCCGCGTCCGGCGACGGAGACGTGGCGGGGAGCAGCGTCGTACTCAACTCCTACCAGGGCGTGGACGCCGAGCAGGGTATGGCGGACCTGCGGAAATCCGTGGACGGGTGCCCCGGTGGCTTCGAGATCAGCGACGACCTCAAGGCCACCGCGGTGAAGTCTCTGAAGGCCCCGGACGCCGGTGACGAGGCGGTGGCCTTCCGGCTGGATGGCGGCATCCTCGGCGCGGACACCCCAACCGCGTACACAGTCGTCCGGTCCGGTACGACCCTTGCCGTCTTCTTCAACCCTTCCTTGACCGACTCCGGGACCGTCACGGTGCCGGTCAAGGTCGTCGAGGCGCAGGTCGCCAAGTTGGAGAAGGTCGCGGGCTGATTCTTAGGCCTTGAGGTGGGTGAGGAAGGGGATCCACGCGGTCGGGGGGAGGAGGAGGGCGGGGCCGGTGGGGTTCTTGGAGTCGCGGACGGCTATGGCGGGTGGGAAGTGGGCGGCCTCTACGCAGTTCTGGCCCGCGTCACTGTAGGAGGACTTGAACCAGGCGAGTTCGGGTGCGGTGGGGTGCGTGGGCATCGTCTACAGCTCTCGTTCCAGTCGGTGAAGGAAGTCCGGTGTGTCTTCGGGCGGCAGTGCTGATGCTGTCATGGCGTCGAACCTGCGGGTGAACCGGCCAACTTCACGCGGCTTGTCAGACGTGGATACGGACCCCCAGGCGCTGTCTGTCTGAACGCGCGGCGGAAGTTCGTCACCGAAGTCGAGGATCGCGAAGTCGTTGACCGAGCGGTAACTGGGACGGAATGGCAGGACCTGGATGATCACGTGGTCCCAGTTCGACAACTCCTCGATGCGGGCGAACTGTTCGCGCATCACGTCGGTTCCGCCGATGGGATACCGCAGAGCCGCCTCCCCCAGGATGACGTGCAACCGGACGGGGTTCTCCCGTGTGAGAATCTCCTGCCGCTTCATCCGCAGCTCCACACTGCTGCGGATGAACTCGGTCGTGTACTCCTCGACGGGCTTCTGCACCTCGTGCACGGCGCTCGCGTAGCGCTCCGTCTGGAGCAGACCGTAGACCAGCGTCGGGTGGTACGCCTTCATGGAGTGGGCCTCAGGTTCAAGGCCGACGAACCCAGGCATCCCGGCCGGCATGAGCCCCCGGTACTGCGTCAGCCAATCCTGCTGGTTCGAGTCCCGGTTGAGGTTGATCAGGGACTCGATGACCTCCTCGTCAGTAACCCCGTACTTGTTCAGCAGCTTCCGTAGGTCGCCCACGTTGCGGAAGTTCAGCGACCCCGACTCGATCCTCTGCAGGGAGGCCGAGGAAATCCGCAGCCCTGTGACCGCCTGCTGACGGGTGAGCCCCCCGCCTCGGTCTCCCCGGCCACAGTTCTCGCGCAACTGCCTCAGCTGCAAGCCGAGTTCGAGCCGCTGTGCTGTCCGCCCCCGTTTGGCTGCCATGTGCACCGCCTTCTTGTCGCCGCGTGCAGAGTGTGACATCGCGTATGCGGCCCGCGCAGCCGATTGTGCAGAACTCGGCATAGTCCAATTTGCAGCCGACTGATTAATCAACTGCGTTTCGATTGAAGTCGAACGGGTGCTCCGGCCACCGTGGTTGAACAGCCACAGCGCAGAAGGGACCCCACATGCCGACCCCCCAACCCCCCACCCTCCTCACCCCCGACTGGTCCACGAGCTACCCCCTGACCCTCCGCAGCCCCCGCCTCGCCCGCCTCCACACCCGCCGCCAACTGACCCTGTGGAACTGGACCGGCGACATCGACGACGCCGTACTCGTCACGTCGGAGCTCGTCACCAACGCCGCCGTGCACGGCAGACTCCCCGGTCACGAACTGTGGCTGCGGCTCGCCGTGTCGGACGGCGGCGTGCTGTCCGTCGAAGTGTCCGATCCGTCGCTGGCGTTCCCGGTGGCAAGGGTGGACTCCGGTGGCCGTGAGGGCGGACGCGGGCTGCTCGTCGTACGGGAACTCGGCGCTGAACTGGACTGGTTCCTCCGTGCAGATGTAGGCAAGACGGTACGGGCGCGGCTCGCACCGGCGTCCGCGTCCGCGCCGGCCATCTCGCCGCCGACGGTGCCGTGACTGTCAGGGCCGCCGCTTCCCGCCGATGCCACCGAAAGGCAACGGCTGCGCTCCAGCCACTTCATCGCCTCCCGCCCGCGAAGTGCACGGTTGCCGCCACGGGGTCGTGGTCGGCGCCGATGGGGTCGAGACGTAGAACGGATATTACGTAGATGGAATCTACCTTGGCTCGCCCCGCCCGGCGTGCGCACACCCGAGGAGGGACCGCCGGTCCCCCTCCGACCGGCGGTCCCTCCTCTCCCCTCCTGGTGCCTGCCCCGGTCCGTCACTACCGGGGCAGCACCACGACATACGCGGCCGGGTCGCGGTCGCCGGAGGCCATCAGGGCGGTGCGGACCACCGCCGCCTGTTGCTCCATTCCGTCGCGGAGCTTCTTCGGGGTGATGTAGACGACCGTGATGCCGAGCCGCTCCAAGGTCTCCCGCTTGCGGGCGTACTCCGACCACATCGCGTCCTCGTCCTGGCGGGGGGCGCGGGTGTCGAGTTCCACCGCCACCGCCTGCTCCGGCCAGTAGGCGTCGAGGCCGCCGAGGTGGGGGCCGCCGGGCAGGCGCAGGTCGACGTTCCAGACCGGGTCGGGCAGGCCGTGCTCGTGGACCATGCGGTAGAGGCGGTCCTCGGCGATCGCCCGGCCCTCGGCGAGGAGGGAGTCGACGGCGTCCACGACGTGCGGGCGGCTGAGGAGTTTCGCCGCGTTCAACTCCCGTACCACCGAAGCCGGTTCGCAGTGGCCGCCGCGCACCGCCTCGGTCAGCAGCCGGCGTACCGCCCCCGCGTCCGAGAGCTCGGCGACCGCGTCGGCCAGTGCGCGCGGCACCGGGGCGATCGGAACTCCCGTCACCTGCTGCGGAGTCGGCAGGGCGGCGGTGCGGACGATTCTGGCGCAGCCGGTGGAGCGCAGGCGGCGCAGACGCGGGACCAGTACGTCGATCTTCTCGATGGACAGGAGCGGGGGCGCCGACGTGAAGCCGTGCAGGGTGAGGGCCGCCAGGCCCGTGATCATCGCCTCCGCGTACACCGCGCGGTGCGGGGAGTCCGCGGCGGGCTGGACCGGCACACCCGGCGTCGACTCCCGGGCCGCGTACATCAGCACCGCGTGCAGCCGCTCCTCGCTGGTCGGCGGACCCGGGTGGAGCAGGAACACACCCGGGAGGATCTGCTGCCAGGGGCCGCCGGGGCGGCACTGCTCGTTCATCTCCGACGAGGAGACACCGTGCGAGCGCAGCTGGGCCGTGGTCAGCACGCGGCGGTGGACCTCGGCGAGGTGGCGCAGGGGGCGGGGGGAGGCCGGGGGGAGCGGGGTGTTGTGGTTCATGTCGAGGGGTTTTCCGCGCCCGGACCGCCCCCTAACCGCTGTTACACGCCCGTCGACAAATACGGACAAGGCGGCACTAAAGGACGGGTGTTCGGGTGCCGATAGGGCGCCGAAAACCCCTGGTCCGATCGGGTCGGACCAGGGGTTACGGGTGTTGTTGACCGAATTTCGTAACGGTCACCGACGGATCAAGCCTTGGCCATGGCTGCCTGTGCCCGGAGCGCCCGCGCGAGGTCGTCCCGCCCCTCCAGGACCAGCCGCCGCAGCGCCGGCGCCGCGTCCTCGTGGGCCGCGAGCCACGCGTCCGCCGCGTCCAGGGTCGCCTGCGAGGCCTGGAGCGAGGGGAACAGACCCGAGACGATGTTCATCGCGGTCTGGATCGACCTCGTGGACCACACCCGCTCGATCGCCTCGAAGTACTTCTCCGTGTACGGCGCCAGCAGCTCCCGTTGGCCCGGCTGCCCCCACCCGGCGATCGTCGCCTCGGCCAGCGCGTTGGACAGCGCGTCCGACTCCACCACCTGGGCCCAGCCCTGCGCCTTCACCGCCGCCGACGGCCGCCCGGCGAGGCAGCGCACCTGGTGCCGCTTGCCGGACGCGGTGTCGTCGCGGGCCAGTTCGGCCGCCAGCTCCGCCTCGCCGGCCGACCCGTGCACGACCAGCGGCTCCAGGAACGCCCACCGAAGCTCCTGGTCGACCTCCAGGCCGGGGATGACCGTGGTGCCGTCCAGCAGCCCCCGCAGTACGTCGAAGCCGCCCTCGTCCTCGGCCGTACGGGCGAAGAAGCGCGCCCACGCCAGCTGGTGCTCGCTGCCCGGCTCGGCCCGCTCCAGCAGTTCCCGCCGGGCGCACTCGGCGAGCAGCGCCGCGCCCTGGTCGCGCCACTCGGGCGTCGCGTAGTGCACCAGCGCCGACTCGGCCCACGCGTGCACCATCTGCAGCACCCCGATGCTGGTCTCGCGCCCCGCGAAACGCATCACCAGGTCCAGGAAGTCGGACGCCGGCAGCAGCGCGTCCCGCGTCAGGTTCCACAGCGCCGACCAGCACAGCGCGCGGGCGAGCGGGTCGGTGATGTCACCGAGGGCCGCCTTCAGCGTCTCCAGGGAGCCCGCGTCGAAGCGGATCTTGCAGTAGGTGAGGTCGTCGTCGTTGACCAGGACCAGCTCCGGTGCCTCGGCACCCGACAACTCCCGCACCACCGTACGGGGGCCGTCGACGTCGGCCTCGGCGCGCGCGTACCGCTCCAGCGCGCCCTCGGGCGTACGCCGGTACAGGCCCACCGCCACCCGGTGCGGCCGCAGTTCAGGATGCGACTCGGGCGCCTCCTGCACCACGGCCAGCTCGTCGACCTTCCCCTCCGCGTCCAACAGCACCTGCGGGGTGAGGGAGTTGACGCCGGCCGTCTGGAGCCAGGACCGCGACCAGGCGCCCATGTCCCGCCCGCTGGTCTCCTCCAGCACCGACAGCAGGTCACCGAGGCGCGTGTTGCCGTACGCGTGCCGCTTGAAGTAGCGCCGCGCGCCCTCCAGGAACGCGTCCTGGCCGACGTACGCCACCAGCTGCTTGAGTACGGAGGCGCCCTTGGCGTACGTGATGCCGTCGAAGTTGAGCTTCGCGTCCTGGAGGTCGCGGATGTCGGCGGTGATGGGGTGCGTGGAGGGGAGCTGGTCGGCGCGGTACGCCCAGGCCTTGCGGCGGTTGGCGAAGGTGATCCAGGAGTCCTTGAAGCGGGTCGCGCCGACGTTCGCGAACGTGCCCATGAAGTCCGCGAAGGACTCCTTCAGCCACAGGTCGTCCCACCACACCATGGTGACCAGGTCGCCGAACCACATGTGCGCCATCTCGTGCAGGATCACGTTGGCGCGGCCCTCGTACGACGCCTGCGTCACCTTGCCGCGGAAGATGAACTCCTCGCGGAAGGTGACAAGTCCCGGGTTCTCCATCGCGCCGAGGTTGTACTCCGGCACGAACGCCTGGTCGTACTTCCCGAAGGGGTACGGGTAGTCGAAGTTGTCGTGGAAGAAGTCCAGGCCCTGCTTGGTGACGAGGAAGACGTCGTCCGCGTCGAAGTAGGGCGCGAGACCCTTGCGGCACAGGGCGCCGAGGGGGATCTCCAGCTTGCCGCCGTCGTCGAGGACACGCTCGTACGAGTCCGTCACGTAGTGGTAGGGGCCCGCCACGACACACGTGATGTACGTCGAGATCGGCTTCGTCTCCGCGAATCGCCAGACGCCGTCGGCCAGATCGCCGACGCCGTTGCTCCACACCGTCCAGCCCTCCGGCGCGCGCACCTCGAAGCGGAACGGCGCCTTGAGGTCGGGCTGCTCGAAGCCCGCGAAGACCCGGCGCGAGTCGGCCGGCTCGTACTGGGTGTAGAGGTAGACCTCGCCGTCCTCTGGGTCGACGAAGCGGTGCATGCCCTCGCCGGTGCGGGAGTACGCGCACTGGGCGTCGACGATCAGCTCGTTCTCCGCGGCGAGGTCCTCCAGGAGGATGCGGGAGCCGTCGAAGACCTGACCGGGGTCCAGATCACGGCCGTTGAGTGAGACGGAGGTCACACTCGGGGCGATCAGGTCGGCGAAGGAGGCGGCGCCGGGCTCGTTGCTGCGGAAGCGGATCGTGGTGACGGACCGGAAGGTGCGGGGGCCGTCCCCGGTCTCCTCGCCCACCGCCGAACGCAGGTCCAGAGACACCTCGTACCCGTCGACGGACAGCAGGGCGGCCCGCTCCCGGGCCTCGTCACGGGTCAGATTCTCACCGGGCACGGGCGGTACTCCCTCGGCTGGCGTTCGGTATGTGGACAGGCCCGATCCTGCCATGCGCTCCTGACCGCGGGCACTCGGGAATGGGGACGGCGGTGCCCGGTGTTGCCGGTTGAAACGAACACTTTTCCTAGGAGCCCCATGTCCGAGACCGCGAGCACCTCCGCGAAGACCCCCGTCGACTTCTGGTTCGACCCGCTGTGCCCCTGGGCCTGGATGACCTCCCGCTGGGTCCTTGAGGTGGAGAAGGTCCGGAACATCGAGGTGCGCTGGCACATCATGAGCCTCGCGGTGCTCAACGAGCCGAAGATCGACGAGCTGCCCGAGGAGTACCGCGAGCTGCTGGAGACCAAGGCCTGGCAGCCGATCCGGGTGGTCACCGCGGCCTGGCAGAAGCACGGCTCCGACATCCTCGGCCCGCTGTACACCGCGCTCGGCACCCGTATCCACAACGAGGGCCAGGGCCCCACCCGCGAGGCCGTCGAGGGCGCTCTGGCGGACGTCGGCCTGCCCGCCGAGCTGATCGAGTACTTCGACCAGAAGGACTTCGAGTTCGACGCCGAGCTGCGCGCCTCCCACAAGGAGGGCATCGACAAGGTCGGCCAGGACGTCGGCACCCCGGTCATAGCCGTGCCCGGCGCGGACGGCGAGCAGATCGCCTTCTTCGGCCCGGTCGTCACCCCCGCCCCCAAGGGCGAGGAGGCGGCCCGCCTCTGGGACGGCACCCTCGCCGTCGCCTCCGTCCCCGGCTTCTACGAGATCAAGCGCACCCGCACCAAGGGCCCGGACTTCAGCAACCTGTAGGGCGCGGGGGGAGGCTATCCGGCGTCGGACTCGGGGAAGGTGCCGCCGTCGTTCACGTCCCCGAGCCGCTGGAAGCGCCGGCAGCCGGGGCGCGAGCAGCGGTAGTACTTGGCGGAGACGGTCCACTTCCTGCCGTTCTGCTCCTGGTACCGCTGGACGTGCGCCTTCTCCGACTCGTCGGTGATCGGGACGAAGTCCTCGACGCTGCCGCAGTTCTTGCACCGCCTGGACTCGGACCTGGACGCCATGGGACCTCCTCCTCGCGACCAACACCGGCCCTGTGAGCGTAAGTTCTCGCGGGGCCGGTGCGGCAGTCCCGGAATCAGACCCGCCGCGCCCGGTTCCGGGCTGCGGCCAGCCGCTCCAGGTGCTCCCCGTACGCCTTCGTGTAGTACGCGGCCCGTGCCGCGTCCGGCTCCACGACCGCCGTCGGCTCCGTCCACGCCGCGGCGTCCAGCGCCACCCCGTACCGCTCCGCCGCCGCCAACACCGCGCCCCGCGCGCCGACTTCACCCTCGACGACCCTCAGCGGCCGCCCCAGCACATCGGCCAGCAGCCGCATCCACGCCGGACTGCGCGTCCCGCCCCCGCACACCGCGAGCGAACCCGTCAGCCCCGCCGCCGCCAGACAGTGCCGGGCCGCGAAGCCGATGCCCTCGCAGGTCGCGCGGACCAGGTCGCCCTTGGTCGACTCCAGTGAGACGCCGGTGAGTTCGGCCCGCAGCCGGGGTTCGACGAAGGGCGCGCGCTCACCGGACGGGGCGAAGTACGGGAGCACACGCACGCCGTTCGCGCCGGGCGGGGTGTCGGCGAGCAGCGCGTCGACCTCCTCGTGGTGGACGCCGGTCGTCGACAGCACCCAGTCCAGGGCCGCCGTACCGACCATCGCCGGCATCGCGCGCAGCCGGTGCCCGGGCCGGTCGGTGGAGATGTACAGCCCGGCCGGCTCCCCGCTCAGATCGAGGTCGGTCGTGGCGACGAGGCTCGCCAGGCAGGTGCCGACGATCAGCAGCCCGTCGCCCGGCACGGTCACCCCGGCGCCGAGCGCGCAGGCCGGCAGGTCGTACGGCCCGTTCGCCACCCGCGTACCGGCCGGCAGCCCCTCCCCGCGCGCCTCGGCGACGGCGAGCGGATCCCCGATCGGCGCGAGCAGACCGCGCCGGTGGGTGAGGCCCAGCAACTCCACCACCCGGTTGTCGTACGTCCGTGTCCGCGGGTCCAGGAACGGCATCGACGCGTCCGACACATCCGTCGTCGCGGGCGCGCCCGTCAGCCGCCGGAAGACCATGTCCTTGCAGTACAGGGCGGTCGCGGCGGCGTCGAGAGCCCTCGGCTCGTACCGGTCGAACCAGGCGAGCAGCGGCCCCGGACACCCCGGGAACATGGCGCTCCCGGTCCGCCGGAACACCGCCTCGAAGGTCCCGTCCTCCAGCCACTGGTCGAGCAGCTCATGGGCCCGCCCGTCCATCCAGGAGGCCGCGGCCCGCACCGGCAGCCCGTCCTTGTCGACGAGCCAGACCCCGTCCCCCTGCCCGGTCAGCCCGGCGAGCTCGACGGGCCCCGGCACCCGGGTGGTCAGCTCCCCGAGCACACCGACGACGGCCGAGTACACCTCCTCCATGTCCTGCTCGACGACACCCCCGTGCAGCGCGAGCCCCACCGGCCGTGCCGCCACGGCGAGTTCACGCCCGCCGCCGTCGAACGCGGCGGCCTTCACCGTGGACGTGCCCACATCGATACCGACGTACATCCCGCCTCCCGGCTCAGGTCAGACAGTGCGCCAACGTCTCCCCGCGCGCCCAGCGCCCCACTTCCTCCGCCGCGATCCGCGCAGCCTTCTCGGCCACCGCCCGCGAGGCGCCTCCCAGATGAGGTGTCATCACCACCCGATCGGCCAGGCCGAACAACCTGGACCCCGCCCCCACCGGCTCCCTCTCGTACGTGTCCAGCGCCGCCCCCGACAACCGCCCGCTCTCCAGCGCGTCGCACAGCGCGTCCTCGTCGACCAGCGGCCCCCGCGCCACGTTCACCAGCACCGCCCCCTCCGGCAACAGCGCCAGCTCCCGGGACCCGATGAGCCCCCGCGTCTCCGGGGTGAGCCGGGCGTGCAGGCTGACCACCCGGGACCGCCGCAGGAGTTCGTCGAGCGAGGAGACCCGCAGACCGTGGATCTCGCCGCGCACATAGGGGTCGTACACCATCACCTGCGCCCCGAAGGCACACAGCGCGCGGGCGACCCGGCTGCCGACGGCTCCGTAGCCGACGAGCCCGACCGGCAGATCCTCCAGCTCCAGACCGCTGTGCTCATACGTGTAATAGGTCGCCCCCTGCCAACTCCGCTGCCCGGCGAGGAGGTTGTGGGCCTGGGGGATGCGCCGCAGCGCGGCGAGCAGCAGCCCGACGGTGAACTCGGCGGTGGCGGCGGCGTTGCGCCCGGGCGCGTAGCAGACACGCACGTCGTTGACCTTGGCCGCGTCCAGGTTGACGTTGACGGGCCCACCCCGGCAGACGACAACGAGCCGGAGCGCGGGGGAGGCCTCCAGAACCCGTTCGGTCACCGGCGCCATCTGGGTGACCAGGACCTCGCGGTCGTCGGCGAGGGCGGCGATCAGCTCGTCCTCCGTACCGCTCGCCTCGTCGACCTCGGCCACCGGCCCGAAGGGCTCCAGCGGCCAGCCCAGAGTCAACTCCCGCACCAGGAAGCCCCGTCCGGACCCCTCCCGGGGCCAGACCCCGGAGATCGCCTCCGAGATCAGCCTCGGCCGGACGAAGTGGTCACCGGCGGCCACGATCCGCAGAATCTCGCTCATCGCAGGAAGTCTCCCGTCTCGGCGAGGAGGCGGCCGCGGCCGACGCGCCCACGATCCTCCGTCCCGGTCATAGACCACCCCTCCTCTTATGGCTTATGGCTCGCTCTCGGAGATCGCACAGACGCGGTAGTCGACGTTCTGCTCCTCCAGGTCCCGCAGGTCCGCCGCCGACGCCCCGTCGTCGACGAGGAGCAGGTCGAAGCGGGAGAGCGGGACGACCCGGTGCAGGGCGGTCCGGGCGAGCTTGGTGTGGTCGATCAGCAGCACGCTGCGGGCGGCCGCGTCGAGCATCGCCCGCTTCACCGACACGATGTGCTGCTCCTGGTGGTACGCATAGCCCCCGCGCACGGCCGACGTCGACGCGAAGCACACGTCCACCCGCAGCTGCTCGATCGCCTCGACGCAGGAGACGCCCAGGAAGGACGAGTGCAGCGGGTCGTAGTCGCCGCCGAGGGCGATCAGATGGATGCCCCGCTGATCGGCGAGGAGGTTGATGGCCTCCAGGAAGTTGGTGACGACCGTCAGCGGCGTCACGTCACCGAGCCGCAGCCGCCGCGCTATCTCCAGCGCAGTGGTCGAGTCATCCAGCATGACCGCCATGCCGGGCTCAATGAGCTTCAGGGCCTCCTCGGCGACGGCGGCCTTCTCGGCCCGCATGGTCTTCAGCCGGTACTGGACGTTGGACTCGAACACGCCGGACGGCTGCGCGGTCACCCCGCCCCTGAACTTCCGTACGATCCCCCGCCGTTCGAGCTCGTCGAGATCCCGGTGCACGGTCATCAGGCTCACCCCGAACCGCTCGGCGAGCTCCGCCGCGGTCGCCGAACCGTCGGCCAGCACCCTCTCGGCCATGGCGGCCCGACGGACCGCGGGCCCCTGCTGCACACCGCCACCGCTGCTGCTCATCGTGTGGCCGAGGGTGTAACGGCGGAAGTTGCGAGTCAATCCCTCGCGCAAGCGAAATCCGCGAGTCAATATCAATCAGTGCTGTGAAGTTCTCACTGTCGACCGATACCCGGGAGGCGCGGATGCCGGACGAGCTAGAGACGTATCTGGGCATCGACCTGGGCACCCAGAGCGTCCGAGCACTGCTGGTCACGGCCGACGGAACGGTCCTGGGCCGCGGCTCGGCCCCCCTCACCGGCCGCCGGGAGGGGAACCGCCACGAGCAGGACCCGGGGGACTGGTGGGCCGGGGTGTGCACGGCGTCCCGCCAGGCACTGAAGGGACCGCACCGCCCGCGGGGCCTGGCGGTGTGCGGCACCTCCGGAACCATCCTCCTGACGGACAAAACAGGCCACCCAAGAAGCCCCGCCCTCATGTACGACGACGGACGCGCCGCGGACGAGGCAGCACAGGCACGAGGAGCGGGCCTACGGGTACAGAACACATGGGCGCTGCCGAAGGCACTGTGGCTGATGGCAAAGTACGCCCCCACCCGCCACCACTCCCACCACCCCCATCTCCACCTGGCCCGCCCGACTCCCTTCCGCCTGGCCCACCAGCCCGACCTGATCGTCACCCGCCTCACCGGCGAGGTCCCGCCCACCGACTCCAGCCACGCCCTCAAGACCGGCTACGACCTGGAGCAGGACACCTGGCCCTACGAATCCCTCGCCGAACTCGGCCTGCCCGACGGCCTGTTGCCCGACGTGGTACGCCCCGGCACCCCCCTGGGCGAGGTCTCCCCGGAGGCCGCCGAGGCGACCGGCATCCCGGCCCGCACCCCGGTCGTCGCCGGCATGACCGACGGCTGCGCGGCCCAGATCGCCTCGGCGGCCCTGCGCCCCGGCTCCTGGAACTCCGTACTCGGCACGACCCTCGTCCTCAAGGGCGCCGCCACCGCCCCCGTCCACGACCCCACCGGCGTGGTCTACAACCACCGTGCCCCGGACGGCAGTTGGCTGCCGGGCGGGGCCTCCGGCGTGGGCGCCGGCGTACTGACCGCGGCCTTCGGGAGCGCCGACCCGACAACCATGGACGCACGGGCGGCGTCCTACGAGCCGTCCGGCGCGGTGGCGTACCCCCTCCTCTCCCGCGGCGAACGCTTCCCCTTCAACGCGCCGACCGCCTCCGCCCTCCTCCTGGGCGAGACAGCCAACGACGCCGACCTGTGGGCCGCCCTCCTCCAGGGCGTCGCCTTCGCCGAACGCCTCTGCCTGGACTACCTCCACCACCTGGGCGCCCCCCTGGACGGCCCCCTCACCTTCACCGGCGGGGCGGCCCGCAGCGAGTACTGGAACCAACTCCGAGCGGACATCCTCGCCCGAGAGGCCCGCGTACCGGAACAAACCGACCCCGCCCTGGGCATGGCGGCCCTGGCGGCCCACGGAACCGGGGCGGGCCCCCTCCCCGAGGTGGCCGAACGCATGGTCCGCATCACCACCACCCTCACCCCCGACCCCCACCGCACCGCCCGCTTCGCGGAGCCGTACGCCCGCCTGATCGACGAACTGACGACCCGCGGCTGGCTACCACCCCCCGTGGCGACCCACGCACACGCCCGCCTGAGCCGTGACACCACAACGTGACCACAGCCACCGCCACCGTGGCCGTGGCCGCGGCCGCCCACGCACGGGAGCGGGTCGGGGCGGTACGGCGCAACCCGCCGCGTACATGGCATTCGCGCAGGCCCACCCCTCCAAGAAGCACCAACCCCGTGGGCGGCGGGTTCGCCGTACCGCCCCGACCCCGACCCACCCACGAACGGACCGCGCGATGAGCACCACCACGACCACCCTCCTCCTGGCCCGCCACGGCGAGACCGTCTGGCACGCCGAGAACCGCTACGCCGGAGCGAGCGACGTCCCCCTCACCGACACGGGCAGAGCCCAGGCCGAGGCACTCGGCCGCTGGGCGGCCACCCACCCGGTCGACGCCATCTGGACCTCCCCCCTCTCCCGCGCGGTCATCACCGCCGAGCCCGCCTGCCACGCCCTCGCCCTCACCCCGCACCGCGAACCCGACCTCCGCGAATGCGACTTCGGCGCCCTGGAAGGCCGTACCCTCGCCGAATTCGCCGCCGAGAACCCGCACGCGGCCCACGCCTTCCGCGAGGACCCCGTGGCCAACCCCTTCCCCGGCGCCGAGAACCCACTGACCGCCGCCGCCCGCGGCGAAGCCGCGCTGCGCCGCATCGCCGCCGCCCACCCCGGCCGACGCGTCCTCGTCGTCGCCCACAACACCCTGCTCCGCCTGGTGCTGTGCACACTCCTCCACATCCCGCCCGCCCACTACCGCAGGGTGTTCCCCCGGTTGCGCAACGCGGCCATCAGCGAACTCACCGTGAACGACGACGGTTTCGCCGCACTTCTCTCCCTCAATGTGCCGTGCGAGCCCGACCTCCCGTAGCACCATGGGCACATGACGGAGATCGACACCTCGGTACCCCACTCGGCCCGCATCTGGAACTACTGGCTGGGCGGCAAGGACAACTACCCCGTGGACGAGGCGGCCGGCGACGCCTACACCGCCGTCTTCCCCGGCATCGTCACCATCGCCCGCGCCAGCCGCGCCTTCCTCGGGCGCAGCATCCGGTACCTGGTGGAGGAGGCGGGCGTACGGCAGTTCCTGGACGTCGGCACCGGCCTGCCCACCGTCGACAACACCCACGAGGTCGCCCAGCGCAGCGCCCCCGAGGCGAAGATCGTCTACGTCGACAACGACCCGCTGGTCCTGGCCCATGCCCGCGCCCTGCTCACGTCCACGCCGGAGGGCGTGACGGCGTACGAGGACCTGAACCTGTACGACCCGGACGCCATCCTCGCGGCGGCCGCGAAGACGCTGGACCTCACACAGCCGACGGCCCTGATCCTCAGCGGCATCCTCGGCCACGTGGCCGACTACGACAAGGCCCGCTCCCTGGTCCGCAGCCTGGTCGCGGGCCTGCCCTCGGGCAGCTACCTCTCCGTCAACGACGGCTCCCGCGGCACCGACCAGGCCTACGAACAGGCGCAGGACGCGTACAACGAGACGGGCGCGGTGCCGTACTTCCTGCGCCCGGTGGACCAGATCACGGCGTACTTCGACGGCCTGGACCTGGTGGAACCGGGCGTGGTCTCGGTCCCCCTGTGGCGCCCGGCACCCGGCGCGGACACAACCCCGATCGGCCAGCACGGCGGCCTGGCCCGCAAGCCCTAGCCCCTTGCAAAGGAAGCCCCTGTCACAGGAAGCCCCCGAGAGTCACGTCCTCCCGGGGGCTTCCGTCATTCCGCCCGCCCGGCGAAGGTTGAGAAGACGATCACGAGGCAGGACGCTTTCGTCGCCTGCTCAAGGAGCGAGCAGCAACGCATCCCCCCGGGACTTGGCGGCGGCGTAACGACGGGCCACGTCCTGCCAGTTGACGACGGCCCACATGGCCTCGATGAAGTCGACCTTCTGATTCCGGTACTGCAGATAGAAGGCGTGCTCCCAGGCGTCGAACACGAGAATCGGGGTGGAGCCCTGCCCCACGTTCCCCTGATGGTCGTAGACCTGCTCGACGATCAGCCGCCCACTCAGCGGCTCATACGCAAGCACACCCCACCCCGACCCCTGCGTGGTCGCGGCGGCCTTCGACAACTGCGCCTTGAACCCGCCGAACGACCCGAACGACTCGGCGATGGCGTCGGCCAGCTCCCCGACCCCGTCCACCGCCAGCGGCTCCCCGCCACCGTCCCCGCCCCCGGCCATGTTCTGCCAGTAGATGCTGTGCAGGATGTGCCCGGACAGATGAAAGGCGAGGCTCTTCTCCAGCCCGTTGACGGCCCCCCAGCTCTCCTTGTCCCGAGCCTCCGCCAACTGCTCCAGCGTGTCGTTGGCGCCCTTCACATAAGCGGCGTGGTGCTTGTCGTGGTGCAGCTCGATGATCTCGGCGCTGATCACGGGGGTCAGCGCGGAGTAGTCGTACGGCAGGTCAGGCAGCGTGTAGACGGGCATGACGTATCCCCTCAAGCTCTTATTGCGAATAACTCGCAACAGCAACCTACCAGCAACTACTCCCGCGCAAACCCCCAGGGCCGGTGACTACGCGGCCACGGTCGTGTAGTGCGAGGCGTCGCCCTCGATGGAGTAGCTCTCCTTGCCCTCGATGCCGACCGGGATGTCACCGGCGACGGTCACCCGGTGCAGGCGGCGCGGCAGACCGTCGTAGTTGTCGACGGCGTAGTGCTGGGTGATGCGGTTGTCGAACAGGACGAGCTGGTTCTCCGACCAGCGGTGGCGCAGGACGTTCTCCGGCCGGGTCACGTACGCCTGCAGCAGGTCGAGGATCTTCCGGGACTCGCCCGGCGACAGCCCGACGATCCGCTGCGCGAACCCGCCGATGAACAGCCCGCGTTCACCGGTCAGCGGGTGCACGCGCACCACCGGGTGGACCGTGCGGTACTTGATGGACGTGAACTGGGCGCGCTGGGCGGCCTGTTCCTCGTCGACCTCCTCCTCCGGTACGGCGTAGTCGTAGTCGTTGGTGTGCTCGGCCCACAGCGTGTCCGCCAACGAGCGCAGGGACTGGGGCAGTTGGCGGTAGGCGGCGGCCGAGCTGGCGATCAGGGTCTCGCCGCCGTACGGCGGGATCGTGATCGAGCGCAGGGTGCTGGCCTGCGGCGGGTTGAGGACGAAGGTGACGTCGGTGTGCCAGTGGTTGGCGGCCCGGCCGCGCTCGCTGTCGACAGGCAGCACATTGGGGACGCCGTCGACGGAGGAGACCGTCGGGTGGGCGGTGGTGACGTCGCCGAAGTGGCGGACGAAGGCCTGCTGGGACGCGTCGTCCAGGTCGACGTCGTCGAAGACGAGCGCCTTGTGGACGTTGAGCGCCTCGCGGATCGCGGCGGCGGTCTCCTCGCCGAGCGGCTGGGAGATGTCGACGCCCGAGACGCGGGCGCCGATGTTCGCGGTGACCTTCTGGATCTCGATGCCGGACATGTGCGGGTCCTTTCAGACGAGGGCGTTTTCCCGGGGTGCGTACTGGTTGGCGGGGCGGGGGAGGCCGTAGCGCTCCCGCAGGGTCTGGCGGGGGCCGTACTCCGTGCGCAGCAGACCCCGGCGGCGCAGGATCGGCACGACCTGGTCGACGAAGGTCTCCAGGCCCGAGGGGAGCACGGCGGGCATGATGTTGAAGCCGTCGGCGGCGCCCTGGGCGAACCAGGTCCCGATGGCGTCGGCGACCTGCTCGGGCGTACCGGCGAAGGTGAGATGACCGCGCCCGCCGCCGAGCCGCCCGATCAACCGCCGGACGGTGAGGCGCTCGCGCCGGGCCAGCTCCACGATCAGCGTGTACCGGCTCCTGGCGCCCTCGATGGCGCTCTCGGGCGGCAGCTCGGAGGGCAGCTCGGCGTCCAACTCCAGCGTCCCCTCCGGGAGTTGCAGCAGCCGTTCCAGATTGGCCACCCCGTGCCGGTGCACGATGTGGTCCTCCAGCACCTGCTCGTTCGCCCGCGCCTCGGCCTCGGTCGACCCGACGACCGGCACGATCCCGGGCAGCACCTTGATGTGCTCGGGGTCGCGCCCGGCCGCCGCCGTACGGGACTTGAGGTCGGCGTAGAAGGCCTGCGCGTCGGCGAGGGTCTGCTGGGCGGTGAAGACGGCCTCCGCGTACCGGGCGGCGAAGTTCTTGCCGTCCTCGCTGGAGCCCGCCTGCACGAGCAGCGGGTAACCCTGCGGCGAGCGGGGCACGTTGAGGGCGCCCTCGACGCTGAAGTACGTGCCCCGGTGCCGGGGCGGGTGGATCTTCGTGTCGTCGCCCCAGACGCCGGTCTCCTTGTCGCCGAGGATCGCGTCGTCCTCCCAGCTGTCCCAGAGCTTGAGGGCGACGTCCAGGAACTCGCCGGCTCTGGCGTACCGCTCCGCGTGCGCGGGCTCGGCGTCGAGACCGAAGTTCCGGGCGGCCTCCGCGCCCGCCGTGGTGACGATGTTCCAGCCGGCCCGGCCGCCGCTGATGATGTCCAGCGAGGCGAACTTGCGGGCCAGGTTGTAGGGGGAGTTGTAGGAGGTCGACGCGGTGGCGATCAGGCCGATGTGCTCGGTGGCGGTCGCCAGCGCGGTCAGCAGCGTGAGCGGTTCGAGTGCGCCGGCGGGCCGCTGCGCGACACTGCCCCACAGCTGGGGCCCGTCGGCGAGGAACAGCGAGTCGAAGGTGCCGCGTTCGGCGGTCCGGGCGAGCCGCACGTAGTGACCGAGCTCGACATGGGCGTAGGGGTCGCTCTCGGGGAGCCGCCAAGAGGCTTCGTGGTGACCGGTGTTCATGAGGAAGGCGTTGAGGTGGAGCCGGCGGGTCATGCGTGGTCCTTTGCTTGCGGGCGTGGGGGCGGGCCACTCGGCCCGTCCGGCGTTCGAGGACGAGGCCGTTCAGGCCGAAGCGGGGGTCTGGGGGCGGCAGCCCCCACAGGCGCGGTCACGAGGCGTCCTCCGTGACACCCAGCGCGGCCAGCAGCCGTTCCCGGTACTCGCCCAACAGGGGGTCCCGGTACGAGCGCGGATGCGGGCGGTCGATCGTCAGGTCCAGGCCGATGCGGCCCTGGTCCAGCATCAGCACCCGGTCGGCCAGCACGATCGCCTCGTCCACGTCGTGCGTGACCAGCAGCACGGACGGCTGGTGGGCCTTCCACAGCTCCCGCAGCAGCGCGTGCATCCTGATCCGGGTCAGGGCGTCCAGCGCGCCGAACGGCTCGTCGGCCAGCAGGAGTTCGGGCTCGCGGACCAGCGACCGCGCGAGCGCCGCCCGCTGTGCCTCGCCGCCGGACAGCTCGCCCGGCCAGGCCCGCTCGCGCCCCTTCAGCCCGACCTCGGCGAGAGCCGCGCGCCCCTTCTCCTCGCCCCCGGTCCCCAGCAGTACGTTGTCCAGCACCCGCCGCCAGGGCAGCAGCCGGGAGTCCTGGAAGACGACCGACACCCGCTCCGGCGCGGTCAGCCGCCCGCTTCCGGTCACGTTGTGGTCCAGCCCCGCGACGGCCCGCAGCAGCGTGCTCTTGCCGGACCCGCTGTGCCCGAGGAGGGCCACGAACTGCCCGGCGGGGATGTCGAGGTCGATGCCGTCGAGGACCGTACGACCCTCGAACGACCGTGTAAGGCCCCGGATCCGGACGGCCGGCCGGGTCAGCTGCTCAGTGTGCGGCGCCATGACAGCACCCTCCGTTCGACGAGACGGACCGCGCTGTCGGAGACCAGGCCGAAGACCCCGTAGACCAGCAGCCCGACGAGGATCACGTCGGACTGGCCGTAGTTCTGGGCCTGGAACATCATGTAGCCGAGTCCGCTGGTGGCGTTGATCTGCTCCAGGACCACCAGGCCGAGCCAGGAGCCGGTCACCCCGAGCCGGAGTCCCACGAAGAATCCGGGCAGGGCGCCGGGGACGACGATCTGGCGGACGAACTGGAGCCTGGACAGCCCCTGGACCTCGGCGAGTTCGACGTACCGGCTGTCGATGCCGGACAGCGCCGCGTGCGTGTTCAGGTAGATCGGGATGTAGACGACGATGGCGATGATCGCGATCTTGAAGGTCTCGCCGATGCCCAGCCAGAGGATGAACAGCGGGATCAGACCGAGGGTCGGGATCGCCCGGTTGAGCTGCACGGTCCCGTCGATCAGCGCCTCGCCGACCCGGCTGAGCCCCGACGCCAGCGCGAGCAGGACCCCGGCGGTGAGGCCGATCGCGAAGCCGTACGCGGCCCGTTCGAGGGAGGTCAGGATGTCGGTGGGCAGGGTCCCGGCGGTCCACAGCCGGCCGGCCGTCCGCAGCACGGTCCAGGGCGCCGGGATCGCGCCGGGGTCGAGCTGTCCGGCGGCGGAGGCGGCGGCCCACAGGGCGACCAGCACGGCGGGGCCGGTCAGCCGGGCCGCGGGCAGCCGCCTGCCGGGGGCGAGGCCGCGCCGCCGCCGTACCCGGTGGCCCTCCTGCGCGACCGCGGCCGGCGCGGCGGTGGTCGTGGTCGTGGTCACGGCGCTCACCTCCGGTACTCCGCCGGTACGGCCCGGGCGGCGATGGACTCGAAGCGGTGGTCGAAGAGCGAGGAGACGTCGAACTTCTTCACGAAGCCGCCCTCCGCGAGCAGATCCGCGGTCTCCTGCTCCCACTTGATCGCCTCGGCCCAACTGGGGGGAAACAGCGGCTTGTTGGCGAGGTCGGAGATCGACTTCGCCTGGGCGAGGGTCAGGTTCTGCGTCTTGACGTAGAACTCCTCGTTCCAGCGGTCCGGGTTCTCGTACTGCCAGACCTGGCCCTTGGCCCAGAACGGGATGTACGCGGCGACCGCCGCCGCCTTCGCGGAGTCGGCGAGCACCGAGGTCGGCGCCCAGAGTAGGTTGAGCAGGTCGACGACGTCCGTGGTGATGGTGCGGGCACCCTTGGCGCCGTACTGCTGCAGATACGCGGGCACCTGGGTGTTGGCGAGCGGCGCGATGTCGACCTGGCCGGACTGCAGGGCGGTCAGGAACTGGTTGCTGGTCAGCGGCACCAGCTTCACCTCGTCGTACTTCAGCCCGGCCTGCTTGAGCGCCCGCAGGAGTACGACGCCCTGCGCCTGGCCCTGCGAGAACGCGAGCTTCTTCCCCTTGAAGTCGGCGACCGAGCGGATGTCGCTGCCGGGCTTGGTGGCGAAGAGGTAATTCGGCTTGCGGGTGATGTCGATCGCGACGATCTTCGCGTCGAATCCCTGGTAGTGCGCCTGGATCGGTGGAATTCCCGCGTTGTTGGCGAGGTCCAGGGATTTCGCGCGGAAGGCGTTGATGACATCCGGTCCGGCACCGATGTTCACCCAGCTGGAAACCGTGAAGGGCAGGGTGCCCAACTTGGCCAGCTTGAACTGGAGTTGCTGGGCGTTCAGATAGGAGGCGACCTTCAGGCTGGTGCCGGCCGGCACCTTGTCGGCGAGCGGCGCGGACGAGGCGCCCTTGGTGTCGGCGGCCGCGCTGCTGCCGGCGCAGCCGCTCAGCCCGGCGACACCGGCGGCGGCGCCCACGACTGAGGTGAGGAACAGGCGGCGGTCGACGCCGGACGTACGGGAAAAAGGCATGGGAGGACTCCCTGAATAAGGGCATGAGGAATCGCCGAGAAGGCATTTCATGCAGAAGAAATGAGCGCGTCACGCGGGGCAACGTGTCAGCAACAAAGGGCGCGACAGTACAGGTGCGGGCTCATGAACAGGATGTTCGCTGTTTCGCGGAAGCCCTGTCAATATTCGGCGTTTCTGAATTAATTCCGCTCAGGTGAGGAGGCCAGCGGATCCCGGTAGAGCACGTCGAGGGCCACCGAACCGCCCGCCACGGCCAGCACGGAATCCGGGAAACTCGTCGGCAGCACGGAAGCCGCCCGCTCGGCCCCGACCCCCGCGCGCAGCGCGCTCAGGCAGTCCTCCCGGTGGATGATCCCCACCTCGGTCACCACCACCGTCTCCGGGTTGAGCACGTCGAGGAGCAGCCGTGCCGCCCGCCCGATCGCACCCGCCCGCGCCACCAGCAGCCGTACCGCCCGAAGGTCGCCCGAGGCGGCCGCGGTGACCACGTGCATGGGGTTCACGCCGTCGGTGACGCCTGCCTCCCGGGCCCGCCTGCACAGCGTGCGCTCGCTCAACTCGGCCTGTAGGCAGCCGACTTGACCGCAGTCGCAGGGCTCGGTGCCGCCCGGCACCGGCAGATGGGCGATCGCGCCCGCCTGGGAGCGCGGGCCGTGGTGCACCTCGTCGCCCGTGGCGAACGCCGCGTCGACCACATTGCCGACGAACAGATGCAGCACGCTGCCGCTGCCGCGGGCCCGCCCGAACAGCCGCTCCCCGTTGACCAACGCCCGCGCGTGGCCGTCCACATGGACCGGCAGCCCGGTGTGCTCGCCGAGCGTCCGCCGCACCGGCACGTCCCGCCAGCCCAGCAGCGGATGCTCCACCACGGTCCCGGACTCCCGGTCCACCCAGCCGCCGACGGCGACGCCGGCGCCCAGCGGACGGCAGCCCGGCGCCCCCGCGAGCAGCCCCGCGAGCCCCTCGGCGGCGCGTGCCAGCACCCACCCCGGATCGGTGCGCTCGTGCGGCAGCTCGCGCCGGACCACCACCCGGCCGCGCAGATCGAGCAGCGCGACGGTCGTGTAGGGCACCGCGACATGCACCCCGCCGACCACGAACCGCGAGTCGTCCAGGTCGACGGGGAGGTGCGGACGGCCCACCCCGTTCGAGCGCCGGGGCGCGGACGCCTCGCGGATCAGGCCGAGTTCGGCGAACCGGGCGCAGTAGTCCGTCACCGACGCCGGCGACAGACCGGTCAGCCGGGCGATGGTGGAGCGCGCCACCGGCCCGTGTTCGAGGACGGACCGCAGGACGACGCTGGCGCTCGTACGGCGCCGGGAGGCAGGGGAGGCGGGGGCGGCGGGAGTGGACGCCAGGGCAGTGGGCATGGAAGACCGTCCTCGGGAACGGGGCCGACACGTCTCGGAGGCCGAGGCGCGCCGAACCGCCCGCCTCAGCCGGGACGGCGACAGGTGGCAGCGCCCTGCCGTCGCAGGTCGACATAGCGACGCGACGTGAGATTCCGGGCCTGGGCAACCATGGTTCGAAGGGTAGGCCAGGAAGGGCGAATCAGACCAGACCACTAGGATTCATTTGGCGGAACCGCACACAGCCCCCCGGGCCGGTGAAGTGACCACGCCCTCCCCGCCTCAGTGACCGTTGTCACGCCGTGCCCGGTGTAACAGGCATCCTTTGTCCGGAGCCCACCAAGTCCGTGCTCCGGCCTTTGTCGACGAGTGATGGTGATCCGTTCGAGGGCGCCGGGATAGCGTCACCGTGTCCCAGCATGTCCCCGTCACCCGCGGAGTCCCCATGAGCACCGCTTCCGCCACCGCCCGCCCCCAGGTCCTCGCCGACCTGCTGCCCGCGTCCCGCCTCCGGGACGTGGCCCTCGTGCTCGGCGGCGCCGCGCTCACCGGCCTCGCGGCCCAGATCTCCGTGCCCGTCCCGGGCTCCCCGGTCCCGGTGACCGGCCAGACCTTCGCCGCGCTGCTCGTCGGCACCACGCTCGGCGCGAGCCGCGGCCTGAGCGCCCTCGTCCTGTACGCGCTGGCCGGTCTCGCGGGCCTGCCGTGGTTCGCCGGCGGCACCTCCGGGACCTCCGTCTCCTTCGGCTACATCCTCGGCATGATCCTGGCCTCCACCGTCGTGGGCGCCCTGGCCCGCCGCGGCGCCGACCGCTCCGTCGTACGCATGGCGGGCACCATGCTGCTGGGCGAGGCCCTCATCTACGCCGTCGGCGTCCCGTACCTGGCGTACGCGGCCGACATGTCCCTGTCCGCGGCGATCGCGGCCGGCCTCACCCCGTTCCTGCTCGGCGACGCCCTGAAGGCGGCCCTGGCGATGGGTGTCACGCCCACCGCCTGGAAGCTCGTCAACAAGCAGCGCTGACACCGTAGTTGTGACGGAAGAGGTTCGCCGGGTCGTACGACGACTTCAGCCCGGCGAGCCTCTTCAGCGTCTCCCCGTCGTAGAGCCCCTCGGCCCGGTCCCCGGCCCCGAAGGCGAAGTTGAGCGCCCGCCCGAGCGTGAGGTCGGCGAGCAGCGTGAAGGCCGGATCCAGCAGCGCCCGCGCCTCCTCCCGGTCCCCGGCCGCCAACAGCCGCACCAGGAAGCGCCCTTCGCGGTACGGCACCGAGTTCGGCGCCGGCCGGGCGAGCGCCCCGCCCAGATGATTGACCTGGACGACGCACATGGGCCCGCCGGAGTCCGGCCCGACCCGCGCGAGCAGCTCACCGGCCCGCACCACGTCCAGCTCGCTCAGCACCGCGCTGTCCCCGTAGTAGGCGTGCGGGAAGTCCGGGTCGCTGTGGATGGTGTGACTCTCGGCGTACGGCATCTCCCGCAGCGAGTCCGCGAGCACGGGCCCCAACTCCCTCAGGGGAGCGGTGATTTCGGGGCCGTCGGTCCCGGTGTACGCGACGCGCACGGACACCACGTACCGCCCCCGCAGCTGCGGCGGCAGCGCCGGCAGGTCCGGATACGGTACGGCGGCGAAGGACGAGGTCAGCCCGTCGGGCACGGTCCGCGTCCACTCCTCGTAGGCCCGCAGCAGCGCCGCCGGGTCGGTCTCCCGCCCGTCGAAGGCGACCGACCCGCCGTACAGCGTCCTCACGGGTACGAGGTCGATCTCCAGCTCGGTGACGACGCCGAGGTTGTGGCCGCCGCCGAGGAGCGCCCAGTACAGGTCGGGTGCGGAGTCCCGGGTGACGTGCCGGAGCACGCCGTCCGCCGTGACGACGTCCAGCGAGCGCACATGGTCGGCCGCGTAGCCGAACTCCCTTGCCAGGATGCCCAGTCCGCCGCTCAGCGTGTAGGAGACGGCGCCGACGCCGGGGGCGGAGCCGTTGAGCGGCGCGAGCCCGTACGGCTCGGCGGCCGCGACGACCTGGCCCCAGCGCACGCCCGCCTGGACGCGGACGGTACGCGCCCCGGGGGCCACGCTCACCCGGTCCATGCGCCGCGTGGTGACGAGCACCCCGCCCGGGAAAGCGCCGGGCAGGCCGTGGCCGGTGGCCTGGACGCCGACCGGGAGGCCGCGCTCGGCCGCGTACCGCACGGCGGCGACCACGTCCTCGGCCGAGGCGGCGGCGAAGACCACGTCGGGGCGCCGCGCGAACCCGGTCTGGAAACCGGCGAGTTCGTCGTCGTAGCCAGGGTCGCCGGGACGGAGGACGAGCAGGTCCGCGGTGTTGTCGACGGTGTTCATGGCGCACAGAGTGCCCGCATAACCTGACACCTGCCGTCAGGTTATGCGGGCGGACTGAATAACGGGCCCTCGGTGCCTCAGGCGCCCAGCTGCCGGGTCGGCCGCCGGGTCGACCACCACAGGCCGGCCGCACCGGCCGTCAGCAGCGCGGCGCCCGCCGCGCCGAGCGGCAGGATGTCGCGCCCGACGCCGGTCTTCGGCAGCTCACTGGCGCCGCCGCCCGGGGCCACGGGCTTGTTGTCGGTGCCCAGGAGCAGCGGGGTGGCCGGGGCGTTCGGCGACGGGTTGTTCGTACCGAACGGAACCGGGCCCTGCTGCCAGTACGTCTTCTTTCCGTCGCCGGTCTGCACGGGCAGACAGATCTTTCCGGTCTTCTTCAGGTCGAACGTGGCGTCCACCGCGTACGACTTCGACTTACCGGCCGCGAGATTGTCGATCGGGCAGGCGAAACCACTGTTCGAGCCCTCCGGAAGATTCCCCTTGTCGATCGCGGAGCAGCCTTGAACGTTCTTGACCGTAAGGCCGTCGAAACCGACGACCAAAAGCTGGATCTTTCCACTGTCCTTGGTCCCGTCGTTCTTGACGGTGGCCGTGATCGCCGTCTTTTGCGTGCTGTTGTCGACCGAGATCTTCGAAGGCAGGAGCGTGGTCAGCTTCACGCCTGCCGGGGCCTCGTCGATGACCTTTCCCCCCTTGCCGCTGCCAGGCCCCTGGTCGTCCGCGGTGGCGGTGAAGGAAAGGATCATCACCGCCGAAAAAGATGCCGCGACCACAGATCCCGCGATGGTCGTCGTGCGACGAGAACTCATGTTCACATCCCCCTTGGCTGCGCCTGAATTCGCAGTACTTGAAGAGCTACCACAAGATTTCTCCGCACTATGCTGGTACGGCATGAAGTGTGACCATTGTGTTTCACTCGGGGTGGACCGGGCGTGGTCGAGGGGGTGCGGTGGATTTGCCGGGGAATTTGAGGAGCGGCGGTGTTCCAGGGCTTCTGGTGACGGGCCGTTATCGGCTGGTCGAAAGTATCGGGCAGGGGGGAATGGGGCGGGTGTGGCGAGCCGCCGACGAAATGCTCGACCGCCCGGTCGCCGTCAAGGAGATGCGGATAGACGGCCTGGACGCGGAGGACACCCGAACCCGTCGTGAACGCACCCTGCGCGAGGCCAGGGCGACCGCGCGGATCGACCACCCCAACGTCGTACGGGTCTACGACGTGGTGGACGAGGGCGAACGCCTGTGGATCGTGATGGAGTTGGTGAACGGCCGCTCCCTGGAACGGATCATGGTGGAGGACGGCCCGCTGAGCGCGCGTGAGACGGCCCGCATCGGCCTGGGTCTCGTCGCCGCCCTGCGTCAGGTGCACGCCCGCGGAGTCCTGCACCGGGACATCAAGCCGGGCAACGTGCTGGTCGAGGGCGCGGGTGAGCTCGGCGAGCGCATGGTCCTCACCGACTTCGGCATCGCCGCGATCCAGGACGCGAAGGCGCTCACGATGGTCGGCATGCTGGTCGGCTCGCCGGACTACATGGCCCCCGAGCGGGTCTCCGGCCGCCCCCAGGGCCCGCCCTCGGACATCTGGTCCCTCGGCGCGACGCTGTGCGCGGCGCTGGGCGGCCGCTCGCCCTTCTCCCGCGACACGACCCTGGCGACCCTGCACGCGGTCCTGTACGAGGAGCCCGAGATCCCGGCCGCGGCGGGGCCGTTGAGCGAGGTCCTGGCGGCCCTGCTGGAGAAGGAACCGGAGGTCAGGCCGGGCCTGCCCGACCTGGAGGAGGCCCTGCGGCCCCTCGCGTTCCCCGCGTCCACGCCGACGCTGCCGGTGGGCGGGGGAGAAGCGGGGGAGCAGGCGCCGGCCGAGGTGGAGGCCACCGGGGCGGAGGCTGCCGGGGCGGAGGCCGCCGGGGCCGAGCGGGAGACGGACCTCGTCGCCGAGCCGGCAGGAGGGGAGCCGTCAGGAGACCTGGAGTCCGACCCGTCGGTGCCTGAACACGCCGTGGCACTGGAGAAGCGGGCGCCGCGGCCGAGGCCTGGGCCATCGGAAGCGACGGAGGTGCCGGGGACCCGGGAAGACCGGGGAGGCCGGGAAGACCGGGGAGGCCGGGAAGACTGGGAAGGCCGGGAAGACCGGGCGATTCGGGAAGACCAGGCGGTGCGGCAAGCCGAGCAGGTCGAGGAACCGACCCCTCCGGCCCCCTGGCCCCCGAACGAATCACCCACCCCCGCCTACCTGGAGACCCGTTTCGTACGACCCGTCCACGACCCCAGGCAACCCGAGCCGGAGCCCGAGGACGCGATCCCGCCGGACCACAGGGACACCCACGACTTCGGCCACCGCCGGCCACCGGCCCCGCACCCCACCGGCGACCACACACCCGCCGCCTTCCCCACCTCCGACGAGCCGCCCACCCCCAGCGCCTCCACGGAAGTCCCCTCCGAACTCCGCCCGGACGCCCGCTCCGAGACCCCGTCCGTCCCAGCACCACCGCGACCGAACCCGACCCCACACCAGGACGACGCCGCCCACCCGGCAACCCTGGCCCCGCACTCGGACGAACCCGCCGCCCACCCGGCAACCCTGGCTCCGCACTCGGACGATCCCGCCGCCCACCCGGCGACCCTGGCCCCGCATCGGGACGCATCCGCCGTACCGCCGGCAACCCCTGTCCCGGGTCGGGACGCATCCGCCGTACCCCCGGCGTCGCTTGCTCCGCATCCGGACCTATCCGCCGCCCACCCGGCAACCCTGGCCCCGCGCCCGGACGAATCCGCCGCACCCCCGGCGTCCCCCGCCCCGCGCCCCGGCACCCCCGAACCCCCCACCGTAAAGCGCGGCGGTGTCTCCCTGATCCGAGCCTCGGGGCCCGCGACCCAGCGCCCCGCGCACCCGAACGGTGCCGACCACGAGCGTCGTACGCGGCCTGCCCTCGGCTCCCACCCGCTCAGGACACCCGAGCGCCAGGCCGAGCCGTCCGGTCCGGCAGGTCCGGCCGGTCCGCTCGCGCCTGCCGGGCCCCGGCGCGGTCGTCGTCGTATCGGAGTCTTCGCGGGGGCCGGGGTCGCCGCCGTCGCCGCGGTCGTCGTCGTGCTGCTGCTCGCCAACTCCGGGTCGCCCGGCGGCGACAAGGCGAACGGGGCATCGACCTCGCCGTCCGCGTCCGCGTCCGCCACCAGCCCTTCGCCCACCGTCGA
Source organism: Streptomyces cylindrosporus (assembly GCF_022698165.1). Lineage (GTDB taxonomy): Bacteria > Actinomycetota > Actinomycetes > Streptomycetales > Streptomycetaceae > Streptomyces > Streptomyces cylindrosporus. The sequence continues at coordinate 149,287 of NZ_JALDAY010000001.1, forward strand.
GGGCACCACCCGCCCCCGCACCCTGCCCCCCGGCACCCACGAGGAGGCCGGCGGATACGCCTGGGCCACCCCCAAGGGCTGGCGGCGGGACGTGAAGACGGGGGCCGAGGTGCACTACACCTCCCCGGACACCGCCCAGGAACTCGTCGCCAAGTCCTCGGTGGCACGCGGCGACCTGGTGAAGACGTGGGAGCAGTCGGAGCAGAACGCCCGCCAGGGCCGGGACTACCGGAAGATCCGCTTCGAGCAGACGACCTTCCGCGGCAACCCGGCCGTGGTCTGGGAGTACACGGTCACCGTCAACGGCGTCCCCTGGCACGCCCGCCTCCTGGGCTTCAACCAGGACGGCAGGTCGTACCAGGTCAACATCTGGTACCACCCGGACGTGGAGGCCCAGGCGGTCAAGACCTACGACAAGGTCAAGGACAGCTTCACGGTGCTTTGACGGGGTCCTTGGACGTGGCCCGGTCCTCGACCGCGGCCGTCGTCCGTCCGCCGCGCACCCTCTCCTTCACGAAGGCGATGGCCAGTACGACCGCGGCGACCAGCAGCGACAGCAGTACCGTCTCGCGGCCGTCGTGCTCCGTGTCGGTCAGCATGTAGCCGAGCACGAACACGATCAACGCGGCCGTCGCCCAGGTCAGATACGGGTACAGCCACATCTTCACGACCAGCTTCTCCGGCGCCTCGGCCTGGATGATACGCCGCATCCGCAGCTGCGAGAAGCAGATCACCAGCCACACGAACAGGGCCACCGCACCACTGGAGTTGACCAGGAAGAGGAAGACCGAGTCCGGGAAGCGGTAGTTGAAGAAGACGGCCACGAAGCCGAAGACGACGGAGGCCACGATCGCGGCCATCGGCACGCCCCGCGAGGTGGTCCTCGCGAACGCCTTCGGCGCGTCGCCCCGCTGCCCGAGCGAGAAGGCCATCCGGGAGGCCGTGTAGAGGCCGGAGTTGAGGCAGGAGAGCACCGACGTCAGCACGATGAAGTTCATGATCTGACCGGCGTGCGCGATGCCGAGGGAGTCGAGGGCGGCGACGTACGAGCCCTTGTCCTTGATGGACGGGTCGTTCCACGGCAGCAGGGTGACGACGACGAAGATCGAGCCCAGGTAGAAGACGCCGATCCGCCAGATGATGCTGTTCGTCGACTTCGTCACCGCGCGCTGCGGGTCCTCCGACTCGCCGGCCGCCAGCGTCGCGATCTCGCTGCCCATGAAGGAGAAGACGACCAGCAGTACGCCCGTGAGGATCGCGCCGGGCCCGTTCGGCAGGAAGCCGCCGTGGTCGGTGAGGTTGCCCAGGCCCGCCTTGTCGCTGTCGACGCCCGGCAGCACACCGAACACCGCGAGCGCGCCGACGACGATGAACGCGCCGATCGCCACGACCTTGATTCCGGCGAACCAGAACTCGAACTCGCCGTAGGAGCCGACGGAGACGAGGTTGGTCGCGGTCAGCACGACCATCACGATCAGCGCCCAGCCCCACTGCGGCACGGCCGGGATCCAGCCCTCCAGGATCTTGGCGCCGGCGGTGGCCTCCACCGCGAGCACCACGACCCAGAAGAACCAGTACAGCCAGCCGATGGAGAACCCGGCCCAGCGGCCGAGCGCGCGGTCGGCGTGCGCCGAGAAGGAGCCGGAGGTGGGGTTGGCGGCGGACATCTCGCCGAGCATCCGCATCACGAGGACGACGAGCGTGCCGACGAGGGCGTACGACAGGAGGATGCCGGGGCCTGCCGTGGCGATGCCGGAGCTGGAGCCGACGAAGAGGCCGGCGCCGATGACGCCGCCGATGGCGATCATCGACAGATGGCGGTTCTTGAGGCCTGCTTGGAGCCCGGAAGTCATGGGGGGAATTCCTTTGCGCCGGGTGAGCGGTCTCCCGTACTGGGGTCTGTACGAGTCGGGCCAGTGAATCGCAGGCAAAGGAATTCTTGAACCTTTGAATCCAGATCGTTACTTGAGGTTTTCTTGAGGTTCCGTGGTGGGCCTTGGATTTTTCCTGGTCGACACCCCGGGCTGCTGCCCCGAAACCGCCATGTCACACTCGGAGCCATGCGCGTGTATCTCGGCTCCGACCATGCCGGCTTCGAACTCAAGAACCACCTCGTCGAGTGGCTCAAGCAGGCCGGCCACGACCCCGTCGACTGCGGCCCGCACATCTACGACGCCCAGGACGACTACCCGCCCTTCTGCCTCCGCGCCGCGGAGAAGACGGCCGCGGACCCCGACGCCCTCGGCATCGTGATCGGCGGCTCCGGCAACGGCGAGCAGATCGCCGCGAACAAGGTGAAGGGCGTGCGGGCGGCCCTCGCGTGGAGCGAGGAGACCGCGTCGCTCGGGCGGCAGCACAACAACGCCAACGTCGTGGCGGTGGGCGCGCGCATGCACACGCAGGAGGAGGCGACGAAGTTCGTCGAGACCTTCCTGGGCACGCCTTTCTCGGGCGACGAGCGGCACGCGCGGCGCATCGAGATGCTGGCGGAGTACGAGACGACGGGCGACCTGCCGCCGATCCCGGCGCATCACCCGCAGCAGGACTGATCGCCCCCTGGGGGCTGGAAGGAACAGGAACCGTGCCCGAGGGGCATACGATTCACCGGCTCGCGCTGGACTACGCCGACCGCTTCGCCGGCCGCCCCGCACGCGTCACCAGCCCCCAGGGCAAGTTCTCCGACGCCGCCGAGCTGCTCGACGGCTCCCACCTCACCCGTACCGAGGCCCACGGCAAGCACCTGTTCCTCGGGTTCCGGGACACCGACTGGGTCCACATCCACCTCGGGCTCTTCGGCAAGGTCGGCTTCGGTGACGCCCCGGCGCCCCCGCCCACCGACACCGTCCGCCTCCGCCTCGCGAACGGCACGTCGTACGTCGACCTGCGCGGCCCGACGACCTGCGCCCTCATCACGGACGCCGAGAAGGACGCCATACACGCCCGCCTCGGCCCCGACCCGCTGCGCGCCGACGCCGACCCGCAGTCGGCGTACAAGAAGATCTCCCGCAGCCGTACGACGATCGCCGCGCTCCTCATGGACCAGAAGGTGATCGCCGGCGTCGGCAACGTCTACCGCGCCGAGGTCCTCTTCCGCCACGGCATCGACCCCTACCGCCTCGGCAAGGACGTCACCCCGGCCGAGTGGGACGCCGTCTGGACCGACCTGGTCGCGCTGATGCGCGAGGGCGTCCGGAACAACCGGATCGACACCGTCCGCCCCGAGCACACCCCGGAGGCGATGGGCCGCCCACCGCGCGTCGACGACCACGGCGGCGAGGTGTACGTCTACCGCCGCGCCACCCTGCCCTGCCACATCTGCGGCGACGAGATCCACACCGCCGACCTCGCCGCCCGCAACCTCTTCTGGTGCCCTTCCTGCCAGCGGCGCTGAGCTAGAACCCGTGCGGCAGCCAGGGTGCCGCGGTCGACGTGAACGCGAGCGACGCCTCCGTCAGCGCGCCCTGCCGCAGCTCCCGTACCCGGCCGGCCGCGGCGAGCGCTCCCAGGGTCACGCCGCCGAGGTACGCCGAGCCCAACTCCCGTACGGACAGGGCGAGATCGGCCGTGTCCTCGGTCCGCTCGCAGGACGCGCCCTTCGCGTCGCCGGTCAGCCGCCAACGCCCGCCGTTCCAGGGGCAGAAGGCGTCCTCGACCTCCAACACCACGTCCACCGGCGCCTGGTACGTACGGGCCTCCAGCGCGCCGCCCACGTCCACCAGACGGACGTACAGCGAGTCGCGGAGCCGCCGGCCGCACCGCCGCAGGTCGGACACCATGTACTGCCACGCCTCGTCCACCGGCCGCCCGCGCGCGCTCAGCGTCGACGTCAGGTCGATGTCGAACAGGAACCGCCACAGCGCGGCGTGCGCCGCCGGGTCCAGGGCCTCGGCGTCCGACAGGACCACCGTGCCCTTGGGGCCCGCGTGGTCCCACTCCGGCTTGATCCGGAACCGCGCGTACCCGACGACCTCGCCCTCCCGCTCCGCGAGCACACACTGCAGCGGCGAGGCCCCGTCCCGCTCACCCTCCGGATCGAGCACCCACAGCCGCTCCCAGCCCGGGATCCGCGCCACCATCCCCGGCCGCCGGGACACCAGCCGCGCGTACACCGCCTCACAGGCGCCCAGCGCCTCGGTCGGCGAGGCGTACCGCAGCCGTACGTCGTCGGTGCCCGGCGGCACCGACAGCGTCACGCGGGACGTGTCGATCTCGGCGTTCACGTGCTGCGTCGCGGCGCCGTACCCGAACCGGCCGTAGATCTCCGGCTCGGACGCCGTCAGCACCGCCAGCGGCTCGCCCCAGGACCGTACGTCGTCCAGCTGCCGCCGCATCATGGACCTCAGCACCCCGCGCCGCCGGTGCGTCGCGGCCACGCTGACCATGGTGACGCCGGCCGCGGCCACCGAGGCCCCGCCGGGCACCGTCAGCCGGAAGCTGAACGCCCCGGCGGTCCCGACGCACCGGTCCCCGTCCCAGGCGCCGACGGACCGCTCCGTCTCGGTGATCTCACGCCAGAGCGCCCGCTCCTCGGCGGACTCCGGCATTCCGCCGAAGGCCCGGAGCAGGTTGTCGTACCACTCGTCCCACTCGCTCTCCGCGAGCGCCCGCAAGTCAGTCCCCATGAACCATGCCTACCAGGGCCCCGCGGGGCGAGCGAGGGAATTTCTCCGGACAATTCGTGAACGCCCCTGTGCAAAACGGGGCGTTCACGGTCCGAAGGGTGACTGTGAAGTTGAACCTCGGATGGGGGACAAGTCGTACCTCCTGTGCCAAGTGGCGGGTCCGACGGATAAGGTCCCGAACTAATGGCAGCAGGACGAGAGCGGCGCGCGGCGGCCGAGACGTTCACGGCCCGGTTGAGGATCCAGTGGCACCGGGCCCGCGTCGGCCTGCGCAGAAGCGCCGTGGACTACTTCCGCGGCGACGGCTCGGACTGGGTCGCGCTCGCCGGACTGCTGCTGACCATCCCCCTGATCGCGGGCGTGACCCTCGTGAACTCCGTGTGGTGTTCACCGGCCGCCCTGGTCGTCCCGATCGTCGCGGGCGGGCTGCTGCTGCGCCCGGCCAGCCTGCTCGGCCTGTACGCGGCCGCCGCCACCGCGCTGATCGTGGAGTCGGTCAAGCTCGGCCCGTACACCGAGGGGCCCTCGCGGGTCACGCCCGGCGTGGTGCTGGTCGTGGCCGCCTGCGGGTTCTTCGGGCTGCTCGTCGCGCAGTTCCGCAGCCGGGTCGGTGTGCCGTGGCGGCGCGGCGGGACCATGCTCTTCGACCTGCGCGAGCGGATCCGGGTGCAGAGCAAGCTGCCCACGCTGCCGGACGGCTGGCACCGCGAGATGGCCCTGCGGCCGGCCGGCGGGCAGTCCTTCTCCGGCGACTTCGTGGTGGCGTCCCGTACGAACGGCGGCCGCACCCTGGAGGTCGTCCTGACGGACGTCTCCGGCAAGGGCATGGACGCGGGCTCGCGGGCGCTGCTGCTGTCGGGCGCCTTCGGCGGCCTGCTGGGCTCGCTGCCGCCGCACGCCTTCCTCCCCGCGGCGAACGGCTATCTGCTCCGCCAGGACTGGGACGAGGGCTTCGCGACCTCGATCCACCTGGTCCTGGACCTCGACTCCGGCGACTACGAGCTGTACTCGGCGGGCCATCCGCCGGGCCTGCAGCTGAGCGCGGGCAGCGGACGCTGGGAGGAGAAGGCGGCCGAGGGCCCGCTGCTGGGCGTGTACGACGGTGCCCAGTTCGACCCCGTGAAGGGGTCGCTGCGGCCCGGTGACGTGTTGATGCTGTTCACGGACGGGCTGGTGGAGACCTCCGACCGGGACATCGTCGAGGGCATCGACCGCCTCACCGGGGAGGCCGACCGGTATGTGGCCGGCGGCTTCCACGGCGCCGCCTGGCACCTCATCGAGGCGGTCGCCCGGGACGTCAACGACGACCGGGCCCTGCTGCTGATCTGCCGCGAGGGCCCGACGGCGGCGGCGAAGCCCCTGTAGACCAGGGTGCCAAGGGTGGGGTTTACCCCCGCCCGCATCCGCCAGCCGCCCTCATCGCCCGATCCCACCCCCGGTCCGTAGCTTCGAAGCACCACCCCGGACCGGAAGGAACCAGGCATGTCAGGCGACTGGGCCGTAGAACTGCACGGAGTCCGCAAGCGCTACGGCCGCGGCGGCAACGCCGTGCACGCCCTCCGCGGCATCGACCTCACCCTCCCGCCCGGCTCCTTCACGGCGGTGATGGGCCCCTCCGGTTCCGGCAAGTCCACGTTCCTGCAGTGCGCGGCCGGCCTCGACCGCCCCAGCGCCGGAACCGTCCGGCTCGGCGGCACGGACATCACGGGCATGAAGGAGAACAAGCTCACGGCCTTGCGCCGCACCCGCCTGGGTTTCGTCTTCCAGGCCTTCAACCTCCTCCCCTCCCTCACGGTCGAGCAGAACGTCGTCCTCCCGATGCGCCTGGCCGGCCACCGCCCCGACCGCCACCGCACCGCCGAGGTCCTCGCCCAGGTCGGCCTGGCCGACAAGGCCCGCCGCCGCCCCGGCCAGCTCTCCGGCGGCCAGCAGCAGCGCGTCGCGATCGCCCGCGCCCTGGTCACCCGCCCCGACGTCGTCTTCGCCGACGAGCCGACCGGCGCGCTGGACACCACCACGGCCGCCGAGATCCTCACCCTCCTGCGGGACGCCGTCGACACCCACGGCGCGACGGTCGTCATGGTCACCCACGACCCGACGGCAGCGTCATGGGCGGACCGCGTCCTGTTCCTGGCGGACGGCGAGATAGCGGCCCACCTGAACCGCTCCCCGGCCTCCCACATCGCGGCCCACATGACGGCACTCACGACTCCGCGGACGGCGTACGCGGAGACGGCCGCGTGATGACCATCGACCGAGGGCCGACATGGGCGATGGACGAGGACGCGGCACTGGCCATGGACGGCGCGGCTGCACTGGCCGTGGGCCGCGCGGCGGTACTGGCCGTGGGCCGCGCGGCTGTACTGGCCATGGACCGCGCGGCCGCACTGGCCTCGGACGTCGGCGCCGCAGAGGGCCCGAACCACGGCGCCATACCGGCCATGGACCACGGTGCCGCACCGGCCACGGCCCACGGCGCCGACCGGCCACGGACCACGCGGCCGCACTCGCCGACGGCGCCCAGCCCCCACAGGGGCCACCCGCACCCGACCACGATGGCCGCACGGGCGGTGCGGGTGGGAAACCAAACCGGGCCGAAGGCCCGGTGCCCACCAACCCACCCGCACCCGACCCCGACCGGACACCCCCATGCTGACCCCCAACGGCCTGGCCCGCGCAACGCTCCGTTTCCGCCCCTCCACCTTCGCCGGCACATTCATCGCACTCGCGATGGCCGCCATGGTGGTATCGGCCTGCGGCATCCTCCTGGAAACCGGCATCCGCGCCACCGTCCCACCCACCCGCTACGCCGCCGCCCCCGTAGTCGCCGCCGCCGACCAACGCGCCCCCTACGGCCACGGCGACGACGCCGACAGCGAACCCCTCCCCGACCGCGCCCGCCTCGACGCCGACCTCGTGGAGAAGGCGGCCTCAGCCCCCGGCGCACGCACCGCCGTCGCCGACGTCACCTTCCCGGTCGGCGGCCCACACGGCACCCACTTCACCGCCCACAACTGGAACTCCACCGCCTTCACCGGCGAGAAGCTCACCGCCGGCCACGCCCCCGCCCCCGGCGAGGTCGTCCTCACCAACGGAACCAGCGGAACCCACGGCGCCCACGGCGCCCACGGCACCCACGCCACGGTCGGCTCCGACATCACCCTCACCACCCCCGACGGCCCCCGCACCTACCGCGTCTCCGGCACGACCGCAGCCACCTCCGACACCCTCTGGCTCGCCGACTCCGACGCCGTACGGGTCTCCGGCCACCCGGACCGCGTGGACGCCATCGCCGTACTCCCGAAGCAGGGCGTCAGCACGGCGACCCTCAAGTCCCAGGTCGCCCAAGCCCTCGGCGCCCACGCCAAGATCCACACCGGCGACGACCGCGGCACCGTCGAGGACCCCCTCCTCGCCGAGGCCAAGGAGACCCTCATCGGCATCGGCGGCTCCTTCGGCGGCGTCGCCACCATGGTCGCCGTCTTCACCGCGGCCGGCACCGTCGCCCTCGCCGTAGGCCAACGCGCCCGCGAGTTCGCCCTGTTGCGCGCCATCGGCACCACCCCGCGCCAGGTCCGCCGCACGATCGCCACCGAGACCCTCCTGGTCGCCCCGCTCGCCGGCGCCCTCGGCTGTCTGCCCGGAGTCGCCCTGGCCCGCTGGTGGTTCGGCCAGCTCCAGGACAGGGGAGCGGTACCGGACGCCGTCCGGTTCTCCGTCTCCTGGATCCCCCTCGTCTCCGCCGCCGGCGCGGTCCTGCTCACCGCGCTCCTCTCCGGCTACATCGCCGCCCACCGCAGCTCCCGCATCAAGCCCGGCCAGGCGCTCGGCGAGGCCTCGGTCGAACGGCTGCGCCCCGGCTGGATCCGTACACCGCTCGGCGTCGCCGCCGCGGCCGGCGGCTTCGTGTGCGCCGGCCTGTCCGCCTCCCTCAACGGCGAGGACGCGGCCAACGCGGCCCTCGGCGTGGTCTTCCTGTTCATGCTCGCCGTCGCGCTGCTCGGCCCGTTCGTCGCCCGCGCCTGCGCCGGCCTGATCGGCCTGCCCCTGCGCGGCGCCGGCGCCCCCGCGGCGCTCGCGGCCGCCAACTCCCGTACCAACGCCCGCCGTCTGGCCTCCGCGATCACCCCGATCGTGCTCGCCATGGCGTTCTCCTCGGTGCTGATCTTCATGCAGACCAGCACGGACCATGTCACCGCCGCCCAGCAGCGCGACGGCATCCTCGCCGACCACATGGTGACCGCGGACCCGGGCCTGACCCCGGACGCCGTACGGCAGGCGGCCCGCACCCCCGAAGTCACGGCCGCCGTCGGCCTGTTGAAGACCTCCGTGCTCGTCCCGGCGTCCGGCTCCCTGGAGCAGGCGACGGCACAGGGCGTGACGGGCTCCGTCCGCGACCTGACCGCCGTACAGGATCTCGACCTCAAACACGGCCGACTGTCCCTGAAAAAGGGCGAGATCGCCGTCGACGCCAACCTTGCCGACACCACCCACGTCAAGGTCGGCGACCGCCTGCACCTGCGGCTGCCCGACGGCACGAAGGCCGCGCCGGTGGTCGTGGCGACGTACGGACGCGGCATGGGTCTGTCCCAGATCACGATGGCCCGCGGCGATCTCGCCACCCACGTCAGCTCGGCCTTCGCCACCGAACTGTGGACCAAGGGCGGCACGGAGCAGGCGCTGAAGGCGTACGGCACCGTCCTGGACCGCGGCGACTACACCACAGCGCAGTCCCTGGACCGGGAGCTCAACGCCTGGGCCAACGGTGTCATGGCCGGCGTCCTCGGCGGCTTCGCGGCCGTCGCCGCCGTCAACACCCTGGTGATGACCGTCCTCGACCGCCGCCGCGAACTCGGCACGCTCCGCCTCATCGGCTCCACCCGCCGCCAGGTCCTGCGCATGATCCGCTGGGAGGCCCTGATGGTCGCCCTCGCCGGCATCGCCCTCGGCACGGGCATCGCGCTGGCCACGCTGGTCCCGATGATGAAGGGCCTGACCGGGCAGGGCCCGTACATACCCCCGCTGGTGTACGGCACTTTCGCGGGCGCGATCGTCGTCCTCGGGGTGACCGCCGCGACCCTCCCGGCCCGCGCGGCCCTGCGCAGGGAGACACTGGAGCAGTGACCGCGACCCCACCACGGCTGACCCCGGCCGAAGTCGAGACGATCGCCCGCGCCGCCCACGAGGGCCAGACCGACAAGGCGGGACGGCCGTACGCCGAACACCTCCAGGCCGTCGCCGACGGGGTACGCGCGCGTGGCGGCGACGAGGAGCAGATCGCGGCGGCCTGGCTGCACGACGCGGTGGAGGACGACGCCCTCTCCGAAGAATGGCTGGAACAGGCCGCGTTGAGCCCCCGCACGAAGGCCATCGTCCTCGCCGTCACCAAGCGCCCGGGGGAGCCTCCGGAGACGTACGCGGAGCGCATCCGCAGCACGCCGGGAGCACTCCTGGTCAAGGAGGCGGACCTCGCCCACAACGCGGACCCGGCCCGCCTGGCCCGCCTGACCGACGAGGCCACCCGCAGACGACTGACCGAGAAGTACGCACACATGCGCGCACTTCTCGGTCTGGAGGAGGGTCGGTCCTAACTCCGGGCGTTGGCCGGTTCCCGCTGCTCGGACTTCTGCCGCTCCCGCGCCAGTTCCGCGGGATCCGGCTTGAACGCCCACTTCATCTCGGGCTCCATCGCGAACCGGAACACCCGCTGTACGGGCCTGGTGCACAGCACCGTGACCGCCGCGGCGAAGGTGACCGTCACCGCGATCTCGCCGAGCGGCCGGTGCATCCAGTCGTGGTCGAACCAGCCGTAGAAGTCACCGGCCTTCACCAGGAAGCCGTGCAGCAGATAGCCGTACAGCGTGCCCGCGCCGAGCGCCGTGAACCACATCGTCCGGCGCGGCACCCAGGCGAAGAAGCAGGCGGTCAGCAGCAGCGAGCAGCCGAACAGCGCCAGCGTCATGACCGGCCCGGCCCACCACGGCGCGCCCAACTCCTGCGCGGAGTCACGGTGGTAGAACCACGCCGTGTTCATGCGCGGCACCGCCCACCACCCGACGGCGAGGGCGGCCGCGAACACCGGCACCGACAGGATCCGCATCGCGCGCGTGCGGACCATCCGGAAGTGCTCGGGCCGCATGCACAGCCCCAGCACGAAGTACGGCAGGAACTGGAGCACCCGCTGCAGATCGAGGTCGTCGCCGATGTCCGGCGAGACGGAGGCGAGCATGGCGATGCCGAGCGCGAGCGGCAGCGGCCACCGGAAGCTCTTCCACAGCGGGGTGGTCAGCCGCCAGACGAACAGCGCGACCAGGAACCAGGTGAGGTACCAGGGGTCGAGCAGGCTGATGTCCATGCCCGGGTCGTGGTCGCCGTACCGCTTGAAGAGCGAGTACGCCGTCTCGAACACGACATACGGCACCAGGACGCCGGTGACGAGCCGCCGCAGGCGGTCGGGGCGCATGTCGAAGCTGCGGGAGAAGTAGCCGGAGATGACGATGAACGCCGGCATGTGGAAGGTGTAGACGACCGTGTACACGCCCTCCAGGACGCGGCTGTCGCCCTTCAGCGGCTCCCAGGAGTGGGCCATCGCCACGAGCACGATCGCCAGGTACTTCGCGTTGTCGAAGAAGGCGTCGCGCTGCGTTCTCGGCGCTCCGGACGGCGGCGACTGTGCCGGGGGGAGCGGCGTTCTGTGCTGACCGGGGGACGAGGCGGCGTGAAACATCTGAGGCACCCTAGCGTCGTCTGTGGGAATCCGTAAAACCGCCCACGTCATTCCTGCTTTTCGCCTTCGAGTACCCGCGAATACCTTGCGTATCAGGGAAGTTGACATCACCACAGACTGGCGTTATGCACCTTTTAGTCCGGATGAATCATGACAACTGGGTGCATTGTGCGGCGGTTTTGATGTGCCCGTGGCAACAATTCGAAATACCTGCGAACGGGTTGTGTGGACATGGAAACGAACCGGTCGAATTCCCTGTGCGGCTGTCCCTCGAATTGCCGTGCGGACGGCACCGGTCGGTGATCCGGGCGTGCGGTCGCGTGCATGGCGCAGGCAAAGGTAGGGCACAGTGTGGCCGACGATGCCTCACCTGCCGCATACGCGGGCCTGGTTGGTGGCACGATGGTTCTGGCGGGGGTGTGCGGGGCCGGCACCTCCGGGCCGGGAGCGGACCGACCAAGGGTGTGATCAGTTGTGGCCATTTCACTGTCAGTGGTGCTGCTGTTGGCGATCATCCTGGTGGTGTTGATCCGAGGAGGATCGATCAAGGCCGGCCCCGCCATCGTCGCGGTGCTCTTCGGCTTCTTCCTGGCGTCGACCGGCATGGCCCCGTCGATCAACAGGTTCCTCAACTCGATAGCCGAAACGATCAACTCGATCAGCTTCTGATCGATCAGCTTCTGACCCGCATGACCGGGCCGATCCGGGGTAGGCGCGATCTATCTGGTGGCGGCTCGTCCAGCAAGGGTGCGGAGTCATGACGGAGATCCCGGCCGAAGTGTTCGAAGCGGTGGCGCGGGACGCTCTGCGGGATCTCGCCACGGCACCCGACAGCCGGGCACTGGAGGCGCTCGCGGGTTGCGATGTGCTCATTCCGGCGGTGAGCGGGATCCGCTACACCCGCGGCCGCGGTGAGTACGTCAGGCTGGTGCTGCCGGTGATCGAGGGCCTGAACGACGCCCCGAAGGTCATGGTCTTCACCTCGGAGGAGCGGATGCTCAAGGCCTTCCCCCAGGTGCCCTGCTACCGGCCCGTCACCCTGCGACAGCTGGCCCAGCACTGGCCGACCGACGAAGTGGTGCTGTCCATCGACGCCGGCCACGAGGACTCGCTGACCCTGTCCGCCCACGAGGCCCGTTGGTTCCTCGCCCGCTGCCTCGTCTGAGCAGGGCCCCGCTGAGAACGGCCCCACCCGCGAACGAAAGGCCCGGAGAGAGTGGACGAACCTCTCGCCGGGCCTTCGCCGTGTGGAGCGGGCGACGGGAATCGAACCCGCGTAGCTAGTTTGGAAGACTAGGGCTCTACCATTGAGCTACGCCCGCACAGCAGGCGCCGCAGGTCGGATGACCGCGGCACTGAAGGCATCGTAGCGGGTCGCCCCGCTCCGCCGCACACCCCGTTAATGCGGCAGCCGCACTGCCTGCGGGCATGTACCCTACGTGTCGCACCAGACGGGGTGTGGCGCAGCTTGGTAGCGCGTCCGCTTTGGGAGCGGAAGGCCGTGGGTTCAAATCCCGCCACCCCGACCAGCTGATCATCCCCAGTGATCGCCAGTGATCGCCTTTGGGGCGTGTCGCCGCTGCCGTTACTATGCAAGCTGCATGCCCGTGTGTCTCTGTGCCGGGCACGATCCCTAAAGTCAGCCCCAAGGAGACCGAACCGTGAAGAGCGCCGTCGAGACCCTGAACCCGACCCGGGTTCGGCTCAGCATTGAGGTGCCCTTCGAGGAGCTCAAGGACAGCCTCGACGCGGCGTACAAGAAGATCAACCAGCAGGTCACGGTGAAGGGCTTCCGGAAGGGCAAGATCCCGGCGCGCGTCATCGACCAGCGGTTCGGCCGCGGTGCGGTCCTGGAGGAGGCGGTCAACGACGCGCTTCCGAAGTTCTACACGGAGGCGGTCAACGAGGCCGAGATCGACGTCCTCGGCCAGCCCGAGGTCGACATCACGGAGCTGAAGGACGGCGAGACGCTGAACTTCACCGCCGAGGTCGACGTCCGCCCCGCCCTGGAGATCCCGGACTACTCCGGCATCGAGGTCGAGGTCGACGCGGTCGAGGTCACCGACGAGGACATCGAGAAGTCGGTCGAGCAGCTCCGCGAGCGCTTCGCCTCCACCTCCCCGGTCGAGCGCGCCGCCGAGGACGGCGACGTGGTCACCATCGACCTGCAGGCCAAGGTCGAGGGCGAGGTCCTGGAGGACGGCGTCGCCGAGGGCGTCTCCTACACCATCGGCTCCGGCGAGCTCCTCGACGGCATCGACGACGCCGTCAAGGGCCTGTCCGCCGGCGAGGAGGCCACCTTCACCTCCGAGCTCAAGGGCGGCTCCGCGGCCGGCAAGGAGGCCGAGGTCACCGTCAAGGTCACCCAGGTCGCCGCGCGCGAACTCCCCGAGCTGGACGACGACTTCGCGCAGCTCGCCTCCGAGTTCGACACCCTGGAGGAGCTGAAGGCCGACAGCCGCAAGCGCCTCGAGAACATGAAGCAGTACGACCAGGCCACCCAGGCCCAGGAGCGCGTCCTGGAGAAGCTCCTGGAGCTCGTCGAGGTGCCCGTCCCCGAGAAGCTGCTCGAGGACGAGATCAACACCCGCAAGCACAACCTGGAGCACCACCAGCTCGGTCAGATGGGCCTCGACCTCGCGAAGTACCTGGAGATCCAGGGCAAGACCGAGGAGGAGTTCGAGACCGAGACCCGTGAGGCCGCGGTCAAGGGCATCAAGACCCAGTTCGTCCTCGACGAGCTGGTCAAGCAGGAGAAGCTGAACGTCAACCAGGAGGAGCTCACCGAGCACCTCATGCGCCGTGCCGCCTCCTCCGGCATGTCCCCCGACCAGTTCGCCCAGGCGGTCGTCGAGGGCGGCCAGGTTCCGCTCCTGGTCGGCGAGGTCGCCCGCGGCAAGGCCCTCGCGGTCGTGGTCGAGGCCGCCACGGTGAAGGACACCAACGGCGAGGTCATCGACCTGGACGACGAGGACGAGGTCGAGAGCGCCGCTGACGTCGCCGCCGAGGCCACGGAGGCCGACGCCACCGAGGCCGACGAGACGGAGAAGACCGAGGGCTGACACCCACGGCACTCCTGACGGACGTAGGACAGGGCTCCGGGGACGCTTGCCCCGGGGCCCTGTCGTCTTCCGGCACCGCTACGCCCCCGGCGAACACCCCCCTTACCGGGATTCCCCGAAGGGAGCAGCGCGTTAGGGTCCATGAATACGAGGGCAGTGGAGTCCCCGGACCTCCCGCCCCCGAAGGCAAACGTGAAGACGGCCCGGCGCCGTCGTAAGACGAGCAGGTGGATACGTGACGAATCTGATGCCCTCCGCCGCCGGCGAGCCTTCCATCGGTGGTGGCCTCGGCGACCAGGTCTACAACCGGCTGCTCAACGAGCGGATCATCTTCCTCGGCCAGCCGGTCGACGACGACATCGCGAACAAGATCACCGCACAGCTGCTGCTCCTTGCCGCGGACCCGGACAAGGACATCTACCTCTACATCAACAGCCCCGGCGGCTCGATCACCGCGGGCATGGCGATCTACGACACCATGCAGTACATCAAGAACGACGTGGTGACCATCGCCATGGGCCTCGCCGCCTCGATGGGCCAGTTCCTGCTCAGCGCGGGCACCCCGGGCAAGCGCTTCGCGCTCCCGAACGCCGAGATCCTGATCCACCAGCCGTCCGCCGGCCTGGCCGGCTCGGCCTCGGACATCAAGATCCACGCCGAGCGGCTGCTGCACACCAAGAAGCGCATGGCCGAGCTCACGGCGCAGCACACCGGTCAGTCGTTCGAGCAGATCACCCGCGACTCCGACCGCGACCGCTGGTTCGACGCCGACGAGGCCAAGGAGTACGGCCTCATCGACGACGTCATCACGACGGCCGCCAACATGCCGGGCGGCGGCGGCACCGGGGCCTGAGACCCCCGCACAAGCCCCTCAGCCGACCGCCCAAGCTCCTAGGAGAGAGACAGTGAACGACTTCCCCGGCAGCGGCCTGTACGACCGCACACGCGCCGAGTACACGGGTCCCGCGGCGGAGTCCCGTTACGTCATCCCCCGCTTCGTCGAGCGCACCTCGCAGGGCATCCGCGAGTACGACCCGTACGCGAAGCTCTTCGAGGAGCGCGTGATCTTCCTCGGCGTGCAGATCGACGACGCCTCCGCCAATGACGTCATGGCGCAGCTGCTGTGCCTGGAGTCGATGGACCCCGACCGGGACATCTCGGTCTACATCAACAGCCCCGGCGGCTCCTTCACCGCGCTGACGGCCATCTACGACACGATGCAGTTCGTGAAGCCCGACATCCAGACGGTCTGCATGGGCCAGGCGGCCTCCGCCGCCGCGATCCTGCTGGCCGCCGGTACGCCGGGCAAGCGCATGGCGCTGCCGAACGCGCGCGTGCTGATCCACCAGCCGTACAGCGAGACGGGCCGCGGTCAGGTCTCCGACCTGGAGATCGCCGCCAACGAGATCCTGCGGATGCGCTCGCAGCTGGAGGAGATGCTGGCCAAGCACTCCACCACGCCGATCGAGAAGATCCGCGAGGACATCGAGCGCGACAAGATCCTCACCGCCGAGGAGGCGCTCTCGTACGGGCTGATCGACCAGATCATCTCCACCCGGAAGATGAACAACGCGGCCGTCCGCTAGTCGGAGGCTGTATTGTCTGCCGCCCCTTGGCACGGTTGGTGGCCTTTGACACGCTGCACGTCAAAGTGAACCGCGCCAAGGGGGGCCCGAACGGGGGGCCCGGCAAGGTACCGTCGGAATAGGCAGCACCAGGAGCCGCTGGATCTAGGCGTCTCCCAGGCGAAGGGGAAGCACACCGTGGCACGCATCGGTGACGGCGGCGATCTGCTGAAGTGCTCGTTCTGCGGCAAGAGCCAGAAGCAGGTCAAGAAGCTCATCGCAGGGCCTGGTGTGTACATCTGCGACGAGTGCATCGATCTCTGCAACGAGATCATCGAGGAAGAGCTCGCGGAGACCAGCGAGGTGCGCTGGGAGGAGCTCCCGAAGCCGCGCGAGATCTACGAGTTCCTCGAGGGCTACGTGGTCGGCCAGGAGGCCGCCAAGAAGGCCCTCTCCGTCGCGGTCTACAACCACTACAAGCGCGTCCAGGCCGGCGAGAACGGCGGCGGCAGCGGCCGTGACGACGCGATCGAGCTGGCGAAGTCCAACATCCTGCTGCTGGGCCCCACGGGCTCCGGCAAGACCCTCCTCGCCCAGACCCTGGCCCGCATGCTGAACGTCCCGTTCGCGATCGCGGACGCGACGGCGCTGACGGAGGCCGGCTATGTCGGCGAGGACGTCGAGAACATCCTGCTCAAGCTGATCCAGGCGGCCGACTACGACGTCAAGAAGGCCGAGACCGGGATCATCTACATCGACGAGATCGACAAGGTCGCGAGGAAGAGTGAAAACCCCTCCATCACGCGCGACGTGAGCGGCGAGGGCGTCCAGCAGGCCCTCCTGAAGATCCTCGAAGGCACCACGGCCTCGGTCCCGCCGCAGGGCGGCCGCAAGCACCCGCACCAGGAGTTCATCCAGATCGACACGACGAACGTCCTGTTCATCGTGGGCGGTGCCTTCGCGGGCCTGGAGAAGATCATCGAGTCCCGGGCCGGCGCCAAGGGCATCGGCTTCGGCGCGACGATCCGCTCCAAGCGCGAGCTGGAGGCCAAGGACCAGTTCGAGGACGTCATGCCCGAGGACCTGGTCAAGTTCGGCATGATCCCCGAGTTCATCGGCCGCCTCCCCGTCATCACCTCGGTCCACAACCTGGACCGCGAGGCCCTGCTCCAGATCCTGGTCGAGCCGCGCAACGCGCTCGTCAAGCAGTACCAGCGCCTCTTCGAACTCGACGGCGTGGAGCTGGACTTCGAGCGCGAGGCCCTGGAGGCCATCGCCGACCAGGCCATCCTCCGCCAGACCGGCGCCCGCGGCCTGCGCGCCATCATGGAGGAGGTCCTCATGTCGGTGATGTACGAGGTCCCGTCCCGCAAGGACGTGGCCCGCGTCGTCATCACGGCGGACGTCGTCCACTCGAACGTCAACCCGACCCTGATCCCGCGCGACGCGCGCAACGGGCGGGGACCGGGCGAGCAGAAGACGGCGTAACCCCCGCGCGGAACAAGCCGAAAGGGGCCCCGGTCGAACCGACCGGGGCCCCTTCGCCGTTGTGACGGCCTACGACATCACGCGGGCACACGCACGTCGTCGCGGACCTTCGAGGTCAGCGCCGCCGCCTCGTCCATCGACTGGCTCTTGCCCGAGGTCAGGGCTTCCAGGTCGTACGACAGCACATAGGTCAGCGTGCTGTGGTCGCCCCAGATGCAGAACGGCATCTTCATGGTCTGGCCGGAGGTCGTGGTCTCCACCACCTGGCACTTCATGATGCCGTTCTTGAAGCCGGCCGGCTTGAACTCCTGGGGCGTGCCCACGAGTTTGCCGTCGGTCGAGGAGGAGCCCGAGTCCTTCTCCGACTCCGTCTTCATCTGGGCGAACATCGCGTCGACGACCTTCTCCGGGTCGTCGATGGTGCCGTAGACGCCGGCGAACATCAGGCTCTTGGCGGTGAGGCCGGTGCCCGAGGCGTAGCTCGCGCTGACGTCCTTGGGGTTCTTCACGCCCCAGGACTCGGCGTCCTTGATGTCGCTGGAGGTCATCGTGCCGACCTCGGACTTGCCGCTCTTCTTGTACTCGTCGTTGATGAGCGTCGCCGGCGCCGTCAGCTTGTGCGCCCCGTCGCTGGCGACGCTGCCGCCGCCACCGGAGCCCCCGTTCCCCGACCCGAGCACGAAGTACGCGCCCACCCCGATCGCCGCGACGACCGCCACGGCGCCGATGATCAGGCCCGCCTTCTTGCCGCCACCACCCGGCGGGGGCGGCTGCGGGACGCCGTACTGGGGCTGGCCGTACGGCGGCTGCTGGCCGTACGCCTGCTGCTGGTCGTACGGGTTCGGCTGCGGCGGCACACCCTGCGGGGGCTGGCCCGGCACGCCCTGCGGGGGCTGCTGCGGGTAGCCGTAACCCGGCTGCGGCGGAGGCGTCTGCTGGGGGTAGCCATAGCCGGGCTGGGGGGCCTGCGGCGGCTGCTGGCCGTACGGTCCCGGCTGGCCGTACGGTCCGGGCTGCTGAGGCTGCCCGCCGTACGGGCCCGGCTGGTTGTAGCTCATTTCTGGGTTCCCCTCCAGATGCTTTATGTGTTCCCGACATCCTGGCGCAGACGCGGTAGCCGCACCGCATCGGGGGTCGCACCGTTACAGAACAAACGCGTTTCGGGACATGCCCGCGACACCCCTAAACTGACCCCGTGACCGAGAACGCTCAGCAGCAGCCACCCGCGCCCGACACCGAACTGCCGACCCAGTACGCGCCGGCCGATGTAGAGGGGCCGCTGTACGAGCGCTGGGTAGAGCGCGGTTACTTCGAGGCGGACGAGAAGAGCGACAAGCCGTCGTACACGATCGTCATCCCGCCGCCGAACGTCACCGGCAGCCTCCACCTCGGGCACGCCTTCGAGCACACCCTCATCGACGCGCTGACCCGCCGTAAGCGCATGCAGGGTTACGAGACGCTCTGGCAGCCCGGCATGGACCACGCCGGCATCGCCACGCAGAACGTCGTCGAGCGCGAGCTGGGGAAGGAAGGCAAGTCCCGGCACGACCTCGGCCGCGAGGCCTTCGTCGAGCGGGTCTGGCAGTGGAAGGCCGAGTCCGGCGGCCAGATCTCCGGCCAGATGCGCCGCCTCGGTGACGGCGTCGCCTGGTCGCGCGAGCGCTTCACCATGGACGAGGGGCTCTCGCAGGCCGTCCAGACCATCTTCAAGCGGCTGTACGACGACGAGCTGATCTACCGCGCCGAGCGCATCATCAACTGGTGTCCCCGGTGCCTCACCGCGATCTCCGACATCGAGGTCGAGTACCAGGACGACGACGGCGAGCTGGTCTCCCTCAAGTACGGCGAGGGGGAGGAGACGCTCGTCGTCGCCACCACCCGCGCCGAGACCATGCTCGGTGACACCGCCGTCGCCGTGCACCCCGACGACGAGCGCTACAAGCACCTCGTCGGCAAGCAGATCAAGCTCCCGCTGACCGACCGCACCATCCCGGTCGTCGCCGACGAGCACGTCGACCCCGAGTTCGGCACCGGCGCCGTCAAGGTCACCCCGGCCCACGACCCGAACGACTTCGAGATCGGCCAGCGGCACGACCTGCCGGCCATCACGGTCATGGACGAGCACGCCGTCATCACCGTCCACGGCCCCTTCCAGGGCCTGGACCGCTTCGAGGCCCGCTCCGCGATCGTCGCCGCGCTGCGCGCCGAGGGCCGGATCGTCGCCGAGAAGCGCCCGTACGTCCACTCCGTCGGCCACTGCTCGCGCTGCAAGACCACCATCGAGCCGCGCCTGTCCATGCAGTGGTGGGTCAAGGTCGGCCCGCTCGCGAAGGCCGCCGGCGACGCGGTCCGCGAGGGCAAGGTCAAGATCCACCCGCAGGAGATGGAGAAGCGGTACTTCGACTGGGTCGACAACCTCCACGACTGGTGCATCTCACGGCAGTTGTGGTGGGGCCACCGCATCCCGGTCTTCTACGGCCCGAACGGCGAGGTCGTCTGCGTCGGCCCCGACGAGCAGCCGCCCGGCACCGAGGCGGAGGGCTGGAAGCAGGACACCGACGTCCTCGACACCTGGTTCTCCTCCGGCCTGTGGCCCTTCTCCACGCTCGGCTGGCCCGAACAGACCGAGTCGCTCGCGAAGTTCTACCCGAACTCCGTCCTGGTCACCGGCTACGACATCCTCTTCTTCTGGGTCGCCCGGATGATGATGTTCGGCCTGTACGCGATGGACGGCACCCCGCCGTTCCACACCATCGCCCTGCACGGCATGGTCCGCGACCAGTTCGGCAAGAAGATGTCGAAGTCCTTCGGGAACGCCGTCAATCCCCTTGACTGGATGGACAAGTACGGCAGCGACGCCCTCCGCTTCACCCTCGCCCGCGGCGCCAACCCGGGCGTCGACGTGCCGATCGGCGAGGACTGGGTCCAGGGTTCCCGCAACTTCGCCAACAAGATCTGGAACGCGACGCGCTTCGCGCTGATGAACGGCGCGACGGTGGACGGCCCGCTGCCTTCCCAGGAGCGGATGTCGGCGACCGACCGCTGGATCCTCTCCCGCCTCAACTCGGTCGTCGCCGAAGTCGACGCGCTGTACGAGGACTACCAGTTCGCCAAGCTCTCCGACGCCCTCTTCCACTTCGCGTGGGACGAGGTCTTCGACTGGTACGTCGAGCTGTCCAAGACGACGTTCCAGGCGGGCGGCGAGCCGGCCGAGGTCTCGAAGCGCGTCCTGGGCGAGGTCCTCGACGTGACGTTGAAGCTCCTGCACCCGGTCGTCCCGTTCGTCACGGAGACCCTGTGGACCACGCTCACCGGCGGCGAGTCGATCGTCATCGCCGAGTGGCCCAAGGACAGTGGCTTCCGTGACACCGCGGCCGAGCAGGAGATCGAGACCCTCCAGTCGGTCATCACCGAGGTCCGCCGCTTCCGCGCCGACCAGGGCCTCCAGCCCGGCCAGCGGGTCCCGGCCCGCCTGACGCTGGACGGCACGGCCCTGGCCCCGCACGAGGCGGCGATCCGCCAGCTCCTGCGCCTCCAGCCGGAGGGCGAGTCCTTCACGGCGACGGCGACGCTCCCGATCTCCGGCGCCGAGGTCGCCCTCGACCTCTCCGGCACGATCGACGTCGCGGCGGAGCGCAAGCGCCTCGCGAAGGACCTCGCGGCGGCGGAGAAGGAGAAGTCCCAGGCGACGGCGAAGCTGGGCAACGAGGCGTTCCTGGCGAAGGCCCCGGACAACGTCGTGGACAAGATCCGAGGCCGCCTGGCGAAGGCGGAGGAGGACATCACGAGGATCCAGGCCCAGCTGGACAGGCTGCCGGAGGCCTGACCGGTACCGCCGCGACGAAGGTTCCCGGAGCTGTCCGGGAACCTTCGTCCACGTCTGTCAGTGGTCCTCCGTAGACTGGCCCCGTGAGTGAGAGCGACCCCTTCGACGAGATCATCGCGGAAGAGACGGACCGCGACCCGGATCTCGCGGTCATCGAGGCCGGCAGCCGGACCCTGCGCACCCAGGGCGGCCCGCCCCAACCCGATGTCCCCGCGCGCCCCGAGGACCCCGAGGTCGACAAGGCCCTGCGCGCGGTCGAGGCGGAGCTCGCGACACGCTGGGGCGAGACCAAGCTGGAGCCCTCGGTCACCCGCATCACCGCCCTCATGGACGTCCTGGGCGATCCCCAGCGCTCGTACCCCTCGATCCACATCACGGGCACGAACGGCAAGACCTCCACGGCCCGCATGATCGAGGCACTCCTCGGCGCCTTCGACCTGCGCACCGGCCGCTACACCAGCCCGCACGTCCAGTCGATCACCGAGCGCATCAGCCTGGACGGCGCCCCCATCTCCGCCGAGCGGTTCATCGAGACGTACGAGGACATCAAGCCGTACGTCGAGATGGTCGACGGGCAGCAGGAGTTCCGGCTGTCCTTCTTCGAGGTGCTGACCGGCATGGCGTACGCCGCCTTCGCGGACGCGCCCGTCGACGTCGCGGTCGTCGAGGTCGGCATGGGCGGCTCCTGGGACGCGACGAACGTGATCGACGGTGATGTGGCGGTCGTGACCCCCATCGACCTCGACCACACCGACCGCCTCGGCGAGACGCCCGCCGCGATCGCCGGCGAGAAGTCCGGGATCATCAAGCAGGACGCGACGGTCATCCTGGCCCAGCAGCCGGTCGACGCGGCCCAGGTGCTGCTGAAGAAGGCCGTCGAGGTCGACGCCACCGTGGCCCGCGAGGGCCTGGAGTTCGGGGTCGTCGCCCGCCAGGTCGCCGTCGGCGGCCAGCTGCTCACCCTGCGCGGCCTCGGCGGCGAGTACGACGAGGTCTACCTCCCGCTGCACGGCCCCTACCAGGCGCACAACGCCGCCGTCGCGCTCGCCGCCGTCGAGGCCTTCTTCGGCGTCGGCTCCCAGCGCCCCGAGCCCCTCGACATCGACACCGTGCGCAAGGCGTTCGCGGCGGTCTCCTCGCCGGGCCGCCTCGAAGTCGTACGGCGCTCCCCGACCGTCGTCCTGGACGCCGCGCACAACCCGGCCGGCGCCCGCGCCACCGCGGAGGCGGTCGGCGAGGCCTTCGACTTCAGCCGGCTGATCGGCGTCGTGGGCGCGAGCGGCGACAAGAACGTCCGCGGGCTGCTGGAGGCCTTCGAGCCGATCTTCGCCGAGGTCGTCGTCACGCAGAACTCCACCGCGCGCGCGATGGACGCCGACGAGCTCGCCGCGATCGCCGTCGAGGTCTTCGGCGACGACCGCGTGCAGGTCGAGCCGCGGCTGCCGGACGCCCTGGAGGCCGCGATCACGCTGGCCGAGGAGGAGGGCGAGTTCGCCGGCGGCGGTGTCCTGGTCACCGGCTCCGTCATCACCGTGGGCGAGGCCCGACTGCTCCTCGGGAGGGGCTGACCCGTGCGTACGCTCTGTGCTTCCACGCTGATCGGCGAGTTCTTCGTGATCGGCTTCGCCGGACTGGTCGCCATGAAGGACCCGGACCTGTCGGCGGCCACGGTCTGGACGGTCTGCGGCATCCTGATGTTCCTGTCGGTGCTGCTGTGCGGGATGGTGACCCGGCCGGGCGGCATCGCGCTGGGCTGGGCCCTGCAGATCGCCCTGATCGCCTCCGGCTTCGCCGTCCCGACCATGTTCTTCCTGGGCGCGGTCTTCGCGGCCCTGTGGTGGGCCTCCGTCCACTACGGCCGGAAGATCGACGAGGCGAAGGCCAGATTCGCGGCGCAGACGGCACAGTCGGGCTCCTCTACACCTGACGCTGCGTAACAAGGGCCCCGACACGCCCTGTAACCTTCGAACACCCCCGCACGACTCATGATCAATAGGAGCCCGCAGTGACCCAGCGCACCCTCGTCCTGCTCAAGCCCGACGCCGTCCGTCGCGGCCTGACCGGCGAGATCATCAGCCGTATCGAGCGCAAGGCCGGCTGGCAGATCACCGCGCTGGAGCTGCGCACCCTGGACCAGGAGACCCTGGAGCAGCACTACGGCGAGCACAAGGGCAAGCCGTTCTACGAGCCGCTGGTCGAGTTCATGGCCTCCGGCCCGGTCGTCGCCCTGATCGTCGAGGGCGAGCGGGTCATCGAGGGCGTCCGCGCGCTGGCCGGCCCGACCGACCCGATCGCCGCCGCCCCCGGCTCCGTCCGCGGTGACTTCGGCGTGATCGTCCGCGAGAACCTGATCCACGCCTCCGACTCCGAGGAGTCCGCCGAGCGCGAGGTGAAGATCTTCTTCCCCGGTCGGGCCTAGGGCCGCATGATGCGCGGCGATCGAGGGAACGAGCACCCCCGAACGCCCGTCTCCAGAAGCGGAGCCGCGCATCATCTGCTGACAATGGCGAAGACCCTCCCGCAGTGTTCGCGAAGGCGCGTCTACGATGGAAGCCTTCACGTCACAGCACCCACTTCGCCGACCTGAAAAGCCCTCAAAAGCTCCCGGGAAGGCCAGACGAATCCTGATGGGGAACTCAATGTCGTTCATCGGCCGTGACATGGCTGTCGACCTCGGGACCGCCAACACGCTGGTGTACGTCAGGGGTCGCGGGATCGTACTCAACGAGCCGTCCGTCGTCGCGATCAACACGAACACCGGTGGAATTCTCGCGGTCGGTGCGGAAGCGAAGAAGATGATCGGGCGCACGCCCGGGAACATCGTCGCCGTCCGGCCGTTGAAGGACGGCGTGATCGCCGACTTCGAGATCACCGAGCGGATGCTCCGCTACTTCATCCTGAAGATCCACAAGCGGAGGTATCTGGCCCGTCCACGAGTCGTCGTCTGTGTGCCCTCGGGCATCACCGGCGTCGAGCGCCGTGCCGTCATCGAGGCGTCGTCCCAGGCCGGCGCCCGGCAGGTGCACATCATCGAGGAGCCCATGGCCGCGGCCATCGGCTCCGGTCTGCCGGTCCACGAGGCCACGGGCAACATGGTGGTGGACATCGGCGGCGGCACCACGGAGGTCGCGGTCATCTCGCTCGGCGGCATCGTCACCGCCCAGTCCATCCGCGTCGCCGGCGACGAGCTGGACAACGCGATCATCCAGCACATCAAGAAGGAGTACTCGCTCCTCCTCGGTGAGCGGACGGCGGAACAGATCAAGATCACGATCGGTTCGGCGTACGACCTCGACTCCGACGAGCACACCGAAATCCGTGGCCGGGACCTCGTCTCCGGGCTGCCCAAGACCGTCGTCATCTCGGCCGCCGAAGTGCGCAAGGCGATCGAGGAGCCGGTCAACGCGATCGTCGACGCCGTGAAGACGACCCTGGACAAGTGCCCGCCGGAGCTGTCCGGCGACATCATGGACCGCGGAATCGTTCTGACGGGCGGCGGGGCGCTGCTGCGCGGCCTCGACGAGCGGCTGCGGCGCGAGACCGGCATGCCGATCCACATCGCCGAGGACCCGCTGGACAGCGTGGCGCTCGGCTCCGGCAAGTGCGTGGAGGAGTTCGAGGCGCTCCAGCAGGTGCTGGACGCCCAGCCGCGCAGATGACGTAACTCTTCGATTCCGCCGTACGAGATGATCTCCTCTCGTGCGGCGGATCGTTGATATAGAGGCATAAGCTCGCCCATAAGCCTCCGCACCCCCATACCTGAACACCCGCACATTCCTATGAGGAAGGCACGGCCGCCGCACGTGAGGGACACGAGAGAGAGCCGGCTGCTCCTGGTGCTGCTGATCGCCGTCGCGTTCGCGCTGATCACGGTCGACATCCGCGGCGGGGAGGACTCGCCGGTCGACGGTGCCCGCCAGGCCGCGGCCACCGTGTTCGGCCCGATCGAGGACGGCGTGTCGGCGGCGGTCGACCCGGTCGGCAACGCCGTCTCCGCGATCCGCGACTCCGGCAGCAAGCACGACCGGCTCGCCCGCCTGGAGCAGGAGAACGCGGCCCTCAAGGCGAAGCTCGGCAGCGACGACCGCAACGCCAGCCGCCTCAAGCAGCTCGACAAGATGCTGAAGATCGCGGGCGAGGGCCAGTACGGCATCAAGGGCGCCGAGGTCATCGCCATAGGAGCGGCCCAGGGCTTCTCCTGGACGATCACCATCGACGTCGGCGCCAACGACGGCATCAAGCGGGACATGACCGTCCTCAACGGCGACGGCCTGGTCGGCCGCGTGACGACGGTCGGCCCCGACACCTCCACGGTCCTGCTCGCCAACGACCCCGACTTCACCGTCGGCACCCGCATGGAGGACAGCGACGAGCTCGGCTTCGCCTCCGGGCAGGGCGACCGGCCGCTGCGTGTCGAGCTCCTCAACGGCAAGGCCGACGTGAAGAAGGGCGACCGCCTCGTCACCTTCGGCTCCCAGGCCGACAAGCCGTTCGTGCCCGGTGTCCCGGTCGGCGTGGTCTCCCGCGTCGAGCCCTCCGAGGGCGGCCTGACCCGCACGATCTACGTCACTCCGTACGTCGGCTTCACCAAG
The DNA here is from genome assembly GCF_022698165.1 of Streptomyces cylindrosporus. GTDB lineage: Bacteria > Actinomycetota > Actinomycetes > Streptomycetales > Streptomycetaceae > Streptomyces > Streptomyces cylindrosporus. Next base: position 175,169 of record NZ_JALDAY010000001.1, read on the forward strand.
CTCGACATCGTCGGTGTCGTCGTCGAGGCCCCGAAGAAGGACCCGCGCGACACGGTCCTGCCCAAGAAGCCCAAGCCGACCCCCACGCCGACGGTCACCGTCACGGTCACCCCGTCGGCGAACGCGCCCGTCGACGGCCAGCAGCAGTAGGAGCTGAGTTCCCCATGCGCGTCAACCGGATCCTGCTCTCCTCGGCCCTGGTCGTCGTCGCCCTGGTGATCCAGGTGAGCGTCCTCGCCCGCCTCCATCTCCCGGGCGCCGTACCCGACTTGCTGCTCCTGACCGTCCTGGGCCTGGCCATGGTGTACGGCCATGTCGGCGGCGCCCTCGTCGGCTTCGGCGCCGGCCTGCTCGCCGACCTCGCCCCACCGGCCGACCACGCGGCGGGCCGCTACGCCCTCGTGCTGTGCGTCATCGGCTACTTCGCCGGGCTGATCAAACCGGAGAACGGCAGACTCAAGTCGGCCACCGGCCCGATGCTCGTCGTGGTCGCCGCCGCGATCGGCTCCACCCTGCTGTACGCCGGGGTCGGCGCCCTCGTCGGCGACACCGCCGCCCGCCATGTGGGCCTGATGAGCCTGCTGTTCTCGGCCGCCCTGTACGACCTGCTGCTCGCCCCGTTCGTGGTCCCCGGGATCATGGCGCTGGCCCGGCGCGCGGACAACGACCCGCTCGCGGAGACCAACGCCTCGTCCAAGAAGGCCACCGACATTTCCTCCGGCTGGATCTCCAACGGCACCGGCCTCAAGATCGGCGGCCAGCGCGGCGGCCTCGGCAGCCTGAAGACCAAGGCCCGCACGCGGACGGCCCGGGTGGGCCGCATCAAGGGGGTCAAGCGGCTGTGAGGGCACGTCAGTTCGGCTCCGCCGCGTTCACTCGAACGGGGCGGCTTTCGCGGAACGACGCCTCACAGGCCCGTCGTTCATCATGCGTAAGCGCACACACGTCCGCGCACTGAGAGGGGGAGGCAGCCACCGTGACCAACATTCCCGAGACCGGACGGACCCCACGTGTCCAGATCCGTCTCGTCGTCATCCAGATCCTCGTCCTCTCCCTGCTCGGCACCCTCGGCGGCCGCCTGTGGTACCTGCAGATCCGTGAGGGCGCGTCGTACCAGAAGGAGGCGTCGGGCAACCACGTCCAGCAGGTCGTCCAGCCCGCCGTGCGCGGCTCCATCCTGGACGCCCGCGGAGTGCCCCTCGCGGACAACGAGACACGGCTGGTCGTCTCCGCCTCCCGCACCGACCTGCTGAAGATGAAGGACGACGGCAAGGCCGTCCTGACCAAGCTGGCCAAGGTCCTCGGCATGAAGCCCGAGGAGGTCATGCAGAAGGTCCGGCTGTGCGACGCGAAGACGCCCCAGCCGTGCTGGAACGGCTCGCCGTACCAGCCGATCCCCATCACCGACGAGGCGACGCCCCGCCAGGCCCTGCAGATCCGCGAGCGCTCCGAGGACTTCCCCGGCATCACCGCCGAGCCGGAGGCCGTGCGCCGCTACCCGGCCCCCGGCAAGTCCAACACCGCCCAGGTCCTCGGCTACCTCTCCCCGGTCACCGACGACGAGATCCAGCAGGCCAAGGACACCGACTCGCCCTACCTGCGCTCCGACCAGGTCGGCCGCTCCGGCCTTGAGCGGGAGTACGACAAGGAACTGCGCGGCAAGGCCGGCGTCACCCGCTACGAGGTCGACAACCTCGGCCGCGTGATCGGCAAGGCCAAGTCCGATGCGGCGGAGCCCGGTTCGAACCTGGTCACCAGCATCGACTCCCGCGTCCAGCGGATCGCCGAGTACGAGCTCAACACGGCGATGAAGAAGGCCCGCGAGCAGTACGACAAGATCACCGGCGAGAACTACAAGGCCGACTCCGGCGCCGTGGTCGTCATGGAGGCCAAGACCGGCCGTATCGTCGCCATGGCCTCCGCGCCGACGTACGACCCGAACGTGTGGGTGGGCGGCATCTCCGCCAAGGACTACAAGAAGCTCACCGGCAAGGACTCCGACTACCCGCTCCTCAACAGGGCCATACAGGGTCAGTCCGCGCCCGGTTCGACCTTCAAGGTGGTCTCCACGGCCGCCGCGGTCGAGGCCGGCTACGTCTGGGACGGCGGCTACCCCTGCACCAGCTCGTACTCGGTGGGCGGCCAGGTCTTCAAGAACTTCGAGGGCGAGAACTTCGGCCCGATCTCCCTGGGCCGCGCCCTGGAGGTCTCCTGCGACACCGTCTTCTACGGCCTCGCCGACCGCGAGTGGAAGAAGGACGGCGGCATCAACCCGAAGAAGGGCGAGCCCAAGGACTACTTCTACAAGGCCGCGCACCAGTTCGGCCTCGGCAAGGAGACCGGCGTCGACCTCCCGAACGAGGTCACCGGCCGCGTCCCCGACCGCCAGTGGAAGGAGGCCTACTGGAAGGCCAACAAGGCCGTCTGGTGCAAGACCGGCAAGAAGGACGGCTCCTACGTCGAGAAGATCGCGTACGAGAACTGCCTCGAGGGCAACAAGATGCGCGAGGGCGACTCGATCAACTACTCCATCGGCCAGGGCGACACCCTCGTCACGCCGATCCAGGAGGCCATGATCTACGGGGCGCTCGCCAACGGCGGCACCGAGTACGTCCCCACCATCGGCAAGGCGATCGTCAGCGCCGACGGCAAGACGGTCAAGGAGATCAAGCCGCAGGTCAAGGCCAAGCTCCCGGTCAGCCAGGCCACCCTCAAGGGCATGGACAAGGCCCTCGCCGGCGTCATCACCAGCGGTACCGCCGCCTGGAAGTTCCAGGGCTGGCCGCAGGACAAGATCACCCTGCACGCCAAGACCGGTACCGCGGAGGTCTACGGCAAGCAGACCACCTCGTGGCTGGCGACGTACTCCAAGGACTACACGGTCGTCATGACGATCGCCCAGGCCGGTACGGGTTCCGGCGCCTCCGGTGAGGCCGTCCGCGGCATCTACAGCGCCCTGTACGGCGTCCAGGCCGACGGCTCGATCGACAAGAAGAAGGCGCTGCTGCCCACCCCGCAGAAGGGCCTGCCGAAGGTCAAGACGGACGGCACGATCGACTCCCCGAAGGTCTCCAAGGACCCGGTCAAGGACCTCCAGAAGGCCGAGGAACAGGGCGCGACCGCCCCGGACGAGACCCAGCCGGGCGCGACCACCGCCTCGCCCACCGCGACCAACCGCAACACCCGCAGGCGCCCGCGCAGAAGGGGAAGCCGGAGGATGCTCACATGACCGGGGCCAACAGCTTCTCCGTCTCCGGGTACGGGCCCGAGCGCGCGGGCTGGACACGGATCTTCGCCCGCGACTCGCTGGCCCGCCGGCTGGACTGGCCGATACTGCTGGCGGCCCTCGCGCTGTCGCTGATCGGCTCGGTCCTGGTCTACTCGGCGACCCGCAACCGCACCGAGATCAACCAGGGCGACCAGTACTACTTCCTGATCCGGCACCTCATGAACACCGGCATCGGGTTCGCCCTGATGGTCGGCACGGTCTGGCTCGGCCACCGCACCCTGCGCAACGTCGTGCCGGTCCTCTACGGCATCTCGCTGCTCGGCGTGCTGATGGTGCTCACCCCGCTCGGCGCCACCATCAACGGCAGCCGCAACTGGATCGTGCTCGGCGGCGGCTTCTCGCTCCAGCCTGCCGAGTTCGTGAAGGTCTCGATCATCCTGGGCATGGCGATGATACTGGCGGCCCGCGTCGACGCCGGGGACCGGCCGTACCCCGACCACCGCACGGTCCTGCAGGCGCTGGGTCTGGCCGCCGTCCCGATCCTGATCGTGCTGCTCATGCCCGACCTCGGCACGGTCCTGGCCATGGTGGCCATCATCCTGGGCGTGCTGCTCGCCTCCGGCGCCTCCAACCGCTGGATCTTCGGCCTGCTCGCCGCCGGGGTGCTGGGCTGCGTCGCCATCTGGCAGCTGCACATCCTGGACGAGTACCAGATCAACCGCTTCGCCGCCTTCGCCAACCCCGACCTCGACCCGGCCGGCGTCGGCTACAACACCAACCAGGCGCGGATCGCGATCGGTTCGGGCGGGCTGACCGGCGCCGGGCTCTTCCACGGCTCCCAGACCACCGGCCAGTTCGTGCCCGAGCAGCAGACCGACTTCGTCTTCACGGTCGCGGGCGAGGAGCTCGGCTTCCTCGGCGCGGGCCTGATCATCGTGCTGCTCGGTGTGTTGCTGTGGCGCGCGTGCCGGATCGCCCGCGAGACGACCGAGCTGTACGGGACGATCGTGGCCGCCGGGATCGTCGCCTGGTTCGCCTTCCAGTCCTTCGAGAACATCGGCATGACCCTCGGGATCATGCCGGTGACGGGTCTGCCGCTGCCGTTCGTGTCGTACGGAGGATCGTCGATGTTCGCCGTGTGGGTGGCGGTGGGGCTGTTGCAGTCGATCAGGGTGCAACGGCCCATGTCGGCGTAGGCGTGCCGAGTGTTTTCGCTGTGTTTGCCTGGCATTCATGCCCGATGGGCCCTGCCGCTCGAAGCGGAATCCCACTAGATTCGGTTCATGGCGGACACAAAGCGTGAGATCGAGCGGAAGTACGAATCCGACGACAGCGGACTGCCCGACCTGACCGGCGTCGCCGGTGTCGCGGCCGTGGTCGACAAGGGAGTCGCGCACCTCGACGCCACCTACTACGACACCCCGGACGAGCGCCTCGCCGCGGCCTCCATCACCCTGCGCCGCCGCCTCGGCGGCTCGGACGCCGGCTGGCACCTGAAGCTGCCGGTCGCGCCGGGCGTCCGCGACGAGGTCCACGCCCCCCTCTCCGCGACCGTCCCGCGCAGCCTCGTCGCCCTCATCCGCGCCCGGATCCGGGACGCCGAACTGCTGCCCGTGATGCGGCTGCGCTCCGACCGCGACGTCCGCGACCTGGTCGACGCCGAGGGCCGGCTGCTCGCCGAGGTCAGCGTGGACGCCGTACGGGCCGAGCGGCTGGGCGGGGACGGCGGTACCGCGCAGTGGACCGAGATGGAGGTGGAGCTCGCCGACGACGGCGACCCGGCCTTCCTCGACAAGGTCGACAAAAGACTGCGCAAGGCGGGCGTACGGCCCGCCAAGTCGGCGTCCAAGCTGGCCCGGGCGCTCGCCGAGACGGAACCGAGGAAGAAGCGCAAGAAGCAGCGGCCGGCCGCGCCGGAACCCGTGACCGCGGGCGACCACGTCCTCGCGTACGTCCGTGAGCAGCGGGACGCGATCCTGGAACTCGACCCGGCGGTACGGCAGGACGCGTACGACTCCGTGCACCGGATGCGGGTCGCCACGCGGCGGATGCGCAGCTCGTTCCGCTCGTATTCGAAGGTCCTCGACCGTGCCGTCACCGACCCGATCGGCGAGGAACTGAAGTGGCTGGCCGGTGAGCTCGGTGTGGACCGCGACCAGGAGGTGCTGACCGAGCGCATCACGGCGGCCGTCGACGAACTGCCCCGCACCCTCGTGGTCGGCCCCGTCCGCACCCGCCTGCGCACCTGGGCGCACGCGCGGCGCGGGGGATCGCGGCGGCGGCTGATCGCCGTACTGGACGGAAAGCGGTACTTGCAGCTCCTGGAGACGCTCGACGCGCTGGTCGCGGATCCGCCCCTGCTGGAGGCGGCCGCCGGGAAACCGGAGAAGGTGCTCGCCAAGGCCGTACGCAAGGACTTCGGGAAGGTCGCGAAGCTCGTCGAGCAGGCGCTCGGAGAACCGGCCGGACACGACCGCGACCTGGTGCTGCACGAGGCGCGCAAGAAGGCCAAGCGCACGCGGTACGCGGCGGAGGCGGCCGTACCGGCGCTCGGCGGCCCCGCGTCCGCGCTGGTGAAGTCGGCGAAGGCGCTGCAGAACCTGCTCGGCGACCACCAGGACAGCGTGATGGCCCGCGAGGCCCTGCGCGAGATCGCGGCGCAGGCGCAGGGGGCGGGGGAGAGCGCGTTCACGTACGGGGTGCTGTACGGGCGCGAGGAGCAGCGGGCGGCGACGGACGAGGCGGAGCTGCCGGGGCTGTGGGCGGAGGTGAAGGGCGGTCTGGGGAGCTGAGGCGGGGTTCGGGACCTCGGGTCGGGCCCGTGGCGCGGCTCGGGCGGTCGGGGCGGGCCCGGGGGCGGGTTAGGCTAGATGGTCACCCCTGTCAGTTCAGTCCAGCCCGAAGGTTCGCGAGATGCCTGCCGAAGTCGCTGCGTCGGTGTTCCCGCAGCTCGAAGCTCTGCTCCCGCATGTGCAGAAGCCGATCCAGTACGTCGGCGGAGAGCTCAACTCCACGGTCAAGCCGTGGGAGTCCTGCGATGTGCGCTGGGCGCTGATGTACCCGGACGCGTACGAGGTCGGGCTGCCCAACCAGGGCGTCATGATCCTCTACGAGGTACTGAACGAGCAGGAGGGCGTCCTCGCCGAGCGCACGTACAGCGTGTGGCCGGACCTGGAGGCGCTGATGCGGGAGCACGCCGTCCCGCAGTTCACGGTCGACAGCCACCGCCCGGTGAAGGCCTTCGACGTGCTCGGCCTGTCCTTCTCCACGGAGCTGGGCTACACCAACATGCTGACGGCGCTGGACCTGGCGGGCATCCCGCTGGAGTCCAAGGACCGCGGCCTGGACGACCCGATCGTCCTCGCGGGCGGCCACGCGGCCTTCAACCCGGAGCCGATCGCGGACTTCATCGACGCGGCGATCATCGGCGACGGCGAGCAGGCCGTACTGGACATGACGAAGATCATCCGCGAGTGGAAGGCGGAGGGCTGCCCCGGCGGCCGCGAGGAGGTCCTCTTCCGCCTCGCGAGGACGGGCTCCGTCTACATCCCGGCGTTCTACGACGTCGAGTACCTCCCGGACGGCCGCATCGCCCGAGTCGTACCGAACCGCAGCGGGGTGCCGTGGCGGGTGTCCAAGCACACCGTCATGGACCTGGACGAGTGGCCGTACCCCAAGCAGCCGCTGGTGCCGCTCGCCGAGACGGTCCACGAGCGCATGTCGGTGGAGATCTTCCGCGGCTGCACGCGCGGCTGCCGCTTCTGCCAGGCGGGCATGATCACGCGCCCGGTGCGCGAGCGCTCCATCACGGGCATCGGCGAGATGGTGGAGAAGGGCCTGAAGGCGACGGGCTTCGAGGAGGTCGGTCTTCTTTCGCTGTCGAGTGCGGACCACTCCGAGATCGGCGACATCGCGAAGGGCCTGGCGGACAGGTACGAGGAGGACAAGATCGGCCTGTCCCTCCCGTCGACGCGGGTGGACGCGTTCAATGTCGACCTCGCCAACGAACTGACGAGGAACGGCCGCCGCTCCGGCCTGACCTTCGCCCCCGAGGGCGGCTCGGAGCGCATGCGCAAGGTCATCAACAAGATGGTGTCGGAGGAGGACCTGATCCGCACCGTCGCGACGGCCTACGGCAACGGCTGGCGCCAGGTGAAGCTGTACTTCATGTGCGGCCTGCCGACGGAGACCGACGAGGACGTCCTGCAGATCGCCGACATGGCGACGAAGGTCATCGCGAAGGGCCGCGAGGTCTCCCGCTCGAACGACATCCGCTGCACGGTGTCGATCGGCGGCTTCGTCCCCAAGCCGCACACCCCCTTCCAGTGGGCCCCGCAGCTCTCGGCGGAGGAGACGGACGCGCGCCTCGAAAAGCTCCGGGACAAGATCCGCGGCGACAAGAAGTACGGCCGCTCGATCGGCTTCCGCTACCACGACGGCAAGCCGGGCATCGTGGAAGGCCTCCTGTCGCGCGGCGACCGCCGCGTCGGCGCCGTCATCCGCGCGGTCTACGAGGACGGCGGCCGCTTCGACGGCTGGCGCGAGCACTTCTCGTACGAGCGCTGGATGGCCTGCGCCGACAAGACGCTGCCGGCCTTCGGCGTGGACGTCGACTGGTACACGACCCGCGAGAAGACGTACGAGGAGGTCCTCCCCTGGGACCACCTCGACTCGGGCCTGGACAAGGACTGGCTCTGGGAGGACTGGCAGGACGCCCTCGACGAGACGGAGGTCGAGGACTGCCGGTGGACGCCTTGTTTTGACTGTGGGGTTTGTCCGCAGATGGATACTTGGCCACAAGTAAGCAACAGCGGGAAGAAGTTGCTGCCGTTGACGGTCAAGAAGGACGCTCCGACCAGCGATCACGCTCACTGACGTGAGTGAGGCGTTGCGGCGCATCGTGGATGCGTTGGCGGACGTGAGCGAAGAGGAGGCTGCCGCTGTGCTTGGGGCGCTTGGCGCTCGGGGCGGGCGGCAGTCATCCGGGCAGGAGGCGCCGAGGACGCCTCTGCCGCCGCCTGGAGGCTCTTCGGCCATCCGCTCTGAGGTGGAGTGGGTCTAGGGGCTGGCAAGCTTTGAGGAGCGCGATCCGCGACGGCGGCCGCCCGCCCACATGGCTGCCTCCAACTCGCGAGAGCATCTCGGTCTTCCTAGCGTGGCGATGTCCGCTACGAGGGAGGCCGACATGCTGGCGAGTCAGCCGCCGATGGGTGAGCCGCAGGGAAGCGGTCCTCAGTGGGGGCGGCCGAGTGAAGGCCAAGCCCCTCCTGCAGGGTGGGGGCCTCCTCCCGCGCCGCCACAAAAGAAGCGGCGGGGTCGTGCATGCCTGTGGGGGTGTCTCGGCGCCCTGGCGGCACTGGTCGTCATTGTTGTGATTGTGGTGGTGATCGCGGTAGGGACGAGCACCAGTCCCAGCCATCCGCCATCAGTAGACGTGAAGATCACGTCATGCGCTGTGGACTCGGCAACGCGGCTGCCCACGGCCAGGCTGGAGATCCACAACCACACTTCGAAGGCCTCGACGTACGGCGTCACTGTCGAGTTCGACGAACCGAACGGGACCCGTCTGTCAGAAGGCGCTGCCCTGTCATTGACGGTTGCAGCGGGCCAGACGGTGAAGACCACGGCCGGCGGCTCGGACCAAGTCACGCAGAAGGTGACATGCAAGGTGACGAAGGTGAACCGGATCGCGGGCTGATGATCTGCCCCGTGGTTGACCTGGCTGACCGCGGTGTTGGTCGGTTGAGCCGAAGCTCAGGAGTTGTTGCCAGCGCGGTTGGGTGAGCTGCCAAAAGAGATCGGTCGCAGCGTCCTGGTTGTCACAGGCGAGGCATCCTGTCACGCACGCTCATTCAGCAGTCCTTCTGTCACCCGAAGCTGTCCCCGCAGCCCCCACGACGCTAGCGTCAAGTCCATGATCGTATGGCTCAACGGCACGCACGGCGCAGGCAAGACAACGACCAGTGCACTCGTGCAGCAGCTGATCCCGGACTCACGGGTGTTCGACGCCGAGAAAGTCGGCGAGACACTCATGGACATCAAGCCAGGACTGCCCGCGACGGATAACTTCCAGCACTGGCCGCCGTGGCGGTCACTCGTAGTCGAGACCGCCCGACGCGTCCTCGACTACGCCGGCGGCACCCTGGTGATGCCCATGACGGTCCTGGTCGAGCAGCACTGGCGCGAGATCAGCTCGGGCCTCGCTCAGCACGCCATTCCCGTTCGGCACTTCGTCCTCCATGCCGACCAGGACGCCCTCCGCGGGCGCATCGCGGGCGACACCGTTCTTGGCCCCAACTCCCCGTTCCGACTCCAATACCTTGAGCCCTACGCCGAGGCGGCCCGCACGTGGCTGCACGCCGAGGCTGAGGTCGTTGACACCACGCACCTCACACCCGCCCAGGCCGCCCAGCAGATCGCAGAGGCCGTCAAGAGTTGAGAGAGCGACCTTCTGGCGCCAAATCTCGCAGGTCGTTTGCCAAGTCCGGCTTGTAAGGGCGCATGTGTGTCAGAGGGCGCGCACTCACTCGGACAAATCGGGCCTAGGGGGAAGAAGTTGTTGCTGTGCTGGTCCAGAACTTTCTGCCAGCGCCCAGCGATCATATGCACTGACGTGCGCTCCGTATTTGATCGAGTGCTGACAGGCTGCCGTGGGTGAGCGAGGCCTGCAGAGTTGCCGCATCGGCTTTCCTGATCGGGAGACGCACTTCGCCTACCCGGCTCCCGAGTTTTGATCATCGGCAAGCCGAAGATCCATCCTGGTCGTTTCAACGATTCGGGTAGTCGAAAGCCCATCACGTGGCGAAGGGCTGTGACGACGGTGGATGCATTTTCGCAAGATCCGGAGCGTGCAGGGCCAGTTGAGCGGGAAGGACTCGACTGAACTCACGCGGAGGAAGAATGACCCAACCAGTGGTGCTCGTCGGGCAGTTGTTGCTTCTGGAGTATCAGCAGCTCAAGGAGGAGCAACGGAGCCGGATAGGGTTCAGGGACAATCTGTTGTACGCGACCTTGGCGTCGGTTGCGGCCGTGGCGGTTGCTGGGGCCCAGTCAGGTCGGTTGTCGCTGCTATTGCTCCTACCTGCGGCTTGCCTGGTTCTGAGGTGGACTTATCTTGCCAATGACCAAAAAGTTTCGCCCATAGGTCGATATGTGCGAGAAGAACTCGACCCGCGGCTAGCCGACCTTACCGGATCGGCATCTGTGTTTGGCTGGGAGTCGGCTCATCGCATCGATCCGAAGCGACGACTGCGCAAGCTCTTGCAGCTTTGCGCGGACCTGTTGACGTTCTGTGGCACGGCTGCAGCGGGCGTCACTGTGTTCTGGTGCTCCTCCTCGCCGCCAGCAGTTCTCTTCGTTGTCTCGCTCGCAGAAGCCGCCGCGACTGCGGTACTCGCATGGCAATTCATCTTCTATGCTGAAACGGCGCCACCCTCTGTTCCTGCCACTGCGGCAGACTGACCATCCAGAATGGCGACTAGACAGAGTCATGAGGCGTCGATCAAAGGTTAACTTTCGGGCGTAGGCATGCAGCGAATTTCGGACGTGTCGGGGTTGGAAATTCAGTACTGCTGTCGCGGCGCGCAAGGTGCTGGCTAAATTTCCCAACGGGGGTGTAAGAGGCGGGTCGTGCAATTATGGGAGCATGGTATCCGGGCGTCTACGTCATGGTTTTACTGAACTACGGGTATCGGGACCGTTGCTTAAGGCGTAACGTAGGTGTCGCACCTCGGTAGAACAGTCAGTGCAACACCGTTTCTCGCGACATGGTCAAGTCCACGGGAGCGCGGCGTGACGATCTACAGCGATCAGCCACCAATCATTGGTTTGGCATCGGATCGGCCGGGGGCCGGTAAGACCACGGCAGCTCGATATCTGGTCGAAGCTCACCACTTTCGTGAATGTTCTGTCGGGGCTGCTGTCAAGGCAGAGGTCGATGCCATGGTTAGACTGCATGGCTTCCAATACGACGAGAGCCAGAAAGAGGATTTTCGAGACGGACTGATCTGGTGGACTGATTTCCGGGTCCGGCACTCTTCTCCCAACTATTGGTTGCAGGTCATCATCGAGTCTGTCGCAGCCGCAGGAGCTGACCCAATGGTTGTTTCAGACGTCCGATTCCCGGAAGAGGCAGATTACATCCGAAGTGTCGGCGGTATCGTCGTGAAGATCACACGCCAAACCTCGCCTGTGCACGGCAACAGCGCGGAGCGGAAAATGGTTGGATATGCTTTCGATCAGGTCGTCAGTAATGACCTGTCCGATGGCGGTGAGCGGATGTTCCGACGACTCGATGAGCTCGTTTCTAATCTCCGACTAGGGCATCGGCTGGAGCCAAAGGCTACTGACATGCCGGGGGTGCCCGATGCCAATTGATGTGGTACTGGGTGCCCAATGGGGAGATGAAGGAAAGGGCAAGCTCTCCGCAATCCTAAGCAGCAAAGCTGCATTTTGCGCGAGATTCCAGGGCGGTCCCAATGCGGGACATTCGCTACTTGTCAACGGAAAGAAAATCGAGTTCAGAATGCTGCCGGCTGGTGGCATCACATCTGAATTTTCGTTGATCGGTAACGGGGTAGTGGTACATGCGAGGACTCTGCTCGACGAGCTCGCGGCCCGCGTCGCTTTAGGACTGACTATCGACTCGGTGTACCTGTCCAAGGCGGCACACGTCATTACTCAAGAGCACATCGATGCGGATCGGGCAACCTCTGCCCGTCTCGGAACGACAGGTAAAGGCGTAGGGCCGGCCTTGGTCGCGAAGACAGGACGGACGGGAACCCGTGTCGGCGACCTGGTGTTTCCCGACAAGCTTCGCAAGCTTCCCGAAGAGGATCGGGCGTTCTGCCAGGAACTTGTAGAAGCTATGGGTGCGAACATCACTAATACCGGAGTGATTTTACGTAGGGCGTTGGCGGCTGGTGCGTATGCCGTTGCGGAAGGCGGTCAAGGCACTTTCCTCGACCTCGATCACGGCGACTACCCGTACGTCACCTCGTCCAACACGACCGTTGGAGCGGTCCTCACCGGGCTGGGGATCGGTCACCGATCGATTGGTCGGGTCTTCCTACTCGCCACTGCTTACCTAACGAAGCTTGGAAACGGACCCTTTCTTACGGAAGTCTTCGGGCCTCAACTGCGTACGCTGCAGGAGAAAGGAGATGAACTGGACACCTCAAGAGGTGAATTGCGACGTTGCGGATGGATGGACATCCATCAGTTGTGCACTGCGGCCGAGATTAACGATGCAACGCACCTGGTTGTCGGTAAACTCGACGTGCTTACAGGTCTTGGTGACATCGAGGTCCATGACACTAGTAGAGGAACGCGCAATATATTCAGGACATGGCAAGAAGAAATTCGAGACGTTCGACTGATCGCTGATCTACCCATCGAGGCGAGGTTGCTGTTGAGCAAGATAGAGAAGGGCGTTGGGATTTCCTTGTTCGGTGTATCTACCGGGCCAGCGATGGGGCAGTTCGCAGTGCAGGGAGTTTGAACTGTGACCGGAAAGCGAGTGGAGGTGCCAACGTCATGAGTTTCAGTAGCGATGGCGAGCTGCGTGTACACGTTGAGGGAGAAGCGATACCTCCGTTTGTTTATACCTATCCGCCAAGGTCTGCATACAGGCCATTGTCAATGCCCCGGAGCGCACAGGCGATCTGGGCGACCGATCTTGACTACACGCCTGAAAACGACCTCAACCTTTATCTGCATATGCCCTTCTGTCGGTACAAGTGTGGATTTTGCAATCTGTACACGATCACATCTACATCGCATTCCCTTTACGACGCGTATGTTGACGCTGTGTGCCAAGAGTTGTCGGCTTATGCGGATGTCCTCCAGGCGCGGAAGATCCGGACAGTCTATTTTGGTGGAGGCACGCCGAGCCTGCTGGATGTGCGTCATTTCGAGAGAATCATCCGCACCTTGGATCGGCTGCACGTCGATTTATCGGGTGTGGAGGAGTTCTGTATGGAGGCGTCCCCCGATTCGCTTTCAGGAAGTGACGGCTATTCCTTCCTCAAAGACCTGGTGGCTATGGGACTTAACCGGATCAATCTCGGGATTGAGTCGCTCGATGGCGGCGAATTGAAACATGCGGGCCGTAATCTAGCCGGTGTAACTGTCATTCGAGGAGCCATCGATTCAGTACGTGAAGCACGGGTCCGAAATCTCAGCGTTGATCTTATTATGGGATTCCTGGGTCAGACCGATGAATCGTGGTTGTCCTCAGTTCGTGGTGTGCTGGCGTTTTCACCCGAGACGATCTCGACCTACATGCTTACAATCCGCCCAGATGCTTGGTTCAGTCGTACAGGTAGGTACAGCTATCGGCGTGATCCGGCCCTTTACTCTAGATACGATGCCGCGCGTGAGCTTATTCTGTCGGCTGGATACCGACAAGAGAGTAACGTTCGATTCCGTACAGAAAATGGCGGATATCTGCAAAAGAGGCTTCAGTTTTCCGGAGTGCCGGTTCTCGGCGTAGGCCTGGGCGCCAGGACGTACACTAACACCGTCGACTATTTGCGTAATATCCCGCTGCATCCATCCGCGAGGGCGATGCAAAGATACCTTGGGGCGCGCGGGGGTGATATAGTCGTCGACTATGGTTTCGTCTATGACGATGCGGAGCGAATTCGCAAGCGTCTTGTTCTCGATATGTTCCGGCTGGACGTCAGACGCCTGCTCGAGCAGGCGGAGCCGAACCTGCGACGCGAGTGCGAAGTTGTATTGGCTGAGGCTGTGGACCTAGGCTTGGCCACCAGAGATGACGGCGTGGTGACGCTATCGAGCTCGGGCTTCAAGTATCGCGACATCATTTCGTGGCAGCTTTTCTCAGACCTAGTCCGGCGACGAGACGCAGAGTTCTACGATGATCCGAAGTTGCTGAGGCCGGGTGGCCCCTCCATGCGGTGACCAGTTCAGTTCCATCCAGGCGTCAGAATATTGAGGGCTTGCTCGGTTACGGATGCAGCAGCACGCATGGCACGCTTGCGCCACTCGTCGTCGGCTTTTAGCGGATTCGCAAGATCGCTCACTCCTCGGACGACGGAAACCGGGATCTTGCTGAATCTTTGAGCGGCCGCCATCACACCACCCGCTTCCATTTCGACGCCGCAGGCCTTAGGCCACGCCTGCAGCAGGTGCTGACGCCATTCGTCCGTACTCACCACTTCATCCACAGAGATGATGGTGCCATGGTGGATTCGCGGCAGGAGTTCACGCGGCCAGTCGTTTTCGCGGGCTACGTTGTTTGCCCACTGGCGTTCGTTGAATGATCCGGAGTTGAGAGCCTGTGTCAGTTCCGGGGCGCATATATATGGTGCAATCCGAAACTCTGGCGTATCACCGTCGGCCCCCGCCCGCAGCTTTCGCGTGCCCAGGTCCGCCACGTTGTCGGCGACAATGACGTCACCCCGGTTGATTGAGTCGGTCTCGGTGAAACCTCCGGCTATTCCGAGCACGATGATTAGATCGGGCAAATCGTCTAGCCCGCTAAGGAAGTGAGACATTTCGACAGCTGCGCGTACTCGACCCGCACCTTGTGCACACAGCACTCGGACCGGCCGGCCGCCCGCGGTCCCGTTCCAAGTAGTGTCTCCGTATGCGTTTGTCAGGTTCCATCGGCTCTGGAGTATCTCCAGTTCCTCACGGAGTGCGACGAAGACTCCCACCCAGGGCTGTTTGACGGGTTCGGTGGCGTGAACCGCAACCATTGAGCCTTCTCTCTGTCTTCGACCGCCGTTCTCGGCGATCCTGGCATATCCACTTGCTGCGTGCGTAGCGAGTACGATCAGTCTTTCCTCGACCCGTTCGAGCTGTGCATCGTCGAGGACGATGCCATTGGTGCTGGGGGGTTGCACTGCAAGCAGGCTGAGTTCCCTATCCTTCGCCCAATCGCGGGAGCGCAGAGGTTGAGCCAGGGAATATTCGACCTCGCGCGAGGTCGTAGCCACCTGGGTCAACTGCCGGTAGGCCGCAATGAATTGATGGTGGCCATACGTCGACCGAAGTCGGCAAAGAGACTCGGCGCTGAGATTTAAGACCAGCGGGTCTAGCCCAGCGGTACGCATCGCGGCCCGAAAACAGTCAAAATGGTAATAGGGATCGGACGGTGCAGCGCTGAAGTTGATGCGCTGAATCGGCAGCCCGTCTAATACGGCGAGATCGTATTCGCTGATATAGATCTTGAAGTATTCATGCTGGAGTGCCCGTCGCAGGAAGTCGTCCTCCCGCGGCGTGGACGATGCAAGATCGGACCGGATGCGGGCCCAGGTAACCGCAGAGTTGCCATCAAGCAACCTACGAGGAATCGTCCGTGCCTGTTCCAGAAGGGCGGGGCGCACCAGCCGGGTCGTGGGGATCCAGAATTGATCGGCGTCGGGTCCCTCCTCCCAGCCGGAGGTCAGGGAGTACGACACGTCTGACTCGCGCGCGATGATGGATGAGGCGTGTCGCTGGAGGAACTTTAGGCCAGCAGGAGCAGTGACTTCCGCAGCCCAACCTGCATGGCCCTTGTACTGGCGTTGCGATTTTCCGATCCAGGTTTCGAGGCTGTCGTCCTTCAACGGCAGTCGGATGATCCGCTCATCCAGATATGTGGCTCTTGTTTGAAGTAGATTGCGCACAATTGGGTCTAGAGTAAGAAATACGGGTGGCAGGATGCAGTACTCACGACAGAGGAAACATGCTGCTGTGAGGCCGGCCGACAGGAACTTCCTGTGTTGAAGGTTGGAGAAGTCGCGGAACGTCCCCCACATCTCCCGGCCATCCCGATCCAAGAAGTCTAGAAGAATATTCCTTGTGCTGCCACTCCCAGTTGCAACCATTGGTTTGCCCCTTGACGAGTTCATACCTGGGAGGCGGATGTCTCAGTCCTCAAATAACGTCATCTGTTCAGTCTTTGCCCATGCCTTGATTTCCTCGATCGGCTTCTTCTGATTGTCTGCAATAGAGGCAAAGAGTCGTTCCCTCATTCGCGTAAGGTGCAGCTCAAGACCAGGCCAGATCATAACCTTCTCGCTATAACGCATAGTAAATCGCAGATGGTTTTTGTTCATGCGGCCAGATTTCTTGACCACGACATAGACGAGGGCCTGCAACTTGTCGACCGCTTTGACGAACTTCGCTTCATCTGTTCGGCCTTCCAGTAGCTCATGGAACATCGGCTGCTGGAGCTCGCTAGCGGCGGGACTCAGCATCCTGAGATATTGCTCGATTGCTTTCCGCTCGGCGTCTTCCTTGCTCTTGCGTCTCTCAGTGTCGAAGGCGTGTGTCTTATCGCCGGTGCCGTCGCGGCCTACTGGACTCCAGTCACCGATCTTGATCTCCATCTTGTCGTGGAGCACCGACAATGCAAGAGCCCGACCGATATCGATTAGAGGAAAACGTGGTGCCAGGATCAAAACGGCATCCGCGACATGCCAACTGTGCTCCGCCACGCTCTCCAGCCGCGGGTCTGGTTCGATCCTTGAGGCGTACTCGGCCTCTTTTGTCTCATCCTCCCAAAAGCGTTGATGATAGTAACGCCGCACTGATGCGAGTTTCATCGACCATGTGATGGCATCGAGGTCACAGTCCGCGTCACTCACCATCATGGCGCAGGCTCCGTAAGGTGTGGGTGGGGTCCCGCCCTTGCCGTCGGCCGAACCAGCCTTATCCAAGTCTGGTGACAGTTGAGTGGCGGCAGTCGTCACGGATTCGCCTCCGGAAATGAGTTGCGATCATTCGAACATGAGCCTGATATGAATTAATTACTCTATACGTTTAGGGCGAGAGGGTCTGAAGGGCCCCGGGTTGACCCTCGTCGCTCGTGTATTGTTTTCGTCCTGCCGAGACCGCATGGCCGTACCGTAGCGCCTCTTGGATGTGGACGTCGAGTAGACTCCGGAAGCCTTCCCGAGATGGCGAGGCGTGACAACACGGACCCCCCAAGGCTGTGGGGCGTGAGGACTGCTGGGGCGGTATGGAAGCCTTTTGCGTCCAGAAACTATCCCAGTCGTAAGCGCGGGGTAACTGTTGATGCCGAGTGCAGTCGGTGAGCTTTTGTAGGAGATCGATCTCAATCGATCATGGAACGTGCAGTTGAAACCTTCTTCCCGTCCCGGGTGATCTTCAATGCTCTGGGGAGTCCGTGGAATCTGTATTGATCGAGGGGTGCTGTGGAGGGTGGGCTCCTCCAGGTGGGTACGTAGGCTCGCCCGCTGACTCCTGGTGTCCTGCGGAAGTGGTTGATCATGCGGCTGGCGGCCTCAGCGCTCGTTGCTGAGGCCTTGGAGGAAGAAGTACTTGCCATCGTGGATTGTGGCGGACGAAGCGTGGTCGCTGATCGAGTCACTGTTGGCTGAGCCGGGGCCATCTGTGGTGGCGAGCAGTCGAAGAGGCCGGACCAGCCGACGTTGTGCGAGACCTTGTGCCACACGCTGGCACCCAGTAGGGGTACCCGTCTCAGGAGTCGCCCTGTCGGCCGGACTGGGCGTGCCGAACAGTTGGACTGGCCATGGAGCGTGGCTGGCTCCTCCTGGGGGTGCCGGAGAAGAGGAAGGCGCGAGGCTCCTTGGCGGGGGCCGGAGTTGGGTTGGAATCGCCCTCTCATCATTGACGGGCACGGCACTCCGCTGCTAAAGCGCGTTGCAGAAGGCCGTGATCAGGGCATTTCCCTTGTATGCGTGGGGTGTTGAGGGCTGATCCATTGTGGGTGGAGACGTTCACGGGGCTGCGGATGACGCAGTTCGAGCGGTTGCTGAAGGCGGTGCGGGAGCGAGGTGGCGATGGGCCGCGGCTCGGACGGCCGTGGTGTCTGCCGCTTGCCGAGCGGGTGCTGGTGGTGGCCGTCTACTACCGGACGAACCTCACCATGAGGCAACTCGCGCCGCTGTTGGGGGTCTCGCCGGCGACGGTGTGCAGGGTCATCCAGCGACTCGGACCCCTCCTCGCTCTCGCACCGGCTTCGCGTCCGGCCGATGCCACGGAGCGGTTGTGGATCGTCGACGGCACGCTGGTCCCAGTCCGCGACCGCAAGGTCGGCGCCTCGAGCCGCAACTACCGGTTCTCCGCGAACGTGCAGGTCATCATCGACGCCGGTACCCGCCTGGTCGTCGTGGTCGGCCGGCCCGTACCGGGCAACGGCCACGACTCCCGCGGCTGGGAAGAATCCGGCGCCAAGGCTGCCGTCGGCAAGACGATAACCATCGCCGACGGCGGCTACCAAGGCACCGGACTCGTCATCCCGCACCGCCGCCGCAAAGGCGAAGAACTCCCGGCCTGGAAAGACGAACACAACCGGAGCCACAAGCAGGTCCGGGCCCGCGTCAAGCACACCTTCGCCCGCATGAAGGGCTGAAAGATCCCTGCGCGACTGCCGCCTCAAGGGCGGTTGCTGGACCCTGCGATGAACGAACTTGATCGACTCGAAGTCTCCGACGGCCGCATCGGCGAGACGGCGTTGGTGCTCGGCTCTTTCCGCCACAGACCCAGTGGTGACTGGGACTTCGTGCTGGGCGGAAAGGGGTACATGGGAGGACTGGAGCAGCTCGTCCAGGATTACGGCATCGAAGTGGAGTAGTGATGCCACGGGCCTCATTTGTGGCTTCGAGTGTGCCCGCAGATGGATACTTGGCCACAAGTAAGCAACAGCGGCAAGAAGTTGCTGCCGCTGACGGTCAAGAAGGACGCTCCGACCAGCGGACACACGCACTGAGGTGAGTGAGGCGTTGCGGCGCATCGTGGCGGCGCTGGGGGACGGCAGCGAGCAAGAGGCCGCTGCCGTCCTGAGGGCGCTCGGGGCGCAGCCTGGACGGCAGGCGCCCGTGCAGGAGACGCCGAGGACGCCTCTGCCGCCGAGTGGAGGCTCTTCGGCTGGAGTGGGTCTAGGGGCTGCCAGGCCTTGAGGGGCGCGATCCGCGCCGGCAGGCGCCAGCCCACATGGCTGCCTCCAACTCGCGAGATGATCTCGGGCTTCCTAGCGTGGCGATGTCCGCTACGAAGGAGGCCGACATGCCGCCGAGTCAGCCGCCGACAGGGGAGCCGCAAGGAAGCGGTGCGCAGTGGGGGCGCCCGAGCGAAGGCCAAGCCCCTCCTGGAGGGTGGGGGCCGCCTCCCGCACCGCCGCAAAAGCAGCGCCGGGGTCGTGCGTGTCTGTGGGGGTGCCTCGGCGCCCTGGCGGCAGTGGTCGTCATTGTCGTGATTGTGGTGGTGATCGCGGTCGGGACGAGCAACAGTCCCAGCCACAAGCCATCAGCTGACGTGAAGGTCACGTCATGCGCTGTGGACTCGACAACGCGGCTGCCCACGGCCGGGTTGGAGATCCACAACCACACTTCGAAGGCCTCGACGTACAGCGTCACTGTCGAGTTCGACGCCCCGAACGGGATTCGCGTGTCAGAGGGCGCGGCCCTGTCGTTGACGGTTGCGTCGGGCCAGACGGTGAAGACCACGGCCGGTGGCTCGGACCAAGTCACGCAGAAGGTGACGTGCAAGGTGACGAAGGTGAACCGGATCGCGGGTTGACTGTCTACGCCCGTGGTTGACCGCGGTGTTGGTCGGTAGAGCTGGGCCCGGGGCAACTCTTCAGGCCGTTGAAACGTGGAAGCTCATGACGTCGATCTTGGTTATGGCTTGCCATTGCTCTTGGCTGTATCCATCCCAGTCCCTCGACTTGCGATCGGCAGGGAATTTTGCCGCCTGGTCGGATCCTACGAGAACGAGCATGTAGGTTTCACTAATTCCCTTGGCGCCGGGATAGCCGACTGAGTGGTTGTCGTCTTCCCAACAGCCACTGGAAGTCGGGGTGACTGGTGAGGCTGGATAGAATCTATTTGACCCTGGGTGTCCGTACTCGTCCTTGGAATCTGGGTCAGGCCTCGTGATGAGATAGAGGACTTGGCCTGCAGGAATGTCCAGGCTTACCTGCCCCTTGACGCTGATTTCTGGGTTGTCTTCCGGCCCACCCACCTGCGTATAGACGTTAGGTGCCCGGCGGCCGGCGAAGAGGGTTTCGTTGTAGCGCTGCGACGGAGGCTGATTCCACGAGTCGGCAAGCCGTCTGAGGTCGCAGGGGTCTTCAGTCGCGACGGAGGGGGGTGAGGCAGAGGCAGTGGTGGGTGGTGGTGATCCGTTGTTGCCGCCGAGGAAAGTAAGCAGGGCTGTGACAGTCGCAGCAGCGACCAGTGCCAGCCCGCCAATAGCTGCGATCAGGATTCTGGTCCTGCTTTCGCTTTTGTCGCCTTCACTCTGCGATCCATCGTTCGCAGTATCACCGGCAGATCCCGTATCGATGCTTGTCACTTGCATCCCCCCTGGTTCCAGGGATCCGTAGTATCAGTGTCAAGTCCGGCTGGTAAGGGCGTATGGGTGTCAGAGGGCGCGCGCTCACTCGATTGTGCGCCTGCCTGTGAAACTGATGTGACGAGAGGGAAAGGGCAGCAAATGGGTTCGCGGATGCGCGAGCCGTTGTGACCGCAGATGGATACTTGGCCACAAGTAAGTAACAGCGGCAAGAAGTTGCTGCCGTTGACAGTCAAGAAGGACGCTGCGGGCGGCGGGCACGGGCACTGAGGTGAGCGAGGCGTTGCGGCGGATCGCTGATGCTCTGGCGGACGCCAGCGAGGATGAGGCGGCTGCTGCGCTGCACGCGCTCGGCATCCAAGGTCGGCGGCAGGAGTTCGTGAGAGATGCGCCGAGAACGCCTCTGCCGCCGTCTGGGGGCTCTTCAGCGGTCTGCTCCGAGGTGGAGTGGGTTGAGGACTGACAGCTCCCGAGGAGCAGGGTGGGCGGCGGCGGTCGCCCGAGTGGCTGCGCCGGGTTCGCGCGAGGAGTCACGGCTTCCTAGCGTGGTGGTGTCCGCTGCGAAGGAGGCCGACGTGCCAGAGAGTCAGCCGCCTACGGGTGAACCGCCGGCGGGTGGTCCCCGCTGGGGTTCCCAGTGGGGAGGTCCGAGCGGAAGCCGACCCCCTGCCGGGAGCTGGGGACCTCCTCTTGGATCGCCGCAAAAGAAGGGCCGGGGGCGTGCGTGTCTGTGGGGTGCCTGGGAGCGGTGACGGCAGTGTCCGTCATTGTCGTGGTTGTGCTGGTGATCGCGCTGGGGAACGCCGATGAGAGCACTACGCCTGCGCCGAGTAAGACCACCGTCGGGAAGACGGTGCAGGAACCCAGGGCGAACGAGCGAATCTCGTTAGCTTTCGGCTATTTAGAACGGCCCTAGCTGGCAGGGTTCGTCTGCGGTGTCGTTATTCCTGTGGATTGGCAGTGGGCGCGGAGTTGTCTTCCTGCTGCATGAGCGTGGCCAAGGCATCCGCTGCGTCGGTGTGTCCGGCGTCGGCGGCGCGTTGCCAGGACGTGCGGGCGCCGTCGGTGTCGCCCTGCTGGGCGAGGAGGATGCCGAGGTTGTACATGGCGTCGGTGTGTCCGGCGTCGGCGGCGCGGGTGTACCAGGTGCGGGCGTTGTCGGTGTCGCCCTGCTGGGCGAGGAGGATGCCGAGGTTGTACATGGCGTCGGTGTCTCCGGCGTCGATGGCGCGGGTGTACCAGGTGCGGGCGTTGTCGGTGTCGCCCTGCTGCTTCAGGAGGATGCCGAGGTTGACCATGGCGTCGGTGTGTCCGGCGTCGGCGGCGCGGGTGTACCAGGTGCGGGCGTTGTCGGTGTCGCCCTGCTCGGCGAGGAGGATGCCGAGGCTGTACATGGCGGCGGTGTGTCCGGCGTCGGCGGCGCGGGTGTACCAGGTGCGGGCGTTGTCGGTGTCGCCCTGCTCGGCGAGGAGGATGCCGAGGTTGTACATGGCGTCGGTGTCTCCGGCGTCGATGGCGCGGGTGTACCAGGTGCGGGCGTTGTCGGTGTCGCCCTGCTCGGCGAGGAGGTTGCCGAGGTTGTACATGGCGTCGGTGTCTCCGGCGTCGATGGCGCGGGTGTACCAGGTGCGGGCGTTGTCGGTGTCGCCCTGCTGCTTCAGGAGGATGCCGAGGTTGACCATGGCGTCGGTGTGTCCGGCGTCGGCGGCGCGGGTGTACCAGGTGCGGGCGTTGTCGGTGTCGCCCTGCTCGGCGAGGAGGAAGCCGAGGTTGTGCATGGCGGCGGTGTGTCCGGCGTCGGCGGCGCGTTGCCAGGACGTGCGGGCATGAGTTGACTGGCCTGCACGGTAGGCGGCGATTCCGATTGAGAGGCACGCCTCGGGTGCGGCCAGGTCGGTGAGGTGGGTCCACACGCGTGAGGTGATCGGTTGTTGAGAGGCAGGAGCGGACGGGCTGGCGTGGTCGACGAGGATGTCGGAGACCTGGTAGCCGTCGATCTGCCCGATGGTTTTTGCGCATGCCTGGAGGGGCGCGATGCCGCCGCTGTGGTGGACGGGCTGGCAGGCCCACGTGAGCGCCTCGGGGAACCAGCTGTCCTTCGCAGCCGCACGCCAGGGTCCGGTTAGGCACTCCAGGGCGAGGGCCTCCACGATGGCTGAGGGGACTGTGTCGGGATGGCCGCAGCGCCGGGCGATCACGGCGGCCGTGATGACGGCCTGGCCGAAGGGACTGTCCGCCTGTTCCCACCGGTGGATGAGTTCGGGGGCGGCCGAGAGTAACTGGGTTAGCCCGGCCTGCCCGCGGTGGCGCGTCACCCGTTCGATCCGAGGGTCAATTGAGGTTAGCTCCCCGGCACGCGCCCACTCCTGTTCGCTCCAGGAACCGAGGGAAAATCGGCGGGCCAGTTCCAGGACGTCACGGCTGTCCTTGTTGAGGTCTTCTGACTCCCCGCCGTCCACGGCCGCGGCGGGGGTGCGCAACTGGTCATAGGTCGTAGGCCAGATGGTGCCGATCAGGATCACAGGGTGGGCGCTGTCGGCCAGCAGACGGCGAACCGTGGCGGCTTTGAGGCGGTCCGGACCGGTGAGGAAGTTCTGTGTCTCGTTGAGCCACACGACGCCGTGCTTGAGGTTGGCGCCGCCCGTGACGAGTTCGGTGAGGGTGGCGGCGTCGCCGGGCATGAACAGGCGCCCGCGCGGGAGCACGGCCCGGATGGCTTCGTAGACGCAGCGGGTCTTGCCGGATGCGGCCGGACCGACCAGCAGCACGAACCCGCCGGTCTTCCTGCGAGCTTCGAGCGCCGTGCGCAGGTCCGCGTCGATGTCGCGGGCAACGTAGGTGGGCAACTCCGCAGACAGCCCCTGACCGTTGGTCCTATCCG
The DNA here is from genome assembly GCF_022698165.1 of Streptomyces cylindrosporus. Taxonomy (GTDB): domain Bacteria; phylum Actinomycetota; class Actinomycetes; order Streptomycetales; family Streptomycetaceae; genus Streptomyces; species Streptomyces cylindrosporus. Next base: position 198,571 of record NZ_JALDAY010000001.1, read on the forward strand.
CGGGCAGCGGGATGGCTTCGTGGATGCCCAGGAGCGCGCGATCGGTGACCTCCTCGACCAGCTGGACTCTGCCCTTACGTGTGGGCAGCCGGTGCAGCGCGTCTTCGCCCCGCGCATCGCGTTCAGCGGCGCGTGTGGTGCGGGCGGCCAACGCGTCGGTCCTGGCCTTGACGAGGGGTGTCCAGACAGCGACCAGCACCCCGCCCGCCGCCACCAACCCCGCCACCAGCCACTTGGGCCACGGCAGTTCGCCGTCCTTCACCCCCGCCGGCGCCGCGGTGAGCACCACCACAGCCATCAACGGCCCGACCAGCGCCAGCCACGGACGCAGCCTCCCCCACCACCCCATACCGCCATCATCGACCGCGCGCCTGCTGGTGACCACCACTTCAGGGCAACTCGACTCGCGCGCGGCCCGGCGAACAGCTTCACCGCGCGCGGATGCAGCCTGCGAACTTCCTCGCCCTTCCAGACATCGCCGCCACGCTCGTCTGACATCGCCGCCCTACGGTGCAACTGGTGACTGCCTGTTCTCAATGCGCTCGTGTGGTCGGTGTGGTTCGAACAGGGTCCTGGTTCGGGTGAGTTGAGCGGTGTCCAGGCATGAAGGACGGGCCTCTTGGTAGCTCGCGGTTGTCGAATCCAGCGAGTTGCAAGAGGCCCTGGTGTTGAAGTGTTGCGTGGTGGTGGCCGACGGGTCCAGTCCGGCCACTCTTGGGTGTGACTGTCTCGCTCACCGGTTCGGGAACGCTGCTGACCGGCCGGGCCGGCGGCCGCGGTATGGCTCCGACATGAGCGATGCGGAGTGGTCCCTGGTGCGGGATCTGCTGCCGGTGCCGGGGTGGCTGGAGGGCCGGGGCGGGCGGCCGGAGGGATATTGCCACCGGCAGATGATCGACGCGGTTCGCTATCTCGTCGACAACGGCATCGAGTGGCGGGCGATGCCGGCCGACTTTCCGCCCTGGCCTCGCGTGTATGCCTTCTTCGCCCGCTGGCGGGACACCGGGCTGGTGGCCGAGCTGCACGACCGGCTGCGCGGGACCGTCCGGCGTTTGGAGGGCCGTGCGGAGGAGGCGAGTGCGGGCGTAGTGGACTCGCAGTCGGTGAAGGCGGACGCCACCGTCGCCTTCGCTTCACGGGGTTACGACGCAGGGAAGAAGATCAATGGACGCAAGCGGCACCTGCTCACCGACACTCTCGGGCTTCTTCTGGCCGTGCTGGTCACGCCAGCGTCCACGACCGACCGGGACGCCGCCCGCATCCTGCTGCCCGCGGCAAAGATGCAGCTGCGGCGGCTTTCGCGGATCTGGGCCGACGGCGGTTACCGCGGGCACCTCCAGGACTGGGCTGCCCAGCACCTCGGTCTCGTCATCGACGTCGTCCGCCGCAGCGACGATGTCCAAGGTTTTCAGGTCCTGACCCGCCGCTGGGTCGTGGAAAGATCCTTTGCCTGGTTCCTGCGCAGCCGTCGCCTGGTCCGTGACTACGAACGGCGCACCGACACCAGCGAAGCCGTCATCCTGTGGTCGATGACCACGCTCATGAGCCGCCGGCTGGCCGCCCACCCTCAGCGGCATTCTGTCCCAGCGTCGGCAGCATGAACCTGCCCGGCTTCTCCTCGACCAGCCAGCCCCGTTCCACCAGCCGTTTCAACCGGGCCCTCGCGCCCTCGACGCGGGAGACGGAGGCGCTGTCCCAGCCCAGCACGACCGCAGCCCGGCGGGCACCCAGCCCCTCGGCGCCCGCGTCCAGGGCCGCGGCCATCAACGCCTGGTAGTCCACTGACAGGTCCCCGACACTGACCGCGTTCTCCCGGTGCGGCACCGCGCGTCGCGGCCCGACCGGCTTCCTGCGGGACGACCCGACAGCCACCACGGCGGGCGCTTCCTCGGCCAGTGCCTCCAGATACTGCTCCAAGCCGATCACCCGGTGCCTGAGGACCTCTTCCGCGTCCGCCAAGTCCGCCCGCACCCGCACCAGTTCGGCTTCAAGTTCGCCCACCCGAACTGCCGCGGCTTTCCGCCGCGCTTCCAGAACCGCCCGCATCGACGGCATCCGCCACCCCCACAACATCCCGACCGGCAACGAGTCGAGACTTCCGCGGCAGCTGCATCCCATCCCTGACCAGCGGAATCCGCACATGAGGTTCGGAAAGAGAACGACCTCTGAGGGCTTGTGCTTTGTGAATTGCCCGCAGATGGACACGCACATTCAGATCGGGCCGACGGGGAAGAAGTTGCTGCCTCTGACGGTGGTCAACAAGTAGGGGAGTGTGCGGGTGGGGTCGCCCGTCGGTCGGTCGGGGTGGCCTCGATGAGCAGGGTGTCGTGGGCGGTTTCCGTGGTGTCGTCTCGTACGGTCACGTGGACGGCGAGTTGCTCGCCCGCGTGTCCGAGGCGGCCGGTGATCGTCACCTTGTGACCGTTCACCTCGACCTGTACGGGCGATCCGGCGGCTGCTGACGCGTTCACGACGTGCCGTGGTCCCGCGGGCCACACGGTCACGGACGAGGTGAACTGTTCTCCGGCCGTGACCTCGATCCGGGCCGGAGTGAGGATCATGAAGCCTTTCGGATGCCATGACCCGTTGCGTGGAGGCTTCTGGATTTTCTGGTTGCCGGTCATGCTGTCAGCGTGCGCCGGTGCCGTCGGCCTGACGAGGTGACGGTCGGCCCGTGCGGGGGGCCGGTCGCGGTCGTGCCGGGGCCGGTTGGCCCCCTCCGTGCGGGGGCTTCCGAACACCCTGCCTTGTCTCGTGCGACTTTCCGACGGAGGACCCCATGGCAGAGCCGAGCAGTCTCCTCGCGACGGCGTTGCGCGAGCATCTGAGGTACTACCGGGCGCTGAGCGAGCACCTCCCCGAGCTGGAGGGGGACGTGGTCGCCACGGCGCACGAGGCGATGCGTGAGCTGGCCTCGGCCGGGGGAGACGCCGACGTGCTGCCCTCGGCGTTTCTGCCGCCGCTGGAGGCCGTCGCCGCCGCCATCCAGTACTGCGAGTTCACCGGGCACTCGGAGGGCGTCCGGCTCTACCGCTACTGGCACGCCCTGCTCCTCGCCGACCAGGCGCTGTGCGAGGCGATCTGAGCGCACACGCGCGGGGCGTCCGCGGAGGCGGCGAGGCCCTCCGGGGCGCCCCTGGGCGTGACGGGTGTCAGGGCGTGGTGCCGTCGTTGACCCCGTTGGGGGCCGGTCGGTTGGCTGCCTCGGCCCAGACGTTGCCGGTGTTGGTGCCGCACTGAAGGATCGCCGGAAGAGTGCCGTTGCTGTCGAAGGTGCAGGTGATCCGGTAGACGCGTCCGGTGGTCGTGATCGTCTCGAACTGGATGCCGCCCGACGTCGGATGCTCGCCGACGGCCGCGCCGCACGGCAGGCCCGCGTCGCCGCCCGCGGGATAGCCGGTGTGGGTGCTCAGGTCGGTCCACAGCACCGGCGGGTTCGCGTCGTTGCCCGAGAGGTCACGGATGCCTCCGTAGAAGCGGCCGCCGGTCAGCGCGGCCCGGTACTCGACGTTGCCCTGGGGGTGGTAGGCGTCGATGTCGGAGCACGGGCCGGCCGCACCGGTCGCGCCCTGCGGGCCTTGCGGGCCGGTCGGTCCCGCGGGTCCGGTCGGACCGGCCGGTCCGGTGGGTCCCGCCGGTCCTGTGGCGCCGGGGGCGCCGGGGGCACCCGTGGCACCCGTCGCCCCGGTCATTCCCTTCGGCCCGGTCGGGCCGGTGGCGCCGGTCGCCCCCTTCGGGCCGGTCGGGCCCTTGCAGCCGCCCTTGCCGTGGTCGTCGGTCGAAGGGGTCGCGTGCTGGGACTTGTGGTGGCCGTTCGGCTTGCAGTGGTCGTCGCCGCCGCGGAACGTCGGGGTCCGGTCGCCGATGTCGCGCGCCGCCGCGGCCGCGGGGCCCGCCAGGCCGGTCGCCAGGACCAGCGTGAGCGAGGCCAGCATCCCGGCCTTCCTGAAACCGTCCCGGGCCAGCGGCCCGAGCAGCGCGGACGTCCTGTGTTCAGGACTCATCTGTGTGCTCCTTGCCTCGATGGTCCGGGACAGCTCCCGGCCCCGAGGTGAGGGTGGCCCGGGGGTGCGGTGTCGGCCGGCGTCGCCGTTCGGGACGCGCTGTTTTATCCGTAGATCGGACCAGTGGAGGGAGCCGGACGGGCGAATTTGTGTGGGGATGTACGGGAGGAAAACCGAAGACATGCCACATTTCGAACCGTGAAGCAGCAGACCCTCTGCCTCTGCATGATCGTCAAGAACGAGGCGCAGGTCATCGAACGGTGCCTCGGCTCGGTCCGCCACCTCGTCGACACCTGGGTGATCTCCGACACCGGCTCGACCGACGGCACACAGGACCTCGTCCGCAAGGCGCTGGACGGCATCCCCGGCGAACTGCGCGAGGAACCCTGGGTCGACTTCGGCCACAACCGCACCGCCAACATCCGGCGGGCGCGCGGCCGCGCCGACTACCTCCTCACCCTCGACGCCGACCACGTCATCCGCCAGGACGCCCCGCTGCCCCGGCTCACGGCGGGCTCGTACATGCTGCGTTACGACACTCCCGGCACCCAGCACCGGTTCAAGCACCTCATGCGGGGCGACTGGGCGTGGCGGTACGAGGGCGTCACCCACGAGTACCCGTGCACGGACGAGCCCGACGTCCAGGAGAACCTGGACGCCCTGGTCATCGAGGACCACGCCGACGGCGGTTGCCGCAGCGACAAGTTCGAGCGCGACGCCCGGCTGCTGCGGCGCGAACTCGAACGCGACCCCGGCAACCCCCGCACCGTCTTCTACCTCGCCAACACCGAACGCGACCTCGGTCACGCGGCCGAGGCCGTCGAGCTGTACGAGCGGCGCGCGGCGATGGGCGGCTGGCCGGAGGAGGTGTACTGCTCCCTCCTGGAGGCCGGAATCCTGCGGGCGGACGCGGAGGACGACTGGCCGGGGGCGATGGACGCGTTCTCCCGGGCCTGGGAGGCGCGGCCCGGGCGGCTCGAAGCCTGTTACGAGCTGGCCTCCCGGCTGCGTCTGAAGGGCCGTCACCGCACCGCGCACGCCCTGCTCGTCGACGCCGTCGGACGCCCGGAGCCGGACGACCTCCTCTTCACCCGGTCCTGGGTGTACCGCTGGGGCCTGCTGTTCGAGTTCTCCATCACCGCCTACTGGGTGGGCGACCACCTGGCCGCGCTCCGGGCCTGCGACACCCTCCTCGCTCTGCCCGACCTCCCCGAGGCCGTCCGTCGGCAGACCGAGATCAACCGCGATTTCTCGGCCCGGCACCTGTCCGCCGTACCTCCGCCCGCGTCACCGGCCCGCAGACCGAAGGCCGCCCGCGCGGGCAAGGCGGCCCGGGGGTCCCGGAAGAAATAGAGAACCGGCGCCCCGACGGGATCCGGCCGGGCCCGTCGGCGCGTCCAGACGGGTATGGATCTGGAGAAGCGCCCGCCGCAGGGGCAGGGGCAGGGGCCCGAGGGGTGCCTCGTCGTCGCCATCCGCATTCCGGTGCGGATCGTCGTGCTCGTGCTGGTCGTGCCGGTACGGATGGTGTGGGACGCGCTCGTCGTGGCCGGACGGTTCCTGAACGACACCGTGCTCAGGCCGGTCGGCCGGGCGCTGGAGTGGGTGGCGCGGGCCGTGTTCGTCTGGCCGCTCGTGGGGCTTTGGCGGTACGTCGTCGTCCCGGTCGGCAAGGCGCTGGGGTGGCTCGGGAACGTGCTCCTCGTCATACCCGCCGTATGGACCTACCAGTACGTGCTGACTCCCCTCGGGCACGCCCTCGCATGGGCCGCGCGGGGTGTTGCGGCCGGGCTGGGATGGCTGTACGCGCGCGTGCTCACGCCGATCGGGCACGCGGTCATGCGGGTGCTCACCCCCGTAGGACAGGCGATCGTCTGGTGCGCCAAGGGGATCGGGTGGATCCTCGGCATGGCCGTCACCGGGATCGGCACCGGCCTGTACTGGATCGCCCGCGTCCTGTTCGTCCTGCCCGCACTCGCGCTGTGGCGGTGGGTGCTCGTGCCGGTCGGACGCGTGCTCGCCGTCGTCGCGCGCGAGGTCGGCGACGCCCTCGGGCACGCCTGGCGGATCGCGGGACGGATCTCCCTCGCCGTGGGGCGGGCCCTCGGGACCCTCTTCCGGTGGATCTTCGTCGAGCCCGTGCGCTGGGTCTACCGCACCGTGCTCACGCCCGTCGGACACGTCGTCCGGGACGCCGTGCTCCGGCCCGCCGCCGAGGCCGCGCGCAGTGTGGGCCGGGCCACCCGGCTCGCCCTGGCCTCCGCCCGGGAGTCCGTACGGCAGGCCCGCGCCGACTTCCGGCGCATGGTGTTCGGCGAGCCCGCCCGCGCCGAGGCCGTGGACCGGCGGGAACCGACGGGCCGCGAGACACGTACTCTTGGTAGCAGTACGACCGCACTCACGAAGGACTGAGCGACACTGGGCAAGCGACAGCCCGAAGGCCCGCCGCCCGCACCCGCGGTGCAGCGCATCCGACTGCGCTACACCAAGCGCGGCCGCCTCCGGTTCACCAGCCACCGTGACTTCCAGCGCGCCTTCGAGCGTGCGCTGCGCCGCGCCGAGGTGCCCATGGCGTACTCGGCGGGGTTCACGCCGCATCCGAAGGTGTCGTACGCCAATGCCGCACCCACCGGCACGGGCAGTGAGGCGGAGTACCTGGAGATCGCCCTCACCGAGGCGCGGGACCCGGAGAAGCTCAGGCTCCTCCTCGACGAGTCGCTGCCCGCCGGGCTCGACGTCGTCGACGCCGTCGAGGCCCGGACCTCCGGGCTCGCCGACCGGCTCACCGCCTCCGTGTGGGAGCTGCGGCTGGACGGCGTGGCGCCGGCGGAGGCCGAGCGGGCCGTCGCCGCGTTCAACGCCGCCGAGGCCGTGGAGGTCCAGCGCACGACCAAGAACGGCGTCCGCACCTTCGACGCCCGGGCCGCGGTCGTACACCTGGAAACGCACAATGAAACGGCTGATAGGCCGACCGACCAGCCCTGTGCGATACTGCGGCTGGTTGTTCGGCACGTGACGCCTGCCGTACGACCCGACGACGTCCTGTCCGGTCTTCGCGCCGTGGCCGACCTGGCGCCGCCGGTCGCCGCAGCGGTGACCAGGCTGGCGCAGGGGCTGTTCGATGAAGAGACCGGCACGGTGACCGACCCGCTCGCGCCCGACCGCGAGGCAGCGACGGCCCTACCCACGGCCGACCCCGCTGCCACCGCGAAGGCGCCGGCGTAAGGAAGGTCCCGCGAAGGACGGACGTCGTAGCGCCGCCCTCGTACTCGGGAGCCACCTGGGTCGGGCAGCGCACCGACCAGAAGACTTTCGCCAGGCCGTACGCAACATGGCGTACGGAACCGGCGAGACAGGACACAGAGAGCTTCCGTGCGGCGCCCGCGCCCCGAACGGCGGCACCGCGCAACGCGCGAGCCGCGGACGTCAACGGCGATCGAGTCATCGACGCCGGACCGGGCGCGGCGCCCGGGAGCCTGACGGGAGATAAGCCCGCATGCTCGAACCGACCGAACCCACAGAGGGTTCCGAACTGAACACTCCCAGCGACACCCTGCCGCCGCGTCGTCGGCGCCGTGCCGCTTCACGCCCCGCGGGTCCGCCCGCCGGGGCCGCCTCCGCAGCGCCGGAGGAGATCACCGAGTCGGCCATACCGGCTGACGACGAGAAGAAGGCCGACGAGGCTGAAGAGGTCGCCGAGGTCGAGGAGGCCGCCGAGGTCGAGGAGGCCGCGGAGGCGGTTGTCGTCGCCGAGGCGCCTGCCGAGGAGGCCGCGCCCGCCGGGCGTACGCGTCGTCGTGCGACGCGGCGTGCCTCGGCGCCTGCCGGGGCTCCGGCTGCCGCCGAGGTCGTCGAGGTCGTCGAGACCGCGGTGCCGGCTGCTTCCGGGGACAGCGTCGAGGAAGCGGCGGCCGAGGTCGTCGCCGAGACGCCCGCTGTCGCGGAGGAGGCTGCGCCCGCGCGTACGCGTCGTCGTGCGACCCGCCGGGCTTCCGCGCCTGCCGGGGCGCCGAAGGCCGCCGACACCGACGAGGCCGCGCCGGTCGCGGAGGACGCGGCGGCTGCCGTGAGCGAGGCTCCCGCCGCTGCCGCCGAGTCGGCGGTCGTCGCCGAGGCCGATGAGGCTCCTGCCGAGGAGGCCGCTCCGCGTCGTACCCGGCGTCGGGCCACTCGTCGTGTGTCCGCGCCTGCCCAGGCGGAGGGCGCTGTGACCGGCGAGGCCGAGGCCGCCGCCGGTGAGACCGGTGCCGCTGCCGAGGACGCGACCGTCACGCCGGCCACCGAAGAGGCTGCCGCCGCCGAGGCCGACACTGCTGCTGCCGAGGCCCCTGCCGTCCGTGCCGCCGAGTCCGCTGACGCTGAGGCCCCCGTCGCTCGTGCCGCCGAGTCCGCTGCTGCCGAGGCCCCTGCCGCTCGTGCCGCCGAGTCCGCTGCTGCCGAGGCCCCTGCCGGTCGTGCCGCCCGATCCGCTTCTGCCGAGGAGGCTGTCATCGAGGACGCCGCTCCCCGTCGTACCCGTCGTCGGGCCGTTCGCAAGGCCGCTGTCGGGTTCTCCGAGCCCGAGCGGGGTGCCGGGGCCGACGAGGTCGAGGACGAGGGGCCGCGGCGGCCGGCGCGGCCTGCCGTCGCCGTGTTCCAGGCACCCGTGTTCACCGAGCCGAGGTTCCAGACGCCGGAGCGGGCCGCCGCCGAAGCGGCCGCAGAGGTCGAGGTGGAGGTCCCGGAGGTCGAGGAGCCGGCGGAGGAGCAGGGCGGATCGCGGCGCCGGCGTCGGCGCCGGGGCGCTGCCTTCGGCGAGGACGCCGAGCCGCAGGCCGCCGTCGAGACCGTGGCCGAGGACGAGGCCGAGGCCGAGGAGCCGGCCGAGGACGCCGGTGAGGACGAGGCGGAGGCCGAGGAGACCGGTTCGCGCCGCCGCCGTCGCCGTGGTGGCCGTCGCCGTCGCCGGGGCGAGTCCCCCGAGGCCGCCGGTGACGACGAGGACTCCGACGAGGCCGCCGCCGAGCAGGCCGAGCAGGATGCCGAGGACACCGCCGAGCAGGAGGAAGAGGACGAGGACGACGCCCGCGACGAGGCCGGGGGCTCCTCCTCCAGCAGCCGTCGGCGCCGTCGGCGCCGGCGTCGCGCCGGTGACTCCTCCGTGGACACCGAGCCCGGTGAGGGCGACCCCGAGCGCACGGTCGTCAAGGTCCGCGAGCCCCGCCCGAAGGCCGAGCCCTCCGACGAGGTGCAGTCGATCAAGGGGTCGACCCGTCTGGAGGCCAAGAAGCAGCGCCGCCGGGAAGGGCGCGAGCAGGGGCGCCGGCGCGTCCCGATCATCACCGAGGCCGAGTTCCTCGCCCGCCGTGAGGCCGTCGAGCGGGTGATGGTCGTCCGGCAGAGCGGCGAGCGCACGCAGATCGGCGTCCTGGAGGACGGCGTGCTCGTCGAGCACTACGTCAACAAGGAGCAGTCGACCTCGTACGTCGGGAACGTGTATCTGGGCAAGGTCCAGAACGTGCTTCCCTCCATGGAGGCCGCCTTCATCGACATCGGCAAGGGGCGCAACGCCGTCCTGTACGCCGGTGAGGTCAACTTCGAGGCGCTGGGCATGGCCAACGGGCCGCGCCGCATCGAAAGCGCCCTGAAGTCCGGGCAGTCCGTGCTCGTCCAGGTGACGAAGGACCCGATCGGGCACAAGGGCGCCCGGCTCACCAGCCAGGTCTCCCTCCCGGGCCGCTACCTCGTGTACGTCCCCGAGGGCTCGATGACCGGGATCAGCCGCAAGCTGCCCGACACCGAGCGGGCCCGGCTGAAGACCATCCTCAAGAAGATCGTCCCCGAGGACGCGGGCGTCATCGTCCGTACGGCCGCGGAGGGCGCCTCGGAGGACGAGCTGCGCCGTGACGTCGAGCGGCTCCAGGCGCAGTGGGAGGACATCCAGAAGAAGTCGAAGAACGGCAACGCCCCGACGCTGCTGTACGGCGAGCCGGACATGACCGTCCGGGTCGTCCGCGACATCTTCAACGAGGACTTCACCAAGGTCGTCGTCAGCGGTGACGACGCCTGGGAGACCATCCACGGATACGTCTCGCACGTCGCGCCGGACCTCGCCGACCGGCTGTCGAAGTGGACCTCCGAGGTCGACGTCTTCGCCACGTACCGGATCGACGAGCAGCTCGCCAAGGCCCTGGACCGCAAGGTCTGGCTGCCCAGCGGCGGTTCGCTGGTGATCGACCGGACCGAGGCGATGGTCGTGGTCGACGTCAACACCGGCAAGTTCACCGGCCAGGGCGGCAACCTGGAGGAGACGGTCACCAGGAACAACCTGGAGGCGGCCGAGGAGATCGTGCGTCAGCTGCGGCTGCGCGACCTCGGCGGCATCATCGTCATCGACTTCATCGACATGGTGCTGGAGTCCAACCGGGACCTGGTGCTGCGGCGCCTGCTGGAGTGCCTGGGCCGGGACCGGACCAAGCACCAGGTGGCGGAGGTGACCTCGCTGGGGCTCGTGCAGATGACCCGTAAGCGGGTCGGGCAGGGGCTGCTGGAGTCCTTCTCCGAGACCTGCGTCCACTGCAACGGCCGCGGTGTCATCGTGCACATGGAGCAGCCGACCTCCGCCGGTGGCGGCGGCAAGCGCAAGAAGCGCGGGCGCGGCGGCGACGGGCACGAGCATGTGCACGAGGCCGCGGTGGCCGTGGAGGCTCCCGAGGTCGAGGAGACCGAGGCGGAGGTCGCCGCGGAGGTGGCCGAGCCGGTCGCGCTGGCCGCGCCCTCCTTCGCGCCCGACGAGGAGCTGTACAGCAGCGTCGCCGAGGCGGAGGCCGCGGTGCGCGGCGGTCGCAGTCGGCGCCGGTCCGGCCGTAGGGCCTCGGCCCCGGCGGGTTCGCCGAAGGGGCGGGCCACGCGTCCGGAGAGCGAGCACGCCGACGCCGGGCACGGCGACGCGGACGCCGCCGAGGTGCCGACCGCTCAGGACGTCACCGTCGCCGAGGAGACCGCGCGTCCGGTGCAGCCGGAGACGGCCGCCGAGGTGCGGGCCGAGCCGGTCGCGGCGGAGGACCCGGTCGCCCAGGCCGCGCCCGCCGTCGAGGAGGCCGCGCCCAAGGGCCGTACCCGCCGCCGTGCCACCCGCAAGGTGTCCGCGCCGGCCGGGTCGCCCGCCGGGGCCGAGGCCGCCGTGGTGACGGTCGCCGAGACCGCGCCCGTGGCGGAGCCGCAGCCGGCCGAGGAGGTTGCCGCGCCCGTCGCCGAGCAGCCCGAGGCGCCCGCCGAGAGCGCCGCTCCGGCCCGTCCGCGGCGCCGTGCGGTGCGCAAGGAGACCGCGCCCACCGCGTCCGAGGAGGCGGCCGTCGTGGTCGTCCCGTCCACCACCGAGGCCGGCGAGGCCGCGGCGGAGGGCGCCGAGGAGGCGGCTCCGGCCAAGAAGACGGCCCGTAAGACGGCCAAGAAGGCCACCGCGAAGAAGGCCGCCACCAAGAAGACGGCGGCCAAGAAGACGGTCGCGAAGAAGGCCACGTCGAAGAAGACCGCCACCAAGAAGGCGGCGGCCAAGAAGACGGCGGCCGCGCAGCAGAGCGCCTCGTCCGTCTCGGCCTCGACGGAGGACTGACCTCCGCACCCGCGGCGAAGCGGGAACGGCAGCGGCGCGGGCGTCCGGCACACCACCGGGCGCCCGCGCCGTCGTATGACCGTCTTCCCTTTTGCGTCACGCTGTGTGCACCTGAAGGTCGCGCTGTGTTTCTCCTGTGACGGAGGCAACGGGCGAGGGTGATTTCACTGTCGTAACGCCCAGGAAAATTGCCGACCAAGTGCTGGTAACGTGCGGATGAGTTGAACAGCCGATGAGCACACCGGCCCTCGGCGCCGGGCACGGCTGACTTCCCGCAAGGAACCCTCGTGGGGGCGGGGTCCTGTGTACGAACCGTCCATCCGCCCACAGGCGGCCATGGACAACCTGGGATGCGGCCGTGCTGTACATCGACATGGTCCTTCCCGACGGCATGAGTGGTGCGCCCTTGAGGTCGCCGTAGAGGAGGGGGATGTCGATGACTGACGCCCATGAGTTCATACCGGCCGCGAGACCTGTGATCGGCGAGGACGAGATCGAGGCCGCGGTGCGCGTACTGCGCAGTGGCATGGTCGTCCAGGGTCCGGAAGTGGCCGCTTTCGAGGAGGAGTTCTCGGAGCTGGTCGGGGGACGTCACTGCGTGGCGGTCAACTCCGGCACCTCCGCCCTCCACCTGTCGCTGCTGGCCCTCGGGCTCGGCCCGGGCGACGAGGTGATCGTCCCGTCGTTCTCCTTCGCGGCCTCCGCGAACGCCGTTCGACTGGTCGGCGCCGACGTGGTCTTCGCCGACATCGATGCCGACACCTTCTGCCTGGACCCCGCCGCGGTCGAGGCGGCCATCACGCCGCGCACCGCCGCGATCATGCCGGTCCACCTCTACGGCCACCCCGCCGCCATGGACGAGATCCTGGCGATCGCCCGCAAGCACGGCCTCGCCGTCGTCGAGGACGCCTGCCAGGCCCATGCCGCCGCGCTGCACGGCATCCCGGTCGGCGCCTTCGGAGCGGTGGGCACCTTCAGCTTCTACCCGACGAAGAACATGCACAGCCTCGAGGGCGGCATGATCTCCACCGGTGACGCCGAGACCGCCCGCACCCTGCGCCTGCTGCGCAACCAGGGCATGGAGCAGCGCTACGCCAACGAGATCGTCGGCGCCAACGTGCGGATGACGGACGTCTCCGCCGCGATCGGCCGCGTCCAGCGCGGCAAGCTCGCCGGCTGGACCGAGCAGCGCATCGCCAACGCCGCCTACCTCACCGAGCACATCAGCGCGGAGAACGTGGTCACGCCGAAGGTCGCCGAGGGCGCCCGGCACATCTACCACCAGTACACCGTGCGCATCCTGGGCGACCGCGAGGCCGCCATGGCGAAGCTGACCGAGGCCGGCATCGGCAACGCCGTCTACTACCCGACCCCCATCCACCGGCTGAAGCCGTACTGGGAGCCGGACCAGAAGGCCGGACGCACCTGGGACCTGCCGGAGACGGACCGCGCCGCCGCCGAGGTCGTGTCGCTGCCCGTCCACCCGTCGCTGTCCACCAGCGACCTCGACCGCGTCGTCGCCGCCGTCAACACCCTGGGGGAGCAGCTGTGAGCACCGGGAAGGCGCTGCGCGCGGGACTCGTCGGACTCGGTTCCATGGGCCGGCACCACGCCCGGGTCCTGGCCGGTCTGGAGGGTGTCGACCTGGTCGGCGTCGTCGACCCGATGGGCGACAAGTTCGGCGCCTCCCAGGGGGCGCCGATCCTGAACACCGTCGAGGAGCTCATCGCCCTCGGCGTCGACTACGCGGTCGTGGCCTGCCCCACCCACCTCCACGAGGAGGTCGGCCTGGCGCTCGCCGAGGCCGGGGTGTGCGCGCTCATCGAGAAGCCGGTCGCGGAGACCGTGGAAGGCGCCCGCCGCCTCGTCGACGCCTTCGAGTCGCGCGGGCTGGTGGCCGGCGTCGGCCACATCGAGCGCTGCAACCCGGCGCTGCGCTCCCTGCGCGCCCGCCTGGAGGCCGGTGAACTCGGTGACGTCTACCAGGTGGTGACCCGCCGCCAGGGCCCCTTCCCGCACCGCATCGCGGACGTCGGCGTGGTCAAGGACCTCGCCACCCACGACATCGACCTCACCGGTTGGGTGCTCGGACGCCAGTACGTGTCGATCGCCGCCCACACCGTCTCCAAGAGCGGCCGTAGCCACGAGGACATGGTCTCCGCGGTGGGCCGCCTCGACGACGGCACCATGGTGAACCACCTGGTCAACTGGCTGAGCCCGCTCAAGGAGCGCTTCACCTCGGTGACCGGCGAGCGCGGCTGCTTCATCGCCGACACTCTCACCGCCGACCTGACCTTCCACTCCAACGCCGCGGTCACCACCGAATGGGAGGCCCTGCAGGCCTTCCGCGGGGTCTCCGAGGGCGACATGATCCGGTACGCCATCCCCAAGCGCGAGCCGCTGCTGGTCGAGCACGAGCTGTTCCGGGACGCGGTGCTGGGCAAGGACGCCGACATCTGCACCCTGCGCCAGGGCATGCGCACCGTGCAGGTGGCCGCGGCCGTGCTGGAGTCGGCGATACACAACCGCAGCGTTTCCCTTCAGGCGGAGGACCTGGCAACACATGGCAGCTGAGAAGACGCCGGCGCGGCCCGCGGTGCGTGGACGCATCGTCATGCTCGTCGACAACGGGGTGAACGGCGACTCGCGCGTGCAGAAGGAAGCACGCTCGGCCGCCGACGCGGGGTGGGACGTGATCCTGCTCGGCAAGGGGAAGGCGAAGGCGAAGAGCGAGATCACCTGGGAGATCGGCAAGGCGCAGGTGCGTCTGCTGCCGGTGCCCAATCCGCTGCACCGCCGCCGTCACGAGTACCGCCGGGCCGTACTGCGCTCGCCGCTGGCCTACAAGCCGGGGCCGCTGGCCTCGTACCGCAGGCAGAAGATGAAGGCCTGGCGCGCCGACCTCAACGTCCGGCTGATCCTGGCCCGGCAGGAGGGCTCGTTCCTCACCCGGCTGCGCCTGGTGCTGCCGCGGCTGGCGTCCCGGTTCATGCAGTCCTGGGTGAACCTGCGGTCCCGGAAGACCGCCGAGCTGGACCGGCGCCGCAAGGAGATGGACGGCCCGCTGGACCGGTTCACCACCGCGTTCTGGCAGAAGACCATGGGCAACCGCAGCTGGCGTCGGCTGGAGCCGCACCTGTGGGACCTGGAGCTGGCGTACGGCAAGGTCATCGACGAGCTCGAGCCCGACCTGATCCACGCCAACGACTTCCGCATGCTCGGCGTCGGCGCCCGCGCCGCGCTGCGCGCCCGGGCCCGGGGCGGCAAGGTCAAGCTGGTGTGGGACGCGCACGAGTTCCTGCCCGGCATCAAGCCGTGGAACCCGCACCCGCGCTGGCACAAGGCGCAGTGCGCGCACGAGCTGGAGTACTCCCGGCACGCCGACGCCGTCACCACGGTGTCCTCCACGCTCGCCGAGATGCTCCAGGAGCGCCACGGGCTCAAGGAGCTTCCCTCGGTCGTGCTCAACGCGCCCGACGCGGAGCTCTCCCCGGAGCAGGCCGCGGAGCCGGTCCCGGACCTGCGCGAGCTGTGCGGCATCGGCCTCGACGTGCCGCTGACGGTGTACAGCGGTGCCGCCGCCCCGCAGCGCGGCCTCGACATCATGGTCGAGTCGCTGCCCCAACTGGCCGACGTGCACACCGCGTTCGTGGTGCTGAACACCGAGTCCGAGTACATGCGGGGCCTGCGCGAGCGCGCCGAGGAACTCGGCGTCTCGGACCGGCTGCACATCCTGCCGTACGTGCCGCACTACCAGGTGGTGCGCTTCCTCGCGGGGGCGGACCTCGGGGTCATCCCGATCCACCACTGGCCGAACCACGAGATCGCCCTCATCACCAAGTTCTTCGAGTACTCGCACGCCCGGCTGCCGCTGGTCGTCAGCGATGTGAAGACCATGGGCGAGATGGTCGAACGCACCGGCCAGGGCGAGGTCTTCAAGGCCGAGGACGTCGAGGACTACGTGCGCGCGGTCAAGTCCGTGCTCGGTGACGCGGAGCGCTACCGCAGCGTGTACGAGAAGGACGGCCTGCTCGACGAGTGGACCTGGGAGGCCCAGGCCGAGCGGCTGGACGCGGTCTACACGCGGCTGGTGCCCGGCAGCGCGGTCCGCCCGGCGGCCGAGCGCGGACGGGTGGAGGCGGGAGCATGACCGGCAGACCGGACGTCAGCGTCGTCGTCGCGGTGTACAACACGATGCCCTACCTCACGGAGTGCCTGGACTCCCTGATCGGGCAGAGCATCGGGCGGGAGCGCCTGGAGATCGTCGCCGTCGACGACGGCTCCACGGACTCCAGCGGCAAGGAACTGGACCGGTTCGCCGCGCTCTACCCGGACACCGTCAAGGTGATCCACCAGGCCAACTCCGGGGGCCCGGCAGCGCCCAGCAACCGTGCGCTGGACGTGGCCACCGGCCGTTACGTCTACTTCATCGGCTCCGACGACCACCTCGGCGAGGAGGCCCTGGAGCGCATGGTGAAGTGCGCCGACGAGAACGACTCGGACGTCGTCGTCGGCAAGATGGTCGGCACCAACGGCCGGTACGTGCACCAGGCGCTCTACAAGGAGAACCTCGCGGACGTCAGCCTGTACGACTCCGCGCTGCCGTTCACCCTGGCCAACACCAAGCTGTTCCGGCGGGACATGGTGGAGAAGTACCACCTGCGCTTCCCCGAGCACCTGCCCGTGGGCAGCGACCAGCCGTTCACCATCGAGGCGTGCGTGCGCGCCCGGAAGATCTCGGTGGTGGCCGACTACACCTGCTACTACGCGGTCAAGCGCGGCGACGCCAGCAACATCACCTACCGCGCCGACCATCTGGCGCGGCTGCGGGCGGCGGCCGAGATCGTGGACTTCACCGCCGGTCTCGTCGAGGAGGGCCCGAAGCGCGACGCCGTGCTGCGCCGGCACTTCACCTGGGAGCTGGCCAAGCTGGTCCAGGACGACTTCCCGTCCCTGGACCGGGACCTGCAGCGCGAGCTCTGCTCGGGCATCGGCCGGCTCGCCGACGCGTACTTCACCGACGGCATCCGGGACGCCATGGACGTCAAGCGCCGGGTGCGGATCGCACTGGCGCGGGCCGGGGCGGTCGACGAGCTGGCCCGGGCGATCTCCTCGGAGAAGGAGCACGGGGCACCCCCGTTCGTCGTGGAGGGGGAGCGCGCCTACGCCCGCTACCCCGGCTTCCGCGACCCCCGCGTCGGCGTGCCCGACCGGGTGTACGAACTGGTCGGGGAGGCCGTCCCCGGTCGCCTCGCCAAGGGAACCCAGCTGCTGTCCTCCGCGTGGGAACAGCAGGGCGAGCAGCTCGCCTACACGGCGTTCGTACGGCTGCCGGTCCTCGGCGAGGTCGAGGGCGCCGGCGCGGCACTGCGCCTGGTCAAGGGCGCGATGCCCAAGTCTGCCGACAAGGCGGGCGCCCGCAGGCTGCCGCCGGAGCACGAACTCGCGTCCGTGGTGGGCGAGATGAGGCTGGAGCCGTCCGCCGACGGCGCCGCCACGGTGCTGCACGCCCGTGCCCCGCTGGCGCAGGTCACCGGCAAGTTCGGCGTGCGGGTGTACCTGGACGTGGCCGGTTCGACGTACGAGATACCCGTGCGCGGCAAGGGGCTGCCCATGCCGCTGGCCCGCAGGTGGGGCCGGGACGACGACCCGTACCGGGCGTCGGCCCTGGTCAACCCCAAGGGGCGGGTCGTGGTCGACACGGCGCGGATGTACCCCCCGAAGCCGACCGCGGCTCAGCGGGTGCTGGCCGGCCTCGCCCGGATATCGAAGTCCCGTTCCAAGAGGAAGAAGTAGCGACCCTCCATGAACATCTGTGTAGTAGCGCTCGGCAAGATCGGGCTTCCGCTGGCGGTGCAGTTCGCCGCCAAGGGCCACCGGGTCATCGGCGCGGACGTCAACGAGAAGGTCGTCGAGCTGGTCAACGCCGGCGTCGAGCCGTTCCCCGGCGAGCACGACCTGGACGTCAAGCTGAAGCAGGCGGTCGACGCCGGTCTGCTCAGCGCGACCACGGACACCGCGTCCGCGGTCGCCGAGTCCGAGGCCGTCGTCGTGGTCGTCCCGCTGTTCGTGGACGCCGAGGGCGTCCCGGACTTCGGCTGGATGGACGCGGCCACCAAGGCGATCGCCCAGGGTCTGAAGCCCGGCACGCTGGTCTCGTACGAGACGACCCTCCCGGTCGGTACCACCCGCACCCGCTGGGCGCCGATGCTCGCCGAGGGCTCGGGCCTGACCGCGGGCGAGGACTTCCACCTCGTCTTCTCCCCGGAACGCGTCCTCACCGGCCGGGTCTTCGCCGACCTGCGCCGCTACCCCAAGCTGGTCGGCGGCATCGACGAGGCCTCGACGGCCCGCGGTGTGGAGTTCTACGAGCAGGTCCTCGACTTCGACGAGCGCGCCGACCTGCCGCAGCCCAACGGGGTGTGGGACCTGGGCACCGCCGAGGCCTCCGAGCTCGCCAAGCTGGCCGAGACGACCTACCGGGACGTCAACATCGGTCTGGCGAACCAGTTCGCGCGCTTCGCCGACAGCAACGGCATCGACGTCAAGAAGGTCATCGAGGCCTGCAACTCGCAGCCGTACAGCCACATCCACCAGCCGGGCATCGCGGTCGGCGGCCACTGCATCCCGATCTACCCGCGGATGTACCTGTGGAACGACCCGTCCGCGACCGTGGTGCGCTCCGCGCGTGAGGCGAACGCCGCGATGCCGGAGTACGCCGTCGACCTGCTCGCGGCGGCCTACGGCGACCTGACCGGCGCGAACGTCCTCGTCCTGGGCGCGGCCTACCGCGGCGGCGTGAAGGAGACGGCCTTCTCGGGCGTCTTCCCGACCGTCGAGGCGCTGAAGGCGCGCGGCGCGGTGCCGCTCGTCTCGGACCCGATGTACACGGCCGAGGAGCTCGCCGCGCACGGTCTGACCCCGCACGCGGGCGAGAAGGTCACCGCGGCGATCCTCCAGGCCGACCACGCCGAGTACCGCACCCTGACCCCGGCCGACCTGCCGGACGTCACGGTCCTCGTCGACGGGCGCCGTACGACGGACCCGGAGGCGTGGAAGGGTGTGCGCCGGGTGGTCATCGGCGGCTGACCAGGCTCGTCGTAGGATGCGGCCCCGGCCACTCGGCCGGGGCCGTCGTCTTCGTGACTCTCGGGGGTGCCCCTGCCATGCCGGGTGAGCTGTCCGTCCGTAGCGAGCCCGCGGTGGCGCGCACCACCCGGATGCCACCCCGGCTGCGGGCCGCCGTCCTGCCGCTGCTGGTCTGTGTCGTGTACGCCGTCCTGCAGCTCGCCGCCGGTCCCCGCTGGACGCTGTTCCCCGACTCCTACCGGTACGCCCGCGCCGCCGAGCAGTACCTGGGCGCCTCCCGGGAGGAGGCGCACCGCACGGCGCTCGCCGCGTACTGCGCGAGCCGGGCGAGCCGTGAGGCGCACGAGGCGCGGCTGCAGCCGACGAACCGCAAGAGCGAGCGGGCGCTTCGGGCCGCGGCCGAGCGCAGCTGCCTCGACCGCTGGGCGGACGCCCGGGACATCACCACGGCGGACCCCCGCTACCAGGCCATCTTCGCCGCCCGCCCCGCCTATCCGCTGCTCGCGGCGCCCTTCGTCGCCGCCTTCGGTGTGCTCGACGGCATGTGGCTGCTCGGCCTGCTCACCGCGGCGGGCGGCTCCCTGCTGGTCTTCGGGCTGCTGCGGCGCGGGGCGGGGGTGGGCCGGACGGCCGCCCTCACCGGGCAGGTGGCGTTCCTCGCCAGTCCGCTCGGCTGGTGGAGCGACCAGGCCCTGAGCGAGGGGCTGTTCACGATGTGCGCGCTCGGCGTGCTGTGGGGCGGGCTGGTGCTGTTGCGCCGCCGTTCCCTGCCGAAGGCGGCGGCCGTCATGGTCCTGGCGTACGGGGTGGGGGCGTTCACCCGGTACTCGTCGGTCCTCGTACTGGCCGCGTTCGTGGCGGCCGTCGCTACGGGTGCCCTGCTGCTCCCGGGGCGGCTGCGGCACCGGGGGACGGCCGTACTGGCGGGGGTGTCGGCGGTGGCCGCCGCGTCGGTCGCCGTGTCGATGAAGGTGCTGGCGCTGCCGTCCGCGCAGGTGACCCTCCAGGACACCTTCACCCACCACTTCCGGCTGCGTGAGGTGGCCGACCCGTGGGGCGAACTGCTCGCCCTCGCCGGCCGGTTCTGGCGCGACTGGGCCGCGCAGCAGGCCGCCCTGCCGTACTTCCTCGCCCTGACCGCCCTCGCGGCCTGGGCGCTTTTCCGGTACGGCGAAGGGCTGGGCCTGCTCGCCGCGGCGACCGCGCTCAGCGGGGCGTTCGTGGTCACCAACCACCCCCTGATCCAGGAGGCGGACCGGCTGGGTGCGCTGATGTGGATACCGGTGGTGCTGGGGCTGCCGCTGGCGGTGGACCGGCACTGGGTGTGGCGCCGGGCGGGTGAGCCGGTGGCCGGTTTGGTGGGCTGAGGGCGGGTGCGGGTGGGGCGGCGCGCCGGTTTGGTGGGATGAGGGCTGGGTGCGGGTGGGCCGGAGGCTGGCTCGGTGGGCTGAGGGCGGGTGCGGGTGCGGGTGGGGGCGGAGTCCGGCTTGGTGGGCTGAGGGCGGGTGCGGGTGGGGGCGGCGCGCCGCTTTGGTGGGCTGACAGCTGGGTGCGGGTGGCGCGGTGCGGGGCTCGGTGGCCTGGGCTCAGGTGAGCAGGGCGTTCGCCCCTCGCGCTGCGTTCACGTGAGCCGGAGCAACCGCCCGGCGGGCCGAGCCCGGCGGCTGGTCAGGAGCCCCGCCCGCTTCCTCAGCCGACGCGCTGGTCCCAGGCCGACGCGCCCGGCTGCTCGGGCCGCTTGCTCCCTGCTTGGACCGGTCGCTCCTACTTGGACCACCCGCTCCTGCTCGGGTCGCTCGCCCCCTGCTGAGACCGCCCGTTGGCTTGGGCCGCTCGCCCCCTGCGTGGGCCGCCCGCCTCCCGCTCGGGTCGCCCGCCTCCCGCTCGGACCGCCCGTCCCTTGCTCCGACCGCTCGGCCGCTCGCCCCCCGCTCAGACCGCCCGCTCGCTCAAGACGCCGTCCTTCTCGTCGTACAGCTCGCCCGTCCTCGGGCACTCCCACACGCCGCTCTCACCCTCGCGCTCGGTCAGGCGGACGCCCGCGCGGCCGACCCAGCCGATGCGGCGGGCGGGGACGCCGACCACTAGGGCGAAGTCGGGGACGTCCTTGGTGACGACCGCGCCCGCGGCGACCATCGCCCAGCGCCCGATCGTCAGCGGCGCGACGCACACGGAGCGCGCTCCGATCGACGCCCCGTCGGCGATCTTCACGCCGACCGCCTCCCAGTCGCCGCCGCGCTTCTGCTTGCCGTCGGGGTCCACGGAGCGCGGGTTGTGGTCGTTGGTGAGGACCACGGCCGGGCCGATGAAGACGCCGCTGCCGAGCTCGGCCGGTTCGTAGACCAGCGCGTAGTTCTGCAGCTTGCAGTTGTCGCCCATCCGCACGCCCGAGCCGACGTACGCGCCCCGGCCGATCACGCAGCCCTCGCCGAGCCGGGCGTCCTCACGGATCTGCGCGAGGTCCCAGACGCTGCTTCCGGCGCCGATCTCGGCGCTCTCGTCGACCTGCGCGCTGGGCTGGACCCTGTAGTTCACTCGTTCGCCTTCCGGTGTCTGTCCTGCGTCCCCGGCGAGCATACGCGGACACCCAAGTGCCCCTTGATGTTGCCTGTGGGGCTCCTGTGATTTTTGTCATGCGCTGGTAAGGGGAGTGACCGTTGCGTGTGCACGTCATGCCGTAGATGATTCCTTGACCTTCTTTAGATTTCGTTTATCAACGGGGTGCATGTGTCAAGGGTGGGGAAAGTGTGGCGCCGTGCTGCCTGCGTCGTGGCCGTGAGCGCACTGCTGAGCTGGGGGCTCGGAAGCGGGGGCACGCCCGCCGCGGCGGCCGTCGCGTGTCCGTCGGGCGTGGAGTCCGACTTCAACGGTGACGGTGTCAGGGACACGGCGATCGCGGACCCCGAGGCGACCGTCGACGGCGTGGCCAAGGCCGGCGCCGTCCACGTCGTCTACGGCGGCGGCAAGGGCAGTACGACCGTCTCCCAGGCCCCGGACAACATCCCGGGCGCCCCCGAGACGGGCGACCGGTACGGCTTCTCCCTGGCCGTCTACGACGCCGACCTCGACGGCTGCAGCGACCTGGTGGTCGGCACCCCGTACGAGGACCTCGGCACCGTCCCCGACGCCGGACTGGTGCAGGTCGTCTACGGAGCCACGGCCGGACTCGGCACGGGCAAGGCCGTCAAGGAGTTCCTCCAGGGCACCGACAAGCCGCTGGCCGGCTCCCCGGAGGCGGAGGACTGGGTCGGATACGCCGTCGAGGCCGGCAAGACCTCGGCCGGCACGCCGTTCCTGCTGATCGGCAGCCCCGGCGAGTCGATCGGCACCGTCGAGGACGCGGGCTGCTTCTACTATGTCAGCGGCACCGCGCAGACCGTGGCCGGCGTCAGCCAGGACACCGAGACCGCCGGTGCCGTGCCCGGCGTGGCCGAGCGGGACGACCGCTTCGGCGCCTCGCTCGCCGCGACCCCCACCCACTTCGCGGTCGGCTCCCCGGGCGAGGCGCTCGGCACCACCGTCTTCGCGGGCGGTGTCGGCTACTTCAGCCACGCCCTGACGTCGGGCTCCCCGAAGCCGCTCGGCGGTCTCGGCCAGGACCAGGCCGACGACCTCGTCAATGGCGCCGAGGAGGTCGGCGACCAGTTCGGCGCCGCGCTCGCCATGGTCCCGTACCGGGCGTCCGGAGCCACCTCCACCACCGAGTCGCTGCTGGTGGTGGGCGTTCCCGGCGAGGACCTGAAGACCACCGTCGACGCGGGCGCCGTCCAGGTGTTCCGGCTCACCGCGAGCGGCGGCTTCAGCCAGCTGGCCTGGATCGACCAGAACACCGACAACGTCGAGGAGACGGCCGAGGCCGGCGACCTGTTCGGCAAGCGGCTCACCGCCGTCAACACCTCCCCGAACGCCACCTCCACCGCCGCCACCACCAAGGTCGCCGTCGGCGTGCCCGGTGAGGAGGCCTCCGAGGAGTACACCGACGAGGGCGGCGTCCAGATCGTCCCGCTCGTCGGCGCCCCCGGCGCCTCCGACCAGTGGATCAGCCCCGGCAACGGCATCCCCGGCACGCCCGCGTCCCGCATGCTTGCCGGCCTCTCCCTGGCCGCCTCGCCCTCCCTGCTGTACGTGGGTGTGCCCTACGGCCCGGCCGGCGGCCACGCGGTCCACGGCTTCCCCTGGGGCGTGACCTCCGGCGGGGCGCCCACCCAGACGATCAAGCCGGGCGGGAACGGGATCCCCGCGGCGGACGTCGCCTTCGGCGCGGCCGTCCGCTGACCGTCCGCCGACGAGAAGTCACCGGCCGCCGCGGCCGGGGACTTCGCCCTGTGCGCAACCGGACCGGAGGGCGCCGCGCTCGGCGCGCGCATCCGGGGCCCGGACCCGAGACAGACATGAACCAACGGGAGAGTGGACGCGTGTCCGCAGACAGACACAGACCGATACGGCGTGGCGTGCTGGTGCGCGCCGCCGTCGCGGCCGCCGTCGCCGGCGCGGTGACCGCCGGCACCCTGGCGGCCCTGCCGGACGGCGGCCCCGGCCGGGACCAGAAGCCGGTCGCCGCCGACCGGTCGGCGGTGACCGAGCAGCAGGCCATGGCGATGGCCAAGGACACCGGCAAGAAGACCGAGGTCGTGGGCGCGCGCACCGAGCGCCGGGAGATCTTCGCCGAGCCCGACGGCACCTTCACCGCCCGCGAGTACACCGAGCCGGTGCGCACGGTCCAGGGCGGCAAGTGGGTCCCGGTCGACGAGACGCTGGTGAAGCGTGCCGACGGCACCTGGGGGCCGAAGGCCGCCACCGTCGGCCTCAGCCTCTCCGCCGGCCAGGCGGGCAAGCCGTTCGTGACGATGCGGAAGGCGGGCCGCGAGTTCGCCCTGACCTGGCCGTACGGCAAGCTGCCCGCGCCGCGGGTGGAGGGCGACACCGCCACCTACGCCGAGGTCCTGCCCGGCGTCGACCTGACCGTGCGCGCCGAGGCCGACGGCTTCGGCCATCTCCTCGTCGTCAAGACGCCCGAGGCGGCGGCCGACCCGCGGCTGGCCCGGATCGACCTCGGGATGACCACCGACGGACTGAAGGTCGCCGAGGGCGGCGACGGGGCGATCGTCGCCGAGGACTCCGCGGTCGGCGGCACCGTCTTCCAGGCGGGCAGGCCCTCGATGTGGGACTCGGCCGCCGTCGAGGAGGCCGCGACCAGGAAGCAGGGCCCCAAGGCCGTCGCGAAGGCGCTGAAGGCCGCGGCGGCGGGCGCGGACGAGACCGCGACAGCGACCCCCGCGGCCACCTCCACGACCGGCACGGCCACCCCGACCACCACTGCGGCCACCCCGGGCCCGCAGGCCGCCGCCGAGCCCGCCCTGGAGGGCCCCGGCGGTGGCGGCCGTGTCGCCCCGCTGGACGTCGAGGTCGGCAAGGGCAGGCTCAGCCTCGTCCCCGACCAGAAGCTGCTCAAGGGCGCGGACACCGTCTTCCCGGTCGTCATCGACCCGATCTCGCGCACCACCTCGCGCACCTCCTGGACCGGCGTCATGTCCGGGATGCCGGGCGAGCAGGACTGGAAGTACTCCGGCAGCGCGGGCGTCGGCAAGTGCCCGACCGACTACAACCCGGTCTCCTGCAACGGCGTCGGCGTGCGCCGCGTGATGTTCACGATGCCGCTCTCCTTCTACAAGGGGAAGCAGATCCTGGGCGCGACCTTCTCCGCCCGGGTCGAGCACATCTACAGCGCCTCCCCGACCGCGGAGCCCATCCAGCTCTACCGGATCGGCGGCCAGAACTACTCGCTCAACTCGTCCAGCAGCTGGTCCAACACCTCGGACGACTGGGACGACTATCTCCAGACCGTCGACAAGGCGATCTCCCCGACCTCCTGCTCCAGCCAGGCCAACCTGCACTTCGAGAGCGGCGAGTCCGGCGAGCTGACCAGCGAGATCAAGACGGCCGCCGCGGGCGGCTGGAACTCCATGACGCTGGGTCTGCGGGCCGCCGACGAGTCCCGCTTCGCCGAGTGGAAGCGGATCTGCGGCAACGCCTACCTGTCGGTCAAGTACAACAACCTGCCCCGGCAGATCAAGACGTCCGACATGGCCACCGACCCCGGCGGCGTGTGCAAGTGGGGCGCGAGCCGCGAGTACGCCGAGACCCCGCCGAAGCTCTACGCCATCGCGAGCGACCCCGACCACGGCAACGGCCAGACGGACAAGGTCAAGGTCCAGTTCAAGGTGGAGTGGTCGGGCGGCTCGTACACGTACACCACCCCGGACTGGCTGTCCCCCACGGCGGGCACCAGGTTCACGCACACCGTGAAGTCCACGATCCCGAAGAACACCGTCATCTACTGGAGCGCCCGGGCCTACGACGGTGACGGCTACGGCCCGTGGAGTTCCGACGGCGACCCCGCGCAGCGCTGCGAGTTCATCTACGACCCGGACCACCCGGGCAAGCCGAACGTGCTGTCCAAGCAGTACCCGTCCGACACCGTCTACCACGACGGCGTGGGCACCTACGGCACCTTCACCTTCGCCCCGAACCCGAACGACAAGATCCCCGACACCGACGTCGTCAAGTACCAGTACGCCTTCGACAGCACCGCCAGCCCCGCGACCACCGTCCCCGCACCCACGCCCGGCGGCGCCGCCTCCGTGCAGTGGATGCCGACCCGGTCCGGGCGGCACTGGGTCGACGTGATCGCCGTCGACAAGGCGGAGAACCCCGGCACCAAGGCGCACTACGAGTTCCTGGTGAGCGAGGGCACCCCGGTCGTCGCCCAGTGGAACCTCGCCGACGAGGCCGGGGACACCGAGGCGCACGACGAGGGCGACGAGTTCTCCGCGACCGCGGGCTCCGCCGTCACGTTCGGCGCGGAGGGCCCCGGCGGCAAGGTCGACCGGGCCGCCCGCTTCGACGGCAGCTCCGGGGCGTACCTCGACACCAGCGAGACCGTCCTCGACACGGCCAGGGGCTTCAGCGTCAGCGCCTGGGTGCGGCCCACCGCACTGGACCGGGACATGGTGGTCGTCAGCCAGGACGGCACCGGCGAGCCCGGCTTCACCCTCGGCTACGACGCCTCGGCGCAGACCTGGAAGTTCTCCGCGCCGGTCGAGGACGTGGACTCGCTCGGCGAGTGGAAGGCCGTCTCCACCGGAGTGACCCCGGTCAAGGACCAGTGGGTCCTGCTGACCGGCGTGTACGACGCGCAGAAGAGCTCCGGCCCCGAGCTCCAGCTCTACGTCAACAAGGACCTGAAGGGTTCCGCCGCCCGCCGCTCGACCTGGAAGTCGTACGGGCCGCTGCAGATCGGCCGCGCCACGGCCAAGAGCGGCTACCGCGACAACTTCACCGGCGACCTCGCCGAGGTGCGGGTCTTCGACCGGGTGCTGCCGTCCGCCCAGGTCGCCGAGCTGATGACCGTCCGGCCGCAGCGCAAGGCCTACTGGCAGCTCGACGACGCCACCGGCGGCGCCTCCGCCGAGACCGGCGGCGGCCAGGCGCTGACCCTCGCGGGCAACGCCTCGATCTACCGGCCGGCCGACCCGTTGTTCGACACCGCCGCCCTGGTCGGCGACGGCAACCTGGTCCTGGACGGCGACGGGGACTACGCGTCCACCGCCACCGCCCCGGTCACCGGCAACAGCAGCTTCACCGTGACCGCCCGCGCCCAGCTCACCTCGCTGGACCCGGAGAAGTCGCAGACGGTGCTGTCCCTGCCCGGCGCGAACGCCAACCGCCTCCAGGTCCGCTACCAGGCCGCCACCCAGCAGTGGGAGCTGGCCGTGGCCAGGTCCGACGCGGCCGCCCCCGAGGTCGTCACCTTCACCGACGACCAGGAACTGCCCGACACCGGCGGCTCCGGCCAGCACCTGGCGGTCGTCTACGACGCCTTCGCCAACTCGGTCCGCCTCTACGTGGAGGGCCAGCTGGTGGCCGGTGCCTACGGCACGGACGACACCCTGTGGTCCGCCACCGGCGGTCTCCAGGTGGGCCGTTCACTGCGCGGGGCGAGTGAGTACTTCGCCGGCGCGATCGACGAGGTCCGCGTCTACAGCGGCGCCGCCGACCAGACCGCGGTGCAGCAGATGGCCGCGCTGACGGCGCTGCCCGACATGTGACGGACCGTCACCCCTGAAGTGTGCCGGGCCGTCGAGGCGGCCCGGCACACCTGTCCTGTCCCTCTTTCAGGAAGTTGCCGAATGTTCTTCCGTGGCCGCTCACTGAGCCGCCGTATGCCCGGACCGGCGTTGGCCGCGACAGTGCTCGGGCTCACGCTCGCGCTGTCGGCCTCGTCGGTCCAGGCACTGGCGCTCGACGACGGCGACCGGGGCCGCACCAGCCGCCCCGGCGTCCAGGACGACGGGGACCCCGCCCAGGGGTCCGACGCGAAGAAGAAGTCCCGCCCCTCCGACCCGGCGCACAAGGCCGCGGTCAAGGGCCTCGACAAGGCGGTGTGGCCGAGGCAGGGCGGCGCCGAGGTCAAGCTCGGCGCCACCGCGGAGGCGGGCGGCCTGCCCGTCACGGTCACCCGGGCGAAGGCCGGGGTCAAGGCGGGACAGGCGGCCGGCAAGGTCCGGGTCGACGTCCTCGACCCGAAGCGGGCCACGAAGCTCGGCGTCGGCGTCCTGCTCGGCGTGGAGCGCGCCGACGGCGAGGCGGACAAGGCCGGCAAGGTCCGGCTGACGGTGGACTACTCGCAGTTCGCGGAGGGCTTCGGCGGCTCCTACGCCTCCCGCCTGCGGCTGGTGCGGCTCCCGGCGTGCGCCGAGTTCGCCACACCCGGCAGCGCGAAGTGCCCGCAGCAGCCCACGGTCCTGAAGACGGTCAACGACGTCAAGGCGGGCACCGTCTCGGCCGACGTGACCGCGGCGCCGGCCGCGCCCGAGGGCGTCTCGACCATGGCCACTGACGCGACCTCCCTGGTCGCGGTCGCGGCCGGTCCCTCCGGCGCGCAGGGCACCTACAAGGCCACCGCCCTTGCCCCGTCGGCCAGTTGGACGGTCGCGAACTCCTCCGGCGGCTTCTCCTGGAACTATCCGCTGCGCACGGTCCCGACCCCGGGCGGCCTGACCCCGACCGCCGGTCTCGGCTACTCCTCCCAGTCGGCCGACGGCCGCACCGCGGCGACCAACAACCAGGGCTCCTGGATCGGTGAGGGCTTCTCCTACGACCCGGGCTACATCGAGCGCCGCTACAAGCCCTGCTCCGACGACGGCCACGACGGCTCCGGGGAGCAGTGCTGGGCCTTCGAGAACGCCACCGTCATGCTGGGCGGCTCCGCCTCGGAGCTCGTCAAGGACGACACGACCGGCAAGTACCGCCTGTCCGGCGACGAGGGCTCCAAGGTCGAGAAGCTGACCGGCGCCACGAACGGCGACAACGACGGCGAGTACTGGCGGGTCACCACCACCGACGGCACGGAGTACTACTTCGGCCAGAACCGGCTGCCGGGCTGGGCGACCGGCAACGAGGAGACCAACTCGGTCTGGACCGCGCCGGTCTTCGGCGACGACTCCGGTGAGCCCTGCTACAACGCCACCTTCACCTCGGCGCACTGCCAGCAGGCCTGGCGCTGGAGCCTGGACTACGTCAAGGACACCCACGGCAACGTGATGTCCTACTTCTACGACCGCGAGACCAACTACTACGCCCTCAACGGGAAGACGGACGTCAACGGGACGGCGTACCACCGCGGCGGCTACCTCAAGCGCATCGACTACGGTCAGCGCGACGGCCAGGTCTACGCGGCGAAGGCCCCGGCCCGGATCGTCTTCAACGTGGCCGAACGCTGCCTGCCCACCGCGGACTTCGACTGCGCGGAGAGCAAGCGCACCACGGCCAACGCCGCCCACTGGCCGGACGTCCCGGTCGACCAGGAGTGCAAGTCCGGCACCAAGTGCACGGTCGGCCAGACCTTCTTCACCACCAAGCGGCTGACCTCGATCGTCACCCAGATGCGCAAGGACGCCACGAACTACCAGGACGTGGACGCCTGGACCCTCACGCATCTGTTCACCGACAACGGCGACGACTCCAAGACGCTGTGGCTGTCGAAGATCGAGCACGAGGGCCGGGCCGGCACGGCCACCAAGCTGCCGACCGTCGACCTCTTCGGCGAGCAGCTCGCCAACCGGGTCGACGCGGTCGGCGACAACATCGCGCCCTTCTACCGCTTCCGTCTCTCGGCGGTCCTCAGCGAGACCGGCTCCCAGCTCGACGTCAACTACGCGCCCACCGACTGCACCAAGGCCGCCCTGCCGAAGCCGGGCGAGTCCACCAAGCGCTGCTACCCGGTGAAGTGGTCCCCGCCCGGCTACATCGAGCCGATCACGGACTGGTTCCACAAGTACGTCGTCTCCGCGGTGATCGAGACCGACCGCACCGGCGGCAGCGACCAGCTCGTCACCCGCTACGCCTACCAGGGCGACGCGGCCTGGCGTAAGGCGAAGCCCGACGGCATCACCGACGAGAAGTACCTGACCTGGGGCGGCTGGCAGGGCTACGGCAAGGTCACCGTGACCTCCGGCACCGCCGACGACCAGAAGACCCGCGTCGACTACACCTACCTCCAGGGCATGAACGGCGACGCCGACCCCGCGGGCGGCACCCGCTCGGTGACGGTCAAGGACTCCACGGGGGTCTCCTACACCGACTCCGAGGAGTTCGCCGGCCACGAGCTGGAGGCCGCGACCTACGACGGCTCCAAGCTGATCTCGAAGGCGATCAGCGAGCCCTGGAAGCACACCACCGCGACCCAGACCCGGAGCTGGGGCACCACCCGCGCCAGCATCGTCAAGTCCGACACCGAACGCGGCTACAGCCTGCTGTCGGACGGCAGTTGGCGCCAGACCAAGTCGACCACGACGTTCGAGACGGACCTCGGCACCGGCCGGCCCATCGAGATCGACGACCAGTCCGACGTCTCCAGGACCGGCGACGACACCTGCACCCGCCTGTGGTACGCGGACAACACCGCGAAGAACATCCTCTCGCTGCCCTCGCGCAGCGAGAAGGTGTCCG
Source organism: Streptomyces cylindrosporus (assembly GCF_022698165.1). Classification (GTDB taxonomy): domain Bacteria; phylum Actinomycetota; class Actinomycetes; order Streptomycetales; family Streptomycetaceae; genus Streptomyces; species Streptomyces cylindrosporus. The sequence continues at coordinate 228,268 of NZ_JALDAY010000001.1, forward strand.
TGAAGTGCTCCACCACCCCCGACCGCAGGACCCAGGTCCTGGCGGACGAACGCACCTCCTACGACGACGGGGTGTTCGGCGCCGCCCCCGCCAAGGGCGACGCGACCAAGACCGAGCGCCTGACCGCGCACGACGGCACCACCGCCACGTACCAGGTCACCGGCACCACCACGTACGACGACTTCGGCCGGCCGAAGATCCAGAAGGACGCCAAGCAGAACCCGACGCGCACCGACTACACCGAGACGAACGGCCTGCTCACCCAGACCAAGCTGACCAACGCCCTCGGCCACATCACGACCACCGACTACGCCCCCGCGTGGGGCCTGTCCACCGGCCAGTCCGACCCCAACTCCCGGCGCACGGACCTCGCCTACGACGCCCTCGGCCGGCTGACCTCCGTCTGGCTCCCGGACCGCGCCAAGTCGCAGACGCCGAGCATCAAGTACTCGTACAACGTCCGCAAGGACAAGGTCACCTCGATCAAGACCGAGAAGATCGAGAACGACGGCTCCTACGGCGCCGAGTACCAGCTCTACGACAGCCTGCTGCGGCCCCGCCAGATCCAGACCGAGGGCCCGAACGGCACCCGCATGGTCGCGGACTCGTTCTACGACGGCGCGGGCCAGGTCAAGCAGACCAACGCCACGTACAACGCGGCCGGCGCCGCCTCGGACGAGCTGCTGCTCGTGCACAACGGCGAGGTCGGCGCGCAGACGAGGACCGAGTACGACGCCCTCGGCCGCACCACCGCGGAGATCTTCGCGGTCTCCGGCGCCGAGCAGTGGCGCACCACGACCACGTACGACGGCGAGCTCACCAACGTCGACCCGCCGGTCGGCGGGGTGCCCGCGACGACGGTCTCGGACGCCGAGGGCAACATCACGGAGATCCGCCACTACCGGGGCGCGTCCCCGGCCGCGCCGACCCCGTACGACTCGACGAAGTACACCTACACGCCCTCGGGCAAGCTGGAGACGGTCACCGACGCCGCGGGCAACGTGTGGCGCAACGAGTACGACCAGCTCGGCCGCAAGAAGAAGTCGGTCGACCCGGACGCGGGCACCTCCCGCACCGAGTACGACGAGCTGGACCAGCCCGTCGCGCAGTGGGACGGGCGCAACAAGAAGACGTCCACGTCCTACGACGCCCTCGGCCGGGTCACCGGCACCTGGACCGGCGACGTCGGCACCGGGACGCGGCTGACCGAGACCCGCTACGACAAGGCCGGCTGGCTCGGCCAGGCGTACGCCCAGCTCAGCTATGTCTCGCCGACCGAGTACTTCGCGTCGGTCGTCCAGTCGATGGACGAGTTCTACCAGCCGCTGAAGACGGCCTACTCCGTGCCCGCGTCACAGGGCTCGCTGGCCGGCACGTACACCTTCACCTCGACGTACAACCGGGACGGCACCGTCCAGTCGTCGGGCCTGCCCGCCGTCGGCAGCCTCCCCGCCGAGGCCCTGACCTACGGCTACGACGAGCTCCAGCGCCCGACCACGCTGACCGGCACGACCTCCTACGTCACCAACACCGCCTACTCGAAGACCAGCCGGCTCCAGCAGCTGGAGCTGTACACCGGCTCCGGCAAGAAGGTCTGGCAGACCTTCGACTACGAGACCGGCACCGACCGCCTGACCCGTTCCACCGTGGACGTCTACGGCGCGACGGCCCCGGCGAAGCAGTCGACGTACTCCTACGACCAGGCCGGCAACGTCCTGTCGATCGCGGACTCGGCGAACAGCGCCTCCCCGGACGTGCAGTGCTTCGCCTACGACAGCCGGCAGCGGCTGTCCGAGGCGTGGACACCGGCGTCCACGGCGGCGGACGCGGCCGGTTCCGGAACGGTCGGCTCCACCGCGCCCGTCGACGGCTCGGGCCCCGCCGCCTGCAAGGCGGCCCCCGGCACGGGCGCGCTCGGCGGCCCGGCCCCCTACTGGAAGTCGTACGTCACCGACGCCATCGGCAACCGGAAGTCGGAGACCAACCACGACCTCGGCCTGAACGCGGCCAAGGACATCACGCGCAGCTACGAGTACGGCGGCGCGGGCGCCCTCGGCGACGGGCCGCACCAGCTCACCAAGGTCGTGGAGAAGACCCCGACCGGCGACAAGCAGTACGCGTACGAGTACGACGACGCGGGCTCCACCACCAAGCGCACGATCGGCGGCGACGCCCAGTCGCTGGAGTGGGACGACGCCGGCCGGCTCACCAAGGTGAAGGAGGCGAGCGGCTCCGAGACGACGTACCTGTACGACGCCACGGGCAACCGCATCCAGCGCAAGGACACCTCCGGGACCACGGTCTACCTGCCCGGCATGGAGCTGAAGCTCTCCGCCGACGGCACCAAGAAGTCCGCGACCCGGTACTACTCGTACGCCGGTGAGACCGTCGCGGTCCGTACCGACGACGGCAAGCTGTCGTTCCTCGCCGCCGACCACCACGGCACGGGCGAGATCGCCGTCGAGGCGGCCACGGGCGCGGTCTCGCAGCGCCGCTTCGACCCGTACGGCGTGGAGCGCGGCAAGGCCACGGGTGCCTGGCCCGGGGAGAAGGGGTACGTCGGCGGCACGGTCGACGCGTCGACCGGGCTGACCCATCTCGGCGCGCGTGAGTACGACGCGATGATCGGCAAGTTCGTCTCGGTCGACCCGGTCATCGACTACACCCAGCCCCAGCAGATCAACGGCTACACCTACGCCAACAACAGCCCGGTCACCCTGTCCGACCCGAGCGGGCTGGCCTCGTCGACGACGTGCTCCCTGTTCCCGGGTGCGCTCGGCTGCGGTACTCCGGACTGCGACTTCCTGTGCGCGCCGGGCTCCGCGGGGGAGAAGGTCCACGAGGCGAAGCAGGAGGTCGGCCGGGCCCAGAGCCAGCAGTCCTCGGCCAAGAAGCGCATCAGCTCGGCCGGCAAGGAACTGGTCAAGATCGTCCGGGACATCCTCGGGGTCGACGCGGCGCTCGACTGCATATCCACAGGTGACGTCGGATCCTGCGGCGAGACACTGCTGAACATCGCGGGCAGCTTCGCCGGCGGGCTCGCCGGCAAGATCATGGCCAAGTACGGCGTGCCCTGGAAGTGGGCCAAGGGCGTCAAGCTCGCCAAGCGGGTCGTGGGTCTCGTCGGTGACCTCATCGGCGGGGTCAAGGACCTGCTCAAGGCGAACAAGGCCCTCTCCAAGGCCAAGGACGGGCTGGCCGCGGCTCGCTCGAAGGCCGCGGAAGCCCTGAAGAAGCTGAGAAAGACCGAGTGCCACAGCTTCCTGCCCGGCACGAAGGTCCTGCTGGCCGACGGCTCCACGAAACCGATCGAGGACGTCGAACTCGGCGACAAGGTGACGGTGACCGACGCGAAGACCGGGAAGACGGTCGTCCGTGAGGTCGCCGGAACCATCGTCACCGAGGACGACAAGGAGTTCTCGGACCTCACGGTGAGGACGGCCACCGGCACGGAGGAAATGCTGGTCGCGACGGTCACGCACCCGTTCTGGGTCGAGTCCGAGCACGGCTGGATCAAGGCCGGCGCCCTCAAGCCCGGCATGAAGCTCCGCACCCCGTCCGGCAAGACGGTCGAGGTCACGGCCAACCACCACTTCGACAAGCGGCAGCGCACCCACGATCTGACGATCACCGGGATCCATGCGTACTACGTCTTCGCGGGCCGGACGCCGCTGCTGGTGCACAACTGTGACCCTCTGGCCCAGTACGCGGATTCCCTTCAGCCGAAGGCAGGCAAGAAGTCCGTCCAATATGCCTCCGAGTACACTGACTCCACCGGCAAGAAGTTCTACGGGCACAATGTTCACCGGGAAGCGGATGACCTTCCCGAGGGCTTTGTCGAGGCGATCGGTGAGCGTTCGCACTACGGCTGTGCCGAGGTGGGATGTCTGCTGAACGCCTACAACAGCGCTCGTGATGCCGGCGCCAGTCTGGAGCAGGCGGCGACAGCCGTCCGGGGCGGATCCATCAGAACCGTGTTCGTGTTCAACTCGTTCGCCAAGGATGCGGCGCAACACGGCACTCCGGCAAAGCCGTGCTGGAGTAAGTGCGACGCGATGCTGAAGGGGCTGGGCATAGACTTCTGACGGCTCCGGGTAATAGGTGCCTCCTGCGCGGCCACTTGTGGCGCACAGGAGGCACCGCCCTTTTCGGGATTTGTAAGCGGCGGGCGATTTGGGAGATTCGTGGACGCGTTCGGTGTGGAGTGGGGATCCTTCGACGTGGATCCGGAGGTGGCTCGGCGGGTTCAGGTCGGGTTGGACGAGCTCTTTCGGGCGGAGGGTGAGGAAGAGGCGATCGATGCCGCTCATGCCCTGCACGAGCTCGTCTGCTACGCGGCCGTGACGGTCGAGGAGGAGACGGTGCCGGCCGTGCGGGCGCTGTGCGCAATGCTCGGGCTGCCGGATTTCCGATGGAAGCAGTTCGCGCTCCAGCTCCTCGACACGATCATTTCCGTCGAGGGCGTCTTTGATTCCGCCAGTCCTCTCAAAGCGCGGGTGCGTGCGGAAGTGCTGCGCGCGGTGCCGCTCGCCGAGAAGGAGCAGAACAGTTCTTCCAGGGATGTCAGAGGCGCTGCCATTGTTTTTCTGGGCAGTGCTTCCGAGACGCCCGCCGCGGATTTCCAGCGATTCCGGAGTGCTTTTGAGCGGGAAACGGATCCGGTGATCCAGGCCGATCTCGCCCTGGCGGCGACGGCGTGCGCCTGGGAGGTGGATGGAGGGGCTCAGGACGCGAACGCGGCCGGGTGGTTCGGCGAAGTCCTGGAGCACGCCAATCCGGCCGTCCGGTTCAGGGTCGGGCAGTTCCTGGTCGGTCGTGGGTTCCGGTGGAGCGGCGGTGACCTGAACGGCCTGGTCGCCGCGGCGATGCCCGCCGTGCTCGAGCGGGGGTTGTTCCGGCAGGAGTACCTGTAGGGCTCGGTTTGACCCCCGAACGGCGGCCCCGTAACCTTGACCGTCGGCGTGTCCTTGGATATGGGCGCGCCACATCCCCGTAAACCTCATTCCTCCAGGGCACTGGGTGCCCCGGAGAGGCTGCCCGTGTCGGGTGGCTGGACTGCGGGGGTGCCGTTCCCGAGCGAGAGAGTGAGATCCGCGTGTACGCCATCGTGCGCAGCGGTGGTCGCCAGCACAAGGTTGCTGTCGGCGACATCGTTGAGGTTGACAAGATTTCCACCGCCAAGGTTGGCGACACGGTCGAGCTCTCGACCCTGCTCGTTGTCGACGGCGACGCTGTGACCAGCGACCCGTGGGTGCTGGCCGGCATCAAGGTCCAGGCCGAGGTCGTGGACCACCACAAGGGCCAGAAGATCGACATTCTGCGCTACAAGAACAAGACCGGCTACCGCCGTCGTCAGGGCCACCGCCAGCAGTACACGGCGATCAAGGTCACTGAGATCCCCACGGCTGCGAAGTAAGGGACTGAGGAGAGATGGCACACAAGAAGGGCGCATCGTCCACTCGGAACGGTCGCGACTCGAACGCCCAGCGGCTCGGCGTGAAGCGCTTCGGCGGTCAGGTCGTCAACGCGGGTGAGATCATCGTCCGCCAGCGCGGCACCCACTTCCACCCCGGCGCCGGCGTCGGCCGTGGCGGCGACGACACGCTGTTCGCGCTGCAGGCCGGTGCGGTGGAGTTCGGTACCCACCGTGGCCGCAAGGTCGTGAACATCGTTCCGGTCGCCTGAATCAGGCCCTGATCGGAAGCTTCGCGCGAGGCGGACCTCACTTCCCTGGTGGGAAGGCGGGTCCGCCTTTCGCGTGTTGACATAGGTAACACCCGTACTTTTCTGGAGGCACAGAACCATGACCACCTTCGTGGACCGCGTCGAGTTGCACGTCGCCGCGGGTAACGGGGGCCACGGCTGTGCCTCCGTACACCGGGAGAAGTTCAAGCCGCTCGGTGGACCCGACGGCGGCAACGGCGGGCGCGGCGGTGACGTCATCCTCACCGTCGACCAGTCGGTCACCACGCTCCTCGACTACCACCACTCCCCGCACCGCAAGGCCACCAACGGCAAGCCCGGCGAGGGCGGCAACCGCTCGGGCAAGGACGGGCAGGACCTGGTGCTGCCCGTGCCGGACGGGACCGTCGTCCTCGACAAGGCCGGCAATGTCCTCGCCGACCTGGTCGGGCACGGCACCTCCTACGTCGCCGCCCAGGGCGGCCGCGGCGGCCTCGGCAACGCGGCCCTCGCCAGCGCCCGCCGCAAGGCGCCCGGCTTCGCGCTGCTCGGCGAGCCGGGGGATCTGCAGGACGTCGTACTGGAGCTGAAGACCGTCGCCGATGTGGCGCTGGTGGGCTACCCGAGCGCGGGCAAGTCCTCGCTGATCTCGGTGCTGAGCGCCGCCAAGCCGAAGATCGCCGACTATCCGTTCACGACGCTCGTGCCCAACCTCGGTGTGGTGACGGCCGGTTCGACCGTCTACACCATCGCCGACGTGCCGGGACTGATCCCGGGCGCCAGCCAGGGCAAGGGGCTGGGCCTGGAGTTCCTGCGGCACGTGGAGCGGTGCAGTGTGCTCGTGCACGTGCTGGACACGGCCACCCTGGAGTCCGAGCGCGACCCCGTCTCCGACCTCGACGTCATCGAGGAGGAGCTGAAGCAGTACGGCGGCGGCCTGGACCGGCGGCCGCGGATCGTCGTCCTGAACAAGATCGACGTACCGGACGGCAAGGATCTCGCCGAGATGGTGCGGCCGGATCTGGAGGCCCGCGGCTACCGCGTCTTCGAGGTGTCGGCGGTCGCCCATCTCGGGCTGCGGGAGCTGTCGTTCGCGCTGGCCGAGATCGTCGCGAAGGCGCGGGCCGCGAAGCCGAAGGAAGAGGCCACGCGGATCGTGATCCGGCCGAAGGCCGTCGACGACGCCGGCTTCACCGTGAGCCGCGAGGAGTTCGGCGGCGAGCTGCTCTTCCGCGTGCGCGGCGAGAAGCCCGAACGCTGGGTGCGCCAGACCGACTTCAACAACGACGAGGCCGTGGGCTATCTCGCGGACCGGCTCAACCGCCTTGGTGTGGAAGAGGAGTTGATGAAGGCCGGCGCCCGCTCCGGCGACGGCGTCGCCATCGGTCCCGAGGAGAACGCGGTCGTCTTCGACTGGGAGCCGTCGATGACGGCCGGCGCGGAGATGCTGGGCCGCCGCGGCGAGGACCACCGCTTCGAGGCACCGCGCCCCGCGGCCCAGCGCCGCCGGGACCGCGACGCCGAGCGGGACGAGGCGATGCGGGAGTACGGCGACTTCGACCCGTTCGCCGAGTAGGCGGAATCCGGCCCGGCACCGAGCCGGGCCGGGTTAACTCCGGGAGAACTCGCGGCACACGCCAGGGCAACCCCTCCGACCCGAGGCGAGTCGTACTGGGCAATCGCCCCTCGGACTCCCGGAGTTGCCCCATGGACAGACGCAGACCCCGCACGGCCTGGCGTACCGGACTCGCCGTCGTCCTGGCGGTCACCGGGGCCGGCGTGCTCCCCGCCGCCGCGCACGCCGCCGGGAGCGGGGCCGCCGCCACCCGGCTCCAGGACGACTTCAACGGTGACGGCTACTCCGACCTCGCCGTCGCCGCGCCCTCGGCGACCGTCGGCGGGAAGAAGACCGCCGGGTACGTCGCCGTCGTCTACGGCTCGGCGAGCGGCCTGAAGACCTCGACCAAGCAGGTGTTCAGCCAGAACAGCGCCGGGGTACCGGGGACCGCCGAGACCGGCGACCGCTTCGGCTCCGCGGTGACCAGCGCCGACCTGGACGACGACGGGTACGCCGACCTGATCGTCGGGGCCGGTGGGGAGGACACGACGGTCGGCGCCGACGCCGGGCTCGTCGAGGTGATCTGGGGCGGCGCCAGGGGGCTGTCCGGCGGCGCCTCGCTCGCGGGCGGGAAATCGTCGTACGACCGACTCGGCGACCAGGGGCATCTCGCGGCGGGTGATGTCGACGGCGACGGGGCGCCGGACGTGATCACCGTGCAGAACGCCCACGACCTGCGGATCCTCAGCGGCACCTTCGCCCGGGACGGCTCCACCGCGCACGGCGGACAGGTCGTCGTCGACAGGTTCGACAGCCGGGTGCTGGACCTCGCCACCGGGGACCTCAACGGCGACGGCGTCACCGACATCGCCGCGGTCGAGAACGACGGCGACGAGTTCGACGCCCGCCGGGTCGTGTACTGGACGGGCAGTACGACGGGCGTCAGCCCCTTCGCGCTGGTCCAGGACATCGACGGCGCCGCACTGCAGGGCGGCGAGAACCTCGACCTCGGGGACGTCAACAAGGACGGCTACGACGACATCGTGGTGGGCCGGGCCGTCGACGGCTACGACAGCGACCTCGACAACCCGTACGTCAAGGGCGGCCGGATCACCTGGATCCCCGGCACCGCCGAGGGGCCCGACGGGGTGAAGGCGAAGTTCGTCTACCAGGACACCCCGCTGGTGCCGGGCACCGCCGAGAAGGGCGACCGCTTCGGGACCGACGTCCAGGTCGCCGACGTCGACGGGGACGGGTACGCCGACATCGCGGCCGGCATCCCCGGCGAGGACCTCGGCTCGGTCGCCGACGCGGGCAGCGTCGTCGTCCTGCGCGGCACGAACACCGGCCCGACGAGCAGCGGCTCCATGGTCTTCAGCCAGAACACCGCGGGCGTCCCCGGCACCGGCGAGAAGGGCGACGCGTTCGGGTCGGCCACCCGTCTGGTGGACGTCGACCACGACGGCCGTGCCGAACTCGCCGTCGGCGCGCCCGGGGAGAACGGCGGCCAGGGCGGGGTGTGGGTGTTCCGGGCCACCGAGCACGCCATCACGGCGACCGGCTCCTTCACCTTCGGCGCGGGCACCCTCGGCACGGTGGCCGCGGGCGCGAGGCTGGGCTCGGGCTTCGGCCACTGAGCAGCCGTCAGACACGTTTCCCTCGACGCGTTTCAACGGGTCTTCTGTTGTCTGCCTATTTGTCATGCACGCGAAGGCTTGGGTTCAGCGGGTGGACTGCCCGACTGCGTGAGCCTTGCACGTGTCCAAGAGGCCAGCGAGGCAAGGGAGTTCGCGCATGACCGGTGCCATCCAGCCCGACCGTCGCCGATTTCTTACCGCAGGCGCCGCCGTCCTCGGCGCCGCCGCCTCAGCCCAGCTGTGGCTTCCCGGAACCGCCCGAGCGGCTGAGAACACCCTGCCGGACGGGGTGTTCAGCCTCGGCGTCGCCTCCGGCGACCCCCTCCCCGACGGCATCGTCCTGTGGACCCGGCTCGCCCCCGACCCGCTGAACGGCGGCGGCATGCCCGACACCGTCGTCCCCGTGGAGTGGGAGATCGCCCAGGACGCGCGGTTCAGAAAGCCGGTGCGCCGGGGCGTCGCCCAGGCCCGGCCCGAGTACGGGCACAGCGTTCACGTCGATGTACGGGGCCTGCACCCCGACCGCTCGTACTGGTACCGCTTCCGCACGAGCGGCCAGATCTCGCCGACCGGCCGCACCCGCACCGCCCCCCACCCGCACAGCAAGGGCGGCTCCCTGCGCATCGCGCTGGCCTCCTGCCAGAACTGGCAGCACGGCTACTTCACCCCGTACGCCGACATGCTCCAGCAGGACCCCGATTTCGTCCTCTTCGTCGGCGACTACATCTACGAGTCGACGCCGGCCTCGACGGGCCCGCGCCGGCACGAGGGGACGGGGGAGCCGTACACCCTGGTGCAGTACCGCAACCGGTATGCCCAGTACCGCACCGACCCCGACCTCGCCGCCATGCACGCGAACGCCCCCTGGGTGGTCACCTTCGACGACCACGAGGTGGACAACGACTTCGCCGGCGAGATCCCGCAGGACCCCGCCAAGCAGTCGCACGACGCCTTCGTGGCCCGGCTGACCGCGGCCTACCAGGCGTACTACGAGCACATGCCGGTGCGCGCGAGCGCCGTTCCGAGCGGCCCGCACATCCAGATGTACCGCCGCCTGGAGTTCGGCCGGCTGGCCCGGCTCAACGTCCTCGACACCCGCCAGTTCCGCAGCGACCAGGCCACCAGCCAGGCCGGCGCCCAGGACCCGGCGCAGACCATGCTCGGCGCCGAGCAGAAGGCGTGGCTGCTGGACGGGATGCAGGACTCGCCGGCCCGCTGGAACCTCGTCGCCTCGCAGATCATGATGGCCGAGACCGATCTGCAGCTCGGCGAGGGCAAGCTCTGGTACTACGACGCCTGGGACGGCTACCAGGTCGAACGCAACGCCCTCCTCGGGGAGTTCGCCGACGTCCGCAACCCGGTCGTGCTCAGCGGCGACCGGCACCTGACGATGATCAGCGACCTGAAGACGGACTACGCCGACCCGGACTCCGACGTCGTCGGCGCCGAGTTCGTGGGGACCTCCATCTCCAGCAACGGCGACCAGGACCAGGCCGCCTTCCACGCCCAGTGGGACCCGCTGAAGGCGGACAACCCGCACTGGAAGGTCATCGACGCCCACCGCGGATACCACCTCTTCGACATCCGGCGCGACGGCATCGACGCGCAGGTCAGGGTGGTGGACACGGTGGTGCAGCCGAAGGCGACGCCGAGCACCTACGCCCGGCTGCGGGTGGAGGACGGCCGCCCGGGCGTCGAACTCGCGTGACACCCGTGGCCGTGTGAAGTCTGTGTGACGGGAGCCTGGGACTCATCTGTGTCCCAGGCCTCTCTCAGGTAAGTCTCAGGTACTACTCTTACCGTCCCTTAACCATGGAGACGGACTGTACGAGAGACGAAGCCCGGATGAACGGACTTGCTTCGCTGCCCGCCGGCACCCGGCTGCTGCACATCGGCCCGCACAAGACCGGGACGACCTCGATCCAGGGCGCGCTCTTCGCCGCCAAGGACCAACTGCCCGCGCACGGCGTGGAGTTCCCGGCGCACACCCGGCACCCGATGGAGGCCGCGCTGGCCGCCTGCGCCCGGCCGGCGATGATGGGCGACACCGTGCCCACCGACCAGCACTGGACGAAGCTGCTGCGCCAGGTCGAGGCCACCGGCAAGAAGACGTCGGTCGTCAGCAGCGAGTTCTTCGCCGACGCCGACGACGAGGCGACCATCGCCCGGATCGTCGAGCAGCTCGGCGGGGAGCGCGTCCACGTCCTGGTCACCCTGCGCCCGCTGGCCAAGATCATGCCCTCGCAGTGGCAGCAGTACGTGCAGAACGGGCTGCGGATGGGATACGAGGACTGGCTCACCCACATGCTCAAAAAGGCGCCGTACGAGCAGCCGAACCCGAGCTTCTGGCGCCGGCACCGGCACGACCGGCTGATCGAGCGGTGGGCCCGGGTGGTCGGCCCCGAGCGGGTCACCGTGGTCGTCGTGGACGACAGTGACAAGGGCGGGCTGATGCGCACCTTCGAGGCGCTGCTCGGTCTTCCGGCCAATCTTCTGCAGCCGGTTCCGGACACCGCGAATCGCTCTCTCACCCTCGCCGAGACCGAAATGCTGCGGAATCTTAACAAGGAATTCCGCGGCAATGAGCTGCCCGACGAGCTGTATTCGAAACTTGTGCGCAATGGCGCCGTGATGCATATGAAGAATACGTGCAGCCCCTCGCCCGAGGACGTGAAGATCAGCACCCCGGCCTGGGCCCTGGAGGCCGCCGCCGGTGTCGGCGCCGAGATGGTGGAGCGCATCGGCGAGCTCGGGGTACGCGTTCTGGGTGACCCCGCGCTGCTCACCGTCGTACCGAAGCCGCCCGTGTGGGAAGCCCCCGCCGAGCCGCGGATCGCCCCCGAGGTGGCCGCCCACGCCCTGTACGGCGCCCTCGCCGCGGCCGCCGCCGTGCCCGTGCGGCACACCTCGGCGGCCAAGGCGCGCACGGTTCACCAGACTTCTTCCAAGGAACTTGTGAAGGTGCTGTGTCATCGCTGTCTGAAGAAGCTGCGGCGGCACTGAAAAGCTGTGCGGTTACTCACAGCAACCGGAGTTCGGTTTTCCCGTGGTCCCCGTGGGGCTCGCGGTGTCACCAGCAGTGCAAGGTGAATACCAGGTAGCGCGTACATATGCAGCGAACGGCGCTCACCTTGCACAGCGGTAACCGCAAGTGGGACCATTTCCCCGTTCCCTGACGCCCCAAGGTAGGTCCTCTGTGTCCCAGCACATAGCCAAGCCCCGTACCACCGCAGTGATCCTGGCCGGTGGTACCGGCCAGCGTGTGGGTCTTTCGATCCCCAAGCAGCTGCTGAAGATCGCAGGCAAGGCAGTCATCGAGCACACCCTGACGACCTTCGAGCAGGCCGACTCGATCGACGACATCATCGTGCTGATGGCGCCGGGCTACGTGTCCGACGTCGAGAAGATCGTCGCCAAGGCCGGGTTCAAGAAGGTCAAGAAGATCATCGAGGGCGGCTCCACGCGGAACGAGACCACCGAGCGCGCCATCGAGGCCCTCGGCGAGGGCCTGGCCGACGGCGAGGACCTCAACGTCCTCTTCCACGACGCCGTGCGCCCCCTGCTGTCGCAGCGCGTGATCGACGACTGCGTGGCCGCCCTGGAGCGCTACCAGGCGGTCGACGTCGCCATCCCGTCCGCGGACACCATCATCGTCACGCGCACGCACGGCGAGGACGGCGAGTTCATCACCGAGATCCCGGACCGCTCCCGGCTGCGCCGCGGCCAGACCCCGCAGGCCTTCAAGCTGTCGACCATCAGGCGCGCCTACGAGGTCGCCGACGGCGACCCGAACTTCCAGGCCACCGACGACTGCTCCGTCGTGCTCAAGTACCTGCCGGACGTGCCGATCCACGTCGTCGCGGGCGACGAGTACAACATGAAGGTCACCCAGCCGGTCGACGTCTTCATCGCCGACAAGCTGTTCCAGCTCGCCTCCATGGTCGCGCCGGAGCAGGTCGACGAGGCCGCCTACCGCGAGCTGCTCACCGGCAAGACGATGGTGATCTTCGGCGGCTCGTACGGCATCGGCAAGGACATCGCCGAGCTCGCCGAGTCCTACGGCTCCAAGGTGTACGCGCTCGGCCGCTCCACCACCGGCACCCACGTGGAGAACCCGGAGGAGGTCGACGACGCGCTGTCCAAGGCGTACGCGGAGACCGGCCGGATCGACTACGTCGTCAACACCGCGGGCGTCCTGCGCATCGGCAAGCTGGCCGAGACCGACAACGCGACCATCGAGGAAGCGCTGAAGGTCAACTACCTGGCCCCCGTGCAGATCGCACGTTCGAGTTACAAGTACCTCGCCGAGACCAAGGGCCAGCTGCTGCTCTACACCTCCAGCAGCTACACCCGCGGCCGCGCCGAGTACAGCCTCTACTCCTCCACCAAGGCCGCCATGGTGAACCTCACCCAGGCCCTGTCCGACGAGTGGGCCGGCGACGGCATCCGCGTCAACTGCATCAACCCCGAGCGCACGGCGACACCCATGCGTACCAAGGCCTTCGGCCAGGAGCCCGCGGGCTCGCTGCTCTCCTCCGAGGCGGTCGCCCGCACCTCGCTGGACGTGCTGCTGTCCGAGCTGACCGGGCACGTCATCGACGTCCGCCAGCAGGACCCGACGGCGGGCGCGGCGCAGGCCTCCGGCTTCGAGGCGGCCCTGGCCTCGGTGCTCGACCGACAGGACGGCGTGTAATAATCGACGGAAATTAGCCTTCCGTTATTCAGGCCTCTGCTTTCCGGTGTTAACGCAGTGCATTAGGCAGTGCATCGACCCGGGGCTTCGCAGGGGCCTGTATAAGTAAGAGCCTGTATACGTAAACAGAACAAAACCGGCACTCCCCTCCCAGAGCAGGTTCTCCGTGATATCCACCGCTATTCGCGTCGCCCGGGTGGGCAGCGCGGCCGAGCTGGCCGCGGCGGCGCTCATGATGCTGGGCTACCCGGCGTTGCTGCTGGCCGCGATCATCCCGAGCGCGCCCGCCTTCGCCGCAGCGGCAGCCGTGACGTACCTGGCCGACCACTATCTGCACCGCAAGGGCAGCTACCTGATCAACCTGCTCAACAAGGTCAGAGCCGGCCTGTCCATCCGGTTCCTGATCCGAGAGCTGCTGCTCGTCCTGCTGCTGGCCAGGCTCGGCCTGTCGCAGGAGCCGGTCTTCTACGCGGCGATCGCCTGCTTCATCGTCTTCTTCGGCCTCCAGGCCCCGCACGGAGCGCTGGTCACCCTGATCGGCAAGCGCCGACAGATGCCGGTCGTGACCCGCAACGTCGACCTGGCCTCCCGGCTGACCATCCCGGACGCCCCGCCGCGCGCCCTGATGACCAAGGCCGGGCAGAAGATGCTCCACCTGGACCTCGCGGCCGTCGTCGGCCTGCTCGTCTGCGCCATCGGCGACGACCTCGACCTCGCCGGTTACATCGGCGTCGGCGTGACCCTCTTCCTCGGTGCGCTGTACGTCCTGCTCCTGATGCCGCACCTGCGTGCCGACCGGCTGCCGCCCAAGCCGGAGAAGGTGCTGGACACGATCAGCGCCTGGCTGCGCGAGTACCGCCCGGAGACGGTGCTGTACTTCTCCGGCTCCAAGGACTCCGCGTACCAGGTCAACATGTGGCTGGAGACCATGGAGCAGCTCGACTCCAGGCCGCTGGTCATCCTGCGCGAGCGGGTCATCCTGAACAACCTGGCGCCCACCACGGTCCCGGTCATCTGCGTGCCCGGCGGTGTGCACCTGATGAACATGGACCTGTCGACCGTACGGGTCGCGCTGTACGCGGCCAACGTCGGCAAGAACATCCACCTGCTGCGCGTCCCCACCATGAAGCACGTCTTCATCGGCCACGGCGACAGCGACAAGCTGGCCAGCGTCAACCCGTTCAGCAAGGTGTACGACGAGGTGTGGACCGCCGGCCGGGCGGGCCGCGACCGCTACGCCATCGCCGACGTCGGCGTCCGCGACGAAGACATCGTGGAGGTCGGCCGCCCGCAGCTCGCGCCGATCCGCGGCTGGGAGGGCGTGCCGGACGGACGTATCCCCACCGTGCTGTACGCGCCCACCTGGGAGGGCTGGGACGGCGATCCGGGCAACACCTCGACCGTGCTGGCCGGCGAGAACATCGTGAAGAAGCTGGTCAAGGCCGACCCGCCGGTCCGCGTCCTGTACAAGGCGCACCCGTTCACCGGCACCGTGAGCAAGGAGGCCGGCGCCGCGCACCGCCGTATCGTCGCGCTGGTCGAGAAGGCCGCCGCCGAGCGCGCCGCCGACGCCCGCTTCACCGCGGATGCCGCCGCCCAGGAGCAGGCCAAGGCCGAACTCGCCCGTATCGAGGCGCGGTTGGCGGAGCTGTCCGGCACCGGGAGGGACCGGGGCGACGAGGCCGAGGCCGCGCGGGACGGCCTGGTCGACATGAAGAAGCACGAGGAGGTCGCCCGGCTGCGCGCCGAGTGGAACGACGCCTACTGGCGTTCCTTCGGCAGCTTCGAGCACCGGGTCATCTCCGGCGCCGAGCCGCGGCTGTTCGACTGCTTCAACGTCTCGGACGCGATGGTCTCCGACATCTCCTCCGTGGTCTCCGACTTCCTGGCGAGCGGCAAGCCGTACGCCGTCACCGACTCCGCCGAGCTCGGGGTGGAGGAGTTCAAGCGGCAGAACACCGCCGTGCGCGCGGCGACGATCCTCTCCAACTCCGCCGCCGAACTGGGCGAGCTGCTGGCCGCGGTGCGCGATCCGGCCGCCGACCCGCTGGCGAAGGACCGCAAGGAGCTGAAGCAGTACCTGCTCGGCCCGGACGAGCCGACCTCCATCCAGCAGTTCAACACCGCGGTGGCGGACCTGGCGCTCAAGGCCGAGACGCGCAACCTCGGCCAGGAGTCGCGGACCGCCGCGGCCGGCACCCCGGGGGCCGACGAGCTCTCGGACGCGCTGTCGGCGCAGCCGCCCACCGCATGAGGCCGCCCACCGTGTGAAAACGGTGAGAAGGGCCCGGTTTCCGAGGAGTGATCCTCGAAAACCGGGCCCTTTTTACGTATCTACAGGCAACCCACAGCCCGGGTCGTCCGTCTACTAGGTAGCCAAAAAGACGATACGGGGGAAACATTCCGTGACTAGGGGGAAATGTGACCGTGGCGCAGCCTGACGTGACTGTCGTCATCGGGGCGTACGAAGCGATGCCGTACCTCGTCGAGTGCCTGGCCTCGGTCGAGGCGCAGACCCTCGGCCCCGGGCGCATCGAGGTCGTGGCGGTGGACGACGGGTCCACCGACGGGACGGGGGAGTGCCTGGAGGAGTTCGCCGCGCGCGTGGCCATGCCGGTCACGGTGGTCCGGCAGGACAACTCCGGCGGGCCCAGCGGCCCGCGCAACGTCGGGCTCGGCAAGGCCTCCGGACGCTACGTCTTCTTCCTGGACGCCGACGACCGGCTCGGCCCCGAGGCGCTGGAGCGGATGGTCGCGATGGCCGACCGCAACGGCACGGACGTGGTCCTCGGCCGCGTCGAGGGCGTCAACCGCAAGCCGCCGCGGTCGATGTGGGGCCGGACGCTGGAGCGCACGGACGTCTTCTCCTCCAACATCAAGTTCACGCTGAGCGCGCAGAAGCTGTTCCGCCGGGAGTTCCTGGAGCGGCACGGGATGCGGTTCGACGAGTCGCTGTGGACCGGCGAGGACGCGCTGTTCACGATGGAGGCGTATCTGCGGGCCGACGGGGTCTCGGTGCTCGCCGACTACACCTGCTACTACCTGGTGGGCCGCTCGGACGGCAAGCACGTGACGAAGAGCGGGAGTTACACCCTGCGCTTCGACTCGGCGCGTGCGCTGATGAATCTGATCGCCGAGTTCGTGCCGCCGGGGGAGCGGCGTGACTCGCTGATGCACCGGCCGTTCGTGGTGACGCTGCTGCCGCAGTTCGGGCCGAAGTTCCTCAAGGACAGCGAGGCTGTACGGCGGCACAAGTTCGAGCTGGCCAAGCCGCTGATCGAGGAGTACTGGACCGAGGGGGTGGCGCAGCGGCTCCGCGTCGACGAGCGGCTGCGGATGCATCTCGTCGCCGAGGAGAAGCCGGAACTGCTGGTGCCGGTCGTGGAGTTCGTGAAGGCGAAGAAGCAGGCGGCTGCGCTGCTGGAGAAGAAGGGGCGGGAGGTGTACCTGGTGTATCCGTACTTCCGGGACGCCTCCGCGGGGATACCTGACCGGGTGTACCTCGCTCCTGTGCGGGAGGCTCGGGCGTTTCCGGGGTATCGGGAGCATGCGCCGGCGTCTGTGCTGCGGCGGGCTGTGCGGAGGGCCCGGAGGGTTTTGAGGGCTCGGGCGGTTGTGGCCGCCTAAGGGGGTGGGGGGCGCGGTTTGTTGTGCGACTGGCGGCCCGTGGGGGCTTGTCGCGCAGTTCCCCGCGCCCCTAAAAAGCAGGGCGTTGTCCTCAGCGGCCTGACTGGAGTGCTCTGCGGATCGGGCGGGCTACCACCTTGCGGGCTCGGCGGTAGACGGATGTCGTCGGGGTCGCCGGGGGCGTCGGCTTGGTGGTGGTCTGCTTCAGTTCTCGCTTCAACCTCGCGTTGTCCAGGGACAGTTCGGCTATACGGGTCTGCATCCAGCCGAATCGCGACGTGAGCGAGGCCAGGTCCGCGTCGTTCCAGGGGCGGATGCCGGGCGGGAACGTCAGGGCGCTCATCCGGGCCTCGAAGGCCGCGCCGCCGTCGCCGTGGGTGAAGGTGTTCCGCAGGCCGTTGCGGTCCAGGAACCCCTCGAAGCGTTCGAAGCGCTCCACATGGCCGCCGGTCAGCGCGGTGAAGTCGGCCTCCTCGTAGAGGGTGGCCGGGTCCAGGTCCGCCGGCAGGGTGTCGATCCGGCGGTGCGGGATGTCGAATTGACTTGCTCCTCTGGGGAACCCCGAGGATTCTGGCCTTCCTCCCCGGTGGTGTGCCGCTTCGCGACACCATGTCCGGAGGGGATTCCTTGGCTTCCTGCTTCTTCACGCGGTGCCAGCACACCTGGCCTGGTCTTACCTGCGCTCCACGGGCTTGAGACCGCGACGACCTTTCGGTCGCCTGTTCATAGTCCAGCGGCCTTTTTCACGTTGCGTGCGGCGTTGACGTCCCGGTCGTGGACCGTGCCACATGCGGGACAGGTCCACTCGCGTACGTCGAGGGGTTTGGGTCCGTTGTGGTGGCCGCACATGGAGCACACTTGGCTGGTGGGCTCGTACCGGCCGATCTGGATCAGGGTGCGGCCGTACCGCTTGGCCTTGTATTTCAACATGTCGATGAACTGGGCCCAGCCAGTGTCGTGCACGGACTTGGCCATCTTGCTGCGCGCCAGCGCTCTCACCGGCAGGTCCTCGATGGCGATCGCTTGGTTCTCACGGATCACCTTCGTGGACAGCTGATGGCAGAACTCCCGACGTGCGTCGGCCACCTGCGCGTGCACGCGGGCGATCTTGACCCTGGCCTTCTCGCGGTTGTTGGATCCCTTCTGCTTGCGGGCCAGCTCGCGCTGGACCTTCTTCAGCTTCTTCTCCGCGCGCCGCAGAAACCGTGGTGAGTCGATCTTCGTGCCGTCGGATAGCACGGCGAAGTGGGCAAGGCCCAGGTCGATGCCGACGGACTGGTCCGTCTCGGACATGCGCTCCGTGTCGGCGTGCGGGTCAGTGTCGATGACGAAGGATGCGAAGAAGCGCCCGGCCGCGTCTTTGACGACGGTGACCGAAGAGGGCTCGGTGGGCAGGGTGCGCGACCATCGCACCTTCACCTCGCCGATCTTGGGCAGGTTCAGCTTGCCGCAGGCGGTGAGCGACCAGCGGGCATTGGCCGTGAAGCGGATCGCTTGCCGGCGATCCTTGCGGGACTTCATGCGCGGCTCGCCCACCCGCGCCCCTTGGCGCTCGCCCCTCAGCGACGCGAAGAAGTTGGTGTAGGCGCGTTCGCAGTCGCGCAGCGCCTGCTGCAGCACCACCGCCGACACCTGACCCAGCCAGGCCCGCTCGGCACGCCGCTTGGCCTCGGTGATCAACAGACGGGACAACAGGCCCAGCTTCGGGTACGGAAGGCCTTGGACGTGCGCCTCTCGGCGGGCGCGCACGGCGTCGTTGTAGACCACCCGGGCGCAGCCGAACGCCCGCCCCAGCGCGGCCTGTTGCCCGGCGGTGGGGTAGAGACGGAAGGCGTACCGCAGTTGCACACGGGGCACGCTACGCGCGTCCGGCCCGGCGCATCCTCGCTTGTCTCCTTTTGATCGCCAACGCCTCCTTACGGTCATGTATTGCAGGTTGAGTGATCCGACGGCACCCGTGAGTGATCAGCGACCGTCCCTTGTGGGGATGGCCCGCATCCCGGGCGGCCCTCGGTGGCTTACCCCGGCTCCGCCGTCCCGCTGACCAGGCCCTTAGCCCCCGGTCTTCCCGATGCGATTGCCTGCCCCGCGGGCCCGTCGCCGTGCCGCTCCACGCCACGAAGCCGGAGAGACGTGGGCGCGAACCTTGCCGCGACGGCGCACGGGAGGGCGAAGCGGGGACTCAGTTGGGGAGGGAAGTGGGACTGTAGCCCTCCGAGGCTGTCGCGAGATGCGGCGGGGTTCGACCACAAGACGGCACGGGTGTGTAAAGAGACCCTGGGTGACAGGGACGCCGAGCTGCCGACGGCCTGGCTGCGGTACTCGGCAGACCGGCTGTTGTCGCGGGCGCAGAGAGCCGAAACTGGTGCGGCAGTCGCAGACCACTCAGGGCACGGCCCGGTTGGATTGATGTGGAGGACGGTTGACCCCAGGATATGTCCCTCTAGGGACTGACTCCTGCGCACTCTTCTTGGGGAGCATTTTTGCTTTCACGGAGAACGTCAGAAATGTCGCTAAGAACCTCCTGATGGGTATTGTGCAGGATGCTCCCCGGCTCGATTCCGAGCTCTTTTACGAGATGGCGTCGTATATCACGGAAAACGGTCAACGCGTCACCGCGTCTGCCTGATCTGTGAAGTGCTGTCATGAGTAGACTCGCAGCGCGTTCACGGAGAGGATGTTCGATGACAAGAGAGGTCAGATCTCTGATCGCGTCGTGTACTCGACCAGCTTCAAGGACAGCCGTGGCGTGCTCCTCGAGTGCGGAGAGCCGTTCCTCCTCCATGTAGACACCGGCCGTTGATGTCAGCCACTGGCCCGCCACGCCCGAGAGCGGCGGGCCGTGCCACAAGTCGAGTGCCTTGCCCAGCAATTCGCCCGCTCGCACGGCATCGGACTTCTGGGCCATGTCGACCAGATGTCGAAAGCGATGAAGATCCACCTGCTCTTTGTCTGCACGCAGTGAATACCCTTGCAGGTGAGTGGATATCTCGTTTTCAGGGAAATCCTTCAAGATGCGCCTGAGTTTGGATACGTATCCTTGTACGGCGTTACGGGCAGAATTCGGTGGCTCCTCTCCCCATAGTGCACGCACTATGCTATCTATTGGGACGACTTGATTGGAATTCAGCAGCAGCGTCGACAGGACGCTGCGCTGTTGCGGGGTCGTGTGCCCCAGCGGCTGGCCCTCGTGCCAGATCCCCACAGGTCCAAGAAGTCGGAATTCTACCCGATTCACTCGAGCCCCCCTCAGATGTAGCTCGCCCACCCCAGCGATACCACCAATTTACCTTAACAATACCCTCTGTCCTGCCTCGATTTTCTCAAAGTCACCCTTTCGTGGCGATCTGTCGGGTTTTCCTGTGTGGAACCTGTCAGTGCGCAATCGGGCGGGTTGAATGTTCTGTTTCGGTGTCGGGCCGTCGGCTTCGACTGCTTTGCGGCGTTGGCGGAGTGGTGCCGGTCTGCTTCTCGAAGGTGGGTTTGCCGACCGCCGCCCAGGTGTTGCCAGGTGGCATCGCGATCGCCCGCTGTAGCTGTCGGCACGCCATGCCCGGTCGGGGAAGTAGCCGCCCCTGGACGCCGCTGGGGAACTCACGGTCTGTTTCAGCGCACTTTCAGCGCGTTTTCAGCGGCCAAGTCGAACATGCTCTCGCATTCAGGTGCTGCGGAGTCGACCGGCGGGGTCCACCGGGACGGCCGTAGCCCAGTGGCTCTACTGGACGAACGGATCGCAACGACTATGAGACTCCGCTCCCTTCTTGCGACTGTGGCTGTGGCCGCGTCCTTGGCCGTCGCCAGCTCGACAGCTCTGGTATCGCCGGCTGTTGCTGCCGAACTGGCGGATGACGGAGAGGTTCTGGCACTCCCTCAGGCTTCGGGAGACGACAGTGAATCGCCTGCCGTCGTCAACGGCGAAGCCGCTACGTCGGCCAGTGGTATGGGCGCGCTGCTCCTGGATGGTGAGTTCCGCTGTTCCGCCTCCTTGGTCGCTGCCGAATGGGTGCTGACCGCGAAGCACTGCGTCCTCGACATCGAGGGCGACGGGGCGAAGTTGTCGCCAGACCGGTTGTCGGTCCGGGTCAAGAGCCTCGACCGCACGAGCGGTGGCGGCGTGGTGAACGTCGAATACACCAAGGTGCGAACCAGCCACGACATTGCGCTCCTGCACCTCACCCGCTCGGCCAACGCCGAGTACGTGCGTCTACCGACAAAGAACCCGGCCGTGGGGACCACCAACTACATCTTCGGGTGGGGCTCGACCAACGGCTACAGCGGCGCGTCCACCTACCTCAAGCGCGCGACGGTCGAGGTCACCGACACCGACGCCGTGGACTACTACGGCGGTCAGGCCATCCGTAGCTACAAGATCAACGGTTACGCCTGCTACGGAGACTCCGGCGGCCCGCAGTTCAAGCTCGTCGACGGCCTGCGCTACCAGGTCGGCGTGCTGTCCACGGTCACCAGCAGTGGCGGTGTCTGCCAGGGCTACCAGACCTACGCGAGTGTGCCGGCCAGCCTCGACTGGATCAACGAAGTGGCCGGTCTGTGAGAGGCGCGTTCACGGCCTCTCGTCAATTTCCCGTCTCGTCACTATCAGAAGGATGAGCTTTGAGAATTCGTACGTTCGTGACTGCGGCCGCGATCATCGGAGCGAGCCTGTTCGGAGCCGGTACGCCGTCCGCGATGGCGGATGACACAGACCTCGCCGAGTTCCTGCCGATCGGCGCCACTGGCGACGGCGTGACCGAGGACCCGGCGATTGTGAACGGTGAGGCCGCGGACTCGGCGGACGGCATAGCCGCGATCCTGTACGACAACGATGACGCGGGCACGGGACGAGGCAATCTGCTCTGCTCCGGATCCATCATCGCCGAACGGTGGATTCTCACTGCGAAGCACTGCTTCTCGGAGACAGGGATCGGCCAGGATGCCTCCAAGATCCAGGTCCGGGTCAAGAGCAAGCAGTACAACGCCGGTGGTGGCGTGATCGAGGTGGACGACATCAAGTTGCGCACCAACCACGACATTGCCCTGCTCCACCTCACCCGCGACGCGAACGCCGAGCACGTACGTCTGGCGAGCGCCAGTCCCGTGGAGGGCACCACGAACTACATCTTCGGCTGGGGATCGCAGAGCAAGATGGGTGGTTCCCCGTCCGTGAACCTCAAGCGGGCGACCATCAAGGTCAGCGACATCGACGGCGACGACTGGATCGGCGGACGGGGCATCAAGAGCTCGAAGGGCAACGGCATTGCCTGTTCCGGAGACTCCGGCGGTCCGCAGTTCAAGCTCGTCGACGGCCTGCGTTACCAGGTCGGCGTGACTTCCTGGACGAGTTACAACACGTCGACCCATGTCTGCGTCGGCCCCATGGGGGCCGCCACCGTCCCCACCAGCCTTGACTGGATCAACGAGGTAGCAGGCCTCTAGGCCTAGGCCTCCAGCCTGTCGGAACAACCGACCCAGCGCTGTGTCCGTGCCTTCGCGGCTCGGGCACAGCACCGCGTCATACGTCACGGAGAGACCGATGTTTTGGGGCTGAGGCGCGGGTCCGTACCGCCCTGGCGACTCCCCAGGCGCCGTCATCGAGGTGCTCGGCAAAGAACCGTACGGAGTCTTTCTTTGCGCGGCAAATGCAAGGCACTACAGGCCGTTGCATGGAAAGCTTCCTGATGGAGTCGTTGTTACGCGCGTTTGGTGTCACGAAATTCTGCTTTACATCGCCTTTTCGTGTCGTATGATGTGCCGGTGATGAAAGAAAATTTCAACCGCCTACGGCGCTCGTTCCAGCTCGCTTTTCTGCTCATTATGTCATTGATGGCGGCAGTGGTTTCCGCGCCCCCCGCTGCCGCCATAGACGGAACCTGTGAGGAATCCGGCAACTATGAGGTCTGCTTCACCTACGGAGGTGGAATCGAGGACCGTCTGATTGCGGCCAAGATCAAGGCCAAGATTGATGCCACGGCAGCAGCCGCGGCCGACGGTGAGACCGGTGACTACATTCGCGTTGCGCTGTACAACTGGGATGTCGACGGAGGTGGTACTGCAATCGCCAATTCGCTTGCTGCCGCCGCGGAATCCGGCGTGAGCGTGCGGGTCGTGATCGGCCCGTCGAGTCAAGATATCGCAGATATACTCAGTGCCGCAGATATTGACTGGAAGTACTGCGGAAATTCCTGCATGGATGCCGATCACGGCTCCATGCACAACAAGTTCTTTGTGATTAAAAAGGGTGACACGAAGCTGGTGCTTCAGAGTTCCAGCAACCTGGGTAAGTGGCAGGCGCAGCATGCGCAGAACCT
Source organism: Streptomyces cylindrosporus (assembly GCF_022698165.1). GTDB lineage: Bacteria > Actinomycetota > Actinomycetes > Streptomycetales > Streptomycetaceae > Streptomyces > Streptomyces cylindrosporus. The sequence continues at coordinate 251,770 of NZ_JALDAY010000001.1, forward strand.
GCTGATCAGTCGTGATGACGCCCAGTTGTTCTCCGCCTATGTGAACTACTGGCGTCGTCTGTACGCGGGTGGCTGGACGTATGACGGTGTTACCTGGAGCACTGACGCCAGCAGGACGATCGACGGCAGCAACGACCTGTCGAAGGCCTACTTCTTCCCGCAACCCGACAGCAACCGCGTAGCTGATGTTCTGGGCAATGTCAGCGCATGTGAGGACGGCAACGACCGCATCTGGCTGGAGGCGAGCCTGGTTGAGGACGAAGCCTATGCTCGGGAGATCATCACTGAGCTCAACCGGCTCCAGAACCTCGGCTGTGACGTCAAGATCATCGTCCAGGAGCAGTCCGGTAAGGACATCATCGAGAAATACGGTGTCGACGACATCCAGATCGGCTGTGATGGTTGGAGCCACAACAAGCTGCTCCTGATCGACGCGAAGTACGCCAGCGAGTGGCGCAAGGCCGTTTTCGTCGGCTCCTACAACCTCACCGAGAACTCGGCGCATCGGGCCAACGACGTGATGCTGCGTGTCATCGACGGGTGGGTCACCAACCGATACATCGACCAGTTCCAGACGCTGTGGACACACCCACACGACTGTGACCAGGGCACCTGAGACGCACTGAGCCCTTTCGGGGCTCGCGACATACGAGGCTCCCGTGCCGCTGAGAGGGGTTCAAGCCTCGACTCACTGCCGCGGGGGCCTCGTTGGTCGTCAGTCCCGTTGCACTCGACCAGGCTGAGCGGGGCTGCCTTCTCCCAAGAGGGGACTGCCAACTGTTGGACAGATACGCGGTGCCCACCACTGTTCGCGTAGATTGCTGCCACGCGCAAGGAAGTGGGGACAACGCAGGTGGCAAGCGCTAGGCAGGCCGTGGCCGAAGCCCGCAGGATCGTCGTCAAGGTGGGCTCCTCTTCGCTGACCACCGCCGCGGGCGGTCTCGACGCCGACCGGGTCGACGCGCTCGTCGACGTCCTCGCCAAGAGCCGCAGCGGGGGAGAGAAGGAGATCGTCCTCGTCTCCTCCGGTGCCATCGCCGCCGGTCTCGCCCCCCTCGGCCTGCGCCGCCGCCCCCGTGACCTGGCCCGGCAGCAGGCCGCCGCCAGTGTCGGCCAGGGGCTGCTCGTCGCCCGCTACACCGCCTCCTTCGCCCGCTACGGCGTCCGCGTCGGCCAGGTGCTGCTGACCAGCGACGACATGAGCCGCCGCGCCCACCACCGCAACGCCTCCCGCACCCTTGACAAGCTGCTCGCGATGGGCGCCTTCCCGATCGTCAACGAGAACGACACCGTCGCCACCGACGAGATCCGCTTCGGCGACAACGACCGGCTCGCGGCCCTGGTGGCCCACCTCGTCCACGCCGACCTGCTGGTCCTGCTCTCCGACGTCGACGGCGTGTACGACGGCGACCCGAGCAGGCCCGGCACCTCGCGGATAGCGGAGGTGCGGGGGCCGGAGGATCTCGCGCACGTCGAGATCGGCAGCGCGGGCAGGGCGGGCGTCGGCACGGGCGGCATGGTCACCAAGGTCGAGGCCGCCCGGATCGCCGCCGCGGCCGGCATCCCGGTCGTCCTCACCAGTGCGGTCCACGCGGCCGAGGCCCTGCACGGCGGCGACACCGGCACGCACTTCCTGCCCGCGGGCAAGCGCTCCGCGGACCGTCTGCTCTGGCTCCAGCACGCCTCCACCCCGCAGGGCTCGCTGACCCTGGACGACGGTGCGGTACGGGCTGTGGTGGAGCGCCGCAAGTCGCTGCTGCCGGCCGGGATCGCCGCCGTCGAGGGCGATTTCGTCGCCGGGGACCCGGTGGAGCTGCGGGACGGCGAGGGGCGGGCGGTGGCGCGCGGGCTCGTCAACTTCGACGCCAAGGAGATTCCCCAGCTGCTCGGACGTTCGACGCGGGAGCTGGCACGGGAGCTGGGACCGGCGTACGAACGCGAGGTCGTGCACCGGGACGACCTGGTGGTCCTGGGATGAGCGTGGCTTCCTGACGCTCGTCAAGGACCGAAAACAGGGGGAACGCCCCGCAAAACGGCCCGCCCTGAGGTGGACGTTCCGCAAAACCGCCCCACGGACCCTTGCGGCCTGCTCAACTTTGTCTCAGGGACACATTCCGCCGAGCATCGCTCGACCCGTGGTGAAGGAGGCCGTCGTGAGACGAGTGCGCCCTGGGGCGGCGGCGTCCCGCGACGGCGTCGCCTCCCGTCCGGCCGGCGAGGAGCGCGCCCTGACCAGCGTCGCGGCCGGCGACCGCTACGAGGAGCCGGCCGATCTGCCCCGCCTGTGGCACGTCACGCTCAGCGTCTCCGGCAAGGAGGCCCCGCTGAAGGAGGTGCGGCGCGGCCTGGAGCAGCTGGCCCACGACCACCCCTTTCTGCTGACCAGCAGATACGCCAACGACCACGCGGAGATCCGCTACTGGGAGGAGGCCCGCGACCTGCACGACGCCGCCGCGGTCGCCCTCCGGCTGTGGGGCGAGCACCGCCAGACCGCGAAGCTGCCGCCCTGGGAGATCGTCGGCCTGGAGGTCATCGACCGCGAGACCTACCACCAGCGCCTCGCGGAGGGCTACGGCCCGCCACCGGCTTCTCCCGTCGGCGTGCACCCGTTTTGAGCCGCCTTGGACAGGTGTCTCGGGGTTTGGAATCCCTGGTGGTCCGGTCCGCCCCGCGCACTACCCTTCCCTCATGACCACGCTTTCGCCGTACGACTCCATGTCCCCGGTCAACCGGGCCGCCTACCGCGCCAAGGCCGCCGCCGCCGACCTCGCCCCGCTGCCGCGCGCGGTCAAGGACGACGCGCTGGCCGCCATCGCGGACGCCCTGGAGGTCCGTACGAGCGAGATCGTCGAGGCCAACGCGAAGGACATCGCCAAGGCCCGCGAGGCCGGCACCAGCGAGGCGATCATCGACCGGCTCACCCTCACCCCGGAGCGGGTGCGGGCCATCGCCTCGGACGTACGGGACGTCGTCGCGCTGCCCGACCCGGTCGGCGAGGTCGTCCGCGGCTCGACCCTCCCGAACGGCATCGACCTGCGCCAGGTCCGCGTCCCGCTCGGCGTGGTCGGCATCATCTACGAGGCCCGCCCGAACGTCACCGTGGACGCCGCCGCCCTCTGCCTGAAGTCGGGCAACGCGGTCCTGCTGCGCGGCTCGGCCTCCGCGTACGAGTCGAACACCGCCCTGGTGCGGGTGCTGCGCGACGCCGTGGGCGGGGCGGGCCTGCCCGCCGACGCCATCCAGCTGGTGCCCGGCGAGAGCCGCGACAGCGTCCGCGAGCTGATGCGGGCCCGCGGCCTGGTCGACGTCCTGATCCCGCGCGGCGGCGCCTCCCTGATCCAGACGGTCGTCACGGAGTCCATCGTCCCCGTCATCGAGACCGGCACCGGCAACTGCCACGTCTACGTCGACGCCCAGGCCGACCTCGACATGGCGATCGACATCCTGATCAACTCCAAGGCCCAGCGGCCCAGCGTCTGCAACGCCGCCGAGACCCTCCTGGTCCACCAGGACATCGCCCCCGAGTTCGTGCCGCGCGCCCTGGACGCCCTCGCGGAGGCCGGGGTGACCGTGCACGCCGACCCGCGTGTGCTGGCATATGCCAAGGACTCCAAGGCGACCGTCGTCGAGGCCACCGCGGAGGACTGGGACACCGAGTACCTCTCCTACGACATCGCCGCCGCCGTCGTCGACTCCCTCGACAAGGCCGTCGACCACATCCGGTTGTGGTCGTCCGGTCACACCGAGGCGATCGTCACCACCTCCCAGCAGGCCGCCCGCCGCTTCACCCAGCTGGTCGACTCCACGACGGTCGCGGTCAACGCCTCCACCCGCTTCACCGACGGCGGCCAGTTCGGCTTCGGCGCGGAGATCGGCATCTCGACGCAGAAGCTGCACGCCCGGGGACCCATGGGCCTGCCGGAGCTGACGAGCACCAAGTACATCGTCACCGGCGACGGGCACATCCGGCGCTGAGCCGGCGAGGGCACCGCGGGGCGCATATGTGCGCGCATATGCGCCTGGCAAGCGCGCCCGGTGCGCGCCCGCCCGGCGCACGAGAGGTGTCTCACAAGGCGGATGAATTTCCATACCGTCTGCCCAAATTGACCCCCCAGGTCTACTCTGGATCCGTGCCGGAGGACGTGGGGGGCACGCCGTTCCCTGACGGCTGGGAGCCCGACGACGACCACGACCGCGGGGTGTCGGACGAAGAGTTCGCCTCCGTGGTCTTCGACGAGGCCTTCGTACGGGCGGCAGTGGTGCACGAGCCGACCGCCGTCGAACGCCTCCTTGCCGCCGCCCAGGCGAGAGCCGAGGCCTCCGAGGCGGAAGCACGCCGGGCCCACGGCCGCGGCGAGCGCTACGAGGACGGGTACGGCCCCGAGGGCCGCACCGGTTTCGGCCATGATCCCGAGCTCGACGACCTGGACGACACCGATGTCCTGGAGGGCCGCTACGGCGCTCCGGGGACGTACGGCAAGAAGGTCCACTGGCACCGCCCGGTCGCCTGGATGCTGGCCCTCGTGATGGGGATCGGCATGGTCGCGCTGGCCTTCACTGCGGTCTACCGGGGTGCCTCCTCGGGCAGCCGGGACCAGGTGCCGCCGCCCGCCTCGACCGGTCTCGAACAGGGCAGCGCCGCGACGCCCTCCGCCTCCGCCGACACCTCCCAGCCGGCGATCTCGGTGATCCCGCGCAACCCCTGAGCGGTTGATCGGCGCCCCGAGCGGTCTGTTCGCGCTCTCTTTCGATCCTGGTGAGAACCTGTCAGAACTTGTCGTGTACCAGGGCGTTTACCTGAGCTCCCGGAGACCTACCCTGAATGTATGGGAGGGCCTGGAGACCCACCGGAGGGGACACCCGAGGGCGGCCCCGGAGGTGGCGAGGACGAGTACCGATCCGTCGTCTTCGACGAATCGTTCGTCCGTGCTGCCCGCCTCCAGGAGTTCTCCGCGCAGGAGCGCATGGCCGACCACGCGCCCGCCGTACGCCGCCGCCCGCCCCTTCGGCGCGGCCTGTCCCGGCAGGTCCTGATCCTGGTCCTGCTGATCGCCGTGGCCTTCGGAACGGCGATCTACATGGGTGTACGGCACCCGTACACCACGCCGGCCGCCCGGCAGCCCGTGGAGCCCCTGCGGATGACCGTCATCCCGCTCGCCCCGCAGGCCAAGGTGCCGGGAGCGGCCGATCCCGAGTACCTGTACGCGCACAGCCCCGCCGCGCAGTTCCGGATCGGCGCCGAGGGCATACCGCTGCCGGCCGCGCGGCGCACCGCGCACTTCTCCGACAGCCAGGTGGTGTCCGCGCTCACCACGGCCAAGGACTACATCGTCCGCTCCTCGCTCTACCCCGAGGTGATCAGCGGTCAGGAGGTCCGGCCGGTGCGCGTCATGCTCGACGGCGACCAACTCGACCAGTTCGACCAGAGTTTCGAGCATCCGGTCGCCGACGGGCGGCACCAGCCGACGGGTTGGCTGGTTCGCTTCGACCAGACCCGCGCCGAGCTCGCCGACCCAAAGATCCGCGTGGAGGGCTCGCTGCAGGCGTCGGAGACCGACTCGGCGACGCTGGAGGTGACCGCGGACCACACCTTCGTGTACGCGCTCAAGCCGACGGGCTCCGGTACCAAGGCGGAGGCCTCCCTGTTCACCGTCCGGCGCGAGCTGCAATTCCGCTTCGACCGCGACGATCTGCGGCTGCACCAGGCGCAGTTGGTGGTGTCCTACGTCCAGGTGGGGCCGCTGTCCTGCGCGGAGGACTCCACGAACCACTTCCACCCGCTGCTGGCAGGGCAGACCGCGCGGACGGGCGGCCCGGCGGGCACCGATCCGTATGCGACCGGTGGAACCACCGCGTTGTGCGGCTCGCTGGCGACCAGCGCGGAGCCGAAGGTGTGAGAGAGGCCGACGAGATCTCCGGTCCCGTCGGCCTCCTCCCGGCCTCCTCGCTCAGCTCTCGTCCCGGCCTGTCTCGTCCGCCGGCGGCTCGTCCCGCGGCGGCGCCGAGCTCGTGAAGCCGTCGAAGCCCCGGCGGACCCGGCCGCCGATTCCCCCGGCCCCGCCCGCGATGTCGCTGACCAGCTTCATCAAGGGGTCCTTGGAGCTCTTCACATTGCCGGCGTAGCTCGCCGCGGACTCCTTGAAGGAGTCGGAGACCGAGGTGTCCTTGTCCTCGTCGCGGCGCGGGTAGTGGCCGTCCATGATCCGCTGGTAGTCGCGGGTCTCGGACCACTTCTTCAGCTCGGCCGCCCGGATCGTGGTGAACGGGTGCGAGCGCGGCAGCAGGTTCAGGATCTTCAGCACCGAGTCGCGCAGGTCGCCGCCCGCCTCGTACTCCTCGGCCTGCTTGAGGAACGCGTCCACGTTCATCTCGTGCAGGTGGTTGCCGCCCGCGATCTTCATCAGGCCGCGCATCGAGGCCTTCAGGTCCTGCCCGACCAGGAGACCCGCGCGGTCCGCGGACAGCTCCGACTTGCGGAACCACTCGCGCAGCGCCGTCACGATCGCCATGATCGCGAGCGTGCCCAGCGGGATCCAGGCGACCCGGATCGCCAGGTTCGTGAGGAACAGCAGGATCGTGCGGTACACCGCGTGGCCGGACAGCGCGTGGCCCACCTCGTGGCCGATGACCGCGCGCATCTCCTCCTCGTCGAGCAGCTCGACGAGTCCGGTGGTGACGACGATGATCGGCTCGTCCAGGCCGATGCACATCGCGTTCGGCTGCGGGTCCTGGTTGACGTACATCGGCGGGACCTTCTCCAGGTCCAGGATGTAACAGGCGTCCCGCAGCATGTCGTTGAGGTGGGCGAACTGCTGGTCCGAGACGCGCACCGAGTCGGACAGGAACAGCAGCCTCAGGCTGCGCTCGGGCAGCAGCCCGCTGAGCGCCTTGAAGACCGTGTCGAAGCCGCTCAGTTTGCGCAGCGCCACCAGCGCGCTGCGGTCGGCCGGGTGCTCGTACGCACGCGAGGAGATCCCGGGAAAACGCCTGCGCTGCCTGCTCGGTACGTTCTCGTGTCCGTTGTGCTCGTGGCCGTCGTCGGACATGTCTTCCCCCATGTGCGTGTGAGTGGCCCTTTGCGGACCCTTGTGCGGCCCTTTGCGCCCCCGAAGCAAGGCCCAGCCTAGGCGGAGTTACCGTGGACGGGCACTACACCGAAGGAGTCCCACAGTCATGGAGCACACCCCCGCGGCCGCCTGGCTCGCCGAGGCCGCGAGCGCCGCACAGCATCAGGGGTCGGGGTATCTGCTCCGGGTCGTGATCGTCGTGATGTTCCTGGGTTGCGCGTTCACCGGGTGGTTCCTGCTGCGGGGCTACAAGCGGAAAGACGACTGAGCCGCGCCCAGGGTTCCCCAACGGAGGAGTCGGCGTGATCGCCGCCCGGCCGCCCGCTTACGATTGGGCCGACGTTGTTGTCCCGCCCACACCCGATAGGTCTGCTGCCGATGAGCCTCCACAGCACCGCTGCCCAGTTGGTCACCCTCGCTGCCGAGGGCGAGCACGGCGGCAACCACGAAAGCCTGCAGCCGGCCGTCACCGGCGGCGGCGCCCTGCTCATCCTGCTGCTCCTGCTGTGGATCACCACCCGCTTCAACCGCGACCGCTGAGTCCGGCGACCGGCGCCCTCAGGCCGGGCCGGTAGGGTCTGCACGCATGGGAGAGCAGGACATGCCTACCGGTCCGGCGACAGACGCGAAGACCGGCACGGAACGCCGCCCGGTGAGCGGCCCCGGCAACGGCCCGTCGAACCCGGGCAAGCGCCGCCTGGGCGTCATGGGCGGAACGTTCGACCCGATCCACCACGGGCACCTCGTGGCGGCCAGTGAGGTCGCCGCGCAGTTCCACCTGGACGAGGTGGTGTTCGTGCCGACCGGCCAGCCGTGGCAGAAGACCCACCGCGACGTCTCCCCGGCCGAGGACCGCTACCTGATGACGGTCATCGCGACCGCCGAGAACCCGCAGTTCTCCGTCAGCCGCATCGACATCGACCGCGGCGGCCCCACCTACACCGTCGACACCCTGCGCGACCTGCGCCAGCTCAACCCCGACACGGACCTCTTCTTCATCACCGGCGCCGACGCCCTGGGCCAGATCCTCACCTGGCGCGACTCGGAGGAGCTCTTCTCCCTCGCGCACTTCATCGGCTGCACCCGGCCCGGCCACCCGCTGACCGACCACGGCCTGCCGGAGGGCGGTGTCTCTCTGGTGGAGGTTCCCGCGCTGGCCATCTCCTCCACAGACTGCCGTGCGAGAGTCGCCAAGGGCGAACCCATCTGGTACATGGTGCCGGACGGAGTCGTGCGCTACATCGACAAGCGCGAGCTGTACCGCGGCGAGTGAGCCGAGAGGGGCACCGGTGAACGACCGATACGACGCGGGCTACGGCGAAGACCGCGAGGACCAGTACGAACTCGTCGGCTACGACGAGTACGGCCGGCCCGTGTACCGGCAGGTCCCGCCGCAACAGGCCCCCCAGCAGCAGTACGACCCGTACGGCCGGCACCAGCAGCAGGGTTACGGCTACGACCCGTACGCCACCGGCTCCCAGCAGCCCGCCCCGTCGTACGACCCCTACGGGACGGGCCAGCAGCCGTCCGTGCCCGCCTACGACCCGTACGGCACCGCCACGCCCCAGGGCGGCACCGCCAGCGCCCCGTCCGCGTACGACCCCTACGGGCGGGCCGCCGCCAGTGGGCAGCAGCCCCGCGTCGCCGAGCAGACCGCCTACATCCCGCAGCAGGCCGGCCCGGCCGAGCCGGCCGACGACACGGAGAGCCCCGCCCGGCCCGAACGGGACTACCGCACCGAGCAGTTCGCCTTCGTCGAGGACCCCGACGCCGACTCCGAGGACGTCATCGACTGGCTGAACTTCACCGAGAACCGCACCGAGCGCCGCGAGGAGGCCAAGCGCCGCGCGCGCAGCCGGCTCGTCGCCCTCGTCGTGGTCCTCGCCCTGGTCGCCGTCGGCGGTGTCGGCTACCTCTGGTACGCCGGAAAGCTGCCCGGCCTGTCGAAGTCGGACACCAAGAAGGGCACGGCGACGGCCGCGGGCGCCCAGAACCGCGACGTGATCGTCGTCCACCTGCACAACACCAAGAAGGGCGGCACCTCCACGGCGCTGCTCGTCGACAACACCACCACCAAGCAGGGCACCACCGTCCTGCTGCCCAACGACCTCTCCGTGACCGACGACGACGGCAACTCCACCACCCTCGCCAAGTCCGTCGACGACGACGGCTCCTCCGGCACCCGCGACGCCCTCGACACCGTCCTCGGCACGGACATCGAGGGCACCTGGCGCCTGGACACCCCCTACCTGCAGAACCTGGTCGACCTCGTCGGCAACATCGAGGTCGACACCAACGCCGACGTCCCCGACCCGGACGCCACCAAGAAGGGCGCCGCCGCCCTGGTCCACAAGGGCAAGGACCAGACCCTCAGCGGCAAGATGGCCGTCGCCTACGCCACCTACCGCGCCTCCGGCGAGGCCCAGAACGCCCAGCTGGAGCGGTTCGGCCAGGTCATGCAGGGCGTGCTGCGCAAGATCTCCTCGGATCCGACCGGGGCGACGACCACCGTGCAGACACTGGCCCAGATCCTGGACCCGTCACTGACCGACAAGGACCTCGGCACCTTCCTCGCCAAGCTCGCCGACCTCGCCAAGGGCGGCGACTACAAGACCGCCCTGCTGCCCGTCCAGAGCGACGGCACGCTGAGCGAGCAGGCCAGCGCCAGTGTGGTGAAGGACGTCCTCGGCGGTACCGCCAAGAGCCCCGACCAGGGCTCCGCGGTCCGGGTCTCCGTCCAGAACGCCAGCGGTGTGAAGGACAACACCGAGAAGGCCCGCGTGGTCCTGCTCAACGGCGGCTTCACCTTCCTGGGCGGCGGCACCGCGTCCACCACCTCGGCCACCTCCAAGGTCGTCTACACGGACACCGCCGACAAGGAGAACGCCACCGAGGTCGCCAAGACCCTGGGCCTGTCCGCGAGCTCCGTCAGCAAGGGCAAGACCACCTCGAACGCGGACGTGTCGGTGACCCTCGGCCAGGACTACAAGCCCTCGTCGTCCTAGGCGCGGCCCCGGGCGCCCCATGTGATCCCTTAATCACGTGGGGTGCCCCCGGCGGTCCGTGAGACCCTTGATGTCAAGTGACCGCCGACCGAAAGCCACGTAGTGACCGCCACTGACCGTTCTCTCGAGCTCATCAACACCGCCGCCCAGGCGGCCGCCGACAAGCTCGCGCACGACATCATCGCCTACGACGTCAGCGACGTCCTGTCGATCACGGACGCCTTCCTGCTGGCCTCCGCACCCAACGACCGCCAGGTCAAGTCGATCGTCGACGAGATCGAGGAGCGGCTGCAGAAGGAGCTCGGCGCCAAGCCGGTACGCCGTGAGGGCGACCGCGAGGCCCGCTGGGTCCTGCTCGACTACGTCGACATCGTCGTCCACGTCCAGCACAGCGAGGAGCGGGTCTTCTACGCCCTGGAGCGGCTGTGGAAGGACTGCCCCGAGCTGGAGCTCCCGGCCGACGCCAAGGCCACCCGCGGCAAGGGCGAGGAGCACGCCAAGCTGCAGGCCGCCGAGGAGGCGGCCGACCTGGGCGGTGAGTGGTGATGAGCGCCACCGGTGAGGTCTCGGCCGGCAGGCCCGGCCGGGGCCGCCGCGTCATCCTGTGGCGGCACGGCCAGACCTCGTGGAACGTGGAGCGCCGCTTCCAGGGCACCACCGACGTCGAGCTCACCGAGACCGGCGTCGCCCAGGCCCGCCGCGCCGCCCGGCTGCTCGCCTCCCTCGGGCCCGACGCGATCGTCGCCTCCGACCTCCAGCGCGCCGCGAACACGGCGGCCGAGCTCGCCGCGCTCACCGGCCTGGAGGTCACCCACGACGAGGGGCTGCGCGAGACCTACGCGGGCGTCTGGCAGGGGCTGACGCACGAGGAGATCATCGGGCGGTACGGCGAGGAGTACGCCGCGTGGAAGCGCGGAGAGCCGGTCCGCCGCGGCGGCGGCGAGCTGGAGACCGAGGTCGCCGAGCGGGCCGCCCCCGTCGTGCTCCGGCACGCCGACAAGCTCCCCGACGACGGCACGCTCGTGGTCGTCAGCCACGGCGGGACGATCCGCACCACCATCGGCCGTCTGCTCGGCCTGGAGGCCCGCCACTGGGAGAGCCTCGGCGGCCTCTCCAACTGCTGCTGGTCCGTCCTGGGCGAGGGCGCCCGCGGCTGGCGCCTGCTGGAACACAACGCCGGCACGCTCCCGGAACCGGTGCTCGGCGACGACGACTGAGCGGATTTCACTTTCCGGCAGGTCGCAGGCTAAAGTTCTTCTTGTTCGCCCCGCCGAGCGGGAAGAACAAAGGAACAAGGGGCTATAGCTCAGTTGGTAGAGCGCCTGCATGGCATGCAGGAGGTCAGGAGTTCAATTCTCCTTAGCTCCACAATCGACACTCTGTTGAGTTGTCAAAGATCGCTCGATCAGGATCCCGTCTCCCTCAGGAGGCGGGATTTTCTGTGTGCGGCCTCGTCCGCCGGCGTGTAGACCACGATGCGGCACTCCGGCATCCCGTCGATCTGCAGCGACTGCGAGGTCATCCGCAGCTCGCCCACCGCCTCGTGGTGGAACGTCTTCACCCGCGGCCCCGGCGGTATCACCTCACCGCTCGCCCACAGCTCGGCGAAGTAGGGGCTGGCCGCCGAGAGCGCGCGTATGTAGTCCTCCCAGGCCGGCTCGCCGACATGTCTGCCGTACCAGGACCGCAGCGTCGCGACCATCACCGGCAGTTCGCGCTCCCGGTGCACCACCGGGCAGGCCTTCTCGGGGACCGTGAACAGCGTCCACAGCACGTTCGGGACACCGATCCGGAGGGTCGCCGGCACCATGAACAGGTCGCGGTAGGCCGGGTTGGTGGCGAGGATGTCGTACCGCGAGTTGTAGACCACCGCCGGGAGCGGATCGAGGCCGTCGAGGATGCCCTGCACCTCCGGCGCGACGGTCTGCGTCATCCGCTCCGGGACCGGCTCGAAGGGCACCTCCGCGAGCCGGTACAGATGCTCCCGCTCCGGCGCGTCCAGCCGCAGGGTGCGCGCCACCGCGTCCAGGACCTGCGCGGAGGCGTTGATCGGCCGGCCCTGCTCCAGCCATGTGTACCAGGTCACCCCAACGCCCGAGAGCTGGGCGACCTCCTCGCGGCGCAGCCCCGGCGTGCGGCGCCTGAGGCCCGGCGGCATGCCCACGTCCGCCGGCGTCACCCGGGCCCGCCTGCCGCGCAGGAACGCGGCCAGCTCGGGCCGCCTTCGCTGTGTCGTCGTCATCGTCACGTCCCCCACGTCACGTCCCCCGTCGTACGACCATCCTCGATCCCGGACTCCTGCGCTGCCAGGTGCTGTCAGTACCAGCATCGGCGGGCTCTCCGCACCCGTACCGGGGCCTCGTCACGCTCGGGAGCATGACGACGACATCCCGGACGGGACCGGGGCCCGCGCCCCTTCCAACGCCTGAGAAAAGTGAAGCACCCGCCACTGACAACCGGCCCCGGGCGCTGCTCGCGCTCGTCCTCGCCGCCCAGTTCATGGCCCTGCTCGACGTGTTCATCGTGAACGTCGCGGCCCCCACCATCGGCACCGACCTGCACGCCTCCGGCGCCGACCTGCAACTGGTGATCGCCGGCTACGCGATCACGTACTCGGTCCTGCTGATCACCGGCGCCCGCCTCGGCGACCGGCTCGGCCACGGCCGGGTCCACCTCGCCGGTCTCGCCCTGTTCACCGCGGCCTCGCTCGCCTGCGGCCTGGCGCGGGGGTCCGCCGAACTCATCGTGTTCCGGCTGGTGCAGGGCGCGGGCTCGGCCGTGATGATCCCGCAGGTGCTCAGCCTGATCCAGCGGAACTTCACCGGCGAGGCCCGGGCCCGCGCGCTCGGCGCGTACGCCGCGGTCATCGCGGTCGGTGCCGCGGCCGGGCAGGTCGTCGGCGGACTCCTCGTCAGCGCCGACCTGTTCGGCACCGGCTGGCGTCCCGTGTTCCTGGTGAACGTGCCGGTGGGCCTCGTACTGCTGGCCGTCGGCAGCCGGGTGCTGCCCGCCCGCGACGCCGAGGCGGGGGACCGGGGGCGCGGCCTCGACCTGCCCGGCCTGCTGCTGCTCGGCGCGGCCGTGTCGCTGTTCACCGTGCCGCTGGTGCTCGGGCAGGAGCAGGACTGGCCGCTGTGGTCCTGGCTGTCCCTCGCCTCCGCGGCCGTGCTCTTCGCCCTGTTCTGCTGGTACGAATCCCGGCTCGCCCGGCACGGTGGCGCCCCGCTGATCGCACCCCGCGTGCTGCGCCACCCCGGCATGGGCCTCGCGGTCTTCCGCATCCTCGCCGTCATGGCCGTCAACGGCGGCTTCCTGTTCGCGGTCACCCTGCACATCCAGGGCGGCCTCGGCTACAGCGCCCTGCGCGCGGGCCTCAGCTTCGCGCCCACCGCGGTCGTCTTCGGGCTGGTCGGGCTGACCTGGCGCAACTGGCCGGCGTCCTGGCAACGGCTGCTCATCCCGGTCGGGTTCGTGCTGATCGCGCTCTCCGTGACCGGCGTCGGCCTGGCCCTGAAGGGCGGTGCCGAGGGCGGGGTGCCCCTGTACGTGGCCTACGCCGGCGTCGGCGTGGGGATCGCGCTCGGCTTCAGCCCTACCCTGACCCGGGCGCTGGCCACGGTCCGGCCCGAGGACGCGGCGGACGCCAGCGGACTGCTCGCCACGGTCGCTCAGCTCGGACAGCTGACCGGAGTCGCCGCGTTCGGCACACTGTTCCTCAATCGGCTTGAGTCACTTGGGGCCCCGGAGGCGTATACCTCTGCGGAGGCGCTTTTGGCGTGCATGTTCGCGCTGGCCGGGACGGCCGCGGCGGGTGCCGTGTCCGGACTGGTACTGAGGCGTCGCTGACCGTATCGGTCCGGCCGTGGCAGAATCAAACGGCCGGAAGGGGGCGCGGCCCGACGGGAGGGAGCTAGTGATGCCTGCGAGCATCCTCGAGGAGGACGGCCACCTCCTCGAAGCGGCGTCGACACGGGACACGGTCACCCGCCTGAGCTGCCCTTCCTGCGGTTCCCTCCATGTCGCTCAGGTCCTCGGCGACAACGGTGGAATCTCCTACGTGTGCACGGCCTGCGGCCACAGCTGGAGCTGATCGATGGGTGCACACAGGCGAAAGTGCGACTGGTGCGGCAGCGGTACGCCGATCGTCCGCGACATGGAACCGGTCAACCCCGACTACCAGTACTGGTGCGAGGAGTGCGCGCGGGCGCTGATCATAAAAGGCGACCCGATCGAGACGTACCGCGAACTGGAGGGCGAGCCGATCTACGGGCGCCTTCTGGAGGAGCACTGCACCCTCAAGCGGTTCTACTCCTTCGTCACCGCTTGACACCGTCGGCGCTGTCCTGGGCCGACGGAAACGATTTGGTGTTCCACCCGGTGGACCGTGTAATGTTGGCGTCGCCGCCGGGGGAAACCCCGGGGGACCAGAACACGGGGCTATAGCTCAGTTGGTAGAGCGCCTGCATGGCATGCAGGAGGTCAGGAGTTCAATTCTCCTTAGCTCCACAGCAGATCCCGCCGGGTCGAGACAACCCGGCGGGATCTTTCTTTTCCGCAGGGGGAGTTGGGAACGCGGAAGGGCCGCCCGGATCGGGCGGCCCTTCGTGGTGCGGGGGTCAGCGGCCCAGTGCGCGCCGTCCGCGGCCCTGGGAGAGCACCGGCAGGTTCCGGGAGGGCGCGCGGTCGCGCGGGGCCTCCTCCTCGATGCGCAGGGCCAGCGCCGGGCAGCGGCGCACCGCGCGCAGGGCCTTGGCCTCCGCGTAGCGCGGCACCTGGGCCTGGGCGACGGTCGGGAAGCCGTCGGCGCCCAGTTCGAAGACCTCCGGGAGGATGTCGGCGCACAGTCCGTGGCCGCGGCACAGCGTCCAGTCGACGTAGATCTTCTGCCGGCTGGCTCCGGTCTCCTGTGGCGCCTCTCCGCCGCCCGGGATGCCCGTGGGCAGCTTGCCGTCCTCGAAGAGCGGCAGAACGCCCTCCACGGGCCGTCCGCAGCCGTTTCCGAGGACATGGGCGGCGAGGTCGTCGGTGAACGCCTTGATGGTCGACTCCAGGAACATCGCGGAGCCGTCCGGGTGCGAGCACGCGCCGCGCCGCTTCACGTTCTTGGCGACCTGCTTGAGCGCCTCCAGGGCGGCCGGACCGCCGCCGTTGAGGATGTCCTCCATGCCGCGCGCGGCGGCCGGCAGCCCGAGGTAGCAGGGGCCGCACTGGCCCGCGCTCTCCTCGGCCAGCCACTGCGCCACGCGCAGCGACTCGCCCAGCGGGCAGGTCTCCTGAGTGATCGGCAGGATCGCTCCGGCGCCGAGTGCGCCGCCCACGGCGTCCAGGGAGTTGCGGGAGACGATCGCCTCGTTGACCGTCGCCGCGTCGATCCACTTGCCGTGGTAGCCACCGGTCAGCACGCCCTGCGGCACCGGCGGGGCGCCGGCCAGCTGCAGGACGTAACGCAGCGGTACGCCCGTGGGGACCTCGATCACCATGGGGCGGGCGACGGCGCCGGAGACCGTCAGCATGACGGTGCCCGGCTCGTCGTACAGGCCGGTGTTGCCGTAGCGCTCGGGCCCGATGCGGGCGGCGATCGCCAGCTGGGCGAAGGTCTCGGCGTTCGACAGCAGCGTGGGCGCGCCGCCGACGCCGTTCTGCGAAGCGCTGACCTTGCGGCCGGGCGGGATCGCCGGGCCGCCGTCGATCGACCGGATCAGCGACGCGGCCGCTCCGGTCACCATGCGGATGGGGTTGCGCTGCACGCTCGCGCGCAGCGCCGAGCGCCGGCTGTTGCTCAGGCCGCGTTCGGCGAGCGCCGCCTCCATGGAGCGCTGCGTCGACTCCCGGGTGACCCCCACCACGAGCGTGCGGGCACCCAGGGCTTCGGCGACGAGCAGCGCGCCGTCCAGGATGAGATGCGGGGCACGGTTGATCAGCACCGTGTCCTTGCGGCAGGCCGGTTCGTCCTCACTGCCGTTGACGACGACGACCGGCCGTACGCCGCGCTTGATCGCGGCCTCGGCGACCGAGCGCAGCTTCTTGTGGAAGGGGAAGCCCGCGCCGCCGCGGCCCTTCAGGTTGATGTTCTCGGCGAGCTTCGCGAGCTGCTCGCCGCCAAGGGGTTCGAGCGGTCCGTGCACCTTGAGGTGCATGGACAGATCGAGTCGTTCGACAAGGTCGAAGCCCGACGTGAGCTGCGGAAGACCGACCACGCGGACTTCTGGTACGTCGGGCAGGGCCTCGTTCACCTATAGCCTCCGGAAGGCGTGTTCCAAGGTTCGCCCGAACCCGGCGCGTCGAAGGACTCACCGGGCTGTGGTGCATTGGCGGGACCGCTGTTGTACGTGTCGTTGGGGTTGTACGTGCCGTACCCCGTGTTCATCTCACCGGTGTCGTACACATCACTGTTGCGGTAGGCCGCGGTGCCCGAATTGCCATAGGCCGGGATGTTGTATCCGGTGTCCTGCATCGGGTCGTACGCCGACGGGGGCGCCTCGCCGACCGGAGGGGGCGAGGGGACCGGCCAGCTGCCCGTGCCGTCCTGGCGGGGGATCGCCTCCGTGGCCTGCATGTCCAGCGGCAGGTCCATGCGCGCGGTCTGGTCGGCCCCGTACGGCTGCTGCTGGGGCGTCACGGCGCGGTAGGCCGCCGCGAAGCCGCCGGTGGACTCCGGGGACATGGTGCGCGACGAGGCGGTGTCGTAGAACGCCGCGGCGGGTGTGCTCGTCGTCTCCGCACGCGACGGCCTGGGCGCGCGCTCGTAGCCCGGCAGCGCGGAGGCGGTGTCGCCCACGCGCGCGCGGCTGGCCTCGAGTTCCTCGGCACGGATCGAGCCAGGATCGTTGCCCAGGAGTTCGGCGAGCCGGTCGGCGACCCTCCGCTTGAACGGGCGCGGGGCCGCGCGCAGGGCGAGCATCGCGGCGACGGCCACCAGGCAGAGCTCGTACGAGATCATGAAGAACGGCTTCGCCGCGCGGCCCGCGAACAGGCCGTGGATCAGCGCACAGCACCAGGCCGGGTAGGCCAGCGCGTGCATGGCCCGCCAGCGGGCCGCGACCGGCGCGGGGGAGGCGAACTGGTTGCGCAGGGCGCCGGTGACACCCACGAAGATCATGAGCAGGCCGGCCAGGGAGCCGAGGCCGATGAGGCCGCCGCTGCCCGAGACGCCGAGGCTGAAGGGGATCAGCGCGGCGATCAGGACGGTGTGGTCCAGCGCCAGCTTGATGGTGATGTGCACCAGCAGGAAGGCGATCGAGCCGACGGCGGTCACCCGGTGGATGCCCTGCGCGATGATGCGCTGACGCGTGTTGAGGATCAGCCGGTCCTGGGCGACCAGGCCCCAGATCACCGAGCAGGTCAGGCACACGAGCGAGAGCACGCCCGCGCCGAAGTTGAGGAAGTCCTGGAGCCAGCCGCCTCCGAGCAGCACGACAACGGGTATGAGCAGCAGAACGACGGCGGTCGCCACCCCGTAGGCCGACCGGCCTGCCTTGGGTAGCGAACTGTTACTGCGACGAGGGTTCATGGGGGCAACTCCGAGCGGTTCGGGAAAGCGGTCCCGGTGCCGCACTCTAAGCGGCGCCATACCGGTGGGTACGACGTTTGAGTTATTGCGTTGTTATCAAAGGACTGCGTGGCCGTTGTGATGTCCGGGTACTGGGCGTTACGCGAAGTAACTTTTGACCTTGGTTCAGTTTTTGTCGGGTGTGATCCGGTGCCAAGGACCCATACGGAAGCGCGTCGCAGTCCGCTCAAGCGCTGCGGTACCCTAACCGCATGCGTGCCGTACGCCTTCTGCTTAGCGAGCCGCGCTGATCAGTCCCGACCACCGGTCAGACGTGGTCGGCATCGGCGCGGCGTCCCCTCCTGTGCGAGGGGATTTTTCGTTTCCCGAACGACACAGCCGCTGGCAGAGACGATCGATGGAGCTTTGAGGATCATGAGCGAGACGAACCCCGCCGCGGCTGCCGAGGTGGCTGCGCCGCACCGCTACACGGCCGCCATGGCGGCCGAGATCGAGGCACGCTGGCAGGACTTCTGGGACGCCGAGGGCACGTACGCGGCGCCCAACCCCAAGGGCGACCTGGCCGGCGACCCGGAGGTCGTCGCCCGCCCCAAGAAGTTCATCATGGACATGTTCCCGTACCCCTCCGGTGCGGGTCTGCACGTCGGCCACCCGCTGGGCTACATCGCCACCGACGTCTTCGCCCGCTTCCAGCGCATGACCGGGCACAACGTCCTGCACACCCTGGGCTTCGACGCCTTCGGCCTGCCCGCCGAGCAGTACGCCGTGCAGACCGGCACGCACCCGCGCGTGTCCACCGAGGCCAACATCGAGAACATGAAGGCCCAGCTGCGCAGGCTGGGCCTGGGCCACGACAAGCGCCGGTCGTTCGCCACGATCGACCCGGACTACTACAAGTGGACCCAGTGGATCTTCCTGCAGATCTTCAACTCCTGGTACGACGACGAGGCCGGCAAGGCTCGCCCGATCGCCGAGCTGATCGCCCAGTTCGAGACCGGTGAGCGCGTCGTACCCGGGCACACGCGCGCGTGGAGCGAGCTGAGCGCCGCCGAGCGCGCCGACGTCCTGGGCGAGTTCCGGCTGGCCTACGCCTCCGACGCGCCGGTCAACTGGTGCCCGGGGCTGGGCACCGTGCTGGCCAACGAGGAGGTCACCGCCGACGGCCGCTCCGAGCGCGGCAACTACCCGGTCTTCAAGGCCAAGCTGCGCCAGTGGAACATGCGGATCACCGCGTACGCCGACCGGCTGCTGGACGACCTGAACGAGCTGGACTGGCCCGAGGCCATCAAGCTGCAGCAGCGCAACTGGATCGGCCGCTCCGAGGGCGCCCGCGTCGACTTCCCGATCGACGGCGAGAAGATCACCGTCTTCACCACCCGCCCGGACACCCTGTTCGGCGCGACCTACATGGTGCTGGCCCCCGAGCACCCCCTGGTCGAGAAGTTCACCCCCGCCGCCTGGCCCGAGGGCACGCACGACGCCTGGACCGGCGGTCACGCGACCCCGGCCGAGGCCGTCGCCGCCTACCGCGCGCAGGCCGCCTCGAAGTCCGACGTGGAGCGGCAGGCCGAGGCCAAGGACAAGACCGGCGTCTTCATCGGCTCGTACGCCACCAACCCGGTCAACGGCGAGCGGATCCCCGTCTTCATCGCCGACTACGTCCTGATGGGCTACGGCACCGGCGCGATCATGGCCGTACCGGCCGGTGACCAGCGCGACTTCGAGTTCGCGCGCGCCTTCGAGCTGCCGATCGTCTGCATCGTCGAGCCGACCGACGGACGGGGCACCGACACCTCGACGTGGGAGGACGCCTTCTCGTCGTACGACGCGAAGATCATCAACTCCTCGAACGACGAGATCTCCCTGGACGGCCTGGGCGTCGCCGACGCCAAGGCGCGCATCACCGAGTGGCTGGCGCGCAAGGGCATCGGCGAGGGCACGGTCAACTTCCGGCTGCGCGACTGGCTGTTCAGCCGCCAGCGCTACTGGGGCGAGCCCTTCCCGATCGTCTACGACGAGGACGGCATCGCCCACGCGCTGCCCGAGTCGATGCTGCCGCTGGAGCTGCCCGAGGTCGAGGACTACTCGCCGCGCACCTTCGACCCGGACGACGCGGACACCTCTCCGGAGACCCCGCTGTCCCGCAACGAGGACTGGGTCAACGTGACCCTGGACCTGGGCGACGGCCGCGGTCCGCAGCGCTACCGCCGCGAGACCAACACCATGCCCAACTGGGCCGGTTCCTGCTGGTACGAGCTGCGCTACCTGGACCCGCACAACAGCGAGCAGCTGGTCGACCCCGAGATCGAGCAGTACTGGATGGGCCCGCGCGAGGGCCAGCCGCACGGCGGCGTCGACCTGTACGTCGGCGGCGCCGAGCACGCGGTGCTGCACCTGCTGTACGCGCGCTTCTGGTCGAAGGTCCTGTTCGACCTGGGCCACGTGTCGTCGGCCGAACCGTTCCACAAGCTGTTCAACCAGGGCATGATCCAGGCCTACGTCTACCGCGACAGCCGTGGCATCGCGGTGCCGGCCGCCGAGGTGGAGGAGCGCGACGGCGCCTACTACTACCAGGGCGAGAAGGTCTCCCGACTGCTGGGCAAGATGGGCAAGTCCCTGAAGAACGCGGTCACTCCGGACGAGATCTGCGCCGAGTACGGGGCCGACACACTGCGCCTGTACGAGATGGCGATGGGTCCCCTGGACGTGTCGCGGCCGTGGGACACGCGCGCGGTGGTGGGCCAGTTCCGGCTGCTGCAGCGGCTGTGGCGCAACATCGTCGACGAGGCGACCGGTGCCGTGACGGTGGTGGACGACGCGCCCGACGAGGACACGCTGCGTGCCCTGCACAAGGCGATCGACGGTGTGCGCGGCGACCTGGAGGGCATGCGGTTCAACACCGCCATCGCCAAGGTCACCGAGCTGAACAACCACCTGACCAAGTCGGGCGGCGCCGTGCCGCGGTCGGTGGCCGAGCCCCTGGTGCTGCTGATCGCGCCGCTGGCCCCGCACATCGCCGAGGAACTGTGGCGCAAGCTGGGCCACACCGACTCGGTGGTCCACCAGGACATCCCGGTGGCCGACCCGGCCTACGTCGTCGACGAGTCCGTGACCTGTGTCGTGCAGATCAAGGGCAAGGTCAAGGCACGGCTGGAGGTCTCGCCGTCCATCTCCGAGGAGGAACTGGAGAAGGTCGCGCTGGCGGACGAGAAGGTCGTCGCGGCGCTGGACGGGGCGGGGATCCGGAAGGTGATCGTGCGGGCGCCGAAGCTGGTGAACATCGTTCCGGCGTGAGTGTGAGTGTGCGCTTGGGGCTGGGGCTGGGGCTGGGGCTGGGGCTTGGGCGTCGGTCTGGCGTCGGCCTCGGTGGTCCGGGGTGAGCGTCTCGGGGTAGTCCCCTACGGGCAGGTTCGGGGTTCTTCTGGAACTCCGGGCCTGCCCGCTGCGTTTACCGTTGAAGAGCGGCGCGGCAGGTGTCGCGCCCGGTCGGAGGAGGAGCGGTGGAAGCAGTGATCGCGGTGTTCGCCCTTCTCTTCGTGCTCTTCCTGGTGCTCGGCGCCTACGCCACGGTGAAGGTGATCGGCGCCGCCAAGCGCGGCGTGGACCGCACCATCGACCAGGCCCGACGCACGGTCGAGGACCACACGCTCCGGGCCAAGACGTACGTCCCGGGCCCGGTGAGCGAGGTTGCCCAGCTGCGTCTGAAGCTCCGCACCTCCATGCGCGCCACACAGGACGCGCTGCACGCGGGCGTGCGGGAGGACGAGTCGCTCAAGGAATCCCTGGCACTCTTCCGGCGACTCAGCGCGCACGGACACGAACTGGACGCCGAGCTCAAGCGACTGGAGTCCGACCCCGACCGCGCCACGCTCGCCGAGCGGCTGCCCGATCTGCGCGCACGCACCGAGCGCGTCACACAGTCGGCGGACTCCCTGCGCTGGGCGGCCCGCGACCGGGCCCGCCGCTTCGCCGACGACGATCTGGACACGCTCAGCGCGCAGATCGGCGTGGAGGCCGACGCCCTGCGGCACTGGACGAAGGCCCAGCCCACGGAGGCCCCGCCGCCCTGGCCCGAGGCGCCGGTTCCGGACAACGGGACGGCGCAGCAGACCTGGCCGGAGACACCCCGCTCGCGTGCGGCCGAGGAACCGCCGCGGTCCGCCATCAACCCGCCGGGGCAGCGCCCGACCTACCCATGGCAGAAGAAACCCCGTCCCGAGAGCACTACTTGATCCGGTCAAGGGCAGACCAGGTGAGAGGGGCCGGGCTGCCGTCCGGGCGCTACGGCAGGTAACCTCCAGCTCATGTCCCGCCATGTCGCGATCGTCACCGATTCAACGGCCTACCTGCCGCCGCGGACGATGGAGCGCCACGGCATCACAGCGGTGCCCCTGACGGTGGTCCTCGGCAACCAGGCGCTGGACGAGGGCACCGAGATCTCCACCCGGTCGCTGGCCCAGGCGCTCCAGAAGCGGCGCCCGGTCACCACGTCGCGGCCCAGCCCGCAGCTCTTCGCCGAGACGTATCGCAAGGTCGCCGAGTCCGGGGCCACCGGCATCGTCTCCCTCCATCTCTCCGCGGACCTGTCGGGCACGTACGACGCGGCGGTCCTCGCGGCGCGGGAGGCGCCGGTGCCGGTGCGGGTGGTGGACACCGGGACGGTCGCCATGGCGCTCGGCTTCTGCGCGCTGGCCGCGGCGGAGGCGGCGGAGGCGGGCGGCACAGTGGATGAGGCGGTCACCGCGGCGGAGAAACGAGCGTCCGGGACCTCGGCCTACTTCTACGTCGACACCCTCGACTATCTGCGGCGCGGCGGGCGGATCGGCGCGGCGCAGGCGCTGCTGGGTTCCGCGCTCGCCGTGAAACCGTTGCTGAAGTTGGACGGCGGCCGGATCGAACTCCTGGAGAAGGTCCGCACGGCGTCGAGGGCCATCGCCCGCCTGGAGGAGATCGCGGCCGACCGCGCCGGCAGCGCGCCGGTGGACATCGCCGTGCACCACCTCTCCGCACCGGACCGGGCGTCGGCGCTTGCGGACCGGTTGCGGGCGCGGGTGCCGGGGGTGGCGGACCTGCATGTGAGCGAGGTCGGGGCGGTGATCGGGGCGCATACCGGGCCCGGGTTGTTGGGGGTTGTGGTTTCGCCGAGGTGACGGTCCGTCGGTGGCTCGCGCCGGCGCTGTGGCTGTGAGGGGAACTTGTGATCACCCGTGAGGGTGGTGGAGTTATCCACAACTGGGGAGTAATCCCCGGGAATTGAGCAAGATCATCGCGGGGGCGTCGAGCCGGCCGATCCTCGGCGCATGGCTCTTCGATCACGTTCACGCACAGCGACCGCTACGAGTGGCCCGGGGCGGGGTCCTGCCTCCGACGGCCGGACACGTCACCGCCGCACACCGTCTCGAAGCCGCGCCCGCGATCGGCGCGCG
Source organism: Streptomyces cylindrosporus (assembly GCF_022698165.1). Classification (GTDB taxonomy): domain Bacteria; phylum Actinomycetota; class Actinomycetes; order Streptomycetales; family Streptomycetaceae; genus Streptomyces; species Streptomyces cylindrosporus. Next base: position 274,778 of record NZ_JALDAY010000001.1, read on the forward strand.
TCGGCGGAGGAACTCCGGCGGCGGGCGGAGGCGTTGTTCCCGGAACGGGTGGGGGAGGGGCGGGGGGCTCGGGCGGGGGCGCCGGGGTCGGTTGTGGAGGAGCGGGACGAGGCTGATGTCCATGTCCGTGTCCGGCCGGCTGACGGCCCCGATGCTCAGCGGCCTCAAGGGTTGGATGTTCCTCGACCTCAAGGGTTGGATGCTCCTCGGCCGCACGGCCCGACTGTTTCGCCGCCCGTCGAACCCGATGCTGATCCGCCCCTCCGGCCCCGTGTGCTTCCGTCCGGTGATCCCGCTGGTCTTCCGTCCGTTGGTCCCGCTGTTCTTTCGCCTGACGGTTTCGGTGTCCTTCCGCCTGCTGGTTCCGGTGTCCTGCCGCCCGGCCGACCAGATGACTTTCCGGCCCACGGCGGCGGCGAGGTTCCTCCAGTAAGCGGTGTGTCCGGGGACGCCTGGCGTGTGCGGGTGGGACTGGCCGTGCGGGAGCGGATGCCGCTGTGGTTGCAGGCGCGGTGTGGGCTGGAGCGGCGGAGTGTGATGGCGCTTGGGGTGTTGCTTGTCGTGGCCGCCGTGTTCGCCGTGCAGCACTTCTGGGCTGGGCGGACGCAGTCCGTGCGCGCGCCGGAGGTGGTGCGGGCGGCGGCTCCGTTCGGGGAGCGGGAGAAGGGCGGGGAGTCCAAGGCGGATGCGTCTGCGGGCGGGGCTGTAGGTGGGGCGGCCGGTGTGCCGGAGGCCGGGAGTACTGCCGGCGCCGAGATCGTCGTCGACGTCAGCGGCAAGGTTCGGGAGCCGGGGATCCATCGGCTGCCGGCCGGGTCGCGGGTCGAGGACGCGTTGCGGGCGGCCGGTGGGGTGCGGCCCGGTACGAATCTGGAGAACCTCAACCGGGCGCGGTTCCTGGTGGACGGGGAACAGGTGGTAGTCGGCGGTCCCGCGCCCGCGCCTGCGCCGGCCGGTGCGGGCGCTGGAGCCGCAGGGGGCTCGGCGGGTGGGGCGGCCCCTGCGGCACCTGTCGCTCTCAACACGGCCACGGTGGAACAACTCGACACGCTGCCCGGCGTCGGTCCGGTGCTGGCGCAGCACATCATCGACTACCGCACCCAGCACGGCGGTTTCCGCTCGGTGGACGAGTTGCGCGAGGTCAACGGCATCGGCGACCGCCGTTTCGCCGACCTGCGGAATCTGGTACGGCCATGAGCGGCACGTCTGATCCTTCGGCGGGCGGGGCTCCTGGTCTTTCGGCGGGCGGTACCGCTGATCTCGTGGCGGGCGGTGATGCGGGCCTGGCCGCGGGTGGTGCTCCCGGCCCCTCGGCGGGTGGTGTTGCTGATCTCGTGGGCGGTGGCGGTGCGGGCCTGGCGGCGGGTGGTGCTCCTGGTCTCTCGGTGGGTGGTGTTGCTGATCTCGTGGCGGGTGGCGATGCGGGCCTGGCGGCGGGTGGTGCTCCTGGACCCTCGGCACGCGTCATCCCTGACGTCGCGGCGGGTGGCGACGCACACCTCGCAGCAGGCGGCACCCCCATCCCCTCGGCAGGCGGCACCCCCGTCCCTCCGGCAAGGGACAACCCCGGCCCCGCACCCCGACGGGCGGCCGTGCACGCCGCCGCCCAGGGACGGCTTGGCGCGGCCAATCCCCGGCAGGAGGGGCCGACGGACCTGCGGCTCGTGCCGCCGGCGCTGGCCGCTTGGGGGACGGCGGCGTTGATGCTGGATGCGACGCCTGGGTGGGTGACTGGCGTTGTCGTGGTGTGTCTTGCAGTGGCCGGGGCGCTGCTGCTCGCCGGGAGACGAGGGGGAAGCCGCGGACGGACGGGAAAGCCCTCGCATCGACCGGCGCTTGCCACTTGGGCCCGAGCCGACTCGCCTCATGCCACTCAGCCCGGAGTCCACTCACCCCCTACCACCCAGCTCCGAGCCGACTCGCCCCATGCCAGCCGATCTCGTGCAGCCTCGTCCCGTGCCCCCCGGCTCCCCGTCGCCTCGCCCGGTGCCGCTTCACCCCGCGCCACCCGACCCCGCGACCCCTCCCCCCGTCCCACCTGGCCGCACATCTCCGTCGCCGGCGTCCTGCTCTGTGTCGCCGCGGCTGCCGTCTCCGCGGGGTTGCACGGGGCCGACGTACGGCGTGGCCCCGTGCCGGAGTTGGCGCGGCGGTATGCCACCGTGACCGCCGAGGTCGAGGTGTCTTCCGATCCACGGCTCACCAAGCCCCGGGTCAGAGGGGACCATGCCGCTCCGGCGGCCGTGCTGGTCGAGGGGGAGGTGCGGCGGGTCGAGGAGGCGGACGGGACGGTGGTGAGGACGCGGGCCCCGGTGCTGATGCTCGTGGACGTCGGCAAGCCGGTCTCCGTCAAGGGCGAGCGACCCTCTACCGGCGCCGAGAACCCCTCCGTAGCCGAGGGCGGGCGCCCCTTCACCGACACCGAGATGCCTGCCTCCGTCAAGGGCGAGCGTCCCCTCGCCGATGCCGAGGGCCCCTCCGCCGACGGCCCACCCCCTTCTCCCTGGCTCGGCCTCCTGCCCTCCACGCGGGTGCGGGTCGTCGCTCGGGTTGTGCCCGCTGCCGTGGGGGGTGATCGGATCGCCGGGGTGTTGCGGGTGCGGGGGCAGGGGGTGCCGGAGGTTGTGGGTGGGCCGTCGGGGGCGCAGCGGTTCGCCGGGCGGTTGCGGGCGGCGTTGCGGGAGGCGACCGACGGGTTGCCGGGGGACGCGCGGGCGTTGCTGCCTGGGCTTGTCGTCGGGGACACCTCGCGGATCACCCCGGAGCTGGACGAGGCCTTCAAGGAGACCGACCTCGCACACACGCTCGCCGTGTCCGGCAGCAACCTCACCATCATCCTCGCCCTGCTCATCGGACCACCGGGCATGGCGCAATTGGTCGAGCGCCGAGGGCTCGCGCCCCGGCTCGGCATCTCGTTGCGCACGACCGCGCTGCTCGGCGGCGTCCTCACCCTCGGCTTCGTCGTCGTGTGCCGGCCGGACCCGAGCGTGCTGCGGGCCGCGGCCTGCGGTGCCGTCGTGCTGTTGGCCCTGGCGACCGGACGCCGCAGGTCGCTGATCCCGGCGCTGGCGACGGCCGTACTGCTGCTGGTGCTGTACGACCCGTGGCTGGCCCGGAGTTACGGCTTCGTGCTGTCCGTGCTGGCCACCGGCGCCCTGCTCACGCTGGCGCCGCGCTGGAGCGAGGCGTTGCGGCGGCGTCGGGTTCCGCCGCGGCTGGCCGAGGGGCTGGCGGCCGCCGCCGCGGCGCAGGCCCTGTGCGCGCCGGTCGTCGCCGTGCTGTCGGCGCGGGTGAGCCTGGTGGCGGTGCCCTGCAATCTGCTCGCGGAGATCGCGGTCGCGCCGGCCACCGTGCTGGGATTCGCCGCGCTGGCGACGGCGCCCCTGCTGATGCCGGTCGCCAAGGGACTTGCCTGGTGCGCGAGTTGGCCGGCGGGCTGGATCGCGGGCATCGCCCGGACGGGGGCCGCGCTGCCGGGAGGGGGAGTGGACTGGCCGGGGAGCTGGGCCGGGGCGTTGCTGCTCGCTGTCGTCACGGTGGCTGTCGTGTTCGCGGGGCGGCGGTTGCTGAGACATCCGTGGGTGTGCGGGGCGTGCGGAGTGCTGCTGGTGCTCGTCGTCGTGCAGCCGGCGCCTCTGGTCAGGGTGGTCACGGGATGGCCGCCTCCTGGTTGGCGGTTCGCGATGTGCGATGTCGGGCAGGGTGACGCGACGGTGCTCGCGGCGGGGGACGGCAGTGGTGTGGTCGTGGACGCCGGGCCCGATCCGACGCTCGTCGACCACTGTCTGCGCACGCTCGGCATCACCCGGATTCCGCTCGTCGTGCTCACCCACTTTCACGCCGATCATGTGGCGGGGCTACCCGGGGTGTTGCGGGGCCGTTCGGTGGGGGCGATCGAGACGACGGGGCTCGAAGAGCCGGAGGACCAGGTCGAGTTCGTACGGAGGGAGGCGGCGGCTCGGCACATTCCGGTCACCCGTGCCGTCGCCGGGGAGCAGCGGCGGACCGGATCGCTGGCCTGGCAGGTGCTGTGGCCGCCGTCGCGTCCGGTACTGGAGCCGGACGGGCCGAACGACGCCAGTGTGGCGATGCTGGTCCGTTCCGGCGGGCTGCGGCTCCTGCTGCTGGGGGACCTCGAACCCCCGGCCCAGCAAGAGCTGTTGAGGTCGCCCCAGAGTGCGTTGCTGGGCGGGGTGGATGTGCTCAAGGTCGCCCATCACGGGTCCGCGTACCAGGATCCGGAGCTGATACGGAGGGTGGCGCCGCGGCTCGCGCTGATCAGTTGCGGGGAGGACAACCCGTACGGGCACCCGGCTCCCAGTACGGTCGCGGCGCTGCGGGCCGTTGGCGCGGTGGTGCTGCGGACGGATCTGGACGGGGCGCTGGCCGTCACGGGGGCAGGCGCAGAGCTGGAGGTGGCGCGAGACTGAGGGCATGGACACCACACAGGTCGACGCCTACCTCCGCCGTCTGGGGATCGAGCCCGGGGACCGGCCCACCACCCCCACCGCCGACGTACTGCGAGAGCTGCACCTGCGCCATCTGCACGCCGTGCCGTTCGAGAACCTGTCCGTCCACCTCGGTGAGGAGATCGTGCTGGAGGAGAAGCGGCTGCTGGACAAGGTGGTCGGGGCACGGCGGGGCGGGTTCTGCTACGAACTCAACGGCGCGTTCGGGATGTTGCTCGGCGCGCTCGGGTTCGAGGTGACTCCGCTCGCGGCGCGGGTGCACGGCGACGGGGGACGGCTCGGGATCCCGTACGACCATCTGGCGCTGCTGGTGCGGACGGTGGACGGGGGCGAGTGGCTGGCCGACGTCGGGTTCGGGGCGAACAGCCACTACCCGCTGGGGTTCGGGGAGCGGGGCGAGCAGGAGGATCCCGTGGGGAGGTTCCGGATCGTCGAGGCGGGGCCGGACCTGGACGTGCTCCTGGACGGCCGGCCGCAGTACCGGCTGGAGCTGCGGCCGCGGGTGCTCCCCGACTTCGTGGCCGGGGCCTGGTGGCACAGCACCTCGCCCGCCTCGCACTTCACGCAGTCCCTGGTGTGCTCCAGGGTCACGGAGGACGGAGGGAGGATCACGCTCAGCGGGCGGACGTTCAAGGAGACGGCCGCGGACGGGGCGCGTACGGAGCGGGAGTTGGGAACGGACGAGGAGGTGCTGGCGGTCTACCGGGAAAGGTTCGGGGTCGAGCTCGACTGTGTGCCGACTGTGCGAAATCCTGCCAGGGGTGACTGATCGGGATCAGCAGGGACCAGTCGTAGCTACTCGTGCGTAGCCCGGCCGTGTTGCCTCGAAAGCCTCAACAGTGATCGAATGTCTCTTCGGTAACAGGTGATTCGAGGCGCACAGGGGTGACCGGATGTTCGGCCGCTGGCTGGGAAACCGAACGAACAGGGTGCAACGGACGAGTCCCCTGGCGGCGGTGCAGACCCCGCCGAGTGCCGGGGTGCTGAGCTGCCGGGTGCTGGACCCGGTCAACGAGCCGGTGACGCACGCGGAGTTCGCCGTCAGCGACGCCATGGGGCGCAAGGTGGTCGGCGGGGAGACGGATCCCTTCGGATCGTTCGTGACGACGGTGCCGGCGGGCGAGTACCGGCTCGCGGTGTCCGCCGAGGGGTACACGCCGTACCGGGCCAGTGCGACCGTCGGGGAGAACTCGCTCGCCTCGCTGGGGGACGTGACGCTTCAGGTGGCGCGGCCGCCGGAGTTGCCGGCGGTGGGGGACTGGGAGATCGAGGCGACGCACTCCTCGATCGCCTTCACCGCGCGGCACATCGGGCTGGCGCGGATCCACGGGCGGTTCAACTCGTTCGCCGGGGCCGTGCGGATCGCGGAGCCGGTGGAGCGGTCGGCGATGCATGTGGTGATCGACGCGGCGTCCATCGACACGAACGTCAGGATGCGGGACGACCATCTGCGGTCCGCCGACTTCCTGGACGTGGCGCGGTTTCCGACGCTGGAGTTCTACAGCGAGCGGTTCGTGCACAAGGGCGGGAACCGGTGGGCGGTCACCGGGGCGCTGTCGCTGCACGGGGTGACGCGGACGGTCACGCTCGACACGGAGTACCTCGGGCTCGGCAACGGCATGGAGGGCGAGGTGCGGGCGGCCTGCCGGGCCACGACGGAGCTGCACCGGGACGACTTCACCGTGAGCTGGCAGACGATGCTGGCGCGGGGGATAGCCGTGGTGGGGCCGAGCATTCGGGTCGACCTCGACGTGCAGATCGTGCGCAAGGGGTGACCGGCGAAGCCCTCCCGTGGCCTGCGGGAGGGCACCCGATCGTGCCGGACAATGGCTGCCGTGAGCGATGTGAGACATGTGCTGGTGCTGCCCGACCGTGACGCCGCGGAGGAGGCGGCCGAGGCGGTCAGGGAGCGGTTCGGGCTGGCGGAGGAGCCGCAGCTCGTGCGGGACGCGCTGGCCGGGGAGGACGACGCCGAGGACGCGCAGTGGCTGGTCGTGCTGCGCGACGAGGACGAGCGGCTGGACCCGGCGGCGTTGGACGAGTTCGCCGGCGAGTGGGACGGCTGGCGGGAGGAGCCGTAGGGGCGGCGGCCGGAGCCCGTTGTCAGTGGCCCGTGCCATGCTTTACCCGATGGCCAGGAAGACTGCTAACGACGACCCTCTCGCCTCGGTGACGCTTGCCGTGGGCCAGGAAGATCTCCTGCTCGACCGTGCCGTGCAGGAGGTGGTGGCCGCCGCCAGGGCCGCCGACGCCGACACGGACGTACGTGACCTCACCCCGGACCAGTTGCAGCCCGGCACCCTCGCCGAGCTGACCAGTCCCTCGCTCTTCGCGGAGCGCAAGGTCGTGGTCGTACGCAATGCGCAGGATCTTTCGGCCGACACCGTGAAGGACGTGAAGGCGTATCTCTCGGCACCCGCCGAGGAGATCACGCTCGTGCTGCTGCACGCGGGAGGAGTGAAGGGCAAGGGGCTGCTCGACGCGGCCCGGAAGGCGGGCGCCCGGGAGGTCGCCTGTCCGAAGATGACCAAGCCGGCGGACCGGCTGGCCTTCGTGCGCGGGGAGTTCAGGGCGGCCGGGAGATCGGCGACGCCCGAGGCCTGTCAGTCGCTCGTCGACGCCATCGGCAGCGATCTGCGGGAGCTGGCGTCCGCCGTGTCCCAGCTGGTCGCCGACGTCGAGGGGACCATCGACGAGACGGTCGTCGGGCGGTACTACACCGGACGGGCCGAGGCGTCGAGCTTCGAGGTCGCCGACCGGGCGGTGGAAGGGCGGGCCGCCGAGGCGCTGGAGGCGCTGCGCTGGGCGCTGTCCACCGGTGTGGCACCCGTGCTGATCACCAGCGCCCTCGCGCAGGGCGTACGGGCGATCGGCAAGCTGTCGTCCGCGCGCGGCGGCCGGCCCGCGGATCTCGCGCGGGAGCTCGGGATGCCGCCGTGGAAGATCGACCGGGTGCGGCAGCAGATGAGGGGATGGACACCGGACGGCGTCTCGGTGGCCCTGCGCGCGGTCGCCGAGGCGGACGCGGGCGTCAAGGGCGGCGGGGACGACCCCGACTACGCACTGGAGAAGGCGATCGTGACCATCGCACGCGCGGCCCGCTCCAGAGGACGGTGACGGGCAGGGGGGAGCGGGAGCAGCCTCACCGGTCGAGCGCGCGCCGCCTGCAAGGGACGCGAAGCCCCTCCAGCGTGCAAGCTGTACGAAGCCTCCAGCGCGGAGACGCGCCACCCTGCGCGGGCTGACGACCGGAGCCGGCGCCCGCCCCACAAGGCCGGCGTCCACCGCATGCCGTCACCCACCCCGCGGCACCCACCCCGCGGCACCCACCCTGCGTCACCCACCCCGCAGCACCACCCTGCGTCACCCACCCCGCGTGACCCACCCGCGGCACCCACGCCGAAGGCCCCGGCGGTCGCCCTGGGGAAGGGCGAGGCGCCGGGGCCTTCGGGTCACGATGTCGAGCCCGTACCCGCGTGGCGAACGCAGGCCGCGTACAGGCTCTGGGGTGCCGGACGGGAGCGGATGAGAGAGGGCCCGCTCGAGTCCCTCCGGCGGTCAGATCAGAAAGGTGTCAGCCCTTGAGGGACGCGACCTTGGAAGCGAGCGCCGACTTCTTGTTGGCGGCCTGGTTCTTGTGGATGACGCCCTTGGAGACGGCCTTGTCGAGCTGACGCGCGGCAGCGCGCTGGTACTCGGTGGCCTTCTCGACGTCACCCGCGGCAGCGGCCTCACGGGCCTTGCGGATCGCGGTCTTCAGGGAGGACTTGACGGCCTTGTTGCGCAGCCGGGCCTTCTCGTTGGTCTTGATCCGCTTGATCTGGGACTTGATGTTCGCCACTGATTGAGCCTTTTCAGGTTTGGTTTCTCGATGATGTGCCTCGCGCTGAGAGGGCATGAGACACAGCTGCCCAGACTACCAGTGGCCGGGCCGACAGCCCAAAACGGTCTCCGGTCGCCGCCCGTGGGACCATGGAGCCTACGTATCGATCCGACCCGAGGCATAAGGCGCCTCAAGAGACAGGACCCTGCGTGCCCGCGACCCCTAACAATGTGCCCGAGCCGAGCCGTACCGACCCGGCTCTGATCCGCAATTTCTGCATCATCGCGCACATCGACCACGGCAAGTCCACGCTCGCCGACCGGATGCTCCAGCTGACCGGCGTCGTCGAGCAGCGGCAGATGCGTGCTCAGTACCTCGACCGGATGGACATCGAGCGCGAGCGCGGCATCACGATCAAGTCCCAGGCGGTGCGTTTGCCGTGGGCTCCGAGCCACGACAAGAGCAATACGCACATCCTCAACATGATCGACACCCCGGGGCACGTCGACTTCACCTACGAGGTCTCGCGGTCGCTCGCCGCCTGCGAGGGGACCATCCTCCTCGTCGACGCCGCCCAGGGCATCGAGGCCCAGACCCTCGCCAACCTCTACCTGGCGATGGAGAACGACCTCACGATCATCCCCGTACTGAACAAGATCGACCTGCCGGCCGCGCAGCCCGAAAAGTTCTCCGAGGAGCTCGCCAACCTGGTCGGGTGCGACCCCGAGGACGTGCTGCGGGTCTCCGCCAAGACCGGTGTCGGCGTCGACGCGCTGCTCGACAAGGTGGTCAGGGAGATCCCGGCGCCCGTCGGCGTCGCCGACGCGCCCGCGCGCGCGATGATCTTCGACTCGGTCTACGACTCCTACCGCGGTGTCGTGACGTACGTCCGTGTCATCGACGGCCAGCTCAACAAGCGCGAGCGCATCAAGATGATGTCGACCGGCGCCACGCACGAGCTGCTGGAGATCGGGACCAACTCGCCCGAGATGCTCGGTGCCGATGGCCTCGGCGTCGGTGAGGTGGGCTATCTCATCACCGGTGTGAAGGACGTCCGCCAGTCCAAGGTCGGTGACACCGTCACCAGCCAGGCCAAGGGCGCGACCGAGGCGCTCGGCGGGTACAAGGACCCGAAGCCGATGGTCTTCTCCGGCCTGTATCCGCTGGACGGCTCCGACTACCCCGAGCTGCGCGAGGCCCTCGACAAGCTCCAGCTCAACGACGCCGCGCTCGTCTACGAGCCGGAGACCTCCGCTGCACTCGGGTTCGGTTTCCGGGTCGGCTTCCTCGGGCTGCTGCACCTCGACGTGATCCGTGAGCGCCTGGAGCGCGAGTTCGGCCTCGACCTGATCGCCACCGCGCCCAACGTGGTCTACCGGGTCGTGATGGAGGACGGCAGCGAGCACACCGTCACCAACCCGAGCGAGTTCCCCGAGGGCAAGATCAACGAGGTGTACGAGCCGGTCGTGCGCGCCACGATCCTCGCGCCCACCGAGTTCATCGGCTCGATCATGGAGCTGTGCCAGACCCGGCGCGGCACCCTCCTCGGCATGGACTACCTCTCCGAGGACCGCGTCGAGATCCGCTACACCCTCCCGCTCGCGGAGATCGTCTTCGACTTCTTCGACCAGCTGAAGTCGAAGACGCGCGGTTACGCCTCGCTGGACTACGAGCCCACGGGTGAGCAGACGTCCTCCCTGGTCAAGGTCGACATCCTGCTGCACGGCGACAAGGTCGACGCCTTCTCGGCGATCACGCACAAGGACGCGGCGTACGCGTACGGCGTGCGGCTGGTCGCCAAGCTGCGCGAGCTCATCCCGCGCCAGGCCTTCGAGGTGCCCATCCAGGCCGCCATCGGCTCCCGGGTGATCGCCCGCGAGACCATCCGCGCCATCCGCAAGGACGTCCTCGCCAAGTGCTACGGCGGTGACATCTCCCGTAAGCGGAAGCTGCTGGAGAAGCAGAAGGAGGGCAAGAAGCGGATGAAGATGGTGGGTTCCGTGGAGGTTCCGCAGGAGGCCTTCATCGCGGTGCTCTCCAGCGATGACAGCGCGGGGTCGGGCAAGGGCAAGAAGTAACCGCGGGTTACAGCCGGTTACGGTCCAAACCGGGCAGAACGGGGGTCCGTCGTGCGAAAGAGCGACGGGCCCCTACGCGTGCGTAGCGTCGCTCTCTGTACGAAGTGACAGGCCGAGAGCCCTTACGAACCGGCCGGTCGGGCTCTAGTCTGATCTCTGCTCGATAGTTACTCGCGAGTTAAACAAACGCTACTGCGTGAAGCCAGCCGCAATTGAGTCAGCCGCACTGCCGCGGGCCCCGGAGGATGTCGTGAGCGACACACAGACACTGATCGAGAACCGTCCGCCGAGCGTGGCGAACCTCTTCCTGGAGCGCGTGACGGCCACGCCGGACGCCGAGGCGTACCGCTACCCGGTGCCGTCGGCCTCGGGTGAGGGGCCGGACGCCTGGAAGTCGCTGACCTGGGGACAGGCCGCCGAGCGGGTCTTCGCGATCGCCGCCGGTCTCATCGAGCTCGGCGTGCAGCCCGAGCAGCGTGTCGCCCTCGCCTCCTCGACGCGCCTCGACTGGATCCTCGCCGACCTCGGCATCATGTGCGCGGGCGCCGCGACCACCACGGTCTACCCGCAGACCAACGCCGACGAGTCGGCCTTCATCCTCTCCGACTCCGAGAGCCGGGTGCTGATCGCCGAGGACGCGGCGCAGCTGGCCAAGGCGGTCGAGAAGCGCGGCGAGCTGCCCGCCCTCACCCACGTGGTCGTGATCGACGGGGCCGGCGTCGAGACGGGCGACTGGATCCTCACCCTCGCCGAGCTGGAGGCCCGGGGCGCCGCGCGCCTGGAGAAGGACCCCGAGCTGGTCAAGGAGCGGGTCGGCGCGATCACCAAGGACCAGCTGGCCACCCTGATCTACACCTCCGGCACCACGGGCCGGCCCAAGGGCGTCCGGCTCGCGCACGACAGCTGGTCGTACATGGCGAAGTCGATCGCCGCGACCGGGCTGATCAGCGCCGAGGACGTGCAGTACCTGTGGCTGCCGCTCGCGCACGTCTTCGGCAAGGTGCTCACCTCCGGCCAGATCGAGGTCGGTCACGTCACCGCCGTCGACGGCCGTGTCGACAAGATCATCGAGAACCTACCGGTCGTGCAGCCGACGTACATGGCGGCCGTCCCGCGCATCTTCGAGAAGGTCTACAACGGGGTCGCGGCGAAGGCCCGGGCGGGCGGCGGCGCCAAGTACAAGATCTTCCAGTGGGCCGCGGGGGTCGCCCGCGAGTACGCCAAGGTCAGCCAGGACAACTTCCGGCGCACCGGGACGGCGTCCGTGCCGTTCGGGCTCGCCGCCAAGCACAAGACGGCCGACGCGCTGGTGTACGCCAAGATCCGCGAGGCGTTCGGCGGCAACCTGCGGGCCTGCGTGTCGGGTTCGGCCGCGCTCGCCCCGGAGATCGGCTACTTCTTCTCCGGCGCCGGCATCCACATCCTGGAGGGTTACGGGCTCACGGAGTCCTCCGCGGCCTCCTTCGTCAACCCCGGCGAGGCCTACCGCACCGGCACGGTCGGCAAGCCGCTGCCCGGCACGGAGGTGCGCATCGCGGACGACGGCGAGATCCTGCTGCGCAGCCCCGGCATCATGCAGGGCTACCACGGGCTGCCGGAGAAGACCGCCGAGGTGCTGGAGGCCGACGGCTGGTTCCACACCGGCGACATCGGCGAGCTCTCGCCCGACGGCTATCTGCGGATCACCGACCGCAAGAAGGACCTCATCAAGACCTCGGGCGGCAAGTACATCGCGCCCGCCGAGGTCGAGGGCCAGTTCAAGGCGGTGTGCCCGTACGTCTCCAACATCCTGGTGCACGGCGCCGACCGGAACTTCTGCACGGCGCTCATCGCCCTGGACGAGCCCTCCATCCTGGAGTGGGCCAAGGAGAACGGCCTTGAGGGCAGGTCGTACGCGGAGATCGTCGCGGCGCCGGCCACCGTCTCGATGGTCGAGGCGTACGTCAAGGAGCTCAACGAGGGCCTGCAGAAGTGGCAGACCATCAAGAAGTTCCGCCTCCTGCCCCGCGACCTCGACGTCGAACACGGCGAGATCACCCCGAGCCTGAAGCTGAAGCGCCCGGTGGTGGAGCGGGAGTACAAGCACCTGATCGACGAGATGTACGCGGGCACGCGGGAGGCGTAACAGCCCTCTACGGGCGTCCCCTGTCGAGGAGTTGGCGTAGTTCCCGGATCCGGTCTCGCAAGGTGTCCAGGTCCGGGGGCTCGTCGGCGTCGAGTTGTTCCTCCAGGCCGGCTAGTTTCGCGCTCACCTCCCCGTAGTCCGCCTGTTGCTGGGCCAGCAGGCGTTCCAGTTGCTGGTTCTTGCGGTGCAGGTCCAGGAACACGGTCACCTTCGCGCGTAGCACCCAGGGATCGAAGGGCTTGGTCAGATAGTCGGCGGCGCCGGTGGCGTAGCCGCGGAAGGCGTAGCCGGAGTCGTCCTCCGCGCCGGTCAGGAAGATGATCGGGACGTCCTTGGTCTGGTCGAGCCGCTTGATGTTCGCGGCCGTCTCGAAGCCGTCCATGCCCGGCATGCGCACATCGAGGAGGACCAGGGCGAACTGCTGCCGCAGCAGTGCCTTCATCGCCTCCTCGCCCGAACGCGCGCGTACGAGCGGCTCGTTGAGGGACCCCAGGACGGCCTCCAGCGCGATCAGGTTGTCCTCCATGTCGTCGACGAGGAGGATGCTGGCACGCTCGTCGGTCGTTGCCTCAGCGCTCATGGTGACTGTGCCTCATTCAGTTTCGGGCGTCGGCGCCGCCGTCGCCTCGACGTCCGCCTGGTCCCCGTGAGCCGCGCTCTCCGGATCGAGCAGCGCGCACACGACGGTCAGCAGCTGGTCGACGTCCACCGGCTTCGGTACGTAGTCGTTGGCACCCCGGGCGATGGACTTCTCCCGGTCGCCCGGCATCGCCTTCGCGGTGAGCGCGACGATCGGCAGACCGGTCCAGCGGGGGGTGCGGCGGATGGCGGCGATGGTCTCGTAACCGTCCATCTCCGGCATCATGATGTCCATCAGGACGAGTTCGACGTCCGGGTTGCGCTCCAGGGTCTCGATGCCCTCGCGGCCGTTCTCCGCGTACAGGACCGGCATGCCGACGCGGCCGAGGACATGGGTGAGGGCGAAGACGTTGCGGATGTCGTCGTCGACGATCAACACCCGCCGCCCGGGCAGCACTTGGCCGGCCCGCCCGGACTTCCACGCCTCCAGCTTGGTCGGGGCCGGCCAGGAGTCGTCCACGTCGTGCGTGGCCGCCGGGTACGACTCGGCCGACCGCTGCTCCGGCACCGGCACCGGACGGTCCTCGGGCACCGGACCGGTCGCCGAGTGGCCGGGGCTGACGACGGGGACGTACAGCGTGAACGTGGAGCCCTTGCCGGGTTCGCTCTCGGCGACGATACGGCCGCCCAGCAGGCCCGCGATCTCGCGGCTGATGGACAGGCCCAGGCCGGTACCGCCGTACTTGCGGTTGGTGGTGCCGTCGGCCTGCTGGAACGCCTCGAAGATCACCGGGAGTTTCTCGGCCGCGATGCCGATGCCGGTGTCGGTGACGGCGAACGCGATGACCTCGTCACTGTCCCGGACGTAGCGCCGCTCGGCGTCGACGAGCCGGTTGACGCGCAGCTCCACCCGGCCGGTCGCGGTGAACTTGATCGCGTTGGACAGCAGGTTGCGCAGGATCTGCTGGAGGCGCTGCTCGTCGGAGTACATCTCGCGCGGCACGTCCTCGCCGACCGCCACGTCGAAGGCGAGCCCCCGGTCGAGGGTGAGCGGGCGGAAGGTGGCGTGCACGTAGTCGAGCAGCTTGATCAGCGGCAGCTTCTTCGGGCGTACGTCCATCCGGCCCGCCTCGATCTTCGACAGGTCCAGGATGTCGTTGATCAGCTGGAGCAGGTCGGAGCCGGAGCGGTGGATCGTGGTCGCGAACTGGACCTCCTGGTCGGTGAGATGGCCGTCCGGGTTGTCGGAGAGCAGCCGGGCCAGGATCAGCAGGGAGTTGAGCGGGGTGCGCAGCTCGTGCGACATGTTCGCCAGGAACTCGGACTTGTACTGGGAGCTGGTGGCCAACAGGGCCGCCTTCTCCTCCAGTTCGGCGTTGGAGCGCTGCAACTCCGCCTGCTGCTTCTGAAGTTCGTCCGAGCGCTCCTGCAACTGCATGGCCAGCCGCTGCGATTCGCCGAGCAGGGACTCGGTGCGGGAGTTGGCGATGATGGTGTTGATCGCGACGCCGATGGTGTTCACGAACTGGTCGAAGAAGGCCAGGTGGACGTCGGAGAAGCGGGAGAAGGAGGCCAGTTCGATGACGCCGAGGAGCTTGTCCTCGAAGAGGATCGGGATGATGACGACACTGGTGGGCGCCGCTTCTCCCAGACCGCTGTTGATCTTGATGTAGTCCGGCGGGGCCTCCTCGACGAGGATCCGCTTCTTCTCCCGGGCCGCCTGCCGGACCAGGCCGTGCACCGGCAGACCGCCGGTCTCGACGGTCGCCCCCTGGGCCGAGCCGTAGCCGGCGATGAACGCCAGTCCCTTCGTGGGAACGGTCGCTCGGATGGACGCGCCGTCCTCGTCCGGGTCGGCCAGGAAGAACGCGCCGTACTGGGCGTTCACCAGCGGGGTCAGCTCGCGCAGGATCAGGTCGGCGACCTCCATCAGGTCGCGGTGGCCCTGCATCAGGGCGGCCAGCCGGGCCAGGTTGGACTCCAGCCAGTCCTTCGCGCGGGTGGTCTCGCGGAGGTTGGCCACCATCAGGTTGATGTTGTCCTTCAGCTCGGCGACCTCGCCCTGGGTCTCCACCGTGATCGAGCGGGACATGTCGCCCTGCGCCACCGCGGAGGCCACCTCGGCGATCGCGCGGACCTGGGTGGTCAGGTTGGAGGCGAGTTCGTTCACGTTCGTCGTCAGGCGCTTCCAGGTGCCGTACACGCCCTCCACCCGTGCCTGGCCGCCGAGTTGGCCCTCGGAGCCCACCTCGCGGGCGACCCGCGTCACTTCCGAGGAGAAGGAGGACAGCGTGTCGACCATGGTGTTGATGGCGGTCTTCAGCTCCAGGATCTCGCCGCGCGCGTCCACGTCGATCTTCTTGGAGAGGTCGCCGTTGGCCACCGCCGTGGTCACCTGGGCGATGTTCCGCACCTGTGAAGTCAGGTTGTCCGCCATGTAGTTGACGTTGTCGGTCAGGTCCCGCCACACCCCGGAGACGCCGAGCACCTGGGCCCGGCCGCCCAGCCGGCCGTCGGTGCCGACCTCGCGGGCGACCCGGGTCACCTCGTCGGCGAAGGCGCGCAGCTGCTCCACCATCGTGTTGACGGTGTCCTTCAGCTCCAGGATCTCGCCGCGCGCGTCGACGGTGATCTTCTTCGACAGGTCGCCGTTGGCCACCGCCGTGGTCACCTGCGCGATGTTCCGTACCTGCGAAGTCAGGTTCAGCGCCATGAAGTTGACGTTGTCCGTGAGGTCCTTCCAGACGCCACTCACACCCCGCACCTGCGCCTGGCCGCCGAGGTTTCCCTCGGTGCCGACCTCGCGGGCGACACGGGTCACCTCGTCCGCGAAGGCGGAGAGCTGGTCCACCATCGTGTTGATCGTGGACTTCAGCTCCAGGATCTCGCCCTTCGCCTCCACCGTGATCTTCTTGCCGAGGTCGCCCTGGGCGACGGCCGTGGAGACGAGCGCGATGTTGCGGACTTGCGAAGTCAGGTTGTCCGCCATGAAGTTGACGTTGTCGGTGAGGTCCTTCCAAACGCCGGAGACGCCCCGCACCTGGGCGCGCCCGCCCAGGTTCCCCTCGGTGCCGACCTCGCGGGCGACCCTCGTCACCTCGTCGGCGAAGGCGGAGAGCTGGTCCACCATCGTGTTGATGGTCGACTTCAGCTCCAGGATCTCGCCCTGGGCGTCGACGGTGATTTTCTGCGACAGGTCGCCGTTGGCCACCGCCGTGGTCACCTGGGCGATGTTGCGCACCTGTGAAGTCAGGTTCGAGGCCATGAAGTTGACGTTGTCGGTCAGGTCCTTCCAGACCCCCGACACACCTCGCACCTGGGCCCGACCGCCCAGCTGACCCTCCGTGCCGACCTCGCGGGCCACCCGCGTCACCTCGTCGGCGAAGGCGGACAACTGGTCGACCATCGTGTTCACGGTGAGCTTCAGTTCGAGCAGCTCGCCGGTTGCCTCGACCGTCACCGTACGGGTCAGGTCTCCGCGCGCCACCGCCGTCGTCACCAGCGCGATGTCCCGCACCTGTGCGGTCAGCCGGGACGCCATGGTGTTGACCGCCTCGGTCACATCCCGCCAACTCCCGGACAGACCCTGCACCTTGGCCCGCCCGCCGAGCCGCCCCTCCGTGCCCACCTCGCGCGCGACCCGGGTCACCTCGCCGGTGAACAGCGACAACTGATCGACCATCTTGTTCACGGCCCGGCCGAGCCGGCGCAGATCACCGCGCAACTGCCGGTTGCCGTCGTGCAGGTCGACCCGCTGGGTCAGATCGCCGCCCGCCACCGCGTCCAGCACCCGCGTCGCGTTCGCCGCCGGGGCCACCAGGGCGTCGAGCAGCTGGTTGACATCGTTGACACGGGCCGTCCACGCGCCCTGTCCCGGGCTCGCCGCGAGCCGCTCGTCGAGCCGCCCGTGCCGGACCAACTCCCGCTTGACGCGCTGCACTTCCGTGTTGAAGTGGGTGTTGCGGTCGGTGATCTGGTTGAAGACGGCCGTCAGCTCGGCCACGATCCCGTGGCCCGTCTCCGGAACCTTCGTGAAGTCGCCGTCCCGAGCCGCGGTCATCGCGGCGAGCAGCGGGCGCAGCTCCGATGCTCGGACTTGTTCCGGTTTTTGTCCGTCTTCGAGCACACGCGTAGCACTGTTCTCACTCATGGCGGCCCACTTCGGTAACTCGGCGCTTATGGGCGTGGCCAGTCTGTCACTCTGTCGGCATCACTTGAGGCGTAATCGTCCGAACCGCTCGGGGAGCTGTCGATGGGGGCCATTCCGACGCAACGGGAGACCGCTCGCCGTGTCTCCGACGCGCCCGCGCACCTGCACGCGCTCCCGCACGGCCCCGCGAACCCGCGTGCGCGGGCGCACGCGACGCTGCCCGGAAGCCCTGCCGCGCCCGGGTCCGCCCGCACGCTCCTGCGCACCGCCTTCACCGACTGGGCCCGCCTGGGCCTGCCCGGCACCGAGCACCTCACCGACGGCCTGGCCGACGACGCCGTACTCGTCGCAAGCGAGCTCGTCACCAACGCCGTCGTGCACGCGGGCACCGACGTCGAGGTGGTGTGCCGGCTGGAGGAGCCGACCGGCGCACTCGTCCTGGAGGTGTGCGACCGCCATCCCTCCCGCGCGCCCCGCGACTCGGACGCCGAATCACCGTACGAGACACCGGAGTACGGCCGCGGACTGCGCCTGGTCGCCACGCTCGCCGAATCCTGGGGCGTCACCTATCGCAAGGGCGCCAAGACGGTGTGGGCGCGGCTGTCCCACGAGGACGAGGAGGGCGGGGAGCGCACGGAAGAGGACGAGACAACGGCGTACGACAGCGGGCAGGCACGCGAACGCGGCCTGGACGTCGCCGGGTTCCTCGCCCCGGAGCCCGGCCGCCCCGAGCGCGACCGCGACTGGCTCGACCGGGGCGCCCTCTCCTTCCTCGCCGAGGCCTCCGACCTGCTCGCCGGCCAGCTCGACGAGAACCTCGTCGCCGCGCTCGCCGGCCAGCTGATCGTCCCCCGGCTCGCCGACTGGTGCGCCGTCTGGCTGGAGGACGAGGTCATGGGCCGCTGGGGCTCGGGCGGCAGCGACAGCGCGGGCGGCTGGGCGGCCGACGGGACGGGCGGTACGGGGCCGCGCCTCGCCCGCGTCTGGCACGGCAGCGAGAACCGCATCGAGCAGCTGCGCCGGGCCCTGGAGAAGGACCCGCCCCACCCGAGGGACGGCTTACGGAGCGGACCGGTGCCGTACCCCTGGCCCGGTCAGGCGCTCGACCTGCGTGACGCGCACGGCACCGCGCTCGCGTACCGGCTGATCGCGGGCGGCCGTCCGCTCGGCACGCTCGTCATCGGCCGCTCCGGCCTGCTGCGCTTCCCCGACGAGATCACCGGCCTGGTCGAGGACCTCAGCCGCCGGGTCGCCCTCGCAATCGGCGCGGCCCGCCAGTACGCCCGCCAGGCCACCATCAGCCGGGTCCTCCAGCGCGGCCTGCTGCCCACCGCCGTCGCCGAGATCCCCGGGGTGCACAGCGCGCTCGTCCACGAACCCTGCGACAAGGGCGGCCCCAGCGGCGACTTCTACGACCTCTTCCCGGCCGGCGACGGCCGCTGGTGCTTCGCCGTCGGCGACGTCCAGGGCAAGGGCCCCGAGGCCGCCGTCGTCATCGGGCTCGCGCGCCCCTGGCTGCGGCTGCTCGCGCGCGAGGGCTACCGGGTCGCCGACGTCCTCGACCGCCTCAACCGGCTCCTCCTCGACGACGCGACGGAGGCCGCCGACGCGGCGGCCCGCGCCCTGGTCCACCCGGTCGCCCCCGGCGACGGCCCGCAGACCCGCTTCCTCTCCCTCCTCTACGGCGAGCTCGCCCCCTTCGAGGGCGGCGTCCGCGTCACCCTCGCCTCCGCGGGCCACCCGCTGCCGCTGCTGCTGGGCCCCGACGGGACCGTCCGTACGGCCGCCCGCCCGCAGACCCTCCTCGGCGTCATCGAGGACGAGACGTACACCAGCGAGACCTTCGAACTGCTCCCCGGCGAGACCCTCCTCTGCGTCACCGACGGCGTGACCGAGCGCCGCTCCGGCTCCCGCCAGTTCGACGACTCCGACGGCCTGGCGACCGCCCTCGCGGGCTGCGCGGGCCTGAGCGCCCAGCTGATCGCGGAGCGCATCAAGAGGCTGGTCCACGAGTTCGGCGGCAGGCCGCCGGAGGACGACCTGGCGCTGCTGGTGCTGCAGGCGGAGTAGGGCGGAGCAGGTACGCGCACGCGTGCTGGACAATGGAGGGCATGCCCTCCGCACTCCCCGACGGCGAGCCGGTCCCCGCCGACGGCGCACTGCCCCCGTCCGCGCTCACCGGGTCGGCCACCCGCCCCCTCGGCTTCTACCTGCACGTCCCGTACTGCGCGACCCGCTGCGGCTACTGCGACTTCAACACCTACACCGCGACCGAGCTGCGCGGCACGGGCGGTGTCCTCGCCTCCCGGGAGAACTACGCGGACACCCTGATCGACGAGATCCGCCTGGCCCGCAAGGTCCTGGGCGACGACCCGCGCGAGGTGCGGACCGTGTTCGTCGGCGGCGGTACGCCGACCCTGCTGGCCGCCGGTGATCTCGTACGGATGCTGGGCGCGATCCGCGACGAGTTCGGCCTCGCGCCGGACGCCGAGGTCACCACGGAGGCGAACCCGGAGTCGGTGGACCCGGCGTACCTGTCCGTGCTGCGGCAGGGCGGCTTCAACCGGATCTCCTTCGGCATGCAGAGCGCGAAACAGCACGTACTGAAGATCCTGGACCGCACCCACACCCCGGGCCGCCCGGAGGCCTGCGTGACGGAGGCGAGGGCGGCCGGCTTCGAGCACGTCAACCTCGACCTGATCTACGGCACGCCGGGGGAGTCGGACGACGACTGGCGGGCGTCGCTGGAGGCGGCGATCGGCGCGGGCCCGGACCACGTCTCGG
Source organism: Streptomyces cylindrosporus (assembly GCF_022698165.1). Classification (GTDB taxonomy): domain Bacteria; phylum Actinomycetota; class Actinomycetes; order Streptomycetales; family Streptomycetaceae; genus Streptomyces; species Streptomyces cylindrosporus. The sequence continues at coordinate 294,786 of NZ_JALDAY010000001.1, forward strand.
CATACGCCCTGATCGTCGAGGAGGGCACGCAGCTGGCCCGCCGGATCCGCCGGGGCGAGGTCCCGATGACCGACGACGACGTCCACGCCGACCGTTACCTGATCGCGGAGGACGTCCTGTCCGCGGCCGGCTTCGACTGGTACGAGGTCTCCAACTGGGCCACCTCGGAAGCGGCCCGCTGCCTGCACAACGAGCTGTACTGGCGGGGCGCCGACTGGTGGGGCGCGGGCCCGGGCGCGCACTCCCACGTCGGCGGGGTGCGCTGGTGGAACGTGAAGCACCCGGGCGCGTACGCGGCGGCCCTGGCGGCGGGGAAGTCGCCGGGCGCGGGCCGGGAGCTCCTGTCCGACGAGGACCGGCGAGTGGAACGGATCCTGCTGGAGCTGAGGCTGCGCGAGGGGGTACCACTGTCGCTCCTGCGCGAGGAGGGCCTGAAGGCCGCCCGCCGGGCGCTCGCGGACGAGCTGCTGCAACAGGGCCCCTACGAGGAGGGCCGGGCGGTGCTGACGCTGCGCGGGCGGCTGCTGGCGGACGCGGTGGTGCGGGACCTGGTGGACTGATCACTCGGGCGAGTGAATCGGTGCGGAACGTCGGTTCGGTCCCTAACCTGGTTCGTAGGCTGCCGCCGTACTGACACGGTGGCGGAAACCGGAGGGCCGCGGAGATGACCGCTGTGGACGACCGACCGACGACCACCAACATCGTGAAGATCTTCGAGAACCTTGAGGTTCCCGAGGGCTTCAAAGTCGAGCTCCTCCGGGGGGTAATCGTGATGATGGCGGGGCCCGACGTCGCCCACAACGACATCGTGGAGGCGATCCAGGACCAGATTCCCCGGCAGCGCTGGCGGCGGCTTCAGACTCAGGACATCGCCATGCTGGAAGAGACCAGCGAGCCGCAGCCGGACCTTGTGGTGGTGGAGCGAGGTGCCGGACCGGGGCACGGCAGGTTGATGCCGTCACAGGTCATCACCATGCTGGTAGAGGTGGTCTCCAAGACGAGCGTGGACCGCGACTACGTAGTCAAGCGCTCAATCTACGCGGCAGCCAAAGTGCCCGCCTACTTGATCATCGACCCTGTCATGGCCCAGTGCGTTCTGCTCACTGAGCCGACAGGCGAGGGAGAGGACGCGGACTATCGGTGCCAGCGGATCACCAAGTTCGGTGACATCACGCCGCTGGAACCCGTTGGCATCGAACTGGACACAAGTGAATTCGAGTCCTACGAGAAGGTCAGGCCCCACCGCTACCCGTGACGAAGTCGATCAGTTCCTCCACCCGCCCCAGCAGCTCCGGCTCAAGGTCCTTGTAAGACCCCACCCGTTTCAGGATCGCCTGCCACACCGCGCCCGTGTTGTCCGAGGGCCAGCCCAGCGCCTTGCACACGCCCGTCTTCCAGTCCTGCCCGTGCGGGACGCGCGGCCACGCCTCGATCCCGACGGACGACGGCTTCACCGCCTCCCAGATGTCGATGTACGGGTGGCCCACCACCAGCGCGTGCTCGCTCGTCACCGACTCCGCGATGCGCCACTCCTTCGTGCCGGGCACCAGGTGGTCCACCAGGACGCCCAGCCGCGCGTCCGGGCCCGGGGCGAAGTCGGCGACGATCGACGGGAGGTCGTCCACGCCCTCCAGGTACTCCACCACCACGCCCTCGATGCGCAGGTCGTCGCCCCAGACCTTCTCGACCAGCTCGGCGTCGTGGCGGCCCTCGACGTAGATGCGGCCGGCGCGGGCCACGCGCGCGCGTGCGCCGGGGACGGCCACCGAGCCGGACGCGGTACGGGATGGTCGTACAGGCGCCTGACCGGTGGGGCGTACGAGCGTCACCACCCGGCCCTCCAGGAGGAAGCCGCGGGGTTCCAGCGGGAACACGCGGTGCTTGCCGAAGCGGTCCTCCAGGGTCACCGTGCCCGCCTCGCAGCGGATCACCGCCCCGCAGAAACCGGTGCCGGGCTCCTCCACCACCAGACCGGGCTCCGCCGCGATCTCGGGGACGGGCTTCGGCTTCTTCCAGGGAGGGGTCAGGTCGGCGGAGTACTGGCGCATTCGGATGACGATAGGAGAAGCGGGCCCCCGCCTAGCGCGACACGCCGAAACGGGCCGCGAGGGTGTCGCGCTGGGCGCGTACGAACGCCGCGTCCACCACCGCTCCGTGACCGGGCACGTACAGCGCGTCCTCGCCGCCCAGGTCCAGCAGCCGGTCCAGGGCGGCCGGCCAGTGGGACGGCACGGCGTCCGGGCCCGCCTGCGGTTCGCCGGACTCCTCGACCAGGTCGCCGCAGAAGACCACCTCCGGGGAGCCGGGGACGAGGACGGCGAGGTCGTGGGCCGTGTGGCCCGGGCCGACGTTCGCCAGCAGCACCTGCCGGCCGCCGCCCAGGTCCAGGGTCCACTCGCCGGAGACGTGGTGCCGGGGCGGGACGAGGGCGGCCGTCGCCTCGTCCGCCGCCTGCGCGTCCAGGCCCTGGGAGACCGCGTCCGCCCGCAGCTCCTGGCGCGCGTGCCGGGTGCCCAGCACCGTCTCGATGCCCACCGCGCCGTACACCTCCGCGCCCTCGAACGCGGCCGTGCCGAGGACATGGTCGAAGTGGGGGTGGGTGAGCGCGAGATGGGTCACAGGGTGACCGGCGAGCGCCGCGGCCTGGGTGCGCAGCAGCGCGCCCTCCGCCAGGCTCGACCCCGAGTCGATCACCAGCGCCGTGCCGCCCCCGACGACCAGCCCCGTCGTACAGTCCCACCCCGGAAGCCGACACCGCCCGACCCCGCCCGCCACCCGCTCCCACCCGAACTCTTCCCAAGTCACCGTCATACGGCGACGCTAGCGGTACGACCCGTTCAACAGGGGTCGACCTTGCCCCGGGTGTACCCCACCGCCGTACACTGGCCGGTAACGGCTGGCACTCGGACGGACAGAGTGCCAGGCGGGAACACAGGGGACGACATCTGGAGGTGTGCGCGATGCTGAGTGAACGACGGCTCCAGGTGCTGCGCGCCATCGTCCAGGACTACGTGGGGACCGAGGAGCCCGTCGGCTCCAAGGCCCTGACCGAGCGGCACAACCTCGGGGTGTCCCCGGCGACGGTGCGCAACGACATGGCCGCCCTGGAGGACGAGGGGTTCATCGCCCAGCCGCACACCAGCGCCGGGCGCATCCCCACCGACAAGGGCTACCGGCTGTTCGTCGACAAGCTCGCCGGCGTCAAGCCGATGACCGCACCCGAGCGGCGCGCGATCCAGAACTTCCTCGAGGGCGCCGTCGACCTCGACGACGTGGTCGCGCGGACCGTACGGCTGCTCGCGCAGCTCACCCGCCAGGTCGCCGTCGTGCAGTACCCCTCGCTCACCCGCTCGACCGTGCGGCACGTGGAGCTGCTCTCGCTCGCCCCCGCGCGCGTGATGCTCGTGCTGATCACGGACACCGGGCGGGTCGAGCAGCGCATGGTCGACTGCCCGGCGCCCTTCGGCGAGACCTCGCTCGCCGATCTGCGGGCGCGGCTGAACAGCAGGGTCGCGGGACGCCGTTTCTCGGACGTGCCGCGGCTGGTGGAGGACCTCCCGGAGGGTTTCGACGTCGAGGACCGGGGCACGGTCCAGGCGGTGCTCTCCACTCTCCTGGAGACCCTCGTCGAGGAGAACGAGGAGCGGCTGATGATCGGCGGCACCGCCAATCTGACCCGCTTCCCGCATGACTTTCCCCTCACCATCCGACCGGTCCTCGAAGCGCTGGAGGAGCATGTGGTGCTCCTCAAACTCCTTGGCGAGGCCGGGGATTCGGGCATGACCGTACGTATTGGTCATGAGAACGCGTATGAGGGACTCAACTCCACTTCCGTGGTGTCGGTCGGCTACGGTTCGGGCGGCGAGGCAGTCGCCAAGCTAGGCGTGGTCGGACCGACCCGCATGGATTACCCGGGAACGATGGGAGCGGTACGCGCAGTGGCACGGTACGTCGGACAGATCCTGGCGGAGTCGTAAGTGGCCACGGACTATTACGCCGTTCTCGGCGTGCGCCGCGACGCGTCGCAGGATGAGATCAAGAAGGCGTTCCGTCGGCTCGCCCGCGAGCTGCACCCGGACGTCAACCCGGATCCGAAGACCCAGGAGCGGTTCAAGGAGATCAACGCCGCTTACGAGGTGCTCTCGGACCCGCAGAAGAAGCAGGTCTACGACCTCGGCGGCGACCCCCTCTCGCAGGCGGGCGGCGCAGGCGCGGGCGGCTTCGGCGCCGGTGGCTTCGGGAACTTCTCGGACATCATGGACGCCTTCTTCGGTACGGCGTCGCAGCGTGGCCCGCGTTCGCGCACGCGCCGGGGCCAGGACGCGATGATCCGGCTGGAGGTCGAGCTCGACGAGGCGGCCTTCGGCACGACCAAGGACATCCAGGTCGACACGGCGATCGTCTGCAACACCTGCAACGGCGAGGGGGCGGCGCCGGGGACCTCCGCGCAGACCTGTGACATGTGCCGCGGCCGCGGTGAGGTGTCGCAGGTGACGCGGTCCTTCCTGGGCCAGGTCATGACCTCGCGGCCGTGCCCGCAGTGCCAGGGCTTCGGCACGGTCGTCCCGACGCCGTGTCCCGAGTGCGCCGGCGACGGCCGTATCCGCTCGCGCCGCACGCTCACGGTGAAGATCCCGGCCGGTGTGGACAACGGCACGCGGATCCAGCTCGCCGGTGAGGGCGAGGTCGGGCCGGGCGGCGGTCCCGCCGGTGACCTGTACGTCGAGATCCACGAGCTGCCGCACTCCACGTTCCAGCGGCGCGGCGACGACCTGCACTGCACGGTGACGATCCCGATGACGGCGGCGGCCCTCGGCACGAAGGTCCCGCTGGAGACCCTGGACGGCCTGGAGGAGGTCGACATCCGGCCCGGCACCCAGTCCGGCCAGTCGATCCCGCTGCACGGCAGGGGCGTCACGCATCTGCGCGGCGGCGGCCGGGGCGACCTGGTGGTCCACGTCGAGGTCCAGACCCCGAACAAGCTGGACCCGGACCAGGAGAGGCTCCTGCGCGAACTGGCCAAGCTGCGCGGCGAGGAGCGCCCGCAGGGGCAGTTCCAGCCGGGGCAGCAGGGGTTGTTCTCGCGGCTGAAGGACGCGTTCAACGGTCGCTGATTCGCACCCGTCCCTGTGGTCCAGGCCATGGGGGCGGCCCGATTCGGACTTGTTCGGAGGACGTGACAACATGCGGTCATGTCCTCCGCTCTGACCGATCTCTTTCCGCATCCGATCGTGCAGGCCCCCATGGCGGGCGGCGTCTCCGTGCCGCATCTGGCCCAGGCCGTGTCCGAGGCCGGCGGGCTGGGGTTCCTGGCGGCCGGGTACAAGACGGCCGACGGTATGTACCAGGAGATCAAGCAGCTCCGCGGGCTCATGACCCGCCCCTTCGGCGTGAACCTCTTCATGCCGCAGCCCGAGTACGCGGACCGGGGCGCGGTGGAGATCTACACGCACCAGCTGGCCGGCGAGGCCGCCTGGTACGAGACCGAGCTCGGCGACCCGGACAGCGGCCGCGACGACGGCTACGACGCCAAGCTCGCCGTACTCCTCGACAACCCGGTGCCGATCGTCTCCTTCCACTTCGGCGTCCCGAGCAGCGAGGTCCTGGAGTCCCTGCGCCGCGTCGGGACGTTCACCCTGGTCACCGCGACCACCCCCGAGGAGGCCCTCGCCGTGGAGCGGGCCGGCGCCGACGCGGTGATCGCGCAGGGCGTGGAGGCCGGCGGCCACCAGGGCACCCACCGGGACGTACCCGAGAACGACGGCTCCGGCATCGGCCTGCTGTCCCTCATCGCACAGGTCCGCGAGACCGTGAACCTGCCGATCGTCGCCGCCGGCGGCATCATGCGCGGCTCGCAGATAGCCGCCGCCCTCGCCGCCGGCGCGACCGCGGCCCAGCTCGGCACCGCGTTCCTCGCCACCCCCGAGTCCGGCGCCGACGCGGTCCACAAGCAGGCGCTGACCAACCCCCTGTTCACACGTACGGAGTTGACCCGCGCCTTCTCCGGCCGCCCGGCCCGCGGCCTGGTCAACCGCTTCATGCGCGAGCACGGTCCGTACGCGCCCGCCGCCTATCCCGAGGTCCACCACATCACCTCGCCGCTGCGCAAGAAGGCCGCCACGGCGGGCGACGCGCAGGGCATGGCGCTGTGGGCCGGGCAGGGCCACCGCATGGCCCGTGAGCTGCCCGCCGGTCAGCTCGTCGAGGTACTGGCCGCCGAACTCGACGCGGCCAGGACAGCGTTGTCGGGCAAGGGGGACCTGCGATGACCGCGCCGGTGTTCGTCGTCGACCAACTCGCGGACACGGGCGGCGAGTTCGTGCTCGACGGGCCCGAGGGGCGGCACGCCGTCTCCGTGAAGCGGCTCCAGCCCGGCGAGACGGTCGTGCTCACCGACGGCGCCGGGCGCTGGGCGGAGTGCGAGGTGCTCGCGGCCGAGGGCAAGGACCGGCTGACCGTCCGTCCGGGGCCGGTGACCGAGGAACCGGAACCCGCGCCCCGGATCACCGTCGTGCAGGCGCTGCCCAAGGGTGACCGGGGCGAACTCGCCGTGGAGACCATGACCGAGGTCGGCGTCGACGGCATCGTGCCCTGGCAGGCGGCCCGTTGCATCACCCAGTGGAAGGGCGAGCGGGGACTGAAGGCGCTCGGCAAGTGGCGGGCGACGGCCCGGGAGGCCGGCAAGCAGTCCCGCCGGGTGCGCTTCCCGGAGGTCGCGGACGCGGCAACGACCAAGCAGGTTGCCGCACTTCTCGCCAAAGCCGACTTCGCCGCCGTACTCCACTCGGACTTCGAGCACGCGAGTACCTCCCTGGCCACCGCCGAACTCCCCGCCCAGGGCGAGATCGTGCTGGTCGTGGGGCCCGAAGGGGGCGTCGCGAAGGACGAGTTGGCGCTCTTCGAGGAGGCGGGCGCGAAGGCCTATGTGATGGGGCCTACCGTGATGCGTACATCGACCGCCGGGACCGCCGCCGCGGCCCTGCTCCTGGGCCGTACCGGCCGCTGGTCCTGACGACAGGGGAAACAACCGTGGAACTCGCCCAGGTCCGGCTCCTCGTGAGCGACTTCGCCGCCTGCTACCGCTTCTACGCCGAGACGCTGGGCCTCAAGCCGCAGTCGGGCGCGACCGAGGGGCCGTACGAGAAGTTCAGCCCGGCCACCGGCTCGGCGGGCATCGCCCTGCAGGACCGCGCGATGATGGCCGAGGTGCTGGGCGAGTTGGGCGACACGGCCACCGGACACCGGTCGCTGGTGGTGCTGCGGGTCGACGACCTGGACACCTACTGCGAGCAGATCACCGGACGCGGGGCGATCCTGCTGCAGGGCCCCGCGCCCATGACGGACCGGATGCGGGTGGCCCATCTCAAGGATCCCGAGGGCAACTTGGTGGAGTTGCAGGAGTGGTTGCTGCTGCGGGGGTGAGGGGGCCTTTCCGGGGCGCTTTCGTGACCGTATGCGCTCTACCGCCGGCGCGGACTCGGTGGCAGGCTGCCCTTCATGGGGGCGTTGAGGCAGCTTTGGCGTCGGCCGCGGGCAGCGAGGGTCGCGGCGGTGGCGGGGCTTGCGGTGATCGCCGTAGGTGGGGTCGTCGCGTGTGATCCGGCCGGGATGAGTTCCGCGGCCGTGGCGTACACGACCGACCAGACCGCGACCAAGGAGCTGGAGAACCAGCACGTCGACGTGCAGTGGCTCAGCTGTACCGCCAACTACGGGAACAACAACAAGGCCTATACGCCGGGGAAGTCGACGCCCTCGGCGAGTGAGACCACCGTCGCCGATGTGGACTGCCAGGGGCAGACCAAGGACGGCAAGGAGATCACCGTCACCGGGAAGGTCACGCGGGCTGTCGACGGTGCGTGTGTGCGGGGGGATCTCACCGCCAAGGTCGGCGGGAAGACCTGGTTCCATGTCAGTGGGCTGGGCAACTGCAACGCGACCCCCTCGCCGATCTCCAACCCGAGCAATGGCAACGGACAGCAGCCCGGGCCCACCGTCACGGTGACCGTCACCAGGACCATCTGGTGCAAGGGCGACCCGAAGTGCTGGCCCGTCGAGGGCAAGTGATCAGAACCGCCGACCCGCGACGCCACCGCTGCATAGGGTGATCGCGTGACGCAGCCCACAGCTTCGGCGTATCTCCGCTTCCCGCATGTGCACGGCGAGTTGGTGGCCTTCACCGCCGAGGACGACGTGTGGCTCGCCCCGCTCGACGGCGGCTGGGCCCGGCGGGTCAGCGCGGACCACGTACCGGTCAACCAGCCCCGCATCTCGCCCGACGGCACCACCGTCGCCTGGAGCTCCACCCGCGATGGCGCCGCCGAGGTGCACGTGGCGCCCGTGGACGGCGGACCCAGCAGACGTCTGACGTACTGGGGCGGCTGGGGCGCCCGGGTGCGCGGCTGGACCCCGGACGGACAGGTCCTGGTCACCAGCGCCCACGGCAGAGCCGGCTCGCGCCGCACCTGGGCCTACGCCGTCCCCCTCGACGGCGGCCCCGCCACCACCCTCCCGTACGGCCCGGTCGGCGGTGTCGCCCACGGCCCGCACACGGTCCTCGTCACCGTGCCGATGCAGTCCGAGGCCGCCTGGTGGAAGCGGTACAAGGGCGGTACGGCGGGCAAGCTGTGGATCGACCGGGAGGGGGACGGGGAGTTCGTACGCCTGCATGAGGGGCTCGACGGGAACATCGAGCACCCGGTGTGGGCGGGGGAGCGGATCGCCTTTCTCTCCGACCACGAGGGCACCGGCGCGCTGTACTCCTCCCTCGCCGACGGTTCGGATCTACGGCGGCACACCCCCCTCGACGGCTTCTACGCCCGCCAGGCCGCCGGTGACGGCACCCGTGTCGTGTACTCGGCCGCCGGTGAGCTGTGGCTGCTTGACGACCTCGACGGGGCCGAGCCGCGCCGCCTGGACGTCCGGCTCGGCGGGCCGCGCCCGGGACTTCAGCCGTTCCCGGTGAACGCCGCCCGGCGCCTGGAGTCGGCCGCGCCCGACCGCACCGCGCGCGGCAGCGCCATCGAGGTGCGCGGCGCCGTCCACTGGATCACCCACCGCTCCGGCCCCGCCCGCGCCCTCGCCGCCGAACCCGGGGTACGGGCCCGGCTGCCGCGCACCTTCCGGGTCGAGGGCGAGGAGTGGGTGGTGTGGGTGACGGACGCCGAGGGCGACGACGCCCTGGAGTTCGCCCCGGCCACCGGGCTCGCGCCGGGATCCCGGCCGCGCCGGATCGCCGCCGGGCAGCTCGGCCGGGTGCTGGAGCTCCAGGTCGCCCCGGACGGCAGCCGTACCGCCGTCGCCTCGCACGACGGACGGCTGCTGCTCGTCGAGCGCGAGTCCGGCGAGGTCCGCGAGGTCGACCGCAGCGCCGACGGCGAGGTCTCCGGCCTCGCCTTCTCACCCGACTCGGCGTGGCTCGCCTGGTCCCACCCCGGCCCGCGCCCCCTGTGCCAGCTCCGCCTCGCCAACACCACCGACCTCTCCGTCACCGAGGCCACCCCGCTGCGCTTCCAGGACTACGACCCCGCCTTCACCCTCGACGGAAAGCACCTCGCCTTCCTCTCCAGCCGCTCCTTCGACCCGGTCTACGACGAGCACGTCTTCGACCTGGCCTTCGTGACCGGCGACCGCCCGCACCTGATCACGCTGGCCGCGACGACCCCCTCGCCCTTCGGCCCGCAGCGGCACGGACGCCCCTTCGACGCCCCCGACAAGGACGAGACCCCCGACAGCGAGGGCACCCCCGCCACCCGTATCGACCTCGAAGGCCTCGCCGACCGGATCGTGCCCTTCCCGGTCGAGGCCGCCCGCTACACCGGCCTGCGCGCCGCCAAGGACGGCGTGCTGTGGCTGCGCCACCCGGTGCGCGGCGTCCTCGGTTCCTCCCGGGCCACCCCGGACGCCCCCGAGCCCAAGACCGAGCTGGAGCGCTACGACCTCGTCCAGCAGCGCGTCGAGTACCTCGCCTCGGACGCCGACCACTTCGAGGTCAGCGGCGACGGCAAGCGGGTGCTGCTGATGACCGACGGCCGGCTCAAGGTCGTGCCCAGCGACCGGCGCGCCTCGGGCGACGACGACAGCGACACCAACGTCACCGTCGACCTCACCCGGGTCCGCCAGACCGTCGAACCGGCCGCCGAGTGGCGGCAGATGTACGAGGAGACGGGCCGCATCATGCGGGACCACTTCTGGCGCCCCGACATGGGCGGCGTCGACTGGGACGGCGTCCTGGAGCGCTACCGGCCCGTCCTCGACCGCATCGCCACCCACGGCGACCTCGTCGACCTGCTCTGGGAGGTCCAGGGCGAGCTGGGCACCTCGCACGCGTACGTCGTCGCGCACGGCGGCCACGGCAACGGTGCCCGGCAGGGCCTGCTCGGCGCGGACATCTCCCGCCACGAGGACGGCAGTTGGCGGGTCGACCGCATCCTGCCCGCGGAGACCTCCGACCCCGACGCCCGCTCCCCGCTCGCCGCGCCGGGCGTCGCGGTCCGCCCCGGTGACGCGATCGTCGCGGTGGCCGGCCACCCCGTCGACCCGGTCACCGGCCCCGGCCCGCTCCTCGTCGGCACGGCGGGCAAGCCGGTCGAGCTGACCATCTCGCCCTCCGGCGGCGGCGACGTCCGCCACGCCGTGGTCGTGCCGGTCGCCGACGAGACGCCGCTGCGCTACCACGCCTGGGTCGCCGACCGCCGCGCCCACGTCCACGAACGCTCCGGCGGCCGCCTCGGCTACCTCCACGTCCCCGACATGCAGGCCCCCGGCTGGGCCCAGATCCACCGCGACCTGCGCGTCGAGGTGAACCGCGAGGGCCTGGTCGTGGACGTCCGGGAGAACGCGGGCGGCCACACCTCCCAGCTCGTCGTGGAGAAGCTCGCGCGCAGGATCGTCGGCTGGGGAGTGCCGCGCGGCATGCGCCCGTACAGCTATCCCGAGGACGCCCCGCGCGGCCCGGTGGTCGCCGTCGCCAACGAGTGGTCCGGCTCCGACGGCGACATCGTCAACGCGGCGATCAAGGCCCTGGGCATCGGCCCGGTGGTCGGCACACGCACCTGGGGCGGGGTGATCGGCATCGACAGCCGCTACCACCTGGTCGACGGCACGCTCATCACCCAGCCCAAGTACGCGATCTGGCTGGAGGGTTACGGGTGGGGGGTGGAGAACCGGGGGGTGGAGCCGGACGTGGAGGTGGTCCAGACGCCGCAGGACCACGCGGCGGGCCGGGACACCCAGCTGGACGAGGCGGTGCGGCTGGCGCTGGAGGCACTGGAGAACAACCCCGCGAAAACCCCGCCCGGCGTGCCGACCTGACGACGATACGATGCCCCCACAGACGATCAACCACCTGGAGGAATCCACATGGCCGGGGAACCGCAGGACGACTGCCTGTTCTGCAAGATCGTCGAGGGGCACATCCCCGCGACCATCGTCCGTGAGACCGAGACCACCGTCGCCTTCCGGGACATCAACCCCCAGGCCCCCACGCACGTCCTGGTGATCCCCAAGGTCCACTACCCCAACGCCGTGACCCTCGCCGCCGCCGAGCCGGCGATCGCCGCGGACGTCCTGCGCGAGGCCCAGTCCGTCGCCGACGAGGACAAGCTCGACAGCTACCGCATCGTCTTCAACACCGGCGCCGGCGCGGGCCAGACCGTCTTCCACGCGCACGCCCACGTCCTCGGCGGCCGCGGCCTCCAGTGGCCTCCCGGATAGGCAACCCGCCGTGTCCGTACGCGAGTTGGTGGTCCTCGGCACAGCCAGCCAGGTTCCCACCCGGCACCGCAACCACAACGGCTACCTCCTGCGCTGGGACGGCGAGGGCATCCTCTTCGACCCCGGCGAGGGCACCCAGCGCCAGATGCTCCGCGCCGGTGTCGCCGCGCACGACCTGAACCGGATCTGCGTCACCCACTTCCACGGCGACCACTCCCTCGGCCTCGCGGGCGTCATCCAGCGCATCAACCTCGACCGGGTCCCGCACGAGGTCACCGCCCACTACCCGAAGTCCGGCCAGCGCTTCTTCGACCGCCTCCGCCACGCCACGGCGTACCGCGAGACGGTCGACCTCACGGAGGCCCCCGTCGACAAGGACGGCGACCTCGCGGTGACCCCCTCCTACACCCTCCAGGCCCACCGCCTCTCGCACCCCGTCGAGTCCTACGGCTACGGCCTCACCGAACCCGACGGCCGCCGCATGCTCCCCGACCGCCTCGCCGCGCACGGCATCAAGGGCCCGGACGTGGGCCGCATCCAGCGCGAGGGCGTGCTGAACGGCGTCCGCCTCGACGAGGTCAGCGAGATCCGCCGCGGCCAGCGCTTCGCCTTCGTCATGGACACCCGGCTGTGCGACGGCGTGTACGCCCTCGCGGACGGCTGCGACATGCTCGTCATCGAGTCGACCTTCCTCGACGAGGACACCGACCTCGCGGTGGAACACGGCCACCTCACCGCCGGCCAGGCGGCGACGGTCGCGCGCGAGGCGGGCGTACGGCATCTCGTGCTCACGCACTTCAGCCAGCGCTACACGGACCCCGACGACTTCGAGCGCCAGGCGAGAGCGGCCGGCTTCGAGGGCGAGCTGACGGTCGCGCACGACCTGCTCCGCATCCCGGTTCCGAAACGGCTGTAAAACACCCGTACGATACTGCGATGCCCCTCCCCAAAGCAGAACTGCACCTCCACATCGAAGGCACCCTGGAGCCCGAGCTCGCCTTCGAGCTCGCCGCCCGCAACGACGTGGAGCTGCCGTACGCCGACACGGACGCGCTCCGCAAGGCGTACGACTTCGACGGCCTCCAGTCCTTCCTGAACCTGTACTACGAGCTCATGGCCGTCCTGCGCACCGAGCGGGACTTCGAGGACCTGGCGAACGCCTACCTCGCCCGCGCCGCCGCGCAGGGCGTCCGGCACGCGGAGATCTTCTTCGACCCGCAGGCGCACATCGCACGGGGCGTCGCGATGGCCACGGTGGTGGAGGGTCTGTGGCGCGCGCTGGGGAGCAGCGAGGCGAACCACGGCGTGTCGACCCGGCTGATCATGTGCTTCCTGCGCGACGAGTCCGCCGAGTCGGCCCTGGAGACCCTGGAGGCCGCGAAGCCCCACCTCGACCGCATCACCGGCATCGGCCTCGACTCCGCCGAGGTCGGCCACCCGCCGGCGAAGTTCCGCGAGGTGTACGAGGCCGCGGCGGCGCTGGGCCTACGCCGGGTCGCGCACGCCGGAGAGGAGGGCCCGCCGGAGTACATCACGGAGGCCCTGGACGTCCTCGGCGTCGAACGGATCGACCACGGGCTCAGGTGCATGGAGTCCCCCGAACTGGTCGAGCGCCTGGCCCGCGACCGCATCCCGCTGACCCTGTGCCCCCTCTCCAACGTCCGCCTGCGGACTGTCGACACCCTCGCCGACCACCCCTTGCCGGCAATGCTGGACGCGGGCTTGATGTGCACGGTCAACTCCGACGACCCGGCGTACTTCGGGGGTTACGCGGGAGACAACTTCGAGGCCGTTCAGAAGAGCTTGGGTTTGTCGGAGGACCGCCTCCGGGAACTGGCCCGCAACTCCTTCCTCGCATCCTTCCTGGAGGACGACGAGGAACGGCGCTCCCGCTACTTGGCCGAGGTAGAGGCGTACGAGTTCTAGGCCGCCTTGGCAACGTCCGGCGCCGTCTCGCGCCCCGATAGGGGCGCGGGGAACTGCGCGACAAGCCCCCACCGACCGGCACGCAAGGCAACAACCGTCATAGGTACGGCGATCACCACCAACCCCACCGCCAACACAACACCCATCACGGCAAACCCAGCCCGAGCCGCCAGCAAACTCCCGGTCAGCGGCCCCGCAGCCGTCCCCAGCGACGAAGCCGACCCCACCAGCACAGCCCAACGCCCGCGCGGATCCAAACAAGCGGCCAGCCCGATGACGTACGAAAGCACCACCGGATAGATCAGGTTCCACGCGATCTCCCCGACCGCGAAGGACTTAAGCCCGGTCGCCGACGCGCTCAGCACAATGCAGCCAGCGATGACCACCGTCCCCGCCCCCACCGGCACCGCCCGCCCGAACCTCGGTCCCACCGCTCCCGCGACCGTCACGCCGAACAACCCCGCCCCGAGCGCCACCGCGAAGACCACACCAACGGTCGCCTCCGCCAGATGCGCCTGCTCCAGCCCGATACGCCCGCTGACACCCCACAGCGAGTTCTGCACGAGGGACCAGCAGAGCATCGCCGCGGCGAGGACGAGACCGGAGCGGCGATGGGGGAGCCGGCTGCCGTCGAGCGGCATGTGCGCAACCGCCGTACGGAGCGGGAGCCGACCGGTGAGCGGCCAGACCGCGAGCGCCGTCAGGGCGATCGCGGCGACTGGCTGCCCGTGCCCGGCCCCGAGGTGGGGGACGGTCAGATAGACCGCGCCGGCCAGAGCGGACACCCCCAGCAGCCCGAGCGTGGTCGTCCGGTGCGGATCCGGCTGCGCGGCGATTCCCGTCGCGGCCACCGTCGTCGCCGTACCGGATCCGAACCCGCCGACGAGGGCCCCCGCGACGACGATCCAGACACTGCCGGTCAGCGCGGCGGTGCCGTAGCCGAGGACGGCGAGGGCGAGGCCGATGCGGGCGAGGGCGCGGGGGCCGATCGGGTCGACCCGGGAGGCCAGCGCGAACCCGGCGGCCGCCGAACTCAGCAGCAGCGCGCTGCCGATGGCACCCGCCTGGGTGGCGGTCAGCGGAAGCCCCGAGTCCAGGCGGCCGACGGTGGTCGGGAGGAGGTACGGGGCGAGGTACCCGGCCGTGAAAAGGGCGACGAGGGGCCAGGCGATGGTGCGGGGGGCGAACACGGGCGTTCCCAGGGCATGCGAAAGAGACGGCTCGGAAAAGGGGGTTGGGCGACGACCGTCGACGGACAGGAACGCGCGAGGAATTTGTATCAAGCACCCGGTTGTGGAAGAAGGGCCGGGGGTGTGATGTGGCACACGTTGCGTTTGGGGTGAGAGGGGCCGGGTAGAAGCGCGCGTCAACAGCCGTGGGACCGTGGGCTAACGCCAGTGGGCCGAGCCGCCCGCTCCCGGGGCCGTCGCCTCGATCTTCGCCCTGATCTCCCGCATGACCGCCACGATCCGCTCCTCGTGCTCCGGGGTCAGCCGGGCCACGGGCACCGAGCAGCTGATCGCGTCCTGCGCCGGAGTCTCGTAACGCAGCGCGAAGCCGAAGCCGACGATGCCGAGGACGCCCTCCTCGCGGTCGACCGAGTAGCCGCGCGTGCGCACCGACGCGAGGTCGGCGGCGAGGGACTCACGGGTCGTACGGGTGTTGGGGGTGAGGGACTCGTACGGGCCCTCGGGCAGCTCCGTGTCGGGGCGCTCGGCCAGCAGCGCCTTGCCCAGCGCGCCCACGTGGGCCGGGAGGCGGCGGCCGACGCGGCTGATCGTGCGCAGGTACTCGTGCGACTCGCGGGTCGCCAGGTACGCCACGTCCCGGCCGTCCAGGCGGCCCATGTGGATCGTCTCGCCGAGCGCCTCCGACGCCTCGTCGAGGTAGGGGCGTACGGCCCGTACCCGCGGGTCGGAGTCCAGATAGCTGGTGCCGGTCAGCAGGGCGTGGATGCCGATGCCGTAGAGGGAGCCGGTGATGTCCGTGCGCACCCAGCCCCGGCCGATCAGGGTCTGCAGCAGCGCGTACATCGAGCTGCGGGGCACGCCCAGCGCGTCCGCCAGTTCCTGCAGCCGGGCGGGCCGGTCGCCGCGCGCGGCCAGCAGTTCCAGCAGTTCCACCGTCCGCGCGGCCGACTTCACCTCACGGACGCCGCCACCTGTCTCCGACATGGGGCGATGGTAGTCGGCCGGTGCGCGCCCGTTGACTGTCGTGGTTCGCATATCTAGGCTCTGTCTTCATACGTAGATGACATCTATATGGGGAGACCTCATGGCCGGTGCGGCGGAGACGACCGCGGGCAGGCTGCGGGACGGGATGGCGAACGGCGTGCTCTCCTTCCCGCTGACCTCCTTCCACGACGACGGCTCCCTCGACCCCGAGGGCTTCCGCGCCCATGCCGCCGCGCAGCTCGCCACCGGGCCCGGCGCGGTCTTCCCGGCCTGCGGCACCGGTGAGTTCTTCTCGCTGGACGAGGACGAGTACCGGCAGGTGGTGACCATCGCCGTCGAGGAGGCGGGCGGGCGGGTGCCCGTCGTCGCGGGGGTCGGGTACGGCTGGGCGCAGGCCGCCCGTTTCGCGCGCATCGCCGAGGAGGCCGGCGCCGACGCCCTGCTGGTGCTGCCGCACTATCTGGTCGCCGCCCCGCAGGAGGGCCTGGTCGCCCAACTGGAGCAGCTCGCCGCCCGCACCCGGCTCCCGCTCATCGCCTACCAGCGCGGCCAAGTCGCCTATACGGCAGCCTCGTTGAGGCGCATCGCCGCACTCCCGAACGTCATCGGCCTCAAGGACGGCCACAGCGACCTCGACCGGCTCCAGCGCCTCACCCTGGCCGCCCCCGAGGGCTTCCTCTTCTTCAACGGCGCCGCCACCGCCGAGATCCAGGCCCGCGCCTACGCCACCGTCGGCGTCCCCGCCTACTCCTCCGCCGTGCACGCCTTCGCACCCGAGATCGCCAACACCTTCTTCGCCGCACTGAGGGCCGGCGACGACAAGACCCTGGACCGGCTCCTGCGCGACTTCTACGTCCCGCTGGTCGAACTCCGCGACCGGGTACCGGGATACGCGGTCTCCCTGGTCAAGGCGGCGGCCCGGCTCCGTGGCCGACCCGTCGGCCCGGTCCGCGCACCGCTCACCGACCCGTCCCCCGCCGACCTGGCCGAACTGGAGTCCCTGCTCGCCACCGGCCTCGACCTCGTAGGAGCCCGACCGTGAACCTCACGATCACCGACGTACGGCTGACCCCGATCCTGGTCGCCGACCCGCCGCTGCTCAACACGCAGGGCGTGCACCAGCCGTACACGCCCCGGCTGATCGTCGAGGTCGAGACGGCCGACGGGGTCACGGGCGTCGGGGAGACGTACGGGGACACCAAGTACCTGGAACTCGCCCGGCCGTTCGCCGAGAAGCTGAAAGGTCGTCAAGTCAGTGATCTGAATGGGCTGTTCACGGTCGCCGACGAGGTCGCCGTCGACGACGCCCGGGTCTCCGGACAGGTCGACGTCGGCGGGCTGCGCGGTGTCCAGACCGCCGACAAGCTCCGCCTGTCCGTCGTCTCCGGCTTCGAGGTCGCCTGCCTCGACGCCCTCGGCAAGGCACTCGGGCTGCCCGTGCACGCGCTGCTCGGCGGCAAGGTCCGGGACGCGGTCGAGTACAGCGCGTACCTGTTCTACAAGTGGGCCGACCACCCCGAGGGCGTGGCGAGCGAGAAGGACGACTGGGGGGCCGCGGTCGATCCGGCGGGGGTGGTGGCGCAGGCGCGGCTGTTCAAGGAGCGGTACGGGTTCACCTCGTTCAAGCTCAAGGGCGGAGTCTTCCCGCCGGACGAGGAGATCGCCGCGGTGCGGGCGCTTGCGGAGGCCTTTCCCGGGCATCCGCTCCGGCTCGACCCCAACGGCGCCTGGTCCGTGGAGACTTCGCTGAAGGTGGCCAAGGAACTCGGGGACGTCCTGGAGTACCTGGAGGACCCGGCGCTCGGCACCCCCGCCATGGCCGAGGTCTCCGCCGCCACCGGCGTGCCGCTCGCGACCAACATGTGCGTGACGACCTTCGCCGAGATCAAGGAGGCGTTCGTCAAGGACGCCGTGCAGGTCGTGCTCTCCGACCACCACTACTGGGGCGGCCTGCGCAACACCCAGCAACTCGCCGCGATCTGCCGGACGTTCGGGGTCGGCGTGTCCATGCACTCCAACACCCACCTGGGGATCAGCCTGGCCGCGATGACTCACGTCGCGTCCACCGTCCCCGACCTCCACCACGCCTGCGACTCGCACTATCCCTGGCAGTCGGAGGACGTGCTGACGTCCCGGCTCACCTTCGAGGACGGCAGGGTGACTGTCTTGGACGCGCCGGGTCTCGGCGTCGAACTCGACCGCGAGAAGCTGCGGGTCCTGCACCAGCGGTGGCTCGACGACGACGGGTCGCTGCGCGAACGCGACGACGCGGCGGCGATGCGGGTGGCCGATCCGCAGTGGGTGACGCCGACGGTGCCCCGCTGGTGAACGCCGTCCGCCGCGGCGTGCGTGACGGCCGGTTGTCAGTGGGGTGGTGCACACTGGCCTGATCCGCACCATCCAGGGAGTGCACCGTGATCCCGTCGAGCGCGTCCACCGGGAAGGGACCGTCGTCCGCCGCCGAGGGAGCGGCCTGCCAGGTCCAGGTCGACCCGCTCGCCGCCCTGCGCACACCGGACGATCCCCCCTGGGACGTGTACCTGACCGGCACGGTCTTCCTCGACATCATCTTCACCGGCCTCGACTCCGCCCCCGTGCGCGGCACCGAGTCCTGGGCGCGCGGGATGGGCTCCAGCCCCGGCGGCGTCGCCAACATGGCCACCGCACTGGCCCGGCTCGGCCTGAAGACGTCCCTCGCGGCGGCCTTCGGCGACGACCACTACGGCGAGTACTGCTGGGACGCCCTGGAGACCGGCGAGCACATCGACCTCGCCACCTCGCGCACCGTGCCCGGCTGGCACTCCCCGGTCACCGTCTCGATGGCGTACGAGGGCGAGCGCACGATGGTCTCCCACGGCCACGAGCCGCCCCCGGAGGAGCCCGCCCCCGACTGCCCGCCCCGCGCGCGTGCCGCCATCGCCTCCCTCACGCCTGGCAAGCGCGCCCCCTGGATCGCCCAGGCCGCGAGCAGGGGCACCCGCGTCTTCGCCGACGTCGGCTGGGACGACACCGGCGCCTGGGACCTGGCCGGCCTCGCCGACCTGGAGCACTGCGAGGCCTTCCTGCCGAACGCGGAGGAGGCGATGCGGTACACCGGCGCGAGCTCCCCGCGCGCCGCCGCCCACGCCCTCACCGAGCACGTACCGCTCGCCGTCGTCACCCTGGGTGCCGAGGGCGCGTACGCCGTGGACCGGCGCACCGGCGAGAGCGCCGAGGTCCCCGCCATCGAGGTGGCGGCCCTCGACCCGACCGGCGCCGGCGACGTCTTCGTGGCGGGCTTCGTCACCGGCACGCTCGCCGACTGGCCGCTGGCCGACCGGCTGGCCTTCGCGGGGCTGACGGCGGCGCTGTCGGTCCAGGAGTTCGGCGGCTCGCTGTCGGCGCCCGGCTGGTCGGAGATCGGGGCCTGGTGGCGCAAGGTGCAGTCGGTGGAGAGCCAGGAGCCGGCCGCGCTGCGGCGGTACGCGTTCCTGGACGACCTGGTCCCGGAGGAGACGGCGGCGAGACCGTGGCCGCTGCGGCGGGCGGTGCCGACGATCGGGTTCAGGTCCGCGTAGGCGCGTAGGCGCGTAGGCCGGAGTTCCCCGGGCCGCGACCGAGGCCGCAACCGGGACCGTGGCTGGGGCCGTGAAAAGTCCTACGGCGTTGTCAGTCCCCCGGCGTACCCTTGAAACCGCCAGGCGGCCCACCGGGGCAGCGTGCCGTTTTCAGGAGGACGAGCAAGGCCTACAGAGCCGGCCCATGACTCAGACACCCACAGCTCACACCCCCGCGCAGGGGCAGGCGAGAGCACAGTTCACGGTCCCTGCCCAGCACCCGATGGTCACCGTGCTGGGTTCCGGCGACTCCCTCCTGCGCGTGATCGAGAAGGCCTTCCCGGCGGCCGACATCCACGTCCGGGGCAATGAGATCAGCGCGGTCGGCGACGCCGCTGAAGTCGCCATCGTCCAGCGCCTGTTCGACGAGATGATGCTGGTGCTCCGCACCGGACAGCCGATGACGGAGGACGCAGTGGAACGCTCGATCGCGATGCTCAGAGCGAGTGAGAACGGGACGAACGACGGCCAGGAGACCCCGGCCGAGGTCCTCACCCAGAACATCCTCTCCTCGCGCGGTCGCACGATCCGCCCCAAGACCCTGAACCAGAAGCGGTACGTCGACGCGATCGACAAGCACACGATCGTCTTCGGCATCGGCCCCGCCGGTACCGGCAAGACCTACCTCGCCATGGCCAAGGCGGTGCAGGCCCTCCAGTCCAAGCAGGTCAACCGCATCATCCTGACCCGCCCCGCCGTGGAGGCGGGAGAGCGCCTCGGCTTCCTGCCGGGCACGCTCTACGAGAAGATCGACCCGTACCTGCGCCCGCTGTACGACGCGCTGCACGACATGCTGGACCCGGACTCGATCCCACGGCTGATGGCGGCGGGGACGATCGAGGTGGCGCCGCTGGCATATATGCGTGGCCGCAGCCAACCCGTGTTCACGAACGTCCTTACGCCGGACGGCTGGCGCCCCATCGGCGACCTTCAGGTCGGTGACCTGGTGATTGGCTCCAATGGCGAGCCGACCCCGGTCCTCGGCGTCTATCCGCAGGGCGAGCGGGACATCTACCGCGTCACGGCCCAGGACGGTTCCTGGACCCTGGCCTGCGGTGAGCACCTGTGGACGGTCCGGACCCGTGATGACGCGCGCCGTGACAAGCCGTGGCGGGTTCTGGAGACCCAGGAGATGATCGGCAACCTCCGGGCGGCGCACTATCGCCGGTACGAGCTGCCCATGCTCACCGCGCCCGTGGAGTTCCCCGAGCGTGAGGTTCCCATGGACCCGTACGCGCTGGGACTGCTGCTGGGCGATGGCTGCCTCACGGGTTCCACCACGCCGTCCTTCGCGACGGAGGATCGTGAGCTGGCGGAGGCCCTGGAGGCCGGACTGCCCGGCGTCACGGTCCGGCACAAGGGCGGGCCCGACTACGTCCTCAACCGGATCAAGTCCCCCGGCGATGTGGTCACGCTGGAGAATCCGGTCACGCGAGTCCTGCGTGAGCTGGATCTGCTGCGGACGCGCTCGCACACCAAGTTCGTCCCGGATGACTACCTGTACAACTCTGCCGAGGTGCGGCTGGCCGTTCTCCAGGGCCTGCTCGACTCCGACGGCGGACCGGTCACACAGAAGGACCGCACCTGCCGGGTTCAGTTCTCGACCGCGTCAATTCTCCTGCGGGACGACATCATCGCCCTGGTCCAGTCGCTCGGTGGCGTTGCCTACACTCGGCGCCGTCTCGCTCAGGACCGCAAGCAGGGGACCGCCCTTGCGGCTCACCGTCACGACAGCCACGTCGTCGACATCCGCCTCCCCGAAGGCATCGAGCCCTTCCGCCTCGCCCGCAAGCGCGACAAGTACCACGCGGCCGGAGGCGGCGGACGCCCGATGCGGTTCATCGACAGCATCGAGCCCGCGGGCAGGGAGGAGACCGTCTGTATCCAGGTGGCCGCCGAGGACTCCCTCTACGTCACCCAGGACTACCTGCTGACCCACAACACCCTCAATGACGCCTTCATCATCCTCGACGAGGCCCAGAACACCTCGCCCGAGCAGATGAAGATGTTCCTCACCCGGCTCGGCTTCGACTCGAAGATCGTGATCACGGGTGACGTGACGCAGGTCGACCTGCCGAACGGGACGAAGTCGGGGCTGCGGCAGGTCCAGGACATCCTGGAGGGGCTCGACGACGTGCACTTCTCCCGCCTGTCGTCGCAGGACGTCGTACGGCACAAGCTCGTCGGCCGTATCGTCGACGCGTACGAGAAGTACGACAGCAAGCACGGCACGGAGAACGGCACCCACAAGGGCGGCCGCAACAAGCGGAAGTAGACAAGCCAGCACCATGTCGATCGACGTCAACAACGAGTCCGGAACCGAGGTCGACGAGCAGGCGATCCTCGACATCGCCCGTTACGCGCTCGCGCGGATGCGCATCCACCCGCTCTCCGAGCTCTCGGTGATCGTCGTGGACGCCGACGCCATGGAGCAGCTGCACATCCAGTGGATGGACCTGCCGGGGCCGACGGACGTCATGTCCTTCCCGATGGACGAGCTGCGCCCGCCCGGCAAGGACGACGAGGAGCCGCCGCAGGGGCTGCTCGGGGACATCGTGCTGTGTCCCGAGGTCGCAAAGAAGCAGGGCGAGGAAGCCGAGACCCAGCACTCCATGGACGAGGAGCTCCAGCTGCTCACCGTCCACGGAGTGCTGCATCTCCTCGGGTACGACCACGAGGAGCCCGACGAGAAGGCCGAGATGTTCGGTCTGCAGGCGGCCATCGTGGACGGCTGGCGGGCCGAGAAGGGCCTGACCGGCCCGTCCCCGGCTCCCACCGTCTCGTAGAGCCGCCTCATGAGTCCTCAGATCGTCGCGGGCGCCATCGCCCTGGTCGTTGTGGCGTGGCTGGCCGCCTGCGCGGAGGCGGGTCTCGCCCGTGTCTCCAGCTTCCGCGCCGAGGAGGCGGTACGGTCCGGGCGGCGCGGCAGCGCGAAGCTGGCGCAGGTCGCCGCCGACCCCACCCGCTACCTCAACGTCGCCCTGCTGGTCCGCGTCGCCTGCGAGATGGCGGCCGCGGCGATGGTGACGTACGCCTGTCTCCAGCAGTTCTCCGGCACCACCCGTGCCCTGCTCGCGGCGATCGGCGTGATGGTGCTCGTCTCGTACGTCGCCGTCGGTGTCTCGCCGCGCACCATCGGCCGGCAGCATCCGCTGAACACCGCGACGGCGGCGGCGTACGTGCTGCTGCCGCTGGCCCGGATCATGGGCCCGATCCCGAACCTGCTGATCCTGATCGGTAACGCGCTGACCCCCGGCAAGGGCTTCCGCCGCGGCCCGTTCGCCTCCGAGGCGGAGCTGCGGGCGCTGGTGGACCTCGCCGAGAAGGAGTCGCTGATCGAGGACGAGGAGCGCCGGATGGTGCACTCGGTCTTCGAGCTGGGCGACACCCTCGTACGGGAGGTCATGGTTCCGCGCACCGACCTGATCGTCATCGAGCGCTACAAGACCATCCGCCAGGCCCTCACCCTCGCGCTCCGCTCGGGCTTCTCGCGCATCCCGGTCACCGGGGAGAGCGAGGACGACATCGTCGGGATCGTGTACCTCAAGGACCTGGCCCGCAAGACGCACATCAGCCGCGACGCCGAGTCCGAGCTGGTCTCGACGGCCATGCGGCCTGCCGCGTTCGTGCCCGACACGAAGAACGCCGGTGACCTGCTGCGCGAGATGCAGCAGGAGCGCAACCACGTCGCCGTGGTCATCGACGAGTACGGCGGCACGGCCGGGATCGTCACCATCGAGGACATCCTGGAGGAGATCGTCGGCGAGATCACCGACGAGTACGACCGTGAACTCCCGCCGGTGGAGGACCTCGGCGACGACCGCTACCGCGTCACGGCCCGCCTCGACATCACGGACCTGGGCGAGCTGTACGGCCTCGACGAGTACGACGACGAGGACGTGGAGACGGTCGGCGGCCTCCTCGCGAAGGCCCTGGGCCGGGTCCCCATCGCCGAGGCGTCGAGCGTCGTGGAACTCCCCGACGGCCGCGAGCTCCGCCTGACCGCGGAGGCCGGCTCCGGCCGCCGCAACAAGATCGTCACGGTCCTGGTCGAGCCCCTGGGCCCGACGGATCCGCCCGCGGAGGAGGCGAAAGAGGAGTGACGGAGTCCGGCGGGGGTCCGGTGGCCCGGATGCGGGTGAGCAACCGGGGCACGGACATGCTGGAACTGATCCTGGAGCCGTACGGCAGCGACCACTGGCTGCGCCCCGGAGAGACGTTCGTGGTCGTGACGTACGGCTTCGGCGAGGACGACGAACCCTTCGAGGTCGAGCACGAACCCGCGGTGGTGACCGTGCACGTCGGCGGACACGGGTATGTGACCGACCTCCTCGGTGACGAGGTCGACTGCGCGCACGGCCGCCCGGAGACCGGTGAGGAGACCCCCGTATGACCCCTGAGGAGCTGCGCGGATTCTGTCTGTCCTTCAATGCCGTCGTGGAGGACTTTCCGTTCAACCCGGAGACGTCCGTCTTCAAGGTGCTGGGCAAGCTGTTCGCTCTGTCGAATCTCGGGGCGCGGCCTCTGACCGTCAACCTCAAGTGCGATCCCGAGGACGCGGTCCGGCTGCGGGCCGATCACCCGGGCCTGATCGTTCCCGGGTATCACATGAACAAGCGGCACTGGAACACCGTCACCGTCGACGGCGGGCTGTCCGACCGGCTGGTGCGCGAGCTCATCGAGGACTCGTACGACCTCGTGGTGGCGGGGCTGCCGCGCGCGGAGCGGCTGCGGCTCGACCGGAAGTGAATCCGTGCATCGACGGAAGTGATGCCGAGACCTCGCCAGGCGCGAAGGATCGCGGCAGAATAGAGAGTTCAGCGGGTCCTTAACAGGCCCACTCCTTGTACGCGGTCCAAGCACACTCGGAGTGGAGCCTGCTTCTACTGGCGCTCGCTCATCCGGCCCCGGCTTCTTTCAGCCGGGGTCGCTTGCGTCACACGTGGCGGAGCACCTCTTCGGCGATCTTGTAGATCAGCACGATGAGGGTGATCCACGGGACGACGTTCGTCACCCGTTCGGTCCACGTGCTACGGCGCCCCTCCGGCTCTGTGGCCATGGGGCCTGTCCTCCTTCCAGTGGTCCCACACCTTGTGGACACCGCGGCGGTCCACATGTGTGACCGAACCTCCTTCGGGCGAACCGGAGTTGAGGTGCCGTCAAGTCGACAACGTACCTCCGAACCAGCGTAGCTGGCTCGCAGTCGGGTGAATAGCCCTAACGGCTGCATCCGCTAAGTGTGTTCTCAGATAGGTTGGCAGCCAGTTGCGACATAGCACTTCGACTGCTCGCACGTGCCGCTGCACGTGCAGGGCCTGGGAGGTCTGTGTCGCTCCCGGTGAAAAGTTCCCTAGGGAGAGGTGTCGATGAGTAGCACGTCAATCTGCTATGTTGCAAACCGAGTGGTCCCATTGGGGGTAGACCAATCATGAGTGCGCCTGGTGCGCCGAGCGCGGCCCTGCAGCGGCTGCGACTCCGTACGGAACTCCGCAAGGCCAGGATCAAGGCCGGTCTGACGCAGCGCGAGGTTGCGCAGAAGATGGAGTGGAGCCCCTCCAAGTTGATCCGCATTGAGGCCGGCGAGGTCGGCATCTCGGTGAACGATCTCCGGCCGCTGCTGACGACTTACGACATCACGGACCGACGGAAGATCGAGACACTGCTCGATCTGGCCCGGGGCAGCCGGAAGATGCCGTTCACCGAATTCCGTGACATCTACTCCAAGGAGTTCCTCCAGTATCTGGCGCTGGAGTCGTCGGCCTCGATCATCCGTAACTTCAACCCCCTGGTCGTTCCTGGGCTGTTGCAGACCGAGGAGTACGCGCGCGCCGTGATGAGCTCCTACAGCCAGGGCATGTCCGAAGAACTGATGGACCGGTACATCGAAGGCCGGCTCGCCCGCCAGGACCTGCTTCAGGGGGACGAGGGCTCCCAACTGTTCTTCGTCATCGACGAGTCGGTGGTCCGCAGGCAGGTCGGCGGCCGTGGTGTGATGCGCACCCAGCTGGAGAGGCTGGCGGAACTCGCGGCCGGTCCGCGGGTCAGCATCCAGATCCTCCCGTTCAGCGTCGGCGCGCACCCGGGCATGCAGGGTCCCTTCACGCTCTTCGAGTTCGAGGCCGAGGAGATGCCGGACTCGATCTATCTGGAGAACCCCCGCGGCGACTCGTACCTGAGCAACTCCCCGGAGGAGACCGGGCGTTACTTGGAGAGTTTCTGGGAGCTGGAGGACGCGGCCGTCAAGGATGACGTGGACACTCTGCTGCTCCGCCTCGCCGGCCGGCTGGGGGAGGGGCGAGATGACCTGGTGAGTCTGCTCGCGGAAACGGAGTAGTGCATACCTTTTCATTCGCGGAACTTGGCGGGAAACTTCTCAGTCATATCCGTATCGCGCGCGGCTATTCTGGAAGAGGTGCTACGTGTCCACACCCAGGTTGGAGGGGACGGCGTGGGTGGCTCATGGTCGTGGCGCAAGGGGAGCACGAGCACTGGAGGCGACAAGGACTGCGTGGAAGTCGCCTGGACCGGCCGTACCGTGCTGGTTCGCGACTCCAAGAACCGGCCGGGTCCGGTGGTAGCGTTCACACCGGCCGCCTGGGAGGGATTTCTCGGCACGGTCTCGGACCTCCCGCCCTCCGGGAGGACGACGACAGACCTGTGAAGCGATGGCCCGCCCCGTGGGGCGGGCCATCTCAGTGTCGTCGCGCGGCCCCGACTCGGTCGTGCGGGTGCTACGGATGGGTGACGCCGAGCGGCGGCACCTGTACCGGCCGGGCTGAACCCGCCCGCGCCCGAGGTCGCGCCGGGCAGACGGGGCATGGGCGAGGGGCTGCGGTCGAGGCGGCCGAGCTGGAGTGGCTCGCTTCCCCGGAGGCGATGTACCCCGTGGCCGGATAGCGGTCCCACCGGTACGTATGCTCGGCTCATGACCGACAGCAGCGCGCTCGACCCCGAGGACCGCAAGATCGTCACCCTGGCCCGTTCCGCGCGGGCCCGCAACGGTGTGCCCGAGGGGGCGGCCGTACGGGACGAGACGGGACGTACGTATGTCGCCGGGAGCGTCGAGCTGCCGTCACTGAAGCTGAGCGCGCTGCGCACGGCGGTCGCGATGGCGGTGGCGTCCGGCGCGAAGTCGCTGGAGGCGGCGGCCGTGGTGACCGAGGCGGAATCGGTCACGGAGGAGGACCGCGCGGCCGTCCGGGACCTGGGCGGCGCGGGGACTCCCGTGCTGCTGGCGGGGGTCGACGGCAATGTACGTACCACCGTGACCGCAGGCTGATACCCCCGGTGCATCATTCCGGGGGCTGTGACATCAGCGGCTTCGCCGCGGGCCCCCGGACCCCCAGCAGAAAGGCAGGTCGGCCGGGGGCCCGGCGTCGGGACTCCGGCGCTCGTGACAGGGGTTCGACGCAGCGCGCACAGATCGCCACGCCCCAGGGCTGATACCCCCGGTAACACTTGGCCGGAATTCCGGCTTGCAGTTCCTCTTCCCTCGCGTATCAATGGGAACGTTGGTTCCGACGGGCCGTCAGATTTCGAGCCGCGCAGTGCGACCGCACCCGCCTGCCGTGGGCGTTCCGTCGGGGCGCACCTCCAGCCACCCCCCATTTCCCCCCAGAAATTCCCGTTGCGGGAAGGGAGCTGAACCCCCATGAGACGCAAGCGCATCGGTATGGGTGCGGCACTGGCGGTCGGGGCCCTCGCGGTCACCGGACTCGCCTTCGCGCCGACGGCCGCGGCCGTCACTCCGGACACGGCGACGATCAACGCCGACTGCGGCAGCTTCGGCAGCGGTGAGGCCACACTCACGGCCACCCAGGACGGCACGGCGGCCACCATCACCGTCACCTCGGCCGTCACCGCGCCGATCGCCCTGTCGGAGGACTCGATCTCCTCCACCCTCACCCTCGTCAACAACACCACCGGCGGGACCAGTGTCTTCACCGGCACGGAGAACCCGGCCATCGCGGCCGGCGACCCCGTCACCGTCGGTCCCCTCGACGGCACCGTCGCCTCCGGCGACAGCCTGGAGGCGTACGGCGGCTCGCTGCAGCTGACCGTCTTCGGGATCACCGTCACCTGCACCGCGACCGCGGCGCAGTCCCCGGGCCCGTTCGTCTTCGACTGAGCCGCTCCCGGTTCGTTCACAGCAAACGGACCGTCAGTTCCTGGGCCCCATACAGGAACTGACGGTCCATCAGTTCATTTCGCCCTCTCCATTGACTTCTCACGCGATCCACACATCAATGCCCCCAGTGAGGCGCAGAAGAGAGGGGGCACACCCATGGGAACGCAGAACCGAAGACGCCGCTGGGCGTCCGTGCTCGGGGCGACCGCGCTCGCGGTCACCGCGGGCGGTGCGCTGGCCTGCCCGGCCGGCGCCGCCACGGACGTGGACTTCGCCACGCACTGCATCCCGCCCGCGGTCGCCGGCATCCCGCCGATCGACGGCACCACGACCGCCAACATCGCGGTGAGCGACACCACCCCGGACGTCGGCGACACCGTCACCGTGACCTACACGGTGGTCAAGCCCGCCGCCAGCAACCCCACCGCGATCGCCCTGCCGGCCGACATCATGACGCCGACCGGAAAGGTCACCCTCGGCGGGGCGCAGACCGGTGACATCACGGTCGCGGGACCGAAGAAGAACGACCCGGTGCCGGGCAACGGCGCCTTCCCGTCGTTCTCCATGACCGGCACCTTCAAGGTCACCACCGCCGGGTCGATCACGCTCTCGCCCGGCGACTACAACATCCACACCAGCTACATCCTGGAGCTGGACACCCCGTGCACGGTGACCAACCCGCCCGCGCCGGTCTCCGAGACCCTCACGGCGACGGACACCAGCACACCGGTCAACAACCGTGCCATCACGCTCGACAAGGCCTCCGGCAACCCCGGTGACAGCGTCACCGTCAGCGGCACCGGGTTCACGGCGGGCGCGACGGTGACCCTGGCCGGCCGGTCCGGCGGCAGCCAGACCGGGGACACCGCGACCACCACCGCGGGCGCCGACGGCAAGATCAGCGCTCCCCTCGTCGTCAACGACAAGACGACGACCGGGATCGTGGCGTACGAGGGCGGCGCGTGGACCGAGGCCCTCGGTTCCCCGGTCGCCGCGTACACGGTCATCGACAACACGCCCGTTCCGGACGGCAGTCAGAAGATCACGACGACCGTGAACGCCGGCACGCTGTCCATGTCCCAGGCCGGGGACTCCGTCGCGCTGTCGGCGGTGAACTTCGGAACGGGCGGGGCCTCGACCGGCGCGCTGAAGACGGTCACCGTCAAGGACTTCCGCGGCGGGCCGGCCGGCTGGTCGCTGACCGGGAAGGTCACCGACTTCACCGCGCCCGGCGCCAAGATCGATGCCGAGAAGCTGAGTTGGACCCCCGCCTGCGCCACCAAGGCGGGCAGCCCGAGCACCTGCCAGGCCGGTTCGCCGGGTGTGGTGGGCAAGGCGGGCGCGACACTGGCGTCGACCCCCAACGGCACGCTCACCGGCGGTGAGTTCACGGCGGACGCGGGGCTCTCCCTCGACGTACCGGCGTTCACACCTCCGGGTTCGTACTCCGGGGTCCTCACCCTCACGCTCAGCTGACCGGCCGCACGGGCGTCCGCACCCGCCCGTCCACCTCATCCACACGTGGGGGTCCGCACCCATGCGCAAGCTGTACGTCCTCCTCCTGGGCCTGGTCCTGGCCGCGCTGCCGGCCGCGCCCGCGCACGCCGCCGACAACGGCAGCTGGTCCGTCTACCCGGCCGCGTCGAAGCTCGGCGCACGGCCGTACTTCTATCTCTCCGCCGATCCCGGCACGACGATCTCCGACAAGGTGGTCGTCGCCAACAAGACCGGCAAGCCGCTGACCTTCCGGATGTACGCCGCCGACGCCTACAACACCGCGCGGGACGGCGGGTTCGCCGTGAAGACGGTCAAGGAGAAGCAGCGGGGCGTGGGCGCCTGGGCGAAGCCCGCGAAGTCCCGGATCACCGTCCCGGCGCACGGCAAGGTCACCGTCCCCTTCACGCTCACCGTGCCCGAGGGCGCCGAACCCGGCGACCACCCAGGCGCGTTGGTCGCCCTCGACGAACAGGTCGACCGGGGCGACGGCTCACTCGCGCTCGGCGTCCAGCGGGCGGTCGCCGCCCGCGTCTATCTGCGCGTCGGCGGCCCGACCCTGTCCGCGATCGCGGTCGAGCACGTCCACGTCGTCCACCACCAGCCCCTCGTCCCCGGCCTCGGCGACAGCACGGCGACGATCTCCTACACCCTGCACAACACCGGCAACGTCACCCTGAACCCCAAGGTGGAGCTGCGCGCGAGCGGACTGTTCGGCCGAACGCTGCTCTCCCGCGACCTCACCCGCATCCCCGCCGAGCTGCTGCCCGGCCAGCGCGTCCAGCTCACCGAACCGTGGCGCGGCGCGCCCCAACTCGACTGGGGAGACGTCACGTTGACCGCGAGCGCCAAGGACACCGAGGAATCGGCGAGCGCGTCCTTCTTCGCCCTGCCCTGGCTGGTCGCGGTGATCCTGCTGGTGGTGGCCGTGGTGGGGACGGTCCTGCTGCTCAGAGCGCGTCGGGCCCGCGCTCTCCCGTCCGTACCCGTACGACCGTCTCGACCGGCAGCGCCCACACCTTCCCGTCCCCGATCTTCCCCGTCTGTGCGGCCTTGACGATCGCGTCGATCACGGCGTCGCAGTCGGCGTCGTCGACGACGACCTCGATACGGACCTTGGGCACGAGGTCGACCTGGTACTCGGCGCCCCGGTACACCTCGGTGTGGCCGCGCTGACGGCCGTAACCGCTGGCCTCGCTCACGGTCAGACCGTTGATGCCCATCTCCTGGAGGGCGGTCTTCACCTCGTCGAGGCGGTAGGGCTTGACGATCGCGGTGATGAGCTTCATGCCTGGGACTTGACCTTCTGGGCGGAGGGGACGACGGAGGAGCTGACCGGGGCGCCGTGGCCCAGGACGCCGTGATCGTATGCGGTCTCGGCGTGCACCGTAAGGTCCAGGCCGGTGTGCTCCTGCTCCTCGCTCGCCCTAAAGCCCATCGCCCGGTCGATCACCTTGCCGATCCCGTACGTGACCACGAAGGCGTACGCCGCCACCGCGACCACGGCCACCAGCTGCTTGCCGAGCTGCGCGAGCCCGCCGCCGTACAGCAGGCCCTGCGTGCCACCCGTCATCGCCTTCTCGGCGAAGACGCCGATCAGCAGGGTGCCGATGACGCCGCCGACCAGGTGGACGCCGACGACGTCGAGCGAGTCGTCGTAATTCAGCTTGAACTTCCAGCCCACGGCGTACGAGCAGACGACGCCGGCGGCGAGGCCGACGACCAGGGCGCCGAGGAGCGAGACCGAGCCGCAGGACGGGGTGATGGCGACCAGGCCGGCGACCGCGCCGGAAGCCGCGCCAAGAGTCGTCGGGTGGCCGTCGCGCTTCTGCTCGACGAAGAGCCAGCCGAGCAGGCCGGTGCAGCCGGCGGCGAGGGTGTTGAGGAAGACGGCGGCGGCGAGGCCGTTGGCGCCGAGGGCGGAGCCGGCGTTGAAGCCGAACCAGCCGAACCAGAGGAGACCGGCGCCCAGCATCACCATCGGCAGGTTGTGCGGGCGCATCGCGTCCTTCTTGAACCCGAGCCGCGGGCCGAGGACCAGGCAGAGGGCGAGGCCGGAGGCGCCGGAGGTGATCTCGACCGGCAGACCGCCCGCGAAGTCCAGGGCGCCGAGGTGGTCCAGGATCCAGCCGCCCGGGCCCCAGACCCAGTGGGCGACGGGAACGTATACGAGCAGCGCCCACACCGGCACGAAGACCAGCCAGGCGCCGAACTTCACGCGGTCCGCGACCGCGCCGCTGACGAGCGCGGCCGTGATGATCGCGAAGGTGAGCTGGAAGGTGGCGAACAGGAGGGTGGGGACCGTGCCCTGCACGCTGTCCGGGCCGAGGCCGGCCATCCCGGCGTGCTTCAGGCCGCCGAGCAGCCCGGCGCCGATGTCGTCCCCGAACGCGAGCGAATAGCCCGCGGCCAGCCACACCACCGTGACCAGCGCGATCGACACGAAGCTCATCATCAGCATGTTGAGGACGCTCTTCGTGCGGACCATGCCGCCGTAGAAGAGGGCGAGGCCCGGGGTCATCAGCAGGACGAGGGCGGTGGCGGCGAGCAGCCAGGCGGTGTCGCCGGTGTCGATGCGCGCGGCAGCCTGTGCGGCGGCGAGGGACATGCGGGTCTCCAACGGGTGGGGGCTCGTCAGAGGGTCACCGCTGTGTATTTCTGCTTGGGTACGTATATGTTTCCGTGATGTTTCGTTGCGTGTGGGTTACCGGAACCTCACGGTGCGGCGGGGCTTCTTGGATCAGGGAGAATGGCCGCATGAGCGTTCGCAGTCAGTCATCCGAGCCGTCGGCGGCGGCCCCACACCGCGCGGGCTTCGCCTGTTTCGTCGGGCGTCCCAACGCGGGCAAGTCCACCCTCACGAACGCTCTGGTCGGGCAGAAGGTGGCGATCACCGCGAACCAGCCGCAGACCACGCGGCACACGGTGCGGGGGATCGTGCACCGGGAGGACGCCCAGCTGATCCTGGTCGACACGCCTGGGCTGCACAAGCCGCGCACGCTGCTGGGTGAGCGCCTGAACGACGTGGTCCGCACGACGTGGGCCGAGGTCGACGTGATCGGCTTCTGCCTCCCCGCCAACGAGAAGATCGGCCCCGGCGACCGCTTCATCGCCAAGGAGCTGGCGGGCATCCGCAAGACCCCCAAGATCGCCATCGTCACCAAGACGGACCTGGTCGACTCCAAGACCCTGGCCGAGCAGCTCATCGCCATCGACCAGCTGGGCAAGGAGCTCGGCTTCGAGTGGGCCGAGATCGTGCCGGTGTCGGCGGTCGGCGACAAGCAGGTGAGCCTCCTCGCGGACCTCCTGGTCCCGCTCCTCCCGGAGGGCCCGGCGCTCTACCCCGAGGGCGACCTCACCGACGAGCCCGAGCAGGTCATGATCGCCGAGCTGATCCGGGAGGCGGCCCTGGAGGGCGTCCGCGACGAGCTCCCGCACTCCATCGCGGTCGTGGTCGAGGAGATGCTCCCGCGCGAGGACCGCCCCGCCGACAAGCCCCTCCTCGACATCCACGCCAACCTCTTCATCGAACGCCCCAGCCAGAAGGGCATCATCATCGGCCCGAAGGGCGAACGCCTGAAGAAGGTCGGCATCAAGAGCCGCAAGCAGATCGAGGCACTGCTTGGTACGCCGGTCTTCCTGGACCTGCACGTCAAGGTCGCGAAGGACTGGCAGCGGGATCCGAAGCAGTTGCGGCGGCTGGGGTTCTGAGCAGGGGCGGGTGGGGGTACGGCGGTGGCCGTCGTGGCGAACGCCTGAAGAAGGTGGGCATCAAGAGCCGCAAGCAGATCGAGGCGCTGGTGGGTACGTCGGCCGCGCGGCGGTAGCCGCAAATTGATACAGCCTGGATCTGCACGTCAAGGTCGCCAAGGACTGGCAGCGGGATCCCAAGCAGCTACGTCGGCTGGGGTTCTGACGGGGTCAGGTTCTGGAGGCCTATCACGCGGAGGAGTTGCAGGCGTTCGTGGGAGGGCGTGCCTGGGCGGGCCGTGTGGATGACCAGCATGTGGTGGGTGTCCTGGGTGGCGAGGATCTCGCAGTCCAGTTCCAGGAGGCCGACCAGCGGGTGCCGGAAGCGTTTCGTGGACTGGCGGCGCACCGCCACCTCGTGCTCGTCCCAGAGCGCCGCGAACTCCTCGCTGCCGGAACGCAGTTCGGCCACCAGCGCCGCCGGTTCAGGGTCGTCGGGGCGGGCCGCCGCCACCGCCCGCAGGTTGGCGACGTGGGCGCGCGCGTGCTCGGGGACGTCCTCCGGCGGGAAGAGCCCGCGCGAGGACGGGTCCAGGAAGAAGCGGCGGAGCATGTTGCGGTCACCGGGCGAGCGGGCGAACACGTCCCCGGACAGCGCCCGCGACATCGCGTTCTGCGCCAGCACCTCCCCGCAGTCGCTCGTCACCAGCGCCGGGGTGTCGTACAGCCGGTCGAGGACCAGCAGCAGCCCGGGGTTGACGTGTGAGGACGCCCCGCCCCTGCGCGGCGGCTCCTCGCCCGCCAGATGGAACAGGTGGTCCCGCTCGTCGTCCGTCAGGCGCAGGGCGCGGGCCAGTGCCGTGAGCATCTGGCGCGACGGCCGCGGACCCCGGGACTGTTCGAGGCGCGTGTAGTAGTCCACCGACATCCCCGCCAGCTGGGCCACCTCCTCGCGCCGCAGCCCCGGCGTACGGCGCCGCGCGCCGGCCGTGAGGCCCACGTCGGACGGGTCGAGGCGGGCACGGCCACGGCGCAGGAAGTCGGCGAGTTCGGCTCGGTTCACCCCTCCACCCTGCGCGAAGCCGCCCGGCTTATCCAGGGACTGCCGATCCCCGGATCGAGGGGTCTCTCCCGGTACCGGGATCCCCGCTGAATGCTGGTCCGTGACGAGAGGAGCAGGACATGCTGACTTTGGTGACCGGTACGACGGGACAGGTCGGACGCCGATTCGTGCCGAGGCTGATCGCCCAGAGCCGGGGCGACGAACGCGTGCGGGTGCTGGTGCGGGACGCGGCCCGCGGGGAGCGGTTCGCGGAGCTGGGCGCGGAGGTCGTCGTCGGTGATCTGCGGGACGCGGAGGCGCTCGGCAAGGCGGTCGCGGGCGTGGACGCCGTCGTGAACGTCGCCGCCGCCTTCCGCGGCGTGCCGGACGAGGAGGCGCGGGCCGTCAACCGCGACGCGGCGGTCGAGCTGGGGCGGGCCGCGCAGGCGGCCGGCGTGCGGCGGTTCGTGCAGGTCAGTACGGGGCTGGTGTACGGCACGGGGCGGGGGCGGCCGGTGACGGAGGAGGACGAGAGCCGGCCCGGCGGGTCGATGTGGGGCGCGTATCCCGAGTCGAAGGCGCAGGCCGAACGGGAGCTGCTGGCGCTCGACGGCATGGACGTACGGGTCGCCCGGCTGCCGTTCGTGTACGGCGAGGGCGACCCGCACCTCGCGCAGTCCCTGATGTGGGCCGGCAACTGGGCGGCGACCCAGCGGCTGCACATGGGCCACCACGCGGACGTCGCCCAGGGCCTGCTGCGGATCCTGCACGCACCGGGCATCGCCGGCCGGATCTACAACATCGCGGACGACGCGCCCGTGACGGCGGTCGAGCTGCACCAGCTGAACGGCGTGGAGGTCCCGGCCGAGCTCCAGGACCGGACCGACCCCGACCCGTGGCTGGTGATCATGTCGACGGAGCGGATCCGGAGGGAGCTGGGGTACCGGCCCATCCATCCGTCGGTGTACGCGGCCCGGGACGCCGGAGCGCTCTAGTCCACGCCCCTGATCCGGTCGACGAACACCGCCCCCGCCAACCCGATCACCGCCGCCACGGCGTACAGCACCCGGTAGCCGCCCAGGTACGTCACGATCGGGGCGGCGAGGGCGGGGGCCGCGACCTGGGGGAGGGCGTTGGCGACGTTGATGACGCCGAGGTCCTTGCCGCGGTCCAGGGCCGTCGGGAGCACGTCCGTCATCAGCGCGAAGTCGACCGAGGTGAACACCCCGAAGCCGATGCCGAGCACCGCCGCCGCGACGACGGCGCCGGGCCACGTCTGCCAGGCGGCCAGCGCCGCCGTCGCCACCGCCATCAGCACCCCGGACCAGACCACGAAGGGTTTGCGCCGTCCGACCCGGTCGGACCAGACACCGCCCACCACGACCGTGGCGAGCAGTGTCAGCCCGTTCACGGCGGTGAGGATCAGCACCCCCTGGTCGGGGTCGTGGTAGTGCAGGCGGTCGCGGAGGTAGTAGAGGAGGTAGAGGAGGACCAGGGCGTTGCTGAGGTTGATGAGGAAGCGGGTCAGCCAGGCCCAGCCCAGATCGGGATAGCGCTTCGGACTGAGCCAGAACCCGGCGAGGAAGCCGCGCCAGGACCAGGGCGGCCGGTCCGCCGCGGCCAGCCGCAGATCGGGATGGCGCAGCACGTACGGCAGCACGCCCACCACCGTGAACACCGCGCACGCCGCATACCCGGCCCCGATCCCACCCGCCGCCGTCGCGAGTCCGGTCCCGCCGACCACGCCCAGGATCTGCGCCGCCCCCAACCAGCCGCCCACCGAGCCGCGTTGGAGCCGCGGCACCCGGTCCGGCACGGCCGCGGTGACCGCCGCGAAGGCCGCGTTCAGGGTGAGCTGGACCAGACACCAGCCCAGCGTCATCGTCCACAGCCCGCCCGCGCCCGCGAGCAGCAGCAACGACAGCGCCCCGCCCGCCGCCCCGGCCACGATCCACGGTGTACGGCGGCCCCAGGGTGCGGTCGTCCGGTCCGACAGCGCGCCGAAGAGCGGGTTGGCGAGCAGCGAGACCAGTGCGCCGATGCCCGTCACCCAGGCCAGCATCGTCTCCTTGGACATGCCGGAGCCGGGCGCGAAGTCCTTCGCCTGCGACGCCAGCAGAATCTGCAGGGGGCCGAACCAGCCCACCCAGATGGCCCCGTTGGCGAGCGACAGGGACGCCGTCCAGCCGCGCCCGACCCGATCGACCGGCTCGGCGAGAGCCTCCGACGGCCGGGTGGCCGTCATCTCTGTGTCCTGAGCACGTCCCGGAACCAGTCGTACGAGGCCTTCGGGGTGCGCTTCTGGGTCTCGTAGTCGACGTGGACCAGGCCGAAGCGGCGCTCGTACCCCTCCGCCCACTCGAAGTTGTCCAGCAGCGACCACACGAAGTACCCGCGCACGTCCACGCCCGCCTCGACGGCGTCGTGCAGGGCGCGGATGTGGCCGTCCAGGTAGGCGATGCGGTCCTGGTCGTCGATCCCTTCGTACGAGCAGCCGTTCTCGGTGATGACAACGGGCGGGAGGCGGTCGCCGTAGCGGTCGCGGAAGGTGGTGAGGAGTTCCGTCAGGCCCGCCGGGACCACCGGCCAGCCGAAGTCCGTGACCGGGACGCCCTCGATCTGCCGTACCGAGAAGGGGAGTTCGGCCGGGATGGTCAGGCCGCCGAACTCGATGTCCTCGCCCTGCGGAGCGCCCACCCGGGTCGGCGCGTAGTAGTTGACGCCGTACCAGTCGACGGGTTCGGAGATGACCTTGAGGTCGGCCTCGACATCCCCGGGCATCAACTCCCCCAGACCCTCGGGGTACTGGCCGAGCAGCAGCGGGTCGGCGAACAGGCGGTTGAGCAGCAGGTCGTAGAAGCCGGCCGCCTCCACGTCCGCCGTCTCCTCGGAGGCCGGCCAGGTCGGGCCGTGCGAGTTGGCGATCCCGATGTCGTTCGCACCGGCCGCGCGCAGCGCCCGTACCGCGAGACCGTGTGCGAGGAGCTGGTGGTGGGCGACGGGCAGCGCGTCGAAGAGCAGCTGCTTGCCGGGGGCGTGGGCGCCCAGCGCATGGCCCAACAGGGTGTGTTCCGCGGGCTCGTTGAGGGTGATCCACTTCTTCACCCGGTCGCCGAGGCGTTCGGCGACGACGGAGACGTACTCGGCGAACCGGGCGGCGGTGTCCCGCTCCAGCCAGTCCAGCGTGACCGGCAGGTCCCAGTGGAAGAGGGTCGGGACCGGCCGTACGCCCGCCGTGAGCAGTTCGTCCACGAGGCGGTCGTAGAAGTCGAGGCCCTTGGGGGAGTTCACCCGCGGCCAGGAGATCGAGAAGCGGTACGCGTCCACGCCCAGGCCGGCCAGGAGGGCCACGTCCTCGGCGTAGCGGTGGTAGTGGTCGCAGGCCACCGCCGCGGTGGAGCCGTCCTTCACCCGTCCCGGCTCGGCCGTGAAGGCGTCCCAGACGGACTGCTCGCGCTCGTCCGCCGCGCCCTCGATCTGGTGGGCCGAGGTCGAGACGCCCCACAGGAAGCCGGCCGGGAACTGCGGAATCGGGTTCGCCGCCTTGAGCGGATCGATCGTCATGCGCGGATCATCCTTACCCACCAGTAAGCAAGTCAACGCCCGTGCGTGAACGACCTGTTACGGGCCTTACGCGCCTTCCTTCAACACTCTGGAGATCAGCGTCCGCTGCTCCTCGGTGAGCCGGGGATCGGCCGCGTACACCGTCCGTCCGTCCACCGTGATCTCGTAGTTGAAGCCGTCGGGAACCCCCACCGAGGGCCTGCCCCGGCCGCCGGCGATCGCCCGCTCGGCCAGGGCCTGCCACTCGCGGGCATCGGGCCGCCCCGAGGTGTCCACCTCGGCCTGCCGCTCGATGCCCGCGAAACCGCCCGTGCGCCGTACTCGAATACGCATGGGTGACTGTCTAGTACGGAACTACGCCGTGCGCACCCCGACCTGTTCCCAGGCCTTCAGGACCGCCTGCAGTTCCTCGCCGTCGCCGAAGCGGGCCTTCGCCGCGGCGACCGTGAGCTTCGCGAAGTCCACGAACAGGGCGTCCTTCTTCAGCTCGCCGCCGGTCAGGACGTCGTACCAGACCTGCCCGGCCTTCTCCCAGGCGTGGCCGCCGAGCGCGGTCGCGGCCAGGTAGAAGGCGTGGTTGGGGATGCCGGAGTTGATGTGGACGCCGCCGTTGTCGCGGCCGGTGCGGACGAAGTCGTCCATGGTCGCGGGCTGCGGGTCCTTGCCGAGGACGTCGTCGTCGTACGCCGTGCCCGGCTCCTTCATGGAGCGCAGCGCCTTGCCCGTCACGCGCGGGGCGAGCAGGCCCGCGCCGATCAGCCAGTCGGCCTCGGCGGCGGTCTGGCCGAGCGTGTACTGCTTGATGAGGGAGCCGAAGACGTCGGACAGGGACTCGTTGAGGGCGCCGGGCTGGCCGAAGTAGGTCAGGTTCGCGGTGTACTGCGTGACGCCGTGGGTGAGTTCGTGGCCGATGACGTCGATCGGGATGGTGAAGTCGAGGAAGATCTCGCCGTCACCGTCGCCGAACACCATCTGCTCGCCGTTCCAGAAGGCGTTGTTGTAGTCGTTGTCGTAGTGCACGCTCGCGTCGAGCGGGAGGCCGTTGCCGTCGATCGAGTAGCGCTCGTAGGCCTTGAGGTAGAGCTCGAAGGTGGCGCCGAGGCCGGCGTAGGCGCGGTTGACGGTGGCGTCCTTGCCGGGGTCCTCGCCTTCGCCGCGGACCTTCCTGCCGGGGAGGTCGGTGTGGTGGCGGGCGTCGTAGATCGTGCGGTGCGGTTTGCCTTCGGCGGCGCCGGGGGGTGCGGCGACCGCCGGGGCGCCGATCACCGTGGTCAGGCGGCGGTGGGTGCGCTCGAAGGCGTCGCGCTCCAGGGTCTTGCGGGCGGGGTTCGCCAGCGCGGGATCCTCGTGCTGGGCCAGCTTGTCGAGGATGTGCGGCGGAACGACGGTGCAGAAGACGGGCTCGAAGCCCCCGTTGGTCTTCGTCATGCCCGGCACCCTTGCACTGAGTCATCCCGGTGTCACTAGTAGCAACCATGATTGGTGAAATATCGGGACAGCAAGCCGCACGCTCCGTGACGAAGTGGTATGGCGCACTTTTTGTCCCGTTCGTTCCACGGGTCCCGCATACTGATACGGCGCCCCGCGCCCGAAGAGGCTCGGCTAGCATGCTTCGCATCATGCGTTTCGGGCTGCTTCTTCTTAGCTGCCGCGGCGAGGGCCTGTAGTCCAGGTCGACTCCCTCCCCGCGGAGCTTCGCGTTGCGTCGTCGGCCGTCCTTCAGGACACCAAGAGGAGCCCCGCAATCATGGCGAACCGCCAGCAGCCCAGCAGCATGCCGATCCACAAGTACGGGAAGTACGAGCAGGTCGACATCCCCGACCGCACCTGGCCCGAGAAGCGGATCACCCAGGCCCCCCGCTGGCTCTCCACCGACCTGCGCGACGGCAACCAGGCCCTGATCGACCCGATGTCGCCCGAGCGCAAGCGCCGGATGTTCGACCAGCTGGTCAAGATGGGCTACAAGGAGATCGAGGTCGGCTTCCCGGCCTCCGGGCAGACGGACTTCGACTTCGTACGGTCGATCATCGAGGAGCCGGGCGCGATCCCCGACGACGTCACCATCTCCGTACTGACCCAGGCCCGCGAGGACCTGATCGAGCGGACCGTCGAGTCGCTGAAGGGCGCCAGGCGCGCCAACGTCCACCTGTACAACGCGACCGCGCCGGTCTTCCGCCGGGTCGTCTTCCGCGGCTCCAAGGACCAGATCAAGCAGATCGCCGTCGACGGCACGCGGCTGGTCATGGAGTACGCCGAGAAGCTGCTGGGCCCGGAGACGGAGTTCGGCTACCAGTACAGCCCCGAGATCTTCACCGACACCGAGCTGGACTTCGCGCTGGAGGTCTGCGAGGCGGTCATGGACGTGTGGCAGCCGGGCCCCGGCCGCGAGATCATCCTCAACCTGCCCGCCACCGTGGAGCGTTCGACCCCCTCCACGCACGCCGACCGCTTCGAGTGGATGGGCCGCAACCTGTCCCGCCGCGAGCACGTCTGCCTGTCGATCCACCCGCACAACGACCGCGGTACGGCCGTCGCCGCCGCCGAGCTGGCGCTGATGGCCGGCGCCGACCGCGTCGAGGGCTGTCTGTTCGGGCAGGGCGAGCGCACCGGCAACGTCGACCTGGTCACCCTGGGCATGAACCTGTTCTCCCAGGGCGTCGACCCGCAGATCGACTTCTCCGACATCGACGAGATCCGTCGTACGTGGGAGTACTGCAACCAGATGGAGGTCCACCCGCGCCACCCGTACGTGGGCGACCTGGTCTACACGTCCTTCTCCGGCTCCCACCAGGACGCCATCAAGAAGGGCTTCGACGCGATGGAGGCGGACGCGAAGGCCAAGGGCGTCACGGTCGACGACATCGAGTGGGCGGTGCCGTACCTGCCGATCGACCCGAAGGACGTCGGCCGCTCCTACGAGGCGGTCATCCGGGTCAACTCGCAGTCCGGCAAGGGCGGTATCGCGTACGTCCTGAAGAACGACCACAAGCTGGACCTGCCCCGCCGGATGCAGATCGAGTTCTCGAAGATCATCCAGGCGAAGACGGACGCCGAGGGCGGCGAGGTCACCGGCTCCGACATCTGGGCGGTCTTCCAGGACGAGTACCTGCCGAACCCGAATGACCCGTGGGGCCGGATCCAGGTCCGCAACGGCCAGTCGACCACCGACAAGGACGGTGTCGACACGCTGACCGTCGAGGCCGAGGTGGACGGCGTCGAGACCACGCTGGTGGGCACCGGCAACGGCCCGATCTCCGCGTTCTTCCACGCGCTGCAGGGCATCGGCGTCGACGCCCGGCTGCTGGACTACCAGGAGCACACGATGAGCGAGGGCGCCTCCGCGCAGGCCGCCTCCTACATCGAATGCGCGATCGACGACAAGGTCCTGTGGGGAATCGGCATCGACGCGAACACGACGCGTGCGTCCCTGAAGGCGGTCGTCTCCGCCGTCAATCGCGCCGCCCGCTGACCCTTCTGACCGGCGGTTTCGGGGTCCTGATCTTCGTATACGGCGATCAGGGCCCCGTCCCTTTTCGGCCACCGGTCCGTGGAGGTCACGGAAAGGTCTCGTCCGGGGTGCTGACTAGGCCTCTCTTATGTGGCTAACATCACGCCAGCGCGACGATGTTGCCGCGCGGTTACGGAGGTGCGACGTGCTGCCAGTACGGGGACGAAACGGCCGAGCGGCCAGGCCTGCGCGCCTTCTGGGGACCCGCACCGCGTGGACACCCGTCGGAGACGGCGAGTTCTTCTGCCCGGGGTGCGGGGGCGACCGCAACTACCAGCGTCTGACGGGCCGCCGCCGCTTCACCCTCCTCGGCGTACCGGTGCTGCCGCGCGGCGAGACCGGCCCGGTCGTCGAATGCGCGGCCTGCCGCCGCCACTTCGGCACCGACGCCCTCGACCACCCGACCACCACCCGCTTCTCGGCGATGCTCCGCGACGCCGTGCACACCGTCGCCCTGGCGGTGCTGGCGGCGGGCGGCACCTGTTCCCGTACGTCCCTGGAGGCAGCCGCGGCCGCCGTCCGCTCGGCCGGCTTCGACGACTGCACGGAGGAGCAGCTGGCCGCGCTCGTCGAGGCGCTGGCCGCCGACGCGGGCCGCGTCTACGGCCAGTCCTGCGGCGCGGGCCTCGCCATAGAGCTGCACGAGGCCCTCGACCCGCTCGCCCCGCACCTCGCCCCCGTCGGCCGCGAATCGATCCTGCTGCAGGGCGCCCGCATCGCCCTCGCGGACGGCCCGTACACGCCCGCCGAGCGGGACGTCCTGGCGACGGTCGGGGCCGCCCTCACCATCTGCACGGACGACGTGAAACGCCTGCTGGAGGCGGCGCGCACACCCTCGTGAACGGGACCATGTGCACCGCACCGGTACTCCCGCGGGAGTAATCCGGCACCCGGGCCACCCCCGGCAGTAGCCCCCGGCTCGCCCTCACGCCCGACGACCCCGCCCCTGCCCGCCGGGAGTCTGGAACCGACCCAGACACCCGACCGGAGGGAGGCCCGTCCATGGGGGCCGCAAGGACGTCCGTACGGCAGCGGCGAGCCGTGCCCTGGGTGGTGCTCGCCCTGTGGCTGGCCGCGCTCGTGCTCGCGGGACCGCTGGCCGGGAAGTTCTCCGGCATCCAGCAGAACCGCTCCGTCGACTACCTCCCCGACAGCGCGGATTCCACCCAAGTCGCGCGTATCCAGGACCGGTTGCCGGGCGGCGAGGCCACCGACCTGATCCTCGTGTACCACCGCGACGGCGGGCTCACGGCCGCCGACAGGAGCAGGGCCGCCGCGCAGGTCGCCGAGATCGGGACGGCGTACCCGCTGACCGGGAAGCCGCGGGCGGTGCCGTCGAAGGACGGCAGCACGCTCATGTACCCGGTCTCCAGCACCCGGCCCGGCCAGGACGACAAGGCGCGGGACGCCTTCGTCGACGGCGTGCGGGACATCGCCGACGGCGGGGCCGGGCTCAGCGTCGAGGTCGGCGGGCCCGGCGGGCTGCAGACCGACATGAGCAAGGTGTTCGGCAGCATCGACGGCACCCTGCTCTACGCCACCCTCGGCGTCGTCACCGCCCTGCTGATCCTGATCTACCGCAGCCCCTTCCTGTGGCTGGTGCCGCTCGCCGTCGCCGGAGTCGCCGCGGGCATGGCGATGGCCGCCGGATACGGCCTCCACGAGGCCTTCGGTGTCACGGTCACCGGCCAGAGCGGCGGCGTGATGACGGTCCTCGTGCTCGGCGCCGGCACCGACTACGCCCTGCTCCTCATCTCCCGCTACCGCGAGGAGCTACGGCGCCACGAGCGCCCGTACGAGGCCATGCGCGCCGCGCTCAAAGGCTGCGGTCCGGCGGTCCTCGCCTCCTCGGGGACCGTGGCGGCCGGGCTGCTGTGCCTGCTCGCCGCCGACCTCAACAG
Source organism: Streptomyces cylindrosporus (assembly GCF_022698165.1). Taxonomy (GTDB): domain Bacteria; phylum Actinomycetota; class Actinomycetes; order Streptomycetales; family Streptomycetaceae; genus Streptomyces; species Streptomyces cylindrosporus. The sequence continues at coordinate 337,521 of NZ_JALDAY010000001.1, forward strand.
CAGCCGCGGGATGGGGCCGGTCGGGATGGTGGGCGTACTGGCGGCCCTGGTCGCCATGACCACCCTGCTGCCGGCGCTGCTCGTGCTGCTCGGGCGGCGCGTGTTCTGGCCGCTGATCCCGGCCTTCGGCAGCGAACCCAGGGTGCGCCGGTCGCTGTTCGCCGCGATGGGTACGTCCGCCACGCGCCGGCCGGTCGTCGTGCTGGCCGGCGGGGCGGTGCTCCTCGGCGCGCTGGCTCTGGGCGCGCTCAACCTGCCCGGCGGGCTCAAGCAGGAGGACTCCTTCACCGCGAAGCCCGAGTCGATCTCCGCGAGCCAGACCCTGGCCCGCGCCTACCCCGGACGCAGCAGCCAGCCCATCACCGTCATCGCCCCGGCCGGCAAGGCTGACGCCGTGCTCGCCGAGGCCCGTACGACCGCCGGTGTCGCGCAGGCGAGCGCCGGGCGCAGCGGCTCCGGCTGGACCGAGATCTCCGTGTACGCGACCGCGGCTCCCGAGTCGAAGGGCGAGACCCGCACCATCGAGGCCCTGCGCGCCGGGCTCGACGACACCTACGGCACCTATGTCGGCGGACCCAGCGCCCAGCAGCTCGACCTCGCCGACAGCCAGGCCCGGGACCGCGAGGTCGTCGTGCCGCTCGTGCTCGCCGCCGTGTTCGTGATCCTCGTCGGACTGCTGCGCAGCCTGGTCGCGCCGCTGATGCTGCTCGTCGCCGTGGTCGCGGTGTGGGGCGCGGCGCTCGGGATCGGCGGGCTGGTGTTCGGGCCCGTGCTCGGCTTCCACGGCACGGACCCGGGGCTCGGGCTGCTGTCCTTCGTGTTCCTCGTCGCCCTCGGCGTCGACTACGGCATCTTCCTCATGCACCGGATGCGCGAGGAGTCCCTCGCCGGCGCCGAACCCCGGGCAGCGGCACTCACCGCCCTGCGCACCACCGGCGGGGTCATCGCCTCCGCGGGCGTCGTGCTGGCCGCCACCTTCGCCGTACTGACCACCCTCCCGCTCGTGGGGCTCGTAGAGCTCGGCTTCGTGATCGCGGTCGGCGTGCTCCTCGACACCTTCCTCGTGCGGACATACCTGGTCACGACCGCGAGCGTGCTCCTGGAGCGGCGCGTGTGGTGGCCGGGGCGGCTGTCGCGGGCGCCGGAGCCGGTGCGGGCGGAGCGCCAGCCGGAGACTGTGTGAGGCTGGACCCCGTGCAGCAGACGACAGCTCCGCGGCCCCTGTGGGGCGAGCGGATCATGGCGGTGATCAACCGCGACCCGCGCACCGCCCCGCACGGCACCCGCAACGACGCGATCCTCGCGGCGGTGCTGGCCGCGGCGGGCGTGTGCCTGGCGCTGTTCACCGACCCGGGCCGCCGCCCGGACGCCCTCGGCTGGACGCTGCTGCTCGCCGCCCACGTCCCGATCGTGTGGCGGCGTCGCCACCCACTGCTCGTGCTGGCCCTGGTGGCGGCCCTCGTCGCGCCGTACCACGGCCTCGACAACAACCACAGCGCGCCCCTCCCCGCCTCCTGGGTGGCGCTGTACACGGTCGCCGTCACCGGTCGTCCCCTGCGCACGATCCTCACCTGGATCGCCGTCATGGGCGTCATCGTGACCGTGGTGCTCACCGCCAACCACCACCAGGGCATCGAGCTCCTGCGCATCTCCGGCTGGGCCCTCGCCGTCCTCTTCTGCGGTGTCGACGTCCGCTACTACCGCCAGTACGTCGCCGGCATCGTCGAGCGCGCCGAGCGCGCCGAACGCACCCGTGAGGAGGAGGCCCGCCGCCGGGTCGCCGAGGAGCGGCTGCGCATCGCCCGGGACCTGCACGACCTGCTCGCCCACACCATCACCCTCATCGGCGTGCAGACCTCGGTCGCCGCGCACGTCCTGGCCGCCGACCCCGAGCGCCTCGACCGGGAGACGGTGGCGAAGGCGCTGGACGACATCGCGGACACCTGCCGTACCGCGCGCGGCGAGCTGCGCACCACCCTGGAGGTGCTCCGCGAGAACGACTCAGCCGACGGCCGCGGCCCCCTCCCCGGCCTCGACGGCCTGCCCGACCTGGTGGAGGCGGCCCGTCTCGCGGGGGCGCGCGTGGAGCAGACGGTACGCGTGTCCGAGGCCCCGCCCGCCGTCGGCGCCGCCGCCTACCGCATCGTGCAGGAGGCGCTGACCAACGCGGTACGGCACGCGGGGCCCGAACCCGCCGTACGGGTCGAGCTGTACGAGGAGCAGGGCGCCCTGCGCCTGTCCGTCACCGACGACGGCACCGGCCCGACCCCTGGCGGCACCCCCGGGTTCGGCCTGGTCGGCATGCGGGAGAGGGCCCGCAGTGTGGGTGGCACACTCGACGCCGGGCCACGGACGGCGGGCGGCTTCGAGGTGACCGCCGTACTGCCGCTCGACGCGACGGGGGAAGGGGCCGCATGACCATCCGGGTACTGCTCGCCGACGACCAGACCCTGGTGCGGGCCGCGTTTGCCATGCTCGTCGAGTCGGCGCGGGACATGGCGGTCGTCGGGCAGGCCGGCACCGGCCGGGAGGCGGTCGAGCTGACCCGCGGGGAGCGGCCCGACCTGGTGGTGATGGACATCCGGATGCCGGACCTCGACGGCATCGAGGCCACCCGGCTGATCGCCGCCGACGAGACGCTCTCCGGCGTCAAGGTGCTCGTCCTCACCACGTACGACACCGACGAGAACATCGTCGAGGCGCTGCGGGCGGGGGCGTCCGGGTTCCTGGTGAAGGACACCCGTCCGGCCGAACTCCTGGACGCCATCCGTACCGTGGCGGCGGGCGAGGCACTGCTCTCGCCGGGGCCCACGGCAAGGCTGATCGAGCGGTTCCTGCGCAGCCCGTCGACGCCCGCGACCGGCGGCCCCGAGTGCCTGTCCGACCGGGAGCGCGGGGTGCTGGCACTGGTCGCGCGGGGGCTCAACAACGCGGAGATCGCGGACGTGTTGGACCTCAGCCCGCTGACGGCGAAGACCCACGTGAGCCGGATCATGGGGAAGCTGGGGGCACGGGACCGGGCCCAGCTGGTCATGGTGGCCTACGAGTCGGGACTGGTGACTCCGGGAACCATGGGCTCGTGATTCTCCTGAGCCGCACACTCCTCGTCACCTTCGCCCTCCTCACCCCCCTCACCGCGACCACGCCCGCCTCCGCCTCCACGGGCTGCGCGTCCTCCGTCCCGTACGTGTCGGGGGAGGGCGGCTACGACACCTACCGCATCCCCGCGACCGTCACCACCCGGCGCGGCACCGTCCTCGCCTTCGCCGAGGGGCGCCACAACAGCGCCGCCGACTCCGGCCACATCGACGTCGTCCTGCGCCGCTCCCGGGACGGTGGCTGCACCTGGGACCCGATGCGGGTGGTAGCCGCCGGGAACGGCGACACCCGGGGCAACCCGGCGCCCGTCGTCGACCCGCACACCGGTGCGATCGTCCTCGTCACCTCGTACAACAGCGGAGCCGTGACCGAGGGTCAGATCATGCGCGGCGAGGTCACGGCGGAGCAGAGTCGCCGGGTGTTCGTGCAGCAGAGCCGGAACGACGGGCTGAGCTTCTCGGCGCCGCGGGACATCACGGCCGAGGTGAAACGGGCGGACTGGCGGTGGTACGCCACCGGGCCCGGCCACGCGGTCGCGCTGACCCGCGGCCCGCACGCCGGGCGCCTGGTCGTCCCCGCCAACCACTCCGTCGCCCCGCCGGCCGGCTCCACCGACACCGGCCAGGAGGCCAGGTACTACGGCGCCCACGCCATCTACAGCGACGACGGCGGCGACACCTGGCACATCGGCTTCGTCGACGGCGCCCACGACGGATACGCCAACCCCAACGAGTCGACGGCCGCCGAACTCCCCGACGGCCGCCTCTACTTCAGCTCCCGCGACCAGAGCGGCACCAGCGTCGGCAACCGCCTCGATGCCTACTCCAGCGACGGCGCGGAGAGCCTCGACCACCCCTACGCCATTCAGCCCACCCTGAACGACGTCCCGGTGGTGGAAGGCAGCGTCCTCCAACTCCGTGCCCCGGACGCCCCGTTGCTGTTCTCCGGCCCGTCCGTGCCGACGGTCCGCCAGTCGATGGCGATCTGGCGCAGCACGGACCAGGGGGCGACCTTCACCAAGGTGCTGACGCTCAGTCAGCAGCGGGCGGCGTACTCGGACTTGGTGCAGGTGGGCTGGAAGACGGTCGGGGTCCTGTACGAGACGGGGGCGTCGGGGCCGTACGACACGATCGAGTTCCGGCGCCTGCCCGCGGACACCTTCTAGAGGAGACCCGCCGCCGCGAGGAACTTGCCGACCCGCTCGGTCTCCTCCGGTGACAGCGGCACCTGGGGTTCCGCCGTCGCCGGGCAGTCGATGATCCCGCGCAGGTGCAGCGCCGCCTTGAAGGCGCCCAGCGCCGACGAACTGCCGCCCATCCGCGCGGGATCGCCGGCGCCCACCAGCTTGAACAGGGCGCACAGCCGCTCCTGTTCGGCCCGCGCCCGCTCCCGGTCCCCGGCCCGGCACAGCCGGTCGAGGCGGACGTACCCGTGCGGGTCGACGTTGGCGAGCCCGGGCACGGCACCGTCGGCGCCGAGCGCGAGCGCCGAGTCGACGACCAGCTCAGACCCGGTCAGCACGCTGAAGCGGGGCAGCCCCCGGGCGCCGGTGACGACCTCCCGGAACCCGGCCAGGTCCCCGCTGGAGTCCTTGAGCCCGGCGAGCGTCCCGTCGGCCGCGAGCTCCAGCACCAGGTCGGCCGGCAGCTTGCTGTGCACGGCGACCGGGATGTCGTAGGCGATGACGGGGACCGGGGAAGCGGCGGCGATCAGCCGGAAGTGGCGGGCGATCTCGGCGGGGTGGGTGCGGGTGTAGAAGGGCGCGGTCACGACCACCGCGTCCGCGCCGGCCGCCGTCACGGCCTCGACGTGGTCCAGGACCCTCGGGGTCGTCATGTCGATGGCCCCGGCGAGCACGGGGAGCTGCCGGCCCACATGGGCCACGACCGACTCCACGACCAGCCTGCGCTGCCGGTCGCGCAGATAGGCCGCCTCCGACGACGAACCGAGCACGAACAGCGCGTGCACCCCGCCCTCCACCAGATGGTCGACCAGCCTGAGCAGGGAGGGGACGTCCACCTCGCGGTCCGGTGTCAGGGGCGTGCAGACGGGTGGTACGACACCGGTCAGCGGGGAGGGGAAGGTCATGAGGGCTCCCTGGGGGCGTTCTGGCGCACGAGGTCGTGGGTCGCCTCGTCCTCCTCCACAGGATGGTGGCAGCGGTAGCGGTGAGGCGGTGTCGACGCGGCCGAGAAACCGGGCATTTCCGCCGCACAGACCTGGTCCGCCTTCCAGCAGCGGGTGCGGAACGGGCAGCCGCTGGGCGGATGCGTCGCCGACGGCACCGGGCCGGTCAGCGGGATCGGATCGATCGGGTGCAGCAGGCCGGGGGTGGCCGAGAAGAGGGCACGGGTGTACGGGTGCCGGGCCCGGTCGGTGACGTCGGCGGCCGGGGTCTCCTCGACGATCCGGCCGAGGTACATGGTGATCACGCGGTCGCTCATCCGCCGTATCGTCTGGATGTCGTGCGAGACGAACACCAGGGCCAGGCCGAGGCGTTCCTTCAAGTCGAGCAGGAGGTTGAGGATCTGGGCCCGCACGGACACGTCCAGCGCGCTGGTCGGCTCGTCGGCGACCACCAGGCCGGGGTCGAGGGCCAACGCCCGGGCGATGGCGACGCGTTGGCGCTGGCCGCCGGAGAGCCGGCCGGGCAGTGCGTCCGCGAGGGCACGGGGGAGGCCGACGAGCGCCATCAACTCCCGTACCCGCTCCTCGCGTTGGCTCTTCGTGCCGCGGTCGTGCACGTCCAGCGGGTCGCGCAGGATCTGGCGGACCGGGAGTCGGCGGTTCAGGGCGGTGGACGGGTCCTGGAAGATCATGCCGGTTCCGGCGCCGACGGCGGCCCGGCGTTCGGCGGGCGGCATCGACCACAGGTCGCGGCCCCGGTAGGAGACCGTGCCGGCGGTCGGGCGCTGGATGCCGACCAGCACCTTGGCCAGCGTCGACTTGCCGCAGCCGGACTCGCCGACCACACCGACCGTCTCGCCGGGCGCGACGGCGAGGTCGGCGCCGGTCAGGGCGTACACCCGGTCCCGTGCGAACAGGCCGCCGCTGCGGGCCTTGTGGACCACATGGGTGTCGGTCAGCTCGACGATCGCGTTCACTGCACGGCCTCCGAGGTGACGAGCTCGACCGCCGGGTGGTGACAGGCCGCGGTGTGGGTGGGGGTGCCGAGGAGGTCCGGCGGGGTGGTCCGGCAGAGCTCGGTGGCGAGCGGGCAGCGGTCGGCGAAACGGCACCCGGCCGGGAAGTCCGCGGGGGAAGGGACGACACCCTTGATCTGGGTCATCCGTTCCTCGGCCGACTCCAGCGAGAGCACGCTGCCGAGCAGGCCGCGGGTGTAGTGGTGGGCGGGCGCCTCCACCAGGTCGGCGGTCACGCCGGTCTCCACGATCTGCCCGCCGTACATCACCACCACCCGGTCGGTGACGTCGGCGACCAGCGCGAGGTCGTGGGAGACGAGGATCAGCGCGAAGCCCAGCTCCTCGCGCAGCCGCAGCAGCAGTTCCATCACCTGCGCCTGCACGGTCACGTCCAGCGCGGTCGTCGGCTCGTCGGCGACGATCAGCTTCGGGTCGCGGGACAGCGCCATGGCGATCAGGACGCGCTGGCGCTGGCCGCCGGAGAGTTCGTGCGGGTAGCTGCGCAGGGTGCGGTCGGGATCGAGGCCGACGAGGGCGAGCAGTTCGGCGGGGCCCCGGCGGCCACCACGCCGTACGACCTGCTTGAGCTGGGCGCGGATGGTCATCGCCGGGTTCAGGGAGGACAGGGCGTCCTGGTAGACCATCGCCATCTCGTGCCCGAGCAGCCGCCGCCGCACCCGCATCGGCTCGGCGAGCAAGTCCCGCTGATTGAAACGGACTTGACCACGCACCCGGGCACCCCTGGGCTGCAGCCCCATGACGGTGAGCGCGGTGAGCGACTTCCCGCACCCCGACTCGCCGACCAGGCCCAGGACTTCACCGGGCTGCACTTCGAAGCTGATGCCGTCCACGATGTCCACGCCGCCGTGGCGCCCGTCGAAGCCGACGGCGAGGTTCTCGACGGCCAGTACTGGTTGCTGTCCCTCGGGCAGGACGCGGGCCCTCGCACGGAGTCTCCCGGCCGCGGCTGCGAGGCTGGGCAGTTGCAACACCTCACCGCTCCCGGGCTCCGGCGCCTCCAACCGGTCGGTCACCTCCCCTTGGGAGACCTCGCGGGCCGCCGGCGCGGCCCACGCGTCCGACACTCCCTCGGACAGGATGTTCAACGCCAGGACGGTGAACAGGATCAGCAGGCCCGGGAAGACGGTCGCCCACCAACCCCCCGTCAGCACCATGTTCTTGCCGTCCGAGATGACACTGCCCCACGACGGGTCCGGCGGCCGCACCCCCGCCCCGATGAACGACAGCGACGCCTCGAACACGATCGCCTCGGCGACCTGCACCGTGCAGAAGACCAGGATCGGCGCGAGGCAGTTGACCGCCACATGGCGTACGACGATGTGGGGAGTACGGGCGCCGATGACCCGTTCCGCCGTCACGTAGTCCTCGCCGTACTGGTCGAGGACGTTCGCCCGTACGACCCGTGCCACCGGCGGTGTGAACAGGAACGCGATCGCGCAGATCAGCACCGTGAGCCCGCCGCCGAAGACGGCCACCAGCACCGCGGCGAGCGCGATGCCCGGGAACGCCATCACCACGTCCAGGCAGCGCATCAGCGTCTCGTCGACGCCCTTGCGGGAGGTCGCCGCGACCGCGCCGATCAGCGCCCCCACGACCAGCGCGAGCGCCGTCGCGCCCAGGCCGATCGCGAGGGACCAGCGGGCCCCGTACATCAGCCGGCTCATGATGTCCCGGCCGAGGCTGTCCTGGCCCATCCAGTGCTCGGCGGACGGGTGCCCGGTGCCGTCGACGGGGGCCTGCTGGTCGAGCGGGTCGTGCGGTGCGAGGAGCGGCGCGAAGACCGCCACCAGCACCACGAGGGCGAGGAAGCAGACGGCGACCTTCGACGGCAGCGGCAGCCGGCGCCAGCCGCGCAGGCGGAGGCCCGGTCGCGAGAGGGCTTCGGTGAGCCGTGCGCGCGTGAACATCAGGACGCTTCCCTCAGTCGCGGGTTGACCAGCAGATACAGCACGTCGATGACGAGGTTGACGACGACGAACCCGGTCGCGGTGGTCAGGACGACTCCCTGCACCACCGCCGGGTCCCCGTTCTTCACGGCGTCGATCATCAGCTTGCCCATGCCGGGCAGCGAGAAGATCGTCTCGATGACGACCGCGCCGCCCAGCAGATAGCCGACGCGCAGGCCGAGGACCGTGAGGGGGTTCATCAGCGCGTTGCGCAGCACGTTGCGGCCCACGACCACCCGCGGCGGCAGCCCGCTCCCGATCGCCGTACGGACGTAGTCCTTGTCGAGCTCCTCCACCACCGACGTCCGTACGATCCGCGTCAGTTGGGCCGCGACCGGGAGGGACAGGGCGAGGGCGGGCAGGGTCATGGTCCGCAGCCAGCCGGTGAAGGAGTCGGCCGGGTTGATGTAGCCGCCGGTCGGGAACCAGCCGAGGTCGACCGCCAGGTACTGGATCATCAGCAGCGCCAGCCAGAACCCGGGCGCGGCGACTCCGGTGAGGGAGACGACGCGGATGATCTGGTCGGGGAGGCGGTCCCGGTAGATCGCGGCCGTCACCCCGCCCACCAGCGACAGCACGACCGCGATTCCCAGGCCCAGGAAGGTGAGTTGGAGGGTGAGCGGCAGCGCGGTGGTGATCTGGTCGAGGACCGGGGCGCGGGTGAGGGTGCTGGTTCCCATGTCCCCCTGGAGCAGGTCGCCGACGAAGTGGACGTAACGCACGGGCAGCGGGTCGAGCAGGCCGTGCTGCTCGCGGAAGTCGTGCAGTTGCTGCGGGGTGGGGTTCGCCCCCTGGAAGAACGCGGACGCCGGGTCGACGTCCGAGAACCGCATCACCAGGAACACGAACAGCACGATGCCGAGCATCAGCGGCACCAGCAGGGCGACGCGGCGGAGCAGGATCCGGACGACGGCGATCACGGGCGCGCCCCTAGACCCATTTGGCCTGGAGGAGATTGATGCCGGGGTACGGCTGTGCCCTTATGCCGGTGAGCCTGCGCGGGTCCCAGGCGGTCATCAGCTCGTTGTGCACGACCGGGTAGAGCACGGCCTGTTCGGCGACGACGTCGATGTAGTCCTGGATCATCGCCTTCTTCTTGTCCGCGTCGGGTTCCTGGGTGGCCCGGTCCATGTCCTTGAAGAGCTGCTTGGCGATGGCGTTGTCGGCCCAACGGGTGTAGCCCATCCAGATGTTGGTGGGCCCGTAGTTGTAGTGCATGATCAGGTCGGCGTCGAGGCCGAACTGGTTGGGGTTCGAGGCGGCCGCGACCACCTGGTAGTCCTGCTTCTGGTCCATCTTGGTGAAGACGGCGGTCGTCTCCTGCGGGGAGAGGGTCGTCTTCACGCCGATCGCGTCCCAGGAGGACTTGATGGTCGGCAGGCAGTCGACGATCCAACTCACGTTCACCGCAAGGACGTTGATCTTCAGGTTCTTCACCCCGGCGGCCTTCAGCAGCGCCTTCGCCTTGTCGGGGTCGTAGTCGTAGACGGTCTTCGCGCGCCGGTAGCTGGGGTTGCCCTCGTTGAGGAACGACGACGACGGCTTGCCGTGCCCCTTGAGCGCGACCTCGACCATCTTGTCGGTGTCGATGGCGTAGTGCAGCGCCTGCCGCACCCGTACGTCGTCGAAGGGCTTGTGCTTGGTGTTGAACATCAGGAACAGGTTGTTCATCCCGGCCCCGCCCGCGACCGACAGACCACCGCTCCTGAGCTGCTCGATGTTGGCGTACGGGATGTTGTCGGAGATCTGGGCGCCCGCGCTGGCACCGGAGATCCGCGCCACGCGCGGGGCCGCGTCCACGATCGTCAGCCAGTTCATCCTGGCGAAGGCGGGCTTGCGCGGGCCGTTGTAGTCCTCGAAGGCGGCGAAGGTGGTGTTCGACTTCGGGTGGTGCGCGGTCTGCCGGTACGGCCCCGAGCCGACCGCGAGCCCCGCGATCGCCTTGTCCCAGGCGCCGGGCCGCGAGAAGACGTGCTTCGGCATGATCTTCGCCAGGGTCAGCCTCGAAAGCCCGTCCGGGAAGGGGAACTTGAGCACCAGCTCGACGGTCGACGCGTCGACCTTCCGCACCTCTTTCAGCCAGCTCGCGAAGAAGCCCTTGGCGAGGGTCTGGGTCTTCGGGTCGAGGATCCGGTCGAAGACGAAGACGACGTCGTCGGCGGTGACGGGCTTGCCGTCGTGGAACCTCGCACCCGCCCGCAGCGTGAACCGCCAGGTCGTGGCCTTCGGATCCTTCGGCACCTCGGTCGCCAGCGCGGCGTACGGCTCGCGGGAGATCGGGTCGGTGTCGAGGAGTCCCTCGTAGATGTGGTTGTTGGCCGCCATGCAGAAGGCGGACGCCGTCTGGGTGGGGTCCCAGCTGCCGTCGTTGCCGTAGCCGATGACCGCGGTCAGGGTGCGGTCCTTGCCGCCGCCGGTGCCGGTGTCGTTCGTGGACTGGGGCCCGGAGGAGCAGGCCGACAGCGACGCGGAGACGGCGGCGGCCGCGCTCAGGGCGCCGGTGTGCTTCAGGAAGGTCCGGCGGTGCACGGTTCCTCCAGCGAAGAGTGCCATCGGGAAGTTTCAGCGGAGCGAGAGGAGATACGACGTCCTACGTCCTGTTCGTCAGGCGCGACCATAGGAGGGGCACAGGGGGCGGTCAAGGGATCGCACACGAATGGCGTAGCTGCCAGAGGTCGGGCCAATGACGGCGTGAAATGGCGGGAGTTGGTGCACGTCAGTGCGGGAGGTGGGACGTGGGACGTCCGGCGCGCGTACGATGCGGCGCATGTCCGAGCGGCCCAGGAGTGCGGCGACCGGGAACCATGCCGGGAACCAGGAGTCCAGGAACAGCCGGGTGCGGCGCGAGGTCGTGCAGCTCATCCTCGATCGCAAACTCCGGCCGGGCGCCGCGCTGCCCACCGAGACCGAGCTGATGGAGGATCTCGGTGTCAGCCGCAACTCGGTGCGGGAGGCGTTGAAGGCGCTCCAGGCGCTCGACATCGTGGAGATCAGACACGGTTACGGCACGTACGTCGGGCAGGCCTCGCTCACTCCGCTGGTCGACGGGCTGACCTTCCGCACGCTCGCCCGGCACGACGACGACACCGGGGCGCTGGCCGAGATCCTTCAGGTGCGGGAGGTGCTGGAGGAGGGGCTGCTGCGGCGGGTGGCCGCGCTGCTGACCGACGCGGAGCTGGACCGGCTGGAGGCGGTGGTCGACGGCATGGAGGCGGCGGGGCGGGCGGGGCGGCCGTTTCCCGAACTCGACCGGGAATTCCACGAGTTGCTCTACGCGCCGCTGGGCAACGCGCTGGTGCCGCAGCTGCTGGGCGCGTTCTGGACGGTGTTCCGCCGGGTCCTGGGGGTGCGGGGGCGGGGCGACGGGCCGGCGCCCGACGTCACGGTGGGGCGGCACCGGGACATCGTGACCGCGCTGCGCGCCCGGGATGTCGAGGGCGCGCAGCGGGCCATGGCCGTGCATTTCCGTGGGATCGAGCAGAGGGCCGCCAAGGCCTGTCCGGCGGATCAGGCCGCGGAACAGGGACGGTGACTCATCGGCGCCGGTGAGCGGAGCTTGGCGCGTGCAGCTGCAAGGCGGAGGGTGCCCTGGCCCTAGGCCGCGGTCAGCTGGGCCGCGATGGAAGCGCCGTCCAGCCAGACGTTCTCCCTGGAGATCCTGCCGTTCTTGAACTCGAAGACGTGCAGCATCCGGAAGGTGATCCTGCGGTCGTTGCCCGGGATGCCCATGAACTCGCCGGTGACCACCGCGGTGATCAGGTCCTCGACCGTCGCCGCGTCGTCGGAGTAGTACGTGTGCGTGCGCTGCGACCTCTCCACGCGCAGGTCCTTGACCAGCTGCTCGTACCGCTCCAGCGCGGCCGGGATCCCGCGGATCGGGTCGCCCGGGAAGCCGACCACGTCGTGCTCGACGTCGTCGGTGTACGAGGCGACCGCCTCGCCCGGGTCGCCGTGCTCCTCGGCCAGCATGTGGGATCCGATCAGGGCTTCCATTTCGGCAGGTGTGATGGTGCCCATGGGGGCACCCCCTCTCGCTCATGCCGCACCCGAAGGGCACGGCCCCCGTTTCTGAGACAGTGCTACCGTAATGAGAAAACTCTCTCACAACAAGAGGAAATTCTCATGAGTGAAGGGCGCGCGGGAAGCACGACCGGCGCGCGGGGGGCGGACGCGGAGTCCGTCGGCGACGGCCGGCGCAACCAGAAGCTGCGCACCCGCCGCGCGCTGGTCGACGCCGCGGTCTCCCTGGTCCGCGAGGGCAGACAGGTCACGATCGCCGACGCCGCCCAGGTGGCCCAGGTGTCGGTGGCGACCGCCTACCGCTACTTCTCCAACCCGCAGGAGCTGCTCCGCGAGACCAAGACGGTCGCCCGCGGCTTCGAGGCGGTCGCCGACCTGCCCGAGGACCCGGCCGAGCGGCTGGACCTCGTGGTCTCCCGAATCGCGGACATGCAGCTCGGCGACGAGGCGGTGTGGCGGGCGGTGCTCATCGCCTCCCTGACCCGCTGGACCGAGCCGTCCGGGGACGACGACACCCCCATCCGCAACCGCCGCCGCCTCGACGTCACCCGCACCGCCCTCGAACCCCTCGCGGCGACCCTCCCACCCGAGGTCCACCGCCGCCTGACCAACGCGGTCAACCTCGTCTACGGCGTGGAAGCCCTCGTAACGACCCGCGACGTCTGCGAACTCGACCCCGAGGAGGCGAAGGCCGTGATGCGATGGGCGGCGGGGGCACTGCTGGAGAGGGCGCTCAGGGAGGCGGGGCGGGAGTGAGGGGGGCAGGGTAGTGGGGCGGAGTAGGCGGCTTGGGGTGAGCGGGGCGGGAGCGAGTGGGCCGTCAGCGAGTGGTCTGGGGGCGAGCCAGGCGGGATGAGATGGCGGGGGTGCGGGGGCCCGGTGGCGTGAGCCGCTTGAGGTGAGCCGGTCGGCGGTGAGTGGGCCGGGGGCGAGCCAGGCCTGATGAGGAGGCGGGGCCGCGGGGGACCGGTGGTGTGAGCGGGGCGAGGGCGCGGAAGCTCCGGCGGTGTAGGCGGGGCGGGGATGCGGAGGGCCCGGTGATGAGTGGCGCGGGGATGCAGAAGGTCTGGTCGTGAGCGGGCCGAGCCCCGTGCCGGGGCGAGCGGGTGGCAATTGACGAGGAGGGCTGGATGAGCGAGCACTGGGACGCGCGGGACGCCGGTGTGTTGCGGCTGCCGTCCGGGCGGCTGGTGCGTGGGCGTGGTCTGCGGCGGGTCCTCGACCCGACGGCGGTCAGGCCCTCGTACGCCCTGTATCTCCTCGGCAGTCAACCCTCGCCCGTCCCTTGGCAGTTCACCTGGATCCGCTGGCCCGACTTCCGGCTCCCCGCCGACCGGCCGGCCGCTCGCGCCGCCCTGGCCGGGGCCTGGGAGCGCGCGGCCGACGAGCGGGTCGAGGTCGCCTGTGGTGGCGGGCGCGGGCGGACCGGGACGGCGCTGGCCTGTCTGGCGGTGCTGGACGGCGTACCGGCGGACGAGGCCGTGGAGTTCGTACGGCGGCACTACCACCCGCGGGCCGTGGAGACGCCGTGGCAGCGGCGGTACGTGCGCCGGTTCGGCGAGACCGGGGTCTAGAGCCGCAGCCGCATCACCAGGCGGTCCGCGCCCGGGCCGAAGTAGTCCTTGCGGACGGTCTGTTCGGCGGTGAAGCCGAGGGTCTCGTAGAGGAGGATTGCCGCTGCGTTCGACGGGGCGACGGTGAGGAGCACCTCGCGTACACCGATGCCGCGCAGCCGGCCCAGTACCTCCTCCATCAGCCGCCGCCCGTAGCCCCGGCCGCGCTCGTCCCGGGTGATGCCCAGGCCCAGGATCCAGCTGCGGCTCTTGTCGGGGCGGGTGCCCACGAGCACGTATCCCTTGAGCGCGGTGCCGTCGTCGAGGACCAGCAGGTGGTCCGGGTACACGTCGTACATCTGACGCAGTACGAAGTAGGGGTACGGCTCCTCCGGGAAGGCTTCCCGGTCGAGGAGGGCCAGCGCGTCGAGGTCCGCTTCCGTGACGCTTCTCAGCCGAAGTTGCCGTGCGGCTCGACGCGCGGGCAGAGCAGTCATGCCACCTCCCGGGGGTTCCGCTCGGGTTCCGCTCAGGATGACGGCACGGCTTACATGCAACAAGCACGCTTTCGGCTATGTCATTTTATCGACCTTGTTACCCGATCGGGCGTACTAAGGTGGTAGCTTTCTCCGCGGACTCGCCGGGGTGTATGGTCGAGCATGACCTCCCGAGCTCCGGTCGAAACGTGCGTCCTCAATGACGATGCACCATGGAACGAATTCGACCCCAGCGCATACCTTGACCAGAATTACCGTGATCTTCTCGACGTGGATGCGGAGATCCTTTCACTGGTAAGGGATCACTTCAGCGATCATTTCAGCGCCCGCACAGACCACGTCGAACGGCCGATTCTGGGTATTGACATCGGGGCGGGAGCCAATCTCTATCCGGCGTTGGCGATGCTGCCGTGGTGCGACCGGATCACCCTCTTCGAGCGCGCACCGAGGAACGTCGGCTATCTGCGGCAGCAGCGCGACAGCCTCGACCCGGACTGGGACGCCTTCTGGAAGGTGCTGTCCGAGCGCGATCCCTACGCCGACATCGACGGCGAGCGGAACGAAAGATTTCGTAAAACGGTACGCGTCCAGAAGGGGAATCTGTTCAAGCTCGGTCGGCGGGGGCTCCTGGGTCTGCGGAACACCCAGGGCAAGTGGCAGATGGGGACGATGTTCTTCGTAGCGGAATCCATCTCCACCTCGCACGACGAGTTCCGGGAGGCGATCGAGTGCTTCATGCTCAGCCTCGCGCCCGGAGCTCCTTTCGCCGCCGCGTTCATGGAGGGCTCCCATGGGTATGACGTTGGCAACCGGCATTTCCCCGCGTGCGACGTCGACGAGGCAGAGGTGAGGAAAAGCCTCGACGAGTTCACCGGGGAAATCGAGACAAAACGCCTGGGTGAGGTGAGCCATATGGTACGTCCAGGGCATACCGGAATCATCCTGGCTTACGGAAAGAGGAATCAGGGCCCCCGGTCCTGAATTTCCCGTTCCGGAATCTGGTCTCGGGGCCGGGGCAGCGGTCACGACCTGTGTGAGGGGCATGGGGATGGAGATCAAGCCGAGGGCTCATCTGCTTCAGATCTGGGAAGCGATCGCCCGCCACTCCTTCGAAGACGGACGCTGGGGCTGGGGCGACTGGGGAGGACAGAGCAGCGTCGCCGACGCCGAGCGGCTGCTGTGCCTCATGTACCCGGCCACCGAGATCCCCGAGTTCCGGCTCGACGAGCCGGACACCACCCAGAAGGACGTCCAGCGCGCGCTCAGACAGGTCGGCGGCCGCACCGAGATCCCGGCGGCCCTGGTCGCCGCCCTCACCGAGTTCATGCACCAGCACACCGCGCCCGACGGCAGCCCAAGCTTCGCCGGCGGCTACTACTTCACCGCCGAGGACCCGGACGCCGAAATCACTCCGGAACAGCGGGACTTGGGCGTGGTCGACTCCTTCTCCATGTCCGTCACCCTGTGCCTGGCCACCCTCGGCTTCATCGACAAGTACCAGGGCACCACGGTCCGTTCGGACGTACGGGAGGCCGTCGAGCAGCTCAAACAGGCCACCAGCGAACGGCTCACCGCAGCCATGGTCGGCCTGCTGCGTTCCTTCACCGTCAACGTCTTCGACGCCGACACCACCCAGGGCCGGCGCCTGGCCCGCACCCTCGGCCAGCGCCGGCTGTCCGAACGGGCCGTGCTCCAGCAGTTCCAGGAAAGCTTCGCGGCCCTGCGCGCCACCATCGCCGACCGCATCACCCTCGGCGTCGACGTCGCGGACGGCCTCCAGGACCCCAGCATGATGTTCGAGTGCGGCTGGGCCTGGGGCATGGTGCGCGACGCGCCCGTGATCAGGCCCACCGACCGCGACGGCATCGCCGACCCCGTGCCCTACCTCTACTTCACCGTCGTCGCCCTGGACGGCATCCAGGACCTGTCCTCCGACCGCACCCTCGCCCTCGGCCTGCTCACCGAGGAGCAGCAGACGCTCGCCGAGGCGCTGCGGCTGCGCTGGACCGTCACCCGCGAGTACTGGTCGGGCATCGCGCGGTTCGGCGCGGACCGCTGGCCGCTGGAGGACATCCCCTGGCGGGTCACCAACCAGAAGCTCGAATCCGAGTACTTCTCGCTCTCCGTGGCCTCGCTCGTCGTCCACGACCTGATCCGCAGCCGGGCCGGCGACGAGGAACTCGCCCGCACGGCCGAGGTGTTGTGGCGCCTGGCCGAACGCGGCCGCATCAACAGCCCCCTCACCCGCGACGACCGCTCGCTCGAACTCCACAGCCCCGGCGTCGTCCTGCCCCTGGAGGGCAGCGAAAGCCTCGGCCCCCAGCTGCGCTGGACCGTCACCGACTTCTCCGCCCACCTCCTCAAGCGCACCGTTCAACTGGCCGCGTTCTCCGGCAACATCGCCACCCAGAACCGGCTGCTGGAGCTGGCCGAGGACACCTTCGAGCACCTGTGGCAGCGGCGCATCGAGGACGGCGAGGGCGCCGACCTGTGGGACGACGTCCAGGCGGTGTTCCCGGTCGCGCCCAAGCGCGAGGGCCCGCTGTCCTGGAGCATGACCGAGCGCCTCACCGAGTGCATGGTCGCCGCGTACAACTTCTACGCGCGTGAGCCGGTGCGCAGCCCCCAACTCGGCACCTACGCGACCGCGTTGATCAGTGAGGCCACCCACCGCTTCGGCAAGGAGCAGATGACGTCCGTCGTCGCCACCGACAGCGACCTGGCGAAGTCCCTGCGGACCATCGAGATCCGGCTGCGGCGGGCCCGCGAACTCGTCCGCCGGCAGCCCGGAACCGCGAGCGCCCTCGCGATGTCCGTGCTCGTGGAGCTAGACACCCTCGCCCAGGCCCGCGGAGCCGCCGCCGGGGAGGTACGACGGTGATCGTGTTCGCCGCCTCCGACAAGGGAGGCACCGGCCGCTCCGTGACCAGCGCCAACCTCGCCTACCAGCGGGCACTGGCCGGGGACGATGTGGTCTACGTCGACTTCGACTTCGGCTCGCCCACCGCGCCCGCCGTCTTCGACGTGCCCGACATGCAGCGCGGCATCGAGAACGGCGGCCTGCACTCGTACCTGGAGGGAACGGCCCCCGAACCGGCCCGGATCGACGTCTGGCGGCGTACCGAGCACCCCGTCCTGCGCCGCACGCCCATCGGCGCGGGCCGGCTCGTGCTGCTGCCCGGCGACGCGAGCGGCGGCGAGTTCGTCACGGACCAGGACTCCGTGCACCGCTGCGTGGACCTCCTGCTGCGCCTGAACGCCGAGTTCGACCTGATCCTCGTCGACCTCAGCGCCGGCCGCAGCTACGCCATGGACATGGTCCTGGAGGCCACCGCGGGCCGCGAGCTGCAGCAGGTCGTCTCCCGCTGGGTGGTCTTCCACCGCTGGACCCGCCAGCACGTCATCGCCGCCGCCGGGCTGGTCTTCGCCGAGCGCGGCCTGCTGGAGGGCGGCGCCGAACGCGGCCACGACAAGGACGCCCTCAGGTCCGTGATCCGCTTCGTGCGCGCCGCCGTACCGGACCCGGACTCCGCACTGTGGTCGCACCTGTCGCCCGCCCAGTTCGCCTGGATGCAGATGTACGACGAGAAGCTGCGCCGGCTCGCGGCCGAACTCGGCGTCGGGGACAGCGTGTTGCTGGGGACCGTGCCGCTGGAGCCGATCCTGCAGTGGCGGGAACAGCTGATCACCGAGGAAGAGGTCGTGGCGACCCAGATCGCCAACAAGGAGACCCTGGACGCGATGGAGGCGATCGCCCGCCGCCTCACCGAGGACACCCACTGGGGGCAGCCGTGACGGACGTCTTCCGGGAGACCGCGGCGCAGCCCCGCACCGAGGCGGTGCCGCTCTCCCATCTCTCCCTGGAACTCGGCCACTTGTACATGGAGGACCTCGCGGACGGCCGGAAGGGCCTGCGCAGGCACTTCGAACGGGTACGGCCCTGGGCCGACGCGGCGCGCGCCGACCTCGCCGCCCGGACCACCGGCGGGCGGCCCCGGATGAGCACCTGCTTCCTCGTCGACGACTACTTCAGCCGCTTCTCCACCCCCGCCGACCTGCTGCCGCTCGTGCTGGAGGAGGCCGAGCGGGCCGGGCTCGTCATCGACTACCTGGCCCGCGAGTCGGCCTGCGCCGTCGCCGACAAGGTCCCGCTCGCCCAGGCCGTCGCGGGCCGCCTGGTCGAGTCGCCGCCGCCCGGCAGCTACGGCGCCCGTCCGCCCGTCAGCGAGTCCGGCTGGCTCGCCAACGGCCAGCGAAGCCCCGCCGGGCGTTCCCCGCAGGCCATGCGCAGGGCCGAGCCCTGGCAGCCGCCCAGCGAGACCAACGCGCGCCGGCACTCGGTCTTCGTGGACGTCGAGCTGTGGGACGAGGACAAGGACGGCAACCGCACCTGGTCCTGCCCCTTCCTCGCCGCCGTCTGGCAGCTCGCCCGCCTCGGCCTGCTGCGCAACGAGGGCGAGGCCGTGCTGCGCCCGCGCGACGCGAGCCTCGGCGAACTCCCTGTCGAATGGGACGAGTTACCCCCACTGGTCCGGCTCAACGCCGACGCGGACCCGTTCAGCGCCTACCGCACCTGCTCCGTACTGCCCGCCCGCTTCCTGTCCGTGGAGCACGCGGTGCGGGTGATCCTCGACCAGACCGACGTCGACACCGGAGCCGTCGCCCAGATCAGCAGGCGCACCGACAACGAACGGCAGCCGATGCCCGGCTCCGTCGTCGAGCGCGTCTCCTACGTGTTCTACCCGGAACCCTGACATGACGGCCCCGCCGGACACCGCACCCACGGTCCTGGCCTGTGGGGAGGTACGCACCTGCGTGCTCCCCTCCCGCCGGCCCCTCGACAGCGACGCGGCCGCCCAGCTCCTGCAACTGCGCGCCGACGAACGCGTCCTGGTCTCCAAGCGCCCCAACCTCTACGTGCTCTCCCCGCAGACCCTCACCGGCGTCGACTGCCGCCTGCCCACGGCCAACGGCGCGAAGGTCCGCGTGGTCGGCACGGTCGCCGTGCGCGCCGCCCTCACCGAGGGCCGGATACTGCAGAGCAGCGCCTACTTCCGCACCCCGGCCCAGGGCCCCGACCGGCGCCGCCCCTGGGGGCACTACCTGATACGGCCCGGAGTGCTCGAACCCCTCGGCAGGCTCCCCGAGTCGGCCGCCGCCCAGGGCGTCCTCGCCGGCGGTCGGCCCGGCGAACTCGACCTCGGCCTGATCGCCGACGGCGTGCTCACCCCGCTCGTCCGGCACCCGCTGCTCGACCAGCGAGCGCCCCTCAAGTCCCGCCACACACGCCTGCGTTGGGCGGCGCTGCCGGCCGACCCCGGACAGGGTCCGGCCATCGAGGAGTTCACCCTCGCCGAGGACGACCTGCGCACCGTACGGCTGCGGGTGCCCGCCGGCACCGAGCCGGCCGCGATCGCCGCCCTGTGCGAGGACTTCGCGCTCCACGACTGGCTGCTCACCACGGTCGTACGGCTGCTCGACGGCCGGCTCGGCCCGGTCGAGGGCCCCGACGCGCTCACGGCGCTGCGGCCCGCCGTGGAGCACCTGATGCACCTGTGGATGCCACGGGCGCGCGGCGACCGCACCCTGCGCGCCCTGTGGGACGTACTGGAACACGACCCGGGATTCACCCGCCAGTGGGACAACCTCGTGCAGCGGGTCCGGGACCGACTTGCCCTGCTCAACGCTCTTCCGAAGCAGCCGGTCGCGCAGCCCGCGCGGGCGGGGGAGAAGACATGACCGGGGATTCGCCATGACGGGGGACTCGACATGACGGGGGAGAAGACATGAACGGAGCACCTGCGACCACGACGACGACCACGGGCCAGCCGCCGCCCGCCGCCCCGGTGCCGCCGCGCCCCGAACCCAGGGGGCTGCGGGTACCGCCCGTCCTGATGAAGATCCTGGTGACCGCGCTGGTCTTCGTCATCGCCCTGCTGGTCACCAACGCGCTCGACCAGAAACAGGGCGCCGGGGACGTGTGGAACCTGACCGCCTCCGTCGTCATCGGCGGCGCGGCGCTCATCGTGCAGTACCTGGTCGACTTCGAGAAACGGCTGGAGGAGATCGAGACCAGCCAGGCCGACATGATCCGGGACGTCAAGGACAACCTGGTCAACCACCATGTGGCGCTCACGGAACTGGTCGACGACCGCTTCCGGCAGATCAACGCGGCGACCGAGCTGTTCAGCAACGTGGACCGGTCGGTGCTGCGCTCGGACGCCGTCATCAAGCTGGCCCGGCGGGCCACGGAGTGCGGCAAGCTCAACAACGAGACCGTGAAGACCTTCGCCAGCGAGGAGATAGAGCGGCTCGCGGGGCTGCTGGAGAACCTCAGCAGCCGTAGCGCGGACTGCCTGGGCGAGAACCAGGACTGGCTGATCGGGCTCACCCGCTGCATCAAGCACAGCCTGGACGCGACCAGCACCTCCGTCGACCGGCACTTCTGGGGCAGCGAGCCCGCCGCCCGCTACCTGGAGGCCCAGAGCGACGCGCTCTCCAACGGCGTCGAGATACGGCGGCTGTTCCTCGTCGACACCCCCGAGGAGATCGACGACGAGGTGCGGGCCCTGTGCAACAACCAGCGGGCGCTGGAGATCGACGCGCGCGTGGTGGCCCTGTCCGAACTGCCGGCCTGGGCACAGCTGGGCACGAAGTCCGACTTCATCGTCTTCGACCGGGAGCTGTCCTACGAGATCGACCAGGACACCAAGGACGTCAACGCCAAGACCACCCTCAACGCCCGCCCCGGCCACGTGGAACACCGCATGCGCCAGTTCACCCGCCTGTGGGACGCGACCCTGAGGCTGCCGGACGCGGGCATCCCACAGCCGGCCGACGGACGGCCGGACTAGGGCACAGCTTCTGAGTCATTCCTTGGTTGCCGCGCCGTAGACCATCGGCGGACGGCGGGGCCGGCCCGGGGACGCCACAGTGAGGGGCATGGAGAAGACGCAGGGGATCAGTCGGGCGCGGTTTCTGGCGGGGGCGGCGGCCCTGGGGCTGTCGGCGGCGGTGCTGCCGGCCGGGGCGGCCGAGGCGGCTGGTCGGGGGCTGCGGCACCGGGGTGTCGTCTATACCGTCGGTGAGGGCGAGAGCCCCGGCACTGCCTGGAGTGCCGCACGGATGCGCGCGGACGTACGGGCCATCCGCGAGCGGCTGCACGCCGACACCGTCGACGTCACCGGCGACGGAGTCGAGCGGCTCACCGCCACCGTCGCCGAGGCCGCCGAGCAGGGGCTGCACATCTGGCTCCAGCCGACCCTCGCGGACGCGCCCGAGGGGGAGATCCTGGAGCACATGGCCGAGTGCGGCCGGTTCGCGGAGCGGCTGCGCCGGCAGGGCGCGAGCGTCGACTTCAGCGTGGGCTGCGAGTTCTGGCTGTTCGTGCCCGGGATCGTGCCGGGGGAGACGGTCCTGGAGCGGGTGAAGAACCTCCAGACCGGCAACTTCGACCCCGTGAAGATGCAGCGGCGCCTCGACCGCTTCACCGCGAAGGCCGCGAAGACCGGCCGCTCCGTCTTCCACGGCAGGCTCAGCTACGCCGCCGCCCAGGACGACCGGGTCGACTGGCGGCTCTTCGACGTCGTCGGCATCGACTACTACTCGTTCCACCGCCATCACGCCGACTACGTACGGGAGTTGAGGACGTACCTGCGCTGGGGCAAGCCCCTCGCCATCACCGAGTTCGGCACCTGCACCTACAAGGGCGCGCCCCAGGCCGGCGGCATGGGCTGGGACGTCGTCGACTACGAGAAGGGCGAGATCAAGGGCGACCTGGTCCGCAGCGAGCACACCCAGGCCGCCTACCTCACGGACCTGCTGTCGGTCTTCGAGTCGATGGGCCTGTACGGCGCGATGGCCTTCGAGTTCGTCACCCCCGACGCCCCGCACCGCGCCGACGACCCGCACAAGGACCTCGACATGGCGAGCTACAGCATCACCAAGGTCATCAAGGACCGCCCCGACGACCCCCGTTCGCGCTGGCACTGGGAGCCCAAGGAGGCATTCCACGCACTGGCCCGGCAGTACGGCCGCCGCTGCGATCACTCGCAGTAGACATCCGCGCCGGGCCGCTCACCGGTCGCCAGGAAGCGGGAGACCGTCGCGTCGCCGCACGCGTTGCCGTTGTCCAAGTAGGCGTCGTGACCGGTCGAGTCGACGGTCACCATCACGGCCCGCCGGCCGAGCGCCTCGCGGAGCTTGCGGGCGCCGCTCAGCGGGGTGGCCACGTCACGCTCGTTCTGGACGAGCAGGACGTTCGACGGCCCCCGGCCGGTGATCCGCACCGGCGCCCGCTCCGGCCGCCACGGCCACGCGGCGCACACCATGGCGTTACGGGGCATGCCGGCCGTCAGCGGGTACTTGGCGCGGCTCTCCTCCACGCCCTTCTCGTACACGCCGGCCGAGCGCGGCCAGGCGGCGTCGTTGCAGATGGTGGCGGCGCCGACCGCGGTGACGTTCTGCAGCACCCCGTCCGGGGGAGAGGCCGGCGCGGGCGGTGCCGTGCCCTTCCGCGCGGCCAGGATCAGCTGGGCCAGCGCCGGGTAGTCGTCGGGGTCGTAGAGGTCGTTCAGCATGGTCTGGCGCAGCACGTTGCCGTTGAGTTCCTCCGGGTTGGCGCCGGGCCAGGGGATCGGCTCGCGGTCCAGGCGGTCGGCGAGCCGGAGGAAGAGCGGGCGCACCTCGGCGGCCGTGTCGGCCAGACGGTACGGATTGCCGGGCGTGGACGCCCACTCGGCGAACTCCGGGAAGTTGTCCTCGACGCCGGTCTCGGCCGCCTTCAGCCAGGCCCGCTCGGGGTTCACCGGGTCCGGGTTGTCGTTGCTGTCGAGGACGATCCGGTCGGTGCGCTGCGGGAACAGCTGGGCGTAGACCGCGCCGACGTACGTGCCGTACGAGACGCCCCAGGCGGAGATCCTGCGCTCGCCGAGCGCCTGCCGGATGCGGTCGATGTCGTGGGCGTTGTCGACGGTGCTGATGTGCCGCATCAGCTCGCCGCCGTTGTGGGCGCAGGCCTCGGCCATGCGGCGGGCGGTGGTCATGTTCCCGGCGACCGAACCGTCGGCGGCCGGCCAGGGCCGCAGCGCCGTCAGGGCGAGGTCGGCGTGGTCGAGGCCGCAGCTGACGGACGTGGAGGGCGCGTTGCCGCGCGGCGCGAACCCGATCAGGTCGTAGGTGTCCCGCACGCTCTGCGGCAGCTTCTGCCCCTTGCCGGAAGGGTCGTCGAGGCTGGTGCCGCCCGGCCCGCCGGGGATCAGCAGCAGGGCGCCCCGGCGGGCGGACGGCTTCTCGGCGGGGATGCGGGACAGGGCCAGCTCGATCTCCGGGCCGCCGGGACGGCTGTGGTCCAGCGGGACCCGGAGAGTCGCGCACTGCTGACGTGGATCGAGGCCGGAGCCCGTGCACCTGCCCCACGTCAGCGGTGCGTCGGCGGCGGACGCGGTGAGGGGGGTGAGGACACCGAAGACGATGCCGGACGCGGCCGCGATCAGGGCGGCGCTTTTCGTGATCTCCTTCATGACCACGAGCCTCCCGGAACGGGCCGGTTCATCCCATCCGGCCAACAGCCTTGTCGGCAGGGGGGATTACCCCCGCGTCCGCCCTGGTCCCGGCCCCCCTGCCGTCCTCTTCCTCAGAGCAGCCGCTTGCCGCGCAGCCGCGCCTTCACCGCCTCCCGTCCGTTGCCGAGGACCAGCCTGCGCACCACCGGGTCCGCCTCCGTCGCCGCCCAACGGGCCATCTTCAGCAGCGTCTTGGGGCGCGGGTTCAGGAAGCGCACCTCCCGCTCGGCGAAGCCGAAGTGCTTCGGTACGAAGTCGGCGGACTGGAGCCGGTCGTAGAGGAAGTCGGCCGCGTCCTCGGCGCTCACCGCACCGGCCTCGACCGCCTCGCACTGCCGGACCATCGCGTGGTACAGCTCGGCGAAGCCCTCGTGGTCGGGCCAGTACAGGCCCGGGTAGGGCACCTCCTCCAGGTCCGTGAAGTGGCTGTCGCGGCCGTCCTTGCGGAACTCGGTGAGGGCGGTCTGCATGCGGTAGACGCCCGCGTTGGCGCCCCACGCCCAGATCCGGAAGACGGCGCTCCACAGGTCGTAGTCGCACCAGGAGATGAAGGCGGAGTTGACCAGGGTGTCGTTGTAGTCGAAGAGCCCCTGCTGGAGCCGGTCCACGGGGGCCATGCGCTCGCCGGAGAAGTCGTCGTCCTTGACCGCGCGCAACAGGCGCCAGGCGAGCAGGTTCAGGGCCTCCGTGGTGTTGGACAGGCCGCGGGAGAACAGCGGGTCGATGAAGCCGGCCGCGTGCGAGAGCAGGAACCAGCGGTCGCCCGCGGTCTGCTTGGAGGAGTACTGCAGACGGCCGGTGGACGTCCACTCGCGGACCGGCTTCATGCCCTCGAACTGCCGGACGATGTCCGGGTAGGGGGCCGCGAGGCGCGCGAAGTCCTCCTCCGGGGAGAGGTTCTCCGGCTTCGGGTAGCGGCGCGGGTCGACCGTCATGCCGATGCTGCACAGCGGGTTCTTCGACCACTTGTTGTTGTCGAAGCCGATCACCCACGCCCAGCCCCGCTCGAACATGTGGTGGACCGTGCCCTCGTACCAGGGCACGGGCGGGCGCTGCTCGGCCGGGACGTGGTCGAAGATGCGGTCGGTGGGGGTGAGGTCGACGACGTGGTTCCACACCGACCGGGAGTGGTGCTTGAACCGGCACGGGTCCTCGCGCAGCCCGAACTTGTCCGCCACCGGCGACCGGAAGCCGCTCGCGTCGACCAGATAGCGGGCCCGGTACTCCCCGTTGCGGCCCGAGAGCGTCACACCCGAGCCGTCGAAGTCGATGTCGGTGACGAAGAAGTTCTGCCGGATGCTGCAGCCGTAGCGCACCGCCACCTGGAAGAGGTAGGAGTCGGTGTCCTGCCGGAACAAGTGCGCGGCCTCGTGCAGGAGTTGGGGCGGGGTGTTGAACTCGTTGACCTCGCGCGGGTTCTGCGGCGCGCCCGGGTGGTGCAGCAGGAACCCGAAGTGCCGCTTGACGCCGAACCGGGGTCCGATGGCGCGCGTGGTGTCGGTGAACGAGGCGAGATGGGCGATCTCCGGTACGTCGTACCGCTCGGCGAGGGTGCGCATCGACACCAGCGTGAACGGGATCGTGGACTCGCCGATCGCGAACCGCGGATGCGAACCGGCGTCCAGCAGAAGGGTCCTGACGCCCTGTCGGGCGAGGATCGCGCCCAGGATGGAACCGGCGACCCCCGATCCGAGGATCGCGACGTCGTACGTCTCCTTCTCCTTGGCGGGCTCTAACGTGCTGCTTGCCTGTGGCTCCATGATGTGCTGTCTCCTTGTCGTCGTCGGCGGCTCCTGAGCCGCTCCCTGACCAGCCCGGCCATGGCTCCCTTCAGCAGCGCTGCGGTCTCCTCGGGCGCCTCGGTACGCACCCAGCGGGCGGCCCGCACCATGCGTGCCGGGGTGTTGTGGAAGAAGCGGTCGGCGGGGTCGGCGAGCCCCAGTGCGGGCGGCACGTAGTCGGCGGCGCCCAGCGCGGCGAAGATCCGCTCCGCCGCGTCCTTCGCGCTGCGGCCGCCGTCCTCGACCTCCTCGCAGAGGCGGCGGGCGAGCGGTGCCAGGGAGGCGAAGTGCTCGCCACCGGGACGGGCGGCCGCGAAGACGCCCTCGTCGCCGCTCTTCGCGTACGCGGCGCAGGCGTTCTCCACCGCGAGCGCGCCGAGCACCGTGCTCAGCGTCCACACCCGGACGACGGCGTTGAACAGGTCGTAGTCGCGGAAGGCCACGAAGGAGGCGTACGTCAGGTCGTCGTGCGCGGTCAGCAGCGCCCGCTGGAGGTCCTCGACGGGCCGGAACCGCGCGGCCGACCAGTCGCCGTCACGCGCGGCGTCGATCAGCGGCCGGGCGAGGGCGCCGACGACTTCGAGGCCGTGGGCGAGGCCGCGCGAGTACAGCGGGTCGACGAATCCGGCGGCGTGGCCGAGCAGGCAGTACCCCTCGCCGGCGGTGGACCGGGAGGAGTACTGCAACCGCGGGGCCGAGGTCCAGGGCCGCACGGGAGCGGCGTGCTCGAACTGCGCTCCGATGTCCGGGAATCGCGCGAGCAGCTCCGCGAACTCGCGCTCGGGCGACCGGACTTCGGCTCCCGTCTCCCGCAGCACCACCCCCACACTGCACACCGAACTCGCCGCCGCCTGCCGCTGGTTGCCGAACGGGATCACCCAGATCCAGCCGCCGTCGAAGACGTGGTGGAGGGTGCCCTCGTGCCAGGGACTGGGCTGGCCGCTGAGCCGTCCGGCGGGCGTGCGGTCGTACGGCAGGACGCCCGTCATGTGGGTGAAGAAGGCGCGCGAGCGGTGCCGTAACGCGGGCGGTTCCTCGCGCAGCCCCAACTCCCGTGCCAGTGGGGACCGGTGGCCGGCCGCGTCGACGACGTACCGTACGTCGAGGTCCGCGCCGTCGGCGGTACGGAGGCGGGCGCCGGCGCCGGGCTCGATCCGTACGTCCGTGACCTCGGCGCCGGTGCGCACGTCGGCGCCGTGGTGCCGGGCGACGTCCAGCAGGTACGCGTCGGTGTCGGCGCGGAAGAGGTGCGGCGGATCGGGCACGACCTTGGGGTTGACGACCTGGTACACCTCGCCGGGGTGCTGCCGCAGGCCCTCCCGGTGCAGTACGAACCCCATGTTCCGCATGACCCCGCAGGACTGCGAGACGTCCCGCTCGACCGACCTGAGCGTGCCGAGCGCCTCCACCTCGGGCACGTCGTAGCGCCGGGCCACCGCGCGCAGCAGCGAGGAGGCGTAGGGCACGAGGGTCTCGCCGACGCGGAAGCCCGGGGAGGGGCGGGATTCGAGCAGCAGCGTCCGTACGCCGTTCCGTGCGAGCGCGGCCGCGAGGACGGGCCCCGCGAAGCCGCCTCCGATCACGCCGACGTCGTATGTCATCGCAGGCCTCACCGTCACTGGACATGCCTATGAATGCACCCGGCGTTGAATTCTACAGGGCGTGACTTCCGGTGGCCAGGGGCCACGGCGGGGCGGGCCCGCCCCGCCGTCGGCGGCCGATCCCCATATTGCTTGCCGTTGACGACCGTCAGTGAAAAGCGCTCGAAAATGCGGGCGTTGTGCGGGCGTCCGGAAATCCGTAGTGCGATATACGGGCGACATTTTCGAATGGCCCGCGCAAAGTGTTGGCCACGGGCAACCCCGCTGACCTGCACCGCAGTTACAGTGCACAGACTCCCGCCGAGTATAGGCGGAAGGGTCGGCGAGGGAGATGGGAAGCATGGAACTCAAAAGGAAAGGGGAACACCGTGGGGGTCGTTAAGGAGAAGAAATGAAACCCCCCGTCGGCACGCACGTCGTGGACACCCGTACCGGAAAGGTAGGCATCGTCATGGGTCACGAAGGACCGTACGTCCAACTCAGACCGTACGGCGGAGGCCGCGAGTGGGACGCCGAGCCGGGCGCGGTGCGGGGCGCCACCCAGGCCGAGCGGCTCAGCGCGGCGACGGCGTACGCCAACGCCCGCAGCCGGGGCGAGGTCCCTTGACCCGCCGGCCCGTCCCGTACGCGAGAATGGCTCCATGAGCCTGTTCCGCGACGACGGCATCGTGCTGCGCACCCAGAAGCTCGGGGAGGCGGACCGTATCATCACGCTGCTCACTCGCGGGCACGGGCGGGTGCGGGCCGTGGCCCGTGGGGTTCGGCGGACCAAGTCCAAGTTCGGGGCGCGGCTCGAACCCTTCTCCCATGTCGACGTGCAGTTCTTCGCGCGGGGGAGCGAGCTGGTCGGGCGCGGGCTGCCGCTCTGTACGCAGAGCGAGACCATCGCGCCGTACGGCGGCGGGATCGTCAGCGACTACGCCCGGTACACCGCCGGGACGGCGATGCTGGAGACCGCCGAGCGGTTCACCGACCACGAGGGCGAGCCGGCCGTGCAGCAGTACCTGCTGCTGGTCGGGGCGCTCAGGACCCTCGCCCGCGGTGACCACGCCCCGCATCTCGTCCTCGACGCCTTCCTGCTGCGGTCCCTCGCCGTCAACGGCTACGCCCCCACCTTCAGCGACTGCGCGAAGTGCGGAATGCCGGGTCCCAACCGGTTCTTCTCGGTCGCCTCCGGCGGCTCGGTCTGCGTCGACTGCCGGGTCGCCGGCAGTGTCGTACCGTCGCCGCAGACCCTGGAACTCCTCGGCGCGCTGCTTACGGGAGACTGGGAGACCGCGGACGCGTGCGAGCCGCGGTACGTCCGGGAGGGGAGCGGGCTGGTGTCCGCGTATCTGCACTGGCATCTGGAACGCGGGCTGCGTTCGCTTCGTTACGTAGAGAAGTAAGAGCTGGAAGAGGAGACGAGAGGCACATGGTCGTACGCGGGATCCTGGGGCGTCAGCGCCGCGAGTACAGAGCGCCGGAGCCGCATCCGTCCGGCGCCCGCGCGCCGAAGCTCCCGGGCGAGCTCGTCCCGAACCACGTGGCGATCGTCATGGACGGCAACGGCCGGTGGGCGAAGCAGCGCGGCCTGCCCCGGACGGAGGGCCACAAGGTCGGCGCCGAGCGGGTGGTCGACGTCCTGCAGGGCGCGATCGAGATGGGCGTCGGCAACATCTCGCTGTACGCCTTCTCCACCGAGAACTGGAAGCGCTCGCCCGACGAGGTCCGCTTCCTCATGAACTTCAACCGCGACTTCATCCGCAAGAGCCGCGACACCCTCGACGAACTCGGCGTCCGGGTGCGCTGGGTGGGCCGGATGCCCAAGCTGTGGAAGTCGGTCGCCAAGGAGCTCCAGGTCGCCCAGGAGCAGACCAAGGGCAACGACCGGCTGACCCTGTACTTCTGCATGAACTACGGCGGCCGCGCCGAGATCGCGGACGCCGCGCAGGCCCTCGCCGAGGACGTGAAGGCCGGCCGGCTCGACCCGTCGAAGGTCACCGAGAAGACCCTCGCCAAGTACCTCTACTACCCGGACATGCCGGACGTGGACCTGTTCCTGCGGCCCAGCGGCGAGCAGCGCACCTCCAACTACCTGCTCTGGCAGAGCGCTTACGCCGAGATGGTCTTCCAGGACGTCCTGTGGCCGGATTTCGACCGCCGTGACCTGTGGCGGGCCTGCGTCGAGTTCGCCTCCCGCGACCGCCGCTTCGGCGGCGCGGTGCCGAACGAGGAGCTGATCGCCATGGAGGCCGCGATGAAGGGCAGGCCGGAAGGCGAGTAGCCGCCACCTGGCAGCCACCGGGGGTTCACGGAGATCGCCGACGATCCGGCCATGAAGCGTGTCACCCCCGCCCTCGCGCTGTGCGCCGTGCTGGCCGCGGCCGTCCCGTCCCAGGCCGCGGACCAGCCCGCACACCGCGACAGCTACGGCACCAAGGCGCCGTACTCCCCGGAGCAGAGCCCCCGCACCTACCAGAAGGTGCCCGCCGGCTTCACCCCCGTCTTCACGGAGAACGTCTCCCGCCACGGCTCGCGCTCCGCGACCGACAGCGAGGACGGCGACCTGATCCTCGCCCTGTGGAACAAGGCGCGGGCCGCGGACCAACTCACCCGCAAGGGCGCCGAGTTCGGCCCCGAGGTGCAGGCGCTGCTCGACGCCATGGCCAAGGTCGGGTACGGCAACCTCAGCGCCCTCGGCAAGCAGGAGATCCAGGACACGGCCGACCGCATGGCCGACCGCCTGCCCGCCCTGTTCAGGTCGATCGCCGCGAACGGCGAGAAGATCGACGTCGTCAGCTCCGGCCAGGGCCGCGCGGTCGACAGCGCGAACCTGTACGCGGGCGCGCTCGCCACCGCCGACCCCGACCTCAAGCCGCTGATCGGCGCGACCCGCACCGACAAGGACCTGCTGTACTTCCACAAGGCGGCGGGCGGCGCGGCCTACCGCGACTACATCGCGAACGACCAGCGTCTCGCCGCGACCCTGAAGTCGATCACCGACCAGCCGAAGACGCACAAGGCCGCGTACAGCGTCCTGCGCCGGCTGTTCACCGCCGACTTCGTCGCCGGGCTGAGCGGCGACGACCAGGTGGCCGCCGCGACCGCGGTCTACAACCTGTACGCCATCGCCCCGGCGATGAGCGAGGAGAGCCCGGACGGCAAGGGCTGGGGGATGCAGCGCTACATCTCCACCTCCGACGCGGCCTGGTTCGGCTACCTCTCCGACGCCGAGGACTTCTACGAGAAGGGCCCCGGCTTCTCGGACAGCGACATCACCTACAAGATGGCGGGCGTCCTGCTCGACGACTTCTTCAAGCAGGTCGAGGCAGAGAAGGCCGGCACGAGCACTCTCGGCGCCGAACTCCGCTTCACCCACGCCGAGGAGATCATCCCGCTGGCCGCGCTGATGGGCCTGCCGGGCAGCACGAAGGCGGCGACGCCGGGAGTGCCGTACACCTACGCGAACAACCCGTGGCGCGGCGCGGACGTCGCCCCGCTGGGCTCCAACATCCAGTGGGACGTGTTCAGGAAGGGCGACCAGTACCTGGTCCGCATGCTCTACAACGAGAAGGAGACGTCCTTCAAGGCGGGCTGCACGCCGATCTCGAAGGGCAGCAAGTTCTACGACCTGGACGAGCTGGAGAAGTGCTTCGACCGGAACTGACCCTCGCCGGTACGATCCCGCCTCATGGTCATGGACATGGGGCGGGACGCCGGGCAGGGCGTGGTCGAGCTGACGTACGAGCCGATGGTGGAGGACTTCTCGTCGGCGCTGCGCGCCCGGACGCGCGTGAGCCGGGTGGCGCGGCGGCAGTTGTGGGTCTTCGCGGCGGCGGGGGTCTGCGGTGTCGCCCTGGCCGTGCTGCGGGTGGCCGGGATCGGTGACGTTCCGGCGCCCCTCTGTTTCGCCCTGATCGTGTGCGGCGTTCTGAGCGCGGCGGGGCCGTGGTTGACCGCCCGGCAGTTCCAGCGGCTGGCCCACCGCAACGGCACGTTCCGGGTGTCCGTCACGGACGCGGGCGTCTCCATGGTGACCGACCACACCACGGCGACGGTCGACTGGACCGCGCAGCCCCGCTACCGGGAGACACCGAGGGTGTTCGTCCTGTTCAGCCCGGACGCCAATGCCGCCGGGTTCACCGTGCTGCCCAAACGCGGCCTGAGCAGTCCCGCCGACGCCGACCGCCTGCGCGAGATCCTCGACCGCAACCTCACCCGCGTCTGAGCGGCGTCAGCCGCCCGCCGCCGCGCACTCCGCGCACGTACCGAAGATCTCCACCGTGTGCGCCACGTTGACGTACCCGTGCTCCGCCGCGATCGCCTCCGCCCACTTCTCCACCGCCGGGCCCTCCACCTCCACCGCCTTGCCGCAGACGCGGCAGACCAGGTGGTGGTGGTGATCGCCGGTCGAGCAGCGGCGGTACACCGACTCGCCGTCGGAGGTGCGCAGGACGTCGACCTCGCCCGCGTCGGCGAGGTTCTGCAGGGTGCGGTAGACCGTGGTCAGGCCGACCGAGTCGCCCTTGTGCTTGAGCATGTCGTGCAGTTCCTGCGCGCTGCGGAACTCGTCGACCTCGTCGAGCGCCGCCGCCACGGCGGCGCGCTGCCGGGTGGCACGGCCCTTCACGGGCGGTCCAGCGGTCGTCACCGTTGTCTCCTCACGTCTGCGCCTGCCCGGACATTGTGCCAGTCCGGGCTGTGGACGGTCAGACGCCGACCTTCCCGTCGGCCTCCCTGCCGGCCGGAATCGCGCACTCTGCGGGATCCCCGGCGGGCCGCGCGGCCGCCGCGGCCCGGGCCCGGCGGCGGGCCAGCGGGGTGGCGAGGACGGTCAGCGTGATGAACGCGGCGATGGTCAGCAGCACGATCGTCGCGCCGGGCGGTACGTCCTGGTAGTACGAGGTCACCGTGCCGCCGATGGTCACGCTCACCCCGATGGCGACCGCGATCGCGAAGGTCGCCGCGAAGCTCCGGCTCAGCTGCTGCGCCGCGGCGACCGGCACGACCATCAGCGCCGACACCAGCAGCAGGCCCACCACGCGCATCGCGACCGTCACCGTCACGGCCGCCGTGACCGCGGTGAGCAGGTTGAGCGCGCGCACCGGCAGGCCCGTGACCCGGGCGAACTCCTCGTCCTGGCTCACGGCGAAGAGCTGGCGGCGCAGGCCGATCGTGACCAGCACCACGAAGCCCGCAAGCAGGCAGATCGCTGTCACGTCCGACGGGGAGACCGTCGAGAGCGATCCGAAGAGGTACGAGGTCAGGTTGGCGTTGGAGCCGCCGGGCGCGAGGTTGATGAACATCACGCCGCCGGCCATGCCGCCGTAGAAGAGCATCGCGAGGGCGATGTCGCCGCGGGTCTTTCCGTACCAGCGGATCAGCTCCATCAGGACCGCGCCGAGGATCGAGACGGCTGTCGCCATCCAGACCGGGGACGTGGAGAGCAGGAAGCCGAGGCCGACGCCGGTCATCGCCACATGGCCGATGCCGTCGCCCATCAGGGCCTGGCGGCGCTGGACGAGGTAGATGCCGATCGCGGGGGCCGTGATGCCGACGAGGACGGCGGCGAGCAGGGCGCGCTGCATGAAGGCGTAGTCGAGGAAATCCATAACAGGTCCTTCAGCTCAGCAGGCCTGTGCGCACGGGTGCCGGCTCGTGGGGGTGGACGTGGTCGTGGCCCGGGAGGGCGTGCTGGCCGACGGCGCGCGGGGGCGGGCCGTCGTGCAGGACGCAGCCGTCGCGGAGCACCACCGCGCGGTCGATCAGGGGCTCCAGCGGGCCGAGTTCGTGCAGCACGAGCAGGACCGTCGTACCGGCCGCGACCTGCTCCCGCAGGGTCTGCGCGAGCACCTCCTGGCTGGCCAGGTCGACGCCCGCCATCGGCTCGTCCATGATCAGGAGTTCGGGTTCGGCGGCGAGCGCGCGGGCTATCAGCACCCGCTGGTGCTGGCCGCCGGAGAGGGCGTTCACCGAGTCCTTGGCGCGGTCCGCCATGCCGACCAGCTCCAGGGCCCGGCGCACGGACGCGTGGTCCGCCCTGCGCAGGACGCCGAAGCGGGTGCGGGAGAGGCGGCCCGAGGAGACGATCTCGGTGACCGTGGCGGGGACACCGCCGGCGGCGGTCGTGCGCTGGGGGACGTACCCCACCCGCGCCCAGTCCCGGAACCGCCTGCGTGCCGTGCCGAACAGCTCGATCTCGCCCGCGCTCGCCGGGACCTGCCCGATGATCGTGCGGACCGCCGTCGACTTGCCGGAGCCGTTGGCGCCGAGCAGCGCGACGACCTCACCGCGGGACACGGTGAGGTCGATTCCGCGCAGGACGGGGCGCGAGCCCAGCTCGGCGGTCACGCCGCGCAGCGATATGACGGGCTCGGTCATGCCGTCCTCCACAGTCATTTCTCTCCCAGGGCCGTCTGCAGCGCCTTGAGG
The DNA here is from genome assembly GCF_022698165.1 of Streptomyces cylindrosporus. Classification (GTDB taxonomy): domain Bacteria; phylum Actinomycetota; class Actinomycetes; order Streptomycetales; family Streptomycetaceae; genus Streptomyces; species Streptomyces cylindrosporus. The sequence continues at coordinate 371,159 of NZ_JALDAY010000001.1, forward strand.
TTGGCCTCCTGGACCGAGAAGTAGTCCTTGCCGCGGGACTTGGCCGTGATGCCCTCGATCGGGTCGAGGACGTCGGTCTTCAGGCCGGCGTCGGAGGCGATGGTCTTCGCGGTCTTGTCGCTGACGAGCGTCTCGTAGAACACGGTGGTGACGCCGTCGGCCTTGGCCATCTTCTCAAGCTCCTTGACCCGGGCCGCGCTGGGCTCCGACTCGGGGTCCAGGCCGTTGATGGCCTCCTCGGTGAGGCCGTAGCGCTCGGCGAGGTAGCCGAAGGCGGCGTGCGTGGTGATGAAGACCTTGGTCTTCGTGTTCGCGAGCCCGTCCTTGAACTGCGTGTTCAGGTCGTCCAGCTTCTTCACCAGGGCCGCGGTGTTCTTCTCGTAGTCGGCCGCGTGCTTCGGGTCGGCCTTCTCGAAGGCCTTGCCGACACCCTCGGCGACCTGGGCGTAGCGCACCGGGTCGAGCCAGATGTGCGGGTCGAGGCCGGCCAGCTCCTCGTTCTCGGAGTGGTCGCTCTCGTTCGCGTGGCCGCCGACCTCGTTGCCGTGCTTCTCCAGCGAGGTGAGGGCGGCGGCGTCGATCTTCGTCCTGACGTCGGACTGGGCCACCGCGTCGTCGACGGAGGGCTGGAGGTTCTTCAGGTAGAGCACCGCGTCGGACTCCTGGAGCTGCGCGGTCTGCTTGGCGCTGATCTCCAGGTCGTGCGGCTCCTGGCCGGGCTGGGTCAGGCTCGTGACGTGCACGTGCGGGCCGCCGATCTGCTCGGCGAGATAGGCCATCGGGTAGAACGACGCGACGACGTCGAACTTGCCGGTGCCGGCCGCGGCCGCGGTGTCGGAGGAGCAGGCGGAGAGCGTGCCGAGGCCGAGGGCGGTGACGGCCGCCACGGCCACCCCGGATATGTGCTGTCGTCGTACGTTCATGACAGTCATTTTCATCAAACATGGAAACCGTTGTCAATAAACCCTCCGCAAAGCCACCTCACCCAACCGATTTGATTGAGGGGGAGCCCCCGCCGGTACCCTGAAGCATTCGCTCGTCCACCGTCGTAATGAAGAGAGCACCGTGGCCGCCGACAAGATCGACACCATCGTCAGCCTGAGCAAGCGCCGTGGCTTCGTATTCCCCTGCAGTGAGATCTACGGCGGTCAGCGCGCCGCCTGGGACTACGGGCCGCTGGGTGTCGAGCTCAAGGAGAACCTGAAGCGCCAGTGGTGGCGCTACATGGTGACGTCGCGCGAGGACGTGGTGGGTATCGACTCGTCCGTGATCCTGGCCCCCGAGGTCTGGGTCGCCTCCGGTCACGTCGCCACCTTCACGGACCCGCTGACCGAGTGCACCTCCTGCCACAAGCGGTTCCGCGCGGACCACCTGGAGGAGGCCTACGAGGCCAAGCACAACCGCCTGCCGGAGAACGGCCTGGCGGACGTCAACTGCCCCAACTGCGGCAACAAGGGCCAGTTCACCGAGCCCAAGCAGTTCTCCGGTCTGCTGTCGACGCACCTCGGCCCGACCCAGGACTCCGGCTCGATCGCGTACCTGCGCCCCGAGACCGCGCAGGGCATCTTCACCAACTTCGCCCAGGTGCAGACCACTTCGCGCCGCAAGCCGCCGTTCGGCATCGCGCAGATGGGCAAGTCCTTCCGCAACGAGATCACGCCCGGCAACTTCATCTTCCGCACCCGCGAGTTCGAGCAGATGGAGATGGAGTTCTTCGTCAAGCCGGGCGAGGACGAGAAGTGGCAGGAGTACTGGATGGAGCAGCGCTGGAACTGGTACACCGGCCTGGGCCTGCGTGAAGAGAACATGCGGTGGTACGAGCACCCGAAGGAGAAGCTCTCCCACTACTCCAAGCGCACCGCCGACATCGAGTACCGCTTCCAGTTCGGCGGCAACGAGTGGGGCGAGCTGGAGGGTGTCGCCAACCGCACCGACTACGACCTCGGCGCCCACTCCAAGGCCTCCGGCCAGGACCTCTCCTACTTCGACCAGGAGGCCCAGGAGCGCTGGACGCCGTACGTCATCGAGCCGGCGGCCGGTGTCGGCCGGGCGATGCTCGCGTTCCTCCTCGACGCCTACATCGAGGACGAGGCGCCGAACGCCAAGGGCAAGATGGAGAAGCGCACGGTGCTGCGCCTCGACCACCGCCTGGCGCCGGTGAAGGTCGCGGTCCTGCCGCTGTCCCGCAACCCCGAGCTGTCCCCGAAGGCCAAGGGCCTCGCCCAGGCGCTGCGCCAGAACTGGAACATCGAGTTCGACGACGCGGGCGCGATCGGCCGCCGCTACCGCCGCCAGGACGAGATCGGCACGCCGTTCTGCGTGACCGTCGACTTCGACACCCTGGACGACAACGCGGTGACGGTCCGCGAACGCGACTCGATGAAGCAGGAGCGCGTGTCGCTGGACCAGATCGAGAGCTACCTCGCCGGCCGCCTGATCGGCGCCTAGCGTTCGTGCGGTGCCCCGCGTCCCTGTTCGGTTCAGGGGTGCGGGGCACTGTCGTTCACAGGTCCACGTCGGCGTAGAGCGCGGCGTGGTCGGAGGCCTCCGTGGCCTTCGAGGTCACGGTGTCGAAGGACTTGAAGGTCCTGGGCGCCCAGACCCCGCGCCGCTCCACGTCCACGTGCCGCACCAGGCCGAGCAGCTCCGGCGAGCAGAGCAGGTAGTCGATCTTCTGGTTCAGTGAGTGCCCGGTCCCGTAGGTGCCCGGGTCTCCCGTGTAGACCGGGGGACTCATCACGTCCCGGGCGCCGGTGGCCAGCAGCTGCTCGACCGGTTCGCTGTCCGGGGAGTCGTTGAGGTCCCCGGCCACCACGACGTACGGAGAACGGTCCAGGGCCTCGCCGTAGATCTCCGCGACCCGCCGGGCCTGGGCCAGGCGCAGCGACGCGCCGCCGCCCCGCTTGCTCTTGAGGTGGTTGCCGAGGACCCACAGGCTCGTCCCGTCGAGGGCGATCTCGTACTCGGGGCAGTCCCGGCTGAACAGCGGGTGCCCCTTCGAGCGCAGCTCGGAGAGGTGCGAGCGGATGGACCTGATCGGGTGGCGGCTGAGGATCCCGACGTCGATGCCCCGGGGGTCGTTGCCGTCGATCAGCATGGTGTACGGGTACGGCTGCTTCCCCAGCGCACCGCCCAGCACCTGCTCGTTGAAGCGGGCCAGGGCGAGCCGGTCCTCGACCTCGACGGTCAGCAGGACGTCGGCGTTGACCTCGGCGACCACCCGGCCGGTGTTCCTCACGACGGTCCAGTCCAGCTCGGTCCGTGTCAGCTCGGCCCAACCCGACCATTTCCCACGGCCCTTGGCGGTGACCTCGATGGTGGGGGAGTCCTTGTCCCCGGTCTTCCTGAACAGCTGCGCCGAGCCGCCGCGGGTCTGGTTGACGTAGATCAGCGGCGGGTTCTGCGGATCGGAGTCGTAGGCCCGGTACTTCACGACGAGCTCGGCGATCCGCTCCTTGTCCGCCTCCTGGTAGACCGGCTGTTCGAGCAGGGACACCAACTCGGCGTAGTCGTTGAGGACTTCCTGGCGGTCGGCGTCGTTCTCGAGCTCGAAGGCCTTGGGGCGGCGGAACAGGTTCTCCGTGTTGAAGGTGGCGATACGGATGGTCATGGCGCGCCTCCTCGGGCGGCGCAGGAGCACCGCGCGGCCGACGGCAGGCGCCGCCGGGGAGACTGCTCGCCGACAGCTCCCATTCTCCGAGCGCCGGCGAGCGGTGTCCAACGCAGCGGGCTCGCCCGCGAGCGTCGCCTTTCCGCCGTTACCGTCCCTGCAAGGACTTCACGTTGTCGCCGAAGGTCCAGTTCTTCGAGCCGTCCCAGTTGATCGACCAGGTCATCAGGCCCTTGAGCGAGGTGCCGTAGTGCTTCCAGGCCTGGGAGACCAGGGACGGTGACATGTAGCCGCCGCCCGCTCCCGACTGGGCGGGCAGGCCCGGCACCTGCTTGTCGTACGGGACCTTGATCGTCGTGCCCTGCACGACCAGGCCCTTGTCGAGGCAGTCGGTCTGGGCGGTGAAGCCGGCGACGGTGCCCGCCGAGTAGGAGTCGCCGGAGCAGCCGTACATGCTGCCGTTGTAGTACTGCATGTTCAGCCACCACAGGCGGCCGTTGTCGGCGTACTTCTTGATGATCGGGAGGTACGCGCCCCAGATCGAGCCGTAGGTGATGCTGCCGCCGGTGACGTACGCCGTCTCCGGGGCCATCGTCAGGCCGAAGTTCGACGGCATCTGCGCCAGGATGCCGTCGATGATACGGATCAAGTTCGCCTGGGACGTGGAGAGTTGGCTGATGCTGCCGCTGCCGACCAGGCCCGTCTCGATGTCTATGTCGATGCCGTCGAAGTTGTACTTCTTCAAGATCGGCACGATCGTCGCGACGAACCTGTCCGCCACGGCGGTGGAGTTGAGGTCGATGCCCGCCGTCGCGCCGCCGATCGACAGCAGGATCGTCTGGCCGGCGGCCTTCGCCCCGCACATCTCCGCGGGCGTGGCCACCTTCACCCCGCTGTCCATGCCGTCCTCCCACAGGGCCGTCCCGTCGGAGCGGATGACCGGGAACGCCGCGTTGATCACGTTGTAACCGTGCGCGGCGATACGGGAGTCGGTGATCGGGGTCCAGCCGAAGGGCGGGTGGACGCCGTTCGCGGAACCGTCCCAGTTCTCCCAGTAGCCCTGGAGGACCTTGCCGGACGGACGGGACTTGACCGCGCAGGTGTCGGCGGCCGAGGCGGTCGGGGCCGTGGGGAGCTGGGTGAGACAGGCCGTCGCCAGTGCGGCGGCGAGCAGGGACAGCGTGCGGCGGAGCATGCGGATCCTCCCGGTGGGGGTGCGGCGAGGTGTCGTATCCATGACAGTGCTCTGGTCCAGACCTGTCGTCAATAGGTCTGGACCACCCCGACAAGCAAGGATCGAGTATGGACTGACAGATATTGAAATCTGTCATCTGTCATGACAGGGTGGTTCCCATGACGATCCAGACACGCAAGCTCGGAACCACCGGCCCCCAGGTCTCCGCCCTCGGTCTCGGCTGCATGGGCATGTCCGGGATGTACGGCGCGGCGGACCGCGCCGAGTCCGTCGCCACCATCCACGCGGCCCTGGAAGCCGGCGTCACCCTGCTCGACACCGGCGACTTCTACGGCATGGGCCACAACGAACTGCTCATCGCCGAGGCCCTGCGCACGGCCCCCGCCGCCCTCCGGGAGAACGCGCTGATCAGCGTGAAGTTCGGCGCCCACCGCGCCCCGGACGGCTCCTGGCTCGGCTACGACGCCCGCCCGGCCGCCGTGAAGACCTGGGCCGCCTACTCCCTCCAGCGCCTCGGCGTCGACCACATCGACGTCTACCGCCCCGCCCGGCTCGACCCGAACGTGCCGATCGAGGAGACCGTCGGCGCCATCTCGGAACTCGTCGAGCAGGGATACGTCCGCCACATCGGCCTGAGCGAGGTCGGCGCCGAGACCATCCGCCGGGCCGCCGCCACCGCCCCGATCGCCGACCTCCAGATCGAGTACTCCCTCATCTCCCGCAGCCCCGAGCGGGAGATCCTGCCCACCCTGCGCGAACTGGGCATCTCCGTCACCGCGTACGGCGTGCTCTCCCGCGGGCTGATCTCCGGCCATGTCGCGCCCGGCCACGGGTTCGCGGCGAACGACTTCCGCGCCCATTCGCCCCGCTTCCAGGGCGACAACCTCCAGCACAACCTCACCCTGGTCGAGTCCCTGCGCAAGATCGCCGAGCAGAAGGGCGTCTCCGTCGCCCAGATCGCCATCGCCTGGGTGCTGTCCCGGGGCGAGGAGATCGTGCCGCTGGTCGGCGCCCGCACCCGCGAGCGGCTCGGCGAGGCGCTCGGCGCGCTGGACGTCGACCTGGACGCGGCCGACCTCGCCGCCATCGAGGCGGCCGTGCCGGCGGACGCGGCGGCCGGCGAGCGGTACGCACCCGCGCAGATGGCCATGCTCGACAGCGAACGCTGATTCCGGCGCCGGGTACGGTCTAGGCATGCCACCGACCTCCGAGACCCTGACCGCCGAGCGCATCCTCGCCGCCACCGAGGAAGTGCTGCGCCGCCACGGCCCGGCCAAGGCCACCGTGGTCGACGTGGCCCGCGCGCTCGGCGTCAGCCACGGCAGCGTGTACCGGCACTTCCGGACCAAGGCGGCGCTGCGGGAGGCGGTGACCAAGCGGTGGCTGGACCGGACGACGGAGCTGCTGGCCGAGATCGCGGGCGCCACGGACCGGGACCCGGAGGCACGGCTGCGCGAGTGGCTCGCGGCGCTCTTCGCGGCCAAGCGCCGCAAGGCCGGGGGCGACCCCGAGCTCTTCGCTACGTACTCGGTGCTGGTCGGCGACGCCGGGGAGGCGGTGTCCGCACACATCGCCGAGCTGACCGGCCAGCTGGCCACGATCGTGCGGGACGGGGTACAGGCCGGCACCTTCGCGGTCGACGACCCTCAGACCGCGGCCCACGCCGTCTTCCAGGCCACCGCCCGCTTCCACGACCCGAACTACGCCAAGGAGTGGGAACGGCCGGGCGTGCTGGGCGAGTTCGAGGCCCTGGTGGATCTGCTGGTGCGCGGCCTGCGGGCCTAGGGCAGGATCACCGGCATGACTTCGGTGGTGCAGAACGTGGCGGTCGACTGTGCGGATGCCCATGGGCTGGCACGGTTCTGGGCCGAGGTGACCGGTGGGGACGTGGATCCGGAGGACGGGCCCGGCGCCGCGGAGACGCAGGTGACGCTGCCGGACGGGCCGGTGCTGTATTTCAACCAGGTGCCGGAGCCGAAGACGGTCAAGAACCGGATCCACCTGTGCCTGCGCCCGACGACCTCGCGCGAGGAGGAGGTCGAGCGGCTGCTGGGCCTCGGCGCCACCCTGGTCGCCGACCGCCGGGAGCCCGACGGCGCGGGCTGGGCCGTCCTCGCGGATCCCGAGGGCAACGAGTTCTGCGTCCTGCGCGGTGACTCCGACCGCGCCGCGATGTCGTCCTAGGGCTCAGCCCGCCACGCACCTCCAGAAGTCCCGCATCACACGCGTCGGCGTCGGGCTCTCCATCGCCACCTGGGTGAGCAGGATCGCGACCGTCCCCGTGGGCGGGATGACATGCGCCGTGGTGCCGGTGCCGCCGACCCAGCCGTAGCGGCCCGGGACGTTCCACGGGTCGGACGGGGTGACGTCGACCTGGCCGCCGTACCCCCAGCCCTGGCCCTCCAGGAAGAGGGGGACGCGGTCGCGCTGCTGTGCCGTGAGGTGGTTCGTGGTCATGCGGCTGACGGAGGTGGGGGTCAGCAGACGCCGGCCGGACGGGCTCTCGCCGGAGTTCAGCAGGAGGCGGGCGAAGGCCAGCCAGTCGTCGGCCGTGGAGACCAGGCCGCCACCGCCCGAGTGGAAGCGGGGGGTGCGGGTCCACTCGCCGTCCGGCCGATCGGTGAGCTGGAGCGTGCCGTCGGCGGCGGGGGCGTACGCGGAGGTGAAGCGGTCACGCTTGGCGGGCGGGACCTCGAACGCCGTGTCCGTCATGCCCAGCGGCTCGAAGAGCCGCTCCGCGAGGAACTCGGGGAACGTACGGCCGGACGCGCGGGCGACCAGGATGCCCTGGAGGTCGGACGAGGTGCCGTACAGCCAGGCCTCGCCCGGCTGGTACAGCATCGGGACCCGGGCGAGCAGGCCCAGCCAGGTGCCGTGGTCCGGCCAGTCCTGGAGCCGGCGGCCGTCCTTCTGGACCTCGAAGAGCGACTGCACCGCGGGGAGCGTGAAGTCCGCCGGAAAGCCCCAGCCGGTGCGCGAGCTCAGCAGGTCCTCGACCGTGATCGGGCGGGCCGCCGGGACCACGTCGTCCATGGCGGCGTCCGGGGTGCGGACCACGCTCGGCCCGGCGAGCTCCGGCAGCCACTTTGCGACCGGCGAGTCCAGGGCGAGCACCCCGTCCTCCACCAGCATCAGCAAGGCGGCCGCCGTGATCGGCTTGGTGATGGACGCGATACGGAAGATCGAGTCCCGTGCCATCGGAGCGGTCCCGTCGGCGTCCACCGAGCCGACGACCACCTCCTCGACGTCCACGCCCCGGGCCACCAGGGCCACGGCACCGGGCAGCTCCCCGTCGTCCACATACCGTCGCAGGGTGTCGTACAGCGCACTCATCGCTCGGCCTTCCGGTCTCGGCGGTCGTCCTGCATACGACTCCCACCGCGGCGGAAAGTCATCGCCGGCTAGTCGTCCGCCGGGTTCACGGTCGCCTGGTGGGCCTCGGCGAGGTGTTCCTCCGCCTTCAGCCAGGGCAGGAACTGCGCGCCCTTGCGCCAGCCGCACGTGTCGCATCTGATCGTGCGCTGCGGGCCTTTGCGCAGCACCTGGACGACGTGCTCGCGGCCGTGCTGGTCCCAGCGGCTCACCTTGCTCGTGTTGATCTGCAGCATGAAGCCTCGCCTCCGGCTTGGAGTGTGCAGCAAGACCAACATCAACAGGAGTGTCTTCACGCCGAGTTATCCAATCCGTGAACTTCTTCTCAGCCGATGGTCCTCGGCAGTCGCAGGCTCAGCAGGCCGGTCAGGGCCACGCAGCCCAGTTGCGTGAGCAGGGTGACGACCAGGGCGTCGCGCATGCCCAAGTCGGGGACCAGGGACAGGAAGAGGGTGCCCAGGGCGGCCACGCCGAGGGCGAGGGCCGACTGCTGGGTCGTCATCATCACGCCGCTGCCGACACCGGCCCGCGCGGGCTCCACCTCGGAGAGGACGACCCGGAAGATGATGGGGAGTTGGAGCGCCTGGCCCGCCCCGGCGAGGGCGGCTCCGGGGAGCAGTTCGAGGAGGCCGAGGTCCGGCCAGGCCCGCCAGGCCGCGAGGGCCATCAGACCCACGCCGGCCGCCTGGAGCAGCGCGCCCGCGGTCACGATCCGGGTGCCGTACCGCGCGACGAGCCGCGGACCGGCGAGCGAGACGAAGAAGAACACGACGGCCATCGGGGCCAGGGCCATCCCCGCCGGCACCGGACCGAGCCCCGCGCCCCGCTGCAACGCCACCGCGATCACGAACATGAACCCGCTGAAGCCGACCGAGAAGGGCAGGATCATCACCAGCCCGCGCCGCAGCGAGGTCAGCGCGAAGAGGCTCGGCGGCACCAGGGGCGTACGGCCACGCCGGTCCTCCCGGCGCTCGACCAGATAGAACGCCGCCGTCAGGAACGGGAACGCGGCCAGCGACAGCCACGTCCACAGCGGCCAGCCCGCGGTCCGCCCCTCGGTGAGCGGAGCCAGCAGGGCGAGCAGAGCCGCGGTCAGCAGCACGGTGCCGGGGCCGTCCACCGGCTCCGGGTGCTGCGAGCGGGTCTCGGGCACGCCGCGGGCCGCCAGAACCAGGCCTACGACGACCACGGGGACGTTCACCAGGAACACGGCGCGCCAGCCGGTGCCGGCGATGTCGGCGGCCACCAGCACGCCGCCCAGGATCTGCCCGGCGACCATCGACAGGCCCGCCGTGGCGCCGTACAGGCCCATCGCCTTGGCCCGGCGCTGCCCCGCGGTCGCCGACTGGATGGTGGCGAGGACCTGCGGGAGCATCGCGGCCGCCGACGCCCCCTGCAGCACCCGGGCCGCGACCAGCGTCCAGGCGCTCGGCGCGAGTCCGCAGGCCAGCGAGGTCAGGCCGAAGGCGGCCATGCCGCCGAGGAAGAAGCGGCGCCGGCCGAACAGGTCGCCGAGCCGCCCGCCGAGGACGAGCAGGACGGCGTACGCCAACCCGTAGCCGGCGACGACGAGTTCGAGGACGGACTCGCTCGCGTTCAGGTCCCTGCCGATCGTCGGCAGGGCCACGTTGACGATGAAGAAGTCGATGAGGGGGAGGGCCGCGGCCAGCAGCACGGTGAACAGGCCGAGGCCGCCGAGGGTGGGTGCGGCCGCCGGTGATCGGGCAGTGGTTCGCGAGGTGATGGTTTCGGTCACGCCCTCGAGCCTGCGCCCGTTCCCAGGCTGGTACCAGAGTCTTCTTATCCTGGTAGAACCACTACCTGGAAACAGGGTGCGCGGGGCGGCAGGCTGGAGGCATGGCGACGATGGCCCAGGAACAGGCAGTACGCGGTACCGGTACCCCGCCGAGCAGGGAAGCGGCCGGTTCGGTCCGGCGGCACGAGCTCGCGGCCTTCCTCCGCCACCGCCGTGAACACATCACCCCCGAGCAGGTCGGCCTGCCCCGCGGCCGCCGGCGCCGCACCCCCGGCCTGCGCCGCGAGGAGGTCGCGCAGCTCGCCGCGGTCGGCGTCACCTGGTACACGTGGCTCGAACAGGCCAGGGACATCCAGGTCTCCGTCCAGGTCCTCGACGCCCTCGCCCGCACCCTCTTCCTGGACCCCGGCGAGCGGGCCCACCTCTTCCAGCTGGCCGGCCAGGTCGACCCGACGCCGGCCACCGTCTGCCCGTCGATCACCCCGGCGGTGCGCGCCCTGCTGGCGCAGCTGGACCCGGTGCCGGTGAGCGTGCAGAACAGCCGATACGACATCCTGGCCCACAACCGCACGTACGGCCTGCTCCTGTGCGACATGGACACGGTGCCACCGCAGGACCGCAACGCCATGGTCCTCTCCTACACCAACCCGGAGTGGCAGTCCTCGATCGTGCACCTCCAGGAGGCCCAGCGCATGATGGCGGCCCGCTTCCGCGCCGCGATGGCCGGCCACCTCACCGAGCCCGCCTGGAAGATGCTGCTCAAGCGCCTGCGTGCGGAGAGCGAGGAGTTCCGCGAGGTGTGGGACCGACACGAGGTCATCGCCCCGAGCACGAAGCGCAAGGAGTTCGACAACCGGTACGTGGGCCGGGTGACCGTGGATCACACGGACCTGTGGCTGGGGCCGGAGCTGGGCCCGAGGATGGTCACATACGCACCGGCGGACGACCAGTCGAGGGAGCGCTTGGAGAAACTGCACCGCATAGCACTGGAGAGAACAACCCCCTAAGGGGCGCGGGGAACTGCGCGACAAGCCCCCACGCACCCGCACCCGCCAAACTACGCGCTAACCCCAGCGGCTTGGCGCACCTCCACGGACTCCAACTCATCCGCCGTACGCTCAGCGGTCTTACGAGCCCACCGCCCACTGGTCACCGCCCCGAGCACCAGCACCACCACACCGCAGCCGACGAGAATCCACCACCCCGGCACGGAAGCATCCACGAACGCGGTCTTGTACGACGACGACCCCACCCCGGAGGCCAACACCGCTCCGATGACCGCAACCCCCAGCGTCTGCCCCAACTGACGGCTCGTGGAGGCAACGGCAGCCGCAACCCCCGCCTGCGCCCGCGGCATCCCCGACACCGCCGTATTGGTGATCGGCGCGTTCACAAACCCGAAGCCCACGCCGAACAGCACGTACCCGATGAACATCGTGAGGTCGGACGTCTCCGCGTCGAACGCCGCGAACAGCACCGCACTCGCCGTCATCGCCGTCCCCGCGATCACCAGGGACAGCCGCGGCCCCCGACTCCCGACCAGCCGCCCCGACACCGGCGCGAACAGGAACATCGGCACAGCCATCGGCAGCATCCACAGCCCGGCGTGGAGGGCGTCGTACCCCCGCACGTTCTGCAGGTACAGCGTCGACAGGAACAGGAACCCGCCCAGCGAGGCGAACGCGCCGATCGCGATGACCGTCGCCCCACTGAACGGCACCGACCGGAAGAACCGCAGGTCGATGAGAGGTTCGTCACGCCGCGGCTCGTATCCGAGCAGTCCGGCCAGCGCGACCGCCGCGATCACCACGAACGGCAGGATCGAGGTGAACCCCGAGTCCGGCGCCTCGATGATCGCGTACGTCAGTGAGCCGAACAGCGCGATGACCAGGAGCTGCCCGACCGGGTCCGGGCGGCGGGCCTTGGGCGCGCGGGACTCGGGGACGAAGCGGAGGGTGAGCAGGAGTGCCGTCAGGCCCACCGGGATGTTGACCCAGAAGATGGAGCGCCAGCCGACCGACTCCACCAGCGCGCCGCCGACGAGCGGACCGGCCGCCATCGATATGCCGACGACCGCGCCCCACACGCCGATCGCCCGCGCCCGTTCGCGCGGGTCCGTGAAGGTGTTCGTGATGATCGACATCGCGACCGGGTTGAGCATCGAGCCACCGACGGCCTGGAGCATCCGGAAGCCGATCAGCGCGTCGAGGCTGGGGGCGAGGGAGCAGAGCAGCGAGCCCAGGGAGAAGACGATCAGGCCCGCCATGAAGACCTTCTTGCGGCCGATCCGGTCGGCGGTGGAGCCGGCCAGCATCAGCAGCGAGGCCAGGACCAGGGTGTACGCGTCGATCGTCCACTGAAGGCCCGACGTGGTGGCGTCGAGTTCGTGCTGCATCGACGGGAGGGCGACGTTCAGAGCGGTGACGTCGAGGCTCACGATCAGCAGGCTCATGCAGCAGATCGCGAGGATCAGAAGACGTCGGCGGTGGCTGAGCTCGGGCATGGGATCCAGCCTACGCCGACTTCGATAGTGTGTCTAACTAATAGTGCCGCTAACTAATGTGTGTTACATGATCATTGCCGGTGCGCGACAATGGGGCAATGCCCACGCCTGTGTCCTCCCTGCGGATCGGTCCGCACACCGTCCAGCCGCCCGTCGTCCTGGCGCCCATGGCCGGGATCACGAACGCGCCCTTCCGGACCCTGTGCCGGGAGTTCAGCGCGGGTAAGGGGCTGTTCGTCAGCGAGATGATCACCACTCGGGCGCTGGTCGAGCGCAACGAGAAGACCATGCAGCTCATCCACTTCGACGCGAGCGAGAAGCCGCGCTCGATCCAGCTGTACGGGGTCGACCCGGCGACCGTCGGCAAGGCCGTCCGCATGATCGCGGAGGAGGGGCTGGCCGATCACATCGACCTGAACTTCGGCTGCCCGGTGCCGAAGGTCACGCGCAAGGGCGGCGGGTCGGCGCTGCCGTACAAGCGGAATCTGCTGCGGGCGATCCTCCGCGAGGCGGTGAGCGGCGCCGGGGACCTCCCGGTCACCATGAAGATGCGCAAGGGCATCGACGACGACCACATCACCTACCTCGACGCCGGCCGCATCGCGGTGGAGGAGGGGGTGACCGCCATCGCCCTGCACGGTCGTACGGCCGCGCAGCACTACGGCGGAACGGCCGACTGGGAGGCCATCGCCCGGCTCAAGGAGCACGTGCCGGAGATCCCCGTGCTCGGCAACGGCGACATCTGGTCGGCCGAGGACGCGCTGCGGATGGTGCGGGAGACCGGCTGCGACGGAGTGGTCGTCGGGCGGGGCTGCCTGGGGCGCCCCTGGCTGTTCGCGGATCTGGTGGCGGCGTTCGAGGGGCGGGAACAGGAGATCCTGAAGCCGTCCCTCCGTCAGGTCGCCGACATCATGGTCCGGCACGCGACGCTGCTCGGCGAGTGGATCGGGGACGAGTCCAAGGGAGTCGTCGACTTCCGCAAGCACGTCGCCTGGTACCTGAAGGGCTTCGCGGTCGGCAGCGAGATGCGCAAGCGGCTCGCGATCACGTCGTCGTTGGCGGAACTCCGGGCCGGGCTGGACGAGTTGGAGCTCGACCAGCCGTGGCCGGCGGGGGCTGACGGGCCGCGCGGCCGGACGTCCGGCAACAACCGGGTGGTGCTGCCGGACGGTTGGCTGAAGGATCCGTACGACTGCGCGGGGATCGGCGAGGACGCCGAACTGGACACGTCGGGCGGCTGAGCAGCCCGAGGCCGTCAGCCCTTCTTCGGGTGCGGTGTCGAGCCGTACGCCGTGAGGAACTTGTCGCGGAACGAACTCATCTTCCACACCGGGGCGTTGTGCGCGGGGCGCAGGCCGTCCGTCCAGCCCCAGTCGTCGATCTTTTCCAGGACCTTCGGGTCCTTGGCCACGATCGAGATCGGGACGTCCCGGCTGGCGTGGTTGCCGCTGACGCGGGCGATCGGCTGGTGGTCGCCCAGGAAGACGAGGACCGTGTCCTTGGTGCCGTAGCGCTCCAGCCACTCGGTGAGGGCCGTCACCGAGTACTGCACCGACTTGCCGTACTCCGCCTGGGACTTGGGCGAGCTGGTGATGATGTCCGAGGGGTTCTTGCCGGCCTTCTGGATCGAGTCGAAGACCGAGCCGTCGCCCAGGTCGTCCCAGGGGACCATCTTGGGGATGGGCGCCCAGGGCTGGTGGCTCGACGTCAGGATCACCAGGGACATGAGCGGCTTGCTGCGCTTCTTGCTGTGCTCCAGGTTCTGGAACTGCTGGAGTGCGTACTGGTCCGGCATCGTCGACCAGCTGAACTTCGGGCCCTTGTAGCCCATCTGGAAGGCGTTGCGGTAGGAGTCCAGGCCGTAGAACTTCGACTCCGGCCAGCTCTTCTGCACACCGGGCATGATGCCGACCGTGTCCCAGTCGCCCGTCTTCTTGAACGCCTCGGTCAGGCTCATGTGGTCGCTCGCCATGAGGGTGCGGTAGCGCTGCTGGTTGCTGATCCACAGGCCGGACATGGTGGTCGAGTGACCGAGCCAGCTGCTGCCGCCGTAGGTCGCGGAGGTGAGCCAGCCGCTCTTCGCGTGGAAGCCCGCCTTGGCCAGGGCCTCGGTGCGGGCGTCGAGGGTCGCGTCGACGCCGGGCGCCTCCACCGGGTCCTCGATCGCGCTACGGCCGTAACTCTCGATGAAGGTGAAGATCATGTCCTTGCCGCGCAGGTCGGGGACCAGCTGGCTGGGCGGGGTGTTGCCGAACGCGTCGACCTTGGCGATCTTCTGGAACTCGGCCTCGTCCCGCAGGGTGTCGTGCACCCGCCGCGCCTGGATGGTCACGGCCTGGGCCGTACGGTCGGACGCGACCGGTATCCCGCCCAGTTGCAGCCCCAGCGCCGAGCACAGCACCCACACCACGGTGGCGAGCAGGGTTCCGCGGGTGGCCGCCTGCTTGTTGCGGGCGAGGAGATTGCTCAGCCGGACCATCGCCAGCGCCATGACCGACAGGAGGAGGAAGATCAGGACGAACACCCCGACGGTCGCCGCGATCGCCACGGTCCGGCCCATCGCGTCCTCGACGTACGACTGCGCGTCGGGCAGCAACTCCCAGTCCAGTACGAGGTTGAAGCCCCGCCCGAGGTACTCCAGGAACCCCATGTCGAGCAGGTTCAGGACCGTCATCGCCCCGAGCGCGACCCCCGACACCACCGCCACCACCAGCCGCGGCCGACGCGGCAGCGCGAGCGCGACGGCCGCCCCGAGGATGGCCTCCACGGGTATCCGGGTGAACCGGTCGGTGTGCAGCGCCTCGATCCGGTTCGGCAGCAGCAGCGCGCCGAGCACGAGAACGGCGGCGAGGATCGTGATCACCCAGCGGGTGTTGCGGGTGGCGGTGGGGTGTCGGTCGCGGAAGTCGGCGAACCGGGTGCGCAGGGTACGGCGAGCCGGTGGGGCGACCGCCTCCGGCTCGCTGCTCTCTTCCGGCTCGACCTCGGGTGACGTGTCCGGCTGTTGACGAAGACGCGTGAAGACGGGCACCCGAGGGTCCTTCCTGGCTGACTGCTACAGGTCGGCGGGCCACGCCGCCACCATCCCGTACGGCCTGCTCAGGCTCCGTGTTCACAGCCCCGGGCAAACACCCGGCAAACGCCCAGTCAACGCCCCTCAAGGGGCGCGGGGAACTGCGCGACCAGCCACAACGGACCCGCAGTCGCCAGGCATCTCTCGACCCCCCTGATTAGGCGCCCCCAACGGCCGTCAACAAAGCCAGCGGCGCCGCCGCAGACCGAGCCTCCCGCACGCACGCATGCGGATACGGCACCGGCTCGGCGTGGGTGTCCCGCCCGTACCCGGCGATGACCTCCGGCAGTCGATGCCCCGTGGCCGTCGCCGCGTCGACCAGCGCATGCGCCACCGTCCGCGCCTCGTCGTGCAACCCGTACCGCGCGAGCCCGAGCGTGATCAGCGCGTTGTCGTGCGGCCACACCGAACCCCGGTGGTACGACAGCGGGTGATACGCCGCCTGCCCCGCCGCCAGCGTCCGCACACCCCAGCCCGAGAAGAAGTCCGGCTCAAGCAGCCGCCGGCCCACCAGCTCGCCGTACTCCTTGTCCAGCAGCCCCGACCAGAGCAGATGCCCGGCGTCCGACGCCAGCGCGTCCACCTGCCGGCCCTCGCCGTCCAGCGCCAGCGCGGGGAAGGAACGCTCCCGCATCCAGAAGTCCCGCTGGAAGCGGTCGCGCAGGTCGCCGGCCGCCTGTTCCAGCAGTGCCGCGTACGTCTCGTCCGACCAGACCGTGCGCGCCACCCATGCCGTCCGGCGCAGCGCGTCGTACGCGTAGCCCTGCGCGCCCGCGGCCATCACCGCTCCGGTGGCCCGCGTGCCGTCCGCGGAGCAGATCGCGCCGGGGGAGTCCTTCCAGTTCTGGTTGGCGAGGCCGCCCTGGTCGGCGCGGTAGACGAGATAGCCGCGGGAGGTGAGGCCGCCGTGGTCCAGCATCCAGCCGATCGCCGCGCGGGCGTGGGGTTCGAGGCGGCGGGCGAGGGCCGCGTCGCCGGTCTGCTCGACGTACGCGCCGAGGAGGATGAGGAAGAGCGGGGTCGCGTCGACCGAGCCGTAGTAGCGGGCGTACGGGACCTGGCCGAAGTGCGCCAGCTCGCCGTGGCGTACCTCGTGCACGATCTTGCCGGGCTGGGCCACCGAGTCCGCGCCGGTCTCGGTCGCCTGGGTGGCGGCGAGGGCGGGGAGTGTGGCGGCGGCCAGTTGGGGGCGGTAGGGGAGGGTGAACAGGGAAGTCAGCAGGGCGTCCCTGCCCAGCAGGGTGAGGAACCAGGGGGCTCCGGCCGCGGGGACGCGGAGTTCCTCGCCGTCGGGGCCGGTCGCGGGGACCTGGAGCGAGGCCAGGTCCGCGAGGCCGCGGGCGCAGGACGCCGCCAGCTCCGGCCAGCCGGTGGGGAAGGCGACACCTTCGACGAACTCGCCTTCCAGGGCCAGGAGTTGTTCGGTGATGGCGGCCGGGGAGGCCGGGACGCGAAGGGTGCGTTTGTCGCCGTGCGGCCTCGCCATCACGCGGAGGGTGAGCTCCGCGGTGCCGTGGGGCTGGAGGTCCAGGGTCCACACGAGGCGGCGGGCGCCGGTGCCCGTCTCCTCGACGGCGTCCGGGGCGGGGTCGGCCGTCACCGTCGTAAAGGATCGCCACTCACCGCGCTGGTAGCTGAACTCCACGCCGTCGTCGAGGACTTGGCGGGAGCGGGTGGCGCCGATCTTGGTGTAGGTGCGGTAGTCGGAGCGCAGTTCGAACTGGTCGGTGAAGTCCGCGTCCGCGGTGACCGCCAGGCGGACCGTGGTGGGGGTCGGGCGGTTGCTCGTGATGCGGAGTGACTCGACGAACGCGCCGTCTCCGACTGCCTGTTCGCGGAAGACCGTGTATGCGGGGGGCTCCTGGCGTCCGCCGCGCGGGACGAGGACACAGCGTGCCGTGTCCCCGTCCGCGACCGGCGTGAGCGACTCCGGCACCGCGCCGTCGACCGTCAGTTGCCAACGGCTCAAGTGCCGGGCGTCGCGCACGAACAACCCGTCCGGGGAGCCGGCCCCCCGGACACCGCTGATGTCCCCGCCGTCGCCCACGGCAGCGAACGTCCCGCCGTGCACGAGCAGATGATGCCGGTCACTCATCCCCGGTTCCCTCCCTTTTCACTCATGTCGAACGTGCCGGTGCCGGCCGAGGTCACGCCGTCGCCGGGGCGCGCATGGAGCAGATCCAGCGTGAGCGCGGCGGTCCAGCCGAAGCCGGGCGCGCCGCAGGGTTCGCCGGTGTACGGGTCGACGTACTCGGCGAAGCCCGAGCTGTCGGCGGTGTCGAGGAAGGCCTCGCGCAGCGCGTCGGCGTGCTCCTGTTCGCCGTGGATGCGCAGTCCGCGCTCGATCAGCCAGCTCGTGTTGAACCAGGCGGGCCCGCGCCAGTACCGGTGCGGGTCGAAGGCCTCGCCGAGCAGGTCGTAGGAGGGCGGCAGGCGGGTGGTGGCGCCGAGTCCGAAGTGCGGGCCGCGGACGGTGCGGACGAGAGCCGTGGCGATGTCTCGGGGGAGGTCCGGGAGGAGCAGGGGGACCAGGCCGGAGACGCTGCGCTCGGGGATGAGCGTGCCGTTCCCGTCCCTTATGTCCCGGCACAGGAACATCCCGCTCGCCGGGTCCCACAGGCGGTCCACCAGTGCCGTCGTCAGGCGCTGCGCGCGGGCGTGGCGGGCCGTGCCGGTCGCGCCCAGTTCGCCGGCGATGCGGGCCAGCGCGTGCTCGGACGCGATGAGCAGGGCGTTGAACGCCGGGTCCTCCACGGCGAACTGGGCCGTCCCGTCGGCGTATCCGCCGTCGCGGTAGTCCGTCGCCAGGCGTACGTAACGGCCGTAGTCGAGGTCCGTCGGCCGGTCCTCCGCGGCCCCGTGGTCCAGGTCGGCGCGCCGGAAGGAGCGGGCCGGGGCCGGCACGACACGGCTCAACGGGGCGTCCCAGCAAGGGCTGTTGTCCATACCCTGTTCCCAGGGGTGGACGACGGACGCGAGCCCGGCGCCGCCCAGGTCGCGGCGGTGCAGAAGGTAGCGGTGCCAGGCGGCCAGGCTGGGGTAGACGCGGGCGAGGAAGCCCCGGGCCCGGGACAGGCCCGGGTCGGCGCAGTGCACCAGCCAGGCCGCGAGCGCGTGCACCGGTGGCTGCACGATGCCCGAGGTCTGTACGGTGCGCGGGGCGCCCGCAGCGCGCCCCGCGGTCGAGGAGCGCCAGAAGTCGGGGCTCGGGAAGTACGCGTCGAGCGGGACGGAGGGGTTGAAGACGATGTGCGGGATGCGGCCGTCCGCCCACTGGGCCGCCAGCAGCGTCTCCAGCTCCGTCTGGGCCCGTAACGGCGACAGGTGGCGCAGGCCGATCGCGATGAACGCCGAGTCCCAGGACCACTGGTGCGGGTACAGGCTGCGTGAGGGGACCGTGGAGGCGCCCGTCCAGTTGTCCTCCAGGACCCGGACGGCCCTGACGTGCAGCGACCTCGGCACGGGCGGTGGATCGTATGCAATGGGGTGCGCTGAGGCGCGGCTGGTGAGCTGGGCAGTGCGATCCACTCGGGGCTCCCCGAAGACGTCCGGCCGACCGGTTCGGTCGTAGCTACCGTAGGGTTACGTCTATTTAACACGCAAAACTCAATATGTAATGCAAGCTTGAGAAACACAAGGGGGTGCGCATGGCCGGACGAGGGCAGGCGAGCGCCGGAGATCTGCTCGAACTGGTGCGAAGCGGACGCGCGACCACGCGCGGAGCCCTCCAGCAGGTCACCGGACTGTCCCGTGCCACCGTCGGCCAGCGCCTCGACCGTCTGTTCCGCGCGGGCTGGCTGCGGGAGGGGGCGGGAGGTCCCGTCGACTCGCCGCTCGGCGGGCGGCCCTCCATCACCCTGGAGTTCGACGACGAGCACGCCGTGGTCCTCGCCGCCGACCTCGACACCCGCCACGCCCGCGCCGCCGTCCTCACGCTGACCGGCGAGATGCTCGCCGAGCACTCCGGGGTCCTGGTCGTCGAGGACGGGCCGGACGCCGTACTCGGTGAACTGGGCCGCTGGTTCGCCGAGTTGCTGCCGAAAGCCGACAGGCGCGCCGAGCAGGTCTGCGGTATTGGGCTCGCCGTGCCGGGGCCCGTCGACAGCGAGACCGGCCGGGTCGTGCAGCCGCCGATGATGCCGGGCTGGGACGGGTACGACATAAGGGGCCGGCTGGCCAGATCCTTCGCCGAGCGCGGCGGCGCGGACCGGGTGCCGGTACTCGTCGACAACGACGCAAACCTCATGGCGTACGGCGAACAGCGCGCCGCCTACCCCGACTGCTCGGCGTTCGTCCTGGTCAAGGTGTCGACCGGTATCGGCGCCGGGGTCGTGGTCGACGGGTCGATCTACCGGGGCATCGACGGGGGCGCGGGGGACATCGGGCACATCCGGGTGGGGGCCGACGCGCTCTGCCGGTGTGGGTCGTACGGGTGTCTGGCCGCCGTCGCGAGCGGTGGAGCCGTGGCGCGGCGGCTGGCGGAGGCCGGGGTCCCGGCCGCGTCCGGCTCGGATGTGCGGGAGCTGCTGGCGGCCGGGCATCCGGAGGCCGTCGGGTTCGCCCGGGAGGCGGGACGGCAGGTCGGGGACGTACTGGCCACCGTCGTCACACTGCTCAACCCCGGGGTGCTGATGATCGCCGGAGATCTGGCCGGAACTCCCTTCCTCACCGGTGTACGCGAGCTGCTCTACCAGCGGGCGCTGCCGCGCTCCACGGCCCATCTGGACGTGGTCACCTCGCGGCTCGGGGAGCGGGCCGGGCTGGTGGGGGCCGGTGCGCTGGTCGTGGAGCACCTCTACGCGCCCGAGCGGGCGGAGGAACGGCTGCTGGCGATGGGTGTGTGACGCCCGCGTTTCCGTTCCGGATCCACGTCCGCATGGTGAAATCCGGCCCGCTGTGGCAGCGTGATTCTCGCCACCCTTGATAAGGGTTGCGCTCAGATGAGCGGATCTTGAGCGGCTGCACTTCTCCAAGGGGTGGCACTCGGTGCCACCCCTTGATCGTTCATCGATCGAAATCAGATGCGCTCGACTCCCGCTCATCTGAGCGTAAAAGTGCACCTGTGGGCAGTGATGCGTTCAAGAAGTGAAAACATAAGCGGTTGGTTGCTTGCCGAGCTTTGACTTTCGATCCGCTGGCGGACGAGTGGTTACAGGCGCATGACGCGTGAGTAGACGTACCCAGACGCCTTTGATCTGGGTATGTTCCTCGCCGTCAGGGCAGCCACCGCGTCCCGAGGGAGTCGAGACCCGTGTCGGAAAACAAAGAACCCCACGTAGCGAAGTTCGTTTACGACTTCACCGAGGGAAACAAGGACCTCAAGGACCTCCTGGGCGGCAAGGGCGCGAACCTCGCCGAGATGACCAACCTGGGGCTTCCCGTTCCCCCTGGCTTCACCATCACGACCGAAGCCTGCAAGGTCTACCTCGACAGCGGCGAGGAGCCCCCGGCACTGCGTGACGAGGTGAGTGCGCACCTCGACGCCCTCGAGTCGCGGATGGGCAAGAAGCTCGGCCAGGCCGACAACCCCCTGCTGGTCTCCGTCCGTTCGGGCGCCAAGTTCTCGATGCCCGGCATGATGGACACCGTCCTGAACATCGGGCTCTCCGACAAGTCCGTGAAGGGCCTCGCCGACCAGGCCGGCGACGAGCGGTTCGCGTGGGACTCGTACCGCCGTCTCATCCAGATGTTCGGCAAGACCGTCCTCGGCGTCGACGGCGAGCTCTTCGAGGACGCGCTGGAGAAGGCCAAGGAGGCCAAGAAGGTCTCGGTCGACACCGACCTGGAGGCCGCGGATCTGAAGAAGCTGGTCACCGCCTTCAAGAAGATCGTCAAGAAGGAGGCCGGGCGGGACTTCCCGCAGGACCCGCGCGAGCAGATGGACCTCGCCATCCACGCGGTCTTCGACTCCTGGAACACCGACCGCGCCAAGCTCTACCGCCGCCAGGAGCGCATCCCCGGCGACCTCGGCACGGCCGTCAACGTCTGCTCGATGGTCTTCGGCAACCTCGGCCCGGACTCGGGCACCGGTGTCGCGTTCACCCGTGACCCCGCCTCCGGCCACCAGGGCGTCTACGGCGACTACCTGCAGAACGCCCAGGGCGAGGACGTCGTCGCGGGCATCCGCAACACCGTGCCGCTCGCGGAGCTGGAGCAGATCGACAAGAAGTCGTACGACCAGCTGATGCAGATCATGGAGACCCTGGAGAACCACTACAAGGATCTCTGCGACATCGAGTTCACCATCGAGCGCGGGCAGCTGTGGATGCTGCAGACCCGCGTCGGCAAGCGGACGGCCGGTGCCGCCTTCCGGATCGCCACCCAGCTCGTGGACCAGGGGCTCATCGACGAGACCGAGGCGCTCCAGCGCGTCACCGGCGCCCAGCTCGCCCAGCTGATGTTCCCGCGCTTCGACGAGCACGCGAAGACCGAGCAGGTCGGCCGGGGCATCGCGGCCTCGCCGGGTGCCGCGGTCGGCAAGGCGGTCTTCGACTCGTACACCGCGGTGAAGTGGTCGCGCTCGGGCGAGAAGGTCATCCTGGTCCGCCGGGAGACCAACCCCGACGACCTCGACGGCATGATCGCGGCCGAGGGCATCCTCACCTCCCGCGGCGGCAAGACCTCCCACGCGGCCGTCGTCGCGCGCGGCATGGGCAAGACCTGTGTGTGCGGCGCCGAGGAGCTGGAGGTCGACACCAAGCGGCGCCGGATGACCGTGCCGGGCGGGCAGGTGGTGGAAGAGGGCGACCTCATCTCCATCGACGGCTCCAGCGGCAAGGTCTACCTGGGCGAGGTCCCGGTGGTCCCCTCCCCGGTCGTCGAGTACTTCGAGGGCCGGATGCACGCGGGTGCCCAGGACGCCGACGAACTGGTCGAGGCCGTGCACCGGATCATGGCGTTCGCCGACCGCAAGCGCCGGCTGCGGGTGCGGGCCAACGCGGACAACGCCGAGGACGCGCTGCGCGCGCGGAGGTTCGGCGCGCAGGGCATCGGCCTGTGCCGTACGGAGCACATGTTCCTCGGCGACCGGCGCGAACTGGTGGAGCGCCTGATCCTGGCGGACACCGACGAGGAGCGCGAGGACTCCCTCAAGCAGCTGCTCCCGCTCCAGAAGCAGGACTTCGTCGAGCTGTTCTCGGCGATGGACGGCCTGCCGGTGACGGTACGGCTCCTCGACCCGCCGCTGCACGAGTTCCTGCCGGACATCACCGAGCTGTCGGTGCGCGTCGCCCTCGCCGAGGCCCGCAAGGACCCGCACGAGAACGAGCTGCGCCTGCTCCAGGCCGTGCACCGGCTGCACGAGCAGAACCCGATGCTGGGCCTGCGCGGTGTGCGCCTGGGCCTGGTCATCCCCGGCCTGTTCACGATGCAGGTCCGCGCGATCGCGGAAGCGGCCGCCGAGCGCAAGAACGCCAAGGGCGACCCGCGCGCCGAGATCATGATCCCGCTGGTGGGCACGGTCCAGGAGCTGGAGATCGTCCGCGAGGAGGCCGACGCGGTCATCGCGGAGGTCGAGGCGGCGACGGGCACGCAGCTGAAGCTGTCGATCGGCACGATGATCGAGCTGCCGCGGGCCGCCCTCACGGCCGGGCAGATCGCGGAGGCGGCGGAGTTCTTCTCCTTCGGCACGAACGACCTCACCCAGACGGTGTGGGGCTTCAGCCGGGACGACGTGGAGGCGAGCTTCTTCACGGCATACCTGGAGAAGGGCATCTTCGGCGTCTCCCCCTTCGAGACGATCGACAAGGACGGCGTGGGCTCGCTGGTCAAGGCGGCGGCGAAGGCGGGCCGCGAGACCCGCCCCGACCTCAAGCTCGGCGTCTGCGGCGAGCACGGCGGCGACCCGGAGTCGGTCCACTTCTTCCACGAGGTGGGTCTGGACTACGTCTCCTGCTCCCCGTTCCGCATCCCGGTCGCCCGCCTGGAGGCGGGCCGCGCGGCGACCGAGTCGACGGGCAGCGACCACCGCTGACCCACCCCGGCCCCGGAGCCGCCACCCGTCCCCGACCCTCAACCGATGGGCGGCGGCTCCGGTTCGCGAAAGAGAGGGCGGCATCCCGTGCGGGGGGTGCCGCCCTTCTCGTATCGTGAGTCGTCCGGCTCGTATCGCGAGTTGCCCGGCCGACGGGGGAGGCGCCGGTGACCACCGTCTCCGGCGACGCCACAGGCGACCGCAGCATCGTCGTCGGGCGCGACGCCATCCAGAGCATCCTCATCACCGGGGACCACAACCGGGTGTTCGTGGGGGAGTACGAGCTGCTCCGCGACGCCTACATCGAGCCGTGGTCGGTGTTCCAGCGGGTCGACGTCGAGGGCTTCGTCGGACGCGAGTGGCTGCTCGCCGAGATCGACCGCTTCCTGGCGACCGAGGACCGCGGGTATTTCGTGCTGGAGGCGTCCGCAGGCCTCGGCAAGACGGCCTTCCTCGCGCACCTGATCCAACAGCGCGGCTATGTCCACCACTTCGCCGAGACCGCACGCGGCCCGGACGGCGTGGCACCGGCCCTCAGAAGCCTGGCCGCGCAGGTCATCCGCGCCGCCGAACTCCTGCCCTTCAGCGTGGACGAGGTCCTCCCCTCGACGGCGGGCAGCCGCCCGGACTTCTTCGCCCACCTGCTCAAACGGGCCTCGGACCGGCGCGCGGGCGAGCACGACAGGCTCGTGATCGTGGTGGACGGCCTCGACGAGGCGGGCGTACCCATCGGCCACAACGTGCTGGGCCTGCCGGAGGTGCTGCCGCCCGGCGTGTACGTTGTGGTGTCCCAGCGGCCGGTGCCCGTGCCGCTGGACACGCAGAGCCCGCTGCGGGTCTTCTCGATGGACGCCGCCGGCGACCCCAACCTCGGCGACATGCGGCGTTACCTGCAACGGGCGGTCGCCTCACCACCGCTCGCGGCCGTCGTGCGCGACAGCGCCTACACCCCGGCCGAGGTGGTGGAGACCCTGGTGGCCCGCAGCGCCGGCGTGTGGATCTACCTGCACTACGTCCTGGCGGACGTGGTCAGGGAACGGCGCGTCGACCTCGACGTACTGCCCGACGGCCTGTGGGCCTACTACGCCCGCTTCTGGCGGCGGTGGCGCGGGGAGCGGCGGGAGGAGTGGTACGGGACCTTTCTGCCGCTGCTGGCGACCCTCGCGGCGGTTCAGGAGGACGTCACCGCGGATCTGCTCGCGACGCTTGCCGGGACGGACGGCGGTCCCGCGCTGACGGCACTGCTGGACGAGGACTGGCTCCCTTTCCTCGCGGTCGACGAGGTGGGTGGCGAGCGGCGGTACCGCCCGTACCACGCGAGCGTGCGGGAGTTCCTGGAAGGCCGGCTGGACCGCACGGGGCGGCGGGCCATGGACGTCGCCCTGGCACGGGAGTTCGAGCAGGCGGTGCGTGTGGCGCACGGGAGGATCGCCGACCGTTACCTCCGGCGGTGGGGGGGCCTGGAGCGCGGCCTGGACCGGTTGCTCACCGGGTCTGAGGGGCTTCTCGACGGCGGGTACGGGCTGCGGCATGTGACGGCGCATCTGGCGGGGGCTGGACGACACGGGGAGCTGGAACGGCTGCTGCGGCTGGAGGCGGACGGGCGGAACGTGTGGTTCGCCGCGCAGGATCTGACCGGTGAGTTGTCGGCCTATCAGGCGGATGTGGCCCGGGCGTGGCGGTTGGCCGAGGACCGCGGCGTGCGTGAACCCGGCTCCGGCGGGACCGTCGACATCGCGGCGGAGGCACGCTGGGCGCTGCACACCTCTTCGGTGAACGCCCTGGCGGGCAGCGTCCCGCCGACGCTCCTGGTGGGACTGGTACGGGCCGGGGTGTGGTCGCCCGCGAAGGGGCTGGCGTACGCGCGGCAGACCCTGGACACGTCGGCGCGCGCCGAGATGTTGGCGGGGTTGGCGGGGGTGACGCCCGCCTCGCTGCAACTGGACCTGCTCGGAGCGGTGGAGGCGCTGGACGAGTGGCATCGGGCCGACGCGCTGGCCGAGCTCGCCGAGAGCCTGCCCGAGATTCTGCTGTCCCGTGCGGTGCACGCGCTGGAGGGGACGGAGTCGTACCGGCTCCAGGCCGCGACGGTGCGGCTCGCGACGCGGCTTGGCAGGCTGGGCCGGTGGGAGGAGGTCTTCCAGCTGATGGCGACCTGCCCGGAGGCCCAGCCCCGTGCTTTCGCCGTGCTGGCCTCCGAGCTTCCCGATGACCGGCTGGACGCCGCGCTCCACGTGACCACCGCGGTCGCGGACCCGGACGAAAAGGTGCGTGCCCTGACCGCGTTGCTGCTCCGCTTGGGAGCCGACCAGTCGGCCGAGGCGTGGAGGGCGCTGCTCGACGTGGTGGACGGCGTGGCCCCCGTCACTCTGATCACCGCGCTCCCGGCGATGCGGCCCCGCCCCTGGGCGACCGGCGTCCTGACCGACACGATCGAGCGCTGGGACCGGCCTTGGGCGAGGTCACGCGGGCTGGCCGCACTCGCGGCGCAGGTGCCGGACGGTGAACGCGGGAGTCTCGTCGAACGGGCGCTGGCACATGTCGGAGAGATCGAGGTCGCTGTCACACGGCAGGACGACGGTTGGGGAAGGACGATCCAAGGGCCGGAGCTGGGACTGTTCGAGCGGGCCGACGCTCTCGGCGCACTGCTTCCGCTCGTCGTCGGCGATATGCGCGCAGCCGTCCTTGCGGAGGCCGTGGCGGTCGCGCGGGTCGCGTTCACCACCGCACTGGAGGAGCTGTGCGAGCACGGCGGATGGACCCATGTGAGCAGGCTGTTCAGCCCTCGGCCGAGCGAGCGGACAACCGGCCACGGGCCTTGGGTGGGCGCGGCGCCCATGCTCCTGTTCCGGCGGCTGCCCGACGCCGACGGGCGGGAACTGGTGGAGTCCGTGCTCGCCAAGGCGGAGGGGATCCCGAAACCGTCCGATCGCGCAACTGTCCTCGGCCACCTGTTCCTTGCGGCGCCACTCGCGTACCTCGACGGAATTCTCGCCCGTCTGCTGACCGCCTTCAGGGCGATCGACGACCCTGAGAAGCGCTGCGACGGACTCCTGGAGATCCTCCACGACGTCACCGGCCCTGCCCGGGACCGGGTGATCGCCGACATCATCGACACCTTGCGCCACCGGGAATTCCCGGACCGTCTGCGCATCCTGAACGATCTGGCCCCGTCCCTGGCCCCGCAGGCCGTGGCCACGGCCCTGCCCGGAGCCGCGGACTGGACCCCGGACCATCTGCCGCGCGCCGTCGAACACGTTGGTGCGCTCATCCCCCATCTGCCGCCCGAGACCGTGGACCGTCTGATCGAGGCGGCCCGCCGGGTCGAAGACCTTCCCGCGCAGCTGGCGGCCGCGGCCGGTCTCGCCCCGTACCTCCCGGCGGAGCGCCGGGCCGCTGTCGTGGCCCGTGCCGTGCGGTTCCGCGACGATCCGGAGAACGAAGGCGAGTACAGCTTCCGCCATGGGCGGATTCTCGCCCGGCTGGCCCGGGCCCTCGCCGAACAGGGCCATGCGGACGAGGCGATCGATGTGGCCGCCGTGCTCTGGCACCGGGACAACACCTGGCCCAGCCAACGACACGACACACTCACCGACGTCGCGCGTGTCCTCGCCCCCGCCCGTCCGGCGGCGGCATTGCGAGCCGTGGCACGGATCACGCGTGCGGACGAACGGTCGCGAGCCCTGTGGGCGGTCCTGTCCCTGGCGCCGGACACCCGCGAGGTGCTCGCCCTGGTGCGGTCCGAACTGGGCGAGGACCTCACGCCGCGGGATCTCGCGGCACTGGAGGAGGACAACTCCTGGAACCCGGACGACGAAACGGACGACCCGCCGGGAGACGTGCCGGACATCCTCGCGAGGGCGCGCCGGGCGCAGGGCCACCGGCGCGCGGACCTGATCGCGGCCGTCGCCCGGCGGCTGGACGTCGACCAGGCGCTCAGTGCGCTTGACCTGGCGGAGAACATCCCCGACGAGTACGCCCACGAGAACGCCGTCGCAGCGCTCACCGCCCGCTTGGTCGCACTTGGCCGGACCGCGGAGGCAACGGCCGCGGTTCTCCGGCTGACCCCCGTCGATCGCGGGTGGGAGGACAGCCCGCGCACGGCCGTGCTGGTCCGGCATGTTCCTGTGCTGGCCGGCCACGGGTACCTGGACGAAGCCCGCAGAGCGACCGATTACCTGCCGTCGCACAGTCCCCACGGCGAGCCCCACCGCGCGGACGCCCTCACCCTCCTGGCGCGGCGCTACGTCGAGACCGGAGCCCTCGACGCCGGGATGCACTGCGCGTTGTCCATCCCCGAGGACGAAGAGCGGTCCGGAGCCCTCGCCGCCGTGGCCGAATCGGCCGCCGCCCTGCCGCCGACGGCCCTGCTCCACGCAGTCCGGACCGTACTCTCCCGCGCCCCGACGCTCCCCCGCTCCGCCCTGCTCACCGACCTCGCCGCGTTCGCCCCGGTCCTCGTACGGATCGGCGGCCGACGCGCCGCGGCGGACCTGGCCGACGCCATCGACGACGTGACGCGCTGGTGGCCGTAGCGGCACGAACTCGGCGCCGCCCACCCCGGCCCATGTACCGAGGCCGCTTCTAGGCTGAGCGACAGCTGACGATGGAAGGACAGACGCCATGCCCGGCTGGAACGAGAAGGACATCCCCGACCAGGACGGCCGCGTCGCCGTCGTCACCGGCTCCAACAGCGGGCTCGGACACGTCGTCGCGCGGGAGCTGGCCCGCAAGGGGGCGCGGGTCGTGCTCGCCTGCCGGAGCGAGGTGCGAGGGAGGGCAGCCGCCGACCGGGTCGCGGGCGAAGTGCCGGGCGCGTCGGCCGAGTTCGCGCGGCTCGACCTCGGCGATCTCGGCTCCGTACGGGAGTTCGCGGACGGGTTCCCGTACGACCGGCTCGATCTGCTCGTCAACAACGCCGGGGTGATGGCGCTGCCGTACGGGACCACCGCGGACGGGTTCGAGACGCAGTTCGGCGTCAACCATCTGGGCCACTTCGCGCTGACCGGACGGCTGATGCCACTGCTGCTCGCCTCGCCCGGCGCGCGGGTCGTGACCGTCTCCAGCGAGATGCACGCGATGTCCAACATCGACATCGACGACCTCAACAGCGAGCGCCGGTACCGGCGTTGGACCGCGTACGCCCGCTCCAAGACGGCGAACCTGCTGTTCACGCACGAGCTGGCGCGCAGGCTCACGGCGCACGGGGCGGACGTGGTGGCCGCCGCCGCGCACCCCGGGTACGCGGCCACCGACCTCCAGGGCACCGCGCCCCGGATGGAGGGGCGCCGGCTGGCCGGGTGGGTGATGGAGCTCGGCAACCGCGTCTTCGCCCAGTCCGCGGAGGCGGGAGCGCTGCCCACCCTGTACGCCGCGACGGCCCCCGACGTACGCCCGGACTCGTTCACCGGCCCGTCCTTCATGATGTGGCGCGGCGCCCCGGCACCGTCCTGGCGGGCACCGTGGACTCTCAACGACACGGCGGGGGAACGCCTTTGGGTCGCCTCCGAGGAGCTGACCGGGGTGTCGTACGACCTTCTGAAGGCGTGAGTCCGGCTCAGGCGGTCGCGCCGCTGTCCACCACCAGGTCGGTGCCCACCACCGAGGACGCGTCGTCCGAGGCGAGGTAGAGGACGGCGGCGGCGATCTCGTCGGTGGTCGAGACGCGGCCGAGGGGGAGTGTGGCCCGGGCGCGTTCCGTCCGGTCCGCGTCGGTCTCGCCGGGGCGCAGTGACATGGGGGTCTCGACGGCGCCGGGGCTGACCGCGTTGATACGGACGCCGTCGCGGATGTGGTCGAGGGCGGCGCCCCTGGTGAGGACGGAGACGGCGGCCTTGGTGGCGGAGTAGGCCGCGGCGCCCGGCTGGCGGGTGTGGGCGCCGAAGGTCGAGGCGATGTTGACGATCGCGCCGCCGGACGGCTGCTGCCGCATCCGCCGGATCTGGGCCCTGAGGGCGAGGAAGACGCCGGTGACGTTGGTGTCGAGCTGGGCCCGCCAGTCGTCCTCCGGCAGGTCGGCCAGGGGCTGTCCGCCACGGAAGACGCCCGCGTTGTTGACGGCGACGTCGAGCGAGCCGAAGCGGTCGACCACGGCGTCGACGAGGGCGCCCACCTCCGTCGCGTCCGTGACGTCGGCGGTGACCGCGAGCGCCTTGCCGCCCTGCTCCTCGATCAGGCGGACGGTCTCGTCGAGCGGTTCCCGGCGCCGCCCGGCGACGGCGACCTGGGCGCCCTCCGCCGCCAGTGCCAGGGCGATCGCCCGGCCGATCCCCGAACCCGCGCCGGTGACGAGAGCGGTCCTGCCGGTGAAGCGCGTCCTGGTCGTCGTCATGATCTCCCCTGTTGTTCTTGACCGATCGGTTCAGTATGGCGGCAAATGAAAAGCACCACCGGCTGCGTGGCTCACTCAAGCAGCGCCAGCGCCTGCTCCGCCGCGTCCCGCACTCGCGTCGGATCCGCCGACGCCTTGCCGACCACCCGCAGGCCCTGCAGCAGCACCAGCAGCATGCGGGCAAGGGTCAGCGGATCGCGGTCGGCGGGCAGTTCGCCCTGGGCCTGGGCACGGATCAGGGCGGAGTGCAGGGCGGTTTCGAGCTGGTCCCAGTTGCGCTCGACATGCCGCGTGGCGGCCGGGTCGTGCGGGCCGAGCTCGGCCGCCGTGTTGGTCACCAGGCAGCCGTGCAGGCGCAGTCGCTCGTCGGTGGCCTCGGCGGCGTAGCGGCGTACGACCGCCCGCACGGCCGGCAGCGCGGGTCCCGGCTGGGACAGCTCCCGCACCATCGGCGGCAGCCCCGCCCGGTCGTAGCGCTCCAGGGCCTTCAGATACAGCTCGTGCTTGTTGCCGAAGGTCGCGTAGATGCTGGCCCGCCCGATGCCGAGGTGCTCCACCAGGTCGGACATCGACGTCGCCTCGTAGCCGCGCCGCCAGAACAGCTCCAGGGCTGCCTGCAGCGCGGCGTCGGGATCGAACTCCTTGGTCCTGGCCACGTACGGCAGCCTAGATTCATCTAGAACGATCAGTCAAGAAATTCTCGCTGCACTCCGACTCGCTGCACTCCGAGGGGTCTCCCCGGGGCCTTCGTGGCCGAATGCTTGTCGCTCGAACGAGCGATACACGGCGGCGCTCACAACCGCCACCCTGGTCACATCTGTTCGGTCGGACCAGCCGGGCAGACAACGGGGAACGGGGGAGCATCACGTGACGGTTCTCGAGAACTCGACACGCAGTCTCAACAAGGCGACGCATTCGTCGGTGGATCTGCCGGAGGAGAGCCAGAGCCTGCTCAGCCGGGCGCACGAGAAGGCGGCGCTGCTGCACGCGTTGCGGCTGCGGTCCGGCGAGGTGGACGCCGTACTGGAGACGCAGCGGGACGTGGTGGCGCCGGGGGAGGCCTGGGAGGCGGCCCGGCGGTTCGAGCCGCTGCCGGCCGGGCTGCTCGCGCCGGGTGCCGCCGAGGTGGCGGACCTGGACCTCGACCAGCTGGCGGCCGTGGGGCGGGCCGTACTGGCGCACCGGACACAGGAGTTGGAGCGGCCCACGGCGGCGGAGGTCGCGGAGGATCCGCGGGCGCACGCCGTGCGGCAGACCCTGGTGGCGTCCGCGGCGGCGGCCCTGGGGGCCTTCGAGGGCGCCGTGAAGGTGGCGCCCATCGGCATGCTGCACCTGGAGCGGATCGAGATGGCCCCGGCCGGGATCGAACGCGGTGAGCTGCTGGCGACGATCCCCCTCGCGCCCGGTGAGCAGACCAGCGTGGTGCACAAGGAGTGGTCCGTCACCGACGACGAGTTCTCGACCATCGTCACCGACTCGCTGGAGAACTACAGCGAGAAGGGCGTGACGGAGAAGTCCGAACTGGCCGAGGCGACCTCCTCCCAGTCGAAGCGGAACCAGCAACTGGGCCTGGACGCCTCGCTGTCGGGCTCGTACGGCATGGTCACCTTCGCGACCAGCACGAAGTTCTCCACCTCGCTGGAGACGGAACAGTCGGTCAAGGACAGCCGCACCCATGCCTCCGAGGTGACCGCCAAGGCCTCGGCCCGGGTGCGCAAGGAGCGCAAGGTCACCATCCAGAGCACCACCGAGACCGGCCAGCAGGAGACCACGACCCGCACCCTCGTCAACAACACCCAGCAGGCCATGCGCATCGACTACTACTCGATGATGCGCAAGTGGCGGGTGAGGCTGCTCCAGTACGGGCTGCGGCTGACGTACGACCTGGCGATCCCGGAGCCCGGGGCCACGCTGCGGGCGGTCTTCGCGCAACTGCAGGATCTGGACACGCAGATCGCCCAGCAGTTCGTCTTCGACCTGAAGGCCCGGGACATCACCCGCGAGAACTTCCAGGACAAGGCCGAGTTCTACGCCGCCTCGGTACCGCCGCCACCGCTCGTGGAGGAGAAGAAGACCATCGGCGGGCCGGTGTCGGGGCTGCCGACCGATGACGACGACGAAGGTTGGCGGCTGTATCAGGTCGAGGTCGACGTCCCCGACGGGTACCGCATCGACAAGGTCTACGTCGACGGGCTGCTGGGGGTGACCAAGGGGCACGGGCGGACGTTCGTCGTCATCGGGCTCGAACCCCCGGTGTGGCCGGGCGCCAACAGCCCCGCCGAGTACCACCACGTGGAACTGCCGGAGTTCCTGGCCGGCCGCACCGGGCGCCAGGTTATCTCGTACATGCTGCAGGACGTCGATGTCGCCGACGTGCAGTTCGACATCCGGATGGTCCCCACCGACGAGACGATGGCCGCCTGGCGCTTCGCGGTCTGGCAGGCGCTCAGGGACGCCGCCCGGGACCGCTTCTCCGAGCGGATCCAGGCGCTGGTGGTGCAACGGGAGGAGATCCGCGCGCAGTTGGGGGACGTGGACACCCTGACGCTGCGTCAGGAGGAGCGGGAGGAGGTCATGAAGGGGCTGCTGCGCTGGCTGCTGGGCCCCAAGTTCGACTTCATGCCGGAGGACGTGCGCCTCCTCTTCGGCACCGCGACCGGGGGCGTCGCCTTCACGGGCAGCGAACCGGGCCTCGACGCCACCGGCTGGGCCACGATGTTCCGCTACCAGGAGATGGTCAAGTTCCTCCAGGAGGCCATCGAGTGGGAGAACCTGCTGTACTTCCACTACCCGTACTTCTGGGACCACCCGCAGGCCTGGGAGTTCGTCCGCACGATCCGCCATCCCGACCCCATCCGCCAGCAGTTCCTGCGGGCGGGCAGCGCGCGGGTCGTGGTGACGATCAGGCCCGGCTACGAGGACGCCTTCGCCGCATTCATCGACCGCGGCAACTTCGGCGACGTACTCCCGCCCGGACACCCCTATCTGACGATCGGTCAGGAGATCCGCGCGTACGACCAGGTCAACTATCCCGGCATCCCGCCCGCGAACCCCGAGACCGGTTACCGCCCGCTCCTCTCGCCCGCGCAGCGGCGCGCCTGGACGGACATCCAGAAGATCATCGGCCTGCTCGACAAGTACCACGACACGCACGGCGCCTACCCCACCACCGCGCAGGGGCTGGCCGTGCTGGCGCCACTGGGCCAGGTACCCCTGGTCGACCCGTGGAACAAGCCGTACGTCTACCGCTCGCCCGGACTGCGCTACGACTACGAGGTGTCCTCCCTCGGCGCCAACGGCCAGCCCGGCGGGGACGGCGACGACGCGGACATCACCAGCTGGGCGCCCGCGTCCCTGGTCGCGGAGTGGTACGAGTACACGGCGTCGCACGGTACGGACATCCAGGTCAACACCAGCTTGCCGGTGATGGGTTAGGGGGCGGGCCGGTGCTGGTCGGCTTCAACTATCCGTGGCCGGGGAATCAGTACATCACCATCGGGCCGAGCGGCAAGGACGGTCAGCTGTGGCGCCGACGCATGACCGCCGACGGCAAGCAGCTGCAGATCGCCAAGAACCTCGCCGACCTGAAGGCCGCGGGGATCAGCGTCGTACGGATGTGGCTGATCGGGGACGGGAACTATTACGACGGGACGGCGACGCAGGTCTTCGGGCCGCCCGTCGGCAAGTATCCCGGGCGGCTGCACTGGGAGTTCAAGCCGCCCGACCAGGTGCATCCGGCACACCTGGACGACTTCGACGCCATGCTGCGGATCTTCGCCGAGGCGGAGATGAAGATCATTCCGGTGCTCATCGACTTCAAGTTCCTCGACCAGGTGCGCTCCGACAGCGCGTTTCTGAAGAGCGCTCCGGTTTTCGGGACCGACGTGCCGACGAACAGCAACTACTCGCAGGGCCGCGCGGCGATCGCGACGAATCCCGTGTACCGCAAGACCTTCATCGAGGGCACGCTGAAACCGCTGCTCGGCGTTGCCAAGCGGCACAAGGACACGATCTACGCCTTCGACGTCTTCAACGAGCCGTACTGGTGCGTCGCCCCGGTCACGGGCGCCCTGTTCGGCCCCGCGCTGGAGACGTCCGCGGTCGCGAGCTTTCTGCACGACTGCGTGGTCGCCGTCAACTCGGCCGAGCTTCCCTCGACCGTGGGGCATCGGCTGCTGTCGGACGTATCGGAGCGTTTCAAGGACGACGACGTCACCAAGCCGCAGTACCACTACTACGCGAAGTGGTATCTCCGGGAGCGGCTGCAACCCGCGTCCCCATCACCCCCCAAGGCCTTTCTGGGCGAGTTCGCCGCGCTCACGGAGGGCGAGTTCGCGGCCTACAAGAAGTCCGGCAGATACAGCAAGAGCGAACTGGACGCCCTGGAGATCACTCTCCCCAAATGGCCCGCCCTCGGCACCCAGAACGACGACCCCGCGCAGATCCTGCGAGCGCGCCTGGAGATCATGGCAGGCCTCGGCTGCGAGTTGGCCATGGTCTGGCCGGACGGCTCCCGCCAGATGGGGACCACCGGGGGCGACGACTCCGTGATCGACCTTGCCAAGGTGAAGCTCGAATCGATCACGGGCGTCAAGTTCTAGAAGGGGACGGACTACCGCGCCCGCACCCCATACGTAGCCACCCGCACCGACTCGTCGTCCAGGCACTCCCCGGTCCGCAGGTCGAACCGCTGCTTCAGCAGCGGCGAGGCCACGAACGGGCGGCCCCGGTGGGTGCCGGTCAGGCCGCGGGAGAGGACTGCCGCGCCGCCGAAGGGGTCGCGGTTGTCGATGGCGTACAGCTCGCCGGCGCGGTCGCGGAAGAGGGCGACCTGGCGGCCGTCCGGGAGCAGGGCCGCGACACCGCGGCCCGGGAGCAGGGCGCTCAGGTCGCAGACCGTGAACCAGCCGTCCGCCAGCTGGAGTTGGACCTTCAGATCCGTCGTCTCGGGTGCCAGGGTCATCGCTGGGCGCTTCCTTCCAGGAGGTCTTCAGCGGGGCGCATGCCGATGGACAGCAGCGGCAGGTCGGGCTTCACCTGGTCGCGCTCGGGCACGAAGCCGACGACCGGGTCGGGGGTGTCCGGGGCGTTCACGAAGGACACGAACCGGGCGAGCTTGTCGGGGTTGTTGATGGTGGTCGCCCACTCGTCGGCATAGTTCGCGACGTGTGCCGCCATCAGGGACTCCAGTTCCTCGCAGATGCCCAAGGAGTCCTCCACCACCACGTCCCGGATGTGGTCCAGGCCGCCGGGGATGCGCTCCAGCCAGGTGGACGTCCGCTCCAGGCGGTCCGCCGTGCGGATGTAGAACATCAGGAAACGGTCGATCAGGCGGATCAGTTCGGCGTCGGACAGGTCCTGGGCCAGCAGGTCCGCGTGGCGTGGGGTCGCGCCGCCGTTGCCGCCGACGTACAGGTTCCAGCCGTTGGTCGTCGCGATGACGCCGAAGTCCTTCGACTGGGCCTCCGCGCACTCGCGGGCGCAGCCCGACACCGCCG
Organism: Streptomyces cylindrosporus; assembly: GCF_022698165.1. Classification (GTDB taxonomy): domain Bacteria; phylum Actinomycetota; class Actinomycetes; order Streptomycetales; family Streptomycetaceae; genus Streptomyces; species Streptomyces cylindrosporus. The sequence continues at coordinate 406,469 of NZ_JALDAY010000001.1, forward strand.
ACTTGAGCTTGTGCGGCGAGCGCAGGCCGCGGTAGCGCAGCTCCAGGTCGATCGCCATGCGGACCGAGTCCTGGACGCCGTAACGGCACCAGGTCGAGCCCACGCAGGACTTCACCGTGCGCAGCGCCTTGCCGTACGCGTGCCCGGACTCGAAGCCGGCGTCCACCAACCGCATCCAGATCAGCGGGAGTTGTTCGACGCGCGCGCCGAACATGTCGATCCGCTGGCCGCCCGTGATCTTCGTGTAGAGGCCGAAGTCGCGGGCGATCTCGCCGATCGTGATCAGGCCCTCGGGGGTGATCTCACCGCCGGGGATGCGCGGGACGACCGAGTACGAACCGTTCTTCTGCAGGTTGGCGAGGAAGTGGTCGTTGCTGTCCTGGAGGGCCGCCTGCTCGCCGTCCAGGACGTAGCCGCTCGCGCCGATGGTCGGGGCGAGAGAGGCGATGATCGAGGCGACCGCCGGCTTGCAGACCTCGCAGCCGTCACCGCCCCGGGCGCCGTCGCGGCCGTAACGGTCCAGCAGGTCCTGGTAGGTGTTGATGCGCAGGGCGAGGACGATCTCGTACAGCTCCTCGCGGGTCTGCGCGAAGCAGCCGCACAGGCCCTTGTCGACCTCGACGCCGGACGCCTCCAGCTCGGCGGTGACCAGCTGGCCGAGCACCTTGACGCAACTGCCGCACGTCGTACCGGCCTTGGTGCACTTCTTGACCTCGGGCACGGTGGTGCAGTTGTGCTCGGTGACCGCGCCGCGGATCGTGCCCTTGCGGACGTTGTTGCACGAGCAGATGATCGCGTCGTCCGGCAGCGCGGTCGGGCCCAGCTGCACCGACTCCCCGGCGCCCGCCGGCAGCACGAGGGACTCGGGGGAGACCGGCGGGACGGAACCGGTGAACGCCTTCAGCGTGCCGTACGCCTCCGCGTCGCCGACCAGGATGCCGCCGAGCAGCGTGCCGTCGCGGCCGATGACCAGCTTCTTGTACAGGCCCGCACGGGAGTCGGAGTAGACGACGTCCAGGCAGTCCTCGGTCGCGCCGTGCGCGTCACCGAAGGAGGCGACGTCGACGCCGAGCAGCTTCAGCTTGGTGGACAAGTCCGCGCCGGTGAAGGCGGATTCGTCCTGGGCGATGGTCGCGGCGGCCGTCTCGGCCTGCTCATAGCCCGGCGCCACCAGGCCGTACACCCGGCCGTCCGCCGCCAGCGCGCACTCGCCGATCGCGAAGACGTGCGGGTCGGCGACCGTACGGCACTGCTCGTCGACCGTGATGCCGCCGCGCTCGCCGACGGTCAGACCGCAGTCGCGGGCCAGCTGGTCCCTCGGCCGTACACCGGCGCTGAACACCACCAGGTCGGTGGCGAGTTCGGAACCGTCGGACAGCTTCATGCCGGTGACGGCACCGGCCTCGTCGACGACGATCTCCTGTGTGCCGACGCCCGTGTGAACGGTCAGGCCCATCTCCTCGATGGTGCGCAGGAGCGCGGCGCCGCCGCCCTCGTCGACCTGCACGGGCATCAGGCGCGGCGCGAACTCCACGATGTGCGAGGTGAGTCCGAGGCCCTTCAGCGCACCGGCCGCCTCAAGTCCCAGCAGACCGCCGCCGACCACCGCACCGGTCGTCGCCTTCGTCTTCGCGTACTCCTCGATGGCGAGCAGGTCCTCGATGGTCCGGTAGACGAAGCAGCCCTCGGCGTCCTTGTTCGGGACCGGCGGCACGAAGGGGTACGAGCCGGTCGCGAGGACGAGGGTGTCGTACGCGAAGACCTTGCCGGACTTGGCGGTTACCGTCCGCGCCGCGCGGTCGACCGTCTCGGCCGGGTCGCCGACGTACAGCTCGATGCCGTGGTCGTTGATGAACTCCATGTCGGTCATGGAGAGTTCCTCGGGCGTCCTGCCCGAGAAGTACGAGGTGAGCGCCACGCGGTCGTACGCGGGGCGCGGCTCCTCGCACAGCACGACCACGCGGTGCGTCGCGGTCAGGCCGCGCGCGGCGAGTGCCTCCAGGAAGCGCTGGCCGACCATGCCGTGGCCGACGAGCACGATCGTGGGGGTGGCCTCCGTGGCCTCCGGGGTGGCGGTCATCAGGAGCCTCCATCGTTGGTGAGCAGGTGGAGCAGGGGGCCGTCGTCGGGGAGCGGCTCTGCTCCCTCCCAGGCGCGGGCGAGCGCGCCGACGGTGCCGAGTTCGCCGACGAGGACCCCGCCGACCAGGCGGTCGTCGCGGACGACGACCTTGCGGTAGGTGCCGCGGGTGGCGTCCGCGAGCTGTACGACGTCGTCGCCGGGGCGCGGCTCGGTCTCGCCGAACGCGGCGAGGTCGAAACTTCCCAGGGGGGCGTCGTGCCCGGCGAGCGTCAGCCGGGTCAGCGAACGGGTGCCGGTGTAGCGGGCGTTGGCGTTCCCGGCGATCAACTCGGCGAGCGTCTCGGCCTGTTCGAGCGCCGGAGTGGCGAGGCCGTACACCTGGCCGTCGTGCTGCGCGCAGTCGCCGATCGCCCTGATGTGCGGGTCGGAGGTGCGCAGTCGGTCGTCGACGACGATCCCCTTGCGCACGTCGAGCCCCGCGACCTGCGCGAGCCCCACCCTCGGGTGGACCCCGCAGGCCAGGACCACGAGGTCGGCGTCGAGGGCGTACCCGTCGTGCATCTCGACCGAGCGGACCGCCCCGCCGACACAGCGCACGTCGCGCACCCGGCACTCGGTGTGGACCTCGACACCGAGGTCCTTCAGGTGCCGCTCGACCAGCTTCGACGCGTTCGGGTCGAGCTGGCGCTCCATGAGCCGCTCGCCCTGCTGGGCGAGGACGACCTGGGCGCCGCGCCGGGCCAGCGCGCGGGCCGCGGAGACCCCGAGGAGCCCGCCGCCGATGACGACCGCCTTCACACCGGGCCGTACGGCCTTCGACAGGCCCAGGCAGTCGTCCATGGTCCGGAACGCGTGCACACCCTCGGGCAGTACGTGGTTCGGCGTGAACAGGCCGCGCAGCGGCGGGAGTACGGGGTTCGAGCCGGTCGCCAGGACCAGTGTGTCGTATGCGATCTTCGAGCCGTCCGCGAGGTGTACGGCTCGCACCTCGCGGTCGATGCCCGTGACCCGGCCGCGGGTGAGCTCCGCGGGCGCGGGCAGCGCGATGACGTCGGGGCTGTAGCGCCCGGCCAGCACCTCGGCGAGGAGCACCCTGTTGTACGGGCGGTGCTCCTCCTCGCCGACGAGCGTCACGGGCGTGCCGAGCTCACCGAGCCGCCGGGCGAGACGGACGCCCGCGAGGCCGGCGCCGATCACCACCACACGCGTATTCGAGGTCATGTCTAGGAGCGTGCGGTGCCGGTGTTACCCGGCAGCATCACCTCTGTTTCCCGCGAGGAACGCTGCCCTCTTCGGAAGCGCGCCGAAGGTGTGAGGGTTCGGCGGGCCCGCGGGGGACGTGGTGTGAGGTCCGCCCGGCCGGGCGGGGGTGGGGTTGACCGAACCCCCGGGTTCCGTGCAGGCACCATCGTCTACGACCTCGGGTGCCGGGAGGCTTGTTCCATCGGGTTTCACCAGCTCAGAGCAAGGGGGAAGCACCATGGACGCAGTCCGCGAGGTCCCGGTCCGGGACACGGCGGCGGTATGGGTCTGGCGGGTCGTACGAGAGCCGTTCACCGCGGGTACGTGGCGCCGTTTCGCATACGCGGTGATCGCCTTTCCAGTGAGTGTGGTGTGCGTCCCACTGGCGCTCGTGGGGGCACCGACGGGGCGGTGGCAGAGGGGGCTGATACGGCGGTGGCTGGGTGCGGGGGAGGGCGTGCGGGCGGGCGTGGCGGCGCGGGGGCAGGGACCGGGGCCGTCGGCTGCGGGGGTGCGGGATTCGGAGGCGTCCGCCGCGGAGGCCGCCGTACCGGCCGACGGCCCGCGCGCCGGGCTGGTCCACGCGCTCCTCTCCCTGCCCGTGAACCTCCTGACCCTCGCCGTCACCCTCTACGGCTGGGCCATCGTCCCCATGAACCTCGGCTGGCCCCTGCGCGCCGGCTCCGACTACTCCCACGCCTGGGGCGGCCCCACCTTCGCCGGGGCCTGGGCCTTCCACGCGATCCTCGGCGGGCTCGGCTTCCTGCTGCTCATGCCGTGGGTGGGGCGCGGCCTGGCGGCGGTGCAGCTGCGGGTGGCGCGCCGGTTCCTGGGGAGGGGCGGTCAGGCGCAGGGGCGCGGCGGGCGGGTCCAGGGGTGAGCCGGCGTGAACCTGCTGCTCTTGCCGTGGCTCGTGCGTGCCTTCGCCGAGGCACAGCTGCGGATGGCGTGGGCGTTCCTCGGGCGCGGCGGGCGGTCCTAGGTTGATCTCCGTGAACCGTCTCCGCTCCCTCGCCGTCGCCACCTTCGGTCGGCGCGCCCTGGCCGCGCTGCTGTACGGGGTGCTCGCCCTGCCGCTCGCGCTCGTCGGCTGCTTCCTCACGCTGGCCGGGCTGGTGGCGGGCGGGCTGCTGTCGGTGACCGCGCTGGGGCCGTGGCTGCTGGCCGGGACGGTGCGCGGGGCGCTGGCGCTGGGGGCGGTGCAGCGGGGGCTGGCCCGGCGGCTGCTCGGGGTGCGGATCGAGGAGCCGGTGCCGCCGCGCGGGAGCGGGGTGAGCGGGAGCGCGGCGCGAGGAAGTGGAGTGCGGGGGAGCGGGGTGAGTGGGAGCCGGGTGCTGGGGTGGCGGCGGGCTGTGCTGGGGGAGCGGGTCGGGTGGCGGGCGGTGGCGTCGGCCGTGTTGGCTCCGTTCACAGCGATTTTCCTGTACGCCGCCGTCGTCATCGGATACGTCTACGGCGTCCTGCTCACACTCCACCCCGTGCTGAAGCGCCTGAACTACAACACGGTTCACCACCCCGACGGCACCGTGACGCACGTGTCGCTGGAGTTCTTCGGCTACCAGGTCGACAGCTGGCCGCGTTGGTTGATCCCGTTCACACTCGGACTCCTGCTGCTCACCGTCGCCCCGCGCCTGCTCCGACTCGCGCTCACACCCCACCGCGCCCTGCTGACCGCGCTGCTCGGCCCGAGCCCAGCCGACCGCCGCATCCGCACCCTGGAGGAGACCCGCGCCCAGGCCGTCGACGACGCCGCCGCGACCCTGCGCCGCATCGAACGCGACCTCCACGACGGCACCCAGGCCCGACTGGTCGGCCTGGCCATGCACCTCACCATGATCCGCGAACTCGTCAACACCGGCGCCACCCCCGACCGCCTCCTCGCCGTCGTCGACACCGCCCAGCACAACGCCACCCAGGCCATCACCGACCTCCGCCACCTGGTCAAGGGCATCCACCCACCCGTACTCGACGAAGGCCTCCCGGCGGCCCTCGCCACACTCGCGGCCGACAGCGCCCTCCCGGTCGAACTCACCACGGACATCGCCGCCCGCCCCAGCCCCGCGGTCGAGTCGATCGCGTACTTCTGCGCGGCGGAACTGCTGGCCAACGCGGCGAAGCACAGCGGCGCGGACGCGGTGGCCGTCGAGGTCACCGCCGGCGACGGCTGCCTGCGGCTGCGCGTGAGCGACGACGGCCGGGGCGGCGCGGTGATCGGCGCCGGGTCCGGGCTGACGGGCCTGCTGGCCCGGGTCCGCACGGTGGACGGGACGCTCACCTGCGAGAGCCCGCCGGGAGGGCCTACGGTGGTGACTGTCGAAGTCCCCATGTGACCAGTCCTCACTTGACCAGTCCTCACCTGACCAGTGACCGGGAGCCGTATGCGCGTCGTCATCGCCGAGGACTCCCCCCTCCTGCGCGACGGACTGGCCCAACTCCTCCAGCTGCGCGACGTCGAGGTGGCGGCCGCGGTGGGCGACGCGGAGACCCTGATCGCGTCCGTCGCCGAGCACGCCCCCGACGTCGCGGTCGTCGACATCCGCCTGCCGCCCACGCAGACCGACGAGGGCGTACGAGCCGCCCTGCGCCTGCGCGCCGAGCACCCCGGCACCGGGATCCTGCTCTTCTCCCAGTACGTCGAGACCGTCCACGCGGCCCGACTCCTCGCCGACCCGGCCGGGTTCGGGTATCTCCTCAAGGAACGGGTCGCGGACATCGGCGAGTTCGTCGGCGCGCTGGAACGCGTCGCGGCCGGCGGCACCGCTCTGGACCCCGAGGTGGTCGCCCAGCTCTTCGGCGCGAGCCGCCGCACCAACGCCCTCGACACCCTCACACCGCGCGAACGCGAGGTCCTGTCCCTGATGGCGGAGGGCCGCACCAACCACGCGATCGCCACGGCGTTCACGGTCTCCGAACGCGCCGTCGAAAAACACGTGGCCAACATCTTCACTAAGCTCGACCTGCCCCCGTCGGACACGGGGAACCGGCGGGTGCTGGCGGTGCTGCGGTACCTGGAGAACGGCGGCCTCGGGTCGGTTTCCGGGCCTTAATTCGCTTGACCCGGACTCGGCGTGACGTTGCACTGTGCCGAGGCGCCGCAGGTCGTGGTGCCGGTGTCGACGGGGAGGCAACCGCAGCGATGGAGATCCGGCCTACGACCGACCAGGATCACGACGTCTTCGTCGACACGATGCACGCCGCCTTCGGGCGTTTCCCGGAGACCCCGGCCGAGGGCGGCGGCGGGGTCTGGTGGGCGGCCCTGGAAATGGACCGCGCGCTGCTCGCCGTGACGGCGGACGGGCGGCCCGTCGGCACCGCGGCCGCGTACTCCTTCGAACTCACCCTGCCCGGCGAGATCCTCGCCCCGGCCCCCGGAGTCACCGCCGTCGGCGTCGTCCCCTCGCACCGACGCCAGGGCGTGCTCACCGCGCTGATGCGGCATCAGCTGAGCGAGCTGCGGGAACGCGGCGAGTTCCTCTCCGTGCTGCTGGCCTCGGAGGCGGTGATCTACCGCCGGTTCGGCTACGGCCCGGCGACCTACACGTCCCGGCTGACGGTGCCCCGCCACCGGGCCGCGCTCGCCGCGCCGCGGGCTGCCGCTGTCCCGGACAGCGGTTCCGTCGAGGTGCTGCGGCGCTCCGACTGCGCCGACATCCTGGAAGAGGTCTACGACCGCTACCGCCGCGCCCAGCCCGGCGCGCTGTCCCGGCCTCACCGCTGGTGGGAGCGGGGCGCGGGCCAGCCCCCGATCGCCCCGGCCCAGCGTTACGTCGCCCTCCACCGCGACTCCGCCGGCGTCCCGGACGGATACGCCAGCTACTCGCTCGACGCGTCCAACACCCTGACGGTCGACGAGACCATCGCCACCGACGACTCGGCCTCGACCGCCCTGGCCCGGTTCGTCCTCGGGCACGACCTCGTCAGCCAGGTCGTGTTCAAGCACTGCCCGCCCGACCACCCGCTGCGCTGGCAGCTCACGGACTTCCGCGCCGGCCAGGTCACCGATGCCACCGACTGGCTCTGGGTACGGCTCCTGGACGTCCCGCGCGCACTGACCGCCCGCGGCTGGTTCACCGACGGCGAGCTCGTCCTCGACGTCACCGACCCGTTCCTCGGCGAACAGGGCCGTCACCTGCTCACCGTCCGCGACAACAAGGCCGAGTGCGTCCCCACGGACCGCGCTCCCGACCTCTCCCTCGACGTCGGCGACCTCGGCTCGATCTACCTCGGCGGCACCACCCCGAGCACCCTCGTCCGCGCGGGCCACATCCGCGCCCACCACCCGGACGCGCCCGCCCTCGCCGACGCCCTCTTCCGCACCGCCCGCGCCCCGCACTGCCTGCACTGGTTCTAGCAGCACTGGTTCTAGATCAGCGAGGTGTTCCCGACAGCAGCCGCCGCGATCGTCCGCGCGCAGTCGAGGGCCTCCGTGTGGGTGGTGTCGACCTCCACGTCGTAGCGCACACCCTGGTGGACCCGGTGCGCCTGCTTCTCCGCCATGCCGCGCGGGCGGTCGCCGCGGACGATCTCGCGGCCCGCCGCCACCGTGGCGTCGCAGTGGACGCCGACCCACAGGACGTCCAGGGCGGACAGCGGTTCCCGCCAGCGGTCCTGGGAGCTCGCGCCGCCGAGGAAGACGTCGTCGACGATGATGCGGGCGCCCGCGCGTGCCGTCGCCGCGACTCCCCGGCGCCAGGCCGCCTCCAGCCGCCCGAACTCCGCGCCCACGTGCACCCCGCCGTCCGGTGAGACCAGCTCGGCCCGCATGTCCGCGGGCAGCGCGTCGACCAGCCCGTCGATGCCGAAGGCCAGCCACGGGTCCGGCAGGACCGCCTGCAGACACCGCACGATCCCCGACTTGCCGGAGCTGGAGCCACCGTTGAGCACGATCACCTGAGTCGCCACGCGGGTCACGGTAGGGGAACCGGCGGAAGCGCCCCACTCGTTTTCACGCGAGCCCCGCTCCTCTTCAGGCGACCCACTGCTCGTACGCCAGATTCGCCACCAGCGCGAACACCACCGTCAGCAGTACGACCCGGACGAAGCCGCTGCCCTTCTTGAGCGCGGTGTGGGCGCCGAGGGTGCCGCCGGCGAGGTTGAACACGGCCATCAGCGCCGCCAGTTGCCACAGCACCGTGCCCTGCCAGGCGAAGGTGGCCAGGGCGCCGGCGTTGGTGCAGCAGTTGACGATCTTCGCGGTGGCGGAGGCGGTGACCAGGTCGAGGTGGAGGACCGCGGTGAGGGCCAGGACCAGGAACGTACCGGTGCCGGGGCCGATGAAACCGTCGTAGAAACCGATCCCGATGCCCGCGAGGCCGATCGCGGCGAGGATCCGGCGGCGGGTCGCGGGGCCCGGCGAGGGGGCCGTGCCGAAGGCCGGGCGCAGGATCACGAAGGCGGCGACCGCGAGCAGGACCACCATGATCACGGGCTTGAGCACGTCCGTGCTCATACCGGCCGCGAAGAAGGCGCCGGCCGAGGAGCCCGCGAGCGCCGCGAGGCCGATGCGGACGGCCAGACGTACGTCGATCGTCGTTTTGCGGGCATACGTCACCGCGGCGCCCGACGTGCCGACGATGGCGACCGCCTTGTTGGTGCCGAGCGCGTACGCGGCCGGGGTGGTGGAGGGCAGGCCGAGGAGGAGGACCGGCAGGAGCAGGAGCCCTCCGCCGCCGACCACCGCGTCGATCCAGCCTGCCGCGAGGGCCGCGACGCAGAGGACGGCGACCATGGCCAGCGATATGTCGGGCATGATCGCGACCCTAGGGACGGGGTGCGTGTGCCGTCCATGTATTTGGGGGACTTCTGAGGTTCGCGGGCGTGAAGGACCTCAGCGGCTCCCCGTCAGATGCGCGAAGACGACCACGTTCCCCTGATAGCCGGTCGAGCGCGAGTAGCCGCCGCCGCAGGTGATCACCCGTAGCTCGGGTCGGCTCACCGCGCCGTACACCTTCTCGTCCGGGAAGTGCTTCGCGTCGTACACCTCGACCGCGTCCACCGTGAACAGGGCCACGCTTCCGTCGCGCCGGTCGACCTCGATGCCGGTGCCCTTCCTGAGGGCGCCGAGGTCGTAGAAGACGGCGGGGCCGTCGGCGTTGTCGACGTGTCCGGCGACGATCGCGGTGCCGCGTTCGCCCGGGGTCGTGCCGGCCTCGTACCAGCCCGCGAGATTCCCTTTCTCGGCGGGTGGGACGTCGAGGCTGCCCGCCGGGGTGAGGCGGAGGCCCATGAGGGGGGCGTTCACGTGGACCGACGGGATGCGGATGCGCTCCGGCGGGGAGGGTGGCAGCGCGGGCGCGGAGCGGGCGTCGGTGTGGCCCGAGCGGGCCTGCGCCGCCGTCGGCTGCGGTGGCGCGTGCGTGTCGGCGCCGCTGCCCAGCAGCCACGCGCCGGTGCACAGGGCGGCCACGGTGACGGCCCCTATGGCGGTATTGCTGAATCTGCGCACACGAGCCTCCTGCCTGGTGGACCCGGTCCCCCTCCGGGCCGCGAGGGGCGTCGGGCCCGGAGGGGGAGGGACTTGCGGTACCGGCGGACGGACAGCGGAGGGTGTCCGTCAGATCCCGTCGCCTCTCGCCCGGCGATGCAGGAGCCAGGTACCGCCCGCGGCGGCGACGGCGAGAGCCGCCACGCCGGCCGCGGTCTGCACGGGGTCGGGGCCCATCACGCCGCCGACCCCCGTCTTCACACTTCCGCGGGGGACCTGTCCGCGCTCGGCGGTCAGCGTCACCACCAGGTCGCCGGAGACCTCCTTGTCGCCCTCGGCGCACTTCGCGACGATCTCGTACGTCCCCGGCTGCGCGCTCGGCGGCACCCGGAACTCCCCGATCGCGTCGCCCTCGTGCGTGCTGGGCGCCAGCGTGAACGAGCCCGCGCCGACCGCGCTGGCGTCGCCCGCCGCCGTACCGCCGTCGCCGCACGCCGCGGTGTTCACCGTGACCTGGCCGCCCGGCACGGCGGAGGACGGGAACACCTCCAGCCCACCGGGGTCGTCGGCGTAGGCGGGCGCGGCGACGAACCCCGCGGCTGCGACGGCGAGCGCGGTACCGGTCAGCAGCCGGGCGGTACGTCGCATCGATGCTCCTCCGAGCGTTCTCGGTGTCCCCTGCCCTTCCGAGCAAAGTCCCGCGGCGCCGACCGCGCTTCCTGAGGATGTGTCAGAAATGTGCTGAATGGGTGTCAGGACGGTGGCCCCGGGGCCCGGTCGGGGGGAGTTTCAGCAGGTCACTGGCGTACGGCGGCCTGCCGGGCAAGAGAACCCGAAGGGCGCACGGCGCACGTGTGAACGGGTGACCCGATCGTCCCTGTGCCGTCGCCGGCCGGCGGATGCATCCGTTGTGACATTCCCGACGCCGTCTTCACGAATTCAGCTGCGCCTTCACGGGCGGATCTGAATTCCCTGTGAATAATTCCATCAAATGACAGGGAATTCTCAGCAGTGCATTGCTGGGGTGAATTTGAGTCTGCCGAAATGGGGCTGTACGGTCTGATGAATTCCGGCACCGAAGTTCCGAACTTTTCCGAAAGGCGTTGAACAATGAGTACGCGGCGGGCATTTCTCGCACAGGTCATGGGGGCGACCGTGGCGGTGGCGGCGGGTGCGACCGCCTGCAGTTCCGGCTCCGACGATTCCGGCTCCGGCTCCGGTTCCGGGGGCGACCACGTCAAGAGCGCCACCGCGATCACCCAGGTCTACGGCGACGGCCAGAAGTTCATCGCCGTGGCCCTTGAGTACGACTCGGCCGTCGACACGTCGAAGCTGTCGAAGTCGTCCTTCAAGGTCGACGGCCGGACCGTCACCAAGGTCTACGCCAACACCAGCGCGTCCCTCGCCGACACGGGCCGCGACGGCAAGTACGTCATCGTCGAGCTCTCGCCGGACGACAGCGGCGCGCTGCTGTGGGGCAACGACAGCGGCGGCGGGTCGGGGACAGGGAAGGCCTCCGGTTCCGCCTCCGCTTCCGCGTCGGGCAGCGCCCCCGCCGGCGGTGGCCCGAAGGTGGGTGAGAAGGGCACGGCCAAGGGCGCCGAGAAGGCGAAGGGCACCGTCACCAGTACGGGCAGCGTCACGACCACGGACGGCTCGACCTACCCGGGCGGCAGCACCGAGCTCGCCACCGGCAAGCAGGTCAACCTGATCGTCGACGACTTCAAGCAGTTCTCGTACAAGGACCCGAAGACCGGCAAGACGCTGCCGTACAACCTGTTCATCCCCAAGGACTACGACGAGAGCAAGAAGTACCCCCTCGTGCTGTTCATGCACGACGCGAGCGTGGTCAGCACCGTCACGACGGCGACGCTCGTGCAGGGGCTCGGCGCGGTGGTCTGGGCGAGCCCGGAGGACCAGGCCGAGCGGCCGGCGTTCGTCCTCGCGCCCCAGTACCCGGAGGTGGTCGTCGGCGACGACTACAAGCCGACGGCGTACTTCGACACCACGGCCCACCTGGTGCAGGAGCTGACGGGCAAGTACAGCATCGACGCCGACCGGGTGTACTCGACGGGTCAGTCCATGGGCGCGATGATGACGCTCGGCCTGAACATCAAGTACCCCGACCTGTTCGGGGCTTCGTGGGTCGTCGCCGGTCAGTGGCCGTCCTCCCAGGCCGCCCCGCTCGCGAAGAAGAACCTCTTCGTCACCGTCTCGCAGGGCGACAGCAAGGCGTATCCCGGCGAGGACGCGATCATGTCGGTGATCGAGAAGGCCGGTACGAAGGTGAGCCGGGCGACCTGGAACGGCAAGTCCACGGCCGCGCAGTTCACCAAGGCCGTCGACGCGATCAGCGCGAAGGGCACCTCGGTGAACTATGTGACGTTCGAGAAGGGCACCACCCTGACCGCGGAGTCGAAGAAGAAGTACGGAACCATGGAGCACAACTCGAGCTGGGCGATCGCCTACACGATCGAGGGCGTCAGGGAGTGGATCTTCCAGCAGCGGAAGTGACCCACTCCCCTCAAGGCCCGGTCCTGGTACGTCAGTTCACGTTGACCGCGCTCCAGGCCGCCGCCACCGCGTTGTACTCGGTGCTGCCGGCCCCGTACAGATCCTTCGCCGCGTTCAGGGTGGCCGTGCGGGCCCCCGCGTAGTTCGTCGAGGACGTCATGTAGACCGTGAGGGCGCGGTACCAGATGGCGCCCAGCTTCGCCCGGCCGATGCCGGTGACCGTGGAGCCGTTGTACGTGGGGGAGTTGTAGCTGACGCCGTTGATGGTCTTGGCTCCGCTGCCCTCCGCGAGGAGGTACGCGAAGTGGTTGGCGACGCCGGAGGAGTAGTGGACGTCGAGGTTGCCGACCGAACTGCTCCAGTAGTCCGCGGAGTTGCCGTCCTTGGACGGCTTGTCCATGTAGCGCAGGGCGTCCCGGCCGAAGCCGGACTTCACGATCTTCTCGCCGATCAGGTAGTCCCCGGGGTCGGAGGAGTTGTTCGCGTACCACTCCACCAGGGTGCCGAGGATGTCGGAGGTGGCTTCGTTGAGGCCGCCGGACTCGCCGGAGTAGGTCAGGGCCGCCGTCTTCGAGGTGACACCGTGGGTCATCTCGTGCCCGGCCACGTCCAGCGACACCAGAGGCCCGAAGGTCGTCCCGTCACCGTCGCCGTACGTCATGCAGAAGCAACTGTCGTCCCAGAACGCGTTGTTGTACGCGTTCCCGTAGTGGACGCGGTTGTACGAGCCCTTTCCGTCACCCGCGATGCCGTTGCGGCCGAAGGTGTTCTTGTAGAAGTCCCAGGTGACGTCGGTGCCGTACTGGGCGTCCACGGCGGCCGACGCACGGTCCGAAGTCGCCCCCGTGCCCCAGTGGTTGTCGGTGTCCGTGAACACCGTCGAGGGTGCGCGGCTGATGCAGATGCTGGTCAGGAAGCACAGGTCGGTCTTGTTCGCCGCGTCACCGGTGTACGTGTTCCCGCGCGTCGGGTCCTTCAGCTGGTACGTCGACCCCGAGAGCGTCGTCTCCAGCGGAACCGTGCCGCTGTAGAGGGACTTGCCGTCGCCGGACGCCGTCTCGATGTCGTCCCAGGCGTCGATCTGCGCGCCGGTGCGGGCGTCCGTGATGACGGTGCGGGCGACCGGGTTGCCCAGCGAGTCCTGCGCCGCGGCCTGCGTCTTCCAGGCCAGCTTCGGCGCCCCGTGCAGGGCGTCGACGACCAGCTGGGGCTTGGCCGTGAGCTTCTTCAGCGTCTCCCCGAGGTTCACCGCGCGCAGGGCGTTCGCGGCGAGGTCGGCGGCCTTCGGGGCCGATACGGAGGGGGTGACCGAGGCGAGGGATATCTCGCCCCTCGTCGCCCGGTTCGCGCCGCGGTACGTGCCGTTCGGGGCCAGGTGGACCACGAAGTCACCGCCCAGCACCGGGAGTTGACGGTACGTCCGGTCGTAGCGGACGTGCTGTGTGCCGTCCTGGTCGACGATCACGTCGCGGACCGACGTGCCCTCCGCGGAGGTCAGTCCGAGGGACGCGGCGTGCGAGAGCAGGGCCTCGGCCGCGTTCGCGACTGCGTTGCTTCTGGTCGGTCGGTCGGCCGCCTGGGCGGCGGGGGTGAGGGCGGTGGCCAGCAGGGTGGCGGTGGTCGCGGCCACGCCGGCGGCGGCGAGACGACGGGAACCTCGGACGTCGATCCGTATCCGGCTCATCGATCTCCTAGGGAAGGCGCCAACGGGCGCGTGGGGACGGCGTTGGTGTTGACCAAGATTTAAGGGGCCATGACATGTCGAGGTCCATAGGGCGTACGCGGAAGTATGTGAAGAGAGAGAATCGTTTTTGTGAGTCCCCAGCTGCCCTTCTTCGTCTACGGCACCCTCCGCCCCGGCGAGGTCAACCACGACCTCTTCCTGCGCGGCCGCACCCGCTCCGAGGAACCGGGCCGGCTGAGCGGTTGCGTCCTCTACGACGGCCCCGGCTACCCGTGGGCGGTGGAGGAGAGGGACGGCCTGGTGTTCGGCGACCTCGTCACCGCGCTGCCGGAGCGGTACGAGGAGCTGCTCGCCGCCCTCGACCGGCTGGAGGACTACGCGCCGGGCGACCCGCGCAACCTGTACGAGCGGGTGGAGCGCGAGGTCACCCGCGAGTCAGACGGACGCCCCGTCCGGGCCTGGGTTTACATCGCCGCCGCCCCCGTCGCCGCCCGCCTGCGCACCCACGGCCGCCCGATCGACAGCGGCGACTGGCTGGTCCGACGCTGACCGCGCCCCTACCCGATCCGCACCACCACCATCGCCGGCGCCTCCGGAAGCCGCACCCGCAGCGCGCCGGCCCCCTCGTCCCACTCCACGCGCGCGCCCGGCACCCCGGCCGCCGGGTGCAGCACCTCCGCCCGCACGCCGTCCGGTTCCGCCAAGTGCCGGAGAGGAAACGAGATTTCGCCCTCCCCGCCGCGCCGCCACACCGACACGTACGTCGCACCTCCGACCGGCACCCGCAGCCCCAGCGCGATCCACTCGTCCGTCCAGCCGGGCAGCCCCAGCGGCCAGAAGGGCACAGCGCCCGGCAGGTCGGCACGGATCTTCTTGTACGTCTCCAACGCGGCCCGCACCAGCCCGAGCTGACGCTCCGTCATCCGGTCCAGGTGCCCGGAGAGATGGACGCGCCCCAGCAGCGCCGTACCCACCGTGAAGTCGATCTCCGCGTCCGTGAACTCCGGCTGGGGATACGCCCACACCGCCCCCTGCTCCGGCGGCACTGCCGTCGGCGCCGCCGCCGCGATCGGCGGGTACCGCACCGGATCCTGCTGGTCGGAGGTCGACTGCAGCTGGGTGACGGAGGTCGACGCCCCGTCCATCCGCATGCCGCCCGACGCACAGTTCTCGATCACCAGGCCGGGGTGGCGGTCGAGGACGGAGGTGAGCCAGGCCCGCCAGGCCCGGGTGTGATCGAGGAGGCCCGGTGCGGAAGTGGTGATGTTGTAGTCCAGCTTCAGATAGCCCACGCCCCACTCGCCGACGATCCGGTCCACCGTCTCGTCGAGGTGGGCGCGGGCCGCCGGGTGGGTCAAGTCCAGCTGGTGGCGGCCCTGTTCGGTGACCCGGGTGCCGTCCGCGTGCCGCAGGAAGGCGTCCGGCGGCAGCTGCTCGGCGACCGGGCTGCGCACGCCGACCACCTCCGGCTCCAGCCACAGCCCCGGCACCATCCCGCGCTCCCGGATCCGCCCCAGCACCTCGCCGATCCCGCCGGGAAAGCGCCCCGCGGACGGCTCCCAGGCGCCGACACCGTCCCACCAGCCGCCGTCCGCCGTGTCGTCGTACCAGCCGGCGTCCACACAGAAGTACTCGGCACCGGCGGCCGCCGCCGCGTCGATCAGCGGCAGCAGCCTGGCGGTGGTGGGGTCGCCCATCAGCGTGTTCATGTAGTCGTTGAAGACGACGGGCAACTGCTCGTGGTCGGGGTGCGGGCGGCGGACACGGCGGCGGTACGCCGTCATGGCGGCGAGGGCGTCGTCGAAGTCGTCGCCGAGAGCCAGCGCGGCGTACTCCGTGGCGAAGGGCCGGACACCGGGCTCCAGCACGGCCCGTACGCCGTGGTCGTCCGCGGTCGGCCCGCCCAGCGCGAGGTACGTGTGCCCCGCCACCTCGCCCGCGTCCCACGCCCAGCCCGCCGACGACTCGATCTGCCACAGCCAACTGCGCCCGTCCGTACGGTCGGTGAGCGCGCCCATGGCCAAGTGGCCGTCCGTGGGCCAGCTTCCGCGGCTCGTCGACCGCAGCCTCGCCCCCGAGTCGTGCTCGTGGACGTCCCGGCCGATGTCGGGAACCGACTCCCGCAGCGGCTCGGCGTACCAACGGCACTCCGCGAGCCAGTCGTTGCGCGCCCGGCGCACGTCCAGCACATCGGGCGAGGGCAGCCCGCCGAGCAGCAGACTGCCGGCCGCGCGGACGGTCACCGGCCCGTCGCCGTCCTGGTGGACGCGCAGACGGGAGCGCAGGACGGGCACGCCGTCGGGGGAGGAGTACTCCACGACGACCGTCAACCGCTGCTCAGGTGCCTGGAGTCGGACGGCCAGGTGATGCCAGCCGTCCCCGTACGTGGCACGGTGGCCGCGATACCTGAGCCGCGGCCCGAGCGCCGTACCCCCGAAACGCGTGCCCGACCAGCCCGGTCCCGCGCCGGTCAACGTCAGGTCGGCCAGGGGCAGTTCCGTCGGCGGCGGCTTGGGATCGCCCGGACGGGCCAGCCGCAGCCGCCCGCCCGCCGCACCGAAGTCGAAGTCGGCGATGAGCGCGGAGTGGCCCCAGCGGAAGCCGTAGTCGTCCTCAGCCATAGTGGAGCCAGCGTATGGCCTGAACCCCCGTAGATCACCTAGGACTTGACAGCTTCGAGCCGCACCGCGCACGCCTTGAACTCCGGCATCCGCGAGGTCGGGTCCAGCGCCGGGTTGGTGAGGGTGTTGGCGCGGCCCTCGCCCGGCCAGTGGAAGGGCATGAAGACGGTGTCGGGGCGGATGGCGGTGGTGATGCGGGCGGGGGCGACGGCACGCCCGCGCCGGGAGACCACGGCGACCGGGTCGCCCTCCGCCGCCCCGAGCCGCGCCGCGAGGCGGGGGTGCAGCTCCACGAAGGGTCCCGGCGCGGCGGCGTTCAGCTCGTCGACGCGGCGGGTCTGGGCGCCGGACTGGTACTGGGCGACGACCCGGCCGGTGGTGAGCAGCACCGGGTACTCGGCGTCGGGCTCCTCGGCGATCGCCCGGTGCGAGACGGGCACGAAGCGGGCCCGGCCGTCCGGGGTGGCGAAGCGGTCGAGGAAGAGGCGCGGGGTGCCGGGGTGGCCGTCGCCGGCGGCGTCCTGGGGGCAGGGCCAGAACACCCCGTCCTCCTCCGCCAGCCTGCGATAGGTGATCCCGGAGTAGTCGGCGATCCCGCCCGCGCTCGCCCGGCGCAGTTCCTCGAAGACCTCCTCGGGATCGGTCGGGAAGCCCTTCTCCACACCGAGCCGGTCGGCCAGCTCGTGCATGACCTCCAGATCGCTGCGCACACCGTCGGGAGGCGTGATCGCGCGGCGGCGCAGCAGGACCCGGCCTTCGAGGTTGGTGGTGGTGCCGGATTCCTCGGCCCACTGGGTCACGGGGAGGACGACATCGGCGTGACCTGCGGTTTCGGACAGTACTATGTCACATACCACAAGGAAGTCGAGCGCCTTGAAGCGCTCCTCCACATGCCCCGCCCCCGGCGCCGACACCACCGGATTGGACCCCATCAGCAACAGCGCCCTGACGTCCCCGCCAAGGGCGTCGAGTAGCTCGTACGCACTGCGCCCCGGCCCCGGCAGACTGTCCGGATCCACTCCCCACACCTCGGCCACATGCCGCCGCGCCGCCGGATCGTCCAGCTTCCGGTACCCCGGCAACTGGTCGGCCTTCTGCCCGTGTTCGCGCCCGCCCTGCCCGTTGCCCTGCCCGGTCAGACAGCCGTAACCGCTGAGCGGCCGGCCCGCCCGCCCGGTCGCCAGGCACAGGTTGATCCATGCGCCCACCGTGTCCGTGCCCTTGGACTGCTGCTCGGGCCCGCGCGCGGTCAGCACCATCGCGTTCTCCGGCTCGCAGAACAGCCGTACCGCTTCCCGGAGTTGGGGTACGGACACGCCGGTGATCCGCTCCACGTACTCCGGCCAGTGCGCCATCGCGGCCGCCCGCGCGTCCTCCCAGCCGACCGTGCGCCCGGCGACGTACTCCTCGTCGACCCGCCCCTCGGCGACGACCAGGTGCAGCAGACCCAGCGCGAGCGCGAGGTCCGTGCCGGGCCGCGGGGCCAGGTGCAGGTCGGCCTGCTCGGCGGTCTTCGTCCGGCGCGGGTCGACGACGATGAGGGTGCCGCCGTTCTCCTTCAGCTCGTTGAAGAACCTGAGCGAGGGCGGCATGGTCTCCGCGAGGTTGGAGCCCACCAGGATCACGCAGCCGGTCCTCGGGATGTCCTCCAGCGGGAACGGCAGGCCCCGGTCGAGACCGAAGGCCTTCGTGCCGGCGGCCGCGGCCGAGGACATGCAGAAGCGCCCGTTGTAGTCGATCTGCGAGGTGCCCAGCACCACGCGCGCGAACTTGCCGAGCGTGTAGGCCTTTTCGTTGGTCAGCCCGCCCCCGCCGAACACCCCGACCGCGTCGGGCCCGTGCTCGGCCCGTGTACGACGGAGCCCCTCGGCGACACGGTCCAGTGCCTCGTCCCAGGTGGCGGGCACGAGCGTGCCCTCGGAGCGCACCAACGGGGAGGTCAGGCGCACCCGGGACGAGAGCACGGCCGGCGCGGTACGGCCCTTGCCGCACAGCGCACCCCGGTTCACGGGGAAGTCGGCGCGCTCGCTCACCTCGACCGTGCCGCCGGGCACGGGCGTCAGGTTCATCCCGCACTGCAGGGCGCAGTAGGGGCAGTGGGTGGGCGTCGCGGTGTTCTGCATGCCGTTCAGCGTGCTTCGGGCGTGTTACGCGCGGCGCGGCCCCTTGTTACGCGGGCGACACGGCGGCCTCCCCGCGGGGCCGGGGCGCCGGTGAGGCGCACGGCTGACCACCCATGAGTCGGTGCCGGCCGGTGGGGGAGTTGCCTGTGATGTGAAAGACGCCACAGGTGGCTCATTCCGTAGCGTGAATGGCCGAGCACGCGTTGTTGAGAGTTGAAGAGCAGAGGCCGCACCCTGGCTGCCGCATGACTCCGCACGGCGTTCGACACACCGGGCATGCCCGCCGCTCATCCCGGACCGGCACACAGCGCATCTCGACAGCTCGAAACAGCCAGGAGGTCTCCCCACCATGCCCCTGCACCACTTAACCCCCCGCGACCAGCAGCTTTTCCTGCGGTACGGCCGTGGTCCCGCCGTCCCCGTCCCGGATCCGCTGGTCCACCACGCCTTCGAGCGGCACGCGGCGGCCGCCCCGCACTCGGTGGCCGCCGAGCACCAGGGCGCGACGATCACCTACGGCGAACTCGACCGGTACGCCGACGCGCTCGCCGCCCGCCTGGTCCGCGAGGGCGTACGCCCCGGCGACCACGTCGGCCTCTTCGTCCGCCGCTCGATCCCGATGCTGGTCGGCCTGCTCGGCATCCTGAAGGCGGGCGCCGCCTACGTCCCCCAGGACATCGGCCTCGCGCCCCCGTCCCAGCTCGCCCATGTGATCCGCACCGCCCGCACCCGGGTGATCCTCACCCTCGCCGACCACACGCCCCGCGTCCCGCTGCCGCCCGGCCACACCCTGATCGCCCTCGACGCCGAGCCCCTCCCGCGCACCCCCGGCCCACGCCCGGCCCTCACCCCCGACGACGGCTGCTACGTCCTGTTCACCTCGGGCACCACCGGCCGCCCCAACGGCGTGAAGGTCACCCACCGCAACGTCGCCAACATCCTCCTCACCGCCCCCGGCGACCTCGGCATCCGCCCCGGCGACCGGGTGCCCCAACTCCTCAACATCGCCTTCGACATGGCGGCCTGGGAGATCCTCGGCTGCCTCAGCCACGGCGGCACCCTCGTCGTCCGCGGCAAGGACATCACGGCGACGGCCCGCACCGCGGACGTCATCGTCGCGACCCCGACCGTCCTGTCCGGCATCGACCCCGCGGCCTGCCCCCGCGTCCGCACGGTCGCCGTGGCCGGCGAACCCTGCCCCCGCCCCCTCGCCGACAGCTGGGCGCAACGAGCCGCCTTCTACAACTGCTGCGGCCCCACCGAGACGACCATCGTCAACACGATGCGCCGCCACGACCCGACGGCCCCGCTCCTCACCATCGGCCGCCCCACCCCCAACAACACGGTGTACGTCCTCGACGCCGACCTGCGCCCGCTGCCCATCGGCGAGACCGGCGAGATGTGGGCGGGCGGCGACTGCGTGTCGGCCGGCTACCTCGCCGACGACCGCCTGAACGCCGAGCGTTACGCCCCCGACCCCTTCCTCGGCCCCGGCCACCGCATGTTCCGCACCCGCGACCTCGGCCGCTGGACCGCCGACGGTGAGCTGGAGCACCTGGGCCGCACCGACGACCAGGTCAAGGTCCGCGGCTTCCGGGTCGAACTCGACTCCGTCTCCTCGGTGTTGGTGTCGGTCGAGGGCTGCGCCCGCGCGGTCACCCTGAAGCGCGACGACCGCAGCCTGGTCTCCTTCGTCTGCCCGGCCGACGTCGACCCGGACGCGGTCCGCCGGGCGGTGGCCGAGGCCCTGCCCTACTACTGCGTGCCGACCGAGGTCCTGCCCCTCGCCGTCCTCCCGGAGACCGACCGCGGCAAGATCGACAAACAGGCGCTGCTGAGACTGGCGGAGCAGCGCACGGGGGTGGCCCGATGACCACGGCCCCCACCCGGCAGACGCTCGACCTCCCACCGCTCACCTCGGCACCGAGACGCCTCCTCAAGCACCCCCGGCTGATGCACCACAACCGCCTGGCGGCTCTGGTGATCGCGGTCAACCTGGCGTTCCTGTACGTCAGTTGGCGGCCGTCCGCACAGACCCTCGCGCACGCCTCCCTCGCCGACCTCGCCCTCGCCGTCCTGGTCCGGCAGCAGTACGTCGTCAACCTCCTCTTCCGGCTGGCCACTTGGCCCCCGACGAGCTGGCCGCTGAAGCTCCGCTGGACGCTCGGCAAGGTCTACCACTTCGGCGGACTGCACGTCGGCGGCGCGCTCGCGGGAGCGGCCTGGTTCCTGGCGCTGACGATCAGCACCCCCAACAGCCGCCTGGCGGCCGTGGGCTGGACCCTCACGGCGCTCCTGGCCCTCATCATCGCCACCGCCCTGCCCCCCTTCCGCTCCCGCCACCACGACCACTTCGAGAAGATCCACCGCTACGGCGGCTGGACGGCCGTCGCCCTCTTCTGGGCGCACACGCTGCTGTCCGGCGCGGGCCCGGTCTCCATCGCCGTCCTGGCCGTGCTCACCTTCAGCGTGGCCCTGCCCTGGCTACGGCTGCGCAAGGTCGACGTCCGTCTCGAACGCCCCTCCCCGCACGTGGTGCTGGCCCGCTTCGACCACGGCGAGACCCCCTTCGCGGGCTCCTCGACCGCGATCAGCCGCAGCCCGCTGAAGGAGTGGCACTCCTTCGCCAACGTCCCCGCCCCCGGCGAGCCCGGCTTCCGCCTCACCATCTCCCGGGCCGGCGACTGGACCGGCGCCTTCATCGACGACCTCCCGCCGAAGGTGTGGGTCAAGGGCATCACCACGGCCGGCGTCGCCAACATCGAGACGCTGTTCAAGAAGGTGGTCTACGTCGCCACCGGCAGCGGCATCGGCCCCTGCCTGCCCCACCTCCTCGCCGCCGAGGTCCCCTCCCACCTGGTCTGGGCGACCCGCGATCCCCGCACCACCTACGGCGACGCCCTGGTCGACGAGATCCTCGCCGTCCAGCCGGACGCCCTGGTCTGGGACACCTCCCGGCACGGCAAGCCCGACATGGTGCGCCTCGCGTACCGGGCCTACCGCGAGTTCGGGGCCGAGGCGGTGATCTGCATCTCCAACAAGAAGCTGACCTGGCAGGTGGTGCACGGCCTGGAGCGGCGGGGGATTCCGGCGTACGGCGCGATCTGGGACTCGTGACTCCACGCACTCGTAACTCCACGCACCGGAGGAGAAGATGAACAACCTCAAGATCGAACGCGACGGCCGCGTGGTGACCGTCCGGCTGCACCGCCCGCACGTCCTGAACGCGCTCAACGGCGAACTGCTGGCCGAACTCCTCGAAGTCCTGGGCGAGTTGGACACAGCACCCGAGGTCGGCTGCTTCGTCGTCACCGGCTCGGAGAAGGTCTTCGCGGCGGGCGCCGACATCAGGGAGATGGCGCCGAGAACGGCCGTCGACATGGCGGCGGAGGACTGCTTCGCGGCCTGGGAGACCTTCGCGGACCTCCGTACCCCGAAGATCGCCGCCGTCAACGGCCCAGCCCTGGGCGGCGGTTGTGAGCTGGCGATGATGTGCGATCTGGTGATCGCGGGGGAGTCCGCGGTCTTCGGGCAGCCCGAGATCAAGCTCGGCGTGATCCCCGGCATCGGCGGCACCCAGCGCCTGACCCGCCTGGCCGGCCGGGCCAAGGCGATGGACCTGGTCCTCACCGGCCGCACGATGGACGCGAAGGAGGCCGAGTCCTGCGGCCTGGTCTCCCGGGTCGTACCGGACGACCGCGTCCTGCCCGAGGCCCTCGAAGCCGCCGCCACCATCGCCGCGTACGGCCGCACCGCGGTCCGCGCCGCCCGCGAGTGCGTCGACCGCGCCCTGGAGACCGGCCTGCGCGACGGCATCCGCTACGAACGCCGCGTCTTCCACGCCCTGTTCGCGACCCACGACCAGAAGGAGGGCATGACCGCGTTCCTGGAGAAACGCGCGCCCCGCTTCACCGGGCGCTAGCCAGCGCCCTGGTCACCCCCGGTTCCTTCGGCCCGAGGAACCGGGGGTCCGGGTGAAACACCACGTCCAGCGCCGCCTTGCCGGCCGCGAAGATCTCCCGGGTACCGCCGTAGTACCAGGTCACGTCGTGCTTGGCGTCGACCCCGACGCCGTACGACGTGACCCCCGCCGCCTGGCACAGCGCGACCGCGCGCCGGATGTGGAAGCCCTGGCTGATCAGGACGGCCCGGTCGACCCCGAAGATCTTCTTGGCGCGCACGCACGAGTCCCAGGTGTCGAACCCGGCGTAGTCGCTGACGATCCGCGAGTCCGGCACCCCGTGCCTGGTCAGATAGGCGCGCATGGCATCGGGCTCGTCGTAGTCCTTGCGGCTGTTGTCCCCGGTCACGAGGACGACCTTGATCCGCCCCGCGTGGTACAGCTCGGCCGCGGCGTTCAGCCGGTTCGCGAGATACGGCGAGGGCTCGCCGTCCCACAGGCCCGCGCCGAAGACGACGGCGACCTCGGTGCGCGGCACGTCCGCGGTCGTGCGCAACCGGTCGCCCGTGACGACGTACAGCCAGGTGGCCGGAAGCAGCGCGAGCACGCACACGGCCATCACGGCCTGCACGAGCCGCCGCTGCCCGGCACGCGTGCGTGGCAGACGCGGTCTGCGCAGCCTGGGTCGGCGCATCGGACGGTCCCCCTGTTCGGCCCTCCGCAGGGCCCTCGTTCGACAGTCAGAGACGTCCTGTCGGCTGATCCGGTTCGCCGTACGATACGTGACCAGGTTCACTCCGTACGACGAAACCGCAGGTCACGCCACCTCACAAACCCCTCGCCCCCCACCGTGAACCGCCGGAAAACCCTCGTCATTCTCATGCAACGGGGTGGCAACCTGGCGCCGAGACCATCGGTGCATGACGGACAGTACGGCGCACCTCATGAGCCAGATCGGCAGCCAGCTGGCCAGCCAGCTCAGCCTGATCTCCCTGAACGGCAGGCGCCGCCCCGGCCCGCCCGCCCTGGTCGTCGTGGCCCACGGCAGCCGCGACCCGCGCGCCCTGCGCACCGTCCGCAAGCTCCTCGACCGGGTCCGCGACCAGCGCCCCGGCCTCCCGGTCCACCTGGGCCACATAGAACTGAACGAGCCCCTCCTCCCGGACACCCTGGAGTCCCTCGGCACCCGGGAGACGGTCCTGGTCCCCCTCCTCCTCAGCCGCGGCTACCACATCAAGCGCGACATCCCCGAAATGGCGGCCGCCTCCCGGACACGCGCACGCGTGGCCGGCGCGCTGGGCCCCCACCCCCTCCTGGTGGACGCCCTCCAGGCTCGCCTGGTGGAGGCGGGCTGGCGCACGAGGATGGACGAGAAGACGCGGCGGGGGAGCGCGGTGGTCCTGGCGGCGGCGGGTTCCCGGGACCCCGAGTCCAAGGTCGACACCAATCGGACGGCGGAGCTGCTGGCGGAGCGCCTCGGCGTCCCCGTGGTCCCGGCCTACGCCACGACGGCGGCTCCGACGGTCCAGAACGCGATCGACTCCTTGCAGGCCCGCGGCTTCCACCGAGTGGCAGTGGCCTCCTACTTCACGGCCCCGGGCCGCTTCGCAACGGAGTGCGCGGAGAAGGCCCCCTGGATCGCATCGGCCCCATTGGGCACACACCCGGCGATGGCAAGCCTGCTCCTCCACCGTTATGACCAAGCGCTTTCGACTCCGGCGATGTTGACGCGCCCAAGGGGCGCGGGGAACTGCGCGACCAGCCACGAACAGCCCGCACTCGCCATCTGACAGAACCCACCCGCCCTTTAGGCGGATTGTCAGTCCATGCCCGTACTGTCGAGACATGCCGTACGACGCGCAGTCAACAGAACGCTGGGCCCCAGAACCCGACAAACGCCCCGGCCGCACCGCCTTCCAACGCGACCGCGCCCGAGTACTGCACTCCGCGGCCCTCAGAAGGCTCGCCGGCAAGACCCAGGTGGTGACCCCCGGCACCCGCAACCAGGCCTGGGACGCCACCCCCCGCACCCGCCTCACGCACTCCCTCGAATGCGCCCAGGTAGGCCGGGAGCTCGGCGCAGCCCTCGGCTGCGACCCCGACCTCGTGGAAGCCGCCTGCCTCTCCCACGACCTCGGCCACCCCCCGTTCGGCCACAACGGCGAACAGGCCCTGAACGAGTTCGCCCACGACTGCGGCGGCTTCGAGGGCAACGCCCAGTCCCTCAGGCTCCTCACCCGCATCGAACCCAAACGGTTCACCCCGGAGGGCTCCGTCGGCCTCAACCTCACCCGCGCAGCCCTCGACGCCGCCACCAAGTACCCCTGGCCGAGAGGCGCCCACCCCACCGACCCGGCGTCCGGCAAGTTCGGCGTCTACGAGGACGACCGCCCCGTCTTCGACTGGGTCCGCAAGGACGCCCCCGGCACCCGCACCACCTTCGAGGCCCAGGTCATGGACTGGTCCGACGACGTCGCGTACTCCGTGCACGACGTGGAGGACGGCCTGCACGCGGGCCACATCGACCCCAACTGCCTGCACGCGGAACCGGAACGCCAGGAGGTCTTCGCGGTCGCCCTGGGCCGTTACGTCCCCGCGGAGACCGACCCGGCCGAGCTCGCCGCCGCCCTGGACCGGCTCCAGGACCAGGAATGGTGGCCGCACGGCTACGACGGGACGGCCGTCGCCCAGGCCCGCCTCAAGGACGCCACCAGCCAGCTCATCGGCCGCTTCTGCCTCGCCGCCGAGTCCGCCACGCGCGCGAGGTACGGCACCGGGCGCCTCACCAGATACGACGCCGAACTCGTCGTACCGCACGAGACCCGGCTGGAGTGCGCCGTCCTCAAGGCCGTCGCCGACCGGTACGTGATGCAGCGCGCCGAGCAGGAGCGGCTGCGGGCTGACCAGCGCGTCGTGGTGGCCGAACTGGCGCGGGCGCTCACCGCGCGTGCACCCGACGGACTCGACCCCCAGTTCCGCGCGCTGTTCGACCAGGCCGGGGACGACCGTTCCCGCAAGCGGGTGATCGTCGACCAGATCGCCTCGCTGACCGACGCGTCCGCACGCTCGCTTCACGCGCGTCTGACGGGGCACACGTGAGACTGAAGGAGCGCGGGTGACGGAAAACGCGCCCGAATGTGACCCTCCGTGGCCTGATCGGGCCACTCCCTCTTCCCCCATCACGCTCCGTGCGGGACGCTCGCATGTGGCGGCCCCGCTGTGTTTTCTGAGGAGACATCCCTCAGACACCCCGTAGGAGGCATGAAGTGGTCGACGCGGATCAGACATTCGTCATCGTCGGAGGAGGTCTCGCCGGCGCGAAGGCGGCCGAGACGCTCCGAGCGGAGGGCTTCAGCGGCCGCGTGATACTGATCTGCGACGAACGCGACCACCCGTACGAGCGCCCGCCCCTCTCCAAGGGCTACCTGCTGGGCAAGGAGGAGCGCGAGAGCGTCTTCGTCCACGAGCCCGCCTGGTACGCGCGCAACGACATCGAGCTGCATCTCGGCGAGACCGTCGACGCCATCGACCGTGAGGCGAAGACGGTCCGCTTCGGCGAGGACGGCACGCTCGTGCGCTACGACAAGCTGCTGCTGGCGACCGGCGCCGAGCCGCGCCGCCTCGACATCCCGGGCACCGACCTCGCGGGCGTGCACCATCTGCGCCGGCTGGCCCACGCCGAGCGCCTCAAGGGCGTCCTCGCGGCCCTCGGCCGGGACAACGGGCACATCGTGATCGCCGGCGCCGGCTGGATCGGCCTGGAGGTGGCGGCCGCGGCCCGCGAGTACGGCGCCGAGGTCACCGTCGTCGAGCCCCTGCAGACCCCGCTGCACGCGGTCCTCGGCCCCGAGCTCGGCGGCCTCTTCGCCGAGCTGCACCGCGAGCACGGCGTCCGCTTCCACTTCGGCGCGAAGCTGACGGAGATCGTCGGCCAGGACGGCATGGTGCTGGCCGCCCGTACCGACGACGGCGAGGAGCACCCCGCGCACGACGTCCTCGCGGCGATCGGCGCGGCCCCGCGCATCGGGCTCGCGGAGGCGGCGGGCCTGGAGATCGCCGAGCGGGCGTACGGCGGCGGCGTCGTGGTCGACGAGCGGCTGCGCACCTCCGACCCGGACATCTACGCGGCCGGTGACGTCGTCTCCTTCCCGCACCCCCTGTTCGACACCCGGCTGCGCGTCGAGCACTGGGCCAACGCGCTCAACGGCGGCCCGGCGGCGGCCCGCGCGATGCTCGGCCGGGACGTCACCTACGACCGCGTGCCCTACTTCTTCTCCGACCAGTACGACTTGGGGATGGAGTACAGCGGCTGGGCGCCCCCGGGGTCGTACGACGAAGTGGTGATTCGCGGGGACGCCGGAAAGCGTGAGTTCATCGCGTTCTGGGTGAAGGACGGCCGGGTGCTGGCGGGGATGAACGTGAACGTGTGGGATGTCACGGAACCCATCCAGAAGCTGATCAGGTCGAAGGCACGGGTGAACACGGAGGCGTTGGCGGACCCGCACGTTCCGCTCGTAAGCCTCGTCCCGTAGGTGTCAGTGCACCACCGTAGAATTCACGCGTGGCAGGACGGATCAACGACGAGGACGTGAAGGCGGTACGGGACGCGGTCCCGATCGACGCCGTGGTGTCCGAGTACCTCCAGCTGCGCAACGCGGGCGGTGGCAACCTCAAGGGCCTGTGTCCGTTCCACGACGAGAAGTCGCCGTCCTTCCAGGTCAGCCCGAGCAAGGGACTCTTCCACTGCTTCGGCTGCCAGGAGGGCGGCGACACCATCACGTTCGTGATGAAGGTCGACCACCTCACCTTCTCCGAGGCGGTCGAGCGGCTCGCCGGCCAGGCCGGCATCACCCTGCGGTACGAGGAGGGCGGCTACAACCCCGCCCACCAGCGCGGCGAGCGGATCCGCCTGGTCGAGGCGCACAAGATCGCCGCCGAGTGGTACATGGAGCAGCTCGCGGTGAGCCCGGAGGCCGACGCCGGCCGCCAGTTCCTCGCCGAGCGCGGCTTCGACCAGGCCGCCGCCCAGCACTTCTCCGTCGGCTACAGCCCCCAGGGCTGGGACCACCTCACCCGCTTCCTGCGTGGCAAGGGCTTCACCGACAAGGAGCTCATCCTCTCCGGCCTCTCCCAGGACGGCCGCCGGGGCCCCATCGACCGCTTCCGCGGCCGCCTGATGTGGCCGATCCGCGACATCGGCGGCGAGGTCGTCGGCTTCGGCGCCCGCAAGCTGTACGAGGCGGACAACGGCCCGAAGTACCTCAACACGCCCGAGACCCCGATCTACAAGAAGTCCCAGGTCCTGTACGGCATCGACCTCGCGAAGAAGGACATCGCCAAGGTCAGCCGCGCGGTCGTGGTCGAGGGCTACACCGATGTCATGGCCTGCCACCTCGCCGGCGTGACGACCGCGATCGCGACCTGCGGCACGGCCTTCGGCGGCGAGCACATCAAGATCCTGCGCCGCCTGCTGATGGACAACGGCAGCGCGCGCGTCATCTTCACCTTCGACGGCGACGCGGCCGGCCAGAAGGCGGCCCTGCGTGCCTTCGAGGACGACCAGAAGTTCGCCGCCGAAACGTACATCGCGATCGCCCCCGACGGCATGGACCCCTGCGAACTCCGCCTCGCGAAGGGCGACGAGGCGGTGGCCGACCTCGTCGAACCCCGCACCCCGCTCTTCGAGTTCGCGCTGCGCCAGATCGTCGTCCGCTACGACCTCGACACCCCCGCGGGCCGCGCCGCCGCCCTCGACGAGGCCGCCCCCATCGTCGCCCGCATCAAGAACAGCGGCGCCCAGCACGAGGTCGCCGTCCAGCTCGCCGGCATGCTCGGCATCCTCGACACCCAGTTCGTCGTCAAGCGCGTTGCCCAGCTGGCCCGTTGGGCCCGCGACCGCGGCGGCAAGGGCCCGGCCCCCACCGGCCGCGGCCCGCAGCGCTACGACGCCGCGCCCCGCCCCTCCGGACCGTCCGGCCCCGCCCTCAACCTCCGCAACCCGGTCTACGCCACCGAGCGCGAGCTGCTCAAACTCGCCCTCCAGCGCCCGGAGTTGGTCTCCCCGGCCTTCGACGCGTACGGCGTCGACGAGTTCACCGCCGCGCCCTACGCCGCCGTACGCCTGGCGATCATCGAGGCGGGCGGCGCCGAGTACGGCCTGCAGGACTCGCAGGACTATCTCGTCCGGGTCCGCGAGGCCGCCCCGGACGACTCGGTCCGCGCCATGGTCACCGAGCTGGCCGTCGAGGCGATCATGCGCCGCACGGTCGACGAGCACTACGCCGGCGACCAGCTGGTGACCGTCCGCCGCCGCGCCGTGGAGCGCCGGATCCGCGACATCCAGTCCCAGCTGACCCGCCTCTCCGCCGGCGGCGACCCCGCCCAGCTGGCCGCCGTACAGAACGAGTTGTGGGTGTTGCAGCAGTACGACCAGGCACTGCGGGAGCACGGTGCCGCTGCTCTCTGAGCGCAGCCGTACGGCACGGTAACCGCGCGGTCACGGCCCGATTGCAAAAAGTCACCGCACGCCCCTCGTGGCGACGATGTGTCGTACTCCACACTGGGTTCCGGTGCCTGAGTCCTCGGAGCGCGGCCGATCCGTCCCACACGGGTCCCACACCCCCGCGGTTCCGCTCATCGCGTACGGGACGGACAGCGG
Organism: Streptomyces cylindrosporus; assembly: GCF_022698165.1. Lineage (GTDB taxonomy): Bacteria > Actinomycetota > Actinomycetes > Streptomycetales > Streptomycetaceae > Streptomyces > Streptomyces cylindrosporus. Next base: position 435,718 of record NZ_JALDAY010000001.1, read on the forward strand.
CGTGGCCGCCGACTCCGCCCCCAAAGCAGCGCTGCCGCTCCCCTCAGCAGCGATCATCCTGGAGGTCGCCCCCGTGCAGACCCAGACCCTGACCCAGACCGACATCAGTACCGACGGCACGGAGCAGGACGCCGAGACCGACGTCCTCGTCGCGGTCCCGCCGCAGACCCGTGTCGTGCACCACCCCGAGGCGGACCCGGTGGAATCCGAGGGCCCGCCCGAGCCGGCCGAACCGCCCGCCGAGGCGCTGGAGGCGGACCCGGAACCGGTGGAGACGCCGATCGTGGAGCGGGCCCGCGCCGCCGACACCAGCGGGCCGTCCTCCGACCTGTTCCGCCAGTACCTGCGTGAGATCGGCCGGATCCCCCTGCTCACCGCGGCCGAGGAGGTCGAGCTCGCGCGCCGCGTCGAGGCCGGCCTGTTCGCCGAGGAGCGGCTCAGCACCGCACCCGACCTGGACAGCCAGCTCGCCCTCGACCTGGACCGGCTCGTCGTCATGGGCCGGATGGCCAAGCGCCGCCTCATCGAGGCGAACCTGCGGCTCGTGGTCTCCGTGGCGAAGCGGTACGTCGGCCGCGGGCTGACCATGCTCGACCTGGTCCAGGAGGGAAACCTGGGCCTGATCAGGGCGGTCGAGAAGTTCGACTACGCCCGCGGCTACAAGTTCTCCACGTACGCCACCTGGTGGATCCGCCAGGCCATGTCCCGGGCCCTCGCCGACCAGGCCCGGACCATCCGCGTCCCGGTCCACGTCGTCGAGCTGATCAACCGGGTCGTGCGCGTGCAGCGCCGGATGCTGCAGGAGCGCGGCTACGAGCCGACGCCGGAGGAGGTGGCCGCCCACCTCGAACTGCCGCCCGAGCGGGTCAGCGAGGTGCTGCGGCTGGCGCAGGAGCCGGTCTCTCTGCACGCCCCGGTGGGCGAGGAGGACGACGTGGCGCTGGGCGACCTCATCGAGGACGGCGACGCGACGTCACCCGTGGAGTCGGCGGCGTTCCTGCTGCTGCGCGAGCACCTGGAAGCGGTGCTCTCCACCCTCGGCGAACGCGAACGCAAGGTCGTCCAGCTGCGGTACGGCCTGGTCGACGGGCGTCCGCGCACGCTGGAGGAGATCGGGCGGATCTTCGGGGTGACGCGGGAGCGGATACGGCAGATCGAGTCGAAGACGCTCAACAAGCTGCGGGACCACGCGTTCGCGGACCAGTTGAGGGGTTACCTGGACTAGAGACCAGAAAGGGGCCGCCCGAAGGCGGCCCCACTGCCTAGTCGACCTCCGCGACCGCCTGCGCGAACTGCGCCTTGTACAGCCGCGCGTACGCCCCGTCCGCCGCCAACAGATCGGCGTGCGCGCCCTGTTCGACGATCGAGCCGTTCTCCATCACGAGGATCGTGTCCGCGTCCCGGATGGTCGACAGCCGGTGCGCGATCACGAACGACGTGCGCCCGTGGGCGAGTTTGGCCATCGCCTTCTGGATCAACACCTCGGTGCGGGTGTCGACCGAGGACGTCGCCTCGTCGAGCACCAGGATCACCGGGTCGGACAGGAACGCCCGCGCGATGGTGATCAGCTGCTTCTCACCGGCGCTGACGCCCGTGCCCTCGTCGTCGATCACGGTGTCGTACCCGTCGGGCAGCGTACGGACGAAGCGGTCGGCGTGGGCCGCCCGCGCCGCCTCCTCGATCTCCCCGCGGGTGACCTCGCGGGAGGCGCCGTACGCGATGTTCTCCGCGATCGTGCCGCCGAACAGCCAGGTGTCCTGCAGCACCATGCCGATCTGGGCGCGCAGTTCGTCCCGGGACATGGTGGCGATGTCGACGCCGTCGAGGGTGATGCGCCCGCCGGAGACGTCGTAGAACCGCATGAGGAGATTGACCAGGGTGGTCTTTCCCGCTCCCGTCGGGCCGACGATCGCGACCGTGTGGCCCGGTTCGGCCTTCAGCGAGAGGTTCTCGATGAGCGGCTTTTCGGGGTCGTAGCTGAAGGAGATGTTCTCCAGCTCCACCAGGCCGCGCAGTTCCTCGGGCTTCGCGCCCGGCAGCGGGTCCGCCTCCTGCTCCTCCGCGTCCAGGAGTTCGAAGATCCGCTCGGCCGAGGCGACGCCCGACTGCACCAGGTTCGCCATCGAGGCGACCTGCGTCAGCGGCATCGAGAACTGCCGCGAGTACTGGATGAAGGCCTGCACGTCACCGATGGACAGCGCGCCGGACGCGACCCGCAGGCCGCCGACCACCGCCACCAGCACATAGTTGAGGTTCGACACGAACATCATCAGCGGCTGCATGACACCGCTGTTGAACTGCGCCTTGAACCCGGCCTCGTACAGCGCCTCGTTCTGCTCGGCGAACTGCTTCGCCGACTCGTCCTGCCGCCCGAACACCTTCACCAGGGTGTGCCCGGTGTACATCTCCTCGATGTGGGCGTTCAGCTTGCCGGTGGAGCGCCACTGCTGCACGAAGTGCGGCTGCGAGCGCTTGCCGATCCGGGTGGCGACCACGAACGACAGCGGCACGGTCACCAGCGCCACCAGCGCCAGCAGCCACGACACCCAGAACATCACCGCGAGCACACCGATGATGGTCAGCACCGAGTTGATGAGCTGGCCCATCGACTGCTGGAGCGTCTGGCCGATGTTGTCGATGTCGTTGGTGGCGCGGGAGAGGACCTCACCGCGCTGCCGCTTGTCGAAGTAGGAGAGGGGGAGCCGCGACAGCTTCGCCTGCACGTCCTCGCGCAGGCGGTACATCGTGCGGTTGACCGCCCGGTTGACCAGCCGGGTCGCCACCGCCATCAGCAGACCGGCGACCAGGAACGTACAGAGCGCCAGCAGCAGTACGCGCCCCACCGCGTCGAAGTCGATGCCCTTGCCCGGCGTGAAGTCGGTGGAGCGCAGCATGTCGGCGACGCTGCCCTGCCCCCGCTCCCGCATGGAGTCGAGGACCTCTTCCTTCGTCGCGCCGGCCGGCATCTGCCGCCCGATGATCCCGGCGAAGACCAGGTCGGTGGCCTTGCCGAGGATCTTCGGCCCGATCACGTTCAGGCCGACGCTGACGACCACGCAGAACAGCAGCGTGTAGATCGTCAGCCGCTCCGGCTTGAACTGGCCGATCAGGCGCTTGCCCGACACCTTGAAGTCCATCGAACGGCTGTCGGGGCCGCCGCCCTGGCCCATCATCCGCGCCATCGGCCCGGCCATCAGGCAGCCTCCGCTTCCGTCAGCTGGGAGAGCACGATCTCCCGGTAGGTCTCGTTCTCCGCCATCAGCTCGTGGTGCCGGCCGGTGCCGACCACCCGCCCCTCGTCGAGTACGACGATCCGGTCGGCGTCCCGGATGGTCGCCACCCGCTGGGCGACGATCACCACGGTCGCCTCGGCCGTCTCCTGCGCGAGCGCGGCCCGCAGCGCCGCGTCCGTCGCGTAGTCGAGCGCGGAGAAGGAGTCGTCGAAGAGGTAGATCTCCGGACGCTGCACGAGTGTCCGGGCGATCGCGAGCCGCTGCCGCTGACCTCCGGAGACGTTCGTCCCGCCCTGTGCGATGGGGGCGTTCAGCCCGCCTTCGAGCCTGCTCACGAACTCCTTGGCCTGCGCGACCTCCAGCGCGTGCCACAGCTCCTCGTCCGTGGCGTCCGGATTGCCGTACCGCAGATTGGTCGCGACGGTCCCCGCGAAGAGGTACGGCTTCTGCGGTACGAGCCCGACCGTCTTCGCCAGCAGCCTCGGCTCAAGGGTCGACACGTCCGTGCCGTCGACGAGCACTTCGCCGTCGGTCGCGTCGAACAGCCGCGGGACCAGCCCGAGCAGCGTCGACTTGCCGCTGCCGGTCGAGCCGATCACCGCGGTCACCTCGCCGGGCCGGGCGACCAGGTCGATGGCCTTGAGCACCGGCTCCTCGGCACCGGGATAGCGGAACCCGGCGCCCCGGATCTCCAGATGCCCGTGCCGGCGCAGCTCGGTGACCGGCGCGCTCGGCGGCACGACACTGGACTCGGTGTCGAGCACCTCCTCGATGCGCTCGGCGCAGACCTCCGCGCGCGGCACCATCATGAACATGAAGGTGGCCATCATCACGGACATCACGATCTGCATGAGGTAGGCGAGGAAGGCCGTCAGATCGCCGATCTGCATCCCGCCGCTGTCGATCCGGTGCGCACCGAACCACACCACCGCGATGGACGAAAGGTTCACGGTCGTCATGACCACCGGGAACATCAGTGCCAGCAGGTTGCCGGTCTTCAGCGACATCTCGGTGAGGTCGGCGTTGGCCTTCCCGAACCGGCCCTGCTCGTACTCGTCCCGCACGAAGGCCCTGATCACACGGTTGCCGGAGATCTGCTCGCGCAGCACCCGGTTCACCGTGTCCAGGCGCGTCTGCATGGAGCGGAACAGCGGCCGCAGCCGCCGTACGATCAAGGTCACGCAGATGCCCAGCGTCGGCACCACGGCCACCAGCACGGCCGACAGGGGCACGTCCAGGCCGAGGGCCAGCACGATGCCGCCGACGCACATGATGGGCGCCGACACCATCAGCGTGAACGTCATCAGGGCCAGCATCTGTACCTGCTGGACGTCGTTGGTGGTCCGGGTGATCAGCGAGGGCGCGCCGAAGTGGCCCACCTCGCGCGACGAGAACGACTGCACCCGGTCGAAGACGGCCGCCCGCACGTCCCGGCCGAGCGCCGCCGCGGTCCGGGCGCCGTAGTAGACGGCCCCGATGTTGCACACGACCTGGGCCAGCGAGATGCCGATCATCAGGGCGCCGAAGGAGAGGATGTAGCCGGTGTCGCCCTTGACGACACCTTCGTCGATGATGTGCGCGTTCAGCGTGGGCAGGTAGAGGGTGGCGCAGGTCTGCAGGAACTGCAGCAGCACCAGCAGGGCGATGGGTTTCTTGTAGGGCCTGAGATAGGTCCGCAGAAGTCGTATGAGCACGCTACGTCTCTCGGAGTGTCGGCGGCGGGGCGGGCTTGATGCCCCAGGCTCCTATCGTCCGACACTCCACCCGCGTTACCTCAACCGATTAAGCCGACAGCAGTGCGCTTTGCAGTCTTACGGGCGGAACGCGCCCGGATGCGTCTGCTCCCGCACCGACACGTACTGCTGCCGCACCGCCTGCCCCACCGCCAACTCCTCGCCGGGCTCCAGCACCTGCGCCGCCGCGCCCTGCCAGGCCGGCGGGGTGCGCGGGTCGAGCGTGCCCTGCGACACTCCCAGCGCCCAGGCGGCCTGCCGCGCGGCACCGATCGCCGCGTAGTCCGCGGGCTGCGGTACGACGACCTGCGCCCCGAACAGCGCGGGCGCCGCGGCCTGTACGGCGGGCAGCTCGGCGGCCGCCCCCAGCAGGAAGATCCGCCGCACGTCGACACCCCGGCCGCGCAGCACGTCCAGCGCGTCCCCGAGCCCGCACAGCATGCCCTCGAACGCGGCCCGCGCCAGGTGCTCCGCCTTCATCGACTCCCGCCGCAGCCCGGCCAGCGTCCCGGCGGTGTGCGGCAGATTCGGCGTCCGCTCACCCTCCAGATAGGGCAGCATCACCAGCCCGTGCGCCCCCGGCGTCGACTTCATCGCCAGGTCCGACAGACTCTCCAGATCGGCCAGCCCGAGCAGCTCGGCGGTCCCGCGCAGGGTCCGTACGGCGTTGAGAGTCGTTACGACGGGAAGGTGCATGCCGGTCGCGTCGGCGAGGGACGTGATCATCCCCGAGCTGTCGACGAGGGCCTCGGGGTGGACGGCCATCACGGACCCGGAGGCCCCGAGCGACACCACGGCGTCGCCCAGCCCGATCCCGAGCCCGAAGGCGGCGGCCATGGTCTCGCCGGTCCCGGCGGAGATCAGCAGCCCCTCCGGGGTCGTACCGGCGGCCTCGGAGGGCCCGATCACCTCCGGCAGCATTGCCTGGTGACCAAGCGCCAGCTCCACGAGGTCGGAACGGTAGGCGCCGGTGGCGGCGGACCAGTATCCGGTCCCCGAGGCGCCACCGCGATCAGTGGTCCTTCTCACGGGCCGCCCGAGCAACTGCCACACCAGCCAGTCGTGGGCCTGCATGAGGATCGCGGCGCGCAGGGCGGCGTCGGGCTCGTTCTTCGCGAGCCAACGCAGCTTGGTCACGGGCTGGGCGGCCTGCGGCACGCATCCCACGGCCTGCGCCCAGGCCTCCCGCCCGCCGAGGGCGTCGATCAGATCGGCGGCGGCGACCTGCGTGCGCCTGTCGCCGCCGACCATCGCCGGGCGCACGGTGCCGCCCTGGGCGTCCAGCGGCACCACGGCGTTCTGCTGCGCCGACACGCCGATGGCCTGGACGCCCTCCAGCAGACCGCCGCCGGCCGCCTCGCCGAGGGACAGCAGCCAGGCCTGTGGATCGACGTCCGAGGGACGGCCGCCGTCCGGCGACTCCACCGGGTGGGGGGCGTACCCCTGCCTGAGCACGGCCCCTGTGTCCGCGTCACAGACGACGATGCGAGTGAAATCGGGCGCACTGTCCAGCCCGGCGACTATCCCCATGGCGAAAATTCTATGGGCGTAGCGCGGTGGCGGTGCGAGTGGTTCCGCGCGGCTAGGTGTTGCTCGTGCCCCAGTCGTCCTCGCCTGCGCCGTTCACGCTCCGGTCGCGCAGGGACCGCACCCGCTGGGCAACGGACTCCGGGACCCGGTCGCCGACCTTGTCGCTCACCGCGTGGTACGCCTTGCCGGCGAACTGACGGCCCTGCTGGGCGGCCGACTCCGCGGTATTGCGCACCGCCGGGTTCTGGGCGACCTGGCGTGCGGACTTCTTCAGCTGCTCGTAGCGTTCGCGTCCGGCCTTGGTGCCCAGGACGTAACCCAGGGCCAGTCCGACGACGAACGTGAGCTTGTAGCGCATGGAGGCCACCCTTCCCTCGTGTAGGCCGACGCCGGGGGGAACCGATTGGCGGAGCACCCCCCTGCTTGCGCTAATGTATGTGTCGCAGCGAGCGCCCGCCCCCTGGCGAATACCCAGGTAGGTACGTTCGATGCAACGAGGCATTCCTCCGTAGCTCAATTGGCAGAGCAGCCGGCTGTTAACCGGCAGGTTACTGGTTCGAGTCCAGTCGGGGGAGCTCGGTCCTCCGTAGCTCAATTGGCAGAGCAGCCGGCTGTTAACCGGCAGGTTACTGGTTCGAGTCCAGTCGGGGGAGCATGCTGAACGAGGACCCCGAGGGGGTCCTTTTTCATGTCCGACCCTGTCCGAGGGGAACCGTGCAGGTCACAGCGGAGTCCTCAAGGGCATGCGAAGTCGACCATACGAAGCAGGAGATCGTATGAGCGGCTATGCTGCGGCAGACGGCGCGCACACATGTACGCGACACGCCGCTATGGGGCGGTAGCTCAGCCGGTTAGAGCAGCGGACTCATAATCCGTCGGCCGTGGGTTCGAGTCCCACCCGCCCCACCTGCGCAGGTCTGCACCTGCGGAAACGTTCATTTTGACTTGTCAGGCGAGGGTTTCGCCGGCGGAAGGTGTCACCTCACCCCTTTCGCGTACCTCGGGCGCCGGTGCGGCGGGCGGGGCGAACATCAGCCGGATGCCCAGGGTGGCGCAGAGCGGGCCGAGGGCGCACATCGCGGCGGCGCTGACGAAGGCGGCGCCCAGGTTGCCGCCGTCGTAGCCGAAGCCGCCGAAGTACGTGGCGAAGAGCGAGGCGAAGCCGAAGAACATGCCCGGGACGAGGGCGAAGGGCTTCAGCCGGCCGGTGGCCAGCAGTGTGCCGTTGACGGCGAAGACCACCACGGCCAGTGCCAGCGTACGGGCGAGGGAACCGGTGCCGAACATCGTGCCGGTCTCCCGGTCGAGCAGGACGGCGACCACCCCGAACCCGGCCCCGGTGGTGGTGGCGGTGACCATGGCGATGGCGTTGGAGCGGCTGGGACCGCCCTGGAGGAATGTTCCGGCCCAGGTGACGAAGATCGCCCATGTCGGCATGTTGAGCGGGCTCATCAGCAGGAAGACGGTGGCGAAGGCGACGATCGAGGCGCTCACCTCGTGCGGCAGTCGGATTCTCATGAAGAGGCCAGTCCGCCCGGCTTGGCCAGCAGTTCCTTCAGGCCGGTGTCGATGAATTCGGTGTCTGCCGGGTTGCTGCCGTGTCCGGCGAAGTGCCCCCAGATACCGGGGATCACGCGGAGTTCGGCGCCCGGGATGTGGCTGACGGCCCAGGCCTCGTCCTCCGGCGGGAAGTACAGGTCCTTCTCGGCGGGCATGTCGAGGGTGGTCGCGCGGATGGAGCCCAGCGCCGCCTCCGTGTCCCCGTTGAATCCGGGAGTGCGGCCGACGTCGCCGTTCTGCCAGGTCCAGAGCATGGAGAGCAGGTTGTTGGGGTCGCGGCCGTCGAGGAAGAAGCCCTCCCAGAAGCCGACGAGAAAGTCCTCCAGGGAGGTGTAGCCGAGTTTCTCGTACTCCTTCTCCCAGTAGAACGCCTGCGAGAAGCCCCATCCCGCGTACACCCGGGCGAGCGCGCGCAGTCCGGTGGTCGGCCACTTCTCGCCGTACCAGCCCCCGTTGTAGACCGCGTCGGCGGTGAGCGCGGCCTTGACGCCCTCCAGGAACACCTTGTTGTGGATGCTGGTGCGCGGGGACCCGCAGAAGGGTGCGATCCGCTCGACCATCTCGGGGTGGCTGACGGCCCACTGGTAGGTCTGTCCGGCACCCATCGACCAGCCGGTCACGAGTGCGATCCGCTCAATGCCGAACTCCTCGGTGACCAGGCGGTGTTGGGCGACGATCTGGTCGTACACGGTGATGTGCGGGAAGCGGGCGCGGTCGTACGGCGGCGGAGTGTTGCTCGGTGAGGTGGACAGGCCGTTGCCGAGCATGTTCGGGACGATGATGAAGTACCGCTCCGGGTCGAGCGCCATGCCGGAGCCGATGAGCCACTCGTTGTCCCAGTGCCGCCCGGAGTACCAGGTGGGGTAGACGATGGCGTTGGACTTGTCGGCGTTGAGCTCGCCGTACGTCGTGTAGGCGAGGTGCGCTCCGCGCAGGGTGGCGCCGTGCTGTGTGGTGAAGTCGCCCAGCCGGAAGGTGAGATGATCTGTCATGGTGGTGCCTTTCGGGACGTTCTGGCCGCCGTGGCCCTTTTCGGGGTGTTCCGGGGGTGTGGGGGAGTCAGGAGGTGACCGCGCACTGGCCGCGGTCGGCCTTCCGCGGGCCTTCGGCCGTCGGCCGGATGTCGAAGTCGAAGATCGCGGTCGGGAGGTAGAGGGTGCAGCACGCGTTGGGGATGTCCACGACGCCGCTGATGCGTCCCTCGATCGGGGCGGAACCGAGCAGGAGGTAGGCCTGTTCGCCGCTGTAGCCGAAGGTCGTGAGGTAGTCGACGGCGTTGAGGCAGGCGTTGCGGTAGGCCATCGTCGCGTCCAGGTAGTGGTTGGTGTCCGTGTCGTGGTCGACGGAGATGCCGACGAACGAGATGAACTCGCTGTACTGGGGCGCGACGTTGCCGGGCATGAAGATCGGGTTCGTCGTCACTCCGTACTTCTCCATCCCTCCCTTGATCAGGTCGACGTGCAGATCGATGAAACCGCCCATCTCGATGGCGCCGCAGAAGGTGATCTCCCCGTCGCCCTGGCTGAAGTGCAGGTCACCGCCGGAGAGCAGGGCGCCGGGGACGAGGACGGGGTAGAAGACCCGTGAGCCGCGGGTGAAGTTCTTGATGTCGTGGTTGCCGCCGTTCTCGCGGGCCGGGACGGTGCGCGCGCCCTCGGCGGCGATGCGGGCGGCCCTCTCGCCGGTCGCCGTGCCGCACAGGGCGTTGTCCGCGAGCGGGGGCAGGGCCAGCGCGGGCACGCGGTGCGGATCGGTGTCGATGAGGGCCTGTTCGCGGGCGTTCCAGCGGGCCAGCAGCTCGGCGGAGGGCGCGGTGCCGAAGAGGCCGGGGTGGGTGATGCCGGTGTATCTGACGCCGGGGAGGTGGCGGGAGGTGGCCTGCTGACCGTGGAAGTCCCAGACGGCCTTGTACGAGTCGGGGAAGCGGTCGGTGAGGAAGCCGCCGCCGTTGTCGCGGGCGAAGACGCCGGTGTAGCCCCAGCCCTGGCCCGATCCCTCGCCGACCGACTGCGGTACGGGGCCCAGGTCGAGGATGTCGACGACGAGCAGGTCGCCGGGCTCGGCGCCTTCCACGGCGATCGGCCCGCTGAGCATGTGCGCGTGGGTGAGGTCGACGTCTCGGACGTCGTTGGCCGAGTCGTTGTTGCCGATCTGGTTGTCGGTCCAGTCCCGGCACTCGACGCGGAACTCCGTGCCCGGCTTCACGGTGACGGCGGGCGGGATGTCGGGGTGCCAGCGGTTGTGGCCGGGCACTTTCTGGTCTCGCATGGACATGGCCTGGTCGACACTGAAGACGACTTCGGGCATGGGCTGCCTCCACAACTCGGGGGATCGGGGGTGGGGAGAGGGTCAGGGGGATCAGGGCCTGGGCAGACGGGCGTGTCGCGGGTCCGGGGCCGGTGCGGGACCCCGGCGGGCGGGGGGCACCTCGGATACGACGCGGGGTTCGTGGGCGCTGGCCTCCTGGGCGTGCAGGGCCCGGGTCAGCGGAGCGGGGGTGCGCGTGAGCATCGGGGCGGTGAAGACCCGGCGGGCCTTCTTTCCGCACGTCTCGCACGGCACTTCGGACAGGGCGTGGCCGATCGGACGGGTCACGTCGAAGGGGCCACAGCTCGCGCAGCGGTACGGGTATGTCGCCATGAACGACCTCCAAAAGCTTCGAAAAAAAAGTATTTTCTGCTGAAGCTTTCTGGCAAGACGGTGCCGCGTTACGCGCGTGTAAAAGAACGCCCGTCACACGACGGGCCAGGGGGAGCCGGCTACGGCAGCTGCTGGAGCACGTCCCACTGCAGCCCGTCGGCCGCGGCGAGGAAGACCCGCTGCTTCAGATGGCGGTCACGCACCTGGACCGTGCCGCGCGGGCTCTCGTACTCGAGTCCCTCGGCCGTCGCCTGGATGCGGGTCACATCCACGGCGCCCGCCCGGCGCAGTAGTTCGGTGAGCAGGCGTACGCCCTCGTAGCAGGACTCGCCGAGGCTGTTGAGCACGGGAGCCCGCAGCCCGAAGCGGCGGCCGTAGGCGGCGGCGAAGTCCAGGCCGGACCTGGTGGGCAGATCCTCGAAGTAGCCGGCCGAGGTCATCAGGCCCCGGGTGTTCTCCGGCCCGGTCGCCAGCAGCACGTTCTCCTCGATCAGTGAGCTGAACCGGATGCGGTCGCGGTCGAGGCCGGCGGCGGTGAACGCGCGGTTGAACAGCACGGCGTCGTCACCGATCAGCAGCATGAGGACGGCATCGCAGTCACTGGCCGCCACCCGGGCCAGCACCTCGCCGAAGTCCGTGGTGCCGAGCGGCACGTACATCTCGTCACAGACCTCTCCGCCGAGTTCGCGCAGATAGCGGTGGGCGGCGCGCGCGGAGGAACGGGGCCAGACGTAGTCGTCGCCGACGATCGTCCACCGCCGGATGCCGAGTTCGGCGGCGAACCAGCGCAGCGCGGGCCGGAGTTGGCGGGCCGGGGTCTCACCGGTGAGGAACACCCCCGGGGACCGCTCGCCGCCTTCGTACAGCGCGGTGTAGACGTACGGCACCCGGCCGTCGATGCGCGGGGCGACGACCTCGCGGACGGCGGAGATGTGCCAGCCGGCCACCGCGTCGACGACGCCGCCGGAGATCAGCGCGTCGATCTCGGTCGCCACCTGTTCCGGCGGCGCCCCACCGTCGACGAGCACCAGCCGCAGCTCCCTGCCCAGCACTCCGGACTCGGCGTTGACCTCCTCGGCCGCGAGTTGGGCGCAGCACTCGCAGGACGGTCCGAAGATGCCGGCCGGTCCCTGCAGCGGGATCACGAGGGCGACGTCCAGAGTGTCACGGGCCGAGGCTGCCGGAGAGCCGAGCCGGACAGACGCCTTCTCGATCATAGGTGCTCACAGTAGGGATTGCTTGCTACGAGAATATTTCACGGTCGTAAGGAAGCGACTGTATCGTGGAGCCGTTCTCTTGCGAAGCTCTCTGGCGAACCGGCCCGGCATGCACGTCGCCACGTCGGCGACCGGGGCGCCGCGACGTAACGACACCGACGACTTTTTGGCAGGGTGATGACGACGACTCCGGCGACGGCCGTGTCGGACCTCGACTTCGCACGGATGCTCACGCTCCTGGAGCGGGGCGTGGTGACGAGACTCGGCGAGGCGCTGAAAGCGGAGGGTGCGACGCTGGAGGAATGGCGTGTGCTGTCGTTCCTCGCTGACGGCGCCGGACACGCGATGACCGAGATCGCCGAGTTCGCCCTGTTGTCGCCACCCTCCCTCACCAAGGTGGTCGACCGCATGGTGTCCCTCAACCTCGTCCTGCGCCGGGTGGACGACGAGGACCGGCGGCGCGTGCTGGTGTTCGTGACCGAGCGCGGCACCGAGGCTCTGAGTCGCTGGACGACAGCGGTGGAACACGAACAGCAGAGCATCGTGACCGCCCTCGGTGGCGAGGAGGCGGCACTCCTTGCGGCACTGCTGCGCCGCGCGTGCGGACGTCTGATCTCCTGAGCGGCGTCGTCAGGCGTCGACCACGAGATCCTCCCGTGGCTTCGCGCAGCACAGCAGGATCTTGTTCTGGGCGATCTCACGAGGCCGGATGCCCCCGTTGTGCCGCATGTCGACGGACCCGGACAGCAGGGTCGTCTTGCAGGTACCGCACATTCCCTGGGCGCAGGACGCCGGGAGGCTCAGGCCCGCCCGGGAGGCCGCCGCGAGGAGGGAGGTGTCCGCGTCGCAGGTGAGGGTGCGCCGGCTGCGGGTGAACTCGACGGTGTACGACGGGACTTCGGCAGGGTGCGATCGGTCTTCGGCGGTGTCCGTCGGGTCGGCCGGGGGGTCGTCGGCCTGGGGTCGTTCGAAGGTGAAGCTCTCCTCGTGGTGGCGGTCCATGGGGAACCCGGCCGTCGCGAGCAGGTCGCGCACCGCCGCCAGGTAGCCGGCCGGGCCGCAGGTGAAGATCTCCCGTTGGGGGAAGTCGGGGGCGATCTGCCGGAGCATGTCGAGGGTCAGCCGGCCGCGGTGGCCGCCCCAGGGTTCGGTGGGGCCGTCCTCCTCGCAGACGTGCACCACCCGGATGGTGGGCGCGGTGGCGGCGATGAGGTCGAGTTCGCGGCGGAAGAGGATGTCGTCGGGGGTGCGGGCGCTGTGCACGAACACCACGTCGGCCGGGTCCGCGAGGTCGTACAGGGTCCTGGTCATGGCCATCATCGGCGTCGCGCCGCTGCCGCCGGACAGGAAGAGGTACTTCGGCGCGGGGTGCCGGGTGAAGGAGAAGTCCCCGAGCGGGCCCCGCGCCCGTACCGTGCGGCCGGGGAGTAGGTGGTCGTGGAGCCAGTTGGAGACCAGGCCGCCCGGCACCCGCTTCACGGTGACGGTTAGGGAGTGGGGGCGGGTGGGCGGCGAGGAGACGGTGTAGCAGCGCTCGACCGAGCGGCCGTCGATGTCGACGCCGAGGGTGAGGAACTGGCCGGGGTCGTGGCGGAAGAGCCGGGGCTGCGGGGACTGGAGGACGAAGGTCCTGACATCGGGGGTGAGGACGTGGACCTGCTTGCAGACCAGCAGTCCGCCGTAGTCCCCTTCCGTCCAGTCCCCTTCCGCCCAGTCCATCGGGATTTCGGTCATCGTGCGAGGTGCGCCTTCAGTCGGGTCACGTACCAGTTGACGAATGCCTCGACCTGGTACTCGGTGGGGTTGTACGGCCCCGGGAGATACGCGGGGCTGGAGATGCCCTGCTGGGCGCGGGCGACGAGGAGCGCGTCCTGGTCGTTGGTGGCCGTCCACACCCGGGTCAGGGCATCGAGGTCGTAGTCGACGCCCTCGACCGCGTCGGCGTGCACCAGCCAAGTCGTGCGGACCAGGGTGCGGTCCGGGGCGAGCGGGATCACCGAGAAGGTGATCGCGTGGTCGGAGAGGAAGTGGAACCAGGCGTTGGGCTGCATGTGCAGGGACAGACGGCCCAGACGGGGCGTGGTGAAGTCGGACAGGAGCTTGCCGCAGGCCGCCGTGCCGTCCTCGGTGAACGACTCGCCCGCGCCGTCCAGCGGTTCACGCTGGATGCGGAAACCCGTGGCGCGGGTGTCCAGTTCCTCGATCGCGGCGTACGGCAGGCCCAGCGACTCGTACGTCGTCCGGGACTCGGCGTCGGCCTGGAGGTAGCGGTCGTACGCCGGGCGCAGTACCGGCGGCACGTCCTGCTCCGCGTAGCCGTAGACGGGGAAGAGGGAGCACTGGAGCTCCGGGTGGCCGCCGCAGTGGTAGCACTCCCGGTTGTTCTCCATGGTGAGTTTCCAGTTGCCGTTCTCCACGAGGTCGATCTGCGTGGCCACCTTGGCCCGGCGCAGGCCGTGCGGCGCGATGTACGGCTCGATGCGGGCGGCCACCTCGTCGAAGTCGGCGGGGGGCTGCGCCGCGAGGCAGATGAAGACCAGGCCGGCGACCGTGCGGGTGTGCACGGCGCGTAGGCCGAAGCAGGACCGGTCGAAGTCGGGCGGCAGCGACTCCGCGTGCAGCAGCCGGCCGTCCACGCCGTACGTCCAACGGTGGTAACCGCAGACGATGTTGCCGACCGAGCCGCGCTGCTCGTCGAGGATGCGGGCGCCTCGGTGGCGGCACACGTTGTGGAAGGCCCGTACCTCCTCCTCGTCGTCGCGGAGGAGGATCACCGAGTACGGGCCGAGGGTCACGGTCACGTAGTCGCCGGGCTCGGGGAGTTCGGCCTCGGCGGCGACGAACAGCCAGCTCCGGGCGAAGACCGCCTCGATGTCGAGGTCGAAGAACTCCTGCCCGGTGTAGAAGGGGGCTTCGAGGCTCAGGCCGGGGGCGCGGCGGGCCACCAGGTCGGCCGTGCCGGTGGCGGGGGCGGCGAAAGTGGTCAACTTCGTTTCTCCAGAGGGTCTCAGACCGGCAGGCACAGCCGCAGCGCGTCGTAGACGGCGGCGTGGATGTTGCGGCTCGCGACCGCGTCGCCGATGCGGAACAGCTGGTAGCGGCCGGTGTCGTCGCGGACCACCGTCTGCGGTCGGTGGGCGAGCAGCGCGCGGTGGTCCACCTCGCCCAAGTTGCTTGATCCGGACAGGAGTTCGCGGTACAGCTCGTCCGCCGGGAGGGTTCCGTGTTCCACGATCACGTGGTCGACGGTGAGTTCGGTGTCGGCGTCGGTGTAGTCGCTGCTCAGGGTTGCGGTCAGGCGGCCGTCCGGGGCGCGGCGCACGGCGCGCAGGCGGCGGGCGAGGGTGGTCGTGACGTCGTGTTCCGCGAAGACCCGTAGGTAGGCGGGGGAGTTCATGCTGCCGACGTCGGGGGCGAGGGTGCGTTCCGGTGTCACGTAGTGCAGGCGGGCGCCGGACGGGGCGAGCACCTCGACGGCATCGAGGGCGGGGTAGCCGCCATGGTCGTCGTAGATCAGCACCTCGCCCTTCGGGCGCAGTGAGCCGGTCAGTACGTCCCAGGTGTCGGCGACCAGGTCCTCGCCCGCCTCCAGGAAGGTGCAGTTGGGCATGCCGCCGGTGGCGACGACGATCAGGTCGGGGTGTTCGGCGAGTACGTCGGCGGCCTCGGCGTAGGTGCCGAGGCGCAGGTCGACGCCGTGGTGCTTGCACTCGGCGACCCGCCAGTCGACGATGCCGAGCAGGTCGCGGCGGCGGGGGTTGGAGGCCGCGAGCCGGATCTGGCCGCCGGGCAGGTCACCCGCCTCGAACAGCACCACGTCATGGCCGCGTTCGCCTAGGACGCGGGCGGCCTCCAGCCCTGCCGGACCGGCGCCGACGACAACTGCCTTCCTTTGGCGGCCCGTTGTGGCCGGGATGGTGTGGGGCAGGTGGAGCTCCCGTCCGGTCGACGGGTTGTGGACGCATTTCGTGTCGCCCGAGTCGTAGATCGCGTCGAGGCAGTAACTCGCGCCCACGCAAGGGCGGATACGGTCCTCCTGGCCCGCGGCGACCTTGGCGACCAGATGCGGGTCGGCGATCTGGGCGCGGGTCATGCCGACCAGGTCGAGCAGTCCCTCGCGCAGGGCGTACCGCGCGGTGGCGGGATCCGCGATGCGGGCCGCGTGCATCACCGGCACCCGCAGCCGGCGCCGGACCTCGCCGGTGAACTCCAGGAACGGTCCCAGCGGAGTGCCGATCGGCGGGATGGCACGTACCAGCGACGCGTCGCTCTCGATGGAGCCGCGGATGGTGCTGACGAAGTCGATGCCGTCCTCGGTGAAACGCTCGGCGGCCACCAGCGCGTCGTCGAAGGTCAGCCCGCCGGGCCGGACCTCGTCCAGCATCAGCCGGATCCCGACCACGAAGTCCGGGCCGACCGCCTCCCGCACCGCCCGGACCACCCGGCGCGGGAACGCCATGCGGTGCTCCAGGCCGCCGCCGAACTCGTCGTCGCGGTGGTTGGTGGTGGGGGAGAGGAAGCTGTCGAGGAAGTGGCCGTACGCCTCCAACTCGATGCCGTCCAGGCCGCCTTCGCGGCAGCGCAGCGCGGCCGAGACGTAGTCGGCGGTGATCCGGTCGAGGTCCCATGCCTCGGCGGCCTTGGGGAACGCCCGGTGCGCGGGCTCGCGCAGCGGTGAGGCGGAGAGCACCGGCAGCCAGTCGCCGGTGTAGTTGCTGGTACGGCGGCCGAGATGGGTGACCTGGCACATCACCGCGGCCCCGGCCTCGTGCACCTCGTCGGTGAGCCGGCGCAGCCACGGCACGATGTCGTCCCGGTACAGCAGCAGGTTGCCGAAGGCGGGCGGGCTGTCCGGCGAGACCACGGCGGAGCCGCCGATCATGGTCAGGCCGACACCGCCGCGCGCCTTCTCGACGTGGTAGGCGCGGTAACGGTCCTTGGGCAGGCCGTCCTCGCCGAAGGCGGGTTCGTGGGAGGTGCTGACCACCCTGTTGCGCAGGGTGAGGTGTTTGAGGCGGAAGGGCTGGAGCAGGGGATCGAGGCTCTGGGCGGGCATGACCGCTCCTCGGGAGGTGGGGTGCCGACGGCCACGTCAGGGCAGGGGTGGCTGCATGGCCGTAACGGCTGTATCGCATTGCGAAACAGATGCGCGATGCGAGACAAATGGTGGAGTCGCAAACCCGCGGCCGTCAAGAGCCGACCGCGGCCGCCGGTCCCGGTCCGCGGTCAGCCGTTCTTGTGGTGCCCCCGGCGCCACGAGATCCGCGCGCCCGCCTCCCGCACCCGTTCGGCCAGCGCCGGCACGGTGTGCTCGTTGACGCGGAACGTCGGGCCCGAGACGGTGACGGCGGCCACGACCTGGCCGTCCGGCGAGCGCACCGGTGCGGCGATCGCGGCCAGCCCGATCTCGTGCTCCTGCGAGGTGGTGGCGTACCCGCGTTCGCGTACCGTCCGCAACTCGGCCTTCAGCAGCGCCGGTTCGGTGATCGTGTGCGGGGTGTACCGCAAGAGCCCGCGCCCCAGCACCTCGTCGGCCTGCTCCTCGGGCATGTGCGCGAGGAAGAGCTTGCCGGCCGCGGTGGCGTGCAGGGGGCTGCGCTTGCCGACCCAGTCGACGCTGGAGATGGTCGCGCCGCCCATCTCCTGGTCGATGGTGATCACTTCGAGGCCGTCGTGGATCGCGAGGTTCACCGTCTCGCCCACCTCGGCGGCCAGCTCCCGGCAGACCGGGCGGCTGAGCAGGGACAGGTCGCTCTGCCGTCCGGCGCCCGCGGCCAGCTCGACCATGCCGAAGCCGAGGCGGTAGCGCCCGCGCTCGGCGTCCTGCTCGACCAGACCGCGCGACTCCAGGGTGGCCAGGAGCCGGAAGACCGTCGCCTTGTGCAGACCCAGCGCCTCGGCGAGTTCGGTCACTCCGGACGGCCCGCGCCGGGACAGCGACTGGAGGATCGAGACGGCGCGGCCCACCGACTGCACCGAGGTGTCACGGGGCCTTCCGGTGCTGGTCATGGCGGAAAGGATAGCCAGCCGGGCGGCTGCCACCGCGGCCACAACAGCAGTCACCGCCACTGCCGCCACCGCGGCCCGTGGCCCCGCCCCGCCGGTTACGGGTCCGTTTCGCCGGTTAATTCTCCGCGCCCGAGGGTTGGCGGGAAACCGTCCGCTGGCTATCGTTCACGCACTCCACTCAATCGTTCCACTGAACGAATAGCGAGAAGGACGGTCGGCCCATGCCCGACACCCACCACCCAGGACGGCGGTCGTTCCTCACCGCCGGCGCCGCGGGCGCCGCCTGCCTCGGTGCGTCCTGGCTGCTGTCCGGATGCTCGGGCGCGGACGCCGGCACGGTGTTGCCGGCCGCGGCGCCGGGGGGCACCCCGGACCGCGGCGGCACCCTCCGCATCGCCCGGCCGCCCGCCTCGGACGCCGAGACCCTCGACCCGGCAAGCTCCCTGTCGGCGTACGAATACCTCGGCGCCCTCTACAACCGCCTGGTCCGGGTCGGCAGCGACGGCGAACTCGCCCCGGACCTCGCCGAGTCCTGGGAGTCCGACGCCAAGGCCACCACCTGGACCTTCCGGCTCCGCAAGGGCGTCACCTTCCACGACGGCCGGGCCTTCACCTCGGCCGACGCCGCCTACACCCTGCGCCACATCATCGACAAGGCGACCGCGTCCCCGCAGGCCGCCGTCCTTGCCCCGCTCATCGACGCGAAGACCCTGCGCACCCCCGACGCGCACACCCTCGTCGTCCCGCTGAAGTCCCCGAACGCCGAGTTCCCCAGCCTGCTCACGCACTACAACTGCTACGTCGTCCCGGACGGCAGCGCGAAGTCCGTCGGCCGCACCGGCATCGGCACCGGCCCCTTCAAGCTGGAGTCCTTCGCACCCGCAGGCCCCGGCCGCGTCACCGCCTACGCCGACCACTGGGCCGGGCGGCCCGTCCTCGACGCGATCTCCTTTTACTCGGTCGCCGACATGTCGGCCCGCGCCAATGCCCTCCTGGCCGGCCAGGTCGACCTGCTCTCGCAGACCAACCTCGACTTCGCGACGGCCCGGGTGGTCGCCGCCTCCGACCGCGCGACCGTCGCCCGCGTGAAGAACGCCCAGTGGTACGTCCTCCCGATGCTCACCACCGACAAGCCCTTCACCGACGTACGCGTACGCCAGGCGATGAAGCTCGCCTACGACCCCGAGCACGTGGTGAAGGTCGCGCTCCAGGGCGCCGGTACCGCGGGCTGGGACAACCCGGTCCCGCCCGACGACCCGCTGCACATCGCCGCGCACCCGAAGCACGACCCGGAGCAGGCGAAGCACCTGCTCAAGCAGGCCGGTCAGGAGGGTCTGGCGATCGACCTCTACACCTCCGCCTACGACCCCCTGCTCACGCCGATGGCCCTCGCCTACCAGGAGTCCGCCAAGCGGGCCGGCATCCGCATCCGGGTCAAGACGGCCGCCGCGGACTCGTACTACACGCAGATCTGGATGAAGAAGCCGCTGATGGCGACCTACTGGTACACGGGCCGGCCCGTCGACCAGCTCTTCACGCAGATCTTCCGCAGCGGCTCCTCGTACAACGAGACCGCCTGGTCCGACAAGGCCTTCGACACGCTCCTGGACCGCGCCCGCGCCGAGACCGACGACGCCTCGCGCCGCGAACTCTACGGCCAGGCCCAGACGATGGTGATCGAGAAGGGCGGGGCGATGACCCCGATGTTCGCCGACCGGCTCGTGGGGATCTCCCGCAAGGTGCGCGGATACGCCGAGCACGGCTTCGAGTTCGACTACCTCGGCATCGGCCTGAAGGGAGCCTGAGCATGCTCGTGTTCGTCGCCCGCCGACTGGCTGCCGCCATCGGCACGCTGCTCCTCTCCTCCGTCCTGGTCTTCCTCGCCCTGCAGGCCTTGCCCGGCGACGTCGCCACCCAGATCCTCGGCAAGGACGCCACCCCCGACGCGGTCGCCGCCCTGCGCAAGCAACTCGGACTCGACCAGCCTGCCTGGGAGCGCTACTTCGACTGGATCAAGGGCGCTGTGCACGGCGACTTCGGTACGTCGCTGGTCTCCGGCAAGCCGGTGGGCAGCGAGGTCGCCCAGTACCTGGGCAACTCGGCCCTCATCGCCGTCGTCACCATCGTCTTCGCGGTGACCGGGTCCCTCGTGCTGGGCATCCTCGCCGGGCTGTACCGCGACCGCTGGGCCGACCACGTGATCTCCACCGCCAGCCTGGTCGGCATGAGCGTCCCGGAGTTCGTGGTCGCCACCGTCCTGGTGCTGTGCTTCTCGGTCGCGCTGCCGTGGTTCCCGGCGGTCGTCCTGTACGGCCCCGACGCGAGCGTCGGCCAACTCCTGCCCGCCGTATGGCTTCCCGCGCTCGCGCTCGCCATCGTGATGGCCGCCTACATCGTGCGCATGGCCCGCACGTCGGTCATCGATGTCATGGCGAGTGAGTACGTCACCACGGCCCGGCTCAAGGGCCTGTCCACCTGGCGGGTGGTCACCCGGCACGCCCTGCCGAGCGCCCTGCTGCCCACCCTGCACGTCATCGCCCTCAACGTGGCCTGGCTGGTGGGCGGTGTCGCCGTCGTCGAGAACGTCTTCAACTACCCCGGCATCGGCAAGCTGATGCTCACCTCCGTGCAGAACCGGGACCTGCCGGTCGTGCAGGCCGTCGCCCTGATCAGCGCCGTCGTGTACGTCGTCTGCAACCTCGCCGCCGACCTCGGCGCCATGGCCCTCAACCCCAAGCTCCGTACGCGCGGGAGGACTTGATGACCACCCTCGACACCGCCCCACCGGCAGTACCCCAGGCCCGCACCACCGCACGCGCCTGGCGCACCCTGCGCTCCTCCCGAACGGCCCTCGTCGGCCTGGCAATTGTGGGCGTCCACACGCTGATCGCCCTCCTCGCCCCCCTGCTCACCTCCTACGACCCCATCGCCAACGACCCCTCCCACGCCCTCCTCGGATCGAGCTGGTCGCACTGGGCCGGCACCGACCAGTACGGCCGGGACGTCCTCACCCGGGTGCTGTACGGCGGCCGTTACGCGCTCGGCGTCTCCGTCGTCGCCACCGTCATCGCCCTCGCCATCGGCACGGTCATCGGCTGTGCGGCGGCGCTGCGCGGCGGCTGGTTCGACGACGTGCTGGGCCGGATCCTCGACGCGGTGCTGTCGGTGCCGGCCATCCTCGCGCTGCTCGTCGTCGTGACCGCGCTCGGCACCGGCCCGGCGGTCATCGTGATCGCCGTCGCCGTGGTGTTCGTGCCCCAGGTCGTACGGGTGGTGCGGGGCGCGGCGCTGGCCGTCGTACCCGCCGACTACGTGACCGCGGCCCGCGCACGCGGCGAGCGCACCTGGTCGATCCTGTGGCGGGAGGTGCTGCCCAACATCGCCGACGTGGTGTGCGTGGAATTCGCCATGCGGGCCTCCTGGGTCGTGCTGCTGATCTCCTCGCTGTCCTTCCTCGGCTTCGGCGCCGACCCGCCGACCCCCGACTGGGGGCTCATGGTCGCCGAGAACCGCACCGCCATCACCGTCGTCCCGATGGCGAGCCTCGCGCCGATCATCGCCCTGGCCACGCTCGTGGTCGGGCTCAACCTCGCGGCCGACGGCCTGTCCAAGGCGTGGGGCGTGGACCGGATCAGGGAGGGCTCCTGATGGCCCCGATCGTCTCCGTCAACTCCCTCTGTGTTTCCTACCGTTCGGGCGGCCGTGACGTGCCCGTCGTGCACGACGTGTCCTTCGAGGTCGCCGAGGGGCGCACGCTGGCCCTCGTCGGCGAGTCCGGCAGCGGCAAGTCGACCGTCGCGGCCACCCTGCTCGGCCATCTGCGGCACGGCTCGCGCCTGGACGGCGGGAGCGTGCGGGTGGACGGCAAGGACGTGTTCGCCCTGTCCGTACCGGAGTTGCGGCGGCTTCGCGGCGGGACCGTGGCGATGGTCGGCCAGAACGCCGGGCACGCGCTCACCCCGTCCATGCGCGTCGGACGGCAGATCGCCGAGGCAGGCGGCGAGGTCCCGGTCCTCGACCTCCTCGAACAGGTACGGCTGCCCCGCCCCGCCGACCTCGCGCGCCGCTACCCGCACGAACTCTCCGGCGGCCAGCAGCAGCGCGTCGCCATCGCCATGGCCCTCGCGGCCCGCCCCAAGGTCCTCGTCCTCGACGAGCCCACGACCGGCCTCGACGTCGTCACCCAGCGCGGCATCCTCGACCTCGTCACCGCCCTGCGCGACGAACTCGGCCTGGCCGCCGTGCTGGTGAGCCACGACCTCGGGGTGGTCGCGCGGATGGCCGACGAGGTGAGCGTGCTGCGGTCGGGCTGGGTCGTGGAGTCGGCGCCCACCCGCACACTCTTCGCCGGTGCCCAACACGCCTACACCAAGCGCCTGTTGGCGAGTGTGCCGCGCTTGACCGACGACGGGCTCGCCCTTGTCGGGGAGAACGGTGAACGGGAGGTGCGGGCGAAGGCGGTGGTGGACGCGGACGCCCCGGTCGCGGTGTCGGCGACGGACGTCACCATCGACTACGGGACGGCCCGTGCCGTGCACGGTGTCTCCTTCGACGTCCGGCGCGGCGAGATCGTCGCCCTCGTCGGGGAGTCGGGCAGCGGCAAGTCCACCCTCGCCTGGTCCCTCGCCGGTCTGCGCGCCCCCTCGGGCGGCACGATGAGCCACGGCTCCGGCGACCTGGCCAAGCCCGCCCGCGGGCGCCCCACCGCACTACGGCGGTTGGTCCAGCTGGTGTTCCAGAACGCCGACACCTCCCTCAACCCGCGCCGCACGGTCGGCGACGCGATCCGCCGCCCCCTCCGCTTCTTCGGTACCGCCCCCGACCGGCGGCAGGCCGCCACCCGTGCCCTCGACCTCATCCGGGACGTGCGTCTGGACCCGGCACTCGCCGACCGGCTGCCCGCCCAGCTCTCCGGCGGCCAGCGCCAACGCATCGGCATCGCGCGAGCGTTGGCGGGCGAGCCGGACGTACTGATCGCCGACGAGATCACCACCGCGCTGGACGTCTCGGTCCAGGCCGAGGTGCTGCGCCTGCTCGACGACCTGCGCCGGGAACGGCAGTTGGCCTGCCTGTTCATCAGCCACGACCTGGCCGTCGTACGGGGCATCGCCGACCGCGTGCTGGTCCTGCGCCAGGGCGTGGTCGTCGAGGAGGGCCCGACCGAGGCCGTCTTCGCCGACCCGGCCCACCCCTACACCCGGGAGCTGATGGCCGCGGCCCTCGAACCCGACCCCGACGCCGAGCCGTTCGTCGAGGCTGCGCCGGAGTGGCTCGACGCGGCCGAGCCCGACGACGTATGGGCCGATCACGGCGACGGCCACCGCGTCCGCCGCTGGCGCCCGGCCAGCACCTCTGTCCCCGAAGGAGTTTCGTGAAGTACCGCGAGCGGTTCGAGCGCCAGGTCGTGCGCGAGGACGTCTGGATCCCCACCCGCGACGGCAGGGTCCGGCTGCACGCCCGTATCTGGCGCCCGGCCGACGCGGAGGCCGACCCGGTGCCCGCGCTCCTCGAATACCTCCCGTACCGCAAGAGCGACTGGACCGCCCCGCGCGACGCCCAGCGCCACCCCTGGTACGCGGGCCACGGCTACGCCTCCGTCCGCGTCGACATCCGCGGCCACGGCGACAGCGAGGGCACACCCGGCGACGAGTACGACGAACAGGAGCTGGCGGACGGCGTCGACGTCGTCAACTGGCTTGCCCGGCAGCCCTGGTGCACGGGCGAGGTCGGCATGTTCGGCATCTCCTGGGGCGGCTTCAACTCCCTGCAGATCGCGGCTCTGGCGCCCGAACCGCTCAAGGCGATCGTCACCGTCTGCTCCACGGACGACCGCTACGACAACGACGTCCACTACATGGGCGGCGCGGTCCTCGGCATCGACATGCTCGCCTGGGCCGGCACCATGCTCGCTTTCGCCGCCCGCCCGCCGGACCCGGCGAACGTCGGCGCCGACCGCTGGCTGCCGATGTGGCGCGAACGCCTCGACGCCCTCGACCCGTTCATCCACACCTGGCTCGCCCACCAGCAGCGGGACGAGTACTGGCGGCACGGGAGCGTGTGCGAGGACTACGGCGCGGTGCGGGCCGCGGTGTTGGCGGTGGGCGGCTGGAACGACCCGTACCGCGACACGGTGTTGCGGCTGGTGGAGCACCTTCCGGCCGACCGGGTCCGGGGGTTGGTCGGGCCCTGGTCCCACCAGTACCCGGACCGCGGACTGCCGCCCGGCCCGGCGATCGGCTTCCTCCAGGAGACCCTGCGCTGGTGGGACCACTGGCTCAAGGGCGAGGACACGGGCGCGATGCGCGAACCGCTCCTGCGCGCCTGGGTCAACGACCCTGTCCCGCCCGCGACTTCGTACGACGTGATGCCCGGCCGGTGGGTCGGCGACACGGAGTGGCCTTCGCCGCGGGTCACTTGGCAGGAGCGCCCGCTGGGCGTGGACGGCACCCCGCCCGTCCCCGTCCGCTCCCCTCACCACACCGGCATCGACGCGGGCCGTTTCTTCCCGTTCGGCAACGCGAGCGATCTGGCGCCCGACCAGCGGGAGGAGGACGGCCGTTCGGTCTGCCTGGACTCGGCGCCGCTGACCGAACGCGTCGAGATCCTCGGCCGTCCGCGCGTCCGGCTCCGTCTGGACAGCGCCACTCCGCGCGCCCATGTGATCGCCCGCGTGTGCGACGTGGCCCCCGACGGCTCGTCGACCCTCGTCACCCGGGGCGTGCTCAACCTGCTCGCCCGGCACGGACGGGACAAGGCGGTGGAGTGGACGCCGGGCATGTACGAGGACGTCGAGTTCGAGCTGAACGCGACCGGATACGCCTTCCCGCCCGGCCACCGTATCCGGGTCGCCGTATCGGACACGTACTGGCCGTGGGTGTGGCCGCACGGCGAGCGTGGCGAGCTGACCCTGTTGCCGGCCGACAGCGCCCTCCTGCTGCCGGTCCGGTCGGACGGCGAGGAGCCGCCGGTCCGCTTCGAGGAGCCGGAGCAGGCGCCCCCGCTCCCGGTCACGTACGACGTCGCATCCGGGCCGCGCCCGGAACGCCTGGTCACCCATGACGTGGCGGCGGGGGAGTGGACCCTGGAGGTCGACCCGCGCTACGGCGGCTCCCGCACCTACCCCGACGGCCTGCGATACGAGGAGAACGCCCGGGAGACGTACCGTATCCGCAGCGACGACCCGCTTTCGGCCTCGGCCGTCTCCGAGTGGACGATCCGGCTCACCCGCGGTGAGGACGGGGACGAATGGGACGCGGAGATCGTCGCACGGACGGAACTGCGGGCCACGGCCACGGAGTTCGTCATGGACAGTCACCTCGAAGCACGGGCGAACGGAGAGGCAGTGGCCAAGCGCGCATGGCACCGCACCACCCCGAGGACGTCGGGATGAAGGCGGAGAAGAAGGCCGAGAAGAGCCCGCGCCGTGCCGTAGCCGCCGCCGACCGCACCCGGCAGCCCACCGAGGTGCGCCGCAGGCTCATCGTCGAGGCGGCGGTCCCGCTGATCGCGGAGCGGGGCTACGCCTCGGTCGGGGTGCGGGACGTCGCCGCCGCGGCCGGGGTGTCCGTCGGCACGGTCACCTACCACTTCGGCAGCGTGCAGGAGATCCTCTCCGAGGCGATGGTGCTGCAGATCGAGCGGTACTACACGGGGCTGAGCGAGGCCGCGGACCGTGCGACCAGCGGGGCGGAGGGGCTGCGGCTCCTGGTCGACGCGCTGTTCACCGAGGACACCGACCGGCACTGGCGGATGTGGTTCGAGTACTGGAACGTCGGCGAGCACCACCCCGACCCGGCGTTCGCCCGCGGCCAGGACCGCCGCTACGAGAGCTGGCACCGGCAGATCCGAACCCTCGCCGAACGCGCCATCGCCGAAGGCGACCTCACCTCCGCGGACCTGGACGGCTTCACCGTCCGCTTCGCCGCCCTGGCCGACGGCCTGGCCCTGCAACGCCTGCGCCAGACACCGCCGTTGACGGTGGAGGACGCGCGACGGCATCTGCGTCACTTCATCGAGACGGAGCTGGGCCGGGGGCCGGGTTCCTGAGGCAGATCACACGGAGCGACTCTTCTAACATAATTATCATCGAAATTGTCAACAATCTTGGGCCTCCTTCTCTACAGTCTGGGACTCGACAGAGCCCGCACAGCCCGACACAGGGAGGTCCAGGAGTGGACATCAACCGCAGGACGGTCATCCGGAGCGCCGCGGCCGTGGCCGCGTTCGGTATCGCCGAGAGCGCGTCGGGAACGGCTTTCGCCGGCACGGCATCGTCGTCCGGCTCGTCGGGCACGTCCTCGGCGTACTCGCTGGAACTCGACCCGACCGCCTGGTCGTACGACTCGGCCAACGACGTGTACTACCAACTCGGGAAGGTGTACGTCACCAACCCGGCCGCGACGGACTACGAGAACCTGTCGATCTACGTGCCGGGCGCCTACCTGACCGCCACCGCGAACAGCGACGGCACCACGTACACCGCGAAGCCGAACCCGAAGGGCACCGTCGGCGCCTACTCGGGGCGCACGGCGCCGATCGTGATCCCGGTCAACACCCCCGGCTACGCCGCGCAGAAGCCGGCCACGTCCTACAGCTACAGCAGCGTGTCGCAGTACCTGGCGGCCGGGCACATCTACGTGTGGCCGGGCATGCGCGGCAAGGACAGCTCTACCAGCACCCGCAACGACGCGGCGCCCTGGGCGGTGACCGACCTCAAGGCCGCGATCCGCTTCCTGCGGTACAACAAGAGTGTCCTGCCCGGCTCCACGGACGACATCGTCCTGTTCGGCATGAGCGGCGGCGGCGCCCAGGCCAGCGTGGGAGGTTCGTCCGGTGACAGCCCCCTGTACTTCCCCTACCTGCGCTCGCTCGGCGCGGCGATGGAGGACGCGAACGGCCGGCCCCTCAGCGACGCCGTCGCCGGCGTGATGGCCTGGTGCCCGATCACCAACCTGCAGGAGGCCAACCTGTCCTACGAGTGGAACATGGGCCAGTTCGCCTCGACGGGCACGCGCGCGTCCGGCACCTGGACCAGCGCCTACTCGGCGGACCTCGCGAAGGCCTGGCCCAAGTACCTCAACCGGCTGGGGCTGCGCGACGAGCACGGCAGGCGCCTGGAGCTGACCGAGTCCAGCAGCGGCACCTACCTGGCCGGCAGCTACTACGACCACCTGATCGGGGTGATCACCACCTCGCTCAACAACTTCCTCGCCGACAACACCTTCCCGTACACCATCACGACGCAGGGCGGCCCGCCCGGATCGGGCCAGACGGGGACCTCGACCACGTACGAGACGGTCGAGGACTACATCGCCTACCTCAACACCAACAGCACCTGGGTCACCTACGACTCCGCGACCAACACCGCCACGGTGTCCGGCCTCGAAGGCTTCGTCGACAGCCAGAAGAACGCGAACAAGCCGGTCGGCGCGTTCGACGGGTACTCCCGCGGGCAGGGCGAGAACAGCGTCTTCGCGATGGCGCTGAACTCCCCGTCGCACTTCGTGCCGCTCTCCCGCGATGTCATCAAGGCGAACGAGACGAAGTACGCCACGTACTCCGACTGGAACTCCGACTACGGATACGCGGCGTACGACAGCGACTTCGCGAAGAAGGACAGCGTCGGCAAGGACATGGCCTGGCGGGCCGACGCGTACAACCCGCTGTACTACCTCTCGCCCGCCTTCGCCGGCTACCGGCGGTCGCAGGTGGCACGCCACTGGCGCATCCGCACCGGCATCATGCAGGGCGACACCGCCAACACCACCGAGATCAACCTCCAGTTGGCCCTGCTGAACTACGGCATCCGTGACGTCGACTTCGCCACCGTCTGGGCCAAGGCGCACACGCAGGCCGAGCGCACCGGCGACCCGACGACCAACTTCATCGCCTGGGTGGCGTCCGTCACGAAGAAGTGACCTTCAGGGAGGAGTGGCCTTCAGCAGCGGGGGTCACCGGAACAGTGTCTTGAGGTCGGGCTTCTTGTCGCCGAAGATGCCGTCCTGCTCCCCGAGTCGGGCCAGCTTCTCCAGGGAGGCCATGTCGTACTCGGTCGGCCAGGACGGCAGCGTCAGGTCCTTGAGCACCGTCGCGTCGATCTTGGTGTACGTGGTGACGGCCTGACGTGCCTCGTCCGGGTGGGCGTCGGCGTACTTGAGCGACTCGGTCATCGCCGCGGCGAAGTTCTTCACCAACTCCGGGTCGGACTTGGTGAGTCGGGTGGAGGTGAAGTAGGCGGTCAGGGTGAGCTTCGGGTCGGTCTCGGCGAACGGCGAGGTGACGACCCGGTCGCCCTGGGCCTTGGCGATCGTCAGCGCGGGCTCGGCCATCCAGGCCGCGTCCACCTGGCCGCTGCTGACCGCGGCCGGCATCTGGTCGAAGGCCAGCTCGACGAACTTGATCTTCGAGGGATCGCCGCCGTCCTTCCGTACGGCCTCGCGCACGGTGGTGTCGCCGATGTTCTGCAGCGTGTTGACGGCCACCGTCCGGCCCGCGAGGTCCTTCGCGGACTTGATCGGGCTGTCCTTCTTCACCGCCACGCCGCTGACGTCGGTCGTGGTGTTGCCCGTCGTGGCGTCGCCGTTGGCCACCGACGTCACCTGAATTCCCTTGGTCTGGGCGATCATCAGCGAGGTGGTGTTGCTGAACCCGAACTGGAACTGGCCGCTGACCACGCCGGGGACGATCGCGGCGCCGCCCTGGGCGCTCTCCGTCTTCAGTTCGATGCCGCGGTCGGCGAAGAAGCCCTTCTTCCGGCCCAGATACAGCGGCGCCACGTCGACGATCGGGACGATGCCCACCTTCACCTGGGTGGTCCTGCCGCTGCCCGAGGCTGAGGCACCGCTCGTGTCCGCGGGCGAGGATCCGCATGCTGCCGCACCGGCGGCGGTGACCACTGCTGTCGCAAGCCCGAGAATGCGCCGTCGCATGGGGCTCCTCCTGACGGAAAGGTGACCGGGGACGATTCGCTGTGCACAAGTGCGCGCCGAGTCAGGTGAGTTGAGGGGTCGGCCGCGCCCGGGGTCGAGGTGGGTCCGGCGTCCGGGGCGGCGGGCCTGGGCCGTGACGACCGTCGATCTAGAGGTTGTGCACCTTCTTGACGGCCGCAATGTACACGCCTACCTTCGCGGTGTCATGCCCCCCGGCGAGGAGTCCGCAACGTGAAGTGCCGGACGAGCGGAGGCTCGTGGAGCGTTCCCGCGTGACGCCCCTCGGTCGCGTCGGAGTGGGGGAGCAGGCCGTCCGCTCCACCCTCACCCGCACGGTGGGCCGCGGCCTGCTGTGCCGGTGGCAATGACTGGGACGGCACCTGGACCCTGCTCGGCTTCTCGCTCCCCGAGGCCTGGCAGCGCCGGCGCCACGACCTGCGCTCCCGGCTCATCTGGTCCGGCTTCGGCCCCCTCTACAGCGGGCTGTGGATCGCCCCGGGCGAGGGCGACATCTCCGGGACCGTCGCCGAACTCGGCATCGCCGCCCACGTCACGATCTTCCACGCGCACGCCGACGCCGCCACCGACATCGACATGATGATCCGACACCTGGGGCCTGGAGACCATCGCCGCCCGCTACGCCGCCTTCGGCAGATGCTGGACCACCCACGTCGGCGAGGCCACCGGCGACCCGCTCGCCATCCATCTGCGCCTGGTCGCCGACTGGTTGGGCACCATCCGCACGGATCCCCGGCTGCCCGCGCGCCACCTGCCACCCGACTGGCCGGCCCGGCCGGCGGAGACCTTCCGGCGCGTCGCGGAGCAGACGCGGGCGCCGGCCCGCCGGGTGGCCGCCGGACTGCTGGAGACCACCCCGCTGGAATCCCCCTGACCCCGACCGAGCGTCACGGCACGGCGGGCCGTCCGGGCCATCCGGGACACGGCCGAGCGGGTCGCGTCCGTCACCGGCGCGCCAGCACCGCCTCCAGCTGCCGCAACGGCTGTTCGCCCGCGAACCGCAGGACCACCGTGTCCGCGCCGGCCTCCGCCAACTCCCCTACCTTCTGCGCGGCTTGGGCGGCCGGGCCCGCGACCGTGAAGACCTCGTCCTGCGGGCGCCCGAGCCAGGCGGCGTGGCCCTCGGTGTGCGGGTGCAGGGCGCGGGTCACCTCGTCGGGGTCGTCGCCGACGCAGGCGAAGGCGAAGACGGTGAGGGTGTGGTCGGGGCCGGCGCCGCCCTTGGCGATCAGCGCGTGGGCGTTCTCCAGGTCGTCCGGACCGTGCCCCTCGGCGATCACCGTGCCGTCCGCGGCCCGGCCGGAGAGTTCGAGGGAACGGGGGCGTACGACGCCCGCGACCACCGGCGGGACCTCGGCCGGCGGATGCACCAACCCGACGTCGTCCAGGCGGACTTCGCGGCCCGCCAGCTCCACGCGCTCACCCCGCAGCAGCGCTCGTACGGACGTGATCGTCTCCTCCAGGAGGGCCAGCGGGGAGCGTGGCGCGGCGCCCACCTGGGCCATCCACTCCGGCACGCCGTGCCCGATGCCGGCCACCAGGCGGCCCGGGAACACCCTTGCCAGCGTGGCCAGTTCCATCGCCAGCAGGGCAGGGCTGCGCAGTGGGGCGGGGGCGATGCCGATGCCCACGCGGACGCGCCGCGTCGCGCCCAGCGCCACGGCGGCCGCCGACACACCGCCGGCCCACCCGAGATCCTCGACCACCCACACGTCGTCCGCGCCGAGCGCCTCGGCCTGCCGCGCGAACTCGGGCAGTCCCTCGGGGGCCCAGGCGCGGTCGTACATGACACCGATCCGTACGTTCGTCATGCCCCGGAAACTATGCGCCGGTGCCGGATCGATCAACAGCGTCCGGGAGCGGCGGAGGTGTCCAAACGGTTTCCCAACGCCCAAGAGCCCGCCCGGCGTTGGCCAATCGCATGCCATGGCTCGGTAAGGGTTCGGCGAGGTCGTCGAGTATTCACCCAATGGTTCTACCCGCATAGACACTCGCGGTGCTGTCATGCCCACGACCGCCCGGAGCCCCGGGCCGATCGCGGGAGTCCCCCATGCGTCCCACCCGTCGTCTCACCGCCACCACCACGTCCCTGGCGCTCGGCGTCGCCGGTCTCGTCCTCACCACCGGCCCGGCCGCGCACGCGCAGAGCTGCTCGCAGGCCTATCTGCCGCTGCCCGACCCGACCTGCCAGCCCGGCGCCTACAACCCCGACGTCACCCAGAGCACCATCGGCTCGACGATATGCGTCTCGGGCTGGACCGCCACCGTCCGCCCGTCGACGTCGTACACCAACGCCCTGAAGGTCGAGCAGATCGCCGAGTACGGCTACGACGACACCAGCACCTCCGACTACGAGGAGGACCACCTCGTCCCGCTCGAACTCGGCGGCGCGCCCAAGAGCGAGCAGAACCTGTGGCCGGAGCCGCGCTACGGCGACGAGACCGCCACCAGCAAGGACTCCGTCGAGAACAAGCTGAAGAAGGCCGTCTGCAACGGCACGGTGAGCCTCTCCGACGCGCGCGGCGCCATGGCGTCGGACTGGACGACCGCGCTGTCCTCACTCGGCCTCAGCTGAACCCGGCCCGGCCGGACCGGGCCCGGCCGAGTCCGGCCGTCAGCCCACCTGGGCGCGCAGGCCGTCGCGCAGGCGGCGCAGGTCGTCGGCGTGGCGGCCCAGGCCGTTCAGCCGCAGCCGGGCCGCCTCGGTGCGCGGGTCGTGATGGACCGTGAAGGCCAGGTTCAGCGACTCGCGCAGCATCCACAGGTCGTACGCCAGCAGCCGGGCCGCCCGGTCCTGGGCCCGGGCCAGCTCGGGGTCGGTGATCCGCAGGTCCTGCAGCCGGGTGCGCAGCCGGTGCAGGGCGATGCTCTGCAGGCCGCACGCGCGCGCCGTCTGCCGGGAGACCGGCCCCGGTTCGCCGCAGGCGGCCACCGCCCGGTCGGCCGGTGTCTGCGCGGCCACCGCCTCGTCCAGGACGGCGACCAGCGCCAGCACCTGCGCCGGGCGGGACGGGCCGGCCGGAGCGGGACGCCGGGGGAGGCGTAGGGGAATGCGCATGGCTCCTCCTGGTCGCCTCCAGTGTGCCCCTTACGGGCCCGGACCGACTCCGTGAAGCCCGCCGTTCGCGAGGGCGCCCTCTGCCCACGCGTCCCTCGGGACGGACGTCGGTTTCAGCCGGCCGCCGCGCGCTCCTCGTCCGTCAGCGGAGGGGCGTCGAGGTGGGGTCGCTTCGGGCCGAACAGCATCGGGATCAGCATGTCCGGCGAGAAGAGGCGGAGCGCGGGCTTCTCCAGGCTCATCACGTCCAGCAGGGCGCCGAGAGCGCGCGGGTTGCGGGCACCGGTGGCGACCGCGCGGTCGACGAAGCGGGCGAGGAAACGTTCCACTGCGGTGGGCGGGCTGTCGGTGGCGCCGGGGTAGAAGGCGTCCTGGCCGACGGCGAGGTCCCAGGCGGCGGCGACCGGGCGGGCGGTGGCGCGCTGGATGCGGCGGGCGGTGCCGGGGGCCGTGAGGTCGGTCGCGCGCAGGACCTTGCGCAGGGCGAGGGCGGACTGGGCGGCGACGGTGATGCCGTGGCCGTAGACCGGGTTGTAGCCGGCCACCGCGTCGCCGAGGACGGCGAAGCCGTCGGGCCACCGGGGGAGTTTCTCGTAGTAGCGGCGGCGGTTGGCGGTGGAGCGGGTGGTGGCCACCTCGCCCAGCGGCTCGGCGCACTTGATCAGTTCGCCGATCACCGGGTCGCCGAGGGAGAGCGCGAAGTCGGCGAACGCGTCGGCGTCGGCGGTGGGTTCGCCGCCGCGGGTGCCGGAGAGGGTGACGATCCAGCGGTCGCCCTCGACGGGCACGATGATGCCGCCGCGTCCGGGGGTGTTCGCCGGGTTCGCCTGGACGTTGACGAGCGGGAAGTCCCGTTCGGCGGCGGTGCCGGGGGCCCGGTAGAGGCGGGTGGCGTAGGCGACGCCGGCGTTCACCTCGCGCTCGGTGACCTCGGGCAGGCCGAGGCCGGTGAGCCAGCGCGGGGCGTGCGAGCCGCGGCCGGAGGCGTCCACCACCAGGTCGGCCAGGAGGTCGAGTTCCTCGGAGCCGGAGCCGGAGCCGGAGCCGGAGCCGGAGCCGCTGCGGACGCGGACGCCGGTGACCCGGGTGGCGTCGCCCAACAGGGCTTCCGCGGTGGTGTCCTGACGGAGCGTTATCCGGTCGTCGGCCAGGACCCGGGCCCGTATCGCCGCGTCGAGCAGGTCGCGGGTGCAGACCAGGTTGCGGTGGTGGGTGGAGGTGAAGCGGCGGAACCAGATCTCGTTGGGGGCCCGGGAGACCATGTCGCCCATGATGTGGGCCAGTCGGGCACCCCGCGCGACGATCTCCGCGACCAGGCCCGGCAGCAGCTCGTCGAAGGCGCGCACCCCGCCGCTCCACACCAGGTGCGCGTGCCGGGCCTGCGGGACGCCCCGGCGCGGCTCGGGCCCCTCGGGGAGCAGGTCGCGCTCGACGACCGTGACGTCGGCGAACTCGGTCAGCGCGGCTGCGGTGAGCAGGCCGGTGACGCTGGCGCCGATGACGACGGCGGCCGGTCTGCGGGCGGGGAGAGGCTCAGGCATGTGGGATCGGGCTTTCTGTGCTGGTCACCCGCCGGCGGAGGGTGTCGACGATGCGGGGATGACCGAGGGCCCGGGACACGGCCTCGATGTCACCGGTCACCAGGGCCCCGATGCGCGCGCCCGGGGCCCCGGCGGGGTGCGGGGCGCCCGCACGACGGGCGTCGAGCGCGGCCCGGACCACGACGGCACCGGCCGCCGCGTTCGCGCCCGCCGCGCCGTGCGCGGACAGTGCGGCCTCGTACGCCTTGTCGTACAGGCCGGCGTCGAAGTACGGGCCCAGCAGGCGCAGCGCGTCGTGGATGTGCTGGCGGCGCTGCATCAGGCGTAGGTCCAGCGGGGCCCAGAAGCCCAGGCGGGCCGGGGCCGCGGACGCTCCGAGGACGCGTACCGCCCGCCACAGCGGGCGTAGCCGCCGGTGCTCGCGCTGATCTCGTACCCACCGCTGCAGAAACGGCCCGACCTGCGGTACCAGGAAACCGAGCGCGACCAGGATCGCCTCCAGGAGCGCGAAGGGCGGGGCCGCCCGGGTGCTGAGGACGTCCCAGTCGGTACCCGACCAGCGGGCGCCGATCGCGGTCAGCTTCGCCGCGTCGAAGAGCAATCCCGAGGCGTAGCCGAGCTGTTGGAGGACGACGCCCGCCTTCAGCCAGCGGTTGCCGATCTGCGGGAACCACTTCCACAGCAGACAGGCGGCGACCAGGCACGACACCATGTGCGCGGTGAGGTACAGCAGGATGTGCTCGCGCATCCATGGCGTACCGGCGTAGTACGTGTCCAGGTCGTAGATCCGCGGCTCCGGCGTGTCCGCCAGCAGGAACGTCCCCCACAGGGCGGCCACGACACCGGCGTACGCCCAGTAGATCCGGCGCATCCGGCGGGCGCGCCGCTCGGAGGGCTCCTCGCGCCAGCGGATGATCATCGTCAGGCCGGTCGCGCAGAACGCGGTCAGGAACGAGTACGCCCACGGCGAGGCGATGTTGGGCACGCCGGTGAGCCGGTTGAGGCGCTCGATGTTGGCCGGGGTGATGACGACCAGCACGGCGGTGGCGGAGGCCAGCAGCACGGTGGTCGCGCGCACGTCGGGGTCGCGCCAGGCGCGGGCGAGGGTCGGCAGCTTGGCGACGAGCGCGGTGGCGAGCAGGGCGGTGGGTATCCAGTAGGGGATGTGCGGGATCATCGCAGCAGGCGTCCGCCGCGGTTGCCGATCGACAGGTCGATACGGCCCTCGACGGTGGCCGGCGTGACCGGGCCCTGGGCGTAACGGCCGGTCATCCAGGTGCGCACCTCGCGCCCGAAGAGCAGCCCGAAGGTCTCCGCGTCGGCCTCGTGCTCGTCGGCGGAGGCGGACCGGGCCGCGACGGCCAGGCAGGCCTCGCGGGGTACCTCGGGGGTGGCGAGGATCTGCTCCGCGGCCCGGCGCAGCATCTCGGGTGTCTGGCCGGGGGCGTGCGCGCGGGCGGCGGTGGTGAGCGCGTGGCCGTCGCAGGAGCCCTGCTCCTCGTGCCACAATTCGTGGCCCAGGATGACCAGTTGGGCCTCGGGGACGGTGTTCTCCTCGACCACGACGACCGACCGGTCGGCGAAGTCGAGGCGCAGTCCCGACACCGGCAGGTCCGGCGGGAAGGCCCGGAACACCAACTGGACGGGGCGGCCCGCGCGCACGCTCATCGCCCGGCAGAACTCCGCCATCACGGCCCGCGGTTCGGCCGGCCGCCGGATCGACTTCGACGCCTCCGCGGCCAGCGCGGCGAGCAGGGACTTCATCGCCTTGGTGGTCATCGGGCGGGTCCCTCTCCGGGCGGGCCAGGGCGGCGGGCAGCTGTGGTGTTGTGCGGAGTCGCGCGCAGGCAGCATATGTCCGGACCGGCCCCGCCCGCCGACTGTTTCTCGGCCAAAAACGATCGTTTACCCGTACGAAGTCGGGGGGATCTTGGGGTCACCGTCCTCCCCCGGGAGTAGCCGGAATGCATCGGATCCTGCCGGGGAGGCATGGCAGGGGCCTCCGTGGGCACGATGTGCCGAAACGGCGCGCGTACGAGGCTGGTTCACGTCAGCCAGAGGGACACACCGACCCGAGGAGGGCGTCATGAACCGTCAGACCCGTATCCGCGTCCAGCGTCGACCCAGCACGCCCCGCGACACGACGATCGACCGCCGGACCCCGTCCGGCCGGCTGCTGCCGTACTGACGCCATGACGAGGTTCCCGGCGGGCGGCGCGAGACCGCCGTATCGGCGCGGTACGCCGTAGCGGTGCCGCCCGGGAGACTCAGCGCAGGGTGCGTGACGCCGCCGTGCGCAGGGCCCGGCGTACCTCCTGCGGGGGTGGAGGGCCGTCGCCACCGACGCCGGTCGTGACCGCCGCGGCGACGGTGTGCAGCTTGGTGTTGGAGAGCTGGGAGGCCTGCCGCAGGATGTTCCAGGCCTCGTCGGAGCTGCACGCGTGCGTGGCCATCAGGATGCCGCGGGCCTGGTCGATGACCGGCCGCGAGGCGATCGCCCGGCGCAGCTGCTCGACCTCGGTGCGCAGCAGCCGCAGCTGTTCCGCGCGCTCCATGGCGACCGCGGAGACGGCCGGCGCCTCGGTGTCCGGCGATTCGGCCTCCGGCGATTCGGTGTCCGGGTCGGCCGGGCGGGCCGTGCGGTCCAGCGGGTCGGCGGTGTCCAGGCCGGCCAGCTCCAGGATCCGGCGCGGCTGCCCGCTCCAGCGCGTGGCCCGCACCGGGATGCTGCGCCAGTGGCCGTAGGCGTCGAGCAGGTCCAGGAACTGCAGGCCCGCCGTGTCCATGAAGACGACCTGGGCCATGTCCAGGTCGACTTGGCCGGTGTCGGCCGGCAGGTCGTCCAGCGTCCGCGCCAGGGTGTCCGCGCACCCCTGCACCAGCTCCCCGCGCGGCACGAGCACGGCCCGGCCGGCCTCCACACGGCCGCTGATGACCAGGGTGTTCAGCCGTCCCGTGAGTGGAGTGTGTACCGCTGAGATCATGTCTGCGCCTCGTTGCTCCCCGGTAGTCGCCACGACATCGAGTCCCGCCGCCGTGCCGCGCGAAGAGTCCTGGAACCGGCTCCGCGGGGGCCGGGCGGCGCTGTCGGTTCGCCTGCCCGCACGGGCGCCGGGTATACCCGGCCGCTCGCGGAATGGCCGACACCGAACGGGCCCCCGGCCGCCGCTCGCCCTGAGAAGGGGCCCCGGGCTGCCGTAGCGTGAGGACATGCGGGTGCTGGTCGTCGAGGACGAGGAGCGGTTCGCGGCCGGGCTGAAGGACGGGCTCGAGGCCGAGGGCTTCGCCGTCGACGTGGCGCCCGACGGGGTGGACGGGCTGTGGCTGGCCCGCGAGAACGCCTACGACGCGATCGTCCTCGACATCATGCTGCCCCGCCTCAACGGCTACCGGGTCTGCCGGGCGCTGCGGGCCGGCGGCGACTGGACGCCGATCCTCATGCTCACCGCCAAGGAGGGCGAGTGGGACGAGATCGAGGGCCTCGACACCGGCGCCGACGACTACCTCACCAAACCGGTCTCGTACGCCGTCCTGCTCGCCCGCCTGCGCGCCCTGCTCCGCCGCGAGGCGCGCGAACGCCCCGCCGTCCTCACCGTCGGCGACCTGTGCCTGGACCCCGCGGCCCGCACGGTCACCCGGGCCGGCCGGGCCGTCGAGGTCACCGCGCGCGAGCTGGCGGTCCTGGAGTTCCTGCTGCGCCGGGCCGGGGAGGCGGTGTCCAAGCGGACCATCCTCGACCACGTCTGGGGCGACGACTTCGAGGGCGATCCGAACATCGTCGAGGTGTACGTCCGCCGCCTGCGCAACAAGGTCGACCGGCCCTTCGGGCGCCGGTCGCTGCTGACGGTGCGGGGGCACGGGTACCGGCTGGTGCGGGATGACGGGTGAGAGCGGGAGAGCGGCCACCGCCGGTGAACGGCACCGGCGCAGGCTGCGGGCGGTCCGGGTGCGGGCCACGGTCATCGCCGTACTGGCGGTGGCGTCCGCGCTGGTCATCGGGGGTACGTTGCTGGTGCAGGGGCTGCGGGCCGAGCTCTCCGGTGATGTGCGGGACGCGGCACGGGGGCGGGCGCGGGAGGTGGCCCGGGTCATCGAGGCCGGGCGCGGGGTGCCCGCGCCGACCGTCACCGACCCGGACGAGGAGTTCCTCCAGGTCGTGGACGCGGCGGGGAGGGTCGTCGCCGCCAGCGGCAACGTCCGGGGGCAGCCCGCGCTCGCCCGCCTGGAACCCGGCCGCGACGCCTCCGTGAAGACCCCGCTCGACGAGGACCGCTTCCTCGTCGTCGCCGTCGGCGCCCGGGACGGCGACCGTGACCTGGTCGTCCTCGACGGCCGTACGCCCGCCGGAGTCGCCGAGGCCACCGGGACCGTCACCCGGCTGCTGCTCATCGGCTCGCCCGCGCTGCTGCTCCTCGCGGCCGGCGCGACCTGGGCCGCCGTGGGCCGTGCCCTGCGCCGGGTGGCCCGCGCCGAGGCCGCCCGGCGCCGCTTCGTCTCCGACGCCTCCCACGAACTGCGCTCACCCCTGGCCGCCGTCCGCCAGCACACCGAGGTCGCCCTCGCCCACCCCGCGCGCGCCGACGCCGGCACCCTGGCGGCGACGGTGCACGAGGAGGCCGTACGCATGCAACGCCTCGTCGACGACCTGCTGCTGCTCGCCCGCGCCGACGAGGGAGCGCCACCGGCCGCCCGCCGCCCGGTCGACCTCGACGACCTCGTCCTGGCGGAGGCCCGGCGGCTGCGCGCCTCGACCGGCCTGCGCATCGACACCACGGGAGTGGGCGCGGCCCGCGTGACGGGCGACGAGGACGCGCTACGGCGCCTGGTGCGCAACCTCGGCGAGAACGCGGCCCGTTACGCACGCGCGCGCGTGGCCTTCACGCTGACCGGCGCGGGGGAGAGCTTCGTACGCCTGGCGGTCGAGGACGACGGCCCGGGCATCCCGGCCGCCGACCGCCGCCGGGTCTTCGAACGCTTCGTACGCCTCGACGAGTCCCGCACGCGAGAGGCGGGCGGCGCGGGGCTGGGCCTCGCGATCGTGGCGGAGGTGGCGGCGGCGCACGGCGGGAAGGCGTCGGTGGAGGACGGCGCGCGGTTCGTGGTGACGCTGCCGTCGGGGGAGTGAGACGCGGCGGCACGCGCGGAACTGAACGCTCCGTCAGCTGTGTTCAGCCTCTGTTCAGCGGTACGGCGAGACGCTGACGGGCATGAGGAACAAGACCATCCGGCCCGTTCTCGCCGCCGCCGTCCTGCTGGCCGGCGCCTGCTCCGGGAACCAGGCGCACCGAGGCGACTGCGTGCACGCGGTCGACGAGACGACGGGCCGTACGGCGGCCTCCTGCCTGCCCCTCGCCCCCGACAGCGCCCGCGTCGACCTCGCGGCCCCCCGCTTCACCCACCCCACCCGCATCACCAACCCCCTCCACCCCACGGCCCGGGTCACCCAGACCGTCTACGGCGGCCAGGAGTCCGGCAAACCCTTCCGCACCGAGGTCACTCTCCTCCCCGGCACCAGGACCATCCCCTGGGGCGACCGCACCATCCACGCCCTGACCTCCCAGTACGTCGCTTTCTCGGCGGGCCGTGTCGAGGAGGTCGCCGACGACTGGTACGCCCAGGCCGACGACGGCTCCGTCTGGTACCTCGGCGAAAGCGTCTTCAATTACGACAACGGCGTCGTCGCCGACACCGAGGGCACCTGGCAGGCGGGCCGCGACGGCGCCCCCGGCGCGATGATCATGCCCGCGCACCCGCACAAGGGCGACGTCTACCGCACCGAGAACCTCCCCGGAGTCGTCTTCGAGCAGGTCACCGTGCGTGGCGTCGGGCAGACCGTCGACGGGCCGTACGGGAGGATCACGGACGCGATGACCGTCCACGAACTCCACCTGGACGGCACGACCGAGGACAAGGTCTTCGCCCCCGGCTACGGCGAGTTCTCCACCGGCTCACCGGCCGGCGACCTGGAGGCGGTCTCGCTGGCCGTCCCGACGGACGCGAAGCACGCACCGGTGCCGCCGGGGCTGACCGCCCTGACCGAGGCGGTCCGCACGGCCCACGCGACCCCGACACCGGCCAGGGTCCGCGCGGCCCGGGCCGCCTGGGACACCTACCGCGCCGCCGACGCCGTACCCCCGCTGCTGCGGCGGCAGATGACCCGCGACCTCAACACCTGGCAGAAGTCCCCGGCCGACCGGGCGGCGGCCCTGCGCACCGAGCAGAACACGACGGACCTGCGGCTGCGGTACGAGCCCGTCACCTCCGTCGACCTGGCCCGACTCGCCCTGTGGGCACGGCAGTTGGAGATCGACGCGAGGGCGGGCGACGCGGGGGCGGTGGCGGGTGACGTGACCTGTCTGGAGCTGATCGGGCGGCGGGGGGACACGCCCAAGTCGGCTGCTCTCGCCGCCGACTTGAGGAAGGCGCGGGAGGCGGCGGACCGGAAGGACACCGGGGCGGCCGGGAGTTCGGCGAAGGAGTTGCAGGCCGACATCGGATCCGGCCACTGATCCGCGCGGCCCCGGGCCGTCGTTTCGCCTCCGTGCGGCGCGGGCAGGTCTCGGGGAAGCGTGGTGCCGGTCCATGGGCTTCGGCAGGGGGGAGCGCGACGGTGCCTGACCATGTGCGGACGGCGGACGGGCGACGGTTACGGGTCGAGGTCTCGGGAGACCCGCGCGGCCGCCCCGTGTTCCTCCTGCACGGCATGCCCGGCAGCCGAGTCGGCCCCAGGCCCCGCTCGATGTTCCTCCACCTGCGCGGCACCCGGCTCATCAGCTACGACCGCCCCGGCTACGGCGGCTCCGACCGCAAGCCCGGCCGCAGCGTCGTCGACGTCGTCCAGGACGTGGCCCGCCTCGCCGACGCCCTGGGCCTGGACCGGTTCGCGGTGGCCGGCCGCTCCGGCGGCGCCCCGCACGCGCTGGCCGTCGCCGCCCGGCTGCCGGACCGGGTGACCCGGGCCGCCGCCCTGGTGGGCCTCGCCCCGCGGGACGCGGAGGGCCTCGACTGGTTCGCCGGCATGGCGCCCTCGAACGTCAACGAGTTCCGTACGGCGTCCACCGACCCGGAGCGGTTCGCGGCCCGGCTGATCCCGCGCTCGAACGCCATCCGCGAGGACCCCGCACGGCTGCTGCGGGAGCTGCGCGGCGACCTCACCGCCGACGACCGGCTGATCGTCAACGACAACACGGTCCGCTCGATGCTGCTGCGCAACTACCACGAGGCGCTGCGGACCTCGGCGTACGGCTGGATCGACGACGTGTTCGCGGTGACCGGGGCCTGGGGCTTCGACCCGGCGGAGATCCGGGTGCCGGTGCTGCTGTGGCACGGCAGCCAGGACGCGTTCTCGCCGGTCTCGCACGCCGTCTGGCTCGCCGACCGCATCCCCGGGGCCACCGCCGTGGTCGATCCGACGGCGGCCCACTTCGCGGCCCTGCGCGTGCTGCCCAACATCCTCAACTGGCTGCTGGCCGACGAGAGTTCCGCCAGCCGCGCGCTCACACCGCCAGCGGCTCCAGATCCCGGTAGATCCGCCGGTCCTGACGGGCGAGCCGGGTGATGCCGTTGTCCTCGCCCAGCAGCAGCCGCAACTCGGTGAGCGCCTCCTCGTGCAGCCGCCGCGACTCCTCCTCACGCCCCAACTCCCGCAGCGTGAGCGCCAGGTTGGCGGCCGCGGCCA
Organism: Streptomyces cylindrosporus; assembly: GCF_022698165.1. Taxonomy (GTDB): domain Bacteria; phylum Actinomycetota; class Actinomycetes; order Streptomycetales; family Streptomycetaceae; genus Streptomyces; species Streptomyces cylindrosporus. The sequence goes on from NZ_JALDAY010000001.1 coordinate 476,863, forward strand.
GCGTCTCGGGGTGGTGCGGGCCGAGCGCCCGGCGCAGCGCGGCGACCGCCCGCTCCTCCAACTGGCCCGCCTGGTCGGGCCGGCCGAGGGAGACGAGCACGTTGGCGTAGTTCACCGTGGCGAACAGGGTGTGCGGATGCTGCTCGCCGAGCACCTCCGTCATCCGCGGCAGCACCTTGCGGAACACGTCCTCCGCCTCGTCGAGTTCACCGCAGCCCCAGTGGAAGATGCCGAGGTTGTTCAGCGCGGTCTGGGTGTACGGGTGCGCCTCGCCCGGCACCTGCATGTACTCGGCGAGCACCTCCAGGGCGGTGTCCCGGGCGGCCTGCCGGTCGTCCGCGGCGAACAGGTCGGCGGCCAGGTTGAGGTCGCAGGCCAGCGCGTCCGGCGGCGGCTTCGGGTACTGGTCCCTCGGATACTGCTCCCGGTACTGCTTGCGGGTCGCCGTGGTCAGCCTGCGGGCGTCCTCGAACTGCCCGTTGCGGCGCAGCGACACGGCCAGCGACTTGGCGCAGCGCAGCGTGCCGGGGAACTTCTTGCGCATGATCCGCTTGTGGGCCTCGTACGCCTGGGAGAGCTGGGAGACCGACTCCGCGTACCGGCCGACCTCCCTCAGGTCGCGGCCGAGCCGTTCCATCGAGGCCAGGGTGTAGGGGTGCTCGGGGCCGAGGATCTGGGTGCGCCGGTCGAGGGTGTCCTGGTCGATCTCGCGGGCCTCGCTGTAGCGGCCGACCATGCGCAGGGCGAGCGCCAGGTTGTTGGCGGCGCTGAGGGTGCGCGGATGCGACTCGTGGAACATCTGGCTGAAGCCCTCGTGCGCCTCGCTGGCGAGGTCCACCGCCTCCCGGTACTCGCCGAGCGCCGCGAGGTCCGCGGAGAGCTGGGACATGGTGACGTAGGTGTGCGGGTGCGCGGTGCTGAGCACCCTGCGCTGGCGCCGCAGCAGATCCCGGTCGACCTCGCTGGCCTCGACGTAACGCCCTTGGGAGCGCAGGACGTTGGCGAACTGGCTGCGCAGGTAGAGGTACTGCACGTCGTCCTCGCCGAGGATCGGCAGCCAGTGTGCGAGGAGGTCCTCGGCGCGGTTCTGGGCGCCGGGGAAGTCGCCGCGCTTCCACAGGTAGCGGACCCGGTCGATGAGCAGCCGGCGGGTCTCCGGCTCGGTGCAGTTGCGGGCGTCGGAGGCGGTCAGGTGCGGCCAGATGACGTCGAAGCGCGGCCAGGACTTCGGGTCGTCGATGGGTTCGTCGCCGTCGGGACGCAGCCCGGCGAGCACGGTGTGCACGAGGTGCCGGGTGCGCCGCTGCTCGGCCTCGGACAGCTGGGAGCGCATGACGGCCTGGACCAGCCGGTGCACCTGGATGCTGCCCTGGTCGACCTTGGCCAGCGCGAACCGGCCGATCTCCCGGATGATCATGCCGAGCAGCAGGCTCTCCTGCAGCGCCGGGTCCTCGGGTTTGAGGGCGTCGATCATCGCCCTGCTGTAGAGGAGGGTGTTGGAGATCGGCTCGGGGGCGAGGAAGGCGCACAGTTCGAGGAGGCGGGCCGCGGCGGGGGAACGTTCCCGCAGCCGGGCGATGGACACGTTCCAGGTCGCGGCGACCGTCATCGGGTAGTCGACGGGCTGGTTGAGGTCGAGGACGCTGGTGGTCTGCTCCTCCAGCTGCCGCAGGTACTCCTCGACCGGGGTGGCGGTCTCGGCCAGCCAGGCCGCCGCCTGCTCCACGGCCAGCGGCAGGTCGCCCAGGGCGTGCGCCACCTGGTCGGCCTCCTCGGGCGCCAGCCCCTTCGCGCGCCGGGTGAGGTGCTCGACGCTCTCCTCCCGCTGGAAGACGTCGATGGGCTGGGCCGTCTTCTGCCGGGTCGCCCAGGCCTGGTTGCGGGAGGTGATCAGGACATGCCCGCCGCCGCGCTTGGGCAGGTGGGGCAGGAGGTCGTCGGGGTCGTCGGCGTTGTCGAAGACCAGCAGCCAGCGCGAGGTCGGCTCGCCGCGCGAGAGCCTGCGCACGGCCTCCTGGCCGGCCTGCACCATGTCCTCCTCGTCGTCGTCCGTGGCGCCGATCCGGACGGCCAGCTCGGCCAGCGAGGCGATCACGGTGTCGGTGTGCTCTGCCGAGGTCCACCACACCAGGTCGTAGTCGGCCTGGAAGCGGTGCACGTACTCCAGCGCGACCTGGGTCTTGCCCACCCCGCCGAGCCCGAACAGCGCCTGCGGCCGCACCTCGGCCGCGCTGCCGTCGCCGAGCTGGTCCCGGATCTGGTTGAGGATCAGGTTGCGGCCGGTGAAGGTCGTGTTGCGCAGCGGCACGTTCGAGGTCTTGGGCCGGTTGCCGGGGAAGCGCGGCGACTTGGGGCGGGCGTCCGGCGGCAGCGCGGACAGCTCCAGCGCGCGCAGCAGGGCGTTCACGCACTGCTCCTCGTCCAGCCGGTGCAGGTCCACGGGGTTGTGGTCGAGATACGACTCCGGCAGCCGGACCTCCTCGACCCGCAGCGGCACCGTCGTACCGTGCCCGAGGCCCAGTCCGCTCTCGGTCAGGGTGCGCCAGACGGCGTCGGAGTACCGGGAGGTCAGGAAGGGGTTGGACAGCAGGATCGCGGTACGGGTGATGCCGTCGGGGCGCTCCGGCGGGCCGGTGGAGATGTCGTGCAGGGTGACCTGGCAGCCGGCGCGTTTGAGGAGCGACTCGATCCAGTCGGCCCAGATCCGGTTCTCCGCCGCGTGCACCACCACGACACTCGCCGCGCCGACCGTGGGCCGCCGCCTGAGGAACGCGTCGCGGCAGCGCAGCCGTTCGGGCTCCGGGATCGGCGGCAGGGAGGTGACCTCGCCGTCGGAGATGACCGCGGTCAGCCGCTCGAAGGAGGACAGCAGCGAGTTGGCGATGCCGCTCTCGTCGCCGACCGTGGCGAGGGTCTCCTCGTACGCGTAGTACGGGCGGTACGGGATCTCCACGCTGCCCCAGTAGTTGGCGACCTCCTCCGGGTCCAGCTCCCGTCCGTCGGGCGCCTTGGGCAGCCCGTCGAACCTGGCCCGGGCCAGCGCCCGGCCCGCGTCGACCTTCTCCTTCTCGCCCTCGTCGATGCGCATCGGCACCGGCAACACCCGGATCGGGCGCCCCCGGTAGCCCTCCTCGACGTTGCGGGCCACCGCCGCGGCGCCGTCCAGCGCCTGGTCGCTGAGCGTGAAGCAGTCGACCAGCACGTCCGGCATCTGCATGGTGCAGATGGCCGCGTTGTCCGACAGCCCGGTGCGGCTGTCGATCAGGACGTAGTCGTACGTCTCCTTCATGTTCGACCGCAGCGCGTCCAGGAAGATGCCGCCGCCGAGGCGCTCGTAGAAGTTGTCCCAGTCGAAGGAGGACACCGTGCCCGAGTAGGCGGGGTTCTGCAGGCCCGCGGAGAGGAAGTCGAGGCAGCCGCCGTCGGGGAAGGACAGGTCGAAGCGGTCGGGCCGGATCGACACCGCGTGCGGCTGCACGCGCGCGTACTCGAAGTGCCAGTCGTCGGGGCGGCCGGGATCGTCCGTGGTGGCCTCGCCCGAGTACTCCTGGATGATGTTGATGACCCCGAAGGTGGCCGCGAGCGCGTTCGGCTCCAGGAACGGGTGGAAGAAGCGGTGCAGGCCGGGCGCCTCCAGGTCCCAGTCGACGGCCAGGACGCGCTTGCCGTTGGCGGCCAGGATCCACGCCGTGTTGGCCAGGGCCATGGTCCGCCCGGTGCCGCCCTTGTACGAGTAGAAGGTGATGATGCGTCCGTCCTGTGCGGCCGTCATGCGTCTCCTCCGCGGTCGGTTCCGCCTTCCTGGTACGGCGGCTGGCTGGGGCCCACGAGACGGGGCCTGGGGACGGTCGGACCCGGCGGCGGATGGGCCGCGGCGTGCTTGAGGTACTTCCGGGTCGTGCTCGCCACGACGCCGGGGAGGACTTCGGTGAACGACTTCAGCGTGGGTACGCCGTTGACCGCGGACCGCGCGTCGGCGCGCCGCCCGCGGTCCAGCAGCAGCGGGAGGGTGCGCTCCAGCTCCTCGGTGAGCCGGCGCCCCTCGTCGCCGTGGCACTGGGCATCGGCCCGGTTCCAGGGGACGACGGCGCCCACCCAGGGGCGGGCACCGGAGTCGAACGCCTTGAGCCTGCGCCGCCGTTCCTCGTCGGTGAGCACCCAGCGGTCGACGAGCAGGATGCCCGGCCCGTTGGACCGCGGCTCCTGGCGCTCCTCGCCGGGCTCCTCGCCGGGCGGCGGCTCGTCGCCGGTGTCCTCGTCGTCGAGGGAGGCGACGGTGACGCGGTAGTCCAGCGAGCGGATCACGTCCCCGGCGATCGCGGCCAGCGCGCGCGGGGTCTCGTTGTGGTACGGGTTCCAGTCCCGGGCGTCCTCGCCGTACGGGCCGGGGTCCCGGTGCCCCGGGATGCTGTCCCGGGTCGGCGCGGCGACCGTGAGGCGGATCTGGCGTGGTCCTGCCCCGCGCGGCCGGAACGCGCTCGGCGTGCTCTCGTAGTCGCGTGGCCGGCCGGTCGGCAGCGCCGTCTCGTGGGCCACCCGCACGATCCGCTCGGCGAGCCGCAGCACGGTCTCCTCGTACTCGTCGCGCAGCCGGTTGAGCTTGATCAGCCCGTAGATCCCGTCGGTGGCGTAACGGTCGGGGAACGTCGACTCGTTGAGGTGGATGTGGCGCACCGAGTCGGGCAGCCGGGCGTAGTCGACGCGCGTCCACAGCGCGGGCACGATGGCGAGGGCCTCCGGCGCGCCGCCGTCCTTGGCCTGCCGGATCCGCTCGTTGAACGCGAACAGCTCCCGGCCGCACATCTCGCTGGTGAAGTACCGCGAGGAGAACAGCGGCACGAACACCCGGCAGTTGGCCAGGTTCTCGCTCAGCTTCTGCGGCCAGCCGTCCCCGGGCCGCATCTCCCGGTCCATGAAGCCGGGATGGGAGCCGGCGGGCAGGTCGGTGATGGCCATGATGTGGGTGCACAGGTCCCGGAACAGCACGTGCACCCAGTGGTCGGGGTCGCCGCCGCCGGGGCCCCAGGGCGGTGTGTGGGCGTAACTGAGAAAGAAGTAGGGCTGGTCGTCGGACGTGCTGCCCCACTCCCGTTCAGGTATGTCCACACGCCCCCCTGCCCGTAGACGAGCCCCGCCCCGAAGTCACCTGACCGGAACCAACAATGTGCCCGATCTCCACCCCGTCCCGTTCGTTTGTTTCACGCCATTCCAAGGCGATATCGGGCCATCTGGCCCACGGCGTCGTCGACGGCGGCACGCATACGGAAGAGAACGGCCGCCCGGCCTCCCCACTCCCGCTCCACCAGCAACCCCCGCGGCAGCCGCGCCCCGATCACCGCGAAGTCACCGTCATCCAGCGCCAGATCCTCGTACGACACCCAGCCGCCCGGCTCGTCGACCACGCACCGGTAGGTGCGCCGGGGCAGCGGCGGAGGCAGCCGGTACTCGGCGAGATGGAAGGCACTGCACACCTCGAACCCCACGCGTAGCAACAGGACTTGGGCGTCCTCGGCGTACAGCCGGGCGAGCGGCGAGAGCTCGCCGAGGTGGCAGTGCGGATGGTGATCAGCCGTCAACTCCTTGGCCAGCGGCCCGAGTCCGGCGAACGAGGTCTGCGGATGGGCGCTGCGCACGGCGCCGGGAGCGGTCCGTACGGCCTCGGCGAGCGCGCCCATCGTCGGGCAGGGTGTGAACTCCGGATCGAAGGGCGGCATCGCGGCCCGGAAGGCACGCACCTCCTGCTCGCTCATCCCTGCCGTGAGGGCCTTGTGCGCCCGCGAGGTGTCGGAGTTCTCCGGGGTGAACGCGGGCACCACCAGCGTCCCCTCGGGCCCGAGCACATCCAGCAGGACGCCCAGGACGCGCCGCGGATGCGCGCCACTCCCGCCGAGGGAGGCGTGCACCATGAGGACACCGCCGGGCCGGACGCCCATCGCGCGCAGCAGCCTCCCGAGCTCGTCCTCAACCACGGCCCTGCGCCCACTCGTTCCACATCTGCGCCGCCAACACGGCGCCGGTCGCGGTGAGTTCGTGCTCCGGGCGCAGGGTGAGCGCGGTGAGGGCACGGGCGGCGGCCTCGTGGTCGCCGGCGCCGAGGAGTTCGCCGACGCGGTCCAGGAACAGCCCGGCCGCGCTGCCCGGCGCGTTCAGGTCGGCGGTCTGCCGCAGCGCCGTGAGCCGGGCGCGGCGCGCGAGCCCCGGCAGCGCGAGCACCAGCTCCTCGGGCTCCACGTCGACGGCCACCCCGAGCGCGCCCAGACCGTGGTCGGCACCCGGCCGCACCCCCGCGCCCGCCACCAGCGGGGTGATCGTGGTGACCGTGCCCGCGTACGGCCCGTCGCGCCAGGCGGGAAAGCGTTCCTCCAGCAGTTCGGCGGTGCGCAGCAGACGCTTGCGGAACAGGGCGAGGTCGGCGGGCTCCAACGGTGGGGTGGCCTCCGCCGGGAAGCACTCCCGGTACGGGTCCGCGTCGTCGACGAGCAGTTCGGGCCCGCCCTCGACGGCCACGGTCGCCAGCGGCCGCCACTCGGCGGGCCGGGCCGACGGCAGCGACACCCGCCCGGTGCCGTCCCACACCCGGAAGCCGTCGGCCCCGACCTCGACCTCGACCCGCCCCGGCTTCGACAGCGACAGCGTCCCCAGCGTCGGCAGGTACAGCCGCCGCCCCGGCTGCTCCCATGCCAGGCTCACCTCCGCTCCGGCGTGGACCGCCGCGGCCGCGGCCACCGAGAGGAACCGCGGGGTGTCGACGGGGCCGCGCAACGAGCTCAGCAGCGAGGTCCGCAGATACGGATGGGTGAGCAGCGCGTTCAGCCGGCTCTGCGCGGCCGGCTCGGCGTCCAGCCGCCCAAGGAGCCGCCACGCCAGGTCTGCCGCCGGATCCCCGGCCAGTTCCGCGTGCACCCGGGCGAGCAGCAGCCGGTCCAGCTCCACCTGGGCGAACCGCAACTGGACGGGACCGCACACCGCGGCCGACAGCGAGTGGTCGGTGACCCGCTCGGCGACGCCCTCGACCAGCGCACGCAGATCGCGACAGAACACCGAGGGATTGTCGAAGCCCCGCTCGGGGCTGTACCGGTGCGCGTACAGACCACCGCCGCACGACTCCAGCACCGGACAGCTCCGGCAGGTCTCGCTCACCCCCAGCACGCCCGACTGCCGGGCCCGTACGCCCGGATGCTCGGCGAACTCCGCGAAACCGTGGTCGCGGACGTGGTAACCGGTGGCCGGCGCCCCGGCGAAGGCCGTCTTCAGCGAGTCCGCCTGCTCGAAGCTGCCGTCGGTCTCGACGACCGCGAGATCGCTCGGCGCCAGCCCCATCGCCTCGGTCAGGCTGGGGCCGCCACGGAGCGTGCTGAGTACCGAGTCGAAGGTCCGCACCGGGACCCGCCGCCCCTGCCGCTCCCAGCGGTCGAAGACGGCCAGCAGCCAGTCGGCGTACGGCGTCGGCGAGGAGGAGGGCCCGGACGGCGGTGGGTGCTCCCAGGTGGAATGTGGCAGCAGATAGTCGATCCGGGGCGGATCGAGGGCCGTGAGGGCGTCGTGCACCGCGACCGGGTCATTGGCCACGTCCACCGTGCAGAGCAGGCCGCTCCACAGGTGGCGGTTCTCGGGTCTGCGCAGTAACCCGATCGCCCGCAGCACCCGCTCGTGACTGCTGCGGCCCCGACGGTCGAGGCGATGCCGGTCGTTCGCGGCCTGGTCGCCGTCCAGGGAGATGCTCACCTTGACGCCGAATTCCCTGAAGACCTCCAGATGAGCCGCGTTCAGCGTCACGCCGTTGGTGTGAATGCGCAGGTCAAGGGTGGTGACCGGGGAAAGTGTCCGGGTCAGTTCGGCGCAGATGCGGCGCAGCTGCGCGGGGCCCACCAGAAGCGGCTCTCCGCCGTGCAGAATCACGGAAACGGAATCCAGGCCTCTGCTGTGCGCATAGTCGGCGAGCCGCCGGGCGACCAGTTCGACGGTTTCCTCCGAAATGCGCACGGGGCGCGCACGCCAGCTCTGGTCCGCGTGCTCGTACACATAGCAGTGGTCGCAGGCGAGATCGCATCTGCTGTGAATTTTGAGGACCACTTGCTGGATGGAGGAATCCGTCACTTACCACACTCTAGGGCCTCCGGCCAGGCCGATGGGCCGTCAACTCCCTTGTCGATCAAGGGGTTGACGGCCCATCAGGGGTGGTGTGCGTGGATTTGTCAGATCGCGGAGTCGAAGGTGATCGGCCGGGTGGGGCGCTTCCCGGGAATGTCGGTCACGCGTGCGGTCGAACGCGTGGCGGCGATTCCGGACGGGTCGATGGCCCAGAGGGGCACATGCTGCCCGTGTGCCGACTGGGGGGTGACGCTACGACGTTTCATCGGCGTCACGGAGAGGTTCACGGTCAGCTGCCCCACTTCTCGTTCGAGACTTTCTCCTGCGCGCGGAGCGTAACGGTTGCGCGGACGAATGTCACTTCGCACTTCGGGCTTTCCTGTCACTGTCGAGACGCCACTATCGACTCGAACTATTGACTTCTTTTCGAATATCGTCCGCTACCTGGGTGAGGTGTGCAATGCGGGGGACTCCCGGGCCCAGTACCACCCTGAACGAAGCCGATCTGCCGCCGCTGTACCGGACGAGCGACCGGCGTGCCATGGCGAGCCAGACGGAGTCCTTCCGTGTGGTGCGTACGCAGCTGACCGTGCTGCTCGCCGCCACCGGCGCGGCGACCCTCGCCGAGCGCCTGCACAGCCGCGTGGCCTCCGCCTTCGCCGCCGCGCTCTACGGTCTCGCGATCGCCCTCGGCCTCCACACCTCCCGCCGCCGCGCCCGCGCCCACTGGCAGGCCCACCGCGCCGCCGCCGAGCTGCTGAAGTCGCTGGCCTGGCAGTACATGGTGCACGGCGGCCCGTTCCGCACCGGCGTACGGGACCCCGACGCGCTCTTCGCGGAACGCCTGGAGGAGCGGCTGCGGGAGTTGCGGAAAGTCGGCTGGGAGGACTCCCGGGGCGGCTCCGCGACCCGCGGCGCCGGACAGATAACCCCCGCCATGCGCCGCGTCCGGGCCAAGCCCTTCGAGGCGCGACGCGACATCTATCTGCGCGACCGCGTCCTGGAGCAGTTCATCTGGTACCGCAACAGGGCGGCCCAGGCGCACCGCGCGTCGGCGAACTGGTCGGCGGTCACCGCCGCCCTCACCCTCTTCGCCCTCGTCGCCGCGGTGTTACGCGCGGCCGGTGTGATCGGCTGGGATCTCACCGGCCTGCTCAGCGCGGCCGCGGCGGCCGGTGTGGCGTGGCAGGAGGTACGCCGGCACCGGCCGCTGACGTACGCGCACTCCCTCGTGGAACAGGACCTGGACACCCTGCGGATCGCGATGAGCACGACGGTCACGGAGGAGGGCTGGGCCGAGGCGGTGGCGGAGGCGGAGCGGCTGGTGTCACCGCAGCACACGGACTGGCTTGCCAGGTTCGGCAGTTGACGAGCCGTCACAAGACTGAACCTCACCTCACCTCACGTCCGCCGCACCCCCGGCTGCCACAGCACCGTGACCGGCACCCCCGTACGCCGGGCGTACGCCACCACGTCACCGGTGCCCCCGTGCCCCCGCGCCGGGCGCCCGTCCCACACGGCCACCAGCCGGTCGGCGTGATCGACGATCCACTGCCCGGCCGCGTAGTACGCCTCCTCGTGGGTCGGCTCGGCGGGCAGGTCGACGCGCCGCCGGCAGGCGCCCAGGAGTCTGCGGTACGACGCCCGGTCCGACTCGTCGCCCAGATGGGCCTCATGGTCCATGCCGGGGATCACGGCCGTGACCGGCACCCCCTCGTCCAGCGCGATGTCCGCGAACAGCTGGTCGGCCCCGGCGGCGAGGCTGGTCAGCGCCTCCATGCCGGCGCCGCTCAGCAGCTTGCGCATGCCCTCGCGCACGGGCGGAAGCACGGCGGCGGGCAGCACGCGGTGGCCGGTGACGCCGATCCGGGTGGGTTCGGCCGGGCGGGGCACGTCCGTACGCGGCACGGGTACGTCCCTTCGTCGTCGGTTCTCCTCAACCTAGACGCTGCCCGGGGCCGGCGCGGATCACAGGGGCGCCTGCCAGGTCACGGTCGTCCCCGTGCTCCCGTCCTCCGTCACCCCGTCGTCGTGCACGGTCAACCGTACGCCCTCCCGCCCGTCCGGCAGGCTCGCCGTCGCGTCGACCGTGACCTCGACGCGGGAGACGCTCGGGCGGCGGCAGGTGGTGGTGAGGGCGCGGCGCAGGGCGGTGAGGAGCTGGGCGGCCGTCCGGTCCGGGACGCGGCTGTCGACCGCGCCGGTGAAGTGGGTGGACGGTTTGAGGCCGAGGAGGGCCGCAGCGGCGGCCGTCTCCCGAAGTACCTTGCCGCGGAGGGTCGTTGGGGCCTCGGCCGGTGGCTGTTGCAGGGCGAAGATCGTCGTACGCACTTCCTGGATGGTCGACTGGAGTTCGTCGACGGCCTTGCCGAGGGTGTCGTGGACGTCGGTGCCGGCGCCGCGGCGCTGGGTGGACTCCAGCATCATCCCGGTGGCGAACAGCCGTTGGACGACGAGGTCGTGCAGGTCGCGGGCGATGCGGTCGCGGTCCTCGAGGACGGCGAGGCGCTCGCGGCTGTGCTGGGCGTCGGCGAGGACCAGGGCGAGCGCGGCCTGGGAGGCGAACTGGGTGGCCAGCAGCCGTTCGACCGGCGTGTACGGGCGGTCACCGCGCCGGCGGGGGAGCGCGAGGGTGCCGATGAGCCGGCCCTCGGCCTGCAACGGCAGCATCATGCTGGGCCCGAACCGGTGCCGTACATGAGTCGTCATCCTCGGGTCGGTCGCCGAGTCGTCGATGAACACGGGCTCGCCGCCCAGCAGTTGGACGAGCACGGGACTGCCGGGCTGGATGGTGGTCCCCACGATGTCGCCCGGGTCCTCGTACGTCGAGGCCGTCACGATCTCCATGCCGCCCTCGGCGGTGCGCTGGAGGATGACGCCCGCGGCGGCGTCGGCGAGGACGCGGGCGCGCTCGGCGACCGTCATCAGCGCGTCGGCGGCCCGCTCGCCGGTGAGCAGCGCGGTGGTGACGGCGGCGGCCCCCTCGATCCAGCGCTCGCGCTGCCGGGCCGCCTCGTACAGCCGGGCGTTGCCGATCGCGATGCCGGCCTGCACGGCGAGGACGTGCAACAGTTGTTCGTCCTCGGCGGTGAAGGGGGAGCCGTCGTCCTTGCCCGCGAGGTAGAGGTCGCCGAACTCCTCGTCCTGCACCCGGATCGGCACGCCGAGGACGTCCGGGGTCCGCGGCGCGGCCGAGGCGGTGCGGATCTCCAACAGCCCGTCCTGGCCCGGGTCCCGGGTGCCGAGGGCCGCGTACCGAGCGCCGGTGAGCTCGGCGGCGCTGTCCACGATGTGCTGGAGGGTGGTGCGCAGTTCAAGGTCGGTGCCGACGGCGAGGACGGCTTCGAGGAGGGGCGGGAGGGGGTCGGACATACCGCGGCGCTACGAGTGTTCAGGTGGCCAGCGGGTCGAGCACCAGCGGCTCGATCCTGCCCTCCAGCATGTAGCCGAGGCCCTGCACGGCGCACACGTCCGGCCGCTCGGCGATGTGGACGGGCATGCCGGTTGCGGCGCGCAGCATCTGGTCGAGGCCGGGAAGCAGGGCCGAGCCCCCGACCATCATGATGCCGCGGTCGGCGAGGTCGGCGACCAGGTCGGGCGGGCAGTTGCGCAGCACGCGCCCGATCCCGTCGAGCACGGCGGTCAGCGGGGTCTCGATGGCGTCCCGTACGGCGGCTGTGTCGACCTGTACGGAACGGGCGAGGCCGGTGGCGACGTCCCGTCCGTGGATCTCGGTCGAGGCGGGCCCCTGCGGGGTGAGCCCGTTGCCGGAGAGGGCGAGCTGGAGGGGCCGTACGGACTGACTCGGCAGCATCAACTCGTGCTCGTGGCGCAGGTGTTGGACGATCGCGTGGTCGACGGCCTCGCCGCCCACGGGGATCCGCTCGGCGGTGACGATGGAGCCGAGCGACAGCACGGCGACCTGGGTGGCGGCGGCCCCGCACACCATGATCATGGTGGCCTCGGGCCGCTCCACGGGCAGCCCGCACCCCACGGCGGCGGCGATGAGCGTGTCGACCAGCTCCACGCGCCGGGCGCCGAGCCCCACCAGCGTCTCGATGGCGGCGCGCTGGGCGAGCGGGTCGGCGTCGTGCGGGGTGCAGGCGGCGGCACGCAGCCGCGGCTTGCGCCGCAGGGTCCGCCGGATCTTGTCGCCGAGCAGGTGCCGGAGCATCCGCTGGGCCATCTCGATGTCGACGACGGTGCCGCCGGAGACGGGCCGCATGACCCGGATGTAGTCGGGAGTACGTCCCGTCATCTTCTCCGCGAACTCGCCGACGGCGATGAGGGCGCCGGTACGGGTGTTCACGGCGGCGACGGAGGGCTGGTCGACGACGAGTCCGGCGCCCTTCACATAGACGCGGGTCCGGGCGGCCCCCAGGTCGACGGCGAAATGGCAGCGGCGCAACTGCTCCAGACTGGCGGTCATGGCAGGGTCCTCCCGAGAGCGCAGACCGTGGGGGCCGCCGGGGCGGCCGGCCTCGATTCCGTGGGGCCCACGGGTGGCGGGCCTCACTGGAATCGTGCGGGGGTGGGGGAGGGGGCGCCGCTTGGAGGGGGCCGGGTGGGGTGCCGCTGAATGGGGGGTTTTGAGGCTTATGTCTGTTATAAGGAACGTGTTAGTTCCGTCCTGGCCAGGGCCGGATAGTGTTCGCCGCGTCGGCCAGCTCCATGAGCGAACGGACTGTCACGTCGCAACCAGCGGCCCGGAGACGGTCCTTGTCGGCAAGCGAGGGCGCGTAGCCGATGAACGGAATCCCGAGTTCGAGCGCTGCGTCCCGCTCCGCGACGGAGGTTCCGATCATCACGCCCCGCGGATCCCGCATGGCCGACGCCCGCAGCGCACGCCGCAGACAGTCCGGATCCGGCATCAGCCGGTCCAGCTCGTCGCGGCGGCCGTGCACGCCGTCCACCGAGACAATCAGGGAGAGGCGGCTCAGACAGCGCCGCACGGCCTTTTCCGACACGTCCGTGACCACCTGAACCTCACGGCCTGAGGTCTTCAGGGCGACGACGAGGGTGGGGGCGTAGGACGTCTGGGTGGCACTGTTTGCGGCGTCCAGTTCGAGCTGGTCGAGGCGTGTCCGCACAGCCTGGGCGACATCGGTGCCGGCGAAGGCCCGCAGCACGTCCAGCGGGTGATCGTACGAGTCCAGCACCCGGCGGCCGACGTGGTCTGCGACGACGGACACCAGGTCGAGCACCGCCGTGTATGCGGAAGCCTGGGAGAACAAGCTGGTCAACGGGCCGTCGAAGCCGAGAAGCACGGTGTTCGCCTCGTCCAGCAGCGTGCGTGGTGACTGGAACACGAAACCGGCGAACGGATCCGCCGCCGACGGCTCTTCCGGCGTCAGCCGTACCGAATACGTCACCGACAGCCCCGGCACCGGAGATCTGCCGAACCCTTGGCGCAACGCCTGCTGGGCGGCACCCGCGCGCTGGAGGGAGTAGCGGCGGGTGATGCGGCGGGCCTTGTCCAGGAAGTGGTCGAGGAGGAGGGTCGCCAGGTGGGTCCGGTCACCGCGTATGAAGGCGATCGGGTCGCTCACCTGCCAGGTCAGTTCGACCGTTGCGGGGAACGCTCCTCTGCCCGAGCTGGGGAGCGCGACCTCGGAGCTGCTGCGGTGGGGCGTGAGGTCGACCTCGTAGTACCCCACCCCTTGCGAAGGCCGCTTGCCGACCGGGTCGTTCGGGTTGAAGAGCGTGAGTGGCGCACCGGGGGAGGAGAGGACGACGGCGGTGCGGCCGGGCTCGGGGTCGGGGACGGGAAGCCGGCCGGGGTGGGCGAGGAAGGGGCCGCGGACCAGGTCGCGGGTTCCAGGATCAGGGGTGGGGAAACGCAGCTGCTGGTACCAGCAGACGGGTGGGCCGTCGGGTTGGTCGAGCAGGGGCACGAAGGAGTCGTCCGGGCCGCCGGGGCGGTTCACGTACTCCTCGTACAACCGGGGGGAGACGGCGACCACCAGGTCCGCGGAGTCCGGCACACGCTCCAGGACGGTTCTCAGGCCGGGCGCGGCGGTCTCCGCGGTGTGCCAGAACGTCACCTGCAACCGGGGCGGGTTCGAGGTGCCGAGGTCTGCGAGGATGCCGAAGAAGTGGCTGCGCGCCTCGGCCAGCACCGGTAGCAGGTCGGTCCCGGGATCCGTGCGCACGAGGTATCCGTCGGGCCGGGCGGTCATCTCGTACTGGTCCGGGAAGATGCCTTTGCCGGACAGCAGTTGGGAGGCCCCGTCACCGATGGCCTCGCGCGCCCGCCCGTCGCTCAGGTCGTTCGCCTCGATGACGATCACCGGCCCGTACGGCTCCGACTCGGCGGCCGTCTCGGGGACCATGGCCCGTACCGCCCGGAGGTGGAGCTGCTGCAGTTCCTCGTGTCCGGGGTGCTCCTGGAGGATGGCTTGGAGGTCGGATCTGGTCTGTGCGACGTCGTCCAGTTGCAGACCGAGGTCGGCGCGGAGGGCGTACAGAGTCAGACGGAGGTCGAGTATGCGGGAGCGCGCGGCTTCCGCGGCGGGGCCCGGGATCCCATCCAGGGGGTCGCCGTACCAGAGGCTCAGGGCTTGCACGACTCGGACACGGGCTTCCTGGAGCTCCCCGCTCTCGCGGAGTGCCTGTGCCTGCGCCAGGAGTTCCTCGCACTGGAACAGGTCGACGGTGCCAGGGCCCGTGAACAACGCGTAACCGTCAGGGAGTTCGGCCAGCGTGCCCGGACCGAGGGCGTTCGCCAGTTCCCGAGCCGGCGCGCGGAGCGCTTCGGTGAGGTCGGCCGGAGGCAGCGGATCGATCCGCAGGCCGGCCGCGATGTCGGCATGGGGCAGCCGGCGGCCCGGGTGCAGGAGCAGCATGCAGGCTAGGGCCTGGGCGAGCGGTCCGGGAGGCGACGACACCGGCCGGGACGGCAGTCGTAGCGGGCCCAGCACGCTGTAGCCGGGCAGGGACGGGTGGAGCAGCCACTCGTAGTCCTGCGACAACAGCCGGTTCATGGCCCATCGTTGGGTCGCGGCCTCGTGGGATGCCATGGCGGGCAGCACCTCGTCGGTGAGCGACAGATACTCGTGAAGTACCTGCCGGTGCTCGTCCCACAGCGAGTCCTTCAGGAAGGTCCCCAGCACGAGGATGTCGGTGTTCACCGAGTGTCGGCGCGCTTCCTCGCCCAACGCGATCCGGCTGAGTACGACCGTGCCGTCCGGCCGGATCAGCAGCCCGTTCGCCCCTGCCCGGCCGCGCACCAGCCCGGCCCCGTGCAGGGCCGCCAGCCCTGCCGCGGTCTGCCGGGCCAGGATACCCAGGAGCGGGTGCGGCAGCTTGGGGCCGCTGCCCTCGATCAGCTCCGTGACAGTGATCCCTGGCGTGAAGTCCACGACCAGGTAGGGCGTTTCACCGTCCACGCCGAAGTCCAGGACACGCGGCAGGTTCGGATGACCGGCCAGTCCGGCCAGGGTTTCCGCCTCCTCCAGGAAGCCCTGGTGCGGGGACGGGTCCTCTGGGTGCAGGTGTACGGCCACCGGCCCGCCGGAGCGGGTGTCCTCGGCCCGCCAGATCCGGGTGCTGTAGCCGAGCCGCTCCAACAGCCGGTACCGCCCCGCGACCACCCGGCCGCGGTACGACACCGTCCCCCCGAGCCGGGTCACGCTCTCCTCCAGCACCTGGGCGATCGGCTCCCCGGACCCCGAAACGCCCTCCTCCCCGGGAGCGACCACCGGGATCTCGCCGGGGGCGACACCGGCCCGGGCGTCGATCAAAGCGCCTGCGCGGGCCACGAGTTCGGTCGTCCGGGAGCGAGCGGTGTGCGGGAGAGTGCGCAGCAGCACCTCGCGCACACCGGGGCGGAACGCGTACGCGCCCGGTGGACCGTCGGTGGACCTGAGGAAGCCGCTGAGGATGACCTCGGCCAGGTGCTGCGGCCGTGGATTCACCTCGATGGCCGCCTGAACCAGGCGCATCACCGGCAACTCGGGCCGCCCGACGGCGAGATGGCCCGCCAGCCGGAAGGCCTGGGGGGAGGCGAGGGAGCGGAAACGCAGGACCAGCTCCTCGGCCGAGAGGCGTTCCACGTCGCCCAGCCCGTCGTCGTCCAGCGGGGCAGGTGGCGGAGAGGGGGCCAGCAGGCCCACCGAACCGGTGAGTTGGGCCTTTACCCTGTTCGACACCAGCTCCGCCCAGTTGGTGAGCCAGGCGGGGGAGGGCTCCAGCACCGGAAGGGGCAGGACCGGCGCGGCCAGGTCGTCCATGGCGTACGAGTCCACGGTGTACGCCGAGTTGGGCGCCGCCGGTGACGGAGCGGCGATGCGGGCGGTGCCAGTGGGCAGGGCGGTGGTCCGCCACAGGCGCTCCGGGAGCGGCTGGAGTACCGCGACCGGCATCCGCGTGGCCCAGCGCCGCAGGGTGCGGTACCAGCGGGAGCCCGCCGGGCCCTCCCGCCACTGCGGGCCCATGCAGTCGCTGACCAGCAACGTCACCGTACGGCCGTCGCTGTGCGGTTCCGGCGAGCCGGCCCGGTGAACGGTGCCGTCGGGGGCCAGGCGGTGCAGTTCCACGGTGCGGAAGACGCCCGCCTGGGCCAGGGCCGTGTTCAGCTCGCGGACCAGGGGGCGCCACACGGGCATGGTGGGACCGCAGTCGTGGACGAGGTGCAGGGTGAGCCAGCGTTCGGTGGCGGGGCGTAGGACCGGTAGCCACCACTGGGGTGCCGCTCCGAGCCGGGCGATGCGGTGGGCGGTCGCCTCTTCGTCCAGCTCCTGGCCGACTGGGGCGGGAACCCGCCGTTTGAGAGGGCGCAGGGTGCGCTGCAGGGCGAGCGGGTGGGGCAGCATCAGCGGCGCCGGAGCGAGAAGGGCGGCACCGGTCGGGTCCTGGTCGTTGCCGGAGGCAGTGGCGGGGAGGCGCAGAGGAACACGCCCGTCGGAGTGGTCCGAAGACCGGGCCGCGGGGGCGGCAGGGGGAGGCGGAGGAGGGGACGGGGCCGGTGAAGGAGCCAGTGGCTCCGGGGGGCCGGCCACACCGGGGTCCAGGCATGGAGACGGACGCGCGGGGCGAATGCCGTCCGGGCCCACGACATGGCGGGCCAGCCACAGCACCTCGGCCAGCTCAACCGACGTGGGCTGCCCGCCGCCGCTGACTCGCGCGATCAGGCCGGCGAGTCGAGCCACCCCCGTCGGGTCACCCCGGGAGCCACCGATTTCTCTCGGGTCAGAAGGCATCCGGCTCGTCCTGGTTCCCGCTCAGGAACGGCATCACCTTTTCCGCCAGTGCGTCCCGAGACGAGGCTTCGATGCCCGCCGCGCCCGTCAGGTAGATGGCGTTCAGCAGCTGATCAGTGGCGAGTTCGCCGCTCCGGCCGCGCTCGGTGAAGCGGTCGATCAGCTCGCGGGCGTACGCGTCGGGCTCGCCCAGGTGGGCCCGGACGATGTTCTCCAGGAGGCTGTCGCGCGGCTGGTGGAGTTCCAGGCGCACACAGCGGCGCAGGAAAGCGGGCGGGAACTCTCGCTCGCCGTTGCTCGTCAGCACCACGAACGGGAACGCCCGGCAGCGGACCCGGCCCCGCGCCACCGCCACCCGCTCGTCCGTGCCGTCGACCATCACCTCCGCCGTGGGAGCGTGACGGGCCGTGCGAACCAGCTCGGGGATCTCGAACTGCCCCTCTTCCAGCACGTTGAGGAGGTCGTTGGGCAGGTCCAGGTCGCTCTTGTCGATCTCGTCGATGAGCAGGGCGCGCGGGCGGGCGTACGGCAGCAGGGCCGTGCCCAGCGGCCCCAGGCGTAGATGGTCCTGGAGGCCGCCGTCCGCCGGGGCACTCTGCGCGGCGGCACGCCCGGCCGCGTACAGACGCGACAGCGGGTCGTACTGGTAGAGGCCGTCGTGGAGCGTGGTACGGCTGGTGACGTTCCAGCGCAGTACCGGGCCGAGGCGCAGCTCCCGGGCCACCGCGTAGGCCAGGCTCGACTTGCCGCTGCCCGGCGGCCCGGTCACGAGCAGCGGGCGGCGCAGGTACAGCGCGGAGTTGACGAGCTGGACTGCGTCGTCCGTCGCCTGGTAGGTGCGGGCGCGGTGCCTGCGGTCCGCTGACGTGGCCGAGGTGTCGTCCTCCTCGGCGGGGGTGTCCAGCACCGGGCCACCGTCGAAGGCACGCCAGGGTGGCGGCGCGGGCAGGTCGTCGATGCCGTCGTGCGGCTCGTTCCCGCCGGTGTACACGGGCCACAGGGACATGGCTTCCGGTTCTCCTGCTCTGCTCGGTCTCGCCGTGCCGTCCGCCGTCTGCTCAGCGGACGGGCGAGTGCTGGTAGCCGGTGGGTTCGGGCAGACATCTGGGGTCCTCCCACAGCAGCGCCAGATCGTCGGCCCAGCGTGCCTGGGGAGCGTCGGGAAGATACGACTGCATGCGCAACTCGTGTATCCGGGAAGGCAGTTCACTTGGCGGCAGCTCGGCAAGCTGCTCGGCGAGCCGGTCCAGGAACCGCGCCCCCGGGCAGTCCTGGTGGTCGGGCCCGCCGCGACATGCGGATCGCGGCCACAGCAGCACCGGCACGGCCGCGTTCAGACTTGCCTCGAACAGTTTGCGCGCGCCGTCCGCGCGGGGCGGGATGCCGAAGCCCACCATGTCGGCTCCATGCCGCAGCCCCACGGTCAGCCGCACCGGGTCCTGCCCCACCGAGCCGCAGCCGATGCGGTGCATGCGTGCCACGGGCCGGTCGTCGAGGAGCCGCCACTTCTGCGCGAGCTTGTGCTGCAGAGCGCCACTGCGCCGCCGCTCCAGGTCCAGTACGACGACCGGTGCGAAGGAGCCCAGCGGGCTCTCGTCGGTGGCACTGCGCCGCCAGTGCGCAACGTCCGTGTTGAGCCTGCGGCGCGGCAGCGCGAAGGCGATCAGTTCGCGGTCGTCCTCGGTGAGATCCCGGTAGGCCTCGTCGACGCACTCCTGGGCGTATCCCTGCACGCCGTCGACGGGCAGGGTGCGCGACCCCACCAGGCGCCGGTTGCCGCCGGCGTACACGGACACCTCCACGAGGAAGCGGTCGTCGCCCGAGCCGCTCGGCGCGATCTCCACGAGGATCGGGGACCAAGGAGAGGCACCGGCGACCGGGCCACGCGTCCCGGGCCGCGGCCTCCCGGGCCAGGACCGCAGCGCACCCCTGAGTCGGGCGTCCTCGACGAAGTCGGCGAGCCGGGCGGCGAACCGGGCTGCGGCCGTGCTGTCCGGCACCTCGGAGAGGAGATACCAGGCCGCGTCCCACAGGTCACGGAAGCCCTTCGCCGGGAGCGGCGGCCCCAGGGCGCCGACGGCATCGCGATAGAGCCCCTCGGGACGGCACTCCAGCTCCTCCTCCCGGGACATGGCCGCCACGAACTCCCGCAGCTGTTGCTTCTCCCGCCGGGTGTGTCCAGGCGTCGGGATCAGTTCGCCCAGGGGCGGCCAGTAGCGGGCCATGACCTGGGCGGGCAGCATCCGGCCATTGCGGATCTCCGGGCTGTGTGCCGCGGCGGAGACCATGCCCACCACCAGTCCGCTGTCCGCGAGAGTCACCGCCGCACCGCTGAACCCGGGCGCCAGGGGTTGGCCGTGCGGAGTCCACGCCTCCAGCTGCACCCACTCGCCTGCGATCAACTGGTCGGCCGTGGCCCGGTATTCGGCGAGAGTGCCCTCGTCGTAGCGCTTCGGGAACCCGTACACGTACAGTCTGCGCGGCGGCTCGCCGTAGGCGGCGGAGGGCGCCGCGAACCGGGCCGGCTCGACGGACACGGGCCGGTCGAGCTCCAGGACGGCGAGGTCGCCGGGGTCGGTGGCCCGTCCCGACCAGCCGCCGTGCCGCACCACCCGGGCGGGTATCCCGTCGCGGCCGTCGCCGTGGACGTCCGTCGGGCCGTGGGCGAACGTCACCCGGAAAGCGTCGGCATCCGCGCGGGCCACGACATGGGCGCAGGTCAGCACGTGCCGATCGGTGACCAGGAAGCCGGCGCCCAATGTCTGTCCGCCGTAACTGATCCGGACGTGCCAGGAGGCGGTCGTCATGAGACCTGGGCCGCCTCTGAGGGGTCCGAGGACCGTCCGGGCGCATAGGAGAGCTTGACGACCAGATGCCCCTCGACCGTGCTCTTGGCGATGAGCGCACCCGCCTCCGCGCTGAGCTTGACGCCGAACTCGATCTCCACGCCGTCGGGCCTCAACGCACCTTCCCTGAAGACCCGCAGCGCCGACTCGGCCGCCGCGCGCACTCCCTCCAGGGCGCCCTCGAAGGTGCGGGTCGCCTGTGCCGTGCCGTCGTCACGGGCGACGAGCCGCGAGCCGGAGTCGTCGTCGGCCGCCTCGACCGTGATAACGCGACCGTCCTGGTCTCTGAACTCAATCAGGCCTTCTGCCATGACGCCCCCGTCCGCCGCGCTCACCGAGCACCCCCATTCTTCCGGACGGCGTTCGGAGTTGTCCCGGTTTCCACACCCCACCATCGCCCCCACCCCGGCTGGCGGAAACCCGCCACTGCACCAACCCGCCACCCCACCCGACTCCTCCCACCCCACCACCCCCTCGACACTCTTCGCAGCACTCGACGGAGAGAGGTGTGCATGAGCAGAGGACCAGTCGGACGCGGGGCGATCCTCCTGTCGGCGGGGCTCGTGCTGGCGCTGCTGCCCACGGCGCGGGCGGACGCACGGGACGGCACCCCCACCCTCGTGCACACCCCGACCCCCGTGCGCACCGCCGCGGCCACCCGCACCGTCACCCTCGTCACCGGCGACAAGGTCACCGTCACCGACCTCGGCGGCGGCAGGAGGACCGTCACCGTGGCGCGGCCCCGAGGTGCCACCGGCGCCGTGCGGACGCGGACGGACGACGGCGAGATCAGCGTCGTACCGGACGAGGCACTGCCCTATCTGCGGGCCGGTGCGCTCGATCAACGGCTGTTCGACGTCAGTGAGTTGATACGGCAGGGACTGGACGACGGCAGGACCGGCGCGCTGCCGCTGATCGTCACCTATGACAAGGGCGCCCGGGTCGCCACCCCGCGCGACACCGAGCGGACACGGACGCTGGAGAGCGTGCGCGGGGCCGCCGTGGACGCCGACAAGGGGCGGGACTTCTGGACGGGGTTCACCCGGCAGGCAGGCGTGCGGAAGGTGTGGCTCGACGGGCGGGTCCGGGCCGACATGGCCGAGAGCAACGCGCAGATCGGGACCCAGGCCGCCTGGGACTCGGGGCTGACGGGGAAGGGGGTGACCGTCGCCGTACTGGACACGGGCGTCGACACCGGTCATCCCGATCTCGCTCAACGCGTCTCCGTCACCCGGAGTTTCATCGACGGTGAGGACGTCGCCGACCGCAACGGGCACGGCACGCACGTCACTTCGACCGTCGGGGGCAGCGGTGCCGCCTCCGGCGGCAAGGAGAAGGGTGTCGCTCCGGATGCCGATCTCGCCGTCGGGAAAGTGCTCAGCGACCAGGGCTCGGGCAGCGAGTCGCAGATCATCGCCGGGATGGAGTGGGCCGCGCGGGACGTGCACGCCAAGGTCGTGTCGATGAGCCTGGGGTCGACCGAGCCCAGCGACGGCACCGATCCGATGGCCCAGGCCGTCGACACCCTGTCCAAGGAGACCGGGGCCCTCTTCGTCGTCGCCGCCGGCAACACCGGCGCCCCCTCCTCCATCGGCTCACCCGGCGCCGCCGACTCCGCGCTCACCGTCGGCGCCGTCGACGCGAGCGACCAGGCCGCCTACTTCACCAGCGCCGGACCGCGTTACGGCGACAACGCCCTGAAGCCCGACATCTCCGCCCCGGGCGTCGACATCCTCGCCGCCCGTTCCCAACTCACCGACGGCAGTGGCTACTACACATCCATGAGCGGTACGTCCATGGCGACACCCCATGTCGCCGGGGTGGCCGCCCTGCTCGCCCAGGAACACCCCGACTGGACCGGCGCGCAGCTGAAGGACGCGCTGATGTCGAGCTCCCGGCAACTCGACGCCTCCGCCTATCAGTTGGGTGCCGGGCGGGTCAGCGTCCCGGATGCCGTCGGCGCGAGCGTCACGGCAACCGGCAGCGCCGACCTCGGGTTCTACAGCTGGCCGTATGACAAGAACGAGCCGGTGACCAAGACCGTCACCTACACCAACACATCCGATACGGACATCGAGTTGAGCCTCGCCGTGCAGGGTGCCCCGGACGGGGTCGCCACCCTCGCCGACTCCTCCCTCACCGTGCCCGCGCACGGCAGCGCGTCCACGACCGTCACGGGAGACGGCTCCAAGGCCGCCATCGGCAACACCAGCGGGCAGATCGTGGCCAGCGACCAGACCGGAACTCCCGTTGCCCACACCGTGTTCGGGCTGGTCAAGGAGGAGGAGCGGTACACGCTCACCGTGCACGTCAAGGACCGGGACGGGGCCGCGACCCCGGCCGACCTGGTGGTGCAGAAGCTGGCGGCCGGTTCGGACGCGTACCCGGCCTACGTTGGTGACTCCGGCACGCTGAAGCTGAGGTTGCAGCCGGGGACGTACAGCCTCACCTCCTTCCTCGACGTGCGCGGCAGCCACGGCGCCGACTCGCTCGGCCTCGGCTTCCTCGCCGCGCCGGAGATCTCACTCGACCGGGACCGCGAAGTCACCCTCGACGGGCGGCAGTTGAGGGAGATCACGGCGCGGGTGGGGCGGCGGACCGAGACACGGCAGCTGCTCATGGAGTACGACCGGAACGCCGGCGGCACCGACCTCTTCGGGGCCGTGCAGGTACCGGTGAAGTACGACAGCGTGTTCGCCGCACCGACGGACAAGGTCACGCAGGGGACCTTCGAGTACCGGACCGTGTGGCGGCTCGGCAAGCCACTGCTGGAGGTGAAGGGCGTCGGCGAGGCGGTCGTCCAGCCCGGCGGCACGCTGATCGAGGGCAGGAGCCGGCTGCCGCTCGTGGACGTGGGGGACGGGCCCTTCAGCGGCGTCGCGGGCAAGGCGGTGCTCGCGCACCTCGCCGACGGAGCCGATCCCGTCGCGCTCGCGCAGGCCGCGCAGGACGCCGGGGCCAGGGCGCTGTTCGTGACCGACGACGCGGCCGGGCGGCTCAACGCCTGGTGGGGCGACGACGACAACAGCGACCGGCCGCTGCAGATCGCCACGGTGAACACCGCCGACGCGGCACGGCTGCGGGCGGCCAGGACCGTCGAGATGACCGGCACGCTCAACACGCCCTACATGTACGACCTTTCGGAGGGCCACCGAGGGGCGATCCCGCGCAGGGACCTCACCTATGCGCCGACCGAACGCCAACTCGCCGTCCTGGACACGAAGTTCCACGCCGTGAAGCCGGTGACGGACGGAGGGGAGTTCCGGTACTCGATCACCGACACCTTCCCCGTCGGGCTCGGGTTCGCCGAACGCATCGCCTACCCGGCCGAGCGGACCGACTATGTGTCCACCGGGCCGGGGCAGTTGTGGCACGAGTCGGTGACCGTCGGGAACGGGGCGCTGGAGGAGCGCAGCGGGCTCGTGCGGTACGCCGGTGGCTCGCACCGCGAGCTGGACTGGTTCCGGCCGGTCTGGCATCCGTGGCTCGGGACCGGGCTCGGCTGGGGGCAGCAACGGTCCGGGAACCAGCTGCAGTTCAACACCCCCGGCTGGGGCGACTCGGGGCCCGACCACACCGGGTTTGGGGACGTGTGGAGCACGGAGAGCGGCATGACCCAGACCACGGAGGTGTACCTGGACGGCGAGCTGGTCGACCGCCGCACCGGCTCCGGCGCCTACGCCTGGGACGCGCCCGCCGACCGGCACACCTACAAGGTGGTCACCGACACCGCCCTCGACGCCGACCGCTGGAAGCTGTCCACCGAGGGCCACGCCGAGTGGACCTTCCGGTCGGCGGCCACGCCGGACGACCGCTGGACCTTCCTGCCCCTGATCAACCTCGCCTTCGACGTCGACACCGACCTCGCGGGGAATGTGCGGGGCGGAGCGCGGGTACCCGTCGGTCTCGGCGCGGAGTACGTGAAGGGCGCGCCGGACACCGGCACCATCGGGGAGGCGCGGCTGCAGGTGTCGTACGACGACGGGAAGTCGTGGCGGACGGTGCGGCTCACCGGAGGCCACGGCACGCTGACCGTGCCCCGCGACGCCGCCCACATCTCCCTGCGGGCCTCGGCGAGCGACGACCGGGGTGGTTCGGTGTCGCAGGAGATCATCCGTGCGGTCGGGGTGAAGTAGGGGGAGGGGCAAGGGGGATACGAAGCGGCCGGCGTCGCCTCTCCGGAACGGGGCGGCGCCGGTCTCCCCTCTCCCGCACCGGGCGTCAGACGATGCCCCTGATCACACCCAGCTCCAGCAAGTCCTGCGGACGCAGCCGCAGTTGGTCGGCGGTCGCCTCGACCTGAGTCGGCGGGCGTTTGAGGATGGCGGCCGCCGACTCCGGCGCGATCACCGAGAAGTAACTGTCCGGCGTGGCCCAGGTGTTGCCGGGCGCGGCCAGCGCGAGCGCGCCGCCCGAGCCGCCCTCGCCGATGACGAGCGTGGTGACCGGGGTGCGGGCGGCGGCCACCGCCGCGAAGACGTCCGCGATCGCCGCACCGGCCCCCTGCCGCTCCGCCTCCGCGTCATTGGCGGCACCGGGAGTGTCCACCAGCGTCAGCACGGGAACGCCGAGCCGCCCCGCGAGCCGGATCAGCCGGGCCGCGGTGCGGTATCCGGCGGGGCGGGTGGCGGTACCGGTCTGGGCGGCGTAGGCGACGGTACGGCCGTCACGAGCACCGAAGCCGCAGAGCATGCCGGGGTCGGTGCCACCGCAGCGGTCACCGCTGATCCGGACCCGGTCGGTGAAGTAGGCGTCCAAGTAGGCCTGGGCGCGGGGGCGTTCGGGAGAGCGGGCGCGGTGGATGGCGGCCCAGCCGGTGGCGGGGAGACCGGTGGCGGTCCCCAGGGAGGCCGGAAGAGGTACCTCCTGTGCCGGCGAGGTGAGGAGCCCCAGCCACCTCCCCAGCGTCTCTCGCAGCTCCTCCGGCTGTACGACCGCGTCGACCGCCCCCGCCGCCAGCTGCGCCTGAGCCGTGTACGCCGTCGGGTCCGCGTCCGGTGGGCGGACGCGGGAGCCGGCGAAGCCGACCTGGGCGTCCGGGAGGGCGAGGATCACGTCGGCGCCCGCGCCCAGGGTGGCCCAGCCGCCGCCGGTCGTGGGATCACGGAGGACGGCGATCTGGGGCAGCCCGGTCTCCCTCGTCAGCGCCGACTGGTGGGCCACGCGCTGGAGTTGGGTGAGGGCGAGCATGCCCTCCTGCATGCGGCTGCCGCCGGTCGCGACCAACGGGACGACGGGGAGGCGGTGTTCGCGGGCGTAGGTGTACGCGGCCTCCAGGCGGTCGCCGGTGCGTTCGCCGAGCGAGCCGCCGAGGAAGCCGAACTCGAAGGCGATCAGGACGGCGGGCGTGCCCGTCACGGTCGCCGTGCCGCAGACCACGGACTCCGACTCGCCGGTGCGTTCCGCGGCGCGGGCGCGCGAAGCGTCGTAACCCTGCCAGGCGAGGGGGCCGTCGGGCTTGGCGAGCCTTGCCGGGTACGGGAGTTCGGTGAAGGTGGAGTCGTCGGTGACGAGGGTGAGGAATGCGCGGGCGGAGAGGCGGTCAGTCACTGTGCAGGGCCCGCTTCATGATCTTCCCCATGTCGTTGCGGGGAAGGGCGGGGAGGTGGTGGACGACACGGGGCCGCTTGTGCGGGGCGAGACGACGGGCGACATGATCGGCCAACTCCTCCACCCCGGGCGGGGACTGTGGATCCTCCGGCACCACCCAGGCCACGATCCGCTCGCCCAGGTCGGCGTCCGGCTCGCCGGTCACGGCGGCCTCCCGCACCCCCGGATGCTCCAGCAGCGCGTTCTCGATCTCACCGGCCCCGATCTTGTAACCCCCGCTCTTGATCAGGTCGGTGGCCTTGCGGCCGACGATCCGGACGTAACCGTCGGACTCGCGCACCGCCATGTCGCCGGTGCGGAACCAGCCGTCGGCGGTGAACGCCGCCGCCGTCGCGTCGGGGCGGTTGAGGTAGCCGGTGAAGAGGTTCGGGCCGCGCACCTGGATCTCGCCGACGGTCTCGGAGTCGTACGAGGTGATGGGCGACCCGTCCTCCTCGACGAGCCGCAGTTCCACGCCCGGCAGGGGCACGCCCACCGTGCCGGGGCGGGCCTCGCCGTCGGCCCGGACGCTGGTGTTCATCAGCGTCTCCGTCATGCCGTACCGCTCGATGACGCGGCGGCCGGTGGCGGCGGCGATGCGTTCGTGGTCGTGGACGGGGAGGGCGGCGGACCCGGAGACGAGCAGCCGGGCGCGGCCGAGCGCCTTGGCCAACTCGGGCTCCTCGGGGAGGGCTTGGGCGATCCGGTGGTACATCGTCGGCACGCCGAACAGCATGGTCGCGCCGTCGTTCAGCTCGCGTGCGACGCCGTCGGTGGTGAAGCGGCCGAGGTGCCGGACGGAGCCGCCGCGGCGGAGCGGGCCGAGGATGCCGAGCACCAGCCCGTGCACATGGAACAACGGCAGCCCGTGCACGAGTACGTCGTCGCCGGTCCACTGCCAGGCGTCGGCGAGCGCGTCGAGGGTGGTGGCGATGGCCCGGCGCGGGATGACGGCGCCCTTGGGCGGGCCGGTGGTGCCGGAGGTGTAGACGACGAGGGCGGGGTCCTCGTCGCCGACGGCGGAGGGGGCGAGACCGCTCCCGCTGCCGCTACCGCTGTCACCGGCGTCGACATCGGCATCGACATCGACGTCGATGCGCGGCAAGTCTCGTACCGGCGAGGGAAGTTCATCCCCGGCCGCGGCCAGGACCACTGCGGGCGCGCTGTCGGACAGGATGTGCCCGAGCTCCTTCTCACCGGACTTGGGGTTGAGGGGCACGGCGGCCACGCCGGCCCGCAGGGTGGCGACGACGGCGACGGCGGTCTCCAGCGCGGGAGTGGCCCAGACGGCGACCCGCCCCGCGCCGCGCAGCCGCTCCCCGAGGGCGCCGGAGGCCGCCGCGAGCTCCCGGTACGTCAGTGACCGCTCGCCGAACCGCAGGGCGAGCTGCTCACTCGGGCTCTCCAGAGCCGGAAAGAGAGAGGACACGCGGCGCACTCCTTGTCATCGGGACCAACACCCCGTTCCTACACCAGCACCACCGAAATCAGTCACCACCGCAGCTTGATCCCGGTCACTCCGGCCACCGCCGGGTGCCCACGAGCGTGGCGAGATCCTCGGCGAGCGGGATCTCGATCGTGCGCAGGGCGGGGTGCCGCAGCCAGTGCAGCCGGGGGAGATCCGGCCTGCCGTCGTGCCGGGGCGGGTCCTCGGCGGCCGGCGTGAAGTCGTCGATCACCACCCGACCGCCGGGGGTGAGCAGCCGGGCCGGATCGGCGGGCTCGTCCTCGGGGATCTTGCCCACGCCCCCGCCGTCCAGGACGACCAGGTCGTACGGTGCCCGCTCGGCGATCCGCCACCAGTCCCCGACCATGACCTCGACCTCGGCGGCGACCCGGGCCCGTACAGGCTCCCGCTCGACGCTGACGAGCCGCACACCCGCCCGCGCCCCCGTCGCCAGCCACGCGAGCCCGACGCCACAGCCCGTCCCCGTCTCGGCGATGGCACTCTTCGCCCCGCCCGCCAGGACCTGCAGAAGCCGGCCCTGCTCGGGGCGGCAGGAATGGGCGAAGCCGTGGGTGCGGGCTGCGGCCAGGGCTCGTACGACCAATGGGGGCAGACGGGATTCCCTGGTGCTCGTCGTCAGCTGTTGCCGGGGGGCTCCGCGACGCCTCGGATGAAACTTTCGCCCAGGGGTCGGACATCGGCCGACCAGCCCATCGAGGTGAGATCTCGGGTGAGGCGGGCGGGTGAGTGGAAGAGCTTCACCACGCCGTAGCTGCAGCCGTCGTCGGTCCGGCGTACCACCGTGGGGACGGGCTGCCGTGCGAGAAACGTCTCGTGTGCGGCTTCGGCGGGGCCGTCGTCGACGAAGACCGCCTTGCCACCAGGGCTGAGCGCCATCGCAACGGTGTGCCAGAAGGCGGCCAGCCGGGACGGAGGGACGTGGGACAGCCAGAACGCGAAGAACACGGTGTCGTAGCGGCGCGACGGCTGCCATGCGAACACGTCGGCCCGGACGAACCGCACGTGGGGGGACGAGACCCGGACCCGCGCGATGTCCAGCGTCTCGGTGGCCACGTCGACGGCGGTGACCGAGCGCGCCCGCGCGGCGAGCGCCCCGGTCCACTGTCCTGTTCCGCAGGCCAGTTCCAGCACGTCTCCCCTGATCGGGAGGTCGCCGACCGTGGCCGGCAGCCGCCGCAGGTCCTCGCGTTCGGTGTAGGCACGGTCGTACGCGGCGGCGTGGGCCCGGTAGTAGGCGATCTGCTCCGTCAGACGAACGTCGTCGTCGGCCATGCTCCTCACACCCCCTCCACCACGTCCGCCACCACGTCCGCCACCACACAGCTCACGTTGTCCGGGCCGCCCGTCTCGTTCGCCTCGGCGATGAGGGCGCGGGTTGCTTCGGCCGGGGTCGGGGCGGTGGTGAGGATCGTGCGGATCCGGGCGTCGGGGAGGGTCGTCGGGAGGCCGTCCGAGCACAGGAGGTAGCGGTCGCCCGCGGCCACGTCCTGGAGACGGAGGTCCGGGGTGGTCGTGCCCAGGGCTTTGAGGAGGAGGGAGCGTTGGGGGTGGGAGGCCGCCTCCTCGGGGGTCAGGCGGCCTTCGTCGATCAGGCCCTGGACCACCGTGTGGTCGTGCGTGATGCGGAACAGGGCGCCGTCGCGCAGGAGGTAGGCCCGGGAATCGCCTATGTGGACCAGGGCCAGGCGGGAGCCGGTCCAGAGGAGGGCGGTGAGGGTCGTGCCGTTCTCGTCGGTGGCGCCTGAAGCCGCGTCGCGTACCGCCTCCGTCGCGCCCCGGACCGCGTCCTCCAGGACGTTCAGGACGTCACCCGGCGGTACCTCCTCCGTGTCCAGGAAGCGCAGCGCCTCCACCGCCGCGCTGCTCGCCGGCGCGCCCGCCGGGCCGAAGCCGTCCGCCACCGCGAGCAGTCGGCTGCCCGCGTAGGCCGTGTCCTGGTTGGCGGGGCGGACCCGGCCGCGGTCCGAGTGGGCGTGGTAGCGCAGTTCCAGCATCGTCGTGTCCCTTCGGGGTGCTGCCGACAGGTGGGTGACCAGGAACTCGGCGAGATCCCGCCGTACCGCCGTCTCCGCCTCGACCCCCGCCCAGTACGCGCGGATCTCGACGGCCGCGTCCGCCGGTGCCAGCGCGCACACCTCGCGAATGCGGGCCAGCGGCATGCCGAGCCGGCGCAGCCAGGCCACCAGACGGGCCCGTTCCAGCTGGGCGGGCGTGTAGTAGCGGTAACCGGTGCCGGGGTCGACGCGGGCGGGGCGCAGCAGGTCCAGCTCGTCGTAGAGGCGCAGGGCTTTCGGGGACAGCCGGCACGCCTTGGCGAAGGCGCCGATCGTCAGCATCTGCGGCATCTGCGACTCCATGGCTTCGACGACCTCGTTTCGTTCCTCGTTGCGATGCTGGGGCTTCCCCGAAGGTGAAGGTCAAATGGGTTGCCGTGGTTGCGTGTGGTCCGGTTAGCCTGCGGGACGTCCCTTGACGAGAACGGAGTCCCCCTTGTCCCGCATCGCCCTCGTCACCTACGACCCCGGCCCGGAGCCCAACCGCGACCGTGACCTGCCCGTGCTCGTGGCCGCGCTGCGTGCGGACGGGGCCGAGGCGGATGCCGTGAGCTGGGACGACCGCGCGGTGGACTGGGGGGCGTACGACCTCGTCGTCCTTCGTTCGACCTGGGACTACAGCTGGCGGGCGGCCGAGTTCGTGGCGTGGGCCGAGCGGTGCGGGAAGGTGACGCGGCTCGCGAATCCGGCCGAGGTCGTGCGGTGGAACACCGACAAGAGGTATCTGGGGGAGCTGGCGGAGGCGGGGGTGCCGGTCGTGCCGACCCGGTATCTCGCGCCGGGGGACGCCGTCGAGCTGCCCGACGCGCACGAGTACGTGATCAAGCCGACCTCGGGGGCGGGCGCGCGGTACGCGGCCCGGTACGCGCCCGGGGAGCGGGACTCGGCCGTACGGCATCTCGCGCGCATGCACGAGGAGGGGTTCACCGCGATGGTGCAGCCGTACATGCGCGGCATCGACGTCGCCGGTGAGCGGGCGCTGCAGTTCTTCGGCGGGCGGCTGCTGCACGCCAGCCGCAAGCGGGCCGTCCTCGCCCCCGGTGCCGCCTACGACGCCGACAAGGTCGCCCACCCGGACCTGGAGCCGTGGACCCCGACACCGGCCGAACTCGCCGTCGCCGAGGCCGCGTTGGCCGCCGTACCGGATGCGCCCGAGCTGCTGTACGCGCGCGTGGACCTGGTGGACGGGGAGGACGGGGAGCCGCTGGTGATGGAGCTGGAGCTCGTCGAGCCGAATCTCTTCCTGTTCCTGCACCCGGCGTCGGTCGCGGCGGTGCGGGACGCGATCCTGGCCGCCGTCCCGCGCTGACGGCGGCTCACCCCGTCACCGCGTCACTCCGTCACCGCGACCCGCTGCAGCAGCCCCCAGGTGAACTCCGCCGCCACCTGCCTGGCCACCCCCTCCCCGTCCGGCGCCGTGAACGCCAGCCCCCACCGCGTCGGCGCGGTCCCCTCCAGCGGGCGCGCCGGGGCGAAGGCGCGGGCCGCCTCGTCGACCGTGCAGGACCAGGGCGTGAGGTCGTCGAGGGTCTTCAGGTCCGGTCCCTCCGCTCCCGGGGCCCGGACCAGCCACTCGTTCCACACCGCGCCGTTCGGGGCGAGGAGGACCTCGAAGCGCAGGGTGGGCCAGAGGGGGACCGGCCAGAGCCAGGCCTCGCAGTCGAGGTCGCCGACGCGGCGGCGGACGGAGGACTCGGGCTCGCCGAGGATCGAGCGGTACCGGGAGGCGGCGGCACGGGATCTCGGTGAGTGCAGCATCGCCTGCCAGCGCTTGTTGGCCTCTCGCATGTCGGCGATGGAGACGCCCAGTTCGTGCCGGGCGTCCTCCACGAGGTCCGGGTTGTGGTCGGCCATGCGGCGCAGCAGCACCAGCTGGAAGTCGAGCGGGGTGAACGGGCTAGCGGGGCGCTTGGCGGAGGGCGGCATGCGAACCATGGTCTCCCACGGCACTGACACCGGGGCGGCGGCCGTCCGGGAGGAAGAGGACGGAGTTCACGTAACGGGGGCGGCTGCGGAAGGGGAGGACGCGGGGGAGCAGGCCCTGGGTGACCACGTGCGCCGCCGCCTCCTGGTGGGCCTCCAGCGGGAACTTCGCCAGCGGCACCCAGGTGGTGCCGGGCAGCACCCAGCCCTCGTATCCCAGCAGCGCCAGATAGGTGACGACCGGTGCGATCGGCTGGATGCGGGACTCCAGTTCCACGAAGAGCGCCGGGCGGTCGCGGGCCAGTAGTCCCGTCGCCCCGCGCAGCACGGCCAGTTCGCTGCCGTCCACGTCGATCTTGATGAAACCGACCTCGCGCAGGCGGAGTTCGTCGAGCGTGACGCACGGGACCTCCAGCGCGTGGGCGTGGATGTCACGGCGGACCAGGGACGACACGCCCCGGTCGCCGGCGTCGTCGGCGGGCAGCCACAGGCGGGCGATGCCCGGGCGGTCCGACGCGGCGGCCTGCACGACCCGGACGTTCGGCGGGGCGGCCGCGGTCAGCAGCCGGGCCAGGTGCGGGACCGGCTCCACGGTCACCACGCGCCGGGCCCGCCGCGACAGCCGCCGGGTCCAGGGGCCGTACCAGCCGCCCACGTCCACGGCCGTCCCGCACCCGGCCGGGCACAGTTCGCCCAGCCGGGCCAGTTCCGGCTCGAAGCGCGGATAGACGGCCCGCGCGACGGCCGCGACCAGCCGGGTGGGCAGCAGCGGGGCCAGGCGGGCGGCGAGGGTGCGTGGCGGTGTCACGGTCACGGGGCCACCCCGGGCGCCTGGGGACCGCGACCGTCGCCACCGACACCGCCGTGGTCGTCGCCGCGGCCGTTGTCGCCGATGCCGCCGCGGCCGTCTCCGCCGGTCGCGCCCCCGGTCCCGCCGCCCCCGGCAAGCCGCTTCAGCAGCTCCTCGTGTTCGTCGTCCGACACCTGCTCCCCGGACGAGGGCAGCAGCTGCGGGATGCCGTCGACGATCGGGTAACGGCGGTGCAGGCGCGGGTTGTAGAGGGCCTCCCTGGCCGCCGGCCCGTCCGGCGCGAGAAGGTGCAGCGGGCCCTTGTCGAGCGGGCACGCCAGGATCCGCAGCAGCGGGTCGTCGGGGTTCATGGCGGAGTCAACTCCTTGGCACCGATGGGGGGTTGCGCGGGCGCGGTGTCGTGCTTGGGCATGGTCAGCAGTACGGAGACGGCGAGCGCGGTGCCGCCGAGGCGCAGGGAGAGCCGCAGCGGGTCGTGCGGCAGCGCCTCGCCGAACGAGAGCGTGCCGAGCACCGCCGTGTACAGACAGGTCACCGTCGTGCACACCGGCACGATCAGCGAGGCCCGGCAGCGCTGCAGCGCCGCCTGCGACATGACGAGGCCGAACGCCCCGGTGAACATGAGCAGATACGGGTACGGCGACTCGAGCAGGTCGACGACGGCACCGCCGAGGCCGCTGGTCGTGAGGTAGCTCGACACCCCCTTGATCGCCAGCGAGCTGACCCCGTACAGCAGGCCCACCGCCACCCCGTACTCCACGCCCGTGGTCGGCGCGCGGTGCCGGTGGCGCGAGCGGCGCTCGGCGGACCCGTACAGCCACACCCCGGCGGCCAGCGAGGGCACGCACACCAGCAGGATCAGCTGGTAGGGCGCACTCCGGCTGACCGTGTCGGCGCTCTCTTTCAGGGAGAGCACGACCATGAGCAGCGCCGCCAGGATCGCCCCGAGCGCGTACCGCTCCCGCCCGGTCGTCTCCTCGCCGAGCAGCCGCGCGGAGAGCAGCACCAGGAGCACCAGGCCGGAGACGAAGATGCCCTGGGCGGCGGCGATCGGCAGCGTCCGGTAGACGGCGAGCTGCGCGCCGAAGCCCGCGGCGAGGGACAGCGAGCCGCCGATCCACAGCGGACTGCCGAGCACCAGCCGCAGCAGCCGCGCGGGTTGACGGATCGTCACCTCCGGCAGCGAGGTGAGGGCACGTTTCTCCAGGACGAATCCGAGGCTGTACAGGGTGTTCGCCATCAGCGCCGCGGCCACTCCCCACCACATGTCCCCGCCCCCTAGGTCTTCTTGCGTGCGTGCAGCAGCAGAATCGACGCGAGGGACGGTCTGGAGCACAGCAGCCGGTCCAGCGGCCGCAGCGGACGCGGTACGCCGTGGAAGGGGGCCCCGGCCAGCCGTACGACCTCGAAGCCCGAGGCGGCGGCGAACTCCCGTAGCGCACGGGCGGTGTAGAGCCGCAGATGCCCGACGACCTCCGCCCCGGGCCGCCCGTGGATCCCGCGCAGACTCACCTCGGAGAACACGGGCTGCACCCCCGCGGCCAGCAGCGCGCGGTTGTACCAGGCGGCCAAGTTCGGTGTGGACAGCATGAGATGGCCCCCGGGCCGCAGCACGCGACGGATCTCGTCCATGGCCGCGTCCGGGTCGACGAGATGCTCGATCACCTCGCTGAACAGCACGGCGTCCGCGCATCCACTCCTGAACGGCAGCCCGCCGCCGGTGAGTTCACCGCGGATCGTGTACGTCAGATGCGCGCGGGCGCGCTGGAGGGCGTCCTGGGACCAGTCGACGCCGACGAGGCGGTGACCGGACAGGAGGGGCGCGGCGGTGGCCGCGGCCGTTCCGTCGCCGCAGCCGATGTCCAGGATCGTCTGCGCGGGGCGCTTGTGGAGTGCCGCCGCCAGCATGCGGGCCTGGCGGAGGCTGCGCGGGGTGCCGGAGGCGACCGGGACGGCGGGGTTCTCGTAGAAGTCGCGCAGTTCACGGGGCTTGGCCGGGGCGGTGGTCATGGCTGCTCCACGTCCGTGGTGTGCAAGTAGTGCTCGAACAGGTCGCGCAGATGGGCGCCGTCGCCATGACTGAGCAGGGACCGCGACCAGCGCAGGGCGAGGTGCAGCCGGCCGGCCGTGGACGCCGTGGTGACCGTCAGGCCGCGCGGCATCCTGGCCGGCGCCGAGAACCACACCGCGTGCGCGCGGCCCGCCCCCTCGCCGAAGTCCAGGGAGTACGGGATGCGGCCGATGTTGCTGAGGAGGGTCGTGGACGTCCAGGGGGCGGCGGCCCGGCGCAGGCCGCGGGTGAGCGCCGCTCGCCACGCCACGGGAGTGACGGGGGCGGTGAGGAGGGTGGCCCCGTGGCCCAGTTGGGGGCGGGGGAGGGACTTCAGGGCTCGGGTACGCGTGGCTGTGCGGGTGAGGAGGCGATGCATGTCGGTGGTCGTCAACTCGGCCGGGGCGAAGGGGACTTCCACCAGGCGGGTGCCGTTGCCGATGGGCATGGTGAGGTCCCGGGGGCGGTCGTCCACCGGCATCGTGATGCGGAGGGGGCGGGGGTGGGCGCCGTGTTCCCTGTTCCAGTGGGCGATCGTCAGGGCCGTGGCGACCATGAGCTGGTCGTTGACGGTGTAGGGGGCGCCCTTGGGGCGGTGCGGGAGGGGGAGTTCGGTGACGAGCATGCCGTTGCCGGGGGAGAGTTCGGGGGTGCCCGGGGCCACTCGGGCGGGGGGTGACCAGTTGGAAGGGGTGTCCGCGGACGCTGGTTGGGGTTCGGTGGTGCGGGTCGGGGGCGCGGCGGGGGAGTTGTCCCGGCCGCCGTACATCTCGGCGGCGGTGGCGAGGACGCGGAGACAGGCGGGGCCGTCGAGGGCGGTGTGGTTGATGGTGAGGAAGAGGACGGTGCCCTTGTGCTGCGGCCCGCCCGGCTTCGGCCGGGTCGGCACCCCGACGGCGTCCGTCGCCTCGCTTCCCTCGACCGGCCCCGCTCCTTCCACCACCTCCAGCCGGATCGGCGGCGAGAGCGACAGCGGCGGCGCGGTGGTCAGTGCCCGGGTCCGCGCGTCCCGCAGCGCACACCGCCCCGCCTCCGGAAAGCTCACCACCTCCACGTCCGGCTCCGCGGTCAGCTCCCACTCGTACCGCAGCCGGTACCACCGCCCCGGCGCCTGGCGCATCAGGACCCGCGGATGCCTGCGCAGCGCCTCCGCGAAGGCCGCCCGCAGCCGGTCCCGGTCCAGCCGCCCCGGCAGATGGACCTCGATGTGCACGGTCTCCGGCTCCTCCTCCTGGAGACAGTGCCGCGCCACCTCGTCCACCACCGGGAAGGGGATGCGCCCCGGCGGGACGGGCCCGTCGGTGCCGTTGCGGGCCGGGTGATCGAGTGCCGTCATGCGTTCTCGCCCCCCTTGTGGAGCTGTTGGGTCGGCGCCTCCGAGGAAGCGGGTGGCGGCTGAGGCGCCGGCGGGGGTACGGCTGTCCGGCCCGGCGGCCCCTGGTCCGGTTCCCGCACCGGCGGGAGTACGGCCGTGGACCCCGGCCCCTCGTCCGGCTCCCGCACACTCACCACCCCCGCGAACAGCCCGATCAGCGCGAGCAGTTGGGCCGCGTGTCCGAACGCCCCCTCGCCCGCGCCGACCGGCTCCCCGGCCCCGGTCGCGGCGGCGATCCCCGCCCCGGCCAGCGCGACGAACGCGATCGGTACGAGCAGCGCGTGCCGCCGGTACGCGAGCAGCGCCAGCGCGGGCACCAGCAGCGCGAACCATCCGGCGATGAGCACTCCCACCACCGTCAGCACGACCGTCCCGAGCCACAGCCCGGGCAGCGGCGGCACCGGCTGCGGCGGGTCGGGGTTCTCGGCCCGCCGCCGCCACACGACCAGCCCGATCAGCACCGCGAGCCCGACCGCACCGCCGATCAGCCCGCCCTCGTACGTCGTGGCGGGCTCGTACGACAGCTTGACCGTGCCGCCCGCCCCGGCCGGGATCCGCCAGCCCTGCTGCCAGCCGTCGAGCCGGACCGAGGTCAGCTCCTTGCCGTTCAGGGTGGCCTTCCAGCCGTCGTTGTAGTTCTCGTACGTCGTGAGATACATGGCGTCACCGGAGCCGACGCTCACCTCGCGCCGGTCACCGAGCCAGTCCCGTATGGTCAGTTGGCGGTCCACCGGGGTCGCCTCGGTGACCGTGCCGCGGGTCAGGGTCATGCCGGTCAGGGTGAGCGGCCCGGCATCCCCGGCCTCGACGCGGTGCGTGCCCGCGGTGAGCTCCAACTCGCTGTCGTTACGCCCCTGCTGACAGAACGTCACATCCACCTGGCGCCGCTCGGTCAGGTCCCCGACCGTCCCCTTCACACTGGTCTGGTACAGCTCGCCGTCCACCGCCACGTCCGGGCCCTGCCCGCACGGCAGCGAGAACGTCCGCCCGGACCTGGGCTGCGGTGTGCGGTACTGGTCGAGCGCCGGGATGTACGCCTCGCTGAACCCGACCGGCAGTTGGAGGTCCTCGTCGGCGACCGGGTTGTAGAGGGTCGTCGAGGCTGTCTTGCTGACCGTGATGTCCAGCCGGTCGGTGGTGATCGGGTCGAAGCGGACCACCCCGTTCTCGTCGACGCCGGCGACCGTCGAGCCGTCGGGAGAGGTGATCTGCACCTCGGTCGCCCGGGTGGACAGCCCGCCCGCCGGGGCCAACACCACTTCCCCGATGGGCTGTTTGCCGTTCCAGCGCAGATGGATAGTCGGTCGGTCGCCCGCGATCCAGGCCGTCGTCAGATCGCCGTCGGTGAGGTTGCGCGCCGACAGTCCCGCGCCGAGGGCCGCCGTCGAGTCGGCGGTGGCGACGATGCGGTTCTGCTGGTCGGGGGCGACCTGGTAGAGCAGCCTGTCGAGCTCCTCGCCGTTGACCGGGACGGCGTTCGCCTTCACTTCGTACGTCCCCGCCGTGGCCGTGGTGAAGCTCCGGTGCAGGCCCGCCTCCGTGCCGGTCGCGGAGAGGCCGGTGGGGTCGGCGGCGCGGTGCAGGGAGATCAGCGTGGCGGTGGCGTCGGAGTCGTCGGCGTCCGTGGGGAGCCGCAGCATGCGGGTGACCTGGACGTGCGGTAGGTCGATCTCCGAGAACCCGGCCCCGGTCAGCCCGGCGTGCTGTGCGACGGAGTCGACGATCGTCAGCTTCATCCAACTGGTCGCCCCGGCAGGGGCCTTGATGCTCTGCGTGGACCCGTTCGGCCGCAGGAAGCTGGTCCGCTCCCCCTTCTCGGTCTCCACCCGCACCTTCGTCGCCGCCGACCGCACGCTCTCCTGCGGCAGCGGGCTCACCTTGAACGACGACGGCATGTCGTACGACCCGCCGCTGAAGCCGATCCGCACCCACTGCCCGTCCGCCGACCCGGGCGCACCCTCGGTCCAGGCGGTCTGTGGGTTCCCGTCGAAGGCGTTCACGGGGTCGAACTGGGGCAGGTGGAAAAGCCAGTTCCCGTACGAGGAGGCAGTCACCGAGTCGGCCCCCCGCAACTGCGCCACGGTCTGGTGGCCGAGCCCCTCGGTCGGCAGGATCTGGTGCGGCTTCTTCCCCGCGTCCTGGGTGGCGTCGGGCGCGTTCTTCTCCGAACTCGTGTACGTGTACGAGGTGTTGGCGGTCACGAGCCCGAACCGCGTGTCCGCGCGCCGCAGTCCGTCACCCACGACCTGGAGAGAGGGCGAGCCGAGGCCGGGATGGTTGTCGCCGGTCAGCACGGTCGCCCGGCCGCGCAGCTCGGTGGCCAGCGGCAGCAGGGACTCGGGTCCGCCGGAGACGACGGCGGTGTCGGACACGGGCAGCAGCCGGGCCTGCCCCGGCCGGGGGACGTCCTTGCCGGAGGGCTCGTAGATCTCCACCGCCCGCTGCCGCGGATACAGCCCCTCCACCTGCAGCGGCGCGTCATGGGCGATGACCCCGCCGGTCATGACCGGCCCGAAGCCGGTCACCCGCTGGTACCCGGACTGCTCAAGCGTCCGCTTCACGGTGGTGGTGGGCACCGAGTCGGCCTGGCCGGGGTCCAGGTCGTTGCGTACGACGACGTAATAGATCCCGGCCCGGCTCAAGTAGTCGGCCAGCCCCGGCACTTCGCTCCCGGAGGCCAGCGCGTCCTCGACGGCGTCCATCGCGCGCCGGTTGCCCGGGGTGCCGAACGGCACGAAGTCCCGTTGCGCCCAGCGGGACTTGGCGAGCACATCAAGAGGCTGGTCGATGGGGGAGCCCCAGCTGTAGATGCCGTGCGCGGTCGCCGGGACGACGAGGGCGCGCGAGTCGGGCGAGTACTTCTCCAGCCAACCGGCCGTGGTCTTCCAGTACTTGGGAAGCTCCTGGAAGGACCCCGGACTGAGGATCGACCCGTCCAGATACGGCCACATCAGCCCCGGCAGGATCAGCACCGCCGCGACCAGCGGAGCGAACCGCCGCCCCCGCACCGGCCGGGCGCCCCGCGCGTCCGCGGCCACCCCCACCAGATGCGCGAGCCCCAGCACCAGCGCGAGCGCGAGCCCTGTCTGGAACTTGTAGATGTTCCGGAAGGGGACGAGCCCGCCGTTCAGCCAGTCCTGCACGACCCCGTGGAAGGGCGCCCCGAACGCGCCGCCGTACCCGGCGAGCAGCACCAGCACGCAGGAGACGACGGTCAGTACCAGCCAGCGCCGCTCGGGCATGTCCCGTCTGGCGAGTCCGGCGAGACCGAGCCCCGCGGCCAGCGCCGAACAGACGATCACGACGACGGACGCGGCGACCGTCCACCCGGCCGACAGCCAGGCCTCGCCGAAGTGCAGATACGCGACCCAGTTCCCGGCGCCGCGCAGGGCCTCGGTGGCGGACATGGTGGCCGTGGTGGTCTGCGAGGACTCCACATAGGGCAGGAAGTTCTCCCCGTAGACCCCCAGCATGAGCAGTGGAATCCACCACCAGGCGGTGGCCACGACCACGCCCGGCACCCACCACGAGATCAGCTTCCGCTGCCGTGGCCCGGGCGGCCGGGACAGGAGATACAGCCCCACCGGCAGCAGCGAGGCGAGCGTCGAGGCCCCGTTGACCCCGCCCATGAAGGGCACGATCAACGCCGACCGCAGCGCGGCGACCCGGGCGCTGTACCGCTCGTCGATCAGCGGCAACAGCACCCACGGCAGAAAGGCCCCGGGCAGCACGGCGGCGGACGTAGACCCGATCACGATCGTGAAAACGGGCCACAGCGCATAGGCGACCCCCGCCAGCAACCGTGACCCGCCACTCCCGACCCGCAGCCGCTCGGCCAGCCGCAGGGCACCCCAGAACGCCACGGACACGATCAGCGACATCCACAGCCGCTCGGCCAGCCACACCGGCAGTTGCAGGGCATGGGCCAGCCAGTAGAACGGCAGCATCGGCCACAGATAACCGGCGTACTGGTCCTGGATGCCGCCGAAGCCGCCCTGGTCGTGCCACAACTGCCCGAGATCCGAGAAGAAGGCCCCCGGATCGACCGTCACGCCCAGCTTCGTGTCGAAGGTCTGCCGTCCCGGGTGCACCACCAGGAACAGGACGAACACCACGGCCCAGAACCCCACCAGCCAGCGCCGCGACCGCGGGCCCTCCGGCGGACCCGAGGTGGCCGCGGTGGTGGGGACGGCAGCCGGAGGAGGAGCCTGGACCGTGGTCGTCATGGTGGACACCGCCGGAGAATGAGGAGGAGGTTCCAGGTGGCCAACTCCCTTATGCCGGGCGCCTTCACGACGGTCTCGGCGAGGAAGGGCCAGTAGCGGGAGCGCGCGGAGACGACCGTGACGTCGTCCCGGGCGCGCACCTGCCGCAGGGTGGTGCCGATGTGCACGGCGAACAGGTTCTCGCCGAGGGTGTGCTTCGCCGATCTTCCGGTACGACGCCGGTAGCGGGCCCGCGCCCGCTCGGCCCCGAAGTAGTGCCAGGGCGCCCACTCGTGCCCGCCCCAGGGCGACAGCCAGTTGGTGAACGACACGTAGATCAGCCCACCGGGCCTGGTCACCCGGGCGAGCTCACTGAGAAAGGTCTCGGGATCGGCGACGTGTTCAAGAACGTTCGAGGAGAAGGTGACATCGGCGACGCCGTCGGAGAGGGGCAGCAGATAGCCGTCGGCGATGACGGCACCTTCGGGTGGTTTCTCGCCGAGTTCTCTGATGTCCGGTTCGAAGAGATACGCCTGCGCACCCCGACGCCGGAACTCCGAGGTGAAGTACCCACCACCTCCACCGACGTCCACGACGGTCCGCCCGGAGACGGGACCGCCGTAGGCCTCGACCTGGTTGGCGGCATCGCGAGCGAGGAGTTCGTAACACGTCTCAGGATCATCCTGCTCATGCCGAAAGGCCCGGAAGAGAGCAACGGAACGTCGAAACGAGGGGTCCTTCAACGCCGCCAAGGGGCGCGGGGAACTGCGCGACCAGCCACGACGAACCCGCACCCGCCTCACGACCCCCAGCCCCTCACCGCCTCCGCAGCCACCGCCCGAAACTGCCTGACGGTCCGATGCCACCGATAACGAGCCGCCCGATCCCGCGCAGCCTTCCCCATCGCCTCCCGCCGAGCCCCCGACAGGGCCAGCGTGCACCAGGCGGCCGCGAACGACGACTCCCCCTGCGCCAGCACTCCGGTCTCCCCATCCACAACGGAATCCCGAAGCCCAGGCACATCAAAGGCAATCGTCGGCGTCTCCCGAGTGGCGGCCTCCGTCACGACCAGCCCCCACCCCTCCACCGCCGAGGGATGCAGCAGCAACCAGGCCGCACACAACAGTCGGTGCTTCTCCGCCTCGGAGACATGCCCCGCGAACTCCACGCCAGGACCGGCGAGTTGCTCCAGCCGCTCCCGCTCGGGCCCGTCCCCGACGATCACCAGCCGGCCGCCGGTCACCGGCCGCACCCGCTCCCAGAGTCTCAGCAGCAGATCGATCCGCTTGTACTCGACGAGTCTGCCGACCGCCACGAACAGCGGCTCGACGGACCGGTCGGCCCGCGGCCCCGGCTCCTCTACGCCGTTGTGCACGACACGGATACGGCTCCGTTCCACGCCGATCTCCCGAAGGGCGTGCGCCGTGGACGGCGAGACCGCGACCAGCAGACTCCGGTGCTGCGCACCGGTCAGCGCCCACTGCTCGAGTCTTCGCCCGATCCGCGCGGCCGGCAGCAAGGGCCCGGCGAACCGCATCTTCCACAGATCGGAGTGGACATGGTTGACCAGACACAGCGTCGGGCCGCGGTGCCACAGGGGCGCGAGGTACGGCATCCCGTTGCACACCTCGACCAGCAGGTCGGTCTCCCCGACCTGCCGGGCGAAGGCGGAACGGGCCCGCAGATAGTGGCCGAACTCGCCGCCGGCCGACACGACCCGGTAGTCCCGGAACGCGGCCGGTCCGCCGCAGATCAGCGTCACCTGGTGGCCGAGAGCCGTCAGGCCCTCGGCCAGCCGGTCGACCAGCAGCTCCGAGCCGCCGGCCGCCGGATTGTCCAGATCCCGGTGGGCGAGGAAAACGATTCGGCGCGGTTGTGGGGGGAGCGCCGAGGGGTGCTGCGGCGACCACGGATGACCGGCGCGCAGCGGGGATGGCACGTGCTGGGGCATGGGTGCTCCAACTCGTCTCAGGGTGCGGAACTCAGTGACTGGTTTCCGGACGTGCTGTGGGGGGACTGAGCTCTTCATGGGTGAGGGGTGTGGACAGCTTGTGCTCGGGTGGGGTTGGACAGTTTTCGCCCAGCCGTTCGCCACGGCTACTCACCGAGGTGACAATTTGCGGCTTTATTAGAACTGACGTCATGTCACATCGTGAGCTGGACCTCGGATGAGCGGGGTGTTTCCGGCGAATCGGGACGCCTGCGTCCTCGTACCACCAAAACCCCACCGACCACCGCCAGTACGAATCCGGCCACAGCGGCACCAATCGGCAGCGTTTCTCCCACCATGCGCAGCTGTCCGCTCTCCTTCTTGGCGAGCTTCACCTGCTCCTTCTGCGTCGCGGTCGTGAACGCCAGCTTCCGGCTGTCCAGCAGCAGCACCGCGTCGTACTTGTGCCCCGGCGCGCGCAGCGTGCGGCGCGGGCCGACCTGGGCGTAGACGACGCGGCCGGTGCGCTGGTCGACGACCAGGCGGATGCCGTGGTTGGAGTACCACTCCTCGGCCAGGACCTGCGGGCTCTTCGGCTGGTCGACCAGGCTGCCCGGCACCTGCCGGGTGCCGATCTTCGTCGGCGGGACCGTGCCGGTGAAGGCGAGGCCGGTGTAGCCCTGGACCTTCTGCTTGCCCGCGTAGTGCAGCGTGACGACGTCGCCAAGGGAGTTGTCCCACCACTGGTACGAGCGTTTGTGCACGTCGAAGGGGAACTTCAGGTACGCGTCGCCCTCGAAGTAGGGGTTCTCCTCGCAGCAGTGGACCGGCTTGTTGGTCTTCCGGTTCGTGACCCACCGGTTGAGGAAGAACTCCAGGGCGTCGTGCGGATCGGCGGCCGGCAGCGACTTGTCCGTGTCGACCGTCGTCGTCACGTCCCACACCGCGTCCCCGCTCTTCTCGCTGTCCGCGACATTGCCGCGGACCTGCTGGGTGACGGTGATCCGCTTGTCGGTGACGGTCGCCAGCTCGTCGGTGTCGAAGTAGGACCCCGTGCCCTGGTAGACGGCGGTGGTGTCGATGTCGATGGGATTCACGGCCGCCCGTGGCTCCACGTACCAGACCAGCATCGGCGCCAGGACCAGCAGAAACGTGCCGAGTCCCAGCAGGATCAGGGAGAGGGGTGAGGCTGTACGGCGCATCCGGGCACTCCAGGGGGGAGGGATGACGGAGTTCGGGCCGCTCTGTGGGCGGGAACCGTAGGCGCCTCTTGACGGGGTGTCAATGCTTGTCGAGACTGGGGCGGACGGGCAGGGGTGGGACACCGGGGTGGGACGACCTCCGGACAGAGAGGCTTACCCTGCGATGTCCAGACTGCTCAGCGCCGCGCTCACCGTGGTGGCCGCGGCCGCCCTCGCCGTGGGCGCCGCCCTCGGCATCGTCGCGCTGCTCGACGCGACCCCCGACCAGCCGAACACCCCCTTGATCACGTACGAGCAAGCAGGACAGGGGAGTTGACCGGTGGGGCCGGCCCGCTCACCCGCCACCACCACCCGCTCGGCCTGGCACGACGTCCCCCGTCTCCAGGTCCGCCGGTTCGCCGCCATCGCGATGGCGGAGGCACCCGCGCTCGCCGAGGAGATCCTGCGCGAGATCCGCCGCGAGTACCCGCATCTACCGGTCGTCCTCGACGAGTCCGGCGAACCGATGGCCCTGGTCGGCATCCGCCGCGCCATCGAGGTCTTCGTCCAGCATCTGGAGACCTCGGAGGGCCGCCCCTCGGTCCCGCCGGGCGTCTTCCAGGAGTTCGGCCGCGGCGAGGGCCTGCACGGCCGCTCTCTGGACTCGCTCCAGGCGATCTACCGCATGGGCGTACGACTGGCCTGGCGCCGTTTCGCCGAGATCGGCCAGCGCGTGGAGATCCCGCCACCGGCGATGTACGAACTGGTCGACGCGGGTTACGAGTACCTCGACGGCCTCGTCGACCAGTCGGTACGGGGTTACGCCGAGGCGGCGGCGCGGCAGGCCGGCGAGCGGCTGAGGCTGCAGCGCCGGCTGATGGAGCTGCTGCTGGCCGAGCACCACCGGGGCGACCCGGCCGACGCGCTCACCGAACGGGCCGCGCGGGTCGGCTGGCCGCTGCCCCGCAAGGTCGCCGTGGGCGTCCTGCTCCGCCCGGCCCGGGAGGCGGTCGCACCGGCCGTCGGCCAGGGCATCCTCCTCGACATGGAGTACGAGCAGCCGCGCATGGTCGTCCCCGAACCGGACGCGGCCGGCCGCCCCGAGCTCCTGCACCGCGCCCTGACCGGCTGGTCCGGCGCGATCGGCCCGCCGGTCCCGCTGGCCGACGCGGCGAAGTCGCTGCGCTGGGCCGAGGCGGCCGTACACCTGATGGAACGGGGTCTGCTGCCGGCCGGGGACGTCCTGTACTGCACGGAACACACGGAAGCGCTGGTCCTGCTCCAGCCGGAGGAACTGATCGACGACCTGGCCCTGCGCTGTCTGGCCCCCCTCGCCCACTGCGGCCCGACGCACGGGCGCCGGCTTGCGGAAACGTTACTGGCGTGGCTGGAGACCCGCGGCGGCGCTCCGGAGGTGGCCGCCCGGCTGGGCGTCCACCCCCAGACGGTCCGCTACCGCCTGCGCCAGATCCGCGAACTGTGGGGCGACGAGATAGACGACCCCGACCGCCGCTTCGAGCTCGAACTGGTGCTGCGGGCGCAGCGGTTGAGGGGGGTGCTGGGGGAGTCGGGGCGCTAGGACCGCTGCGCGCGCCAAGCCTCGTAATGATCGAGAACGGTCTCCTCGATCGGCCGGTAGTTGATCCCCAACTCCCGCACGCTCCGCCCGTTGTCGACCTCGAACCGGATGCCGAGGTGCTTGCGGATGTAGTCCTGGGTGAGCCCGAAGGCTGGCCCGAGAACGCGAACGGGCCAGTGGGGAAGCCGAGTTCGCGGAATCCGCAGACTCCTCGGGTACCGTCCTCGGATGATCCGGGCCATGTCATAGAAGGACGACATCCGCTCGGCGGCGAGGATGTACCGCCCGTGGGCGTCGTCCTTCTCGGCGGCGGCGATGTGGGCGTCGGCGACGTCGCGCACATCGACCGTGGTGAAGCTGAAGTCGGGGGCGCCGTAG
Organism: Streptomyces cylindrosporus; assembly: GCF_022698165.1. GTDB lineage: Bacteria > Actinomycetota > Actinomycetes > Streptomycetales > Streptomycetaceae > Streptomyces > Streptomyces cylindrosporus. The sequence continues at coordinate 521,543 of NZ_JALDAY010000001.1, forward strand.
AAGAAGTACCCCTTGAAGAGCTCGTCGAGGAGGAACAGACTGCCGGACTCGGAGGCGGGCGTGAGGGACGGCCCGAGCACGAGCCCGGGATTGACGGCGACCATCCGCCACCTGTCCTGCCCCTTCTCGGCCTCCCAAGCGGCTTGCTCGGCAACGGTCTTGGCGAAGTGATACGGATTGTTCTCGACGGTGCTGGTGGTGTTGAAGTAGCTCTCCCTCAACACCCGCCCCTCCATGTCGAGTACGTCGACGTAGTCCCCGAAGATCGCCCCGACGGTGGACGTGAACACGAGCCGGCGCACGGTCGGGGTCCGCTCGATACTCCCGACGACGTTCCGCGTCCCGGTCAACGCGGGCTCGACGACGTCCCGTTGCCCGTCCTTGATCTTCTCGGGCATGAGAAAGGGCGAGGCGACGTGGAAGACGACCTCGCACCCTTTCATCGCGTCGTCGAAGGAACCGTCACGCAACAAGTCGGCCTCGAACAGCTCCAGTTGCCCGGGATGCCGTTCCTGAAGCTCCTTGAGCGGCCGCACCTTCACGGAGTTGGAGACGCTCCGCACGGTGGCCCGCACCTGATACCCGCGCTCCAGCAACCGCCCCACCAGATGACAACCGACGAAACCACTGCCTCCGGTCACCAGGACGTTCACGAGCGCTCCTTCGTCATCACACGTTGGGGAGTCGCATTGTCCAGCTGGACCACCACCGTCGTATAGAACCGGTTCACGGCGTCGTCCACGCTGCGGATGAAGCCGGACTCGGCGTTGCCGCGGCCGCTGCCCATGCTCTTGAGGAGGGAGAGGCGGAAGCCGGTGATGCGGGTGGCGGTGTTCTTCGGGAGCATGTCGGCCGGTTCCGGGCGCAGGCGTTCCAAGGTGCCACGGGGGCCGCCTGGTTCGCCTTCGACCAGGGTCTCGATGTGCAGGTCCGCCGGTGCGTCCTCCAGTCGGCGGACCAGGCGCTTGGCCCAGGTGAGGGGGTAGCCCTGCTCGGGCGCCGGGATCTCCACGGACGTGCGCAGCTTGCCGGTGCGCAGGTCGGCGGTGACGCCGAGCAGGCCCGGGGCGCCCTCGACGCGCAGCTCCGCCCGCAGGCGTCCGTCGGTGCAGAGCTGGTCGGCGAGGAGTGCGCGGCGGGCCCCGGGGTCCGTGCCGCGCTTGGCCCGCTGGACCGGGAGCACCTTCTGCCCGAGCTCGCCGCCGAGTCCGAGGCACACCTGGCGGATGAGCCGCTCCCAGCTCTCGACCACCTCCAGCGCCCGCGGATCGCCCTGGCACAGGGTCTCGTCGTCGATGCCGTTGCGTACCGGCACCCAGGCCGAGCCCATGTTCTGGAAGCCGTGGCAGCCGGAGTTCTCGTGCTGGAGGTAGTGCAGCAGCTCCTGGAGCAGCCAGGCGTGGGCGGCGTTCCCGACGCCCTCGTGGCGGATCAACATCTGCGCCTGGTGGGCGACTTCGGCCCAGGAGAGGTGCCGCAGCGCCACCTTGTGCTTGCGCCGCCCGTCGATCTTGACGTCGACGAGCGGGCTGCCCTCCAGGGCGACGTCGTTCGACAGCGTGATGACCGCCTCGTAGCCACGGCGCGCGGCGATGTCCATGTACGCCTGCACCTGGTCCGGCTTCAGGGCGTTGCCGTTGGTCTTCGTCTCGACCAGGGCCGTCCACAGCTTCCCGGCCCGCTCGACGCGGACGACCCCGTCCGGACGCCGGGGTGTGTCACCGTGCGGCAGCGAGACCTCGGTGAACGTCTCCATCCGCCCCGCCGGTGCCCCGAACGCGGCGGTGAGCCGTCTGCCGAACTCCGGCACCTGGGCCATCACCGACAGCAGCACCGAGGTGGCGCGCATCTCGCGGTCCCGGTCGCTCTTCAGCACCGAGACCGGGAAGAGCCGGGACTCCCGCCACGACTCGTTCTCCGCCAGGGACTTCCTGGCCGCCTTGGGCAGGGTGACCTTCTTCTTCGCCGTACGCGGCCGGGCGGCGGGCTTCTTCGCGGCGGCCTCGGCCCCGGCCCCGCTCCCGGTCCCGTCCTCGGGCGTGCGTGGACTCGGAATGGCTTCGAGCGCCGCCTGCGGCAACGACTCGACGGGCGCGGCCGTCTCCGACTGCTCGCCACCCCCCTCCGCCTCCGCCTCCGGCTCGTCATCGACATCGACCCCGAAGTCCGTGGCCAGCCCCCCGAGTCCGGACTCGTACCCCTGCCCCACCGCCCGGAACTTCCACTCCTCGCCCCGGCGGTACAGCTCGCCGAAGATGATCGCGCTGACCTCGCCCGCGTCCTCGATGGCGAACCGCAGCAGACGTTCGCCCGCCGCGTCCGCCAGCGTCACCCGCAGGTCCTCCAGCTCGCCGAAGCGTGCCCCCTCGTACCGGCTCGCGGCGACGACGATCCGTCCGACCTCCGCCGGGACCGCCGTCAGGTCGAAGCCGATACGGTCCTCGTTGCCGTCCTCCGTCGGCGTCTTGCCGAGCAGCTGCACGCTGCCGTCCGCCGCCACCGGGTTGTTGTAGAAGTAGAAGTCAGCGTCGCTGCGCACCTTGCCGTCGCCGTTCAGGAGTAAGACGGACACATCCGCGTCACCCTCGCCGCTGGGGCTGACCCAGCCCAGACCGACGATCACCGAACCGGCGTTCTCGCTCAGGGCCGACAGCGAGACGTTCGAGCCCTTGGTCATTTCATGCATGGGACCCCCCATCACCGCCGGGCGCCGTGGACCCCTCCCGTCCCGGCCGCCCCGGTGTGCGACATGATGTGACGTGTCGCACATGAGCGACAGTAGTACCACAGGGTGCGGCAGGCGGTCTGCGCAGAACCATTGCCCGGGCAAACTGGCTGTCGCTAGCCTGTGTTCGTCATGCCGATCGTCTGTTGAAATTTCGAACACAGACGCCCAGATAATCAAGGGAGGGGGCCGGTTGTGGGACGCCTCGTACCTGCCGTGACCCGGGCTCTCGACATTCTCGAGCTCTTCCTCGACGGGGACGGGACGCTCTCCGCCCCCGACATAGTGCGCCGGCTCCAGCTGCCGCGCACCACCGTGCACGAGCTGGTCACCACGCTCGCCGCCCGGTCGTACATCGTCCAGGTCCCGGGCCAGCCCGGACGGTACCGGCTGGGCGTACGGCCGTACCAGCTCGGCAGCCGCTACGCCGAGCAGCTGGACCTCGCCGCGGAGGGGCAGCAGGTCGCCCGTTCCGTCGCCGAGACCTGCGACGAGACCGTGCACGTGGCGATCCTCGAAGGCACCGACGTCATCTACATCGCCAAGGTCGACTCGACCCACGCGGTACGGATGGTGTCGGCCGCCGGCCGTCGGCTGCCCGCCCACTGCACGTCCGTCGGCAAGATGCTGCTCGCCTCCCTTCCGGAGCCGGAGCTCAGCTCGCGGATCCCGGACGACGCCGACCTGGTCGCGATGACACCCAACAGCATCACCGACCCGGCCGCCCTGCGCGAGGCCCTCGCCGAGATCCGGCTGCGCGGCCTCGCGGTCGAGAGCCGGGAGTCCAACCCGGACGTCAGCTGTGTGGCGGCCCCCGTCCGGGACCGCACCGGCCAGGTCGTCGCCGCCCTCTCCATCTCCGTCCCCATGATCCGCTGGAGCGACGAGCGCCGCGCCGAGCTGGAGCAGCTCGCCGCCAAGGGCGCCGTGGAACTCTCCGAGCGCCTCGGCCACCGGACCGTCGCATGACGGCCTACGAGGTGGCGGTGCGCGCCGAGGCCGCCCTGGGCGAGGGGCCGACCTGGGACGCGGACGCCGGCCGCCTGATCTGGATCGACATCCTCGGCAGCCGCGTGTACACGTACGACCCGGTCTCGGGCCGGCGCACGCTCCGGGTCACCGACCAGCACGTCGGCGCCGCCAAGCCCCGCGCCGGCGGCGGCCTGGTCCTCAACCTCCGCGACGGCGTCGCCCTCGTCGACCCCGACGACACCTTCCACTGGCTCCACCACGAGCCCGTGCCCGGCCGCCGCGCCAACGACGCCGCGGTCGCCCCCGACGGCTCCCTGTGGGCCGGCACCATGCGCTACGACGAGGCCCCCGGCGGCGGCACGCTCTCCCGCTTCACGGGCGACGGCACGGCCGAACTCGTCCTGGACGACGTCGCCGTCAGCAACGGCACGGGCTGGAGCCCCGACGGCAGCCTGATGTACTACATCGACTCCCCGACGCGCCAGATCGACGTCTTCCACCACGAGAACGGCCGGATCTCCGACCGCCGCCGTTTCGCCCAGATCGAGGACGACGCAGGCTACCCCGACGGCCTCACGGTGGACGCCGACGGCTGCGTCTGGGTGGCCCTGTGGGACGGCAGCGCGGTACGCCGCTACACGCCGGACGGCGAACTGGACAGGGAGATCACCCTCCCCACCCCCCTGGTAACGGCCTGCGCCTTCGGCGGCCCCGACCTGACCGACCTGTACATCACGACAGCCAGAGTGGGCCTGACGGACCCACACCCGGTGGCGGGCTCCCTCCTGGTAGTCCCAGGAGCAGGAAAGGGCCTGCCGCAGCCCCCGTTCACAGCTTGAGAGACGGCAGGAACCGCGCCCCCTCGGGGGCGCGGGGAACTGCGCGACCAGCCACAACGAACCCGCACCCGCTCAACTACCGGTCGCGGCACCCCGGAACGCGCCCACTCCCGCCCGCACGGCCGCCAACTCCTCAGGCCGCCGCAACGCATCGGACACCGCCCCGATCTCCCGCAACAAGCCCGTCGTATCCGGCTCCGGCCCACCCTCAAGGCCGCCCCCCGCCACCGCGTCCTGCACGGCCACAGCCCAGGCCAACGCCATCGCCCTCCCCGGCTCATGCCCAAGGGACACCGCAGCCTCGTACAACCCCTGCCGCCGCCCCTCGTCCACATGCCGCGCCAGCGGAAGCAGCGCATCCCGGATGAACGTCTCCCGCCGGATCAGCCGCAGCTCCGGCGTGGCCCGCAGCACGAACGAGACCCCACCCCCGTTGACGGAACGCATCAGCAGATACAGGGGACGCAGGCGCCGATGGGCCAGCCGGATGCGCCAGCGGTCGTGCAGGTACTGACCGGCGTGCGGAAGGATGAAGCCGACCGCGATCATGATGGCCGACAGACACGCCAGCGGCGGTGCCACACCCGTGCTCAGCCAGTCCAGGTCGTGCCCGGTCCACCGGGCCACCACCGCCGGCAACTTGACGGCGTAGAAGGAGAGTTGGGCCGCGTACCCGATGCCGAGGAACTTCAGCCCCCAGCGCAGCCACGCGTCCAGTCCGTCCGTGCGCATCCAGTTCCAGATCAGCGCCGAGGTGACCACCGTCGCCACGGCCTGCGCGACCAGATAGAGCACGATCATCTCGCGCATGTACGGCGTGTTGGCGTAGTACGTGTCGAGGTCCCGCAGCCGTTCCACCGGCGCGTCGGCCAGCGCGAACAGCACCCACAGCGCGGCGATCACCCCGAGGGACCCGGCCACCACCCACCGTACGGCGCGTACCGTCGCGGCGGAGCGGTCGGCCAGCCCGTTGCGCCAGGCGATGATCAGCAGCAGGCACGAGCCGCAGAACGCCGTCAGCAGTGAATACACCCAGGGCGCCGAGATGTTGGGCACGCCCGTGATCCGGTTGACCCGAGCGATCGTCGACGGCGCCACGAACACGAACACCGCGCAGGCGACGAGCAGTACGCCGCCCACGGCCCGCAGCAGCGGGTCGCTCCACAGCCGCACGATGGTCGGCAGCTTGATCGCCAGCGCGGCGATCAGCACCCCGGCCGGGATCCACCAGAAGGACGGATAGAACTCGTTGACGAACCCCGCGGGGGACCAGGCGAGTTGGCCGAGACCCACGCCCGCCGCGCCCACGCCGGACGCGCTCGCGCTTATCACACCCACGCCCACGCCCTCACCACGCCCACGCTCACCGCGCCGAACCCCCGCGCCCGCGATACCCCAGCGACCGGCTCAGCGGAGTGAGCGGCTCCTCCGTCTCCCGCCCGCTCAGCAGCGGCCGGAACGCCGCCGCGAGCCGGTGTCCGAAGTCGTCGGCCTCCGCCTCGTCCGCCACCCGCGAGCCGTCGCGCGCGGCCACCGACAACGCCATGTCGGTCCACGCCCTCCGGTCCGCCAGCGCCGCCCCCGCCACGTGATGATGGCTGTGCCCGGCGTGCAGATGCCACAACTCATGGCCCAGGATGACCAGTTGCTGCACCGCCTCGGCCCGCTCCTCGACGATGACCAGGTCGAAGTCCTGGAACTCCACCCAGAGCCCGGTCACCTCGATCTCGTCCGGGAACCGCTCAAACCGCAGCTCCACCGCCCGCCCACCACGCCGTACGCTCATCTCCTCGCACAGCGCCCGGCACAGCTCGCGCGCGTCGGCCGGCGGCCGCGGTCTGGCCCGCACGGCGGCGACGAGCCCGCCCGTCAACTCCCGCATCCCGGACACGCGCCGCGAGCGCCGTAGCGCCCCGGCGACCCGGGCCGCCTTCCTCCGCGCGCCCGCGATGTCCATCGTTCCCCCTTCCGCCGCCGCACAGCAGGCTGCCCGAGACTACGCCGTCGTTCAACCGAGAACGACCTCCGTGGCTGGAAAACTCGTGCGCGAACCATTGACTGGCAAGCGCTTCCTATTTACGGTCCCGTTCGAAGTTACGGGCAAGATTCGGTATACCGAACAGATAGGGCAGGGCATGGGACGACCTGACCTGAATCGCAGGCATGTGCTGGGCGGGCTCGGCGGGCTCCTCGTCGCCGGCAGCCTCGGCTTCGCCGCGCTCGGCACCGGCGCCGACGCACTCGCCGCCACCGGCCGCACCCGGGTGCGGTATTGGAACCTCTTCAGCGGCGGCGACGGATCGAACATGATCGCGATGCTGGACGCCTTCCGCAAGGAACACCCCGACATCGCTGTGAAGGACTCCACCCTCCAGTGGGGCAGCCCCTTCTACACCAAGCTCGCCATGGCCGCGGCCGGCAACCGCGCCCCCGAACTCGGCGTGATGCACATGGGCCGGGTCGCCGGCTTCTCGCCGGGCCGCCTGCTGGACCCGTGGGACGTCGACCTGCTCGCCAAGTACGGGGTACGGGAGTCGGACTACAACCCCGCGCTGTGGCAGCGCGGCGTCATCGACGGCAAGCTCTACGCGCTCCCGCTCGACATCCACGTACAACTCTGCTTCTACCGCAAGGACGTGCTGAAGAAGGCCGGTCTGCTCGGCGACGACGGCCGGATGATCCCGGTGACCTCGACCACCGAGTGGTTCGACGTCCTGAAGAAGGCCAAGCAGGCGCAGAAGAAGGGGCTGCAGACCATCGGGCTGTGGACCAACGACCAGAACTTCCAGTGGTGGTTCTTCGTCGCCTTCTACACCCAGCTCGGCGGGCAGTGGTTCAACGACGCCCGCACCGAGGTCCTCTTCGACACCGACAAGGCCACCCAGGTCCTGGAGTTCTTCCGGCAGCACGTCACCGACGGATACGTCATCCCGGGCGCGCCCACCGGCGAGCAGTTCATCAACGGCGCCCCCTTCACCTGGGAGGGCAACTGGTCGGTGCCGGTCTTCTCCGCCGCCAAGCTCGACTACGGCGCCACCCCGCTGCCGCCCGTCTTCGGCAGACAGGCCACCCACGCCGAGTCGCACTCCTTCGTCCTGCCGCACCAGTCCGGCCGCGGCGGCGCCACCAACGAGGCCGCGCACGAACTGGCCGCGTACGTCGTCCGGCACGCCCTCCAGTGGGCCGCCGGCGGCCACATCCCCGCCTACACGCCGACCCTGTCCACGGCCGCGTACAAGAAGCTCCAGCCGCAGAACGAGTACGTCTCCGCCATGGACCACCAGGCCACCGAGCCGAAGGTGTGGTTCGCGGGCTCCACCGGCATCCTCGCGCAGGACCTCGGCCCGCTGGTCGTCTCCTCGACCATGGGCTCCGCCAAGCCCGCCTCCGTCGCGCAGAGGATGAGGAACCAGCTCGTCAAGCTCCTCGCCTCGAAGAACCCCATGGACGGAAAGACCGCCGCGCAGGGAGGTGCGGTCGCATGACGACCAATGCCGAGACCTTCGTCGTATCCCCGCGCGTACGGGCCGCCACGGCCACCGCGACCGTCCGTCGCAAGCAGGGCTTCCAGCACGGGGGTTGGTTCATCGCCCCCTTCATGCTCCTCTTCGTGCTGTTCGTGATCTGGCCGCTGCTGCGCGGCGTCTACCTCAGCTTCACCGACGCCAACATCTCCGGCGAGGGCGCGCGCTTCATCGGCCTCGACAACTACCGCGAGGCGCTGCACGACCCGATGATGTGGGACGCGCTCGGCCACAGCGCGTACTTCACGCTCCTCGTCGTCCCCTGCATCACCGTCCTGGCCTTCCTCCTCGCGATGCTCGCCCACAACATCGAGCGCGGGAAGTGGCTGTGGCGGCTGTGCTTCTTCGCGCCCTTCCTCCTGCCCTCGACGGTCGCGGGCAACATGTGGCAGTGGCTGTTCACCCAGGGCATCGGCCTGTTCAACGAGACCCTCGGCATCCAGACGCCCTGGCTGACCGACAAGTCGTACGCCATGCTCGCCATCGTCATCGAGACCCTGTGGTGGACGGTCGGCTTCAGCTTCCTGCTCTACCTCGCCGCCCTCCAGGGCATCCCCGCCCACCTCTACGAGGCCGCCAAGCTCGACGGCGCGAACGCCTGGCACCGCATGGTCCACATCACCCTGCCGATGCTGCGCAACATCACCGGCCTGGTGATCGCCCTCCAGGTGCTCGCCTCGCTCCAGCTCTTCGACCAGGCCGTCGTGATGTTCGACTTCGGCACCGGGCCGGAGAACAGCACCCGGCCGTTCGTGCAGTACACCCTCGAACAGGGCTTCACCAGCTACCGCGTGGGCTACGCCTCCGCGATGTCCGTCATCTTCTTCGTGATCATCGCAGTCGTCGCCCTGGCGCGGATGTGGCTGCTGCGCAACCGTGAGGAGAGCGCCCGATGACCACCGCCGTACAGGTCTCCAAGCGGTCCCGCAGGCCCTGGACCCCGAGCCAGATCGTCCTCACGCTGCTCGGCGTCGCAGTCTCCGCCGTCTTCGTGGCGCCGATCGCCGCCGCCCTGTTCACCTCCCTCAAGTCCGAGGCGGAGGCGGCCGAGATCCCGCCGCACTGGCTGCCGAGGACGTGGACGACCCAGGCGTGGCGGGCGCTGTGGTCGACCGGGAACATCGGCAACTGGTTCATCAACTCGCTGGTCGTCTCGGTACTGGTCACCGCCATCGTGCTGACCGTCGCGGCCCTCGCCGGATACGGCTTCGCCCGCACGGAGTTCCGCGGCAAGGGAGCGCTGATGGGCGTGGTGATGTCGGGCCTGATGATCTCGCCCGCCGTCCTCGGCGTGCCCCTCTTCACCACCGTCCAGCAGATGGGCATGGTCGACACGTACTGGGGCATGATCCTGCCCCAGTGCGCGCCGGCCGCGATGGTCTACATCCTCTACAAGTTCTTCCAGGGCGTCCCGCGCGAACTGGAGGAGGCCGCCTTCATCGACGGCGCGGGCCGCTGGCGGGTCTTCTTCACGATCGTGCTCCCGCTTTCCCGCCCGTCCCTCGCGGCGGTAGGCATCTTCACCTTCATTGCTTCCTGGAACAACTTCCTGTGGCCGTACATGGTCACCAACAACCCCGACCTGATGACCATGCCGAACGGCATCGCGACGGTCATGAACTCCTACGGCATCCAGTGGGCCCAGCTCATGGCCGGCGGCCTGATGGCCGGCCTGCCGCTGATCGTCGTGTTCGTCTTCTTCCAGCGCCAGATCGTGGCGGGCGTCGCACACACCGGATTGGCGGGCCAGTGAGAGTACGCGGAGCGGTTACGGCCCTGGTGGCCATCGTGCTGGCATTCCTCCCCAACGCGGCCCAGGCCGAGGCGAGTTACCCCGACCCCCTCCCCATCACCGGCCAGCAGATCATCCACGACCCGACCGTCCTCCACCTCAAGTCCGGCGGATACGTCGCCTATTCGACCGGCGGGATCATCGGCGCCCGCACGTCGAAGGACCTGCGCCAGTGGGACGACGCGGGCAACGCCTTCGCCACACCGCCGAGTTGGTGGTACGAGTACAACGACACCGGCGACCCCTGGGCGCCGGACATCTCCTACCGCGACGGCCGCTACTGGCTCTACTACGCCGTCTCGTCCTGGGGCACCAACCACTCCGCGATCGGCGTGGCCACCTCCCCGTCCGGACTCCCCGGCACCTGGACCGACCACGGCAAGGCGTTCACCTCCGAGACCACGGACACCTGGAACGCCATCGACCCGGCGATCGTCCGCGCCGACGGCCGGCTCTGGATGGCGTTCGGCTCGTACTGGACCGGCATCCGCATGGTGGAGCTGGACCCCGGGACCGGCAAGGCGATCCCGTCCGCGACGGTCGCCCACCTCGCCACCCGCCCGGACGCCCCGTACGCGGTCGAGGGCCCGTACATCGTCAGACACGGCCGCTACTACTACCTCTTCGCCTCCTACGACGCCTGTTGTGCGGGAGTGAACTCCACGTACAAGATCAGGGTGGGCCGCTCGACAAAGGTGACGGGCCCCTACGAGGACAGCACGGGCAAGCCCCTGCTGGAGGGAGGCGGCGACCTGCTCCTGGCCGGCCACGGCAGGTACATCGGCACGGGAGGAGAGTCGGTCTTCCGCGCCAAGGGCGGGGACTGGCTGGCGTACCACTACTACGACGGCGAGGACAACGGCACGCCGAAGCTGGGGCTGAACAGGCTCAGCTGGACAAGAAACGGCTGGCCAGTCGTCCTTTAGGGGCGCGGGGAACTGCGCGACCAGCCCCAACGCACCCGCAGCCGCCACCCTTCAGAACCACCCCCTTCGAAAGGCGAACATGCACACCGCCCGCTTCACGCTCGACCCCGCATTCACCGTCGGCCCGGTCAACCCCCGCCTCTTCGGATCCTTCGTCGAACACCTCGGCCGCTGCGTCTACACCGGCGTCTTCGAGCCCGGCCACCCCACCGCCGACGAGGACGGCATCCGCACCGACGTACTGGACCTCGTCCGGGAACTCGGCGTCACCGCCATCCGCTACCCCGGCGGCAACTTCGTCTCCGGCTACAAGTGGGAGGACTCCGTCGGCCCCGCCGAGGACCGCCCCCGCCGCCTCGACCTCGCCTGGCGCTCCACGGAGACCAACCGCTTCGGACTCTCGGAGTACATCGCCTTCCTCCGCAAGGTCGGCCCCCAGGCCGAACCCATGATGGCCATCAACCTCGGCACCCGCGGAGTCGCCGAGGCCCTCGAACTCCAGGAGTACGCCAACCACCCCGCCGGCACCGCCCTCTCCGACCTCCGTGTCGCGCACGGCGACAAGGACCCCTTCGGCATCAAGCTGTGGTGCCTCGGCAACGAGATGGACGGCCCCTGGCAGACCGGCCACAAGACCGCCGAGGAGTACGGCAGGATCGCCGCCGAGACCGCCCGCGCGATGCGCCAGATCGACCCGGGCGTCGAACTCGTCGCCTGCGGCTCCTCCAGCCAGTCCATGCCGACCTTCGCCGCGTGGGAGGCGACGGTCCTGGAGGAGACGTACGACCTCGTCGACCACATCTCCCTGCACGCCTACTACCAGCCCGAGAACGGCGACATCGACTCCTTCCTGGCCTCCGCCGTCGACATGGAGTCCTTCATCGAGAACGTGGTCGCCACCGCCGACCACATCGGCGCGAAGCTGAAGTCGAAGAAGAGGATCAACCTCTCCTTCGACGAGTGGAACGTCTGGTACATGTCCAAGTGGCACGAGATCGAGAACTCCAGCGCGCGCGACTGGGCGGAGGCCCCCCGCCTCCTGGAGGACAACTACAGCGTGATGGACGCCGTCGTCTTCGGCTCCCTCCTCATCGCGCTGCTCCGCCACGCCGACCGCGTCACCGTCGCCTGCCTCGCCCAGCTCGTCAACGTCATCGCCCCGATCATGACCGAGCCCGGCGGCCCGGCCTGGCGCCAGACGACCTTCTTCCCCTTCGCCCAGGCCTCCCGGTACGGCCGCGGCCAGGTCCTCGACGTCCGCGTGGACTCACCGACGTACGAGACGAAGAAGTACGGCGAGGCCGACCTGCTGCACGCCACCGCGGTGCGCGCGGAGGACGGCACCGTCACCGTCTTCGCGGTCAACCGCAGCCGGACCGAGTCCCTCCCGCTCGAAGTCGCCCTGAACAGGCTGGACTTGACGTCCGTCGTCGAGCACAGCGCCCTCGCCGACGCCGATCCGGACGCCCGGAACACCCTCGACGACCCCGAGCGGGTCGCCCCGCACGCCGTCGAGGGCACCGCGCTCGCGGACGGCACCCTCACCGCCGTACTCGAACCGCTGTCGTGGAACGTGATCCGGCTGGCCTGACGGGATTCAAGGGATCCAAGGGATTCAAGGGATTCACTGCTCGATGTGCACCTGCGCGGGCGGGTACGGGGACGAGGACGTCGTGCCGACGGCCCAGTAGCCGCCCGCGCCGGGGACTGAGGCAAGTGCCATGGTGAGTACGGGAGTTGTGGCCGTCGCACCTCGTTCGCTCACCCAGCTGCCGTCCTCCCACCGGAGGTGGTGCGCGCGGGTCTGGTCCCAGAAGTCCCAGCCGGCGATGCGGTCGGGGCCGCCCTGGCCGTCGTCGACGATCGAGGTGAGCATGCCGACGGTGAACGGGGCGGTGACGGTGTTCCAGGCGTCGCCGTCCCAGTGGCGGAGGGTGACGCTCGGGGGCTTGCCGGGTGGGCCGCCGACTCCGAAGTCGTAGCCGGTGAGCCAGATGTCGTCGGCGGCGACCGGGAGGAGGTCGGTGACGGTGAGGCGGAAGCCGGCGGGGAGGGGCAGTTCGGTCCAACTCTCCCCGTCCCAGCGGGCGATGAGCGTGCTGTCGTAGACCCAGACCTCGCCGGACCGGGTCACGCGTACGCCCGAGGGGGCCGCGGTGGGGGCGCTCGGGGGCGTCGGCTGCCAGGTCAGCTCCGTGCCGTGGCCGTGCAGCAGGACCGCGCCGTCGGAGTTGCGGCCGGAGAGCCAGAGGTCGCCGTCCGGGGCGACGGCCACGCCGGTCAGCGAGGTGCCGCTCGCGGTCCGGCCGGGGAAGTCGGCCTCCCGCCAGGTGGTGCCGTCCCAGGAGAGCAGGTGGGCCGTGCCGTACTGGTCGGCGCCGACGGTCCAGGCGCCGGTGGCGGAGGCGGCGACGGAGCGGAGGTAGCCGTTGAAGCCCAGTCGGTCGATGTCGAGTTGGGTCCAGGCCCGGCCGTCCCACAGCAGGGCGAGCGGGTAGCCGCGGGTGCTGCCGTTGCGGCCTTCCTCGCCGACGGCCCAGGCGAGGTCGGGGGAGGCCGCCGCCACGCCGAGCAACTGGGCGGCGGCCAGGCACTCCGGGGCCGTCACGGCCTGCCACTCATGCGGCACCCCGGCGGTGGCCGAGCGCACGCCACCGGTCGCCCCCACACTCGTTCCGGAGCTCACATCCGCCTTCGCGCTCGCGTTGGCGCGCGCACTCGCCGAGGCCAGCCCCAAGCCGGCCCCGGAACCGATTAATCCGCTGATGAAACGCCGTCTTCGCACGGGATTCCCTCCCCCTTGAGCGGTCCGCGGAGGCACCACCGTGAACCAGCCCGCCGGAGAAGGCAAGTCATACGTCGGCCACCGTCACCCCGCCCGCCGCCGCCCCCAGCAGCGTCAGCCGCACGTCCGACGGCCCGGCCGGTGTGGTCCCGTCGGACAGGACCGCCAAGGCGAGTGTGTTGGTGCCACGTGTGCGGAGGATCCCGTTCGGGAGCGCGAAGGTGTGCTGCGGGCCTACGTCGTTGATGTACTGGCCCATGTTCCAGCCGTTCAGGAAGATCTGGACGCGATACGCACGGGCCGGGTCGTCGTCGAGGACGAGTCCGATCGACGCGTCGATGCCGGAGTCGACGGCGAGCTTGAAGCCGGTCCGGTACCAGGTCACCCCCTGCTGCCGGTCGGCCCGCGGCAGTTCGGCCTCCGGCCAGTCGCCGTCGGCGTGGTCCGGCAGGTGCCAGCCGTGCCGCTCCCCGTACAGGCCGCCGTTGTTCTGCGGCCCGCGCACCGGGTCGGGTGCCGCCTCGCCCTGGATGCGCCAGCTGAGCCGCGGTGCGGCCCCCGCGAAGGTGACCGCCGTCAGCCCGCGCGCCACCTTGTGCGTGTCCTGCGCCTTGCCGTCCTGGTCGTGCTGCATCCGCCGGACGAGCACGGACAGCACATGCGCACCGTCCTTCCGCAGCTCCTCCGGTACGTCGAACACCGCCGTGTCGGCCCAACTCCCTTGCCGCACACTGCTGTTGCCCGGCACCGGCATCCGGTGCGTGCCCAGTGGCCGCCCGTCCAGCCAGGCCATCAGCAGCCCCTGGGTGCCCGTGCTGTAGGCGAGGGAGACGGACTCGGCGCCGCGCGCGTCGGTGAAGTGTCCGCGGTACCAGACGTCGCCGTAGTGGAAGCCGTAGTCGTCGGCGAAGAGCACGGGCTGCCCGTCGGGGACGGGCGTGGTGCTGTACGTGGTGGTCCGGTCGGCGAGCTTCCAGTCGGAGTCGTCGTAGTCGGGCGCGGCCTCCGGGTTCTCCGTCTTCCGCCGCCACCCGCCACGCAGCGCGGGGAGGGTGACGGTACCGACCCCGGGCAGGGGCTGCGCGGCCCGCAGGCTCCCGGACGCGGACGTCCGTACCTTCAATTCCCCTCCATTCCACGTCACTTCACGCAGCCCGCGCGGCCCCCACACCTCCAGCTCCGCGGCCCGCACGGTGTCGCCGGTGAGCCGCACCGCCGTACCGCTCACGTCGGCGGTCCGCAGCAGGGCGGGCCCGTACACCAGCACCGAGCCGGACGGTGTCTCGCGCGGCCACAGCCGTACGGACGTCTCGTCGTCCGCGAGGAGCAGCAGCAGCGGGGTGCCGACTCCGCCGCCGGACACCAACACCCTTGTCAGACCGTCCAGTTGGGCCTCGATCCGCAGCAGCCCGTCCTCGTACGACCAGTCGGCGTCCCCCTCCACCACCGTGACCGTCGGCCGCATCGCGCACTCCAGCGCGGTCACCGTCGTCTCGCCGGAACGCCCGGTGAGAACGGCGATCTCCTGGCGCCCGGCGCTGAGCGCCAGCATGGGCTGCGCGTTGGAGTACCGCAGCTCGCGCCTGCCCAACTTGAGCCCGGTGACGAGCAGTCGCGCGTCCTGCGCCGGGACGGTGACGGGCGCGTCGATGCCGGGCACGGCCGAAGTGACCGTCTGTTTCCCGTCGTTGCGCACGACGTAGACCTGGGCGCCGGTGTCCGGGTTGGCCAGGTGGTACACCTTCAGGCCGTCCGCCGTGACGTCCTCGGCGCGGTCCAGCTTCGCCAAGTCGGGTACGTGATACAGCAGTTGGCCGAGCTGGTGCATCGGCACGAGCTTGTCCGTGGCCTGCCGGCCCTCGTCGATGGCGGCCCCGTAGTCGTACGAGGTGTAGACGACCGGCGCGGGCAGCCAGCCCCAGGAGGTGCCGCCGAAGGTCATGTAGACGTTGTGCAGGGTGATGCCGTTGGCGAAGTTGGTGAGGTAGAAGCGCCGTTCGTAGGCGGCGTCACGCAGCCGCCGGGACTCGGCGTACCCCTTCCCCTTGAACCAGACCCCGCCCCACGGATCGAACCAGCCGCCCCCGAACTCCGGTACCAGGCCCGGGGTTTGCGGGCTCGCGGTCGCCCCGCCCTTCGTCCCGCCGACCCCGAAGTGCCCCCAGTCCGGCGGCGTGAGCGTCGGCGAGGGATACCCGTCGAAGCCGTACAGCCAACGCCCCTGTTCCCCATCGGTGTCGAAGGAGCCGGGGATCCAGTACCCGTTCCTGCCCTTGTCGTTGTGGAACAGCGGTACGTCGATGCCGTCGGCCCGCACCTTCCGGTACAGGTGGGCCATGTAGTCGCGCCCGGCGGGTTCGGTGACGTGGGCGTCGTACTCGTTCTCGATCTGGTAGAGCAGGATCGTGCCGCCGCCCTTGCTGTACAGGTGCCGGCCGGCGATGGCGTTGACCTGGTCGAGCCATTCGTCGACGTACTTCAGATAGGTCGGGTCCGAGGTCCGTGCCGTGCCCTCGGTGGCCGTCAGCCAGCCGGGGAAGCCGCCGCCGTCGATCTCGGCGTTGATGTAGGGGCCGGGGCGCAGGATGACGTAGATCCCGGTCTCGCTCGCCATCCGCAGGAACAGGTCCAGGTCGCGGACGCCGGTGAAGTCGTATTGCCCCGGTGCGGCGGAGTGGTAGTTCCACGACACGTAGATGCTGACGGCGTTGTACCCGTGGGCGCGCATCTTCTGGAGCACGTCCCGCCACAGCGAGGGGCTCGGCAGCCGGAAGGGATGCATCTCGCCCGACCACACCACCAGCCGCCGGCCGTCGACGATCAGCGAGTAGCGGTCGAAGCCGATAGTGTGCCGCTTCCCGTCCGCGGCCGGCGGCGCGGGCGCGGGCCCCGTCGGCACGGTCGGCGCGGCATAGGCGCAGCTCGCCGCCCCGCTGCCGCCGAGCGCCAGCCCGAGCGCCGTGGTTCCGGCAAGGGCGCTGAAGGTACGTCTGCTGAGCCCCAAGGGAGCCTCCCGTCGTGCCGGTCGGTCGGCGCGTGCGAGGTCATTGTGTACAGGGCTACCCGCCACAATGGTGCTATGAGGATCTCGGCACGGGCGGATTACGCGGTACGGGCGGTTCTTGAGCTCGCCGTTCGGCAGGACGGTGGACCGGTGAAGGCGGAGGCCATCGCCGCCGAGCAGGACATCCCGCACAAGTTCCTGGAGGGGATCCTCGGCGATCTGCGGCGCGGCGGGATCGTCGACAGCCGGCGCGGCGGGGGCGGCGGCTACCGGCTGGCGCGGGAGGCGGCGAAGATCACCGTCGCGGACGTCATCCGTGCGGTGGACGGGCCCATCGTGTCGGTACGGGGCGAGCGGCCGACGGGGTTGGAGTACACCGGGTCGGCGCAGCCGCTGCTGCCGCTGTGGATCGCGCTGCGGGCCAATGTGCGCCGCATCCTGGAGGGCGTCACCATCGCGGACATCGCGGCGGACGCGCTGCCGGAGCCGGTGAAGGAGCTGGCGGCGGAACCGGCTGCCTGGGAGAACCCGTAGGTCAGCCGGACGCCTTCCCGAGGCAACGGGAGGTCTGGCGGACCGGGGCGACCAGTCGGGACAGGTCGACCAGCGCCGCGTCCGTGCCGGTCGACCCGTCGAAGACGACCTGGGTCGCGGGGGTCCGCCCGTAGGTGACCACGACCTTCCTGCCGTCCGTGGACTGCGCCTCGTCGTACACCCAGTCGACCCCGTCGACGGCGAAGCACGGATCGCCGGTGGGGCCGGGCGGTGTCACCCCGCACCGCAGCACGATGGCCTGGTCACCCCACACGGCGACCCCGGCGAGGCTGCTGTCCCGCCGCGAGTGCCCGCCGAGCGAGGCGGGCGCGCCGTCGGCGATGCGCTTGCAGTACGGGGCGCCCGCGCCCTTGGCGGCACGGATACCGGCGTCGGCGTCGTCGCCGGTGAGGAGGTGGGCGGCGAGCCCGGCCCCGGCGACGAGGACGCCCGCGCCCGCGGTGAGGGCGAGTCGGCTCCGGAGGATCACGGACAGCAGGCTAGGACAGGACCGGTACGCCCCCGGTACCCGCCCCCACCCGACGGGCTCCGGAGTGCGGCGAGGACAATGACCTTGTGGGGCAAGGCTGTTGAGCGGGGGAGTGGGGCGACGGTGATCCGAGGCGTTTGCGCGACCGTGGCCGTCGCGGTTGCCGTCCTGACCGGCTGCTCGACCCCGACGCCGATCGGCGACACCAGCCCGGGGGACCCGCTCAGCAGGACCTACGCCGAGGGCAAGCGCCCCGCCGTCCCGGACCTGGCCGGGACCTCCCTGGAGGGGAAGACGGTCCGGCTGTCCGACTACCGGGGCAAGGTCGTCGTACTCAACGCATGGGCTTCGTGGTGCCCGCCCTGCCGGGTGGAGTCGCCCCAGCTGAAGGACCTGCAGGAGAAGTGGGGAGCGCGCGGGGTCCAGGTCCTGGGCCTGAACAACGACGGCAGCCGCACCGACGGCCTGGCCTTCCAACGCCAGCACGCCCTGGGCTACCCCTCCCTCCACGACCCGTCCGGCAAGCAGCTCCTGCGCCTGCCGCACGGCCTGGTGAACACCCGCGCCCTGCCCTTCACGATCGTCGTCGACCCGACCGGCAAGGCGGCGGCGACGCGGATGGGCCAGGTCACGGAGGCCGAGCTGACGAAGCTCGTGCGGCCGCTTCTGTGAGCCGTCCTCATCGTCGTCTAAGCCCGCACTCAGCTTGACGCCCTAACGTCGCCTCCCGTTCATCCCTACCTCTCCGGTGGGAAAGCCAGGAAAAAGACGCCGCCGACGACGGCGACACGGACGGGACCCCACACATGCGCACGCTGATCCTGCTCGCCCTCGCGGGCCTCGGTGCCCAACTCGTGGACGGCAGCCTCGGCATGGCCTACGGCGTGACCTCCACCACGCTGCTGCTCGCGATGGGCACCAATCCGGCCGCCGCCTCGGCCACGGTGCATCTCTCGGAGATCGGTACGACCCTGATGTCCGGCGCCTCGCACTGGCGCTTCGGGAACGTCGACTGGAAGGTCGTCGCCAGGATCGGCGTGCCCGGCGCGGTCGGGTCCTTCCTCGGTGCCACGGTGCTCAGCAAGCTGTCCACCGAGGTCGCCGAGCCCGTGATGTCGCTGATCCTGCTGGGGCTCGGCGTGTACGTCATGTCCCGGTTCACCCTGCGCGGCCTGCCCAAGGACCGGCTCGGCCAGCCGCTGCGGAAGCGGTTCCTGGCGCCGCTGGGCCTGGTCGCCGGGTTCCTGGACGCGACGGGCGGTGGCGGCTGGGGGCCCGTCGGTACGCCCGCGCTGCTGGCCAGCGGTCGTATGGAACCCCGTAAGGTCATCGGATCCATCGACACCAGCGAGTTCCTTGTCGCGGTCGCCGCCAGCCTCGGGTTCCTCTTCTCCCTCGGCTCGCAGGGGCTGAAGTGGAGCTGGGTGCTCGCGTTCCTGCTCGGCGGGCTGGTCGCCGCGCCGATCGCGGCCTGGCTGGTGCGGCTCGTGCCGCCGCGGGTGCTGGGCTCGGCGGTCGGCGGGATCATCATCGTCACCAACGTCCGTACGCTGCTGAAGAGCGACTGGATCGGGGCGTCGAGCGCGCTGAGCACGCCGGTGTACGTCCTGCTCTACGCGGTGTGGGCCGCCGCCCTTGCGTACTCGGTCCGCGCCTACCGTCAGGAGAGGGCCGCGGAGGCAGGGGCCGCCGAGGAGCGGCAGCCCGTCGGCGTCTGATCATGGGCAGGGAAGCCGGGGGCGTACCTGTGAAATGCGCGACTGTGAATGGCTTGAGTTCGCCCTGACCGCCGGTTGTGGGGCTCCCTACGATGCGGAGCGCCTCCGGCCTTCACAGGAACCTCACTGTTTCTCCAAAGGTTCCTCGGGGTCCGGGGTGTGCCACCCCCCACTCACAGAACCGGAGAGACCATGATCCGTGGACTCCTGCTGAGCGGCGGCGTCGCCGCTCTGCTCACCACCGCACTGCCCGCGCAGGCCTCGTCCCCCGTGTTCGACAACCCGCCCCCCGACAAGATCGTCATCGACGTCGCGACGGTGAACGGCTCCGGCTGCCCCCAGGGCACGGCGGCGGTCGCCGTCTCGCCCGACAACACGGCCTTCACGGTGACCTACAGCCAGTACCTCGCCCAGGCCGGCGGCAACTCCGACCCGACGGCGTTCCGCAAGAACTGCCAGCTCAACCTGATCGTGCACGTCCCTCAGGGCTTCACCTACGCCATCGCCAGCGCCGACTACCGCGGCTTCCTCTCGCTCCAGCCGGGGGCGAGCGCCACGCAGAAGGCCTCGTACTACTTCCAGGGCTCGTCCACGACGGTGCCGAAGACCCATCCGTTCAGCGGCGCGTACAACGACGACTGGCAGGCCACGGACTCCACGGACTGGGCCCAACTGGTCTGGGCGCCCTGTGGAGTTCAGCGCAACTTCAACATCAACACCGAGCTGAGAGTGAACGCGGGTACGGCGAATCCCGGCAAGGTCAGCTTCATGACCATGGACTCGACGGACGGTGACATCAGCACGGTGTACCACCTGGCGTGGAAGGACTGCCCGGCTTCCTGAGGCGGGCAGGTGTGAGGGGGTGGTCCGCGGCGCGGCGTGCGCGGACCACCCCTGCGGGATTCGGCTCTGACTCGGCTCTGATTCAGCTCTGGGAGACGCCGAGTGTGAGCTTGCCGGTGTAGCCGGAGGAGGTCGAACTGCCCAGGGCGGTAAGGGTCAGGAGCCCGGACGCGGCACCGCCGCCGTCGTAGATCGAGTCCTGGGAGAGCGTGGTGCGGGTGACCGTGTTCGTCGAGTACGGCGAGATCGCGGCGACCTTGGTGGTGACGGACTCGTCGAAGAAGAGCTGCCCGGTGTGGAGTTCGGTACCGCCGGTGAACGAGCCGTCGGAGGTCAGCGTGACGCCGGTGTGCACCTTGACGTGGATGTGGATGCAGCGACCGCGGTACCAACCGGGGTAGATGGTGGTGATGTTGGCGACGCCGGAGGAGTTCGTCAGTACTCCGCCGCGCAGGAAGGTGCCGTCGTCGGCCTCGTTGTGCCCGTTGTTGCCGACGTAGCCGGAGTACTCGCCGAGGGCGTCGCAGTGCCAGATCTCCACCAGCGCGTCGGGGATGACGGCGCAGGCGGAGTTCACGACGGTGAGCGCGAGCTTGAGCGGGATACCGGGCTTGCTCTCGGTGATGTCGGAGCGGACGAGTGCTCCGTCGAGGTAGTAGGGGCCTTCGGTCATCTCCTTGGTGAGGGTGCACACGGCCGCGGCGGCGACGGGCGCGGTGTCGGCGGTGTCCAGCGCGGCGGGCGCACTGCCGGGCGCTGCGGCGGCGACGGCGAGCCCCGCGGCCGTGACACCGGTGGCGATGAGCACGGTACGACGCCCGATCTGGGGCGGGGTCGGGGTTGCTTCCGGAGTGTCTGTCATGGACACGGCACGCTAGGAGCGGAACCTGTTGCCGAGCTGTCAGTTGGGCAAAGTGACGGCCCGTCAAGTTTCTTGTTGGTCAGGTATGCCGGGAATACCTCCGGACAGGGGAGAGGCGGCCGGACTCGGGGGTGAGGGATGGGCGCGGATGAGTTGTCGGCCCTGGCGAGTGTCTCGTCGGCCGCGCTGGCCTTGGTCGCGGTGGCGATCGCGGTCCGGCTGCACCGGTCGGAACAGCGGCAGACGAGGCTGGAGACGGCGCGGAGTCTCGTCCACGAACTGACCGCCGGGGAAGCGGCGTTCGTCCGCAACTATGTCGCGCGACTGCACTACGGCGCGCTGAACAGCGGCCGGAGCCCGGACCTGAGCGACCCGCTGCAGGCGGACGTCTATTTCGCCGCCTACTACGCGATGCTGTGGTCCTTCGAGCGGGTCGAGGCCGGCCGGACCTCTCTGATCGCCGGTACCCGCGCCGGCGACCGGGACGCGGTCGTCCGGTTCCTCGACGAGCGGCTGGCCTGGCATGTGGCCGAGTTCGCCTGTGCGATCCCGCAGGTCAAAGCGCGGCTGGGGGTCACCAGGCCGGACGGGGTCGTCAAGGACAGGGATTCGATCGGCGGCTTCCACCGGCTCCTGTCGGCGCTCCAGGCGGCAGGCATCGTCGACCGGGTGTTCCTGGCGGACGCCTGCCCTGGCAGCGGTGTCTGCCCCTGTGAATGCCACCATCAATCGTGTTGACCGTCCCCGGCAGGCAGTGCTGGAGTCGGCGCGTGGACAGCATCCCCGCCAACCGGCGGCTCTGGAACCGGATCAGCGGCGCCTACCAGCACGAGCACGACCCGCGGATCGGCGCCGTACCCCGGCTGTGGGGGATGTACTCCATCCCCGACGCGCAGCTGCACGCCCTCGGCGACGTCACCGGCAAGCGCGTCCTCGAACTCGGCTGCGGCGCCGGCCAGTGGTCCAGGGCGCTCGCCGCCGAGGGCGCCGGCGTGATCGGGCTCGACCTGTCCGAAGCGCAACTCGCGGCGGCGGCCAGCGCGATGGGAGTGCCCCGCTACCCGCTGGTGCAGGGCGCCGCCGAACAACTCCCCTTCGCCGCCGACAGCTTCGACCTCGTGTTCTGCGACTTCGGCGGGCTCAGCTGGGCGCCGCCGTCTCTGGCCGTCCCGCAAGCCGCTCGCGTCCTGCGGCGGGGCGGGCGCCTGGTGTTCAACGTCGCCAGCCCGTGGTTCGAGGCCTGCTACGACGAAGCGGCCGGCCGGGTGACGACGACGCTGCGGCAGGACTACTTCGGGCTGGACGGCATCGCCGAAGGCGACGGCGCGACCAGCTATCAGCTCACGTACGGCGACTGGGTGAGGGTCCTGCGCGGCGCGGGTCTGGTCATCGACGACCTCATCGAGCCGCGCCCCGAACGCGGAACTCCCAACGGCTACAACGAGACCGACCCACCCGACTGGGCCCACCGCTGGCCGGCGGAACTGCTCTGGGTGACCCACAAACCGTGAGCCGGGGTCAGCTCCGCCGCGCGTGAGCGAGGAACCCGGCCCAGGCGGCGGGGGAGACGGTGAACTGGGGGCCCTGGGGGTTCTTGGAGTCGCGGAGGTGGATGGTGGTGGGGCAGGCGGCGACCTCTACGCAGTCGCCATCGCCGCTGCTGCTGTAGCTGGACTTGCGCCAGGAGAGGGCGACCTCGACGCAGTCGTCCCCAGAGCCGCTGCTGTAGCTGCTCTTGAACCAGGCCAGTTCGGAGGTGCTCATAGGTCTCCTCGCATCTGCTGCAACAGGCTCGTGGAATCCTGGATGGAGAGAGCCTGCGAACGCATCCTGGCATATCGGCTCTGGAGCCCGCTGATCACCTTCCGGTCAGTGATGAGCTGCCCGCTCATCTGCCCCTCGTTGTAGGCGAACCAATTGTTGTTGGGGGCCTCCAGAAGACGGATGGGACCGTGCAGCCCGGCGTGTGACTCCTGTACCAGCGGCATGATCTGGATCTCGACGTTCCGTAGCTGCGCGATCTCCAGCACATGGTCGATGAGTTCGCGCGTGGCCTCTTCGCCGCCCGTGCACCGCCTGAACAGGTGCTCTTCGATGATGAAGCCGTACGCGGTGTTGGGCCGTTCGTGCAGCAGCTGTTGCCGCTCGGCCCGCGCCGCCCATTGAGCCTCGATCTGCTCGTCGGTCAGCGGAGGCAACTCGTCGACGAACAACTGGCGTGCGTACGCTTTGGTCTGCAACAGCCCTGGAATCATCCGGCATTCGTACGTGTACAGGGTGATTGCCTGTTTCTCCAGCCGCGCCCACTGCCGAAACCATGCCGCCAGCCCCGGCTGTCGAGCCAGACACGGCGCAGCCTTCCGTAGCGCTCCCGTGTTGCCCAACACCGGCTCCGCCCGCTCGGCGAAGTCCGGATCCGGCATCCGCCGCCCCAACTCGATTGAGGCCACCGTGTGTTTGGAGAGCCCCACCAGGTTCCCGAACCCCTCCCGGCTCAGCCCCTTGTACTCCCGCAACGCCTGGACGACCGCCCCGAACGTCCGCATGCTGTCCGAGGACTCCGGCTCACCGCCACCACCATCGACCACAGTCGGTCACCTCCCGCGCCCATGGTCACGGGCAGTCACATGTACTGTCCAGACCGTGACCGCGTACTCTCCCGGAGAGTACGCGCGCCGGACCTGGTGAAGTGCCCTTCCGGCCCGCCAGATTGGGCCTATGACCGCACCCTTCACCCCCCAACTCCCGATTACCGTACGTACGTTCAGTCAGCGCCTCAGCTCCACCCCGCGCGGTGCCCGTCTCGCCCGCCACCTCGCCCTGAACCAGCTGCACACCTGGGGCATCCCGGACGACAGCGACCCGGCGCACGCCGTCGCCGTGATCGTCGCCGAACTCGCCGCCAACGCCGTCACCCACGGCCGTGTCCCCGGGCGGGACTTCGAGCTGCGGCTCTCGCTCGTCACGGGCAGCGTCCGCATCGAGGTCACCGACACCCGCGCCGAGCAGCGACCGCCCGCACCCGGCGCCGTACCGACTCCGGATCCTCTCGACGAAGACGGCCGCGGGCTCGTTCTCGTGGACGCGCTCGCCGACCGTTGGGAGGTACTGGAGCGGGAGTCGCCGGGGAAGACCGTGCGGGCGGAGGTCGATCTGCCCAGGTGGCGTGCCCTGGTGAGGAGAGCGGCCGACCGGTGACGGCGGTCAGGCCGTCGGGGTTCCCTGCGGAGCAGGAGCGTGCCGTATCGCTTCGAGCGCGCGGCCCTGCACGGATGTGATCCTCTGGATCAGCCAGAGGATCAGGACCGCGGCCGCGATGTTCAGCGCCTCCGACGTCACCAGCAGTGGCAGCGAGGTCGAGGACTGACCGAGCACGCCGATCACGATGTGTGCCGCCCACGCCACCCACCACGCGTTCACCAGCGCCTCGTCGCGGCGGTCGCCGGCGGGGGCGCTCGCGCGCAGCGTGCCTAGGAGCAGGCCGCGGGGGACCCAGAAGTTGACCACCGGGATGAGCCAGCCCGCGACCGCCCAGACGTCGTGGCCGAGGTCCGCGCCGGGGGTGATGGTCCGGGCGTTGCGGCGGCTGCGGTGCTGCCAGGTCAGGAACAGGGCCGCTGCCGCCGTCATCGCGTACACGGACAGCATCGACGCGAAGCCCGACCCGCTCTCCGGCGTTTCGAGGGGGTGCAGGTGGTGCGCCCTGACGGTCACGCCCCGTTACACCTCCACGGCCGCCGCACTCACAGGCAGGACCCAGGAACACTTCAGGTACGTCATGGATTTTGGAGTCCATGCACGGACACCGACCCCGCACCCCCGAAGCCGAACGCAGCCGCCGCTGGTTCATGAACAAGGCGCTGCTCGCCGGCGGCGTCGCCGCGATGGCGACCATGACCGGCTGCTCCAACGACTCCAACTCCGCCGGTACGGCGAGCGGTTCGGCCTCAGCCGAAGGGCCCGGCGGCATGCCCTCCGGTGCCCCCAGCGGTATGCCCTCCGGCGGGCCAGGTGGGGGTGGCGGCGGTGGCATGGGACCCGGCGCCGGTGAGGTGAAGTACGCCGACTTCAAGGGCGTCACCACCGACGGCAAGGTCCTCGACGACCTGTACTCGATCCACTCCACCGACGTCTCCACCGACAAGCTCGTCAAGGCCGCGCAGGCCTTCCTCGACGGGCTCTCCAGCAAGGAGCGCAAGTCCTGCGTCTTCGACGTGGACGACGACGAGTGGCTGAAGTGGAGCAACGTCGACGGGTA
The DNA here is from genome assembly GCF_022698165.1 of Streptomyces cylindrosporus. Taxonomy (GTDB): domain Bacteria; phylum Actinomycetota; class Actinomycetes; order Streptomycetales; family Streptomycetaceae; genus Streptomyces; species Streptomyces cylindrosporus. The sequence continues at coordinate 546,815 of NZ_JALDAY010000001.1, forward strand.
CGAGCGCCAGGGCGTCCGCATGGGCGACATCACCGAGAAGAAGCGGGAGTTGGGCTACGCGCTGCTCGGCGCCGCCCTCTCCGCCGACGGGCTCACCCAGACCCGCAACATCATGAAGCTCAACGCGTACCTCGGTGACTACAGCGGCGGGAACAAGCCGACCCTGACCGAGGGCGCGTACTTCTTCACCTTCATGGGCACCCCGTCGACCACCAAGCCGTGGGGCTTCCAGTACGAGGGTCACCACGTCGCCATCAACTACTTCGTCCTCGGCGACCAGGTCGTCATGACGCCCACCTTCATGGGCTCCGAGCCCACCTCCGCCACCTACAAGGGCGAGAAGATCACCCTCTTCAGGAAGGAGACCAAGGCCGGGCTGACGCTTCTGCGCTCGCTGACCTCCGCCCAGCGGAAGAAGGTCGTCTCCTCCGAGGCCAAGGCGAACGACAACTTCAAGGCCGGCGCCGGACAGGACAACGCCCAGATCGCCTACCAGGGCCTGGCCGCCAAGGGCTGGACCAGCGCACAGCGCGCCAACCTCCTCGACCTGGTGCGCGTGTACGTCGGCAACATGGACGACGGCCACGCCGAGGTGAAGATGACGGAGGTCGAGGACCACCTTGACGACACGTACTTCTACTGGATCGGCGAGACCGGGGACTCCTCGGCCTTCTACTACCGCGTGCACAGCCCGGTCGTCCTGATCGAGTACGACGCCCAGTCCCCGATCGCCTACGAAACCCAGAACCACACGCCCAGCCAGCACCACATCCACACCATCATCCGCACCCCCAACGGCGGCGACTACGGCGTGGACCTCCTCAAGCTCCACCTGGAGAACGACCACTAGCGGCCGGCCGGGGCCGGCCGGGACGCCCGGTCCTGGCGGAAGCCGCTCGGGGTCTCCCCGGTGTAGGCCTGGAAGGCCCTGCTGAAGGCGCTCGCGCTGTCGAAACCCACGGCGAGGGCGGTCGTCAGGACCGTGCTGCCGGGCTCGACCAGCAGGGTCATGGCGTGCAGGAGGCGGCTGTGCAGCAGGTACTGGCGCCAGGTCATGCCGGTGGCCGCCTGGAAGCGGCGGCGCAGGGTGCGTTCGGAGACCGCCACGGCCCGGCAGACCCGGTCGAGGGAGGCCGTCGCGAGGTGGGCGTCGGTGTGCCGCATGACCTCGGTGACCAGGGGGTCCGTGCTGGCCGGCAGGTGGAACGGGAGCTCCTCGTCGAGGCGTTCGCGCACCAGGTGGGACAGCGCCTCGAAGTAGGAGTCGGCGACCGCGTCACCGCCCGTGCGGCCGATCGGCCAGCGCGCGGCGTAGATGAGCATCGCGCGCAGGATCGGGTCCACGGGCAGGACGCGGACCCGGCCACCGGTGTCCCGCAGCAGCGCGGGATCGAAGAAGACCGAGACCGTCCTCGCCCCGATGAACGAGCTCTGGTGGGCCAGGCCGGCCGGTATCCACACCGCCTGCCGGGACGGCAGCCGGTGGCGTGCCGTCGCGGTCTCGACGCCGACGATCCCCTCGGAGGCGTACTCCAGTTGGTGCTGGTCATGCCGGTGCCAGGCCGTCGTCCCGTCGCCCTCGAAGGCGAAGGTCCCGGCCGCCACTCCCGTCGAACGCATCGACGCCCAGTGGGAGTTGGCCGCGGGAGGCGCGGATGTGGCCGTTCGTGCGGAGCCGGTCATGGCCCGGAGTATGTACGACTGAGTACATGACGTCCATGAACCAGTACCACCTGACCTTCCTGACCTCCCCGGAGTGGGCCGAGACACTGCGCACCAGGCTGCTGCCCTGGCTACGGGACACGGTCGAACTCGGCGACGACGTACTGGAGGTGGGCCCCGGCCCCGGCCTCACCACCGATCTCCTCCTCGAACTGACCTCCCATGTCACGGCGGTGGAGATCGACGCCGAGCTCGCCCGGAAACTCGCCGCCCGACTGGACGGCGCCCGCGCCACGGTCGTCCACGGCGACGCGAGCACCGTCGACCTGGAGCCCGACCGCTACTCCGCGGCGACCTGCTTCACGATGCTGCACCACGTCGAATCACCCGAGGCCCAGGACCGGTTGTTCGCTCGCATCCGTCAACTCCTGCGCCCCGGCGGGGTGTTCGTGGGCGCCGACTCCGTCGCCAGCGACGAGCTGCGCGACTTCCACGTCGACGACACCTATGTGCCGGTCGACCCCGACACCCTCGAACTCCGCCTCACCGCCGCCGGGTTCACCGACATCACGGTCATCAGGGCGCCCGGCGAGGGGCACTTCCGGTTCACCGCGCGCAGGCCGAACGCCTGAGGCTGCGCGGACCGTTGACGCGCAAGTTGTTCGATTCTACGGTCCCGTCCGAAGCCGACCGTCCGAAGCTCTGATCGGCGATCGGTATATCGAACAACCTCATCCGGCATCCCCCCACCTGGAGGAGCGTCAACGTGAACCGCACTTCACTTCTCGCGATCCCCGCCGCCGTCCTGCTCGCCCTGGTCCCCGGCACGGCCTCGGCCTACCCCAACCCGGGCACGGTCACCGGCGACGTCGTCGTCCACGACCCGACGATGATCCGCACCTCGGCCGGCCGCTACCTGCTCTACTCCACGGGCGGCGGCCTGGCCTACCGGACCTCCACCGACCGCACCGCGTTCAGCGCCGGCGGCGACGCCTTCGCCACCAAGCCGGGCTGGTGGTCCTCGTACGCGACCGAGGCCTGGGCGCCGGACATCTCGTACCACGGCGGCAAGTACCTGATGTACTACGCGGTCTCGACCTTCGGCTCCAACAAGTCGGCCATCGGGCTGGCCGGTTCAGCGACCGGCCTGCCCGGTTCCTGGACCGACTACGGCACCGTCTACACCTCGACCACCTCCAGCGACTACAACGCCATCGACCCGAACCTCTTCGTCGACGACGACGGCAAGTGGTGGCTGTCGTTCGGCAGTTGGTGGACCGGCATCAAGATGATCCAGATAGACCCGGGCACCGGGAAGCAGCTCGCCTCCAACACCACCCGCTACTCGATCGCGTCCCGCCCCACCGGGACCAAGGCGGTCGAGGCGCCGTACATCGTCAAGCGGGGCGGCTACTACTACCTCTTCGCCTCCTACGACGTCTGCTGCCAGGGCACCAGCTCCACGTACAAGGTGAAGGTCGGCCGCGCCACGAGCGTCACCGGCCCGTACTACGACAAGAGCGGCGTCGCGATGACGAACAACGGCGGCACACCCGTCCTGGAGTCCCACGGCAGCGTGATCGGCCCTGGCGGCCAGTCCGTCATGAACGACTCCGACGGCGACCTGATCGTCTACCACTACTACGACGGCAACGACAACGGCACCCCCAAGCTCGGCATCAACCTGCTGAGCTGGAGCACGGGTTGGCCGGTCGCGTACTAGGCCCCCACCCGTATGGACCAATCGCCCTGTTCTGTGTATGTCCGGTGAAGATCCGGGTGATATGAAACCCCTTGACCGAAAGTGAAACGTCAGAGGGCGGGCATGGGGAAACGGTTCGACCTGGGGGAACAGGTCGGTGTGGTGATCGTCGGGGCCGGGCCGGCGGGGCTGGTTCTGGGCAATCTCCTGTTGGACCGAGGGGTCGACTGCGTCATTCTCGAACGGCGTGCGCGCGCGGCGGTGGAGGGGCGGGCCAGGGCCGGATTCCTGGCCGCCCACTCCGTGCGCGTCCTGACCGACAACGGCCTGGCCGCCGGACTGCGGGCCCGCGGCCGTACCCACGCGACCTGCCTCTTCCGCGGCGACCGGGGGGAGTTCACCCTCGACTACGGGCGGCTGGGGCGCGGCGAGGTGCACACCGTGTACCCGCAGCAGGAGCTGGTGCGGGACCTGGTCGCCGAGTATCTGCGGCGCGGCGGTGAACTCTGGTTCGGGCAGGAGGTCGAGGAGATCTCCGCGGGCCGGGTGCGGGTGCGCGGCGGCCAGGACGTGACGGGGCGGTACGTCGCCGGGTGCGACGGACACCGGGGCGTCGCGCGCCGCGCACTCATCGCACAGGGGACCCGCACCTCCCGCTGGGACCACGGCGTCTCCTGGCTGGCGGTCCTGGCCGAGGCCCCGCCCAGCATGGCGGCCGTGGGATACGCCCTGCACGAGCGGGGGTTCGCCGGCCACATGGCGCGCACCGCGTCCGTCACCCGCTACTACCTCCAGTGCCCGCGCGGCACCGACCCCGCCGAGTGGAGCGAGGACCGGATCTGGACCGAGCTGGCGACCCGGATGCGCACGGCCGAGTTCGGCCCGCTCCGACAGGGCCCGGTCCTGGAGAAGGCGGTCGTCGACCTGCGCTCCGACGTCCTGGAGAGCCCGGGCGCCGGGCGGCTGTGGCTGGCCGGCGACGCGGCCGGGCTCATCAGCCCCTCCGCGGCCAAGGGCGCCAATCTCGCCGTACTCCAGGCCGAGTTGCTGGCGCACGCCCTCACCGAGGCACTGACCCGCGGTGACGAGACCGGACTCGCCCGGTACGCCGCGGACGCCCTGCCCCGCGTGTGGCGGGCGCACGAGTTCTCGCACTGGATGAGCGGCCTGCTGCACGGGCCCGCCGACGACGGCGCCGAGGCCCGTTACGGCCGCGCCCTCCAGTACGCCCGCCTGGAGAGCCTGCGGACCTCCCGCACCCACCAGGACTATTTCGCCGAGAACTACACCGGCATCTGATCCCAGCACTCCCCAGCACTCCCGAGCACTCCCCAGCACCCCTGCATCCGTCCCACCATCCACCGGGAACCCTTCATGAACCTCCCCGTCGTACAGGCATGCCTGCTGGCCGAAGCCGACCTGCAAAGGATCCGGCGCGCGGCCGACTACGTCCGTGCCCACGACACGGACCAGGTCCTGGCCGAACTGCTCCCCGACCTCACCGCCGAGGAACGGGCCGACGTCTCCCGCCACCTCGTCTTCGACCACACCGCGGTACTCGTCTTCCCTGCCACCCTCGACGGCCTGTGCGAGGAACTGCGTGAACGCGGCCTGGAACCGGGCGAGATGACCCCGAGTGTGGTCGTCCGCGGCCGACTGGCCCGCCGCTACGGCGCGGTGGTCGGCGAGAGCCCGGTGGGCATCGTGCACGTCGCGGTGGAGGGCCGCAGCGTGGAGGTCTTCGCACTCCCGGTCCCGCCCGACTCCCCCCTGGAGGCGGTCGTCGCCGACGAACGAGCCGCCGGCCACGAGTCCCACCACGCCTTCGCCCTCACCTCACCGGGCCCGGTGGTCCCGGCCGGCCTGCGCACCCTGCTCCAGGAACGCGGCGGCGCGGTCTCGGACGGCGGCGGCCACAACGCCCACGAGAACGTGACGGTCCTCTACTTCCGCACCCGCACCCACCAGCGCTTCGAACTCCGCCTGCCCGGCCGCCACGCGCCCCTGCCCGACCCGGCGGTCTCCCTCCTCGGCGTCATGACCGGCGCCTGGGCCACGCAGGCCGTCGCCACGATGGCCGAACTGCACATCGCCGACCACCTGGCCGACACCCCGGGCATGGACGCCGACACCCTGGCCAAGCTGACCGACACCCACCCCGACGCCCTCCGCCGCCTCCTGCGCTACCTGTCCACCCTCGGCCTCCTGACCTCGGCGGACGGCACGTACCACCTCACCGCGGCGGGCCAACCCCTGCGCACGGGAACGGACTTCTCCCTCCACCCGCTGGCCCTCCTGTACGGCGGCCTGTTCTACGACTCCTTCGCCGGCCTCACCCACTCGGTCCGCACCGGCGAGGAGGCCTTCGCCCACCGCTACGGCCGACACCACTTCACCTACCTCGCCGAACACCCCGAACTCGGCGACCTCTTCCACCGCGCGATGGCGGCCAGCACGGAGATGTTCGCCCCGGTGCCACACCTTTTGGACTTCACCGACGTCCACAAGGTGATCGACGTCGGCGGCGGAAACGGCGAGCTGCTGGGCCGTGTGCTACGGGCTCACGCGCACGTGGAGGGCGTACTCCTGGAGCAGGAGGGGGCGTTGGAGGCGGCACGGTCCAACTTGGCGGACGTGACGGCCCGTTGCACTTTCTCGCCCGGTGACTTCACGAAGGCGGTTCCGCCCGGCGGAGACGTCTACCTGCTCTCCCGAGTCCTCCACGATTGGGACGACGAACGCTGCCTGACGATCCTCCGCAGATGCGCGGAGGCGATGCGCCCAGGAGCCCAACTCCTACTGGTGGAACGCCTGTTGCCGGACAGAGAGGGCACGCCTGCCCCCGCGGTCGCCTGGGACGTCCACATGCTGTGCAACGTGGGAGGCCGCGAACGGAACGAGAACCACTACCGAGGCCTGCTGGAGGAGGCAGGCTTCGAGTTCAGGGGGTGCGACGCTCTGCCACTGGGAGGGTCACTGATCCACGCGGTGAGAGCAACTCCCTAGGGGCGCGGGGAACTGCGCGACCAGCCCCCACGCACCCGCACCCGACTACGCTCCAGCCGCACTCGGCCAAGACTGCGCATTCGGCCACCCGGTAGCGGGCGCCGGAGCCAACCCAGGCCCGGTAGTCCCCCGCACCTGCGCCGCCGTAAGCCCCCCACGAGCCGGAACTCCAGGCGGCGTAGGCCCGACAGGCATGACCGGCTCAGGCATAGGCGTAGGCACCGGCACAGGCGCCTGCATCGCAGCCGGCATCGGCGCCGCAGGCATGGGCGCAGGCATGGGCGTCGGCATCGGCATAGGCGCCGCAGGCACAGGCACAGGCATCGGAACCGGCTCAGGCGCCGCAGGCATCTGCATCGGCATCTGAGTCGGCATCTGAATCCCCGCCCCGTTCGTCTCGCCCACCAGCCGGTCCACGGCCGCCGTACCCGAGCTGTAGCTGGTCCCGGCGCCCAGCTCGGGCACGGCGGCTCCCCTCCTGGTCCCGTAGAGCACCTGTTCCATGCCGGACACCAGGCGACGCACGTCCGTCTGGGGGCGCACCACGAGCCTCAGGAAGCGGCTGGACGAACCGATCTTGTTGCCGCACTCGCGGACCAGGATGCGGTGCTCGGTGAGCAGCCGGTCCCGGACCACGGTGCCTTCGGCGCCCACGGGGAGGCGCACGAAAAGGAAGTTGCCCTGCGAGGGGTACACGGTCAGGCCCGGCAGCGCGGAGAGCTGGCTGGCCATGTCGAGGCGGTCCCGGCGGACCTGCAGCAGGCTCTGCGCGTACTCGGCCCCGTGCTCCTTGAGCATGAACACCACGTACTCGGCGAAGGCGTTGAGGTTCCACTTGGGGAGCATGGAACGGACCCGGCCGGCCAGCGAGGGGTTGGCGACCATGTAGCCGAAGCGTATGCCGTGCAGGCCGAAGTTCTTGCCGAGGCTGCGCAGCACGATGACGTTCGGCCGGATCATCGCCTCCTGCACGACGCTCGGCTCCTGTTCGGCGTCGGCGAACTCCAGGAAGGACTCGTCGATGATCACGAGGTCGAGGTCGGCCATCGCGTCCATGAACTGCACGAGCGCGTGCTTGTGGAGGAAGCCGCCGTCGGGGTTGTTCGGGTTGCAGATCACCGCGACCCGGGTGCCGCGCTTGCGGATGAACTCGGCGTACTGGGCGAGGTCCAGGGCGAAGCCGTTGGACTCCTGCAGCGGGAACATGTCGACCCGCTTGCCGGTCTCCATGGGCTGGTCGGTCCAGCGGCCGAAGGTGGGGACGGGGATGGCGAGGGACTCGCGGACCATCAGATGGTCGATCCAGGTGATGAGCTCGGTCGAGCCGTTGCCCATCGCCACGGCCTGCGGCGGGAGTTGGAGCAGGTTGCACAGCTCGGCGGTGATGGTGTCGGCGCTGCTCGGGTAGTACGTGACGATGTCCCGCAGCCGCGCCGCCATGGTGTCCATCATGGCCGGGGTGGGGAAGTAGGGATTGCAGGGGATACAGAAGTCGATCGGGCCGGCCCCGTCGCCGCCTTCCCGGGTCAACGCCGCCATCGACGGGCTGTGAGCCGCGGTGCTGCGGAACAGCGAGGTGACGTTGTCGGCCATGGAACCTCCGTATGGGGCGGGCCCGGCGGGGACTTCCGGGCCCGTCGTGTCTGGGTGGCCCGCGCGGGGGAGCACGGGCCGCCCTTACATACGGCGTTGCGCGGGGCGCTGTTCAACGGATGTGAAAGGAGTGTGACTTCGGGAACCGGAACCCCTTCTTCGACGTCCGTTCGTCCCTGCCTGTGGGACCTAAGACCCCTGCCCCCGGATCTGCGCCCCGGTGACCATGGTCCTGTAAGCAGTTGTTCCGAACGATGGTCGATATACCGAACACCCGGAAGGGGGCCGGCCCATGGACGCCGAGCACGGTGAGCACGGTGAGCGCGGCGACCTCGATCCCTGTGTCGTCGGAGTCGACTTCGGCACGCTGTCGGGGCGGGCCGTGGTGGTCCGGGTCCGTGACGGTGCGGAGCTGGGGACGGCGGAGCACATGTACACGCACGGCGTCCTCGACCGCGAACTGCCCGACGGCACACCGCTGCCGCCCGCATGGGCCCTCCAGGTGCCCGCCGACTGGATCGACGTCCTGCGTCACGCCGTCCCCGAGGCCCTCGCCCGTTCCGGTGTGCGGCCCGGGCAGGTGATCGGCATCGGCACCGACTTCACGGCCTGTACGGTCCTGCCGACGCTCGCCGACGGCACCCCCCTGTGCGAACTGCCCGGTCTCGACGCCCGTCCGCACGCCTATCCCAAGCTGTGGAAGCACCACGCCGCCCAGCCCCAGGCCGACCGGATCAACGCGCTGGCCGCCGAGCGCAAGGAGCCCTGGCTCGAACGGTATGGCGGGAAGATCTCCTCCGAGTGGGAGTTCGCCAAGGCGCTGCAGGTCCTTGAGGAGGACCCGGAGACCTACCGCCGCACCGAGCGCTGGCTGGAGGGTGCCGACTGGATCGTCTGGCGGCTCTGCGGGACGTACGTCCGCAACGCCTGCACCGCGGGCTACAAGGGCCAGTACCAGGACGGCGCTTACCCCTCCCGCGGTTATCTGGCCGCCCTGCACCCGGACTTCGAAGGCTTCGTCGACGACAAGCTGGACCAGCCGATCGGTCAACTGGGCTCGGCGGCAGGCCGGTTGACGGCCGAGGCGGCCGCCTGGACGGGGCTGCCCGCAGGCATCCCGGTCTGTGTCGGCAATGTCGACGCCCATGTCACCGCCCCGGCCGCGGCGGCGGTCGAGCCCGGTCAGATGGTCGCCATCATGGGCACCTCCACCTGTCATGTCATGAGTTCCGACCGGCTCGGCGCCGTGCCCGGCATGTGCGGGGTCGTCGACGGCGGCATCCTGCCGGGACTGTGGGGCTACGAGGCCGGGCAGAGCGGTGTCGGTGACATCTTCGCCTGGTGCGTGCGTACCGGCTTCCCCGCCGAGTACGCCGAGCGGGCCGCGGCCGCCGGGCAGGATCCGCACGAGTACCTGACCGCCCTCGCCGCCCGGCAGAAGGTCGGCGCGCACGGCCTGGTCGCCCTGGACTGGCACAGCGGCAACCGCTCCGTCCTGGTCGATCACGACCTCAGCGGCCTCATCGTCGGCCAGACCCTCGCCACCCGCCCCGAGGACGTCTACCGCGCCCTGCTGGAGGCCACCGCCTTCGGCACCCGCACCATCATCGAGGCCTTCGAGTCCGCCGCCGTACCGGTACGGGAACTGATCGTCGCCGGCGGCCTGACGAAGAACGCCCTGCTGATGCAGATCTACGCCGACGTCACCCGCCGCCCGCTGAGCGTCATCGCCTCCGCGCAGGGCCCGGCCCTGGGTGCCGCGACGCACGCCGCCGTCGCCGCCGGGGCGCACCCCGACATCCGTGCCGCCGCCCACGCCATGGGCAAGGTCCACCGGGCCGGCTACCTGCCCGACCCGGAGCGGGCCGCGGCGTACGACCGCCTGTACGCCGAATACCGCCTGCTGCACGACCACTTCGGCCGCGGCGGCAACGACGTCATGCACCGCCTGCGCCGCATCCGCGAAGCAGCCTCCGCGTGAGCCGGATCTCCGTGAAAGGAACCGTCATGACTGTTTCACCGAACGAGGCACACCGGGTCCCGGAGACGGCTCCGGAGACGGCCCAGGAGATCTGGTTCCTCACCGGCAGCCAGGGTCTGTACGGCGAGGACACCCTGCGCCAGGTCGCCGAGCAGTCCCGCCGGATCGCCGACATCCTCGACGAGGCGCCGAAGATCCGCGCGCGGATCGTCTGGAAGCCGGTCCTGACCGATGCCGAATCGATCCGCCGGATGTGCCGGGAGGCCAACGACTCCGACGCCTGCACGGGCGTGATCGTCTGGATGCACACCTTCTCACCGGCCAAGATGTGGATCGGCGGGCTCAGCGTCCTGGACCGGCCCGTGCTGCACCTGCATACCCAGTTCAACCTGTCGCTGCCCTGGTCCAGCATCGACATGGACTTCATGAACCTCAACCAGGCCGCCCACGGCGACCGCGAGTTCGCCCATATCGAGGCCCGCCTCGGGGTGCACCGCAAGATCGTCGCCGGGCACGCCACCGAACCCCGGGTGATCGCCCGGATCGCCGCCTGGTCCCGCGCCGCCGCCGGCCGGCAGGCCGCCCGCACCATGCGCCTGGCCCGCTTCGGCGACAACATGCGGGACGTCGCCGTCACCGAGGGCGACAAGGTCGAGGCGGAACTGCGCTTCGGCTACTCCGTGAACACCTACGCCGTAGGCGACCTGGTCGCCGTCGTGGACAGCGTCCCCGACAAGGAGGCCGTCGAACTCGCCGCCGACTACTGCGAGTTGTACGACATGGTGCCCATCCTGCGCCCGGACGGCCCCCGGCACGACTCGCTGGTGTACGAGGCGCGGGTCGAACTCGCCCTGCGTGCCTTCCTCCTGGACGGCGGCTTCACCGCCTTCACCACCAACTTCGAGGACCTGGGCGGCCTTCGCCAGCTGCCCGGACTCGCCGTCCAGCGGCTGATGGCCGACGGCTACGGCTTCGGCGCCGAGGGCGACTGGAAGACCTCCGCGCTGCTGCGCACGATGAAGGTCATGGGCCTCGGCAGGCCGGGCGGCTCCACCTTCATGGAGGACTACACCTACCACCTGTGCCCCGGCGTCCCCCGCATCCTCGGCGCGCACATGCTGGAGGTCTGCCCGTCCGTCGCCGCCGGCCGCCCGCGCTGCGAGATCCACCCGCTGTCCATCGGCGGCCGCGAGGACCCCGTCCGGCTGATCTTCGACGCGGCCCCCGGCCCCGCCGTGGTCGTCGGCCTGTGCGACCTCGGCGACCGGTTCCGGCTGACCGCCAACACCGTCGATGTCGTGGCCAGCGAGCCGCTGCCCCAACTGCCGGTCGCCCGGGCCGTGTGGGTGCCGCGCCCCTCGCTCGCCGAGTCGGCCGAGAGCTGGCTGCTGGCCGGCGCCCCGCACCACACGGTGCTCAGTTCCGCCGTCGATCCGGAGACCCTGGCCGACTACGCGGCCATGGCCGACGTCGAACTGCTCACCATCGACCAGGACACCACCTCGGAGCAGCTCGCCAAGGAGATCCGGTGGAACTCCGCCTACTACCGCCTTGCCCGGTGAGGAGGGACCGACGATGAGCGTGCATGTCCGCGATGTCCTGCGGCAGGAGGTCCTGGAGGCCAACCTGGCCATTCCCCGGGCCGGCCTCGCCACCCTCACCTGGGGCAATGTGAGCGGCGTCGACCGGGAGGCGGGGGTGTTCGTCATCAAGCCGTCCGGAGTGCCGTACGAGGAGCTGAAGGCGGACGACCTGGTGACGGTACGGCTGTTTGACGGGGCCGTGGTCGACGGCCGTCTGCGCCCCTCCACCGACACGGAGACCCACCGCTGCCTCTATCTGGCGTTCCCGTCCATCGGCGGTGTCACCCACACCCACTCCACCCACGCGGTGGCCTTCGCCCAGGCCCGAAGGGACATCCCGGTGCTGGGCACCACGCACGCCGACACCTTCAACGGGCCGATCCCGTGCACCCCCGACCTCACCGCCGAGCAGTGCGCGAAGGACTACGAGTACAACACCGGCCGGATCATCGTCGACCTGCTCGACGGCGACGACGAGCGGGCGAGGGAGGTGCCGGGTGTGCTGGTCGCCAACCACGGACCGTTCACCTGGGGCGCCGGTGCCCGCAAGTCGGTCGAGCACGCCATCATCTGCGAGGCCGTCGCGGACATGGCGATCCACACCCTGGCCCTGGCCGCCACCGCCCCGCCCCCGCGGCATCTGCTGTACCGGCACTACACCCGCAAGCACGGCCCGGGCGCCTACTACGGCAACTGACCGTCGCGGCGAACGAAAAGGCGGCCCGTGCGCACAGCACAGGCCGCCTTCCTGCCGGATGCGGGTCAGCAGCCGAAGGTGTGGACCGTCGTCGTCCGGTACGTCTGCCCCGGTCGCAGCACCGTCGACGGGAAGTTCGCGTGGTTCGGCGAGTCCGGGAAGTGCTGTGTCTCCAGGCACAGCGCGTCACCCTGGCGGTAGGTCTTGCCGCCCGTTCCGGTGAGCGTGCCGTCGAGGAAGTTGCCGGAGTAGAACTGCAGCCCCGGCTGGTCGGTGGCGATCTTCAGGGTGCGGCCGGAACGCGGGTCGCGCAGGGTCGCGACGTGCTCGGGCTTGGCCGTGATGCCCTTGTCGAGCACCCAGTTGTGGTCGTAGCCCTTGGCCTGCACCTGCTGGACGTGGCCGTCGCGGATGTCGCGGCCGACCGTCTTGGTCTTGCGGAAGTCGAAGGGCGTGCCGGCGACCTTCGCCAGTTCGCCGGTCGGGATGAGGCCCGTGTCGGTGGGCGTGTAGCGGCCGGCGGCGATCGAGAGCTCGTGGTCCTCGATCGTGCCGCTGCCCTCGCCGGCGAGGTTCCAGTAGACGTGGCTGGTGAGGTTGACCACGGTGGCCTTGTCGGTGGTGGCCTCGTAGTCGATGCGCCAGTCGCCGTGCTTGGTGAGGGTGTACGTCACCTTCGCCTTGAGCGTGCCCGGGTAGCCCATCTCGCCGTCGATGCTGGTGTAGTGCAACACCAGACCGACGTCGGAGCCCTTGGTGAACGGCTCGACGTCCCAGATGTGCTTGTCGAAGCCCTGCGTGCCGCCGTGCAGGCTGTTGACGCCGTCGTTCACGGACAGCTGGTACGTCTTGCCGTCCAGGGTGAACTGGCCCTTGGCGATGCGGTTGCCGTACCGGCCGATCAGGGCGCCGAAGTACGGGGTCTTGGCGACGTAGTCCTCGATGTTGTCGAAGCCGAGGGAGACGTTGGCGTAGTGGCCGCGCCGGTCCGGGATCTCCAGACCCTGGACCACACCGCCCCAGTTGAGGACCTTCAGCCGGGTGCCGCCGTTCTCCAGCGACCAGCGGTAGACCTTCGTGCCGTCGGCGAGCTTGCCGAAGAGCTCCTTCACCGGCTTCTTTCCTCCCGAGGCCGCCTGGGCCGTGCCCGTGCCGAGGGTGGTGGCGGCGATGCCCGCGGCCGCGGCTCCTGCGATGACAGTGCGTCTGTTCAGTTCCATGTTGCGGCTCCCGTAAAGGGGTGGGGCCCCGCCGCCTCGCGACGGGGCCCGAGCTGACTTACGAACCGGACTTGCGCTTGTTCCACACGTCGAACCCGACCGCGGCCAGCAGGGCGAGGCCCTTGATGACCTGTTGCCAGTCGGTGCCGACGCTGAGGAGGTTCATACCGTTGTTCAGCACGCCGAGGACGAGACCACCGATGATCGCACCCAGGACGGTACCCACACCGCCGCTCATGGACGCGCCACCGATGAACGACGAGGCGATGGCTTCGAGCTCGAAGTTCAGACCCGCCTTCGGCGAGGCCGCGTTCAGGCGGGCGGCGACCACCAGACCCGCCAGGGCCGCGAGCACGCCCATGTTCAGGAAGACGAAGAAGGTGACCTTCTTGTCCTTGACGCCGGACAGCTTCGCCGCCGGCAGGTTGCCGCCGATCGCGTAGATGTGCCGGCCGAAGACCGCGTTGCGCATGACGTAGCCGTAACCGACCACGAGCACACCGAGGACGATCAGGATGATCGGCGCGCCCTGGTAGCTGGCGAGGATCATGGTGACCGCGATGATCGCGGCGGCGATGGCGACGAGCTTGAGCAGGAAGGCGTTCCTGGGCAGCACGTCGAGCGAGAACTCCTGCTCGCGCCGGCGGTCGCGGACCTCCTGGTAGACCACGAAGGCAAGGAGCACGATGCCCAGGAGAAGCGTCAGGTTGTGGTAGTTGGTGTTCGGGCCGACCTCGGGCAGGAACCCGTTGCCGAGCTTCTGCAGGCCGTTCGGGAACGGGCCGAGGGTCTGGCCCTGGAGGAAGATCTCCGTCAGACCGCGGAAGAGCAGCATGCCGGCCAGGGTGACGATGAAGGACGGTATGCCGAGATAGGCGATCAGGAAGCCCTGCAGGGCACCCGCGACCGCGCCCACCAGCAGGCACAGCACCAGCGCGACCGGCCAGGCCACACTGTGCTGGACCGTCAGCACGGCCGCGAACGCGCCGACGAACGCCGTCAGCGACCCGACCGACAGGTCGATGTGCCCCGCGATGATCACCAGCATCATGCCGATCGCGAGGATCAGGATGTAGCTGTTCTGCAGCACCAGGTTGGAGACGTTGCGCGGCAGCAGCAGGTCGCCGCCGGTCCACACCTGGAACAGGACCACGATCAGGCCGAGCGCGATCAGCATGCCGTACTGCCGCATGTTGCGGCGCAGCCCGCCCAGGATCAGCTGCAGCAGGTTGCCGTCGGCGGCCGTCCCCCCGCTCTTGCCGGGCGGCGCCGAGGCCGGGACCTTGTCCGTCACATCGGTGCTCATCGGGTTACCTCTTTGTCCTTCGTCATCTGGCGCATCAGCACTTCCTGCGTGGCCTCGGCCCGCGGGACCTCGCCCGTGAGCCGTCCGGCGGCCATGGTGTAGATGCGGTCGCACATGCCGAGCAGCTCGGGCAGCTCGGAGGAGATGAAGACGACCGCCTTGCCCTCGGCGGCCAGCTGGTCGATGACCGTGTAGATCTCGTACTTGGCACCCACGTCGATCCCGCGCGTCGGCTCGTCCAGGATCAGCACCTCGGGACCCGCGAAGATCCACTTGCTGAGGACGACCTTCTGCTGGTTGCCGCCGGACAGCCGGCCCACCGTCTCGAAGACGGTCGGCGCCTTGATGTTCATCGACTTGCGGAAGCGCTCGGCGACCTTCCGCTCCTCGTGCTCGTCCACCACACCGCGCTTCGCGACCTTGCCCAGGGCGGTCAGCGAGATGTTCCGGTTGATGTTGTCGATGAGGTTGAGGCCGTAGTGCTTGCGGTCCTCGGTGACGTACGCGATGCCGTGCTGGACCGCCTCGGCGACGGTCTTCGTACGGATCTCCCTGCCGTCCTTGAAGACCTGGCCGCCCGCGTGCCGGCCGTAGGTGCGCCCGAACACGCTCATCGCGAGCTCGGTGCGGCCGGCGCCCATCAGGCCCGCGATACCGACGATCTCCCCGCGGCGCACGTTGATCGACACATCGTCGACGACCTTGCGCTGCTGGTCGATCGGGTGGTGCACGGTCCAGTTGCGGATCTCCAGCGCGGGTGCCGCGTCCGCCTCGCCCTGGTACGGGGTGCGGTCGGGGAAGCGGTGGTCGAGGTCGCGGCCGACCATGCCGGAGATGATCCGGTCCTCGGTGGTCTCCGGCGCCTTGACGTCCAGGGTCTCGATGGACCGGCCGTCGCGCAGGATCGTCACCGAGTCGGCGACCCGCCGGATCTCGTTGAGCTTGTGGGAGATGATGATCGAGGTGATGCCCTGCTTCTTCAACTCCAGGATCAGGTCCAGGAGTTTGCCGCTGTCCTCGTCGTTGAGAGCCGCGGTCGGCTCGTCGAGGATGAGCAGCTTCACCTTCTTCGACAGCGCCTTGGCGATCTCCACCAGCTGCTGCTTGCCCACGCCGATGTCGGCGATCCGGGTCTCCGGGTGGTCGTTGAGACCGACCCGGCGCAGCAGCTCGGTGGCGTGCTTGAGCGTCTCGTTCCAGTTGATGAACCCGCCGGAGGCGTGTTCGTTGCCGAGGAAGATGTTCTCCGCGATCGACAGGAACGGCACCAGGGCCAGCTCCTGATGGATGATCACGATGCCGTGGTGCTCGCTCGCCCGGATGTCCTTGAACGAGCAGACCTCTCCCTCGAAGAGGATCTCGCCCTCGTAGGTGCCGTGCGGATGGACGCCGGAGAGCACCTTCATCAGGGTGGACTTTCCGGCGCCGTTCTCGCCGCAGATGGCATGGACCTCGCCCTGACGGACGGTCAGCGTGACGTCCGACAGCGCTTTGACGCCGGGAAAGGTCTTGACGATCGAGCGCATTTCCAGGACGGGTCCCGCCATGGTGTGCCCTTTCAATCCGTAGGAATGGCCGGTCTTCTCACCGACGGGGACGACTACTTGAGCTCGGCGGCCGTGTAGTAGCCGGTGTCGACCAGTTCCTTCGTGTAGTTGGTCTTGTCGACGCTCACCGGCTGGAGCAGGTAGGCGGGCACGACCTTGGTGCCGTTGTCGTAGGTCTTGGTGTCGTTGGTCTCCGGCTTCTTGCCGTTGAGCACGTCGTCGACCATGTTCGCGGCCACGTCCGCGAGCTTGCGGGTGTCCTTGTAGACGGTCTGCGTCTGCTCGCCCGCGATGATCGACTTCACCGAGGCGAGCTCGGCGTCCTGGCCGGTGATGACCGGAAGCGGCTTGCTGGAGGAGCCGTAGCCGTCCGACTTCAGGGCGGCGAGGATACCGATCGAGATGCCGTCGTACGGCGACAGCACCGCGTCCACCTTGGCGCTGCTGTACGTGGAGGTCAGGATGTCCTCCATGCGCTTCTGGGCGGTGGCACCGTCCCAGCGCAGCGTGGTGACCTGGGTGAGCTTGGTCTGGCCGGACTTGACCACGAGCTTCTTGCTGTCGATGTACGGCTGGAGCACGCTCATCGCGCCGTTGAAGAAGTACTTGGTGTTGTTGTCGTCGTTGGAGCCGGCGAACAGCTCGATGTTGAAGGGGCCCTTGCCGTTCTTCAGGCCCAGCTTGTCGACGATGTAACTGGCCTGCAGCTCACCGACCTTGGTGTTGTCGAAGGACGCGTAGTAGTCGACGTTCTTCGTACCGAGGATGAGGCGGTCGTAGGCGATCACCGGGATCTTCGCGTCCGCGGCCTGCTGGAGCACGTTGTTGAGCGACTTGTTGTCGATGGCCGCGACGATCAGGCCCTTGACACCCTGCGTGATCAGGTTCTCGATCTGCGAGACCTGCTGGTCGGGGTCGTCCTCGCCGTAGACCAGCTTGGTCTTGTAGCCCTTGGCCTCAAGGTCCTTGACGACGTTCTTGCCGTCGGCGATCCAGCGCTCGGAGGACTTGGTGGGCATCGCGATACCGATGGTGCCGCCCTTGGCACTGCCCGAGCTCTCCTTGCTGCCGCCCTCACTGCTCTGACCACAGGCGGTCAGCGTGAGGGCGAGGGAGGCGGCTCCGGCTATGAGGGTGAGGGCGCTTCTGCGAGTGCGCATGGTGATCAGTCCCTGTTCTTCTCGACGTTGAGAGGTTGAGAGGTGGTTCAGGCCTCGGTGGGGAAGCGGTTGAGCGTTCCGGGCAACCGGGAGCCGAGCGGCGCCATGTCGCCGTCCGCACCGTGCCGGGCGAGCAGGTCGAGGGCGAGGCGGCCGCGCCGCACCCGCTCCCGGGCGGTGTCCAGGGTCACGTCCCGCAGGTGGGTGCCCCACGGGTAGATGCCGGGAGCCCTGGACAGGCCGAACTTCAGGTAGAGCGGTGCGCCGCGCCGGATGAGCTCGGCGACCTCGTACATCCGGATGTAGCCGCCGAGGTCGTCGGGGGCCTCGATGTACATGTCCATGGGGGCGGCGGAGACCCGCCGGATCTCGGTGAGGTGATCCAGCGTCAGGTCGCTGGGCACGTTGAGGGAGTCGGCGCCGAGCCGCTCGTACACCGCGTACGAGGCCGGGTTGACCGGTCCGATCAGCGCCGACACCTTCAGCGTGGTGTCGGCCGGGATGATCCCGGTCTGCCGCGCGCGGTGCAGCGTCCACAGCACGCCCTCGTCGGCGACGAGCAGGCACTTGACGCCCAACTCCGTTGCGCGGACGGCGTCTTCGACACACCCGGCGACGGCGTCGTGTCCGCGTGCGCGCAGTCCGGCCCCCCGCGAGTCGGAGCGCACCGAGCCGCCGATGTCCCAGGTGCCGCGCGGGCCGGTGAACAGGCAGAGCTCGATGTCCCGTTCACCGGTCGCCTCGACCATCTCGGTGATCTCGGAGTCGCTGAGCATCCACACACCGCTGCCCTGGCTGATCCGGTGGATCGGCACGTCCAGGCGCGAGGACTCCTTGAGGACGACGGCCAGCGCTTCGGGACCCTCGCACGAGGGGATCTCGGTGCGCCACTTGCCGCCGCCGGGGAAGGCGTGCGGGGAGGCGTCGGCGGGGTCGAGGGCGGGCGCGCCCAGGCCGAGGGCGGCGAGCGCCTGCTCACCGGGTCGGCGGGCCGCCGTAACGGAGGCGTCGGTCGTCACAAGCTGTCCTTCGTGTTCGATATTTCGGACAAGGTTCGCGGCTCTGGGTATGAGAAGGCTCTGGGTGTACGCCGGTACGGGGACCGTCAGGTCGCCCCCGTACCGGCGTACGTCTTAGGGGCGGAGCAGCACCTTGCCCACCTTGGGATCGCCGGATCCGACCAGCTCGATGGCGTGCGGGAACTCGTCCAGCGGCAGCTCGTGGGTGACCAGCGGCAGCGGGTCGAGCAGCCCGGCGCCGAACACCCGCACCGTGTGCGCCCAGGCGTCCGGCGGCGCACCGAAGACGGTGTGCACCTCCAGCTGCCGTACCACCAGGTCCGTCGGGTCGAGACCCTCGGCGCCCGGCGCCGGGATCCCCGTGAGGACCAGGCGTCCGCCGCGCCGGAGCAGCGAGGCGGCGGTACGGGCGGCGGAGGCGGACCCGGCGGTCTCGATGACGACGTCGAAGTCGTCGGGGAGTTCCTGGTCCCTGGTACGGAAGTCGGTGGCGCCGAAAGTTTTCGAAAGCTCCGCGCGGTCGGGTCGGGTCCCCACCACGAGCAGCTCGGCCGGCGAGCCCGCCTTCAGGAACTGAACGGCGAACATCCCCAGCGTGCCCGTGCCGACGACCGCGACGCGCTCGCCCGGCAGGGCATGCGCCTTGATCGCGGCGGCCGCGATGCAGGCGGCCGGCTCCAGCAGGGCGGCGGCCGTCAGGTCGGCGTCGTCCGGCAGGACGTGCAGCAGCCGCGCGGGCAGCGTGAGCGTGGTCGCCATCGCGCCCGGCTGGGTGAACCCGGTCTCCTCGTACCCCGCGCCGCACAGCGTGGTCTCGCCCGCGTGGCAGCGGTCGCACACCTGGCAGTTGCGGAAGCCCTCACCGACCACCTTGCGGCCGACCAGGCTCTCGGGGACACCGGCACCGACCGCCTCGACCGTCCCGGACCACTCGTGGCCGGGGGTGAGGGGGTAACGCACGTACCCCTCGGGCCGGTTGCCCTGGTACACCTCGCGGTCGCTGCCGCAGATGCCGACCGCGTGGACGCGCACCAGCGCCTCCCCGGCCTCCGGCCGGCGCGGTTCGTGCGAGGTGACCCGGTGCTCGCCCGGTGCCTCGATGACGACCTGGGAGCTCACTTCGTGCCCTTCGGCTTGCGCTGCTCCCAGCCCTCGGCCCACAGGTCGAAGCGGGCCTGCTGCTGCGGGAACTCGGCGGCGGCGTCCGCGTCGAACTCGACACCGAGACCGGGCCGGTCGGTCAGGTGGAAGTAGCCGTCCACTACCTCCGGCGCCCCCTTGACCACCTTCTTGATCTCCGCGTCCGCGAAGTCGTTGAAGTGCTCCAGGATCTTGAAGTTGGGGGAGGTGAAGCCGACCTGGAGGGAGGCCGCGGTGAGCACGGAACCACCGACGTTGTGCGGCGCCACGAGCATGTAGTGGGTCTCGGCGGTCGCGGCGAGCTTGCGCGTCTCCCAGATGCCGCCGATGTGACCGACGTCGGGCTGGATGATGTCGACGGCCTGGCTCTCGAAGAGCTCGCGGAACTCGATGCGGTCGTGGATGCGCTCACCGGTGGCGACCGGGATGTCGACCTTGGCGGCGACCTTCTCCAGCGCCTTCAGGTTCTCCGGCGGGCAGGGCTCCTCCAGCCACGCGGGCTTGAAGGGCGCGAGCTCGTTCGCGAGCCGGACCGCGGTGGCCGGGGAGAAGCGGCCGTGCATCTCCAGCATCAGCTCGGCGTCCGGCCCGATGGCGTCGCGCACGGCCTCGATGAGGGAGACGGCGTACAGGGTCTGCTCGTGGTCCAGCTCGAAGTGCCCGGTGCCGAACGGGTCGATCTTCAGCGCCTTGTACCCGCGCTCCATGACGCCCTGCGCGGCCTTGTGGTACGCCTCCGGGGTCCGCTCCGTGGTGTACCAGCCGTTGGCGTACGCCTTGACCTTGTCGGTGACCTTGCCGCCGAGCAGCTGCCAGACCGGCACGCCGAGGGCCTTGCCCTTGATGTCCCAGCAGGCCATCTCGATCACCGCGATGCCGGACATCACGATCTCGCCGGCCCGGCCGTAGTCGCCGTACTTCATCCGCCGCACGAGGTCTTCCACGGCGAACGGGTCGGAGCCCAGAATGTGGTTGGCCTCGGCCTCCCGCAGATAGCCGATCAGCGCGTCGGTGTGGCCCAGCATCCGGGTCTCGCCGACTCCCGTGATCCCCTCGTCGGTGTGCACCTGTACGTACGTCAGGTTGCGCCACGGCGTCCCGACCACGTGTGTGCTGATTCCGGTGATACGCACGGAGATTGCCCCTCAGCTGTTCGAGATTTCGTCACACGTTCGAAATGCTGGCGTGACAGTAAGGACGGGGCGGCAGGAGTGTCAATGGGTCGAACACATAACGGTTTCGACACCGCTTTCGACACGGCTTTCGGCGGCGGTTTCGGTGCGATCGGGAAAGATGCCCGGGAGAACTCGGGCGAAGTCCTCAACTCGCCGCGCCGGAACGGGCAGTTCCCTACACAACTTTCACAGCTGTGGCTATGAACAATCCCTGTGCGGAACTTACTCTTCCCGCGTCATGGACTACTGCCTCCCGTGCCGACGGCACCTCAACGGCGCCCTCGCCTGCCCGGGGTGCGGTACCTCTGCCGAAGAGATACGCGCCCACCAGGCGCCCCCGCGGGTGCCCGCGCAGACGCGCCACGAACCGCAGCCGGAGCTTCAGCAGGCGGCCGTCGTGGCGGGCCCCGGCCGTGCCGCGCGCCGGAAGGCCCGGGGGCGGTCCGCCGGCGTGCAGGAGCGGCACGGCGCCGACACGGACGTCCTGACCCACGACCCGGCCGACCTCGACGACGTCGATCCGGACGACAGCCCCACCGCCGGTACCAGCCGCCGCGATCGCAAAGCCGCGGCACACCGAAGACGCCGGCGCCGGACCCTGCTGATCAGTACGGCGGCCCTGCTCGCGGCGGCCGGTCTCAGCCTCGCGGAACTGGGCGTAGACGCCCCCTTCACCAGCTCCAAGCCGGCCGCGACCGGTGACGACTCGGCGGACGGCGCGGCCTCGGCGGAGGCCGGCCGCACGGCCAGGCCGGGCGACGGCAAGAAGAGCGGCGACGCGAGCAACTCCCCGTCGGCGAAAGCCTCCGCGTCGCCGTCGTCCTCGGAGTCCAAGGACACCAAGGACGAGGACAAGCCGTCCAAGGACACCCAGTCGGCCACCACGGGCACCAACCCCGGCACCTCGACGACGTCCCCGTCGGACACGACCCCGGCCCAGTCGCCCACCGCCACCTCGGCACCGACGACATCCGCCCCGAGCCCGGACCCGTCACCCACGTGCACCCGGTTCCTGTGGTGGTGCAGCTGAGCCCACAGGGCTCGCTCCCGGGGTGCCTGGCTCAGGAATCCAGCATCCGCCGCAGCAAATCCCGCAAAGACAGCCGCTCCTCGTCCGAGAGCCCGGCCAGCGGCTCGCGCGCGAAGCGCAGGCCGTCCCGCAGTTCGCGGGCGACCCGGAGGCCCTCGCCCGTCGCCGCCGCCAGCTTCACGCGCCGGTCCGCCGGGTCGGGGCGGCGCTCGACCAGGCCGCGGGACTCCAGCCGGTCCACGATCCCCGTGACGTTCGACGGCTCGCACTTCAGCTTCTGCGCCAGCTTGCGCATGGGAAGCGGTTCGAGGGACAGCAGACTGAGCAGCCGCGCCTGCGCGCCGGTCAGCGCGTGCTCGCCCGCGGCCTCCTCGTAGTCCGCGTAGAACCGGGCCACGACGTCGCCGATCAGCTCGACGACCTCCATGGTCAGGGCGTCGGGGCGGCGGGTCTTCGCTGGGCTGGACTGTGAGGTGGGCATGGCTCCAGAGTACCCCTTTACTTGACAACCTGAAATATTCAGGAGCATGGTTGTTTCAGGTACTGAAACATTTCCCCCACGCCAGGAAAGGCACGTCTCATGATCAACCGCGAATGGCACCTGCTCAGCCGCCCCGAGGGCTGGCCGAAGCCCGAGGACTTCGCTCTGGTCGAGGCGGAGGTCCGGCGGCCCGGTGACGGGCAGGTCCTCGTGCGGAACAAGTACCTCTCCGTCGACCCGTACATGCGCGGCCGCATGAGCGCCGCCAAGTCGTACGTCGCCCCCTTCGAGCTCGGCAAGGTCATGCAGGGCGGGGCGGTCGGCGAGGTCGTCGAGTCCGGCGCCGAGGGCATCGCGCCCGGCGACCACGTCCTGCACTTCGGCGGCTGGCGGGAGTACGCCACCATCGACGCCAAGCAGGCCGTCAAGGTCGACCCCGAGGCCGCGCCCCTGTCGACGTACCTCGGCGTCCTCGGCATGACCGGCCTCACCGCCTACGCCGGCCTGCTGCGCACCGCCTCCTTCAAGGAGGGCGACTCCGTGTTCGTGTCCGGCGCCGCGGGTGCCGTGGGCAGCCAGGTCGGCCAGATCGCCAAGCTCAAGGGCGCCTCCCGGGTCATCGGCTCGGCGGGCTCCGACGAGAAGGTCAAGCTGCTCGTCGAGGAGTACGGCTTCGACGCGGCCTTCAACTACAAGACCGGCAAGGTGAGCGCGCTGCTGCGCGAGGCCGCGCCGGACGGCATCGACGTGTACTTCGACAACGTCGGCGGCGACCACCTGGAGGCGGCGATCGGCTCCCTGAACGAGGGCGGCCGGATCGCGGTCTGCGGAATGATCTCCGTCTACAACAACACCGAGCCCGCGCCGGGCCCGCGCAACCTCGCCCGCCTCATCCAGACCCGCGGCCGCATCGAGGGCTTCCTGGTCGGCGACCACTACGACCTCCAGCCGCAGTTCGTCTCCGAGGTCGGCCCGTGGGTGGCCTCCGGGCAGCTGAAGTACCGCGAGACCGTCGTCGAGGGCATCGAGAACAACCTGGAGGCGTTCCTCGGGGTCCTGCGCGGCGACAACACCGGGAAGATGATCGTCAAGCTCTGACGGCACTCTCCGCAGGTCTTCACTGGATTTCCGGCATGCGGTAACTTCTTTCCGAAACCGTCGTCGATCGTGGGCGCGAGTCGCGGCGGGCCGAGGAGGAAGACACCGCATGTCCATCCAGCAGACCGACGTCCTCTACACCGCCGTCGCCACCGCCGAGAACGGCCGTGACGGCCGGGTCGCCACCGAGGACGGCCGGCTCGACGTCGTCGTGAACCCGCCCAAGGAGATGGGCGGCAGCGGCGAGGGCACCAACCCCGAGCAGCTGTTCGCCGCCGGGTACAGCGCCTGCTTCCAGGGCGCCCTGGGCGTCGTCGCCCGGCAGGAGAAGGCCGACATCGCCGGCTCCACGGTCACCGCGAAGGTCGGCATCGGCAGGAACGACGACGGCTTCGGCCTCATCGTCGAGATCGCGGCGTCGATCCCGAACGTGGACGCCGCGACGGCACGGGACCTGCTGGAGAAGGCCCACCAGGTCTGCCCGTACTCGAAGGCGACACGCGGGAACATCAGCGTGACGCTGGTGTGACACGGCTCGTTGCGTACGGCAGGGGCCGCACCCTAGGACGTGGGGTGCGGCCTCACCCCGGCTGTCAGCTCGCCAGCGCCGCCGTGTGCACCGCCCTCACCAACCGGTCGTTCTCCGGAGCCGCCCCGCCCGGGTAGGCGTAACGGCGGCGCGTATAGCCGTAGGCGACCCCGCTGCGGGGGTCGGCGAAGGCCTGGGAGCCGCCCGCGCCGCTGTGGCCGAAGGCGCCCGCGCCCAGGAACGGGTACACGTAGTCGGCGACCGCCTGGAAGCCCAGCCCGAAGGACTTGTGCACCCGGGCCACCAGGTCGTACCCGGTCGAGTGGATCTGGCCGACCTCGGCCACCGTGTCCGGCTTCAGCAGCGGCGGGCGCCCGGTCACCTCGCTGATCGCCGCCGCGTACATCCCGGCGAGGCCACGCGCGGCGGCCACTCCGCCCGCCGACGCCGGGCCCTTGGCGCGCACGGTACGGGAGTTGGGGTGGTTCACCAGCTCCGTCGGCTCGGCCACATGCGCGTTGAACGCGATCGAGGCCAGCGAGTGCGGCCCCCGGGGAACCGCGTCCAGCTCGGCCTGCTGCACCGGCGTCGGAGCCATCGGCCGCACCGACCGGAAGCGCGGTTCGAGCGCTTCGGGCAGCCCCAGGTAGAAGTCCAGCCCGTAGGGTGCGCGCACCCGCTCCTCGTACACCTCCTGGAGCGTACGGCCGGTGGCCCGCCGCACCACCTCGCCGGTGAGCGCGCCGATGACGAACGCGTGGTAGCCGTAGGCCGTGCCGGGACGCCAGAACGGCTTCTGGTCCGCGAGCCGTTCGGCGATCGCGCGGTCGTCGGCCAGTTCGTCCGCGGTGAAGCCCGCGTCCAGCCCGACCACCCCCGCCCGGTGCGAGATCAGCTCGCGCAGGGTCAGCTGACCCTTGCCCTCGGCCCCGAACTCCGGCCAGTAGTAGGTCACTTTGCGGTCCAGCTCCAGCGTGCCGTCCTGGACGAGGAGCGCGACCACCAGATGGGCGGCGCCCTTGGTCGACGAGAACACACCGTAGAGGGAGTCCGGTCCGACGCCCTCGCCGGCCCACAGGTCGACGACTCTGCGGCCGTGGTGGTACGCGCACAGCTGGCCCTCGTAGTCGGGCAGTTCCCCCGCCACGAACGCGGCGAACTCCTCGCGCACCGCCTCGTAGCCGTCGGCGACGGTGCCGTGGATCTCCTGAGTCATCCGCTCTCCTCACCTGAACCGCTGTTCCCGGCCATTGTGATCAACGCCCGTCCTGGATCGGTACGGCGGGGTGTACCCGTTCGACTCAACCTCACCAAGCGGGAGTCGGCGTCACGGATACCCCGGATGGCGCATACCGGGCGCCCCGAAAGGGGCATGCTGGGGTCGGACCGCCGGCGACGCCCGCGAGGCGAGGAGAGCCCATGGCTACGATCCCTTCGCTCCCGACCAGGGACGACGTGCTGCGCATGGCACGGAACACGACCGACATCACCGGCCAACTCCTGGACACGGCCGGGAACATCACCAGGATCGCGATCAACACCTTCGACCCGCGGGACGGTTCCGGCGCGGAGGTGCTGCGCGTACTGCGCGAGACCACCGCGGAACTGGCCGAGGCGAGCGCCTCGCCGCAGGCCCAGGAGGCCTTCTACCGCATCGTCGACACCCTGACCCGCCTCGGCACGAGCGGCGCCCCGCTCGCCGTCCACCCCGTCAGCGAACCCGCCCAGGCCCTCCTCACCGCCATCGGCGACAGCCTGCTGCCGGTGCTGGACGCGGTGGAACCGGCCGTCGAGGAGTTCGCGGACGCGATGGGCGACCTGGTCGAGGCGACGTCCCCGCTGCTGCCGGCCGCGGCGGGCGTGGCGGCGGGGGCGCTGCTCGCGGTGACGCCGGTGCTGCGGGCGGCGGCGGACGTACTGCGCGACTCGTCCCCCGAACTCCGGCGCACAGCAGACGCGTTGACGGCCGCGCTGGCTCCCCTGATGCCGCTCCAGGTGGCCCTCGCGGAACGCGCGGCGGCGGCCGGAGCGGGCGTGGTCCGGGCCACCCTCCCGCCCCTGGCCGACCTCACGGAGGCAGCGGCGGCGACGGCGAAGGCGGCCCGCCCGGTACTGATCGCGGGCGAGGAACTCGTGGTGTCGGCCCTGGAACAACTCCAGCCCCTGCTGCTGGCCGCCGCCAATCGAGCGGGCCGCTTCGCGAGGGCGACGGCGGTACGGGTGTCGGCGGCGGTGAGCCCGGCGGGCGAGCAGGGGATCGTGGTCGCCGTTTCCCCGGCATGAGGGCGTGCGAACCCGCCCCGGTAAAGTCCTCCCCATGCGCGATCTCGGGGCCGGCTTCACGTACCTCCTGAAGGGCCAACGCTGGGTGGCCCGGCACGGCAGGCAGTACGGGTTCGGCCTGCTGCCGGGGCTGATAACCCTCGTCCTGTACGTCGCCGCGCTCGTCGCGCTGGCGGTGTGGGGCGAGGACTTCGTCGGCTGGGCCACCCCCTTCGCCGACGACTGGTCCGGCCCCTGGCAGGGCCTCTTCCGCGGCTTCCTCACCGCCGTGCTGTTCGCCCTCGGTCTCCTCCTCGCCGTCCTCACCTTCACCGCCGTGACGCTCCTGATCGGCCAGCCCTTCTACGAGAACCTCTCCGAGAAGGTCGACCGCGACGTCTCCCCGGACGGCACCGCCCCCGAGTCCGGCCTCCCGCTCTGGCGCGAGCTGTGGATCTCGGCCCGCGACAGCCTCCGCGTCCTCGTACGCGCCCTGCTCTGGGGCATCCTGCTCTTCGCCTGCGGCTTCCTCCCGCTCGTCGGCCAGACGGTCGTCCCCGTGATCGGCTTCTTCGTCACCGGGTTCTTCCTCACCGAGGAACTCACCGCCGTCGCCCTCCAGCGCCGGGACGTCGAACTCCGCGCCCGCCTCGCCCTCCTGCGCTCCCGCAGGACCCTGGTCTGGGGCTTCGGCACCCCGCTGGCCCTCGCCTTCGTGGTGCCGTTCGTCGCGGTGTTCCTGATGCCCGGCGCGGTCGCGGGCGCGACGCTGATGGCCCGCGAACTGCTGGGCGAGGAGATCACCGGGGACGAGAGCCAGGACGAGGACCAGGACGAGGACCAGGCGATCACTTCCTGAACGTCACGTCCGCCGCCACGGTGATGATCGACCGCACCTGCGCGATGATGTCCACCCGGTTCTGCACGAACTGCGGGTCGGTGACCTCCGTGGTGTTCCCGGCGCCGAACTCCAGCACCGGTGTGTGCACATGGCCGCCGGGCAGCGTGTCGTGCAGGCCGAGACGGTCCCGCAGCAGCGTCGCGCGGTAGGCGATCTCGTTGGAGAGGTAGTTCCCGCCGCCACCGGCCCGAGCGGTCGACCCCTCGGTCGGCCCGTCCGGCCGCACCACCGCAGTCGTACCGCCCGCCGGTATCTCGGTCACCTCGGTGTGGTCGTACACCGGGAAACGCCCCGTGTCCGCGGCCACGATCTCCTTGTACGGCAGAGTGGTCGTCGTCCACTGCGGCTGCGAGGCCGGGTCGCTCACCGGGATCGTCTCGGTCTGCCCGATGTTGTCGTTGTCCGGGAACCCGCCCCGCCAGGCCCCGTTGGTCCGCTCCACGTCGAACCGCCCGACCCGCCCCTGGCTCACGGTCGTGAACAGATCCACCTTCTTCAGATACGGCCGCAGCGTCCGCTCCACCGTCCCGTCGCCGAAGTCCTGCCAGCGCACGGGGAACACGACGGTCTCGATGCGCGCCGGTCCCTCCGCCGTCCGGATCACCGTGCCGTCGAGGGCGAGCGCGGTGGCCCCGGACGGGTTGGAGATGCGGATGTCCCGGTCGAGCGTGAAGGGGTCGAAGCCCGTGACGAGGATCCGCTTGATCCCCTTCTTGCCGTGCGGATACCGGACGTCCGTCTGCCCGCGCGAGGTCCTCTCCAACTGGTCGAGCAGCGAGGCCCGTTGTCCGTCACTCAGCCCGAACTCCGGCTCCCACGTGCGCACTTCCCGCGTCATCCCGAGCCGCGCCCAGTACAGCGGCCGGTCGTCGTCCCGGCTCAGATCCCCGCCCGCCGGACCACGCCCCTGCGCCCGGTCCACGGCCCGCCGCCACAGCGCCGACCCTTCGCGCACGAGAATCCGCCGCGCCTGCGCGTACGAGTGCGCGTCGCCCAACTCCCGTTCCAGGCGCGGCGCCACGTCGTCGAACCCGGACCGGCGGAGGATCTCCTGCGGTACGGCCTTGTCGAGCCGCTGTTCCTCGACGGTGGGGGAGGGGGCGGCGGACCGGGCCGCCATCGCCGGTGCGGGGGAGGCGAGTCCCGCCGTCAGTGCCAGTCCGAGGACGACCATCCGAACACGTGGGGAAGTCAAGGCAGTTCAGGTCCTTCCGTCGCCGAGGTGGGGGAGCGTGGTGCGGACGGACGCAGTATCGCGTGACGGAAGTGGTCTACGCCATGGGGGTGGTTCGGGGCCGGGCCGAAAAGAGGCCACCAAGAGGTCACCAAGAGGTCACTGCGCGGGGATCTTCCCGGCCGCCTCCCGCAGCGCCGCGACGAAGGCCTCGGCCGCCGGGGCCGGCGTCCGTCCCCGGGCCGTCGCCGCGTACACCGCCCGCGCCGGCGCGCCCTCGTCGAGCACCGGCAGCAGGACGACGTCCGGGCGGACCGACTCGGCGGCCAGCGCCGGGACCAGGGCCACGCCGAGGCCCGCGGCGACGTACCCCTGCTTGGCGGTCCACTCGCCGACGACGTGGGCGACGCGCGGGCGGAAGCCCTGGCGCACGGCCGCGTCCAGGAGGGTGCCCTCGGGGCGGGGGCTGCCGGAGATCCAGTCGGCGTCGGCGAGCCGGCCGAGCCGGACGGGGCCGGAGCGGGCGAGGGGATGGCTGGCCGGGACGGCGACGTACAGGGACTCGTCGAGGAGGTGGTGGAGGTCGTACGACTCCAGGGGCGCGCCGGGTGTCGTGGAGACGACCGCCAGGTCGAGGTGGCCCGCGGCCAGCCGCTCCAGGAGGCGCGGGGTGAGGCCCTCCTCGCGGGAGAGGCGGACGCGGGGGTGGCGGGCGCGGAAGGCGGCGAGGGCGTGCGGCACGAGCGCGGCGTCGGCCGTGGGGAACGCCCCGAACCGCAGTCGCCCGCCCGCGACTTCACGCAGCGCGGCCAGCTCGCGCCCGGCGCCGTGCAGGGCCTCGGTGACGGTCTCGGCGTACGGGACGAGGACGCGTCCGGCCTCGGTCAGCCGCACCCCGCGCGGCAGCCGGTCGAAGAGCGGACCACCACCGAGCGCCGCCTCCAGCGCGGCGACCTGCCGCGACACGGCGGACTGCGTCCACCCGAGCCCCCGTGCGGCCACGGTGAACGAACCGTGCCGGGCGACCTCCAGGAACGCCCTCAACCACACGGTGGACAGCTCCGGTTCACGATCCGACTGATGCGCTTTCGGCATGGCACCCATGCTAGACATTCGCTTGTCGCATCCCACGGCCCCGCCTAGCGTCACCTTCATGAAGGTCACGCTGAACAACCCGCCCACCGCCCCGCAGCCCGCGACCCCCTACTACTCCCAGGTCGCCCGGGTCGAACACCCCGACGGCAGCGCCCTGTTGTTCGTCTCCGGCCAGATAGCCGAGGGCGAGACCGTGGCCGACCAGACCCGCGGCATCTTCGAGGGGCTGGACGCGTTGCTGCGCGCCCACGGCGGCACCCTCGCCGACATCGTCAACATCCGCACCTACCTGACCGACATCGACGAGCTCCCCGAATACGGCGCCGTACGAAGGGAGTTCCTCACCGGCACCCCGCCGACGAGCATGACCTTCGAGGCCTCCCGGCTCTTCCGTCCCGAGGCCCGGATCGAGATCGAGATCGTGGCGGCCGTACCCGGTGACGTTCCGCGGCACACCGGCAGATTCGCTTCACCCCCGGCCTGAAGGCCAGAGCACTGCGAATGAACCCTGGTAGCCCGGTACTTACTTCAGGCCTCCTCGCCCAGCAGTGCCAGGAAGTCCCGGAACGCGCCCGGCATGTCCACCGCGTCCGGGTCCAGCAGCCACTGGTACTGGAGGCCGTCCATCACCGCGACCAGGAGGGGGGCCGTGCGCTCCGGGGTCAGGCCGTTCGGGAGGCGGTCGCCGTACTCGGTGCGCAGGACCGCGGCCATGCTCTCCCGGACCTGGCGGTAGCGGTCCGTGAAGTACCCGCGCGCCGGGTGGCCCTCCGTCACGCTCTCGCCCAGCAGCGCCGAGAAGGTCTGGATGATGCCGGGGCGCATCGCGTTGTACTCGACCAGGGAGGCCAGGAGGTCGATCCGCCACCGGGTGGCCGGCACCGCGTCCCACTGGTCCCGCTCCTTCAGCACCGCGACCAGCAGCGCCTCCTTGGTCGGGAAGTAGTGCAGCAGCCCCTGCTGGGTGAGCCCGACGCGCTCCGCCACCGCGGCCAGGCTCGCGCCCCGGTAACCGCGCTCGGCGATCACTTCCAGCGCCGCCCGCACGATCTCCGCGCGCCGCTCCTCGCTCCTGACCCTGGCGTTCATGGCGTCACCGTACGGCATCCGAGGACGATGAATATTACGGCACGATAACGAAACCTACCGCGTTACAGGTAACGGGTGCACGATGGGTCCCAGGACGACATGACTCGACGAGGAGGCACCGCGATGGCGGCTACCCCGGGAAACCAGGCCGATCAGGCCCGCGAGGCCGCCGTGGAGGCGGCCCTCGGCAAGCTGGACCTGGACGCGAAGACCCGGCTGCTGGCCGGTCAGGACATGTGGTCGCTGCTCGAGCTGCCGGAGATCGGCCTGAAGTCCCTCGTCATGTCCGACGGCCCGATCGGCGTCCGGGGCGTCCGGTGGACCGCCGACGACCCCTCCATCGCCCTGCCCTCCCCGACCGCCCTCGCCGCGACCTGGGACCCCGGGCTCGCCCGCCGCGCCGGTACCCTGCTCGCCCAGGAGGCCCGCCGCAAGGGCGTGCACGTCCTGCTCGCGCCGACCGTCAATCTCCATCGTTCACCGCTCGGCGGACGGCACTTCGAGGCCTACAGCGAGGACCCGTACCTGACGGGACACATCGGCGCCGGGTACGTCACGGGCGTACAGGAGGGCGGCGTCGGCACCACCGTCAAGCACTTCGTCGCCAACGACGCCGAGACCGACCGCTTCACCGTGAACAACCTGGTCAGCGAACGGGCCTTGCGCGAGCTCTACTTGAGGCCCTTCGAGATCATCGTCGAGAACGCCCACCCCTGGGGCGTCATGACCGCCTACAACACCGTCAACGGCACGACGATGACCGAGCACCGGTACCTCGTGAACGAGGTGCTGCGCGGCGAGTGGGGCTTCGACGGGTACAACGTCTCCGACTGGATGGCCGGACGCTCGACGGTCGGCGCCATCGAGGGCGGGCTCGACGTCGCCATGCCCGGCCCGCAGACCGTGTACGGCGAGGCCCTCGCCCGGGCCGTCCGCGACGGCGAGGTCGAGGAGGCCACCGTCGACGAGGCCGTGCGCAACGTGCTGCGGCTCGCCGCCCGCGTGGGCGCCCTCGACGGCGCCGAACCGGCCGTCGCCGAACCGCCCGCCGCCGTCGACGGCGAGGCCCTGGCCCGCGAGATCGCCCGCCGCGCCTTCGTCCTCGTGAAGAACGACAACGGCGCCCTGCCCCTGAAGCCCGGCACCGTCGCCCTCATCGGCGCCGCCGCCCGCGACGCCCGGGTCCTCGGCGGCGGCTCCGCCACCGTCTTCCCGTCCCGGACCGTCTCCCCGCTCGACGGCCTCACCGCCGCCCTCCCCGAAGGCACCCTCAGCTACGCCGTCGGCGCCGACCCGAACACCGAACTCGCCGTCGCCGACAAGGGGTTCAGCCTCAAGGCGGTCTGCCGCGACACCGACGGGAACATCCTCGGCACCGGCTCGGCCCCCAATGGCCAGCTCCAGTGGATGGGCAGCGACCTCCCCGAGGGCGTCACCCACGACCGCCTGCACACCGTCGAGCTGACCGGCACCTTCACCCCGCGCGACACCGGCCCGCACACCTTCGGCATCAAGGGCACCGGCCACTTCACCCTCACCGTCGCGGGCACCACGTACTACGACGACGTCCAGCGCCCCGCCGACGACAGCGACCCCTTCGAGGCCTTCTTCGGCTCCCCGGTCCCCCGCGCCCAGGCCGAACTCACCGCGGGCGAGCCGGTCGAGGTCTCCCTCACCTACGTCTACGCGCTCCCCGAGGAGGTCCCCTTCAAGGTCGTCGCCTTCGCCCTGGCCCACCAGGAGCCGCAGCGCGACCCGGACGAGCTGATCGCCGAGGCCGTCGAGGCCGCCCGCGCCGCCGACACGGCCGTCGTCGTGGTCGCCACCACCGACCGCGTCGAGTCCGAGGGCTTCGACCGCAAGGACCTCACCCTTCCCGGCCGCCAGGACGAGCTGGTCCGCGCGGTCGCCGCCGCCAACCCGAACACGGTCGTCGTCGTCAACTCCGGTTCCCCGGTCGAACTCCCCTGGCGGGACGAGGTCGCCGCCGTGCTGCTCAGCTGGTTCCCCGGCCAGGAGGGCGGCGCGGCCCTCGCCGACGTCCTCACCGGCGCGCACGAGCCGGGCGGCCGGCTGCCCACCACCTGGGGCTCCCTGGCCGACGCCCCGGTGACCCAGGTGACCCCGGCCGACGGCGAACTCCCGTACACCGAGGACGTCTTCATCGGCTACCGCGCCTGGGAGAAGGAGGGCCGGACCCCCTCGTACCCCTTCGGCCACGGCCTCGGCTACACCGACTGGAGCTACGAGTCGGCGGAGGTCGAGGGCACCACGGTCCGGGTGCGCGTGCGCAACTCCGGTGAGCGGGCGGGCCGGGAGGTCGTGCAGGTGTACCTGGCGCCGGGCGAGGCCGACGCCGGGCGGCCCCGGCGGTGGCTCGCCGGGTTCGCGAGCGTGGCGGCCGGGCCGGGGGAGAGCGCCGAGGCCGTCGTCGAACTGCCCCGGCGCGCCTTCGAGATCTGGGACGAGGCCGCGCGCGGCTGGTCGTTTGTGAAGGGTTCGTACGAGATCCAGGTCAGCCGCTCGATCACGGACCGCCGCCTCACCGCGACTATTAACGTCTGATCCGGGACAAGCCTCCCCACGAACAGCCCCGGCCCGGGACCTGACCCCTGGGCCGGGGCTCGTGCGTTCCCGGGAAGCCGCTAGCGGGTCGTGAAGCCGTACACCGTCTCCGAGCGGAACACCCCGCCCGGCCGCAGCACCGTGGTCGGGAAGTCCGGGTGGTTCGGGGAGTCCGGGAAGTGCTGGGTCTCCAGCGCCACGCCGTCGCCGGGGGCGAAGGGCGCGGGCAGGTGGTCGGCGGTGTACAGCTGGAGGCCGGGCTCGGTGGTCGTGACGGTCAGGACGCGGCCGGACGCCGGGTCGTACAGCTCGGCCACCTCGCGCGGGGTCTGCGTCACCCCGCCGGTCAGCACGAAGTTGTGGTCGTACCCCGTCCCGACCTTCCGCGCCTCCCGGAAGTCGAAGCGCGTCCCCGCCACCTCCGCGAGCTCGCCGGTCGGGATCAGGTCCGCGTCGACCGGGGTGTAGCGCGAGGCGTCGAGCCGCAGCTCATGGCCGCCCGCGCTGCCGGAGCCGCCGAGGTTCCAGTACGAGTGGTTCGTCAGGTTCACGATCGTCGGCGCGTCGGTCACCGCCTCGTACGCGATCCGCAACGAACCGGCGTCGTCGAGCGTGTACGTCGCCGAGACCTCCAGCGTCCCCGGGAACCCCTCCTCCCCGTGCGGGCTCACCCGGGACAGCCGCACCCCGCCCGCCACCGGCGTCACGTCCCACACCCGCTTGTCGAAGCCGCGCTCCCCGCCGTGCAGGGAGTTCGGCGCGTTGTTCGGCTCCAGGGCGTACGTCACCCCGTCCAGCGGGAACCGGCCGCCGGCGATCCGGTTGGCGTACCGGCCGATCAGGGCGCCGAAGTACGGCCCCGGGCAGCCGACATAGGAATCCAGGTCGGCGAACCCCAGCACCACGTTCCCGGTACGTCCGTCGCGGTCCGGGAACTCCACCGACTGCACGATGCCGCCGTACGACAGGATCCGCACCCGTACGCCGGCCCGCTCCAGGGTCCAGCGGTGCACCTGGGTGCCGTCGGAAAGTGTGCCGAAGTGTTCGCTCATGAGCGGAACTCTAGGTCACCGGCCTGTCCGGCTCACGACTCCTTCGCCGTGACGGCGCGGTAGGCGATCTCCGCGAGCCGCGCCTGACCGTTCACGCTCGGGTGGAACCAGTCCCAGTGGCTCAACTGGTCCGTCCCGAACCGGTACTCGTACACCGCGCCCCCGTCGAACCGGCACCGCCGGTCCTTGCCGCACACCTCCTTCAGCACGTCGTTGTACGCCTCCACCCGCTTCTGCACGGTGTCCCGCCGCAGGGTCGCCGCCGAGTCCAGCGCGTCCGCGTCGGCCAGCATCGAGGGGCAGATCCCGAGCTTCCACACCTGCTTGCCCAGCGGATTGGTCCGCCCCTGCGACCACAGCCGCTTCAGGTTCGGCACGCTCGCCACGTACACCTGCGCCTTCGGCAGCTTCTCGCGCAGGGTGCCCAGCGCGTCCTCGAAGTCGGTACGGAACTCGGCCACCGAGGTCATCGCCGAGGTGGATGACCGGCAGGCGTCGTTCGCCCCCACCATCACCGTCACCAACTGCGGCTTCTTCGCCACCGCCTGCGCCATCTGCGCGGGCAGATCGGCCATCCGCGCCCCGGTCACCGCGTAGTTCCAGCTGGCCTCGGCCGCCCGCGCCTTCCCCAGCAGGCGCACGGCGAGGGAGTCGACCTTCGTGCTGCTGCCGGTCGCCCAGGACACCTCCGGGCAGTCCGACAGCACCGTGCACGCGTCGAAACCGCGGGTGATGGAGTCCCCGACGGCGGCGATCGACGCCGGGCTCGCGTCCCACGCCGGTGCCGCCGGCTTCTCCCTGTGCGCCTTGGCCCCGGTCGGCCCGGCGGAGTTCCCGCCGACGGCGTCACAGCCGACGGCACCGCCCAGCACGGCCGCCGCCGCGACGCTCGCGAGCAAAGCCCCAGGCTTTCGCATCCGCTGCTGATCCCCTCGGTCGGCGCACATGGACGTACACAGACGTCCCCCCACATAACAACGCGCGAGGGTTCCCGATCCACACACCATCCCCGGACCGTGCAACGGTTCACACCCGTACAAGCGTCCTGCCGGGTGAATGGCGGGCGTTTCGGCGCATCGGGACCGACGGTACGTCACACTCCTTGCGCCGCCGCACGGTAGCCTCGCCATCAACGTGGCTGCCCGGCCACACCGTCCGCCAGTTCGCAAGATCGTCCTGCTCTGCCCGGAGGTCCCGGTGACGACACGTGGAGTTCTGTACGTGCACTCCGCTCCGCGCGCGCTGTGCCCGCACGTCGAGTGGGCCGTCGCCGGAGTGCTCGGCACGCGCGTCAACCTCGACTGGATCCGGCAGCCGGCCGCGCCCGGCACCTGGCGCTCGGAGTTCTCCTGGAAGGGCGAGGCCGGTACGGCCTCCAAACTCGCGTCCGCCCTGCGCGGCTGGCACCTCCTCCGCTTCGAGGTCACGGCCGAGCCCTGCCCCACGGCCGAGGGCGAGCGCTACAGCTGCACCCCCGACCTCGGCATCTTCCACGCGGTGACGGGCATCCACGGCGACATCCTCATCCCGGAGGACAGGCTCAGGGCGGCGCTCACCCGCTCCCAGCGCGACGAGACGGACCTGGAGGCGGAAATCGCCAAGCTCCTCGGCAAGCCGTGGGACGACGAGTTGGAGCCGTTCAGGTACGCGGGCGAGGGCGCGCCGGTGCGCTGGCTGCATCAGGTGGTCTGAAGTTCCCGTACATGCTGAAGGGCCCCCACCAGCCGGTGGGGGCCCTTCAGTTGCGTACGAGCGATGCTCAGACCGTCCGGAACGCCAGCACCACGTTGTGGCCGCCGAAGCCGAACGAGTCGTTCAGCGCGGCGATGCGGCCCTCCACGGGCAGCTTGCGGGCCTCGCCGCGGACGACGTCGGCGTTGGCCTCCGCCTCCGGGTCGAGGTTCTCGACGTTGATGGTCGGCGGCGCCACCCGGTGGTACAGGGCGAGCACGGTCGCGACCGTCTCGATGCCGCCCGCGCCACCGAGGAGGTGACCGGTCATCGACTTGGTCGCGGACACCGCCATGTGGTCCGCGTCGTCGCCGAACACCTTGCGCAGCGCCTTCAGCTCGGCGATGTCACCGGCCGGCGTCGACGTCGCGTGCGCGTTGACGTGCACGATCTCCGCCGGGTCCAGGTCGGTGCGCTCCAGCAGGTGCTGCAGCGCGGCGGCGATGCCCCGCCCCTCCGGCTCCGGCTGCACGATGTCGTGGCTGTCGGCGGAGATGCCCTGCCCGACCGCCTCGGCGTACACCCGGGCACCGCGCTTGGCGGCGTGCTCCGCGGACTCCAGGACGATCACGCCGGCGCCCTCGCCGAGGACGAAGCCGTCCCGGGCGGTGTCGTACGGACGCGAGGCACCCTCGGGGTTCTCGTTGTTCTTGGACATCGCCATCATGTTGCCGAACGCGGCGATGGGAAGCGGGTGGATGGCCGCCTCGGTGCCACCGGCGACGACGACGTCGGCGCGGCCCGTGCGGATCATCTCGATGGCGTAGCCGATGGCCTCGGCGCCGGAGGCGCACGCGGAGACCGGCGTGTGCACGCCCGCGCGGGCGCCCACGAGCAGGCCCACGTTGGCCGAGGGGCCGTTCGGCATCAGCATGGGGACGGTGTGCGGGGAGACGCGGCGGACGCCCTTCTCCTTCAGCACGTCGTACTGGTCCAGCAGCGTCGTCACGCCACCGATGCCGGAGGCGATGACCGCGCCGAGCCGGTCGGGGTCGATGTTGTGGTCCTCGCCGGCCTTGCCCTCGAAGCCGGCGTCCTTCCATGCCTCCTGGGCCGCGACCAGCGCGAACTGCGCCGAGCGGTCCAGACGGCGGGCCTGCGGACGCGGGATGACCTCGGTGGGCTCCACGGCGACCGGCGCGGCGATACGGACCGCCTGCTCGGCGGCCCACTCCTGCTCCAGGGGCTTCACACCGGACTTGCCGGCGATCAGACCCTCCCAGGTAGAGGCTGCGTCGCCACCCAGCGGTGTGGTTGCGCCGATACCGGTGACGACCACGGTGCGATTGGTCGGGCTCACGGGAATTCTTTCTCCAATTACGGGGATGAAGCGGCGCCACCGCCGGGTGGCGGGGCCAGGCGACCGGGGCCTAGAGGGTGACTCAGGCCTGGTGCTTGAGGATGTAGTCGGTCGCGTCGCCGACAGTCTTGAGGTTCTTGACGTCCTCGTCGGGGATCTTGACGTCGAAACGCTCTTCGGCGGCGACGACGACCTCGACCATGGACAGCGAGTCGACGTCCAGGTCGTCGGTGAAGGACTTGTCCAGCTGGACGTCCTCAACCGGGATGCCGGCGATCTCGTTCACGATGTCGGCGAGACCGGCGACGATCTCTTCCTGAGTGGCGGCCATGGTGGCGCTCCTT
This sequence comes from Streptomyces cylindrosporus, assembly GCF_022698165.1. GTDB lineage: Bacteria > Actinomycetota > Actinomycetes > Streptomycetales > Streptomycetaceae > Streptomyces > Streptomyces cylindrosporus. Next base: position 584,257 of record NZ_JALDAY010000001.1, read on the forward strand.
CGTTTTTATCCAGAGGGTTGGCAGTGCTTCCCGCATCGGACCGGTCGGTCCGGCACGGAGTGCCTAGGGGAGGGTAACGACAGTGGCGGCGTAGACGAGACCCGCCCCGAATCCGATGACGAGCGCGGTGTCGCCGCTCTTCGCCTCACCGGTCGCCAGAAGCCGCTCCATCGCGAGCGGAATCGAGGCGGCCGAGGTGTTGCCGGTGGTGCGCACATCGCGCGCGACCGTGACGTGCTCCGGCAGTTTCAGCGTCTTCACCATCGAGTCGATGATCCGCTCGTTGGCCTGGTGGGGGATGAAGACGTCCAGGTCGTTCGCGGTGATCCCGGCCGCGTCCAGCGCCTGCTGGGCGACCTTCGCCATCTCGAACACGGCCCAGCGGAACACCGCCTGGCCCTCCTGCGTGATCGCAGGGAACTTGCCCGTGGAGCTGTCGTACTCGGTCCACGGCACGGTCTGCTTGATGGTCTCCGACTTGTCGCCCTCGGAACCCCAGACCGTCGGGCCGATCGCCGGCTCCTTGGCGGGGCCGACCACGACCGCGCCCGCGCCGTCGCCGAACAGGAAGGCGGTGGCCCGGTCCTCCAGGTCGGTGAGGTCGGACAGCCGCTCGACGCCGATGACGAGGACGTACTCCGCGGAGCCCTCGACGATCATGCCCTTGGCGAGCGTGAGGCCGTAGCCGAAGCCCGCGCAGCCCGCCGAGATGTCGAACGCGGCGGCCTTGTCCGTGCCCAGCTTGTCGGCGATCTCGGTCGCGACGGCCGGGGTCTGCTTGAAGTGCGAGACGGTCGAGACGATCACGCCGCCGATCTGCTCGGCGGAGATGCCGGCGTCGGCGATCGCCTTGCCGGACGCCTCGATCGACATCGCGGCCACGGTCTCCTCGGGGGACGCCCAGTGCCGGGTCTCGATGCCGGAGCGCGAACGGATCCACTCGTCGGAGGAGTCGATCGTCTCGAGGATCACCTCGTTCGGCACGACCCGGGTCGGACGGTAGCCGCCGACACCCATGATGCGCGCGTACGGGGCGCCCTTGCTGGGCTTGATCTTCGACATGTTCGTACGGCTCCTTAGGCGTCAGGCTGCTGCGTGCTCGGCGATGAGCGCGCGGGCCGCGTCGAGGTCGTCGGGGGTCTTGAGCGCGAGGGTCTTCACGCCGGGCAGTGCGCGCTTGGCGAGGCCGACCAGGGTGCCGCCGGGGGAGACCTCGACGATCGCGGTCGCGCCGAGTTCCTTGAAGGTCTCCATGCACAGGTCCCAGCGGACCGGGTTGGCGACCTGGCCGACCAGGCGCTCCACGATCTCGGCGCCGACGGCGACGGCCTTCCCGTCCTTGTTGGAGACGTAGGTGACCTTCGGGTCAGCGGGCACGAGCTCCTTGGCGGCCTCGGCCAGCGCGTCGACCGCGGGAGCCATGTGGTGCGTGTGGAAGGCGCCGGCGACCTTCAGCGGGACCACCTTGCGGACGCCCTCGGGCTTGTCCTCGTTCAGCGCGGCGAGCTGCTCCAGGGTGCCCGCGGCGACGATCTGGCCCGCGCCGTTCACGTTCGCCGGAGTGAGCCCGAGCTTCTCCAGGTGCGCGACGGAGACCTCGGGGTCGCCGCCCAGCAGCGCCGACATGCCGGTCTCGGTGATCGCGGCGGCCTCGGCCATCGCCAGACCGCGCCTGCGTACGAGGGTGAGCGCGGCGGTGTCGTCGAGGACACCGGCGAAGGCGGCGGCGGTGATCTCACCGACGGAGTGGCCGGCGACGGCGCCGGGCGCAATGTCACCGAGTGCCGCGGCGGAGAGGATTCCGGCCGCGACCAGGAGCGGCTGGGCCACCGCGGTGTCGCGGATCGCGTCCGCGTCGGCCTGCGTGCCGTAGTGGGCGAGGTCCAGTCCGATGGCGTCCGACCAGGCGGCGACGCGGTCGGCGGCACCGGGGAGGTCGAGCCAGGGAGTCAGGAAGCCGGGCGTCTGGGCGCCCTGGCCGGGAGCGACGAGTACGAGCACTCTCACACTCTCTCTTGGGGACGGCCACGGCCGCCCGTGGGGACAGGGACGAAGAACACGAGGGGGTTTTGTGGACCCCCGACAAAAGCCTAGGCGGGGAGATCCCCATCGGCCAGACGCCCCAGGATCAGCGCGATCCGCAACGTGAACGCCGAACGTACATCGGAAGGCGACCAGCCGGTGACGTCAGTCACACGTCGAAGCCGGTAGCGCACGGTGTTGGGATGGACGAAGAGCATCCGGGCCGCGCCCTCCAGACTGCTCGCCTGTTCGAGATAGACGGAGAGCGTCTCCAGAAGCGCGGACCCGGCTTCCTCCAGCGGTCTGTAGATCTCCTCCACCAACTGCTCGCGCGCGCTCGGATCCCCGGCGATGGCACGTTCCGGAAGCAGGTCGTCCGCCAGAACCGGCCGCGGGGCGTCCTGCCAGGCGGAACAGGCCTTGAGCCCGGCGGCGGCGGCCTGCGCGGACCGGGTGGCGGCGAGCAGATCCGGTACGACGGGCCCGGCGACCACCGGCCCGGCGGCATAAGGCCCGATCAGCGACTTGGCGACGCCGATGGGATTGTCGCTGCCACCGGCGATGACGACGAGCCGGTCCCCGAGCACACCGGTGAGCACCTGCAGCTTGGCGTGCCGGGCAGCGCGCCGAATGGCTTCGACCGTCAGCTCGGAGTCCCCGTCGGGAGCCGTCCCCAGCACGACACACACATGCTCGGGCGCGTTCCACCCGAGGGCGGCCGCCCTGCTCACGGCCCCCTCGTCGGCCTCCCCGCTGAGCACGGCGTTGACGACCAGCGACTCCAGCCGCGCGTCCCAGGCACCGCGTGCCTCGGCGGCCTGGGCGTAGACCTGTGCGGTGGCGAAGGCGATCTCACGGGCGTAGACGAGCAGCGCCTCCCGCAGCACCCGCTCGTCACCCGGTGCCGCCACCTCGTCGATGGCGCTCTCCATGACCTCGATGGTGGTGCGCACCATCTCGACGGTCTGCCGGAGCGTGATGGCCCGGGTCAGCTCGCGCGGCGCGGTCCCGAACACGTCCGTGGAGATGGCCTGCGGGGCGTCGGGGTGCCGGAACCACTCGGTGAAGGCGGCGATACCCGCCTGGGCCACCAGCCCGATCCAGGAACGGTTCTCCGGGGGCATGGCCCGGTACCACGGCAGCGACTCGTCCATGCGCGCGATGGCCTGCGCGGCGAGGGACCCCGAGGACTTCTCCAGCCGCTTCAGGGTCGCGGAGTGCGGATGGGCGGCGGACGGTACGGCTTCGCGCTTGCTGGCTTCGGGTTCGGGCACGGGGACAAGACTGCCTTATCCGGACGGGAGTGTGCGTAGCCGGGGCACCGCTACCGTGGGGTACGTGATGGACGTACGGCGCGCCGCTGAGCGCTACCGGGGTGGCGACCCCGCGGCAGGCATCGACTCGTACCACGCCTTCTCCTTCGGTCCGCACTACGACCCGGACAATCTCCGCTTCGGCGCGGTGATCGCCTGCAACGAGGAGCGGCTCGCGCCGGGCGCGGGGTTCGACGAGCATCCGCACAGCCATACGGAGATCGTGACGTGGGTGGTGGAGGGCGAGCTCACGCACCGTGACTCGGCCGGCCACGAGACGACGGTCCGCCCGGGCGACGTCCAGCGCCTGAGCTCCGCGGCGGGCGTCCGCCACGTCGAACGCAACGACGCGGACACCCCCTTGACCTTCGTCCAGATGTGGCTGGCCCCGCTGAAGCCGGGCGGCGACCCGTCGTACGAGATAGTCCACGGCATCGCGGACTCCACCCCGTACGCGGTCCCGGAGGCGGGAGCGATGCTCCACGTACGCCGCCTGACACCGGGCGAGCGAACGGCGGTACCGGACGGGGCGTACGTGTACGTCCATGTGGTGCGCGGCGAAGTCCGGCTGGAGGGCTGGGAGTTGGGCCCGGGCGACGCGGCGAGGATCACGGACGCGAAGGATCTGGAGGCGGTGGGGGTGACGGCGGCGGAGGTGCTGGTGTGGGAGATGGCCGCGGTCTAGCCGATCTCGGCCAGCACCGCGTCCGTGAACGTCGGCCACGCCTCGATCGCCCACGGCCCGAAGGCGCGGTTCGTGAGGGCTGTGCAGGCCAGTCCGGTGTCCGGGTCGAGCCACAGGAACGTGCCTGACTGGCCGAAGTGGCCGAAGGTGCGGGGGGAGGACGAACCGCCCGTCCAGTGGGGGGACTTGGAGTCGCGGATCTCGAAGCCGAGGCCCCAGTCGTTGGGGTTCTGGTGGCCGTAGCCCGGCAGCACGCCCTTCGTGCCGGGGTACTGGACCGTCATCGCGGCGGCGACCGTCCGTGGGTCCAGCAGGCGTGGCTGCTGGACCTCCGCCGCGAAGCGCAGCAGGTCGGCCACCGTCGAGACGCCGTCCTTCGCCGGGGAGCCCTCCAGCGATGTGGACGTCATGCCCAGCGGCGCCAGCACGGCCTGCCGCAGGTATTCGGCGAAGGGGATGTCCGTCGCCTTCGCGATGTGGTCGCCGAGCTGCTCGAACCCGGCGTTGGAGTACAGCCGGCGCTGGCCGGGCGGAGCCGTCACCTTGTGTTCGTCGAAGGCCAGGCCGGACGTGTGGGCCAGCAGGTGGCGCACCGTCGACCCCGGCGGGCCGGCCGGCTCGTCGAGTTCGATCGCCCCCTCCTCGTACGCGACGAGCGCGGCGTACGCGGCGAGCGGCTTGGTCACCGAGGCCAGCGGGAAGCGGTGGTCCGCCGGGCCGTGGGTGCCCAGGACCGTGCCGTCGGCGCGCACCACGCCCGCCGCGGCGGTGGGAACCGGCCAGTTCTCGATCAGCGCGAGGCTCTTCAGCGACATGCCGTCGAGCCTATGCGGCTCAGAGCTTCAGAATCATCGTGGGGTCCGGCTTGTGGGCGAAGCCGAGGGACGCGTAGAGCGGCTCGGCCTCCGCGGATGCCGTGAGCATCACCTGGCCGGCGCCGCGCTCGCGGAACCAGATGAGCAACTCCTCCATGCACGCCCGTGCGTACCCGCGCCGCCGCGCCTCCGGGTCGGTCGCGACGCTGAAGACGTATCCGGCGAGCCCGCGCGGGTTGCCCGCCTTGCCGATCCGGTAGTCGACCGTCCCCACCACCAGGGCCCCGAGCACCCCCGGCCGTTCCGGATGGTCCACCACGAACGCCGCGAAGTCCCCGTCCGCCTCGCCCAGCCGCTCCCGCAGGACGGGCAGCGACTCCGCGTGCCATCCTGTGGAACCGTCGGACCCCGGCATCGAGTCGATCATCACCTGGCGCAGCCGCAGTACCTCGGGCGCGTCCTCCGGCACGGCACGTCGTACGAGACTCATGTCCCGCACGCTAGCGACCCCCACCGCGCGATGTCGTGTTGATTTCCGCTGTGCTGATTTCTTGGGGTTCCGCTTGCTTGGAGTGCACTCCAAGGCCATAGCGTTGGGGGCATGACGGTGATGGAGACCACCCCCACCAGGACCGACGCCTGCGGTGCCCCGCCCCACCCCCACCGGCGCCCGGAAGGCCAGGACAGCTACACGATCAGCGAGGTCGTCGCCTTCACCGGGCTGACCGCGCACACCCTCCGCTGGTACGAGCGGATCGGGCTCATGCCGCACGTGGACCGCTCGCACACAGGTCAGCGCCGCTACAGCAACCGCGACCTGGACTGGCTGGACCTCGTCGGCAAGCTCCGGCTGACCGGCATGCCGGTCGCCGACATGGTGCGCTATGCCGAGCTGGTGCGCGAGGGAGACCACACGTACGGACAGCGGTTCGAGCTGCTCGAAGCGACCCGCCGGGACGTCCTGGCGCGGATCGCCGAGCTGCAGGACACCCTCGCGGTGCTCGACCGGAAGATCAGCTTCTACGCGGACGCCGAGCGCGCCCGCGCCTATGAGGGGGAGAAGGTCCGATGACGGACAGCGGCATCCCGACCGCCCGACTCGGCGACACCGGCCCCGAGGTAGGCGTCCAGGGCCTGGGCTGCATGGGCATGAACTTCGCCGTGTACGGCCCCTCGGACGAGAAGGAGTCCCGGGCCACCCTGGAGCGGGCCCTGGAGCTCGGCGTCACGCTGTACGACACGGCGGACGCCTACGGCGACGGGGAGAACGAGAGGTTCCTCGCCCCGTTCTTCAAGGCCCACCGCGACGAGGTCGTGATCGCGACCAAGTTCGCCCTGATGATCCCGCCCGGTGAGCCGACCCGGCGGATCATCCGCAACGACCCGCAGTACATCCGCCAGGCCGTCGAGGGGAGCCTCAAGCGCCTCGACGTCGACGTGATCGACCTCTACTACATGCACCGGCGCGATGTGAACGTGCCGATCGAGCAGACCGTCGGCGTGATGGCCGAGCTGGTCCGCGAGGGCAAGGTCAAGCACCTCGGGCTCAGCGAGGTCACCGCGGACGAGCTGCGGGCCGCGCAGGGCGTGCACCCGATCGCCGCCGTGCAGTCGGAGTGGTCGCTGTTCAGCCGGGACATCGAGGCGCGGGTGGTGCCAGCCGCGCGTGAGCTGGGCGTGGCCCTGGTGCCGTACTCCCCGCTCGGGCGCGGCTTCCTCACCGGGTCCTTCGCCAACGCCGAAACGGATCTCGGCGCCGGCGACTTCCGCCGCCATCAGCCCCGCTTCACCGGCGAGAACGCGGCCGCGAACCTGACCCTCCTCGACCCCATCCGCACGGTGGCCGAGGCCCACGGCGCGTCCCTGGGCCAGATCGCCCTGGCCTGGGTCCAGCAGCAGGCGACGGTCCACGGCCTCCCGGTCGTCCCGATCCCGGGCACCCGCAAGCCGACCCGGGTGGAGGAGAACACGGCGGCGGCGAGGATCGTACTGACGGAGGAGGAACTGGCGGCCCTGGAGCCGATCGCATCGAAGGTGGCGGGCGATCGCTACGCCGACATGCGGTTCTCCTCGGCAGGCCGCGAGTAGTTCAGAGCTCCGCGAGCAGCTCCGCCTTCTTCACGGAGAACTCCTCGTCCGTGACGAGGCCCGCCTGGTGCAGTTCTCCCAGGTGGCGGATGCGCTCGGCGATGTCGGCCGGATCGCGCCGCGGCGCACCGGCCGACACCGCCGCCGCAGGCCCACTGCTGCGTACCGCCTGCAACACCGCCGCCGCGAACGGCAGCGACTCGTGCACCGGCCCGTACCCCAGCCCGAACACCACCGCGGCCGGATCCTGGTCGGGCTGGGCGGGCTGTGCGTCCCCGTTCCGCCGGACCAGCCGCAGATGGCCCTCGAAGAACTCCGGCGAGCGCCACTCCACCCCCGCCAGCTCCGCGACCGGGAAGCTCTGGTCCCCGGCCTTCCACTTCTCCGACGACGCCCCCGTCCAGAACCACCGGAAGGCCACGGTCTTCCCGTCGAAGGACGCCTTCGCGTCGTACGCCTTGAACTGCCGCGGCGCCTCGGGCGCGCTCACCAGGAAACCGTCCGCCGGAGCCGAGCCGTCGCTCAGCAGCGACTTCAGCTCGTCGGCGTAGTACTCGGCCAGCGTCTCCTTCTCGGCCGGCAGCACCAGCCGGTACGGATCGCACCCTTCCTTCAGCTGCCCCGCCGCCGCCTCCAGCAACGGATCGGCGCCGGCGCGCAGTTCGGCCCGCAGCACGACCGTGCCGCGCTTGCCCGGGGCCAGCGTCACCCCCGAGATCGCCTCAAGCGGAACACGACGCTCACCAAGTGCCTGGAAGAGCCTGGGTGTTCGCAGGCCTCGTTCGTAACGGATGAGCACGGAGTCGGACTCGAACTCCCAGGCGGCATGAAATCCGGCCAGTACGTCACCCATGCGGCTCATCGTATGCGTGACCCGCTCCTTCGTCGCCACCCCGCGCAGACCGCAGTTCCTGCGGCGCTACGCGCGTCCCGCCGTGGCCGCGCCGGACAAACCCGCGCGGCACACCTGATCCTCGCGCTGACACACGACCGATTGGTACGCGCCAACACCGATGTCCGCGAAGTTCAGCAGACTCGCCGTGCCGGGCTCGAAATAGCCCGCGTGTCCCTTCGCTCCCTCCGCGGACAGCACCCGCGCCCCGAAGGCGCGCGACACCGGATCCGCGCCGTGGCCGAGCCCGCCGACCTCCATGTACGGCACGTCCTGGATCCAGTCCGTGGCGTCCCGCATCGCCCACACCCGCGCGCCGGTGTGCAGGCTCGCGGCCTTGGACACCCGCATGCCGGGGCTGGCGGCCACCGCTATGTCGGCCACCCGTCCCGGCAGCGAGTGCGCGGCGACCCCGCACACCACGGAGCCGTAGCTGTGGCAGAAGAGGGAGACGGGCGCCTTGCCGGGAAGGGCGCGCAGCAGCGCGTTCAGCCGGACCGCCCCGTCCTCCGCGCGCATCGCGGTCGCCGAGTCGATGCCGAGGCCGGCCGGAGCCGTGTAGTCGGCCCAGGCGATCACGGCCGTACGGGTCGAGGGGCTCGCCGCCTTCTCGGCCGCGTACAGCGACTTGGCCATGCCGACCGGTGCCGTGTACTGGCGGTTGGTCTTCTGGAAGGTGAGCAGGTCGGTGTCGACGCCGGGCACGATCACCGACACGCGCTCGGCGTGCTGCAGGCTGCCGAACACCTCGGCGACCCGGCCCGTGCCCTCGGGGTCGAAGGCGAGGATGTGCCGCCCCTCGTGCATCAGGGACTCGTAGCGGTGCATACGGCGGCCCGCCTCCTGCTGCCCGGAGGGCGACAGGCGCGGATCGTGCATGCGCTTGAGCTCGACCTTGCGCTGCGCGGCGAGCGCGAGCTTGTTGGCCCGGTAGCGCAGGGCGACCGGGGCGCCGTTCATGTTGCCGACCGCGAGCGGGTAGCGGCGGGTGAGCTCGGCGCGCTCCTGAGCGGTGAGCGAGGCGAAGAAACGGGACAGACGCGCGGGGGTCGCGTCGGCGTCCGGCAGCCGGTGCCCGTGCAGGCGGCCATGGTCCCAGGAGGAGACCGAGGCCTGCAGCGGAGTGCTGCTCCGGTGGGTGCGCAGAGCCGTCCAGCCGGTGGTCGCCAGCATCACGAAGACGACGGCCAGAGCGAGCAGCGCGCGCCAGACGTTCAGTTGCGGGGAGGTGTCGAAGGAAGTCACTGGGAGGACACACTAGGAGAACGAGCGGGTCTCGCGTGAGCCGAGTGACGCGTATCACGTTTCGATAAACGTGGCGATGACCTCAGTATGTCTCAGCGTGTCCGCCAGCTCTCCGTGAGTGCGGGACCCACCTGTTCGAGGTACGAGATCGTCAGCTCGCGCATCGCCTCCAGGCTGAAGTCCTCGCCCGTGCTCCACGCCCGCTCGGTCACCCGCATCACCCCGCCGAACACCGCCACCGCCAGCCGCGGCCGCGGATCGGCGTCCACGTCCAGGCCCTCCCGCTCGGCGAGTACGCGCGCGAGGGTGTCCTCGGTCTCCATGTCGCGCCGCAGATGAGCCGCGAGCAGCACCGGCGTCGACTCGACCACCCGGTACATACGCAGATACGTCTCCACCGGTACGACGGACTCGATCACCTCGTTGAGGGTCTCCCAGCCCTGCAGGACCGCCTGCCGCAGCGCCTCCAGGGGCGCCTCCGCGGCCGGCCGCGCGCGCACCGCCTCGACGAACCGCGCCACCACCAGCTCCTGCAGGGCGAGCGCGGCCTCCTCCTTGCCGGCGAAATGGCGGAAGAAGGTGCGCTGCGAGACCTCGACGGCCTCGGCGATGTCGTCGACGGTCGTCTGTTCGTACCCGCGCGTGGTGAACAGCTCGACCGCGGCCCTCAGCAGGGCGTCCCGGGTGCGCTGTTTCTTGCGTTCGCGCAGCGTTTCCATAGACGTCAGTCACTGCCTCATGAATTGGTTTGTCAACTGTCAGCGGCTGACATTAGCCTCGATCGCATGACTAGTCAGACCATCGACACGACGGGGTCGGGGGGCGGCAAGGCGCCGGAGGCCCCGTCGGACGGGTCGCCGTCCTCCGGGCTGCGCGGCCATCCCTGGTTCACCCTCATAACCGTCGCCGTGGGCGTCATGATGGTGGCCCTCGACGGCACCATCGTGGCCATCGCCAACCCGGCCATCCAGAAGGACCTCAAGGCGAGCTTCGCCGACGTCCAGTGGATCACCAACGGCTACTTCCTGGCCCTCGCGGTCTCCCTGATCACCGCGGGTAAGCTCGGCGACCGCTTCGGCCACCGCCAGACCTTCCTGATCGGCGTGACCGGCTTCGCCGCCGCCTCGGGCGCGATCGGGCTGTCCAGTTCCATCGCCGCGGTCGTCACCTTCCGCGTGCTGCAGGGCCTGTTCGGCGCCCTGCTGATGCCGGCCGCGCTCGGCCTGCTGCGGGCCACCTTCCCGGCCGAGAAGCTGAACATGGCCATCGGCATCTGGGGCATGGTCATCGGCGCCTCCACCGCGGGCGGCCCGATCCTCGGCGGCGTGCTCGTCGAGCACGTCAACTGGCAGTCGGTGTTCTTCATCAACGTCCCCGTCGGCGCGATCGCCCTGCTCCTGGGCCTGCTGATCCTGCTCGACCACCGCGCCGAGAACGCGCCGCGCTCCTTCGACGTCCTCGGCATAGCCCTGCTCTCCGCCGCGATGTTCTGCCTGGTCTGGGCCCTGATCAAGGCCCCCACCTGGGGCTGGGGCGACGGCAAGACCTGGGCGTTCCTGGGCGCCTCGGTCCTCGGCTTCGCCCTCTTCTCCTTCTGGGAGACGAAGGTCAGGGAGCCGCTGATCCCGCTCGGCCTGTTCCGCTCGGTCCCGCTGTCCGCGGGTGTGGTGCTGATGGTCCTGATGGCCATCGCGTTCATGGGCGGCCTGTTCTTCGTGACGTTCTACCTGCAGAACGTGCACGGTATGAAGCCGATCGACGCCGGTCTCCATCTGCTCCCGCTCACCGGGATGATGATCGTCGGCTCCCCGCTCGCGGGCGCCGCGATCACCAAGCTCGGCCCGCGCATCCCGCTGGCCGGCGGCATGGCGGCCACCGCGATCGCCATGTACGGCATGTCCACGCTGGACACGGACACCGGCAGCGCGGTCATGTCCCTCTGGTTCGCCCTGCTCGGCCTCGGCCTCGCGCCGGTCATGGTCGGCGCCACCGAGGTCATCGTCGGCAACGCGCCGATGGAGCTCTCCGGTGTCGCCGGCGGCCTCCAGCAGGCGGCGATGCAGATCGGCGGCAGCCTCGGTACGGCGGTGCTGGGCGCCGTCATGGCCTCCAAGGTGGACGGCGACCTCGCGGGCAACTGGAAGGACGCGGGCCTGCCGGCGCTCACCCCGGCCCAGCTGGACCAGGCCTCCGAGGCGGTCCAGGTCGGTGTCGCGCCGGTCGCCAAGGGCACGCCGGAGGCGATCGCCGCGAAGATCACGGACGTCGCGCACGACACCTTCATCTCCGGCATGAGCCTCGCCTCCCTCGTCGCCTGCGGTGTCGCGGTGGTGGCCGTCTTCGTCGCCCTGCTCACCAAGCGCGGCGCCAACGCGGAGGCGGGCGCGGGCGTCGGCCACATCTGAGCCGCCGGACCGGTCACCTCCGTGCCCTCGAATTCCCCGGGAATTTCAGGGACTTCGCCTATCAGGGTGAAGAGGCTAAAGATCGCTCGCTCCCGGCACGCGCCGCAGGTCACAGTGGGTCATGCCCTCCGGAGAGGGCGGACCGGCGCTGCGGCGCGCTGCCGGAGGGGGACAGCGCGCCGCGAGCCCGGTGATTGAGCCGCGCACGCGGGGTACCCGCACTCTCAGCACCCCGAACACACCCCGGGGACCAGGGAGTTGATGATGGCGGGCTTCGGACACGGAACGCGCAGGCACCCCCGGTCACGTGGCCGGACGTGGTCACGGACAGGGCAGGATCGCGCCACCCTTGGCATCGTCGGAGCCGTTTGCGCGGTCGCGGGCCTCTTCGTACTGGGCATCATTCTGGGCCCGGTGGCGATCGTCTGCGGCTGGCTGGCCATGGGACGCCGTTGGGCGGGAGCCCGCCCGGTGCCGGCCCTCATCGCCCTGGTCCTGGGAGTGATCGACACCGTCGCGGCGCTCCTGTGGCAGTTCTGACTCAGGTCCTGCCCGACACCTCGCGCAACTCGGCGACCTCGGCCCGAAGCGCCCGTACCTCCGCGGTCAGTGCCTCGATGGCCTCCGTCTGACGGCGCTCCTCGACGTCGTCCTTCTCGAACCGCGCGATGAACCAGGCGGCGATGTTCGCGGTGATCACACCGAGCAGCGCGATCCCGGAGAGCATCAGCCCGACCGCGACCATCCGGCCCAGACCGGTGGTCGGCGCGTGGTCGCCGTATCCCACCGTGGTCATCGTCGTGAAGGACCACCACAGCGCGTCACCCAGCGTGCGGATGTTCCCGTCCGGGGAGTCGCGTTCGGCCGACAGCACGGCCAGCGAGCCGAACATCAGCAGTCCGACGACGGCCCCCGCGACATACGTCGTCAGCTGGATCTGCGAGGCCATGCGGGCGCGTCGGCCCACGAGTATGAGCGTGGAGACCATCCGCAGCAGCCGCAGCGGCTGGAGGATCGGCAGCACCACCGCGCACAGATCCATCCAGTGCGTACGGACGAACTCCTTGCGGCGCCGGGCCAGCCCCACCCGCACCACGTAGTCGGTGGCGAAGGTCGCCCACACCACCCACTCCACCACCGTGCACGCGTACGTCAGCCGGTGACCCGCGGAGTTGTCCACGATCGGCACGGCGTACGCGACGGCGAAGGCCACCGCGAGCGCCAGCAAGGGGCGTTGGGTGAGCTGCTCCCAACGCCCCTGAGCCGTTTGTTGCTTCATGCCCGCATCGTAAGGAACGGGTGAAGGTCGGCGGTTACGCGTCTCCGCCGGCCGCCCCAGGATCCGCGGCCGACACGTCCAGCAGCTGGTACCGGTCGATCGCCTGCTTCAGCGCCGAGCGGTCCACCTTCCCTTCCTTCGCCAGCTCGGTCAGCACGGCCACCACGATCGACTGGGCGTCGATGTGGAAGAACCGCCGCGCCGCACCCCGCGTGTCCGCGAACCCGAACCCGTCCGCGCCCAGCGACTGGTACGTCCCCGGCACCCAGCGCGCGATCTGGTCCGGCACCGCCCGCATCCAGTCGGACACCGCCACGAACGGGCCCTGCGCACCCGACAGTTTCCGCGTCACGTACGGCACCCGCTGCTCCTCCTCCGGATGCAGCAGGTTGTGCTCCTCCACGGCCACCGCGTCGCGCCGCAGCTCGTTCCAGGAGGTCGCCGACCAGACGTCCGCCTTGACGTTCCAGTCCTCGGCGAGGATCTTCTGCGCCTCGATCGCCCACGGCACCGCGACACCGGACGCGATGATCTGCGCCGGGACCGAGCCCGAGGTGCCCTCGGCGAGCCGGTGGATGCCCTTGACGATGCCCTCGACGTCGACGTTCGCCGGCTCCGCCGGGTGCTGGATCGGCTCGTTGTAGACGGTCAGGTAGTAGAAGACGTCCTCGCCGTGCGGGTGCTCGGCGTCGCCGCCGTACATCCGCCGCAGACCGTCCTGCACGATGTACGCGATCTCGTACGAGTACGCCGGGTCGTACGCCACACAGCCCGGGTTGGTCGAGGCAAGCAGCTGCGAGTGGCCGTCGGCGTGCTGGAGACCCTCACCGGTCAGGGTCGTACGTCCCGCGGTCGCACCCAGTACGAAACCGCGCGCGAGCTGGTCCGACATCTGCCAGAACTGGTCGCCGGTGCGCTGGAAACCGAACATCGAGTAGAAGACGTACACCGGGATGAGCGGCTCGCCGTGCGTCGCGTACGCCGAACCCGCCGCGATGAGGGAGGCGGTGCAGCCCGCCTCGGAGATGCCGTCGTGCAGCATCTGCCCGGTCGGCGACTCCTTGTACGCGAGCAGCAGGTCGCGGTCGACGGACTCGTACTGCTGGCCGAGCGGGTTGTAGATCTTCGCGCTCGGGAAGAAGGAGTCCATGCCGAACGTGCGGTACTCGTCCGGCGCGATCAGCACGAACCGCTTGCCGATCTCCTTGTCCCGCATGAGGTCCTTGAGGAGCCGGACAAAGGCCATGGTCGTCGCGATGGACTGGTGGCCCGAGCCCTTCTTCACGGTCGCGTACGTCTTGTCGTCCGGCAGCGGCAGCGGCTTGGAGCGCACGACGCGGGTCGGGACGTAACCGCCCAGACCCTTGCGCATGTCGTGCATGTACTGGATCTCCTCGGAGTTCCGCCCCGGGTGGTAGTACGGCGGAAGCCCGCTCTCCAGTTCCTTGTCGGAGATCGGCAGGTGCAGCCGGTCGCGGAAGCCCTTGAGGTCGTCGACCGTCAGCTTCTTCATCTGGTGCGTGGCGTTGCGGCCCTCGAAGTTCGGGCCCAGCGTCCAGCCCTTGATCGTCTTGGCCAGGATGACGGTCGGCTGGCCGGTGTGCTCGGTGGCCGCCTTGAACGCCGCGTAGATCTTCCGGTGGTCGTGACCGCCGCGCCCCAGGTGCAGGATCTGGTCGTCGGTCATGTTCTCGACCATCGCGCGCAGCCGCTGGTCGTCGCCGAAGAAGTGCTCGCGGATGTACGCGCCGGACTCGGTGGCGTACGTCTGGTACTGGCCGTCCGGCGTCGTGTTCATCCGGTTGACCAGGATGCCGTCGCGGTCCTGGGCCAGCAGCGGGTCCCAGGAGCGGTCCCAGATCAGCTTGATCACGTTCCAGCCGGCGCCGCGGAAGACCGACTCCAGCTCCTGGATGACCTTGCCGTTGCCGCGCACCGGGCCGTCCAGGCGCTGCAGGTTGCAGTTGACGACGAAGGTCAGGTTGTCCAGGCCCTCACGGGCGGCGATGGTCAGCTGGCCGAGCGACTCAGGCTCGTCCATCTCGCCGTCGCCGAGGAACGCCCACACATGCGACTTGCTCGTGTCGGCGATCCCGCGCGCGTGCATGTAGCGGTTCATCCGCGCCTGGTAGATCGCGCCGATCGGGCCGAGGCCCATGGACACGGTCGGGAACTCCCAGAAGTCCGGCATCGAGCGCGGGTGCGGGTAGCTGGACAGTCCGTGCGGGGCCTTCGACTTCTCCTGGCGGAAGCCGTCGAGGTTCTCCTCGGTGAGGCGGTCCAGCAGGAACGCGCGCGCGTAGATGCCCGGGGAGGCGTGGCCCTGGAAGAAGACCTGGTCGCCGCCGAGACCGTCGTCCTTGCCCCGGAAGAAGTGGTTGAAGCCCACGTCGTAGAGGGACGCGGAGGAGGCGAAGGTGGCGATGTGGCCGCCGACGCCGATGCCGGGGCGCTGGGCGCGGGAGACCATCACCGCGGCGTTCCAGCGGGTCGCGTTCAGGACCTTGCGCTCGATCTCCTCGTTGCCCGGGAAGAACGGCTCGGCCTTGGTCGGGATCGTGTTCACATAGTCCGTGCTGCGCATCTCGGGCACGGCCACACGCTTCTCGCGGGCCCGCTCGATCAGCCGCAGCATCAGATAGCGGGCCCGCTCACGGCCCCGCTCGTCGACGGCGGCGTCAAGGGAGTCGAGCCACTCCTGGGTCTCCTCGGGATCGAAGTCAGGAACCTGACTCGGAAGGCCGCCAATGATGATCGGGTTGCGATCGGATCCGGAAGCCACGCTGTTCCTTACCTGTCAGAGGGCTGCTGTGAGCCTGCTACGAACTCTGCTTCGAGCTGCTTTTCGGTATGCCTGCACCGTTCCCCATCGTGTACCTCGGGGAAGCAAACGTCATCTCTACTGAGAGGTAACCGAGACCTACGTCAGCTCCTCCGGGTTCCCAATGCCGCAAAGGGGGCAGAAAGGTGTGGTGTAGGTCACGTGCGGCTCTGGCGGCGTGCCTGGAGTTGCGGTGACACGGCCAGGAACGTCACCGTTTCGGCGGTCTGAACGGCCGGGTACTTGCGCGATCCGCCCCGCCCGTGTGGACTACGGCCAATGCTTCGCGCACGCGCGTGGCTGAGACATACCCAAAGACAAGATCAGGAGGCAACCCGTGAGCGCGACCGCGGACCACGCGGAGACGAGCCCTGCCGTGAGGCTGGGGTTCCAGCCCGAGCAGGTGGTCCAGGAGATCGGCTACGACGACGACGTAGACCAGGAACTCCGCGAGGCCATTGAGGAAGTCATCGGCAGTGACCTGGTGGACGAGGACTACGACGACGTCGCCGATGCCGTGGTGCTCTGGTTCCGCGACGACGACGGTGACCTGACCGATGCGCTGGTGGACGCCACCACGTACATCGAGGAAGGCGGGTCGATCCTGCTCCTCACGCCGAAGACCGGACGTGACGGATACGTCGAGCCGAGCGACATCTCCGAAGCCGCGACGACTGCGGGGCTGTCCGCCTCCAAGAGCGTCAGCGTGGGCAAGGACTGGAGCGGCAGCCGGCTGGTGACGCCCAAGGCGGCCAAGTCCAAGAAGTAGCCTCGCCGGACGGGCCGGGCGGTGTGCCCGGCCCGTCCGCCGGCCTTCGGTGATCGCTGCGTAGGGTTGGTCCCACCACCCGAACAGCCCCACCGAAAGGGACGTATCCGCGATGGCGATCCAGGTCGGCGAAAAGGCCCCCGACTTCGAGCTCAAGGACAACCACGGCGCCACCGTGAAGCTCTCCGAGTTCCGTGGCAGCAAGAACGTGGTCCTGCTCTTCTATCCCTTCGCCTTCACCGGTGTGTGCACCGGCGAGCTGTGCGAGGTGCGCGACAACCTGCCGCAGTTCTCCGACCGCGACACCCAGGTGCTCGCCGTCTCCAACGACTCCATCCACACCCTGCGCGTCTTCGCCGAGCAGGAGGGCCTCGAGTACCCGCTGCTCAGCGACTTCTGGCCGCACGGCGAGGTCTCCCGCGCCTACGGCGTCTTCGCCGAGGACAAGGGCTGCGCGGTGCGCGGCACCTTCGTCATCGACAAGGAGGGCGTGGTGCGCTGGACCGTCGTCAACGCGCTGCCGGACGCCCGTGACCTGAACGAGTACGTGAAGGCCCTCGACACCCTGTGATTGTTGGCCCCCAGGGCCTGCGTGGGCCGGGAACCCGTCACTAGGATCGAATCGTTGATCCGGTATCAGAAGCACGGCGGGGCTCCCCGCCCCTGAACCCAATGGAGGACTCGTGGGAGTCAGCCTCAGCAAGGGCGGCAACGTATCGCTGACCAAGGAGGCCCCGGGCCTGACCGCGGTGCTCGTCGGTCTCGGCTGGGACGTCCGCACGACGACCGGCACCGACTTCGACCTGGACGCCAGCGCCCTGCTGCTGGACTCGTCCGGCAAGGTCAGCAACGACCAGAACTTCGTCTTCTTCAACAACCTCAAGAGCCCCGACGGCTCGGTCGAGCACACCGGCGACAACCTCACCGGTGAGGGCGAGGGCGACGACGAGGTCATCAAGGTCAACCTCGCGGGCGTCCCGGCCGACATCGAGAAGATCGTCTTCCCGGTCTCGATCTACGACGCCGAGAACCGCCAGCAGTCCTTCGGCCAGGTCCGCAACGCGTTCATCCGCGTGGTCAACCAGGCCGGCGGCACCGAGATCGCACGCTACGACCTGAGCGAGGACGCCTCGACGGAGACCGCCATGGTCTTCGGCGAGCTGTACCGGCACGGCGCGGAGTGGAAGTTCCGGGCCATCGGCCAGGGCTACGCCTCGGGCCTGCGCGGCATCGCCCAGGACTTCGGCGTGAACGTCTGAGACCGGCTGGTCTCGCCCCAGGGCGCCGCACCGTCCGTGTGCGGCGCCCCGGAGTGCCCCCGCCGGGGGAGCGCACGACAACCAAAGAAGCACCATCTCGGGGAGGACCAGCATCATGGGCGTCACGCTCGCCAAGGGGGGCAACGTCTCCCTGTCCAAGGCCGCACCCAACCTCACTCAGGTGATGGTCGGGCTCGGCTGGGACGCTCGCTCCACCACCGGAGCCCCGTTCGACCTCGACGCCAGCGCCCTGCTGTGCGGCGCGGGCAACCGGGTCCTGGGCGACGAGTACTTCGTCTTCTACAACCAGCTCAAGAGCCCGGAGGGCTCGGTGGAGCACACCGGCGACAACCTCACCGGTGAGGGCGAGGGCGACGACGAGTCGATCCTGGTCGACCTCGCCAAGGTGCCGGACCAGTGCGAGAAGATCGTCTTCCCGGTCTCGATCCACATGGCCGACGAGCGCAACCAGACCTTCGGCCAGGTGAGCAACGCCTTCATCCGCGTCGTCAACCAGGCCGACGGCCAGGAACTCGCCCGCTACGACCTCAGCGAGGACGCCTCCACGGAGACCGCGATGATCTTCGGCGAGGTCTACCGCTACCAGGGCGAATGGAAGTTCCGTGCGGTTGGCCAGGGGTACGCGTCCGGGCTGCGGGGCATCGCTCTAGACTTCGGAGTCAACGTTTCGTAAAGCCGAGTGCGGCACGGGGGGACCCGTACGCCGAGGAGTGGGTTAGCCAGTGCTTCTGAAAACCTTCGGCTGGTCGTTCGCGATTACCGCGATCGGCCTGGCCGCGGCCGTCCTCTACGGGGGGTGGGAGGCCTTCGGCATCGTGGCGATCCTCTCCATCCTCGAGATCTCGCTGTCGTTCGACAACGCGGTGGTCAACGCCGGAATCCTGAAGAAGATGAACGCCTTCTGGCAGAAGATCTTCCTCACCGTCGGTGTCCTCATCGCCGTCTTCGGCATGCGGCTGGTCTTCCCGGTCGTCATCGTCGCCATCAGCGCCAAGATGGGCCCCATCGAGGCCGTCGACCTCGCGCTGAACAACAAGGACCGCTACCAGGAGCTGGTCACCGACGCCCATCCGGCGATCGCCGCGTTCGGTGGCATGTTCCTGCTGATGATCTTCCTCGACTTCATCTTCGAGGACCGGGACATCCAGTGGCTGCGCTGGATCGAGCGCCCGCTGGCCAAGCTCGGCAAGGTCGACATGCTGTCGGTCTGCATCTCGCTCATCGTGCTGCTGATCACGTCCTTCACCTTCGCCACCCACGCCCACCAGCACGGCGGCGGACATGCCGACAAGGCGCAGACGGTGCTGATCTCCGGCATCGCGGGTCTGATCACGTACATGGTCGTGGGTGGTCTCTCCGGCTACTTCGAGGACCGTCTCGAAGCGGAGGAGGAACGGGAGCACGA
The DNA here is from genome assembly GCF_022698165.1 of Streptomyces cylindrosporus. Lineage (GTDB taxonomy): Bacteria > Actinomycetota > Actinomycetes > Streptomycetales > Streptomycetaceae > Streptomyces > Streptomyces cylindrosporus. The sequence goes on from NZ_JALDAY010000001.1 coordinate 603,276, forward strand.
GGAGGAGGAAGAGGCCGAGCGCACCGGCAAGAAGAAAGCGCCGATCGTGCTGGCCGGCCAGGCCGCGTTCTTCATGTTCCTGTACCTGGAGGTCCTGGACGCGTCCTTCTCCTTCGACGGCGTGATCGGCGCGTTCGCCATCACCAACGACATCGTCCTGATGGCCCTCGGCCTCGGTATCGGCGCGATGTACGTGCGGTCGCTCACCGTGTACCTGGTCCGCCAGGGCACCCTCGACGACTACGTCTACCTGGAGCACGGCGCCCACTACGCGATCGGTGCGCTGGCCGTGATCCTCATGGTCACCATCCAGTACGAGATCAACGAGGTCATCACCGGTCTCGTCGGTGTCGTCCTGATCGGCTGGTCGTTCTGGTCCTCCGTGCGCCGCAACCAGAAGCTGGCGGCGGCCGAGGGAAAAGCGACGGGCTCCGACGAGAAGACTGAGGTCTCGTCCGGAGTGTGACGCACCCGCGGGTGAGGGAACGCTCTGAGCGGGGCGGCCGGGCTCCGGCCGCTCCGCCGGTCTTTGCAGCTGACACGCGGGTGACTTGTGGGGGCGGGAATGGGTTTCTTCGACGGTCTGCTGGGATCGCGCACGGCCGACTTCGACTCCGGCAGCGCGGCCACGAACTCCATCGAGCTGACCAAACGGCACAACCAGGTCTCGCTCACCAAGCAGGGGGCGGCGACCGGGCATCTGCGGGTCAACCTCAGCTGGCGGATGCGGACTTCCGACATAGGTGGCTCGCAGCGGGAGTCACTGCTGCGGCACCCCTTCAAGGCGCTGAAGCCGCCGGAGGTCATGGGCCACAACCAGAGCATGGTCAACGTCGACCTCGACCTGGCCTGCCTGTACGAGCTGGCCGACGGCACGAAGGGTGTCGTACAGCCGCTGGGGAACTACTTCGGGGACGTGAACGCGCCGCCGTACGTCAAGCTCAGCGGCGACGACCGGTTCGGGTCGGCGTCCGGGGAGACGATGTACGTCAACCTGGACCACCGGGACGAGATCAAGCGGTTGCTGGTGTTCGTGTACATCTACGACCAGACACCGGCGTTCGACCGCACGCACGCGATCGTGACGCTGTACCCGAGCAACGGCCCGCGGATCGAGATCCACCTCGACGAACGGCATCCGCAGGCGCGGTCCTGCGCGGTGGTGATGATCGAGAACGTGAAGGGCGAGCTGGTCGTCCGGCGCGAGGTGAAGTTCGTGTACGGGTTCCAGGCGGAGCTGGACCGGTTGTACGGGTGGGGGCTTCAGTGGGGGCGGGGTTACAAGTCGAAGGTGGAGAAAGGCGCCTGAGAGCTCGGGGGGAGTTGTGGTGTGGCGGCTGCGGGTCCTTCGTGGCTTGTCGCGCAGTTCCCCGCGCCCCTTAGGGGCGGATGAATTGAGGTCCCTGGGGAGGGAGCCGGACGTCCGGGTTCGGGAGTGTGGTCACCGGCGGGGGGTATCCGTAGCCGGACTGGGCGCCTGCTGCCGCTGTCGTCGCCGGCTGGGGGTAGCCGTATGCCGGCTGTGTCGTCGGTGGGGTCTGCGGGTAGCCGTAGGCCGGCTGGGCGGGGAGCGCGGTCGGCTGTTCCGGGGGGAGGGGCTGGGCGGCGGGCTCGGCTGCCGTCTCCGACTCGTCCACCGAGATGCCGTAGTCCGTGGCCAGGCCCTTCAGGCCGTCCGTGTAGCCCTCGCCCAGGGCGCGGAACTTCCACGTCTCGCCGCGGCGGTACAGCTCGCCGCAGATCAGCGCCGTCTCGGCGCCCGTCTCCGGCTTGATGTCGAACGTGATCAGCGGCTCGCCCTCCGCGACCCGGGCGTCGTACAGCAGGATGCGCAGCCCCGGTACGCGGTCGAAGGTGACGTCCTCCGCCGAAGCGACCAGCAGAATCCGGCTGACATCAGACTCGACGCCGGCCAGATCTGTCTGGATCGTGTCGGTGGGACCATCGGCGAGGCGCTTCTTGCCGAGCCACCAGATCTTCCCGGAAGGATGCCGGGGCTGGTTGTAGAAGACGAAGTCCTCGTCGGAGCGCACACGACCGTCGGGGCCGAGGAGCAGCGCGGAGGCGTCGACGTCCGGGACTCCCTGCCCGGGCGTCCAGCGCAGCACGGCCCGCACCGTCGTGGCTTCGAGCGGGACGTTCGACCCCTTCAGCATCGCGTGCGTCATGCGGTCATCCTGCCCTCTCGGTCCTGGTCACGACAACGTGGGGTACGGCAGCCGACACGGCTGTTCACGTCCTGCGTTACCTGAAGTTCATGCCCGGTGGGAACCCCTGACATGGGTTTGTACGTACTATTACCGGCCACCTGTTACCCAATCCACAGGCTTACCTTGCGTCACGGGGGAGTTCTATGCGTCATTTCGGGCACATCGCCCCGGAGGTGCGGCAGCGCCTCTTCCATCAGGAGCCGTGCGTGTTCGACGCGGACTCCCCGGCCCGGCTGCTCTCCGCGGCCCTGGGCGCCACGCTCTACAGCCCGGCCACCCGGCCGCGGCTCGCCGACGACATCGTCAAGCAGGCGGGACTCGGCGTGGTCTCGATGGTGCTGTGCCTGGAGGACTCGATCGACGACGCGGACGTGCAGGCGGGCGAGGAGAACCTCGTCCGCCAGTTCGCCGACCTGGCCGTGCGCGGGGGCGAGTGCGTGCCGCTGCTGTTCATCCGGGTGCGCACGCCCGAGCAGATCCCCGACCTGGTACGGCGCCTCGGCGCGTCCGTGCGGCTGCTGTCCGGGTTCGTGTTCCCGAAGTTCACCGAGGAGCGCGGCGTCCCCTTCCTGGAGGCCCTCGCGGGCGCCGAGGCCGCGAGCGGGCGGCGGCTGTTCGGGATGCCGGTCCTTGAGACACCCGAGCTGATGTACCGGGAGTCGCGCGTGGAGGCACTGGAGGGCATCGCCCGCGCCGTCGAGAAGTACCGCGACCGCGTGCTCGCGCTGCGACTGGGCGTGACCGACTTCTGCTCCTCGTACGGCCTGCGCCGGGCCCCCGACATGACGGCGTACGACGTCCAGATCATCGCCTCCGTGATCGCGGACGTCGTGAACATGCTGGGGCGGGCCGACGGCTCCGGGTTCACGGTGACCGGCCCGGTCTGGGAGTACTTCCGCGTCCCGGAGCGCATGTTCAAGCCGCTTCTTCGCACCAGCCCCTTCCTGGAGGGGCAGGCGGTCGAACTGCGAGAGAAACTGATCGAGCACGCGATGGACGGCCTGCTGCGGGAGATCTCCCTCGACCAGGCCAACGGTCTGCTGGGCAAGACCTGCATCCACCCCACCCACGTCCTGCCCGTGCACGCGCTGTCGGTCGTCAGTCACGAGGAGTTCGGCGACGCGACGGACATCCTGCGGCCCGAGCGGGGCGGCGGGGGCGTGCTGAGGTCGGCGTACACGAACAAGATGAACGAGGTGAAGCCGCACCGCGCCTGGGCCGAGCGGACCATGCTGCGGGCCGAGGTGTTCGGCGTGGCGCGCGAGGACGTCAGTTTCGTGGACCTGCTCGCCGCGGGCATACCGGGCTGAGCCGCACAATCTCTACTTTGGGACACATCATCAACGCAGTGAACAACGGGATCTGGTCCGGCAGTTGGGTCGCCGAGCGACTCGGTGTCGAGCTGGAGGGCGACCAGAAACTGCCCGACCTGCTGGGCCTGGCCCTGCGCCGCAACCCCAAGCGGGCCCACCTGCTCGTCTCCAACGTCCTCGGCAAGCACGTACCCCAGTCACCGACGGTGGTGTACGGCTACGGCTTCGCCCTCGGCCGCAGGGTCCGGGACCTCCTGGGCACCGAGGAGGCGGCCAGGGCGGTGGTCCTCGGCTACGCGGAGACGGCGACGGGCCTCGGCCACTCGGTCGCGGACGGCGTGGGCCCGACCCCGTACCTGCACTCCACCCGCCGCCCGGTCCCGGGCGTGGCCCCCGCGGGCGGCTTCGAGGAGTCCCACTCCCACGCGACCTCACACCTGCTGCTCCCGGAGGATCCGGCATTGCTGGCCGGGAACGGGCCGCTCGTGCTGGTCGACGACGAGTTCTCCACGGGCAACACGATCCTGAACACGATCAGGGACTTGCACGCCCGCTATCCGCGGGACCGATACGTGGTGGTAGCCCTGGTGGACATGCGCTCGGCCGCGGACGCGGGCCGCCTCGACGAGTTCGCGCGGGAGATCAACGCGAGGGTGGACTTGGTGGCGGCGGCCTCGGGCACCGTACGACTGCCCGATGGAGTGCTGGAAAAGGGCCAGGACCTTGTAGCCGAGTACGAGATGTCCCACCCAGGGGCGCGGGGAACTGCGCGACCAACCCCCACCCACCCGCACCCGGCAACGCACCGCCTCGACCTCCTGTGGCCCCGAAACCTCCCCGACGGCGGCCGTCACGGCTTCACCCCCACGCACCGAATACGCCTCGAAACCGCCCTCCCCACCATGGCGGCCCGCCTGGAAGCCGCACTCCCCGCCACAGCCCACCGCGTACACATCCTCGGCTTCGAAGAGCTGATGTACGCCCCCCTCCGCCTGGCCCGCGAACTGGAGCAGATCACCGACGCCGAGGTCACCTACTCCACCACCACCCGCTCACCCGTCCTGGCCGTCGACGACCCCGGTTACGCGATACGCAGCCGCATGGTCTTCCCCGCCCACGACAACCCAGCCGACGGCCCCGGAGACCGCTACGCCTACAACATCGCCGGCGCCGACTTCGACGCCGTCGTCGCCGTCGTCGACTCGTCCGCGGACACCCCCGAACTACACGCCCCGGACGGCCTGTTGGCCCAGCTCGCCGCCCACACCCCGCACGTCCTGCTGGCGGTCATCCCGTCGTACGTCCCCGAAAGGCCCGCCATGCTGCCCGAGCCCCTCCGCGGTCCGGCTTTCTCCTCGTACGCCCCGGAAGAGGTCGGCTGGCTGCTCCAGGATCTCTCGGACGTGACCCTGGAGGCGCCGACCGAGGAGCGGGAGGAGGCCATCCAGAGCGGCGGCGCGCACTACGCGGAGTCGCTGCCGGTGGAGTACCAACCCAGCGAGCAGTACCAGGAGTTGTTCCACGCGGCACTGGAGACGACCGCCACCCGCCTCGCGCAGGCCGTCGGCGCCGTCACGGAACTCGTGCTCGCGGAAAGATCCCCGCGGCCCGTCCTCGTCTCCCTCGCCCGCGCCGGCACCCCCGTCGGCGTCCTGATGCGCCGCTGGGCCCAGTTCCGGCACGGCCTCGACCTGCCGCACTACGCCGTCTCGATCGTCCGCGGCCGCGGTATCGACGCCAACGCGCTGCGCTGGCTGGCCGCCCACCACGACCCGCGGGACGTCGTGTTCGTGGACGGCTGGACCGGGAAGGGTGCCATCACCCGGGAACTCGCCGACGCGATAAGGGAGTTCGAGGCCTCCGACGGAGTCGCCGGCTTCGACCCGGAGATCGCGGTACTGGCCGACCCGGGCTCCTGCGTGCGGACGTACGGCACCCGCGAGGACTTCCTGATCCCCTCGGCCTGCCTCAACTCGACCGTGTCCGGCCTGATTTCCCGTACCGTCCTGCGCTCCGACCTGGTCGGTCCGCACGACTTCCACGGCGCGAAGTTCTACCGCGAACTCGCCGGCGCCGATGTCTCCGTGGAGTTCCTGGACGCCGTCGCCGCCCGTTTCCCCGAGGTCGTCGAGGCGGTCGACGCGCAGGCCAAGGAGCTGCTGTCCGGCGACCGCGAGCCCACCTGGGAGGGCTGGGCGGCCGTCGAGCGGATCAGCGAGGAGTACGGCATCCACGACGTGAACCTCGTCAAGCCGGGTGTCGGCGAGACGACACGCGTGCTGCTGCGCCGGGTGCCGTGGAAGATCCTGGCGCGGGCCGGGGCGGGCGCCGACCTGGACCATGTGAAGCTGCTGGCCGAACAGAGAGGCGTACCGGTGGAGGAAGTCGCCGAACTGCCGTACACCTGCGTGGGGTTGATCCACCCCCGCTTCACGCGCGGCGCGACCGGTGCCGACGGCAGGGCGGTGAACGTCTGATGCCGGTGCTGGTGGCGAGCGACCTCGACCGTACGCTGATCTACTCCGCGGCGGCCCTCGCGCTGACCATGCCGGACGCGCGGGCGCCCCGGCTGCTGTGCGTGGAGGTGCACGAGAGCAGGCCGTTGTCGTACATGACCGAGACGGCGGCGCAGCTGCTGACCGATCTTGGCGACGCGGCGGTCTTCGTGCCGACCACGACCCGGACCCGCAAGCAGTATCAGCGGATCAACCTCCCGGGCCCGGCCCCCAAGTACGCGATCTGCGCGAACGGCGGGCATCTGATGGTGGACGGCGTGTCCGACCTGGACTGGCACGCGAGCGTGACGGCACGCCTGGCGCAGGAGTGCGCGCCGCTGGACGAGGTCCGCGAGCACCTGCTGACCACGGCCGACCCGGAGTGGGTGCGCAAGCACCGGGTCGCCGAGGACCTCTTCGCCTACCTGGTCGTGGAGCGCGAGCTGCTGCCGGAGGAGTGGGTCAAGGAGCTGGCGGTCTGGGCGGAGAACCGCGGCTGGACGGTGTCGCTTCAGGGCCGGAAGATCTACGCGGTCCCGAAGCCGCTGACCAAGAGCGCGGCGATGCGGGAGGTGGCCCGGCGCACGGGCGCGGACCTCACGCTGGCGGCCGGCGACTCCCTCCTGGACGCCGACCTCCTCCTGGCGGCGGACCGGGGCTGGCGCCCCGGCCACGGCGAGCTGGCGGACGCGGAGTGGACGGCCCCGGCGATCACGGCACTGCCGGAGCGGGGAGTGCTGGCGGGGGAGCGGATCGTCAGGGAGTTCCTGAAGGCGACGCGCTAGGGCCTGTCCGGCGGATCAGGTCGGCTATGAGAAACGGCGCCTCCTGGCCAAGCCGAGCGGGGTCTGGTGCTCCCCCACTGCCTTAAGGGCGTGGGAGGTACCCCCAAGCTGCAAGGCGGAGGAGACGTGGACATCAGCCGCTGCCGCGGCGGGCGACGCGGTGGGGGCACCTCCCGGCCGAAGGCTGGGGGACGTCGGCGAGTGACGACAACGCGGCTGGGGGTGCCCCCTCTGGGGGAGTGCGTGCCAGACCCCGCGACGCCGGCATGATCCGCCGGACAGGCCCTAGCCGCAGCACCCTCCACCGCAGCACCCGCCGCCGGCCTTCGGCGCCGCGGCGGGTGCGCTGGCCGTGGCCGTACCTCCCACCGCCACGGTGGACAGCAGCTTCACCGTGTCTCCGTGCCCGGCGGGGCAGTTCGCGGGGGCGGAGGACTCGGCCATCGGGCGGCTCAGTTCGAACGTGTCGCCGCAGGTCCGGCAGCGGTATTCATAGCGAGGCATGCGACCAGGTTAGCGGCGCCCCGCGGCCGTACGTGTGATCCAAGTCTCAAGCCCGCCATGTTCCTTACTGATCGGTATGTGATCGTTCCTGTCGGATTCGGATGTGGAGGACCTGCGAAGATCGTTGATATTTTTCGAGCGTGACCGGGACAGCACAGCGTAGTGGCCGGCCGGCTGACCACCGCCGCCCACGCCGCCGACGGGCGGCACCCAAGCGGTCCCCCTGGAAGTCGTTACGGCAGCGTCTCGCCCCGGCGTTGCGCCGCTTACGTCCCGCCTACCCCCGCCCCGACCGCGCCGGCTGGCGCCGCTGGCTGCCCTCCCCGCGCCAGTGGCTCGGCGGCCTCCTGGGCGCCGTCGGCCTGCTGGCCCTCTTCCTCGTCGGCGCCTACGCCGCCACCGACATACCGACGAACCTCAACAGCTACGCCACCCAGCAGGACAACGTCTACTTCTGGTCCGACGGCACCCCCATGGCCCGTACCGGCTGGGTGCGGCGGCAGGCGATGCCGCTGAAGGACATACCCGAGGACGTCCGCTGGGCCGTGCTCGCCGCCGAGAACGAGAGCTTCTACTCCGATCCCGGCATCTCGGTGAAGGGACTGACACGTGCACTGTGGCGCACGGTCGGCGAAGGGGACACCGAGGGCGGCTCGACCATCACCCAGCAGTACGTCAAGAACGTCTACCTGACCCAGAACCAGACCGTCAGCCGCAAGTTCACCGAGGCGATGATCGCCCTCAAGCTCGACAACCGGATGAGCAAGGACCAGATCCTCGAGGGCTATCTGAACACCAGCTGGTTCGGCAGGGGCACTTACGGCATCCAGCGCGCCGCCCAGGCCTACTACGGCAAGGACGTCACCCACCTGAACGCCAGTCAGGCCGCCTTCCTGGCCTCGCTGTTGAAGGGCGCGGGACTCTACGACCCCACCCTCTCCAAGGCCAACCACAAGCGTGCCGTGGAGCGTTGGTCCTGGACGCTCGACCGGATGGTGAAGATAGGGAAGCTGTCGGCGGCCGAGCGGGCGACGTACAAGAAGTTCCCCGAACCGCTCAAGTCGGCCCGCACCTACGACACCGGCAAGCAGAGCGACTACCTGGTCGAACTCGCCCAGCAGTACGCCAAGAAGGCCGCGCACATCTCCGACAAGCAGTTCGACCTCGGGGGCTACCAGATCTACACGACCTTCGACCGCGAACGGGAGACCGCGCTGACGGACGCCGTCGCCAAGGCCCGCAAGCAGGCGAAGAAGGACGCCCCGAAGCTCGCCGCCACCGCCCACTACGGCGCCGCCTCCGTCGCCACCGACGGACGGATCCTCGCCGTCTACGGCGGCCCCGACCACCGTACGCAGGGCTACAACGAGTCCAACGCCAGTACCGTGCGGGCCGGTTCGGCCTTCCTGCCCTTCGTCTACGCGGCCGGACTCGAACACGGCGTCCGCAAGACCCGCTCCGGACCCACCACCGAAGTCACCCCGCAGACCCTCTACGACGGCGACGACGGGGTGCCCGTGACCACGCCCGAGGGACCGTACTGGGACCGCAGCGGCAAGGTGGTCACCGCGCACAACGACGGCAACAAGTCGTACGGGCGGATCGCCCTCGGCAAGGCCCTCGCGCAGTCCGTGAACACGCCGTTCATGCAACTCGGCATGGACACCGGCCTCGACAAGGTGAGCGCGACCGCCGAGGCGGCCGGGCTGCTCGAATCCAGCATCGGACCACAGGTGCCCGCGCTCTCCCTCGGCAACTCCACACCCAGCGCCATCCGGATGGCCAGCGGCTACGCCACCTTCGCCGCCGAGGGGAAACACACCGAGCCGTACTCGGTGCGCCGCATCACCCGCAACGGCGCCACGGTCCCGCTCGCCACCCCCACCGCCCGGCGGGCGATCACCGCCCGGGTCGCCGAGCAGGTCTCCGCGGCCCTGACCGACGCCCTCAACAGCGCCCACCCCACCGTCGCCACCCCCACCGCGGCCGGGAAGTCCGGCACCACCGCCGACGACACCGCCGCGTGGTACGCCGGCAGCGTCGACTCCGTGTCGACCGCGGTTGTCGTCTACCGCATGGACCTCGCCAAATCCCTGGAGCCGCTGCCGCTCAAGGGACTCGCAGGAACGTCCGACGACAGCGTCCCGTACGCCGTCTGGTCGGGCGCGACGGGACTCGGCTGACCCCGGGACCTGATGGGCCCGACCGACCTCTGAGGCCCGCCCGCACCCCCCACCACCCCCCTCGCAGATTGAGCACCGCATGCCCCACGAACACCGCATGCCTCGCCCTGGCCCTCGCCCGAAGCAGCCCACCGGCCGGCGCCGCAGAGCGCCGACCCGCCGCCCCGCCCGCCACGAGGTCCGCACCCTGACCGCCCTCCTCGTGGTCGCCTCGGTCGTCGCGGGCTTCCTCGTCCTGACCCGGCCGGACAACACCGCACCCGCCGCCTCCGCCTCCGGCAACCCCAGCGCCTCACCGAAGCCCACGGCCTCCGCCTCCTGGGACGGCAAGACGCACATCCTCGGCGACGGCTCCACCTCCTACACCGGCCCCCAGACAGGGGAGTTGAAGCCCGAGCCGCTCAAACCCGGTGAGAAGCCACCCCAGTTCGTCGTCTTCTCCTGGGACGGTGCACTGGAGGGCAGCGACCATCTCTTCTCCCACTACCGGGAGTTGGCGAAGAAGTACGACGCCCACATGACCTTCTTCCTCACCGGCATCTACCTCCTGCCCAAGAGCAAGAAGACCCTCTACGACCCGCCGCAGCACAAGCCCGGCGCCGCAGCGATCGACTACCCCACCGACGAACACATCCGCACCACCCTGGAGCAGCTCCGCCTGGCCTACGAAGACGGCAACGAGATCGGCACCCACTTCAACGGCCACTTCTGCGACACCAAGACCAGCGGCAAGTACTGGAGCGTCGACGACTGGAAGCAGGAGATCAACGAGTTCTACTCACTCGTCGAGAACTGGAAGACCAACACCGGCTTCACCGACGTCCCCGCCCTGCCCTTCGACTTCAAGAAGGAGATCACCGGCGGCCGCGCCCCCTGCCTGGAGGGCCAGAAGAACCTCCTCAAGGCCATGAAGAGCTACGGCTGGCGCTACGACGCCTCCTCCACCGGCGACTTCCAGATCTGGCCGACGAAGAAGGACGGCGCCTGGAACTTCCCCCTGCAACTGCTCCCCTACGAGGGCGGCAAGTACCAGGGCCTGTCGATGGACTTCAACTTCCTCTACAACCAGTCCGACGGCGAGACCGACGGCAACCCCGCCGACTACCCCCAGTGGGAACAGCAGACCGTCGACTCCTACATGGCCGGCTTCAACCGCGTGTACTACGGCAGCCGGGCCCCGCTGTTCATCGGCAACCACTTCGAGGACTGGAACGGCGGCATCTACATGAAGGCCGTCGACCGGATCGTCAAGAACGTCTGCACGAAGAAGGGCGTCAAGTGCGTGTCCTTCAAGGAACTGGCCGACTGGCTGGACGTGCAGAAGCCCGAGACCCTCGCGCAACTGCGCAGCCTCGACCCCGCGCAGTCGCCCGACTGGTCGACGGTCGTGCAATGAACCACCCCCCACTCCAAGGAGAGACCTCCGTGAGATCCAGCAAGTCCCCCGCGCTCAGAGGCCGTTGTACGGTCGTCGCCGCGATGTCCCTCTCCGCAGCGCTGCTTCCGCTGACCGCGGCCCACGCGGCGGCCCAGGCACCGGCCCCCGTCCTCACCGCGGCCACCACCGACGCCTTTGGCCGCATCGCCGACTCCGTGCTCAGCGACCGCACGGCCGCGTTGGTCGAGGGAGCCGCGCCGAGCCTGAAGACCGCCTCCGCCGTCAAGGCCACCGGCGGTGTGCGGCTGGCCGCCGACCTGGCCAAGTCCGAGACGGGCGCGGTGACTTCGCTCCACGGCACCCGCTCACGGCTTGCCGCGCTCGGCGAGGCCTACACCGACGGCGACACGAAGGTGACCGTCGACAGCACGCGCCTGCGGGGACGTACCGCCACGGTCCTGGTCACCGAGGCGACCACACTCACGTACGCGAAGATACGCGGCGACGAACCCGCCACCACCGGGTTCACCGCGCACCACGAACTGGTCTTCACCGCGGCGGCGGACGGTACCTGGCAGCTGACCCGGGAGCGGCTCACGGACCGTGGGCCGAGGCCGGTGAACGAGCCGGTCGCCACGGCCGCGGCGGCGCCGGTGCGGCCGAGCGCCGTCATCGACGCGCCGAAGTCCGCGACCACCTATCCCGCGCCGGCCAATCCGAAGAACCTCGGGTCGGGAACGACGTACAACTACGCGGCGATGGCCACGTACGCGGAGAAGTACTGGAAGAACTACAACACCGCGTACCGGCGTTACAACAGCGCCGGCGGTGACTGCACCAACTACCTCAGCCAGTCCCTGTACGCGGGTGGCTGGAAGCAGGTCACCAACTCCCGTGAGGACTACGACACCTGGTACTCCGTCACGTCCGGCGAGTCCGACACCTGGATCGGCGTCAACGAGTGGTCCTGGTTCACGCAGACCACCAAGCGGACGACCGCGCTGGCCAACGCGTACCAGATGGACATCGGTGACGTGCTGCAGATGGACTTCGACAAGGACGGCTCGAAGGACCACTCGATGATGACGACCTACCGGAGTTCGAGCGGGGTGCCGTATCTGACGTACCACGACGCGGACACGTACCGGCGGTCGCTGTCGAGCCTGATCGCTTCGTATCCGAACTCGGCGTACTACGCCTACCGGAGCTAGGGACCCACCGGAGCTAGGGCGTTGCCGATCCGCGCGATTCGCGGATCTGCGCGACCACCCCGGCCACTGTCTGCCGTACCGCTTCCGTCTCCGTGAGGAAGTGCCAGTAGTCGGGGTGGCGGCCCTCCAGGGACGCGATCGCCCGGTCGAGCCGCGCCACGGAGTCGTCCAAGGGACGCGCGTGGCGCGGGTCGGGTGTCGAACGGCCCGTCATCGCCAGGCGCTGGGCGTCCCGGATCGCGAACCTCGTGCGGTCGATCTCCTGTTGGGGGTCCTTCTGCACGGCGTTCAGGCGCTGCAGGCGGTCGCGGGCCGCCGACACCGACTCGTCGGTGGTGTTGAGCAGGGCCCGCACCGTCGACAACAGGGAGGTCGCGTCCGGCCAGCGCTGGGCGTCCCGCGCCGACTGGGCCTCCTTCAGCTTCAGTTCGGCCTGGCGGACGTTCTCCACGGCCTGGTCGGGCACGTGCTGGAGGTCCTGCCAGCAGGCCGCGGAGAAACGGCGGCGCAGCTCGCTCAGGATCGGCTCGACCTGGCCGGCCCGCGTGGTCAGCGCCTCCGCACGGGTACGCAGCGACACCAGGCGGTGGTCGATCTCGGCGGCCCTCTCCGGCAGCCGCCCGGCCTCCACCCGGATCGCCTCGGCCTCCCGCGCCACCCGCTCGGCCCGCTCCAGGGTCTGCGGCACACCGTGCTTCCCGGCACCCTGGTTGAGCTTGGTCAGCTCGGGCCCGAGAGCGGCGAGACGGGCGGCGAGGTCGTCCGCCCTGAGCTTCGTCTCCCGTACGGCATCCAGCGCGTTCGACGCGGCGAGCAGCCCCTGCCGGGCCCGCTCCACCGCGGGGGCGAGCCGGGCCAGCTGGGTCTCGGCCTTGCCGAGCAGCGGGCCGAGGCTGTCGCCGAAGCGGTCCAGCTCCCGCTTCACGTTCGTGAGCTCGTCCTTGGCCCGGGTGAGCTCGGTACGCGCGCGTGCGGCGACCGACGCCTCCAGGTCGTCGCGGTCGAGGTCATGGGAGTCGACGGCCTCGATGTAGTGACCGCTGGCCTCGTCGATACGGCGGCCGAGCGCCTCGAAGTCGGAGACGGCCCGGCGCGCGGCGGGCGAGTCGTCGACGGCCGTGATCGTCTCTATCGAGATCCGCAGGTCACGCTGGGCGGTGTCCAGCTCGTAGAACGCGGCCGCGGCGGCGTCCTTCGCGGCCTGCGCCTCGGCCCGCTGCCCCTCGGCACGCCCGCCGAACCAGCGCCGGGTGCCACCGCCGGCGAACGCGGCGGGCAGCGCGAACGCGGCGACGAGGGGGAGGGCGGCAAGGAGGGTGACGGTGTCCTTGAAGGCCTGGCGGTGTGCAGCGCGCGCTTTACGGTCTGCGCGCGCCCGGCGCTCCGCGCGCGGCACCAACGGCGAGTACGGCTGCGAAGGTGTCGCCGTCACATCCCTCTCCCGTGCTGTCATCCGTCCTGGCCGGTGGTTGTTTCATTCTCCCACCCGGAGAGGACGAACACACGGGCCGGTCAGTTCGCGGTGCCGACTGTGACTTTTCCGTCGCTCGTACGGGCCGTCACCACGTGTGAACTGGAGTCGGAACGGGGAACGGACACGTCCACCGACCCGTCACCCGTCTCCGTCGTCACCCGGTACGTGGCCCTGGGCAGCGCGATGGTGACGGAACCGTCGTGACTGCGGGAGTCGACCAGGTCGGGTACGGCACCGAGTTCGAGGTGCACGGACCCGTCGCCGGTCTCGGCGCGCACCTGCCGCGAATCGACGTCGGCGTGCACGGAGCCGTCGCCGGTGTGCAGCGTCAGCGGCCCGCTGGAGTCCGTGACATGCACGGACCCGTCGCCCGTACGAATACTGAGCGCGTCCTCGAACCCTCGCGCGCGTACGCTCCCGTCGCCGTCCTCCACCTCGACCCGGACTCCCCGGGGCACCTCGATGCGGTGCTTGGCGGAGCAGTCGGCGACGACGCCGGAGCACTTCATCCGCAGGGTGAGCCGGTCGTCCTTCATGGACCAGGTCACCTCGGGGTCCTTCCCGATGGCCACGGACCCCTGGAACCACCGGGTGACCTCCACCTTGCCCGCCGGGTTCCCGTCCGCGGCGACGATCTCCAGCGCCGAGTCGTCGGAGTCCACGGTGAGCGTCCGCCCCTCCAGCGCGAACGTCCGGTGATCGGGATCCTTGTCGTCCCCCGCGGACGCCCCGCACGCGGTGACACCCCCGACGAGAACCACGGCCCCGCCGACGGCGAGAGCGACACGAGCGGTGACGGTGCGACTGGGCAAGCGAACCATGACGATCTCCCCCTGAAACGGCCTGCGAAGGCTCCTCCGGCTGCTCTTCGACCGTAGGCAACCGGGCCCCGCACGAGGATCCGGGCCGCTCCCGGATCCGGGGTGGGGATAACCCCCGGATACGGGTTTGCGGGGCACTGCCTCGGGCAAGGTAGGCTGTCGACTCGTCTCGGGTGCGTAGCTCAGGGGTAGAGCGCCTGCCTTACAAGCAGGATGTCGGCGGTTCGAAACCGTCCGCGCCCACCGTGTGCAGTACGAGCGAGCGGCCTCCGGAGGAATCCGGGGGCCGCTCTTGCTTTGGCGGGCTGGGGTGGCGGTCACTCAGTGCGACCGTCTCCGTCCTCGTGGGCATGCTTCAGGCTCATCCGGGCCTTCACCCGGTCCCCGGTCGTGACCTCCGACCAGAAGCGGTGGGTCGTGACGAAGACCGCGAGTTCGTGTTCGCGGCGGCGGAGTTTCTCCACCTCGGCCTGTTCGTCGGGTGTCCAGCCGGGGGAGGCGGGGCGTTCCACCTTGCGCCAGCCGCCCGTGTCGCTGAAGCCGTCCAGCGGCTCGACCGACCAGGGCAGCCGCTTGAGCAGGGCCGACAGCTCGGCCCGGACCTGATGCAGCTCCTCCTGTCCGGCCAGGAGGTCGCTCGGGAAGTCGTAGGTCGTCGCCACGCCGCAATGGTACGCCTGTTCGAATTTGGGATGCGAGTTTCTTCCCGGGGTTCATGCGAACGAGCGAGAAAACTCGTTGAGGGCGTTCGTAGGCCCTCCTAAGTTGGCGCGCGTGACGATCGAGGTGCCGTACCAGCCGCTGCCCATTCAGCAGGCGCATGTGCGCTACGCCCATGGCCCCGACTCCGCCGTCCAGCCCGGTGTCCCCGCCGGGGAGACGATCGAGTTCGACTGGGACGACAGCGCCGTCTACCCGGGAACCTCACGGAAGTTCTGGGTGCACGTACCCGCGCGGTACGAGGCCTCGGAGCCGGCGTCGCTGATGGTGTTCCAGGACGGGTGGTGGTACCTGGATCCCGAGGGAGACGTCCGCGGCGCGATCGTCCTGGACAATCTCGTCCACCGCGGGGACATTCCGGTCACCATCGGTGTGTTCGTCGATCCCGGGGTCTTCCCGGGTGCCGAGCATCCCAAGAACCGCAACGCCGAGTACGACGCCTACGACGACCGGTACGCCGACTTCCTCCTGACGGAGATCATCCCCGAGGTCACGAAGCGCTACTCGATCTCCGAGGACCCCGACCGCTGGGGCATCTGCGGCGGCAGCAGCGGCGGCAACTGCGCCTTCACCGCGGCGTGGCTGCGCCCGGACAGGTTCCGCCGGGTGATCGGGTACCTGTCCAGCTTCACGCAGATGCCGGGCGGCAACCCGTACCCCGAACTCATCCCCCGCGTCCCGCGCAAGCCGCTGCGCATCTTCCTGCAGGCAGGCCATCGCGACCTGCGCTGGAACGAGCCCGAGGCGAACTGGCTCGCCAACAACCTGCGCGTCGCCGCCGCGCTCGCGGAAGCCGGCTACGACTTCCGCCTCGTCCTGGGCGACGGCGGCCACAGCCCCAACCACGGCGGGGTCCTGCTCCCCGACGCCCTCCGCTGGCTGTGGCGCCCGGACGACCACCCGAACCGGCCGGTGGCAGTGGAGTGAGAGGCAGGGTCCCTCCCTCTTCCAGCCTGTGGCGCGACGGGGACTTCCGTCGGCTCTGGTTCGGCCAGACCGTCTCCCAACTGGGCGAACAGGCAAGCATGGTGGTACTGCCGCTGTTCGCCGTCCTGGCGCTGCATGCGAGCGCCGGTCAGTTGGGCGCCCTGCGTGCGGTGGGGCAGGTGCCGATTCTGCTGCTGTCGCTCCTCGCCGGGGTGTGGGTGGACCGGTGGCGCACGCGCACGCTGATGGTGGTGACCGACGCCGGCCGGGCCCTGGCGCTCGGCGCTGCCGCCGTGGCCGGGCTCCTCGGCGTGCTCGGTCTGCCCGCGCTGCTTGTGGTCGCCTTCGCCGTCGGCGCGCTGTCCGTGTTCTTCGACGTGGCCTACCAGACGTCCTTGGTGCGGCTGGTGGAGCGCGATCAGCTGGTACGGGGCAACAGCGCGCTGGAGGGCAGCCGGTCGGCCGCGCAGATCGGCGGCCCCGCTCTGGGCGGCGCTCTGATGTCCGCGTTCTCGGGGCCGATCGCCGTCGCGGCCGGTGCGGTGTTCTTCGCGTTCTCGTTCCTTTCGATACGACGGAACAGCCGCCCCGAATCCATACGGCAGCCCTCCGAGCGCCGTCCCCCTCGGCTCTGGCGGCAGATCCACGAGGGCGTCCGTTTCGTCGCCGGTGACAGCTCGCTGCGTACCGTGTGTCTCGCGTCGGCCGCCTTCCAGTTCTCCTTCGCGGCCGTGATGACCGTCTATCTGCTGTTCCTGCCAAGGGACCTGCATCTGTCGGGCACGGCCGTCGGACTGGCCCTCGCGGCGACGGGGCCGGGCGCGCTCCTGGGCTCCCTGCTCGCCGCCCGCCTGCCGAGCCGCTTCGGGTACGGCACCGTACTCGTGTCCGCGGCCGCACTCGGCGACGGCGTGTTCCTCCTCGTACCAGCACTCCACGGCTCGCCCACGACGACATCGGCCGCGCTCCTCACGGTCAACTTCGCCTTCGGGACCTTCAGTCAGCTCGTGAACGTCACCGTCATGGCCGTCCGCCAGACCGTCACACCCGACGCCATGCAGGGCCGCGCGGCCGCGACGATCAACTTCGTGGGCATGGGAACGACCCCGCTCGGCTCCCTGCTCGGTGGCGTCCTCGCGGAGGCATGGGGCACGCGCGTCAGCCTCCTGGTGATGGCCGCGTGCATGCTGCTGTCGCCGGCGCTGATGGCCTTGTCCCCACTTGCCCGCCTGGGGCGGACGCTTCCCGCGCCACCGGAGGCTCCGGTCCCGGTCGCATGACGGCACGGCACTGGAGGCGGTCGCGTTGTCAGACCCGCGTTCTACCGTGGCGGTATGGACGGATCGGGCGTGGGTGTGGGTGTGGAGCGGGTGCGGTTGGTTGCCTGGTCGGAAGGGGACTTCTGGCTGTTGCGGCGGAACAACAGTCCCGAGATGACCGAGCACTTGGGCGGGCCGGAGAGCGAGGAGAAGCTCGCCGCGCGGCATCGGCGGTATCAGGAGGTGGAGCCCGGGCGGATGTACCGAATAGAGCTCGCGGAGAGTGGCGAGAGTGTCGGGTCGATCGGGTTCTGGGAGAAGGAGTGGCGGGACGCGACGGTGTGGGAGACCGGGTGGGGGGTGCTGCCCGAGTTCCAGGGGCGAGGGCTGGCCGCGGCGGCGGCGCGGGAGGTCGTACGGGCGGCACGGGAGGCGGGGCTGCACCAGTACCTGCACGCGTTCCCGGGCGTCGACCACCCCGCGTCGAACGCCGTGTGCCGCAAGGCCGGTTTCACCCTCCTCGGGCCGGTCGAGTTCGAGTACCCGAAAGGCCACTGGATGACGTCCAACGACTGGCGGGTCGACCTGTGGGCGGCCGGTTGACGCCTGGTGGGTGAGGTGTCAACCGGCCGGTGGGGCAACGGTGTTATCCGATGCCGGCCGCCAACTCCCGTACCACTCGCGCCGTCACCGGCACGCTCATCCCGTGCCGTTCCGCCGCGCGCAGCAACGCCCCGCCGATCGCGTCCAGTTCGAGCGCCCGGCCCGCCTCCGCGTCACGCTGCATCGACGACTTGGTCTGCGGTGGGAAGGCGTCGTAGCGGGCGAGGGCCTGGGTCGGGTCCGACGGGCCGCCGCAGGCGCGGCTCACCGCGGCCGTCTCCGTCACCAGCGCGGTCAGTTCGTCGCGGTGCAGGGTGCGGACGTCGCCCAGGGGGAGCGCGTACCGCGTAGTGAGGAGCGCGAACGGGGCCAGGAACGACATCTTGGCCCAGAGCGCCGACGTCTCGTCGTCCAGGACACGGGTCGTCGGGCCGGAGGCGCCAAGGGCCTCCGCCAGCGCGTCGAGCCGGGACCGGTCCACGCCGTCCCCGGTCAGGTCGATCTCCGCGAACGGGCTGCCGTGCTCGATCACCCCCGCCGCGACCCGGGTCGACTCCACGCGGATGACGGCGGGGGCCACCAGGTCGGGGCGGTAGCGGGCGCGCAGGGTCGCGGGGTGTTCGACGCCGTTCAGGAACGGTACGAGGAGGGCGTCGCCCAGCGTGGCCGGCGGCACGCGTTCCAGCGCGGCGTCCAGGGCCGTGTGCTTGACCGCGACCAGGCACGCGTCGACCGGCTCGCGCAGCTCGGTGTCCGCCTCCACGCGGGCGGTGAAGTCGCCGAACAGCCCGCTGCGGACGCGGATCCCGTCCGCGCGGAGTGCGTCGGCCGTCTCCTTGCCGGACAGGCAGACCACCCGGTGACCGGCCCGCGACAGCAGTGCCGCGAGCAGCCCGCCGATGCCGCCCGGGCCCAGGACCGCCACCGTGAGTTCGTCGTTCGCCATGATTCTCTTGTCCCTTCGTCGGTCGGCCCCTGACGGTGGCCGCCTCGGAAAGGATCATCGCAGGCGCGGGGGAGTTGGGGGAGACTGGTTGCATGTGCCGGAGCATCAAGACCCTTCGCCCGCCCGCGTTGCCCGAAGAGGCGACGGAGGAAGAGATCAGGGCCGCGGCCCTGCAGTTCGTGCGGAAGGTGTCCGGCTTCCGGGCGCCGGCCGCGCACAACCGGGAGGTGTTCGACCAGGCCGTGGAGGCGATCACCGAGGCCACGGCCGAACTGCTCGCGGGGCTGGAGATAAGGGGCCAGAAGGCATCCGCGTAACACGCGTCAGCGCTACGACGCCTTCGTCGGCCGGCGCATCACATACGCCGCCCCCGCCCCCGCCCCGAACAGCGCCAGCACCGACACCCCGGTCGCCAGCCACGTCGTACCGAGCCACTGGCCGCCGTAGTAGCCGAGCGCCACGCTGTACACCGCCCAGGTCAGACCCGCCAGCGCCGACCAGGGCAGGAAGTCGCGGGCCCGGCGGTGGGCCGCGCCCGCGCCGAGGGAGACGACCGAGCGGCCGGCCGGGGCGAAGCGGGCGAGGATGACCAGGGCGCCGCCGCCGCGGGCCAGGGCCGCGCCGAGACGTTCCTGCGCGGAGGTCAGCCGGCGGGAGCGGGCGATCGCGCGGTCCAGGCGGGCGCCACCGCGCCAGGCCAGGCGGTAGGCGACCAGGTCGCCGAGGAGCGAGGCCGAGGCCGCGCAGAGGGTCAGCGCGATGATGTCGGGCACCGCGTGCGGCACCTGGCCGGTCGCCGAGCCTGCGGCCGCCGCCGTGGCGGCCGTGATCACCAGTACGCCGCTCGGCAGCACCGGCAGGAACACGTCGAGCAGCACCGACAGCGCCACCATGGCGTAAATCCAAGGGCTGCCCGTCAGCGACCCCACACTCTCCAGCACCACGACTCCCCGTGAACTCCCCCGTTGGCCAGACCGTGCCGCGACGTCGCGGGGGAGCGGCAGGGGCGGCCAGTAACAGCCATACAGCGTACGCCTGGAGTGTGACAGCAGTTTCATGGGGGGCGCGTGTGATCGGCACAGGACGTTCACCCGGCTGCCGTCTCCCGGGCGGCGGGGCCCGCCGTCGTCCCGTAGCACGGAAGGAGGAGTGACCAGTCGAGCACACAACGTGAGGAACGGTGGGCAGATGGTGGCAGGAATATGCGCGGGCGCCGTCGCGGCGGCCGTGCTGGCGGCCGGCACCGGCGGTGCCCACGGCTACTGGATGCGGACGGACGCGCGGTTCGCGCCGCCGTCGGCTCTCGTGCCGTCGGCCGCGGTGACGTATGACATGGCACTGGTCCCGGCGGCCGCCTGGATCGAGGTGAGCCAGCGGACCGAGGAGAGCGGCGCGACGACCGTGAAGCTGCGGGTCGACGGGCTGAAGCCCGGGCACGAGTACGGCGTCCACGTGCACCAGAAGCCCTGCGCCGCCGACCCGGCCGCCGCGGGCGGGCACTACCAGCACGAGAAGGGCACGGACGAGGCCCACGTCAACGCGGCCAACGAGGTCTGGCTGGACTTCACCGCCGACGACCACGGCGCCGGGGCGGCGAGCGCCCGCCACGACTGGGGCTTCCGGCAGGGCGAGGCCTCCTCGGTCGTGATCCACGACATGCCGGGCACCCACGGAACGCGGGTCGCCTGCTTCACGGTCCCCTTCGGCTGGACCGCGGGCACCTCCTGAACGGACGCGAAGGGCCTTCCCGCACACAGGGGGAAGGCCCGGCTGCGGTGGCGGTGGCGGTGGCGGTAGCGGTGGACAACACATGTCTCAGACACCGCACTTCACCCTCACGCGGTGGTCAGCGTGGACTCCTCCACCGTCTTCAGCGCGCCGCCCGCCCGCGCCTCCTCCAGCCGCAGCCGCGCCGAACGTCCGCGCAGCGTCAGGGTCATGAGCTGGTTGCCGAACCAAGGCCCGCCCGTCTTGCGCCACTTGACGGCCGTCGGCGCACAGCGTCCGTGCCGGGCGAACCGCCGCCCCAGCGCCCGGGCCACCGCGCTCCAGCCGAAGCGGAAGCCGAGCCGTATCGCGAGCGGGATGGCGTTGTGCACGGGCGAGCAGGTCAGCTGGAGCACCCGGGCGTCCGGCGCGCCGGTCGGCCAGACCGGCTCGGCCACGTACGCGTGGTGCACGTCTCCCGACAGCACCAGCACGCTCGCCGGCGCCCGCGCCCCCGTACCCGCCTCGGCGATCAGCGCGGCCAGCGCCGCGAAGGAGGCCGGGAACGCCGCCCAGTGCTCCAGGTCCGCCCGCCGCCGCAGGTCCTCCCCGAACCGCGCCCAGCGTGCGCCCCGGTCGCCCCGGCACAGGGCCGCGTTCCACGCCTCGGCGTCGTGCACCAGGTGGGGCAGCAGCCAGGGCAGCGAGGTGCCTATGAGGAGATGGTCGTACGACCCTGGCCCCTCCAGTGCCTGCTCGCGCAGCCACTCCGCCTCGCCCGGGTCGAGCATCGACCGGGCCTCCTCGTCGAGGACGCGGGCGGCCCGGGTGTCCACCATCAGCAGGCGTACGCGGCCGAAGTCGCGCCGGTAACTCCAGCGCACGGAGGCCGGGTCGGCGTCCGCCTTGCAGGCGAAGGCGCGCAACTCGTCGGTGCCGTCGGGGAGTTCGCGCACCGCCGCGTACAGCGGGTCGGTGGCCAGCTCGGCCGGGGAGAGGTTGCCCAGGTGCTGGTGGACCCAGTACGACATCAGGCCGCTCAGCAGCCGCTCGCGCCACCACGGGGTGGCCCGCATGTCGGCGAGCCAGGCGGCGGAGGTGTTCCAGTCGTCGATGACGTCGTGGTCGTCGAAGATCATGCAGCTCGGCACGGTGGACAGCAGCCAGCGCACCTCGGGGTCGAGCCAGGACTCGTAGTAGAGGCGGGTGTACTCCTCGTAGTCGGCGACCTCGCTGCCCGGCGGGTCGCTCAGGTCCCGGCGCGCGGCCAGCCAGCGGCGGGTGGCGGCGGAGGTCTCGTCGGCGTACACCTGGTCGCCCAACAGCACCAGCACGTCCGGCCGTTCGCCGTCCGGGTCGGCCGCGATGCGCGCGGCGAGGGAGTCGAGTGCGTCCGGGCCGACGGGGTCGGGCTCGTCGGCGGGCGGGGCGGCCCAGCGGCAGGAGCCGAAGGAGACGCGGACGGCGTCGTCCTCGCCCGGGGTGCGGATGACGGAGGCCGGGAAACGGGAGTCGGGCGGCGGCCACACGGGGGTGCCGTCGAGGAGGACGTCGTACGAGGTGGTCGTGGCCGGGGTCAGGCCCTCGACCTGCACCAGCGCGTAGTGGTGGCCGGCGATCTGGAAGGTGCGGGACTCACCGCCGCCGCCGTCCGCGCAGCGCACCTCGGCGGCGCACGGGCGACTCGTCTCGACCCACACGGTCGCGGACGAGCCGTCGACATACCTCAGCACTGGCCCCAGCCGCAGTTCGGCCACGCGACCCCCTCCTCCGTCGCCCCGTACGGTACGGAACGACGGAGGTGGGCGGGGAGGTTCCGGAGATCACGAGATCGTGGAGGTTGCGCGGATCCCGGGACCGTGGGGGGATCCGGAGGCTCCCCGGGGTGGCGGTCCGCCGGGGTCAGCAGCCGCTGAGGACCGAGCTGAGCTTGCTCTTCTCCGCGGAGTCGACCGAGAGGTCGTAGTAGTACTTCACCTGGACCCAGGCGCGGACGTAGGTGCAGGCGTACGAGCTGAGCGGGGGCATCCACTCGGCCGGGTCCTGGTCGCCCTTGGACTGGTTCACGTTGTCGGTGACGGCCAGCAGCTGCGGACGGGTCACGTCGTTGGCGAAGGCCTGGCGCTGGGCGGTGGTCCAGTTGCGGGCGCCGGAGTCCCAGGCCTCGGCGAGCGGGACGAGGTGGTCGATGTCGACGTCGGAGGCGGCGGTCCAGGTGGCGCCGTCGTAGACCGAGTACCAGGAGCCGCTCGTGGCGGTGCAGGCGGAGTTGACGACGACGTTCGAACCGTCGCGCTTGAGGATGTACTCACGGGTGTTGCAGGTGCCGCTGATGGTGATCCAGGTCGGGAACAGGTCCCGGTCGTAGCCGGTCCGGACCTCGGTCGCCACGGTCAGCGAGGCGAGGTAGGTGCGGGCGGTGGCGGCGCTGACGGGGGTAGGGAGCGCGGCGGACGCGGTCGGACCGTTGAAGAGTCCGACAGAAGCTATGAGTCCGGTAAGAGCCGCGAGTATGCTGAGTCGTCGACGCGCGTAGAACTTCGGCATTGCGAACTCCCTTGGGGTGTGGGGGCGTTGGAGTGCGAGCGTTGGAATGCTCGCGGGCCCGTGTTGCGGGGAGGTGAGTGTTCGGTAAGAAGTTAGTGACGCGTACATGACACGACAAGGTTCACGGTCGAACTTTCTCTCGCGTACAGTGGACGGCGCATGAAGGGGAGTAGCTCTTCGCCGGACCGTCGACATACTGCTCAGCTCGTCTGAGCCGGCGCCCGGAGGCGGGTCCCCAGCGGACCTCGCCAGCGAGACCTTCGGCAAGCAGTGCACTGACCGTGTGCTGCCCTGCCGAGGTGTCCGCACACAGGAACGCACTCTCGGTGGGGCAGCCCCGACCGATTGAGGAACCTTGATCAGCATCACCGTCACGGCGCTCGTCTTCGGCGTCGTCTTCCTCGCCGAGCTGCCGGACAAGACCGCGCTCGCCGGGCTCGTGCTCGGCACCCGTTACCGGGCGTCGTACGTCTTCGCCGGCGTCGCCGCCGCCTTCACCCTGCATGTCGTGCTGGCCGTCGCGGCCGGCAGCGTGCTGACCCTGCTGCCGCAGCGGATCGTGCACGCGGTGACCGGCCTCCTCTTCCTCGGCGGCGCGGCCGTGCTGCTGTTCAAGAAGGGCGACGACGACGAGGAGATCCGCAGGCCCGAGAACCAGTCCTTCTGGAAGGTCGCCGGGGCCGGTTTCATGCTCATCCTGGTCGCCGAGTTCGGGGACCTCACCCAGATCATGACGGCGAACCTCGCCGCGCGTTACGACGATCCGCTCTCCGTCGGCCTCGGGGCGGTGCTGGCGCTGTGGGCGGTGGCCGGGCTGGGCATCGTCGGCGGGAAGGCGCTGATGAAGCGGGTGCCGCTGGCGCTCATCACCAAGGTCGCGGCGCTGCTGATGACGGGGCTCGGGGTGTGGAGCCTCTGGGAGGCCCTGGCCGGCTGAGCTGAACGGTCGGTGAACTGTTGCTCAAGCCGGTGGCGGATGTCGCGCTGGTTTTGTACCGTGGAGAAACAAAGTGGTCCCCGTCCGTTTTCCCTGACCGGCGGACGGGGCCGCCTTGTCCCTGCCGGGGGCTCAGCCGTTGGCCCCTGCTTGGTTCCGCCTGGTTCCGCTTTGTTCTGCTTTGTTCCGAATCTCCGCGCCTTGGAGCTGCCGATGACGGTCACCACCGTGCCCACCGTCCTGACCGCCCGCGCCCTCCTGCTGGACATGGACGGCACCCTCGTGAACTCCGACGCCGTCGTCGAGCGCTGCTGGCGGCGCTGGTCCGAGCGGCACGGACTGGACGCCGACGAGGTGATGAAGGTCGTGCACGGGCGGCAGGGGTACGCGTCGATGGCGCTGCTGCTGCCGGACCGGCCGATGGAGCAGAACCACGCGGACAACGCGCGCATGCTGGCCGAGGAGACGGCCGACGTGGACGGTGTGGTGCCGATCGCCGGGGCCGGGGAGTTCCTCGCGTCGCTGCGGGGGCTGCCGCACGCGCTGGTGACCTCGGCGGATGTGCCGCTGTCGACGGCCCGGATGGCCGCGGCGGGGCTGGAGCTGCCGGAGGTGCGGGTGACCGCGGAGTGCGTCGGGGCCAGCAAGCCGGATCCCGAGGGGTTCCTGAAGGGGGCCGCCGAGCTGGGGGTCGATCCGGCCGACTGCGTGGTGTTCGAGGACTCCGCGGCGGGCATCGCGGCGGGGCGCTCCGCGGGGATGCGGGTCGTGGGGGTCGGGCCGCGGGCGGATTTCCATGAGCCGGATGTCGTGGTCCGGGATCTGACGCAGGTGCGGGTGGAAGCGGGCGCCGACGGGACGATTCGGCTGTATGTGCGGTAGGTGGGTGCTGGGGGCTGCCGCCCCCAGACCCCCGCTTCGGCCCTGAAGGGGCCTCGTCCTCAAACGCCGGACGGGCTGACTGGTCCCGGCGTTTTCACGGTTCCGTCGTCTCCGACTCCAGATGCGCCCGCGTCTCCAGGTCGTACACCCCGTACTCCTCCACCTGGATTCCCCTTGCCTGCTGGTATCTGGTGACCGCGTCCTCCACGCCCTCGTTGTAGTGGCCGCTCGCCTTCCTTGTGTAGAGGCCGAGTTGGGTGAGGCGGAGTTCCAGTTCCCTCACCTCGTCGCCGCTGTCGCCGCGGCGCAGGACCGGGGGTGCGGTCTGGCGGTCGTTGTCGGTGGCCGTGACCGTGCCCGTGGCGGTGACCGTCGGCGGGGGCTGGGTGGGGGTCGGCGAGGTGGACGGGCTCGGTGAGGCCGACTGCGACGGGGATGCCGAGGCGGAGGCCGTGGCCGACGGTGTGTGCGAGACCGGCGGGGGTGGCGCCGACGCCCTGTTCCCGGACGGTGATGCGGACGGCTCGCTCGGTGACGTGTCCGGGACGCTCGCCCGTACGTCGTCCGGGAGTGCCGTGTCCCGGGCCGGCGTCTCGTAGGAGAACAGGCCGCTCGCCAGGCCGGCCGCGGCGACCACGGCCACCAGGGCCCCGCCCGCGCCGAGCAGCACCGTGCGGCGGCGACGGATGCGCGGGCCGCCGCCCGGCTCGTCGTTCCCTGCCCTGCCGTGGCTGCCCTCGCCGGGCTCGAACAGCCGTAGATCCTGTGTGCTGGGCTCGGGCGGTGCGGATCCCGTGATCGCCCGCAGCGGCATCGTCGCCTCGGCGGCGGCCACCGGGACCTCCTGGGTGGCGCCGTCCAGCTCGACATACGGACGTATGCGCAGCGGGTCGAAGTCCTCCGCCGCGGCCGCCTGGGCCTCACGCGCGTCGCGCAGGGCCTCGGACGCCCGCTCCGTGCAGCCGCACGACGGGGTGTTGTCGGCCGCTCTGGGCGCACCGCACTCCGGGCACATGTGACCTTTCGGTTCTGTCACGCGTTCGTCCCTCCCTCCGCGCTCCCCTGGCGCCTGTCCGACGAACTCCAGAGATTATGCAGATCTCCTTCACCCCGTCTCCCACAAGCCCCCGGAATACCGGATTCCGCGGGACTCGACGGGACTCAACGGGACTCGCCAGGACTCGACGGGCCAAATCCGGTCACTCCACCCACGATGGAAGGCAGACCGAGAGTTGGGAGGCGTCATGGCAGGGGATGCGCCCGCGGTGACCGGGCACCGGCAGGAGGCACGGGACCCGCACGTGCCCAAGAACGTCCTCGTCTCGATCGGCGCCCTGCTGCTCGGGATGCTGCTCGCGGCCCTCGACCAGACGATCGTGTCGACCGCGCTGCCGACCATCGTCAGCGACCTCGGCGGCCTCGAACACCTGTCGTGGGTCGTGACGGCGTATCTGCTGGCCTCGACCGCCGCGACCCCGCTGTGGGGCAAACTCGGCGACCAGTACGGGCGCAAGCGGCTGTTCCAGATCGCCATCGTGATCTTCCTCATCGGCTCGGCGCTGTGCGGAATGGCCCAGAACATGGGCGAGTTGATCGCCTTCCGGGCTCTTCAGGGCCTGGGCGGCGGCGGGTTGATGGTGCTGTCCATGGCGATCGTGGGGGACGTCGTCCCGCCGCGTGAACGCGGGCGCTACCAGGGGCTGTTCGGGGCCGTGTTCGGCGCGACCAGTGTGCTCGGGCCGTTGCTCGGCGGGCTGTTCACCGAGCATCTGAGCTGGCGCTGGGTCTTCTACGTCAACCTGCCCGTCGGCGTCGTCGCGCTCGCCGTGATCGCCACGGTCCTGCGCATCCCGCGCAAGAGCACCCGGCACGTCATCGACTACCTCGGCACCTTCCTCATCGCCTCCGTCGCCACCTGCCTGGTCCTCGTCGCGTCCCTGGGCGGGACCACCTGGGGCTGGGGCTCGCCGCAGATCGTCGGGCTCGCCGTGCTGGGCGTCGTACTCGCCGCCGTGTTCGTGCTCGTCGAGCGCCGGGCCGCCGAACCCGTCCTCCCGCTCAAGCTGTTCACCATCCGCACCTTCACGCTCTCCGCCGTCATCAGCTTCATCGTCGGCTTCGCGATGTTCGGCGCGATGACCTATCTGCCGACCTTCCTCCAGGTCGTCCAGGGCGTCTCGCCGACCATGTCCGGCGTGCACATGCTGCCGATGGTCTTCGGCATGCTGATCTCCTCCACCGCCTCCGGCCAGATCGTCAGCCGGACGGGGAGGTGGAAGGTGTTCCCCGTCGCGGGGACCGGTGTCACCGCGCTCGGCCTGCTCCTCCTGCACCAGCTCGACGAGCACAGCTCCACCGCCGAGATGAGCACCTACTTCTTCGTCTTCGGCCTCGGACTCGGCCTGGTCATGCAGGTGTTGGTGCTCATCGTGCAGAACGCCGTCTCGTACGAGGACCTCGGCGTCGCCACCTCCGGCGCGACCTTCTTCCGCTCGATCGGCGCCTCCTTCGGCGTGGCGATCTTCGGCACGGTCTTCGCGAGCCGCCTCGGCGACAAGCTGGCGGACGCCTTCCGGGGCGTCCGGCTCCCGGCCGGCTTCTCGGCGGACACGCTCAAGTCCGACCCGCGCGGCATCGGTTCACTCCCACCCGCCCTGCGCGCACCCGCCCTGCACGCGTACGCGCAGTCCATCACCGACGTCTTCCTGTACGCCGCCCCCGTCGCCCTCCTCGGCTTCGTACTGGCGTGGTTCCTGAAGGAGGACCGGCTGCGCGGCTCCGTCACCGCGCCCGACCTCACCGAGACGCTCGCCAGCAACCCCGTCGAGCGGTCCTCCTACGACGAGGTGTGCCGCGCGCTGTCGCTGCTCGGCACCCGGGAGGGCCGCCGCGAGATCTACCGGAAGATCACCGAGCGGGCGGGCTACGACCTTCTGCCGGGCGCCAGTTGGCTGCTGCTGCGGATGAAGAAGTACGGCTGGGTCGAACCCGGCGTCCTCGCCGAGCGCAGCGCCGTCCCGCTGAACGTCATCCTCGCCGCCGCCCGGCAGGTCGAGGAACGCCGGCTCGCGGTCCGCGAAGGCCTCGACCTCGTACTGACCGACACCGGACGCGAGGTCGCCGAACGTCTCGCGCTGGCCCGCGAGGAGTCCCTGGCGGAACTGCTGGGCGACTGGTGGGGCCCGGACCGCCCCACCGATCTCGCCCAGCTGGTACGGCGGTTGAACGACGAGCTGTGCGGCTCGGAGAAGGAGCAGCCGCAGGACAACGGGCCGGTGGCCAGGCCGAGTTGAGCAGGACCGGACCCAGCCCCTCGGCTGGGGATCAGTCCAGCAGGTCCTTGCGGAACCAGTGCTCGGCGTACTTGTCGTCGTTGTGCGGCCCGGTCTCCGTGTAGCCGAGGCGGGCGTACAGGGTGCGGGCCTCCACCAGGTCGCTGCGGGTGTCGAGGACCAGTCGGCGGGCGCCCAGGTCGCGGGCGGCGGCCTCGGCGGCGCGTACGAGGAGCGGGGCGCCGCCCTCCCCGCGCATCTCCTCGTACACGAACACCCGGGTCAGCTCGGCGGTGTCGGCGTCCAGCAGCCGTACGCCCGCGCTGCCGGCCGGCTCACCGTCGTACCGCGCGACCAGCAACTGGCCGGAAGGCGGGGCGAGTTCCTCCCCGCGCGCGGCGGTGATCTCGCGCTCCAGCTCGGCCGGGTCGGTCCGGCGGCCCTCGTGCAGGAGGTACCAGCGGTCGCTGACCTCCGTGTAGTACGCCCGCCACAGGGCGGCGGCCGTGGGGGAGGCGACGGGTTCCGGGGCGACGGTCCAGTTGGTCATCGGGTCATTCTGCGGAGACGGCGTGCGGGGCGCGCAACCGAATATGCGTGACCCGTCCGGTGGGGAATTCCGCAGACTGGTCGCTATGAACCGCACCGATCGGCTCTACGCCCTGGTGGAGGAACTCCGTGCCGCCGCGCCCCGGCCGCGCAGCGCCCGTACGCTCGCCGCCCGCTTCGAGGTGAGCGTGCGCACCATCGAGCGGGACCTGGCGGCGCTCCAGCAGTCCGGCGTGCCGGTGTACGCCGAGCCGGGCCGGCGCGGCGGCTACGCCCTGGACCGGCAGCGGACCCTGCCGCCGCTCACCATCACGCCCGCCGAGGCCACCGCGCTCGCGGTCGGACTGCACGCGCTGGCGGGGACGCCGTTCGCGGCGGACGCGCGCAGCGCGCTGCAGAAGGTGCTCGCGGTGATGCCGGAACGGGAGCGGGCGGCCGCCGCCGAGATGACCGGCCGGGTCCAGCTCCTCGTACCGCCGGCCCGGGCGGCGCGGCCCGCGGAGCCGGTCGTGCCGGCGCCGCTGCGGGAGGCGCTCACGGCCGGGCGGGTGCTGCGGCTGGAGTACACCGACGCGGAGGGCACGCCGACCACGCGCGAGGTCGAGCCGATCGCCTTCCTCGGCGGTGACGAGCACTGGTACCTGGCGGGCTGGTGCCGCCTGCGGGAGGCGCCGCGCGGGTTCCGGCTGGACCGGATACGGGCGGTACGGGCACTGGAGGAGCGGGTGCCGGAGCGGTCGGTGGACCTGGCCGAGCTGGACACGCTCGGGTCGGACCTGGTTCCGCTGGGCGAGTTCGGGGTGTGACGGCAATCACCGACATAGGGGTGTCGCGGGGGGAGGGGAGGCTGGTGGGAGATCGCCTGGGCGCCTGACCTGGGCGGACTCGTCAGGAAAGGTCAGTACTATGTCACATAGCACTGCTGCTGTCGCCCCTCTCACCCCGGAAACCGGCACCGCCCTCGTGGCCCGCTGGACCACCCTCTGGAACGGCGACTACTCCACCCCCGAAGCCTTCCTCGCCCCCGACTTCCGCATCCGCTTCGGCAGCAACCCCGAGGACTCCGGCACCGACGGCATCCGCGGCCCCGCCGCCATCGTCGAGATGATCGCCGGCCACCGCACCACTCACCCCGGCCGCCGTTACGCCGTCGACGGCACCCCCACCGTGGACCCCCTGCTCGGCCGCGTCGCCGCCTGCTGGCACGTGACCCGCCCCGACGGCACCCAGAAGAGCGGCATCGACCTGTTCGAGGTGGTGGACGGCCGCATAGCGACGGTGTGGTCGGTGACGGGGGTACGCAGGTTCGCGGCCTGAGCGTCACGCCCCCAGCGCGACGAGGCGATACAGCGGATCCGGGCGGGGCGTGTCCGGGCCGGGCAGTGCGGCGAGCCCCCGCACCAGCCCCGTCACCTCCTCCGAGCCGGCCTCCGCGCACCACGGGATCCGGCCCGCCTCGATCACCTCCCCCCATCGGCGTGGGCTGCGGCCCTGGCCGGTGCCGGCGAAGACCGTCTCGCCGACGAGGTCCAGGCCGTGCCCGGCGGCCCGGGCGAGCAGCCGGGCGGAGTGGTCGGGCACGTGCGGCGCGTGTCGGTGGCGCAGTTCCGCCGTGAGCCGGGCTACATCGCTGTCCTCGGCGAAGTACGCGTCGTCCTTGTCGACGGTGGTGATCAGCCGCCCGCCCGGCCGCAGCACCCTGGCCGCCTCGGCCAGCACCGCGGCCGGGTCGGGCAGCAGGTGCAGCAGCCAGACGAGTACGACGGCGTCCACGCTGTCCGTCGCGACCGGCAGCCGCGTGGCGTCGCCGCACACCACGCCGCCCGCCACCCGCCGGGCGGCCACGCCGAGCATCCCGGGGGAGCGGTCGACGCCGAGTACCGTGCGGTCCGGGCGGAGCAGCCTCCTGGTCACGATGCCCGTGCCGCAGCCGACGTCCAGCAGCCTGCACGGACCCGGCGGCAGCAACCGTTCCAGGGCGTCCGCCGCGGCCCCGGCCCGCGCCTCGCCGCCGCGCGAGGCGTCGTACTCCCGCGCCTCACCGTCGTAGTCGAGCATCTGTGGCATCTGTCGTCCCTTCCCGTGCCCTTCCCGTGCCTGGAACAGCCCGCACACCCCCGCCGACGCAGTTTGGGCGGGGGCTGCCTGGCAACCCGGTGGGGGAACCGGCCCGTTGGGCCGACCCACCGGAAGGCACCCATGTCCACAGGCATGATCATTGCTCTGATCGTGATCGTGGCGGTCGTGGCCCTCGTCGCGGCCGCCTTCGCCCTGCGTGCCCGGGGCCCGCGCGGCGGCCGGGACCTCAAGCGCCGATTCGGACCCGAGTACGACCGGACGCTGGCCCGGCACGACGGGGACGCCAAGGCCGCCGAGCGTGAACTGGCCGAGCGGGTGGAGCGGCACGGGTCGCTCCGCCGGCGCCCGCTCGACGCCGGGCAGCGTCAGGAGTTCGAGCAGCGCTGGGCGGCCGCGCAGGAGCGGTTCGTCGACTCGCCGCGGGAGGCCGTGGCCGACGCGGACCGGCTGCTCGCCGAGCTCGCCGCCGCGCGCGGTTTCCCGGACGGCGGCCAGTACGAGGAGCAGCTCTCCGCGCTCTCCGTTCACCACGCCCACCACGTCCACGGCTACCGGCACGTCCACCGCGTCGCACGCGTCGGCGTGAGCGGGACGGACGGCGACCGGGCGGACACGGAGGAGCTGCGGGAGGCCATGGTCGAGGCCCGCGCCCTCTTCGAGGACCTCACGGCCCCGAACCGCCACGACGGTCGCGACGGCCAGGACGAAGGCTCCAGGGCACCCGCCGCCACCCGCACCGACGGCCACAAGGAGAGCCGCGGCCATCTGCCGTGGGCCCTCAACCGACGTCACGCGAAGGGGAGTTGAGTGACATGACGGACATGACGACCGGCCCCGCGGGGCCGGGCAGGCACAGCGACGACGACAAGGGGAGCGGGCGGACGGTGGCACCGACGCCCTCCGAGGCGACCGAGGACGAGACCACCACCGGCACCACCACCGGCAAGGGCACAGGCGCCCGCACCGGCGCGTCCATCACGCCCGAGGAAGCCGCCGACAGGGGCACCGGCCGCCCGGTGGCCCCCACACCGCCCGAGGCGGCCGACGGGCCCACCGGCAGGACCGGAACCGCCGGCACACCCACCGCCACCGGCCAGGGTTCCACCGGCCGCACCATCACCCCGACCCCACCCGAGGTGACCGAAGAAGCCGCCACCTCCGGCAGCGGTCCCGGCACCGGCACCCACTCCGCCACCCGCGACGGCAGCCGCCCCGTTGCCCGTCTCCTCCCGCACGACGAGTGCGACAAGCTGGAGCTGCGGCTGCGCAACGCCGTGTCCGGGTTCGTCGACGGGCCCCAGGACGCCGTCCGGGAGGCCGACCAGGTCGTCGAGGAGATCGCCGGCCGCTTCGCCGAGGCGGTCACCCGGCGCCGGCGCGCCCTGCGCACCTCCTGGCAGGACGGCAACCGCTCCGCACCCGAACACCCCGACACCGAGCAACTCCGCCTGGCCCTGCGGGACTACCGTGAGCTGGCCGAGCGGCTGCTGCACAGCTGACCCACCCCGCTAGGACGCTTACGACGCCGACCGCCGCTCGCGCCACTCCCGTACGACCTCCTCGACGTCGTACGGCTTCATCCCGAGCGGCGGACCCGGCGGCGGTTTGAACATCATGTCGCGGATCTTGACGTTCACGTCGGTGACGATCTTCCGGGCGATCCGCTCCGAGGGCGCCGCGTACGCCGCGGTCAGCGCGTCCTCGGCCTCCTTGCGCAGGGCCAGCGTCGGCGGCAGCACCGACAGCCCCTCGCGGGCCATCTTCTGCTTGATCCACCACAGTTCGTCGTACGTGGTGTCGGTGCCGGCGGGCAACGGCTTGCCCGCACCCGACAGTTGGGTGAACTCCCCGCGCGCCTCGGCGTCCCGGATCTGCTTGTCGACCCAGGACTCCCACGCGACACCCGGTGGCTTTCGCTCGGTCATGACTCCATTGTGCCGGACGTGACCTGGCCGGGCGATTTATCATGCGGCGGCTGTGTAAGCACACTTCAAGAGGAGCAGCACGTGCTCGAACTGACCATGGCCACCGTGTCCGGGGAAGAGGGGGCCACGGCAGGCATGCAGATGGCCGACGCGCCCAGCGAGCCGGGCGCCGTGCTGCGGATGGGGCGGGACAAGTCCGTGTGCCGTCTGGTCTCGCCCGACGACTGGCTGTTCGTGTCGAGGGTCCATCTGGAGTTCCTGTGCGGCCCGGAGGGGACCTGGCAGGTGACCTGGCTGCGCGGCTCGCAGCCCGACCCGTCCTCCGAAGTCCGGCTCGTCGTCGGGGAGTACGCGCAGACGCTCGCCTACGGCGGCACGGTGGCGCTGCCCAGGGGCGGCAACGGCGAGATCGTCGTCCGCGACCGCACCGCCCCGCGCAGCGTCAACGTCGGCTTCTACCACGAGTTCTGAGCACCGGGCTAAGCCAGGGCTACGCCAGCACGCGCGCCAGTGCGAAGCCGTCGTGGCCCTTGCTGCCCACCGTCTGCAGCGCCGTGCCGGTCAACCTCGGGTGGCTGCCGATCAGTTCGATCGCGGCCCGGCTGCCCAGCACGTCCGGCGAGGTGCTGTGGGCGTCGGCGACCCGGCCCTGCCGTACGACGTTGTCCACCACGATCAGGCTGCCCGCGCTGGTCAGGCGGAGCGCCCATTCCAGGTAATGCGGGTTGTTGCTCTTGTCGGCGTCGATGAAGACCAGGTCGAAGGGGGCCGGGTTCTCGTCGGCGAGCTTGGGCAGCGACTCCAGGGCGGGGCCCACCCGCACCTGGACGAGCGCGTCGAGGCCCGCCCGCGCGATGTTGCGGGTGGCGACCTCGGCGTGCCTGGCGCTGTACTCCAGGGAGATCAGCCTGCCGTCCGCGGGCAGGGCGCGGGCCAGCCAGATGGTGCTGTAGCCGCCGAGGGTGCCGATCTCCAGGATGGTGCGGGCGCCCTGGATCTGCGCCAGGAGGTGCAGGAACTTGCCCTGGGACGGCGTGACGGCGACGTCCGGCAGCCCGGCCGCCGCACTGTCGCGCAGGGCCGCCTCCAGAGCCTCGTCGTTCGGTGCGAGGTGGGTGGTGAAGTAGTCGTCGACGTCGTCCCAAGCCTGAGACTCGCTCATTCACCTGTGCCTTTCGGATGGCTAGTTAAAGCTTCTAACTAGCCAGGCTAACGAACATCCGCCGCGTGTGCGGCGGGTGGCCGCCGGGTGCGTCGTACGGCGAACACCGCCCCGGCCGTGACGGCCCCCGCGAGCACCCCGACGACCGTCAGCAGCCACGCCGGGACGCCCGCCACCAGGCGCAGGTGGTCCTCGTAGATCACCTGCCGGAAGGCGGTGTCGGCGGACGCCCGGCGCAGCACGTGGTCGCCGGAGATCGCCGACGGGGTCGGGAACTCCTGGCCGATCGCGGTGAGGAACGGCGCGCCCGCGGCCAGCTCGGCCAGCGGGCCGGACCTCGCCGTGACGCGCCCGGCGAAGGTGATCCGGGGCCGGGAGCCGCCGATCGCCGAGCTCGGCTCCATGCGGTGCGCGGACAGGACGTACAGGCCGAGGGACTGCGGGGTGGCGGCGAGCCGGGACAGGCGCATCGGGTAGACCGGCTGCCGGGAGGCGAAGGTGAGGTGCAGCGGGTCGAGGGTGCCGTTCAGGGCGGTGCCGGCGGTCTCGGGGGCCAGGCGGACGGCGACGTACTCCCAGCGGTGGTCCACGTACGGCTGGAGTGCGCCGGTGAGGCGGGGCGGCATGGTGAAGCCGTTGGTGCCGAGCCAGCCGTTCAGGGCGGCCGGGTCGGTGGCGGTCAGGCGGGCCACGTCGAAGGGGCCGAGCTTCTGGCGGCCGACCACGCCGACGCCGGGCGGCCGGGCGCCCGCGCCCGGCGGGCCGCCGACGCTGTCGCGGCCGGTCGTCAGCGGCCAGTCGCCGGTCTGCGGCCAGAAGTGGTAGCGGTCCCGGCGGACCGGCGCGGTGGCCGCCCTGAGCTGGGTGAACAGCTGCGGGTCGGCCAGCTCCACGGTCGCCCGGTGCGGGACCGGCATGATCCAGGCGGCCCGGTCGGTGTCGCCGTCCACCGTCAGGCTCATCACGATCTGCTCCCGGCGCCCGTCCCAGCGCACCACGGACTCCTCGCGGCCGACGCTCACCCGCTGCGCCGCGCCCGGGATCAGCGCGCCGCAGCCGCAGGCGTAGGCCGGTGCGATCAGGGAACCCAGTTGGACGGTCAGGAGGACCACCAGGACCGTCGCTAAGCGCGCCCGCACCCATTTCCGCAGGAAACCGGCCATATCCCGCACCCTCCGAGGTCCCATGGACAGGTCTTCCGACGTTACGGGGCGTGACGGGCGGCGCGTGGCGATTCGGATGTGATCCATTGTGATCCATCTCGCGTCCTGCCGAGGCGGCCCAACCTCCGGCGCACTATCGTCGTCGAAACAAAAGGAGGACGGACGTCAGGTGAAGGCGCGGTAGCCTGCGTCTCTCTCAGGGGGCTCAAAGCGACGGGGCGGGAGGCCTACGAGGCGTGGCGAACGTGGAGCACAGCGGGGGACCGGCGAAGGCCTTCGGGGCGACGGCCGTCGGCACGGTCAGGGGACGCCTGCGCGTGGCGCGGCTGGGCCTGTGGCTGGTCGCCGCGGTCCTCGCCGTACGGCAGGTGGCCGTCGTCCTGAGCACCCCCCGCGGCGAGCGGCTGACGGACCTGGAGACCTGGGTCGGCCCGAACGGCGTCCTGCATGTGAAGGGGTCGCTCTACGACTCCACGCGGTTCACCGGCACGCCCTTCGGCGGACTCGTCCTCAAACCGCTGACCAGGGCCGCCGAGCAGGCCCTCGGCTGGGGCTGGACCTTCGGCACGCTGCTGCTGGTCGTCGCCCTCGGCCTGGTCGTCGCCCGCGCGCTCCCGCAGCCCGTCAGCCGGCGCACCTCGCTGCTCGCCGCACCGGTCGCGATCAGCCTGCTCATGCTGTCGCTGCCGGTCCGCAACACCCTCTGGCTCGGCCAGACCAGCATCATCCCGGTGCTGCTCGTCCTGGTCGGCTGCTTCGTGTGGCGCGGCGAGCGCACCAGCGGCCTGCTGATCGGCCTCGCCGCCGCCCTCCAGCCGACCGTGCTGCTCTTCGCGCCGCTGCTGTGGTTCACCGGCCGCAAGCGGGCCGCGCTGTCCACCGGGGTCACCTTCGCCGCGTCGACGGCGCTCGCCTGGGCGGCGATGCCGCACGACTCGTACACCTACTGGGTGCACCACATGGCGGGCACCGGCCTCGGCGGGCCGGCCGACGACCTCGCCAACCAGTCCCTGCACGGCGCTCTGCTGCGCCTCGGCCTGACCGGCCCGCTGGAGATCGGTCTCTTCTTCACGCTGGGCGCGGCCGTCGCCGTCCTCGGCGTCCGCCGCGCCGTGCACTACGCCCGCGACGGCCAGCTCCTCCTCGCGGTCGCCATCACCGGCTGCGCCGCGATCGCGGTGTCGCCCACCACCTGGCAGCACCAGCTCCTGTGGGTCCTGCTCGCGGTCGTCGGCCGGGTCGGCAAGCGCGCCTCCGACCGTTACGTCTGGCCGGTGGCCGTGGTCCTGGTGATGACCCTCCCGGCGAAGATGATGCTGCCGAACATGGCGGCGATGGACCCCCTGCGTGACAACGTCGTCCTGCTCGCCGCCCTCGCCGCGGCCACCGTCGTCCCGTTCCTGTCCCGCACCTCGCCGTACTACCGGACCCCGATCCCGACGGAGTACGCGGCCCCGGTCCCGGCCCGCCTCAAGCACGTACCGCTGATCCCCTTCCTGCGCCGGGTCCTCACCCGCCCGAACCTCCTGCTCGAACTGCTCCTGATCCGCGTCACGTACGCGGCGTACCAGAAGGTCAGACTCGCGGCGACGGGCGGCTCGAACGAGGCGGGGCGGGCCCGGGCCGAGCACCACGGCCACCAGATCCTCGACCTCGAACGCTTCCTGCACATCGACATCGAGCACTGGGTCAACCACGCGGTGGTGAAGGTCGACTGGCTCCGCGGCTTCTTCGACTTCTACTACGAGTCCTTCCACTTCGTGGTCCCGCTGTCCGTGATGGCGGTCCTCTACTGGCGCCGCCCGGTCGACTACCGCTGGGCCCGCTCGGCCCTCGGCTTCGCCACGCTCCTCGCCCTGGTCGGCTTCTGGCTCTACCCCCTCGCCCCGCCGCGCCTCCTGCCCGGCCTCGGCATCATCGACACGGTGCACGGCGTCCAGGACTTCTCCAAGCCGGACTACGGCACCCTCACCGCCCTCACCAACCAGTACGCGGCGATGCCGTCCCTGCACTTCGGCTGGTCGCTGTGGTGCGGAGTGGTCATCGCGATCATCGCGCCCAAGTGGTGGATGAAGGCGCTCGGCCTGCTGCACCCGTTCTTCACGGTCTCGGCGATCGTGGCGACGGGCAACCACTGGGTGCTCGACGCGGTCGGCGGCGCGGTGGTCGTGGGTGCCGGGTTCGGGCTGGCGTACGTGTTCCAGGGACCGCGGGCACGGCTCGCGACGGCGACGGTGGCCGACGGGAAGCCGACGGAGGCGAAGGAACCGGCGCCGAGCTGACAGCGTCGCCCCGCTTGCGGTGAAATGTGAGCGGAGGCGCCATGGACTGGGAAGCGCGGGTCGTACGGGGGCGCGAGGCCACCCGGGCTCTGGCCTGGACCGACGCCTACGAGGCGTTCGCCGCCGCCGACGCCGAGCGGGCCCTGGAGAGGGCCGACCTGGAGCTGTTCGCCGAGGTCGCGGACATGCTGGGGCGGTCCGGTGACGCGGCGCGGCTGCTGCGGCGGGCCTACACCGCGTACGCGGAGGCGGGGGACGTCGGACCGGCGCTGCGGAGCGCGTACTGGCTGTGCAAGGCGCTCGCGTGGGGCGGCGAGTTCGCGCAGTCGGGGGCCTGGCTGGCGCGGGCGCGGCGGCTGGCGGCGACGGAGCCCGGCTGTCCCGAGTGCGCGTATCTGGGGCTGCTGGAGGCCGAACTGCACTTCCGGGCGGGCGAGTTCGCGCAGATGCTCGACGTGGTACGGCGACTGCCCGACCCGGAGCCCGGCGTCGACCCCGACCTCGCGGCCGGTACGACGATGACGCGCGGCCTCGCCCTGGTCGGCAACGGCGAGATCGCCGCCGGCCTCTCGGAGCTGGACGAGGCGATGGTGGCCGTCGCCGAGGGCGGCCTGTCGGCCCGCTGCACCGGGATGGTGTACTGCGTCGTCATCGGCGCCTGCCAGGACCTCCAGGAACTCCGCCGCGCCCAGGAGTGGAGCGACGCGCTGGCCGACTGGTGCGCCGCGCAGCCCGACTTCACCGGCGCCTACCGGGGACTGTGCCGGGTGCACCGCGTCGCCCTCCTCCAGCTCGGCGGCGCCTGGCCGGACGCGGTCCGCGAGGCCCGCCTGGCCTGCGCCCAGCTCACCGCCGGATACGGCGAGGGCGCGGCGGGCGGCGCCTTCTACCAGCTGGCCGAACTGCACCGCCTGCGCGGCGAGTTCACGGAGGCCGAGCAGGCCTACCGGGACACCCTCGCCCACGGCTGGGACGCCCAGCCCGGCCTCGCGCTGCTCTGGTCCGCCCGGGACCGGCGGGAGGCGGCGACGGCGGCGATCCGGCGGGCCCTCGCGGAGACGCCGGACCCGATGCGGCGGGCGCGGCTGCTCTCGGCGGCCGTGGAGATCCTCGACGGCGACGGCGAGGCGGCCCGCGCGGCCACGGAGCTGGAGGAGATCGCCGACGCCCACGGCGCCGTGGCCCTGCGCGCCATGGCCGGTCAGGCCCGCGGGGCCGTGCGGCTGGCCGAGGGGTCCGCCCAGGACGCCTTGCCGCCGCTGCGGGAGGCCGGGCGGTTGTGGCGGGAGCTGGACGTGCCGTACGAGGCCGCGCGGGTCGGGGTGCTGGTCGGCCTTGCCTGCCGGGCGCTCGGGGACGAGGGGTCGGCGGCCCTGGAGCTGGACGCGGCCCGGGAGGTCTTCGAGCGCCTGGGCGCCGGGCCCGACGCCTCCCGCGTGCGTCGGCTCACCGGGGGCTCCGCTCCGTCGCCCCTCTCCCCCCGCGAGCTGGAAGTCGTACGGCTCATCGCCCGGGGCCGCACCAACCACGCCATCGCCACCGAGCTGTTCCTCAGCGAGAAGACGGTCGCCCGGCACGTCAGCAACATCTTCGGCAAGCTCGATGTCACCTCGCGTACGGCGGCCGCCGCGTACGCCTATGAGCACGGGCTGGTGGAGCGGGACACCACTGCGTAGAAGAACCCACAGGTGCCCGCACCCCTTGGGTATTGCTGTCGATGCGCCCGCCCCCGCCCCGGCGCGAGCATCGAGCCGTGTCCGACGACCAGACCCACCACAGCCTGCGCGAGCAGGTGCGCGCGGCCCGGCTGCGGTTCGCCGACAGTGCCGCGGACCTCGGGGTGCTGCTGCGGCTGCTCGGGGAGTACGCCGAGGCCGAGCGGCTGCTGCGGCAGGCGGTGGAGATCTACGAGGCCGACCGCCGGACACCTCCGGACCGTCCCAGCCGTACACCTCAGGAGCTGTCATGAGCACCGAGCGCATCGAGACCGTCGTCGTCGGCGGCGGTCAGGCCGGCCTCGCGACCGGATACCACCTGGCCCGCCGAGGGCGACCGTTCGTGATCCTGGACGCGGCCGAGCGCGTCGGCGACGCGTGGCGCCTGCGCTGGGACTCGCTGCGGCTGTTCAGCCCGGCGAAGTTCGACAGCCTGCCCGGACTGCCGTACCCCGGCCCCGCCTGGTCCTTCCCGACCCACACCGAGTTCGCCGACTACCTCCAGGCCTACGCCGCTTGGGCCGAACTCCCGGTGCGCAGCGGGGTGTCGGTGCGCAGGGTGTCGTACGACGGCGGCCGGTACCTCGTCGAGACGGCGGGGCCGCAGACGTACGAGGCCGAGAACG
The DNA here is from genome assembly GCF_022698165.1 of Streptomyces cylindrosporus. Taxonomy (GTDB): domain Bacteria; phylum Actinomycetota; class Actinomycetes; order Streptomycetales; family Streptomycetaceae; genus Streptomyces; species Streptomyces cylindrosporus. Next base: position 642,951 of record NZ_JALDAY010000001.1, read on the forward strand.
TCATCGTCGCCGCCGGGTACGACCGGCTGCCGAAGCTGCCCGAGTACGCCGGCCAACTCGCCCCGGACATCGTGCAGTTGCACGCGGTCGACTACCGCAACCCCGACCAGTTCCGCGACGGGCCCGTCCTGATCGTCGGCGCGGGCAACACCGGCGCGGACATCGCCATGGACCTGGCACCCCGCCACCGCGTCCTGCTCTCCGGGCCGCACCCGGGCCAGATCCCCTGGCGGATCGAGCGCAGGGCGGCCCGTGTCCTCACGCCCGCCCTCTTCCTCGCCTTCCGGCACGTCCTCACCGTGCGCACGCCCGTCGGCCGCAAGGCGCGCGCCAAGGTCCTCGCGCACAGCGGCCCGCTGATCCGCGTGAAGGGAAGGGACCTGAAGGCGGCCGGGGTCCGGCGGGTGGCGCGCACGGCCGGGGTGCGGGACGGGCGGCCCGTGCTGGCCGACGGAAGCGTGCCGGACGTGGCCAACGTGCTGTGGTGCACCGGGTTCAGGCCGGACGTCTCCTGGATCGACCTGCCCGCCGCGTTCGACGCGGACGGCGAACCGGCCCAGCGGCGCGGGGTGGTGGAGGCGCGGCCCGGCCTGTACTTCGTCGGGCGGCTCTTCCAGGACTCCCTGGCCTCGTCGATGATCCAGGGCGTCGGCAGGGACGCCGAGCAGGTCGTACGGCACCTGGTGGCGCGGTCCGTCCCGGCGGCGCGGGCCGAGCAGGGGGCTGTGGCCCCATGAGGCCCGGAGACGGGCCGACGGCGCCGGGAGGCCGTCGGCCCGTGTCAGTGGGGGGGTTACGTCAACTCGTGGTGACCTGAAGGTGTTTGACGCCGTTGATCCACGAGCTGCGGAGGCGGTCGGGATCGCCGACGAGGGTGAGACCCGGGAGCGCCTCCGCGATCGCGTTGAAGATCAGGTCGATCTCCAGGACCGCCAGGGACTTGCCGAGGCAGTAGTGCGGGCCTCCGCCGCCGAAGCCGAGGTGGGGGTTGGGGTCGCGGAGGATGTCAAAGGTGTCCGGGTCGGTGAAGACCTCGGGGTCGTGGTTGGCGGCGGCGTAGAAGATGCCGACGCGGTCGCCCTTCTTGATCTGCTTGCCGCCGAGTTCGAGGTCCTGGGTCGCCGTGCGCTGGAAGGCGTTGACCGGGGTCGCCCAGCGGACGATCTCCTCGGCCGCGGTCTCCGGGCGCTCCCGCTTGTACAGCTCCCACTGCTCCGGGTGGGTCAGGAACGCGTGCATCCCGTGGGTGATGGCGTTACGGGTGGTCTCGTTCCCCGCCACCGACAGCATCAGCACGAAGAAGCCGAACTCGTCGGAGTTCAGGTTCCCTTCGTCCTCCGCCGCCACCAGCGTCGTCACGATGTCCTTCGCCGGGCACTGCTTGCGGTCCGCGGCCATGTTCATCGCGTAGGCGATCAGCTCGGTGGCCGACTCGGCGCCGACCTCCTCGGTGATCGCGTACTCCGGATCGTCGTACGAGATCATCTTGTTGGACCAGTCGAAGATCTTCGCCCGGTCGTCCTGCGGGATGCCGATGAGCTCGGCGATGGCCTGCAGGGGCAGTTCGCAGGCGACCTCGGTGACGAAGTCGAAGGAGCCGGAGCGGGCGCGCGCCGACTCGGCGATGTCGTGGGCGCGCCTGCGAAGCCGCTCCTCCAGCGCCCGGATCGCGCGCGGGGTGAAGACGCGCTGCACGATCTGGCGGACCCGGGTGTGCTCCGGCGGGTCCATGTTCAGCAGGATCAGCCGCTGCGCGTCGATCGCGTCGCGCTCGATGTGCTCGCCGAAGCGGATGATCGCCGTGTTGAGGTACGACGAGAACAACTCGGGGTGCGTGGACACGTACTTGACGTCCGCGTGCCGGGTGACGGCCCAGTAGCCCTCGTCCCCGAAACCCGCCGCGCCCGCGGCCTGGGGGATCCAGCGGACCGGTTCGGCCCGGCGCAGCTCGGCGAACTCCGGCAGGGGCACTCGGGCGTGCAGCAGATCGGGGTCGGTGAAGTCGAACCCGTCGGGGAGAGCTGGACAGGACATGGGCGACTCCAGCGTGCGTGGCTCGGATTCTGACGGTCCATCAGGAACCAGGGTTGCCGTGAAGGTAGTAACGGGTTCTACAAGAGGCAAGGGGTACGGCGCGCCCAATTGCATGCACGACCCTTGCGGTTATGGACGTTCAGTCAGCAGACTCCTTGCAGAACTAGAACACGTACTAGTTCAGCGTGGCGGGGTCGGCCGGGACGCCCCCGCGCCGCGCGGGTATCCCGAGGAGAGGACCTCCCCCATGGCCGCGGAACCCGTGATCGTCGAAGCCGTACGCACCCCCATCGGCAGGCGCGGCGGAGCGCTCGCCAACCTGCACCCCGCCTATCTCCTGGGCGAGACCTACCGTGAACTACTGGGCCGCACCGGCATCCCCGCCGACGCGGTCGAACAGATCGTCGGCGGCACGGTGACGCACGCCGGCGAGCAGTCCATGAACCCCGCCCGCACGGCCTGGCTGACGATGGGCCTGCCGTACGAGACCGCCGCGACGACGGTCGACTGCCAGTGCGGCTCCTCTCAGCAGGCCTCGCACATGGCCGCCAACATGATCGCGGCCGGTGTCATCGACGTCGGCATCAGCTGCGGTGTCGAGGCGATGTCACGGGTGCCGCTGGGGTCGGGCTCCAAGCACGGCCCCGGGAAGCCGTTCCCCGACGAGTGGAACGTGGATCTGCCGAACCAGTTCGAGGCGGCGGAGCGGATAGCCCGGAATCGGGGGCTGACCCGCGAGAACGTCGACTCGCTCGGGCTCATCTCCCAGGAACGGGCGGCGATCGCCTGGTCCGAGGAGCGCTTCAAGCGGGAGACCTTCGCGGTCCAGGTCCCGACCACGGAGGACGAGCAGCGGGCCGGGCAGGGCATGTGGCGCCTGGTGGACCGCGACGAGGGCCTGCGCGACACGTCGATGGAGGCGCTGGCGGGCCTGAAGCCCGTCATGCCGACGGCCATCCACACGGCGGGCAACTCGTCCCAGATCAGCGACGGCGCGTCGGCGATCATGTGGGCGTCCAAGCGGATGGCGCGGGCGCTGAAGCTGAAGCCGAGGGCGCGGATCGTGGCACAGGCGCTGGTGGGCGCGGACCCGCACTTCCACCTCGACGGCCCGATCGACGCGACGCGCGCGGTGCTGGGCAAGGCGGGCATGTCCCTGAAGGACATCGACGTCGTCGAGATCAACGAGGCGTTCGCGTCGGTGGTGTTGAGCTGGGCGCAGGTCTTCGAGCAGGACCTGGAGAAGGTCAACGTCAACGGTGGTGCGATAGCGCTGGGGCATCCGGTGGGGGCGACGGGGGCGCGGCTCATCACCACGGCGTTGCATGAACTGGAGCGCACGGACAAGGAGTTCGCGCTGATCACGATGTGCGCGGGGGGTGGCCTGGCCACCGGCACGATCATCCAGCGGCTGTAGCACCGCTCCACGAGACGAACTGACGGAAGGCGTCGGGCCGGAAGGACAGCACCGGCCCGGCGGGGTTCTTGGAGTCGCGGATGGAGACGGTGGTGGGGGCTTCGGCGAATTCGAGGCACTCGCCGCCCTGGTCACTGCTGTGCCTGGACTTGCGCCACTCCAGGCAATCGCCGCCCTGGTCGCCGCTGTAGCTGGACTTACGCCACTGAGTCGCCTGGTTCTCCATAGCGTTCCTCCATCACTCGCCGGATCAGCTCCGCCGAGTCCTTGAGGGAGAGGGCGGCGGCCTGGAGATGATCGTATCGGAGCGAGCAGTCTTTGACGGTGTCCGGGTTGGCGGTCGGATGGCCGCTCCCGTACCCCTCCGTGTAGACGATGGTCGGGTCGCTGGCGAAGCGGTAGAGGTTGAACGAGCCTTGGAGACCGGCATGTGCCCCTGCCGAGAACGGCAGGATCTGGATGTTGATGCGGGGGTTCTGCTCGAAGCTCAACAGGTGGGCCAGTTGGCCGCGCATGGTCTCGCGCCCACCGACCTCCTGATACAGGGCGGCCTCGCTCAGGACCATCCAGAAGACGGGCGGCTCCTCCTTCTCGAAGATGCGCTGCCGAGCCAGGCGTACGGCGGTGCGGTCGTCGAGGTTGTTCTGGTCGAGCACGCCGAGTACGGCACGTACGTACGGGTCGGTCTGAAGCAGACCGTGGATCATGTGGGTCTGAAAGGTACAGATCTCAACCGCCCGCGCCTCCAGCTCCGCCACCTGCCTGAACCAGGCCGGAAGTTGACTGCGCATCACCAGCTCGACGAGCCGCGACAACGCGCCGCCCGTCTCCAGTGCCGCGTCCGCCCGCTCGCTGAACTCCAAGGTCGGGAGCTTGCGGGCGGTCTCGATCTGGCCGATGAGGGAGCCCGTGTAGTTGAGGATGTCGCCGAGCTGGCGTTGGGTGAGGCCCGCGGCCTCGCGGTAACGGCGTAGCTCGTAGCCGTAGTAGTCGAGGGGCGAGGCGCCCGGGTCGAGGGTGTTGATGTGGGTCACGTACGGCCCCCTCGTGCATTCGGCTCCGCGTACATCGCGACGGGTTGTATTCACCCTATGGCCCAGCGTAGTTGTGCCAGGTCACGATCGTCTCGTGAACCGATACTTTCCCCCCACCTACCGCCTCAGTCTCACGGTCGGCGCGCATTCGGCCCGCCACATCCGCCGTATCGTCCGCTCGCTGCTTGACGAGTGGGGCCTGTCGGAGCTGACGGACGCGGTGGAACTGGGCGTGACGGAACTGGTCGCCAATGTCGTACGGCATGTGCCGGACCGGCGGTGCGTGCTGATCGTGCTGCGGCAACTGGCCGGGGTGCGGGTGGAGGTGACGGACGGAAGCCCTCGACTCCCTTCTGTGAGGGCTGAGTTGGGGACGGAGGCCGAGTGCGGGCGAGGGCTGCTCCTGCTGGACGCGGTGGTGGACAAGTGGGGGGTGTCGTCGGCGGGGGCCGGGGGCGGGAAGACGGTGTGGTTCGAGTGCGGGGCGCAGGGTGGCTGACCGTTCGGCTGCGAGGGGCCCAGCGCCGGGTCGGTCCGGTTCGCCGGCGACCGGCCGCAGCCGGTGCAGCAGAGTCCGTACGCCTCCCTCGGCCCACGCTGGAGCGTGCGCCGGAGCTGTTCGCTGGGACTCGCGATCCTGCTCATCTCGCACGACCTGGGCGTGGTGCGGGAGTTGTGCGACCGCGTGGCGGTGATGCGGGCCGGACGGTTCGTCGAGGAGGGGCCGGCCGGACAGGTGCTGGTCGCACCCGGGCATCCGTACACGCGCGAACTCCGCGACGCGGCACCGAAACTGACGGTCCGTCAGCCCTGAGCGGCGTCCTGTTCCCGTTGCGCCGCCATGATGTCGTGGGTGTGCGCGGCGATCCAGTCGAGGAGGCCTTGTAGCGGCACCCCGAGGCCGCCGCCCAGCGGGGTGAGGCGGTAGGAGACCTTGGGCGGCAGGGCCGGTTCCACCTCGCGGGCCACCAGGCCGTCACGGACCAGCACCCGCAGGTTCTGGGAGAGCATCTTCTCGCTGATGCCGCCGATACGGTCCCGCAGCTCGTAGAACCGCAGCGGCCCCTCGCGCAGGGAGGCCAGGATCAGCACCCCCCAGCGGCTGGTCACATGGTCGAGCACGGTACGACCCGGACAGTCGCTGTTGAATACGTCACTCGCCGCGTCGGGCGCCTTGCGTGCGGCCTGCACTCCTACGTCCATGCCCTGAGCTTACCTCCAGGTATGCCCTTACTCACAGAAAGCCGACAACCTAGAGTTAGCCCTGTGAACGAGATCACAGTGGAGATCTGGGCGGACGTCATCTGCCCCTGGTGCTACATCGGGAAGCGGAAGTTCGAGACCGCGCTCGCCCGGTTCGAGCACCGCGACGCGGTCCGCGTGCGCTGGCGCAGCTACGAGCTCGACCCGACCACCCCCAAGGACATCGACGAGACCATCGCCGGGCGCATGCTGCGCCGCCAGGGCATCCCCCCGGAACAGGCCGCCCAGCTGCTGGCCGGCGTCAGCGAGATGGCCGCGGCGGAAGGGCTGGAGTACCACCTGGACAAGGCCCGCCCGGTGAACACCTTCGACGCGCACCGGGTCGTGCACCTCGCCGCCGACCACGGGCTCGCCGAGCCCTTCCAGGAGCGGCTGATGCGGGCGTACACCGCGGAGGGCGCCTCCCTCGCCGACCGGGAGACGCTGCTCCGGCTGGCCACGGAGGCCGGCCTCGACGCCCACGCCGTGGGCCGCACGCTCGACGGCGACGACTACGCGGCGGACGTGCGCGCCGACGAGGAGCGGGCCGACCGGTTCGGGGTGTCGGCCGTGCCGTCCTTCGTCTTCGCCGAGGAGTGGGTCACTTCGGGCGCGCAGTCCGCCGACGTGTTCACCGATCTGCTGCAAAGGAGCGTTTCCCTCCGATGACCGCCCAAGCACCGGACACCGCCGCCGTATCCGCCTCCCCGCAGACCGCGCCACGGCTCGGGCTGGTCCTGACCGTCTGCTGTCTGGCCCAGTTCCTGGTGACGCTCAGCGTCGCCGTCGTCAACATCGCCCTGCCCGCCATCCAGAGCAGCCTGGGCTTCAGCGCGAGCAGCCTCCAGTGGGTGGTCAACGCCTACACGATCACCTTCGCGGGGTTCCTGCTGCTCGGCGGCCGGATCGCCGACCTCTTCGGCCGCCGCCGGATCTTCCTGGCCGGTATCGCGCTGTTCACCCTCGCCAGCCTGGTCGGCGGCATCAGCCAGAACTCCGGGACACTGGTGACGGCCCGCGCCGTACAGGGCCTGGCGGCCGCCGTGATCGCCCCCACCACCCTCGCCGTCCTCGGCACCACGTTCACCGACCCGCACCAGCGGCACAAGGCGTTCGGCGCCTGGGGCGCGGTGTCCGGCGCCGGCGGAGCCTTCGGGGCGCTGGCCGGCGGTGTGCTCACCGACCAGCTGTCCTGGCGCTGGATCCTGTTCATCAACATCCCCATCGGCGTCGTCCTGTTCGCCGGCGTCGCCTGGGTCATCACCGAGCTGCGGCACGAGGGCTCGGGCAAGCGGCTCGACGTGCCGGGCGCGGTCGCGGTCACCGCGGGGCTGCTGGTGCTGGTCCTGGGGATCGTGCAGAGCGGCCCGCACGGCTGGGACTCCGCCCAGACGCTGGTGCCGCTGGTGGCGGGCCTGCTGCTGATCGGCGTCTTCGTGCTGATCGAAGGGCGGTTCGCGGCCGAGCCGCTGATGCCGCTGGGCATCTTCCGCTCCCGGTCCGTCACGGCCGCCAACGTGGTGGCGATGACGAGCGGCGCGGCGCTCTTCGGCACGTTCTACTTCCTGACCCTCTTCCTGCACCAGGTGCGCGACTACAGCCCCCTGCGCACCGGCTTCGCGTATCTTCCGCTGGCCGTCTCGATCATGGTCGCGGCACAGTTCTCCGCCGCGCTGGTACGACGGACGGGCGCGCGGGTCACGCTGGTGGCGGGCATGACGCTGACGGCCGGCGGGCTGCTGTGGCTCGCCTTCCTCGACGAGAACTCCACCTTCGCGGCCGCCGTCCTCGGCCCCACGATCGTGCTCGGCGCGGGCCAGGGCATCTCCATGGCCGCCTCCGCCATCGCCGGGGTGGCGGGTGTACCGCCGCACCAGGCCGGGCTCGCCTCCGGACTCCTGAACGCCACCCGGCAGTTGGGCGGCGCGCTGGGGCTCGCGGTACTGGCCGCCCTGGCCACCACCCATGTCAAGGATCTGCTGGACGGGGCGAAGCCGACCGCGCAGCTGCTGCGGCACGCCTACGCGTCGGGATACGCGCTGGCCTTCGGCGTCGCGGCCGGGCTCGCCGCGGTCGGGGTGATCGCGGCCTTCGCCGCCCCCGGAAAACCCGGGAATTGACGGCCCCTTTCTGCCCTCGTGCGGCCCGCGGCCCGGGTGAACGACCGGTGGGCCGGGACGAACACGTCGGACAGCACCATCGTGCCGGTGCCGGTGCCGGTGCCGCGCATCCCGACCGGGAACCAGCGGGGCACGGCGAACAAGCGCACCTGGACCGGGCCGTCCGGATGCTCGCCCCCCGGCGGCGAAGTGCACGCCGCTGATGTACGACCACGCCCTTGCCCGAGGGGATCAGCGCGCCGGCCAGCAGGGTGTCCGGGCCGTCGGCCCAGACCTCGGTCTGTCCGGCCTCCGGGAGGAAGGCCGCGTACCGGCTGGCGTATGCCGAGAGCGAGGCCACGTACCGGCCGGTGTACGTCGAGAGCGAGGCCGACCAGGCCGCCGAGGTGTCGCCCTCACCGACCCGGGCGACGGCGGCTGTCAGCTCGGCGAAACCGCCCTCCGCGCCGCCGTGCGCCGCCGGGACGAAGTGCCGGGCGAAGCCCGCGACCGCGATGGCCTCCACCACTCCCGGTGAGAGCCTGCGGCGGGTCTCGGCCGCCGCGGCACCACGGGCCGCGGCTTCGGCGACGCGCGTGGCCCGCTCCCCGACCGCCGAGGTGCCCCGGCCGAACCGTCCGGAGGATGGCGCCGGAGCCCGGAGCGGCACTCGATCCGCGGTCGAGTGCTCAGCCCTCCAGCACGGTCTCGTAACCGGTCAGGGCGGGCTGATTGATCGGAATTCGTCCCGGCCGATGAGTTCCGCCTGCCTCCGCGGTCTTCCTCGGTGAGAAGGAGGTGTTCGCGGTGGCGGTGGACACGACGGAACGGCGGGAAGCGCTGGCGCGGCTGGACGTACTGGTCGGCGAGTGGGTGGTGGAGGCCGAGTTTCCGGGGCTGGAGGCGCCGCCGCAGGGCCGCTGCGTCTTCGAGTGGGGCCTGGACGGGGCTTTCCTGGTCCAGCGGATGGAGGCACCGAATCCGGCCCCCGACAGCATGGCGATCATCGCGGTCGACCCGGAGACGGGCGGATACACGCAGCACTACTACGACTCACGGGGTGTCGTACGCCTGTACGCGATGACCTTCACCGACGGGGTCTGGCAACTGCTGCGCGAGCGGCCGGACTTCTCGCCGCTGGCGTTCCGGCAGCGGTTCGTCGGAGAGGTGGGGGAGGGCGGCGATGTCATCCGCGGGGCGTGGGAGCGGGCGGAGGTCGACGCGGCGGCGCCGTGGGAGCGGGACTTCGTGATGACGTACCGCAGGAGTGGCGCATGAGCCCGGCCGAGACCGCGCGCGCCGTCGTCGACACGAACCGTTACATGGTGCTGGCGACCGCCGACGCGGAGGGCCGCCCGTGGAGCTCTCCCGTCTACTTCGCGCACGTCGGGTACCGGGAGTTCGTGTGGGTGTCCTCGCCCGAGGCCCGGCATTCGCGCAACATCGCGGTGCGGCCGGAGGTGGGAATCGCGATCTTCGACTCGTCCGTGGCGATCGGGACGGGGCAGGGGGTGTACGTGTCCGCGGTCGCCGGGGAGGTCGAGGGGCCGGACGCCGGGCGGACGATGGGGGCGTTCTCCCGGCGGTCGCTGCTGCACGGGGGGCGGGCGTGGACGCTCGACGACGTCCGAGGCGACAGCGGGATGCGGCTGTACCGGGCCGTGGCGGGGGAGTACTCGATCCTGGCGAAGGACGGCAGGCCGGACCATCGGATTCCGGTGGAACTGGGGGGCTGATCGGCACCCCCGTCGACTGCCGCGCAGGGGTCAACTGCCGCGCAGGGAACGGACCATGCTCTGCAGGATCCGGAACGCCTCCGCCTGCTCGGGCCCGGTCAGGCCGGCCAGCATTCTGGCCTCGACGGACCGGACCGCCGCGCTCGCCTTCTCCAGGCTGCGCCGGCCGCTGGGGGTGAGCCGCGTGGGGAGCGCCTTGCCGACGGGGGCCTGCTCGGGCCTGGTCACGTAACCGTCCCGTTCCAGGGCCTGGAGCAGCACGTTCATCGTCTGCCGGGTCACGAAGGCGCCGCGCGCGAGCTCGGAGTTCGACAGGCCGGGGCGTTGCGCCAGCAGCTCCAGGCAGGAGTAGTGCGTCACGCTCATGCCGAGTGGGCGCAGCACTTCCTCCATGGCGGCGCGCAGGGCGCTCGACGCTTCCTTGAGCAGGTAGCCCAGTGACGTCTCCAGGTCGACGCCGACACCTTCTTGACCCATGTCAGCATTCTGACATAGCGTGCCGCATGTCAGAAAACTGACACGCAAGAACGACACGCAACAGTAGGAGCGTCACCATGCCCGCCACCGGCCCCGACTTCATCTCCCTCCAGGTGCGCGACCTCGACGCGTCGCAGGCGTTCTACGAGCGCTATCTGGGCCTGGTCCGCTCGCCCGCCGGACCTCCGCACGCCGTCGTCTTCGAGACCAAGCCGATCGCGTTCGCGCTGCGGGACGTCATTCCCGGCACGGACCTCGCGTCCGTCGCGCAGCCGGGCATCGGTGCCGCGATCTGGCTGCACGCCACGGACGTCCAGGCCATCCATGACGCGCTCGTCGCCGACGGCCACACCATCGCCTCCGCCCCGATCGACGGCCCCTTCGGCCGGACCTTCACGTTCGCGGACCCCGACGGCTACCGGATCACGCTGCACGACCGCGCGTGACCGTGCCGTGCGGTACGGGCCGGTAGACGAGCTCTTGGGTACGGCCGTCGAACGTCCGGCTCTCGATCAGTTCGAGGTCGAAGTCGTCCGCGCCCTCGAAGATCGGGTCGGTCCCGGTCCGACCGCTGATCACGGGGAAGACGGTCACCTGGAGGCGGTCGACGAGCCCTGCGGCCATCAGCGCCCGGTTCAACGACAGGCTGCCGTGCGAACGCAACGGCACCTCGGACTCCTCCTTGAGCCGGGCTACGACGTCGACGGCGTCGCCGGCCACGACGTTGATGTCCGGCCATGCGAAGGGCCCCGCGAGCGTCGTCGACACGACGGTCGTCGGCATGCTCCGCATCCGGAGGTTCACCGGGTCGAGGTCGGCGTCCGGGATCGGCCCGAGCAGCTCCACGAACTGCCGAAAGGTGTTGGCCCCGAGAACCATCCGCTGCTCCTCGCTGACCACGGCCAGGCGGTTGTCAAGGAATTGGGGACCCTGTTTCCCCCAGTAGCCGCCCCAGTCACCGTCGGGGCCGTAGGAGCCGTAGCCGTCAAGCGTGCAAAAGACGTCCCAGGTGTAGATGGCGGTCATGGTGCTCTCCTCGCGTGCGGTGGATGGCGCGTCGTGGATACAGACCAGCAACCGTGCCAAAACTCATCGCCCCCAGTTGCCCTGATCCGACCTCTACCCCCACGTGGCCGCGAGATCGGCGGCGACTACGAGAACTGAACCGCACGTGAAGGAAATTTCGTGGGACATGCCTGACGGATGCGGAAGCACTTCGTCCAACTGCAGGGCGCCCAGGCGAGGGAGCATGCCGTCGGGCTCCTGGGTATCCACACGGAAAGACTGGACGTCCGAGTAACGAATGCGCAAACCGCTCTCGTGCTTCCACTCGTTGGGGGTCAGGGAGAATTCGAGAGCGATTTCCCCTTGATCATCGACGAGCGTTGCTTTGCTCAGTTCCAGATCCTTGACGCACCGGGCGGCTCGAAAATCGTAGTGCTCCGGGTGGGCGGCAAACGCCGCCGCGCCAGGTGGCAGGACGATGGAGAGCCGCGGGAGGACCTGCAAGTAATTCTGTGGATCCAGGTGGTACCCGTACGGATCCTGCAGTGGCTCCACACGCACGTACTTCACTAGGGCCGCCCTTGCGTCGATAAGTCGATCAATGGGCAGCCTCGTTGCTACCGGCGAGTAGCATATCGTCGGCGTATCCGAATCCCCATACGTGCCCGCAACACCGCGCCCCCTTGACTACGGGCATGACCTACAGCGAACCCGTGCGAACGGCGGTTCGTCGTGCCGTGGCTGTTTCGGGGACCGGGATCACGATCTATGGGTGTGAACAGGACGAGGCTGCTCTGTTCCGGGAGTTGGCGCCCCGATTCGGTGTTGTGCCGGTCATCACCGAGGCCGCCGTGTCCGAGGCCAATGCCGGATTGGCCGTCGGGAACCGGTGCGTCAGTGTCGGTCACAAGGCGCGGATCTCGAACTCCACGCTCCTCGCGCTGAGTCGCGCCGGCGTTGCCTACATCTCCACGCGGAGCATCGGATACAACCACCTCGACGTGGAGTACGCGGCCGGCCTCGGCATTTCCGTCGAGAACGTCTGCTACTCGCCCGACAGCGTCGCGGACTACACGCTGATGATGATGCTGATGGCGGTGCGGCACGCGAAGTCCACCGTTCGGCGTGCGGATGTTCATGACTACCGGTTGCACGGGGTGCGCGGGAAAGAGTTGCGGGATCTGACCGTTGGGGTCATTGGGACCGGGCGCATCGGGACGGCGGTTGTGGGGAGGCTTCGAGGGTTCGGCTGCCGAATACTCGCCCACAGCAACCGGGCCAACACCCGCGCCGATTACGTCCCCCTCGATGAACTGCTGCGACTCAGCGACATCGTCACGCTTCATACGCCGCTCAACCGCGAGACACGCCACCTCCTCGACCGTCGGCGCATCGGGCAGATGAGGCGCGGTGCCATCGTCGTCAATACCGGGCGCGGTCCGCTCATCGACACCGAGGCTCTCGTGGACGCCCTGGAAAAGGGCAGGTTGGGCGGTGCCGCCCTGGATGTGGTCGAGGGGGAAGAGGGGGTCTTCTACGCCGACTGCAGAGGCGCGCGCATCCGCAGCGAACACCTGCTGCGGCTCCAGGAGATGCCGAACGTGCTCATCACTCCGCACACCGCCTACTACACCGACCGCGCCCTGCGCGACACCGTCGAGAACTCCATCACCAACTGTCTGAAATTCGAGAGCGGGGAACAGCAGTATGGATAAGTTGAAGGTCGGGATCATATTCGGGGGGCGTTCCGAAGAACACCCCATCTCCGTCAAGTCCGCGCAGGAAGTCGCCAGGAACCTCGACCTCGACAAGTACGAACCGTTCTATGTCGGGATCACGAAGGGCGGCGCCTGGAAGCTCTGCGAGCGTCCGGGAGCGCAGTGGGAGGACAGTGCGGGGCGTACCGTCGTGCTGTCGCCGGACAGCGGCGGCGTGCGCGGGCTTCTCGTCCTGGAGCAGGGGCGGTACGAGACCGTCGCCCTGGACGTCGTACTGCCCGTCCTGCACGGCAGGTTCGGCGAGGACGGCGCCATGCAGGGGCTGTTGGAACTCTCCGGCATTCCCTACGCCGGGTGCGACGTGCAGAGCTCCGCCCTCTGCCTCGACAAATCCCTCACGTACGTCGTCGCCCGCAGCAAGGGAATCGCGACGCCGAACTTCTGGACCCTCACACCGGACGAGAAGATCGACGGCGACTCGTTCAGGTATCCCGTCTTCGTCAAACCGGCCCGTTCGGGATCGTCCTTCGGCGTCAGCAAGGTGTCGGCCGTGGAAGAACTGCCGGGTGCGGTTGACATCGCGCGGAAGTACGACTCCAAGGTGCTGATCGAGGAAGCCGTCGTCGGCGACGAGGTCGGCTGCGCCGTACTGGGGAACGGGACCGACCTGACCGTGGGTGAGGTGGACCGGATCGCCCTGTCCCACGGCTTCTTCAAGATTCACCAGGAGGACGATCCCGAAAGCGGCTCCGAGAACTCGACGCCCATCGTTCCCGCCGATATTTCGGCCCGTTCGCGCGCACTCGTCCAGGAAACGGCCAAGGACGTGTACCGCGCCCTGGGATGCGGAGGGCTGGCGCGCGTGGACCTGTTTCTCACGGCGGATGGCCACGTCGTCCTCAACGAGGTGAACACCCTGCCCGGCCTGACCTCCTACAGCCGTTATCCGCGCATGATGGAAGCCGCCGGGCTGCCGTTCTCCGAAGTGATCGACCGGGTGGTGTCCTTGGCGTTGGCGAGGGCACGGCGATGAACGATGACTTCGTCTTCCTGGACGAGTTCATACCCGGCGTCCGCTGGGACGCCAAATACGCCACCTGGGACAACTTCACCGGCAAACCGGTGGACGGATACCTGGCGAACCGGATCGTCGGCACGAGGGCGTTGTGCGCGGCCCTGCAGAAGGCGCGAGAGGAGGCCGCGGTCCTGGGCTTCGGCCTCCTCCTGTGGGACGGATACCGCCCGCAGAGTGCCGTCGACTGCTTTCTGCGCTGGTCACAACAGCCGGAGGACGGCAGGACCAAGGCGCGGCACTATCCCAACATCGACCGGGCCGAGATGTTCGAAAGCGGGTATGTCGCCGACAGGTCGGGCCACAGCCGGGGCAGCACGGTGGACCTGACGCTGTATCACCTGACCACCGGTGAACTCGCTCTCATGGGCGGTGACCACGACCTGATGGATCCCGTCTCGCATCATGGGGCGGAAGGAATAGCGCAGCTCGAAGCGAGAAACCGGCGGCGCCTTCGGTCGGTCATGGAGACCTCCGGTTTCCGCCCGTACGAGAACGAGTGGTGGCACTACACACTTGACGACGAGCCCTATCCGGACACCTATTTCGACTTCCCCATCACCCCGGTGGGCAGGCCCTGATGATCCCGCTCGGCCTCCCCGAGATCGCCGCGATCGTCGGTCCCGCGATCGTCGGCGGCACGGCCGACGCCGACGTGACGGTGACCGCGCCCGCCGTGCTGGACGGCCGGCGGGCCGAGCCGGGCGGCCTCTTCGTCGCCTTCGCCGGCGAGCACGTCGACGGCCACGACTACGCCGGTCAGGCCGGCCTGGCCGGCGCGGTCGCCGTGCTCGGCTCCAGGCCCACCCCACTGCCCACCGTCGTCGTCGAGGACGTCCAGCGCGCGCTGCAGTCGCTCGCCACCCACGTCGTCGCCCGGCTGCGCGACGGACTCACCGTCGCCGCACTGACCGGCTCCCAGGGCAAGACCGGCACCAAGGACCTGCTGGCGGCCGTACTGTCGAGCACCGCGCCGACCGTCGCCACCATCGGGTCGCTCAACAACGAACTCGGCGTCCCCCTCACCATGCTGCGCGCCGACACGGCCACCCGCTTCCTCGTCCTGGAGATGGGCGCCCGCCATGTCGGCGACATCGCCCGGCTCACCGGCCTCGCGGCGCCCGACATCGCCGTCGTCCTGAACGTCGGACAGGCCCACCTCGGCGAGTTCGGGTCACGCGCGGCCATCGCGAGGGCCAAGGGCGAGCTGGTGCGGGGGCTCGCGCCCGGCGGCACCGCCGTCCTCAACGCCGACGACCCCCGGGTGACGGCGATGCGCGCGCTCACCGACGGCCCCGTACTGACCTTCGGCCGGGCCGAGCACGCCGACGTACGGGTGCTCGACCTGGCGCTGGACCGGCTCGGCCGCCCCTCCTTCACCCTGCGCACCGCCCACGCCTCGGCCCGCGTCACGCTCCCGCTCGTCGGCGCCCACCAGGCCCTCAACGCGTCGGCGGCCGTGGCAGCGGGGCTGGCAGCCGGCGTACCCCTCGACGCGGCGGCGGCCGCACTGGCCACCGCCTCGCTGTCGAAGTGGCGCATGGAACGGCGCGACCTCGCCTGCGGCGCGACCCTCCTCAACGACTCCTACAACGCCAACCCCGACTCCACGCGCGCCGCCCTGGACGCGCTGGCGGCGGTCGACGGCAGGCGCCGTATCGCCGTCCTCGGCGAGATGCTCGAACTCGGCGCCGCCGCCGAGGCCGAGCACCGCGCGATAGGGCGGTACGCCGCCTGCCGGGCCGACGTCGTGGTGGCGGTCGGCGAGGCCGCCCGGGCGATCGCCGACGGCGCCGGAGAGCGGGCGCTGGCGGTGGCCGACAGGGACGCGGCCGTCGACTGGCTGCGCGGCCACCTCACCGCGGGCGACGTGGTGCTGGTCAAGGCCTCCCGCGGCGCCCGCCTGGACGAGGTCGCCGCCGCGCTCGTACCGGCCATGAGCTCATGAGCTGCGGACTCACCGCCCGCGTCGCCGCATGAACAGGTCGAAGGCCCGGTAGATCGCCGGCCGCAGCGGCAGGTCCCACTCGCCGACGTACCGCACCGCCTGCCCGCCGGTACCGGCCTTGAACTGGATCAGCCCGACGTGCGGGTCGTCCGCGTCGAGCGTGGAGGTGATGCCGCGCAGGTCGTACACCTCGCAGCCGGCCGCCAGCGAGTCCCGGATCATCGCCCACTGACAGGCGTTGGAGCCGCGCACCTCGCGCCTGGCGGTGGAGGAGGCGCCGTACGTGTACCAGGCGTGCGTGCCGACGCGGACCAGGATGGCGGCGGCGACCAACTCGCCCTGGTGGCGCGCCAGATAGAGCCTGATCCGCTCGGGGGCCTCGGCGCTCAGCTCCGCGAACATGGTCGCGAAGTAGGGCAGCGGGCGGGGCGTGAAGCGGTCGCGCTCCGCCGTGTGGACGTACAGGTCGTGGAAGGCCTTCAGATCCTCGGCGGCCGTGACCTCGTCGGCGGTGACCTCGACGCCCTCCTTGGCCGCCTTCTTGAGGTTGCGGCGCCAGAGCTGGTTCATGCCCCTGAGCAGGTCGTCCTCGGTCCGGCCGGCCAGCGGGAGCTCGTACGTGAACTGCGGCTGCCCGGCCCCGAATCCGTCCTCCGGACTCCGCGGCAGCCAGCCCGCGTCCCTCAACCGGCCGGTCACGCCCGCGCCGACCGGGTCGCTCCGGCCGCCGGACAGGTCGGTGAGCCGTCTGACGCCCTGGTCGGCGATGCCCTCCTTGACCCGCGCGGCGCTCCAGGTGTCCGTGCGCACCGGCGGCCCGAGCCGGATCGCGAACGCGCCCCGCGCCTTGAGATGTTCCGCCAGCGGGCCGAGCCACACGTCGAGCCTGCCGCTCCAGTCGATGGCCGGGCCCTGGGCGAGATAGGCCAGCGTGTACCGCTCCAGCCGCGGCACCGGGCGGTGCAGGACGAGCCCGGCCCCGACCAGCCGGCCGCCGTCGTCGTACCAGCCGAGGGACTCGCTGCGCCACTCGGTCTTCACGCGGCCCCAGGCCGGGGTCTGGAGGAAGCTGACCGACCCTCGCGTCCGCACGAACGCCAGGTGCTCGGCGGCGCTGATCGGCCGCACGGTCAGTCGTACTGGTTCGGAGTAGGACATGCGCCCAGCCAAGGCAGTGCCGTGTTGCCCGCGCGTATGCGGTTTTCGATACGCGGACGATATGCGCGGCGCGAGGTCCCCCCTCCCACTCCCTTCCTACTCCCGCCCGGAGGCCACCACCGCCAGCACCCCCGCCCCCACCGCCGCGACCAGCAACGGAATCGCCAGGCCGTGGTCCGTCACCAGCCACGCGCCCAGGAAGGCGCCGACCGCCATCGCGACCACCGACGCCGTGCGGCGGGGTGAGCGGCGGCCCGAGCCGCCGCCCGCGCGGGAGTCGGACGCCAGGCCGGTGAGGGTCATGGTGAGGACCGTCGTCGTGAGCTCGGGGACGCCGAGTTTGCGGACCGTGGCGTTCCGGAGGCCCATGGCGAAGGCCGTGACGGCGATCAGGGTGTAGACCGTGGCCGTCGCGTGCGGGGCCGCGAAGGCCACCGCGGCGCACACGCCGAGCAGGACCGCCTCCGTGGCGATCGTCAGGCGGACCCACCTGCGGCGGGAGCCCTCGCCGAGCCACCGGGAGCTTCTGCCGCCCGCCGCCGCGCCGATCAGGAAGCAGACCAGCGAGGTCGCCGTGTGCGGGACCGAGAAGCCGGGGGCACCGGCCGCCGCGAAGCCGAGGACGACGACGTTGCCGGTCATGTTCGCGGTGAAGACATGGCCCAGGCCCAGATAGCTCACCGCGTCGATCAGACCGCTGACCACGGTCAGCCCCAACAACACGGCGACCAGGCGCAGTCCACGGGACTCCTGCGTGATCTCTTCGGTCTGCTCACTCATGAAAGCTGCTCCGGTGGGCCGGACGGACGGGGTGCACTCAAGTGCACCATGAGGGCGGGGGGTTCTCGGATGTCGACGCGGACAGTACGTCCGTAACGTCCACGACATGAGTGATGAGACGCGCAAATCGCAGGAAACAGGGGCCAGTTGGTGGGCGCGGCGAGGGATCGCCGGGGCGAACTGGTCTTGGTCACCCCGGTCGCCGACCACGACGCCCGCGCGGTGAAGGCCTTCCTCGCCGGGAAGGAGATCGCGAACGACTCGGTGCGGTACGGCGTACGGGCGTACCGGACCGTCGACCCGTACGGGAAGCCGACGACGGCGACCGGGCTGCTCACCCTCCCCGAGGGCGGAGCCCATCGGCTCGACCTCGTCTCCGACACGCACGGGACCATGGTCAAGCCCAGTTACGCGCCGTCCGTGAGCGAGGACTTCGGGAGGGTGCCGTCGTATCTGAACGCCTCGGCGGGCAGGGCCGTCGCCGCTCCCGACTATCTGGGGCTCGGGGAGGGGCCGGGGCCGCATCCGTACATGGACACCGCCTCCTCCGTGACGGCCTCCGTCGACATGCTGCGGGCCGCGCGGACCGCGGCGGGGCGGCTGGGGCGGCCGCTCACCGGGGATCTGTACGCGACCGGGTTCTCGCAGGGCGGGCAGGTGGCGATGGCGCTGGGGAAGGCGCTCGCGCAGGGGGCCGACCGGCATTTCCGGGTCAAGGCGCTGGCGCCGATCAGCGGGCCGTACGACCTGGAGGGACAGGAGATGCCGGCCCTGTTCGACGGGCGGGTCAACGACACGAGCGGGGTGCTCTACTCCTCGTACTGGCTCGTCGCGCAGAACCGGCTGCATCACTTCTACGACGATCCGGGCGAGGCCTTCCGGGCGCCCTACGCGAGCCGGGTCGAGGAACTCCTCGACGGCACGCACGAGGAGGAGGACGTGGTGAAGGGGCTCGCGCCGACGGTGAGGCAGTTGCTCACGCCCGCCTTCTACGAGCGGCTCAGCCATCCGTCCGGCGCCCTGCTCGACGCTCTGCGATCGGCCGACCACAGCTGCGACTGGAAGCCCGCCGCGCCGGTGCGGCTCTACACCGGCGACAACGACACCGACGTACCCGTCGGCAATGCCCGCACATGCGCCCGCACCCTCGCCGGTGAGGGTGCGAGGGTGCGGGTGACGGACCAGGGCGCCACGGACCACTTCGGTACGTTCGTGGCCTCGGCGCCCCAGGTGGTTCGGTTCTTCGACGGCGTGTCCGGCCGGGTGGCGGATCAGTACCAGCCGTTCGCCTGCCAGAAGGCCCAGGCGCCGGTCGGGCTGCCGTAGCGGGAGTTCATGTAGTCGAGACCCCACTTGATCTGGGTCTTGGCGTTGGTGCGCCAGTCCGAGCCGGCCGAGGCCATCTTCGAGCCGGGGAGGGCCTGGACCAGGCCGTAGGCGCCGGAGGAGGCGTTGGTGGCGCTGACGTTCCAGCCGCTCTCGTGCTCCACGATCTTGCTGAACGCGGCGTACTGGGCCGTGTTCGGGATCAGCTGGTGCGCGATCGCCTTGGCCTCGGTGGCCGAGTCGGCGGTCGCGGCGTGGGCGGGGGCCGCGGTCAGCACCATGCCGGCGGTGGCGGCGGCCACGGCGGCGGTGGTGAGGGCCTTCTTCGGGGACGCGATGCTGCGGGCGATGCGGGAGACGAACACGGAGAACCTTTTCTTCGGGGACAGGGAGTCGCGTACGGCACCTCTCGGGCTCATACGTCGGCGCCGCGGCCCTGAGGGCTCGTCGGCGCCGTGCGACGTCGTCCAGAGAAACAGGCTCGGAGCGCGTCCGCAATGACCCCTTTTACTAGTTGTGGTCGCATGTGGGGTGCGTGTGGCGGGTGTGAGCTGGATCTCTATGTGCAGGTCAAACGTGGTTATGACGTGGACATGGCGTCCGATATGCACTACTAGATCAGGTAGTGGGTGACATGGGTCATGTGGGGTGGTTCACCGGTCAACGGGCCTCGAATGTGACCGCGGTCTCGAACGCCGCGCGCCGGGTGGCTCTGCGTAGCGCCCTGAGCACGGCCGGGCCGAGGAAGAAGGTCAGTACGACCGTGCACAGCGCCCGGCCCAGGTCCCAGCCCAGCGAGGTGGCCAGGCAGTAGAGGAGGAAGCGGGCCAGGTTGGCGGGGACCGAGCCGTCCGGCTGGAAGGCGATGTTCGAGGCCTGGCCCTGCATGAAGGGCCAGCCGGCGAGGTTGGTGACCGTGCCGTAGGCGAACGCGGCGAGGAACCCGTAGCCGGCCAGCAGCGCGAGCTCGGCCCGGCCGCGCAGGCGCTCCGCCCCCGGCAGCAGGCCCGCGCCCATCGCGAACCAGCCCAGCGCCAGCATCTGGAACGGCATCCACGGCCCCACCCCGCCGGTGAGCAGCGCAGACGCGAACATCGACAGCGAGCCGAGGGTGAAGCCGAAGCCGGGGCCGAGGACGCGTCCGCTGAGGACCATGAGGAAGAACATCGGCTCGATGCCGGCCGTGCCCGCGCCGAGGGGGCGCAGGGCGGCGCCGGTCGCCGCGAGGACGCCGAGCATCGCGACGGCCTTCGGGCCCAGGCCCGACTCCGAGATCGTCGCGGCCAGGACGAGCACGAGGAGGACGAGGAGGCCGGCGAAGAACCAGGGGGCGTCGGCGGCGTGCGCGCCGACCTGGGAGGTCGGCGGGGCGAGGAAGGGCCAGCCGAGGGCGGCGATGCCCACCGCGCTGACGAGGACGAGGGCCGCGACGGAGCGGGGGCCGAGGTGGACGACCTTCACCGCAGGGCCTCCCTCACCTCGGTCACCGTGAGCCATTTCTGGGGGGCCAGGATCTTGCTGACCTGCGGCGCGAAGGAGGGGGAGGCCGTGACCACATCGGCCGCCGGGCCGTCCGCGATCACCTCTCCGTCGGCCAGCAGGATCACCCGGTGGGCGATCTCCGCGGCCAGTTCGACGTCGTGGGTGGCCAGGACGATCGCGTGGCCCTCGGCGGCGAGGGTGCGCAGCAGAGTGGCCAGGCGGGACTTCGCCGCGTAGTCCAGGCCTCGGGTCGGCTCGTCGAGGAGGAGCAGGGGTGGGCGGGCGGTCAGGACGACCGCGAGCGCGAGGGTGAGGCGCTGGCCTTCGGAGAGGTCCCGGGGGTGGGTGGTGTCCGGTATGCCCGGGAGGAGGTCGGAGAGGAGGGCGCGGCAGGTGCCGGGGGTGGCCTGGGCGTCCTGGTCGGCGGCCCTGCACTCGGCGGCGACCGTTTCGGCGTAGAGGAGGTCGCGGGGGTCCTGGGGGACCAGGCCCACTCGGCGGATCAGGGCGGGGGGTGGGGTGCGGTGTGGGGTTGCGCCGCCTACGTGTACTTCGCCGGATGACGGTTTGGTCAGGCCTACCAGGGTGTTGAGGAGGGTGGACTTTCCGGCGCCGTTGCGGCCCATGAGGGCGACCGTCTCGCCGGGGGTGATGGTGAGGGTGATGTTGCGGAGGGCTTGGATGCGGGCGCGGGTTACGGAGAGGGAGTGGGCGCCTGCCAGCTCGGGGGGTGCCGGGTGTTGGCGGCTGCGGGTTGCGTGTGGCTGGTCGCGCAGTTCCCCGCGCCCCTTGGGGGCGCTTGCAGGCTGCGTCAGTTGGTTGCGCAGGCTTGCTGCCCTTCGCCGTGCGTCTCTGACCGTCAGTGGTAGGGGTGTCCAGCCTGCCAGGCGGCCCAGGTCCACCACCGGGGGGTACACCGGCGACACGGCCATCATCTCGGCCGGCGTGCCGAGCGCCGGTGTTGCTCCCGGTGCCGGCAGGACGGCGACCTGGTCGGCGTACTGGATGACTCGTTCCAGGCGGTGTTCGGCCATGAGGATGGTGGTGCCCAGGTCGTGGACCAGGCGTTGGAGGACTGCCAGGACTTCTTCCGCCGCCGCCGGGTCCAGGGCCGATGTCGGTTCGTCGAGGATCAGGGCGCGGGGGTGGGGGGTGAGGACCGAGCCGATCGCCACTCGTTGCTGTTGGCCGCCGGAGAGGGTGGCGATGGGGCGGGTGCGGAGGTCGGTCAGGCCCAGGAGGTCCAGGGTTTCCTCGACGCGGCGGCGCATCACCGTGGGCGGCAGGCCCAACGACTCCATGCCGTAGGCGAGTTCGTCCTCGACCGTGTCCGTCACGAAGTGGGAGAGCGGGTCCTGGCCCACCGTGCCCACCACGTCGGCCAGTTCGCGGGGCTTGTGCGTGCGGGTGTCGCGGCCCGCGACCGTGACCCGGCCGCGCAGGGTGCCGCCGGTGAAGTGGGGGACCAGGCCGCTGACCGCGTTGAGGATCGTCGACTTTCCGGTGCCGGACGGGCCCACCAGGAGGACGAGTTCGCCCTCCGGGACCTCGAAGTCCACGTTCCTGACGGTGGGTTCGGTGGCTCCGGCGTAGGTGACGGAGACGTCTTTGAAGCGGATCACGACGGCTCCTTGGGGGATGGCGCGATGAAGGCGGGGAGGAGGCCGAGGAGTACGGCCGCGGCCGGCCAGAGGGGAAGGGCGGGGGCGACCAGGGGGATCACGCCCGGGTGGAGGGCGGTGGGGTCCTGGGCGGAGGCGAGGGTGAGCGCGGCGGCGACCGCCATGCCGGAGGCGGCGACCAGACAGGCCCGGGCGTCCCAGCGGTCGGGGCGGTAACGGGTGCGGGGCGTGCGGCGGCCGCCCAGGCGCAGGCCGGTGAGGGCCGCGGTGAGGCCGGCGAGGAGGAGGGGGAGGCCGTAGGCGCCGCCTTCGGCGGTCAGCAGGCCGTACGTTCCCGCGCAGACGCCGAGCAGGCCGCCGAGGGTGAGGGCGGTGGTCGTACGGCGGACGGGGGCCGGGACCTCGGCGGTACGGCCGTAACCGCGGGCGTCCATCGCCGCGGCGAGGGCGACGGAGCGTTCCAGGGCGCCTTCGAGGACGGGGAGGCCCACCTGGAGCAGGCCGCGCAGGCCCTTGTCGGGGCGGCCCCGGAGGCGGCGGGCGGCGCGCAGGCGGCGGACGTCGGCGATGAGGTTCGGGGCGAAGGTGAGGGCCACGACCACCGCCACGCCCATTTCGTACAGGGCGCCGGGGAGGGACTTGAGCAGGCGGGTGGGGCTTGCGAGCGCGTTCGCCGCGCCCACGCAGATCAGGAGGGTGGCCAGTTTCAGGCCGTCGTAGAAGGCGAAGGTGAGCGTCTCGGCGGTGATCCTGCCGCCTATGCGGATGCCCTGGGCCCAGTGGGGGAGGGGGACTTCGGGGAGGGTGAGGAGGGTGTGGGTGCCGGGGAGGGGGGAGCCGAAGGCGGTGGCGAACAGGAGGCGGACGAGGAGGACGGTGAGGGCGAGTTTGAGGAAGGCGGAGTAGGGGTGGGAGTGGGGGGTGGTGGGGCGGCAGGTCGCCACGACGTACGCGGAGGTGGTGATGAGGAGGGTGAGGAGGAGGGGGTTGGTGGTGCGGGTGGCCGCGGTGCCGAGGGAGAGGGACCAGAGCCACCAGGCGGCGGGGTGGAGTTGTGTGGGGGTGGGTACCTCAGACATGCCTGCGCCGTCGCGTCTGCCACACCGCTGCCGCGCCCAGTACCGCAACGGCCGCCGCTCCCGCCCACAGGCCCACCGACGGGCCCGTCCCCTTCTCGCTCGCGGGCGTTGCCGTCGTCAGCGGCTCGCCGCAGCCCCGTTCCGGGTAGCCCGCGATCGCGCACAGGAGGGCGTTCGTGTCGTAGCGCAGGGGTTTCGCCACTGCCGCAAGGGCTTCCGCTGTCGTCGCGTCCGAAGGCGCCAGGGCGCATGCCGTGCGGCGGGTCGGTGGGGTCTCGCCCGCCGGGGCGTCCGGCTCTGTGCCGAAGTCGATCACCAGGGCCACCCGTTTGCGGTCCTCCCGCGCCGGGGTTCGCGCGCAGATCGCCCCGAAGGAGACCGGCCCCCGCGGCCTGGCCGCCTCCGTCGAGTCCTCGCTCACCGCGAAGCGGAAGCCCTGGACCTCGCCGTCGGTGGGGCGGATCGTCGACGGGCCCTGGGTGGCGTACGTCCAGTGGGAGGCGTCGTAGGTCCAGAAGGACCAGTAGCGGTAGGACGTGGCATGGGCCGGTGCACCCGCCGAGAAGGTCAGGAACAGCGCGGCCAGTGCCACGGCGGCTCGGCGGATCACTGCTGACGCCTCCGGCCCCGGAGCATCAGCGCGAAGCCGATCAGCGCGCCGATGAGCAGGCCACCGCCGACCGTCCAGGCGACGCCCAGGCCGCCCTCGTCGCTCTTCGTGCTGCTCGCCGTCGCCGTCGGATCGTCGTCCACCCCCTCCGGCTTCGGGCCCGTCGCGTTGAGCTCGGCCACCAGGTCCTCGCCGCCGAAGTCGTGCACATCGCCACCCGGCGTGGCGGCAGCCGCGAAGATCAGCTGGGCGTACGCGGCCGGGCCCGCCTTCGCCGCCCAGGCGCCCGCGTTGGACTCCAGCCAGCGCAGCGGCTTCGTGGCCTTGGCGCCCAGGCCCGAGGCGGCGAGGGCGACCACCGCGTCGGCCGTGTTGCCGTAGTCCGGCTGGGGCTCGGCGCCGGGGAGGGCCGTCGTCAGGTGGCCGTCCTTCGCCAGGGTCTTCGCGAGCCAGGCCGCGCCGTTGGTCCCGGCCCGTTCCGGCTCTTCGCCCTTCTCGCAGTGCGCGGCGGAGTCGTCCTCGTCCTGACGGCTGCCCGCCAGCGTCTCGCCCCGCAGACCCAGCGCCGCCGCGGCCGTCGCGTCCGCGTTGGCCGTCAACTCCCCCTTCTTGTCCGGCTGGTAAGCGAACGCACCCCCGTCCTTCCCGCCGCACGGCAACGCCAGCTTCAGCAGCGCGTCGTACGGCGACTTCCCGCCCGTGCGCAGATTGGGCACGGTCACCCCGCCCTGGGCGAGCGCGCCGATCACCACCGACGTCGAGTTCGCGTCGCTCGCGCCACCCGCGTAGTAGCCCCAGCCGCCGTCCTTGTTCTGCACCGACTTCAGCCAGCGCACCGCCTTGCCGACCTCGGCGTCGTGACCGCCGACCTCCGCGAGCGCCTGCACCGCGGCCCCCGTGCTGTTGGTGTCGGCCTTGCAGGGCGCGTCCGCGCCGTCGCGGAAGGCGGCGAAGGCACCGTTCGCGCACTGCTGCCCCGCCAGCCAGTCCGTGGCCTTGCGGGCCGGCTCGACACCGACCGTGCGCTGCGCGAGCAGGGCCAGCGACTGGCGCCAGACACCGTCGTACGTCGGGTCGGTGGTGCCGTACAGCCCGTCGGGTATCGCCACCGACGGCGAGGGCGAAGGGGTCGCGGCGAGTGCCGGGGTCGCGGTGCCGATCACTGCGGTGGCGGCCAGGGCCGCGGCGCTGCGGCGGACGACGTTCATGATCGGTGGGTGCCTCTCCCGGTGGGGAGCCGGGCAGCACGGGGACACCCCGGGCGGCTCGGCTCCGTATTCCTCGACGGTGCCGTGCGCCGGCGGACTGCCGACACACCTGAGCCGGTCACGTTCCGCGCGGGGCAGTCCGGCTCGCCGGTCCCAGAGAGTAGGACGGCTCACGGTTGCGGGTCAGCGCCGGAATTGCACCGGCTTCCCCCCGTACGGGTGTGATGACGACTCCGCAACCATACCCGCCCGTAACCAGGACCCTGAGGGGTGGCTGTGAGAGGGGCGGTGGGGCGGGCTTGCGACCGGTAGTTTCCAGGGCATGGGGACCACGGGGAAACTGCTCGGCTCCGGCCGCACCTGCGACGTGTACGAGATCGACGGCACCTGGGTGCTGCGGCGCAACCGCGAGGGCTGGGGCGATGCGCTCGCCGAGGGCGCGGTCATGGAGCATGTGCGCGCGTACGGCTATCCCGTGCCCCGCGTCCGGCTCGCCGACTCCACGCGGACCGAGCTGGTGATGGAGCGGGTGGCCGGGGTGACCATGCTGGAGGCGTTCGGGGCCGGGACGATCGGTGTGCGGGAGGGCGGGGAGGTGCTGGCCGGGCTGCTGCGGCAGTTGCACGGCGTTCCGGGGCTCACCGGGAGCGGGCGGGTCCTGCATCTCGACCTGCATCCGGACAATGTGATGCTCACCGGGGGCGGGCGGCCCGTGGTGATCGACTGGAGCAACGCGGAGGAAGGGGACCCCGCCCTCGACTGGGGCATGTCCGCCGTCATCCTCGCCCAGGTCGCCGTCGACGACGGGCCGTTGGCCCATCTGTCCGACCTGGCCCGCGCGGGGCTCGCCGCCCTGCTCACCGACCCCTCCCGGCTCACCGAGGAGGGGCTCGCGGAGGCCCGGCGGCGGCGTTCCCGCAATCCGACCATGAGTGTGCGGGAGGTCGAACTCCTCGGTGACGCCGAGGAGTTGATCAGGACGTACTGGAGGACATGAGCGGCACCGGCACCTCGGCCGGCTGGCACAGGACCAGGGCCAGGTCGTCGGTGGGGCGGGCGCCGGTGTGGGCGACGACCCGGGCGTACAGGGAGTCGAGCGCGTCGTCGGGGAGCGGTTCGCGCAGGGCCCGGCAGGCCTCCGTGAGCAGCGGGAACGGCGTGCCGTCGGCGGCGCGGGCCTCGGTGAGACCGTCGGTGTAGAGGAGCAGCCGGTCGCCGGGCTGTAGCCGCACCCGGTACTGGCGTGGATCGGGCCGCAGTCCCAACGGCGGTACCGGCACGAAGGGTTCGAGCAGCTCGACGCGGCGTCCGGCCCGAAGGGGCGCCGGATGCCCGCAGTTGACCAGCCGTACCTCGCCCGGCCCGAACTCGGCGAGCACGGCGGTCACGAAGTCCTCCGCCTCCAGCTCCGGGGTCAGCCGCTTGTCGAGGTCGGTGACGAGGGCGGGCAGATCGGGTGCGGTGTACGCCAGTTCGCGGAAGGCGGCGATGGTGGCCGCGGTCAGCCGCAGCGCCTCCAGGCCGTGGCCGCGGACATCGCCGACCAGGACGCGCAGGCCGTACGGCGTAACCGCCACGTCGTACAGGTCGCCGCCGATGTCGGACTCGGGGGCGGCGCAGTGGTAGCGGGTGCAGATGCGGGTGCCGGCCAGGTCGCGGGAGAGCGGGCGCAGGATCAGGCGCTGGGTGGAGCGGGCCACCTCGCGGGCCCGGGCGCCGGCCGCCTCCAGGGCCGCGCGGTGGCGGGCCGTGTACGGGACGACGGCACAGGCCAGCACCAGTCCGCCGTACTCGACGCGGAACCCGATCGAGCCGAGGGCGCCCGTCCACGCGCCGATCGCCAGGGCCAGCACCAGCGCGCATCCGGAGACGACCACCGTGCGCCGGAAGCTCAGCCGGACGCAGGCCAGCAGCGGTCCGATCAGGACCGGTGTGATCGGCATCGTGTGCACGAGGTTCACGGCACCCCTTCCTCACTCTCCGTTGCCACCCTGCGACGATGTCCGAATATCCACCCTTCGTCGCATGCCGACATGGACTTGAGCGCAACTCGTCGGAAAGTGCCGCGAAGTGTCCAATCGGCGTGATCTTTCTGTCGTCTATGACGGTGTCGCGCAGGTGTCGTTGCGAAACCTCCACACTGGTCCGCGTGTCTGGGAAGAAGGATGTGCGCGGACCGGGGAACCTGCCGTCCGACGCCCGGGTCTTCATCGGCCGCCGTGACGAACTGGCCTGGATCGCGGGGGAGTTCGGGACGGACGGTGGCGGAGCCCGGCTGCTGACCCTGGTCGGGGTCGGCGGGGTGGGCAAGACGCGGCTCGCGCTGCGGGCGGCGGAGGCGGCCCGGGAGGCGTTTCCCGACGGGGTCTGGGTGGTGGAGCTGTCCTGGCTGCGGCCCGGGGGCCAACTGCCGCTCGCCGTGATGGAGGCGTTGCGGCTCGCCGACCAGACGGCCGGGTCGGTGATCGAGGCGCTGTGTCTCTGGGCGGGCGACAAACGGCTGCTGCTCGTCCTCGACTCCTGTGAACACGTGCTGCCGGACTGCGCGGCCCTCGTCGCCGACCTGCTGGCCGCCGCACCCGGGCTGCGGATCCTCGCCACCAGCAGGGAACGGCTGGGGCTGCCCGGGGAGCGGATGCTGGAGGTCGAGCCGCTGCCGGTGAGCGAGGCCGACGCCCTGTTCGTGCAGCGGGCCGCCGCCGTCGACCCCGCCCTCGCCCTGGACGACACGGCCCGGGAACGCGTCGCCGACATCTGCCGGATCCTCGACGGCATCCCGCTGGCGATCGAACTGGCCGCCGCCCGGCTCGCGTTGTACCCCCTGGAGAAGCTCCACGAACTCCTCGCCGACCACCTCGGCTCCCGCCTCGACATCCTCGCCGCCGACCAGGAGGGCGAGGGACCGCCCCGCCACTGGACCCTGCGCACCACCATCGGCTGGAGCCACGAGCTGTGCGCGCCGCTGGAACGGCTGCTGTGGGCCCGGCTGTCGGTCTTCGCCGGTACGTTCACCACGGGCGCCGCCACCTCGGTCTGCGCGGGCGGCCCGCTGCCCGCCGACCGGGTCGCGGGCGTGCTGCTGCGGCTGGTCCGGCAGTCGATCGTGCTGCGCCACCCGACCGACCCGGAGCGGTTCCGGCTGCTGGACACCGTCCGCGAGTACGGCGCCGACTGGCTGCGCGAGCTGGGCGAGGAGGAGGCCGTACGGCTGCGCCACCGCGACCACTACCGGCACTTCGCCCGCGAGGCCTGCGCCGACTGGAACACGAGCCGGCAGGTGGCCTGGTGCGAGCGGGTGCTCATCGAGCACGCCGACCTGCGGGCCGCGGTGGACTGCGCGCTGGCCGAGCCCGGCGGCGGCGCCGCGCTGGAACTGGCGGGATGCGCCGGGTTCCTGTGGCGCAACTGCGGGATGCCGCGGGATGCCCAGTGGTGCCTCGACCGGGTGCTGGCCGAGCAGCACGAGCCGGGCCCGGACCTGGTGCTGGCGCTGTGGTCGCGTGGGGCGGTGGCGATGAACCAGGGCGACCTCGAAGTCATGCAGGCCTGGGGGGAGCGGTGCGTCGACGCGGCCCGCGCGACCGGCGACCCCGCGATGATCCGGGCCGCCGCCTATCTCACCGGCGGGTATCTCGCTCTCGTCGGACGGATGCCCGAGGCCCTTGAGACCCTGGCGGCGGACTCACGGCTGCTGATCGGCATGGACTGGCGGGGCTCCGCCCTCGTGATGAACAGCCTCGGAGTCGTCTACAGCCACATGTACGCGGGCGAGTTCGACAAGGCGCGCGAGGCGGCCCGGGTGACCCGCACCAGCAGTGTGCGCTGCGGTGAACGCTGGTCGAGATCCTTCGTCGACGCCATCGTCGCCCAGATGGACGCCATGAGCGGCGACACGGACGCGGCCCGCCGCAACTGCCGCGCCGCGCTGACCGGGCACCGGCTGCTGCACAACACCTTCGGCCTGGCCTTCACCCTCGACATCCTGGCCGAGGCCGAGACAGCGGGCGGCGACGGCCGCTTCGCCGCCCGGGTGCAGGGCGTCGGCCAGCGCATCTGGGAACTCCTCGGCCGCGCCCAGATGGACTCCCCCCAGCAACTCGCCGCCCGCCGCACCCGCGAACACACCCTCCGCACCCGCCTCGGCGACGAGACCTACGAACAGGCCTACGCCGAGGGCACGGCGATGTCGTACGACGAGGGCCTGGACTATGCGTTGGGGGAGGCGGGGGCTTGAGGGGGGTGGGCTGGTTTCGCGCCGGGCATGGCGGGGGTGAGAGGCGGGCCGGTTACGGGCCGGGGCTCGTGGGGGCCTGAGGTGTTGGGCCGCCGAAGGGCAGGTGCAGGCGGCGGTGGGCGAGTAGCCACTGCCCGTTGACCCGCCGGAACTCGTCCTCGTAGTGGCCCACTTGGACCGGCGGGCCGGCCGGGAGCATGTCGCCGGTCCAGCCTTCGACCCGGTACGTCGTGAAGTACGAGGTCGCCTCGGCCGTGTCCGGCGAGGTGAGGGTGACCCGGATGTTGGACATGACGCGCCGCGAGAGCTTGTCCGGCGGCCGGGCCCCGAAGTACGCCCGCAACTCGGCCCGCCCCACGGACCGCCGCCCGTCCCCCGGAGGCGGCCACTCCCACACCCCGTGCTCAGTGAACAGCCCGGCGACGGACGCGGGTTCACCGAGGTCGAGACGGTGGACGAAGTCGAGGACGAGACGCTCACAGGCACGCTCGGCAAGCAGCCGCTCCAAGGGATCCATGGTCATTGGTAGCAGCACACCCGCCGTACCCACGACCGCTTTTACACCGCCACGTATGCCACCGGCTCGCTCCCCGCCACCGCCTCCGCCCGCCCCAGCTTCACCAGTCGCCGCAGATGTGCCTCGGCCTCCGACACCGCGATGTTCCTCGATCCGTACGGGATCTGGTCCCAGGGCCGGTTCCACTCCATGCGCTCGGCGAGCTGCCAGGGGGTGAGCGGTTCGACCAGGAGGGAGCGGAGATCGGCGAGGCGTTCCTCGTGGTGGGTGAGCAACTCCCGTACCCGGGCGGCCCCGTCGGTGAAGGCGTACTGGTGGGCGGGAAGCACCTCGGCCGCGCCCAGGCGCCCGATCCGCTCCAGGGAGTCGAGGTAGTCGCCGAGCGGGTCGGTGACGGTGGCGTCGTCGGGATCCTCGTACAGCCCGATGTGCGGGGTGATCTCGGGGAGCAGGTGGTCGCCGGAGAACAGGCGTCCGTGGCCGGGGAGTTGGGAGGGGTGTTCCTCCTCCAGGTGGAGGCAGACATGGCCGGGGGTGTGACCCGGCGTCCAGATCGCGCGCAGCCGCCGCCCCGGGAGGTCGAGGAGCTCGCCGGGGACGAGTTCGCGGTCGGGGAGGGCGGGGGAGAAGCCCGGCAGGGTGGTGCGGGGCGCGGCGTCACGCAGGGGCGCGATGTGCTCCTCGGGCGCACCGGCGGCGGTGAGCTTGTCGGTCATGTACGCGAACCAGCGCCCCGGTTGCGTCTCCCGCGTCCGGCGCACGATCGCCGTGTCCGCCGCGTGCATCGCGACCCACGCGCCGGAGGCATCGCGCACCTTGCCCGACAGGCCGTGGTGGTCGGGATGGTGATGGGTGATCACGACCCCGTGGATCTCCTCGACGGAGGTCCCGCAGCCGGCCAGCCCCTCGGCGAGCACCGACCAGGAGGCGGGGTCGTCCCACCCGGTGTCCACCAGCACGGGCCCGCGGTCGGTGTCCACGACATACACCAGCGTGTACCCGAGCGGGTTGTCCGGAATGGGCACCTGAACGGACCGTATGCCTCCACCATGATCGAACGTCGTCGCCATCTGTCCTCCGCTCCACGGCCATTGCTCACTATAACTAGAACTGGTATCAGTTCCTGAAACACCGTCAGAAACGAGGGCAGTGGTGATGGCCGAGCTCGTGGAACACGGACAGCTGTTCATCGGCGGGGAGTTGACCGATCCCCTGGGCGAGGACGTCATCGAGGTGATCTCGCCGCATACCGAGGAGGTCATCGGGCGGGTGCCGCACGCCTCGCGGGAGGACGTCGACCGGGCCGTCTCGGTCGCCCGGCGGGCCTTCGACGAGGGGCCCTGGCCGCGGATGCCCCTCGACGAGCGGATCGAGGTCGTCACCCGGATCAAGGACGCGATCGCGGTGCGGCACGAGGAGATCGCGCGCGTGATCTCGTCCGAGAACGGGTCGCCGTACTCCTGGAGCGTGCTCGCGCAGGCGCTCGGCGCGATGATGGTGTGGGACGCGGCGATCACCGTCGCGCGGAACTTCACGTACGAGGAGCGGCGCGACGGCGTGCTCGGGAAGATCCTGGTGCGGCGGGAGCCGGTCGGGATCGTCGCGGCCGTGGTGCCCTGGAACGTCCCGCAGTTCGTCGCCGCCGCCAAGCTCGCGCCCGCGCTGCTCACCGGCTGCACCGTGATCCTCAAGCCGTCGCCGGAGTCGCCGCTGGACGCCTACATCCTGGCCGACATCACCCGCGAGGCCGGGCTGCCCGAGGGCGTGCTGTCGATCCTGCCCGCCGACCGCGAGGTGAGTGAGTACCTCGTCGGGCACCCGGGCGTCGACAAGGTCTCCTTCACCGGGTCGGTGGCCGCCGGCAAGCGCGTGATGGAGGTGGCGTCGCGCAATCTCACCCGCGTGACGCTGGAGTTGGGCGGCAAGTCGGCGGCGGTGGTGCTGCCGGACGCGGACCTGGCGGCCACCGTCGCCGGGGTCGTGCCCGCCGCCTGGATGAACAACGGGCAGGCGTGCGTGGCCCAGACCCGCATCCTCGTCCCGCGCGCCCGCTACGACGAGTTCGCGGACGCCTTCGCGCAGGCCGCGAGCGCGCTGGTGGTCGGCGACCCGCTGGACCCCGCGACCCAGGTCGGCCCGCTGGTCGCCAAACGCCAGCAGCAGCGCAACCTCGACTACATCCGCATCGGCCAGGAGGAGGGCGCCAAGATCCTCACCGGCGGCGGCCGGCCGCCCGGCCTGGACCACGGCTGGTACGTCGAGCCGACCCTCTTCGGCGATGTCGACAACTCCATGCGCATCGCCCGCGAGGAGATCTTCGGCCCGGTCATCTGCCTTCTGCCGTACGGCGACGAGTCCGAGGCGCTGAAGATCGCGAACGACTCGGACTACGGGCTCAGCGGCAGCGTGTGGACGGCCGACGTGGCACACGGCATCGAGGTCGCGGGGCAGGTCCGTACCGGCACCTACTCGGTCAACACCTTCAGCCTCGACATGCTCGGCCCCTTCGGCGGCTACAAGAACTCCGGACTGGGGCGGGAGTTCGGGCCCGAGGGCTACGGCGAGTACCTCGAACACAAGATGATCCACCTGCCCGCCGGCTGGGAGGGCTGAGCGGCATGGGGGACCGCTGGCACGTCGAGGTCGACCGCTCCGTCTGCATCGGCTCGGCCCAGTGCACGCACCGGGCCGAGGGCGCGTTCCGCCTCGACTCCGCCATGCAGTCGCACCCGGTGGAGCCGGAGACGGACGCCAACGAACGCATCCTGGACGCCGCCGAGAACTGCCCGGTAGAGGCGATCGTGATCACCCTGCTGGGCAGCGGGGAGCCGGTGTTCCCGCCCGAGGAGTAGCCGCATCGCGCGGGCGGCCCGGCAGGAAGAGGAGCGACTGCGCGCCGCCGACCTCTACGAGCAGCTGCTCGCCCACTTCCCCGCCGAGAAGGCGAGACACCCTCCTCCGCCTTGCGGCTTGGGGGTACCTCCCACGCCCTTGAGGCAGTGGGTGCTGTGCGCGGGCCGCAGCCGGTGGGCTGACCTGACGCAGTGCCGGAACCGACATCGCGCAGTGGGCCGACCCCCCGCGGTCGGCCCTTCTCCCGTCTCCCCCCGTCGCTAGCGTCACCTCAACCCCGCGTACCGAGCCGGAGGGACAGGGCGATGCAGCCCCACAGCGATGTGAGCGTGTCTCAGGGAACCATGACCGAACCGCCGGACGTCATGCGGCTGCTCGAACCCGACGTACTCCTCGATCCGCACCCCCTCTACCGGCAGTGGCACGCGCAGGCCCCCGTCCTGTGGGATCCCGGCATCGAGGCGTGGCTGGTCACCGGGTACGAGGAGGCGCTCACCGCGCTGCGGGACGCCGAGACCTTCTGCCAGGACTGGCGGCGGATCGGCGTCGACACCCCGCCCTCGCTGCTCAGCCTCCAGACCCTCGACCCGCCCGAGCACACCCGCGTCCGGCACCTGCTCCTGGAGGGCTTCAAGGCCGTGGACCTGGGGGAGTTGGAGCGGACCGTGCGGGCCCGCCTCGACGAACTCCTCGCCACAGCAGGCGAGTTCGAGATCTTCGACTTCGTCTCGCGCGTCGCCGAGCCGCTCACCCTGCGCACCGTGACCCGGCTGCTCGGCCTGCCCGAGCCCGAACAGGGCTGGTTCGTACCGCTGTCCAACACCATCGTCGACGGCATGGACGCGAGCCTGCGCCCCGAGTGCTATGAGCCCGGCGTCGCCGCCCGCTCCGAACTCACCGCCCTGGTCCGCGACTTGCTCGACAGCGACCTTCCCGAGGGGCTCACCTCCCGCGCCGTGGAGCGGGCGCCCGCCGCGGACGTCGACCGCGAGGTGCTCCTCAACTCACTCCGGGTCGTGCTCCAGGCCGGCTTCCAGACCGCCAGCCGCTTCCTGGTCACCGGCCTGCTCACCCTGCTGCGGATCCCGCCGGAGCAACGGCCCGTCGTCGCCACGGACAAGGCGGTCAACGAGCTGGTCCGGTACGCCGGTCCGGTGCACGTGGAGAGCCGCGCCTGCGTACGCGACACCGTGCTCGGCGAGCAGAAGGTCCGCAAGGGCGAGATCGTGTCGATGTTCCTCGGCGCGGCCAACCGCGACCCCGCCGTCTTCGCGGCCCCCGACACCCTGCGCTGGGACCGCACGCCCAACCGCCATCTCGCCTTCGGCCGGGGCCCGCACGCCTGCCTCGGCGCCCAGGTCGCCGTCCTGGTGGCCCGTACCGTCTTCGGCGTCCTCGGCACCCGCCACCCGCGGGCCCGCCTGGCCGCCGAACCCGTGCCCCGGCCCAACGTGACCGAGCACGGAATGCACCGCCTGGAGATCGCGCTCTGAGAGGAGGTGAGCCGCCATGCGTCACGTCCACTGAAATCGCGGCCACGAGCACCACGCGAACGAGCAGTATGTGAACCGAGCACCATGACGAAACAGCGCAGCACGCTCCACCGGGCCCGCCCCGCACCCGTACCAGGGCGGGCCCGGCGGGAGCCTGCCGCAGGGGAGGGGCATTGGCTCGTACGGCCGCCTCGGCGCCGCCCGCCGGCCTGGGCTCGGTGCTGCGCGTACCGGGCATGCGGCCGGTGTTCGCCGCGCACGCGGTGTCCATGGCGGGCACCCTCGCGGCCGAAGTCGCCCTGTCCGTACTGATCTTCG
This sequence comes from Streptomyces cylindrosporus, assembly GCF_022698165.1. Lineage (GTDB taxonomy): Bacteria > Actinomycetota > Actinomycetes > Streptomycetales > Streptomycetaceae > Streptomyces > Streptomyces cylindrosporus. The sequence continues at coordinate 677,413 of NZ_JALDAY010000001.1, forward strand.
AGCGCACCCGGTCCGCGCTGCTGTCCGCGCTGGTCCTGGTCTGCTCCTTCCTGCCGTACGCCGCCGGCGGCACCGCCCTGTCCGCGCTCGCCGACCGCTTCCCGCCCCGGCCGGTGCTGGTCTGCTGCGACCTGCTCAGCGCCGGTTGCGTCGCGGCCATGCTCATCCCGGGCCTCCCCGTCGCCGCCCTGCTGGGGCTGCTGCTGGTCACCGGCTTCATCGCCCCGCTCTTCCAGGGCGCGCGGGCCGTGAGCCTGGCCCAGCTGCTGGACGCGGAGACCTTCCCGCTCGGGCGCTCGCTGCTGCGGACGATCAGCCAGAGCGCGGTGGTGGCGGGGTTCGCGCTCGGCAGCGTGGCCGTGGCGGCGGTGGGGCCGCGGTGGCTGCTGCTCGCCGACGCGGTCAGCTTCGTCGCGTCGGCCGCGCTGATCGGCCTGTGGACCCCGGCGACACCGGCGGCCGCACCGGACGGCGGGCGCTCGCTGCGGGCCGTCGTACGGGACTCGACGGACGGGCTGCGGCACATCGCCTCGCGTCCGCCGCTGCGCAGGCTCATCCTGCTCACCTGGGCGGTCCCCGGCTTCGCGGCGGTCGGCGACGGACTCGCCGTCGCCTACACGGCCCAGACCGGCGCGGCCACCACCGCGGCCGGTGCCCTCTTCACCGGGTACGCCGTCGGCACGGTGGCCGGTGAACTCGCCGTCGCCCGCCTGTCACCGGCGCGGCGCCGCCGTCTGGTCGCCCCGCTGCTGCTGGTCTCCCAACTCCCGCTGACCGCCTTCTGCTTGACGCCGACCGTCCCGGTCGCGGCGGTCCTGCTCGCGCTCTGCGGCCTCGGCATGGCCTGCAACCAGGGCCTCGACCCGCTCATCCTCGCCGCCACCGAACCCGCGTACCGGGGCCGCCTGTTCACCGTCCAGACCAGTGGCCTGATGACGGTCCAGGGCATCGGCATCGCGCTGTCCGGGACGCTGGGCGTGTGGCTGCGACCGGGGCTCGTCATCGCGGCGACGGGCGTGATCGGGACGTTCACGGTCCTCACTCTCGGTCAACGAGCCCTGCGCAAAAGCTAGTTGCCCCCGGGCTCGGTGTCCTGCGGTGCCGTGAGGTCGATGAGCCGGCACACCGTCTCGATGTCGATCTTCACCTGGGCGATGGAGGCGCGCCCCGAGAGCCAGGTGATCAGGGCCGAGTGCCAGGTGTGCTCGATGACGCGGACCGCGGAGAGCTGCTCGGGGGTCGGGTCCTCCTGCCCCATCGCGTCCAGGATGATCACCGTGGTCTGCCGGGAGACCTGGTCGACCTCCGGCGAGACACTGCGGTCGGCGAAGGTGAGCGCCCGTACCATCGCGTCGGCCAGGTGCGGCTCGCGCTGGAGCGCCCGGAAGGCCCGCATCAGGGTCTCGGCGACCCGCTCGGCGGCCGTCTCGCCGCCCGGCGGCTTCTTCCGCAGCGTGCCGTGCATGTGCTCCAGCTGGTCCTGCATGGTGGCGACCAGCAGATGCACCTTGGACGGGAAGTAGCGGTACAGCGTGCCCAGCGCCACCTGGGAGGACTCGGCGACCTCCCGCATCTGCACCGCGTCGAAGCCGCCCCGGCTGGCCAGCTGGGCGCTCGCGTGCAGGATGCGTCGACGACGTGCCTCCTGCCGCTCCGTGAGGGGCGGGGAGGACGTCGTCCGCGCGGTGGCGGCTGGCTTGGCTTCCACAGGCATGGATCCCGTTCCGTGTTCCGTGACGGTCGGTGAAGGCCGGTGATCGGACCGGTCACGGCAGGGGTCCGCCGTGGCGCGAATCACCTGATCCACTGCTCACAGTGCCCCTACCTGCCGGTAGATTCAGAGCCTCCTGGACGATCAAGTCTGAAACTTGTTCTAGATTAGCGTCCCGGCGTAATCTCGCGGGACAGTGCACGCAGAAGGGGGCCCAGAGTGACCGCTGAGGCCAGTCAGGCCGGGCCCCAGGAGGCCTCGGCCGCCGACGGCGAGCGACCGCTCCACATCGCGCTCCTCACCTATAAAGGGAACCCGTTCTGCGGCGGCCAGGGTGTCTACGTCCGCCACCTCTCCCGCGAGCTGGCCCGCCTCGGCCACCGCGTCGAGGTGATCGGCAGCCAGCCGTATCCCGTCCTCGACGAGGGCGCGGAGTACGCGGCCCGGCTGAGCCTGACCGAGCTGCCGAGCCTCGACCTCTACCGCTCGCCGGACCCCTTCCGCACCCCGAAGCGCGACGAGTACCGCGACTGGATCGACGCGCTGGAAGTCGCGACGATGTGGACCGGCGGCTTCCCGGAGCCACTCACCTTCTCGCTCCGCGCCCGCCGCCATCTCCGCGCCCGGCGCGGCGAGTTCGACGTCGTGCACGACAACCAGACGCTCGGATACGGGCTGTTGGGCGACGTCGGCGCCCCGCTCGTCACCACCGTCCACCACCCCATCACCGTGGACCGGCAGTTGGAGCTGGACGCGGCCGAGAACTGGCGGCAGCGGTGGGGCAAGCGCCGCTGGTACGCCTTCACGCGCATGCAGAAGCGCGTCGCGCGCCGGCTGCCGTCCGTGCTCACGGTCTCCGGCAACTCCCGCGCCGAGATCATCGACCACCTGGGCGTGCGCGAGGACCGTATCCACGTCGTCCACATCGGCGCCGACACCGACCTCTTCTCCCCGGACCCGTCGGTCCCGGTCGTCCCCGGCCGGATCGTGACGACGTCCAGCGCGGACGTCCCCCTCAAGGGCCTGGTCTTCCTCGTCGAGGCGCTGGCGAAGGTACGTACGGAACACCCGGACGCCCACCTGGTCGTCGTCGGCAAACGGCCCACCGAGGGACCCGTCGCGCAGGCCATGGAGCGGTACGGCCTCGAAGGCGCCGTCGAGTTCGTCAAGGGCATCTCGGACGCCGAACTGGTCGACCTGGTCCGCTCGGCGGAGGTCGCGTGCGTCCCGTCGCTCTACGAGGGCTTCTCGCTCCCGGCGGCGGAGGCGATGGCGACGGGCACACCGTTGCTGGCGACGACCGGCGGGGCGATCCCGGAGGTGGCCGGCCCGGACGGCGAGACGTGCCTCGCGGTACCGCCGGGAGATTCGGGGGCGTTGGCCGCCGGCTTGAGCCGACTGCTGGGTGACCGTGAACTGAGAGCCCGACTCGGCCGGGCGGGCCGTGAGCGGGTACTGGCGAGGTTCACCTGGGCGCGAGCAGCGGAGGGCACGGTGGCCCAGTACCGCGAGGCGATCGCCGGCTCCGCGCGTAAGCTCCCCGGCCGCTCCGCGGCCTCAGAAAACAACGCAGGTGTCTACACCGAAAGCAGGGCCACGTGCTGACCGTCGACTTCTCCCGGTTCCCGCTCGCCCCGGGCGACCGCGTCCTGGACCTCGGCTGCGGAGCCGGCCGGCACGCGTTCGAGTGCTACCGGCGCGGCGCCCAGGTCGTGGCGCTCGACCAGAACGGCGAGGAGATCCGCGAGGTCGCGAAGTGGTTCGCGGCGATGAAGGAGGCCGGGGAGGCACCCGAAGGCGCCACCGCCACCGCCATGGAGGGCGACGCCCTCGCCCTCCCCTTCCCGGACGAGTCCTTCGACGTCGTGATCATCTCCGAGGTGATGGAGCACATCCCGGACGACAAGGGCGTACTGGCGGAAATGGTCCGAGTGCTGAAGCCCGGCGGCCGCATCGCCATCACCGTCCCGCGCTACGGCCCCGAGAAGGTCTGCTGGGCGCTGTCCGACGCCTACCACGAGGTCGAGGGCGGCCATATCCGCATCTACAAGGCGGACGAGCTGCTCGCCAAGATCCGCGAGGCGGGCCTCAAGCCGTACGGCACGCACCACGCGCACGCGCTGCACTCGCCGTACTGGTGGCTGAAGTGCGCGTTCGGCGTCGACAACGACAAGGCGCTGCCCGTCAAGGCGTACCACAAGCTGCTGGTCTGGGACATCATGAAGAAACCCCTGGCCACCCGGGTCGCCGAGCAGGCGCTGAACCCGCTGATCGGCAAGAGCTTCGTGGCGTACGCGACCAAGCCGCACCTGCCGAAGCTCGCCGAGGCGGGGGCGGACGCGCGGTGACCACTCCCCGGACAGAACACCTCGTCCTGCCCGGGGTCCTCACCGCAGGGCAGGCCGCCGCGACCGTCGCCGGCATCCTCGCCGTGCAGCGGGAGGACGGGGCGCTCCCGTGGTTCCGGGGACACCACCTCGACCCGTGGGACCACACCGAGGCCGCGATGGCGCTGGACGCGGCGGGCGAGCACGAGGCGGCCGAGCGGGCCTACGAGTGGCTCGCGCGGCACCAGAACGAGGACGGGTCCTGGTACGCGGCATACCAGGACGGGGAGTTCGCCAACGTCACCGACCACGGGCGGGAGACGAACTTCGTCGCCTACATAGCCGTGGGGGTGTGGCACCACTACCTCTCCACCGGCGACGACGCCTTCCTGGACCGCATGTGGCCGGCCGTCTACGCGGCCGTCGAGTACGTGCTGCGGCTCCAGCAGCCCGGCGGGCAGATCGGCTGGAAGGGCGAGGACGACGGAAGCCTCACCACCGACGCGCTCCTCACCGGCTCCTCCTCGATCCACCACGCGCTGCGCTGCGCGCTCGCCATCGCCGAGCAGCGCGAAGAGCCGCAGCCGGACTGGGAGTTGGCCGTGGGGGCCCTCCGCCACGCGATCCGGCGCCACCCCGAGCGGTTCCTCGACAAGGACCGCTACTCGATGGACTGGTACTACCCGGTGCTGGGCGGCGCGTTGACGGGCGCGGAGGCCAAGTCCCGTATAGAGGAGGGCTGGGAGCGCTTCGTCGTCCCCGGCCTCGGCGTGCGCTGCGTCGTCCCGAACCCCTGGGTCACCGGCGGCGAGTCCGCCGAACTCGCCCTCACCCTCTGGGCGATGGGCGAGTCCGACCGCGCGCTGGAGATCCTCCAGTCGATCCAGCACCTGCGCGACGCCGAGTCCGGCCTGTACTGGACGGGTTACGTCTTCGAGGACGAGACGATCTGGCCCCAGGAACTCACCACCTGGACAGCCGGCTCCCTCCTCCTCGCGGTCGCGGCCCTCGGCGGCCACGACGCGACCTGCACGGTGTTCGGCGGCGAGACGCTACCGCGCGGACTGGACCCGGACTGCTGCTGACGCTCGCGGCGTACCGGTCCGCTCAGTGACGCTGCATGCGGCCCGCGATCGCGTGGCCGACGAAGAGGTAGACCACCGCCGCGAGGCCGTAGCCGGCGACCACGCGGGCCCAGGCCTTGTCGAAGGTGAACAGGTCACGCGACCAGCCCGCCAGCCAGTTGGCCACGTCATGGACGAACTGCACCAGTTCATTGGCGCGGTTGGCGTCCAGCAGGTACATCACAATCCACAGGCCCAGGATGAGGGCCATGATGTCGGCGACGATCGCCACGACCGCGCCGGCCCGATTGCCACTGCTATATCGAGACATGCTTTCCGGATTGCCGCAGCTTCCGGAATGAAACCCTTGTGTGAAACCCGAACGGGTTCGCCCGAGTGGCGGACAGCGCCGGCCCGGGGCAGGCTGCCGGAGGAACACCGACTCGGGGAGAACACCCCGGAGGACCCCGTGCCCGTACCGATACGGCGCCTCTTCGTGGCGCTCACCCTCTGCTGCGCCCTGCTCGCGACCGCCACAGCCTGCGGAAACAGCGGAACCGACGCCGCCCAGGACACCGCAGCGGTCGTGGCCGCCGCCGACACCCCCAGCCCCACCAGCTCGGCCGAACGCCAGAAGTTCGCCAAGACCCGCTTCGTGGCGAACGCCGGGCTCGCGGCCGGGGCGACGTACCAGTGGATCGTGAAGCCCTGGAAGGCCGGCAAGTTCAAGAAGGGCACCAAGGGGCGCAAGTTCGCCCTGGTGAAGGCGGGGCTCGCGGGCGCGTTCGCGTACAACCGGCTCAAGGCGGCCATCCGCAACGCCCAGGGCGACCCGACCCTCTCCAAGGCGCTGGCACCCCTGAGCTCCGGCATCGACGCCCTCAAGGACCTCCCGTCGAAACTCCGCAAGGGCGACTCGGCCGACGACGCGGCCGGCTCCTTCGACGACATCATCAACAAGGTCAAGGACGCCGGAAAGAGCGCGGGCGCCGAGGTGACGAACCAGGTCCCGTCGGCCGGCCAACTGGCGGGCGGCAGCTAGGAGTTCAGCTCCGCCAGCACCCGCAGCGACTCCCGGTCGGGGGCCAGTGCCAGCAGGTCCGTCACCGGCCCCTTCCGCCACAACTCCAGCCGCTCCGCGATCCGTTCGCGCGGGCCGACCAGCGAGATCTCGTCCGCGAAGGCATCCGGCACGGCCAGCACGGCCTCCTCCCTCCGCCCCTCCAGGAACAGCCGCTGAATGTGCCGCGCCTCCTCCTCGTAGCCCATCCGCGCCATCAGGTCGGCATGGAAGTTGCGGGACGCGTGCCCCATGCCGCCGATGTAGAAGCCGAGCATGGTCTTGACCGGCAGCAGCCCCTCGGCGACGTCGGCACAGACCTGGACGCGGGCGAGCGGGGCGACGAGGAAGCCCGGCGGAAGCGCCTCGACTGCCGCTCCGTACGCGTCCGGACGGCTCGGCGACCAGTACAGCGGCAGCCACCCGTCGGCGATCCGCGTCGTCTGCTCGACGTTCCTCGGCCCCTCCGCACCGAGCAGGATCGGCAGGTCGAAACGGAGGGGATGCGTGATCGGCTTGAGCGCCTTGCCGAGCCCGGTCCCGTCCTCGCCACGGTAGGGGTGCGAGTGGAAGCGTCCGTCCAGCGCGACCGGCCCTTCCCTCCGCAGCACCTGCCGTACGACGTCCACGTACTCCCGTGTCGCGGTCAGCGGCGACTTCGGGAACGGCCGCCCGTACCACCCCTCCACCACCTGCGGTCCCGACAGCCCCAGCCCCAGCATCACGCGCCCGCCGGAGAGGTGGTCGAGGGTGAGGGCGTGCATCGCGGTGGTGGTCGGCGACCGGGCCGCCATCTGCGCAACCGCCGTACCCAGCCTGATCCTTGAGGTCTGCGCCGCGATCCAGGTGAGGGGAGTGAAGACGTCCGACCCCCAGGACTCGGCCGTCCAGACGGAGTCGTACCCGAGCCGCTCGGCCTCCTGCGCGAGCGGTACGTGGTCGGCGGAGGGGCCGCGGCCCCAGTAGCCGAGGGCGAGACCGAGTCGCATGGCGCCTCCACCAGGTGTCTGCCGTTGTGTGCCGTATCTGACGGTCCGTCAAATCCGGTGCTACGAGCTGCGACTGTACGACAACGGCCCCCCGCCCGAAAGGGCGAGAGGCCGTGGTGCTGCTACTTCTGGAGCTCAGCCGCGCTGGATGCCGGACGTGTCCTGGAGGACACCGCGGCGGCCGTCCTGCGTCTGGGCGACCAGGCCCGGACCGCGCTGCTCGACGGCCAGATACCAGGTGCCGGGCGCCAGTTCGGCGATCGGCGTCGGCGAACCGTCCTCCGCGAACAGCGGCCGCGGCACCGGCACGGCGAACCAGAACGGCGAGAAGTCCCCGGCCGGCTGCGGCGCCTGGGCCTGCGGCGCGGCACCGTAGGGCTGCCCCGGCTGCGGCTGACCGCCGTACGGCTGCTGCTGCGCACCCGGGTAGCCGTAACCACCCGGCTGCGGCTGGCCGCCGTACGGCTGCGGGGCCTGCGGCTTGGGCGCCGGGATGAGCGCGGCCTGCAGCGCGGGGACCAGCGGGGTGGCGATGGCGGCACCGGCCAGGACGAGGGCGGCGATGAAGCCGAGGATGAGACCGGCGGCCGGGCTGGTGCCCTTGCCGCTGTCCACCAGGTACCAGAACAGGCTCCATGCCACGAGGACCGTGAACGCCGTGCCCACGACTCCGAGATCGAGGCCGGCGACCTTGCGCGGCTGCGGAAGGGCGCGGTTGACGACGATCAGGGCGGCACCGATGACGCCTGCCATGTAGAGACCCAGGCCCACGCCGAGGCTGTCCCACGCGTTCACGTCGATGTCGTACCCGGAGACGGTGTACGAGTTGAGGAACGACGCGATGAACAGCAGTACCGCTGCCCCGATCAGCACGCCGTCGCCTCGGTTGAGGGAGCGGATGTTCACTTCAGGTCCTTCGTAGTCGTCTCGTCGTCGGTAGACCCTATCGTCCACCCGACCTGGGTGTCCGCAGGGATCCGCCCGCCGATCACGAAGCGCGCAGGAAACTCACGATTCCTTCAGAGATCCCCTGGGCCGCCTTCTGTCGCCAGGCCCCGCTGGTGAGCAGTGCCGCGTCCTTGCTATCGCGCATGTTGCCGCACTCGATGAACACCTTGGGAACCGTTGACAGATTGAGACCGCCGAGGTCCTTACGTGTGACGAGACCGGTGCCGTCGCCGATGTAGTTGGACGCGGGCTCGCCCGTCACCCGGACGAAGTTGCCCGCGATACGCACGCCGAGGTCGGCGGAAGGGGCGACGATGGCGCGGGTGTCGGCGGCGCCCGCGTGCACGGACCCGGGAAGGATCACGTGGAACCCGCGGTCGCCGGCCGCGGCCCCGTCCGCGTGGATGGAGATCGCGGCGTCGGCGTGGGCGAGATTCCCGATCCGGGCCCGCTGATCGACACAGGGCCCCCAGGCGGGGGAACCGGTGTCACGGGTCAACTTCACCGTGGCGCCCAGCTTCTCCAGCAGCGCCTTCAGCCGGTGCGAGACGTCGAGCGTGAACTGCGCCTCCGTGTAACCCCCGTTGGTCGAGGTCCCGGTCGTGTCGCACTCCTTCCAGTTCGTGCCGATGTTCACCTTGCGGTTGATCTCGGCGGTGTGCTGGAAGTTGCCGGGGTTGTGCCCCGGATCGATTACGACGACCTTGCCCTTGAGGGGCCCGGAGGCGGCGGGGGAGGAGGGTGTCGGAGTCGGCACCTTGCCGTCGTCCGGCGAGGAGGACGTGGGAGCGACGGACGAGACGGGAGTGCCGATGGCGGAGGACGCCGGCGAGGTCCGCACGGTCGCCCGGTCCGAGCCGCCCCCACCCCCCGACCCACCCACGGCCTCGTACACGAGCCACCCCAGCAGGGCCCCCGGCACGAGCGCGGCGACCGCCACGGTCAGGGGGCCGCGACGGGGACGGCGGGGCTGGGGAGGATCGAAGTCAGGGCCTACGTACGACACGTCTGCCACCCTAGCGGCCGTCGATGGCGTCCATAGGGTTCGTGCGGGCCGTTGGGATGAGAGGAGTAGTCGGGCACCCGTCGGCGCAAAACATTAGACATGGCCGGTTCACTGCTCCTCTCTCTGATGGGAATGGTCGGAACCCTGATCGGCAGCAGCCTTACGGCTTTCATCACCAGCCGGTCGGAACGCGCGAAACAGCGAGCCCTGGAGCAACAGGAAGAACGCCAGTCCCGCAGACAGGAAAGACTGCAGGAACTGGATCTTCGCCTGGAGCAGCATCGATGGCGAAGAGAACACAGGAAGCTGATCTATCAGGAATTCGCCGAGAAATCGCAGCTGGCCCGGATCGCGGCTCTCGACCATCACAGGTCCTGTCTGCCGGGCACCCCCGAAGCAGGAAATGCGGAAGAGATCCGGCTGCGCGGCAGGACAACGTACCGAGACGCTCTGATGACTTCCTACGCGGTCGAGTTGCAGGGGCCCGAGGAGGTGGCTGCTCAGGCGAACGCCTGCCTCACGAGCCTCCGCGACCTGCTGAACTGCGCGGAGGACCACGAGGCGAGATCCAGGTCGAGAGCGCTGAACCAGGAGGACCTGGCGCTGATGGACGAGGAGATATCGGCCCGCTTCGACGACGCGCAGAGATGCCTTCAGCTCTTCATCCGCGCCGGCCGCGTCGCTCTGGATCGCCCCACGCCGCCTATTTGATCTCCGCTCCCGTTCGCCGCAGGACGCGCAGCGAGTCGGTCACCGAGATCTCCGTGAAGGCGCCGGACTCCAGGGCCCGGAGGTAGACGCGGTACGGCGCCTGCCCCGTGAACTCGTCCTTCGGATCCGGGAACACGTCATGAATGAGCAGCAGTCCGCCTTCGGCCACATGGGGTGCCCACCCCTCGTAGTCGGCGTTCGCGTGCTCGTCCGTGTGCCCGCCGTCGATGAAGACGAGCCCGAGGGGCGCATTCCAGAAGGCCGCGACCTGGGGGGACCGCCCGACGAGCGCGACCACGTGCTCCTCCAGTCCGGCCTGGTACAGGGTCCGCCGAAAGGTCGGCAACGTGTCCATCACCCCGAGCTCGGGGTCGACGGTCTCCGGATCGTGGTACTCCCACCCCGGCTGCTGCTCCTCACTCCCACGGTGATGATCGAGCGTGAGCGCGGTGACCCCGGTCTGCCGGGCCGCGTCCGCGAGCAGGACGGCGGACCGCCCGCAGTACGTCCCGACTTCGAGAAGCGGCAACCCGAGCGCACCTGCCTCGACGGCGGCGTCGTACAGCGCAAGCCCCTCATGCAGGGGCATGAACCCCTTCGCCTTCTCGAAGGCGGCGAGGACGGCGGGCGAGGGCGCTGCCATGGGGTTCCTTCCGGTCGTACGAAGCTGATCGACGCCCATGCTGTCGTACCCCCCCACGGATCTTCTCAGCAGGGGGTACGAGCAACCCCGTCAGGGGCGCGGGGAACTGCGCGACCAGCCACAACGAAGCATCAGCCGCCACTCAACAGAACCCCCCTGCCCCTTAGGCGTTGACAGTCTCCCCAGGCAGCGAAAGATCCAGATCCACAGCCAACTCCTCCCCCGAATGCGTAGCAGCGGAGGCAAGCGGCCCATGGCCGAACGCCCTCGCCGCCAGCACATACGCCCCCTGCGCAGGCACGGCGAGCTCATAACTCCCGTCGTCCTCGGACACCGTCGCCCCCGCCTGCCGCCCCCGCCGGTCGATGAGCGTCACCTTGGCCCGTGCCACCGGCGCACCCCCGGCATCCAGCACACGCCCACGGAACCCCCGCAGCACGGCCTCGGCGTTGTCGATACCGGCCTCCTCCTCGCTGCTCGCCCGCAGCTGAGGCGCCCGATTCGCCTTCGGCAGGAACAGCGCCATCACCAGCCCGATCGCCACCGCACCCGTCGCGATGAGGAACGACACCCGGAACCCGTGCATGGTCGGTATCGCGACCCCACCGACGTTGTTCGCGGTGTTGGCGAGCACCATCCCGATCACGGCGCTGGACACCGACGTACCGATGGACCGCATCAACGTGTTGAGCCCGTTCGCCGCCCCCGTCTCCGACGCCGGCACCGCCCCCACGATCAGCGCGGGCAGCGACGAGTACGCGAGCCCGATGCCCGCGCCCAGCACCACCGCGATGACCAGGCTCTGCCAGGCCGCGCTCATCAGCCCCAGCCCGGCGCCGTACCCGATCGCGATGATCAGCATGCCGAGGATCAGCGTGACCTTCGGCCCGTACTTCGCCGACAGGCGCGCGTACACCGGTGCCGTGACCATCATGGTCAGCCCCAGCGGAGCGACCAGCAGACCCGCGGTGACCATCGACTGGCCGAGGCCGTACCCGGTGGCCTTCGGCAGCTGCAGCAGCTGGGGAAGGACGAGCGAGACGACGTAGAACGAGACACCGACCATGATCGACGCCAGGTTGGTGAAGAGGACGGCGGGCCGGGCCGTGGTCCGCAGGTCCACCAGCGGCGCCTGGGAGCGCAGCTCGAACAGGCCCCACAGGACCAGTACGACGGCCGACGCGGCGAACATGCCGAGCGTGCCGCCCGAGGTCCAGCCCCAGTCGCTGCCCTTGGTGATCGGCAGCAGGAACAGCACCAGGCCGGCGGACAGTCCGAGCGCGCCCAGGACGTCGAAGGAACCCTTCGCCCGCATCGGGGACTCCGGTACGACGAGCAGCGTCAGGACGATCGAGAGCGCGCCGAGGCCCGCCGCGCCGTAGAAGAGGGCGTGCCAGTCGGCGTGCTGGGCGACCAGCGCCGCGAGCGGCAGCGCGAGTCCGCCGCCGACGCCGATCGAGGAGCTCATCAGGGCCATCGCGGAGCCGAGCTTCTCGCGGGGCAGCATGTCGCGCATCAGGCCGATGCCGAGCGGGATGGCGCCCATCGCGAAGCCCTGGAGCGTACGGCCGACGATCATCGTGAGCAGCTGGCTGGTGAGGGCGCTGATCAGCGCGCCCGCCACCATGACGGCGAGGCTGAGGATCAGCATCTTCCGCTTGCCGTAGAGGTCGCCGAGGCGGCCCATGATCGGGGTGGCCACGGCGCCCGAGAGGAGCGTCGAGGTCAGGACCCAGGTGGCGTTGCTGGGTGCGGTGTCCAGCAGTTGCGGCAGGTCCTTGATCACCGGGACGAGCAGGGTCTGCATCACCGCGACAACGATGCCCGCGAAGGCGAGCACCGGGACCACGATCCCGCTCGCTCTCCGGGCGGGCAGGTCGTTCGTCGTGTGGGTCATTGCGAGAGGCCTCCGAGAAGAAATAAGTGTCGGGTAAACCTCGTATGCACAGGCAACTATTCCGTTGCTTCGGGCTTCTAATCAATCCTTGACCCACTCATGGGGATCTGATCATCCGTCAGTGCTCTGGTGAGTTGGTGGAACGTGTTCTACTCTCACGCGCCATGAAGGCCTACATCGCCGGGGTCGGCATGACCCGCTTCGAGAAGCCCGAGACCCGTGACTGGCAGTACTGGGACATGGCGCGGGAGGCGGGGAGCGCGGCGCTCGCGGACGCGGGGGTCGCGTACACCGATGTGGAACAGGTTCCCGTCGGCTACTGCTTCCAGCCCTCCACCGCCGGCCAGCGCGCCGCCTATGAGCTGGGTCTCACCGGTGTCCCGGTCTACAACGTCAACAACAACTGCGCGACCGGCTCGACCGCCCTGATGCTGGCCCGGCAGCTCGTCGAGGGTGGCTCCGCCGACTGCGTACTGGCCCTGGGCTTCGAGAAGATGAAGAAGGGCGCGCTCGGCGGAGGGGCCGACGGGGGCGACTTCTCGGCCTCTCCCGTCGCCCGGCACTACGGGATCATGGCCGCACGGCACGGCTTCGAGATGACACCGCCCACCGCGCAGATCTTCGGCGACGCGGCCCGCGAGCACATGGAGAAGTACGGCACGACCGAGGCGCAGCTCGCAGCCGTGGCCGCCAAGAACCATCGGCACTCGGCGCACAACCCGAAGGCGCAGTTCCAGGACGTGTACGAGGTCGACGACATCCTCGCCGCGCGCACCGTCCACCGGCCGTTGACCAAGCTGCAATGCTCGCCGACCTCGGACGGCGCGGCGGCCGCGGTGGTGGTGTCGCGGCGGTTCGCCGAGCGGCACGGGCTCAGCGGACTCGTCGAGATCGTCGCCCAGGCCATGACGACCGACACCGAGGAGTCCTTCGCGTCCGGTTCGTGCATCGACGTCGTGGGGCAGCCGATGTCGCGGGAGGCGGCCCGCCAGGTCTACGAGCGGTCCGGACTCGGCATCGACGACGTGGACGTCGTAGAACTGCACGACTGCTTCTCGGTCAACGAGCTGCTGACGTACGAGGCCCTCGGGATGTGCGGGGAGGGGGAGTCCGGGAAGCTGGTGGAGTCCGGGGCGACGACGTACGGCGGACGCTGGGTGGTGAACCCGTCCGGCGGGCTGATCTCCAAGGGGCATCCGCTGGGGGCGACGGGCATCGCCCAAGTGGCCGAACTGGTGTGGCAGTTGAGGGGTACGGCGGGGGAGCGGCAGGTGCCGGGGGCGCGGATCGGGCTCGCGCACAACATCGGGCTCGGCGGGGCCGCGGTGGTGACGCTGGTACGGGCCGCCTAGGACCTGCGCTGTAGGACCGCGTCCGGCGAAATCCCGATGCAAGGACCGTCAGCGGGTTGAGAGCATGACATCCATGCTGGAAGCCGCTGACGTCACCCGGACCCCTCGTCTCACCGCGCCCCCCACCTGGCTGGTGGTGGCGCTCGCCTGCGCCGGGCAGTTCCTGGTCGTGCTGGACGTGTCGGTCGTCAACGTGGCGTTGCCGTCGATGCGGACCGACCTGGGGCTGAGCGCGCAGGGCCTGCAGTGGGTGGTGAACGCGTACGCGATCGCCTTCGCCGGGTTCATGCTGCTCGGCGGGCGGGCCGGGGACCTCTACGGGCGCAAGCGGATGTTCCTGGTCGGGCTCGCCCTGTTCACGCTGGCCTCGCTGGGCGGCGGACTCGCGCAGGAGGGCGGTCAACTGCTGGTCGCGCGGGCCGTGCAGGGGCTCGGGGCGGCCGTGCTCGCGCCCTCGACGCTGACGATCCTCACCTCGGCCGTCCCGGAGGGGGCCGCGCGGGCGCGGGCGATAGCGACCTGGACCGCGGTGGGCGCGGGCGGCGGCGCGGCCGGCGGGCTGGTCGGCGGGGCGCTGGTGGACGGGCTGTCCTGGCGGTGGGTGCTGCTGATCAACGTGCCCGTGGGGGCCGTCGTGCTGGTCGGCTCGACGCGGTGGCTGGCGGAGAGCCGCAACGGCGACGGGCGGCGGCTGGACCTGCCGGGCGCGGTGCTGGTGACGGCCGGGCTCGGGACCCTCGCGTACGGCATCTCGCAGACCGAGGCGGAGGGGTGGACGGCGGCCGCGACCCTGGTGCCGCTGCTCGCCGGGCTCGCGCTGATCGCCGTGTTCCTGCTGGTCGAGGCGTGTACGGCGGCCCCGCTGATGCCGCTCGGGCTGTTCCGGTCGCGGGCGGTGTCCTCGGCGAACGTGGCGATGTTCCTGTGCGGTTCCGCGATGTTCTGCATGTGGTACTTCATGACGCTGTACGCCCAGAACGTGCTCGGCTACACCCCGCTGGAGGCCGGTCTCGCGCTGGTCCCCAGCTCGCTCGCGGTGCTGCTCGGCTCCAAGGCGGCCCCGCGCTTCATACCTCGGTTCGGCGCGCGCAGGCTGGCCGCGCTCGGCACGGTCGTCGCGGCGGCCGGTTTCGGCTGGCAGTCGCTGATGACGCCGGCCGGGAACTACCTGACCGAGATCATGTTCCCCGGGATCCTGATGATGCTGGGCGCCGGTCTCACCGCGACGCCGCTCGCCGCGCTCGCCACGTCGGGGGCGGCGCCGGGGGAGGCCGGGCTGGTGTCGGGGCTGGTCAACACCTCGCGCACGATGGGCGGTTCGCTGGGGCTCGCGGTGATGTCGACGATCGCGGCGGCGCGCACCGGGGACAGCGCGACGCCGGGGGCGCTGACCGAGGGGTACGCGCTGGTGTTCCGGACGGGGACAGGGGTGCTGGTCGCGGGGGCGGTGCTGATGCTGGTGTGGCTGCCGGGGCGCAAGCCCGCGGACCTGGGGGAGACGGCCGCGGGGAGAATTTCCGCGAAGTGAGGCAACGGTCCGGGCGGTCCATGGACTCCTTCTTGTATCTAGGAGGTGCCCATGGGGGATCGCAGGGAGGCTCGGGACGCGGAGTTCCAGAGCTTTTTCATCGGCCGCTGGCCGCGGCTGATGCGCACGGCATTTCTCCTCACGGGGGAGCAGCACGCCGCGGAGGACCTGGTCCAGTCGACGTTCGAGCAGGTGTACGTGGCCTGGCGCAAGGTCGCCGCCGCGGACGACCCGGAGGCGTACGTACGGCGCGTGATGATCAACGCGCATGCGCGCAGGCACCGCAGAAGGCTGCGGGAGTTCCTGGCGCCGAAGGACGACTCGGGCCTGGTCCGCGAGGTCGCCGACACCGGTGACCGCATCGCCCAGGCCGACGACCGGGGTGTCCTGCTGAAGGCACTGGCCGGACTGCCGCCCCGGCAGCGGGAGGCGGTGGTCCTGCGCTACTGGGAGGACCTCACGGAGACCCAGGCGGCCGAGGCGATGGGCTGCTCGGTCGGCGCGGTGAAGAGCAACGCGGCCAAGGGCATCGCGAAACTCCGCGCCATACCGGGACTGGCGGAGACGGCGACGCAGGGCGGGCGGAAGTGATGAGCGCGGACCGGGAGAGGAACCACGACATGACCCAGACGGACATCGCCCTCCTCCTCGCGGACGCCGCGGACGAGGTCGAGATCGGCATAGCCCCCGTGGAGGCGGTACTGCGCGGCGGACGTCGGCGCAGGACGCGCCGCTGGGCGGTGACCGCGGTGACGGCCATGGTGATCGCCGGGTCGACGGGTTCGCTGGCGGCGGCGGGGCTGCTGCACGGGGGCGGGGACGGAGGCGGGCGGGGCGCAGTGGTGGCGACGCACGGGACGACGCCGGAGCAGAGGCACGTGTACGAACCTCAGGTCACGTCCCTGGCCAAGGGGATGTACAAGAACAAGCCGTGGTCCCTCGTCGTGCAGTTCTGGGGAGCGCCGAAGGACAAAGCCGAGGCGACACGGCAACTCGACGCCATGACGAGGTACGGAGTGGAGCCCGCGGAGGTCCACAAGGCGGCGGATCTGATCGGCAAGACCTCGTTCTTCGTGATCCGGTCGTACAACGGGGAGCGCGGGACCCAGATCATGTTCAACACGGCCAAGGAGCTGGAGCCGTTCGCGGGCACGGACATGGAGGCGATTGCGACCCGCTACTCACCCGAGTCCGAGTCCGGGCGGCTGGTGGTCGGCATGGTCGCCAAGACGGCCCGGGAGGTCACCTGCACCTGGAAGAACGGCACGTCGACGGTGACCCAATGGATCCCGGCGGGCTACGACATCTATCCCCAGCTCGCGGGGGTCCTCCGCCCGGCGGCGGGCTCGACGACGGCGAACTGGTTCGTGTGCCGGGCCCCGGAGGGCACGTCCTATGCGAGCGCGGAGGTGACGAAATAGGGAGTCACAGCCACCCCTGCCGGCGAGCCTCCCGTACCGCCTCCATCCGGTTGCGGGTGGCGGTCTTGCCGATGGCCGAGGAGAGGTAGTTGCGGACGGTGGACTCGGACAGGTGCAGCTTCCCGGCGATGTCCGCGACCGTCGCACCGTCCACGGACGCCTTGAGCACATCGCACTCGCGGGCCGTGAGCGGGTTCGGCCCGGCGCTGAGCGCGGCGGCGGCCAGCGCGGGGTCGATCACGGTCTCACCGGTGAGCACGCGGCGGATCGAGGCGGCCAGTTCCTCCACGGGCCCGTCCTTGACGAGGAAGCCCGCGGCCCCCGCCTCCATGGCCCGGCGCAGATAGCCGGGCCGGCCGAAGGTGGTCAGGATCAGCACCCGGCAGTCCGGGACCTGGTCGCGCAGCTCGGCCGCCGCCTCCAGGCCGCTCATGCCCGGCAGTTCGATGTCCAGCAGGGCAACGTCGGGCCGGTGGGTCAGCGCGGCGTCCACGATCTTGTCGCCGGCCGCGACCTGCGCGACCACCTCCAGATCCGCCTCCATGCCGAGCAGCAGGGCGAGCGCGCCCCGCATCATTCCCTGGTCCTCGGCGAGCAGGACCCTCACGCACTTCGCCGGGCGATGGTCCCGGGGCATCTCGTCCACGGGCCAAGGGTAGAGGGCGCCCGCCGGGAGGCGGTGCAATTCAAAGACTCGACATATTTCGGTTCCGCGAGTCTTGACGGCCTTCGGTCGCGGCTCAACAATCTCCTCTGCATTGGGAGTTCACCTTTGCAATTACTGTCCGCTGCCCCTCTCCAATTGTTCGGTATTTCGATCCGGGAAATAGGTTCGGTATTTCGGTCGAACAATGTCCGGGATATCGGACAGGGAAGAGGTCCACCGTGTTCTCAAGGCTCAGAACCGCGATGCTGGCGGCGCTCTCCGCGCTCGTCACGATCCTCGCGCTCGCCGCCGCGGTCCCGCAGGCCCAGGCCGCGAGCTCGCTGCCCTGTGACGTCTACGCCGCCGCGGGCACCCCCTGCGTCGCCGCGCACAGCCTCGTCAGGGCGCTCTACTCCTCGTACAACGGCTCGCTCTACCAGGTGCAGCGCGCCTCCGACAGCGCCACCGCGAACATCGGGCTGCTGGCCGCCGGCGGCTATGCCAACGCGGCCGCCCAGGACTCCTTCTGTTCGGGCACGACCTGCATCATCACCAAGATCTACGACCAGTCCTCCCGCCACAACGACCTCACCGTCGAGGGCGCGGGCGGCGCCGGCGCGGCCGATGTCGGGGCGCCCGCGGACGCGCTGCCGGTGACCGTCGGCGGGCACCAGGTCTACGGCCTGGAGATCTCGGCCGGCATGGGCTACCGGGACAACTCGACGTCCGGGGTGGCCACCAACGGCGGGGCCGAGGGGATGTACATGGTCACCTCCGGGACCCATGTCAACGGCCGCTGCTGCTTCGACTACGGCAACGCCGAGACCAACAACACCGACACCGGCAACGGCCACATGGACGCGATCAACTTCGGCACCGAGTGCTGGTTCTCGCCCTGCTACGGCGGCGGCCCCTGGGTGCAGGCCGACCTGGAGAACGGCCTGTTCCAGTCGAATCTCGGCTACAGCACGAACTCGTCCAACACCGGCACGGGCGCGATGCCGTTCGTGACCGCGTTGCTCAAGAACAACGGCCAGGACCATTTCGCTCTGAAATACGGCAACGCGCAATCCGGCAGCCTCACCACGACATATTCCGGCGGTGAACCGACCGTCAACGGTGGCGGATACTCGCCCATGCACCAGGAGGGCTCGATCGTCCTCGGCACCGGCGGCGACAACAGCAACGGCTCCATCGGCTCCTTCTTCGAGGGCGTCATGACCTCGGGCATCCCGACCGACGCCGCCGACGACGCCGTACAGGCCAACATCGTCTCCGTCGGATACGGCGGCTCGACCGGCAGCACCGGTTCACTGACCCCCGGTTCGGAGATCTCGCTGCGCGCCACCACCGCGTGCTGCACCAGCGACTACATCCGTCACCAGAACAACGCGGCGGTCGTCTCCGCGATCACCTCCAGCAGCTCAACGCTCGACAAGAGCGACGCCACCTGGATCGTCCGCCGGGGCCTGGCGAGCAGCTCCTGCGTCTCCTTCGAGTCCCGCAACTACCCCGGGGACTTCCTGCGCCACTCCAACTACAAGCTCTACCGCCAACCGATGGACGGGACGGCCCTGTTCAGGTCCGACGCGACCTTCTGCCCGACGACCGGCAAGAGCGGCACGGGCACCTCGTTCGCCTCGTACAACTACCCGACCAGATTCCTGCGCCACTACAACCTCAACCTCTACATAGCCAGTGACGGCGGCTCGAACGACTTCGACAGCGCCACCTCCTGGACGGACGACGTGAGCTGGGTGGTCAGCTCGCCCTGGGTGCCGTAAGCGCCACGGGGTCCAGCACGCCGCCGGGCTCCACGGGGAGTTCGGCGGTGACCGTGAAGCCGCCTCGCGGCGACCGGCCGGCCCGCAGGGAGCCGCCGGCCGCCGCGAGGCGCTCGGTCAGGCCCTTCAGGCCGGTGCCGCCCACATCCGACGGGGACTGCGGGGACGGCTCGCCGGTGCCGTTGTCGGCGACCGTGAGCCGGACCTGCTCGGCGGTGCCGTGCACAGTGATCTCGCAACGCGTCGCGCCCGCGTGCCGTACGACATTGGTGACCGCCTCGCGCACCACCCAGCCGAGCAGCACCTCGGTCTGCGGGGCCAGCGGCACGCCCGAGCGCTTCACCACCGGCTCGACACCGGCCGCGTCCAGCGCCGAGCGGGCCCGGTCGAGTTCGGTGCCGAGGCTGCCCTCGCGGTAGCCGGTCACCGCCTCGCGGATCTCGGTGAGGGCCTGCCGGCCGACGGACTCGATGTCGGTGATCTGGGCGAGCGCCGCGTCCAGGTCGCGCGGGGCGAGGCGCCGGGCGGCCTCCGACTTCACCACGATGACGGACATGGTGTGGCCGAGCAGGTCGTGCAGGTCGCGGGAGAAGCGCAGGCGTTCCTGCTCCACCGCACGGCGGGCGAGTTCCTCGCGGGCGGCGCGCAGTTCCCGTACCGCCTCGGACAGGGACAGGATCGCGGCGGTCACCATCGTCGAGAGGAAGGTGCCGTAGGCGATGGTCGTGGCGTTCGACGCGTCGTGGAAGGCGGAGACCACGCCCGCGAAGGCGGCCAGCAGCAGCCCCGCCCGGCCCAGCCACGGCCCCCGCAGGGTCGCGCCCGTGGCGAGGCCGAGCAGCGGGAAGAACAGCAGCCAGTTGCCGCCGTAACCGGCGGCCAGGCCCGTGGTCAGCAGGAACATCACCAGCAGGGCGACCCGGGTGGAGGTCTCGCGCCGCTTCTGCTTGTCGAAGGAGCGGAACGCCACGTAGATGTAGAGGGAGTTGAAGGCGAGCAGGCCCAGGCCGCCGATCCACGGGTTGGGGGTCTTGCCCTGGAAGAGGTTCGAGAGGGCGCCCAGGCCCATCAGCAGCCAGGGCACGAGCGAGAAGCCGTTGGCCGGCGGGCCGGGGTGCTCGAGTTCCCGGCCGGTCCCGGGGGACGCCTTCTGGGCCTCCTTGTACTCCTTCATCCCCTCCTTCCACAGCGCCCGCGTCGACTGCCAGACCTCCAGCTGGACCAGCAGCCGCTGCCGCCACGTCATGTCACAGTCCATGTCCCGTTCCCCCGGTCAGTTGTGGCCCGCGCCATGGCGGTACGACAGCACAGCGTACGAACCGAAGGCGAGCAGCCAGAGGGTCAGTACCGCGATCGCCGCGAGCGCCGGGGCGTGGCCCTCGGCCACCGAGGTGCCCAGCTGGGCGAAGCGGTAGGTGGGCGTGCAGGCGGAGATCGCGCGCAGCCAGTCCGGGAACAGGGCGACGGGGAACCACAGGCCGCCGAGCACCGCCAGGCCCAGGTTGCAGGCCATGTTCGCCACGCCGGTGGTCTGGCCGGTGAGCCGGTAGCCGTTGCCGAGGCCCAGCAGCGTGAACGGCACCGAGCCCAGCCACAGCAGCACCGCGATCGACGCCCACTGCCAGGCGGCCAGCCGCACGCCGTTGACCAGCCCGCCCGCGGCGAGCACCGCGACGATCGCCGGCAGCACGGTCACCGACCCGGTCAGCGCCCGCCCGACCACCACCTGCCGCGGAGTCATCGGCGTCACCCGCAACTGCCGCAGCCACCCGATCGCCCGGTCCTCGGCGACCCCGCCCCCGGTGTTCAACGCCGACCCGACGGCCCCGTACCCGGCCATCCCGACCATCGCCCCGGTCTTCCAACTCCCGTCGTCCGCACCGAGGTTGGTGAACAGCAGATACATCAGTACGGGCATGGCGATCCCGCCGATGACAAATCCGACGTCACGGAGAGTCCGACGCACTTCGAGCCGTAGGTAGTCGAACATCAGGCCGCCTCCGCCAGCGGTGCCGTGAGGGCCAGGAACGCGTCGTCCAGGGACGCCGGTGCCACCTCCAGGCCACGGATCGCGCCCAGCCCGGCCAGGGCGATCACCGTCGCGTCCGGGTCGTCCGTGCGCAGGCGGGCGCGGTCGCCGCGTACCTCCAGCGAACGTACGCCGGGCAGCAGCTCCAGGCCCGCCGTGCCGCGGCCCGCGAGGTCGAAGGCGACCAGGCCGCCGCCCACCGACCGCTTGAGCTGCTCGGCCGTGCCGTCGGCGACGATCCGGCCGCGGTCGACCACGAGGATGCGGTCGGCGTACGCGTCCGCCTCCTGAAGGTGGTGCGTGGAGAACAGGACCGTGTGCCCGAGCCGCGCGTACGACCGCATCGACGCCCAGAACGCGTGCCGCGCCTCCACGTCCAGCGCGGCCGTCGGCTCGTCCAGCACGATCAGCGAGGGGTTCCCGGCGAGCGCGACCGCGAACCGCACCCGCTGCGTCTGCCCGCCGGACAGCCGGTCCACCCGCCGCTCCGCCAGCTCGGCGATCCCGGCCAGCCGCAGGGCCTCCGCGACCGGCATCGGCGCCGGATACCGCCCGGCCACGAAGGTCACCAGCTCCCGCACGGTCACCCGGGGCACCGCCCGCCCTTCTTGCAGCATCGCGCCGACCCGCCCCGCACGCACCGCCCGCTCCGGCGGCCCGCCGAACAGCCGCACGCTGCCCTCGTCGGGCTCGTACAGGCCGAGCAGCAGCGAGATCGTCGTGGACTTGCCCGCGCCGTTGCGGCCCAGCAGGGCCACCGTCTCGCCGGGCGCGACCGCCAGGTCCACGCCGTCGACGGCCCGTACGGCACCGAAGTTCTTGACCGCCCCCGTGAAGGACACGGCGGCACATTCCGTCTGTGTCATGGCTACGACGGTATGAATCCCGGCGCCCGCCCGGCAGAGGCGCATGTACGGACTCGGGCAGTACAAATGTCACCGCCTCCACAGGTCACCACCCCACAGACCTGACACGGCGTCAGGAGCCTTCACAAGTGCGGTGCCCTGGGCTATACAAGGGGCGCCGGACTGGAACGCGTTCTAGATCGGCCCCGTGACGACCTCGGTCGCGGCCGACGGTGCGGACGGCCGCGCCGAGGTCTTGAGCCAACGTGAGCCACCAGGAGCCGTATGCCCATCGACGCAGCGAAGGCCCTCGCCGCCGAACCCCGGTCCGGCGAGATCACCTGGGACCGCAAGGACGTCCAGCTCTACCACCTCGGCATCGGCGCCGGAATCCCCGCGACCGACCCCGACGAGCTGCGCTACACCCTGGAGTCCCGGCTGCACGTCCTGCCCAGTTTCGCCACCGTCGCGGGCAACGGCTCGCCCGGCGTGATCAGCGGCCTGTCCATGCCCGGCGTCGACGTCGACCTCGCCAAGGTCCTGCACGGCGGCCAGACGATCGAGCTGCACCGCCCCATCCCGGTCGCGGGCACCGCCACCGCCACCGGCCGGATCGCCGCCGTGTACGACAAGGGCAAGGCGGCGGTCCTGGTCATGCGCACCGAAGTCGCCGACGCCGAGGGCCCGTTGTGGACCAACGACGCGCAGATCTTCGTACGGGGCGAGGGCGGCTGGGGCGGCGACCGCGGCCCCTCCACCCGCCTCGAAGCGCCCTCCGGTGAGCCCGACCGGACCGTCGAGCGGCCGATCCGCGAGGACCAGGCCCTCCTCTACCGCCTCTCCGGCGACTGGAACCCCCTGCACGCCGACCCGGAGTTCGCGAAGCTCGCGGGCTTCGAACGGCCCATCCTGCACGGGCTGTGCACCTACGGCATGACGCTCAAGGCGGTCGTCGACACGCTGCTCGGCGGGGACGTCGGCCGGGTGCGGTCGTACGCGACCCGGTTCGCGGGCGTGGTGTTCCCGGGCGAGACGCTGCGGATCCGCATGTGGCGCACACCCGGGTCCGTCAGGGTCGCGGTGAGCGCGGTCGAGCGGGACGACGCGCCCGTGCTCGCCGACACGATCGTCGAACACTCCTGATCCAGTAGGCAGTTGAGCAGTCGAGGGGAGCCGCACCAATGCGAGCAGCCGTACTGCACGAGATCGGCCAGGACAAGCTGGAGGTCCTCGACGACGTCGAGGCGACGGGCTTCGGGCCCGGCAGGGTGCGGATCCGGGTGCGGGCGACCGGACTGTGCCACTCGGACCTGTCCGCGATGAGCGGCGTGCTGCCGCAGCCGGGTCCGTTCGTGCCGGGGCACGAGGGTGCGGGCGAGGTCCTGGAGGTGGGCGAGGGCGTCACGCGGGTCAAGCCCGGCGACCGGGTCGTCGTGTGCTGGCTGCCGGCCTGCGGCCAGTGTCCCGCCTGCAAGCGCGGCCAGACCGAGCTGTGCCTGGCCGGCTTCATGAACGCCGGCACCCCCAACTTCCGCCGCCCCGCCGGTGACGTCTTCGGCTTCGCGGGCACCGGCACCTTCGCCGAGGAGGTCGTCGTCGACGCGGGCTGCGCGGTGCCGATACCCGACGACGTGCCCTTCGACATCGCCGCGCTGATCGGCTGCGGGGTGACCACCGGGCTGGGCGCGGCCCTCAACACCGCGGACGTGGAGGCCGGTTCGTCGGTCGCCGTCATCGGCTGCGGGGGCGTCGGCATCTCGGCGATCCAGGGCGCGCGGCTCAAGGGCGCCGCGGAGATCGTCGCCGTCGACCCGGTCGCCTCGCGCCGCGAGTCCGCGCTCAAGTTCGGTGCGACCAGGGCCGTTTCACCCGACGAACTGGCCGCCGCCAAGCAGGGGGTCACCGGCGGCGAGGGCTTCGACTACGTCTTCGAGGTCGTCGGCAAGTCCGTCACCGCCCGCACGGCGTACGAGAACACCCGGCGCGGCGGCTCCCTCGTGATCGTCGGCGCGGGCGCCATGGACGACTTCCTCCAGCTCAACATGTTCGAGCTGTTCTTCGACGAGAAGCGGATCCTGCCGTCCATGTACGGCGGCGGCGACGTCCTGCGCTCCTACGAGCGCACCATCGCCCTGTGGCGGGCGGGCCGCATCGACCTGGAGGGCCTGATCACGCACCGGGTGGCGCTGGCCGACATCAACGAGGCGCTGGACCAGATGCGGACGGGCACCGCGCTCCGTACGTGCATCGAGATCTGACGGGAGTGTCCGTGTCGCTGCCACTCGAAGGACTGTCGGCCATCGTCACCGGCGCCGGTCGCGGACTGGGCCGGGCCGAGGCGCTCGAACTCGCCCGGCTCGGCGCGGCCGTCGTCGTCAACGACTTCGGGCAACCGGGCCGGGACGGCTCGGGGGAGGCCTCCGCGGGGCCCGCCGAGGAGGTCGCCACCGAGATCCGCGCCGGGGGCGGGCGGGCGGTCGCCCACACCGGGGACGTCGCCGACTTCCAACAGGCGCGTTCGCTGGTCGAGTTGGCGATCACCGAGTTCGGCAGGCTGGACATCCTGGTCAACAACGCCGGCATCCTGCGCGACCGGATGGTCTTCTCCATGAGCGAGGGGGAGTGGGACTCGGTGATCCGGGTCCACCTCAAGGGCCACTTCAACACGACCCACTTCGCGGCGGCGCACTGGCGCGAGCGGGCGAAGGCGGCGGGCGGGCAGGTGTACGGCCGGATCGTGAACACCTCCTCCGAGGCGTTCCTGGCGGGTTCGGCGGGCCAGCCCAACTACGCGGCGGCGAAAGGCGGAATCGTCGGCCTGACGACGTCGACGGCCCTTGCGCTGGCCAAGTACGGCGTCACGGCGAACGCCATCTGCCCGCGCGCCCGCACGAGGATGACGGAGGACGTCTTCGCGGGCTTCGACCAGCCGACCGACGGCCTCGACCCGCTGTCCCCCGAGCATGTGGCCCCGCTGGTCGGCTACTTGGCCTCGCCCGCCGCGGCCCGAGTCAACGGCCAGCTGCTCGTGGTGCACGGCGGCATGGTCGCGGTGGTCGACCGTCCCCGGGTGCGCGCGAAGTTCGACAGCAAGCAGGACGCCTTCACCTACGACGAGCTGGACGCCGTACTCACTCCGCACTACGCCGAACGGCCGGACGGGGAGACGTTCGGGGCGGCGGAGGTGCTGGGCCTGAAACGGGCGTAGGGACACAGCCGAAGGGCCCGCACGCCGGCCGGTGTGCGGGCCCTTCGTGGTGCGTGCCGTCAGGCGGCCGCTTCCGTGTCCTCGGACTGCTTGCGGTGCCGGCCGCGAGGGGCCGTGTCACCGTCCTGGGCCGAGACCTGGCCCCGGTGACGGCCGTGCCCGGCGTCGTCCTGGGACTCGGTGGACAGCGGCTGCATGGTGCTTGCGTCGCTCATCGGAAGGATTCACCCCGTCAACATGATCTTTCAAACAGCCGGGCGAGTTTAACCGGCACACCTCACCCCGAATCCAGACGGCACAGCCAACCGGCACTAGTTCGTTACAAGAGGCCCCAGAGGAGCCTCCCGCAGGGGCACGGGACGCGGGGCGGCGGGCTCCGGAGGCTCCGCTTCGGACGGCTCGTCGGGCGTGGTCGACGGCTTGTCGGGTGGGGTCGACGGCTCGTCGGGTGGGGTCGACGGTTCTGAACTCCCCGCCTCGGTCTCGGCCCCAGCCCCCGTCTCCCCGTCCTCCCCCGCGGGCATCCGCACCCGTGCCACCCCGCACGTCACCTCGGCGTCGGCGTACGGCAGTTGGAGCTCCCCGTCCCTGGTCCACAGCCCCGTACCGGCCAACCACCCCTCCGGCGCCGGGAGATGGCGCACCTGCCGCAGGTCCGGCCGCCACAGCCCGACCCAGCTACCCATCGGCCCGTCCACCCGCAGCGCCACCCCGCAGCTCTCCGGCATCAGCACCTGCCCCGGCTGGATCGCGAACGGCGTCACCGTGCAGTCCGGCACCCGCAGGCACTCCGGGAAGCGCACCGGCAGGGTGGAGCCGAGGACGCCCCAGCCGAGCCGTTCGGTGCCGGGCGAGGGCGCGTCCGAGGCGATCAGGAGCAGGCCGCTGTCGGGGTCGGCGAGCAGCAGCCGGTCGTTGCTGCCGGCCGCGATCTGCAGCAGCGGCGTAACCTCCCCGGCCCGCTCCAGGTCCACCGTGACCGCCTTGGTGCACCCGCCGACCTCCCGGTCCAGGGCCAGCATCCGCCCCGCCCGGTCCAGCCACACCCCGCCCGAGCAGCGCCCCGGGATCTCCGCGACGTGCTCAGGCCCGAAGGCCCCGCCCGCCACCAGCCACACCGCGCTGGAGCGCCGGCCCACGGCGAGCGCGTACGCCTTCTCGCCGCCCGGCGCCGGTGGCAGCAGCCGCAGCCGGGTGCCCTCGTCCGGGCACTCGACCGCGCCGATCAGCACCTCGCCGGTGCCGGGGCCGGTCGGATACAGCAGCGAGAAGACGTGCCGCCCCTCCGACACACGCCGGATCAGCACCCGCCCGTCCCCCATCGGCTGCACCTCGGTGCCGGGCTCCTCGGGCTGGTTGCCGGGCAGCGGCACCGCGTACGGCTCCGGGCCGTCCAGCGTCCAGCGCTCCGGGAACCACGAGTCGCCGTCCAGCGCGAGGCGGGCGGCATAGGCGCCGTCCGCGGTGATGGTGCAGCCCGCCCGCGGAAACTCCTCCTCGGGAGCAGCCTCGGGCTCGATCGCACAGGCCGTCATCGTCTGGTCACCTCCGGCCACGAAGCTAGTTTTCGCACGCACAGGCGTGGGACCACGAGGCACACCCTTCACACAAAGGGGTGGCACAGGAACGATTCGCCTGAGGGAACGGGGGCCGGTGTGCTGAGCGGGGTGCCGGACGGGCCCCCGGGCACCTGTGTCGCTGCACCCGGCTTCGGGCTTCGGTTCAGCCGCACAGATCGTGCAGGTAGCCTTTTGTCCGTGCCCCGTCTGTCTGAAGTCATCGCCGCGCTGGAGAACCTGTGGCCGGCCGAGCGGGCCGAGTCCTGGGACGCGGTCGGCACGGTCGTGGGCGACCCCGACCAGGAGGTCACCCGGGTCCTGTTCGCCGTCGACCCCGTGCGGGAGATCGTCGACGAGGCGGTGAAGCTCGGCGCCGACCTGCTGGTCACCCACCACCCGCTCTACCTGCGCGGTACGACGACGGTGGCGGCCTCCACCTTCAAGGGCCGGGTCGTGCACACCCTCATCAAGAACGACATCGCGCTGCACGTCGCCCACACGAACGCCGACACCGCCGACCCGGGCGTCTCCGACGCGCTCGCCGGCGCCCTCGACCTTCGAGTCGTACGACCCCTCGTGCCGGACCCGACCGACCCGGAAGGCCGCCGCGGCCTGGGCCGTATCTGCGAGCTTGACCACCCGGTGACCGTCCGCGAGCTCGCCGCGCGGGCCGCCGAGCGGCTGCCCGCCACCGCGCAGGGCATCCGGGTCGCCGGCGACCCCGAGGCGCTCGTCCGCTCGGTCGCCGTCAGCGGCGGCTCCGGCGACAGCCTCTTCGACCAGGTCCGCGCGGCCGGCGTGGACGCCTTCCTCACCTCGGACCTGCGTCACCACCCGGCCTCCGAGGCCGTACTGCGAAGCCCCCTCGCGCTGCTCGACGCGGCGCACTGGGCCACCGAGTGGCCCTGGTGCGAGCTGGCCGCCACCCAGCTCGACGAGATCTCCGACCGTCACGGCTGGGACCTGCGCGTGCATGTCTCCAAGACGGTCACCGACCCCTGGACCGCCCACGCGGCGTCCGCCCACCCGTCGCCCGCCACCACCCTTCTGACGAGCGCTTCGCGCCCCCCTTCTTCCTCCAACTCACCGGGAGCCCCCAACTGAACGCCGCGCCCGCCGACCAGATCCGACTCCTCGACGTCCAGGCACTCGACGTACGTCTGCAGCAGCTCGCCCACAAGCGGCGGTCGCTGCCCGAGCACGCCGAGATCGAGTCGCTGACCAAGGACGCCACCCAGCTGCGCGACCTCCTCGTCGCCGCGCAGACCGAGGAGAGCGACACCGCCCGCGAACAGACCAAGGCCGAGCAGGACGTGGACCAGGTGCGCCAGCGCGCGGCCCGCGACCAGCAGCGCCTGGACTCGGGTGCGGTGACCTCTCCCAAGGACCTGGAGAACCTCCAGCGCGAGATCGCCTCCCTCGCCAAGCGGCAGGGCGACCTCGAGGACGTCGTCCTGGAGGTCATGGAGCGCATCGAGTCCGTGCAGGAGCGCGTGCGCGAGCTGACCGAGCGGGTCGGCTCCGTCCAGTCGAAGATCGACGACGCGACCGCGCGCCGGGACGCGGCGTTCGAGGAGATCGACGGGGAGGTGGCGACGGTCACCAAGGAGCGCGAGGTCATCGCCGGCACGATCCCCGCGGACCTGCTCAAGCTGTACGACAAGCTGCGCGAGCAGCAGGGCGGGATCGGTGCGGCCAAGCTCTACCAGCGGACCTGCCAGGGCTGCCGCCAGGAGCTCGCCATCACCGACATCAACGAGATCCGCGCGGCGGCGCCCGACACGGTGGTGCGCTGCGAGAACTGCCGCCGCATCCTGGTGCGCACGGCCGAATCCGGTCTGTAGGGCGTCGGTAAGGGGCTTGGGCTGTGCGGGAGTTCATCGTCGAGGCCGACGGCGGGTCACGGGGCAATCCCGGACCCGCGGGCTACGGCTCCGTCGTGCTGGACGCGGAGACGGGGGAGACGCTGGTGGAGACGGCGGAGTACATCGGCGTCGCCACGAACAACGTCGCCGAGTACCGGGGGCTGCTGGCAGGCCTGCGCGCGGCCTTCGACCTGGACCCGGACGCCCGCGTCCACGTCCGCATGGACTCCAAGCTGGTCGTCGAGCAGATGTCGGGCCGCTGGAAGATCAAGCACCCTGACATGAAGCCGCTGGCGATGGAGGCGGCGCGGGTGTTTCCGGCGGACCGGGTGACGTACGAGTGGATTCCGCGGGAGCGGAACAAGCACGCGGACCGGCTCGCCAACGAGGCGATGGACGCGGGGGTCCGGGGAGAGCAGTGGTCGCCGGCGAACTCGACGGCTGAGCTGGACTCTGCTGCTGCTCCTTCTTCCCGTCGCGGAGCGGCGGAGCCCCTGGGCGGCGGAGCTGCCGAAGCCGATGCTGATGTGCGTGCCGCCGGTGTTGTCGCGTCCCCCGGGTGGGCTCCAGCCGATATGGGGGCGCCGGCGACCTTCGTACTGCTGCGGCACGGGGAGACGCCGTTGACACCGCAGAAGCGGTTCTCGGGATCCGGCGGTACCGACCCGTCCCTCTCCGACGTCGGCCGGGAGCAGGCCGAGCGGGCCGGGGCCGCGCTCGCCCGACGCGGCACCATCCAGGCCCTCGTCGCCTCCCCTCTCGCCCGTACCCGCGAGACCGCCGGCATCGTCGCCCGTCACCTCGGCCTCGACGTGAGCGTCGACGAGGGCATCCGTGAGACGGACTTCGGCGCCTGGGAGGGGCTGACCTTCGGAGAGGTCCGCGAGCGCTATCCCGACGACCTGACCCGGTGGCTGGCCGACCCGACCGCCGAACCCTCCGGCGGCGGCGAGAGCTTCGCGGCGACGGCGGTCCGGATCGCCGCGGCCCGCGACAAGCTGACCGCGGCCTACGCGGGCCGCACCGTCCTCCTCGTCTCCCACGTCACCCCGATCAAGACCTTCGTCCAACTCGCTCTCGGCGCCCCGCCGGAGTCCCTGTTCCGCATGGAACTCTCCGCGGCCTCCCTCTCCGCCGTCGCCTACTACGCCGACGGCAACGCGAGCGTCCGCCTCTTCAACGACACCTCTCACCTGCGCTGAGCATCCCGCTTTCGCAATATCTCCGCCGTCTCCGCGTCCGCGGGCAAGAACGCCTCCAGATGCAGCTCGGCCAGCGTGACGTCGACGGCGGTCGCGAAGGACGTGAGCGTGGTCAGCAGCCGCAACTCACCCTCCGCACACCGCAGCCGCAGCGGCACGGCGAACCCGAGATACTCCTCCCCCGGCTCGCTCAACGGCGGCAGAAAGCCAGTCAGTTCCTCCACCAGTCCGTCCAGCAGCGGATCGGGACTGCGCAGCGCCCGCGCCCGCAGGTTCTCGATGATGTGCCGGCCCCACGCGTCGAGATTCACCACCCGTGAGGCCATCCCACGCGGATGCAGCGCGAGTCGGAGGACGTTGACCGGCGGCTCCAGCAACTCCGCCGCCGCCCCCTCCGCCAGCACATCGAACGCGCCGTTCGCCGCGACGAGTTCACCTCGCGGCCCGGCGACCACCGCCGGATACGGCAGATGCCCTTCCAGGATCCCGTCCAACGCCTGCCGCACCGGCGCCAGTTCGACCGCGTCCAACGACGACTCGGCGAACGCGGGCGCATAACCCGCCGCCAGCAACAGCGCGTTGCGCTCCCGCAAGGTCAGCCCCAACGACTCGGCCAGCCGCAGCACGACCGCCCGCCCCGGCACGGACCGCCCCCGCTCGATGAAACTCACATACCTCTGCGTGGTCCCCGCCCGCGAGGCAAGCTCCAACTGACTGACCCGCCGCGCGGTACGCCAGCGCAGCAGCTCGCGGGCGAAGGGCGGCGGTTGCTCCATGGTGGTGGCCATGTGCCCAGTTGTACGTCACGGCACTGACAACGGCCCCGAGCCTTCCCCCATACCCTGCCGGGAATTGAGCCCCGCCCCCACCCCGACCAGCATGACCGCATGCGCACCTACCACTTGGAGACCCCGGGCACGGTCGAGGGCATAACCCTCCGCGACACCCCCGGCCCACCCGACCCCGGCCCGCACGACATCGTCGTACGCGTCCACGCCGTATCCCTCAACAAGCGCGACCTGCTCATCCTGAACGGCACGTACCCCCTCAAGGCCGCCCCCGGCGTGACCCCCGTCAGCGACGGCGCCGGAGAGGTGGTCGCGGTGGGAGAGCGGGTCACCCGCTTCCGCACCGGCGACCGCGTCACCAGCACCTACTTCCCGCGCTGGCTCGACGGCCGGATCAGCCCCGCCCTCATCGACCAGCCCGGCGTCACCCTGCCCGGCATGCTCGCCGAGTACGTCCGCCTCGACGAGACCGCCGCCGTAGCCGCCCCCGACCACCTGACCTGGGAAGAAGCGGCCTGCCTGCCCTGCGCGGGCGTCACCGCCTGGAACGCCCTGACCGGCGCCGAGCCGGTCCTCCCCGGCGAGACGGTCCTGACCCTCGGCACCGGCCCACTGGCCTTGTTCGCCGTCCAGTTCGCCAAGACGCTCGGCGCACGCGTCGTCGCCACGACGTCCAGCCCCGAGAAGGCCGAACGCCTCAAGTCCCTGGGCGCCGACCACGTACTGAACCACACCGAGAACCCCACCTGGTCGGCAGCCGTCCGCGAACTGACCGGCGGCCGCGGCGCGGACCTCGTCGTCGAGACGGGCGGCCCCGACACCATCGAGCAGTCGGTCCGCGCGACCGCCCTGTACGGCCGTATTGCCCTCGTCGCCGCCAACAGCCCGCACCAGGCCACGATGCAGATCACCACCGACGCGCTCGCGTCGAGCCTGCTGACCATGCGGCGGCTCTTCGTCGGCAGCCGCGGCCACTTCGAGCAGATGAACCGAGCGATCTCCCTGCACGGCATCCGCCCCGTCATCGACCGCGTCTTCTCGTACGACGGGGTCCACGCCGCCTACCGCCACTACGCCTCCGGCGCGGCCTTCGGCAAGGTCGTCATCCGCTTGGCCTGAGCCGCGCCGCCGCCCGCGCCAGCCCCTCGATCCGCCCCCAGTCGCCGACGGCCACCGCATCGGCCGGAATCATCCAAGTCCCGCCCACACAGCCGACGTTGGGCAGCCCCAGATACTCGGGAGCATTCGCGAGGCCGATCCCGCCCGTCGGGCAGAAGCGGGCCTGCGGCAAGGGCCCGGCCAGGGACTTCAGATACGCCGTCCCGCCCGCCGCCTGCGCCGGGAAGAACTTCATCTCCCGCACCCCGCGCTCCAGCAGCGCCACGACCTCCGACGCGGTCGACACCCCCGGCAGGAACGGCACCCCGGCTCCCCGCATGGCCTGCAGCAGTACGTCCGTCCACCCCGGGCTGACCAGGAAGCGCGCCCCGGCCGCCACCGACTCCTTCACCTGCTCCGGCGTGATCACGGTCCCGGCCCCGACCACCGCGTCAGGCACGCCCTCCGCGATCGCCCGTATCGCCTCCAGCGCGACCGGCGTCCGCAAGGTCACCTCGATCGCCGGCAGCCCCCCGGCGACCAGCGCACGGGCGAGCGGCACGGCGTCGGCGACGTCGTCGAGCACGACCACGGGGACGACCGGGGCGAGATCCAGGGGGGAGGTCATGCCCTCATCGTGCCGTCGGCATGCAGCATGCGCAAAGCCCATTGCGCATGCTGCAACAACCCTCATCCGGGCTGGTCAGTGGATCTCGTCAGTGGATCTGGTCGGTGGATCTGGTCAGTGGATCTGGTCAGTGGATCTCGTCCACCAGTACGTCCAGCATCCACGCCTTCCCGCCCCCGCCCTTCGGCGGCTCCACCTCCACCACATACCCCAGATCCCGCAACGCCTCCACCAGCTCGGCCGGCCCCTTCGGCGCGACCCCGGCCGTCAGCAGGCTCCGTACGATCCGCCCCTTCGTCGCCTTGTTGAAGTGGCTGACCACCTTGCGGGTCGGCGCGTGCAGCACCCGTACGCTCGCGGTCCGCCCGGCCACCTCGCCCTTCGGCTTCCACGCGGCCGCGTACGCGGAGGACCGCAGATCCAGCACGAGCCCGTCCCCGGCGGCCTCGGGCAGCGCCTCCGCCATCGGCGCCCGCCAGTGCGCACCCAGCGCGCCGAGCCCGGGCAGCTTCACACCCATCGAGCAGCGGTACGACGGAATCCTGTCCGTCACCCGCACCGCGCCCCACAACCCCGAGAAGACCAGCAGCGAGCGCGCGGCACGCCTCTTCGCGGCGGTGTCGAGGGAGGCGAGGTCGAGGGCGTCGTACAGCACCCCCGTGTAGATCTCCCCGGCGGGCCGCGCCCCGGCCGTCAGCAGCTCCGTGTTCTTGCCGACCTCGCCCCGCAGCCCCTCGCTCAGCCCGAGCACCTCGCGCGCCTTCTCCTCGTCCCCGGCGCACAGTTCCACCAGCTCGCCGAGTACGGTCTCGCGGGCGGGGGTCAGCCCCGGCAGCGACAGCGACTCCAGCTTGAGCGGGGCGCCACGGCCGGAGGAGGCCTTGCCTTCGGAGGGCGGCAGCAGGACCAGCACGGAAGATCTCCTTCTGTTGAGCTCTGCGACAGCGTACGGCGTGCCACTGTCCGACCCGCGTTCTACGCTCGCCGTATGCCCCGCCGCCACATCCGAGTGACCGGCGCCCCCGAAGCCCCCCTCCGGGCCGCCCTCACCGCCCTGCGCACCGAACTCGACGTCCCCGAGAGCTACCCGGCCGATGCGCTCGCCGAGGCCGAGCGTGCCGCGAAGGCCCCGGTCCTCCCGTCGTACGACGCCACGGACATCCCTCTCTTCACCATCGACCCGCCGACCTCCACCGACCTCGACCAGGCGATGCGCATCTCCCGCCAGGGCACCGGCTACCGCGTCCGGTACGCCATCGCCGACGTCGCCGCCTTCGTCGTACCGGGGTCAGCGCTGGACGTGGAGACCCACACCCGGGTGACGACTCTCTACTTCCCCGACGAGCGCGTCCCCCTCCACCCGCCGGTGCTGAGCGAGGGCGCCGCCAGCCTGCTCCCCGGCGAGACCCGCCCGGCCGCCCTCTGGACCATCGACCTGGACGCCGACGGCCGCAGCCTCGCCGTCGACGTCCGCCGCGCGCTCGTGCGCAGCCGGGCCAAGCTCGACTACGCGCACGTACAGAAGCAGATCGACGAGAAGACCGCCGAGGAGCCGCTGGCGCTGCTGAAGGAGGTCGGAGAGGCGCGGGAGCGGCTTGAGGTGGAGCGGGGCGGGATCTCGCTCAACGTGCCCGAGCAGGAGATCGTCGAGCGGGACCACACGTACGAGCTGAGCTACCGAGCCACCCTCCCCGCCGACGGCTGGAACTCCCAGATCTCCCTCCTGACCGGCATGGCGGCCGCCGACCTCATGCTCGCCCACGGCACCGGCGTACTGCGCACCCTCCCCGCGGCCCCCGACGGCGCCGTCGGCCGCCTCCGCCGTACCGCCCACGCCCTGCACGTCGACTGGCCGCACCACGTCTCGTACGCCCAGCTGATCCGCTCCCTCGACCCGCACCGCCCCAACCACGCGGCCTTCCTCCAGGAGTGCACGACGCTGCTGCGCGGCGCCGGCTACACCGTCTTCCGGAACGGTGCCCTCCCGCCCATCACCACCCACGCCGCGGTAGCCGCTCCCTACGCCCACTGCACGGCCCCCCTGCGCCGCCTGGCCGACCGCTACGCCTCCGAAATCTGCCTCGCGGCAGCCGCCGGCGCCTCCCCGCCCGACTGGGTCCTCGCCGCCCTGGACACCCTCCCGCACGAGATGTCCGACGGCACCCGCCGCGCGGGCGCGGTGGAGCGGGCGTGCGTGGACATCGTGGAGGCGGCGCTCCTCAAGGACCGGGTCGGAGAGATCTTCGACGCGGTGGTGGTCGACGTCGAGGACCGCCAACCCGCCATCGGAACCGTCCAGTTGGAGTCCCCGGCGGTCATCGGCCGCATCGAGGGCGAACACCTGCCGCTGGGGGAGCGCCTGCGGGTACGGCTCACCCGGGCCGATCCGGGAGCGGGGGTCAAGGTGCGCTTCGCGCCGGCATGAGGGCCCGTATCTCGTGCAACTCTTGTACGAGGGTGATGGTGGTCTGCGAGCCCACGGGAACGTCGAGTTGTCCCTGGGTCTGGTTGTGCGTCGTGCGCAACTCCCTTCGTACAGCGGCGATTTGATGCAACGGTATGTGCAGGTCGACGTGGACCGCGCGCCGGATGGTCACCGTCTCGACCACGCACACGAACGCGAACCCGAACATCACCGCGCCCTGCCCGCGCGCGTACCCGAACCATCGCCTGCCCCCGACCCCGTGCGGGCGCCGGGCCGTCCACATCAACAGGCTTGCCGGTAGCCGCAGTTCGTGGCGAAGCAGGAGGTACGCCGTCCTCATGGCCCCTCCCCGGCGAGGATCCGCAGCGTCCGGCGGATGGCCTCCGCCTGGGCGGGCGCGAAGTCGGCGTAGAAGGCGCGCATGAAGCTGTCGTCGTGGTCGACCGTCTCCTGGGGGAGCAGGCCGTGCGGGACACATTCGGCGAGAACGCGGGCGGCCTCGTCCACGCGCGGGTCGGCGGGGTCGGCGTCGGCGAGCGCGTCGAGGAGCGCGTACGCCTTGAGCGCCCGCGCCTTGGCCTCGGGGGAGGTGAGGGCGTCACGCAGCATGCCCGTCAGCTGCTCGCGGTCCTTCACGGACGCCATGCTGTCGATGAGCGCGAGCATCTCGCGGTCCTTGGCGGCCATGGGGGAGTCGGTGGCGACTTGCGCCAAGTGCGCCAAGTCGCCGAAGAGCGAGGCGAGTTCGGGTGAGACCGGCCCCTCGGCGGTCAGGCGCCCGTCCGTCTCCAGCAACGCCCGCAGCCGTGCCCGGCGCTCCCGGATCGCCGCTTCCTGCCGGGCCAGGTCCTCGTCGAGTTCGGTGAGCACCTCGGCGAGATCCTTGCCGGCGTCCTCGGCGAGCACGTCTCGCACCTCGGCGAGACCGAGGCCCAGCTCGGTCAGCCGCCGGATCCGCGCGAGCACGACGGCGTGCCGCAGGGTGTAGTCCCGGTAGCCGTTGGCCAGCCGCTCGGGTTCCGGCAGCAGGCCCTGGTGGTGGTAGTGCCGCACGGTCCGCGTGGTGACGCCGACGGCGGCTGCGAGTTCTCCGATCCGCATGGCACCAGTACAGAGGCTGACGTCGCGGCAGGGTCAAGCGGCGGCTGGGGGATGCGGGACACCTGCCCCTTGACGGCTAACGCTGTTAGCCGTACCTTCGCAGGCATGAGGCTAACGATGTTAGCCACTCACTCGCGGGAGGCAGCCATGAGCACGGCCACCATCACCCGCCGACCGGTCCTCTCTCTCGCCCGCCGCACCGCGTGGCTCGCGAACGCTCTGTTCTGGTCCGCCTTCGCGGTGCTGGAGGCCGTGAACCACGGCTGGCTCGCCGGCACCTTCGCGCTCGCCTTCTTCGTCCTGCCGGACCTGACCTTCCTGGTGGCCCTGGACGACGCGCCCCGGATGGCGAAGGGCCAACTCCCGCCGCGTGCGGTGCCGTACTACAACGCAATGCACCGGGCCCTGGTCCCGCTGGCGCTGCTGCTGGCGTACGCGATCCAGCCCGTCTT
Organism: Streptomyces cylindrosporus; assembly: GCF_022698165.1. Taxonomy (GTDB): domain Bacteria; phylum Actinomycetota; class Actinomycetes; order Streptomycetales; family Streptomycetaceae; genus Streptomyces; species Streptomyces cylindrosporus. The sequence goes on from NZ_JALDAY010000001.1 coordinate 713,700, forward strand.
CGCCTGGGCCCCCGCCTTCGCGGCCCTGTGCGGCTGGCTGGCCCACATCTCGTACGATCGCGCCTTCGGTTACGGACTGCGTACGAAGGAGGGGTTCCAGCGTGGCTGACGGAAGGGCGGCTGACGCGGGTGTGGCTGACGTGGGCGTGGCTGTCGGAAGCGCGGCTGACGTTGGCGTGGCTGTCGGAAGCGTGGCTGACGGAACCGTCCCCGACCGCCTGACCCCCCGCGCCCGCGAGATCGCGACGGCCGCCCGGACCCTCCTGGAGGAGTCCGGACCGGCCGCACTCACCCTCCGAGCGCTCGCCGACCGCCTGGGCATCAAGGCGCCCTCCCTCTACAAGCACTTCCCCGACAAGCACGCCGTGGAGGTGGAGCTGATCGCGCAGATGCTGGAGGAGTCGGCGGCGGCGCTGGAGGCGGCGGAGGCGCGGGCGCCGGGTTCGGTGGAGGCGCTGGCGGAGGCGTACCGCACGTACGCCATCGACCACCCGCACCTCTACTGCCTGGCCACGGAACGCCCGCTGCCCCGCGCCGCCCTCCCCGCCGGCCTGGAGGACCGGGCCGCGATGCCGCTGATGCGGGTGTGTGGCGGCGACATAGACCTGGCCCGTTCGGTGTGGGCGTTCGCGCACGGGATGGTGATTCTGGAGATCCACGGCCGTTTTCCGAACGACGCGGACCTGGCGGCGGCATGGAAAAGGGGCCTGAAGGCGTTCCATCCTTGAGAACTCCGGTGGGAGAGAACTCCGGTGGGAAAGGGGGCGTCGGATGGGTGAGCACGCGTCGTGGACGAGGGCGCGGCTGGGCCGATGCGGACCGTCCCTGGACCTCCTGACCGCCCGCTTCGACAAGCACGTCTACGCCCCGCACGCACACGAGGAGTTCACGGTCGGCGTGTGCGTGAGCGGCTCCGAGGTGATCGACTACCGGGGCGGCCACATCCGCACCGGCCCGGGCTCGATAGTCGTACTGGCGCCGGGCGAGGTGCACACGGGAGGCCCCGGCAACGCGACCGACGGCTACGCGTACCGGGCCCTGTACGCGGACCCGTCACTCCTTACGGAGGGCATCACGCCGGCGGGCGGCGTCCCGCACTTCCGCGAACCCCTGATAGACGACCCGGAACTGGCCGCGGCGATCCTCCGCACCCACACGGAACTGGGCACCTGCCCCGACCCCCTGGAGGCGGAATCCCGCCTCCCGTGGCTGCTCACGGCCCTGGCCCGCCGCCACTCCACGACACCTTCGACACCTTCCGTCTCCGACCTGGTCCCCGGAGCCGACCAGGTCGCGACGGTCGTACGAGACCGCCTGGCGGACGAACTCCTCGACCCACCCTCCCTGGCCGACCTGGCGAGGGACCTCGGCCTGTCCCGCTACCAGCTCCTCCGAGCCTTCCGTACGACGATGGGCTTGCCGCCGTACGCCTGGCTGGCCCAGTACCGGGTGACCCGGGCCCGCCGCCTCCTGGACACGGGACTGCGCCCGGCGGAGGTGGCGTCCCTGGTCGGCTTCGCGGACCAGGCGCACCTGACGCGCTGGTTCCGCCGGGTGCTGGGGGTGACCCCGGCGGCGTACCGCAACAGCGTTCAAGACGTCAGGCACTGATCCGGCCGAAGGTGTGTGCATGACTGCACGCGGCTGGTTCCTGTTCTCCCTGATGGGAGTGGTCTGGGGCATCCCCTACCTGATGATCAAGGTGGCGGTGGACGCGCCCCTGTCCCCGTCGATGGTGGTGTTCACAAGGTGCGCGCTGGGCGCGGCGCTCCTGCTCCCCTTCGCGATACGAGCCGGTGGCCTGCTGCACACGATCCGCTCGCACTGGCTGCCGATGCTGGCGTTCGCGTGCATCGAGATCATCGGCCCGTGGTTCACGCTGACGGACGCGGAGAGGCACCTGTCCAGCTCGACGGCGGGCCTGCTGATAGCGGGCGTACCGATCGTCGGGGTCGTCCTGTCCCGCGCCTTCGGCAACACGGAACACCTGAGCGCACGGCGGGTGACGGGCCTGGCGCTGGGCCTGGCGGGCGTGGCGGTCCTGACGGTCCCGCACCTGACGGGCGGAGACGCGCGCTCGCTGGGGGAGGTGTTCCTGACGGTCCTGGGCTACGCGACGGCACCGCTGATCGCATCCCGCTGGCTGAAGGACGTACCGACACTGCAGCTCATAGTCCCGTGCCTGACACTGGCGGCGCTGGTGTACGCCCCGGCGGCGGCGATGACCTGGCCGTCCGCCATGCCGTCGACATCGGTCCTCGTATCCCTGCTGGCCCTGGGTGCAATCTGCACGGCCCTCGCCTTCGTAGCCTTCTTGGAGCTGATCAAGGAGGTAGGCCCAACGCGGGCGACGGTCTTCACGTACGTCAACCCGGCGGTGGCGGTCGCGGCGGGCGCCCTGTTCCTGGGCGAGGACCTGACCTGGGGCATCGGGGCGGCGTTCACGCTGATCCTGGCGGGGTCGGTCCTGGCGACGGCAGGACCCGTCCGTCGTGCCCCCGCCCGCCCGGTAACATGGTCGACACGGCAGACGAGCCGGGCGGACGGCCGCGTGGAATCCCCGTGAGGGGACTCCCCGAGGAACGTCCGGGCTCCACAGGGCAGGGTGGTGGCTAACGGCCACCCGGGGTGACCCGCGGGACAGTGCCACAGAAAACAGACCGCCCGGCGCTTCGGCGCCGGGTAAGGGTGAAACGGTGGTGTAAGAGACCACCAGTGCTCAGGGTGACCTGAGCAGCTAGGTAAACCCCACCTGGAGCAAGGTCAAAAGGAGCGCCGTAAAAAGCGCTCTGCGGGGACGTCCGAGGGCTGCCCGCCCGAGTCCCCGGGTAGACCGCACGAGGCCGGCGGCAACGTCGGCCCTAGATGGATGGCCGTCACCCGAGGGACCGCGAGGCCCCTCGGGGACAGAACCCGGCGTACAGCCCGACTCGTCTGCCCTTGGGTTTCACCGGTCGTGGCCGTTTGCATATAGGGGCACTAGCGCGATTGTGCGCACGCATCGGATACGTCATCCCCGTCAGTCGACACACGATTGAGACGTGAACTGGGGCTACACCTGCCCAATGGCAGTTGGCGCTGACCTCGCTTGTGGCGGCGGGCGGGTGGTATGTGTCCCCACGAACCTGGGGAGGCGCAGAAGGCCAATTATCGAGACTGCTGCGATTACGGAGCGTTGCTGTGACATGCTCCTTTGGAACGGGCCGCGTTGCGGGCCGGGTGTGGCGATAGAGCAGAAGGAAGGGGCTTCGGTGGCCAAGGCCGAGGCAGCGGTGCCTATCAGGGCAAACAGAGCGCGACGCGCGGTTCTGGCCACTCAAGGTGGCACCGAGTTGTCGAGAAGTGCGCTCTCTGTGCTTGCGGCGGTGCCCCATTGGTGGGAGCGGCGCGTTGACGCCGCCAAGATCGATAACGGGCAGACTCTAGGTATCGACGCGGCAGTTGCTTTTCCTTCCGCTCTTGGGTGGGAGGGTCTTGAAGCTGTTCCTCCGCGCGAGGATCTCTTCGATGCGTCACCGGAGGAGCTCGCTGATGCTTACGTGGTCGCCCTGGATGATGCCGTCCGCACAGCGAACGGTCGTCACTACACACCCATTGCGCTCGCGCACGAGCTCTACGAGCAGGCCGTTATGTCGTTGCGGGGTAGACCAACTGGGCTGGTCTGGGATCCCGCCTGCGGCGCTGGCATGTTGCTGTTGCCTGCGCTACGCGCGTGGCTTGATGGCCAACGCAGCACTCGCCCTGAAATTGTGCTGGCCGCCGTCGGGGCAGCTGTAGGGGGACGAGATCTAGATTCCGCTGCGGTGTGGCTTGGTAATGTGTTGCTTGCATCAGAGCTGCTGCCAGTCTGGGCCAAAGTTCCTCCATCACGCAGAAGGCCGCTGCCGGAGCTCCTGGAAGTCGGAAACGGTCTGGATGCGCCGTCAGCTATCCCGCAAGTCACGATTTTGAATCCGCCTTACGGGAGGGTGCGACTCTCCCCGGAGGATCGGAAACGCTGGCAGCACGTCGTCTACGGGCACGCCAACCGCTACGGCCTCTTCATGGCATCGGCGGTCGAGCACTTGGCCTCAGGTGGAGCGGTTTCAGCGCTGGTGCCAGCTGGATGGCTCGGCGGGTCCTACTTCCAGCGTTTGAGGTCCTATCTTGCGTCAACGGCCCCGCTCACCAACATCACGTATGTGACGGACCGGGCCGGTGTGTTCTCCACGGGTGTTCTTCAGGAGACGGTTCTGGTGACGTTCCGGAAGGGGAAAGCGCCTCAGACAGTCGCGTGCGATCGATTGACGATGAATGGCAAAACCCTCCGCACAGCAATTGGCAAGAAGCGGGTACCCCAAGAGGCCGATCGGCCGTGGTTGCTGCCACGCCACGGCGGCGACGTTCCGTTGGTCAAGGCGGCGCAGAGGATGTCCAAACGCCTTGAGGACTATGGATGGTCGGTATCGACCGGCCCGCTGGTTTGGAATCGTCATAAGCCTCAGCTGTCAGCCTCACCCTCAGAAAGCTCCGTGAAGATTGTGTGGGCTGGAGACCTGGAGGGAGGGGAGCTGCATGAAGATCCAGCCCGTGACAAGCTCCGGTATCTACAGCTGCGGGACAAGGATCGCCGTGTGCTCGTCCTGGATCGTCCAGCCGTCCTTGTGCAGCGCACCACTGCGCCCGAACAGCCTCGACGCTTGCTTGCGGCGGCGCTCGACACCGAAACCTTGACCCGTTGGGGGGGCAGGGTTTCCGTGGAAAACCATGTCAATGTGCTCACGTGTGAGCATGAAGACAGCCTGCTCACGCCGCGGCTTCTGACCGCGTTGCTGGACTCTGATGCCCTGGACAGGCTGTACCGCTGCCTCACCGGTTCCGTCGCTGTCTCTGCCTACGAGCTGGCCGCACTGCCTCTGCCAGGGCCCAAGTTGTTGCAGGAGTGGGCTGCTCTTCCCCTGGAACGACTTCCGCAGGCGATCAACGCCGGATACGGTCTTGACTCGTGACGGAACACGATGACGACTGGATCTTGCCCGCACTGCTTGATTCTCGCGAGGCGTATCAGGAGCGGCTCAAGAAGATTCTTCCGCAAGCAACAACTGGTGTCACATCGACGGAGAATCTTGCTGCTGCCTCCATTGCCTTTGCCGCTATGTATATGGGAGCTATTGGCGATTCCCCCCGTTTTCGCCCCACAATGGTGACGTGGATGAGTGATGAGATCGTTGCGCGGCGCAGCGATGAGGAACGGCGCGCTTACTATCGCGCTGCAAGGCGGGGAGAGAAAGCGGTTGAGGCGCTTTTCGCTCAGGCTGGGGTTCTGCGGGGGACATCCTGGTATGTCGGTAATAGTCGTGAGCAGGTGCGAGACGAGTCGATCAAGAAAATGGCCGAGCATGGCGCGGTCCTTGAGCGAACCGACCTGGCCAAGACGTCGCCCACAGGTCGCTACAGTCTCGAGCCCGGATTTGCCGCTTTGCTCGATCCGCATCTCGCTGGCGAAACATTTGATGCAGCGGTTATTGCATGGCAAGACACTCATCTAAGCCCGACTGGCAAGCGTCGAGCCGCACGTCAGCGCGATCCGAACCGAAGCACTAAAAGCGTGACGGTTTCACTGCCTGAGGGTGGTCAGCGGATTCTGCATCCCGGTGAGAGTAGTGCAATACTCAAAGGTGTACTAGAATTTTTCGCCCCCAAGTTGCAAGACCCGAGCGTCTTGTTCATCTCCCAACCTGGCGAGAAAGTTAACCCTCTGGACGCTAAGGCGCTTAAGGAAATGGGGCTCGCTGTTGACCAGGCCGCGCTTTTGCCGGACTGTTTGATTGCTGATCTCGCGCCAGAGCGGGACGAGTTCTGGTTCATCGAGGTCGTGGCTACCGACGGACCCATCACAGATGCCCGAAAGTCTGACCTGTTGGAATGGGCGACGAGCCAGAATCTCAAGGCCGAACAGTGCCGCTTCCTCACGGCGTTCGCATCACGCACGAGCAGTGAAGCTAAGAAGTGCCTGCCGCAATTGGCTCCGGGGTCGTATGCCTGGTTCGACGATGAGCCTGAAAACCTTCTCACCTGGGACGTAATCAGCTTTGAGTAGTTGCACCTGTCACAGGGAGTTCCGTTGCAATTATCGGCTACGGACAGTTCCCTGGTTGACTATACTCTCGTTTCCGTGCCAGAGCCCTGTTCAAATCCGCGGTACTCCAATTCTTCGTTGGCCGGATAGGAATGCTCACGGAACATGGTCGAGTTGCCACCACGCTTGACCTCAGCCCAGGCGTTCGTCCAGTGCCGCCCGCAGCCAATCCAACGATCCCGTATCCAACACCGCTTCAGCCAGCGTCTGGCCCGTCTTGGTGACGAGCCGGCCCTGGCTGTTGTCGATCCATCGCTGCGCATTGGTGTAGCCCTGATCCCGGTATTCGATGCCCTGAATCATGCACTCCAACTTGTCGGCATCCCGTGCGCAGATCGCTTCCGCAGACTCCTTGGCCTCGTACTCGGCGACCAGATCTCGCACAGCCTCGGCCAGAAGCTCCGGCATCCCCGCCACTTGGTCAGCGGTGATGTCGCGAGGATCAGCCTCTCCGCCGCTGTACTTCTTGCCGAGATGGTTGACGTCCCCGGTGCGCGTCTCCTGGGAGTCGTGCCACACCGCCAGGAACGCTGCCCTCGCCGGGTCAGCGCCCTCCAGCTTCGCGATGATCGTCGCGATCAGGGCCGTGCGCCACGAGTGCTCCGCGACCGACTCGGGGTGCTTCACGCCGGCCATCCACCATCCGGAGCGGGCGGTGTTCTTCAGCGTCCCCGCCTCATACAGGAAACGGGCGACCGCGGTCAGGTCCTCGGACACCGTGGGCTCCTCTCACGCCTCGGCGAGGCGAATTGCGTACCGGATGCTCTCCAACTCCCGTCGCCCGCGCGACGGGAGCTCACGACTATCCAACATCACCGGGAGGCGGTCATGCAGAGCGTGGGCCGCTGTGCCTGATCGCAGCAGATGAGGGCGGATCTGCAGCAGGGACCACAGAGTGTGGATGTTGAGGTCGACATAGCCGTGCTGCGGGGACAGGCCCTGGACGAGGTGGGCGAGAAGCTTGTCGCCGGGCCAGGGGCGGGGTGTGCGGTCTGCGATGAAATCGTCCGACAGTTCCGTGTGCCGCATCTCGCCAACCCAGTACGCCCAGTAGTTCAGGTTGGCGGCTTCGCCGGGTTCGTCGTCCGTGAGCACCCTGTCGATGAAGTGGCTCATGCGATCGCGGTCGCCTTGTCGCGCGGCGACGGCCGCGACGCTGCGAGCGTTCAGCCACGAGGTCAGCCAGTCGTGTGGGCGTTCGGTGCGTTGCTGGTGGGTGAGCCAGTCCGCTGCGTCGGGCTCGGTGTCATAGCCGGAGAGGTACAAGGCCTGGCGGCGGAGTAAGAACTGACTTTCACCCCGGGCTTGTTCAGCCGTATGCCGCATTGTGGAGAAGAACGCCGTGCGTTCCGGGCGGCTGAGTTGGGGACCGGTGGGGGCAGGGCCGCGGCGGGCGCGTGGTGGTGGGGGCAAGTCTCGGATTGGCCGTGGTGGTACGCCGTTGAGCGGCCACGCCAGGACTTCGCCGAGGTCGCGCTGCATCACCATTGTGCCCAGGGGGCTTTCCTCGACCGAGGCGTCGTCGAGGACCGTAGCGAGGAGGACGTCTGCCTCCAAGGCCCGCTCGAGAGCCTGAAGGAGCGCGGTTGGCGTGCCCAACTGCATGAGCCGATGGCGGTGCATGAGCATCTGACCGACCGGTACGGCCGTCAGCGGGCGACGGCCGGTCTCCCATCCGGCAATCGTGTCCGGTGAGACCTCCAGGTGTTCCGCGGCTTCCTCCTGCGTGTGGCCCAACTGCTCCCTGATGACACGCAGGACATACCCCGAGATCAGACCTGAGCGGGGCCGTGGCGGCTTTCCCGTACCACCGGTCAGGGTTTGTCGTGCGTTTGGCCGCATGAGGTGTCCGTTCCCGGGCGTAGGGCGCAACTCACCTGTACTCATAGTCACTTCAGGCTTGAGCGCCGGATTTCTACCGTCTTAGCCATCCCTGATCGAGCCTAATTGGGAGGCAGCTGCTCATGGACCCCATTGCCACCGCACATGGCCCGAATGTGTCACCTCCGGTGGCGACACAGGTGATTGTGGAGTCGGCCTCGGAAGCCGGGTTGCTCGTGCGCTCGCACGTCGATGAACTGCTGGACGTGACGGAGTGGCTCCTCCAAGCTGCTGACGATCCGGTCCGGGCCGGTGCCGAATGGCAGACGATGGAGGTCGCCCTCCTGCGCTGCGGCGATCGCTTTTCTGCCATTCGCGTTGCCGCCGCCATCGTGTTCGCCGCTGCTCGGAGTGAGGACCCGGCCCGGGTCGACGAGTACTTGGCCGCCGCTCTGCACGGCGGTCCTGTCTTCGTGGACAGGCAATCGGGTCGGTACTACTGCTTGGTCCCGGTTGGGGCATGCGCTGCCTGGAGCACGCCGAGCACCGCCTGTCTTGATGCGGGCAGCTATCTCGGCGTGCCACACCCGGCCATCGACTCGAACCGCTATCAGGCCCGCTCCTCATGGTGTGTGCCACCGGACCGGCCGGAAGCCTATTGCCAGGCCGACGCGGTTGCGCAGATGGTCAACGTGGGCCGTTTCCGCCTGGCGGCGAAGAAGGAGGCCGACGGTGGGTGACGACCGGTCGCTCGAATTCGACGCGTGCCGCAGTGCCTGGACTGAAGCCTTGGAGCTGACCAACGGGCTGCCCGCCAAGGTCCCGGATCGGGCCGAGGTGGACAGGCTGGCCGGCTGTCTGCGTGGCCATGTAGCGGCCCTGGCCGGTGAGTTGGGAGCGACACTCGAAGCGCAGTCGGCGGACACCAGCGAACGCGAAACCGCGCGCTGGCTACTCGTCCGCACTCACAGAACGCTGAACGAGGGACCAGACCTTGACCACCGCGCCGCTGCCGTGCACTTGGAAGATCTGGCCCTGAACTGCCGGGCCCTGATCGCCCTGTGCCATCAGCAGGTCTGCGCTCAGCTCTGAGGAGCCAGAACGGGGTGCTCCTCCCCAACTCCCCGCTGTCTGACCACTCGTGAAGGAATCCCATGCACAGCTTGCTTGCCAGCCCGTTCCTCGGGCAGCACCTCATCCTGCGGCCCGGCCACCCGCAGGGCATCCAGATTCACCGATCGAGTTACGACGAACTACGCACCGCCCCTGAAGGGCACGCACCACCGGCCTGGCTGCGCCTCGCCGCTTCGCAGGCGTGGGGGATGCATCTGCCTCGAGGCGCCGCCTTGTCCACCGTGGTGCTCGTTCGCGAGCCGTCGCCGTACGGCTTCGTGAAGGCATCGTGGGAGATCAATCTAGGGTGCGATTACGACTGCGGCTTCTGCTACCTCGGCGAAAAGAGGTTCGCTGGGCTGTCGTGGGAGAACAAGCGGCGGCTGCTGGAACTGCTGCGTGACGCCGGGGTGTTGTGGTTGCAGATCACCGGCGGCGAGGCGTTGATCGATCCACAGTTCCCTGCGGCGTACGAGTACTCACACGAGCTCGGCCTGATGGTGCAGGTGTCGACGAACGGATCCCAGCTCCACAAGGTAGCCATCCGGGACTTGTTCACCCGCCACCGGCCCTACCGGCTGACGGTGAGCCTCTACGGCGCGACCGAGGAAACGTATGAGGGCGTGACTCGCAATCGTGGCGCGTGGCGCCGGTTCACCCGCGGCCTGGATGCAGCGCGGGAGGCCGACCTGCCTGTACGGCTCAACCTGATCGTGTCCGACTCCAACGCGCATGAACTGGACGGCATGGTGCGCCTCGCGGAGGGCCGATGGGGGTTCCCGTACCAGGTGTATTCGGGCATGTCGCCGACGATCGACGGTGACGCGGGCCCGCTCGCCGCTCAGGCCACCGACCACCTGCGACCGCGCAGCGTCTTCAAGGGCTGCAATGCAGGTCACACCTTCTTCCACGTCGATCCGCACGGCAACGCGTCCATCTGCAAGGTGGGGCGCGATCCGAGCGTGAACCTCATGACGGAAGGCCTCGACGGCCTTCCCAGGCTCGGTGCCATCGCCGAGTCCCTACAGCTCCGCACTGGTGGCTGCTCTGGCTGCACACAGGCCGCTACATGCAGGACGTGCCGGCCGCTGGCGAAGCTCTACCAGGAGGCGGGGGACAACCGATCGCTCTACTGCCAACACGGAGGCTACGGATCATGACTTCACCCAGCACGACCCTGCGCACGCCCAAACCGGTCATGGTCACCATCGGCCGTCGCCCGCCCGTCGACGCGGGTGGAATGCTGCCCGTCCCCGTTCAGGTCCCCACGATCGGCAACGGCGAGTTCCGCATTATCAGCGACATCGATGGCGACGTCGCCCAGGCTGCCGGATGCAATTGCTCGGCCGGTGACGACAACCCGTACTAGACCGTCGCGCTGCATGGCGGTGCCCCGGTCTACGCTGGCCGGGGCCTCGCCCTTCCACCCGCTCAACCGAGGAACCGCGCTCCGTGTCCATGCCCCGTCTCGCCTTCGATGAGCTGCCATCGGCCGCCCGCCAGGCGGTCATCGCCCAGACCGGCCGTATCGCCAGCGCCCGCACCGCCGGAGGCGGAATGAACAGCGCCATTGCCGCTCTACTCGACACCGACAGCGGTCCCGTCTTCGTCAAGGGCATCTCAGCCGACAACCCGCAGGTCGCCTCCCAGAAGAGGGAGATCGCAATCAGCCCCTACCTGCCCGCTGCTTGCCCGCGGCTTCTGTGGCATGTGGAGGCTGGAGGGTGGGAGCTCCTTGGATACGAGGCGGTCGATGGCCGCCATGCCGATTACAGCAAGGCCGACGACCTGACGCTGGTCCTGGCCGCGCTCGCCGAGCTGCAGCAGGTGACCGCACCGAAGGACCTCGGCTTGAAGACAGCGGAGGAACGGTGGGGGAAGTACGCCGACGAGGGACAGGCGGTGCTGTTCGCGGGGGACACGTTGCTGCACACGGACTTCGCCCCGGACAACGTCCTCATCCACGGTAACCGCGCACGCTTGATCGACTGGGCGTGGCCAACGTGGGGTGCGGCGTGGATCGATCCCTTCATGCTCGCCCTGCGAATCATGGAGGCCGGGGCGACTGCTGAGGAGGCGGTCTCGTGGGCGCAGCGAGCTCCGTCCTGGCGCGAGTGCGATCCGAAGGCACGGGGTGCGTTTGCAGTCGCCGTGGCCCGGCTGTGGAGCGAGATCGCCGCGGAGGACTCTGCACCCTGGAAGGCCGCGATGGCCGGTCACGCTGCTCAACTGATGCGCTTGCATTCCTCCCGGCACAACGTGTGATGCAGCTCTGTCGCCGGCCGCCCGGCCGGAAATCCGGCCGGGCGGTGTCGGCAACCGGTGGTCAGGGCGTGTATTGCGACTGGCGGATTCCTCGTGTGTCAGCCCAAGCCGTCGCTGATGACCAGAGTTCGGCGTCGGTGGACGTTCGGTCGGCACCGTTCGTGCGATGGAAGCCGACCGTGTACGTGCGGGTGACTGAACCGTTCGGTGAGGTCACCTTGATCGTGCGGGTGGTGAAGGCCGGGTCCGTCGACGTGACCGTAGAGCTGCCGGGCGTGATCCTTACCCGTGCCCCGGTCTCGGTCGGCACCGCCGAGACCGTCGGGATCCTCGCGTTCGTCGGCCAGTCGACCACGTACGTCGTGATATTCGGGTCGAAGCCGTCGATCGCGACGCCACCCACCTTGATCGCGCTCGCGTCGGCGACGCTCGCCTTCGTCGCGTCCGAGAAGTTGGTCACCGTGACCGACCCGTCGGCGTTGACCACGACGTTCGCTGCCATCGCCGCCGCCAGGTTGATCCGTTGCCAGCTCGCCTCGCCGTCCGCGGTGAGGTCGAGTGGGTAGCCGGAGTCCGTGGCGGTTTGTTCCAGGATCTGGGTGCGTTGGGCGGTGGTGAGGTTCGGGAAGGCCGTGGTCAGCAGGGCCGCCGCGTCGGAGGGGGTGGCCAGCGGGCGGCCCGGCTTGTTGACCTGGGAGAAGCCGTACGTCAGGCGTTGTGTGTACACGTCGATGTCCTGTGCCGTGCTCAGGCCCCCGTAGGGGGCGCCTGCGCAGGTCGCGAGTGTGTTGCCGTAACCCTCTTTCTCGCATTGGGCGAGCAGGACGTTCTCGATCTCGGTGTGGGCCTGTGTCAGCAGTTTCGCGAAGGCGGGGTCCGCCCAGCGGTGTGCCACCGTGGCCTGGCCGGTGATGCGGCCGCCCATGACGTCGAGGGGGTAGTGGAAGCCGAGGACTATGCGGTTGTCGGCGTACTCCGAGGTGCGGGCGAGGATCGACGGGGCCAGTTCCGGGAGCAGGGTGGCCAGGATCGTGCCGGCCTCGTAGCCGCCGTACGTGTGGCCGCTCGGGTAGGAGCCGCTGGTGGTGAGGCTGGTGTACGAGCCGTCCTGGGACTCGTAGACCTGGCCGCCGTCGCCTACGAAGCCGAGTCGTACGTACGGGCGTAGGTAGCCGTAGCTGTTCTTTGCCGCGTCTACGCCGTCGAGGCCCTGCGATACGCGGCCGAACAGGGCGTTGGTCTTGGGGAGTTGGCCGGCGTTCAGGGCGTCCAGGTAGATCTGGCCCAGCCTTGAGCCCAAGCCGTCGGCCATCGTGATGGTGGAGCTGTTCGTCGCGTCCACCTCGGCGCGGTCGACCTGCTTCTGTATCGCCGAGTTGTTGATGCTGACTGCGAGTTCGTCGTTCTCCGCGGTGAGTTGGGTATCGGCGGGCATCTTCGTGTTGGGGGCCAGGGTGGCGGAGCCGAGGTCGTCGATGCCGCTCAGCAGGTTGTGGAAGTAGTCGGTCGTGGGCCAGGTGTCGGAGGTGTACGTCGCCTTCAGGGTGTCGTCCGGGAAGGGGGTCGGTACGTACGTCGAGGGGTCGGTCTCGGTATCGGCAGCGGACGTCTCCGTCGGCGTCGCGTCTGCCGACGTCCCCGCCAGGGTCACCGCCGTCACCGTCGCCGTATGAGTCTTCGCCCTGTTCGTTGTCGTGAGCAGGGCCGTGTCCGTCGTGGCCGGGACGTGTGCGGTGGTTCCGTCCTCCAGGGTCACCTCGTAGCCGATGATCGGGAAACCGCCGTCACCCGCCGGCCGCCACGTCACCCTGACCTGCTTGTCGTCCGTGAGTACGCCCGTCACGGTCGGCTTCTGCGGTGTGCTGCCGCCGGTGATCACGGGCTGGGTGGCTGTGCTCGGCTGTGAGGCGCCGACCGCGTTCACCGCCTCGACGCGCGCCGAGTAGGAACGGCCGGACGGGAGGCGGGTGAACGTCGTGCCGTGGCTGTCCGGGGCGTCGATCTCGACCTGGTGGCCGCCGGTCAGGGTGATCTTGTAGCCGGTGACCGGGGAGCCGCCGTCGTCCGTGGGGGTGGACCAGGCGAGCGTCACGCTCGTGCCGGACGCGATCGCCGACACGGCGGCGGGCGCGGTGGGTACTGTCTTCGGCTTCGTGGTGAGTGCGGAACGGGCTTGGTCGAGGGTCTCGTACCGGGTGGTGAGGGTCTCGTCCGTCGCTGTGTCGTCTGCGAGCGTCGTCTTCGCCTTGGCCAGTGCGTCGGTGAATGCCGCCCAAGTCGTCTCCGTGTAACGGGACTTGACGAGGGTCGATGCCTTCGTGACCAGATCCTCAAGCCTCAGTCTCGGCAGGGGGATCAGTTGGGTGGCGGCCAGGGTGAGGCTTCGGGTCTGGGTGTCTAGTTCGAGTTGCGTCGCGCCGTCGGCGGTCAACAGGGCGCGGGCTGCCGCCAGTTCGCGCAGGTACACCCCGAAGTCGACCGTGTCGTAGCGTGATTTGTCGTTCGACAGGCCCTCGTACTGGGTTATCGCCTTGCGGAGGGCCGTTGTGTCCGTGCCGGCCGGTGTGTCGGCGTGGCTGAACGTGATGCGGCCCAGGTTCGCGACGTACGGGTGCGAGGAGTCCGGGGTCGTCGTCAGCCGCAGGTGGACCGTGTGCGTGCCGGTGACTCCCTTCGGGAGGGTCAGGCTCGTCGTGCCGCCCGATGACCATGCGGAACCCGTGACGGGTAGGGGGATCGTCGCGTACGGGGTGCCGGGCGCCGTTGGATCGAAGGCGTCGAGGTAGAGCTGGACAGTCGAACCCGTGCCGCAGCGCGCGGAGTTGTTGACGTACGTGATCGTGACCGTGTTTTTCGAGGACTTGCCGAAGTCGATGTTCCCGTAGTTCAGCCACGCTCCGTTGTACGTGCCGCCCAGGTCCGTGGCGGAACCCGCGTCCGTCCAACCGGCCGGCTCGCTCTTGAGGCCGCCGCCGCTGTTCGACGTGAACGCCGTTGCGTCGAAGGCCACTGGGGCGTCGGCGTTACGCGTCAGGGTCAGCGAGTAGACGTTGGCCACGTACGGCTGGGCGTCGGTTTGAGTGCCGGAGACGAAGTCGGCGTACACGTCCTGGACGCCCGTGAAGACACTCGGGTCCAGTTGGGCAGTCGTGGTGGCTATGGTGCCCCAGCCCGAACCCGTGTACGCGAGCGGGATGTTGACGGTTTTCGTGTCGTCCTCGCCGCCGTCCTTCGAGCCGAGGCGCAGCTCGATGTGCGAGTCCGATGCCGCGCGGGACTGGGGCTTGTCGTAGCTGACGGTCACGGTGTCAGCGCCGTCGCCTAGGTTCGTGTCCTTCCACTCCGCCCACGCGCCGTTCGTCACGTTCTCGAAGATGCCGTTCGAGAGCTTGAGCGGGAGTGAACCGTCGCCGGTGGTCGTGGTGTTCGCCGTGGTGAGTGTGGCGAGGGTGGTGGTCGTGGGGGACGACGCGATGTCCTCGGGGGAGAACTGGTACCAGTCGAAGTTCGACACCCACTGCTGGCCGGACGGGGCGTGGAACACGAACGTCGCGCTTGACGCGGCCAGCAGGGCCGCCGGGTCGGTGACGGTCGCCTGGACGGTGCTGTAGTACTGCCAGCCGCCCGTTCCGGGGAGTGACGCGGTGGCGACCATGGGGCCGTCTGCCGCGCCCGCGTGTATGTCGACGCTGCTCGGACTCGCCGTCGTCGCCTGGGAGTTGGCGTAGCGGATCGAGATGCTGTGTGGGGCCACGCCCCCGAAATCGAGCTTGTCGAAGCGTTCCCACGCGCCCTCGGTCACGCCGCCGAGGTCGCCGTCCGAGTAGTACGCCTCCTTCTTCAGGCTCGGGCCCTCCATCTGGTCGGGGTCCTCGGCCTGCAGGACGGCGTAGCCGCCCTCGTCGATGGTGAGCGCGTCGATGGCGGAGTGCAGGGCGTCGGCCGCGGCCATGAGCGTGGCCGTGCCGGAAGCGGTGTCCGCGAGGACGGTACGGGCACGTTCGAGCGCCGACCGGAACATGGTGTAGGAGCCGTCCGAGTAGTTGCCCTCGCGGACCAGGGACGCCTGGTCGACCAGTGCGGCGAGGGCCTTGCGGGGCACCGCGGCCGCGGAGATGAGCAGCGGGTCGGTCGCGGACACGCCGGTGCCGGTCACTGTCGAGGCCGGCACTCCGTGGGCGAAGGCCGCGTCGCGGAAGGTTATGCCGTACCGGGCGTCGATCTTCGTGGTGCCGGTGAGGGTGAGGGTTGCCGTGCGCGCGCCGGTGACGCGGAGGTCCGCCGTGACGCCGTCCGGGAGGCCGGTCACGGTCGCGGCCTTGGTCCCGGTGAGGCTGGTGCCCTTGCGCGCGGCGAACGACGCCGGGCCGGAGGAGAGGGTGAACTTCACGTCTCCGTCGACCGTACCGTCGGCGGTGGTCGCGACGGTGGCCGGCTTGGCGACGACAACTGTCTTTCCGGGAGCGGCTTCTGACGGATCGTCATTCTCGGCGCTGAGTGAGTACGCCGGCTTCGTGCGGGTGCCCCAGTCGGAAGGCTTCGAGCCCATACGGAAGTTCAGGGTGCCGCCTGCGACGATCTGCGAGTAGTCGAGCCAAGTGTTCGTGAAGCGGGAGCCGTTGAGGGTCGCGCTCTGTACGTAGTAGTTGCTCGGCGACACCCCGTCGGCCTTCACGGTGAACTTGCTGCCGTTGCCGTAGGTGATCGTCGTGGAGTCGAAGAACGGGCTGCCGATCTGGAACTGGCTGGAGCCCGCCGTCACCGGGAACAGGCCCAGGGCCGCGGCGACGAACATGGTCGACATGGTGCCGGCGTCGTTGTCCATGGTCGGCAGGAAGCCGTGCGGGGAGAGCTTGTAGACCTGCGTCTTGACCGGCGGGGTGAACTCGCCGCCGGAGCTGGGGACTTCGTTCGTGGAGCCGGTCGCGATGTACCGGTTCCAGGTCGTGCCGGTGTAGATGGCGCGCACCCACTTCTGCGTCAGGCTCGGCTCTCCGACGTAGTTGAAGAGGTACGGCGCCTGCAGGTCGATCTCGTTCGCGTTGGAGTGCAGCATGGTCGAGCCGTCGTCGGCGTCGGAGTCCTCGCCGAACATGTGGTTGACCGCGGCCTTGCCGGCCTTCGTGCCGCCCATGGCCTGGATGAGGCCGGCCATGTCGTAGGCGTCGTACCAGTTGTACTGCCAGAGCGTGCCCTGGTAGAGGCCCGCCGCCTCGAACTTCTCGTAGTCGGCGCTCTGCCAGTCGCCGCCCGTGGCGCGCGGGGTGAGCAGGCCGACCTGGGTACCGTCGGCCGCGGTCCACGCACCGGACTTGACCAGCTTGTCGATCGCCATGGTCGACTGGGCGCGCAGCTTCTTCGCGTCCGCGTCCTTGCCGAGCACGTCGGCGACGACGGCCAACGCCCACTGGTCGTAACCGCGTTGGACCGTCGTACCGGGGTCTCCCGAGACGTACCCCTGCCGCAGTTGCGCGCCCGTGTAGTAACCGGTGTACGACTTCAGCGCCGGGTACGCCTCGTCGAGCCGGTCGAAGTCCTTGTACCCCTTCGACAACGCGTCGGCGACCACGACCGCCGAGCGCTCCCACCGCACGGTCGGGACCGAGTGGGTGAGGCTGCCGAGGCTCTTGCCCGAGGTGTGCGCGTCGGCGAAGAGCAGGATGAGCGACTGGACCAGATCCCGGTAGGTGGCCGGGTCGATGTACGCCTCGACGGAGTACTTGCGGAAGTCGTCCCAGGTGGACCAACCGTCGTAGTACGTGTAGCCGTTGGTCTTGTGGACCGCTCCGTCGACGCCGCGGTATGTCCCGGTGGTGCTGGTGGCGTTCACCGGCAGGGCGTACATGCGGTACAGGTGCGTGTAGAACTGCTTGACGAGTGTGGAGTCGGGGTCGGAGGCCGCGGAGGCCTTCACGGCGACGGCACCCAGCGTGCTGTTCCACTCCGCGGTCGTCCGCGCGCGTGCCTGGTCGAAGGTGAGGTTGCCGACTTCGTTGTGCTGGTCGGTGGTTGCCTGTTCGGCGCTGATGGGGGAGAGCGTGACGCGGAGTTCGATGTCGTCCCCGGCGGACTTGTCGAACCCGAGGATCGCGCCGGTGTCGGTGCCGTCCTGGGCGGTCGCGTCGCTCAACTTGCCGTCGTTGCCCCAGCTTTGGAGGGAGGTCACGGGGGCGTTGGTCGTGGCGGCGTAATACAGCTTGTACGAGGCGCCGTTGAACGACCCCGCGATGAGGCCGGTGATCGAGGTGGTGCCGTCCGCGAGCGTCGTCGCCTTCAGGGTGGCGCGGGTGCGGCTGGTGAAGTTGTTGGCGAGGTCGAGGACGAGTTGGGGCTCCGATCCGGCGGGGAAGCGGTAGCGCTCCAGCGCGGTGCGCGTGGTCGCGGTCATCTCGGCGTTGATGGTGCCGGAGTCCTGGGTCACCGCGGATCCGGTTCCGGAGAGTGCGCCGAGCCCGACCTGGTAGTAGCCGGGCGTCGCGGTCTCGTTGTCGTGGCTGTACGTGTGCGCGTAACTGGCCGTGGTGGGACGGCTGTTGTACTCCACGGACGTCGGTACGACGAGCAGATCCCCGCCGCCTCCCGAGCCGCCGACCCCGTCCAGGTTCGTCGCGGTGAACCCGGCGATGTGGTCCTCGTCGTAGTCGTACCCGGTGTGATTGCGGCCGGGGGTGGTCAGCGGGTTGACCTTGGCGAGACTGTGGGGGGCCTCGGCACCGGGCAGGTCGTTGCCGTCGTCGCCGCCGGTGGAGACGAAGGGGTCGACGAGTTTGGTGTAGTCGGTGCCGCTGGATGATCCGGAAGATCCGGTGGAGGCTGTGGGGTTGGCGGAGGCAGCGGGACTGGTGGACGTGGTCGCGCCGGGTGCTGCGGCGGCCGTACCCCCACCTGTGAGCGCGGCGAGGCCGAGCGCCCCGGCGAGCAGGGCGGCGGCGGTCGCGTGCAGTGGCCGACGACGGGGTCGGCGGGCAGGTCTCGGAGGGATCGTCCTGGGAAGGGAAGCGCGGGGTCTGATGTGCACGGAACCTCTCCAGCGTCGCGACACACGCATGCCCGGCCTGACCAGGGACAACGTTGTCAACGCCGTCCCCACCGGTCCGGGGAACGTGAACACTCGGGGCGGGACGGCAGTGAACGTCCGGAACCGCGCCCGTCATGTTCACGACCGCCAGATATCAAACATGGAGAAGGCGTACGGGGGAAGAACGAGGCGCGTACAGGAGCATGCGCAGGGCGGCTTCCAGCTTCTTCCTAGGCCGCGGTTCAGCTCGTCTGCCCTCAGGCACTGTCCTTCTCGCGTGCCGTCCTCGCCATCCAGGACCGGCAGAACCAGCGGGCAAGTCCACCCGCCGCGATGGCCACGAGGATGGCTCCCCAGTCGATGACGTGGGGCAGGCCCGGGAAGAAGGCGAAGAACGCGAGTGTGGCGAGGAGGCCGGTGAGGAACGCGGCAATACCGGCTCGCTGTTGCCGTGATTCCGACGTCGGATCCGACTCGTTTCGCTGTTCCTGTTCGACCATGAGGGGCTCACTTCGTGATGTGGTGGCACTGACTGACGCGGCGCACGCCGTTGACGTACAGGTGCGCGCACGCCTTGCCATAACGAGGCAATGTCTGGGGAGAGTTGTTCCGCATCGGGTCGATCTTGCATTCGTTGTGGGTCCGGCCACGCGACGTGCGGTATGTGCGGTTGTCCGTGTCGGCGTAACTGAAGTCGATACGCCAGTTGCAGAAACCGCTGCCGAGCGCTGCGACGAAAGCGCAGTCGACGCCTGCGTTCTGGTAGGTGATCTTCCGTCCGCTGCCGCGGATGATGTGCGTGAACAGGCAGCCCGTCGGTACCTTCATCGTCATCCCGCCGACGCTGTACTCGAAGGTCCGCACGGGAGTTGACCCGACCGCGGTGGCGTGCGCGGACGTCGGCGCGGCGACGGTGAGGGCGCCGACGGCTGCCAGGGCGGTGGTGAGACGTGCGAGGTAGTGCATGGCCGAGAGGTCCCCTCCTGGTGATCTCCTGATGAGTACCTGGGGAACCGGGCCCGGGGGAGAGCGGTTGGGCATCCCCTTATCCGCGACGCAGCAGTGCCTCCACCGTCGCCTCCAGATACCCCGGAAACTCCTCCCCCGACGGCAGTGCCGACGGTACGGCGTGGGTCAGTTGGGCGTGGCCCAAGTAGAAGCTGTAGGCCATGAGTGCCCGTTGGCGGGACTCTGTCTCTGTGAAGCCCAAGTTCTCGAACAGGTCGGCGATGTAGGTGATCCTGCGGGTTGTGACCTGTTGGAGGGCCGTTGCCACCTGGGGGTGGTCCTTGCTGGCCAGTAGGGAGAGTTCGAGGGGGTCCGTGCCCGACGGCTTTGTGACCTGCGTCAGGAGTTTGCGTAGGCGGGACTCCGGGGTCGGCTCCGTCTCCACCGTTGTGATGATCTCGTCCGTGTTCGTTTCCACCCAGCGGGACAGGGCCGCCTCGATCAACGCCTCACGGTTCGTGAAGTGCCAGTAGAAGCTGCCCTTTGTCGTGCCCAGGCGGGTGGCCAGGGGCTCGATCGCCACCGACTTCAGGCCGCCGCCCTCTCTGATCGCCGCCAGGGCCGCGTCCGCCCAGTCGAGGGCCGTGAGTCTGGGTTTCCTGGGTTGCGCCATGACCATACGCTACCGTATGGTCAGTCTTCCGTACGGTAGCGTATGGAGGTGGGGCATGGTCACGGTCTTGGGCATGGTCAAAGGCAAGGTCTTGGCGGTTCCCTTTCCCGAAGGTGCGCGGCTCATCCAGGAGGCCCTGGAGCGGCCTGACTACCGGGACGCCTACGCCATGGAGTTGCTGCCCGGGATGCCGCGTGATCCCGCCGCTTGGACCGGGATTCTGCGTGACGCCTTCCCTGTCGTCGGCCGGCAGGGTGGTGAGGTGCTCATGAAGGTGAGTGCGTCGGGGCTCGATGCCTGGGCTTCGATCCTCGTCGACAGCGAGCGCGTGACCCTTTGTAGCGCTGTGAAGACCAACGGGTGGCGCTCCAAGGCCTATTGGGGCGTCGTGCGGTGGGTGCACCCCTTCATGGCGCGGCTCATGATCGTCCGCACCCACCGCACGCTCGCCGGCGTCACGTCAGCTTCGTCGCCGTAACCGCCGTAGCCGTCACCGTGTTGTCGCACTCCGCGAACACCCCGTCGTCCAGGGCGACTTGATGCGCGCCCGCACCCGGCAGGCCCACCACCAGCGTGGGGTACGACGACGGCTTCGCGCCGGACTTGCAGTAGCCGTCCGCCTCGCCCTGGACCTGGACGAAGGTCAGCTTGAGGCGGGCCGTGCCGCCGGGGGACAGGGTGACCGGGGTGACCATGCCGGTGGGGGTCACCTTCAGGGGTGCGTTGTGATCGGGGGAGCCGTTCCCGGCGCCGGCCACCAGCGTGGGGTGGCCCTGGAGCGTGCACGGCTTGGCCGACTTGTTCGTGAACTCGATGATCGCCGCCCCGGTTCCGGTGCCGTCAGGGCGGTCCGTCGCCTGGTGGGCCGCGACCGTCAGAGCCTCCGGAGCGCACGTCTTCGACGTCCCGCCCGCGCCCCCGCCCCCGGAGCCGGAGATGGGGGACGCCGTCGCCGTCGGCGTGCCAGCAGTCGACGGCGCCTCCGAACTCGGCTTGCCCGACGGCGACGAAGGCGCGGACGACGGCGTCCCGCTGCTGCTCGCGGCCTTCGACGGCGAGTCCGCCGCCGTCGGTGAGTTGCCCGACTGGCACGCCGTCACCGTCAGGGCGGCCGAGAGCGCGGCGATCGCCAGTGCGGCCTTGCGGATCCCGTTCACGTACTGCATGGAGAGTCCCCCGAGTTCGGATCGTGCGGGGCCGGTCCTCGCCGGCGCCCGCCCATGGAGACAGGGTTGACCGACCCGGGGTTTCTCCTGTGGATCAGCTGTGACAGGTGTGGATCACTTGTGACAGTTCGTCACGCCGACGCCCCAGCTGCTTCCTCTGCTTCCGCCGCTCCCTTCGCTCCCTCCTCCTTGTCCAGTCCCACCGTCGCGTCCCTGTCCCCCTTCCCCCGCAGCGCGATCACGCTCAGCAGGCAGCACGCCAGGGCCGCGATGCCGCAGACGACGTAACCGATCGCATAGCCGTTGCCGAGGGCTTCGAGGGCGATGGGGAGGGCGCCGCCGGGAGGGGACGTCGGCGGGACCGAGTTCGCCGCCAGTGGGCCGCCCTCCGCCGCCACCTGGCCCGCCGCCGTCTTGACCTGTGTCGAGAGGTCGGAAGCCGCCAGCTTCCGCGTGAACTCGTCCGCCGCGTGGCTCAGCGCGATCGCGCCGATCACCGCCGGGCCCAGCGTGAAACCGAAGTCGCGGAGGAGGCTCGTCGAGGCGCTGGCCATGCCCGCGTAGTGGACTTCCACAGTGTTCACGGCTGTTGCGGTGATCGACGAGACCGTGAGGGCGAAGCCGATGCCCACCAGGCCGATCGGGAGGATCAGGGAGGTCAGGGCCCGGTCGTCGACCGGGAGGGTCGCCGCGATGAAATCGCCCACCGCCATCAGCCCCAGGCCCGTGCCCAGGACCCACCTCGCGCTGACCCTCTCCAGCAGCCTGGAGATCAGCGGCATCAGCAGCAGCGTCCAGGAGTTCAGGAGGATGAAGGCGAACGAGCCGCGCAGTGGGCTCTGGTGCTGGATCGGGCCCAGGCGGATGCTCG
Organism: Streptomyces cylindrosporus; assembly: GCF_022698165.1. Classification (GTDB taxonomy): domain Bacteria; phylum Actinomycetota; class Actinomycetes; order Streptomycetales; family Streptomycetaceae; genus Streptomyces; species Streptomyces cylindrosporus. The sequence continues at coordinate 735,693 of NZ_JALDAY010000001.1, forward strand.
TCGCGTACGCCGTGCCGAGGTAGCTGAACATGCCGACCACCGCCACGAACGACGCCACCGCGAACGCCCGGTTCTTGAACAGGTCCAGCCTCAACAGCGGGGACTCTGCCCGGTGTTCGGCGACCAGGAACAGGGCTATGAAGACCGCCGCCACCACGTACGCGATCACCACCGGCGTCGCCGTCCAGCCGTCCGCCGGGCCCTGGATCACCGCGTAGAGCAGGGCGAACATGCCGATGCCGATGGTGATCTGGCCGGCCAGGTCGAGTGAACGGCCTTCCGGGGCACTGGAGTTCTGGGCGAAGAGCTGGCTGAGGAGCGTGCTGATCGCCGCCAGGCCCGTCACGACGATGAACGCCCAGCGCCAGGAGCCGTAGTTGCCGGTGATGCCGCCCAGTACCGGGGCGACGAAACCGCCGCTGGACAGGGCCGCCGCCCAGATGGTGATCGTACGGGCGCGGTCGCGGGCCGAGTGGGTGCCCGCGGCGATCATCGCGAGCGAGGTGGGGAAGAGCGCCGCCGCGCCGAGGCCGGCGATGGCCTGGCCGAACCAGAGCATGTGGATGCCGGTGCTCGCGGCGGCCAGCGCCTCGCCGAGCACGAGCAGTGCGCCGCCGCCGACCAGCAGTCGCTTGCGGCCGAAGAGGTCGCCGAGGACGCCGAAGGTCAGTTCCAGTACCGAGACGGGCAGCAGGAACGCGTCCGAGATCCAGGTCAGCTGGGAGCCGACGGGGTGCAGGTCCTCCTGGAAGAGGCCGTTGAGCGTGGCCGGCATGGCCAGGGCGATCTGGGCCAGGCAGACCGCGAAGCAGCCGGCGACCAGGGTGCCGACGGGCAGACCGCCGGACGTCTGCCCGGCGGTGGAATCAGGTGCGGTGCGGATTTCGGTGGACACGTGAGGGCACCCCTTTGAGCGGGATTGCGGGGATGGCGACGCCGAGAAACGCTGCGAATGTAGGGCAGTTTTTCGACGACGGTCAATGGGTTGCCCAATATTGGCGGACGGAGCTCTTCCCCGGGCAGGACCCGCGGACGGGTGAGGGAGAGGGGGGCTCGGTCAGACGTCAGCGGCCGAGCCGGGCAGCCGGCCCTCCACGTACTCCTCGCGAAGAACGTTCTTGCGGATCTTGCCCGAGCCGGTCAGCGGGAAGGCCTCGACGAACACCCACGTGCGCGGCGTCTTGTGCGGGGCGAGGTGGGCCCGTACGTGGTCGAAGAGCTCCTTCTCCGCCACCGTCGTGCCCGGCGCGCGGCGCACGAAGGCCGCCACCCGCTCGCCCCAGACCGGGTCCGGCACGCCGACCACGACCGCCTCCGCGACGCCGGGATGCGTGGCCAGGACCTGCTCGATCTCGCGCGGGTAGATGTTCTCGCCACCCCGGATGATCATGTCCTTCAGGCGGCCCTCGATACGGCAGTACCCGCGTTCGTCCATCGACGCGAGGTCGCCCGTGTGCAGCCAGCCGTCGGGGTCGACGGCGGCCGCGGTGTCGTCGGGGGCGTCCAGGTAGCCGGTCATGACGTGGTAGCCGCGGGTGCACAGCTCGCCCGTCACCCCGGGCGGCACGGTCGCGCCCGCCGCGTCCACGATCTTCACCTCGGTCCGCGGCAGCGGCCTGCCGACCGTGTGGGCGCGGTCGTCCGCGGTGTCGTCGAGGCGGGTGATGGTGATGCCGGGGGAGGCCTCGGTCTGGGCGTAGATGACGGCCATCGGCACCCCGAAGGCCGCCTCGACCCGGCGTACCAGCTCGGGCGGGACGGTCGCGCCGCCGGAGAGCATGTAGCGGAGCGAGGAGAGGTCCGTCGTGGGCAGCGCCGGGTGTTCGAGCATCGCGATGAGCATCGTCGGTACGCCGCCGATCACGACGCAGCGTTCGGACTCGGTCAGCTCCAGCATCAGGCCCGGTTCGAAGTGCGGGGGCAGGACGTGTGTGCCGAGGCCGGTGATCGCCGCGAGCGTGGCCAGTACGCAGCCTGCCGTGTGGAACAGCGGCATGGGGTTGAGCTGGGCCTCGCCGGGGCGCAGTCCGAAGGTACGGACGTACGCCAGCCGCGCGTTGTTGGTGATCCCGCGATGGTGCAGGACCACGCCCTTGGGGACGCCGGTCGTGCCCGAGGTGTACTGGATCTGGGCCGGCGCCGAGGGGTCGACCTCGGGCAGCGCGCGGTCCGCCGCCGTGCCCTCCGCGCAGAAGTCGGCCCAGTCCTCGAACAGCACGCTCGTCCGCAGCGCGGGCAGGTCCGCGCGGATCTCCTCCAGCGTGCGGGCCATCGGGTTGCCGCGGTACTCCCGGCGCAGGAAGACACCGGCCGCGCGGGAGTGGCCGAGGACGTGCCGCAACTCGGCCGCGCGCAGAGCCGGGTTGACCGTGACGAGCGTGATGTCCGCGAGGGCGGCGGCGAGTTCGAGGATCACCCACTCCGGGATGTTGTTCGCCCACACCGCCACGCGCTCGCCCGGCGCGAACCGCCCCAGCAGGGCGCGGGCCGCGCGCTCGGCCTCGTCGAGCAGTTCGGCGTACGTCCACCGGCGGCGCTCGGCGGGGTCCGGCACGCCCTCGACCAGTGCGACCGTCCCGGGCGCCAGCGCGGCGGCCCGGCGCAGCAGGGATCCGACGGTCTCGTCCTGTAGTTCCTCGTCGGGCTCGCCCGGCCAGTACGACGTCGTCACCATGGCGTCAGTATTCAGCAGCTCCGGGCGCCGGGGGAGCCCTCAAGTCACCCGGAGATCACGTCGGTTGACGGGCCGAGGGAGCGTTCGGTGACCCTCTGGAGGTGCCGGGTGAACGTCTCGCGGGTGTCGGGGGTGAGCGTACGCAGCGCCACCAGGGCCGTGATCACGACGTCGCAGAGCTCGGCCTGGACGTCGTCCCAGGTGTGGGTCACGCCCTTGCGGGGGTTCTGGCCGGTCGCGCCGATCACCGCCTCGGCGACCTCGCCGACCTCCTCGGACAGCTTGAGCATGCGCAGCAGGAGGCCCTCCTTGCCGCCGAGCGGGCGGTTGCCGTCCAGCCAGGTCCACAGGGCGTCGATGGAGGACCAGAGGTCGGGGGAGGAGGGCGCGGGTGGGGTGGGGTGATCGGTCATGGGCCCAGCCTGCCAAAAAGGACTCACTCCCCGAACAGCGCCTCCTGCGAGTCGAACTGGTCCGCCGCGTCGTCCAGTTCCGGCTTGTCCAGCCGCCGGTTCCGCGCCCCGACCACCATCGCCGTCACCGCCGCCGTCGCGCCGAGCGCCGCCGGGACCATCCAGCCGCGGTCGAGGACATGGCCGAGCGCGTGGTCGAGGGAGAGCCGGCCGGGGCCGGTGACCGCGAGGCCGGCGGCGGCCAGGCCCAGGGTGGCCGCGTACTCGAAGCCGCCCTCCTGGTTGAAGAAGCCGTTGGGCGCGTGCACCGCGGACGCGCCCGCCATCGCGCCGGCCGCGGCGGCGCCCGCCGCCGGGGTGGCCAGGCCCAGCGCCAGCAGCGTGCCGCCGCCCAGCTCCGCGAGGCCCGCCGTCGTCGCGCTCGCCTTTCCGGGCGCGTACCCGACGGACTCCATGAACTGGCCGGTCCCCTCGATCCCGTGCCCCCCGAACCAGCCGAGCAGCTTCTGCGCGCCGTGCGCGGCCAGCACCCCGCCGGTACCCAGCCGGAGCAGCAGCAGACCCAGGTCATGTCGGTTGTAAGCACTCACGACGACTCCCACGAAAGACAGAGACAGAAGAACAGGAACAGTCCCCTCCGCGTATCCACCGTCGCACCGTCGACACCCCCGGGACGGGTTCGCGCCGCCGTTCGGGTGGCGGGGCCCGGGGAGCGGTGTGAATCTGCTGGCATGACGATTCAGCCAGCCAAACTCAGCGACCCGGCCGTGCGCGCGTTCGTCACCGCCGTCAACGCCCATGACCGCGACGCGTTCATGTCGCTGCTCACGGACGACGCGACGATGTCGGACGACGGCTCCGACCGGGACCTCGACGAGTGGATCGACCGGGAGATCTTCTCCTCCAACGGCCACCTGGACGTGGCCAACGAGTCCCAGGGCGGCCGCGCCCTCGTCGCCAACTACCGCAACGACACCTGGGGCGAGATGCGCACCCGCTGGGCCTTCACGGTCGCGGACGACGGCAGGATCTCCCGCTTCGAGACCGGGCAGGCCTGACCGTCGTAACGGCGGCAAAGGTCTTGTCTTCGGTCTTGTCTTCGCGTGCGCTCCAACTCCTAGCGTCTACGGCATGGAGACCAACAGGACCCTGGGTCGCAGCGGTATCGAGGTCAGCGCTCTCGGCTTCGGCTGCTGGGCCATCGGCGGCGAGTGGCAGAACACCGACGGACAGCCCCTCGGCTGGGGCAAGGTCGACGACGACGAGTCCGTACGGGCGGTGCGCCGCGCCCTCGACCTCGGCGTGACCTTCTTCGACACGGCCGACACCTACGGCACCGGACACAGCGAACGCGTCCTCGGCCGGGCGCTCGGCAAGCGCCGCGCCGATGTCGTGATCGCCACCAAGTGGGGCAACGTCTTCGACGAGGAGACCCGCACCAGCATCGGCAAGGACGACTCCCCGGGGTACGTCCGCCGGGCGCTGGCCGCGTCGCTGAAGCGCCTCGACACCGATCACGTCGACCTCTACCAGCTGCACATCTCCGACGCCGACCCGGAGCGCGCCGCCGAACTCCGGGACGTCTGCGAGGAGTTGGTGGGCGAGGGGCTGATCCGCGCGTACGCCTGGAGCACCGACGATCCCGCGCGGGCCGCCGTGTTCGCGCAAGGTGAGCACTGCGCGGCCGTGCAGCACGCGGCGAACGTGCTGCAGGACGCGCCCGAAATGTTCGCGCTGTGCGAGGAGTTGGGGCTCGCCAGCATCAACCGCAGCCCGCTCGCGATGGGGTTGCTCACCGGCAAGCAGGCGGCGGGGCGGACCCTGGAGGCCGGGGACATCCGCAACACCCCGCCCGCCTGGCTGCCGGGCTTCAAGCAGGGCGCCGGCGCCGACGCGGCCTGGCTCGCGAGGGTCGACGCCCTCCGCGACATCCTCACCTCCGACGGCCGCACACCCGCCCAGGGCGCCCTGGCCTGGCTGTGGGCCCGCAGCCCGCGCACGATCCCGATCCCGGGCTTCCGCTCGGTCGCGCAGGCGGAGCAGAACGCCGGTGCCATAGAAAAGGGGCCGCTCACCGCCGACCAGTTGACCGAGATCGACCAAATCCTCCAACGGTGACCGGCCCCACCCAAGGGGCGCGGGGCTGTATCGATTTGCGGCTCCGCCGCGTGGGCGCGACCAGCCCCCACACACCCGCGGCCGAACGACTAGTAGCCGCCCTGATTGCCGTACTGCGCGTACTGCTGCTGCCCGCCGTAAGAAGGCTGCTGCTCGGTCACCGTCAGCTGCCCCGCCTTGATCGTCGCCAGCCGCGGCGCGCGCCGGGCGATGGACGAGTCGTGGGTGACCATGATGAAGGTCAGCCCGTGCTCGCGCCACAGCCCCTCCAGCAGCGCCATGATGTCGTCGCGGGTGCCCTCGTCGAGGTTGCCGGTGGGCTCGTCGGCGAGCAGCACCTTCGGCTTCTTGACCAGCGCGCGGGCGATCGCGACGCGCTGCTGCTGGCCGCCGGAGAGCTCGGCGGGCGCGTGTCCGAGGCGCTCGCCGAGGCCGACGGACCGCAGTGCCTCCGCGGCCCGCTCCCGCCGTTCCGCCGGCTTCACGCCCAGCGGGACCAGGGCCGTCTCGACGTTCTCCTGGGCGGTGAGCGTCGGGATGAGGTTGAAGGACTGGAAGATGATGCCGATGTTCTCGGCACGCACCCGGGTCAGCTTGGTCTCGCTGATGCGCGCGAGGTCCACGCCGTCCAGCTCGACGCTGCCCTCGGTCGGACGGTCCAGGCCGCCGATCATCTGCAGCAGGGTGGACTTGCCGCCACCCGTGGGGCCCTGGATGACGAGCTGGTCGCCGTCCTCGATGGTGAGGTCGATGCCGCGCAGCGCCTCGACCGTCTCCTTGCCCCGCGTGTACCGCTTGGTGACGCCGGTGAGTCTGTACATGGGATCTCCGTGGCTGAAGAAGAACTGAAGAAGGAGAAGAGGGGTGGGGCGCCGCGTCCCGGGGGGAATCGGAGGCGGCGCCCCGGCACAAGGGGGGTTACGAGACGCTGCGCAGGGCGTCGGCCGGGCGCATGCGGGAGGCGCGCCAGCCGCCCATCGCGCCGGCGATCAGGCCGCCGGTGACCGCCAGGCCCACCGCGAGCGCGATGGTGGTGAGGGAGACCGGGGCGGAGAGGGCGATCTCCATCGTGCTGGAGGCCGACTGCTGGCCGGGGCCGCCACCGCCGGGCCCGCCGCCCATGCCACCGCCGCCACCGGTGTTGCCGAGCTGCGCGGTCAGCTTCGGGCTGATCGCGGTGACCGCGTAGGCGGCCGCCAGGCCCAGGGCGATACCGAGGCCGCCGCCGATCAGGCCGTTGACCATGGACTCGCCGACGACCTGCCGGGTCACCTTGCGGCTGGGCCAGCCGAGCGCCTTCAGGGTGCCGAACTCACGCACCCGGCGGGACACCGCCGAGGAGGTCAGCAGCGCCGCCACCAGGAAGGCCGCGGCCAGCACCGCGATGGACAGCCACTTGCCGACGCTGGTCGCCAGGTTGGAGGCGGTGGAGAGGGAGCCGGAGACGGTGGAGGCCAGGTCGGCGGAGGTGGTGACCGTCGTACCGGAGATGTTCTTCTGGATGGTCTTCTTGACCGTCGAGATCTGCTTGGAGTCGGTCGCCTTGACGTAGATCGTGGTGACCTTGTTCTTCGAGTCGCCCAGCGTCTGCGCCTGCTTCAGCGGGATGAAGACGTCGGTGGTGGACTCGCTGCTGTCGGGCGTCGCGATGCCGATGACGGTGAACTTGGTGCCGGAGATCTTGAAGGTCGAACCGACCTTGTACTTCTTCGACTTGGCGTACGACTTGCTGATCACCGCGACCTTCGCGTCGGTCTGCGAGGCCGTGAACGTCTTGCCCGAGGTGATCTTGGAGGTGGCGAGCGGGCCGAGGTCCTGGTTGGTGACGTCGATGCCGGCCACCGAGTAGGAGTTGACGCTGAAGTTGGCGCCGCCGCCCTGGACCTGCGGCTGGCCGCCGCTGCTGCTGCCGGTGCCGCCGCCGGGGCCGCCCTGCTGCTGGCTGCTGCCGCTCGTCGAGCTCTGCGCCTTGCCCTGGGTGAAGGAGCCGTCGACCTTGGTGACGTTCAGCGTGATCGCGCCCACTGCCTCGGCCACGCCCTTCTGCGCCGCGACCTTGGTGACCAGCGAGGACGCCAGGGCCTGACCACCCTGGGTCATCACCCGGTCCGAGCTCTGGGTGGTCTTGCTGCTCGACTTGGCGTCGAACTTGAAGTTCGGGCCCTGCGAGCTGCCGGCCTTGGGCGCCGACTGTGCCTTGGTCACGGTCATGTCGGTGCCGAGACCGTAGAGCGACTTGAGGACCTTGTCCTGAGCCTGAGTCATGCCGGCCGACACCGAGTTGACGGTGATGACCAGCGCGATACCGAGCGCCAGACCCAGTGCGATGACCAGAGCCGCCTTCTTTCTGCGGCCCAGTTCGCGCTTGAGATAGATGCCAAACATCCCGTTCCTCGAAGGTTCTTGGCGCCCGCTGTGGGCGCGGCCACAAACTATGGAGAAACCTTTGAGTCGCACTGAGTAAAGGATGTGTCAGAGCTGAGAAAGCGGGGTATGACTTCAAATTTTCGTAAGACAGGCAATTCCTAACCTGCGGAGGGGCTGCTGCCAGGAAACCCCTGTTGAGTGGCGCCCAGGAGGATGCAGTACGGTCCCGGGATGCACGGTTCCTCTCCGCTCTCCCGGCGTGCCGCTTTCGGCCTTGCCGCCGCCGCGATTCCGCTTGCCGCGGCGACCCCCGCCCACGCGACCACCGTCATCGGCGGTGCCCGTCTCGCGCGTGCCGGAATTCAGGGCACAGGGCTGCCCAAGAAGCTCACCGCCGCCGCCTGGCTCGTGGCCGACAGCGACAGTGGAGAGGTCCTCGCCTCTTTCAACGCGCACAAGCGGCTCGCGCCCGCCTCCACGCTGAAGATGCTGTTCGCCGACACGGTGCTGAAGAAGTTCGACCGGACCGAGCGGCACAAGGTCGTCGACGCCGAGATCGCCGACGTACCCTCCGGCTCCAGCCTGGTCGGCATCAAGCCCGGGATCACCTACACCGTCGAGCAGCTGTGGCAGGGCGTCTTCCTGCGCTCCGGCAACGACGCCGTGCACGTCCTGTCCCACATGAACGGCGGGATCGCCAAGACCGTCGCCGAGATGCAGGCCAGGGCCGAGGACCTCCAGGCCCTCGACACCCATGTCGTCAGCCCCGACGGCTTCGACCACAAGGGCCAGCTCTCCTCCGCCTACGACCTCACCCTCTTCGCCCGGCACGGGCTCAAGAGCGCCGACTTCCGCGAGTACTGCCACACCAGGACCGCGGACTTCCCGGCCGGCGGCAGGAAGACCTTCCAGATCCAGAACACCGACCGCCTGCTCACCGGCGCGTGGGGTGTGAAGACGTACGAGGGACTCATCGGTGTCAAGAACGGTTACACCAGCAACGCCGGCAACACCTTCACCGGTGCGGCCACCCGCGGCGGCCGCACCCTGCTGGTCACGGTCATGCACCCCAAGAGCGGCTACAACGCCGTCTACGAGGAGACCGCCGCGCTGCTCGACTGGGGCTTCGGGAAGGGGAGTTCGGCCAAGGCGGTCGGCACCCTGGTCGAGCCGCTGAGCGAGGGCGGGGCGAAGGCGACGCCGACCGGGAAGGCGGCGACCGCGGCGGCCGGCGCCCCGGGTTCGGCGTCCTCGGGCGATCCCTCGCCGTGGCGGCTGCTGGAGGGCGCCGGCGGCACGGTCGCGCTGCTGGCGGGCGGGGCGTGGGCGCTGCGCAGACGGCGAAAGGACCGGCCCGGGCAGGCGGATTGACCCTCGCGGCAGCCGTTCCGTGCACCGGTGCGTACCTCGCGGTCCCACGCGAGATCCACCCCCACCCGGTGCGGTGGAACGGCTGCCGCCTCCCCCCTCGGTTTGGCCAGCGGGTACTACGGACTGCGGAACTCCACTACTCCAAGTGTGAAGCTCTTGTGGAGGAGATTTGAGCATAGGCCCGCGACCGGCCGCAATGGTCCGGATGCTCAAATTCCGCTTGTGCAAGTTGAGTCAGCCGCGCCCGATGTAGGGCATCGCCGTGGCCATCACCGTCGCGAACTGCACGTTCGCCTCCAGCGGCAGCTCGGCCATGTGCCGCACGGTGCGCGCGACATCGGCCACGTCCATCACCGGTTCCGGCGCGATCTCGCCGTTGGCCTGCAAGGCCCCGGTCTCCATCCGCGCGGTCATGTCGGTGGCCGCGTTGCCGATGTCGATCTGCCCGACCGCGATGCCGTACGCCCGCCCGTCCAGCGACAGCGACTTGGTGAGGCCGGTCAGCGCGTGCTTGGTCGAGGTGTAGGCGACGGAGAGCGGCCGGGGCGTGTGCGCCGAGATGGAACCGTTGTTGATGATCCGTCCGCCCCGCGGATCCTGCGCCTTCATCTGCCGGAAGGCCGCCTGCGCGCACAGGAACGCCCCGTTGAGGTTGGTGTCCACCACATGCCGCCAGGCCTCGTACGGCAGCTCCTCGACGGGCACCCCGCCGGGCCCGAACGTCCCCGCGTTGTTGAACAGCAGGTCCACCCGCCCGAACCGCTCCACGGCGGCGGCGAACAGCGCGGCGACGTCCTCCGGCTTCGAGACGTCGGTGCGTACGGCGAGACAGGCGCCGTCGGGACCCAGTGCCGCCGTCTCCGCGAGCGTCTCGGGACGCCGGCCGGCCAGTGCCACGGACCAGCCCGCGTCCAGCAGCTCCACGGCGACGGCGCGTCCGATGCCGGAGCCGGCCCCGGTCACCACGGCGATCTTCGCGTTCTTGGTGTTCATGGGCCCGCAGCGTAAGTGAGACTCCGCGATGCGGAACACCCCGTCCACCATCCGGGTGTTGCGTGCCCCCAGGCGCGTGTCGTCCCCGGCCCGGCCGCCCGCTCCTCCCTGAAATGTGACGGGAGGACAGGATGATCATCAGCTCAGCCAGGCCGCAGGGGCACGCACCGCAGCTCCGTGCCGCCGCGCGCCGTGTCGGCCGCCGCCGCTTCATGAGCCTCACGGCCGCGGCCGCCGCGCTCGCCTTCGCCGTCGACCTGCCGGCCACCGGCGCCGCGGCCGCCGCCGAACTCGACGCGGCCCGCATCGACAGCGACCCCTTCACGCTCGGCGTCGCCTCGGGCGATCCCCAGCCCACCTCGGTGGTGCTGTGGACCCGGCTCGCGCCCGCCCCCTACCAGCCCGACGGCGGACTGCCCGCCGAACGCGTCGACGTCGACTGGGAACTCGCCCTGGACGAGACCTTCGCCGTGCTCGCCGCCAAGGGCACCGCCACCGCGCACCCCGAGTTCCACCACACCGTGCACGTCGAGGCCGAGGGCCTGGAACCCGGCTGCGTCTACCACTACCGCTTCCGCACCGGCACCTGGCTCAGCGAGACCGGCCGCACTCGCACCGCGCCCGCCGCCGGCACCGCGGCCGCCGCGCTCTCCTTCGCCGCCGTCTCCTGCCAGGCCTACCAGGACGGCTACTTCACCGCCCACCGCCACCTCGCCGCCGAGGACGTCGACCTCGTCCTCCACCTCGGGGACTACATGTACGAGTACGCGGTCGACCCCGCGGGCGGCGCCCGCAAGTACACCGACCGCACCCTCCCGGCGCTCTACGGCCACGAGACGACGACCCTGGAGGACTACCGCCTGCGCTACGCCCTCTACAAGACCGACGCCGACCTGCGGGCCGCGCACGCCATGCACCCCTTCGTCGTCGCCTTCGACGACCACGAGACCGAGAACAACTACGCCGGCGCCGTCTCCGAGAACGGCGACCCGCCCGAGCAGTTCCTGCTGCGCCGCGCCGCCGCCTACCGCGCCTACTGGGAGAACCAGCCCCTGCGCGCCGCCCAGCTGCCGAACGGCGCGGACATGCAGCTCTACCGGCGCCTGCAGTGGGGCACGCTCGCCCGGTTCGACGTGCTCGACACCCGCCAGTACCGCTCCGACCAGGCCTACGGCGACGGCAAGCACGTCCCCGGCCCCGAGTCCGAGGACCCGGCGCGCACCATCACCGGAGCCGCGCAGGAGGCCTGGCTGCTCGACGGCTGGCGCACCTCGACGGCGCTGTGGAACCTCATGGCCCAGCAGGTCTGCTTCTCCCAGCGGAAGATGGACCTCAACCCCGTCGCCCAGGTCTCCATGGACGCCTGGGACGGCTACCCCGCCTCGCGCCGCCGCGTCCTGGACGGCGCCAAGGCGGCCGGGATCGCCAACCTGATGGTGCTCAGCGGCGATGTGCACGTCGCGTACGCCTTCGACATCAAGGACGACTTCGACGACCCCGCCTCGCGCACCCTCGGCACCGAGATCGTCGCCACGTCGATCGCCAGCGGCCAGGACGGCACCCAGAAGCCCTCGAACTGGGCGACCTATACGGCCGCCAACCCGCACATGAAGCTCTACGACGGCCGCCGCGGCTACGTGAAGGTCACCCTGGACCGCACACAGGCGCGGGCCGACTTCCGGACCGTGCCGTACGTCACCAGGCCCGGCGCCCCGGTCACCACGGCCGCGTCCTTCGTGACGGAGGCGGGCGCGCCGGGGCTCAGGCCGGTGTGACCCGCTCCACCCGGGCGGCGTCCTCGCCCGGGTAGCGCACTCCGATCTGCTCCCGGATCGTGTCCAGCGTGCGCATCACCGCGAGGGTGCCGTCGAGCGGGACCAGCGGGGACTCGGTCTCGCCGGCCCGCAGGGCGCGCATCACCTCGCGGGCCTCGTGCCGCAGGCTGTTGCGGGGCCCGTCCGCCGGGTCGGCGGCGAACTCCTCGGGGTCGCGGCCGTCCCGGTGCAGCACGAAGTGGTCCGGGAAGAAGAATCCGTACGGGATGTCGATGCGGCCCTCGGAGCCGGTGACGGACGCCGAGGTCGCCGTACCGCCGACGATGGAGCAGTGCACCGAAGCGAGAGCACCGCTCTCCCAGGAGAGCAGTGCTCCCGTCTGGAGATCGACGCCCTCTTCCGAGAGCGCTGCTCTCGCCGAGATCTCCGCGGGCTCCCCGAGCAGCAGCTGCGCGAACGACACCGGGTACACGCCGAGGTCCAGCAGCGAGCCGCCGCCCTGCTGCGGGTCCCGCAGCCGGTGGCTGGGCGGGAAGGGGCCGGCCAGCCCGAAGTCGGCCTGCACACTGCGCACTTCGCCGATCGCCCCGCCGTCGACGAGGTCCTTGAGCCGCCGGATCAGCGGGTTGCAGTACATCCACATCGCTTCCATCAGGAAGCTCCCGCGTCCCCGCGCCAGCGCGACGAGTTCCTCCGCCTCGCGCGCGTTCAGTGTGAACGCCTTCTCGCACAGCACGTTCCGCCCCGCCTCCAGGCACAGGCCGGCGGCCGCCCGGTGCGCCGAGTGCGGGGTGGCGACGTACACGACATCGATGTCCGCGTCCTCGGCCAGGGCGCCCCAGTCGCCGTAGGCGCGCTCGATCCCGAAGCGTTCCGCGAAGGCCTTCGCCGAGGCCTCGGTCCGCGAGGCCACCGCCACCACCTCGGCGTCGGGCAGGTCCACGAGGTCCGCCGTGAAGGCGGCGGCGATCCCGCCGGTCGCGAGGACGCCCCAGCGCACCTTGGCCGTGGCCGCGGCGGCCTCCGTCGCCGTCCCGGTATCCACAGTCGTGTGGTTGTCCACAGCCATCCCCGCCCCACCCTCGCTCATGCGACCCTCGGCTCTGTGTACGAGCTGAGAGCATAGGCGGCGTATCGAACGGAAAGGGAGGGGCGCATGCCCGAGCAAGGGGCATCGACACCGCGCATGGCGCAGATGGCCGGGGCGGAAGCGGAACCGGCGGTCGGCCGTGCCGTCCGCGGTACCGGTCTGCTCGTCACGCTGATCCTCGGCGGCCTCACCGCCACGCCACCGCTGGCGATGGACATGTACCTGCCCTCCCTGCCGGAGGTCACCCGCTCCCTGCACGCCCCCGCCGCCACCGTCCAGCTCACCCTCACCGCCTGCCTGCTCGGCATGGCGCTCGGGCAACTGGTGGTCGGCCCGATGAGCGACCGCTGGGGACGCCGCCGCCCGCTGCTCACCGGCCTCGCGGTGTACGTCGTCGCCACCGCCCTGTGCGCGTTCGCGCCGAACGTCGAGTTCCTGGTCGCCTTCCGGCTGGCGCAGGGCCTCGCGGGCGCGGCCGGGATAGTGATCGCCCGGGCCGTCGTACGCGATCTGTACGACGGGGTGGCGATGGCCCGCTTCTTCTCCACCCTGATGCTGATCTCCGGGGTCGCCCCGATCGTCGCGCCGCTGATCGGCGGGCAGATCCTGCGGGTGACGGACTGGCGGGGCGTGTTCGCCGTGCTGACCGTCGTCGGGCTGCTGCTGGGCGGGGTGGTGTGGGCGAAGCTGCCCGAGACGCTGCCATCGGCCGAGCGGCACGGTGGGGGAGTGGGCGAGGCGCTGCACTCCATGCGGCGGCTGCTGGCCGACCTGCCCTTCACCGGGTTCATGCTCGCGGGCGGCTTCGCCTTCGCCGCGCTGTTCGCCTACATATCGGCCTCGCCCTTCGTGATCCAGGAGATCTACGGCGCCTCCCCGCAGACCTTCAGCCTGCTGTTCGGACTGAACTCGGTCGGACTGGTCGCCGTCGGCCAGCTCAACGGCAAGGTGCTGGTCGGGCGGGTCCGCCTGGAGAAGGTGCTGGGGGTGGGGCTCGCGATCGTCATCGCCGCCGCCACCGCCCTCCTCCTGATGGCCACCGGTGCCTTCGGCGAGGCCGGGCTCGTGCCCGTCGCCGCCGCGTTGTTCGTCCTGATGTCGGCCATGGGCGTCACCCTTCCCAACGCCCAGGCCCTCGCCCTCATGCGCACCAAGCACTCCGCCGGCTCCGCCTCCGCGCTGCTCGGCACGTCCTCGTTCCTCATCGGCGCCGTCGCCTCACCCCTGGTCGGGACAGCCGGCGAGCACTCCGCCGTCCCGATGGCCGTCGTCCAACTGGCGGCAGCACTGGTGGCACTGGGCTGCTTCATGGGAATGTGCCGTCCTTGGAACGCACGTGCGAGTGCGGAGGGAGCAGAGAACTGAGCGCACCGAAACTGCGCAGCGACACCGCGGAACGGGCCGGGCTCGATCCCGGCGAACTCCGCCACCTCGTCCAGGAGGTCCACGACCTCACCACCGGGAAGCGGCCCTGGGCCGCGGGCACCGTCGTGGTCGCCGGACGCGGGCCCGTGATCGCCGTCGAGGAGGCGGCGGGGTGGGCCGTGCGGTACTCCGCGTACGACGCGGAGGCCGACGCGGGGGTGGAGCTGCCGGAGGAGTCCCGGGTGCCGATGACGGTCGGCACGCCCTTCGACCTGGCCTCCCTGACCAAGCTGTTCACCTCCGTCGCCGCGGTGCAGCAGATCGAGCGGGGCACACTGGGGATCGACGCGCTGGTGGGGGCGTATCTGCCGGACTTCCGGGCGGCGGCGCGGCACGGGGTGACCGTGCGGCAGCTGCTCACGCACACCTCGGGGCTGCGGCCCGAACTCCCGCTGTACGACTGTGCCGACGACGCGGAGCGGATGGCGCGGCTGCGGGCGGAGGTGCCGGTGGGGGTGCCGGGGACGTACACGTACTCGGACCTGAACATGCTGCTGCTCCAGTTCGTGCTGGAGCGGATCACCGGGCGGACGCTGGACGTGCTCATCCACGACGGGATCACCAGGCCGCTGGGGATGACGTCGACGGACTTCGGGCCGTGTCCGGGGGCGGCGGCGACGGAGGACCAGCGCCGTCCCTGGGCGAAGGCGGACCGGGGGATGGTGCGGGGGGTCGTGCACGACGAGAACGCGTGGGCGCTCGGGGGAGTGGCCGGGCACGCGGGGCTGTTCTCGACCGGGCGGGACATGGCCGTGTTCTGCCGGACGCTGCTGGCGGGGGGCTCGTACGGGCCCGCGCGGATCCTCGGCCCGGACTTCGTGGAGCTGCTGCTGACCCCGCCCGGGCTGGGGTTCGCCGTGGATCAGGCCTGGTTCATGGGGGAGTTGGCGGGGAAGGGGGCGGCGGGGCACACGGGGTTCACGGGGACGTCCGTGGTGCTGGACCCGGGGACGGACACGTTCCTCGTCCTGCTGGCGAACACGGTGCATCCGGTGCGGCGGCGGGCCGACAGCGCGCCGAGAGCCACAGCGGCAACGCACCTGGCAAGAGCGGTGAGAGGTATCGGACCCCTCACCAGAACCTGAGAGAATCCCACGGTGAACGCCCCCGCACCCCCGGCCGAGACCCTCCGCTCCGCCCTCGCCGGTCTCCTCGACGGACTCCCGCCCAAGCAGGCCGCCTCGGCCGTCGAGCGGCTCATCGCCAGCTACCGGGGCGCCACCCCCACCGACGCCCCGATCCTGCGCGACCGGGCCGACGTCGTCGCCTACGCCGCCTATCGCATGCCCGCGACCTTCGAGGCCGTGCGGTCGGCGCTCGCGGCGTTCGCCGACGCCGTGCCCGGGTGGGTGCCCGGCAGCCACACCGACGTCGGCGGCGGCACCGGCGCCGCCACCTGGGCCGTCACCGACACCTGGACCGGCACCCGCGGCGTCACCGTGCTGGACTGGGCCGAGCCCGCCCTCGCCCTCGGCAGGGAACTCGCCTCCGCCAACCCCGCACTGGACGGCGCCCGTTGGCAGCGCTCTCGGATCGGAGCGGCGCTCACCATCGAGAGCACCGATCTCGTCACCGTCTCCTACGTCCTCAACGAACTCACCGAGCCCGACCGCGCCGCCCTCGTCGACGCCGCCGCGGCCGCCGCACAGAGCGTGGTGATCGTGGAGGCCGGCACACCCGCCGGGTACCAACGGGTCATCGAGGCACGCGACCGGCTGATCCGCGCCGGCTTCCGCGTCGCCGCGCCCTGCCCGCACAGCGCCGCCTGCCCGATCGTGCCCGGCACGGACTGGTGCCACTTCTCCGTGCGGGTCGGCCGCTCCTCCCTGCACCGGCAGGTCAAGGGCGGCTCGCTCCCTTACGAGGACGAGAAGTTCAGCTACGTCGCCGCCACCCGCCTGCCCGTCACGCCGGCCCCCGCCCGCGTGGTCCGGCGCCCGCAGATCCGCAAGGGGCAGGTCCTCCTCGACCTGTGCGAGGCCGACGAACAGCTCCGCCGCACCACCGTCACCAAACGCCACGGCGATCTCTACAAGGCCGCGCGCGACGCGGCCTGGGGAGACGCCTGGCCGCCGTACCCGCAGGAGCCGTAGCGGCGAAGCGGTCGCGGAACGCCGAACGGTACCGTCGGACCATGGTCAAGAAGCCCGCCCCCGACTCCAGCCGCCGCAGCGAGAGGTCCCGGCGTGCCATCTACGACGCCGCCCTCGCGCTCGTCGGAGAGGTCGGGTATCCGAAGACGACCGTCGAGGGGATCGCCGCCCGCGCCGGCGTGGGCAAGCAGACGATCTACCGGTGGTGGGGGTCCAAGGCGGACGTACTCCTGGAGGCGTTCCTCGACCTCAGCGCACAGGCGGCGCGGGAGGCGGGACAGGAGCCGTACGCCATCCCGGACACCGGAGACCTGGCCGCCGACCTCAAGGCCGTGCTGCGGGTCACCGTCGACCAGTTGAAGGACCCCAGGTTCGAGGTGCCGTCCCGCGCCCTGGCCGCCGAGGGGCTCGTCAACGAGCAGCTCGGCCGGGAGTCCGTCGCCAAGCTGCTCGAACCGCAGCTCCAGCTCTACGTCGACCGGCTGCGCTCCGCCCAGGAAGCAGGCCAGGTCCGCCCCGAGCTCGATCCGCGCATCGCGCTCGAACTCTTCGTCTCCCCGCTCGCCCAGCGCTGGCTGCAGCACACCGGGCCGATCTCGTACGAGTACACGGACACCCTCGTCGACTACGCGCTCGGCGGGCTCGCCCCGAGGTGAGCGCTGTCACTGTCCCACCTGCCCCCTGTTGTCCCGCTCCGGCCCCCCGGGGCCGAGGAAGGTGGGACCATAGGGCATGCTGTTCCGCACGACAGCGAGGCGAGGGGTAGATGAGCGCGGATTTGGGCGGCCGGACCGGCCTGCAGGGCAAACTCTCCCAGTGGCTGCGCGGACGCCGGCCGAAGGAGGCCGCCGACGACGGCGGTCGTGAGGCCCTGCTGCTGGCCGCCGCGGGTGCCGGGCTGCCGCTCGCGCCCGCCGCCCACCCCGCTCCGGGCTACCGCTGCTCCTGCGACCGGGTGGGCTGTCCCACCCCGGCCCGGCACCCGGTCTCGTTCGCCTGGCAGACGCAGTCCACCACCGACCGCGCCCAGATCGAGCGCTGGGCCCGCCACCAGCCGCAGGCCAACTTCATCACCGCGACCGGCATGGTGCACGACGTGCTGGACCTGCCGCTGGAGGCGGGGCGCGAGGCGCTGGAGCGGCTGCTCGGGGCCGGGATCGAGGTCGGGCCCGTCGCCGAGAGCGACGACGGCCGGCTGCTGTTCTTCACCCTCACCCGCGGTACGCCCGAGGACGAGGACGAGTGGTGGCCCTGCGAGCTGGACTGCCACCCCGAGACCATGGACGAGCACCCCGGACTGCGCTGGCACTGCCGGGGGTCGTACGTCCTCGTACCGCCCGCCCGGCTGCCGGGGGACCAGGGCGTGCACTGGGTGCGCGGCCCCGAACACCCGCTGCCGGACCCGCTGAGCCTGCTGGAGACCCTCACCGACGCCTGCGCCCGGTACGCCGGCGAGGAGCCCGACCACGCGAGCGCGGCCTGGCCCCTGCGCCACTGAGCGTCTCCTAGGAGCCCGTCGCCGAGGTGAGGCCCTCAAGGCGGGCGAGCATCGACACCTGGCCCTGCTTCGGCACCAGGGCCACCCCGTTCGACATGAACTCCATCGTGAACGACTGCTTGACCTCGCCCTTGGTCAGCGCCTGCACGAAGGCGTTCTGCGTGGGGATCGAGGCGCCCGCCGCGGCCGTCTGCTTCGCGTAGCGGCGGCTGGCGAAGAACACCAGCGCCCCGCCGTCCTCCGTGCGCAGCGCCAGCGGCGCGTAGTCACCGCCGCCGACCGGCTCGTCGATGTACTGGGTGACCAGGCCCGGCTTCTTGGCGGACTTCGCGCGCGCCGCCCGCCACTGGTCGGTGTACGGGCCCGCGGCGAAGAGCTTCCCCTCGCCGGTCCTCAGATACGTCGTGTAGTCCTTGCTCAAGTCCGCGGGCGGGACGGCGAGTTCGGTGGAGTTCGCCGGTACGGCCTCGGCCCAGCCGTCCTTGTCCTTGTGCACCTTCGGCAGCGAACCGGCCGGGATCAGCGTCAGATACGCCACCTGCCAGGGCTCCGCGAGACGGTTGCGGGTGAACACCAGCAGCCAACGCGCGTTGGCACCGCCCTTGTTGCCCTTCGCCTCCGCCACGAACCAGCGGGGCCAGCCCGCCTTCTTCGGGATCGTGAACGTCGCGTCGGTCAGCTTCAGCGGTGTGTACGAGGCATTGCCGCTCGGGCTGTTGGCGTGGCCGGCCTTCAGCCGCGCCGCGTCGATGTCACCGAGGGCGCCGGTGACATGGTCGGCGTCCAGCGAGGTGTCGTACGCCTTGTCGGCCTTGTTGTACGCGGCCGTGAACTGCCGGAGCGCCTTCGCGGCCTCGGCGCGCGTGGAGGCCGGGAGCACCTCGCGCTCGCCGTGCACCACCACGCAACCGCTCGCCGTCAACGACAATGCGGTCACCGAGGCCGCTATCAGTACCCTTCGGTCAAGCCTGCGGAGCCTTCGAGGGCCGCGATCCCTGCTCATCAGGTGCCTTCACCTTCCCCTTCCCGGAGGCGAACCCTACCGGGGCGAAGAAGAGCGCGAGCGTCGGGATCAGGTACAGCAGCCACACCGTGACCTGAAGCACCGTCGGGTCCGGCTGGAAGTTGAACACGCCCTTCAGCAGCGTCCCGTACCAGCTGTCCGGCGGGATGGTGTCGCTGATGTCGAAGGCCAGCTTCGTCAGGCCGGGGATCCAGTCGGCCTCCTGGAGGTCGTGGAAGCCGTACGCCAGCACGCCCGCCGCGACCACGACCAGCATGGCGCCGGTCCAGGTGAAGAACTTCGCGAGGTTGATCTTCAGGGCGCCGCGGTAGAACAGCCAGCCCAGGAAGACCGCCGTGGCGAGGCCCAGGGCGACGCCGACCAGCGGGCGCGGGGTGCCGTCGCTGGCCGCGTGCACGGACGCCCACACGAACAGGGCCGTCTCCAGGCCTTCCCGGCCGACCGCGAGGAAGGCGGTGGCGACCAGGGCGCCCGTGCCCATCGCGAGGGCCGCGTCCAGCTTGCCGTGCAGCTCCGCCTTCAGGTGCCGGGCGGTGCGCCGCATCCAGAAGACCATCCACGTCACCAGGCCGACCGCGACGACCGACAGGGAACCGCCGAGCGCCTCCTGCGCCTGGAACGTCAGCTCCTGGGAGCCGAATTCGAGGACGCAGCCGAAGCCCATCGCGATCAGGACGGCGACGGAGATGCCGATCCAGATGGGCCGGATGGCGTCCCTGCGGCCGGTCTTGACCAGGTAGGCGATCAGGATGCAGACGACCAGGCTGGCTTCCAGGCCCTCGCGCAGACCGATCAGGTAGTTGGAGAACACGTCTCACGCCTCCTTGGAGAACAGCGTGCTGCCCCACCAGTCGTCCTTGTCGCGGACGCCCGGCGGCACGGCGAACACGGCCGAACCCACGTGCTGGATGTACTCGTTGAGCGCGTCCTTCGCCGACAGGCTGCGCTGGAGCGGGATGAACCCCTTGCGCACGTCGCGCTGGTAGGCGAGGAAGAACAGGCCCGCCTCCAGGCGGCCGAGGCCGTCGGTGCCGTCGGTGAAGGAGTAGCCGCGGCGCAGGATCGTGATCCCGTTGTTGGAGTCGGGGTGCGCGAGCCGCACGTGCGCGTCCGGCTTCATCGCCTTCAGGAACGGCGCGTCGTGCTCCTTGGCCTTGCCGACCGGCGCGCCCTCGCCCTTGTCCCGGCCGAAGATGTCCTCCTGCTCCTGCAGCGAGGTCCGGTCCCAGGTCTCGATGTGCATCCGGATGCGCCGGGCCACGAGATACGAGCCACCGGTCATCCACTCCGGTCCGTCGCCGTCGCCGACCCACACGAACTTCTTCAGGCGGTCCGTCTCGGTGCCCGCGATGTTGCGGGTGCCGTCCTTGAAGCCCATCAGGTTGCGCGGGGTCTGCGCGTCCGGAGTGGTCGACGAGGTCTTGCCGAAGCCGAGCTGCGACCAGCGGATGACGACCTTGCCGAAGCCGATGCGGGCCAGGTTGCGGATCGCGTGCACCGCGACCTGCGGGTCGTCCGCGCAGGCCTGGATGCACAGGTCGCCGCCGGTGCGGGTCTTGTCGAGCGCGTCGCCGGGGAACTGCGGGAGGTCGACGAGCGCCTCGGGCCGCTGGTCCTTCAGACCGAACTTCTCGAAGAGCGACGGCCCGAAGCCGATCGTCAGCGTCAGCCGCGAGGGCTTGAGGCCCAGCGCCTCACCGGTGTCGTCCGGCGGGGCCTCGGCGAGACCGCCGTACGCGCCCTCCCCGACCGCCTTCCCGGCCGTCATCCGGCGCGCGGCGGCCGTCCAGTCCTTCAGCATCCGCACGAACTCGGCGCGGTCGTCGGTCTGCACGTCGAACGCGGCGAAGTGCAGCCTGTCCTGCACCGGCGTGGCGATGCCGGCCTGGTTGGCGCCGTGGAAGGCGACCGCGGCCCCGGTCTCGGCGGCGGTCGGATCCACGTCGTTGCCGACACGGGCCATCGCGACCGCGCCACCGGCCGCGGCGGCGCCGAGCGCGAGCCCGGCACCGCCCCAGCCGAGCAGCGAACGCCGGGAGGGCGCCTGGGAGTCGGCGGCCTCGGGGGTGGCGGCTTCCTGGGTGTCCGTCATGGTGTGTCCGTCCCTACTTCACGACGGCGGCGGCGAGCTTGGACAGCGGCTCCGCGAGCGCGTTCACCGCGTCCGAGAGCTCCTTGCGCTGCTCCTCGGTGACCTTGTCGTACGACACGAAGCCGTCGGAGGTCTTGTCCGTGCGGTACTTGTCGAGCGTCGTGTCCAGCGCCGCGAACTGCTTGTCCAGCTCGGTCGTCAGCGCCTTGTCGTTGGTCTGCGCGACCGGCTTGAGCAGCTCGTACGCCTTCTGCGCGCCCTCGACGTTGGCCTTGAAGTCGGACAGGTCGGTGTGCGAGTAGCGGTCCTCCTCGCCGGTGACCTTGCCGGTGGCGACCTCGTCGAGCAGCTCCTTGGCGCCGTTGGCCATCGAGGTCGGCGTGATCACGGCCTTGCCGACCCGCTTCTGCCAGTCCTTCAGGTCGGTGAGCAACTGGTCGGCGAGCGTCTTCTGGTCGGCGCCGATCTTCTTGTCCTGCCACAGCGCCTTCTCCAGCGCGTGCCAGCCGGTCCACTTCTGGCCCTTCTCCAGGCCGTCGGCGCGGGTGTCGGTCTTCGGGTCGATGTCGCCGAAGGACTCGGCGATCGGCTCGGTGCGCTCCCAGCCGACCCGGGAGGGGGCGTAGGCGTCCTGGGCGGCCTTGAGGTCGCCGGCCTTGATCGCCTTCACGAACGTCTCGACCTTCGGGATGGTCGCGTCGGCCTGCTCCTGCGCGTACTCGCGGTACTCGGCGACGGCCTTGTCCAGCTTCGGGTTGCGCTTGGCGACCGCGCCGGAGCCGGTGACGGTCAGCTTCTGCCGGACGCCGTGGCCCTTCATGCCGGGCCGGCAGGCGATCTCGTACTCGCCGGCCTTCACCTCGGCGGTGAGCGTGTACTTCGTACCGGACCCGATGTTCTCCTTCTCGGAGACGATCCGGTCGTCCGGGAAGAGGATCTCGACCTCGGTCGCCTTGGAGCCCGTGTTCTCGATGTTCAGGGTGACCTGGCCGGCCGGCACCGACTTGGTCGAGGTCTCGCACTTGGCGTCGGCGGCGGTCACCTTGATCGCGGCGTCGCCGTCGCCCTTGCTCTTCTCGGTGCAGCCCGTGACGGCGGTCAGGGCCGCCGCGGTGGCGACGGCGGTGACAACGGTGAGTCTGGCGGCTCGCATTCGGGCTCCAAGCGGCTCAAGGGCTGGCGAAAAATCGCGTGTCGGGGCTCACGCAAGGATGGTGAGGCTCGCCTAACTTACCTAAGGCTTACCTGGGTGATACCCGCCCATGCGGTGATTCAGCTCTCATGGACGCTGTATGAGCACGGACCGATCACGGTGGCCTAAAACAGATCCCAAGGGGAGGTCAAAGGAAATTCAAAGGTTCCGCTTCGGGGTGATCAGGAGAGCGTCCGTGCGGGGGTGCCGGACGACCTCCACGGGCTGGTCGTAGACCTCGGAGAGCCGGGCCTCGGTGAAGACCTCCGTGGGTGGGCCCTCGGCCTCGACACGGCCGGCGCACAGCATCGCGACGCGGTGCGCGTACGCGGCGGCGAGCCCCAGATCGTGCAACACGACGACGACACCGTCCCCTTGACGCGCCCTCTCCCGGCACAGCCTCAGCACGAGTTCCTGGTGCCTCAGGTCCAGGGCTGCGGTCGGCTCGTCGAGCAGGAGGAGCGGCGCCTGCTGGGCGAGGAGCCGGGCGAGGGCGACGCGGGCGCGTTCGCCGCCGCTGAGGGCCGAGAAGGGGCGGCGGGCGAAAGGGGTGACTTCGGTGGCGGACATCGCCTGTACGACGGCCAGGTCGTCCTCGGCGGGGGAGGAGGCGTGGGGTGCGCGGCCCATGCGGACGACCTCCTCGACCGTGAAGGGGAAGGCGAGGGTGGCCGATTGGGGGAGGACGGCCCGGCGGAGGGCCAGCTCGGGGGCGGTCCACTCCGTGGCCGGGCGGCCGTGGATACGTACGGTGCCTCGGGTCGGTGCGAGGTCGGCGGCGAGTGCGCCGAGGAGCGTGGACTTGCCGGCGCCGTTGGGGCCGACGAGGGCGAGGATCTCGCCGGGGCGGACTGCGACGTCGACGCCGTGGAGGACTTCCCGGGGGCCGAGGCTCATGTGGAGGGCCTCGGCTTCGGCGAGGGGGTGCGACGGATTCGGCACCGCCGGGGCGACGCGAGGTCGTGGTCGAGCGCCGTTGCGGCGGAAAAAGGTGTGCGGCGATGCGAGCCGAAGTCCGAAGGGGCTCATGCCCAGCCTCCTTGCCTGCGGCGGGTTCTGCGGAGGAGCCAGAAGAAGAACGGGCTGCCGAGGAGTGCCGTCAGGACGCCCAGGGGGAGTTCCGCCGGGGCCGCGATGGTGCGGGCGGTGAGGTCCGCGGCCAGCAGGACGAGCGCGCCCAGCAGCGCGCTCGCCGGGATCAGGAAGCGGTGGCCGGGGCCCGCGGCCATGCGCAGCAGGTGGGGGACCACCAGGCCGACGAAGCCGATGATGCCCGAGACGCTCACCGCCGCCGCCGTCAGCAGGGCGATGACCAGGATCAGGGCGATGCGGAGGCGTTCCACCTCCACGCCCAGGTGACGGGCCGGGCGCTCGCCCAGGGAGAGGAGGTCCAGGCGGCGGGCGTACAGGGGCGCCACCGTCAGGCCGATCGCCGCGCACGGCAGGACCGCCAGGACCTTCGGCCAGGTCGCCTGGGAGAGGGAGCCGAGCTGCCAGAAGGTGATCTGGTTGACGGCCGCCGTGTCCGCGAAGAAGAGGAACAGGCCGATCAGCGCGCCCGCGAAGGCGTTGACCGCGATGCCGGTCAGGATCAGCGTGACGACCTCCGTACGGCCGCCCGAGCGGGACATCGCGTAGACGAGGAGCACCGTGGCGAGCCCGGACGCGAAGGCGAACGCCGAGACCGTCCAGGTGCCGAGGAAGTCGAGGC
Source organism: Streptomyces cylindrosporus (assembly GCF_022698165.1). GTDB lineage: Bacteria > Actinomycetota > Actinomycetes > Streptomycetales > Streptomycetaceae > Streptomyces > Streptomyces cylindrosporus. The sequence goes on from NZ_JALDAY010000001.1 coordinate 759,529, forward strand.
CGAACGCGATCGCGCCGACCGCCCCGACGGCCGCCCCGGACGAGACGCCGATGACTCCCGGCTCGGCGAGCGGGTTGCCGAACACGCCCTGCATCAGCGCGCCCGCGCACCCCAGCGAGGCTCCGACGAGGAGCGCGAGGACGATCCTGGGGAAGCGGACGTTCCAGAGGACGGACTCGGCGACCCGGTCCAACTCCCGCCCGCCGAGCCCGAGATGGTGCAGCACGGAGCCGAGGACGTCGCCGACCGGGACCGGGTAGGCGCCCAGGGAGGCGGCCACCGGGACCAGGGCCGGCAGCGCGGCGGCGAGGAAGACGGTCAGCAGCCAGGCGCTGCCGCGGCGTCTGCCCTCGACGGCCGGAGGTGACGTCTCGTCAACCGTCTTCTCCAGTACGGTCATTCGGCGGCCCCCTTGCCGTAGAGCTGCCGCACGACGGACTTCAGTACCTGGTCGGTGCGCGGCCCGTAGTTGAGTAGCACCCCGTCCTCGATCGACACGACCCTGCGGTCCAGGCCGGCCGGGGTCTGGGCGACGCCGGGGATCTTCACCAGGCCGTCGATGCCGCCGACGGACTCGAGTCCCTTGGTCATGACGAGGATCGCGTCCGGTGCCGCCTTCACGAGGGCCTCGCTGGTGATGGCGGTGAAGTCCTTCTTCAGGCCCGAGGTGGCGCCCGCGTCGACCGCTCCGGCCGCCTCGATGAGGGAGGTCGCGCCCGAACCCTTGCCGCCGATGAGATAGACGGAGGCGGAACCGCGGAGGTAGAGGAAGGCGACCCGGGGCTTCTCGCTGTTGTGCGGAACTGCCTTGCGTACGGCGGCGATCCGCTGCTCGGAGCGGTCGGCCAGCTCCTTGCCCGCCGCCGGTACGCCGAGCGCCTCGGCGACCGTCCGGATGCGCGGGCCCACGTCGGCGAGGCCCTGCGCCGGGTCGACGACCAGGACCGGGACGCCGGCGGCGCGGATCTGGTCCATCGCCTCGTCGGGGCCCGTGGTGGTCTCGGCGAGCACCAGGTCGGGCTTGAGGGAGAGCACGCTCTCGGCGGAGACGTCGTGGCCGCGGGTGACGACGGGGAGTTTCGCCGCCTGTTGGAAGGTGGCGGTGATGTCGCGGGCGACGACCCGGTCGCCGAGCCCCAGCGTGAAGACGATCTCGCTGAGGCTGCCGGAGAGCGGGACGATGCGCCGCGCCTCCCGGACGGTCACCTTCCCGCCGTCGGCGCCGGTGACCGTGACGGGGAGCTTCGGCCGGGGGGTGTCCGTCAGCGGCTCGACCCGGTTCGCGGCCGTGGTGGTGGCCTTCTTCGGGGAGGCCTGGGTGGGGCCTCCGCAGGCGGTCGCGGTCAGGGTCAGGGCGAGCACGGACAGAAGTGCTCCCGCCAGTCGGGTGCGCAAGCGTGGCACGGTCCGGTCCGTTCCTCTCGGTCGACTTCCCGAATGGACTCGGGAAAGCTTAGGTTAGCCTTACCTTCGTTCGCTACCGGCGGTCGTATCCGGAGGACCCCCCATGCCCGCGCGCCTCAGAGCCCTGGTCACCGCGTTGTGCGCGGTCGTCCTGGGCGCCCTGCTCCCCATGGCCACAGCCCAGGCGGCGAGCCGTACCGTGCAGGGCGGCCGGCTCGACTGGGGCATCAAGTCCTCGTTCCAGAGCTACGTCACCGGGCCCATCGCGAAAGGGAGTTACTCCCTGACCGGGGGTGCCGCCACGGTGGGTGCGAGCACCTTCCGCTTCCACTCGGCGGCCGGCACCTACGACGGCGACAGCGGCGCCTTCCGGGCCGGCTTCTCGGGCGGGGTCCACTTCGTGGGCCACCGGACGGACGCCGGGGACTACCAGCTCGACCTCACCCTCAGCCGTCCGACGGTGAGCATCTCCGGGTCCACCGGGACGCTCTACCTGGACGTCGTCAGCAAGGCGAAGGGCACCGGGGCGGTCACGACGTCCACACAGGTGCCCTTCGCCTCCCTCTCCCTCGGCTCCATCTCCATGAAGGGCGCCGGCACCTCCGTCACCCTGAACAACCTGCCCGCCACCCTCACCGCCCAGGGCGCCAAGTCCTTCGCCGGCTACTACACCGCCGGGACCGCACTGGACCCGGTGAGCCTGGAAGCGGACGTACGGGCGGCGGCCACCCCGAAGGCGTCCAGCACGCCGAAGGCATCCAAGTTGCCCGCCGACAAGGCGACTTCGGGCGACGAGCTGACGGACGGTGCCGTCGACTGGGGTGTGCGCAGGACCTTCCGGGAGTACGTCACCGGGGACATCGCCGAGGGCAAGTGGACGCTGTCGGCGGGGGCCGAGGACGGCGGCGCCCTCTTCCGCTTCCCGGGCGGTCAAGGGACGTACAAGGACGGCGAGTTGGCGGCGTCGTTCAAGGGCGCGGTCCGCTTCACCGGTGCGCACGGGCTCGATCTGGAACTGAGCGCCGTGCGGGCCGTGGTCGAGGACGGCAAGGGCACCCTGTACGCCGACGTCAGCGGCCCCGACCTGACGAAGAAGAAGGTCCCGCTGGTCACCTTCGCCGCGAAGGGGCTCAAGGCGGCGGGCGGGCTGGTGAAGCTCACGGAGGCGCCCGCGCGGCTCACCGCCGACGGGGCGAAGGCCTTCGGCGGGATGTACCAGCCCGGCACCGAGATGGACCCGGTCTCCCTCGCCGTCGCCCTCACCGCCGACGCCGAACTCCCCGCCCTGCCCGACCTGGGCAGCACGCCCACGCCGAGCGCGACACCGACGCGGGCGTCGACGGCGCCCGTCGCGAGCAGCACCGGCGACGACGGGGGCTTCCCGGCCCTCCCGGTCGGTCTCACGGCCGGCTCGGTACTGCTGGCGGCCGCGGCGTACGTGCTCGTACGGGCCCGCCGCACGCGTGTCGAGGTGGAGCCGGCGGCGTCCGGGGCATCCGGGGCATCCGACGGCGACTGAACACCCGTACCCCTTCCGCTACTTGGCGTGCTTCACGCCCACTCACCCTCAAGCCCTCAAGGAGAACTCCATGCCCGTCAGACGACGCAGTGCCATCGCCCTCGCCGCCTCCGTGGCGACTGCCACCGCCCTCGGTGCCACCGCGCTCGCCACCACGGCCTCCGCCGCCGAAGTGCCGCTCACCGGCTACGAGTTGACCTGGGGCATCAAGCAGTCGTACCGCACCTACGTCACCGGCTTCGCGCAGGGCACCTTCACGCCCGCCGACGGCGCGACGCAGGCCGCCGACAACGGGCCGTTCACCTTCACCGAGGGCACCGGCTCCTACGACTCCACCGCGCACACCCTGGGCCTCGCCTTCAAGGGCAGCCTGAAGATCGAGTCCAAGCTGCACGGCTTCGAACTCACTCTGGCCGACGTCAGGTTCGACAGCGCGGACGCCGAGATCACTGCCGACGTGACGAAGGACGGCACGACGACGGACGACGTGCCGCTCGCCAAGGTCACCGTCACCCAGGCGATGACGGACATGGCGACCACGCTCACCAAGGAGGCCGCGGACGTCTTCGGCAGCGCGAGCTACGAGGGCGCGGCCGGCGACCCGCTGACCGTCGTACAGAAGACGAAGACGTCCGAGTCGCCGTCCCCGTCCGACTCCACGTCGGCCACGACATCCCCGTCCCCGTCCCCGTCCCCGTCCCCGTCGCAGAGCACGACGCCGTCGCCCTCCGCCAGCACGAGCGCATCGCCCTCCGCCTCCGAGTCCGCGACCGCGGGCGACATCGTCGACGGCGAACTCGGCTGGGGCGTGAAGGAGTCCTTCCGTACGTACGTCGTGGGCAGCGTCGCCAACGGGAAGATCACGGCGTCCGACGGGGCGACCCAGGCCACCGGCAACGGGCCGTTCACCTTCACCGGCGCCACGGGCGCGTACGACACCGACGCCGACACCCTCGCCGCCTCCTTCGAGGGCGCCGTGAACTTCAAGGGCCATGAGACGAACGGCACTTACGCCCTCGACCTCACCCTCTCCGACCTCAGGGCGACCCTCGACGGCGGCACCGGCGAACTGACCGCGGACGTCACCAGCCTCGGCGAGACGTCGCGGGACGTGGTCCTCGCCGACCTCAAGGCGGGCTCGGCGGACCTGGCCGCGAAGGACGACGTCATCACCGTCGACGACGTCTCCGCGATCCTGACCGCCGCCGGCGCGAAGGCCTTCAGCGGCTACTACGAGGAGGGCACCGAACTCGACCCGGTCGACCTGTCCGTCGCCCTGAGCGCCGACGCCGAACTCCCCTCCGGGGACGGCGAGTCGGGCACCTCCGCCGGCTCCGCGACCGCCGATGCGTCCGGTACGACGGCCGGCGGCGCCACCGGCTCCACGACCGGCGGCCTCTCCGGCACCCTCGCGTCGACCGGCTCGAACACCCCGGCGCCGATGCTGGGCGCGGCAGCGGCGGCCACCGTGGCGGCGGGCGCGGGCGTGGTGTTCGCGGTCCGGAGGCGACGGGCGGCGGAGTAGGCCGCCCGCGGGGTCAGCCCTTGTCCTGTCCGGTGAACAGGCTGATCAGGCGCTGGGCCGTGTTGTGCTCCGAGTCGATCTGGTGGATGTCGGCGCCCTCGAAGACCACGGTTTCGGCGCTGCGGCGGAACATCCCCTCCTCGTACTCGGCGAGCGCCGCCTCGACGTCGTCCGGGCGCGCCGCCAGGGCCTTGCCCAGTTCCGCGCCGTCGAGCATGGCCAGGTTGGCGCCCTCGCCGTTCGGTGCCTGAAGGTGGGCGGCGTCGCCGAGCAGGGTCACGCCCGGCACCCGCTCCCACCGCAGCCCGTGCGGCAGGGCGTGGTAGGGGCGCAGTACCGGCGTGGTGTCGCCGTCGGTGATCAGCGCGGTGAGTTCCGGCGCCCAGCCCTCGAACTCCGCCGCGATGCGCGCGCCCGCCGCGTCGGCGTCGGTGAAGTCGATGTCGGCGAACCACTCCTGCGGCCTGCTGAGCATCACGTAGGCGTGCAGGGTGTCGCCGCTCTCCCGGTGCGCGAAGATCTCCTGGCCCGGCGAGGGCGCCATCAGCGATCCGCCGCCGACCGCCTTCGCGGCGGCCGGGTGCCGGGTGTCGGCCTCGTACAGGTAGATGTCGACACATGACGTGCCGGTGTACTCGGGTACGGCGTCGGTGAGCAGCGGCCGTACCCGGGACCACGCGCCGTCCGCGCCGACCAGCAGGCCGGTGTCGAGGCTGGTGCCGTCGGCGAACGTCACCTCGTGGCGCCCGTCGCCGAGCGACCGGGTGCCGGTGACCTTGTGGCCCCAGCGGACGGTGCCGGCCGGCAGCGAGTCCAGCAGTATGTCCCGCAGCGCGCCGCGCATCACCTCGGGGCGGCCGCCGCTGCCGTCGTCGGCCTCCTCGAACAGGACGGTCCCGTCCGTGTCGAGGACCCGCATCGCCTGGCGGCCCTCCAGGACGATGGCCCGGAACTCGTCCATCAGCCCGGCCGCCTCGACGGCGAGCTGTCCGTTGTAGTCGTGGATGTCGAGCATCCCGCCCTGCGTGCGGGCCGCCGGGGAGGCCTCGGCCTCGTGGACGGTGACGGGGATGCCGTGGACGTGCAGGACGCGGGCGAGCGTGAGTCCGCCGAGTCCGGCGCCGATGATCGTGACAGGGGTGGTCGTCATGGTGGCTCCTCGGGATCGGGGCCGCCGGATGATCTCCGGCCGCCGTGTCTCGAAGGTGTCAACCCCCACCGACGTCCCGCCGACAATCCACCGACACCGGACCGACAGCCCCGATGGATCACCGACAGCGGGTATCCCGAGGCGCTGCCACTCGCCGCCGAAATCCGGTTCCGCTGCCGTCGCCCCGTCCCCGAGACTGGTGCCCGTGAACAGGGTGACCAGGGAACCGCTGCCGGGCGGCCCGCTCGTGCTGGCCGTGTCGGGCCGGCCCGGTCCGCCTCCGTTGCGCTTCGAGACCGCCGACGGCGGACGGCGGCTGCTGCGGCAGGGCGAACGGCCGCTGATGCTGGGCCGGTTGTCGGACGAGGACCACTGCTGCCGCGAACTCCGTCTGCGCCGCCTCGACGGCTACCGCTCACCACTGCCGCCCGTCCGCTCCGCCGCGATGCGCGGCCCCGGCAACTGGCCGCACCAGTACGCCCGTTGGCTGGAGGAGACCGCGCGAGGCCCGCTGTACGACGGGCGTTGGTCGCTCACCGTGCGCGGCTCCTTCGCATCCGGCATCTGGACCGAGGACCTGGTGACCGAGTGGCCGGACGGCCGCCTCGAACTCCTCTGCGGAGGCGGCTGGCACGGTGTCGTACCCCTGCGCCGCCTCTCGCCGCCGGAGGCCCCGCGCGTGAAGGCGTACCGCAAGCACGCCCGCGAGGGCACGCTCGCGCCCGTGCTGCTGTGGTGGGTGCCGGCTCTCGACGGCTGGCTGATCCTCGACGGCCACGACCGCGCGGTGGCCGCGCTCGCGGAGGGCGCGCCGCCGCCGTGCGTGGTGCTCGCGCGGGTGCGGGAGGAGGCGGAGTGGCGGCGGACGGCCGACGACATGACGGCGTCCCACGAGGAGCGGCTGGCCCGGCTGCCACCCGGCCGCGCACGTCAACGGGCCGCCCTGGAGGCGGGGTACGCCGACGCCATGTCCTGGCTGCCGTACGAGGAGACGCACACGGACCTCTGGCCCTTCCCCGGCACCCCCGCCACCTGGGAGGACCTGGCCGCCCGCGCGATGTTTGAATGCCCCCGTGACTGACTACGACGTGCTCCGCGTCTTCTGCGCACCCAACGGCGGTTACGGCAACGAACTCGGTGTCGTCCGTGAGGGGTCCGTGATGCCCGAGCGGGCGGAGCGGCAGGCGTTCGCCGCGAAGCTCGGGTTCAGCGAGACCGTGTTCGTCGACGACCCCGAACGCGGTGTCATCGACATCTACACCCCGACCCTGCGCCTGCCCTTCGCCGGTCACCCGTGCGTCGGCGCGGCCTGGCTGCTCGACGTGGAGGAGCTGGTCACGCCCGCCGGTGCCGTCGGGGCGCGGCAGGACGGGGAGTTCAGCTGGATCGAGGCGCGGGCGGAGTGGGCGCCGCCGCGGACCTTGCGGCAGTACGCGACGCCGGCCGAGGTGGACGACCTGCCCGTGCCGCCCAAGGGGGAGTGGATCTACGCCTGGGCCTGGGAGGACGAGCCGGCCGGGCGGGTCCGTGCGCGCGGTTTCCCCGGCCGGGACGACGGCATCGACGAGGACGAGGCGACGGGCGCCGCGGCCCTCCTGCTGACGGACCGCCTCGGCCGCGCCCTCAACATCACCCAGGGCACGGGCTCCCAGATCCTCACCGCACCACAGCCGTACGGCTGGGTGGAGATAGGCGGCCGCGTCGTCCTGGAACGCCAGCCGGAACACTGACCCCGGCCGCGGGCGGTCTGCGCGGGCCATCTGGCCGGAGGCCGGGAGTGCCGCCACACTGAAGCCGTCGTGGCGACGGGTGCAGGGGGGCGGGTCCGTGGCTTGGTGGGTGGCGGGCGTGGTCGTGGTGTGCTTCGTGGGCGGGTGGCTGTTCAACTACCCCTGCGACGCGGGGCATTGGCGGTACTCGGTCGGCCTGGGAGCCGAGGAGCGTGCGGCGCGGAAGGCACTGAGGGCCGCGCGGTCGGCGAAACGGGACACCTGCCGTGCCGTCGACCTCGACGTGGCGCAGGCCGAGCGGCGGCTGTCGGACGGGATCAGGAAGTACGAACAGCGGCTCCGGGAGCGGAAGGCGGCGAAGGAAGCGCTGCTGCGGACCGGGCCGGGCGAGAAGGTCGCGCCCGGACGGTGGCTGGGGGAGCTGGAGTTGTACGAGCACGCCCTGCTGTTCGTGCACGAGGAGGACCGGGGTGACGGGGAGCCCCGGAAGAGGACCGTCGAGCAGTGGTCGCTGGCCGGGCTCAAGGTCACCCGCGGCACCGGACAGACGTACGCCTATATCGAGGTGATGGGGCCCAAGGGCAAGCGGCGCAGCGCGCGGTACCCGTACACCGAGTACGACGAGGCGGCCGTCCATCTCCTGCACGACGAGATCTGCAACCAGGTGGTGGAGGACGCGGACTTCTGGCGGGAGCGGCACGCGGATGCCGCCGAGGTCGATGCCGAGATCGCGCGGCTCAAGGCCGAGCTGGCGCGGACCGAGGAGACGGGCCGTGCCGAGGTCGCCAAGGCCGAGAAGCACGCGGCCACCGAGCGGGAGCGGGTCGGCGCCCTGCTGCGGGCGGCCCAGGACACCTGGAAGGACCAGGCCGGCCGCAGGCCAAGACGCTGACGCGGGCCAAGACGCCGACGCGGGTCCTCACGCCGACAGTGGGAACTCCGCCCCCAGCGCCCGGAACACCGCCGTGTTCAGGGCGAACGCCCGCTTGCACTCCGTCACCACCCGCTGCTTCTCCAGTTCGTCCGCCGGCAGCGCGTCCAGCAGCTCCCGGTAACCCCGCTTGAAGGCGGCCGGGTTGGCGATCTCCTCGAAGACGTAGAAGCGGACCCCGTCTCCCTTGCGTGCGAAGCCCCACGTCTTCTCCGCCCTGCCGCGGATGATCTGCCCGCCGGAGAGGTCGCCGAGGTAGCGGGTGTAGTGGTGGGCGATGTAGCCGGCGGGCCAGCCGTCGGCACACTCCTTCACCCTCGCCGCGTACTCCTCCGTCTCCGGCAGCGCCCGCAGCCCCGCCCGCCAGTCCGCACCCCGCAGATGCGCCAGGTCCCGCTCCAGCGCCGCCAGCCGGAACAGCTCCGGCCGGATGAAGGGCCCGGCCACCGGATCGGCGGCCAGCCGCTCGGTGCCGGTCTCCAACGCCTCGTAGACGAACCACAGTTGCTCGGTGTAGCGCGCGTACGCGGCCACCCCCAGCCGTCCGCCCAGCAGGTCGCTCATGAACGTCGAGGTCTCCGCCTCCGTGTGCTGCTCGTGCGAGGCGGTGCGGATGACTGTCGAGAAGGAGTCCATGAGCCCCATCCTCTAAGGTAAGGCTTACCTAAGTCAACAGCCTTCCCGACCCTTCGTCGGTAAAGTTGCCGACAGTCTGTCGGTAAAAGCGTACAAGAGAAAACCCGCCCCCAGCAGGGGGCGGGTCGCGGCGCGCGGTTACGGCAGCGTGAGAATGTCCGCCCCGGTCTCCGTCACCACCAGCGTGTGCTCGAACTGCGCCGTGCGTTTGCGGTCCTTCGTGACCACCGTCCAACCGTCGTCCCACATGTCGTACTCGTGGGTCCCCAGCGTCAGCATCGGCTCGATCGTGAAGGTCATCCCGGGCTGCATCACCGTCGTCGCGTGAGGGCTGTCGTAGTGCGGGATGATCAGGCCCGAGTGGAACGACGAGTTGATCCCGTGCCCCGTGAAGTCCCGCACCACCCCGTACCCGAACCGCTTCGCGTACGACTCGATGACCCGCCCGATGACATTGATCTGCCGGCCCGGCTTGACCGCCTTGATCGCGCGGGTGAGGGACTCCCGGGTCCGCTCCACCAGCAGCCGGCTCTCCTCGTCGACGTCCCCGACCAGGTACGTCGCGTTGTTGTCGCCGTGCACCCCGCCGATGTACGCCGTCACGTCCAGGTTGACGATGTCGCCGTCCCGCAGCAGCGTCGAGTCCGGAATGCCGTGGCAGATCACCTCGTTGACGGAGGTGCACAGCGACTTGGGGAAGCCGCGGTAGCCGAGCGTCGAGGGATAGGCGCCGTGGTCGCACATGTACTCGTGCGCGACCTTGTCCAGCTCGTCGGTGGTGACACCCGGCGCGATGAGCTTCGCGGCCTCCTCCATCGCCCGCGCGGCGATCCGCCCGGCGGTCCGCATCGCCTCGACGGTCTCGGGCGTCTGCACCTCCGGCCCGGTGTACGGCGTCGGCGCGGGCTTGCCGACGTACTCGGGCCGCCGGATGTTGCCGGGGACGGAACGGATGGGGGACAGCTCCCCCGGGACGAGCAGCGACTGGCCAGACATGCCAGCGAGTCTAACGAGCCGCGGTGGGGGAACATGTCGTAGGCGAGAGGAGCAGGTCATGGCCTTGTTCAAGAAGCGCACGGTCGGCAAGCCGGGCGAGTGGTACTACTGCCTGGAGCACAAGAAGGTCGAGGAGGGGCCCGAGTGCCCCGCCAAGGACCGCTTCGGCCCGTACGCCTCCCGGCAGGAGGCCGAGCACGCGATGGCGACGGCCCGCGAGCGCAACCTCCAGTGGGAGAACGACCCGAAGTGGCACGACGCCCCGGCGGGCAGCGGCACCGACGAGGACTGATCAGGCCCGCGCCGGTACGGCTGCCGAAGCGCGCCGCTCGCGCAGCCGTACCGCGTGCTCGTTCGTGCGCACGTCGTACGTCATCAGCTTCGGCAGGCACAGCGCGAGCAGCCCGACCGCACCCGCGCACAGCAGGCCGCCGGACCAGACGGACGCCCGCACCCCCCACCACGCGGCGAAGCCGCCCGACCTGACCTGGCCGACGGTCGGGCCGACCGAGTACGACAGCAGCTCGATCCCGGCGAGCCGCCCGCGCAGCTCGTCCGGGATCGTCTGGTTCCACATGGCCCCGCGGAAGATCCCGCTGACCATGTCGCAGCCGCCGGCCACGGTCAGGAACAGCAGCACCAGCCATACGTTGCCGACGACGCCGGCCGCCGCGATCGCCAGGCCCCACAGCGCGGCCGACAGCACCACCATCCGGCCGTGCCGGTGCACCCGCGAGGTCCAGCCGCCGGTCAGCCCTACCAGCATCGACCCAAACGGCACCGTCGCGTACATCAGCCCCAACGCCCAGTCCGCGTCCAACTCGTCCGCGAGGAACGGGAGTACGGCGAGCGGCATCGCCAGGAACATCGCGGCGAGGTCGACGGCGTAGGTGCCGAGGAGCTCCTTGCGGCCCCAGGCGTACCGGGCGCCCTCGGCGATCGCCCTCAGCGACGGCTTCGCGGCCTCGTGGGCGGCGGGGGAGGCGGCGATGCGGACGATGAGGACGACCGACACGACGAACGTCAGCAGGTCCGCGCCGTACGCCCAGCCGAGTCCCGCGTACGCCACGACCACGCCTGCCACCGCCGGGCCCGCGACGCCGCCGACCGTCCAGCGCAGGGAGTTGAGGGAGGTCGCCGCGGTCATGTGCTCGTGGGCCACGATCCGGGGCCAGAGCGAGTCGATCGCCGGGCGCTGGACGGAGACCAGGGCGGAGGAGAGGGCGGCGACGGCGTACAGCGGCCAGACGGCGGGGCGGGGCAGCAGCGCGTTGAGCAGGAGCACGGCGCTGAGCAGGCCCTGCCCGGCCTCCGTCCACACGATCAGCTTCCGCTTGTCCAGCGCGTCGGCGAGCGCACCGCCGTACAACCCGAATACGAGCAGCGGCACGAGCTCCACGGCCCCAACCGCCCCGACCGCCGCGGCCGACCCGGTCAGCTCCTTCAGCTGGACGGGCAGCGCGACGAAGCTGAGGAAACTACCGAAGTACGAGACGCTCCCGGAAACCCACAGCCGCCGAAAGTCCCGGGAGGCCTTCCAGGGGGCGAGGTCGGGGAGGAGGGCGCGGAGGCGGGAGGGCGGGGTGGGGGTGGTTGGGGCGGGCGGGGCAGCTGGGGTGATTGGGGCGGTCGGGGCGGCTTCGGGCTTGGCGGCGGGCGCGGCTTGTGGGGCAGCTTCGGGCCTCGGATCGGGTGCGGCTTGTGGGGCGTTCTCGGGCCCGGCGCCGGGCGCGGCTGGCGGGGCGGCTCTGGAGGTGCGGTCGGCGGGTGGCCCGGGCGCGGGTTCGGAAGTGGTTGCGGAGGCGCTGTCGGCGGGCGGTTCGGGTGCGGGGCCGGAGGTGGTCGGGGAGGCGCGGTCGAGGGGCGGCTCGGACGCGGGGCCGGTGGTGATTGCGGAGGCGCGGTCGGGGGGTGGCTCGGACGCGGTCCCGGGAGTGGCTTCGGAGGGCGGCCCGGAGGTGGGCTCGGGGGTGGAGTGGGACGCGTCGGTGGTCACGGTGGGTCATGGTCGGCCGGGGTGGCTGCCGGGGGCAACCGCTTTTCCGTCCGCGCGCCCGTCAGCCGCCCGGCGGCGTCACCAGCCCCGTCAGCCGCCCTGCGCCGTCACCAACCTCGCCGGCCGCCCTGCGCCGTCACCAGCCCGTCGGTGGTGGGGCCGTCAGTTGGTCTGCCAGGCGGGACAGGCGGTCCCGTAGGCGGCGGTGGCCTCGTGGGGTCGGTAGGGAGTTTTCGCCCGCCGCCGCGCTGACCAGGTGCTGGACCGTGTCCAGGTCCAGCTCCGAGCCCTCGGGGACCGTCAGTGACTCGTGCGCCATCGACGTCAGTTCGCCGTCGGACGGGCCCAGGGCCAGGACCGTCGCGCCGGCCCGCCGGGCGTCGTGGACCCGTTCGAGGAGGGGGACCGCCGGGGCGTCCGGGGAGACGACCAGCAGGGTCTCGCCGCGCCGGGCGCCCGCCAGCCGCCCCAGCCCCACCGCCAGGTGCGCCGGATCCGAGGCGCGTGCGTCATGCCGTACCAGCGTCGGAGTCAGTTCCGGCGTCCCCGACCACGCCGCCTCGTCCACCAGATGGGCCGCGAGATGCCACGGCTCGTACTCCGGCGTCCCCACCAGCAGCAGACCGCCCCCGTGCGACACCACCGACCCGCGCAGCGCCCCCGCGAACCTCCGCGTGGCCCCCAACCACTCGGTCCCGGCGAGCACTTCACGCAGCAGCGCGACACGTACGGCGTCCATGCCCCCGCATCCTGCACCAATCGGCCACTCGTGACCCGGAGTTCACCCCGAATTCGCCCGACTTGGGGAAGGGAGCGCCTTACTGGGACCGAGGTTGATCACCGGCGCCCCGGCCGGCAGCACGCCCGGGCCGCCGCGAACGCGAGGAGCGCGCCCATGGCCGAAGCCACCGTCCCCTTCCGCGCGGGCCGCGAGGGATACGCGAGTTACCGCATCCCCGCGATCGTCGCCACCGCCAAGGGCACCCTGCTCGCCTTCTGCGAGGGCCGGGTCAACAGCGCCAGCGACCACGGGCACATCGACATCGTGCTCAAGCGCTCCACGGACGGCGGCAACACCTGGGGCAAGCTCCAGGTCGCCGCGAGCAACGGCACCGGCCTCGCCGGCAACCCCGCCCCGGTCGTCCTCGACACCGGCCGCGTCCTCCTGGTCCACGTCCGCAACGCCGCCTCCGCCTCCGAGTCGGAGGTCCGGCTCGGCAAGGTGAAGGACGCCGACGGCCGCCGGGTGTGGGTGCAGCACAGCGACGACGACGGAGTCACCTGGTCGAGCCCCAAGGAGATCACCGCGCAGACGAAGAAGGCGGGCTGGCGCTGGTACGCCACCGCACCCGGCCACGCCATCCAGCTGAGCACCGGCCGGATCGTCGTCCCCGCCAACCATTCGCTGCCGCCCACCGGCACGGACCTCGGCACCGAGCCCCAGTACAACGCCGGCCACTGCCTGCTCAGCGACGACCACGGCGAGACCTGGTCCATCGGATACGTCGACGACAACACCGACGGCTACATCAACGCCAACGAGACCACCGCCGCCGAACTCCCCGACGGCCGCGTCTACTTCAACACCCGCAACGACTCCCCGGCTCCCGGCAACCGCGCCGACGCCCACTCGGAAGACGGCGGAAAGACCCTCCACACCCCCTTCCGCCCCCAGGCCGGCCTCGACGGCCCGGTCTGCGAGGGCAGCGTCCTCCAGCTCCGCGACCCGGACGTCCTCCTCTTCTCCGGCCCCGCCCACGCCTCCGCCCGCGCCCTGATGACCATCCGCGCCTCCACCGACAGCGGCAGGACCTGGCGCCCCGTCCACACCGTCGACGGACTGCCCGCCGCCTACTCCGACCTGGTCCGCATCGACAGGTCGACCCTCGGACTCCTCTACGAGACGGGGGACTTCGGCGCGTACGAGCGCATCGTCCTGCGCCGCGTGCCCGTGACGCGGCTCACCTGACCGGCCGAGGCCGCCGGGGCGCACGTAAAGTCGGCCCATGACCTCTACCGACAGTGCTGCACAGACCCCCGCGAAGGCCCCCGCCAAGGACCCGTGGGACCTGCCCGACGTGTCCGGGCTCGTCGTCGGCGTCCTCGGCGGGACCGGGCCGCAGGGCAAGGGCCTGGCCTACCGGCTGGCCAGGGCCGGCCAGAAGGTGATCATCGGCTCGCGGGCGGCGGAGCGCGCGCAGGCCGCCGCCGAGGAGTGCGGGCACGGCGTCGAGGGCGCCGACAACGCCGAGACCGCGCGCCGCAGCGACATCGTGATCGTCGCCGTGCCGTGGGACGGGCACGGCAAGACCCTTGAATCCCTGCGCGAGGAACTGGCCGGCAAGCTGGTCGTCGACTGCGTCAACCCGCTCGGCTTCGACAAGAAGGGCGCGTACGCGCTCAAGCCGGAGGAGGGCAGCGCCGCCGAGCAGGCCGCCGCGCTGCTGCCGGACTCCCGGGTCGCCGCCGCCTTCCACCATCTGTCGGCCGTGCTGCTCCAGGACCCGGAGATCGAGGAGATCGACACCGACGTGATGGTGCTGGGGGAGGAGCGGGCCGACGTCGAGATCGTGCAGGCCCTGGCCGGCCGCATCCCCGGCATGCGCGGCATCTTCGCGGGCCGGCTGCGCAACGCCCACCAGGTGGAGTCCCTGGTCGCGAACCTGATCTCCGTCAACCGCCGCTACAAGGCACACGCCGGGCTGCGCGTCACCGACGTATGAGCGGATGGGGGACACTGGTGGCGAGAAGCCGGTGTCCCCCGACAGGAGAACGACCTTCATGCCCCGCCTAGCCGTCTACGCCCTCGTCGTCTGTGTCCTCTCGGTGACCGCGGCGGTCGTGTCCTTCGTGCAGGGCAGCTGGCTCGGGGTCGTCTGGGTGCTGCTGGCGAGCCTGTCGTCGAACATGTGCTGGTACTACTTCAAGCGGGGCCGGACGACGGCCTATGTCCAGAAGCGGTAGAGGTCGTAGCCGTACGAGGTGTCGGAGTAGCTGACGCCGAGTCCGCGCAGGATCGCGTCGACCAGGTCGAAGAACTCGCGGTTGATCGACGACTGCCACAGCAGCACGAACACGAACAGCAGGCCGAACGGCGCGAACGGCTCCACCTGCCGCTTCACCTTGTACGACAGCCAGGGCTCGATGACACCCCAGCCGTCCAGGCCCGGGACCGGCAGGAAGTTCAGGATCGCCGCCGAGACCTGGAGCAGCGCGAGGAAGGCGAGCGCGAAGCGGAAGTACGGCGGTACGCCGTCCACGGCGTGCAGCCAGAATGGGGCCGTGCACACGAGGGCGAACACCACGTTCGTCAGCGGGCCCGCCGCCGAGATCAGGCTGTGCCGCCAGCGCCCCTGGATACGGCCCCGCTCGATGAAGACCGCACCGCCCGGCAGACCGATGCCGCCCATGATCACAAACACGACCGGCAGCACGATGCTCAGCAGGGCGTGCGTGTACTTCAGGGGATTGAGCGTCAGATAGCCCTTGCTGCCGATCGTGATGTCGCCGCTGTGCAGGGCGGTGCGCGCGTGCGCGTACTCGTGCAGGCACAGGGACACCACCCAGGCCGCCGTCACGAACAGGAACACGGCCACGCCGGGCTGGTCGGAAAACCCGGTCCAGGTGGCCCAGCCCGTGACCGCCGTGACGGCCAGGATCCCGATGAAGACGGGACTGATCCGCCGGTCGCTGCTGCGGGTGGTCGCGGTGGTCATCGGGCTCCCCTGGACTGGACGTGCGCGCGGTGGGACTGCCCGACCGTACCGGGCGTACGGGGAAAACGTCTCGCGGTGGGGCAAGGGTTCCAGGGAAGGTGACCCATGGGACTTTGGCATATGTTCTACGTTCACCTGTTCTACTTCTGCTCTACCTCTGCCGACGCACCGCCCGCCGAATCCCGTGACCGGCCCCGACCCGGCCGGAGACAATGGACCCCGTGCGCTATCGCATCCTCGGATCGGCCCAGGCGCTCCGCCCCGACGGCACCCCCGTCCCGGTCGGCGGAGCGCGGCTGCGTGCCCTGCTCACCGTGCTCGCCCTGCGGGCCGGCCGTGCCGTGCCCACGGGCGTGCTGGTCGAGGAGGTCTGGGACGGTGACCCGCCCGCCGACGCGGCCGGTGCCCTGCAGGCGCTCGTCGGCCGGCTCCGGCGCGCCCTCGGCGCCGACGCGATCGCCTCGGCGGAGGGCGGCTACCGGCTCGCCGCCGCGCCGGACGACGTCGACCTGCACCGTTTCGAGCGGCTGACCGGCGAGGGTGTCCGCGCGCTGGCCGACGGCGACCCCGGCAAGGCGGCCGGTGTCCTGGACGACGCGCTCGCCCTGTGGCGCGGCCCCGCTCTCGCCGACCTCCCCGACCGCACCGCCGAGTCGGCCCGCTGGGACGCCCGCCGCCTGGACGCCCTGCGCGCCCGCCACACCGCCGCGCTGTCCCTGGGCCACGCCGAGCAGTCCCTGCCCGAACTGACGGCCCTGTGCGACACCCACCCCCTCGACGAACCCCTCCAGGCCCTGCGCCTACGCGCCCTCCGCGCCGCGGGCCGCCCGGCGGAGGCCCTGGCGGCCTACGAGGAGGTACGACACCTGCTGGCGGAGCGGCTGGGCGTGGACCCCGGACCTGAACTGAGGTCCCTGCACGGGGAGTTGCTACGACCGCAGGAGTGGGAGGGACGGACGGGCCACGGGACCGGGACGAACCGAGGGGCCGGGGCCGACGGAGGGGCCGGAGCGGACCGAGGGGCCGGGGCCGGGGCGCACCGAGAGGCGCGCGGCACCGGCAGCGGCACGGCGGTGGGTCCGGCGGGCGCGGCAGGGCGGGGTGCGTCAGGTACGACGTCCGGTCGGGGCGGCGGCGAGGGCTACGGCTCGGTGGGGGCCGGAGGGCGAGGCAGCGGCGAGGTTTACGGTCCGGTGGGGTCCGGGGTTCGAGGTGGCGCCGAGGGTGACGGTCCGGTGGGTTCCGGGGCTGGCGGCGGCGGTGAGGCTTACGGTCCGGCGGGGTCCGGGGCTCGCGGTGCCGCCGATGCCTACGGCTCGGAGGGATCTGGGGCCCGGGGCGGCGATGCCTACGGCTCGGCGGGATCTGGGTCTCGCGGTGCCGCCGATGCCTACGGCTCGGCGGGAACCAGGGCTCGCGGCGACGCCCACCGGGAAGCCGGTCACGGCGCGGGGTCTCCGGCCGCACCGGCCCCCGGAACGCCCACCCCGGCCCCGGGGACCGCCACACCCACCCGCACTACCTCCGAAGCCGCCTCCTTTGCCCCGGCCACCTCCGAAGCCAGCCCTGTAGCTCCGGCCGCCTCCGAAGCTGGCCCCCTCGCCCGAGCCGCCTCCGAAGCCTCCCCCTTTGCCCCGGCCGACCCCGAAGCGGCCCGCCCTGCCCCGACCGCCTCCGAAGCCAGCCCCTCTACCCCAACCGCCCCCCAAGCCGACCGCTTTACCCCGGCCCCCTCCGAGTCCGCCACCCCCACCCCGCTCACCCCCGACCCCACCCCCACCCCCCAAACCCCCGGCAACCTCCGCGCCCGCCTCACCTCCTTCGTCGGGCGGGAAGCGGACATCGATGCCATCCGGGGTGACCTCGGGGCGGCCCGGCTGGTGACGTTGCTCGGGCCAGGTGGGGCCGGGAAGACGCGGTTGTCGCAGGAGGCCGCCGAGACCGTGCGGTACGCCGCCCGGGACGGGGTGTGGCTCGCCGAGCTCGCGCCCGTCGACGACCCGGACGCCGTACCGGAGGCCGTGCTGACCGCGGTCGGCGCCCGCGAGACCGTGCTCTACGGCGCCGGCGCCGAGGCCATGCGCGCGGGCGGCGAGCGGCACGACGACCCCGTCGACCGGCTCGCCGAGCACTGCGGACGGCGGCGGATGCTGATCGTCCTCGACAACTGCGAGCACGTCGTCGACGCCGCCGCCCGCCTCGTCGAGGAGCTCCTGGAGCGCTGCCCCGAACTGACCGTGCTGGCGACCAGCCGCGAACCCCTCGGCGTACCGGGGGAGTTGCTGCGCCCGGTCGAGCCGCTGCCCGAGCCCGTCGCCCTGCGGCTGCTCGCCGACCGCGGGGCCGCCGCCCGGCCCGGCTTCCGCGTCGAGGACGACCCCGAGGCCTGCGCCGAGATCTGCCGGCGCCTGGACGGCCTGCCCCTCGCCATCGAGCTCGCGGCCGCCCGGCTAAGGATGTTGACGCCACGTCAGATCGCGGACCGGCTCGACGACCGCTTCCGTCTCCTCACCTCCGGCAGCCGCACGGTCCTGCCCCGCCAGCAGACCCTGCGCGCGGTCGTCGACTGGTCCTGGGACCTGCTCGACGCGGAGGAACGGGACGTCCTGTGCCGCCTGTCGGTCTTCGCGGGCGGCTGCGACCTCGCCGCCGCCGAGGCGGTCTGCGGCCCCTTCGCCCTCGACGCGATCGGCTCCCTCGTCGACAAGTCCCTTGTCGTGGCCGCCCCTTCGGACAACGGCGACATGCGCTACCGGCTCCTGGAGACCGTCGCCGAGTACGCCGGCGAGCGGCTCACGGAGACCGGCCGACGCGCCGAGACACAGCGCGCCCACCTGACGTACTACCGCGAACTCGCCCGCACCACCGACGCGTTGCTGCGCGGCCCCGGACAGCTCGCCGCCATCGCCCTGCTGGAGCGCGAGTACGAGAACCTGCGCACCGCCCTGCGCTTCGCGGTCACCGAGCGCGACGAGCAGGAAGCCGTCTGCCTGGTCCTCTCCCTGTCCTGGTACTGGCAGATGCGCGACGCCCGGATAGAGGCCCGCAACTGGTGCGTGGAGGTCATGGCCCTGGGCCCCGACCCGTTCACCGCCCCCGTCCGCCGCGCGAACCCGGTCTGGCAGCGCTGCACCGACGTCCCGCCCCCGCTCACCGGCGAACTCCTCGAAGAGGCCCGACGCGGTGTCCACCTCGCCCATCTCGCCTGTATGGACACCGAGCTGGAGGCCTGGGAGTCCCCGGCGGCGAAGGAGAAGCTGCGGCTGATCACCGAGGTCTACGAACCCGGCCTGCCGCAGACCTGCCGTACCCCCGGCATGCTCTGGTTCTACGCCGTGATGCTCTCCGGCATGGTCGACCGGCTGCCCGGCATCCTCGACGCCTGCGTCGACACCTGCCGGTCCACCCCCGGCATGGACTGGGAGCTGGCCGCCGTGCTCCAGATGCGCGCCAACCTCCTCGCCAACCGCAGCGACTGGGCGGGCGACGCCTCCCGCGACGCCGACGAGTCACTGGCGATCTACCAGCGGATCGGCGACCTGTGGGGCACCGCCGAGGCCCTGTCCGCGCGCGGCGAGGCCCACGAACGTATCGGCGACTACCGCAGTGCCGCAGCCGACTACGAGTCGGCCATCGGCCATGCCGAACGCCTCGGCGCCCGCGCCCAGGTGGCCGTGCTGAAGGCCCGGCTGGGCAGCGCGCTGATGGAGGCGGGCGAGACCGAGCGGGGCGAGCGGGTGCTGCGCGAGGTGCTGGAGAGCCGCGACGTCTCGGGCACCGAGGCGCTCCCGGCGGCCCGGATGTTCCTCGCGGCCCGGCTCACGATGTCCGACCGGATACCGGAGGCGCGCGAGCAACTACGGCTGCTGCGCGAGCAGTTCGAGATCGCGCACTTCGTCATCTTCGACGCGTTCATCCTCGGCTCGGAGGCCTGGGTGGAGCTGGTCGACGGCGAGTACGAGCTCGGTCTGGACCTGGTCCGGCAGGCGCTTCAGCGGGGCAGTGACCCGCTGGCGGAGACCATGGCCCCGCACATGCGCCCCCTCTACCTCGCCATGGCCGCGATCGGCCTCGCCGAGGCCGACGGCGCCGCCCGGGCCCGTGACGGCGCCCGCTGCCTCGGGGCCGCACGGGCGAAGCTGCCGGCGGGCCATGTCGCCACGTCCATGGAGAACGAGGTCTACCGGCGGGCCGAACGGCACGCCCGCGCCGCGCTCGGCGACGAGGCGTTCGAGGCCGCGTACGCGGAGGGCGGCGGCCTCTCCGTGAAGGAGGCCACCGCCCTGGTCTGACCCGCGCCGACTGCTCGGCCGCCCAACGTCAGCTCTTCGTACGGAACTTGTGGATCGCGTACGGTGCCATCACCGCCGTGAGCCCCACCGTCCAGGCGAGCGTCACCCACAGCCCGTGCGCGACCGGACCGCCGACCATCAGTCCGCGCGCCGCGTCCGCGAGCGAGGACAGCGGGTTGTACTTGGTGAAGTTCTGCAACCAGCCCGGCATCGAGTTCGTCGGTGCGAAGATCGACGAGCCGAACTGCAGTGGCATCAGCACCAGGAAGCCCATCGCCTGCACCGACTGCGCGCTCTTCATGACGACGCCGAGGGTGAGGAACACCCACATCAGCGCCGAGCCGAACAGGGCGGCCAGACCCACGGAGGCGAACAGTCCGGTCCAGTGGGTGATGTCGAAGCCCACGAGCACCGCCACGATCATGAGGATCACGCAGGCGACGAGCATGCGCATCACCTCCACCACGATCTTGGCGAACAGCACCGAGCCGCGCCCGATCGGCAGGGACCGGAAGCGGTCCATGACACCGGAGTTGAAGTCCGTGTTGAAGCCGGTGCCCACCCCCTGGGCCATGTTCATGCCCATCATGGCCAGCAGCCCGGGAATGACGTACTGCACGTACTGCTGCTGGCCGCCGCCCAGCGACTGCCCGATGGAGCCGCCGAAGACGTACACGAACAGCAGGGTGAAGATCACCGGGAACAGCACGGCGTCGAACATCGACTCAGGGTCCTGGCGGATCCAGAGCAGGTTGCGGCGGATCAGGGCGCCGGTGTGGCGCAGGTGGCCGCGCAGCGAGATGCGGGCGTCGGCTACCGGGACGGTGGCGGTGGCGGCGCTCATACGGCGACCTCCTCGCGGGTGTCGGTGGTGGGCACGGTGTCCTGCGGGGCACTGGCGCGGTGGCCGGTGAGGGACAGGAACACCTCGTCCAGGCTGGGCAGTTCGGTGGTGATGGAGCTGATGGTGATCCCGCGCGCGGTGACGGCGCCGACCACGGCGGTCAGCTGCTCGTCGCTGAGGATCGGGACGAGCACGGCACCGCGTTCGGCGTCCACGGTCGTCGTGGCGAGCCCGGTGATGCCGAGTTCGTCGAGGGCGTTCGCCAGCGGCCGCAGCTGCAGCGGATCGGCGGGCCGTACGCGCAGGGTGCGTCCGCCGACCTTGGCCTTCAGCTCGTCGATGGCGCCCCGGGCGATGACCTTGCCGTGGTCCACGACGGTCAGCTCGGAGGCGAGCTGCTCGGCCTCCTCCATGTACTGGGTGGTCAGCAGTACGGTCACGCCGTCGCCGACCATGGCCTTGACCTCGTCCCACACCTCGTTGCGGGTGCGCGGGTCGAGACCGGTGGTCGGCTCGTCGAGGAAGAGCACCTCGGGGCGGCCGATCATCGAGGCGGCGAGGTCGAGCCGGCGCCGCATACCGCCGGAGTAGGTGCTCACGGGCCGCTTGGCGGCCTCCGTCAGCGAGAACCGCTCGAGCAGCTCGTCGGCCCGGGCCCGCGCCTCCTTGCGCGGCAGGTCGAGCAGCCGCCCGATCATGTACAGGTTCTCCCAGCCGGGCAGCTTCTCGTCGACCGAGGCGTACTGCCCGGTCAGGCCGATGACCTTGCGCAGCTGCCGGGGCTGGTGCAGCACGTCGTAACCGGCGACCGTCGCCTCGCCGGAGTCCGGCTTCAGCAGGGTGGACAGGATCCGTACGAGGGTGGTCTTGCCGGCCCCGTTCGGCCCGAGCACACCCATCACGGTGCCCTCGCGCACGTCCAGGTCGACGCCGTCCAGCGCCTTGGTCTCGCCGTAGTGCTTGACCATCCCCCGTACGGTGACGGCGTTCCCGCCGCCGCTGGAGTTCTTGTCGATTCGCGTCATGGAAAGGACGGTGCCAGCCGCCACCGACAAACCACCGACAGATGACCGACAGACAGATGTCGGCGCCTACAGCACACCGACAAAGCAGCAGCCCGCCGACGGGGGAAGATCGGCGGGCTGCCTCTGTGCCGCTGTGGCTCTAGTGGACGGAGTGCTCGTCCAGCGGGAAGTTCCCGCCGACGACGTCCTCCGCGAACTCCTTCACCGCGTTCCCCATGACCTCACGGAGATTCGCGTACTTCTTGACGAACTTCGGCACCCGGCCCGAGGTCAGCCCGAGCATGTCGGTCCACACCAGCACCTGCGCGTCCGTCTCCGGACCCGCGCCGATCCCGACCGTCGGGATGTGCAGCACCCGCGTCACCTCGGCCGCCAGCTCCGCCGGCACCAGCTCCAGGACCACCGCGAACGCGCCCGCGTCCTGCACGGCCTTCGCGTCCCGCAACAGCTGCTGCGCCGCCTCCTCGCCGCGGCCCTGGACGCGATAGCCCATGGCGTTGACGGACTGCGGGGTCAGCCCGATGTGGGCCATGACCGGGATGCCGGACTCCACCAGGAGCCGGATCTGCTCGTGCGAGCGCTCGCCGCCCTCCAGCTTCACGGCACCGACCCCGGCCTCCTTCACCAGCCGGGTCGCCGAGCGCAGCGCCTGCACCGGGCCCTCCTGGTAGGAGCCGAAGGGGAGGTCGCCGACGATCAGGGCGCGCTGGGTGCCGCGCACGACCGCGGCCGACAGCATGGTCATCTCGTCGAGGGTGACGGGTACGGTCGTCTCGTACCCGAGGTGGCAGTTGCCCGCCGAGTCGCCGACGAGGATCACCGGGATGCCGGCCTCGTCGAAGACGGACGCGGTCATCGCGTCGTAGGCGGTGAGCATGGGCCACTTCTCGCCGCGTTCCTTGGCGAGGGCGATGTCGCGAACGGTGATACGGCGTGTGCCCTTGCCCCCGTACAGCGCCTTGCTGCCGTCGGAGGGGCTGCTGTTCACAGTCTGGGCAGCCGAAAGCTGCGTCATTGCAACGGCTCCTTCAGTCATCTCGAGGCACCCTGACGGTGTCCCCGGATCACACCCATGGTGGCACCTCGTGCCAGCGGGAGCCAAGGGGACCTGCGTCACGTAAGGGCTCGCGCAAGAGCTTGCGTAAGGGCTCGGTAAAACATTTACGATACGGCACCGTCTCGTATCGGAATTGCCTAGTCTGGACCGCATGACCACTCCACCCCTCTCCGCTCCCCGGATACCGGAAGCGGTGCACCGGCGCCGCTGGGCGATCCTCGGCGTGCTGATGCTGAGCCTGCTGATCGTGGTGCTCGACAACTCGATCCTGAACGTCGCCATCAAGACGATCTCCACCCCCGCCCCGACCGGCCTGGGCGCCACGCAGAGCGAGCTGGAGTGGGCGATCAACGCCTACACCCTCGTCTTCGCCGGCCTGCTGTTCACCGCCGGGCTCATCGGCGACCGGGTGGGCCGCAAGAAGGTGCTCCTGGGCGGTCTCGTCGTGTTCGGCATCGGCTCCGCGCTCGCCGCCGAGTCCGGCTCGCCGGGCCAGCTCATCGCCTACCGCGCGCTGATGGCCCTCGGTGCCGCCTTTGTCATGCCGGCCACCCTCGCCGTCCTCATGAACGTCTTCGAGCGCGAGGAGCAGCCCAAGGCCATCGGCATCTGGGCCGGCGGCGTCGGCCTCGCCATCGCCATCGGCCCGATCACCGGCGGTGTGCTCCTCGACCACTTCTGGTGGGGCTCGGTCTTCCTGATCAACGTGCCGATCGTGCTGGTCGCGCTCGCCCTGATGATCTGGCTGGTGCCCGACTCCCGCGACCCGAAGCCCGGCCGCGTCGACCCGATCGGCGTGGTGCTGTCCGTCGTCGGCCTGGTCCTGCTGGTGTACGGCATCATCAAGGGCGGCGAGCTCGCCGACTTCACGGACGTCCAGGTGCTGTCGACGATCGGCGCCGGTCTCGTCGTCCTCGCGGGGTTCGTCGTCTTCGAGAAGCGCAGCGACCACCCCTCGCTCGACGTCACCTACTTCAAGAACAAGGTGTTCTCGGCCGCCATGGCCGCCATCGCGCTGGTCTTCTTCGCGCTGATGGGCGTCACCTTCTTCGCCGTCTTCTACACCCAGAGCGTGCGCGGCTACTCGCCGTTGCAGTCCGGTCTGCTGATGCTGCCGCTGGCCGCCGCGCAGATGATCTTCGCGCCGCGCGCCCGGCTGCTCGTCGACCGGTTCGGCAACAAGGTCACCACCGGCGTCGGCCTGGTGCTGCTCGCGGGCATGCTGGCCGCCTTCGCGGGCTTCGAGGCGGATACCCCGATCTGGGTCCTGGAGGTCGTGTTCTTCCTCATGGGCACCGGCATGGCGCACGTCATGACCCCGACCAGCGTGGTCATCATGCAGGCCCTGCCGCGCGAGAAGGCCGGCTCCGCGTCCGCGCTCAGCAACACCTTCCGCCAGGTCGGCGGCGCGCTCGGCATCGCCGTACTGGGCTCGGTCCTGTCCACGGCCTACCGCAACGGCATCGAGGGCAAGCTCGGCCTTGTGCCGGCCGGGCTGCGCGAGACCGCGGGCGAGTCCATCGAGGCCACGCTCGGCGTCGCCGCCAAGCTCGGCCCGCAGGGCAGGGCGCTGGTCGCCCCGGCCAACGACGCCTTCCTGCACGCCATGCACGTCACCGCCCTGTGCGGGGCGGGCGTCGCGATCGTCGGTGCGGTCGTGGCCTTCCTGTTCCTGCCCGGGAAGCCGTCGGCGGGTCAGCGGGGCGAGCAGGAGCAGGAGTTGGTCGCCGCGGCCGAGTGACGCCGTAGGAGAATTCCGGCAGCAGAGCGAAGGGACGGAGCGAAGTGAGCCTCGCCGACGACCGAACCGCCGCGGAGCCCAGCCCGGTCAGGGGGCGCCCCCGCAGCGAGGCGGTGGAACGCGCCATCGTGGAGGGCGTGATGAAGCTCCTGGAGGACGGCGTACCGCTCGCCGAACTCTCCATCGAGCGCATCGCCCGCACCGCGGGCGTCGGCAAGGCCACCATCTACCGCCGCTGGAGCGGCAAGGAGGAGCTCTTCGTCGACGTCGTGTGCGCCGCCGAGCCGCCGGGCCCGGTCCTGCCCGGCACCTCCATGCGCGACGACCTGGTGGCACTGCTGGAGCAGTTGCGCCAACGCGGCGTGCTGACCCGGACGTCGGCGGTGCTGCACAACGTCTTCGCCCAGATGAAGACCAGCCCGAAGATCTGGGCGGCGTACCACACGAACGTCATCGAACCGCGGCGCAGGCTGGGCGTGGAGATCCTGCGCCGCGGACAGGCGAACGGCGAACTGCGGGCCGACCTGGACGTGACGCTGGTCAACGACATGTTCGTGGGCCCGATGCTGCTGCGCACCACCCTGCGCCGGGACGCCGACCTGACCGAGGGCCTGTCCGAACAGATCGTCGACACACTCCTCGAAGGACTACGCCCCGTCAGTTCGCCGTCCGCGTAGCAGGGATGTGCACGTTTCGTCACAGACCCCGCTTACCACCCGCCATCCGGAACTCCCCACCCCACCTCCCACGTCCCACTGCCCGTACGGCCGTCGTGGGACGGCAGGAACCGAGCCGATCATCCCCTAGGGTCTAGGGGGTGCCGGACCATTCCCGTCTGCCCGGCGGCGTCTGGCACGCACGCTCGCGGCGTTGCCGAACCGCCCACGTGGCTCCGCCACGAGGGCGCTCCGGCGCCTTGCGATCGCACGCACCAGACGCCGCCGGGCCCGCCCTCCGGGCGGACGACGGGAATGGTCCGCCACCCCCCTGTGTCGGGGGACGGACGGTATGCATGGCAGGCAGTGAGGCGACGCGGTATGGCGCAGCAGGCGTATGTGACGGAGACGGACAACGGAGGCTCGGGTCCCGAGCGCCGGGGAGACCGGTTCCGGCGCCTGTTCAACCGCTTTCTGTCCGGCTGGCGGGGTGACCGCAGAATCTGGCGGCGCGGCATCGTCGTAGCCGCCGTCGCCGTGCTGCTGGCCCTGGTGATGGTGCTGCACGCGCGGATCCCGAACCGGGTCGGCAACCTGGGCAGCCTCACCGAGACCTTCCTGCCCTGGCTGGGGCTGCTGATCCCGCTGCTGCTCGTCCTGGCGCTGGTGCGCAGGTCGGCCACCGCGCTGATCGCCGTGCTGATCCCGTCGTTCGTGTGGCTGAACCTCTTCGGCGGGCTGCTCACCGACAAGACCGGCACCGGCGGCGACCTGACCGTCGCCACCCACAACGTCAACGCCGACAACACCGACCCGTCCGGCACCGCCCGCGACGTGGCCGCCTCCGGCGCCGACGTGCTGGCCCTGGAGGAGCTGACCGCCACGGCGGTGCCGGTGTACGAGAAGGCGCTGGCGTCGACGTACAAGTACCACTCGGTGCAGGGCACGGTCGGCCTGTGGAGCAAGTACCCGATGAGCGACGTCAGGGCCGTCGACATCAAGCTCGGCTGGACCCGCGCGATGCGCGCCACGGTGACCACGCCGGAGGGCCGGGTCGCCTTCTACGTCGCCCACCTCCCGTCGGTCCGCGTCAAGCTGGAGGCCGGCTTCACCGCCCGCCAGCGCGACAAGAGCGCCGACGCGCTGGGCGAGGCCATCGCCGACGAGCCGCTGAAGCGCAAGGTGCTGCTCGGCGACCTGAACGGCACGATGAACGACCGCTCCCTGAACGGCGTCACCTCCCAGATGCGCTCCACCCAGGGCGCGGCGGGCGACGGCTTCGGGTTCAGCTGGCCGGCCTCGTTCCCGATGGCCCGCATCGACCAGATCATGGTCCAGGGCATCGAGCCGGTGAGTTCCTGGACGCTGCCCGCGACCGGCAGCGACCACCTCCCGGTGGCGGCCCGTGTGAACCTCGACACCACGTCGTAACCTCCAGGAATACTGGGCCTGAGAGGCTTTGTTCCGTAGCTGAACTTAAACTGCGCAACACAAGCACCTCTGCACTCTGCACTCCGAAAGGAACAGGCCCCTCCATGCCCCTGGCCCTGCTCGCCCTGGCCGTCGGCGCTTTTGGTATCGGCACCACCGAATTCGTGATGATGGGCCTGCTGCCCGACGTCGCGACCGACCTGCACGTCTCCATCCCCACCGCGGGCCACCTGGTCTCGGCGTACGCGCTCGGCGTCGTCATCGGCGCCCCGCTGCTCGCCGCCCTCACCGCGCGGATGTCCCGCCGCACGGTCCTGATCGGCCTGATGACCCTGTTCGTCGTGGGCAACGCGCTCTCCGCGTTCGCCCCGGGCTACGACTCCCTGCTCGCCGCCCGCTTCCTGAGCGGCCTGCCGCACGGGGCGTTCTTCGGCGTGGGCGCGGTCGTCGCCACCAACATGGTCGCGCCGGAGCGCAGGGCCCGTTCGGTCTCGCTGATGTTCATGGGCCTGACGGTCGCCAACATCGCGGGCGTGCCGGCGGCCACGCTCACCGGGCAGCACCTGGGCTGGCGGGCGACGTTCCTGGGCGTCAGCGTGATCGGCCTGGCGGCGATCGCGTCGCTGGCGCTGCTGATCCCGCGCGACCACACGCACGCCGCCCCGGCGGCGGGCCTGCGCGGCGAACTGGCGGCGCTGCGGTCGGTGCCGGTCTGGCTGGCCCTCGGCACGACGGTCGCGGGCTTCGGCGCCCTCTTCGCCGCGTACAGCTACATCACGCCGATGCTGACGGACGCGGCCGGATACGCCGAGGGCAGCGTCACCCTGCTGCTCGCCCTGTTCGGGGTCGGCGCGACGATAGGCAACCTGCTGGGCGGGCGCCTCGCGGACCGCTCGATGCGGGGCACGCTGTTCGGCGGCCTGCTCTCGCTCGCCGTGGTCCTGGCCCTGTTCCCGGTCCTGATGGGGACGGAGTGGAGCGGCGCGCTCGCGGTGGTGCTGCTCGGCACCGCGGCGTTCGTGACCAGCTCCCCGCTCCTGATGATGGTGATGGAGAAGGCGTCCTCGGCCCCGTCCCTGGCCTCCTCCGCCAACCAGGCCGCGTTCAACCTCGCGAACGCGGGCGGCGCGTGGATCGGCGGCCTGGCGCTGGCGGCGGGCTTCGGTACGACCTCTCCCGCGGTGGCGGGGGCGCTGCTGGCCGTACTGGGGCTGGGAGTCGCCGCCGTGGCCTGGGCGGTGGACCAGCGGCGGGGGCTTGTCGGGAGCGGCCGCGAACGCCTGGTCGCGGCGCACATGCCCCGACGGGCGGAGACGGTACGGCGCTGACGCCCGGGCCGATGGGGCTGTTCGGCTGGGTGGGAGTGCGCGCGACCCTGGGGGCTGCGCCCCCAGACCCCCCATCGGCCTGAACGGCCTCGTCCTCAAACGCCGGACGGGCTAGATTCCGCGCGTCAGCCGATCCGCTCAAGGTCCCGCAGCCACGCCCGGGCCGAACTGTCCGAAGGCGCCCGCCAGTCGCCCCTGGGCGACAGTGAACCTCCGGCCGACACCTTCGGGCCGTTCGGCATCGCCGAGCGCTTGAACTGGGCGAATCCGAAGAAGCGGCGGCAGAAGACCTCCAGCCAGCGTCGGATCTCCGGCAGCTCGTACGCCATCCGCTTGGTCTCCGGGAAGCCGGGAGGCCATGCGCCGGCTTCCTCGTCGTGCCAGGCGTGCCAGGCCAGGAAGGCGATCTTCGACGGCCGGAAGCCGTAGCGCAGCACATGGAAGAGCGTGAAGTCGTGCAGCGCGTACGGGCCGATCTTCGACTCCGTCGACTGCATCTCCTCACCCGGCACCAGCTCCGGACTGATCTCGGTGTCGAGGATCGCGGCAAGGATCTTGCCGGTCTCCTCGTCGAACTGCCCGCTGCTGATGACCCACCGGATCAGGTGCTGGATCAGCGTCTTCGGCACGCCCGAGTTGACGTTGTAGTGGCTCATCTGGTCGCCCACGCCGTACGTGGACCAGCCGAGCGCCAACTCGGAGAGGTCACCGGTGCCGAGCACGATGCCGCCGCGCTGGTTGGCGAGCCGGAACAGGTAGTCGGTGCGCAGGCCCGCCTGGACGTTCTCGAAGGTGACGTCGTACACCGGCTCGCCGGACGCGAACGGGTGGCCCATCTCCGACAGCATCAGCCGCGCGGTCGGCGTGATGTCCAGCTCGGCCGCGGTGACGCCGAGCGAGCGCATCAGCGCGTGCGCGTTCTCCTTGGTGTGCTCGCTGGTGGCGAAGCCGGGCAGCGTCCAGGCCAGGATGTCGCTGCGCGGCCGGCCCGCCCGGTCCATCGCCCGCGCGGCGACGATCAGCGCGTGCGTGGAGTCCAGCCCGCCGGACACCCCGATGACGACCTTCGGGCCACCGATCGCCGCGAGCCGCTGCTGCAGGCCCTCGACCTGGATGTTGTACGCCTCGTAGCAGTCCAGGGCGAGCCGGTCGGCGTCGGCCGGCACGAACGGGAAGCGCTCCAGCCGGCGCTTGAGGCCCAGGTCGGTGAGCGGCGGATCCAACTCGAAGCCGACGGTACGGAAGTCACCGGTGCGCGCCGCGTGCGTACGGCGGTTCTCGTCGAACGTGCCCATCCGCGCCCGCTCCTGCCGCAGCAGGTCCAGGTCCACGTCGGCCACCGCGTACTCGTCGCCGAGCGGGAAGCGCTCGGTCTCGGCCAGCAGCACGCCGTTCTCGTAGATCATGGTCTGTCCGTCCCAGGACAGGTCGGTCGTCGACTCGCCCAGACCGGCCGCCGCGTAGACGTACGCGGCAAGACAGCGCGAGGACGCCGAACGGCACAGCAGCTTGCGGTCCTCGGCCCGGCCGACCGTGATCGGACTGCCCGAGAGGTTCACGAGGACGGTCGCTCCGGCGAGGGCCGCCTCCGCGCTGGGCGGCACCGGCACCCACATGTCCTCGCAGATCTCCGCGAACAGCACCAGCCCCGGCACGTCCTCCGCCTCGAACAGCAGATCCACGCCGAACGGCACCGACTCGCCGCCGACCCGGATCGACCCGCCGCGCTCGTCGGCACCGTCCGCGATCTGCCGGCGCTCGTAGAACTCGCGGTAGTTCGGTGGGTACGACTTCGGCACGACACCGAGGATCCGGCCGCGGTGCACGATCACCGCGCAGTTGTAGATCCGGTTGCGGTGCCGCAGCGGGGCGCCGACGACCAGTACCGGCAGCAGCTCCGCCGACCCGGCCACCACCTCGCCGAGCGCCGCCTCGACCTGGTCGAGCACCGCGTCCTGGAGCAGCAGGTCCTCGATCGAGTAGCCGCACAGCCCCATCTCCGGGAAGACGGCGACGGCGACACCCTCCTCGGCGCACCGGCGCGCATGGCGCAGGACCGCCTCGGCGTTGGCGTGCGGGTCGGCGATGACGGTGTGGCCCGTGCACGCGGCGACGCGTGCGAAGCCGTGCTGATAGATCGACCAGAAGTTCAACGGTGCTTCCTCGCAAGAAGGGGTCCGGTACTGCCGAGTCTAATCGTCAGAGCGACGCGATGGGGTGGTGCGGGGTGTGGGTCGCCCCACGCCCCGCCCCTTCGCGCCCTCAGTTCCGGTACCCCAGCACGGTCATCATTCCCGCCTCCGCGTGGTAGACGTTGTGGCAGTGGACCATCCACAGCCCCGGGTTGTCGGCCTCGAAGTCCACCGTGAGCGTGCCGTTCGGCAGCACCGCCGCCGTGTCCTTGCGGGGGCCGTCCATCGCGTTGGCCAGTGCGAAGGTGTGGCCGTGGAGGTGGAGCGGGTGCCACATGGTCGTCGAGTTCTCGAACTCCAGCCGGACCCGCTCACCGGCCCGCACGGCGTGTCGCTGCGTGGCGGAGTACGGCTTTTTGTCGAACGCCCAGTCGTAGTGCATCATCCCGCCGGTCAGCTGGAGCCTGATCGTCCGGTCCGGTTCCCTGCGGGGAAGAGCCACGGACTCGTCGGCCTTGAGCTTGTCCGCGGTCAGGACTCGGCCGTCGAGTTCCTTCGGGCGGACGGAGGCGGCCGGTGCCGTGCCGCCGCCGGTGCGCAGGACGGCCATCGTCGACGCCTTCTTGCCCTCGGCCAGCGCGGTCAGCGGGAAGACGCCGTCGCCGGCCGTCACCAGCACGTCGTAGCGCTCGCCCATGCCGATGAGCAGCGCGTCCGTGCGCGCGTGCCGGACCGGGAAGCCGTCGGTGTGGGTCACCGTCATCTCGTGGCCGCCGAGGGCGACCCGGAAGGCGGTGTCCCCGCCCGCGTTGACCAACCGGATCCGGATGCGGTCCCCGGGGCGGGCCCGGAAACCCGAAGGCGCCTTCGCCGTACGCCCGTTGACCAGGTAGTACGGATACGCCACATCACCCGCGTCCCCGCCCAGCAGCTCGCTCTCGGCGCCCATCAGCATGCGGGAGGGGCCGGCGGGGGAGGAGGCCGACGGGGACTGCTGCCCGCTCATCGACATGTTGGACATGTCGTGGCCGGAGCCGTCGGAGCCGTCGGAATCGCCGGAGCCGTCGCCCATGTCCATGCCGCCGCCCATGCCGCCGCCCATGCCTCCCCGCAACTCCGCCAGCACCGCGTCCGGAGTCGAACCGTCCACGCCGTCCACCCAGTCGTCCAGCACGACCACCCACTCCTTGTCGTAGGCGAGGGGTTCCTTGGGGTCCTCGACGATCAGTGGTGCGTACAGTCCGCGGTCCTGCTGGACGCCGGAGTGGGGATGGAACCAGTACGTGCCCGGGTGCGGGACCGTGAAGCGGTACGTGAACTCGGCGCCCTGCCCGATGGCGCGCTGGGTGAGGCCGGGGACGCCGTCCATGTCGTTGCGCAGGGCGAGGCCGTGCCAGTGCAGGGACGTGGTGGCCGGGAGGTGGTTGGCCAGGGTGAGGGCGAGCGTGTCGCCGGCGGTGACGCGGATCTCCTTGCCGGGGAGCTCGCCGCCGTACGCCCAGGACCTGACCGTACGACCGCCGAGGTCCAGCCCGGTCTCGGCGGCGGTGAGGCGGACCTTGCGGACGGTGCCGCTGCCGGCGGCGGCGCGCTTCCTCTCGGCGGCGGCGACCTGCTCGCCGGCCGGGTCGACGTAACCCTTGGGGACGGCCGCCGTGGAACCGTCGTGTCCGGATTGGCCCGAGCCCGAGCAGGCGGCCAGGATTCCCGTCCCGGCGACGGCGATGGATGCGCCGAGCACAGAGCGGCGCGTGTGAGTACGCATGTCTTGCTGACACCTCGTCATGAGTGGTGCTGGTGAATGGCCTGGACGCATCTGCTGCTTCTGGTACACCGCTCGGCGCGCGGAGGTTCCCACTCGGTCGAGGGCAGGCGGAAGCAGCCGGTGCGCAGGCCTAGATGCGCAGCACCGACAGACGGGATAGGAGGTGCCCGGGAGGGGGCGGATGGGGCCACAGGTCCTGGAGGAGGCGGGAGGGCCGGGGCGGTACGAGGCGGGTCCGCCCGGTGCCGCCGTACGCGGCCGTCAGCAGCAGGAGCAGCGTGAAGGTGCCCAGTACCGCAAGGCACACCGAGGCGGGATCCATGCCGCTCATCGACGGCATCGCGGTCGCGGCACCCACCGATTCGTGCGGCTGGGCCACCGCGACCTCGTGGCTCAGGTGCACGCCGACCGGCGAGACGGAGCCCGAGCCCTGTTCCGAGGGATGGCCCAGGGTGTGCATGGTCAGGACGCCGAGGAGCAGGACGGCGAACAGCAGCAGCCGTCCGTACGTATCTCTCCTCGGGCCTGCCATGTCCCGCACTATACCCCCGATGGGTATGCGTGCCGTAAGTGCGGCGGGTCTACGAGCTCGTCAGCACGACCAGGCGTTGCGTGGCCCGGGTCATCGCCACATACCTGTCCACCGCCCCCTCGATCCCCTCGCCGAACTCCTCCGGGTCGACGAGGACGACCAGGTCGAACTCCAGGCCCTTCGCCAGCTCCGGAGTGAGCGAGCGGACGCGGGGTGTCTCCTGGAAGGCGTCGGCTCCGATGACGCAGGCGACGCCCTCGGGGTGGCCGGCGAGCCAGGTGTCGAGGACCGGGTCCAGGTCCGCGGTGGAGCCGTGGGCGACCGGGATGCCGCTGCTGCGTACGGACGTCGGCACGTTGGCGTCCGGGAGCGCCGCCCGGATCACCGGCTCGGCCTCCGTCATCACCTCTTCCGGCGTGCGGTAGTTGATGCTCAGGGAGGCGAGCCGGACGCGGTCGAGGCCGATCCGCTCCAGGCGCTCCCGCCACGACTCCGTGAACCCGTGCCGGGCCTGGGCGCGGTCCCCGACGATCGTGAAGCTCCGGGACGGGCAGCGCAGCAGCAGCATCTGCCACTCCGCGTCGGTCAGCTCCTGCGCCTCGTCCACGACCACGTGCTCGAACGGGCCCGCCAGCAGGTCGGGTTCGAGGCCGGCCGGGGCGTCCGTGTCGGCCAGGGTGTTCTGCAGGTCCTGGGTGGTGAGCATCGTCATCAGCATCCGCTGCCAGTCGTCGTCGGTCCTGAGCAGGTCCTCGGTGACCTGGGCCCGGTACTCGCGCTCCGCGGACGCCTCGGCCTGCTGCCGCCGCCTGCGCGCGGACGCCTCCGGGTCGCCGAGCCGCTGCCGGGCGGCGTCCAGGAGCGGCAGGTCGGAAACCGTCCACGCGCGCGTGTCCGCACGCTGGAGCCGCTCGACGTCCTCGGCGGCCAGCCAGGGCGCGCACAGCCGCAGGAAGGCGGGCACCGACCACAGGTCCGCGACCAGGTCGGCCGCTTCGACCAGCGGCCAGGCCCGGTTGAAGGCCGTACGCAACTCCCTGTTCTGCATGAGCGACCTGCGGATCAGCTCGACCGGGGCCTCGCCGTCCTCGTCGTCGCGGTCATTGTCGTCGCGGTCGTTGTCGTCGTACGACTCCTCGTGCTTGTCGACGAGGATCGTGAGCAGTTCCTCCCAGACCTGGTCGCGTGCCTCGTTGTGCGGGGTGCCGGGCTCCGCGGCGTCGAAGGCCTCGGCCCAGTCGGCGGGGGTCAGCCGGACGTCGCCCCAGGGGGTCTCGACCGTCATCCCCTTCGTGGGCGCCTCCTCGTAGAAGCGGACGCCCGTCTCGATCGCCCGTACCAGGTCCGCGGACGACTTCAGGCGGGCGACCTCCGGGTCGGACTCGACCGTCGCGCCGGCCCCTTCCGCGACCAGGTCCCGCAGCACGCAGGTCTGCACGCCCTCCTCGCCGAGGCTGGGCAGGACGTCGGCGACGTAGTTCAGGTAGGGCCGGTGCGGGCCGACGAACAGGACGCGGCCCCGGTGGTGGCCGATGCGCGGGTCGGAGTAGAGCAGGTAGGCCGAGCGGTGCAGGGCGACGACCGTCTTGCCCGTGCCCGGACCGCCGTCGACGACGAGCGCGCCCCGCGAACCCGCGCGGATGATCGCGTCCTGGTCGGCCTGGATGGTGCCGAGCACGTCCCGCATCCGCCCCGACCGGTTGCCGCCGAGGCTCGCGATGAAGGCGGACTGGTCGTCCAGCGCCGCGTGCCCCTCGAACGCGTCCGGTGTGAACACCTCGTCCCAGTAGTCGCCGATCCGGCCGCCCGTCCAGCGGTACCGGCGGCGGCTCGCCAGGCCCATCGGATTGCCGTGCGTCGCGCCGAAGAACGGCTCGGCCGCCGGGGAACGCCAGTCGATCAGCAGCCGGCGGCCCGCGCTGTCCGTGAGGCCGAGCCGGCCGACGTACACCGGCTCGGAGCCGTCCGCGGCGACCATGCGCCCGAGGCACAGGTCGAGACCGAAGCGGCGCAGCGTGCGCAGGCGGGCGGAGAGCCGGTACACCTCGATGTCCCGGTCCATCGCCTCCTGCCCCGTGCCGCCGGGCGCCCTGCGCGCGGTGTCGAGCCGCTCGGTCAGTTCGGCGATCGTCTTCTCAAGGCACTCCGCGATCGCCGCGAAGTGCCGCTCGTCCTCGGCGATCAGCGCCGGGTCGGCTTTGGCGGAGAGACGTTCCGGCAGATCGAATGCCGACAGAAGCACAGACACTTCTCCATTCCCCCATTTCCCCAGGTTCTGGGTTTCGGCCTGCGATTCTGCGGCACGAGGGGGGCCTTGCCGCAAGCCCCCCAGTGCGCTATAGGTTGAGAGTGGCAAGGAGTGGAAGTCCTCCTTGCCTTTCTTGTTTTCCGCGCCTTTCCCGTCTTCCGCGCACGCAAAGAACCGCCCGCGGCCCCCGAAGGGAGACCGCGGGCGGTTCTCAGTGAATCCGTGAGTCGGTGACTCAGCGGCGGCCGAACGAGGTGACGTAGCCGTTCGCGGGCGTGCCCACGCCGGTGACGTCGTCGTAGCCCTTGACCGCGGACAGCGAGCTGTCCTTGCCGAGGCTGCGGACCGAGGTGATCAGACCGTCCGTGGCGTCGTAGCCGTTGGCGAAGTCCACGCGGGCCTCCGCCAGGCCGGAGCCCGTCGGGTTGTCGGTCACGTCGTGGTACGCCTTCGACCCGTACTTGGAGTAGATCAGCGGGTTGGCGAAACCGATCGCCTTGCCGCCGCGCGCCTCCTGGGCCAGGGCCTGCACGGCCGCGATCACCGGAGCGGCGAGCGAGGTGCCGCCGATGCGGTACTCGTCGTAGCCCAGGGTCCCGTCCGGGAGGGTCTGGGTCTGGCCCACCTTGAAGCCGGTGTTCGGGTCGGCGACCGCCGAGATGTCGGGCACGACGCGGTTGCCGGCGGCGCTGTTGGCCGTGGCGAGCGCGTTCGGGACGACACCC
This sequence comes from Streptomyces cylindrosporus, assembly GCF_022698165.1. Classification (GTDB taxonomy): domain Bacteria; phylum Actinomycetota; class Actinomycetes; order Streptomycetales; family Streptomycetaceae; genus Streptomyces; species Streptomyces cylindrosporus. The sequence goes on from NZ_JALDAY010000001.1 coordinate 794,908, forward strand.
TTCTGGTAGTAGGGCTCGGCGACCGTCTTGCTGGTGCCGCCGCCCGCACCCGAGGTGAACGCGCCGGGGAAGTCGGTCCAGCTCTTGCCGTCCGCGGACAGCACGGCCTTCTCGGTGCCCCAGCCGGTCTCCCACTGGTACTTGTCGCCCTTGCCGACCGCCAGCGAGGTACCGCCGACCGCCGTCACCCAGGCCGAGTTGGCGGGGGTGTCGACCTGCTTCGTACCGGTGTTGGCGACCTCGTCGCCGTTGTCACCGGAGGAGAAGTAGAAGCCGATGCCCTCGACCGCGCCGAACTGGAAGACCTGGTCGTAGGCGGCCGCGAGGTCCGGCGTCTGGTTGGCCTCGATGTCGCCCCACGAGTTGGAGACGATGTCGGCGAGGTGGTTGTCGACCACCTTGCTCAGCGAGTCCAGCAGGTCGTCGTCGTAGCAGGACGCGGCGCCCACGTACGTGACGTCCGCGGCCGGCGCGACCGCGTGCACGGCCTCGACGTCGAGGGTCTCCTCGCCGTACCAGCCGGCCGCCCCGCACTCGTCGGTCTTGGTGTAGTTCTTGGGCAGCACCTGGTGCAGCTGCCCGGTCGACCACTTGGCGTCGCCGTGCTTCGACGCGTACGTCTGCGCGTCGAACGCGATGTACGGCGAGGCGTAGGCGTCCGTGATGGCGACGCGGACGCCCTTGCCGGTGTAGCTGCCCGCACCGTAGGCGGCGCGCAGCTGCTTGCCGGTGTAGCCCTGGATCGCGTACGGGATCTTCGAGCCGTAGGCCTCGGGCAGCGTGCTCGCGATGTTCGAGCCGTAGTACGAGGAGAACGGCCCGGAGTTGCGGAACACGGTCTCCGGCGGCGGCAGCTGGTCGTCGTGGGTCGCCTTGTGCGGAGCGTTGTCCAGGCCGGTGACGGTCAGGACGGCGCCGTTCAGACTGTCCGGGGCGGAGGCGGCCTTCGCCGGTGCCCGGTAGGTCTTCGAACCCTTGGCGTAGTTGTGCAGCTGGGTGCCGAACGCCTTCTCGGCGGCGGCCACGTCACCGGTGACGGAGACGTAGTGCTGCGTGACGCCGGTGACCTTCAGGCCGGAGGCCGTCAGCCACGACTTGACCGCCGCCACCTGGGCCTTGGTCGCACCGAAGGCGGCCTGCGCCTTCTTGGCGCTCAGGTACTTGCCGTACAACGGCGAGCTCGGGTCGGACACGGCCTTCGCGTAGGCGGCGAGGCCGTTGGCGTTCCGGCCGGCGAGGTAGACCCGGAGGCTGACCTGGGCGCCGTTCGAGGCGTCGCCCTTGTCCGCCTTGGCCGTGGCCCACGCGGGCCTGGTGCCCGCGAGGGCGTCCCGGCCCGGGTTGTCCGCGGCGTGCGCCGCGGGTATGCCGAGCGCCAGCGCACCGGCGACCATGGGCAGTGTTGCCGCCATGCTCACGGCGCGCAGTCTGGCGCGGTTGGATCTCATAGAACCCCCTGCGATGCGGTTCTTCGCATGTGTGGTTGGTCGTCGCAGTGATCCGCGTTGACGACCCGCTCCGCGGCGGAGGCGCGGGCAGTGGATCAAGCGATGGGGGTCACTCTTTCGATGAACCGTTCATGCCAGGGGAATGAAAAGGCCAAGGAAACCCCAAGTGGCGTCAATTGCGGCGCCTTTGGGGCGATTTCGACGGCCCCCGGAGTGTTGCGGCATGATTGCGATCGCCGGGGAACCCTTGCCGACGTCAGTCGCGCGCTTTCGCGCCGCGCTCCTTGAGCATGTCCGCCATCAGGTCGATCTCCGACTGCTGAGCATCGACCATGCCCTGGGCCAGCCGCTTCTCCACGCCGACCGTGCACTTGGACACACAGCCCTCGGCCATGTGGATGCCGCCCTTGTGATGGTCCGTCATGAGCTGGAGGTAGAAGACCTCGGCCTGCTTGCCGCTGAGCGTCCCCAGTTTCTTCAGCTCGGTGTTGGTCGCCATGCCCGGCATCAGCGCGCCGTCCTTGCCGGAGGCCATGTCGCCCATGCCCATCCAGGTCATCGGCGGATCGGCCGACACCTTCGGCAGCCCCCACAGGTCCAGCCAGCCCAGCAGCATGCCGCGCTGGTTGGCCTGCGTCTGCGCGATGTCGTAGGCGAGGCGCCGTACTTCCTCGTTCTTCGTGCGGTCGCGGACGATGTACGACATCTCGACGGCCTGCTGGTGATGGACCGCCATGTCCCGGGCGAACCCGGCGTCCGCCGAGTCCGCGGCCGGTGTCCCCGGGCCGGAGCCGCCGTCCTCGGCGACCGCGTACGTGATCGCGCCGGCCGCGACCAGCACCGCCGCCGCGGTCCCGGCGATCCACCCGATGTGCTGCCTCTTCACGTCACATCGTCCCGCCGGTGCACGAGGCACCCGGCTCCGGCGTCTGGTCGCCCTGCACATACGTCTCGAAGAACTTCGCGACCTTCGGGTCGTCGGCGCTCGTCACGCTGAGCTGGTGCCCCCACGCCGACAGCTCGATCGGCGAGGTCTGGTTCGCGTACGGGCTCATCAGCGAGTACGGCGTCTGCTTCACCTTCGCCGCCAGCGTGTCCACGTCGGACTTCTTCGCCTTGTCGGTGTACGTCACCCAGACCGCGCCGTGCTCCAGCGCGTGCACGGCGTTCTCGTCGTGCACGGCCTTGGTGTAGACGTTGCCGTTGCAGTTGAGCCAGACCTGGTTGTGGTTGCCGCCGACCGGCGGGTGCATCGGGTAGCTCACGGTGCCCTGGACGTGGTTGCGGGACAGCTTGCCCGTCCAGGTCCGCACGCCGTTCTTGTCGGCGGTGGTGAAGTGCCCGGAGTCCCCGGAGGTGCCGCCCTTGGAGTCGCTCGCGGTGTCCGACTTCTTGTCGTCGCCCTGCGACTTCACCACGAAGACCCCGCCGACCACCAGGGCGGCGACGACGACCGTGCTCGCCGCGATCACCAGGATCCGGTTGCGCCGCTCACGGGCCTGCTCGGCGCGCCGCATCTCTTCTATACGTGCCTTGCGCGCCGCGTTGCTGGGCTTGTTGCCGGAGGCCATCGGGTGTCCTTCTTGGGGGAAAAGGGACTGCTGGGCCCGCTGATCCTAGTAGGACCGCCGCACAGAATGGAGGGCCGTGGGTCCGTCTGCCGGGCCGCCCATTACGGATGTCGGTGCGAGCAGGCAAGATGGGCGGTGAGCAGTACACCCGCGGTTGGTGAGGCGTTCAGCCCGGAGCCGGTCGGCCGATCATGGTCGGCAACGCGTATGAAACGCTGTTGTGGTGTGATGCTCAGGTGCCCGACCGCCTCCTGCGGGACCCGGAGACAGGCGGCCTGACCAGCAAGGATGGGGAAGCGGAAGATGGACAAGCAGCAGGAGTTCGTGCTCCGGACCTTGGAGGAGCGCGACATCCGGTTCGTACGCCTGTGGTTCACGGACGTGCTGGGCTTCCTCAAGTCCGTCGCCGTGGCCCCCGCCGAGCTGGAACAGGCCTTCGACGAGGGCATCGGCTTCGACGGCTCGGCCATCGAGGGCTTCGCCCGCGTATACGAATCCGACATGATCGCCAAGCCGGATCCGTCGACGTTCCAGGTCCTGCCCTGGCGCGCGGAGGCCCCCGGCACGGCCCGGATGTTCTGCGACATCCTCATGCCGGACGGCTCCCCGTCCTTCGCCGACCCGCGCTACGTCCTCAAGCGCGCCCTGACCCGCGGCTCCGACCTGGGCTTCACCTTCTACACCCACCCCGAGATCGAGTTCTTCCTGCTGAAGGACCGCCCCCTCGACGGCACGCGCCCGACGCCCGCCGACAACTCCGGCTACTTCGACCACACCCCGCAGAACATCGGCATGGACTTCCGCCGCCAGGCGATCACCATGCTGGAGTCGATGGGTATCTCGGTCGAGTTCTCCCACCACGAGGGCGCGCCGGGCCAGCAGGAGATCGACCTCCGGTACGCGGACGCGCTGTCCACGGCCGACAACATCATGACGTTCCGCCTGGTCATGAAGCAGGTGGCGCTGGAGCAGGGGGTCCAGGCGACCTTCATGCCCAAGCCGTTCTCGGAGCACCCGGGCAGCGGCATGCACACGCACCTGTCGCTCTTCGAGGGCGACCGCAACGCCTTCTACGAGTCCGGCTCGGAGTACCAGCTCTCCAAGGTCGGCCGCTCCTTCATCGCGGGCCTGCTGCGCCACGCGGCGGAGATCTCCGCGGTCACCAACCAGTGGGTGAACTCCTACAAGCGCATCTGGGGCGGCTCGGAGCGCACGGCGGGCGCCGGCGGCGAGGCCCCGTCCTACATCTGCTGGGGCCACAACAACCGCTCGGCCCTCGTCCGCGTCCCGATGTACAAGCCCGGCAAGACGGGCTCGGCCCGGGTCGAGGTCCGCTCCCTGGACTCCGGCGCGAACCCGTACCTGGCGTACGCGACCCTCCTGGCCGCCGGCCTCAAGGGCATCGAGGAGGGCTACGAGCTCCCGCCGGGCGCGGAGGACGACGTCTGGGCCCTGTCCGACGCGGAGCGCCGGGCGATGGGCATCGAGCCCCTGCCCCAGAACCTGGGCGAGGCCCTGACCCTGATGGAGCGCAGCGACCTGGTCGCCGAGACCCTGGGCGAGCACGTCTTCGACTTCTTCCTGCGCAACAAGCGCCAGGAGTGGGAGGAGTACCGCTCGGAGGTCACGGCGTTCGAGCTGCGGAAGAACCTGCCGGTGCTGTAGGGGCAGGTCGGGGCGGGTTTCCCGCCCCACCCATCTCACCGCCGGGGCGGCTTCGTGGTAGTGAGATGGGTATGTCGGACGAACGGGGTACGACCGGCCGGCTGCGGGCCCTTCGGGCCCGCCGCTGGGTGAGGTTGGTCTGGGTGGTGCTGTGCTTCGGCGCCGCCGCTTTGGTCTCGCACTTCTGGTTGGGCGAGTCCTGGAGCCAGGTGGCGTGGCTGGCCGTTTCGCTGTCGGTCGTGGTGGGGGCTGTCGTGGAGGTCAGGGAGCGAAGGCGGACGGAGCGGCAGGGCGACTGAGGGTCAGCCGCCGACGTACGCGGGAGACACGGCCGCCGTGCTGATGCGCCGCGGCCTTCCCGTGCCGTCCGCCGGGACCGTGTAGAGGTCCGCGCCGTAGTCGCCGGGCAGGGCGTACACCAGGGTGCGCGAGTCCTTCCAGACCGCCTGGTCGTCGACGCTTCGGGACTCCGCGAGGGCCGTTTCGCGCATCGTGCGCAGGTCCAGGACGTACAGGTGCCAGGGTGCGTCCTTCGGGAGGCCCCGCACCCGCTTCTTGTACGCGATGCGCGTGCCGTCGGGGGACAGGGACGGGCATTCGACGTTCGTGTGGAGGGTCGTGACCGTGCGGGTTCGCAGGTCGCCTCGGACCAGGTAGGTCTTGCCCTTCGTCGCCAGCGTCGCGTAGAAGGTGCGGTCGTCGGAGGCGAAGGTCACGCCCCAGAAGTTCACGTCCGCCGCACGGTAGTCGTGGCCGTCCTTGACGACGCGGTACGCCTCCAGGGACGGGGTCAGTCTGCCCGTTCGGACGTCCACGATCGCCGCGCGCGTCGAGAAGTTCGTACCCGCGTACGAGTCCCCGCCCACGAAGGCCGTCCAGGCCGCGTAGTGGCCCGTGGGGGAGACGCGGGCGCGGGACGGGATGCCCGGGACGTCGTACTTCGCCCTCGTCCTCAGGTCCGCGTCCAGGATGAGCGCCCGGTACGTGTCCGAGACCGCCCCGTGCACGGCCTGCAGGCACACCCCTGTGCCCGAAGCGGCGTAGAAGCGCAGGCACTTGACGCCGGAGGCCGTGCGCGGGCCGGAAGGGTTCGCGGCGGGGACAGTGGTCAGTTCGTCGCGGTGTGGGCCCCAGGCCATGTTGCGGAAGACCATGCTGCCGGGGGAGGTGAGAGTGACCCTTCCCTCGGTCACGCTCGGGCCGCCCGGCTGGGCCTGGTCGCGGCGGTCCGCGCGCGCCGACGCGTGCAGGATCGAGGCCACGGCCACCGCCGCGAGCGCGAGCACCGCCGCGGCGAGTACCAGGATGCGGTTGCGCAGTGTCATGCCGTCGCCTCCCGGGGCCGCAGCGCCGTCAGGGACACCGTCGCGCACAGTGCCAGCGCCACCGTCGACGCCAGCAGCGCCGTACGGTCGCCCCACATGCTCCATGCCGCGCCGAAGCCCAGTGAGCACGCGAACCGGGCCATGGCCTGTCCGGTCTGTACGACCGCCAGGCCCGAGGAGCGCAGTTCCTCGGGCACGCTGTCCGAGGCCGCCGCCATCAGCACGCCGTCGGTCGCCGCGTAGAAGGTGCCGTGCAGGAGCAGTACCGCGTACGGGAGCGCGGGGCCGTGCCAGGAGGTGAGGAGCAGGGCGTACGCCAGGAGCAGCGCCGCGTGTCCCGCCAGGAAGACCCGCCAGCGGCCCGCTCGGTCCGCGAGCCGCCCGAGCGGCATCGCCAGCAGCAGGAACGCCGCCGCCGTGCCCAGCGGGAGCAGTGCGAACCAGCGGTCGGGGACGCCCAGGCGCCGCTGGAGGAGGAGGTAGACGAAGGAGTCGCTCACCGTCGCCAGGCCGAGGAGCAGCGCGCAGATCGTGATACGGCGCAGGTCGCGCCCGCGGAGGAGGCCGAGGGCGGCACGGATGGTGGGGCGGGAAGGGGTGTCGGTCGCCGGCACCCGTGGCGAAGGTGATGCCCCCGGCACGAACAGCACCAGCACCAGCACCAGCACCCCCACCACCGCCACGCAGAAGCTCACCGTGAACACCGCGTCGTAGCCGTCCACCGTCGCCCGCAGGATCAGGAACGCGACCAGTGGGCCCAGCAGTGCGCCCGCCGTGTCCATCGCGCGGTGTACGCCGAAGGCCCGGCCGCGGGTCTCGGGGGTCGAGGAGAGCGAGATCAGCGCGTCGCGGGGGGCCGTGCGCAGGCCCTTGCCGGTGCGGTCGGCCGCCAGGATCAGGCCGATGGGGGTGAGGGAGGTGGCCAGCAGCAGAAGTGGCTTGCAGGCCGCCGAGATGCCGTAGCCCAGGCCCGCCACCCACTTGTGGCGACCGCCGCCGCGGTCGGCGAGGTGGCCGCCGGCCAGCCGTACCAGGGCCGAGAAGCCGTTGTAGATGCCGTCCAGGAGCCCGAAGCCCAGGGGGGACAGGCCGAGGCCGGCCACCAGGTAGAGGGGGAGGACCGCGGTCACCATCTCGGAGGACACGTCGGTGATCAGGCTGACCGTGCCGAGTGCGAGGACCGTGGGGGCGACCGCGGTGCGGTACCGCCCGGCGGAGACTCGCCGGGTGGTACCTTCCGCGGACGCCTGCGCAGCAGTGCTTGTGCTTGCGCGGCTGTCCGCTACGTACATGTCAGGAGGCCCAGATCCCCGTGATGTCGGACGCGGAGGCCGCGTTGCCGGCGTGGGTCGTCAGGCCCTGCGAGTCCTCCAGGGTGCGCAGCAGGTCGTAGTGGTTGTACGTGGTGGAGCTGCTGGAGCCCGCGGTGACCGGCTGCCCGTACAGGACCGTCGGGATGCGGTTGCCGGAGAGGCGGTTGTCCTCGTCGAAGGTGACGACGAGGAGGCTGTTGTGGGTCTTGGCCCAGGTGGCGTACGCGCCCAGGTTGTTCTTCAGCCAGGTGTCACCGGTCGACACCGAGCAGTCGTGCATGTCGCTGCACAGGTTCGGGACGACGAAGGAGACGTCCGGGAGGGTGGAGTAGTCGGTCGGGAACTGCGCGAAGGTCTTCGCGGTCGAGGTCGGGACGTTGCTGAAGCCGAACCACGGGTTGTGCTTGCGCGCGTAGTTGCCGCTGCTGCACGTCGTGGAGCCCTGGCTGGGCAGGGTCTCGTTGTAGCTGGCCCAGGTGCCGCCGGCGGCGATCACCTCGGAGGCCAGGTTGGCGGCCGAGGAGAAGCCGGGGGTCACACAGCTGTCGTCCGTGACGCCCTGGGTGGCGCCGGAGAACAGCGCGTAGTAGTTGGGCTGGCTCGGGTGGGTCTCGGCGTACGACTGGCTGAGGTTGGCGCCGCCGGTCTTCAGCGAGTTGATGTACGGGGCGCTGGAGGAGCCGATGACCTGGCTGTACGCGTGGTTCTCGAAGACCACGACGACCACGTGGTCCGGGGAGGGCACGCCGGCCGCGGCGGACGAGGAGCCGCCGAGGCCGGTCCACAGGCCGACGGCCGCCGCGGTGAAGGCGAGCGCGGACGCCACGGCCGTGCGGCCGCGGCGGAACGCCGTATGTGCAGAACTGCCGGACACATCAACCTCCGGAGGGGGGAAGGGCGGGGGCGGCGGTGCGGACAGAGCATGCACACGCCAACATTCCCCCGCCCCACGTCACCCAACCCGCGGGGTGAAGAGCGGATGAACTAAAGTCAGGCGAATCGTTTCGACCTCAACTACTCCTGCCGGTCGGCCAGTTCGGCCAGCACCTTGTGCAGCGGTTCGGTGGCCCGGCGGCGGTACTCCTGGATCGCCCAGCCGTTGCCGTCCGGGTCCTTGAAGTACATGAACGTCGCACCGTCCTGCGGCGCGAACTGCTGCGGCTCGCTGATCTCCAGGCCGCGCGCGGTCAGTTCGTCGTACGCCGCCTTCGCGTCCGTCACACACAGCTGCATCCCGTGGTACGTCCCCGGCTGCGGCGTCCCCGTCGGCACCTGGAGGCCGTCGACCAGCGCGATCGAACAGCCCGAGCCGGGCGGGGTGAGCTGCACGATCCGCACCCCCTCCATCACCTCGCCGTCGAGATCCACGTGGAAGCCGACCTTGTCCCGGTAGAACTCCTTGGCCCGGTCCACGTCGGAGACGGGGAGCAGGATCACTTCGAGGCTCATGTCCATGAGAACGACTCCTTTGTCGTACGTCATACGAGTCCGTCATCCGAACCGCCACCGCGTCTGGCTGAACGGCTCTCCCTTACCGAAGCCGAAAACGACGCGGGGCGCCACCGAGAAGACGAACGCGTGACCGCCACCGTGGGGGACAGGGCAGACCCCTGACAACCGCGGAGCTCATCGGTTAAGTCGGCCGTGGCTGTGCAGGCGCTTGTGTCAGTGGGTGCGGTTAGGCTCGGGCCAGTACGACCTTGATCCGACGGGAGGGCGAGGATGACGGCGCCGGGGCGCAGGAGCAGTACCTTCACGCGGCTGCTGCGGCACGGCTTCACCGATCCCTCGGCCGCCGAGCGGCTGCTGGACGGGCCCGAGCTGACGGCCGTACGCAATGATCCGGTGCTGCTGGACGCGCTCGGGGCCACGGCCGACCCGGATCTCGCGCTGGTCGGGCTCGTACGGCTGCTCGAAGCGCAGCCCGGCGCCACCGCCCGGCGGGAGCTGCTCGACACGCTGATAGCGGCCAAGCCGCTGCGTGACCGGCTGCTCGGTGTGCTCGGGGCCTCCGCCGCGCTCGCCGATCATCTCGCGCGGCATCCGCGGGACTGGCAGGCGCTGGTCACGTACGAGCCGCGGGATCTGCATCCGGGGGTCGAGGAGTTCGAGCGCGGGCTCGCCGAGGCGGTCGATCCGGTGTCGCTGCGGGTCGCCTACCGGCGCTGCCTGCTGTCCATCGCCGCGCGTGACGTGTGCGGTACGACCGACGTCGCCGAGACCGCCGCCGAGCTCGCCGACCTCGCCACCGCGACCCTGCGCGCCGCGCTCGCCATCGCCCGCGCGGCGGCGCCCGAGGACGCGGCGCTGTGCCGGCTCGCCGTCATCGCGATGGGCAAGTGCGGTGGACACGAGCTGAACTACGTGTCGGACGTGGACGTCATCTTCGTCGGCGAGGCGGTCGACGGCGCCGACGAGGGCAAGGCGCTGCGGTCCGCCACCAAGCTCGCCTCGCACATGATGCGGGTCTGCTCCGAGACCACCGTCGAGGGGTCCATCTGGCCCGTGGACGCCAATCTGCGCCCCGAGGGGCGCAACGGCCCGCTCGTGCGGACCCTCAGCAGCCATCTCGCCTACTACCAGCGGTGGGCCAAGACCTGGGAGTTCCAGGCGCTGCTCAAGGCGCGGCCGGTGGCCGGTGACATCGAGCTCGGCGAGGAGTACGTCACCGCGCTGGAGCCGCTCGTGTGGAAGGCGGCCGAGCGGGACAACTTCGTCCCCGACGTGCAGAAGATGCGCCGCCGGGTCGTCGAGAACATTCCCGTCGCCGAACTGGACCGGCAGCTGAAGCTCGGCCCCGGAGGCCTCCGGGACGTCGAGTTCGCCGTCCAGCTGCTGCAGTTGGTGCACGGCCGCGACGACGCCTCGCTGCGCAGCGGCACCACCCTCGACGCCCTCCAGGCCCTTGCCGCGGGCGGCTACGTAGGGCGCGCCGACGCCGCCCAGCTCGACGAGGCGTACCGGTTCCTGCGGTCCATGGAACACCGGATCCAGTTGTTCCGGCTGCGGCGCACGCACCTCGTGCCCGAGGACGAGGCCGACCTGCGGCGCATCGGACGGTCGCTGGGGCTGCGCGCCGACCCGGTCGCCGACCTGAACCGCGAGTGGCGCCGGCACGCGGCCGTCGTACGGCGGCTGCACGAGAAGCTCTTCTACCGGCCGCTGCTCGACGCCGTCGCCCAACTCGCGCCCGGAGAGGCACGGTTGAGCCCGGAGGCGGCTCGGGAGCGGCTCGTCGCGCTGGGGTACGGGGATCCCGCGGCAGCGCTGCGGCACCTGGAGGCACTGGCGTCCGGGGTGACACGGAAGGCCGCGATCCAACGGACCCTGCTGCCCGTGCTGTTGGGGTGGTTCGCCGACTCCGCCGACCCGGACGCGGGCCTGCTCAACTTCCGCAAGGTCTCGGACGCCCTGGGCAAGACCCCTTGGTATCTGCGGCTGTTGAGGGACGAGGGCGCGGCCGCCGAGAACCTCGCGCGGGTGCTGTCCGCGGGGCGGCTCGCTCCCGACCTGCTGATGCGCGCTCCCGAGGCGGTGGCGCTGCTCGGCGCCGACGAAGGGCTGGCACCACGGGGCCGGGCCGCGCTGGAGCAGGAGGTCCTCGCCGCGGTCAGCCGGGCGGACAGCGCCGAGCAGGCGGTCACCGCGGCCCGTGGCGTACGGCGGCGCGAGCTGTTCCGTACCGCCGCCGCTGACATCGTCGGCTCCTACGGCACCGAGACCCAGCCCGCCGAGGCCGACCAGGGCGCCCTCGTCGACCGGGTCGGCGGCGCCGTCTCCGACCTGACCGCGGCGACCATCGCGGGCACCCTGCGCGCGGTCGTGCGCGACACCTGGGGTGACACCCTGCCGACCCGGTTCGCCGTCATCGGCATGGGGCGCTTCGGCGGACACGAACTCGGCTACGGCTCCGACGCCGACGTTCTGTTCGTGCACGAGCCGCGCCCCGGGGTGCCGGAGCAGTCCGCCTCCGAGGCCGCGAACAAGGTCGTCGCCGAGATGCGGCGGCTGCTGCAGATCCCGAGCGCCGATCCACCCCTCCTGGTCGACGCCGATCTGCGGCCCGAGGGCAAGTCCGGGCCGCTCGTACGGACGCTGAACTCCTATGAGGCGTACTACCGGCGCTGGTCGCTGGTCTGGGAGTCGCAGGCCCTGCTGCGGGCCGAACCGGTCGCGGGCGACGAGGACCTGGGCCGGCGGTTCATCGAACTCGTCGATCCGCTGCGGTACCCGGCGGAGGGGCTCGGCGACGACGCGGTACGGGAGATCCGGCGGCTGAAGGCCCGGATGGAGTCCGAGCGGCTGCCCCGGGGCGCCGACCCCAAGCTGCACACCAAGCTCGGGCCCGGCGGCCTGTCGGACGTGGAGTGGACCGTGCAGCTCATTCAACTGCGGCACGGGTGGGCCGAGCCGGGACTGCGCACGACACGCACCCGGGAGGCCCTCGCCGCGGCCCGCACCGCCGGCCTCATCTCCGCCGAGGACGCCGAGATCCTCGACGAGGCCTGGGTGCTCGCGACACGGGTGCGCAACGCCGTGATGCTGGTGCGCGGGCGGGCGGGCGACACGTTCCCGTCCGGGGGCCGTGAACTCGCCGCGGTCGGGCGGTACTTGGGGTACGCGGACGGGCACGTGGGGGACATGCTGGACGCGTACCGGAGGACCGCCCGGCGGGCTCGGGCGGTTGTGGAGACACTGTTCTACGGCGCGTAGCCGGCGTCTATGCGCCCGGCGTCAGCAGATTCCTCGCGTGGGCGAGAAAGCCCGCCAGTCCCACCTCGAACGCCCGGTCCGCCCGGCCCTCGCCCACCGCGGCCAGAGCCTCCGCCAGCCGCGGTGTCGGGGTCTCCTCGGTCAGCTCCCACATCGTCTCCGGCGCGGTGAGGTCCAGGGCCGAACCCAGGACCAGGTTCTCCAGGGCGATCAGCAGCGGCATCACCTCGGCCGCGGCGAACCCCGCGTCGAGCAGGAGGGCCACCGCCCGCTCGTACTGCTCCAGCACCCGGGGTGCTCGTACGGGTGAGGTCATGAGCAGCGGGATCGCCTTCGGATGGGCCGCGAAGGCCGCCCGGTAGGAGCGCGCCCAGGCCTCCAGCGCCGAGTCCCACGGCGTCCCGTCCAGCGTCCTCGGGTCGATCGCGGAGGCCACGCGCTCGCGCAGCAGCTCCACGATGCCCTCCCGGCCGTCCACATGGTGATACACCGAGCCCGTCTGCGCGCCGAGCCGCTTCGCGATCTGCGGCACGCTGAAGTCGCCCTGCTCGTCGACGAGTTGCAGCGCGGTCGTGGTGATGCGCTCGCGGTCGAGAAGCGGTGTGCGCGGCCGTCCCATGGTCCTGCGGTCTCCCCAAGGTCTTCGTCGGTCTTCCCGTACGCCCACGAGGAGGCTACATTGCCGAAACCGAAAGCCTTTAGGTTTACGGGCCCGTCCCTCGCGCTCGAAGGGCTTCCCCATGTCCGTCACCACGCCCGAGGAGAGAACGCCGAACGCCACGGCGACCCTCCGCTCCGGCTCCCTCGGCACGGCCGACATCGCGTTCTTCGTGGTGTCCGCCGCCGCCCCGCTCACCGTCATGGCCGGGGTCGCCCCGCTCGCGATCCTCCTGGGAGGCATCGGCGCCCCCGCCGGCTACCTCATCGCCGGCATCACCCTCGCCGTCTTCGCCGTCGGCTTCACCACCATGAGCCGCCACGTGAAGAGCGGCGGCGCCTTCTACGCCTACATCACCCGCGGCCTGGGCCGCCCCGTCGGCATCGGCGCCGCCCTCCTCGCCCTCATCGGCTACAACGGCATGGAGATCGGCGTCTACGGCCTCCTCGCCTCGGCGGCCAAGGACACCCTGCACGCCCTGTTCGGCGCCGACGTCCCCTGGCTGCCGATCTCCCTGGCCGGCCTCCTCGTCATCGGCTACGGCGGCTTCCGGTCCATCGACTTCGGCGCCAAGGTGCTGGGCGTGCTGCTCGCGGCCGAGACCGGCATCCTGGTCCTGCTGGCGGGCGGGGTGCTGGTGAAGGGCGGCGCCCACGGCCTGTCGGGCGCCTCCTTCGCCCCCGGCCACGTCCTCGTCTCCGGTACGGCCGTGGTGCTGGCCTTCGCCTTCGCCGCCTTCACCGGGTTCGAGTCGACCGTCATCTACCGGCGGGAGGCCCGGGACCCCGAGCGCACGGTGCCGCGCGCGACCTATGTCGCCATCGGCTTCCTCGGGCTCTTCTACGCCTTCGTCGTCTGGATCGTCATCCAGGCCTTCGGGAACGCGGGAGTCGTCGCGGCCGCCGCCAAGGACCCCGGCGGCCTCTTCTTCTCCGCCATCACCACCTACGTGGGCTCCTGGGCGGCCGACCTGATGCACGTCTTCATCGTCACCAGCGTCATCGCCTCACTGCTCGCCTTCCACAACGCCATCAACCGCTACGTGCTCGCGCTGGCCGAGGAGGGCGTCCTGCCGAAGGCGATGGGCCGCGTCCACCCCCGGCACCGCTCGCCGTACGTCGCCGGCATCGCCCAGACGGTTCTCGGCGCGGTCGTGGTCGTGGCCTTCTGGGCGGCCGGCGCCGACCCCTACAGCCAGCTCCTCCTGTGGGTCAACACCCCGGGAATGATCGGCCTGTTCACCCTCCAGCTCCTCGTCGCGATCGCGGTGCCCTGCTACTTCCGCCGGGTCAGCCACCAGGAGGGCACGGTGCGCACGGTCGTCGCTCCGATCGCCGCGGCTCTGCTGCTCGCGACGGCGATAGGGCTCGTCATCACCCACATCGACCTGTTCACGGGCGCGTCCGACAGCGTCAACACCGCGCTGATCGTCATCGCGCCCGCCGTGTTCGTCCTCGGCGTCGCGCTCGCGTGGTGGCTGCGCCGCAGGCGCCCCCAGGTGTACGCCGACTTCGCGGCAGAGCCGGCCGAACAGCCGTAAAGCCTTACCACACAAGGGAGTTCAGTAACTCATGCCCACCCCCGACCTGATCCTCACCGGCGCCAAGGTCCGCACCCTCGACCCCGGACGGCCGTACGCCACCGCCGTCGCCGTGCGCGACGGCGTGATCGCGGCCGTCGGCGAGGAGGCCGACGTGCGGGACTGGCGCGGGTCGGGCACCGAGGTCGTGACCCTGCAAGGGGCGCACCTCGTGCCCGGTCTGGTCGACGCGCACAGCCACCCCGTGTGGGGCCTGGAGATGGCGACCGGTGTCGATCTGTCGGGGGTGCAGGATGTGCAAGGACTCCGGGCGGCCGTCGCGGGGGCGGAGCGGATCGACGGGTGGGTGATCGGGTACGGCCTCGATCACAACGCCTTCGAGGGGCGGGCCGTGGACCGCGCGCTCGTGGAGGACGTACTCCCCACCGGCACCCCCGCCTTCCTCCGCCTCTACGACGGCCACTCGGCCCTGGCGACCGGCCCCGCGCTCGCCGCCGCGGGGGTGCACGGGCCACGGCCCTTCGCCCAGCGCTCGGAGGTGGTCTGCGACGCGACCGGACGCCCCACCGGCCACCTCGTCGAACATGCCGCCATGGCTCTGGTCACGGAGGCCATGCCACGGGAGTCGTATACGACCCGCCGCTCCCGCCTGCTGGAGCTGCTCTCGGCGATGGCCGCGACCGGCCTGACCGGGGCGCACGTGATGGACGCGGGCGACCGTGAGCTGGTCGAGTCCGTGGCGCGGGAGACCGTGCTGCCGGTGCGGCTGCGGTTCGCGCCCTGGTGCATGCCCGGGGTGGACGAGGCCGGGCTGGAGGAGCTGGTCGCGGCGCAGGGCCGAGGGGGACGGCACTGGGAGGTCGCCGGGGTCAAGTTCTTCATGGACGGGACCGTCGAGGGCGGCACGGCCTGGCTGGAGCACGCGGACTGCCACGGCCAGGGGACCGAGGCGTTCTGGCCGGACCCGGAGGCGTACGCGGCTGCCGTACGGCACCTGCACGCGGCCGGGGTCCCCACGGCCACGCACGCCATCGGGGACGCGGCGGTACGGCACGTCCTGGACGTGGTGGCGGGACTGGGCCCGGGCGCCCGGGGACGACACCGGATCGAGCACATCGAGACGGCACCGGACCCGCTGCTGCCGCGGTTCGCGGAACTGGGCGTGGCGGCGTCGATGCAGCCACCGCACACCGGCTACACCCGGGCCGACGGCACGGACGAGTGGTCCCGCCGCCTGGGCACCGAACGCTCCGCCCACGCCTGGCGCCTACGGGACCTGCGGGACGCGGGCGCGACGGTGGCCCTGGGCTCGGACTGGCCGATCGCCCACTACGACGTGAGGGCGGTCCTGGCGACGGCTCGGACTCCGCGGGGCGCGGCGTCGGGGAGGGGCGGCCTGACGGGGCTGGAGGCGCTGGAAGGCTGCACGAGCCATGCGGCGCGGGCGGCGGGGGAGGACGAGAGAGCGGGCCGTATCGCGGTGGGGTACAGGGCTGACCTGACGGCCTTGGGCTTGGACCCGGTGGAAGCCCCGGCGGACGAGGTAGCGGAGTCCCCGGTGACCTTGACGGTTACAGGCGGCCACTTGAGGCGGCGCTTCTAAGGGGCGCGGGGAACTGCGCGACCAGCCACAACTGACCGTCAGCCGCCAGACGACCTATCGCGCCACTTCCAACTGCGGCATTCCCACAGGAGTCCTTGGCAACGCATAAGGCAAAGCCCCATACCAAACCCGAGCCACCCCGAACCCGAACGCCAGGCACAACATGCCCCCCACCGCGTCCAGCCAGAAGTGGTTGGCGGTCGACACGATCACCATCAGCGTCACCGCGGGGTACATCAGCCCCAGCACCCGCACCCACGGCACCTTGGCCAGCGCGAAGATCGTCAGCCCGCACCACAGCGACCACCCGATGTGCATGGACGGCATCGCCGCGTACTGGTTGGACATGTGCTTGAGGTCGCCGGACGCCATCGACCCCCAGGTCTGATGGACCGTGACCGTGTCGACGAAGGTGCTGCCGTTCATGAGCCGCGGCGGCGCCAGCGGATACAGGTAGTAACCGACGAGAGCCACACCCGTGGTCGCGAAGAGCACCAGCCGCGTCGCCGCGTAACGCCCGGGGTGACTGCGGTAGAGCCACACCAGCACACCCAGCGTCACCACGAAGTGCAGTGTCGCGTAGTAGTAGTTCATGCCGACGATCAGCCAAGTCACGGAGTTCACCGCGTGGTTGACGGACTCCTCGACGGCGATGCCGAGATGGTGCTCCATCCGCCAGATCCAGTCGGCGTTGCGCAGCGCCTCGCCGCGCTGCTCCGGAACCGCGTTGCGGATGAGTGAGTACGTCCAGTAACTCACCGCGATCAGAAGGATCTCGAACCAGAGGCGGGGGCGGCGCGGGGTGCGCAGACGGCGCAGGAAACCGGGCCCGCCCGGGGCCGTGACGGGGTCCGGAACGGCCGCCTGCTCACGGTCTTCCAGACTGGTCACGGTCGAGTCACCCATAGGCACAAAGTCTGCCAGAAATGCCTTCCGCCACCGATCATCCCTCGGTCGGGTTGAGCGCGCATGTTCTACAACATACGAACCCCCGTCCCTACTCCCTAGGGACGATTCCGGTCCCCAGGCGCCGAAGCAGTCGAACCGCGCACCACCAGCTCCGGCATGAACACGAACTCACTGTGGGGCGCCGGTGTCCCGCCGATCTCCTCCAGCAACGTGCGTACCGCCGCCTGCCCCATCGCCGGGACCGGCTTGCGGACGGTGGTGAGGGGCGGGTCGGTGAAGGCGATCAGCGGGGAGTCGTCGAAGCCCACCACCGAGACGTCCCGCGGGACTTCGAGGCCGAGCTGCCGGGCCGCCCGTATCGCGCCGAGCGCCATCATGTCGCTCGCGCACACCACCGCCGTACAGTCGCGGCCGATGAGCGCGGTGGCCGCCGCCTGGCCGCCCTCCAGGGTGTACAGCGAGTGCTGGACCAGGTCCGACTCGATGGTCTCCGCGTTCAGGCCCAGCTGGTCCTGCATCGCGCGGACGAAGCCCTCGATCTTGCGCTGGACCGGGACGAACCGTTTCGGGCCGAGGGCGAGACCGATCCGCGTGTGCCCCAGCGAGGCCAGGTGCGTCACCGCCAGGGTCATCGCCGCGCGGTCGTCGGGGGAGATGAAGGGGGCCTGGACCTTCGGGGAGAAGCCGTCCACCAGGACGTAGGGGACGCCCTGGGCGCGCAGGCGCTCGTAACGCTCCATGTCGGCCGTGGTGTCGGCGTGCAGGCCGGAGACGTAGATGATGCCGGCGACCCCGCGGTCGACCAGCATCTCGGTGAGCTCGTCCTCCGTGGAGCCGCCCGGGGTCTGGGTGGCGAGCACCGGGGTGTAGCCCTGCCTGGTCAGCGCCTGGCCGATGACCTGGGCGAGGGCCGGGAATATGGGGTTCTCCAGCTCCGGGGTGATCAGCCCGACCAGCCCCTCGCTGCGCTGTCGCAGCCGCACCGGACGCTCGTAGCCGAGCACGTCCAGCGCGGCCAGCACGGACTGGCGAGTGGTGGCGGCGACGCCCGGCTTCCCGTTGAGGACGCGGCTGACGGTCGCTTCGCTCACCCCCGCCTGAGCAGCGATGTCGGCTAGCCGTGTGGTCACAGGGGTGGACTGTACCGGCCGACCGTCACTTTGCACACCAATCGGGCGCCGGGCACGAGCGGTCGCCCGACTCCGTGCGGGTTGCTGCGTCATCGCGGTCCCTCGTGTTCGCTGGGCGCCAGGTACGGCAAGAGCTTGCAGAGTCTTGCACAAGAGTGCGCCTGCCCGCTCAGCGGCTTCAATACGCGGTTGCGGACGAGTCGAGCGGAGGTCACGGCGGAGTAACTCTCGCGCCTTCTTGCAATTTTTTGCTGCAAGGTCTTTCGGTGCCGCTTACATCGCTGTTACGTTCTCGTCGCCCGGCGGCCGCAACGGCGCAGTCGGCACGGCGGAGACGGCAGACGGGGCCGGCCTCCGCACCACACGGGCTTTCACCCTCAAGGAGAACTCATGCGGCGTGGCATAGCGGCCAGCGCGCTGGTGGCGTCCCTCGCCCTCGCGGCGACGGCCTGCGGGAGCAGCGACAGCGGCAGCGGCAAGTCGGACGGTCCGGTCACCATCACGTGGTGGGACACCTCCAACGCCACCAATGAGGCGCCGACGTACAAGGCCCTGGTCAAGGAGTTCGAGGCCGCCAACAAGGACATCAAGGTCAAGTACGTCAACGTCCCCTTCGACCAGGCGCAGAACAAGTTCGACACCGCCGCCGGCTCCAAGGGCGCCCCGGACGTGCTGCGCTCCGAGGTCGGCTGGACGCCCGCCTTCGCCAAGAAGGGCTACTTCCTGCCGCTGGACGGCACCGAGGCCCTCAAGGACCAGAGCAAGTTCCAGTCGAGCCTGATCACGCAGGCCCAGTACGACGGCAAGACCTACGGCGTCCCGCTGGTCACCGACACCCTCGCCCTCGTCTACAACAAGGCGATCTTCAAGAAGGCCGGCATCACCGAGGCCCCGAAGACCTGGGACGAGCTCAAGGCCGACGCCGCGAAGATCGACGCCAAGGAGAAGGTCTACGGCTACTGGGGCTCCACCCAGGCCTACTACGCGCAGACCTTCCTCTACGGCGAGGGCACCGACACCGTCGACGCCACCGCCAAGAAGATCACCGTGAACTCGCCGGCCGCGAAGAAGGCCTACGGCACCTGGCAGAGCCTCTTCTCCGGGCAGGGCCTGCACAAGGCGGACGTCACCGCCGACGCCTACGCCCACATCCAGGACGCCTTCGTCAACGGCAAGGTCGCCGCGATCATCCAGGGCCCCTGGGAGATCACGAACTTCTACAAGGGCTCGGCCTTCAAGGACAAGTCCAACCTCGGCATCGCCACCGTCCCGGCCGGCTCCACCGGCAAGGCGGGCGCCCCGACCGGCGGCCACAACCTGTCGGTGTACGCCGGTTCGGACTCCGCCCACCAGAAGGCGGCCCTCAAGTTCGTCAACTTCATGACCTCCGCCAAGTCGCAGACGGAGATCGCCCTGAAGAACTCCACGCTCCCCACGCGTGACGACGCCTACACCGCCGAGGTCAAGGCAGACCCGGGCATCGCCGGCTTCCAGACGGTCCTGTCCGCCGCCCAGCCGCGGCCCGCGCTGCCCGAGTACAGCTCCCTGTGGGGCCCGCTGGACACCGAGTTGCCGAAGATCGCCGGCGGCAAGGAGTCCCTGGACAAGGGCCTGAGCAACGCTGAGCTCGCCATCGCCAAGCTGGTGCCGGACTTCAGCAAGTGAGCACCGAGTGACCGCCGGGTCCCCCCTGATCACGGGGGGTGGGGATCCGGCGGTCACCGGCCTGTGCCCAGCCACTTCTCAGTGCCGTAGAACTTCCAGAAGGTGTCGAACATGACAGTCGCCATCGACCGCGCCACCGGCAAACGCCACGGTGACCGCGCGCCGCGGCCCGGGCTGGGCCAACGGCTGAAGCAGAGCTACCAGAAGCACTGGTACGCGTACGCGATGATCGCGCCGGTCGCGATCGTCCTCGGCGTCCTCGTGCTCTACCCGTTGGTGTACGGCCTCTACCTCACCCTCACCGACGCCAACAGCCTCAACACCGCGCGCACGATCGGCGTCAACCACATCGACGCCACCTACAAGTTCATCGGGCTCGACAACTACAAGGACATCCTGTTCGGCCCGACGTCCTACGACCGCTTCTGGTCCCACTTCATCTGGACGATCGTCTGGACGGCCCTCTGCGTCGCCCTCCACTACACGATCGGTCTCGGCCTCGCGCTCCTGCTCAACCAGAAGCTGCGCGGGCGCACCTTCTACCGGCTGATCCTGATCCTGCCGTGGGCCGTGCCGACCTTCGTCACCGTCTTCGGCTGGCGGTTCATGCTCGCCGACGGCGGCATCATCAACATCGCCCTCGACGCGCTCCACCTGCCCCAGCCCGACTGGCTGGAGAGCACCTTCTGGCAGCGGTTCGCCGCCATCATGGTCAACACCTGGTGCGGTGTCCCCTTCATGATGGTCTCGCTCCTCGGCGGCCTCCAGTCCATCGACGCCTCCCTGTACGAGGCCGCCGAGATGGACGGCGCGAGCGCCTGGCAGCGCTTCCGGTACGTCACCCTGCCGGGGCTGCGCTCGGTCAGCTCCACGGTCGTACTGCTCGGCATCATCTGGACCTTCAACCAGTTCGCCGTCATCTTCCTGCTGTTCGGCAACACCGCCCCGGACGCCCAGATCCTCGTCACCTGGGCCTACTACCTGGGCTTCGGACAGCAGCCGCGCGACTTCGCCCAGTCGGCCGCCTACGGCATCCTGCTGCTGGCCATCCTGATCGTCTTCACCTCCTTCTACCGCCGCTGGCTGAACCGCAATGAGCAGCAGCTCGCGATCTGAGGCAGGAGCTCCCATGAGTACGACCACTGTCGAGTCCTCCGCCGCGGCCGGCGAGCGGGACTCCGCGGCCGCCGCCCCGCCGCGCCGGGTGCGCCGCCGCGGCGAGCAGAGCCCCGCCGGGCGGCTCGCCTCCCACGGCATCCTGACCGTCGCGAGCCTGATCGCCTTCTTCCCGGTGGCCTGGCTGATCTACCTCTCGCTCGGCCCGGACAAGGACGACTACCTCCACCCGGGCGGCATCTGGTCCAAGATGTCCTTCTCCAACTACTCGTTCGTGCTCCAGCACACCGAGTTCTTCGACTGGCTGAAGAGCTCGCTGATCGTCTCGCTGGGCACGACCGTCATCGGCGTCCTGATCGCCGCCACCACCGGCTACGCGGTCTCCCGCATGCGCTTCCCGGGCTACCGGAAGTTCATGTGGGTGCTACTGGTCACCCAGATGTTCCCGGTGGCCGTACTCATGGTGCCGATGTACCAGATCCTGTCGGACCTGCAGCTCATCGACAGCTACCTTGGACTCGTCCTCGTCTACTGCTCGACCGCGGTGCCCTACTGCGCCTGGCTGCTGAAGGGCTACTTCGACACGATCCCGTTCGAGATCGACGAGGCGGGACGCGTCGACGGGCTGACCCCCTTCGGCACGTTCGCGCGACTGATCCTGCCGCTCGCCAAGCCGGGCCTGGCGGTCGCGGCCTTCTACAGCTTCCTCACGGCCTTCGGCGAGGTCGCCTTCGCGTCGACGTTCATGCTGTCCGACACGAAGTACACCTTCGCGGTGGGCCTGCAGACCTTCGTCAGCGAACACGACGCCCAGCGCAACCTGATGGCGGCGACGGCGGTGCTGATCGCGATACCGGTGTCGGCGTTCTTCTACCTGGTGCAGAAGAACTTGGTGACCGGCCTGACGGCAGGCGGAACGAAGGGCTGAAAACGCCGGTTTCGGCAGCGCCCCTTCAGGGGCGCGGGGAACTGCGCGACCAGCCCCCACGGCGCCGCACCCAAAACCCGAGACGGCCGCGATGTCCATCCGACCCCGCCGACACCGCGGCCGTCTCGCCACACACACCTGACCCAATGACTCCGCTGAGCCCCAAGGACGCCATGAGCCAGCAGCACACCGCCATCGCCCAGGCCCCCACCCCCACCCCCGCCAAAGCCAAGCGCAGCGACTGGTGGCGGGACGCGGTGATCTACCAGGTCTATCCGCGCAGCTTCGCCGACGGCAACGGCGACGGCATGGGCGACCTGGAAGGCGTACGTTCCCGACTCCCGTACCTGCGCGACCTCGGCGTGGACGCCGTGTGGCTCAGCCCCTTCTACGCCTCCCCGCAGGCCGACGCCGGCTACGACGTCGCCGACTACCGCGCCGTGGACGCCATGTTCGGCAACCTGCTCGACGCCGACGCGCTGATCCGGGACGCCCACGAGCTGGGTCTGAGGATCATCGTCGACCTCGTGCCCAATCACTCCTCCGACCAGCACGAGTGGTTCAAGCGCGCGCTGCGCGAAGGCCCCGGCTCCCCCCTCCGGGACCGCTACCACTTCCGCCCCGGCAAGGGCGAGAACGGCGAACTCCCGCCCAACGACTGGGAGTCGATCTTCGGCGGCCCGGCGTGGACACGTGTCGCCGACGGCGAGTGGTACCTGCACCTCTTCGCCCCCGAGCAGCCCGACTTCAACTGGGAACACCCGGCCGTCGGCGACGAGTTCCGCTCGATCCTGCGCTTCTGGCTCGACATGGGCGTCGACGGCTTCCGTATCGACGTGGCGCACGGGCTGGTCAAGGCGGCCGGTCTGCCCGACCTCGGCTCGCACGACCAACTCAAGCTGCTGGGCAACGATGTCATGCCGTTCTTCGACCAGGACGGCGTCCACGAGATCTACCGCCAGTGGCGCACGATCCTCGACGAGTACAGCGGCGAGCGCATCTTCGTCGCCGAGGCGTGGACCCCGACCGTCGAGCGCACCGCCAACTACGTCCGCCCGGACGAGCTGCACCAGGCCTTCAACTTCCAGTACCTGTCGACCGATTGGGACGCCGACGAGCTGCGCAAGGTCGTCGACCGCACCCTGGAGGCCATGCGCCCGGTCGGCGCCCCCGCCACCTGGGTCCTGTCCAACCACGACGTCACCCGCCACACCACCCGCTTCGCCAACCCGCCCGGCCTCGGCACCCAGATCCGCCTGGCCGGCGACCGCGAACTCGGCCTGCGCAGGGCCAGGGCGGCGACGCTGCTGATGCTCGCGCTGCCCGGATCCGCGTACGTCTACCAGGGCGAGGAACTCGGCCTCCCGGACGTCGTCGACCTGCCGGACGAGGTGCGCCAGGACCCGGCGTACTTCCGCGGCGCGGGCCAGGACGGCTTCCGCGACGGCTGCCGGGTGCCGATCCCGTGGACGCGCGAGGGATCGTCGTACGGCTTCGGCGACGGCGGGAGCTGGCTGCCGCAGCCGGACGGCTGGGGCGAGTTGAGCGTGGAGGCGCAGACCGGCGTCCCCGGCTCGACCCTGGAGCTGTACCGGGCCGCCCTCGCCGTCCGCCGTGCGCAGCCCGACCTCGGCGCGGGCGACTCCGTCGAGTGGCTGCGCGCCCCCGAGGGCGTCCTCGCCTTCCGGCGCGGGGAGTTCGTGTGCGTGGCGAACACCGGCGGCGAGTCCGTGACGACCCCGGCGTACGGCCGTGTCCTGCTCGCCAGCGGCGAGGTCACCGAGGCGGACGGCGAGACGAAGGTACCGGCGGACACGACGGTGTGGTTCACCACCCGCCCCTGAAAGACCCGCCTCTGAAAGTTCTTGCATCAACTTCACACGGCCCGCTGCCTTTTCAGGCAGCGGGCCTTTAACATCTCCGTCACCGCAAGTTTGCAGAAAGCTTGCTGCAAGAGCCTTCAACGGTGAAGGAGCCCCCACATGGCCCGCAGAACCCTGGCCGCGACCGCCGCCCTCACGGCCGCCACCCTTGTCATGAACCCGACCCTGGCGCATGCCTCCCCGCCCGGCACCAAGGACGTCACCGCCGTCCTCTTCGAGTGGAACTTCGCCTCCGTCGCCAAGGAGTGCACCAACACCCTCGGCCCCGCCGGATACGGCTACGTCCAGGTCAGCCCGCCCGCCGAGCACATACAGGGCTCGCAGTGGTGGACCTCGTATCAGCCGGTGAGCTACAAGATCGCCGGCCGGCTCGGTGACGCGACCGCCTTCCAGAGCATGATCAACACCTGTCACGCGGCGGGAGTGAAGGTCGTCGTCGACACCGTCATCAACCACATGTCGGCCGGCAGCGGCACCGGCACCGGCGGCTCTTCGTACACGAAGTACAACTACCCGGGCCTGTACTCGTCGTACGACATGGACGACTGCACCTCCACGGTCAGCGACTACACCAACCGCGCCAATGTCCAGAACTGCGAACTCGTCGGCCTCGCCGACCTGGACACCGGCGAGGAGTACGTCCGCGCCACCATCGCCGGCTACATGAACTCCCTGCTCGGCTACGGCGTCGACGGCTTCCGCATCGACGCGGCCAAGCACATCCCGGCCACCGACCTCGCCAACATCAAGTCCCGGCTGAGCAACCCGTCGGTGTACTGGAAGCAGGAGGTCATCTACGGCAGCGGAGAGGCCGTCCAGCCCACCGAGTACACGGGCAACGGCGATGTGCAGGAGTTCCGTTACGCCTACGACCTCAAGCGCGTCTTCAACAACGAGAACCTCGCCTACCTGAAGAACTACGGCGAGGGCTGGGGCTACATGAGCAGCTCGGTGGCAGGCGTCTTCGTCGACAACCACGACACCGAGCGCAACGGCAGCACGTTGAACTACAAGGACGGGGCGAACTACACCCTCGCCAACGTCTTCATGCTCGCCTACCCGTACGGCGCCCCGGACATCAACTCCGGCTACGAATGGTCCGACACGGACGCCGGCCCGCCCAACAACGGCTCCGTGACCGCCTGTTGGCAGGACGGCTGGAAGTGCCAGCACGCCTGGCCGGAGATCATTCGCATGGTCGCCTTCCGCAACGCCGTGCGCGGCGAGTCGGTGACCAACTGGTGGGACAACGGCGGCGACGCGATCGGCTTCGGGCGCGGCAGCAAGGGCTATGTCGCCATCAACCACGAGTCGGGCTCGCTGACCCGGACGTACCAGACCTCGCTGCCCGCGGGGACGTACTGCAACGTGCAGAACAACACGAGCGTGACGGTGAACTCCAGTGGCCAGTTCACGGCGACGCTCGGCTCCAACACCGCTCTCGCCATCTACACCGGCAAGTCGAGCTGCTGAACGACCAGCGGGGCGCGTGGGATTGACGCTCGTCGAGTGTCGTCCTACGTTCCCTGCTGTCTTGTCGTATGGGAGCGCTCCCATCCATGGCGCTCCCGCCGAAGGGAGCATCATGCAGCGCAGAGTCAGGAAGTGGGCGCTCACCGCCTCGGCCGCCCTGCTCACGGCCACCGGCGCCACCGCGGCGGCCCTGCCCTCGGCCGAGGCCACCCCGGCCACCGTCGACGGCGCCACCGTGTACCAGCCCATCGACGGCTTCGGAATCTCCGAGCACTTCGGACGGGCCGCCATCATGAACGGCTCGCAGGGCTTATCGGCCCAGCACCAGCGCGAGATCCTCGACCTCCTCTTCAACCGCACGACCGGCGCCGGCCTCAGCATCCTGCGCCTCGGCATCGACTCCGGCATCCAGCCGACGGATCCCGGCGGCCCGAACGCGACCCCGAAGTACACCTGGGACGGCTACGACAAGGGCCAGGTCTGGCTCGCCCAGCAGGCCAAGGCGTACGGGGTCAACCGCTTCTACGCCGACGCCTGGACCGCCCCCGGCTACATGAAGACCAACGGCACGGACGCCAACGGCGGCACCCTGTGCGGCCTGGCGGGCGCGAGCTGCGCGAGCGGCGACTGGCGCAGGGCGTACGCCGACTTCCTCGTCCAGTACGCGAAGTTCTACGGCCAGGAGGGCATCGGCGTCACCGACCTCGGCTTCACCAACGAACCCGACTGGACGGCCACGTACGACTCGATGCGGCTCACCCCGGCACAGGCGGCGGAGTTCACGAAGGTGCTCGGCCCGGTGGCGGCCGCGAACGGCTACAAGCTCGCCTGCTGCGACTCCTTCGGCTGGACCCAGCAGAAGGCCTACACCAGCGCGATCGAGGCCGACCCGGTCGCCCGCGGCTATGTCACCACCCACACCGGCCACAACTACGCCAGCGCGGTCGACAGCCCCTTGCCAACCTCGAAGCGCACCTGGATGTCCGAGTGGTCGCCCAACGGCACCACCTGGAACGAGAACTGGGACGACGGCAGCGGCTACGACGGCTTCACCGTCGCCACCGCCGTCAACGACGCCCTGACGAAGGGGAACGTCAGCGGATACGTCTACTGGTACGGCGCCTCCACGGGCGCGACCCGCGGCCTGATCCAGATGGACGGCGACAACTACCACGTATCGAAACGCCTTTGGGCGCTGGCGAACTACAGCCGCTTCATCCGCCCGGGCGCCGTTCGCATCGGGGCGACCACCGGTGACGCGAACCTCAGGCTCTCCGCCTTCCGCAACCCCGACGGCACGGTGGCGGTCGTCGCGCTCAACGCGTCCACGACCGCCACGCCCGTCTCCTTCAGCCTGCGCAACACCGGCATCACCACCGGGACGGCGACCCCGTACCTCACCGACGGCACGCACGGCACGGCCCGGCAGCCGGCCGCCGCGGTGAGCTCGGGGACGCTGAACACCACGGTCCCGGCACGCTCCCTGGTGACGTACACGATCAGGAAGCAGTAGCCGCCCCGTCGTAGACGTTGTCCGGCGTGACGACCTCCGTGATCGCGCGGGCCAGGATGCTGGACGGCTCCTGGCCCTGGCTGCTGATGTCCGTGTTGATCATGATGACCAGGGTGGCCCGCCGGGAGGGCAGGTAGACGGTGACGGTCTCGTAGCCGGGGATGGAGCCGTTGTGGCCGATCCAGCCGCCGGTCTCGAAGATGCCGAGGCCGTAGCCGGTGCCGGGGATGCCGGTCGGGAGCGTCTTGAGCCGCTCGGCCTGGGCCTCGGGGCTGAGCAGCTTCCCGGTGGCGACGATCTCCGCCCAGCGGCGCAGGTCGTGCAGGTCGGAGATCATCCCGCCGGCCGCCCAGGCCCAACTGGGGTTCCAGTCGGTGGAGTCGGCGACCTCGCCGCTGAGCGTCTGGTCGGTGTATCCGCGGGGATGCGGCTCGGGGAACTCGGGCCCGTGCGGCAGCAGCGTGTGCCGCAGCCGCGCCGGCCCGAGCACCCGCTCGTCGAGGAAGTCACCGAGCCGCTGCCCACTGACCTTCTCGACGACGAGCCCGAGCAGCACGAGATTGGTGTTGGAGTACTGGAACCGCGTGCCCGGCGCGAAGGCGTTGTCGTGCTTGAAGCCGTACGCCAGTGCTTCCCGCGGCGTGAAGTAGCGCTGCGGGTCGCTCAGCAGGTCGTGCACGAAGTCCGGGTCGGCGGTGTACGGGAACAGGCCGCTGCGCATCTCGGCGAGGTGCCGCAGGGTGATGTGACGGCCGTTCGGCACGCCACGGACGTACCAGGAGATCGGGTCGTCCAGCCCGATGAGGTGCTCGTCGACGAGTTCGAGCAGCGCGGTGACGGTGAAGGTCTTGGTCTCACTCCCGATCCGCAGGAAGACATCGGGGCTCATCGCCCGCCCGCTGACCTTGTCGGCGACACCGCTCGCGCGGACGTAGCAGCCCTTGCCGGGCATCCACAACCCGACGACGGCACCGGGGATGCCGGCCTGCCGACGGACATCCGCGATGGTCCGGTCCAGCCGGGAGGTCGTCTCATGCCCGAGACCCCCCGGCCGACAATCGCCGTGCGGACGCCGCTCCCCGCTCACGGCCTGCCCGGCCGTGGCGGGAGCGGCTGCCATCGGAACCAGCAGCGACGCCACGAACAGCGTCGCGCTGATGAGTCGGCGGTGGGGGATGCGTCGCATGGTGGGGTGCCTCTTTCGGTCACGGGGTCGGACCGCAAGACCACCATCAGGGACACGCCCCGACGCCTTCTTCCGACAGTCGTACCGACGAGTTCACTCGTTCAGCCACCGGAAATCATTCACAGGGCTCCGGCCCTCAGGCCGGGTGAGCGAATCCTGTGACCGCGACGCGGAGGGTTGCGGTGTCGTTCCGGCGGAGCCGGGCCCCCTCGTGGCGGTGACGGATCGTTCACATGTTCCCTGTGACGACATAGGTTCGATGTGCCTAGTGTGATCGTCATGCAGCTCCGGTACGCCTTCAGGTTGTACCCCGACGCCACTCAGCAGGCCGCGCTGGCCAGGGCGTTCGGGTGCGCACGCGTCGTGTACAACGACGCCGTGCGGGCCCGTGAGGACGCCCGTGAGGCCGGGCGGCCGTTCCCGACGGCCGGCCAGCTGTCCCGGCAGCTGGTCACGGAGGCGAAACAGACGCCGGAGCGCGCCTGGCTCGGTGAAGTGTCCGCAGTCGTCCTCCAGCAGTCCCTGCGGGACGCCGAGATGGCGTACCGCAACTTCTTCGCCTCCCTCAAGGGCACCCGCAAGGGCCCGAAACTGGGCCCGCCCCGCTTCAAGTCCCGCAAGGACAACAGGCAGTCGATCCGGTTCACCGCCAACGCCCGGTGGAGCATCACCGACAGTGGCCGCCTCAGCCTGCCGAAGATTGGCACGGTGAAGGTGAAGTGGTCCCGCACCCTGCCCGCCACGCCCACCTCCGTCACCGTCATCAAGGACGCGGCCGGCAGATTCTTCGCCTCCTTCGTCCTCGACACCGACCCCGCCGCCGACCAGGCCCGTATGCCCGACACCGACCGTGCCATCGGCATCGACCTCGGCCTCACGCACTTCGCGGTCCTGTCCGACGGCACGAAGATCGACTCCCCGCGTTTCCTGCGCCGCGCGGAGAAGAAACTGAAGAAGGCTCACAAGGAGCTGTCCCGCAAACTGAAGGGATCCAAGAACCGGGCCAAGGCCCGCGAGAAGGTCGCCCGAGCCCACGCCAAGGTCGCCGACGCGCGCCGTGAGTTCCACCACCAGCTCTCCACCCGGCTGATCTCCGAGAACCAAGGGATCGCCGTGGAGGACCTGTCTGTAGCGGGACTGGCCCGCACCCGCCTGGCCAAGTCCGTGCACGACGCCGGATGGGCACAGTTCATCAGCATGCTCACGTATAAAGCGCAACGGTATGGACGCACCCTGGTCCCCATCGGCAGGTTCGAGCCGACCAGCCAGGTTTGTTCCACCTGCGGCGCCAAGGACGGCCCCAAACCCCTCAGCATCCGGGAATGGATCTGCAGCGCCTGCGGCACGGTCCACGACCGGGACCACAACGCCGCACTCAACATCAAAACGGCCGCCGGACTGGCGGCAACAGCCTGCGGAGCGCCGGTAAGACCAGGAGCGATCCCGGCACAGCGCGAAGAAACAGGAAGCCACGGATTCCCTGACCGGAAACCGTGCCGCGTAACGGCACAGCAACCGGTCAGGGAAGGCCAGAATCCTCGCCCTTCAGAGCGAGAAGCAAGTCAATTCCAGGTGTCACTGGTGGAGTAGCCGGAAGAGGTCCCCGTCGTGTACGAGCGGTTCGTGCCGGACTCCCAGGTCACGTTCCCGGAGCTGTCCTTCTTGATGTACTTGTACGTGAAGGCCGTGCTCTTCGGCGCGATCACCAGCCTGCTCCACGTCGGGTACGACTCCGACGACAGCGGGATCGCGTCGCTGGTGTTCCAGGAGCCGAGGGAGGCGATGGAGCCGACGACGTAGACGTTGGTGCCCCAGTCGGTCGTCGCGTACTCGTTGAAGGTGACGTCGGTGGCGCTCGCGTCCGCCACGTTCCAGGAATTGTTCAGGTTGATCGCTGAAGTGGTCGTCGTTGCCGACCTGTTGGCGTTTGACTCCCAGGTGACGTTTCCGGATGAATCCTTCTTCACGAACTTGTACGTGAACGACGTGTTGATCGGCACGCTCACCGCCCCCGACCAGATCGGGTAGCCCGAGGACGACAGCTGGATCGCCTTCGAGGTGTCCCAGGAGCCCAGGGCGTCGATCGAGCCGACGACGTAAACGTTGGTGCCGGACGTGGTGGAGGCGTACTCGTTGAAGGTGGCCGTCACCGTGGAGGTGGAGCCGCCGCCGGAGTCGTCGCAGCCGACCGTGCAGGTGTAGGAGGAGTTGTAGAAGGCGACGGCGTCCTTCGCGGGGATGGTGATCGACGCGTTGCCGCCGGAGACCGTCACCGTGCTCGCGCCGCCGTCGATGACGTTGGAGTACGTGCCGTCGGCCATGCCGGTCGCGAAGGTGTAAGTGGCCGAGGACGAGCCGTTGTTGACGGCGAAGAAGCCCGCGCCGCTGCGGCCGAAGCCGATGACGGAGGACGACTTGGTCGACCAGTCGGAGACTGCGGCGCTGCCGGCCGCGTTGTGCCAGGCCACCATGCCGACCACCGCGGTGTCGCGGTCGAGGCAGTTCCAGCTGCCCGAGCAGTCCGTGTCGGTGACGAAGCCGGACGAGTTCGGCGGGGCCTGGTCGCTCTGGGTCCACTGCCAGCTGGAGTAGATCGTCGGCGTGGACCACTTGTAGGCGAGCTCGAAGAGGTTGGCGAGCTTGTAGGCGTCGCCGTCCTTGTAGCTCATGTGCAGGCCGTTGCGCTCGGTGTCGTGATTGGTCACGAAGGAGACCGAGTTGGCGGCGGGCAGGATGCCGCTGCTTTCGAGCGACGACAGGTCGCTCACGTTCCCTTCGAACGCCGACTTCATCTTGCTCGCGTACGTGAAGTCGAGGACGTCACCGGAGCCGTAGTAGTCGGACGGCTGCGGGGTCGAACCGGGGTAGACCTCGTCGAAGACGTACGGCGCCGCCCCGGACGTCGTCGTGTTCAGCTTGGCCACGATCGCGGCCAAGTCGGCGGCCGGGATGTGCTTGGCCGAGTCGACGCGGAAGCCGTCGACGCCGAGCGCGATCTGCTTGTTGAGGAACGCGGCGAGGCCCGAACGGACGTTGTCCGAGCTGGTCTTGAGGTCGGGCAGGCCGAGCAGTTCGCAGTTCTGGACCTGGGTGAGGTTGGAGTAGTCCTGGATGGTGAGGTCGGAGGTGGGGCAGTCGGCCGAGGTGTGGTAGTCGCCCGGGTCCCAGTCCGGGGTGTCGTACTTGTTGGTGATCGTGGTGCCGTCGTAGCCGGTGCCGGTCTGGGCGGCCGTGTGGTTGATCACCGCGTCCGTGTAGACCTTCACGCCGGCGTTGTGGCAGGCGGTGATCATCGACGCGAACTGCGATGCCGTACCGAAGCGGCTGTTGAGGGTGTACGAGTACGGCTGGTAGACGTCCCACCAGTAGTACGAGGACTGTTCGAGGGACTCGGAGGGCGGGGCGACCTGGACCGCGCCGTAGCCGGCGGGGCCGAGGATGTTGGTGCACTCGGAGGCGATGGAGTCCCAGTTCCATTCCCAGAGGTTGGCGATGACATCGCCTTTTGCCGTGGTGTCCGCGTGCGCTGCGGCGGCCGGCAGGGCTATCGCGCCCGCGAGGGCCAGCGCGCCGGCGGCCGCGGCACTGGCCGTGCGCCGGAAGACACCCGGGGGTCGGTGTCTGGTCATGTGCGGCTCCGATGAAGGGTGTTGGGGGTTTCGACCAGGGGTGAGCGTGGGGGTGTTGAGGAAGGCACGTCAAGGCGGTCGTTGAAACTTCTTGCTATGAGTTTCAGAACTCTTGCTGTAATCCTTGCGTCAGCGATACGGTCACGCGGGGTCGGACCCACGAGAGCCGCTATCGCTAGGAGTTCACACCGGTGATACATGTCAGACGGGTCGCGGCCGTCGCCGTGGCCGCCCTCGCCGCGGCGCTGATACAGCCGCTCGCGGCCCACGCGGACGCCCCGCCCGGGCCGCCCTCGGACACCGAGCTCGCCGCCGCGCCCGCCCGGCACGACGACACGCGCGAGCAGTTCTACTTCGTCATGCCGGACCGTTTCGCCAACGGGGACACGTCCAATGACGAGGGCGGGCTCACCGGTTCACGGCTGAGCACCGGCTACGACCCCACCGACAAGGGCTTCTACCAGGGCGGCGACCTCAAGGGCCTGACGAAGAAGCTCGACTACATCAAGGGCCTGGGCACCACCGCCATCTGGATGGCCCCGATCTTCAAGAACCAGCCCGTGCAGGGGACGGGGAGCAACGCCTCGGCCGGCTACCACGGCTACTGGATCACCGACTTCACCCAGGTCGACCCGCACTTCGGTACCAACAAGGACCTGGAAACCCTCATCTCCAAGGCGCACGCCAAGGGCATGAAGGTCTTCTTCGACGTCATCACCAACCACACGGCCGACGTCGTCGACTACGAGGAGAAGTCGTACGACTACCTGTCGAAGGGTGCCTTTCCCTATCTGACCAAGGACGGGCGGCCCTTCGACGACGCCGACTACGCGGACGGGAAGAAGGAGTTCCCGGCGGTCTCCACCGCCTCCTTCCCGCGGACGCCGACCGTCCCCGCCGCGAAGAAGGACGTCAAGGTCCCGTCGTGGCTCAACGACACGACGATGTACCACAACCGCGGCGACTCCACCTACGCCGGCGAGAACGCCACCTACGGCGACTTCTCCGGCCTCGACGACCTGTGGACCGAGCGCCCCGAGGTCGTCAGCGGCATGGAGAGGATCTACCAGCGGTGGGTGCGCGACTTCGACGTCGACGGCTTCCGGATCGACACCGTGAAGCACGTGAACATGGAGTTCTGGACACAGTGGGCGACCGCGCTCGACAGCTACGCGGCCCGGCACGGCCGTAAGGACTTCTTCATGTTCGGCGAGGTCTACTCCGCCGACACGTCCATCACCTCGCCGTACGTCACCCAGGGCCGCCTCGACGCCACCCTCGACTTCCCCTTCCAGGACGCGGCCCGCACCTACGCCTCCCAGGGCGGCAGCGCGCAGAAGCTCTCGTCGGTGTTCGGCGACGACTACAAGTACACGACCGACAAGGCGAACGCGTACGAGCAGGTCACCTTCCTCGGCAACCACGACATGGGCCGCATCGGGTACTTCCTGGAGCAGGACAACCCGAAGGCCACGGACGCGGAGCTGCTGAAGAAGGACGAGCTCGCCAACGAGGTGATGTTCCTCAGCCGCGGCAACCCGGTCGTCTACTACGGCGACGAGCAGGGCTTCACCGGGTCCGGCGGCGACAAGGACGCCCGCCAGACGATGTTCGCGTCCAAGGTCGCCGACTACCTCGACGACGACGAGATCGGCACCGACCGCACGCACGCGAGCGACTCGTACGACACGAGTGCACCGCTCTACAAGCAGATCAGTGCTCTCAGCGAGCTGCGCAGGAACAACCCCGCCCTCACGGACGGCGTCCAGACCGAGCGTTATGCCGCCGACGGATCGGGCGTCTACGCCTTCAGCCGTACGGACGCCAAGACCGGCCAGGAATACGTCGTCGCCTTCAACAACGCGGGCGAGGCGAAGTCGGCCACCTTCGCGACCGGCTCGGCGGACATGAAGTTCCGCGGAATCTACGGGACTTCGGCGGACGTGACCTCCGGTGCCGACAAGAAGGTCACCGTCACGGTGCCGGCCGGATCGGCGATCGTCCTCAAGGCGGCGGGCAGGCTCGCCAAGCCCGGGACCGCCCCGACCATCACCCTCAAGGCCCCCGACGCGGGCGCCACCGGCACGGTCGACATCTCCGCCGACGTCGACGGTGGCCGGCTCAACCGGGTCGTCTTCGCCGCCCAGATCGGCAACGGCAAGTGGCGGACGCTCGGCTCCGCCGACCACGCCCCGTACAAGGTCACGCAGGCGATAGGCAAAGACGTACCCGCCGGAACCGCCCTGCGCTACAAGGCAGTTGTCGTCGACACGGCCGGACACACGGCGAGCGCCACCGCGGCCTCCACCACCGGCACCCCGCCCGCCACGGAGATCCCCACCGCCTCCTCCCGAGACTACGCGATCGTCCACTACAAGCGCACCGACGGCGACTACGACAACTGGGGCCTGTACGCCTGGGGCGACCTCGCCGACGGCGAGTCGACGACCTGGCCCGCGAGCCACCCGTTCGTCGGCCGGGACGCCTACGGCGCCTTCGCCTACGTCAAGTTGAAGGCCGGGGCGTCGAACGTCGGATTCCTCGTCATCGACAAGGACGGCAACAAGGACGTCTCCGCGGACCGCTCGATCGACGTCACCAAGACCGGCGAGGTGTGGATCGAGCAGGGGAAGGAGGCGGTTCAGACGACTCGGCCGGACTACCCGGCGCAGGACACGGCCAAGGCGGTCGTCCACTACCACCGCGCCGACGGGAACTACGACGGCTGGGGTCTGCACGTGTGGACCGGAGCCGCGAACCCCACGGACTGGTCGAGCCCGCTGAAGCCGGTGAGGACGGACGCCTATGGCGCGGTCTTCGAGGTACCGCTCACCGACGGTGCCACCAGCCTGAGTTACATCATCCACAAGGGCGACGAGAAGGACCTCCCGGCCGACCAGTCGCTCGATCTCAAGGCCGACGGCTATGAGGTCTGGCTGTTGAACGGCCAGGAGAAGTACCTGTTGCCGCTGCCAGCCGGTTCCGCCGCCGCGCTCGACCTGACCACCTCCAAGGCGGTCTGGATCGACCGGAACACGGTCGCCTGGAACGGCTCCGAGGCCGCCGTCTCCACCCAGCTGCTCTACTCCCACGACGGCTCGATCGCCGTGAAGGACGGCACGCTGACGAGCGACGACGAGCGTTGGCTGCGGCTGACGAAGGCCACGCTCACCGACGCCCAGCAGGCCAAGTTCCCGTATCTGAAGGACTACACGGCCTGGTCGGTCGACCCGCGCGACCGCGGCCGGGTGCGCGAGGCACTCGACGGACAGATCGTGGCGTCCCAACGCGCCGCGAACGGCGCCGTGTTGGCCGCGACCGGCGTGCAGATCGCCGGCGTACTGGACGACGTGTACACGAGCGCGACCAAGGCGGAACTGGGGCCGACGTTCCGCGACGGGCGTCCCACGCTTGCCGTCTGGGCGCCGACCGCGCAGAGCGTGTCGCTGGAGCTGGACGGCTCCCTCAAGGCGATGCGGCGCGACGACACCACTGGCGTCTGGTCTGTCACCGGTCCCAAGTCCTGGAAGGGCAAGGAGTACCGGTACGTGGTGAAGGTGTGGGCGCCCACCGTCGGCAAGGTCGTCACCAACAAGGTCACCGACCCCTACTCGGTCGCCCTCACCACGGACTCGGAGCGGAGCCTGGTCGTCGACCTGGACGACAAGTCCCTTGCCCCGAGCGGCTGGTCGAGCCTCGCCAAGCCGAAGGCCGTACCGCTGAGGGACGCCCAGATCCAGGAGCTGCACGTCCGGGACTTCTCCGTCGCGGACGAGACCGTGCCGGCCAGGGACCGGGGCACCTACCTCGCCTTCACCGACAAGGACAGCGACGGCTCCAAGCACCTGCGTGAGCTGGCCAGGTCCGGTACGTCGTACGTGCATCTGCTGCCCGTGTTCGACATCGCCACCGTCCCGGAGAGGAAGTCCGACCAGGCGACCACCGACTGCGATCTCGCCTCCTACGCGGCCGACTCCGACAAGCAGCAGGAGTGCGTGGCGAAGATCGCCGCCAAGGACGCCTACAACTGGGGCTACGACCCGTACCACTACACGGTCCCCGAGGGCTCCTACGCGACCGACCCGGACGGGACGGGCCGTACCGTCGAGTTCCGCGAGATGGTCAAGTCCCTGAACCAGGACGGGCTCCGGGTCGTCATGGACGTCGTCTACAACCACACGGCGGCCGCCGGCCAGGCGGACACCAGCGTCCTCGACCAAGTCGTCCCCGGCTACTACCAGCGGCTCCTCGCGGACGGCTCGGTCGCCAACAGCACCTGCTGTGCCAACACGGCCACCGAGAACGCCATGATGGGCAAGCTGGTCGTCGACTCGGTCGTCACCTGGGCCAAGGAGTACAAGGTCGACGGCTTCCGCTTCGACCTCATGGGCCACCAGCCGAAGGCCAACATCCTCGCGGTCAGGAAGGCCCTCGACGCGCTCACCCTCAAGAAGGACGGCGTCGACGGCAAGAAGATCATCATGTACGGCGAGGGCTGGAACTTCGGCGAGGTCGCCGACGACGCCCGTTTCGTGCAGGCCACCCAGAAGAACATGGCCGGCACCGGCATCGCCACCTTCTCCGACCGGGCCCGCGACGCCGTGCGCGGCGGCAGCCCCTTCGACTCCGACCCCGGCGTCCAGGGCTTCGCCTCCGGCCTCTACACCGACCCCAACTCCTCGACCGCGAACGGAACTTCGGCCGAGCAGAAGGCCCGCCTGCTGCACTACCAGGACCTCATCAAGGTCGGCCTGACCGGCAACCTCGCCAAGTACCGCTTCACCGACACCGACGGCAAGGAGGTCACCGGCGCCGAGGTCGACTACAACGGCCAACCGGCCGGATACGCAGACGCGCCCGGCGACGCCGTCGCCTACGCCGACGCGCACGACAACGAGTCCCTGTTCGACGCGCTGACGTACAAGCTGCCCTCGGGTACGTCCGCCGCCGACCGGGCCCGGATGCAGGTCCTGGCGATGGCCACGGCCACCCTCTCGCAGGGGCCGTCCCTCTCCCAGGCCGGCAGCGACCTGCTCCGCTCCAAGTCCCTGGACCGCAACTCCTACGACAGCGGCGACTGGTTCAACGCCGTCCACTGGAACTGCTCCGACGGCAACGGCTTCGGGCAGGGGCTGCCGATGGCGGCCGACAACGAGGCCAAGTGGCCTTACGCCAAGCCCCTGTTGAGTACGGTGAAGGTGGGGTGCGACCAGATCGAGGGAGCCTCGGCCGCGTACCGCGATCTGCTGAGGATTCGTACGACCGAGAGCGCCTTCTCACTCGACAGCACTGGACAGGTGCAGTCGAAGCTCTCCTTCCCGCTGTCCGGAAAGGACGAGACGCCCGGTGTGATCACCATGGAGCTCGGTGACCTCGTCGTCGTCTTCAACGCGACCCCCGCGGAGCAGAAACAGCGGGTGACGGCGCTGGCCGGGACCGGCTACCGGCTGCATCCGGTGCAGGCGGCGGGCGCGGACTCTATCGTCAAGTCCTCTTCGTATGAGCGGGAATCGGGCACGTTCGCCGTTCCGGGGCGCACTGTGGCGGTATTCTCCCGAACTGCCTGAGAACGGCATTACTTTGGTGGGGCGGGTCCGAGAGGGTCCGCCCCACCGGTGTTGTCCAGGGGTTGGAAGATGGACGTCAACGGCAAGCTGACAGACACGACCGTGCTGGTCGTGGACGACGCGGAGGCCAGCCGGTACGCGATGGGGACCCTGTTGCGCCGGGCCGGCCACAAGGTCGTGCCCGTAGCCAGTGGCGGTGAGGCGCTTGCCGAGCTCGACGTACGGCTGCGCAAGGGGATCATGCCGGACGTGGCCCTGATCGACGTGCATCTGCCGGACATGAGCGGTTTCGAGCTGTGCCGCCGGTTCAAGGAGCGGCCGCACACGGCCGGTCTGCCGGTGGTGCACTTCTCGGCGGCCGCCCTGGCCCCGGAAGGGCGCTGCTCCGGGCTGGACTCGGGCGCCGAGGCTTATCTGACGGTGCCCGCCGAACCCGAGGAGATCGAGGCGGCGGTGCGGGCCGCGGTCCGTGCCGCGCGGCTGCGGGCCGACGACCAGGCACTGGTACGGCGCCTGAAGCTGCTGTCGGAGACGATCGTCGGCATCCAGGCGGCGCGCTCCCTGCGGGAACTCGCCACCGCCGCCGCCGACGGGACCGCGCGGCTGCTCGGCTGTCCCGCCGCCGTCTTCGTCCTCGACCAGGACGACAAGCTCTACCGCGGCCTGTGCCGGGAGCGGAGCGTGTTCCCCGCGCCGGACGAGGGCGCGCACCGGACCGTGGCCGGTCTGCTGCGCCGGCTCACCCGGGGGCAGGTCGGCCTGCAGCTCACCACGGTGCCCGCGCCGCTGTGGCCGGCCGGGTTCTTCCGGCCCGGAGTGCAGCACGACGCCCGCCTCGCGCTGGTGGTCACCCAGGACGGCAGGTCGCCGGTGTGCCTGGCCGTGCCCACGCGCGGGCTGCGCCGGGCCAACCCCGAGGGCGAGGCCCTGCTGGCCCAGCTCGCCCAGGCCGCCGCGCTCGCCGCCGAACCGCTGCTCATGTACCAGGTCGAGCGGCATGTCGCGCTCACCCTGCAGCACAGCTTCCTGCCCCAGCCGCACCGGCTGCCGGAGCTGCCCGGCATCGACCTCGCGGTGCGCTACGTACCCGCGTCCCAGCAGACCGAGATCGGCGGCGACTTCTACGCCGCGATCCGGGTGCACGACGGGGTCCTCGTCGCGGTCGGCGACGTCGTCGGGCACTCGCTCGACGCGGCCACCGTCATGGTCGAGATCCGGCACGCGCTGCGCGCCTACTGCGTCGAGGAGAGCGACCCGGCGGTGCTCGCCGAGCGGCTCGACCGGATGCTCGTGCACTACCACGCCGAGACCACCGCGACCGTGTGCCTGGTCCACATCGACCCGGCCACCGGGCGCGCCCGGATCGCCAACGCCGGCCACATCCCGCCGCTGATCCTGCGCGACACGGGGGACGCCGAGTACGTCAAGGCGGCCGGCCCGCTGCTCGGCGTCGGTCTGTCCCACCCGCCGCCGGTCGAGCTGTTCCTGGAACCCACCGACCGGCTCCTGATGGTCACCGACGGCCTGATCGAGACCCGCGGCACCGACCTCACGGCCTCGATGGAACACCTCCGAGCGGCCGCCGTGGGCGCCCTGCCCGGCCTGGATGCCCTCTGCGACACCCTGCTGGCCTCTTTCGGCCACGACCGCGAGGACGACATCGCGATGTTGGCCCTCCAATTGAAGGACCTGGGCAATTAGGGTGGCCCTGTCGCCGCCGTAGAACAGGAGTGCTCATGCCGCAGATCACCGTCGACCACTCGAACTCGATCCAGTTCGACCAGGAGGGCTTCGCGCGGGACCTGCACGAGGCGGTCGTCGCGATCGCGGGCGCCAAGCCGGAGGCGTGCAAGACGCTGTTCCGCCCGTCCGAGCTCACCGCGTTCGGCTACGAGGACCCCCTGGACTTCGGGCACGCCGTCGTGCACGTCACCATCGGCCTGCTCGCCGGCCGCAGCGACGAGACCAAGGTCGTGCTGACCGAGGCGGTCCTGGAGCTGCTGCGCAAGCACATCGAGGACGAGGGCGACGGCTTCGTCCTGCACGCCTCCGCCGAGGTCCGCGACCTCGACCCGTCGTACCGGAAGTTCGAGCGCTAGGACGCCAGCGCGATCAGTCGGCCGACGAGGTCCGCGAAGGGGCCGTCGGCCGGCTCGTGCTTGAGCATGCGGCGCAGCAGCGCGCCCATCTCCTCGTCGTAGGCGGCGCTCACGGCGGCCAGCGCGGCGAAGTCGTGCACGAGCTGGGCCTCCAGCTCGGCGCGCGGGATGCGCCGGCCGTCCAGCCAGATCAGCGCGGTCGACTCGGCGAGCGAGATCCAGGAGCGCACGACCAGTTCCAGTCGCGCGGGCGGATCCTCGATGTCCAGATGCGCCAGGATCTGTTCGTACGCCGCCTGCCGCACGGAGTCGATGAGGGCGTTGGTCGCGGACGAGCCGACGGCCGGGCCGCCGCGCATCAACGCCGAGAAGCCGGGCCCGTGTTCGTCGACGAAGTCGAAGAAGCGGCGCATCACCCGCCGCAGCCGGTCACCGAGCGGACCCTCCTGCGGCTCGGCGAACCGGCCCGCCAGATCCTGCGCGGCCCGCCTCAACGCGGCCTCGTACAGGCTGAGTTTGCCGGGGAAGTAGTGGTACACCAGCGGGCGCGAGATGCCCGCGGCGGACGCTATCTCGTCGATCGACACGTCATCGGGCGAGCGTTGGCTGAACAGTTCGAGGGCGACGCCGATCAACTGCTGCCGCCGCTCCTCGACTCCCATTCTTCGACGTACCCCGGTAGTCATGCGAACACCTTACCGATCGGATCCGGCCCGGAACGGACCGGTCCGGCCACGGGTGTTCACATGTCCAACACGAGTCTCTCACTCCGTGCCCGCGAAACACAGATCAGCATCGAGTCGCCACGCTCCGCGTCCGTCAGCAGCTCGTCCCGGTGCTCCACCTCCCCCTCCAGCACCCGCTGTTGGCAGGTCCCGCAGAATCCCTGCTCGCAGGAGTACGCCGTGTCCGGCAGCTCGGTGCGCACCGCGGCCAGCACGGTCGAGTCGGCGCCGACCGTCAACGTCCGCCCGCTGCGCCGGAGTTCGACCTCGAAGGCGGCGCCGGGGGCGGCATGGGGCGTGAACCGTTCGAGGTGGACTTGCGGGTACCGCTCCTCGACGGCCGCCATGAGCCCTTCCGGCCCGCAGCAGTAGACGGCCGCTTCCCCGGGCACGTCCAGCGCGTCGAGATCCGGCCTCCCGGTGACCACCGTGACCCGGTCACCGCCGAGCTTCTCGACCTCCTCCAGGAACGGCATCGACTCCCGCGACCGTCCGCAGTACAGCAGCCGCCATTCCACTCCGTCCCCAAGTGCCCGCAGCATGGGGAGAATCGGCGTGATCCCGATTCCCCCGGCGATGAAGACGTACGACCGGGCCGCGACGAGCGGGAACCGGTTGCGCGGCCCCCGCACCTCCAGCTCCATCCCCTCCGCCACCTGTTCGTGCACCTCGCGCGAACCGCCCCGACCGCCCTCGACCAGCCGGGTGGCGACGGTGTACGCCGAGGTGTCCGCCGGGTCCCCGCACAACGAGTACTGCCGCACCACCCCTGACGGCAGCACCAGATCCAGATGTGCCCCCGGCTCCCAGCGCGGCAAGTCC
Organism: Streptomyces cylindrosporus; assembly: GCF_022698165.1. Lineage (GTDB taxonomy): Bacteria > Actinomycetota > Actinomycetes > Streptomycetales > Streptomycetaceae > Streptomyces > Streptomyces cylindrosporus. Next base: position 835,389 of record NZ_JALDAY010000001.1, read on the forward strand.
CTGCCTTCCAGGCGCAGTTGTACGACACCTTCGGCGACCGTCTCGTGCGCGGTCACCAGCAGCCTCAGCGCCCGCGACCGGGGCCGCCCGGAGGTCGGGTTCTCCAGAGCGGGCATCGGCCACAGCGGCGAGGCCTGGATCCGGCGGCGCAGGGCACGCCGGGTGAGCAGCGCGGCCCCGGCGAGGACGGCGACGGTGCGCAGCTTCGCCATCACGCGGCTCCCTTCTCCGACGCGACGGCCGCGACGGCGGCGATGGCGGCGGGGGAGGAGGCGAGATAGGCGACGGCCTGCTCGGTGCAGCCTTCCTGGGAGGGGTGGTAGTCCCGGCTGAGATACCGCGGGATGGACCGGAGCATGTCCCCGGTCGCGGGCAGCGTGCCCCGCCGGCCGCCGGCGTAGAACTGCTTGAAGGAGGCCTTTCCGTCGGTGAGCGTCGGGTCGTTCTCCATGAAGAAGCGCGCCCCGCGCTGCCACAGGAACACCAGCGCGGTGAACGCCGTGGCCCAGGTGCGCACCCGGCGCCGGTAGCTGCCGTCGACGTGCATGAACAGGTCGAAGGCGACGGACCGGTGCTCGACCTCCTCGGCGCCGTGCCAGCGCAGCAGGTCCAGCATGGTCGGATCGGCGCCCCGCCGGTCCAACTCCTCGGCGTTCAGCACCCAGTTGCCGAGGAAGGCCGTGTAGTGCTCGATGGCGGCGATGATCGCGACCCGCTCCAGAAGCCACCACCGGCGTGCCCTGCCCGGCGGCAGCGTCCGGTCGCCGAGCAGCTTCTCGAAGAACCAGTCGACCTGCGCGGTGTACGGCGTCGGGTCCAGGCCCTGCTCGCGCAGATGCGGCAGCACCTCGTCGTGGGCCTGCGAGTGCATCGCCTCCTGGCCGATGAACCCGATCACGTCCGCGCGCAGCCGCTCGTCCCGGATCAGCGGCAGCACCTGCTTGTACACGTGCACGAACCACCGCTCACCGGCGGGCAGCAGCATGTGCAGCACATTGATGGTGTGCGTGGTGAAGGGGTCCCCGGGCACCCAGTGCAACGGCGTGCCGTCCCAGGAGAAGGACACCTTCCGGGCCTTGAGCGGCGGCGTGTTAGACATGGCGTCAATGTACTGACGGGTAGGGGCCACGGGAACCCCTGCGCGTCCTCTTATTTACATCGACGTCAACAAGGAGTCTTCGTCACTGAAGCCCGCTGATCACTCGCCCGTCGCTCAGCGTCCCCTTCAGCTCGGCCTGGGCTCCCTGCTTCGCCCGCACCGCCAGCAGATTCCCCCGGCCCGAACCGGTGATCCCGCCCGTCGCCGTCACCGCCGAGGTCCCCCGGCTCCCGGCGGCCAGCAGGTACCAGCCGCCCGCCCCCGACTTCCACAACACCCCGGCCAGCACGTTCGGGTCCTTCGCTCCGCACGCCGCCGAGTTCTCCGACTTCGCCGCCACCGCCCCGTACGTCCCGCCCGGCGTGCGGAACTGCGCCAGCACCCGCGTCCCGCCGCCCCGCCAGGTCTCCGCCCGCGTGCACACCCAGTCCGCCGAACCGCTCGCGTCGGGCAGCGGCTGCGAGGCGTACGCCCAGGCGTTCACCGTGCGCACCCCGGCCGAGCGCACCGAGGCGAGCGAGCAGGCGTACGGCGCCCAGGTGCGCAGCGAGGCCGCGCCCGAGGTGTCCTCGGTCGAGCCGGGGCGGCCGTCGGTGAGCAGGGCCGGGACCAGTTCGCCGAGGTCGGTCAGCAGGCGCGTGCCCGTGCCGTCGGTCAGCTGCAGCACGTTCCAGGACGTGCAGTTGCCGGTCTGGGTGGCCGGGCTGGCCAGCGGCGCGGTGATCCCGTGGGACAGGTCGAGGTCCATCGCCCCGGCACTCGGCTTGAGCAGGTCCCGCTCGGCGGCCTTGGTGACCCAGGGCGCCGTCAGATAGCGGACGTTGCCGTCGGCCCGCCCCAGCACCACCGCGCTCGCCCCGGCCCGCCCCGCGCCGTCGACCCGCGCGAAGTCGAGGGCGGCGCCCTTGGTGCCGTCCTTCGGCTCGGCGTACCGGGCGATGCGCAGCCCGTCGTAGAGGATCACCACGCGCGCGGAGTCCACGGTCCCCGCGTACAGCAGCTGCGGCGGTCCCGCGGGGCCGCCGGACGGGGTGCCCGGGGTCGCGGAGACCTGGACGCTCTCGCCGGGCCGGGCCCAGACGGCGAGGGCGCGGCGCAGCAGGGCCTTGTCGCCGGTGAGGTCGCCGCGGGCCGGCCAGACGGAGAAGTCGGTGCGGGCCGAGGACTCCCACGCCGTCGGCGCGACCCTGGTCAGCTTGGCCGGGTCGAGGGCGGCCTCGGCGGCCGGGTTCTGCGCGTACACCGGGGCGGCGGCGCCGTCGGGGGCCCAGCCGTCGCCGGGCAGGCCGAGCAGCGCCCCGCACACGGCGAGGGCCGCGGCGGCGGCGAGCGCGGCCTTGGTGTGCTGGCGGCGCCGCATGAGGTCGGTGGGCCGCGCCTGCAGCGAGCAGGGGTCGAACTCGGGGGAGTCGAGCAGCGGGTAGTGCGCCGCCGGCACCTCGGCGGCCTCGCTCAGCGCCTCGTCGACGTCGGCGCAGCCGGCCGCCGTGAGGATGTTCCGGACGTCACCGTCGGGGAGCTTCTCCAGGCCGCGCAGGACGTAGGCGGCGCGGGCCGGGCCGGTCAGGGCGGACAGGCGCTGGTCCAGGGCGAGTTCGTCGGCGCCGCCGGAGCGCGGGAAGAGGCGCAGGCCCCAGACCTGGGGGAGCAGCGGCGGCAACTGGGAGCGCTTGGGGAACGCCGTGCGCTTGAGGGGGAGGCCCGCCTCCAGTGCCGTACGCAGGACCTGGAGGCGCACGAAGGCGTACCCGGGGTCGCCGTCCCGGCCCGTCGACTGGGCCGGGATCGCGGGGGCCGAGGCGCGGCCTCTGGGCAGGGCGCGCTGGGCGAGGGCGTGCGCGGTCACCACGCGCCGGTTGCGGCCGAGGCTCGGCGGCAGGACCAGGTAGGCGAGCCGGACCAGCCGCGGGTAGTGCTCGACGAGCGCGGCCTCGGCCTGCTCGAGGTCGACCACCGGGTCGGCGGAGGAGGGTGCGGGGCGCGGGGCGACATCCTGTGACTGCACGTTCAGCAGAACGAGCGAATCGTTGAATGGTCACCGCCACCTGAGTGACTCAGGCCTCCGGATCGACAAGGGCTCGCGCGTAGTTCGCCATGGACCGCTGGTAGCGCGGGAGATGGGGGGCCAGGGCGCCGAGGACGAGGGAGAGGCCCTCGCGGTCACGCCCGAGGCTGGACAGGCACAGCGCCAGACAGGCCCGTACCGCGTCGTCCAACTCGTCGGAGGGCGCGTCCAGTTCGGGAGTCAGAAGCTTGACGCCCTCCTCCGCCTGCCCGATGTTCCGCAGCGAACTCGACAACTGGATCTTGGCCCGCCGCCCCTTGTACTGACTGACCTCGCCCAGCCCGCGCGCCAGCGCCTCCCGGTACAGCGGTGCGGCCTTGTCCGAGTGCCCCGTCGAGTCCCAGGCGCAGGCCCGCTCGAACGGGCCCAGCGGACTGCCCTCCGGCAACTCGGCCACGAGCGCGTCGATCACCGCGCGGAACTCGCCCGCCCGCTCCTCGGGGTAGTCGTCGAAGCTGTCCCAGGCGGCGGTCACGCGGTCTTCCCAGTCACTGTTCACAAACCGTACCTTCGCACACCTGTACCTTGACCCCCACCGGATTTGAGCGCCCCGCGCCCCACAGCCGTATGCAAGGGGACGGGCCCCAGGGGCCAGCAAAGCGACCCGGAGGAACAGATGAGGTTGACCCGACCGATGCTCGCCGTGGCCGGGGCCGTGGCCGCTCTGGCGGTGGCGGGCTGTGGATCCGGAGACAGCGAGGCCGCCGCCAAGGTGCCGGTCACCGCGACCGGCAGCCTGGAGAGCCTGGCCGCCAAGGCGAAGTGCAAGCCGGACATGCAGATCGACTCCGACGAGGTCCGCCAGGCCATCTGCAAGACCTCGGACGGCAAGTACGTCTTCGCCACCTTCGCCACCGACCGCGGCCAGCGCGAGTGGATCAACGACGCCAAGGACTACGGCGGTTTCTACCTCGTGGGCCGCAAGTGGGTGGCCGTCGGCGAGGACAAGGTCGTCAAGGCGCTGCAGAAGACGCTGGGCGGCGAGGAGGAGATCGGCACCAACCACGCCGCGCACACCGGCAGCCACACCGGCTGAACCCCGCGGGACACGCGAAGAGCGGGCGGTGGGAGACTCCCACCGCCCGCTCTTCGCGTTCCCCCTAGGGGGTCTTCGTCACTGGCACCGCTTGCCGGTGTTGATGCAGTTGGCGATGGTGTTCGCCAGGTTGTTCTTGAAGACCGCGATGAAGTCGTCGTGGTCGGTGGCCGGCTTGTGGAGCTGCTCCGGGAAGCCGTCCACCGCGTAGGCGTTCTTCACCTGGCCGTTCTGCAGGACCGGCGGGGTGATCTTGTACACCAGGCGCATCGTCAGCTGCGGGATCGCCTTGAAGCCGTTCTGGCAGTTGCCCTGGGCGTCGGCGAAGGCCACGTGCGTGCGGTGGTTGGCGCTGTCGATGTTCTGGCCGTCCCAGCAGGACTGGAAGGCGAACGTGCGGACCACGTTGCTGCCCTGCGGGCAGATCGGGTACTGCGTCGTCAGCTGGACCTTGTTCTCGAAGCCGGTGCAGGACCAGTGCGCGTTGGCGTTCGCCAGACCGTTGGTCGTGGTCTTGGCGTCACCGGTGATGATGCGCAGGAAGTTCGGCATCGCGGTGACCTTGCTGGTCGGGCTGCCGACGTACTTGATCTGCGCCTGGACCGGCGTCAGGATCTTGCCGACGTTGCCCTCGGTGCCGCCGCCGGCGGCGTTCTGGTCGAAGTCCTGCGTGCCGTCCTGGATACGCACCACCGGCCAGTAGTAGGCCGACAGGTCGCTCTGGTTCTGGCAGCTGGTCTGGTCCGCGATCAGCGAGTCGTTGGTCGCGAACGCGTCGACCTTCTGGTTGCCGACGTAGTCGTGCAGGTGGTGCGCGCCGTTGGTCACACCGGGCGCCACGATGACGTTGTCGGTGTTGTGGTTCTTGTTGGCGTTCACACCGCACTTGGTGGTGAAGGTGCCGGTCGAGGCGTTGCCGGTCTTCTGCGGCTTCGCGGCGACGTTCGGCTGGACCTTGGTGATGTCCACGAAGTCGGCCGCGACCGGGCCGTTGCCGGCCTGTCCGCCCACGTTGGCCGGAGCGCTCGCGCTGGCGCTGGGCGCGGCCGAGGCCTGCCCGTTGCCCTGCTGCTGACCGCCGTTGTTCTGCTGACCACCGTTGTTGTTCTGGCCACCGTTGTTGTTCTGGCCGCCGGCGGTGGTCTGGTTGGAGGTCTGCGTCGTACAGGCGGCGAGCGCGCTGAGACCGGATGCGTCGACCTGGCCGCCCACTCGCTGGATGTCGATGCGGATCCGGTCGAGCGTCGCGGCCCGCTTCTCCTTCAGGGGGCCGACGATCGCGTTCTGCACGAAGTTCGCGTCGTTCGCCTGCGCCTGACGGGTGGAGGCGAGCCGGGCGTAGGCCTCGGTGATCTGCTTGTCGAGGTTGGCCAGCTCCGTCGCCACGCCCTGCTGGGCCTTGGCCGGCACGTTCGTCAGCTTCTGCTGCACATCGGGGCAGGCGATCGTGGCCACCGACGCGGCGGCGGCCTTGGTCTGGTTCTGCCCCGAGTTGGACTCGTGTGCCGAGGCGTAGAAGTTCGCCCAGATCAGCCCGCCCCCACCGAGCGCTAGGGCCGCCGATGCGGCTATGGCCTTGGTGGCCAGCGGCGTACGGCGTTTTCGATTGTTGCGTCCCATGGAACTCCTCTGACTTCCTTGCGGGCTTGGCGGGGCATCGAGGCGCCCGACAGGAGTGAAGCGGCGCCCATGGATACGCAGGAGGTCCCAGGGGTGTTCAGCAGCCCCACAAACAAATCAGAGGTTTACTCGGCCTTTGCGCCCCAACGGCAGCCTGAGCAGCGGAAGTTACGCAGAATCAGCAACCGCTTACCGTCCCTGGTCCAGATAGGCGAGGACGGCCAGAACGCGCCGATTGTCATCGTCCGACACCTCGAGGTCCAGTTTGGTGAAGATGTTGGAGGTGTGCTTGGCGATGGCCCGTTCCGTCACCACCAGCTGCCCGGCGATCGCCGCGTTCGACCGCCCCTGCGCCATCAGCTCCAGCACCTCCCGCTCCCGCGGGGTCAGCCGCGAGAGCGGCTGGTCGTCGCCGGCGCGCCGGGACAGCAGCTGCTGGATGACCTGCGGATCCATGGCCGTACCACCCCCCGCGACCCGCCGCACGGCGTCCACGAACTGCTCGGCGTCGAACACCCGGTCCTTCAGCAGATACCCCACCCCACCGCTCCCGTCCGCGAGCAGCTCACGCGCGTACAGCTGCTCCACGTGCTGCGAGAGCACCAGCACCGGAAGCCCGGGTCTGTCCCGGCGGGCCCGCAGGGCACACTGCAGGCCCTCGTCGGTGTGCGTCGGAGGCAGTCGTACGTCGACCACGGCGACGTCCGGCTCCAGCTCGGCCAGCGCCCGGGCGAGCTCGGGGCCGGACTCGACGGCCGCCGCGATCTCGAAGTCATGGGCCTCCAGGAGCCGGACCAGCCCGTCGCGCAGCAGGAAGAGGTCTTCGGCTAGGACAACTCGCAAGGGATCTCCATGGTGACCATGGTGGGACCGCCCGCGGGAGAGCTGACGGCCAGGACGCCGTCGAATGTACCCAGTCGCCGCTCGACCCCGGCGAGCCCCGAACCGGCCCCGATCACCGCACCGCCCTTGCCGTTGTCGGTGACGGAGATCCGCAGCATGCCCTCGCTGTGGTGCAGGTCGACCCAGATGCGGTCCGCGCCGGAGTGCTTGACCGCGTTGGTGAGGACCTCGCTCACGGCGAAGTAGGCGGCGGACTCGACCGGCGCCTCCGCCCGCCCGACGAGTTCCACGCTCACCTCCGTGCTGACCGGCAGCCGCAGCGCCAACGCCCGTACGGCGTCCCCGAGTCCGCGCTCGGCCAGCACCGGCGGATGGATCCCCCGCACCAGATCACGCAGCTCGGCAAGGGCGTCCACGGAGGACTTCCGGGCCTGCGCGATGAGCTCCTTGGCCTTGGCCGGATCCTTGTCCATGAGCATCTCGATGGTCCCGAGATCCATACCCATGGCGACCAGCCGGGCCTGCGCCCCGTCGTGCAAGTCCCGCTCGATCCGCCGCAGTTCGGCGGCGGAGGTGTCCACGGCGTCCCGCCGCGTCTCGGTCAGCACCCGTACGCGCTCGGCGAGTTCACCCTGACTGGCGCCCAGTACGGCCCGGGTGAGCCGGAAGTGGGCGTCGAGCGCGCGCGTGGCGAGCGGGAAGGCGAAGGCGAGGATCGCGGCGGCCAGCACGCCGGCGCCGAACGCCGAGGTCTGGTCGGTGACATGCACGAACCCGTACCAGTACCCGCCCCAGTGGGACAGCGGCCGCCACAGCCCGGCCGCGACGGCGAACCCCTCCAGCGGATAAAAGAACAGCACCGCCGGCAGCAGCGCGGTCACGAACCCCGCCGTCATGTCCACCTGCAGCCACCGCAGATCCCGCCAGGTCGCCGAGTCGCTGAGCATCGCGTAGGTCCGCGTCCAGGGCTTGGCGTCCTCGGGTATCGGCCGGTACGCCGACGGGATCCTCACCCCGCACCACTCCGCCGCGACCACCCGCCGCCAGTCCGCGAACGCCCGCACCCCGGTGAGCACCCAGGGCGTGGTGACGAACCCGATGCCGATCGGGATGAGCGAGATGGAGGTGAGGGTCAGGGTGAAGCCCAGCACAGCCCCGGGAAGCGTGACGAGAGCCAGCACGAACCCCCGCCCCGCCGCAACAGCAACGGCCCGGGCCCGCATCAACAGGGACCCGCTCTTCGTGTTGGTGTTCATGCCGGCCAGTCTCGCGGAGGAAGGAGCCAACGGTCACGGGGCCAGACCCCCGCTGGGAGGGTGGTGCTGAATACACCCCGGGCTCTGCAAAGGCTTTTGTCTTTTAGGGGCGCGGGGAACTGCGCGACAAGCCCCCACCGGCCGCCACTTTGCTCACGACCCGCCCAAAACCTTCGCTTCCACATCCGGATCCAGCCCCTTGACGGCCACAGCGGAACGCAACGGCGCCACACCCCCCACGGCCCGCAGCCAATCCCACGTATCGGCGACAGTCTCCTCCACCGGCCGGCACACAAGCCCCGCCCCGACCGCCCGCGACACATCCGCCGAATGCAACGCGTCGTGCATGTCCGTCCCCGGCGGCACCCACACCGGCAACTGCGTCCACGGCTCGATCCCGGCGTCCAGAATCACCCGCGGCTCGGTCCACCGCAGCTCCGCGTCGGACCCGGTCACCGCCACACACGCGTCGAGAAGCTCCCCCATCGTCGCGTGTCCCTGCTCGCTCACCAGAGTGAACGGCCCGCTCAGCCCCTGCTCGACAGCCCCCAGAATCCACGACGCGAGGTCCCGCACATCGACGTACTGCAAAGGCAACTCCCGCGGCCCGGGCGCGAGTACAGGCCCACCCTTGGCGATCCGCCCCAGCCACCAGGGCAACCGCCCGACGTTCTCATGCGGACCGAGGATCAACCCGGCCCGCACCAGCACCGTACGGTCCTCCCCGAACGCGTCCACCGCCGCGAGCTCGCCGCCGCGCTTGTCGCGGGCGTAGTCGGTCTGCTCCGCGTCCGCGTCCGCACCCTCCACGACGTCCGCGTCCTCGGTGTACCCGGCGGGCGGTGCCCAGGCGTACACCGAGCAGCTGGACACGTACACGTACCGCCCGGCGCGACCCCGCAGCAGCCGCGCCGCGTCCCGTACCGCGCGCGGCGCCAGCCGCCAGGTGTCCACCACGGCGTCCCACTCCCCGTCGGCGAGGGCGTCGAGCCCGCCGGGCGCGGTGCGGTCGCCGACGAGTGACCGCACCCCGGCCACGGGTGCCTGCCGCCCCCTGTTGAAGACGGTCACGTCCCAGCCGCGCCCCAGCGCCGCCTCCACGACGGCCCGCCCCGCGAACTCCGTACCACCCAGCACCAGAAGTCTCATGCCCGAGACTCTGCCCGCTGCCGGGCGGACACGGAACCGCGCTCTGCCATCAGCAGAGGATCAGCGCCACAAGCCGGATCACCGGGTCGGCGGCGTGTACTTGTAGCCCACCCGCCGCACCGTCTGGATCGCCCCCCGGTGCTCCGCGCCCAGCTTGCGGCGCAGCCGGGCGATGTGGACGTCGACCGTGCGGCCGTCGCCCACGTGCCCGTAGCCCCACACCGTGGTGACCAACTGGTCGCGGGTGTGCACCCGGTTGGGGTGTGCGACGAGGTGGGCGAGCAGCTCGAACTCCAGGTAGGTGAGGTCGAGTTCGCGCCCGTTCACCTCGGCGGTGCGCTGTACGGCGTCGATGCGGACGAGCGAGTCGTCGGGGGCGTCCGGCACGGCGGTGTCGACGATGTGCGGGCGGTCGGCCGGGATGAGGACGAGGTATCCGACCATCGGCGGCTGCCCCGGCAGCGTGGGCAGGGTGTGCGCGGGCGCGGGCAGCCAGGTGGCGCCCGGTGGCAGGAATTCCGCGACGTCGATGACCTCGTCCTGGTCGACGGCGCGCAGCCGCGGCCGGACGGGGGAGGTGACGGGAACGGAGGACAGGGAACGAGTGGTCGCCATGAGAGGTCAGCTCTTTCGCGCGAGAGATTCGTCTGGGGACGTACGTCGTGCGCGCTGGCCGAAGGCCGGGTGGTGTACGGCTTTAGAGGGCCGGCGCGTTCGTCGCGCGGCAACACACCCGGTCGAAGTCGTGATGCTGACGGGAAGGCCAGAAGGGCTCCAGGTCATGGCGACCCGTAGCGAGGTACTTCCGGAAGCTGGCCATGGACCCATTGAAGCAGATGAACCGCCTGTGGAGGAGCCCGCTCTCACTCCTCGGACGACGGTGAACACACAAGGGGCGCCCGCCAAGACGGCGGACGCCCCTCAGGGAAGCCACTGGTCGGCTCAGATCTGGCCGGCCTTCTCCAGCGCGGAGCAGCAGGTGTCGACGAGCAGACGCGTCACGACGTACGGGTCGACGTTGGCGTTCGGGCGGCGGTCCTCGATGTAGCCCTTGCCGTCCTTCTCGACCTGCCACGGGATACGGACCGAGGCGCCGCGGTTGGAGACGCCGTAGGAGTACTCGTTCCACGGCGCGGTCTCGTGCAGGCCCGTCAGGCGGTCGTCGATGCCGGCGCCGTAGTTCTTGACGTGGTCGAGCGGCTTCGAGCCCTCGCCCAGCGCCTCGGCGGCGGTGATGATCGCGTCGTAGCCCTCGCGCATCGCCTTGGTGGAGAAGTTGGTGTGCGCGCCCGCGCCGTTCCAGTCGCCCTTCACCGGCTTCGGGTCCAGCGTCGCGGCGACGCCGAAGTCCTCGGCGGTGCGGTAGAGCAGCCAGCGGGCGACCCACAGGTGGTCGGAGACCTCCAGCGGGGAGACCGGGCCGACCTGGAACTCCCACTGGCCGGGCATGACCTCGGCGTTGATGCCGGAGATCGCGAGGCCGGCGGCGAGGCAGTTCTCCAGGTGGGCCTCGACGATCTCGCGGCCGAAGATCTCGTCGGCGCCGACACCGCAGTAGTAGCCGCCCTGGGGGGCCGGGAAGCCGCCCTTGGGGAAGCCCAGCGGGTAGCCGTCCTGGAAGAAGGTGTACTCCTGCTCGATGCCGAAGATCGGCTCCTGCGCGGCGAACTTCTCGGCGACCTCGGTCAGCGCGGCACGGGTGTTGGACTCGTGCGGCGTGAAGTCGATGTTGAGGACCTCGCACAGGACGAGGACGTCGTCGCCGCCGCGGATCGGGTCCGGGCAGGTGAAGACGGGCTTGAGGACACGGTCCGAGGAGTGCCCCTCGGCCTGGTTCGTGGAGGACCCGTCGAAGCCCCAGATCGGCAGCGCGTCGAGACCGGCCGGCTCGCCTGCGATGATCTTCGTCTTGGAGCGGAGCTTCGCCGTCGGCTGGGTGCCGTCGATCCAGATGTACTCAGCCTTGAAGGTCACGGGCCACTTCCTTCGGGGATGTGTCTACGCACTTGCGGGTGCTGCGGCGCTGCGGCACTGGGGCGCCGCGATGGATGTCCGCGAGCCTGTCAACAGGCGATTTCCCGTCGATTGCTCGAATGTGAACCCCGTGTTACCTGGCGTTGGTGTGGTGAGATTCACGGTGTGAGGGCCCGTGTTGCGGCGGGAGAGGCTCAGTCGCACTCCTTCGCCGCCTCCCGCACCCCCTCCAGGAACCCCCTGATGGCGGCCGTCTCCCGCTCGTCGTACACACGCAACAGCTCCACCGCCCGCCCGATCAGCGGCCCGAAATGGTCCCACCCGAGCTCGACCGCGCTCTCGGTCACCTCGATCGCGACCTTGCGCCGGTCCGCCTTGCCCCGCACCCGCCGCACATGCCCGGCCCGCTCCAGCCGGTCCACGAGCGCGGTCGTCCCGGCCGAGTTCAGCCCGAGCACCGCCCCGAGCCGCCCGGCCGTCATCTCCTGGTCCGCGCGCGAGGCGTCCATGAGGGCGATGAGGGCGCGTACGTCCGTCGGGTGCATGCCGTTGCGGCTCGCGAACCTGGCGCTGTGCAGGCCGAGTTCGACGGTCACCGCGCGCAGCAGATGGACGACCTCCATCTCGGGCCCCTGGTTCCGCACGGCAGCCCTCCGATCTATTATCTCGTTCATCGAGTATCTCGCTCGGCGAGATAATACGGGAGGCGAGGCCGATGGGCGCCGTGTTCGACATGGACGGATTTCTGGCCGCTTACGACAAGGTCATGGCGAAGTGGCCGGCCGAGCGAAATGCGGTGACCGTCCGCACGCCCTTCGGGACGACGTACGTCAACGTATGCGGCCCGCACGACGGCCCCACGGTCGTCCTGCTGCCCGGCGGCGGGGGAGCGACCTCCGCCACCTGGTACGCCCAGGCCGCCGACCTCGCCCGGACGCACCGCGTCCTCGCCGTCGACCTCCCCGGCTGTGCGGGCCGCGGCACCGAGGACGGTGACCGTCGCCCCCGTACGGTCGCCGACCTGGTCGGCTGGCTGGACGCGGTCCTCGACGGCCTCGGTGCCGGGGAGACGGACCTCGGCGGGCACTCGTACGGCGGCTGGATCGCCCTGCACTACGCCCTGCACGCACCCGCGCGGGTCCGCAGGCTCTTTCTCCTGGACCCCGCGATGTGCTTCGCCGGATTCCGGCCGGCGTACCTGCTGCACGCCCTGCCTCTGATGCTGCGGCCCACGCCCCGCAGGGCCCGCGCCTTCCTGGAGTGGGAGACCGGGGGAGCGGAGCTCGACCCCGACTGGCTGCGCCTCCAGATGGCGGCCGCCGGCTTCCCCTCCGTCGCGAAGCCGGTGACCGGCCCGCGCCCGGCGTCAACCGCCCTGCGCGGCCTGGACATGCCGGTCCTGCTGCTCCTGGCCGAGAACAGCAGGACCCATGACACGTACGAGGTGGCGGAGAAGGCGAATGCGCTGCTGCCGCGTGCCGAGACGGTCGTGGTCCCCAACGTGTCCCACCACTCGCTGCCGCAGTCCGCACCCGCCGAACTCGGGCGCCGCCTCACGGAGTTCCTGAACCCTTGAGCATCACCCCACCTTCTGGATCAGAGCGCGCCGGATGAGGAACTTGCCGGGCTCACGGACCTGCTCGAAGGCGGCGTTGTTGAGCAGCACGCAGCTGCCGGAGACCGAAGTGACCTTCACCGTCGTGGACTTGTTGTTGTCCAGGTTGGTCACCTTCAGCGTGGTCCCCGCCGGGAACTGGTTGCTGGAGGCGGCAGGCGCCCCGCCCTCGCCGGAGAGCGTGACGGTCGAGCCGTTGCACACCTGCTGACCGGAGGCCGCGGCACCGCCGGCGTTCCCGCCCGCGTTTCCCGCGGGCGCCGAGGCCGTCTTCGAGGGCTGCGCGGGCGGTGTGGTCTGCGCGGGCTGCGTGGCCTGGGAGCCCTGAGCCGACTCCCCAACCGCACAACCCGACGCCTTCTGCTGGACCTTGATCTGCGCGATGACCGCCTCGCGGTTGGCGATCCTGGCCGCGGACTGGGCGTCGGGATTGGCCCGTTGCCCGTCGATGAACTTCTGGTTGTTGCCGAGGGCCGTGGCGAGTCCCTGGCAGACCGTCGAGTCCGCGGCCGACAGGGTCCGTGGACTCTGCGCGGCGTTCCCGGTGCTCGCCATGACGAAGGCACCGCCTCCCGCCACCGCCGCCGCGCTCACCAGCAGCGCGATCTTCTTCTTGGTCCCGAGAGTTCTCCTACGCGACATGCGCGCCTCCTGAAGAGGTAGGGGAGCGTACGCCGCTACGTACGAGATACCGAACGAAGTTACTCAGTGGTTACAGGAGTCACTGAAGTAACGTGCGTCACAGTGAAACTGAAGCCGCCTCACAGCACAGCACGCCCGTCGCCCCACTGCCCGTTGGCGAACACCACGGACCGCACGGTCGCCAGCCGCCGGAACACGCCCGCCGAGCCCGGCGGCACGGTCGGCAGCCCGGCGCTCGGGGGCGGATCGAGAGAGACCGTCTGATACGTCACCGGGTCCGTCGAGGCCATCCCGAACACCAGGCCCATGTCCTCGGCGCGCTTGAAGCTCACCACGGTGATCGTGATCTGCGAGCGCCGGTCGACGTCCGTGAACAGCGCGGCGGTCAACCGGACGCAGCCCGCGCCCTGTTGGACCACCGCCGCCAGCTCCTGCGACATACCGCGGGCGCACTGCGTGGTGGTCGCCAGGTCCACCCGCTCGAACCGCGAACCGTCCTCCAGCCGCACATGCTGCTCCGGGAACGCCTGCTCGGGCCGGATCACCGGTCGCGCGAGCAGCGAGGGGAGGGCGGAAGGCACGTCGGAGGGGAGGGCGGCGGAGGGAGCGGCGGCGGCAGCCCTGGGTGTGGCCGTCGGCACCGGGACCGCCGTTCCGTCGCCGCCCTTTCCGACGTACAGCGCGACGCCCCCCGCGGCGACGGCTCCCGCGAGCACCACGACCGCCGCGCCCCACCGGCGGCCGTGCCGGGTTCCTTGATCATCGAAGCTCATGGCCGCGGAGGGTAACAGCGCCGGCGCTCCCGGCTCCCGTCGCCCGACAAACCGTCAACTACCGGGACAGGGCGTCCCGTACGGCCTCTTCCGTACGGCCGACCACCGCCGTGCCGTCCTCCGCGGTGATGATCGGGCGCTGGATCAGCCTGGGATGCTCGGAGAGCGCGGTGATCCACCGCTCGCGCGCCGTCTCGTCCCGCGGCCAGTCCTTGAGGCCGAGTTCCTTGGCTTCGGCCTCCTGAGTGCGGGTGATGTCCCACGGTTCGAGGCCCAGACGGTCGAGTACGTCCTTGATCTCGGCCTCGCTCGGTACGTCCTCCAGGTAGCGGCGGACGGTGTAGTCGGCGCCCTCGGCGTCGAGCAGGCTGATCGCGCTGCGGCACTTGGAACAGGCCGGGTTGATCCAGATCTCCATGGGGCCCACGGTACCCCTGGGGACAGCTCAAAGCCCTTGTGGCCAGGGCCTTTTGTCAGTGGTGGGCGGTAGAATAGAAGCAGTGTTCGAGGGTGGCGCCGGGGTTGCCGAAGGCCCTGGTGGATGCCCTTACCGCGACAGGAGGATGCCTGTGCCCGCTGCCGCACTGAAGCCGAAGCCGACCCAGTCCACCGCGCAGCACCCCGTGCTGCTCGATCTGCCGTACGACCCCGTGGAGAAGCGCCCGCTGCCGCCGGGGCGCCCCCGCGAGTGGTACATCTCGCACAACCGCCGCCTCAAGGCGATGCGGCTCGCCATCGCCCTGCTCGACTCGGGCGTCTATCTGCCCAACCAGGCCCGCAACGAGACGATACGGAGCACGGCGCAACTCATCGGAGTCCACCCGCCGTCGGACACGACGTGCCACATGGTGCGGGCGCTCATGCGTTATACGCGGTAGGCCGATGGTGCCGGGTGCCCCCTGCTTGCGGGGTGCCCGGCGTTGTCGTTCCTGGGGGCTGCCGCCCCCAGACCCCCGCTTCGGCCCTGAACGGGCCTCGTCCTCAAACGCCGGACGGGCTGGATTTTGCTGCTGTCAGTTCCTTCTCCAGCGGGGTTCGGAATCTTGGTGTCACCCGGCTTGTTCCCACCCAGCCCTGCAGCCGCGCCGCCTCCGCCTCGATCGCGGTCCTCTCCGCTGTGCCGATGCCCTCCTCGTCCAGCAGGTGCCACGCGATCTCGCCGTCGGGGCGCTGGGCCCAGGCGCCGACCACGCGGCCGTTCCACCACACCGTGGGGCCCACGTTGCCGCTGTAGTCGAAGAGTCGGGGGCGTAGCTCCGGAGGCAGGTACCAGTCCCGGGCCTGCCAGGCCATCGCCGTCGGGTCCAGGGCCGGGAGCAGTGCCGCCCATGGCTCCGCGGGGCCGGCCACCGGGTCGGCGTCGCCGTGGACGACGTAACCCGTGCCCTCGTCCAGTGACACCTCCTGCGCTTCGATCGCCGCGAGCGCCCGGCGTACGTCCGTCACCTTCCAGCCCGTCCACCACTTCAGGTCGGCCTCCGTGGCCGGCCCGCAGGCGGCGAGCCAGCGGCCGAGGAGTGCCGCCTGTGCCTCGGGCACGTCGAGTTCGGGATGCGGGGGCGCGACCGCCCAGCGGAACTGGCTGGACGTCCATGAGCCCAGCGGGCGGCCCCGGACGACCTTGCCCTCCACGCCCAGCACCCTCAGCAGCCGGGTCGAGACCGTGTGCACGCCCTCGTAGCTCTTGTCGGCCGCGTACGCGAACTGCTCGCGCAACCGCGGCTCGTCCTCGGCGAGTTCGGCCGCCGTCGCCTGCCCGCGCAGCGCCAGCGCGGCCAGCGTCGACTCCTCGACCTCCTTCAGCCAGGCCGCGTCCGGGGCGCCGGCCCTGGCCATGTCGCCGACCAGCTTGGCCCGCTCGCGGGCGGCGACGGCGCGGCCGGTGGAGGCGTGGACGACGGCGGTGAGGTCGGTCGGGAAGACGAACACGGTGTGCCGCATGCCGTGCATCCGGACCAGGGAGCGGTCCTCGTACAGGGCGCGACCGGTCTCCGGGACCGTCCCGGCCGGGTCCGTCAGCCGGGCGCCGACGGCCAGGTACACCGTCGCCGGATCGGTGCCGTGCAGCGCGACGAGCGATGCCGCGACCTCCTCCGGCCGCTCCGCCCGCGCCTCCGGAGCCAACCGCTGCCGCAGCGCCAGCCGTCCCCGCCGCTCGCCCACGTCGACGTACCGAACCCCGTCGGCCATCCCGACCTCCACCCGTCGCGCCACTGTCGCCCTCCATCCTCGCGGACACCACTGACAACGGCCCCGCCCGGCGGACGACCCCACGACTACCCCGGCACGGTCACCCCGCGTTCACCGAATCGTCACTTCCTGTCACCTGATCGCCGCCCCCGGCATGCGCCCGCCCCCGTCCCCGCCTTCACTGCGAATCAAGGGCGACGGGACCCGGGCGGCGCGACCGAGGTGGGAGACGTGATGGGCAGGCGGCTGGTGTGGTGGTGGGCGGGATGACCGCGCCGGGCGACCGGGCCGAGCGAGGCAGGGCCGCCCGAAAGCGCGTCCCCCGGTCCGGGCACGGCAGCTGGATCGTGCCCGTCGACCGGCCCGATCCCGTCGGCGTGCTGGAGCGGCAGGGGCGGGACCGGCTGCCCGAGCTGCTGCCGATCCGGTACGGGCGGATGGCCGCGTCGCCCTTCGCGTTCCTGCGCGGGTCGGCCGCCGTCATGGCCGCCGACCTCGCCTCCCAGCCGCACACCGGCCTCACCGTCCAGCTGTGCGGCGACGCCCATCTGCTGAACTTCGGGCTGTACGCCTCCCCGGAGCGGACGCTGTTGTTCGATCTGAACGACTTCGACGAGACCTTCCCCGGCCCCTTCGAGTGGGACGTCAAACGGCTCGCCGCGTCGGTCGCCGTCGCCGGACAGGAGAACGGGCACGAGGACGCGAAGGTGCGGCGCTCGGTCGTCGAGGCCGTCGCCGCCTACCGGCACAACATGCGCCGGCTGGCCCGGCACGGCGAACTCGCCGTCTGGTACGAGCGCATCGACGCCGAGAGCCTGCTTCCGCTGGCTCGTTCCGCGCGCCGTCGCCGACAGGTCGCCGCCAGCCTGACCCGAGCCCGGCGCCGCACCAGCCTCCAGGCCGTCGGCAAGCTCACCGAGGTCGTCGACGGGCGCCGGCGTATCGTCCACGACCCGCCCCTGCTGGAACCCGCCGGCGCCTCCGACATGGCCTCCCTGCGCAAGATCTTCAGCGACTACCGCTCCACCCTCTCCGAGGAGCGCCGCCTCCTCCTGGACCGCTACCGCTTCGTCGACGCCGCCCGCAAGGTCGTCGGCGTGGGCAGCGTCGGCATGCGCTGCTTCGTCGTACTGCTGGCCGGGAGGGACGCGGACGACCCGCTGTTCCTGCAGATCAAGGAGGCGCGGAAGTCCGTACTGGAGGAGCACCTGCCGAGCGGGCCGTACGTGCATCCCGGGCATCGCGTGGTGGCGGGGCAGCGGCTGTTGCAGGCCGCCAGCGACATCTTCCTGGGGTGGATGACCGGACCGCAGGGGCGGGCCTACTACTGGCGGCAGCTGCGCGACATGAAGGGCTCCGCCGACGTCGCCGGCATGAGCCCGGCCGACCTTCTCGGTTACGCCCGGCTGTGCGGCACCGCCCTGGCCCGCGCGCACGCCCGCTCCGGGGACCGGGTCGCCATCGCCGCCTACCTGGGCGGCGCCGACACCTTCGACCAGGCGGTCGCCGACTTCGCCCTCGCCTACGCCGGCCGGACCGTCGCCGACCACGCGGCCCTGTGCGCCGCGGTGGCCGCGGGTGTGGTCAGAGCCGCACCCGAAGTGTGACGCCGGGCCTACGCTGATCGCGTGCAGTCCTACGCGCCCGAATCGGACGGCTTCGAAGTCGTCGCCGTGGCCTCCTCGGCCGGCGGCATCCACGGCCTCGCCACCCTGCTCAGCGCCCTGGACGAGGGTCTTCCGGTGCCGGTCCTGGTCGTCCAGCACCTCGACCCGCGCCACCGCACCGTCATCGCCGAGGTCCTGGACCGTCGTACGCCGCTCGACGTGAAACTCGCCGAGGACCGCGAGCAGACCCTGCCCGGCACGGTCTACATCGCGCCCCCCGACCGGCACCTGCTCGTCGGCCCCGACGGCATCCTCACCCTCACCGACAGCGAGCTGGTCCACTTCGTGCGGCCCTCCGCCGACCTGCTGTTCGAGTCGGTCGCGGGGGCCTACAGGGCGCGCGCCATCGCC
The DNA here is from genome assembly GCF_022698165.1 of Streptomyces cylindrosporus. Lineage (GTDB taxonomy): Bacteria > Actinomycetota > Actinomycetes > Streptomycetales > Streptomycetaceae > Streptomyces > Streptomyces cylindrosporus. The sequence goes on from NZ_JALDAY010000001.1 coordinate 853,669, forward strand.
TGCGTGCTCACCGGGACCGGGCGCGACGGGGCGATGGGCGTGGACGCGGTCAAGTCGCGCGGCGGCACCGTGATCGTGCAGGATCCGGCGACGGCGGAATTCCGCGGAATGCCCGATGCGGCGGTGGGTACGGGGAGAGTGGACTTCGTGCTACCTCTGGAGGAGATCCCCGCCGTGATCCGCGGGCTGGTCGAGACCAAGAGGCAGTAGCAGGGAAGTGACGACAGTGATGGGCGACGGACAGCCGGACGTGGAGACCGACGAGGAACTGGAGGAACTCCTCGGCTTCCTCCGGGACGCCCGCGGCTTCGACTTCACCGGGTACAAGCGGTCCTCGCTGGGCCGCCGTATCCGCAAGCGGATGACGGACGCGCAGGTCACGTCGTACACGGACTACCGTGATCGGCTGGAGACGAACGCGGAAGAGTTCGACGCGCTGTTCAACACCATCCTGATCAACGTCACGTCCTTCTTCCGCGACCCCGACTCCTGGACCTTCATGCAGCGCGAGCTGCTGCCCGAGCTGCTCGCGCAGAGCGGGGCGGACGAGGAGATCCGGGTGTGGAGCGCGGGCTGCTCCAGCGGCGAGGAGGCCTACTCGCTGGCGATCATGTTCGCCGAGGCGCTCGGCCTGGACGAGACCCTGGAACGCGTCAAGATCTACGGCACCGACGTCGACGACGAGGCGCTGCGCGACGCCCGCTCGGGCCTGTATCCGGCCAAGGTCCTCAGCGCGCTCGCCCCCGACCTGCGGGACAAGTACTTCGAGCAGAACGGCGCCCGCTTCGGCTTCCGTCCCGACCTGCGCCGCCGGGTCATCTTCGGCCGGCACGACATCACCCGGGACGCCCCGATCTCCCGCCTCGACCTGCTGACCTGCCGCAACACACTGATGTACTTCAACGTCGAGGCGCAGACCCAGATCATCGACCGCTTCCACTTCGCGCTGCGCGAGGGTGGCTTCCTCTTCCTGGGCAAGGCCGAGATGCTGCTCAACGACGCCGAGCGGTTCGACGTCATGAGCATGCGGCAGCGGGTGTTCCGCAGGCGCCCGGGCGAGGCCGTCGCGCCGTACCAGCCCGCCCCGGTGAAGATCAGGGCCGGGAACACCTCCGGCCTGCAGACCATGGCCCGGCACCGGCAGCTGCGCGACCTCATCCTGGACGCGACCCCCAGCCCCGCGCTGGCCGTGGACGCGGAGGGCATGGTCGTACTCATCAACAGCCACGCGCGCGTGCAGTTCGGTCTCACCGCCAACGATGTCGGGCGCCCCTTCCAGGACCTGGAGATCTCCTACCGCCCCGTCGAACTGCGCTCCCTGATCGAGCAGGCCACCCACGAGCGCCGCACCCTGCGGGTCAACGGCGCCGAGCGCCGGGTCGGCGAGGACGTCCAGTTCTTCGACATCCTCGTCCAGCCGCTGTCCGGCCCCGACAGCCTGTCCGTCGCCACCAACATCACCTTCACCGACGTCACGGTCGCCACCCAGCTCAAGTCGGAGGTCAAGCGGGTCCGCGAGGACCTGGAGACGGCGTACGAGGAACTCCAGTCCACCAACGAGGAACTGGAGACCACCAACGAGGAACTCCAGTCGAGCATCGAGGAGTTGGAGACCACGAACGAGGAACTCCAGTCCACCAACGAGGAACTGGAGACCACCAACGAGGAACTCCAGTCCGGCAACGAGGAACTGGAGACCATGAACGAGGAGATGCGGGTCCGCACCGAGGAACTCGACGAGGCCCGCACCTTCCTGGAGGCCGTGCTGACCTCCATCGCCGCCGGAGTCGTCGTCCTCGACCAGAACATGAAGGTCAAGAGCTGGAACCGGGGCGCCGTCGACCTGTGGGGGCTGCGCCCCGACGAGGTCCTCGACCAGCCCTTCTACGGCCTCGACTTCGGGCTGCGCGCGGAACAGCTGCGCGAGACCATCCAGCGCTGCGTCGAGAGCGGCAAGCGGGCCGACCCGCTGCCCGTCTCGGCCGTCAACCGCCTCGGCCGGTCGATCACCTGCCTGGTGCAGTGCAGCCCGTTCGACGGCCACAACGGCGGAGTCGTGCTGCTCATGGAAGAAGGCCGGACAAACGGCTCCGAGTGGGAGGCGGGGGCGTAGGCTTCCAGTATGGCCACCGGAAGTGGGGCCCAGGATTCCACGGCATCCGCGGGGCGGAAGGCCGCGGTCGCGCGTGCCCGGTCGGCATACGAGACCGCGCGTGCCGAGCATCACGAGAAGCTCGCCGGTGAGGCCGACACCGAGGCGCTGCGGGAGGCTCACCTGCGGATCGCCGAGATCCACCGGTCCACGGCGGCCTGTCACCAGACCGCGGCCCGGCTCCAGGAGTCCTACGCGGCCCGGCTCACGACCTGGTCGCGGGACCGGGACAGGCCGCGGCCCCTGTTCATGGCCGGGGTCGCGGAGGCCTGCGGCACCAGCAGCGCCGCTCTCACCCTGGTCGGGAGCACGCTCGACCAGCTCGCCCTGGCCGCCTCCGACGAACCGTCCCGTGCCGCCCAGGAACTGGAGTTCCTGCTCGGTGAGGGTCCGGCCCGGGACGCGACGCGGGAAGTGCGCCTGGTCGCGGCGTCCGGCCTGACCCTGCGCGACCGCTGGCCCGGCTACGGTCCGGCGGTGGGCGAACTCGGCATCGCCGAGGTGGCCGCCATACCCCTCACCCTCTCGGGGGCGTGCGTCGGGGCCCTCGCGGTCTTCGACCCCGCTCCGGACTTCGTCGATTCGGCCACCTTCTCCGAGGTCGCCGAGGCCATCACCCGTTCCATGATCCTGAGCACGGACGGCGCCCCCGGCCTCTGTGACGACTTCGACATGCGGGCACTCGTGCATCAGGCCGCCGGTATGGTCTCCGTGCAGCTCGACTGCTCGGTGTCCGACGCCCTGGAAATGATCAAGGCGCATGCGTTCGCCGAGGGAGTCTCCGCGCAGTCGGTGGCGGACCGGATCGTGCGGGGGCTGCTGTGTCTCGACTGAGAGGGGCGGACGTCCCCGAGGCGAAGGGAAGCTCATGACCATGCCCGTGTCACAGCAGCGACTGGCGAGGGCGTTCGTCGACCTCGCCGCGAGCGTGGTCACGGACGCGGGCGATCCGACCGGGCTGCTGGAGGCCCTCGCGGCCCAGGGAACCGAACTGCTCGACGGCTGCGCCGTCGTCGTGCTGTACGCCCCCGACGAGCGCACCCCGGCCCGGGTGACCGGGGTCGGCGACGAGCTGATGGGGTTGGCCCGGGACGCCGTCGCCTGGGACGAGGGGCCCGGACGGGATGCTCGTCGCACCGGTCGGGCGGTGTCCGACACACCCCTCGACGGTGACCTGGCCCGGCGGGACTGGCCGCGTTACGCCCCGCGGGCGCTGGCGCTCGGCTACGGCCGGGCCGCCGCGCTGCCCCTGCGGGCCGGCGAGGACACCGTGGGCGCGCTGGTCCTGCTGGGCCGCGGCGCCGCGCCGCTCTCCGCCGAGCTCCTGGAGCTGGGCCAGTCGCTCACCGAGGCGGCCGGCTGGAACCTGGCCCAGGACCGGCTGCTGCGGGAGAGCCGCGCCCTCGCCGACCAGCTGGGCCAGGCCCTGACCAGCCGTGTCGTCATCGAACAGGCCAAGGGCTCGCTCGCGGCCCGGCACTCCATCACGGTCGACGAGGCCTTCCACATCCTGCGCTCCCACGCCCGCTCCCAGCGCCGCCGGCTGACGGAGGTGGCCCGGGAAGTGGTGGAGCGGCGGCTGGAACTACGGGTGGAGTAGACGCTGCTCAGGAGCCGGCGCTGTTCCGGGGGCGGTGCTGCTCAGGAGGCGGCGCTGCTCGTCTCCTTGCCCTTGCCCTCGCTCTCGCCCTGCGCCGCCCTGAACGCCTCGCGCAGGTGCTCCTCCTCGGCGTTGCTCAGCGAGGTCTGCACCAACTGACCGCCGAACGGGGTGAGTTGCGGGATCACCTTGTCCGCGGCCGCATTCTTGGCCAGCACGAAGAGGGCCGCGGCACCCGGGCGCAGATTCTGGCTGAGGTCCTTCATGAAGTCGTCGTTGATGCCGGTGTCCGTGAACGCGCCCCCGGCCGCCCCGGCCGCCGCACCCACCGCCGCCCCGAGCAGCGGGGCCAGGAACAGCAGCCCGATCACACCGCCCCACAGCGCGCCCCCGGCCGCGCCCACGGCGGAGTGGTTGACCGCCTGGTGCAGCTTGATCTTCCCGTCGTCGCGCCGCTCGACGACCACCGCGTCCTCCAGCTCGACCAGATGCTGCTTGGACAGCTCGAACAGCTTCTCGCGCACCTGGTTGGCGGTCGCGAGGTCGTTGTAGGCGACGACGAAGAGATTGCTCACGATGAGCCCCTTATGCCCTATTGATCCGTTTCGTGTGTCCCGCTCGACTCTAGGCCGCAGAAAAAGGAGATGCACGCCGAGTGATCGCGTCCGTACTCTGGACACACGTTGCGGAGCCGCCCACCACCGGTTTCGGCAGGGCAGGCATCGTCTGCCGGACTCGGGGCTACTCTCTACGCACCGACGGAGGGACGCTCATCCCCCAGCGCCCCGTCGGCATGCACTCCATCGACACTCGTACACACCCACGCCCACGGAGGCCCGTCATGGGCACCATCTTGATATCCGGGACCGTCGTCCTGGCCCTCTTAGGATTCGGAAACCACGTCTGGTGGCTCGCCGCGGCCGGCGTCTTCTTCCTGTACATGCAGTACGGGCGGGACGGCTCCGCCTCGCGGTCCTCGTCGTCCGGGGGATCCTCGTCGTCGTCGGGGTCCATGCCCGCGACGTACCAGGCCTACCGCAAGCGCCGGGACATGCAGGCCAAGTGGGAGCGCCGCTACCGTCGCGAGCGCCCCCTGGAGTCCCGCCGCCAGGAGCGCGAGAAGGGCAAGTAGGCCTACAGGCCGGGGGCACCCCACACGGGGAACCACCGGCTCAGGTCCTGCTCCATCTTCAGGTCGCCCGCGAGAGCCGCCTTGACCTGCAGTTCCAGCGCGTTGTCGCGCCGCTGCCCGGCACCGAGCAGCGGCGCGAACGGATAGAACGTGCCGCGCTTGTAGAGGTACACCAGCGCGAGCCGCCGTCCGCCCTCGCCCTCGAACCCGGCCAGTGAGCACAGCAGTTGCGGCCCGAAGCCATTGACCTCCATCGAACTGTTCACCGCGTGCAGGTCGTTGACCAGGTCGGACAGCTGCTCGGGGGAGCGGCGGGAGACCAGCCAGGAGTAGCCGTACGTGTCCTGGCTGAGCTCGACCGGCGGGCCCTCCCGGTCGGCGTCCGCGTCCAGCAGAGCCTGGACCTCCCGGTGCGTCTGCTCGAAGGCGGCGCCCTCGACCGTGGCGAAGCACACCGCACCCGTGCCGGTCGGTGTGAAACCGGCCGCGGCCTCCAGGGTCACGGCCGCCGACGGCAGTCCGAAGAGCTGGTCCAGATCGGGCAGCGCCGGCTTGGTACGGCCGAGCAGGATGTCCAAGAGCCCCATGCATCACGCCTTTCCGGGGTTTTCCGGGGTCGCCGCCTCCCCCAACTCGGCGGAGATCCGGCCGAGTTGATCGAGGCGCTGGTCAAGGGTCGGGTGGGTCGAGAAGAACCGCTCGAAGCCGGGCTCCTTGCCGGTGGCCGGCGTGAAGTAGAAGGCGTTGAAGGCCTGGGCGGTGCGCAGGTCCTTGGTCGGGATCCGGGCGATGTCGCCGGAGACCTTGGTCAGCGCGGAGGCGAGCACCGAGGGCCGGCCGGTGAGCAGCGCGGCAGCCCGGTCGGCGGCCAGCTCCCGGTACCGGGACAGGGCCCTGATCAGCAGGAAGCTGATCGCGTACACGGCCGCCGACACCCCCATCACGGCCGCGAAGACCGCCGCGGTGTTCTGGTCGCGCCGGCCACCGCCGAAGAGCTGCGAGTAGAAGGCGAACCGCACGATCAGGCCCGCGATCACACCGAGGAACGAGGCGATCGTGATCACCGCGACGTCCTTGTGCGCCACGTGCGACAGCTCGTGCGCGAGCACGCCCTCCAGCTCGGCCGGCTCAAGGCGCCGCAGCAGCCCGGTGGTCACGCAGACCACCGCGTGGTCGGGACTGCGCCCGGTGGCGAACGCGTTCGGCATGTCCATCTCGGACACGGCGACCACCGGCTTGGGCATGTCGGCGATCGCGCACAGCCGGTCCACCACCGCGTGCAGCTCGGGATACTCCTCGCGCCCCACGACCCGCCCGCGCATGGCGAACATCGCGATCCGGTCGGAGAACCAGAACTGTGCGACGAACATCGCCGCCATCAGCACGACGACCAGCAACCAGGACTTCAGCAACACGATCAGCGCGGCGACGAACGCCACGTACAGCAACCCCAGCAGGAACATCGTGACCGTCATCCGCACGGTCAGCCGCCGGTCGCTCCGGAAGCGGCTCTGCATCTGCATCACCCCGCAGTCAGGCACTCGTCCCGCTGTCCAGTGTGCACCCGGCCACTCCCATGAAGTGGTTCCGATCGGCCCTAGTAGCTGCAAAAGGTCCTCATGAGGTCCCTAGTAGCGAGCCCCGAAACCGCTGTACCCGAGGAGCAGGATGATCGCCGCGACGCTGCCCAGCACGATCGCCGTCGACACCCATGAGGACCGCCGCGGCGCCACCGGCTCGGGATCGGCCCGGAAGGGCTGCGGCTCGGGCGGATTCTCCTTCCACCGGGCGGCCAGCATCCGCGCCCGCGCCGAGGGCTCCTTGTGCTCGGCCTGATCGGCCCACCTGATGTCGAACTCCCGCTCGTCATCGTCCTGCTGGGACATCCCCGTGTCTCCCCGTCGCCCTGTCACCTGGTCGAACAGCTGTGCAGAAAACCATACGACGGCGCCCCCGTCCCGGGAAACCGGAGCGGGGGCGCCGTCGTCAGACCGTCTGCGACGCGTCGATCACGCGTCGATCACACGTCGAAGTACAGCTCGAACTCGTGCGGGTGCGGACGCAGCTGCAGCGGGGCGATCTCGTTGGCGCGCTTGAAGTCGATCCACGTCTCGATCAGGTCGGACGTGAAGACGTCACCGGCGAGCAGGAACTCGTGGTCGCGCTCCAGGGAGTCGAGGACGGCCGGGAGGGAGGTCGGGACCTGGGCCACGTTGGCGTGCTCCTCGGGAGCCAGCTCGTAGAGGTCCTTGTCGATCGGCTCGGCCGGCTCGATCTTGTTCTTGATGCCGTCCAGGCCCGCGAGGAGCAGCGCCGAGAAGGCGAGGTACGGGTTGCCGGAGGAGTCGGGCGCGCGGAACTCGACGCGCTTGGCCTTCGGGTTGGAGCCCGTGATCGGGATACGCATCGCGGCGGAGCGGTTGCGCTGCGAGTACACCAGGTTGATCGGCGCCTCGAAGCCCGGGACCAGACGGTGGTACGAGTTCACCGTCGGGTTGGTGAAGGCGAGCAGCGACGGGGCGTGCTTGAGGATGCCGCCGATGTAGTAGCGGGCGGTGTCCGACAGGCCCGCGTAGCCGGCCTCGTCGTAGAACAGCGGGTCGCCGTTGGCCCACAGCGACTGGTGGACGTGCATGCCCGAGCCGTTGTCGCCGAAGATCGGCTTCGGCATGAAGGTCGCGGTCTTGCCGTTGCGCCAGGCCACGTTCTTCACGATGTACTTGAACAGCTGGAGGTCGTCCGCGGCCGCGAGCAGCGTGTTGAACTTGTAGTTGATCTCCGCCTGGCCGGCGGTGCCCACCTCGTGGTGCTGGCGCTCGACCTTCAGGCCGGCCGCCTCCAGCTCCAGGGAGATCTCGGCGCGCAGGTCGGCGAAGTGGTCGACCGGCGGGACCGGGAAGTAGCCGCCCTTGTAGCGGACCTTGTAACCCCGGTTGTCCTCTAGCGCACCGGTGTTCCAGGCGCCGGCCTCGGAGTCGATGTGGTAGAAGCTCTCGTTCGCGGACGTGGCGAAACGGACGCTGTCGAAGACGTAGAACTCGGCCTCGGGACCGAAGTACGCGGTGTCCGCGATACCGGTCGACGCGAGGTAGGCCTCGGCCTTCTTCGCCACGTTGCGCGGGTCGCGGGAGTACTGCTCGCCCGTGATCGGGTCGTGGATGAAGAAGTTGATGTTCAGCGTCTTGTCACGGCGGAAGGGGTCGACCCGGGCGGTCGACAGGTCCGCGCGCAGCGCCATGTCGGACTCGTGGATGGCCTGGAAGCCACGGATCGACGAGCCGTCGAACGCGAGCTCCTCGTCCGGGTCGAACGCCTCGACGGGCACCGTGAAGTGCTGCATGACGCCCGGCAGGTCGCAGAAGCGGACGTCGACGAACTTGACGTCCTCGTCCGCGATGAACTTCTTGGCCTCGTCGGCGTTCTGGAACATCCAGCTCCTCCTACTCCCGACCGTCCTGCCGGGGTGGTAGTTCGTTCGTGCGGCCAGTGCGGTGGCACACGCTGACCTCGACCCTAGGGACGCGTGATTTCTCGGGCGTGACCCATTTGTTTCGCACAAGTTAACCGGCCCGAGCCCGGTTGACCCCACCTGTCCGTATCGCGAAACGGGGGCAGTACGGTGGACGGGTGGACAAGAGGGAAGCAGTTGGGTCGTGGCTCTCGGGCCCCCGCGCGGCCGCGGAGGACGCCGGTGTCGACTTCGGATACCGCGGCGAGCGGCTGGGTCTGCCGGAGGAGGGACCGGGTTCCGTCGCCCGACCGGGTCGCCGGATCGGCGCCCTGGTCGTGGACTGGGGCCTGTGCCTCTTGATCGCATACGGCCTGATCACGCACGGCTACGACCAGGCGACCGGCAACTGGGCCCTGCTCGTCTTCTTCCTGCTCGGCGTCCTGACCGTCGGCACGGTCGGCTTCACCCCGGGCAAGCGCCTCTTCGGCCTCCGCGTGGTCGCCCTGGCCACCGGCCGGCCGAGTCCCCTGCGCGCCCTGCTGCGCACGGCCCTGCTCTGCGTCGCCATCCCGGCCCTGATCTGGGACCGCGACGGCCGGGGCCTGCACGACCAGCTGGCCCGCACGGTCGAACTCCGGATCTGAACCCCCGTACCCAGGACGAACCCGTACCCAAGACGAAGGGGCGCCCGGTGATCCGGGCGCCCCTTGTTTCGTACGAGAAGTTCTTTCGTACGAGGAGTCAGCGGGCCTTTCCGCCGCCCTTCGGCAGCTTCATGCCCTTCGGCATCGGCCCCTTCGGCAGCGGCATGTTGCTCATCAGGTCGCCCATCGCGCGCAGCCGGTCGTTCGTGGCCGTCACCTGTGGACCGGTCAGGACCCGCGGCAGCTTCAGCATGGTCGTGCGGACCTTCTTCAGCTCGACCTGGCCCTCGCCCGTGCCGACGATGATGTCGTGCACCGGCACGTCCGCGACGATGCGGTTCATCTTCTTCTTCTCGGCGGCCACCAGGGTCTTCACCCGGTTCGGGTTGCCCTCGGCCACCAGCACGATGCCGGCCTTGCCGACGGCCCGGTGCACCACGTCCTGGCTGCGGTTCATCGCCACCGCCGGAGTCGTGGTCCAGCCCCGGCCGATGTTGTCGAGCACGGCCGCGGCGGCGCCCGGCTGGCCCTCCATCTGTCCGAAGGCCGCCCGCTCGGCCCGGCGCCCGAACACGATCGCCGTCGCGAGGAAGGCGAGGAACAGGCCCAGGATGCCGAGATAGATGGGGTGACCGATCAAGAAACCGATCGCGAGGAAGACACCGAAGGTGATGATGCCGACAGCCGCGAGTACAAGACCGATCTTCTTGTCGGCCTTGCGGGTCATCTTGTACGTCAGGGCGATCTGCTTCAGTCGCCCGGGGTTAGCGGCGTCCGCCGCGTTGTCCTTCCTCGCCATGCCCGAAGTCTACGTGGCCCCGGGAGTGCCGACGACGGCAGTGCCCGCGGGGGCGGGGGAGGGAGGGGTCAGGGGCGGATCGTGGTGACCTGGTCCAGGACACGCTGTGCCTCGACCCGGTCCTTGGCGCGACGGCGGTCCTCGAGGACGGAGGTCCAGGCGTTGCGGCGGGCGGTGCGCTGGCCGCTGCTCATGAGCAGCGACTCGACGGCACGGAGTGCATCGGTGAACGACGGGATGGCGGTGGCGCGAACCGGCGCGGCCTGCATAGTGGGGGTCCCCCCTCGGGACGGCTCTGGACGGGAGTGCACGTGGTGTGATTCCAGGGTCACTGTTTGGTGTTACCAGGGCGTGACCGACCGGTCAAACACCAATGAAACCTTGATACGAGGGCCTCAAACGCCGACGCGGCCCTGATGGCCGCCCTCAGCTGCGAGGACGTTCAGGACCGCGTCGAACCGGCCGTTACCGGCTAGTAGCTACTTGTGCGCAGATTCACACGCTTGCCTGGCACTCCGTGCCGTCACACCGCCTGCCGACGTACGCGCCCCGCTTCTCGACGGCCATCTGGTACAGCCGGCCGGCCCGGTACGAGGACCGGACGAGCGGGCCGGACATCACTCCGGAGAAGCCGATCTGCTCGGCCTCCTCCTCCAGCTCCACGAACTCCTGCGGCTTCACCCAGCGTTCGACGGGGTGGTGGCGCACGGACGGGCGCAGGTACTGCGTGATGGTGACCAGCTCGCAGCCGGCCTCGTGCAGCTGGCGCAGCGCGTCGCTGACCTCCTCGCGGGTCTCGCCCATGCCGAGGATGAGGTTCGACTTGGTGACCAGGCCGTAGTCGCGGGCGGCCGTGATGACCTTGAGTGAGCGGTCGTAGCGGAAGCCGGGGCGGATGCGCTTGAAGATCCGGGGGACCGTCTCGACGTTGTGCGCGAAGACCTCGGGGCGGGAGGAGAAGACCTCTTCGAGCTGCTCGGGCACGGCGTTGAAGTCGGGGGCGAGCAGCTCGACCTTGGTCCGGCCGGCCTCGCGCTCCGCCGTCTGCGCGTGGATCTGGCGGACCGTCTCCGCGTACAGCCAGGCGCCGCCGTCCGCCAGGTCGTCGCGGGCGACGCCGGTGATGGTGGCGTAGTTCAGGTCCATGGTGACCACGGACTCGCCGACGCGGCGCGGCTCGTCACGGTCGAGGGCCTCGGGCTTGCCGGTGTCGATCTGGCAGAAGTCGCAGCGCCGGGTGCACTGGTCGCCGCCGATGAGGAAGGTCGCCTCGCGGTCCTCCCAGCACTCGTAGATGTTGGGGCAGCCGGCTTCCTGGCAGACCGTGTGCAGGCCCTCGCTCTTCACGAGGTTCTGCATCTTGGTGTACTCGGGGCCCATTTTCGCCCGGGTCTTGATCCACTCGGGCTTGCGCTCGATGGGGGTCTGGCTGTTGCGGACCTCCAGGCGCAGCATCTTGCGTCCGTCGGGTGCGACTGCGGACACGACCGGCTCCCTAGCGATTGATTCTTCGGCGTGCTCAAGGGTACGCCCGTGGAATTGAAAGCCGACGGCCTGTCTCAGGCCGCCGGTGTCTTCTCGATCACCCTCGGCCGCAGGTCCGCGTTCCCCAGTACGTCCGTCAAGTGCCGCTCGGCGACCGGCAGGACGTCGGCGATGGTCAGGTCCCGGCCCAGCTCGTGCGCGAGCGAGGTCACGCCCGCGTCGCGGATGCCGCAGGGGATGATCTTGTCGAAGCTGGAGGTGTCCGGGTTCACGTTCAGGGCGAAGCCGTGCATGGTGACGCCCTTGGCGACGCGGATGCCCATGGCGCAGATCTTGCGGTCCTCGCGGCGCTGGCCCGCGTTGGAGGGCGCGTACTCCGGGCCGTTGAGGCGAGGGTCGAACTCCTCGTCGGTCAGCCGGGGGTCGAAGTCGAGGGAGAGTCCACCCAGGGTGGGGCGCTTGTCCACCGGGTCGCCCAGCACCCAGACGCCCGCCCGGCCCTCCACCCGGCTGGTCTCGACGCCGAACTCCGCGCAGACGCGGATCATCGCCTCCTCGAGCCGGCGCAGATGCGCGACCACGTCCACGGGGCGCGGCAGCTTCTGGATCGGGTAGCCGACCAGCTGGCCGGGGCCGTGCCAGGTGATCTTGCCGCCGCGGTCCACGTCGACGACCGGGGTGCCGTCGAGGGGGCGCTCGTTGTCCGCCGTGCGCCGGCCCGCGGTGTAGACCGGCGGGTGCTCCAGCATCAGCACGGTGTCCGGGATCTCGTCGGCGAAGCGCGCCGCGTGCACCCGGCGCTGCTCGTCCCACGCCACCTGGTAGTCCACGGCCTCGGCACCGAATCCCATACGGACGAACCGCAGCTCACTCACGGCAAGCGCCTCCCTAGACGGTCGTAAGGCACGAAACGTGCCTACGCCACTGTACGACTGCCCGTCTTGCGTCAGCCTCGCGGGCAATCCTCACACGATCGGATGAACGAGCGTCGAAGTGTGCGATCGCCTGCTCACTCTCCGCTACATTCGCGCCGTCCTATTGAGGCCATAAGGGCTGCTCACAGGCAATCCGGGCAGGAGACACCACCGCAGATGACGGAACGACCCGCGCAGCGCACCCCCAACCGACAGCTCGCCGCGCTCATCGCAGAAGCGGGGTTCTCCAACGCGGGACTCGCCCGTCGCGTGGACCAGCTCGGTCTCGAACACGGGCTTGATCTGAGATACGACAAGACGTCGGTCACCCGATGGCTGCGCGGCCAGCAGCCCAGAGGCACGACCCCCGCCCTCATCGCCGAGGTCTTCACCCGCCGCCTCGGCCGCCGCCTCACCGCCCAGGACCTCGGGCTCGACGCCTGCGCCCCGGTCTACGCCGGGCTGGAGTTCGCCGCCACCCCGGAGGAGGCCGTCGACATCGTCGGCGGGCTGTGGCGCAAGGACTCGGGCAGCCATGCCGAGCTCCGCAAGATCGCGTTCACCCCGGCCGGGCTCGTGGTGCCCAGCCGGGACTGGCTGATCGGCCGCGCCGACGACAAGGTGGCCCGCGGCGAACAGCCCGCCGCCCGCGTCCCCGCACAGGGCCGTCCCGCGGTCCCGCGCCAGCGCGGCCAGGGCGAGCGCGGCCCCGGCCAGAAGGTGACCGGCGGCGACATCGCCGCGCTGCGCTCGGTCGGCGAGCTCTTCCGCACCCTCGACAACATGTACGGCGGCGGCCACGCCCGCCAGGCCCTCGTGCGCTACCTGGAGCACGAGTGCGAGCCGATGCTGCGCGGCACGTACGGCGAGCAGACCGGCCGAAAGCTGTTCGGCGCCGCGGCCGACCTCACCAGGCTCGCGGGCTGGACGTCGTACGACATCGCGGCGCACGGGCTCGCCCAGCGGTACTTCGTGCAGGCGCTGCGGCTGGCGCAGGCCGCCGGTGACCGGGCGTACGGCTCCTATGTCCTCGTCACCATGAGCCGGCAGGCCGTCTATCTCGGGCACGGGCGCGAGGCGGTGCAGCTCGCGCGGGTGGCGCAGCAGGGGGTGGGGACCAACGCCCCGCCCGTGCTGCAGGCGCTGCTGCACGCGGCCGAGGCGCGCGGGCACGGGGTGCTGGGGGAGGTGCGCAGTTGCACGGGCTCGCTGGTGCGGGCGGAGCGCGCCTTGGAGGCGGCGCGCTCCGGGGACGAGGTGCCGTACTGGGCGCGGTTCTTCGACGAGGCGCAGCTGGCCGACGAGTTCGGGCACGCGCACCGGGACCTTCAGCAGTTCCGGGCGGCCGCGCAGCACGCGGAGCGGTCGCTGCAGTTGCGTGCGCCGGCGTATGCGCGCAGCCGGCTGTTCTGCCGGGTGGTGCTGGCCTCCGCCCGGCTGGGCCTGGGGGAGCTGGACCAGGCCTGCGCGCTGGGGGCGGAGGCGGCGGGGGCGGCTGCGGAGATGCGGTCGGTGCGGGCCGTCGAGTACGTACGGGACTTCGAGCGGCGGTTGGAGCCGTACAAGGACGCGGCGCCGGTGCGGAGTTATCGGGACAAGGTGGCGGCGTTGGGGTAGGGGGGCCGCCGTAGCTTCGACTGTTGTGTGCCGGCTGCGGGTGCTTGGTGGCTGGTCGCGCAGTTCCCCGCGCCCCTTGAAGACATCTACGCGGCCTGCGTTGTCGGGATCGGGTCGGACCTGTGCATCGAGCCCGTCGTCCGCATGTCCGTCAGGATTGCCGTCGTCGCCCTGTGGGCCGAGTGGAGGGCTCCCTGGACCGTGCTGGTGTCCCGGTGGTCGCCGCAGACGTACAGGCCCGCCAGGAGGCGTACCGGGCGGCGCAGGTCGTGGGGTGGGCGCATGGCGGGGACCGCCTCGGGGGTGTGGTGGACGGCCAGGGTCTCCCAGCGGGCCGTCGACGTGCCGTAGAGGCGGGCGAGGTGGATCCGTACGGCGGTGTCCAGTTCGGGTGGGGGCGGGCCGAGGACCGTCGAGGAGATCAGGGCGCGGCCCTCGGGGGCGCGGCTCGGGTCGACCCGGCTCACCACCGCCGTGTGGGCCACCGGGCCGCCCCGGTCGGCGTCCAGGAGCAGGGCCGCTCCCGTCTCCGGCGGATCGTCGGTGGTGTGGTGGACCACGGTCAACCCGTGGAAGTCGGGGACGCGCAGGCCGGGCAGGAGGGCGGCCGCGGCCCTCGCGTCGGTCGCCAGCAGGACCGCCCGGCAGGCGATCTCGCCGTGCTCGGCCGTGGTCACCGAGTTCGTCGAGACCGACGTGACGCGGACGCCGGTGTGCACGGTGCCCGGCGGCAGCGTCCGGGCCAGCAGCTCCGGCAGCATCTCGGCGCCGCCCTCCGGCAGACACAGCCGCCCGCCCGCGAAGGCGCGCAGCGCGAGGTCCGCGCAGCGGCTGGACGTCGTCAGCTCCGGGTCGCAGAGCAGGGCGGCGAGAAGCGGACGCAGGAAGCCGTCGACCGTGCGGGCGGGCACCCCGCGCGCGGCGAGGGCCCGGCCCGCGGGCAACTCCGGCCGGGACAGCAGCCGTTCGACCGGCATCCCCGCCAGCCGGGCCAGCGCCGCGCCGAGCCGGGCCTGGTCGACGGCGCTGCCGAGCGGGGCGCTCGCCCGGGGCGCACTCTTCGCGGGGGCGCTCGCCAGGGCGCGTACGGCATGGAGTGCGCCCCTTGCGCTCCCTGCGCCCTGGGTGCCCGCCCGGTGGTGACGTCCGTCGCTGTGCAGCAGGACACCGGGTGCGAAGGGGCGTAGGACGAGTCCTTCGAGGCCCGGTGTCAGGCGTAGTTCGGGATACGCCGTGGAGAGGAGCTGCCCGATGCGGTCGAGCCGGAACCCGTCGACCTTCTCCGTCGACATCCGGCCCCCGACCCAAGGGGCGGCCTCCAGGACCGCGGTCGTCACTCCTGCGCTGGTCAGCCGATGAGCCGCCGACAGGCCGGCTACCCCGGCCCCCACGACGACCACTTCCGCCTGGTACGCGGGCTCAAGCACGTGCCCCTCCTCGAGGTTGCGCGGCCGGTGGAGACGTCATGCCCCCAACAGGCTCCGGGGATACCCGAGTTCGGGTCGAGGTTAGGGCCGTGATCGGTCAAGAACAGTCGCGCATGCACAGAGCACGGTCGCACAACGGTCGCATACGGTCCTTGGTGCGTCCGGCTCTTGACGCCCGGAGTCCGGCCCTTTCCCCTGGGCCGACCGGCCCTCGCCCTTCAGGCGTCCGGGCCCCTTCCCCTGGCGCGTCCGCTACGCCGCCCGGATCGCCGACTCGATGTCCGGGAACGCGAACGTGAACCCTGACTCCAGCAGCCGCTTCGGCACCACCCGCGCACTGCCCAGCACGTCCCCGGCCATCTCGCCGAGAACGGCGCGCAGCACCGGCGCCGGGACCGCGAACAGCGTGGGCCGGTGCAGCACGCGCCCCATCGCCGCGGTGATCTCACGGTTCGTCAGCGGGGTCGGCGCGGTCACGTTGAACGGCCCGGCCAGCCCGTCGGTGTCGAGGATGTGCCGGATCGCGGCCACCTCGTCGTGCAGCGAGACGTACGACCAGTACTGGCGCCCGTCGCCCAGCCGCGCCCCGAGCCCGGCCTGGAACAGCGGGAACAGCTTCCCCCAGGCCCCGCCCCCGCGGGCCACCACAAGTCCCGTGCGCACGAACGCCGTCCGCACGCCCGCCGCGCGCGCGGGCGCCGCGGCGCCCTCCCACTCGACGCACAGCTCCGGCAGGAACCCGCTGCCGGCCGGCGAGTCCTCGTCGACGATCCGGTCGCCGGTCTCGCCGTAGTACCCCATCGCGCTGCCGTTCACGAACACCCGCGGCTTCTCGTCCATGGCGGCGACCGCCTCGGCAAGCGCCGTGGTGCCGAGCACCCGGCTGGACCGGATCCGGGCCTTGTAGGCGTCCGTCCAGCGGCGGTCGCCGACTCCGGCGCCCGCGAGGTTGACCACGGCGTCGCAGCCGGCGAGCCCGGCCGCGTCCACCCGCCCGCCCTCCGGATCCCAGCGGACCTCGCTCTTCGACCGGGGCTCGTGCCGCACCAGGCGCACCACCTCGTGCCCGTCGGCCGTCAGGGACCGCACCAGGGCGGAGCCGATCAGTCCGGACGCTCCGGCCACCGCGATTCGGGATCGTTCCATGCCGGCCATTCTGCTCCGTACCTGCGTAAAAACCCCGTCTGGTGGCGGACGCGCGCCCTTTAGGCTGGCGGGCATGCCAGTTCCGCACATACGTCACGCCACCCTCGACGACGAGGACGCGCTGGGCCGCCTCGACCGCGTCACCTGGTCACCGCTGCACTCCGTACAGCCGCGTCCGCAGCCGCCGTACGAGCCCTTCTACAACGAGCGGTTCGGGCCGCGGGACCATCTGGTCGCCGAGGTGGACGGCGTGGTCGTCGGCTACGTCCGGCTGGGCTGTCCGACCCCGCTCGCCTGCAACGCGCACGTCCGCCAGATCCAGGGGCTCGCCGTCGCCGAGGAGGCGCGCGGCGCGGGGGTCGGGCGGGCGCTGCTGCGGGCCGTGCGGGACGAGGCACGCCGGCAGGGCGCCCGCCGGCTCACGCTGCGCGTCCTCGGCCACAACGCCCCGGCCCGGGCGCTCTACGAGGCCGAGGGGTTCGTGGTGGAGGGCGTGCTGCCCGGCGAGTTCCTGCTGGACGGGGAGTACGTGGACGACGTCCTCATGGGGTGCGCTCTCTGACCTGGCCGGCGTCCGCGGCCGGGCCCTTCGGCATCCGGGAGGCGGTGCGTCACGACGTGACCAGGTCGCCCGTGTCCACCGCCGCCGTCGCGTTCGCCGCGCGGGTGGCGTCGGAGGAGACCTCGGCCGCCGTCAGGACGTAACCCGTCTCGTCGTCGGAGGTCGAGCGGGCGAAGACGACGCCGTAGACCCGGCCGTCGGTGGTCAGCAGGGGGCCGCCGGAGTTGCCGGGGCGGACGGTGGAGCGGATCGAGTAGATCTCGCGGGTGACCGTGGCGTCGCTGTAGATGTTCTGGCCGGTCGCCCGGACCCGGTTGGCCACCGTCGCCGCTTGAAGGTTGAGGTCCCCGTCCTGCGGATAGCCCGCGACCACCGCGGAGTCCCCGCGCGCCGCGCTGCCGTCGAACTTCAGGACCGGCGCGCTCAGCCCGGGCACGTACAGCACGGCCACGTCCTTGTCCGGGTCGAAGAGCACCACCCGTGCCTCGTACGACCGTCCGACCCCGCCGATCCGCACGGTCGGGTCGTCGATGCCGGCCACCACGTGCGCGTTCGTCATCACGTGCTCGCGCGCGTACACGAACCCGCTGCCCTCGCGGCCCTGGTTGCCCGAGACGCCCTCGATCTTCACGGTGCTCAGCTTGGCGGCGTTCGTCGCGCTCGCGGTGACGCTGTCGCCGGTGGGCTTGGCGACCTCCGCCGTCGACTCGTTCTCGAACGGGTTGAAGACCTGCGGGAAGCCCGCCTGGGTGAGCGCCGAGGTGGCCCGGGAGAACCAGGCCGGAGTGGTGTCCGGCATGACCTCCTGCACGGAGCGCAGCAGGGTCGAGTCCCGGATGGCCGTGGTGACCAGCGGGGACGAGGAGGCGCCGAGGACGCTCGCGGCGACCCAGGCCACGATCAGCACGGCGATCGAGTTGGCCGCCGCGCCGCCTATGCCGTCGGCGACCCTGAGCGGCCCCTGGTCCAGCTCCCGGCGCAGCCTGAGCGCCAGCCGCCCGGCCAGCTCGTGTCCCACCACCGCCGGGACCAGCACGGTCAGCACCGCCGTGACCGTCGCCGCGGTGGTCCCGGCCGTCGTCAGGTCCATCATCCAGGGCAGCACCCACACGCCGATGACCGCGCCGCCCACGAACCCGGCCAGCGAGACACAGCCGGCGACCAGTCCGCGCCGGTATCCGGATGCCGCGTAGGCCAGAACCACCAGCATCAGCAGGATGTCGAGCAGGTCCACGGAGCCGCCTCTCTCTCAGATCCCCTAATACGCGTGGAAAGGGCCCGGTGATCAGCCACGCGCGCATGGCTTCCACCGGGGCGGCCCATGTGTGCGTGCACCCGGAAAAACGTCTCGGACCAGGACGATGGTTCCACCGGGTGGCACAGCACACATCGCGGGCGGAGGGGATACGGCCGAGAGTGGAGCCATGCGTGTCCGAAGAGCGCGGGGGGCGCGAAGACGCAGTGCGGCCCGAATAGCGCGGCGCGCGGGGCTGGTGCCGCGCGCGGTGCGGATACGGCGGGCCGGGCGCCGCCGGAGTGCGCGGCGCCCGCTGCCCCGCGCCGCGCGGGTGCTGGCCGCCTGTCTGCCCGGCATCGCCGCCGTCGTCGGTCTGGTGCTGTGCGTGGACGGCGTCGAGCACGCCACCGCCTCCCGGGTGGCGGGACCTGCCGTCGTGGCCCGGCCCGCGGCCGTCCGGCACACCGCAACCAAGCCGCGTATCGTGCCGCGCTCCGTCTGGCTGGACGACCTCGCCCGGCACGCCCAGCCGCCCCCGCGCTACGACGACAAGGTCGTCGCGGTCTTCGTCCACCACACCGACTCGCCCAACGGGTACGCCTGCGCCGACGCGCCCCGCATCATCCGCTACCTCTACGCCGGCCAGACCGGCGCCCGGAACTGGGACGACATCGGCTACAACTTCCTCGTCGACAGGTGCGGCACCATCTACGAGGGCCGGGCCGGCGGCGTCGACCGCCCCGTCACCGGCGCCCACACCCAGGGCTTCAACCACCGCACGGCCGGCATCGCCGCCCTCGGCACCTTCACGGCCGGCGTCCCCGTCCCGAAGGCGATGACCGACGCGATCGCCGCGCTGGCCGCCTGGAAGCTGGGCCTGGCCGACGTCGACCCCCGTACGAAGGTCCGGCTGACCTCCAGCAACAACCTCAGCCGCTACCGCTCCGGCACGACGGCCGCCCTCCCCGCCCTGGCCGGCCACAACGACGGCTACATGACCAGCTGCCCGGGCGCGGCCCTCACGGCCCGCCTCCCGGAGATCAGGCAGCTGGCGGCCCGGCTGCAGGGCAGGACGCCGTGACCTCTTCTCACCTGCGACCCAGATAGATCCCCAACGCCCGCTGCAGGGCCTTTCCCTGGCTGCCGACAGGCCGCTCCCACTCCCCGAGGTACTCCACCGCCCGGCCGCCCGCCCCCGTCTTGAAGCCCAGCCGTCCGAGCAGCCGGGACTCGGTGAGGTGGGGCGTGATGGAGCGCAGGTCGTACGTGTCGGCCCCGGACGACCGCGCGTCGCACAGCATCCGCCACAACAGGGCGCTGCTGGGCCGCAGTTCACGCCCCCGGCGGCCGGAGGCGGCGTACGAGTGCCAGGACCGGGAACCGACGTTGATCATGAGCGCGGCGGAGAGGACCTCGCCGTCGTACTCGGCGAGGTACAGCCGCAGTCGGTCGTCGTCCTCGGCGTTCAGCGCCCTCCACATGCGCTGGAAGTAGTCCAGGGGGCGGGCCTTGAAGCCGTCGTGGGCGGCGGTCGCGGTGTAGAGGCGGTGGAAGTCGGGGAGGTCGGCGCCCGAGCCCCAGCCGACCCGCACCCCCGACATCTCGGCCGTCTGCAGCGCCTTCTCCCAGTGCGGCGCGAGCCCGTCGCTCAGGTCGTCCACCGACCGCCCGGCCAGCGGTATGTGACACCCGTAGCGCGGCTGCCCGAGCCCGAACCCGCTGCCCTCGTCCTCCGCGCACCGCCGCCACCCGAGCCGCCCGAGCCGCTCGGCCGCGTCCAGCGCGTGCCCGTCGAGACCGTCGGTGGCCAGATCGTGCAGATGCCGTACGTCGGGGTCGGCGATCCCCGCCGTCACGGTCGCCGCCTCCCAGTGCCGTACCACCAGCGGCGGCCCGATCCGCAGCGAGAACGCCCCGCGCTCCTCCACATGCGCGACGAGCGGATCCAGCCACCGCTCCAGGCGCGGCGCCCGCCAGTCGATCGTCGGCCCGTCGGGGACGTAGGCCAGGTAGCGCGGGGTCCCCGGCAGCTTCCGGTACAGCACCAGCGCCACCGCGACCAGCAGCTTCCCCTCGAACCAACCGACGCTCTCCGCCCGCCAGTCGGGCTTCACGGCGGCCCACTCGGGTATCTGGAGATGACTCACGTCCGGATACAGCCGCAAGTGGGCCAGATGTTCCTCGCGCGTGATCTCCTGTACGTACGGGCTGGTCATGGGCAGGGTGCTCCTGTTCGGGGCGGCCACCGTAAGCCGGGGATCTCGGGGCCGGTCAAGAGTCCACGACTGTGAACTGCACCCACGCCTGCGCCCAGGTGAACGCCCGACGGCGCCCGGGCGGCTTTCGTCCCCGTGGTACCCCGCCCGGGTACGCGCCGACCATGCCCCATACCCCTGCTTCCGTGAGCCCCCACGAGGTGCGCGCGTGCCGGGCCGTGCGCAGCCGGCCGGCCGTCATCCTTGAGCGCATGACGACCGATTCGCGGGGTTCCGCCGCATTCCTCATCGACGAATCACTCGGCTTCCTGATCCCGGCCGCGCTGCGGGCGGCGGCCGCCGTCGGAGTCGCGGACCACCTCGCCGACGGCCCCCGCACCCCCGCGGAACTGGCCGCCGCCACCGGCACGGACGCCCGCAACCTCCACCGGGTGCTGCGGCTGCTCGCCACCCGCGGCGTCTTCGCGGAGGACGGCGAGGGCCGCTTCGCGCTGACGGCGGCCGGTGACGCGCTGCGCACCGACGCCCCGTACTCGGCGCGTTCGGCGGTCCTCATGAACACCGACCGGACCATGTGGTGGCCGGCCGCCGAGATGGGCCGCTGTCTCACCGAGGGGACCTCGGCGTTCGAGGGCATCTTCGGGGTGCCGTTCTTCGAGCACTTCGCCCGCGACGAGGAGACCGCGGCCGTCTTCCACACCGGGATGGCCGCCATGTCCGACCCGGAGAACGAGCCGATCGCCGCCGTCTGCGAACTCCCCGCCACCGGCACGGTCGTGGACGTCGGGGGCGGTCACGGCGGCCTGCTCCTGGAGGTGCTGCGCCGTCACCCGGCCCTGAAGGGCGTGCTGTACGACCAGGGGCACGTCCTCGCCGGGCACCGTCTCGACACCGAGGAGACCGCGGGCCGCTGGAGCCTGGCCGAGGGCGACTTCTTCACGGGCGCGCCCGCCGGGGACGCCTACCTCCTCAAACGCATCCTGCACGACTGGGAGGACGACCGGTGCGTCACGATCCTGGACCACTGCCGGCGGGCCATGGCGCCGGGCGGCCGGATCCTGGTCGTCGACGCGGTGGTGCCCCGGGGCAACGCACCGCACCAGGCCAAGACGCTCGACCTGCTGCTGATGGCATCCCTGGTGGGCCGGGAGCGCACGGAGGCCGACTTCGCGGAGCTGTTCACGGCGGCCGGACTGCGCCTCGCCCGCGTGCTGCCGACGCCCACCGTGCTGTCGGTGGTGGAGGCGGTCGCCGCCTGAAGGACCCGCCGACGCTCACAGGTTCCTCGTAGCCGCCTCACCGAACTCCCTTTGGTCGCCTTCCTATCGTCATGCACACGCACTGACTGGAGGTGGGGAAGATGAACGGCAGTCACACCAACACCACGGAGAAGCCGGCCACTTGGGTCCGGACCGCCCGCGGCCCCTGGGCGGCGCTCTGCGCGGCCGCAGCGGTGGTCCTGGGCCCGGCCGCGGTCACCGCGAACGCCCTCGACCAGGCGAACGCGGCACCGATGCACCATGCGGTGCGGGCCGACCAGACACAGGCCTACATCCCGTCGGACCAGACCCGCAGGCGTACGGCGGCGGCCTGAACGTCAGCCCCTGAAGCGCTCCCACAGCTTCGGGTAGCGCTCCGCCAGTGCCCCGTCGTTCTCGAAGTCGACCGGTGTGCCCTCCGGCTCGGAGGGGGCCGGTGGGATGCCGAGGTCGGGGGCCACGGCGCCGGTGAGCTGTTCGTAGGCCTCGTCCGCGGAGTAGCCCAGCTCCTCGCCGTCGCCGTCCAGCTCCTCGTCGAAGTCGTCGAGCAGGTCGGCCAGCGAGTCCGGATGGTGCACGGCACCCTCGTACACCTCACGGCCCTGCCCGATCAGCCAGCACCGGAAGAAGTCGAAGGCGTCGTCGCTGGCGCCGTCGAGCAGCACCCACGCGGCGCCCCACAGGTCCCAGGTGTAGGCGCGGTTGTAGCGGGCCTCGAAGTGACGGGCGAAGTCGAGCACCATGTCCGGGTCCAGTTGGAGCAGCCGGTCCACGAGCAGGTCGGCCTGCTCCTCGGGGTCGCCCTCGGCGGCCTCGCGGGTGGCGTCCACCAGCTCCCAGAACTCCGTCTCGTCCATCACGGGTCCAGCATCGGCCCTGGGCGGGTGGGGCGCACGTGGAGTGTGGCGGATTGTTATGTCCCGTACAGGCGGCCCAGTCGTATCGCGTCGTCGGTGAAACGCGCCCGCAGGCTCTCCGGAGCCAGCACCTCCACTTCCGGGCCGAGCCCCGCGAGCTGCGCGTGGGCGACCTTCTCGGACTCCACGGGAAGCGTCACCGTCACCCGGCCCTCCTCGTCCGGGGCGCCCGCGGCGGCCAGCGCCTCCCGGGCGGACGCGGGATCCACGGCGTACGGCAGCCTCCGTACCCCGTCCTCGGACAGCCGCACCACGACCTCGGCCCGCAGGATCGATCGCGCGAACTGCTCGGCCCGCTCCTCCCAGAAACCGGGCAGGTCGAACCCCTCGTCCCGCTCGAAGCGGTCGCCGGACTCCGTCACCGCCGTGAACCGGTCGATCCGATACACCCGGAAGGAACCGCCCTCGGCGACCCGCGCGCACACGTACCAGACGCCCGCCTTGAGCACGAGACCGTACGGCTCCAGCTCCCGCTCCACCTCGGCCTCCCGGCTCCGGTAGCGCGCGGTGACCCGCCGGTCGTCCCACACCGCGTCCGCGACGGCGGGCAGCAGCTCGGGCGCCTTGGGCTCCGTGAACCAGTTGGGCGCGTCCAGGTGGAAGCGCTGGGCCGCGGTGCGGGAGGCGTCCCGCAGGGAGGGCAACAGCGCCGCCGACACCTTCAGCCGGGCCGCGGAGGCGGCGTCCTCCAGCCCCATCTCGCGCAGCGCCCCCGGCACCCCGCTCAGGAACAACGCCTCGGCCTCACCGCGCGCCAGCCCGGTCAGCCGGGTCCGGTACCCGCCGATCAGCCGGTACCCCCCGGCCCGCCCCCGGTCCGCGTACACCGGCACCCCCGCCTCCGACAACGCCTGCGCGTCCCGCGCCACCGTCCGCTCGGACACCTCCAGCTCCCGCGCCAGCTCGGCGGCGGTCATGGAGGGCCGGGACTGCAGAAGCAGCACCATCTTGATGAGGCGGGCAGCGCGCATACGGCCATCATGCAGGAGGCCCCCACCGAAGTGAGGGCCTCCTTGACGTCCTGTCTTACAGGCCGTACTTCTCGCGCGCTTCCTTCACCGCCGTCGCCTTGACCTCGCCGCGCCTCGCCAGCTGGGCCAGGGCCGCCACGACGATCGACTCGGCGTCGACGCCGAAGTGGCGGCGGGCCGCCTCGCGGGTGTCGGAGAGCCCGAAGCCGTCCGCGCCCAGCGAGGACCAGTCCTGCTCGACCCACTGCGCGATCTGGTCCGGGACCTGGCGCATGTAGTCGGAGACCGCGAGCACCGGGCCCTCGGCGCCGTGCAGCGCCTGACGGACGTACGGGACACGCTCCTCGCCGCGCAGGAGGGCCGCGTCGGCCTCCAGGGCGTCACGGCGGAGTTCGGTCCAGGAGGTGGCGGACCACACGTCGGCCGCCACGCCCCACTCCTCGGCGAGCAGCTTCTGCGCGGCCAGCGTCCAGTGGATCGCCGTACCGGAGCCGAGCAGCTGGATGCGGGGGGCGTTGGCCATCGGCGAAAGCCCTGCCGACTCGGCCGTGTTGAAGCGGTACAGGCCCTTGACGATGCCCTCGTCGATGCCGAGGCCCTGCGGCTTGGCCGGCTGCGGGAGGGGCTCGTTGTAGACGGTGAGGTAGTAGAAGACGTTCGGGTCCTCGCCCGGTGCCGCCTCTCCGTACATGCGGCGCAGGCCGTCCTTGACGATCGTCGCGACCTCGTACGCGAACGCCGGGTCGTACGTCAGCGCCGCCGGGTTGGTCGCCGCGATGACGGGGGAGTGGCCGTCGGCGTGCTGGAGGCCCTCACCCGTCAGGGTCGTACGGCCGGCCGTCGCGCCCACCAGGAAGCCGCGGCCCAGCTGGTCGCCGAGCTGCCACATCTGGTCGGCCGTGCGCTGCCAGCCGAACATCGAGTAGAAGATGTAGAACGGGATCATCGCCTCGCCGTGCGTCGCGTACGCGGTCGACGCGGCGATGAAGTCGGCCATCGAACCGGCCTCGGTGATCCCCTCGTTGAGGATCTGGCCGTTCTTGGCCTCCTTGTAGTACATCAGCTGGTCACGGTCGACCGGCTCGTACGTCTGGCCCTTGGGGGAGTAGATCCCGAGCGACGGGAACAGCGACTCCATGCCGAAGGTGCGCGCCTCGTCCGGGACGATCGGCACCCAGCGCTTGCCGGTCTCCTTGTCGCGGACCAGGTCCTTGATGAGACGGACGAAGGCCATGGTGGTGGCCACGTTCTGCGTGCCCGAGCCCTTGTCGAAGGAGGCGAACGCCTTCTCCGCCGGGGCGGGCAGCGGCGCGAGCGCGTGCGTGCGGCGAGCCGGGGCCGGGCCGCCGAGGGCCGCGCGGCGCTCCTGGAGGTAGCGCACCTCGGGGGAGTCGGCGCCCGGGTGGCCGTAGGGGACCACGCCGTCGACGAAGTCGCTGTCCTTGATGGGGAGTTCGAGCAGATCACGCATCTGCTTGAACTCGTCCACCGTCAGCTTCTTCATCTGGTGGTTGGCGTTCTTCGACGCGAAGCCCTCGCCGAGCGTGAAGCCCTTGACCGTCTGGGCCAGGATCACGGTCGGCGCGCCCTTGTGGTCGAGGGCGGCCTTGTAGGCGGCGTACACCTTGCGCGCCTCATGGCCACCGCGGGAGAGGTGGAAGCACTCGATGATCTTGTCGTCGCTCAGCAGCTTCGCCATCTCGACCAGCGCCGGGTCGGCGCCGAAGAAGTCCTGGCGGATGTAGGCCGCGTCACGGGTCTGGTACGTCTGCACCTGGGCGTCCGGTACCTCGCGCAGCCGTTGTACCAGCGCGCCCGTGGTGTCGAGCTGGAACAGCTCGTCCCAGGCGGAGCCCCACAGCGACTTCACGACGTTCCAGCCCGCGCCGCGGAACTGGGCCTCCAGCTCCTGCACGATCTTGAAGTTCGCGCGCACCGGGCCGTCGAGGCGCTGCAGGTTGCAGTTGATGACGAAGGTGAGGTTGTCGAGGCCCTCGCGGGAGGCGAGTGCCAGGGCCGCCGTCGACTCGGGCTCGTCCATCTCGCCGTCGCCGAGGAAGGCCCACACGTGCGAGGACGAGACGTCCTTGATGCCGCGGGCGGTCAGGTAGCGGTTGAAGCGCGCCTGGTAGATCGCGGAGAGCGGGCCGAGGCCCATGCTCACCGTCGGGAACTCCCACAGCCAGGGCAGGCGCCGCGGGTGCGGGTAGGACGGCAGGCCGCCCCCGCCCGCCTCCTGGCGGAAGTTGTCGAGGTGCGCCTCGGTCAGCCGGCCGTCGAGGAAGGCGCGGGCGTAGATGCCGGGGGAGGCGTGGCCCTGGATGTAGAGCTGGTCGCCCGAGCCGTCCGCTTCCTTGCCCTTGAAGAAGTGGTTGAAGCCGGTCTCGTAGAGCCAGGCCGCGGAGGCGAAGGTGGCGATGTGGCCGCCGACGCCGTGTTTGCTGCCCCGGGTCACCATCGCGGCCGCGTTCCAGCGGTTCCACGCGGTGATACGGCGCTCCATCTCCTCGTCACCGGGCACGCCCGGCTCGGCGGCGGTGGGGATGGTGTTGACGTAGTCGGTCTCGAGGAGCTTCGGCAGCGCGATCCCGTTGCCCTCCGCCCTCTCCAGCGTGCGGCGCATCAGGTACGCGGCGCGGTGCGGGCCGGCCGCCTTGGCGACCGCGTCCAGGGAGGCCTGCCATTCGGCGGTCTCCTCGGGGTCCCGGTCGGGGAGCTGGTCGAGCTCGCTCGGCTGGATGGCGTTGGGGTCGGTCATGTCGCCGCCTTCCTCAGTCGAAGGGGGGTGCCCTTGGTCTTTGGCAGGACAGGGCTGGGGACCTCGGTGGAGGTCCGTCGGTGACAATAACTCGCTGATCGATGATCGATCAAAGGGTCCGGGGCAAAATATCTTGATTCCGAGAAAGTCGGCACGGAGTGTCTCCCGTAAAGACACCGCGTGCCGCCTCGCAGCCGGTGTTTTCGCAGGTGAGCGGGGTTGTGCTCGGGTGGGTTCAGGCCCGCGGCGCGCACCCCAGCACATGTGCCTTCACCAGCTCCGGGATCCTCGGGTCGCGCCTCTTGAACGCGGCCACCAGCTCCTCGTGCTCCTCCGCGTACGACTGCTGAACGGTCCCCAGCCAGCGGATCGACAGCGCCGTGAAGACCTCGATGCCCAGGCCCTCCCAGGTGTGCAGCAGCACCGAGTTGCCGGCCGCCCGCACCAGCTCACGGTGGAAGGCCACCGTGTGCCGCACCTGGCCGGTCCCGTCCGACGCCCGGTCGGCCTCGTACAGCGCGAGGACATGCGGCTCCAGCGCCGAGCAGTCCTGCGCCAGCCGCTCCGCCGCAAGCTCCGCGGCGATGGCCTCCAGCCCGGCCCGGACCGGGTAGCTCTCCTCCAGGTCGGCCGCCGTGAGGTTGCGCACCCGCACGCCCTTGTTCGGCGCCGACTCGATCAGCCGCAGTGACTCCAGCTCGCGCAGCGCCTCGCGCACCGGCGTCTGGCTGACCTCCAGCTCGGTCGCGATCCGGCGCTCCACGATCCGCTCGCCCGGCTTCCAGCGCCCGCTGACGATCCCCTCCACGATGTGCTCGCGGATCTGTTCGCGCAGCGAGTGGACGACGGGCGCGGTCATGAGAGCTCCTTAAGGGCGTTTGACGTTTAGACAATAAGGCCGCGGGCCCGTCCAGGAGGGGCGCACGGGGGCGCTTTCATGCAGGTGAGACGAGACTTACACGCCCTGCAGACCCGGGCCCCCTGTAAAGACCCGTACCGGGTACGGCCCGGAGGCGTCACCGCCGTGTCACAGCGCGAACCCGCGGGGCCGCCCATGCCGTCGCGGTCGGCAAGGAGTTCCCGTGCGGGGAGCTCCGGGAACGTCTGGGGGACGGCATGAACATCGGGGGACGGCGCAGCAGGATCGGCTGGACGGCCGCGGTGCTGGTCGCGGGCACGGTGATCGGCGTGACGGGGTGTCAGCCGACGCCCACGGCCGCGTCGAGTCGGAGCAGCAGGCCGGCGGTCAGTGACACGGACGGCGGCGGTACGCAGATCAAGGGCATGTCGGGCGCGCTCAACTCCGCGCGGCAGCCCGCCGGGCCGGGCGGAGCCTGCGTCTTCGTCAAGCCGGACGGCGCGCAGAAGTTCGGCCACGTCGGCTGGGGCTTCCGGGTCACGGGAACCAACCAGTGGGTCTACGGCGCCGTCGAGAACCCCAGCAACAAGCTCTACACCCCGCCCGGCGGCTACATCGGCGCCTGGCACGCGCAGGGGTCGTACGACCGCATGCTCAGCGAGATGTCCCGGGACGCGCACTACCCCGGCAAGTCGACGCACCCGTACAGCCGTTACCGCTGCGTGTCGTCCTCCACGAGCGACGTGAACCGTGCCTGGAAGATGATCCACACCGTCGAGAGCCGCGGCTTCCTGGTCGGCGTCGACCCGAAGACCGGCGACCTCACCTCCCGAGACTGCCTGGACGCCACGTACGACGTCCTGCACGCCTACCGCACCCGCCACCTCACCTACGCGCCCCACCTGGACATCCCGAACGTGTGGGTGGAGACGCTGTGGGACTGGAGCGACCGCACGCTCAGGCCGCACTAGTCCGCGCATACGACGGTGCCCCCGCCCGGAGACTCCGGACGGGGGCACTGACGTACTCCGAGCCTTACAGGCCGAGCTCGACCTCGAACTCGCCGGCCTCCAGGATCGCCTTGACCGCGGTCAGGTAGCGGGCCGCGTCGGCGCCGTCCACCAGGCGGTGGTCGTAGGAGAGGGTCAGGTAGGTCATGTCGCGGACGCCGATGACCGTGCCCTCCTCGGTCTCGATGACCGCCGGGCGCTTGACCGTGGCACCGATGCCGAGGATCGCGACCTGGCCCGGCGGCACGATGATCGTGTCGAAGAGCGCACCGCGCGAACCGGTGTTGGAGATGGTGAAGGTCGCGCCGGACAGCTCGTCGGGCGTGATCTTGTTGGCGCGGACCTTGCCGGCCAGCTCCGCCGTGGCCTTCGCGATGCCGGCGAGGTTGAGGTCGCCCGCGTGCTTGATGACCGGGGTCATCAGGCCCTTCTCGGAGTCCACCGCGATACCGATGTTCTCGGTGTCGAAGTAGGTGATCGTGCCCTCGGCCTCGTTGATCTTGGCGTTGATCGGCGCGTGCGCCTTCAGCGCCTGGGCCGCCGCCTTCACGAAGAACGGCATCGGGGAGAGCTTGACGCCCTCACGGGCCGCGAACGCGTCCTTGGCGCGGGCGCGCAGCTTCATCAGGCGGGTGACGTCGACCTCGACGACCGAGGACAGCTGCGCCTGCTCGTGCAGCGCCTTGACCATGTTGTCGCCGATGACCTTGCGGATGCGCGGCATCTTGACGGTCTGGCCGCGGAGGGGGGAGGCCTCCAGGGTCGGCGCCTTCTTGGCGGCGGCCGGGGCGGCGGCGGCCGCGGGGGCCGGAGCAGCGGCGGCGGCCTTCGCGGCCTCGGCGGCGGCGATGACGTCCTGCTTGCGGATACGGCCGCCGACGCCGGTGCCCTTGACGCCGGCCAGGTCGACGCCGTTCTCGGCGGCGAGCTTGCGCACCAGCGGGGTGACGTAGGCGCCCTCGTCGGTGGCACCCGCGGCGGGCGCGGGCGCGGCCGGGGCGACCGGAGCCGGAGCGGCCGGCGCGGGGGCCGGGGCCGGGGCGGCGGCGACCGGGGCGGGCGCGGGAGCCGGAGCGGCGGGGGCCGGAGCGGTGGGGGCCGGAGCCGGGGCCGGCGGAGCCACGGGGGCGGCCGGAGCCGGGGCAGCGGCGGCGGGCGCCGGAGCCGCGGGGGCCGGAGCCGGGGCGGCGGGGGCCGGGGCTGCCGCCGGAGCGGCACCCGGGGCGCCGATGACGGCGAGCTTGGCGCCGACCTCGGCGGTCTCGTCCTCGGCGACCGTGATCTCCAGCAGCACACCCGAGGTGGGCGCCGGGATCTCGGTGTCCACCTTGTCGGTCGACACCTCCAGCAGCGGCTCGTCGGCCTCGACGGAGTCGCCGACCGACTTCAGCCAGCGGGTGACGGTGCCCTCGGTGACGGACTCGCCGAGCGCGGGCAGGACGACGTCCGTGCCCTCGGCGGAGCCGCCACCGGCGGTGGCCTCGGCGGTGGGAGCGGGCGCCGGGGCGGCCTGCTCGGTGGACGGTGCGGCAGCGGCCGGGGCCGGCTCGGGAGCCGCGGCGGGCGCGGGCTCGGCGGCCGGGGCCGGGGCGGCAGCGGGGGCGCCCGTACCGTCGTCGATCACGGCCAGCTCGGCGCCGACCTCGACGGTCTCGTCCTCGGCGACCTTGATGGAGGCGAGGACACCGGCGGCGGGCGAGGGGATCTCGGTGTCGACCTTGTCGGTCGAGACCTCGAGCAGCGGCTCGTCGGCCTCGACGCGCTCACCCTCGGCCTTCAGCCAGCGGGTGACAGTGCCCTCGGTGACGCTCTCGCCGAGCGCCGGAAGGGTTACGGAAACCGCCATGGTTTCGGTTGCTCCTTACGAATTGCGGAAGTCTGTGTCGTCGCTTCTCGACCGAGGGATCAGTCGTGCGCGTGCAGCGGCTTGCCCGCGAGGGCCAGGTGCGCTTCGCCGAGCGCCTCGCTCTGCGTCGGGTGGGCGTGGATGAGCTGGGCGACCTCGGCCGGCAGCGCCTCCCAGTTGTAGATCAGCTGGGCCTCGCCGACCTGCTCGCCCATCCGGTCGCCGACCATGTGGACGCCGACCACGGCACCGTCCTTGACCTGGACGAGCTTGATCTCGCCCGAGGTGCCCAGGATCTTGCTCCTGCCGTTGCCCGCCAGGTTGTACTTCAGGGCGACGACCTTGTCCGCGCCGTAGATCTCCTTGGCCTTGGCCTCGGTGATGCCCACGGAGGCGACCTCGGGGTGGCAGTAAGTCACCCGGGGGACGCCGTCGTAGTCGATCGGAACGGTCTTCAGACCGGCCAGACGCTCCGCGACCAGGATGCCCTCGGCGAAGCCGACGTGCGCGAGCTGGAGCGTGGGGACCAGGTCACCGACGGCGGAGATGGTCGGGACGTTGGTGCGCATGTACTCGTCGACCAGGACGTAGCCGCGGTCCATGGCGACGCCCTGCTCCTCGTAGCCGAGACCGGCGGAGACGGGCCCGCGGCCGACGGCCACCAGCAGGATCTCGGCCTCGAACTCCTTGCCGTCGGCGAGGGTGACCTTGACGCCGTCCTGGGTGTACTCGGCCTTCTGGAAGAAGGTGCCGAGGTTGAACTTGATGCCGCGCTTGCGGAAGGCGCGCTCAAGAAGCTTGGAGGAGTTCTCGTCCTCGACGGGGACGAGGTGCTTGAGGCCCTCGATGACGGTGACGTCCGTACCGAAGGACTTCCAGGCGGAGGCGAACTCGACGCCGATGACACCGCCGCCCAGGATGATCGCGGACTTCGGTACGCGGTCCAGGACGAGGGCGTGGTCCGAGGAGATGATGCGGTTGCCGTCGATCTCCAGGCCCGGCAGCGACTTCGGCACGGAGCCGGTCGCGAGGAGGATGTGGCGGCCCTGGATGCGCTGGCCGTTCACATCGACCGAGGTGGGGGAGGAGAGGCGCCCCTCACCGGTGATGTAGTTGACCTTGCGGGAGGCGACGAGCCCCTGCAGGCCCTTGTACAGGCCGGCGACGACGCCGTCCTTGTACTTGTGGACCCCGGCGATGTCGATGCCCTCAAGGGTGGCCCGCACGCCGAACTGCTCGCTCTCGCGGGCCTGGTCGGCGATCTCGCCCGCGTGCAGCAGGGCCTTGGTGGGGATGCATCCCCGGTGCAGGCAGGTACCGCCGACCTTGTCCTTCTCGATCAGGGCGACGTCCAGGCCCAGCTGGGCCCCACGCAGGGCCGCGGCGTAACCGCCACTACCACCGCCGAGGATCACTAGGTCGAAAACGGTGCTGGCGTCGTTCGCCACGTCACGTCCTCCATGCATGTGCGCCGTACGCCGGTCAGCGGTGACCGGGCGGCGGCTGGTGTCCGGCCGCTCTTTCTTCGGCCCTGTGGTGGGGGCCCTGTCCTGCCGAGCCCCATCTTCGCACTTGTCGGAGGTGAACGAGACGCCGGGCCGGTGTGTGAGACGTCCCACGTTCAGTTGAGCGCACACGCGAGAAGGAGTTGAGCGCACACGCGGGAAAGAGGGGGCTCCGCCCTACCCGCGCGCGGAGCCCCCTCACCAGGAGCAGGGTCAGCCGAGGTCGCCCGCGGCCGTCAGCTCGGCGAGACGGACCAGCGTGCGGACCGCCGTACCCGTACCGCCCTTGGGGGTGTACCCGAAGGGGCCGCCCTCGTTGTACGCGGGCCCGGCGATGTCCAGGTGGGCCCAGGCGATGCCCTCGCCGACGAACTCCTTGAGGAAGAGGCCCGCGACCAGGCCGCCGCCCATCCGCTCGCCCATGTTGGCGATGTCGGCGGTCGGGGAGTCCATGCCCTTGCGCAGGTGCTCCGGCAGCGGCATCGGCCAGGCCGGCTCGCCGACCTCCTCGGCGGCCTCGTGCACGGCCGTGCGGAAGGCGTCGTCGTTGGCCATGATCCCGAAGGTGCGGCTGCCCAGCGCCAGCATCATCGCGCCGGTGAGGGTCGCGACGTCGACGATGGCGTCCGGCTTCTCCTCGGAGGCGGCCCACAGGGCGTCGGCCAGGACCAGCCGGCCCTCGGCGTCGGTGTTGAGGACCTCGACCGTCTTGCCGCTGTACATGCGCAGCACGTCACCGGGACGGGTCGCGGAGCCCGACGGCATGTTCTCGGCGAGCGCCAGCCAGCCGGTGACGTTCACCTCCAGGCCGAGCCGCGCGGCGGCGACGACGGCCGCGAACACGGCGGCGGCGCCACTCATGTCGCACTTCATCGTCTCGTTGTGGCCGGCCGGCTTGAGCGAGATGCCGCCCGAGTCGTAGGTGATGCCCTTGCCGACGAGCGCGAGGTGCTTCTTCGCCTTGCCGGAGGTGTACGACAGCTTCACCAGCCGCGGGCCGGACGCGGAGCCCGCGCCGACGCCGAGGATGCCGCCGTAGCCGCCCTTCTCCAGCGCCTTCACGTCGAGCACCTGCACCTTGAGGCCGTGCTCCTTGGCCGCGGTCTGCGCGATCGCGGCGAAGGCCTCCGGGTTGAGGTCGTTCGGCGGCATGTTGATCAGGTCGCGGGCGCGGTTGAGCTCCTCGGCGACCGCGGTGGCGCGCTCGAGCGCCGCCTTGTGCTCCTTGTCGCGGGGCTTGGCGCCGAGCAGCGCGGCCTCGGCGAGCGGGGCCTTGCCGTTCTTGGCCTTGTCGCCGCTCTTCGCGGGCGCGGTGTTCTTGTAGGCGTCGAAGGAGTACGCGCCCAGCAGCACGCCCTCGCCGATCGCGCCGACGTCGGAGGCGTCCAGGACCGGCAGGGCGAAGGCGGCCTTCTTGGCGCCGGCGAGGGTGCGGGCAGCGGCACCGGCGGCCTTGCGGAGGGCCTCCGCGCCGTAACCGGAGTCCTTCTCGGGCTCGGCGCCCAGGCCGACCGCCACGACGAGGGGGGCCTTGAAGCCGGCCGGGGCCGGCAGCTTCGTCACCTCGCCCTCGGCGCCGGCGGCACCGAGGGTTTCCAGAACGCCGGCGAGGCTGCCGCCGTAGGCCTTGTCGACGGCTTCGGCGCCGGGTGCCACGACCGGGCCGTTGGCGCCCTTGGCGACACCGACGACGATCGCGTCGGCCCGCAGGCCGGGCGCCGCGGCGGTGCTGAGAGTGAGAGCAGTCACGGTGGTGAAATCTCGCTTCCGATGTGAAGTTGCAGTGGCCGATCTGTGTGGGTCGACCGGGCCCGACGGCCGACCCTAAGTCGGACCTCTGGCGGCGGTTCCAGCGGGGCCTTCCCCGGTGCGGCTGCCACTGCGGCTGAGCCTACGCGCGCACGGGCCCCCGGCTCATTCCCACCGCCATTCACCTGTGAGTTGCGCCGCGGTCATTTCGGAGCCGATCCTTGGCGGACCCCGCCCACACCCTGGAGCCCGCCCCTTGAAACGCCCCGCCCTGCTGCTCGCCCTGGTCCTGCTCCTGGCGGGCTGCGGCAGCCTCTCCGACTCCGGGTCGTCCGGCAGCCGCTGGCAGCCGCGCCCCGGCGTGGCCTGGCAGTGGCAGCTCAGCGGCAAGGTCGACACCTCCGTCGACGTGCCGGTCTACGACATCGACGGCTTCGACCAGTCCAGGGCGACGGTGACGACACTGCACCGCAAGGGCCGCAAGGTCATCTGCTACGTCTCGACCGGCGCCTTCGAGGACTGGCGGCCCGACGCGAAGAAGTTCCCCAAGTCCGTGCTCGGCAAGGGCAACGGCTGGGAGGGCGAGCGCTGGCTCGACATCCGCCGCACGAAGGTCCTGGAGCCCTTGATGGCGGCCCGCTTCGACATGTGCCGCAAGAAGGGCTTCGACGCGGTGGAGCCGGACAACATGGACGGCTACAAGAACAGCACCGGCTTCCCGCTGACCGCCGCCGACCAACTGCGCTACAACCGCCTGATCGCCAAGCTGGCCCACGACCGGGGCATGGCCGTCGGGTTGAAGAACGACCTCGACCAGATCCCGGACCTGGTGGGGGACTTCGACTTCGCGGTCAACGAACAGTGCGCCCAGTACGGCGAGTGCGCGGCCATGAAGCCCTTCATCAGGGCGGACAAGGCGGTCTTCCACGTCGAGTACGAGCTGCCGACCAGCCGCTTCTGCCCGGAGGTCCGGCGGCTGGAGTTCAGCTCGATGCTCAAGAAGTACGAACTGGGCGCGTGGCGCCGGGCGTGCTGATCCCGAGCCCGGTGACCGTCGTACCGGCGACCCGGTCGGCGAAGGAACGGCGGGTGGGGGAGAGCACCGGCAGGGCGTTGAACAGGAAGAGCAGCACCGCCACCGCCCACACCATGACCGACAGCAGGACGTGACGCTCGATCAGCAGCACGCAGGCGACGGCGTACACAGCGATGTCGGCGGCCGTGGTGACCAGCGCCCGCACCGCGGCCCGGCGCGGCGCGCTCGGGGTGACCTTGAGCCCCAGCAGCCCCTTGCCGACGGTGCGGCCGGCGAGGGCGAGGCAGCCCCACTGGTAGAGGAAGGTCGCCACGATCAGGACGCCGAAGGCCTCCTCGACGTCGAGCACCGCCTTGTCCCACAGCGAGACGCCGAAGTCCGCCGAGGCGCCGACCACGTCACCGCGCGAGGACAGCAGGTCGAGGCCGCCGCGGGCGGCGAGTTCGGGCACGTCGGTGACGAGCCCGGCTATCCGGTGGAAGGTGAGCACGGCCAGCCCGGCGGCCAGCGACAGCACCAGCGCGAAGTCGATGAACCAGGCCACGGCACGACGCAGCTTCGGCACGAACATCCCCCGATCGCACAACACTTGTCCGTGTACGGCGCACGAGACTAGTGCCCCAGGGACAGCACCACGAGCGAAACCGTCGCAGCCGTCTCGGCGAGCCCGCCGAACACATCCCCGGTGACCCCGCCGAAGCGGCGCGTGCAGTGCCTCAGGAGCAGCTCGGCGACCCCCACGGCCACGACGACCGCGATCGCCGTACGGACGATGTCGTACGACGACACGAGCGCCCCCGCCCCGGCGGCGACCGCGGTCACCGCCACGGCCGCGGCAGCCGCCCCCCGTACCGGGACCACCCCCGCGACCGCCGCCCCCAGCCCCTCCGGACGCGCGGCCGGCACCCCCTCCCGGGCCGCCAGGGTGAGCGCCAGCCGGGCCGCGGTCGCCGAGACGACGGCGGCCAGCGCGCCCCGGCCCCAGGAGCCGCCGTACGCCTGGGCCAGCGCGGCCACCTGGGCGAACAGCACGAGGACCAGGGCGATGACCCCGAACGGCCCGATGTCCGACTGCTTCATGATCCGCAGCGCGTCCTCGGCGGGCTTCCCGCTGCCGAGCCCGTCCGCGGTGTCCGCGAGGCCGTCCAGGTGCAGCCCCCGGGTCAGTGCGGCGGGCACGGCGACGGAGGCGACGGCGGCGAGCAGCGGGCCCGCGCCGAGCGCGAGCAGCAGCACGCCGACCAGGGCGGCCGAGCAGCCGACGACCAGCCCTGCCAGT
Organism: Streptomyces cylindrosporus; assembly: GCF_022698165.1. Classification (GTDB taxonomy): domain Bacteria; phylum Actinomycetota; class Actinomycetes; order Streptomycetales; family Streptomycetaceae; genus Streptomyces; species Streptomyces cylindrosporus. The sequence continues at coordinate 889,240 of NZ_JALDAY010000001.1, forward strand.
GGGGCGCAGAGCATGCCGGCGCGGGCCGCGTCCCGGTCCCAGCGGGTCACCTTCACAGGGAGCGCGGTGAGCGTGCCGAAGGCGAAGCGGAGGCCGTCCGGCCAGGGGGTCTTGGAGGGTTCGGGCACCGGCGCAGGTTACCCGGCGGTCGCCAGGGCAGGGAGGCTCGCCCTGGATAAAGTTCGCACATGGGACATTGGCTGCAGCGCAACATCATCGAGCCCGGCAAGCTGCCGCTGCTCCTCGCCCTCACCGCGTTCGTGCTGACGTTCTTCATCACCCGGGTCATCACCCGGCTCATCCGGGCCGGCAAGGGGCCCTTCGGCAACGTCAAGGCGGGCGGGCTGCACATCCACCACGTGGTGCCCGGCGTGATCCTGGCCGTCGTCGGCGGGTTCGGGGCGGTGGCCAGCGGCCGGCACGGGTTCGGCGCGGCGGTCTGCGCGGTGATCTTCGGGATGGGCGCGGGGCTGGTCCTCGACGAGTTCGCGCTGATCCTGCACCTCGACGACGTCTACTGGACCGAGGAGGGCCGCAAGAGCGTCGAGGTCGTGGTGCTGACGGCGGCCCTGGTCGGTCTGATGCTCGCGGGCTTCTCGCCGTTCGGCGTCAACGACATGAGCCAGGAGGAGCTGCAGGACCGCGGCAGCGTCATCTCGACGATCGCGATCAACTTCCTCTTCTCCCTCGTCGTCCTGAGCAAGGGCAAGACCCGGATGGCGATCTTCAGCGTGATCGTCCCGCTGGTCGGCCTGATCGGCATGATCCGCCTGGCCCGCCCCGCCTCCCCGTGGGCCCGCCGCTTCTACGGCCGCCGCCCGCGCGCCCGCGCCAAGTCCATCCTGCGCGCCTACCACCACGACCGCCGCTGGGCCGGCCCCCGCCGCAGGATTCAGGACTGGATCGGCGGAAAGCCCGACCCCACCCCGGTCCTGGAGCGCCGGTGACGGCGGCGCAGTGCCGACAGCCCGATCAGCGCCACCACCGCCACGATCGCCGCCAGATGCTCCTTGCCGGCGAGGTTTCCCTTCAGCATCACCTCGACCACCATCGCCGCCGCCACCGCGCCCGCCGTGACATGGGCGCCGTACCGCCAGCCGACGAAGACGGCGAGGCCCACCACGGCCGCCGAGGGGCCGGTGTCGACGACCAGGGCGTCCGAGGAGGGCAGGCCGAAGGGGTTGTCGAAGCCGAGCCAGATGCCCAGGCGCGCGTACAGCGTCCCGGCGAGGGTGGCGGTGTACGCGATGACCAGGGTGCGCCACTGGCCGAGACAGATCTCCGCGACGCCGAACACGAACAGGATCTGCGCGAGCGCACCCCACACCGGCAGATCGGGCGCGGGCACGAACAGCGACACCGGAGTGCGCAGCAGGGCCAGCCACAGCGGATCCTCGGCCCGCACCCCGCCCACCTCCTGCACGAACCGGTAGCCCCACGACTGGTTCTGCACGAGCTGTATGGCCGCCGTCAGCGCCACCGCCCCGAGCGTCATCGGGACCGCCCGCCACCGCCGCTTGACCAGCGGCTCGCGCACCGTGACGTACAGGAGCCCCCATTCGGCACGGGCCCAGCGGGCGAGGGTGTTCATGCGGTGGTCCTCAGCGGTGCGTCTCGAGGTGCTTACGGTGCATCCACTTGGGCAGCCCCGGCGCCTCCAGGAAGCCTTCCGCCCGGGCGGAGGCGATACCGATGCGCGGCAGGTCCGCGCTCTTCTCGAAGAGCAGGAACCGCGGCTCCCAGATGGGCCGGTACTTCGCGTTGGCGCGGTACAGCGACTCGATCTGCCACCAGCGCGAGAAGAAGCTGAGCAGTGAGCGCCACAGCCGCAGCACCGGCCCGGCACCGAGCCGCGCCCCGCGTTCGAAGACCGAGCGGAACATGGCGAAGTTGAGCGAGACCTGGGTGATCCCGATCTCCCCGGCGCGGCGCAGGAGTTCGAGCACCATGAACTCCATCAGCCCGTTGTCGGAGTCCCGGTCGCGCCGCATGAGGTCGAGGGAGAGTCCGTGCGGCCCCCAGGGCACGAAGGACAGCACCGCCTTCAACTCGCCCTGCCCGTCGGAGCATTCGAGCATCACGCACTGCCCGTCCTCGGGATCCCCGAGCCGCCCGAGCGCCATGCTGAACCCGCGCTCGGTGGCCCCGTCCCGCCAGTCGTCCGCCCGCTTCAGCAGATACGTCATCTCGTCCGCCGGGATGTCCTCGTGCCGCCGGATCCGTACCGTGTACCCGGCCCGCTTCACCCGGTTGTAGGCCTGCCGCACGGTCCGCATGGCCCGCCCCTCCAGGGTGAACTCGGCGACCTCCACCAGCGCCTCGTCACCGAGCTCCAGCGCGTCAAGCCCGTGCCGCGCGTACACGGTCCCGGCCTCCTCGCTCGCGCCCATCACCGCCGGGATCCAGCCGTGCGCCCGCGCCTCGGCGAGCCACGGGTCGATGGCGCCGGGCCAGGCCTCCGGGTCGCCGATGGGGTCACCGGAGGCCAGCGAGACACCGCCCACCACCCGGTAGGCGACGGCCGCTTTCCCGGTCGGCGACCACACGACGCTCTTCTCCCGGCGCAGCGAGAAGTAGCCCAGCGAGTCCCGCTCGCCGTGCTTGTCGAGCAGCACCCGCAGCCGCTTCGCGTCGTCCTCGGTGATCGGGTCGACGGCACGCCGGGAGCGGAAGGCGGCGTAGAAGACGGCCAGCACCAGCACGGTGCTGAGCGCGTTGATGCCGACGTTCACCCAGTTCGGCACGTCGACGCCGGGGAAGCGGGACTCGTCCACGGCGACCGACACCAGCCGGAAGGTGCCGTAGCGCCAGCGCTCCGGGAACGTCGAACTCGCCGCGTCCGGCGCCTGGTTGGTGACCGTCACCAGGAGGCCGGCCAGCACGGAGGCGACGAGCGTGCCGCCGACCGCGACGGCCGCGGCGAGCTTCGGGTTGGAGCGGTCGCCCTTGGCGTAGAACTCCTTGCGGCCGACCAGCAGCGCGACCACGAAGGCGGCGGTGAGGGCGAGGGAGATCCAGTTCTGGGCGTACTGGCGGATCTCCGGGAAGCTCAGCGCGAAGCCGAACAGGGCGAGGAAGGGGCCGGCCAGCGCGAGGTTGAGGATCCATGCGGCGCGTTTGCGGCGCCGCATGGTGATGGCGAGGAACGCGGTGAAGACACCGGAGGCGAAGCCGGCGGTCAGCAGGTACGGCGTGAAGAAGTTCTCCTGGTTGTGCCGCCGCACGTCCTGCCCCAGGGAGACCCACACCGCACTGAGGAAGTTGACGAACGCGACGGCCCGCAGGTACCAGACGGCAAACGCGGCGGCCCGCCGCGAGGCATTTCGGGCATCTCCCATGAGAGAGGATCATATGGGCGACGCCCCGGCGAACCCCACCATCTTTGGTCTGCCATGCTGACAACTTTCGGCTCGGTTCTCCGGCTCGCCACCTCTCTCCGCACCCTTCTCCGCCGTAACGGCGCCCGGCCCCGGCGGCGCGTCCCGGCGGTGCCGAGGCCGCCCGGGCCCTACTCCTCCTTCTCCGGCTCTCCTTCGACCGTCGGCTTCTCGGGCAGCTCCGCCGCCAGTGCCGCCGCGGCCTGCACCAGGGGCAGCGCCAGCAGTGCCCCGGCGCCCTCGCCCACCGTCACCCCGTGCGACAGCAGCGGCTCCAGGGCCATCCGGTCCAGCGCCTTCGCCTGCCCCGGCTCCCCGCTGTCGTGCGCCGCCAGCCACCAGTCCGGTGCCCGGAACGCGACCCGCTGCGCCACCAGCGCGCACGCGGCCGCCACGACCCCGTCGAGGATCACCGGCGTCTTCCGCACCGCGCTCTGCAGCAGAAAGCCCGTCATCGCCGCGAGGTCGGCCCCGCCCACGGTCGCCAGCAACTGCAACTGGTCCCCGAGCACCGGCCGCGCCCGCCGCAGCGCGTCCCGGATCGCCGCGCACTTGCGCATCCACGCCAGGTCGTCGATCGCGAGCCCGCCCCGCCCGGTCACCACCGACGCGTCGGTCCCGCACAGCGCGGCCACCAGCACCCCGGCCGCCGTCGTCCCGCCCACGCTGACATCGCCGAGCACCACCACATCGGTCCCGGCGTCGGCCTCCTCGTCGGCCACCGCGACCCCGGCCCGGAACGCCGCCTCGGCCTCCTCGGCCGTCAGCGCGTCCTCGACGTCGATACGGCCGCTGCCGCGCCGCACCCGGTGCCGTACCACCTCGTCGGGAAGCGAGTCCGGGTCGCAGTCCAGGGCCAGGTCGACGATCCGCACCGGCACGCCGAGCCGGCGGGCCAGCACGGAGACCGGCCGGCCGCCCTCCAGGATCTCCCGCACGAGCTCGCCGGCGCTGCCCGCGGGCCGTGCCGAGACGCCCAGTTCGGCGACGCCGTGGTCGCCGGCGAAGAGCACCACCCGGGGCTGTTCGATCGGCCGTACCGGCACCGAGGCCTGTGCCGCGGACAGCCACTCACCCAGGTCGTCGAGGCGGCCCAGGGATCCGGGCGGCACGATCTGACGTTCCCGGCGCGCCTCCGCGTCGCGGCGGACCCCGCCGTCGGGGCGCTCGATCAGATCGGTGAAGTCGTCGAGATTAAGCGAGCTCATTCGCCGAACAGTACCGGCACCGGTCGAACGTCATCGCGCCACATCGCCACCACGCGCCTCCGACGTCGTTGCCCCCAAGATCGAGATCCCATACTTTCCGTTTTGCAGTGGATTGTCCTATGCCCCCGGGAGCCGTCCATGAACGCCATGAACTCCGTGAACCGTCTGCGCACCCGCGTCCGCGACCTCGACCGGCAACGCCGCCACCGCTCAACGGCCCGCGCGGTCCTCAGAGTTCTCCCCGAGCCGGAGAGCTGGCTCGACATCGGAACGGGCGAGGCGCACTTCCCGGAGACCGCCCGCGAGTTCTTCCCGTACACGTCCTTCGACGGCGTCGACGCCACCACGCGTGTGACCTGGGCCCGCGAGGCCGACCGCGTCGAGGAGGCCTACGTCGGCACCCTCACCGACCCGCCCCTCGCGAGGGCCCTGCGCGCCCGCTACGACGTCGTCACCCTCCTGCGCCCCCCGTCCACCCCCGAGGAACTCCACGCGGCCGTGGCGGCCCTCCGCCCGACCGGCATCCTCGTGCTGGAGTTCCCCCAGTCCCACGCGGCCGGCCTGCGCACCGAACTCGACGCCCAGCCCTGCACGGTCCTCACCACGACCCGCCTGGTCCTCGACCGCTTCGCCACCAACACCCACCGCGTCGTGGCCCGCCGGGACCCCTCACCCTCGTAGCACCAGAGCCTGTCCCGCCACCACCAGCACCACCTGCTCGCACTCGCCCGCGAACGCCGCGTTCAGCCGCCCGAGTTCGTCCCGGTACCGCCGCCCGGAGGCCGTGGCCGGCACGATGCCCGACCCCACCTCGTTCGACACGGCGACCACGGTCCGCCGGCTCGCGCGCACCGCCTCCGTCAGCTCCCGCACCCGCTCCCGCAGGGCCCGTTCACCGCCGTCCGCCCACACCGCGTCGTCCCACGCCCCGACGGAGTCCATCACGTCCGTCAGCCACAGCGAGAGACAGTCGACCAGCAGCGGCGCCCCGTCCCCGGCCAGCAGCGGCACGAGGTCGCAGGTCTCCGTCGTACGCCAGGAACCCGGCCGCCGCTCCCGGTGCGCGGCCACCCGCGCCGCCCACTCGGTGTCGCCGCCGCGCTGCCCGCCGGTCGCCACGTACAGCACGTCCGGGAAGGCCTCCAGGCGCCGCTCGGCCTCCACCGACTTGCCCGAGCGCGCCCCGCCCAGCACCAGCGTCCGCCGCGGCACATCGGGCACGTCCTCGTACACGCCCACGGTCAGCGTCGCCCCGTCCGGCACGGCCCGCGCCCCGGCCGCCGCGAGCCGCCGCCGCAACTCGGCACCTGGGGGCACATCATGATCCAGATGTACGGCGACCACGTCGGTGGTCGGCCCCAACGCGCCCACCGCCCGCAGCTTCGCGAGCGCGTCCGGCCGCCCCACGACATCGACGAGCACCATGTCGTACGACTCCACGGCCCCGTTGCCGTTCTCCAGCCCGGCGGGCGCGGCACCCGGCGGCAGATACAGCAGCCGCTGCCCGTTCGGCCCGGTCACCGCGTACCCCGTGCCCGGCGCGTCCATCGCCACCGCCCGCACCCGATGGCCCGTCAACAGCGCCAGCTCCCGCCCGTCCGGCACCCGCCCCGGCTGCGGCAGCCCGGCCGGCACCTCCACGGCCGGCCCGTCGTGCGGATGCGACAGCAGCACTTGCCGTACTCCAGCCAGCGAATGCCCGGCCCGAGCGGCGGCGAAGGCGGCACCGGGCGTCAGATCGAGCAACAGCGTCCCGTCCACGAGCAGCGCGGTAGCGGCCCGCGCGTCCTGACCGAGAGCAACCGCACAAGCAGCGCAGGGACAGCCGGGGCGGGGGAGCCCCACGGGAGCACCGGTACCGAGCAAAGTCACGTCCACAGAAATGATTTTCGCCGCTCACCTCTACTCTTGCGTCACGGGATACGCCCTTAAGGGGCGCGGGGAACTGCGCGATCAGCCCCCACCGACCGGTAGGCGATCAACTACCGTAGGTTGCTCACCAGGTGGCTCAACCCAGCGGAGGCGACATGGCGGCATGGACGTGGCGATTCGAGAAGGCCGACGGCGGGGAGGTCCAGCCCGCGGTGCAGCCCGAGGAGTTCACCACGCAGGGCGACGCCGAGTCGTGGATCGGGGAGCACTGGAAGGCCCTGCTCGAAGGCGGCGCCGAGCAGGTGCGGCTGTTCGAGGACACCGCGGAGATCTACGGGCCGATGAGCCTGCGCTCCGCCGAGGCGTAGTCCGCGACGGGGGCGGCCCACCGGCTCGCAGGCCGCCCCTGCCCTCACTGCTCGCCGAGCGTCACGTCGGCCTTCTTCTCACTGCCGTCGCGGGTGAACGTCACGGACGTCCTGTCCCCGGGCTGCTGCGCAGCAAGGGCCTCGGACAGGGACGTGATGGTGGTGATGTCCGTGTCACCGAGCCGGGTGATGACGTCCCCGGCCTGGATCCCGGCCTTGTCGGCCGCCCCGCCGCGCTTCACCTCGACCACGGCGACCCCGGCGGGCCGCAGGCTGTCGTCCACGACGGTACGGCCCGTGATGCCGAGCGCGGCCCGGCCCGAGTCGGTGACCTTGCCGTCCTTGATGATCTGGTCGGCGACCGTCTTCACCATCGACGCCGGGATCGCGAACCCGATACCGGGCGCGCTGTTGCCCATGCCGGGGTCGATGGCGGCGAGCGTCGGGATGCCGATGACCTGCCCGTCGAGGTTGACCAGGGCGCCGCCGCTGTTGCCGGGGTTGATCGCCGCGGACGTCTGGATCATGTTCGGGATCGTCGCGCCCGTGCCGCCGTCCGAGCCGCCCTCGCTCACGGTCCGCCCGGTCGCCGAGACGATTCCCTGCGTCACGCTGGACGACAGCCCGAGCGGCGAGCCCATCGCCAGCACGATCTGGCCGACCTGGACCTTCGAGGAGTCCGCGAAGGCCGCCGCCTTCAGCCCGTCCGGCACCTTGTCCAGCTTGATGACGGCGAGATCCTGCTCCGGATACGAGTAGACGAGCTTCGCGGTGAGCGTGTCCTCGCTGCCCGCGGTCGTCACCTTGAACGTCTTCTCGTTCCCGACGACATGCGCGTTGGTGACGACGTGCCCCTTGTCGTCGTACACGACCCCCGACCCGAGATCACTGCTCGCCTGGATCTGCACGACCGACGGCAGAACGTCCTTGATCACCTTCTGGTAGTCGCTCTGCAGGTCGCTGCTCGACGCGGGTACGGCGGCCTGCGCGGCCTGCCTGGTCGACGTGTCCGCCTTCTCGGCCGAACCGGAGTCGGAGCAGGCGGTCAGCAGCGCGAGCGCGGCGAGGGGAGCGAGCAGACGGAGGGCACGGGTACGGGAAACGTCCATGCCCCGAGTCTCACTTCGGGGTGATCGTCCGGCTTGTCCTGCTCACCCGAACGAGCGCATCCGCGGATTCCCGCGGTCAGCCGCGCACACCGCACAGGTGCAGCAGCGCCGCCACCGAGCGGTACGGATCCGTCCGCCCGGCCCGCTCCTCGACCGCGAGCAGCGTCTCCACGTCGTCCGGCGCCTGCGCGTCATCCGCCGCCGTGTCCGTGAACACCCGCACCCCGTACCAGGCGTGCAGCGGCGCGCCGATGCCGGCGAGCGCGTCCGTCAGCGTCTGAAGCCGGTCGGCCCGTACGTCCAGGCCCAGGCGGTTCGTGTACGAGACGGTGTCGAAGGAGGCCAGGGCGCCCGCCCAGTCGCCGTACAGGCCGGGCCGCATCGCGAGCGCGTCGGCGTTGCGCACCAGCAGCGACAGCAGGCCGCCCGGTGCGAGCATGCGCGCGAGCCCCGCAAGGAGGGCGTCCGGCTCCTCGACGTACATGAGCACGCCGTGGCAGAGCACCACGTCGAAGCTGCCCGGCAGGAAGTGCACCCCGGTGTCCCGGCCGTCGCCCTGGACGATCCGCACCCGCTCCCGGATGCCCTCGGGCTCACCGGCGAGGGCCTCCCGCGCCGCCGCGACCATCGTGGCGTCCTGCTCGACGCCGGTCACCTGATGGCCGGCCCGGGCCAGCCGCAGGGCCTGCGTGCCCTGGCCCATCCCCACGTCGAGCACCCGCAGCCGCTGCCCGACCGGGAACCGCCCGGCTATCTGCTCGTCGAGCTGCCGGGATACCAGCTCCTGCCGTACGGCGTTGCGCAAACCGCCCAGCTTCGCCAGCCAGGCATCTGCCGCACCCCCGGAGAACGACGTCGTGCTCAGGGCCGCTCTCCGCGCTTGACCTGCGGCTTCGGCAGCCGGAGCCGGCGCATCTGGAGGGAGCGCATCAGGGCGTAGCGCGTGGCGCCCTTGGTGCTCTGGCCGGGGAAGCGCGCGGCGAGCGCCTTGCGCAGGCGGAACGCGCTGACGAACGCGTCCAGCACGATCAGCACGATCACGACCAGCCACAGCAGCAGTGCGATGTTCTGCAGCGCCGCCACCCGCACCACGCTCAGCACGAGGATGACCACGGCCATCGGCAGGAAGAACTCCGCCACGTTGAACCGCGAGTCGATCCAGTCGCGGGCGAACTTCCGCACCGGGCCCTTGTCGCGGGCGGGCAGGTACCGCTCGTCGCCGCCGGCCAGCGCCTGGCGCTGCCGCTCCAGCGCGGCACGGCGTTCCTCACGCTGACGCTTGGCGGCGTCCTTGCGCGTCAGCGACGTGTTGGCGACGCTGCGGCGCTGGGTCTGGGCCTCACTGCGCTTGGGCGTGGGGCGGCCCTTCGGGGCCTGCGGGTCACGGGTCTGCTTGGAGTCGGTCACGGCCGCCTTGTCGGCGGGGGCCTTCTCTTCCTTGGCACGGCTACGGAACACAAAACCCAAGGGTAAGGGGTCCCGGGGTTGGACCCCAGCCCCGCGGGGAACGATCCGGCAACACCAGTCGTCATGTAAGGGACAGAGGGGGCGTTGCGCACGATCCGGTTACGTCGGGGGGACACCTACTCCCTACGCCGGAGCGGGACCGGGTGCAGTCGTCCTTGGGGATGAGCGCATCCGTCCCGGAACAGTGCGTCAATGGATGCAGGGCCCGTACTGTGGGTTCTGTCGCAGAGCTGGAGCTGGAAGTCCGTCAGAAGGGGGCGCGCGAAGCCCATGAGCGGTGTCATGAAGCGTATGGGGATGATCTTCCGCGCGAAGGCGAACAAGGCCCTTGACCGGGCCGAGGACCCGCGCGAGACCCTCGATTACTCGTACCAGAAGCAGCTGGAGCTGCTTCAGAAGGTGCGCCGGGGTGTGGCGGACGTCGCCACGTCCCGCAAGCGCCTGGAGCTCCAGCTCAACCAGCTGCAGCAGCAGTCGGGCAAGCTGGAGGACCAGGGCCGCAAGGCGCTCGCGCTGGGCCGCGAGGACCTGGCCCGCGAGGCGCTGTCCCGGCGCGCGGCGCTCCAGCAGCAGGTGACGGACCTGGAGACCCAGCACGCGACGCTGCAGGGCGAGGAGGAGAAGCTCACCCTCGCGGCCCAGCGCCTCCAGGCCAAGGTCGACGCCTTCCGCACCAAGAAGGAGACGATCAAGGCCACGTACACCGCGGCCCAGGCCCAGACCCGGATCGGCGAGGCCTTCTCCGGCATCTCGGAGGAGATGGGCGACGTCGGCCTGGCGATCCAGCGTGCCGAGGACAAGACCGCCCAGCTGCAGGCCCGCGCGGGCGCCATCGACGAGCTACTCGCCTCCGGCGCCCTGGACGACCAGTCCGGTATGCACAAGGACGAGATCCAGGCCGAGCTGGACCGGATCTCCGGCGGTTCGGACGTGGAGCTGGAACTGCAGCGGATGAAGGCGGAGCTGGCCGGCGGTTCGCCCCAGCAGGCGATCGAGGGCGGCACAGGGCAGTCTCAGTCCCAGCAGCAGTCGCAGGACACCCCGCGCTTCGACAAGCAGTAGGGGCCCGGACCGGGAGGCCGACATGGGCGACATGGTCGTACGGATCATGGGGGAGGGGCAGGTGAGGCTGGCGGACAGCCACCTCACCGAACTCAACAAGCTGGACGACGAGCTCCTGCGCGAAATGGAGAACGGCGACGGCCCGGGCTTCCGCCGCACCCTGCAGGCACTCCTGTCCAAGGTCCGCGAACTGGGCACCCCTCTTCCGGACGAGTCCCTGGAACCCTCCGACCTGATCCTCCCGTCCCCGGACGCGACCCTCCAGGAGGTCCGCGACCTGCTCAGCGACGACGGCTTGATCCCGGGCTGACGGTTCTTGATCCGGTCGGCATATCCAGCCCGTCCGGCGTTTGAGGACGAGGCCCGTTCAGGGCCGATGCGGGGGTCTGGGGGCGGCAGCCCCCAGGGGCGGCGTGGCGAGGTACCGCTAACAGCAGTTCCGGCGCCCATCACCGCCCCGTACTGTTCAGACGTGAGCGGCAAGCTGGAACGCACCCGGTGTCGCCTGAAGGCGCACCCCCTCGCGCTGGACGCGACCCTCGCGGCCGGCGTACTCGCCTGCATGGTGGCCGGCTCGTTCGTCGACCCGCACGGCGCGAACGGCGTCACCTGGGGCGTCCGCACCCCCGGCCCCCTCGCCCTCGTGCTCATGACCCTCGGCGCCCTCGCCCTGGTCTTCCGCCGCCGCGCCCCCAGAACCGTCCTCGCCCTCACCGGCACGATCTCCGTCGTCGAGTGCGTCGTCGGCGACCCCCGCGCCCCCGTCGCCATGGCCGCCGTCGTCGCCCTCTTCACCGTCGCCGCCACCACCGACCGCCCCACCACCTGGCGCCTCGGCCTGCTCACGATGACCGTGCTGACCGGCGCCGCGATGCTCGGCGGCCCCCTCCCCTGGTACGCCCAGGAGAACCTCGCGATCTTCGCCTGGACCGGCATCGGCGCCACCGCGGGCGATGCCGTACGCAGCCGTAGAGCCGTCGTACAGGCCATCCGCGAGCGGGCCGAACGCGCCGAGCGCACCCGCGAGGAGGAGGCCCGGCGGCGGGTCGCCGAGGAGCGGCTGCGGATCGCCCGCGACCTGCACGACGTCGTCGCCCACCACATCGCCCTGGTCAACGTCCAGGCCGGTGTCGCCGCCCACGTCATGGACAAGCGGCCCGACCAGGCCAAGGAAGCCCTCGCCCACGTCCGCGAGGCCAGCCGCTCCGCGCTCAACGAACTCCGCGCCACCGTCGGCCTGCTCCGGCAGTCCGGCGACCCGGAGGCCCCCACCGAACCCGCCCCCGGCCTCAGCCGCCTCGACGAACTCGTCGGCACCTTCCGCAGCGCCGGCCTGCACGTCGAGGTCGCCCGCGCCGACCACGGCACCACCCTCCCCGCCGCCGTCGACCTGGCCGCCTACCGCGTCATCCAGGAAGCCCTCACCAACGTCCAGAAGCACGCCGGTACGGAGGCGAAGGCCGAGGTCAGCGTCGTACGCGTCGGCCCGAACGTCGAGATCACGGTCCTCGACAACGGCAGCGGCGAGGACCAGGACCCCTCCGACGGCGGCGGCCACGGCCTGCTCGGCATGCGCGAGCGCGTCACCGCCCTGCGCGGCACCCTCACCACCGGCCCCCGCTACGGCGGCGGCTTCCGCGTGCATGCGATCCTGCCGGTCAAGACCCGCACGGCCACCACCGGGGGAAGCGCATGACCATCCGTGTCCTGCTCGCCGACGACCAGGCCCTGCTGCGCAGCGCCTTCCGCGTACTCGTGGACTCGGAGCCCGACATGGAGGTGGTGGGCGAGGCCTCCGACGGCGCCGAGGCCGTACGCCTCGCGAAGCAGGAGCGGGCCGACGTCGTCCTGATGGACATCCGGATGCCCGGCACCGACGGTCTCGCCGCCACCCGCATGATCAGCACCGACCCGACTCTCGCCCACGTCCGCATCGTCATCCTCACCACCTTCGAGGTCGACGACTACGTCGTGCAGTCCCTGCGGGCCGGCGCCTCCGGCTTCCTCGGCAAGGGCAGCGAACCGGACGAACTGCTCAACGCCATCCGGGTCGCGGCCGGCGGTGAGGCCCTGCTCTCCCCGACGGCCACCAAGGGCCTGATCGCCCGCTTCCTCGCCCAGGGCGACGGCCTCGACGACGACCGCGACCCCGCCCGCGCCGAACGCCTCGAAGCGCTCACCGTCCGCGAGCGCGAGGTCCTCGTCCAGGTCGCCGGCGGCCACTCCAACGACGAGATCGCCGAGCGCCTGGAGGTCAGCCCGCTGACCGTGAAGACGCACGTCAACCGGGCCATGGCCAAGCTGGGCGCACGCGACCGGGCCCAGCTGGTGGTGATCGCGTACGAGTCGGGGCTGGTACGTCCACGGGTGGAGTGAGCGAAGGGCGGAAACGTCCTTGGACCGTGTCCCGGTGCACGGATAGGCTGCACGCTCTTGACTCGCTGAGGTGATGACCCTTGCCCGCTCGCGGCCCGTCCATCCGCATCGGTGCGCTCGTCCCGCTGACCCGCCCCGGCTGGGTCGAGGCGGGCCGACACCTGCTGGCCGGCCTGGAGTTGGCGGCGCACGAGGTCAACGATGCCGGCGGGATCGCGGGACGGCCGCTGGAACTGCTGGTCCGGGACACCGCGGCCGACCCGCGGCGGGCCACGGCGGCGGTGGACGAACTGGCGGAGCTGGGCGTGGCCGCGCTGGCGGGGGAGTACCACAGTGTCGTGGCGCGGGCGGTCGCCACCAGGGCGGACGCCCTCGGCGTGCCCTTCCTCTGCTCGTCGGCGGTCCTGGACGAACTGACCGACCACCCGACGGACTGGGTGGCCCGCGTGGCCCCGGCACAGTCCCACGCCTGGCGGATCTACGCGGACCACCTCCTCTCCGCGGGCCACACCCACATCGCGGTGGCGACGCAGCCGAGCGTCTACTGGGCCGCCGGCACCCGCATCCTCCGCGACCACCTGGCTCCGCACGCCGGCACGGTGACGGAACTCGACATGACCGCGCTGACCCCCACAGCCGTCTGCGACGAACTGGCCGCCAACGGCGCGACAGCCCTTCTCCTGCTGACCGGCCACCCGGAACCGGCGGCATCGATCGTGCGGTCCGTCCGAGGCGACCGGCGCGTGGCGGACGTCCTGATCGGTGCCCCGGCCGGCCAGCCGGAACTCACCGAATGGGCGACGCCGTACGGCACGGGCATCCCGTTCCTGCGCTACCTGCCCGCACCCCTCGGCCCGCTCGGCGAACGAGTAGCCGCGTCCCTGCGCGAGAAGCTGACGACCGCGCCTTCCTTCGTCGCTTTCGAGGGCTACGACACGGTCAAAGCCCTGACCTCGGCCCTGCGCACCCACGGCACAACCAGGGCGGACATCGCGAAATCCTGGCCCCACATCACAACCGAAGCCACCCGGGGCCGGATCCACTTCACCCGCACCCCGGGCATCAACAACTGGCAGTGGACCTGGCCACCGGTCCAGGTCGTGGAACGAGATCCGTCAGAACCGGGCCGCTTCCGAGTCCGACCCACCTAGCCCGGCGGCCGGATCGGCTGGGGGCCGGTGGGATGGGGATGGTGTACCGGGAGCGGGCTCGGTCCGGGCGGGAGGTCGCCGTCAAGGTGGTGCATGCCCAGCACGCCGAGGATCAGGTCTTCCGCGCGCTTCCGGCAGGAGATCGACGCCGTCCGCAAGCTGAGCGGCGCCTTCGCCGCGCCCGTCGTCGATGCCGATCCCGAGGTCGAGCGGCCCTGCCCGGCGCCCTCCGTCCCGCCCAGGCCGGCCCCGGCGACCGGGTCGCTGCCCTGGGCACCCGCCTCGACCCCGCCCACCCGGACCGGACGTGAGCGGGGACGGACCTACGAGGGTTACGGCAGCGCCAGCATCCGCTCCAGCGCCAGCTTCGCGAAGGCCTCTGTCTCCTTGTCGACCTCGATGCGGTTGACCAGCTTGCCCTCGGCCAGCGACTCCAGGGCCCAGACCAGGTGCGGGAGGTCGATGCGGTTCATGGTCGAGCAGAAGCAGACGGTCTTGTCGAGGAAGACGATCTCCTTGCCCTCCGGCGCGAAACGGTTCGCCAGGCGGCGGACCAGGTTCAGCTCCGTGCCGATGGCCCACTTGGAACCGGCGGGCGCGGCCTCCAGCGCCTTGATGATGTACTCCGTCGAGCCGACGTAGTCCGCCGCGGCCACGACCTCGTGCCGGCACTCGGGGTGGACCAGGACGTTCACCCCGGGGATACGGGCGCGGACGTCCTCGACCGACTCCAGCGAGAAGCGGCCGTGCACCGAGCAGTGGCCGCGCCACAGGATCATCTTCGCGTCCCGCAGCTGCTCGGCGGTCAGGCCGCCGTTCGGCTTGTGCGGGTTGTAGAGGACGCAGTCCTCCAGGGACATGCCCATGTCGCGGACCGCGGTGTTGCGGCCGAGGTGCTGGTCGGGCAGGAAGAGCACCTTCTCGCCCTGCTCAAAGGCCCACTCCAGGGCCCGCTGGGCGTTGGACGAGGTGCAGATCGTGCCGCCGTGCTTGCCCGTGAACGCCTTGATGTCCGCGGACGAGTTCATGTACGAGACGGGCACGACCTGCTCGGCTATGCCGGCCTCGGTCAGCACGTCCCAGCACTCGGCGACCTGCTCGGCCGTCGCCATGTCGGCCATCGAGCAGCCGGCGGCGAGGTCGGGCAGGACCACCTTCTGGTCGTCCGAGGTCAGGATGTCGGCGGACTCGGCCATGAAGTGCACACCGCAGAACACGATGTACTCCGCCTCCGGGCGGGCGGCCGCGTCCCGGGCCAGCTTGAAGGAGTCGCCGGTGACGTCCGCGAACTGGATGACCTCGTCGCGCTGGTAGTGGTGGCCGAGCACGAACACCTTGTCGCCGAGCTTCGCCTTGGCGGCGCGGGCACGCTCGACCAGGTCCGGGTCGGAGGGCGAGGGCAGGTCGCCGGGGCACTCGACGCCCCGCTCGCTCTTCGGGTCGGCCTCACGGCCGAGCAGCAGCAGGGCGAGCGGAGACGGCTGTACGTCGAGCTCCGGGGTCTGGGCGGTGGTCACGACACGCACCCTTTCTTTTCGTCGAACTGACGTTATCTATCATAACCCGCTTCGTGTCACTTTGACGATGGTCATTGCGTCGATGTGACGTGAATCCCGAAGCGGCATTTTCTGACGGCGACCGCATGTGCGAGCATGAAGAAGGCGCCGAAAAACGGCGTCCGGCCCGGAATGAATCCGCGGCCTTGCCGGTTGCACCAGTCGGCAAGCAGTCTCCGTACAACCCGGGAGAGATGTAGATGTCCGTATCGGACGAGACCAGCACCGTCACCGACGGCATCATCCTGTCCGACGCCGCCGCGGCGAAGGTCAAGGCCCTGCTCGACCAGGAAGGCCGTGACGACCTGGCCCTGCGTGTCGCCGTACAGCCCGGCGGCTGCTCCGGCCTGCGCTACCAGCTCTTCTTCGACGAGCGCTCCCTCGACGGCGACGTCGTCAAGGACTTCGGCGGCGTCAAGGTCGTCACCGACCGCATGAGCGCCCCGTACCTGGGCGGCGCGTCCATCGACTTCGTGGACACCATCGAGAAGCAGGGCTTCACGATCGACAACCCGAACGCGACGGGTTCCTGCGCCTGCGGCGACAGCTTCAGCTGAGCACCGCGCCACCACCAGAACACGCCGAAGGCGGCGGCCCCCTCCGACAGGGCCGCCGCCTTCGCGCACGTCCGGGGAGCGGGCTCTACTGCACCCCGGCCGTCGTCCTCGGCAGCCGCGCCCCCGGCTTCACCTGCGGGATCTCCTTGCCGTCCGAGCCCACGACCTTCCGGTCGCCGAGCGGCTCGTCCAGCTGCACGGTCTTCGTCATCTCCTTGGCGATCATGATGCAGACCTTGCCCTGCCAGGGCGTCTCGGTCACCGTCACGGTCACCTCGGCCGAACCCTCGGTCGCCTTCGCGTCGTAGTCGCCGCAGACCCCGCCCGTGAAAGTCACGGTCAGCGCGTTGCCGTCGGCGACGTAGCCGTCCACCTTGATGTCCCGGGTGGCCGGCGCCGAGCTCGGCTCACCGGAGGGCGTGTTCGAGGCCAGGTACTTCGGGTCGATCGCGGGATACGTCACCGTGAAGGGGTCCTGCGCGCCCGACGCCCGTACCTCGAAGAGCCAGGACGGCACCAGCGCGGGCTGTCCGCCCACGGTGTGCGAGGCCAGCCCGAACACGGCCTTCTCGACGGTGACGGTGTTCTGCGTCGGAGCGGCCGAGGCCGTCGCGGCCGAGGTCCCCTGACCGCACGGCGCCTCCAGACGGTCCTTCAGCGGTACGGGGGTGGCGCAGCCGCCGATGCCCATGCGGTGGTCGACGGTGGGTGCCGTGTTCAACAGCTCCAGCGTCTTCTTCGCGCCCAGCACGGGGTACGTGTCCCCCTTGACCGGCGCCTTCAACTGCCCGCTGCCGCCGACGACTTCGCCCTGCGCGCTCACGGTCAGCCCGGTCGTCCAGCCGTACGTCGGCAGCCCGCCCACCACGGGATCGGCATTGACGGCCCGCTGGGCGCCCATGACCTGGCTCGCGTCGACCTTCGCGTCGTCCTGACCCACCGCCTTCAGGATCGGCGCGGCGGCCTTCTTGGCGGCCTCCTCGCTGACGGTGTCGTTCGCGGGGTTGGCGGGGTCCTTCTGGCACACGATCGTGCTCTGGCAGGCGTCGGTCCCGGCGGCGTAGCGGTGGAAGGTCCAGGTCCCGGGAGCCTGCTTGTTCACGACGAGGCTCGGCCCGGACCCGTCCTTGCTCGGCCCCACCTGCCAGGCCTGCCCCCGCGCCACGGGCGCCCCGTCCAGCCCGAGCGCCTTCGCGAGCCGCGCGACCTCGTCCTTGGTGACCTCGCCGGAGGCCTTGTACACGGCCGCGGACCCGGGCCCACCCGGAAGATCCCCGTCGGCCTTGTACGTCACGCCGTACGGATTCGGCTCCCCGGGCGCGATCCCGTTGCCACCGCTGTACCCGTCGAGCTCGAGCGGCGGCGGAGTACCGCCATCACCGGACGCCCCGGAGCCCGTACCCCCACCGCCCCCACCGGAGGCGGAGGCAGCGAGATAGGCCCCACCCCCACCGACGAGCAACACGGCAGCGGCAACGGACGCGACGAGAGCGGGGGAGCGCCGCCGGGGCGGGCGGGGGGAGCCGGAGGGGGTTTCGTGGGGGCCGGGGACTTCGGTGGGGCTGGTGGTGGGGGATCCGGAGGCTTCAGCGGGGGTGGTGGCGGAGGCCTCGGGGCCTCCGGCGTCAGCCGTGCCGACCTCGACGTCTCCGGCGTCCGTGGTGCCGGCCTCGACGTCTCCGGCGTCAGCCGTGCCGACCTCGACGTCTCCGGCGTCCGTGGTGCCGACCTCGACGTCTCCGGCGTCCGTCGCCCCGGTCCCCGCGCCCCCGGCCTCGTTTTCCCCGGCGCCAGTCGTCTCGGCCTTGGCGCCTCCGGCGTCAGTCACCCCGCCCCCGGCGTCCCCGCCCCCGCTCTCCGTGCTCGCGGTCACCGAACCCCCGTCGGCCCCCGCCTCCACGGCCGCGGCCCGCTCCGGAGTGGCCGAGTCGGCCTCCGTACCCCCGGGAGCCCCCGCGCCCGTGGCGCGCTGCTCCTCGCCGTCGCCCCGCTTTTCGGCGGAGCCCGCGGCGTCGTTGTCGGGTCGCTCGGTGTTCACCGCATCGCTCCTTCACGTGCACAGCTGTCCATGACCCTGACCCGGCCCTGTCAAAAACGGGCGGATAGGGGTCGTATCGCGCATCCCCTTTCCGGGGGACGGCGATGGGACGCACCGGGGGAGCGCACGGTTCCCTCGCACGCGCCGATCCGGGCCACGGACGCCTCTCCGGCCGCCGGGGCCCGGTGTCGCGGGCGGTGGCGGCGCCGTCAGTCGCCGTAGTCGGACATCGCGTCCAGCAGCCTCGCCGACTTCGGCGGTACGGTCACGCCGTGGATGAGCGACGGGGAGACCGGCCGGGCGGTGATCCGGTCGGGCGCGGCCCAATGGGGGACCATCCGGGCACAGTCACCGCGCAGCGACGCGAGGTCGCCTTCCAGATCGACCGGGGCCGCAGCAGGGACCTTCAGGTTCGTCATAGCGGAACCGTATGCACGCCGACGCCCGCGAAGAAAGATCTACTATCGGGTAGTTTTGGCCGCTTCCGCGCGCCGCGACGGCCGATTCCGCACCCTGCCCCAATCGCTTCCGCCCCCTGCCCCAATCGCTTCAGCACCCCGCGCCGACCGGGTAGCGTGAACTGTCAATCCGTCTCCCCACAGGAGAGTCCCCGCCGTGCGCATCGCAGTCACCGGCTCCATCGCCACCGACCACCTCATGACCTTCCCCGGCCGCTTCGCCGACCAGCTCGTAGCGGACCAACTGCACACGGTCTCGCTCTCCTTCCTCGTCGACAACCTCGACGTCCGCCGCGGCGGCGTCGGCGCGAACATCGCCTTCGGCATGGGCCAGCTCGGCACCCGCCCGATCCTGGTCGGCGCGGCCGGCTTCGACTTCGACGAGTACAGCGCCTGGCTGGAGCGGCACGGCGTCGACACCGACTCCGTCCGCATCTCGGAGACCCTGCACACCGCCCGCTTCGTGTGCACCACCGACGCCGACCACAACCAGATCGGCTCCTTCTACACGGGCGCGATGAGCGAGGCCCGCCAGATCGAGCTGAAGACGGTCGCCGACCGTGTGGGCGGCCTCGACCTGGTCCTGATCGGCGCCGACGACCCCGAGGCGATGCTGCGCCACACCGAGGAGTGCCGCTCCCGGTCCATCCCCTTCGCCGCCGACTTCTCCCAGCAGATCGCCCGGATGAACGGCGACGAGATCCGGATACTGCTGGAGGGTGCGACGTACCTCTTCTCGAACGAGTACGAGAAGGGGCTCATCGAGTCCAAGACGGGCTTGAGTGACGCCGAGATCCTCGACAAGGTCGGCCACCGCGTCACCACCCTCGGCGCCAAGGGCGTCCGCATCGAGCGCGTCGGCGAGGAGCCCATCGAGGTCGGCTGCCCCGAGGAGGAGCGCAAGGCCGACCCCACGGGCGTCGGTGACGCCTTCCGCGCGGGCTTCCTGTCCGGACTGGCGTGGGGTGTCTCGCTGGAGCGGGCCGCACAGGTCGGCTGCATGCTCGCCACCCTGGTCATCGAGACGGTCGGCACCCAGGAGTACCAGCTGCGCCGCACCCACTTCATGGACCGCTTCACCAAGACCTACGGCGACGAGGCCGCCGCCGAGGTCCGCAAGCACCTGGCGTAACCGAGAGGGTCACGAGACCCGGCGGACCACATAGGCCGAGCCCCGATCCGCCGGTTCCTCCCCCACGTACTCCTGCCCCCGCATCGCGCACCACGCCGGGATGTCCAGCCGCGCCGCCTCGTCGTCGGCCAGCACCCGCACCGTCCCGCCCACCGGGACATCCCCGATCACCTTGGCCAGCTCGATGACGGGCAGCGGGCACAGCTTCCCCAGGGCGTCCACGACCAGCGCGTCCTCCTGCCGCACCGTCACGGGCACCGGCGCCCCCAGCTTCGCCCGCACCCCCGCCACGGCCCCCGGCAGCACCGCGAGGAACCGCTCGACGTCCTCCTCGGCCGTCCCGGCCGGCAGCGAAACCCGCACATTCCCCTCACTCAGCACCCCCATCGCCTTCAGCACATGGCTGGGCGTCAGCGTGCTGCTGGTGCAGGACGATCCGGACGAGACGGAGAAACCCTCCCGGTCCAGCTCGTGCAGCAATGTCTCCCCATCGACATAGAGACACGAGAAGGTGACGATCCCCGGCAGCCGCCGCTCGGCGTCCCCGACCACCTCCACGTCGGACACCAGCCGCGGCACCCGTACCCGGATCCGCTCCGTCAGCTCCCGCAGCCGTACCGCCTCTTGCTCCGCCTCGGCCCGCACGGCCCGCAGCGAGGCCGCGGCGGCGACGATCCCCGGCAGGTTCTCGAACCCGGCCGCCCGCCCCGACTCCCGCTCATCGACGGGCCCTTGCGGCGCGAACCGCACGCCCTTCCGTACGACGAGCAGCCCGACGCCCGACGGCCCGCCCCACTTGTGCGCACTGGCCGCCAACAACGACCAGTCGCCCTCGACCGGCCCCCACCCCAGCGACTGCGCCGCGTCCACCAGCAACGGCACCCCGGCCGCCCGGCACGCCTCGGCCACCGCCGCCACCGGCTGCACGGTCCCCACCTCGTGATTGGCGGACTGCAGACAGGCGAGCGCGGTGTCCGGCCGGAGCGCGTCCGCGTAGACCGACGGTTCCACGGCGCCCGTTCGGCCCACACCCACCCGGGTGACACTCCCGCCCCCGCCCTCATGCGCATCGGCGGCATGCAGCACCGAGGAGTGTTCGACAGCAGACACGATCAGGTGACGCCCAGCGCGCCGCCGCCCGGCCAGCGCCCCGGAGACGCCCTCGTGCACGGCCCGGGTCCCGGAGGTGGTGAACACCAACTCGTCCGTCCTGCACCCGACAGCATCGGCAGCAGCCTCCCGAGCGGCATCGAGGAGCAGCCGGGCCTTGCGGCCTTCACGGTAGAGACGGGACGGATCGGCCCACCCTTCATCCAATGAGGCCAACAGCGCCTGACGAGCCACGGGATGGAGAGGAGCACTGGAAGCAGCGTCGAAATATGACACGCAGCCACGCTAACCCCCTAGGGGCGCGGGGAACTGCGCGACCAGCCACAACGGACCGGCAGCCGCCAATTCAGCGAACCCCCTACCCAGTAGGCACCCCTCCCGCTGAACCCCCGGAGGGCGTCGGCTAGGGTTTGGTCCGCATAAACATCCAAACCCCTGCCCGACGCAGGGCGGCGACCGACCAGATGAGCAGGCAGGCCGCAGCCGAACCGCGCGGGCGAGACTCTCGGGAAGGCGCTACGTGAGTCCCAACGGCTCCGACCGCTCGCCGCGGCGCCCGATGCGGCGGAAGCTGCTGCAGGCAATGACCGCGGGCCTGGTCCTGGCGACCGCCACCGGTTGCACATACAAGGACTTCCCCCGCCTTGGTATGCCCACCCCCACCACCGAAGAGGCTCCGCGGATCCTCTCCCTGTGGCAGGGCTCCTGGGCTGCCGCGCTGGCAACCGGCGTGCTGGTGTGGGGCCTGATCATCTGGAGCACGATCTTCCACCGGCGCAGCCGCACCAAGGTCGAGGTTCCTCCGCAGACTCGGTACAACATGCCGATCGAGGCGCTGTACACGGTCGTTCCGCTCGTCATCGTCTCCGTGCTCTTCTACTTCACGGCCCGCGACGAGTCGAAGCTCCTCAGCCTCACCGACAAGAAGCCCGACGTCACCATCAACGTCGTGGGCTACCAGTGGAGCTGGGGCTTCAACTACATCACGCCCGTCGAGGGCGTGACCGGTGACGCGAAGACCGACAAGAACCTGGCGGCCATTCCGGACCGGTTCAAGAACGCGTTCCCGGCGAACGCCGGCGGTGTCTATGACACGGGCACGCCCGGCACGCGGAACCCGCAGACCGGCAACCCGGGTCCGACGCTGTGGCTGCCCAAGGGCAAGACGGTCCGCTTCGTCCTGACCTCGCGTGACGTCATCCACTCCTTCTGGGTGGTGCCGTTCCTGATGAAGATGGACGTCATCCCGGGCCACACCAACGCCTTCCAGGTGACGCCCAACAAGGAGGGCACCTTCCTTGGCAAGTGCGCCGAGCTGTGCGGCACGGACCACTCCCGGATGCTCTTCAACGTGAAGGTCGTCTCCGAGGACGCTTACCAGAAGCACCTCCAGGAACTGGCCAAGAAGGGGCAGACCGGTTACGTTCCCGCCGGCATCGCGCAGACGAGCCACGAGAAGAACCGGGAGACGAACAACCTGTGAGCATCCTCAACGAACCCCAGGGTGCCGCGGCAGCAGGGTCCCACTACGCGGACGAGCTGCCGGTCAGGCGCAAGCAGCCCGGCAACGTCGTGATCAAGTGGCTGACGACCACTGACCACAAGACGATCGGAACGCTGTACCTCGTCACCTCGTTCGCGTTCTTCCTGATCGGCGGCGTCATGGCGCTGCTGATGCGCGCCGAGCTCGCCCGGCCCGGTCTGCAGATCATGTCGAACGAGCAGTTCAACCAGGCGTTCACGATGCACGGCACGATCATGCTGCTGATGTTCGCGACGCCGCTGTTCGCCGGCTTCACGAACTGGATCATGCCGCTGCAGATCGGCGCGCCCGACGTGGCGTTCCCGCGGCTGAACATGTTCGCCTACTGGCTCTACCTGTTCGGCTCCACCATCGCGGTCGGCGGCTTCCTCACCCCGCAGGGCGCGGCCGACTTCGGCTGGTTCGCCTACAGCCCGCTGTCGGACGCGGTCCGCTCGCCGGGCGTCGGCGCCGACATGTGGATCATGGGTCTGGCCTTCTCCGGCTTCGGCACCATCCTCGGTGCGGTCAACTTCATCACCACGATCATCTGCATGCGCGCGCCGGGCATGACCATGTTCCGCATGCCGATCTTCGTGTGGAACGTGCTGCTGACCGCCGTGCTCGTCCTGCTCGCCTTCCCCGTCCTCGCCGCCGCGCTGTTCGCGCTGGAGGCGGATCGGAAATTCGGGGCACACGTCTTCGACTCGGCCAACGGCGGAGCGTTGCTGTGGCAGCACCTCTTCTGGTTCTTCGGCCACCCAGAGGTGTACATCATCGCGCTGCCGTTCTTCGGCATCATCTCCGAGGTCATCCCGGTCTTCTCCCGTAAGCCGATGTTCGGCTACATGGGCCTGATCGGCGCGACCATCGCGATCGCCGGCCTCTCGGTGACGGTGTGGGCGCACCACATGTACGTCACCGGCGGTGTGCTCCTGCCGTTCTTCTCCTTCATGACGTTCCTCATCGCCGTACCGACCGGCGTGAAGTTCTTCAACTGGATCGGAACGATGTGGAAGGGGTCGTTGTCCTTCGAGACCCCGATGCTCTGGGCGACCGGCTTCCTCATCACCTTCACCTTCGGTGGTCTGACCGGCGTCATCCTGGCCTCGCCGCCGCTGGACTTCCACGTCTCCGACTCGTACTTCGTGGTGGCGCACTTCCACTACGTCGTCTTCGGCACCGTGGTGTTCGCGATGTTCTCCGGCTTCCACTTCTGGTGGCCGAAGATGACCGGCAAGATGCTGGACGAGCGGCTCGGCAAGATCACCTTCTGGACGCTGTTCATCGGCTTCCACACCACGTTCCTGGTGCAGCACTGGCTGGGCGCCGAGGGCATGCCGCGTCGTTACGCGGACTACCTCGCGGCCGACGGCTTCACCGCGCTGAACACGGTCTCGACGATCGGTTCGTTCCTGCTCGGCCTGTCGATCCTGCCGTTCCTCTACAACGTGTGGAAGACGGCCAAGTACGGCAAGCCGGTCGGCGTCGACGACCCGTGGGGCTACGGCCGCTCGCTCGAGTGGGCGACGTCCTGCCCGCCGCCGCGGCACAACTTCCTCACCCTGCCGCGGATCCGCAGCGAATCCCCGGCGTTCGACCTGCATCACCCTGAGATCGCCGCTCTCGACCAGCTCGAGAACGCCCCTCACGGTGAGAAGGCTCTGGCTGGTGGCAAGGAGGCCGGCAAGTGAAGATCCAGGGCAAGATGTTCATGTGGCTGAGCGTCTTCGTCCTCGCCATGGCTGTCGTCTATGGCGTGTGGTCGAAGGAGGCGGCCGGTACCACGGCGCTCTTCATGGCCTTCGGCCTGTGCATCATGATCGGCTTCTACCTGGGCTTCACCGCCCGGCGGGTCGACGTGGGCGCGCAGGACAACAAGGAGGCGGACGTCGCGGACGACGCCGGCGAGGTCGGGTTCTTCAGCCCGCACAGCTGGCAGCCGCTCGCCCTCGGCGTCGGTGGCGCGCTGGCCTTCCTGGCCATCGCCATCGGCTGGTGGCTGCTCTACTTCTCGGCGCCGATCATCATGATCGGTCTGTACGGCTGGGTCTTCGAGTACTACCGCGGTGAGAACCGCACCCAGTAGCACGAGCTGAGCTCACAGGAGCCCGGACACTCCGTCAGGAGGGTCCGGGCTCCTGCTTTTGCCGCAGCGCGGGTCGCTCGTACGAGTTACCCCGCGCGCCGTCCTTGACCGACGTCCATAGCGTGATGGTCATGAACCACACTCCGCGCACCCGCACCGTCGTCAGCTGCACGCTGCTGGTGATCGCCCTCGGCGCGGGCGGCACCGCTTGCGGCAGCGGCGGCAACCCGCTGACCGCCAAGCCGTACGACGCGTCGGACCAGATCTCCTTCAACGGCCCCTCCGGCGACGGGAAGAAGGCCGACCCGGACAAGCCCCTGGAAGTCACCGCCGAGGACGACGACGGCCGTATCACGGACGTCACCGCCACGGACGCCACAGGACGCTATGTGACGGGCGAACTCAACGCCGACGGCACCCGCTGGCACAGCACCTCCCCGCTCGCCGCCAACGCCCACTACACGCTGCGGGTGAGCACCGAGGACGAGGACGGGGCGCCCGGCCGCAAGGTGCTCGCCTTCGACACCAGCAGGCCCACCACCAAGAAGACCCTGAAGGTGACGTTCGGGCCCAAGTCCGGCAAGTACGGCGTAGGCCAGCCCATCACCGCCGAACTCGACCGGCCGGTCAAGGACAAGGCGCAGCGCGCCGTCGTCGAACGGGCCCTGAGGGTCGACTCCGTGCCCGCCGTCGAAGGCGCCTGGCACTGGGTGGACGACAAGGAACTCCACTACCGCCCCAAGGACTACTGGCCCGCCCACGCCACCGTCACGGTCCACAGCAACCTGGACGGCGTGAAGATCGGCGACCGGCTGTGGGGCGCGAAGTCCAAGCCCCTGAAGATCGGCATCGGCGACAAGGTCGTCGCCCTCACCGACGCCTCGTCGCACTCCATGACGGTCTACAAGAACGGCGAGGAGATCAACGAGATCCCCGTCACCACCGGCAAGCCCGGCTTCGAGACCCGCAACGGCGTCAAAGTGGTGCTGGGCAAGGAGTACTTCGTACGCATGCGCGGCACCACGGTCGGCATCGCCGAGGGCTCCGCGGACTCGTACGACCTCCCGGTCTACTACGCCACCCGCGTCACCTGGAGCGGCGAGTACGTGCACGCCGCGCCCTGGTCGGTCGGCTCGCAGGGCTACGAGAACGTCAGCCACGGCTGCACCGGCATGAGCACGTCCAACGCCGAGTGGTTCTTCGACCACATCAACGAAGGCGACGTCGTGAAGGTCGTCAACTCCAACGGCGACACCATGGAGACCTTCGGCAACGGCTTCGGCGACTGGAACATGGGCTGGAAGAAGTGGCGCTCGGGCAGCGCCCTGATCGCCGGCACCCCGGACGGCCCGAGCCCCGCCCAGGTGGCGAGGCTCAGGCCGGAAAGCGTCTAGGCGCTCTGCTGCAGCCGCTTGTGACGCAGCAGGGAGGCCAGGGCCGAGGCGAACTCCACCGGGTCCACCGGGTGCGTCACCGCCGCGTCCGCACGGCTCCAGGTCGCCAGCCACGCGTCCTGGGGCCGGCCGATCAGCAGCAGCACCGGCGGGCAGTTGAAGACCTCGTCCTTGATCTGCCGGCACACGCCCATGCCGCCCATGGGTACGGCCTCGCCGTCCAGGACACAGACGTCGATCCCGCCCTTGTCCAGCTCCTTGAGGACGGCGGCGGGCGTCGCGCACTCCACGAACTCGACGACGGGGACGTCCGGCGCAGGCCTGCGTCCGGTCGCCAGCCGGACCTGTTCGCGGGTGTTGGAGTCATCGCTGTAGACCAGCACCGTGGCGGTCGCCTGCATCGTTCCTCCGCATCGTTGGTCGGGAACATCGGTTGCCGATGGGGCGGATGCTACTCCCATGAACACCGCGTCAACACCTGTTGGAACACGGCTTCGATGGGCCATACGGGCAGTACACACGGTGCGAACACTCCGAACGGCACCCCCCGGAGTGAGGGCGGGATAAGCGACCGACATAATGTCGGTCGTGGCGACAGCAACGACAGTAGAAACCGGGCACGCGCACCCGTCGGTCAACCGGCCGAACCTCACCAGCGTCGGAACCATCATCTGGCTGAGTTCCGAGCTGATGTTCTTCGCGGCCCTCTTCGCGATGTACTTCACCCTGCGATCGGTGACCGGTCCGGATCACTGGAAGGAGATGGCGAGCCATCTCAACCTTCCGTTCTCCGCGACCAACACCACGATCCTGGTGCTCTCCTCCCTCACCTGCCAGCTCGGCGTCTTCGCCGCCGAGCGCGGGGACGTGAAGAAGCTCCGGGGCTGGTTCATCGTCACCTTCGTCATGGGTGCGATCTTCATCGGCGGTCAGATCTTCGAGTACACGGAGCTGGTGAAGAAGGACGGGCTGTCCCTGTCCTCCGACCCGTACGGCTCGGTGTTCTACCTGACCACCGGGTTCCACGGCATGCACGTGACGGGCGGCCTCATCGCCTTCCTGTTCGTCCTCGGCCGCACCTACGCGGCGAAGAGGTTCACCCACGAGCAGGCGACCGCGGCCATCGTCGTGTCCTACTACTGGCACTTCGTCGATGTCGTGTGGATCGGCCTCTTCGCCACGATCTACCTGATCAAGTAGCCGGGGCCTGTTCCCGCGTGCGCCGGGCAGGCGCACAACCCACAAGCATCGACGCAGAAGATCCTGACACCGGGGTAATCCGTGAAAAAGCTCTCCGCACGACGACGCCATCCGCTGGCGGCGGTCGTCGTCCTACTCCTCGCGCTGGCGGCCACTGGGGGGCTGTACGCCGCGTTCGCGCCCGCGAGCAAGGCGCAGGCCGATGAAACCTCCCAGTCTCTCGCCATCGACGAGGGCAAGAAGCTCTACTCCGTAGGCTGCGCTACGTGCCACGGAACCGGCGGTCAGGGCACCTCCGACGGCCCGAGCCTGGTCGGCGTGGGCTCCGCCGCCGTCGACTTCCAGGTCGGCACCGGTCGTATGCCGGCCCAGCAGCCGGGCGCGCAGATCCCGCGCAAGAAGGTCATCTACAGCCAGGCCGAGATCGACCAGCTGGCCGCGTACATCGCGTCGCTGGGCGCCGGCCCGACGGTCCCCACGAAGGCGCAGTACGGCCCCGACGGTGCCGACATCGCCAAGGGCGGCGAGCTGTTCCGCACCAACTGCGCGCAGTGCCACAACTTCACCGGCAAGGGCGGCGCGCTGACGCACGGCAAGTTCGCGCCGAGCCTCGAGGGCGTCGACCCGAAGCACATCTACGAGGCCATGCAGACCGGCCCGCAGAACATGCCGTCGTTCCCCGACACCACGCTGTCGGAGCAGAACAAGAAGGACATCATCGCGTACCTGAACGCGGTCAACGGTGACGACACCGAGAGCCCCGGCGGCCTTGAGCTGGGCGGTCTCGGCCCGGTCTCCGAGGGCCTGTTCGCCTGGATCTTCGGACTCGGCGCGCTGATCGCGGTCGCCGTCTGGGTCGCCGCTCGGACCGCAAAGGCCAAGAAGTCATGAGTAGCCAAGACATTCCAGAAGAGAACCTGCCCGCTGAGCAGGACGCGCACGGCGCGGTAAGCGTCGCGGACGACAAGGACCCGTTCGCGGATCCCGGTCTGCCCCCGCACGAGCACCGGATCCAGGACATCGACGAGCGGGCCGCCAAGCGGTCCGAGCGCACGGTGGCCATGCTGTTCACGGTCTCGATGCTCGCCACGGTCGGCTTCATCGCCTCGTACGTGGGGATCCCGCACGACAAGGCGATCTACGTCTTCCCGATCGGCCACATCAACGCGCTGAACTTCGCGCTGGGCCTGACCCTGGGCCTCGCGCTGTTCTCCATCGGCGCCGGCGCGGTCCACTGGGCCCGCACCCTGATGTCCGACGAGGAGATCGCCGACGAGCGGCACCCGATCGAGGCCCCGCCCGAGGTCAAGGCCAAGGTCATGGCCGACTTCAAGCAGGGCGCCAAGGAGTCCGCGCTCGGCCGCCGCAAGCTGATCCGCAACACGATGTTCGGCGCGCTGGCCCTGTTCCCGCTCTCCGGCGTCATGCTGCTGCGCGACCTCGGCCCGCTGCCGGGGACCAAGCTCCGCCACACGCTGTGGTCCAAGGGCAAGCTGCTCGTCAACATGAACACCAACGAGCCGCTGCGTCCCGCTGACGTCGCGGTCGGCTCGCTCACCTTCGCCAAGCCCGAGGGCCTGGAGGAGCACGACGAGAACTTCCAGACCGAGATCGCCAAGGCGGCCCTGATGATCGTCCGGCTCCAGCCGGCCAACATCAAGGACAAGCGCGAGCTCGAGTGGTCGCACGAGGGCATCGTGGCGTACTCGAAGATCTGCACCCACGTCGGTTGCCCGATCTCCCTGTACGAGCAGCAGACGCACCACGTGCTGTGCCCCTGCCACCAGTCCACCTTCGACCTCTCCGACGGTGCCCGAGTGATCTTCGGCCCCGCCGGTCACGCCCTGCCGCAGCTGCGCATCGGCGTGAACGACGAGGGCTACCTCGAGGCGCTCGGCGACTTCGAAGAGCCCGTCGGTCCTGCATTCTGGGAGCGCGGATGAGCACCAACACCAGCACCGAGGCCCGGCGCGGCAAAGCGCCGGCCGGCGAGCGCGTCGCCGACTGGGCCGACGGCCGGCTGGGGATCTACTCCCTGGCCAAGACCAACATGCGCAAGATCTTCCCCGACCACTGGTCGTTCATGTTGGGCGAAGTGTGCATGTACAGCTTCATCATCCTCATCCTCACGGGTGTGTACCTGACGCTGTTCTTCCACCCGTCGATGAACGAGGTGGAGTACCACGGCAGCTACATCCCGCTGCAGGGCCAGATGATGTCCGAGGCGTTCAACTCGACCCTGCACATCTCCTTCGACGTGCGCGGCGGTCTGCTGATCCGGCAGATCCACCACTGGGCCGCGCTGATCTTCCTCGCCGGCATGTTCGTGCACATGATGCGCGTGTTCTTCACCGGCGCGTTCCGCAAGCCGCGTGAGGTCAACTGGCTGTTCGGCTTCCTGCTGCTCGTCCTGGGCATGTTCACCGGCTTCACCGGCTACTCGCTCCCGGACGACCTGCTCTCCGGCACCGGTGTCCGCTTCATGGAGGGCGCGATCCTGTCCGTGCCGATCGTCGGCACGTACCTGTCGATGTTCCTCTTCGGCGGCGAGTTCCCCGGCGGCGACTTCGTGGCCCGGTTCTACTCGGTCCACATCCTGCTGCTGCCGGGCATCATGCTCGGCCTGATGGTGGGCCACCTGATCCTGGTCTTCTACCACAAGCACACGCAGTTCGCGGGCCCCGGCAAGACGAACAACAACGTCGTCGGCATGCCCCTGCTGCCGGTGTACATGGCGAAGGCCGGCGGCTTCTTCTTCCTGGTCTTCGGCGTCATCACGGCCATCGCGGCGATCGCCTCGATCAACCCGATCTGGTCCATGGGCCCCTACCGTCCCGACCAGGTGTCCACCGGCGCCCAGCCCGACTGGTACATGGGCTTCTCCGAGGGCCTGATCCGTACGATGCCGGGCTGGGAGATCAACCTCTGGGGCCACACGCTCGTCCTGGGCGTGTTCATCCCGCTGGTGATCTTCCCGCTGGTCCTGGTCGCGATCGCGGTCTACCCGTTCATCGAGTCCTGGGTCACCGGCGACAAGCGCGAGCACCACATCCTGGACCGTCCGCGCAACGCCCCGACGCGCACCGCGTTCGGCGCCGCGTGGATCTCCTGGTACTTCGTGCTGATGATCGGTGGCGGCAACGACCTGTGGGCCACGCACTTCCACCTGTCGATCAACGCGATCACCTGGTTCGTGCGCGTCGGCTTCTTCGTCGTGCCGGTGCTGGTCTTCATCGCCACCAAGCGGATCTGCCTCGGCCTCCAGCGCCGTGACCGGGACAAGGTGCTGCACGGCCGCGAGTCCGGCATCATCAAGCGCCTGCCGCACGGTGAGTTCATCGAGGTGCACGAGCCGCTCAGCCAGGACGCGCTGCACACCCTCACCGCGCACGAGCAGTACAAGCCGGTCGAGATCGGCCCGACGGTCGACGAGAACGGCGTCGAGCGCAAGGTGAAGGGCACCGAGAAGCTGCGCGCCAAGCTCAGCGAGGCGTACTACGGCGAGGAGTCCCAGATTCCGAAGCCGACCGTCGAGGAGTACAAGGAGATCACGAGCGGCCACGGCCACCACTGATCCCCGCCTGTCGCTGCGCTCGCCACAGCGCGGCAGAAGGGCCCCGTCCGGTGTTCGGACGGGGCCCTTCTCCATGCCCTGAGCTGGATAGGGTGGGGCTCACCACTGTTTTCCGGTTCTACGACGACCAGGAGCGGCCTTATGAGCGCTGTGACCCCCGCTGGAGGCGACACCGCGGCGGGCCGTTCCTGGCCCGCCCTGCTGAACGGTCTGCTCGCCGGCCGGGACCTGAGCACCGACGACACCGCCTGGGCGATGGACCTGATGATGCGCGGCGAGGCGACCGACGCGCAGATCGCCGGGTTCGTGGTGGCGCTGCGGGCCAAGGGCGAGACCGTCGAGGAGATCAACGGCCTGGTCCGGACGATGTACGAGCACGCGAACGTGATCGAGGTGCCGGGCCCGACCGTCGACATCGTCGGCACGGGCGGCGACGGCGCGAAGACCGTCAACATCTCCACGATGTCGTCGATCGTCGTCGCCGGCACCGGCGCCCGGGTCGTCAAGCACGGCAACCGCGCCGCGTCCTCCGCGTCCGGCGCGTCCGACGTGCTGGAGAAGCTGGGCGTCAATCTGGAGCTGCCGGTGCGGCGGGTGCCCCAGGTGGCCGAGGAGGCCGGGATCACCTTCTGCTTCGCCATCAAGTTCCACCCGGCGCTGCGTCATGTGGGCGCCGCCCGCGGCCAGTTGGGCATCCGTACGGTGTTCAACGCGCTCGGCCCGCTGACCAACCCCGCGAAGGTGCGGGCGCAGGCCGTCGGTGTCGCCGACCCGCGCATGGCACCGATCGTCGCCGGCGTCTTCGCCGAGCGCGGCAACTCCTCGCTGGTCTTCCGGGGCGACGACGGCCTCGACGAGCTGACGACCACGGCGACCTCGCACGTCTGGGTCGTCCGGGACGGCAAGGTCACCGAGGAGACCTTCGACCCGCGTGACGTCGGCATCGAGCTGGTCCCGGTGGAGGCCCTGCGCGGCGGCGACCCCTCGTACAACGCGGAGGTCGCCCGGCGCCTCCTGGACGGCGAGACGGGCCCGGTCCGGGACGCCGTACTCCTGAACTCTGCGGCGGCCCTCGTCGCCCTCGACCCGGGTCCCGGCACGCTGGCCGAGCAGATCAGCGCCGGAATGGCGAAGGCGGCCGAGTCGATCGACTCCGGGTCGGCCAAGCGGGCGCTGGACCGCTGGGTGGCGGCCAGCAACGCGTAACCGCCGCGAGGTGCGGTCCCGCAATCCGGACACGAGTTGCGGGACCGCGATCACTTCACGTACGTTCCCGTACCAGGTCATGAGTGACAGTCATGAGGCCCCGGCCGACTGTCCGGCAACCCTCCGTCCGTGGCGGGGTGCCCCGGGTGAAGACCAGGCCGTAGGCAGCGAGGTCTACGGCAAGCGCGGGCCCCTCTCGAAACCAGGGGTCCTGGTCGTTCGAGGGAGTCTTCCGTGAGCAAGCGAATGCGATAGGGCGCCGAGCCCCGCCTCCGCACACCCATCTCACCCTTCTCTTTTCACGGGAGTTCCCCATGTCCGTCTCCACCGCTGCCTCCGCCCAGACCATTTGTGCCCCGCTGCCCGTTCTGGGTCGAGATGTCACCGTCCCGCTCGTCACCGGCGGCGAGGTCACCTACGCGGCGCTCGACTACGCGGCCAGCGCCCCCGCCCTCCAGCGCGTCTGGGACGACGTCGCGGCCTACGCGCCCTACTACGGCAGCGTCCACCGCGGCGCCGGCTACCTCTCCCAGCTCTCCACCGACCTCTTCGAGAACGCGCGCACGACCGTCGCCGAGTTCCTGGACTGCCGCGCCGACGACCAGCTGATCTTCACCCGGTCGACCACCGACTCGCTCAACCTCCTCGCCGCAGCGCTCCCCGCCGACTGCCAGGTCTTCGTCTTCGAGACCGAGCACCACGCGAGCCTGCTGCCCTGGCAGGACGCCCGGGTCACCTACCTCAACGCCCCGCGCACCCCCCGCCAGGCCGTCGAGACCCTGGAGCGCGCCCTCGCCGACCGAGACCCGTACGGCCCGGCCCTGGTCTGCGTCACCGGCGCGTCCAACGTCACCGGCGAGCTGTGGCCGGTCCGCGAGCTGGCCGCCGCCGCCCACGCGCACGGCGCCCGGATCGTCCTGGACGCCGCCCAGCTGGCCCCGCACCACCCGGTCTCCGTGCGGGACCTCGACGTCGACTGGGTCGCCTTCTCCGGCCACAAGCTGTACGCCCCCTTCGGCTCCGGCGTCCTGGCCGGCCGCGCGGACTGGCTCCAGGCAGCCGACCCCTACCTCGCCGGCGGCGGCGCCAGCCGCAGGGTCACCCGGCGCGAGGACGGGGGAGTGGACGTGGAGTGGCACGAGAGCGCCGCCCGCCACGAGGCCGGCTCCCCGAACGTCATCGGCGCCTACTCCATCGCGTCGGCCTGCAAGGCCCTCACCGAGGCCGGCTTCGAGGCGCTGGTGGCCCGTGAGCGGTACCTGATCGAGAAGGTGCGGGCGGGGCTCGCCGAGGTCCCCGAGGTCCGCGTCCTCTCCCTCTTCGGCGACGACGCCCCGCGCGTCGGCGTGATCTCCTTCGTCGTCGAGGGCTGGAACAGCTCGCACTTCGCCGCCGCGCTCTCCGCCGAGTACGGCATCGGCGTCCGCGACGGCCTCTTCTGCGCCCACCCGCTGGTCAGGACCCTGCTCGGCTCCGACCCGCAGACCCAGGGCGAGTGCGGCGCGCCCGAGGCCGCGCCCGGCGAGAAGTCCCTCAACGCGATCCGGGTGAGCTTCGGCGCGGGCACGCCGGACGAGCACGTCGAGCGCTTCGTCAACGCCGTCAGGGAACTGGTGACGGTTGGCGCGAAGTGGCGCTACCGCACCGAGGACGGCCGCTGCGTGCCGGCGGTCTGAGGCGCCGTACGACATCCGCCGTATACGCTCCCCCTCAAGCAGCAGGACGCTGAACAGGGGGAGCACGGGGTGGAAGCGCTGCGCGCGAACGATCCGCGGCGGATCGGGCCGTACGAGGTGCTGGGCAGGCTCGGCGCGGGCGGCATGGGGGAGGTGTACCTCGCCGAGGGGCAGGGCGGGCCGCGGCTCGCCGTGAAGGTGGTGCGGGCCGAG
This sequence comes from Streptomyces cylindrosporus, assembly GCF_022698165.1. Classification (GTDB taxonomy): domain Bacteria; phylum Actinomycetota; class Actinomycetes; order Streptomycetales; family Streptomycetaceae; genus Streptomyces; species Streptomyces cylindrosporus. Next base: position 922,955 of record NZ_JALDAY010000001.1, read on the forward strand.
CACGCCGAGGACCGCACCTTCCGGGCCCGGTTCCGGCAGGAGGTGCGGGCCGCGCAGAGCATCGGCGGCGCGGGGCCGTACACCGCGCGGGTCGTCGACGCCGACACCGAGGCCGAACGGCCGTGGATGGCAACGGAGTTCGTCGAGGGCCCGAACCTGCGCGACGCGGTGCTCGACCACGGCGCGCTGCCCGACCGTGCGGTACGGCTGCTGGCCGCCGCGCTCGGCGAGGCGCTCGCCGCGATCCACGCCAAGGGGATGGTCCACCGGGACCTGAAGCCCTCCAACATCCTGCTGGCGCCGGACGGCCCGCGGGTCATCGACTTCGGGATCGTACGGGCCCTTGAGGCGACCGCCCTGACCAACACCGGGGCCGTCGTCGGCTCGGTCGGCTATGTCTCGCCGGAGCAGATCCGCAACGGCGCCGAGGTGGGCCCGCCGAGCGACGTCTTCTCGCTGGGCGCGGTGCTCGCGTACGCGGCCGCGGGGCGCGAACCCTTCGGCGAGGGCCAGGACTCGGTGATCCTGCTGCGCATCCTGACCCGCGACTTCGACCTCTCCGGGGTGCCGGACGGCCTCCGGCCGCTGGTCGAGTCGTGCCTGGCGGAGGATCCGGCGGCCCGCCTGGCCCCGGCGGGTGTCCCCGAGGCCGCCGGCCACACCACCGACACCCTCCGCGAGGGCCTGCGACCCGGCTGGTACCTGGCCCCCGAGCCCGTCGCCGAGACCGAACGGTGGCTTCCGGAACGGGACTCGGGGGAGCGGGAGAGCCGGGTCGAGTACGTCGCGCCGATGACGGTCACCGAGGTGACGGACGTACCCGACGTGACGGCCGACACCAGCGCGCAGACCGCCGAACGCCCGTCCCGGCGCGGCGTGTTGAGGGTGCTGGTCGGCGGGGCCGTGGTCGCCGCGGGGGCCGGGACCGGTGGCTGGCTGTGGCTGCGGGACCGGAGCGGAGAGGACCCGTCCGGGGGTGCCGGCGGCGTCCCCGGCACGTCCGTCTCCAGCGACCGGTCGTCGGGGGCGACACTGCCCCCGGGAGTGAGCTGGACGTACGACGTCGGTGGGCTCGGTGGCCGCGCGGGCGGGCGGCACGGGGCGTGCGTCGCGCTCTCGCCCGCCGGGGACCGGGTGTACGTCGGGGGCGCGGACGGTTCCCTGCACGCGGTGAGCCCCGCCGGGAAGAAGCTGTGGGCCGTCGACCTGGGCGCCCCGGTGATGCCGCCGGTGGCGACCGCGGACGGCGCGTACTGCCTGCTGGAGGACGACGGCGAGGGCGCGTCGAAACTGTGCGCGGTCTCGCGGTACGGGCGGATCCGCTGGACGAAGAAGATCGACGGGGGCGGCAGCCAGTTCCCGGTGACCGCGGGAGACTTCGTGCTGGTCACGACCGGCGCCACCTCGGACAAGGGCACGCTCCGGGCCTACGCCTCGGGCGGCGGACTCGTCTGGGAGAAGTCGACCGACGCCGCCCCCACCAGCGAGCCGGCCGTGGGCAACGGCATGGTCTACGTCGGCACCTTCGGGGACGTCGTACAGGCCTTCGGCCTGATGGACGGCAGGCTGCGCTGGTCCGTCCCGGCCGGGGTCGACCCCGGCCGGCCCACCCTGATCGGCGGCACCCTGCTGGTGGGGTCCGGTGGCGAGACCCTCCTGCACGCCATCAGCACGTCCGGAAGGCTCTTGTGGAGCGCTGACAACGACGACGCGGGCGGCGGCCGCTACTTCACCTCGGTCCGCCTCGGCGACCTCGCGGTCACCACCGACCAGGGACGCCTCGCGGCCATCGACCCCGTGACCGGCAGGACCAAGTGGGCCTTCGAGAGCCCGCAGGGCGGCACGGACCACAGCGACCCCACCGTCGTCGGGAACTCCGTCTACGCCTGCCTGGACGGCGTCCTCTACTCGGTGGACGCGACCGGCAAGCAGCGCCGCAGGCTGTCCTTCGGCGACCCCGAGCCCGACGGCGGAGTCCACAGCCCCGTGATCAAGGACGGCCTCGCCTACGTGGCGACCGCCGAGGGAATCGCCGCGCTGAAGCTCTAGATCCAGAAGCTCTGGATCCAGAAGCTCTGGATCTAGCTGTCCAGCCCGATCGCGAAGGCCGCCTCCAGGTCGTGCTGGGAGTACGTGCGGAAGGCGACGTGGGTGTCCGTGGCCTCGACGCCGGGGATCTTGCTGATGCTGCCGGGAATGACCTCGGCGAGGTCCTCGTGCTGCTTGACCCGGACCATCGCGATCAGGTCGTACGTGCCGGTGACCGAGAAGACCTCGCTGACGGAGTCCAGCGCGGCGATCCGCTCCGCGATCTCGGGGATCCGGTCCACGCTGGTCTTGATGAGGACGATCGCGGTGATCACGGCTGGTTCTCTCCCTCGGGGGCCGGAGCTGGGGCGGGGTCAACTGTAGTCGTACGGCGGAATCGGGCCCATGCGTAGCAGAAGCCCAGGCCGAAGCCCACCAGGTGCGCCAGATACGCCACCCCGGGGCCCTGGGGCGCCCGGCCCGCCGCGAGCCACTGGAGGGACGCCCAGAAGGGCAGGACGACCCAGGCCGGGAAGCGCAGCGGGAGGAAGAAGAGGAACGGGAGCAGGCTTGTGACCCTGGCTCCGGGGAACAGGTACAGAAACGCCCCGAGGACCGCCGAGATCGCCCCGGAAGCGCCGACCAGGGACTGCTCGGACGCGGAATTGGCCGCCGCGTACCCCAGCAGGGCGAGGTAGCCGCAGCCGACGTAGAAGAGGGTGAACTGGATCCGGCCCATGCGTTCCTCGGTCATCACCCCGAAGACGTAGAGGAAGAGCATGTTGCCGAGCAGGTGGACCCAGCTGCCGTGGACGAAGAGGGCCGTGGCCGGGGTCAGGGCGGCGCGCGCGGAGCCCTCGAAGAGCTCGGCCGGGACCACGCCCCAGCGGTGGAAGTAGGCGCGCTGCGCGGCGAGCAGCGCGTCCCCGGAGCCGTAGGCGGGATTCAGCCCCCCGGCGGGGCCGATCACGAAGGCCAGACAGCACACGGCGATCAGCCCGTACGTCACCGGCGCCGAGGGTCCTCGGAGCACTCTGCCGACGGTCACGTTCCAGTTGCCGATCATGAACACAGAGCATGACGTAACAGGACGCAGCCGCACAGACCGCCTCGCCGCCGTGGACGGACCAGCGGTGGGTTGCCGCCAGGCCGTAGGGTTACGGCCACACGCTCCAGGGAAACTGGCGCGTCACGGAGACTAGAAGGAAAGCGAACAGTCACGATGACGGTTCCCCTGCCGACCGCCTCGACGCGGTGGCGCTGCACCCTCTGCGGCAATCTCACGCGCTTCGACGTGACCCGCTCGTCGAAGGTGGTCGAGTACGTCCACCTCGACCTGGCCGGAGAGCCGAACGTCGAGGAGCGCGAGGTGGTCAGTGAGACCATCGAGTCGGTGCGCTGCCGCTGGTGCAACGCGGTGGATCAGGTGGAACTCGTGGACAGGCCGGGCGCCGGCTCCTGACAGGGAGCGGCCCCGCACGGTAAATGGGGTGTGACGGATGGTGGAGACACAAGGCGGGGGGCCGGGCGACGGCGCCGCCGAGGTGCTCGACCGTCCGCTGCCCGACGGCGTGCGCCGCAGGGTCGTACAGATCGTCTCGGACGGGTTCGGCGGGCTGACCGTCGGTGAACTGCCCGCGCAGCTCAGGCAGTACGCCCGGTTCGCGCCGAACCGGCGGGCCAAGTTCGCCGGGAACGCGATGGCGGCCGCGCTGGAGACCGATCCGCTCTTCCGGCAGCGCATCGGGGAGAAGCTGAGAGAGGCCCAGCCGGAACTCGCCGGCGCCCTCGACTCCGGCTCGCCGCCCCCGGCCGCGGATCCGCTCGACGTGGCGGCCGCGGCCTATGTGCTGCGGCCCACGGGCTGGGTGAAGCTGGTGACCGCGGCCGGCGAGGAGGCCCAGCGGGCCGACGCCGAGCGGGCCGGCGAGGAGAGCCGGGCCGAGCTGGAGCGGCTGCGCGAGGAGCTCGCCGGTGCCCGCGAGCAGACCCGTGCCGAGACCGAGCGGCTGCGGCTGGAGCTGGAGACCGCCAGGAAGGAAGCGGAATCGCTTCACCGCAAGCTGCGCGCCGCCCTCAGCGACGTCAAGCGCGGCGAGGCCGCCCTGCGCAAGGTCCAGGGCGAGATGGAGACCCTGCGCGCCGAGGGGCAGGCGCAGGTGTCCGCCGCGGAGAGCGAGGCGCGGCGGCTGAAGGCGCGGCTCGGGGAGTCCGAGGCTGCGCTGGAGGCCACGCGCAAAGCAGCGCGGGAGGGGCGCAGTGTCGAGGACATGCGCGTGCGTCTGCTCCTTGACACCGTTCTGGACGCGGCCCAAGGGCTGCGCCGGGAGCTGGCGTTGCCGCCCGTGTCCGTGCGGCCGGCCGAGACCGTGGATGCGGTCGAACCGGGACGAATGACCCCGAAGGACATCGCCGCGCGGGCGCTGTCCGAACACGATCCGGCCGTTCTCGACCAGCTACTGGCCCTGCCCCAGGCGCACTTGGTGGTCGACGGCTACAACGTCACCAAGACCGGCTATCCCCAGATGCCCCTGGAGAAGCAGCGCCTCAGGCTGCTCGGGCAGCTCTCGCAGCTGGCCGCGCAGACCGGCGCCGAGGTCACCTGTGTCTTCGACGGGGCCGAGCTGGTCGCGCCGGTGCTGCTCGCGCCGCCGCGCGGGGTGCGGGTGCTGTTCTCCAAACCGGGCGTCACCGCGGACGAGTTGATCCGCCAGCTGGTGCGCGCCGAGCCGCCGGGCCGCCCCGTCATCGTCGCCTCGACCGACCGCGAGGTGGCCGACGGCGTCGCCAGGGCAGGTGCCCGACCGGTCGCTTCTGCGATGCTTCTGAAGCGCCTGTCCTGAAGGTCGAACTTCTAGGTTTAATGCCCGAATTGGCGGGATCGTCACGCAACGTAGTGTCAGTCGAGGATCACCGCACGTGAGTTGTGTGTAAAGAATGCATGGCGTGACAGGATTTTGCTCCTGAGGATTTGAACTGATCACAGGAAGGTCACTAGGGTCTGGGCTCGAACCTCCGAACGGGTGATCACTCTCAAGAAGGAGCCCTCGTCCGTGGCGTCCCACCGTCGACCCAAGCAGCCGAGCCGGGCTCGAGTGACCGTGCTCACCACCGCAGCTGCTGCCGCCGTTGCCATCAGCGCCCAGGCGGCGAACGCCGCGCCGAGCGAGAAGCCGTCGAAGGACGAGGTCAAGGCGAAGGTCGACAAGCTCTACGAGCAGGCCGAGCAGGCCACCGAGAAGCTCAACGGCGCCAAGGAGAAGCAGGAGAAGCTCCAGAAGGAGATCTCCACCATCCAGGACAACGTCGCCCGCGGCCAGGAGGAGCTCAACGAGCTGCGCGACTCCATAGGCCTGGCGGCCGCCGCCCAGTACCGCACCGGCTCCATCGACTCCTCCCTCCAGCTCTTCCTGTCGTCGAACCCCGACGACTACCTGGACAAGGCCTCCACCGCCGACCAGTTGAGCGCCCAGCAGGTCGAGGCGCTGAAGAAGATCCAGGAGAAGCAGCGGGCCCTCGCCCAGGAGCGTGCCGAGGCCTCCGACAAGCTCAAGGACCTCGCCACCACCCGCGCCCAGCTGGCGAAGAACAAGAAGGACGTCCAGGGCAAGCTCGCCGAGGCGCAGAAGCTGCTCAACTCCCTGACCGCCGCGGAGCGCGCCGCCCTCGCCGCCGCCGACGCCCGCGCCAGCCGCTCGGCCAGCGAGCGCGTGGACCTCGGCAACTCCACCGCCGCCTCCAGCCGGGCCGCCGCGGCCTTCGCCGCCGCCCAGTCCCAGCTCGGCAAGCCGTACGTCTACGGCGCCACCGGCACCGCCTCCTACGACTGCTCGGGCCTGACCTCCTGGGCCTACGCCCAGGCCGGCGTCTCCATCCCGCGCACCTCGCAGGCCCAGGCCAACGCCGGCACCCGGATCTACAGCGTCAGCCAGCTCAAGGTCGGCGACCTCGTGCTCTTCTACGGCGACCTGCACCACGTCGGCCTCTACGCCGGCAACGGCCAGGTGATCCACGCCCCGCGCACCGGTACCGTCGTGCGCTACGAGTCGATCAGCAACATGCCGTTCCAGTTCGGCGTCCGGATCTGACTCCGTACCCCTTCGAACCGGGCACAACACGACCCCCGAACGGGCGAATCACGACAACTTCCGCTGACCCCACGCCCCGCCGATGACCTGCGTCAGAGGCGGGGCGTCACTTTGTGTGCCCGCCGAGGTCTTTGGCCGAGCCCCTGCCGCAGGGCTACTGTCTGCCGCGTTTCCCCGCTGCGCCGGGGAGGCAGTCCCTGTCGCCAACGGAAGGAGCGCGGCTTCCCGTGGGGTCCCATCGCCGCCTTGCACCGTCCTCCGGGTTCAACCGGGGCGCGGGCGCCGCCCTGTGCGTCCTGTCCGCCGCTGCCGCCGCCCTCGGCGCCGTACCGGCGAACGCCGCACCGCACGACGACACCAAGGCCGAGGTGGACCGTCTCTACCAGGAGGCCGAGAAGGCGACCGAGGCCTACGACAAGGCCGACGAGACCGCGGGCACGCTGCGCCGCGAGGTGAGCCAGGCGCAGGACCGGATCGCCCGCCAGCAGGACCGCATCAACTCCATGCGGGAGTCGCTCGGTTCGCTGGCCGGCGCCCAGTACCGCTCCGGCGGCATCGACCCGTCCATCGCCCTGCTCTTCTCCGACGACCCGGCCGACTACCTCGACAAGGCCTCGGTCCTCGACCGGATCGGCGCCCACCAGGCCGGCGAGCTCAGGGAACTCCAGTCCGTCATGCGCGAACTGGCCCAGGAGCGCGCCGAGGCGGCCGACAAGCTGGCCGAGCTGGAGCGCAGCCGCAAGGCGGTCGCCACCCACAAGAAGACCGTCGAGCGCAAGCTCGCCAAGGCCCGGCAGCTGCTCAACTCCCTGCCGTACGCGGAGCGCGCCGCCTACGACCGCGCCTCGCGCGGCGGCGACGTCCCCGACCTCACCGGCGCCGTCCCGCCCGACGCCCGCGCGGCCGCCGCCATCGCCGCCGCCCGCTCCGCGCTCGGCAAGCCGTACGTCTGGGGCGCCACCGGCCCCTCCGGCTTCGACTGCTCGGGCCTGATGCAGTGGTCGTACGCGCACGCCGGCGTCCATCTCCCGCGCACCTCGCAGGAGCAGCGGTACGCCGGACACCAGGTCCCGCTCTCCCAGGCGCAACCCGGTGACCTGGTCGTCTACCGGTCCGACGCCAGCCATGTCGCCATGTACGTGGGCAACGGCCAGGTGATCCACGCGCCGTACCCCGGCGCACCCGTGCGCTACGACCCGGTCAACATGATGCCGGTCTCGTCCGTGACGAGGGTCTGACCGGGCGGCTGATCGGCCGTACGATCCTGAAGTGGCTGGTCGTAGGCGGGCGCCGAGGTCCGCGGTGGTGGTTCTCGTTCTGCTGCTCGTCTCCCTGGTGGCGTGCGGCGGGGGAGTGGCGGGTGACGGCGGGAAGGCCGACCTGCAGCGGGTCCTGGACCGGCGGGCCACCGCGGTCCTCGACCGGGACCGGGCGGCGTTCGTGGCGACGGGCGCGCCCGGCTGGTTCGAGAACGTGCGCGGGGTCCCGCTGCACTCCTGGTCGTACCGCGTCACCGCCCTGCACCGCGGCGCCGACCGGGTCACCGCCGACGCCGAACTGCGCTACGAGGTCGAGGGCTACGACAACGCCCCCGTCACCGTCGGCCGCAGGCTCACCCTGACCCGGGACCCGGACGGCGACTGGTACGTGCTCTCCGACGCGCCCGCCAAGAAGGCGGCCGAGCAGCTGTGGGACCAGGGCTCGGTGACCGCCGTGCGCGGGAAGCGGAGCCTCGTCCTGGGCGTCGGCCAGACCAGCGAGCTGCTGCACGGCTACGCCGACCTCGCGGACGCCGCCGTACCGGCCGTGTCCGCGGCCTGGGGCACCGACTGGGCGCGGCACGTCGTGGTCCTCGTACCGAAGTCGCTGGAGGGCATGGCGGGGCTGCTCGGCTCGCCCGCCTCCCAGTACCGCGGGATCGCCGCGGTCACCACCGGCGAGGTGGGCGGCCCGCCGACCGCGCCCGCGGACCGGATCATCGTCAACCCCGATGCGTACGGTGTCCTCGGCACCCTCGGCAAACAGGTCGTCCTCACCCACGAGACCACCCATGTCGCCACCCGTGCCCACACCACGGCCGCGACCCCGCTGTGGCTCTCCGAGGGGTACGCCGACTGGATCGGCTACCTCGGCACCGGCCGCACCGCCGCGCAGGCCGCGCCCGAGCTGGCGCGGGCGGTGGCGGACGGGCAGGAGCCGGCCGAGCTGCCGACCGACAAGGACTTCGGGTTCAGCGGCGACGCGACGAAGCTCGCGCAGGCCTACGAGGGCGGCTGGCTGGCCTGCCGGATGATCGCCGGCCGGTGGGGCGCGGCACGGCTCGGCGCGTTCTACCGGGCCGTCGGCGACCACAGGACGCGGGCGGGCTCGGTCGAGGGCGCGCTGAAGCAGGTGCTGGGGACGACGCCGGAGAAGTTCACCGCGCAGTGGCGGGAGTACCTGCGGGACGAGCTGGGCTGACGGGACCTCAACCCGCGGACTCCAGCCGCTCGATGGCCTCCTGGAGCCACGCCCGCTCGGCCGTACCGGTCGCCCGCGCCACCCGCAGCATGCCCTCCCGGAAGAGATCGCCGCTGTCCTCCGCGCGCACGGGCTTCCCGCCGTCGTAGAAGAAGCTCGACGGCGTCTGAAGGAAGTCCAGCCGGCGCCTGAGCACCGCCGCCTGTTCCCGCCGGTTCGGCAGGTGCCGTAGGAACGCGAGGACGGTGTTGAAGCGGACGTGGTCGGTGATCTCGGCCTGCTTCGGGTGCCGCAGTCGCTCCAGCAGGTCCTCGCGGCCCGCGTCGGTGAGGGACAGGATGCGGCGCGGGGCCGCGCTCGCGCCGGGCTCGGTGTGCTGGTCGAGCTTGCCGGCGGTGACCAGGCGGGTGATGGCCGGGTAGAGGGCGCCGTCGCTGACCGGGCGGACATGGCCGCTGAGCGCCTTGATGCGCTCCTTCAACTCGTAGCCGTGCAGCGGCTGTTCGGCCAGGAAGCCGAGGATCGACAGCTCCAGCACCGGTCCCCTCCTTGTGGTCTCGGGTGATGCCATGCTACCTCTTATCGAGCTACATCGATTCGAGGTAGCTCGATAAGAGGGGATCCGATCGGTGAACGCGCACCGCAAGCAGCTCATCTCGCTCGCCCACCCCGTCTACTTCTCGCTCCTGGCCACCGTCGCCGCCGGGATCATCAACACCGTCTGGGTCTCCCGGCTCGGCCCGGCCGCCGTCGCCGCCGTGGCCGTGGCGACCAACACCGAGAACGTGCTGCTCGGCGTCTCGCTGGTCTTCGCCTCCGGTACGACCGTGCTGGTCGCGCACGCCAGGGGCGCGTGGGATCCCGGGGCCGTGCGGGCGGCCGTGCGCGGCGGCCGGGCCCTGTGCGCGCTGGTCACGCCCGTGGTCGTGGCGGGGGGACTGCTGCTGCGCGAACCGCTGGCCCGGCTGGTGCTGGGCGGGGGAGACGGGGCCGCTGTCCCGCTCGCCGTGGCCTATTTCGCGATCTCCCTCCCCGGTGTGGCTGTCTTCTTCGCGCAGAACCTCGTCGACGGCATCCTCAAGGGCACCGGCGACACCCGCACCCCCATGCGCCTGGCCCTGCTGGCCAACGGGCTGATCCTGGTCTGCGACCCCTTCCTGATCCACCTGTACGGGGTGCGGGGCGCCGCCGCCTCGACGGTGCTGTGCCGGTGCGTGGCGCTCGGGGCGGGGCTGCGGGCGCTGCGGCGGAACGCCCTCCTGCGTACGGCGGCCGTCGCGCCGCCCGCCGGGACGACCGGCGCGGCCGTGCGGCGGACGCTGCGGACCGGGCTGCCGATGTCCGCCGACTTCACCGTCCGGCAGGGCGGCGCGCTGGTCCTGGTCGCCGTGGTGGCGCGGCTCGGGGTGACGGCGGTGGCCGCGTACGCCATCGCCTACAAGGTCATGTACGTCGCCACCATGGCGTTCTACTCGGTACGGCAGGCCGCCTCGATCCACACCGCGCACACCCGGGGCGCGGGCGGGGACGAGCGGGGTGCCATCGGGCGGCAGGCGATGCTCGTGTCCGGCACGGTCGGGCTTGCCGCGGTCGTCCTGCTCGGCGCCACCGCCCCCTGGATCATGGCCGCCTTCGGCGCCGGGCCCGAGGTCGCCCACGCCGGTGTGCTGTTCCTGCGCTGCGTCGGGCCGTACCTGCTGCTGATGGCCTGCTTCATCGCGCTGGGCGGCGTCTTCGAGGGCAGCGGGGGAGCCCCGGCCCTGCTGCGGGTGACACTGCTCGGCACGGCGGTCCAACTCCCGCTGGCGTACGCCCTGTCGGCACTCGGCCTGCCGGGCATCTGCCTGGCGCTGGCCCTCGCGATGGCGGTGCAGTGCGGGGCGGTGGCGGTGCTGTTCGCACGCGCCCGGCGTCAGGAGGACGCCGAGGTCTCCCTGGTGCGGGCGGCCTGAGCGGGGAGCGGCGGGACCGGGTCGCGGGAGACCGTCGACTGCCACAGCTCCAGGGCCGCGAGGACGGCGGCGACTACCAGCAGGCCGTTGCGCAGGACCAGGAGGGAGACGCCGAGCAGGTCGCTGGCGACGACGTGCGCGAACCAGATCGGGAACTCCAGCACCGTCACGAAGCAGGCCGCGAGCACCAGCCCGGCCGGCAGCCCCATCCGGCTGCTGCGGAAGCACACACAGACGGCGGCCGTCCCGACCAGCCACACCATGTACTGGGGGCTGATCACCCGGCTGGTGGCGGTGAACATCAGCACCCCGGTGAAGGCCGCGTCCGCGAGCGTGCCCGGCAGGAACCGGGTCGCCATCAGCCGCCACAGCAGCAGCCAGCCGAACGCGACCCCGGTCAGGAACAGGGCGGCCGAGCTGACGACGTTCACCCAGGGGCCGAGGAACTCCACCGAGCCGTAGTTGAGCAGCACCTGCCCGTTCCAGCCGAACTGCCGGGCCACATGGAAGACCAGCGAGCCCAGCGACTCCACCTCGGTGCCGCGGTTGCGCTGAAAGGTCAGGAAGGAGAACGCGCCCGGCATCGACACCGCGAACAGCACCGCGATCGTCCCGACGGTCCCCGCCGCCCAGGCCCAGGCACCCCGCTTGCGGACCCCGAGCAACAGCAGCACCGGCCACACCTTGAGCATCGCGCCGAAGCCCACCAGGACGCCCATCACCCGCGGATGCCGGGCCCCGGCGAGCAGCGCGGCCACCGCCACCGCGGTCACCATCACGTCGTAGCGGGCGTACACGGTCGGCCCGAGCAGCGGCACGCCCACCACCCACACCCAGGCCCCGCGCAGCGACTTGCCGGGGCGCAGGCCCGCGTACAGGAGCAGGGCGAGGACGGCGAAGTCCGCCACGAAGGCCAGGACGAAGAAGGCCGACGCGTACTGCAGGAAGGGCAGCAGCGCGGGGGACAGGATCGTGAGCGAGGCGGCGGGCGGGTACTGCCAGGTGACGTCGCCCAGCGGGAAGGTGCCGGTGCGCAGCACGTCGTACCAGCCCTGGTAGATCACCGAGACGTCGCTGGTGACGTCCGGGCCCGGGAAGATCCACACCTTGAAGACGAACAGCAGCAGCACGAGCCTGGTCAGGCCCCAGGTCGTCAGCAGCCCCGCGAGCGACCGCCTCGCACCCGCAATGTCCACCTGAGCCCCTGTTCACCCGTGACCGTCTTGAGGGGAACATGATGTCCTGCTCACCTGTGTACTTGCCATAAACGTGGCCGAGCGCACCCGCGCGGGCGGGCCCGGTAGGGTCGGCGGCGATGCACAAGACCCTGATCGTGACGAACGACTTCCCGCCCCGCCCCGGTGGCATCCAGGCGTTCCTGCACAACATGGCGCTGCGCCTCGACCCCGAGCGACTCGTCGTCTACGCCTCCACCTGGAAGCGGAGCAAGGAGGGCGTGGAGGCGACGGCCGCCTTCGACGCCGAGCAGCCCTTCACGGTCGTACGCGACCGTACGACGATGCTGCTGCCGACCCCGGCGGCCACGCGTACGGCGGTCGGACTGCTGCGGGAGCACGGCTGCACGTCGGTGTGGTTCGGGGCGGCGGCGCCGCTCGGGCTGATGGCGCCGGCGCTGCGCAGGGCGGGCGCCGAGCGGCTCGTGGCGACGACCCACGGGCACGAGGCGGGCTGGGCCCAGCTGCCCGCGGCGCGCGGGCTCCTGCGCCGGATCGGGGAGTCGACGGACACGATCACCTACCTCGGCGAGTACACGCGCTCGCGGATCGCCGGCGCGCTGACGCCGGCGGCGGCCGGGCGGATGGTGCAGTTGCCGCCCGGGGTCGACGAGAAGACCTTCCACCCCGGGTCGGGGGGCGCCGCGGTCCGGGCGCGGCTCGGGCTGACGGACCGGCCGGTCGTCGTCTGCGTCTCCCGGCTGGTGCCGCGCAAGGGGCAGGACACGCTGATCCTCGCGCTGCCGCGCATCCTCGCCGCCGAGCCGGAGGCGGTGCTGCTGATCGTCGGCGGCGGGCCCTACGAGAAGGACCTGCGCAGGCTCGCCCACGAGACCGGCGTCGCCGACTCGGTCCGCTTCACCGGCGCCGTCCCCTGGTCCGAGCTGCCCGCGCACTACGGCGCCGGGGACGTCTTCGCCATGCCCTGCCGCACCCGCCGCGGCGGCCTCGACGTCGAGGGCCTCGGCATCGTCTACCTAGAGGCCTCGGCGACGGGACTGCCGGTGGTCGCGGGCGACTCCGGGGGCGCTCCGGACGCCGTGCTGGACGGCGAGACGGGCTGGGTGGTGCGCGGTGACTCCCCCGAGGAGGCCGCCGACCGGATCGTCGTACTCCTCCAGGACGCGGAACTGCGGAGCCGCATGGGGGAGCGGGGACGTGAGTGGGTCGAAGAGAAATGGCGCTGGGATCTGTTGGCGGAAAAGTTGAAGGCGTTGCTATAGCCGGACGGCCGAATTCCGCAGATGCTGCGCGCATGACAGCAAAACTGATGCAGCGTCAGCTGAGTAGACGTCAGATCCTGGGCATGGTAGCCCTGCAGACCGCGGCCGCCGCCGGTCTCACCCGCATCGGTCTCCAGTCGGCCCAGGCCGCCGAGGAGGCCGCCGCCGTCGACAACGCCCCCGCCATCGTGGTCGGTTCGGGTTACGGCGGTGCCGTCGCCGCCCTCCGCCTCGGCCAGGCCGGCATCCGTACCCTCGTCCTCGAAATGGGCCGGCTCTGGAACACCCCCGGCTCCGACGGCAAGGTCTTCTGCAACACCGCCAACCCGGACCAGCGCTCCATGTGGTTCCGCACCCGCACCGAGGCGCCGCTCGCCACCTTCCTGTGGCTGGACGTCGTCAACAAGGACATCACCGCCTACCCCGGCGTCCTGGACCGCGTGCACTTCGACAACATGTCCGTGTACGTCGGACGCGGTGTCGGGGGAGGGTCCCTGGTCAACGGGTCGATGGCGGTCACCCCGCTGAAGTCGTACTTCGCGGAGCAGTTCCCCACCGTCGACGCCGACGAGATGTACGGCACCTACTTCCCGCGCGCCAACTCCATGCTCGGCGTCAACACCGTGGACCCGACGTGGTTCGAGTCGACCGAGTGGTACCAGTTCACCCGCGTCTCCCGGAAGCACGCCCAGAACACCGGCCTGAAGACCACCTTCGTGCCCAGCGTCTACGACTTCGCCTACATGCAGAAGGAGGCGGCCGGCACGGCGACCAAGTCCGCGCTCGGGCAGGAGGTCATCTACGGCAACAACTACGGCAAGAAGAGCCTCGACAAGACCTACCTGGCCGCCGCGCTCGGCACCGGCAACGTCACCATCAACACCCTGGAGAAGGTGAGGTCCATCACCCGTGCGAGCGACGGGAGTTGGCTGCTCACCGCCGACCGCATCGACGTCACCGGCGCGGTCGTCGAGACCAAGCAGTACAGCTGCACGTACCTCTTCCTCGGCGGCGGCAGCCTCGGCACCACCGAACTCCTCGTCCGGGCCCGGGACACCGGCGCGCTGCCCGCGCTGAACTCCAGCGTCGGGGCCGGCTGGGGCACCAACGGCAACACCATGGTGGGGCGCGCCAACCACCTCTGGGACACCGTCGGCGCCAACCAGTCGACCATGCCCGTCATGGGCATCGACGACTGGGCCAACACCGACAACCCCGTCTTCGCCGAGATCGCCCCGCTGCCCACGGGACTTGAGACCTGGGTCAGCCTCTATCTGGCGATCACCAAGAACCCGCAGCGGGCGTCGTTCACGTACGACTCCTCGACGGGTGGGGTGAAGCTCGGCTGGACGGCGGCGCAGAGCGCCGTGTCGGTCGCGATGGCCAAGAAGCTGTTCGACCGGATCAACTCGGCCAACGCGACGATCTACCGCTACGACCTGTTCGGCTCCACCAGCAAGGTCTTCGCCGACGACTTCTGCTACCACCCGCTCGGCGGCTGCGTGCTGGGCAAGGCGACCGACAACTACGGCCGGGTGAAGGGCTATTCGAAGCTCTACGTCACCGACGGCTCGCTGGTGCCGGGCAACATCGGCGTGAACCCGTTCGTGACCATCACCGCTCTCGCGGAACGGACGATGACCCGGGTCCTCGCCGAAGACACCTGAACCGACAACCGGCCTGCTACTTCTGGTAGATGGCCTCGATCTCGTCCGCGTAGTCCTTCGCCACCACGTTGCGCTTGAGCTTCAGCGAGGGCGTGAGGTGGCCCGACTCCTCCGTGAACTGGGAGGACAGAATGCGGAACTTCCGCACCGATTCCGCCTTCGACACCGCGGCGTTGCCGTCGTCGACCGCGTCCTGGATCGCAGCGATCAGATCCGGGTCATCGCGCAGCGACGCCGCGGTCACACCCTCGGGCTTGCCGTGCTCGGCGGCCCAGCGGCCCAGGAACTCCTCGTCGACGGTGACCAGCGCGCCCACGAACGGCCGCCCGTCGCCCACCACCATGCACTCCGCGACCAGCGCGTGCGCCCGGATGCGGTCCTCGATCACGGCCGGGGCGACGTTCTTGCCGCCCGCGGTGACGATGATCTCCTTCTTACGGCCGGTGATCCTGAGGTAGCCGTCCTCGTCGAGGGTGCCGATGTCACCGGTGTGGAACCAGCCGTCGGTCAGCGCCTCGGCCGTCGCGGCCTCGTTGTTCCAGTAGCCCTTGAACAGGTGCTCGCCGTGCAGCAGCACCTCGCCGTCGTCCGCGATCCGGATCACCGAGCCCGGCAGCGGCTGCCCGACCGTGCCGATCTTCGTACGGTCCCAGGGGTTGAAGGCGGTCGCCGCGCAGGACTCGGTCAGGCCGTAGCCCTCCAGGACCGTGAAGCCGATGCCGCGGAAGAAGTGGCCGAGTCTCTCGCCCAGCGGAGCCCCGCCGGAGATGGCGTACTCGCCCCGGCCGCCCAGCACCGCGCGCAGCTTGCTGTAGACGAGCTTGTCGAAGGTCTTGTGCTTGATCTTCAGGCCGAGCGAGGGGCCGGACGGGGTGTCCAGCGCCTTGCTGTAGGCGATCGCGGTGTCGGCCGCCTTGTCGAAGATCTTGCCCTTGCCGTCGGCCTGCGCCTTGGCGCGCGCCGAGTTGTAGACCTTCTCGAAGACGCGCGGGACGCCCAGGATCAGCGTCGGCCGGAAGGACGCCAGCTCGTCGGTGAGGTTCTTGATGTCCGGGACGTTGCCCAGCTTGATCGGCGCCATCATCGGCGCGATCTGCACCAGCCGGCCGAAGACGTGGGCGAGCGGCAGGAACAGCAGCACGGAACACTCGCCGGTGCGGAACAGCGGCCGCAGGCGCTCGACGATGTTGCCGCACTCGGCGAAGAAGGCCCGGTGGGTCAGCACACAGCCCTTGGGGCGCCCGGTCGTACCGGAGGTGTAGACGATCGTCGCCGGGTCGTCGGCCCGCGCCAGCGAGCTGCGGTCCTCGACCATCGCGTCGGTGACGTCCTTGCCGAGGCGCCCGAGCTCCTCGATCGCGCCGCCCTCGATCTGCCACACGTGCTTGAGCGCCGGCAGGCTCTCGCGCACCGACTCGACGGCGGCCACGTGGTTGTCCAGCTCCACGACGCACGCGGTGGCCCCGGAGTCGCTCAGGATCCACTGCACCTGCTCCGGCGAGCTGGTCTCGTACACCGGCACGGTCACCGCGCCCGCGCTCCAGATCGCGAAGTCCAGCAGGGTCCACTCGTAGCGGGTGCGGGACATCAGGCCGACCCGGTCGCCGGGCTGCACGCCGGAGGCGATGAGGCCCTTGGCCGCCGCGCGTACCTCGGCCAGGAAGGCCGTCGCGGAAACGTCCTGCCACTCGCCGCCCACCTTGCGGGCGATCACGGCGACGTCCGGATGCTGCGCGGCGTTTCTGCGGACGATGTCGGTCAGGTTGCCGTCCGCAGGGACCTCGTACAAAGCCGGAAGGCTGAACTCGCGCAAGACTGCTGCTCCTAATAAGGCGCCGGCGCCACGACGTTGTGTGATGCGACGGTGGGTCCAAGGCTCGGGCAGGTACTCAGAGCTTCAGTGGTTGAAAGACTGAGCACGACTGGACTGCCCGGACGTTACCCGCCGGTATGGCTTCTTCGACAGGGGGTCCCGGCGAGATGTTCGCTGCGTCACACAGATTGGTGTTCCTTCGCGTACGGTAGTCCACCCGCTAACTGACTGGCCAGTAACCGCAGGTCCCGCCGCCACTGTTCACGTATGCCGCACACGCTTACCCTTGATCGCCATGGCATCCACACCAGCCGGAAATCGCACCACGCGCGTCCACGTGGTCAGCGACGTGCACGGCAACGCCCGTGACCTGGCCCGCGCCGGCGAAGGCGCCGATGCCCTGATCTGTCTCGGTGACCTGGTGCTCTTCCTCGACTACGCCGACCACTCGCGCGGCATCTTCCCCGACCTGTTCGGCAGGGAGAACGCCGACCGCATCGTCGAACTGCGCACCGCCCGCCGCTTCGAGGAGGCCCGCGAGTTCGGGGCCCGGCTGTGGGCCGGCATCGGCGCGGACCGGGCGACGGCGATCGAGAAGGCCGTGCGCAGGCAGTACGCCGAGATGTTCGCGGCGTTTCCGACCCCGACGTACGCGACGTACGGCAATGTCGATATGCCGCCTCTCTGGCCGGAGTACGCGGGACCGGGCACGACGGTGCTCGACGGGGAGCGGGTGGAGATCGGCGGCCGGGTCTTCGGCTTCGTGGGCGGCGGCCTGCGCACGCCGATGCGCACGCCGTACGAGATCAGCGACGAGGAGTACGCGGCGAAGATCGAGGCGGTCGGCGAGGTGGACGTCCTGTGCACGCACATCCCGCCGGAGGTCCCGGAGCTGGTCTACGACACGGTGGCGCGGCGGTTCGAGCGGGGGAGCGCCGCTCTGCTGGCCGCGATTCGCCGTACGCGCCCCCGGTACGCCCTGTTCGGCCACGTCCACCAGCCGTTGGTGCGACGGATGCGGATCGGCGCCACCGAGTGCGTGAACGTGGGGCACTTCGCGGGGTCCGGGGAGCCCTGGGTCCTTGAATGGTGAGTGAACGCAGGTGGGGGTGGAGTCGGGCGCTCACGTGCGCGGTAGCCTTCACGCTGCACACACCCTCTTTACCGGCCCGCATCTGGAGGAGCCACGGCGATGGCGGAACACACCAGCTCGAGCATCACGATCGAGGCGGCACCGGCCGACGTCATGGGGGTGATCGCCGACTTCGCGCGGTACCCGGACTGGACGGGTGAGGTGAAGGAGGCGGAGGTCCTCTCCACCGATGCGCAGGGGCGTGCCGAGCAGGTGCGGCTCGTCATGGACGCGGGTGCGATCAAGGACGACCAGGTGCTTGGTTACACCTGGACCGGGGAGAACGAGGTCTCCTGGACGCTGGTCAAGTCCCAGATGCTGCGATCGCTGGACGGGTCGTACATCTTGAAGGCGGCGGGGGCGGGGGCGACGGAGGTCACGTATCAGCTGACCGTCGACGTCAAGATTCCGATGCTCGGGATGATCAAGCGGAAGGCCGAGAAGGTCATCATTGACCGGGCGCTTGCTGGTTTGAAGAAGCGGGTCGAGTCGGGGGAGAAGTAGGTTTCGTCGTCGGGTGCGGGTGTGTGGGGGCTGGTCGCGCAGTTCCCCGCGCCCCTGGGGGCGTGTCCGTTACCGTTGCCCACCATGCGCACCATCCTGATCACCGGGTCCGGCGGGGCCGGTCGTACGACCGTTGCTGCCGCCACCGCCCTGGCCGCCGCTCGCGAGGGCGTCCGCGCCCTCGTTCTCAGTGCCGACCGCGGTGACACCCTCGGCGCTGTTCTCGGCACGGCGACCGGCTCGGCCCCCGCCTCCGTCGCCCCGAACCTCACCGCCTGGCGGCCCGATGCCGTCGCCGGTTTTCGGGATGATCTCAGCGCCTTTCAGGAACGTGCGGCCAATGTTCTCGACCTCCTCGGGGCCTCCCGGCTGGACGCGGAGGAGGTCACCCCGCTCCCCGGAGCCGAGGAGCTGACCATCCTGCGGGCCCTGCGGGACGCCGTGCTGTCCGAGCGGTTCGAGCTGCTCGTCGTCGACCTGCCGGCCACCCCGCAGGCTCTCGCGCTGCTCTCCCTCCCCGAGGAACTGCGGCGATACCTGCGTCGGCTGCTCCCGCCCGAACGGCAGGCGGCCCGTGCCCTGCGCCCCGTCCTCGGCCGGCTGGCCGGGGTGCCCATGCCCTCGGAGTGGCTGTACGAGACCGCCGCCCGGTGGGACACGGAGCTGGCGGCCGTCGAGGCCGTGCTCGCCGACCGGGACACCGTCGTACGGCTGGTCGCCGAACCGGGGCCCGCCGGTGCCGACGCCGTGCGCGAGGCCGGGCTCGGGCTCGCCCTGCGCGGGCTGGCGCCCGACGTGCTCGTGGCGAACCGGGTCGGGTCCGAGGAGTGGCCCGCCGGGCTCGTCGCCCAGCAGCGGAAGGCGCTGGAGGAGTGGGGGGAGTCGTACGACGTACGGGCCCTTCCGCACCTCGGCCACGACCCCCGCGGCACCGACGACCTCGCCGCGCTGCCCGTCCCCGGCGTCAACGACACGTCCTCCACCGTCGAGTGGCCCGTCGTCGACCGGATCGGCGAGGACGGGGTGCTCGTGTGGCACATCCCGCTGCCCGGCGCGATACGCGACGAGCTGGACCTCATCCGGCGCGGTGACGAACTCGTCGTCACGGCGGGGCGGTTCCGGCGGATCGTCGCGCTGCCCTCCGCACTGCGCCGCTGCACGGTCGCCGGGGCCGCGCTGCGCGAGGGGGAGCTGCGGATCCGGTTCGCGCCGGACCCGGATCTCTGGCCGGAGAGGCAGTGAACGACATACGCCCGTTCGGGTAACGTCGTAGGGACGAACCGTAGTCAGGAGTCCGTCATGAGCGAAGAGCTCCCCCCGTCGGATGCCGGTGCGAAGGATGCCGTCGACGAGGTGCGGGCCACCGACGCCGACGCCTGGGCGACGGCGTGCGCCGAGGACCTCGCCGCGGAGAAGGCCCGCCGTCGTGCCGAGCACGGCCAGCCGCCGGTGTCGGCCGCCGAGGAACTGCGCAAGCTCGTCGACGCCGTCTCGGAGAAGCTGTCGACGATCCAGTCGCCGCTGTTCGGGGCCGTCGCGGGCCCCGCAGCGCAGCAGGTGGTGAAGCAGGTCGTCCAGCAGGCCAAGGCCGCCGTCGAGCCCGTCATCGAGCGCAACCCGGACGTCTTCGACCACCTGGCCGCGGCCGGCAGCGAGCTGCTCGCCGCCTACCGCTCCGCGGTCCAGGCCCAGGAACAGCGCTGGACCCGCCCGACCGACCTGCACAAGGACCTGGACGAGAGCAACAAGAAGGACGGCGGCGAGGGCACGGGTCCCGGGCAGCGCATCGACCTGGACTGACGCCGCCCCCTCCCGCCCGGCTGCCCGGCGGGTGGACGACGAGTCCCTGACGGCAGGGCCTCGGGTACGGTTGGCCGTAGCGGGGCTCGACCGAAACTGAGGGATTCATGGGACTCACCATCGGCGTCGACATCGGCGGTACCAAGATCGCGGCCGGTGTGGTCGACGAGGAAGGCAACATCCTCTCGACCCACAAGGTGCCGACCCCGGGCACGCCCGAGGCGATCGTGGACGCCATCGCCTCCGCCGTGGAGGGCGCGCGCGCCGGGCACGAGATCGTCGGCGTGGGCATCGGCGCTGCCGGTTACGTCAACCGGCAGCGCTCCACCGTCTACTTCGCGCCGAACATCGACTGGCGCCAGGAGCCGCTGAAGGAGAAGGTCGAGGCCCGCGTCGGCCTCCCGGTCGTCGTGGAGAACGACGCCAACGCGGCCGCGTGGGGCGAGTACAAGTTCGGAGCCGGCAAGGGCCACCGCAACGTCATCTGCATCACCCTCGGCACGGGCCTCGGCGGCGGCATCATCATCGGCAACAAGCTGCGCCGCGGCCACTTCGGCGTCGCCGCCGAGTTCGGCCACATCCGCATGGTCCCCGACGGCCTGCTGTGCGGCTGCGGCTCGCAGGGCTGCTGGGAGCAGTACGCCTCCGGCCGCGCCCTCGTCCGCTACGCCAAGCAGCGCGCCAACGCGACCCCGGAGAACGCCGAGATCCTGCTCGGCCTGGGCGACGGCAGCCCCGACGGCATCGAGGGCAAGCACATCTCCATGGCGGCCCGCCAGGGCGACCCGGTAGCGGTCGACTCCTACCGCGAACTGGCCCGCTGGGCCGGCGCCGGCCTGGCCGACCTCGCCTCCCTCTTCGACCCGTCGGCCTTCATCGTCGGCGGCGGCCTCTCCGACGAGGGCGAACTGGTCCTGGACCCCATCCGCAAGTCCTACAAGCGCTGGCTGGTGGGCGGCAACTGGCGCCCGGTGGCAGAGGTGATCGCAGCCCAACTGGGCAACGAGGCGGGCCTGGTGGGCGCCGCCGACCTGGCCCGGGAGCCCGACCCGATCATGTGATCAGGCGCCAGGGGAATGCTTTTTGGGGGCGCGGGGAACTGCGCGACAAGCCACGACGAACCGGCAGTCGCACAGGCTCCCCGCGCCCCTCCCCCTTGGGCGTACATTGATCCACATGCCCGTCGTCAAAGTCCTGAGCTACAACATCCGCTCAATGCGCGACGACACAGCCGCGCTAGCCCGCATCATCACCGCCTGCGACCCCGACCTGGTCCTGGTCCAAGAAGCCCCCCGCTTCTTCCGCTGGCGCAAGAAACTCGCAAGACTCGCGTCGGCCTCGGGCCAGGTCATCCTCACCGGCGGAGCAACCGCGGCCGGCCCCGCCATCCTCTGCAACCTCCGCGTCACGGTCGAACGCACCGAGGACGTCCTCCTCCCCCTCACCCCCGGCCGGCACCGCCGCGGCTTCGCGACAGCCGTCGTCGACATCGCCGGCGCCCGCCTGGGCGTCGTCAGCTGTCACCTCAGCCTCCAGCAGGACGAGCGCTACGAGCAGGCCGGCATGCTCCTCGACCGCCTCGCCGGCATGGGCGTCGAGCACGCGGTGGCGGGCGGCGACCTCAACGACCGCCCGGAAGGCCGCACCTTCCGCCGCCTGGCCGCCGACCTCCAGGACTGCTGGGCCGTCAACCCTCAGGGCGGCGAACACACCTGGACCCGCGACGAGCCACACCGCCGTATCGACGCGATCTTCGCCACCAAGGGCATCGAGGTGCTCGGCTGCGGTGTCCCCACCGACCTCCCCGGCATCACCGCCACGGACCTGAGGGCGGCCACGGACCACCTCCCGGTCCTGGCCACCCTCGACGTCCCCGCCGCTTCCTAGCCCGCCCTGGTCAGACGACCGCGCCGCGCCCCGGGTCGTCGTCCTCCTCGTCGTCCGTGCGCATCCGCATCACCAGCGTCGCGAACCCGCCCAGGAAGCCGCCGATGCCGACCGTCGCCAGCCACCAGGTCATGTCCCAGCCGAACAGCACCGCGAGCAGCAGCAGGACCGGGCCGCCGATCACGCCCAGCCAGGCGAACTTCGCCGTGGTGTCGGCGGCCGGCAGCGGGGGCGGCTCCGGCGGTACGAAGTGGCCCTCGTCGTCCTCTTCGAAGTCGCCCTCGGACGGTTCCGCCGCCGTGTAGTCGCGCGGGCCGACGCCGGGCGCGAAGGAGACCGAGCCGCCCAGGGGCTTGGCCGGCTTCTCCTCCTTCTTCGGGGTCTCGGCCGGGGCGTCGTTCGTCTCCGGTTCGAGCAGCGCCAGGTCCTCGACGGACTTGAACGGCTTGGTGCCCGGCGGGTCCTTCGGCTCCTCGCCGTACCCGGCGACGATCGCGGCCCATGCGGCGTCCTCGTCGAAGGGGACGCCCTGCTCCTCCGGTTCGCGGTCCTCGCGATCCGAACCGTGCTCAGCCACCAGCGGCCGTCCCTTCCTTGCCGACACCGGTTGCGAGCCGGCCGATGAACGCGAGGCTCTCCTCGAAGATCCGGTCCGCGTCATGGTCCAACGTCGCGACGTGGTAGCTCTGTTCCAGCAGGATCTCGCGCACGTCCCGGGACGAGACCCGGCCCAGGATGCGCGCCGAGTCGGCGGGCGGGACCACATGGTCCTGCGGGCTGTGCAGAAGCAGCAGCGGCTGGGTGACCTGCGGCAGCTCCCGGTCGACCAGCCGGAAGAAGTTCCGCAGCGAGTGGGCCGCGTGCAGCGGCACCTTGTCGTAGCCCAGCTCGGCGCTGCCCTCCTTGGCGATGTCGCTGGCGATGCCCTTCGTCGTCCGGACGAGATGGCGGGCCACCGGAAGGGCGTACGCGGCAAGGCCGTGCACCTTGTTCGCCGGGTTGACGACCATCACGCCCGAGACCGCGTCCCCGTGCCGGGCGGCGAGCCGCAGGGCCAGCGCGCCGCCCATCGACAGGCCGGCCACGAACACCTGCGAGCAGCGCTCGCCCAGGGCGCGCAGCTCGCGGTCCACCTCCGCGTACCAGTCCTGCCAGCCGGTGAGCTGCATGTCCTCCCAGCGGGTGCCGTGCCCGGGCAGCAGCGGCAGCGAGACGGTGAAACCGCGCTCGGCGAGATACTCCGCCCACGGGCGCAACGACTGGGGCGAACCGGTGAAGCCGTGGCAGAGAAGGACGCCTACCTCCCCGCCCTCGTGGCGGAACGGCTCGGCTCCAGGAAGGACCGGCACCATCGGTCTCCTGTCAGTGAGAGTGAGTGTGCAAGTGAGAGTGAGTCTGCATGAGAGTGACGTGAGTCCAGGTGTGCTTCACCGTACGCGACGGCACTGACACCGACCAGGGCCGTCGGCTCCTTCGACGGCGGGCCGGGTTAAGGTCTGATCGACGGAAACGGGAGGCACACGGGTGTTGTACGGCACGATGAAGGTCGCCATCGGCGGACCGCTGAAGGTTGCCTTCAGGCCCTGGGTGGAAGGCCTGGAGAACATTCCGGCCGAGGGGCCCGCGATCCTGGCGAGCAACCACCTCTCCTTCTCCGACTCGTTCTTCCTGCCCGCGGTCCTCGACCGCAAGGTGACCTTCATCGCGAAGGCCGAGTACTTCACCACACCCGGCGTCAAGGGCCGCCTCACCGCCGCCTTCTTCAAGGGCGCGGGCCAGCTCCCCGTGGACCGCTCGGGCGCGCGCGGCGCGGGCGAGGCGGCCGTCAAGGCCGGCATCGACGTCCTGGAGCGCGGTGAGCTGTTCGGGATCTACCCGGAGGGCACCCGCTCGCCCGACGGCCGGCTCTACCGGGGCAAGCCCGGCGGCCTCGCGCGCGTGGCGCTCGCCACCGGCGCGCCCGTCATCCCGGTCGCGATGATCGACACCGAGAAGATCCAGCCCCCGGGCAAGGTCATGCCCAAGCTGATGCGCCCCGGCATCCGCATCGGCAAGGCCCTCGACTTCAGCCGCTACCAGGGCATGGAGCACGACCGCTTCGTGCTGCGCGCGGTGACCGACGAGGTCATGTACGAGATCATGAAGCTCTCCGGCCAGGAGTACGTCGACATCTACGCGACCGCGGCCAAGCGCCGGATCGCGGAGGCGGCGAAGGCCGACAAGGAGCAGGCCAAGGAACTGGCCAAGAAGGAGAAGTCCGGGGCCTAGGCTGTCGGTCGGTGGGCTCGATGGGGGTGGGGGACATGGCCAGGCGCGAGCGAGTCATGAGGATGTCGGTCGAGCAGCCGCTGTGGCGTGCCCTGACCGCGTACCGGGTGCTCACCATGCTGTACGCGGTCGGCCTGTTCGCCACCGCCTACGACGAGTACGACCACGCGGGCATCGCCATCGCGTACTACTGCGTCCTGTTCGTCTGGACGCTCGCCACCCTGCCCCGGGTGCAGAGCGCCGCGGCCTGCACCAAGCGCTTCCTCGCCGTCGACCTCGCCATCGCCCTCACCGGCATCGTCCTGACCCCGCTGGCGGCGAACGACCAACACATCCAGAGCGGCGGCCCCACCCTGCCGTCGATATGGACGGCCGGCTCGGTCCTCGCGTTCGCCATCAAGGGCGGCTGGCGCTGGGCCGCCTTCGCCTCCACGCCGGTCGCCGCCGCGAACCTCATCGAGCGCGGCTCCCCGGCCCGCGACACCGTCCACAACGTCATCCTGGTCTGGGTCGCCTCCATCGCCATCGGTTACGTCGTCGAGGTCGCCCGCGCCTCCGAGCGCACCCTCGCCCGCGCCCTGGAGATCGAGGCCGCGACCAGGGAGCGGGAGCGGCTCGCCCGGGACATCCACGACGGCGTGCTGCAGGTGCTGGCCATGGTGCAGCGCCGGGGCGCGGTCCTGGGCGGCGAGGCGGCCGAGCTGGGGCAGCTGGCCGGCGAGCAGGAGGTCGCCCTGCGCACCCTGGTCTCCGGCGGCCTGGTCCCCGTCTCGCGGGCCTCGGAGAACGCGGCCGAGGGTGCGGTCGTACGGGCCGTCGACGAGCCCTCCTACGACGAGGACGCCCCGGTCGACCTGCGTGCCCTGCTCGCCCCGTACGCCGCGGCCAAGGTGAGCTTCGCCGAGCCCGGTGCCCCCGTGCTGCTGCCCGCGCCCGCAGCGAAGGAGCTGGCCGCGGCCGTCGGCGCCGCCCTGGACAACGTGCACAAGCACGCCGGCGAGCACGCGCGCGCGTGGATCCTCGTCGAGGACGAGCCCGACGAGGTCGTGGTGACCGTACGGGACGACGGACCCGGCATCCCCGAGGGCCGGCTCGCCCAGGCCGAGGGGGAGGGGCGGCTCGGCGTCGCCCTGTCGATCCGGGGCCGGCTGCGCGAGCTGGGCGGCAGTGCCGAGCTGATGTCGATCCCGGGGCAGGGCACGGAGGTCGAGCTGAAGGTACCCAAGGACGCGAAAGACGTGAAGGCGGGGAATCGATGAGTCAGCAGCAGGGCCCGATCAAGGTCATGGTGGTCGACGACCACCCGATGTGGCGCGACGCCGTCGCCCGCGACCTGACCGAGTCCGGCTTCGACGTGGTGGCCACCGCGGGCGACGGCGACCAGGCCGTGCGCCGCGCCAAGGCCGCCGGGCCGGACGTGCTCGTCCTCGACCTCAACCTGCCGCTGAAGCCCGGCGTCCAGGTCTGCAAGGAACTCGTCGGCCACAACCCGGCGTTGCGCGTCCTGGTCCTGTCCGCGAGCGGCGAGCACGCCGACGTACTGGAAGCGGTGAAGTCGGGCGCGACCGGCTATCTGCTGAAGTCGGCGTCCACCGAGGAGCTGCTCGACGCGGTGCGCCGTACCGCCGTCGGTGACCCGGTGTTCACGCCGGGCCTCGCCGGTCTGGTCCTCGGCGAGTACCGCCGCCTCGCCTCCGACCCCACGCCCTCCTCCGACCCCGACGAGCCGAAGGCCCCGCAGCTCACCGACCGCGAGACCGAGGTACTGCGGCTGGTCGCCAAGGGCCTGAGCTACAAGCAGATCGCCGAGCGCCTGGTCATCTCGCACCGCACGGTCCAGAACCACGTCCAGAACACCCTCGGCAAGCTCCAACTCCACAACCGGGTCGAGCTGGTGAGGTACGCGATAGAGCGCGGACTTGACGACGAGTAAACCAATCACCCGCTGATTCACCGGAATTGCCCTTCCCGCCCATCCCTCTGTGACCTGGATCACCATTAGCGTGGCCTCACAGGCAACCGCGGCGAAGGGACATTTCCATGCGGGTCGGAGTACTGACCGGAGGCGGCGACTGCCCCGGGCTCAACGCCGTCATCCGGGGCATCGTCCGCAAGGGCGTGCAGGAGTACGGCTACGACTTCGTCGGCTTCCGGGACGGCTGGCGGGGTCCGCTCGAGGGCGACACCGTACGCCTCGACATCCCCGCCGTGCGCGGCATCCTGCCCCGCGGCGGCACCATCCTCGGCTCCTCGCGCACCAACCCCCTCAAGCAGGAGAACGGCATCCGCCGCATCAAGGAGAACCTCGCCAAGCAGGACGTCGAGGCGCTCATCGCGATCGGCGGTGAGGACACCCTGGGCGTGGCCGCACGCCTCAACGACGAGTACGGCGTCCCCGTCGTCGCCGTACCGAAGACCATCGACAACGACCTCTCCGCCACCGACTACACCTTCGGCTTCGACACCGCCGTCGGCATCGCCACCGAGGCCATCGACCGCCTGCACACCACCGCCGAGTCCCACATGCGCGTCCTGGTCTGCGAGGTGATGGGCCGGCACGCCGGCTGGATCGCCATCCACTCCGGGCTCGCCGGCGGCGCCAACGTCATCCTCATCCCCGAACAGCGCTTCGACGTCGAGCAGGTGTGCGCCTGGATCACCTCGCGCTTCAAGGCGTCGTACGCCCCGATCGTGGTCGTCGCCGAGGGCGCGATGCCCAAGGACGGCGACATGGTCCTGAAGGACGAGTCCCTCGACTCCTTCGGGCACGTGCGCCTCTCCGGCGTCGGCGAGTGGCTGGCCAAGGAGATCGAGAAGCGCACCGGCAAGGAGGCCCGGACGACCGTCCTCGGGCACATCCAGCGCGGCGGCACCCCGAGCGCCTTCGACCGCTGGCTCGCCACCCGCTTCGGCCTGCACGCCATCGAGGCCGTCCGCGACGGCGACTTCGGCAAGATGGTCGCCCTGCGCGGCACCGACATCGTCCGCGTCCCGATCGCCGAGGCGACGGCGAAGCTGAAGACGGTGGACCCGAAGCTCTACGAGGAGGTCGGGGTCTTCTTCGGCTGACCGGATCCGGACGGCACCCCGGGGTTGTGGGCCGTATATTCGGCCCATAACCCACCAGAACGGGAGCCGTTTCGTGGAGATCCTCGCCTTCGGCGTCCAGGCGGACGAGAAACCCCTGATCGAGCGCGCCTTCCACGGCCACCACGACGTCCGCTGCCTCGACGTCTTCCTCAACGAGGACACCGCCCCCATCGCGGCCGGCTACGAGATCGTCTCCACGAGCGTCAACGCCGACCTCGGCCCGCGCGTCCTGGAGATCCTCTCGGCGGGCGGCACGCGGATGATCGCCCAGCGCTCCACCGGGTTCAACAACATCGACCTCAAGGTCGCCGAGCGGCTCGGCATGACGGTCGCCCGGGTCTCGTACTACTCGCCGTACTCGGTCGCCGAGTTCGCCTGGACCCTCGCCATGGCGGTCAACCGCCGTATCGTGCGGGCCTCCACGCGCACGCGTGACTTCGACTTCCGCCTCGACGGACTGATGGGCCGCGACATGCACGGCCGCACCGCCGGCGTCCTCGGCACGGGCAAGATCGGCGAGGCCTTCACCCGGATCGCGCACGGCTTCGGCATGCGGCTGCTGGGCTGGGACATCGCCGAGAACCCGGCCTGCACGGAACTCGGCATGAAGTACGTCCCCAAGGAGCAGCTGCTCGCCGAGTCCGACCTGGTCACCCTGCACGTCCCGCTGATGCCCCAGACCCAGCGCCTGATCGACGCCCCCGCCCTCAAGGCGATGAAGGACGACGCGATCCTGGTCAACTCCAGCCGCGGCGGCCTGATCGACACCGCGGCCCTCGTCGCCGAACTGCGCGAGGGCCGCTTCACGGGCGTCGGACTCGACGTGTACGAGGCCGAGGCGGGCCTGTTCTTCCTCGACAAGTCGCTGGAGGCGATCGAGGACGACACCCTGGCCCGCCTGGTCACCTTCCCGAACGTCCTGGTCACCTCCCACCAGGCCTACTACACCGAGGACGCCGTCGGCCAGATCATCGAGGCCACGGTCGGCAACGTCCTCGACTACAGGGCCGGCCGCCGCTCGGAGAACGTGCTCGTGCCGCGCAGCTGACCGACCAGCTCCCGGACGACGGCGGCGCCGTTCAGCGTCAGCACCGACTCCGGGTGGAACTGGACGCCCGCGAAGCCCGGCCCCCGAACCGCGTGCACCTCCGTGTTGTCCGCCCTGCTGACCTCGATGCCGTGCGCGGCCAGCTCCTCGGCCACCTCGTCGTCGCAGCGCGCCACGAAGCTGTTGTAGAAGCCGACGGTCTCGGGCTGCCCGAACAGGTCGATCGTCGTCTGGGCGCCCTGGTACGGGACTTCCTTCCGTACGATCTCCAGGCCCAGCTCGGCCGCGATCAGCTCGTGCCCGAGGCAGACGCCGAGCACGCCGTGCGGGTGGGTGCGGATCACCTGGGCGGTCAGGTCGCGCAGGAGGCGCATCTTCGGGTCGTCCAGGTCGGACGGGTCACCGGGGCCGGGGCCCAGCACGACCGGCCCTTGGTGGGCGAGGACGGCTTCCTCAAGGCCCGGCTCGTCGTAGCGCCGGACGGTGACCTCAAGGCCGCCAGAGCGCAGCACGTGCGCGAGCATCGCCGTGAAGGTGTCCTCGCCGTCCACCACGAGGGCGTGCCCCTCGATGTCGTACGACCGCTCCTGCATCCGCAGCCAGAACGGCGCGAGGGAGGCCCGGCGGCCGTCGAGCGCGGCACGCACGCGTGGGTCGTCGGCGAGCCGTACGCGCGTGTGCTCCGCGCGCGGGCGGGACGGCCGTACGCCCAGAGCCGCGAGCACGCCCGCCGCCTTCGCGTGCGTCTCGGCGACCTCGCCGGCGGGGTCGGAGCCGCGCACGAGGGTGGCGCCGACCGGGACGCGCAGGCCGCCGTCGGCGTCGATGTCGGCGGTGCGGATGAGGATGGGGGAGTCCAGGGTCTGGGCGCCGCCCGAGTCACGGCCGAGGAGGGCCAGGGCGCCCGCGTAGTAGCCGCGTCCGCCGACCTCGTGCCGCTCGATGACCCGGCAGGCGTTCTGCACGGGGGAGCCGGTGACGGTGGCCGCGAACATGGTCTCCTTGAGCACCTCGCGCACGTCCAGGGACGACTTGCCGCGCAACTCGTACTCCGTGTGCGCGAGATGGGCCATCTCCTTCAGGCGCGGGCCGATCACGACCCCGCCCATGTCGCCGACCGTGCACATCATCTTGAGCTCCTCGTCGACGACCATCGACAGCTCCTCGATCTCCTTGCCGTCGGCGAGGAAGTCCAGCAGGTGCTCGGGGGTCGGGCCCTCGGCGGGATAGCGGTACGTCCCGCTGATCGGGTTCATGACGACCGTGCCGCCGGACATCCGGACGTGCACCTCGGGGCTGGCGCCGACCAGGGTGCGGTCGCCGGTGTGCACGACGAAGGTCCAGTAGGCGCCCCGCTCGCCCTCGAGCAGCCGCCGGAACAGCGCGAGGGCGTCGGCGCGTCCGAACCCCGGGATCTCGCCCTCGTACGTCCGCCGGATCACGAAGTTGGCGCCCTCGCCCCGCCCGATCTCCTCGCGCAGCACGCGGCCGACGATCCCGGCGTACTCCTCGTCGTCGACGTCGAAGCCGCCGCGTTCGACGCGGACGGCGTGGGCGGGGAGCTGGGCGAGCGCCTCGGCCAGTGGAATGTGACATAGCACTGTCGGGGTGAGCGCCAGCAGCGGCGTCCCGTCGTCCCGTACGTCGAAGCCCCGCTCCCGGATCTGCCGGTAGGGGACGAGCGCGAGGCACTCGTCGGGCAGGTCGGCGAGGCGGTCGTAGGCACCGACCGGGCCGAGGAACAGTTCCACGGTGTCCTCGTCATGGCCGGGCGTACGGCGGCGGAGCAGGGCGAACGGGCGGTCGTCGGCCAGCAGCTGTGTCAGGTCCATGGTTCCTCAACTGTCGATGTCGAAAACTGTCGATGTCGAAGAGGAACGACCCCGGAAACACCGAAGGCCGCCCCTCGGGCGGCCTTCGCGAAGTCTTGCGTACGCGCAGTCAGTGGGCCGCCGGATGAGCGGTCCACCACCAGTTCTGGATCGAGTGCGCGAGCATGGCGCGGATCTTACACCCTTTTCCTTCACAGGAATGTCTCAGACTTCTCCTTGACGTGCGCATGATCGGATCGTGACTCTTGAGCCCTTGACGGGTGGAGGGGGACTCATGAAGCGCTTCCGGTCATCCTGCGTCGCAGCGGTGGTCCTGGCCCTGGGCCTGTCCGGCTTACAGCCGGTGGTCGCCGAGGCCGCACCGAGAGGGACCACCTCGGTCGCCGACGCGGAAAGATCCGTGACCACGATCGACCGCACCAAGATCCGGGCAGGCGCCCGGTTCGACACCAGACCCACCGACGCGAAGGGCAGACCGCTCGCAGCCGCCGAGGTCGCGAAGGTCACCTGGCCCAGCCCCGGCGAGGACAACGTTGCCGTCGGCGCGAAGCCGGCCCGCGTCGCCGCCACCGCCGTGTCGGTGACCGCGCCCCGCAGCCGGGCCGCCGCTCCCGACACGGTCGACGTCCGGGCGTACGACAACGCCAAGGCCCGCCAACTCGGGGGCCACGCCACGGCGTTCACCCTGAAGGCGGCCGAGACCACCGACCGTGTCGGCGTCCGCGTGGACACCTCCGGCTTCCGGCGGGCCTTCGGCGCCGACTTCGAGTCACGGCTGCGGCTGATCGCCAAGCCCGCCTGCGCCCTGAGCACGCCCCGCGCCGCGAAATGCGCGGCGAGCAGCCCGGTCAAGAGCCGCATCGACCTGACCACGCACACCCTCTCCGCCGAGCTCGCCGCCGACCCGGACACCGTCTTCGTGGTCGCCGCCGCCCCGAACGGCGAGACGGGCTCCGCCACCGCCACCAAGCTCGCCTCGTCCAGCAAGTGGCAGGTCGGCCTCAGCTCCGGCGACTTCTCCTGGTCGCTGCCCCTGCCCCAGGTCCCCGCCATCGCGGGCGACGCCCCCGACATCAACCTCGGCTACTCATCGCAGGCCGTCGACGGCATGGTGGCCGCCGAGAACAACCAGCCGTCCTGGGTCGGCCAGGGCTGGGACCTCGCCCTGCCGTACATCGAGCGCCGCTACAACGGCTGCGCCGACGACGGCGGCGACACCGGCGACCTGTGCTGGGCCGGCGACGAGTACCGCATCTCCCTCCAGGGCACCTCGTCCGCGCTGGTCAAGGACACCACGGCGGGCGGCGACACCTGGCGCGCGCAGGACGACCCGGGCTGGCGCGTCCAGCACAGGACGGGCGCCGAGAACGGCGACAACGACGGTGAGTACTGGGTCGTGACCACGCCCCAGGGCACGCAATACACCTTCGGCCGCGGCAAGCAGGCCACCACCGGTACCGCCACGGACTCCGTCTACACCGTGCCGGTCTTCGGCGACGACGAAGGCGAACCCTGCCACAAGGGCAGCGTCGAGGACTCGTACTGCACCCAGGCCTGGCGCTGGAACCTCGACGGCGTCGTCGACGCGCACGGCAACTCCAACACGTACTTCTACGCGCAGGAGACCAACCGCTACGCCCGCAACGGCGACCCGGACAAGTCGACCTCGTACGTCCGCGGCGGCCACCTCAAGGACATCGTCTACTCGCAGCGCTCCGGCGCCGAGGACCAACAGGCCCCCGCCCGGCTCCACTTCACCACCGGCCTGCGCTGCGTCGAGGCCGCCGACGGCAGCGGTGACTGCCCGGCCTTCGACGCCGACCACGCGAGCTCGTACCCCGACGCGCCCCTCGACTCCCTGTGCGCGAGCGGTGACTGCACGGGTGAGGAGCAGAAGGCGCCGACGTTCTTCACGAACGCGCTGCTGCGCTCGGTGACGGCCCAGCGTTCCGGCGCCGACGGCGGCTGGACGGACGTGGACCGGATGGACTTCACGTACGACTACCCGAAGCCCTCCGACGGCACCGACGCCATGCTGTGGCTGTCCAAGGTGCAGCAGACCGGCCTGGTCGGCGGTGAACTCAAGCTTCCCGCGGTCGAGTTCACCGGCAAGGAGTTCGCCAACCGGGCCGACGCGGACCCGGCGGCCGGCGCCCCCGAGATGCGCAAACTGCGCATCACCTCGTTCCTCGACGAGCTGGGCCGCCGAGTGGACGTCACCTACGGCCAGCCCGACCCGTGCCCGATCGACGACCTGCCCGAGGGCCGCTACGACTCCAACACCCAGGACTGCTTCCCGGGTTGGCGCACCAACGGCACCTCCTCCGGCTTCGGCGTCTGGCACAAGTACCTCACCACCGAGGTCACCGTCCGTGACAGCGGCGGCGGTTCGCCCCCGCAGACCACCGAGTACCGCTACCGGGGCACCCCCGCCTGGCACCACGACGACGACCCGGTCACCAAGGCCGAGCGCCGCTCCTGGAGCGACTGGCGCGGCTACGGCAGCGTCGACGTCGCCAAGATGACCGACCCGTCCTACCGGGGCGAGTCCGCGAGCCGCGCCGTCCAGATCACCCGCTCGCTCAACTACCGCGGCATGGACGGCGATGCGAAGGCCGACGGCTCGCACAAGTCCGTCGAGGTCACCGACTCGCAGGGCAACTCGGTCAAGGACCTGCCGTATCTGAAGGGCAAGGAGCGCGAGAGCGTCCAGTTCCAGGTGAACGCCGACGGCTCGGCCGGCTACGAACTCGGCGGCACCCTGCACGGCTACACCTCCGCGCACACCACCCCGGCCAAGGAGGGCGAGAGCGATCCCGACAAGGACGCCCACCTCGTCGTGGAGAACAGCTCGACCAGCCGCGAGACCCTGATCGCCGACAACGGCGACCGCTCCACCCGCACCACCACCCTGGCCACCGACTACGACACCTACGGCCAGGTCACCCAGGTCCTCGACACGGCCGGCGACGACGTCCGCTGCACGAAGACCTCGTACGACCGCGGCGCCGCCGCCGTCGACTCCTGGACGCTCGCCTTCCCCTACCGGATCCGCACCTACTCCGGCACCTGCGCCGACCCCAAGTCGCTGATCACCGGCAAGGACCAGTACTACGACGGTTCCACGGACCTCGGCGCCCCGGTCACCAAGGGCGACGTCACGCGCAGTGTCGCCGCCGTCGCGGCCTCGGGCCCGGACACGGTCACGAAGACCGAGACGACCGAGGCCACCTTCGACGCCTACGGCCGCACGGCCACCCAGACCGACGCCAAGGGCAACACCGACCGCACCGTCTACAGCCCGGACACCGGCCGCCCGGTCACGGTCACCGAGACCAACGCGCTCGGCCAGGCCGAGGTGACCACCTTCGAGGCGGACCGGCAGCTGCCGGTCTCCGTCAAGGACGCCAACGGGCAGATCACCCGCAACTCCTACGACCCGCTCGGCCGGCTGATCAGCGTGCGCCAGCCCGAACAGGGCGCCGACGACCCGCCGGCGCAGGTCTTCACCTACTTCCTCGACCCCGAGCACGTGAAGCCGCCCCGGGTCACCACCGCCAACCTCCAGTCCGGCGACACCTACGTCACCACCTGGCAGTACCTCGACTCGCTGGGCCGCAACCGGCAGACCCAGCAGGTATCCCCAGCATCGACCGGCGGCACCGACAAGACGATCGTCACCGACAAGCGCTACGACGACGCCGGGAACGTGGCCGCCGAGTCGCTGCCCGTCGTCGCGGCCGGAGCGGCCGGCAGCGCCCTGCTCGCCGTACCCGGCGACCAGGTGGACGAGACGCGCTACACCTACGACAGCCTCGGCCGGACCCTGGAGGCCGCGCAGTACGGCAACGGCAAGCGCCTGTGGGCCACCACCACCGAGTACTTCGGCGACCGCACCCGCACCACCCCGCCCCACGGCGGCGTGCCCAGCACCGCCTGGACCGACGCCCGCGGCCGCGGCGTCCGCAAGCAGGAGGGCACCGGGAACACGGCCGCGACGACGACGTACACCTACACCCCGGCCGACCAGACCGCCTCGGTCACCGACCCCGGCGGCCACACCTCCACCTTCGGCTACGACCTCCTCGGCCGCCGTACCGAGGCCGTCGACGCGGACGCCGGCCGGATGCGCACCGAGTACGACGCGAACGGCAACCCGGTCGCGTCCTGGGACGCCAAGGCACTCGCGGCGGGCTCGGACACCCCGACGCTGTCCACCGAGTACGACAAGCTGAACCGCCCGGTGTCCCGCTGGACGGGCCGGGTCGGCAGCGGCACCAAGGTCGCCTCGTGGGCCTACGACTCCACCGACGTCCCGAACGCCGTCGGCCATGTCACCACGCAGACCACCTACCAGGACGGCCGCGCCTACACCCTCGCCGCCACCGGCTTCGACCCGCGGGGCCGCATCACCGGCAAGAAGTGGACCTTCCCCAAGGGGCTCGGCGGCCTGCTGAAGGACACCTCCTACCGGGTCGAGTACGGCTACGACGCCTCCGACCACGTGGTCCGCACCAGCTACCCGGACGCCGCCCCCGGAACCCCGAAGGAGACCCTCACCACCGGCTACGACAGCCTCGGCAACCCCACCACCCTCACCGGTACCATCACCGACCCGCTGACCGGCGAGGACCACACCCGGAGCTACATCTCGGGCACCGGCTACGCGGCCGACGGCAAGCTCGCCACCCGCGACTACGCCGACGCCCTCCACCCGCTGCGCCGCGCCTACGGCTACGAGGACGACACCCATCGGCTGTCCCGCATCCAGACCCTCGTCGGCTCCGCCCACGACGACTCCTGGGAGGCGAAACAGGACGACGGCTACGCCTGGGACCAGGCGGGCAACCTCACCTCGATCACCGACAACGCCCTGAAGACCCCGGTCGCCACCTGCTACACGTACGACGGCCTCGACCGGCTCGCCCACGCCTGGACGACCGAGCGCACCGACTGCTCGGACGACGACTCGACCACCGTCCACGACGGCCCGGCCGGCTACAACGAGTCCTGGACCTACTCGGCGGACGGCAACATCACCTCGGCCCGCTCCCTCCTCCTCAAGCAGGACTACGCGTACGAGGACCCCGACCATCCGCACGCCGTCACCCAGGTCGGTCACGACACCTACGCCTACGACGCCGACGGCGCCCTGAAGAAGAAGGTCAAGGACCTGGTCCCGGCCTCCTACGAATGGGACGCCCAGCAGCGCCTGGCCTCGGTGACGACGGCGTTGCTGAAGAAGACCGACTTCGTCTACGCCCCCGACGGCACCCGGATCGCCCGGATCGATCCGCTCGGCGTGGCCACCCTCTACCTCGACGACCAGGAGATCACCGTCGCCCTCGGCATCCTCAAGGGCGGCACCCGCTACTACCGCCTCGCCGGGACCGCGGTCGCCGAACGGCTCCCGGCCGGCATCCTGAAGTGGCGGTTCAACGACACCCAGGGCTCCGCGCAGATCGCCGTGCCGGAAGGCACAGGCCTGGTCGAGCGGGCGTACTACGACCCGTACGGGAAGATCAGGGACCCGCTGCTGCACGCGCCGCCCACCGACCGGGGCTGGCTCGGCAAGGTCCGCGACCCCAGCACCGGCCTGAACGCGCTGGACGCCCGCTACTACGACGCCGACCTCGGCCGCTTCGTCTCCACCGACCCGGCCCTGGACCTGACCTCCGCACAGACCGCCAACGCCTACTCCTACGGCGCCGACAACCCCGTCATGTTCGTCGACCCGACGGGTCTTTGGTCGCTGTCCGGCGTCTGGAACTCGGTCAAGGAAGGCGCCTCCGACGCCTGGAACTGGGCCAAGGAGAACAAGGGCGTCATCGCCAACGTGGCGGTGGGCATCGCGGTCGGCATCGCCGTCGGGGCCGTGTGCTCCACCGGCGTCGGCTGTGTGATCCTCGCCGGCGCGGTGGCGGGTGCGGCCGGCGCGGCGACCGGGTACAGCGTGGACGCCGCGGAGGGCAAGACGGACTTCTCCGTCGGCGGACTGCTCACCGCCACCGGGGTCGGCGCCGTCACCGGAGCGGCCACGGCGGGCGCGCTCGCCGGACTCGGCGCCGGTGCCCGCGCCGCGCTCAACAGCAGTGCCGGCAAGGCGGTGACCTCCGCGGCCAGCAGGGCCGTGTCCGGCGGCAGCGGGAAGGCGATCTCCGCGGTCACCGGGGCGGCCGCCCGGGCCGGCAAGGCCATCGCCAACTCCAAGCCCGGCAGCAAGATCGCCGACATCGCCAAGGGGATCGCGAACACCGCCCGCAAGATCACCGGCGGCAAGCCCGGCAGCGGTCTGGAGGACGGCGTCGAGTACGTCACCAAGCGACCCGGCTTCACTCCGACCCCGGGCCGGGGCGGGGCACCCGGCAGCAGGCCGTACATGAAGTTCACCCCGGCCGGCAAGGACGAGGTGCTGCAGCGCAACGCCTCCGCCCAGTCCGACGGCATCGCCCGCTGCGCCAACCCGACGTGCAACGTGCCGCTCACCAAGGCCCAGCAGTCACGCAGCGGTGTCACTCCGCGCTCCGACGAGGCGGCGGTCGACCACATAGAGCCGCAGGCGCACGGCGGGTCCGGGGATCCGTCCAACGGGCAGGGCCTCTGTAGGGTCTGCAACGGAGACAAGTCCGACGGCCCGGCACCGTGGGGCCCCTAGGGAATGGACCGAGCCCGGTGACCCATGTGTACGTGTCCCTGGAACGGGACGAGGACGGCTACCCGCCCTTCGACGAGGAGGAGATCGACGCCACGGAGATGGGCGGGGGCCGGTTCCGGATCGAGGGCGTCCCGGTCTTCGTCTACGGACTCGCCGTCGGCGACGTCGTGAAGGTCGCCCGGGTGCGCGGCGACGACCGGCTGTGGGTCACCGAGGTCGTCGAGCAGGCCGGGCACTGGACCAGCCGGGTCGTGCCCAAGGACCCGGCCGCGCTCGACGACGTGGCGAGCCTCTTCCAGGAGCTGGGCTGCCGGGCCCACGCCACCCCCTTCGGCCTGGTCGCGGTGGACGTCCCGGCGTCCGCCCCGGCCGGGCCGGTGCTGGCCCTGCTGGACCAGGGAGCCGCCGCCGGCCGCTGGCACTTCGATCTGGGGGTCGGTCCCGAGTGACGGCACACGAGGTGGCCCGTCTGCTGCCCTCCGTATCAGCTCTGCGGGACCGGTGCCGGGCGATGGCGGTGCTGGAGGCGATCCTCAGCCCCGAGTGGGGCGACCGCTACCACTCCTACGACCACCGATGGGCACCCGGTGTGGAGCTGGCCTCGATGCGCGACGGCTCCGGCGACGAGTACTCCGTCGTCTTCACCCCGGAGGGGACGTACATCAGAGGCTTCGCCCACGAGTCCCCGATGAGCCCCTACCAGGCCGACGGCCCCTGGCCCGGCGTGGTCGACACCGTGCCGCAGCCGCTGCGGGGCTGGGTCACCGAACCGGCCTTCTGCGACGAGCACGGGATGCCGGTGGTCACCGCGTGTCTGTGGCGCGAACCGGCCGACGAGGTCTGGCGGACGGGCGAGGTCGAGTACCCCGACGATCCGGACCCGGACGGCGCGAACGATCTCTTCCGCCTCCTCGTCGCTCCCGAGCCGCTGGCCGCGGAGGCCTTCCGGGAGTTCGCCGAGGACTACTACGGGGAGCCGCTGGATCCGGCCGCCCTGCGACACGTCTACGAACTGCGCCCGCTGACCGAGGAGATCGTCACCGTCCTCAACAGCGCGTCCACTCTCGCGGACGTGGCCGGGGACGCCGCGGCGGCGGGCTATCCGGTGGCCGGCTGAGCGGGACGTGCGTCTCATCTGGCGGGCGCGGCACAAACCAGTCGACACGACCCCGTAATGTTTGGGGGGTGACCGTGAACGCTAAGACCGGCGCCGGCGCCGGCAACACCTGGCGAGATCTGCCCGCGGCGCAGCAGCCCGAGTACCCCGACCTTGAGGCTCTGCGCGCTGTCGTTGCGGACCTCGAGTCGTATCCGCCGCTCGTCTTCGCGGGCGAGTGCGACCAGCTGCGCGCCCGGATGGCGGCCGTCGCCAAGGGAGAGGCGTTCCTCCTCCAGGGCGGCGACTGCGCCGAGGCCTTCGACGCGGTGTCCGCCGACCACATCCGCAACAAGCTCAAGACGCTGCTGCAGATGGGCGCGGTGCTGACGTACGCCGCCTCGGTGCCGGTCGTGAAGGTCGGCCGTATCGCCGGCCAGTACTCCAAGCCCCGCTCCAAGCCGACCGAGACCCGCGACGGCGTGACCCTGCCGACCTACCGCGGCGACTCCGTCAACGGCTTCGACTTCACCGAGGCCGCCCGCGTCCCGGACCCCGAGCGCCTGAAGCGGATGTACAACGCGTCCGCCTCCACGCTCAACCTGGTGCGCGCCTTCACCACCGGCGGCTACGCCGACCTGCGCCAGGTGCACGCCTGGAACCAGGACTTCGTGAAGTCGTCCCCCTCCGGCCAGCGCTACGAGCAGCTCGCGCGGGAGATCGACAACGCGCTGAACTTCATGCGGGCCTGCGGCACCGACCCGGAGGAGTTCAAGACCGTCGAGTTCTACTCCTCGCACGAGGCGCTGCTGCTCGACTACGAGTCCGCGCTGACCCGCGTCGACTCGCGCACCGGGCAGCTGTACGACGTCTCGGCGCACATGGTGTGGATCGGTGAGCGCACCCGGCAGCTGGACGGCGCGCACATCGAGTTCGCCTCGAAGATCCGCAACCCGATCGGCATCAAGCTCGGCCCGACGACCACGGCCGAGGACGCGCTGCAGTACATCGAGCGCCTCGACCCCGACCGTGAGCCCGGCCGGCTGACCTTCATCGTCCGCATGGGCGCCGACAAGGTCCGCGACAAGCTGCCCGAGCTGGTCGAGAAGGTCACCGCGTCCGGTGCCACCGTGGCCTGGGTGACCGACCCGATGCACGGCAACACCTTCGAGGCGGCCTCCGGCCACAAGACCCGCCGCTTCGACGACGTGCTCGACGAGGTCAAGGGCTTCTTCGAGGTCCACAAGGGCCTCGGCACCCACCCGGGCGGCATCCATGTCGAGCTCACCGGCGACGACGTCACCGAGTGCGTGGGCGGCGGCGACGAGATCTTCGTCGACGATCTGCACCAGCGCTACGAGACGGCCTGCGACCCGCGGCTGAACCGCAGCCAGTCGCTCGACCTGGCGTTCCTCGTGGCGGAGATGTACAGGGACCAGTAAGGGTTTCGCCTGTTACAGGGGCGTGAAATGGGGCGCGGATCACATACGATCCGCGCCCCGCTCCACTTTTGCGGTCCCCAGACGGCGGGTAAGGTTAGGTTAGCCTCACCGATCAACGGGGATGGCACGACGATCGACCCCGGCGGGAGGTGAACCGCGTGTTCGTCTGCAGTTGCTTCGGCGTCACCGAGCAGCAGGTCAAGAAGCACGCGGAGGACGGTGCCTGCACCCCCCGCCAGATAGCCTCGGCCTGCAAGGCGGGCACGGACTGCGGTTCGTGCGTACGCCGTATCCAGGCGATCCTGGGTCGAGGTGCGTGCCCCCGCCGTGAGCTCGTCGAGCAGGGAGCGTCGGCCCTGGCGGAACTGGACGAGGCGGCCTAGCTCTCCGGCTGCTCGATCAGCTGCGCGATGTACAGCGCCTCGCCGAGCTTCTCCACCAGTTCCAGCTGGGTGTCGAGGTAGTCGATGTGGTGCTCCTCGTCCTCCAGGATCGACTCGAAGATGTTCGCGGAAGTGACGTCGCCCTTCTCGCGCATCACCTTGATGCCCCGCTTGAGCCGGTCGATCGCCTCGACCTCGATCTGCCGGTCGGCCTCGAACATCTCCTTGACCGTCTGCCCCACACGCACGTGGAAGAGGCGCTGGTAGTTCGGCAGCCCCTCCAGGAAGAGGATCCGGTCGGTGAGCACCTCGGCGTGCTTCATCTCGTCGAACGACTCGTGGCGGGTGTACTTCGCGAGCTTGGTCCAGCCGAAGTTCTCCTGCATCTTCGCGTGCAGGAAGTACTGGTTGATCGCGGTCAGCTCGCCGGTGAGCTGCTCGTTGAGGAATTCGATGACCTCGGGGTCGCCCTGCATTGCAGAGGCTCCTTCCGACAGGGGAACTGGCAGGTTGCGCCGCATGAT
This sequence comes from Streptomyces cylindrosporus, assembly GCF_022698165.1. GTDB lineage: Bacteria > Actinomycetota > Actinomycetes > Streptomycetales > Streptomycetaceae > Streptomyces > Streptomyces cylindrosporus. The sequence continues at coordinate 963,082 of NZ_JALDAY010000001.1, forward strand.
TGCACTGGCGACGAAGATCGTCCAGTAAGTCTTCACTTAGTAAGTAAGTGCATGCTTAGTCGCGGTTGCCCCGGTTTGAGTGGGGCAGGTCGGATGCACCCTCCTCGGTCTGTCAGGATGGAGACATGGGTCAGCCGGTGGAGCGCGAATCGGGAGAGCGCGATTCAGGAGGAGCAGGTCAGCCCGAGCTTCCGCCGGGACAGCGCCTGCAGCGCGGCTGGCCGGTCACCCACTACGGACCGGTCCCCAAGTTCCGCCCCGAGCGCTGGGAGTTCAGGGTCTTCGGCGCCACCGCGGACGGCGAGAAGCACTGCTGGAACCACGAGGAGTTCACGGCCCTGCCGTACACCGGCGTCGTCGCCGACCTGCACTGTGTCACGAAGTTCAGCATGCTCGGCGCCGAATGGGGCGGGATTCCGGCCCGTACGATCCTGGAGATCGCGCCGCCGTCGCCCGCCGTCACCCATGTGATGGTGTGGGCCGAGTACGGATTCAGTTCGAATCTCCGGCTGTCGGACTTCGCGTCCGAACGGACCATCTTCGCCACCCACAAGGACGGCGAGCTGCTGACCGCGGAACACGGCTTCCCGCTCCGCCTGGTCGTCCCGCACCTGTACGCCTGGAAGGGGCCCAAGTGGGTCCGGGGCGTGGAGTACATGACCGCCGACCGCCGCGGCTTCTGGGAGGAGCGCGGCTACCACAACATCGGCGACCCCTGGAAGGAACAGCGCTACTCCTACCAGGAAGAGCCCGGGGATGGCCCCGAGCTCTGACTCCCGGCGTCCTTCCCGCGGGTCAGTGGTACTGGTGCACCACCGCGTGCCCCTTGCCCCGCCCGATCATCCACCTGTTGACCGGCGTGGTGACCAGGAAGGCGATCACCAGCGAGATCGCGAGCGAGCCCCAGAACAGCAGGTCGCTCAGGGTCGCGTCCATCGCGTCCGGCCACACCACGATCACGCCGTTGTCGATCAGCTCCATCACGGCGATGGACAGGGTGTCAGCGGCCAGTGCCACCCGGAACGCGGCGCGGAAGCCGACGCCCGCCTTCAGGACTCCGCGCAGGGTGAGCGAGTAGCCGAAGAAGAACGCGAGCACGATCGCGAGGATCGTGGTCGCCAGGTTCCCCCAGCCGAACGCGGTGCCGATCACCATGCCGAGCACCTCGCCGATGGCGCATCCGGTGAGGCAGTGCAGGGTGGCCTGGGCGGCCATGGCCCAGGTGGCGGCGGCCTGGTGGTGGTGTGCGTGGGTCTCGTGGTGCTGCGTGTGTGCCTCGTGCTGCATGGGTGCCCCCAACGTCGGATACCGGTTCCTGCACCTGGCAGGAACCGTATACCCCTAGGGGGTATTCCTGAACGTCCTCGACGTCTTTTGAATCAGCGCCTTATGAATCAGCGTCCTACGAATCACGAAGTTTCTTCAGCCGCTCCACGTCCGCCGCATGCCCCTCCTTGCCGCCGGGCGTCTCGATGACCAGCGGTACGCCCTCCGTCGCGGGGTGGGTCATCAGCGCGCGGAACGGGTCCTCGCCGATGTGACCCGCGCCGATGTTCTCGTGCCGGTCCTTGTGCGCGCCGACGACGTCCTTGGAGTCGTTGGCGTGGATCAGCTTCAGCCGGCCCTCGCCGACGGTGTCCACCAGCAGGTCGAGCGTCTGGTGCATACCGCTGGGGCCGGTCAGGTCGTGCCCGGCGGCGAAGACGTGGCAGGTGTCCAGGCAGACACCCAGCTTCGGATGGGCGTCGAGCGCCTCGAAGTACGGCCCGAAGTCCCAGGTCCGCGAGCAGAGCGAGGCGCCCTGCCCGGCGGTCGACTCCAGCAGCAGGAACGGGTCGTCGTCGTGCGTCAGCTCGTCGAGCAGCGGCAGCAGGTGCTGCCGTACCTGCTTCAGCGCCACGGACCGCTCCCGCCCGCCCGTCGCGCTGCCCGTGTGCACCACCACGCCGAGCGCCCCGATCTCCCGCCCGCGCCGCAGCGAGTGCCGCAGCGACTCCACCGACTTCTCGACGGTGGCCTCGGTGTGCGAGCCGAAGTTGATCAGGTACGGCGCGTGCACGTACGCCGGGATCGCCTCGGCCGCGCACGCCGCGCGGAACTCCTCGTCCTGCCGCGGGTTCCCGGCGGGCGTGGCCCAGCCGCGCGGGTTGGCCACGAAGACCTGCACGGTCTCGGCCTTCAGATCACGGGCGTACGTGAGCCCGACGGAGTTCAGGCCACCGGCCACGGGGACATGACCGCCGACGGGGTTGCGGGACTGCTGCTTCTTCACCCGCTCAGGGTGTCATGCGGTACGGGCCGTTCCGTCACCGGATCTTGATGGTGATCGTCGACCCCTTCGGCGCCGTCTGCCCGCCCTCCACGGACTGGCTCTTGACAGTGTCGCCGAACAGGCCCAGCAGCCCTCGGTCCTCCTCGACCTGGAAGCCGGCGTCCTCCAGTGCCTTCTTCGCGTCGTCCACGCTGTCGCCCGTGACGTCCGGGACCTCGACCATCTCGGGGCCCTTGGACAGGGTCAGCGTCACCGTGTCGCCCTCGGCGGCCTGGGCGTCGCCCGCCGGGGTCTGCGCGGCGACCTGCCCCTTGTCGTACTCGGAGTTGACCTGCTGGGCGGCTACCTTCACGGTCAGGCCCGCGTCCTCCAGGTCGGCCCTGGCGTCCGCGAGGTCCTCGCCCGTGACGTCCGGGACGTCGACGGCGCTGCCCTTGCTGACGGTCAGCGCGATCGCCGAGCCCGCGTGCCGCTCGGTGCCCTCCTCCGGGTCCGTGGAGATCACGAAGCCCTTGGGGACGTCGTCGCTGAACTCCCGGGTGACCATGCCCGGTTCGAGCCCGTCCTTCTTCAGCAGGGCGCGCGCCTTGTCGAGCCGGTAGCCCTTCAGCGCGGGCACGTGCACGGTCTCCGGGCCGTCGGAGATGGTCAGCGTCACCCTGGAGTTGTCGCGGACACGGCTGCCGGGCTCGGGGTCCGAGCTGATGACCGTGCCGCGCTTCACGGTGTCGCTGTAGGCGTGCTTGACCGTGCCGAGGTCCAGCCCGGCGTCGCTCAGCTGCTTGCTCGCCTGGGCCTGCGTCTTGGCCAGCAGCAGGGGGACCTTGGTGAACTGGCCGGAGTTGATGTACCACACGCCCGTGCCGACGCCGAGGATCAGCAGGACGGCGACGACGACGGCGAGCGGTCCGCGCCGGGAGCGCGCGCCGCGCCGGCGCGGGGGCGGCGGGGGGCTCTCCAGCACGCTGGTGTGGTGCAGCCCCTGCTCGTCCTCGTCGACCGGCAGGGGACGCGGCACCGTGAGCGAGCGCGGGATGACGCTCGTACGGTCCTCGGAGATGTCCCGGTCCGAGGTGACGGCCCGCGGCGGCGCCGCGTCCAGCTGGTCCGCGCTCAGCGCCGCGCGCACGTCACGGGCCTGCGCGAGCAGCGCCACCGCGTCGTACGGGCGCAGGTCGGGGGTGCGGGCGGTGGCCGAGGCGACCAACTCGTCCAGTTCGTACGGCAGTCCGGGCACGACGGCCGAGGGGGGCGGGACGTCCTCGTGGAGGTGCTTGTAGAGGACTATGGCGGGGGAGTCCCCCTCGTGCGGGCGGTCGCCGGTGAGCATCTCGTACAGGACGACACCGCACGCGTACACGTCGACCCTCGGGTCGGTCGTGCCGTTGTCGATCTGCTCCGGCGCGAGGTAGGAGACGGTGCCGAGGACGGTCCCGGTCGTGTTGGTCACCGTGTCCACGGACCGCACCAGCCCGAAGTCGGCGACCTTGACCCGGCCGTCGTCCCCTATCAGCACGTTCTCCGGCTTCATGTCCCGGTGCACGAACCCGGCCCGGTGCGCGGCGCCCAGCGCGGCGAGCACCGGCTCCAGGATGTCCAGGGCGGCGCGCGGCTGCAGCGCCCCGCGCTCGCGCAGCACGTCACGCAGGGTGCAGCCGGCGACGTACTCCATGGCGAGGTAGACGTACGACCCGTCGGTGCCCTGGTCGAAGACCTGCACCACGTTCGGGTGCGCGAGGCGCGCGACCGACTTCGCCTCCCGGATGAACCGCTCGACGAAGGTGCCGTCGGAGGCGAGGGCCGGGTGCATCACCTTCAGTGCGAGCACACGGTCGAGGCGGGTGTCCAGGGCCCGGTAGACCGTGGCCATCCCGCCGACCGCGATCCGCGCGTCCACGCGATAGCGGCCGTCGAGCACCTGCCCGACCAGAGGGTCCTGAAGGGTCGTATCCACGCAGGTGAGTGTACGAGCCGTGACTGACAGGGCCCTGGGTTCGGGGGAGATCGGGGCGGTACTGCAGCCGAGCTGTGACGGACATCGCACCGCCGTCCGGATCCGCTCGAACGTACGTTCAGGAAAGCTCGGTCGCTCCGGATCCGGCCCCGCCGGTTCGGAAAGCGGGCCGTTCCGGGTCGAGCCGCGCCAGCCCCTCCGTCGGCGAGGACGCCTCGGCGAAATGCCGCCGCGGAATGCGCCCCGCCCGCCGGGCCAGCCGCCCGGCCTCCACGGCGTGCCGCATCGCCTCGGCCATCAGCTCGGGCTCCTGCGCCCGTGTCACCGCCGAGGCGAGCATCACGCCCGCGCACCCCAGTTCCATGGCGAGCGCCGCGTCCGAGGCCGTACCGGCGCCCGCGTCCAGGATCACGGGTACGCGCGCGTGCTCGACGATCAGCTGGAAGTTGTGCGGGTTGCGGATGCCGAGCCCGGAGCCGATCGGCGAGCCCAGCGGCATGATCGCCGCGCAGCCGACGTCCTCCAGCTTCCGGGCGAGGACCGGGTCGTCGTTCGTGTACGGCAGCACGGTGAAGCCGTCGTCCACCAGGGTCTCGGCCGCCTCCAGCAGCTCGATCGGGTCGGGCAGCAGGGTGCGCTCGTCGGCGATGACCTCGACCTTGACCAGGTCGGTGCCGAGGGCCTCGCGGGCGAGACGGGCGGTGAGGACGGCCTCCCCGGCGGTGAAGCAGCCGGCGGTGTTCGGCAGCACCTGGATGCCGAGCTTTTGCAGCACGGACAGGACGGAGCCGTGCACCGAGGGGTCCACGCGGCGCATCGCGACCGTGGTCAGCTCCGTGCCCGAGGCGACCAGGGCCCGCTCCAGGACGTCGAGGCTGGGGGCACCGCCGGTGCCCATGATCAGGCGGGACGTGAAGGACGTACCGCCGATGACAAGGGGGTCGTCGGCCATGGGTCAGCCTCCTTGGACGGCGGTGAGGACCTCGACGCGGTCCCCCTCGGACAGGGGCGTCGACGGCCACTCCGCGCGCGGGACGACGGTTTCGTTGAGGGCGGCGGCCACTCCGGACGGAGCCGGGGTGAGCGCGCGGACGACGGTGTCGAGAGCCGTGCCGGGAGCGAACCGGCGGGGCTCCCCGTTGACGGAGATGTTCATGCGGGCTGCTCCACGCGCGCGAAGCGCTTCGGGGTGAACGGGCGGGCCTCGTCCGGGAGTTCACCGGTGTCCAGGACATGCGCCATGGCGTCGCCGGTGACCGGCGTCAGCAGCACGCCGTTGCGGTAGTGGCCGGTGGCCAGCAGGAGGCCCGCCAGCTGCGTCGGGCCGAGCAGCGGCGCGTTGTCGGGGGAGCCGGGGCGCAGACCCGCGCGGGTCTCCGTCAGCGGCAGCTCGGTGATGCCGGGGACCAGCTCGTGCGCGTCGCGCAGCAGCTCGTAGACGCCTCCCGCGGTCACCGTGGTGTCCCAGCCGAGTTCCTCGCTGGTCGCGCCGACCACCAGCTCGCCGTTCTCGCGCGGCACCAGGTAGACGCTGCTGCCGCGGACGACGGCCCGCACGGTACGGCTCAGGAACGGCGCGTACCGCTTCGGCACGGTCAGCCGCAGCACCTGGCCCTTCACAGGCCGCACGGGCGGCAGTACGTCGTCGGGGACGCCCGGCAGCCGTCCGCTGAGACTTCCGGCGGCCAGCACCACCTGGCCCGCGCCCAGCTCGGTGCCGTCGCTCGTGGTGATCCCGGCGGCGCGCTCCCGCACGACGTCGAAGCGCTCGGCCCAGGTGCGGTGGAAGACCACGCCCGCGTGCTCGCACGCGGCCACCAGCGCGCGTGCCAGCCGCCGCGGGTCGATCTGGTGGTCGCCGTCCACCCTGAGCCCCCCGCGCACGCCCGGCGCGAGCAGCGGCTCCAGGCGCCGGCAGTCGCGCCCGGACAACCACTCGGACTCCAGGCCCGACTGCTGCTGCAAGGCGTGCAGTTCGCGCAGATGGGCACGGTCGTCGGCGTCCAGCGCGACGGCGAGCGTGCCGCAGCGGCGGTAGCCGAGGTCGTGGCCGGTGACGTCGGAGAGCTCGGCCGCGAAGTCGGGGTAGCGGCGGGCCGAGGCCAGGTTCAGGCCGAGCAGGGTCTGCTCGCCGTAGTGCAGCTCGGTGACCGCGGCCAGCATCCCGGCGGCCACCTGGGCGGCCCCGCCGCCCGGCTCGGGGTCCACCACGGCCGTGGCGAACCCGCGCTGCGCGGCCCGCCAGGCCGTGACCAGGCCGATGATTCCGCCCCCGATGACGAGGACGTCTGACGTACGTGACGACATGGGCGTCCAGCCCCTCCCTTCGCCGGCATGACCCGGATCAGGTTCGTACGGTCGGAGGCCGCCAGCCTCCCTCTCAGCCCGGTGCGTCCGGGCTCCCGCGAGTGCTTGTACGTTGGCCACCCTAGCCCGACCCGCCAAGCCTCTGTAAGGGAGCCTCCCGCCATGCCCCGCTCGCTGGACGGCCTCGTCCTCGCGCCCGTCGCCGACCAGGCCCCAGGTCAGGTGGGTACGCGCACCCGGTTCGCCTACCACGAGAAGGACGGCGAGATCTGGGCCGAGTACGCGGGCGGCGACGTCGTGCGCGGCCATCTCGTGGGCACTCGGTCAGGTGACCGGCTGGACTTCCGCTACGTGCAGCTCAAGCGGGACGGGACGACGTCCTCGGGGCACTGCGTGTCCACGGTGGTGGAGTTGCCGGACGGGCGCGTGCGGCTGGAGGAGACCTGGGAGTGGGAGTCGCAGTCCGGCAGCGGCACGAGCGTTGTGGAGCAGGTCACTGAGTGAGCACGACGGCTGACTGACAATTTGTCAGTTGACTATGGTGATCAGGTGAGCGAGCAGACGACGCAGTCGCAGCGGAGGGTGGTCGTGGTCGGCGCGGGCATGGCCGGCGTCCAGACCGCGGTCGCCCTGCGCGAACAGGGCTTCACCGGCACCGTCACCCTGATCGGCGCCGAGCCCCACCAGCCGTACGACCGGCCGCCGCTGTCCAAGGCCGTGCTGCTCGGCAAGGCCGAGGGCTCCGCCTTCGACGTCGACTTCGAGGCGCTCGGCATCGAGCTCAGGCTCGGCCGCGAGGCGCTGGGCGTGCGCCCCGGCGAACACGAGCTGGAGACCGGGGCGGGCCCGGTGCCGTACGACGTGCTGGTGCTCGCCACCGGCGCCGAACCGATCATGCTGCCGGGCACCGAGGGCGTGCCCGGCGTGCATCTGCTGCGCACCCTGGACGACGCCGAGCGGCTGCGGCCCGTGCTCGCGCGGCAGCACGACATCGTGGTCGTCGGCGCGGGCTGGATCGGCGCCGAGTTCGCCACCGCCGCGCGCGAGGCGGGCTGCACGGTCACCGTCGTCGAGGCCGCCGACCGCCCGCTCGCGGGCGCGCTGCCCGCCGAGGTCGCCACCCGGATGGCCGGCTGGTACGCCGACGCGGGCGCCGTGCTGCGTACGCACGCGCGCGTGGCGCGCATCGAGCCCGGTGCGGTCGTCCTCGACGACCACACGCGCGTGCCCGCGGGAGCGGTCGTCGTCGGCATCGGCGCCCGCCCCGCCACCGCCTGGCTGACCGGCTCCGGCATCGAGCTCGGCGCGCACCGCGAGGTCGTCGCCGACGCCCACCTGCGCACCTCGGCACCGGACGTCTACGCCGTCGGCGACTGCGCCTCCTTCCCCTCCGGGCGCTACGGCGAGCGCCTGCTGGTCCACCACTGGGACAACGCCCTCCAGGGCCCGCGCACGGTGGCCGCCAACATCATCGGCGAGGCCACCGGGGAGCCCTCGGCGGTCTACGACCCGGTCCCGTACTTCTGGTCCGAGCAGTTCGGCCGCTTCGTCCAGTACGCCGGCCACCACACCTCCGCCGACACGACCCTGTGGCGCGGCGACCCGGCCGGCCCGGCCTGGTCGGTGTGCTGGCTGCGCGAGAACCGCCTGATCGCCCTGCTGGCGGTGGGCCGGCCGCGGGACTTGGCGCAGGGAAGGCGGCTGATCGAGGCGGGCACGGTGATGGACCCGCGGCTGCTGGCGGATCCGGCGAAACCGTTGAAAGCGGCCACGGCCTGACCTGAAGCACCAGGTCGGACGGGTCTGGCTTCCGACTGTCAGTCCGGGATGGCAGGCTTGTTCCCGTGACCGAGATTGACGCAAAGATCGATGCTCTCGTCCCCGCCTGGCTCACCCTCCCCGACATCGCAGAGATGCTGGACGTCGAGGTGACGCGTGTGCGGCAGCTGGTCAAGGAGGGCCAGCTCATCGCCGTACGCCGTGGTGAGAACCGCGCGCTGCACGTCCCCGCCGCCTTCATCGACGGGGCCGAGCAGAAGGTCGTCAAGGGCCTGTCCGGGACCCTGACGCTCCTGCGGGACGACGGCTTCACCGACGAAGAGATGCTGGAGTGGCTCTTCACCCCGGACGAGAGCCTGCCGGGCACCCCGGCGCAGGCCCTCAGCGAGAATCGCGGCACGGAGGTGAAGCGCCGGGCCCAGGCGCTCGCCGTCTGATCCGACCGAGCTCATCTGAACAACCGTCCGGCGTACGGGCCGGGTCCGCGCAGGCCACGGCCATGCTTCAGTGCGGCCCGCGGCCCGTACGCCGCCGACATCGAACGACACCCAGGGGGACCCTCGTATGCCCGACACCGCACGCGCCGAGCTCGCCGACGCCCGCGTCTATCTGTGCACGGACGCCCGCAGGGCCCAGGGCGACCTGCCCGAGTTCCTGGACGCCGTCCTCGCGGGCGGTGTCGACATCGTGCAACTGCGCGACAAGGGCATGGAGGCGGCCGAGGAGCTGGAGCACCTGGAGGCCTTCGCGGAGGCCTGCGCCCGGCACGGCAGGCTCCTCGCGGTGAACGACCGCGCGGACGTCGCCCACGCGGCCGGCGCCGACGTGCTCCACCTCGGCCAGGGCGACCTCCCGGTCCCCGCCGCCCGCGCGATCCTCGGCGAGGACGTGATCATCGGCCGCTCCACGCACGCGGAGAGCGAGGCCGCCGCGGCCGCCGCCCAGGAGGGAGTGGACTACTTCTGCACCGGCCCCTGCTGGCCCACCCCCACCAAGCCCGGCCGCCACGCCCCCGGCCTCGACCTGGTCCGGTACACCGCCGGGCTGGGCACCGACCGCCCCTGGTTCGCCATCGGCGGCATCGACCTGGGTAACCTCGACCAGGTGCTGGAGGCCGGCGCCCGCCGGGTCGTGGTCGTCCGCGCGATCACCGAGGCGGACGACCCGGGCGCGGCGGCGGCGGAGTTCGCGAAGCGGCTGCGGAGCGTATAACGGGCGCGACTGTCCGATGGGTGGACAACAACCCGACAAAACGGGCAAATTTCCGACTTCGGTTGGGAGACCGCCAGCCCCTGACTAACCTGCGGGTATGGCCCTCGGAACCGCATCCACCAGGACTGATCGCGCACGCACCGTGCGTGACATGCTCGCCACGGGCAAGACGACGTACTCCTTCGAGTTCTCGGCACCCAAGACGCCCAAGGGCGAGCGCAACCTGTGGAGCGCGCTGCGCAGGGTCGAGGCGGTCGCCCCCGACTTCGTCTCCGTGACCTACGGCGCCGGCGGCTCCACCCGCGCGGGCACGGTCAAGGAGACCGAGCAGATCGTCGCGGACACCACGCTCACGCCGGTCGCCCACCTCACCGCGGTCAACCACTCCGTCGCCGAGCTGCGCAACATCATCGGCCAGTACGCCGACGCCGGGATCCGCAACATGCTCGCGGTGCGGGGCGACCCGCCGGGCGACCCCATGGGCGAGTGGGTCCCGCATCCGAAGGGCCTGACCTACGCCGCCGAACTCGTCCACCTCATCAAGGAGTCGGGCGACTTCTGTGTCGGCGTAGCGGCCTTCCCGGAGATGCACCCGCGCTCCGACGACTGGGACACGGACGTCTCCCGCTTCGTCGACAAGTGCCGGGCCGGCGCCGACTACGCCATCACCCAGATGTTCTTCCAGCCGGAGTCGTACCTGCGCCTGCGCGACCGGGTCGCCGCCGCCGCGTGCGAGACCCCCGTCATCCCCGAGGTGATGCCGGTCACCAGCGTGCGGATGCTGGAACGGTTGCCGCAGCTCAGCAACGCGCAGATCCCGTCCGTCCTGAAAGAGCGGATCCTCACAGCAAAAGACGATCCGGCCGCTGTACGCTCCATTGGCATCGAATTCGCCACGGAGTTCTGCGCACGGCTGCTGGCCGAGGGAGTGCCCGGACTGCACTTCATCACGCTCAACAACTCCACGGCGACGCTGGAAATCTACGAAAACCTGGGCCTGCACCACCCCCCGCAGGCCTAGACCGGCCGCACGGGTATACGACACACTGCGTAGCGGCGACTGGGAGAGGGGCGTACATGGGCTGGACGGTCCTCTACATCGCGTTCGGCATCGTCGCGCTGTGGCTGCTGGGTGAGGTGCTGCTGCAGTACAAGGCGCGCCTGCGCTGGCGGCTGCTCGCCTTCGTCGGCTTCCTCGGCGTCGTCCTCGGTGTCCTCATTCCGTCCGTGATCGTCATCGGTCTCGGCGCCGCCGCGTTCGCGGTCGGCCAGACGTACGTCACGCTCTCCTTCCGCCGCGGCTTCTCGGCCGGCTGGGCGGTCAAGCGCCCGGACGCCGACGCCGAGCTGCTGGACGGCGGCAGCAGCAAGCGCCGGCGCGGCAAGGCCGAGCGCCAGGACCCGACGCTGGAGGTCTCCGACCTGGAGCCCGCCGAGGGCGGCTACGGCGACGACCGCTCCTTCGGCCAGGACAACGCGTCCTACGGCGCCGAGGACGACTACGACCGCGACGACGTCTTCACCCCGGCCCGCTCTCCGCAGCCGACGGCCGCCGAGTCCACCGCCGTCTACGAGCCGCAGCCCATGCCCGACGACACCGGCTCCTACGGCATATACAGCGACCCCGCGTACGCGGGCGCCGCCGACCAGTCCTACGCGAACGCGGGCCAGGACCAGTACGCCACGGCCGCCCAGGGCGCCGACCAGAACTACGGCTACGACTACTCCGGCTACAACCAGCAGCAGTACGGCTACGACACCACCGGCCAGCAGCAGTACGCCGCCTACTCCGACCCGTACATCGGCACCCAGACCTACGGCGGCGGCTACGACGCCACGTACGGCCAGTACGACCAGCAGGGCTACGGCCAGGACCAGTACGCCACCGGCCAGTACGGCGGCGAGACCACCCCGGCCGGCGGGGTCTGGGTCCCGCAGCAGCGCACGGACGAGACCTACGGCGGCGAACTCCCGCCGGAACAGCAGTACCCGTACCAGGGCAACGGCCAGCAGCAGCCGCAGGGCAACGGGTACGACGAGCAGCAGTACCGCTTCTGACAGCTGCTCAGCGCCGGTCCCTCACTGAGAGCCCTTAAACTCCGGTCCCTCCACGATCAGCCCGGCCACCAGAGCGCCCGACATGCCGGCGTGGGGGAGGCCGCCGCCGGGGTGGGACCAGCCTCCCGCCCGGTAGAGGCCGGGCAGCCGGGTGGTGTTCGCCGGGTGCAGGAAGCGGCCCTCGCCGGCGGCGAGCGCGGGCGCGGGTACGGCTCCGAAGCGGGCGCCCGTCTCGTCCGCGATGTGCCCGGGCGTACGCACCTCGTGCCACAGCAGGCGCTCCGACAGTCCCGCTATCGCGGACCCGGCGGCCTCCAACAGCAGCTCCGTACAGCGCCGGACCGCGCCCTCGGACTCCCAGCCGGCCTCGGCCGACACCACCGCGGACAGCACCACCGACTCGTGCTCGCCGTCCGGCCTGAGCGCCGGGTCGTCGGGGCGCAGCACGGTCACCGTGGGACGCGGCGGCTCGTCCCCGCCGGGGGAGACCAGGAAGGCCGGCTCGGACCCGGGTGCCGGCGCGTGCACGACCGTGCGATGCGCGGCGCCCGCCTCGCGCGCGCCGCGCAGGGCCAGCAGGACGGTGAACCGGGTGGGCGCGTCCTGGCGCGGCTGCACGTCGCCGGCCTCGTCCAGCGGACGGTCCGTCAGGGCCCGCAGCCTCGCCGGGTCGACGTCCGCCACGACATGATCGGCCTCGGCCACCGAGCCGTCCCCCAGCTCGATCCCTGCCGCCCGCCCGTCCTTCTCCACGATCCGGGTGACCTCGGCGCCGAAGACGAACTCGACCCTGCGCCGCACGCACCGCTCGTACACCGCCCGCGCCAACTCCCGCATCCCACCGCGGACATACCAGGTCCCGAAGGCGTGCTCCATGTACGGCAGCACCGCCGCGCTCGCCGGGGCGGTGCGGGGATCGAGGCCGTACGCGAGCGCGTGGCTCTCCAGGAGCGCCGCGAGCCGCTCGTCGCGCAGCTCCCAGGCGGCGACCTCGGCGAGCGTGGTCGCCCGGCGCGTGCGCAGCAGCCGCCGGTGCGGGACCGAGGGGTAGGGCTCGCGTTCCGCCAGCACCGGCCAGTTCGGCCACAGCGGCTCCTCCAGGAGCGGGCGGCGGGTGCGGTCCCAGGCCTCGCGGGCCCGCACCAGGAAGTCGCCCCAGCGCTCCCCGGCCCCCGCGCCCAGCGCCTCGTCCAGGGCCGCGACCACGCCCGCGCGCGAGGCGTTCGGCAGCGAGACCTCCGTGCCGTCCGCGAACACGTGCCGTGCGGACGGGTCGACCTGGACCAGCTCGACGCAGTCCTCCAGTGGCTCCTTGCCGGTCTTGACGAACAGATCGCGCCACACCGCGGGAAGCGTCAGCAGCCCCGGCCCGGTGTCGAAGCCGAACCCGTCCCGCTCGAACCGGCGCACCGCACCGCCGTACGTCTCCGCACGCTCGTACACCGTCACCCGGTGGCCCGCGACGGCCAGCCGGGCGGCGGCCGCCATCGCGCCCATCCCGGCGCCGATCACCGCAATCCGTCCCATGCCAGCGACTTTATCGACCGCCACTGACAGTCACCGCACGGGCGGCCCACCGGAGGATCCGCCGGAGGATCTGTCCGCCAGCCGCCGCTCCTCCCGCCGCTGGGCCCGGCGCCGCAGGAACCGACGGATCCGGGAGACCAGGAAGACCAGCACCACCAGCCCGGACACCAGCAGCACACCGGCGACGACGGCCGCCGCGCCCGGGTGGAACATCGCGAACGTCACGATCCCGCCGACGCCGAGATCCTCGGCCAGGCTCAGCACGATGTTGCTGAACGGCTCCGGCGAGGTGTTCACCGCCATCCGCGTCCCGGCCTTCACGGTGTGGCTGGCCAGCGCCGTCGAACCACCGACCAGACCGGCGACCACGTCGTTGACGGAACCGCTGTGCCCGGCCAGCAGCGCCCCGACCCACGCGCCCGCGACCGGCCGGACCACGGTGTGCACCGAGTCCCACACCGAGTCGACGTACGGGATCTTGTCGGCGACCGCCTCGCAGAGGAAGAGCACGCCCGCTGTGACGAGCACCTCAGGGCGCTGGAGCGTCTCCGGGACGTCGTCGCTCACGCCGGCCGCGCCGAAGAGGCCGAGCAGCAGCACCACGGCGTAGGCGTTGATGCCGCTGGCCCAGCCGCTGGTGAAGACAAGAGGGAGTACGGACACGGGGGCGATCGTAACCAGTCGGCAACGGAGCGTCCTGGGGGTGAGCACGGACGGCTGAGTACGCGTACCTAGTGAGTGAGATGAGTACGCGCGCGGATGGGGCCCGACCTGCGCGAACGAGAGAGTGGAGACACGGAAAGGGGTACGGCTCCGGAACCGGCGACACGGGGCGCCGGAAACGGAGCCGCCCACGATCCGCTCCTTCCGCCGACTGCCGTCGGCGGGAGCGAGGCACGGGGGAACCCGGGGGAAACGACCGATACGGGGGTCCCAACGGGGGGACACGGGGGAAAGAAAAAAGAAAACGGGGGAGCACGAGAAGGCGCCGGTTCGAGGTGGCCCGCGGGGGACGCGGCCACAGCGGACCGGCGCTTTCGTGTGTGCCCGGAACGGACCGGCGCTAGCGGTTGGCGCGCCCGCTCACGCGCCCCTGGAGCAGCCGGGACAGGGCCGCGTGCACGTCGTCCAGGGAACGCTCGGGCTGGAAGGACTGCCAGTCCAGGGCGGCCACCAGGACCATGCCGACCAGCGCGGAGGCCGTCAGCGACACGTCGATCTCGTCGCTGAACTCGCCGTTCGCCACACCCTCGCGCAGCACGTCCTCGACCACCGCGACGGCCTGCTGACGGACCACCATCAGGGTCGACTGCCAGGCCCTGTTGGTGCGCCACAGCTCGGCCACGTACAGCTGCGTGAAGGCCGGGTAGCGGTCGATGAAGACGAGACCCGCGCGGATCATCGCGTCCAGGGCGTCGACCTTGCTGCCGCCGTCCCGTGCCGTCTTCTCCGCCGCCTCCCGCAGAGAGGCGGCCAGGAGGCCCACACCGTGCCGCAGCAGCTCCTCGAAGAGGACGGACTTGCTCGCGAAGTTGTAGTAGACCGTGCCCTTGGCCACCCCGGCCCGCTCGGCGATCTCGTCCACCGTGGTGGCGGAGAAGCCCTGCTCGGCGATGAGCGTGACGGCGGCCTCGTAGAGCTTCTGCCGGGTGGCCTCGCGGCGCGTGCTGCCGCCCGACGGGGCGCTGCTGCTTTCCATGGTCCTGATTGTCACAGGAGCCGTCCCTTCCGAGGTCGTCACCGGGCTTCTCACAGGCTCAGTTCCGGATGCAGCCGGTCCAGTGTCCACACCTGGCGGCGGCGGGCCGACAGCGCGGTCAGCGCGAGCGCGCCCGCGGTGAACGCGAGGAGCACCACGCACGCGTGCCACACGGGTCCGAGGCCGCCGCCCGTGATGAGCCTCCGGAGGGCCTCCACGATGTAGCTCATCGGCAGGAAGGGGTGGATCGCGTTGAAGAAGCGCGGGCTGGTCTGCACGGGATAGGTGCCGCCCGCGGACGTCAACTGCAGCATCAGCAGCGCCAGTACGAGGATCCGGCCGGCCGCCCCGAAGCGCGCGTTGAGCCACTGCACGATCGCCGCGAAGCACGCCGTCACCAGGAACAGGAAGCCGACCGTCCCGGCCGCCCGCGCCATCTCCAGGCCGATCGCCCAGTGCAGCACCGACATCAGCGCCACCGTCTGGAGCGCGCCGATCGCGACCACCGGGAGCCAGCCCGCCAGCGCGATCCGCCAGGCGGGGGCGCCCGTGGCGAGCGCGCGCCGGTTCATCGGCGGGATCAGCATGTAGGCCACCATCGCGCCCACCCACAGGGACAGCGGGATGAAGTACGGGGCGAACCCGGTGCCGTAATTGGGCGCGTTGTGCAGGTCCTTGGAGACCAGCCGGACCGGATCCGCCATCACCCCGGTGCGCTGGTCGCGGTCCTTCTTGTCGTAGTCGGGGATCTTGCCGGCGCCGTCGTGCAGTCCGCCCGCGAGCTTCCCGGAGCCGTCGACGAGCTTGTACATGCCGCCGTTGAGGGTCTGGGCTCCCGTCTTCAGCTTGCCTACGCCCGTGTCGAGTTCGGACGCGCCGGTGGTGGCGGTGCCGAGCCCGGAGTGCAGCTTCCTGGCGCCCGCGGCGACCTTCGTGGCGCCCTCGTTCAGCTTGTTGATCTTGGCGACGGCGTCCTGGAGGTCCTCGGAGAGGTGCGGGGCGCGGTCGGCGAGGGCCTGGGCCTGCTTCTGGAGGGTCGCGAGGTCGGCGTCGAGCTTCTTCAGGTCGCCGTGCTGGTCGCCGATCAGGGTGTTGAGGTCGTCGGCGATCGCCGCCACGTCCGCCGCGGCCGTCTTGGCCTTCTTGAGGTCGGCGCAGGCCGGGTCGGGGAGTACGGCCTGCTCGCAGCGCGCCTTGTAGACGTCGTTCAGCACCTCGGAGGCCGCGTGCGCGCCCTTGGCGGCGGTCGGGGCCGCCTTCACCAAGGTGTCCAGGTTGTCGCGGATCGCCTTCGAGGAGTCGGCCACCAGCCGGGCCGTGTCCCCGATGGTCTTCTCGTTGCCCTTGATGAAGGGGCCCACCTTGTCGTCGACCGCGTTGACCTTGTCGGCGAGCGTGCGCGTGCCGTCGGCGACCTGTCGCGAGCCGTCCTCCAGGGCGCCCGCGCCCGTGTCGAGCTTCTTCAGCCCCTTGGACAGCGCACTGCTGCCGTCCTTGGCGCCCTTGAGGCCGTCCGCGAGGTCCTTGGAGCCCTTCTCGGCCTTCCCGATGCCGCCCGTGAGCTGGTCGGCGCCGTCGGCGGCCTTCACGGTCGCGCCGTGGATGTCGGAGAACGAGATGAAGATCCGGTCCAGGAAGGACCGCGACGCCTTGGTGGACGCGGCGGTCCGCACCTCGCTGAACACCGTCCGCGAGATCTGCCCGACGATGTAGTTGTTCGCGTCGTTCGTACGCACCTGGAGCGCGCCGGTCTCCGGTGAGTCGCCCGCGCTGGACGCGATCCGCTCGCTGAAGTCGGCCGGCATGGTCAGCGACAGGTAGTACGTGCCGTCCTCCACGCCCGCGCGTGCCTCGCTCGCGCTGACCTCGTGCCAGTCGAAGGTGTCGCTCTCGCGCAGCCCCTCGGTGATGTCGTCGCCGGCCGTGACCCGCTTGCCGCCGGCCATCGCCCCCTTGTCGTCGTTGACGAGCGCCACGGGGATCCGGTCCAGGCGGCCGTACGGATCCCAGAACGACCACAGGTACAGCGCGCCGTACAGCAGCGGCAGCACCAGGAGCGCGACGAGCGCGGCCCGCGGGAGCTTCCCCCGGCCGAAGCGCCTGAGCTCAAGGGCGGCCAGTTTCGGCGAGCGCATCGGCCTTCTCCTTCCCGGTCTCCGCGGTGGTGACGACGACGGCGTCCTCGGGTGCTTCGCTGCACACCGCCACGACCGTGGTCCCGGTCTCCGCGACGGACCTCAACAGCGCCCACACCTCGGCCCGTTCGGCGTCCGAGAGCTTCAGATCGGCGTCGTCGACACCGAGCAGCCGGGGCCGGCCGAGCAGGGCGAGCGCGATGGACAGGCGCAGCGCCTCCATCCGCTCCAGATCCCGTACGGCGGTCCGGGAGCCCTTGGGCAGGGCCGCGCGGTCGAGTCCGGCGGCGGCGAGCGCGGTGTCGATCCGTAGCTTCGCCTCTGCCGCGCGCTCGGCCCGCGGTCGTAGCAGCGCCTTCAGCGAGTCGCCGAACCGCCGCTGCAGCAGCGCCCGTTCGTGCAGGTGCTCGCCGACGGTCAGGGCCGGTTCGAGGTCGGTGACCCCGGTGACGTGCGCGAGTCCGCTCACCCGGCGCACCGCCGCCAGCTGCTTGGGCAGCCTCCACTCGCCCACCTCGGCCGTGCCCTCGGTGGCCTTCATCCGGCCGGTGAGCGCGAGCAGCAGGCAGGTGCGGCCGGACCCCGACGGTCCCTCGATCGCGATCAGCGAGCCGGGCGCCGCCTCGAACGTGACCTCGCGGAAGGCCCAGCCGCGCGGCCCCCTGAGCCCGAGGCCGCGGGCCGTGACACCGGTTGCGGGCACGGTTCCCCCCATTCCCCTGGATGCGGAACTGAATTTGAACTGACTGGTCAGTGCAAAAACTACTCCGAACCTTAGATCGAAGCAAAACCCCAGGTCAGAACGGATTGTCAGTGCCATACCGCACGATGGGGACATACGGCTACCCGAATGCGGGCATGCCGTCACGCAGAGACAGGAGGTTCGTCATGGCCAGCTATCACGCAGCAGCCGCCCGCCGGCGCCGCGCCACCGGCCCTGCCCCCTCACTGACCGGTCCGGCGAGCGACGTCCACCCGGTGCTGCGCCGGGCCGCCGCGCCGCGCGCCGCCCTCGACCTGCTCGCCCAGGCCCGCGCCGGACTGGACGAGGCGGCCGTCCTCGAAACGTCGAACGAGCGCTATGCCACCGCCCACCTCGCCGCCCTGCGCACCGCCGCCGCCGTGCTCGCCGCGCGGGGCCGCCCGGAGACCTCCGAGCGACGCCGGGCACGCATCCGGAGCGCCTGGGAAGTGCTCCCCGAAATCGCGCCCGAACTCGCCGAGTGGAGCGCGCTGTTCGCCTCCGGTGCCCGGCGCCGCGCCCGGGCCGAGGCCGGCATCCAGGGCGCGGCGAGCCGCCGGGACGCCGACGACCTGATACGCGACGTGGCGATGTTCCTGCGCCTGGTCGAGCGCATGCTTGTCCTCCAGCCGGTCCTCCCACAGCCCCGCCACGACCCCGACCACCCCCAGCCCGGCCCCGGGGCGGACCGGGACTTACCCGATACGGGGTGAGCCGATTCAGCCGATTCATGCGCGAGCCGAAGCATGCGTGAGCCGCTTCACGCGTGAGCCGCTTCATGGGTGAGGCGGGTCGCGGGACGGCGGCTCGCAAGGTGTGCCGGCAACCGCCCGCGTCCGCGGTGCGAGATGTTCCGCAGGTCGTGTGGGTGAAGTGACCGGGGGCAGCGGTGCAGGCAATAGGGTGGAGGGCGCCTGAAGCCTTTCCTCCCGCACCCCGGGCAGGGGAGGCAGCCCGTTCGCTCCGCCGTGCCAAGGGCGGTGCCGCGCCGAGGAGTCAACTGCCGTGTCGGACCCGATGAGGCCTCGCGCCTCCCTCCGTACCGCCGTGGTGTGGGAGGTCCTCCAGGACGCCCTCGACCGCCGGGTCAAGGCCACGGGACGCCAGGCGCTGGACGTGCTCGACGCCGGCGGCGGCAGCGGCAACTTCGCGGTGCCGCTCGCCCGCCTCGGCCACCAGGTCACCGTCGTCGACCCCAGCCCCAACGCGCTGTTCGCCCTGGAGCGCCGCGCCGCCGAGGCCGGCGTCGCCGACCGCGTCCGGGGTGTCCAGGGCGACGCCCACGGCCTCTTCGACGTGGTGGAGCGCGGCGGCCACGACGTGGTGCTGTGCCACGGCGTCCTGGAGTACGTCGACGACCCGGCCGAGGGTGTACGCAACGTCGTCGCCGCCCTGCGCCCCGAGGGCGTCCTCAGCCTGCTCGCCGCCGGCCTCGGCGGCGCCGTGCTCGCGCGCGCCCTGGCCGGCCACTTCAAGGAGGCCCGGCAGGCCCTCGGCGACCCGGACGGCCGCTGGGGCGACGGCGACCCCGTGCCGCGCCGCTTCACCGCCGAGCAGCTCACCGCTCTGGTCGAGGGCGCCGGCCTGCGGGTGGGCGCCGTGCACGGCGTGCGGGTCTTCGCCGACCTGGTCCCGGGCGTGCTCGTGGACACCGAGCCCGGCGCCCTGGAGGCGCTGCTCAAGCTGGAGGAGGCGGCTGCCGAGCTGCCCGCCTTCCACTCCGTCGCCACCCAGCTCCATGTGCTCGGTGAGACCCGGGGGACCGACGGGGCCTGAGCGGCCTCCCGGGGCGAGCCGCTGATCAGCGCGTTGGCTGCGGATGGAGTACGCCACAGGCCCCCCGAACGGGGGCTTGGCGCCGTATGATCGAAGGAGATCACCCGGCATGACGGGTCGGCCGCTGGGGAATGGAAGATTCAGCGAGCCGGGACGGCCATGGCGGAATCCGGTTGGCCAATTGGCGCAGAGGGGCGGGTTTCACGGGGGCGATTCCCTGCCTATCCTGAAGGGACCCCCCGGGTCGCCCCCGGCGACTGCACGATGAGGAGGACTCCGTGCCGCTCTCGGAGCACGAGCAGCGAATGCTCGAGCAGATGGAGCGAGCGCTGTACGCCGAAGATCCCAAGTTCGCGTCGGCGCTTGAGGGAAGCGGGCTGCGTACGTACACCCGGCGGCGGGTCTACCAGGCGGTCGCCGGCTTCCTCGTGGGTATTGCGCTCCTCATGGCTGGAATGGTCGCCAAGCAGGTCTGGCTCAGCGTGGTGGGTTTCCTCGTCATGCTGGGGTGTGCGGTGCTCGCCGTGACCGGCTGGCGCAAGGCCCCCAAGCCGGGTGAACAGCCCGCCGGCGGTGCCGCTCCGCACGCGCGCCGTCAGGCTCGGCAGAAGCGCTCCATGATGGACCGTATCGAGCAGCGCTGGCAGCGCCGCCGCGACGAGCAGCAGGGCGGCCAGTAGCCTCTCGGCCAGCCGGAAGCAGCGACTTCCACGAAGCTCCCAGAAGCAGTTGAGGGGGTGACCACCCGGTCGGTGGTCACCCCCTCACGTATGCCCTGGAGCCGGGCCCTGCCTGTCAGCGCCTGTCAGCCGCTCTGCTGGCCCGACGGGCGCCGGGCCCGGCTCAGTACCGCCGTCCAGCGTTCGTTCGCGCGGGCCTGGACGTCCGTCCAGCGGTCCATGAGGTCCCAGACCGCTCGGACGGCCGAGCGGGGCGCCACGACCGCGCGTACCCGGGTGGGCCAGCTGACCCGGGCCCGCAGCGCGGCCCGCACCCTGCGGACGTCGTCGGCCAGGCCGGGCACGGCATGCGGCCTCGGTGAGAACAGCACCTGCTCCACGGCGCTCGCCACCCGGTGCGCCGACTCGGCCGTGGCCGGGTCCAGTTGCCCCAGCCGCACGATCCGCGCCGCCGCCTTGCGCGGGGTCAGCGCGTCGTCCGGCGGGATGCCGTAGTCCCAGGCGGTGTCGGTGAGTTCGCGCCAGACCGCCAGCACATGCCCGGCGGCCACCTCGGCGGAGTAACGGGCATCCGCCTCCACCGCCGTCGCCGGGGATTCCATGTCCACGTCCGTGGACCCCCGGCCGCCGTTCCGGGCTCTGTCCGCCTCGGGCCGCGTGAGGCCGACGGAGGCGTGCTGACCCGACGCCAGCCGCACCGAGCGCCGGCGCAGCCGCCACAGCATGGGCACCAGCGGTACGGCGAGCACCAGGACACCGAGCAGCACCCAGCCGGCGATCTGGTACCACGGCGGGCCGCTGTCACCCGGCTTGGCGGTGTCCAGCGGGAGCGCCGCGCTGCACGCCCCGAGCTTGCGGTCCTGCGCCGAGCAGCTCGTGGTCGCCGACGGAGCCGCCGAGGCCGACGAACCCGCCGACGCGGAGGGCTGCGTGACATCCGGGAGGGTGTTGCCCGTGTTGTCCGACTGCGTGTACGAGGGCGTCACGCCCCGGGTCGGCGTCGGCTCGAAGCGGGTCCAGCCCACGCCCTCGAAGTACAGCTCCGGCCAGGCGTGCGCGTCCTTCAGGCCCACCGAGACCGTGTTGTCGGCCTGCGGGGAACCGGGGGCGAAGCCCACCGCGACCCGGGCCGGTATGCCCAGGCTGCGGGCCATCGCCGCCATCGCGAAGGAGAAGTGGACGCAGAAGCCCTCCTTGTCCTTCAGGAACTTGGCGATCGCCTGCGGGCCGGTGCCCACCTGTACCTGGGTGCTGTACTGGAAGCCGCCGGTGGAGGCGAAGTACTCCTGGAGCTTGACCGCCTGCTCGTAGTGGTTGGCGGAGCCCGCGGTGACCTGGCGGGCGGTCTTGCCCACCACCGCCGGCACCGAGCTCGGCAGCTTGGTGTACTCCCGCTCCAGGGCCGGGGACGGGTCCGGCGCGTCGGCCAGCTGCTCGGCCGTCGGCTGCACGTCGAGGCTCTTGACCAGGTACGTCTTCCCGCGCGTGGTCTCGCCGTGGTCGCCGACCAGCGTCATGCCCACCGGTTCGTAGCGCCACTTGCCGCTGACGTCCACGCCGCTGGGCGGGTACGGCATCGGCAGCCAGTCCTGGGCGTACCAGTCGGACGCCGAGATCCGGGTCTCGATCTCCGCGCGCTTGACGTCCGGGCCCAGGCCGGTCGGGGTCGGAAGCTTGTCCGGCACGGAGGTGATGTGCCGCTTGGACGGCTTCCAGGTGCTGCCGTCGAAGTCGTCCAGGGAGACGATCCGCAGATACAGGTCCGAGATGTCGCTCGTGTTGGTCTTCAGGGTCAGGACCTGGCGGTCCTCGTCCACGTTCAGACTGTCGCGCAGCGACACCAGCGGGTTCACCGCGGAGATCGTGCCCCCGCCGCCGGTGCCCGAGCCGACGCCCGTGCCGGCTCCGTCCAGCAGCCCGCCGCTCATGGCGGGCAGCGCGACCGGCACCACGAGGGCGATGCCCAGCGCGAGCACGCCGATGCGCCGCCCGGTGCGGACGGGGGCCACCGGGCCGGGCTCGCCGCCCGGGGTGCGCGGTGCCCCGCCGAAGACGCGGCCCCACTGGGAGAGCCGGTCCCGGCCCTCGGCGAGCAGCAGCATCAGATAGCCGCCCGCCGCGACCAGGAACCAGAACCAGTCGGCGCCGCCGTCGGACAGCCCGGCGGCGACCGAGTACAGCGCGAGCAGGGGCAGTCCGGCGGGGGCCGCGCTGCGGAAGGTCACCGCGAGGGTGTCCACCGCCAGCCCGATGACCAGGACCCCGCCGAGCAGCATCAGCCGGATGCCGTCGGAGTCCAGCGGCGCCGGGATCGCGTACCGGGCGATGTCGTCGCTGCCCTGCTGCAGCAGGTCGGCGAAGTGCTGGAAGGCCTCGGGGCCCGGGACGATCCCGAGGAAGGCCTGCTGCCGGGCGAAGATCAGGGTCAGCATCAGCAGGGTGACCAGCGCCTGCGCCGCCACCGTCAGCGGCCGGGCCAGCGGCACCCGCCGCGTCACCGCGCCCACGGCGCTCTGCACGCCCAGCAGGAAGGCCGCCTGCACGATCCAGGTGGCCGGGGAGACCAGGGGCAGCAGCGCGCACGCCGCCATCAGCGTGGCCGCCCAGGCGCCCAGCGCCAGTCGTGCCCGCCCGCTCATGACCCCGCCCCCTCACCGCTCGTACCGCTCGCCGCGGCGGTACCGCCGGAGGCGGCCAGGCCCGCGCGCTCGCGGTCCGCCTGCCGCCACAGCTCGCTCAGCGAGGCGCCGCGCGGCACGCTCAGGACGGTCCAGCCCGCTTCCCGCAGCATCCGCTGCCGCTCCTCACGCATGTCCAACGGGCCGGGCACATCGGTCGGTTCCCGCATCCAGGTGCTGCTGTCCAGCAGGAACGCGACCGCGCCCCCACTGCGCTGGCGCATCTTGGCGGCCACGGTGGCCTGCTCCTCGTCGAGGTCGCCGAAGAAGGCGACCAGCAGTCCCTCGTTCCCGCCGCGCAGCACGTCGTACGCGCGGGACAGACCCGCGCCGTCCGAGTGGTCGACCACGGCGAGGGTGTCCATCATCAGCCCGGCCGAGTCGGCGGTCTCCTGGCTCGCGCCGGCGAACCCGTCCGCGCCCTCGCCGGGCACCGAGCTGCCGGTGTCCGTCAACAGGCGGACGGAGAAGCCCCGTTCCAGCATGTGCACCAGCACGGAGGCCGCGCCCGACACCGACCATTCGAAGGCCGAGTCGGGGCCCGCGCCCTGGAAGGCGATGGCGCGGGTGTCGAGCAGCACCGTGCAGCGGGCCCGTTGCGGCTGCTCCTCGCGGCGCACCATCAGCTCGCCGTAGCGGGCGGTCAGCCGCCAGTGGACGCGGCGCAGATCGTCGCCGTAGCGGTACCCGCGCGGGATCACGTCGTCCTCGCCGGCCAGCGCGAGCGAACGCTGCCGCCCGTCGCCGTACCCCTTCGACTCCCCGCTGAAGCGCACCGGCGGCAGCGCCTCCACGCGCGGGATCACCGTCAGGGTGTCGTACGAGGAGAAGGACCGGGTCAGCTCGCACATGCCGAACGGGTCGGTCAGGCGCAGCTGGAGCGGGCCCAGCGGGTAGCGGCCGCGCAGGTCGGAGCGGACGCGGTAGGAGACCTCGCGGCGGCCGCCCGGCTCGACCCGGTCGAGGACGAAGCGGGGCCGGGGGCCGAGGACGTACGGCACCCGGTCCTGGAGCATCAGCAGGCCGGTGGGCAGCCGCGAGACGTTGTCCATCCGCAGATGGACGCGGGCCTCGCTGCCGGCGGGCACGCGCGCGGGGGAGAGCCGGCGGCTGCCGGCCACCCGGTAGCGCGTGCGGTACAGGAACAGCGCGCACACCAGGGGCAGCACGGCGAGCAGCAGGCCGACCCTGAGCAGGTCGCTCTGGCCGAGGACGTAGGCGCAGATCGCGGCCGCGATGCCGGCCGCCAGGAAGGAGCGGCCGCGGGTGGTCAGACCCGCGAGGGCCGTACGGACGCCGCCCTTCTCGCCGCGGTCGGCGTCCGGCTGCCCGGTCCCCGCGGAGGACATCACAGCCTCCGCGGCGGCTGCTGGCCGTACGCCGGCGTGCCGTGCGCGAGGCCGCCGAAGCCGCTCTGCTGCTGGGGCGCCGCGGGCACCGGGGTGCGCTGCAGGATCTCCTGGACGACCTGCTCCGAGGTGCGGCGGTTGAGCTGGGCCTGTGCGGTGGGCAGCAGGCGGTGCGCCAGGACGGCGACCGCGAGGGCCTGCACGTCGTCCGGCAGCGCGTACTCCCGGCCGCTCAGGGCCGCGGAGGCCTTCGCCGCGCGCAGCAGGTGCAGCGTCGCGCGCGGGGAGGCGCCGAGTCTGAGGTCGGGGTGGTTGCGCGTGGCGGCGACCAGGTCCACCGCGTACCGCCGGACGGACTCGGCGACGTGCACGCCCCGCACGGCCTCTATCAGCTTCACGATGTCGTGCGCGTGCGCCACCGGCTGGAGGTCCTCCAGCGGGGACACCCCGCCGTGCACGTCGAGCATCTGCAGCTCGGCCTCCACGCTGGGGTAGCCCACCGACACCCGGGCCATGAAGCGGTCGCGCTGGGCCTCGGGCAGCGGGTAGGTGCCCTCCATCTCGACCGGGTTCTGCGTGGCCACCACCATGAAGGGGCTGGGCAGCTCGTAGGTCTGCCCGTCGATCGTGACCTGCCGCTCCTCCATGGACTCCAGGAGCGCGGACTGGGTCTTCGGCGAGGCGCGGTTGATCTCGTCGCCGATCACGATCTGCGCGAAGATCGCGCCCGGCTTGAACTCGAAGTCCCGGCGCTGCTGGTCCCAGATGGACACACCGGTGATGTCCGAGGGCAGCAGGTCGGGCGTGAACTGGATGCGCCGCACCGAACAGTCGATGGACCGCGCCAGCGCCTTCGCGAGCATGGTCTTGCCCACGCCCGGCACATCCTCGATCAGAAGATGTCCCTCGGCGAGCAGTACGGTCAGCGAAAGCCGTACGACCTCGGGCTTGCCCTCGATCACTCCTTCCACCGAACTGCGGACCCGCTCCACAGTGGCAGTCAGATCTGTAAGGCTCGCTCGATCGTCATAGGTCGTCACCCGGCCCTCCTCGGCCCGTTCTTTCTCCGGGCCGACGCTTGCTGTGCGGACCGGCCCACCCCGAAACACGGACACCACGCGTGAAAAGTTCCGCGCGACGCCACACCCGCATTCTTGCTGCCGTTACCGTTTCGTGTCACTCGACTGTGGACAACTGGCTGCGTTATGTCGGGTTTTACGGTGCTTGGGCTCCAGCATGCGCGGGATTTGCGAAAAACGAGAAGGGCCGGGGAGGGTCACGCGGCCCCGTTACGCCGGGTCGACCTCGCGCAGCAGACCCGTCTTCACGTCGAAGACGAAGCCGCGCACGTCGTCGGTGTGCAGCAGGAACGGCGAGGTGCGCACCCGCTGCATGGACTGGCGTACGTCCTGGTCGACGTCCCGGAAGGCCTCCACCGCCCAGGCGGGACGCTGGCCGACCTCCATCTCCAGCTCGGTGCGGAAGTCCTCGGTGATCGCCTCCAGGCCGCAGCCCGTGTGGTGGATGAGGACGATGCTGCGGGTGCCGAGCTTGCGCTGGCTGATGGTGAGGGAGCGGATCACGTCGTCGGTGACCACGCCGCCGGCGTTGCGGATGGTGTGGCAGTCGCCCAGCTCCAGGCCGAGCGCCGCGTGCAGGTCGAGACGGGCGTCCATGCAGGCCACGACCGCCACGTGCAGGACCGGGCGGGCGTCCATTCCGGGGTCGGTGAATTCGGCGGCGTACCGTCCGTTGGCATCGACGAGACGGTCGGTGACGGTGCCGCCGCGTATGGCGCCTTCGGACTCGGTGGGAACGGATGCAGAAGTCGTCATAGTCATGACGTTACTGGTCACCTGCGATCCGGTCTGCCTGTGAGAGCGGGAAAAGAGCGTCATCACGGTCCTCTTGTGACGTAACCCACATAGGTGGCGGGGGTGGAGCCGTAAGGGTGATTTTCCCTGGTTTGCCGCTTCGCACGCACGCCGGGGCGCGACGCGCAGGCCGGTTGATTGACCGCGAGACACCGTGGACTAAAGTGACGCGAAGCGGGAGGGGAGGCTCTCCCTGCTGGACTGAAATCCCCAGGAGACCTTGGCCGCCGCGCCGATTCTCCCCGCGGGCGGGGACCCGGCGGTGCGGGCCCGCCGGATCTGAGAGGGCCCCTTGAGCCAGAGTCGACATGTCCCGGTGATGCTCCAGCGGTGCCTGGATCTGTTGGCCCCCGCCCTGGAGCGGCCCGGCTCGGTGGTCGTCGACTGCACGCTCGGCCTCGGCGGACACAGTGAGGCGCTCCTCACGCGGTTCCCGGAGGTCCGGCTGGTCGCCCTCGACCGCGACAAGGAGGCGCTGCGCCTGTCCGGCGAGCGGCTCGCCCCCTTCGGCGAGCGGGCCACCCTGGTGCACGCCGTCTACGACGAGCTCCCGGACGTGCTCGACCGGCTCGGCATCGCGCGCGTGCAGGGCGTCCTGTTCGACCTCGGCGTCTCCTCCATGCAGCTCGACGAGGCCGACCGCGGCTTCGCCTACGCCCAGGACGCCCCGCTCGACATGCGCATGGACCAGACGACCGGCATCAGCGCCGCCGAGGTCCTCAACACCTATCCGGCCGGCGAACTCGTCCGCATCCTGCGCGCGTACGGCGAGGAGAAGCAGGCCAAGCGGATCGTCGGCGCGATCGTGCGCGAGCGCGAGAAGGAGCCGTTCGCCAACAGCGCGCGGCTCGTCGAGCTGATCCGCGACTCGCTGCCGCAGGCCGCCAAGCGCACCGGCGGCAACCCGGCCAAGCGCACCTTCCAGGCCCTGCGCATCGAGGTCAACGGCGAGCTGTCCGTCCTGGAGCGGGCGATCCCGGCCGCCGTGCGGGCCCTCGCCGTGGGCGGACGGATCGCCGTGCTGTCGTACCACTCGCTGGAGGACCGCCTGGTCAAGCAGGTGTTCGCGGCCGGCGCCGCCACCACCGCGCCTCCCGGGCTGCCGATCGTGCCCGAGCAGTACCAGCCGCGGCTCAAGCTGCTCACGCGCGGTGCCGAACTTCCCACCGAGGAAGAGGTCGCCGAGAACCGGCGGGCGGCACCGGCGCGACTGCGCGGGGCCGAGCGCATCAGGGAGGACGTGAGCGAGTGATGCGGGCAGCGAGCGGGTTGGGAAACCGGACTCACTGGAGGCCGTGTGAGTAGGAAACCCGAACTGAGGGGGCGCGCGGCTCGTCTCGCACGCCTCTTCCCGGGCCCGTCGGGCAGCGGCCCCCAGGCCGCCCGCACCCCCTTCGTCCTCCTCGTCGTACTCCTCCTGGGCGGCGGACTGATCGGGCTCCTGGTGCTGAACTCCGCGCTCAGCGAAGGCTCCTTCAAGCTCGACGACCTCCAGAAGGACACCAAGAACCTCACCGACGAGGAACAGGCGCTCCAGCGGGACATCGACTCCTACTCCGCTCCCGACGCCCTGGTGCGCCGCGCCCGTGAGCTCGGCATGGTCCCCGGCGGCGACCCCGCCTTCCTGAACCCGGACGGCACCGTGAAGGGCGTCCCGTCCGCCGCCGCCCAGCAGTCCGCCGTACAGGTCCCGCTGGTCCTGCGCCCGCCGGAGACCATCACGCACAGCCCGG
This sequence comes from Streptomyces cylindrosporus, assembly GCF_022698165.1. GTDB lineage: Bacteria > Actinomycetota > Actinomycetes > Streptomycetales > Streptomycetaceae > Streptomyces > Streptomyces cylindrosporus. The sequence continues at coordinate 990,857 of NZ_JALDAY010000001.1, forward strand.
CCGCCACCCCCACGACCACCCCCGCGGTCACTCCCACGCCCACGCCCACTCCGACCACGACCCCCGGCAGGTGACGGAGAAGTGTCCGACAGGGAACCGCCGCGCCGCCGCGTGCCCGGCCCCGCGCGCCCCTCGCACCCCGCCCGCCCCGCCGCGGCCCGGCGGCGCCCCGGCCCCGGCGCCCGCCCGCAGGCCCGCCGCCCCGCACCGGCCCGCCCCTCGGCCCCGAACCTGCTGCGCCTGGGCAGCCCCCGCCCCCGGCTGCGCATGGTCAGCCTGGCGCTGACCCTGGTGCTGATCGCCTTCGTCGTACGGCTGCTCCAGGTCCAGGCCGTGGACGCGAGCACATACGCCGCCAAGGCCGACCAGAACCGTTACGTCGGCCAGGTCCTGCCCGCCGTGCGCGGAGGCATCACCGACCGCAACGGCGTGGCCCTGGCGACCAGCGTGGACGCGTACGACCTCACCGCGGACCCGACGATGTTCACCCGCAAGCAGCTGAAGATCGACGACGGGCCCGAGCAGGCGGCCGCGCTCCTCGCGCCGATCCTCGGAGTGGACCAGGAGTCCCTCGTCACCAAGCTCCGCCCGAAGAACAAGGCGCTGCGCTACGTCCTGCTCGCCAGCCGCCAGACCCCGCAGGTCTGGTCGCAGATCAAGGACCTCAAGGCCGCGCTCGCCGACAAGCCGGACACCGCCAACGTCCTCGCCGGTGTCTTCTCCACCCCCAGCAGCAAGCGCGTGTACCCGAACGGCGATCTCGCCGCCGGGATACTGGGCTGGGTCAACGCCGACGGCAAGGGCGGCGGCGGCCTGGAGCAGGAGCTGAACAAGGAGCTCTCCGGCAAGGACGGCAAGATCCGCTACGCCCAGTCCGGCGGCCGTCTGGTGCCCACCGCGGGCTCCACCGAGACGCCCGCGGTGCCCGGCAGCGACGTCGAGCTCACCATCGACCGCGACATCCAGTGGGCCGCGCAGAACGCCATCACCGAGCAGGTGAAGAAGTCCAAGGCCGATCGCGGGTACGTGATAGTGCAGGACACCCGGACCGGCCAGATCCTCGCCATGGCGAACTCGCCCGGCTTCGACCCGAACGACCTCTCCAAGGCGAGTGGCAGCGCCCTGCACAACTGGGCCGTGGAGGACGCCTACGAGCCGGGCTCCACCGCGAAGGTCATGTCGATGGCCGCCGTACTGGAGGAGAACGTGGCCACGCCGCTGACGCACGTCGTCGTGCCCAACCGGCTGCACCGCGGCGACCGGCTCTTCAAGGACGACATCGACCACGCCACCTGGAACCTCACGCTCAACGGCGTGCTCGCCAAGTCCAGCAACATCGGCACCATCGAGGCCACCGGCCAGCTCGGCAAGACCCAGACGCAGGCCAACAAGGTCCTCTACAAGTACCTGCGCAAGTTCGGCCTCGGCAGCTACAGCGGGCTCGACTTCCCGGGCGAGACCAAGGGCATCCTCGCGCCGCCCGACAAGTGGTCGACCTCGCAGCAGTACACGATTCCTTTCGGCCAGGGCGTGTCCATCAACGCGATCCAGGCGGCGTCCGTCTACTCGACGATCGCCAACGGCGGCGTACGCGTCGAACCCACCCTCGTGCGCGGCACCAAGGGACCCGACGGGCGCTTCACACCGGCCGCAACGCCCAAGAAGACAAGGGTCGTCAGCGCGAAGACGGCGAAGGAGCTCGCCCAGATGCTGGAGTCGGTCGTGGACGACCAGGAGGGCACCGGCACCAAGGCGCGCATCCCCGGCTACCGGGTCGCGGGCAAGACGGGTACGGCCAACCGCGTGGATCCGGCCACCGGCAAGTACCACGGATACACGTCCTCGTTCGCCGGGTTCGCCCCCGCGGACAACCCCCGGATCACCGTCTACTGCGCCATCCAGAACGCCACGAGCGGCAGTTACTTCGGCGGCCAGATCTGCGGGCCCATCTACAAGCAGGTGATGGAGTTCGCCCTGAAGACCCTCCAGGTCCCGCCCACCGGGGCGAAGGCCGCGAACCTGCCCGTCACCTTCACGCCCTGATCAGCGCAACCAGCCAGGAACGCTCCGTGACCATGATCACTCCCGACTCCGGCAACCCGGGCACCCCCCGCCCCTCACTTCGCTCGCAGGCGGGTGCGCCCGGTACGCTCACCGCCGTGCCACACGCTGATCAGTCCCAAACCACCCAGAAGGGCGTTTCCGTGACATATCCGGGGCCGCCACGACCGGTTCGGGTCTCCGCCACACCCCTCGCGGAGCTCGCCGATCAGCTGGGTGCCGCCGCGCCGGGCAGTCCCGCCGAGATCACGGGCATCACCCATGACTCGCGCGCCGTCCGCCCCGGCGACCTGTACGCCGCCCTCCCGGGCGCCCGCCTGCACGGCGCCGACTTCGTCACCCAGGCCGCGGGCCTGGGCGCGGTCGCCGTGCTGACCGACCCGACCGGCGCCGAGCGCGCCGCGGCAACGGGCCTGCCGGTCCTGGTCGTCGACGACCCGCGCGGGCGGATGGGCGAACTGGCGGCCACCATCTACGGCCACCCCGGCCGCGACCTGCTCCAGATCGGCATCACCGGCACCTCCGGCAAGACCACCACCGCCTACCTCGTCGAGGGCGGTCTGAAGACCAAGAGCAACACCGGCCTGATCGGCACGGTCGAGATGCGCATCGGCGACGAGCGCATCAAGTCCGAGCGGACCACCCCCGAAGCGACCGATCTCCAGGCCCTGTTCGCGGTCATGCGCGAGCGCGGGGTCGAGGCGGTCGCGATGGAGGTCTCCAGCCACGCGCTGGTGCTCGGCCGGGTCGACGGCTGTGTCTTCGACATCGGCGTCTTCACCAACCTCAGCCCGGAACACATGGAGTTCCACTCCGACATGGAGGACTACTTCCGGGCCAAGGCGCAGTTGTTCACGCCGAAACGCAGCAGACTCGGCGTGGTCAACGCCGACGACGAGTACGGCCGCCGGCTCGCCAGGGAGGCCACCGTCCCGGTCGTCACCTTCTCCGCCGAGGGCCACCCGGACGCCGACTGGCGGGCCGAGGACGTGCGGGTCGGCCCCATGGACTCGACGTTCACCGTGATCGGCCCCGAGGGCGAGCGCATCGAGGCCAGGGCGCCCCTGCCGGGCGGCTTCAACGTGGCCAACACCCTCGCCGCGATCGTCGCCCTGGCCGCCGCCGGGCTCGACCCGCAGGCCGCCGCCGACGGCATCGCCGCCGTGCCGGGCGTACCGGGCCGGCTGGAGCGCGTGGACGCCGGGCAGCCGTATCTCGCGGTCGTCGACTACGCCCACAAGACCGACGCCGTCGAATCGGTCCTGCGCGCCCTGCGCAAGGTCACCGAGGGCAGGCTGCACGTCGTGCTCGGCTGCGGCGGCGACCGCGACAAGACGAAGCGGGCGCCGATGGGTGCCGCCGCGGCCCGGCTCGCCGACACCGCCGTACTGACCTCCGACAACCCCCGCTCCGAGGACCCCCTGGCGATCCTTGCAACCATGCTCGAGGGCGCCGCGTCCGTACCAGCACACGAACGCGGCGAGGTCCAGGTCTTCGAGGACCGGGCCGCCGCGATCGCCGCCGCCGTCGCCCGAGCACGGCCCGGGGACACCGTGCTGGTCGCGGGCAAGGGCCATGAGCAGGGCCAGGACATCGCCGGGGTGGTCCGTCCCTTCGACGACCGCCAGGTGCTTCGAGAAGCCATCCAGAAGACCCAGGGATGAACTTGTGATCGCCCTCTCTCTCGCCGAGATCGCCTCAGTCGTCGGCGGGCAGACGCACGACATACCGGATCCGTCCGTCCAGGTCACCGCTCCGGTCGTCCGGGACTCCCGCGAGGTGGAGCCCGGCAGCCTCTTCGTCGCCTTCGTCGGAGAACGGGTCGACGGCCACGACTTCGCCGAGCAGGTCGTCGAGGCGGGCGCGGTCGCCGTGCTGGCGTCCCGGCCCGTCGGCGTGCCCGCGATCGTCGTCGAGGACGTCCAGAGCGCCCTCGGCGCCCTCGCGCGTCATGTCGTACGACGTCTCGGCGCGACCCTCGTGGCCCTCACCGGCTCCGCGGGCAAGACCAGCACCAAGGACCTGATCGCCCAGGTGCTGCGGACCAAGGCGCCGACGGTGTTCACGCCGGGCTCGCTCAACAACGAGATCGGGCTGCCGCTGACCGCCCTGTCCGCCACCGAGGAGACGAAGTTCCTCGTGCTGGAGATGGGCGCGCGGGGCATCGGGCACATCCGTTACCTGACCGAGCTGACGCCCCCGAAGATCGGCCTCGTCCTGAACGTCGGCACCGCCCACATCGGCGAGTTCGGCGGCCGGGAGCAGATCGCCCAGGCCAAGGGCGAACTGGTGGAAGCCCTTCCGGAGGACGGCGCCGCGATCCTCAACGCGGACGACCCGCTCGTACGGGCCATGGCATCCCGTACGAAGGCGAAGGTGCTCCTTTTCGGAGAGGCCGACGAAGCGGACGTACGCGCCGAGAACGTGCGACTCACGGACACCGGACAGCCCGCCTTCAGGCTCTGCACACCCTCCGGTGCAAGCGACGTGACCATGCGCCTGTACGGTGAGCACCACGTGTCGAACGCGCTCGCCGCGGCCGCCGTCGCCCATGAGCTGGGCATGTCCGCGGAAGAGATCGCCACCGCGCTCTCCGAGGCGGGCTCCCTCTCCCGCTGGCGCATGGAGGTCACCGAGCGACCGGACGGCGTGACCATCGTCAACGACGCCTACAACGCGAACCCCGAGTCCATGCGAGCCGCCCTGCGCGCGCTCGCGGCCATGGGCCAGGGGCGGCGGACCTGGGCGGTGCTCGGCAAGATGGCCGAGCTCGGGGACGAGGCGCTCGCCGAGCACGACGCGGTCGGACGGCTCGCCGTCCGGCTCAATGTCGGCAAGCTCGTCGCGGTCGGGGGCAGGGAAGCGTCCTGGCTGCAACTGGGCGCATATAACGAGGGTTCGTGGGGTGAGGAGTCGGTGCACGTGTCCGACGCACAGGCGGCGGTCGACCTGTTGCGCAGCGAGTTGCGCCCGGGGGACGTCGTACTCGTGAAGGCGTCCCGTTCGGTCGGGCTTGAGAGCATTGCCCAGGCGCTGCTCGAGACCGGTGCCGAGGGTGAGGTTGCCGCCCGATGATGAAGCAGATCCTGTTCTCAGGAGTCATTGGTCTCTTCCTCACCCTGGTCGGCACCCCGTTGCTGATCAAGCTCCTCGCCCGCAAGGGCTACGGCCAGTACATCCGGGACGACGGCCCGCGCGAGCACGCCAGCAAGCGCGGTACGCCGACCATGGGCGGTATCGCCTTCATCCTGGCGACCGTGGCCGCGTACTTCCTCTCCAAGGTCATCACCGGCTACGCCCCGACCTACTCGGGTGTGCTGGTGCTCGGCCTGATGTGCGGCATGGGCCTGGTGGGCTTCCTCGACGACTACATCAAGATCGTCAAGCGGCGTTCGCTGGGTCTGCGGGCCAAGGCCAAGATGGCCGGCCAGCTGATCGTCGGCATCAGCTTCGCGGTGCTCGCGCTGCAGTTCCAGGACGCCCGCGGCAACGCCCCGGCCTCCACCAAGCTGTCGTTCATCACGGACTTCGGCTGGTCGATCGGGCCGGTGCTGTTCGTGGTCTGGGCGCTGTTCATGATCCTGGCGATGTCGAACGGCGTGAACCTGACGGACGGTCTGGACGGCCTCGCCACCGGCGCCTCGGTGCTCGTCTTCGGCGCCTACACCTTCATCGGCGTCTGGCAGTTCCAGGAGTCCTGCGCCAACGCGACGACCCTGACCAACCCCAACGCCTGCTACGAGGTGCGCGATCCGCTCGACCTCGCGGTCATCGCCTCCGCGCTGATGGGTGCCTGCCTGGGCTTCCTGTGGTGGAACACCTCGCCGGCCAAGATCTTCATGGGCGACACCGGTTCGCTCGCGCTCGGCGGTGTCCTCACGGGTCTGGCGATCCTCTCCCGCACCGAGCTGCTCGTGGCCATCATGGGCGGCCTGTTCGTCCTCATCACCATGTCGGTGGTCATCCAGGTCGGCTCCTTCCGCCTCACCGGCAGGCGCGTCTTCCGGATGGCGCCACTCCAGCACCACTTCGAACTCAAGGGCTGGTCCGAGGTACTCGTGGTGGTCCGCTTCTGGATCATCCAGGGCATCTGTGTGATCGTCGGACTGGGCCTCTTCTACGCGGGATGGGCAGCGGACAAGTGACCGACTGGCAGGGGCTCTCCCTGGAGGGCAAGCACGTCACCGTCGCCGGACTCGGTGTCTCCGGTGTCCCGGCGGCCAAGGTGCTGCACGCGCGTGGAGCGCTCGTCACGGTCGTCAACGACGGCGACGACGCACGCGCGCGTGAACAGGCCGCCGAACTGGAGGCGCTGGGCATCACCGTGCGGCTCGGCGACGGCGCGACCCTGCCGGCAGGCACCGAACTCGTCGTCACCGCGCCCGGCTGGAAGCCCGACAAGCCCCTGTTCGAGGCGGCCCGCGCGGCCGGCGTCGACATCTGGGGCGACGTCGAGCTGGCCTGGCGCCTGCGCGGCCCGGAGGCGGCCCCCTGGCTGGCCGTCACGGGCACCAACGGCAAGACCACCACCGTCCAGATGCTGGCGTCGATCCTCACGGCCGCGGGCCTGCGCACGGCCGCCGTCGGCAACGTCGGCGTTTCCGTGCTGGACGCTGTGCTCGGCGAGCAGGAGTACGACGTCCTCGCCGTGGAGCTGTCCAGCTACCAGCTCCACTGGGCGCCCTCGCTGCGCCCGCACTCGGCCGCGGTGCTGAACCTGGCGCCGGACCACCTCGACTGGCACGGCTCCATGGAGGCGTACGCCAAGGACAAGGGCCGTATCTACGAGGGCAATCGGGTCGCCTGCGTCTACAACGTCGCCGACAAGGCCACCGAGGACCTGGTCCGCGAGGCCGACGTCGAGGAGGGCTGCCGGGCGATCGGGTTCACGCTGGGCACGCCGGGCCCGTCCCAACTCGGGGTCGTGGACGGCATCCTGGTCGACCGCGCCTTCGTGGAGAACCGGCAGAAGAACGCCCAGGAGCTCGCCGAGGTCTCCGACGTCAACCCGCCGGCCCCGCACAACATCGCCAACGCCCTTGCGGCGGCGGCCCTCGCGCGAGCGTTCGGGGTGCCCGCGGCCGCCGTACGGGACGGCCTGAGGAACTTCACGCCGGACGCGCACCGCATCGCGCACGTGGCGGACGTGGACGGGGTCGCGTACGTCGACGACTCCAAGGCCACCAACACGCATGCGGCGGAAGCCTCTTTGGCGGCGTACGAGTCCATCGTCTGGATCGCGGGCGGGCTCGCCAAGGGCGCCACCTTCGACGAACTGGTCGCCAAGTCGGCAAAGCGACTTCGCGGTGCCGTGCTCATCGGCAAGGACCGTGCCCTCATCCGGGAAGCCCTCGCGCGACACGCGCCGGAAGTACCCGTCGTCGACCTCGACCGGACCGACACTGGGGCGATGCTCGCGGCTGTCCAGGAGGCCCGGCGGCTCGCGTCCGCAGGCGACACGGTGCTGCTTGCCCCGGCCTGCGCCTCCATGGACATGTTCGCCAACTACAACAAGCGCGGCGACGCGTTCGCGGAGGCGGTTCGCGAACTCGGCGTCTGACCGACGTAGCGGAGGCGTCTGATGCCCAGTAGCCGTACCGGACGGCCGCCCGTTCAGCGGGCGGTCGGACGTCCCGCCGCTTCCCGGGCGCCTCGCGACAACCCCGTGCGCCGGCTGTATCTCAACGCCAAGCGGGCCTGGGACCGGCCGCTGACCGCGTACTACCTGATCGCCGGCGGCTCGGTGCTGATCACCGTGCTGGGCCTGGTGATGGTCTACTCGGCCTCCCAGATCACCGCGCTGCAGATGTCGTTGCCGGGCTCCTACTTCTTCCGCAAGCAGCTGCTCGCGGCCGTCATCGGCGGTGTCCTGCTGCTGATCGCCTCCCGGATGCCGGTCAAGCTGCACCGGGCGCTGGCCTACCCGATCCTCGCCGGTGCCGTCTTCCTGATGGCGCTCGTGCAGGTGCCGGGGATAGGGATGTCGGTCAACGGCAACCAGAACTGGATCTCGCTCGGCGGCTCCTTCCAGATCCAGCCCAGCGAGTTCGGCAAGCTCGCCCTCGTCCTGTGGAGCGCCGACCTGCTCGCCCGCAAGCAGGACAAGAACCTGCTGAACCAGTGGAAGCACATGCTGGTGCCACTGGTCCCGGTCGCCTTCATGCTGCTCGGGTTGATCATGCTCGGCGGCGACATGGGTACGGCGATCATCCTGACGGCGATCCTGTTCGGGCTGTTGTGGCTGGCGGGAGCCCCGACACGGCTGTTCGTGGGGGTCCTGTCCATCGCCGCCACCCTCGGTGTGATCCTCATCAAGACCAGCCCGAACCGCATGGCCCGCCTCTCCTGCATCGGCGCGACCTCACCGCAGTCGGGCCCGGTGGACTGCTGGCAGGCCGTGCACGGCATCTACGCCCTCGCATCCGGCGGAATCTTCGGATCCGGGCTCGGCGCCAGTGTGGAAAAATGGGGTCAACTCCCCGAAGCGCACACGGACTTCATCTTCGCCGTCACCGGTGAGGAACTGGGCCTCGCGGGGACGCTGTCGGTGCTCGCCCTCTTCGCGGCTCTAGGCTATGCGGGTATCCGCGTGGCCGGCCGCACGGAGGACCCCTTCGTCAGGTATGCCGCGGGAGGCGTGACCACCTGGATCACGGCCCAGGCCGTGATCAACATCGGTGCGGTGCTCGGCCTGCTGCCGATCGCCGGCGTCCCCCTCCCGCTGTTCTCCTACGGGGGATCCGCCCTGCTGCCGACCATGTTCGCCATCGGGCTGCTGATCGCCTTCGCGCGTGACGAGCCCGCTGCGCGGGCGGCGCTTTCGATGCGGCAACCTCGCTTTGGTAGAAAGCGGGCCAGAGGCGCCGCATCGGCACGGGGGCCTCGGAGATGGAACACGATGCGACGGCGTGCCTCGGCGGCGCGCTCGTCCGGAGAGCGGTGAATTTCGGTGCATGTCGTACTCGCCGGTGGGGGGACCGCCGGCCACATCGAGCCCGCGCTCGCCCTCGCGGACGCCCTGCGCAGGCAGGACCCCACCGTGGGGATCACGGCCCTGGGCACGGAGCGGGGACTTGAGACCACGCTCGTACCGCAGCGGGGCTACGAGCTCGCGCTCATCCCGGCCGTGCCGCTGCCCCGCAAGCCCACGCCCGAGCTGATCACCGTCCCGGGCCGGCTGCGCGGCACGATCAAGGCGACCGAGCAGATCCTGGAGCGCACCAAGGCCGACGCGGTCGTCGGCTTCGGCGGTTACGTGGCCCTGCCCGGCTACCTCGCCGCCAAGCGCCTCGGCGTGCCGATCGTCATCCACGAGGCCAACGCCCGCCCGGGCCTGGCCAACAAGATCGGCTCGCGGTACGCCGCCAAGGTCGCCGTCTCCACCCCGGACAGCAAGCTGCGTGACGCCCGCTACATCGGCATCCCGCTGCGCCGCACCATCGCCACCCTGGACCGGGCCGCCGCCCGCCCCGAGGCCCGCGCGATGTTCGGGCTCGACCCCAACCTGCCGACGCTGCTGGTCTCCGGCGGCTCCCAGGGCGCCCGCCGCCTCAACGAGGTGATCCAGCAGGTCGCGCCCTGGCTGCAGCAGGCCGGCATCCAGATCCTGCACGCGGTCGGGCCGAAGAACGAACTGCCGCATGTGCAGCAGATGCCGGGAATGCCCCCCTACATCCCGGTAAGTTACCTGGACCGGATGGACCTCGCGTACGCCGCTGCCGACATGATGCTCTGCCGCGCGGGCGCGATGACCGTCGCCGAGCTCTCCGCCGTCGGGCTCCCGGCCGCCTATGTCCCGCTGCCCATCGGCAACGGCGAACAGCGGCTGAACGCCCAGCCGGTGGTCAAGGCCGGCGGCGGACTGCTGGTCGACGACGCGGAACTGACGCCGGACTGGGTCCGGACCAACGTCCTGCCCGTGCTCGCCGATCCGCACCGGCTGTACGAGATGTCCCGCGCCGCCGCCGAGTTCGGCCGCCGGGACGCCGACGACCTGCTCGTCGGCATGGTGTACGAGGCGATCGCCGCCCGTCGTGCACATCATTAGGAACGGCATTTCCATGTAGGCGAAGGGCAGGAAGCGTGGCCGGACCGACCACCGCGGAGCAACGCGGTGAACGTGAGCAGGAGTCGTCCGGCCCGCCTCTCGCCCGGCGGCTGAGGCCGACACGCCTCCGCCTCCGCCTTCGTACGATCATCATCCTCGCCATCGCGCTCACCCTCCTCGGCGCGGGCACCGTCTGGCTGTTGTACGGATCCCGGTGGCTCCGCGTTGAACGCGTATCGATTTCCGGCACCCGGGTGCTGACGCCCGAACAGGTTCGCGCCGCCGCCGAAGTCCCCGTCGGGGCACCGCTGATTTCCGTCGACACCGATGCGATCGAGTCGCGACTGCGCGCGAAACTGCCCCGAATTGACACGGTTGACGCGGTCCGTTCCTGGCCGCACGGAATCGGCCTGAAAGTGGTTGAGCGCACTCCGGTTCTGATTGTCCAAAAGGGCGGAAACTTCGTAGAAGTGGACGATGACGGTGTCCGTTTCGCCACGGTTTCCCGGGCCCCGAAAGCCGTTCCCGAACTGGAATTGAAGCTCTCCTCCACCGGTTCCACCGGCGCGAGCCTGCGCCGTTTCGGCGAGGACCGGCTGGTGCGCGAGGCGGTACGGGTCGCCGGTTCCCTGCCGAGCGGGGTCGCCCGGATCGCGCGGACCGTCAAGGTGCGTTCCTACGACGACATCTCGCTGGAGTTGAACGACGGACGGACCGTCGCCTGGGGGAGTTCCGAGCGGGGTGCGCTGAAGGCGCGTACGCTCACCGCTCTCATGAAAGCGGCGCCGGACGCGCGGCACTTCGACGTCTCGGTTCCCACCGCCCCTGCGTCATCGGGGAGTTGACGCACATCCGCGCAGGCCAGCACCCTGGTTGGGCACCGCTACGGCTGATCACATAGGGTGAAAAGAAAAACGGGAGGTTCGGCGTGTTCGTTGAACGCGCGCCACTTGTCGACTTAGTGTCCTGTTCAGAAGACTTCAAGGAACAGACACACTGGTAACCCTAAACTTCAACGTTAGGGTTCGGGTCGGCGCTACGGACCGTCCCATTCGGCATCCGTCGTCGGATCGCGGCCAACCGCGGAACGGCGACACGTAACTCGAGGCGAGAGGCCTTCGACGTGGCAGCACCGCAGAACTACCTCGCAGTCATCAAAGTCATCGGTGTCGGCGGCGGTGGTGTCAATGCCATCAACCGGATGATCGAGGTCGGTCTCAAGGGCGTCGAGTTCATCGCCATCAACACCGACGCGCAGGCGCTGTTGATGAGCGACGCCGACGTCAAGCTCGACGTCGGCCGCGAACTGACGCGCGGACTCGGCGCCGGAGCCAACCCGGCCGTCGGCCGCAAGGCCGCCGAGGACCACCGCGAGGAGATCGAGGAGGTCCTCAAGGGGGCCGACATGGTCTTCGTGACGGCCGGTGAAGGCGGCGGCACCGGCACCGGCGGCGCGCCCGTCGTGGCCAACATCGCCCGCTCCCTGGGCGCCCTCACCATCGGCGTGGTCACCCGCCCGTTCACCTTCGAGGGCCGGCGCCGCGCCAACCAGGCCGAGGACGGCATCGCCGAACTGCGCGAAGAGGTCGACACCCTCATCGTCATCCCGAACGACCGGCTGCTGTCCATCTCGGACCGCCAGGTCTCGGTGCTCGACGCCTTCAAGTCGGCCGACCAGGTGCTGCTCTCCGGTGTCCAGGGCATCACCGACCTGATCACCACGCCGGGCCTGATCAACCTCGACTTCGCCGACGTGAAGTCCGTGATGTCCGAGGCCGGTTCGGCCCTCATGGGCATCGGCTCGGCCCGCGGTGATGACCGCGCGGTGGCCGCCGCCGAGATGGCGATCTCCTCGCCGCTGCTGGAGGCCTCCATCGACGGCGCCCGCGGTGTGCTGCTCTCCATCTCCGGCGGCAGCGACCTCGGCCTGTTCGAGATCAATGAGGCGGCCCAGCTGGTCAGCGAGGCCGCCCACCCCGAGGCCAACATCATCTTCGGCGCGGTCATCGACGACGCCCTCGGCGACGAGGTCCGGGTCACGGTCATCGCGGCCGGCTTCGACGGCGGCCAGCCGCCGGCCCGCCGGGACACCGTCCTCGGCTCGTCCTCGGCCTCCGCCCGCCGCGACGAGCCGACCCCGGTACGGCAGCCCGAGTCCCGCCCGTCCTTCGGCTCGCTCGGCAGCGTCACGCCGAAGGAGGACCCGGAGCCCGCGCCCGAGCCGGCCGCCGACCTCCCGGTCGCCCCGCCGGTCCCGCCGTCCCGGTCCTACACGGACAGCGCGGCGGAGGAACTGGACGTGCCGGACTTCCTGAAGTGATAGGACGGCGCGACACCGTGAGCGGCGCGCACTTCGCCTTCACCGACCGGTGGGGTGGGGTGAGCGCCGTTCCGTACGAGGAGCTCAACCTCGGCGGCGCGGTCGGCGACGACCCCGACGCCGTACGCTCCAACCGCGAGCTGGCGGCCAAGTCCCTCGGCCTCGAAGCCGCGGACGTGGTCTGGATGAACCAGGTGCACGGCAACGACGTGGCGGTGGTCGACGGGCCCTGGGGCTCCGGCGCCGAGATCCCGTCGGTCGACGCGATCGTGACCGCCCGCCGCGGACTCGCCCTCGCCGTCCTCACCGCCGACTGCACGCCCGTCCTGCTCGCCGACCCGGTCGCCGGGGTGGTCGCCGCGGCCCACGCGGGCCGGCCCGGCATGGTCGCCGGCGTCGTCCCGGCCGCGCTACGCGCGATGACCGAACTCGGCGCGGACCCCGCCCGGATCGTCGCCCGCACCGGGCCGGCCGTCTGCGGCCGGTGCTACGAGGTGCCGGAGGCGATGCGCGCCGAGGTGGCCGTCGTCGAACCGGCGGCGTACTCCGAGACGAGTTGGGGTACGCCCGCGGTCGACGTGACCGCCGGAGTGCATGCCCAGCTCGAACGGCTCGGGGTGCGTGACCGGGAGCAGTCCCCGGTGTGCACGCTGGAGTCGGCCGATCACTTCTCGTACCGCCGCGATCGCACCACGGGGCGACTCGCGGGATATGTCTGGCTGGACTGAGGGGCATGACGGACCGTAAGGACGAACTCGCCGAAAACCTGGCGAAGGTGGAGCGTCGTATCGCCGACGCGTGCGCGGCCGCCGGCCGGGGGCGCGAGGAGGTGACCCTGATCGTGGTCACCAAGACCTACCCCGCGAGCGACGTGCGGATCCTGTCGGAGCTCGGTGTGCGGCACGTGGCCGAGAACCGGGACCAGGACGCCGCCCCGAAGGCCGCCGAGTGCGCGGATCTGCCGCTGACTTGGCACTTCGTCGGTCAGTTGCAGACCAACAAGGTTCGTTCCGTGGCGGGTTATGCCGATATGGTGCAGTCCGTCGACCGGGCCCGGCTGGTCACGGCGCTCTCCAAGGAAGCGGAGCGGCAGGGGCGCGAGATCGGCTGTCTGGTCCAGGTCGCGCTGGACGCGGACGAGAGCGGACGCGGTGAGCGCGGGGGCGTGGGGCCCGGCGGAATCGAAGAGTTGGCCGAACTCGTGGCCGCGGCACCGGGGCTGCGGCTGGCGGGACTGATGACCGTCGCGCCACTCACCGGCGAGTACGCGGGACGTGAACTGGCGGCGTTCGAGCGGTTGATGGATTTGTCGACCGACCTGCGCCGAATCCATCCGGCTGCGAACATGGTCTCGGCAGGGATGAGTGCGGACCTCGAACAGGCCGTGGCGGCCGGAGCGACACATGTGCGCGTCGGCACCGCGGTACTCGGAGTCCGCCCGAGGCTCGGGTAACGTCGCCAGGAAGTCGGACCACAGCAGAAAATATGGTCAATGCCGCCGAAGGCGGGCGTAACGACCTCGTGGATCGCGGGCACTTGGCAGTCGTCAGCCGATCCACCACAGAGCGGAGGACTCAGAGCATGGCCGGCGCGATGCGCAAGATGGCGGTCTACCTCGGCCTCGTGGAGGACGATGGGTACGACGGCCGGGGATTCGACCCCGATGACGACTTCGAGCCCGAACTCGACCCGGAGCCGGAGCGGGACCATCGACGGCACGAGCCGTCGCACCAGTCGCACGTCGCACATCAGTCCCAAAGGGACGAAGAGGTACGAGTCGTGCAACCGCCCACTCCGCGCGAACCGGTCGCCCGTTCCGCTTCGCTACCCGCGGAATCCGGCCGCCCGGCGCGCATCGCGCCCGTGGCGTCCATCACACAAGAACGCGCAAGCCTGGAGAAGAACGCACCGGTGATCATGCCCAAGGTCGTGTCGGAACGAGAGCCTTACCGGATCACCACACTGCACCCGCGGACCTACAACGAGGCCCGTACCATCGGGGAACACTTCCGTGAGGGCACCCCGGTGATCATGAATCTGACTGAGATGGATGACACAGATGCGAAGCGACTTGTCGACTTTGCGGCCGGTTTGGTGTTTGGTCTTCACGGCAGCATCGAGCGGGTGACCCAGAAGGTGTTCCTGTTGTCTCCTGCTAACGTCGATGTCACGGCGGAGGACAAGGCCCGTATCGCAGAGGGCGGGTTCTTCAACCAGAGCTGAGACGCAACACCGGAACGAAGTACGGAACAGGGGAGAGGGAAGCACAAACCATGGGCGTGTTCGCGCAGGTGATCTACATCGCGCTGATGGTGTTCCTCATCGTGCTGATCTTCCGGCTCGTCATGGACTACGTGTTCCAGTTCGCCCGCTCATGGCAACCCGGCAAGGCGATGGTGGTCGTACTGGAGGCCACCTACACTGTCACCGACCCACCGCTCAAGCTTCTGCGGCGGTTCATCCCGCCGCTGCGCCTCGGGGGCGTGGCGCTCGACCTGTCCTTCTTCGTGCTGATGATCATCGTCTACATCCTCATCACCATCACACAGAATTTCCTGAGGTGACTGTGGACGACCCGGTCTTGCCGACTGCCGATGACTACGTTGAGGTGAAGAGATGCCGTTGACCCCCGAGGACGTGCGGAACAAGCAGTTCACGACCGTCCGCCTCCGAGAAGGCTATGACGAGGACGAGGTCGATGCCTTCCTCGACGAGGTCGAAGCCGAACTGACCCGCCTGCTCCGCGAGAACGAGGACCTGCGCGCCAAACTGGCCGCGGCCACGCGCGCTGCTGCCCAGAACCAGCAGAACATGCGCAAGCCCCCGGAGGGTCCCGGTCCGCAGGATCAGGGGCAGGGCATGCCCCAGCAGGGCGGTATGCCGCAGCAGGGCATGCGCGGTCCGGGCGCCCCCGTGCCGGCCGGCATATCGGGCCCGCCGCAGCAGCAGATGGGCGGCCCCATGGGCGGCCCGCCCCAGCTGCCGAGCGGTGCGCCGCAGCTGCCCGCCGGTCCCGGTGGACAGGGCGGCCCGCAGGGTCCCGGCCCGATGGGCCAGGGTCCGATGGGTCCCGGCCCCATGGGCCAGGGCCAGATGGGCGGCCCCATGGGCCAGCCCCCCATGCAGCAGCAGATGGGCGGCCCGATGGGTGGCCCCATGGGCGGTCCGATGGGCGGCCCCGGTCAGGGCCCCGGTGGCGACAGCGCCGCCCGCGTCCTCTCGCTGGCCCAGCAGACCGCCGACCAGGCGATCGCCGAGGCCCGCTCCGAGGCCAACAAGATCGTCGGCGAGGCGCGTTCGCGTGCCGAGGGTCTCGAGCGTGACGCCCGTGCCAAGGCCGACGCCCTGGAGCGGGACGCGCAGGAGAAGCACCGCGTCGCGATGGGCTCCCTGGAGTCCGCCCGCGCCACGCTGGAGCGCAAGGTCGAGGACCTGCGCGGCTTCGAGCGCGAGTACCGCACCCGCCTGAAGTCCTACCTGGAGTCGCAGCTGCGTCAGTTGGAGACCCAGGCCGACGACTCGCTGGCTCCGCCGCGCACCCCGGCCACGGCCTCCCTGCCGCCGTCCCCGGCGCCGTCGATGGCCCCGGCCGGCGCGAGCGCCCCGTCCTACGGCGGCAACCAGGGCATGGGTGCGCCGAGCCCCGCTGCTCCGTCCTACGGCGGCCAGCAGCAGATGTCCCCGGCGATGACCCAGCCGATGGCTCCGGTCCGTCCGCAGGGCCCCGGCCCGATGGGCCAGGCTCCCTCGCCGATGCGCGGGTTCCTGATCGACGAGGACGACAACTGACGGCCGGGCACGGCCAGTAGTACGCGTCAGGCGTCGGCAGCGTTCAAATAGGGCGGGGCCCCGGATTTCGGTCCGGGGCCCCGCCCTTTTACGCGTGTTGTACGCCTCTTGTACGGGAGTTGCCGACGACAAAGGCCCGGTCCCCCGTGAGGGAGACCGGGCCTTTGCGCGCTCGTTACGCCTTGCGCAGGCGGAAGACGAGGGACAGGCCCTCGTCGGTGAACGGGTCGCCGTAGCCGGCGTCGTCGGCCTCGCCCTGGGCGAAGTCCGTCGACAGGACCTCGTCGGCGATCAGGGCCGTGTGCTCGGACAGGGCCGCGATGACCGCCGGGTCCGTCGACGTCCAGCGCAGGGCGATGCGGTCCGCCACGTCGAGGCCGCTGTTCTTGCGGGCTTCCTGGATCAGCCGGATCGCGTCACGGGCCAGGCCCGCCCGGCGCAGCTCCTCGGTGATCTCCAGGTCCAGGGCGACCGTGGCACCGGAGTCGGAGGCCACCGACCAGCCCTCGCGCGGGGTCTCTGTGATGATCACCTCATCGGGAGCGAGGGTGACCGTCTCACCGTCGACCTCGACCGACGCCGTGCCCTCGCGCAGGGCGAGGGACAGCGCGGCCGCGTCCGCGTTCGCGACGGCCTTGGCAACGTCCTGGACGCGCTTGCCGAAACGCTTGCCCAGGGCGCGGAAGTTGGCCTTCGCCGTGGTGTCGACCAGGCTGCCGCCCACCTCGGAGAGGGACGCGAGCGAGCTCACGTTCAGCTCCTCCGTGATCTGCGCGTGCAGTTCACGGTCGAGGGTGTCGAAGCCGGTCGCCGCGATGAGCGCACGGGACAGCGGCTGACGCGTCTTCACGCCCGACTCCGCGCGCGTGGCGCGGCCGAGCTCGACCAGCCGTCGTACCAGGACCATCTGCCGCGACAACTCGGGGTCGATCGCCGTCAGGTCCGCCTCCGGCCAGGAGGACAGATGGACCGACTCCGGGGCGCCCGGGGTCACCGGCACGACCAGGTCCTGCCAGACCCGCTCGGCGATGAACGGGGTCAGCGGGGCCATCAGCTTGGTGACCGTCTCGACGACCTCGTGCAGGGTGCGCAGTGCCGCCTTGTCGCCCTGCCAGAAGCGACGGCGCGAGCGGCGGACGTACCAGTTGGACAGGTCGTCGACGAACGCCGACAGGAGCTTGCCGGCGCGCTGGGTGTCGTACGCCTCCAGAGCCTGTGTCACCTGGTCGGTGAGGGCGTGCAGTTCGGAGAGCAGCCAGCGGTCCAGGACCGGGCGGTCGGCCGGGGCCGGGTCCGCCGCGCTGGGCGCCCAGTCGGAGGTGCGGGCGTACAGGGCCTGGAAGGCGACCGTGTTCCAGTACGTGAGGAGCGTCTTGCGGACGACCTCCTGGATGGTGCCGTGGCCCACCCGGCGGGCCGCCCACGGCGAGCCGCCGGCCGCCATGAACCAGCGCACCGCGTCCGCCCCGTGGCGGTCCATCAGCGGGATCGGCTCCAGGGTGTTGCCCAGGTGCTTGGACATCTTGCGGCCGTCCTCGGCGAGGATGTGGCCGAGGCAGACCACGTTCTCGTACGAGGACTTGTCGAAGACCAGCGTGCCGACCGCCATCAGCGTGTAGAACCAGCCGCGGGTCTGGTCGATCGCCTCGGAGATGAACTGCGCCGGGTAGCGGCTCTCGAACAGCTCCTTGTTCTTGTGCGGGTAGCCCCACTGCGCGAACGGCATCGAACCCGAGTCGTACCAGGCGTCGATGACCTCCGGCACGCGCGTGGCCGTCTTGGCGCACTTCGGGCAGTCGAAGGTGACGTCGTCGATGTACGGGCGGTGCGGGTCGAGTTCGGACTGGTCCGTGCCGGTCAGCTCGGTCAGCTCGGCGCGGGAGCCGACGACCGTGAGGTGGTCGTCCCCGCAGCGCCAGATCGGCAGCGGGGTGCCCCAGTAGCGGTTGCGGGACAGCGCCCAGTCGATGTTGTTGTTCAGCCAGTCGCCGTACCGGCCGTGCTTGACCGTGTCCGGGAACCAGTTGGTGTTCTCGTTCTCCTGGAGGAGGCGGTCCTTGACGGCGGTGGTGCGGATGTACCAGGACGGCTGCGCGTAGTAGAGGAGCGCGGTGTGGCAGCGCCAGCAGTGCGGGTAGCTGTGCTCGTACGGGATGTGCTTGAAGAGGAGGCCGCGCTGCTGGAGGTCCTCGGTGAGCTTTTCGTCCGCCTTCTTGAAGAAGACGCCGCCGACCAGCGGGACGTCCTCCTCGAACGTGCCGTCGGGGCGCACCGGGTTCACCACGGGCAGGCCGTAGGCGCGGCAGACCTTGAGGTCGTCCTCGCCGAAGGCGGGGGACTGGTGGACCAGACCCGTGCCGTCCTCGGTCGTGACGTATTCGGCGTTGACGACGAAATGTGCCGGTTCCGGGAACTCGACGAGCTCGAACGGACGTTGATACGTCCAGCGCTCCATTTCGGCGCCGGTGAAGGACTGGCCGGTGGTCTCCCAGCCCTCGCCGAGGGACTTGGCGACGAGCGGCTCGGCGACGACGAGCTTCTCCTCGCCGTTCGTCGCCACGACGTAGGTGACGTCGGGGTGCGCGGCGACCGCCGTGTTGGAGACCAGCGTCCAGGGGGTCGTCGTCCAGACCAGGAGCGCGGCTTCGCCGGCGAGCGGACCGGAGGTGAGGGGGAAACGGACGTACACGGACGGGTCGACGACCGTCTCGTAGCCCTGCGCCAGCTCGTGGTCGGAGAGGCCGGTGCCGCAGCGCGGGCACCAGGGGGCGACGCGGTGGTCCTGGACCAGCAGGCCCTTGTTGAAGATCTCCTTGAGCGACCACCAGACCGACTCGATGTACTCGGGGTCCATCGTGCGGTACGCGTCGTCGAGGTCGGTCCAGTAACCCATGCGGGTCGTGAGCGCCTCGAAGGCGTCCGTGTGCCGGGTCACCGACTCGCGGCACTTCGCGTTGAACTCCGCGATGCCGTACGCCTCGATGTCCTGCTTGCCGGAGAAGCCGAGCTCCTTCTCGACCGCGAGCTCCACCGGGAGGCCGTGGCAGTCCCAGCCGGCCTTGCGGGCGACGTGGTAGCCGCGCATGGTGCGGAAGCGGGGGAAGACGTCCTTGAAGACGCGGGCCTCGATGTGGTGGGCGCCCGGCATGCCGTTGGCGGTGGGCGGGCCCTCGTAGAACACCCACTCGGGGCGGCCCTCGGACTGCTCCAGGGTCTTGGCGAAGATCTTCTGCTCGCGCCAGAAGTCGAGCACCGCGTGCTCGAGCGCGGGCAGGTCGACCTGGGCGGGCACCTGGCGGTACGTCGGCGTTGTCATCAGCGAGCTTCCTCCGGCGGACTTGCTGCCTTCCGTCCGGAGGGACGAGAGCTGTCTTCTCTACGCCGCTTTCGGCGCGCTCCCGCGGTACCACCCTCCTTGGCCCTCCGGTGCGCACTGCGCTCCGGTGAGCCCCCTCATTGGGGTCGCGATGCCGGGTCTACTTGCCTTGGCGGGCGTTCTTCCGGCGGCTCCGGGGTGATCTTCACGTCGCGCTCGCCCCCGGGCTTCCACCGTCCCCGGGTCGCTCTGGGCTGCGTACGCCGCTACTCGTCCCCATCCACGCTTCTCGCTCCGCCCAGTGTACGGCGCCGCGCGGACAGCGGCCGACCGGTTTTCGGTGCCCCGGGGGACCGGGCGCGGTAGGTGCGGAGATGACCCGAATGGAGCGGTACGCGTGTTCGGATTCTGGGACGGGCGGTCCGGCGGATTATGCCGAGGGGAGCTGGGCACAACGGATGCAGGCTCGCGTCGCGGCATGCGCGAGCCGGGCGAATCGGGCGGTGTGCCCCGTTGCCGCGGGGCTCAAGTCGATTTATCGTCCCAGCACGATTCGCGTGCAAGATCACAATATGTGAAGGGGCCGCGGCCATGGTGGCGAAGAAGACCGCCGTACAGCATTCGGCGTCGGGCAGGTCCACACAGGCCTCGGGCGGTGCGGCCAAGGATGTAAGCGGGAAGAAGAGCGCGCAGGGAGAGGCCTCGGCGCGGGGGAAGAAGGCCGCTGGAGCGGTGAAGCGGGTGCGGGCGCGGGGGACCGTCGAGGAGGACGGTCCGGAGCGACCTGCCGGTACGAAGAAGACCGCGGTCGGCAAGAAGGCGGCGGCGAAGAAGACGGCGGCCAAGAAGGCGGCTGTGAAGGAGACGGCGGCCAAGAAGGTGGCCGTGAAGGAGGCGGCGGCCACGGGGGCAGCGGTCGGCGGGGCGGTCGCCAAGAAGGCGGTCGCGAAAAAGGCGGCAGTCGGTAAGACGGCAGTCGACAAGAAGGCGGCGGTGAAGAGGACGGTGGCCGGGAAGACGGCGGAGGCGGAGGTCCCCGCGAAGAAGGCCCCGGCCAAGAAGGCCCCGGCCAAGAAGGTGGCCGCGAAGAAGACGGCGGCCGAGAAGGTGGCTGCGAAGAAGGTGGCTGCGAAGAAGGTGGCTGTGAAGGAGACGGCGGCCGAGGAGACGGTCGCGGAGAAGGCAGTCGCCGCACAGGCCCCGGCCAGGAAGAGCGCGGCCAGGAAGAGCAAGAGCACGGCCAAGAAGGCGGGCGCGGCGCAGGCCGCGGAGCAGACGGGAGCCACGACGGTGGTTGCGAAGAAGACTCCTGGCACGGCCATGGCGGCGAAGACCGCCGTACCCAAGGCTCGGGTCGCCGCGGCGGTGGAGCCCGGCGAGCTTGCCGTGCGCCCCGGTGAGGACCCCTGGACCCCGGACGAGGTCGAGGAGGCGCGGGCCGAGCTGCAGTCCGAGGCGCTGCGGCTGCGCGCCGAGATCACCTCGTCCGAGGACGCGCTGCAGGGCCTGATGCGGGACTCCGGGGACGGCGCGGGCGACGACCAGGCGGACACCGGCACCAAGAACATCACGCGCGAGCACGAGCTGGCTCTCGCGGCCAACGCGCGCGAGATGCTCACCCAGACCGAGCACGCCCTGGTACGGCTCGACGAGGGCACGTACGGCCTGTGCGAGAACTGCGGCAACCCGATCGGCAAGGCCAGGATGCAGGCGTTCCCGCGGGCCACGCTGTGTGTGGAGTGCAAGCAGAAGCAGGAACGCCGGTACTGAGGGCGTACACGCGCGTGCCGTACCCTCGTGCTCAGTCAGGTACCTAGGTTGAGGGACTCACGTGGCAGAGGCGGAGCGCATCATCGGTACGCCGGATACCCCCGAGGCGGCGGGGGCCGAGCCGGAGCAGGACGCGGCGGCAGGCCCCAGGGGCAAGCGCCGGATCGCCGTGCTGTTCGCGGTGGCCGCGTTCGCGTACCTGCTCGACCTGGGCAGCAAGCTGCTCGTGGTCGCCAAGCTGGAGCACCACGAGCCGATCGAGATCATCGGGGACTGGCTGAAGTTCGAGGCGATCCGCAACGCGGGCGCGGCCTTCGGCTTCGGGGAGGCCTTCACCGTGATCTTCACGGTGATCGCGGCGGCCGTGATCGTGGTGATCGCGCGGCTCGCCCGCAAGCTGTACAGCCTGCCCTGGGCGATCGCGCTCGGCCTGCTGCTCGGCGGTGCGCTGGGCAACCTCACCGACCGGATCTTCCGCTCGCCGGGTGTCTTCGAGGGCGCGGTGGTCGACTTCATCGCCCCGAAGGGCTTCGCGGTCTTCAACCTGGCCGACTCGGCGATCGTGTGCGGCGGCATCCTGATCGTGCTGCTGTCCTTCAAGGGGCTGGACCCGGACGGGACCGTCCACAAGGACTGAGCCTCCGGTTCCGGCCGGTCGCGCTTTTCCACAGGCCGGGTTTTCCACAGGCTCGTTCGGGGCCCTCGGCGGTGTCCGGCATACTCGACGGGTGAGCACGATTCCCGAGATCCGTACCCTGCCCGTGCCCGACGGCCTGGAGGGCGAGCGCGTCGACGCCGCCATCTCCCGCATGTTCGGCTTCTCCCGTACCAAGGCCGCGGAGCTTACCGCGGCGGGGAAGGTCACGGTCGACGGCTCGGTGGTCGGGAAGTCCGAGCGGGTGCAGGGCGGCGCCTGGCTCGAGGTCGAGATGCCGCAGGCACCCGCGCCCGTGCAGGTCGTCGCCGAGCCGGTCGAGGGCATGGAGATCGTGTACGACGACGATGACGTGGTCGTGATCGTCAAGCCGGTCGGCGTCGCCGCGCACCCGTCGCCGGGCTGGACCGGGCCGACCGTCATCGGGGGCCTCGCCGCCGCCGGCTACCGCATCTCCACCTCCGGTGCCGCCGAGCGCCAGGGCATCGTGCACCGGCTGGACGTCGGCACCTCCGGTCTGATGGTCGTGGCCAAGTCGGAGCGCGCGTACACCTCGCTGAAGCGGCAGTTCAAGGAGCGCACGGTCGACAAGCGCTACCACACGCTCGTGCAGGGCCACCCGGATCCCACCAGCGGCACCATCGACGCGCCCATCGGCCGTCACCCCAACCACGACTACAAGTGGGCGGTCACGGCCGACGGCAAGCCCTCCGTCACGCACTACGACCTCATCGAGGCCTTCCGCGCGGCCTCCCTGCTGGACGTGAAGCTGGAGACCGGCCGCACCCACCAGATCCGCGTCCACATGGCCGCCCACCGTCACCCCTGCGTCGGCGACCTCACCTACGGCGCCGACCCGACGCTCGCCAAGCGGCTGAAGCTGACCCGCCAGTGGCTGCACGCCGTCCGCCTGGGCTTCGAGCACCCCGGGGACGGGCAGTGGGTGGAGTTCGAGAGCGACTACCCGGCCGACCTGCAGAAGGCGCTGGACCAGGTCCGCGAGGAGACGTACGGATGAGCACGCGCGCGTACGCCGTGCGCGTCGCCGAGGACGCGGCCGACCTGGAGGCCTGCTTCGCCGTACGCAAGGAGGTCTTCGTCGGCGAGCAGGGGGTGCCCGAGGATCTGGAGTACGACGAGTTCGACGCCGTGGCGGTGCATGTGCTGGCCGTGCGGGAGGACGGGACCCCGCTCGGGACCGGGCGGCTGCTGCACGGCGCGGTGGCCGCGGCGAAGGTCGACGGGGACCTGTCGGTGGGGTCGCTCGGGCGGCTCGCGGTGACCCGGGAGGCGCGCGGCCTCGGCGTCGGCGTGGCGCTCGTACGGGCCATCGAGGACGCGGCACGCGCGCGTGGGCTGGCGGCGGTGGACCTGCACGCGCAGACGCATGCGCTGGGGTTCTACGAGCGCCTGGGGTACGAGGCGTACGGGCCGGAGTACCCGGAGGCGGGGATACCGCACCAGGCCATGCGGCGAGCTCTGTAGCCGACGGAGCCGGTCGCGGGCGGTCGGCGGGTGCGGAGTGGGCCGGTGGGGGCGGCGTGGCACGCTGGAGGCCGGGGTGTCTTGATCGTCTAGACCACCGGAGTGCTGAGCGTGGATCAGTTGGCCCTGCTGTTCGTGCTGTTGCTCGGTGCCGTGGTGAGTGTCCCGGTCGGGGACCGGTTCGGGCTGCCGGCGCCGGTGCTGATGACCCTGCTCGGGATCGTGCTCGCGGTCGCCGACTTCGTGCCCAACGTCAATGTCCCGCCCGATCTGATCCTGCCGCTGCTGCTGCCACCCTTGCTGTACGCGGCGGTACGGCGGACCTCGTGGCGGCAGTTCGCGGCCAACCGGCGGCCGATCTTCCTGCTGGCCGTGGCCCTGGTCTTCGTCACCACCCTCTGCGTGGCGGTCGTCGCGAACGCCATCGTGCCCGGGCTGCCCGTGGCCGCCGCCGTCGCGCTCGGCGCGCTCGTCGCACCGCCCGACCCGGTCGCGGCGACCGCGGTCGCGGGCCAACTCGGGCTGCCACGGCGACTGGTGTCCATCCTGGAGGGCGAGGGCCTGTTCAACGACGTGACGGCCATCGTGCTGTACCACGTCGCCGTCGCCGCGGCCGTCAGCGGCGAGTTCCGTCCGGGGCGGGCCGCCCTCGACCTTGTGCTGTCCGCCGTCGTCGCGGTCGCCGTGGGCGTCGCCCTGGGCTGGGGCGCCAACCGGCTGCTCGACCTGCTGGGCGACCCGACGCTGCAGGTCGGCCTGACCCTGCTCGTGCCGTACGCCTCCTACGTCCTCGCGGAGGAGCTGCACGGCTCCGGCGTGCTCGCCGTGCTCACCGGCGCGCTGTTCCTCGCCGAGTACGCCACCGACCCCGACGACGTGCTGACCAGGCTCGCCGGACACACCTTCTGGGACATCGTCGACACCCTCGTCACGGGCGTCGCGTTCGGGCTGATCGGCCTGGAGCTGCACAACGCCATCCGTACGGCGTCCGGGCGGTGGGGCGAGATGCTCGGCTGGGCGGCGGCCGTGCTCGGTGTGGTCGTCCTCGTACGGCTGGCGTGGCTGCTGCCGGCGACCTGGCTGACCAAGCGGCTGCACGCCAGGCGCGACCACGACGAGGACATCCCGATGAGCTGGCGGGAGACCGTCGTCATGTGGTGGTCCGGGATGCGGGGCGTGGCCTCGGTCGCGCTGGCGCTGGCGATTCCCCTGAAGACGGACGACGGTTCGGCCTTTCCCGACCGGGACGAGATCGTGTTCGTCGCGTTCGGCGTGATCATGGGCACGCTGGTGCTGCAGGGGCTGACCCTGCCGTGGCTGGTGAAGCGGCTCGGGGTGCAGGCCGACACGGAGCGCGAGAAGGCGTTCGAGAAGGAACTCGCGGTGCGCGCGGCCAAGGCCGCCAAGCGCAGGCTCCGGGAGATCGAGGAGGTCGAGGAGCTGCCGGAGGAGCTGTCCGAGCAGATGCTGCGGCGGGCCTTCGAGATCGGGGTGCGGATCAGTCCGGAGATGGGGGAGGAGGAGCGGCGGGAGGCTCATGACATGCGGGTGCGGCGGCTGAAGCGGATGCGGCGGATCCAGGGGGAGTTGCTGAGCGCGGCGCGGCACGAGGTGCTGGCGGCGCGGAGCGAGGTGGGGGCCGACCCTGAGATTGTGGACCGGGTGCTTCGGCATCTTGATGTGCGTAGTTTGAGATGATCTCCCACCCGCGCACCGCCCGTTTCCAGTTGGCTGAGAAGTGGGCCCCTCCTGTGGGGGGTGATCGCCGTTGGCGGCTTTCGGTGCCTAGGGTTGAATCATGGCTCGGAATGTTGTGATCAGTGGTGGTGGTACGGGGATCGGGCTCGCCGCGGCGCAGGTGTTCGCCGCGGACGGGGATCGGGTTCTGTTGCTGGGGCGGCGGAGAGAGGTCCTGGAGAAGGCCGGGGTGCCAGGGGCGCTGATCTGTGCCGCCGACCTGAGTGAGCCGGCCGGGGTGCGCGGGGTCGTCGACTTCGTCGCCCGTGAGTTCGGGGCCGTGGACGTGTTGATCCACAGTGCCGGTGGGACCGGGCAGTTGGAGCCGGCCGTCGAGAGCGACGATCCGCTCGACCGGGTGCTGCACGACTGGACCGTCAACTTCCGGCTCAACACCCTCACCGCCGCCCTGCTCACCGAGGGGCTCAAGGACCGGCTGGCCTCGCCGGGCGGGCGGGTGCTGTTCGTCAGCTCCATCGCCGCGTACCGGGGGTCCGGGAGCGGGGCGTACGCGGGGGCCAAGGCCGCCCTGCATCCGTACGCCCATGATCTGGCGCGGGAGTTGGGGCCGCGCGGGATCACCGCGAACGTGGTGGCACCCGGGTACATCGAGGACACCGAGTTCTTCGGGCCCGCCATCGATCCGGCCCGGCGCGAGCGGCTGATCGGCGACACCCTGGACCAGCGCGCCGGCACCCCCGGTGACGTGGCGGCGACCCTGCACTGGCTCGCCTCACCGGCGGCGGGGCACGTCACCTCGCAGGTCGTCCAGGTCAACGGGGGTGCCGAACGGGGGCATTGAGCCCCCGTCGAGCGGCGTACGGTTTCAGCCCCGTCCCGTCCGCGGTGGTTCGTGGGCGCGGCGGGCCACCACGCCGTCCGGGTCGGGGCGGGGCACGTTGCCGTCCGTGGAGGCGGTCGGAGCCGGCCAGCCCGGGGGCAGGGTCGCGTCGGCCGTGTTGACGCGCGGGAGGGCGTACGGGTGCTGCTGGCAGAGCCAGCCGATCATCCGCTCGCGCACCGTGACCCGTACCGTCCACACGTCGTCCGCGTCCTTGGCGGTCACCAGGGCGCGGACCTGGAGGGTGTTCGGCGTCGAGTCGGTGACCGCGAGGCCGTAGTCGCGGCCGTCCCAGGCCGGGCACTCGCGCAGGATGTCGCGGAGCTTCTCGCGCATCGCCTCGATCGGCGCCGAGTGGTCCAGGTGCCAGTAGACGATGCCGGTCATCTGCGGGGTGCCGCGCGACCAGTTCTCGAACGGCTTGGATGTGAAGTACGACACCGGCATGGTGATCCGGCGCTCGTCCCAGGTCCGCACGGTCAGGAAGGTGAGGGTGATCTCCTCGACCGTGCCCCACTCGCCGTCCACCACCACCGTGTCGCCCAGGCGCACCATGTCGCCGAAGGCGATCTGCAGCCCGGCGAACATGTTGGCGAGGGTGGACTGCGCGGCGACACCGGCGACGATGCCCAGGATGCCGGCCGAGGCCAGCAGCGAGGCGCCGGCCGCGCGCATCGCCGGGAAGGTCAGCAGCATCGCGGCGACCGCCACCACACCGACGATCGCCGTCACCACGCGCATGATCAGCGTCACCTGGGTGCGCACCCGGCGGACCCGGGCGGCGTCGTGATTGGCGCGCGCGTAGCGGGCGTACGTCGACTCGACGATCGCGGCCGCGATGCTCACCACCAGCCAGGCCGTGGCCCCGATCAGCACCAGCGTCAGGGTCTGGCCGACGGCGGCGCTGTGTTCCCGCGTCAGCTTGGCCTGGTCGTAGGAGCCTCTGAGCATCGCTGAGCACAGCACGAGTTGGTAGGGCACGCGGCCGCGGCGCAGCAGACCCCACAGCGGGGTCTCGCCGTGCCGTTCGTCGGCCTTGCGCAGCAGCAGATCGGTGACCCAGCCGATGATCAGCGTGAGCACCACCGAGCCACCGATCACGATCAGCGGGCGGAGTACGTTCTCCATGCCTTCGAACGTAACCGGCGACGGCCGGTCATGAACATGGGGGCCTGTTTACGGTGGGCCGGGCGTTGTCGGTCCCGGCTGGCACCATGGCCCCATGAACATCATGCTCTTTCACTCGACCTATGGGCTCAGGCCCGCGGTGCGCGAGGCCGCGGACCGGCTGCGCGCCGCCGGGCACGAGGTGTGGACCCCGGACCTCTTCGAGGGGCGTACGTTCGAGACGGTCGAGGAGGGCATGGCCGCCAAGGACGAGATCGGCAAGGACGAGCTGCTCAGGAGAGCCGTGCTGGCCGCCGCTCCCTACTCGGAGCGGGGGCTCGTCTACGCCGGTTTCTCGCTCGGCGCCTCCATCGCGCAGACCCTCGCGCTCGGCGACGAGCGGGCCCGCGGGCTGCTGCTCCTGCACGGCACCTCGGACATCGCGGCCGGCGCCTCGGTGGACGAGCTGCCGGTCCAGCTGCACGTGGCGGAGCCGGACCCGTTCGAGACGGACGACTGGCTGAGCGCCTGGTATCTCCAGATGGGCAGGGCGGGCGCGGACGTGGAGATCTACAGATACGCCGGCGCCGGCCACCTCTACACCGACCCCGGCCTGCCGGACTGGGACGAGGAGGCGGCCGAGGCCACCTGGCGGGTGGCGCTCGGCTTCCTCGAAACCCTGTGAGAACCCCCGTGACCTACACCGGGTCGTACGTCCGCTCGACCTTCTGCGTGCCGGTGCGGGTGCGGTACGAACGCTCCCAGGACGAGCTCGCGTTCTTGTCGGTGCGGTCGGACAGGACGTAGTAGTCCATCTGCGCCCGGTCCGCGGTGATGTCCAGGACGCCGTAGCCGTGGCGGTCGGTGTCGACCCAGTGGACGTGCCGGTTGGCGGCCCTGATGATCGGCGAGGCGATCGCGGAGACGGTGCCCTCGGGGACCTTCACGATGTCGTCGAGGTTGTCGGAGGTCACCGAGGTGATGACGAACTCCGTCGCGGCGGAGGCCGACAGGGGGTAGGTGCCGGCGTCCACCGGCACGTCGTTGGCCCACGACATGTGGATGTCGCCGGTCAGGAAGACGGTGTTGCCGATGGCGTTCGAGCGCAGATGGGCGAGGAGTTCGCGCCGGTCGTCGGTGTAGCCGTCCCACTGGTCGGTGTTGAGGGCGAGGCCCTCCTGCGGCAGGCCGAGCAGCTTGGCGAGCGGCTTCAGCAGGTCCGCGGAGAGCGAGCCGATGGCGAACGGCGAGATCATCACCGAGTTGCCGACCAGCCGCCAGGTGGTGTCGGAGGCCTTCAACCCGGCCTTCAGCCAGTCGAGTTGGGCCCGCCCGGTGATCGTGCGGTCCGGGTCGTCGACCGAGCCGGAGCCGGTGGAGGCCTGCTGCGAGCGGAAGGAGCGCAGGTCGAGCAGCGACAGGTCGGCGAGCTTGCCGAAGCGCAGCCGGCGGTAGGTGGTGCCGGCGATCGCCGGGCGCACCGGCATCCACTCGAAGTAGGCCTGCTTGGCGGCCGCCTTGCGGTCGGTCCAGGTGCCCTCGGCGCCCTCGGTGTGGTTGACCGCGCCGCCGGACCAGGCGTTGTCGGCGAACTCGTGGTCGTCCCAGATCGCCACGACCGGCGCCTTGTGGTGCAGGGCCTGCAGGTCCGGGTCGGTCTTGTACTTGCCGTGCCGGGTGCGGTAGTCGGCGAGCGTGATGATCTCGTTGGCCGGCGCGTGCGGGCGCACGACCGTGCCGCGGGCCGCGTACTCGCCGGACTTGTACTCGTAGATGTAGTCGCCGAGGTGCAGCCAGGCGTCCAGGTCGTTACGGGCCGCGAGATGGCGGTACGAGGCGAAGTAGCCGGCCTCCCAGTTGGCGCAGGAGACCACGCCGAAGCGCAGGCCGGACACCGAGGCGTCCGCCGCCGGCGCGGTGCGGGTGCGCGCCACCGGGGAGTCGGTCGGGCCGGCCGAGAAGCGGAACCAGTAGTCGGTGGCCGGCTCCAGGCCCCGTATGTCCGCCTTCACGGTGTGGTCGGAGGCGGCGCTCGCCGTGGTCGAGCCCTTGGCGACTATGTTCGTCAGCGCCTTGTCCCTGGCGACGACCCAGCTCACCTCGGTGTCCGGGCCGAGCCCGGAGCCGGGCACCGCCTCGGCGGTGGGCGTCACCCGGGTCCACAGCAGGACGCCGTCGGGCAGCGGGTCGCCGGAGGCGACGCCGTGCAGGAAGGCGGGGGCGTCCGCGGCGGCGCGGGCCGGCAGCGCGGCGGCCAGCGGGCCGGCCAGCACAGCGGTCGCCGCCGCGGCCTTGACGACCGTACGGCGGCGAGGGGAAAGCGAGTTGGCGCCCTCGGATGGCGAGGCGGCGCTCCCGGGTGCTCTGTATCGACTGGTCACGAGCGATCAGGTTACTGACCAGTAAGCGCTTGAGCGGGCGAACTCGCAAAAGTTCGCCCGCTCTTCTACTGCACGTCGGGTCAGGCCTTGAGGGCCGCGTCGACCACCTTGTTGAAGTCGGCCACCGTCAGCATCGGGGTGCCGTTGTTGAGCTGCTTGCCGTCCATGACGAAGCCCGGGGTGCCGGTCACGCCGTCCTTGTTGTCGTCGAACTGCTTCGACATGGCCATCGCCCAGGCGTCGTAGGTGCCGTTCTTCACCGCGTTCTGGAACTTGGTGTTGTCCTTCAGCGCGGGGACGGTCTGGGCGACCTTGATGAGGTAGCTGTCGTCCTTGAACTTGTCGGTCGTCTCGTCCGGGTGCCACTTGGTCGAGTACAGCGCGGTCTTGTACGCGAGGAACGCGTCGTCGCTGACGTTCAGCGCGGCACCCAGGGCGCTCAGCGCGTTCTTGGAGCCCTCGCCGTTGTCCTTGTCGTCGATGAAGGTGGCGCCGACGTACTGGAACTTGAACTTGCCGTCGGCGATGTCCTTCTTGAGGGTCGAGCCGACGGTCTGCTCGAACTGGGCGCAGACCGGGCAGCGCGGGTCCTCGTAGATCTTGAGGGTCTTCTTGGCGCTCGCCTCGCCGATGACGACGGTGGTGCCGTTCTTGCCGGTGGTGTTGGCCGGGGCGACGACCTTGTCGCTCTTCACGGCCTCCCAGTGGGTGGGCTTGTTGGCCTGGACGACGGCATAACCTATGCCGCCCGCCGCCGCGAGGACCGCGACGACCGAGCAGGCCACGATGATCTGCCGCTTGACCTTGGCCTTCTTGGCCTGGCGCTCGCGCTCGGCGCGCAGCCGCTCTCGGGCCGCAGTCTTCGCCGCCGCGCTGTTCCGCTTGCTCATGTTGGTGATCTCCATATGGGACGCGCACACGTCGTACGCGGGATACGTGTGGGGGAGTGCTGGTGCTCAGGGGTCGTTCAGGCGAAGGCGACCGAGCAGGGCGGGCCACGCCGTCCCAGGGAGTGCACGAAGAGCAGGTCGCGGACGACCGAGGCGCGCGGGCCGGTGCGCCGCACCGACCGGGCCTCCGGAGCCGTCCGTACCGTCACCGCGGCGACCGCCAGCAGCAGCGGCCGGAACGTCGTCGCGGCCACCGCCCGCAGCAACTGGGCCAGCGCCCGCTCGCCGCGGCGCAGCCAGGCGGCGGCGACGAGGCCGACGCCGACGTGCGCGCCGAGCAGCAGCCAGGCGGTGGCCGGGTCGGCGTGGGCCAGCAGGGCCGCGAGGCGGTCGGTGCCGGTGCCCGTCACGCCCGTCACCCGGGCCAGCGGGGTGCCGACCTGCGCGTTGCTCCCGCACAGCAGGTCCCAGCCGACGGAGCGGAGGGGCCCCGCGACCGGGCCGCCCGCGGCGCCGTAACAGACGTGCTGGCCGGTGGTGAAGACCGTGTCGGCGGCCAGCTCCAGCGGGATCAGCAGGGTGGCGATGGGCCCGAAGCCGCGCTCGCGGCCGGCCAGCGCGTAGGCGAGCGCGAACACGGCGGCGGCGACCGCGGCCACCGTGTTCAACGGCAGCGGGACCCGCGACAGCAGCACGTGCGACGCGGTGCTGAGCGTCACGACCAGTGTCGTGAACAGCGCCGCGCGAAGCGCTCTGATGCGGGTCCCGGATATGTCCATGGCGTGGAGAGTCTGTCACGGGGTCCGGTAAGAGACCCCTAAAAGCTCCCTGTGAGATTACGGACTGTTAGAGACCCGGAATCCGGCCGTTGCGGAACAGGTCCACGAAGATCTGGTGGTCGGCACGCGCGCGTGCGCCGTAGTCGTGCGCGAAGGAGACCAGGAGGTCGGCGAAACCGGCCTCGTCGGCGGCGATCGCCGCGTCGATGGCCCGCTCGGTGGAGAACGGCACCAGGGACTCGCCGGATGTGTCGTCCGCCGCCGCGTGCATGGTGGCGGTGGCCCGGCCGAGGTCGGCGACGACGGCCGCGATCTCCTCCGGGTCGTCGATGTCGCCCCAGTCCAGGTCCACCGCGTACGGCGAGACCTCGGCGACCAGCTGGCCCACCCCGCCCAGCTCGGTCCAGCCCAGCCACGGGTCGGCGTGGGCCTGCAGGGCGCGCTGGGAGATCACCGTGCGGTGGCCCTCGTGCTGGAAGTACCCGGCGATCGCCGGGTCGGTGATGTGCCGGGAGACGGCCGGGGTCTGGGCCTGCTTGATGTAGATCACGACGTCGTTCTCCAGCGCGTCGCTGTGGCCCTCAAGGAGGATGTTGTACGACGGCAGTCCGGCCGAGCCGATGCCGATGCCGCGCCGGCCGACCACGTCCTTGACCCGGTAGGAGTCCGGGCGGGTCAGGGAGGTCTCCGGCAGCGTCTCCAGGTAGCCGTCGAAGGCGGCCAGCACCTTGTACCGGGTGGCCGCGTCCAGCTCGATGGAGCCGCCGCCCGGTGCGAAGCGGCGCTCGAAGTCGCGGATCTCCGTCATCGAGTCCAGCAGCTCGAAGCGGGTCAGCGAGCGGGCGGCGCGCAGCGCGCCGAGCAGCGGGCCCTCGGCGGTGTCCAGGGTGAACGGCGGCACCTCGTCGCTCTTGGCGCCGGTCGCCAGGGCGTGGATCCGCTCGCGGTACGCGCCCGCGTACACCCGCACCAGCTCGCTGATCTGCTCGTCGCTGAGCGCCTTCGCGTACCCGATGAGCGCCACGGAGGCGGAGAAGCGCTTCAGGTCCCAGGTGAAGGGGCCGACGTAGGCCTCGTCGAAGTCGTTGACGTTGAAGACCAGGCGGCCGTTGGAGTCCATGTACGTGCCGAAGTTCTCCGCGTGCAGATCGCCGTGGATCCACACGCGCGAGGTGCGCTCGTCCAGGTACGGTCCGCCCCGCTTCTCGGCGTCGAGGTCGTGGTAGAAGAGGCACGCCGTGCCCCGGTAGAACGCGAACGCGGAGGCCGCCATCTTGCGGAACTTCACGCGGAACGCGGCCGGGTCGGCGGCCAGGAGCCGGCCGAAGGCGGTGTCGAAGACGGCGAGGATCTCCTCGCCGCGCTGCTCGTCGTTGAGCCGGGGAACCGACATCGCGGGGTGCCTCCTGGTGCATGGATGTGTACGACAGCGTTTCTGTCGTGACCAACGGACGAAGGGCCGCGGAAGTGCCCGCGATCCCCGCTGTGAAGGTACGCGGGGCGGCCGTCGGATTGTCAGTCCCCGGGCATAGACTTCGACGCTGACCCCAGGACTGTCCGACCGCCCGTCACCGACCGTTTTCCATGGAGGCCCGACCGTGTCAAAGCCGCCGTTCACGCACCTGCACGTCCACACCCAGTACTCGCTGCTGGACGGTGCCGCGCGGCTCAAGGACATGTTCAACGCGTGCAACGAGATGGGCATGACCCACATCGCCATGTCCGACCACGGCAACCTGCACGGGGCGTACGACTTCTTCCACAGCGCGCAGAAGGCCGGGGTCACCCCGATCATCGGGATCGAGGCGTACGTCGCCCCCGAGTCCCGGCGCAACAAGCGCAAGATCCAGTGGGGCCAGCCGCACCAGAAGCGGGACGACGTCTCCGGTTCCGGTGGCTACACCCACAAGACGATGTGGGCCGTGAACAACACCGGCCTGCACAACCTGTTCCGGCTCTCCTCGGACGCGTACGCCGAGGGCTGGCTGCAGAAGTGGCCGCGGATGGACAAGGAGACCATCTCCCAGTGGTCCGAGGGGATCGTCGCCTCCACCGGCTGCCCCTCCGGCGAGCTCCAGACCCGGCTGCGGCTGGGCCAGTACGACGAGGCCCTGAAGGCCGCCGCCGACTACCAGGACATCTTCGGCAAGGACCGCTACTTCCTGGAGCTGATGGACCACGGCATCGAGATCGAGCACCGGGTCCGCGACGGCCTCCTGGAGATCGGCAAGAAGCTCGGCATCCCCCCGCTGGTCACCAACGACTCGCACTACACGTACGCGCACGAGGCGACCGCCCACGACGCCCTGCTGTGCATCCAGACCGGCAAGAACCTCTCCGACCCCGACCGCTTCAAGTTCGACGGCACCGGCTACTACCTGAAGTCCACGGACGAGATGTACGCCGTCGACTCCTCGGACGCCTGGCAGGAAGGCTGCCGCAACACCCTCCTGGTGGCCGAGATGGTCGACACCACGGGCATGTTCGAGAAGCGCGACCTGATGCCCAAGTTCGACATCCCCGAGGGTTACACCGAGGTCACCTGGTTCAAGGAGGAGGTCCGCCGCGGCATGGAGCGCCGCTTCCCCGGCGGCATCCCCGAGGACCGCCAGAAGCAGGCCGACTACGAGATGGACGTCATCATCCAGATGGGGTTCCCGGGCTACTTCCTCGTGGTCGCCGACTTCATCATGTGGGCCAAGAACAACGGCATCGCGGTCGGCCCCGGCCGAGGCTCCGCGGCCGGTTCGATCGTCGCCTACGCCATGGGCATCACCGACCTCGACCCGATCCCGCACGGCCTGATCTTCGAGCGGTTCCTCAACCCCGAGCGCGTCTCCATGCCCGACGTCGACATCGACTTCGACGAGCGCAGGCGCGTCGAGGTGATCAGGTACGTGACGGAGAAATACGGCGCCGACAAGGTCGCCATGATCGGCACGTACGGCAAGATCAAGGCGAAGAACGCCATCAAGGACTCCGCGCGCGTGCTGGGCTACCCGTACGCGATGGGCGACCGCCTCACCAAGGCGATGCCCGCCGATGTCCTGGGCAAGGGCATCGACCTCGACGGCATCACCAACCCGTCCCACCCGCGCTACAACGAGGCGGGCGAGATCCGGGGGATGTACGAGAACGAGCCGGACGTCAAGAAGGTCATCGACACCGCCAAGGGCGTCGAGGGCCTGGTCCGGCAGATGGGTGTGCACGCGGCCGGCGTGATCATGTCCAGCGAGCCCATCGTCGACCACGCCCCGATCTGGGTGCGGCACACCGACGGCGTGACCATCACGCAGTGGGACTACCCGCAGTGCGAGTCGCTCGGCCTGCTGAAGATGGACTTCCTCGGCCTGCGCAACCTGACGATCATGGACGACGCCGTCAAGATGGTGAAGTCCAACAAGGGCATCGAACTCGACCTGCTGGCCCTGCCGCTCGACGACCCCAAGACCTTCGAACTCCTCCAGCGCGGCGACACCCTGGGCGTCTTCCAGTTCGACGGCGGCCCCATGCGCTCCTTGCTGCGCCTGATGAAGCCCGACAACTTCGAGGACATCTCCGCCGTCTCCGCGCTGTACCGTCCGGGCCCGATGGGCATGGACTCGCACACCAACTACGCCCTGCGCAAGAACGGTCTCCAGGAGATCACCCCGATCCACCCCGAGCTGGAGGAGCCGCTCAAGGAGGTCCTGGACGTCACCTACGGCCTGATCGTCTACCAGGAGCAGGTGCAGAAGGCCGCCCAGATCATCGCCGGGTACTCGCTCGGCGAGGCCGACATCCTCCGCCGCGTCATGGGCAAGAAGAAGCCCGACGAACTGGCCAAGAACTTCACCATCTTCCAGGCCGGCGCCCAGAAGAACGGCTACAGCGACGAGGCCATCCAGGCCCTGTGGGACGTGCTGGTCCCCTTCGCCGGCTACGCCTTCAACAAGGCGCACTCCGCCGCGTACGGCCTGGTCTCGTACTGGACCGCCTACCTCAAGGCGAACCACCCCGCCGAGTACATGGCCGGTCTGCTCACCTCGGTCAAGGACGACAAGGACAAGTCGGCCGTCTACCTGAACGAGTGCCGGCGCATGGGCATCAAGGTCCTCCCGCCGAACGTCAACGAGTCGGTGCACAACTTCGCCGCCCAGGGCGACGACGTGATCCTCTTCGGCCTGGAGGCCGTGCGCAACGTCGGCACCGGCGTCGTCGAGTCGATCATCAAGGCCCGCAAGGCCAAGGGGAAGTTCGCCTCCTTCCCCGACTACCTGGACAAGATCGACGCCACCGCCTGCAACAAGCGCACCACGGAATCCCTCATCAAGGCGGGCGCCTTCGACGCGCTCGGCCACACCCGCAAGGGCCTCACCGCGCAGTACGAGCCGATGATCGACAACGTGGTCGCGGTCAAACGCAAGGAGGCCGAGGGCCAGTTCGACCTCTTCGGCGGAATGGGCGACGAGCAGAGCGACGAGCCCGGCTTCGGGCTGGACGTCGAGTTCACCACCGAGGAGTGGGACAAGACCTATCTGCTCGCCCAGGAGCGGGAGATGCTCGGTCTGTACGTCTCCGACCACCCGCTCTTCGGCCTGGAGCACGTGCTGTCCGACAAGGCCGACGCGGGCATCGCCCAGCTCACCGGCGGCGAGCACGCGGACGGCGCGGTCGTCACCATCGGCGGCATCATCTCGGGCCTCCAGCGCAAGATGACCAAGCAGGGCAACGCCTGGGCGATCGCCACCGTCGAGGACCTCGCCGGCTCCATCGAGTGCATGTTCTTCCCGGCGACCTACCAGCTGGTGTCGACCCAACTCGTCGAGGACGCCGTCGTGTTCGTCAAGGGCCGCCTCGACAAGCGCGAGGACGTGCCCCGGCTGGTCGCGATGGAGCTCCAGGTCCCCGACCTGTCCAACGCGGGCACCAACGCGCCGGTGATCCTCACCATCCCGGCGCTGAAGGTCACCCCGCCGATGGTCAGCAGGCTCGGTGAGATCCTCAGCCACCACAAGGGCGACAGCGAGGTCCGCATCAAGCTCCAGGGCCCGAGCAAGACGACGGTCCTGCGCCTTGACCGGCACCGCGTGAAGCCGGACCCGGCGCTCTTCGGCGACCTCAAGGTGCTGCTCGGACCGTCCTGTCTGGCGGGTTAGGCGTGAGCGTGAGAGGGCGCGTCCGTGCACGGACGCGCCCTCTCGTGTGCCTGGGTCTCAACAACCCGTTATGCAGATGTCAGTTGTGACCGAAGCTCTTCTGCCGGCCCTTCCGGGCCATGTCGCCCGGCGTGACCTGCGTGGCACGCTGCTCGGCCTGTGCCTCCATCGAGGTCTGCTCGGCCTGCTGCTGCCCGCGCTCGGACTGCGGCTGCTTACGGTTCTGCTTCTTGTTCTTGGCCATGGTGATCTGCCTCCTGTGGGGGATCTAGGGGCCAGGGCCGGGACCAGATTCACATAGGCTGACAAGGAGCGCATTTCGGATAATTACCGTCTGTGACATGGCTTGTCGGAGCGCGAGGGTGCCCGGCGCACTCCGAAACGCCACGCCGAAGATCGAGTTCGGGCCGTTAACCCCTGCGTAGTCGGGCAGACTCGAAGGAAGCCCGAAGCAAACCTCCCGGGAAGAGGGTGAGTCGTGTGGACCGCTGCATCGTCCTGGTGGACGCCGGGTATCTGCTGGGGGCCGCCGCCAGTCTCCTTGCCGGGGAGCCCTCCCGCTCCCGCATCACCGTCGACCACGCCGCCCTCATCCAGGGCCTGCGCGAACGCGCCGAGTCCGACACCGAGCGGCCGCTGCTGCGCATCTACTGGTTCGACGGCGCCCCCGACCGCGTCCCGCAGCCCGAGCACCGCCGACTGCGCGTGATGCCCCGCGTCACCGTCCGGCTCGGCGCGCTGACCCGCAGCGACGGACGCTGGGCCCAGAAGGGCGTGGACGCCGCCATGCACGCCGAGCTCACCGAGCTGGCCAGGAACCGCGCCTGCTCCGACATCGTCCTGGTCACCGGCGACGGCGATCTGCTGCCGGGCATGATGGCCGCCAAGGAGCACGGCGTCGCCGTACACCTGTGGGCCGTGCAGGCGGCCGACGGGGACTACAACCAGTCCGAGGACCTGGTCGCCGAGGCGGACGAGCGGCGGGTGCTGGACCGTACGTGGATCACCAAGGCCGTACGGGCGAAGGAACTCGGTGGGGTCTGTGCGCCGCCGCCCGCGCCGCGGCCCGAGATCGCCGCGATCCTCTCCGCGCCGCTGCCGGACTCCGCGCTCGCCCCGGCCCCCGAGCGGCCCGCGGACGAGGGCGAGCACGCGCCCGCGGCCGTCTCGGAGAACGGCACGCAGGAGCGGGTGCCCGCGCCCAAGGGCGTGCCCACGCCCAAGGACCTCGCGGCCCTGCGGGCGCCGGGTGTGCAGCCCGCGCCGCAGCCCGCGAACGCGACCCTGCGCTGGTCCTCCGACAAGGGCTGGGTCGACCGGCCGGCCGCGGAGCCGCCGGAGGCCGCCTCGATGCCGACGCTCGCGCAGCTGACCACGGCCGAGCAGCGGTGGGCCGACCGGGAGGAGGACATCACCACGGTCGGCGGGGACCCGTACGAGGTGGGCCAGGTGTTCTCGCGGCGGTGGATGGAGCGGCTGGGGGACCAGAGCCATCTGCAGAAGCTGTCGGGGATGTATCCGCGCATCCCGCACCGCATCGACGGCGAGCTGCTGCGCTACGCGGCCCGCTTCGGGCTGCTGGCCCACAAGGACGACCAGATCGACGAGCACGACCGTTACGCCATCCGGGCCGGGTTCTGGCGGGAGATCGACGTACGCACGGAGGCGGAGCACGCGCCTGCCGGTGAGTAGTTCTTTACCGGCGATTGTGCAGTCATGGGCCGACCCGGGAGCGGGCAGGCGCTCCCGACCCCGTACTCTCGTCCTTTGTGAGTACGCGCGTGGCACAGGCACTTCGGCAGGGCGGGGACGTCGTGTGCGCCGTGCGCGGGCTGACCAAGACCTATCCCGCCGTGCGCGGGCGGCGCGGTGCGCCGGGGACACCCGCGGTGCGGGCCACGGACGACGTACGGCTGGACATCCGGCGGGGTGAGATCTTCGGGCTGCTCGGGCCGAACGGCGCCGGCAAGTCCACCCTCGTACGGCAGCTGACCGGGCTGATGCGGCCCGACGCGGGGCGCGTCGAGATCCTCGGGCACGACATCGTGCGCCACCCCGAGCGGGCCGCGCGGATCCTCGCCTACCTCGGCCAGGAGTCCAGCGCCCTCGACGAGCTGACCGTGTCGCTGGCCGCCGAGACCACCGGGCGGCTGCGCGGTCTGGAGGCGCGGCAGGCGCGGGCCGAGCGGGACGCCGTACTCGAGGAGCTGGGGCTCACGGCGATCGCCGGGCGGCCGCTGAAGAAGCTGTCCGGCGGGCAGCGGCGGCTGGCGTGTCTCGCCGCCGCGCTGGTCGGTGAGCGGCCGCTGCTGGTGCTGGACGAGCCGACCACCGGAATGGACCCCGTGGCGCGGCGGGCCGTGTGGGCGGCCGTGGACCGGCGGCGGGCCGAGCGCGGCACGACCGTGCTGCTCGTCACCCACAACGTCATCGAGGCCGAGACCGTCCTGGACCGGGTCGCCGTGCTCGACCAGGGGCGGGTGATCGCCTGCGACACCCCCGCCGGGCTCAAGGAACAGGTCGCCGGGGAGGTCCGGGTCGAGCTGGTGTGGCGCGAGGCCGCGCCGCTGCACGTCCCGGAGGTCGCCGTGCTGCGGGAGCGGGCCGTCGAGTCCGGGCGCCGCTGGACGCTGCGGCTCGCGCCCGAGGAGGCCCGTACCGTCGTCGCCACCGTCACCGGCGGCAGCGCCTTCGCCGCACTGGACGACTTCACGCTGGCCACGCCCAGCCTGGAGGACGTGTACCTGGCGCTGGGCGGGGCCGCGCGGCAGGGGTTGGTGAAGGCGTGAGCGGGTCGGCGGTCGGATGCGTATGGGACAGGACGACTGTCGGAGCGAGAAGGAGCAACCCGACGTGAGTGTCGTAAGCGCCGATGTCCTGCCGGGAAGCGCGCTGCCCGCCGGTGAGGAGGCCGCGGGCGCGGCCGAGCTCGGGCCGCGGGCGCGGATGTGGCCGT
Organism: Streptomyces cylindrosporus; assembly: GCF_022698165.1. Lineage (GTDB taxonomy): Bacteria > Actinomycetota > Actinomycetes > Streptomycetales > Streptomycetaceae > Streptomyces > Streptomyces cylindrosporus. Next base: position 1,030,129 of record NZ_JALDAY010000001.1, read on the forward strand.
CGCTCGTGGCCGTGTACCGCGCGCAGCTGTCGCGGGCCCGGTTCGCGCGGATCCCGCTGCTGTTCGTGGCGACCTTCCAGTCGATCGGGATCATGATCCTGATGCGCGGGGTCGTGGACGGCGGGGGCGAGGCCGAGTCGGTGGTGGCCGGGGCCTCGGTGCTGGTGGTCGCCTTCGTCGCGCTGAACCTGCTCGCCCAGTACTTCGGGCAGCTGCGGGCCAGCGGCGGGCTCGACCACTACGCGACCCTGCCGGTGCCGCCGGCCGCCGTGGTGCTGGGCGCGGCGGGCGCGTACGCCTCCTTCACCGTGCCCGGGACCGTGGTGACCGCCGTCTTCGGGTGCGTGCTGTTCGGGCTGCCGCTCGCGCACCTGTGGATCCTCGCGGCCGTCATCCCGCTCGCCGGGGCCGCTCTGTCCGGGCTCGGCGCGGCGCTCGGGCTGCTCGCCCCGCGGCCCGAACTGGCCACGCTGCTCGGCCAGTTGGGCATGTCCGCGGCGCTGCTGCTCGGGGTGCTGCCGGCCGACCGGATGCCGGAGGCCGTGCGGTTCGCGCGGGACCTGCTGCCCTCGACGTACGGCGTGGAGGCCCTCGCGCGGACCTTCGGGGACCACCCCGACTGGGCGATCGTGCTCGGTGACCTCGCCGTCTGCGGCGCGGTCGGGGTCGTCTCGCTGGCCGTGGCCACCTGGGCGTACCGTCGGGCGGCCGTCCGGTGACGCGCCGCACAGGCGGGCCTGGCACGATGTCAGGGTGACCGCACCGTTGACTCCGCCTCCGCCGCCGCACGAACAGTCCCCGCACAACGCGTGGCAGCCACCGGCCGCCGGGTACGTGGCCCCCGCGCCCCACGACTCCGTGTGGGACGGCAGCTACGGCCAGGACGGACCGGGAATGAAGAGGGAAGCGCTGGAGGCCGCCGTGGTCACGGTGGCGGTGGCGGTCGGCGGAGTGCTGCTCGGGCTGCTGTGGTGGTGGCTGGCGCCGCACGTACCGCTGGTCGGCGACGTGGTCGACAAGAGCTGGGTCGTCTACCTCTCGGACAGCGAGGGCGAGCAGGCGGTCGGCGTGGACGGAACGTTCACGCTGCTGGCGCTGGCCTTCGGGCTGGTGAGCGCGCTGGTGGTGTTCCTCGTGCGCCGGCGCGGGGGAGTGCCGCTGGTGGTGGCGCTGGGGGTCGGCGGCCTGCTCGGGTCGCTGCTCGCCTGGCGGCTGGGCGTCTGGCTCGGGCCCACGCAGGACGTGATCGCGCACGCCAAGCAGGTGGGCAAGGGCGTCACCTTCTCGGCGCCGCTGAAGCTGGGCGCGAAGGCCGCGCTGCTGGCGTGGCCGCTGGCCGCGCTGCTGGTGCACCTCGGCCTGATGGCGCTGTTCGGCCCTCGTGATCCGGAGCCGTATCAGCAGCAGGGGCCCGCGCCGAAGGACCCGTACGGGGCCCCGCTGCAGTAGTCACGCCGGACGGTGGCCGTGGTTGGAGCGGCCCTTCTTGATACGCCACTTGCGTTTCCGCGTTTTCTTCGACATGTCCCTCGTACTTAACCGAGGGATCATCCGGCGTCGAGGGGTCACGCACGCCCGATGGGCGCCAGCACGGCCTCCGTGAGCTTCGCCAGGTCCTCGGGGGCGAGTTCGACCTCCAGGCCCCGGCGGCCCGCCGAGACGCAGATCGTGGCGTGGGCGGACGCGGAGGCGTCCAGGACCGTCGGGAGCCTCTTGCGCTGGCCCAGCGGCGAGATGCCGCCCCGGACATAGCCCGTGGTGCGCTCGGCCAGCGCCGGGTCCGCCATCGCGGCACGCTTGCCGCCGACGGCGGTCGCCAGGGCCTTGAGGTCCAGGGAGCCGGCCACCGGGACGACGGCCACGGTCAGGCCGCCGTCGACGTCGGCCACCAGCGTCTTGAACACCCGCTCCGGCGACACCCCCATCGCCTCGGCCGCCTCCTCGCCGTAGGACGGGTGGGCGGGGTCGTGGTCGTAGGAGTGGACGGTGAACGCCACTCCCGCGGAGGTCAGCGCCACCGTCGCCGGCGTGCCGCCCTGCTGCCGGCTCTTCTTCGGGTTCTTCGCCATGACGCCCTTCGCGGTCCCGTCAGTTGAGGCTGGTGCGGCCGCGCGTCAGGTCCGACGCGGGCAGTGACGGCAGATTACGGATGATGGCCGTCTCCGAGCGAAGGAGTTTCAGTTCGTCGCGCAGCCGGGACGCGGTGTCCGGGGCCTGGAGCAGGCGCTGCTTGGTGGGCGTGTCGAGCATCATCGCCGCGGCCACCAGGTAGGAGACGACGGAGGGCTCGTCGGGGAGGTCGGCGCCGCTCGACAGGGACCGTTCCCGCGCGCCCGCCAGCCGCTTCTGGTACTGCCGGAAGGCCCGCAGCACGCCCTCGGCCAGGGCGCCGGCCTCGTCGCCCGGGTCCTCCGGGAGCTCCTCCAGCTCGGCCGTGAGGAACGCGCCCGAGGCGTCGACCGAGCGCACGCGCACGCGTGTCGTGCCCGTCGCCAGCACCTCGAAGGTGCCGTCCGGCCGTTCGCGGATCGTCGCCGCGTCCGCCACGCAGCCCACGCCGTGGAAGGACTTCGCGGGGTCGGTGCCGAAGCCCGCGGCGGGGCCCCGGTCGGGCAGGGCCGTCGGATCGGGCATGCCGGGGGCGCTCGGGGCCACCTCGTGGCCGTCGCGGATCGCCACGACGGCGAATCGGCGGGGTTCCTCCTCCGGGGTCTTGAGCAACTCGCGCATCATGGCGCGATAGCGCTCCTCGAAGACGTTCAGCGGAAGCACCAGCCCCGGGAACAGCACCGAGTTCAGGGGGAAGAGCGGTAGACGGACGGTGGTCACGGCGCAAGAGCCTAATGGTCGCCGGAGCGGACGCGTCCGCCGCGCTCACTCCGTGGATGCCCGGCCGCGTACGCGGGGTCCGCCGCACGGGCACGGACCTCGGCCCGCGTGCGCAGGAAAAGGGCCAGCGGATCGTCCGAGAGATGGTCCCAGGGGAAGGACGTGGCGTACGGGCCGATCAGGTGCAGCTGGGCGAGCGCCTCCGGGTAACGCTCCAGGCGTACGAGGACGTACAACAGTTTGTTGCGCAGCTCCGCCGGCCATGGGTCCGCCGCCGGGAAGCGCGCCGACAGCGCGATCGCCCGGTCGGCCGCCGCGTCCAGCCGTTCCAGGGGTACGTCCGCCCCGCAGCCGTCGGTCAGGTACGACAGTGCCGCCCGCGCCGGGAGCGCCTGGATCAGGGAGTCGGGTGGGGCGTCCTGGGCGGCCCGGTCGGCGAAGTCGAAGCACTCCCGGTGCGAGCCGTGCCAGGACGCGGCGAGGTAGCGCAGGGCGGCGACATGGCAGCCGTAGTGGTGCGGGGCGCGGCGCAGGGCCGCCTCCCACAGCTCGCCGAAGTACTTGTGGCCGGCGCGGGCCCCGCGCGCGTGGTCAAGGGCGATCCGCCACGGCACCGGGTCACGGTCGTCGGTGCGGGCCGCGGCCGTGATGAGCGGGCTCACCTCGCGCAGCAGCTCGGTGCGGGCCGGGGAGCTCCAGGCCCGGTCCACGGCGAGCTGGGCGCCGAGCAGCAGCACGTCGGGGTCGCGGGGCGCCGCGGCCGTCCACAGCTCCAGCCACTCGGCGCGCGAGCGGGCGAAGGCCGCGAGCCGTCTCGTGTACCGGTCCCGCAGCTCCCAGGCGGCACGCGCGCGCGTACCGGCGAGGAGTTCCGCGACGGGCCGGTGGTCGCCGCGTGCGGCCGCGACCAGGGCCGGGGCGAGCCACTCGTCGGGTACGTCGAGCAGCACCTCGTCGTCGGCGGGCAGCTCGGAGGGGCCGACGGCGGGGACGCCGGCCTGGCGCGGCGCGGTCCGAGGGGTCCGGGCGGCGCGGCTGAAGGGGGGCAGCAGAGCCATGGTGTCGACCATTGAAAGACCGCAGGTCAGCCGAGCGCCAGTCCGAAGGGGCAACTCATGGAAAGTTGTATGGTGGCCGGTCAAGGGCGGGCAAAGGTCACATGTTGAACGACTGGACGAGGTGTGTGCGTTCGGTGATGATCAGTTGCGCCGCAGCAGCCGGGTGGCCCCCGCGGCCACCGTCGTCGCCAGGATCCAGCCCAGCAGGATCAGCGCCGCGGCCAGCCACTGCCAGCCGCCGCTCAGCCGCCAGACCCCGACCTGGCCCAGGTCGATGACCGGCAGCAGCAGGTCCAGGGCGAACAGCGCCGGGTTCCACGGCGGGTGCCCGCCGGGCTGCACCGGCGGATGGCTCGCGTGCGCGAAAGCCAGCGAGCCCGCCGCCCACAGCACCGCCATCCACACCGCGGCCCGCCCCGGCCGGTAGCCGTAGGCCACCGTCCAGTCCTGCACGTACCCCCAGAACTTGGCGGCGAGCGGCAGGCTCTCCCGGCGCCGGCGCTGCTTGGCGAGGAGCACCTCGCGCGCGTCCTCGTCCTCGCCGCCCTCCCGCAGCACGGCCGCCAGCCGCTCGTACGGCTCCGGGTTGTACTCGGCGGTCGCCGCCGACACCCAGCCCAGCCGCTCCTCCAGCGGGAAGGGCCCCTGCGGTACGAGGTTCTCGTACTGGAATCCGCCCATGTGCAGGTTGCCCGGTCCGGGCCAGGCGCTCGCCCGGTCGACGAGGTTGACGACGCGGGCGCCGGACAGGACCACCTTGCCGCGCTGCGGACGCTCGCCGAGGAAGCGCAGCTCGGGGGTCTGGACGCGGCGCAGGGACAGCTCCTGGTCGTCGGTGAAGGCGAACCGGGCCCGCTCCAGGTCGACCGCGTCCTCGAACCGCCCGTCGTCGAGGCGCACCCCGCCCTGGCACTCGAACCGCTGGATCCGCGTCCCGCGCGCGGGCGTCGCACCGCTCACCATCGAGGCGCCGACGCCCGCCGGGGTCAGGTACAGGGTGCGTCCGACGGTCAGCTGGGGCGCGTTCAGCGCGAGCCTGCCGTACGGGTTGGCCAGCCGGGCGCCGCGCAGGCTCAGCGACACGCCGATCTTCGCGCTGCGCAGGCTCAGCTCGCCGTTCGACTCCAGGAGCTCGGCCTGCAGGTCCTGGCCCACGCTCATGCCGTCGGCGGCGATCGAACGGCCGCTGCGGTCGCGGTGGACGGTGGCCTGGTTGAGCATCAGGTCCGTGCCGATGTGCGCGTCGGTGAGCCGTACGCCGTTGTGGAAGCGGCAGCGGGGCAGGTGCAGATCGCCCTCGGTGTGCAGCCGGGCCGCCTCCAGGCGGGGCACCGAGCAGTTCACCATGCGCACGGTCGTGAACCGGGCCTCCGGCAGCAGCACCTCGCGCTCGAAGCGGCAGCCGCGCAGTTCCACGTACGGCACGACCACGCCGCCCGCGAGGTCCATCGTGCCGCTGATCTGCACCCCGCGGAGCTTCAGCGACGAGACCCGGCCGGCGAGCGCGGGCGGGCCGTCCAGCAGCAGCCAGCACACGATCCGCGCCCGCACGGTCCGCCCGGGGCCCCAGGGGTGCCCGCCGTGCGGATCGTCGACGGTGGGGTCGCCGCTGCTCAGGTCGTAGACGCTGCCGTTGCGGAAGGCCTGCCACATGCCGGCCTCGGCGGCGGTCAGATCGTCCGGCAGGTCCCCGGCGTCTCCGGCACGGAGGCCGGCCCCCTCGGTCACAGCTCCTCCAGTCCTGTGTTCGCACAACCGTTCATAGCGGCTGTGTCATGCCCGCTGTGTGACGCCCCGAACGCTAGACGTGAAGGTGATCTTCCGGGTTCCGGCCGAGTTCTGTATCAGCCATTGATACGCGCGGACGACGGTCGAACCCGGTCTGAGAGAATTGACGACGTGATCTCCCGAATCGATCTGCGCGGCGACGCCCTCCCCGAAGGGCCCGCCCTGCGCGACCTGCTGCCCCGAGCCGACTTCGACGTTCAGGCCGCCCTGGAGAAGGTGCGTCCGATCTGCGAGGCCGTGCATCATCGGGGCGACGCGGCGCTGATCGACTTCGCGGAGAAGTTCGACGGAGTCCGGCTGGAGCAGGTGCGGGTGCCCGCCGAGGCCCTCGCGAAGGCCCTCGAAGAGCTCGACCCGGCCGTGCGCGCGGCCCTGGAGGAGTCCATCCGGCGCGCCCGTCTCGTCCACCGCGAGCAGCGCCGTACGACCCACACCACACAGGTCGTGCCCGGCGGTTCCGTCACCGAGAAGTGGGTGCCGGTCGAGCGGGTGGGGCTGTACGCGCCCGGCGGGCGGTCGGTGTACCCGTCGTCCGTGGTCATGAACGTCGTGCCCGCGCAGGAAGCCGGGGTCGAGTCCATCGCGCTCGCCTCCCCGGCGCAGGCCGAGTTCGACGGACTCCCGCACCCGACGATCCTCGCCGCGTGCGCGCTGCTCGGCGTCGACGAGGTGTACGCGGCCGGCGGCGCGACCGCCGTCGCGATGTTCGCGTACGGCACCGAGTCCTGCCCGCCCGCCAACATGGTCACCGGCCCCGGCAACATCTGGGTCGCCGCCGCCAAGCGCTACTTCACCGGCAAGATCGGCATCGACGCCGAGGCCGGCCCGACCGAGATCGCGATCCTCGCGGACGACACGGCCGACCCGGTGCACGTCGCCTCCGACCTGATCAGCCAGGCCGAGCACGACCCGCTGGCCGCCGCCGTCCTGGTCACCGACTCCGTCGCGCTCGCGGACGCGGTCGAGAAGGAGCTGGAGCCGCAGGTCGCGGCCACCAAGCACATCGAGGACCGGATCCGCCCGGCGCTCGCGGGCCGCCAGTCCGCGATCGTCCTCGTCGACGGCGTCGACGAGGGCCTCAGGGTCGTCGACGCATACGGCGCCGAGCACCTGGAGATCCAGACGGCGGACGCCGCCGGCGTGGCCGACCGGGTCCGCAACGCCGGCGCGATCTTCATCGGCCCCTGGGCGCCCGTGTCCCTGGGCGACTACGCCGCCGGGTCCAACCACGTCCTGCCCACCGGCGGTTGCGCCTGCCACTCGTCCGGCCTGTCCGTCCAGTCCTTCCTGCGCGGCATCCACATCGTCGACTACACGAAGGACGCGCTGGCCGAGGTCGCGCACCACGTGGTGACGCTGGCGGAGGCGGAGGACCTGCCCGCGCACGGCGCGGCGGTCAAGGCGAGGTTCGGATGGAAGGTTCCCGAGAGCAAGTGACCGGCAACACGTCTATGTCCCCTTGGGACGAGCTCCCCGTCCGTGACGAGCTGCGCGGCAAGTCCCCCTACGGCGCGCCCCAGTTGGACGTCCCCGTACGGCTGAACACCAACGAGAACCCCTACCCGCTGCCCGAGCCGCTGGTCGAGCGCATCGCCGAGCGGGTCCGCGAGGCCGCCCGCGACCTCAACCGCTACCCGGACCGGGACGTGGTCGAACTGCGTACCCAGCTCGCGAAGTACCTGACGGACACCTCCGGACACCAGGTCGGCCTCGCCAACGTCTGGGCCGCCAACGGCTCCAACGAGGTCATCCAGCAACTGCTGCAGACCTTCGGCGGACCCGGCCGTACCGCCATCGGCTTCGAGCCGTCGTACTCGATGCACGCTCTCATCTCGCGCGGGACGGGTACGGGCTGGATCTCGGGTCCCCGCAACGAGGACTTCACCATCGACGTCGAGGCGGCCGTACAGGCCATCGCCTCGCGGAAGCCGGACGTCGTGTTCATCACGACCCCCAACAACCCCACCGGCAACGCCGTCCCGCGCGAGACGGTCCTCGCGCTGTACGAGGCCGCGCAGGCGGCGAAGCCGTCGATGGTCGTGGTCGACGAGGCCTACATCGAGTTCAGCCACGGCGACTCGCTGCTGCCGCTGATCGAAGGCCGGCCGAATCTCGTCGTCTCCCGGACCATGTCCAAGGCGTTCGGGGCCGCCGGCCTCCGCCTCGGCTATCTCGCCGCGCACCCGGCCGTGGTCGACGCCGTCCAGCTCGTACGGCTGCCGTACCACCTGTCGGCCGTCACCCAGGCGACCGCGCTGGCCGCGCTGGAGCACACCGACACGCTGCTGAAGTACGTCGAGCAGCTGAAGTCGGAGCGTGACCGGCTGGTGGACGAGTTGCGCGCGGCCGGCTACGAGGTGGTCGAGTCCGACGCGAACTTCGTGCAGTTCGGGCGGTTCGAGGACTCGCACATTGCCTGGCAGAAGATCCTCGACCAGGGTGTTCTCGTCCGCGACAACGGCATCCCCGGGTGGCTGCGGGTGTCCGCCGGAACCCCTGACGAGAACGACGCGTTCCTCGACGCGGTACGTGAACTGAAGAAGGAGCAGAGCGCATGAGCCGCGTTGGACGCGTGGAGCGAGTCACCAAGGAGACGTCGGTGCTCGTCGAGATCGATCTCGACGGCAGCGGCAAGGTCGATGTGTCGACAGGCGTCGGCTTCTACGACCACATGCTCGACCAGCTCGGCCGGCACGGCCTGTTCGACCTGACCGTGAAGACCGAGGGCGATCTGCACATCGACTCGCACCACACCATCGAGGACACCGCCCTCGCGCTCGGCGCCGCCTTCAAGCAGGCGTTCGGCGACAAGGTGGGCATCTACCGCTTCGGGAACTGCACGGTCCCCCTGGACGAGTCCCTCGCCCAGGTCACCGTCGACCTCTCCGGCCGCCCCTACCTCGTGCACACCGAGCCCGAGAACATGGCGCCGATGATCGGCGAGTACGACACGACGATGACCCGGCACATCCTGGAGTCCTTCGTCGCCCAGGCCCAGATCGCGCTGCACGTGCACGTGCCGTACGGTCGAAACGCCCACCACATCGTGGAGTGCCAGTTCAAGGCGCTGGCGCGGGCGCTGCGGTACGCGTCCGAGCGCGACCCGCGGGCCGCCGGCATCCTCCCCTCCACGAAGGGCGCGCTGTGACCGGGCTGTCGACCATCCTGATCGTCGTCGGCCTCTTCCTGGTCGGCGGCATCATCTCCTTCGTCAAGCAGGGGATGCCCAAGCAGCTGATCGTGCTGCTGTCGATCGGCGCCGCGATGTGCCTGGTCGCCGGGATCATGCGGCTGGAGGTGTGGAATTGAGCGCTCCTTCGAAGAAGGTCGTCGTCTTCGACTACGGCTTCGGAAACGTCCGGTCCGCCGAGCGCGCCCTCGCCCGCACCGGCGCCGACGTCGAGATAACGCGCGACTTCGACAAGGCGATGAACGCCGACGGCCTGCTGGTGCCGGGCGTCGGCGCCTTCGCCGCCTGCATGCGGGGCCTCAAGGAGGCGCGCGGCGACTGGATCGTCGACCGGCGGCTGTCCGGCGGGCGTCCCGTCATGGGCATCTGCGTCGGCATGCAGATCCTCTTCGCGCGCGGCATCGAGCACGGTGTGGAGACCGAGGGCCTCGACGAGTGGCCCGGCTCGGTCGAGCCGCTGCAGGCCGAGATCGTGCCCCACATGGGCTGGAACACCGTCGAGGCGCCGGCCGACTCCGAGCTGTTCGCCGGCCTGGACGCGGACGCGCGCTTCTACTTCGTGCACTCCTACGCCGTGCACGACTGGTCGCTGGAGATCCACAACCCGACCATGCACGCGCCCAAGGTGACCTGGTCCACGCACGGCAAGCCGTTCGTGGCCGCCGTGGAGAACGGCGCCCTGTGGGCCACCCAGTTCCACCCCGAGAAGTCCGGCGACGCCGGAGCGCAGCTGCTGAACAACTGGATCGGAACCCTCTGATGTCCTCGAACCCCTCAGGCCGGCTCGAACTCCTCCCCGCCGTCGACGTCCGTGACGGCCAGGCCGTCCGCCTCGTGCACGGCGAGTCCGGGACCGAGACCTCCTACGGCTCCCCGCTGGAGGCCGCCCTCGCCTGGCAGCGCGCCGGCGCCGAGTGGCTGCACCTGGTCGACCTGGACGCCGCGTTCGGCACCGGCGACAACCGGGCGCTGATCGCCGAGGTCACCAAGGCGATGGACATCAAGGTCGAGCTGTCCGGCGGCATCCGCGACGACGACACGCTCGCCGCCGCCCTCGCCACCGGCTGCACCCGGGTCAACCTCGGCACGGCCGCCCTGGAGACCCCGGAGTGGGTCGCCAAGGTCATCGCCGAGCACGGCGACAAGATCGCGGTCGGCCTGGACGTACGGGGCACCACGCTCCGCGGCCGCGGCTGGACCCGCGACGGCGGTGACCTCTACGAGACGCTGGAGCGTCTCGACAAGGAGGGCTGCGCGCGGTACGTGGTCACCGACATCGCCAAGGACGGCACCCTGCAGGGCCCGAACCTGGAGCTGCTGCGCAACGTCTGCGCGGCGACCGACCGGCCGGTCGTGGCCTCCGGCGGCGTGTCGTCCCTCGACGACCTGCGCGCCATCGCCGAACTCGTACCGCTCGGTGTCGAGGGCTCCATCGTCGGGAAGGCCCTGTACGCCAAGGCGTTCACCCTGGAAGAGGCCCTGGAGGCGGTAGCCAAGTGAGCGATCTGCGACGCGTCGTGACCGGCGCGCCCTGGGAGGAGGCCTTCGGGTACTCCCGCGCGGTGGAGCTGCCCAACGGCCTGGTGCTCGTCGCCGGCTGCACGTCGATAGTGGACGGTGAGATCGCCGGCGGCGACCCCTACGAGCAGACGGTCAACGCCTTCAACGTCGCCTTCACCGCGCTGGGACAGCTCGGTCTCGGCCGCGACGACGTGGTGCGCACGCGCATGTACGTCACCCACGCGCGGGACGTCGAGGAGGTCGGCCGCGCCCACAAGGAGCTGTTCGACGCCGTACGGCCCGCCGCGACCATGATCATCGTCTCCGGCTTCGTGGACCCCAGCCTGGTCGTCGAGGTCGAGGTGGAGGCGTTCCGACGGGAGGCCGCGCAATGAGTCTCGCCGTACGCGTCATCCCCTGCCTGGACGTCGACAACGGCCGGGTCGTCAAGGGTGTCAACTTCCAGAACCTGCGCGACGCCGGTGACCCCGTCGAGATGGCCAAGGTGTACGACGCCGAGGGCGCCGACGAGCTGACGTTCCTGGACATCACCGCGTCCTCGGGCAACCGCGAGACGACGTACGACGTGGTGCGCCGCACGGCCGAGCAGGTGTTCATCCCGCTGACGGTCGGCGGCGGAGTGCGCACCGCCGAGGACGTGGACAAGCTGCTGCGGGCCGGTGCGGACAAGGTGGGCGTGAACACCGCGGCCATCGCGCGGCCCGAGCTGATCAAGGAGATCGCCGAGCGCTTCGGCCGGCAGGTGCTGGTGCTGTCCGTGGACGCGCGGCGCACCGAGTCGGGGTTCTTCGAGGTGACGACCCACGGCGGTCGCCGGGGCACCGGCATCGACGCGGTCGAGTGGGCGCACCGGGCCGCGGAGCTGGGCGCGGGCGAGATCCTGCTCAACTCCATGGACGCGGACGGCACGAAGGACGGCTACGACCTGGAGATGATCGCCGCGGTCCGCAAGCACGTCACCGTGCCGGTGATCGCGTCGGGCGGCGCGGGCGAACTGGCCCACTTCCCGCCGGCCATCGAGGCGGGCGCGGACGCGGTGCTGGCGGCGTCGGTGTTCCACTTCGGCGACCTGCGGATCGGGGAAGTGAAGCGGGCGCTGAGGGATGCGGGGCATCCGGTGCGGTGACGCCCTTGGTGGTGCTGTAAGCCCCGGCCGCCTGGTGGCCGGGGCTTACTTGCGGGCCGATACGAAAGAGAAGTTGCGCAAAATATATTGCGCAACTTCTCTTTCGTATCTACCGTGGGCGGCATGCCGGACGACGAAAGAGACCGCCGTATCACGGACGTGGCCACGCTCAAGGCGCTCGCTCACCCGCTGCGGATGCGGCTGTACCGTGCGCTGACCATCGCGCGCGTGGCGACCGCCTCGCACCTGGCCGACCAGGTCGACGAGGCGGTTTCCCTGGTCAGCTACCACCTGCGCAAGCTCGCCGAGCACGGCCTGGTGGAGGAGGCGGAGCCGCAGAGCGCGGACGGCCGGGAGCGGTGGTGGCAGCCCGCCTCGCAGAGTGTGAGCATCCGCGACGAGGACTTCCGCGACGCCCCGGAGAAGGCCGCCGCGCACACCGCCGCCAGCCGTCTCTTCTTCGAGCAGCGCGCCGACATGTACCGCCGCTATCTCGACGAGCGCGCCCACTGGGGCAACGACTGGACCACGGCCTCCGACTCGTCCGAGTGGCTGCTCCGGCTGACCGCGGACCAACTCTCGGAGCTGTCCAAGGAGATGTACGCGCTCGTTCACAAGTACGACGAACTCGGCCGTGCCGCCGACGCCGCGGGCGACACCGAGGGCCGCGAGAACGTCGCCGTGCACACGTACGGATTCCCGTTCCGCTTCTGAGCACCGAGAGGACCGTCCGCCGTGACCGTCACGCCCGCGATATCCGCCCCGCCGGTCGAGGACGCCGGAACCCCTGCCCACCGTGACGGCAACGTGCTGCGCTGGCTCGGGGCCTACACCTCCTCCATGGTCGGCGACAGCGTGTACTACATCGCCCTGTCCTGGGCCGCCGTACAGGCGGGTACGCCCGCGCAGGCCGGGCTGGTCATGTCCGTCAGCGCGGTGCCGCGGGCGCTGCTGATGCTGGGCGGGGGAGTCGTCGCCGACCGGCTCGGGCCCCGGCGGGTCGTCATCGGCAGCGACGTCGCGCGCTGCGCGGCCGTGTCCGCGGTGGCCGCGCTGCTGTTCCTGGCCGACCCGGGCCTGTGGGCGCTGGCGCTGCTCGCCCTGGTCTTCGGCACCGTCGACGCCGTGTTCATGCCGGCCGTGGGTGCCCTCCCCGCGCGCGTGACGACCCGTGACCAACTCGCGCGCGTGCAGGGCATGCGGGGCCTCGCCATCCGCTTCGCGAGCGTCGTGGGAGCCCCGCTGGGCGGCCTCGGCGTGGCCCTGGGCGGCGCGGCGGCCGCGTTCGGCCTGGCAGGACTCCTGATCGCGGTGTCGGTGCCGCTGCTGGTGAGCGTGCGGGTGCGGGAGCTGCCGGGGGACGACGTGATCGCCGGCGGCGGGGAGGGCCGGGGTGGGGGCCGGAGCGAGGGCCTTACCGTCGAGGCAGGCAGCGCCGCTCGCGAAGAGCACGCGGACCGCGTCGCGGAGGAGCGCGGCGCGGCGGACACGGGGAGTGGTCGGAGCGTGGGTCGAGGGGCTGGTCGCGTGCCCGGGGCGGGTGACGTGGTCGGTACCCGGAGTCGTCGAGCCGGCCGTCGTGGGGAGTCCGGCCCGGGGGACCTCGTCGCCGGTCTGCGCTACATCTGGCGGCACCCCGTGCTCGCGCCCCTGCTGTTCGCCATCGCCGTGGGGGACCTGGGCTTCGTCGGGCCGCTCAACGTCGGGCTGACGCTGCTGGCCGACGAGCGGGGCTGGGGTGCCTCGGGGATGGGGGCCGTGCTGGCCGGGTTCGGGGTCGGGGCCGGTGGCGCCTCGCTGCTGCTGACCGTGCGGGGACGGCTGCCGCGCGCGGGACTGGTGGCGGCGTACACGATCCTCGCGGGGTCCGTCGCCATCGGCGCCCTGGCCTTCGTGCCGACGCTCCTCGCCGCCGTCGGTACGGCGCTGCTCGTCGGCCTGCTCGCCGGGCTCAGCGGCGCGATGTGCGGCGCCCTGCTGCAGACGCAGGTCGACCCGGTGTACCTGGGCCGGGTCACCGCCGTCGCCGGCCTGGTCAGCCTCGGTATCGCCCCGCTGAGCATGCCGGTGTCGGCGGCGGCGATCGGGGCCTGGGGCACCGGTCCCGTCTTCGTCGTCAGCGCCGTCGTCTGCGGGCTCGGCGGCGTGGTCGCGCTGGGCGTACGCGACCTGCGCCGCGCGGAACTGCCCCGCTGACGCCCCCGCCGAGCCTAGATGCCCAGCTGTTTGGCCTCGTGCAGCTTCGCCACCGCGTCCTTGTCGCCGTCCAGCTCCACCTTCGCGGCGTTCTGCCGGCCGTACGAGAAGAGCAGCAGCTCGGACGGCTCGCCGGTCACCGTCACGACCGGAGTGCCGCGATGCGCGACCGCCGTCTGGCCGTCCGGGCGGCGCAGGACCAGGCCGGTCGGGGCGCTGCGGCCCACCAGGCGGGCGCTGCGCTCCAGGCGGGACCAGAGGGCGTCCTGGAAGACCTGGTCGAGCTCGCGCGGCGTCCAGTCCGGCTGGGCCCGGCGCACGTCCTCCGTGTGGACGTAGAACTCGACCGTGTTGGACATCTCGTCGACCTGCTTCAGCTGGAACGGCGAGAAACGCGGCGGACCGGTGCGGATGAGCTGGATCAGCTCCTCGTACGGCTTGGCGGCGAACTCCGCCATCACCCGCTCCAGGCGCGGCGCGAGCTGCTTGATCAGGATGCCGCCGGCGGCATCGGGGCGGCGCTCGCGCACCACCACGTGCGCGGCGAGGTCACGGGTGCGCCAGCCCTCGCAGAGGGTCGGGGCGTCCGGGCCCTCGGCCTCCAACAGATCGGCCAGCAGAAGTCGTTCACGCTTGGCGAAAGTCGACATGCAGTCAGCCTACGACCACCCTCCGGGCACGCCCAGTGGACACCCCCGGCGGGTCCGCCCACTGGACAAGGCGCCGTCACTGTCAGTGGCGCGCGGCACAATGGCACCCATGACCAGTACGACCGGCACACCCCCGCCCAGCAGCCTCGACCCGGAGATCGCCGCGCGCCTCAAGCGCAGCGCCGACGGGCTCGTCCCCGCGATCGCCCAGCAGTACGACACCGGCGAGGTGCTCATGCTCGGCTGGATGGACGACGAGGCACTGCACCGGACGCTGACGACCGGCCGCTGCACCTACTGGTCGCGCAGCCGCCAGGAGTACTGGGTCAAGGGCGACACCTCCGGCCACTTCCAGTGGGTCAGGTCGGTCGCGCTCGACTGCGACGCCGACACCGTGCTGGTCAAGGTCGACCAGGTCGGCGCCGCCTGCCACACCGGCGCCCGCACCTGCTTCGACGAAGACGTCCTCCTCAAGGACGGCGCCGATTCCGGTGCCGCCGCCTCGGATCAGTAAGGTCTGCCGCCATGGACCTCGAGACCTTCCGCAAGCTCGCCACCGACCGGCGCGTCATCCCGGTCACGCGCAAGCTCCTCGCCGACGGCGACACCCCCGTCGCGCTCTACCGCAAGCTCGCCGCCGAGCGCCCCGGCACCTTCCTGCTGGAGTCCGCGGAGAACGGCCGCTCATGGTCCCGGTACTCGTTCGTGGGCGTCCGCAGCGCCGCCACCCTCACCGCCCGCGAGGGCCAGGCCCACTGGCTCGGCGCCCCGCCCGTCGGCGTACCCACGGACGGCGACCCGCTCGCCGCCCTGCGCGCCACCATCGAGGCCCTGCACACCCCGCACCAGGAGGGCCTGCCGCCCTTCACCGGCGGCATGGTCGGCTATCTCGGCTACGACATCGTGCGCCGCCTGGAGAAGATCGGCCCCGGCGAGCGGGACGACCTCCGGCTGCCCGAGCTGACCATGCTGCTCACCAGCGACCTCGCCGTCATGGACCACTGGGAGGGCTCGGTCCTGCTGATCGCCAACGCGATCAACCACAACGACCTCGACACGGGCGTCGACGAGGCCTACGCCGACGCCGTGGCCCGCCTCGACGCGATGGAGGCCGACCTCTCGCGCGCGGTCGCCCAGCCGCCCGCCGTCCTCCCGCCCTCCGAACTCCCCGAGTACTCCGCACTGTGGGGCGGCCCCGACTTCCAGGCGGCCGTCGAGGACATCAAGGAGCGCATCCGGGCCGGTGAGGCCTTCCAGGTCGTCCCCTCCCAGCGCTTCGAAACACCGTGCACGGCAAGCGCGCTGGACGTGTACCGGGTGCTGCGCGCCACCAACCCCTCGCCGTACATGTACCTGTTCCGCTTCGACGGCTTCGACGTCGTGGGATCCAGCCCGGAAGCCCTCGTCAAGGTCGAGGACGGGCAGGCCATGGTCCACCCCATCGCCGGCACCCGCTGGCGCGGCGCGACCCCGCAGGAGGACCAGGCCCTCGCCGAGGAACTGCTCGCCGACCCCAAGGAGCGCGCCGAGCACCTGATGCTGGTCGACCTCGGACGCAACGACCTCGGGCGCGTCTGCGAACCCGGCTCGGTCGAGGTCGTCGACTTCATGTCCGTCGAGCGGTACTCGCACGTGATGCACATCGTCTCCACGGTCACCGGCAAGGTCGCCGAGGGCCGCACGGCGTTCGACGTCCTGACGGCCTGCTTCCCGGCCGGCACCCTCTCCGGCGCCCCCAAGCCCCGGGCCATGCAGATCATCGACGAACTGGAGCCGTCCAGAAGGGGGTTGTACGGCGGTTGCGTCGGCTACCTCGACTTCGCGGGCGACTCCGACACGGCCATCGCCATCCGCACGGCACTGCTGCGGGACGGCACCGCGTACGTCCAGGCGGGCGCCGGAATCGTCGCCGACTCCGACCCCGTCGCCGAGGACCAGGAGTGCCGGAACAAGGCCGCGGCGGTGCTCCGCGCGGTCCACACGGCCAACCGGTTGGGCAAGTAGGGCGAGAGTCACGTGAACCCCGGGTGACGGTTCGCCCGGGGTTCGGGCGATAGTGGAGTACGTGACTGCCGTTCCTCACCCCCGTTCCGAAGCCGCCGGACCCGCCCGGGCCGGCCGCCTCAGTCTTGCCGTGGCTCTGCTGGCCGGTGCGCTCGGCGCCGCCGTGGCGCTGCTGGCCACCCGACAGCGATGGGCGGAGGGCACGGCGACAGTGGCCGGGGCCCCCTTCTCGCTGACCGCCAAGGGCAGCGACGTCACGGGCGTCCCCGCAGCCCTCGCCATAGTGGGCCTCGCCGCGCTCGTCGCCGTCTTCGCCGTCCGCAAGGCGGGCCGCCTGCTGGTCGCGGGCCTGCTCGCGCTGTCGGGCGCGGGCACGATCGCGGCGGCGCTGCTGGGTGTCTCCGACAGTTCCGCGCTGGACGAGAAGGCGGCGCAGGCGGCGGGGGACACGGGGGCGACGGTGACTGCGCTGAGCCATACCGCTTGGCCGTATGTGGCGGCCGTGGGTGGTGCGCTGCTGTTGCTCGCCGGGTTGTTGGCGCTGCGGTACGGGCGGTCCTGGCCTGCGATGTCCGGGCGTTATGAGAGGGACGGTTCGGTGCGGCCGCGGCGGCGGGTCGTCGTCGATCCTGACCGGCCCGAGGAGCTTTGGAAGGCGATTGATCGGGGGGAGGACCCGACAAGCGCCTAGGGGTCTGCCGGGTGCGGTCGATTCGCGTCTGCGGGTGCGTCGTGGCTGGTCGCGCAGTTCCCCGCGCCCCTTTAGGTTGGTCCACTGGTCCGGAATCGACTCGCGAGGGAGTACCCGCTCGCAGTCCACGCGTGCGTGTGCGGGACAATGTGCGGGAGCGTACGGCTCAGACACGTAAACATCAGCGAGGAGCAAGTCATGGCGGGCAGCAGCCACGGTCACACCCCGGCCGCCTGGACCGGTGTCACTATCGCCTTCATCGGTTTCTGCGTTTCGGGTGCCTTCATGGTGATGGCCCAGCCCGTGGGCTTCTGGGCGGGCATGGTGGTCGTGGCCATCGGCGGTGTCGTCGGCTGGGTCATGAGCGCGATGGGCCTCGGCCAGCCGAAGGACGCGCACAAGGACTTCCAGGACGCGCTGGCGGAGAGCCGCGCGGCCGTGAGCGCGAAGAGCTGACTCTCGTACGACTCCTGAGGGGCGATCCGGATTCCGGGTCGCCCCTCACGCGCGCGTGGTGGCGGTCCGGGGGCACAATGCGAGACGTGAACGCCGAGAGCCAGTCCGTGACGCCCTCCGCCACCGGATCCGTGGCGGCCCGGCTCGCCGTGCCCGCCGGGATCCTCGCGGCCGTCGCCGGAGCCTTCGCCTACGTCGGCACCGTGGACCCCAACCAGCCCGGCCACTACCCCGTCTGCCCCCTCTACGGCTTCACCGGCCTCTACTGCCCCGGCTGCGGCGGCCTGCGCAGCGCGCACGCCTTCATCCACGGCGACTTCCTGGGGGCGCTGCACGACAACGCCCTGGCCGCCGTCGGCTATCCGCTCTTCGCCGTGCTGTGGACCGTATGGGTGGTCCGCGCGGCCCGCGGGCGCTCCCTCGGGCTCCGGCTCGGGTCGGTGCAGCTGTGGGCCCTGGGCACATTGCTGCTGGTCTTCACGGTTGTCCGGAACCTGCCCTTCGGTGGCTGGCTGCATCCTTGATCAATTGCCGAATGTCCAGGTAGTGGGACCGGCGTCAACCGGATGCGAGGGCTACGCCTTCCTCCGGATACCATCGCAGTGACCATCGGTTTTCTCCCGCGGGTCAGAAGCTTCAGCAGTCAACCGTCTGGAAGGGGGCCGCTCGCGTGAGTGTGCTCGACGAGATCATCGACGGAGTCCGTGCCGACCTCGCGGAGCGGCAGGCGCGCGTCAGCCTCGACGAGCTCAAGGAGCGCGCGGCGAAGGCTCCCGCGGCCAAGGACGGACTGGCTGCCCTGCGCGGCGAAGGTGTCAAGGTCATCTGCGAGGTCAAGCGCTCCAGCCCCTCCAAGGGCGCGCTGGCTGCGATCGCCGACCCGGCCGGCCTCGCCGCGGACTACGAGGCGGGCGGCGCGGCCGTCATCTCCGTCCTCACCGAGCAGCGCCGCTTCGGCGGCTCGCTGGCCGACCTGGAGGCCGTCCGCGCCCGGGTGGACATCCCGGTGCTGCGCAAGGACTTCATCGTCACGTCGTACCAGCTCTGGGAGGCCCGCGCGTACGGCGCCGACCTCGCCCTGCTGATCGTCGCGGCCCTCGAACAGCCGGCCCTGGAGTCCCTCATCGAGCGTGCCGTCTCCATCGGCCTCACCCCGCTCGTCGAGGTCCACGACGAGGACGAGGTCGAGCGCGCGGTCGACGCCGGAGCCAAGGTCATCGGCGTCAACGCCCGCAACCTCAAGACCCTCGAGGTCGACCGCTCCACCTTCGAGCGCGTAGCCCCCGAGATCCCCGACGACCTGGTCAAGATCGCCGAGTCGGGCGTCCGCGGCCCCCACGACCTCATCGCCTACGCCAACGCGGGCGCCGACGCGGTCCTGGTGGGCGAGTCCCTGGTCACGGGCAAGGACCCGAAGTCCGCGGTCTCGGACCTGGTGGCGGCAGGCGAGCATCCCGCTCTTCGCCACGGCCGCAGTTGATCTTTGGGTAAGCTGACCCCGATGACACTCACCATGACGACCACGGATCGGTACGCGCGTCTCGCGCGCGGCTGCCGTCCTCGCGGCTGCCGCGCCCCGGCACGCCGTGTGCACGGTCGCAGGGTGCGTTACGTCATCGGAGACGAACCCGGGCAGGTCAACGGCCGTCGATGGCAGCGCGCCCTCTAGGGGCGCGGGGAACTGCGCGACAAGCCACTGACGGCCTTTTCGCCGTCGAACAACCCCGCCCCCACGGCGACTAGGTATTTTCCAAACTCACCGTGAGGTTCAGTCATGCCCAGCGAGTTCTTCATCCCCGACCCCGAGGGCCAAGTCCCCTCAGCCGAAGGCTACTTCGGCGCATTCGGCGGCAAGTTCATCCCGGAGGCCCTCGTCGCCGCCGTCGACGAGGTCGCCGTCGAGTACGACAAGGCCAAGCACGACCCCGAGTTCGCCCGCGAGCTCGACGACCTGCTGGTCAACTACACCGGCCGCCCGTCGGCGCTGACCGAGGTGCCGAGGTTCGCCGAGCACGCCGGCGGCGCGAGGATCTTCCTGAAGCGGGAGGACCTCAACCACACCGGCTCCCACAAGATCAACAACGTCCTCGGCCAGGCCCTGCTCACCAAGCGCATGGGCAAGACGAGGGTCATCGCCGAGACCGGCGCCGGCCAGCACGGCGTCGCGACCGCCACCGCCTGCGCGCTCTTCGGCCTCGAGTGCACCATCTACATGGGCGAGATCGACACCAAGCGCCAGGCACTCAACGTGGCCCGGATGCGGATGCTCGGCGCCGAGGTCATCGCCGTGAAGTCCGGCAGCCGTACGCTGAAGGACGCCATCAACGAGGCCTTCCGCGACTGGGTCGCCAACGTCGACCACACCCACTACCTGTTCGGTACGGTCGCCGGCCCGCACCCCTTCCCGGCCATGGTCCGCGACTTCCACCGCGTGATCGGTGTTGAGGCCCGCCGCCAGCTCCTGGAGCGCGCCGACCGCCTGCCCGACGCGGCCATCGCCTGCGTCGGTGGCGGCTCCAACGCCATCGGCCTGTTCCACGCCTTCATCCCGGACGCGGACGTACGCCTCATCGGCTGCGAGCCCGCGGGCCACGGCGTGGAGACCGGCGAGCACGCGGCCACGCTCACCACGGGCGAGCCCGGCATCCTGCACGGCTCCCGGTCCTACGTCCTCCAGGACGAGGAGGGCCAGATCACCGAGCCGTACTCGATCTCGGCGGGCCTCGACTACCCGGGCATCGGCCCCGAGCACTCGTACCTCAAGGACTCCGGCCGCGGCGAGTACCGAGCCGTCACCGACGACGCGGCGATGCAGGCCCTGCGCCTGCTCTCGCGCACCGAGGGCATCATCCCGGCCATCGAGAGCGCGCACGCGCTGGCCGGGGCCCTGGAGGTCGGCAAGGAGCTGGGCAAGGACGGCCTGATCGTCGTCAACCTGTCCGGCCGTGGTGACAAGGACATGGACACGGCGGCCCGCTACTTCGGGCTGTACGACACCGACGCCGAGGTCGCGGCCGACGCCGCCGACGTCGCCGAGATCGAGGGGGACGCCAAGTGAGCGGGAACATTCAGCTGCTGTCCGACACCCTCGCCGGTGCCAAGGCCGAGGGCCGGTCCGCGCTCATCGCCTACCTCCCGGCCGGGTTCCCGACCGTGGACGGCGGCATCGAGGCGATCAAGGCCGCCCTCGACGGCGGCGCGGACGTGGTCGAGGTGGGGCTGCCGCACAGCGACCCGGTCCTCGACGGCCCCGTCATCCAGACCGCCGACGACATCGCCCTGCGCGGCGGCGTCAAGATCGCGCACGTCATGCGCACGGTCAAGGAGGCCCACGAGGCCACCGGCAAGCCGATCCTGGTCATGACGTACTGGAACCCCATCGACCGCTACGGCGTCGAGCGCTTCACCGCCGAGCTGGCGGAGGCCGGGGGCGCCGGGTGCATCCTGCCCGACCTGCCCGTCCAGGAGGCGGCGCTGTGGAGGGAGCACGCGCAGAAGCACGGCCTCGCGACCGTCTTCGTCGTGGCGCCCAGCAGCAAGGACGCGCGGCTCGCCGAGATCACCGCGGCGGGCAGCGGCTTCGTGTACGCCGCCTCGCTCATGGGCGTCACCGGTACCCGCGAGTCGGTGGGCGCGCAGGCCCAGGACCTGGTCGAGCGGACCCGGGCCACCGGCACCGACCTGCCCGTCTGCGTCGGGCTCGGCGTCTCCAATGCGGCCCAGGCCGCCGAGGTGGCCGGCTTCGCCGACGGCGTGATCGTCGGCTCGGCCTTCGTCAAGCGGATCCTGGACGCGCCGGACGACAAGGCCGGCGTCGAGGCGGTCCGCGAACTCGCGGGCGAGCTGGCGAAGGGCGTGCGCGGACAGGCGTAACGGCTGTGACGGAACGGCTGTAAAGGAACACCGCGGAACATTCGGTCACTCGAATGGGTGGACCTGGGGCCGGGGAGGCGCAGTGCGCCTTCCCGGTTCGTTCTGGGGGTGTGAGCGAGAAGAACCGTGAAGGAAAGCGCACCGCCCGCGAGCGGCTGGCGGTCGAGCGTGAGAAGCAGAAGTCCGCGGAGAAGCGGCGGCGGGCGCTGATCGTCGGCGCGAGCGTCGTCTGCGTGCTGGGCCTCGCGGCGGTGATCGGCGTGGTCGCGGCCAACTCCGGCAAGGACAAGGGCACCAAGAGCTCGGGCCCGGTCGTGGCGCCGTCCGGGGCGCAGGGCAAGGACAGCCTGGCGATCCCGGTCGGCAAGGACAGCGCCAAGTCGACGCTCACGATCTGGGAGGACTTCCGCTGCCCGGCGTGCCAGGCCTTCGAGACGACGTACCGCTCGACGATCCACGAGCTGACCGACTCCAGCCAGATGAGGGTCGAGTACCACCTGGTCAGGCTGATCGACGGCAACCTCGGCGGCACCGGCTCGCTGCGCGCGGGCAATGCGGCGGCGTGCGCGCAGGACGCCGGGAAGTTCCGCGACTACCACGACGTGCTGTACGAGAACCAGCCGAAGGAGACCGACGACGCCTTCGCGAGCAACAGCAAGCTGATCGAGCTGGCGGGCAAGGTCAGCGGTCTGGACACGGCCACGTTCCGTACGTGTGTCAACAAGGGGAACCACGACAGCTGGGTCGACAAGTCGAACGCCGCGTTCAAGGCGGGCGGCTTCACCGGCACGCCGACCGTGATCCTCAACGGCAAGAACATCTACGCGGACCAGACGATGACCCCGGCGAAGCTGAAGCAGCTGGTGCAGCAGGCCGACAAGGGGTGACGCGGGGTAAGGGGCGCGGGGGCCATTCACACCCGCCCGTTATGGACCCGTAGCCGGGCCGCCTGCCGTCGGCCCGGCCCGGCACGGTAGCGTCGACCCTGCCATGGAAGAACTTGCCTACATTCCCAGCCCGTCGCACGGGGTCTACCACCTCGGCCCCATTCCGCTGCGCGGCTATGCGTTCTGCATCATCATCGGCGTCTTCGTCGCGGTCTGGCTCGGCAACAGGCGCTGGATCGCCCGTGGCGGGCGGGCCGGCACGGTGGCCGACATCGCTGTCTGGGCGGTGCCGTTCGGCCTCGTCGGCGGCCGGCTCTACCACGTGATCACGGACTACGAGCTGTACTTCAGCGAGGGCCGTGACTGGGTGGACGCCTTCAAGGTCTGGGAGGGCGGCCTCGGCATCTGGGGCGCGATCGCGCTCGGGGCGCTGGGCGCGTGGATCGGCTGTCGGCGCCGGGGCATCCCGATGCCCGCGTACGCCGACGCCGTCGCACCCGGTATCGCCTTCGCGCAGGCGATCGGGCGGTGGGGCAACTGGTTCAACCAGGAGCTGTACGGCAAGAAGACGGACGTCCCCTGGGCGCTGCACATCACGTCGTCCGCGGACGGGCGGGTGCCGGGGTACTACCACCCGACCTTCCTGTACGAGTCCCTGTGGTGCATCGGCGTCGCGCTGCTCGTCATCTGGGCCGACCGGCGGTTCACGCTGGGGCACGGGCGGGCGTTCGCGCTGTATGTCGCGGCGTACTGCGTGGGGCGGGCCTGGATCGAGTACATGCGGGTCGACGACGCGCACCACATCCTCGGGCTGCGGCTGAACGACTGGACCGCGTTGATCGTGTTCCTGCTCGCCGTCACGTACATCGTGGTGTCGGCGAAGAAGCGGCCGGGGCGGGAGACCGTGGTCGAGCCGGGGGTCTCCGACGGTGACACCGAGGCCGACGCCGAGGCCGACGACGCTGACGCGAAGGAAGCGGAGTCCGCTGAGGAAGCCGTGAAGGACGACGCCGACGACAAGGACGAGGCCGAGTCGGCCAAGAAGAGTTGACGGGATGAATCGACGGCGGGTTTCGGCGGGTTCGGCACCGCCGGGACCCGCCGTCGTGGTTCTCGCCGTTGCGGCGGGAAAAGAAATGAAATCAGCGGCGGTTGGCCAGTGACAAGGTGCGGTGGGCCGCCGTTACCACCGCCGCGTCGATGAAGGTGCCGTCCGACAGGGCCTGGGCGCCATGTTCCGTTGTCGCCGCCTTCACGATGGTTTCCGCCTCCTCGATCTCTCGGGCCGTGGGGAGGTAGGCCCGTTCGATGACGGGGAGCTGGCGCGGGTGGATCGCGGCGCGGCCCAGGAAGCCCAGGGCGCGGCCGTGGGCGCACGACGCGGCCAGGCCCTCCAGGTCGCGGATGTCGGGGTGGACCGACTGGGGCGGTGGCGGCAGGGCTGCCGCTCTCGCGGCGACGACCACTCGGGAGCGGGACCAGTCCAGGCCCGCGTCCTCCTGTACACCCAGGTCGGCCCGGAGGTCCGTCTCACCGAGCGAGATGCCGTGCAGGGACGGGTGGGCCGTGGCGATCGCGTAGGCGTGTTCGATGCCGAGGGCGGATTCCAGGAGGGCGTACAGGGCGGGGGCGCCGTCGGCCGCGGGGGTCGTTCGTCCCGCGATGCGGGTGATCTGGGACGGGGACGTCACCTTCGGCAGGCGCAGGCCGGAGAGGCCCGGGAGGGTGGCGATCGACTGCAGGTCCTTGGCGGCCAGGGGGCCGTCGAGGGCGTTCACGCGGACGTGGACCGGGACCGGCTGGGGGTCCGAGAGCAGGTCGGCCGTGGCCTCGCGGGCGTAGTCCTTGCGCTCGGGGGCGACCGCGTCCTCCAGGTCGACGATCACGACGTCGGCGCCGGCGGCCAGCGCCTTGGCCACGACATGCGGGCGGTCGCCGGGTGCGTACAGCCAGGTGAGGGGTGTGCATCTCATACCGCGCCCTCCTCGCGCAGGGCCGTCAACTCGGCCTCGGTCAGGCCCAGTTCGGTCAGCACCGCCTCCGTGTCCGCGCCGTGCGGGCGGCCCGCCCAGCGGATCGCGCCGGGGGTCGCGGAGAGCCGGAAGAGGACGTTCTGCATGCGGAGGGGGCCCAGTTCGGGGTCGTCGAGGGTCGTGACCGTGTCGAGGGCCTGGTACTGCGGGTCGGCCAGCACGTCCCGTACGTCCTGGATCGGAGCCACCGCCGCCTCCGCCTTCTCGAAGGCCGCGAGCACCTCGGTGCGGGGGCGGGCGGCGATCCAGTCGCCGACCGCCCGGTCGAGGACGTCGGCGTGCGCGGCGCGGTCGGCGCCGGTCGCGAACCAGGGCTCGTCGATCAGCTCCGGGCGCCCCACCAGGTGCATCACGCGTTCCGCGATCGACTGGGCGGAGGTGGAGACGGCGACCCACTTGCCGTCGGCGGTGAGGTAGGTGCCGCGCGGGGCGTTGTTGGCGGAGCGGTTGCCGGTGCGCTGCTGGACGTAACCGAGCTGGTCGTACCAGGTCGGCTGGGGGCCGAGGACGGTCAGGATCGGCTCGATGATCGCCATGTCCACGACCTGGCCCTCGCCGGTGCGGTCGCGGGCCGCGAGCGCGGTCATGACGGCGTACGCGGTGGCCAGGCCGGCGATCGAGTCGGCGAGGCCGAAGGGCGGGAGGGTCGGCGGGGCGTCCGGCTCGCCGGTGATCGCGGCGAAGCCGCTCATCGCCTCGGCGAGGGTGCCGAAGCCGGGGCGGTGGGCGTACGGGCCGAACTGGCCGAAGCCGGTGACGCGGGCGAGCACCAGCCGCGGGTTGGCGGCGGACAGCTCGGGCCAGCCGAGGTCCCACTTCTCCAGGGTTCCGGGGCGGAAGTTCTCGATCAACACGTCGGCGGTGGCGGCCAGTTGGAGCAGGGTGGCGCGGCCGCCGGGTCTGGACAGGTCGAGGGTGATCGTGCGCTTGTTGCGGCCGAGGAGCTTCCACCACAGGCCGATGCCGTCCTTGGAGGGGCCGTGGCCGCGGGACGGGTCTGGCTTCGTCGGGTGCTCGACCTTGACGACCTCCGCGCCGAAGTCGCCGAGCATGGTGGCGGCGAGCGGGCCGGCGAAGAGGGTGGCGAGGTCGAGGACGCGCAGGCCGGTGAGCGGGGGAGTGCCGTGGGGTCGGGGAGTCGTGGTCATGAGGTGTACTGCGCCTCGATCTCGGAGCGGTACGGCATCGACGCGGAGGCGCCGGGGCGCTGGACGGAGAGGGCGGCCGCGGCGGCGGCCCAGCGCAGGGCCTCGCGGATCGGGCGCTCGGCGCCCAGGGCCACGGCCAGCGCGCCGACGAAGGTGTCGCCCGCGCCGGTGGAGTCCACGGCGGTGACCTGCGGGGCCGGGACGGCGAGCGGTTCGGCGCCACGGGCCAGGTAGAGGCTGCCCGCGGCGCCGAGCGTGACGACCACTGCCGGGACGCTCTCCAGCAGCGCGCCGGCCGCGTCGACCGCGTCGGTGCGGCCGGTGAGGGTGATCGCCTCGTACTCGTTGGCCACCAACAGGTCGGTGGCGGTGAGGAGTTCGGGCGGGAGCGGTTGGACGGGGGCCGGGGTGAGGACCGTACGGACACCGTGCGCGCGGGCCGCTCGGGCGCCTGCCACGACCGCCGGCATCGGGATCTCCAGCTGGAGCAGCAGGGCGTCGGCCGAGGCGATCAGGCCCTCGTCGCCGGGGGCGAGGTGGTCGACGGTGCCGTTCGCGCCGGGGATCACCACGATCGCGTTGCCGCCCTCGTCGTCGACGACGATGTGGGCGGTGCCGGAGGGGCCCTCGATGGTGCGCAGCAGGTCGGTGTCGACGCCGGAGTGTTCGAGCGTGGAGCGGAGCTCGGGGCCGTAGGCGTCGGTGCCGACGGCGCCGATCATCGACACGGTGGCGCCCGCGCGAGCCGCGGCGATCGCCTGGTTGGCGCCCTTGCCGCCGGGGATCGTACGGAACTCCCGTCCCGTCACCGTCTCTCCGCGCCGCGGGGCCTTCGCCACGTACGCGACCAGATCCATGTTGGTGCTGCCCAGTACGACGATGTGGGTCATGGGCGGGATGCCTCCCGGTGGGTGAGGTGGGCGAGGGTGTCGAAGCCGATGCCGTTGAAGTCGCCTACGGAGGTGGCGAGTCGGTTCTTGAGGGGGGCGGTCCAGTGGTCGGGGAGGGCCGCCGGGTCGCCGGTGAGGAGGGCGGCGATGCCGCCGGCCGTGGCGCCGTTGGAGTCGGTGTCCCAACCGCCGCCCACCGCGCGGGAGATGGAGCCGGTGAAGTCGCCGTTCGCGTGGGTGAGGGCGGCGGCGATCAGGGCGGTGTTGGGGATGGCGTGGACCCAGTGGTGGGTGTCGGCGTAGGTGGCGTGGAGTTGGTCCACGACCGTGTCGAAGTCCCGGTTCTCGTGGGCCAGTTGGATGGCGTGGCGAATCGCCTCGGCCAGCCGGGAGCGGGGCGGGATCACGGTGAGGCCGGTGCCGAGGCAGGTGTGGACGTCGTGGGTGCCGGTCGCCGCGGTCGCGATGGTGGCGGCCGTGAACATCGCCGCGTAGACGCCGTTCGCGGTGTGGGTGAGGGTGGCGTCCCTGTGGGCCTGTTCCGCGGCGGCGGCCGGGTTGCCGGGGTTGGTCCAGCCGTGGATGTCGGCGCGGATCAGGGCGCCGATCCATTCGCGGAAGGGGTTGCGGTGGCGGGCGGTGTGCGGGGGTTCGATGCCGGTGAGGAGGTTGCGGTAGGCGATGCGTTCGGCGGTGAAGGTGCGGCCGGCCGGGAGCTCGTCGAGCCAGACCTTCGCCACGTCGGCGGGGGTGAAGTCCCTGCCGTGGCGCTGGAGCAGGAGCAGGTTGAGGAGGGGGTAGTTGAGGTCGTCGTCCTCGGGCATGCCGTCGATGTTCTCGGCGAGGGAGGTGGGGGCTGAACGGCGGTTCCAGGGGTGGGCGGAGAGGAGGTCCCGGGGGACTCCCTTGGCGGTGAAGTAGGTGGTGAGGGGCCAGTTGCCGGTGGACTCGGCGAGGTCGCGGATGGCCTGGAGGGGCAGTTTCTCGACGGGCTTGCCCAGGAGGCAGCCCGCGGCCCGGCCCAGCCAGGCGGCTTCCAGGCTCGCGTGGGTGGCGGGCCGCGTGGGCGCGGACGGCGTGGGCCACTCGGGGCAGCGGGCCTTGAGATCGGCGAGGTGCGTCGGCTCCAGGTCCGCCAACCTGCTGGGCAGGTCGGCCAGTTCGTCCAGCAGGTCCTCGGCGAGCAGCCGCAGGTACCGGGAGCACGGATCTGCCGACGACCCCGCCCGCAGCGGGGCCTCCCTGCCGCCCGCCGCCCTCCAACGCGCGGCGATCGCCGCCGGTTCACGGCCGTCCAGGGCCGCCTGGCGCAGCTCGTGGCCGACCAGGTCCTCGGGCTGCACCCACGTCAGTCGGAGCATCTGCCGCCTCCGAGTTCCGTGAACGCCGACTCGTGCGCTCTGCGGCGGCTCACGTCCCGTTCGAAGATCTCGCGGGCTACGGCGGTGAGGGTCGTCGCCGGTTCCCACAGGTCCAGGCGGCTGGCCTCGGAGACCGGCTTGGACCAGCTCTCCGGGACCGTGGAGCCCAAGGCGCCGGAGAGGGCGCCTGCCATCGTGGCGATCGAGTCGCAGTCGCGGCCGTAGTTGACCGAGCCCAGGACCGCGTGGCGGTAGTCACCGCCGGACAGCAGCAACATGCCCAGGGCGATGGGGAGTTCCTCGATCGAGTGGAGGCGGGAGGGGCGACGGGCGCCGAGAGAGGGGGCGCGGTAGTCGGGGCCGACCGTGTCGAAGGGGGCGACCGCCGCGCGGAGCGGTTCGAGGGCCGACTCGAAGTCCGTGTGGCGGGAGGCCACTTCACAGACCTGCTCGATCGCCGTGCGGGTGCCGTCCTTGGCCAGCGAGAGGGCCGTGGTGACGACCGAGTCCGGGGTGGCGCCGGGGGTGGCGGCCGCGGCCACCGCCGCCGCGAACACGGCCGCCGCCTCACGGCCGTACGACGACTGGTGGGCTCCCGCGATGTCCAGTGCCTCGGCGTAGGCGGCCCTGGGATCGGCCGCGTTGACGAGGCCGACCGGGGCCATGTACATCGCCGCGCCGCAGTTGACGATGTTGCCGACGCCTGCCTCTCGGGGGTCGGCGTGGGCGTAGTGGAGACGGGTGACCAGCCACTTCTCCGCGAGGAAGACGCGGTGGAGGGGGAGGGCCTCCGACTCCAGTTCCGGGATCCAGCGGGGGTTGGTCATGAGGTCGGGGACCAGGTGTTCGGCGATCGCGTAGGCGTCCAGGTGGTCGCGGACGGTCGCGTAGACCCGTACCAGCGCATGGGCCATCAAGGTGTCGTCGGTGACGTGGCCGTCGCCCTTGTGGTACGGGGCCAGGGGGCGGGCCGTGCGCCAGGCGTCGCCGTGCCAGGGGCCGACGATGCCGTGGATCCGGCCGCCGTGGCGTTCGAGGATCTGCGTGGGGGAGTATCCCTCGACCGGGCCGCCGAGGGCGTCGCCGACCGCGGCGCCCACGAGGGCTCCGGTGATGCGGGTCTCCAAGCTGATTTGGTGTTGGATTTCTGTTCGTTCGGGCTTCATGTGCCGAATCATCCACCCGGCGGGGTTGGTTGTGCGGCTTCCAGGTGTTCGGCGAGTTCCACCAGGTCGGTGCCGGTGAGGCGGGGGAGGGCGCAGCCGGAGAGGGTGCGGCAGGCGTTCCGCCAGGACGGGGGGATCGCGTCGCCGCCGCCGAGCGCGCCGGTGAGGGCGCCGGCCAGGGCGGGGGCCGAGTCGGCGACGCGGGAGAGGCAGGCGGCGGCGGGTACGGCTTCGGCGATACGGCCCTTGGAGGCCGTGGTCAGGGCCAGGGCCACCGGGACGGTTTCGGCGGCCGCGATGCCGTAGCTGTAGACGTGGTCGACGATCTGGTGTTCCAGGAGGGGGATCAGGGCGAACGCGGAGTCGGACTCCTGGGCCAGGTGGAGGGCGTGGCGGGCGTTGCGGCCGATCTCGGTGGACTCGGGGAGTTCGGTGAGGGCGGCGGCCACGGCTGTGTGTACGTCCGCGCCGGTCAGGGCGAGGGAGACGGCGGCGGCCATCGCTCTCGCGCCGTGGACTCCGTCGCCGTCCTGGGTGTAGCGGGCGTCGAACTCGGCGAGGTCTGCGGCGAGTTGGGGGTTGCCGGGGTGGGCGACGGCGAGGACGCAGGCGCGGATGCAGGCGGCGTCGTCGAAGTAGTGGGGGTTGTCGTGGCCGGTGGCGGGTGGGCGGAGGCCGGTGGCGAGATTGCCGAGGCCGGCTCGGACGGAGATGCGGGCGCGGAGGGGGAGTACGGCGGACTCGATCTCGGGGGCGCGGCCTGCTGCTGCGGCGACTTCTGCGGCGAGGGCGTTCCAGGTGAGGTCGATCGCGGCTCTTGTGCGGCGGGTTCTGGTGAGGTCGCCGAGGGCTGTGTCGTCGCCGGCTCTGAGGAGGGCTTCTGCGGCGAAGGCTGCCCATTCGGCGTCGTCGGAGGGGCCGAGGCGGAGGGGGTCGGGGGGTTGGTTGAGGGCGATGGGGACGGGGAGGGTGGTGGTTGCGTTGTGTTCGGCGAAGGTGTCGAGTTCGCGGGTGAGGCGGCGGGTCCAGTCGGGCATGCGGGATGCTCTGTGGCGGGCGGCGGGCCAGCCGGCGGCGTCGCCTGCGGCGAGGCCCAGCAGGAGGCCGACGGTTCTACTGGCCTCGGCTTCGCCTTCGGCCTTTGTGTTCCCACCCGCACCACCCGTGCGACTTTCGTGGTCGGGTGCGGGTGGCCCCTGCGGGGCCTGTTCGCCGTCGGCGGCCGCGGGTTCGTACGGCTTCGCCTTGACCGTTCCCTCGTCCCACGGGCTCGGCGGTGTCATGGCGTCATCTCCTCCGGCCCCGGTACCAGCAGGTCCGCCACCTCAAGTACGTGATGGCCCGCCATCGCCGGTAGGCAGGTTCCCCGGGCCGGGGCGATGGGGGATGCCCACTCGCTCGGGATTGCGGACGCGCCCTGTGTCGCGCCGGACAGTGCTCCCGCCACCGCCGCCGTCGTGTCCGCGTCTCGGCCCATGTTGACCGCAGTCAGCACCGCTTCCCGGAAGTCGCCGTCCGCTGCCGCGTATGCGCCGAAGGCCAGGGCCACCGCCTCGGGGGCCAGGTCCGTCCAGGGGTAGCCGCCGATCACGACCGCCGAGCGCACCGCTCGTTCGCCCCGGTGCGCCACCGCCACCGCGCGGCGCAGGGAGCGGGCCGTCCAGGAGTCGTCCGGGATGACCGCGAGAGCGGAGGCGACCACCGCGATCGTCGGGGCGCCCGCCATCGCCGCCGCCACTCCCGCCGCCACCGCCTGGCCGCCGTAGATGCCCTCGCCCTCGTGGCTCACCGAGCCGTCGATCGCCGCCAGGCGGGCCGCTTCGGCGGGGCGGCCCGCCGCGAAGACGCCGAAGGGGGCCGCCCGCATCGCCAGTCCGTCGCTCCAGGCGTGGCGGTGCTGGGCCGAGATGGGGGCCGCGAGACCCCGGCGGAGGTTCTCCAGCGTGCCGCGTTCACTGAAGCCCGCGCCCCGGAAGGGGCCCTCGTCGCGGTCCGCGATCCACTCGTGCCAGGCCGCCTCCACATGCGCGGGGGTGAGCGCCGAGCCGTGGCGGGCGAGGAGCAGGCCCGAGAAGATCGCGTACTCCGTGTCGTCCGTACCGGCCGGGGTGTCCGTCACGTAGCCCGTGATGCGGCCCCAGCGGGAGCGGATCTCCGACGGTTTCATGTTCTCGGCGGGAGCCCCGAGGGCATCGCCCACCGCCAGGCCCAGCAGTGCGCCACGGGCCCGTTCGCGGAGTTCGGCGGTGTTCCCTGACGACGGGACCGTGGGGACGCAGGTGATCGATGACATGTGCGGCCTCTCCGGAGACGTTCCCGGATGTTTCCCACCATCGGCGGTTGACCTCAGCCTCCGAATGCCTCATGTCACCCGGTCGACATATGTGCAAGAGCAACTTCGGATGAGCGGTCAGTCGTGAAACCGCAGGTTAGCCCAGCCTTTCCTTGCTGGCGGGCGGGAATGCGGTGGCGTACCTTCGGCGTTGTTGAGAATTAGAACTTGTCCAAAGTTAGCTTTGGCTTAGCTTCCCTGGGGGCCCGCAACATGGCGATCATCGAGACCGAGGCCGCGCTTCACGAGGCGCACCGTGACAACCACACCCACCGCGATGTCAACGGTGGGTGGCTGCGGCCTGCCGTGTTCGGTGCCATGGACGGGCTCGTGTCCAACCTGGCGCTGATGACCGGTGTCGCCGGCGGGGCCGTGGGGCAGCACACCATCGTGCTGACCGGGCTCGCCGGGCTTGCCGCGGGCGCCTTCTCCATGGCCGCCGGGGAGTACACCTCCGTCGCCTCGCAGCGCGAGCTCGTCGAGGCCGAGCTGGACGTGGAGCGCAGGGAGCTGCGGAAGCATCCGCTGGACGAAGAGGCCGAGCTGGCCGCGTTGTACGAGGCCCGGGGCGTCGAGGCGGGGCTGGCTCGGGAGGTCGCCCGGCAGCTGTCGCGCGATCCCGAGCAGGCGCTGGAGATACACGCGCGTGAGGAGCTCGGTATCGACCCGGGCGACCTGCCCTCGCCGCTCGTCGCCGCCGTGTCCTCCTTCGGCTCCTTCGCGCTGGGCGCGCTGCTTCCCGTACTGCCGTATCTGCTCGGTGCGACCGTGCTGTGGCCGGCCCTGCTGCTCGCGCTGATCGGGCTGTTCGCGTGCGGTGCGGTGGTGGCCAGGGTGACCGCGCGGACCTGGTGGTTCAGCGGGTTGCGGCAGCTCGCGCTGGGCGGCGCGGCGGCCGGTGTGACGTACGCCCTGGGCAGTTTGTTCGGAACGGCCGTAGGATGAGTCGGCTACGAGTTATGCGTTGGGCCGCATAAGTAGCCGTTACTCGCTGGTTTCGGATGCATGACCACGGGGCATGAGCCGTAAGCGCTGTGGGCAATGGTGCCTGCCGCGCACCCTCGGGAAGGGCGACGTAGCCCTCCCCGTCTTTCGGACCGACGGACATCGATCTGTCCCGCTCGGTCCCCATAGCTTCCACCGCAGGCGCGGCACCCGCGCTGCAGCCGCGCGGTGTCCGCATGTTGGAACGGAATATCCCGGTTCCCGAGAACCGCTCCATCATGTAACCTGCACGAAATTTTGCACTCAGCAGAGGGCCAACGTCGTCCCTCGGCAATCTGCATATGCCACTTGAGACGACGACGGGAGAGCCGATGCGTACGCCGCGCCAGCCGTCCCAGCATTCCGCGAATGGCCAGAACTGGTCCTTCATGGATGCTCGCCCTGCTGCGCAGGGTATGTACGACCCCCGCAACGAACGCGACGCGTGCGGCGTCGGTTTCGTCGCCACCCTCACCGGCGAGGCGTCCCACACCCTGGTCGAGCAGGCCCTCACGGTGCTGCGCAACCTCGAGCACCGCGGCGCCACCGGCTCCGAGCCCGACTCCGGCGACGGCGCCGGCATCCTCTCCCAGGTTCCCGACGCGTTCTTCCGCGAGGTGGCCGGATTCGAGCTGCCCGAGGCGGGCGGTTACGCGGTCGGTATCGCCTTCCTGCCGGAGGACGGCATCGAGGACGCCGTCTCACGGATCGAGACGATCGCCGACGACGAGGGCCTGACGGTTCTCGGCTGGCGTGAGGTTCCGGTCGCCCCCGAGCTGCTCGGTGCCACCGCGCGTTCGACGATGCCCGCCTTCCGGCAGGTCTTCGTCACGGACGGCGTCAGCAAGGACATCGCGCTCGACCGCAAGGCCTTCGCGCTGCGCAAGCGCGCCGAGCGCGAGGTCGGGGTCTACTTCCCGTCGCTCTCCGCGCGCACCATCGTCTACAAGGGCATGCTGACCACCGGCCAGCTGGAGCCCTTCTTCCCGGACCTCTCCGACCGCCGCTTCGCCTCGGCCGTCGCCCTGGTCCACTCGCGCTTCTCCACGAACACCTTCCCGTCGTGGCCGCTCGCGCACCCGTACCGCTTCGTCGCGCACAACGGTGAGATCAACACCGTCAAGGGCAACCGCAACTGGATGGCCGCGCGTGAATCGCAGCTGGTCTCCGACCTGTTCGGGGACAAGGGTCTGGAGCGGCTCTTCCCGATCTGTACGCCGGAGGCCTCCGACTCGGCGTCCTTCGACGAGGTGCTCGAACTCCTGCACCTGGGCGGGCGTTCGCTGCCGCACTCCGTGCTGATGATGATCCCGGAGGCGTGGGAGAACCACGACTCCATGGACCCGGCCCGCCGCGCCTTCTACAACTTCCACTCCACGATGATGGAGCCCTGGGACGGCCCGGCCTGCGTCACCTTCACCGACGGCAAGCAGGTCGGCGCGGTCCTCGACCGCAACGGTCTGCGTCCCGGCCGCTACTGGGTCACCGACGACGGCCTCGTCGTCCTCGGCTCCGAGGTCGGCGTCCTCGACATCGACCCCGCCAAGGTCGTCCGCAAGGGCCGGCTCCAGCCGGGCCGCATGTTCCTCGTCGACACGGTCGAGCACCGCATCATCGAGGACGACGAGATCAAGGCCCAGCTCGCCGCCGAGCACCCGTACGCCGAGTGGCTGGAGGCCGGGGAGATCGAGCTCTCCGACCTGCCCGAGCGCGAGCACATCGTGCACACCCACGCCTCGGTCACCCGCCGCCAGCAGACCTTCGGTTACACCGAGGAGGAGCTGCGCGTCATCCTCGCGCCGATGGCCAAGGCCGGTGCCGAGCCGATCGGTTCGATGGGTACGGACTCGCCGATCGCCGCGCTCTCCAGCCGCCCGCGGCTGCTCTTCGACTACTTCACCCAGCTGTTCGCGCAGGTCACCAACCCGCCGCTGGACGCGATCCGGGAAGAGCTCGTCACCTCCCTGCGCTCGTCCCTCGGCCCCGCGAGCAACCTCCTGGAGCCGACGGCCGCTTCGTGCCGCAGCGTCACCCTGCCCTTCCCGGTCATCGACAACGACGAGCTGGCCAAGCTCATCCACATCAACGCCGACGGCGACATGCCCGGCTTCAAGGCCGCGACCCTGTCCGGCCTGTACCGGGTCTCCGGCGGCGGTGACGCCCTCGCCGCGCGCATCGACGAGATCTGCGCCGAGGCCGACGCGGCCATCGAGAACGGCGCCCGCCTGATCGTCCTGTCGGACCGCCACTCCGACGCCGAGCACGCGCCGATCCCGTCGCTGCTGCTCACCGCGGCCGTCCACCACCACCTCATCCGCACCAAGCAGCGCACCCACGTGGGCCTGCTGGTCGAGGCCGGCGACGTCCGCGAGGTCCACCACGTCGCCCTGCTCATCGGCTTCGGCGCCGCGGCCGTCAACCCGTACCTGGCGATGGAGTCCGTCGAGGACCTGGTCCGCGCCGGCACCTTCCTCTCGGACATCGAGGCCGAGCAGGCCATCCGCAACCTGATCTACGCCCTCGGCAAGGGCGTCCTGAAGGTCATGTCCAAGATGGGCATCTCGACTGTCGCCTCCTACCGCGGCGCCCAGGTCTTCGAGGCCGTCGGTCTCGACGAGGCCTTCGTCGAGAAGTACTTCAACGGCACGGCCACCAAGATCGGCGGCGTCGGCATCGACGTCATCGCCAAGGAGGTCGCCGCCCGCCACGCCAAGGCGTACCCGGCCTCCGGCATCGCGCCGGCCCACCGCGCCCTGGAGATAGGCGGCGAGTACCAGTGGCGTCGCGAGGGCGAGCCGCACCTGTTCGACCCGGAGACGGTCTTCCGCCTCCAGCACTCCACGCGCACCGGCCGCTACGACATCTTCAAGAAGTACACCGAGCGCGTGAACGAGCAGTCCGAGCGACTCATGACGCTCCGCGGGCTCTTCGGCTTCAAGAGCGACCGTCCCTCGATCTCCATCGACGAGGTCGAGCCGGTCTCCGAGATCGTCAAGCGCTTCTCCACCGGCGCCATGTCGTACGGCTCCATCTCGCGCGAGGCGCACGAGACGCTCGCCATCGCCATGAACCAGCTGGGCGGCAAGTCCAACACCGGTGAGGGCGGCGAGGACCCGGACCGGCTCTACGACCCGGCCCGGCGCAGCGCCATCAAGCAGGTCGCCTCCGGCCGCTTCGGTGTGACGAGCGAATACCTCGTCAACGCGGACGACATCCAGATCAAGATGGCCCAGGGCGCCAAGCCCGGCGAGGGCGGCCAGCTGCCCGGCCACAAGGTGTACCCGTGGGTGGCCAAGACGCGTCACTCGACGCCGGGTGTCGGTCTGATCTCGCCGCCGCCGCACCACGACATCTACTC
Source organism: Streptomyces cylindrosporus (assembly GCF_022698165.1). GTDB lineage: Bacteria > Actinomycetota > Actinomycetes > Streptomycetales > Streptomycetaceae > Streptomyces > Streptomyces cylindrosporus. Next base: position 1,065,670 of record NZ_JALDAY010000001.1, read on the forward strand.
CATCGAGGACCTGGCCCAGCTGATCCACGACCTGAAGAACGCGAACCCGCAGGCGCGGATTCACGTCAAGCTGGTCTCCGAGGTCGGCGTCGGCACGGTCGCGGCCGGTGTGTCCAAGGCGCACGCGGACGTCGTGCTCATCTCCGGTCACGACGGTGGTACGGGTGCCTCCCCGCTGACGTCGCTCAAGCACGCCGGTGGCCCCTGGGAGCTCGGTCTCGCCGAGACCCAGCAGACTCTGCTGCTCAACGGCCTGCGCGACCGCATCGTCGTCCAGACCGACGGCCAGCTGAAGACCGGCCGGGACGTCGTCATCGCCGCGCTGCTCGGCGCCGAGGAGTTCGGTTTCGCGACCGCGCCGCTCGTCGTCTCCGGCTGCGTCATGATGCGCGTCTGCCACCTGGACACCTGCCCGGTCGGCATCGCCACCCAGAACCCGACCCTCAGGGACCGGTTCTCCGGCAAGGCCGAGTACGTCGTCAACTTCTTCCAGTACATCGCCCAGGAGGTCCGCGAGATCCTCGCCGAGCTGGGCTTCCGCACCATCGAGGAGGCCGTCGGCCACGCCGAGGCGCTCGACGTCACGCGTGCCGTCGACCACTGGAAGGCACAGGGCCTGAACCTGGAGCCGCTGTTCCACGTGCCGGCGCTGCCCGAGGGCGCGGTTCGCCACCAGGTCATCGCCCAGGACCACGGCCTGGAGAAGGCGCTCGACAACGAGCTGATCAAGCTCGCCGCCGACGCCCTCGCCGCCGACTCCGCGACCGACGCCCAGCCGGTGCGCGCCCAGGTCGCGATCCGCAACATCAACCGCACGGTCGGCACCATGCTCGGCCACGAGGTGACGAAGAAGTTCGGTGGCGCGGGCCTGCCCGACGACACCATCGACATCACCTTCACCGGCTCCGCGGGCCAGTCCTTCGGCGCCTTCCTGCCGCGCGGTGTCACGCTGCGCCTGGAGGGCGACGCCAACGACTACGTCGGCAAGGGCCTCTCCGGCGGCCGGGTGATCGTCCGTCCCGACCGGGGCGCCGACCACCTCGCCGAGTACTCGACGATCGGCGGCAACACCATCGCGTACGGCGCCACCGGTGGCGAGCTGTACCTGCGCGGTCGTACGGGCGAGCGGTTCTGTGTCCGCAACTCCGGTGCCACGGTCGTCTCCGAGGGCGTGGGCGACCACGGCTGCGAGTACATGACCGGCGGCCGTGCGGTGATCCTCGGCGAGACGGGCCGCAACTTCGCGGCCGGCATGTCCGGTGGCATCGCGTACGTGATCGACCTGAACGTCGACAACGTCAACGTCGGCAACGTCAGCGCCATCGAGGCCCTCGACGACGCCGACAAGCAGTGGCTGCACGACGTGGTGCGCCGTCACCAGGAGGAGACCGGCTCCACGGTCGCCGAGAAGCTCCTGGCCGAGTGGGACACCGCCGTGGAGCGCTTCAGCAAGATCATCCCCAGCACGTACAAGGCAGTGCTCGCCGCCAAGGACGCCGCCGAGCAGGCGGGACTCTCCGAGTCCGAGATCACCGAGAAGATGATGGAGGCGGCGATCAATGGCTGACCCGAAGGGCTTCCTGAACCACGGCCGCGAGGTCGCCAAGTCCCGTCCCGTCGGCGAGCGTCTGAAGGACTGGAACGAGGTCTACGTCCCCGGCTCCCTGCTGCCGATCATCAGCAAGCAGGCCAGCCGCTGCATGGACTGCGGCATCCCGTTCTGCCACAACGGCTGTCCGCTGGGGAACCTGATCCCCGAGTGGAACGACTACGCCTACCGCGAGGACTGGTCCGCCGCCTCCGAGCGGCTGCACGCGACCAACAACTTCCCCGAGTTCACGGGGCGGTTGTGCCCGGCTCCCTGCGAGTCGGCGTGCGTGCTGGGCATCAACCAGCCTGCCGTCACCATCAAGAACGTCGAGGTGTCCATCATCGACAAGGCGTGGGAGACCGGCGACGTCGCGCCGCAGATCCCCGAGCGCCTGTCGGGCAAGACGGTCGCCGTCATCGGCTCGGGCCCCGCGGGCCTGGCCGCCGCCCAGCAGCTCACCCGGGCCGGCCACACCGTCGCCGTGTACGAGCGTGCCGACCGCATCGGCGGCCTGCTGCGGTACGGCATCCCCGAGTTCAAGATGGAGAAGCGGCACATCAACCGCCGTATCGAGCAGATGCGCGCGGAGGGCACCCGCTTCCGTACCGGGATCGAGATCGGCCGCGACCTCAAGGCGACCGACCTGAAGAAGCGGTACGACGCGATCGTCATCGCCGCCGGTGCCACCACCGCCCGTGATCTCCCGGTCCCGGGGCGGGAGTTGAAGGGCATCTACCAGGCGATGGAGTACCTGCCCCTGTCGAACAAGGTCCAGGAGGGCGACTACGTCGTCTCCCCGGTCTCGGCCGAGGGCAAGCACGTCGTGGTCATCGGCGGTGGCGACACCGGCGCCGACTGCGTGGGCACCGCCCACCGCCAGGGCGCGGCCTCCGTCACGCAGCTGGAGATCATGCCCCGGCCGGGTGACGAGCGGAACCCGGTCTCCCAGCCGTGGCCGACCTTCCCGATGCTCTACAAGGTGACGTCCGCGCACGAGGAGGGCGGCGAGCGGGTCTACTCCGTCTCCACCACCCACTTCGAGGGCGACGAGGACGGCAACGTCCAGTGGCTGCACCTCACCGAGGTCGAGTTCGTCGACGGCAAGCTGACCCCGAAGCCGGGCACGGAGCGCAAGATCCCCGCCCAGCTGGTCACCCTCGCCATGGGCTTCACCGGCACCGACCGGGAGAACGGCCTGGTCGAGCAGTTCGGCCTGGAGCTCGACGAGCGCGGCAACATCGCCCGCGACGCCGACTTCCAGACCAACGTCCCCGGTGTCTTCGTTGCCGGTGACGCGGGCCGCGGCCAGTCGCTCATCGTGTGGGCGATCGCCGAGGGCCGCTCGGCCGCCCGCGGCACCGACCGCTTCCTGACCGGAGCGAGCGACCTGCCGGCACCGATCCGCCCGACGGACCGCGCCCTGATGGTCTAGAGACGTCCCGTACAAAGGCGTACGGAACACTGATGGCGCCTGCCCAGTCCCCGACCGGACTCTGGGCAGGCGCCGTCGCCTTCTCAGCCCGAACTCGCCTTCAGCCCCTCGAACTCGACCGTCGCGTCCTCGGTGTACGCCCCCACCTTGCCCTGGCTGTACGGCCGTTCGGTGTCCGTGAACGTCACCAGCCGCTTCCCGCCCACCGACACCGACAGCGCCGCGTCCCGCTGCTCCACCTGCACGTCGGACCACTTGCCGACCGGGTACCTGACCTTCCCCGTGGCCAGGAACCGCTGCCCGCCCGGATACGCGGGATCCCGCTTGCCGAGCTCCCAGCCGTTCGGCTTCAGGGTGATGTAGTAGAAGTGCTCCGGGTCGGTGTATGCCCAGACCAGCCACGGCACTTCCCACGGGTTCGGCTTCGGTGTGCGCAGCTGCTTCACCGTCCGCATCCGGGCCTGGTACCGCACGTTCGTGTAGGAGGCGGTGCTCACCACCAGCCCTGCGTGCGTGGTGCCGGGATCCTCCGCGGCCATGGGGGACAGGGAGAGTGACGAGTCGTCACCGACGTTGGTGCCCATGCCGTTGAACACGGACAGCCAGCGGCCGTGGGTCGTACCGTCGAGCCAGGGCTTCGGCGGCGGTGCGCCGTCGCCCTGGCACTGGCTCACGGTGATCGCGACAAGGGCCGCGAGCGTGAGACCCAGTGCCAGTCTGGTGGCGATACGACCCCTGCGCGTCATGCCGTCGAGTATGGCCCGGATGCCGTGAGCCCGACCGGCACATCCGCGGCGAAGTCCTCGGCGAGCTGGGCCAGGATCCGCGCCGTCGCCATGCCGTCGCCGAACGGGTTGCCCGCGCCCGCCATCGCCCTGTACTCCACCGGGTCGTCCAGCAGCCGGTTCGCCCAGGTCACGATGGACTCGGGGTCGGTGCCGATGAGCCGGGCCGCCCCGGCCTCCACCGCCTCGGGCCGCTCGGTCGTCGTGCGCAGCACCAGCGCCGGCTTGCTCAGGCTGGGCGCCTCCTCCTGGACGCCACCGGAGTCGGTGAGGACCAGGTCGCACTCGGCCAGCGTGGCCGCGAAGTCGAGATAGCCGAGCGGCTCGACCAGCGAGATGCCGTCGTGGCCGTCGAGTTCGGGCAGCAGCGCGTCCCGTACGGCCGGGCTCTTGTGCAGCGGCAGCACGATCTCCACGTCCCCGCGCGCCGCGAGCCTCGTCAGCGCCCGGCCCATCCCGCGCATCCGCTCGCCCTGGTTCTCCCGGCGGTGCAGGGTGACCAGGATCCGCCTGCCGCCGGTACGGAAGGCGGAGCTGCCCGTGCCCTCGGCCAGCACCCACAGCAGGTTGTCGATCACCGTGTTGCCCGTGGTGAACACCTGCTCCTCGGCCACGCCCTCGTCGGTGAGATGGCGGGCCGCGGCCGGGGTCGGGGCGAAGTGCCAGCGGGCGATACGGCTGATCAGACAGCGGTTGAGCTCCTCCGGAAAAGGGTTGTCCAGGACCCCGGTGCGCAGGCCGGCCTCGACATGGGCGACCGGGATCTTCTCGTAGAAGGCGGCGAGCGCGCCGGCCAGCGCGGTCGTGGTGTCCCCCTGCACCACCACCAGGTCCGGCCGCTGCGCCCGCAGCACCTCGCCCAGCTCCCGCACGAGCCGGGCGGTCAGGTCGGACAGCTGCTGCCGGCTGCGCATCACGTCGAGCGCGATCCGTACGTCGACGCGGAGCAGGTCGAGCATCTGCTGGAGCATCTCGCGGTGCTGGCCGGTGGTGACGACGACCGGCTCGAACTGTGAGCCGGTCGCCATCGCCCTTGCCACCGGCGCCAGTTTGATCGCTTCGGGCCGGGTGCCGAGTACGAGCATGGCGCGTACCGGCTCGGCCGACGGGTGTGTGGACATGGTGAGTGCCCCCCTTGGGCATGCGCGGTCGACGCAGCGACCGCGTTGAGGGTGATGAGAGGTACTGAGAGGGAGAACCGCGCGGGGACTCGGCGCGGCGGCGTCGCTCAGGTGCGCGCCGTCTTCAGCCAGCCCCGCTGGCCGGTGAGCATCCGCCAGAAGCCCCACCAGCCGGCGAAGAACCAGATGTAGCCGTAGAAGACGAAGACATGGGCGAGCAGCACCGAGCGCACCAGGCCGAGGTCGCGCTCCCGCCTCGCGTACACATAGCCGTACGCGTAGGCGGCGGTGAACGAGAGCAGGTACGGGCCGAGCAGCCACATCGGCGAGACGAGCGGGTGCCCGGCCTGGACGGAGGCCACGGCGGTGGCGCCGACCGCGACCAGGAAGGAGACCGGCAGCAGCGAGGTGAGCAGGATCAGCACCGGGCTGGAGAGGTGGTAGAGCAGGTCGATCGCGGGCCGGGTGGGCACGTCCCGGAGGATGAGCGGGACGAGTCCGGCCGACTGCAGATGGCCCTGGAACCAGCGGGATCGCTGCCGGATCAGGCGCTTGAGGCTGAGCACGGCCTGCTGGGAGACCGCGGCGGTGGTGCAGTGCATGTTGGTCCACCCCTTGGCGATCAGCCGTACGCCGAGGTCGAGGTCCTCGGTCAGGCTGTCGCTCCAAGGGCCGTCGCCGTCAAGGGTGTTGAGCGCCGCCAGCCGCATGAACTGCCCGTTGCCGCCCATGCCCACGCTGCCGATGAAGCGGCGCGCGCTCTGGAAGACGTCGCCGTACACCACGAACTCCATGTCCTGCAGCCGGGCGAGCAGGCCGAGGTGCCGGTTGTACATCCGGACGCAGACCTGCACCGCGCCCGTGTTCGGGTCGTCGAAGTACGGGTCGACCGACTGCACGACATGCGGGTCCAGGCGCCCGTCGGCGTCGACCACGCAGAGCACCACGTCCGCCGGGTCGTATCCGGCCAGCAGTCCCGATTCGCGAAGGTGACGCACTCCGTCGTTGAGCGCGGCGCCCTTCCCCTTGCGTGCGTTCGGCGGGGTACGCCGGTGCAGCCGGACCAGGGCCGGGTCCGCGGCCAGGGCGATCCGGGAGGTGCGGTCGTCCGAACCGTCGTCGATGACCAGCGCCATGAAATTCCGGGCGGGCAGCGAGGTGATCCGCGCCAGGCTTTCGGACAGCACTTTTTCTTCGTTGAGGCATGCCAGCAGGAATACGTAGAACCGTTCTCTCCGGTCGGTCCTGGAACGGCGAATTCTGCGTCTCGACAGCAGGTAAAGGGCGGTGTTGTAACAGCCGGCCATCACGATCAATGTGATGCTCGCCCAGAGGAGCAGCTCAGTGATCATGGCCGCCTCCGGTGCCGGCCCGTGTCCTGTTCGCCTGTCGGCGCAGTCGTATTCTGGCCAGCAGAATCAGACACGCCGTGAGGCAATACAGCAGGAAACCCGCGCCCGCCGTCGCCTGCAGTGCTTTGGCCAGAGGCAGCCCCGGTATCGCTTCCGGTGCCGCCATCGCCCCTGCCAGGGGCAGGAGTGCCCCCAGAGCGGGTCGTCCGTACATCGTCCCCCCACATTCACTTGCGCGTCCCCATCGCGCAGTTTGTGAACGTAGCAGACCGCACAGCCCGCCTGAAGGGAATTCCAAAAACGACATGTCGTATCTTCTGGTGGGGTCTCATGGCACTCCAGGAATTCACCCTTCAGGGCGTTGACACCCTTCTTGATCTCCGAGAAGAATCGGTGACTTCCTGTTGGGAAAAACCTTTGCCAATGATTGGCAAAGTGGGGGGAATGATCGTGAGACCAATGATCCGTCCTCGGCGACGAGGAATTTCGAAGATCTCCGTTGTCCTGCTGCTCCTCGCCGCCCTGGTGAGCGGCACTTTCCTGGCCGCGTCCGCACAGGCGGCCGGCCGGGGCCACAAGCACGGCCACGAAGCCGTCGGCGGCAGGTCCGGACTGAGCCGCGTCGATCTCAAGGGCTGGGCGAAGACCCAGCTCAAGGCCGACGAGACGCGCCGCGCGAACCCGCGGAGCAAATCCACTGCAACGACCCTGGCCGCCGCGCTGCGGCCCGCGGCCACGGCCGCCGCGGCCGATCCGACCACTCTCGTCCTCTACGACACGGCAGGCCCCTACGGCCAGCTGGGCGAGCTGTACGCCATGGCCACGGCCAACCTCGCCGGTCACTTCGGCACGGTGACGGCCAAGCCGGTCCAGCAGTACACGGCCGGGATGATCGACTCGTACTCGGCCGTGATCTACCTCGGTTCGACGTACTACGGCGGCAGCATCCCGGACGCCGTCCCGGCCGCGTTCTACGCCGACGCGGCGGCGAGCACCAAGCCGGTGATCTGGATGGGCGCCAACATCTGGAACATGGCGAACTCGGTGGGCGTAACCCAGTTCAGCCAGAAGTACGGCTGGGATCCGACGACGTCGTACTACGAGGACGGCGGTTCAGTAGGCACCGTGACACAGGTGACGTACAAGAACCAGGCCCTCACCCGGACCATCCCCGCGGGACAGGACGGGGGCGTGCTGCGCCCCAACATCCTCACGGGCACCGGGTATCCCGCGGTCACCACGCTCGCGACCGGCCTCGACTCGTCGAACGGTCACACCTTCGGGTGGGCGGTCCGTTCCTCGAACCTCACCTACATCGGTGAGATCCCCTTCGCGTACGTCTCCGAGAGCGACCGCGTCATCGTCATCGAGGACCTCCTCTTCGACGCCCTCGCACCGGCCACCACCGAGCGGCACCGCGCGGTGGTCCGCCTGGAGGACATCAGCCCGGACTCGGACCCCGCCGAGCTGAGGAGCATGGCCGACTACCTCAAGTCGCAGAACATCCCGTACGGGATCAACGTGATCCCCGCCTACACGGACCCGAACGGCACCTACAACAACGGCGTCGCGCAGACCATCACCCTCGCCCAGCGGCCGCAGGTGGTCAGCGCCCTGAAGTACATGCTGGCCAGGGGTGCGGTCCTGATGGACCACGGCTACACCCACCAGTACAGCAACGTCGCCAACCCCTACGACGGCGTCACCGGTGACGACTTCGAGTTCTACCGGGCGCACGTCGACGCCTCGGACAACGTCGTCTACGACGGCCCGGTCGCCGAGGACTCCACCGCCTGGGCGCAGGCCCGGGTGACCAGCGCGCTGGCCGGGTTCACCGCGGCCGGCCTGCCGAAGCCGACGCTGTGGACCACCCCGCACTACGCGGGCTCCGCCGCCGACTACAAGGTGTTCAGCTCCAACTTCTCGGCCCGCCTGGAGCGTTCGCTGTACTTCTCCGGCACGCTCAGCGGCAACTCGGCCGGCCCGAACACCTTCATCGGCCAGTTCTTCCCGTACGTCGTGAAGGACGTCTACGGCACCAAGGTGCTGCCCGAGAACATCGGGAACTACGAGCCGGTGGCCTACAACAACCACCCGGCGCGGCTGCCCGCCGACCTGATCGCCTCGGCCAAGGCCAACCTGGCCGTGCGGGACGGCTTCGCGAGCTTCTTCTACCACCCCTACTACCCGACCCAGCCGTTGAAGGACACGATCGACGGCATCAAGGCCCTGGGCTACACCTTCGTCAGCCCGAGCAGCCTGTGAGGGCAGACGCCCTGAGGAGGACCGTCGCCGCGGCCGCGGTGGCGGTCCTCCTCGCCGCCGGTGGCTGCACGACCGGCGGCGCGGCCAAGGACACCGACGGCACCAGCGGCGCCGACCGGGCGGGCGCGAGGAGCGGGACGATGCGCGGGATCACCCTGCCCTCCTGGTACCGCACCGACTACGACAGCCCCGCCGCCGACCGCTATCTGCGCGGCATCCGGGCCACCGGCGCGCGCTGGGTCACCTTCACCCCGACCTGGTACCAGAACCGCGTCACCGACACCTCCCCGCACACCACCGAGGAGACCGCGAGCGACACCAGCCTGCGGCACATCGTCGGCCGCGCCCACGGGCTCGGCCTCAAGGTGATGATCAAGCCGCACATCGACCTGCCCGGCGACGAGGACCGCGCCGACATCCGCCCCCGCGACCGGGCCGCCTGGTTCACCTCGTACCGCCGCTTCATCACCCACTACGCCGACCTCGCCGCCGACACCCGCACCGAGCAGTTCACCGTCGGCACCGAACTCGCCGGCGTCTCCGGCGACACCGCCGCCTGGGCCGGCGTCGTCAGGGCGGTCCGCGACCACTACGACGGCCCCCTCACCTACGCCGCCAACTACGACGAGTACCGGAAGATCCACTTCTGGAAGGACCTCGACCTCATCGGCATCGACGCCTACTGGCCGCTGTCCGCCCGGCCCACCGACGACCCGGCCCGCCTGCGCCGCGCCTGGCGGCCGATCCGGGACGAACTCGCCGCGTACGCACGCGGGCAGAACCGGCGGATCCTGTTCACCGAGGCCGGTTACGTCAGCCAGCGCGGGGCCACGACCGCGCCGTACTCCTGGACGGTCAGCCGCCGTCCCGCGCCCGCCGAACAGGCCGCCGCCTACCGGGCGCTGCTCGACTCCTTCACCGGCCGGCGCTGGTGGGCCGGCGTCTGCTGGTGGATGTGGGACGACTGGCCGGACAGCGGGGAGACACCGGTGAAGCTGGCGTACACACCGCGCGGGAAGCCGGCGGAGCGGGTGCTGCGGGAGAAGTGGGGTGCCTCCTAGGCGACCTTGTACGTCTCGCCGTACACCTTCCACACCAGCGGCTTCCTCAGGTCCAGGTTCCCGTCGTACAGGAACTGCCGCTGGGCCGTGTCGATGCGGCTGGTGTCGATGTCCGCGCGCTTGGCCTTCATGGCACTGCGGCGGACGTCCAGGAAGATGTCCAGGTACGCCTTCTCCGTGCCGCCCTCCGAGGGCGTGTCCGCCTCCCGCATCGCCCGCTCGCGCAGGCCGTAGAAGCTGGTCGGGCCGGTGCCGGGGCCGTGGAAGACCATCGCGTCGTAGTAGATGAACTGGCCCAGCGTGCCCAGTCCGTCGAGCTTGGCGAGGCGGACCGCCGGGTCGAAGTAGACGCGGTCGCGCTCCTCGTCCTGGGCCGCGCGGAAGGCGGGGAGCCTGGCCTCCGCCTTCCAGGCCTTGGTGAAGCCGGGGTCGAGGCCCTCGTGGGAGTCCGTGCCGTCGACCTCGCGCAGGGCGGGGAGGTAGGCCGCGAGGCCGTTGCCGGGGTGGGCCTTGGTGTAGCGCTCGACGAGGGTGCGCAGGTCGTGGGTGCCGGTGCAGAAGCCGACGGTGCCGGCCGTGTAGCCCTGGCCGTCGCCGATGTCCTCGATGTAGCCGTAGGCGCTGCGCCAGTCCAGCGTCGAGTTCTCGGCGCTGGCCACGAGCTCCTGGGCGAGCTCCTTCTTCGCGGGCGCGGCGAGCCCGGCAGGCAGGTCGGCGATCACCTCGTCGTCCTCCGCGCGCTCCCGCTCGGCCCGCGACTTGGCGTCCTGACGGGCCCGCTCGGCGGCGGAGGCGGGCGCCCTGGCCGAGTCCTCCGTGCCGGAGTGCGCGGGCGTGAGGAGGTAGACCGTCCCCGTGACGACCACGGGGACGGCCGCGAAGAGGAGCAGACCGGCACGTCTCATGGCCGAAAGGGTACGGCCGGATCACGTCCTCCCGGTCCCCGGGCCGCTCACACGGTCAGTTCCGTGACCTTCGCCATCGTCAGGATGACCAGCAGGGCCAGCAGCGCGATGCACGCGCCCGCCTGGATGAAGGGGCGGCGCTTGTCGCGGGGGGCGTAGGCGAAGGCGAGGGTGACGACCGCGCCGGAGAGCAGGCCGCCGAGGTGGCCCTGCCAGGACGTGGCGATCGCGGAGACCACCAGCCACAGCAGCAGGCCCGCCATGAAGCGGTTGACCTGGTCCATGTCGGCGCCGAGCCGGCGGGCCAGGACGTAGTACGCGGCCCCGAGCCCGAAGATCGCGCCGGACGCGCCGAGCGTCGGGGTGTCCGGCGCGATCAGCAGCACCAGCACCGAACCGCCCAGCGCCGAGAGGAAGTAGAGGGCGATGTACCGGATCCGGCCCAGCTGCGCCTCGACCACCCGGCCGATGTTCCACAGCGACACCATGTTCATCACGATGTGCAGGATCCCGAACGTCCCCTCGGTGGGCGGCAGATGCAGGAACGCGCCGGTGAGCAGCCGGTACCACTCGCCGTCGACGACGCCTTCGAGGTGGTAGTCGGACGAGTAGCCGGCCTCCCACATGTAGTGGCCGCCGTCCGATCCCGCGAGTCCGCGGCCCAGCATCTCGAACCGGTCCACGATCCCCGGGCGCACCAACTCGCCCAGATACGCGAGTACGTTGAGCCCGATCAGCACGTACGTCACCAGGGGCACGGTCGAGATCCGGCCGCCGAACGCCGTGCGCGCCTGCCGTACCGAGCGCGTTCCCTCCTTCACGCACTCCACGCACTGGTGGCCGACGGCCGCCTCGCGCATGCAGTCCGGGCAGATGTACCGGTCGCAGCGGGTGCAGCGGACATGGGACTCCACCTTGGGATGGCGGTAGCAGGTGGTGACGGTGGACTCGGAATCCACGGCCGGCTCCTCGGAGACGGGGAAGGGGGACGGACGGTGAGCCGGTGGGGTCGGCGGCGAACAAAATAACGAACACCGGTGACTGATGGGAAAGTAGGGGCCATGGTTGCGATCAGTCTCAAGAAGGTCGAGGAGACCGCGCCCGCGCTGGTCAGCCTCTACAAGAGCGCCGGGGCCTCGCTCGGCAGGCACGGTCTGGACGGGCTGCGGGCCGCGGTGTACCTCGTGGTCGACTACTCGGGGTCCATGAAGCCGTACTACCAGGACGGTTCGGTGCAGGCCCTCGCGGACCGGGTGCTCGGTCTGTCCGCGCACCTCGACGACGACGGCCGGGTGCCGGTGGTGTTCTTCTCGACCGACGTCGACGCCGAGACCGACATCGCGCTGGCCGAGCACGAGGGCCGGATCGACAAGATCGTGGCGGGGCTCGGGCACATGGGCAAGACCAGCTACCACCTGGCGATGGACGCGGTCATCGACCACTACATGGACAGCGGCTCGAAGGAGCCCGCCCTGGTCGTGTTCCAGACCGACGGCGGCCCGATCAACAAGCTCGCCGCGGAGCGCTATCTGTGCAAGGCGGCGAAGCTCCCGCTGTTCTGGCAGTTCGTGGGCTTCGGCGATCCGCACAGCAAGCAGTTCGACTTCCTGCGCAAGCTCGACGAGCTGGCCGTACCGCACAAGCGGGTGGTGGACAACGCCGGGTTCTTCCACGCCGGCGCCGATCCGCGCAAGGTGCCCGACGCCGAGTTGTACGACCGGCTGGTGGGCGAGTTCCCGAGGTGGCTGGTGGCCGCGCGGGCGGAGGGGATCGTACGGCCCTGACGGCACCGTTGGCTTGGCCGGGCCGCCGTGACACCCTGAGGTTGATCCGACGGGGAGGCGACGACGTATGGACGGCGCACGATCGGGGAACGAGGCGGCCGGCACCGCGCGCAGGGAGCCGGCGGGCGCGGGCGAGAGGGTGGCCGACTGGGCCGACGGGCGGCTCGGTCTGTACTCGCTGGCCAAGGCCAACATGCGCAAGGTCTTTCCGGACCACTGGTCCTTCATGCTGGGCGAGATCTGCCTCTACAGCTTCCTCATCCTGATCCTCACCGGCATCTACCTCACCCTGTTCTTCGAGCCGAGCGGCGTCGAGGTGATCTACCACGGCTCGTACGTGCCGCTCAACGGCGTCAGCATGACCAGGGCGTACGAGTCCACCCTCGACATCAGCTTCGACGTGCGCGGCGGGCTGCTGATCCGGCAGATCCACCACTGGGCGGCGCTGGTCTTCGTCACCGGCATGCTGGTGCACATGATGCGGGTGTTCTTCACCGGGGCGTTCCGCAAGCCGCGCGAGGTCAACTGGCTGTTCGGCTGGACCCTGCTGATGCTCGGCATCATCACCGGCCTGACCGGCTACTCGCTCCCCGACGACCTGCTCTCCGGCACCGGCATCCGCTTCGCCGACGGCGCGATCCTGTCGATCCCGATCGTCGGGACGTACCTGTCGATGTTCCTGTTCGGCGGGGAGTTCCCGGGCCACGACATCATCTCGCGGCTCTTCCCGATCCATGTCCTGCTGCTGCCCGGGATCATGCTGGGCCTGGTCGTCGCCCATCTGATCCTGGTCTTCTACCACAAGCACACCCAGTACCCGGGGCCCGGACGCGACCAGAAGACGGTCGTCGGCATGCCCTTCCTGCCGGTCTACATGGCCAAGGCGGGCGGCTTCTTCTTCCTCGTCTTCGGCGTGCTCGCGATCATGGGCGGCATCGCGTCCATCAACCCGGTGTGGGCCTTCGGACCGTACCGGCCCGACCTGGTGACGACCGGCGCCCAGCCCGACTGGTACCTCGGCTTCTCCGAGGGACTGATCCGGGTGATGCCGGGATGGGAGATCAGCGCCTGGGGCCACACCCTGGTGCTGGGCGTGCTGATCCCCTTCTCGCTCTTCCCGCTGCTCCTGCTCGCCCTCGGCCTCTACCCGTTCCTCGAGGCGTGGATCACCGGCGACAAACGCGAGCACCACATCCTGGACCGGCCGCGCAACGTGCCGGTGCGCACCGGGCTCGGCGTGGCCTGGCTGGCCCTGTACGTCGTCCTGCTGATCGGCGGCGGCAACGACATCGTGGCCACGCATCTCCACCTGTCCATCAACGCGATCACCTGGTTCGTGCGGATCTCCTTCTTCGTGGCGCCGGTGCTCGCGTTCATCGTCACCAAGCGGGTCTGCATGGGCCTGCAGCGACGGGACCGGGACAAGGTGCTGCACGGCAGGGAGACCGGCGTCATCCGGCGGCTGCCGCACGGGGAGTTCGTCGAGGTGCACGCGCCGCTCGCGCAGGACCAGCTGCACACCCTCACCCAGCACGAGCAGGACCCGCCGTACGAGATCGGGCCGCTCGTCGACCACAACGGGGTGCGCCGGCCGGTGACGATCTCCGAGCGGGTGCGGGCGCAACTGGCTCGCGCGATGTTCGGCCCGGACTCGCGGATCCCGAAGCCGACGAAGGAGGAGTACCGCGAGCTCACGAGCGGCGATCAGCATCACTGACGGTCACCGCCTTGGATGACTGTGTCCCGGCACTCCCGTGGGCTGCCCCAGGCCGTGCGCAGGGCGCGGGCCTTCGTCAGCCACAGGGACAGCTCGTACTCCGCGGTGTAGCCGATCGCGCCGTGCAGTTGGAGCGCGGTGCGTGCGGTGGTGTACGCCGCCTCGCAGGCCCTGACCTTGGCGGCGGCGACGTCGGCGGGGTCCATGGTGAGCGCGGCGCCGAACAGCAGGGGGCGCGCGAACTCCAGGGCGATCTTCGCGTCGGCGAGCCGGTGCTTGACGGCCTGGAAGGAGCCGATGGGGACGCCGAACTGGGTGCGCTGCACGACATGCGCGACGGTCTTGTCGAGGAGGGCGAGACCCACTCCGAGGGCCTGGGCGGCGGTGGCCAGGCGGGCAGTGGCCAGGGCGCGTCCGAGAGGCGGGGCGGGCGTGAGGAGTTCACCGCCGGGGGTGAGGGGGGTGAGCCGGCGGGCCGGGTCGAGGGAGGGGCGGATGGGGCCGTGACCGGGGGAGAGGTGCAGACCGTCGGGTGCGAGGGCCAGGCGGGTGCCCGCCACGTCGCCGTCCAGGGCGTACGACCCCTCGTGGGCCACCGTGGCCATCGCCTCACCGGAGGCCAGCGCCGGCAGCAGGCGCTTGGCGGCGGGGTCCGTCTCCGAGAGCAGGGCGGCCGCGGTCACCGTCTCGACCAGCGGTCCGGGCACGGCATGCCGGCCTAACTCGACGAAGGCGACGGCGAGTTCGACGGGCCGGACGCCAAGGCCGCCGTACTCCTCGGGCACCGCCAGCGCGAAGACGCCCGCGTCCGCGACACGGGACCACAGCGCGCGCCCGCCCGCATGCTCGCCGCGGCTCCAGTCCCGTACGACGGAAGGAGTGTCCGCGGACGTCAACATCGCGCCCAACGACTCGGCGAACGCCCGCTGTTCGGCATCGAGCAGGAAGCGCATCAGCGGCGTCCTTTCGCAGTTCTCGGCCTTCCTGGTGCCATCGCCCCGCAATCTCTTCCGCGCGCCGCGTTCCCTTCGGCATCGGCGGAGCCCCGTCGCATCACCGGCGTCCCTTCGGCAGGCCGAGCAGGCGTTCGGCGATGATGTCGCGCTGGATCTCGTTCGCCCCGGCGTAGATGGGGCCGGCGAGGGAGAAGACGTACCCCTCGGCCCAGTCCGTGTCGGCCAACTCGCCCTCCTCGCCCAGGAGATCCAGTGCCGTCTCGTGCAGGGTGAGGTCCAGCTCCGACCAGAAGACCTTGTTCATGCTGGACTCCGGGTCGAGCTCGGCGCCCTCCAGGACGCGGGAGGCGGCCGCGTAGGTGAAGAGGCGGTAGGCGCGGGCGCCTATGAGGGCGTCGGCCACCTGGTCCTGGGCGTGTTGCGGGCTGCCCTGTTCCTTCCAGAGCTCGGCCAGTCCGTCCGCCGCCGCGAGGAAACGGCCGGGGGAGCGCAGCATCAGCCCCCGCTCGTTCCCCGCCGTCGACATCGCGATCCGCCAGCCCTCGCCCGGCCGCCCGATCACGTCCTCGTCCGGCACGAACACCTCGTCGAGGAAGAGTTCGGCGAAGGCCGGCTTCCCGTCGAGGCGGCCGATCGGGCGGACCGTGACGCCCGGCGCGCGCAGGTCGAACATCAGGTAGGTCAGGCCCTGGTGGGGCTTCGGGGTGTCGGGGTCCGTACGGAAGAGGCCGAACGCGCGGTCGGCGAAGGCGGCCCGGGACGACCAGGTCTTCTGCCCGCTCAGCAGCCAACCCCCGCCCGTGCGCACGGCCTTCGACCTGAGCGATGCCAGGTCGGAACCCGCCTCCGGCTCGGACCAGGCCTGCGCCCACACCACCTCGCCGGTCGCCATCGACGGCAGCACCCGCGCCCGCTGCTCCGCCGTGCCGTGGTCGAACAGCGTCGGCGCGAGCAGACTGATCCCGTTCTGCCCGACCCGGCCCGGCGCGCCCGCCGCCCAGTACTCCTCCTCGAACACCAGCCAGGAGACCAGGCCGGCCCCTCTCCCGCCGTACTCCACCGGCCAGTTGACGACCGCCCAGCGGTCCGCCGCCAGCTCCGCCTCCCACGCGCGGTGCGCCGCGAAGCCCTCCTCGGTCTCCAGGGACGGCAGCGGCGCCTCGGGCACATGCGCCGCGAGCCACGCCCGTGCCTCGGCGCGAAAGGCCTCCTCTTCCTGCGTGAAGGCGAGATCCATGGGCGCTGTCCCTTCGGCAGACCTTCCCTAACAAGTGTTTGGTAGGTTAGCGTGGGCCTATGACAGGCGTCGAGAGTCCTGTGTACGAGCCGGGGCACGGGCTGCTGAAAGGGCGCACCGCCGTCATCACCGCGGCGGCGGGCGCCGGCATCGGCGGCGCGACCGCACGGCGCTTCCTGGAGGAGGGCGCGCGCGTGCTGATCAGCGACGCGCATGTGCGCCGCCTCAAGGAGTACGAGGCGTCGCTGGCCGGGGAGTTCGGGGCGGCGGCCGTGGCCGCGGTGGCCTGCGACGTGACCGACGAGAGCCAGGTGCAGGCGCTCTTCGAGGCCGCCGTACGCGAGCACGGGCGGCTGGACGTCGTCGTCAACAACGCCGGGCTCGGCGGGACTTCGGACCTCGTCGACATGACCGACGAGCAGTGGTCACGCGTGCTGGACGTGACGCTGAACGGCACGTTCCGGTGCACCCGGGCGGCCCTGCGGCTGCTGCGGGACGGCGGGCGCGGCGGCGTCATCGTCAACAACGCCTCCGTCGTGGGCTGGCGCGCCCAGGCCGGGCAGGCGCACTACGCCGCCGCGAAGGCCGGGGTGATGGCCCTGACCCGGTGCGCGGCGATGGAGGCGGCCGCCTTCGGGGTGCGGGTCAACGCCGTCTCGCCGAGCCTCGCCATGCACCCGCACCTGGTGCGGGTGACGACCCCCGAGCTGCTGGAGGAACTGACCGCGCGCGAGGCCTTCGGGCGGTACGCGGAGCCTTGGGAGGTGGCCAACGTGATCGTGTTCCTGGCGTCCGGCTACTCCTCGTACATGACCGGGGAGACCGTCTCCGTCAGCAGCCGGCACCCCTAGGACGAGAATGGGACCGTGCCGACCAAGAAGAAGCCCCAGGTGACCGCCGCACCCGCGCGGCGGCGCGAACTCCTCGACACCGCCGCCGAGGTCTTCGCCGAACAGGGCTACAACGCCACCACCGTACGCAAGATCGCGGACCACGCGGGCATGCTCGCGGGCAGCCTCTACTACCACTTCGACTCCAAGGAATCGATGCTGGAGGAGATCCTGCGCACCTTCCTCGACGAGCTCTGGGACGGTTACGACGCCGTCCTGGAGGCCGAGCTCGGGCCCCGCGAGACCCTCGAAGCGCTGGTCACCGAGTCGTTCCGGGAGATCGACCGGCATCGCGCGGCCGTCGCGATCTACCAGAAGGAGAGCCGGCAGCTGGCCGTGCAGGAGCGGTTCGCGTTCCTCGCCGAGTCGCAGCGCAGGTTCGAGAAGGCGTGGCTGTCCACGCTGGAGCGCGGGGTCGCCGCCGAGGTGTTCCGCGCCGACCTCGACGTCCGGCTGACCTACCGGTTCGTGCGCGACACCGTGTGGGTGGCCGCGTCCTGGTACCGGCCGGGCGGACAGCACAGCCCGGAGGAGATCGCCCGGCAGTACCTGTCGATGGTGCTGGACGGGATCGCCGTACGCGAACAGCCCTGACTGCAAAGGGAGTTGCCATGGCCGAGGCCTATATCGTCGAAGCGGTCCGCACGCCCGTCGGGCGGCGCGGGGGAGGGCTGAGCGGGGTCCATCCCGCCGACCTCGGCGCGCATGTGCTGAAGGAGCTGATGGCCCGCTCGGGCGTGGATCCCGCCGCCGTCGAGGACGTCGTCCTCGGCTGCCTGGACGCGGTGGGGCCGCAGGCCGGGGACATCGCGCGGACCTGCTGGCTGGCGGCCGGGCTGCCCGAGGAGGTGCCGGGCGTGACGGTCGACCGGCAGTGCGGGTCCTCGCAGCAGGCCGTGCACTTCGCGGCGCAGGGGGTGCTGTCCGGCACGCAGGACCTGGTGGTCGCGGGCGGTGTGCAGAACATGTCGATGATCCCGATCGCCTTCGCGACCCGGCAGGCCGCCGAGCCGCTGGGCCTCACGGGCGGTCCCTTCGCGGGCAGCGAGGGCTGGCGGGCGCGGTACGGGGACCAGCCGGTCAACCAGTTCGTGGGCGCCGAGATGATCGCCGCGAAGTGGGGGATCAGCCGCGAGGACCAGGAGGAGTTCGCGCTGCGCTCGCACCGGCGGGCGCTGCGGGCCATCGACGAGGGCCGCTTCGAACGCGAGACGGTTGCCTACGGCGAGGTCGCCGTCGACGAGGGCCCGCGTCGGGACACCTCCCTGGAGAAGATGGCCGGCCTCAAGCCGGTCCTCGACGGCGGCACCATCACCGCCGCCTGCTCCTCCCAGGTGTCCGACGGCGCGGCGGCGATGCTGCTGGCCTCGGAGCGGGCGGTACGCGAGCACGGGCTTCGTCCCCGGGCGCGCGTCCACCACCTCTCGGTCCGCGGCGAGGACCCCATCCGCATGCTCTCCGCCCCCATCCCCGCCACGGCCCACGCCCTGAAGAAGACGGGCCTGACCATCGACGACATCGACCTCGTCGAGATCAACGAGGCCTTCGCCCCGGTGGTCCTGGCCTGGCTGAAGGAGACGGGCGCCGACCCGGAGAAGGTCAACCCGAACGGCGGCGCGATAGCCCTCGGCCACCCCCTGGGCGCGACCGGCGTCAAGCTGATGACGACCCTGCTGCACGAACTGGAGCGCACGGGCGGCCGCTTCGGGCTGCAGACGATGTGCGAGGGCGGCGGCCAGGCCAACGTGACGATCATCGAACGCCTCTGAGCCGCCCTGCGCTCATGATCCGTTGAGGAACACCGAGCCCCAGGCCTCCCCGATCGTCTCCGTCATGCGCGCATCGAAGCACCGCCCCTGGTCAACTCGCCGATGATTTCCTCCGCCTGGGCCATCACCCCCTCCACCAGCTCCGCACACGACGGCAGGTCCTCGATCACCCCGGCCACCTGCCCCGACGCCATGACCCCGAGGTCCGTACGCCCGTCCACCATCGCCGCCCTCAGCAGCATCGGCGTGTTCGCGGCGAGCAGCACCTGGCTCCAGGACAGCTCCTTGCCGTGCTTGAGGGCGAGCCCGTCGCGCACCATCTGCGGCCAGGTGAGCCCGGACAGCTTCCGGAACCCGGCCGCCCGCCGCACCGCGTGCAACAGGGCCCTCGCGCGGCCGGAGTGCTCCAGTCCGTCCACCAGCTCCGTGCGCAGCATCCGGTGCGGCAGGCCGTCCACCGCCGTGGTCACCGTGACGTCCTTGACCGTCGCCGCCAGATACCGCGCCTTCACCGCGTCCGGCACCGTCGAGTCGGACGTCAGCAGGAACCGCGTGCCCATCGCGACCCCCGCCGCCCCGTACGCCAGCGCGGCCACCAGCCCGCGCCCGTCGAAGAAGCCGCCCGCCGCCACGACCGGTATCCGCACCGCGTCCACCACCTGCGGCAGCAGCACGGTCGTCGCCACCTCGCCGGTGTGCCCGCCGCCCTCCCCGCCCTGCACGATCACCGCGTCCGCCCCCCACGCGGCGACCTTCTCGGCGTGCCGCCGGGCGCCGATGGACGGGATGACGACCAGCCCCGCCTCCTTCAGCTCGGCGATCAGCTCGGGGGAGGGCGCCAGGGCGAAGGACGCCACCCGCACGCCCTCCTCGATCATGATCCGCACCCGGTCGCCGGCGTCCGCCGCGTCGGCCCGCAGATTCACCCCGAACGGCGCGTCCGTACGGGACCTGACCTCCCGTATCGCCTCCCGCAGCCGGTCCGTCGTCATCGTCGCGGAGGCCAGGACGCCCAGCGCCCCCGCGTTCGCCGTCGCGGAGACCAGCCGGGGGCCCGCCACCCAGCCCATCCCCGTCTGCACGATCGGATGCCGGACCCCGACCAGCCGGGTGAGCGCCGTCTCCATCACGAACCGACCTCCCTGGCACGGGAGTTCGCCGGATCGATGACCTCCCGGATCAGCCGCAGCTCGTGGGCGCTCGGCGCGCGCGTCTCAGGGACCTCGTCCGGGACCGTCAGCTCGAAGGCGGTCGCGTCCCTGACCTCCTCCACCGTGACCCCGGGGTGCAGCGAGGCCAGCCGCATCGAGTGGTCCGGCGTCGCGAAGTCGAAGACGCCCAGGTCGGACACGACCCGCGGGATGCGGTGGAAGCGGGCGCCGGCCGCACGGTCGTAACCCACCCCGCACACCATGTCGACCTTCTCGACGAACACCCGTCGGGAGTGCCTCGGCACCCAGTAACTGGTCGGGTTGTTCAGTGTGTTGACCGGCGCGCCCCGCACCCCGAGCAGCTGCCGCTTCGGCCGCTCCCAGGCGCCGATGCACGAGATGTTCTGGTTGCCGAACCGGTCGATCTGGCTCGCCCCCATCATCACGTGCCGCCGCCCGGTCGTGACCAGGTCCAGATGGGCGCGGTACGGCAGCCAGCCCTCGACCGTGCCGTCGAGGCCGACCAGCAGGGCCTCTCCGTCGGTCAGCAGCAGGTCCGGCGCGAAGGTCCGCCTGGCGAGCCGCGCGCCCACCGAGGGGATCAGCCCCATGGGGCTCGCGAGGATCTCCCCCGCGTCCCGCCAGGCCTCGGCGCAGGCGATCACGCAGTACTCGGCGCGGGTGACCTCCCGCGCGGCCACGGCCTCGCTCATGACTCCTCCCCGACGGCCGCCCGGTACGCCTGCTCGTCCCCGCCCAGGAACCGCGCCTCGAACTCCGGCCAGGGCGTGGTCGCGTACCGCTTCTGGAACGCCTCGTCCCGTCCGTAGTCGGGCGCGCAGGACGTGAAGTGCGCACCGTTCGGCGTCTCGACGACCCCCGTCACGGTGTGCCGCTTCAGCAGCAGCGACTGCGGCGGTGCCGCCTTCGTCAACTCGGCGGTGTCGACGACCTGTTCGCAGGACACGTACGCCGCCTCGGCCGCCTCGCAGAACAGGTCGTCGAAGTACGGGTCCGGGCCCAGGTACTGCCCGTTGCCCAGCCGGTCCGCGCGGTTGACGTGCACCAGGGCCGCGTCCAGCCGCAGGGCCGGCATCGCGACGAACGTCTCCCCGTCCTCGTACGGCGAAGTCACCGTCCGCAGGCCGGGGTTGACCCGCATGACGTCCGAGCCGAGCCCCGCCCGCATCGGCAGGAACGGCAGCCGGTGGGAGGCGGCGCGCAGTCCCGCCAGGAACATCGCCTCGTCGACCTCCATCAGCTCGAAGGCGCCGCGCTCACGGGCCGCGCGGTAGTGCGGTTCGAGCGGGATCGAGTCCAGGGTGACGAACGCGGCGACCAGCTTGCGGATCCGGCCCGACGCGGCCAGCATCCCGACGTCCGGGCCGCCGTACGACACCACGGTCAGGTCCGTGATCCGCGACCTGAGCAGCGCCCGCACCAGCGCCATCGGTTTGCGGCGCGAACCCCAGCCGCCGATGCCGAGGGTCATGCCGCTCTCCAGCCGGGAGACGACCTCCTCGGCGGTCATCGTCTTGTCGCTCACGCCTGCGCACCGTCCCTCTCCGCACCGAAGGTGTCCCGGACCCGGTCGGCCACCCCGACCGTGCTCGCCTCGTACGTGAAGCCCTGCTCGAAGCGGTAGCTGCGGCGCACGTCGACCGGATCGATGCCGTTGATGGCGGCCTTCGCCAGCCGCAGCAGCTCCCCGTCCTTCGCGGCGATCTCGCGCGCCGACTCCAGGGCGGCGGCGCGCAGTCCGTCCCGGGGGACCACCCGCCACACCGAGCCGTGCGCGTGCAGCTCGGCCGCGGTCGCCGTGCGCGAGGTGTAGTACAGCGCGCGCATCAGGTGCTGCGGGACCAGCCGGGCCAGGTGCGTGGCCGCGCCCAGCGCCCCGCGGTCCAGCTCGGGCAGCCCGAAGGTGGCGTCCTCGCTCGCCACGATCACGTCCGCGTTCCCCACCAGTCCTATCCCGCCGCCCAGACAGAAGCCGTGCACCGCCGCCAGCACCGGGACCTCGCACTCGTACACCGCGGCGAAGGCCTCGAAGCAGCCGCGGTTGGCGCCCACCAGCGCGCTCGCTCCCTGCGTCTGTATCTCTTTGATGTCCACGCCCGCGTTGAACCCTCGTCCCTCGGCGGCCAGGACGACGCAGCGCACCCGCGGGTCGCGGCCCGCCGCGCGCACGGCGTCGGCCAGCGCGTACCAGCCGCTCACCGGCAGGGCGTTCACCGGCGGGAAGTCGACCGTGACGACCGAAATCCCCTTTTCCGGGGACGAGGTGGAGACACTCATGGGCGCATCAGCTACCTTTCCAACCAACGCCTTTCCACCAAACATTTGTTAGGTGTGAGGCTTCGAAGCTAGCAGCCTCGGAATCGGAGCGGGAGGCCTGTGGACAACGGGAGGCCTGTGGACAACTCGCTGCGCGGCAAGGCCGTCGTCGTGACCGGCGGCACGCGGGGCGTCGGCGCGGGGATCGCGCAGGCCTTCGCCGATGCCGGTGCGGAGGTGGTCGTGTGCGCCCGGCGACCGCCCGAAGTGCCGCTCAAGGGCGCCGAGTTCGCCCCTGTCGACCTGCGGGAACCGGACGCCGTACGGGCGTTCTTCGGGGCCCTGCCCCGGCTGGACGTCCTCGTCAACAACGCGGGCGGCGGGCCCTATCGGCGGCTGGCCGACGCGGACGCCGAACGCCACGCGAAGGTCGTGGAGCTGAACCTGCTGGCCCCGTTGACGGCTTCGCTGGCCGCGTACGACCACCTGAGACATGCCCGGGGCTCCGTCGTGATGATCGGCAGCGTCAGCGGCAGCCGCCCCTCGCCCGGTTCGGCGGCGTACGGGGCTGCCAAGGCCGGTCTGGAGAGCCTCGCCCGCTCGATGGCCGTCGAGTGGGCGCCGGACGTCCGGGTCAACACCCTGGTCGTCGGCATGGTCCGTACCGAACTGGCCCATCTCCACTACGGCGGCGACGAGGGCGTCGAGGCGGTCTCCCGCACCGTGCCGCTGGGCCGCCTCGCGACACCCGCCGACATCGGCGCGGCGGCCGTCTTCCTCGCCTCCGACGCCGCCGCCTACATCAGCGGGGCGAGCCTGCTCGTGCACGGCGGCGGGGAGCGGCCGGCCTTCCTCGACGCGGCAACCGCCAACAAGGAGACGTGAGATGAGCGGAATCTGCGAGGGACGGGTCGTCGTGGTCACCGGCGCCGGACGGGGGCTCGGGCGGGCGCACGCGCTCGCCTTCGCCGCGGAGGGCGCGCGGGTCGTGGTCAACGACCTCGGCGTCGGACTGGACGGCACGCCCGGCCCCGACAGCCCCGCCGCCCAGGTGGCCGACGAGATCCGCGCGGCGGGCGGCGAGGCGGTGGCGCACGGCGGCGACATCGCGACGACGGAGGGGGCCGCGTCCCTGGTGGCGGCGGCCCTGGAGTCGTACGGCCGGCTCGACACGCTCGTCAACAACGCCGGGTTCCTGCGCGACCGGATGCTCGTCAACCTCGACGAGGACGACTGGGACGCCGTGCTCCGCGTCCACCTCAAGGGCCACTTCCTGCCTCTGAAACACGCGGCCGCGCACTGGCGGGCGGAGGCCAAGGCGGGGCGGACGCCCGTGGCCAGGATCGTCAACACCAGCAGCGGGGCGGGGCTGCTGGGCTCCGTCGGACAGGGGAACTACAGCGCCGCGAAGGCCGGGATCGTCGGGCTGACGCTCGTCGCCGCGGCCGAACTCGCCCGCTACGGCGTCCAGGTCAACGCGATCGCGCCCGCGGCCCGGACCCGTATGACGGAACGGACCTTCGCCGAGACCATGGCCGCGCCCGCGGGCGGCTTCGACGCGATGGCCCCCGAGAACGTGTCCCCGCTCGTCGTCTGGCTCGGCTCCGCCGCGAGCGCGGGCGTCACCGGCCGGGTCTTCGAGGCGGAGGCCGGCCGCATCACCGTCATGGAGGGCTGGCACCCGGGCCCGACCGCCGACAAGGGGGCGCGCCGGAGCCCCGCCGAGGCGGGCGAGACGGCCCTGAAACTCCTCGCTCAGGCGCGGGCGCCGGGGGCGGTGTACGGGGCGTAAGGGCCGGCACTCAGCCCGGCTGGGGGCAGCAGCCCCGGCACGCGGGCGTCACTCTCACGTGTCGCACTCCAGCACCGTCCGGCACAGCCCGCACCGCGCCCGCATCCTCCCCTTCACCGGCACCCGGATCCGCTGGTGGCAGGTCGGGCACGGGAACGTCACCCGCAGCGGGCCCCGGCCGTCGGGGGTGAAGGTGTACGGCGTTTCCGGGTGGGACGCCGGTGCGTGGTCCTGGGCGTGGCGGCGGTCGCGGGCGTAGCGGCGGCGGCCCGCCCAGCCGGCCGCCGTCAGCGGGGGCTGCTGTTCGTCACGGCGGGCCATCGCCATGCCGCGGGTGTAGGCCTCGTACGCCTGGGGGCTGGTGAACCACACGGACGGGTCCTCGCCGAAGACCAGGGCGCGCTTGGCCAGGACGTACCCGAACTCCTCCGGGGTGAGATAGCCGAGCTTCTGCGAGGACGCCGCGTCCTCGCGGAACGCGTCCAGCAGGAGCCAGCCCGCGCCCAGATACGTGGTCGCCGTGTCGGTGAGGATCTCGTTGTCTCGGGTGCCGGGGAAGGACAGGTCCAGGCGGTGCAGGTAGACGTGCATCACCTCGTGGGCCAGCGCCGCCCCGATGTCGCGGCGATGACTGCGGAAGCGGTCGTTCAGCTCGACGAAGTACTCGGGCCCCGCGGTCAGCTCGACGTTCGCCGCGTGGGTCATCTCCCGGAAGCCGACGATCATGCGGGCGTCGGGCAGCCGGTAGTGCCGGACCAGCTCGCGGGCCACCCGCTGGGCGCCCAGATGCAGGTCGTCCGTGTCACAGAAGGCCACGTCGGCCGGGGCCACGCTCGCCGAGAACGAGTGGATCGTGTCGTACGACAGCCGCTTGTAGAGCGCGGTGATGGCGGCCCGCACCGTCTCCAGGTGTGGGTAGCCGTGCTCGACCGGTCCGCCGTTCGCCACGCCCGACCCCCAAGACGCCCTGAACCCGATTCCACTCTACGGGCAGCTGAGCGGATTTTCCCTGGTCGGTTCCCCGCCCCAGGCGAGCCCGCTCACACGCTCACCAGGCGCACCGCGGCCGTCGTGGCGGGATCCGTGCCCTCCAGTTCCAGCAGCCACACCTCGTTCTCGCCCTCCCGCAGCACCGGCCCGGGGACGTACAGCGACCGCTGGGGCCCTACCGACCAGTAGCGGCCCAGGTTGAAGCCGTTGACCCAGGCGAAACCCCGTGTCCGGCCGGGGAGTTCGAGCAGCGCGTCACCCGCGCCGCGGACGGTGACCGTGCCCCGGTACAGCCCCGGGGCGCCGTCCTCGGCCGGCGGCCCGAAGGGGACGGCCCCGATGTCGTCGAGCGCGTCCAGACGCAGCCCACGCGCGCGTACGCCGTGCAGGTACTGCCGCTCGTGCAGCAGGCCCCCGGTGATGCCCTTCGGCTCGCCGCTGCGCGGCCCGTAGTTCACCCGCCCCAGGGACTCCACCCACAGCTCCACGCGCGCGTGCCCGGCGACCGGCTCCTTCAGCTCCTCTTCGCCCTCGGCGAGCACTCCGGCCCGCTCCCCGTCGACGTACACCACCGCCAGGTCCCGCAGCCCGCGCGCGATCAGCGGGTACGGCTGCCGAGGACCCGGCACCGTCACCGCGTACCGCACCAGCCCCCGGTCCACGTCCAGCTCCTCGAAGGTCGGTGGCACGGGAGCCGCCGTCTCCGGACCGCCGAGCGTCTCCAGTACGGCGCCCAGGGACGCCCACTCCGCCAGGCGTACGTCGGCCTCCGCACCCAGCCGCGGGGGAGCGGGCGGGGGTTCGGGCAGCGGGCCCTCGGCGTACTCGGCGAGCACCTCACGGAAGCGCCAGTACTTGTCCGTTGGATTTCCGAACTCGTCGATCGGGGCGTCGTAGTCGTAGGACGTCACGTCCGGCTCCAGCGGGCCGTCGTGCAGCGCGCCGCCGCCACGGTTGGCGCCCGCCCAGCCGGCGAAGTTCGTGCCGCCGTGCGCCATGTAGAGGTTGACCGAGGCGCCGCACTCCAGGATCTCGCGCAGGACCGCCGCCGCGTCCTCGGCGTCGCGGGTGATGTGCCCGGCGCCCCAGTGGTCGAACCAGCCGCACCAGAACTCCATGCACATCAGCGGCCCCCCTGGCTGGTGCCGGCGCAGCGTCCCGAACGCCTCGCGCGCGCGGGAGCCGAAGTTCACCGTGGCGAGCACCCCGGGGATCGAACCGCCGGAGAGCATGTGGTCCTCCGGACCGTCCGAGGTCACCAGCGGGACGGTGACGCCCTTCGCCCGCAGCAGCTCCACCAGCCGGCCCAGGTACTCGGCGTCCGAGCCGTAACTGCCGTACTCGTTCTCGGCCTGCACCATCAGCACCGGGCCGCCCCGGTCGATCTGCCGCTCCACGACCTGCGGCAGCAGCGCGTCGAACCAGCGCTCCAGATGCGCCAGGAAGCGCTCGTCACGCGTACGCGCGCGCGTGCCCAGCTCGCCGGTCAGCCAGTGCGGCAGCCCGCCGTTCTCCCACTCCGCGCAGATGTACGGCCCCGGCCGCACGATCGCCCACAGCCCCGCCGCCCGGGCCGCGTCCAGGAAGCGGCCGAGGGCGCCCACATCCTCGTAACTCCCCGGCCTCGGCTCGTGGAGGTTCCACGGCACGTACGTCTCCACGCAGTTGAGGCCCATCGCCCGCAGCATCCCCAGCCGGTGTGCCCAGTGCTCCTCGTGCACCCGGAAGTAGTGCAGCGCGCCGGACAGCAGCCGCACCGGCCGCCCAGCCAGCAGGAAATCCGTTTCCCCCACCCTGAAATCGGTCATGCGCCCAGCCTCGCCCCTGGCGGTGATCACCGTCCATGGACAAAGATCGGCGCTGCTTGGACGAAAACGACCGGTACGGCAGCCGCCGGGACCGCGCCCGCGCGGGAAGGAGCGCGTCGATGTACCACACCTGGATGCGGTTCTTCACTCCCGGCCCGGCCCACCACCGGCTCGGCCTGGTCTGTCTCGGCGTCGGCCTCCAGTACGGCCCGCTGCCCACCGTCGGCCCGCGCACCCTCGACCACCACGTCGCCGTCGTCATCAGCGCGGGCGGCGGCTGGTACCGGGCCCCCGACGGACGCCGTACGACCGTCACCGCACCCGCACTGCTCTGGCTCACCCCCGGAGTGCCGCACCACTACGCGCCCGACCCCGGCGCCGGCTGGGACGAGGGCTTCGTCGACTTCACCGGGCCCGCCACCGCCACGTACACCGAACTCGGCTACATCGAACCGGAGCGGCCCGTGGTACCCCTCTCGGACGCCGCCGGCGCGCGTGCCGTCATCGGCCGCATCGCGCGTGCCGCGCGGCGCGGCAACCCCCTCCTCGAGGTGGAGACCGGCGCCGCCGTGCACGAGCTCCTGGTGGCCCTGCGCCGCGCGCGGGCCGACCTCGCGCCCGACGGCGACCCCGTCCTGAGGGCCCTCGCCCGCGACGCCTGCCTGCCGCTGTCCGTCGCCGAGCACGCCGCCCGCAACCACATGACCCCCGCCGAACTGCGCACCGCCGTCCGCCGGGGCGCCGGCTGCAGCCCCAAGGACTACCTCCTCGGCATCCGCCTGGGCAGAGCGAAGGAGCTGCTGGCGGCCACCGAACTCCCCGTCGCCGCCGTCGCCCGCCGCGTCGGCTACGACGATCCGGCCTACTTCTCCCGCCTGTTCACCCGCCGCGTCGGCACCGCCCCCGTCCGCTTCCGCGCCCAGCAGGGCCGCACCGTCCCCGGCGGCTGGAGCAACCAGGTCCCCGACCCCGACGATCCACCCATGATCGAGCGACCGCCCGACCCGTAGGCTTGGCGCCCATGACCACCAGCAACAACGCGACCGGTGACGTCGACCCCGCCGTCCGTGAGGAACTCGCCCGGCTGCGCGACAGCATCGACAACATCGACGCGGCCGTCGTCCACATGCTCGCCGAGCGCTTCAAGGCCACCCAGCAGGTCGGCCACCTCAAGGCCGTCCACCAGCTGCCGCCCGCCGACCCGGCCCGCGAGGCCCGCCAGATCGAGCGTCTGCGCGCCCTCGCCGAAAGCGCCAAACTGGACCCGGCGTTCGCTGAGAAGTTCCTGAATTTCATCATCGCCGAAGTGATCCGCCACCACGAGCGCATCGCCGAGAACACCGTGAACGGCGCCGCAAAAACGGCGAATTGACCTCGGTGATTACCGCAGGGGACGTGACAGGAGGGCCCCCAGGGGGCATGCTGCGCTGTGCACTCCTTGTCAGCTGGCGAGCACTCCGCGTCAGCGCTTCGGCCGTAAGCTGGTTGTCCCATGCGGGAGGGACGTCGGGCCATGCCGGATGCCAAGATCCTCATCGTCGACGACCATGAGGACACGCTGTACGCGCTGGAGAGCGCCCTGGCACCGCTGGGCTATCTGCTGGGCCGCGCCACCAACGGCGACGAGGCGCTCAAGCAGGTGCTCCGCGGACAGGTCGGCCTCCTGCTGCTCGACGTCCGCATGCCCGGCGTCAGCGGCCTCGACGTGGTGCGCTACATGCGCCGGGTGGAGCAGACCCAGCACATTCCGGTCGTCCTGCTCACCGGCTTCGGCCCCGACCACGAACTGACCGCCGCCGCCTTCGGCCTCGGCGTCGCCGACCTCGTCATGAAGCCCATCGACCCCTGGGCGCTGCGCACCAAGGTCCGCTACCTCTACGACTCCCACCGCCGCCACCTCGCCCTGGAGCAGGAGATCCGCGAACTGCGCGCCCTCGTCAAGGGCCAGGGCGACGCCGCAGAGCCCGCGCCGAGCAGCGCCCTGCCGCACCCGGACGCGCGCGTGCCCGTCCAGCGCACGCCGGAGGCGCACGACGGGGAGCTCGAACAGGACCTGACATAGGGCGCGTACCGATCCGCCCCTGTGCCTTGTCAGTGGCATCGGGCAGCATTGCCTGCATGTCCGTACTGACGCGCGACGAAGCGCAGACCCGTGCCAAGCTCCTCGACGTCCACCGCTACACGATCGACCTCGACCTGACCACCGGCGACGAGACCTTCGACTCCCGCACCGTCATCCGCTTCACCGCCGGCACGGACGCGGACACCTTCGTCGAACTCAAGCCCGCCGAACTGCGCTCCGCCACCCTGGACGGACACCCCCTCGACCCCGGGACCCTCGACGGCAACCGCCTGCCCCTGAAGAACCTCACCGCCGGCGAGCACGAGCTGCGCGTCGAGGCGAGCATGCGCTACTCCCGCACCGGCGAGGGCATGCACCGCTTCACCGACCCCACCGACGGCGAGACCTACGTCTACACCCAGCTGTTCATGGAGGACGTCCAGCGCGTCTTCGCCGCCTTCGACCAGCCCGACCTCAAGGCCGTCTTCGAGCTGACCGTCAAGGCCCCCGAAGCGTGGACCGTCCTCGCCAACGGCATCACCGAACACCTCGGCGAAGGCCGCTGGCAGGCCGCTCCCACCCCCCTGATCTCCACCTACCTCGTCGCCGTCGCCGCCGGCCCCTGGCACTCCGTGCGCACCGAGCACCGCGGCCTGCCCTTCGGCCTGCACTGCCGCCGCTCCCTCGCGCCCTACCTGGACCCGGACGCCGACGAGCTCTTCGAGATCACCAAGCAGTGCTACGACCGCTACCACGAGAAGTTCGAGGAGCCGTACCCCTTCGACTCCTACGACCAGGCGTTCGTCCCGGAGTTCAACGCCGGCGCCATGGAGAACCCCGGACTGGTCACCTTCCGCGACGAGTTCGTCTACCGCTCCGCCGTCACCGACGCCGAGCGCCAGACCCGCGCCATGGTCGTCGCCCACGAGATGGCCCACATGTGGTTCGGCGACCTCGTCACCCTGCGCTGGTGGGACGACATCTGGCTGAACGAGTCCTTCGCCGAGTACATGGGCTACCAGACCCTCACCGAGGCCACCCGCTTCGCCGACACCTGGACCGACTTCGGCGTCGTCCGCAAGGGCTGGGGCTACGACGCCGACCAGCGCCCCTCCACCCACCCGGTCGCCCCGGAGAACGTCGACGACACCGCCTCCGCCCTCCTCAACTTCGACGGCATCTCCTACGCCAAGGGCGCCTCCGCACTGCGCCAACTGGTCGCCTGGCTCGGCGAGAAGGACTTCCTGGCCGGCATCAACACCCACTTCGCCCGCCACCGCTTCGGCAACGCCACCCTCGCCGACTTCATCGACTCCCTCGCCTCCGCCACCGACCGCGACGTGCACGCCTGGGCCGACGCGTGGCTGCGCACCACCGGCGTCGACACCCTCCGCCCCGTGGTGACCCCCGGCGAGGACGGCACCTGCACCCTGCGGGTCGAGCGCGACGGCAGCCGCCCGCACCGCATCGCCGTAGGCCTCTACGACCAGGACGTCGCCGACGAGGGCCGCCACCTCACCCTGCGCGCCCGCCTCGACCTCGACGTCCCCCAGTCCGAACCGCACCCCCTCGGCAAGCGCCCCACCCTCCTCCTCCTGAACGACGGCGACCTCACCTACGCCAAGGTCCGCTTCGACGACGAGTCGTTCGAAGCGGTCCGCGCCGGCCTGTCCGGCCTGCCCGAACCACTCACCCGCGCGGTCGTCTGGAACGCCCTGCGGGACGCCGTCCGCGACGGCGAACTCCCTCCCACCGCCTACCTGGACACGGCCCGCGCCCACCTTCCGCACGAGACCGACCTGGCCCTCGTCCAGGGCGTCCTGGCCTTCGCCACCGCCCAGATCGCCGGCCGCTACCTCACCCCGGACGAGCGCCCCGCCGCCCTCGCCACCCTCACCTCCCTGTGCCGCGACCTCATCCGCCGCACCGAGGACGGCGACAACCCCGGCCTGCGCCTCATCGCCGTGCGCCACTTCATCGACGTCGCCGCCCAGCCCGACACCATCGCCGCCTGGCTCGCCGACGGCACCGTCCCCGGCGGCCCTGAACTCGACCCCGAGCTGCGCTGGCGCGTCCTCGGCCGGCTCGCCGTCCTCGGCGCCACCGACGAGACGGCCATCGCCGCGGAACTCGACCGCGACCCCTCCGCCACCGGCCAGGAGGGCGCGGCCCGCTGCCGCGCCGCCCTGCCCGACGCGGACGCCAAGGCGAGGGCCTGGGAGGCCATGTTCGCCACCGACGACCTCTCCAACTACCTCTTCACCGCCACCGCCACGGGCTTCTGGCAGCCCGAACAGACCGAGCTGGTACGGCAGTACGTGCCGCGCTACTACGAGGACGCGGTCGCCGTCGCCGCCCGCCGCGGCCCCGCCATCGCCGAGGCGGCGGGCCGCTGGGCCTTCCCGGTGTACGCGGTCGACACGGAAGCCCTCCGCCTGGGCGAGGCCTGCCTGACCGACGCGGACCCGATCCCGGCCCTGCGCCGCAAGCTGGTGGACCAACTGGACGACCTGGCACGGGCGTTGCGAGTACGGGAGGGCTAGCGAAAGCGGGGCTTCGGGGCTGCCCGCCACCCGACGCCACCCCTCGCTCGTGTCTCACAGGGACACCCTTTCGGGTTCCTCTCGTTGAACTTTTCGGGCACGCGCGCTCATCCGCGTACAAGCTGGAACTCCCTCAGCGCGCGTGCCCGGGAGGAACCCATGAGCACACCGAGCCTCGCCTCGGGCCCCGAAGGCCCGGACGCGCTCCGCCCGCTGCTCGACACGGTGCTCGACGCGCTGACCGAAGGCGCCGGTGCGCGCGGCGGCCCTTTGCCGGCGGGCGGCCCGGACGAGGTCGCGGCGCGAGTGCGGGACGTGGTGGGCGACGTACTCCCGGAAGAGGGCGATCCGGACGCTCTACGGCACCTCGTAGCCATGTTGGCGGAAGGTTCAGCCGACCCCGCACACACCTTGTGCGCGGCTCACCTCCACTGCCCGCCCCTGGCGGTGGCAACGGCGGCCGACCTGGCCGCGAGCGCCCTCAACCCGTCGATGGACTCCTGGGACCAGGCCCCGGCAGCGTCGGAACTTGAGTCACTGGTGACACGTTCACTTGCAAGAGAGGTATACGGGATCCCACCCAGGGGCGCGGGGCTGTATCGATATGCGGCTCCGCCGCGGGGCGCGACCAGCCACGAAGCACCCGCACCCGCCAACGCTCCAGACGCCTTGGTGACAACCGGCGGCACCGAATCCAACCAACTGGCCCTGCTCCTGGCCCGCGAGGCGCTCGGCCCCGACGTCCAGCTCGTCTGCGGGGCCAACGCCCACCACTCCCTCCCACGCGCCGCCTGGCTCCTGGGCCTGCCCGCCCCCGTCATCGTGCCCACTCCCACCGGCACCCTCGATCCCGCCGCCCTCGACGACGTCCTCCCCGCCGGCCCCCACCTCGTCGCCGCCACCGCGGGCACCACCGACGCCGGCCTCATCGACCCCCTCCCCGAGATCGCCGCCGTCTGCGAAAGACAACACGCCCGCCTGCACGTGGACGCCGCCTACGGCGGAACCCTCCTCTTCAGCGCCCGGCACCGACCCAAGCTCACCGGCCTGAGCGCCGCAGCCACCGTCACTCTCGACCTGCACAAACTCGGCTGGCAACCGGTCGCCGCAGGCCTCCTCGCGGTCCGCGACCCCGCCGACCTCGCCGCCCTCCGGTACCGCGCCGACTACCTCAACGCCGACGACGACACCGAGGCCGGCCTCCCCGACCTCCTCGGCCGCTCCCTGCGCACCACCCGCCGCCCCGACATCCTCAAGATCGCCGTCACCCTCAAGACCCTCGGCCGCACCGGACTCGCCGCACTGGTCGACCAAGTCTGCGACCGGGCAAGGGAGTTTGCCGACCTCGTCCAGAACCACCCCGGCTTCGAACTCCACGACCGACCGGTCATCAGCACGGTCCTGTTCCGCCCCGCCCGCGTCGGCGACGACGCCGTGGCCGCCGTACGCCGAAGACTCCTCGTCGACGGCCGTGCCGTCCTCGGCCGCGCCACCCTCGGCGGACGGCTCTGGCTCAAGGCCACTCTCCTCAACCCCCACACCCGGCTCGACGACCTGGCCGCCCTCATGAAACTGGTGGAAGGAAACACCCCCCGATGAGCACCACCCCCACACCCCCGCCCCACGAGCCCGACGCACCCCGCGACCTGGTCGGCATCGGCATCGGCCCGTTCAACCTCTCCCTCGCCGCCCTCGCCCACCCCCTCGCCGAACTCGACACCGTCTTCTACGAGCAGCGCCCCGGCTTCGACTGGCACCCCGGGCTGCTCATCGAGGGCGCCCGCATCCAAGTCCCGTTCCTGGCCGACCTGGTGACCCTCGCCGACCCGGGCAGCCCCTGGACCTTCCTCAACTACCTCAAGGCCCGCGACCGGCTCTTCCCCTTCTACTTCGCCGAGCGCTTCCACATCCAGCGCGCCGAGTACGACGCCTACTGCCGCTGGGTCACCGACCACCTCCCCGGACTGCACTTCGGCCACCAGGTCGACGCCGTCCGCTGGAACCCCGAACGCGACGTCTTCGAGGTCGACTTCACCCAGCTCGACGCGGACGGGGAGGCGGAGGCGCTCGGGCGGACGTACACGCGGAACATCGTGCTCGGTGTCGGCACCGAACCGTACGTCCCCGAGCCGCTCAAGCCGCTCGTCGAGGCGCCCGGTGTCCCGGTCGTGCACGCCACCGACTACCTCGCCCACCGCGACACGCTGCTCGCCGCCGAGCACGTCACCGTCGTCGGCTCGGGGCAGTCCGGCGCCGAGATCTTCCTCGACCTGCTGCGCGCCCGCCCGGCGGGCCGCGAGGGCCTGCACTGGATCGGCCGTACCCAGGCCTTCGCGCCGATGGAGTACTCCAAGCTCGGCCTGGAGCACTTCACCCCCGACTACACGCGCTACTTCCACGCGCTGCCCGAGGGGGAGCGGGACCGGCTTGTCACCACGCAGTGGCAGCTGCACAAGGGCATCGACGCCGACACCATCGCCGCCATCCACGACGAGCTCTACCGCCGTACGCTGCACGGCGGTTGGCCCGACGCCGTGCTCACCCCCGGCGTCCGGGTCCGTACGGCGGGCCGTATCGCCACCACCAAGATCGAGCTGCACCTGGAACACGTCCAGCAGAACACCCGCTCGCGCCTCACCACCGACGCGGTCGTCCTGGCCACCGGCCACCGCGAGCGCCCCCTGGACCGCATCCTCGCCGGACTCGACCCCTATCTGCGCCGCGACAGCCGCGAACGCCCGCGTGTCGACGAGCGGTTCCGGTTCGTCTGCGACCCGTCCGTCACCGGTTCCGTCTACGTCCAGAACGCCCAACTCCACACCCACGGCGTCGGCACGCCCGACCTGGGCCTCGCCGCCTGGCGCAGCGCGACGATCCTCAACTCCCTGACGGGCAAGGAGACTTACCCCCTGCCCGCCCGAACGGCCTTCACCACCTTCGGCCTCGACGAGCAGCCCCGCATCCCCCAGGCCCGCCAGGCCCAGGTACTCACACCGCTGGTCGACGGCAGGTAAGAATCACGGTCAGGAGGGAAGAAGTCCGGCGGCGGTGATGTTGGGCCCGCCATGACCACGACCTGGATCGCAGCCCACCGCTCCGCCGTCATCAACCCGTACGAGGGCTTCGGCCTCTTCGAGCCCCGTGGCTTCACCGACCGGACCGTCCGCCAGTCCCTGCGCCTGGCGGGAGGCGGCGACGCGCTGCGCATCCGCCTCTCCAACCGCTACGGCAAGGAACCCATCCGCATCGGCGGCGCCCACCTCGCCGTACGCACCCGGGGCAGCGGCATCGACCCCGGCAGCGACACCCCGCTGCGCTTCTCCGGCGCCGAGACCGTCACCGTCCCGGTCGGCGAGGAACTCGTCAGCGATCCGGTCGAGTTGCCGGTGAGCGCGGGGGAGGAGCTCACTGTCAGCCTCTACTTGCCGGGCGACACCGGACTGAGCACCTACACCGCGGTGCCGTACGACCTCGGGTACGCGGTCCCCGGCGAGCGGCTCTCCGCCGAACTCCTCGAAGACGCCGAGGAGTTGTCGACCGGCCACTACCTCACCGGCGTCGACGTCCTCGCCCCGGCCGACACCCGGATCGCCGTCGCGTTCGGCGACTCCTGGGTCGAGGGCGCCTTCACCACGCCCGGCGCCGACAACAGCTTCCCGGCCCGGCTCAGCCGCCGCCTGACCCGCGGCTGGATCGTCAACCAGGGCATCTCCGGCAACCGACTGCTCTCCGACGAGGTCGGCGAACA
This sequence comes from Streptomyces cylindrosporus, assembly GCF_022698165.1. Lineage (GTDB taxonomy): Bacteria > Actinomycetota > Actinomycetes > Streptomycetales > Streptomycetaceae > Streptomyces > Streptomyces cylindrosporus. Next base: position 1,100,906 of record NZ_JALDAY010000001.1, read on the forward strand.
CCTGCTGGCGCGCGTCGACCGCGACGTCCTGGCCGTCCCCGGGGTCAGCCACGTCCTGATCCACATCGGCCTCAACGACATCGGCCTGCCCGGCGCCCGCTCCCACCCCGAGCCGCCGACCGACCGGCCGAGCGCCGAGGACCTCGTCACCGGCCTCACGGCCCTCGCCGACCGCCTCCACGCCGCCGGACTCGTCGCCATCGGCGGCACCCTCGGCCCGTACGAGGGCTGCGTCTACGACGGCGTCGACAGCCCCGAGGGCCAGGCCGTGCGCCGCGAGGTCAACGCCTGGCTGCTCGGCGACGCCCACCCCTTCGACGCCGTGATCGACATCGCCGCCGCCGTGGCCGACCCGGAGCAACCCACCCGCATCCGCGCCGAGTTCAACGCCGGCGACGGCCTCCACGTCAACGACGCCGGCGCGAAAGCCATCGCCGACGCCGTCGACGTAACCCTGCTGGACCTCTAGAAGACCGGCGTGCCGTTCCGGGTCAGCTTCCAGTCCACCGACGCGAAGTCCTTCGGGTCCAGTACGCCCTTCGCGGTCACCCACTCCGCGATCCGGGTGCGGATCTCCGTCGACTCCGACCACAGCTCGGTCGCCGAGGCCACGTGCGGGAACGCGCCGCCGCCGTTGGCACGGTAGTTGTTGACCGCGAGCACGAACTGCTGAGCGTCGTCCAGTGCGGCACCGTTGTAGGTGAGGTTCTTGATCCGCGAACCGGCCGCCTGGGCGATGTCGATGTCGTACGAAAGACCCGACACGTAGTCGTAGTTGTAGTCCGGGCGGCTGTTCGCGTTCGTCAGCTTCTCCACGTCGATCACGGCGTCCGCCGCGGTCTGCACGAAGTACTCCGCCGAGTACTCCAGGTAGGCCCGCAGCTGCGCGCCCGTCATCAGCTTCGCGACCAGCGTGTTGTCGTACACGTAGAGGCTGGACAGGTCCCGGATCGTCACATTGCCGGCCGGGATCTCCGAGGTCCGCGAGAACGGCGAGGCCTGCGCGATCACCGGCAGCGAGGCGTACGAGGTGCCCGCCAGGGCCGCCTTGACCACGTCCTCCTGGACCTTGGTGATCAGGTCGATGATCGGGGCGTCCTTGTACCGCGCCTCGACCGTCGTGAGCGTCTCCGTCGCCGTGCCGACGACCTGGTTGACGTACTCCACGACCTTCGCGTGCTCGTCCGAGAGCAGCTTGGTGATCTTCGGGTCGTCGGCGACCGTGTTGGAGTTCAGCACCTTCGACGAGACCGACTCGACCGTCCAACGGCCCTTCGCGAAGACCAGCTCCACGTCGAAGACCGACAGCCGCTCCGCGTACGCCAGCGGCTCCGAAAGCACCACCGTCCTACCGGTCTTGGCGTTGGTGACCTTCAACTCCGGGATCTCCACGTGCGCGTGGCCGACCAGGATCGCGTCGATGTCCGGCACCTGCTGCGCCACCAGCGCCGCCGAGTTCTCCACGTACGGCAGCTGGTCACCGTACGAGGAGGTGCCCGAGGAACCGCTGTGCGCGGAGACGATGACGACGTCCGCGCCCATCGACTTCAGCTTCGGCACCCACTTCGCGGCCTGCTCCTCAAGGCCCGGGAACTCCAACTTCCCCTGCACATACGCCTTGTCCCAGATCGCGATGCCCGGGTTGGTGAGCCCCAGCACCGCGACCTTCACCGGCGGCAGCCCCGGCACGTGGAACTTCTTGACGAAGTACGGCGGGAACGCGGGCTTCTGTGTCTTCGCGTCCACCGCGTTCGCGCCGAGCAGCGGGAAGCGGCACTGCTGCTCGAACTTGCGCAGCGTCTCGATGCCGTAGTTGAACTCGTGGTTGCCGAGGGCCGCCGCGTCGTACCCGATCGCGTTCATCGCCTGCGCCATCGGGTGCACCGGACCGCCCTTGGCGGTGATCGGGTCGACCTTCGCGTAGTAGTACGTCAGCGGGGTCCCCTGGATCGTGTCGCCCGCGTCGAGGAGCAGCGTGTTGCAGCGGCCCTTCTCCTCGCGCAGCTGGTTGACCAGCGTCGAGATCCGGGACAGGCCCTGCGCGTTGCCCGCCTTGTCCGTGTACTCCGCGTCCTTGAAGTAGTCCCAGTTGAAGACGTGCCCGTGCAGGTCGGTCGTGCCCATGACGGTCAGCGCGTACCGCCTGGCGGGCCTCTTCGCCGCCGTGGCCTCGGCCGCCTGCGCCGCCGGAGCCGCGACGGCGCTCGCCACCGCCACCCCCGCTCCGGTCGCGGCGGACTTCTGCAGGAACTTCCGGCGGTTCAAGGGCATGTCCAGGTCTCCTCAGGGAATGGTCAACGACGCGCGTAGATTCTGACCTGCGCATGACCGACGGCAACAGGTCCGGCAGGTTGCGATTGGATGACCGAAGCGGTCGATCGCCGGGCTCCGACCGGCCAAGACCTGACAGAGTGGGGCGTATGACCACCCCTTCGACCGCCCCTTCGGCCACGCCATCGCCGGACGCCTCCCAGCCCGCCGTCCCCTACGGCACCCCCGACGCCCCCCGTATCGCCGTCCGCGGCGAGGCCCGCCTCGAGGTCGACCCCGAGATCGCCCGCATCGGCATCACCGTCGCCTCCCGCGGCAAGGACCGCCGAGCCGCCCTCGACGACCTCACCCGCCGCAACACCACCGCCCTCGACCTCGTCAAGTCGTACGGCGATGTGGTGGAGCGCCTGGAGACCGGCGCCTTCTCCATCAGCCCGGAACTGAAGGACAAGGGCCGCGGCGAACGCGTCCACGCCTACCACGGCCGCGTCCACATCACCGCCGAGCTGACCGACTTCACGACGCTCGGGGAACTCACCACCAGGCTCGCCGACCTGGACCTCACCCGGGTCGACGGCCCCTGGTGGGCCCTGCGCCCGGACTCGCCGGCCCACCGGCAGGCCCGGCAGCAGGCCGTGAAGGAGGCGGTCCAGCGGGCCCGGGAGTACGCGGAGGCCCTCGGCACCTCACTCGCCGCGCTCGTGGAACTCGCCGACATCGGAGCCGAGAACGCCCAGCCCTACCCGCCGGCCCCCGGCCGTATGCGCTCCATGGCCTACGGCGGCGCCGCCGAGGACACCGCGGCCGCACCCCTCGACCTCGAACCCCAGCGGCAGCACGTGTACGCAGCGGTCAACGCCCGCTTCACCATGGCACCGCCGACCCTGTAGACACTGCGCTGCGCTGCACTGCATTGGCCTGCCCTGCCCTGCCCTGCCGTAGAAATGCTCATCGGAGCACCCCCGCGCACAATTCAATACTTGTCAATAGCCCTTCACGTAAAGGTTGTTGAGTAGTCATCCCCGGCCGATTCTCTACCCGCCGGTAAGGCCTAGGCTCGAAGCATGCGCCGAGCGAAGATCGTCTGTACTCTGGGGCCCGCCACCGACTCGTACGACCAGATCAAAGCCCTGGTCGAGGCCGGAATGGACGTCGCCCGCTTCAACCTCAGCCACGGCAGCTACGCCGAGCACGAGGAGCGATACCACCGCGTTCGAAAGGCCGCCGACGAGAGCGGCCGCAGCGTCGGACTGCTCGCCGACCTTCAGGGCCCGAAGATCCGACTCGGCCGGTTCACCGAGGGCCCCGTACTCCTTGAACGCGGCGACACCTTCACCATCACGGTGGAGGAGGGCGCCGAGGGCGACGGCCACACCTGCGGCACCACGTACTCCGGCCTCGCCGCCGACGTCACGCCGGGCGAGCGCATCCTCGTCGACGACGGCAAGGTCTGCCTCGAAGTCACCGCCGTGGACGGACCCCGCGTCCACACCCGCGTCATCGAGGGCGGCATGGTCTCCGACCACAAGGGCCTGAACCTCCCCGGTGTGGCGGTCTCGGTCCCCGCGCTCTCGGAGAAGGACGAGGCGGACCTGCGCTGGGCCCTGCGCACCGGCTTCGACGTCATCGCGCTGTCCTTCGTCCGCAGCGGCCGTGACATCGAGGACGTCCACCGGATCATGGACGAGGAGCAGCGCCGCCTGCCCGTGATCGCCAAGGTCGAGAAGCCCCAGGCGGTCGCGGCGATCGACGACATCGTGGCGGCCTTCGACGGGATCATGGTCGCGCGCGGTGACCTGGGCGTCGAAATGCCCCTCGAAGCCGTCCCGATCGTCCAGAAGCGCGCGATCAAACTGGCCAAGCGGAACGCCAAGCCGGTGATCGTCGCGACCCAGATGCTCGACTCGATGATCGACAACTCCCGCCCGACGCGCGCGGAGGCCTCGGACGTGGCCAACGCGGTCATCGACGGTACGGACGCGGTGATGCTGTCCGGTGAGACGAGCGTCGGCAAGTACCCGGTCGAGACGGTCCGCACGATGGCGAAGATCGTGGAGGCGGCGGAGGAGGACATCCTGGCAAAGGGCCTCCCACCCCTCACGGAACGCAACAAGCCCCGCACGCAGGGCGGCGCGGTGGCCCGAGCGGCGGCGGAGATGGGCGACTTCCTCGGCGCCAAGTTCCTGGTCGCCTTTACCCAGTCCGGCGACACGGCCCGCCGCCTCTCCCGCTACCGCTCCCCGATCCCGTTGCTGGCCTTTACCCCGGACCCGGCCACGCGGTCGCAGCTGAGCCTCACTTGGGGCGCGGAGACCTTCCTCGGCCCGGAGGTGGCCTCGACGGACGCGATGGTGGACCAGGTGGACGAGCTGTTGCTGAAGTACGGGCGATGCGAGAAGGGCGACGTGGTGGTCATCACGGCGGGGTCGCCGCCCGGGGTGTCGGGCTCGACGAACATGGTGCGGGTGCATCACATCGGGGAGGACGACAGTCCCAAGTAGGGGGGCTTGGTCAGTACTTGGGGCCTACGTGGGTGTCCATCAGCGCTACGGAGGCTTTGCGGGCGATGGTATTCGTAGCGCTTGTGTTCGCCGGCTACGAGACGAGTCGTATCGACGATTTGCTGTTGCCAGGGTTCGAGGGTGATTCGGCGTTCGCTCTTTTGCCCGGGGCGTGCTGGGGGAGCAGACAGACCTAGTGTTTGGTGTAGGACTTGACGTCGACGCAGCCTGCCCGTGAGAAGCGGCCATCGGACACACGGCGGAGTTCGAGGCAGCGGCTCGATTCGGCTCAGCCAACAGGTGATCGCGTGTCGGGAGATGCCCGTCTCTTTGCCGACGGAATTGAGGCTGCGCCCCTGCCTCACCAGGCGAGACGATCTCCGCTTACAGAGGCGACCTTGGAATTGGAGGAAAAGTACCCCGGGTCGGATTCGAACCGACGCTGGATGGTGTTTGAGACCATTGCCTCTACCGCTGGGCTACCGGGGCTCCCTGCAAAATAAAGGTTGGCGGTCACCCGCCGTGCCCCCACCTTACCGCAGCTAGGTACGCTCTTGTCAGCAGCACCCCTGCCCTGAACAAGGAGCCCCCGTGACCGCCCCCGAGTCGCCACAGCCCGTAGACGCGCCCGACGACGACAAGTCGCACGTGCCTCCGCTGACGACCCGTGTCGTCATCGCCGAGGACGAGGCCCTGATCCGGCTCGATCTCAAAGAGATGCTGGAGGAGGAGGGCTACAGCGTCGTCGGCGAGGCCGGTGACGGCGAGCAGGCCATCGAGCTTGCCCGTGAGCACCAGCCGGATCTTGTGATCCTCGATGTGAAGATGCCCAAGCTGGACGGCATCTCCGCCGCCGAGAAGATTGCCGAGGAGCGGATCGCCCCGGTGCTCATGCTCACCGCCTTCTCGCAGCGCGATCTCGTCGAGCGCGCCCGTGATGCCGGCGCCATGGCCTATCTCGTGAAGCCCTTCAGCAAGAGTGACGTCGTGCCGGCCATCGAGATGGCGGTGTCGCGGTTCACCGAGCTGAAGGAGTTGGAGAAGGAGGTCGCCGACCTCACCCTCCGCCTTGAGACCCGCAAGCTCGTCGATCGCGCGAAGTCGATTCTCCAGACCGAGTACGGGCTGACCGAGCCCGCCGCCTTCCGGTGGATCCAGAAGACCTCCATGGACCGCCGGATGTCCATGCAGCAGGTCGCCGAGGCCGTCATCCAGGACGCCGACGAGAAGAAGGCCGGCAAGAACGGCTGACACGGACGTAGTACGTACGTACGACAGGGGCCCGCGTCCCCCGGAACAGGGGGCGCGGGCCTCGTCGTAGCGGAAGAACCGTCAGTCCTCGCCGAGGTACGCCTTGCGTACCGACTCGTCGTGCAGCAGGTCCTGGCCCGTGCCGGAGAGGACGATGTTGCCGACCTCCATGACGTGGCCGTGGTCGGCCAGGGAGAGGGCCGCCTGGGCGTTCTGTTCGACCAGGAGAATGGTCGTGCCCTGGGACTTGAGTTCGACGATGGTGGACATGATCTTCTGCATCATGATGGGCGACAGGCCCATGGAGGGCTCGTCCAGCATCAGGAGCTTGGGCTGGGACATCAGGGCGCGGCCCATCGCCAGCATCTGCTGCTCGCCGCCCGAGAGAGTGCCGGCGGCCTGCCTGCGCCGCTCCCCGAGGATCGGGAAGAGGTCGTAGGCGCGCTGGATGTCCTTCTCGATGGCTTCCTTGTCCTTGCGGAGGAAGGCGCCGAGCTGGAGGTTCTCCTCGATGGTGAGGCGCGGGAAGATGTGCCGGCCCTCGGGGGAGTGGGCGAGTCCCAGGGCGACGATCTTGTGCGCGGCGACGCCGGTGAGCGGCTTGCCGTCGAACATGATCTTGCCGGCGCTGGGCTTCAGGAGTCCCGACAGGGTGCGGAGGGTCGTGGTCTTGCCGGCGCCGTTGGTGCCGATCAGGGTGACGACCTGGCCCGCCTCGACCTTGAAGGAGATGCCCTTGACGGCCTCGATCTTGCCGTAGGCGACCCGGAGGTCCTCGACCTCTAGCAGTGCGGTCACTGGGCGTCTCCCTTGGTGGTGCCGGGGGTGCTCTCGGCGGCGGCGACCTCGGCCGCCTCCGCCTGACCGGGGTCGCCCTCGAACGGCTCGCCCAGGTAGGCGGCGATGACCCGCTCGTCGGCCTGGACGACCTCGGAGGTGCCCTCGACGAGCTTCTCGCCCTGGACGAGGACGGCGACGCGGTCGCAGAGGTTGAAGATGAAGCGCATGTCGTGCTCGATGACGAGGACGGCGATGCCCATGTCGCGGATGGCGAAGACGAGTTCCTCGGTGGCCCGGGTCTCCTGGGGGTTCATGCCGGCCGTCGGCTCGTCCAGCAGCAGCAGGCCCGGCTCGCTCGCCAGCGCTCGCGCGATCTCCAGCTTGCGCTGCTCGCCGTAGGGGAGGTTGCGGGCGAGGTGGTCGCGCTTGTGGGCGAGGCCGATGAACTCCAGGAGTTCCATCGCCCGGTCCTCGCTGGCCTTCTCCGCCTTCTTGAAGCCGGGGCCGCGCAGCAGGGCGGACCAGAGGCCTTCCTTGGTGCGGGTGTGGCGGCCGACGAGGACGTTCTCCAGGACCGTCATGTTGGCGAAGAGGCGGATGTTCTGGAAGGTGCGGGCGATGCCGGCCTTCGTCACCAGGTGGGGCTTGGGAGGCAGGACCGTGCCCTTGTAGGAGACGGTGCCCTCCGTCGGGATGTACAGGCCCGTCAGGCAGTTGAAGAACGTGGTCTTGCCGGCGCCGTTGGGGCCGATGAGTCCGACGATCTCGCCGGAGTTCACCGTGAAGTCCACCGACCGTACGGCGGTGAGGCCGCCGAAGCGCATGGTGACGTCGCGGGCTTCGAGTACAGGTGTCGTCATGGTTCTTTACGCCCCTGCCTTGGTGATGGCCGGTTCGTCGGTCAGCGTTTCGGTGTCTGGTACGTCGAGTTGGCCGGTCTCGTGGAACTCGAGCTGGCGGCGGCGGTTGGCGATGATGCCCTCGGGGCGGAAGCGCATCAGCAGGATCAGCGCGATACCGAAGGCGAGCAGCGACTTGTCCTGGAGGAAGTCCAGCTTCTCCGGGAGCAGGTAGAGCAGCGCCGCGCCGAGGATGGGGCCCGCGACCGTGCCCATGCCGCCGAGGACGACGGCGGCCAGGAGGAAGGCCGAGTTGGGCGGGGTGGAGCCGGCGAACTGGTACGGGTTCGGGACCACGCTGTAGGTCACGTGGGCGCTGACCGTGCCGGCGAGGCCGGCGAGCGAGGCGCCCAGCGCGAAGGCGATGAGCTTGACGCGGAAGCCGTTGATGCCCATGGCGGTGGCGGCGGTCTCGTCCTCGCGGATGGCGATCCAGGAGCGGCCGATGCGGGAGTCGGCGGCGCGGGTGTAGACGGTGACCACGATCGCCATGATCAGGACCATCAGCAGGTAGTAGTTGGCGAACCGGCCGAGGGTGAACCCGCCGAGGTCGTGCGCCTCCCCGAAGTTGAACCCGAGGAGGTTCAGGTCGGGGATGGACGGGATGCCGTTGGGGCCGTTGGTGAGGTCGGGGCCGGACTCGCCGTCCATGTTGTTGACGGCGATGCGGAAGATCTCTCCGAAGCCGAGGGTCACGATGGCGAGGTAGTCGCCGCGCAGCCGCAGGGTCGGGGCGCCGATGAGGACGCCGAAGATCAGCGAGGCGGCGGCGCCGGTGAGGGCGGCGGCCCAGAAGGGGAACTGGACGCCGGAGAACTTGGAGAACTCGGAGCCGGAGACCAGGGCCGCGGTGTAGGCGCCGACGCCGAGGAAGGCGACGTAACCGAGGTCGAGGAGGCCGGCGAGGCCGACGACGATGTTCAGGCCGAGGGCGACCGTGCCGAAGATCAGGATGTTGACGCCGATGTTGGCGTAGTGGTCGTCGGTCTGGGTGAACGGGAAGGCGATGGCCGCGAGGAAGCCCATGGCGAGCGTGAAGCTGCGGTTCGCGGCGACCATGGCGGAGAAGCGGTCGAGCAGGCCGGCGGTGTGCATGGCCCAGATGGTGAAGACGACGACGATCAGGAAGCCGATGAACAGCTCGCCGTACTCGGTGTCGATGCCGTAGGTGAAGACGGCGAGGCCGATGATGCTGACCACCGTGATCACGGCCCGCTGCATCCAGGGGCTGATCGGCTGCGGGGCCGGGATGCGGTCGGGCTTGGGCAGGTAGGACTTGAAGAAGTCCTTGGTCCCCGCGTTGTCCGGGGGCAGCGCGAGGGCGCCGAGGAGGGGCAGCAGGGAGGCGATGATCGCGATCCAGGTGCCGGTCTCCCAGTTCGCGAGGCCGCCGAGCTTGGCGGCGATCTCGATGGCGGTGAACCAGGTGACGCCGAAGCCGCCGAGGGCGACGAGGACGAGCGGTGCGTTGTTGCGCGCGGGCAGCAACCAGCCGAGGCCGCGGATGCCGTACGAGGCGAGCGCGAACACGGCGGTGAGGATGCCGGCGATGAGGCTCAGCACCTGAAGGCCGCCGGGGTAGCCGGTGACGGTGAGGTCGCCCGGGAACTCGGAGGTCCAGGTCCAGGCGAGGAACGTGGACGCGGCGGTGGCGATGCCGCCGCCCAGCAGCAGGGCGCGGGCGGCCGCCTCGGGCAGCGGGACGAGCCCGTGGGCCGGGCGCGTGGGCACGGCGTCGGCGGGGGGCGTGGCCGGAGTCTTGGTCGTCTCGGTCATGTGATCACGCCCTGTCCGCGACGCGCTCGCCGAGCAGGCCCTGTGGCCTGAAGAGGAGCACCAGGATGAGGAGTACGAAGGCCCAGACGTTGGCCCAGCTCTGGCCGCCGAGCTGCTGCATGCCCGGGATGTTGTTGATGTAGGCGGAGGCGAGGGTCTCGGCGATGCCGAGGACGACGCCGCCGAGCATCGCGCCGTAGATGTTGCCGATGCCGCCGAGGACGGCCGCGGTGAAGGCCTTGAGGCCCATCAGGAAGCCCATGCGGTAGTCGATGCTGCCGTACTTGAGGCCGAAGGCGAGGGCGGCGACGGCGGCGAAGAAGCCGCCGATGGCGAACGCGATGACGATGATGCGGTTGGTGTCGATGCCCATCAGCTGCGCGGTGTCCGGGTCCTGCGCGGTGGCCTGCATGGCGCGGCCGGTGCGGGACTTGCGGACGAACCAGGCGAGCGCCGACATGCAGATGATCGCGGAGACGATCAGGAAGATGTCGGCGTCCTTGATGGTGATGGAGCCGATGTCGTGGGTGGTGTCGAGGCCGGGGAAGGCGAGGGCCTTGTCCGCGTTGGGGTAGAAGTTGCGGACGGCTTCCTGGAGGGCCAGGGAGAGGCCGATGGCGGTGATGAGCGGTGCCAGGCGTGGTGCTCCGCGCAGGGGCCGGTAGGCGAACCGTTCCGCTCCGACCGCGATGAGAACGGAGACGATGGCGCCTCCGACCAGCATCAGGGGGACGGCGGCAGCCATGGGGGTGCCGTCGGGCAGGATGTAGAGGTAGACCGTGAGGGCGCCGAAGGCCCCGGTCATGAAGATCTCGCCGTGCGCGAAGTTGATGAGCTGGACGATGCCGTACACCATCGTGTAACCGATGGCGATCAGCCCGTACATCGAGCCTAGAAGCAGCCCGTTGGCCAGCTGCTGCGGCAGGGTGTTCACCGCATGGCCTCCATGTCGCTGGTGGTCGTGTGCACAGAGTCGTTGTGTGTGTGCACGGGGCGTGTGCAAGTTCTGGGTGTGGAAACGGGCCGCGCGGTCGGGGTCCTCCTTCCGCGCGGCCCGTGGTGCGGTCTTGCCGGTGCTGAGAGGGTCAGCTGGCGGTGCCCGTCTTCACAGCCTTCCATTCGCCGTTTTCGACCTGGTAAACCGTGAGCTGCTTGTTGCCGGTGTCGCCGTACTGGTCGAAGGAGACCTTGCCGGTGATGCCCTGGAAGTCCGACTTCTGGACCTCGTCGACGACCTTGGAGCGCAGGTCGTTGATGTCGCTGGGCACCTTGCCGCCGTTGGCGTCCTTGACGGCCTTCACTGCCTTGATGATGGCGGTGGCGGCGTCGTAGGAGTAGCCGCCGTAGGCGCCGTAGTCACCCTTGTAGCCCTTGGCCTTGTAGGTCTCGATGAACTGCTTGGCGGCGGGCAGGGTGTCGACCGGGACGCCGACGGAGGTGACGAGGTCGCCCGCGGCGGCCGCGCCGGCCACGTCGATGTAGGTGGTGGCGTACATGCCGTCGCCGCCGAACAGCGGGATCTTGACGCCGGCGCCCTTGAGCTGCTTGGTGATCAGCGAGGACTCGTCGTACTGGCCGCCGTAGTAGAGCAGGTCGGCGCCGGAGTTCTTGATCTTGGTGACGAGGGAGCCGAAGTCCTTGTCGCCGGTGTTGACGTGGTCGGTCTGGACGACCGTGCCACCGAGGCCCTTGAACTTCTCGGCGAAGATCTTGGCGAGGCCGGCGCCGTAGGTCTGCTTGTCGTCGACGACGAAGGCCTTCTTCTTCTTGAGGCCGTTGTACGCGTAGTCGGCGGCGAAGCTGCCCTGCAGCTCGTCGGTGGTGGCGGTGCGGAAGTACGTCTTGTACGGCCGCTTCTTGGCCGTCTGCCAGTTCTTGCCCTGGGTCAGCTCGGGGTTGGTGTTCGAGGGCGAGATCTCGACCATGTTGGCCGAGGCGAACACCTGCTGCATCGACTGGGCGACGCCGGAGTTCAGGGGGCCGACGGCGCCCACGACGTTCTTGTCGCCGACGAGCTTGGTGGCGTTCTGCTGGCCGGTGGCCGGCTGCGCCTTGTCGTCGAGGGCCTCGACCTTGAACTTGACGCCGGGGACCCAGTTGTTCTTGTTGGCGTCGTCTACGGCGACCTGGACGCCGTACTGGATGCCGAGACCGGTGGTCGAGTTCTCGCCGGACAGCGGGGCGTCGACACCGATGGTGAAGGTGGTGCTCGATCCGCTGTTGCTCTTGTCACCGCTGTCGTCCCGGGAGCCGCAGGCGGTGAGAGTCAGAGCCCCCGTCGCGAGGACGGAGGTCAGAATCACCAAAGAACGCTGTCGCACAATCAGTCCTTTCCGCAGGCACGTCCGCCCCGGTGGGAACGTTGGTTGCCGCGCATGTACCGAACTCCCGATGGAGCGGTGACTGGCCGTGACTCTAAGCCCGATCTGTGGGCATGGGCATCGCCGTGCGCTGGCTTGTGACTTTCTTGTTATGACGTGGTGGAAAGCGGGGCTCCGGAAGACGCCTCTCGGCCCATTTGGCGCATTTTAGGCTCGGTCCGCATTCTGAGAACCTGCACTTCCGCTTGGCCGTGGGGCGGAACGGGCCGGAGAGCGGTTGCAGGCCCGGTGGAACAGCGTGGAGAGATCGCGGGCATAGGCGCCGCCGAAGATGAAACTGTGATGCTGTATTGCGCGCGTGTTACGGAGCGTTACGTCAAGGAATGGTAGGTCCGCGTTCGGGGGCAGTCCCGAACAGTCGGACACGGAAATCTCCACGGTGACCCGGCGGGTCGTCCCGGCGGGGACGGTGAACGCGGGCCGCGGCGTGGCGTGGGCGACGAGTCCCGGGAAGGCGGCGTCGAGGACCGTCAGGGTGACGGGCGGGCCGCTGTCGACGGAGACGTCGAAGCGGAAGCTCCCCGCGGTGGCGCGGGAGCCGAGGGGTGCGCCGAGGCCGAGGTAGTGCCAGTCGGTGACGTTCGCCGGGTACGGCATCGGCTCCGGCGGCCGGGCGTGGTCGGGGCTGCCGGCCTGGGGCGCGAGCAGGGCCACGGCGGTCACGGCGGCGATCACGCCGGCCCCGAGCGCGTTGCGGCGAACGCGCGGCGACACGGCGGGCCAGCGGTCGGTGAGGCGCGGGGCGTCGGCGCCGATGACGTCACGACCATCACCCGACCCGGCGGAGCCGACGGGTTCAACGGGCCCGATGCCGCTCATGACCGCAGCCTCATGAGGAAACGGTAGGTGAGGGGGCTGGCCCGGGGTAGAGGCCGACGGGGAGGAGGCCGGGCGGGGAGGCGGTGGTGGTGCGGCGGTGGCTCAGGGAAGAGGGCGACTGCGAGGGGTCCGCACGGGAGACGGCTGGTGGTGCGGCGGCCCGGAGGGGGCTGGTGGCGGGGCGGTGGCTCGGGGGAATGGGCGGTGGGGCGGTGGCTGGGGGTGGAGGCCGACTGCGGGGAGGCCGCGTGGGAGATCGCTGGTGGTGCGGCGGTGGCCCGGAGGGGGCTGGTGGCGGGGTGGTGGCTTGGGGGAGTGGGCGGTGGGGCGGTGGCTGGGGGTGGAGGCCGACGGCGAGGAGGCCGGGCGGGAGAGGTGCTGGTGGTGGGGCGGTGGGTCGGGGGAGGCGTGGGCGGTGGGACGGGGGGTGGCTCGGGAAGATACCGCGGGCGGCCTCCCACCGCCGTCGGCGTCCGGTCAGCCGGTCGTGGTCAGATGTGCCCCGTCGCCCGGCCTGACGTCCCGTAGCAGGCAGGTCAGCCGCGCGGTGCACACGCGCCGTCCCTCCTCGTCAGTGATCACGATCTCGTACGTCGCCGTCGAGCGCCCCCGGTGCACGGGCGTCGCCACCCCGGTCACCAGCCCGGAGCGCGCGCCCCGGTGGTGCGTGCAGTTCAGGTCGACGCCGACCGCGATCTTGGAGCTGCCGCCGTGCAGCATCGAGCCCACGGAGCCCAGCGTCTCGGCCAGCACGGCGGAGGCGCCGCCGTGCAGCAGCCCGTACGGCTGGGTGTTGCCCTCCACCGGCATCGTGCCGACGACGCGGTCGGCGGAGGCCTCCACGATCTCCACGCCCATGCGCGTCCCGAGGTGGCCCGCCGAGAACAGGGCCGGCAGGTCGACGCCGAGCGTGGCGTACTCGTCGATGACCTCCTGCGGGAACCTCACATGCTGCTGCTCGCCCATGGGCCGTGCTCCGTTCGTCGTGATCACTCGTGCAGCCTGCCTGAGCAAACGCTCAGTCGGTTGCCGATTGTTCCAGACGTACGACGACGGACTTGCTGGCCGGGGTGTTGCTGGTGTCCGCCGTGGCGTCCAGCGGGACCAGGACGTTGGTCTCCGGGTAGTAGGCGGCCGCGCAGCCGCGTGCCGTCGGGTAGTGCACGACCCGGAACCCGGGCGCCCGGCGCTCGACCCCGTCCCGCCACTCGCCGACCAGGTCGACGTAGGAGCCGTCGGCGAGCTTCAGCTCCCGCGCGTCCTCGGGGTTGACCAGGACGACCCGGCGGCCGTTCCTGATGCCCCGGTAGCGGTCGTCGAGGCCGTAGATCGTGGTGTTGTACTGGTCGTGCGAGCGCAGCGTCTGCAGCAGCAGACGGCCCTCGGGCAGCTCCGGGTACTCCACGGGGGCCGCGGTGAAGTTGGCCTTGCCGGTCTTCGTGGTGAAGCGGCGCTCGTCGCGCGGGGCGTGCGGGAGGGCGAAGCCCCCGGGGTGCGCCACGCGCGCGTTGAAGTCCTGGAAACCGGGGACCACGCGCGCGATGCGGTCGCGGATCGTCGCGTAGTCCTTCTCGAACTCCTCCCACGGCACCGAGTTCTCCGGGCCGAGCACCCGGCGGGCCAGCCGGCACACGATGGCCGGCTCGGACAGCAGATGGGCGCTCGCGGGCTCCAGGCGGCCGCGGGAGGCGTGCACCATGCCCATGGAGTCCTCGACGGTCACGAACTGCTCGCCACTGCCCTGGAGATCGCGCTCGGTGCGGCCGAGGGTCGGCAGGATGAGCGCACGCGCGCCCGTGACCGCGTGCGAACGGTTCAGCTTCGTCGACACGTGCACGGTGAGCCGGGCTCGCCGCATGGCCGCCTCGGTGACCTCGGTGTCGGGGGAGGCGGAGACGAAGTTGCCGCCCATGGCGAAGAAGACCTTGGCCCGGCCGTCGCGCAGGGCGCGGATCGCCTCGACGGTGTCGTAGCCGTGCTCGCGCGGGGGCGCGAAGCCGAACTCCTTCTCCAGGGCGTCCAGGAAGGCGGGCGCGGGCCGCTCGAAGATGCCCATCGTGCGGTCGCCCTGCACGTTCGAGTGACCGCGCACCGGGCACACGCCCGCGCCCGGGCGACCGATGTTGCCGCGCAGCAGAAGGAAGTTGACCACCTCGCGGATGGTCGGCACGGAGTGCTTGTGCTGGGTCAGGCCCATCGCCCAGCACACGACGGTGCGCTCGGAGGCGAGCACCATGCGCAGGACCCGCTCGATCTCCGCGCGGGTGAGACCGGTCGCGGCGAGCGTCTCGTCCCAGTCGGCGGCCTTGGCGGCGGCGACGAACTCCTCGTATCCATGCGTGTGTTCACGCACGAACTCCTCGTCGACCGCACCCTCCGTCTCCAGGATCAGCCTGTTGAGGAGACGGAACAGGGCTTGGTCGCCGCCGATGCGGATCTGCAGGAACAGATCCGTGAGCGCGGCGCCCTTGAGCATGCCCTGCGGGGTCTGCGGGTTCTTGAAGCGCTCCAGGCCGGCCTCGGGCAGCGGGTTGACGCTGACGATCTTCGCGCCGCCCGCCTTCGCCTTCTCCAGCGCGGAGAGCATGCGCGGGTGGTTGGTGCCCGGGTTCTGGCCGGCGACGATGATCAGGTCGGCCTTGTAGAGGTCCTCCAGCAGGACGCTGCCCTTGCCGATGCCGATCGTCTCGCTCAGCGCCGAACCGGACGACTCGTGGCACATGTTGGAGCAGTCCGGCAGGTTGTTCGTGCCGAGCTGCCGGGCGAACAGCTGGTACAGGAAGGCCGCTTCGTTGCTCGTGCGGCCCGAGGTGTAGAAGAGGGCCTCGTCCGGGGAGCCGAGGGCGGCGAGCTCCTCGGCGACGATGTCGAAGGCGCGCTCCCAGCTCACCGGCTCGTAGTGCGTGCCGCCCTCGGGCAGGTACATGGGGTGCGTCAGCCGCCCCTGCTGGCCCAGCCAGTAGCCGCTGCGGGTGGCGAGATCGGCGACGGAATGGGCGGCGAAGAACTCCGGGGTGACCCGGCGCAGGGTGGCCTCCTCGGCGACCGCCTTCGCGCCGTTCTCGCAGAACTCCGCGGTGTGCCGGTGGTCCGGCTCCGGCCAGGCGCAGCCCGGGCAGTCGAAGCCGTCCTTCTGGTTGACGCTCAGCAGCGTCAGCAGGGTCCGCTTCACGCCCATCTGCCGCTGCGCGACGCGCAGGGTGTGCCCGATCGCCGGCAGCCCGGCGGCGGCATGCTTCGGCCCACCGACCTGCGGCGCGTCCTGGACCGGATCACCCTTGGGCGGCTTGCTGGCCATCGCGCACTCTCCTTCGCGTACATGTGCGAGGTACGTCTCCGATCCTCGCACGCGGCGCTGACAGCCGGGGCTCCGCGGGCGACGGGCGGGCCGGATTGTCAGTGGCGCATGGCAGGATCGGGTTCGTGGCAGAGACAGCATCGAAGAAGACCGAGAACACCTCCGGCGGCAAGCGGCCGCGGCTGATGCTCATGGACGGGCATTCGCTGGCGTACCGCGCGTTCTTCGCGCTGCCCGCGGAGAACTTCACGACGGCGACGGGCCAGCCGACGAACGCGATCTACGGCTTCGCGTCGATGCTCGCCAACACCCTGCGTGACGAGGAGCCCACGCACTTCGCGGTGGCCTTCGACGTCTCCCGCAAGACCTGGCGCTCCGAGGAGTTCACGGAGTACAAGGCCAACCGCTCCAAGACCCCGGACGAGTTCAGGGGCCAGGTCGAGCTGATCGGCGAGGTCCTCGACTCGATGCACGTCTCGCGATTCGCCGTCGACGGCTTCGAGGCGGACGACATCATCGCCACGCTCGCCACCCAGGCCGAGGCCGAGGGCTTCGAGGTGCTGATCGTCACCGGCGACCGCGACTCCTTCCAGCTGGTCACCGAGCACACCACGGTGCTGTACCCGACGAAGGGCGTCTCCGAGCTGACCCGGTTCACCCCGGAGAAGGTCTTCGAGAAGTACGGCCTGACGCCCGCCCAGTACCCCGACTTCGCGGCCCTGCGCGGCGACCCGTCCGACAACCTCCCCGGCATCCCGGGCGTCGGCGAGAAGACGGCCGCGAAGTGGATCAACCAGTTCGGGTCCTTCGCCGACCTCGTCGAGCGCGTCGAGGAGGTCAAGGGCAAGGCCGGGCAGAACCTCCGCGACCACCTGGAGGCCGTCAAGCTCAACCGCCGCCTCACCGAGATGGTGCGCACGGTCGAGCTGCCCAAGACGGTCGCCGACCTGGAGCGCGCGCCGTACGACCGCAAGACGTTCGCGATGATCCTCGACACCCTGGAGATCAGGAACCCCTCGCTGCGCGAACGGCTGCTGGCCGTCGACCCGGGCGCCGAGGAGGCCGAGGGCACGCCGGTCGTCGCGGACGGCGTGGAGCTGGACGGCACCGTGCTGTCCACCGGCGAGCTGGCCGGCTGGCTCGGCGAGCACGGCACCACCACCCTCGGCGTCGCCACCGTCGACACCTGGGCGCTGGGCACGGGCTCGGTCGCGGAGGTCGCGCTGGCCACGGCCGAGGGGCCGGCCGCCTGGTTCGACCCCTCCCAGCTGGACGAGGCCGACGAGACGGCGTTCGCGGCGTGGCTCGCCGACGAGGCCAGGTCCAAGGTCTTCCACAACGCCAAGGGCGCGATGCGGGTCTTCGCCGAGCACGGCTGGAGCATCGCTGGCGTCTCCATGGACACCGCGCTCGCCGCGTACCTGGTCAAGCCGGGCCGCCGCTCCTTCGACCTGGACGCGCTGTCCCTGGAGTACCTGGGCCGCGAGCTGGCGCCCGCCGCCACGGCCGACGGGCAGCTCGCCTTCGGGGCTGACGACGGCGCCGAGGCCGAGGCCCTGATGATCCAGGCCCGCACGGTGCGCGACCTGGGCGAGGCCTTCGAGAGCCGGTTGCAGGAGGTCGGCGCGGCCGACCTGCTGCGGGACATGGAGCTGCCCACCTCCGCCCTGCTGGCCCGCATGGAGCGACACGGCATCGCGGCCGACCGGGCCCATCTGGAGGCCATGGAGCAGATGTTCGCGGGCGCCGTCCAGCAGGCCGTGAAGGAAGCCCACGCCGCCGCCGGACACGAGTTCAACCTGGGCTCGCCCAAGCAGCTACAGGAAGTCCTCTTCAACGAACTCGCCCTGCCCAGGACGAAGCGCACCAAGACCGGTTACACCACGGACGCCGACGCGCTGGCGTGGCTGGCGACCCAGACGGACAACGAACTTCCGGTGATCATGCTCCGCCACCGCGAGCAGGCCAAGCTCCGTGTGACGGTGGAGGGCCTGATCAAGACGGTAGCGACGGACGGCCGTATCCACACCACGTTCAACCAGACGGTCGCGGCCACGGGCCGGCTGTCCTCCACGGACCCGAACCTTCAGAACATCCCGGTCCGCACGGACGAGGGCCGGGCGATCCGCCGGGGCTTCGTCGTCGGCGAGGGCTTCGAGTCGCTCATGACCGCCGACTACAGCCAGATCGAACTGCGCGTGATGGCCCACCTGTCCGAGGACGAGGGCCTCATCGAGGCGTTCACCTCCGGCGAGGACCTGCACAACACGGTGGCCGCGCAGGTCTTCTCGGTCGACCGGGAGCATGTCGACGCGGAGATGCGGCGCAAGATCAAGGCGATGTCGTACGGCCTCGCGTACGGGCTGTCCGCCTTCGGGCTCTCCGGGCAGCTGAACATCGACGCGGGCGAGGCGCGGGCCCTGATGGACACGTACTTCGAGCGCTTCGGCGGGGTCCAGGACTATCTCCGCCGGGTAGTGGACGAGGCGCGCGCCACGGGCTACACGGCAACGCTCTTCGGTCGTCGCCGCTATCTCCCCGACCTCAACAGCGACAACCGCCAGCGGCGCGAGGCGGCCGAGCGGATGGCCCTCAACGCGCCCATCCAGGGCACGGCGGCGGACATCGTCAAGATCGCCATGCTGAACGTCGACAAGGCTCTGCGCGCGGCGTCCCTCACGTCCCGGATGCTCCTCCAGGTCCACGACGAAATCGTCCTGGAGATCGCCCCGGGCGAGCGCGCGGTGGTGGAGGAAATCGTCCGCCGCGAAATGTCCGACGCGGTCCACCTGAGGGTCCCCCTGGGCGTCTCGGTGGGCGCGGGCCCGGACTGGGAATCAGCAGCGCACTAGCCTCCGGCGGCGGGGTGGGGGCCGCTGCCGCGTGGTGCTGGGCGGGCGGCTGGGGGCTTGCGTGGTGCCGGGCGGGCGGCGAGGCCTGGTGTGGTGCTGGGCGGGCGGCTACGGGCTTGCGTTGTTCCGGGCGTGGGGCGAGGGCCTCGTGTGATGTCGGTTGGGTGGCGATGGCTGGGCGTTGCGCTGCTCGGTGGCGAGTGCCTGGCGGTGCTCGGTCGGCGTGACGATCTGGGGTGGAGCTGTGCGGCTGGGGCTGGGATTCCTGTCTCGGCTCGGCAAGGGCAATCGGCTGGTCGCCCCCGGACTCCGCCGCAACGGCGCGCCCCCACGGCCCTTCCCGGCGGTGCTGAGCTCGCCCCAACCCCCGGCCGCGAGCCGCCCCGCTCAACCGTCGGCCAAGCCCCGCAGGGCCCGTCACTCACGTGGCCCCCGTCAAGGCGACCCCCGCCCCCGCCTCCCGCAAGGATGCGGGCATGGGTATACGCATGCTCAACCGCCGTCCGGCGAGAGCGCAGGCGAGTGCCGAGTCGGCGCCCGCCGTGCCCCTCGCCCCGGTCCCGGCCTTCGCGGCCGACGCAAGCACCGCCCGCATCCCCACGGACCTCACTGCGACCCTGCGCCACACGTCCACGGCCCTGCGCCAGACGGCAGCAGACCTCCGCCGCACAGCGACCGACCTCCGCCGCACGGCCACCGACCTTCGCCTCACAGCCACCGCTTTCCGGTCCCGCCTGCCCCGGCGAACGCCGGTCACCGAGGCGGTCACGCCCACCTCAGCCGCCTCGGACCTCTCCGGCCTACCGGGCTCGTACGCCTCCGGCGATTCGCCCGGGTGGCACGCCCCTGGCGACTCGCAGGCTTCCGGTGGCTCATTTGGCTTGTGCGCCCCTGACGACTCGCCCGGCTTGCAGGCTCCCGGTGGCTCACCCGGCTCAAACACCCTCCCCGACCCGCCCGGCCCCGTCGCTCCGCCACCCGCCACCATGGCCGACCTGCCCGGCCCCGTCGCCCCACCACCCGCCACGCTCCCCGACCCGCCTGGCCCCGTCGCTCCACCGCCCGCCACCCTCGGGGACTCACCCCGCCCCGGTACCCCACCACCCGCCACGCTCCCCGACCCGCCCGGCCCCGTCACCCCACCACCAGATGGGAAGAGAGGGGGGTAGGGGATGGGGGTTAAGAATAAGTGGGATTTGGCTTGT
>NZ_JALDAY010000010.1 GCF_022698165.1 Streptomyces cylindrosporus
TGTCGGCTTTGAGCTGAACGCATAATTGAAGAGTGTGCTTGTTCGCTCGAAACCATTAGGGTTTCGGTGGTTATAGCGTGAGGGAAACGCCCGGTTACATTTCGAACCCGGAAGCTAAGCCTTACAGCGCCGATGGTACTGCAGGGGGGACCCTGTGGGAGAGTAGGACGCCGCCGAACAATCTTTGGAAGGACCCCTGGTCCCAGCGTTCAGCTGGGCCGGGGGTCCTTTTTGTTTTTACAATGCTTGCGGTACCGAAGACAGGAGTCACCGATGTCCACCAACTCTCCCGACGACCGACCGGAGCGCGACCAGCGGCGACGGGACAGTGGGGACCGCGGAGACCGCGGCGGTCGAGGTGACCGTGGCGGCTTCCGCGGTAATGACCGTCGTGACGACCGGCGCGATGACCGACGCGATGACCGGCGTGGCGACAATCGTGGTGGCTCCGACCGTGGCGGGTACGGCCGTCGTGATGACCGTGGTGGTTTCCGGCGCGACGACAACCGGGGCGGCGGCGGTTACGGCCGGCGCGATGACCGGCGTGACGACCGCGACCGCGGTCCGCGTCCCTCCTTCCAGCGTGACGACCGTGACCGTGGACCGCGCCGCGACGACCGCGGTGACCGTCCCGGGTTCCGGCGCGACGACCGCGGCGATCGTGGTGACCGCCCGGCCTTCCGCCGTGACGACCGTCGTGACGGCGACCGTGGTGGTTTCCGTCGTGACGACAACCGGGGCGGCGGCGGTTACGGCCGGCGCGACGACCGACGTACCGATGACCGTGACCGGGGAGACCGCGGCGACCGTGGCGGCTTCCGCCGCGACGACCGGCGCGATGACCGCCGTGATGACCGGCGGGACGACAACCGTGGTGGATACGACCGCGGCGGCTACGGCCGACGGGATGACCGTCGTGACGACCGGCGTGACGTCAGGCGGGACGATCGCGACCGCGGTCCCCGTCCGTCCTACCAGCGCGACGACCGTGACCGTGGACCGCGCCGCGACGACCGCGGTGACCGTCCCGGGTTCCGGCGCGACGACCGTGGCGATCGTGGTGACCGCCAGGCCTTCCGTCGTGATGACCGTGGCGAGCGTCGTGACGGCGACCGTGGTGGTTTCCGGCGCGATGACAACCGAGGTGACCGAGGCGACCGCGGTGGATTCCGTGGCCGTGACGACCGTGGCGGACGCGGTCCCCGGCGCGACGACCGTCGTGACGACCGCGGCGGCCGTCCCGGAGGCTTCCGTGGCCGTGACGACCGGCGTGGTGGCCCCGCCGGCGGCGGTGGCCGTTTCCGCGACGACCGGGACCGGGACCGCGAGCCCATCAAGCGGCTGCCGATCCCGGAGGACGTCACCGGCGAGGAGATCGACAAGGACGTACGGCAGGAACTGCTCAGCCTGCCCAAGGGGCTCGCGGAGGACGTCGCCAAGAACCTGGTGATGGTCGCGCGGCTCATCGACGAGGACCCCGAGGCCGCCTACGGCTACTCCAGGGTCGCTCTGCGGCTCGCGTCGCGTGTCGCCGCCGTACGGGAAGCCGCCGGGTTCGCCGCGTACGCGAACCAGAAGTACGCAGAGGCGCTCGCGGAGTTCCGGGCGGCGCGGCGGATGACCGGCAGCGTGGAGCTGTGGCCCGTGATGGCCGACTGCGAGCGTGGGCTCGGGCGGCCGGAGAAGGCGCTGGACATGGCCGGTGCTCCCGAGGTGCACAAGCTCGACAAGGCCGGGCAGGTCGAGATGCGGCTCGTCGCGGCCGGTGCCCGGCGTGACATGGACCAGCTCGACGCGGCCATCGTCACGCTGCAGAGCCCTGAGCTCGCCTCCAACTCCGTACAGCCGTGGACCGCGCGGCTGCGGTACGCCTACGCCGACGCACTGCTCGCCGCCGGTCGTGAGGGCGAGGCGCGGGAGTGGTTCGCGAAGGCCGTCGAGGCCGACCGGGACGGCAGCACGGACGCCTCGGACCGGCTCGCCGAGCTGGACGGCGTCGAGTTCGTGGACGCCTTCGACGAGGGCGACAGCGACGCCGCGGCCGACGAGAAGGTCGTAGAAGACGACGGTGATGAAGAGGGTGAAGGGGACGAGCACAAGGGCTGACACGCGCTGTCACTGAGTAAGGGGCGGGTTCCTTGATCCCGCCCCTTACTCGTACTCGCGTCACACGTCCAGCGCGCGCAGGACCAGGCCCGAGGCCGGCTTCGGGCCGAAGGACGTCGACTTGCGGGGCATCGTCACGCCCTGGCGGGCCAGGTCGCGGACGACCTCCTCGCGGACCGGGTGCATGAGGACGGCCGTGCCGCCGTCGCGTTCCGCCTTCGCGACCGTGGCCGCCGTGTCGTGGATGTAGGCGATGCGGGTGGGGTCGTCCTCGGGGATGTGCCAGACGTGGTCGAGGAGCGTGGCGTGCAGGACCGTCGCGTCAAGGGTGCGCCAGGCGGTGGGGCGGTCGGCGGGGATCGTGCGGGCCAGCAGGTCCGGGTCCGGGCGGTCGATGAGGTGGAAGGTGCCGTCGCCGGTGAGCAGGAAGGCGTTGCCCGCGCAGGCCGCGTCGGCGAGGGCCTCCAGGGCCTCGGCGAGGGGCACGTCCAGGCGTCGTATGCGGAACAGGCCCTCCACGGCGGCGAGCGCCTCCGCCACCGGCAGGCCGTGCAGGAGGCGGTGGATGGCGCGGACGCGCAGGGGGTAGCGGGCGGTGTCGACCAGGAGGACGAGGCCGTAGTCCCAGGGGCTGGGGGAGGGGTGCTCCGCGCGTAGACGTCGGTATGTCGCCCAGCGGTGGTGGCCGTCGGCGATCAGGGCCTGGTGCCGGGCCAGGTCGGCCTGGACGCGGGCCAGGTCGGTCGGGTCCGTGATCGACCACAGGCGGTGGCTGTAGCCGTCCTCGGTGGTCGTGGAGAGGATCGGGGGTTCGGCGGCGAGGCGTTCCACGGCCTGGGCCGCAGCGGCCGTCGAGCCGTTGCCACGGTAGGTCAGGAGCAGGGGCTCCAGGTTCGCGGAGGTCGCGCGCATCAGGGCCGCCCGGTCGGCGACCACGTGCGGCATGACGTCCTCGTGCGGCAGCACCACGCCCTCGGACGGGTCCGAGACGCGCAGGGCGCCGATGATGCCGCGTTGCAGCATACCGTCGGCGTGGCGCTGCTCGTAGACGTACAGGCCGGGATCGGTGTCGGCGGCCAGGACTCCCTCGGCCTGCCAGCGGCGCAGGGTGTCGGACGCCTGTTCGTTGCGGGCGCCGACGGTGGGGGCCTGCGGCAGGATCAGGCGGACGATGTTGTGCGGATCGGAGTCCTGGAGATGGTGCAGGCCGTCGGGACGCACCACGACGTCGTACGGCGGGGACGTCACGGCCGCCAGGCTGCCGACCCGGTCGGGGTCGTAGCGAAGGCCTCGGAACGGGGTCAGTTCCAGGCCTCGGCGCGCCGTTGCTTCCGAGTGACCTGCTGTGTTCATCCCGGCATCGTACGTGTGTCAGTGGCGTGAGGGATGATCGGGGGAAAGCGGTCGAACGAGGAGCGATGCGGAATGAGCCAGGTCGTCAGGACGAGGCCCGAGGGCAGTGGGCAGGCCCTGAGTGAGGCGTACGACACGGCGCTGCTCGACCTGGACGGGGTGGTGTACGCGGGGGGCAACGCCATTGCCCACGCGGTCGAGTCGCTGGCCACCGCCCGGGCGGGCGGGATGCATCTCGCGTACGTCACCAACAACGCGCTGCGGACCCCGGACACGGTCGCGGACCACCTGACGGAGCTGGGGATACCGACCGGCGCCGATGACGTCATCACCTCCGCCCAGGCGGTCGCGCGGCTGATCAGCGAGCAGGTGCCGGAGGGCAGCCGGGTGCTGGTGATCGGCGGTGAGGGGCTGCGGGTCGCGCTGCGCGAGCGTGGGCTCGTGCCGGTCGAGTCGGCGGAGGACGATCCGGCGGCGGTCGTACAGGGGTACGGCGGGCCCGAGTTGCAGTGGGCGCGGTTCGCCGAGGCCTGTTACGCCATCGCGCGCGGGGTGCCCTGGTACGCGTCCAACACCGACCTGACGATTCCGAGCGCACGCGGTATCGCGCCGGGCAATGGCGCCGCGGTGGAGGTCGTGCGGATCGCGACCGGGGCCGAACCGCAGGTCGCGGGCAAGCCGTTGCCCCCCATGCACCGCGAGACGATCCTGCGCACGGGCGCCCGCCGGCCGCTGGTCGTGGGCGACCGGCTGGACACGGACATCGAGGGCGCGTTCAACGGCGAGGTGGACTCCCTCCTCGTCCTCACCGGCGTGACGGACGGCGCCCAGCTGCTTGCGGCGCCGCCGCAGCATCGGCCGACGTATGTCGACGCCGATCTGCGCGGTCTGCTCACGGGACAGCCGGAGGTCAGCGAGGCGGACGGCGGCTTCCGGTGCGGGGGTTGGACGGCGAAGGCCGGTTCGGACCGGCTTGAACTCGACGGTGACGGGGAGGCGTTGGACGGGTTGCGGGCGCTGTGCGCGGCGGCCTGGACGGCGGCCGGGGACGGCGTGTGCGAGCTCGATCCGGGGAAGGCGCTGGCTCGATTGGGACTGTGAATGGGAGGGTAGGCTAACCTAACTGCGTGTTGGTCGACAGTCCTCCAGAACAGCGCGCGGAGACCGCCCCCGCGCCCCCAACCCGCCGGGCGATACGTGGCCTTGGGCTGCTCGCGTCCGTCCTGGTCCTGGCGCTCGTCGCCGTGGCGAGCATCGCGATCGGGGCGAAAGGGCTGTCCCTGGAACAGGTGTGGCACGGACTGTTCCAGGACACGGGCACGTACGGCGACGTCGTGGTCGACGAGCGGCTGTCGCGGACCGTCCTCGGGCTGCTCGCCGGCGCAGCCCTCGGGCTCTCCGGGGCCGTGCTGCAGGCGCTGACCCGCAATCCGCTGGCCGACCCTGGGCTGCTCGGCCTCAACGCGGGCGCGTCCGCCGCGGTCGTCACGGCGATCACGTACTTCGGTGTCACCTCGCTGACCGGGTACGTCTGGTTCGCCTTCGCCGGTGCGGCGGCCGTGGGGGCGCTGGTCTGGTTCCTCGGGGGCAGCAGGGGGGCCACGCCCGTGCGGCTCGCGCTCGCCGGGACCGCGATCAGCGCCGCGCTCTACGGCTATCTGCAGGCCGTGATGATCACCGACCAGGCGGCGCTCGGCCGGATGCGCTTCTGGACGGTCGGTTCGCTGTCCTCGGCCACCGACTCGACCATCCTGCAAGTGCTTCCGTTCCTCGCGGTCGGCACCCTGCTCGCGCTCGGCCTTGCCCGGCCGCTGAACGCCGTGGCCATGGGCGACGACACCGCCAAGGCCCTCGGCGCCAACCTCAACCGCACCCGGGCGCTGTCCATGCTGGCCGCGACCGTGCTGTGCGGAGCGGCTACCGCCGCATGCGGGCCGATCGCCTTCGTCGGGCTGATGGTCCCGCACGCCGTACGGTCCTTCACCGGCCCCGACCTGCGCTGGATCCTGCCGTACGCCACGATCCTGTCGCCCGTGCTGCTGCTCGGCGCCGATGTCGTCGGCCGGGTCGTCGCCCGCCCCTCGGAGTTGCAGGTCGGCATCATCACCGCGCTCATCGGCGGGCCGGTCTTCATCTTCCTGGTACGACGGCGGAGGACGGCCCAGCTGTGAAGAGCAACCGTGTGCTGAGGACGCCCGGCGGGCTCTCCCTGCGCCTGGACGTCCGTGCCGTCACCGTCGTGGTCCTGCTGCTGCTCGCCGCGTTCGCCGCGAGCGTCGTGCTGATCGGGACCGGGGACTTCCCGATCCCGGCCGGCGACGTGGTGAAGACGCTGTTCGGGAACGGCGACGCGGGCCAGGAGTTCATCGTCAACGAGCTGCGGCTGCCACGGGTCCTGGTGGGGCTGCTGGTCGGCGCCTCGCTCGGGCTCGGCGGCGCGCTGTTCCAGGCCGTGACCCGCAATCCGCTGGGCAGTCCCGACGTACTCGGGCTCGGGCAGGGCGCGACCGCCGGGGCGCTCGTGATGATCGTGCTGTTCAGCGGCAGCGCGGCCCAGGTGACCCTGGGCGCGCTCGTGGGCGGCCTGGTGACCGGGCTCGCCATCTATCTGCTCGCCTGGAAGCAGGGCGTGCACGGCTACCGGCTGGTCCTGGTCGGTATCGGCGTCTCCGCGATCGTCACCGCGGTCAACGGCTATCTGCTCACCGTCTCCGACATCGTCGACGCGACCCGCGCGCTCGTCTGGATGACCGGGTCCCTCAACGGCCGCGACTGGGACCAGGTCTGGCCGCTGCTCGCGGTGTGCGCCGTACTCGTGCCGCTCGTCCTCGTCAACGCGCGCGGCCTTCGGATGATGGAGATGGGCGACGACGTGTCGAACGCGCTGGGCGTACGCGTGGAGCGGGTACGGGCGCTGCTGATGGTGGCCGCCGTCCTGCTCACCGCGACCGCCACCGCCGCTGCCGGTCCCGTCGGTTTCGTGGCGCTCACCGCGCCGCAGCTGGCCCGCCGGCTGACCCGATCGCCGGGGCCGAACCTGCTGGCTTCCCTCTGCATGGGCGCCGCCCTCCTGGTCACCGCCGACTGGGCCTCCCAGCGGGCCTTCGGTGCCGACCAGCTGCCGGTCGGCGTGGTCACCGGCGTCCTCGGTGGCGTCTACCTCCTGTGGCTCCTGGTCACCGAGCGCAGGGCGGGCCGGATATGAGCAACGACAGCACCACCAGCAGCGGGCTGAACAACCGAAGGAGCACCGTGAACCGTCTGTCCGCCGAGAAGGTCACCCTCGCCTACGACCAGCGGGTCATCGCCGAGCAGCTGTCGGTGGAGATCCCCGACAACTCCTTCACCGTGATCGTCGGCCCGAACGCGTGCGGCAAGTCCACGCTGCTGCGGGCCCTGTCGCGGATGCTGAAGCCGAGCGAGGGCCGGGTGCTGCTCGACGGGCAGGTCATCCAGTCGATGCCCGCGAAGAAGGTCGCCCGGACGCTGGGCCTGCTGCCGCAGTCGTCCATCGCGCCCGACGGCATCACCGTCGCCGACCTCGTGGGCCGGGGCCGGTACCCGCACCAGGGCATCCTGCGCCAGTGGTCGACCGAGGACGAGCGCGTCGTACAGGAGTCGATGGCGCAGACCGGGGTCGCCGAGCTCGCCGACCGGTATGTCGACGAGCTGTCCGGCGGGCAGCGGCAGCGCGTGTGGATCGCCATGGCGCTCGCCCAGCAGACCCCGCTGCTCCTGCTCGACGAGCCGACCACCTACCTCGACATCCAGCACCAGATCGACGTCCTCGACCTCTGTGCCGAGCTGCACGAGGAGCAGGGGCGCACGCTGGTCGCCGTACTCCACGACCTCAACCACGCGGCCCGGTACGCCACGCACCTGATCGCGCTCAAGAACGGGCGGATCATCGCCGAGGGCGCGCCCAACGACATCGTCACGGCCGAGCTGGTGGAGGAGGTCTTCGGGCTGCGCTGCCAGGTCATCGACGACCCGGAGACGGGGACGCCGCTGGTGGTGCCGGCGGCGCGCAAGGCACGTACCGAAGCGAGGGTCGCGGCTACAGAAGCTTCCTGAGCTGGAACAGGTCCCGCAGGCCCGCCTCCAGCTTCACCCGGCCCGAGCCCCAGGCCTTGGCGAAGTTCAGCTCGCCGTTCACCAGGGCCACCAGGTCGTCGCCGGCCATGGTGAGTCTGATCTGGGCCTTCTCCTTCGGCGGGCCCTGGATCGTGTCGTGCACGACGATCCGGCCGCCCGTCATCAGGCCGACGAAGGTGATGTCGAGGTCGGTGATCCGGCAGCTCACCGAGCGGTCCAGGGACGCGGCGGTGCGGACGTCCCCCTCGGCGTGCTGCATGTTGTCCGAGAGCTTCTCGAGTGCGGCGCGGCACTCCTCGATCGTGGCCATCGCGATCGACGTTACCCCAGGGCTTCGGGGTAGCGTCTGGGCATGAGCGACGCGGTACCCGAGACGGAGATCACCGAGGAGACGGCGGAGCCGGAGTACGACCCGGCCGCCCCCGCCCCGCTGGACGTGACCCGCACCCCCACCGGCAACGCCGAGGTCGACGCCCAGCTGGAGCGGCTCGGCGACGCCGACCACCTCGCGACGGACGGACACGTCGAGGTGTACGAGGATGTACACCGGGGGCTGCGCGACGCGCTCACCGCGCTCGACGCCCGCCCGGGACCTCCGGCGCCCTCGCCGTCGTACGACCAGAGGGCCCCTTCACCCTCGTATGGCAATAGGAGCTGAACCGAACGTGGCAGGAGTCGCACGCCGTCGGCTGGACGCGGAGCTGGTGCGCCGGAAGCTGGCGCGCTCGCGCGAGCACGCCAGCCAGCTGATCGCGGCCGGGCGGGTCACCGTCGGCAAGACCGTCGCGACCAAACCGGCCACGCAGGTGGAGACCGCGGCGGCCATCGTGGTCCAGGACGACGACGGCGATCCCGACTACGTCTCCCGCGGTGGGCACAAGCTCGCGGGCGCGCTCCAGGCGTTCGTACCGCGGGGGCTCGTCGTCGAGGGGCGGCGGGCGCTGGACGCAGGCGCCTCCACCGGCGGTTTCACCGATGTGCTGCTGCGGGCCGGGGCCACGCACGTCGTCGCCGTCGACGTCGGCTACGGACAACTCGCGTGGACTCTGCGGAGTGATGAACGCGTCACCGTCAAGGACCGTACGAACGTACGCGAGTTGACGCTTGAAGCGATCGATGGGGAACCTGTGGATCTTGTCGTGGGTGATCTGTCCTTCATTCCGCTCGGGCTGGTGCTGCCTGCCCTGGTGCGTTGTGTGAAGCCGGATGCCGACCTGGTGATGATGGTCAAGCCGCAGTTCGAGGTGGGGAAGGAACGGCTGGGCAGCGGGGGAGTCGTACGGAGCACGCAGCTGCGGGCCGAGGCCGTGCGGGGTGTGGCCCACAAGGCGTGGGAACTCGGGCTCGGGGTGCAGGGTGTCACCGCCAGCCCGTTGCCCGGACCGTCCGGGAACGTCGAGTACTTTCTGTGGCTGCGGGCCGGAGCACCCGAACTGGACCCGGCCGATGTCGATCGTGCAGTGGCGGAGGGGCCGCGTTGACTCAGAACCGAGCTCGTACTGTTTTCCTGCTCGCCCACACCGGCCGGCCCGCGGCGATCCGCAGCGCCGAGCTGGTCGTGAAGGGGCTGCTGCGCGAGGGCATCGGCGTACGGGTCCTGGAGTACGAGGCCGCCGACCTGCCGCTGCCGGAAGAGGTGGAGCTGGTCAAGGAGGCGACCGCGCAGTGCCTCGAAGGGTGCGAGCTGCTCATCGTGCTGGGCGGTGACGGGACGCTGCTGCGGGGCGCCGAGTTCGCGCGGGCCTCCGGGGTGCCGATGCTCGGCGTCAACCTGGGCAGTGTCGGGTTCCTCGCGGAGGCCGAGCGGGACGACCTCGACAAGGTCGTCGACCGGGTGGTCTCCAAGTCGTACGAGGTCGAGGAGCGGATGACCGTCGACGTCGTCGTCCACCGCAACGGGGACATCGTCCACACGGACTGGGCGCTCAACGAGGCGGCCGTGCAGAAGGCCGGGGCCGAGAAGCTGCTAGAGGTCGTGCTGGAGATCGACGGGCGGCCGGTCACCGGGTTCGGGTGCGACGGGATCGTACTGTCCACGCCCACCGGGTCGACGGCCTACGCGTTCTCCGCGGGCGGGCCCGTGGTGTGGCCGGAGGTCGAGGCGCTGCTGATGGTGCCGATCAGCGCGCACGCGCTGTTCGCGAAGCCGCTGGTGACCTCGCCGAACTCCGTGCTCGCGGTGGAGCTGCTGCCGCACATTCCCCCGGGGGTGCTGTGGTGCGACGGGCGGCGGACCTTCGACCTGCCGCCGGGGGCGCGGGTGGAGGTGCGGAGGGGGGCCGTGCCGGTGCGGCTGGCCCGGCTGCATCACGCCTCGTTCACGGACCGGCTGGTGGCGAAGTTCGCCCTGCCGGTGTCCGGATGGCGGGGAGCGCCTCACTGAGAAACCTCCACTCGCCCGGGTGACAGGGTGCCTCGCGCTTGTCCTGCCCTACCTCGTAAGGTCTTCATCGTGCTGGAAGAGATGCGGATACGGTCGCTCGGCGTCATCGACGACGCGGTTGTCGAGCTGTCGCCGGGGTTCACCGCCGTCACCGGTGAGACGGGCGCGGGCAAGACCATGGTGGTCACCAGCCTCGGGCTGCTGCTGGGCGGGCGGGCCGATCCGGCGCTGGTCCGGATCGGGGCCGAGAAGGCCGTGGTCGAGGGGCGGATCACCGTGCCGGCGGGCGCCTCCGCCGTGGTGCGGGCCGAGGAGGCCGGAGCGGAGCTCGACGACGGGGCGCTGCTGATCAGCCGTACCGTTTCCGCCGAAGGGCGCTCGCGGGCGCACGTCGGCGGGCGCAGTGTGCCGGTCGGACTCCTCGCGGACCTCGCCGACGACCTCGTGGCCGTGCACGGGCAGACCGATCAGCAGGGACTGCTGAAGCTGTCCCGGCAGCGGCAGGCCCTCGACCGGTACGCGGGCGACGCCGTGGCCGGGCCGCTCACCAAGTACGGCGAGGCCTACCGGCGGCTGCGGGCCGTCTCGGTCGAGCTGGAGGAGATCGTCACGCGCGCGCGTGAGCGGGCCCAGGAAGCCGACATGCTGCGCTACGGCCTCGAGGAGATCGCCGGGGTCGAGCCGCGTGCCGGGGAGGACGTCGAGCTGGCGGAGGAGGCCGAGCGGCTCGGGCACGCGGAGGCCCTGTCCTCCGCCGCCACGGCCGCCCACGCGGCGCTCGCCGGGAACCCCGAGGACCCCGAGGGCATCGACGCCGCCACGCTCGTCGCGGGCGCCCAGCGGGCGCTGGACGCCGTCCGGTCGCACGATCCGGCGCTGGCCGCGCTCGCCGACCGGATCGGGGAGATCGGGATCCTGCTGGGCGACGTGGCGGGGGAGTTGGCGGGGTACGCCGACGATCTCGACGCGGATCCCCTGCGGCTGGCGGCAGTTGAGGAACGGCGGGCCGCGCTCACCGCGTTGACCCGGAAGTACGGCGAGGACGTCAACTCCGTGCTGGCCTGGGCCGAGCGGAGTGCGGCGCGGCTGACCGAGCTGGACGGCGACGACGAGCGGATCGACGAGCTGACGGCCGAGCGGGACGCGCTGCGGGCCGAACTCGGCGGGCTGGCACAGGCGTTGACCGATGCGCGGACCGAGGCCGCGGAGCGGTTCGCGGCCGCCGTGACCGCCGAGCTGGCCTCGCTCGCGATGCCGCACGCGCGGGTGTCGTTCGAGATCCGGCAGACCGAGGATCCGGAGGGCGTCGAGGTCGGCGGGCGTGCGGTCGCGTACGGACCGGCCGGTGCCGACGAGGTCGAGCTGCTGCTCGCCCCGCACCCGGGGGCGCCGCCGCGGCCCATCGCCAAGGGCGCCTCGGGCGGTGAGCTGTCGCGCGTGATGCTGGCCGTCGAGGTCGTCTTCGCGGGCACCGACCCCGTGCCGACGTACCTCTTCGACGAGGTCGACGCCGGTGTCGGCGGCAAGGCCGCGGTCGAGATCGGGCGGCGGCTCGCGCGGCTCGCGAAGTCCGCCCAGGTCGTGGTCGTCACCCACCTCCCACAGGTGGCCGCCTTCGCCGACCGGCAGCTGCTGGTCGAGAAGACCAACGACGGATCCGTGACCCGGTCCGGCGTGAAGGTGCTCGAAGGCGAGGACCGGGTACGGGAGTTGTCCCGGATGCTGGCCGGTCAGGAGAACTCGGAGACGGCCCGGGCCCATGCGGAGGAGCTGCTGGCGACAGCCAGGGCGGACGTGTAGGAGGGTCGCCGCATAGGGTGGGCCGATGGTCAACCTTCCTGGCAGGACTGCCTCGTTCGGACTCGCCGCCGCCCTCACCCGTGCCGGGATCGCCGGGCTGCGCGCCAAGGCGCCCGGCGGGCGCGGGCGTTGGGAGCGGAAGAACTACGCCGGGCGGACGGTCGAGCTGTACGCCGGTCCCGCGACCGCGGTCGCCACGGCCGTCGGCGCCGGGCGCGTGCGGCCCGCCGCGGGGCTCGCGGTGCTTGCCGCGGGGGCCTGCGGGGCGTACGACGACGTCGCCGGGGCCGGTGATTCCCGGCGGGGGTTCCGGGCGCATCTCGGGGCGCTGCGGGGCGGGGAGGTCACCAGCGGGGCCGTGAAGCTGTTCGGGATCTCGGCGGCGGGGCTCGTCGCGGGGGCGCTGCTCAAGGAGCGGGCCGTCGACAAGGTGCTCGCGGGGGTCGTGATCGCGGGGGCCGCACACTTCGTCAACCTCGTGGACGTACGGCCGGGCGCCGCCGCCGGCACGGTCGTCGCGCTCACCGCGCCCGGACTGCTGCGCTCCGGCCCCGGCGCGGAACTCGCCGCCGCCGCGATGGGCGCCGCCGCGGCCGTACTGCCGGACGACCTCGCCGAGCGCACGATGCTCGGCGACACGGGGGCGCATGCGCTGGGCGCGGCTCTGGGGGCGGCCGTCGTCGCGAGCAACGGGCGGGCCGGGCTGGCCGCGCATGCCGCGGCGTTTGTGGCCGCGGCGGCTTTCGGGGAGCGGGTGAGCGAGGCGGCGCGGGCGGTGGTCCTGCCGGGGGCGCGCACGGCGGAGTGAGGTGCGGGGCTTGCAGGGGCGCGCATGCCGGAGTCAGGCGCGGTCTTGCAGGGGCGCGCATGCCGGAGTGAGGTGCCGGGTCTGCGAGCCCATCCGCCCCGTTTCCTCCCCGGCTCCTTCACCGGCCTGCCCCGGAACCATCCCGTCCTCGCCCATGTGGGTGACGTCGCCCCCGGTCGCGCAGGGGCTCCGTCCCTTCCGCGTTGCCCGAACCCCCGTCCGTGCTGGCATCCTTGGCGTAGTGCGTGGAGGAAACCGCGCGGTACACCCCCTCCGCCCGGTCCTTCTGTACCTTCTTCGTGACCGCCCGACGCCGAACCAGGAGCCCCGGCCACGTGAGCCCCGTCAGCAGCCATCCGCCGCACGGTCAGTCGTCGCTGCGCACCGTGCAGGTGCTGGGCGGCGGCAACGCCGGCAGCAGCGCGCATGTGCGCTCGCTGGCCTCCGGGCTCGTCGCGAGGGGCGTGCGGGTGACGGTGTGCGCCCCTGTCGAGGCCGATCGCACCTACGACTTCACGGGCGTCGGCGCCGAACACGTGCACGTGCCGCGCAGCACCGACCCGGCCTCCGTGGCCGCGCTCCGGGACGCGTGCAAGGACGCCGACCTGGTCCACGCGCACGGGCTGCACGCCTCGTTCCGCGCCGTGCTCGCGCTCAGCGGCCGCCGGACCCCGCTGGTCGTCACCTGGCACAACCGCGCGCACGCCGAGGGCGCCCGCGCCCATCTGCTGCGGCTGCTGGAGCGGCGCGTGGTGAAGGCCGCCACCGTGGTGCTCGGCACGAGCTCCGACCTGGTGGACCGGGCCCGGCGCACCGGCGCGCGGGACGCCCGGCTCGCCGCCGTAGCACTGCCCGGCCCGCGCCGGCCCGACGCACCCGAGGACCCCGACCCGGGCTCCAAGATCCGCGCCGAACTCGGCGCCACCGGCCGCCCGTTGCTGATGGCCGTCGGCTCCCTCGACCGCCACCGCGGTTACGACACCCTGCTGGACGCCACGCGCGCGTGGCGCCGCCTCGACCCCGTGCCGCTCGTGGTGATCGCCGGCGAGGGGCCGCTGCGGACCGCGCTGCAGCGCCGTATCGAGGACGAGGGCCTGCCCGTACGGCTCATCGGGCGGCGCGACGACGTGGACCGGCTGCTCGCCGCCGCTGACCTGGCGCTGCTGCCCAGCAGCCGGGAGTCGCGGTCGGTGCTCGCGCAGGAGGCCCTGCACGCACGCGTGCCGCTCGTCGCGACCCGGGTCGGCGGGATTCCCGAACTCGTCGGCGACGCCGCGGAACTCGTGCCGTACGGAGACGCGGAGGCCCTCGCCGACGCCGTGACGGCACTCCTCGACGACCCCGAACGGCGTGACGCGCTGCGTGAGAAGGGCACCCGGCAGGCGGCCACCTGGCCGACCGAGGACGAGACCGTCGCCCAAGTGCTCAGCATCTACGACGAGTTGACCCAGCCGCTGCCGCTGATCTGAGGAGCCCTGTGAAAAGGGGGTCTCACGACACGTGCCGGCGTGCCCGCAGGGCCAGGCTCAACGCCAGTACCGTCTGCGGGTCGTCGAGGTCCGTGCCGAGCAACTCCCCGATGCGGGCGAGGCGGTTGTACAGGGTCTGGCGGTTGAGGTGGAGTTCGCGGGCCGTCTCCGCCTTGCGGCCCGCGTGCGCCAGGTACGTCTCCAGGGTGGGCAGCAGCGGCGGCCGGGAGCGGTTGTCGTGGTCGCGCAGGGGCCCGATCGCGCGGTCGACGAAGGCGGCCAGGTCGGGATGGTCGCGCAGCCGCCACAGCAGCAGGTCGATGTCGAGGCGGCGGGCGTCGTACCAGGGCCGGTCCGTCAGGCCCTGGGCCGCGGTCGCCGCCTCCGCCGCGTGCCGCAGCCCCGCCGAGGCCGCCGCCCAGCCGCCGGCGACGCCCACGACCACGACCGGCGGCTGGGCACCCGGCCGCTGCATGCCGGCCCGCTCCACCCCGGCCCGCAGCGCCGCCGCGACCCGGTCCGCCACGGCCGACCGCTCCGACTCCGACCGCAGGCCCAGCAGGACGAGGACACGGCCCTCGACAGGCCGTACACCCAGCAGCACGGGCACTCCGACCGACGCCAGCTCCTCGGAGACCGCGCGGGCCAGCACCGCCCAGCCGCCGCCGGGGGAGAGGGCGTCGCCGAGCCGCATGACGACCGGGAGCAGGGGGCTGTTGCCGGGCTTGAAGCCCAGGACGCGGGCCTGCGCGGGGGCGTCCTCCGCGGTGATGCGGCCCTCGGCGAGGTCGGTGAGGAAGTCGCCGCGCCCGCGCGCGGCCAGCTCCTCCTCCTGGCGGGCCTGCATCAGGACGACCGCGAGGATGCCGGCGGCACGCTCGGCGGCCATCCGGTGCACCGGGCCGAGCGGCGCCCGTACGGGCAGCAGGACCAGCCGGGCCCGTACCGAACCCGTGCCGGGGCCGCCGCCGGGCACGTCCACCAGCGCGGAACCGGCGGGCGGCGCGTCCTTGTGCTGGCCGCGCAGCCCCTCCCACACCTGGAGCGGATCCGCGCCCTCGGGCCCCGCCCCCGCCGCGTACAGCAGCTGCCCGTCGGTCGTCTCCAGGAAGACCGGGTTGCCGCTGAAGTCGGCCAGGATGCCGAGGACCTGAGGGACCCCGCCGCCGCCCAGGAGGGCTTCCGTGCAGCGGCGGTGCACCTCCTCGGCGCGCTGGAGGAGCGCGTAGTGGCCGTTGACGATCTCGGTGTGGATCTCCTCGGTGACCGTCACGAAGGGCACCTCGCGGTGCAGCTGGACCAGCGGGAGACCGGCCGCGCGGGCCGTGTCGACGAGGGCCGCGGGGAGGCGGGTGAAGCGCGGCCCGAGTTCCATGACGAGGGCGGCGATGCCGCGTTCGGCGAGGGTACGGACGAAGGCGCGTTGTTCCGCCGGGCGGGTGCCGAGTCCGTAGCCGGTGGTCAGCAGCAGCTCGCCGCCCTTGAGCAGCGAGGCGATGTTGGGCACCTCGCCGGCGTGCACCCAGCGAACGGTGCGCTGGAGCCGGTCGGCGCCCGCGAGCACCTCGGGCAGCCCGCTGCGCAGTCCGGGCAGCTCCAGCGCCCGCTGAACGGTGATCCCGGCGCCCTGGGTGTCGAATCTGCTGTCCATAGGTGGACGCTACCTGCGCGGATGCCTTCAGGTCAGCCTGGTGACAGCCGGCCCTCCGGGTTCGGGCGGGCATGACGGGGTAGCGGCCCGGCATGGACTTCAGTGTGGTCGCCGTGGCGCGGGAGGACGACAGTCCGGTCGAGGAGCCGTTACGGGTGGCGGTGGCCGCCGATCGGCTGGGGTACCGCGAGGTGTGGGCCGGGGAGGGGCCTACGTGGGACTCCTTCGTGCTCGCGACGGCGATCGGGCGGGCCACCGAACGGGTCGCGCTGACGGCGGGGCCGGTGCCGGTGTCGGTGCGGGACGCGTACACCGTGGCCCGGGGTGCCGCCTCGGTCGGGGCCCTGACCGGGCGGCCCGTCGGCGTGGCGCTGGGCACGTCCAGCAAGCGGGTCGTCGAGGGCGTGCACGGGCGGCCCAGGGTGCGGCCCGCCGCCGTACTGGAGGAGTCCGCGGCGGCCGTACGGGCCCTCCTGCACGGCGTGGAGGGCGAACCGGTCGTCCCCGGCAGCGACTTCCGGCGCCGGCTCGCGCCGCCCGGCGGGCCGCTCACCGTGGCCGCGTTCGGCGACCGCGCGATCGGCACGGCGGCCGCGCATGCCGACCGCATGCTGCTGGACGTGGTCTCGCCGGAGCAGGTGCGCGCCCTGCGGGCCCGCCTCGACGCGGCGGCGGCGCGGCTGGGCCGTACACCGCCCGCGCTCGCCGCGTGGCTGCCGGCCGCCGTCGACCCCGGCCCCGAGTCCCTCGCCCAGGTGCTGGGCAGCATCGCCGGCTATCTGACCGTGCCGGGCTACCGCGAGGTGTTCGCCGAGGCGGGCTTCTCCAAGGCCGTGGAGCTGGCCGCGTCCGGCGCCGACCGCGGCACGCTGGTGCGCGCCCTGCCACCGGAGGCCGCCACCACGCTGGGCCTGGTCGGCGACCTCGCCACGGTACGCGCGCGTGTCGCCGACTACGCCGAGGCCGGCCTGGACGAGATCGCCCTGGTCCCGGCGACTGCGGGAGACCCGGCGGGGGAGCGGACACTCACCGCGCTCGGGCCGGCTTGATGTTGTGGTTGAAGCGGAACACGTTGTCCGGGTCGTACTGCCGCTTCACCGCGCCCAGACGTGCCGTGTTCTCCGCGCCCAGGCCCGCCACCACCCGTTCCTCGCCCTCGTCCCCGATGAAGTTCAGGTAGGTCGCGCCGGTGCTCCACGGGCGTACCGCGTCTCGGACGCCGTGGACCCACTGGACGCAGCGTTCGTCGTCCGCCGGGTCCTCCCAGAGGCCGAAGGGGTGGACCGCCCAGGGGGCGTCGCGGTACGGGACCGGGTACGCGTGCGGGCCGGCCGCGATCGCGCCGCCCTGTGGGAACAGGACGTGCTGGGTGCCGGTCTGCACCGGGAGCGAGTCCGCGCAG
Organism: Streptomyces cylindrosporus; assembly: GCF_022698165.1. Classification (GTDB taxonomy): domain Bacteria; phylum Actinomycetota; class Actinomycetes; order Streptomycetales; family Streptomycetaceae; genus Streptomyces; species Streptomyces cylindrosporus. The sequence goes on from NZ_JALDAY010000010.1 coordinate 17,068, forward strand.
GTGCAGAAGACGTCCGCCAGCTCGTCGGGCAGGCCCGTCAGGTACTCCGCCGACCAGTGGTTCCGCATGCCCGGCGGGTCGTCGAACATCGTCTGGAAGTCGGCGTACGGGATCGCGCTGACGATCTCGCCCTCGTGCGGCAGTGCGAGCAGCGGCTCCGCCGTCTTGCGCAGATCCTCCTCGGCACCGGCGTACGCCACCAGCGCACCGCACATCAACTTGCCGACCAGGTGCGGCGGTACGAACTCCTCCGGCGGCCCGGTGACGTACAGGACCCCACCGCTCGCCTCCGCCGGGCCCGACTCGATGACCTCCCGGTAGATGCGGACGACCTCGCGGCCGTACTCGGGCTGGTACAGCAGCAGCGCGATGGAGAACGCGGGCAGCGGGTGGAGCTTCAGGGTGATCGACGTCGCGATGCCGAAGTTGCCTCCGCCGCCGTGCAGCGCCCAGAAGAGCTCCGGGTTCTCGTCGGCGTTCGCACGCACGCGCGTGCCGTCCGCGGTGACCAGCTCGACGTCGAGGAGGTTGTCGACGGCGAGCCCGAGCGAGCGGTCCAGCCACCCCGTGCCGCCGCCCAGGACATAGCCGCCGACGCCGGTCGTGGAGGCCCGGCCGCCGGTGGTGGCGAGGCCGTGCGGCGCGCTCGCGCGGTCCAGCTCGCTCATCGTGGCGCCGCCCGCGACCCGTACCGTCCGGGCCGCGGGGTCGACGGTCGCCGCGCGCATGTGGCGCAGGTCGACCACGACACCGCCGTCGTTCAGCGCCATGCCCGCCACGCTGTGGCCGCCGCCGCGCACCGCGATCGGCAGGTCGAGGTCGCGGGCGAAGCGGACCGCCCGTACGACGTCCTCCTCGTTCACGCACTGCGCGATCACCGCCGGGCGCCGGTCGATCATCGCGTTGAAGACGGTCCGGGCCTCGTCGTAGCCCGCGTCCCCCGGGGCGAACACGTCGCCCACCAGATCCTCGCGCAGCGCGGTGAGGGCCGCGCCCGCCTTCGAGAGGGAAGCCATGGCCGCCCCCTTTCCGAAAGGGGCAAATGGGACGCTTTCAGCGTAGGTGGGCGGCGTACGGCGGGCTCTGTTCAGCCGCCGTACGTCACCGATCCGTAAGGGTCAGCCGCCGTAGGCCCCGGACGCCGTCAGGCGCAGCGCCGTGTCGATGAGCGGGACGTGGCTGAAGGCCTGCGGGAAGTTGCCGACCTGGCGCTTGAGGCGCGGGTCCCACTCCTCGGCGAGCAGGCCGAGGTCGTTGCGCAGGTCGAGGAGCTTCTCGAAGAGCTTGCGGGCCTCGTCCACACGGCCGATCATCGCCAGGTCGTCCGCCATCCAGAACGAGCAGGCCAGGAAGGCCCCTTCGTCGCCCGGCAGTCCGTCGACGCCCTCGCTGTCGCCCTCGGTCGGGTAGCGCAGGATGAAGCCGTCGGGCGTGGACAGCTCGCGCTGGATCGCCTCGATGGTGCCGATGACCCGCTTGTCGTCGGGCGGCAGGAAGCCCATCTGCGGGATCAGCAGCAGGGACGCGTCCAGCTCCTTCGAGCCGTACGACTGCGTGAACGTGTTGCGCTCCTTGTCATAGCCCTTCTCGCACACGTCCCGGTGGATGTCGTCGCGCAGCTCGCGCCAGCGCTCCAGCGGGCCGTCCGCGTCGCCGGACTCGATGAGCTTGATCGTGCGGTCCACGGCGACCCAGGCCATGACCTTGGAGTGCACGAAGTGGCGGCGCGGGCCGCGCACCTCCCAGATGCCCTCGTCCGGCTCGTCCCAGTGCTGCTCCAGGTAGCGGATCAGCTTGAGCTGGAGCAGGGAGGCGTAGTCGCTGCGGGCCAGGCCCGTCATGTGGCCCAGGTGCAGGGCCTCGGTGACCTCGCCGTACACGTCCAGCTGGAGCTGGTGGGCCGCGCCGTTGCCGACGCGCACCGGGGCGGAGTTCTCGTAGCCCGGCAGCCAGTCCAGCTCCGCCTCTCCCAGCTCGCGCTCGCCCGCGATGCCGTACATGATCTGCAGGTTCTCGGGGTCGCCGGCGACCGCCCGGAGCAGCCACTCGCGCCAGGCGCGGGCCTCCTCGCGGTAGCCGGTGCGCAGGAGGGAGGAGAGGGTGATGGCCGCGTCGCGCAGCCAGGTGTAGCGGTAGTCCCAGTTGCGGACACCGCCGATGTCCTCCGGCAGGGAGGTCGTGGGCGCGGCGACGATGCCGCCGGTCGGCGCGTACGTCAGCGCCTTCAGCGTGATCAGCGAGCGGATCACCGCCTCGCGGTACGGGCCGTGGTACGTGCAGTGCTCGACCCACTCCCGCCAGAACTCCTCGGTCGCCTGCAGCGAGGCCTCCGGCTCCGGCAGCGGCGGGGGCTGCTTGTGCGAGGGCTCCCAGGAGATCGTGAACGCGATCCGGTCACCCGGGGCGACCGTGAAGTCCGAGTACGTGGTCAGGGACTTGCCATAGGTCTCGCACTCGGTGTCGAACCAGACCGAGTCGGGGCCGGCGACGGCGACCGTGCGGCCGTCGTGCTTGTGCACCCACGGCACGACACGGCCGTACGAGAAACGCATGCGGAGGGCCGAGCGCATCGGGACGCGGCCCGAGACGCCCTCGACGATGCGGATCAGCTGGGGGGCGCCGTCACGCGGGGGCATGAAATCGGTCACCCGGACCGTGCCGCGCGGGGTGTCCCACTCCGACTCCAGGATCAGCGAGTCGCCGCGGTAGGTGCGGCGGGCCGCCGTCGGGGGCTGGGCGTCGGCGGCGTGGGCCGGGCCCAGGCGCCAGAAGCCGTGTTCCTCGGTGCCCAGCAGACCGGCGAAGATGGCGTGCGAGTCGAAGCGGGGCAGGCACAGCCAGTCCACTGTGCCGTCCCGGCAGACCAGCGCCGCGGTCTGCATGTCTCCGATGAGTGCGTAGTCTTCGATGCGCCCGGCCACGTGCAACTCCAGTCGAACGGCCACGTCACCCCCCAGGTGGAACGGGGGGCTGTCGCTAGTGCGGTCAAGGGGTCGTTGTAATGCGTCGTTGAGCGGTGAAGCAAAGCAGTCGTCCTGGCCGTGTGGCAAAACGACAATTGATGCTCAACGAACTGACGAGCTCTCGTTGTTCCGGTCATCACGTGCGGGGGTGGTGACGTGTACCCGGCCGGGCTCGGCAGCGAGTGTCCGAGCAGGATACGACGCACGTAGATGATCTGTGTGCCGCTCCGGGCAACCCGGATCGGCCGATCGGGTGAGCGCCGGGTGAGAAACCGGTGAGGTCGCGCGGGTTCGTGTCGACGTGTGCGCAGAGCGTGGCCGGAAGCCATCGGTCCTCGTCGCTGATACCCTGGTAGCCCGTGGACCGGTGGGCGAGAAAACCCCGGAACCGCACCCCAGACCGCGACCACGGGAGCCCCCTCTTGGCCATGCCGCCGAAATCTACGACGACCAAGCACATCTTCGTCACCGGGGGTGTCGCCTCCTCGCTCGGCAAGGGCCTCACGGCCTCCAGCCTCGGGATGCTGCTCAAGGCCCGCGGCCTGCGCGTCGTCATGCAGAAGCTCGACCCGTACCTGAACGTCGACCCGGGCACGATGAACCCCTTCCAGCACGGTGAGGTCTTCGTCACCAACGACGGCGCCGAGACCGACCTGGACATCGGCCACTACGAGCGCTTCCTCGACCGTGACCTGGACGGCTCCGCCAACGTCACCACGGGCCAGGTCTACTCGACGGTGATCGCCAAGGAGCGGCGCGGCGAGTACCTCGGCGACACCGTGCAGGTCATCCCGCACATCACCAACGAGATCAAGCACCGCATCCGCCGTATGGCGACGGACGAGGTCGACGTGGTGATCACCGAGGTCGGCGGCACGGTCGGCGACATCGAGTCGCTGCCGTTCCTGGAGACGGTCCGCCAGGTCCGGCACGAGGTCGGCCGGGACAACGTGTTCGTGGTCCACATCTCCCTCCTCCCGTACATCGGCCCGTCGGGAGAGCTGAAGACGAAGCCGACCCAGCACTCGGTTGCGGCGCTGCGGAACATCGGTATCCAGCCGGACGCCATCGTGCTGCGCTGCGACCGCGAGGTGCCCACCGCGATCAAGCGCAAGATCTCCCTGATGTGCGACGTCGACGAGGCCGCCGTGGTCGCCTGCCCCGACGCCCGCTCGATCTACGACATCCCGAAGACCGTGCACGGCGAGGGCCTGGACGCCTATGTCGTCCGCAAGCTGGACCTGCCGTTCCGCGACGTGGACTGGACGACCTGGGACGACCTGCTCGACCGCGTCCACAAGCCCGACCACGAGATCACCCTCGCCCTGGTCGGCAAGTACATCGACCTGCCCGACGCCTACCTCTCGGTCACCGAGGCGCTGCGCGCCGGCGGCTTCGCCAACCGGGCCCGCGTGAAGATCAAGTGGGTCACCTCCGACGACTGCAAGACCCCGGCCGGCGCCAAGGCCCAGCTGGAGGACGTCGACGGCATCTGCATCCCGGGCGGCTTCGGCGACCGCGGGGTGCTCGGCAAGGTCGGCGCGATCAAGTACGCCCGCGAGAACAAGATCCCGCTGCTCGGCCTCTGCCTGGGCCTGCAGTGCATCGTGATCGAGGCCGCGCGCAACCTCGCCGGCATCACCGACGCCAACTCCACCGAGTTCGACTCCGCCACCGGCCACCCGGTCATCTCCACCATGGCCGAGCAGCTCGACATCGTGGCCGGCGAGGGCGACATGGGCGGCACGATGCGGCTGGGCATGTACCCGGCCAAGCTGGCCGAGGGCTCCATCGTGCGCGAGGTCTACGACGGCAAGGAGTACGTCGAGGAGCGGCACCGGCACCGCTACGAGGTGAACAACGCCTACCGCGCGGAGCTGGAGAAGAAGGCCGGCATCGTGTTCTCCGGCACTTCGCCCGACGGCAAGCTCGTGGAGTACGTGGAGTACCCGCGCGAGGCGCACCCTTACCTGGTCGCCACCCAGGCGCACCCGGAGCTGCGCTCGCGCCCGACCAGGCCGCACCCGCTCTTCGCGGGCCTGGTGAAGGCCGCGGTCGAGCGGAAGACGTCGAAGTAGCACAACAGTTGTACGGTGGCCGGGGCGCGCGCATTCAAAAGGTGAGCGCCCCGGTTTTTTCGCGTACGTCGGGAAGGGCAGGGCATGACGATCAAGGACACCCCCGAGGAGTGGGAGATCCGGGCCACGGAAACCCCCTTCCGGGGCAACAAGACCTCCGTCCGGACCGACGACGTGGTCATGCCCGACGGCTCCGTCGTCCGCCGCGACTACCAGGTGCACCCCGGCTCGGTCGCCGTGCTCGCCCTCGACGACGCCGGCCGTGTCCTGCTGATCCGCCAGTACCGCCACCCCGTGCGCCAGAAGCTGTGGGAGATCCCGGCCGGCCTGCTCGACGTGCCCGGCGAGAACCCGCTGCACGCCGCCCAGCGCGAGCTGTACGAGGAGGCGCACGTCAAGGCCGAGGACTGGCGGGTGCTGACCGACGTCTACACCACGCCCGGCGGCTGCGACGAGGCCGTGCGCGTCTTCCTGGCCCGCGACCTCTCCGAGGCCGAGGGCGAGCGCTTCGCCGTCGAGGACGAGGAGACCGACCTGGAGTACGCGCGCGTGCCCGTCGATGAACTCGTCCGGGGCGTCCTCGCGGGCGAGCTGCACAACAACTGCCTCGTGGTGGGCGTCCTTTCGCTCGTCGCCGCGCAGCAGGGCGAGGGCCTCGACGCGCTGCGCCCGGCGGAGGCGGAGTGGCCCGCGCGTCCGTTCGAGTCCTGAACGCCTCCTTCCGCGTGCCGGTGTGACCATCGGCTGATCCGATCGAGGGACCTGCCCGCCGCGCTCCACCAGGAACGTTGCAGAGCGTGAACTAGGCTCTGTTAACGCCCGGTACCGGAGTCCCGGCGGGCTTGCTCGTGCGGTGGGACGGGAGCGTGGCCCGTGACGGATCAGGCGGTGGACACAGGCGGCGTACGGCTGTCGGGGCACGCTGTGGCGGACAGTCAGTTCCTGGGCCGGACGCGGGAGTTGAAGGAGCTGCGCGCCGACATCGAGCGCGCGGGCCTGGACACCCTGTCCGGGAAGAAGCCGCCACGCGCGCGCGTACTGCTCATCGCGGGCCGCCCCGGCTCCGGCCGCACGGCCCTCGCCGAGGAGCTCGTACGGCAGGTCGCGGACGGTTACGACGACGGGGTGCTGCGCGCCCGGCTGAGCGAGCCCGACGGCACTCCCGTACCGACCGAGCGCGCCGCCCGTGAGCTGCTCGCCGCCCTCGACCGGCCGGCCCCGGCCGGAGCCGCCGAGGACGACCTCACCGAGGCGCTGCGCGCGGCCCTGGCCGGCCGCCGCACGCTGATCCTGCTCGACGACGCGACCGACGCCGAACAGGTCGACGCGCTGCTGCCCGACAGCCCGGACTGCCTGGTCGTCGCCGTCTCCGACGGCCCGCTCACCGGCATCTCCGACGTCCGCCCGTGCACCCTCGGCGGCCTCGACACCAAGTCGGCGCTCGAACTGCTCACCCGGTACACCGGCTCGGTCCGCATCACCGTGGACCCGCGGGCCGCCGAGGGCCTGGTCGAGGAGTGCCAGGGCCAGCCCGCCGCGCTGACGCTGGCCGGAGGCTGGCTCGCCGCCCGCCCCAAGGCGGCCGTCGCCGACCTCGCCAAGCACCTGCACGCGGACGGCGACGACGGCACCCCGCTCAGCCGGGTCTTCCGGCTCGCCTACGGCTCGCTGCCCTCGACGGCCGCCCGGATACTGCGACTGCTCTCCCTGGCCCCGGCCGGCCTGGTCGACCCGCACACCGCCTCCGCGCTGGCCGGCTGCTCGGTGAACGGCGCGCGGACCACCCTGGACGACTTCGTCGCCCTCGGCCTGCTGCGGGCCGTGGACTCACCGCTGCCGCAGTACGAGGTCCCGGCCTGTCTGTATCCGTTCCTCAAGGCCCTCACCGGGACCCAGGACCGCCCCGGCGAGCTCCAGCTGGCCCGCGCCCGGATGCTGGAGCGCACGGTACGGCTGCTGCAGTCGTGCCGGGCGATCACCGAGACCGACAACCCCGAGGCCCGCGAGAAGCTCCAGGGCATGCCCCGCTCCCTGCGCTTCCCGAACCCGCGGGCCGCCGAGGACTGGCTGCGGGTGCGCCGGCCCGCCCTGCTGGCGGCGGCCCGGCTCGCGGTCGCCGACGGGGAGCTCGACACGCTGGCCCGACGGCTGATGTCCCAGCTGGTGCGGGCCATGGTCGCGCACTTCGGCACCCAGGCCGCCGCACCCGACCTGTACGGCATCCACGGGCTCGTCCTCGATGTCGCCGAGCGCCGGAAGCTGCCCCGCGAGAAGGCCGCGGCGCTGCTGAACCTGGGCGACCTCGACGCCCAGACCGGCCGCACGACCGACGCGCTGGTGCGATATCGGTCGGCGCTGGACGCCGGACGCCAAGCAAATGACCCGTATGCAACCGGCCGCGCAATGGAATCCGTAGGCGGTGCGCATCAGGAGCTCGGGGACTACGACCGGGCCGCCGACTGGTTCGGCCGCGCCCTCGCCCAGCGCCTCGCCCGGGACGAGCGCGCGGAGGCCGCCCGGCTGTACGGCCGTATCGCCGCCGCGCACACCTACGCGGGCCGCTACGGCGAGGCGCTGCGCAACTGGAGGGCCGCGGTCGCCGGGCACCGCAAGAACGGCGATGTGGCCGCCCACGCACGGGCGTTGAGCGAGCTCGCCCGGGTCCAGGAGTACGCCGGCCGGCCCGAGGAGTCGCTGCGGACCTGCCACGAGGCCGTGGAGTGGGCGCGCCGCGCCGAGGACGTACGGCTCCAGGCGGCGCTGCAGCTGCGGCTCGCGGACACGCTGGAGCACCTCGGGGATCCCGCCGCCGCTCAGCTGCACCGGGGCACCGCCGAGCGACTGCTCGGTGAGGACCCCGAACAGGGCGATGATCCGGGCGACGGCCCGAAACAAGACGCTGACGCCTGCGAAATCCGTAGTACATCCGCAGAAGATTGATGCAATGAAAGGCTAGACAGCGGGAACACCTTCATTAAACTGGCTCTGCCGCACCTTCTCCTGCGGTGCATCCTGGTGTGCTCATGCATGGCCGGGTATGTGTTGTATTGCCCCACACCCTCTGAGCCAAGGACCGTGATCGACGTGAAGGTCGGCATCCCCCGCGAGGTCAAGAACAACGAGTTCCGGGTGGCCATCACCCCCGCCGGTGTGCACGAGCTGGTGCGCAACGGTCACCAGGTCGTCATCGAGCGCAACGCCGGTGTCGGTTCGTCGATCACGGACGAGGAGTACGTGTCGGCGGGCGCGAAGATCCTGGAGACCGCCGACGAGGTGTGGGCCACCGCCGACCTGCTGCTGAAGGTCAAGGAGCCCATCGCCGAGGAGTACCACCGCCTCCGCAAGGACCAGACGCTCTTCACCTACCTGCACCTGGCCGCCTCCAAGGAGTGCACCGACGCGCTCATCGAGTCCGGCACCACGGCGATCGCGTACGAGACCGTCGAGCTGCCCTCCCGCGCGCTCCCGCTGCTCGCCCCGATGTCCGAGGTCGCGGGCCGGCTGGCCCCGCAGGTCGGCGCCTACCACCTGATGCGCTCGGTCGGCGGCCGCGGTGTGCTGCCCGGCGGTGTCCCCGGCACCCAGCCCGCGCGCGCCGTCGTCATCGGCGGCGGTGTCTCCGGCTGGAACGCCACCCAGATCGCCGTCGGCATGGGCTTCCACGTCACGCTGCTCGACCGCGACATCAACAAGCTCCGCGAGGCCGACAAGGTCTTCGGCACCAAGGTCCGGGCGATCATGTCCAACTCCTTCGAGCTGGAGAAGGCCGTCCTCGACGCCGACCTCGTGATCGGCGCGGTGCTGATCCCCGGCGCCAAGGCCCCGAAGCTGGTCACCAACGAACTCGTGGCGCGGATGAAGCCCGGAAGTGTCCTTGTCGACATCGCCATCGACCAGGGCGGCTGCTTCGAGGACTCCCGTCCGACCACGCACGCCGAGCCGACCTTCCAGGTGCACGACTCGGTCTTCTACTGCGTCGCCAACATGCCCGGCGCGGTGCCCAACACGTCCACCTACGCGCTCACCAACGCGACCCTGCCGTACATCGTCGAGCTCGCCAACCGCGGCTGGGTCGAGGCGCTGCGCCGCGACCCGGCGCTCGCGAAGGGCCTCAACACGCATGACGGCAAGGTCGTTTACCGCGAGGTCGCGGAGGCGCACGGCCTGGAGCACGTGGAGCTCGACTCGCTGCTCGGCTGACCCGTGACCTCGCCGAACGGCTAAGTCACCTTTTCGTAAAGGCGATACGTCAACAAGGCGCGTCAACCACGCACATGCGGCCGGACCTTGCCCACAAGGTCCGGCCGGATGTGTGTATGGTCACTTTGCGGCTCTCGCTCAACTCGCCTCGAACGTAACCCTTTGGTCGATTCGCGCCCCGGTGAAACCTGCCGTGCGACGGCCGTACGCCCTTGACAGAGGGATGTTTCATTGCCGACACATCCTGCCGGGTCCGGCGGATTGTGTTGCTGCGGACGCCCGACACGCCATAGAGTCGCCAACCGTCGGCATGGTGCCACGCCGACCTGTCTAGAAGTTTCCTGGTCACCAAGGAGGTAAGACGACTTGTGAATGAGTCGACATTTTCTCCCGGGGGTGGTCAACCAGGAACGCCGGTAGGGGACCAGGGTCCCGCGGGGTTCGAGGCTGTCGGCTCCGTTGCTGTGCGCACCTTCGCAGCCCGACAGAGCCCGGGTCCGCAGGTGATCCGGACAGCACACAAGAGCATGGATGGCCATCACGTGAACGCCATGGCCGGCGACGGAAGTGGCGCGCCCCACAACCACTTCGCCGACTACGACGAACTGCCCGAAGGGCACTTCTACGACCCCGACGCGGAGTACGAGCCCGACCCCGAGTACGCGGCCACGCTCGCGCCCGACGCTGCCCGCCAGCGCCGTGAGCGCATCGGCCCGACCGGGCGCCCGCTGCCGTACTTCCCGATCCCGGGCCCGCTGACCGACCACGGCCCCGCGAAGATCATCGCGATGTGCAACCAGAAGGGCGGCGTGGGCAAGACCACGTCGACCATCAACCTGGGTGCCGCGCTCGCGGAGTACGGCCGGCGCGTGCTGCTCGTGGACTTCGACCCGCAGGGCGCGCTGTCGGTGGGCCTCGGCGTCAACCCGATGGAGCTCGACCTCACCGTCTACAACCTGCTCATGGAGCGGGGCATGGCGGCCGACGAGGTGCTCCTGAAGACCGCTGTCCCGAACATGGACCTGCTGCCGAGCAACATCGACCTGTCGGCGGCGGAGGTCCAGCTGGTCTCCGAGGTCGCCCGCGAGTCGACGCTCCAGCGCGCCCTGAAGCCGCTGATGGCCGACTACGACTACATCGTGATCGACTGCCAGCCCTCGCTGGGCCTGCTCACGGTGAACGCGCTGACGGCCGCGCACAAGGTGATAGTGCCTCTGGAGTGCGAGTTCTTCGCGCTGCGCGGTGTCGCCCTGCTGACGGAGACCATCGAGAAGGTCCAGGAACGGCTCAACCCGGAGCTGGAACTCGACGGGATCCTCGCCACCATGTACGACTCGCGCACGGTCCACAGCCGTGAGGTCCTGGCCCGTGTGGTCGAGGCGTTCGACGACCACGTCTACCACACGGTCATCGGACGCACGGTCCGCTTCCCGGAGACCACGGTCGCCGGCGAGCCGATCACCACGTACGCCTCCAACTCCGTCGGCGCCGCCGCCTACCGCCAGCTCGCCAGGGAGGTGCTCGCCCGGTGTCACGCCGAGTGAGTCTGCCGGGGGCCGACGAACTCTTCCGTACGACAGGGGGAATGGCGCTCCAGCCGTCCACGCCGCGGCGTGGGGCCAACGGCGAGGCCCGGGTGCCCGCGCCCGCCGGGGAGAGCGACCCGGCCGCGAGCGCGTCCGAGGACGCGCCGCAGTCGGTGCCCGCGCAGGGCGGCGACGGCGAGGGCGCGGAGCATGTGGCGGCGGAGCCGGACGCGGCCGACGCGGGCGAGTCCCGCAGCCGGGCCGCGGCCGCGGAGCGCTCCGCACGACGTCAGCCGGCGCAGGAAGGTTCTGCCCCGGCCGACCCGAACGCGCAGGCGCGGGGCAAGCGCGGACGGGCCGCCAACCGGCGCCCCAGTGGGCGGGAACGGCACGACGAGAAGATCACCGTGTACGTCTCCGCCGAGGAGCTGATGGATCTGGAGCACGCCCGCCTGGTGCTCCGCGGCGAGCACGGGCTGGCCGTCGACCGCGGGCGGATCGTCCGCGAGGCGGTCGCCGTGGTGCTGGCCGATCTGGAGTCCCGCGGGGACGCGAGCATCCTGGTACGCCGGCTGCGCGGGCGGTAGGCGGTAGCCTGCGGGGGCCATGACCTCGAACGACGCGCCCGCCTCCGGCCCAGCGGCCGGCCGTCGGCGTGCGCTGGGCCGGGGGCCGGGTGCTCCGCAGGCCGAGCCGGAGACCAGGCCTGTGGTCGAGCCCGAGCCTGAAGAGGAGCCGCAGGTCGCAGAGCCTCAGCCGGAGGAAGCGCCGCAGGTCGCAGAGCCTCAGCCGGAGGACGCGCCGCAGGTCGCCGAGCCTCAGCCCGAGGAAGCGCCGCAGGCTGCCGAGCCCGAGGAATCCGACGACGGTGTCTTCAAGGTCCGGCTCGCCAACTTCGAGGGCCCCTTCGACCTGCTGCTCCAGCTGATCTCCAAGCACAAGCTGGACGTCACCGAGGTCGCGCTGTCCAAGGTGACCGACGAGTTCATGGCGCACATCCGGGCGATGGGACCCGACTGGGACCTCGACCAGACGACCGAGTTCCTGGTCGTCGCGGCCACGCTGCTCGACCTCAAGGCCGCCCGGCTGCTGCCGTCCGCCGAGGTCGAGGACGAGGCCGACCTGGCGTTGCTGGAGGCCCGGGACCTGCTGTTCGCGCGGCTGCTGCAGTACCGGGCGTACAAACAGATCGCCGACATCTTCAACGCCCGCCTCGACGAGGAGGCCCGCCGCTACCCCCGTACCGTCGGACTCGAACCGCACCACGCCGAACTGCTGCCCGAGGTCGTCATCAGCATCGGCCCCGAGGGCTTCGCCAAGCTCGCCGTCAAGGCGATGCAGCCCAAGCCCAAACCGCAGGTGTACGTCGACCACATCCACGCCCCGCTGGTCAGCGTGCAGGAGCAGGCCGGGATCGTGGTGGCGCGGCTGCGGGAGCTCGGGGAGGCCAGCTTCCGGGCGCTGGTCGAGGACACCGACGACACGCTCACCGTCGTGGCGCGCTTCCTGGCCCTGCTGGAGCTGTACCGGGAGAAGGCCGTCGCGCTGGACCAGGAGACCGCGCTCGGCGATCTGATCGTGCGGTGGACCGGCGGGGAGGGGGACGAGACGCCGATGGTGACGGACGAGTTCGACCGGCCGCCCGAGGAGCCCAAGGAGGAGAAGAAAGCATGACCGAGGAGACCGAGGAACTCCCGGCAGGGCTCCGCGGCGTCGCCGACCTCGACCTGAAGCCCGCCCTGGAGGCCGTCCTCATGGTCGTGGACGAGCCCGCGACCGAGGAGCACCTGGCGAAGATCCTGGAGCGGCCCAAGCGGCAGATCGGGGACGCGCTGCGGGCGCTGGCCGACGAGTACGCCGTGCAGGGCCGCGGTTTCGAGCTGCGGCTGATCGCCGGCGGCTGGCGCTTCTACAGCCGCGCCGAGTACGCGCTGGCCGTGGAGCGGCTCGTCCTGGACGGCCAGACGGCCCGGCTCACCCAGGCGGCCCTGGAGACCCTCGCGGTCGTCGCCTACCGCCAGCCGGTGAGCCGCAGCCGCGTCTCGGCCGTACGAGGAGTCAACTGTGACGGGGTCATGCGGACCCTGCTGCAGCGGGGCCTGGTCCAGGAGGCGGGCACGGAACCCGAAACAGGTGCGATCCTGTACACGACGACGAACTACTTCCTGGAGCGGATGGGCCTGCGCGGCCTGGACGAGCTCCCGGAGCTCGCGCCCTTCCTCCCGGAGGCCGAGGCGATCGAGGCCGACACACTGGAAGGGGTCCCGTCGTTCGATCCGGACGCTCCGGATTCCGAGGACGCAGACGACAAGACGGAACTTTGATGCGAAGCAGCAGCGGCAGGAACAGCAGCGGAAACAACGGCGGGAGCCGTGGTGGCAACAGCGGCGGCCGCGGCGGGAGCAGCTCAGGCCGCGGCAACTACCGCGGCGCCGGCAACTCCCGGGACGACAAGCAGGGCGGCCGGCCGAAGAAGCCGCGCCCGGAGGAGCGGCGCTACGACGTAGGCCCCGGCGCCACCCAGGACGGCCCCAAGTCGGGCCGCGGCGCCTCGGCGCGCGGCGGCGCCAAGGGCGGCCCCAGGCAGGGCCAGGGCACCGGGCGCGGCCGTACGGCCCCCGGCAGCTCCCGCGAGTACGAGGCACGGGCCGAGGAGCGCAACCGCGAGCGGTACGCCGGCAAGAAGGACGTCAAGCTGCCCAAGACCTTCCCGGGCGCCGAGCAGGAGGGCGAGCGCCTGCAGAAGGTCCTCGCACGCGCGGGCTACGGCTCCCGGCGCGCCTGCGAGGAGCTCATCGAGCAGGCCAGGGTCGAGGTCAACGGCGAGATCGTCCTGGAGCAGGGCAAGCGCGTCGACCCCGAGAAGGACGAGGTCAAGGTCGACGGCCTGACGGTCGCGACGCAGTCGTACCAGTTCTTCTCGCTGAACAAGCCGGCCGGTGTCGTCTCCACCATGGAGGACCCCGAGGGGCGCCAGTGCCTCGGCGACTACGTCACCAACCGGGAGACCCGGCTCTTCCACGTCGGGCGGCTCGACACCGAGACCGAGGGCGTCATCCTGCTCACCAACCACGGCGAGCTGGCGCACCGGCTGACCCACCCCAAGTACGGCGTGAAGAAGACCTACCTCGCCGCCATCGTCGGCCCGATCCCGCGCGACCTGGGCAAGAAGCTCAAGGACGGCATCCAGCTCGACGACGGGTACGCGCGTGCCGACCACTTCCGGGTGGTCGAGCAGACGGGCAAGAACTACCTGGTCGAGGTCACCCTGCACGAGGGCCGCAAGCACATCGTCCGCCGGATGCTCGCCGAGGCGGGCTTCCCGGTCGAGAAGCTGGTGCGCACCTCCTTCGGCCCGATCACCCTGGGCGACCAGAAGTCGGGCTGGCTGCGGCGGCTGTCGAACACCGAGGTCGGCATGCTGATGCAGGAAGTCGACCTCTAGGCGATGCGTTTCGGTCCTCTCGCCGGTCTGTACTCATGACCGGCGAGAGGAATGGCCATGCCTGCGACGACGACGGACCGCGACGAGTTCGTACGCCTGACGGACCCGTACCGGCGGGAGCTGCTCGCGCACTGCTACCGGATGCTGGGCTCGGTCGACGAGGCCGAGGACCTGGTGCAGGAGACGTATCTGCGGGCCTGGCGGTCCTACGACGGCTACGAGGGCCGCGCCTCGCTGCGGACCTGGCTGCACAGGATCGCCACCAACACGTGTCTGACGGCGCTGGAGAGCCGTGCGCGGCGTCCGCTGCCCTCCGGGCTCGGGGGGCCGTCACAGGCGCCTGAGGAGCCGCTGAGGGGCCCTGTGACGGATGTTCCGTGGCTCCAGCCGCTGCCCGACGCGCTCGTCGACCCGGCGACCGTGGTGGCCGCCCGCGGCAGCCTGCGCCTCGCGCTGGTCGCCGCGCTTCAGCATCTGCCCGCGCGGCAGCGGGCGGTGCTCATCCTGCGGGACGTGCTTGCGTGGCGGGCGCCCGAGGTGGCCGCGGTGCTCGGCACCTCCACGGCGGCCGTGAAGAGCAGCCTCCAGCGCGCGCGTGCCCGGCTCGACGAGGTCGCCCCGGACGAGGACCTCGTGGTCGAACCCGAGGGCGCGGCCGACCGCGAGGTGCTCGACCGGTACATGGCCGCCTTCGAGCACGCCGACATGGACGCCCTGCTCGACCTCCTCCAGGACGGCGTCGAACTGGAGATGCCGCCCAACCTGGAGTGGTTCAGCGGCAAGAAGGACGTCCTGAACTTCCTGCGCTCGCGCGGGCACGGCGAGGGCCGCTACAAAATGCTGCCCACGCGCGCGAACGGCCAGCCGGCCGTCGTCATGTACGTGCGCGGGGTGGACGGCGTGCTGCGCGCGCACTCGGTGCAGGTGCTCACCGTCGAGGGCGGCACGGTGGCCCGTATCACCGCCTTCATCGACCTCGACCAGGTCGAACGCTTCGGATTCCCGCGGGTGCTCGCGTGAACGCCGGGGAGCTGCTGGAGCGTTCGCTCGCCTACGCGCTGGGGAGCGTGGCCGAGGTGGCGCCGGGCGGGCTGGACCGGGGCACGCCGTGCGGGGAGTGGGACCTGGGGGAGCTGCTCGGGCATCTCGACGACTCGCTGGACGCCCTGCACGAGGGGCTGACCGGCGGGCGGATCGGGCTGTTCCCCAGGGTGATCGGGGCCGCCGACCCGGCGTGCGCGTTCCGTACGCGCGCGTGCGCGGTGCTCGGCGCCTGGGCGGCCGGACCGGGGGAGCGGGTGCGGGTCGGCGAACTGCCGCTGGACGTACGGGTGATGGCGGCCGTGGGGGCGGTGGAGATCGCCGTGCACGGCTGGGACGTGACCCAGGCCTGCGGTCGGCCCCGGCCCATACCGCGCCCACTCGCGGCCGACCTGCTGCCCGTGGCGCGGTGCGTGGTCGCGGAGGAGGACCGGGGCGTGCGGTTCGGCGCGCCGGTGGCCGTACCGCCGTACGCGGGGCCCGACGCGCGGCTGCTGGCCTTCCTGGGGCGGCGCGATTCCTTTCCGGGGTGAGGGTGGTCTGCCTTCCGTGAGCGACCTGGAACAGCTCACGAGCTCACGGAAGGAACCCCCGGACATGACCGACACCCTGAGTGTCTCCGTACGCAAACCACCCGCCGAACCGGGCCGGACCCGACGCGGCTGGACCGTGATCCTCGCCGGACTCGGCGCCCTGCTCTGCTCCCTCGACGTCGTGGTCGTGTCGACTGCGCTGCCCGCCCTGCGGGCGGATTTCGGGGCGAGTCTGTCGGACCTGGAGTGGACGATCAACGCCTACAACCTGGTCTTCGCCTGCCTCACCCTGACCGGCGCCGCACTCGGCGACCGCTTCGGGCGGCGGCGGATGTACGTCTTCGGGCTCGCCGTCTTCACCCTCGGCTCCGCCGCCTCCGCGCTCGCGGGCGGCCCGGGCCAGCTCATCGGCGCGCGCGTGGTGCAGGGCGCCGGGGCCGCCGTACTCCTGCCGCTCACCCTCACCCTGATCAGCGAGGCGTTCCCGGCCGAGAAGCGGGGCGTCGCCATCGGTGTCTGGGGCGGAGTGACCGGCCTCGGGGTCGCCGCCGGGCCCGTGCTCGGCGGGGCCGTCACCGAGGGCCTGTCCTGGCAGTGGATCTTCTGGCTGAACGTCCCGATCGGCCTCGCGATGCTGCCGCTCGCCGCCACCAGGCTCCACGAGAGTTACGGCACCCGGCCGCAACTCGACCTCGTCGGGCTGGTGCTGGCGGCCGCCGGGCTGACCGGCCTCGCCTGGGCGCCGGTGCGGGCGCCGCAGGTGGGCTGGGGAAGCGCCGAGGTGCTGTCCGCGCTGGCCGTGGGAGCCGTGTTCACGGCGGCCTTCCTGGCCTGGGAGCGCCGGGGCGCCCGCTACCCGATGCTGCCGCTCGGGCACTTCCGCAACCGCGGCTTCTCCACGGCCAACGCGGTCGCGTTCCTCCTCTTCGGCTCCCTGCTCGGCGCCCTCTTCATGATCACGCAGCTCTTCCAGACCGGGCTCGGCTACTCCCCGCTGGAGGCGGGCGTACGCATCCTCGTCTGGAACGCCATGCCGCTGCTGATCGCGCCGGCCGCGGGCGCCCTCGCGGACCGCTTCGGCACCCGGCCGTTCATGCTGACCGGCCTGCTGCTCCAGGGCGCGGGCCTGGCCCTGCTCGCCTGGCAGGTCGAACCCGGCGTCGGATACGGGCAGTTGGTCCTCCCGCTGATCATCGCCGGGATCGGCATCTCGATGGTCTTCCCGAGCGTCGCCAACGCAGTGACCTCGTCCGTCCCGCTCAGCGAGGCGGGCGTCGCGGCCGGCGTGAACAACGCGTTGCGCGAACTGGGCGGAGTCTTCGGAGTGGCCGTCGCCGCCCTGGTCTTCACGCAGTACGGCGGCTACGACTCGCCCGCGTCCTTCCTGGACGGCTGCGCGCCGGCGCTCTGGGTGTCGGCCGGGGCCGCCGGGCTGGGGGCGCTGGTGGCGGCGTTCGCGCCGTCGCGTGCCCGGGACGGGGGTGCGCCGGCCTCGTCGTCCGTGGCCTGAACCGACGGGCGGGCGCGGGATCCGCGGTCCGTGTCGCCGAGCAGCTCCTGCATGGTCTCGGCGGCACGGACCGCCGCGGTCCCGCAGCAGTTGTTGAACAGGACGTGCAGCTCGTCGACGCGTCCCGCGAGGTCCCGCAACCGGGGCAGCCACTCGGCGAGTTCGGCCTCCCGGTAGTCGTGGCGGAACCGGTCCTCCTTGCTCCCCGAGCCCCAGGCCCCGCTGCGGCCGTGGAACCGGACGACCGACAGCCGCGGCGAGGTGACCGTCGTGACGGGCGGGACCGACCCGGGCAGCGTCTGGGTCATGTCGACGGCCACGGCCGCCATGTCGTAGCGGGTGAGCAGCGCGCGGGTCGCGTCCGCCCACTCCGCACGCCACCAGCCGGGGTGCCGGAACTCCACCGACACCGGCCAGCCGACGGTCCGTTCGGCGCACTCCCGGAGAAACTGCCCGGCCCGCCTGCCGGGCCTGACCCACGGCGGAAACTGGAACAGCACGCTGCCCAGCCGCCCGGCCGCCCTGAGCGGCTCGATGTCCTCGGTGAACCGCGCCCACACCTCGTCCAGCACCTTCGGGTCCCGCGGCTCGGCGGGCAGCCCGTCCGGCATCGCCGCGGGGCGCGTCGGATGCCCGGTCAGCAGCGAGAACGCCTTCACGTCGAAGACGAAACCCTCCGGCGTCCGCTCGGCCCACAGACGGCAGTTGCGGGCGCCGGGCAGCGCGTAGTACGCCGAGTCGACCTCGACCACGGGGAACCGCTCGGCGTAGTACCGCAGCCTCCCCTCCGCGTCCCGCCGGCCCGGCGGATACCAGCCGCTGCCGACCAGTGCCCGGTCCGTCCACGAACAAGTGCCCACCAGGATCTCGCCCATGGGAGCCCGGTTACCCCCGAGGGGCTTGTGGAAGCACCGGCATGCTGTTTATAGTCGTAATGACTATTAAGGGGGTGTGGGTGCATGGCGTTCGACAAGGCGGATTACGACAAGTACGCCTACGAGCCCTTCGCCGTGACCGTCGACCTCGCCGTCCTCACCATCCGCGCGGGCGCCCTGCACGTCCTGCTGGTGAAGCGCGGTCAGGAGCCGTTCGCCGGGCACTGGGCGCTGCCCGGCGGGTTCGTGGAGCCGGACGAGTCCGCCGAGACGGCCGCGCGGCGCGAACTCGCCGAGGAGACCGGGCTCGCGGACGTCACCGGACTGCATCTGGAGCAGCTGCGGACCTACAGCGAGCCCGACCGCGATCCGCGTATGCGGGTCGTGTCGGTCGCCTTTGCCGCGCTGCTGCCGGATGCGCCGGAGCCGCACGGGGGGAGCGACGCGGCGGAGGCGCGGTGGGTGGTATGTGACATAGCACTGCCCCTGGCCTTCGATCACGACCGGATCCTCGCCGACGCCCGCGAACGCGTCGGCGCCAAGCTCGAGTACACCTGCCTCGCCACCGCCTTCTGCCCGGCCGAGTTCACGCTCGGCGAGCTGCAGCACGTCTACGAGACGGTCTGGGGCACTGCTCTCGACCGGCCCAACTTCCGCCGCAAGGTGCTCGCCACGCCCGGTTTCGTCGAGCCGGTGCCGGGGGCCGCGCGGCTCACCGGTGGCCGAGGCAAGCCGGCCGCGCTGTATCGCGCGGGAGCCGCCACCACCCTCCAGCCGCCTCTGCTCCGGCCGAACCGGGAAGGACGCTCCGCATGACCGTCACGATCGTCGACAAGCGCGCCGCCACGGGGACGTTGATCGGGCTCGCCCTGGGGGACGCGCTCGGGTTTCCGACCGAGTTCAACGACGTACCGTCGATCCTCGCCAAGTGCGGGCCCTGGCGGCAGATGCGGCTGTCCACGCCCGCCGTCGTCACCGACGACACGCAGATGACCCTCGCGGTCGGCAAGGGGCTGCGGGCGGCCATGGACCGGGGCGTGCTCGCGCCGGAGGGGATGGCCGAGGCGGTGCGGAAGGAGTTCGTCGCCTGGAACCGCTCCCCGGACAACAACAGGGCCCCGGGCAACACCTGCCTGCGCGCCTGCGCCCTGCTGGAGGACCCGGACCTGCCCTGGCAGGACGCCAGCCAGATCGGCTCCAAGGGGTGCGGCGCCAACATGCGCGTGGCTCCTGTCGGGCTGGTGCCCGGCCTGAGCGACGAACAGCGTTCCGGCGCCGCCCAGTTGCAGGCCGCGCTGACGCACGGGCACCCGACGGCGCTCGCCGCCTCCGACCTCACCGCCCATGCCGTACGGCTGCTCGCCGAGGGGGTCGAGCCGCGCAACCTGCTCGTGTCCCTCGTGACGTACGCCGAGGAGAACCGCAGCCACTACAGCCACCGTTGGCTCGGCGATCTGTGGACCCGGAGTCAGGACGGCACCCCCGAGGAATTCATCGCGCGCGGCTGGGACGAGTGCCGGGCGATCCTCGACCGCCTCGCCGGCGCAGTGGACGGCGTCGATCCGGACACCGACCCGTGCCTCGCCACCGGCGCCGGCTGGATCGCCGAAGAGGCCTTCGCCACCGGCCTGTTGTGCTTCCTGCTGTTCCCCGACGAACCCGTCACTGCCATCCGGCGGGCCGCCTGCACCTCGGGCGACTCGGACTCCATCGCCTGCCTGACCGGCGCCTTCGCGGGTGCCCACCTGGGCGCGGAGGCCTGGCCGACGGACTGGGCCGACCGCATCGAGTACCGGGGCGACCTGCTGACCCTCGGCGCCCTCTGGGACGCTTGACGGATGATCGACGCCCTGGCCATCGACCTGACCCCCGTGATCGCCGAACAGCCCGACCCGCTCCTGTTCGCGACGGTCTCCGGCGCGCACCTCTACGGCTTCCCGTCCCGCGACTCGGACGTGGACCTGCGGGGCGTGCACCTGCTGCCCACCGCGGCGCTCGTCGGCCTGCGCGAGCCCGAGGAGACCCGCTCCCGGATGTGGGACCGGGACGGCGTCGAGATGGACCTGGTCACCCACGACGTGCGCAAGTTCGTACGGCTGATGCTGCGACGCAACGGCTATGTGCTGGAGCAGTTGCTCTCGCCGCTGGTCGTGCACACGACGGACGCGCACCGGGAACTGGCGGCGCTCTCGCCGGGCGTGCTGACCAGCCATCACGCCCACCACTACCGGGGGTTCGCGACCACCCAGTGGCGGCTGTTCGAGAAGACCGGTGAGCTCAAGCCGCTGCTCTACACCTTCCGGGCGCTGCTGACCGGCGTACACCTCATGCGCAGCGGCGAGGTGCAGGCCCATCTGCCCACGCTGCTCGGCGAGATCGAGGAAGCCCCCGCGTATCTGCCCGAGTTGATCGCCGTGAAGGCCGAGCGTGAGCACGGGGACGCCGATGTCGACCACGCGCGCGTGCGGGGCGATGTCGAGCGGCTGCACGGGGTGCTGGACGAGGCCCAGGCCGCCTCCGCGCTACCGGACGCTCCGACCGTCCACGACGCCCTGCACGACTTCGTCGTGAGGATCCGGCTGGAGAGCTGAGGCGCGGCGGACGCGGATGAGGAAGTCCTCGACCCGGCGGTGGTCTGGGGCCTCGGGGAGCGGGCTGGTGGGGAGTGCCTCGTCCGCCTCCGCGGCCAGGCGGTTCATCCACGACTCGACCCCGGGCCAGGGGACCTCGCCGCGCTTCACGGCGAGGAGCGGCTCGCGCTGGTCGCCGACGTCGATGGTGAGGGCGCCCGTGCGCAGGAGGTCGCGGGCGCTCATCAGGAGGCGGAGCAGGTGCATCGCGTGTTTCCAGCGCGGGGAGCCGTGGGTGCGGAGGTCGGCCTCCAGCTTCCTGCGCTGGCCGAGCGCGTACCGCGTGAACGTCTCGTGGGCCCGGCGGGAGAGGAACGCCCCGCGCAGGGCGAGGAGTTCGCGGCCGGTGTCGGTGACGTGCTCCACCAGCGGGGAGTGCAGGCACTCCAGGATGTTCGGGTTGGCGCGCAGGGCGAGTTCGCAGAAGCGCTCCAGCTCCCAGCCGAACTGCTCCTCGCCCGGCCCCTCCACATGCGTCGGCGGCTTCTCGAAGCGCCAGAACAGGGGAGTGGGGGCGAGGTACACGCCCCGGCGGTCGGTGTCGCTCCCGTCCGTCGCAAGCCCGAAGGCGCGCGAGCCCATCACACAGGCGTAGATCGTGTGGTCGCGTACCAGGGTCTCGGGCTGCATGGACGGGAGCGTACGCGGCACCTCACGCCAGGCTGATGGAATTTCCGTCGACCTTGATCTGCTCGGCGGGCAGCGGCTTCGGCGCGGGGCCGCCCGCCACCGAGCCGTCGGCGATGCGGTACTTGCTGCCGTGGCAGGGGCAGTTGATGGTGCCGTCCGCCACGGCGCTCACGGTGCAGCCCTGGTGCGTGCAGATCGCCGAGAAGGCCTTGAACTCGTCCTTCTTCGGCTGGGTGACCACGACCTTCTCGTCCTTGAAGATCTTCCCGCCGCCGACCGGGATGTCCGTGGTCTTCGCCAGCTCCTGCCCGGCGGACGCCTGCGCGGAGGAGGACCCCGAGTCGCCGTTGCTGTCGCCGTACTTGCTGCAGCCCGCCGCGAGCGCAGACGCGCCCGTCGCGAGGAGAACCGTGCGCCGCGTCGAGCGGTGGGTCATGTCGTCACTCCGAACGTACGGAAGAACCAGAGGGCCGAGGTCAGCCAGAGAAGGGTGAGAACGGTGAAGACGAGTCCGCCGACGAGCGGCAGCAGCCAGCCGGGCAGCCGCTGCGAGCGGAGCAGCAGCATCTTGGCACTGAAGGCACCGAAGAAGAAGCAACCCAGGGCAGAGTGCCACATAACTCGCGTTTCGTACGTCTGGTAGCCCAGCGCGTACAGGCAGTGCACGGCGACCGGGACGGCCACCAGGAAGGCGATCCGGCCCGACCAGCGGTGCAGCTTCCCCGCCCAGCGCGGGCCCGGCAGCTTGCCGTACACCATGAACGCGCTGACCAGCTGGACGAGCGCGAAGAAGAACGCGGTCGTCGCCAGCCACGACTTCACCGCGCCCGTGCTGCTGAACCCGGCGATGTTGAAGGCGGTCCCGGCCGGGTCGTGGACCTTGCCGTACACGCCGAGGGCGACCGCCACCGCGGCGGCGACCAGGGCCGGGACCAGATAGCGGGCCGGGCCCGGCGGGCGCTGGGCCGGCTGGGGTGGCGGGAAACTCTGGGTGGCGGCGTTCGGATCGACACTCATGTCGGCTCCCTGGTCAGAAGGGTCAAGGAGTTACGGGACGTGCCGTGAGCTGCTGTCCGTCGACCGTCACCGCGCCCGTGTCCGGGTCGATGGCGGGAGCGGCCGAGGGCTTCCCGTCGCGGGTGAGGATGCCGACCTGCTTGCCGTTCGGCAGGATGATCCAGCCGCCCTCGATCCGGGCGCCGGCCACCTGGCTGTTGGCCCGGAACAGCCCCGACGGCTTCTTCGCCTTGTCGATGGTGAAGGTGTAGTGCCCGCCGCCTACGTCGGCCGAGCCGCCGAGCCGCCTGCCCTTCACCGTGCCGGTCAGCTTCGCGCCGTCCTCGCCGGTGAGCCGCATGCTGCCGTCGTCCTCGACGTCGCCCTTCAGCCAGGACTCGATGTTGTGGCCGTCGCAGAAGTACGCGATGGCCTTGCCGCCCTTCAGGGAGACGGCGACCGCGGAGGAGTCGTCGTCGGTGCGGCCGGTGTACACGCCGGTCGGCGCGGGCGTCCGCGACGGCGACGCGCTCGGCGGCGCGGTTGTCCGCGTCGGAGCGGGCGATGACTTCGGTGCCGGTGACGACTTCGGTGCCGGCGACTTCTCCTGGTACGAGGACGAGGCGGTCTTCGTCCCCGTGGTCGCGTTCAGAGACAGCATGAACAGGCCGAGCAGCAGTCCCGCGAGCAGAGTCAGCAGCGGTCCAGGACGCTTCATGTGAGGGCCTCCCCCGAGGCGAGTTTCCTGCCATCAGAGCGGACCGGCGGCCCCGGCGTAAAGAGGCGCACAGGGGCGACCCTCGCCAAGTAGCGAAATTGGGGCGATTCGGTGACATTGGCAAGATCCCGGCGGCATGTCTCGCGGCATGTCTCAGCGGGCGGGCGCCGCACACCCGCCCGCCCGTCGCTGACTACGCTGGACGGGCGAAGAGCCGATCCGTGAGCAAGGAGCTAAGCCGTGGCGGTACGAGCGGTCCGGGGAGCCGTCCAACTGGAACGGGACGAGGCCGGACACATGGACGAGCAGGTCGGTGCCCTGCTCACCGCCGTCCTGGAGCGGAACGGCCTGACCCCCGACGACCTGATCAGCATCTGGTTCACGGCCACGCCCGACCTGCACAGCGACTTCCCGGCGGCCGCCGCCCGCAAGCTCGGCATCGTCGACGTGCCGCTGATCTGCGCCCAGGAGCTGGACATCGAGGGCGCCATGCCCCGGGTGGTCCGGATCCTCGCGCACATCGAGTCCGACAAGCCCCGTTCCGACATCGCGCACGTCTACCTCGGCGCCGCGGCCGCCCTGCGCAAGGACATCGCCCAGTGAGAACCGCACTCGTCATCGGCACCGGCCTCATCGGTACGTCCGCCGCGCTCGCGCTGACCCAGCGGGGCGTCGTCGTCCACCTCACCGACCACGACCCCGAGCAGGCCCGTACCGCGGCCGCGCTGGGCGCCGGCACCGACGAGGCGCCCGAGGGCCCGGTCGACCTCGCGATCGTCGCCGCCCCGCCCGCCCATGTGGCGGCGGTCCTCGCCGACGCCATGCGCCGGGGCCTGGCCCGCGGCTACATCGACGTGGCCAGCGTCAAGGGCGGCCCGCGCCGCGAGCTGGAGGCCCTCGGCCTCGACCTCTCGGCATACATCGGCACCCACCCCATGTCCGGTCGCGAGAAGTCCGGCCCGCTGGCCGCGACCGGCGACCTCTTCGAGGGCCGCCCCTGGGTGCTCACCCCGACCCGGGACACCGACACCGAGGTCCTGAACCTCGCCCTGGAACTGGTCTCGCACTGCCGGGCCGTCCCGGTGGTCATGGACGCCGACGCCCACGACCGCGCCGTCGCGCTGGTCTCGCACATGCCCCACCTGGTCTCCAGCATGGTCGCCGCCCGTCTGGAGAACGCCGAGGAGGCGGCCGTACGACTGTGCGGTCAGGGCATCCGGGACGTGACCCGGATCGCCGCCTCCGACCCCCGGATGTGGATCGACATCCTCTCCGCCAACCCCGGCCCGGTCGCTGACCTGCTCTCCGACGTCGCCGCCGACCTGGAGGAGACCGTCGAGGCGCTGCGGTCGCTGCAGTCCTCCGACGAGGCAAAGCGGGGCGAGGGCGTCGCCGGGATCGAGGACGTGCTGCGGCGTGGGAACGCCGGGCAGGTCCGGGTGCCGGGCAAGCACGGCTCCGCGCCGCGGGTGTACGAGGCCGTGACCGTCCTGATCAGCGACGAGCCGGGCCAGCTGGCCCGCATCTTCGCGGACGCCGGCCGGGCCGGGGTCAACATCGAGGACGTACGCATCGAGCACGCGACCGGGCAGCAGGCGGGCCTGATCCAGCTGATGGTGGAGCCGCAGGCGGCGCCGGTGCTCAGCGCCGCGCTGCGGGAGCGGGGCTGGTCCATCCGGCAGTGATCCCCCCGATCCGTCCCGCGGTGATCGTCCCGATCATCCGCCTGTAAGAGGGGACCCGTAGGGCCGGTAACCTTGTGCGGGGCGCTTTCGCGCCCACCCATCCTCGCCACACCGCACCAGGAAGGTGTCCCCACGTGGAAAACGGCGCCGCCCAGCCCGTGATCGTCGCCATCGACGGTCCCTCCGGCACGGGCAAGTCGAGCACGTCGAAGGCCGTGGCCGCGCAGCTCGGCCTGAGCTACCTGGACACCGGTGCCCAGTACCGGGCGATCACCTGGTGGATGGTGGCCAACGGCATCGACATCGAGGACCCGTCCGCGATCGCCGCCGTGGCCGGCAAGCCGGAGATCGTCTCCGGCACCGACCCGGAGAACCCGACGATCACGGTCGACGGCACCGACGTGGCGGCCCCGATCCGCACCCAGGAGGTCACCTCCAAGGTCAGCGCCGTCAGCGCCGTGCCGGAGGTGCGGGCCCGGATCAGCGAGCTGCAGCGCTCCATCGCCGCCGCGGCCGAGGCCGGCATCGTCGTCGAGGGCCGGGACATCGGTACGACCGTGCTGCCCGACGCCGACCTGAAGATCTTCCTCACCGCCTCGCCGGAGGCGCGTGCCGCCCGCCGCAGCGGTGAGCTGAAGGGCGCCGACGTCAACGCCACGCGCGAGGCGCTGATCAAGCGGGACGCGGCCGACTCCTCCCGCAAGACCTCGCCGCTCGCCAAGGCGGACGACGCGGTCGAGGTCGACACCACCGAGCTCACCCTCGCGCAGGTCATCGAGTGCGTCGTCACGCTCGTCGAGGAGAAGCGGGCCGGGAAGTGACCGAGGCCACTTCAGCGAAGGCAGCCTCCGAGCGGGGCGCCGAGGTCGGGCGGCGCATCGGCGTCGGCCTGATGTACGGGCTGTGGAGGCCGCGCGTGCTGGGCGCCTGGAAGGTCCCCGCGACCGGCCCGGTGATCTTCGCCGTCAACCACTCCCACAACATCGACGGCCCGATGGTCATGGGCGTGGCGCCCCGGCCGACGCACTTCCTGATCAAGAAGGAAGCGTTCATAGGCCCGCTCGACCCCTTCCTGACGGGCATCGGCCAGCTGAAGGTGGACCGCTCGGTCGCCGACCGCGGCGCGATCACCCGGGCCCTGGACGTCCTGGCGGCGGGCGGGGTCCTCGGCATCTTCCCGGAGGGCACCAGGGGCGAGGGCGACTTCGCCTCCCTGCGCGCCGGGCTCGCCTACTTCGCCGTCCGCAGCGGAGCGGCGGTCGTCCCGGTCGCCGTCCTGGGAAGTTCCGGGCGCGGCGGACGGTTGATAAAGGGGCTGCCCCCACTGCGCAGCCGTATCGACGTCGTCTTCGGCGACCCCTTCGAAGCTGGCGACGGAAGCGGCCGCCGTACGCGCAAGGCCCTCGACGAGGCCACCGAGCGCATCCAGAAGCAGCTCACCAGCCACCTGGAAAACGCCAGGCGCCTCACCGGGCGCTAGGCGACACTAAGTAGTGGATCAATCCGGAGAAACCGGGTGGTCCACCGATCACCACGAATGAACGACGAGGTACGGACTTCATGAAC
The DNA here is from genome assembly GCF_022698165.1 of Streptomyces cylindrosporus. GTDB lineage: Bacteria > Actinomycetota > Actinomycetes > Streptomycetales > Streptomycetaceae > Streptomyces > Streptomyces cylindrosporus. The sequence continues at coordinate 43,464 of NZ_JALDAY010000010.1, forward strand.
GACCACATCCACTCCGACGGCTCGGGCGCAGAGCACGACCACGGAGCGCTTGGCGATGCCGAGTACGCGGAGTTCATGGAGCTCGCCGCGGAAGAGGGCTTCGACCTCGAGGACGTCGAGGGTGCCATCGAGGCGGCCGGTCACGGTCCGCTGCCGGTGCTCGCCGTCGTCGGCCGGCCGAATGTCGGCAAGTCGACCCTCGTCAACCGGATCATCGGGCGCCGCGAGGCCGTCGTCGAGGACAAGCCCGGCGTCACCCGCGACCGGGTGACCTACGAGGCCGAGTGGGCGGGCCGCCGCTTCAAGGTCGTCGACACCGGCGGCTGGGAGCAGGACGTCCTCGGCATCGACGCCTCCGTGGCCGCCCAGGCCGAGTACGCGATCGAGGCCGCCGACGCCGTCGTCTTCGTGGTCGACGCCAAGGTGGGCGCGACCGACACCGACGAGGCCGTCGTACGACTGCTGCGCAAGGCCGGGAAGCCGGTCGTGCTGGCCGCCAACAAGGTGGACGGGCCGAGCGGCGAGGCCGACGCGGCCTATCTGTGGTCGCTGGGGCTCGGCGAGCCGCACCCCGTCTCGGCCCTGCACGGCCGGGGCACCGGCGACATGCTGGACGCCGTCCTGGAGGCCCTGCCGGAGGCCCCCGAGCAGACCTTCGGCGGCGCCGGGGTCGGCGGCCCGCGCCGGATCGCGCTCATCGGGCGGCCGAACGTCGGCAAGTCCTCCCTGCTGAACAAGGTGGCGGGCGAGGAGCGCGTCGTCGTCAACGAGATGGCGGGCACCACCCGCGACCCGGTCGACGAGCTGATCGAACTCGGCGGCGTCACCTGGAAGTTCGTCGACACCGCCGGTATCCGCAAGCGCGTCCACCTCCAGCAGGGCGCCGACTACTACGCCTCCCTGCGCACCGCGGCCGCCGTCGAGAAGGCCGAGGTCGCTGTCATCCTGATCGACGCCTCCGAGTCCATCTCGGTGCAGGACCAGCGGATCGTGACGATGGCCGTCGAGGCCGGGCGCGCGATGGTCATCGCCTACAACAAGTGGGACACCCTCGACGAGGAGCGCCGCTACTACCTGGAGCGGGAGATCGAGACGGAGTTCGGCCAGGTGGCGTGGGCGCCGCGGGTCAACGTCTCGGCGCGCACCGGCCGGCACATGGAGAAGCTGGTCCCGGCGATCGAGACGGCCCTCGCGGGCTGGGAGACCCGGGTCCCGACGGGCCGGCTGAACGCCTTCCTCGGCGAGCTGGTCGCCGCCCACCCGCACCCGATCCGCGGCGGCAAGCAGCCCCGCATCCTCTTCGGCACCCAGGCCGGCACCAAGCCGCCGCGGTTCGTGCTCTTCGCCTCCGGCTTCATCGAGGCGGGCTACCGGCGCTTCATCGAGCGCCGCCTGCGCGAGGAGTTCGGCTTCGAGGGGACGCCGATCCACATCTCGGTGCGGGTGCGCGAGAAGCGCGGCGGCAACAAGAAGAAGTAGTCCGACGAGCAAGAGGGCGGCCCCGGTCGGGGCCGCCCTCTTCCGACGTCCAGGGACGTCTCAGATACCTCTGCGTGGGCCCGGTGGCAGGGCCGCCGGCACATGGTGCATGCCTGTGGGCTGCGGCCCGATGTGTCCGATCCGCTGCCACTGCGACTGCTGCCGGGCGCTGTAGGCCCCCGCGCTGTACGCGCTGTACGAGCTGCTGAACGACCCCGGCCGGTGTCCGCCGTAGGCCCCCGTACTGTGCGGGATGCTCCCGAAGGCGGTGAAGCCCAGTTCCTCCTCACCGCTGCGGTCGCCGGGCAGCGACCGGAAGGACTTGACGTACTCGGCATAGAGCGCGTCGTAGATCGGCGTGGCCGATGGCCCACTCTGGAAGGAGGGGCGGAGGGGAACGTCGTATGCGTGCACGTATGTCCAAACGACCCTGGACGTGAAGAGATGCGGCCCGCCGCTCCCCGTCACCTTCCTCAGGTGCCGGCCAGCGGCATGGCCGCGGCGACCAACTTGCCGTTCGCTGCCGCCTTGTCCAGCGCGTCCCGCAGCAGGTCCTCGCGCGGCTGGCGGCCGATGGAGCCGACCGGCGCCGCGAACATCAGCACCTGCTGGTGCTTGTTGGCGGCGGCTCGCCAGCTCTCGGTGACCTGGAGCGGCTGGTGCGCCTGCCACCAGGCGACCGGCTGGCCCCCGTTGGCGTTCGGCTGGAGCACCGCGTGCAGCTGGCCGACGGCGAGCAGCACCGACCAGCCGTGCAGCACCGGGGGCACCTCGGTGATCTCCGTCAGCGGCATGAACCCCTGCTCGATCAGCAGCGGCAGGAAGTCGTCGCCGATGCCCGTCGTGCCGGGACGGACGATCGGGCCGGTCGGCTCGACCACCAGCGCCGGGTGCAACTCCCCGGCGATCAGGACCAGTCCGCTGGTCACGCCGAGCACCGCCTGCTCCGGTACGACCTTGTCGGGGTCGAGGTCCACGGTGTCCCCGGAGATGGACCGCACGGCCCCCTGGAGCTGCTCCTCGGTGACCTGGACGACCTGCGAGGGCAGGCAGGTGGCGTGGGCGAAGGCCAGGACGGCGGTCTCGTCGCCGATGAACAGGACGGTGCTGGTGCGCTCCTGTTCGGAGTCGCCCGGGGTGCGGCAGGACGTGCAGTCGTAGCTGCCGGGGGCGTTCTCTCCGGCGAGCAGCCGGTCGGCTTCTTCGTCGCCGATCTCGGCGCGTACCTCGTCGCTGACGTCGAGCATGCGCGGCACGGGTGGCTCCCCTCGGGAAGTGTGAACCGGGCGGTTCCCGGGCTCATGAAGAAGACAACGGCCGATCTGTGGCGAGAGTCACGCTCCAGGGCGAACGGAATCAATCCATCCAGCCCGCACTGTCACGACGGGTCCGGAATTCGTCACTCACCGTCAAATGCTTGGAAATGCAAGAGAGTTGGTTGCGTGAAGTGAGTCACAGTCAGATCGGGGTGCTGGTCGAAATATCAGGAAATCGCGGAATGAAGTGGGTGGCCGGAAATCTCCGCTACCGCCGGTAACAGTCAACTGGCCTGCCGCGACGGCCCGTTGGTTGTCCTCGACCCCACCGCTCCCTAGATTCCTCGGCCGTGTGCAACGAGCACCGCTCGGGAACGTCCGCCGGCACCGCACCAAGCCAGCACCCAGCAAGACCTCCGGCGGACGGGGCGGAGCGCGAGGACCGCGCAGATGCGTGGGAGGCGCGCCCCGCTCTGGGGGACCCCGGGTTGTTCGAGAGGGAACTTCATGTCCGAATGTGCCGATACCAACCGCAGCAACGCTCGTGACGACAGCGCTCGCAAGACGCAGAATCGTACGACGGCGGTCCTCGCCGGGGCCGCGTTGCTCGCCGCCCCGCTGGGACTGCTCGCCGCGACCGGCAATGCCGTGGCGGCGGACGGCGGAGTGTGGGACCGCATCGCCCAGTGTGAGAGCGGCGGCAACTGGCACATCAACACCGGAAACGGCTACTACGGCGGACTTCAGTTCTCCGCCGGCACCTGGCGCGCGTACGGCGGTTCCGCCTACGCGCCGACCGCCGACAAGGCTTCCAGGGAAGCGCAGATCGCGGTAGCCACCAAGGTCCAGCGGGCACAGGGGTGGGGCGCCTGGCCCACCTGTTCGGCGCGGGCCGGAGCCTACGGCAGCGCGCCCGCGGCCGCCACGGGCGGCACGGCGACCACCAAGTCGGCCAAGTCGGCCCCGGCCAAGTCGGCCCCGGCGAAGAAGTCCGGGAAGGTGACGCGCTCGACGGGCCACACCAACCGCGGTGCCTCCCGCGGCGACTACACGGTCCGCGAGGGCGACACCCTCAGCAAGATCGCCGCCCGGCACGGGACCACCTGGCAGCGGATCTACGCCGCCAACAAGGCCGTCATCGGCGGTGATCCCGACCTGATCGTGCCTGGGCAGCAGCTCGAGATCTGAGCGGCCCCCTCATCCGGGCCCGGGGCCCCGTCCGGTCGTCCGACCGGACGGGGCCCCTCGGCACACCGGACGCGCCGGGAGCCGGGCATGCCGCTGGTCATCGCGGACGGCCCGGCTCGCCCGCCTCTCCGCTGAACACGACGGCGCCGCGGCGCAGTTCGTGCACGAAGACGGGTGTACGGCCGTGCAGGCCCGGTGGCAGGCGCTGCTCGGCGACGATCACGCACGCGTCGAGCTCGCCGAGCAGCTCGTACGTGCGGGCCGCGACCGCCGGTGACATGCCCTGGGCCGGTTCGTCGACGAGCACCACGCGCGCGCGTGCCAGGAGGGCGCGGGAGAGGGCGAGCATGCGCTGCTCGCCGCCGGAGAGGGTGCCGGCGCGGCGGGGGAGCAGGGGCTTGAGCCGGGGGTAGGCCTGGAGCGCGAAGTCGTACTCCCTGGCGGCCAGTTCGAGGTTCTCGTGGACAGTGAGCGAGCCGAACACCGCCTGCCGCTCGGGGACCAGGCACAGGCCGCGGCGGGCTCGTTCGTACGCGGGCGTACGGGTTACGTCCGCGCCGTCCCAGACCACCGCGCCGCCGGAGAGGGGCACAGTGCCGGCGAGGGCACGCAGGACGGTCGTACGGCCGGAGCCGTTCCTGCCCAGCAGGACGGTGAGGCCCTTGGCGGGGGCGGCGATCGTGACGCCGTGCAGGGCCTCCAGGGGGCCGTAGCGCACGCGCGCGTGGCGCAGGGAGATCGTCATGGGGCGGGCTCTTCCGCGCCGAGGGTGTCCAGTACGTGGTCCGGTGGGCCGGAGGCGATGATGCGGCCGGCCGCCATGACATGGACGACGTCCGCGAGGTCGGCGACCAGGTCGAGGTCGTGTTCCACGACGAGGAGGGCGGTGCCGTCTGCCGCGAGGGCGCGCAGGACGCGGGCCAATGCCATGACTTCGGCGTTGTCGAGGCCGGCCGCGGGTTCGTCGAGGAGGAGGACTCGGGGGGTGCCTGCGAGGGCTCTTGCGAGTTCTGCTCGGCGGAGGGTGCCGGTGGGGAGGGCGGCGGCGGGGGCGGAGCGCAGGGGGCCGTCCAGGCCGAGGAGTCTGAGGGTGCGTTCCACTGCGGCCGGGTCCTGGACGTGGCCCTGTTCTGCGCCTACTTGGACGTTCTCGGCGACCGTGAGGGTGGGGAAGACGGCGAGTTGCTGGAAGGTGCGGGCGATGCCGAGGCGGGTGCGGGCGTGTGCGGGGAGGTGGGTGATGTCCTGTTCGCCGTAGTGGATGCGGCCGGACGAGGGGCGGAGGGTGCCGGCCAGGCAGTGGAAGAGGGTGCTCTTGCCTGCGCCGTTGGGGCCGACGATGGCGGTGACTTGGGCGGGGTGGACGGTGAGGTCGACTCCGGCGAGGGCGGTGAAGCCGTCGTAGCGGGCCAGGAGGTTGTGGGCGGTCAGGACGGGCCGGCCTTCGGCCGGATCTGTTTTCCCACCCGCACCGCCCGTGCGGCTATCGCGGTCGCGTGCGGGTGGCCCTGGTGGGGGTGGGGCGCCGTCGGCGGCTGCGGGTTGTCGGAGGGCGGCCTCGGCGGGTCCTGCGGGTGCGGGTTGCTTGGTGGGGGCTTCCGCGGGGCCTACGGCTGCGGGTGCGTGTGCCGTGCGCAGTCTCGTCCGTACCCGGGTGCCCGTTTCCGTCAGGTGCGCCCGCCTCCGTAGGCGCAAGCGTGTCGCCGTCGTGCGCAACGCCTCGTACGGGCCCCCGGGAAAGCGGCCCACCAGCACCGCCAGCACGCCGATCAGGGCCGCCGCCACGCCGCCCCGGGCGCCCGCGTCCAGGCCCACCAGGAGTGCTGCCGCCAGCAAGGCGCCCAGGGTGCTGTCCGCACCCAGGACCACCACCGCCGCGAACCACAGGAGGCTGCGTACGGGGTCGTAGGCGGACGGGTCGAAGGCTCGGGAGCCCATGGAGAGCATGCCGCCGCCGAGGGCGGCCAGGGCGGCGCCCGCGACGAAGGCCAGGAGTTTCAGGGCCGGGACCCGGACGCCTGCCGCCGAGGCGCCCGACTCGTGGTCGCGCATGGCCGCCAGGGCACGGCCCGTGCGGCCCCGGCGCAGGGCCCGGGTCGCCAGCAACGCCGCTGTCAGGAGGGCCAGTTCGAGGACGTAGTACGCGCGGTCCCCGTCGAAGCCCGCCGGGCGGTCCAGGGTCAGGCCCGACGTGGCGTACGGCTGGGCGAAGACGAAGCGGCTCACACCGACGCCTACCGCGAAGGTCGCGAGTGCCAGGGCGAGGCCCCGGCGGCTGATCGCCGGCCAACCGGTGAGGAGGCCCAGGGGGGCCACCAGGATGACCGCCAGGGCGAGGGCCGCGAGTTCCGGGAGGCGGGGGAGGCCGGGGAAGCGGCCTGCCGACAGCAGGGCCGTGAACAGGGCGCCCAGGCCCGCGTACGCCGCCTGGCCCAGGGAGATCTGGCCGCCGCGGCCCGTGACGACGACCAGGGAGAGCAGGACCACTCCCAGCGCCGGGACCTGGACCGAGGTGTGGAGGTCCGAGCCCGCGAAGCCCAGCGGGAGGAGGAACAGGACCACCGCCACTATCCAGGCGCCCGGCGGTGTCGGCACGCGTGCCGTCGCCGTGCGGGGCAGGGCGTCACGGGTGCCGATGCGCGGGAGGACCAGCGCCGCCAGCAGCAGGGCCACCACGAAGAGGTTGGCACCCACCGCCTGCAACAACGGCTCGGTCCAGCCCGACGGGTGCAGTCGCGTCAGCTGGCTCTGGGCGACCCCGATGGCGAGGGCCGTGCCGACGGCGACCGGCAGGCTGCGCATGCGGGCCGCCACCGCGACCGCGACCACCTCCATGACCAGCAGCGGGAGCCCGTACGGGTCCAGGCGGACGTACGGTGCGAGGAGCACGCCCGTCAGGCCCGCCGTGAACGACCCGAACGCCCAGCCCGCCGCGGCCACCCGGTCCGCGTCGATCCCGCCCAGCACGGCAAGCCCCCGGTCGTCCACCACGGCCCGCAGCTCCCGCCCGAACCGCGTCCAGCGGATCACCGCGCCCACGCCGACGGCAAGGACGAGAACGACCGCCAGCTGGCCCCAGGGGTCGTCCGACACCAGCTCCGGAGCGTCGTCCCGGGCGCCCTGGCCCCACAGCAGCGCCGCTCCGCCGACCAGAAGCACGAAGACCCCGATGGAGGCCACCAGGGTCTGCGCCGGGTCGCTGCCCAGGACGGCGAGGGGGCGGAAGACGAACCGTTCCAGGGCCACGCCGATCGCCGGGGCCAGGAACACGAGGGTGACCGTCGCCGCGAGCCACAGGGGCCAGCCCCACTCGACCACGCACTGCCGCAGCACGTACGCGCACACCATGGCGATCGCGCCGTGCGCGAAGTTGAGCACGCCGGTCGCGCGGTACGTCACGATCAGGCCGATCCCGGTGAGCGCGGCGGCGCTGCCGATCGAGAGGCCGGCGAGGGTGAGGTCGTACGTGAGGGAGGACATCGGGGAGATCAGCCGGTTTCCTCGGCGGGGTCGCAGATGGGGCACGGGCCCAGTTCGCCGCTCGTCAGCAGCTTGGCGTCGACCGGGACCGCCTCCACCTTCCCGGCGACCAGCGGGCAGTCCGCGCGGTGCCACAGGGTGCCGCCCGGCACCATCAGCAGGTCCCGGCTGACCGCGAGGGGGATCGCGGCCGCCTGCCCGGACTCGTCGGCGTCGGCGGGCTCCTCGGCGACCAGGAGGCCGTACAGCTCCTCCACGCGGGCGGCGGCGAGGGCGCCCCGGCCGTGGGTGAGCAGCACCGACCCGGCGACGATCAGGGCCGCGCCCGGGATGGTGCAGGAGGCCAGGTAGGGGAGCTGCCGCTCGGCGTAGCGCTCGCCGGAGACGCCGTACCAGCCGATGACGCACAGCACCGCGCCCGCGGCGAGCGCGGCCCAGCCGGCCCACAGGACGGGGTGCACGGTCCGCAGTCGGCCTGTCCGCATCTTTGGCTCCGTCCGTTCACACACGTCGTGTGTCTGTCCATGTCAGCCAATGGCTTGCACTATGCCTTCTGGAAGCTGACCCTGAAAGCACCGGGCGCGCGTTGCCCGGACCGACACCCGGTGGTGAGCCAATTGGTTCTCGGGAGCGACCTCAGGCGGGGGACGGCCGGACGGGGTGCGGTGGTCGTCGCCGCCCTGGTCGTCGCCCTTGTGGCGTGCAGCGACGACAGCGGTGGAGGGAGTTCCGGGCCGCCGCCCACGCCGACCGTGGAGAAGCCGACGAGCAGCGCGCCGGCCACCGCGCCCGCCGATCCCGCCGCGGCGAAGCAGGAGGTCACGGAGAACTGGCAGAAGTTCTTCGACCCGAAGACGTCCCTCGCCGAGAAGCAGAAGGTGCTGGAGAACGGCGACAAGATGGCGCCCGTGCTGAAGGCCTTCAGCGGGGACAAGCGGGGCGGGCAGGTGCAGGCGAAGGTGCAGAAGATCGAGTTCACCTCACCGACCCGGGCGACCGTCACCTACGCGCTGACCCTGAACGGCGCCACCGCCCTGCCCAACGCCTCCGGGACCTCCGTCGAGCAGGACGGCACCTGGAAGGTGTCCGTCAACACGCTGTGCGCGCTGGTCCAGCTGAGCGGCGATGCGTCCGGCACGCCCGCACCGGGCTGCTGAGGCCGCCGTCGCGGTGCTGCTGCTCGCGCTGGGCACGGCCTGCGGCAGCCGCCTGCCGGAGAGCGACTTCGAGCACGACGACCGGACGGGCACGCCCGCGCGGAGCAGCGGCGCGCCCATCCCCGTCGGCATCGTCACCAGCGCCACCAGCCCGGTCGGCGGCAACACCTTCACCGGCCCGCGCGACGGCGCCAAGGCCTACTTCGACCGCCTCAACGCGCGCGGCGGCATCGACGGCCGGCCCGTCGAGGTGCACGAGTGCGACGACGGCGGCAGCGGCGTCGGCGACAACACCTGCGTGCGCAAGCTGATCGACGAGGACAAGGTGGTCGCCCTCGTCGCGACCACCGCCCTCGACTACGCCGGCGCCTCCCGCGTCTCCGACGCGCGCGTGCCCGACATCGGCGGCCAGCCCATCGGCGCCGCCTACGACACCTGGCCCCACCTGTACGGCATCTACGGCAGCCTCGCGCCCAGGAACGGCACCCCCGGCTGGGACGGCAAGCTCTACGGCGGCACGGAGGTCTACCGCTACTTCAAGCGCGAGCAGGGCGCCCGTACGGCCGCCGTCGTCTCGTACAACCAGGCCTCCTCGGCCGCCTACGCCCGGCTCGTCGAGCAGGGGCTGAAGGCCGAGGGCTACAAGGTCGTCACCGAGCAGGTCGACTTCGCGCTGCCCAACTTCCGTGCCGCCGCGGCCGACCTGAAGGAGCAGGGCGCCGACCTCGTCTTCGACGCCATCGACACGCACGGCAACGCCCAGCTGTGCAAGGCGATGGACGAGGTCGGCGCCAAGGTCATCGCCAAGGTGACGAACGTGCAGAACTGGACCTCCACCGTCCCCGAGGACTACAAGGACGCGCCGCGCTGCCGCAACGCCCTCTGGGCGACCGGCTCCAGCCGGAACTTCGACGACACGGACAACGCGGCCGTACGGGAGTTCCGGGACGCCACGAAGGGCCTGAAGACGCATTCCCAGTGGCAGTTGGAGGGCTGGGCGGCGGCGATGTGGTTCACCGACGCCGCCAGGTCCTGTGCGGGGGAGGGCGTCACGCGCGCGTGCGTCGACGGCTACATGAACCGCAGCGAGAACTACACCGCCGACGGCCTCCTGGTCCCCGTCGTCTTCCAGCGGCTGCCCGAGCCGCCGAAGACGCGCAGGACGTGTCTGTCGGTGGCCCGTTGGCGGGACGGCAGGGGCTGGGTGTCCCAGGGGGACATGAACGCCACCTGCTTCGACGTGCCGCAACTGGGTTACGAGCCCTAGAGCGCCCCGAAGAACTCCCGCACGTCGGCTACCAGCAGCTCGGGGACCTCCAGCGCCGCGAAGTGGCCGCCGCGGTCGAACTCCGTCCAGCGGACGACCGTGTTGGCCTGCTCGGCCCAGCGGCGGATCGCCACGTCCTCGCCGAAGTTCGCGACGGCCGTCGGCACCCCGGAGTTCGTGGTGGGGAACCAGTCGGGCACATGGGCGTTCTCGTAGTACATGCGGGCCGCCGAACCGGCCGTGCCGGTCAGCCAGTACAGCATCACGTTGGTCAGGAGCGTGTCGCGGTCGACGGCGTCCTCGGGCAGTGCGGCCGAGGCGTGCGTCCACGCCTGGAACTTCTCCATGATCCAGGCGAGTTGGCCGACCGGGGAGTCGGTGAGGGCGTAGGAGAGGGTCTGCGGGCGGGTCGACTGCAGAACGTTGTACCCGAAGCCGTCGGTCGTGAACTCGGCGATCTTCGCGAGGGACCTCAGCTCCCGCTCGTCGAGTCCCTGCCGCGCCTCCTCGTCGACCGGGCCGAGCGGGATGAAGCCGACCGACGCCGCGTTCACATGGACGCCGACCACGGACTCGGGGGCGACCCGGGCCAGCGCGGGCGAGACCAGCGCGCCCACGTCGCCGCCCTGGGCGCCGTAACGCTCGTATCCGAGCCTGCGCATCAGCTCCGCCCACGCGCGCGCGACCCGTGCGACGTTCCAGCCCTTCTCACGCGTCGGCCCCGAGAAGCCGAAGCCGGGGATCGACGGGACCACCAGGTGGAAGTCCTCGCTCAGCGGGCCCAGCACGGACAGGAACTCCACCACCGAGCCCGGCCAGCCGTGCGTCAGGATCAGCGGGAGGGCGTCCGGGCGCGGGGAGCGGATGTGCAGGAAGTGCACCCGGGCGCCGTCGATCTCGGTCGTGTACTGCGGGATCTCGTTCAGGGCGGCCTCGTGCTCGCGCCAGTCGTAGCCGCTGCGCCAGTACGCCGCCAAGTCCCGGAGGTAGGGCAGGGAGGCACCGTAGTCCCAGCCCGCGTCCGGGAGTTCGTCGGGCCAGCGGGTCAGGTCGAGGCGGGTGTGCAGGTCGTCGAGCTGGGCCTGGGGGATGGCGATCCGGAAGCCGTGCACGCTGTTGTCTGCCATGAGCCCAAGGTAGGAAGGCTTGCGGACAGCGACTGTCCGCAAGGGCTGGCAGACTCGGCGTCATGTTGGAGACCTCGGCACGACTCCTGCGCCTGCTCTCGCTCCTCCAGGCCCACCGCGAATGGTCCGGCGCCGACCTCGCCGAACGCCTCGGCGTCACCCCGCGCACGGTCCGCCGGGACGTGGACCGGCTGCGCGAGCTGGGCTATCCCGTCAACGCCAGCCCCGGTACGGGTGGCGGCTACCAGCTGGGCGCCGGGGCCGAGCTGCCGCCGCTGCTCCTCGACGACGACGAGGCGGTCGCCGTCGCGGTCGGCCTGCGCACCGCCGCCGGACAGGGCATCGAGGGCATCGGCGAGACCTCCGTACGGGCCCTCGCCAAGCTGGAGCAGGTGCTGCCGGGTCGGCTGCGCCGCAGGGTCGGCGCCCTGAACGCCTTCACCGTGCCGATGCTGCGCGGCCCGCGGCCGGATGCCGTCGACCCGGCCGTCCTCACCGAACTCGCCAACCTCTGCCGGGACTCCGAGCGCCTGCGCTTCGAGTACAGCGACCACGGGGGCGCACCGAGCCGCCGTACCGTCGAACCGCACCGCCTGGTCTGCACCGAGCGCCGCTGGTACCTGGTCGCCTGGGACCTGGACCGCGACGACTGGCGTACCTTCCGCGTCGACCGCATCACCCCCAAGCCGCCGCACGGCCCGCGCTTCGCCCCACGCACCCCGCCCGCCGAGGATCTCGCCGCGTACGTGTCGAACGGCGTCTCCACGCGCGCGTACGCCACACACGCCGTCGTCCGGCTGCTCGTGCCGGTCGAGGAGGCCGCCGAGCGGATCTCGCCGAGCGCCGGGCAGCTGGAGCCGGACGGGCCCGACGCCTGTCTGCTGCGCACCGGGGCGGCGAGCCTCGACGTGATGGTGATCCACGTGGTGCTGGCGGGCTTCGAGTTCGAGGTGCTGGAGCCGGACGGGCTGACCGGGGCGATCAGGACGGTCCGGGACCGGCTGTCTCGCGCTCTGGAGCGGGGGTCTCCTGAATCGCCCCGTACTCGGGATGGTGCAGGTCGAACGCCGGGGACTCGGAGCGGATCTTCGGCAGCGACGTGAAGTTGTGCCGCGGGGGCGGGCAGGAGGTCGCCCACTCCAGGGAGCGGCCGTAGCCCCAGGGGTCGTCGGCCTCGACCTTCTCGCCGTACTTGGCGGTCTTCCAGACGTTGTAGAGGAACGGCAGCGTCGACATGCCGAGCAGGAACGCGCCGATGGTCGAGACGGTGTTGAGGGCCGTGAAGCCGTCCGCGGCGAGATAGTCGGCGTACCGGCGCGGCATGCCCTCCGCGCCCAGCCAGTGCTGCACCAGGAACGTCGTGTGGAAGCCGACGAACAGCGTCCAGAACTGGATCTTCCCGAGCCGCTCGTCGAGCATCTTGCCGGTGAACTTGGGCCACCAGAAGTAGAAGCCGCCGAAGATCGCGAAGACGACCGTGCCGAAGACGACGTAGTGGAAGTGCGCGACGACGAAGTACGTGTCCGAGACGTGGAAGTCCAGCGGCGGCGAGGCCAGGATCACCCCGGTCAGACCGCCGAACAGGAACGTCACCAGGAAGCCCGTCGCCCACAGCATCGGCGTCTCGAAGGACAGCGAGCCCTTGAGCATGGTCCCGGTCCAGTTGAAGAACTTCACGCCCGTCGGGACGGCGATCAGGAAGCTCATGAAGGAGAAGTACGGCAGCAACACGGCGCCCGTGACGAACATATGGTGCGCCCACACCACCACCGAGAGACCGGTGATGGACATCGTCGCGCCGACCAGCGTCAGATAGCCGAAGATCGGTTTGCGGCTGAAGACCGGGATGATCTCCGTGATGATCCCGAAGAACGGCAGCGCGATGATGTACACCTCGGGATGGCCGAAGAACCAGAACAGGTGCTGCCACAGGATCGCCCCGCCGTTCGCCGCCTCGAACACCTGCGAGCCGAACCGCCGGTCGGCCTCCAGGACCAGCAGCGCCGCGGCCAGCACCGGGAACGCCAGCAGGATCAGGATCGACGTGAACAGCGTGTTCCAGGTGAAGATCGGCATCCGGAACATCGTCATCCCGGGACAGCGCATCCCGATGATCGTGGTGATGAAGTTGACCGCGCCGAGGATCGTCCCGAAGCCCGCCAGCGCCAGCCCCATGATCCACAGGTCGGGTCCCACGCCCGGCGAGTGCACCGGGCTGTTGAGCGGCGCGTAGGCGAACCAGCCGAAGGCGGCCGGGCCGTCGGGCACGAACAGCGAACCCAGCACGATCAGACCGCCGAACAGGAAGAGCCAGTACGACAGCATGTTCAGGCGGGGGAAGGCGACGTCCGGCGCGCCGATCTGCAGCGGCATCAGCTCGTTGGCGAAGCCCGCGAAGCTCGGGGTGGCGAACAGCAGCAGCATGATCGTGCCGTGCATCGTGAACAGCTGGTTGAACTGGTTGTTGTCCACGATCTGCAGCCCCGGCCGGGCGAGTTCGGCCCGCATCAGCAGCGCCATCACCCCGCCCGCCAGGAAGAACAGGAACGACGTGATCAGGTAGAGGTGCCCGATCTTCTTGTGGTCCGTGGTGGTCAGCCAGTCCACGATCAGCCGGCCGTGCTGCCCGCTGCGTACGGGTCGCGCCACTGTCTGCATGGTCTCGGTCCCCATCACGTCATGATGCTCGCGCCGCCGTGCGCACCGACAGGGTGCGTGCGGGGGTTCTGTGTTCGAACCGTGTATTTCTCATGCGGCGTCAGCTCCCGCGGACCCGCACGCAATCAGGCCGGAAAGCATTCCCGGCGGCGCCCGGGCGCACTTCTCACGGCACTTTCCGACGGGGTATTCGACAAGCGGTCACGACACGCGGGAATTACGTTCGAAAGCGTGCGTAAGGGCTACTCGACCGCTCGTCCGTGTGACGCAGCGCGGTCGAAACCCGTGTCGTGATCCTGTGACAGAAGCGTGACCGGAGAGGGACGAGTGACCCCTGGGAACGGCCCGGACTTCCCCCTCCGACGGGCAGCGCCTAGCGTGGCCGCATGGCACCGATTCCCACTCCGCAGGCGGAGCCCCAGGACAGTCCGGAGTCGTACGTCGGCCTCGACGCGACCGGCGCCGAGCGCCGCGCGCGCGAGCGCGGCTGGAGCACGGTGCGCTCGCTGCCGCCGGGGGCGATCATCACGATGGAGTACCGCAGCGGCCGCCTGAACTTCGAGGTGAAGGACGGCCGCGTGGTGCGGGCCTGGAAGGGCTGATGCGCAGGGCCGATACGTGACGAAGGCCCCGGTTCCCGCGCGGGAACCGGGGCCTTCGTCACGCGGGGTCGGCTGTGCGTACCGGACCCCGCTGTCTGGCCGGTGTCAGCCGCCCGTGAGGGGGCGGGCAGAGGCCGGGGTGCCGCGTGGCACCCGGTCCGAGTGAGGCGGTCTGCGGCTGCCGACGGGAGTGACCGGGGTGCGCTCCGAGCGCGTCAGGTGCGGGCCGGGAGCCAGATAGACCGGCGCTCTGGGGGTGCGGGCCGCGGGCTCGTGCGGCGCGGACTCGTCCTGGGCGGACGGGCGCGGCTTGAGCAGCACCGGCGTGCCGACCGCCGGGGAGGCCGGTGCGGTGGCGCCGCCACGGGCGCGCCAGCGGTCGCGGAGGTCGAAGATCCCGACCTCGGCGCGGGCGATCAGCGGCTCGCACCAGGGCAGGGCGAGCAGCACCAGCAGGCCGGCGGCCCAGCCGAGGAGCACGTCGCTCAGCCAGTGCGTACCGAGGTAGACGGTGGCCATCCCCACGCCGAGCGCGGTCACCGCGGAGACGGCGGACAGCCAGCGGCGGGCTCTCGGGGTGGAGGCGAGATAGGCCAGGATTCCCCAGGTCACGACCGCGTTGGCGGTGTGGCCGCTGGGAAATATATCGCCGCCCAGACCCATCTCGTTCGAGCCGATGGTGGTCGCGTAGTGGGGGCCCAGGCGGCCCATGCCGATCTTGGCGGCGCCGACCGTGATGTTCAGCAGCAGCAGCGAGGCGCCCAGGGTGAGCATCGGGCGCAGGGTGTGCTGCCGCCAGGAGCGCCAGCCCAGCCAGGCCGCGACCATCACCGCGGTGGGGCCGCGCTGGCCGAGGACCACGTAGTAGTCGACGAACCAGTGGATGCCCTGCCACTGCTGGTACGGGCGGAAGAACATGACCTGCCAGTCCAGCCGGACCAGCCACGAGGTGGTCACCACGGCCCACACGATCGCCAGGTAGAACGCCAGGGTGCCGGTCAGCAGCGCCACCCGGTGCCGGCTCATCTTCGGCACATCGATGTGGGCCGGTCGTTCCGGCTCCCTGTCGAGTCTGGCGAACACCCGGTCCAGACGGGTGAGCTTTCGTTCGGTACGCACCCAATCGACGTTACAGCGAGTGAGCTCAGTTCTCGGTCGATACAGCGGCTTTGTGATGACGCCGTGATGTGGGATTCCTCTCAGGTCGGGGTTTATTTCCTGGGAATCCGCAATGCGCGGCGCGACCCTCCTTCAATTCCTTTGATCATTCTGGGAATCTGTTTTATGGGACTTATGAATTCGTTCACCGAATGATGGGGTGGATTTACCCGGCTGGTCACGGCGGACCGGAGCCGTTCAGCCAGAACGCTCCGTACACGGCCGACACCACCGCGACACCGCCCACCACCAGCGCCGACCGGGACGTACGCAGCCGGGACAGGGCCAGGGCGAGGGGCAGCAGCAGCGGGAAGGCGGGCAGCAGGAGGCGCGGTTTCGAGCCGAAGTAGCTCGACGCGCACAGCGCGAGCGCGGTGACCACGCCGGCGTACACCAGGAGCGGGAGCGGCTGGCGCTGCCGCACGCAGACGACGTACAGCCAGATCACCAGGCCGACCCCGGCGATGATTCCGACGCCCGCGAGGGCGCCCGGGAACGACGTGAACTTTTCGCCGACGAAGCGGGCGAAGGCGGCGCCGCCGTCGAAGCCGTTGCGCCAGCCCGCCTGGACGTCGAGATAGCCGAGGGGGCCCTTGCCGGTGCGGTGGCCGACCCACAGGACGTAGCCCGCGGCGCCCAGGGGGGCCAGGAGCAGCGCCAGGGCGCGCCGGACGGCCGAGGGGGCGCGTGGCGCGTCCGGGGCGCTCACGGTGGCCTTGGCGCGCCCTGTGGTGCCCTCTGAGGCCGGCGCGGGGGCGCGTCCGCCCGGGTGCGCGCCTTCCGGGTCCGCCGCGCTTCGCTCCCGCACGAAAGAGGCGATCCCGGCGGCCCAGACGGCCGCCACGACGGCCAGCCCGACCGGCCGGGTCAGCCCCGCCAGCGCGGCCAGCGCGCCCGCCGTCAGCCAGCGCCCGGTCAGCACGGCGTACAGCGCCCACGCGGCCAGCGCCGTGAACAGCGACTCGCTGTACGCCATCGACTGCACGATCCCGACCGGCAGCACGGCCCACAGCAGCACCGCGCAGACTCCGGCCCGGCGCCCGTACACGTGCTCCGCGACCGCGAAGATCCCCCAGGCCGCCGCGAGCGAGGCGAGCAGGCTCACCGTGAAGCCCGCGTCGGCGTACGACAGCGGGGTGAGCGTGTGCAGCAGCCGCTCCAGCCAGGGCAGCAGCGGGAAGAAGGCCAGGTTCGAGTGGACGTCGCCGTTCGGCAGCCGGACCTCGTAGCCGTAGCCCAGCTCGGCGACCCTGACGTACCACAGCGAGTCCCAGCGGGCCGTCAACAGCGTGTACCCGCTCCTGCCGCGCGCCGCGCTCCACCCGGCCAGCACGAGCAGGCCCAGGGCGCGCACGGCCGCGTACCCGAGAAGGGCCGGGGCCGCGCGGCGCAGGGCCGTGCCGCTGGGTGGCGCCACGCGCGTCGCAAGATCGGTCACGGGCTCGATTATCGACGGCCCGGGGAACCGGCCGGCCGGTCGGGGCGTGGTCGCGGAGGAGGGGGAGTGGCGCACGCCACACGAGTTCCGCGCCGGTCTGAGAGGTCCGCCACGTGACCGTGGCGCGAACTCGCGTACGCTGACGTGTCACTCGCCTTCGTTGCGCGGGCCGGAGACAGCCGCTCCTCTCCGGCCGAGATCACGGGGAGTCCCCACCCCGTGTGCCCGCCGACCGCGAGGGAACATCTGGGAGGTACGTACATGTCCGGGACGACCACGGCCGCCACCGCGCTGCGCCGTCGGGCGGCCGGCGCCGGTGCCAACCGCTGGGTCGTCCTCGTCGTCCTCTGCGTGAGCCTGCTGCTGGTCGCGGTCGACGCGACCGTGCTGCACGTGGCCGTGCCCGCCGTCACCGAGGACCTCAAGCCCGGCGCGATAGAGCTGCTCTGGATCGTCGACGTCTACCCCCTCGTCTGCGCCTCGCTGCTGATCCTCTTCGGCACGCTCGGCGACCGGGTCGGCCGCAGACGGATCCTGCTGCTCGGATACGCCCTCTTCGGCGTCGCCTCCGGTCTGGCCGCGCTCGCCCACGACCCGCAGGTGCTGATCCTGGCGCGGGCGCTGCTCGGCGTCGGCGGCGCGATGATCATGCCCGCGACGCTCTCGATCCTGCGCCAGGTCTTCCCCGACCGGCGCGAGCGGGCGCTGGCCATCGGTGTGTGGAGCGCGGTGGCCGCGGTCGGCGCGGCGGTCGGACCGCTCCTCGGCGGCTTCCTCCTCGAACACTTCTGGTGGGGCTCGGTCTTCCTCGTCAACATCCCCCTGATGCTGGTCAGCCTCCCGGTGGGCCGGCTTCTGCTGCCCGAGTCGCGCGGCACGGGCGACGGCCCCTGGGACGTCACCGGCGCCCTGATGGCGGCGGCCGGCCTGTTCGGAGTCGTCCTGGGCGTGAAGCGCCTCGGCGGCGGAGAGGCCCCGACGGGCGTCTTCACCCTGGCGCCCCTGTTCCTGGGCGCGCTGCTCCTGTTCGTCTTCGTACGACGTCAACGGCGGCGCACGCACCCGCTGGTGGACCTCGGCATGTTCGCCCGCCCGGCGTTCAGCACCGCCGTCGGCTGCATCGTGCTGGCGATGCTGGCGCTCGTCGGCCTGGAGCTGATCGCGGCGCAGTATCTGCAACTGGTCCTGGAACTCTCCCCGTTGGAGACGGGCCTGCGACTGCTGCCGCTGACCTTCGCGGCAATGGCGGCGGGCCTGGCGGGCGCGCGCATGCTGCGCCGCTTCGGCCCGCGCCGGATGGTGTGCTTCGGGTTCTGCCTGACGGCCGGCGCGGTGATCCTGCTGACCGCGATGGGCGGTTCGGACAACACGGGCTTGCTGGTCTCCGGCTTCATGCTGCTCGGCTTCGGCCTGGAGACCACGCTCTTCGGGGCCTACGAGTCCATGCTCAGCGAGGCTCCGCCGGAGCAGGCGGGCGGTGCGGCGGCGATCGGCGAGACCTCGTACCAGCTCGGCGCGGGCATCGGCATCGCGCTCCTCGGCAGCGTCATGAACGCGGCGTACGCGCCGGGCCTGGCGTCCGTGCCGGGCGTCCCGGCGTCGGCCTCCGCCTCGGCCGGGCACTCGCTGGGCGAGGCCTACGACATCGCCGACCACCTGGGCGGGCCCGTCGGCGTCGCCCTGCGCCGGGCGGCCCGGGACTCCTTCGTGCACGGGCTGCATGTGACGCTGCTGGTGAGCGCGGGGCTGCTGGTGCTGGGGGCCGTGATGGCGCTGCGGCTGCCCCGGGTCATGAACTGCGGGGAGGCGGTGGGGCCGGTGGAGCTGCCCGCGCCCCGGGAAGTCGCCGAGTCCCGCGTCTCGGCCTGACCTTCGACCCTCGCGCCGGTTCTCAGCCGTAACTAGCGGTGCTAGTTTTGAACTATGTCCGCATCCTCGAAACTGCCTCCGTTCGACCCCGCCGACCCCCTCGGCATCGACGACCTGCTGGAACCGGAAGACCTCGCCATCAGGGACACCGTGCGCAGCTGGGCGGCGGACCGCGTGCTGCCGTATGTCGCCGAGTGGTACGAGAAGGGCGAGCTGCCCGGGATCCGTGAGCTCGCCCGTGAGCTCGGGAGCCTCGGCGCGCTCGGCATGTCGCTCAGCGGGTACGGGTGCGCGGGCGCCAGCGCCGTGCAGTACGGCCTCGCCTGCCTCGAACTGGAAGCCGCCGACTCCGGCATCAGGTCGCTGGTCTCCGTGCAGGGCTCCCTCGCCATGTACGCCGTCCACCGCTTCGGGAGCGAGGAGCAGAAGCAGACCTGGCTCCCGCGCATGGCCGCCGGCGAGGTCATCGGCTGCTTCGGGCTGACCGAGCCCGACCACGGCTCCGACCCCGCCTCCATGCGCACGTACGCCAAGAAGGACGGCGGGGACTGGGTCCTGAGCGGACGCAAGATGTGGATCACCAACGGCTCGGTCGCCGGTGTCGCCGTCGTGTGGGCGCAGACCGACGACGGCATCCGGGGGTTCGTCGTCCCCACCGACAGCCCCGGCTTCTCCGCGCCGGAGATCAAGCACAAGTGGTCACTGCGGGCGAGCGTGACGAGCGAACTCGTCCTCGACGACGTGCGGCTGCCCGCCGATGCCGTACTGCCGGAGGTCGTCGGGCTGAAGGGGCCGCTGAGCTGTCTGTCCCACGCCCGGTACGGGATCGTGTGGGGCGCGATGGGCGCGGCCCGCAGCTGTCTGGAGGCAGCCGTCGACTACGCGAAGACGCGCGAGCAGTTCGGACGGCCCATCGGTGGCTTCCAGCTCACCCAGGCCAAACTCGCCGACATGGCGGTCGAACTGCACAAGGGGATTCTGCTCGCCCATCACCTGGGGCGCCGCATGGACGCCGGCCGCCTGCGTCCCGAGCAGGTCAGCTTCGGCAAGCTCAACAACGTACGGGAGGCCATCGAGATCTGCCGGACCTCGCGGACCATCCTCGGTGCCAACGGGATCTCGCTCGAATACCCCGTCATGCGGCACGCCACCAACCTCGAGTCGGTGCTGACGTACGAAGGCACCGTCGAGATGCACCAGCTCGTGCTGGGCAAGGCGCTCACCGGACTCGACGCGTTCCGGTAACCCTGCGCGGGGGCAGGGCCGGTGAGCGGCCCTGCCTCAGCTCTGGTTGAAGAAACCGTCCTCGCGGCGCGCGGCCGGCTCACCGCTGACGATCTCCGTGTTGGCGGGCGTCAGCAGGAAGACACGGGTCGCGACCCGCTCGATGGTGCCGCGCAGACCGAAGGTCAGACCGGCCGCGAAGTCGACGACGCGCTTGGCGTCGGCGGCCTCCATGGCCGTGAGGTTCACGATGACCGGCACGCCCTCGCGGAACAGCTCGCCGATGGCGCGCGCGTCCCGGAAGCTGTCCGGGGTCACCGTGCCGATCCGGCGGCCCTTCTCCTCGGCGGTGTCCGAGGCCACCTTGACCCTGGGGTCGGTGACCCAGGCATCCCCGGGCTGCTCGGTCCCTTCGGAGTAGTCGTCGTCGTAGTAACGCTCGTCATCGTTGTCGTCGACGAGGCCAAGCCAGGCACTCGCCTTGCGTACCGATCCCATGGACGCCTCCTCTCACAGCGGTCTCTCTTGCTCTTCGCATCCCTATGGTCATCCATGATGCGGATCGCGCGCCAAGTGGATAGACGCCGCGCGGGGGGTTTGTGACGGTACTGGTGCACAGCGAATACGTCGAGAGCCCGGATACCCCAAGGGTCGCGCAGCACACCGCTGCTGACTGTGAGTGAAATATGATTCTTCCCGGCGTACGGGTGATGACGGGTGCGTACGGGTGAACGGATCACGGGGGATCGTCATGTTCGGAATCGTCCGGCCCTGCCGGCACAGGCTCGGTGAAAATCTCAAGACGCAGTGGATGGCGCACCTGTGCGGGCTGTGCCTCGCACTGCGCAAGGATCACGGCCAGTTCGCGAGGGTCGTGACGAACTACGACGGGCTGCTCATATCGGTTCTGACGGAGGCTCAGTCAGAACGGGCGGGCGGATGGCGGCGTACGGCGGGCCCTTGTCCGCTGCGCGGGATGCGCACCGCGTCCGTCGCCCAGGGCGAGGGCGCGCGCCTCGCGGCCGCCGTCTCGCTGGTGCTCGCCTCGGCCAAGGTGCGTGACCATGTGGCCGACGGGGACGGGCTGCTGGCGCGCAGGCCGGTGGCGCTCGCGGCGCGCCGGGTCGCCGCGAGCTGGGGCGCGGCCGGCGCCCGTACCGGGTCCGACGTCGGATTCGATACGGCGGTGCTGCTCGACGCGGTCGAACGGCAGACCGGCGTCGAGGCGTTGGCCGGGCTCGGCACGTCGGTGCTGACGGTCACCGAGCCGACCGAGACCGCGACGGCGGCCGCCTTCGCGCACACGGCGGTGCTGGCCGGGCGGCCGGGCAACGCCGAGCCGCTCGCCGAGGCGGGGCGGCTGTTCGGGCGGCTCGCGCATCTGCTGGACGCCGTGGAGGACCGTGAGGCCGACGCGGCGGCGGGCGCCTGGAACCCCCTCACCGCCACCGGGACCTCCCTCGCCGAGGCGCGGCGGCTGGCCGACGACGCGGTGCACGGGGTCCGGCTCGCGCTGAGAGAGGTCGAGTTCGCGGACGGGAAGCTCGCGCACCGGCTGCTGGTGCACGAGCTGCCGGCGTCCGTGGACCGGGCCTTCGGGGGTGCGGGTGCTTCGTGCGCGCACGGGAGCGGGCCGTCGCTCGCGGGGCCGTACGCGCCGCCCGGTGGGCCGGGTGGGCCGCTGCCCCCGCAGCCGCCCCGGCGGGACCGGCGCGGGCTGCTCGCGGGGTGTGCGGTGTGGGCGGGGCTGGCCTGCACCTGCCAGTTGTGCTGTGGCGAGTACGAGGATCCGTGGAGCCGGGAGCGCAGGGACGGGCTGTGCAAGGACGCGGACTGCGGTGACTGCTGCGACTGCTGTTCGTGTTGCGACTGCGATTGTTGCGACGGGTGCGATTGCTGCGACTGCGGCTGCGACTGCTGAGCCGGTTACCGACGGTGTCGTATACGGGCTACGCCGGGGCCGATGGCGACCTGGCGATTCCCGGAGATCCTGTTTCCGCAACGTAAAACAAAAACATGATCCGGTGACCGCTGCCTCGTGAGCTTCGTTGAGCGGGAGCAGAACCATTTCTGCCCCTGTCCCAACTCGCCCCTCATATAAGGCATTTCAGTGGACGTCACAGCAAAAGCGACCACCAGCATCCGCACCAGGCTGCTGAGGATCCTGATCCTCGCCCTCGCGGTCCTGCTGGCGCTGCTCGGCCTCGCGGCCGCCGAACAGATCTCCGCCTACCGCAACGCCGCGGCCACGCAGGGCAACGCGAGACTGGAGATCACCCTCCAGGGCCTCGTGCACCAGCTGCAGAAGGAGCGCGGCCTCACCACCGGATACGTGGGCGGCGTCTGGCAGTTCAAGGCCAAGCTGCCGGCCCAGCGCAAGGCCACCGACGCCGCGCGCACCGAGCTCGACACGGCGCTGAAGGGCCGCGGCGACAGCGCCGCCGACTCCGTGCGCGAGTCCCTCGGCCGGCTCGACGGACTCGCCGGGATCCGCAGGCACGCCGACGACCACACCGGCGTCGTCAAGGACACCTTCGACTACTTCACCACCACGATCACCGAACTCGACCGGCTCGACCTCGGCCTCGACGAGGTGCACGACGGCACCCTGCGCGACGCCTACCAGTCGCTCCAGGTGCTCGGCAACGCCAAGGAGTTCATGGGCGAGGAGCGCGCGATCGCACTCGGCTCCGTGCGCGCGCAGGGCGGCCGGTTCCGCGGCGACGACTACAGCCGCTTCATGCAGATCCGGGCCGGCCGGCTCGCCGCCCTCGCCGCCTTCCCGCGCACGGCCACCGGCGCCCAGGAACGGCGCCTCGACGCGAGCCTGACCACGCCGGACGCGGAGCGCGCCCTCGCCTACGAGAGCGTCGCTGTGCACGGCGCGGGGCGGCTGAGCTCCCGTGACATCCCGCCCATGGCCTGGTGGGACGCGATGACCTCGACCATCAACGGACTGCGGGACGTGCAGATCGCGCTCGGCGCCGACGTCGAGAACCGCGCCACCGCACTGGAGAGCGACGCCCAGCGCGACCTCCTCCTGTTCGTGCTGCTCGCCCTCGCCACCGTCGGTGCGCTCGGCGCCCTCGCCCTCGACTGCGTCCGCTCCGTCTCCACCCCGCTGGCCGAACTCGCCCAGCAGGCACGGGAGATGGCCGGAGAGCGGCTGCCGCGGGCCGTCGCCGCCGTCCAGGACGCCGACTCCGGACACAGCCCCGAGCCGCCCGCCCCGCTCGCCCTGCCGGGCCGGGCGGGCGCCGAAGTCCGCGAGGTGGCCGAGGCGTTCGACCGGGTGCAGCGCTCCGCCTTCGACCTCGCCACCGAGCAGGCAGTACTGCGCCGCAACGCCACCGACTCGCTGGTCAGCCTCGGCCGCCGGAACCAGAACCTGGTGCGCCGGCAGATCAGCTTCATCAACAAGCTGGAGCACGAGGACGCCGACCCGGCGACGCTGGCCAACCTCTTCGAACTCGACCACCTGGCCACCCGGATGCGCCGCAACGCCGAGAGCCTGCTCGTGCTCGCCGGTGAGTCCAGCCCCCGGCCCTGGGCCACCCCGCTGGCCGTCACCGACGTGCTGCGCGCCGCGCTGGCCGAGGTCGAGGAGTACCGCAGGGTCACCCTGCGGCGGATCGAGCCCGTCCATGTCACCGGTTCGGTCGTCGCCGAAGTCGCCCATCTGCTGGCCGAGTTGATCGAGAACGCGCTGACCTTCTCGCCGCCGGACTCCGACGTGGAGATCGAGGGGCGGCGGACCAGCGCCGGGTACCTCGTCGCGATCGTCGACCACGGGCTCGGCATGGACACCCAGGCGCTCGCCGAGGCGAACGTACGCCTTTCCGGCACGGCCAGCTTCATGGCCGAACCAACCCGATTCCTCGGCCACTTCGTGGTCGGCGCCCTCGCCCGCAAGTGCGGCATCGAGGTACGGCTCGGCGAGGCGCCGGCGGCGGGTGTGGTGGCCCGGGTGCTGATCCCGGCGGCACTGCTGACGGACGCTCCGCAGGGGAAGGCGGACGCACCGGGCAAGGGCGGGGAGCAGACGGCGCCGGCGCTGCCCGCGCCGCGCAAGGAGGAGACGGCCCCCGCAGGGGAACTCGTCACGGTCGCGGCCGAAGCGAAGGGGAACACGAAGGTGAGCGACGGCAAGAGCCCCGGCGGGAAGAGCGGGAAGAGCACGTCCGCCGCCCGTACCCGCAACGGGCTCGTCAAGCGGCCGCAGCGCAGCGCCATCTCGGACGCCGTCAGCGAGGCCGACCGGCCCGGGCGTCCGGCGCCCGCCGGGCCCACGCCCGAGCGCAGCCCCGAGCAGGTCTCCGGAATGCTCTCCACCCTGCGCAGCGCCCATATGCGGGGCGGGATCAGCGTGGAGAAGGAGAAGCAGCGGTCCGCCGAGAAGGGCTCCGCCGAGCAGGGCGAGGGTGACGCCAAGTGACCACCGTCGACGCGCACAGCGACTCCCGTACCTTCAACTGGCTCCTCGCCAACTTCGTCAAGAGCACCGACGGTGTACGGGACGCGGTCGCCGTATCCTCCGACGGGCTGCTGATCGCCGTGTCTGACGGGCTCGGGCGGACCGAGGCGGACCATCTCGCCGCGATCGTGTCGGGGCTCAGCGGCCTGGCGCGCAGCGCGTCGCGGCGGTACGGCTTCGACGGGGTCAAGCTCATCATGATCGAGATGGGGCAGGGCTTCCTGCTCGTCTCCGCGATCAGGGACGGCAGCTGCCTCGGTGTGCTCGCCGACAGCAGCGGTGAACTGGGGCTCGTCGGCTACGAGATGGCCGTGCTCGCGGAGCGGGCGGGGGATCTGCTGACGCCGACCCTCATCGCCGATCTGCGGCAGGCGCTGCCGCGGTGAACGGTGGGGAGCCCATGGACGTACAACCCATGGAGGACGACGCGACGTTCGTCCGGCCGTTCATCATCACCGGCGGCCGGGCCGAGCCGCTCCAGGCCGACCTGCGCCTGGAGACGCTGGTCGTCGCCGTCGGCGTGCCCGACGAGACGCTGACGTTCGAGCGGCGGCACATCGTCGCGGTGTGCGCGGAGCCGACGACGCTCGCCGAGGTGGCCTCGCGCGTCGGTGTCCCTCTCGGAGTCGCCAAGGTGCTGGTCTCCGACCTCGTCGTCGCCGGTCGGCTGGACTGCCGGCAGCCCGCGGAGCTGCCGCTCCAGATGCTCGAAAGGATCAGGGACCATGTCCGGGCGCTCTGACAGGATCGTGCCGCTCGCCGTGAAGATCGTGGTGAGCGGCGGACTCGGTGTCGGCAAGACCACGTTCATCGGGGCCATTTCGGAGATCGAGCCGCTGGACACGGAGGCGGCGATCACTCAAGTCTCCGTGGGGGTCGACTCGTTGGACGGGGTGGAGTCGAAGACCACGACCACGGTCGCCCTGGACTTCGGGCGGATCACGCTCGATCCGACGATCGCGCTGTATCTGTTCGGGACGCCCGGGCAGGACCGGTTCTCGTTCCTGTGGGACGACCTGGTGGAAGGTGCGCTCGGGACGGTCGTCCTCGCGGACACGCGGCGGATCGAGGAGTGTTTTCCGGCGGTGGACTACTTCGAGTCCCATGGGGCGCCGTTCGTGCTGGCCGTGAACCGCTTCGATGGCGCCGAGCGGTTCGAACTGGAGGAAGTCCGGGAGGCGTTGGGGCTGGGGGCGGATGTTCCCGTGCTGGAGTGTGATGCGCGGGAGCGGGGGTCTGTGCGGGATGTTCTGGGGGCGTTGATGGATCGGGTGATCGGGGTTCGGGCTGCGCCCAAGAGGAGGGTTGCAATGGTTCGGTAGCGGCTGCGGGTGCTTTGTGGCTGGTCGCGCTCACGCGGCGGAGCCGCATATCGAAACAGCCCCGCGCCCCTTTGGGGCGCGGGGTGTGGCCGTCAGTTCTTTAGTTCTGGTGGGGAGATCTGGGACTTCTCGATCGCCGAACCCGTTGTTCCCCACTTCTTGAGGATCTTCGTGTAAGTGCCGTCCGCTATCAGCTTGTTGACCGCCGCCTGGAAGGCCGGGGCCAGCTTTGTGCCCTTCTTGAAGGCGAAGCCGACGTCCAGACGGTGGTACTCGTTGAGGAACTTGACGCCCTGTTGGTGGGCCACGGCGTAGCGGAGGCCGTTGATCGTGGACATCACCACGTCGCTGCGGCCCTGCTGGAGGGAGGACCAGATGGCGCCCTGCTCGCTGTAGGTCTGGATGCCGTACGGCTTCTTCCCGGCCGCCGTGCAGACCTTCTTGTTCTCCTCCAGCGTCGCCTCGAACGTCGTGCCGGCGCCCGTCGCCACGTTCAGGCCGCACAGCTGCCTGAGGTCCGTGACCTTGGCGAGCTTGCTGTCCTCGCGGGTGGCGAAGCCCTGGCCGTCGTTGATGTAGGTGACGAAGTCGATGGTCCTGCGGCGTTCGTCCGTGACGCCGAAGTTGCTCGCGCCGAAGTCGTACTTGCCGCTGTCGAGAGCCGGGAGGATCGCCTCGAAACTGGCTTGTTCCGTCTTGAGGCCGATGCCCAGGACCTTGGCCACCGCGTCCGCGAAGTCGACGTCCTGGCCGGTCAGTGTCTTGCCGTCAGCCAGGTAGGTGGTGCCGGGCGGGGTGCCGCCGACGCTGATCGCGACGGTGAGGGACCTGGTGCCGGCGGGCAGCAGCCTCGCGGCCGCCTCGTCCTTCGCGATGCCGGAGACGACGTCGGTCGTGGGGATCTTGTCCGCCTTCGCCGAGGTGCCCGCGGCGTCGGCCGGGTCGTCCGAGCCGGAGCCGCATGCCGTGAGCAGCAGAGCGGCCGAAGTAATCAGGGCGAAAGGCGCAAATACCCTTCTACGGGTACGCGTGGGCGTGCGCATCGTGTGCGGTCTCCTGAGAGCAGAAAGGAGTGGAGAGAAGCCGAAAGGAGCTGGGAACGGCGCGAGGGGAGGGGTGCGCGTGTGAAGGCGGAGAGGGAGAACGCGAAAGGCGCTCGGTCAGGAGCGCGCAGTGGGTCGGCTCAGCTCAACAGGAACAGGACCACACTCGACCGAAGTCGATGTGGGAGCGCGTGACCAGCCACTGCTGTGGATGCATGGGCCAAGTGGAACAGGCATCCGGTTCCGCGTCAACCGACATGAGACGTGCGGCTCACATGATGGACGGCCTTGACAGCGAGGGGAAACGGCGCCGTAAAGTCGACGGACGGCCCTGCTGAGGGGCTCGGCCGTAGCGCGCCCCGTGCGGCGCACTCGTGTGAAGGCACCCGCCGTCGATCGACGTCCACGGAGCCTTCGCATGTCCTCCGACACTCTCGCCAAAGTCCCGGCACCCGACATACCCGAGCAGGCCGACGCCCTGCGGATCGTTCCGCAACGGCGGTACGGCCAGTGGGCCGCTGCCGTGCTCGTGCTCGCGCTGCTCGGTCTCGCCGTCAACTCCGTTCTGCGCAACCGGGCGTTCCAGTGGGACGTCGTCGCCGACTACTTCACCTCGGACTCCGTGCTGCGCGGGCTGTGGCTCACGCTGTGGCTGACCGCGGTGGTGATGGTGCTCGGGTTCGCGCTCGGCACCCTGCTCGCTGCGTTCCGGCTGTCCGCCAACCCCGTGCTGAGATGGGTGAGTTGGGGGTACGTCTGGCTGTTCCGGTCGATCCCGATCCTGGTGCAGCTGCTGTTGTGGTTCAACATCGGCGCGCTGTACCCGGAGTTGTTCGGCGTCAGGACCGTCAACCTGCTCGGGCCCGTCGAGGTCGCCATCGTCGGGCTGACCCTGCACGAGGCCGCCTATGCCGCCGAGGTGGTGCGCGGCGGGATCCTCGCCGTCGACCGCGGGCAGATCGAGGCCGCCCAGGCGCTCGGGCTGAGCCGGTGGCGGCGCTGGCGGCGGATCGTGCTGCCGCAGGCGATGCGCTCCATCGTGCCGCCCGCCGGGAACATGCTGATCGGCACCCTCAAGGGCACCTCCATCGTCAGCGTCATCGCGGTCAGCGACCTGCTCTTCTCGGTGCAGCTCGTCTACCACCGCACCTACCAGGTCATCCCGCTGCTGATGGTCGCCACCCTCTGGTACACGATCGTCACCTCGGTGCTCGGCGTCGGCCAGTACTACGTGGAGAAGCACTACGCGCGCGGCTCGGAGCGGGTGCGATGAGGGCCTCCCTGGTGATCGTCGGGGCCGGGCCGCGGGGGACCGGTCTGATCGAGCGGATCGCCGCCAACGCGCCCGAGCTGTACGCCGGTTCGGGCCTCGACATCCATCTCGTGGACCCGCATCAGCCGGGCGCCGGGCGCATCTGGCGGGCCGCGCAGTCGCCGCTGCTGTGGATGAACTCCCACGCGGAGGACGTCACCATGTTCACCGACGAGACGGTGGCCATGGAGGGCCCGGTGCGCGAGGGCCCCACGCTGCACGAGTGGGCCGGCATCGACGGGCGCGTCTTCGCCGACCGGCAGCTGCAGGG
Organism: Streptomyces cylindrosporus; assembly: GCF_022698165.1. Taxonomy (GTDB): domain Bacteria; phylum Actinomycetota; class Actinomycetes; order Streptomycetales; family Streptomycetaceae; genus Streptomyces; species Streptomyces cylindrosporus. Next base: position 71,789 of record NZ_JALDAY010000010.1, read on the forward strand.
CTCGTATCTGCGCTGGGTGCACGAGCAGGCCGTCGCCGCCCTGCCCCCGGACGTCACCGTCCACCACCACCCGCGCCGCGCCCTGCGGATCAGCGGCTCGCGCGAGGGGCGTCAGCAGGTGTGGCTGGAGGGCCGGCCCAGACCCCTCCTCGCCGACCTGGTCGTGGTCGCGGTCGGCCACCTCGACGCCGAACTCGACGATCAGCAGGGCGAGTTGGCGGCCTACGCGCGCACCCACGGGCTCGTCCACCTGCCGCCCGACTTCACCGCCGACAGCGACCTGTCCGCGCTCAGGCCCGGCGAACCCGTCCTCGTCCGCGGCTTCGGGCTCGCCTTCGTCGACCTGATGGTGCTGCTCACCGAGGGACGCGGCGGCCGGTACGAGGGGGACACGTACGTGCCCTCGGGACAGGAGCCCGTGCTGTACGTCGGGTCGCGGCGCGGAGTGCCGTACCACTCGAAGATCGGTTACGACTGGAGCGGCGAACGGCCGCCGCTGCCGCGGTTCTTCGGGCCCGTGCAGGTGCGGGAGCTGCTGGACCGGCCGCACGGGTTCGACTTCGGGCGGGACGTGTGGCCGCTGGTGGAGAAGGAGTTGGGGTTCGCCCACTACCACCGGTTGTTCACCGCGCACCAGGAGCGGACCGCGATGTCCTGGGCCGACTTCGAGGAGAAGTACGCGGCCGGGAGCGGGGCCGAGATCCAGGCGCTCGTGGCGTCCGCCGTGCCCGACCCGGCCGACCGGCTGGACCTCGCCGCGCTCGACCATCCGCTGGACGGGGTGCGCTACGGCTCCTTCGAGGAGTTCCAGGAGGGGCTGCGCGGATATGTCGAGGCCGATCTGAGGCGGCGTCATGACGACCGGAACAGTCCGGACTTGGCCGTCTTCCTCGGACTCCTGTCCGTCTACGGGCAGTTGATCCGGCTCGGTGGCATCGGGCCCTGGTGGCACGGGTTCTTCAGCTATCTGGCCTCCGGGCCGCCCGGACCGCGGCTGCGGCAGCTGCTGGCGCTGTCCCGGGCCGGGATCGTGAAGTTCCTCGGCGCGGACATGACCGTCACCGCGGCGGACGGGGTGTTCCGGGCGGCCGGCGCGACCGTGCCCGGTGCCTTCGTCGAGGCGCGGGCGCTGGTCGAGGCCCGGCTGCCCGAGCCCACCGTCAAAAGGGCGAGCGATCCGCTGCTGCGTGAGCTGGCCGCCGACGGCGCCGCCGAGACAGCGGACGGACTGCTGCGGGTGGACCCGGTCGACGGGCGCGTCCTCGACCGGGCCGGCCGGCCGCATCCACGGCGTTTCGCGCTGGGCCCGTTCACCGACGGGCGAACCCCCGGCGCCTTCACCCGCCCGCGCACCGGCGGGCCCGCCTTCCGGCAGAACGACGCCACAGCGCGGGCCGCACTGCGCTTCCTGGCCGAGCTCTCCTCCCGGGCGGCCGCATGACATCCCCTACCCCGAGGAACCCATCGATGAGTGTCATGGTCGACATCAGATCCGTCCACAAGAGCTTCGGACCGCTCGACGTCCTCAAGGGCATCGACCTCCAGGTGCGCACCGGCGAGGTCACCGTCGTCCTCGGCCCGTCCGGCTCCGGCAAGTCGACGCTGCTGCGCACCATCAACCACCTGGAGAAGGTGGACCACGGCGCGATCAGCGTGGACGGCACCCTGATCGGCTACCGGCGCTCCGGCGACAGACTGCACGAACTGCCCGAGCGCGAGGTGCTCAGACAGCGGACACGGATCGGCTTCGTCTTCCAGAACTTCAACCTGTTCCCGCACCTCACCGTGGTGGAGAACGTGATCGAGGCGCCGGTGTCCGCGCTGAAGCGGCCCCGCAGGGAAGCCGTGGCGAGTGCGCGCCGGCTGCTGGAGCGGGTGGGGCTCGGCGACAGGACCGACGCCTACCCGGGGCAGCTCTCCGGCGGCCAGCAGCAGCGGGTCGCCATCGCGCGGGCGCTCGCCCTGGAGCCGAAGCTGCTGCTCTTCGACGAGCCGACCTCCGCGCTCGACCCCGAACTGGTCGGTGAAGTCCTGGATGTCATAAGGGACTTGGCCCACCAGGGCACCACGATGATCGTCGTCACGCACGAGATCGGGTTCGCCCGCGAGGTCGCCGACACCGTTGTCTTCATGGCCGACGGGCGGATCGTCGAGCAGGGCCCGCCGACGGACGTACTGGACAACCCGCGGCACGAGCGCACGCGGGCCTTTCTCTCGAAGGTGCTGTGATGCTGCATCTCTCCGCCGCCGTCGACCAACCGTCCGCCTACGACGCGGGCTCCTACGTGGAGCTGGCGCGGCTCGCCGAGCGCGGCGGACTCGACTTCGTGACCCTCGGCGACACCTTCGCCCGCCCCGGGCCCGACGCGCTCGCCGTGCTGTCCAGGGTCGCGCCCGCCACCACCCGTGTCGGCCTGGTGCCCACCGTCACCACCACGCACACCGAGCCCTTCCATGTGCAGGCCGCCGTCGCCACCCTCGACTGGGTCAGCCGGGGCCGGGCCGGCTGGCGGATCGAGGTGTCGGCCACCGAGGGCGAGGCCCGGCTCTTCGGCCGCAGGCACGCGGCCCCCGCCGAGACGCTGTGGCACGAGGCCGGCGAAGTCGCCGACGTGGCCGCCAGGTTGTGGGACAGCTGGGAGGACGACGCCGAGATACGGGACGTGTCCACCGGCCGCTTCATCGACCGGGACAAGCTGCACCACGTCGACTTCGAGGGCACCGGCTTCTCGGTGAAGGGCCCCTCGACCGTCCCCCGCCCGCCGCAGGGCCATCCGGTACGGGTGGTCGACGCCACCGAGGGACCCGCCCGGCGTACCGCCGCCCGGTACGCCGACGTGGCCCTCGTGCGCGCCGCGAGCCCCGCGCAGGCGGGCGCCGTACGCGACCAACTCCGGGCGGACGCCAAGGACTTCGGGCGGGACCCCGACACCCTCCGGGTCCTCGCGAGCCTCCTCGTCGACCTCGGCGACGGCGAGCACGCGGCCGAACCGGGCCACGGCGGGGGCGGCCCCCGGCAGACCGCGCAGGGCCCGCTGTACCGGGGCGGCCCGGTGGACCTCGCCGAACTCGTCACCGCCTGGCACACGGACGGCATCGTCGACGGCTTCCACCTCACACCCGCCGAGCCCCGCCGCGACCTGGAGCGGCTCGTCAACGGCACGGTCGCGCTGCTCCAGCACCGCGGTCTGTTCCGCACCTTCTACCCGGGCAGCACGCTCCGGGAGCACCTCGGCCTCGCCAGGCCGGCCAACCAGTACGCCGTGACAGGGGGAACGTCATGACCGTACGGCCGCGCAGGCGGATGCATCTGGCGGCGTACTTTCCCGGCGTCGACAACACCACCGTACGGGCCGATCCGCGGTCGAGGTCGCGGATCGAGTTCTCGTCGTTCGAGCATCTCGCCCGCACCGCCGAACGCGGGCTGTTCGACTTCTTCTTCCTCGCCGAGTCGCTGACCGTGCTCAGCGCCCTGGCCGGGGTGACCGAGCGCCTCGGGCTCGCGGCCACCGTCGACGCGACCTTCAACGAGCCGTACGAACTCGCCCGCAGGCTGGCCACCCTGGACCACCTCAGCGGCGGGCGGGCGGCCTGGAACGTGGTGACCTCCTCCGACGCCTCCACCGGCGCGAACTTCCGCCGCGGCGTCTTCCTGAACCGGGCCGACCGGTATGTGCGGGCCGCCGAATTCGTCGCCGTGGCAAGGAAGTTGTGGGACTCCTGGACGCCGGAGGGCGTCTCCCGGCCGGTGGCACACCGGGGGCGGCACTTCGACATCGCGGGCGAGTTCACCGTGCCGCGCCCGCCGCAGGGGCACCCGGTCGTCATCCAGGCCGGCGACTCGGACGAGGGACGGGAGTTCGCCGCCGCCACCGCCGACGTCGTCTTCACGCGGCAGAGTTCGCTGGAGTCGGGGCGCGCCTTCTACGCCGACGTGAAGCGCCGCCTGGCGAAGTACGGCCGTACACCCGACGATCTCAAGATCATGTCCGGGGTCTCGGTCGTCCTCGGCGACACCGCGGCCGATGCTCGGGAGAAGGCCGCCGAGATCAGGCGGCAGCAGAACTCCTTGTACGACCCGGACGGGCCCCGGTCCTTCGTCGGCACCCCGGAGGCGGTCGCCGGTGAACTCGACGATCTCGTGCGGCGTGAGGCCTGCGACGGCTTCGTCCTCGTACCGCATCTCACCCCGACCGGACTCGACGGGTTCGTGGACCGGGTGGTGCCGCTGCTCCAGGAGCGCGGTGCGTTCCGTACGGAATACCGGGGGGCGACGTTGCGCTCCCATCTGGGGTTGTCCGAGCCGGTATGGAAGGGTTGATCGTATGAGTTCGGATGCGTCCGACGAGTGGAAGAAGTGGCACGAGCAGCGCGTGGAGTCGGTCGCCGGGCCCTACGGGCCGCTCGCGCTGACCGGCACGCACTGGCTCGACGACCATCCGGACGGTCGACTTCCGGACATCCCGGGGGTCTGGACGGCCGACGGGGACGGTGTGGTGCTGGCCGCCGCCGCGGTGGACGGTCTCACGGTCGACGGACGCCCGCTCGACGGCGAGGTGCGGCTGGCCGCCGACACCGGCGCGCTGGCCGCGGCCCGGGTCGCGCACGGCGAGCGGCGGCTGGTGGTGCTGGTGCGCGAAGGGCTCTGGGGGGTACGGGACTTCGACCCCGGAGCCGGGACGCGGCGGGCCTTCCGGGGCATCGACGCCACTCCGTACGATCCGCGCTGGTCGGTGCCGGGGCGGTTCACCCCGTACGGCGAGGACCGGACGGTGCGGGTGAGGAACCACGACGGGCGTGAGCGCGGGCTCGGACTCGCCGGCTCGCTGGCCTTCGCGCTGGACGGGCGGGAGTTCACCCTTCAGGTCGCCGCCCAGGGCGACGTCCTGTGGGCGGTGTTCGCCGACTCGACCAGCGGCGACGGCAGTTTCCGCTTCCGTTTCCTCTACCCGGCCGCCCCCGACGGACAGGGGCGTACGACCGTCGACTTCAACCGCGCCCAACTGCCGCCGTGCGCCTTCGCCGACCACTTCATCTGCCCCTTCCCGCCGCCCGGGAACACCCTCGACATCGCGATCGAGGCGGGGGAGCGCAACCTGGTCTGAACCAGGGCGCAAGTGGCCAAAAAACATGGTTCGTTCAGTGGTCGACGGCCGAAAGGCGCCCTTGCGTCTACCGGTCGTTCGGCCGAATACTCCCGGGAAGCGCTTGTCAGGGGCACGGCTTGTCCGAAATCCGGACGATCAAAGCCCTGACTGCGCCTCACGGGGCCCCGACCCCACGCGGGCCCCCCGACTTCCCCTTGGGAGGAACGAACGTGAGGATCAAGCGCACCACCCCCCGCAGCGGCATTTCGAGACGGACCCGGCTGATCGCCGTGACCACCGGACTCGTGGCCGCCGCCGCGATCGCGGTCCCCAGCGCGAACGCGTCCACCGCCACGCCCTTCAGCACGGCGCAGCTGAAAAGCGCCAACGCCTCCGTGCTGAAGGCCGACGTCCCCGGTACCGCCTGGGCCGTCGACAGCAAGACCAACCGCGTTGTCGTCACCGTCGACAGCACGGTCTCCAAGGCCGAGATCGCCAAGATCAAGAGTGCGGCGGGCAGCAACGCCGGCGCCCTCACCATCAAGCACACGGCCGGGCAGTTCAAGCCGCTGATCACCGGCGGCGACGCCATCTACGGCGGGGCGTACCGCTGCTCGCTCGGCTTCAACGTGCACAGCGGGAGCACGTACTACTTCCTGACCGCCGGGCACTGCGGCGAGGTCGCCTCGACCTGGTACTCCAACTCGGGGCACACCACGACGCTGGGCACGAACGTCAGCTACAGCTTCCCGACCAACGACTTCGCGCTGGTCCGCTACACCAACTCCTCGATCGCCCACCCGAGCGCGGTCGGCAGCCAGACCATCTCCAGTGCGGCCACCCCGAGCGTCGGTACGACCGTGTACCGCCGCGGCTCGACCACCGGCACGCACAGCGGGCGGGTCACCGCGCTGAACGCGACCGTCAACTACGGCAGTGGTGACATCGTCTACGGCATGATCCAGACCACGGTCTGCGCCGAGGGCGGCGACAGCGGCGGTCCGCTCTACGCGGGTACAGTCGCGTACGGTCTGACCTCCGGCGGCAGCGGCGACTGCACCTCCGGCGGCACGACCTTCTTCCAGCCGGTCACCGAGGCGCTGAGCTACTACGGCGTGAGCGTCGGCTGACGAACCTTCCGGCGGCCCCCGCGCGCAACAGGCGCGCGGGGGCTCCCTCTTGTGCGGGTTACGGAGTTACCGTCGAAGTACAGGTAGGGGTACAGGCAGGCACAGTCCCCTGGGGGCCGGCATGGTCGAGGAGCTGGTGGCGGCGGGAGTGACCCTCGCGTCCGCCGGCGTGGTGTACGCGATGGCCGCGGCACGGGTCGTCAAGCAGTACGAACGTGGTGTGGTGTTCCGGCTGGGCAGACTCCGTGACGAGGTGCGCGGACCGGGGTTCACGATGATCGTGCCCTTCGTGGACCGGCTGCAGAAGGTCAACATGCAGGTCGTGACGATGCCGGTGCCCGCGCAGGAGGGGATCACCCGGGACAACGTCACGGTGCGGGTGGACGCCGTCGTCTACTTCAAGGTGACCGGGCCCGCCGAGGCTGTGGTGCGGGTGGAGGACTACCGGTTCGCCGTGGCGCAGATGGCGCAGACCTCGCTTCGGTCCATCATCGGCAAGAGTGAGCTGGACGATCTGCTGTCGAATCGGGAGAAGCTCAATCAGGGGCTGGAGTTGATGATCGACAGCCCGGCCGTGGAGTGGGGGGTGACCATTGACCGGGTCGAGATCAAGGACGTGTCCCTGCCCGAGACCATGAAGCGGTCCATGGCCCGGCAGGCCGAGGCGGACCGGGAGCGGCGGGCCCGGGTCATCAACGCCGACGCGGAGTTGCAGGCGTCCAAGAAGCTGGCCGAGGCGGCGCAGCAGATGGCCGATACGCCGGCCGCGTTGCAGCTGCGGCTGCTGCAGACGGTGACCGCGGTGGCCGCCGAGAAGAACTCCACGCTTGTCCTGCCGTTTCCGGTGGAGTTGTTGCGGTTCCTTGAGAAGGCGCAGCAGCAGGGGCCGCAACCGGTGCAGCAGCAGCCGGTGCAGCAGTCAGTGGAGCAGCGACCGGTGCAGCAGTCAGTGGAGCAGCAACCGGTGCATGAGCAGCTCCCGGCTGCCGAGCCGCCGTCGGATTCAAGCCAGGGCTAGACCTTGCGGAGTGCGCACGCTGTTCGGCTGTGATGTTTGCAGTGTGAAGGCATGGGGGCGTGCGGAGTGTGTTCTACGCGCGTCCTGAAGACGCCCTTGTGTGCTCCCTGTGCGGCTCGGAATAGTAGGCGCCGTTCAACGCCTTCCGGCCCGGCGAAGTCCCCACAACCTCGCGGGCCGACCCCCCACAGGAGGACATGAGTTGAAGCATCGACGCATACCCAAGCGGCGTGCGGCCCTGGCGGGTGCGGGTGTCGCCGCGCTCGTGGCGGCCGGAGTCACGTTCCAGTCTGCGAACGCCAGTGAGCCTGTGAAGACCGGTGAGCCCCGGACGCTGTCCATCGCGGCGGCCGGAAAGCTCGCCTCCACGCTCGGCGAGGACCTCGGGACCGCGGCGGCGGGGACGTATTACGACGCGAAGGCCAAGAGCCTCGTCGTGAACGTTCTCGACGAGAGTGCCGCGAAGACCGTCGAGGCGGCCGGCGGCAAGGCCAGAATCGTCGCGAACTCCCTGGCCGAACTCGACGGCGCCCGTACGACGCTGGCGAAGGACGCGACCGTTCCGGGGACGTCCTGGGCCACCGACCCGGTGAGCAACAAGGTCGTCGTGACGGCCGACAGGACCGTTTCGAAGAGTGAGCTGGCCAAGGTCTCCGAGGTCGTGGAAGGGTTGGGCGGCAAGGCCGAACTCAAGCGGTCGAAGGGGGAGTTCAAGCCCTTCATCGCCGGCGGCGACGCCATCTCCGGCTCGGGCGGGCGGTGTTCGCTCGGGTTCAACGTGACCAAGGGCGGGGAGCCGTACTTCCTGACCGCCGGGCACTGCACCGACGCGATCTCGACGTGGTCGGACTCCAGCGGGAACGAGATCGGGACGAACGCCGACTCGCAGTTCCCGGGCAATGACTTCGGGCTGGTCAAGTACACGGCGGAGGTGGACCATCCGAGCGCGGTCGACCTGTACGACGGGTCCTCGCAGGCCATCACGCACGCGGCCGAGGCGACGGTGGGGGAGAAGGTGACGCGTAGTGGGTCCACCACGCAGGTGCACTCCGGGACGGTCACTGGGCTGAACGCCACCGTGAACTACTCCGAGGGCACGGTGAGCGGGCTCATCCAGACCGACGTGTGCGCGGAGCCGGGGGACAGCGGGGGGTCGCTGTTCGACGGGGACGCGGCGATCGGGCTGACGTCGGGGGGTAGCGGTGACTGCACCTCCGGCGGGGAGACGTTCTTCCAGCCGGTGACGGAGGCGCTGTCGGCCACGGGGGCCGAGATCGGCTGAGGGTGCGTTGTGGGTCGGGGTCGGGGCGGTACGGCGAACCCGCCGCCCACGGGGTTGCCGTCTCTTGAGGGGTGGGCGAACCCGAGTGGCCTCGTACGCGGCGGGTTGCGCCGTACCGCCCCGACCCGCTCCCGTGCGTGCGCGACTGCGGGCCCGGGGGCGGTGCGGCTTCGACCCGCCTCCGTGTGTGGGGGGCTTCGGTTTCCCCTGCGGGTGGTTACGGCGTCTGTGGCTGGCGTTTCGCGCGCAGTGTTGCTGCCAGGAGTGTGATCGTGATGCCTGCCGCTGCCCAGGCCGACAGGACCAGGAGGGGGCCTGTTGTGTCGTTGCCCTTGAAGTAGGCGATCGAGCGGGCCACCCAGGTGCCGGCGCCCGGTGGCAGTGCGGGGCCGATCGCTTTCCAGAACGGCGGCAGCATGGGGAGGGGGAAGGCGCCGCCCGCGCTGGGGTTGCCCGCGATCACCACCAGCAGGATTGCCAGCCCGATGCCGACGATCCCGAAGATCCCCTGCAGGGCGAGCGTCGCCGCGCCCACCGCGAAGGTGATCAGTGCGCCCAGCCCCCAGAGGGCCATGACGCTGCCCGGCAGGGCGCCCAGGATCGGGCCGACGATCACCGCTCCGCCGAGCCCGCCCACGATCGAGACGAGCGCCATCACCACCAGCCGGATCACCGCGCGGCGCGGGTTGGCCGGGCGGGCGCCCGTGCTGATCGCCAGGATCGAGGCGCACAGGTAGCCGCCCACGCACCAGCCGACGACCACGTAGAAGGACGACAGCCCGTCGAAGTCCGCCGCGGAGGCCGGGGCCACGTCGACCGTCCTGACCGTCCGCTGCTGGGAGGCCTCCAGGGCGGTGAGGTACTTCTCCAGGGTCGTGGCCAGGACCGTGCCGCCGCCGCTGGCCACCAGGAGGGTGTCGGTGGTGCGGGCCGGGTTGATGATCAGGGCGCCGTCGATGTCCCGGTTGAGGATCTTGTCGCGTGCCGTCGCTTCGTCGGAGACCGTTCGCGCGTCCAGGGGGGAGCCGGGCAGCTGGTTCAGCCGGGTCACCGCCTGCTGGGCCGCTGCCTGCGGGGCGACCACCCCGAAGGGCACGTCCTTCGGGGTGGGACTGTGCAGGGCGCCCACGTAGGAGGCGATGAACAGCAGCTGAAGGGCGATCACGCCGAGGACGAGCAGGGTGGCCCGCGGGGTGACGGCGTCCTTCACCTCACCGAGGAACGAGGTCTCTGTCATGTACCCACGGTGTGAGGCGGGGAGTGTTTTCGCAGGTGGGAGGCGGCCGAACGGTTGTCGCACGGGAGTTCGAATTTTGGTCTATGGTGGGGGTGGGGCGATCGGGAACTGATGTTCGAGGGTAGGAGGTGCGGATGTCGGGTTTCACGCATCTGCACACCGTTTCCGGGTTCTCCTTGCGGTACGGGGCCTCGCATCCGGAGCGGCTGGCCGAGCGTGCCGCCGAGCGGGATATGGACGCTCTGGCTCTCACCGATCGCGACACCCTCGCGGGGGCGGTTCGCTTCGCCAAGGCCTGTGGGAGGGCGGGTGTCCGTCCGTTGTTCGGTGCGGAGCTGGCGGTGGAGTCGCCCGCGCGGGTGCGGGAGGACGATCCGGTACGGCGGGAGCGGCGCCGTACTCCGGTGCGTGGCGGTGTCTTCGTCGATGAGTCGATGCCCAGGGTCACCTTTCTGGCCCGGGACGGTGCTCGGGGGTGGGCCGATCTGTGTCGGCTCGTCACTGCCGCTCACGCGGGTGAGGGGGCGCCGGTGGTGCCCTGGGGCAGTAATCATGCCGATGGGGTGAGTGTTCTGCTCGGGCCCGCCTCCGATGTCGGGCGGGCGCTGGCGGCGGGGCGGCCCGATCGTGCCGCCAAGCTGCTCGTTCCCTGGCGTGAGGTCTACGGCGACGCCCTGCGGCTGGAGGCCGTCTGGCACGGGCTGAAGGGTACCGGGAGCGGCTCCCTGCGGCTGGCCGCCCGTACCGTCGGCTTCGCCGCCGAGCAGCGGGTCCGGCCGGTGCTCAGCAATGCCGTCCGTTACGCCGATCCGGGGCTGGGGCCGGTCGCCGATGTGCTGGACGCGGCCCGCCGGCTCGTCCCGATCGATCCGGGGAAGGAGCTGGACTCCGGGGAGGCCTGGCTCAAGGGCGCGGGGGACATGTTCCAGGTCGCCGAGCGGATCGTCGAGGCCGCGGGCTATCGGCGTGACGTCGCTCAGCGGCTGCTGGAGCAGACGCGGGCCGTGGCCGCCGAGTGTCTCGTCGACCCCGAGGACGACCTCGGCATGGGTGCCGTCCACTTCCCCGAGCCGCATCTCGTGGGCGCCGGGCGGCGTACCGCCCAGCGGGCGCTGGCCTCGCGGGCGGCGGCGGGCATGGTGCGGTACGGCTATGCCGGCCGGCGTGACTACTGGGAGCGGATGCACCGGGAACTGGACATCATCGGTCACCACGGCTTCGCCTCTTACTTTTTGACGGTCGCTCAGGTGGTGGATGACGTAAGGGAGATGGGAATTCGGGTCGCTGCTCGTGGTTCCGGCGCGGGGTCGCTGGTGAATCATCTGCTGGGCATCGCGAACGCCGACCCGGTCGAGCAAGGGCTGCTCATGGAGCGGTTCTTGTCGAAGGAGCGGGTCGTGCTGCCCGACATCGACATCGACGTGGAGTCCGCGCGCCGGCTGGAGGTCTACCGCGCGATCATCGGACGGTTCGGGGAGGAGCGGGTCGCGACCGTCGCGATGCCCGAGACGTACCGGGTGCGGCATGCCGTGCGGGATGTGGGGGCGGCCTTGTCCATGGACCCGGCCGAGATCGATCGCATCGCCAAGTCCTTTCCGCACATCCGGGCGCGCGATGCCCGCGCGGCCCTGGAGGAGCTGCCCGAACTCAAGGCGCTGGCAGGGGAGATGGACAGGTACGGCCGGCTGTGGGAGCTGGTCGAGGCTCTTGACGCCTTGCCGCGCGGAGTCGCCATGCATCCGTGCGGGGTGCTGCTCTCCGACGCGTCCCTGCTGAGTCGTACGCCGGTCATGCCGACCAGTGGGGAAGGGTTCCCCATGTCGCAGTTCGACAAGGACGACGTGGAGGACCTCGGACTGCTCAAGCTCGATGTGCTGGGCGTGCGGATGCAGTCGGCCATGGCGCACGCGGTGGCGGAGGTCGAGCGGGCCACGGGAGAGCGGATCGATCTGGACGGGCTGGCGGGCGGGGATCCGGCCACTTATCAGCTCATCCGGTCGACCGAGACCCTGGGCTGCTTCCAGATCGAGTCGCCGGGGCAGCGGGATCTGGTGGGGCGGCTGCAACCGGCTACTTTTCATGATCTCGTCGTCGATATTTCGTTGTTCCGGCCGGGGCCGGTCGCCGCCGACATGGTGCGGCCGTTCATCGAGGCCCGGCACGGGCGGGCGCCGGTGCGGTATCCGCATCCGGATCTGGAGGAGCCGCTGAAGGGGACGTACGGGGTCGTCGTCTTCCACGAGCAGATCATCGACATCGTCGCCATCATGACCGGGTGCGGTCGGGGGGAGGCGGACCGGGTGCGACGGGGGCTGTCCGACCCCGAGTCGCAGGGGCGGATCAAGGTGTGGTTCGGGCAGCACGCGGCGGCCAACGGGTACGGGGAAGAAACGATTCGGCGGACTTGGGAGATCGTGGAGGCCTTCGGCAGCTACGGCTTCTGCAAGGCGCATGCCGTTGCGTTCGCCGTGCCCACCTATCAGTCGGCCTGGCTGAAGGCTCATCATCCCGCTGCTTTCTACGCGGGGCTGCTCACGCACGATCCCGGGATGTATCCGAAGCGGCTGCTGCTGGCGGACGCGCGGCGGCGGGGGGTGCCGGTGCTGCCGTTGGATGTCAATCGGTCGGCGGTCGCACATCGTATCGAACTGGTGTCTGAATCTGGGGTGTGGGGGCTGCGGTTGGCGCTCTCCGACGTGTACGGCATCAGCGAGGCCGAGGCGGCGCGGATCGCGGAGGGGCAGCCCTATGCCTCGCTGCTGGACTTCTGGGAGCGGGCGCGACCGAGCAGACCGCTCGCCCAACGGCTCGCGCAGGTGGGGGCGTTGGACGCCTTCGGCGCCAACCGGCGTGATCTGCAACTGCACTTGACCGAGCTGCACCGGGGGGCGCGGGGTGCGGGTGGCGGGCAACTGCCGCTGGCGGGCGGGCGGAAGACCGCGCCCGCCGGTCTGCCCGACCTGTCCGAGGCCGAGAAGCTCAGTGCCGAGCTGGGTGTGCTGTCGATGGACGCCTCACGCAATCTGATGGACGATCACCGGGCCTTCCTGGACGAGCTGGGCGTGGTGTCCGCACGTCGGCTGCGGGAGGCGCGGCACGGTGAGGTGGTGCTGGTCGCGGGTGCCAAGGCGGCCACCCAGACCCCGCCGATCCGGTCCGGCAAGCGGGTCATCTTCTCCACCCTCGACGACGGTACGGGGCTGGTCGACCTCGCCTTCTTCGACGACTCCCACGACGCCTGCGCCCACACCGTCTTCCACTCCTGGCTGCTGCTGGTGCGCGGGGTGGTGCAGCGGCGCGGGCCGCGGAGCCTGAGCGTGGTGGGTTCCGCCGCCTGGAACCTCGCCGAGCTGGCCGAGCTGCGCGCCGAGGGCGGTCTGGACGAGGTGGCGAAGCGGCTGGCGGAGCCGGTGGCGGAGGGGACCGGCTCGGATCCGGCCGGCGGACGGCGAATCCAAATGCCCACCGGATACGAAATGAACCCGTGGGCCGATCTGCGACCTGCGGGTCAAGAGGCTTCACAGATGCGGAAGTTGTGGCACCAGAGTCCGGGGAGTGCGGGATGACCATTCTGTGCGTACGTTTCCAGTTGCCGTCGGCGGACGAGGCCGCGCTGCCGGGGCTGCTCGGGTTGCTGGAGGAGTTCACCCCGGTCGTGGAGGCGCTGCCGCCGGACGGGGCGCTGGCCGATCTGCGGGGCGCCGAGCGGTACTTCGGGCGCAGCGCCGTCGAGCTGGCCTCGGTGATCCGGGTGCGCGCCCTCGCCCTGCACGGCGTCGACTGCGCGATCGGCGCCGGGCCGGGGCCGATGCTGGCCCGGATCGCGCTGCGGGCGGCCCGGCCGGGGCTGACCTGCGAGGTTCCGGAGGACCCGGACGGCATCGCGGAGTTCCTCGCGGACCGGGCGGTGGGCGTGCTGCCCGGTGTCGGCACGGCCACCGCTCGTACGCTGTGCGACTACGGTCTCGACACCCTGGGCAGGGTCGCCGGCGCGCCCGTCTCCACGTTGCAGCGGCTGGTCGGCGCGAAGGCGGGGCGCGAGCTGCACGAGAAGGCGAACGGCATCGACCGCGGAAGGGTTGTCCCGAACGGCATCTCCCGGTCCCTCGCCACCGAACGACCCTTCCCCCTCGACGAGTTGGACCCGGACCGGCACCGGCGTGCGCTGCTCTCGGCCGCCGAGGAACTGGGCACCCGCCTCCGCGCCGTGGACAAGGTCTGCCGCACTCTCACACTCACCGTGCGCTATGCCGACCGCACGGCCACGACCCGCACCCGCACCCTCAAGGAACCCACCGCCCACTCCGCCGCCCTGACCAGGACGGCCTACGAGATGTACGACGCCCTGGGCCTCCAGCGCGCCCGGGTCCGCTCCCTGCTCCTGCGCGCCGAGTCCCTCGGCCCCGCCGAACAGGCCTCCTACCAGCTCACCTTCGACCCGGCCGACGAGAAACTGCGCCGCATCGAGGAGGCCGCGGACCGGGTACGGGCGAAGTTCGGGGCGGGGGCCGTGATGCCGGGGGCGCTGGCGGCGTGAGGTGCCACAGGCCATAGGGTGCCCGCATGGGATGGCGGGGGCCGACGTATCGGACGGTGGACGGGGAGCGGATCGGCGGGACCTGGTGTCATGTCTGGCGGCGGCACCGGGGGAGCGACGAGTACTTCGTCGAGGATCTGGTCGTCTTCGCCGACGGCGCCGTCGGATGCGGGGAGTTGACGGATCTCGCCGGGCTGGAGCGGATGCTCGCCGCGGGCCGGATCGCCGTCACGGATCCCGCGACGCCTCCCCGAGAGGAGCCGGCGGGCAGGTGGGCCTCGCGCAGCGGCGGGCCACTGACACCGGAGAGCTTCCTCGCCGAAGTCGCCGACCGGATCGAGGAGTTGGCCGGGCGGCCGACCGCCGTGCAGCGCTGCCGGGAGGCGGTCGGCCGGTTCCGGAAGACGCCCACCGAAGCCAACCGGGGCCGGCTCCGGGAGGCCTACCTGGCCATTCCGGCGCACCTGCGCATCTTCTGCCTGGGCGACATGGACCGCCAGGACCGCCCGCTGCGGATCCTGCTCACGGACATCGGCGAACCGGTCGACGGCGACGGGCCGGTGGTCACGGCCGAGATGCACCAGGACGCGCTGGACTACTTCAAGCACGAGGACGAAGCCGTCGAGGGGGAGCGTGCCGCGCAGGCCGTCCGGCACGCCGACGACCCGACGGCCCCCGGGCGGCCGGCCGTCGTCCTGCACGAGACCTACTTCCCGAACGGCCGGCCGGCCGACCCCGGCCTCTCCGCCCTGCGCAACGACTTCCCGGCCCCCGTCCGCTGGGCCGGCGACATCTACCCCTCGGTGCTGCACGGCTACTGGGCCCTGTCGGTGGCCGAGGAGGCCGACCGGGTCACCGTCCGTGACGCCCCGACCCCGCGCGAGGCCCACGAACTCGGCAGTCGGGCCGCCCGGCGCGACGACTGGACCGCCGTACGTCTCGGCGTCATGGCCGGGCTGCTGCGGGCCAAGTTCACCCAACACCCCGAACTGGCGGAGATCCTGCTCGGCACCGGAGACGCGACGATCGCCTACACCGGGTACTCGGAGTCCCCGTACTGGAGGGACACCCGGGACCGGGGCGGCCGCAACTGGACCGGTCGTCTGCTGGAGTTGGTCCGTGCGGAACTCCTTGCCGGGCGGGTCAGTTGGCCCACGGGGGAGTGATGCGGGTGCCGTCCTCCAGTTGCGCCTCCAGGCCTATGGACGTCGTGACCCAGGTGATCGCCGTCTGATCGGTCGGGTTCTCCACGCCCAGGGTCGCGCCGGGGTTGACGATCAGGGTGTCGCCGGCGGTGATGCGGTCGGTGCGGTCGTCGAGGGTGATCAGGAGTTCGCCGACGAGGAGGTGGAGGATCTCCTCGCGGCTCACCGTGTGGACGGGGGCCTTGGTGTTCGGCGGGATCTCGCCGCGCCAGGCGCAGAGTTCCTTGCTGCCGGTGAGGGGCGAGGCGTACGAGACGAAGCGGGCGCCGTGGATCTCGTGGGTGACGGCCTCGGAGGTGCGGATGACGGGCATGAGTGCCTTCCGTTCGAGTCGAGTCGAGTCGGTCGGAGTCGAATGGTCAAGCTGCTTGACTACCTTTGCGGCTCCTATGGTCAAGCTGCTTGACCAGTTCGTCAAGGGTGTTTCAATGCCCCCGTGCACAATTCCGAGGCCATGGCCCTGTCCGCCGCCCTGCTCGCCGTAGCCGGTGAGCTCACCCAGCGCATCAACGCGGGTGTCGTCGCCCGCGGTTTCGAAGGGGTGCGGCCCGCGCACGGGTTCGCCTTCACCCGGCTCGCCCCGGACGGGGCGACCGTGACCGAGCTCGCCGTCCATCTCGGGGTCACCAAGCAGGCCGCGAGCCAGCTCGTCGACGATCTCGTGCGCAAGGGGTTCGCCGAGCGGCGGCCGCATCCCGTGGACGCGCGGGCCCGGCTGGTCGTGCTCACCGAGCGCGGGTGGGCGTGCACCCGGGCCGCCGAGGAGGTGGCCGGTGAAGTGGTCCAGGAGTGGGTCGGGGTCATCGGTGAGGGTGAAGTGCGGGCGTTGCGAGATCGATTGGGGCGGATTGCGCCCTATGGTCCCATCAGGCCCGCCTGGTGACGGTTCATCAGTGGCTACTGCAGAGTCAGTTACCACTGGAAGTTTTTACTGACGCGTAACTTCACAGTTGCACTACTCGCCCGTAACTTGACGAGTGAACAGCATCCTTCGTGATCCGGATCACAGGGCGTAAGGCCATCGCAACTCCCTTGAGCCGCAAGGAGATCACACGATGCTGCCCTGGAAACGAGTGCTCAGACCCCTGGCCGCGCTGCTGCTGACAGCCGCCGCAGCCACCGTCCCCGCCGCCACCGCAGCTCAGGCGGCCGACGCCACCGCGAGCTCGTCGAGTGGCTGGAACGACTACTCCTGCAAGCCGTCCGCCGCCCATCCCCGCCCCGTCGTCCTGGTCCACGGCACCTTCGCCAACTCCGTCGACAACTGGCTGTCCTTCGCGCCCTATCTGGAGGACCGCGGTTACTGCGTCTTCTCCCTGGACTACGGCCAGCTGTCCGGCGTCCCGCTCATCTACGGCCTCGGCCCCATCGACAAGTCGGCAGAGCAACTCTCCGCCTACGTCGACAAGGTGCTCGCCGCCACCGGTGCCGCCAAGGTCGACATCGTCGGCCACTCGCAGGGCGGCATGATGCCCCGCTACTACCTCAAGTTCCTCGGCGGAGCGGCCAAGGTGAACGCCATGGTCGGCATCGCGCCCAGCAACCACGGCACCGACCTGGACGGCCTGACCAACCTGCTGCCGTACTTCCCGGGCGCCGCGGACTTCCTGTCCACGTCCACCCCGGCGCTGGCCGACCAGGTCGTCGGCTCCGCCTTCCTCGCCAAGCTGAACGCGGGCGGCGACACCGTCCCCGGCGTCCACTACACGGTGATCGCCAGCAAGTACGACGAGGTCGTGACGCCTTACACGAGCCAGTTCCTGAGCGGTTCCGACGTGCACAACGTCCTCATCCAGAACCTGTGCGCGCTCGACCTCTCCGAACACGCCCTGCTCGGTCTCACCGACCGGATCGCGTTCCACGAGGTGGCCAACGCCCTCGACCCGGCGCACGCCACCGCCACCACCTGTGCGTCGGCGCTGAGCTGACGCACGAACGGGGCCTGTCCGACCTGAGCCGCCGGACAGGCCCCGCCCCCCGTCGTGGCCGTCAGCGGCCGTGGCGGCCGCCGGTGGTCGCGCGGCGGCGGACCGAGGCGAACAGGGCCGCCGCTCCGAGGGCCAGAGCGGCGGCGCCGCCGATGGCCAGGTACGGGGTGGTGCCGCTGCCGCCGGTCTCGGCGAGGTTCTCCGAAGTGCCCGCCGCCTCCGGCTGGTTGGCGGCGACCGGCTCCGTGGTGGCCGCGGGCTCCGCGGACGTGCCGGCGTCCTGGTCGCCGTGGCCGTGGTGTTCGACCGTCGACCTGTCGGCACCGTCCGCGATCTGCTCGTCGGAGGGCGCGGAGGCGGTCGGGGCCGGGGTCGCGCCGCTCGTCGTACCACTGCCGGAAGTGCTGCCGCTGCCGCCGCCGAAGGTGACGTCCGAGCAGGAGTAGAACGCCTCCGGGCTGTCCGAGCGCTGCCAGATCGCGTACAGGAGCTGCCTGCCGGAGCGGGCGGGGAGCGTGCCGGAGAAGGTGTAGAAGCCGCCCGAGGCGACCGGGTCGGTGGCCGTCGCGACGGGGTTGGCGAGGTCCAGGTCGGCCCAGGCCAGCGGCTTCGTCGGGTCGTAGCCGGGCTTGGTGACGTACACCTTGAAGGTGCCCTTGTGCGGGGCCGTCACACGGTACTTGAAGGTGTACGAGCCGCTCTTGACGGCGGTCGCGGGCCAGTCGGCGCGGGCCAGGTCGAGGCCCTTGAACTCGTCGTTGTTCGCGCTGCACAGCTTGCCGTCCGGGATCAGCGCCTGGTGCTGCCCGTTCGCGTCACCGATGCGGATGCCGTTCCAGTCGTAGAGCGCCTGGGTGCCCCCAGCCGCGACCGCCGCCTTGCACGCGTCCGACTTCGGGCTCTCCGGGTTCTCCGCGTAGCACTGCGCGACCCGGCTGACCGGGTCCCCCATCGTGCCGTGCGCGGACGCCGGGGCGGCGGCCAGCGCGGTCAGGGCGAGCGGAGCCGCGCCGAGAACGGCGAGCGTTGCGACCTTGCGGCGGCGTGCGGGCATCGGGGAACTCCTTGGGACGGGTGATCAGAAGCTAGCCCCAAGAAACCGTGAAATCGCCTGCTGGAGGCGGGTGATGGTGATCCTTATGGTCGCGTTAAGGGAGTGCTGAGACTGGGATCAGGTAGGTACCGTTCGCGGCATGGAAGACGACGGGATCCGGCCGGCCGGCGCCGCCGACGTGGCGGCCGTGAAGGCCGTGACCGACGCCGCGTACCACCACTACATCGAGCGGATCGGCGTGGTTCCGGTGCCCATGGAGGCGGACCACGCGGCGAACGTGGCCGCGGGGAAGGTGTTCGTGACGGGAGACCCCGTCATCGGGCTCGTCGTGCTGGAGGAGCACGACGACCATCTGTTCCTCGACAGCATCGCCGTCCACCCCGACGCGCACGGCAGGGGCGTGGGGGGACGGCTGCTGCGGTTCGTCGACGCCCGCGCGCGTGCGCTCGGCCTGCCCGAGGTCAGGCTCTACACCAACGCGATGATGTGGGAGAACCAGAAGATCTATCCGAAGTACGGCTACGAGGTCGTGGAGCGGCGCGTGGACGGTCCCTACGACCGCGTCCACTACCGCAAGCGGCTGGACTGACAGGCAGCGTCAGCCGTCCGGCCACCACGTGCGCGCGATGTCCTTTCGCACCTCCGGACGCCCGGCCGGACGCTCGTCGGCTTCCTCACGGACCTTGCGGGAGTCCGTCCTCTTCAGGGGCTTGTGCACGGTTGTCCGGCGCATGGCTGCCTCCTTCAGCGCCTACCGAGTTCCGCGTTCTCACGGAGGTAGACCCTTTTCGGGAGGGTGACTCATCGCTGCCGGTCTGTCAGTGGCGGCTGTCACGATTCGATTGTCAGTGGCGGGTGTCACTCTTGGCCTCATGACACACGACAACGAGCGTCTGACCGGGGCGAACGCCGGCACGGACCTGGACTGGGACGCGCAGGCGGCCGCCTTCGATGACGAACCGGACCACGGACTGCGCGATCCGGAGGTACGGCGGGCCTGGGCCGAGCGGCTGCGCGACTGGCTGCCGGGACGGGCCTTGGACGTCCTCGACCTCGGCTGCGGCACCGGCAGCCTGTCGCTCCTCGCGGCCGAACAGGGACACCGCGTCACCGGCGTCGACGGCTCCCCGGCCATGATCGACCTGGCCCGGGCCAAGCTGGCCGGGCGTGACGCGGTGTTCCTCGTCGGTGACGCGGCGGCACCGCCGGTGGGCGAGCAGCGCTACGACGTGATTCTCGTACGACACGTGGTGTGGGCGCTGCCCGACCCCGGCCGCGCCCTCCGGCACTGGCGCGGGCTGCTGCGCCCCGGCGGCCGCCTGGTGCTCGTCGAGGGCGTGTGGGGGACGGTCACGCCGGCCGGGATACCGGCCGACGTGCTGACCGGGCTCGTCACGCCCCTCGCCGCCGAGGTGCGGACGGAGCGGCTCTCGGGGGAGCCGGCGCTGTGGGGCAAGGAAGTGAGCGACGAGCGGTACGTGGTGGTCGCCATGGTGTGAGACCGGCCGGCTCAGGCCAGGAGCGTCTCGATGCCGGTCCCGCGGGCCAGCGCCTCCAGCTCGTCCAGTGCGGCGACGGCGGCCGCAGCGGCCCGCGGGTCCTTCTCCTCCAGACCACTGTCCGCGAACTCGTCCTCGTCCAGACGGCGTACGTCCGTGCCGTCCGCGGAGACCCACAGGTCCAGGTCGAGGTCCTCGACGACCAGCTCGCCGCCCGAGAGCACGGCGGGCCGGGTGATGTCGCAGTACCAGCCCTTCAGCGCGCCGTCGGCGTCCCGGACCTCCTTCACCGCGTACCAGCGGTCCCGCCAGTAGTACTCGGTGAAGACGTCGCCCGTCTCGAAGCGGACGAAGCCGAAGTCGCGGACGCCCTCGCCCGCCCAGGGGGCGCGTACGGCGACCCGGGTGCCGTCGTCGGCGAGCAGCTCGGCGTCGTAACGGATCTTCGTGCGGCCCGCCTTGACCAGGACGACGGTCAAGTCGCCGGTCCGCTCAGGTGAGTTCGCGGACAAAGCGCACCTCCGACCCGCAGATCTCGTACCCGAACCACTTGTTGATCGCGAGCATCGGACCGTTGCCCGCGTCGTTGCCCGTCAGCGCCTCGGTGAAGCCGGCGGCCCGCGCGCGGTGCAGGGAGGCGTTCTTGGCGAGCTTGGCCAGGCCCCGGCCGCGGAAGTCGCGGGAGGTGCCGGTCATGGCGGTGGCGTAGCGGCGCGAGGCGGGGTCCGTGTGGGCCACGCTGAACGCGGCTGGGCGGCCCTCCACCAGCGCGACCATCGTCAGCTCCCGGTCGAGGAGGGGGTGTTTCCAGTTCTCCTCGATCCAGTTCTGGTAGTCGCCGAACTCGGTGTCCACGTCGCTCGGTTCGTCCGAGGCCGTCTCCGCGTCCAGCTCGAACAGCGGGCGCGGGTCGTCCGTGAACTCCGCGGCGCTGCGCAGCTCGACCCCGGCCGGCGGGGTCTCCAGCGGCGGGAGGGCGGCGGCGGTCAGGTCGAGGCGGAGGAAGTGGGCGGAGCGGCTGGCGTGGTAGCCGTGCCGCTCGGCGAAGGTGCGGTTGGCCGGCTCGTCCAGCACCCAGGCGAACAGCTTGGTCGCGCCGTGCGAGGTGAGGTGCTCCTCGGCCGCGCGGACCAGGAGGTCGCCGGCGCCGCGGCGGGTGCGGTCCGGGCGTACGTAGATGTTGAGCATGCCCTGGCCCGGCTCCGGGCTGTCGTGGGCCAGCTGCACCTGGGCCGTGCCGATCACCTCGCCGTCCTCCTCCGCGACGAGGGAGCGGAAGCGGGCGTCGGGGTGGGTGTGGGCGAGGCGGTGCACGATGGCCGCCGGGGTCCACATGATGTACGGGAGGGCCAGATGCCGCACCAGGGCGAATGCCTCGACGTCGGCGGAGTCGTCGATGCGCAGGTCGCGCACGTTGAGTGTCATTGGGCGCACGCTACGACGGGACACGCCCGGACGCCTCTCATTTTCCGGCGGGTGCGGGAGAATCGGCAGCGTGACCTTGAAGATCCACATCGACGACAGCGCGCCGCCGTACGAGCAGGTGCGGGCGCAGATCTCCGAGCAGGCGCGGACGGGGGTGCTGCCGGTGGGGTACCGGCTGCCTACCGTGCGGGGGCTCGCGGAGGGGCTGGGGCTGGCGGCCAACACCGTGGCGAAGGCGTACCGGGCGCTGGAGAGTGACGGGGTGATCGAGACGCGGGGGCGCAACGGCACGTATGTGGCTGCCGCCGGCTCGGCCGCGGAGCGGGAGGCGGCGTCGGCCGCTCAGGCCTACGTGGAGCGGGTCCGGCGGCTCGGGCTGGGGGAGGAGGCGGCGCTGGCCGCTGTGCGGGATGCGCTGCGGGCGGGATATGGGGAGGGCTGAGACGGGTTCGGCACCGCCGGGATGCGCCGTCGTGGCTGATCGCCGTTGCGGCGGAAAGAAAACAGCGGAAAGAAACCAGCGGAAAGAAAACAGCGGAAAGAAAACAACGGAGGAAAGGGTCAGGGTGTGCGTGTGACCGGTAGGTCCGTCGTGCGGGCCCTTCTCGCGAAGGTGCTCGCGTCCCCGACCGCCGCCCCGTTCGGGTCGTTGTTGAAGTACGCGTAGACGTCCTCGGTCCTCGCCCAGGTGTCCGTGATCCGCTCCACCCACGTCTCCAGCGACTGGCGGCCGTAGTGCGGCCACGCCTTGGCGCGGCCCTGGTGGAAGCGGACGTACCCCCAGTCCGTCGTGCGCCACAGCGGTGTGGCCGGGCGGGAGCGGACGTCGGCCCAGCACAGGGCCGCTCCACGGGATTCGAGCAGCGAACGGATCTCGGGTGTCCACCAGGAGTCGTGCCGGGGCTCGACCGCGATCCGGGTGCCGGACGGGAAGCAGGCCAGGCAGGCGTCGAGGAGTTCCGCGTCCGCCCGCAGCGTCGGCGGGAGTTGGAGCAGGACCGGGCCCAGCCGGTCGCCCAGGCCCGCCGCGTGGTCCATCAGGCGGTGCACCGGCTCCTCGGGGTCACGCAGCCGCTTGATGTGGGTCAGATAGCGGCTCGCCTTCACCGCCACCACGAAGTCCCCCGGCACCCGCTCCCGCCACGCCGCGAAGTTCTCCCGGGACGGCAGACGGTAGAACGCGTTGTTGATCTCCACCGTGGCGAAGTGCTCCGCGTACTCCTCCAGCCACAGGCGCGTCGGACACCCGGGTGGGTACAGGACCCCTCGCCAGTCCTTGTACTGCCACCCTGATGTGCCGACGAACAGGGTCATACCTCCATCAAAGCACCCGAGGCCGAGCGCTACAGGTACAGCCCCGCGTCCGCCCCGTCCCGCGGGTCCGGCACGGCCGTCGGCGAGGTGCCGCGGCGCAGGGCGTACAGCTCCGCGAGGGTCGCGCCCTCGCGGCCGATGCCCTCCTCCGTGCCGAGCCAGTTCACCGCCTCCCGGCGGGTCAGGGCGCCCACCTCGATGCGGGCCAGGCAGCGGCCGGGGCGGACGACGGCCGGGTGGAGGCGCTCCAGGTCCTCGTTGGTCGTGACGCCCACCAGGACGTTGCGGCCCTGGCCGAGCAGGCCGTCGGTGAGGTTGAGCAGCCGGGACAGGGCCTGGCCCGCCGTGTGCTTGGCCTCGCCGCGGATCAGCTCGTCGCAGTCCTCCAGGAGCAGCAGGCGCCAGCGGCCCTTGCCCGTGCCGTCCTCCTCGCCGATCGCGATGTCCATCAGATAGCCGACGTCGGAGAAGAGCCGCTCGGGGTCGAGGACGCAGTCCACCTGGCACCAGTCCCGCCAGGAGCGGGCGAGTGTGCGCAGGGCGGAGGTCTTGCCGGTGCCCGGCGGGCCGTGCAGCAGCAGGAGCCGGCCCGCGATGTCCTCCGGCGTCGTCTTCATCAGGCGGTCCATCGCGTCCGCCACCGGCGCCGTGTAGTTCTCCCGGACCTCGTCCCACGTACCGGCGGAGATCTGCCGGGTCGTGCGGTGCGGGCCGCGCCTGGGGGAGACGTACCAGAAGCCCATCGTCACGTTCTCCGGCTGGGGTTCGGGCTCGTCCGCCGCGCCGTCCGTCGCCTGGTCGAGGACCTTCTTCGCGAGCTCGGCGGTGGTCGCCGTGACCGTGACGTCCGCGCCGCGGTTCCAGCGGGAGACCAGCAGCGTCCAGCCCTCGCCCTCCGCGAGCGTCGCGCTGCGGTCGTCGTCGCGGGCCACCCGCAGGACGTGGGCGCCGGCCGGCAGGAGGGTGGCCCCGGAGCGGACCCGGTCGATGTTCGCCGCATGCGAGTACGGCTGCTCGCCCGTCGCGAAGCGGCCGAGGAACAGCGCGTCGACGACGTCGGACGGCGAGTCGCTGTCGTCGACGTTGAGCCGGATCGGCAGCGCGTCGTGTGGGTTCGCAGACATGGCGTCCATGATCCGGCACGAGCGCCCCGCGTGCACCCGGTTTCCGTAGTGCGCCGGGTGTGTCGGCTGTGTCCCCGTGTCTCCTTCCGTGTCCCCTCCGCCCTGTTACAAGGCTGTCGATTTACGACATCTGCCCGATCGGGGACCTCCCCCGTTACTGTTTTCCTCGATGGGACGTCATGGGTGGACCTCGGGGGCACGGCGGTGGCGGCTCACCGCGCTGCTCGGCGTGGGCGTGGCCGCGCTGGCCCTGATCGTGACCTTGATCAACACACTGCCGGACAGCGGCGGCAGCACCGCCGGCACCTCGCGCAACGGCGACACGGTGCACGGCACTCCGGTGACCCCGCCCGACCAGGACGAGCCCGAGGTCGGCTGGGGCTTCACGCACACGCAGTACAGCGCCGACGAGGGCAGCTCCACCTCCACGGACCGGGTCGAGAAGCTGATCTCGGACGCCGGCGGGCTGCCGCAGGACCAGGCGATCATGGGCTGGGGCGCGGACAACCCCGAGCCGGTCAAGGGGCGTTACGACTTCGACGCGATGGACCGCCGTATCGACTTCATCCGCAAGTCCGGCGGCACACCCGTGGTCACCCTGTGCTGCTCGCCGGACTGGATGAAGGGCGGCAAGGCCGGCGTCGACAGCACGAACTGGAGCCAGTCCGCCCTGGAGACCGCCCCGCTGCCCGAGCACTACGCCGATTTCGCCGCGCTCGCCGCGACCGTCGCCAAGCGGTATCCGGACGTGCGGCACTTCATCGTCTGGAACGAGTTCAAGGGCTTCTGGAACGACGCCAAGGGCCGCTGGGACTACGAGGGTTACACCAAGCTGTACAACCTCGTCTACAAGGCCCTGAAGAAGGTCGACAAGGACATCATGGTCGGCGGGCCGTACCTGGTGATGGACAGCGTCGATCCGCGCGCGGACGAGGCCTCCAGGACCTTCAAGGGCGCCTGGGGCGCGATGGACCAGCGGGTCCTCGACGCCTTCGACTACTGGAACAGGAACAAGGCGGGCGCCGACTTCGTCGTCGTGGACGGCTCCAGCTACACCAACGACGACGAGATGCTCCCGAACGAGTTCGCGGCCACCGACAAGCTGACGGCCGTGGGGCAGTGGGTGCGGCAGCAGACGGACGACCTGCCGCTGTGGTGGGCCGAGTATTACGTCGAGCCCGCCGACGGCAACGACGAGCGCAAGGGCTGGTCCGAGACCCGCCGGGTCGCCGTCCAGGCGGCCGGGATGATCGCGATGGTCAAGGGCGGCGCCTCCTCCGGCTTCTACTGGAACCCGGAGGACGAGAAGGGCGACGACTGCGCCGGCTGTCTGTGGACGCCGACGAACAGCTCGGACGGCGGCAAGGAGCTGCCGATGTTCGGGCTGGTCTCCCGCTTCGACAAGGAGTTCCCGCCGGGGACTTCGTACAAGACCGTGTCGGTCGCCGCGGACGACGTGCCCAATGTGCGGGTGCTCGCCACCGACAGGACGGTCCTTGTGGTCAACACCCTGGGGCGGACCATCAGCGCGGAGATCGACGGCAAGCGGTTCGACATGGCCGCGTACGAAGTGAAGTGGCTCACCAGGTAGTCCCGGTGAGCCACTCGGACGTCTACTTCTCGGACGTCTACTTCATGGTCAGGAATCTCTGCACCAGCGAGGCCAGCAGCACCGCCAGCAGGGGCAGCGAGAACCAGAAGCTGCTCTGCAGCCGGCGCAGTCGGCGCACGCTCGGCCGCATCGCGACCCGTACCACTTCGCGCGCCGTCAGCAGCACGATCAGCGCGAGGGCGGCCAGGGCGCCGACGACCGACCACGGCGTCCAGGTGATCTGCGGACCGATCGGACCCGGGTCCGGCTGCGGCACCTTGCCCTCGGGCTGCTTCTTCAGGCTGTAGATCACGGCGTCGTCGTTGACGAAGACCTTCTTCAACTCCGCCCGCCGGTCCAGGTTCTGGATCAGCCGGGGCTCCCAGGTGGCCGAGTAGCCCACGTCCATCTGGAGATACGTCACCTGGCTCTCGTTGATCATCAGGTACGAGTTGGGGCCCGCGTCCTTGAGCGCCTTGACCAGGCCGGAGACCAGCACCGGGTCGGCCGGTGCCAGCGTGGGCACGTAGTTGACCTTCTCCATGTCCTTCGCGCCCCACGGCAGCGCCGGCGTCACGTCGTTCACCGTGTCGTTGCTCAGCCACAGCAGTCGGACCGTGGGTCTGTCGTGGGCGTACACGTAGTCCATGGCGGCGACCTCGCCGGGCCGCACCCGCTCGAACGGCTCGTTGCCCCAACGCGCCACCAGGAAGCCGCCCATGAGGAGCAGGCCCGCCAGCAGCGCCGCCAGCGGGGCGAGGCTGACCTTGTCCTTGTCCCGCTCCTCGACGGTCACGCCGGTGCGCGGGAACAGGGCGAGTCCGGCCAGCAGGGCCGCGCCGGGCACGGCGAACATGAAGACGCGCAGCGCCATCTCGCCGCCGTACGACTGCATGCCGAAGCCCAGGAACGGGACGAAGGTCAGAACCAGCAGCGAGCGTTCGCGGTACTTGTGGTCGCGGCGGCGCCACCAGCCCCAGCAGGCGAACAGCATGACCCCGCCGGCCAGCAGTACGCGCGTGTACAGGACGAGCTTGTGGGTCGAACTGCCGCCCTGGATACGGCCGGAGACGGACGTCGACACATTGCTGCCGACGCCGCCGACCCCGCCGAACAGGTCCTGGAAGTGCCCGGACCAGTACGGCTCGGCCATGAAGCCCAGCCAGACCGCGACCAGCACGCCGAACAGGATGGGCAGGCCTCGCAGTTCGGACCGGCCGATCAGGACGAGCACCGCGAGCACGCCCAGCATCACGAACGGGGTCAGCTGGTGGGCCGGGACGCTCGCCGCGAACAGGCCGATCAGCACGCCGAGCAGGACCGCCTTCTGGCGCCGGGTGGTCGGCTCGACCTCCAGCTCGCCCGGCCGTTTCTTCGTCCAGATCACGCGCGGTTCGCGGAACCAGACCAGCAGGATCGCGACGAAGGCCAGGTACAGCAGATAGGTGAAGCCCTGCGGCGAGAAGTAGTCCTGGCCGACCCAGCCGCTGAGCACGAAGATCCAGATGCCGGTCCACTTGGCCCGCCAGCTCGCCCGCATATGGCGGACGAGGAGGAACATCGGGGCCAGGTAGAGGAGTTGGACGGTCAGCGGCCACCAGCGGATGAGGTCGGTGAGGTCCGTCATCCCGCAGGCCCTGGTGACGAACGCGGCCACCGCGAAGAAGCCCGGCCAGCTCCAGCGCGCGTCCAGGTCCGGCACCGCCGACCCGGTGCGGTCGATGTAGTCCAGGAAGCCGAGGTGCTGGTAGGCGGTCGGGAACCGCGGCTCGGTCTCGATCACCGCGGGCAGCGCGTGCAGCGAGATCACGGTCGCGAGGAGGGTGACCAGCAGCAGCGCCCGGTGCTCACGGCCCAGCCACAGCAGCGAGGCGAACACCGCGACCAGCAGCGCGGCCCCGACCAGCGTGGGCAGCGGCAGGACCGAGATGAGCCCGAGCCCGCCCATCCGGTCCAGGTCGGCCTCGTCCAGGCGCAGCGCCGGCACCCAGTACAGCAGCAGGGCGGCGGCCAGCAGACAGCCGAGGACGACCCCGAGCCGGGACGGCCGCAGCCGCTCGCGCCACGGGACGGCGACCGGCGGCTCCGGCTCAGGGACGGGCGCTTCCTCCCGCACCGGCGCCTCTTCCCGTACCGGCGCTTCCTCCCGTGCGAGCGACGCCCCGGGCTCTCGTACGGACTCCCGCTCGAACTCCGCCTCGAAGGGCGCGTCCACCTCGATCTCGGCCGGTCCGAGGGAGGCCTCCGAGCCCGGCTCGCGCTCCTGTACGGGAAGCCCGACCTCCGGGTTCCTCGCCCAGGTAGGCCGGTGGTCCGGACGGACGACCGGCGTGCCCGTGGGCGGAGTTCCGGGTCCGGGGCGCACGTCCGGGCGGCGCTCCACGTGGTCGAAGTCGACGTGGATGCCGAGCGCCAGGGTGTCGGTGTCCAGCGCCCAGGCCGGACCGCGCCTGCGGGGCCGGTCGGTCGCCGGGACCTCGCGCGCCCCCAGGTCGGCGAGGTCACCGTCGGGTGCCGCGTGCTCCGGCACGGCGGCGGGCACCGCCCTGATGGTCCGGTAGAGCTTCGGCGCGGCGATCATCACGATCACCGCGAGCGAGGAGATCTCGGCGACACCGGCACCGGTCAGCCCCATGCGGGGGAGCAGCAGCAGTGTCAGACCGAGCACCAGGACGCACAACAGGCCCTGCAGCCAGGCGAGTCCGGCCGTGCGGCTCTGCGCGCGCAGCACCGCGAAGTACGTCTCCATGCAGACCCGCAGCAGCGCGCCGACCGCGAACCAGCGCAACAGCGGGGTCGCCGCGTCCGCGTAGCCCGCGCCGAACACGCCGAGGATCCACGGCGCCCCGATGAACAGCAGCCCGCAGATCGGCACCATGATCCGGGCCATCCGCTTCAGCGCGGCACGGGTGTTGGCGGCGAGGCGTCCCGGGTCGTGCGAGCCCTCGACGGTCAGCGAGGCGCCCATGTTGATGGCCAGCAGGTTGACCGTGCCGCCTATGGTCGTGGTGATGTAGAAGTAGGCGTTGTCCTCGGAGCTGACCTGCGAGGCGATGATCACCGGCACCAGGTAGACCACGGCGAGCGAGAACAGCGAGCCCGTGTAGTCGCCCGCGAGGAACGTGCCGATCTCCTTGACCGTCGGCGGCTTCGCGTGGTCCTCGGTGGCCTTGATGTGCCGGGGCACCAGGCGCCGGAACACCAGCCAGCCGAGCGGCACGACCGAGGTGGCGATCGCCAGCACCCAGGCGACGAAGACACCGCTCGTCGCCAGCGCGGCCGCGAGCCCGATGAGCAGGGCGAGCTTGACCATGGAGAACACGGTGTTGCCGACCGGCACCCAGCGTGCGCTGCGCAGCCCGGTCAGCACCCCGTCCTGCAGCGTGAGCAGGTTCCAGGCGACCACGGCGACGATGAAGCCGAGGCCGTTGAGCGGACCGTGCAGGAAGCGGTACGACGGCCCCCACACGTCCAGCGTCAGCAGGAACACGATCGCCGCGAGCCCGACCACGACCGAACTGCCCGCGTACGTACGGAAGATGAGCCGCCCGGTGGAGCGGCCCGCCACCGGGATGAAGCGGGCCAGGGCGCCCGTCAGGGTCACCGCGGTCAGTCCGGCCAGCAGCTTCATCGCCGCTATCGCGGCGGAGCCCTGGCCCACGGCGGATTCGGAGTAGTAGCGCGCGGCCACCAGCCAGTACCCCAGGCCCAGTACGGCCGAGATGCCGGTGTTCAGCATCAGGGCGTAGGCGTTGCGGAACAGCTGGCTGCCGCCGTTCCCCCGGCCCATGCCGGGCAGGCGGAAGCGGCGCCCCGACTGCTCGGGCGCCTCGGCCGGGGGCGACGCCGTCTCGGTTGTGGTCGTCGTGTCAGACACGGGTACGGATGGCCTTCCGGCGGACCTGGCGTGCTCTGCGGACCATGGCGTACCCCTTGGTGAGGGCACGGTCCCTGGCGAAGTTGCGGGCGATCGAACGGCCCTCGACGAGCCGCTCGAACTCCTCGATCCCGGTGCTGCGGCGCACGGTGACGCGTTGCAGCGCGTACGGGCCCTGACGGCGGCGCGCGAGGCCGTTGCCGACGGCGAGCGCCTGGGCGTAACCCGTCTCGCGCACGGCCTCGCGCACCCGGCGGCTGGAGTAGCCGTAGGGGTAGGCGAAGGAGGCCGGGACGGTGCCCAGTTCGTCGGCGACGATCTCCTTGCAGTGGATCAGTTCATGGCGAAGGGTGCCGTCGTCGAGCTGGTCGAGCTGGGGGTGGGTGTGGCTGTGGCCGCCGATCTCCACGTCCGCGGCGGCCAGTTCGCGCACCTGGTCCCAGTCGAGCATGGTGTCGAGGCCGCCCCCGGTGTCGTGACCGCCCTTGATCCAGCCCGTGGAGACGAACAGCGTGGCCGCGAAGCCGTGCTTGGCGAGCACGGGCAGGGCGTGCCGGTGCACGCCCTCGTAGCCGTCGTCGAAGGTGATCAGCAGGGGGCGCCTGGGCAGCGGGCGGGACGAGCGCCAACTCGCGGCGAGATCGGCCGTGTTGACCGGGGTGAAACCCAGGTCGCCGATCATCGCCATCTGTTCGGCGAACGCCTCCGGGGCCACCGACAGGGCGCGGGTGGCGTCGTTCGGCGCGGTCGCCACCGAGTGGTACATCAGGATCGGCACCGGAGTGTCAGCCATGAGATCCCCCCTCGATCCCGACGACGGCGAAGGTCGCTCCGCCACGGCGGGCGCGCAGACTCCCGACGACGTACCCGCCGGCCGCCGTGAGCACTCCGGCGACGATCGCGCCCGCGCGGCCCGCACCGCCCGGCCGGGCCAGCGCCGCGTCGCGCAGCCCGCGCGCCACACCGCTCGGCAGTACCCGGGTGGTGTACCGGCGTTCGGACTCGAGCCCCTTGTCCGCGCCGACACTCCGCGCCACCAGGGCCTTCGACAGGCCCTCGGCGTAGGCGCGCGTGCGGAAGTACCGGAAGTGCTCGCGCGCCTCGGGCACCCGGTGGTGGATCACCGCACGGTCGTCGATCAGCAGGACCGCGTCCGGTCTGGCGCGGCTGAGGCGGATGCACAGCTCCGTCTCCTCGCAGCCCAGCGGCCGCTTGTCGCCGTCGCGCCCGATGCCGGTCGCGAAGCCCCCGGCCGCGTCGAACGCCGTACGGCGGAAGGAGGCGTTGCCGCCCAGGACGTTGCGCACCCGGACCCGGCCCGGGGGCAGGCCGCGGTAGGTGCAGCCCACCACCCAGTCGAACTCCTCGGGGAACCAGGCCGGACGGCGGCCGGACGCCCAGATCGGCATCGTGCGGCCGCCGACGGCCATCACCCGCGGGTCGGCGTACCCCTCGGCGAAGCGCCGCAGCCACTCCCGCTCGGCCACGGCGTCGTCGTCGAGGAAGGCGATCACCTCGCCGCGGGATGCGGCGATGCCGGTGTTGCGGCCGGCGGACAGACCGCGCGGACCGGCGTTCGCGAGCACCTCGACCTCGGGAACCTCCTTGTACTCCTTGGTCAGTCGCTCCAGCAGCGCCGGGTTGTGGTCGACGACGAGCAGGGTCTCCAGGGCAGGCCTGGACTGCGCCCGCACGGAGGAGACCGCCGCGAGGATGTCCTCCCAGCGGTCCTCGGTGTAGACGCAGATCACGACGGAGATGTCGGGATCGCTCAAGACACCTCTCCTCGAACCGAGTCGAGCATCGGCGAGTGGTGTTCCTGCCGGCGCAGTTCCCTGCGGTTCGACCGCTCCTTGAGGATGACCTTGAGCACCCGGAACCCGTCGCGCACGGCCCGCAGATTGCTCGCGCCGTGGATGCGCAGGTACTCGTAGCTCGGGATCTCCTGCACCTTGAGTCCCGCCTTGACCACCCGGATGTTGATCAGGGTCTCGATCTCGAAGCCGGTGCAGTCGAGCGAGATCTTGTCCAGGCAGTGGCGCCAGAACGCGTTGTACCCGTAGCAGAGATCGGTGTAGCGGGCGCCGAACTTGCGGTTGACGATGGTGCACAGCGCCCAGTTGCCGAGCTTGCGGATGAAGGTCATGTCGTCGGTGCCACCGCCGTTGGCGAAGCGGGAGCCCTTGGCGAAGTCGGCGCCCGAGACCAGGGCGGAGACGTACGACACGATCTCGTTGCCGTCGGCCGAGCCGTCCGCGTCGACCATCACGATGATGTCGCCGCTGCACGCCTCGAAGCCGGTGATCAGGGCATCCCCCTTGCCCTTGCCCCGCTGCTCGACGACCTTGACGTCCGGCCACAGTCCGCGGGCCACGTCGACGGTGCCGTCCGTGGAGTTGCCGTCCACGAGGACGACTTCGTGTATCCAGTCCGGCAGCGTCTTGAAGACGTAGGGGAGATTCTCCGCCTCGTTCATGGCGGGAATCACCACGCTCACCGGTGGCGCGATGGCCAGATGTGAGGAGATCGGCCGGTATTCGGGCCGAACAACAGAACTCATGAGTCTTGGTCCCTCTCGTCCGGTGGACCGCCCGCCCCTGGGCGGCCCGGATCGTGTCCGGTTCGAAAGGGGGGTTTCACGCCTGTGGCATGACGAGATGGAACTACGCGCACGCCGAGGCGAGCTGGCAAAGCTGGCCGCCTGCCGCGATCAACGGCAGCCGGTCGCGCGGCACGACTCGGTCACATGAAGCGGTCACCGAGCACGGCACCCCCCTACCGCGCCCCGCTCCGGAAGCCATCGCGGTCCTTGAGCCCTCCCCATGAGCCGCTCGATGATGGACCGATGCGGGTGAGATTACGACGGTATTGATGATTGAACCCGTATGGCAAGACCTGAAACCGGGCCTCACATTTTTGTTGGTTTGACCGTTACACAACTTAGAAGAAGAAGGAGACAGCTGATCACGGTCACGGTGATGATCCCGCCGTGGACGGACCAGCGGTGGACGGCGAGCATCCCTTGTGCCACCAGCATGTCGATCACGACCGCGCCCGCGATGGCGGCGAGCGTCCGGCCGAAGGGTTCCAGTCCGCGCAGGGCGGCCGCGACGGCGGTCGCCGGTGCCGCGAGCAGGAAGAACAGGGTGAGCGGGCCGCGCAGCGGCGAGCCCGAGTCGAGAAGCGCGAGAAACGCGCCGAATCCCCCCACGGCGGTGGCCGCACCCGCGAGCAGCGGTGCCAGATCCCCGTCGTTCGATGGTCTCTTGATGCGGATGGTCTGCATTGGCGACTTTGCCCCCCAGCGCGCCGGATGCCGGACTTCAATGTCGCGCAGTGCGACAGGGGGAGTCAACAGGGGCAGTCAAGATGTTCCCCGGAGGCGCCGGCTGCCTCCGGGGAACTGGTGTTCAGGCTCTGGGGTGCGGTGTTACGGGACCAGCTTGAGGAGCTTGTTCGGTGAGCCGGTGCCCACGCTGGTCAGCACGCCCGAGGTCGCGCCGCCCACGAGTGCCGAGGCGACGGTCGCCGGGGTGGCCGAGGTGTGGCCCGCGAGGTAGACCGCCGCGGCGCCCGCGACGTGCGGGGTGGCCATGGAGGTGCCGGAGAGCGTGGCGGTCGCGGTGTCGCTGGTGTTGTAGCCCGCGAGGATCGAGGAGCCGGGCGCGAAGATGTCCAGGACCGAGCCGTAGTTCGAGTAACTGGCCCTGGCGTCCGAGCTGGTGGTCGCGCCGACCGTGATCGCGGTGGAGACGCGGGCCGGGGAGTACGAGGAGGCGTTGGCCGAGCTGTTGCCCGCCGCGACCGCGTACGTCACGCCGCTGGCTATGGAGTTGGCGACCGCCGTGTCCAGCGAGGTGGAGGCGGAGCCGCCCAGCGACATGTTGGCGACGGCCGGGGTGGTGTGGTTCTCGGTGACCCACTCGATGCCGTCGATCACGCCCGCGGTGGTGCCGGAACCGCTGTTGTCCAGCACCCGGACCGCCACGATGTTCGCCTTCTTGGCGACGCCGTAGGTGGTACCCGCGATCGTGGTGGCCACATGGGTGCCGTGGCCGTTGCCGTCGGAGGCGGTGGTGTCGCCGTCGACCGCGTCGTAGCCGTAGGAGGCACGGCCGCTGATCTGGGTGTGGGTGATGCGGACGCCGGTGTCGATGACGTACACCGTCACGCCGCTGCCCGCGGTGTCCGGGTAGGTGTACGTCCCGGAGAGCGGAAGCGAGGTCTGGTCGATGCGGTCCAGGCCCCAGGGAGCGCTGGACTGCGTGGTGTCGGCCAGCCGGACGCGCTGGTTCTGCTCGACCGAGGCCACCGACGGGTCGGCCGCGAGTCTCTTCGCCTCGGTCGCCGAGAGCGTGGCCGTGTATCCGTTGAGCACGGTGTCGAAGGTCTTGCCGACCGTGCCGCCGTACTCCTTGATCAGGCCCTTGCCCGTGCTGGAGGCCGCCTTGAAGCCGGCCCCCTTCTTCAGCGTGACGATGTAGCTGTCCTTGACGGCCGTGGGGGAGCCGGCGGCCAGGACCTTGCCCTCCGCCGGGGCCGCCTGGGCGGGCAGGGCGGTGAGCCCGCCGACGAGGGCGGCGGTCGCGAGGCCGGTGACGGCGGCGAACCGGAACTTCTTGCTACGCGGTTGTGCCATGACGAGGAGTCCTCCTCCATGGGGGGAAACGCGCCTGGGTAAGGCAACGCCGGAGTAAAGAGTGGCCCATCTACAGGCATAGAGAAAGGGAGTTGAGGAGGCGTCAACAAATCTGTCATGCGCACGTAATCAGAGTTGCTTTTGGCATGGACACTTCCCGTCAATGCGCGTAGTTGCTACGACAGTTGTGGCAGACATCCTGCTAAAGGGAGGTTCCATGAGACGTTCCCGACTTGCCGCTTACGTCAGCACGCTCCTCCTCGCCGTCGCCGCCGTCCTCACCGGGACCGGTACGGCCCACGCAGCCACAGCCCCCTATGTGGCCCTCGGCGACTCGTACTCCTCCGGTGTCGGCGCGGGCAGTTACATCTCGTCCAGCGGCGACTGCAAGCAGAGCACCAAGGCCTACCCGTACCTGTGGGCGGCCGCCCATTCACCCTCGTCGTTCAGCTTCAAGGCCTGCTCGGGCGCTCGTACGGGTGATGTCCTGGCCAACCAGCTGGGCACCCTCACGACCTCGACCGGCCTGGTCTCCATCAGCATCGGCGGCAACGACGCCGGCTTCTCCGACGTCATGACGACCTGTGTGCTCCAGTCCGACAGCGCCTGCCTCTCACGCATCAACACCGCGAAGGCGTACGTCGACTCGACGCTCCCGGGCCAGCTGGACAACGTCTACTCGGCGATCAGCGGCAAGGCGCCGAACGCCCACGTCGTCGTCCTCGGCTATCCCCGCTTCTACAAGCTCGGCACCACCTGCGTCGGCCTCTCCGAGACCAAGCGGAAGGCGATCAACGACGCGGCCGACTACCTGGACACCGCCACCGCCAAGGTCGCCGCCGACCACGGCTTCACCTTCGGCGACGTCCGCTCCACCTTCACCGGCCACGAACTCTGCTCCGGCAGCGCCTGGCTGCACAGCCTCAACCTGCTCAACATCGGCGAGTCGTACCACCCGACCGCGTCCGGCCAGTCCGGCGGCTATCTGCCCGTCCTGACCAGCGCGGCCTGATAACACGTGCCACCCGTCCCCTCACTGCGAGGGCGACGGCGAAGCACTGGGGGAGGCCCCGCCCGTCGGGGTCTCCGCCACACAGGTCACCGAGAACGGCACCGAGTTGGACGTCGTCGCCTTCGGCGAACGCACCTCGACACTGATCGAGTTGCTGAAGGTCCCCGTCTTGTCGTACGTCGTCACGTACGCCCTGTCCTGCTTGGACCTGCCGCCGCCGGCCGGGAAGGACATGGTCTTCCACCCCGGATCCATCACCTGCCCGTCCTTCGACACCCAGCGATAACTGACCTCGGCCGGCAGCTTCCCCACCGAGATCGTCGCCGTGAAGCCGGGCGCGTCGCTCTGCGCGGGCGGACAGCTGCCGGAGTACTGCGTGTTGGACCCCGTGAGCGTCACGCTCACCGACTGGGGCGCCGAACTCGGGCTGCTGCTCTTGCTCGGCGCCGTGTTGACCCCACCGGGCTTCGTGTCCGTCGGGCCCGCCGAAGTCGCCGTGTCGGAGCGGGTGTTGTCACCACCGGTGTTGTTGTCCCCACCGCCGTTGTCCCGGTTCAGCAGCCCGTACGTCAGCCCGGCCAGCGCCAGCGCCAGGACCACCACGCCGACGACCAGCACGACACCGGCGCGGCGGTTGCGGTCCGGCGGCGGCGCGCCGGTCGCGGTCGTCCCCGGGCTCGGCACCGGCTGGGTGCGGGGGGCCGGGTACGGCGTCTCCCGAGTCGGCGCCTGCTCCGGGTAGGCCGCGATCGTCGGCGGGTACGGCGCCGCCTGGAAGCCGTCCGTACGGGGAGCGCCCCCGGCCGCGACGAGCCGCAGGTCCTGCTCGGCCCGGTCGGCGGAGATCCGCTCGGCGGGGTCCTTGCGCAGCAGGCCCTCCACGACCGGGGTGAGCGGTCCCGCCCGCAGCGGCGGCGGCAACTCCTCGTCGACGATCGCGCGCAGGGTGCTCAGCGGGGTGTTCTGGCGGAACGGGGAGTTGCCCTCGACGGCCGCGTACAGCAGCACACCGAGCGACCACAGGTCGGACTCGGGGCCGGGGGTGCGCCCCAACGCCCGCTCGGGGGCGAGGAATTCGGGCGAGCCGATCACCTCGCCCGTCATCGTCAGCGCCGAACTGCCCTCGACCTGCGCGATGCCGAAGTCGGTGAGCACCACCCGGCCGTCGTTCGACAGCAGTACGTTGGCCGGCTTCACGTCCCGGTGCAGCACCCCGGCCTCGTGCGCGGCCCGCAGCGCGGCCAGCACCTCGGCGCCGATGTGCGCGACCCGCTGCGGCTCCAACGGGCCCTCGGCGTCCAGGAGTTCGGCCAGCGAGATACCGCGGACCAGCTCCATCACGATCCACGGGCGGCCGTCCTGGGTGGCCACGTCGTACACCGTGACAACGTTGCGGTTGGCGACCCGCGCCGCCGCCCACGCCTCGCGCTCCAGACGGGCGTACATCCGCTCGACGTCCTGGGCCGGCAATCCGGCGGGCGCGCGCACCTCCTTGACGGCGACCTCGCGGTGCAGGACCTCGTCGCGGGCCCGCCACACCGTGCCCATGCCGCCCTCGCCGAGAGGGGACAGGAGACGGTAGCGGCCCGCGATCAGACGTTCACTGCCCGGTTCTTCGGACACGGGCGTCCCCCATTCGCATCCGTGCGATTTCTCCACTCCGCGCGATTTCTCCACAAACGTAGCTCAGCCGAGTGCGGATGCCGCCCCCTTGAGAACCAATCCGATCCCGAGGGCCACGACGAGGAACGCCGACGCCAGCGGGGTCGCCCGGCGGACCAGGGTCGCCATCGGGTGGGTGGTCCAGCGGGGGCGCCTGTCCAGCACCCGGTTCATTCCCGTACCCAGCTTGACCACGGCGAACCCGGCCGCGGTGAGGGTGAGGGCGAGTCCCACGCCGTACGCGACGACGAGCAGCAGCCCGAACCAGGCCTGCCCCAGCGCCATCGCGCCGACCAGCACCACGACCGCGGACGGGCTCGGCACGAGACCGCCGGCGAAGCCGAGGAGGATCGTGCCGCGCAGGGTCGGGGCGATGGAGTGGGTGTGGGTGAAGCCGCCGTGGGTGTGCTCGATGGTGTCGGGGTGGTCGTGCGTGTGACCGTGATCGTGACTGTGTGAGTGGTCGTGATCGTGGCTGTGCCCGGGGGAGTGCGAGTGGGAGTGGGTTTCGGTGGTCGCCGAGACGGTCTCCGTGTGGGCGGCGACCAGGACCAGGGCGCGTTCCCCGGTCTCCTCGGTGTCGTGCGTGTGGGGGTGGGGGTGGTCGTGCGTGTGGCCGGTCCCGTGGGGGTGGTCGTGTGTGTGGCCGTCGGGGCCAGGGGGGTGCGGGTGCGTGTGCCCGTGTCCGGGGCCGCGGTTGCGCCAGGCCCGGCCTACCAGGCTCGCGCCCGCCGTGATCACCAGGACGCCGCTCGCGATGCCCAGCCAGGTGATCACCGAGGGCGCGGCGGCCGAGCCGGCCGTCACCAGGAGGCCGAGTGCGACGACGCCCAGCGTGTGGGTGACCGTGACCGACGCGGCCAGCGGCATGACGTCCTTGAGCCGGGCGCGGCCACCGCGGGCCGCTGCCGTCGCGGCCATCAGGGTCTTGCCGTGGCCCGGAGCCAGCGCGTGCATCGCGCCCAGGAAGACCGCGATGAGCAGGGCGAGCGCGGCGAAGCCGAAGGTCAGGTCGTGCCGGGCGACCAGGGAGTCCAGGGCGCGGGTCCAGCGGTCGGCGCCGCGCGGCAGCACGGAGGCGGCCGGAGCGTTCGTCTCGTCCTCGACCAGGGCCGGTCCACCGGGGCGCACGCGCAGCGACGCGGACGAGGTGTCGGCGGGGGAGGAGAGCAACTCCTTGGGGTAGCTGGTCAGTTCACCCGAGATCGACTTCTTCGGTACGTCCGTCGCGGTGAGCGTCATCCGGTCGCCGCGCGCGGTGATCTCCCGCCAGCCGGGGCCGGTGGTGGCGCCCGCGCTGTGGAAGCCGACGGTGAGGTTCTCGCCGTCGGGCAGCTCCGCGGTCAGCCGGCACTCCACCCGCAGCGTGTTGAGCCCGGCCTGTCCGGGCCGGGTCTGTGCCTTGCTGCCGCCCACCGTCAGAGCCGTCGCCCGCCCGTCGACGGTGAGCTTGCTGCCCTCGGCGGCCTTCTCGCACCGCTCCTTCGCCCAGGTGCCCATGCCGAGCCGTTCGATGTCCGGCTTGGCCTGGGTGGCAGGGATCTCGGCGAGGTCCTCGACGTGGTCGACGCGGAGCTTGCCGGGGGCGGCGACGAGGCCGTCGTAGCGGTTGACGGTGAAGTTGCCGAGGGGGTGCGCGCTCGCGCTGGTGGAAGGGATCAGCGCGAGCGCGCAGGCCGCCGTGAGGACGGCCCCGGTGGAGGCGAGCAACCGACGGGGTTTCACTTGGCCGCCTCCAGGTCCTTCAGTGCCTTGCGGGCCTCGCTCGCGCCCAGCGGTGAGAAGCCGGGGTTCAGCTTCAGCGCGGACCGCAGGGAGGCGCGGGCGTCCTCGGCGTGGCCGGTGGCGCGCTCGATCACACCGCGGTGGTAGAGGAACGTGGCGTTGCGGTAGCCGGTGGCCGTGGCCTGCTTCGCGTACGGGAGGGCCTCGGCGTCCTTGCCGTTGACGTGCAGCGCCCAGGCGAGGGCGTCCGCGGTGTGCACGGTGTGGCGGCGGGCCCACTCGGCGCGGGCGGCGCGCAGGGCGGAGGCCCTGTCCCCGTGGTCGGCCGCGGCGAGCGCGGTGTCGAGGTCGGCGTTGACGCCGTTGGCGCGGGCGAGCGCGGTCCAGGCGTCGACGAGGGCGTACTGGTCGCGGGCCTTGTCCTTGTCGCCGTCCTTGCCGCGGTCCTCGTACATCTCACCGAGTTCGACGAGGGGTTGGGGCAGCGGATAGCGGGCGACGACCTGCTCCATGCCCTTGAGTCCGGCGGCCTTGTCGCCGCTCGCGTACTGGGCGCGGGCGCGTCCCTCCAGGGCCGGGAGGTAGTTGTCGTCGGCGGCGAGGGCGCGGCCGTAGTAGGTGAGCGCGGTCTTGTAGTCGCCCTGGTTCCAGGCCAGCAGGCCGAGTTGGGCGGCCACGTAGGAGATGTCCCCGGGGGTACTGGAGGCCGACAGCGCCTGTTCGAGCACCCGCCGGGCCGTCTTCACGTCGCCGCGCAGCTCGTGCACGTAGGCGTACCGGGTGAAGACGGGGATGCCGGGGCGCCGGGTGTCCGCGGTGTCGGCGGCCTTCGACGCGTCGGCGTAGCGGCCGAGTTCGACGAGGGCGTCGATGCGGGAGGAGAGGGCGTCCTGGCTGTAGGGGTTCTCCTTCAGCACCTGGTCCGCGTACTTCAGCGCGTCCTTGAAGTCGTGCCGGGCCGCGGCGAGGGCGGCCTGCCCGGTGACGGCCTGCTCGTTGCCGGCCTTGATGTCGAGGGACCGCTTCAGCGCCTTGTCGGCCTGCGGGTAGCGGGAGGGATCGCCCTTGGTGCGGGCCTGCTCGACGTACGCGAGCCCGAGGGTGGCCCAACTGCCGTAGTCCTTCGGCTGGGCCCGGAGCTGGGCCTGCAGCGCGGTGATGCTCGCGTCGATGTTCCCGCTGTTGAGGAGCGCGGGGGACATGGCACTGGGAGCGGCGGCGACGCTCGTACCACCGTGGTCCCGAAGCGCCCCGAAGGCGATGGACCCGCCGGTGAGAGCGATGGCCAACAGCACGGCGGTACCGCCGAGTTGGACGGCCCGCAGCCGCTTCCCGGCCTCACCCACCCGACGAACGGCGGCGACCCGCTCGTCGTCGACGTCGGTCACCTCTTCGGAGGTACCCGCAGACTGCTCACTACCGTCCTCGGCACTCTCTTCGAAGCCTTCGGTGTCGTTGCTGCGCGGGCCCATGCCCTCTCCTCGATCGGCTTGCTGTCAAAGAAGGTTGTGCGGCGCGGCCCGGCCGTGGGGGATGGGTACGGATCGGGCCGCGCCAGTCGATGGGGGCCGGGGAGTCAGGCCCCGGCCCCGGTCCGAAGGGCCTAGTACACGCGGCTGCGCATCCGGCGCCACCACATCAGGCCCGCGCCGATCAGCGCGATACCGGCCGCACCGCCACCCGCGGAGGCGGCGATCAGACCCGTGTTGCTCATGCCGGTCGAGGAACCCGCCGGCTGCAGCGCGTCGCCCAGCTGGTTCTTGACGTCGCTGCCGCCGGAGACCCCCTTGGCGGTGGCACCGCGCGAACCGGCGGTCGGGTTGGCCAGGTACGGGAAGTACTTGCCGAAGCCCTTGTCGTTCTTGTCCACCGCGTCGCCCAGGTCGTTCTTGGAGCCGACCAGTTCGCCCTCCATGACCTGGAGCGCCTCGTCGATCACGTCGTCGGTGAGGCGACGGCCGTTCGGGAAGCCCTGGTTGTCACCGTCGAGGACGCCCAGCCGCTTGGGAGAGGCGGTCGGCTTGATGGACGTGTTCAGGCGCAGCTCCTCCGCCGGGGTCACCTTCGGCGGCTGGTTGAGGCCCTTGACGCCCTTGAGGAACACGTCGACGAGGTCGTTGCGCGGCTCCGACGGCGCCTTGATCTTGTAGATCGCCTCGATGAGCTTCGGCAGCTCCGGGTTGGTCACGTTCTTCAGGAACTGCGAGTCGTACCAGGGCGAGGACGCGTTGAACTTGTCCTTGTCCTTCAGCGGGTTGACGACCTCGTTGACCAGCGGGTTGCCGAGGCGCGAGACCTGCTCGTAGTAGCCCTGGGCGTTCTTGCGCTGCACGGTCGACCAGACGCCGATGACCGGCTGGTCCTTGGACTCCGTGAGCATGTCCGTGGGCAGCTGCAGGGCGATCGAGTTGACGTTGTAGCCCTTGAGGGTGTCCCGGCCGACCTCGGAGAGGTTCCCGCCGTACAGCAGGTCGAAGACGCGCAGGTCCGCGAAGAACGGGTCGTCGGCCTGGCCGGCGAAGGTCTGGCCGCCGTTCGACAGCTTGTAGATCGCCTGGTCGCGCAGCTTGCCGTAGTCGGGCATCGACGCCTTGCCGACGTCCGACGGCGCGACCGGGATGTCGTCGGCGAGCCTGGTCTTGGAGACGACCTTCTGGTTCTTCAGCTTGATCAGGTCGAGGTCGTACGTCTGCGTGATGTTCAGGTCGGGGTCGGTCAGGTTGTTGACCACGCCCGTGTTGTACAGGAACGACTTCTTGTTCTTCGTCTGCGTGGCGAAGGTGTAGCGGAGCAGCAACTCGCCCTGCGCGTCACCGTTGTTGTCGATGTGGATGTCGTACTGGGCGTCGTCCGCGAACTGGTAGAAGTTCGGACCGCCGGCCGGCTCCTCCATGGGGATGAAGTTGGCGATGAGCGTCGTCGTGTCCGGCTTGTCCGGGCTGACGAACGCGTACAGGTCCGTGTTGTCGTACTGGGGCTGCCCCGAGATCAGCGGGGCCTCCCGGTGGCTGGAGGCGGAGGCCGCCCCCGGTTCCAGCGTGGCCACACCGGCGGCCGCGAGCCCGCCGGCGGCCAGCGCACTGGCTATCAGGGTCGCGATGCTCCTGCGTCCCGAGCCGCTCCTGGAGATAGGTGTCATGCCGTCCGTCCTCAGTCCCAACTTGCCTGACGAACGCTGATTCGGAGCGGTCGGCAGGGTGGATTGGTCGAATCCCAAACGTCTTTACGGCGAACTCGGAATCTTGTTTCAGCGCGGACGGCAATCTTGTCCGGTGGGCTGCGGACCCGCGTTTTCGGCGCTGTGATCCGTACCCATCCAGAGGCGCGCTCGCTGCGAATGCCTCGTGTGACAGGGAGGGGCCACGTGCGGTCGGGGAAGAGGGGGATCGTGTTGGAGGCGGACGAACTTCTGGTGCTCGTCGCGGGCGGCGACCAGAAGGCATTCGAGGAGCTGTACGGCCTGGTGTCCGGTCCGGTGTTCGGACTGGTGCGCCGGGTCGTGCGGGACCCGGCGCAGTCGGAGGAGGTGGCTCAGGAAGTGCTGCTCGAACTCTGGCGGTCCGCCGCGCGGTTCGACCCCGGACGCGGCAGCGCGCTGTCCTGGATCCTCACCCTGGCCCACCGCCGTGCCGTCGACCGGGTCCGCAGCGCCCGCGCGGCCGGCGAACGCGAGCAGCGCGAGGCCCGTCGGGCCGCCAACAACCCCGCCTTCGACCATGTCGCCGAGGAGGTCGAGGCCGGCCTGGAGCGGGAATGGGTGCGCCGCTGCCTGGACCGTCTCACCGCGCTGCAGCGCCAGTCCGTCACCCTCGCCTACTACGACGGGTACACGTACCGTGAAGTGGCCGACCGGCTCTCGCTGCCGCTGGGCACGGTCAAGACCCGTATGCGCGATGGACTCACCCAGCTGCGCAAATGCCTGGGAGGTGTCGCATGAGTCTCTTCGGTCGAATGTTCCATCGCGAGGATCTGCACTCGCTCGCGGCGCCCTACGCGCTCGACGCCCTGGAAGCGGGGGAGCGGATCCGCTTCGAGAAGCATCTGAAGAGCTGTGACATGTGTGCCGCCGAGGCGCGCGCGCTGTCCGAGGACGCGGTGCGGCTCGCCTGGTCGACGGCGGCCCCGGCGCCGGCCGCGATGCGCGACCGGGTGCTGGCCGCCGTACGCGCGACTCCGCAGGAGCCGGGGCCGGTGCGGGAGCACACACCGCAGCTGCCGCCGCACGTCTGGGGCACGCAGCCGCCGCCGGCGCGCACCCGTGCGCCCCGCGAGCGCCGCCCCTTCTTCGTGCCGCTCGCCACGGCGACGGCCGCCGCGGCGCTCGTCGTGGCCTCCCTGTTCGCCGTACAGGCCAGGCAGACCCAGGACAAGCTGGACGCCGCGCAGTCGCAGGCACGTGAGATCAACCACGTTCTCGCAGCTCCCGACGCACGCGCGACCATCGGCAAGGACGCCCAGGGCCGAAGTCTGGGCGTGATCGCCTCCGCTTCCGAGGGGCAGGCGATCGTCACCCTGAGCGGATACGGCGAACCGTCAGGCGGACGCGTGCACCAGCTCTGGCTCATGCGCCCCGGCGCGCAACCACGCTCCCTCGGGCTCTTCAAGGGCGGCGACACGCCCTTGGTCGCCACCGACCTCAACAAGTCGGCTACATCACTCGCTGTGACCGTCGAGCCCGACGGAGGCTCACCGCAGCCCACCAGCCAGCCCATTGTCCAACTCGCCCTGAAATCGGTTGGATTCGGAGAGTGACGACGGAGGAGTCGTCAACACCCTTGCAGGGAAGGTGAATCCTGTGACCGCGATACACGAGTGCCCGGTTGGGGCGATAGGGTTACCCTGCCCGGGCCGGGTGGACTCGTACGGGTGGGGAGTGACATGGAACAGATAACACGTAGCAGGGCGAGGGTCCCTGCGATCACCTGCGGGAGCAGCGCGACCAGTTCGCGCCTCGACCGTCATCTCTCGGTGCTGGCGGGTCCCGCCGTGCCGCAGCAGAAGACGGCCGAGGCGACGTCACTGATGCGTGAGCTGACCGCGCGTGACACCACGCAGAACCGCAGCGACAGGGGCGCGCGCATGCGTCGCGTCTCGCTCTTCGCGCCGCTGCGCCGGCTGACCCGTTCGCTGTTCGGCGGGCACTGAGCCGTACCGGCGTTCCCGCGACCGGTGCGGCCCCGCGCTCGCCCATGCCCTGGAGGGTGTCTTCGGTACGTTCCACCCGCTCGGTACCGAAGACACCCCTGGGGTCACCGCTCCCCGCGCGCGTACCGCCGCACCGCCAGCGGCATGAACACCGCGATCAGCGCCACGCTCCACACCAGCGACCCGGCCACCGGATGCGTCACCGGCCAGGCGCCGTCCGCCGGCACCGGAGCGTTCCCGAACAGGTCCCGCAGGGCCGTCGTCACCGCGCTGATCGGATTCCACTCGGCGAGGGTCCGCAGCCAGCCCGCGAGCCCGTCCGTCGGGATGTAGGCGTTGGACAGCAGCGGCAGCACGAAGGTCGAGGCGCCCAGCTGCCCGGCCGCGTCCTCGCTGCGGGTCAGCAGCCCGAGGAAGATCCCGATCGACGTGCACGCGAACCGGAACAGCAGCAACAGCCCCACCGCGCCAGCCACTTCGAGGGCGCTGCCATGGATCCGCCACCCCACCGCGAGCCCCACCAGCAGCAGCGGCACCGTCCCGATCGCCGTGACCACCAGATCGGCCACCCCCTGCCCGAGCGGCACGGCGGCCCGGCTCACCGGCATCGTGCGGAACCGGTCCATGACACCCCGGTGCGAGTCGGCCGCCGCCTGGAACATCCCGGTCATGATCCCGCCCGCGGCGGTCGCCACCAGCAGCCCCGGCACCAGGAACGAGCGGTACTCGCGGCCCGGCATCGCGAGGGCGCTGCCGAAGACGTAGCCGAAGAACAGCAGCATGTTGATCGGCATGACCTGGGTGAGGACCGCGAGCCCGGGGCTGTTGCGGACCCGCCGCAGCTGACGGCCCACCATCGCCATGCCGTCGTACGTCAACGTGCTCATACCGCGGGCTCCTTGTCGTCGGCATGCTCCGAAGAGCGGTCGGTCAGCCGGAGGAAGACGTCGTCCAGGGTCGGCGTGCGCAGGCTCGCGTCGAGCAACGGCACGCCCGCCGCGTCGAGTTCGCGCACCAGCCGCGGCAGGGTGAGCGTC
This sequence comes from Streptomyces cylindrosporus, assembly GCF_022698165.1. GTDB lineage: Bacteria > Actinomycetota > Actinomycetes > Streptomycetales > Streptomycetaceae > Streptomyces > Streptomyces cylindrosporus. The sequence continues at coordinate 116,317 of NZ_JALDAY010000010.1, forward strand.
GAGTCCCGGGTGACCGCGCCGACCGCGTGCCGCTCGTGGTCGAACGACGGCTGCGCGCCGGTGAGTTGACCGAGGACGCCAGCCGCCTTCGCCATCACGTCCGCATGGGCGACGACCACCTCGACGTAGGACCCGATCAGCGCCTTGAACTGGGCCGGTGACCCCGTGTGCGCCACCCGTCCCCGGTCCACCAGGGCTATGTCGTCGGCGAGTTGGTCGGCCTCCTCCAGGTACTGCGTGGTCAGCACCACCGTCGTCCCGTCGGCGGTGAGCTCACGCACCACCTCCCAGATCAGCGTGCGGCTGGCCGGGTCGAGTCCCGTCGTCGGCTCGTCCAGGAACAGCACCTCGGGACGGCGGATCAGGCTCGCCGCGAGGTCCAGCCTGCGGCGCATCCCGCCCGAGTACGTCGACGCCTGCCGGTCGGCGGCCTCGGCGAGGCCGAACCGGTCGAGGAGCTCGCCGGCCCGCTCACCGGGCGCCCGGACCCGGTGCAGCCGGGCGAACAGCCGCAGGTTCTCCCGGCCGGTCAGGTCGCCGTCGACCGACGCGTACTGCCCGGTGACACCGATGCTGCGCCGTACCGCCGCCGCCTCCCGCGCCAGATCGTGCCCCGCGATCCGCGCGGAGCCCGCGTCCGGCCGCAGCAGCGTGGTCAGCAGCCGCACCGCCGTGGTCTTGCCCGCCCCGTTCGGCCCGAGGACACCGCAGACGGTGCCCCGGGCGACCGCGAGATCCAGCCCGCGCACCGCGTGCACCTCACCGAACCTCTTCTCCAGACCCTCACTAAGTACAGCGTACGTAGTTGTCATGGGTCGACCATAGCGCACTACGTACGCTGTACGTAACTAGGATGGTGGCCGAGGTGATGATCGATGGCGGGCCGAGCGGCGGTACCCGAAGTGATCTGGGCGCGTCCCGAGCGGGCGGGCCGCGGGCCGAGGCCGGCGTACACCCGCGCCGACATCGCGGCGGCGGCGGTGAGACTCGCCGACGAGGGGGGCCTGGACGCGGTGTCGATGCGGCATGTCGCGGCCGAGCTGGGGTGCGGGACGATGTCCCTGTACAACTACGTCCCCCGTAAGGAGGACCTGTACGAGCTGATGGTGGACGCGGTCAGCGGCGAGCACGAGGAGTGGGAGCCGTCGGGGGACTGGCGGGCCGACATGCTGCGGGTGGCGCACCAGACGCGGACACTGATGCACCGGCACCCCTGGCTGCCGCGGCTGATGTCACCGGTGTACGGGTTCAGCCCGAACGCGCTGCGCTACCTGGAGCACTGCCTGGCCTGTCTGGACCCGCTCCAGGACATGAAGTACGGCATGAAGATGCAGCTGATCGGGCTGCTCAACGGTGTCGTGACGATGTACGTGTCCAACGAGCTGGCCACGGCCGAACGGACCCGCAATCTGCCGTGGTCGGAGGAGCAGGAGAACGCGGTGCGGATGGCCTATCTGGGCGGTCAGATCGCCGGCGGGGCGTATCCCAGGATGGCGGCGGCGTTCATGGAGGACCCGGGGCCGATCGACCTGGACGCGGTGTTCGACCTGGCGCTGGCACGGGTACTGGACGCCTTCGACCCCGCCAGGGCATAGGCCCTGGCGTCCTAGATCAGCGTGAACTGCCCCTCCGGGCCCTCCTCGTGGTGGTCCAGCACCGAGGCCGGCCTGCGTGCCGTCTCCGGGACGGGAAGCACGCCCGCCTTCGCCAGGTCGGTGGCCGTGACCGGCTCGGTGATCGTCAACTCCTCCTGCCGCGGGCGCACTTCCGCGAGCAGGGCGAGGACCGTGATCAGTTCGAGCAGCTCCGAGGTCCACGGCTGCGGCCAGGTCGTCGGGCGGATCGCCGCGAGCGTCCCCGGCTCGGCCTCCGCGGTCCGCGTCGTGAACCACTGCTCCAGGACCCGCACTCCGGCCGCCTCGAAGTCCCAGGCCTCCGGCGGCACCGGGGAGACGCGGCCCTCGTCCAGGAGCAGGGTCTCCTCGTCGCGGTCGTAGGCGATCGTGAGCGGGCGGGAGGGGAGGGGCGCGCGGACGTACGGGCGGCGGCCCCCGGGCAGCTTGGGGCGCTCGCCGTTGCGGCGCATCAGCCAGAGCACGCGGCGGCCCAACTCCACACCGCGCGACCAGAGTCCGGCGTCCTGGGTGAGCGGGACCGTCAGGTCGGGCCGTGCCGTCGCCAGGATCCAGGCCAGCATGTCCAGCGGCTCGACCGGGTGGCCCAGGCGGCTGCCGAGGTGCTCCAACAGGCCTGGGGCCAGGTTGGGTTCGGCGGCGCCGGGGCGGCGGTACAGCGGCCGGACGCGGCCGGGGCGGAGGAGGGGAAGGTGCGGCGTCGCGAGGAGGTGGGGTCCCGGCGGCTCCGACGCGGCCTCGACGACGAAGACCTGCTGTTCGTCCGCCACCCGCCACAACTCCGGCCGGGCCGAGTCGATCAGCCGGTGGTCCGGGATCAGCCACTGCTCGTCGAAGGGCGCGTGCAGGACCCGTACCGGCTCGGGGGCGGGGCCCGAGGCGCGCACGAGCTTCTCCGTGCCGCTCGACTGGCCCGGCAGCTGCCCGACCGCGGAGTGCAGGGTGCGCGAACGCGTCGGCTCGAACAGGGCCTCCCGGTCGGGGCCGTCGGCCTTCAGCAGGGCGTCCCAGCGGGCCTTCAGGGATGCCGCGTCGGGGCCCGTCGGCCACCCCCGGCCGAGCCGCGGCGGTGCGACGGACCACGGCATGAGGTCCGCCAGCGGCGGAGCGTCGTCGTGTTGCGTCACGCTGGGCATCGTACGACCTGGCACGGACAGTGACGTCATGTGGCGTCCAGGGTGACCGTGAACGAGAAGCGGTCACCGCGGTAGTGGATCACCGCCGCGTCCAGCACCCGTCCCGCCCCGTCGTAGGTCACACCCGTGTAGTGCAGGATCGGGCTGAGCAGCGGCACCTGGAGCAGCCGCGCCGTCTCCGGGTCGGCGAGCCGGGCCTCCACCGTGTCCGTGATCCGGCTGATGTCCGCCCGCACAACGTCCCGCAGCACCTTGGTCATCGGCCAGCGCACCAGGTCCGACGGGTCGATACGGGCGGCCACCTCGGGACGGACGTAGTTGCGCGCGTGGTTGGTCGGCTCGCCGGTCTTCTCGTCGCTGCGCAGCCGGTGGTACGTGGCCACCTCGCCGATCTCCGGGAAGTACTCGGCGAGTTCGGCCGGCACGGGCGCGTGGCCGTGGTCCAGCAGCTCGGTCCTCATGCCGGACTGCTGGGCCACGATCGCGTCCACCGAGCCGAGCAGGCGGACCGGGGTGCCCCGCCGGGCGTCGGGCTCGATGAAGGTGCCCCGGCGCCGGTGCCGGGTGATCAGGCCCTCGTCCTCCAGCTCCTTCAGCGCCTGCCGCATGGTCAGCACGCTCACCCCGTAGTGCCCCGCCAACTGCTCCTCGGTGGGCAGCCGCAGGGGGTCCTGGGGCGAGCGGCCGAGTATCGAGGCGCGCAGGGACTGCGAGACCTGGTACCAGAGCGGCAACTTGCGGTTCAGGACGATCGAGTCCGGGGCGAAGGAGGTCACGGGCTATCCGTACCGGTCGTGCGCGATCAGTGCAACGGGCGGAAGTGGCGCTCCAGGCCGCTCCACACGTCGTCGTAGTGCGGTTGCAGGTGCTCCGCCTGGGCCGCGTGCGCGGTGAGCGTGACCGGCCAGCGGGTCTCGAACATGAACGCCAGCCCGTCGTCGACCTTCTGCGGCTTCAGCTCGGCGGCGCTCGCCCGGTCGAAGGTCTCCCGGTCCGGACCGTGCGCCGACATCATGTTGTGCAGCGAGCCGCCGCCCGGCACGAAGCCCCCCTTCCCGGCCGTCTTCGCGTCGTAGGCGCCCTCGATCAGGCCCATGTACTCGCTCATCACGTTCCGGTGGAAGTACGGCGGCCGGAAGGTGTCCTCGCCGACCAGCCAGCGCGGCGCGAACACCACGAAGTCCACGCCGGCCAGGCCCGGGGTGTCCGACGGGGAGGTCAGGACCGTGAAGACGGACGGGTCCGGGTGGTCGTACGAGATGGAGCCGATCACATTGAAACGGCGCAGGTCGTAGACGTACGGCACATGGTTGCCGTGCCAGGCGACCACATCGAGCGGGGAGTGGTCGTAGGTGGCCGCCCAGAGGTTGCCGCAGAACTTGTTCACCACCTCGACCGGGCCCTCCACGTCCTCGAAGGCGGCCACCGGAGCCCGGAAGTCGCGGGCGTTGGCGAGCCCGTTCGCGCCGATGGGGCCCAGGTCGGGGAGCCGGAACGGCGCCCCGTAGTTCTCGCACACATAGCCGCGGGCAAAGTCGTCGAGCAGCTCCACACGGAAGCGCACCCCCCGCGGAACCAGCGCCACATGGCCCGGTTCCACATGCAGCCGGCCGAACTCCGTGTGCAGCAGCAGCCCGCCCCGCTCCGGGACGATCAGCAGCTCGCCGTCGGCGTCGCTGAAGACACGGTCCATCGAGGAGTTGGCGTGGTACAGGTGCACGGCCATGCCGGTGCGCTGCGTCGCGTCGCCGTTGCCGCCGAGGGTCCACAGGCCGGCCAGGAAGTCGGTGCCGTCGGCGGGGTCCGGGAGCGGGTCCCAGCGCAGGCGGTTGGGGTCGGGGACGGACTCGGTGAAGGGGGCCGTGCGGATCCAGCCGTTGTGGGTGTGCGTGAACGGCGGGTGGGCGGCGGACGGCCGGATGCGGTAGAGCCAGGAGCGGCGGTTGTGGGCGCGCGGCTCGGTGAACGCCGAGCCGCTCAGCTGCTCGGCGTACAGCCCGAGGGGGGCGCGCTGCGGCGAGTTGCGGCCCTCGGGCAGGGCACCGGGCACGGCCTCGGAGCTGTGCTCGTTGCCGAAGCCGGAGAGGTAGGCCAGCCCCTCGGCCGTCTTGCGCGTGTCCCCGCTCATGATCCGCTCCCTTGCGCATCGATTCCTATGTATCACCGTAGGATTGCGGTTTCGCCGGCGCAAGGGGTCATCCCGGCCTCCTCATCAGGGAGGACAAGAACAGGACTCCAGGGGGATTCGGGTTGTCGGACCGGTGTTCTACGCTCCCCGGCATGTCGTGGACGCGGGGACTGCTCACCGTGCTCGCGGCCTGTGTCCTGCTGCTGGCCGGATCCGCGGGCTGCGGGTCCGGTGACGCCCACGAGGGGAAGAACGGCGCGTCGACCTCCCCCGTGGGCAAGATCCTCGACGGCACCGACAAGGAGGGGCGGCATCTGCGCGAGGTGGACAAGAAGGGTGCGCCCGAGGTCGGCATCGAGGTGCGGCCCGACACCGACGACACCTGGGACGTACGGCTGACCGTGCACAACTTCCGCTTCTCGCCCGCCGGGACGAAGTCGCAGGCGGTGGCCGGCCGCGGCTTCGCCTACCTCTTCGTCGACGACCGCCTGGTCACCCGGCTGCGCGGCACCGCCTACCGCCTCCCGGCCCGGCTCGTCCCGCGCGGCACCCACCACGTCACGGCCCGGCTGTACGCCGACGACGGCACGGTGTGGGCCGTGAACGGCGAGCCGGTGGAGAGCACGGCCGACATCACCGCCTCGGAGCCGGACGGCACGGCGAGCGGCACCCCGGACGCCTCCGGTGCCGTGACTCCGAGTGACACCCTGGGCACGGCCGGGATGAGTGCATCGGGCATCAACCTCCGTACAGGGGGGCGAGGTTCACCGGAAGGCGTCGGAAAGGCATCATGAAACCCGTGCCCCACGCGACATCGCTACGCCGAGCGCCCGTGCAGCGGCGCAGCGCCGAACGGCTCACCCGGATCCTCGACGCCTGCGCCGACCTCCTCGACGAGGTCGGCTACGACGCCCTGTCCACCCGCGCCGTCGCCCTGCGCGCCGGCGTCCCCATCGGCTCGGTCTACCGCTTCTTCGGCAACAAGCGGCAGATGGCCGACGCCCTCGCCCAGCGCAACCTGGAGCGCTTCACGGACAACGTCACCGAGCGCCTCCAGAAGGCCACCGGTGAGGGCGACTGGCGCATCGCCATGGACGCCGTGCTCGACGAGTACCTCGCCATGAAGCGCACCGCCCCCGGCTTCTCCCTCGTCGACTTCGGCAACCAGATCCCGGTCGGCGCCCGCCACGCCGAACCCAACCACCGCGTCGCCGACCGCCTCACCGACCTGCTCTCCGGCTACCTCGACCGCGAGCCGGACGAGGACCTGCGCCGCACCTTCCTGATCGCCGTGGAAACCGCGGACACCCTGGTCCACCTGGCCTTCCGGATGGCCCCGGAGGGCGACGAGAAGATCATCGAGGAGGCGCGGGAGCTGTTGCGGGCTTATCTGGCGCGGGTGCTGGACTGAGCCCGCGGGCACGTCCGGTGCACGCGCAGGGCCGCCCGCTCGCGGGTTTCCGACCTCACCCCCGAGAGGGGCTCCCGCGCATGCATACCGGTCGGTATGCTCGCCCGTGTACGAGCGTCACCGTCGCCGCCCTCCGGGAGGACCCGTGTCCCGCACCGCCCTGCGAATCTGCCCCCTGTGCGAGGCCACCTGCGGGCTGACCCTCACCGTCGAGGGCACCCGGGTCACCGGCGCCCGCGGTGACCGCGACGACGTGTTCAGCAAGGGGTTCATCTGCCCCAAGGGCGCCTCCTTCGGTGCCGTCGATGGGGATCCCGACCGGCTGCGCACTCCGCTGGTGCGGCGGGACGGCGAGCTGCGCGAGGCCACCTGGGCTGAGGCCTTCGACGCGGTCGCGGACGGGGTGCGCGGCGTCGTCGAGCGGTACGGGGCGAACTCCGTCGGCGTCGTCCTCGGCAACCCGAACGTGCACACCGTGGCCGGCGGTCTCTACCCGCCCGTCCTGCTCGCCGGCCTCGGCACCCGCAGCGTCTTCACCGCCTCCACCGTCGACCAGATGCCCAAGCACGTCTCCAGCGGGCTGCTCTTCGGGGACGCCAACGCCATCCCCGTGCCGGACCTGGACCACACCGACCACCTGCTCCTGATCGGCGCCAACCCCCTGGAGTCCAACGGGAGTCTGTGCACCGCCCCCGACTTCCCCGGCAAGCTCAAGGCCCTCAAGGCCCGCGGCGGCACCCTCACCGTCATCGACCCGCGGCGCACCCGCACCGCCAGGCTCGCCGACCGCCACATCGCGATCCGCCCCGGTACCGACGCGCTGCTCCTCGCGGCGATGGCGTACACCCTCTTCGAGGAAGACCTGGTGGACCTGGGGGAGTTGGCGCCGCACGTCATGGGTGTCGAGGAACTCCGGGACGCCGTAAGGGACTTCAGCCCCGAGGCCGTCACCGCGGCCTGTGACGTCGACGCCCCGCTGATCCGCACCCTGGCCCGCGAGCTCGCCGCCGCGCCGACCGCCGCCGTGTACGGGCGCATCGGCAGCTGCACCGTCCCGTACGGCACCCTCGGCAGCTGGCTGGTCGACGTCCTCAACATCCTCACCGGCAACCTCGACCGCCCCGGCGGCGCCCTCTTCCCCCAGGCGGCCACCGACCGCACACCCCGCCCCGCCGGACCCAGCCACGGCTTCAGCCTCGGCCGCTGGCACTCCCGGGTCAGCCGACACCCCGAGGCGAAGGGCGAGTTGCCGCTGTCCGCGCTCGCCGAGGAGATCGACACCGCGACCGCGGAGGGCGAGCCGATCCGCGCCCTGATCGCGGTCGCCGCCAACCCCGTGCTGTCCGCGCCCGACGGCGACCGCCTCGACAAGGCCCTGGACGGCCTGGACTTCATGGTGAGCGTCGACCCGTACCTCAACGAGACCTCGCGCCACGCCGACGTCGTCCTGCCGCCGCCCCCGCCCTCGCAGAGCGCCCACCACGACTTCGCGTTCAACACCCTCGCCGTCCGCAACCAGGTCCGCTACACCCGCCCCGCCGTCCCGCTGGAGCCGGGCCGGATGGCCGAGACCGAGATCCTCGCCCGGCTGACCCTGGCCGCCACCGGCATGCACGGCGCCGACCCGTCGGCCGTCGACGACCTGGTCATCGGCCAGACCCTGGGCAAGGCGGTCAAGGAGCCGTGGTCCCCGGTGCACGGCCGCGACCCGAAGGAGCTCGCCGCGCAGCTCACCGGCGAGAACGGCCCCGAGCGCCGGATCGACATGATGCTCCGCCTCGGCCCCTACGGCGACGGCTTCGGCGTACGACCCGACGGGCTGAGCCTGGAGAAGCTGCTCGCGCACCCGCACGGCATCGACCTCGGGCCGCTGCGCTCCCGGCTGCCGCAGCTGCTGAAGACCCGCAGCGGCAAGGTCGAGCTGCTGCCGCGGCCGATCGCCGACGACCTGCCGAGGCTCCGGCGCTCGCTGGACGAACTGCCCGACGGGCTCGTCCTCGTCGGCCGCCGCCATCTGCGCTCCAACAACAGCTGGATGCACAACGTCCCCGCCCTCACCGGCGGCTCCAACCGCTGCACCCTGCACATCCACCCCGAGGACGCGGAGCGGCTGGGCGTGCGCACCGCGACCGAGGTGCGGGTGAAGGGCGCCGGGGGAGAGGTGGTCGTCAAGGCCGAGGTCACCGACGGCATCCGCCGGGGCGTGGTGAGCCTGCCGCACGGCTGGGGCCACGACCGGCCCGGCACCCGCCTCAGCCACGCCGCCACCGACCCCGGGGTCAACGTCAACCAGCTCCTCGACGGCAGCCTGCTGGACCCCCTGTCGGGCAACGCGGTCCTCAACGGAGTACCCATCGAGATCATGGCGCAGCTGTGACCTGCAGTTTTGCGCTTATTGCTCACGCGTCAACATCTTGTTAACGCCGTTTGAACGGACCTAACGTTCCTCGCACCGCCTGCCCCGGTGGAATGTTCAAGGGCGAACGTTAGGTATCCACTCATGCTGACCATCCTCGGCTTCGCCATGATCGCGACCTTCCTGGTCCTGATCATGCTGAAGAAGATGTCGCCGATCGCGGCGCTCGTGCTGATCCCGGCGCTGTTCTGCGTCTTCGTCGGCAAGGGCGCCCACCTCGGCGACTACGTCATCGACGGCGTCACCAGCCTCGCCCCCACCGCGGCGATGCTCATGTTCGCGATCGTCTACTTCGGTGTGATGATCGACGTCGGCCTCTTCGACCCGGTCGTCCGGGCCATCCTGAAGTTCTGCAAGGCCGACCCGCTCCGGATCGTCGTCGGCACCGCCCTGCTCGCCGCGATCGTCTCGCTCGACGGCGACGGCTCCACCACCTTCATGATCACCGTCTCGGCGATGTACCCGCTCTACAAGCGCCTGAAGATGAGCCTGGTCGTGATGACCGGTGTGGCCGCGATGGCCAACGGCGTGATGAACACGCTCCCCTGGGGCGGCCCGACCGCCCGCGCCGCCACCGCGCTGAAGCTCGACGCCGGCGACATCTTCGTCCCGATGATCCCGGCGCTCGCCGTGGGCCTGGTCTTCGTGATCGCCCTCTCGTACGTCCTCGGCCGCCGCGAGCGCAAGCGGCTCGGCGTGCTGACGCTGGACGAGGTGCTGATCGAGGAGAAGGAGACCGAGACCGTGCTGGTCGGCGCGGGCTCCGGCAAGTCCCCCGCGCGGACCGGGGGTTCGGGCGGCGGCGCCGACGCCGACATCCCCGAGGAGGACGAGGGCTTCCAGGGCCTCGCCCCCGACCGCCCCACCCTGCGCCCCAAGCTGTACTGGTTCAATGCGCTGCTCACGGGCGCCCTGCTGACCGCCATGATCATGGAGTGGCTGCCGATCCCGGTGCTGTTCCTGCTCGGCGCCGCGACCGCGCTCACCGTCAACTTCCCGCACATCCCCGACCAGAAGGCCCGCCTGGCCGCACACGCCGAGAACGTCCTGAACGTCTCCGGCATGGTCTTCGCCGCCGCCGTCTTCACCGGCGTCCTGCAGGGCACCGGCATGGTCGACCACATGGCCACGTGGCTGGTCGACAACATCCCGGACGGCATGGGCCCGCACATGGCCTTCGTCACCGGCGTCCTGAGCATCCCGCTCACGTACTTCATGTCGAACGACGGCTTCTACTTCGGCATCCTCCCGGTGCTCGCCGAGGCCGGCCAGGCCCACGGCGTCTCCTCCCTGGAGATCGCCCGCGCCTCCCTCGTCGGCCAGCCCCTGCACATGTCCAGCCCGCTCGTCCCGGCCGTCTACGTCCTGGTCGGCATGGCCAAGGTGGAGTTCGGCGACCACACCAGGTTCGTGGTCAAGTGGGCCGCCCTCACATCACTCGTGGTGCTCGGGGCAGGAATCCTCTTCGGCATCATCTGACCCGAACGACGGAGGACTCGATCATGGGGCCCGGTAGGAACCGCGGCTGGCTGCTCCGCCTCGTCATCGCCTTCGGCTTCGCGCAGGGGGCGGTGTCGATGGCCCGGCCCGCCGTCTCCTACCGGGCCCTCGCGCTGGGCGCCGACGAACGGGCGGTCGGCGTCATCGCGGGCGTCTACGCCCTGCTCCCGCTGTTCGTCGCCGTACCGCTCGGCCGCCGCACCGACCACGGCCGCTGCGCGCCCCTGCTGCCGGCCGGCGTGATCCTCATAGCCGGCGGCTGCGCGTTCAGCGGTCTCGCCAACTCCCTCTGGACGACGGCGATCTGGAGCGGAGTGATGGGCCTCGGCCACCTCTGCTTCGTGATCGGCTCCCAGTCCCTGGTCGCCCGCCAGTCCGCCCCGCACGAACAGGACCGAAACTTCGGCCACTTCACCATCGGCGCCTCGCTCGGCCAGCTGATCGGCCCGATCGCCGCGGGCGCGCTGATCGGCGGCCCGGACATGGCGGGCACGAGTGCGACGGCGCTGCTCGTGGCGGGTGCGGGGGCCGCGGTCGCGTTCACCTCGCTGTGGCGCATCGAGGACCGTACGGCCGTCAAGTCCCGTACCGCGCAAGGCGATCGCGTCCCGGTCGGCTCCATCCTGCGCGCCCGGGGCGTCCCCGCGGGCATGCTCATCAGCCTCTCGGTCCTGTCCGCCACCGACATCCTCACCGCCTACCTCCCGGTGGTCGGCGAGCACCGGGGCATCGCGCCGTCGGTGATCGGCGTGCTGCTCAGCGTGCGCGCGGGTGCGACGATCGCCTGCCGCCTGGTCCTGACTCCGCTGCTACGACTGCTCGGCCGGCCTCTGCTGCTGACGGTGACGTGCCTGCTGGCCGCCGTGCTGTGCGCCGGCATCGCGCTGCCGGTGCCGGTGTGGGTGCTCGGGCTGATGCTGGCGGTGCTCGGCTTCTGCCTCGGCGTCGGCCAGCCGCTGTCGATGACGACGGTCGTGCAGGCGGCACCGGACGGCGCCCGTTCCACCGCGCTCGCGCTACGGCTCACCGGCAACCGGCTCGGCCAGGTCGCCGCGCCGGCCGCGGCGGGCCTGGTCGCCGGGGTCGCGGGGGTGGCGGCGCCGTTCGTGATGCTCGGCGGACTGCTGTTGCTGTCGGCGGGGGTGGCGCTGCGGTCGCCTGCTCCAGAAGGGGGAAATCCGGCAGGGCCGAGGGCCACGCTTCCGCAATCCGTGCGCCGTATGTGAAAGAGAGTCAGACGAACTGCGATTTGTATGAAAATCGTCTGACTCGGAGGCGCCCGTATGTCCACCACACCCTCGTCACGCCGCGCCGGTGCGCGCGTCGCCGCCGCGGCGGCCCTGACCGTCGCGGGGAGCACGCTCCTCGTCTCGCCCGCGCTCGCGGCGCCGCCGCCCGGTGACAACGGAGACGTCAAGATCCACGAGGTGGGCACGCCGTTCACCGACCAGCGGAACGAGCCGAAGGTCTGCGACTTCTACCTCGCGGCCTTCAACTTCGACGGGACGTCCCCGGCCGAGCACGTCACCTGGAGCATCGACCCGCAGTCCAACGGGCCGGGCGCGGGCACCGGCCACCTCGAAGGCGAGATCACCGTCGCCGCCGATGGCTCGGCCCACAGCATGCCGCTCGGCCTGCCCAACGGGATGTACAAGCTGACCTGGAAGACGGACAAGGGGCACGGCGCGGGCAAGTTCAAGGTCTTCAAGGTCGACTGCCCGTCGCCCAAGCCGACCCCGAGCATGCCGGGCGGTCCCGGCGGCCCCAACGGAGGTCCGCCGGCCGGTGGTGGCGGGCTGGCCCGGGACACCGCGATCAGCCCGGTCGCCGGCGCCGCGGCGGTCGGCCTCGCCGCGGTCACCGGCGCGGTCTGGTTCCGCCTCCGCCGCCGCCCGCATGGCGCGTCGTAGACACAGGCGCAGGCCCTGGTACCGGACGCGCGCCTACCGCCTGACGCGGACGGTCGTGCTGACCGCAGCGCTGGTGACGGGCGCCGTCCGGTGCACCCAGGGCGAGGACCCGGCCGCCCCGGCCGGCACCGAGGCGGGCAGGGCCGCAAGCGCCGGCGTGGGCCAGGGCGGCGCTGACGACGCCGCCGCCGGTCGGGGGACGCCGTCCGGTGCCGCACCCGCTCCCGACGGCTCCCGGCGCGGCACCGGCACCCGCGCCGCCGACGCGCGCCCCGCCCACCCCCGTCGACAGCCGCCCCCGCCCAGCCCCCTGCCCCCCTCCCGCCCCACCCGCGTCCTCGTCCCGTACATCGGCGTCGACGCCCCCGTCATCGGCCTCGGTCTCGACCGCGACCACCGGCTCACCGCACCCCCGGAGGGCGACGCCCATCAGGTCGGCTGGTACGAGCGCGGGCCCTCGCCCGGTGCGCGCGGGACCGCGGTGTTCGTCGGGCACCTGGACACCGACAGCGGGCCCGCCGTCTTCGCCGGCCTGCACGAACTCGGCCCCGGTCACCTCGTCGAGGTGCGGCGCGCGGACGGACGTACCGCCGTCTACACCGTCGACGCCGTGCGGACGTACGAGAAGGCGCACTTCCCGAACCGGGAGGTGTACGGCGCCCGTTCGCGCCCCGAGCTGCGGCTGATCACCTGTGGCGGCGAGTACCACCCGCGCACCGGCTACGCGGGCAACACGGTCGTCTTCGCGCACCTCACCCGCACCAAGTGACCGCGCCCCACCCGCTGAAGGGGGTCGTCCGCTTTTTCACAGGGTGAACCGGAGCGCCCGGACTCTTCCCCCGGCCGCACACATTCCGTTAACTTCCGTGACCCGGACGCCCCTCAAGGGGCGTTCTCGACCGCGGAGCACCAGCGCCTGATTCGGCCCCCGGGGGCACTCCACATGACACGCGCCATCTCCCTGCACGACGTGAGCAAGGCCTACACGCGAGGCGTCCGCGTGGTGGACCGGCTGTCGCTGGACATCCGGCCCGGCGAGTTTCTCGTGCTGCTGGGACCGTCCGGCTGCGGGAAGTCGACCGTGCTCCGGATGATCGCCGGGCTGGAGGAGATCACCGAGGGCACACTGCTGCTCGACGGCGAGGAGGCGGGCGAACTCCTGCCGTCCGAGCGGAACATGGCGATGGTCTTCCAGAACTTCGCCCTCTACCCGAACATGACCGGCCGCGGCAACATGAGCTTCCCGCTGCGGGTGGAGAACCCGAACGAGGACCCGCGCCCCCGCGTCGACGCCACCGCCCGCATGCTCGGCATCGAGGACCTCCTGGACCGCTTCCCGAGCCAGCTCTCCGGCGGCGAACGCCAGCGCGTCGCCATGGGCCGGGCCATCGCCCGCCACCCCTCCGCCTTCCTCATGGACGAGCCGCTGTCCAACCTGGACGCCAAGCTCCGCAACCATCTGCGCGCCGAGATATCCGCTCTGACCCGGGAGTTGGGCGTCACCACGGTGTACGTCACCCACGACCAGGCCGAGGCCATGTCGCTCGGCGACCGGGTCGCCGTGCTGCGCGGCGGGGTCCTCCAGCAACTGGGCACCCCGCGCATGGTGTACGCCCTGCCCCGCAACGTCTTCGTCGCCGCCTTCATCGGCACCCCGCGCATCAACCTGCTGCGCGGCCTGGTCCGCGCCCCGCTGGACGGCGCGATGACCATCAGCCTCGGCAAGCAGTACCTGCGGCTGCCCGAACCCCTCTCCCTGGACCACCAGTTGCTCCGGGTCCAGCAGGGCCGCGAGGTGATCGTCGGCCTGCGCTCGGAGGCCGTCCGCATCGCCAAGCCCGCCTCCGCCCGGCCCGGGGAGGTCGCGCTCACCGGTCTGGTCGAGCACGTGGAGTTCCAGGGGCACGAGGTCCTGGTCCACTTCAACACCGGTTCCCAGCCCGCCGTCGTACCGGATCTGGAGGCCCCGCGGCCGGCTGCCCGGCCCTCGCGGCGCAGGCGCCGGGAAGGCGGCCCCACCGTCCTGGGCCGGCTGCGGGAGCGGGCCGGGGCGCTGCGGGCCGGGCCCGTGGTGGTCCTGGACGACCCGCAGGAGTCCGAACCCCCGTCCGTGGAGCCCCGCCTCCCCGGCGACCTGGTCGTCCGCACCACCCCCGACATCGACCTGCGCCGCGGCCTCCAGGTGCCGCTCCTCGTCGACATCGCCCACCTGTTCGTCTTCGACCAGCACGGCGAACGGATCTGCCCGTCCCCGGCGCGGCTGCCCGACCTGGACGAGTGAGACGCGTTCCGCACGGGGGGTGCCTGGCGGTGAAAAACTATCGCCGCTAGTTTGTGTGTCTGTCGGTAGGTTGTGACGCGCACGACGCACCCCGTCCCGGAGGAGCACCATGAAGGCACACGACGGCCACTACATCGACGGCGCCTGGCGTCCCGCCGCAGGTCAGGACGGGATCGACGTCGTGAACCCGGTGGACGAGCAGGTGATCGGCCGGGTCCCGGCCGGCACCGCCGAGGACGTCGACCAGGCCGTACGAGCCGCCCGTGCCGCCCTCCCGGCCTGGGCCGCCACCCCGCCCGCCGAGCGGGCCGCCCGGCTCGGCGCCCTGCGTGACGTCCTCGTCGCCCGCAAGGACGAGATCGCCGAGACGGTCACCGCCGAGCTCGGCTCGCCGCTGAAGTTCTCCGAGAACGTGCACGCGGCCGTGCCGATCGCGGTCGCGGGCTCGTACGCCGAACTGGCCGCGACGTATGCCTTCGAGGAGAAGGCCGGCAACTCCACCGTCTACCTGGAGCCGGTCGGCGTGGTCGGCGCGATCACGCCCTGGAACTACCCGCTGCACCAGATCGTCGCCAAGGTCGCCCCGGCGCTGGCGGCGGGCTGCACGGTGGTGCTGAAGCCCGCCGAGGACACCCCGCTGGTCGCGCAGCTCTTCGCCGAGGCGGTCCACGACGCGGGCGTCCCGGCCGGCGTCTTCAACCTGGTCACCGGCCTCGGACCGGTCGCCGGTCAGGCCCTCGCCGAGCACCCGGGCGTCGACCTGGTCTCCTTCACCGGCTCCACGGCGGTCGGCCGGCAGATCGGCAGGGCGGCGGGCGCGGCCGTGAAGCGGGTCGCCCTGGAGCTGGGCGGCAAGTCCGCCAACGTCATCCTGCCGAGCGCCGACCTGGCCAAGGCGGTCAACGTCGGCGTCGCCAACGTCATGTCCAACTCCGGCCAGACGTGCAGCGCCTGGACCCGGATGCTGGTCCACCGCGACCAGTACGAGGAGGCCGTCGCGCTGGCCGCCACGGCCGCCGCCAAGTACGGCGAGCGCATCGGCCCGGTGGTCAACGCCAAGCAGCGGGCGCGGGTGCGGAGTTACATCGAGAAGGGCGTCGCGGAGGGGGCCAGGCTGGTGGCCGGCGGGCCCGAATCCCCGCGCGAGCAGGGCTACTTCGTCGCGCCGACCGTCTTCGCGGACGTGACCCCGGAGATGACGATCGCCCAGGAGGAGATCTTCGGCCCGGTCCTGTCCGTCCTGCGCTACGAGGACGAGGAGGACGCCCTGCGCATCGCGAACGGCACGGTCTACGGCCTCGCGGGCGCCGTCTGGGCCGGCGACGAGGCGGAGGCGGTCGCCTTCGCGCGCCGCATGGACACCGGCCAGGTCGACATCAACGGCGGCCGCTTCAACCCCCTCGCCCCCTTCGGCGGTTACAAGCAGTCGGGCGTCGGCCGCGAGCTCGGCACGCACGGCCTCGCCGAGTACCTCCAGACCAAGTCCCTGCAGTTCTAGGAGAGTTCACGTGGTTCGCGCAGCCGTCCTTCCCGCCGTGGGCGCTCCCCTGGAGATCACGGACATCGAGCTTCCCGACCCGGGCCCCGGCCAGGTCCGGGTCCGGCTCGCCGCCGCCGGGGTGTGCCACTCCGACCTGTCCCTGTCCAACGGCACCATGCGGGTACCGGTCCCCGCGGTCCTCGGCCACGAGGGCGCGGGCACGGTCGTCTCCGTCGGCGAGGGCGTCACCGGCATCGCGCCCGGCGATCCCGTCGTCCTCAACTGGGCGCCGTCCTGCGGCACTTGCCACGCCTGTTCGCTGGGCGAGGTGTGGCTGTGCGCCAACGCGCTGAACGGCGCGGGCGACGTGTACGCCCGGACCGCGGCAGGCGTCGACCTGCACCCCGGCCTCAACGTGGCCGCGTTCGCCGAGGAGACGGTCGTCGCCGCCTCCTGCGTCCTGCCCCTGCCCGAGGGCGTCCCGCTCACCGACGCGGCCCTGCTGGGCTGCGCGGTCCTCACCGGCTACGGCGCCGTCCACCACTCGGCGCAGGTGCAGCCGGGGGAGACGGTCGCCGTGTACGGCGTCGGCGGCGTGGGCCTGGCGGCCCTCCAGGCGGCCCGGATCGCGGGCGCGTCGCGCATCGTCGCGGTCGACGTCTCGCCCCAGAAGGAGGAGCTGGCGCGGGGCGCGGGCGCCACGGACTACGTGGTGGCCTCGGAGAACACGGCCCGCGAGATCCGCGGCCTGACCGGGAAGCAGGGCGTCGACGTGGCCGTGGAGTGCGTGGGCCGCGCGGCCACCATCCGCACGGCCTGGGACTCCACCCGGCGCGGCGGCCGCACCACGGTGGTCGGCATCGGCGGCAAGGACCAGCAGGTCACCTTCAACGCCCTGGAGATCTTCCACTGGGGCAGAACCCTCGCGGGCTGCGTCTACGGCAACTCGGACCCGGCCAAGGACCTGCCGATCCTCGCCGACCACGTCAGGGAGGGCCGCCTGGACCTGGGCGCGCTGGTGACGGAGCGGATCGCCCTGGACGGCATCCCGGCGGCCTTCGAGAACATGCTGGCGGGGAAGGGCGGGCGGGCGCTGGTCACTTTCTGACCGGGCGCTGGTCACTTTCTGAGCGGCTCCGGGTCGCTCGGCGCCGCCTCCACCGCCGGTGCCCGGTCACGGGGTCGCGACCGCGACACCGCCACACCGGCGAGGCACAGCACGCCCCCGCCCAGCGTCATCAGCCCCGGCACCTCGCCCAGCGCCAGCCATGACATCAGGACGACCAGCGCGGGCACGGCGTACGTCGTCGCGCCCATGCGGCTGGCCGTCGTACGGGCCAGGGCGTACGCCCACGTGGTGAAGGCGAGCGCGGTCGGGAACACGCCAAGATAGACCATGTTGAGGGTCGCCGACACGGGCGCGTCGGCGGCCTCGCCCACCAGCTGCCCGGCGAACGGCAGACACCCGACGGCTCCGACCAGGCATCCGAAGGTCGTCACCTGCAGCGCGCTCGCCTTCCCGAGCGCCGGCTTCTGCGCGACGACCCCGCCGGCGTACCCGACCGCGGCGAGCAGACACAGCACGACACCCAGCACCGAGGACCCACCGCCCCCGGACATCGACAATCCGACGGCCACCGCCCCGGCGAACGACACGGCCATCCCCGCCAGCAGCCGCGGCGGCATCGGATCCCCGAGCAGCCGGGCGCCGAGCAGCGCGATGAGGATCGGCCCGATGTTCACGACCAGGGCGGCCGTACCGGCGTCGACCTGCTGCTCGCCCCAGTTCAGGACGACCATGTAGAAGCCGAACCACAGGGCCCCGGATATGACGATCCCCCGCCAGGCCGCCCGAGGCGGGAGCCCTTCCCGCCGTACGAGACAGATCACCCCCAGCGCCAGCGCCCCGGAGGACAACCGCCCGAGTGCGAGCGCCCCCGGCGAATAGGCGTCGCCCGCACTCCGGATCGACACGAAGGCGGAGGCCCACAGCACGACGGTCACGGCGGCGGCAGCGGGGGCCAGCAGGTGGGTGTGGCGGGCGTTCATCATGCTCCAGAGGCTAGGGGGCGGAACGGGAAGGAAGCTCGCGGATTTCGGACGGGGCACTTGAGGGGCGCTCACAGCGCCGCGGCCTCGACGCCGAGCAGGTCCCGAAGGGCTCGTACACCTGTCGGTGTCACCTTCACCGCCCGCCCCGACCCGATCCGCACACACCACCCGGCGTCCAGGGCATGCGCGCAGAGCGCCGCCCCCGCGACCCCCGCCAGATGCGGCCGCCGCTCTGTCCAGTCGAGGCACCCCCGGGCCAGCGGCCGCCGCCCCTTGCGCTCCAGCGGGATCCCCGCGCTCCCGAACCACCCCACCCCCGCCTCCGTCAGCGCGAACCCGGTGTCCTGCACCAACAGCCCGCGCAGGGTCATCGCGTCGGTCACCGCGATGCCGAGCTGCCCGGCGAGATGGTCGTAACAGGTCCGCCCCCGGGCCATCGCCGCCCCCGCACTCGCCTCCCGCAGCCCCCGCGGCCGTACGACGTCCCCCGGTTCCACCTGCGCGACGAGATCCTCGACGAGCTGGGCCACGCGCCCGTCCGCGAGCCGCACGTACCGGTGCCGGCCCTGCCGCTCCTCGGCCAGCAGGCCGCCCGCGACGAGCTTGCCGAGGTGCTCGCTCAGTGTCGACGCGGCGACCCCGGCGTGCCGCGCCAGTTCGCCGGCCGTCCACGCCCGCCCGTCCAGCAGCGCCAGCAGACACGCGGCGCGCGTCTCGTCCGCGATCAGCCCGGCGAGGCGGGCGAGCCCGGGTGCCTGGTTCTCCCTCGTGGTCATGGAGCCCAGCATGCGGTACGGACACTTCGGCGCCGGCCGAAGTGTCCCTACGTCGGCTGCCGCAGCTGCTCGTACTGCCCGGCCAGCCCGTCGAGCAGCGCGGTGAGACCCGTCTCGAAGGCCCGCTCGTCGATCTTCTCCTGCTGTTCGGCGAGGAGGTGGGCTTGGCCGAGGTGCGGGTAGTCGGCGGGGTCGTAGGCGGCGGCGTCGTCCACGAAGCCGCCCGCGAACGAGCCGAGCGCGGAGCCCATGACGAAGTACCGCATCAGCGCGCCGATCGAGGTCGCCTGCGCCGCCGGCCACCCCGCGCGGACCATCGCGCCGTACACCGCGTCCGCGAGCCGCAGCCCGGCCGGCCGCCGGCCGGGCCCCCGGGCGAGGACCGGGACGATGTTGGGGTGGTCGCGCAGGGCGGCCCGGTAGGAGACCGCCCAGTCGTGCAGCGCGGTCCGCCACGCGCGGCCGTCCTCGAACATCGACAGGTCGACCTGCGCGCTCACCGAGTCGGCGACGGCCTCCAGGATCTCGTCCTTGGTGCGGAAGTGGTTGTAGAGGGAGGGTCCGCTGACGCCGAGCTCGGCGGCGAGCCGACGCGTGGAGACGGCCGCGAGGCCCTCCGCGTCCACCAGCGCACGTGCCGTCTCGACGATCCGGTCGGTGCTGAGCAGGGGCTTGCGCGGTCGGGCCATGGCGCACATAGTAGGGCTGCGCGAACGAAACTAGCAGTGCTAATTTAAATGTGCGGGATCTCGATTGGGGTGACTGGTCTCATGAATCTGGAGCTCAGCGACGAGCAGGAGGCCGTCCGGCGGCTCGCCCGGGACTTCGTGGACCGTGAGATCGCCCCGCACGTCATCGCCTGGGACCGCGCCGAGGAGGTCGACAGGTCGATCGTGAAGAAGCTCGGCGAGGTCGGCTTCCTCGGCCTGACCGTCGACGAGGAGTACGGCGGCTCGGGCGGCGACCATCTCGCGTACTGCCTGGTCACGGAGGAGCTGGGGCGCGGCGACTCGTCCGTGCGCGGGATCGTGTCCGTCTCGCTCGGGCTGGTCGCCAAGACGATCGCCGGGTGGGGGAGCGAGGAGCAGAAGCGGCGGTGGCTGCCCGGGCTGACCTCGGGCGAGTACGTCGGCTGCTTCGGCCTCACCGAGCCCGGCACCGGCTCCGACGCCGGCAACCTCACCACGCGCGCGGTCCGCGACGGCGAGGACTACGTCGTCAACGGCACCAAGATGTTCATCACGAACGGCACCTGGGCCGATGTCGTCCTGCTCTTCGCCCGCTCCACCGACGCCCCCGGCCACAAGGGCGTGACCGCCTTCCTCGTGCCGACCGACACCCCCGGCCTGACCCGCCGCACCGTCCACGGCAAGCTCGGCCTGCGCGGCCAGGCCACCGCCGAGCTGGTCCTGGAGGACGTACGGGTGCCCGCCTCCGCGATGCTGGGGGAGGAGGGCAAGGGCTTCTCCGTCGCCATGTCGGCCCTCGCGAAGGGGCGGATGTCGGTCGCGGCGGGCTGCGTCGGGATAGCCCAGGCCGCCCTCGACGCGGCCGTCCGGTACGCCGGTGAGCGCGAGCAGTTCGGCACGCCGATCGCCGGGCACCAACTGGTCCAGGAGCTGATCAGCGACATCGCCGTCGACGTGGACGCGGCCCGGCTGCTGACCTGGCGGGTCGCCGACCTGATCGACCGCGGGCAGCCCTTCGCCGTCGAGTCCTCCAAGGCCAAGCTCTTCGCCTCCGAGGCCGCCGTCCGGGCCGCCAACAACGCCCTCCAGGTCTTCGGCGGCTACGGCTACATCGACGAGTACCCGGCGGGCAAGCTGCTGCGCGACGCCCGCGTGATGACCCTCTACGAGGGCACCAGCCAGATCCAGAAACTGCTCATCGGCCGTGCCCTGACGGGGATTTCGGCGTTCTGAGTAGCGTCTAGGTACGTGCGCGGATGTGGTAACGGCCACATCCGTCGACCCTTGTCCTCATGAGTGACACACCGGGCAAGCAGCAGAACACGGCCGCCTTCTACGGCCAGGCCGTCGCCTCCTTCGCCGTCGCGATGGCCGCGACCGCCATCGGCATCTTCAAACTCCACGCCGACGCCTGGGTACGGGCCTTCCTCGCGATCGCCGTCCTGTACCTCGTCACCTCCGCCTTCACCCTCGCCAAGGTGATCCGCGACCGGCAGGAGGCCACCGAGCGCGCCTTCCATCCCTTCGAGAAGCTCTGAGGACCCTCCGAAAAGCTCTGAGCGGCCACGCTAAGCGGTTGCTCACCTTCGGCTGTATGGTTGTGTCCCTGTCGGTGAGAGGGGCGAACGAGCGATGAGTACGGCGGAGGAGACGGCCGGCGGCGAAGTGGCGCCGTGGGGCGAGGTCACGCCCGACGCGGCCCGGCGATTGCTGATGGCCGCCGTGGAGGCCTTCGCCGAGCGCGGCTACCACGCCACGACGACCCGTGACATCGCGGGCCGCGCCGGCATGAGCCCGGCCGCGCTCTACATCCACTACAAGACGAAGGAAGAGCTCCTCCACCGCATCAGCCGGATCGGCCACGAGAAGGCGGTGGACATCCTGCGCACCGCGGCCCGCCGCGAGGGCACCCCGGCCGAGCGGCTCGCCGACGCGGTCAGCTCCTTCGTACGGTGGCACGCGGGCGGCCGTACCACCGCCCGGGTCGTGCAGTACGAGCTGGACTCGCTCGGCCCCGAGGCCCGCGCCGAGATCCTGGCGCTGCGCCGGCAGTGCGACGCCGAGGTGCGCGGGATCATCGAGGACGGCATCGCGGCCGGCGAGTTCGACGTCCTGGACGTCAAGGGGACGACGCTCGCCGTGCTCTCGCTCTGCATCGACGTGGCCCGCTGGTTCAACATCGAGGGCCCCTGGACGCCCGACGAGGTCGGCGCGCTCTACGCCGACCTCGTGCTGCGGATGGTGGGAGCGGGCAAGTGACCGCTCCCGCTCAGAGGTAGTAGCGCGAGACGGACTCGGCGACGCACACCGGCTTGTCGCCGCCCTCGCGCTCGACGCTGAAGGCGACGGTCACCTGGACGCCGCCCGCCACGTCGTCGACCCCGGTGATCACCGCGGTGGCCCGCAGCCGCGAGCCGACCGGCACGGGCGAGGGGAAACGCACCTTGTTGGTGCCGTAGTTGACCCCCATCTTCACGCCCTCGACCTGGATCAGCTGCGGGCCGAACAGCGGCAGCAGCGACAGCGTCAGATAGCCGTGCGCGATGGTCGTCCCGAACGGACCGGCGGCGGCCTTCTCCGGATCGACGTGGATCCACTGGTGGTCACCGGTGGCGTCGGCGAAGAGATCGATCCGCTTCTGGTCGACCTCCAGCCAGTCGGTGTACCCCAGCTGCTCGCCCACCGCAGCCTTCAGCTCGTCGGCGCCCGTGAAGACCCTCGGCTCTGCCATGTCCCGCCTCCTCGTCCCAAAATGCTAAGCGACTGCTTAGCATGGTAGGCCTCGGGGTCTGTGTCAACGGAAGCCTGGGTAGGCTTCGAGGGGTGCCTCAGATTCCAGAGAAGATCCACGAGCTCACGGTCGGCCAGCTCGCCGCGCGGAGCGGCGCCGCCGTCTCCGCCCTGCACTTCTACGAGTCCAAGGGGCTGATCAGCAGCCGCCGCACCGCGGGCAACCAGCGCCGCTACCACCGTGACGCGCTGCGCCGGGTGGCCTTCGTCCGCGCCGCCCAGCGCGTCGGCATCCCCCTCGCGACGATCCGCGAGGCCCTCTCCGAACTCCCCGAGGAACGCACCCCCACCCGCGAGGACTGGGCCCGTCTCTCGGAGACCTGGCGCTCCGAACTGGACGAGCGCATCAAGCAGTTGAACCGCCTCCGCGACCACCTCACGGACTGCATCGGCTGCGGCTGCCTGTCCCTGGACACCTGTGTGCTGTCCAACCCGGACGACGTCTTCGGCGAACGGATGACGGGCTCCCGGCTGATGGTGGAGCGACGGGAGAACCGCAAGCAGCGGCGGCAGTGCTAGGCCGGCCGCCGCTGTGCGGTCACTCGTACTCCGTGCCGCCCTTGCGGGTCAGATACGCCGGGCTGACTGCCTTCGCGATCGCCCGGCCCCCGGTCACCGGGCTGTACCGCTCGACCGCGGGCCGGATCACCACGCCCTCGCGCAGATGCAGGCCCCGCCCCGACACCGTCTCGCGCCCGCTCGCGACCTCCAGCACCCGCTCGATGTCGTACGGCCCCTCGTACAGTCGGGGCACCAACGGCAGCTCCCCGTCGAGCAGTTCGGCCGGATCCAGCCAGCGCACCGTGCCGTCGATCTCCGCGGAGACGTCGAACACGGCGTACCCGAGGCTCTCCCGCCGCCCGTCGGCGCCGTACGTCAGGTCCTGCACCCCCGCCCCGTACACCTCGCCGAAGATCCCGACCCGCCGCGCCCCCAGCCGCTCGGCCAGTCGCGCCGCGACCTCGGCGACCTGGTGCCCGTGCACCGCGCGCCAGTACAGATTGCGCGGATCCTCTTTCAGGGCAAGGGACTTGGCCCCGAAGCCCTTGGAGGAGACGAGCGCCCGGTCGGCGTCGGCGAGCCAGGTCAGCAGGCAGGCCGAGCCGTGCAGCTTCTCGGTCAGGACCACAGCCTCGCCCGGTTCGAAGACGTCCGGAAACCGCTGGATGTTCTCGATGTCCACCCAGGGCAGCAGATCGGGCGCGGATTCCACCTCCCCGCTCATCGTGGGCGGGATCGGCGGCACCCACTTGGTGATGCCCAGCCGCTCCGCGAAGTCCGTCCCGTCCAGCGCCGCCCGCGCGAGGTCGACGTCGGCCAGCGCCTTCGGCCGGCACACGATCCCCTGCGACAGCTCACCGCGCAGCCGCACCGCCTTCACCCGGTTCGCGTCGCTCCCCGCCAGCCGCCCGGTCAGCCCCAGCTCCTCGATCAGACCGGCCGGCAGCACGGACTGCTCCGGGATGTAGACGGCGGTGTCGCCGGTGCGGAACGCGCCCTTGGCGACGACGGCCCGGTACAGGCCCACCTGGGCCAGTTCGAGGGCGTCGGCGTTCGGATGCTCGTGGACGGTCAGCACTTCGGCGGTGACGCGCAGCGTCGACATGGGACACCTCGGTTCCTGGATCGCTCAGTTCGGTTTCATCGCCTCCCAACTGTCCTGACGGGAAAGGGGTGGAGCGAGTGGATTAGCCCTTGCTAGCGTGGGGATCTTCGGCCGGCGGGTTCGGGTGCCGCCCGGCTTCGTGGCGGTGAAGACGGCTCACCCGTACTGGAGCAACCCCTCGGCCACCAACTGAGCGTTGGACAGGGCCCGTTGTCCGTCCGGCAGGAGCAGGGTGTCCTCCAGGCCGATGCGGGTCGCCAGGCCCAGCCGCCCGGCCAGCCGCAGCACCGGCCAGGCGCCGCCGTCCTCGCCGTGCAGGAGGATCGGGCGGCCGTGGGCCGGGCCGAGCGCGGCCAGCAGAGTCTGGGCCGTCCGCTCGGCCGTGTCGGCCGAGGTGTTCGTCACCTCGGCGAGGACGCGCAGAACTCGCGGGCCGAGCGGTGAGGCTCTGAAGCGGGCCGCGCCGTCCGTGCCGGACCAGATGCCGGCCTCGACGCCGACGCCCAGCTCCAGCAGCGCGGCGGCGATCTCCTCGGCGCCCTCCTCATGCCAGTTGACCGAGGCGTGGTCGGGGAGGGCGGACAGGCCGGCCCAGCTCCGTATCCGCGCGAGGCGGGCCGCCGGATCCGGCTCCGCCCACGCGCCCGTGGTCACACCGACCGGCACCGACACCCGCGCCCGGATCGCCGCCAGCGTCGGCGCGAGCACCTTGGGCGACAGGGAGTCGTCCCCGCACGGGCTCTTGGGATGGACGTGCACGTCCGTGGCCCCGGCCGCGACCGCCCGCGCCGCGGACTCGGCCATCGCCTCGGGAGTCAGCGGAACCATCACGCCGTCGGCGGACCCCCGCGGCCCGTTGAGACACACCTGCACCATGCCCTTGATCTTCCCGGACAAATAGGGGGTGCGGCATCCCCGGCGCACCCCCGCCGTGCTAGGCCGACACCAACAGCCTTCCGCGCCTTGCGTCCGCCAGGGCCTCGGGCTTGAGCACGGGCCGTGGTACGAGAATTCCGCAGTGAGTGCACACCGGACCCGCCGAGGGTTCGTGGTCCAGGTCGTACTTCCAGCTCAGCCGCTCCCCGCCGCACACCGGGCACCCCGAGCCCGGTTCGCGCTCCAGGGCGGAGATCAGCCGGCGCAGTACCTCGGCCAGCGGCTCACGGGGGTGCACCCGCGGGTCGTCGCACCAGGCGACACCGAAACCGCCCCAGGTCAGCCGGTGCCAGTCGTCCACAGTGCCCGGCCTGCGCAGTCCATCGTGCTTTTCCTTCCGGCGCCGCTCGGCGAAGTCGACCTCATAGGCCAGCCACACCGAACGCGCCTCCTCCAGCTCCTCCAGTGCGGCCACGAGCCGCGCCGGGTCGGGAGAACGGTCCTCGGGACCGAAACCTGCCCGGGAGCACAAGTGGTCCCAGGTCGCCCTGTGCCCGTAAGGAGCGAACCGCTCCAGGCACTTGCGCAGTGAGTACCGCCGCAGTGCCAGATCGCACCGCGGATCGCGGACCTGTCTCGCCAGACTCCGGAAACCGGCCATCGCCCTGCACCTCCGTCACACCTGCACCTGTACTTCGGTCACTTCGGCGTCGTCGTACGGACGTCGCCGAATAGACGTATCGACAAGCGATTCGGCTCCATCCGATTTCCGATGACCCCCATAAGCCATCGCACCGAGTACCAAAACTTGACGCATGTTCATCTTCCAACCCGGGGATACCGCCGGTAACGTCCCGGCTCACCCCCCGTCGGTTGGAGCTGCCATGCCACGACGTACCGCGCGCACCACCCTTGACAGACTGAGAACTCCCGGCAGGCTCACCGGGTTCCTGAAGGGCGCATCGATATGCGCCCTGATTGCTGCTCTTTTGTCCCCGCTCGCCCAGGCACCGGCGGCGGCCGCGGCCTCGAACGACTACTGCGGCGGCCAGTGTTCCGACATCCTGCCGCCCGGCGAGAACGGCAACGCGACCCTCGCCCAGATCCTCCTCAACCAGGCCTTCGGCTCCCAGCCCGACCACGCCGAGGACCAGCTCGGCCCCTACGCCAACCTGGCCAAGGGCTACTCCGGACTCACCGACGCGACGATCAACACGTTCTTCAACGACTCGTCGTTCGGGGTCGCTTCCGATCAAGTCGCCTCCACTGAGAAGCCCGCCAGCCGCACCGACGTGACGATCGTCCGCGACAAGAAGACGGGCGTACCGCACATCACCGGTACCACCAGATACGGCACCGAGTTCGGGGCCGGGTATGCGGCCGCTGAGGACCGGCTGTGGCTCATGGATGTGTTCCGGCACGTGGGACGCGGCCAGCTGACCACCTTCGCCGGCGGCGCCGCCTCCAACCAGGGCCTGGAGCAGGAGTTCTACCGCAACGCCCCCTACTCCGAGGCCGACCTCCAGGCGCAGATCGACAACGCCGTGGCGAACAACGGCGCCCGCGGCCAGCAGGCCCTCGCCGACGCCAACGCCTACCTCGACGGCATCAACTCCTACATCGACGCCTCCGACAGCGGCCGCTACTTCCCCGGCGAGTACGTCCTCACCGGCCACAAGGACTCCATCACCAACGCCGGCACGATCGACCACTTCAAGCTCACCGACCTCGTCGCGCTGGCCTCCGTGATCGGCTCCCTGTTCGGCTCCGGCGGTGGCGGCGAGGTCAACAACGCGATCTCGCTCATCGCCGCCCAGTCCAAGTACGGCGTCGAGGAGGGCACCAAGGTCTGGGAGTCCTTCCGCGAACGCAACGACCCCGAGGCCGTCCTCACCGTCCACAACGGCGAGAGCTTCCCGTACGCCACCAAGCCCGCCACCGCGCAGGGCGAGGCACTGCCCGACGCCGGTACGGTGACGACCGAACCGCTCGTCTACGACGCCACCGGCACCGGTGCGAGCCAGTCCGCCACCGCCGCCTCCGAGACGGCGACCGCGACCGCCCTCAGCTCCGCCAAGCGAGGCATGTCCAACGCCCTCGTGGTGAGCGGCAAGTACACGGCCAGCGGCCACCCCATCGCCGTCTTCGGCCCGCAGACCGGCTACTTCGCCCCACAGCTGCTCATGCTCCAGGAGATCCAGGGCCCGGGCATCAGCGCCCGCGGCGCCTCCTTCGCGGGCCTGAGCATGTACGTCGAACTCGGCCGCGGCCAGGACTACTCGTGGTCCGCGACCACCTCCGGCCAGGACATCATCGACTCCTACGCGGTCGAGCTGTGCCAGGACGACTACCACTACCTCTACCACGGCACCTGCACCGCCATGGACAAGGTCGAACAGAAGAACTCCTGGTCACCGACCACGGCCGACAGCACGGCCGCGGGCTCGTACACCATGAGGGTCTGGAAGACCAAGTACGGCCCCGTCGAGTACCGGGCGACCGTCGGCGGCAAGAAGGTCGCCTACACCACCCTGCGCTCCTCCTACATGCACGAGGCCGACTCGATCATCGGCTTCCAGATGCTCAACGACCCGAGCTACGTGAACAGCCCGCAGACCTTCCAGAGCGCGGTGCAGCACATCAACTACACCTTCAACTGGTTCTACGCCGACTCCTCGCACACCGCCTACTACAACAGCGGCGACAACCCGGTGCGCGCGAGCGGCGTCGACGCCGAGTTCCCGGTCTGGGGCCAGGCCGCCTACGAGTGGAAGAACTGGGACCCCACCACCAACACCGCCGACTACACGCCCGCCTCGGCCCACCCCAACTCCATCGACCAGGACTACTACATCTCCTGGAACAACAAGCAGGCCCTCGACTACACGACCGCGCCCTGGGGCGACGGGTCGGTCCATCGCGGCAACCTGCTGGAGGACCGGGTGAAGAAACTGGTCGCGGCCGGCGGGGTCACCCGTACGAAACTCGTGCAGGCGATGGCCGACGCGGCTCTCGCCGACCTGCGCGCCGAGGACGTGCTGCCGAAGCTGCTGAAGGTCATCAACAGCAGCACGGTGACCGACTCCACGGCCGCGGCCGCGGTCAGCAAGCTCCAGGCCTGGGTGACCGCGGGCGCCAAGCGCACCGAGACATCGGCGGGTTCGAAGACGTACGCCAACGCCGACGCGATCCGCATCCTCGACGCCTGGTGGCCGCTGCTGGTGAAGGCCGAGTTCCAACCCGGCCTCGGCAGCGACCTGTACACCGCCTTCAGCAACAACCTGCCGATCGACGAGTCCCCGTCGGCCGCGCACGGGCCCACCGGCTCGCACGCGGGCAGCTCCTTCCAGTACGGCTGGTGGAGCTACGTCGACAAGGACATCCGCTCGGTGCTCGGCGAGACGGTGAAGGGCCCGCTGGCGGAGCAGTACTGCGGCGGCGGGGTCCTCAGCTCCTGCCGGGACATCCTCATCAGCACCCTGAAGACGGCGGCCGGCACCTCGGCGTCGACGGTCTACCCCGGGGACTCGCTGTGCTCGGCGGGGGACCAGTGGTGCGCGGACTCGATCGTGCAGCGGACGCTGGGCGGGATCAAGCACTACAACATCAGCTGGCAGAACCGGCCGACGTTCCAGCAGGTGGTCGAGTACACGTCACACCGGTGACATGTGACATGTGACATGTGACATGGTACTGACGGTGGGTCAGATCACTCGGCCCGCCGTCAGTACCACCCGAGCCAGTTCGGCGTGCACGATGTCGCTGTGCGCCCCGGTCGGCGGGCCCCCGCGGTTGACCACCGCGGCCGCGTCGACGTTCACGCATCCCGAGGTGGGGAGCTTTCCGCCCAACGCGCCCGCCAGGTCCAGCCGTTGGGTGCCCGGCACCGCCTGCACCCCGTCGTGGCCCATCGCCCCCCACTCGGGGCCGAGCGTGTGTCCCAGGTCGAAGCCCGTGACCTCGTTGTTCACCCCCGCCATCCGCGAGGCCAGCGGGTACAGCGTGCCCAGCGCCTGGTCGAAGTGCGAGTAGCAGCACACCAGGGGGCCGTCGATCCGGTTCTGCTGCCCCTGCAACACCCCGCCCGTGCGGGCGTCCTGGGGCAGCCGGGACGCGAACGCGTAGTGGGAGAAGGCCCCTTGGAGCAGTGTCACCGACTTCACCGTGTGCACGCCCTCGGGCAGCCCGCGCAGCGCGAACGACACCAGCCGCCCGCCGAAGCTGTGCCCGACCAGATGCACCCGCACCGCCGGGGCCGCCGCGGCCAACTGCCCCACCACCCGGCCGAGTCCACGCTCGCCGACGGTGCCCGCGCGCCGCTTCATCGCGTAGTACGTCGCCTGCCGCAGCAGTTCCTTGGCCCCGTCCCACGGGTTCGGCAGCGAGAACCCCTCCGTGTCACCGCCGGACCGCAGGGACGCCAGCGCTTGCGCGAACTCGTCGCACAGTGTCGCCGCGTCCCCGGTGAACAGCACCGGCTCGCTCTGCGGGACGCCCTCCGCGAGGGTGTCCGCCGCGAACAGCGGCTGCGGTCCGCCGGGTACGACCTCCACCAGCAGCCGCACCAGCCGCCCGAACTCGTCGAGTTCGTTGTCCGGCCGCTGGTCCAGCATCCGCGCGATCTGGTCGACCACGGTGGCCCGCCCCGGGAACGCCTCCAGCAGCGCGTGCCGGGTGTCCTTGTCGAGCACCGGCGCCGGGGCCGCCTCCGCCTCCATGGCCACCACCGACTTCGGGAAGTCGGGGATCGGCTCGTCGCAGAACCGCATCGACGGCCAGACGACACCCACGTATCCGATCTTCGCCTTCGGCGCGAGCCTCGGGATCGGGGTGAAGAACTTCCGGTAGAGGGCGGTGGCGCCCGAACGGTCGTTGTTCCAGCCGTGCGCGAAGACGATCAGATCCTTGACGCCCTTCGTGGGGACCTCGGCGAGCAGCCGCTCGCGCTCCCGCCCGTCCGGGTCCCCGTCCGCGTCGAAGGTCAGCTCCCAGTAAGGAGTCACGCTCATTGCCGGCTGTGCCATGACTGGCCCCCTCGTCCCCCGTAGCGGTGCGATGTGGGCGCATCGTCCTCCTGCCGGGCAAGGATGGCCATACGGCGCGAGTCACTTGTAGAGGAGGTATTCCTTTCGAATCCGCCGGAATCCCGCGAGTTCCTCCTGCCAGCCGTCCACCACCTCGTCGGTGTCCGCACCCGCGTCGATCCGCGTCCGCACCCACGAGGAGCCGGTGAGCTTGTCGATCCAGTTGTCGGAGCGCCAAGTGAAGCCGCTCCACACCTGCTTGGCGGTCACCAGGAGGGCGATTCCGGTGCGGACGGGGTCGTACGCGGTCCGGTCGTGCACATGGATCTGTACGCCGCCGATGGTCCTGCCCTGGAACTTGGAGAAGGTCGGCGCGAAGTACGCCTCCCTGAAGTGCACGCCGGGCAGGGCGAGTTCCCCGAGCGCGGCGGCCCAGCGGCCGTCGATGCCCTCCGCGCCGAGGAGTTCGAAGGGGCGGGTGGTGCCGCGGCCCTCGGAGAGGTTGGTGCCCTCGAACATGCAGGTGCCGGAGTACACGAGCGCGGTGTCGGGGGTCGGCATGTTGGGGCTGGGCGGGACCCAGGGGAGGGCGGAGGCGTCGTAGAACTCCGAGCGCTTCCAGCCCGTCATGAGGACCGTCTCCAGCGGGACGGGGGTGGCGAGGAACTCCCCGTTGAACAGGCGGGCGAGCTCCGCGACCGTCATCCCGTGCGCCTGGGAGATCGGCTGCCTGCCGACGAAGGTCGCGAACTCCTTGTGCAGGACCGGGCCTTGGGCGGCGCGGCCGGTCACGGGGTTCGGGCGGTCCAGCACGACGAAGCGTTTGCCGGCGAGCTGGGCGGCCTCCATGCAGTCGTAGAGCGTCCAGATGTACGTGTAGAAACGGGCGCCGACGTCCTGGATGTCGAACACGACGGTGTCCACGCCGGAGGCGGTGAAGATGTCCGCCAGGGGCCGGCCGCTTTTCAGGTACGTGTCGTAGACGGGGAGGCCGGTGGCGGGGTCGTCGTAGCGGCCTTCGGAGCCGCCGGCCTGGGCGGTGCCGCGGAAGCCGTGTTCTGGGCCGAAGACGGCGGTGACGTCTACGCGGGGGTCTTTGTGCATGACGTCGACGATGTGGTGGACGTCTCGGGTTACGCCCGTGGGGTTGGTGACGACTCCGACGCGTTGGCCTTCGAGTTGCGCGTAGCCGGTTGCCGCGAGGCGTTCGAAGCCGGTGTGGAGGCTGCCGTGGCGGTCGGCTGCCGTGGCCGGTGTTGCGGAGAGTGCTGTTGCTGCCGTTGTCGCTGCGAGGAGGGCTCGTCTGGATAGGCGCATGGGGGGCAAGGTATTGCTCCCACGGGTTGTGTGGAAGCTGCGGGTGGGTCGTGGCTTGTCGCGCCCACGCGGCGGAGCCGCAAATCGATACAGCCCCGCGCCCCTTTGGCGGCGTGGCAGTCGGGCCTTTCCTCATACATACCGACCGGTTAGTCTGGGCCGCACCGCAGAGCCGCAGTCGAAGGAGACCGATGGTGGGAGCCGTTCAGGGTGCCGGTGTGGTTGTCACGGGGGCCGGAGGAGGTATCGGGGCCGCCCTTGCGCGGCGGTTCGCCGCTGAGGGGGCCCGGGTCGTCGTGAACGATCTCGACCCTGAACGGGCCAAGGCCGTTGCCGATGAGGTCGGGGGAGTTGCCGTGCCTGGTGATGCCTCCGCGATCGTCGGCGATGCGCGGGACGCTCTCGGTGGGGTCGTCGACGTCTACTGTGCCAACGCCGGTGTCGCCTTCGACGACGGGGACGTGGAGAAGGGGCTCGACGAGAAGTCCTGGGCCACCTCCTGGGACGTCAATCTCATGGCTCATGTCCGGGCCGCGCACGAGCTGCTTCCGGGGTGGCTGGAGCGGGGGAGTGGGCGGTTCGTCTCGACCGTTTCCGCGGCCGGGCTGTTGACCATGATCGGGGCGCCCTCCTACAGCGTCACCAAGCACGGCGCGTACGCCTTCGCCGAGTGGCTGTCGTTGACGTACCGGCACCGGGGGATCAAGGTGCACGCCATTTGTCCGCAGGGGGTGCGGACCGACATGCTGGCCGCCACCGGCAGCGCGGGGGATCTGGTGCTGCGGCCCACCGCCATCGAGGCGGCGGACGTGGCCGACGCGTTGTTCCGGGGGATCGAGGAGGACCGGTTCCTGATCCTGCCGCATCCCGAGGTCGCGCAGTACTACCGGGCCAGGGCCGGCGATCCCGATCACTGGCTCGGCAACATGAACCACCTGCAGCGGAAGTGGGAGGAGGCGCGATGACCGAGTCCCGTTACGCCGCCAAGCCCTGGGTCGCGCTGCTCAACGAGGCGCAGAAGGCCGACATCCATCCCCTCGACTCGCTGGTGCACGCGCTGCGGCGGGCCGTCGACGAGGATCCCGAGCGCGTCTTCCTCGCCTACTTCGACGGGCGGCTGAGCTACCGCGAGGTCGACGAGCTGAGCGACTCCGTCGCCGGGCACCTGGCCTCGCGGGGGCTGGAGCGCGGGGACCGGGTGGCGATCCTGCTGCAGAACTCGCCGCTCTTCGTGCTCGCCCTGCTGGGCGCCTGGAAGGCGGGCGCCATCGTGGTGCCGGTCAACCCCATGTACAAGTCGGGGGAGGTTGGGCATGTGCTGCGGGACGGCGAGGTCACCGCGCTGATCTGCTCCGACCGGGCCTGGGAGTCGTATCTGCGCGACACCGCCGCCGACTCGCCGGTGCGGATCGTGCTGACCGGGTGCGAGCTGGACTTCCAGACCCGTGGGGACGCGCGCGTGCTCGGCTTCGAGCGGCTGCCGCAGGCCGGTGACGCCGCCGATCTGACGACCGTGGCCCGCGCCGGGTACGCGGCGCCCGAGGGCCGTGACCTCACCCCGTCCGACATCGCGCTGATCAGCTACACGTCGGGCACCAGCGGCACCCCCAAGGGCGCCACCAACACGCACGGCAACATCATGCACAACGCCGAGCAGCAGAGCGTCGGGATCGCCCTGCCCGAGGCGCCGGTGTACTTCGCGATGGCGCCCCTGTTCCACATCACGGGCATGGTGTGCCAGCTCGGCGGCTGTCTGAACAGCGCGGGCACGCTCGTCCTCGCGTACCGGTTCGAGGCCGGTGTCGTCCTCGACGCGTTCGCCGAGCACCGGCCGCACTACACCGTGGGTCCCTCGACGGCCTTCATGGCGCTGGCCGCGCACCCGGCCGTCACCCGCGAGCACTTCTCCTCCTTCGAGGTGATCTACTCCGGCGGGGCGCCGCTGCCGCCCGCCCTGGTGGAGAAGTTCCGGGCGGACTTCGGGCCGTACATCCGCAACGGCTACGGCCTGACCGAGTGCAGCGCGCCCTGCGCCTCCGTGCCTCCGGGTCTGCAGGCGCCGGTGGATCCGGTCTCCGGGACGCTGGCCGTCGGACTGCCGGTCCGGGACGCGATCGTCCGTATCGTCGACGAGCAGGGCGCCGAGGTGCCCTTCGGGGAGCAGGGCGAGATCGTCGTCAGCGGCCCACAGGTCGTCCCCGGCTACTGGCGCCGCCCCGACGCGACCGCCGAGACCTTCCCGGACGGCGAGCTGCGCACCGGCGACATCGGGTTCATGGACGAGCAGGGCTGGCTGTACGTCGTCGACCGCAAGAAGGACATGATCAACGCGTCCGGCTTCAAGGTGTGGCCGCGGGAGGTCGAGGACGTGCTGTACACGCACCCGGCGGTGCGCGAGGCGGCCGTCGTCGGGGTGCCGGACGGGTACCGCGGGGAGACCGTGAAGGCGTACATCAGCCTGCGGCCGGGCGCCGACACGGACCCGGATGAACTCGCGGTGTACTGCAAGGAGAGACTGGCCGCCTACAAATACCCGCGGCAGGTGGAGATCCTGCCCGACTTGCCGAAGACGGCAAGTGGGAAGATCCTCCGTCGGGAACTCCGTTCCCGCGGGCAAGCAGGCGAATAGCACACCCAGGAACACGGCAGAACGCTCGGAAGGCAGGTGGCGGCAGGGTGCCCAGGACGACGGACGGTGACGGTACGCCCGTCCCGCAGCGGCTGCTGGCCGCCGCCACCCGGCTCTTCGCGGAGCAGGGCTACGACCGCACGTCCGTGCAGGAGATCGTCGAGGCGGCCGGCGTCACCAAGGGGGCGCTGTACCACTACTTCGGCTCCAAGGACGACCTCCTGCACGAGGTGTACGCGCGCGTGCTGCGGGTCCAGCAGGAGCGGCTCGACGCGTTCGCGAACGCCGACGAGCCGATCGAGAAGCGGCTGCGGGCGGCCGCGGCGGACGTGGTCGTCACGACGATCGAGAACCTCGACGACGCGATGATCTTCTTCCGCTCCATGCACCACCTCAGCCCGGAGAAGAACAAGCAGGTACGGGCGGAGCGGCGGCGCTACCACGAGCAGTTCCGGGCGCTGGTGGAGGAGGGGCAGGAGGCGGGCGTCTTCTCCCGGGCCACCCCGGCCGACCTGGTGGTGGACTACCACTTCGGCTCCGTCCACCACCTGTCGACCTGGTACCGGCCGGACGGGCCCATGGGCGCGCAGGAGGTCGCCGACCATCTGGCGGACCTGCTGCTGCGGGCGCTGCGGCCCTAGGACTCCGGGGCTGTGGGGCCGAGGCCGGCCTCGCGGGCCCAGGCCGCCGCCTCGGCTCGGTCGGCGACGCCCAGTTTGGCGAGGACGGCCGACATGTGGTTGCTGACCGTCTTCGGGGAGAGGCCGAGGCGGGCGGCGACCGCGGAGTTGGGGTGGCCCTCGGCGATCAGCGTCAGTACGTCACGCTCGCGCGGGGTGAGCGTGGGACACGGGTCGGGCGGGGGTGCGGGGCGGCCCAGCTGACCCAGCACCCGCCGGGCCACGCCGGGGCCGAAGATCGCCTCGCCCGCGGCCACCGCCCGGATGGCCCGTACGATCTCGTCCTGCCCGGCCCCCTTGAGCACATAGCCGCGGGCGCCGGCTCGCATGGCCGCGAACACCGAGTCGTCCTCCTCGACCATGGTGAGCATCAGCACCGCGACCGACGGGGCGACCCGGCCGATCTCCCGGGTCGCCTCGATGCCGTTCTGGTCGGGCATCCGGATGTCCATCACGACGACGTGCGGACGCAAGGTCACCGCCGCCCGCACGGCCTCCCGCCCACTGGCGGCCACCCCGACCACCCGCACCCGCGGACTGCCCTCCCGCACCGACTCCAGCAACGCGGCGAGCCCGGTACGGACAACGGGATGATCATCGGCAAGCACGACCCGCAGCGCATCCCCCTCGCCGCTGTGCCGTCGCGTTGTGCGGTCCGGCGCCGGTGTCGCGGCTGTTCGGCCTTGTCCGTCCTGGGGTGTCGTCATGGCGTCCCCCTCCGTCCGTCCGTGCCCGTCGGCCCGCTGTGTCGTCACGTCGTTCCTCCCAGCGGAAGCGTCGCCGTCACCCGGCCCCGGCCCGCCACGCAGTGTCCGCCGAGTTCCGCCGCGCGTTCCTGCATCGACGTGATGCCGACGCCCGGCTGCCACTCCGTCTCGTCGGGCGCGGGTGAGCCGTCGTCGCACACCTCCAGACGCAGGCCGTCGCCTATCTCGATCCGCAGGTCCACCCTCGACGCCCGGGCGTGCCGGGCCGCGTTGGTGAGTGCCTCGACCGCGATCCGGTACGCGGCCACCTCCACCGCGGCGGGCAGCGCCGGCAGCCGCTCGGGCGCCCGGATCCGCACCTGGAGCGGTACGCCGTCGGCCCGCCAGGACAGCAGCGCCGCCCGCTCCCGCAACGCGCCGAGCAGCCCCAACTGGTCCAGGTCCGGCGGCCGCAGCCCGTCCACCAGCCGGCGCACCTCGACGACCGCGCCCCCGATCTCCGCCCGCAGCTCGGCCAGCAGCGCGCCCGCCCGTTCCTGGTCGAAGGCCAGCAGATTGCGCGCCGCGTCCGTCTGGAAGGCCGCGCCGGCGAGCGTCGGCCCGAGCCCGTCGTGCAGGTCCCGCCGGATCCGCCGCCGCTCCTCCTCCCGCGCGGCCACGATCCGCTCCCGCGACAGCTGCAACTGCCGGGACAGATCGGTGGCGTGCAACGCGGCGGCCAGGGGTACGGCGAGCAGCTCCAGGACGGCCAGATCGGCGGGCGCGGGCTGCTGCTCGCCGGGGCGCAGGCCGACGACCAGCGCGCCGACCGTACGCCCGTCGTAGTCGAGGGGCACGGTGTGCAGGAGGTCGCCGGGCACGCCCCAACTTCCCTGCGCCGCACCCGACTTCGCCTCCACCCGGACGTACGGCAGCCGCAGTGCCTCGCCCACCGCCTCCGGCACCGCGCCGATACCGGTCCCCGCCAGCCGCTCACCGATCCGCGAGACCGCGCGCACCGGGTCGTGCCGGTCGCCGTACAGGGCCCGGTCCACCGTGCGCTGGAGCAGCCGCCGGGCCGGTTCGAAGCCCAGGGCCAGGACGACGGTGATGAGGGCGGGGCCGAGGAGTTCGGGGCGCGGGTCGAGCAGCGACTGGAGGAACGTGACGAGACCGACGTAGGCGGCGACCACGCCGACGGTGAGCGCGCCGTACAGCAGGCTGCGGGAGACGACGAGACGGATGTCGAGCAGTTCGTGGCGGACGACGGCGATCATGATGGCGATGGGCATGGCGAGGGTGCAGTACGACGTGTAGACCGGCGGGAAACCGAAGATCTGCAGCACGAGGCTCAGCGCCAGCGGCATCATGCCGGCGATCAGCCACAGCATCCGGCGCCGGTCCTGCTCCCCGCCGCGCCGGTAGCGCAGGATCATCACGCCGCACACCGCCACCAGCAGGAGGCAGGAATCGGCCGTCTGGAGGTTTCGCAGCAGGGGCAGCGAACCCGCCGGCACCGGCAGGTAGGAGGCCTGGGCCGCGGTGCCGCGGAACAGGCCCCAGTCGGCGCGTCCCCAGACCGCCAGACTGAGGGGCAGGACGGCGACCTGGGCGACCAGCACCCAGCGCCAGCGGCGGTCGGGCAGTCGTCCGTCCGGGAACAGGAGGAACACGAGCACGAACGCCGTCGTGCCGACGATCCACGTGTGCCGTCCGACGGTGGTGAGCGCGCCCAGGACCTCCCGCGGCCAGCCCGCCTGAAGTCCCGCGACGGCCAGCCCGATCGACAGACCGGTGAAGGCGTGTCCCAGCCCGTAGGCGGTCAGCAGCCAGCCTATGGGGTTGCGGGGCCGCTGCAGCGCGATCACCGTGCCGCACACCGGGTAGGCGAAGCCGACGGCCAGGTCGATCACCATGTCGTAGCGGATCAGGTCCCCTGGAGTGACCCCCGCCACGGCCAACGCCCCCACACCCACGGCCACTTGGAGCAACGCCAGCCCCAGCAGCACGTACGCCGTCACCGCGCGCCGCCGTGTCCGCCCGTGCCGGTCCTCCATGTGCGTCATCGTCCCGGTTCGCGCACCCGGGTGTCACGGGAACGGTTCCCGGTCCACCCGGGAGAGGTTCCGGGGCGTGCCCGGTGGATTCCTCTCAACTCCCGGCCGGTGCGGGCGCGATGCTCATGGCAGTGGCACGGCGGGACGGCCCGCCGGCCCGAACTGATCGACGGGGGAGAACAACCATGCTTTCACTGAAGCGGCGTGCCGCGGGGGTCGTACTGGGATCGCTGCTCGCACTCGGCGGCACGGCGGCGGTACCGGCCGTGGCCGACGCTCCGCAGATGCCCGCGAAGAAGCTGTGCCTGGGCGACCACCGTATCGACAACGCCTTCATCTACCGTCGCTGGCAGCAACTGGGCGGCTCGGACGGCGCCATGGGCTGTCCTGTGAACGACAACTTCACCCTCCCCAACGGGGCCGAGCGGCAGACCTTCGAGCACGGGCAGCTGGCCTGGTCGCCCGACCAGGGGCACCGGATGGTGGTGGCCGCCTGGCAGGACGGCGGCTACGCCTACTTCACGTGGGGCCCGACGGACCCGTACCACTACGACACCTTCCTGGTGCGCTACACCAGTGCCGCCAACCCGTTCGGCACCCAGAAGGAGCTCGGCAAGGGCAACCACGGCGGGATGTGGGTGCAGCGGCGCACCACCGGCAGCTACAAGTTCGTCGTCGAGGGCTGCGACACCGGCACCTTCGGCCACACCTGCCGGCAGGGCTGGACGACTTCCGTGCGCACCTACCCGTACTGACCGCGGGGACGGGGGAACAGGGCCGGTGCGGACGTGGGGGACGTCCGCACCGGCCGTCGTACCGCTACAGGTACTTCTTCAACTCCCGCCGCGCCAGCGACCGCTGGTGCACCTCGTCCGGGCCGTCGGCCAGCATCAGGGTGCGGGCGCCGGCGTAGAGCTCGGCCAGCGGGAAGTCCTGGCTGACGCCGCCCGCGCCGTGCAGCTGGATCGCGCGGTCGATGATGTCGACGACCGTGCGCGGGGTGGCGATCTTGATGGCCTGGATCTCGGTGTGGGCGCCGCGGTTGCCGACGGTGTCCATCATCCAGGCCGTCTTGAGGACCAGCAGGCGCAGCTGCTCGACGGCCACGCGGGCGTCCGCGATCCAGTTCTGGACGACGCCCTGCTGGGCCAGCGCCTTGCCGAACGCCGTGCGGGAGACCGCCCGCCGGCACATCAGCTCGATCGCCCGCTCCGCCATGCCGATCAGGCGCATGCAGTGGTGGATCCGGCCGGGGCCGAGCCGGGCCTGCGCGATGGCGAAGCCGCCGCCCTCCTCGCCGATCAGGTTGGTGACCGGCACGCGCGCGTTGTCGAAGACCACCTCGGCGTGGCCGCCGTGGTAGTGGTCCTCGTAGCCGAAGACCTGCATCGCGCGCCTGACCGTGACGCCCGGGGTGTCGCGGGGGACCAGGACCATGGACTGCTGGCGGCGGATGTCCGGGCCGTCCGGGGCCGTCTTGCCCATCACGATGAAGATCCGGCAGTCCGGGTTCATCGCCCCGGAGATGTACCACTTGCGGCCGGTGATGACGTACTCGTCGTTCTCCCGCCGGATGTGCGTGGTGATGTTGGTGGCGTCGGAGGAGGCCACCTCGGGCTCGGTCATCGCGAACGCCGAGCGGATCTCGCCCGCGAGCAGCGGCTCCAGCCACTGCTTCTTCTGCTGCTCGTCGCCGAACTGGGCGAGCACCTCCATGTTCCCGGTGTCGGGCGCCGCGCAGTTGAGAGCGGTGGGCGCCAACTGCGGGGAACGGCCCGTGATCTCGGCGAGCGGGGCGTACTGGAGGTTGGTGAGTCCGGCGCCGTACTCGCTGTCCGGGAGGAAGAGGTTCCACAGGCCCTGCCTGCGTGCCTCGGCCTTCAACTCCTCGACCACGGCCGGGGTGTCCCACGGGGACGCCAGCGCGGCGCGCTGCTCCTCCGCCACCGCCTCGGCCGGATAGACGTACTCGTCCATGAAGGCGAGCAGCTTGGCGCGCAGTTCCTCGGTGCGCGCGTCGAACGCGAAGTCCATG
The DNA here is from genome assembly GCF_022698165.1 of Streptomyces cylindrosporus. GTDB lineage: Bacteria > Actinomycetota > Actinomycetes > Streptomycetales > Streptomycetaceae > Streptomyces > Streptomyces cylindrosporus. Next base: position 155,430 of record NZ_JALDAY010000010.1, read on the forward strand.
GTCCGTCAGCCTTCCTGAAGGGTCGTCAGACCGTGCTCGATGAAGACGGGGACCAGGTCCCCGATGCGGTCGAAGCCCCGGCCGACCGTCTGGCCCAGCGTGTAGCGGTAGTGGATGCCCTCGAGGATCACGGCGAGCTTGAACCAGGCGAACGCCGTGTACCAGGAGACCGACGAGACGTCACGGCCCGAGCGCGCCGCGTAGCGCTCGATCAGCTCGGCCGGAGCCGGGTGGCCGGGGGCCTCGGCGGTGGTGGAGACGGGGGAGTCGGGCATGCCGAGCGGCATGCTGTACATGACCAGCAGTCCCAGGTCGGTGAGCGGGTCGCCGAGCGTGGACATCTCCCAGTCGAGGATCGCCCTGATGCGGTCGTCCTCACCGATCAGGACGTTGTCGAGGCGGTAGTCGCCGTGGACCACGGTGGGCGCGGGGGAGGCGGGCAGCCGACGGCCCAGCGTCGCGTGCAGCTCGTCGATGCCGGCCAGCTCGCGGTTGCGGGAGGCGTCCAACTGCTTGCCCCAGCGGCGCAGTTGGCGGTCCAGGAAGCCCTCGGGGCGGCCGAAGTCGGCGAGTGCGACCTCCGCCGGGTCCACCGCGTGCAGCTGCACGAGCGTGTCCACCAGGGACAGCACCGCGCCCCGGGTGCGCTCCGGGCCGAGCGGGGCCAGCTGTTGGGCCGTGCGGTACGGGGTGCCCTCGACGAACTCCATGACGTAGAACGGCGATCCGGGCACCGCCTCGTTCTCGGGGTTCTCGCACAGCAGCACCGGCTTCGGCACCGGCACGTCCGTCGCGTGCAGCGCGCTGATCACCCGGTGCTCGCGCTTCATGTCGTGCGCGGTGGCCAGCACATGGCCGAGCGGGGGCCGTCGTACGACCCACTTCGAGGTGCCGTCCGAGACCGCGTACGTGAGGTTCGACCGTCCGCCCTCGATCAGCCGGCCGGACAGCGGGCCCCGCACCAGGCCGGGGCGCTCACGGTCGAGCAGGGCCTGCAGCCGGTCGAGATCGAGACCTGGCGGGTGGTCGGGGCTCATCGGTGCTCCTTCGCGGGCGCGTGGACGGGACGCGTCCCATCATGCCGACTGGTCGGTATGTCGTCCAGTGCGGGGGCCCAAAGTGATCGGGGCCACCAAGTGATCGGGGCCACCATAGGCCGACAGCTCCCCGCCGGGTGCGGCGGGGAGCTGTCGGTGGGTGGATCCCGGACAGGTCAGTGGTCGTCCCAGTGGCCCTCGTGGGAGGCGTGGCGGTGGCCGTCGTGGAGGTAGTCGACGTGGTCGCCGTGCAGCACGCTCTCGTGACCGCAGTCCTCGCCGTGGCGGTGGTCGTGGCCCTCGTGCGCGATGTGCCCGTCGGGCTCGCACTCGTCCCAGTGGCCGCCGTGTTCGCGGTGCAGGTGGCCGCCGTGGGCGTAGTCGACGTGGTCGCCGTGCGGGACGGCGGTGTGGCCGCAGTCGGGGCCGTGGGTGTGGTCGTGGGTGGTGTGTTCCTGGTGGAGGGTGGTCATGGGGACAGGCTGCCACGAGGGTGGGATATTTCCGGGCATCTGGAGCATTGCGGTTGCGAGGTGTTCTGTTGTCTGCGGCGCCGTCGTGGCTGGTCGCGCAGTTCCCCGCGCCCCTAAAAGGGGCGCGTTCATGCCCCCCTGGATCGTCAGAGCACCAGCGCTGCCCCGCACGCCGCCATCGCCGCCGTGCACAGGATTGCCGCCGTTGCGTGACGGGGGGCCAATGCGCGGGGGACGGGGGTCGCGGCCAGGCTGCGGATGCGGTGGTGGGCCAGGAACAGGAACGTCAGCCACAGGGCGCAGATCAAGGCGCAGGTCACGACGCTCGCCGCCGACACGCCTCCGTGCAGGGCCGTCTTCATGGCCAGTACCGCCGCCACCGTCGCCGCCAGGGTCGTCCGGCGCCATGCCAGGCGGGTTCGTTCCGGCTGGAGGCCGGGGTCGCGTTCCTCGGCCGCTGCCGTCCTCATCCCTCCCACCCGACCAGCACCACGACCACCATCGCCACCGCCACCACGGCCACAACCAGGCTGAGGAGCGCCGGGAAACGGGACACCGGCAGGTCCTCGCCGCGGCGCATGGCCCGCTCGCAGCGCATCCAGTGGTTGACCGCCCGCAGGGAGCACAGGACGCCGGCGCCGAGCAGCGCAAGGGCCAGGCCCACGCGCCACGCCCAGCGCAGGTCCGGCAGGAACTGGTCCACCGCGAAGCCGCCGCCGATCAGGGCCATGGCCGTGCGCAGCCAGGCCAGGAAGGTGCGCTCGTTCGCCAGGGAGAAGCGGTAGTCGGGGGTGTCGCCTTCCTCGCGGATCTCCTGGGGCTCGAACCAGAGGCGGACGTTCCGTGCGAATTCGATCACGGGCTGGACTTTATCCCCCGGCATCCGCCGGAATCCCTTGGCATCCCCCAGCACCCCCCGGCCTCATTCCGCTGTCGCGGCCCGGTGCTCCTTCAGGCGCTCGTAGGCGGCCAGCCCGTCCGGCACCCACTCCCATTCACCCAGCCGCCGCTCGACCTCCGCCTCCGGGAGGAAGTCGTACCAGGCCACCTCCTCTGCCTGCGGCCGGACCGGGAGTTCGCAGCGGACCTCGTACACCGCCGACCACCAGCTCTGGCCGGTTCCGTTGTCGTACAGGAACTTGAAGAGGAAGCGCGGGGCCGGCAGGCCGGTGACGCCCAGTTCCTCCTCGGCCTCGCGCAGGGCGGCCTCGTCGTAGGACTCGCCGGCGCCGACCACTCCGCCGACGAACATGTCGTACAGGGAGGGGAAGACCAGCTTGGTCGGGGTGCGGCGGTGGACGAACAGGCGGTCGTCCGCGTCCCTGGCCAGGATGAAGGCGCAGCGGTGGCGCAGACCCTGCGCGTAGGCCTCGCCGCGCGGGGACCGGCCGATGACCCGGTCGTTCTCGTCGACGATGTCGAGGATCTCGTCAGCTGGAGTCGTCATGCCGCCATCCAAGCAGTACGGCGGCGAGGGCGTCCGGCGTCAGTTCGGCTGGAGGTCCCTGACCCGCTCCGGCTTGCCCGCTCCCGTCGGCATGCACGGGTGCAGGCCCAGCAGGACGATGCCGCCGACGATCGCCGCGAGCCCGACCGCCTCCCAGGCCAGCGCGCCGGTGTCGGTGCGCAGCCGGTCGCCCAGGAAGCCGACGCCGCAGGCGATGCCCGCGAGCGGCTGGGCCGCGGTCAGGGCGGGCAGCGACATGCGCAGGGGTGCCGTCTCGAAGGCACTCTGGACGAGGACCAGGCCGGTGACCCCGAGCGCGAGGACGGCGTACGGCTGCCAGCCGGTCAGCAGCTCGATCAGGCCGCCCTCGGAGAAGCGCTGGCCGCTGACCCGGGTGAGGGCGTCCTGGAGGCCGTAGAGGACACCCGCGGCCAGCGCGAGGAGGACCGGGCCGGAGCTCAGACGGGAGCGCTTGGCGTACGTCGTGAGCAGGAGGGCGAGGCCCAGCATCGCGCCGATGATCAGCCAGTGGCGGAAGGGGTCGGTGACCGCGCTGCCGCCGCGCGGCTCGCCCGCGACGATGAAGGCCGTGACACCGCCCGCGAGCAGCAGCAGACCGGTCCAGCCCTGCCGGCCGAGCGACTGTCTGGTCTGCCGGCGGGAGAGGGCGAGGGCGAAGAGGAGGTTCGTGGCGAGCAGCGGCTCGACCAGGGAGACCTCGCCCTGGCTCAGCGCGACGGCGCCGAGGACCATGCCGACCACCATCAGGCCGATGCCGCCCAGCCAGCGCGGCACCCGCATCAGGTCGAGCAGCAGCCGGGGCGAGAGGAAGTCGCCCAGGGGCGCGTGCTGGGCCGCGTTCTGCTGGAGCACGAAGCCGAAGCCCAGGCAGCAGGCAGCGCTCACGGCGAGAACGAGAACCAGGACGGACACGCTGCGTACCTCGATCGGATAGGCCGGGCCACGGGGTGCGTAGTGGGTGACTGTAGCGTCCCAGAGCCCGGCTTGCCCCTGGGAGTGCCCGGATCCGGGCAGTCGGATCGGTCACGGTGCCCGGCGATCGGGGACGGTCGGGGGCGGTGGCGCGGCCGTCCCGCCATGGTGAGGGGCAAGGGAGGCGCGCGCCATGGCGTACGCCACACCCGCGGCGCCCGGCGGCCGGTCGACGGTGGTTGTCCGGAATACAACTACCCCGTCCGTAACGGAAGTTGACGCGTGTAACAGCCATGCGACCCTTGACTTGAACCATTGGCTGCGGGTTTGCTGTGCGTGATCAGTTGACGGCAATCCGAAACCTTGACGCCGAGGCGCGTCACGTGAGGAAGTCCCGCGGTGTCACCTCCCCCGCCACCCCTGGGCCGGGCCCGCAAGCGAGCTGCCCTGGCCCTCGACACGGCTCTGGACGACGCCGAACTCGTCGCCGCCCGGGCCGCCTTGGCGCAGGGCCGGTGGCAGGTCGCACGCTCGCTGCTCGTGCACACGGGTGATGACTGGGACCGCCGTGGACACCGGGCCGTCGTCCTCGCACAGGAACGGCACAGCGCCGCCTGGGCCCGGGACTGGCTGGTCGCCGAACCCGACTCCGGCGACGCCGCCCTGCTGCTCGCGCTGGCCCTGGTCGAGCGGGCCCGGCAGGGCAAGGAGAAACCGGACCGCGCCCGCGAGGCCTGCCGGGAGGCCGCCACACTGCTGCCCGGCGATCCCACCCCCTGGCTCGGCCTGCTCCTGCTGGAGCGGACGTGGGCGGAGACCGAGCGGCTCTTCGGGGAGATCCGGGTCCGGTACGCCGACCACCACCACGCCCACCACCTGATGATCGCCCGCCTCGCCGAGCAGCACCCCGGCGCCGGCCCGGACCCGCTGCACGAGGTCTACGACTTCGCCAACTGGGCCGCCGAACAGGCCCCCGCCGACTCCCCGCTCGCCATCCTCCCGGTGATCGCGCACGCCGAGCGCTACCGCGTGCTGGCCACCGCGGGACACGAGCCCGCCGACCCCGCCGCCTCCGGCCACTGGACCGGACGCCGGGCCCGGCAGGTGATGAAGGCCGCCTTCGACTGGTGGCTGGAGTGGGAGCACGAGGGGCACCCGCGCCGCCTGGTCGACCTCAACTACCTCGCCCACGCGAAGGTCTGCGAGGGCCGGGGCGCCGAGGCCGCGGCCCTGTTCCACCGGATCGGCGAGCACCCCACCGCCGCCCCTTGGTCGTACCCGGGCCGGGATCCGTACTCCGCCTTCCGTGCCGCGCGGGCCGCCGCGCTCGGCACGGCGTGAAAGACCGACGTCGAGACAAGGATGGTCCTGCGATGACCACGGACAACCCCAGCGCGAGCAGATCCGCCGCCGGGATCAGTACGTTCAAGGGGCAGGAGCGCGCCCTGCGCGCCGACCGCCTCGGCACCGGGGGCCTGCTGCTCTCCGTGCTCGCCGCCACCGCCCCGCTCATGGTGGTCGCGGGTGTCATGCCCACCACATTCGCGGTGATGGGCATCGTCGGCCAGCCGCTCCTCTTCGTCGCCCTCGGCGTGGTGCTGGTCCTCTTCAGCGTCGGATACGCCGAGATGAGCCGGCACGTGCACAACGCCGGCGCCTTCTACGCGTACATCTCCCGGGGACTCGGCGGCACCGCGGGCGCGGGCGCCGCGCTCGTCGCGCTGGTCGCCTACAACGCCCTCCAGGTCGGCATCTACGGCATCTTCGGCTTCGAGGTCTCCGGGCTGATCGCCAAGTACGCCGACGCACAGGTCGCCTGGTGGATACCGGCCCTGGTGGCCCTCGCGGTCGTCGGCGCGCTGGGCTGGCTGAAGATCGACATCAACGCGCGCGTGCTCGGCGTACTGCTGGTGATCGAGGTGATCCTGGTGGTGATCTTCGACTTCGCGGCCATCGGCGACCCGGCGAGCGAGGGCCTGTCGCTGCACGCCTTCAACCCGGACACGCTCACCGGCGCGGGCGTCGGCACCGCGCTGTGCTTCTGCATCGCGGCCTTCCTCGGCTTCGAGCAGGCGCCGGTGTACGCGGAGGAGACCAGCCGGCCGCACATCCTGGTGCCCCGGGTGATGTTCTTCGCCGTCGCGGGCGTCGCCGTCTTCTTCGCCGTCAGCAGCTGGGCCCTGACCGTCGCCGCGGGCCCCTCCGAGGTGGTCGGCGTGGCTCGGAAGGAGAGCGCCGGGATGCTCTTCACCCTGACCGACGACCGGCTCGGCTCCACCTTCACCGACGTCCTGCACATCCTCTTCGTGACCGGCATGTTCGCGGCCCTGCTCAGCTTCCACAACGTCGTCGCCCGCTACACCTTCGCCATGGGCCGCGAGGGCCTGCTGCCGGCCGCCTTCGGCCGTACGACCGGCTCCAGCGGCGCCCCCGGCACCGGCTCCCTGCTGCAGACGGCCGTCGCCGCCGTGATCGTGATCGTCTTCGCGATCGCCGACGACAAGCCCACCGGCGACCCCACCGCGCCCGTGCTGCACCTGTTCACCTGGTTCGGCAACATCGGCGCGCTCGGCGTGATCCTGCTGATGGCCGCGGCCTCGGTGTCGGTGATCGTCTTCTTCGCCCGGCGCGGCGCCGCGGGCGCCCAGGCCTGGCGCCTGGGCACCTCCGCGCTCGCCGCCGTCGCCCTGCTGGTGATCGCCGGCTACACCGTCAAGGACTTCGACGTCCTGGTCGGCGCGGGCCCCGACTCGGCCCTGAGCTGGGTGCTGCCCGGCACCGTGTTCCTCGCTCTGGTCGTCGGCCTCGTCCAGGGCCTGGTCCTGCGCTCCCGCGCCCCCGAGCGGCACGCCCGCATCGGCCTCGGCAACGAGGCCTTCCAGCTGGACAAGGCGGCACAGGAGGCGTCGTAGTCCGGAGCGGATTTCTGAGAACGCCGTAAGAAGTGATTACGGAACCCTGACGAGCATCCGCGATTCCTGGTCCCGCCGGGGTCGCGGGTGTTCGAATGGAAAACGTGAACCCCGAACAATCCGAGGAGCCGGGCGAGCCCCAGCCGCCGGAACGAGGCACTCCGGTCGGCCGCCGGGTCCTGCTCGGCACCATCGGCCTGGGCGCCCTCGGCGTGGTCGCCGCGCCCAGCCTGCAGCGCGCCCTGGAGGGCTTCCTCGGCGCCGCGGCCGACAAGGACCCCACCGGCCTGACGGGCCTGCTGCCCAACGGCGGCGGCTTCCGCTACTACTCGGTGGCCTCCTCCGTACCGCACAAGAACGCCACGAACTACCGCCTCACCGTCGACGGCCTGGTCGACCGCCCGAAGACCTACACGCTCGACGACCTGCGCGCCCTGCCCCAGACGAAGCTGGTCAAGGACGTCCAGTGCGTCACCGGCTGGCGGGTCCCGGACACGCCGTTCGAGGGGGTGCGGCTGTCCCGGCTGCTGGACGCCGCGGGAGTGCGCGCCAAGGCCGGGGCGGTCCGCTTCACCTGCTTCGACGGCACCTACACCGAGAGCCTCACCCTCGACCAGGCCCGCCGCTCCGACATCCTGGTCGCGCTGCGCATGCAGAACAAGGACATCGGCCACGCCCACGGCGGCCCGGTCCGCCTCTACGTGGCGCCCATGTACTTCTACAAGTCCGCCAAGTGGCTCTCCGGGATCCACGTCACCGAGAAGGTCGAGCCGGGCTACTGGGAGCATCTGGGCTACGACGTCGACGCCTGGGTCGGCAGGTCGAACGGGCGGGACGATGACCCTACGAGCTGAGGCACACACCCCGCCCGCCACCGAGGTCCGCCGCTTCGGACCGGCGCAGAAGTGGGTCCACCGCACGACCGCCGCGCTGATGGGCGTCTGCGTCGTGACGGCCGCCTTCCTGTACGTCCCCGAGCTCGCCGAACTCGTCGGCCGCCGCGAGCTGGTGGTCCGCATCCACGAGTGCGCCGGGCTCGCCCTGCCGGTGCCCGTCCTCGCCGGCCTGGTCTCCCGCGCCTTCCGCGCCGACCTGGGCCACCTCAACCGCTTCGGCCCGCACGACAAGGTGTGGCTGCGCGCCGCCCTGCGCCGCGACAAGCGGCGGTCGCAGCGGCCGGCGGCGAAGTTCAACGCCGGGCAGAAGATCTACGCCGCCTGGATCGCCGGCGCCTCGCTGGTGATGCTCGGCACGGGCCTGATCATGTGGTTCACCCACCTCACCCCGATCATGTGGCGCACCAGCGCGACCTTCGTCCACGACTGGCTCGCCCTCACCATCGGCATCGTCCTCGCCGGGCACATCGGGATGGCACTAGGGGACCCGGAGGCCCGCAGCGGGTTGCGCACCGGGAAGGTGAGCCGGGAGTGGGCCCAGCGAGAACATCCCCTCTGGCGTCCCTGAAGAGGCGTCGGGCGACGGCAGCACAGCCGGCGACCCGACCGTGAGGACATCGGGCAGCCGCGCCTCGGCGGCGCCGTACCGGACCACCACGTCGGCCTTCTTCGTGTAGTCGTCGAGCGGCGGTACGACGACGGACAGCACGAGTTCGTCGCCCGCCGCGGACTTCAGCACCGGCGGCACGGGCACCTGCCTGCCGCCGATCAGCACACTCCCGAACCGCAGGAGCTCGGCGGGATCGAAGTACGTGCCGCGCAGGTCGACGTCGACCACGTCACCCGGCTCGGCGTCGGCGGGGGCCACCCCGGCGACGCGGTAGGAGCACGCCGGTGCGCCGCCGGAGGAGGCCTTCAACCGGACGGTGGCGGACGGGTGTTGGCGGTGGAAGTCGAGCAGCCCTCCCAGCACGGCGTAGGCGGCGCGCCCCTTGCAGGTGTCCGCCTTCCCGGTCAGGGCGGCGTACTCCTTGGTCGCCGTGTCCCAGCTGCCGCCCTGGCCCTGCACGGCGAGGCAGGCCGAGGCGAGGGCGCGCAGCAGCCGCCACTCCGGGTCCGCCGAGGTGGGCGGGATGGAGCTGAGGGCCGCCCGGCACTGGCCGGGGTCGCGGAGCTGGTCGTAGACGCTCGACGGGTCGGGCGTGGGATCGCTGTTGGGCGAGACCGGGCCCGGCGGGAGCCAACTCGGTGTCAGCAGGGGCTTATTGGTGGGGGTGGCGCTCGGGGCCTGTGTGCTGCGGTGGGTGTGGGTCGGGGTGTCCTGCGGGACGGTGGCGCTCGCCTCGCCCGCGGGGGACTGGTGCGGGGTGGGGGACGCGGGTGCCGTGTGGGCCTGGGCCTCGTCGGATGGGCCCACGGTCACGACGGTGCTGCCGCCGCCCCCGCCGTCCGGCGTGTCACTTCCGTCACCGCCGAAGGCCGCGACGGCCACCGCAACCGCCCCCACCACGAGCAGCCCCGAGATGCGCACCCCGAGGGAAACCGCCATGACGCCCCCCGAACACGGTCGGCCCCTGGAGGTCCCATGTCCAGGGGTCACCTCATCATCGGGCCGACGATGGCCCCACGGAACCCGCTTTGGGATGATCCTTGGGGAAAATTCAGCTTCGGAAATCGATCAGAACCTTGCAGGAACGGCTCCGGTCGGCCGCGAGGGCGAACGCCGACTCCGCCTCCCGGACCGGGATCACCGCGCTGACCAGGGCGTCGAACGACGGCTCGGCGGCGAGCAGTTCCAGCGCCGCGTCGAACTCCCCGTCGAAGCGGAACGCCCCGCGCAGTTCGATCTCCCGGCTCACGACCAGATTCCCGGCGAACGGCGACTGCCCCGGCGGCAGCATCCCGAGCTGCACCACCACACCCCCGCGCCGCACCAGCCGCAGACACGTGTCCAGCCCGGCGGCGACCCCGGAAGCCTCCACGGCCACGTCCACCTCGTCCTCCTCGGCCGGCCACCCGGCATCATCCGGATCATCGGCCCGTACGACGGTGTCGGCGCCGGCGGCGCGCGCGTACCGCAGCGCCTCCGGCAGCAGGTCGGTCACCGTCACCCGAGCCGCACCGGCCGCCCTCGCCGCCGCGACCACCAGGCAGCCGATGGGTCCGGCGCCGGTGACGAGGACGTGCTTCCCGGCGACCTCCCCGGCCCGCCGCACCGCGTGCAGCGCGACGGACAGGGGCTCGGCGAGAGCGGCCCGACGCAGGCCGAGACCCGCCGGAACCGGCCTCAACTGCTCGGCCGGTACGGCCACTTGGGCCGCGAACCCGCCCTGGACGTGCGGGAAGCGGGCCGCGCTGCCGAGGTAGCGGGTGTCCCGGCAGACGTTCCGCCGCCCGTCGGCGCACTCCGGGCACGCCCCGCACGGCGTGGCGGGGTGCACCGCGACGGCCGTACCGGGAACCGGACCCGAGGCACCGGCGCCGTACGAGACGACCGTCCCGACCACCTCGTGCCCGAGCACCATCGGCTCCCTGAGCCGGAAGTCACCGACCCCGCCGTGCCGCCAGTAGTGCAGGTCGGAGCCGCAGACCCCGCCGTACCGCACGGCGACGAGCGCCTGCCCGGGGCCCGGCGCGGGGACGGTCAGCTCCTCGACCCGCAGGTCGCCCCGACCGTGGATCACGCAACCGAGAGTCGTCACAGCACGCTCGTCATTCCGCCGTCGACGTACAGGATCTGCCCGCTGACGAAGTCCGCGGCGGGCGAGGCCAGGAAGAGCACCCCGCCCACCAGGTCCTGGGTGCGGCCCCAGCGCCCCGCCGGGGTGCGGCGGCGCACCCAGGTGCTGAACTCCTCGTCCTCGACGAGGGCTTGGGTCAGCTCGGTCTCGATGTAGCCGGGGCCCAGACCGTTGACCTGAACGCCGTGCGGGCCCCAGTCGGCGCACATGCCCTTGGTGAGCATCTTCAGCGCGCCCTTGGTGGCCGCGTAGGGCGCGATGCCGGGGCGGACCACCTCGCTCTGCAGCGAACAGATGTTGACGATCTTTCCGTGGCCGCGTTCCGTCATCCGGCGGGCCGCCTCCCGGCCGACCAGGAAGGCGCTGGTCAGGTTGGTGTCCAGGATGCGGTGCCAGTCGGAGTCGGTGAACTCCAGGAGCGGGGCGCGCAGTTGCATGCCCGCGTTGTTGACCAGGATGTCGAGCGGGCCGACCCGCTGTTCGACATCGGCGATGCCGGCCGCGACCGACGGGCCGTCGGTCACGTCGAAGACGGCCGTGTGGACGTCCCCCGGCAGTTCGGCCGCCGCCTCGGTGAGGCGGCCGGCGTCCCGTCCGTTGAGGACCACCGTGCAGCCGGCCTCGGCGAGGCCGCGGGCCAGGGCGAGGCCGATGCCGCGGCTGGAGCCGGTGACCAGGGCCGTACGGCCGCTGATGTCGAACAGCGGATGACTCATTCCCGTACCCCTAGATGATCAGCGACAGAAGCAGGACCAGTCCGCCCGCGACCACCGAGATGATCGTCTCCATGACGGACCAGGTCTTGATGGTCTGGCCGACGTTCAGGCCGAAGTACTCCTTGACCAGCCAGAAACCGGCGTCGTTGACATGGCTGAAGAAGAGTGAGCCGGCGCCGATGGCCAGGACCAGGAGGGCCGTGTGGGTGGTCGACATGTCGGCCGCGAGCGGGGCCACCAGGCCGGCCGCCGAGACCGTCGCCACCGTCGCCGAGCCGGTCGCGAGGCGGATCGCGACCGCGATCAGCCAGGCCAGCAGCAGCGCCGGGATCGACCAGTCCTTGGAGATGTCCAGGATCATCTGGCCCACCCCGGTGTCGATCAGCGTCTGCTTGAAGCCGCCGCCCGCGCCGACGATCAGCAGGATGCCCGCGATGGGCGCGAGCCCCTTCTCGACCAGCGGCGTCAGGCGCTCGCGGCCGAATCCGGCGGGCCGCAACAGGGTGAAGATGCCGACCAGGACGGCGGCGAGCAGGGCGATCAGCGGGGAGCCGACGACGTCGAAGACGCGCTGGGTGAGGTCGGCCGGGTCGTCGATCACGATGTCGACCAGCGCCTTGGAGAGCATCAGGACGACGGGGAGAAGGATCGTGGCGAGGGTCGCGCCGAAGCCGGGGCGCTTCTCCAGCTCCTCGGACGGACGCTGCGGGATCATGCGCTCGGGAGCCGGGACATCCACCCAGCGGGCCGCGAACTTCGAGAACAGCGGGCCCGCGATGATGACCGTCGGGATGGCGATCAGGACGCCGAGGGCCAGGGTCACGCCGAGGTTGGCCTTGACCGCGTCGATCGCGACCAGCGGGCCGGGGTGCGGCGGGACCAGGCCGTGCATCACGGAGAGGCCGGCCAGTGCCGGGATGCCGATGCGCATCAGGGAGTAGTTGCCGCGCTTGGCGACCATCAGCACGACCGGGATCAGCAGCACGACGCCGACCTCGAAGAACAGCGGCAGACCGATGACGGAGGCGATCAGCACCATCGCCCACGGCATGGACCGGCCCCCCGCCTTCGCGAGGATCGTGTCGACGATCTGGTCGGCGCCGCCGGAGTCGGCGAGCATCTTGCCGAGGATCGCGCCGAGCGCGATCAGCACGCCCACGCCGGCGACGGTGGTGCCGAGGCCGGCGGTGAAGCTGGCGATCACCTTGTCGAGAGGCGCTCCGGCGATCGCGCCCAGTGCCAGTGACCCGATGGTCAGCGACAGGAAGGCGTGCAGTTTGAACTGCGTGATGAGCACGACGATGACGGCGATGCCCGCCAGGACGGCGATGCCCAGCTGTGCGTGGCCCGCCGAGGTGATTGGCTCGACGGTGTCCGCTGCCAGCATCTCGACGCTGAGTCTGGTCACGGTGGTTCCCTTGCAGATACGGGGATGGGGGAGGTGGTGCGGGTGCTACCGGGCCGGGTGGGGGAGTGCGCTCAGCGCCTGCACGGCCCGTTCGGTGATCTCCTCGGGGCTGCCGGTGACGTCCACCGCGACGCCCGCCTCGTCCGGCTGGAGCGGCTGGAGCGTGGCGAACTGGGAGTCGAGCAGCGCCGTCGGCATGAAGTGGCCCTGACGGTGTGACATCCGGTCCTCGATCAGGGCGCGGTCGCCCGTCAGATGCACGAAGACGACATCGGGGGCGGCGGCGCGCAGCCGGTCGCGGTACGACCGCTTCAGCGCCGAGCTGCTGACCACCCCGCCGAGCCCCGCCCGGCCGTGCGCCCAGGAGCCGATGGCGTCCAGCCACGGCCACCGGTCGGCGTCGTCGAGCGGTACGCCGGCCGACATCTTGGAGATGTTGGCCTGCGGGTGGAAGTCGTCGCCCTCGGCGTAGGGAACGCCGAGCCGGGCGGCCAGCAGCGGACCGATGGTGGTCTTGCCGGTGCCGGCGACGCCCATGACCACGACGACATGGGGGGTGCTCATCGCTTGCCTCGCTGTCCTCTTCGACATCTGGACGCCATCGGGCGTCGACGCAACTGAAACCGATTAGGTAGGACTAATTCAAGACCCTGTGACGAATAAGTCTGACTTTTTATGGCTGTGACGCGCCACGTACTCTGAGTGCATGAGCACACCGGGCCGGGGGCTGCACGGCCATGTACTGGACACCCTTGGCCCCGCGATCACCGCGGGCGAGTACCCGCCGGGCAGCGTTCTGCGCACGGACGAACTGGCCCAGCGTTTCGACGTGTCACGCTCGGTGATGCGGGAGGCGGTCCGGGTCCTCGAATCCATGCACCTGGTCGAGTCGCGCCGGCGCGTGGGCGTGACGGTGCAGCCGAAGACGGCGTGGAACGTCTACGACCCGCAGGTCATCCGCTGGCGCCTGGAGGGCGCCGACCGACCGCACCAGCTGCGCTCGCTGACCGTGCTGCGCTCGGCGATCGAGCCGGTCGCGGCGGGCCTGGCGGCGAAGCACGCGACCGCGGAACAGTGCGCCGAACTCACCGAGTGCGCGCTCGGCATGGTGGCCAACTCGCGCGGCCACCAGCTGGAGGGCTATCTGATCCACGACATGGCCTTCCACCGGGTGATCCTCACCGCGTCCGGCAACGAGATGTTCGCCCGCCTCGGCGACGTCGTCGCGGAGGTCCTGGCGGGCCGCACCCACCACGAGGTCATGTTCGAGGACCCCGACCCGGCGGCCGTCACCCTCCACGTCCAGGTCGCGGAGGCGGTCCGGGAGGGCGACGCGGCCCGCGCGGAGGAACTGACCCGCGAGATCACGGTGGGGGCACTGCAGGAGCTGGACATCCTGGCGCCCTAGCCGGCGATCGTCAGTCCAGGAACTCCCCGTCCACATAGACCCACGCCCCGTCCACCCGCTCGAACCGGCTGCGCTCGTGCAGGGCGCCGCCCCTGAAGGACGCGCGGAAGGTCACCGTGCCGGTGCCGTGGAATGCCGAACCGTCGGTCGTGGCGAGGATCTCCAGGCCCGTCCAGCGCGCTCCGGGGTCGAGGTCGAGCGTCGCGGGGCGGGTGCGCGGGTGCCAAGTCCGCAGCAGGTACTGCTCGTTGCGCTTCACGAAGGCGCTGTAGCGCGAACGCATCAACGCCTCGGCGGTGGGTGCCGCGGCCTCACCCCGGTGGAATCGGCCACAGCACCTCTCGTACGTCTCCGCGAGACCGCAAGGGCAGGAGGGGGATTGCGAGGTACGTCGGGACATGGTGCCCATTCTCGGTCTACGCCGACTCGGCGTTCGTCGGCGGGTGCGTCGGGCGGGCCGGGACCTGCGTCGGCATCGGGGGGAGCGCCGTGCCGTACACCCAGGCGTCGAACAGGTCGTTCAGCGGCTCGTCCGCGAAGCGGTTCGCGTGGGCTGTGAACGTCGTGGTCGTCACGGCACCGCCCCGGTGCAGTCCCGCCCAGCCGCGCAGCATGCGGAAGAACGCGTCGTCGCCCATCGCGCAGCGCACCGCGTGCACGGTGAGGCCGCCCCGCTCGTAGAGCCGGTCGTCGAACATCGACTTGCGGCCCGGGTCGGCCAGCCGCAGGTCCTGCGGCTGCGCGGACAGCAACCGGTGCGCGGCGGCGGCCAGTTGCTGCGCCGTACGCCCGCCCGAGCGCTCCGACCACAGCCACTCGGCGTACTTGGCGAAGCCCTCGTTCAGCCAGATGTGCCGCCAGTCCGCGATGGACACGCTGTTGCCGAACCACTGGTGCGCCAGCTCGTGCGCCACCAGCCGCTCCGAACCCCGCGCCCCGTCCACGTGGTTGGCGCCGAACAGCGACAACCCCTGCGCCTCGACCGGGACGTCGAGCTCCTCCTCCGTCACCAGCACCGCGTACTCGTCGAACGGGTAGGGCCCGAACAGCTCCTGGAACAGGTCCATCATCTGCGGCTGCCGCGCGAAGTCCCGGGAGAACTCGGGGAGCAGGTGCGCCGGGATGTGGCCGTGCTGCGGCACGCCGCCCGGGCCGGGGTCGCCCAGCAGCACCGTCTGGTACTTGCCGATCGCGAGGCCGACGAGATAGCTCGACGTGGGCGCCGCCTGCTCGTACACCCAGGTCGTCGTGGACGCCTTCGTCGTACGGGTCAGCAGGCGCCCGCCCGCCACCACCGCGTACGCGGACGGCGTGGTGATCGAGATCTGGTACGACGCCTTGTCCGCGGGCCGGTCGTTGCACGGGTACCAGGACGGCGCCCCGATCGGCTGGCTCGCGACCAGCGCCCCGTCCTCCAGCTCCTCCCAGCCGAGCCCGCCCCAGGGGCTGTTGACCGGCTTCGGGTTGCCCGACCAGTGCACCTCGACCGTGAAGGCCGCGCCGGGGCGGACCGGCTTGGCGGGGCGGATGCGGAGGCGGCCACCGCGGTGCGTGTAGTGCGGCTGCCGGCCGTCCACCCGGACCCGGCCGATCTTGAAGCCGGCCAGGTTCAGGGTGAATTCGGACAGCGGCGAGCGGCCCGCTATGGCGTTGATCCGGGCGCTCCCGGCCAGTCGGTTCGGACCTGGGCGGTAGTCCAGCGCGAGCTCGTAGCGGTGCACCCGGTACCGGGAGTCACCGTGCTCCGGAAAATACGGGTCCGACCCCGCCGACTGCTGAACTGCCACTGCCGCTTCTGCTCCCTGCGCTGCGCTGCCACTCAATGACGCCGGTGCCCCGCTCACCGGTTCCGAGTGGCCCGCGCTCAGGGTCGCCATGCCTCGATCGGGTTACCGAGCCAGCGCGTGTCGTCCGGGACGGACTCCGCTGCCATGACGAGCGACGCGGGACCCAGGGTGGTACGGGCCCCGATCGTGCTGCCGGGCAGCACGATCCCGCCAGGGCCCAGCGTGGCGCCCTCACGGAGAACAACAGTATCCGTCCGCAAGATCCGGTCGTGGAAGAGGTGGGTCTGCAGGACGCAGCCGCGGTTCACGGTCGACGCGTCCTCCAGGGTCACCAGATCCGTCTCGGGCAGCCAGTAGCTCTCCACCCACACGCCCTTGCCGATCCGGGCGCCCATACCGCGCAGCCAGCCGGTCATGAGCGGCGTGCCGGGCACCGAGCCGGCCAGCCAGGGCACGGCCACGACCTCGACGAAGGTGTCCGCGAGCTCGTTGCGCCACACGAAGCCGCTCCACAGCGGGTGCTCACCGCTGCGGTGCCGCCCCACCAGCAGCCACTTCGCGACGATCGACACCAGGGCCGCCGTCACACCGGCGGCAAGGAGCACCAGACCGGACAGCAGCGGCGCCCAGGGCCCGAGCAGGCACAGCAGCGCCACCGTGCCGACGGCGAGCGCCGCCGAGCAGAACACCGGCACGATCCGGAACAGCTCGACCAGCCCGCGCGCCCACAGCAGCCGGGCCGGCGGGTCGTAGGTCAGGCTCTGGTCGCCCGTCTCCGCGTTGCGCGGCAGCTTCACCGGCGGCAGCCCCAGGTACGAGCTGCCCTTCTTCGCCTTCTTCGGGGTCGCCGACAGCACGCCCACGAGCCCGCCGTCCGGCACGCTGCGGCCCGGCGCGGTCATCCCGGAGTTCCCGAGGAAGGCCCGCCGCCCGATCTCCGCGCGCCCGATCCGCATCCAGCCGCCACCGAGCTCGTACGGCGCGGTCAGCGTGTCGTCGGCCAGGAACGCGCCTTCGCCGACCGTGGTGAGGCTCGGCAGCGCCAGCACGGTGGACACCTCGGCGCCCCGCCCGATCTTCATGCCGAGCAGCCGCAGCCACACCGGCGTGGCGAGCCCCGCGTACAGCGGGAAGAGGGTCTCGCGGGAGCGGTCCATCAGCTGCGTGACGGTCCAGGCCTGCCAGCCGATCCGGCTGTGCGTGGGGTGCGTGCCCTCCCGCAGGCCGAGGCTCAGCAGCCGCACGCCGATCAGGATCAGCAGCGCGTACGCCGCCCCGAACGCCAGCGTCGCGGGGACCAGGGCGAGCGCGGCACCCTTCAGGGGCGCGTCGGCGTCGATGAAGGCGCGGGCCACCAGGAGGGCGGCGGCGCCCGCGAGCAGCGGCAGCGCGGAGAGCGCGAGGCCCGTCAGGCCGTACATGACCCGCCAGTACGTGCCGCGCTGCGGCCGGTGCTTCGGCCAGTTCCGCTTGGCCTTGCCGAGCTTGACCGCGGGCGCGCCCGCCCAGCGCTGGCCGGTCGGGATCTGCCCGGTGACCGCCGAGCCGGGGGCCACCTCGGCGCGCTTGCCGACGCGGGCGCCAGGGAAGACCATGCTGCGGGTGCCGACGGTGGCGTGCGCGCCGACCTTGACCGTGCCGATCTCCAGCCGGTCGCCGTCCAGCCACCAGCCGGACAGGTCGACCTCGGACTCCACGGCCGCGCCCCGGCCCAGCTTGAGCAGGCCGGTGACCGGCGGCAGCGAGTGCAGGTCGACGTCCTGGCCGACCTTGGCGCCCAGGGCGCGCGCGTACCGCTCCAGCCAGGACCCGGTCAGCGAGGTCGCCCCGCTGAACTCGGCCAGCCGCTCGGCCGCCCACAGCCGCAGGTGGACGCTCCCGCCGCGCGCGTAACGCCCGGGCTGCACGTCCCGCAGCAGCAGCCGCGCGCCGCCCGCGGCGATCGCGAGCCGGCCGGGCGGGGTGAACAGCACGAGCCCGCCGGCCACCAGCGCCCACCAGGGGGCGGTCGGCAGCCAGGAGTAGGCAGGCAGCAGGTTCCCGAGCGCGGCCAGCGGGACCGCCCAGCGCAGGCCGAGCAGCGTGAAGAGCGGGACCAGGAGCAGCAGCTGGACCGCCCTGGCGCGGACCGGCACCGGGGCGATCGTGCGCTGCGCGCCGTCCTCCTGCGCCGACTCCTCCAGGTGGCGGGCCAGCTTGCGCAGGGTGGGCTTCTGGTAGATGTCGACGACGGCGGCGCTCGGGTAGCGGGTGCGCAGCCTCGTCGTCAGCTGGGCGGCGGCCAGGCTGCTGCCGCCGATCGCGAAGAAGTCGTCGCGGGCACTGGTGACCGGGATGCCGAGGACTTCCGTCCACTGCTCGGCGAGCCAGGCCTCGGTGCCGTACAGCTGCTCGGCCGGGCCGCCGGTCTCCAGGCCCTCCAGGGGCCACGGGAGTGCGTTGCGATCCACCTTGCCGGAGGTGCGGGTCGGGAGGTCCGCGACCGGTGCCAGCAGCGGGACGAGGGCCGCGGGCAGCTCGGCGCGCAGCCTCTCGACGGCGGCCGCCTGGTCCCAGCCGTCCTGGGTGACGACGTAACCGACCAGGAGCTGGTTGCCGCCGCGGGCGGTGCGCACGGCGGCCGCGGCGCCCTGGACGCCCGGCAGCGCCTGCAGGGCCGCGTCCACCTCGCCGAGCTCGATCCGGCGCCCGCCGAGCTTGATCTGCTCGTCGGCACGCCCCAGGAACACCAGCCCCTCGGGCTCGGCCTTGACCAGGTCACCGCTGCGGTACGCCCGCTCCCAGCCCAGGGACTCCAGCGGCGCGTACTTCTCCGCGTCCTTCTCGGCGTCCAGGTACCGGGCGAGCCCGACCCCGCCGATCACCAGCTGGCCGCTCTCGCCCATGCGGACCGGAACCCCGGCCTCGTCGACCACGGCCAGTTCGTAGCCGTCCAGCGGCAGCCCGATCCGGATCGGTTCCTCGCCGGACATCAGCGAGGCACAGGCCACCACGGTCGCCTCGGTCGGCCCGTACGTGTTCCAGACCTCGCGGCCCTCGGTGACCAGCCGCTGCACCAGCTCGGGCGGGCAGGCCTCGCCGCCGAAGATCAGCAGGCGTACGTCGTTGAGCGTCTCCGGCTCCCAGAGCGCGGCGAGCGTGGGGACCGTGGACACCACGGTGATCTCCTGCTCGACCAGCCAGGGCCCGAGGTCGGCGCCGCTGCGGACCTGGGAGCGGGGGACCGGCACCAGACAGGCGCCGTAGCGCCAGGCCAGCCACATCTCCTCGCAGGACGCGTCGAAGGCCACCGACAGGCCCGCCATGACCCTGTCACCGGGACCGATCGGGTCCTCGGTCAGGAACAGCGCGGCCTCCGCGTCCACGAACGCGGCGGCACTGCGGTGCGAGACGGCGACACCCTTGGGCTTGCCGGTGGAACCTGACGTGAAGATGATCCACGCGTCGTGCTCGACGCCCGGGCGGGCGGCAGGGACCTCGCTGCGGCCGGTCACGGTGAGTTCGTGCGCGGCGCCGACGACGGCCCGCACCTCGGCCTCCCCGAACACCAACTCGGCCCGCTCGTCCGGGTCCTCGGCGTCCACGGGCACGTAGGCGGCACCGGCGGCGAGGACGGCCAGGATCGCCACGTACAGGTCGTTGGTGCCGGAGGGGACCCGGACACCCACCCGGTCCCCGAGGCCGACTCCGGCCGCGGCGAGCCGGCGCCGCAGCTGCTCGACCTCGCCGGCCAGTTCCCGGTAGGTCAGCTGGACCGAGCCGTCGTCCAGGGCGAGTTCGTCCGGGTAGGAGCGCACGGACGCCTCGAAGATGTCGACGAGCGTGCGCGGGGAGGCCGCCTGACCTCCCGAAAAGCGTGCGGTGTCGCCGAACTGCTGGTGGATCTCAGCGCTGAGCTCTTCGTCGAGCAGGCCGAGAGCGCTGCTCTCGTGTATGGCTGCCATCGGTCCTCGCGTCTCGATCCCGGAAGCCTCCGGGGCGCTGGCGGGCCCGCAGGTCTGCCTGGGGTTGTCCTCCTCCAGCTCCGTAACAAGCCGGAAATTTTAGTACGACGCTAGGTTCCCGCAGTGTGATCGGCCACTCGGGACGTCCGATCGGGCGTGGGGGCAGCCCACTTCGACCTCTCTGACCTGGTGATCTCCGCCCTGGAGAGAGATGCCCCACACTGTGCGTCAGGGACGGTTTCCATAGGGTGTTGAAGGGGTGTCCGGCCGGTGACTAAGGGGTGTTGGGGGAGCGGCGGGCCAGGAGCGCGGCGGCCAGAACTGCGGCGATGCAGGAGACCCCGGCGACCACCCACAGCGCGCTGTGCACACCCTGCGTGAACGCGTCCCCGACCGCGCCGGTTATCCGCGGTGACGAACGGCCCGAGGAACTCCCTCCGCTCCGGGCGACCTGGACCACCTGGTCGATCACCGGCGGCGGCAGACGGTGTTCAGCGAGCTGCGCGGGGAGCGTGTCCAGGAAGCGGACGGCCAGAACCGCGCCCAGGATCGCCGTCGCGAGCACCGAACCGACCTGCCGGAACGCCGTCACCGCCGAGGAGGCCGCGCCCATCTGCGGGCCCTCGACCACCTCGAACGCGGCGGCCGTGGACGGGGCGACCACCAGCCCGCTGCCCAGCCCCGCGAGCACCAGCCCGAGCGCGGTCACGCCGTAGGAGCCGTCCGGCTGTTGACGCAGCAGCACCAGGGCCGCGGCCGTGGTGACGAGCGAGCCCGCCGCCAGCAGCCGGCCCGCGCGGACCCTGCCGGCCAGGCGCTGTGCCGTGGCCGTCGCCGCCACGAAGGCGAGCATCGCGGGCAGCAGCCGTACACCGGTGCCCAAGGGGCCGAAGCCGCGCACCCGTTGCAGGAACAGCACCTCCAGGAAGACCACGCCGACGAACACGAACAGGGCGGCCGCCGCGACGCACAACGCCGCCGTGTAGCGGGCGTTGGCCATCATCCGCACGTCCAGCATCGGGACGGCCCTGCGGCGCTCGGTGACCACCAGGGCGGTCAGCGACACCGCCGCCACCGCGAGCACGGTGACCACCACCGGGTCGTCGTAGCCCGCCCGGCCGCCCACGGCTATGCCGTAGACCAGCGTGGACAGGCCCAGCACCGCCCAGAACTGGCCCGGCAGATCCAGCGGCCGGTCGGGCACCCGGGACTCCGCGACGGCGTACAGCGTCACGGCCACGGTGACCACCGCGAGCGGCGTGTTCACCAGGTACACCGCCCGCCAGCTCCAGGTCTGGAGCAGGGTGCCGCCGAGGAGCGGGCCGACGGCCAGTCCCACGCCCGAGACGGACACCCAGATGGCTATGTAGCGCAGCATGCGGGGCAGGTCGACGAAGAACGTGGTCGTGATGAGGGCCAGCGAGGTGGGCAGGACCAGGGCGCCGCCGAGGCCGCTGATGCCCCGGCCCACCAGCACCTGCGGGTAGGTGTGCGCCGTCGCCACCACCAGGGAGCCGGCCGCTATCAGGACCGTGCCGGTCACGAACACCCGGCGCCGCCCGAACCGCTCGCCCAGCGCCCCGCCCGACAGCACGCAGGCCGCCACCACCAGGGTGTAGGTGCTGGACACCCAGCTCAGGTCGGCGGGCGCCACCCGCATGTCGACCTGGAGGGCACGCAGGGTGGAGATGGCCGCGGTGACCTCGATGAACGACATGAACAGGCCGAGGCAGGCGGCCAGCAGGACGAGACGGCCCCGGGGGACGGCGGCAGCCGGCCGGGCGTCCGCCGTGGTGGCCGAGACCGTGCTCATGTCGACTGCGCCTCCTTCTCGGCCTGTTCGGCGAGGCGGCGCTGCGCCTCGTCCCAGGTGATCGGGAGGCGCTCCTGCTCGGTGTTCCAGAAGACGAACACCGAGCCCTTCATGCCGGGGCGCAGTCCGCGCACGCTCTTCGCGTGCGGGTCGGTGCGGGCGAAGGCGTCCAGCGCCTCCTGGTCACGCCAGGCCGACAGCGTCCAGAACGTGCGCTTGAACGGCTCCGCCTTCAGGGACGCACCGAGCAGCCCGGGCGAACGGCGCACCTGCTGGAAGACCACCAGCGACAGCAGGAAGAACTTCGGCACGCCCAGCAGCGAGCGCAGCTCCAGCCGCGAGGCCATCACCAGCGGTGGCCCGGCGGGCTCGGTGCCGTCCTTCGCGGTACCGGGCATCCAGGGAATCGTCGGCATGAAGGGTCTCCTCGGCAGAGCGGTCGGGGGCAGGCCGTGCGGAAGTGGCGGGTCATTCATAAGAGTCCGCGAGCGCCGCGTTCCGTACACCCCCGCAAGAGTGAATGCGGCGGACTGCGTGCAGTCGCGCCCACGGAGCCCCGTACGCCCGGATCCGGACACCCGGCCCGCCGGCCCATCGGAGCCTTCGATGGCCGATGTCCCCTCGCCGATGCGGCGATTGACCCCGTTTTCCGGGCCGCCCTACCTTGCTCGTACGCCGTCCGCCGGGCAACGCCGCGGACCGCCACCCACCTCAGAGGTATCAGCCCTCTGCGCCTCACCGTGACCGTTCCCGAGAACTGTTCGAGCCGAGGTGCAGCCCTGCCATGACCACCCGTGTCGCTGTCGTCGGAGCCGGGATCTCCGGACTCTCCGCCGCCCACCACCTGCCGGACGACGCCGAAGTCACCGTGTACGAGAGCCAGGACCGCCCCGGCGGCCACGCCCACACCGTGGAAGTCGACGAGGGCGGCCGCACGATCGGCATCGACACGGCCTTCGTGGTCTTCAACGCGCGCACCTACCCGGAACTCACCGCCTTCTTCGAGAAGCTCGGCGCGCCCGCCCTCGACCACACCGGCGGCTTCGACTTCTTCGACCTCGACCGCGGACTCGACTACGGCACCGCCGAGTTCGAGCTGACCGAGGCCGAGATCGCCGCCCGCTACCCGGCCGACTTCCTGCCCCTGTGGCGCGACGCCGAACGCTTCCACCGCGAGGCGCCCCGCGACTTCCTGCGCAAGCGCACGGACCTCTCCCTCGGCGACTACCTGGACCGCGGCGGCTACACCGACGCCTTCAAGTACGGCTACGTCGTCCTGCTCGCCACCGCCGTCTGGTCGGTGCCGGCCGAACTGATCTGGGAGATGCCGGCGACGACCGTGATCGCCTTCTTCATGTCCCACGACCCCGGCGGCCTCGGCGGGCGTTCGGTGGCCTGGAAGACCGTCTCGGGCGGCAGCATCGAGTACGTCCGCCGGGTCGTCGCCGGCATCAACGGCAAGGTCCGCACCGGCGCCGAGGTCACCCGGGTGCGGGAGGAGGCGGACGGGGTCGTCGTCGGCACGGCCGCGGGCGAGGAGAAGTACGACTACGCCGTGCTCGCCGCGCACGCCGACCAGACCCGCGCCGTCCTCGAACACCCCACGCTGCGCCAGGCGGAGATCCTCGGCAAGGTCCGCTACAGCGCCACCCGGGCGATCCTGCACACCGACCCGTCGAGCATGCCGCCGAGCCGGGAGCGCTGGCAGAGCTGGAACTACGGCCTGAAGACCGTCGACGGCCACCCTCGCACCTGGGTCGCCTACTACATGAACTCCCTGCAGGGCTTCACCGCCGAGCACGACTACTTCGTCACCCTCGACTCGCCGATCGCCCCGCGCGACGAACTCGTCGTACGCGAACTGCCGTTCACCCACCCGGTCATCGATCTGGAAGTACGGGCCATGCAGCGCACGATCTACGACGTCAACGCGCCCGGCGGCCGCATCAAGCTGGCCGGCTCCTACTTCCACGCGCCGCGTATCGGCGTCGACCTCATCGGCTCCCACGAGGCCGGATTCGTCTCCGGGCGCAAGGCCGCCGAGGCCGTCGCGCGCGAGATGCGGACCCGTCACTGAACCGCACAGCAGGAAACAGAAGGCACAGCAGAAAACAAAAGGCACAGCAGGAAACAGAAGGCACAGAAGGAACAGGGGAATTCCATGCAGCGTGTCACCGCCGAAGAGGCCCGGGCCTGGCTGGTCGAGAAGCTCGCGATCCGGCTCGGGGTCGGACCGGAGCAGATCGACGTCGAGCGCTACTTCGACGAGTTCGACCTGGACTCGACGGAGGCGCTGATCCTCGCGGGCGAGCTGGAGAAGTGGCTCGGCTTCGAACTGGAGGCCACGGCGCTCTGGTACCACCCGACGATCGCCGCCCTGTCCGAGCACATCGCCGAGGAGAGCGACCGCCATGTCGCAGCGGCCTGAGCAGGCCGTACGACGTCAACGGGGGCCGGAACAGCGCCTGTTGACGCCCCTCGGTCCGCCCCGTCCGGACGCGGCCAGGACAGTCGTCGCCGTCCACCCGGGCGCCCTGCCGGCCGGCGTCTGGCAGACGGCCCTGGCCCGGCTGCCCGAGGACGGCGCACCGCACCTGCTCGACCTCGGCACCGTCCCGGAGTACTTCGCCGCCGCCCTGGTGCCGACCCTGTCCGTCATCGGCGTCCGCGAACTCGCCGAACGCTGCCTGACCGAACTGACCGAAGCGGGGCTCACCGAGCGGCCGTTCACACTCGTCGGCTGGTCGTTCGGGGGAGTGGTGGCGTACGAGATCGCCGCCCGCCTCGACGGCCAGGGGCTCGGCGACCGCGTCGAGGACCTCGTCGTGCTCGACTCGATCGCGCCCGTCGCCGCGTTCCAGCGGCCGGAGGAAGAGCTCCGGCCCGCCATGCTCCTCGGCTGGTTCGCGATGTACCTGGGCGCCAAGCGCCGCCGTCGGCTCACCCTGGCGCCGGGCGCCCTGGAAGGCCTCGGTGAGCAGGACGGACTGGGCGTGCTGCTCACCGAGGCGACCGCCCAGGGAGTCCTGCCCGACGGCACCGAACCGGCCGGGCTGCGCAAGCTGTACACCGCGTTCCACACCGGACTCGTCCGCAACAACCGGTGCACCGTCGGCTACCTGCCAGCCCCGCTCGACCGCACCGTCACCGTCGTCAAGCCCGAGGGCTCCCTGCTGCCCGACAGCCCGGACCTCGGCTGGACCGAGCTGAGCGGACGTCCGATCCGCCGACTGCCGGTCCCCGGCGACCACTACACGATGCTCCAGGAACCGGAGACCGCGGACGCCCTCGCCGCCCTGCTCACCACCGGCTCCCCAACCCGCTGAGCCCACCCACCACTTGACGTACTCGCCGCACGCGATCCGCGCGACGCGCAAGCCCGAGAGGACCACCATCGTGCACTACTCACGTCTGGCCGAGACGCCGATCGCGATCGTCGGGTTGGCGGGCCTCTTCCCCAAGTCGCGCGACCTGCGCGAGTTCTGGCACAACATCGTGAACGCCGAGGACTGCATCGAGGACGTTCCCGAGAGCCACTGGAACCCCGAGGACTACTACGACCCGGACCCGGCGGCCGAGGACAAGACCTACGTCCGCCGCGGCGGCTTCCTGCCCGAAATCGCCTTCAACCCCATGGAGTTCGGGCTGCCGCCCAACACCCTGGAGGTCACCGACATCCTCCAGCTGCTCTCCCTCACCGTCGCGCGGGACGTGCTGCGCGACGCCGGAGCGGACAGCGGCAGCTGGTACGACGCCTCCCGCACCGGCGTCATCCTCGGCATCACCGGCGCCAACTCCCTCACCCAGCCGCTGTCCGCCCGCCTCCAGACGCCGGTCCTCAAGGAGGTCGTGCGCAGTGTCGGCCTGAGCGAGGCGGACGCCGAGGAGATCGCGCGGCGCTTCAAGAAGGCGTACATCCCCTGGGAGGAGAACTCCTTCCCCGGCATGCTCGGCAACGTCGTCGCCGGCCGCATCGCCAACCGCTTCGACCTCGGCGGCACCAACTGCACGGTCGACGCCGCCTGCGCCAGCTCCCTCGCGGCCGTCAAGCTCGCGGTCAGCGAACTCATCGAGGGCCGCGCCGACATGATGATCACCGGCGGCTGCGACGCCGAGAACACGATCCTCATGTACATGTGCTTCAGCAAGACCCCGGCGTTCTCCAGGAGCCAGCGGATACGGCCGTTCGACGAGTCCGCCGACGGCACCCTGATCGGCGAGGGCATCGGCATGCTCGCCCTCAAGCGCCTCGCCGACGCCGAACGCGACGGCGACCGGATCTACGCCGTCCTGCGCGGCATCGGTACCTCCAGCGACGGCCGCTTCAAGAGCATCTACGCCCCGCGCGCCGAGGGCCAGCAGCTCGCCCTGCGCCGCGCCTACGAGGACGCGAACGTGCCGGTCGGCTCCATCGAGCTGTTCGAGGCGCACGGCACGGGTACGGCCGTCGGCGACCACACCGAGCTGTCCGCCCTGTCGTCGGTGGTCGCCGCCGGCAACGACGACCACGGCTACGCCGCCATCGGCAGCGTGAAGTCCCAGATCGGGCACACCAAGGCGGCCGCGGGCGCCGCGAGCCTCATCAAGCTCTCCCTCGCCCTGCACCAGAAGGTCCTGCCGCCCACCATCAACGTCGAGACACCCAGCGAGGCCGTCGCCCCGGCCACCACGCCCTTCTACGTCAACACCGAGGCGCGCCCGTGGGTGTTGGACCCGAAGCGCGGCAAACGCCGGGCCGCCGTCTCGTCGTTCGGCTTCGGCGGCACCAACTTCCACATGGTGCTGGAGGAGCACGGGGAGGCCGCATCCGACGCCAAATACCTCGGTCCGACGTCCCGTTGGGGCCTGTGGCACGCCGCCGGACCCGAGGCGCTCGCGCTGCGCATCGAGAACGGCGCCGCCCCCGACGAGTCCGGCGCGATCCCCGCGAGCGACGCCCGCATCGGGATCGTCGCCGGCAGCGACGCGGAGTTCGACGAACTCCGCGCCACGGCGGTGGAGTTGCTGCGCGCCCGCCCCGACGCGGCCTCCTGGCAGCACCCCAAGGGCATCACGTACCGCCGCGAGGCACTCCCGGCGTCCGTCAAGGTGGCGGCCGTGTTCGCCGGGCAGGGCAGCCAGTACGTCGGCATGGGCCGACGCGCCGCGGTCGCCGTGCCGCCCGTGCGCGCCGCCTTCGACCGCGCCAACCGGCTCACCGACGGCCCGGACACCCTCGCCCGCACCGTCTTCCCGCCGCCCGCCTTCACCGACGCCGCCCGCGCCGAACAGGAAACGGCCCTGCGCCGCACCGACTTCGCCCAGCCCGCCATCGGCGCGCTCGCCTCCGGCCAGTACATCTGGCTGCGCGGCCTCGGCTTCCGCGCCGACGGCGTCATCGGCCACAGCTTCGGCGAACTCACCGCGCTGTGGGCCGCGGGCGCGCTCGACGACGACCAGTTCGCCGAACTGGCCCGCGCCCGCGGCCTCGCCATGGCCCCGCCCGAGCCCGCCGCGCCCGGCTTCGACCCCGGCGCGATGGCGGCGATCCGCGCCTCGCTCTCCGACGTCCAGGCCCTCGTGGCGTCGTACCGCAACGTCGCCATCTGCAACATCAACGCACCCGGCCAGATCGTCGTCGGCGGGCCGACGGAGGAGATCGACCGCCTGGTCGCCGACGCCTCGGGCCGCCGGGTCCCGGCGAAGCGGCTGCCGGTCTCCGCGGCCTTCCACACCGGCTTCGTCGCCCACGCCGCGGACGCGTTCCGGCAGGCCGTGGAGTCGACCGGCCTCGGCGCCCCCACGATCCCCGTGTACGCCAACACACCGGGCTCCTCGTACGGCGACGACCCCGCCGCCAACCGGCGCACCCTCGTCGACCAGCTCCTGCAACCCGTCGACTTCGTCTCCGGCATCGAGGAGATGTACGCCGACGGCTTCCGTGTCTTCGTCGAGTTCGGCCCCAAGCGGGTCCTCACGGACCTGATCGACCGCATCCTCGAAGGCCGCACCGACGTGGTCACCCTCGCGGCGGACGGCGGCCCGAGCAAGGACGGCGAACTCTCCCTGAAGCGTGCGGCGATCGAGCTCGCGGTGATCGGACTGCCGGTGGTGGGCTTCGACGACCACGTGGAACCGCGCCGCGAACAGCCGGCCCGCAAGGGTATGAACATCGCCCTCCGCGGCATCAACTACGTGACCCAGGAACGGCGTTCGGCCTACCGGGAAGCGCTGTCGGAGCCGCTGGCCCTGGGAGCCGCGGCGGGTCCCGTCGGGGGTGAGGGCGAGGGTGACGGCATCGAGGACGTCGTACGAGATGGTCTCGCCCTTCAGGCGGAGATCCTCACGGCACACGCGGACACCGTGCACGCGTCGGTGCGTTCGCTGGAGGAGTCGGTACGGGCCGGGGGACACCCCGACACGGACGCGGCGCTGCGGCTGATACGGGAGCAGGGCGCGACGATCGGGGCGGCGCACGAGCGGTCGACGCGGCTGTTGCTGGAGGCGTTGCGGGGGCGGGAGACGGAGACCGAGGCAACGGTTGCTGTGGGGGCCGAGGTCGAGGCCGAGGTCGAGGCCGACCCCGCACCGGTGGCCGAGACCCCGGAGCCTGTCGTGCAGCCGGAGCCCGAGCCTGTCTCCGTGGCCGACTCTGCTGTCGCCGCCGGGGTGATGGATGCCCTGATGGGTGCGGTGGCGGAGAAGACCGGTTACCCGGTGGAGATGCTGGAGCCGGGGATGGATGTCGAGGCTGATCTGGGTATCGACTCGATCAAGCGGGTGCAGATTCTGGGGGCGTTGCAGGAGTCGTATCCGGTGTCGGAGGACGTGGATCCGGAGGTGCTCGCCGAACTCCGCACTCTCGATGACATCGCCGGGTTCCTGGCCTCCACGGTTCCGGCGGAGCCGACGGCGGAATCGGTCGCCGTGGCCGAGCCGGTCGTTTCCCCCAACTCCGCTGTCGCCGCTGGGGTGATGGACGCCTTGATGGGTGCGGTGGCGGAGAAGACCGGTTACCCGGTGGAGATGCTGGAGCCGGGGATGGATGTCGAGGCTGATCTGGGTATCGACTCGATCAAGCGGGTGCAGATTCTGGGGGCGTTGCAGGAGTCGTATCCGGTGTCGGAGGACGTGGATCCGGAGGTGCTCGCGGAGCTGCGGACCCTCGATGACATCGCCGGGTTCCTGGCGTCCACCGTTTCCGCCGAGCCCGTCCCGCAGCCCGCGCCCGCACAGCAGCCTGCCCCGGCGCAGCCTGTCCCCGAGGCTGCCCCCGCATCCAACGGCGCTGTTCCCGCAGGTGTGATGGAAGCCCTCCTCGGCGCCGTGGCGGAGAAGACCGGCTACCCCGTGGAGATGCTGGAGCCGGGGATGGATGTCGAGGCCGATCTCGGTATCGACTCCATCAAGCGGGTCCAGATCCTCGGTGCGCTGCAGGAGGCCTATCCCGTCTCCGAGGACGTCGACCCCGAGGTGCTCGCCGAGTTGCGGACGCTGGACGACATCGCCGGCTTCCTCGCCTCCACCGTGAGCGGGACGCCCGGCTCAACCCCCGCGTCCCTCACCGTGACCTACCCGCCCGCCCCCGGCATCGGCCGCACCCACGCCGGCATCGTCGAGATCGCGCCGCCGCACACCCTCGTCGGCGCCTACGCGGAACCCCGTACCGCCGTCCTCGTCGACGACGGATCCACGCTCACCCGGCCTCTCGCCGGAGCGCTCCGTGGGGACGGCTGGCGGGTCGAGGTCGTCGCACTGCCCGGTGTCGACACCGTCGTGCCGGAGGCGGATGCCGTGCGGCGGCTGGGGAGTTGGGACGAGGGCGAGCTCGCCGGGGCGCTGGTGCGCGGCCGGGTCGACCTCGTCGTGCAACTGGCCGCCGCGGCCGGGCCCGAGTGGGCCGAGGGCGTGCAGCGGCTCACGCACTGCCTGCTCGTCGCCAAGCACAGCCTGGCCGGGCTGAAGACGGCCGCCGCACAGGGCACCCGCGCCGCCTTCGTCGCCGTGACCCGCCTCGACGGAGCGAACGGCTACCGCGGTGGCGGCGACGCCTCCCCGCTGCTCGGCGGCGTCGGCGGCCTGGTGAAGACCCTCGCCATCGAGGCGCCCGAACTCTTCGCCCGTACGGTCGACTTCGCGCCGGAACTGGCCCCGACCACCGTCGGCGCCCGCTTCCTCGCCGAGATCCACGACCTGTCGGCCGAGCACGTCGACGTGGCCCACGACCCGGACGGGCGCCGTACCGTCTCGCTCGCGGCCGGCCCGCAGGACGCGTACGCCGGCCCCGTCCCGGAACTCGGCGCCGACGACCTGTTCGTCGTCACCGGCGGCGCCCGCGGCATCACCGCCGACTGCCTGCACGCCCTGGTCTCCGCAAGGCCCGCCGGGCTGCTGCTGCTCGGCCGCAGCCGGCCCGCGCCCGAGCCCGAGTGGGCCGTGGGCACGGAAGGGCCGGCGCTGCGGGGGCTCATCGCGCGGCGTGCCACGCAGAGCGGGCAGAAGCCCAACCCCCGTGCGATCGAAGGGGAGTTCCGTGAGATCACCGCTTCCCGTGAGATCGCCGTGAACCTCGCCCGGCTCACCGCCACCGGCGCCCGCGTCGAGTACCTGACCGTCGACATCACCGATCCCGGCGAGGTGCGACGCGTGCTGACGCCGTACGCCGGACGGGTCACCGGGGTGATCCACGGGGCCGGTGTGCTCGCCGACCGGCTCATCGCGCAGAAGTCGCCCGAGGAGACGCGCCGAGTGCTGGCCACCAAGCTGACCGGGCTCGGCAACGTGCTCGACGCCCTGCGCGGGGTCGCCGAGCTGCGGCATCTCGTCCTGTTCTCGTCCGTCGCCGGGTTCTTCGGCAACCGCGGGCAGTCCGACTACGCCATGGCCAACGAGGCGCTGAACCGGATCGCCGTACGGCTGAAGCGGGAACTGCCCTCCGCGCGGGTCACCGCGATGAACTGGGGCGCCTGGGACGGCGGCATGGTCTCCGACGACCTGCGGGCCATGTTCGCCTCGCGCGGCATCGCGCTGGTGCCGCTCGCGACCGGCGCCGGCATGTTCGCCGAGCAGTTCACGGCCGGGCGCGGGCACGACACGGTGATCGTCACCGGACCGCTCACGCCGCTGTCCGCGCCGCCCGGGACGCAGGGCGCCGCACTCGCGCCGCTCGTCGTCGACCGCACGCTCACCGACCTCGCCGACGAACCGCTGCTCACCGATCACGCCATCGGCGACCGGCGTGTACTGCCCGCCACGGCGGCGCTCGGCGCGCTGGTCCACGCCGTCGAGACGGCGACCGGTGAAGTGGTGGGCGCGGCAAGCGGGTTCAAGGTGTTCAAGGGCGTCGCCTGGGACGAGCCGGAGGGGCAGCAGCCGCAGCGGCTCCGGCTGTCCATCGAGCCCGGTGCCGACGGCATCGATGTGCTCGCGTCCTCGGTCGACGCCGGCGGCCGCGGCCGGCCCGCCTACAGTGTCCGGCTGACCACGGGCGACGCCGGGCCGACGCCCGTCGACCGTGCCGACCTCGCGGCCCTCGCCCGGAGCGCCGCGGGCCAGGACGCCGCACGGCTCTACCGCGACGGCACCCTCTTCCACGGGCCCTCCCTGCGCGGGCTGCGCTCCGTGCTGGTGAGCGACGAGCAGCGGCTCCTCGTACGGGCCCGGCTCGCCGACCACCGGCCCGCGCTCGGCGGCTACCACGGCCGGCTGCACAGCCCCGTCCTCGCCGACCTGCTGCTGCAGGCCGTGCTGGTGTGGGTGCGCGAGCGGCGCGGGCGGGCCTGCCTGCCCATGGAGATCGGGCGCCTGAACCTGTACGCGCCACTGCCCTCCGACGGCGACTTCCTGATCGCCGTGGAGGACGTACGACCCGGCCGCACCGGCGTCACCTGCACGGTCACCGCGCTCGACCCGCAGGGCCGGGTGCTCGCCGTCCTGGAGGACGTGGTCGCGGTCGAGGACGCGGAGCTGGACGCCCGGTTCCGGCAGGCGGGCCGGTCGACCGCCACGGTCACGGTCACGGTCTGACGACGCTCGGAGGCTGATCCGTCATGGGCAAGTACGCGATCGTCGGACTGTCCTGCCTCTTCCCGGGGGCGGCCACGCCCGAGGCCTACTGGAACAACCTGATGGGCGGGGTGGACTCGCGCACCGAGGGCGGCGAACGGATCTTCGGGCACGATCCGCTGGCCGGCGGCGGTGAGGGCGGCGAGGAGCGGCACCGCATCTACTGCACGCGCGGCGGCTTCGTCGAGGACGCCCCGGCACTCGATCCCGCCGGGTACGCACTGCCCGCCGACTACCTGGCCGGCCTGGACCGCTCGTTCCACTGGGCGCTCCGGGTCGCCGGGGACGCCCTGGCCGACGCGGGTGTATCCCCCGCTGCCGCGGACGGCCGGGCTGCCGGCCGGAGGACCGGTGTGGTGTTCGGGAACTACCCGTTCCCCACCCCGGCCTCCGGCCGAACAGCGGGGAAGCTGTGGGACGCCGCGGTCTCCGAGGGCCTCGCGGCGGCCGGCTTCCCCGCGGCCGGGTTGCCGTCCGGTGCGGCGGACGGTGACCCGGCCAGTGACCCGGGGGCCGCCAGGGCGGTCGCCCACAACATGTGGCCGGGCGGGCTCCCCGCCCACGTGGTCGCCGCCGCCCTCGGGCTCGGCGGCCCCCGCCACACCCTCGACGCCGCCTGCTCCTCCGCGCTCTACGCCCTCCAACTCGCCTGCGCCCAACTGGCCACCGGGCGGGCGGACTTGATGCTTGCAGGCGGGGTCTGCGCGCCCGACCCGACCGTCATCCACCTCTCCTTCTCCGACCTGCACGCCTATCCGCCGGACGGCTTCAGCCAGCCCTTCGACGCCCGGTCCAAGGGCATCATCACCGGTCAGGGCGCCGCCATGGTCGCCCTGAAGCGGCTCGCCGACGCCCAGCGGGACGGCGACCGGGTGTACGCCGTCATCGACGCCGTCGCCCTCGGCAACGACGGCCCCGGCAAACACCTCCTCGCGCCGAACGTCACCGGCCAGCTCGCCACGTACGAACTCGCCTACCGGGACACCGACTTCACCCCGCAGGACATCCAGTACGTCGAGTGCCACGCCACCGGTACCCCGCTCGGCGACCGCACCGAACTCGACGGCGTGGAACGGCACTTCGGGCGCGGCCCGCTGCTCGGCTCGGTCAAGGGCAACATCGGGCACCTGCTGACCGCGGCCGGCATGAGCAGCCTGGTCAA
Organism: Streptomyces cylindrosporus; assembly: GCF_022698165.1. Lineage (GTDB taxonomy): Bacteria > Actinomycetota > Actinomycetes > Streptomycetales > Streptomycetaceae > Streptomyces > Streptomyces cylindrosporus. The sequence continues at coordinate 188,151 of NZ_JALDAY010000010.1, forward strand.
GGTGGTCCTCGCCCTCGGGCAGGGCGTGATCCCGCCGACCATCGGAGTGACCGAGCCCCTGCCGGACACGGTCGCGGACCGGGTCGTACGGCAGCCCGTGCCCTGGCCGGCCGCGGACGGCGCACGCCGGGCAGCCGTCTCGGCGTTCGGCTTCGGCGGCACCAACGCGCACGTGGTCCTGTCGGAACCCGGCGGCCGGCAGGAGGAGCCCGCCGAGCCGTCGAAGCCCTCACCCATGGCCGTGATCGGCATGGGCGCGCACTTCGGATCCTTCACCACCCTCGACGAGTTCGAGCGCGCCGGGTACGAAGGCACGGACGCGGTACGGGAGTTGCCGCCGCATCGCTGGCGTGGCTTCGAGACGCTGGACGGCGTCGCCGCGCCACCCGCCGCCTACATCGAGGGCTTCGAGGTCGACGCCACCTCCTACCGCATCCCGCCCAAGGACCTCGACCACTTCAACCAGCAGCACCTGCTGATGATGCGGGTCGCCGAGGAGGCGCTGAAGGACGCCGGGTACGAGCGTCCGGGGCCCGGCACGAAGGGGCGGCGCGTCGCCGTCGTGCTGGGCATGGAGATGGAGCCGAGCGCGGAGGGGCACGGCGCCCGCTACGCGCTCGGGCGCAAGCTCGCCGCCTGGTGCGCCGGGGCCGGACTCGCCCCCACGGACGAGCAGTTGGCTGCGCTCACCCGGGCCGCGCGGGACGGGATCCACGACTCCATCGAGGCCAACGAGGTCCTCAGCTACATCGGCAACATCATGGCCGCCCGCATCTCCTCCCTGTGGAACCTCACCGGGCCCTCCTTCACCGTCTCCTCCGACAGCGCCGTCGGCGCCGACGCCCTCGACGCCGCCCGGCTGCTGCTGCTCGACCCGAGCGTCGAGGCGGTACTGGTGGGCGCGGTCGACCTGGCGGCCGGCCCTGAGTCGACGCTGGCCAGGGCGGCACTGTTCGCGGGTGCCGCACTGATGCCCGAGGGCCCGCTCGGTGACGGTGCCGGTGCACTTGTCGTCACCCGTCCCGGCTCGGTCCCGCCGGAGCGTACCGTGTACGCCACCGTCGACTCCCTCGCCGTCCACCACTCGCCCACGCTGGACCCGCGCCCCGACCCGGGCCTGGTCGCCGCCGCGGCCGAGGAGGCCCTCGCGGCCGCCGGAGTGACACCGGTCGAGGTCGAGCTGGTGGAGAGCGGGGCGCTGACCGACGGAGCGCTGACGGGCCTCACCCGCGTCTGGACGGGCGAGAAGCCGCTGCGCACCGCCCTCAGCTCGGTCAACTCCGCGGTGGGGGACTCCGGTTGCGCCTCCGTCCTCGCCTCCGTCATCCGCGCCGCGCTCTGCCTGCACTACGCCTACCAGCCGGTCGCCCCCGCCGGCGTCGACGGCACCCACCTCGCCGGCTCCGCCCTCTTCCTCGCCACCGACTCACGGCCGTGGCTGCGCGAACGCCGCGAAGGCCGCCGTATCGCCTCCGTGAGCGTCACCGGGACCGCGGGCACCCACGCCCATCTGGTCCTCGGCGGCGCACAGACGCGGGGCGAGGTCGCCGCGACCGACTGGGTGCGGTCCGGGGGCAGCCTGGTCGTGCCGGTCGGCGCCGACGACATCGACACGCTGGTACGACGGCTGGGCGAACTGCGGGACGCGGTCGAGGCAGGCGGCGACTGGGCGGGGCTGGTGGAAGACCGGCCGGCCGCGCTGAAGGCCGTACTCGTCGCGGACGATCCGGCAGGCCTGATACGGCAGTTGGAGCAGGCGGCGAAGGATCTGCCCGGGGTGTACCGGGCGGGCGGGGAGTGGACCTCGCCGTCCGGGAGCTGCTTCGCGGCGCGGCCCGTGGGCGGCCCCGGCACGAAGACGGCACTCGTCTACCCCGGCGCCTTCAACTCGTACCTGGGACTGGGCCGTTCGCTCTTCCGGGCCTTCCCCGGGCTCCTCCCACGCTTCGAGACACAGGCCGAACTGCCTGCCGAGATGCTGCGCTCGCACGCCCTCTACCCGCGCGCCCTCCGACCGATCGACCGGCGTGAACTGATGCGCCGCGAGGCCGAGTTGATCGACGACATCCCGTTGATGCTGGCGGTCGGCACGAGCTACGCGCTGCTCTCCACCGACCTGGTGCGGGAGGTGCTCGGGGTGCCGGTGCACGGGGCGTTCGGGTACAGCCTCGGTGAGAGCAGCATGCTGTTCGCGACCGGGGGGTGGGTGAAGGAGGCCCGGGCGACGACGAAGATCGACGCGTCGCCGCTGTTCGTGGACCGGCTGCGCGGCCGCAAGAAGACGGTGCGCGGGCTTTGGGGCCTCGGGGACGACGTGCCCGACCAGGACGTGTGGGCGACGTATGTCGTGCTGGCGCCGGCGGCGGAGGTGCGTGCGGCGGTCGCGGGCTACGACCGCGTGTACATCACGCACGTCAACACGCCGGCCGAGGTGGTCGTGGCCGGGGACCCGGCGCAGTGCCGGGAACTGATCGACGGGCTCGGCTGCCAGAGTGCGCGCTCGCCCGCCAACCACGTGATGCACTGCCCGGTGGTGGACGGGGTGCTGCCGGAGCTGGCCGACCTGAACCGCTACCCGACGGGTGACGTCGGTGACCTCGTCCTCTACAGCAGCCGCCACTACGCGCCCGTCGGCGCCCTCGACCAGGACGTCGTGGCCCACAACATCGCGGTCACGCTCCGCGAGACGGTGGACTTCCCGCGGCTCGTGCGACGGGCGTACGAGGACGGCTTCCGCTGCTTCATCGAGGTCGGCCCGTCCAGCACCTGCACCCGCTGGATCCACGAGACCCTGGGGAACGACCCGCACATCTCGGTCCCCGTCGACCGCCGCGGAGCCCGGGGCGCCACGGACACAGCCCGCCTGGTGGCCCGCCTCGCGGCCCACGCGATCCCGGTCGACCTCACCCCGTTCCGCCCCCGCACCACGCCCGAACCCCGCCCGATCGGCCGCCGAACCTTCGAGGTGGGAGGCACACCGGTCACACCACTGGTGACGGCGGCGGCGACACCGGTGCTGGAGGGGGTACGACGGCTGCCTGAGCCGGCGGTCGTGGCGACGGGGGTGTCGCGCGAGTCGGAGATCGTGGCGACGGCGGTTTCGTCCGAGCTGGCCATCGTGGCGACGGCGGTTTCGTCCGAGTCGGCCATCGCGGCGACGGCGGCTTCGCCCGAGCAGGCACGTGAGGCGGAGGCGGCAGGGGCAGAGCGGAAGCCGACGATGCCCGCGACGTCGTCGTCCGGGCGTGTGCCGCTGACGGCGGGAACACGGGCATCCGGGCGGGCGCTGGTGACGGCTGCGACGGCGTCGTCCGAGGAGGCGCCCGTGTCGGCGGGGACTCCGGCATCCGGGCGGGCGCCAGTGACGGCGGGAGCACCGGCGTCCGAGGCGGTGTCGGCGGCGGCCGAAACAACGCCGTCCGAGCCGGTACGGATGCTGCCGGCGACCGCGCCTGTCGAGCCGGTGCGGATGTTCCCGGCAACCGTCCCTGCCGAGCCGGTCCCAGCGGTCCCGGTGACGGCGGCATCGCAGCCGAGCCCGGCGCTCACCACGGCCGCCGCGGCATCCGGCGCCGCGCCTCCCGCCCCGGCCCCACACCACGCACCGCCGACCACGACTGACCCGGGCCTGCGGCCCTCGCCCGCTCTTGGCGCAACGCGCCTGCCTGGGGCCGGTCCGTCTTCCGCGGTCGGCGAGGGTTCGCGGCGCTCGACTGATGAGGGTCCGACTTCCGCTGCGGGCGAGGGTTCGCCGCGCTCGACTGATGCGGGTCTGCCTTCCTCCGTGGGCGAGGGTTCGCAGTTCCCGACCGATGCTGCTCCGACTTCCGCCGCGGGCGAGGGTTCCCGGCGCCCGGCCGAAGCTGGTCCGACTTCCGCCGCGGGCAAGGGTTCGCGGCCCCCGGCCGATGCCGGCCCGACTCCTGCCGTTGGCAGCGGTTGGCGGCCCCCGGCCCCGTCGGATTCGCACACCCCTGCCGACCCCGGCCTGCCAGCCGCACTCGCCCAGGACCGGCGCTCCCCGACCCCGTCCGGCCTGCCGACCGCGACCGCCCCCGGCCCCCGACCCGAGCCGCCCCCGCCCCCCTCGTCACCCCCCGTCCCGGTGACCGCCGGGGCCCCCGACCAAGCCCCGGAACCCCCTGTCGAGGGATTCCACGCCACGGAATGGGACACCGCGATGCCGACCCGCCCAGACGGTCCGCCCGTACCCGCGCTCTCGCTGGAGCGGGACCCGATCACGATGCTCCCCGCCGACGCGGTCCCGGCACCGTCCCTCGGCGCCGTGCCCCCGCAGGCCGCGCCCGCGGACGTACCCGCCGATGTGCCGCCCCTCCCCGCCATCTTCGGCGCCCCGCTCCCCGTACCGCCGAAGCCGGACCACCCCACGGACGACCGCGCCGCCACACTCGCCCTCGTACGCAGCCTGCGCGCCGAGATCCTGGAGGCACACCAGGAAGTCCTCGACGCCCAGAGGGAGTTGCGCGAAGAACTGACGGCACTGCTCTCCACATCGCCGACTCCCCAACCACCCGCACCCGCCCAGTCACCTTTGCCCACCCAGCCCCCCGCGCTCGCCCAACCGCCCACGTCCACTCAACCGTCCACGTCCACCCCCCAGCCACCCGCACCCGCCCAGCCACCCACCCCTCTTCAGCCCCCCACCACCCCGCAATCACTCCCGCCCTCCCCGAAATCACCCCCGCCCTCCCCACAATCACCCCCCACCACCCCCCACCCCCCAAAACCCGAAGGCGTCGTCTGGGACGAGCGCGACCTGCTCGAGTTCGCCGTCGGCAAGGTCGGTAACGTCTTCGGCCCCCGTTTCGCCCGCATCGACGGCTACGACCGCCGCGTCCGACTCCCCGCCCCGCCCTACCTCTTCGCCACCCGCGTCACCCAACTCGACGCCGAACCCGGCGAGTTCCGGCCCTCCTTCATCCGTACCGAGTACGACGTCCCGGAGGACGCCTGGTACGCCGTCGACGGACAGGTCCCGCCCGCCGTCACCATCGAGGCCGGCCAGTGCGACCTGCTGCTCATCAGTTATCTCGGCGCCGACTTCACCAACCGCGGTCAGCGCGTGTACCGGCTCCTGGACAGCAGCCTGAGCTTCGTCGGCGACCTGCCCCGCACCGGTCAGACCCTGCGCTACGACATCTGGATCGACCAGTTCGTCCGCCAGGGCGACACCCTGCTCTTCTTCTTCCACTACGACTGCTACGCCGACGGCGAGCTCATCCTCAAGCTCAACAACGCCTGCGCGGGCTTCTTCACCGACGAGGAGCTGGAGAGTTCGCCCGGGTTGGTGCAGGGGAAGGTGGCCGGCAAGGTCAAGTCCCAGGTCGACAGCGGGCGTTCAGGGTTCAAGCCGCTTGCCGTCACTCACCGCGCCTCCCTCTCCGCCGCCGACCTCGACGCCCTCGGGGAGGGCCGGATCGCCGACGTCTTCGGGCCCGGCCACCGCCAGCCCCCCGGCTGCAACACCTCCCTGCGCCTGCCCACCCGCCCCCTCCTCATGGCCGACGAGGTCACTCTCCTCGACCGCAAGGGCGGCAGCCACGGGCTCGGCAGGATCGAGGCCGTGAAGGAACTCGTCCCGGATGCCTGGTACTTCACCAGTCACTTCCCCGACGACCCGGTGCTGGCAGGGTCGTTGGTGGCGGAAGGCGCCGTACAACTGCTGGAGCTCTACGCCCTCTCCCTCGGGCTCCACCTCACCCTCCCCGACGCCCGCTTCCAGCCCGTCCCGGGCCTGCGGACCGAGGTGAAGGTGCGCGGGCAGATCACACCCCGCAACGCCCGCATCGAATACCGCATCGACATCACGGAGTTGACGCTCCTGCCGCGCCCGTCGCTCGTCGCCGACGTCGTCGTGCTGCGCGACGGCACGCCCTCCATCGGCGTCACCGGCCTCGGCATCCGGCTGCGCGAGAAGCCCGGCACCCCGTACCGCCCGGAGACCGCCGGTACCGTCCCGCACTTCCTCGGGCGGCTCTCCCCGGCGACCGGCGAGCCCGCCCTGCTCAACGAGTTCCACATGGCGCATGCCGCGAAGGGGGACCTCGCCGTCGCCATGGGGCCGGAGTTCGAGGTGTACGCCGACAGCCGGGCTCCTTACATCCCCAACGGCGACTTCCTCTTCGTCGACCGGGTGATGAAGCTGGAGGGCACCCGCGGCACGCTCAAGCGCGGGGCCGTGATGGTGACCGAGTACGACGCGCCCGAGGACGCCTGGTACTACGCCGACAACGGACACCCGTACATGCCCAACTGCGTCTACATGGAGTCCAGCCTCCAGGCGGCCATCCTCCTCGGCTACTACCTCGGCGCCACCCTGCCCTTCCCGGAGGAGCAGTTCAGCATCCGCAACCTCGACGGCCGCGCCACCCTCGTCAAGGACGTCGACCTGCGCGGGAAGACCGTCCAGCACCGGTCCACGCTGCTGTCCAGCGACCGGATGCCCGGTTCGATCCTGCAGAACTTCTTCTACGAACTCTCCTGCGACGGCGAGGTCTTCTACACCGGCGAGTCCCTCTTCGGCTACTTCAACGAGAAGGCCCTCGCCCACCAGGTCGGCCTGGACAAGGGACAGCACGTACTGCCGTGGCTGGACACGCAGGCCGCCAGGCCGGCCGGGACCCGCCGTGTCGACCTGCGGGAGTACCGGGCCGCCGAGGCCACCCGCGGCGGCCCACGCCTGGCCGGCGGGCACCTCGACCTCGTCGAGTGGCTGGACGTGCTGCCGGGCGGCGGCGAGCACGGACAGGGGTACCTGCGCGGTCACCGTTCCATCCGGCCCGACGAGTGGTACTTCTCCTGCCACTTCCACCGCGACCCGGTGATGCCCGGCTCCCTCGGCGTCGAGGCGCTGCTGCAGGGCATGCAGGTGTACGCCGTCGAGACCGGCCTCACCGACGGGCTGCGCAACCCGCGGTTCGCGCTGAGCAGCGGCACCGAGACGAAGTGGACGTACCGCGGCCAGATCCTGCGCACCGACCCCGACATGGAGTTCGACGTCCACGTCAAGGAGGTCCGCCGCGAACCCGGCCGGATCGTCCTGCTCGGCGACGCCCACGTCTGGAAGTCGACCCTGCGGATCTACCGCCTGGAAGACCTCGGCATCGAGATCCACCACGACTAGGAGCTGTCCGGGCGAGGACTGAGGAGAAGCAACTGATGAGCACCGAGCAGTCGTCGCGGCCGCGGTGGAGCGGACCCGTGGCCCCCGCGGTCGGCGACAACGGGATCCAGGAGGCGCTGACCCGCCTCGACCAGCCCGTCTACATCCTGCGCGGGCCGTACGGCCTCGGCGCCGCCGCCGGGGGCGCGGTGAGCGCCGGCGGCGAGCACGAGATCGTCGCCGCGGTACCGCCCCTCGGCCCCGAACGGCTGGGCAGCGCCGCCTTCCTGGCCGCGTACGGGGTGCGCGAGGCGTACATGAGCGGCGCCATGGCGAACGGCATCGCCTCCGCCGACCTCGTCATCGCCATGGCCCGGGCCGGCTACCTCGGCTCCTACGGGGCGGCCGGGCTGCTGCCCGAGGCCGTCGAGAAGGCGCTCGCGCGCTTCGCGGCCGAGATCCCGGGGCTGCCGTACGCCTGCAATCTCATCCACAGCCCGAGCGAGGAACGCCTCGAACGCACCGCCGTCGAGCTGTACTTGAAACACCGGGTGCCGTGCGTGGAGGCCTCCGCGTTCCTCGCGCTGACCCCGCACATCGTGCGCTACCGGCTGGCCGGGCTGCGCGCGGGCGGGCCGTACGGGGTGATCGCCGAGAACAAGGTCGTCGCCAAGATCTCGCGCACTGAGCTGGCGGAGCTGTTCATGCGGCCCGCGCCCGAGCCGATGGTGCGGGCCCTGGTCGACGAGGGCGCGATCAGCGAGGAGCAGGCGCGGCTCGCCGCGCGTGTGCCGCTCGCCGACGACATCACCGTGGAGGCAGACTCCGGCGGGCACACCGACCGGCGCCCGCTGCCCGCGCAACTGCCCGTGATCATGCGTCAGCGAGACGCTCTGGTACGGGAGTTGCGGTACCCGGAGCGCATCCGGGTGGGCGCGGCCGGTGGCATCGGCACCCCGGAGGCCGCCTGGGCCGCCTTCGCGATGGGCGCCGACTACGTCGTCACCGGGTCCGTCAACCAGTCCTGCGTGGAAGCCGGTACGTCCGCACAGGTCAAGGAGATGCTCGCGCAGGCCGACCTCGCCGACTTCGACATGGCGCCCGCGGCCGACATGTTCGAGATGGGCGTCGAGCTGCAAGTCCTCAAGCGGGGAACGCTGTTCCCGATGCGGGCCCGGCTCCTCTACGAGCTCTACCGCGACCACGACGGCATCGAGGACCTCCCGGCCGCCGCCCGCGCCCGGGTCGAGAAGCAGATCTTCCGGCGGCCCCTGGACGACGTCTGGGCGGAGACCGTCGCCTACTTCGAGCGCCGCGACCCCGACCAGCTCGCCCGCGCCGCCGCGAGCCCCAAACGGCGGGCCGCGCTGGTCTTCCGCTGGTACCTGGGCATGGCCTCCCGCTGGGCCAAGACCGGCGAGGCGGACCGCGCCGTCGACTACCAGATCTGGTGCGGACCGGCGATGGGCAGCTTCAACTCCTGGGTGCGCGGCACCTACTTGGCCGCCCCGCGCAACCGGCACGTGGCCGACGTGGCCCGGCACATCATGACCGGCGCCGCCTTCCACCAGCGCCTGTCGATGCTGCGGGCGGCCGGCCTCGCGCTCTCCCCGGCGATCGCCGACTATCCGGTGCCGCAGCCCGACCCGGCCGTTCGGGTGGGGCCATGACGGCGCCCTTCGCCGCCGCGGCGCGGCTCGACGAACTGCTCGGGGACCCCTGGCGGCCCGAGAACGTCTACGGCTTCCACGCCGGGGCCGCACGGGACGCCCGCGGCGACTTCCCGCACGCCTTCGCGGCCCGCCTCGACGCGGCCGACTTCCCGCTCGCGTATCTGCCGCCGTCCCTGGGCGGCACGCTGAGCGGCCTCGACGACACGCTCGTCCTGGTCAGGGTGGCGGCCCGGCGCGACGCCGCCGTCATGCCGGCGACCCTCCTGTCCTGCTCCGCGGTCCTGACGGTGCTCGCGGCGGGCACCCCGGAGCAGGCGAAGACCGTCGCCGACTGGGTGCGGGAAGGCCGTACGGTCGCCTTCGCGCTCTCCGAGGAACAGGCGGGCAGCGACGTCCTGGCGGGCGAGTGCCGCCTCGACCCGGCCGCGGACGGCGGCTTCCGCCTCACGGGCCGCAAGTGGCTCGTCGGGCGCGGTGCGACCGCCGACGCGGCGGTCGTGGTGGCCCGCACCGCGCCGCGCGGCCCGGCCGCATTCACGGCGGTGCTGCTCGGTCCGGGGGAGCTGCTCCGGGTGCGGCGGCAGCCCGCCCAGCCCGTCACCGGCATGCGCGGCATCGACTTCGCCGACCTGGACTTCGACGGCACGCCGGTGCCGGCCGAGGCGGTCGTCGGGACGGTCGGCGGCGGCCTCGCGGGTGCGATGCGGGCCCAGCAGGTGGTACGGCTGCTCAGCACGGCAGCGTGCCTGGCCACGGCGGACACGGCGCTGCGTACGGCGCTGCGGTTCACGCGGGCCAGGCGGGTCGGGGGCGTCCGAGTCGCCGACACGGGCCACGGCTCCCGCGAACTCGCCGTCGCCGCGGCCGAGTTGTTCGCAGCGGACCTCCTGTCCTTGACGGCCGCCCGCTATGCCCACCTCTCCCCGGCGACCTTCGGCCTGTGCTCCTCGGTGGTGAAACGGATCGCAACCCGCCTCACGGCGTCATCGGTGGCCCGCTCCCGCTCCCTCCTGGGCGCCCGTGGAGTCCTGGCCCACGGCCCCGGCGCGATCGTCGACAAGGCCCAGCGGGACAACGCGATCGTGGAATCCATCGACACGAGCCCCTTCGGGGTACTCCGCTCGGTGGCCCTCCAACTACCGTCCTACGCAACGACGTTCACCACCCCAGCCCACCCCACTCACCCCCCGGGCACCCGCACGCCCACCCCACCGCCCGCCCCCGATCCCACACCGCCAGCCTCGGCCCCCGCTTCCGGCCCCGCGCCTGCCACTTTGGCTCCCGCCACCAGCCCCGCGCCTGCTGCCTCGTCTCCCGCTTCCGGTCTGGCGCCTGTTGTCTCGGCTCCTGCTTCCGGTCCCGCGCTCGCTTCCTCGGTCGCCGCGACCGATCTCGCGCCTGCTGCCTCGGCTCCTGCTTCCGGTCCCGCACCTGCTGCCTCGGCTCCCGCCTCCGACCCTCCGCTCGCCACCTCGGCCGCCCCGACCGATCCCACGCCCGCGGATACGCTGCCCGCCACCGACCCCGTGCCCGTCTCCTCGGCCGCCCCGACCGGTCCCGCACCCGCAGGCACCGCGCCCGCCCCGGGATCCCCGCCCCCGCCCCCGCTCGACGCCCTCTTCGCCTTTGGTGCGCCCCTCCCAGCCCTCGACCCCGTCGCCCTCGATCTCTCCGCCCGCCCCAAGGACCTCGTGCTTCTCGGGTTCGTGGAGCACGCGGAGGCGGTTGCCCAGGAGCTTGTGGGGCGCGGTGAAGGCCGGGTGGCCGGGCTTGTGTGGGACGTGCGGGCCGCCCTCGCCGACACCTTTCGCACTGCCGCCGAGGCGCAGCGTGACCGGGCCCGTGGGCTCGGTTCCTCGCCCGAGTTGCTCGATCTCGCCGACCGGTGCTGTCTGCTGTACGCGGCCGCGGCGGCGGCCCTTGCCTGGTGGGCGCACGCCGAGCGCGGACTGTACGGGGAGGACCCGGCCGGTGCCGGCTGGCTCACCGCCGTGCTCGCCGTGCTGCTCGCCCTCGCCGACGGTCGTGACCCGCGACAGGCCGGCCCTGAGCTACCCCCGGCCGCCCGCGCCCTCAACCGGCTCGACGCCGCCCGGCTCCTGTTCACCGCGCACCCGGTCCAGCTCTCCGACGGACCGTCCCCCGAGAAGGACGAGACGACATGACCGACCTCACCGCGCTCATGGCGGACCTGGAGGGATATCTCGGCGACCCGTGGGACCCCGAGGCCCCGATGCCGTACCCGCGCGTCCTCGATCTCGACGAACGCCAGCAGTACCCGCACGAGTTCGTCGACACCCTCGCCTCCTGGGGCCTGTACGACTGGATCGTCCCGGCCGCCAACGGGGGCAGGGCCGTGCACGTCGAGGACGGGTTCAACCTCTACCGGCTCGTCGGCCGCCGTGATCCCACCTCCGCCACCGCCATGGTCCTCACCAGCCTCAGCTACATGCCCGTGTGGATCGCCGGCAGCGCACAGCAGCGCCAGTACTTCGCCGACGCCATCCGGCGCGGGGAGAAGCTCGCCTGGGGACTGTCCGAGCGGCGGCACGGCAGCGACGTCCTCGCCAACGAGACCAACGCCCGCCGCGTGGACGGCGGTTGGCTGCTCAACGGGGAGAAGTGGACCATCGGCAACGCCACCGTCGCCGCCACCGTCATGGTCTTCGCCCGTACCGCGGACAAGGGCGGACCCGGCGGCTACTCCATCTTCGCCGTGGAGAAGTCCGGCATCCCGGCGGAGCAGCTGACGCACCTGCGCGACGAGCCCCTGCACGGACTGCGCGGCCTAGACATGAGCGGCGTGCGCCTCACCGACTGCCTCCTCCCGGACTCGGCCCTCGTCGGCCGGGTCGGCCAGGGCCTCGAAGTGGCCCTCAAGAGCAGCCAGTTGGCGCGCATCGCCATCTCCAGCATCGCCATGAGCTGTGTGGACACCGCCCTGCGCACCACCCTCGACTTCGCCTCCGGCCGCGTCATCTTCGGCGGAACCGTGCTCGAAGTGCCGTACTCGAAACGCCAGTTGGCCGAGAGCTTCGCCGAGCTGCTGATCGCCGACGCGCTCACCACCGGCGCCGTGCGCTCCCTCCAGCTGGCTCCCGCGCAGGCCAGCATCTGGTCGTCGGTCGTCAAGTACTTCGTGCCGACTCTGCTGGAGGAGACCCTCGCCCGGCTGACCACCGTCCTCGGCGCCCGCTACTACCTGCGGGCACACCCGCGGCACGGCATCTTCCAGAAGGTGCTCCGCGACTTCGCGATCTCCAACTTCGCCGACGGCAACACCGTGGTGAACCTGAAGAACATCGCCCTCCAGCTCCAGGGGCTGCTGGCCAACGCCCTCGCGCAGGAGCCGGACGCGGTGGCGGACGCCGTCGGACTGACCACCCGGCTCTTCGATCCCGCGCACCCCATGGAGCCGTACGAGCCCGCCGAGCAGCAGCTGTTCAGCCGGGGCGGCGACGACTCGGTGCTCGCCCTGCGCTCCGGCGTCGCCGAGCTGCGGGCCGCCGCGGCCACCGCCGACGGCCGCGAGGCGGGCTGGCTGGCCGGGTGCGCGGAGACGGCCGGGCTGATCGCCGACGAGACGCACCGGATCGCCGACGAGCACGCCAAGCTCCTCGCCGAACAGGGCAGGCGGGCCGGGCAGTCGGCCGAGCTGTACGACCTCGCCAAGCAGTACACGGCGGTGTCGGCCGCGGCCGCCTGCGTCCACCTGTATCTCCGCGGACGCGACAGTTTCACGCCCGCGATGCGCTCACCCGCCGTACTCCTGCTCTGCCTTGAGCGGCTGCTGCGCCGCTTCCACCCCACCCGTCGGGTGACCGGGCCTGACGACGTCGACGCCGTCGCCGAGGTCATGGCGGACGCCCATCGCGCGGGCCGACTGTTCTCCTTCCGTCCGTTCCAGGTGAGTTGGTGACCCGGAGATGCGTACGACCGTGGAGACCCTGGACAGCTCGCGAGAGCCCGTCGGCGACCCGCTGGCCGAAGGCGCCGACGTCTGGCTCCTGGCCGAGGAGGACGTGGACCGGTTCGCCGAGGCGACCGGCGGCCTCGAACTGCTCACCGAGGAGGAACGGGCTCGGCACGACCGGCTGCTCTTCCCCGCCGCCCGCACCCGCTTCCTCGGCGCCCGGCTGCTGTCGCGCCAGGTGCTGTCGCAGTACGCCGACGTGCACCCGGGGGAGTGGCGGTTCGACAAGGGCCGGTTCGGGCGGCCGTCGGTCCAAGGGGCCGACTGGGGGCTCGACTTCAACATCACCCACACCAACGGGCTGATCGCCGCGATCGTGGTCCGGGGCCGCACCGCCGGGGTCGACGCCGAGAACACGCCGGCCCGCCCCGAGGCCATCCAGTTCGCGCCGAAGGTCTTCACCCCGCTGGAGCAGGAGGTGCTGCGCCGGGACCGCGAGGACCAGCGGGGGCACGCCTTCGCCGACTCCTGGGTGGCCAAGGAGGCCTACACCAAGGCCACCGGCATGGGGATGGCGCGCGGCTTCGACGCCTTCTCCGTGCACCGGCTCAGGGGCGGCGGACTGGCCGTCGTGGACGACGAGATCCCGCAGGACGAACGGCCGTTGTGGCAGATCCAGGTGCTCCAGGTCTGGGACCGGTTCGCGCTCGGCATCGCCATCCGCGCCAGCGAGCAGGACTCCGGGCCGATCCCCGTACGGATGCGCTCCGCGATGGCCGAGCTGCTGCCGAACTCCCCTACGGGAGGCGCCCGATGAGCGACTGCGCTGTCCACTCCTGGCAAGACCGCTACCTGACGCCGTCATCCGTTTCCGGCCATCGCGCACGCCCGGTTGCATGGAAGCCGGAGCCCGCTCAGGTGCGGGCGCGCGCCGACGGAGGACGAGCGATGCCGACCATGGGGAACGCCGAACTGCTCGCGGGCTGCGCCCGGGGCGAGGCGGAGGCCTGGGACGAGACCGTCGACCGGTTCGGGCGGCTGGTCTGGTCGGTGGCCCGCAGCCACCGGGTCAGCCGGGTCGAGGCCGAGGACGTACGCCAGCTCACCTGGTTCCGGCTGATGCAGAACGCCGACCGCATCCGCGACCCCGAACGGCTCGGCGACTGGCTCGCCACCGTCGCCCGGCGCGAGGCCATCAAGGCGGCCACCCGCGACCGGCGCCTGGTCATGGTCGGCGACAGCGCCTCCCTGGAGCACCTCCTCGACCACCACGAGAGCCCCGAGCAGATCACCCTGCGCGCCGACCGCGGCCAGGAGGTGCTGCGCGCCCTCGACAGCCTCTCCGACCAGTGCCGCGAACTCCTGCTGCGGGCCCTGCAGGACCCGCCCGCCTCCTACCAGGAGATCGCCGCCGCGCTGTCCATGCCGGTCAGCTCGGTCGGCCCGATCCGCACCCGCTGTCTGCGCCGGCTGCGCCGCGCCCTGGACCGGGACGCGCCGCCGGTCGCCCCCGACGACGACTGCGCCCGCTGCCCCGTACGCACTCACCCCGGAACGGAGGTGCCCAGGTGACCACCCTCACCGCGTCCGAGACCCAGCTGGTCAGCCGGGAGATCACCACCGGTGAACCGCTCGGCACCGTCGAGCCGGCCACCCCCGACCGCGTCACCTCCGCTGCCCGCCGGGCCGGCGCCGCGGCCCCCGCCTGGGCGGCCACGCCCGCCGAGGAGCGCGCCGCGATCGTCGAGCGCGCGGCCGACCTGCTGGTCGAACGGGCCGCGCAGGCGCAGGAGTTGCTGGTCCGCGAGGGCGGGGCGATTCCCGGCAAGGCGTTCTTCGAAGTCCACCAGGCCGCCCAGGAGCTGCGGCACGGCGCCCGCCTCGCCCGCCACCCCGGCCTCCCGCACCCGCCCGCCGACGACCCCGACCGCGCGGCCGAGGTGACCCGCGTCCCCGTGGGCGTCGTCGGCGTGATCGTGCCGTGGAACTTCCCGCTGCTGCTCGCCGCCCGCTCGCTGGGCCCCGCGCTCGCCCTCGGCAACACCGTCGTCCTCAAGCCCGACCCGCACACCCCGCTGTCCGGCGGCCGCCTCTTCGTGGAGGCGTTCGCCGGGGCCGGACTGCCGCCGAGCGTCCTCGAAGTCGTGCACGGTGGCGCGGAGGCCGGGTCCGCGCTGGTCCAGGCGCCGGACGTGACCATGGTGTCGTTCACCGGATCCACCGAGGTGGGCCGGGAGATCGGCGCCGCATGCGGGCGGCTCCTCAAGCGGGTCGTGCTCGAACTAGGCGGCCAGAACGCCTTCGTGGTCCTCGACGACGCCGACGTGGAACAGGCCGCGGCGGCCGGTGCCTGGGGCTCCTTCCTGCACCAGGGCCAGATCTGCATGTCCGCCCGCCGCCACCTCGTGCACGCCTCGATCGCCGAGCGGTACACCGAGGCACTCGCCCGGCACGCCGCCGCCCTGCGCGTCGGCGACCCGCACCGCTCCGACGCCCAGATCGGCCCGGTCATCGACCGCCGCCAACTGACCGGCATCGCCACCGCCGTCGAACAGGCGGTCGCCCAGGGCGCCCGCCTCGTCACCGGCGGGCGCCCGCGGCCGCCGTACTACCCGCCGACCGTCCTCGCCGACGTCACCGAGCAGATGGACGTCTTCCACACCGAGGTCTTCGGCCCGGTCGCCACCGTCACCGCCTTCACCGACGACGAGGACGCCGTACGGCTCGCCAACACCAGCGACCACGGACTGACCGCCGCCGTCTACACGCCCGACGTCCGAAGGGGATCGCTGATAGGGCGTCAACTCCGTTGCGGGGTCACGCACATCGGCGACCAGACCGTCGTCCAGGACGCCGCCCTGCCCTTCGGCGGCATCGGCGCCTCCGGCAACGGCTCCGGATTCGGCGGACGGGCCGGCCTGGAGGCGTTCACCCGCTGGCACACCCTCACCACCAGCACACCCCCGCGCACGTACCCCTTCTGACGGACCGTCGACGAGGAGCTTCCGTGGCAGCCAAGGTCGAGCTAGTGCCCCAGGTGGCGGACCCGCCCGAGGGAACCGTCGTGTTCCTCATCGGCATGCGGATCAACAGCTTCTGGAAGGTGCACCGCTGGCTGCCGTCCTTCATGGCGATGGTCCCGATGCTCGTCGAGCTCAACAAGCAGAAGGAGTACGGCTTCCTCGGCGCCCGCACCTGGATCGGCCGGACCGTCCTGGTGCTCCAGTACTGGCACTCCATGGACGAGCTGATGGCGTACGCGCACGACACCGACGCCTCCCACCGGCCGGCCTGGGGCCGCTTCAACCGCACCGTCGCGAACAACGGCGCGGTCGGCATCTACCACGAGGCGTACGTCGTCGACCCGGCACGCATGCACACCGTCTACCGCAACATGCCGCCGTTCGGCATCGGCAGGGCCACCGAGAGCCGGCCCCAGCGGGCCGTTCCGGTGCCGCGGTCGCCGCGCGAGCACGGCAGTCCTCAAGAGCGGAGCACACCATGACCACACCAGGGCCCGTGCGGGCCGGACAGGACGTGCAGTGGCGCCGGTGCGGCTCCTGCGGCGCCTACGTCTACGGCAAACGGCTCGACCGCAACCGCAAGGTCTGCCCCGAGTGCCAGTTCCACTTCCGCATCCCGCCCGACGTACGGATCGCCCAACTCGCCGACCCCGGCAGCTTCGAGGCGTTCCCCGACACCTACGCGCCGCGCGACCTCCTCGGCTTCAGCGACAGCAAGCCGTACCCGGACCGGCTGCGCGACGCCCAGTCCCGGACGGGCCGTCAGGACGCGGTGCTCGCCGGGACGATGAGCATCAACGGCCGTCAACTGGTCGTGGCCGTCCTCGACTTCACCTTCATGGGCGGCAGCATGGGCACGGTCGTCGGCGAGACCGTCGCCGCCGCGGCCCGCACCGCCCTCGCCGAACGGCTCCCGCTCCTCCTGGTCGCCGCCTCCGGCGGGGCCCGGATGCAGGAGGGCGCCCTGTCGCTGATGCAGATGGCGAAGACCTCCCAGTGGATCGCCGCCCTGCGCGAGGCCCGCGTCCCGGTGATCAACCTCAACACCGATCCGACCTTCGGCGGCGTCAGCGCCTCCTTCGCGATGCTCGGCGACGTCGTCCTCGCCGAGCCCGGCAGCCTCCTCGGCTTCGCCGGACCCCAGGTCATCCGCAACACCATCCGCCAGGAGCTGCCGCCCGGCTTCCAGAGCGCCGAGTTCCTGCTCGAACACGGGATGATCGACGGCGTCGTACCACGGGAGAACCAGCGGGAGCAGCTGGCGCGACTGCTCACGCTGCTCGGACCGTCCGTTCCCGAACTGCCCGAAGTGGCCGAAGAACACGCGGTGTTGGAGCATCCGGTACCGACTACCCGTACCACCCGCGAGACCGTCGCCCTCGCCCGGGACATCCAGCGACCCACCACCCTGGAGTACATCGGATACGTCTTCGACGACTTCGTCCCCCTGCACGGCGACCGCGCCTTCGGCGACGACGAGGCACTGGTCGGCGGGCTGGCCCGGTTCGGCGGGCAGAGCGTCGTCGTTCTCGGGCACCAGAAGGGCCACGACACGGCCGAGTTGGTGCGCAGCAACTTCGGCATGCCGAACCCCGAGGGCTACCGCAAGGCGCTCCGGCTGATGCGCTTCGCGGACCGCTTCGGGCTGCCGGTGATCGCGTTCATCGACACGCCCGGCGCCTTCCCCGGGATCGGCGCGGAGGAGCGCGGGCAGAGCGTCGCCATCGCCGACTGCATCCTCGAACTGTCCCGGCTGCGCGTCCCGGTCGTCTCCGTCGTCACCGGCGAGGGCGGCAGCGGCGGCGCGCTCGCGCTGGGCGTCGCCGACACGGTCCTCATCCTGGAGAACGCCTACTACTCGGTGATCAGCCCCGAGGGCTGCTCCACCATCCTCTTCGGTACGGCCGAACACGCCGGCCGCGCCGCCGACGCCCTTCGGCTGACCGCCTCCGAACTGCTGCGCCTCGGCGTCGTCGACGGCATCGTGCCCGAGCCGCCCGACGGCGCCCACACCGCCCCGCACACCACCGCGCTGACCGTGAAGAGCGCCCTCGCGCGGACCCTCGCCCCGCTGCTCGACCGCTCCGGCGAGCAGCTCGTCGACGCCCGACGGAGGCGGTACGACCGCTTCGGGGACCCTCAACTGCAGCCCGTAGTGGACTGGGAGACGCACGATGAGCACTGAGGCGACCACCGGAACCGAGGAAAGCACCGACATGACGGTGGAGGAGCTGAGGGCCCACACCCTGCTCCTCGCCGGCCAACTCCCCGGCACGCTACGGCGGATCACCCTGCGGGCCGGGGCGCTGAGCGTGGACGTGGAATGGGAGAACGCACCCGTGCAGGCCGCCCCGGTCGCGCAGTCGGCCCCCACGGCCGCGCCCGCCTCCCCGGAGCCCGACACCGCCCCCGCGAACCTCGTCCGCGTCACCGCCCCCCTCGTCGGCACCTACTACCAGGCCCCCTCCCCGGGCGCCGAACCCTTCGTCAAGGTCGGCGACACGGTCGAGGCCGGGCAGCAGCTCGCCGTCATCGAGGCGATGAAGCTGCTGAACTCCATCACCGCCGAGGTCAAGGGCGTCGTGCACGCCATCCACGTACAGGACGGGGAGGTCGTGGAGTACGCGCAGCCGCTCGTCGACCTCGTCCCGGCCGGCTGAGACGGGCGGGACGACGACATGTTCGACAAGGTGCTCATCGCCAACCGCGGCGAGATCGCGCTCCGGATCATCCGGACCTGCCGCGACCTCGGCGTCCGTACCGTCGCCGTGTACTCGACGCCCGACGCGGACGCCCAGTTCGTGAAGGCCGCCGACGAGGCCGTGCACATCGGCCCCGGCGCGCCCACCCGCAGCTACCTCAACATCCCGAACATCATCGGCGCCGCCGTGAAGACCGGCGCCGAGGCCGTCCACCCCGGCTACGGCTTCCTCTCCGAGGATCCCTACTTCGCCGAGATCTGCGCCGACGACGGCATCACCTTCATCGGCCCGCCGCCGGACGTCATGGAGAACGTCGGCGACAAGGCCACGGCCCGCAAGCTGATGACGGCAGCCGGGCTCCCGCTGCTCCCCGGTACCACCGAGCCCGTCGACTCCGTCGAGGCCGCCGAGGAGATCGCCCGGGAGATCGGCTACCCGGTCATCATCAAGGCCGCGGCCGGTGGCGGCGGGCGCGGGATCACGGTCGTACGACGCCCCCAGGACCTGCGGGACGCGTACACGACCACCCGCGCCAACGCCCAGGCCGTCTTCAAGAACAGCGCCGTCTACATCGAGCGCTACCTCACCCGCACCCGGCACATCGAGATCCAGGTGCTCTGCGACGACTTCGACGGCGCCGTCCACCTCGGCGAACGCGACTGCTCGGTGCAGCGCCGGCACCAGAAGCTGGTCGAGGAGTCGCCCGGGCCCGGCATCCCGCCCGAGCTGCGCTCCCGGCTCGGCGCGGCGGCCGTCGCCGGTGCACGGGCCGTGGGCTACCGGGGCGCCGGGACCGTGGAGTTCCTGCTGGAGGCCGACCCGGAGGCGCACAACGCCTTCTGGTTCATGGAGATGAACGCCCGGATCCAGGTCGAGCACCCGGTCACCGAACTCGTCACCGGCGTCGACCTGATCAGCGAGCAGCTGCGCGTCGCCTCCGGCTCCCCGCTCACCGTCAAGCAGGAGGACGTCGAGGTCCGCGGGCACGCCATCGAGTGCCGGATCAACGCCGAGGACCCCGACCGCGGCTTCGCGCCCACGCCGGGCCTGCTGGAGAACTACCGCACGCCGGGCGGCCCTTGGGTCCGCGTCGACACCGACTACGTGCCCGGCTCCCGGGTCAGCCCCTACTACGACTCGATGATCGGCAAGCTCATCGTCTGGGGCCCGGACCGCGCCACCTGCCTGGACCGGGCCCTGCGCGCCCTGTCGGAGTTCGAGGTGTCGGGCCCCGGCGTCCACACCACGATCCCCATGCACCAGGAGATACTCGGGCACCCCGAATTCCGCCGCGGCGGCATCGCCACGGATTTCCTGGAACGGAATTTCGCGCTGTAGGAAATCCGTCCCTCAACCTATGGAAATTCTTGATCGCCGGACCGGGAAATCCGTTGGGCGGGATCTGTACTTTTCCTCCGGGGAATTCAAGAGTGAAGGCATGTCTCTGCGAATCGTCGTATCGAGTGTCTCCTCCGACGCGCACATGTGGAATCTGGTCTATCTGCAACTGCTCCTGGAGGAGGGCGGGCACGAGGTCACCAACCTCGGGGTGTGCCCGCCGGACACGACCGTCATGGACGCCTGCCGCGGCGCCGACCGCCCCGACCTGCTGGTCCTGAGCACCGTCAACGGCCACGGCCACCTCGACGGACTGCGCCTGATCCGCGCCCTGCGCGCCGACCCGGAACTCGCCGCACTGCCCGTCGTCATCGGCGGCAAACTCGGCGTCCGGGGCGGCGACGCGGAAGAGGGCCGGCGACTGGTGGACGCCGGTTTCGACGCCGTCTTCAACGAGTCGGAGCAACCGGCCGGCCGCACCCTCGCCGCCTTCGGGGATTTCCTCGCGCGGCTGGCCGAGGAAGTGGCCGCACCCGAGCCCCTCGTCACCGGAGCCCCGCACTGATGGGCCGGTTCGCCGAATTCGTCCGTACGGCGACCACGGCGGGCCGGCTCGTCGTGCAGCCGCGCATGGGCTTCGGCGAACTCGCCCGGATGCGGGCCGGGCTGACGGCGGTGCGGGACTGCCGGGCCACCACGGTCGGCACCATCACCCTCGACAGCTACACCCGCGTCGGCGACTACGCCTCCGCCCGCCGCGCCCTGCGCGAGGGAGCCGACCTCAACGGCTTCCCGCTCCTCGCGCACGGTGCCGGAACCGTCCGGGACCTGCTGCGGGAGGTCTCCTCCGACGGCTTCCCGGTGCAGGTACGGCACGGCTCGCCGTTGCCGCTGGACCTGTTCCGCGTCATGGTCGCCGCGGGCGTGGACGCCACCGAGGGCGGGCCGGTCTCCTACTGCCTGCCCTACGGCCGCGTCCCGCTCCCCGAGGCCGCCGACAACTGGGCGCGCTGCTGCGAACTCGCCGCCGGCGCCCGCGAACCCATGCATCTGGAGACCTTCGGCGGCTGCATGCTCGGCCAGCTCTGCCCGCCCTCGCTGCTGGTCGCGCTGAGCGTCCTGGAGGCCCTGTTCTTCCACGAGCACGGCCTGCGCTCGATCTCCCTCAGCTACGCCCAACAGGTCCACCTGGGCCAGGACTTGGAGGCGCTGGCAGCCCTCCGCCGCCTGGCCTCTGCACATCTCCCCGGCATCGACTGGCACATCACCCTCTACACCTACATGGGCGTCTTCCCCCGCACCCCGATCGGCTCCTACCGCCTGGTCGAGGACAGCGTCCGGCTCGCGGTCCACAGCCGCACCGAGCGGCTCATCGTCAAGACCCCCGCCGAGGCCCGTCGTATCCCCGCGATCGAGGAGAACGCCGAGGCCCTGGAGTTCGCCGACGCCGTGGCCCGCAAGGCCGCGGCGGACTGCGCCGTCACCAACTGCCCGCCGCCCACGGACACCGGCCTCCTGGCCGAGGCCCGCGCCCTGATCGAGGCCACCCTCGAACTCGGCCGTACGGTCGGCTCGGCCCTGGTCGCCGCCTTCGCCCGGGGCGTCCTCGACGTGCCGTACTGCCTCCACCGCGACAACGCCAACGCCGCCCGGGCGGTCATCGACGAGCGGGGGATGCTTAGTTGGGCACGGGCCGGAGGCATGCCGGTCAAGGTGCGGGAGCGAGACGCGGAATGCACCTCCGGCCTCACCGCCGCCCGCCTCACCACGATGCTCACCCACAACGAACGCCGCTACGACCGCGAGGACTTGGTGGGCTCACTGCTACGGGGTGCGACATGAGGACGAAAACGCCGCACACCGGCCCCCGAAACCGCCGAGCCGCCCCGACGCCCACCCGGGTGGCCCCGTCGGCGGCCGCCCGCATGGCCCCCACGCCGGTCGCCCGCGTGATCCCGACGCAGGTCACTCGCGTGGCCCCGCCGGTCGCCCGCGTGACCTCGGCCCCGGCCGCCCGCGTGACCCCGCCGGTCCCCTGGGTGACCTCGACCCCGGTCGCCCGTGTGGCCTTGACCCTAGTCGCCCGCATGGCCCCCACGCCGGTCGCTCGCGTGACCCTGCCCCCGGCGGCCCGGATGGCCCCGACCCCGGTCGCCCGTGTGACCCCGCCAGTCGTCCGCGTGGGCCCGACCCCGGTCGCCCGGGTGACCTCGACCCTGGTCGCCCGCGAGACCCCGACGCCCACCCGCGTGCCCCCGACGTCGGCCGCCCACGTGACTCCGACCGCCGCCCCGGTGACCTCGGCCCCGGTCGCTCGCGTGACCCTGACCCCAGCCACCCGGGTGACCCCGCCCCCGTTCGCCCACGTGACCCCGGTCATGCCTCCCGCCTCCGACGCGCCGTCCGTCGCCCCGGAACGGAGCGTCCCATGACCGGCCGCCGTGCCCCTGCGGGCACCCGTGCCCCCGTCGGCACCCTTGCCGCCGTCCGTGCCCGAGGTGCCGTTCGTGTTCTCGTCTCTCGGGGGCAGCCCGGGCTTTCCCTCCGTACCCCCGACGGGCACTGGACCGGTCTCGACGCGGACGTCGCGCGGGCCGTTGCCGCCGCTGTGCTCGACGAGCCCGACGCCGTCGACTGGTGTCCCGCCGGGTCTGACGAACGGCTCAGTCAACTCGCGGGCGGGCGCGCCGATCTGACGGTGTGCAACGTCAGCTGGACCATGGGCCGCGAGGCCGCGCACGGGCTGCTCTTCGCCGGGGTGACCTGTTACGACGGCGAGGGCTTCCTCGTCCGAGCCGACTCCGGCATCCACGAACCCGCCCACCTCGCCGGTCACCGCCTCGCCGTCCACACCGGCTCCACCTCGCCCGCCAACCTCGCCGCCTGGTACGGCCCCAGGGGCCTCGCCGTCGAGCCCGTCGCCTTCGACGCCCCGGCCGACGCGCTGCACGCCTACGCCCGCGGCGACTGCACCGCGTACGTCCTCGACAAGGTCGCCCTGGCCGGCGCCCGCCGCACCCTGCCGGACCCGGAGGCGCACCGCATCCTGCCCGCCGAGATCTCCCGCGAGCCGATGGCCGCCGTGGTGCGCGACGACGACCCCGGCTGGTTCCGCATCTGCCGCTGGGTGCTCCAACTCCTGTTCGCCGCCGAGTACGAGAGCCACCGCACCGGCGCCGCGGGCCGCGAGGCCGTCGCCCGCCAGGCCGGCCGGCACGGCCCCGCCGCCGGACTCGACGAACGCTGGGCCGCCCGGGTCCTCGACGCCGTCGGCAGCTACGCCGAGCTCTACGAACGCAACCTGGGCCGGGCCTCGGGCCTCGACGTTCCGCGCGGCCCCAACGAGCTGTGGACCAGAGGAGGTCTGCACTACGCCGTGCCCCTGCACTGACCCACCAGCGGAGAGACGAGGTACCGAACGTGAGCAGCACCCCCACCCCAGGACCGACCGGCGCGCAGCAGACCAGAGGAGCCGCCGAACTCACCGCGGCCATGGTCCTGTCGGGCACCCTCGGCGTCTTCGTCGTCGAGTCCGGCCAGCCCAGCTTCAACGTGGTCTTCTTCCGCTGCGTCTTCGGTGCCGTCGCGCTCGCCGCGTACTGCCTGGCCCGCGGGCTCTTCAGGAACCATGGCTTCACCCGCCGCACCTTCGGCCTCGCGGTCCTCGGCGGAGTGTGCATCGTCTTCAACTGGGTTCTGCTGTTCAGCAGTTACGGCAAGACGTCCATCTCGGTGGCGACCGTCGTCTACCACACCCAGCCGTTCTACGTCGTGATCCTCGGGCTCGTCCTGTTCAAGGAGAAGCTCAACCGCCACCAGGCCGGCTGGATCCTGATCGCCTTCGTCGGCGTCCTCCTGGTCGCCGACCTCACCACCGCCGACGGCGCGAAGGGTGCCACGTACTTCCTGGGCGTCGGCCAGGCCCTGCTCGCCGCGCTGCTGTACGCCTTCGCCACCGTCATCGCCAAGCACCTGAAGTCCGTACGCCCCGAACTCACCGCCCTCACCCAGGTGCTGGTCGGCATCCCGCTGCTGCTGCCGTTCACGGCACTGGGCCGCACCGCCGGTCTCGGCGCCGACTGGGCCTGGCTGGTCGCGCTCGGCGTGATCCACACCTGCCTGATGTACATCCTGCTGTACGCCTCGTACCAGAAACTGCCCACCGCGAAGATCGCGGTGCTGTCCTTCGTCTACCCGGCCGTGGCCATCCTCGTCGACTTCACGGTGTACGGGCACCACATCACGCCCCTTCAGGCCCTGGGCGTCCCGCTGATCGTCGTGGCGGGCCTCGGCGTCAACCTCGGCTGGCGGCTGCTGCCGGCCGGGCGCCGCCGTACGCCCGGCGAGACGGCCGCACCCGCGCTCACCCGGATCGGAGAACCCCGATGACCTTCGTCAGCGACAGCAAGGCGCCGGGCATCGCCATCGTCGGCGCGACGGGAGCGGTCGGACAGACTCTCGTGGAGCTCATCGGGACAAGGGGCTTACGGCACCGGGGAGTTCGGCTTGCCGCCTCCGCGCGCTCGGCCGGCCGGCGGATCGAGGTCGACGGCCGCACCCGCACCGTGGAGGACCTGGAGGGCTTCGACTTCTCCGGCACGGACATCGCGTTCTTCTCCGCCGGCACGTCCGTCAGCCAGAAGTACGCCCGCCCGGCCGCCGCGCAGGGCGCCCTGGTCATCGACAACACCAACGCCTTCCGCATGGACCCGGACACCCCGCTGGTCGTCCCGCAGGTCAACGCCGACGTGCTCACCGGGCGTCCGGCGAGCGGGATCATCGCCAATCCCAACTGCTCGACCATCCCGCTGGTGCGGCTGCTGCGGACGGTCGAGCAGCGGTGGGGGATACGGCAGGTGGTGGTCAGCACGTACCAGGCCGCCTCGGGGCAGGGCGAGCACGGCATCGCGGAGCTGCGGGAGGGCGCCGAGCTCGTCCTGCACGAGCCGGGCGCCGAACTGCCCGCCGACCGCTTCGGCAAGCCCCTCGCCTTCAACGTCGTGCCCTTCATCGACCGGCTGCTGGAGACCGGCTTCACGATGGAGGAGCAGAAGATGCTCCAGGAGTCCCGCAAGATCCTCGGCCTGCCGCATCTCGACGTCACCACCACCTGCGTCCGGGTGCCGGTCGTCAACTCCCACTCCGAGGCGGTGTGGGTCGAGGCCACGGAGCCCGTCGACCGCGCCGAACTGGTCGCCCGGCTGGCCGAGTTGCCCGAGGTCACCGTCCACGACCGGGACACCCTGGGCGCCTACCCGACCCCGCTGACCGCGGGCGAGCCCGACCACGTCCACGTCGGCCGGGTCCGGGTCGCCCCGCACAACCCGCGCGGGTTCTGGCTCTGGCTGGTCGCCGACAACCTGCGCATCGGGGCCGCCCTGAACGCCGTACAGATCGCCGAGACCGTCCTCGACCGGGGGTTGCTGTGAGCGACGCTGCCATTCTGAAGTTCGGCGGCTCCACCTTCCGTACTCATGCCGCCTACGACAAGCTCGCGGCCGGACTCGAAGAGCGCCTGGACGCCGACGGACGGCGGCTGGCCGTCGTCGTCAGCGCCATGCAGGGGGAGACCGAGCAACTGCGCGGACGGCTGCACGAGGTCAACCGGCACCCCGAGGACGCCACCCCGGCCGGCATGCTCGCCACCGCCGACCTGATCAGCGCCCACCTCCTGGCCACCGCCCTGCACCGCAGGGGCCGCACGGCCACCGTGCTCGCCGGCCACCAGATCGGGCTGATCACCAACTCCTCGTTCCTGTGGGCCCGGGTCATCGAGACCGACCCCGGGCCGCTGAGCAAGACGCTCTCCGAGCACGAGGTCGTCGTCGTCCCCGGCGGACAGGCCGTCGACGCGCAGGGCCGGCCGACCTGGCTCGGCAAGAACAGCTCCGACCTGAGCGCGATCGCGGTCGCCCGCGCCGTCGGCGGCAGCGCCTGCGAGATCCACTCCGACGTCGACGGCATCTACACCTCCGACCCCCATCTGGTGCGCGGCGTAAGGCTGTTGCCGAAGGTCTCCTTCAACATGGCCGCCCTGATGTCCCTGTACGGCGCGAAGGTGCTGCACCGCAGGGCGGTCCAACTCGCCCTGAGGCACGGCATCGAGATCGTCTGCCGCTACAACCGGGCGCCCTTCTCGCCGGGCACCACCATCAGCCGCGAGGGCGACCAGATGGCCGCGATCGTCTTCAACCAGCGTTCCGTGGTGCTCGGTTACGACAACGACGACTGCGCCGACCTCGCGCACGGCGTCTTCCACGCGGCCGGCATCGACACCGTGCGGCTCACCGACAAACCCTGGGTGGCCGTGGTCGGCGGCTTCGTCGACCTGGAGGCCGTCCAGCGGCGCCAGAACCTCAAACCGGGCGCCTACATCGGCGTCCCGGTCGCCGAGATCCGCGGCTCCAAGGTCACCACCCACATCGCCGAGAGCGGCGAGGACGCCCTGCACGTCGCCCAACGCCTGCACGACCGGCTCGACATACCGTTCACGGGCCCCGAGCCGCGGCCCCAACTCGCCGGAGTGTGACCGTGACCTTCGCCGACCTCGAACTGCCCGACCGGGTGCGCGACACCATCGGCACCGAGCTGTGTCTGCTGCCCGACCCGACCCAGGACGTCGACCGGGCGCTCACCCGCTACCACCGCGTCTTCGCCGCCCTGCCGACCGAACTCCTCCAGCAGATCATGGACTTCGGCCGGCACAACGACTCCCCGGGCGTGATGCTCGTACGCAACCTGCCCCTGGACGAGAACCTGCCGCCCACGCCCGCGGACGGCGAGCCCAGCACCGCCAAGGCCAGCTTCGTCGCCGAGGGCGTGCTGCTGGGCCTCACCGGCCTGCTCGGCGAACCGATCGGCGTGCTCACCGAGAAGGCCGGCCGGCTCGTCCACGACGTCGTCCCGGTGCCGGAAGGAGCACGGGCCCAGACCAACCAGGGCTCCGCGGTCTTCCTCAACTTCCACAGCGACATCACCTACGACACCACCGGCCGCTACGACGTCGCCAACCCGGACTTCCTGGTGCTGAACTGCCTGCGCGGGGCCGCCGGGAACGACGCCCTCACCTACTACGCCGACGCCCGCGACCTGTGCGCCGAACTCCCGGACGCGATCGTCGAGACCCTGCGCAGCCCCCTCTACCGGCTCAACGCGCCCGGCAGCTACACCCGCAGCGTGGGGGAGGAGGTGCTGTCCGAGCCCGTGCCGATCCTCAGCGGCGCGGCCCGCTTCCCGGAGATCGCCGTCTCCGCCAACGGCACCCGCCCCCTCACCCGGGGCGCCCGCGCCGCCCTGGACACCCTCCAGGAGGCCTGCCGGAGCGTCGCCCACGCGGTGCGCCTGCAACCGGGGCAGGCCCTCCTCATCAACAACCGCAAGGGCGTCCACGCCCGCTCCACCTTCCGGGCCCACTACGACGGACAAGACCGCTGGCTCCAACGCACCTACATCCGCCGCAACTTGTGGAACCTGCGGTATCGCGCCACCCCGGAGGACCGGCGCGTTCATTACTGAATGCGCGCACCTACCTAACGCTTTCGCGCCCGCGCACCTCGCAAGGGAGTTCGGGCGGACGGGGCTCGCCTACGCTGGAACGGCGAGAGGCAGTGCTCGACGACTTCGTGGGGTGAGGAATTGACGGGTGGGATTCCTCTACTGGGCGAACTGGCGGTGAAGGCCTACGAAACGGCCCTCCAGAAGGGCCGCTTCGAGGACGAGGAGATCGCCGCCGCCACCGGAGCGGACCTCGGCGCCGTCGAGGAGGTGCGCAAGTCCCTCCAGGACCTGCACCTCCTCAGCCAACCCGCGCCCGGACGACCCGTCGTCCCCCTCGACCCCGAGGTCGCCGAGGCCGAACTCGTCACCCCGCTGGAGGTCGAGATCGGCCGCCGACGGCGCGAGATCGGCCGTATCCACGAGGAGTTGCGCACCCTCGCCGCCGACTACCGCGCCCGGCCGAGCGGCGGCCCCGCCGCCGACGTGCCCATCACCGTCCTCGACGACGTCGAGGAGGTGCGGCGCGAGATCGACCGCGCCCGCTACGGCTGCACGGAGGAGCGCATGAGCCTCCAGTCCGGCGGCGGCCGCCCGCCCGAACTCCTGGAGGCGGACCGGGAACACACCCTGGAGCTGCTGCGCCGGGGCGTCCGCGTGCGCACCCTCTACCAGCACACCGCCCGCACCAGCCTCGCCACCCGCACCTATGTCCAGGAGGTCACCCGCCAGGGCGCCGAGGTGCGCACCGTCGACGAGCTCTCCGAACGGCTCATCATCTACGACCGCAGGATCGCGTTCATCCCCAAGGAGCGCACCGGCAGCCGGCCGCCCGGCGCCGCCGTCATCACCGAGCCGACGGTCGTCGGATATCTCGCCCGCAGCTTCGAGTCGGTCTGGCAGATCGGCCGCCCCTTCGAGGTGGGCCGGCAGACCGCCGAACACCCGCAAGTCGCCGAAGAAGTACGGCATTCCATCATCCGCCTGATGGCGCTCGGCCTCAAGGACGAAGTCATCGCGCGCAGGCTGGGAATGGCGACCCGCACCTGCCGGCGCCACATCTCCGCGATCATGGAGGAAATGGGCGCCGTCAGCCGTTTCCAGGCGGGCCTGATAATCGGCCGTGAAAACGGGGATGTTGGCAGCTAGCTGACGCCGCGTGGCCCGAATGGGACATCGCCCGGACATGGCGCACCCGGCCTCCCGGTGATTCGCTGTACTGGGAAATCCATCGTCGGAAATCCAGCGAATGTCGGCCCATGCAGGGAGAAGACCATGGACATCAGGCAGCTGGCGGCGTTCCACAAGGTGGCCACGCTGCTCAGCTTCTCGAAGGCGGCGACGGAGCTGAAGTACGCGCAGTCCAGCGTCACCAGCCAGATCAAGGGGCTGGAGATGTCCCTCGGCGTCGACCTCTTCGACCGTCTCGGCGGCCGTATCCAGCTCACCGAGGCGGGGCAGCGGCTGCTGCCGTACGCCGAGCAGATGCTGGCCCTGGCCGGCGAGGCCCGCGGCGCCACGGTCGGCTCCGGGGACCCCTCCGGCGTCCTCACCATCGGCTCCATGGAGAGCATCACCTCGTACCGGATGCCGCCCCTGCTGGAGTTCTTCCACCACCGCTACCCGGCCCTGCACATCGTGCTGCGCCCCAGCCTGTGCGCCGAGACCTGCCACGCGCTGCGCCAGGGCATGTTCGACATGGGCTTCCTCATGGAGGCGGAGACCCAGCACCCCGGCGTCCAGACGGAGGTGCTCGGCTCCGAACCGCTCACGGTGGTGGCGGCCCCCGACCACCCGCTGACCCAGCTCCCCAAGGTGACGACCGAGGAACTGCGCCGCACCCAGGTGATATCGGCGGAGGCCGGCTGCGCCTACCGGGAGCTGTTCGAGGCGGAGTTGAACGACGGCACGGGCGAGGCGCTGCCCTTCCTGGAATTCGGCACGATCGAATCCATCAAGCGGGGCGTTGCGGCGGGCCTCGGCATAAGCCTGCTGCCGACGGCCTGCGTCCAGGACACGCTGGATACCGGAATTCTGGTCGAGCTGGAATGGGACATCCCTTTCGAGGTGTTCACCCAGCTCGCCTGGCGACGCGGAAAGAACCTCACCCGGGAAATGCGGGTGTTCACCGACCAGTCGATCCGGTTCCTGGCCGAGGAATACGGCCGTTGAGGGTCATTCACGGGCGATCGGCGCCAGTTCGCGGAGGGTGCTGCGGAGCGTGCGGATGTGGTCGTCCACCGTTCCCAGCCCCATTCCCATCGTGCTCAGACACAGATGCGTCGCCCCCAGGTCACGCCAACCGGCCACGAAGTCCGGCCACTTGGCCTCCGGCACCTCCGAGAGCTTCAGCCGGGCCTCGAAGCCCAGCCGGGACGGATCCCGGCCCGCCTGCACGGCGTACGAGCGCACCCGCCCCACCGCCGCCCGCGCCGCCTCGTCCGGCGGGCGCTGCGGCAGCCAGCCGTCCCCGAGGCGTCCCACCCGCCGCAGCACCGGCTCCGCCTCCCCGCCGAACCACACGGGGATACGGCCCCGTACGGGCCGCGGGAGGATCCCGGCGTCCTCGATCCGGTGCCAGCGGCCCTCGAAGGTGACCGTCGGGGACGTCCACAGCGCCCGCAGCGCCTCCACCTGCTCGGCACTCCGGGCGCCCCGGTCGGTGAAGGCCGCGCCGAGGGCGTCGTACTCCACCCGGTTCCAGCCGATGCCCACGCCCAGTCGCAGCCGGCCGCCGCTGAGCACGTCGACCTCCGCCGCCTGCTTGGCGACCAGTGCCGTCTGGCGCTGCGGGAGCACCAGGACGCCGGTGACCAGCTCCAGCGAGCGGGTGACACCGGCGAGGTAGCCGAACAGCACGAAGACCTCGTGGAAGAGGTCGTCACTGGTGTAGCCGTACCAGCCGGGGCGGCTCGCGGTGCCGGCGCCGAGCACGTGGTCGAAGGCGACCGCGTGCTGGAATCCCAGCCCCTCCACCGCCTCCGCCCACGCGCGCACGGCGCCCGGGTCCGCGCCGATCTCCGTCTGCGGGAACACCGCCCCGATCCGCATGGCTGTGCGGTTCCGCATGGTCCGGCCGCCTAGCCGACCAGACCCCAGCCGTCGTCCTCGCCGGATGTCCCGCGCCTGTTCCCTGCGGCGTTCACCATCGGTTCCTCCTCGTGGGTCGATCCCGTCGTCGTCCCACCCTCACCGCCCCGCGCCACGCACGGAGCGCGCCCGGCACCCGGAGCCGGGCACTCCGTCAGACGGGGAATGACACTGCGTCAAGTGACCTGTCAGATCAAATGAACTGACGTAGTACCGGGTCGGAGCTCGCAGAGTGTGCCGGTCGGGCACCGCACCGGGACCTCGCGCCCGGACCCCCTCACTAGCGTCGGCCGGGACCGCCTCGCCCAACACCACGGCATGCCAACGGAGTTGACCATGAGTCCCGCCGAAGACCGGCTCGACGCCATCGAGACCTGCACCCGGATGCTGTGGCACGTCGACCTGCGGCAGTGGGACGCCCTCCCGGCCCTGCTCGCGGAGAAGGTGACGCTGGACTACACGAGCCTGTTCGGCGGGCAGCCGTCCACGAGCACGCCCGACCGGATCATCGCCGACTGGCGGGCCGGGCTCGGCCACCTCAGGGCGACCCAGCACATGATCGGCAACCAGATCGCCGAGGTGCGCGGGGACGAAGCGGTGGTCACCGCCCACTTCCAGGCCACCCACCTGCTGCCCAACGCGTACGGCGGCGCGACCTGGACGCTCGGCGGCCGCTACCGCTTCGACCTGGCCCGCACCACCGCCGGCTGGCGCATCGCCGGCGTGGTGATGACGGCCCTGTGGGCGGACGGCAACCAGCAGATCATGACCCCTCCGGACAGCCAGTAGGCCGCAACGGCGGCCGCAAGGAGACGACATGAGCGACCTCACCGAGCAGACCCGGGACGTGGCCAAGCGGTGGTTCGCCGCCCTGACCAGCGGCGACTTCGGCACCGCGCTCGGGCTCCTCGCCGACGACGTCGAATGGATCAACTACCGCCCCGTGCCCGGCTACAACGACGACATGAAGTGGATCGGCACCCTGCACTCCAGCACCGAAGTGGCCGACAGCGTCGGGGTGTTCGCCGGACAGTGCGACGTGATCTCCGAGGAGCTGCTCGACCTCGTCGTCGAGGGCGAGAAGGCCGCCGGGATCATCCACGAGATCTCCCGGGTCAAGGAGACCGGCATCGACTTCGAGATCATCTTCACCCACTGGCTGACCGTACGCGACGGCCGGATCGTCCGCTGGGAGTCCCACACCGACCCCTCCCAGATCATCCGCGCCATCCGCGGCGGGGCGGTGACCTCATGAGCGCCGAGCTCGTCGCGGCCGTACGCGCCCGCGCCGCCGAGGACGTCAGGCGGCTGCTCGACGCGGGCGCCGACCCGAGCACCCGGGAGCACTCCTCCGGGCTCACCGTCCTGATGATCGCCGCGGGCCAGGCCGACCCGGCCACCGTCGCGACGCTCCTCGCCTCCGGCGCCGACGTCCACACCGCCGACAGCCGCGCCGGCGCCACCGCGCTGCACAAGGCCTGCCAGGGCGGCAGCCTCGACGTCACCCGGCAACTCGTCGAGGCCGGCGCCTTCGTGGACGCCGTCGCCCCCACCACCGGGCACACCCCGCTGATGGACGCCCTCTGGTACAAGTACCCGGACCTCGTGGAGTACCTCCTCGACCAGGGCGCCGGCCTCAAGCTCCACACCCACTACGGCTTCTCGCTGGAGGAGCACTTCGCCTACGAGCTGAACGTCAACACCTTCGGCAAGGACAAGCTCCTGCGCGCCGAGCAGCTCCTCAAGGAGCGCCGCGAGCACGACGCGAACACCGTCGAGGCCCAGCCCCTGATGGCGGCCACCGCCGCCGGGGACGCCGAGAAGGTACGTCAACTCCTCGCCGACGGCGCCGAGGTGGACGCCCGCGCCCCCTTCCTCAACGGCTTCAACGACGCCCACACCCCGCTGCTCGTCGCCTCCCGCGACGGCCACGGCGAGATCGTCCAGCTGCTGCTCGCCGCGGGCGCCGACATCAACGCCGTCGAGCCCTGCTTCGGCGCGGTACCCCTGCACAAGGCCGTCTACAACGGCCACACCGGCATCACCGCCGACCTGGTCGCCCACCCCGGCATCGACCTCGACTTCCAGGGCGCCACCAACGGCTACACCCCGCTGCACGACGCCCTGTGGCACGGCTACGCCGACTGCGTGACCGTCCTGCTGGACGCGGGCGCCCGCACCGACCTGGTCGGCCACGACGGCAAGACCCCGCTCGACCTCGCCGTCGAGGTCTTCGGCGACGACGACCCGATCACGCGGCGGCTGACGGCGCTCGTCGCGTCGTAACCCCAACTGCCCTAAGGAACCCCGATGTTGTTCTACGTCCAGATGCGCTGGAACCACGAGGGACGGATCTCCCTGGACGAGCTCTGGGAGATCGAGCGCGAAGAGGCCGAGCACGCCCAGGAGACCCTCGACTCCGGCTTCGCGGTCGGCCTGTGGAAGGTCGCCGCGCAGAAGCGGGTGATCGGGATCATCGAGTCCCCGAGCGCCGAGGAGCTGGACCGGACCGCGCTCGGCCGGCTGCCGATGCGCGAGTACCTCGAGTTCGAGGAGGTCTGGCCGCTGCGGGACTACCTCGGCTTCGCCGAGGACGTCAAGAAGGCCTACAAGGTCTGACCGTCCACTTCTTCTGGAGATGGCCATGATCCACCAGCTGATCTTCGCCCACCCCAAACCCGGCATGTCCGAGCAGGAGTTCCAGGACTACTGGGTCAACACCCACGCCGTGCAGTACGCGAGCAGGATCCCGCAGATCAGGAAGTACCTGATCGACACCCGCATCCCCTTCGGGCCGGAGCCCGAGGACCCCCTGTGGAGCGGCATCGCGGAGATCTGGCTGGAGAACGAGCAGGAGCAGCTCGCCTCCCTGCAGACCCCCGAGTTCCTGGAGGGCGCCCGGCTCGACGAGCCGAGGTGGGCCGCCTTCTGGCGGACCGTCGTCCTCGACACCGACGCGCACGTCCTGCGGGCCGGGGACCACCCGGCGCCCGCGGACGGCGTGAAGATCGTCGCCCTGGTGAAGCGGAACGAGGGCACCACCGTGGAGCAGTTCCGCGAGCGCAGCCTCGGCGCGCACGCCGAGCTGATGCTCCAGGTGCCCGGCCTGCGCCGCTACCTGCAGTGCTTCACCCGCGACGGCGCCTACGCCATCGGCGAGGCCCTCCTCGACGCGGCCTACCTGCTCTCCTTCGACAGCCTCGAAGACCTGGAGAAGGCCGCCGCCTCCGAGGAGTACGCGCGGGCCAAGGACGACCTCGTCACCTTCGTGCAGCCCCGCTATCTGCACCACATGGCGGTCAAGGAGCACTGGATCATCGGCTCGGAGGACAGCGCACGTGAACACGGCTGAGAACCCTCGGCGTACCCAACTGGCCCTGGGCACCCTCGCCCTGGGAGCCTTCGTCATCGGTACGGCCGAACTCGTCATCGTCGGCATCCTCAATCTCATCGCCGAGGACACCGGTGTCTCGGTCGGCACGGCCGGCCTGCTCGTCACCGCCTACGCCCTCGGCATCTGCATCGGCGGTCCACTGCTGACGGCCGCGACCATCCGCCTCGGCCGCCACACGCTGCTGTGGTCGGCGCTGTCGGTGTTCCTCGTCGGCAACCTGCTCGCCGCGCTCACCACCAGCTTCGGCGCGCTGATCGTGGCCCGCGTCATCACCGGCGCCATCCACGGCCTGTTCATCGGCGTGGCCTCCGCGCTCGCCGCGCACCTGGTGCCCGCCGGGCAGCAGGGCCGGGCCGTGGCCATGGTGTTCGGCGGGATCGCGGTGTCGACCGTCATCGGCGTGCCGCTGGGCACCCTGGTCGGCAACGCGATCGGCTGGCAGGCCACCTTCGTCGGCATCGTCGCGCTGGGCGCGGTGGCCCTGGTCGCCACCCTCGCCCTCGTGCCGCGGATCGGCATCACCGGACCCACCGGGCTCGGCGCACAGGCCAAACACGCCTTCGCGCCAAGGGTGTTGGCCCAGCTCGGCGTCGGACTGCTGCTGCTCGGCGGCCAGTTCGCGGCCTTCACCTACCTCGCCTCCTACCTGGAGGACGTCACCGGCATCTCCGGCGGAGCCGTCAGCGCCTTCCTCCTCGTGTACGGAATCGCCAGCGCCGTGGGCGTGTTCGGCGGCGGCCGGTTCGCGGACCGGGGCGCGGCGACCACGCTCGTCGTCGCCAACATCGCGCTCGCCCTCATCCTCACCGCCCTGCACTACGTCGGCGACAACGCGGCCCTGACCGCGGTCGCCCTCGCCGTGTGGGGGCTGGTCGGCTTCGGGCTCGTGCCCTCCTTCCAGCTGCGGGTGATCACCCTCGCCGGACCCGGCGGCGACCTCGCGGCCACCCTCGGCGCCTCTGCGGTCAACGCCGGCATCGCCGGGGGAGCGGCGGCGGGCGGCTGGGCGGTGGAGAGCCACGGCGTCGACTCCGTGTTCGTCCTGGCCCTGATCGTCATGGTCGTCGCCCTGCCCGCGACCTGGGCGGCCACACGACTGCGCCCGGCGGCCGACGAGCCGGCCCGGCCGCTGTCCCCCGTGGCCGACCCGGTCTCCGATCCCCTCTGAGGAGCGACCCGTGCAGATCATCGCGAAGAACAGCCTGCCCACCGTGCAGATCAACGGCGAGGTGGCCGCCCACATCCTCAACGCCAGCGACCATCCCGGCCTCAGCGTCTCGGCGTTCATCGTCGACGTCGCCACCGACGCCGGACCGCCGCGCCACACCCACCCCTACGAGGAGATCTTCGTCGTCGTCGAGGGGACGGTACGACTGGAGGCGGGCGGCGACACCGTCGACGCCACCCCGGACGACATCTGCGTCGTACCGGCCGGGATGCCGCACAAGTTCGCCAACCTCGGCCCCGGACGCGCCCGCATGGTCAACATCCACGCGGCCAAGGACGTCGTCACCGAGTTCGTCCCGGACGAGTCCGACACCAACGAGTCGTACGCGTACAACCGTCCGGGCAGCTGAGAGGACCCGTACATGAGGATCGGCATCCTGGGCAGCGGCGAGATCGGCTCCACGCTGGCCCGGCTGCTCACCGCCGCCGGACACGAGGTCGCCCTCGCCAACCGGCGCGGCCCCGGCTCCCTCGCCGGGCTCGTCGGCGAACTGGGCGGGCGGGCGCGGGCGGCGAGCGTCGAGGAGGCGATCGCCTTCGGTGACCCGCTCGTCTTCGTGGCCATTCCGTTCGGGGCGTACGAGACCCTCCCGGCCGGCGCGCTCGCCGGGAAGGTCGTCGTCGACACCACCAACTACACCCCCGGCCGGGACGGGATCTTTCCCGAGCTGGAGGAGGACCGGACCACGTCCTCCGAGTTGATCGCGGCCCACCTCCCGGACTCCCGGCTGGTGAAGGCCGTCAACACCCTCAACTACAAGTACCTGCTCGACCTCGCCCGGCCCGGCGCACCCCGCGAGGAGCGGACCGCGTTGTTCGTGGCGGGCGACGACACCGAGGCCGACGGGACCGTGGCCGCGCTCCTGGAGGAGCTCGGGTTCGCGGTCGTCCGGACGGGCCCCCTCGGCACGGGCGGGCGCCGGCAGCAGCCGGGCACGCCCGTCTTCAACCGTCCCCTCGACGCCCGTACCGCACAGGAGAGGTGGAGCACATGACCATCGTCGAGACCATCAGGTTCAAGCTGCGCCCGGAGGTCGGGGACGCCGACTTCCAGGACCGCAACCGGACCATGGAGAAGGAGTACCTCCAGGCGCGGCCGGGTTTCCTGGCCCGCTCCACCGCCCGCGGCGCCGACGGCGAGTACCTGGTGACCGTCCACTGGGCGACCCCCGAGGACGCCGAGGCCACCATCGCCGCGTTCTTCGGCGCCCCCGAGACACAGTCCTTCCTCGCCGCCGTCGACCTGGAGACCGTACAGCCGGGCCGCTACGAGCTGATCGAGAGCTGAGGCGCGCCTCCTCCCGCCGGGCCGGCTCCAGGACTGTGAGGGACCCGGGGCCGGCCCGATCCATCCCCGACCCGCACAATCCCTCCGCCGAGCCAGCGCGGCCCGTCCGCGGCCTGTCCGATCCGTCGGCCAGACCCCGGCGCGGTTCGTCTGCGGCCTGTCCGATCCGTCGGCCGGACTGTCGCGGTCCGTCCGCAGCCTGCCCGATTCGTCGGCCGGACTCTCGCGGTGGTCCGTCCGCAGCCTGCCGATCCGTCCGCCGGGCCCGCGCGGCCCGTCCCCGGACCGCCCGATCCGTCCGCCGGGTCCGCCCGGCCCGTCCCCGGACCGCCCGATCCGTCCGCCGAGCCCGCGCCGCCCGTCCCCGGCCCGTCCGTTCCGTCCGCCGAGCCCGCGCGGCCCGTCCCCGGACCGCACGATCCGTTCCCCGGACCCGCGCGGCCCGTTCCCGCCCCCGACCATCCCCTGGACCGTCCCTCCATCCCC
Source organism: Streptomyces cylindrosporus (assembly GCF_022698165.1). Classification (GTDB taxonomy): domain Bacteria; phylum Actinomycetota; class Actinomycetes; order Streptomycetales; family Streptomycetaceae; genus Streptomyces; species Streptomyces cylindrosporus. The sequence goes on from NZ_JALDAY010000010.1 coordinate 224,902, forward strand.
CGGACCGGACGAGAAGTGGTGGAGCCATGGCACCCTCAACGACCACTCCCGCGTCGGCGGCCGCCGTACGCGCCCTGCGCACCACCCTGCGTGGTGGTGTGCTCGCGGCGGGCGACGCGGCCTACGAGCCGGCCCGGCGCCTGTGGAACGGCGCGGTCGAGGCGCGGCCCGCGGTGATCGTCCGCCCCGCCGACGAGACCGACGTGACCTGGGCGGTCCGCATCGCCCGGACCCACGGCCTGCCGCTGTCCGTGCGCGGCGGCGGCCACGACTGGGCGGGCCGGGCCACCGTGGACGGCGGCCTGGTGATCGACCTCGCCGACCTGCGGCGCGTCACCGTCGACCGGGCGTCCGGCACCGCCGTGGCCCAGGGCGGCGCCCGGGCCGGCGACCTCGTCGAGGCGACCCGCGCCTTCGGGCTCGCCCCGGTCACCGGCACCGTCAAGGCGGTCGGCTTCGCCGGTCTCGCCCTCGGCGGCGGCTACGGCCTGCTCGCCGGCAAGTGCGGACTCGCGCTGGACAACCTGGTCTCCGCCCGCGTCGTTCTCGCCGACGGCCGCCCGGTCGTCGCGAGCGCCGACGAGAACGCGGACCTGTTCTGGGCGCTGCGCGGCGGAGGCGGCAACTTCGGCGTCGTCACCGAACTGCGCGTCCGCCTGCACCCGATCGGCACGGTACTGGCCGGCATGATCCTGCACCCGCTCGCCCGAGCCGCCTCCGTCCTGCGCGGCTACCGCGACATCATCGCCACCGCCGCCGACGAACTCACCGTCATGACCGGCTTCTTCGGCGGCCCCGACGGACAGCCGCTCGTCTATCTGCTGCCGGTCTGGTGCGGGGACATCGCCGAGGGCCGCCGCGTCATCGACCGCTTCGACGCCCTCGGCAAGCCCCTCGCCGGACGCGTCTGCCCGCAGGAGTACGCGGCCGTCCTCGGCATGTTCGACCAGGTCGTCGTCGACGGCCGGCACAACGAGGTCGCCACCCGCTGGCTGCCCGAACTCACCGACGAGGCCGTCGAGTCGGTCGTCGACGCGGCCGCCACGGCCACCTCGCCGTACTCCGGCATGTACGTCCACCACTTCCACGGCGCCGCGAGCCGCGTCCCCGCCGGGGACACCGCCTTCGCGCTGCGCCGCGACCACCTGCTCGTCGAGATCGGCGCCGCCTGGGACCCCGCGGCGCCCGCGGCCCCGCACCGCCGCTGGGCGCACCAGGTGTCCGCCGCGTTCGCCGGACACGCCCTGCCCGGCGGCTACCCCAACCTGCTCGGCCCGGAGGAACACCAGCGCGCCACAGCCGCGTTCGGCCCGGGCGCCGGACGGCTGCTGAAGGTCAAGGAACGCTACGACCCGGACCGCCTCTTCAGCGCGGTGGCGGCGCTCGAACCGACCGACCCCAACCCAGGAGCCTGATCACCATGACCGCCACCAACGAAGCGGCCCCCTCCCGGACCGTGCGGGACGCGACCCTCGACGTCCTGCGCGCCCTCGGCCTGACGACCGTGTTCAGCAACCCCAGCCACACCGAGATGAAGCTGTTCGAGTACTGGCCCGAGGACGAGTTCCGCTTCGTCATGGGCCTGCAGGAGGCCGCCGTCGTCGGCATGGCCGACGGCTACGCCCAGGGCACCGGCGAACCCGCCCTCGTCCTCATCAACGGCGGCCCCGGCCTCGGCAACGCCATGGGCAGCGTCTACACCGCGGCCGCCGCCAACACCCCGATGGTCATCCTCGGCGGCCAGCAGGCCCGCAAGATGCTGCTCGGCGACCCCTTCCTGGTCGCCAAGGACGCCACCCAGCTGCCCAGGCCGTACATCAAGTGGGCCGGCGAACCCGGCCGCCCGCAGGACGTGCCCGCGCTGATCGCCCAGGCCTACCAGATCGCCAAACAGGCCCCGCAGGGCCCGGTGTTCGTCGCCGTCCCCGAGGACGACTGGGTCCGCCCGGCCGACCCGGAGCCGGTGCGCATAGCCCAGGTCGAGAGCGCCGTCGTACCGGACCCGGCGGTCCTGGCGCGGATCGCGGCGGCCCTGGACGGCGCCGAGCGGCCCGGCCTGGTGGCCGGCGGACCGGTGGACGCCCAGGGCGCGCGCGGCGACCTGATCGCGCTCGCCGAGAAGCTCAACGCCCGTGTGTGGGGCGCCCCCGTGTGGAACCGCGGCGCCTTCCCGGAGGACCACCCGCTCTTCGCCGGAGTCCTGCCGCCCATCCCGGAGCTGGTCAACGAGCGGCTCGCCGCCCAGCACGACGTGGTCGTCGTCCTCGGCGGCCCCGCGTTCACCCTGTTCACCGCCTGGGACCTGTTCTCCACCGCGCCCGCCGACCTGGACCGCACCCCGCGGCCCCAACTCACCCCGGACGTACGGTTCCTGCACGTCACCGACAATCCGCAGGCGGCCGCCGCGACGCTCGCCGACCAGAGCTTCGTCGCCCCGCCCGGCGCGGTCGTCAAGGGACTCGTCCCGCTGGTCTCCGAGCGCGAGCGCACCGAACTCGCCCCCGTCCGCGAGCCGGTGGCGGTCCCCGAACCCTCGACCCCGCTGACCCAGGCGTACCTCTTCCACGTCCTGTCGCAGGAACTCCCCGCCGACGCCCAGCTGTTCGAGGAACTGCCCATCGCCCGCGCCGACTTCCACGAGCAGATCCCGCTCGGCGCGGACAACGGCTACTTCGCCACCGCCAGCGGCGCCCTCGGCTTCCCCTTCGCCGGCGCCGTCGGCTACGCCCTCGCACACCCGGAGAAGCGGGCCGTGGTGGTCGTCGGCGAGGGCTCGGCCCAGTACACCCTGCACGCCCTGTGGACCGCGGCCCAGCACCAGCTGCCGGTCACCTTCGTCATCCCCGACAACTCCGGCTACCTGTCCCTCAAGTACTACCTCCAGGACCAGAAGTCCTGGCAGAAGGGCTGGGACCTCAGCGGCGTCGACATGGCCCAGCTGGCCCGAGGCTTCGGCGTGCGCGGCGAACGCGTCGAGAGCCCCGAGGGCCTGCGCGAGGCCCTGCGCACCGCCCTGACGGCCGACGGACCGGTCCTGCTGGACGTCGTGGTCGCCGACCCGGGCCTCTTCCGTCTCTGACGCCCGCGACGCGACACCGGACGCCCTCCGCCCAGCGGGGGGCGTCTTCGTTGCGCATGGGACAACAGCCCAGTCCAAGGCTCGATTTGCCGTAGTGCGGTCTGCCACTTGGGGATGTGCGGCACCCGGCGCCCTCCCGTCTGGTACCGGCCGAAGCCCGAAAACTAGACATGAGTTCGGCGGTTCACGCGTACGAACCGACGCCGACCGAGAGGAACCCCATGAGCAGGCGCATCCTCGTCGTCCTGTCCGAGTACGGCTACTGGGGCGAGGAACTCATCGGCCCCCTGGAGACCTTCGACAAGGCGGGCTACCACATCACCTTCGCCACCCCGACCGGCAAGCGGCCGGTGGCGCTGCCCCCGAGCATGGACCCCGACTACGTCGACCCGCCGCTGGGCCGCTCCGTCACCACGCCCGAGATGGCCGCGAAGGTCAAGGCCGTGGAGGCCTCCGACCGCCTCGACAACCCGCTCGACCTCTCCTCCTGGCTCCCGGACCGGCCCTACCGCTCCAAGCCGTACTTCCTGCGCGACTGGGAGGCCTACAACACCCGCCTGGAGAAGGTCCGCGACCAGATCGCCGACCGCTACGACGCCCTCCTGGTCGTCGGTGGCAGCGGCCCGATCGTCGACCTCGCCAACAACTGGCGCGTCCACGACCTGATCCTCGCCTTCCACGCCCTCGACCGCCCGATCGCCGCCGAGTGCTACGGCGTGGCCTGTCTGGCCTTCGCCCGCGACCAGGAGGACCGCGAGAGCATCATCCGCGGCAAGCACGTCACCGGTCACTGCATCGAGTACGACTACCTCGACGGCACCGGCTTCGTCGGCACCGACTTCAACATGGGCCCGCCGCCGTACCCGCTGGAGTACATCCTGCGCGACGCGACCGCACCCGGCGGCGCCTACCACGGCAACTTCGGCAAGACCACCTCGGTCATCGTCGACTACCCCTTCATCACCGGGCGTTCGACCCCCGACTCCTACCTCACCGGCCAGAAGACGGTCGAGGTCCTCGACCAGGGCCTGCGCCAGTGGGGCTTCAAGTCCGCCTAGCCGACAGCCGTTCACGAGGAGGCAGACCCATGGACAGCAGGCCGGCCCGGGCGGCGTTCCTGGAGCAGCTGGTGGCCGAAGGGGTGCCGTACATGTTCGGCAACCCCGGCACGGTCGAGCAGGGCTTCCTGGACGAACTGCGCCACTTCCCGGCGATCGAGTACGTGCTCACCCTGCAGGAGTCCGTCGCCGTCGGCATGGCGGACGGCCATGCCCGCGCCACCCGCCGCCCGGCGGTCGTCCAGCTGCACTCCGGCGTGGGCCTCGGCAACGGCATCGGCATGCTCTACCAGGCCAAACGCGGCCACGCCCCGCTCGTGGTGGTGGCCGGCGAGGCCGGCCTGCGCTACGAGGCCATGGAGGCCCAGATGGCCGCCGACCTGGTCGCCATGGCCGAACCGGTGACCAAGTGGGCGACCCGCGTGGTCGATCCCGACTCCACGCTCAGGGTGCTGCGCCGCGCCTTCAAGGTGGCCGGCACCCCGCCGTACGGGCCGGTCCTCGTCGTCCTCCCCGCCGACGTGATGGACCGGCCCACGAGCGAGGAGGCGGTGCCGGTGACCTATCCCGACACCGCCTCCGCGCCAGACGCCGGGTCGCTGGAGCGTGCGGCCGAGCTGCTGGCCGACGCGCGCAGGCCGATCGTGATCGCGGGCGACGGGATCCACTTCGCGGGCGCCCAGGCCGAGTTGGGCCGGCTGGCGGAGGTGTGGGGCGCCGAGGTGTGGGGCGCGGACTGGGCCGAGGCCAACCTCTCGGACCGACACCCCGCCTACGCGGGCCAGTTGGGCCACATGTTCGGCGAGAGCAGCCGCCGTATCACCGAGGCGGCCGACGCCGTCCTGCTCTGCGGCACCTACGCGCTGCCCGAGGTCTTCCCGGCCCTGTACGGCGTCTTCGGCGCGGGCGTGCCGGTGGTCCACATCGATCTCGACACGGACGCCATCGCCAAGAACTTCCCGGTCGACCTCGGTCTGGTGGCCGACCCGAAGCGGTCCCTCGCGCTGCTCGCCGACGCCATCGAGGCACGGATGAGCCGTGCGGAGCGTACGGCCGCCGCGGACCGGCTGCGCCGGGGCGCCGCCGAACGCGCCGAGGCCCGGACGGCCGCCGCCCGCACCGCCCGTGAGCGGGCCGCGGCCCAGGAGCTGCCGCACATTGCCTTCGCCGAGGAACTCGCCGCCCAACTCCCGGACGACGTCGTCCTGTTCGACGAGTCCCTCACCGCGTCCCCGGACCTCTTCGGCCCCCTCCCCGCCGCCGAGCCCGGCCGCTGGCACCAGACCCGCGGCGGCTCCCTGGGCGTCGGCATCCCGGGCGCGCTGGGCGCCCAACTGGCCCGTCCGGACAGCACGGTCGTCGGCTTCACCGGCGACGGCGGCAGCCTCTACACCTTCCAGGCCCTGTGGACGGCGGCCCGGTACGACATCGGCGCCAAGCTCGTCGTCTGCAACAACAGCGGCTACAAGCTGCTGGAGCTCAACATCGGCCAGTACTGGGGCGAGCAGGGCATCGCCGCGCACGAGTACCCGGAGATCTTCGACCTCTCCCGGCCGGCCGTCGACTTCGTCGCCCTGTCGAGGTCGCTGGGCGTGCCCGCGCTGCGCGTGGAGAAGCCGGGCCAGGTGCGCGCGGCCGTCGCCGAGGCGCTCGCGCACCGCGGCCCGTTCCTGATCGACCTGGTGACCGAGCGGCGGGGGAGGGGACGGTAGCGGTGCGACTGACGGGTCACAAGATCGCCGTACTGATGGAGAGCGACTTCTACGAACCCGAGATCCTCTACTACCGCCACCGCTTCCCGGAGGAGGGCGCCGAGGTGCACTTCCTGTCCCGGCTGTGGGGCCAGGAGGAGATGACCTTCCAGGGGCACGAGCACCGCATGCCGTTCACGGTCACCGAGTCCTTCGAGGACGTCGACGAGTTCGCGCTCAAGGAGTTCAGCGCGGTCATCGTCCCCTCCGGCATGGTCGCCGACCGCCTGCGTTACACCGAGGACCCCGCCCGACTCCCGCCCGCCGCCCGCTTCCTGCGCCGCGCCTTCGCCGACCCGGCCATCCTCAAGGGCGTCATCTGCCACGGCATGTGGCTCGCGGCGCCGGTCGCCGGGCTGGTCCGCGGCCGGCGTGCCGTGGTCCACAACAACCTGCTGGGCGACCTGCGCAACATGGGCGGCGAGTACGTCGACCAGGACGTGGTCGTCGACGACGACCTGGTCACCGCCCGCACCGGCGAGCACTGCCACCTCTTCGCCCGCACCATCATCGACCTGCTCGCCGGCCGTCCCAGAGGCACGGTGGGCTGATGAGGAGTCACGGGGGAAGGGACCGGGCCGGCCGAGCCGCCCGGTCCGCACCGGCCGGATCAGTCCTGGTGCTGCTTGGCGAGGACCTGCGCGGGGTCGTACGTCATGGGCATCCCGGAGGCCTGCAGCGCCTGGTCGTACGCGTCGAGCGCCTCCTTGGTGCGGCCCTGCCGCTTCCACACGTCGCCGAGGTGACGCCACTCCTGCGCGGTCTCGTACGACGGCGCGAAGTGCCTGAGCTGACGGGTCGCCGCGTGCAGACCCTGCAGGCCCTCGTCCGTCTCGCCGCGCAGCAGATGGATCTCGGCGAGCCGCACCCGCGCCCCGACCGCCTCCACCCGGGGGCCGGAGCTGAGCAGTCCGAGCGCCCGCCGGGCGTGCGCGGCGGCCTCGTCCCACCGGCCGAGCTGGGTGTTCGCGTCGATCAGGCAGATCTCGCACCTGGCCTGCTCCACGGCCGTGCCGACCTCGCTGAGGGTGCCGCCCGCGTCCTCCAGCAGTTCGAGGGCGCGCGCGGGATCGGGCACCTCGGACTGCAGCTCCAGCCAGGCGACGGTCGTCTTGAGCATCGCCACGTGCCGCAGGTTGTCGTCGTCGGCCATCATCGCCAGCGCCCGCTCGGTGAGCGCGAGCGCCTCGGGCAGCTGCCGCCGGGAGAGGGCGACCAGCCCCGCGTTCCAGTAGACGGCGCCCCGGCCGGCCCGTCCGCCGTGTTCCTCGGCGACCGGGATCAGCTTCTGGGCGAGCAGATGGGCGCGGGTGACGTCACCGCGCATGAGGTACGAGCCGATCAGCGTGGCGCCGACCTGGACGTGGTCCACGGTGACGTCGAGGCCGAGGGAGTCCAGGGTGGCCAGGGCCCGTTCGCCGATCTCGATGCTCAGGGTGATGTCGCCCATGTTGCGGTAGCAGCGGCTGAGGGCGACCGAGACCCTGCACCACTCGTCCGAACCGGCCGCCAGAGACGGGTTCCTGGTCAGCTCCTCCAGCACCGGGACGGCCGCCTCGATCCGGTCGAGCTTCTCCAGGGCGGTCGCCTGGCCGATGCGGGCGCGCAGCAGCATCCTGGCGTCCAGCAGCACGGGCTTGGCGAGGAGTTCACCGAAGGCCTGCAGAGCCTCGCCGTTGTCCCCGTTGCGCAGGGCCATTTCGGCGAAAGCGAGCTTCAGCCGGGTGTCCTCCAGCGTGTGGTCGTCGAGACCCGAGCGGAGATGATCGGGCGAGCACCCCAGTTTTCCCGCCAGGGCGGTCAGTACCGCGTCCGAGGGAGCCCTTTTACCGGATTCGATGAGCGAGATGTAGCTCGCGGAAATATCCGTCGAGGCGAGATCCTGCTGCTTGAGCCCGAGTTTGGTGCGAAGGTTCCGGATGCGCCTGCCCACCTCGACCGGAGATGTGCCTTCCGCTTGATCCATTTGGCTTCCCAGAGTGAGCACATGACTTCAGATGTCATAGATCACACTACCAGCATGACTGGGGCACGCCAATGGGCCTGACCGCTCTGTTGCCGGTCACGGCCGAAAATCTCCTGTTCCGCCTGGGTCGCCAGATAGCTGGAACGGGAAATGGAAATTCCGATTCCTGCTCATTCTCGATGTAAAAAGCTGCACTTGACTTGCGAAGTAATGTTCGATTGACTGGAATCGTAAACAAATCCTCCAGGGGAAATGGAGAAAAGGAGAGATGCATAAATTCGCGGTAATACTGATGGTGACGCTGTTCGTCGCCGGACTGGTCGTCGGCGGCACCTTCCTCGCCGGCGGAGGCACGTCGACCCGGCACGTCGTGCAGATGCCGGGCAGCCTCAGCGGTGGCTGCTGCTGAATCCGCCGCCGGTGAGCGGAAAATGACAGGCCACTGAACGGCCACCCCCCACAGCCGTCGTCAAGGCCTCGGGAATTTCCCGCTCGCAGCGCATTCGCTGCCGCTGCCGAAGCGACATGAACACCGGGCAACGTGTCCGGAACCGGCACCCCGTCAAGTCCGCGCCGGGCGACTGCGGTTCGCCCCGCAGGATCACCCGCGGACGGCCGCGCACCATGGCGGGATCCGGCACCGGTACCGCGTCGAGCAGTGCCCTGGTGTAAGGGTGGCCCGGCAGCGCGAACACCTCAGGGACCTCGCCGGTCTCGACGATGCGACCGGCGTACATGACCGCGACCCGGTCGGCGATCTGCCGCACCACCGCAAGGTCGTGGGAGACGAACAGACACGCAGGGCCAGGGTCCTCCTTCAGCCTGCGCAGCAGATCGAGGATCCCGGCCCCCACCGACACGTCCAGCGCGGAGACCGGTTCGTCCAGCAGCAGCAACTGCGGCCGTACGGCCAGCGCCCGGGCGATGGCGATCCGCTGGCGCTGGCCGCCGGAGAACTCGTGCGGGTAGCCGGCGGCGTCGCCCTCGTCCAGCCCGACGAGCCGCAGCACCTCGCCGACCCGCTCGGCGACGCGTGCCCGGGGCACCTTCTGCACCCACAGCGGCTCGGCGACGATGTCGCCCACCCGCATCCGCGGATCCAGGCTCGACATGGGGTCCTGCGGCACGAACTGCACGGCGCCCCGCAGCCGCCGCACCTCGTGCCGCCCGAGCCGCGCGACGTCCTGTCCGAGCACCTCGACGCTCCCGAACTGCGGCGCGTCCAACGACACCACCTGCGACAGGACGCTCGACTTCCCGGCCCCGGACTCCCCGACAAGCCCCAGCGTCTCCCCTCGCCGCACCTCCAGATCGACCCGCTCAACGCCCCACACCTCACGCACCGAGCCCACCCGGCCCGACCTCCCGAGCCCTGCCCATCTCCCCCTGCCACCCGGCACGGGAAACGACCGAGCAAGCCCCGAAACCCGCAACACCACGTCAGCGCCCCGCGCTTGCGCCCCCTTCACCCGACCCGACTTCTGCCCTCCGGCCACCCCCTGCGCGCCTGCGCCCTGCCCTTCGGCTGGCTCCTGGGTGCCCGGGTTCCGCCTTTCGGTCGGCGTCTGGGTGCCTGGGTTCTGCCCTCCGGCTGGATCATGTGTGCCTGGGTTCCGTCCTTCGGTTGGCCTCTGCGCGCCCGCGTTCCGTCCTTCGGCTGGCCCCTGCGTGCCCGCGTTCCGTCCTTCGGCTGGCCCCTGGGTGCCCAGGTTCCGCCTTTCGGTCGGCGTCTGAGTGCCCGCGTTCTGCCCCCCGGCCAGCCCCTCCCCGCCCGCGTCGCACCCGTACGGGGGCCCCTCCCCGTCCGTCCCCCGCCCGTGCGGAGGCCCGCCCCCCTCCCGCCCCTCCGGGCGCGGCGCTCCACCCCCCGAAGGCGGAAAAAGCTCCTCCGCACTCAGTTTCACCGCCTCCTCCGCCCGATGGCACGCAGTCAAATGGCCGTCCGCGCCGTCGAGTTCCGGCTCACGCACCCCGCACGCCTCCTCGGCCAGCGGGCAGCGTGCCGCGAAGGCGCACCCCGGCCCCGGCCACCCTGCCGCCGGCGGCGAACCCGGCACCGGTGTGGGCGGTGTCTCGCGGTCGATCCGTGGCACCGAGCCGATCAGCCCTTTCGTGTAAGGCATCCGGGCCGCCCCGTACAGCGCGTCCACACCCGCGCTCTCCACGATCCGCCCGCCGTACATCACAGCGACCCGGTCCGCCTCGCCGGCCACCACCCCCAGGTCGTGGCTGACCAGCAGCAGCGCCGCCCCCGTGGCCAGCCGCGCGGCCCGCAGCGCTTCGAGGACCTGCGCCTGCACGGTGACGTCCAGCGCGCTGGTCGGCTCATCGGCCACGATGACGTCCGGACGCCCCGCCATGGCCATCGCGATCATGGCCCGCTGACGCATCCCGCCCGATAGCTCGTGCGGATACGACCGCGCCGCCCGCCCCGGCTCCGGCACCCCGACCGCGTCCAGCAGCTCGACCGCCGCCCGCAGCGCCGACTCCCGCCCCGGCCGCGGCCGTCGGTGGATCCGCAGCACCTCGCCGATCTGGTCCCCGACCCTGACCACCGGCGTGAACGCGGCGAGCGCGTCCTGGAACACCAGGGCGATGTGACGGCCGCGCACCCGGGCCAGCTCCCGCCCGGGCAGCCCGACGAGTTCCCGCCCGTGCAGCCGCACCGAGCCCGACACCCGCAGCCCCGGCGGGGTCAGCCCCAGCAGCGCGAGCGCGGTGAGGCTCTTGCCCGCCCCCGACTCGCCCACCAGGCCCAGGACTTCACCCCGGCGCAGCACGAGATCGACGCCGCGCACCAGCGACAGCGCGGGCGAGCGCCGGGTGGCGGGCCGCTCGACCCACAGGCCCCGCACGTCGAGCAGCACCTCACCGGACGACGTCATGCCCCGCTCCCCGCGAGGTCCGCCGCGGCCGCCTCGCCCGCCGGATCCAGCGCCCCGCGCAGCGCGTCCCCGATCAGATGGAAGGCGAGCACCAGCAGGACCAGCAGCCCCGCCGGGAACCAGAACATCCACGGGTACGTCGTCGGCACGTCCGCGGAGTCCGCGATCAGCGTGCCCAGCGACACGTCGGGCGGCTGCACCCCGAAGCCGAAGTACGAGAGCCCCGTCTCGCTGATCACCGCCCCGGCCACCGCCACCGTGGCGTCCGTGACGAGGAAGGACGCCATGTGCGGCAGGATGTGCCGCCGGATCACCATGCCCGGCCCCACCCCCATGTGCCGTGCCACCAGCACGAACTGACGCTCCTTCAGCGACCGCGTCATGGCCCGCACCGCCCGCGCGGTGACCATCCAGCCGAACGCGGCGATCAGCCCCGCGTACGCGAGCCAGCCGAGCCCGCGCAGCCTCGGCGCCAGCACCACCAGGACGAGGAACGCCGGCACCACCAGCATCAGGTCGACGCAGAGCATCAGCAGCCGGTCCGCCCAGCCCCCGAAGTAACCGGCGCACACCCCGACGACCGCCCCGAGGCCCGTCGCGAAGAACGCCGCCAAAGCCCCGATCAGCAACGACTTCTGCAGACCCCGGGCGCACTGCGCGAACACGTCCTGCCCGATCCGGTTGGTGCCGAACCAGTGCCCGCCGCCCGGCGGCCGGTGCAACGCCGAGTAGTCGACGTCGGCGTAACCCCACCCGGAGATCCGCGGGCCGACGAACGCCAGCAGGAACAGGGCGATGAGCAGCGCCGCGCCCGCCACCGCCCCCGGCGCGCGCACCAACCGCCGTGCCGGCGGCCCCCCGTGGCCGTACCTCACGCCCGCCGGACTCTCGGATCGAGCGCGCGATGCAGCAGCTCCGCCACCAGACCCGCCAGCAGCACCAGCGCCGCGCTGAACACCTCGACCGCCACGGCGGCGTTCACGTCGCCCTTCTGCACGGACTCCACGAACCAGCTGCCCATGCCGTGCCAGCCGTAGATCTTCTCGGTGAACACCGCTCCGGTGAACAGGGTCAGGAACCCGAAGGAGAAGAAGGCCGTGAGCGGGATGAGCGAGGTGCGCAGGCCGTGGCGCAGCAGGGCCCGGCCGGGGGTGAGTCCCTTGGCATGGGCGGTGCGCAGATGGTCCGAGCCGAGGACGTCCAGGGTCGAACCGCGCTGGTAGCGGCTGTACATGGCGATCGCCCCCAGCGCCACGGACAGGGTCGGCAGCACCAAGTGCACGGCGGAGTCGCCGACTTGGGTGAGCGGGCCGCCCTTCAGGCCCGGTGTGCTCTCGCCCGTGTAGCGGATCACCGTACGGCCCGCCGCGTCGTTGACCGACAGGGCGCCGGTCTGCAGCAGCAGGCCGAGCACGAAGGGCGGCACCGACAGCACCGCGAACGAGAACAGGGTCAGCGCCCGGTCCGGTAGCCGGCCGCGCCGCGTCGCCGCCCACACCCCGGCCAGCACGCCGAGCACCGTGCCCACGACGGTGCCCGCCACCAGCAGCCGCGCCGTGACGCCGACCCGTCTGCCGAACTCGGCGTTCACCGAGGTGCCGTCCAGCGTGCGGCCGAGATCCCCGTGCAGCGCCCGCCGCGCCCAGTGCGCGAAGCGGTCGGTGACCGGCATGCCCGGATCCAGTCCCAGTGCGGTCAGTTGAGCGTTCACGACCGCCGCGGACGGACGCGGTGTCCGGTCCTCGTAGTAGGCCCGGGGATCGAGCGCGACGGAAGAAATCCAATAACAGAGAAACGTTGAAACGACTAGTAATGCGAGGGAGTTCACGAGGCCTTTTGCCAACGCCCTTGACATGTCTCGATGTTAAGCTCCAGACAACCTCATACGGGGAGAGGTCGTCACAATGACCGGGTTTGCCATGCGCAACAGACCGTTGTGGCCCACGCTGATATGGATTGCCCTCACTGCTCTCCTGTTCGGCTGTACCTCCGCCCACGGCAGCGGCACCCCCGACGACGAGTCCGGCGCACCGGTCCCCGCCTACGGCCGTACCGACATCAACGCGAAGCCCCCGGCCGAGCTGAAACAGGGCGGCACCCTCACGCTCCCGATCTACCAGTGGCTGACCCAGTTCAACTACTTCCAGGTGGACGGCGCCTGGGACGACGTCTCCACCGTCATGAGCCTGCTCGAACCGCGCCTCTTCGCCCGGGACGCGGTCGGCACCCCGCACCCGGTGCCGGACTACCTCCGCTCCGCCTCCGTCACCTCCTCCGCCCCGCAGACGGTCGTCTACCGCCTCAACCCGGAGGCCAGGTGGTCCGACGGAAAGCCGCTGAGCTGGCGGGACTTCGCGGCCCAGTGGCACGCCCTCGGCAGCGGCGACCAGCGTTACCGCATCGTCGACCCCAGCGGCTACGAGGACATCGCCTCGATCCGCCAGGGCGCCGACAAGCACCAGGTGAAGGTGACCTTCAAACGGCCCTTCGCCGACTGGCAGCGGCTGTTCACCCCGCTCTACCCGGCCGCCGCCTACAGCACCCCCGCCCAGTTCAACGACGGCTGGCGCAAGGGCGCGCCCATCACCGCGGGCCCCTTCCGGATCGGCTCGCTGGACGCCACCGCCCAGACCCTCACCGCCGTACCCGACCCCCGATGGTGGGGCACCCGCCCCCGCCTCGACCGCATCGTGCTGCGCACCCTCGACCCGGCCACCGCCGTCCAGGCCTTCCTCAACGGCGAGCTCGACGCGGTCAACGCCGCCTCCGCCGACCTCTACGACCGCCTGCGGGACGCCGACGACACGGACATCCGCACCGGCTCGGCCTGGGACGACGTCCAGGTGGCACTGAACGGCGCCGCGGGCCCGCTCGCCGACCCCGAGGTGCGCCGGGCGGTACTGAAGGCCATCGACCGGCAGGCCCTCGCCAAGGTGGCCGGCACCGGACTGCCCGTCGGGGTCCCGCTGCTCGGCAATCACTTCTTCATGACCAACCAGCCCGGCTACAAGGACAATTCCGGAACGCTCGGAACGTACGACCTGAAGGACGCGGAACGCATTCTCGAACAGCGCGGCTGGCACCGGGACGGCAACAGCGGCACACGAACCAGGAACGGGCAGAATTTGACGCTCCGTTTCGTTCTCAGCCAGGCCACCAACCGACTCGGTCTGGACCTCTCCCAACTCCTCCAGCAGATGCTGCGACAGGCCGGAATCCAGGTGGAGATCCAGAAAGTCCCGGCCGACGACTACTTGCCGAAGTACCTCAACAGCGGGAATTTCGACCTGGCGATCTTCCGATTCACCGGACTGACCTATCCGAGCACCCTGTATCCCGTGTACCGGGAGCCGAGCGGCGAGCAGATCTACGAGAACTACGGCCGGATCTCCAGCCCCGAGGTCGACCGGCTGCTCGACCGGGCCGTGCACACCCTGGACGCCGGACGCCGCAACCGGCTCTACAACCAGGCCGACCGCCTGATCTGGCAGCTCGGCCACGACGTCCTGCTCTACCAGCGCCCCCAGGTCCTCGCGGTCCGCAGGACCCTCGCCAACTACGGCGTCCCCGGCCTCGGCGACACCGACTTCACCGCGGTCGGCTGGGAGCGGTAGGGCCGGTTCAGCGCGTCGTACCCCATCGCCACCGAGGCGAGGGTGACGTGATGGTGCCAGCCGCGGAAGGAGCGGCCCTCGAAGTCGGCGAGCCCGAAGTCCTGCTGGAGCCGGGCGAGGCTCTCCCCGGACAGCGTCCGCAGCTGGGCGAGCGGCAGCACGTCCGACAGCTTGCGGCCGGGCAGGTTGGTCAGCCAGTAGGCGCGCGGGGTGGGCCGGCCGTAGGGCCAGTCGGTCACCAGGTGCCGCGGCCGCTGCGGCGGCAGTGCCGCGGCCGACCGGGCGCCCGCACCCCCGCCGTGGGGCGCCTCGGTCAGCAGCAGCGCCGGTGCCGACAGCACCTGCGACTGCCGCATCCGCGCGGTCGCCCGGTCCTGCCAGGCGATCGGCATCCGCTTGCGGTGCTGCGCCGCGTGCACCGCCAGCTCGGTCAACGTGCCACTCCCGTACGGCGATCCGGCACAGGGCCGCGGCAGGGTGACCGCCGTGCTCGGCGAGGCCTCGACGAGGTAGGCCAGCCCGCGCGCCTCCAGGCCGCGCAGCAGCGGCGCCACGTCGTTCTCGCCGCGCCAGTCGACGAGGACCGGCAGCGGCTCCAGGTACCAGTCCTCCAGCATCTCGTCGACGGCCTCCAGGATGTACCGCCAGCGCGGCCGGGACCGCTCCTCCGGCGGCAGGTGCGCCTGGGTGCGCAGCCGTTCGTCGCGGTCCCAGCGGGCCGGCAGCATCAGCCGCCAGCTCACCGGGACCCCGCCGTGCCGGCCCACCAGCGAAGTGGCCAGCGCCAGCTGGCAGTTGACCGTGCGCTCCAGCGAGGGGGCGTACTGCCGGGCCACGCCCACCGAACGGTCGCCGTTCTTCGCGAACACGACCTCGTCGACGCACCACGCCTCGGTCCTGAAGGCCGCGCTCAGCTGCCCGGCGAGCCGCCGGCGCACCGGCCCGCACGGCCACGGGCTCTGGTTGACGAACTGCTGGATCTGCTGCACGGCCCGGCGGCCCAGCACCTGCTCGGAGATCCGGGCCGGCGTCTTGCGCCCCGGCACGTCGAGCAGCCCGCGCACATAGACCTCGCCCCAGCGCCGCTGGTCGGAGCGGCTCAGGGTGCCGAACAGGTCCCGGCAGTACGCGGAGAGGTCCACCGGCTCGGCGGGCAGCTCACAGGGCGGGTCGTACGACTCCGTGGCGAGGTGTCCGAGGGGCAGGGTGGTGGTGGTCACGGTTCAGTCCTCCTCGCCCTCTAGCAGGAAGGCGTCGGTGGCCATCAGGGCTTCGCGGACCTCGGGCAGGACATGGCCGACGACGACGAAGTCGACGTCCAGGCCCGCCTTGGTGCGCTGCACGAGCAGTTCGTTGACCGCGGGCCGGCACATCTCGGTGACCTCGGACAGATGGAACTCCACCCGCTGCGGCCCCGCGGCCATCACCTCGCCGAGCACCCGCCGGAACTTGTCGAGCTCACCGCCGTCGACCGCGCCGCCGCAGCGCACGTGCGCGGTGCCGCCGTCGAACTCGCTGCGCATGCGCAGCCGCATCTGCACGGGCTCCAGCTCGACCCGCACCCGCACCGGCCCGTCGCTCTCGGGGAGCTTCACGGTCAGCTGCTTCGCGTCGAAATGGTGGTGCTCTCGGCCGTCGATCCACACCCGGGTCAGCTCCACCGAACCCGGCGGCAGCAGATCGGGCGCCACCCTCAGCTCCCGCCCGGGCAGATCGTCCGGGCGCGGGCGGAAGTGCAGGGTGAGCGGCTCGTGACTGATCAGCAGCCCGGTGTACGCGGCCGCCAGGTAGCACAGTTCCAGCGAGTGGTAGCCGGCCATGGCGTGCGAGCCCTTGAGCCGCTCGGTGCCCACCAGGTACGGGATCCCGTCGGCCAGCACGTTGAAGTAGACGCCGCCGTCCTGGTGGTCCAGGAAGAAGGCGTTGTAGAAGGAGGCGGCCTCCCGCGCGAGCCGCAGCGACTCGGGGTCGTCGCCGGTCCCGGCCAGGATCAGATAGGCGAGGATCGCCTGTTCCTGCTGCCACCAGGCCTTGCGGTCGTGCCACACCATGCGGTGGATGCCGCTGTCCGCGTCGGCCCGCCGCTCCACCACGTCGTACCAGCCGCCGCGCTGCTGGTCGCTGCCGACCGGCGGCATGATCTCGGCGATCCGGCGCGCGGTCTCGGCGTACTCCCGCTTGTCGTGCAGCGCGCGGATCCGGGTCAGGTTCCAGGCGATCTTCAGGTTGTGTCCGACCACGGCCCGGTCCTGCTGCCAGCCCCAGGTGCGGTCCGGGCTCCAGTCCTCGTGGAAGCGCTCCTGTACGAAGGGGCTGTCCGGCTCGTCCGGGAAGCGCTCGACGATGGTGTCGGCGGTCTCCTCCAGGAGCTCGGCGAAGTCCTCGCGGCCGGTGGCCAGATAGGCGTTGATGAGATAGGCGGGGGCGTGGTCGCCGACCGAGTTCCAGTTCTTGCGGGAGCGGTTGCGGCCCAGGGCGTCGTCGCAGGGGCTCAGGTTGATCGGGTCGATGTGCGAGAAGAAGCCCCCGCGCTCCTCATCACGGAAGTACCGCTGGAACAGGGCGACCGTCCGGTCGATGTCCTCCAGGATCCGCGGATCGCCGGTCACCCGGTACGTCTGGGTCGGGCCGGCCAGCGCGTAGATCTGCTCGTACATCGGGATGGCGTCGAAGTCGTCGCCGAACTCCGAGGCGTACACCTTGCGCCGCCCGGTCGGCGTGATGTCCATGCCGTGGTACCAGTAGACGATCCCGTCCTGCTTGTCGTCGACGCGCATGTACTGCCGTAAGTACTCCGTGCCGCTCTCGGCCGCGTCCAGGAACCGGTCCTCGCCGGTCAGCAGGTACGCGGTCGAAAGGCCGTACACCAGACGGGAGATGGTGTCGGTCTCCTGCCGCACGTTCTCACCCGCGTGCTCCGGCAGGTGCGCGCCGTCGAGGGTGAGGTGGGTGCGGTAGTTGCGCCAGTCGAACTTGCCGTCCGGGAACTGGCCGCGCAGATAGAAGTCGGCGATCGCGGCGGCCTGCCGCACCCACCAGTCGGGGTGCTCGAAGACGTAGTGGCCGCGGCTCTCCTCGGGGAAGGTGATCTCCTTCGCCTCGAACCGCGAGCCGCCCTCCCACTCGTAGAAGATCCCGTACGCGAACAGGAAGCGCCCGGTGCCCAGCATGTCCCGGGTGCGCGGGGTGGTGTCCTGGTAGGGGTCGCCCAGGTTGCGGACGATGCGGGAGACGACGTTGCGGGCGAGATGCACGGTGAACTCGCGGCCGTCGGAGGTGCGCAGCCCGAACCGGTGCTGGGTGGGGCTGTGGTACGTCACGTATCCCGCGAGGGTGTCGGAGAGGATTCGGCGGTCGGTGGTGGCACTCATCTCGTCAGGTGCCCTTCTCGTCGGGTAGGGCCACGAGCAGGACGACACTGCGGCCGTGGGCGTGGAAGACGTCCCCGTCGACGGCCTCCTCGGCGCCCGGGGCCAGCAGGTCGTGCGGCCCGGTGCAGGCGGTGTCCAGGACCCGGGACCAGCGGTGCCCGTCGATCGGCGGCAGCTCGAAGTCCAGGCCCAGGTGGTACATGTTCAGGATCAGATGCAGGTCGGGGTCGCCGTCGAACCCGCCCAGGGTGCAGGCCAGGACCCGCGCGTCGGAGTGGTCCCAGCCGGGGCACAGCAGCTTGGTGCCGTGCCAGGTGACGTCGGCCTGCCCCCGTTCGTTGCGCCGCTCGGTGAAGAAGCGGGCCTCGCGGAAGGTCCCGAAACGCTTGCGCAGACCGATGACCCGCTCGGTGAAGGAACGTATCTCCGTTTCCTTCTCCGCCTGGTTCCAGTCCAGCCAGGACGTCTCGTTGTCCTGGCAGTAGGCGTTGTTGTTGCCCTGCTGGCTGTTGCGGAACTCGTCCCCGGCGAGCAGCATCGGGACGCCCCGGCTGAGCATCAGGACCGACAGGAAGTTCTTGATCTGCCGGATCCGCAGCCGCTCGACCTCCTCGGAGTCCGTCGGGCCCTCGACCCCGCAGTTCCAGCTGAAGTTCTCGTGCGCCCCGTCGGCGTCGGACTCGCCGTTGGCGTGGTTGTGCTTGTGCTGGTACGACACCAGGTCGTTGAGGGTGAAGCCGTCGTGGCAGGTGACGAAGTTGATGCTGTTGGTCGGCAGCACCTGCTGCGGGTAGAACAGGTCGGCCGAGCCGCCCAGCCGGGAGGCGATCTCCCCGACCAGCCCGGCGTCCCCGCGCACGAACCGCCGTACGTCGTCCCGGAACGGCCCGTTCCACTGCGCCCAGCGCTTCCCCGGGAACCGGCCCACCTGGTACAGGCCGCCGCCGTCCCACGGCTCCGCGATGATCTTCGTCTCGGCGAGCACCTGCGACAGCTCGATCGCCCACAGCGCGGGCGGTACGGCCATCTCGTACCCCATCGGCCCCCGCGACATCTCGGAGGCGAGGTCGAAGCGGAAGCCGTCGACGTGGTGCTCGGTGACCCAGTACTCCAGGCACTCCAGGATGAACTTGGTGACCATCGGGTGGTTGGCGTTGACCGCGTTCCCACAGCCCGTGAAGTCCATGTAGCGGCTGCGGTCCTGCGGCCACAGGTGGTAGTACGCGTCGTTGGCCATCCCGCGGAAGCTGATCGTCGGCCCGAACTCGTTGCCCTCGCTGGTGTGGTTGAAGACCACGTCGAGGATCACCTCGATGCCGGCCCTGTGCAGCGCCTTGACCATGTCGCGGAACTCGGTGATGTGACCGGCGAGATGGGGCTCGGCGCAGTAGCCGGTGTGCGGGGCGAAGAAGCCGTAGGGGTCGTAGCCCCAGTAGTTGTGCAGCGGGGTGCCGTCCGGGCCGGCGCGCAGGATCTGGGTCTCGTCGAAGTCGAAGACGGGCAGCAGCTCCACGGCCGTGATGCCCAGCCGCGTCAGCTCCGGGATCTTCTCGACGACCGCGGAGAAGGTGCCGGGGTGGGCGGTGCGCGAGGTCGGGGAGGCGGTCAGCCCGCGGACGTGGGTCTCGTAGATGATCGTGTCCGCCATCGGCGTGCGTAACGGGCGGTCGCCCTCCCAGTCGTAGTCGTCGAGGTCGACGACCAGACTGCGCATGCAGTGCTCCACGTTGTCCCCGCCGCCGATCGCGTGCGTGCGGTCCCAGCGGCTGTTGATGTTGGCGCGCGCGTACGGGTCGAGGAGCACCTTGCGGTGGTTGAAGCGGGCCCCGGAGTGGTGGGTGTTGCGCGGGCCGTCGATCCGGTACGCGTACACCTGGCCCGGGCCGATGCCGGCCACATGGCAGTGCCAGAAGTGGAAGCTGCGGTGCCGCTCGGGATGGAGCCGTACCACCCGGGACGGCAGGGGCGCGTCGCAGCGGTCGAAGAGCAGCAGGTCGACCCGTGTCGCGTGCTCGGAGAAGACCGAGAAGTTCACGCCGTCGGCGTCGACGGTGGCGCCCAGCGGCTGGGGGCGCCCCGCGGTGACTCTCAAGGCGGCCTCCGGCCGACGCTCCATCGTCAGACTTCCCTGGGTCCTCACAGAGCTTCACCCCTTGCCACCTGGGAGTCACTGGCTGCGAACCAGTCAACAAGCCTTGTAAGGTAGAGTCAAGTGAATTGTAAATCCGGAGCGCCGAGGAGAGCCCGGCGTACGCCGGAGCGTGCGCGGGGAGCTGGGACTACGCCGAAGCACCGGGAATCTTGCGGAACCTGACCCGCGGCTGTCATCGGCGGCGGGAAGCGGCCACACGGGCCGCGGAGAGACGACGGAGCCCCCGGCCGCTCAGCGGCCGGGGGCTCCGGTTGGTGTCCGAGGGGGGACTTGAACCCCCACGCCCGATAAAGGGCACTAGCACCTCAAGCTAGCGCGTCTGCCATTCCGCCACCCGGACAAGGTGTCTGTCGTGCGGGGTTTCCCCCGCGGCGACGAAGGAAACACTACCAGGCTTTCGAAGGGCCCCTGGTCACCCCCTGTCCCGGCGTGAACGGCGTGTGACGAGCGGCTCCCGGCCTTGGGGTGCGGGTGGGGTCGGAGGGAGGATGAGGGGAACCACCAGCAGTGACAGCGGGAGGAAGCAGCGTGAGCGACACGGACACGGCCAGGGCCGTCACCGGCGAGGACGAGGTCGTGGACCTCTGCCGCGACCTGATCCGGATCGACACCAGCAACTACGGCGACCACTCGGGTCCGGGTGAGCGGGCGGCGGCCGAGTGGGTCGCCGGCAAGCTCGCCGAGGTGGGGCTCGAACCGCGCATCTTCGAGTCGCATCCGGGGCGCGCGTCCACGGTCGCCCGCATCGAGGGGGCCGACCCGTCCCGGCCCGCGCTCCTCATCCACGGCCACCTGGACGTCGTACCGGCCAACGCGGACGACTGGACCCACCACCCCTTCTCGGGCGAGGCCGCGGACGGATGCGTGTGGGGGCGCGGGGCCGTCGACATGAAGGACATGGACGCGATGACCCTCGCGGTCGTCCGCGACCGGCTCAGGAGCGGCCGCAAGCCGCCGCGGGACATCGTCCTGGCCTTCCTCGCCGACGAGGAGGCGGGCGGCACGTACGGCGCCCGGCACCTGGTCGACAACCACCGGGACCTCTTCGACGGCGTGACCGAGGCCATCAGCGAGGTCGGCGGATTCTCCTTCACCGTGAACGAGCAGCGCCGGCTCTACCTGATCCAGACGGCCGAGAAGGGCATGCACTGGATGAAGCTGACCGTGGTCGGCACCGCCGGGCACGGCTCGATGATCCACCGGGACAACGCCATCACCGAACTGTCCGAGGCCGTCGCCCGGCTCGGGCGGCACAAGTTCCCGGTACGGGTGACCAAGACCACCCGCGCCTTCCTCGACGAACTCGGCGACGCGCTCGGCACCGAGCTCGACCCCGAGGACATGGAGGGCACCCTCGCCCGCCTCGGCGGCATCGCCAAGCTGATCGGCGCGACCCTCAGCAACACCGCCAACCCGACGCAGCTGGGCGCCGGTTACAAGGTCAACGTCATCCCGGGCGAGGCCACCGCACACGTCGACGGCCGCTTCCTGCCCGGCTACGAGGAGGAGTTCCTCGCCGACATCGACAAGATCCTCGGCCCCAAGGTCAGGCGCGAGGACGTGCACGCCGACAAGGCCGTCGAGACGACCTTCGACGGGGCGCTGGTGGACGCGATGCAGTCCGCGCTGCTCGCGGAGGACCCGGCCGCGAAGGCGATCCCGTACATGCTCTCCGGCGGTACGGACGCCAAGTCCTTCGACGACCTCGGCATCCGCGGCTTCGGCTTCGCGCCCCTCAAGCTGCCCCCGGAGCTGGACTTCGCGGGCATGTTCCACGGCGTCGACGAGCGGGTGCCGGTCGACGGCCTGAAGTTCGGTGTGCGCGTGCTCGACCGTTTCATCGACGCTTCGTGATCCCCGGTAATCGCCTGCGTGTCCAGAACTGACTGAGAAGAGTGAATGCGCTCATAAGCTCGTAGCTCCATTACTCCCTCCTCGTTACAGGTGATGCGATCCGCTACTTGGGATCGCATTGCCAACAAGGAGGAATAATGATCAAGAAGGTCGTCGCTGCTGCGGCTGCCACTGGTGGTCTGGTTCTCGCGGGTGCGGGCCTGGCCGTCGCCGACGCCGGCGCTCAGGGTGCCGCGGTGCACTCCCCGGGTGTCGCGTCCGGCAACGTCGTTCAGGTGCCGGTGCACGTCCCGGTGAACGTCTGCGGCAACACGGTCTCCGTGATCGGGCTGCTGAACCCCGCCTTCGGCAACACCTGCATCAACAAGTGACGTCGGCCCGTTGAGGGTCTTTCGTTCCACGCCCGTCGGCTCCGGAGCGCGTGCCA
This sequence comes from Streptomyces cylindrosporus, assembly GCF_022698165.1. Taxonomy (GTDB): domain Bacteria; phylum Actinomycetota; class Actinomycetes; order Streptomycetales; family Streptomycetaceae; genus Streptomyces; species Streptomyces cylindrosporus. Next base: position 247,059 of record NZ_JALDAY010000010.1, read on the forward strand.
TGCGCTCCGGGGCCGACCGGCCTTTTCCATCGAAGGCAGGGGGGAATTCAGAATGCGACAGGTCACCCGCAAGAGCCTGATGACCGTGGCGGCGGCGACCGGTGTGATCGCCGCGGCGGGCGGATACGCGCACGCCGACTCCGGGGCGAGCGGCTCGGCCTCGGACTCGCCCGGCGTGCTGTCGGGCAACACGGTGCAGGCGCCGGTGCACGTGCCGGTGAACGCCTGCGGCAACACCGTCAACGTCGTCGGCGTGCTCAACCCGGCGGTCGGCAACTCCTGCGCCAACCACGGCGGCTCGTCGTCCGGCGGTTACGGCGACTCCGGCGGCCAGGGCCACTCCGGCTCGGGGGGCGCACAGGCCGGCGGGCACAGCGGTCACTCGCCCGGGGTCGGTTCGGGCAACCATGTCGAGGCCCCGATCGACGTGCCGGTGAACGTGTGCGGCAACACCGTCGACGTCGTGGGCGTCGGGAACTCCGCCACGGGCAACGACTGCGGCAACGGCGGCGGTGCCGGGGGAGGGCACGGCACGCCTCCGGGCGGTGGGCACGGTACGCCTCCGGGCGGCGGCCATGAGACGCCGCCGGGGAACCCCGGGACTCCGGGGCAGCCGGGCACTCCTGGCAACCCCGGTACTCCGGGTACACCGGGTACCCCCGGCAACCCCACGACGCCCGGTCAGCCCGGCACTCCGGGTACCCCGAGCTCCCCGGGCGGCTCCTCGCACGCCAACCAGCCGGGCGCCCAGTCCGTCACCCAGCCCCTGGGCAGCGCGCAGCTCGCGCACACCGGCAGCGACGTGCCGCTGGGCCTGGCGATCCCGGTGGGTGCCGGGGCGCTGCTCGCGGGCGCGGTCCTGTACCGCAAGGCGCGTGCGTCGGCGTAGCGCGTAGCGGACATACCCGCGCATCCCGTACCGGACGCATCACGGAGCGGGCCCCGTCACGGCGGGGCCCGCTCCGTTTCCGTCTCCTTCGTCGTCGCCCCCGCTCACCACGTGGCGCGCACCTGGCGGATGATCCGCCGGCGCAACCGCACCCTGCGGCTGCCGTCGCGCATCAGACTGAGGCGGTCCAACTCCCAGTGTCCGTACTCGGCATGGTCCGTCAGCAGGCGTGTGGCGTCCTTGCGGGAGACCCCGCGCGGTACGTACACGTCGACAAATTCGTATTCCGGCATCGCATCTATTGTGCGGGCTGGGGCCCGGTACGGATAGCGTCTGCACTATGTCTGATGCTGCGCAGCCCACCGCTGCCGAGGTACGCGCCGCCGCCGAGGCGGTCAAGACCGCGCTCGACCGCCACCTGGCCGCGGTCGAACGCCGGTCGGGGGAGGACGACCCGGCCGTCTACGAGGCGTTCAACCAGCTGGCGGCGGCCGCCGAGGCGTACGACGAGCTGCTGTTCCACACCCACCAGGAGGTCACGCCGTTCGACATCCCTGCCACCGTGCCGCCGTACACCGGTCCCGAGCCGGAGGCGATCGGCGTGCTGATCCGCCAGGACTACACCGTGGTGGAACCGCAGCGGCTGCTGGCGCAGGCGGAGCGGATCCAGGTCGCGGAGGGTGGCGACGGGGTCGCCGTGCGTACCGACGAGGATCTCGACACCGCGCAGGCGCTGGAGCTGGTCTTCGGTGAGTTCGAGGCGGACGAGATCGCTTCGCGGCACAAGGAGTTCGGGCTGGCCGAAGGGGACTCGACGCTGTGGGTGACGCGGCTGGAGGAGGTTCCCGAGCCGGGGGAGTGGCTGGACGCGCCGTTCGAGCAGCCGGAGCAGGACCAGGTGATCTGTCGGTTCGAGGCGAGTACGTCGTTCGCCGACGGCGGGGTGGACGACGAGTTCGAGGACGACCTTGAGGTCGTGGAGCTGGACGAGGACGAGGAGTTGGAACCGCTCGACGTGGACCGCTGACGTCGTCGGGTGAAGGCGGCGGCCGGGGGTTGGTTCCCTGACCGCCGCCTTCGTGTGTATGGGGGTTGTCCAGGTGGGTCAGGTGGGTCAGGTGGGTCAGGTGGTCGTGGGGAGTTGGGTGGCCAGGAGGACCGGCAGGCGGGTTGTGCGGGGCTTGGCGGGGATTTCCGTCACCGCGCGCTGCAGGGCCTGGTCCGCGCCGTGGACCACGGACAGATGGCGGTCCGCCCGACTGAAGGCCGTGTAGACCCAGGGGCGGGTCAGGGACTGCGCCGCGTCGCCCGGGAGCACCACGACCGCCGCCGGCCAGCGGGTGCCCGCGGCCTGGTGCGCGGTGAGGGCCCAGCCGTGGCGTACGGACTGCTCCACCCGGTCCTTCGGTACGACCACGGGGGTGCCCGCGCAGGACAGGTGCAGGCCCTCCGCGTCGGCCTTCACCACCTGGCCGGGGACGGTCCGGCCGAGCGTGGGGGAGTAGGCGACACGGTCACCGGGGTCGAAGCCGGCGAAGCGGCCGGGGCCGGGGTTGAGGCGTTCCTTGAGGGCGGCGTTGAGGGCTCGGGTGCCTGCCGCTCCGCCGTGGGCCGGGGTGATCACCTGGGTCTGGTCGGCCGGGACGCCGATCGCCCTCGGGACCGAGTCGGCGACCAGCTGGACGGTGCGGTGCACGGCCTCGCCCGCGTCCCGCACCGGCACGATCACGACCTCCTTGCCGGGGGCGTCGACCTGGTTCAGCTCGCCGATGCCGATGCCGGAGACCAGTTCGCCGAGGGGGCCGAGGTCGGGCACGCGGGAGGCGACGTGGGGGCTGACGCGGGCCGCGAGCAGGTCGGCGAAGACCCGTCCGGGGCCGGCGGACCACAGCACCGCGGGATCCCCGACCAGCACCAGCCGGGCCCCGTCCCGCAGGGACTCGACGAGCAACGCCGCCGTCTCCACGTCCAGTTGAGGCGCGTCGAGCACGACGAGGAGGTCGAGGTCCAGGGCGCCGTCGGCGTCCCGGCCGGGGCCTTCGACGCCGGAGAGGAGACCGGCGACGGTGGCCACGGGCTGGGTGCCGACTGAGGTGGGCGGGGGTGCGTCGGTCGAGGTGGGCGGGGGTGCGTCGGTCGAGGTGGCCCGGGATGAGTTGGCGGAGGCGGCCCGGGGTGAGTCGGCCGATGTGGCGCGCGGTGAGTCGGTCGACGTGGAGTCTTCCTGCGCGTCGAACCGTGCCGCGAAGCGTGTCCGGCCGCTCGGGGTGTGTGCCGCCGCCCAGGCGCTGAGGCCCAGGGCCGTCGCCGCGCGCAGCAGCGTCGCCGGTTCGGTCAGGGACGCCTCGCCGCCGGTGTGCAGGACCAGGCCGTGGCCGGCGACCGCGCGGATCAGCTCGGCCGTGGAGCCCTTGGCCCGGGCTGCCGCTCGCTCCCACCCCTCCGCCGAACCGTCCTCCTTCGGCACGGAGTTGATGAGCCGGGCCAGGCCGTCGGCGAGGCTCTCCTCCGCGAGGGCGTACCGCTCCAGGCCGACCAGGATCCGCACCGGCTGTTCCTCGGTCTCGCCCTCCTCGTCCTCCTCCGGCTGCGGCGCACGCGGGTCGAGCGCGTCCTGGAAGACCAGCGCCTCGCCCTCCGTGACGGCGCTTTGCACGGCCGACTCGGCGTCCGGGACGCCCTGCCGGCCCAGGGCCGCGGTGAGCGTCTGCATCTCCAGTGCGGTGTGCCCGGCGACGGCCGCCTGCTCCAGGAGCCAGCCCGTCAGCGCGCGGCCCCGCCGCTCGTCGTCCGGGCCGGCCTCGGCGCCGAGCAGCGCACGCGCGAAGCCGTCGGCCTGCTCGGGCCGTACGCCGGTGACGCGCAGCAACTGCCAGGGATCCTCGCGGAGTTGCTCGTCCGCGCCCTCGCCGAGGGCGGCGGCGACCTGCGGGGCGAACGCGTCCGGGGCGCCGCCGTCGGCGAGCACGCGGCGGACCGCGTCGACGGCCTCCGCGGCGGGGGCCGCCACGGGCGCGGCCGGCTCGGGGGTCGGCTGCGGCCGCCGTACCGGCTCGGGGGCGGGGCGGCGCGGAGCGGGCGTCGGGTCGTCGAACACGGTCGCCGTGGGCTTGGCGCCGCTCTCCACGGCCCGCACGGCGGCGAGCAGGTCGGCGGCCTTCCCACTCAGCTTGGCCCCGCTGGCGATGGGCCCCGCCTTCTCGGCCTTCCGCCGCTTGATCCGCTCCCGCTCAACCTGCTGAGCCGCCAACTCGGCCGCAGCCTCGGACAACTGCCCAACAGCCGCACCTTCACCACCGACACCCACACCTACGGCCTCACCCGCGGAGCCCGCACGCGCGGCCTCACCCGCGGAGCCCGCACCCGCATCCCCGGCGCCGACGGGCTCACCCGAAGAGTCCGCGCCCGCATCCTCGGCACGCGCGGCCTCGCTCGCGTAGCCCGCGCTCACCCCCTCGGCGCCTGCGCCCGCGCCCTCCCCGCCGCTCGCTTCCGGCTCGGCCCCGCCGTCTGCCGCCAACGACGCTGCCTCGTCCTCGCCCGTGGCCTTCCCCGCCCCGTCCGCCTCCTCGGCCCCCCGGCCCGCCGCCGTCTCCGCGGCGTTGCCCTCCGTGGCCGTGCCCGGGGTCCCCGGCTCGGTCGGCTCCGTGGTCTCGGGGTCCGTGCTCACAGCGTGCTCCAGTCGTGATCGGGATAGCGGTGCACCGGTGCCGACACATCGTCGAGCGCCCGGCAGATCTCGTCAGGAAGACTAAGGGCCTCCACTGACAATGCGGCCGTGAGCTGCTGCGCGTTGCGCGGACCGATGACGGGCGCGGCCACGCCGGGGCGGTCGCGGATCCAGGCGAGGGCGACCTGGAGGGGGGTGACGGCGAGGCCGTCGGCCGCCGTCTGCACCGCGTCGACGATGCGGCTCGCCGTGTCGTCGAGGTACGGCGCGACGAACGGGGCCAGGTGCTCGGAGGCACCGCGGGAGTCGGCGGGCCGCGCGTCGCCCCGGTACTTGCCGGTCAGCACCCCCCGCCCCAGCGGCGAGGACGGCAGCATGCCGATGCCCAGGTCGAGCGCGGCGGGCAACACCTCGCGTTCCACGCCCCGCTGGAGGAGGGAGTACTCCATCTGCGTGCTCGCCAGCCGCGTCCGCACCCCAGGCGCCGCCAGCTGCCACGTGCCCGCCTTCGCCAGCTGCCAGCCGCAGAAGTTGGAGACCCCGGCATACCGGGCGCGGCCACTGCTGACCGCGAGATCGAGGGCCTGGAGCGTCTCGTCGAGCGGCGTGAACGGGTCGTACGCGTGCACGTGCCAGACGTCCACGTAGTCCGTGCCGAGGCGGGTGAGTGAGGCGTCCAGCGCGGAGAGCAGATGGCCGCGCGAACCGTCGAAGCGCCGGTCGGGGTCCGGCACGCTGCCGGCCTTGGTCGAGATCACCAGGTCCCGGCGCGGAACCAGCCCTTCTATGAGACGTCCGAGCAGGTACTCGGCCTCCCCGTCGCCGTACACGTCCGCCGTGTCGACGAGGCTGCCGCCCGCCTCCCAGAACGTCTTCAAGAGGTCCGCGGCGTCGTGCTCGTCAGTGTCCCTGCCCCAGGTGAGGGTGCCGAGTCCGATACGGGACACACGAAGGCCGGTGCGGCCGAGATGCCTCTGCTCCATGAACGCCGACACTACTGGCCTGAACCTGTGGTGTGGGGGCCTGTGGACAAGCAGTTTCCACAGGTTAGGGTCTGCGCAACAGGGACGACGTTACTGATCGGTAAGGGGAACGGCCATGCAGCTCGGGATCAATCTCGGCTACTGGGGCGCCGGAATGGACTCGGACAACCTGGAGGTGGCCAAGGAGGCCGACCGCCTGGGCTACTCCGTGTGCTGGGCCGCCGAGGCCTACGGCTCGGACGCGGCCACCGTGCTCAGCTGGGTCGCCGCCCAGACCGAGCGCATCGACGTCGGCTCGGCCATCTTCCAGATCCCGGCCCGCCAGCCCGCCATGACCGCGATGACCGCCGCCACCCTGGACTCGCTCTCCGGCGGCCGCTTCCGCCTCGGCATCGGCGTCTCCGGCCCGCAGGTCTCCGAGGGCTGGTACGGCGTCAAGTTCGACAAGCCGCTGGCACGCACGCGTGAGTACGTCGAGATCGTCCGCAAGGCGATGACCCGCGAGCGGCTGTCGTACGACGGCGAGCACTGGACGCTGCCGCTGCCCGACGGCCCGGGCAAGCCGCTCAAGCTGACCGTGCACCCCACGCGCGAGCACATCCCGTTGTACATCGCCGCGATCGGCCCGAAGAACCTCGAACAGACCGGTGAGATCGCCGACGGCGCCCTGCTGATCTTCCCCTCCGCCGCGCACCTGGAGGAGACCACGCTCAAGTACCTGCGTGCCGGGCGGGAGAAGGCCGGAAAGACCATGGAGGGCTTCGACGTCCACCCGACGCTGCCGCTCGCCCTCGGCGAGGACAAGGACGTGGCCACGCTCGCCGACGCCTTCCGCCCGTACACCGCGCTGTACGTCGGCGGCATGGGCAGCGCCAAGCAGAACTTCTACAACCAGCTCGCCCAGCGCATGGGCTTCGAGGCGGCCGCCGCCGAGGTCCAGGAGAAGTACCTGTCCGGCGACAAGCAGGGCGCCGCGGCCGCGATCCCGCACGAGCTGATCGACCAGACCACGCTGCTCGGTTCCGTGGACCGCATCGCCGACCGGATGAAGGAGTACGCCGCCGCCGGGGTGACGAGCCTGGCGCTCAACCCGGCCGGCTTCACCCTCGACGAGCGGCTCGCCGCGCTGCGCGCCGGGGTCGAGGCGCTGGGGCGGGCCGGGCTGGCGTAACACCGGGTTCGCACACGGAAGGTTTTCCGCGGCCGTGGTGGGGGCTCGGGGGTCTTCCCCGCCACGGCCGTCACGGGGAACAACGCCTGTGCGCGCATGCGGTTACGCTCCCGAAGTGACCCCGTGGGTCCTCCTTTTGGCGGAGTTGTCCGACACAGCTGTTGCAGCACCTCTGGCGCCGCATTTGACTCGTTCTTTGCGGATTGCTGCGGATCCGGCGAGTCCAGCGGAGAGGTGCCCATCGATGCTTTCGGCCAAGAGTCTGTTCACGGAGATCCTCGACGACGACGAGTCCTTCGCCCTGTTCTGCTCCATCGCGGCCAGCGGGGAGTCCCAGGGCGGCTGGGAGAACGCGCGCATCGCCGCTCTCGTACCGGAGAGCGAACGCGAGCTGGCCCCCAAGATCACCCGCCACGGTGCCGACGAGGACAAACACGGGCGGATCTTCAACGCACTCATGAAGAAGCGCGGACTGGACCCCGTCCCCGTCCCCTCCGACACGGACTACACGATGCTCCTGGAGCGGCACGGCATCGGACTCGCCCACGAGAAGCTCAAGGGCGAACAGCCGCTCACCGTGCAGGACATCGTCACCTACCTCGCCCACAGCCGGGTCACCGAACAGCGCGCCTCCGAGCAGATGGACCTGCTGCGCAAGCACTTCGCCGACCACCCCGACATCGGCCGCGCGGTGAAGATGATCTCGAACGACGAGGACAACCACCTCGCCTACTGCCACGAGGAACTGCTGCGCTTCGCGGGGGCCGGCCACGGCCGGGACATCCAGCGCACGCTGCGCGAGTGCGCGCTCGCCGAGATCCGCATCTACCGGGACGTCAGCCTCGCGGTCATGGCCCACATGGGCCGCATCCTCGGCTGGTCCAGGGCCAGGTCGGCCCTGCTCGCGGCCGGCATCCACGCCGTCTACGCGTACGAACGGTTCGCCGGCTGGCGCCGCATGGTGAGCCTCAGGATGCCGGAGCGGCGCGACGCGCTCGGTGGGCCCGCCTCCGCCGCCCCCGAGTTCGCCTGAGCGGCTCCTACAGCCAGCCCCGGCGCTTGAACTGCCGGTACAGCAGGACCTCCAGGGCGGCCATCGCCAGGATCACCGCCGGGTACGACCACAGCCAGTGCAGCTCCGGCATGTGGTCGAAGTTCATGCCGTAGATCCCCGCGATCATCGTGGGGATCGCGGCCATGGCCGCCCACGCGGAGATCTTCCGCATGTCGTCGTTCTGCCGCACGCTCATCTGCGCCAGATGCGCCGACAGCACGTCCGAGACCAGCCGGTCCAGGCCCTCCACGGACTCGTTCACGCGCGTGAGGTGGTCGCTGACGTCCCGGAAGAAGGGCTGCGCCTTCTCGTGCACGAACGGCACCCGCACACCGAAGACGCCCCCGCCAGCGAGCCGCGTCAGCGGCTGCGCGAGCGGCCCGGTGGCCCGGCGGAACTCCAGGATCTGCCGCTTGAAGGCGTAGATGCGCGAGGCCGTGTGCCGCGAGCCGCCGGTGCTCGGCGAGAACACCTCCGTCTCCAGCTCCTCCAGGTCGGTGCCGAGCTCGCCCGCCACCTCCACGTAGTGGTCGACCACGGCGTCCGCGATCGAGTACAGCACCGCCGTGGGCCCGTGCCGGAGCATCTCCGGCTCCTCCTCCAGACGATGCCGTACGGCGGCCAGCGGGGCCTCCTCGCCATGGCGCACGGTCACCACGAACGAGTCGCCGACGAAGACCATGACCTCGCCCGAGGTGACGATGTCGCTCTTGGTCTCGTACCCGATCGGCTTGATGACCATGAACAGCGAGTCGTCGTACACCTCCAGCTTGGGCCGCTGATGTGCGGTGAGGGCGTCCTCGACGGCCAGCGGATGCAGTCCGAACTCCTTCGTGACCCGGTCGAACTCCTCCTCCGTGGGCTCGTACAGGCCGATCCAGACGAAGGAGTCGTGCCCGCGGCGGCACTGCGCGAGCGCGGCCGAGAGGTCCGGGGGCCCGTCCTCGCGGCGCCCGTCGCGATAGATGGCGCAGTCGACGATCACGGTGCGTATTCTCCCGCCGTACTCCCGTGGGCGCACCCGCGTGTGCGCCTACCCTTGGCCGCATGCCCACGCTGATCCTGGTCCGGCACGGACGTTCCACCGCCAACACCGAGGGGCTGCTCGCCGGGTGGACGCCCGGTGTCGCCCTGGACGAACGCGGGGCCGCACAGGCCGCCGCGCTGCCCGGGCGGCTCGACGGGCTGCCGATCTCCGAAGTCGTCACCAGCCCGCTGCAGCGCTGCCAGGAGACGATCCGGCCCCTGCTGGAGGCCCGCCCGGAGCTCACCGCGCACACCGAGGAGCGCATCGGGGAGGCGCACTACGGCGACTGGTCCGGCCGCAAGCTCGCCGAGCTGGGGGACGAGCCGCTGATGCAGGTCGTCCAGGCACACCCCTCGGCCGCCGCGTTCCCCGGCGGGGAATCGATGCGCGCGATGGCCACCCGCGCCGCCGAAGCCGTACGAGAATGGAACGCGCGCGTGGAGCGCGACCACGGCGGTGACGCCGTGTACCTCATGTGCTCGCACGGCGACATCATCAAGTCGCTCGTCGCGGACGCACTCGGACTTCATCTCGACCTCTTCCAGAGGATTTCCGTTGAACCGTGTTCCATCACCGCGATCCGTTACACACGCCTGAGGCCGTTTCTCGTACGCCTCGGTGACACCGGTGACTTCACCTCCCTCGTGCCGCGCGAGGACCCCCCGGCGGAAGACGCCACGGTCGGGGGCGGTGCGGGCGCACCGTGATCGTCGGGCGCAGTAGGGTGAAGCGGTCGCAGTAGCCGCACCCATCCACGACTCCAGGAGACAGGACGTGTCCCGTCAGGTGTTCCTCTACGACCCTCCGGACCGCTTCGTGGCGGGCACGGTGGGGCTGCCCGGACGCCGTACGTTCTTCCTCCAGGCCACGGCGGGCGCCCGGGTGACCAGCGTGGCCCTGGAGAAGACCCAGGTCGCGGCGCTCGCCGAGCGCATGGACGAGCTGCTCGACGAGGTCGTACGGCGCAGCGGCGGCAACGCCGCGGTGCCGGCCGTCGCCCCCACCGAGGTCTCCGACAGCGCGCCCCTGGACACCCCCGTCGAGGAGGAGTTCCGGGTCGGCACCATGGCGCTGGCCTGGGACGGCGAGGAACAGCGCATGATCGTCGAGGCGCAGGCCCTCGTGGAGCTCGACGCCGACTCCGAGGAGGACCTCGCCGAGGCCGAGGAGCGCCTGCTCCAGGACGAGGAGAACGGGCCCCCGATGCTGCGGGTCCGGCTGACCGGCGCGCAGGCGAGAGCCTTCGCCAAGCGCGCCCTCGACGTCGTCAACGCCGGGCGGCCGCCGTGCCCGCTGTGCAGCCTCCCGCTGGACCCGGAAGGACACGTATGTCCGCGCCAGAACGGATACCGCCGCGGAGCGTGACCACGGCCGAGCTGCTCACCCGGGGTGAGCTCACCGTCCGCGGACAGATCCGGGACGCGTCCAACGCGGTGCTGTACTGCTCCGTCGCCCACGACGGCGAGGAGCTCGCCTGCGTCTACAAGCCGGTGCGCGGCGAGCGCCCCCTGTGGGACTTCCCGGACGGCACCCTGGCCCGGCGCGAGGTCGCCGCGTACGAGGTGTCCGAGGCCACCGGCTGGGGCCTGGTGCCGCCGACCGTGCTGCGCGACGGACCCTTCGGCGAGGGCATGGTCCAGCTGTGGATCGAGGGCGAGCCCGGCCCCGAGCTGCTGGCCCTGGTGGACGGCGAGGAGCCCGGGGAGGGCTGGAAGGCGATCGGCCTCGCGGAGGTGGGGGAGGGGAAGACCGCCCTGCTGGTGCACGCGGACGACGAGCGACTCAGGCGGCTGGCCGTCCTCGACGCGGTCATCAACAACGCCGACCGCAAGGGCGGCCATCTGCTGCCCGCCGGCGAGCGGCTGTACGGCATCGACCACGGGGTCACCTTCAACGCCGAGAACAAGCTCAGGACGCTGCTGTGGGGCTGGGCGGGGGAGCCGCTGACGCCGGAGGCGGTCGACGTCCTCAAGCGCCTCCAGGAGGCCCTCGCGCCCCAGGGAGCACTCGGCGGACGGCTCGCGGAGCTGATCACCGACGCGGAACTCGACGCCACGCGCGCGCGTGTCGCCGTACTCCTGGAAACCGGGAGGCATCCCGAGCCGGGCGGGGAGTGGCCGGCCATTCCGTGGCCGCCTGTGTAGGAGCACACTGGCCGGTAGCGCGCAAGAACGCCTTACCGGCCATCCGGCCCGGTCCGGTTCGTATACGGAACATCCGTCCGGTTAGGCTCATGACATGCATGCCTGGCCCGCTTCCGAGGTCCCCGCCCTGCCTGGTCAGGGCCGCGACCTGAGGATCCACGACACCGCGACCGGTGGTCTGGTCACCCTTGACCCCGGTCCCGTCGCCCGTATCTACGTCTGCGGCATCACCCCGTACGACGCGACCCACATGGGTCACGCGGCGACCTACAACGCGTTCGACCTCGTTCAGCGCGTGTGGCTCGACACCAAGCGGCAGGTTCACTACGTCCAGAACGTCACCGACGTCGACGATCCGCTCCTGGAGCGCGCGCACCGGGACGGCGTCGACTGGGTCGCCCTCGCCGAGCAGGAGACGGCCCTCTTCCGCGAGGACATGACCGCCCTGCGGATGCTGCCCCCGCGGCACTACATAGGCGCGGTCGAGGCGATACCCGGCATCGTGCCGCTCGTCGAGCGGCTGCGGGACGCGGGTGCCGCCTACGAACTCGAGGGCGACATCTACTTCTCCGTCGAGTCCGACCCCGACTTCGGCAAGGTCTCCGGCCTCGACGCGACCGCCATGCGGCTGCTGTCCGCCGAGCGCGGCGGCGACCCGGACCGCCCGGGCAAGAAGAACCCCCTCGACCCGATGCTGTGGATGGCCGCCCGCGAGGGCGAGCCCAGCTGGGACGGCGGCTCGCTCGGGCGCGGCCGGCCCGGCTGGCACATCGAGTGCGTCGCCATCGCCCTGGACCACCTCGGCATGACCTTCGACGTCCAGGGCGGCGGCTCCGACCTCGCCTTCCCGCACCACGAGATGGGCGCCTCGCACGCCCAGGTGCTGACCGGCGAGTTCCCCATGGCCAAGGCGTACGTGCACGCCGGCATGGTCGCCCTGGACGGCGAGAAGATGTCCAAGTCCAAGGGCAATCTCGTCTTCGTGTCCAGGCTCCGCTACGACGGCGTCGACCCGGCCGCGATCCGGCTCGCCCTGCTCGCCCACCACTACCGGGCCGACTGGGAGTGGACCGACCAGGTGCTCCAGGACGCCGTGGCCCGGCTCGGGCGCTGGCGTGCCGCCGTCTCCCGGCCCGACGGGCCGCCCGCCGAACAGCTCGTCGAGGAGATCCGCGAGGCCCTCGCGAACGACCTGGACGCCCCGGCCGCGCTCGCCGCGGTCGACCGCTGGGCCGCACGGCAGGACGCCGAGGGCGGTACGGACATCGGGGCCCCGGGTGTCGTGTCGCGTGCCGTGGACGCTCTGCTGGGCGTGGCGCTCTAGGCAACCGCGCGAAGAGGGGCGCTTCCTCCCCGCGGGGGAAGCGCCCCTTTCCGTCTGTCAGAGGGTGGTCAGACCCGCTGGATGCGGACGCTGCGCAGGACGTTGGGGGACTGGCTGTCCCAGACGCCGATCACCTGGTGCCCGAAGGCGAAGGCCTCCTGGATCTGCTGGTGGATCTGCGGGGTCGCGCTGTTGAGGATCCGGAACTGGTTGTTGATCCGTAGGAAGATCTGCTGCGGTTGCCCCGGGAGCGGCTGCACGATGTCGACGAAGCCGTTCGCCACACCGGCCGCCAGCGTCTGCTGCTGGGCCTGCTGGACGACCTGCTGGATCACGGCGTGCGCGAGCTGCTGGAGCTGCTGCTGGGTCTGCTGCTCCTGCTGCTGAGCCTGCTGGTCCTGCTGCTGTTGCTGACCGAACGGCTGTTGCTGCTGGCCGAGTTGCTGCAGCAGCTGCTGGAACGGCTGCTGCTGGCCGAGCTGTTGCAGCTGCTCCAGCGAGCCGCCGCCCATCCCCATGGGCTGCTGCTGGCCGAACGGCTGCTGCTGGTACTGCTGGTAGGGCGATGTGCTCGGGAACTGCTGGCCCTGCTGTTGTCCCAGTTGGCTCATCTGCGGGGTGGTGCTCATTCCGGTGTCACCTTCCCTTGATGGTTGGGATGCGTCAGCCCGTGACGACCAGGCCGACGATCTCGTCGTCCGAGAACCACACCCGGACGTCGGGCCGTCCCCCCGCGAAGGCGGAGTGCACCGCCTGGCGGATCTCGGGGGACGGGTGGTTGAGGTTGCGCCACGCCCCGGCCACGAACAGCCGTAGCCGCGGCGGGAGTTCACGGGGGTACGGCAGCAGCTCGTCCCAGTACTTCTCGGCCTGGCCCGAGCCGACCGCCTGCGGCAGCAGCCGGGTAACCGCCGCCTTGATGTCGGGCCGGCTGCCGATCCGCTGCGAGGCGGGCCGCCCCGGCGCGTCCTGCTGCGGGGAGCCCGTGGCCCGCAGCACTTCGCGCGCACGCCCCGGGGACATCGGCGGCAGGCCGGCCGCCTTGAGCATGCCCTGCAGCGCGGCCAGCGCGCCGACCACCACCGGGGAGGCGGCGGAGGTCCCGGAGAACGTGTCGGTGTACCAGGCGATCTCCTCGGGCCCGCCCTGCAGGTCGCCGGGCTTGTCCCAGAAGCCGCCGGTGGTCGTGACCTCGCGGCCCCAGCCCTGCGCGTCCACGCGGGCGCCGTAGTTGGAGAACGCGAGCCTGGAGCGGTCCGGCCCGTGGTCGCGGCCGTGCGTGCCGGGCGGCGGTGCGCCCGCGCCGACCAGGACCGCGCCGGAGGACTGGTTGGAGGGGTTGAAGGGGTTGCGCCACCACTCGGGGAACTCGTCGGGGCGGCGCTCGTACACCGCGTCGTCGAGCGACTCGGCGCCGTTGCCCGCGGCCGCCACCACGAGGACGCCCTTGGCGGTCGCGTAGCGGACGGCCGCGAAGTCGTCCGGCCACCATTCGAGCGCGACATAGCCGCGCTGGTCGTCCCGGTCGGCGAACTCGAACCGGGGCCCCGGGCGGTGCAGTTCGACCAGTACGACGTCGCCGGGGCCGAGCCGGTCGGCCGCCGCGTGGATCGCGGCCGCGGTGCCGATGCCCTGGAAGGACGCGGCCGCGGTCACCGCCTCCGGCACGATGCCGTTCACCCCGTACTCGTTGCGGTCGCCGCCGATCACGCCGATCACCGCGGTGCCGTGGTTGCGCCAGGCGACATCGGTCAGCGGGGTGCCGACCACGACGCCGGCCAGCTTGGCGGCCAGGTCCTCGTGCCCCAGCTGCCAGGCGCCCTCGACGTCGATGACCGTCACCCCCTGACCCGACCCACCGGGCCGCTGCCAGGCCCAGTGCGCGTCGATCCCCTCCGGCGCCGGACGCAGATAGCCCTGCCGGCTGCTGAAGTCGGGCGTCACCGGCGCCCCTTCCTTCAGCCGCCCGCTCTCCTCCGCCACGGATGCCGGTACGGCACCCGATTTGACGTACGCCGTCTCGACGCCCGGCAGTGCGGCGATCCGCGACCGCAGCTCCTGGGCCCGGCTCTCACCGCCGCGCAGCCGGTAGAACAGCGTCAGGTCGGGCACGTTCGCCTCGCCCGGCGCGGCGGACTGCTGCAGCCGCTCCTCGCTGCCGAACAGCGGCTGCAGCGTGAGCTGTTCGTCGCTGAGGAACATGTTCAGCGCCGACACGTCCGCGCCCGCGGCGGAGCGGACGCCCTCGGCCTGGGCACGCAGCCGGGCCTCGGGACGGGCGACGACGATCAGCTCCTGCTCGGCCCCTCGATAGGTGAATCCCGCTCCGTCGGGCCCGGGCCCGGACGTTCCCGGCCCTTGCGCCGGCTGTACCTGCTCGCTCATCGGGTACCGCTCCCCTCGGTCCGTGCGGGTGGCCGTCGGTGCACAACCAAGCACTCCGCGGGCGGCCCGTAAACCCCGTCTTCGGCAACGAGGTTTGAAACAAGTTGAATTGGGCAACCTGTGCAATCCGCCCGGAATCCGATGTCACGCCAAAAACCGGCCAAACACTGCCGAGGCGACCGTCGTACGGAGAGACGGAAACGGCAGACGGAAGGGGCGGTGCGCGTGATGCGCACCGCCCCTTCTCTGGTCGGTCCGGTCAGTCCTCCGACGAGTCCTCGTCGTCCGTGCCCGCTCTGTCGTCCGCGTCCGTCTCCGGCCTGGGCGGCTTCGGCGGTTTCGTACGGCCGCCGGGGCCGTCCCGCAGATACGACGAGCTGTCGCTGCCGTCCGCCGTGGCGTGCCCGCCGGAGCCGGCCGGGCCGCTGCCGCCGTCCCGGCGCCGCAGATACCGCTCGAACTCGCGGGCGATCGCCTCGCCCGAGGCCTCAGGCAGTTCCGCGGTGTCCCGGGCCTCCTCCAGCGTCTGCACGTACTCGGCGACCTCGCTGTCCTCGGCGGCCAGCTGGTCCACCCCCACCTGCCAGGCGCGCGCGTCCTCGGGCAGCTCGCCCAGCGGGATGCGCACGTCGATCAGGTCCTCCAGGCGGTTGAGCAGCGCCAGCGTCGCCTTCGGGTTCGGCGGCTGCGACACGTAGTGCGGTACGGCCGCCCAGAGGCTGACCGCCGGGACGCCCGCGTGCGTGCAGGCCTCCTGGAGGACGCCGACGATGCCCGTGGGGCCCTCGTACTTGGTCTCCTCCAGGTCCATCCGCCGGGCCAGGTCCGAGTCGGACGTGGTCCCGCTGATCGGGACCGGACGCGTGTGCGGGGTGTCGCCGAGCAGGGCGCCCAGGATGACCACCAGCTCCACACCGAGTTCGTGCGCGAAGCCGAGCAGCTCGTTGCAGAACGAGCGCCACCGCATGGACGGTTCGATACCTCGGACGAGTACCAGGTCACGCGGCTTCTCGCCGCCGACCCGGACCACCGACAACCTTGTCGTCGGCCACGTGATCTTGCGCACGCCGCCGTCCATCCACACCGTGGGGCGGTTCACCTGGAAGTCGTAGTAGTCCTCGGCGTCCAGCGCCGCGAAGACCTCGCCCTTCCATTCCCTGTCCAGATGCGCGACCGCGGTGGAGGCGGCGTCGCCGGCATCGTTCCAGCCCTCGAACGCGGCCACCATGACCGGGTCGATCAGCTCGGGAACCCCCTCGAGCTCGATCACCCAGGCCTCCTTCCGACGTGCCCTCGCTTGACCACCCAACCTTACGGCGTGCGGCGGGGGCGCTCGCAGCCCCCTTGCACGGGGGAGTGAACGGATCACTGCCCCGAACGCCACCCCGGAACACCCCCCTGCCGAGCGGGCCGCCGGAGATCACGGCAGCCCGCCTTTCACCCACTCGTGTGGCGACGTTCGGATCCGACACCCCGGGCGAAACGGCGGCCGGGCTCCGGTCACAGGCTCGCCCTGAGCCACTGCTCCACGCTCGCGATGTGCACCGTCGCCCACGACCGTGCCGCCTCCGCGTCGCGGTCCCGCAGGGCCCCGAGGATCGCGCGGTGTTCGCGCAGGGTGCGGCTGACCGCGTCCTCCTGGGTGAGGCCGCGCCAGATGCGGGCCCGCGTGGTGGGGCCTGACAGACCGTCAAGGAGGGAGCAGAGCACGGAGTTCCCGGAGCTCTGCACGATCCCCCGGTGGAAGTCGAGGTCGCAGGCGACCAGCTCCTCCACCGAGGGGGCGTCACCCAGCTTGTCCAACTGGGCCGACAGCGCGCCCAGTTGCTGCTCACTGATCCGCGAGGCCGCCATCGCCGTCGCGGCCGGCTCCAGGATCCGCCGCACGGCGAGGAACTCCAGCACCGTGTCGTCCCGGTGGAAGTCCACGACGAAGCTCAGCGCCTCCAGCAGGAGTTGCGGATCCAGGCTCGTCACATACGTGCCGTCGCCCTGCCGCACGTCCAGGATCCGGATCAGCGACAGGGCGCGCACCGCCTCCCGCAGGGAGTTGCGCGAGAGCCCGAGCTCGGAGGCGAGCTCGCTCTCCTTGGGCAGCCGGTCACCCGGCCGCAGCGCCCCGGAGACGATCATGCCCTTGATCTTCTCGATCGCCTCGTCGGTGACTGCCATGACCGGCCTCCCTGTCGTTCCGCACCGCTCCCGCGACACCGTTCCCGCACGTCAGGCGAGACATCCGATGTCTTACGCCATTATGGGGGTTCAACGGGGTGAACGGGACGGCAAACGCTCAGCTCAGACGCGGGGAGCGGTGCGGTACGACCGGTTACTTCTTGTCGAGCAGATCCTGCACCTTGCCCCGGACCTCGTCCGTGGCAAGCCCGCGAATCGTCAGAGTCGTCCGCCGCCGCAGCACGTCGTCCGGCGTCTCGGCCCACTCGTGGTCGCGCGCGTACACGACCTGCGCCCAGATCTCCGGCGCGTCCGGATGCACCCGCTCACCCAACTCCGGGTTCTCATTGGCCAGTCGAGCGATGTCGAAGGCCAACGACCCGTAATGCGTGGCAAGGTGCTTCGCCGTGTCCGCGGCCATCCGCGGCCCCGGCGCCGGGTTGTCCACCAGCAACCGGTGCGCGACCGCACGCGGGTTGGCGACACCGGGCAGCGGCAGCTTCTTCGGCAGCGACGAGATGGGCTCGAAGTCGTCGCCCAGCGGAGCGCCCGGCAGCGCCTCCAGCTTCTTCATGACCGTACGGCCGATGTGCCGGAAGGTCGTCCACTTGCCGCCCGCGACGGACAGCATCCCGCCACGGCCTTCCGTGACGACGGTCTCGCGCTTGGCCTTGGCCGTGTCACCGGGACCACCCGGCAGCACCCGCAGACCCGCGAAGGAGTACGTGATCAGATCCCGCGACAGCTGCTGGTCCCGGATCGAGAACGCGGCCTCGTCCAGGATCTGGGCTATGTCCTTCTCGTTGACCGCGACATCCGCCGGGTCGCCCTCGTACTGCTCGTCGGTCGTACCGAGCAGCAGCATGTCCTCCCAGGGCAGGGCGAAAGTGATCCGGTACTTGTCGATCGGCGTCGCCAGCGCGGCCTTCCACGGCGAGGTCCGCTTCAGGACCAGATGCGCGCCCTTCGAGAGGCGGATGGACGGCGCGGCGTTCGGGTCCTCCATACGGCGCAGGTGGTCGACCCACGGCCCGGTCGCGTTGAGCACCAGACGGGCGTTGACGCCGAACTCGTCGCCGGAGACGCGGTCGCGCAGGTCGGCGCCGGTGACCCGGCCCTGGGTGAACCGCAGCCCGGTCACCTCGGCGTGGTTCAGCACCACGGCGCCCGCCTCGACGGCCGCGCGGACCGTCATCAGCGCCATCCGCGCGTCGTTCATCTGGTCGTCGCCGTAGACGGCGACGGCCTTGAGGTTGTCGGTACGCAGCTCGGGCACGTCCTGCGCCGCCTTCGCGGGGGACAGGAGGTGACCGACGCCGTCACCGAAAGCGGAGAGCGCGGAGTAGGCGAAGACGCCCGCCCCGAGCTTCGCGGCGCCGTGCGGCCCGCCCTTGTAAACGGGGAGGTAGAACGTGAGCGGGTTCGCCAGGTGGGGAGCCACCTGACGGGAGACCGCACGGCGCTCGAAGTGGTTCTCCGCCACCAGCTTCACCGCGCCGGTCTGCAGATAGCGCAGACCGCCGTGGAGCAGCTTGGAGGAGGCGGAAGAGGTGGCGCCGGCGAAGTCGCCGGCGTCGACCAGAGCCACCCTCAGGCCGGACTGCGCGGCGTGCCAGGCGGTGGAGATGCCCAGGATGCCGCCGCCGATGACAAGAAGGTCGTACGACGCCTTGGCGAGCTGCTCCCGGGTCTCGGCGCGGCTCGGGCCTGCGCCGAAGGCCGGGCGCGTACCGAGGGCAGGCACGGACTGGAGGGTGGTCTGACTGGTCATTTCGGGTTCTTACTCCTCATCAGAGCGTTCGAGAGCCTCGACGAGGTCTCGTCAGCTCTCGTCCTCGATCCAGCCCATGGTCCGCTCGACGGCCTTGAGCCAGGTCTTGTACTCACGGTCGCGGGTCTCCGCGTCCATGCGGGGGGTCCACTCGGCGGCCCGGCGCCAGTTGGCGCGCAGGTCGTCGGTGCTGGTCCAGAAGCCGACGGCGAGACCGGCGGCGTAGGCGGCGCCGAGGCAGGTCGTCTCGGCGACCATCGGGCGCACCACCGGCGCGTCCAGGAAGTCCGAGAGGGTCTGCATCAGCAGGTTGTTGGAGGTCATGCCGCCGTCGACCTTGAGGGCCGTGAGCTCGACGCCCGAGTCCTTGGTCATGGCGTCGGTGATCTCACGGGTCTGCCAGGCGGTGGCCTCCAGGACGGCCCGCGCCAGGTGCGCCTTGGTGACGTACCGGGTGAGGCCGGCGATCACACCGCGGGCGTCGGAGCGCCAGTGCGGGGCGAACAGACCGGAGAAGGCCGGCACGAAGTAGGCGCCGCCGTTGTCCTCGACCGAGAGCGCGAGCGTCTCGATCTCGGCGGCGGTGGAGATCAGGCCCATCTGGTCGCGCATCCACTGCACCAGCGAACCGGTGACGGCGATGGAGCCCTCCAGCGCGTAGACCGGGGTCTCGTCGCCGATGCGGTAGCCGACGGTGGTGAGCAGTCCGGAGTACGAGTTGATGATCTTCTCACCGGTGTTCATCAGCATGAACGTGCCGGTGCCGTACGTCGACTTGGCCTCGCCCTCGGAGAAGCAGGTCTGGCCGAACAGGGCCGCCTGCTGGTCGCCGAGCGCGGAGGCGACCGGGATGCCGCCGAGCAGGTCGCCCAGCTTGCCGCCGGTGACCTCGCCGTAGACCTCGGCGGAGGAGCGGATCTCCGGGAGCATCGACAGCGGCACGCCGATGGACTCGGCGATCTTCTCGTCCCACTCCAGCGTGTGGAGGTTCATCAGCATGGTGCGGGAGGCGTTGGTGACGTCGGTGTAGTGCTTGCCGCCGTTGACACCACCGGTCAGGTTCCAGATGACCCAGGTGTCCATGGTGCCGAAGAGGATGTCCCCGGCCTCGGCGCGCTCGCGCAGGCCCTCGACGTTGTCGAGCAGCCAGCGGGCCTTCGGGCCGGCGAAGTACGAGGCCAGCGGCAGGCCGGTCTCGCGGCGGAAGCGGTCCTGGCCGACGTTGCGCCCGAGCTCCTTGCACAGGGCGTCGGTGCGGGTGTCCTGCCAGACGATGGCGTTGTGGACGGGCTCACCGGTGTTCTTGTCCCACAGCAGCGTGGTCTCGCGCTGGTTGGTGATGCCGATGGCCTTGATGTCGTCACGCGTGATGCCGGCCTTCTGGATGGCTCCGGCGACGACCTCCTGGACGTTGGTCCAGATCTCGTTGGCGTTGTGCTCGACCCAGCCCGGCTTCGGGAAGATCTGCTCGTGCTCCTTCTGGTCGACGGAGACGATACGGCCGTCCCGGTCGAAGACGATGCAGCGGCTGGAAGTCGTGCCCTGGTCGATGGCGGCGATGAAGGGGCCGGCGGTGTGCGCGTCGGTCACTGTCTGCTCCTGGGGTTCCGTGAGTTAGGGGGAAGGTCTACCGAGTTGCTTTAAGCAAAAGCGACGTTGTAGATGCCTGCAGCGATGGCGCCGCCGATCAGCGGACCGACCACCGGGATCCAGGCGTAGCTCCAGTCGGAACCGCCCTTGTTGGGCAGGGGGAGGAGCGCGTGCACGATGCGCGGGCCCAGGTCACGGGCCGGGTTGATCGCGTAGCCGGTCGGGCCGCCGAGGGACAGACCGATGGAGACGACGACCAGCGAGGTGATCAGGGCGCCCAGGACGCCCAGGCCCTTGCCGCTGTCGTTGAGGCCCTGCGTGAGGACGGCGAGCACCAGCACGACGGTGCCGATGACCTCCGTGGCGACGTTCTGCCAGGCGACCCGGACCTCGGGGCCGGTGGAGAAGATGCCCAGGACCGGGCCGGCGCCCTTCTCCTGCGCCTCGACGGCCTTGGCCGTGGTGGCCTGCGCACCCGGGCCGCCGACGATCTCCTTGTCGGTGAGGTGCGCGTGGAACTGGCCGTAGTAGGCGACCCAGACCAGGGCGGCACCGATCATGGCGCCGAGCAGCTGCCCGCCCCAGTAGACCGGAACGTCGCTCCAGGAGATGCCGTCGTCCTTGAGCGCGAGCGCGAGGGTCACGGCCGGGTTCAGGTGGGCGCCGGAGAGCGGCGCCGAGGTGTAGACCGCCGTGAGTACCGCGAAGCCCCACCCGAAGGTGATGGCGAGCCAGCCGGCGTTGCGGGCCTTGGAGGCCTTCAGCGTCACGGCGGCGCAGACGCCGCCGCCGAGCAGGATGAGTATGGCGGTACCGATGGTCTCGCCGATGAAGATGTCGGAGCTGGACACCCGCGACTCCTTTGTCCTTCGTCCAGGGGACCGAACCCCGGGTCCCTCCGGGAGTTCGAGCTGCCCTCGGGGTGAGAGCGTTGCCGGCCCTTGGCGTTGTCACACTCTAGCGCGTATTGCCGGTAGGTGTTCGACAATGCCGACCGATGGACGGGAGTCTTGCTCTGCGGTTACACGCGCGTCAAGAGTTCTGTTGTCGAAAACACGATCGTTATTGACAGCTGTGGGCCAACGATCTTGTTTCGGCGATTTGCGCCGTTGTGTCAGGTTACGACTGAGGGCCGGTACGTCGCCTGACGTACCGGCCCTCGGCTCGGTCCTCGGGACCGGTCCTCAGAACCGTCCCGCACCCAGGTCCCGGGAGACCGCACGGGCGCAGTCCCGCACCGCCGCGATCAGCTCGGGCCGCAGCTCGCCGTCCCGGCACAGCCGCTCCACCGCGCCGGTGATGCCGACCGCGCCGACGGGCATCCGCCGCCGGTCGTGGATGGGCGCGGCGACGGACGCGACGCCCTCCCAGGTCTCCTCGACGTCGGCCGCGTAGCCGCGCGCGCGTGACAGGTCGAGGATGTGCTCGAAGTCCTCCAGCTCGCACACCGTGCGCTCGGTGAAGGGCTTGCGGTCGGCCTCGATCGCCTCGCTGTGCGCCACCGGGTCGTACGCCGACAGCACCTTGCCCAGGGCCGTGGAGTGCAGCGGCTGCATGGCCCCGATCTCCAGCACCTGCCGGCTGTCGTCGGGCCGGAAGACGTGGTGCACGATCAGCACGCCCTGCTGGTGCAGGACGCCGAGGTACACGCTCTCGCCGCTGGACCTGGCCAGGTCGTCCGTCCACACCAGGGCGCGTGCGCGCAGTTCGTGGACGTCGAGGTAGGTGGTGCCCAGGCGCAGCAGCTCGGCGCCCAGCTGATAGCGCCCGGAGGCGTCGTCCTGCTCGACGAAGCCCTCCTGCTGGAGGGTGCGCAGAATGCCGTGGGCGGTGCCCTTGGCGAGGCCCAGCGACGAGGCGATGTCCGAGAGGCCGAGCCGCCGCTCGCCGCCCGCGAGCAGCCGCAGCATCGCGGCCGCCCGTTCGAGCGACTGGATGTTCCGTGCCATCGCCGTACTGCCTCCGTCCCCTTCGACCGTCGACGTAACATCGTCGATAACGTCGTTCGGCAATGTCGAACACTACCGGTCGATGCCGACCTCCCGCTAATGGTCGGTCGATATCCGTTGCGTCACTGGTATCCCGGGAGTGACCTGCCGGTCATCCCCGTCCGCCCCGTGGACGCCTATGACCATCCCCGGGGCGACCCGGTTACCCTGGCGAAGTGCGCCCACCGCGGAGAGTTCCACGGGCCGCGCAAAGCCGACAGCCGTCGCACCAAAGGGAGCCCCTTTCATGGCCTCGTCGCCACTGACCCCTTCCGCCGACAGCCGGACCCGTGTGTCCGCGCTCCGTGAGGCACTGGCCACCCGAGTGGTGGTCGCCGACGGAGCGATGGGAACCATGCTCCAGGCTCAGGAGCCGACCCTGGAGGACTTCGAGAACCTCGAGGGCTGCAACGAGATCCTCAACATCACCCGCCCGGACATCGTCCGCTCGGTCCACGAGGCGTACTTCGACGCGGGCGTGGACTGCGTGGAGACGAACACGTTCGGTGCGAACCACTCGGCCATGGCCGAGTACGACATCGCCGAGCGGGTGTACGAACTGTCCGAGGCCGGCGCCCGCATCGCCCGCGAGACCGCCGACGCGTACGGCGCCCGGGACGGGCGTCAGCGCTGGGTGCTGGGCTCGATCGGGCCGGGCACCAAGCTGCCGACGCTCGGCCACATCGGTTACGGCACGCTGCGCGACGGCTTCCAGGCCAACGCCGAGGGTCTGCTCGCGGGGGGCGCCGACGCGCTGATCGTGGAGACCACCCAGGACCTTCTGCAGACGAAGTCCTCGATCCTGGGCGCCAAGCGCGCCATGGAAGCCACCGGCACCGTGGTCCCGCTGCTGGTCTCCATGGCCTTCGAGACGACCGGCACCATGCTGCTGGGCTCGGAGATCGGTGCCGCGCTGACCGCGCTGGAGCCGCTGGGCATCGACATGATCGGCCTGAACTGCTCCACCGGCCCCGCCGAGATGAGCGAGCACCTGCGCTACCTCGCCCGGCACTCCCGCACCCCGCTGCTGTGCATGCCGAACGCCGGTCTGCCGATCCTCACCAAGGACGGCGCCCACTTCCCGCTCGACGCGAAGGGCCTGGCCGACGCCCAGGAGAACTTCGTACGCGACTACGGCCTCAACCTGATCGGCGGCTGCTGCGGCACGACCCCCGAGCACCTGCGGCAGCTCGTGGAGCGCCTGCGCGGGGCGGAGCCCGTCGAGCGTACCCCCCAGCCCGAACCCGGCGCCGCCTCGCTCTACCAGACCGTCCCCTTCCGCCAGGACACCTCGTACCTGGCGATCGGCGAGCGCACCAACGCCAACGGTTCCAAGAAGTTCCGCGAGGCGATGCTGGAGGCCCGCTGGGACGACTGTGTGGAGATGGCGCGCGAGCAGATCCGCGAGGGCGCCCACATGCTGGACCTCTGCGTGGACTACGTCGGCCGTGACGGCGTCGCCGACATGGAGGAGCTGGCCGGCCGCTTCGCCACCGCCTCCACCCTGCCGATCGTGCTGGACTCCACCGAGGTCGACGTGATCCGGGCCGGCCTGGAGAAGCTCGGTGGCCGCGCGGTCATCAACTCCGTCAACTACGAGGACGGCGACGGCCCGGAGTCCCGCTTCGCGAAGGTCACCAAGCTTGCCCAGGAGCACGGCGCCGCGCTGATCGCGCTGACCATCGACGAGGAGGGCCAGGCCCGTACCCCCGAGAAGAAGGTCGAGATCGCCGAACGGCTGATCGACGACCTCACCGGCAACTGGGGCATCAACGAGTCGGACATCCTCATCGACACCCTGACCTTCACCATCTGTACCGGTCAGGAGGAGTCCCGCAAGGACGGCATCGCGACGATCGAGGCGATCCGCGAGCTCAAGCGCCGCCACCCGGACGTGCAGACCACGCTGGGCCTGTCCAACATCTCCTTCGGCCTCAACCCGGCCGCCCGCATCCTGCTCAACTCCGTCTTCCTGGACGAGTGCGTGAAGGCGGGCCTGGACTCGGCGATCGTGCACGCGTCGAAGATCCTCCCGATCGCCCGGTTCAGCGAGGAGGAGGTGCAGACGGCCCTCGACCTGATCCACGACCGCCGCGCCGAGGGCTACGACCCCCTCCAGAAGCTCATGCAGCTCTTCGAGGGCGCCACCGCCAAGTCCCTGAAGGCCGGCAAGGCCGAGGAGCTGGCCGCCCTGCCGCTGGAGGAGCGCCTCAAGCGCCGCATCATCGACGGCGAGCGCAACGGCCTGGAGGCCGACCTCGACGAGGCCCTCCAGGAGCGCCCCGCCCTGGACATCGTCAACGAGACCCTGCTGGACGGCATGAAGGTGGTCGGCGAGCTGTTCGGCTCCGGCCAGATGCAGCTCCCGTTCGTGCTCCAGTCCGCCGAGGTCATGAAGGCCGCCGTCGCCTACCTCGAACCGCACATGGAGAAGACGGACGCCGACGGCAAGGGCACCATCGTGCTGGCCACCGTCCGCGGGGACGTGCACGACATCGGCAAGAACCTCGTCGACATCATCCTGTCCAACAACGGCTACAACGTCGTCAACCTGGGCATCAAGCAGCCCGTCTCCGCGATCCTGGACGCCGCCGAGGAGCACCGGGCCGACGTCATCGGCATGTCCGGCCTCCTGGTCAAGTCCACGGTGATCATGAAGGAGAACCTGGAGGAGCTCAACTCCCGCGGTCTGGCGGCCGACTACCCCGTCATCCTCGGCGGCGCGGCGCTGACCCGGGCCTATGTCGAGCAGGACCTGCACGAGCTGTACGAGGGCGAGGTCCGCTACGCCCGCGACGCGTTCGAGGGACTGCGCCTGATGGACGCGCTGATCGGCGTCAAGCGGGGCGTGCCCGGGGCGAAGCTGCCGGAGCTGAAGCAGCGCCGGGTGCGCGCAAGCGCCGTACAGGTGGAGGAGGAGCGGCCGGAGGAGGGGCACGTCCGGTCCGACGTCGCCACCGACAACCCGGTGCCCACGCCGCCGTTCTGGGACACCCGCGTCATCAAGGGCATCCAGCTCAAGGAGTACGCGTCCTGGCTGGACGAGGGCGCGCTGTTCAAGGGGCAGTGGGGTCTCAAGCAGGCCCGCACCGGCGAGGGGCCGACGTACGAGGAACTCGTCGAGACCGACGGCCGGCCGCGGCTGCGCGGGCTGCTGGACCAGCTGCAGACCGAGAACCTGCTCGAAGCGGCCGTGGTGTACGGCTACTTCCCGTGCGTGTCCAAGGACGACGACCTGATCATCCTGGACGAGCACGGCAACGAGCGCACCCGCTTCACCTTCCCGCGTCAGCGCCGTGGCCGCCGACTGTGTCTCGCGGACTTCTTCCGCCCGCAGGAGTCGGGGGAGACCGACGTGGTCGGCCTGCAGGTCGTCACCGTCGGCTCCCGCATCGGCGAGCGGACGGCGAAGCTCTTCGAGGCGAACGCCTACCGCGACTACCTCGAACTGCACGGCCTGTCCGTCCAGTTGGCCGAGGCCCTCGCCGAGTACTGGCACGCGCGCGTGCGTTCCGAGCTCGGCTTCGCCGGCGAGGACCCGAACGAGATCGAGGACATGTTCGCGCTGAAGTACCGCGGCGCCCGGTTCTCGCTCGGTTACGGAGCGTGCCCGAACCTGGAGGACCGTGCCAAGATCGCCGACCTGCTCCAGCCCGAGCGCATCGGCGTCCACCTGTCCGAGGAGTTCCAGCTGCACCCCGAGCAGTCCACGGACGCGATCGTGATCCACCACCCCGAGGCGAAGTACTTCAACGCCCGCTGAATAAGGCCGCCCGAGGGCACATCGGCGCACGTCAGGGCATCCCCCGGCGGTATACACGGTGTGCCCCGGACCACGCCGGATAAACGAGGCGCTTCGCCCGCGGGCGACGTACACTGGTCGGTCCACTGCAGGCCGGTTCCCCCAGCGGGAACCGGCCTGATCGTCCCTCAAGGAGGTGCGCCCGGATGACCAGTACGGTCCCCGCGCTCGGAACCCGTACGGCCGAAGGCTCAGCCCTGCAGGCCGTGCTCCTCGACATGGACGGCACCCTGGTGGACACCGAGGGCTTCTGGTGGGACGTGGAGGTCGAGATCTTCGCCCGCCTCGGCCACGTCCTCGACGAGTCCTGGCGGCATGTCGTGGTCGGCGGCCCCATGACCCGCAGCGCCGGGTTCCTCATCGAGGCCACCGGCGCCGACATCACCCTCGCCGAGCTGTCCGTCCTGCTCAACGACGGCTTCGAGGACCGCATCGGCCGCGCCCTGCCGCTGATGCCGGGCGCCGCGAGGCTGCTCGCCGAGCTCTCCGAGTACGAGATCCCCACCGCCCTGGTCTCCGCGTCCCACCGGCGCATCATCGACCGCGTGCTCGCCTCGCTGGGCCCGCAGCACTTCGCCCTGTCGGTGGCCGGGGACGAGGTGCCGCGCACCAAGCCGTACCCCGACCCGTATCTGGCCGCCGCCGCCGGACTCGGCGTGGATCCGGCCAGATGCGCGGTCGTCGAGGACACCGCGACCGGCGTCGCGGCGGCCGAGGCCGCGGGCTGTCATGTCGTGGCGGTGCCCTCGGTCGCCCCCATCACGGCCGCCGTCCGGCGGACCGTGGTGACCTCTCTGGAAGAGGTGGACCTGGCATTCCTGAGGCGATTGATCACTTTCTGAACAGGAATTCCCCGGGCGGACGTCCGAGGTAATTGCCTCCTAGTGCGGATGGCCGAATTCCGGTACCGAACCCGATGATTGGGAATGTGAGGTTCCCCACTTGCGGCAGGGTCGACAGTCCGGACCGCGTGTGCTGCGCACCCCCTTTCCGGGGCTTCTGGCGCGCCCTTGTGTCCCGATTGATGGAAAGCTGCACTAATCCTTCCGCTGTCGGGTTTTCGGTCTGTCCACACCCGGTTTCGCTGCGTGATGGGTGCTCAACTCCGGTGGCCGCGAACCTCCGTGCTGGTGCGGACTAATCTCGTCGCGAGAACATCGCCGCTACCCCCGTGATCCGCCGCGACACCCCTGCATGCCGGGTACACGGACCTGAACAGCTCTGGAGAAACACGAGCATGAACCGCAAGACTTTGGTGCTGCCGGCGGTGGTCGGCCTGCTCGCACCCGTGCTCGCCGCCTGCGGCGGCTCCGACAGCGGCAGCGGTGGCGGAAGTGCGATCGTCGTGGGTACGACGGACACGTTCGCCGCGACCAAGGACGCCCCGGCTCCGCTCGACCCCGCCTACGCCTACGACGTCGGCTCCTGGAACATCCTGCGCCAGACCGTGCAGACCCTGATGATCCAGCCCAAGGGCGAGGGCGACCCGGTGCCCGAGGCCGCCGAGAAGTGCGGCTTCACCGACAGCGGCAACGAGCGCTACGCCTGCACCCTGCGCGACGGCCTCGAGTTCTCCAACGGCGACAAGGTCACCGCGGCCGACGTGAAGTACTCCATCGACCGCGCGCGTGCCATCAACGCCGAGGGCGGTCCCGTCGGTCTGCTGTCGACGATCGACACCGTCGAGGTGAAGGGCGACCGCGACGTCATCTTCCACCTCAAGACCGCCGACGCCACCTTCCCGTACAAGCTGTCGACGCCGGTCGCCGGCATCGTCAACCCGGACGACTACGAGAAGAACAAGCTGCGCGACGGCTTCGACGTGGACGGCTCCGGCCCGTACACCATGTCGACCGAGGTCAAGGACGACGCGATCGTCAAGGCCACCTTCACCAAGAACCCCCACTACAAGGGGACGTTGAAGGTGAACAACTCCAAGGTCGAGATGGTGTCCTACAAGGACGCCGCGGCCATGGGCACCGCCCTGGACAAGGGTGACATCGACGTCATGACCCGCACCATGTCGCCCGAGCAGATCCAGAAGCTGTCGGACAGCCCCGGCGACAACGAGGACCTGGTCGAGATGTCCGGCCTGGAGATCCGCTACCTCGCCTTCAACACCGACGCCCCGACGGTCAAGAACAAGGCCGTCCGCCAGGCGATGGCCCAGCTCATCAACCGCGGCGAACTCGTCTCCAAGGTGTACGGCACCCAGGCCGAGCCCCTGTACTCGCTGGTCCCGGCGAGCATCACCGGCCACTCCAACTCGTTCTTCAACAAGTACGGCGACCCGAGCGTCGCGAAGGCCAAGGCATTGCTGACCAAGGCGAACATCACCACGCCGGTCAAGCTGACGCTGCACTACACGACCGACCACTACGGTTCGGCCACCGCGAAGGAATTCAAGATCCTTCAGCAGCAGCTCAACGACAGCGGCCTGTTCGACGTCAGCATCAAGGGCGCGCTCTGGAAGGACTTCGTGCCGGCCGAGCGCAAGGGCGAGTACGACGTCTGGGGCATGGGCTGGTTCCCCGACTTCCCGGACGCCGACAACTACCTCGCGCCCTTCCTCGACAAGGACAACTTCCTCAAGTCGCCGTACCGCAACAGCACGATCATCAACACCCTGATCCCGGAGTCGCGCCGTGAGGCGGACCGGATCGCGGCCTCGGGGAGCCTCACCTCGATCCAGGACATCGTCGCCGACGACGTCCCGCTGCTGCCGCTGTGGCAGGGCAAGCAGTACGTCGCGGCCCGCGACGACGTGACGGGGACGGCGTACGCGCTCAACTCCTCCTCGACCCTTCAGCTGTGGGAGCTCGGTCGTGGCGTGAGCAACTGACCTCCCTCATGCCCGGGGCCCCAGGGACGGCGGCCCCGGGGTTCCGACAACCGACGACAAGGCACATGCAGTGAACATGCGCAACCAGTGGCCGGTCCTGCCCATCGTGGCGGGGCTGGCCTCCGGCCTGTTGACCGGCTGCGGCTCGGAGAACGGCGATTCCGGGGGCACCGGGTCCTCCGTGGTCATGGGGATGTCCGACGACGTCCTGGCCACCGACCCCGCCTCCGGCTACGACCCCGGCTCCTGGCTGTTGTTCAACAACGTCTTCCAGTCGCTGCTCAGCTTCCCCAACGGGGGCACGGAACCGCAGCCGGAGGCCGCCGAGTCGTGCGCCTTCACCGACACCTCCACCAAGGTGTACAAGTGCACGCTGAAGGACGGCCTGAAGTTCAGCAACGGTGACAAGCTCACCTCCGAGGACGTCAAGTTCTCCTTCGACCGCATGCTGAAGATCAACGACGACGCCGGTCCGGCGATCATGTTCCCGATGCTCGACAAGGTCGAGACGCCGGACGAGAAGACCGTCGTCTTCCGCCTCAAGGTGCCCGACGCGACCTTCCCGAGCAAGATCGCCTCCGGCGCGGGCTCCATCGTCGACCACACGCAGTACGACGGGAACAAGCTGCGCAAGGACGGCAAGGCGGTCGGCTCCGGCCCGTACAAGCTGGACTCGTTCGGCGACGACAAGGCCGTCTTCTCGGTCAACGACAACTACAAGGGCACCGCCAAGGTGAAGAACTCGGGCGTGACCCTGAAGTTCTTCCACGGCGACCAGTCCGCGCTGAAGAAGGCGCTCCAGGACAACAAGATCGACATCGCCTACCGCGGCCTCAGTGCGAGCGACATCGCCGACATCCAGAACGCCGACAACAACTCGCAGACCGAGGTCGTCGAGGGCAGCAGCGCCGAGGTCCAGCACCTGGTCTTCAACATGGACGACCCGGTCACCGGAAAGCTCGGCGTGCGCAAGGCCATCGCCTACCTGATCGACCGGGACGCCCTCATCAAGGACGTCTACCAGGGCACGGCCACCCCGCTGTACTCGATCATCCCGGCGGGCATCGCGGGCCACAACACGGCCTTCTTCGACACCTACGGCGCCAGCCCCTCCCCGGCCAAGGCCGCCGCCGCCCTCAAGGACGAGGGCATCACCGGCAAGGTCAAGCTGACGCTCTGGTCCACCCCGTCGCGCTACGGCCCGGCCACCGACCAGGAGCTCAAGGCGATCGCCGGGCAGCTCAACGACAGCGGCCTGTTCGACGCCGACGTGAAGTCCGTCGCCTTCGACCAGTACGAGAAGGACATCGCCAAGGGCAAGTACGGCGTGTACGTGAAGGGCTGGGTGCCGGACTACCCGGACGCCGACAACTTCACGGCCCCCTTCTTCGGCAAGGGCAACGTGCTGAGCAACAACTACAGCAACAGCACCATCACGGGCACGCTCATCCCGCGCACCGCCGCCGAGAGCGACCGCGCCGCCACCGACAACGACTACGGCAGGCTCCAGGACATCGTCGCCGAGCAGCTGCCCGTCCTCCCGGTCTGGCAGGCCAAGCAGTACGCGGTCACCCGCGAGAACGTCTACGGCCTCGAGTACTGCCTCGACGCCTCGACCGTCTTCCGCTTCTGGGAACTCAGCAAGGGCTGACGGCTCGTACGGTACGACGACGGAGGGCGCCCCTCGCGAAAAGGGGCGCCCTCCGTCGTCGTAACCCCTACTGCGCGCCGGGGCGCACCAGCCCGCTCTCGTACGCGTACACCGCGGCCTGCACCCGGTCGCGCAGCCCCAGCTTGGTCAGCACATGCCCGACATGCGTCTTGACGGTGGTCTCGCTGACGAACAGGTCGGCCGCGATCTCGGCGTTGGACAGCCCGCGCGCCACCAGCTTCAGCACCTCCACCTCGCGCTCGGTCAGCGTGTGCAGGGTGTCGGGCACGGGCTCGTCGCCGGAGGGGAGATGCGTGGCGTACTTGTCCAGCAGCCGCCGGGTGATGCTCGGCGCGAGCATCGCCTCGCCGGCCGCGACCACCCGGATCGCCTGGACGAGCTCGTTGGCCGGCGCGTCCTTCAGCAGGAAGCCGCTCGCGCCCGCGCGCAGCGCCTCCACCACGTACTCGTCGAGGTCGAAGGTGGTCAGCACCAGCACCTTCGCCGGGCCGTCCCGCCCCGGGCCGGTGATCTGCCGGGTCGCCTCCACGCCGTCCATCCGGGGCATCCGGATGTCCATCAGGACCACGTCGGGCTGCAGCGCCCGCACCTGGTCCAGGGCCTGGAGGCCGTCTCCGGCCTCGCCGACGACCGCGATGTCCTGCTCGGCCTCCAGGATCATCCGGAAGCCGGTACGCAGCAGCGGCTGGTCGTCGACCAGTAGGACGCGGATGGCCACGTAAGTCTCCTTCGCTAGTCCGGCCCCATTCTGCCCTGAGTGAGGTCACCGGACCCGACCGCCCTCACCGGCAGCGGATACGGCGGGGGAGTGCCGCCGAACTCCGGGCAGTGCGCCTGGTGGTCGCACCAGCCGCACAGCTTGGTCGGGCGCGGCCGCCAGTCGCCCGTCTCCGTCGCCTGCCGGATCGCCTCCCACAGCGCGAGCAGCTTCCGCTCGACGCGCTCCAGGTCGGCGAGGACGGGGTCGTACGTCAGCACGTCGCCACTACCCAGGTACACGAGCTGGAGCCGGCGGGGGATCACGTTCTTCAGCCGCCACACCACCAGGGCGTAGAACTTCATCTGGAACAGGGCGCCTTCGGCGTACTCGGGCCGCGGTGCCTTGCCCGTCTTGTAGTCGACGATCCGCACCTCGCCCGTGGGCGCCACGTCGACCCGGTCGATGATCCCGCGCAGCGTCAGCCCGGACTCCAGCTCGGCCTCGACCCACAACTCCCGCTCGGCGGGCTCCAGCCGGGTCGGATCCTCCAGCGTGAACCACCGCTCCACGAGCTGCTCGGCCTCGCCCAGCCAGCGCGCGAGGCGCTCGCCCTCGGGATCGTCCTCGAACAGCTCCACGACCTCCGGCCGGTTCTCCCGCAGCCGGTCCCACTGCCCCGGGATCAGCGACTTGGCGCGGGGCGCGGTCCGCTCCGCGGCCGGGGCGTCGAAGAGCCGCTCCAGGACGGCGTGCACCAGGGTGCCTCGGGTCGCCGCCTCGCTCGGCTTCTCCGGCAGCCGGTCGATCACCCGGAACCGGTAGAGCAGCGGGCACTGCATGAAGTCACTGGCACGGGAGGGGGAGAGGCTCGCGGGCGCTATGGCGACGGGACGCGTCACGGGGACCGACTCCGCGGCCGCCACGGTCTCCTCGTCGGCCGTCACCGCCTCGGCACTCGCCGTCGCGACAGCAGCCGTCGCGACCGCGTCGGCGTCCACCGCCTCGGCTGCCGGCGAAGCCGTCGTCCCCGTCGTCACCACCACCGTCGGCTCCCCGGCGGCCACCGGCGAGTCCGCTCGCGCCCCACCGCTGCCCTGCGCCTCCGCCGCGCTCTCCGCGCTCGTCTCCATGCCCCAGACCTTACGACCCGCCACTGACAGTGACCCAGCCGCGGCCGTGACAGGTGCGACAGGTGGGGAAACACAGGGGGTGCCGGGGCGGAACGCGCCGCGACGGCCGCATACCATCGACCCGAGACCCTTCCGCCCGGCAGGCGCGGAGGACGCTTCGAACGAGGGGACACCGTGGACCAGAGCGGCGGGAGCGGGCAGCCGCGGCCCGGCACGGACGAACGGGCCGACCACCACACAGGGCCCGCGGACCCGGCCACCCCCTCACCCACCCCGGCCGACCACCACCCCACGGACCCGGACCGGTCCACCACGACGAGGGAAACCGCCGAGGGGGACCCCGAGATGGGCAACACGGGCAACATCACACAGGCCCCGGCCAACGGCCCGACCGAACCGAACCCGGCCCAGCACCACGAGCGGGACGAGAAGCCCACCGCCCCCGGCGACGGCGACACCCTCCGACAGGAGCCCGGGGCCACCGAAGCCCGGCAGACGGCCCGTCAGGACGGGAACACCCCGACGGACGACAGCGAGCCCGGACGGGACGAAGGCGCGCCCGGACCGGAGCACACCCCAGCGGCCCACCCCACCGGCGACCGTCCCCTCGGCGCCGACGGCGACCGCGCTGCCGACCGGCACCCCGAGCGCCCCCACGCCCACGCCGGTCCCAAGCAGCCCCCGCCGCAGCGCCCCGAATCCCCCCGCGGCGGCCTCCTCATGGGCCGCCCCTTCGGCGTTCCCGTGTACGTCGCGCCCAGCTGGTTCCTCGTCGCCGCACTGATCACCTGGGTGTTCGGCGGCCAGCTCGACCGCGTGCTGCCCGAGCTCGGCGCCGCCCGCTACCTCGTCTCCCTCTTCTTCGCGGTCGCCTTCTACGCCTCGGTCCTGGTCCACGAACTGGCCCACACGGTCGCCGCCCTCCGCTTCAAACTCCCGGTCCGCCGCATCCAGCTCCAGTTCTTCGGCGGCGTCTCCGAGATCGAGAAGGAGGCCGAGACCCCCGGCAGGGAGTTCGTGCTGGCCTTCGTCGGCCCGCTGCTCTCGCTCGTCCTCGCGGGCATCTTCTACGTCGCCCTGCTCCCCGTCGAGCCCGGCACGGTCCCCGGCGTCCTGCTCGCCGGACTGATGATCTCCAACCTCATCGTGGCCGCCTTCAACCTCCTCCCCGGCCTGCCCCTGGACGGCGGCCGGATGCTCCGCGCGGTCGTCTGGAAGATCACCGGCAGGCCCATGAGCGGCACCGTCGCCGCCGCCTGGGTCGGCCGCGCCCTGGCCGTCTCCGTCCTGATCGGCCTCCCGCTGCTCACCCAGTCCGGCGCGCTCGGCTCCACCGCCGAGGACAGCGTCGGCATGGACACCGTCACCGACGCCCTGCTCGCCGCGATCCTCGCCGCGATCATCTGGACCGGCGCCGGCAACAGCCTCCGCATGGCCCGGCTGCGCGAGCACCTGCCCGAGCTGCGCGCCCGCAACCTCACCCGCCGGGCGGTCCCGGTGGAGACGGACACGCCGCTCTCCGAGGCCCTGCGCCGCGCCAACGCCGCCGGTGCCCGCGCCCTGGTCGTCGTCGACGCCGACGGCAACCCGCTCTCCCTGGTCCGCGAGGCCGCGATCGTCGGCGTACCGGAACACCGCCGCCCCTGGGTCGCCGTCAGCGGCCTGGCCCAGGATCTGACGGACGGCATGCGCGTCTCCGTGGAGCTGGCGGGCGAGGACCTCCTCGACGTCCTGCGGGCCACCCCCGCCACCGAGTACCTGGTGGTCGAGGAGACCGGCGAGATCTACGGCGTACTGTCCGCGGCGGACGTCGAACGGGCCTTCGTGAAGGCCATGGCCAGGCCGTCCTAGTGGTCGGCGGCCCCCGTAAACCCCGGTAGTCTGTTCACATGTCCGAACCGACCGGTGCCGCCCGCAGGCGCGGGCCCTTCAAGGTCGGGGACCAGGTTCAGCTGACCGACCCCAAGGGCCGCCACTACACGTTCACGCTCGAAGAGGGAAAGAACTTCCACACCCACAAGGGTTCCTTCCCGCACGACGAGCTGATCGGCGCACCCGAGGGCAGCGTTGTCCGCACCACCGGTAACGTCGCCTATCTCGCGCTGCGCCCCCTGCTCCCCGACTACGTCCTGTCCATGCCCCGCGGGGCAGCCGTCGTCTACCCGAAGGACGCGGGGCAGATCCTCGCCTTCGCCGACATCTTTCCCGGCGCCCGCGTCGTGGAGGCCGGCGTCGGCTCCGGCTCGCTCAGCAGCTTCCTGCTGCGGGCCATCGGCGACCAGGGCATGCTGCACAGCTACGAGCGGCGCGAGGACTTCGCGGAGATCGCCCAGCAGAACGTGGAGCGCTACTTCGGCGGCCCGCACCCCGCCTGGCAGCTCACCGTCGGCGACCTCCAGGACAACCTGTCCGACACCGACGTCGACCGCGTCATCCTCGACATGCTCGCCCCCTGGGAGTGCCTGGAGGCCGTCTCCAAGGCGCTCGTCCCCGGCGGCATCCTCTGCTGCTACGTCGCGACCACCACCCAGCTCGCGAGGACCGTCGAGTCCATCCGCGAGATCGGCTCCTTCAACGAGCCGACCGCCTGGGAGACGATGATCCGCAACTGGCACATCGAGGGCCTGGCCGTCCGCCCCGACCACCGGATGATCGGCCACACCGGCTTCCTGCTCACCGCCCGCCGCCTCGCGGACGGCGTCGAGCCGCCCATGCGCCGCCGCCGCCCCGCCAAGGGCGCTTACGGCGAGGACTACGCCGGACCCAACGCGGACGGAGGCGGTCGCTGACGCGACCGCGTACCGCAGTCAACGCACGGGCGCTGCGGCCGAGTTCCCGGAACCCTCCGGAACTCGGCCGCAGCGCCCTTCTGTTGACAGCACGCCACAAACCGCACCATCCCGGCAGCCGGTGTCCGTAACCCCGGACCCCGCCGTTCCCCCGCACTGTGACGTGTGGCACGATGCGTGCCACCCCCACCGGCACAGCCCTCACAGGAGACACTCCTAGTGCAGCAATCCGCCGTTCCGGAACTGGCACACACGCACACCCGTCCGATCCACTGGGTCGCCACCGCCACGGCCGTCGCCGGGGTGATGGCCTTCTCCTCGCTCCTGCAGCCCAACTCCGCGACGGCGGCCCAGGCGGCCCCCGCCCGGCCGAAGCAGGCCCACGCGGCCGCCGCCCCCGGCACCGCCGGCGTCGACTTCCCGATCACCTGCGGTCCGGTCAAGGCCGTCGTGCAGAAGAAGGCCACCGGGGACCTCGACGGGGACGGCAATCCGGAGACGGTCGCCGTGGTGCACTGCGACGCCCCCATGGGCACCCCGCCCGACGGCGTCTACGTCCTCACGCGCGCGTCGGACGGCAAGGCCCGCGTGGTGGCCACCCTCGTCGACCCGAAGAAGGGCGACACGGTGAGTGACTTCGCGGTGCGTGACGGCGCCGTCGTCGCGAAGCTCCTCGGCTACTCCTCGGACGACGTACCGCGTTGTTGCCCGGACGTGACCGACAGCGCGAAGTGGCAGTGGAAGAACGGCGCGTTCGTGCGCTCGACACCCGCCGGTTCGCACAGCGTCTGAACCGCGCAACCGACGCCTGTGAGAAATCAGACAGTCGTAACAGCCTGTGCTGAAACGATCACTCGGCGTCCGGTCCGTAGACCTCGACCCTGTCCGAAACTCGCCGTACATGAATGCAGTCGCCCGGGCACTCCTTCGCCGAGTCGACGACATCCGTGAGAAGCGGCAGTGGTACGGGCGTTGTGGCGCCCCTGGCCTGCAACAGCTCGTTCTCCGAGCTCTTCACATAGGCCAGGCCGTCGATGTCCAGCTCGAACACCTCGGGGGCGTACTGGGCGCAGATGCCGTCGCCGGTACAGAGGTCCTGATCGATCCAGACCTCCAGCTCCGCGCCCTCGGTCACGGCCTCCTGCTGCACGCTCATGTCTCCTGCCGTTCCGGTTCGAGCGGACGGGAATCCGGCCAGCTCTGGCGGGTGTTGAACACTTCGACCCTACCTCCGGCGGCTTTCCAATCATGTTCGGTGGGTATTCCCCTGGCGTGAGGGAGAGCGCAAGGGTGAAGATCGGACACACCTCGACCGTCTTTGTGATCTAGGGGTTTCAATCGACACCCACCCAGGTAGGGTCTGGAAGCGTCCAGCTCCCCTTGGAGGAGGTGAGGACCGTGGCAGCCCACGACGACGACATGAACCGCGGCATCCGCCCGGGACGAGGGTCCGACGACCCTGCCGGGC
Organism: Streptomyces cylindrosporus; assembly: GCF_022698165.1. Classification (GTDB taxonomy): domain Bacteria; phylum Actinomycetota; class Actinomycetes; order Streptomycetales; family Streptomycetaceae; genus Streptomyces; species Streptomyces cylindrosporus. The sequence continues at coordinate 283,630 of NZ_JALDAY010000010.1, forward strand.
AGATTGCCTACCTTGAGCAGGAGATCGCCGTCCTGCGACGCAAGCTCGCCGACTCTCCGCGACACACGAGGATTCTCGAAGAGCGGATCGTCGAGCTGCAGACCAACCTGGCCGGCGTGTCCGCCCAGAACGAGCGACTCGCCAACACGCTCCGTGAGGCCCGCGACCAGATCGTGGCCCTCAAGGAGGAGGTCGACCGGCTCGCACAGCCGCCGGCCGGCTTCGGCGTCTTCCTGACGGCGAACGAGGACGGCACCGCCGACATCTTCACCGGGGGCCGCAAGCTCCGGGTGAACGTCAGCCCCAGCGTCGACCTCGAAGAGCTCAGGCGCGGCCAGGAAGTGATGCTCAACGAAGCGCTGAACGTGGTCGAGGCCATGGAGTTCGAGCGCGTCGGGGACATCGTCACCCTCAAGGAGATCCTCGAGGACGGCGAGCGCGCCCTGGTGCTCGGGCACACCGATGAGGAGCGGGTGGTACGGCTCGCCGAGCCACTGCTGGACGTGAACATCCGCCCCGGTGACGCCCTGCTGCTCGAACCCCGTTCCGGCTATGTCTACGAGATCGTTCCCAAGAGCGAGGTCGAGGAACTCGTCCTCGAAGAGGTACCCGACATCGGGTACGAGCAGATCGGCGGACTGGGTGGCCAGATCGAGGCCATCCGCGACGCCGTCGAGCTGCCGTACCTCTACCCGGACCTGTTCAAGGAGCACGAACTGCGGCCGCCCAAGGGCGTGCTGCTGTACGGGCCGCCCGGATGCGGCAAGACGCTCATCGCCAAGGCCGTCGCCAACTCGCTGGCCAAGAAGGTCGCCGAGGTCACCGGCCAGGCCGCCGGCAAGAGCTTCTTCCTCAACATCAAGGGCCCCGAGCTCCTGAACAAGTACGTCGGCGAGACCGAGCGGCAGATCCGCCTCGTCTTCCAGCGTGCGAGGGAGAAGGCCAGCGAGGGCACGCCCGTCATCGTCTTCTTCGACGAGATGGAGTCGCTCTTCCGCACCCGCGGGTCCGGTGTCAGCTCGGACGTGGAGAACACCATCGTCCCCCAGCTGCTCGCCGAGATCGACGGTGTCGAGGGCCTGCAGAACGTGGTGGTGATCGGCGCCTCCAACCGCGAGGACATGATCGACCCCGCCATCCTGCGCCCCGGCCGCCTGGACGTGAAGATCAAGATCGAGCGTCCGGACGCCGAAGCCGCCAAGGACATCTTCGCCAAGTACCTGACCGAGCGCCTCCCGCTGCACGCCGACGACCTCGGCGAGCACGGCGGCAGCAAGACGACCACCGTCGAGAGCATGATCCAGACGGCCGTCGAGCACATGTACGCGGAATCCGAGGAGAACCGCTTCCTGGAGGTCACCTACGCCAACGGTGACAAGGAAGTCCTCTACTTCAAGGACTTCAACTCCGGCGCCATGATCGAGAACATCGTCGGCCGCGCCAAGAAGATGGCGATCAAGGACTTCCTCGACCACAACTCGAAGGGTCTCCGCGTCTCCCACCTCCTCCAGGCGTGCGTGGACGAGTTCAAGGAGAACGAGGACCTGCCCAACACCACCAACCCGGACGACTGGGCCCGGATCTCCGGAAAGAAGGGCGAACGGATCGTCTACATCCGTACCCTCATCACCGGAAAGCAGGGCGCGGACACCGGACGCTCCATCGACACGGTGGCGAACACCGGTCAGTACCTGTAACGAACAGGGCGGCTGCGGGTGCCCTCACCGGGGTACCCGCAGCCGACTGTTTTGCGGGCAACTAACCGGAACAAAGGCGAGCAAGGCAATGACGCAAATGATCTCCCCACCAGCGCAAAGCCGTTCTAGGCTCTTCGGTACCGCCGAGTCGCGCAGTGCGGGGACGGGCACCGCACACGCACCGGAGCGCCAGCGGTACTTGAGCGCCGCCCCCGACCGAGGGCGCCGCCGGGCAAGGAGGGCCGCATGACCGTACGGCGAGTAATGGGCATCGAGACGGAGTACGGCATCTCCGTCCCCGGCCACCCCAACGCCAATGCCATGCTCACCTCGTCCCAGATCGTCAACGCCTACGCGGCGGCGATGCACCGGGCCCGCCGGGCCCGCTGGGACTTCGAGGAGGAGAACCCGCTGCGGGACGCGCGGGGCTTCGACCTCGCCCGCGAGGCCGCCGACGCCAGCCAGCTCACCGACGAGGACATCGGCCTCGCCAACGTGATCCTCACCAACGGTGCCCGGCTCTACGTCGACCACGCACACCCCGAGTACAGCGCCCCCGAGGTCACCAACCCGCGCGACGCCGTGCTCTGGGACAAGGCCGGCGAGCGGATCATGGCGGAGGCCGCCGAGCGCGCGGCCCAGCTGCCCGGCGCCCAGCCGATCCACCTCTACAAGAACAACACCGACAACAAGGGCGCCTCCTACGGCACGCACGAGAACTACCTGATGAAGCGGGAGACCCCCTTCTCGGACATCGTGCGCCACCTGACGCCCTTCTTCGTCTCCCGCCAGGTCGTCACCGGGGCCGGCCGCGTCGGCATCGGCCAGGACGGGCACGAGCACGGCTTCCAGATCAGCCAGCGCGCCGACTACTTCGAGGTCGAGGTGGGCCTGGAGACCACCCTCAAGCGCCCGATCATCAACACCCGCGACGAGCCCCACGCGGACGCCGAGAAGTACCGCCGCCTCCACGTGATCATCGGCGACGCGAACCTCTCCGAGATCTCCACCTACCTCAAGCTGGGCACGACCGCCCTGGTCCTGTCCATGATCGAGGACGGCTTCATCGCCGTCGACCTGGCCGTGGACCAGCCCGTCCGCACCCTCCACCAGGTCTCCCACGACCCGACGCTCAAGCGCCTGGTCACCCTCCGCAGCGGCCGCACACTCACCGCGGTCCAGCTGCAGATGGAGTACTTCGAGCTGTCGCGCAAGTACGTCGAGGAGCGCTTCGGGTCGGACGCGGACGAACAGACCAAGGACGTCCTGACCCGCTGGGAGGACACCCTCAACCGCCTGGAGAACGACCCGATGAGCCTGGCCGGCGAGCTGGACTGGGTCGCCAAGCGCGAGCTCATGGAGGGCTACCGGCGCCGTGACGGCCTCGACTGGGACGCCGCCAAGCTGCACCTCCTCGACCTCCAGTACGCCGACGTACGGGCCGAGAAGGGCCTCTACAACCGCCTGGCGGCCCGTGGCCGCATGAAGCGGCTGCTGGACGAGGCGGACGTGGAGCGGGCCCGTACGAAGCCGCCGGAGGACACGCGCGCGTACTTCCGCGGACGCTGCCTGGAGCAGTACGCGGACGACGTCGCGGCCGCCTCCTGGGACTCCGTGATCTTCGACCTGCCGGGCCGCGACTCCCTGCAGCGCGTCCCAACCCTCGAACCGCTTCGCGGAACGCGAAATCACGTCAAGGAGCTCCTGGACCGCTGCCGGACGGCGGAAGACCTGGTCAGGGTGCTCTCCGGCGGCTGAGGGGGTACCCGGACGACCTCGGCCGGACAGGGTGGAAAGTCCGCCGTCCGGGAATCATCGAGGTGGTCCTCGTACGTTGGAGAAACTGCAGGGCCATTGTCGGACCCGGCTTGTAGGGTCTGATCATCACCGATCGGCAGGAATGCCGACCTGTCGACCATGTCGGGCGAACTGAGCGGGGTGAGGGTTATGGCAACCAAGGACACCGGCGGCGGCCAGCAGAAGGCGACGCACTCGACCGAACAGGCCGAGGAGCAGACGCAGGAAGCACAGGCCTCCGAGGACCTCAAGGAACGACACGAGAAGCTGTCCGACGACGTGGACTCGGTTCTGGACGAGATCGACGACGTACTCGAGGAGAACGCCGAGGACTTCGTTCGAAGCTTCGTTCAGAAAGGTGGCGAGTAGCCTTCGGATCGAAGGTTGCGGGGGATGTGGAGTTGGCAAGCGAAGGGGACGTGAAGCGCTGCTCGCGGTGCACAGCAGTCAAGCCGCGAGCAGCCTTCGCCCGTAACAAGTCAGCCCGAGACGGCCTGCAGGCTTACTGCAAGGAGTGCTGGTCCGCATATCACCAGGCTCGGCAACTGGCCAAAGGGAAGAACGTCCGGCCCAGGGTGGAGACATCAGAGGGACACAAGCACTGTCGTGGCTGCGGGCAAACCAAGCCGCACAGCGAATGGCACCGCAACGTGACGGCGTCGGACGGTCTTGCCACGTGCTGTAAGGCGTGCAAGGCGGCGCGAGGCAGGCGGGGCCACCTCAAGCGCCAGTACGGCATGACCGAAGCCGAGCGTGACGAAATGGTCGCCTCTCAGATGGGGCTCTGTGTGATCTGTCTGAACGCTCCGGCCGTTCATGTGGATCACTGCCACAAGACGGGTAAGGTCCGAGGCGTACTGTGCTTCAACTGCAATTCGGCCATCGGCAAGTTGGGAGACGATCCTGACGCCGTCCGCCGGGCCGCCGCTTACTTGGAAGGAAACGCGTGGAAGCCAACACTCGTAGCACCGGGCGTCTACCAGCTGCCTTCCTGACGCCTGGGTCCTCGTCGTTCATGGACTTTCTCTCCGAGCACCAGCCCGAGATGCTTCCCGGCAACCGGCAACTGCCGCCCACCCAGGGCGTGATCGAGGCGCCGCACGGCACCACGATCGTCGCCGTGACCTTCCCGGGCGGTGTCGTGCTCGCCGGTGACCGCAGGGCCACCATGGGCAACGTCATCGCGCAGCGGGACATCGAGAAGGTGTTCCCGGCGGACGAGTACTCGGCCGTCGGCATCGCCGGCACGGCGGGCCTCGCCGTGGAGATGGTGAAGCTGTTCCAGCTGGAGCTGGAGCACTTCGAGAAGGTCGAGGGCGCGCAGCTGTCCCTCGAAGGCAAGGCGAACCGTCTGTCGACCATGATCCGTTCCAACCTCGGCATGGCCATGCAGGGCCTGGCCGTGGTGCCCCTGTTCGCCGGATACGACGTGGACCGCGCGAAGGGCCGCATCTTCTCCTACGACGTCACGGGCGGCCGCAGCGAGGAGCACAACTTCGCGGCCACCGGCTCCGGCTCGATCTTCGCGCGCGGCGCCATGAAGAAGCTCTTCCGTGCCGACCTGACCGAGGACCAGGCCACCACCCTCGTGGTCCAGGCCCTCTACGACGCGGCCGACGACGACTCGGCGACCGGTGGTCCCGACGTCGCCCGCCGGATCTATCCGATCGTCACCGTGATCACCGAGGACGGCTTCCGCCGGCTGAGCGAGGACGAGTCCTCCGAGATCGCCCGCTCGATCCTGGAGCGGCGTCTGGAGCAGCCCGACGGCCCGCGGGCCGCGCTGCTGTAGCGGCGGCCGGATCTTGTGAAGGTGATCGCAGTGACCTCGACAGAAAGGGACGGATAACCGGTGTCGACGCCGTTCTATGTCTCACCCCAGCAGGCCATGGCCGACCGGGCCGAGTACGCCCGCAAGGGCATCGCCCGAGGACGCAGCCTCGTCGTCCTGCAGTACGCCGACGGCATCGTCTTCGTCGGCGAGAACCCGTCCCGCGCGCTGCACAAGTTCAGCGAGATCTACGACCGCATCGGCTTCGCGGCCGCCGGCAAGTACAACGAGTACGAGAACCTGCGCATCGGCGGTGTCCGCTACGCCGACCTGCGCGGCTACACCTACGACCGTGACGACGTGACCGCCCGGGGTCTCGCCAACGTCTACGCCCAGACCCTGGGCACCATCTTCTCCTCGGCGGGTGAGAAGCCGTACGAGGTGGAGCTGGTGGTCGCGGAGGTCGGCGAGACGCCGGACGGCGACCAGATCTACCGGCTGCCGCACGACGGTTCGATCGTCGACGAGCACGGCTCGGTCGCGGTCGGCGGCAATGCCGAGCTGATCAGCAACTACCTTGACCAGCGTCACCAGGACGGCATGTCCCTGGCCGAGGCCCTCAAGCTGGCCGTCCAGGCCCTGTCCCGCGAGTCGAACGGCACCCAGCGGGAGATCCCCGCCGAGCGCCTGGAGGTCGCGGTGCTGGACCGCACCCGCCCGCAGGCCCGCAAGTTCAAGCGCATCGTCGGCCGTCAGCTGGCCCGGCTGCTGGAGGCCGGTGGCGCGGCCACCGAGGCCGAGAGCGCGGAGAACGGCGAGAGCTCCGAGAGTTCCGAGGACGAGTAGCCCGCCTCGCCTTCACCCCTTCTGTGCCCCGGCCGGTCCTCGGCCGGGGCACAGGGCGTTCAGGAGGCCCCCGGAGGCGCTGTGGAGCCCCGTACGACCAACTCGACGGGGATGTCCCCGCCCTCGGGCGTGCGGCCGTCCAGGACCGCCAGCAGGGCCCGCATGCCGCGCTCGCCGAACAGTTCGGCGTCCAGGCGCACGGTCGTCAGCTCGGGGTCGAGCGCGGTGGCCAGGGCGAGGTCGTCCAGGCCCGTGACGGAGACGTCGTCGGGGATGCGCAGGCCCAGGCGGCGGGCTGCCTTGTAGGCGCCGGCGGCCAGCTTGTCGTCGTCGCAGACGAGGGCGGTGGGTCGGGGGCCGGGCGCGGCGAGGGCCGCCGCGGCGGCGGTCAGGGCGTCCTCGATGGAGATCGGTGCGCGGACCGTGCGGATGGAGGTGCCGGGTACGGCGGCGAGGCGGGCGGCGAGTTCACGCGCGCGTACCTCGAAGGTCCAGGAGGGCACGTCCGCCGCCAGGTGCAGGAAGCGGCGGTGGCCGAGGTCCAGCAGATGCGCGGCGACCTGGCGGACGCCGTCCGCGATGTCCAGGTTCACCGTGGCCGCGCCCAGGCTGCCCTCGGGGTCGCTGTCCAGCATCACCAGGGGCAGCTGGTCGCCGCGGATGGCGGTGAGGGCGTCGGCGGCCATGGAGGAGGCGATCACGCCGTCCAGGGCCGCCTGGGCGGACGCGAAGGGGTCGCGGGCCGGGCCGACGCCCTCGGGGGAGGGGTACAGGACGACGCCGAAGCCGTGGTCGGCGGCCACGCGCGCGGCTCCGGTGTAGACGCCCGCGAAGAACTCCGTCGTGAGGGCCGGGACGACCAGCAGGACGGTCCGGGTACGCCCGAGGCGCAGGTTGCGGGCGGCGAGGTTGGGCCGGTAGCCCAGGTCGCGGGCGGCCTGGCGGACCCGCTCGGCGGTCGCCTCCGCGACCCGGCCGCGCCACTTGTCGCCCAGGACGAGCGAGACGGCCGCCTGGGAGACCCCGGCCGCCTGGGCGACGTCACGGCTGGTCGGGCGCGTGCTGCTGCGTGCCACCGTGGACCCGCTCCTTCGCCTGGACGTGTGAACAGCGCACATGGTACGTATGGGAGGCGGGGTTATACGTAAAACTTGGAGGCGGGACGACATGGCGGCGGGATACGTCGAGATCCTCAGGACCAGGCACGCCGCCCGACTGCTCGCCGGGACGCTGGTCGGCCGGCTGCCGTGCGCCGTCGCCGCGATCGCCGTCGTGCTGTTCGTCCGCGCCGAGGGCGGCTCCTACAGCCTGGCCGGCGGACTCGCCGCCGCATACGGCGTCGCCAACGCCGCCGGGCAGCCGCTGCTCGGCCGGCTCGTCGACCTGTACGGCCAGCCGCGCATCCAGCTGCCCGCCGCGGTCCTGTCCGCGCTCGCCATGTCGGCCTTCGCGTTCACGGGCACCGAACCGGCGGCCCTCGCGTACGCGTGCGTGGCGCTCTCCGGGCTCTTCACGCCGCCCCTGGAGGGCGGGCTGCGGGCACTGTGGTCCTCGGTGCTGCGCGGCGAGAGCCAGGTGCAGACGGCGTACGCGATGGACGCGGTCGCCCAGGAAGTCATGTTCACCGTCGGACCGTTGCTGGTGACCCTGTGCGTGTCGCTGTGGTCGGCGCAGGCGGCCCTGGTGCTCGTCAACGTCGTCGGCGTGCTGGGCGCCCTCTCCGTGGTCCTCTCGCCGCCCTCGCGCGCGTGGCGTTCGGCGCCGCGCGAGGCGCACTGGCTCGGCGCGCTGCGCTCGCCCGGACTGCTCGTCCTGCTCGGCGCGTTCCTGGCGGTGGGGATGGCGCTCGGCTCCATCGCGGTCGCGGCCGTGGCGTACGCCGACGACCACGGCGGGGACGCGGTGTACGGCTGGCTGATGGCCGCCATCGGGCTGGGAGCGCTCGTCGGCGGCACGGTGTACGGGGCGCGGCAGTGGAGCGGGCCGCCAGAGCGGCGACTGCGGGTGCTGGTCGCCCTTCTGGCGGTGTGTTACCTGCCGCTCACCCTGACGCCGGGCCCGGTCGCCATGACGGTGCTCACGGCCGTCGCCGGGCTCTTCCTGGCGCCCTGTCTCGCGTGCGCGTTCGTGCTGGTCGACCGGCACGCCCCACGCGGCACCGTCACCGAGGCCTTCTCGTGGATTGTGACGACGTTCACAGTCGGTTCCTCGGTCGGAACGGGCCTCGCGGGCCCGGTCGTAGAGGCCGGAGGAGCCGTGTGGGGCTTCGCCGTACCAGGTGTCGCGGGGGCCGTCTCACTGCTGGTCCTGCTGGCCACAGGACGGGTCCTCGCAGCTCCCGCGGGCCGGGCGGTCGTTGCGGCTTCATCGGAAAATGATCCAAACCGTGCGGTCGAACCCCGTTTCAGCACAGGGGATCGGGCGTAATGTTCACTCATGGACCGCCGCATTTTCGGGCTGGAGAACGAGTACGGCGTCACATGTACGTTCAGGGGACAGCGCCGCCTGTCTCCCGACGAGGTGGCGCGGTACCTCTTCCGCCGTGTCGTGTCATGGGGCCGCAGCAGCAACGTCTTTCTGCGAAACGGCGCCCGCCTCTATCTCGACGTGGGATCACATCCGGAATACGCGACACCCGAATGTGACAACGTGACCGAACTGGTCACCCACGACAAGGCCGGCGAACGCATTCTGGAAGGGCTTCTGGTAGACGCCGAACGACGCCTGCACGAGGAAGGAATCGCGGGCGACGTCTACCTCTTCAAGAACAACACCGACTCGGCGGGCAACTCCTACGGCTGCCACGAGAACTATCTCGTCGCACGCCACGGGGAGTTCTCCCGGCTCGCGGACATCCTCATTCCGTTCCTCGTCACGCGCCAGCTGCTGTGCGGCGCGGGCAAGGTGCTGCAGACCCCGCGCGGGGCCGTCTACTGCGTCAGCCAGCGCGCGGAGCACATCTGGGAGGGCGTCTCCTCGGCGACGACCCGCTCCCGGCCCATCATCAACACCCGCGACGAACCGCACGCCGACGCCGAGCGCTACCGCCGCCTGCACGTCATCGTGGGCGACTCCAACATGTCCGAGACGACCATGCTGCTCAAGGTCGGCGCCACCGACCTGGTGCTGCGCATGATCGAGGCGGGCACCGTGATGCGCGACCTGACCCTGGAGAACCCGATCCGGGCGATCCGCGAGGTCAGCCACGACATCACCGGCCGGCGCAAGGTGCGCCTGGCCAGCGGACGCGAGGCCTCCGCACTGGAGGTGCAGCGCGAGTACTACGAGAAGGCCGTGGACTTCTGCGAGCGCCGCGGCATCCGCACCGGCACCGTCGAGCAGGTCCTGGAGCTGTGGGGCCGCACGCTGGACGCGATCGAGGCCGAGGACCTCGACCGGATCGGCACCGAGATCGACTGGGTCATGAAGTACAAGCTCATCGAGCGGTACCGGGCCAAGCACAACATGACCATGTCCCACCCGAGGGTCGCGCAGATAGACCTCGCCTACCACGACATCCACCGCCGTCGTGGCCTGTACTACCTGCTCGAGAAGAAGGGCCAAGCGGCCCGGATCTGCAACGACTTGAAGATCTTCGAGGGCAAGTCCGTTCCCCCGCAGACCACTCGGGCCCGGCTGCGCGGCGACTTCATCCGCAGGGCCCAGGAACAGCGCCGGGACTTCACCGTCGACTGGGTCCACCTCAAGCTCAACGACCAGGCACAGCGCACGGTGTTGTGCAAGGACCCGTTCCGATCGGTGGACGACCGGGTGGAGAAGCTCATCGCGGGAATGTGAGCAATGTGAGCAACGCGTTCCGGTGAAAGGCCGGAACGCAACACGGGCGCCGTACGTTTCCAGTGCGGCGCCCTTCTCACGCCGTAGAGTTGCGCGCACGCCATCCACAAGATCGACCGATACGAGGCCCCAACCGTGCGCCGACGCTCCCTACTCATCGCCGTACCCGCAGGACTGGTCACGCTCGCCGGCTGCGGCGACGACAAGAAGTCCGACTCGAGCAAGGCGAGCGACAGCGCGTCGCCCTCCGCGTCGGCCACCTCCGCCGCGCCCCCGCCGAAGATCGTCGACGGCCCGCTGCCGGCCATCACGGCGGGCACCACGTTCGGCACCAAGCCGACCGTCGCCAAGGGCACGGGTGACCCGTCGAAGCAGCTCGCGGTGAAGACGGTCATCGCCGGCAGCGGCAAGAGCGTCGCGGAGAACGACTACATCCAGGCCCACTACCTCGGCCAGATCTGGGACACCGCGAAGGTCTTCGACAACTCCTACGACCGCAAGACCCCGCTGCTGATCCAGCTCGCCCAGGGCAGCATCATCGACGGCTGGCGCTACGCCCTGCAGGGCAAGAAGGTCGGCAGCCGCGTCATGTTCTCCGTCCCGCCCACCTGGGCGTACGGCACCTCGGGCAACTCCCAGGCGGGCATCAAGGGCACCGACACGCTGGTGTTCGTCGCCGACATCCAGGACACGTTCAACGCGACCAGCTCCGCCAAGGGCACCGACGTCGCGCAGAGCGACGCGAGCCTGCCCAAGGTCGGCACCAACACCGACGGCAAGGCGCCCTCCATCGACGTCCCCAAGACGGACGCGCCCACCAAGCTGGTCGCGAACTACGTCATCGAGGGCGACGGCGACAAGGTCACCGCGGACAGCACGGTGCTCGTGCAGTACAAGGGCGTGCTCTGGGACGGCGGCAAGGAGTTCGACTCGACGTACGGCCGCAAGGCGCTCACGTCCTTCTCGCTCCAGCAGGTCGTCAAGGGCTGGGCGCAGGGTCTGACCGGCAAGAAGGTCGGCAGCCGCGTCCTCATCGTCGTCCCGCCCAAGCTGGGCTACGGCGACAACCCGCCGTCCGGCAGCGGCATCAAGAAGGACTCCGTGCTGGTCTTCTCCGTGGACATCCTCGCGAAGATGTAAGGCCCACAGGGTGTAAGACTGTGTTGTTGCCTTTCCGCAGACAAGCAGGAGCTAGAGACGTGAGCATCGAGAAGCCCGAGATCGACTTCCCGGGCGGCGAGCCCCCGGCGGACCTCGAGATCAAGGACATCTGGGAGGGCGACGGCGCGGTTGCGCAGGCGGGCCAGACCGTCACCGTCCACTACGTGGGCGTGGCCTTCAGCACCGGCGAGGAGTTCGACGCCAGCTGGAACCGCGGCCAGCCGTTCCGCTTCCCGCTGGGCGGCGGCCGGGTCATCAAGGGCTGGGACCAGGGCGTGCAGGGCATGAAGGTCGGCGGCCGCCGCCAGCTGACCATCCCGGCGCACCTCGCCTACGGCAACCAGAGCCCGACCCCCGCGATCAAGCCGGGCGAGACCCTGATCTTCGTGGTCGACCTGGTCGCCGTCTGACCGTCGGTTGTGACCGGACCCGATCAGCTGGGGCCCATGCCTGTCCGGGCATGGGCCCTCGGCTTTTGCCACGCCACTTCGGGGCGGTACGGTCATCGTCGTAAAGGACCATAGGGAGGCGAAGGGCGTCGATGGCCATTGCCAAGGCCGAGCGGCTGATGAACCTGGCGCTGTGTCTGCTCGGGACCCGGCGGCCGCTCAGCAAGCGCGAGCTGCGTGAGTCCATCGAGGCCTACCTGGAAGCGAGCTCCGAGGACGCCTTCAGCCGGATGTTCGAGCGCGACAAGGACGATCTGCGCGAACTCGGCCTGGTCATCGAGACCGTCGAGAACCTCGACGGCGAAATGGGCTATCTGGCACGCCGTGACAGCAACCGGCTGCCGCCCATCACCCTCGACGCCGAGGAGGCCGCCGCCCTCGGTCTCGCCGCCAAGGTGTGGCAGCAGGCCCGGCTCGCGGGCGCGGCGAGTGGAGCCCTGCAGAAGCTGCGCGCGGCCGGCCTGCCCGAGGACGTCGACCCGTACGAGGCCCACGGCGCCCTGGAGCCCCGCATCCCCGTGCACGAGACCGCGTTCGAGCCGCTGATGCTGGCCTGCCGCGACCGCCGCCCGGTCGTCTTCGACTACCGCAAGGCCACCGCCGCCCACCCCGAGACCCGGCACATCGAGCCCTGGGCCCTGGAGTGCTGGCGCGGACACTGGTACCTCGCCGGCTGGGACCGCGACCGGGGCGCCGAGCGGGTCTTCCGGCTGTCCCGGATCACCGGCAAAGTGCGCAGCCGCAACGGCGCCTTCACCGTCGAGGTGCCCGACGTCGTCACCGTCCGCGAGACCGTCGCGAGCTGGGCCGGCGAGACCGCCGACCGCTCCGCGCTGATCCGGCTGCGCTCCGAGGCGGGGTACCCCCTTCGGGCGAAGGCCACCGCGGTACGGGAACTCGGGGACGGCTGGGACGAGTTGGAGATTCCGTACGGCCACGGGCTCGATGCCTGGCTGGTGGAGTTCGGGCCGGACGTGGTGGTGCTGGAGCCGGCCGAGCTGCGCGCGGACGTGGTGGACCGGCTGCGTGCCGTGGCCAAGGGCTGAGGGGGAGCGAGCAGGACAGTGGCAGGCAAACCGGTCAGGCCCGTGAACGCCATCGACCAGACCCGGCGGATGCTCTCCCTGGTGACCTATCTCAAGGAGCGGCCCGGGGCCCGGGTCGAGGACGTCGCGCGTGCCTTCGGCATCACCGAGGACGAGCTGGTCTCCGACCTCGATGTGCTGCCCATGTGCGGCACCAGCTTCCGCGGCGGCGACCTGCTGGACATCGACACCGACGGTGAGCGCATCTGGTGGCACAACCCCGCCGCCCTCGGCGAGGAGACCGCCGATCCGCTGCGGCTGGCCGCCGACGAGGCGACCGCGCTGCTCGTGGCCGCCCGGGCCGTGGCCACGCTGCCCGGCCTGCGCGAGGGCGACCGGCAGGCGCTGCTGCGGGCCACCGCCAAGGTGGAGGCCGCGGCCGGCGAGGCGGCCGGGGCCAGCTCCCGGCTGTCGGTGACCTTCGAGGCCGAGGGCGGCGTCTTCGCCGACGTCGACCGGGCCATCTCCGAGCGCCGCCGGCTGTGGATCCGCTACTACTCGCCGGCCCGCGACGAGGTCACCGAGCGCGAGATCGACCCCATCCGCCTGGTCAGCGTCGGGCACACGTACGTGGAGGCCTGGTGCCGCCGCTCCGAGGCGCGCCGTACCTTCCGGCTCGACCGGGTCGCCGAGATCAAGATCCTGGACGAGCCCTCCGCGCCGCCCGAGATCGAGCTCAGGGACCTCTCGGAGGCGCTGGTGCAGCCGGCCGCCGAGGACCCGGAGGTCGTCGTCGAGGTCGGTCCCGGCGGCCGCTGGGTCGCCGAGTACTACCCGCACGACAGTGCGGATGAGCTTCCGGACGGCGGGCTGCGTATTACCCTGCGCACGCCCGACCCGGCCTCGCTGCGCCGCCTCGCGCTGCGGCTCGGGCGGGACGGCCGGATCGTCTCGCCGCACGACCTCGCCGACAGCGCCCGCCGGGCGGCCCGCGAGGCGCTGGCGGCGTACGACGGGGTCGAGGCGGGGCACGACGGGCAGCAGCGGGACCACGGGCAGCGGGACCACGGGCAGCGGGACCACGGGCAGTACGACAGGCGGGAGCAGGAGCTTTGAGCGAGTCGTCGGTGGCTGGTGTGCAGGGGATGTCGGTGGCGTCCGCGTTCGCCGGGATGAGAAGTGTCTCGGCCGTGGTGTTCCGGGCCGGCTGCCCCGACTGCCGGGGCAGCTTCGAGCTCGCCGCGAGTGCCCTGCGACTCGCCATCGGCGCCACCAGCCGCTCCACGTTCTACTCCTTCACCTGCCCCGACTGCGGCGCCTCGGTCCGCAAGCCGGCCGGTGAGCGCATCGTCGAGCTGCTGACCGGCGGCGGGGTGCGGACCTTGCGGCTGCACACTCCGTAAGAGGGTCTAGGCTCGGCGTCATGTTCTGGCCGATGTTCGCGGTAGCTGTGGGTTTCCTGGGTCTCGCCGTGCTCGGGGTGTTCGCCGTGCGGGTGTTCCTGGCGGCGCAGCGCCTCGGCAGGCAGGTCACGGACTCGGCGCGCCGCATCAACAGGGCCGCCGAGGATCTGGAGCGGGCCGCCGTGAGCACCGCCAGAGCTGTGGACTCCCTCTGAGTCCCGCTGTGCGGAAGGTGTGAGTCCTGCGCCGCAGGCGGTTTGGGTCACTTCGACCTGTCACCCGGGCCACACTGGCAGGTACGCTGCTGGTCGCGGCCCGGAGAACGAGGCGCGGACCGCTGACCGGGAGTACGCACGGGGATTGCCTCACGTTTACCCCTGAGCGTTACGATCGCTGCCAACACGGTCGATCGGACAAGTGTCCGACCGGTCGGACAGCATCCCACCCCCAGCCGCCTCGGTGAGAAGGTAAAGACTTATGTTCGGAAGGCTCGGCGCCCCCGAGATCATTCTCATCCTCGTCGTCATCATCCTGCTGTTCGGCGCGAAGAAGCTTCCCGACATGGCGCGCTCGCTCGGCAAGTCCGCCCGCATCCTCAAGAGCGAGGCGAAGGCGATGAAGGAAGAGGGCAGCAGCACGGCCACCCCGGCCGGCCCGCCGAACACCGGCGAGCAGTCCTCGGCGCAGCGCACCATCCAGGCCTCTCCCGGCGACGTGACCAGCTCGCGCCCGGTCACCGAGCCGACGGACACCACCAAGGCCTGATGCAGGGCCGGACGCCTCCGGCCTGCCGCACGAGATGAGGACGTGGGTTGCCCAAGTCTGCCCGCAAGCAGGAGAAGGATCCCGAGGGGCGGATGCCCCTTGCGGATCACCTTCGTGAGCTCCGCAACCGGCTCGCGAAGGCGATGCTGGCCATCGTGGTCGTCACGGCCGTGGCCGCCTTCTTCTACAACGACATCATCAACATCATCACCAAGCCGGTGCTGGACTCCGTCGGCTGCTCGCAGACCTTCGAGCAGCTGCAGAACTCGCACCAGAAGAGCCAGCAGTGCGCGCAGATCACGATCAACGGTCTGCTCACGCCCTTCACGCTGGCCCTCAAGGTGTCCCTGATGGCCGGTGTCGTGCTCGCTTCTCCGGTGTGGTTGTACCAGCTGTGGGCGTTCGTCGCCCCCGGCCTGCACAAGCACGAGCGCAAGTACGCCTACGCGTTCGTCGGCACGGGCGTGCCCCTGTTCTTCGGTGGCGCCTACTTCGCCTACGCGGTGCTCCCGACCACGGCGAAGGTGCTGATCGGCTTCACGCCGAAGGACGTCAACAACCTGCTGCCGCTCGACGATCTGCTCGACCTCGTGACGCGCATGGTGCTCGTCTTCGGTCTCTCCTTCGAGCTCCCGCTGCTGCTGGTCATGCTCAACCTCACCGGGGTGCTGAGCGGCAAGCGGATGCTCGGCTGGTGGCGCGGCATGATCATGGGCATCACGGTGTTCGCGGCGGTCGCGACCCCGAGCACCGACCCGCTCTCCATGCTGGCGCTGGCCGGTCCGATCTGGGTGCTGTACTTCGGAGCCGCGATCTTCTCCCTGCTGAACGACCGCCGCAAGCGCCGCCGCGAGGAGGAGGGCCCCGCCGACGACGAGGCCTCCGACCTGGACCTCACCCCCGAGGACATCGGGGAGGTCGAGACCGTCTCCGCGAGCCGGGCGCTGCCCGAGCAGGCGAGCACGGACCGGGTCAACGGCTACGACGACGTGACCTGAGCCCCCGCTCACAAGCACAGACGAGAGGTGCCCCGTCCCTGGTGACGCGGGCACCTCTCGGTGTTTGACGGCCCGGGTTCCGGATAATGATCGTCCTGTTGTCAGTGGGGCCCGGTACGCTCGAAAGCACGATGACAGAGGACCTCTCACCGGCCGAGCGGTACGCGGCTGCCCGCAGTCGCGCTGCCGAGCAGGCCACCGCGCTCGCCTCCTTCCGCGAGATGTACGACTTCGGCCTCGATCCCTTCCAGATCGAGGCCTGCCGGGCACTCGAAGCGGGCAAGGGAGTGCTGGTCGCCGCGCCCACCGGCTCCGGCAAGACGATCGTGGGCGAGTTCGCCGTCCACCTCGCCCTCCAGCAGGGCAAGAAGTGCTTCTACACGACACCCATCAAGGCGCTGTCGAACCAGAAGTACGCCGACCTGTGCCGCCGTTACGGCGCCGACAAGGTCGGCCTGCTGACCGGCGACAACAGCGTCAACTCCGAGGCCCCGGTGGTCGTCATGACCACCGAGGTGCTCCGGAACATGCTGTACGCCGGCTCCCAGACCCTCCTCGGCCTCGGTTACGTGGTCATGGACGAGGTGCACTACCTCTCCGACCGCTTCCGGGGCGCCGTATGGGAAGAGGTGATCATCCACCTTCCCGAGTCGGTGACCCTGGTGTCCCTGTCGGCCACCGTGTCGAACGCCGAGGAGTTCGGCGACTGGCTGGACACCGTGCGCGGCGACACCGAGGTGATCGTCTCCGAGCACCGGCCGGTGCCGCTGTTCCAGCACGTGCTCGCCGGACGGCGGATGTACGACCTGTTCGAGGAGGGCGAGGGCAGCAAGAAGGCCGTCAACCCCGACCTGACCCGGCTGGCCCGCATGGAGGCCCAGCGGCCGTCGTACCAGGACCGCAGACGCGGCCGTGCGATGCGCGAGGCGGACCGGGAGCGGGAGCGCAGACAGCGCTCCCGCGTATGGACGCCGGGCCGCCCCGAGGTCATCGAGCGGCTCGACGCCGAGGGCCTGCTGCCCGCCATCACGTTCATCTTCAGCCGCGCCGCCTGCGAGGCCGCCGTACAGCAGTGCCTGTTCGCGGGGCTTCGGCTGAACGACGAGGAGGCGCGGGAGCAGGTGCGCACCCTGGTCGAGGAGCGCACGGCGTCGATCCCGACCGAGGACCTGCACGTCCTGGGCTACTACGAGTGGCTGGAGGGCCTGGAGCGCGGTATCGCGGCCCATCACGCGGGGATGCTGCCGACGTTCAAGGAGGTCGTCGAGGAGCTGTTCGTGCGGGGGCTGGTGAAGGCCGTGTTCGCCACGGAGACGCTGGCCCTCGGCATCAACATGCCCGCGCGCTCCGTGGTGTTGGAGAAGCTCGTCAAGTGGAACGGCGAGCAGCACGCGGACATCACCCCGGGCGAGTACACGCAGTTGACCGGGCGTGCGGGGCGTCGGGGGATCGACGTCGAGGGTCATGCCGTCGTGCTGTGGCAGCGCGGGATGAGTCCCGAGCACCTTGCGGGGCTGGCGGGCACGCGCACGTATCCGCTGCGGTCCAGCTTCAAGCCGTCGTACAACATGGCGGTCAATCTCGTCGAGCAGTTCGGGCGGCACCGCTCGCGTGAGCTGCTGGAGACGTCGTTCGCGCAGTTCCAGGCCGACAAGTCGGTCGTCGGGATCTCCCGGCAGGTGCAGCGCAACGAGGAGGGGCTCGAAGGCTACAAGGAGTCCATGACCTGCCACCTCGGGGACTTCGAGGAGTACGCGCGGCTGCGGCGCGAGCTCAAGGACCGGGAGACCGAGCTGGCCCGGCAGGGAGCCGCCGAGCGGCGGGCCGAGGCCGCGGTCGCGCTGGAGAAGCTCAAGCCGGGCGATGTCATCCATGTGCCGACCGGGAAGTACGCCGGGCTGGCGCTGGTGCTGGACCCCGGGCTGCCGGCGGGCCGGTCGAACGGCCATCGCGGGTTCGAGCACCACGACGGGCCCCGGCCCCTGGTGCTGACCGCCGAGCGGCAGGTCAAGCGGCTGGCCTCGATGGACTTCCCGGTGCCGGTCGAGGCGCTGGAGCGGATGCGGATCCCGAAGTCCTTCAACCCCCGCTCGCCCCAGTCCCGTCGGGACCTCGCGTCCGCGCTGCGGACCAAGGCGGGGCACATTCCGCCGGAGCGTGCGCGCAAGAAGCGGTCGCAGGCCGCCGACGACCGGGAGATCGCCCGGTTGCGTACGGCGATCCGGGCGCATCCCTGCCATGGGTGCAACGAGCGTGAGGACCACGCGCGTTGGGCCGAGCGCTACCACCGGCTGCTGCGCGACACCTCGCAGCTGGAGCGGCGGATCGAGGGGCGGACCAATACGATCGCGCGGACCTTTGACCGCATCGTCGCGCTGCTGACCGAGCTGGATTATCTGCGGGGTGACGAGGTCACCGAGCACGGCAAGCGGCTGGCCCGGCTGTACGGCGAGCTCGATCTGCTGGCCAGTGAGTGTCTGCGGGCCGGGGTCTGGGAAGGGCTCGGGCCCGCGGAGCTCGCGGCTTGTGTCTCGGCTCTGGTGTACGAGGCGCGGGTCGGGGACGACGCGATGGCGCCGAAGCTGCCGTCCGGGAAGGCCAAGGCCGCGCTGGGGGAGATGGTGCGGATCTGGGGGCGGCTGGACGGGCTCGAGGAGGAGTTCCGGATCACGCAGTCCGAAGGGGTCGGGCAGCGGGAGCCTGATCTAGGGTTCGCCTGGGCCGCGTACATGTGGGCCTCCGGGAAGGGGCTTGACGAGGTCCTGCGGGAGGCGGAGATGCCGGCCGGGGACTTTGTGCGGTGGTGCAAGCAGGTGATCGATGTGCTGGGGCAGATCTCGGCGGCGGCTCCGGTTTCCGGTGGGGAGGGGTCGACTGTGGCGAAGAATGCGCGGAAGGCTGTTGATCTGTTGCTGCGGGGGGTTGTGGCCTACTCGTCTGTGGGGTGACGGGTTTGGGGCGCGGGTGCGGGTGAGTGGGGGCTGGTCGCGCAGTTCCCCGCGCCCCTTTGGGGCGCGTCAGTTTTGCCCGTGTTTCAAATAGTTGCGCCAGCTTCCGTACGACGTGATGTCTTCGGCATTGCCCAGTGCGCTGGGCTCACACAAGAAGCCGGGGGTGCTCGTGCCGTCCGACAACTGCACGCTGCCCAGGGTCATCGGGCGGGGGAGTGTGGTCAGCAGGTGGCCCAGGCCCGCTGCCGGTAGGCGCCAGACCTCGGTCTCGATCTCGGCTCCGCCCTCGCCCACGTACACCAGCCCCGGCTTCGGCGGTTCCGTCCTCAGCGCGTGCAGGCGGTAGGCCGGGGCCGTCGTGGTCGTGCGGTCCAGGCGGGCGCCCAGGGACAGGAGTTGGGGGTTGAGGGGCTGGCCCGTGAGGTGGGCGCCCACCACTGCCAAGCGGGTTTCCGGCTGGAGGAGTGTTGCGATTCTCGCCAGGCGGTCGTCCGTGAACGCCGGGCCGATCAGCATCACGCCGAACGGGAGGGCGTTCACCTCGCCAGCGGGGACGGCCACCGCCGCCAGGTCGAAGAGGTTCGTCGAGTTGGTGAAGCGGCCCAGGCGGGCGTTGGCGCCCAGGGGGTCGGCCGCCACCTCGGCGAGGGTGGGGTGGCCCGGCGTCGTGGGCAGCAGGAGGGCGTCCGTGTCGGCGAGTTCGGTCAGGGCGCGGGTGCGGAGGGCTGCCAGGCGGTCCATGTCGGCGTACAGGCGGTGGGCCGGGATGTCGCGGGCTCGGGTGATGATGCCGGCGACCGTGGGGTCCAGGCCCTCGGCGTTGTCCGCTGTCGCCTTGTCGATGAATGCCCCCACCGCCGTGTAGCGCTCGGCCACGAACGCACCCTCGTACAGCATCGCCGCCGCCTCGGTGAACGGCGTCAGATCGAGAGTGCGGATGTCCGCGCCCGCCTCGGCGAGCTGCCGTACCGCCGCCTCGTACGCCTGCGCCCAGCCCTCGTCCAGCTCGCCGAGCTGGTCGAGCGGGGGGACCGCGATGCGCCAGGGACCCGGGGTGCGCTGGGGGAGCGGCGGGAGTTCGCGGGCCGGCGGGGAGGTCATGAAGGACAGGGCCTGTTCGGCCTCCGGGAGGGTGCGGGCGAAGACCGTCACGCAGTCGATGGAGGCACAGGCCGGGACCACGCCCGTCGTCGGGACCAGGCCCCGGGTCGGCTTGAGGCCGACGATGCCGTTGAAGGCCGCCGGGACCCGGCCCGAGCCCGCCGTGTCCGTGCCGAGGGCCAGGTCGACCAGGCCGAGGGCGACCGCGACCGCGGAGCCCGAGCTGGAGCCGCCGCTGATGCGGGCCGGGTCGTGGGCGTTGCGGACAGCGCCGTGCGGGGAGCGGGTGCCCACCAGGCCGGTCGCGAACTGGTCCAGGTTGGTCGTGCCCAGGACGATCGCACCGGCCGCGCGGAGGCGGGCGACCACCGGCGCGTCCGCTTCGGGTTCGTAGGCGTACGCAGGGCAGCCCGCGGTCGTCGGCAGGCCGGCCACGTCGATGTTGCCCTTGGCGGCGAGCAGGCGCCCCGCGAGGGGGAGTTGCTCCCCGGCTGCGACGCGTTCGTCCAGCGCCCGGGCCTCCGCCTCGACCTCGTCCCGCGGGCGCAGGTCGATCCAGATCTCGGGGCGGTCCACCGCCTCGATGCGGGCGTAGGCGGCGCGGACTCGGGAGACGGTGGTGGACATCGCTCGTTCCTCTTTCAGTTCGCGGCGGGGGCCAGGACGACCAGTGCCGTTCCCGCCTCCACCTGGTCGCCCGGCCTGGCCAGGATCTCCGTCACCACGCCGGCCGTCGGCGCGTGCACCCTGGACTCCATCTTCATCGCCTCCAGGCTGAGGAGTGGCTGTCCGGCGGTGACCTCGTCGCCGGGCTCGACGTTCAACTGCCAGACCGACGCGGCGAATTCGGCCTCGATCAGGTGGCCGCCGGGCGGGACCGTCACCTCGGCCGGGGGAGGTGCCGGTGTGCTCGCGGCCTCCGCCCGGGTGAACTCGCCCGCCGCCTCCCAGGCGTCCCGCTCGGCCCCGAAGGCCGTCTGCTGCCGGGTCCTGAACTCCCGTATCGAGTCCGCGTGTTCGGCGAGGAAGGCGCGGTGGTCGGCGAGCGAGAAGGTGCCCTCCTCGATGCGGGGGACGAAGCGGCCCGACGTGATGTCGGCCCGGAGTTCCAGGAGTTCGTCCGCGTCGACCGGGTACCACTTGACGCGGTCGAAGAAGCGCAGCAGCCAGGGGGAGCCGGGTTCGAATGCTCCGCGCTGCTGCCAGGCCGACCAGACCTGGGTGGTGCGGCCGACGAACTGGTAGCCGCCGGGGCCCTCCATGCCGTAGATGCACAGGTAGGCGCCGCCGATGCCGACCGAGTTCTCGGCGGTCCAGGTGCGGGCCGGGTTGTACTTCGTCGTCACCAGGCGGTGGCGCGGGTCCAGGGGAGTGGCGACCGGGGCGCCCAAGTAGACGTCGCCCAGGCCCAGTACGAGGTACTCCGCGTCGAAGACCGTGGCGTACACGTCGTTCACCGAGTCCAGGCCGTTGACGCGGCGGATGAACTCGATGTTCCAGGGGCACCAGGGCGCGTCGTCGCGGACGCCCGCCATGTAGCGGGCGATCGCCTCGCGGGTCGCCGGGTCGTCCCAGGAGAGGGGGAGGTGGACGGTGCGGGAGGGGACGACCAGTTCGTCGGTGGGGGGCAGGGCCGCCGTGATCTCCCTTACCAGGGCCAGGAGTTCGTGTTGGGGGAGGCGGGCCGGGTTCGTCTGGATCTGGAGGGAGCGGATGCCCGGTGTGAGGTCCGTGATGCCGTCGAGCTCGGCTTCCGTGACCGCCTCCATCAGGGCGTGGACGCGCATGCGCAGGGCCAGATCGAGCTGCATCTCGCCGAATTCGACCAGCAGGTTGTCGTCGCCGCTGCGGCGGAACGTCACATCGCCGTCCCGGGCCAGTACGCCGCCGTCCACGATCTCGGGGCGCGGCGAGCCGTCGACCGTCACAGGGACGAACTTCACGGTGTCGCCCGGCCGCAGCTGGCCCAGCTTCCAGCGTTCGGTGCTCAACACCGTTGCCGGGCAGACGAATCCGCCGAGGGAGGGGCCGTCGGGGCCGAGCAGCACCGGCATGTCGCCGGTGTAGTCGACGGCGCCCACGGAGTACGGGGTGTCGTGGATGTTGGACGGGTGCAGGCCCGCCTCGCCGCCGTCGGTGCGGGCCCAGCGCGGCTTGGGGCCGACCAGGCGGACACCGGTGCGGGCCGAGTTGAAGTGGACCTTCCAGTCGGCGGCGTAGAAGTCGCGGATGTCGTCCTCGGTGAAGAACTCCGGTGCCGCGTGCGGGCCTTCGACCGCGCCGATGTGCCAGGTCGAGCCGTAGGAGGGGCGGTCGGCCACCGGCGTGCCCTCGGCCGTGGCTCCGCCGTGCAGCACGTCACCCGTGCGCAGCGCCCGGCCGCCGTGCCCGCCGAAGCGGCCCAGCGTGAAGGTGCTCGCGCTGCCGAGGAAGGAGGGTATGTCGAGTCCGCCGCCCGCGAACAGCACGTAGGTGCGCAGGCCGTGTCGGTCCGGTGCGCCGATCCGCAGCAGGGCGTTCGCGGGCACCGTCACCGGCTCCCACTGGGGGACCGGCCGCCCGTCCACGCTCACTTCCGCCGGGGCGCCCGTCACACACACCGTCGTCGGGTGCGAGAACCTCAACGACGGTCCCTGGAGCGTGCATTCGAGGCCCGGGGCGCCCTCCTGGTTGCCGAGTGCGCGGTTGCCGAGGCGGAAGGCGAGGTCGTCCATCGGGCCGGACGGGGGCACGCCGACCTGCCAGTAGCCGGTGCGGCCCGGCCAGTCCTGGACGGTGGTGAGGGTGCCGCCGGAGACGACCTCGATGCGCGGGGTCGGGTCCGCCACGGCCGCCAGGGTCGCCGTCGAGTGGGCCGCCGTCGCGAAGTCCCGGTCCTTGAGCGCGGCCCGTACCAGTCCCAGGTTCGTCTCGATGCCGTCGACCCGGGTACGGGAGAGGGCCTCGTCGAGCCGCTCCAGCGCGTGGGCGCGGTCGGTGCCGTACGCGATGACCTTCGCGAGCATCGGGTCGTACGACGTCGTCACCTCGGTGCCGGTCTCCACCCAGCCGTCGACGCGCACGCCCGGCGGGAACTCGACCCGCGTCAACAGGCCCGCGCTCGGCCGGTGTTCGCGCGAGGGGTCCTCGGCGTAGAGGCGGGCCTCGACGGCGTGGCCGCGCGGTGCGCCGGGGTCGCGCACGACCTCGCGCTCGCCGCGGGCCAGGCGCAGCATCCAGGCGACCAGGTCGACGCCGTAGACCTCCTCGGTGACCGGATGCTCCACCTGGAGGCGGGTGTTGACCTCCAGAAAGTAGGCCTCCTCGCGGGCGGCGTCGTACACGAACTCGACCGTCCCGGCGGAGCGGTAGCCGACGGAGGCGCACAAGTCGCGGGCGGAGGCGGCCAGTTGCTCGCGCACGCGGGGCGGGAGCCCGGGTGCCGGCGCCTCCTCCACCACCTTCTGGTTGCGGCGCTGGAGGGAGCAGTCGCGGTCGCCGAAGGTGACGACCCTGCCCTCGCCGTCGCCGAAGACCTGGACCTCGACATGGCGGGCGTGCTCCACCAGGCGCTCCAGGAAGACGCCCGCGGAGGAGAAGGAGGCGGCGGCGACGCGCTGCACCCGCTCCCAGGCGTCGGCCAGTTCATCGGCCGACCGACATGCCGACATACCGATACCGCCACCGCCTCCGGTCGCCTTGAGCATCACCGGATAGCCGATCGCCGCGGCCCTCGCGTGGGCCTCCTCCAGCGACGCCAGCAGACCCGTCCCGGGCGCCAGCGGCACCCCCGCCGCCTCAGCCGCCGCCCGCGCGGTGTGCTTGGCGCCGAACAGTTCCAGCTGCTCGGGCGTCGGGCCGACGAACACGATCCCGGCGTCCTCGCAGCGGCGCGCGAAGGCCGCGTCCTCGGACAGGAAGCCGTAGCCGGGGTGGATCGCGCCCGCGCCGGAGTCCTTGGCCGCCCTCAGCACCAGGTCGGCGTCGAGGTACGACTCCTTCGCGGGCGCCGGGCCGAGCCGTACCGCCTCGTCGGCGAGCCGGACGTGCGGGGCCGAGCGGTCGGGGTCGGAGTACACGGCGACCGTGCGCAGGCCCAGTTCGCGGGCGGTGCGGATGATCCGTACCGCGATCTCGCCCCGGTTGGCGACCAGCAGCTTGTCGAAGCTCATGCGGCTTCCCCCGTGGCGGCGGCCTCGATGGTCATCTCCACGGCCGTCGGCTCGAAGCCGTTGCACGGGTTGTTGATCTGCGGGCAGTTGGAGACCAGGACGAGGACGTCACGCTCGGCGCGCAGGGTCAGCTTCAGGCCCGGCGCCGAGAGACCGTCGACGATCCCGAGCGTGCCGTCCTTCTCGACGGGCACGTTCATGTACCAGTTGATGTTGGAGACGAGGTCGCGCTTGCCGAGGCCGTGCTTGGCGCCCTCCGCCAGGAAGTTGTCCACGCAGGCGTGCTGGGACCAGGTGTGGTGGCCGTAGCGGAGGGTGTTCGACTCCTTGGAGCAGGCGCCGCCGACCGTGTCGTGGCGGCCCACGTCGTCGGCGGTCAGCGTCATCAGCGGGGTGTGCTCGTTGGACATCAGCACGCTGCCCGTGGTCAGGAAGATGCCGCCCTGGGCGTGGATGGTGTCGGGGGCGCTGTAGCGGACCGAGGTGTCGTGGGCGTCGTAGACGAGGAAGTCGACGGCCTGGTTTCCGCGCAGGTCGGTGATGGTCAGCGTCTGGCCCGTGCGGATGACGGACGACCAGGAGGCGCGGGCCGGCACCACGCTCTTCGTGCTCATGCGAGCCCCCTTGCGGCAAGGAATTCGGCGGTGTTCAGGAAGGCGCGGCGGCCCTCGGGCGTGGCTTCCCACAGCGGGTCGCCGGGTGCGGTCGGCGCGGCGCGCCAGGCCAGGACCTCCAGCGGGGTGCTGACGTAGTCGGGGCGCGGGTCGGCCGGGTGCGGAACGTTGGCGATCAGCACGGTCAGGTCCTGCTCGGCGCGGAGCGTGACGCTGCCGCCCGGGCCGGTCGAGCCGGTGAAGTCGAGGGAGCCGTCCTCGCGGACCTGCACGCCCTGGAAGAAGGAGAGCGAGGGCGGCAGGTCGCGTGGCTCCAGGCCGTTCTTCGCGGCCGCCAGCTTGAACAGCTCACGGCCGGCGGGGGAGCCGGACTGCGGGGTGCCGTCGCCGTACCGCTCGGTGTTGCGTACGAGGGTGGAGGTGCCGCACAGCGCGTCGTGCCGGCCGGAGGTGTCGGCGACGACGCTCGCGAGCACCCGGCCCTGGTCGGACAGGAGCAGCCGGTCCTCGCCGAGGTAGGCGTTCCACTGGACCTTGACCGTGTCGGCGACGTTCAGCCGCTCCCAGGGCCGGTCGGCCACGTACAGCAGCAGATGCGCGCAGGCGTCGCCGCGCAGGTCGGTCAGGCGCAGCTCGGTGCCGCGGGCCAGGACCCGGTGCGTGTAGTTGCCGCCCGCGACGGTCTCCGCCCAGACCAGATGGCCCGCCGCACAGGGCGGGTCCGGCCAGTCGACGGCCGGGACCACGGGCATGGCCTCGGCGCGGGTGCCCTCCTGGGCGCGGGCGTGGTCGCGGGCTCCGTACGTGGTCTCTGTGGCCATCGCGGGACCTCCGGGTGCGGGCGGACGGTTTTCGCCGGGGGCATTGCCGGCGGCTTTCACCGGGGGGTATTTCTGTCGCTCGACAGAAATTAGGCGCGGGGCGGGTCGTCGGCGTTGCCCGCAGGTTGCCGGTCGGTTACCGACCTCTCACCGGGATCGCCCGCAGACCGCCGCTGACCTGCGTGTGCGAGGATCGAGGCCATGGGGACGACAGGTGGGCGCCGGGTCGGCAGGCCGCGGGCCGCGCAGCGGCCGGACAGCGGACTGGAGCCGCGCGACGAACTCCTCTCCGCCGCCGCCGAGTTGTTCACCACCCGGGGTTACGCGGCCACCACCACGCGTGCGGTCGCCGAGCGCGCGGGCATGCGGCAGGCCTCGATGTACCACTACGTCTCCGGCAAGGAGGAACTCCTCGCCGAGCTCCTGGAGTCCACGGTCACGCCCTCGCTGGCGTACGCCCGTGAGCTCCTCGCCGACGACAGCGTCCCGGCCGAGGACCGGCTGTGGGAGCTGTGCCGCACCGACGTCGAGCTGCTGTGCGGCGGCCCGCACAACCTCGGCGCGCTGTATCTCCTGCCCGAGGTGCGGGCCGAGCGGTTCGCCGGCTTCCACGCCGTGCGCGCCGAACTCAAGGACGCCTACCGGCAGTTGCTCGCCGCGACGGACGCCGGTGGTGCGCTCGCCAAGAGCGAGCTCGACCTCCGTACGGACCTGCTGTTCGGGTTGATCGAGGGCGTGATCCTGGTGCGCCGCTCGGGCTCCGAGCGTCCGGTGCCGGTGTTCGCGGAGGCCACGGCGGACGCCGCGCTGCGCATCGCCGGCGCCTGAACCACGCCCGGGTCACGGGTCCGGGCCGGACTTCACCCCTCACGGTGAGTGATCATCGTATGCCCGTTCGCCGTGACGCATCGTGTTCGATCGGGGGCGCAGCGTGTAAATGGAGTGAGCGTACTCGCTTCGCGCGCCCTGTTTCAGGCGGTTGCTGAATATGACACGGCGATGATCCGGTCGGACTAAGCTCGCCCGCAGCGCACCGAGTTGAGATGTATTCGTGCGCTTGTTCCCTATATGTGCGACTCCGAGCCGATTCGTTTCAGAGGGCTTACATGGTGAGTGTTCAATCCCCTCCCGGCCGCCGTGAACTTCCCTACGCGCGCGTGCTGTTGCTCCCCGCGATACTGATGGCCGCGGCGACCGGGGCCGCCGTCGCCGTGGTGTCCGACCCGGCCCGGGCCGCCGTCGGCTGGTGTGGCGGCGCCGCCACGCTGCTGGTGATCGCCGCGGCGGCCGAGGCCGTACGGCGCGGCCGCAGCCTGCGGGCCCTGCGCGACCAGACCGCCCGTCACACTGCGTATCTGGAGCAGCGTCTCGCCGGGCACGAACAGCAGATGCTCCGCATCGCGCACGAGATCGCGCCGACCGCGATCTACTGGTTGCGCAAGGGAAATTCGCCCGCAGAGGTGATTCGCCAACTCCCGAACGTCGACCCGAGCTACGCCGAACTGTCCGAGGGGCAGCTGCGGTTGCTCCGGACGGTCCTCGACATCGTCGACAATGAGGAAGCAATGCGGGACTCCTCGCAGCGCTCCTTCGTCAGCATCGCCCGCCGCGTTCAGGCGATCGTGCACCAACAGGCCAAGGAACTCCGGGAGATGGAGGAGGACCACGGCCGCAACCCCGAGGTCTTCGACGACCTGCTGCGCATCGACCACGGCACCGCGCTGATCGGCCGGCTGGCCGACTCGATCTCCGTCCTCGGCGGCGGCCGCCCCGGCCGTCAGTGGCCGCAGCCCGTCCCGCTGTACAGCGTGCTGCGCGGCGCCATGTCCCGGATCCTGGAGTACCGGCGCATCTCGCTGGACAACATCGCCAAGGTCAACATCCGCGGCATCTCCGTCGAGCCGGTCATCCACGCCTGCGCCGAGCTCCTCGACAACGCCACCCGCTACTCGCCGCCGCAGACCAAGGTGCACGTCACCGCGACCGAGGTGCAGACCGGCATCGCGATCGAGATCGAGGACGCCGGCGTCAGCCTCAGCGAGGAGGCCCGCACCAAGATCGAGAACCTGCTGGAGCAGGCCAAGGCCGGCGTCGACGTGCAGGAGCTCGGTGAGTCCCCGCGCCTGGGCTTCGCCGTCGTGGGCCGCCTGTGCAAGGCGTACGACATGCAGATCGCGCTGCGTGCCTCGGCGTACGGCGGAGTCCGCGCCGTGCTGGTCGTGCCGCGCGTGATGACGACCGAGGACGAGGCACCCGGCCTCGCCCACGGTATCGGCATCACCTCGGCGCCCAAGCTCGACATCGGCGGGATCGAGGGTCCCAAGCGCCCCGTCAAGCGGCGCCGTCCCACCAGCCCCCGCATCCCCGCCGGCGTCTCCATGGAGGACGAGGTCCCCGTCGTCACCGAGTGGACGGCCGGCGGGCTCCCGCAGCGGCGCAGCCGGGTCAAGACCCCGCTCAGCGTGCGCCTCGCCCAGCAGGCCGCCGCCGAAGAGGCCGAGCGGGAGGCCCGGGAGTCCCGGCCCGCCTGGGCGACGCCCGAGCCGGAGCCGGAACCGGAGGAGAAGGACGAGCCCGAACCGGGGCTCTGGGTCGAGGCGTTCTGGAACGGCCTGAAGGGCACCCCCGACCCGTTCGACATTTCCCAGCCGACCAACGAGCCGGCCCGTGTTGAGGCCGACGAGGAGAGGGACCCCAAGTGATCCAGCAGCGAGCCAACTTCGACTGGATGCTCAAGGATCTCGCCGACGGAGTACCCGGCATCGAGATGATCGTGGTGCTCTCCGCCGACGGCCTGCGCATCGCTCGCTACGGAGGTGATCCCGACGCGGCCGACCGCGTCGCCGCGGCCTGTGCGGGCCTGCAGAGCCTCGCGGGTGCCGTCGCCCAGGAGATCCCGGACAGCGACGGCCGCATGAAAATGGTCCTCATCGAGATCAACGGCGGCTACTTCTATCTGATGGCCGCCGGCCCCAACGCCTACCTCGCGGTCCTGTCCGACGTGGTCGCCGAGCCGGGCCTCATGAGCAACCGCATGCGCGACCTCGTGGTCCGCATCGGCGCCCACCTCACCAGTCCGCCCCGGCGCAACGGGCAGGCCGTATGACTCCTCCGCAACGCCGGCGGCGATTTCCCAAGCAGGAGCCGCCGCCACCCCCGCAACCCGCCAAAGAGGGCGTCGAGAAGGCCCCGGAACGGCTGTACGTCGTCGCCGGACCGGACGGCGAGCGGGCCGACATCGACCTGGTCACGTTAATCGTGGCGCGCGCGGATCCGCCGGCCTCGGCCACCCCGGAGCAGTCGGCGACGCTCCGGCTCTGCGCGGCCCCCCTCTCGGTGGCCGAGCTCTCGGCCTATCTGAACCTGCCGTTCAGCGTGGTGACCGTGCTGCTCACCGACATGCTGACGGCCGAGCTGGTGCAGGCGCGCGCCCCGATCGTCCGGCAGGCGCTCCCCGACCGTTCCCTTCTCGAAGCGGTGATGCATGGACTTCAAAGGCTCTGACACCATCCCCGGACCACGCTCGGAGGATCATCTGCCGCACACGGCCGAGGCCGCGGTGAAGATCGTGATCGTGGGCGGCTTCGGAGTCGGCAAGACGACGATGGTCGGTTCGGTCAGCGAGATCAGGCCGCTGACCACCGAGGAGACGATGACGCAGGCCGGCATCGGGGTCGACGACAACTTCGGCTCCGACACCAAGACGGCCACCACCGTCGCCATGGACTTCGGCCGGATCAGCATCACCGACCAGCTGGTGCTGTACCTCTTCGGCACGCCCGGCCAGGAACGCTTCTGGTTCCTGTGGAACGGCTTGTTCGAGGGCGCGCTCGGCGCGGTCGTGCTGATCGACACCCGGCGCCTGGAAGTCAGCTTCGACGTCATAGGGCGACTGGAGGAGCGAGGCGTGCCCTTCGTCGTCGCCGTCAACTCCTTCCCGGACGCCCCCCGTTACCCGATCGCGGAGCTGCGCACGGCCCTCGACCTGCCCGAGGAGATCCCGATCATCGAGTGCGACGCGCGCCGCCGGGCGTCCAGCAAGGACGTCCTGATGACACTGATGCGCTTCCTGCACGCGCTGGCGCTGGCGAAGGCGCCGGCGTGACGCCCGTACATCCCTGACCCACGACCCATCACCTCTCTCCCGTACATCGGAACCACCTCAGCTTCGGAGCGACCATCGTGACGCCTGAACCCCGATTCCCGACCGGCACCGACGCACCCACCACCGCCCCGCCCCCCGGCTGCCCCGCCCACGGCCTCGGCCCCGGCGGGCTGCGCCGGCTGTACGGGCCGGGGGCGGAGGATCTCGGGGCTGTGTACGAAGAACTCCGGGCCCAGCACGGCACGGTGGCACCGGCGCTGTTGCACGAGGATGTGCCGATCTGGGTGGTGCTCGGCCACAGCGAGAACATGCACATGGTGCGCACGCCCTCGCAGTACTGCCGTGACCCCCGGCTGTGGAGCGCGATGCATGACGGCACGATCAAGCCCGACCACCCGCTCCTGCCGCACTTCGCCTGGCAGCCCGTCTGCAGCCACGCCGAGGGCGACGAGCACCAGCGGCTGCGCGGCGCGGTCACCGGCGCCATGTCGACCATCGACCACCGGGGCATCCGCCGCCACATCAACCGCGCGACCCAGCACCTCGTCAACAAGTTCTGCGAGAGTGGCAGGGCCGAACTGGTCAGCCAGTTCGCCGAACACCTGCCGATGGTGGTGATGTGCCAGATCTTCGGCATGCCCGAGGAGTACAACGACCAGCTCGTGCATGCCACCCGCGACCTGCCCAAGGGCACCGAGACCGCCCTTGCCAGCAACGCGTACCTCATGGACGTCCTGATGCGGCTCACCGCCCGCCGCCGGGCCCAACCCGAGGACGACTTCACCAGCCACCTCATCAGGGACCCGGCAGGGCTCAACGACGACGAGGTCGGCCAGCACCTGCGCGTCGTCCTGATCGCCGCGTACGAGACCACCACCAACCTGCTCGCCAACGTACTGCGGGTGGTGCTCACCGACCCACGGTTCCGCGCCCAGCTCAACGGCGGCGAGATGACGGTGCCCCAGGCGGTCGAGCAGTCCCTGTGGGACGAGCCGCCGTTCAGCACCATCCTCCCCTACGTCGCCAAGCAGGACACCGAGCTGGGCGGCCAGGCCATCCGCAAGGGCGACGCTCTCCTCTTCGGCATCGCGCCGGGCAACGTCGACCCGCGCGTCCGCCCGGACCTCACGGCCAACATGAAAGGCAACCGCTCCCACCTTGCCTTCGGCGGCGGCCCCCACGAGTGTCCGGGCCAGGACATCGGCCGCGCCATCGCCGACGTCGGCGTCGACGCGCTGCTGACCCGCCTTCCCGACATCCAACTCGACTGCGAGGAGGACGAGTTGAGCTGGGTGTCGTCCATCTCGAACCGGCACCTGGTGGAATTGCCGGTGAGGTTCACCCCCAGACCCCAGCAGGACGTCATGACGCGGCCCGAGCATCCGGCGGCAGTGCCGCGTCCCAGCAACTGGCAGGTCACCGCACCACAGCTGCACAAGGCGGTTCCGGAACCCGTCACTCCGGCCCCCGCTCCGACGCCGACGCCCACGGTGACTGTGACGCCGGAGCCGGCCACCCGGCCGGGTGTTTTCCAGCGGCTCCTGCGCTGGTGGCGGGGCGACTGAGCCGACCGGCCATCGGCGCTACCCGGTCCACTCGTCGTACGACGACCAGGCCTGCAGCGCACGTGGGCTGACGAAACGGTGCTCGTGCCCCGTGACCGGATCGGTGAACTCCAGGCCCCGCGCCAGCAATTGGAGCGGACGCCGGAAGTCACCGGCCGGCACGGGGCCGGTCACCACCGGATAGAGGGGATCGCCGAGGATCGGGACCCCCAAGGCGCTCATGTGCACCCTGAGCTGGTGTGTCTGCCCGGTACGCGGCAGCAGACGGTACCGGGCACGCCCGTTCCGGTGCTCCAGCAGCTCGATGCTGCTGACGGCGTTGGGCTCGCCGTCGACCTCGCGGGCCGCCAGGATCCCGCGCTCCTTGACGATCCGGCTGCGCACGGTGCGTGGCAGGGCCAGTGAGGGGTCGTACGGGGCCACCGCCTCGTACTCCTTCGCCACTCGCCTGTCACGGAACAGCGCCTGGTAGGCGCCGCGCTCCTCGGGCCGCACGGTGAACAGCACCAGTCCGGCAGTCAGCCGGTCCAGCCGGTGCGCCGCGCCCAGCGCGGGGATGCCCAGTTGCCGCCGCAGCCGTGCCAGGGCCGTTTCGGCCACATGGCTGCCGCGCGGGGTGGTGGCCAGGAAATGCGGCTTGTCGGCGACCACCAGGTGCTCGTCCCGGTGGAGGACGTCGATCGTGAACGGCACGGGCTCCTCGTCGGGCAGCTCCCGGTGGAACCACAGGAACATCCCCGGCACGTATTCCATGTCCCGTGGCACAGGACGCCCGGCGGCGTCCACGATCCGTCCGGCGTCCAGCATCTCGTCGATCACCCCGGCCCCGGCCGCGAGCCGCGCCACGAGGTGATCCCGCACGGTCGCCCACGCGTCCCCGGCCGGCAACCGCACCCGTACCGGATCCACCCCTGCGCGCTGTGGCAGGGGAGAGGGCGGAGGGTGGCTGCGGCGTCTCATCACGATCAAGTTTACGAGGTGATCGCGATGCAGGTCCGCGGCGGCTGAAGGGTGCGCAAGTAGCGACGGGGCTCGGCGTTCGGCCGACAGCGACCAAGCATGGCACAGCCGGTGTCAAGCCCCGTCCTCTTCGCTGAACTTGCCCCTTCTTGCTCCCCCGTGTGCCTCCCGTGCGCCGTTTTTGGCGCGTAATGTTCGAGCATCTGCCTTTCGCGCACGGGTAGTTACTCGTGCGCGGTCGGTTGATGGCCGAGCCCGTCCGTCCTGGGCGCGAAGGAGCTGCGAATGACACTCGAGCTGACCTCAAACCCGGCGCACTCCGGCGGACTGCAGGTGGCCGCAGGAGCCGTGGAGTCCACCCTGGTGGTGCCGCCGCTGTGGTGTCCGATCGAGCCACGGGTCCACCCAGCGGTGGACCGGATCGAAGAGCGCATTCGCCCCTGGTTCGCCGGGTTCGGCTTGGACCGCCGCTCGCTGATGCGAGGGCGGGCCGCCCGGGCAGCCACCTGGACATGCGGGGTCGCACCCGACGGCGACGAGCACCGGCTGCAGTTGTTCGCCGACTGGGTCTGCTGGGCGTTCGTGTTCGACGACCACTTCACCGACTGCGGTCCCATGATGGCCGACCCCGCGGCGTACAACTCCATGGTGTGCCGGATGCTGGCTCACCTGGAGCATCCGGAGATGGCCCACCTGGACGGCAACCGGTTCAGCCTCGCGCTGCGGGATCTGTCCGTGCGGATGAGGGCGTCCGCGCCGGCGTCCTTGGTGGAGCGGTGGATCGCCGACCACTACAGGTGGTTGCTGGGCAGCGCGTGCTCGGTCAGCGACCGCTCCGCGGCCCGCACACGGAGTCTGGACGAGCACCTCATAGTGGGGGTCCTGGACCGCGCCGAGCACATCACGACTCTCATGATCCAATTCTGCGAGGGCACCGACCTTCCGCCTCGCGAGTCGGCCCGGCCTCACGTGCAGGCCATCACCGGAGCCGCCCAGGTGCTGCATGCCGGCTACAACGACGTGGCCTCCTACTGGCACGAGCGCCACCAGCACTCCCTGGAGTCGAACCTCGTCCACATCCTGCAGCGTGAGCATCGCTGTTCTCCCCAGGACGCGATGGCCGAGGCCGTCGCCGTGCTGGACGGCATCATGCTGCTCTTCGTGGAACTGCGCCAGCAACTCGCCCGCACCGCCGGCCCCGAGCTGCGCCGCTACCTCGATCAGCTCGCCCACAAGATCCGCGGCAACAGTGACTTCCAGCGCACCGCTCCCCGCTACACGACCGCCCTGGACATCGATTCCGCCACTGTGCATCAGGTTCCTGCCGCGCCCGGCGTCCCGTTGTACGAGTACGCCGACAAACCCTCCGTCGTCCGCCGCGACCCGCCCGCGAAAGCCATCTCTTGGTGGTGGGACCTGCTTGACCGCTGAGAGCGAGGCCCCGTGACCTGGGCGGCCATGACGAGCGAGACCGTCCTCGCTGCCGTCGCCGAGCACAGCCCCGACGCCGAATGACGCCGCACACAGCCTGCCGACCCCCGGTGCCGCAGACCGACAGCAGAGGGAAGAAGCCATGACATCCGCTCCAGTCCGCATACCGACAGTCGGCACTGCCCCCGGTGCTGTCCCCCTCCTCGGGCACGCCCTGACCTTGCTGCGTGACCCTCTGGGATTCCTCCGCTCGCTACCCGCCCACGGAGAACTGGTCGCGATCCGACTCGGCCTCCAGCGCGCCTACGTCCTGTGCACCCCGGAACTGACCCACCACGTCCTCACCGACGACCGCACCTTCGACAAGGGCGGCCCCATGGTCGACCGGACACGGGACGCCCTCGGCAACGGCCTGCCCACCTGCCCACGCTCACAGCACCGCGGCCAACGCCGCCTCATACAACCCGCCTTCACAGCCGCCCGCATCGCCGATTACGCGTCGATCATGGAACGCGAGGTGAGGGCCATCACCGACCGGTGGCAGACCGGCAAACCCATCGACGTCCTGGCCGACATGCAAGTCCTCACCGGCCGCATCCTGGTCGCCACCATGTTCGCCCGCATCTCCGACCGGCGGACCACTGAAATTCTCGACATCCTCAAGGCCATCCAGGACGGCTTCCTCCTGCGGATAGCCCTCCCCGCCTGGGCGCAAAACCTCCCTGTCCCTGCTTTACGCCGCTCCCAGCGCGCCCGAACGCGCCTGCGCGCACTCGTCGGCGACATCATCGACCACCGTCGCGCCACGCCTGACAGCCAGAGCCATCGCGACCTGCTGTCCACCTTCCTGGCCCCGTCCGACGACGCCACTGACGGCACATCCGGCCTGACCAAGGACGAAATCACCGATCAGTGCCTGAACTTCTTCTTCGCCGGCACCGAGACCACCGCCAGCCTCCTGGCCTGGTCCCTGCACCTCCTCGCCCAACACCCCGAGGTCGAACGGCAGCTCCACACCGAGACCGACCGGGTCCTCAGCGATCGCGCCGCATCGCTGAAGGACCTGCCGCGCCTCGAAGTCACCGGCCGGATCCTCACCGAGACCCTGCGTCTGTACCCCGCTGGTTGGCTCATCACCCGGACCGTCACCCGGGACACCGAACTCGCCGGGCAACCTCTGGCCGCAGGGACCCCTCTCGTCTACAGCCCCTACCTCATCCACCATCACTTCGGCCATTACCCCGACCCCGAGCAGTTCGCCCCGGACCGATGGAGGGACATCCCCGGCTCTCCCTCACGCCAACCCGCCTTCGTGCCGTTCGGTGGCGGCGCCCGCAAGTGCATCGGCGACCAGTACGGCATCACCGAAGCCACTCTCGCCCTGGCCACCATCACGGCCCGGTGGAAACTCCGCCCCGCGCCGGGCGTGCGCGTGCGAAGCAACGCGGGAATCAGTCTCGCTCCCCGAGGCCTCCGCATGATCGCAACGCCCCGCAGTACGGCCTCAGCGCTGGACCATGTGTCTTTAATCAAGGCGGACGTCGACAGACCGCTCAACTATTGAGTCGGTTCCGGAGCAGCCCTGGCAGGTTCCACGGCAGCCGGCACGTGCCGTGCACGTGCCCACTGGTACAGGGCCCCCAGCCCAACGGTGACGCCGAGGAACAGCACCGTGAACCACTGGAAGTACCAATGCCCGCCCGCCGGGTCGTACACCTCCGCCCTCGGCCACGCCAGGTTGACCGTCATCGCCAGGCCGTAGGCGAGCGCCAGGGCGTTGACCGGGATGCCCCAGCGGCCCAGGGAGAAGAGCTTCGCGCCCGTTTCGTCGGTGCCCTCCGATGTGAACTCGCCGCGCCAGCGGCGTGCCAGGAGCGGCCCCGTGACCATCGCGTACGCGAGGTACAGCATCACGATGCAGGTCGTGCCTATGGCCAGGAAGGCGTCCGGGGACGCGAAGTTGAGGAGGAGCAGGGCCGCTGCCAGGACGCCCACCACCAGGGCGGGGGCGCTGGGCATGCCCGTGCGCGGGTTGACTCGGGCCAGGCGTGCGGAGAACGGGAGTTGGGCGTCCCGGGCCATCGAGAAGAGCATGCGGCAGGCCGCCGTCTGGATGGCCAGGGTCGCCACCGCGATCGCGACCACGACGTCGGCCAGCAGCACCTTGCCGACCCCGTCGCCGAGGCTGCTCGTCAGGACGTAACTCAGGCCGTCGACGCCCAGATGGCCGTCGGTCAGGCTGGGCGCCGCGAGCAGGCCGCCGAGGATGATCAGGCCGCCCAGCAGGCCCGCGGCGCCGAGCGCGGTGAGGATGGTGCGGGGCGCGGTGCGGCGGGGGTGGTGCGTCTCCTCGCTCATCTCGCCCGCGCTGTCGAAGCCGATCATCACGTACGCCGCGGTGAACGAGCCGACCGCAAGTGCCCCGAACAGGCCCGTACTCGCCGCGCCCGTGGTGTGGAACGTGATGCCGGGGGAGCGCTCGGAGTGAGTCAGCAGCAGGACGATGATGAGGACCGCGCCGATGATCTCGGCGGTGACGCCGACCCGGTTGATCACCGACATCACGCGGTTGTCGAGGACGTTCACCAGCGTGGTGAGGACCAGCAGGATCACGCCGAGGACCGCCGCGTTCGCCGCGCCGTCCGATGACGTCACCGCCGGGTCCGTGCCCACCAGCTGGAAGCCCGACCAGATCGCCGGCAGCACCATCTGCAACGCCAGCGCCGCCGCCGCGACCACCACGATCTGGCCGATCACCATGATCCAGCCCGCGAACCAGCCGAAGGCGGGCGTCGAGAGCCGGGACGACCACTGGTAGATCGCGCCCGAGATCGGGTAGCGCGCCG
Organism: Streptomyces cylindrosporus; assembly: GCF_022698165.1. Lineage (GTDB taxonomy): Bacteria > Actinomycetota > Actinomycetes > Streptomycetales > Streptomycetaceae > Streptomyces > Streptomyces cylindrosporus. The sequence continues at coordinate 319,885 of NZ_JALDAY010000010.1, forward strand.
CCAGTTCGGCGAAGCAGGCCGCCACCAGCAGCTGCCCGAGCAGCACCGCCGGCCAGGTCCAGAAGAATACGGGGCCGCCGAACGCGTACCCGAAGGCGAAGAACTGGAAGACCGTCGTCAGGACGGAGATGAAGGAGAAGCCCGCCGCGAACGAGGCATAGCGGCCCAGGCTGCGGTGCAGCTCCTGGCGGTAGCCGAACTCCGCGAGCGAGGCGTCGTCGGGGGAGTGTGGCGGATCGGGGCGTACGTCGGAGGGGCTGGTTGTCGTCACGGCGGCACCTGCCTTGGGCACGAATTCCTGTCGGGCGACAGAAATTAGGGACGCGGTGTTTCACCCGCGTCACGCCGCCATGTCCGCGACGGGCCCAAGTCCTCACGCCCTTGCGGTGGCCCACAGAACGCGATACATCGTGTGTATTGACGGTGGCGAGTGCTCGCGATATGTTCGGCTACGGATATTCGGTTACGAGGTCACGGAGGTGGTGGTCATGAAGCGCCGCAAGCTCAGCAATCCGCTCGCGCTCGCCGTGATGGTCACCCTCTGGCAGAAGCCGATGCATCCGTACGAGATCGCCCAGACCCTGCGCAGCCAGGGCAAGGACTCCAGTACGAAGATCAACTACGGCTCGCTCTACACGGTCGTGCAGAACCTGGAGAAGCACGGCTTCGTCGAGGTCACGGACGTGCAGCGGCAGGGAAACCGCCCTGAGCGGACGGTCTACGGGCTCACCGAGGCCGGGCGCGAGGAGTCGACCGAGTGGATGTCGGACCTGCTGGCCGTCCCGGCCAAGGAGTTCCCGATCTTCGAGAGCGCGCTGTCCTTCCTCGGGGTCATGCATCCCGACGAGGTGGTGCGGCTGCTGGAGCAGCGGCTGAAGGCCCTGGAGGTCGACGTGGCCAGCGGCCGTGGAGCGCTGGAGAAGCTCTACGAGTCCGTACCGCGGCTCTTCCTCGTGGAGATCGAGTACCAGCTGCACATGGTCGAGGCGCAGGCCGAGTGGGTCCGGGGCTTCGTTGAGGAGATCCGGAAGGGCTCACTGCCCGGCGTCGACGGGTGGCGCCGCTTCCACGAAACGGGGGAGCTGCCACCGGAGTTCACCTAGCGCGTCACAACGAAAGGACCCCGACCGGGCTGTTGCAGCAGCCCTGCCGGGGTCGCGAACCCCGAGCTGAATCCGCCGAAAGGCACATCCGGGCGATCGAGGTGCGGCACACCCAGGATAGCCCGGTGCTCTTCAAGCGGATCAGTGGATCAGCAATGGATCAGTGGATCAGCGGATCGGACGTATCGCCGTACATCCGCCCAACCATGGAGAGCAGTCGTCATGAGCAGTACCCGTGCGCCCGCCGTCGAGGCGCGACAGCTGATCAAGACCTACCGCGGTGACGTCACCGCCCTCAACGGCATGGACGTCACCGTCGAACCGGGCACCGTCTTCGGGCTCCTCGGCCCGAACGGCGCCGGCAAGTCCACCACCGTCAAGATCCTCACCACCCTCGCCCAGCCCGACTCGGGCACCGCCACCGTCGCCGGGCACGACGTGCTGCGCCACCCCGACCGGGTGCGCCGCGCGATCGGCGTGGTCGCCCAGAGCTCCGGCGCCGACCCGGTCGCCACGGGCCGCGAGAACCTCCAACTTCAAGGCAGGCTCTACGGGTTGAAGGGCGCCGCCCTCGACAGGCGGGTGGCCGAGCTGCTCGACCGCTTCAGCCTCGCCGAGGCCGCGGGGCGCCCGGTCAAGGGCTACTCCGGCGGTATGCGGCGCCGGCTCGACGTGGCCCTGGGACTGGTGCACCGACCCGAGGTGCTCTTCCTGGACGAGCCCACCACCGGGCTCGACCCCGAGGCCCGCACCGCGATGTGGGACGAGATCGACCGGCTCGCGGGGGAGGAGGGGCTGACCATCCTGCTCACCACGCACTATCTCGACGAGGCCGACCGGCTCGCCGAGCGCATCGCCATCGTCGACCGGGGGCGCGTGGTCGTGGAAGGCACCCCCGACTCCCTCAAGGGCGAACTGCGCGGTGACGCCGTTCACTTGGAGCTGCGGGAAGCCGTCGGCGAGGCCGGCCGCACTCTGCTCGACGGCGCCCTGAACGGGCTGCCCGGCATGCACGAGGTGCTGGTCGACGGACGCCGGATCAGCGTCCGGGCCGACGACGGGGCAGCCGCCGTACCCACGCTGCTCGGTGCTCTGGAGCGGGCCGGGGTCGGTGTCGCCGCCGCCACCGTCGCCCGGCCCTCGCTCGACGACGTCTACCTCCGCTACGCCGGCCGCCGTTACTCCGAGGCCGACGCCGAAGCCACCGAGAGCCTCGTCCTCGCCGGAGGTGCGCGATGAGCACGGCCGTCTCCCAGACCTGGTACATGACGCAGCGTCAACTCATGGTGTTCACACGGCAGCCCGCCTACGCGATCATCACCCTGATCCAGCCGGTGATCTGGCTGTTCCTGTTCGGCAACCTCTTCAAGAAGGTCGTCGAGCTGGGCGGCTTCGGGACCACGACGTATCTCGACTACCTCGTCCCGGGCGTGGTCGTGATGAGCGCGCTCAGCTCCAACATGTGGGCCGGCATGGGCACGTTGGAGGAGATCCAGCGCGGTACCCTCAACCGCTTCCTGACCACGCCGGTCAGCCGGGCCGCGCTGATGAACGGCAACGTCGTCAACAACGGGCTGATCACCGCGTTCCAGTCGGTCGTCATCGTGCTGCTGGCGCTGGCCGGCGGCGCCGACTACCCGGGCGGCGTCGGCGGCATCGCGATCCTGGTGCTCGCCGCCGTACTGCTCGGCACCGTCTTCGGGGCGCTGTCCAACGCGCTGGGCATGCTGGTCCAGGAGCGGGAGTCGATCATCGGCATCAACACCTTCCTGCTGCTGCCGCTGACCTTCCTGTCCTCCGCCTTCATGGCGCCGTCCCAGATGCCCTCCTGGATGCGGCACATCGCCGACTTCAACCCGCTCAACTGGGCGATGGTCGCGGGCCGTTCGGCAATCTCCGAGCACCCCGACTGGGGTGACGTGCTCAGCCGCGGCGGGGCGCTGCTGGCGCTCGCGGTGGCGGCGGTGTGGCTGTCGATCCGGACGTTCCGGTCGTACCAGCGTTCGGTGTGAGTACGGCGAAGGGGCGGCACCCGCGAAACGGGTGCCGCCCCTTCGTGCGTCTCACGCGGCCGGCGCCGCGCCCTCCTGCTCCGCCTCGATCCGGGCGTTCCACTCCCGCTTGGAGGCCTGCCAGCCGTCCTCGTTGTGGCCGAGCCGCCAGTAGCCGGAGATCGACAGGTCCTCGCGGGGGATCTGCAGGTCGACCCGGAGCAGCTGGCGCAGCTCCTTCACGAAGTGCGCCTCGCCGTGCACGAACGCGTGCACCCGGCCCGCCGGGAACTCCAGCGCCCGTACCGCCTCCACCAGCAGCTCGCCGACCGGCCGGTCGCCGCGGTGCAGCCAGACGACCTCCACGTCGGAGTCGATCTTCTGCTCCTCCTCGGGGCCCGACACCTCCACGAAGGCGTGCGCCGTGACGCCTTCGGGCAGCGCCTCCAGGGAGCGGGCGATCGCGGGCAGCGCGCTCTCGTCGCCGGCGAGCAGATGCCAGTCGGCCTCCGGGCTGGGCGCGTAGGCGCCGCCGGGGCCCATGAAGCGCACGGTCTCGCCCGGCTGGACGCGCATCGCCCAGGGGCCTGCCAGCCCCTCGTCGCCGTGGATGACGAAGTCCAGGGTCAGTTCGTGCGATGCGGGATCGAAGGCCCGCACGGTGTACGTGCGGGTCACCGGCCACTGCTCGCGCGGGAGTTCCTCGCGGATCCGCTCCATGTCGAAGGGCTCCGGATAGGTCACGCCGGGGGCCGGAGGGAACAGCAGCTTGACGTAGTGGTCGGTGCAGGTGTCGGCCGGGAAGCCGGCCAGAGCCTCGCCGCCGAGGACCACGCGCTGCATGTGCGGGGTCAGCCGTTCTGTGCGGACGACCTGCGCGGAATGGGGCTTCCGCGGCCTCCGAGCCGGACGTTCTGCCATGACGGCCTCCCATGCTTCCTTGCTAAGGCTTACCTAAGTTAGCACCTCTCCCCCTGGCAACACCCTAATGAGAGCCCTGTTTCTGAAAACGGGAACAATGTTTACGTATGGAGTGTGGTCAGCAGCCGGTGCAGCGACCCGCCCAGCCCCCACCGTGTCGCCAGTTCGTCCAACGCCGCCGGGTCGCGCGGGGTGCGCGGCAGTGCCGTGTCGACGTCCGGAAGGGGGACGTCGTCGGCGACCTTGACCACCTTCGGCGCCACGGCGACGTACGGCCGCGACTCGTCGAGCCGCTTGCGCTGCGAGGGCGTCAGCTTCGCCTTCGGGTCCTCGACCGCGGCCATGATCCCGGCCAGGTCCCCGAACTCGGCCAGCAGCTTCGCCGCCGTCTTCTCGCCGATGCCCGGGACGCCCGGCAGCCCGTCGCTCGGGTCGCCGCGCAGCAGCGCCAGATCCGCGTACCCCCTGCCGTCGACCCCATACTTCTCGCGCAGCCACGCCTCGTCGGTCAGCTGCAGGGTGCCGACGCCCTTGAGCGGGTACAGCACCCGGACGCCCCGTGCGTCGTCCACGAGTTGGTACAGGTCGCGGTCGCCGGTGACGATGTCGACCGGGATCTTCGCGTGCGCCGTGAACGTGCCGATCACGTCGTCCGCCTCGTACGGCTCGACGCCCACGCGCGCGATGCCCAGCGCGTCCAGGACCGCCTCGATCACCGGCACCTGCGGCGAGAGCGTGTCCGGCACCTCCTCCTCGTCCGGGCCCGTCGCGTGCTCCTCGGCGACGCGGTGTGCCTTGTAGGAGGGGATCAGGTCGACCCGCCACTGCGGGCGCCAGTCGGCGTCCATGCAGGCGACCAGATCGCTCGGCCGGTGGTCCCTGACCAGCCGGTCGATGAATTCCAGCAGCCCGCGCACGGCGTTCACCGGCGTGCCGTCCGGGGCCTTCACGGACTCCGGGACGCCGAAGTAGGCGCGGAAGTAGAGCGAGGCGGTGTCGAGGAGCATCAGTCGTCCGGTCACGCTCGCATCATGCCGTACGGCACTGACAGTCACCCGCCGGCGAGCAGCCACCGCCACCGCGGTACCTCGGTGACCAGGGTCGACGCCACCAGCAACGACACGAGCACGGCCGCCCAGGCCGGCATGACGATCCATGCGGAGACGACGGCCGCGACCAACTGCAGCAGCACGAGCAGGATCGTGGCCCACCCCGGAACCGCGACGAGCACGTTCGCCTTGTCGCCCGGGGTGGAGAAGACGGTCGGCAGACCGATCAGCACCAGCACCGACAGCATCGCGAGCGGCCAGGAGTGCGACCACAGCGCCCACGGAGTGGCGACCCATGCCACCAGTTCCGTCGCGAAGCGCAGCGCCGACGCACGCCGGTCGTCAGGTCTCTCCACGGTCGCCCCCGTCACGCCCACACCGATGTGAAGTACCGGCGGTGATCCTACGCACTGGTTGTGAACTGAACCACTCACGTGTTTGACCTGGTCGGGCGGGGGCAGGCGCGGCCCCGTTCCCCACCCCCAGGAGACGAGAGGCACGCGTGTCAGCGAGACTTGAGGCCGAACAGCTCTACAAGGTCTTCGGCAGGCGACCGGAGGCCGCCGTCGAGCGGCTCCGGCAGGGCGCCGACCGGGAGGAGCTGCGCGCCGACGGCACCACCGCCGCCGTGATCGACGCCTCCTTCACCGTCGAGCCGGGCGAGATCTTCGTCGTCATGGGCCTGTCCGGCTCCGGCAAGTCCACGCTGCTGCGCATGCTCAACGGCCTGCTGGAGCCGACCGCCGGACAGGTGCGCTTCGACGGCCAGGACCTGACCGGGCTCGGCGCCCGCGACCTGCGCGCGGTGCGCGCCCGGAAGATCAGCATGGTCTTCCAGCACTTCGCGCTCTTCCCGCACCGCAGCGTGCTGGAGAACGCCGCCTACGGCCTGGCCGTGCAGGGCGTGCCCCGCGCCGAGCGCGAGCGGCGCGCCGGCGAGGCGCTGGCCCTGTGCGGACTGGCCGGGTGGGAGAAGTCCTGGCCCGACGAGCTGTCCGGCGGCATGCAGCAGCGCGTCGGCCTCGCCCGCGCGCTCGCCACGGACGCCGACCTGCTGCTGATGGACGAGTCCTTCAGCGCCCTGGACCCGCTGATCCGCCGCGACATGCAGGACCAGCTGCTCCAGCTCCAGCAGACCCTGAAGAAGACGATCGTCTTCATCACCCACGACCTCAACGAGGCCATGCGCCTGGGCGACCGCATCGCCGTCATGCGCGACGGCCGCATCGTCCAGAACGGCACCGCCGAGGACATCCTCGTCCGGCCCGCCGACGACTACGTCGCCTCCTTCACCAAGGACGTCGACCGCTCCCGCGTGCTGACCGCGTCCGCCGTCATGGACACGGACGTCCGCGGCGACGAGGCCGACTGCGGCTGCACGAGCGGCTGCGAGACCGCCACCCCCGACACCCCGTTCACCGAACTCTGTGCGATCAGCGCCCGGTTGAGCCACCCGGTGGCCGTCCTCGACGACAGCCGCGAACTCGTCGGCGTGGTCACCGGGCAGCGCCTGGTCGGCTTCCTCGGCGACGAGAGGGCGGTGACCCGTGCCTAGGATCCCGCTCGGCGACTGGGTCAACGACACGGTCGACTGGCTGCTCGGCCACGCGTCCTGGCTCTTCGACTTCCTCAAGACCGTCTTCACGGGCACGTACGACGGGATCGAGACCGTCCTCCAGGCGCCCGAACCCCTCCTGCTCGCGGGCATCTTCGCCGTGCTCGCCTTCTGGCTGCGCGGCACCCTCGCCGGTGTCCTCACCTTCGCGGGCTTCGCCTTCATCGACTCCCTCGAACTGTGGGACGACGCGATGGTCACCCTGTCGCTCGTCCTGGTCGCCACGATCATCGCGCTGGTGATCTCCGTGCCGGTCGGCATCTGGGCCGCCCGCTCCGACCGGGTCAGCGGCCTGGTCCGCCCGGTCCTGGACTTCATGCAGACGCTGCCCGCGATGATCTACCTCATCCCGGCGATCCTGTTCTTCGGCACCGGCGCCTCCGCGGGCATCGTCGCCACCCTGATCTTCGCGCTCGCCCCCGGCGTCCGCATGACCGAGCTGGGCATCCGCCAGGTCGACAGGGAACTGGTCGAGGCCGCCGAGGCGTTCGGCACGACACCCCGGGACACCCTCCTGCGCGTCCAGCTGCCGCTCGCCCTGCCGACCGTCATGGCCGGCGTCAACCAGGTGATCATGCTGGGTCTGTCCATGGCCGCGATCGCCGGCATGGTCGGTACCGGCGGCCTCGGCGGCGACGTCAACGAGGCCATCGGCCAGCTGAACGTCGGCCTCGGCTCCGAGGCGGGCGTCGCCATCGTCATCCTCGCGATCTACCTCGACCGCATGACGAGCGCACTGGGCACCCAGGTCTCCCCGCTCGGCCGCCGGGCCGCCGCCAAGGCCCGCGCCGCGCAGGGGCTGAGGATCTGGTCGTACCGTCCGAGCCCGCAGATCGCCGTGGTGGGCGTCGTGGTCCTCGCCCTCGTGGCGGGCGGCATGGGCGTCTTCGGCGGCAGCGGCGGCGGCACCGCCCCCGTCGCCGACGCCGAGAACGTCGGCCAGGGCAAGAAGGTCACCATCGGATACGTCCCCTGGGACGACGGCGTCGCCTCCACCTTCCTGTGGAAGGAGATCCTGGAGGAGCGCGGCTACCAGGTGGACGCCAAGCAGTTCGACGCGGGCCCGCTCTACACCTCCGTCGCCTCGGGCAACGCCGACTTCATGACGGGCGCCTGGCTGCCGACGACCCACGAGCAGTACTGGAAGAAGTACGGCGACCGGCTGGACGACCTCGGCGCCTGGTACGGCAGGACCTCTCTGGAGCTGACCGTCCCCTCGTACATGAAGGACGTCGACTCGCTCTCCGACCTCAAGGGCAAGGCCTCGGAGTTCGGCGGGAAGATCACCGGCATCGAGTCCAGCGCCGGTGAGATGGCCCTGCTCAAGAGCAAGGTCCTCAAGGCGTACGGCCTCGACAAGGAGTACCAGGTCGTCGACAGCTCCACGCCGGCGATGCTGGCCGAGCTGAAGCGGGCGTACAGCCAGAAGAAGCCGATCGTCGTCACGCTCTGGTCGCCGCACTGGGCGTACAACGACTACGACCTCAAGAAGCTCAAGGACCCGAAGGGCGCCTGGGGTTCGGGCGACGGCATCCACACGGTGGCCCGCAAGGGCTTCGCGGACGAGAACCCGGCCGTGGGGCGCTGGCTGAAGAACTTCAAGCTGGACGAGAAGCAGCTCACCGGCCTGGAAGCCGAGATCAACAAGGCGGGCAAGGGCAAGCAGCAGGACGCCGTGCGGGCCTGGCTGAAGAAGAACCCGGGACTGGTCGACAAGCTCGCCCCGGTGCGGGGCGCCGGGACCGCTGCCGAGGCGAAGCGGCCGGTGAACGTCGCCTGGTTCCCCTGGGACGAGGACATCGCCGTCACCTACCTCTGGAAGAACGTCCTGGAGCGGCGCGGCTACAGGCTGAACCTGAAGCAGATGGACGTCGGCCCCGTCTACACCGGCCTCGCCTCCGGCGACCTGGACGTCAACTTCGACGCCTGGCTGCCGTATGCCCAGAAGAACTACTGGGACAACAGCAAGGACAGACTGAAGGACCTCGGTACCTGGTACCGACCGACCTCGCTGGAGGTCGCGGTGCCCTCGTACGTCAAGGGAGTGAAGTCGTACGAGGACCTCAAGGGGAAGGCGAGCACCTTCGGCGGGAAGATCATCGGGATCGAGCCCGGCACCGGTGAGATGAACCTGCTCAAGAACAAGGTGCTGCCCGGCTACGGCCTGGACAAGGAGTACAAGGTCGTCGACGGCTCCACGCCGGCGATGCTGGCCGAGCTCAAGCGCGCCTACGCCAAGAAGCAGCCGGTCGCGGTCGTGCTCTGGTCGCCGCACTGGGCCTACAGCCAGTACGACCTCACCAAGCTGAAGGACGACAGGAAGCTCTTCGGCGAGGGCAACACGATCCGGACCATCGCGAACGAGAAGTTCCCCGAGCAGTACCCCCAGCTCACCAAGTGGATCAAGGGCTTCCGTATGAGCGAGGGTGAGCTCGGCAGCCTGGAGGCCGAGATCAACAAGTACGGGCAGGGGCACGAGGAGCAGGCGGTCGCCGCCTGGCTCAAGGCGCACCCCGACATGGTGGGCCGGATGACCCCGTGACCCCCTCGGGTACGGTAAGGATTCGGCCAACCACATAGCGCTACGCCAATACCCGAGCTTCGGCGCCCTGCCGGCCGGAAGATCCGGCCGTTCCCCCGACGCGCCACGCAGACCTTCCCGTCGCGCCGGGCGCCCCGGACATCACCGGGGCGCACGGCGCGACGGTCGCATCGCCCGGCCATCGCCGCGCCGGCCGCCAACTCGCCCCCGGACCACGGGACTTCGCGCCCCGGAAGGCAAGGCCTGATCACAGGCCTGATCGCGCCGGCCGGGCTTGGGTAAATGCCGGGAACACATGCGGCCGCGCACGCCTTGAAACCAGGAGGGACCCGGCCGCGCCGACCGGGGACCGGACACCTCGGGGGTCGGCGGACGTACGCCTACGATCCCCGCCGTACCGGCCGACCGGTCGGCGATCCGCACCCCGGAGGCAGCCGCGCCCGCGCCGGTCCGGGCCCGCCGCTCCCCGCAACGACCCGGGCGGGCGCCCGGCACGGCTGGTCAGCGTCTTCGCCCCGAAGGAGGGTTCCGGGCCCCGGCGAGGCCCGGGAACTGGTCTACTGGCGAGAGTTGGCGAATTGACCGCACGCAGTGTTTACGGGTGTGTGACGGGCACGTGAAACGGTTTGCCGAACCTGCGTAAGGTGCAGAGAACTCATCAGAAGTACTCATACGAAATGTTCGGGCCGACGAGCGAAGGAAGGAGCCGGAGCCATGGGCGACCACAAAGACGACCACAAGGACCAGCCCCTGCGCGTGGGCGCGGCCGTGCGGCGACGCCGCCGGGCCCTGGAACTCACCCTCGCCGTCGTGGCCGAGCGCAGCGGCCTGTCGGTGCCCTTCCTGAGCCAGGTCGAGAACGACAGGGCCCGGCCCAGCCGCACCTCCCTGGAGAAGGTCGCCGACGCCCTGCGGACCACCGCGGTGGAACTGCTCGCGGCGGCCGACCCGGCGTGCAGCGTGGACGTGGTGCGCGTGGAGGCGGGCGAGTTCGCGGGTGAGCCGCGGGTGCGATCCCTGGTGCGCGGTCATCACCAGATGCACGCCTCGGAGTTCATCGGCGACCATGACGCGGGCCGCGAATTCCAGTACCGCAACGACCAGTTGATGTACGTCGCCGACGGCGCGGTGGAGATCGAGGCGGAGGGCCGCGCGTACCGGCTCGGCCGCGGCGACACGCTGTACCTGACCGGCGGGGTGCGGCACCGGTGGCGGGCGACCGTGCCGGACACGCGGCTGCTCGTCGTCGCGGTGGCGGAGCACATCGAGGCGGTCCGGGACCGGTCCCGGTAGTGCCGCCGCGCGTCGTCTCGCTCGTCCCGTCGCTGACGGAGGCCATCGCGCTGTCCGTGCCGGGCGCCCTGGTCGGCGCCACGGACTGGTGCAGCCATCCCGCGGACCTCGACGTCACACGGGTCGGCGGCACCAAGAACCCCAAGCCGGAGCAGATCCTCGCGCTCGCGCCGGACCTGGTGATCGCCAACGAGGAGGAGAACCGCGAACCCGACCTCGCGGCCCTGCGCGCGGCGGGCGTCGAGGTCCTGGTGACGGAGGTGCGGGACGTCCCGCAGGCCTTCCGCGAACTGGCGCGGGTGCTCACGGCATGCGGAGCGGGCACCCGCCCGCGCTGGCTGGACGAGGCCGAGAAGACCTGGTCGGAGCTGCGCCCACCGGACCGCCGTACGACCGCGGTCGTCCCGATCTGGCGCCGGCCCTGGATGGTCCTGGGCCGCGACACCTTCGCGGGCGACGTCCTGTCCCGCCTGGGCGTGGACCACGCCTACGCGAACCACCCCGAGCGCTACCCCCGCGTCCCGCTCGACGAGCTGCGGGCGACGGCCCCGGACGTCGTGGTCCTGCCCGACGAGCCGTACGCCTTCACGGCCGAGGACGGCCCGGAGGCGTTCCCGGGGCTGCCCTGCGCGCTTGTGAGCGGACGTCATCTCACCTGGTACGGGCCGTCGTTGGCCGAGGCGCCAGGGGCGCTGGGCGAGGCATTGCGAGCAGCTCTCCGCTGACCAGCCCGCGCGTCGTGTGCACGGCCGCGGTGCCCCAGGCGGCGACGAGGACGACGTACAGCCCGACGGCGAGCCAGTCGTACACGACGAGCCCGGTGTGCCGGGCCAGCGCCTCCGCGCCCGTGACACAGGTGCCGACGGGGAAGGTGAACGCCCACCAGGTCATGGCGAACCCCATGCCGTTCCGGCGGGCCCGCACCACGTGGGCGCCGGCGAGGGCGAGCCACAGCATCGCGAACCCCAGAACCGGCACGCCGTACAGCACGGCGAAGACGCCGAAGCCCTCGCTGTAGGGGGCGGGCACGACGCCGGGGGCGAAGTCCGCGAACTTGCCGACGGCGGTGGTGGACTGCCCGAGTGGCCCGAGGACGAGGAACAGGGTCGGGGTGAGCGCGAGCGGCAGCGGCCCGCCGGTGATCAGCCGCCCGAAGACCAGCGGCAGCATCAGCAGGGTCGCGAGCAGACTGACCCCGAACATCGCGAAGCAGGCGAGGAGCAGCGTCTCCCGCGGCTGCCCCGACGGCAGATACGGCACCAGCAGCGGCCCGAGCGCCGCGGACACCATCGGCGCGACGAGAGGCAGCAGCCACACCGGAGTCGCCTGCGCCGCTTCCACCTCGTGTCGTACGGCCATGAGGTACGGGACGGCGACGGCGGCCGTGAGTCCGATGACCGTCCCGGCGCCGAACAGCACGGCGTCGAGGGACAGGGCGGCGTCGCGGCCGATCCAGTCCCGGCCGACGGTGAGGGCACCGCCGCCGACGGCCAGCAGGGCCATGGACAGGCAGCCGTAGAAGGGCGCCATGGCCGGGTCGAGGAGGTGGGCGCGGGCCTGGTCGCGGTGGTGGGTCCAGTGCACGGCGCGGGCGGCGAGCAGTGCGACGAGCAGACCGAGGGAGAGCGCCCAGACGGCGGCGAGGAGAACGCGGGGGACGGGCACGGGGAGCGCGACGCCCGCGGTGGCGACGATCGCGGTACCCATGACGGAGGCGTACCAGTTGGGTCCGAGGTGACGGACCGAAACGGCGCGCGGAAGGGGCTGGACTGTGGTGACCATGCTTTCACCGTCTCGCCGCCCGTCGCTCCCGACCAGGGAGTCTCCCTCTATGAGGACATAAGCTGGAGTTATGAGCAACGAGGAGGAGCGGGCGACGCCACCCGGCTCGCTGTCGCACCGGGTGCCCGATCTCGGCGCGCTGGAGCTGCTGCTGGCGGTGGCGCGGCTGGGGAGTCTGGGCGGGGCGGCGCGGGAGGTGGGGATCACTCAGCCGGCGGCGAGCAGCCGGATCCGGTCGATGGAACGGCAGCTGGGCGTGGCGCTGGTGGACCGTTCACCGCGGGGCTCGCGGCTGACGGACGCGGGTGCGCTGGTGACGGACTGGGCGCGGCGGATCGTGGAGGCGGCGGAGGCCTTCGACGCGGGGGCGCAGGCGTTGCGGGACCGGCGGGACTCGCGGCTGCGGGTGGCGGCGAGCATGACGATCGCCGAGTATCTGCTGCCGGGCTGGCTGCTGGCGCTGCGGGCGGGACGGCCGGACACGGCGGTGTCGCTGCTCGCGGGGAACTCGGCGGCGGTGGCGGAACGGCTGCTGGCGGGTGAGGCGGACCTCGGCTTCGTCGAGGGGGTCAGCGTCCCGCCGGGCCTGGACTCGGCGGTCATCGCCCACGACCGGCTGATCGTGGTGACGGCCCCCGGCCACGCGTGGGCCCGCCGACGCCGCCCGCTGGAGGCGTCGGAGCTCGCGGCGACCCCGCTGATCCTCCGCGAGAAGGGCTCGGGAACCCGCCAGGTCCTGGACGCGGCCCTGGGCGGCCTGGCCCGCCCCCTGATCGAACTCTCCTCGACGACAGCGGTGAAGGCGGCGGCGGTGAGCGGCGCGGGACCGGCAGTGCTGAGCGAACTGGCGGTGGGGGAGGAACTGGCGATGCGGCGGCTGGTGCGGGTCCCGGTGGAAGGGGTCGCGCTGGCACGAGACTTGCGAGCGGTGTGGCCGACGGGGCACCGGCCGGTGGGGCCGGCGCGGGAGCTTCTGTCGTTGACGCGGGGCAAATCCGGCCCTTCCGGCGCTTGAAAACCCTTGGCGTGCCACCACCGACTGCCCGCACCATGAACCGCATGACCACGCCCGCCCCGCCCGCCGCAGGCGTCCGTACCCCTTGGGAAGCCCTCCCGGACCACGTGCGCACCGCCGTCGCGGACGTGCTCGGCGGCAGCCCGGTCGTCCAGGCCGTCACCCAACCCGGCGGCTTCTCCCCAGGCGTCGCCGCCCGCATCCGGACCGCCGACGGCCGCCGTGCCTTCGTCAAGGCGGTCAGCGCGGACACCAACCCCGACAGCCCCGCCCTGCACCGCACCGAGGCCCGCAACACCGCCGCCCTCCCGCCGCACGTCCCCGCTCCCCGCCTCCTCGGCACCTACGACGACGGCACCTGGGTGGCCCTGGTCCTTCAGGAGGTGGTCGGCCGTCAGCCTCATGTCCCTTGGCGGCAGCCGGAGTTGCGGCGCGTGCTCGACGCGGTTGCGGAGCTCGGCCGTGCCCTCACCCCCTCCCCGGCAGCCGCCCCGCCCGTGGGCGAAGCCCTCGCCGACGCCTTCGCCGGCTGGCGACGCCTGTGCGCTCAGCCGGAGCACGAGCTGCGGGGCCGCCTCGACGCCCGCACCCTCGCCCAGCTGCCCCGGCTCGCCGGCCTGGCCGCGGGCTGGGCCGACGCCGCGTCCGGCGACACCCTCGCCCACGCCGACCTGCGCGCCGACAACATGCTGCTCACCGCCGACGACCGTGTCGTCTTCGTCGACTGGCCGCACGCCGTGCGCGCCGCGCCGTGGTTCGACCTGCTGGTCATGCTGCCGTGCGTGCGGGCACAGGGCGGGCCGGACCCGGAGGAGGTGTTCACGGCGCATCCGCTGGGCCGGGACGCGGACCCGGACGCGGTCACCGCGACCTTGGCCGGGCTGGCCGGGTTCTTCATGGAGAGCGCCCTGCAACCGCCCCCGCCGGGCCTCCCCACCCTGCGGCCCTTCCAGCGGGCCCAGGGCGAGGCGGCACTGGCGTGGCTCAGGACCCGGTCGAAGACGCCGTAGCGGCCTGCACCAGCGCCCGCATGACCCGGTCGTCCTCGCCCATCTCCGGGTGCCACTGGACGCCGAGTGCCCAGCCCTCGGCCGACGGGAGTTCCACGGCCTCCACCGTGCCGTCCTCCGCGTAAGCCGACGGGATCAGGCCGGTGCCCAGGCGGTCCAGGGACTGGTGGTGGTACGTCGGTACGGACGTCTCCTCGGGGACGATCGACGCGTACCGCGTCCCCGGTACCGGCTTGACCGGGTGGCTGCCGAAGACGCCCACCACCTCCGCGTGCCCCTCGATGTGCTGGACGAGCGTGCCGCCCAGGGCGACGTTGAGGAGCTGCATGCCGCGGCAGATGCCGAGGAGGGGGGTGCCCGCGGACAGGGCCGCGTCGATCAGGGCCAGCTCCCAGGCGTCCCGGGCGCGGGCCGGCGGGCCGGTGCGGGGGTGTGGCTCGGCGCCGTAGTGGACCGGCTCCACGTCCGGGCCGCCCGCGATGACCAGCGCGTCGAGGCGGGCCACCGTCGCCGCCGCCAGCTCCGGCGCGTCCGGTGGCAGCATCGCGGCGAGGCCCCCGGCCCGCTGCACCAGCCGCGGATAGCCGGCCGGCAGCAGCGCCGCCTCCAGCTCCCACACGCCCCAGCGCGCCCCGGCCTCCAGATACGTACTGACACCGATCAGCGGCCTGCCGCTCATGCGTCCTCCCCGCAATGGATTGCCCTCATACCTTTGCCGAGGAAGCGGCCGAAGGGCAAGAGCACCCGGCGCTCACGCCGCGGCATCGCCGCCATGACCGCGCTCACGCCGGAAACCTTCGTCGCGGCATTGCCGCCATGGCCGCGCTCATGCCGGGAATCTTCGTCGCGGCATCGCCGCCATGGCCGCGCTCTCCCCGCGGACCTTCGTCGAGGCGCCGCCGCCATACCTGCGGTCACGCCAGGCCCCCCCCCCGCGACAGCAGCGTCGTCCCCGCGCCACGCCAAGGCCCCCACGGCATCGCCGCCTTCCCTGCGCTCACGCCAGGCCCCCCGCGGCAGCAGCGCCGTCCCCGCGCTCACGCCAGGCCCCCCGCGGCAGCAGCGCCGCCCCCGCGCTCACGCCAAGAACCCCCGCAGCAGTGCCGCCGTCCCCGCGCAGTGCTCCCGCATCATCTCCCGTGCCCCGTCCGCGTCCCCGTCGAGGACCGCCTCCACCAGGGCGATGTGCTGCCGCTGGGAGTGTTCGAGGTTGCGTACGAGGAGTGGGATGCAGTCGAGCAGGTCGTTCACCGACGCCCGTACCGCCGCGTACTGCGCGGTCAGCGTCGGTGAGCCGCACAGTTCGGCCAGCGTCAGGTGCAGCAGCGTGTCCAGGCGGCGGTAGTCGGCCAGGGGCGCGTCGTGCGTGCGGGCGAGGGCCTCGCGCAGGCGGTCCGTCTGCTCCGCCGTCAGCCCGTGCGCCGCGCACAGGCCCGCCGCCCCGACCTCCAGCACCTCCCGGAAGCGCAGCACGTCCTCGATGTCGACCTCGGCGATCCGCCGCCGCAGCTCGTCCTCGCCGCCCGCGTCCGTGCGCGGCAGCACGAAGGTGCCGCCGTAGCGCCCGCGCCGCGACTCCACCAGCCCCTGGTCCTGCAGCACCTTGAGCACCTCGCGCAGCGTCACCCGGCTGATCCCCAGCCGCTCCGCCAGCTCCCGCTCGGCCGGCAGCCGCTCGCCCCCCGGCACCAGACCCAGCCGTACCACCTGCAGGATCTGCTCCAGCGCCTCCTCGAAGCCGTTCCCCGCCCGCACCGGCCGCAGCACCGGCGTCAACCGGTCCTCAAGGCTGCCGTCAGGATCCAGCGACATCCGGCCGTACCCCCTTCCCAAGCAATGGTTCTCGGCAATACCTTATGGCTTCCGGCCCGGTCGAAAAAGCGCAGCAGCCGAAGGAGCCCTCCCGTGGCAGACCGCACACCCCCGCTGAGCGTCGAGGAGCTGCACGCCCTCGTCGCGAGCGGTGAGATCGACACTGTCGTCCTGGCCTTCCCGGACATGCAAGGGCGTCTCCAGGGCAAGCGGTTCGCCGCCCGCTTCTTCCTCGACGAGGTGCTGCACCACGGCACGGAGGGCTGCAACTACCTGCTCGCCGTCGACACCGAGATGAACACCGTCGACGGGTATGCCATGTCCTCCTGGGACCGCGGCTACGGCGACTTCGCCATGCATCCGGACCTGTCCACCCTGCGCCGCGTCCCCTGGAACGCCGGTACGGCCATGCTCATCGCCGACCTCGGCTGGAACGACGGCTCGCCCGTGGTCGCCGCCCCCCGCCAGATCCTCCGCCGCCAGCTGGACCGCCTCGCCGAGCACGGCTTCACCGCCAAGGTCGGCACGGAGCTGGAGTTCATCGTCTTCAAGGACACCTACGAGCAGGCCTGGGACGCCAACTACAGAGGGCTCACCCCGGCGAACCAGTACAACATCGACTACTCGGTGCTGGGGACCGGCCGCATCGAGCCCCTGCTCCGCCGGATCCGCAACGAAATGGCGGGCGCCGGCCTGACCGTCGAGTCCGCGAAGGGCGAGTGCAACCCCGGCCAGCACGAGATCGCGTTCAAGTACGACGACGCCCTGGTCACCTGCGACCAGCACGCCATCTACAAGACCGGCACCAAGGAGATCGCCGCCCAGGAAGGCGTGTCGATCACCTTCATGGCCAAGTACAACGAGCGTGAGGGCAACTCCTGCCACATCCACCTCTCGCTCGCCGACGCGGCCGGCAACAACGTCATGCCCGGCGACGGCGAGGGCGGCATGTCCGACGTCATGCGGCACTTCCTGGCCGGGCAGCTGGCGGCACTGCGCGACTTCTCGCTCCTCTACGCCCCCAACATCAACTCCTACAAGCGGTTCCAGCAGGGCTCGTTCGCCCCGACCGCGGTCGCCTGGGGGTACGACAACCGGACCTGCGCCCTGCGCGTCGTCGGTCACGGCCGCTCGATGCGGTTCGAGAACCGGCTGCCCGGCGGTGACGTCAATCCCCATCTCGCCGTCGCCGGACTGGTCGCGGCCGGGCTGCACGGCATCGAGCAGAAGCTGGAGTTGCCCGAGGCCTGCGCGGGGAACGCGTACACGGCCGAGTACGAGCACGTCCCGACCACCCTGCGCGAGGCCGCCGAGCTCTGGGAGAACAGCCCGATCGCCAAGGCCGCCTTCGGCGACGAGGTCGTCGCGCACTACCGCAACATGGCCCGCGTCGAGCTGGAGGCCTTCGACGCCGCGGTCACCGACTGGGAGCTGCGCCGCTCCTTCGAACGCATGTGAGAGGTCATTCCTTGTCGTACGAGCATGAGCTCCAGGTCCTCAACCCGGCCACGGAAGAGGTCATCGCGACCGTACCCGCCGCCACGGCCGCCGACGTGGACGCCGCCGTCGCCCGGGCGGCCGGGGCACAGTCCACGTGGGCCGCGCTCCCGCCCGCCGACCGGGCCCGGCTGCTGCGCTGGTTCGCGGTCGCCGTCGACGAACACCTCGAGGAACTCGCCCGGTTGGAGGTCCGGGAGGCCGGGCACACCGTCGGCAACGCCCGCTGGGAGGCCGGCAACGTCCGAGACCTGCTCGACTACGCGGCCGGCGGCGTTGAACGCCTGACGGGCCGCCAGATCCCGGTGGCCGGCGGCCTGGACGTCACCATCCTGGAACCGCTCGGCGTGGTCGGCGTCATCGCGCCCTGGAACTTCCCCATGCCGATCGCCGCCTGGGGCACCGCGCCCGCGCTGGCCGCCGGCAACGCCGTACTCCTCAAGCCCGCCGAGACCACCCCGCTGACCGCGCTGCGCCTGGCCGAACTCGCCCTGGAGGCAGGGCTTCCCGAGGGCCTCTTCCAGGTGCTCCCCGGCCACGGCCCCGTCGCCGGCGACGCGCTCGTCGAGCACCCGGGAGTCGCGAAGATCGTCTTCACCGGGTCAACGGCAGTGGGCAAACAGGTGTTGGCCAAGGGGTCGGCGCTCCTCAAGCGCGTCACCCTCGAACTCGGCGGCAAGAGCCCCAACATCGTCTTCGCCGACGCCGACCTCAAGGCCGCCGTCGACCCCTTCTCCTTCCTCGACAACTCCGGCCAGGACTGCTGCGCCCGCACCCGGATCCTGGTCCAGGAGTCGGTGTACGACGAGGTGTCCGCGCTCCTCGCCGACGCGCTCGCGGCCGTGGTCGTGGGCGACCCGGCCGACGAGAAGACGCAGATGGGCCCGCTCATCTCGCGCCGGCAGCTGGACCGGGTGCGCGGGTACGTCCCCGAGGACGCCCCCGCCCTGCGCGGCAGCGCGCCCGAGGGCCCCGGCTTCTGGTTCCCGCCCACCGTCCTCACCGGCGAGCGGCCCGACTCCGCCGCCGCCCGCGAGGAGATCTTCGGGCCGGTCGCCGTCCTGCTCCCCTTCACCGACGAACAGGACGCGGTCCGCCTCGCCAACGAGACGCCGTACGGCCTCTCCGGCTCCATCTGGACCCGGGACGTCGGCCGCGCGCTGCGCGTCTCGGGGGGCGTCCGGGCCGGCAACCTGTCCGTCAACTCGCACTCCAGCGTCCGCTACTCGACCCCCTTCGGCGGCTTCAAGCAGTCCGGCGTCGGCCGCGAGCTGGGCCCGGACGCCCTTTCCGCCTTCACCGAAACCAAGAACGTCTTCATCAGCACGGAGGCCTGACCGCTCATGACAGAAGAAACCATCTGCCGCCGCCTGGTGGGCCGTACGGCCGTCGTCACCGGAGCCGGCAGCGGCATCGGCCTCGCCACCGCGCGTCGACTCGCCTCCGAGGGCGCGCACGTCGTCTGCGGCGACGTCGACGAGCCCCGCGGCAAGGCGGCCGCCGACGAGATCGGCGGGATCTTCGTGAAGGTCGACGTCACCGACCCCGAGCAGGTCGAGGCGCTCTTCAGGACTGCCTTCGACACCTACGGCAGCGTCGACATCGCCTTCAACAACGCGGGCATCTCGCCGCCCGACGACGACTCCATCCTGGAGACCGGCCTGGAGGCCTGGAAGCGCGTCCAGGAGGTCAACCTCACCTCCGTCTACCTGTGCTGCAAGGCCGCCATCCCCTACATGCAGCGCCAGGGCAAGGGCTCCATCATCAACACCGCCTCCTTCGTGGCGAGGATGGGCGCGGCGACCAGCCAGATCTCGTACACCGCCTCCAAGGGCGGCGTCCTCGCCATGTCCCGCGAACTCGGCGTGCAGTTCGCCCGCGAGGGCATCCGCGTGAACGCCCTCTGCCCCGGCCCGGTCAACACCCCGCTCCTGCAGGAGCTGTTCGCCAAGGACCCCGAGCGCGCCGCCCGCCGGCTCGTCCACATCCCGGTCGGCCGGTTCGCCGAGGCCGAGGAGATCGCCGCCGCCGTCGCGTTCCTGGCGAGCGACGACTCCTCCTTCGTCAACGCCACCGACTTCCTGGTGGACGGCGGAATCGCGGGCGCGTACGTCACGCCCTTGTAGGGACGAACCGGTACGGTCCACGCGTATGCGACACCTTCTCGCGTGGACCCTGCTGGCGGCCGCCACAACCCTGGCGGCCGCGCCCGCATCCCCATCCACGGGCGCCAACTGCCCCCATCTGTCAACCACTTGGTACGGCGACAACCGCGCTCACCTGCAACAGGTGATCGACGAACGCGGCACCTGCTCCGGCCCCGCCCGGCACCCGGTCGCCGTCTTCGACTGGGACAACACGGTCACCAAGAACGACGTCACCGACGCCACCCTCTCCTGGGCCCTGCGCCACGACAAGCTCCTGCGCCCCGCCCGCTGGAAGGACACCAGCGCCTGGCTCACCGAGGCCGCCGACAAGGCCCTGACCAAGGCCTGCGGCACCGGCACGCCCGAGCCGCTGCGCACCTCCACGAACCCCCGCTGCACGGACGAGATCCTCGACATCCGCGAGAACGCCACCACCGCGTCCGGCGCCCCCGCCTTCGCCGGCACCTGGAACCACCGCCGCACGGTCCCCCAGTACGCCTGGGTCCCCCAGCTGTTCGCCGGCCGCACCCCCGCGGAACTCGCCTCCTACGCGCGCGAGGCCCGCACGGAGGCCCTCACGGCACCCATCGGCGCCACCCGCACCCTCGGCACCCACACGGTCCCCGCCTACGTCCGCTACTACGCCCAACAACGCGACCTGATCCGCACCCTCCAGCGCGCCGGATTCGACGTCTACATCGTCTCGGCCGGCTCCGAACCGATCACCGAGGTCTGGTCAAGGGGCGTCGGCATCGACGCCGACCACACCATCGCCATCCGCTCGGTCCTCGACCGCCGCGGCCGGATCACGACGTGGAACCAGGGCTGCGGGGGCGTCCCCGCGACCCGCGGCACCGCGATCCCGTACATCGACGGCAAGCGCTGCTGGATCAACCAGGAGATCTACGGCGTCCAGGGCCCCGCCGCCTGGCAGCGGCAGCCGTGGCCGCGCCGCCCGGCCCTCGCGGCCGGGGACGCCGACACCGACGTCACCTTCGTCGGCGACGCGACGGGCGCGCACCTGGTCCTCAACCGCAACAAGCCGGAACTGATGTGCCGCGCCCACGACGACGCCGACGGCCACTGGCTGATCAACCCGATGTTCATCGACCCCTTGCCGCGCCGGACCGACCCCTACCCGTGCTCGACGACGGCCTACAACGCGCCGGACGGCAGCCGGGGCCCGGTGCGGCGCGAGGACGGTTCGGTGGTCCCGGACCAGCCGGACACCATCTAGCCGATCACCGATCACCGATCACCGATCACCGATCACCGATCACCGATCACCGATCACCGATCACCGATCACCGATCAGAGGAAGGTGTGTCCCTCTCCGCGATACGTCGGGACGGTCGCCGTGACCGCGTCGCCCTCCACCAGGTGCAGCACGTCGAACCGCTCGCACAGCTCGCCCGCCTTGGCGTGCCGGAACCACACCTTGTCGCCGAGCAGCAGGTCGTCGGCCGGGGAGCCGAGCAGCGGCGTCTGCACCTCGCCGGGGCCCTCCTGGGGGTCGTACCGCAGACCCTCGGGGAGGTAGGGCACGGGAAGCCGGTCGCGGCCGGGCGCGCCGGAGGCGGGGTACCCGCCGCCGAGGACGGTCACGACCCCCACCCCCGGCCGCCGCACGACGGGCTGGGCGAACAGCGCGGCCGGACGCCCGGTGAAGGAGGTGTAGTTGTCGAAGAGCCGCGGCACGTACAGCCCCGACCCGGCACCGATCTCGGTGACGGCGTCCTCGCCGGCGGTGAACTGCACACTGCCGGTGCCGCCGCCGTTGACGAACTCCAGCTCCGGTACGACCGCCCGCACCGCGCGCACCACCTCGGCACGCCGCTCGGCAAGCTCCCGGCGGGCGGTGGCCTGCATCAGCCGTACGGCACGGGACCGCAGCGGCCGCCCGGCGACCGAGTCGCCCACGCCGGCGATATGACCCTCGTACGCCATGATCCCGACGACCTTGAACCCGGGCCGCCGGGCGACGGCGCGGGCGAGGTCGGCGACCTGGGCGGGGGAGTGGAGCGGCGAGCGGCGGGCGCCGACGCGCACGCGACCGCCGAGGAGCTTGAGGGAGGTGTCCAACTCCAGACAGACACGGATGACTTCACGACCGCCGTCCCTGGCCTCGTCGATGAGGCGGAGTTGCGCGGGGTCGTCGATCATCACGGTGACGGCGGCGGCGAGCTTGGGGTCGGCGGCGAGTTCGGCGAATCCGGCGCGGTCGGCGGACGGGTAGGCGAGCAGGACGTCGTCGAAGCCGCCGCGTGCGAGCCACAGCGATTCGGCCAATGTGAAGGACATGATCCCCGCGAAGCCGTCCTTCGCGAGGACCCGCTCCAGCAGGGCCCGGCAGCGGACGGACTTGCTGGCGACGCGGATCGGCTTGCCGCCGGCCCGGCGGACGAGGTCGTCCGCGTTGGCGTCGAAGGCCTCCAGGTCCACGATGGCAAGGGGGGCCTCAAGATGGGCGGTGGCCCGGTCGTAACGGGCCCGGTCGGCGGCGCGCGCAGTCATGAACGAAGCCTGCCAGACAGGATTACCGCAGGGTAGGGGGACGTTCCGGGCAGATGCCCCGGGCTCGTGGACTGGTTCCCGTTCGGGCCGGGGCAACCCGTAGAGTGACGCGCAGGTACGACGGAACGGAGCCGGCCGCTTGGCCTGCGGCGGGATGCCGGTCCGCGCGCACGGGTATGCGTGCCCGGGAGGGACGGCCTGCGGCGGGTTCGGTCCGGGGTCGGTCCGGGTTCCGTCCGGGTTCGGTGCCGAGCGGTTGAGCACAAGGACGCCGGTGCGCGTACGACGTAGGACTGGACGGCCCGGGGATGAAGGAAACGGGGGGTGCATGAGCACGGAAGCGCAGCACGCCTCATTCCCACCACGCCCGACGACACCACCGCCTCCGGCGCAGCCGCCTGTGGTGGGGCGGGAGCAGGGCCGGGGGCCGGGGGAGACCGGGGAGTCGGAGGCTTCCGGCGGCCATGGTTCCGTCGACCAGGGTTCCGGTGACCAGGGGGCCGACGCGGGGCGGTACGCAAGTGGTTCCGAGGCGTCGGGGTCGTACACACGTGGTTCCGGCGTATCAGGTCCGGATGCGAGTGGTTCCGTAGCGGCGGGCGGTTCTCGCGGGGTGTGGTCGCCGTGGCGGGGCTCCGAGCCCTTCGCGGCTTTCGGACGGCCTGTGGGTTCGACTGGAGCAGGAGCAGGAGCAGGAGCAGGAGCAGGAGCAGGAGCAGGAGCAGGAGCGAGCGGGGACCGTGGTGACTCGTCGGCCGCCGCGTCCCGTCCCGACCGAGCGGCGTCGCGTCGCGCCAACCCCGAACGGCCCGCGACCACCCGCCCGGACACCGACAGCACCCCGTCCGCTGCCGCGCCCCGCCCTCCGCGTCCAAGCGCCGGCGAGTCCTGGGACGCCCCGCTCAACCCACCCCCGCCCCAGGCCTCGGCCCGCTTCCCGGACACCCCGCCGTCGGTCGGCCGCACCCCGCAGGGCGACAGCATGGGCCCGCCGGCCCCGGAAGCCGGGCTGTCGGCAGGCCGCGAGCCGCGCCGCGACGTTAGCGGTGCGCCGACTCCGGACGCTGCCGCGTGGGCCGGCCCCGATTCCACCAGCACGTCCTCTCCAGCTCCGCCGGCCACCGGCGGACCCGCTCCGTCGGCCGACGGCCGCACCCCGC
Source organism: Streptomyces cylindrosporus (assembly GCF_022698165.1). Classification (GTDB taxonomy): domain Bacteria; phylum Actinomycetota; class Actinomycetes; order Streptomycetales; family Streptomycetaceae; genus Streptomyces; species Streptomyces cylindrosporus. Next base: position 343,336 of record NZ_JALDAY010000010.1, read on the forward strand.
AGGGCGGCACCACGGGCCCGTCGGTCCCGGGCGCCACGCCGTCGGCAGGCCGCGAGCCGCGCCGCGATGTCAGGGGTGTGCCGACTCCGGATGCCGCAGCGTGGGCCGGCCCGGAGGCCACCGGCACGCCCGGGCCGGCGGCGGCTGCGTCGGCCGCTCGCGACTCGCACCGCGACGCCACCGGTGTACCCTCCCAGCCGGTCGCTCCTGAGCCTCGCCGCAACGCCATGGGTGCGTCCGCCCCGGATGCCGCTTCGTCGACGAATCGTGAGCCGGGCCGCAGTGCGCCCACCCCGGATGCCACTCGGCCGACGGCCGCCGAACGCCGCGACCGCACCGGCACGTCCGCCCCGGACACTCTCGTACCCCCGCGCCCGAGGCACCGCCCCACCGCGGCCCCGGCCGACTCGGCCCAGGAGCCCACCAGACGCCCGGGGCCGAGCCTCCCGGAACCCCCCTCACAGCCGCCGTCCACTTCCCCCCGCCGCCCCAACACGGCCCCACCCCCCATGCCGGACACCCAACCGACCTCCACCCCCGCCGACCCGCCCCGGCGCCCTGCGGCACCCCCGGACGGCTTCTACCGCCTCGGCCGGCCCGCCCAGCCCCTCCCCGAAGACCGCCCGGCTTCCGCCGCCGATCCGTCCCGGCGCTCCGGCGCGCGCACCCCCGATGGCCCTACCGCGTCCGCCGACGGCTACCGCCGCCCCGGCCCGGACGCCCGCCAGGCTTCCGGCACCCCCGCCGATCCGTCCCGGCGCTCCGGCGCGTCCACGCCCGATCGCCCCGCCGCGTCCGCCGACGCCTACCGCCGCCCCGGCCCGGCTGCACAGCCGCTTCCCGAAGCGCGCCCGGCGTCCGCGCCCGCCGCTCCGCCCCGGCGCCCTGCGGCCTCCGCGCCCACCGATCCGCCGCGGCGCCCTGCGTCGCCCGCGTCCGACCGCCCCATGACGCCCCCCGAGGACTTCCGCCGCCCCGGCCGCACGGCACAGCCGCTGCCGGACGCCCGCTCGGCCTCCGCGCCCGCCGACCCGGCACGCCACCCTGGATCGCCCACCCCGTCGACCCCCGACCCTCGCGCGGCAGCGCCTCGCACGCCGAGCAACCGCACGGGCTCGAACGGGCCCACATCCGCGCCGTCACCCACGCGTACCGGCTCGAACATGCCCACGTCCCCGCCGTCACCCACGCGTACCGGCTCGAACCGGCCTACATCCGCGCCGTCACCCACGCGCACAAGCTCGTCCGCGCCCACACCCCCGCCGCCCCCCACCCGCACGCACCCCACCCCACCCGCACCCTCCGCACCCAACCCCCACCCGACGCCCACCCACCCCTCCACACCCCCCACCTCCGTAACCCCCGACCCCGCCCTCTCCTGGAGCGCCCCCGTGGCCCCCGGTGGGGTCCCCGGGGCCGGGCGGCCCGTTGTCTCGTTCGGGGAGCCCGAGGGATACGACGGGCAGGGGCGGCCGCGTGGGCTTCGGCGGGTGCGGTCCAGGGCCGGGGCCGTCGGCGCGTGTCTTGTGCTCGGGGTCGGACTCATCGGTGGTGCCGTCACCGGGAGTTGGCTGGCCGGGGACGACGCAGGTGACGGCTCCCGTGGAGCCTTCGCCGCCGCCGGCGCGCTGTGGCACAGCGTCCCCGTCGATCGGCTCTTTCCGCCCACCGTCCAGGGCCAGGGCGCCGGCCCCGGCGGCGCTGACCGGACCTGGACGCGTATCGCCGTCGCCCCGGACAGCGGCTGCAAGGGCGCCTTCGACCCACTGCTCGGCAAGGCCCTCGCCCCCGTCGGATGCCAGCGGCTGATCCGCGCCACCTACACCGACGCCACCCAGAGCTACGTCACCACCGTCGGCCTCCTCTTCACCGACGCCGACGCCACCGCCATGGACTCCCTCGCCGAACGCTTCCGGGACGAGAAACTCGGCGACCGTACCGACCTCATGCCCCGCCCCTACGCCGCCAAGGACACCGCCGCCGCCGACTTCGGCACCAAGCAGCGCGCCTCCTGGACGGTCTCCGTCCTCACCGACGCCCCCGTCGTCGTGTACGCCGTCTCCGGCTGGGCCGACGGCCGTACCGTCGACACCCCCCAGCCCGCCGCGGAAGCCACCAAGTCCGGCGCCACCACACCCGCCGCCCAGGCCGGCCTCGGCAACGAGGCCCAGGGCCTCGCCGACCGCATCGAACGAGCCCTGAGGAAAGACGTGAGCAGTCCGGCCGCGGAGCGGACTTCATGAGGAGCAAGAGCAGGAGCAGGAGTACCAGGGGACGAAAAGCCGGGCGTCTGCGGCTCGGTGGGATGAGCGTGCTGCTCGCCGCCTCCCTCGCCCTCGTGCCCGCCACCGCCGCCCACGCCGACGGCATACGCGCCCAGCAGTGGGCCCTCGACGCCATGCACACCCAGCAGGCCTGGCAGACCACCAAGGGCAAGGGCGTCACCGTCGCCGTCCTGGACACCGGGGTCGAGGACGACCACCCCGACCTCGTCGGCAACGTCCTGCCCACCAAGGACATGATCGGCTTCGGCGCCACCAAGGGGCAGCGCAACTGGGCCCGGCACGGCACCGCCATGGCCGGCATCATCGCCGGGCACGGCCACGGCGTCGGCAACGCCGACGGCGTCATGGGCATCGCCCCCGAGGCCAAGATCCTGCCGGTGCGGGTGATCCTGGAGGACGAGGACCCCGCCCGCGGCAAGGCCCGTACCTCCCGCGGCAACGCCCTCGCCGAAGGCATCCGCTGGGCCGCCGACCACGGCGCCGACGTCATCAACCTCTCCCTCGGCGACGACTCCGCCTCCGCCCACCCCGAACCCGCCGAGGACGAGGCCGTCCAGTACGCCCTGAAGAAGAACGTCACCGTCGTCGCCTCCGCCGGCAACGGCGGCAAGAAGGGCGACCACGTCTCCTACCCGGCCGCCTACCCCGGCGTCATCGCCGCCACCGCCGTCGACCGCTTCGGCACCCGCGCCGACTTCTCCACCCGCCGCTGGTACGCCACGGTCAGCGCCCCCGGCGTCGGCATCGTCATCGCCGATCCCGACCACAAGTACTACGAGGGGTGGGGTACGAGTGCGGCCTCGGCGTTCGTGTCCGGCGCGGTCGCTCTCATCAAGGCCGCCCATCCGGGGCTGACCCCGGCCCAGATCAAGAAGCTCCTGGAGGACACCGCCCGCGACGCCCCGGTCGGCGGCCGGGACGACTCCCGCGGCTTCGGCATGATCGACCCGGCCGCCGCGATCAAGGCCGCCGGCAGTCTCAAGCCGGAGGGGCTGGAGGCCGCGGCCTACGGCAAGAAGTACTTCGGTTCAGGGCCGGAAGCCGCCAAGTCCGGTGACGACACCAGCGGTTGGGCCGCCCCGCTCGCGGGCAGCCTGGGCGGGGTCCTGCTCGTCGTCGCCGTGGTGCTGTGGCGGGGGCGCAGGCGCGGCCGCTACGGCGACGGGTTCTAGGAGCGCCCGCTAGGAAGCGGAAGTGGACGCGGAAGCAGACGTCGAGGTTGAGGCCGATGCCGGTGCCGACGCGGTGTCCGTGGTTCCCGTGAACACCGACACCGCCGCCTTCGCCGTCGCCTCCACCAGCGAAATTCCCTTCGCCTGCGTCGAGTTGCCCTTGGATAGCGCCGCCACCAGGTAGTCGTGGCCGTCCACCGTCACGCGCCCGATGCTGTTGATGTCCCAGAGGTTCGTGGTGCTGCGGGCCAGCCAGCCGTTCTTCAGCGCCCACTTCGAACCGTCGGCCGCGGCCGAGACACCCCAGTGCTGGTCGGCCTCTATCTGCCCCATCAGCCCCTGGACGTACGCCCGCGAGGTCTCGCTCAGCTTCGAGTCGTCCCCGAACACCTGCTGGAGCAGGGTGAGTTGGTCGGCGGCCGTGGTCTGCGTCAGGCCCCACAGCGCCCCGTCGCCGCCCTCCGTATCGGTGAGCCCGAACTTCTTGTTCGCGGCGTCCAGCCCGTCGGCCTTCCCGATGACGTCCCACAGCGCGGACGCGGACGTGTTGTCGCTGTTCTCGATCATCTTGGTGGCGTACGCCTTCTCGGTCGCCGTCAACTGGCGACCGGCGTCCTGCGCCTGCAGCAGCAGCGTCGCCAGGATGTCGACCTTCACGATGCTCGCCGTGTCGAAGGCGCCCTCGCCGTACGTGGCACTGTCGCCGGAGTCCATGTCCAGGATCGCCACCGAGACCTCGGCCTTGCCCCCGACCGGCACCGACTTCATCGCCTTCGCGAGCAGCGCGTCGTAGTCCACCGCGGGTTGCGCCACCGGTTCCACCGACTCCTCCCCGTCCGCCGTGGCCGACGTGGAGGCCGTCGGCGACCCCGCCGACGATACGGGGGCCCCACCCGAGTGCGCCTGGGCCTTCACGTACACGGTCCCGGCGGCCGTGCCGCCGACGATGGCGACGGTGGCGAGGGCGGTGTAGAGCATGGGGCGCGTCCGGGACGGACGAGCGCGGCGGCTTCGGCGGGCTCTGGGGGACTCCATGCCGCGATGGTCCGGGCGTCGACTGTGCGCGCCGTTAGACGGAAGTTAGATGTGTGTCAGGGGAATCTGAGAAAGCCGTGAAGGCTGTGAACGACCGGTTTCCGGGACCGCACAAGCCCAGCAGTAAGCCCCCGATATCCGCCCGATAGGGTCGGTGACCGTGGCGAACAAGAACATTCCCGACTCCGGCTTCCCCGACGACGACGGCTCCGCCGACCCCCGGCTGAGCGCCGCGCTCGCCGCCTGGGCCGAGGACCGCGGCGCAGTGGGCCCGGTCCTGGAGGCGCTGAAGGGCGCCCGGCTCCTGGTGCCCGTCGTCGCCGTGCTCGGCGAGGTCGAGGAGGACGAGAACGGGCTGCGCCGCGAGAAGACCAGCGACATGGCCGTACCGACCCTGAAGGCCGGATCCCGGACCGCCCTGCCCGCCTTCACGTCCACCGACTCGCTGGCCCGGTGGGACCCGGCGGCGCGCCCCGTCGCCGTACCCCTGCACCAGGCGCTGCAGGCCGCCGCGCACGAGAAGGCGGACACGGTGGTGCTCGACCTGGCCGGTCCGGTGCCGTTCGAGCTGACCGGGTCCGCGCTGCTCGCGCTCGCCGAGGGGCGTACGACGGCCGACCCGCTCGCCGACCCGGCCGTGCGGGAGGCGGTGCGGGCCGCGGTGGCCGCCGAGTCCGCCGTGCTGAGCGCCCACCTCGGGCCCGGCCAGGCCGACGGCACCCTCGCCCTCGTACTGGATCCCGCGGTCGCTCCCGCTCAGGCCGCCCGTGCGGTCGCCGAGCGGCTGGCCGCCGACGAGACGCTGAGGGCCCGCCTGGTGCGCGGCCTCGACCTGGCACTGCTGCCGGCCGGGGCGACGCCTCCGGGCGAGCCCTTGTACGTACGGTGACGGACTAGCCGTAGACGGGACCGGTGTACTTCTCGCCCGGGCCCTGGCCCGGCTCGTCCGGGACGATCGACGCCTCGCGGAAGGCCAGCTGGAGGGACTTCAGGCCGTCGCGCAGCGGGGACGCGTGGAAGGAGCTGATCTCGGTCACGGAGGCGTCCAGCAGACCGGCGAGGGCGGTGACCAGCTTGCGGGCCTCGTCCAGGTCCTTGTACTTGTCGCCCTCCTCGGTCAGACCGAGCTTCACGGCGGCGGCGCTCATCAGGTTCACGGCCACCGTCACGATCACCTCGACGGCGGGGACCTCGGCGATGTCGCGGGTCATCTCGTCGAAGCCGGGAGAGTCAGGAGACGCGGGAGGGGTGTCACTCATGCCCCACACGATAGGGCCCGGTGCGGGCCGGTTCGCACCACCCCCGGGTAGCTGCTAACCTTGTGTGACGACCGGCCGGACATTCATGTGCCCGGCCTACAAGTGGAGGCTCCGATCTCCCACCTGACCGTCCTCCGGGACGGCGGGTCACCCCGGTCAGGCGGCCGCCATCGTTCCGTACGGACGATGGAGTCGCCCGAATCGCGCCCCGCGGCATCGCGGCGGTGCTCCGGCAGTGTATTTGGAGCCCCGCCTGTGATCGTCCGGGGCATTTTTCATGCTTCGGCGCGGTTAGGTCTAAGGAAAGAGACGTACGCGGCTGTCCGCCAGACCGCCGTGTGGTGCTAACCGAGGAGGATCCATCAGCGCCGAGCCCCGCATCAACGACCGGATTCGCGTTCCCGAGGTGCGACTTGTCGGTCCCAGTGGCGAGCAGGTGGGCATTGTCCCGCTCGCGAAGGCACTGGAGCTTGCCCAGGAGTACGACCTCGACCTCGTCGAGGTAGCGGCGAACGCCCGTCCGCCCGTGTGCAAGCTCATGGACTACGGGAAGTTCAAGTACGAGTCGGCCATGAAGGCCCGTGAGGCGCGCAAGAACCAGGCGCACACGGTCATCAAGGAGATGAAGCTCCGGCCGAAGATCGACCCGCACGACTATGACACCAAGAAGGGTCACGTCGTCCGGTTCCTCAAGCAGGGCGACAAGGTCAAGATCACGATCATGTTCCGTGGTCGCGAGCAGTCCCGGCCGGAGCTCGGCTACCGACTGCTGCAGCGTCTCGCGGAGGACGTCCAGGACCTCGGTTTCGTCGAGTCGAACCCGAAGCAGGACGGCCGCAACATGATCATGGTTCTCGGTCCGCACAAGAAGAAGACCGAGGCGATGGCCGAGGCCCGCCAGGCGCAGGAAGCCCGCAAGGCCGAAGCGAAGGCCAACCCCGGCAAGTCGCAGAACGCCGCCGAGGTCGAGACCGCCGTGGAGACCGAGGCCCCTGCCGAGGCTTCCGCCGAGGCGTGATCCACGGGGACACCGGTCCCCAGGACATAACCGAAACAAGAGCGACGTTCCGACGTGCCCGGTTTTCCGAACCGGGCACCGGAGCGCCACCGACGAGGAGATAACGGCGCTATGCCGAAGAACAAGTCGCACAGCGGTGCCAGCAAGCGCTTCAAGGTCACCGGCTCCGGCAAGGTGCTCCGTGAGCGCGCCGGCAAGCGCCACCTGCTCGAGCACAAGTCGTCGCGCCTGACGCGTCGCCTCACCGGCAACGCCGAGATGGCCCCGGGCGACGCCAAGAAGATCAAGAAGCTTCTCGGCAAGTGACGCACGCGGCGCTCTGCCTCTGAGCGCCCGACGTCATCACCGGGACCCAATCGATACCGGGTCGTGTGAGTCCAACCACGGCCCCGCTACAAGGAGTTAAAAAGTGGCACGCGTCAAGCGGGCAGTCAACGCCCACAAGAAGCGCCGGGCGATCCTCGAGCAGGCCTCCGGCTACCGCGGTCAGCGTTCGCGCCTGTACCGCAAGGCCAAGGAGCAGGTCACCCACTCGCTGGTCTACAACTACAACGACCGCAAGAAGCGCAAGGGTGACTTCCGCCAGCTGTGGATCCAGCGCATCAACGCCGCTGCCCGCGCCAACGGCATCACGTACAACCGCTTCATCCAGGGCCTGAAGGCCGCGAACGTCGAGGTCGACCGCAAGATCCTCGCCGAGCTGGCCGTCAACGACGCCGGTGCGTTCGCCGCCCTGGTCGAGGTCGCGCAGAAGGCGCTGCCGTCGGACGTCAACGCCCCCAAGGCTGCGTGACGCTGCGCTCGGCCCAGGCCGAAGTGACTGTACGGACCCGTGGGCTTCTGCCCGCGGGTCCGTTTCGTTGAGTGCTGAGAGTGAGTGCGATGCCCGTTACCCCCGAGCTGATCTCCCCCCGTTCCGCCCGTGTCGCCGCTGCCCGGCGGCTGGCCAAGCGGAACTTCCGGGGCAAGGACCGGCTGTTCCTCGCGGAGGGACCGCAGGCCGTCAGGGAAGCGGCCGGGCATGACACGGACGGCACCGCCACGCTCGTGGAACTGTTCGCGACCGTCGAGGCGGCGGAGCGCTACGCCGACATCATCGGCCGGTCCCGGGAGATCGGCGCGCGGCTGCATCTCGCGTCCGAGCAGGTCATCGCCGACATCTCCACCACCGTCACCCCGCAGGGGCTCGTCGGGATCTGCCGGTTCCTCGACACCCCCTTCGCCCGGATCCTCGCCGCCCGGCCCAAGCTGGTCGCCGTGCTCGCGAACGTGCGGGACCCCGGGAACGCCGGGACCGTGCTGCGGTGCGCCGATGCCGCCGGCGCCGAGGCCGTCGTACTGACCGACGCCTCCGTGGACCTCTACAACCCCAAGGCCGTGCGCGCCTCCGTCGGCTCCCTCTTCCACCTGCCCGTCGCCGTCGGCGTCCCCGTGGAGGAAGCCGTCCGGGGGCTCAAGGACGTCGGCGTGCGGATCCTCGCCGCCGACGGGGCCGGGACCGACGACCTCGACGACGAGCTCGACAAGGGGACCATGGGCGGGCCGACCGCCTGGGTGTTCGGGAACGAGGCCTGGGGGCTCCCGGAGGAGACCCGCGCGCTCGCGGACGCCGTCGTGCGCGTTCCGATCCACGGAAAGGCCGAGAGCCTGAACCTCGCGACCGCCGCCGCCGTATGTCTCTATGCATCGGCCCGTGCACAGCGCGCCTCCGGAGGGTGCCGCTCCGTCACCGAGAGCTAGTAGGGTGACCAGCTCGGGGGCCCCTCAGCCGTCTGAGAGGTGGGGTACGGGGATGAGTGTCGGCACGAGCGGGGGCGTCGATCCCGACGAGCTGCCCGACGGTCTGGTCGTCGCCGACGAGGACGGCCGGGTCGTCTGCTTCAACGCCGCCGCCGAGCGCATCACCGCCGTCCCCGCCGACGAGGCCCTGGGACAGCGCCTGGAGAAGGCCCTGCCGTTAGAGGACCTGGAGGGCCGGCGCTGGTGGCAGCTGACCGATCCGTACGGCGGCCTCGCCATCCGGCGGCGGCAGCCCGAGCGCAACCTCCTCCTCCCCGGCGGCCGTGAGGTGCTGGTCTCCGCGCGCTACGTCCGCACCGAGCCCACCGGCCCGGTCCGCCGCGTCGTCGTCTCCCTGCGCGACACCGAGGCCCGCCGCCGCACCGAGCGCAGCCACGCCGAGCTGATCGCCACCGTCGCCCACGAGCTGCGCTCCCCGCTCACCTCGGTCAAGGGCTTCACGGCCACCCTGCTGGCCAAGTGGGAACGGTTCACCGACGACCAGAAGCGCCTGATGCTGGAGACCGTCGACGCCGACGCCGACCGCGTCACCCGGCTCATCGCCGAGCTCCTCGACATCTCACGGATCGACAGCGGGCGGCTTGAGGTCCGGCGCCAGCCGGTCGACATAGGCGCGGCCGTCGGACGGCACATCCAGGCGTACGTCGCCGCCGGGCAGCCCGCCGACCGGTTCCTGCTCCGCATCGAACAGCCGCTGCCCGCGCTGTGGGCCGACCCCGACAAGATCGACCAGGTGCTCAGCAACCTGCTGGAAAATGCCGTGCGGCACGGCGAGGGAACCGTCACGATTGACATCACGGCCACAGTGTCCCCCCGCGAGGGAGAGGACACCGGTACGTCGGTCACGGTGAGCGACGAGGGGCCCGGCATCCCGGAGGAGTCCATGAACCGCGTCTTCACCCGCTTCTGGCGGGGCAGCAAGCGCGGCGGCACCGGCCTCGGGCTCTACATCGTCAAGGGCATCGTCGAGGCCCACGGCGGCACCATCACCGTCGGCCGCGGCCCCCAGGGCGGCGCCGAGTTCCGATTTACGTTGCCCGTGGCGGCCCCGGCGTACCTCACCTGAGAGCCGGAGACCCGCCCACGGGCGCATTCGCATACCTCCACCCCGTTAGACTCGGCCTTTGGCACCTTTGTGTCCCATGGACGGCCCTCTGACCTCTGCGTGAGTCGGTGACGGGGACCTTCAGCCAGCCAATCGGAAGCACGGGAAGAGATGTCGGCACCGAACAAGTCGTACGACCCGGTAGAGGTCGAGGCCCTGAAACCGGAAGAGATCGAGCGCATGCGGGAGGAGGCGCTCGCCGCCTTCGCGGCCGCGGACTCCCTCGACGCGCTCCAGGAGGCCAAGGTCGCCCACACCGGGGGCGCCTCCCCGCTGGCCCTCGCCAACCGCGAGATCGGCGCCCTGCCCCCGCACGCCAAGGCCGCCGCCGGCAAGCTCGTCGGCCAGGCCCGGGGCGCCGTGAACAAGGCCCTCGCCGGCCGCCAGGCCGAGCTGGAGGCCGAGCGCGACGCCCGTGTGCTGGTCGAGGAGTCGGTGGACGTCACGCTGCCCTACGACCGCGTACCGGCCGGCGCCCGCCACCCGCTCACCACCCTGTCCGAGCGCATCGAGGACGTCTTCGTGGCCATGGGCTACGAGGTCGCCGAGGGCCCGCAGGCCGAGGCCGAGTGGTTCAACTTCGACGCCCTGAACATCGGCCCGGACCACCCGGCCCGCGGCGAGGCCGACACCTTCTTCGTGCAGGGCCCGGACGGCGGCACCGAGTCCGGTGTCGTGCTGCGCACCCACACCTCGCCCGTGCAGATCCGCTCGCTGCTCGGCCGTGAGCTGCCGGTGTACGTGATCTGCCCCGGCGTGGTCTACCGCACCGACGAGCTGGACGCGACCCACACCCCGGTCTTCCGCCAGGTCGAGCTGCTCGCCGTCGACGAGGGCCTGACCATGGCCGACCTCAAGGGCACCCTCGACCACATGGTCCAGTCCCTGTTCGGCGAGGGCATGAAGACCCGGCTGCGCCCGAACTTCTTCCCGTTCACCGAGCCGTCCGCCGAGATGGACATGGTGTGCTACGTCTGCCGCGGCGAGTCCGTCGGCAACCCCGACCGCCCCTGCCGTACCTGCTCCTCCGAGGGCTGGATCGAGCTGGGCGGCTGCGGGATGGTCAACCCCAAGGTGCTGACCGCCTGCGGTGTCGACCCGGAGAAGTACAGCGGCTTCGCCTTCGGGTTCGGCATCGAGCGGATGCTGATGTTCCGCCACAACGTCGAAGACATGCGAGACATGGTCGAGGGTGACGTCCGGTTCACCCGGCCGTTCGGGATGGAGATCTGATGCGGGTCCCGCTTTCTTGGCTGCGGGAGTACGTCGACCTGCCGGCGACTCAGACCGGGCGTGACGTCCAGGCCAAGCTCATTTCCGCCGGCCTCGAGGTCGAGACCGTCGAGCACCTCGGCGCCGACCTCAAGGGCCCCCTCGTCGTCGGCCAGGTGCTGACCATCGAGGAACTGGAGGGCTTCAAGAAGCCGATCCGCTTCTGCACGGTCGACGTCGGCCAGGCCAACGGCACCGGCGAGCCCCAGGAGATCGTCTGCGGCGCCCGGAACTTCGCGGTGGGCGACAAGGTCGTGGTCGTGCTCCCCGGCGCCACCCTGCCCGGCGGCTTCTCGATCTCCGCGCGCAAGACGTACGGCAAGACCTCCCACGGCATGATCTGCTCCAGCGACGAGCTGGGCATGGGCGACGACGGCACCCACGGCATCATCGTGCTGCCGCCGGAGACCGAGGTCGGCAAGGACGCCATCGAGCTGCTCGAACTGGTCGACGAGGTCCTGGACATCGCCGTCACCGCCAACCGCGGCGACTGCCTGTCCATCCGCGGCGTCGCCCGCGAGACCGCCATCGCCTACGGCCTGCCGCTGCGCGACCCGGCGCTGATCGACGTACCCGGCCCGAACGCCTTCGGCTACCCGGTCCAGGTCTCAGACCCGTACGGCTGCGACCGCTTCACCGCCCGCACGGTGACCGGCCTCAGCCCCGAGGCCCGCTCGCCGATCTGGCTCCAGCGCCGGCTGCAGAAGGTCGGCATGCGCCCGATCTCCCTCGCCGTCGACGTCACCAACTACGTGATGATGGAGCTCGGCCAGCCCCTGCACGCCTACGACCGCTCGCTGGTCCAGGGCACGATCGGGGTCCGCCGCGCGGCCGAGGGCGAGAAGATCGTCACCCTCGACGGCGTCGAGCGGAAGCTGCACGCCGAGGACCTGGTCATCACCGACGACCGCGGCCCCATCGGGCTCGCCGGCGTCATGGGCGGCGCCAACACCGAGATCGCCGACCACCAGGAGGGGGAGGGCACGACCGACGTCGTCATCGAGGCCGCCCACTTCAACGCGGTGTCGATCGCCCGTACGGCCCGTCGTCACAAGCTGTCCTCGGAGGCCTCCCGCCGCTTCGAGCGGGGCGTCGACCCGCAGGCCGCCGCCGCTGCCGCGCAGCGCACGGTCGACCTGCTGGTCCTCCTCGCGGGCGGCACCGCCGAGGCCGGCGTCACCGAGGTCATCGCACCCTCCGCACCGCACACCATCAGCGTCCCGGCGAACCATCCGGACAAGGTGGCCGGCGTCGACTACGGCCGGGAGACGGTCGTACGACGGCTGCAGGAGATCGGCTGCGACGTGTACGGGCAGGACGAGCTGATCGTCACCGTCCCGTCCTGGCGGCCCGACCTCACCGAGATCAACGACCTCGCCGAAGAGGTCATCCGCTTGGAGGGCTACGAGAACCTGCCCTCCACGCTGCCCAAGCTCCCCTCGGGCCGCGGCCTGACCCACCGGCAGCGGCTGCACCGCCGGGTCGGCCGGGCGCTGGCCGGGGCGGGCTATGTCGAGGCGCCGAACTACCCGTTCATCAGCGAGCAGATCTTCGACCAGCTGCTCCTGGAGGCGGACGACCCGAAGCGCCGGGTCGTGAAGCTCACCAACCCGCTGAGCGACGAGGAGCCCGCGCTGCGGACCTCGCTGCTGCCGGGCCTGCTGGGTGCGTTGCGGCGCAACAACGGCCGCGGCTCGCACGATCTCGCCCTGTTCGAGACCGGGCTGGTGTTCCTCCCGCGTGCGGAGCAGAGGGTCGCCGTCGCGCTGCCGGTGGACCGGCGCCCGACCGACGAGGAGATCGCCGAGCTCGACGCCGCGCTGCCGGAGCAGCCGCGGCATGTGGCCGCCGTGCTCGCCGGCGCGCGGGAGCAGGCCGGCTGGTGGGGCAAGGGCCGGCCCGCGGACTGGGCCGACGCCGTCGAGGCGGGGCGCGCGGTGGCGCGGGAGGCCGGGGCCGAACTGGTCGTCCGCAAGGGGCAGTACGGGCCGTGGCATCCCGGGCGGTGTGCCGAGTTCGTGCTCGTCGTGGACGGGGCGGAGACGGTCGTCGGGCATGCCGGTGAGCTGCATCCGCGGGTCGTGAAGGCGCTGGGGCTGCCGGAGCGGACCAGTGCGATGGAGTTGGACCTGGACGCGGTGGAGGCGGTCGGGAACGACACGCCTCAGGCGCCGAGGATTTCGACGTTCCCCGTGGCCACGCAGGATGTCGCGCTCGTGGTCGACAAGTTCGTGCCGCATGCCGATGTCGAGGCCGCGTTGCGGGACGGGGCGGGTGAACTGCTTGAGGGCATCCGGCTGTTCGACGTGTACGAGAACGAGGAGCAGCTCGGTGAGGGGCGGAAGTCCCTTGCGTATGCGCTGCGGTTCCGGGCGGCGGATCGGACGCTGACCGTCGAGGAGGCGTCTGCTGCTCGGGATGCGGCGGTTGCCCTTGCGGGGGAGCGTGTTGGTGCCGTGCTGAGGGGCTAGTTCGCCTCATGGGCGGGGAGCTGTTGGTCGTTGGCGGCTGCGGGTTCGTCGTGGCTGGTCGCGCAGTTCCCCGCGCCCCTGAAGGGGCGCTCCAACAACCCTCGTGAATATGCCCCCTACCTGCATAAATGCGGGTGGCTGGGGTGGTGTCACTCATCTGGGTGATGAATCTGGGTGATCTGGTCCTTGCGGGTCATGTGGTCGACAGAATCGGACCGGCCTTTCGGGGTCGGTCCGGCTGTGCTCTCGGGGCCTGTATGGGGGGCCATCGGCATGATTCGCAAGCGCTTGCTCGCGTTCGGGCTTCCCATGGCCTGGGGGGCCATGGCGATCACCTACAAGTTGGCCTGTCCGCTCGCCCAGCAGAACGGGCTGGGGGCTCGGGTCGTCACCAGTGCCGTGTTCTTCGCCGTGGGGACCGGGCTGATACTCCACGTCCGGCGCGCGTTGCTGCGTGAGCTGCGGGAGGTCAAGAAGGTCGCGGGGGTCGCGCAGAGTGTTCTGCTGCGGCCGTTGCCGCCTCGGGTCGACGGGTTGAACGTCGCCGCCGCGCAGTTGTCCGCGGACCGGGGGGCCGTGATCGGCGGGGACCTGTACGAGGTCATCGCCACCGAGCACGGGGTGCGGGTGGTGATGGGGGACGTGCGGGGGCACGGGCTGGGGGCTGTCGGGACCGTTGCCGCTGTGCTCGGGAGCTTTCGGGAAGCCGTGCACGACGAGGTGGATCTGGCGTGTGTGCTGCGACGGCTGGAGCGGGCGCTGGGGCGGCATCTGAGGGAGCGGGCGCGGGCCGAGCACCCCTCGGCCGGGGGCGAGCCGGAGAGTCCGGTCGCCGAGGAGTTCGTCACCGTACTGCTGCTGGAGATCCGGCAGGACGGCGAGGTGCGCGTCCTCAACTGCGGGCACCCGTGGCCGTATCTGCTCAGCGGGGCCCGGGCGGAGCCCCTCACCCGGGCCGAACCGCTGCCTCCCCTCGGGCCGTTCCCACTGCCCGCCGAGCTGCCCGCCGTCCGCTGCGGTCGACTCCTGCCCGGCGAGACCCTCTTCCTGCACACGGACGGTGTCGAGGACGCCCGTGACGGACATGGCCGGTTCTTTCCGCTGCCGGCCGCGCTCGCCGAGGCCGTCGCGGCCGGCCCGGTCTCCCCGCAGTCGGTGCTGCGCGCCGTGCTGGCGGGGCTGCTGCGGCACACCGGCGGCAGGCCCGCCGACGACGTCGCGCTGCTGCTCCTGCGCAACGACCGCCGCCATGTCGTACGACAGCCTCCCGGTGAGCCGGTCGGACACCGGGCGCACCGCCTCACGTGACGTCGAGGCCGCGAACCGCCACGTACCTACCCCCGCGGTGCGCCCGGCGCTCCCGCGTGGTCTGGGCGGTTCGCTGGTTCGGTGTCGTTCTTCGGGTCGGCGACGCCGTCCGCCCCGCCACGGAGTGTCGGGCAGGCAGCTGGGCGGACGGCGCGGAAGCGGGCCGCCGCACTGTACGAGGGGGAGCCGGCGGCCCGGCCGGCCTCTTGCGAGGCATTTCAGTCAACCGGCCCGGAACTCTCCGCGACAGTGCGCGTACGCTGCGGATTCGGGCACTCCGTTCACACCCCGTGTGAAGCCGCTCGCACTAGTCTGACGGCACCGAGGCTCCCGGGGGGCATATATGCAGCCCAACACTCTGCTCGACGCGATCCTGGACGAGGCCGGGATCTCGCACGCGGGGTTGGCGGCGCACGTCAATCAGGCGGGGCGGGCGCGCGGGCTCGCGTTGCGGTACGAACACACCGCCGTCGCGCGGTGGTTGAAGGGCCAGCGGCCGCGAGGGCAGGTGCCCGACCTGATCTGCGAGGTCCTGGCGGGGCGTCTGCACCGGCCCGTCACGCTCGACGACATCGGGCTCGGAGTGCCGGGCGAGCCGTCCACCCCGCACGGCACCTCCCTCTCCGGCTTCGTCGAGCGGGCCACCGCCCTGTGGCGCTCCGACGAGCAGCAGCGCCCGCACATACTGGGCGCGCCCGCGGTGACCGGCACGCCCGCGGTCATGCCCGTGTGGGAGTGGGAGAACCCGCCCGAGGACGTGGACGTGTCGCGGGGTGGCCGGCACCGGGTCACGCCTGCCGATCTGGAGATGCTGCGGGCCGCCCGTACCCACTACGAGCAGATGTACCGGAAGGCGGGCGGGATCGCGACGCGTACGCGGATCGTGGGCTTCCTGAACGCCGAGGCCGCCCCGCTGCTGCGCGGCAGCTACACCGATGCCACGGGCCGTCAACTGCACCGGGCGACCGGCGGGTTGGTGGCGATCGCCGGCATCTGCGCCTACGACTCCGACGCGCACGGGCTCGCCCAGCGCTACTTCCACCAGGCGCTCCGGCTCGCCAAGGCCAGCGGGGACCGGGGACTCGGCGCGTATGTGATCGCACTGCTGGTCAACCAGGCCCTCTTCATGCGCGAGTACCGGCAGGCCGTCGCCTTCGCGGAGGCCGCGCTGCGCGCCGCCGGCAAGCACATCACACCGGCGCTCGCCTGCGACCTGTACGCGATGCAGGCCAAGGCGTACGCACACCTCGGCGACGGCACGACCGCGCTGTCCTGCATCCGGCGGGCCGAGCAGGCCGCCGAACGCATCCGGCGCGGATACGAACCCGACGAGACGGGCTATGTCCAGCCCGGGTTGGTCAACGTCCAGGTGGCGGAGGCGTTGCTGAGCCTCGGGGAACTGGTGGCGGCGGGGGAGCACGCCGCTGCCGCCGTGGACAACCCGGCGCACGACCGGGGGCGCGTGCACCGGCTCGCCATGCTCAGCACGATCGAACTGCGCCGCGGAAACGCCGACAAGGCGGTGGCCACCGCGGTGCAGATGGCCGAACAGGCCCGTGGGATGGAGTCCCAGCGGCTGCGCGACAGACTCCGGGCGGTGCGCGAACACCTGGTGCGCAGCGGCTGCGCGGGCACCGCCGAGGCCGCCGAACTCATCGACGGGGCACTGCGCGTACCGCTGTAGACCGGTTCCCGAGCACCACCGCCCCACAGTCCCTGCTGCGATATTGCCACTTACTCGACGGAAGGTGGCAGAACCGTGCAGTGGACGAAACAGAACGAACAACCTGTGTACTCAAACCGCTGGTTCAGCGTCAATCTCGCCGATGTGCAGCTGCCCGACGGGCGGCACCTCGATCACTTCCTGATACGGCTGCGGCCGGTGGCCGTGGCGACGGTGGTGAACGAGGCGAACGAGGTGCTGTTGCTGTGGCGGCACCGTTTCATCACGGACAGCTGGGGGTGGGAACTCGCGGCCGGGGTGGTCGAGGACGGCGAGGACATCGTCGTCGCGGCCGCCAGGGAACTGGAGGAGGAGACCGGCTGGCGGCCGGGGCCCCTGCACCACCTGATGACGGTGGAGCCGTCCAACGGCCTCACCGACGCCCGGCACCACATCTACTGGTCGGACGAGGGCGAGTACACCGGACATCCCGTGGACGACTTCGAGTCGGACCGCCGGGAGTGGGTCCCGCTCAAGCTCGTCCCCGACATGATCGCCCGCGGGGAGGTCCCGGCCGCCAACATGGCGGCCGCGTTACTGCTCCTGCACCACCTCAGGCTCGGCCAGGACGGCTAGCCCTGATGCTCCCCCCACCCGTCCCGGCCCGGCCGGCTTCAGTGGCCCAGGGCCTGCCAGATCGTCGCCACGAGTGCGCCCACCGCGGTGAGTGTCGCGATCGCGGGCAGGGGCCAGCGGGCGTGCTCCAGCGCGACGATCCGCGCGCTGAGGTCGTCCATCTCCTTGTCGGTCTCCTCGGTGCGATGGTTGAGCAGGGCCAGCCCTCCCTCGACACGCGCGTAGGCGACGTCGAGGCGACGGCGTAACTCTGCGAGTTCTCCAAGTGCCACGGGATGCTCGGGGTCGGCGGTCACGAGTCCGCTCCTTTCCGTAGTCGTCACATCCCTTGCATGCGCATGAAGAGTCAACTCGCCTGGTGGGTGCGTGGGGAGCGTGTGCGCGGGGCATATGCGTGCCCGCCGCGCACACGGTGTGTGAATGCCGCGGGCCCGGCGCTCCGAAGAGAGCCGGGCCCGCGGTCGTAGCACTGTGTAATCAGCACCCTGGAACGGGCACTGTGCAAACGCCGGTCGCCGTCAGCCGTAGGTGTAGAAGCCCGAGCCGGTCTTCCGGCCCAGCCGGCCCGCGTCGACCATGCGCTGGAGCAGCGGGGGAGCGGCGTACAGCGGCTCCTTGTACTCCTCGTACATCGAGTTGGCGATCGACACGATGGTGTCCAGGCCGATCAGGTCGGACAGCTTCAGCGGGCCCATCGGGTGGGCGCAGCCCATCTCCATGCCGTTGTCGATGTCCTCGCGGCCCGCGATGCCCGACTCGAACATCCGGATGGCGGAGAGGAGATACGGCACCAGGAGCGCGTTGACCACGAAGCCGGAGCGGTCCTGGGCGCGGATCGCGTGCTTGCCGAGCACCTTCTCGGCGAAGACCTGGGCGCGGCTGAGCGTGCCCTCGGAGGTGGTGAGCGCCGGGATCAGCTCGACGAGCTTCTGCACCGGGGCCGGGTTGAAGAAGTGGATGCCGACGATGTGGTCCGGGCGCGAGGTGGCGACCGCGAGCTTCACCAGCGGGATCGAGGACGTGTTGGAGGCGAGGATCGCGTCCGGGCGGGTCACCACCTGGTCGAGGACCTGGAAGATCTCCGTCTTCACCTGCTCGTTCTCGACGACGGCCTCGATCACCAGGTCGCGGTCGGCGAACTCGCCGAGGTCCGTGGTGAAGCTGAGGCGCGCCAGCGTCTCGTCCCGCTCCTGCTCGGTGATCTTGCCGCGCTCGGCGGCCTTGGCGAGGGAGTTGAACAGCCGGGTCCGGCCGATCTCCAGGGCCTCGCCGGTGGTCTCGGCGACCTTCACCTCCAGGCCGGACCGGGCGCACACCTCGGCGATGCCCGCTCCCATCTGGCCGCAGCCGACCACTCCGACGCGCTCGATGTCGGTCACATCGTCCCCTTCGCTGATCTACGAATCCGGCAGGGTCCCCGGTGGTTCGGTGCCTGCTCCGAACCTGCACGTTACCTCCGGCGATCGTTGATCGATCGTTCGGGTACCGCGTGGCAGGCTGACGCCGGACCTCGCCCGGGTCCAGAATCGCGCCCGGACACGGGCATCGGCAGATGGAGGTAGGGGAATGCTGCACCGGAGGTCTCGGCTGTCGCGGCGGGCGTTCGCGGTGACGGCCATGTCGGCACTCGTGGCGGGGGGTGGCGCGGTGGCGGCCGGTGCGGCTATGGCGGGCGGCACGGACGACAAGGCCCCGCGCCGGAGGGCGTCCGGCGAACTGCGGGGCGTGTGGGTGGCCACCGTGGCCAACCGGGACTGGCCCTCCAAGCCGGGGCTGACCGCGGCCCAGCAGAAGGCCGAGCTGATCGCGATCCTCGACCGGGCCGTCAAGGACCGCCTCAACACCGTGATCTTCCAGGTACGGCCCACCGCCGACGCGCTCTGGCCCTCGCCGTACGAGCCCTGGTCGAACGTCCTCACCGGCACCCAGGGCAAGGCCCCGGGCTGGGACCCGCTCGGCACGGCGGTCAAGGAGGCCCACGCCCGCGGCCTCCAGCTGCACGCCTGGTTCAACCCGTACCGGATCTCCAACCAGTCCGACCCGAGCAGGCTCATCGCCTCGCACCCCGCGCGCAAGCACCCCGACTGGGTGGTGAAGTACGGCGGCAAGCTCTACTACAACCCGGGGCTGCCCCAGGTCCGCGCCTTCGTCGAGAACGCGATCCTCGACGCGGTGAAGAAGTACCCCGTCGACGCCGTGCACTTCGACGACTACTTCTACCCGTACCCGGTGGCCGGGCAGACCTTCGACGACGACGCCGCGTACGACCGCTACGGTGACGGCTTCGCGAACCGGGCCGCCTGGCGCCGGAGCAACATCGACAAGCTGGTCCGCGAGACGGCGGCCCGCATCAAGGAGATCCGGCCCGGCACGCAGTTCGGCATCAGCCCCTTCGGCGTCTGGCGGAACATCGCCACCGACTCGCACGGCTCCGACACCAGGGCGGGCGTGCAGACGTACGACGATCTCCACGCGGACACCCGCAAGTGGGTGCGCCAGAACTGGATCGACTACATCGCCCCGCAGATCTACTGGAACATCGGCTTCGCCGCCGCCGACTACGCCAAGCTCGTGTCCTGGTGGGCGGGTGTGGCGAAGGGCACGGCGACGAAGCTCTACATCGGCGAGGCCCTCTACAAGGCCGGCGACCCGGCGCAGCCCGCCGCCTGGCAGGACCCCGCCGAACTCTCCAGGCACCTCACCCTGGCCGCCAAGTACCCGCAGGTGCGCGGCCACGCCTTCTTCGCCGCGAAGGAACTGGCGACGGATCCCATCGGCGCGATGGCACGGGTCGTCGCCGACCACTACAAGCAGCCGGCGAAGCCCCCGCGCTGATCCGCTAGTGCGTCTCCCTGTGCCGGATCTCGGTGTCGGGGCCGGGGGAGCAGATGCCCGTGTGCCCGTCCTCGAAGCGGACGCGGTACGGAGGGTTTCCCTCCTGGCCCATCACTTCGACGATCTCGCCGACCTTGTCCTGCTGTCCGACCACCCTGCCGTGCTGGACAAGCTGGTCGCCCACGGTTGCACGCATTCTGTAGGGCCTCCTCACCAGGTGCGGGAGCAACGGTCCGTGGCCTCGATTTTACGGCGCCGGGCCGCGGTTGGAACCGGCACGCACATGCCGGTCAGCCTCAGAGCCTCACGCCCGCTGGGTGACGGCGATGCACACCAGCACCGCCGCGGCCGTCAGCGGTGCGGCCACCGTCAGGTGCTCGCCGAGCAGCAGCACCGACCACACCAGTGTGAGCAGGGGCTGGGCCAACTGCAACTGGCTGGCCTTCGGGATGCCGATCGCCGCCATGCCCCGGTACCAGACGACCAGACCGAGGAACTGCGAGCCCACCGCGACCCACAGCAGCCCGGCCACGCTGTGCGCGGTCAGCCGTACCGGCTCGTACGACAGCGCGACCGCGGCGGCCGGCACGGTCAGCGGCAGACACATCACCAGCGCCCAGCCGATGACCTGCCAGCCCGGCATCACCCGGGCCAGCCGGCCGCCCTCGGTGTAGCCGGCCGCGCACACCAACAGGGCGCCGAACAGGTACAGATCGGCGCTCGTGAGCGCACCGCCGCTCTGCTGCACGGTGAACGCGACGACCGCCACCGCGCCCGCGAACGCCGCGATCCAGAAGGTGCGGGAGGGACGGCTGCCCATGCGCAGGGCCGAGAACAGCGCGGTGGTGAGCGGCAACAGCCCGACCACGACGGCCGCGTGCGCGGTGGTGGAGGTCTGGAGCGCGAGGGTGGTGAGGAGGGGGAACCCGACGACGACGCCGGCACCGACCACCAGGAGTCCGGCCCGGTGCCGGCGCTCGGGCACGGGTATGCGCAGCGCCGACAGACAGACCCCGGCGATGAGCGCGGCGAGCACACTGCGCACCGCGACGAGCGCCCAGGGCCCGAACCCCTCGAGTCCCCACGCGGTGGCGGGAAAGGTGAGAGAGAAGGCGACGACACCGAGAGCGGCCTGGAGGGTGCCGGTGGTGTTGGCCTTCGGCGGGATGACCACCGCTATCGAGGTGGGGGCAGTAGCGCTACTCTGTGCTCTCATGCAAGAGCGTAGCAGTGTCGGAGAACTGGCGAAACAGCTGAAGCAGGACCTTGACCGCTACTCTCCCGGCGGAAAGCTCCCGTCCAGCCGGGCCCTCGTCGAGCGCTACCGGGTCAGCCCGGTGACCGTCTCGCGGGCCCTGGCCCAGCTCGCCGCCGAGGGACTGGTCGTCACCCGGCCCGGCGCCGGCGCCTTCCGGGCCGAGCCGCGTGCCACGGCCGTGCCGACCGTCGGCGACACCTCCTGGCAGGAGGTCGCCCTGAGCGCGGACGGCGCCGCCGACCTCGTACCGCGCACGGTGGACGCGTCCGGAGTGGTCGTCTCCCTCGCCGCGCCCCCGCCGGGCGTCGTGGAGTTCAACGGCGGCTATCTGCACCCGTCGTTGCAGCCGGAGCGCGCGATGGCGGCGGCGCTGGCACGGGCGGGCCGACGCCCCGGTGCGTGGGGCCGGCCGCCGATGGAGGGGCTGCCCGAGCTGCGGGAGTGGTTCGCGCGCGGCATCGGCGGCGGCGTCACCGCGGCCGAGGTGCTGATCACGGCGGGCGGCCAGTCGGCCCTGACCACGGCCCTGCGCGCGGTGGCCCCGCCCGGCGCACCGGTCCTCGTCGAATCACCCACGTATCCCGGCATGTTGGCGATCGCCCGCGCGGCGGGCCTGCGGCCCGTGCCGGTCCCGGTCGACGCGGACGGCGTCCGACCCGCCCTCCTCGCCGACGCGTTCCGCGCGACCGGTGCGCGTGTCTTCGTCTGCCAGCCCCTGTTCCAGAACCCGACCGGCGCGGTCCTCGCCCCCGAGCGGCGCGGCGAAGTCCTCCGTATCGCCCGCGAGGCGGGCGCGTTCGTGGTGGAGGACGACTTCGTACGGCGGCTGGTGCACGAGGACGCGGGGCCGCTGCCGAGTCCGCTGGCCGCCGACGACCCCGACGGGGTGGTCGTCCACGTCAGCTCACTCACCAAGGCGACCTCGCCGAGCTTCCGGCTCAGCGCCCTTGCCGCGCGCGGGCCGGTGCTGGAACGGCTGCGCGCCATCCAGATCGTCGACACCTTCTTCGTCCCGCGCCCGCTCCAGGAGGCGGCCCTCGAACTCGTCGGCTCACCGGCGTGGCCGCGGCACCTCCGCGCGATCTCGACGGAACTGAAGTCCCGCCGCGACACCATGACCGCGGCCCTCCGTCTCACGCTCCCCGACCTCGTCCTCCCGCACATCCCGTCCGGCGGCTACCACCTGTGGCTCCGCCTCCCCGACGGCACGGACGACGCCGTCCTGACCTCCGCCGCCCTGCGCGCGGGCGTCGCGATCACACCAGGTCGCCCGTACTTCAGCGCCGAACCCCCGGCGGCCCACGTGCGGTTGAGCTTCGCGGCGGTGGCGGGGGCGGGGGAGATCACGGAGGGGGTACGGCGGTTGGAAAGAGCCTGCGCCGAGGTCTTGAGGGGTGCCGGAGGCCGCTAGGGCGCGGGTGCTCTGCCGCAGACGAATTCGAGGGAGTCGAGCGTGTCCGCCGTCAGTCGTATCCCGGTGATCCGCTCGGCGAGCGCGAACGCGGCTTCGGTGTGCTGATGGTCCAGGTCCTGACCTGGGCAGAGGAGGAAGCCGGACTCCCGCATCCGCGGGGCGAACGCCTCGGCGCGGCTGCCCTCCCGGCGGTAGGGGAAGAGGGGCTCGAAGCCCAGGATCAGCTCGCCGTCCGCCAGCCATATGAAGTGGTCCAGCGCGTCGACGGAACGGTGATGGGCGACCACGGTGCGGCCCCGCGACAGCGGCCGTACCGCCGCCGACGTGACCCCCAGATACCCGTTCACCTCGACCAGCACCGACCAGCCGCCGACCGCCGCGGCGGCGACGAACAGCTCACGCCCCTGATGCTCCTCCCATGTATCGAAGGCCGGCTCGAAGAGCCCGCCGACGCCGGTCACCTCCGTCCCCGCCTCGGCGCCGAGCCGCTGCAGCAGCGGCTCCGGAGCGATCTCACTCACCAAGGTGATGCAGTACGCCTCCCGCAGCGACCGATGGCGCTCGCGGAGCCAGGCGTAGTCCCTCGCGTGCGGTGTCCTCCCCGTCATGCCCGAAGCATCGCACGCACCACTGACAACCCCCTCGGCCACCGCGAAAACCCCTCGACACCCCACCCCCGACCTGCAAGTCTCCCGCCATGACCGACACCCCGCCCCTCCCCGACGGCTACGAGATCTCCACCGACCCCGAGCGGCTCGACGTCGACCGTGTGCACCGCTGGCTGTCCACCGATGCCTACTGGGCGACGGGCCGACCGCGCGAGAAGCAGGAGCGGGCCATCGCCGGGTCGCTCAACTTCGGGGTGTACGACGCCGGGTCGGGGGAGCAGGTCGGATATGCCCGGGTCGTCACCGACCACACCACCTTCGCCTGGCTCTGCGACGTCTACGTCGACCGCTCGGTCCGCGGCAAGAGCATCGGCACCGCCCTCGTCGGCGCCGTACGCGACCACCTCCAGCCCCTCGGCCTGCGCCGCATCATGCTCGCCACCGCCGACGCCCACGGCGTCTACGCCAAGCTCGGCTTCGCGCCGCTCGACCCGCCCGACATCTGGATGGCCCTCGTTTTCGAGTGACTTGTCCGGCAGATCCTGACCTCGAAGTAAGGTTTCGGGCACCTTCCGTGAATCCTCACCAACACCCCTTGACCTGCGCACTTTCACGTCACACCATCACCGCATGCCACTTCGGGTCACGTTCGTCGCCGCCGCGCGCAGCTCCCCGCTGCTCGCCGAGCGCTTCGAGGACGACCGTCCGCTGGACCAGGCCGGCTGGGACGAGGTCCAGCACGTCGCCCACGACCTGATCCCGCTCGCGGCGGCCGAGCTGCGCTACTGCTCGCCCACCCCGCGCAGCCGCGCCACCGGCGACGCGCTCGGCTACGCCCCCCTCGTGCAACTCGCCCTCCGCGACTGCGACATGGGCCGCTGGCGCGGTCTGACCCTCGGCGAGGCGATGGCCCGCGAGCCCGAGGCCGTGGACGCCTGGCTCGCCGACCCGCGCTCCACCCCGCACGGCGGCGAGTCCCTGATGGCCTTCGTCGCCCGTGTCGGCAACTGGCTCGACACCCGCCCCTTCGAGGACGGCGGCCGCATCGTCGCCGTCGCCGAACCGTCGGTCATCCGGGCCGCGCTCGTCTACGCCCTGAAGGCGCCCCCGTCGAGCTACTGGAACATCGACGTCCGCCCGCTGTCCACGACCACCGTCACCGGCCGCGCCGGCCGCTGGAACCTCCGCTTCGAGGGCGCGCCGGCTCAGCCCTCGCGTACGTAGTCGGTGGTCAGCACCAAGTCCTTGGCGGGACCGCCCACCCGCCACACCGTCCGCCAGCGATCCGAGTCCCGCACGGTGAACTCGCCCCGGTAGAGGTCCGCCGCGCAGGGATGGTCGGCTGCATACCGTCCCGTGCCGAGGTCCAGGTCGTGGAAGGGGCGGCCGTCGGCGAAGCGGACGTCGGCCGTCCCCGGTGAAGCGCCGGGCAGGAAGCGCAGGGTGCGTTCGGCGGGCCGGGCTACGCCCTGCCAGGTGAAGGTGCCGGACTCCTCGTGCAGCAGCCCGCCGTCCTCCAGCGGGCTGAACAGGGTCACGCCCTCGAACCGTCCCTCGTCCCCGCTCGCCAGATCCCGCACGGTCCGCGCCACCCGCCAACTCCCGGCGAGATAGGCCAGCGCGTCCGCCACCGGCCAGAACTCACCCGTCATCGCCCTCTCCTCACCCCGCGCCGCAGGCGATCGGGCGACTCCAGCGGGTCCTTCCGCTCGGCCTGCGCCCGGATCTCGTAGTGCGAGGCGTGGCTCGTGGCTCTGAAGGCCTCCTCGTAGGCGGCCAGCGCCGCGCCCAGACCCCCGCCGGCCCCACCACGGCGGCGGATCAGCCGCGCGAGCCCGGTGAACGCGCCCATCACCAGCACCAGCGCTCCGAGCACGAGGAGGTAGGGCAGCAGCTCGTCCATGCCCCCGACCCTACGTCCCCACGCGGGCCCCATTGACGTGCACACACCCCTTCCCTATCTTGCCGTTCGAAGTGCTGACCGCTGTCTGATATTTCGAACGATCGAGCCGTTCAGAACGATCCATCAAGAGCCGCGGAGTATCCATGTCACGCACCACCCGCACCCGCCTGAGACTCGGCCTCGGTGCAAGCGCTTTCCTGCTGGCCGCCGGCCTCATTCCGTCCCCCGCCCACGCCGAGGACGTCACCGACTACTCGATCACCGTCGACCCGAACACCAAGGGCGCGAAGATCGACAAGACCATGTACGGCGTCTTCTTCGAGGACATCAACCGGGCCGCCGACGGGGGTCTGTACGCCGAGCTCGTGCAGAATCGGTCCTTCGAGTACTCGACCGCCGACAACACCTCTTACACGCCGCTCACCGCGTGGACCGTCTCCGGCAGTGCCCAGGTCGTGGACGACGACGGGCGCCTGAACGCCCGTAACCGCAACTACCTCTCCCTGGGCGCCGGTTCGTCCGTCACGAACGCCGGATACAACACCGGCATCCGCGTCGAGGAGGGCAAGAAGTACGACTTCTCGGTGTGGGCCCGGGCCGAGAGCGGCACCGCGCTGACCGTCTCGTTGCAGGACGCCGACGGCACCCTGGCCGCCGCCCGCCGGGTGAACGTGACCAAGAGCGGCTGGGCCCGGTACAAGGCCACCTTCACCGCCACTCGCACCAGCTCCGACGGCCGGCTCACCGTGGCCACCTCGGCCGCCACCGCCCTCGACATGGTGTCCCTCTTCCCGCGCGACACCTACAGGCACGAGCCGAACGGCCTGCGCAAGGACCTCGCCGAGAAGATCGCCGCCCTGCACCCGGGCTTCGTGCGCTTCCCTGGCGGCTGCCTGGTCAACACCGGTTCCATGGCGGACTACAGCGAGGCCTCCGGCTACCAGCGCAAGCGCTCGTACCAGTGGAAGGACACCATCGGCCCGGTCGAGACACGCGCCACCAACTCCAACTTCTGGGGCTACAACCAGAGTTACGGCCTCGGCTACTACGAGTACTTCCGCTTCGCCGAGGACATCGGCGCCATGCCGCTGCCCGTCGTCCCGGCGCTGGTCACCGGCTGCGGCCAGAACAAGGCCGTCGACGACCCCGCACTGCTGAAGCGGCACATCCAGGACACCCTCGACCTCATCGAGTTCGCCAACGGGCCCGTGACGAGCGAGTGGGGGAAGAAGCGCGCCGAGATGGGGCACCCCAAGCCCTTCCACCTCACCCACATCGAGGTCGGCAACGAGGAGAACCTCCCCGACGAGTTCTTCGCCCGCTTCACACAGTTCCGGGCCGCCATCCAGGCGAAGTACCCGTACATGCAGGTGATCTCCAACTCCGGTCCGGACGACGCCGGTTCGACCTTCGACACGGCCTGGCAGCTGAACCGGGACGCCAAAGTCGACATGGTCGACGAGCACTACTACAACAGCCCGCAGTGGTTCCTGCAGAACAACGACCGCTACGACTCCTACGACCGCAGCGGGCCCAAGGTCTTCCTCGGCGAGTACGCCTCCTGGGGCAACGCCTTCAAGAACGGGCTCGCCGAGGCCGCGTACATGACCGGCCTGGAACGCAACGCGGACGTCGTCAAACTCGCCTCGTACGCACCGCTGTTCGCCAACGAGGACTACGTCCAGTGGAGTCCGGACATGGTGTGGTTCAACAACCACGCCTCCTGGGGCTCGGCCAACTACGAGGTCCAGAAGCTGTTCATGACGAACGTCGGTGACCGGGTCGTCCCCTCGACCGCCACCGGCACGCCCTCGCTGCTCGGGCCGATCACCGGCGCCGTCGGCCTGTCGACCTGGAACACCAGCGCCGCGTACGACGACGTGAAGGTCACCGGCGCCGACGGGAACACGCTGCTCAGCGACGACTTCTCCGGTGACGCCACGCAGTGGACGCACACCGGCGGCGGCAGCTGGGAGATCCAGGACGGACAGTACGTCGAGACCTCGGACACCGCCGAGAACACCATGGTCTCCGCCGGCGACCCGAGCTGGCACGACTACGACCTGCATGTGAAGGCCACCAAGAAGTCCGGCAAGGAGGGCTTCCTCGTCGCCTTCGGCGTCAAGGACACCGGCAACTACTACTGGTGGAACATCGGCGGCTGGAACAACACCCAGACCGCCGTCGAACAGGCCGTGGACGGCGGCAAGTCGACGCTGATCTCCAAGGCCGGGTCGGTCGAGACCGGCCGCGCCTACGACGTCGACATCAAGGTGCGGGGCCGCCAGGTCACCCTCTACCTCGACGGCCAGGAGTGGGGCGGCTTCACCGACGACAAGCCGGCCGAGCCCTTCCGCCAGGTCGTCACCAAGGACGAGAAGACCGGCGACCTGATCGTCAAGGTCGTCAACGCCCAGTCCTCGGCGGCCCGTACGGCGATCGACCTCGGCGGCGCCAAGGTCGCGTCCAAGGCCCGCGTGACCCAACTCGCCGCCGCGCCCGACGCGGTGAACACCGAGACGAACACGGCCGTCGCCCCGGTGACGTCCACCTTCGACGGGGTCACCGACAGGTTCACGTACACCTTCCCGGCGAACTCCGTCACCTTCCTGCGGATCAGGCAGAATTGACATCCTCGCCTGCGTGAACGCGGACGATTCCGGTCCGCACCGCTACCCGGTGCCACCGAGGGTTCCTGCTTCATCGGCCTCCGCCGCCCGGTGTGGGGTGGTCTTACGTGGTCTCCACAGGCTTGACGTCCCACCTGTCCGGCGGTAGGTCCGACAACTCCGTCGCCAGACAAGACGATCCTGCCATGACTCCGCGCCCCATCGGGCCGTTACGGCGAGGACGCCCTCCACCTCCACCCTGAAGGGTGGAGCACTGGGCAATTGTTCAGGTAGCCGGGGTCTCCTTCGTGGGCTGCTGTCCCAGGGGCAGCAGCCCGCGTTCGGTGAAGACCTTCTTCGCGACGAAGGTGGCGTTGAGGGCCTTCGGGAAGCCGCAGTATCCGGCCGAGTGCAGCAGCGCCTCGACGATCTGTTCGGGGGTGAGGCCCACGTTCAGGGACGCGTTGATGTGCACCTCCAGCTGGGGCTCGCAGCCGCCGAGCGCGGTGAGCATGCCCAGGGTCACCAACTGGCGGTCGCGCGGCTGGAGTTCGGGGCGGGAGTAGATCTCGCCGAAGCCCCAGGCGACGATCTGGTGCCCCAGCTCGGGGCTGATGTCGGAGAGCGAGTCGATGACCCGCTGCCCGGCCTCGCCGTCGACGCTCCGCAGCACCTCCAGGCCGCGGGTGAAACGCTCGTCACGGATGGTGCTCTCGCTCTTGTCTGCGTTGGTCATGAACAAGACCGTAGGAGTTGGAGCACACTCCAGGTCAAGCGGACCCGGCGATCACCCGCCGAAGTACTGCTGAGCCGCGCGGACACCCGCCACCAGCGCGTCCACCTCGTCGGGCGTGTTGTAGACGTAGAAGCTCGCCCGGGTGGTCGCCGGGATGCCGTACCGCTTCACGATCGGGCGGGCGCAGTGGTGGCCGACGCGGACGGCGACGCCCCGCTCGTCCAGGACCTGGCCGACGTCGTGCGGGTGGATGCCGTCCACGGTGAAGGAGACCGCCGAGCCGCGGTCGGTGAGGCCGGCCGGGCCGACGATCCGCACGCCCGGGACCTCGCCGAGCAGCTCCAGCGCACGGGCGGTGAGCCGCTCCTCGTACGCCGCCACCTCCGCCATGCCCAGCGCCTCCAGGTACTCCACGGCCGCCGCGAGCCCCACCGCCTGGGACGTCATCGGCACGCCCGCCTCGAAGCGCTGCGGCGGCGGCAGGAAGGTGGTGCGGTCCATCTCGACGACCTCGATCATCGAGCCGCCGGTGAGGAACGGCGGGAGATCCGCGAGGAGTTCACGCCTGCCCCACAGCACGCCGACGCCGTTCGGGCCGAGCATCTTGTGGCCGGAGAAGGCGAGGAAGTCCGCGCCGAGTTCGCGCACGTCGACCGGGCGGTGGGGGACCGACTGGGCGCCGTCGACCACGACCAGGGTGCCGAACTCGTGGGCCCGGTCGGCGAGTTCGCGCACCGGGTTGAGGGTGCCGAGGACGTTCGACTGGTGCGTGACGGCCAGCACCTTGGTGCGCTCGTCGAGGAGTTCGTCGATCCGGGTCAGGTCGAGGCGGCCGTCGTCTGTCAGGCCGAACCAGTCCAGCGTCGCGCCGGTGCGCTCGGCCAGCTGCTGCCAGGGCACCAGGTTGGCGTGGTGCTCCATCTGCGTGACCACGATCCGGTCGCCGGGGCCGAGCCGGCGGGCGTTGCCCAGCGCGTAGGCGACGAGGTTGATGCCCTCGGTGGTGTTCCTGGTGAAGACGATCTCGTCGGCCGACGCCCCCACGAACCGGGCCACCGTCCCCCGGGCACCCTCGTACGCCTCCGTGGCCTCCCCGGCCAGCTGGTGCGCGCCGCGGTGCACGGCCGCGTTGTGCGTGAGGTAGAAGTCCCGCTCCGCGTCGAGCACCTGGAGCGGCTTCTGGGTGGTGGCGCCGGAGTCCAGGTAGACGAGCCGGGCGCCGCTGTCCACCGTCCGCTCCAGGATCGGAAAGTCCCTGCGCAGCACGTCCACGTCGAAGCCCACGGCTCGCCACCTCTCACGGTTTCCATGTCTGTTTGCCGTGAGGAACGCTAGGCCTCCTCACGGAGAATCGCAAGCATTACCATGAGGCCGTGGATGACGAGGCCCCTGTCTACCTGTCCCAGCTCCAGGTCCCCGGCGAGGAGCTCTATCTCTCGCTGGCCCTGGTCAACACGCGCTTCGCGCTCGGCCATCGCAAGGTCGACCTGCTGGAGGACACCGAGGCCGGACACCTGTGGCTCGTCCGGCATGAGCTGCTGCCCGACCGGGTGACCCTGAACGGCCGCCAGTTCGGCAGGCTCCTCGGCCTCCGCGAGGCGCTCCGCGCCCTCTTCAAGGCGTACGGCGCCCATGAGCGCCCGGCGGCCGGACACCTCGCCACCCTGAACGCGGCGCTCGCGGCGGCCCCCTCCACCCCGCGCCTCGCCTGGACCGCGGACGGCCCGCACCGCGCCGACGAACCCGACGCCGGCAACCCGGCCGCCGCCGCGCTCTCCCTTCTCGCCGAGGACGCCACCGACCTGCTGACCGGCGCCGAGGCCGCGCAGCTCGCCGAGTGCGAGGCCCAGGGCTGCGACCGCTGGTTCCTGCGCTCGCACGGCGCCCGGCGCTGGTGCACGACCAAGTGCGGCAACCGGGTGCGGGCGGCACGGGCCTACGCGGCCCGGAAAACGCGGTGAATTCACCGGCAAATAAGGTGCCGGGATATTTCTGTTTCCCGGCCGTTAACCAAGTCATTGAATATCTGCTCCGCTATTCGGAACTAACCTTGCCACTTCCTGTGAGAGGGGCAACCAAAGGGAAAGTCGATCCGTCTAACTCCGCGAATCAATAACCTTCGGGGAGTACCAAGGAATGGATCGCTCGACCCTGTCCAAAGCCGTTTCGAGCGGCCATTTCTCACCGAAGAGGGCTGCCGCCGTGCTCGCCGCGGTGCTCACCGGCGCCGTGTTCTGCGCCGCGGACGCCCTCGCCGGCAGCTACCCCTTCGGATCCCGTACCCGCGACGTCAACGACCTGGGCAACCAGTACGTACCCTTCCACGCCCACCTGTGGGACCTGCTGCACGGCCGGGCGCACGGCGGCCTGTTCGTCAACTGGCAGTCCGGCTTCGGCTCCAGCTTCCTGCCCGACGTGGGCACCTACCTCGGCAGCCCGTTCGCCCTGCTCGTCGGCGTCTTCCCGCGCGACGAGATCGACCTCGCGGTGTACGTCATCACGGTGCTGAAGACGGCGTCGGCCGGTGCCGCCATGGCCTGGCTGCTGCTCGTCCTGCGCCGTGGCCGCTGGTGGGGAGCGGGCCTGCTCGGCACGTCGTACGCGCTCTGCGGCTGGAGCCTCGCCGTCGCCTCGTACAACCCGATGTGGCTCGACGGGCTGCTCGCCCTGCCGCTGCTGTGCCTGGTCGGCGAGTGGACGCTGCGACGGCGGCGCCCGCTGCTCGGCGTGCTGATCGTGGCCCTCGCCTGGATCGCCAACTTCTACACGGCCTACATGGCCACGCTCGCCGCCGGCCTGGTGCTGCTGCTCCGGCTGTGGCTCTCCGGCCTCTCCAATCGGCAGCGGCTGCGCACCGCGGGCCGCGCCGCGCTGACCGTCGCCCTGGGCGTGGGCCTCGCCGCGCCGCTCGTGACGGTCGTGTACTTCGGCACCAAGCACGCGTATCCCGGCCGGGTCGTGGACTTCAGGCCGGTCCCGACCGAGGATCTGCTCGCCCGGCTGCTGCCGACGACGTACAGCTTCGGCAGTCCGGCCGTCTACGCCGGCACCGCGGCCCTCCTGCTCGCCCTCGCCCTGCCCTTCCACCGGGCGGTCCCGCGCCGGACGCGCGTCGGCTGGACGGTACTGGTCGCCGCGGTGGCGCTGTCGCTCCAGTGGGGCCCGACCCACCTGGTCTGGCACGCCTTCGCCACGCCCCAGGGCAGCCCGTACCGCCAGGCGTTCGTCCTGTGCGGCCTGCTGGTGATCGCCGCCTGGCAGTCCCTCTCGTACGGCCCACCCGACCTGCGCGCACTGGGCGCGGCGGGCGCGCTGCTGACGCTCATCGCGGCAGCGGCGAGCCGCAGCGCGCTGGTGCACCACGTGACGTGGGCGGTGTTCGGGCTCGCGGTGGTGGGCGCGGCGGGCGGGCTGGCGTTGCTGCGACACGCGACGGCTGAAGGCGCCGCGAGCGCCGGCCAGGTCACGGACGTCGGCCACGTCACGGACGTCGGCCGCACGCCGGGCGGCGAACGGCGGCTCGAAGCCGGGCCGCGCTTCGACGCCGGGCCGCGCTTCGAGGGTGCGCCGCGCTTCGACGGTGAGTTGCGCTCGGGCGCCGAGACGCGCCTCGATGGTGAGCCGCGCTCGGACTCCGGACCCAGCCTCGATGGTGAGGCGTGCTCGGGCGCCGGGCTTCGCTCCGATGGTGGGGCGCGCTCCGGCTCCGGGCTCCGCTCCGACGGTGAGCCGCGCTCGGGCTCCGGGCTCCGCTCCGACGGTGAGGCGTGCTCGGGTTCCGGGCTGCGCTTCGACGGTGAGGTGTGCTCGGACTCCGGGCCCAACCCCGACGGGGAGCCGCGCTCAGTCTCCGGGCTCAGCCCCGACGGTGAAGCCCGCTCGGGTGCCCGGCCCCGCTCCGACAGCAGCCCCACCCCCGCGCGCCGTCGTCGCACCGTCCTCGTCGGCCTCGCCCTGCTTCTCCTGTTCGGTGGGCAGTTCGGTGAGGCCATGGCCACCTCCGCGCAGGCCAGTCGGCTGCGGCTGGACCACATGGACGACTACGCGCCCTGGGGCGAGCGGCAGCAGGAGCAGGCCGACGTGATCGCGCGGGCCGACGGGTGGCCGCGGTACCGGACCGACCCGGGGCGTGAGCAGACCGTCGCCAACGACCCCATGGTGGTCGGCGGCGAGGGCGCCCAGTACTACAGCAGCCTCACCTCGGACGTCCTCAGCCGCACGCTCAGTGCCCTCGGCGGCGGCTGGACCTCCCGCGGCCGCAGCCTGCAGAGCCTCGACAACCCCGTCACCGACGCCGTCTTCTCCATCGGCGCCCGCGTGCACTCCCCGCCGGACCCGCACCAGAACTGGTTCGCCCAGGACGGCAGCCGCCCGACGGTGACCCGGCAGGACGTGCCGCCCCTGGTGACGGTACGACCGTCCACCGCGACCCCCTCCCGCTGGGGCCCGTCGCCGTACCGGAACCAGGAACTCCTGCTCGGCGCCCGCGTCTACACCGTCCCCCGCATCACGATCCGCACCGGCACCGGCAAGCCCCCGACCGCGGGCAACGCCGCGCACCCCGGGCTGCTCGTCCCCGCTGGCACCGGGAAGCCGACCATCACCGCCACCTGCCCGGCCGGCAACGAGGTCTACCTCTGGGCCCCGCACTTCTCCGGCACCGCGCGGACCGCCGACGGCGCGACCGGGCGGTTCCGCTCCGACGCCCTCGTCACCAAGATCGCCGCGATGCAGCGCCTCGGCACGGTCCCGCCCTCCGGCAAGCTCCGGATCGAACTCACCCCGAACCGCGACAGCCGTGTCCCGCAGGGCGCCGTCGGCTGCCTCGACACCGCCAGGCTGCACACCGCCGTCGAGCACCTCAAGGCCACCGGCGCCACCCGGGTCTCCGTCGACGACGCCACCGTCAAGGCCCAACTCCCCGCGGGCAGCAAGGGAGTCGCCGTGATCGCCGCCCCGCGTATCGCGGGCTGGCGCTGCGCCGCGGGCGACGCCACCGCCGTACCGGCAAAGGCGTACCACGGCCTGATCGCCGTCCCCCTCGACGGCTCGGCGAACAGCCTGACCTGCACCTTCCACCCGCCCGGGCTGCGGCTCGGCGCGACCGTCGGGGGCGCCTCGCTGCTGACCCTCGGCCTGCTCGGCGTCCTCACCGCCGTACGCCGCCGACGCACGCCGCACGCGCCGGCACCCACGACCACACCCGCCCGACCGCTCGAGCGCGTGACCGGCGCTCGCTGAACCCGTGCCCCAGGGGGAAACCATGCTCATATCGATCGTCGCGCCCTGTTACAACGAGGAAGAAGTCCTCGAAAGCTTCCACGACGAGGTCCAGAAGGTCGCGGAGGAACTCCTTCCGCTCGGCCACGACATGGAGTTCGTGTACATCGACGACGGCAGCCGCGACCGCACCCTGCACGTGCTGCAGCGCCTCGCCGACCTCGACGCGCGCGTGCGGTACGTGTCCTTCAGCCGCAACTTCGGCAAGGAGGCGGCGCTCCTCGCCGGTCTGCGGAACGCCTCCGGCGACTCCGTGATTGTCATGGACGCCGACCTCCAGCACCCGCCGGAGCTGATCAAGCGCATGGTGGAGCTGCGCGCGCAGGGCCACGACCAGGTCATCGCCCGCCGCACCAGGACCGGCGACGGCATGGCCCGCACCCTCACCGCCCGCCTCTACTACCGGCTCGTCAACCGCCTGGTCGACGTCGAACTCGTCGACGGCGTGGGCGACTTCCGCCTGATGTCCCGCCGTGTGGTGGACGCGGTCCTCGACCTCACCGAGTACAACCGCTTTTCCAAGGGCCTGTTCGCCTGGGTCGGCTTCCCCAGCACGACCTTCGAGTACGAGAACGCCGTGCGCGAGGCCGGCCGCAGCTCCTGGACCTTCAAGGGGCTGCTCAACTACGGCCTCGACGGCCTCATCTCCTTCAACAACCGCCCGCTGCGCGCCGCCCTCTACCTGGGCATGGGCCTGCTGACGGTCGCCGGCCTCTACACCGCCTGGATCGTGGGCGCCGCCCTCGTCAACGGCGTCCAGACACCCGGCTACGTCACCATCATCACGGCCGTCACCGGTGTCGCCGGGGTCCAGATGGTCATGCTGGGCGTCATAGGCGAGTACACCGGCCGGATCTACTACGAGGTGAAGGGCCGCCCGCACTTCCTGGTGAAGGCCAGCAACGTGAAGCGAGCGAAGGATCTCATCCAGTGATGACGCGGCAGATGCTCACCTTCGCCGCCATCGGCGTCCTGAACACGGGCACCTACTACGCGCCCTATCTGCTGTTCCTGCCGCACATGCCGTACCTGGCCGCGCATATTCTCGCCACCTTCATCAGCATGACCGGTTCCTTTTTCCTCAATGCGCGGTTCACCTACCGGACCCGTCCGACCCTGCGGAAATTCCTGCTGTTCCCGCTCACGAACGCGGCCAATTTCGTGATCACCACGACGGGTGTCTACGTCCTCGTCGACCTCCTCCACTTCAGCAGCCGCCTCTCCCCGCTGCTCGCCTCCCTGGGTGCCATCCCGGTGACCTTCGTCGTCTCCCGCTGGATCATGCTCCCCAAGGCCGAGACCGCCGGGATTGCATAAACATGCAGCGTTACGTATAGTCGTGCCGTCCAGGAGGAGGATGACATGGCGGTACGTGCGGCGGTGGCCGGAGCGAGCGGATACGCGGGCGGAGAGCTACTGCGCCTGCTCCTCGCGCACCCCGAGGTCGAGATCGGCGCCCTGACCGGCAACTCCAACGCCGGCCAGCGGCTCGGCGCGCTCCAGCCGCACCTGCTGCCGCTGGCCGACCGGACACTCCAGGAGACCACCCCCGAGGTCCTCGCCGGTCACGACGTCGTCTTCCTCGCCCTGCCCCACGGCCAGTCCGCCGCCGTAGCCGAGCAGCTCGGCCCGGACGTCCTGGTCGTCGACATGGGCGCCGACTTCCGGCTCGAGGACCCGGCCGACTGGGAGAGGTTCTACGGCTCCGCGCACGCCGGGACCTGGCCCTACGGCCTCCCCGAACTGCCGGGCGCCCGCGCCGCGCTGGAGGGGTCCAAGCGCATCGCGGTGCCCGGTTGCTACCCCACCGCCGCCTCGCTGGCCCTCTTCCCGGCCTACGCGGCCGGTCTCGCCGAGAACGAGGCGGTGATCGTCGCCGCCTCCGGCACCTCCGGCGCGGGCAAGGCGCCCAAGCCGCACCTGCTCGGCTCCGAGGTCATGGGCTCCATGTCGCCGTACGGCGTCGGCGGCGGCCACCGGCACACGCCCGAGATCATCCAGAACCTCAGCGCGGCGGCGGGGGAGCGGGTGTCCGTCTCCTTCACGCCGACCCTCGCGCCGATGGCCCGCGGCATCCTCGCCACGTGCAGCGCGAAGGCCGTCGCGGGAGTGACCGGGGAGTCCGTCCGGGCCGCCTACGAGAAGGCCTACGCCGACGAGCCCTTCGTCCACCTGCTGCCCGAGGGCCAGTGGCCCGCGACGGCGTCCGTCTACGGTTCCAACGCCGTTCAGGTGCAGGTCGCGTACGACGAGGCGGCGGGCCGCATCATCGCGATCAGCGCCATCGACAACCTCACCAAGGGCACCGCGGGCGGTGCCGTCCAGAGCATGAACCTCGCCCTCGGACTGGACGAGTCCACCGGGCTGACGACGATCGGAGTTGCGCCGTGAGCGTGACGGCAGCAAAGGGATTCACGGCCGCGGGCATCGCCGCCGGGATCAAGGAGAACGGCAACCCGGACCTGGCCCTCGTGGTCAACGACGGGCCCCGCCGCGCCGCCGCCGGTGTCTTCACCTCCAACCGTGTGAAGGCCGCGCCGGTGCTCTGGTCCGAGCAGGTGCTCAAGGGCGGCCAGGTGTCGGCCGTCGTCCTCAACTCCGGTGGCGCCAACGCCTGTACGGGCCCCAAGGGGTTCCAGGACACCCACGCGACCGCCGAGAAGGTCGCCGAGGTGCTCGGCCGCGGCGCGATCGAGGTCGCCGTCTGCTCCACCGGCCTCATCGGCGTGCTGCTCCCGATGGACAAGCTGCTCCCAGGAGTCGAGACGGCAGCCGCCCAGCTCTCCGAGCACGGCGGCGAGAAGGCCGCCATCGCCATCAAGACCACGGACACCGTCCACAAGACGTCCGTCGTCACCAAGGACGGCTGGACCGTCGGCGGCATGGCGAAGGGCGCGGGCATGCTCGCCCCCGGCCTCGCCACCATGCTGGTCGTCCTCACCACGGACGCGGCCCTCGAAAGCGACGTACTGGACAAGGCACTTCGGGCCGCGACCCGCACCACCTTCGACCGCATCGACTCCGACGGCTGCATGTCCACCAACGACACCGTGCTGCTGCTCGCCTCCGGCGCCGCCGAAGTCACCCCGGAGTACGAGGAGTTCGCGGAGGCGGTACGGCAGGTCTGCGACGACCTCGGCCAGCAGCTGATCCGCGACGCCGAGGGCGCCAGCAAGGACATCAAGGTCGAGGTGGTCAACGCCGCTTCCGAGGACGACGCCGTCGAGGTGGGCCGGTCCATCGCCCGCAACAACCTCCTCAAGTGCGCCATCCACGGCGAGGACCCCAACTGGGGCCGGGTGCTGAGCGCGATCGGCACCACCAAGGCCGCCTTCGAGCCGGATCAGCTCAACGTCGCCATCAACGGCGTCTGGGTCTGCAAGAACGGCGGCGTGGGCGAGGACCGCGAGAAGGTCGACATGCGCTACCGCGAGGTGCACATCGTCGCCGACCTGGCCGCCGGCTCCGAGACCGCCACCATCTGGACCAACGACCTCACCGCCGACTACGTCCACGAGAACAGCGCCTATTCATCATGAGCACCACGCGTAAGCACACCGCGCTCCCCAAGGCCCAGATCCTCATCGAGGCGCTGCCCTGGCTGGTCAAGCACAACGGCAAGACGGTCGTCATCAAGTTCGGCGGCAACGCCATGATCGACGAGGACCTCAAGGCCGCCTTCGCCCAGGACGTCGTCTTCCTGCACCACGCCGGCCTCAAGCCGGTCGTCGTGCACGGCGGCGGCCCCCAGATCAGCGCCGCCCTCGACAGGCACGGCATCGTCAGCGAGTTCAAGGCAGGCCTCAGGGTCACCACCGAGGACGCCATGGACGTCGTACGGATGGTGCTGGCCGGACAGGTCCAGCGCGAGCTGGTCAACCTGCTCAACGAACACGGGCCGCTGGCCGTCGGGCTGACCGGCGAGGACGCGCACACCATCACCGCCACCAAGCACCAGCCCGAGATCGACGGGGAGTTGGTCGACATCGGGCGGGTGGGCGAGATCACCGAGATCGACACGGGCGCGATCGAGGCACTGCTCGCCGACGGCCGTATCCCGGTCGTCTCGTCGATTGCCCGTAGCCAGGACGACGGACATGTCTACAACGTCAATGCTGACACGGCGGCTGCGGCCCTCGCTGCTGCTCTTGGAGCGGAGACTCTCATGGTCCTCACGGACGTCGAGGGTCTCTACGAGGACTGGCCGAACAGCGACGAGGTGATCAGCCGCCTCACGGCTTCCCAACTGGAGAAGCTGCTGCCGGAGTTGAGCTCCGGCATGGTGCCGAAGATGGAGGGCTGTCTGCACGCCGTGCGCAACGGCGTCACCACCGCCCGCGTCATCGACGGCCGGGTCCAGCACTCGATCCTGCTGGAGATCTTCACCGACGAGGGCATCGGCACGATGGTCGTGCCCGACGAGCAACAGGGGGACGCCGTATGACGAACAATCAGGAGCTGACCCAGCGGTGGCAGGGCTCGCTCATGAACAACTACGGCACTCCGCGGCTGCCCCTCGTGCGCGGCGCCGGCGCGACGCTGTGGGACGCCGACGGCAAGGAGTACATCGACTTCGTCGGCGGCATCGCGGTCAACGCGCTCGGGCACGCCCACCCGGCGATCGTGGAGGCCGTGAGCACGCAGATCGCCTCGCTCGGCCATGTCTCCAACCTCTTCATCGCCGAGCCGCCCGTCGCGCTCGCCGAGAAGCTGCTCCAGCTCTTCGGCCGGGACGGCAAGGTCTACTTCTGCAACTCCGGCGCCGAGGCCAACGAGGGCGCCTTCAAGATCGGCCGGCTCACCGGGCGCACCCACATGGTCGCGACCGAGGGCGGCTTCCACGGCCGGACGATGGGCGCCCTCGCGCTCACCGGCCAGCCCGGCAAGCAGGAACCGTTCCTGCCGCTGCCCGGCGACGTCACGCATGTCCCGTACGGCGACGCGCAGGCCCTCGCGGCCGCCGTCACCGAGGAGACCGCGCTCGTGATCATCGAGCCGATCCAGGGCGAGAACGGTGTCGTGGTCCCGCCCGCCGGCTACCTGAAGGCGGCCCGGGCGATCACCGCCGCGCACGGCGCGCTGCTGGTCCTGGACGAGGTGCAGACCGGGATCGGCCGGACCGGGCACTGGTTCGAGTACCAGGCCCACGAGGGCGTGCTGCCGGACGTGGTCACGCTCGCCAAGGGGCTCGGCGGCGGGCTGCCGCTGGGCGCGACCGTCGCGTTCGGGCGGGCGGCGGAGCTGCTGCAGCCGGGGCACCACGGCACGACCTTCGGCGGCAACCCGGTGGCCTGCGCAGCGGGACTCGCCGTTCTCGACACGATCGAGAACGAGGGGTTGCTGGACAACGTCAAGCGGCAGAGCGGGAAGTTGCGGGACGGAATCGAGTCACTGGGCCACCCGTTGATCGGCCATGTCCGGGGCGCGGGTCTTCTCCTGGGTATCGTGCTCACCGGGCCGCTCGCGCCGACGGTGCAGCAGGCGGCTCAGGAGGCCGGTTTCCTGGTGAACGCGCCCGCCGCAGACGTCGTACGGCTGATGCCGCCGCTGACGCTCGGGGACGGTGAGGCGGACGCGTTCCTCCAGGCGCTGCCCGGCATCCTGGACGACGCCTACGGGGACGGACGATCCGGAGAATGAGACGACGATGAGTCAGGCGCAGGACGACGCACAGCACGCGGGGCCCGCCGTGCCGCAGACGCGCACCGCGCGGCATCGCCGGATCGTGGACATCCTCAACCGGCAACCGGTGCGGTCACAGAGCCAGTTGGCGAAGTTGCTGGCCGACGACGGCTTGACCGTCACGCAGGCCACGCTCTCGCGGGACCTGGACGAGCTGAACGCGGTCAAGATCCGCAACACCGACGGCGACCTGATCTACGCGGTGCCCAGCGAGGGCGGTTTCCGCACGCCCCGGGCGCCGCTGGGGGAGTCGGCCAAGGAAGAGCGGATGCGGCGGCTCTCCCAGGAGCTGCTGATCTCCGCGGAGGCCTCGGCGAACCTCGTCGTCCTGCGCACGCCGCCCGGCGCCGCGCAGTTCCTGGCCTCGGCCATCGACCAGGCAGAACTGCACGACATCCTCGGCACGATCGCGGGCGACGACACACTGCTGCTGATCAGCCGGAACCCGAGCGGGGGGCAGGCACTGGCGGAGCATCTGCTGAGACTGGCTCAGAACGGGCACTGAGCACATTCATCCGAGTCGAGATGCCAGGCCCCCCGTGCATCTCACCTCGTCCCCCGCCGTGATCAGCAACGCCTCCACGTCCGGCAGCGCCTCCAGCCAGCGCAGGCCTTCCCTCGAACCCATCGCGAAGGCCGCCGTCGCCCAGCAGTCCGCCCACGTCAGGCTCGGGGCCACCACCGTCACCGCCACCAGGTCCGTCACCGCGGAGCGGCCCGTGCGGGGGTCGACGATGTGGGCGCCGCGTTCCGCCGTGCCGGAGGTCGCCACCGCCAACTCGTCGGCGCCCGCCGCCGAGACGACCGCCGCGAGGCCGCCGGGGCGCAGGGGGTCCGCCACGCCGACGCGCCACGGGCGATGCGGCTCCGGAGCGCCGTACATCTGGACGTCTCCGCCGCCGTTGACGCTCACCCCGGTCGCGCCGGCCGCCCGCAGCCGGCGGGCCGCGCGTTCGGTCGCCCAGCCCTTGACGATTCCGGTCGGGTCCAGGCGGCCCTCGTAGCGCAGGCTGAACCAGCCGTCGCTCGTGCGCTCCGCCTCCGCGCCCAGACCCAGTACCTCGGCGACCTCGGGATCGCACTCCTCGACGGTCAGCTCACCGCGTGCCAGCCGGGAGACCTGGCTGTCCTCGCGGTAGGTGCTGAACACCTCGTTGACCCGGTGCAGTCCGGCGATCGCTTCCCCGAGCGCCGCCTGCACCGCACCGGGCTCCCCACCGCGGACGTCGAAGGAGAAGACGGTCCCCATGACCTCCTCCGCATGCCGGCGCACCGCGGCGGGAGCTTCTGCGGATTCCGCCACCGACTCAGCCACCGGCCTGGTCCAGGGCGGACTGGAGCGACTGCTTGTAGCCGTTGCTGGTGTACGTCGCCCCGGACACGGAGTCGATCTGCGCGCTGCCGGCCGCCACCGCCTCCTGGTTGAGCCGGGGGACGGACAGCGCCGTCTTCGCGTCGCTGGTGCCGCCCTTGGGCGCCTGCACCGCGTCCGCCTGGGTGATCTTGCCGTTCGCGACGGTGATACGGACCTGCACCGGGCCGTACTGGGTCTGTACGACCTTGCCGGTGACCGTCTTGGCCTGGGCCGCGCCGCCCGCGGAGCCGGACCCGCTCGACGCGCTCTGCGAGGGAGCGCTGCTCGCCTTCATCTTGTCCAGCGCGGACTGGAGCGACTGCTTGTAGCCGTTGCTCGTGTACGTCGCACCCGACACCGAGTCGATCTGCGCGCTCTGCGCGGCGACCGTCTCCTGGGTGAGCTTCGGGATGGAGAGGGCGGTCTTCTGGTCGCTGGTGCCGCCCTTGGGCGCCTGGATCGCCTCGGCCTTGGTGATCTTGCCGCCCGCGACGGTCAGCCGTACCTGGACGTTGCCGTACTCCGTCTGCACCACGGCGCCGTCGACCGTGCCGTTCGCGGCTCCGGCCGCCGAGGATCCGCCCTGCGGCGACTCCTGGGCCGCCGCGGTCTGCTGCGGGGCGGCGCCGGCCGCCTGGGCGCCCGGGTCGGACGCCGGCTTCAGCGACAGCAGCAGCACGACACCCGAGACGGTGGCGGCGGTGGCCAGCACGACACGCCGGATGGGGTGACTCTTCTTCATCGGTACCTGAGCTCCTGAAGTCCCGTCGCTCACATCTCGAACGACTCGTGATGGATGCGGCGGGCGGGCACTCCCGCGCCGCGCAGTGCTTCGTACACGGACTGCGCGAACCCGGCCGGGCCGCACATGAACACGTCGTGCTTCTCGATGTCCGGCAGCTTCTGCCGCAGCCGGTCCGCCGAGATGTCGGGGCGCTCCCCGTCCGGGCTGTTCACGGCGTACATCAGGCGCGCGCCGCGGTCGTCGGCGATGGCGGCGAGCTCGTCCCACAGGGCCAGGTCCTGCGTGGTGTTGGCCCGGTAGAGCAGCGTGATGTCACCGGCCGCGCCCGGCAGCGTCTCGAACAGCGCCCGCATCGGCGTGATGCCCACGCCACCGGCGACCAGCAGCACCTTGCCGCGGCTGCGCCGCTGGGCGGTCATCGCGCCGTACGGCCCCTCGGCCCACACCCGCGTCCCGGGCGTCAACTCCCGCAGCCGGGCGCTGTGGTCGCCGATCGCCTTCACGGTGATCCGCAGCATGTCCGGGCGGGGGGCCGCCGACAGCGAGTACGGGTGCGAGCTGAACCGCATGCCCGGCGCGAGGAACCGCCACCGGAAGAACTGCCCGGCCTCCGCGCCCATCCGGTGCAGCTTCCGGCCGCCGATCAGCACCGACACGATGCCCGGGGTCTCCTCGATGACCGCCTCGACGCGCATGCGGTGCCGCATGTTCAGCCGGATCGGGACGAGGATGCGGTACCAGATCACCAGCGCGGTGACCGACCCGTACAGCGCGTACCAGAAGGTCTTCGCGGTCGGCTCGACGGCGAAGTCGTTGCCGGTGGTGATCTGGTGCCAGAACGTCAGGAACACCGCCGCGTACGTCAGCAGGTGGACGTGGTACCAGGTGTCGTACGGGATCCGGCGGCGGACCGGGCCGATCGACGTCAGGCCGATCACCACGAACAGGCCGGTGCCGATGGCCGCCTTGCCCATGTCCGGCAGCTGGTTGATGGAGTCGATCGTCTGCTGGACGATGTCGCCGAGCGTCTTGCCGGCCTGAAGGGCGTAGCCCCACATGGTCAGGAAGACGTGCGCGACGATCAGAGAGAGGGTGTAGCGGCCGCTCATCGCGTGCCAGCGGGCCACCCGGTCGGAGCCGACGCGCCGTTCGAGCGCGGGCACGCGGGCCATCTGCAGCACGACCAGCGCCATCAGATAGCCCGCCAGCAGACCGGTGATCCGGCCCGCGTTGAGGATCTTGCCGTTCTGGTCGGCGATGGAGGGCGTGTTGTGCCACCAGAGCCACATCACGCCCGCCGCGCCGGCGAACACGGCGATCAGCAGGACGGTCGCCGGGGAACGGCGCGGGCGGATGCGGCGCATCGTCTGGCGGCGGGCGGCGCGGCCGCCTGCGAGCGTGGTGGTCACGATTCCTCCGGGGCGGGGGCAAGGGGGGATGGCGTGGTCCCTTGGCCCTGGAATACGTGCCGTGACGCCAGTGCGTTCAGCTCTTCGCCGAGTCCAGTGCGGACTGGAGTGACTGGCGGTAACCGTCACTGGTGTACGTCGCCCCGGAGACCGTGTCGATGTCCGCGCTCTGCGCCGCCAGCGCCTCGGTGCGCAGCTTCGGTATCGCGTAGCTGTTGATCTCCTGGTCCCGCGGGTTCTCCGACGGGTAGACGACCGCGGTGACGTCGGTGAGCTTGCCGTTCTTGACCGTGATCTTCACCTGGACCGGACCCCAGCGGGTGTCCACCGAGTCGCCGGTCACCGTCTTGCTGACGCCGGTCGAGCCACTGGAACCACTGGAACCACTGGATCCGCTGGATCCGCTGGATCCGCCGGACGCACTCGAACTGCTGGACGGCGCGGGCACGGCCAGGCCCACGTCCGGTGTGGAGTGCGGCTTCAGCGACAGCAGCATCACCATCCCGGAGACGGTGGCGGCACTGGCCAGCACGATCCGGCGCAGGGGTCGGTTCTTCTTCAACGCGTGCACGGGGCTGCCTCACAGCTCTCAGAGTTCGAAGGACTCGTGGTGGATACGGCGGTCCGGCACACCGGCGGTGCGCAGCGCCTCGTACAACTCGCGGGCGAAGCCGTGCGGGCCGCATATGTATACGTCGTGGCCCGCCAGGTCCGGGAAGGTCGCGCGCAGGGACTGGGCGGACAGGCTCGGGCGCCGTCCGTCGGGCCCGTTGAGGGCGTACAGCACCTTCGCGCCGCGCCAGCGGGCGATGGCCTCCAGCTCCCCGCCCAGGGCGAGGTCCTCGGCCGTCCGCGCCCGGTACAACAAGGTGACCTCGCCGGGCAGCGTCTCGAACAGGGCCCGCAGCGGGGTGATGCCGACGCCGGCGCCGATCAGCAGCGACTTCGCCGAGGTCTGCCGGTCCTCGGTCATCGAGCCGTACGGCCCCTCCGCCCACACCCGGGTGCCGGGACGCAGCAGGGAGACGGCCGCGCTGTGGTCGCCGAGCGCCTTGACGGTGATCCGCATCAGGTCCCGGCGCGGCGGCGCCGACAGCGAGTACGGCGTCGAGGTCCAGCCCATGCCCTCGCCGAAGAACCGCCAGCGGAAGAACTGCCCGGCGCGCGCCCCGAGTTCGTCCAGGCGCCGCCCCTTCACCACGACCGAGTACACGCCCGGCGCCTCCCGGTGCACCGACTCGACCCGCATCCGGTGCCGCAGGTTGAGCCGCAGCGGCACCAGGACCCGGAACCAGACCACCAGGGCGGCGACGCCCAGGTAGAGCGCGTACCAGGCGGCCGTCGCGCCGGTGTGCCCGTTGAACTCGTTGCCGAGGCTGAGCTGGTGGAAGAAGGCCAGGAAGACGGCCGCGTAGGTGAGCAGATGGACGTAGTACCAGAACTCGTAGCTGGTACGGCGGCGCACCGCGCGGGCCGAGGTGATGCCGACCGCGAAGAGGATCAGCGTGCCGAAGGTGGCCTTCAGCATGTCCGGGTAGTCCAGGACGACTGTGACCGTCTCGTGCCACAGCGAGGCGCGGTCCTGGGCTGCGTACCCGAGCAGGATCAGTGTGATGTGCGCGACCAGCAGGCAGATGGTGTAGCGCCCGGCCATCGCGTGCCAGCGGGCCACCCGGTCGGACCCGACCCGCCGCTCCAGCAGCGGCACCCGCGCCATCATGCCGACGAGCACCGCGCAGGCGTACCCGCACAGCAGTCCGGCGATCCGCCCGGCCCCGGTCAGCCAGCCCGCCGAGCCGACCACGGAGCCGGTGTCCGCCCACCACAGGGCGACGACGGCCGCGGCCCCGGCCCACAGCAGGGCGAGCACGGCGCCCGCTGGGGAGCGTCGCGCGGCCGGCGCCACGGCCGGTGCCGTCCGCCGCTCGTACACGGTGGTCATGTGTGCGTCCTT
Organism: Streptomyces cylindrosporus; assembly: GCF_022698165.1. GTDB lineage: Bacteria > Actinomycetota > Actinomycetes > Streptomycetales > Streptomycetaceae > Streptomyces > Streptomyces cylindrosporus. The sequence goes on from NZ_JALDAY010000010.1 coordinate 388,147, forward strand.
TCGCCTGTTCCGGACGCAACTGTGCAGGGCGAACTTCTCAGGACCCTCTGAACCGGGGGCCGCAGAGCCCACTCAGAGGAAACTCAGAGCGTCCGGCGGTGCCCCCGGCCGGTGCGAGGGGTGATCCTGGTAGGGCGATGAACACCACCCGCTCCGGCCGCCCCGCCCTCACCCGCCCCGACGGCACTCCACTGCGCGTCCTGGTCGTCGACGACGACCCGGACCTCGCCGAGGTGCTCTCCGGCGCCCTGCGCTACGAGGGCTGGCAGGTCCGCTCGGCGGGCGACGGCGCGAGCGCGCTGACCGAGGCCCGTGAGCTGATGCCGGACGCCGTCGTGCTCGACGTGATGCTCCCGGACACCGACGGCTTCGCGGTGCTGCGCTCCCTGCACACCGTGAAACCGGACGTCTGCGTCCTCTTCCTCACCGCACGGGACGCCGTCGAGGACCGTATCGCGGGCATCACCGCGGGCGGCGACGACTACGTCACCAAGCCCTTCAGCCTGGAGGAGGTCGTCGCCCGGGTGCGCGGCCTGCTGCGCCGCGCCGGCATGGCCCGCCAGCTGGACGAGGGCCCGCGCCTGACCGTCGGCGACCTGGTCATGGACGAGGACTCCCACGAGGTCACCCGCGCGGGCGAGCTGATCGAATTGTCCCCGACCGAGTTCGAGCTGCTGCGCTTCCTGATGCGCAACCCGCGCCGCGTCCTCAGCAAGGCTCAGATCCTCGACCGCGTCTGGTCCTACGACTTCGGCGGCCGTGCCCATGTGGTCGAGCTGTACATCTCGTACCTGCGCAAGAAGGTGGACGCGGGCCGCGAGCCGATGATCCACACGGTGCGGGGCGCCGGATACGTGCTCAAGCCGGTGACCCCGTGAGGCTCCAGTGGCGCCGCGTGCCGCGCCCGCGCACGCTGCGGGCCCGCCTCACCGTCGGCCTGGTGGTGCTCCTCGCGGTGAGCTGCGCGGCGGTCGGGGTGGCCGCGGTCATCGAGTTGCAGGGCTTCCTCACCGGCCGGCTCGACGAGCAGCTGAGCCAGGCCGGGAACCGCTTCGCCCTGAGCCTGGAACACAAGGGGCAGCTGCCCGACGACCACGACGGCGACGAGCGCGGCGACACCCGCCGCCAGTCCACGGGAACCTTCGGCGCCAGGCTGGTGGACGGCACGGTCACCAACGCGGCGGTCGTCCGCTCGGACGGCACCCAGAACGTCGCCCTCAGCCAGGGCGACAGGAAACAGCTCGCCGCGGTCCCGGCCGATGGCAAGGGGCACACCGTCGAGCTCTCCGCCCTGGACCACTACCGGCTCCTCGCCTCCCAGGGCATCGACGGCGACGTCCTGATCACCGGCCTGCCCCTGGAACCGGTGGAGGCCGTCGTCCACCGCCTCGAACTGGTCGCCGGCATCGTCTTCGGCGCCGCCCTCACCCTCACCGGCGTCGCGGGCGCCCTGTGGGTGCGCTGGTCGCTGCGCCCGCTGAGCCGGGTCGCGGCGACCGCCACCCGGGTCAGCGAACTCCCGCTGGCCAGCGGCGAGGTGGCGCTGCCGCCGCGGGCCCCGGAGTCCGACCCGCGCAGCGAGGTGGGCCGGGTCGCCGGCGCCTTCAACCGGATGCTGGGCCATGTCGAGGACGCGCTGACGAAACGGCACGCCAGCGAGGAGCGGCTGCGCAGCTTCGCCGCCGACGCCAGCCACGAGCTGCGCACTCCGGTCGCCTCGGTCCGCGGCCACGCGGAACTGGCCCTGCTGCACCCCGGCCCGGTCCCGCCGGAGATCACCCGTGCCCTGGAGCGCATCGCCGCCGAGTCCTCCCGGATGGGCGCGATGGTCGACGACCTGCTGCTCCTGGCCCGCCTCGACGCGGGCCGCCCCCTGGAGTCCGAGCCGGTCGACCTGACCCGTCTGGTGCTGGACGCGGTGACCGACGCGCGGGCCGCGGGCCCCGACCACCGCTGGGAGCTGGACCTTCCGGAGGACCCGGTCACGGTCACCGGCGACGAACACCGCCTCCACCAGGTGTTGGCCAACCTGCTGGCCAACGCGCGTCTGCACACGCCCGTCGGCACCAAGGTCACGGTGACGCTGGAGACGGAGGGCACCACAGCGCTCCTGCAGGTCCACGACGACGGCCCCGGCGTCCCCGAGGACATCCGCCCGGGCGTCTTCGAACGCTTCACCCGGGCCGACCGCCGCACCAAGGAGGCGACGGGCGGCGCGGGCCTGGGCCTGTCGATCGTGGCCGCGGTCGCGGAGGCACACGGGGGGACCGTGACGCTGGAGAGCGAGCCGGGGTCCACCACGTTCTCCGTGCGGCTCAGTACTGGGTGATCACCGTGCTTCCGCCGGTCGTCCCGATCGCGATGTGCGGCTTCTTCCCCGGGGCCGCCCACTTGAGGATCGCCTTCATGGCGTCCGCCGGCACGGACACACAACCGGCCGTCGCCCCACGCCCGTTGACGTGGAGGAAGATTCCCGCTCCCCGTTTGTGCACCGGCCGCCGGTAGTTGAAGCCGATGACGAGCGCGTACGCGTACTGCGTCGGATAGGCGCCGAGCCGCTCCGACTCGGAGGCCCGGCAGTCGGCCGCGAGGGGCTCGGTCCAACGGTTGTACGAGCGTGAGTCGTTGTCCTCGCACCACCACGAACTGCTGTGCACCGCACGGTACTTGTACGAGGTGCCGGTCGGGGCCGCCTTGATGCCGAAGGCGAACGGGAGGTCGTACAGGCCGGTGGGCGTGGTGTTCGTGCTCTGCTTGCGTTCGGTGCCCTCGACGAGCCCCTTCGCCCCGAACCGGGCGGCGGCCGAACCGGCCTTCACCCACTGCCCGTTGCGCAGGTCCCACCACGTCACCGTGCCCGTCGTCGAGCTCGCTTTCGCGGCCACGGCGGTGATCAGCTGCGTACCGCCCCCGGTGTCGGCCATCCGCTCGGGCAGCGGCGGGACGGCGACGCTCGGCGCCGCCGCGCCGAGCACGAGAAGGGACGCGGACATGAGGGCACCGGCGGCGAGAGCGCTTCGCATGGCTCAGACCGTAGACGGCGAAGGCGCCGACGGCACCGCGAATGGGCCATCCAGGCTCGTCGGAGTGCGGAGGCCGGCGGCCCCCTCCGTGGCCGCCCCGGCCGGCGCACAAACGGGGCGGCCACAGCGCCTGTCACGTCACTTGGTGAGCGTGCAGGCAGCCAGGGAGTCGAGGCCGGTCGGCTTGGCCGCCGTACGGCCGATCGCGATGGCGATGCGGTCGATGGTCGACTTCCGCTTGTCGGCGAGCGGGCCGAGGATCGCGTTCTGCACGAAGTTCGGGCCGCCCTGGCCGACGGTGGACTGGAGCCGCTTGTTGGCCTCGTCGATCTGCGTCTGCAGCAGCGTCAGATTGCGGGTGACCTCGGCCTGCGCCGAGGCGGGGATCGCCGGGAGCTGCGAGGCGACATCAGGGCAGGTGATCGTGCCGACGGCGGATGCGTCGGTGCCGGCCGCCTGACCGGTCGCCGCCGCGGAGGCGCTCGCGCTGGGCGTCGCCGCGGCACCGGAACCGGCGTTGCCCGTGGCCGCGCCGCCGGTGTCGGTGCTGCCCGCGTTCGCGCCGGCCGCGTTCAGCGTGCAGGGCGCGAGCGAGTCGAGGCCGGTCGGCTTGGCCGCCGTACGCCCGATGGCCGTGGCGATGCGGTTGATCGTCGCCACCCGCTTGTCCTTGAGAGGCCCGAGGATGGCGTTGTTGACGAAGTTCGGCCCGCCCTGGCCCACCGTGTCGACCAGCCGCTTGTTGGCCTCGTCGATCTGCGTCTGGAGCAGCGTCAGATTGCGGGTGACCTCGGCCTGGGCGGAGGCCGGGATCGCGGGGAGCTTGGATGCGACGTCCGGGCAGGTGATGGTGCCCGGGGACGCGGCCAGGGTGCGGGCGTCGTTCCCGCTGCTCTTGGACGGTGTCCCGGCGAGGGCGGTACCGGCGATCACCGCTCCGGACAGCGCCACCGCGGCAGCGCCGCCGATGATCGCGACGCGACGCTTGTTGTACTTCGGGAGAGCCCTGGACATGCGGATGCCTCACTCGGGTCTGGAGTGACGGTTGTGTCACTGGCGTGTGGCTGGGGTGTACAAACGCGGCGCCTGCGTTCGGCGAGAGGTACGGGAAAGCGGTTGCGGGTGTTCAAGCCTCCCTCAGATTGACGAATCATGCATCACTCTACATACTCATGCATGAGGGTGGAACGCGACGGAAGGAGCACCCCGTGACCGAGCGCGTCGTACTCGCCTACTCCGGCGGTCTGGACACCTCCGTCGCCATCGGCTGGATCGCCGAGGAGACGGGCGCCGAGGTCGTCGCGGTCGCGGTGGACGTCGGCCAGGGCGGCGAGGACCTGGACGTCATCCGCAAGCGCGCCCTCGCCTGCGGCGCGGTCGAGGCCGAAGTCGCCGACGCCAAGGACGAGTTCGCCGAGGAGTACTGCCTCCCGGCGATCAAGGCCAACGCCCTCTACATGGACCGCTATCCGCTGGTCTCCGCGCTCTCCCGGCCGACGATCGTCAAGCACCTCGTCGCCGCCGCGCACAAGCACGGCGCCACCACCGTCGCCCACGGCTGCACCGGCAAGGGCAACGACCAGGTCCGCTTCGAGGCCGGCATCGCGGCCCTCGCCCCCGACCTCAGGTGCATCGCCCCGGTCCGCGACTACGCGATGACCCGCGACAGGGCGATCGCCTTCTGCGAGCAGAAGCAGCTCCCGATCGCGACCACCAGGAAGTCCCCGTACTCCATCGACCAGAACGTCTTCGGACGCGCCGTCGAGACGGGCTTCCTGGAGGACATCTGGAACGCCCCGCTCGAGGACGTCTACGAGTACACGCAGAACCCGGCCGTGGCCCGCGAACCCGACGAGGTGATCATCACCTTCGAGCAGGGCGCCCCGGTCGCGATCGACGGCACGCCCGTCACCGTCCTCCAGGCGATCCAGCAGCTGAACGAGCGCGCCGGCGCCCAGGGCGTCGGCCGCATCGACATGGTCGAGGACCGCCTGGTCGGCATCAAGTCCCGCGAGGTGTACGAGGCCCCGGGCGCGATCGCCCTGATCACCGCCCACCAGGAGCTGGAGAACGTCACCGTCGAGCGCGAACTCGCCCGGTACAAGCGGCAGGTGGAACAGCGCTGGGGCGAACTCGTCTACGACGGCCAGTGGTTCTCCCCGCTCAAGCGCGCGCTGGACGGCTTCGTCGACGAGGCCAACCAGCACGTGAACGGCGACATCCGCATGACCCTGCACGGCGGCCGGGCGGTCGTGACGGGCCGGCGTTCCGCGTCGTCCCTGTACGACTTCGACCTCGCGACGTACGACACTGGTGACACCTTCGACCAGTCCGCGGCCAAGGGCTTCATCGACATCTACAGTCTGTCGGCGAAGATCGCGTCCAAGCGCGACCTCGCCTGAGGTTCCGGCCCGACACCGACCCACCCTCCCGAGGAGCAAACGCAAGTGAGCAGCAACAGCGGTGACGTACGGCTCTGGGGCGGCCGTTTCGCCGACGGTCCCGCCGAGGCCCTGGCGAAGCTGTCCGCGTCCGTCCACTTCGACTGGCGCCTCGCGCCCTACGACATCGCCGGTTCGCGCGCCCACGCGCGCGTGCTGCACAAGGCGGGCCTGCTCACCGAGGACGAGCTCCAGCGGATGATCGCCGGCCTCGACCAGCTGGAGGCCGACGTCGCCGACGGCTCGTTCGTGGGCACGATCGCCGACGAGGACGTGCACACCGCCCTGGAGCGCGGCCTCCTGGAGCGCCTCGGCCCCGACCTCGGCGGCAAGCTCCGCGCCGGCCGCTCCCGCAACGACCAGGTGGCGACCCTCTTCCGCATGTACCTGCGGGACCACGCCCGCACGGTCGGCGGCCTGATCGCCGACCTCCAGGACGCCCTGATCGGCCTGGCGGAGGCCCACCCGGACGTGGCGATGCCCGGCCGCACGCACCTCCAGCACGCCCAGCCGGTCCTGTTCGCCCACCACGTCCTGGCGCACGTCCAGTCCCTGTCCCGGGACGCGGAGAGGCTGCGCCAGTGGGACGAGCGCACGGCCGTCTCCCCGTACGGCTCCGGCGCCCTCGCCGGCTCCTCCCTCGGCCTGGACCCGGAGGCGGTGGCGGCCGACCTGGGCTTCGAGCACGGCAGTTCCGCGAACTCCATCGACGGCACGGCCTCCCGCGACTTCGTCGCCGAGTTCGCCTTCATCACCGCGATGATCGGCGTGAACCTCTCCCGGATCGCCGAGGAGGTCATCATCTGGAACACGAAGGAGTTCTCCTTCGTGACCCTGCACGACGCCTTCTCGACCGGCTCGTCGATCATGCCGCAGAAGAAGAACCCGGACATCGCGGAGCTCGCGCGCGGCAAGTCGGGCCGCCTGATCGGCAACCTGACCGGCCTGATGGCCACCCTCAAGGCCCTCCCGCTCGCGTACAACCGCGACCTCCAGGAGGACAAGGAGCCGGTCTTCGACTCCATCGACCAGCTGGAGGTCCTGCTCCCGGCCTTCACCGGCATGATGGCCACCCTCACCGTGCACCGCGAGCGCATGGAGGAACTGGCCCCGGCCGGCTTCTCGCTCGCCACCGACATCGCCGAGTGGCTGGTCAAGCAGGGCGTCCCGTTCCGTGTCGCCCACGAGGTCGCCGGCGAGTGCGTGAAGGCGGCGGAGGCCGAGGGCAAGGAGCTCGACGAGCTGACCGACGACCAGTTCGCGAAGATCTCCGCCCACCTCACCCCCGAGGTCCGCACGGTACTGAACGTGCCGGGCGCCCTGGCATCGAGGAACGGCCGCGGCGGTACGGCCCCGAGCGCGGTGGCGATCCAGCTGGCCGAGGTGAAGAGGGACGTCGCCGCTCAGCACGAGTGGGCGAACGCGAAGAAGAAGTAGCGGTACGCATGTCCGAAGGGCATCGCGGTTACGTTGGTCATGAGCCGTACCGACCGAACGGAGCCCGCGATGCCCTTCGCCCGTCTCGCCTCAGCGACGACCCCCACCTGCCACATCGGCCTGGGCCTCGCCGCGGTCGGGCGCCCCGGCTACATCAACCTCGGCCGCGACGAGGACCTCCCCGAGAGCCGTAGCGTCGACGCCCTGCGCGCCCGTACCCACGAACTCCTCGACGCCGCCTACTTCCAGGGCGTCCGCTACTTCGACGTGGCCCGCTCCTACGGCCGCTCCGAGGAGTTCCTCGCCGACTGGCTCAGCGCCCGCCCCGACATCGACGACATCGTCGTGGGCAGCAAGTGGGGCTACACCTACACCGCCGGCTGGACGACGGACGCCGAGAAGCACGAGGTCAAGGACCACAGTCTCGGCACGTACGAGCGACAGCGCGCCGAGACCGCCGCGATCCTCGGCGAGCGCCTCGACCTCTACCAGATCCACTCGGTGACCCCGGACAGCCCGGCCCTCACCGACAAGGAACTCCACGCCAGGCTCGCCGAAGCCGCCGCGCAGGGCACCACCATCGGCTTCTCCACCAGCGGCCCGTCCCAGGCGGAGGCCATCCGCGCCGCCCTCGCCGTGACGGTCGACGGCGAGCCCATCTTCCGTACCGTCCAGTCGACGTACAACGCCCTGGAGACCTCCGCCGCCCCCGCCCTCGCCGAGGCGCACGACGCCGGCCTCACGGTGATCGTCAAGGAGGGCATGGCCAACGGCCGTCTCGCCGACCCGTACGCCCCGGAAGCCCTCAAGGCCGTAGCCGCGGAAACGTCTCTGGGCTGCGACGCCGTGGCCCTCGCCCTGATCCTGCGCCGGCCGTGGGCCGGGGTCGTCCTCTCCGGCGCGGCGACGGTGACCCAGCTCGCCTCCAACCTCCACGCGGCAGTCGTGGACCTGGACGAGGACCAGCTGAACCGCCTGGCCGAACTGGTCGAGGACCCGCAGGAGTACTGGACCCGGCGCAGCAGCCTCCCCTGGCACTGAGAGCAAGCACGACAGAGCAAGCACGACACACTGACCCATGAGACGAGCACGCCTACAGTGAGACGCGAACGTCTCACATGGGTTACGCTTGTCTCATGGCTGTAGACCGTGACCACGTACTGCGCGCCGCCGCGGCGCTGCTGACCCGCAAGTCCACCGCGACGATGGACGAGGTCGCCAAGGCGGCCGGAATCAGCCGCGCCACGCTGCACCGCCACTTCGCGGGCCGTGACGCGCTGGTACGAGCGCTGGAGTCGCTCGGCATCGCCGAGTGCGAGGCGGCCCTGGACACGGCCCGTCCGGGCGAGGGCCCGGCGGCCGAGGCCGTACGGCGCCTCGTCCGCGCGATCGAACCGTCGGCCGCCCTGCTCGCCTTCCTCTACACCGAGAACCAGCTCTTCGAGGGCGAGCAGCAGAACGCGGGCTGGACCCGGATCGACGACCGCATCTCCGCGCTGTTCCGGCGCGGACAGGAGAGCGGTGAGTTCCGCATCGACCTGACCCCGGCCTGGCTCACCGAGGCGCTCTACGGCCTGCTGGCCTCCGGCGCCTGGGCGGTCCTGGAGGGCCGGGTGGCAGCCAAGGACTTCACCTTCATGATCACCGAGCTGCTGCTCGGTGGCGCACTACGGAGAGAGGAACCATGACCAGCACCCTGCAGCCGGCGACCACGACCGAGGCGGTGAAGCGTCCCGGCCGTTGGCTCGCGCTGTCCGTCCTCGTGCTCGCCGTGCTGCTGGTGGCCGTCGACGCGACCGTCCTCGGCCTGGCGACCCCGTACATCAGCGAGGACCTCAAGCCCTCCGGCACCCAGCTCCTCTGGATCGGAGACGTCTACTCGTTCGTGATCGCAGGCCTCCTGGTCTCGATGGGCAGCCTCGGCGACCGCACAGGCCGCAAGCGCATCCTGCTCGTCGGCGCCACGGCCTTCGGCGCGATCTCGATCCTCAACGCCTACGCCACGACACCGGAGTTGATGATCCTGGCCCGCGCCCTGCTCGGCGTCGCGGGCGCGACCCTCATGCCGGCCACCCTGGCCCTGATCCGCAACCTCTTCCACGACCCGCGCGAACGCAGCCTCGCGGTGGGCATCTGGGGCGCGACGGCCTCGGCGGGCACCGCGATAGGCCCGATAGCGGGCGGTTTCCTGCTCGAACACTTCTGGTGGGGCTCGGTCTTCCTCATCAACCTGCCGGTGATGGCGGTCCTGGTGGCGGTCGGCATCAAGCTCCTCCCGGAGTCGAAGAACCCGGACCCTGGTCCGTGGGACCTGCTGAGCGTGGTGCTGTCGTTGATCGGCATGATCACGGTGGTGTACGCGGTCAAGGAGGTGGCGACGCACGGCTTCTCGTGGGACCCGGTCGCCGCGGCGGTACTCGGCCTGACGGCCCTGTACTGGTTCGTCCGCCGCCAACTGACGCTGCCCACCCCGCTCCTGGACATGCGCCTGTTCCGCCACCGCGGCTTCAGCGGCGCGGTCCTGGCCGACCTCCTGACCATCCTGGGCCTGTCCGGCCTGGTCTTCTTCCTCTCCCAGTACCTGCAACTGGTGCAGGGCAGGCGCCCGTTCGAGGCGGGCCTGGCGGAGATCCCGGCGGCGGTGGGTGCCGTGGCAGCGGGCCTGATCGCGGGCCGGGCGGCCCGCCGCTTCTCGGTCCGTACGGTGGTCTCGGGTGGCCTGGCGGCGATCGGCCTCGCCCTGGCCGCGCTCACGGTGATCGACGAGTCGACGGGCTATCCGCTCCTCGGCACCGCCCTGCTCTTCGTGGGCATCGGCGCGGGCTTCTCCTTCACGGTGACGTCGGACGTGATCCTGTCGTCGGTCCCGAAGGAACAGGCAGGCGCCGCATCGGCGGTCTCCGAAACGGCGTACGAACTGGGCGCGGCCCTGGGCATAGCCGTCCTGGGCTCGATCGTGACTGGCGTCTACCGGGACTTCGCAGCCCCGGCGGGCACGCCGTCCGGCGCCCACGAGTCACTGGGCGGTGCGGTGGAGGCGGCGTCCGGAATGCCGACGGACGCGGCGCAGGCTCTACTGACGTCTGCCCGAGACGCCTTCGTCAACGGCCTGTCGATCGCAGTCGGCGTGGGCGCGATCGTCCTGCTGGCGACGGCGGTCGCGGCGTGGTTCATGCTCCGGGGCCAGCGGCTGGACAACGCCGCCTGAGGCGTCACTCGGTGATCCAGCCACCCGTGTGGAAGCTGAAGCGGGTGACCACCGGACACCAGTGGGCGTAGTACCGCGCCTCGACCGGCCCCGCCCCCGAGCCCAGGAGGCTGTCGAGTTCGGCCGCGATGCCGTTGCAGGCGTCGACGACGTCGGCCCCGGCTCCTTGGCCACCCGCGCCTCGGAGCACCTCGCGGACGTCCTGCTCGGGGTCGGCCGCATAGAGAGCGGTGAGCACGGACCGGGCCACCGCAGGCGCTCCGACCACCACGGCCAGCAGGATCTGTACGGCCCTGAAGTCCCCGGCGAGGAATTCGTCCAGCTCCGCGGCGGGGACGCCGATGCGGGTGAGCCGGTAGAGGTTGACGAGCTTCTTGGCGGCGCGCGGAGTGGGTACGAGGGGCGCGAGCGAGGTCATGAACTCGATCTCGGCCGGACGGAGTTGAAGGATGTCAGGGCGCAGGTCCCGTACGTCGGGCACAGCGACGGAGGGCCGTCGCCCCGACTCGCCTTCGGCGTCCGCCCCGGGCGCTGCGAAACCGATCTCCGCCGTCCCCGCGTGGGCGGTCACGTCGGCCCCCTCCTGCGCGGGCGATTCAGCCGGCCCCAACAGTGACCGGAGATAACGGGAGGTCGCACCGTGTGTGGGCCGGGACACCAGGAACGGAATCTGGAAGATCTTGTCGAGATAGTCGAGGGGAGACCCGGCGGCGTCCTCGCCCGCCTGCCCTGCCGTCCCGAACAGTTCGCGGTAGTGCGCCCGCAATGCCGACAGCAGCCAGCGGGCGTCCACGGCGACGACCACGATGAACAACTCCAGGGCCAGCATCAGGTGTACGGCGGCGAGCACCTCGACCACCCGCTCGGGCGGGCAGCGGTCGAGATCGTCGATGTAGAGGATGATGCGCTGCAACGGCGGTGTCGCGGAGGCCGGTTCCCGCACCCGCTCCCGGAACTGCTGGTGCGCGTCGGCGAGATCGGCTTCCATCCGCTCCAGATCACGGCGGACCTGGCTGAGAAGACTGCGGTACGGCAGATACGCGGTGTCGCCGTCGGCGGATCGCTTCTTGAGGAACGCGGAGAGCCGTACCGCCGCGTCCACCTGGGCCAGTTGGTCGGTCAGGGCGGCAACCCGCTCGCCGGCCTCCCGCAGGTCCTGGTCGAGCCGGTCCGCGGCACCCTGGGCGACACCCTGCAGTCGCTTGTGCAGTGCCGCCGCCCGCTGCCACCAGGGCTGTACCACCGCACCCACCGCCAGAGCCAGGGGCAGCAGCGCGAGGAGCCGGTCACCGGCCCACAGCCACAGCGCCAGGGAGCCACCGAGCACGACGGCCCAGGCCACCAGAACCGCCTTGCTGCGCCACAGCGATCTCCACGAGGTGACCGCCTCGGTCGCCAGGAGCCGGAGCGTCCGCAGCGGAGAACCGAGGCCCCGCGTCCGGCCCACCGGCGCGTCCTGCTCCGCCGCGTCCTTGGCGGCCTGGAGCCGGTCGGCCTCGGCCTGCGCGAGTTCGAGCTGCGCGTGCAGGTCCTTGCTGCGTGCGGCGACGTCCGGTGACTCCTCCGGTTCGGGAGTCCGGGCGAGCTCATGGAGCAGATGGTCGACCAGACCGGTCCACAGATGCTCCTCGGCGTAGTGCCAGGCGTTGAACCGCACCTGGTGCACGTTCACAGCGAACGCCGACCTCAACTCGGGCTGCCGCCGGGCGCGTTCGGTGAGGCCGTTGACCCGGGCGTACATCTGGTCCATCGTGCTGGACTTGCCGACGCCCCACTCGCCGAGCAGGGCGATGGCGAGCGGCGGTTCAGTGCCGAGCGCCACGCACAGGGTCGCGAGCATGTCGACGTCACTCTCGTTGCCGAGCAGATCCACGACGCTGGAACGGTCACTGCCGAGAGCGGCGAGGGGGCGGGTGGTGTCGGCGGTACGGGACCAGTTCCTGGCGGGCGGACGAGCGCCCGGGGAGGACGCCGTCGTGCCGCGTTGCCGGCCGAGGTGGTACTCGTCGTGGAGGGTCCACAGCTGTCTCAGTCGTTCGGCGTCTTCAGCGAATCCGGTGTCCTGGAGAACCGACAGGGGGAGGATGAGCCCGCCGTTTCCCTCGGACCTTCTCGCCACCACGAGGGCGCACACACCTGCGCCAACAGGATCCACCACCGCGGCGCCGCTGATACCGACCGGAAGGTCATCGCCCGCGATCCGCCCGTTCAGGCCTTCCGTGCCCTGGTAGGCGAACGTGCCGCTCCACGGATCGCCAGGCTGCGTGCCTGGCCCCGCCGTGAAGCCGTACACCCAGAGGCGATCGCCGAGTTCCAGCTGGCGGTCGGAAAGCCGGACACATGGATGATCCACGAATGTCGTCAAGCGGATGAGGCACAGGTCGACACCACTGTCCCTCCAACGGCCAGATACCCATTCCACCTCTGCCCGGAAGACTCCGCCGGCGAAATGGACCTCAACGAACTCGTACGGCCCCGTCTTGTTCGTTACGACATGCAAGGCTGTCAGGACCAGTCCGGGAGCCACGAAGAATCCGCTCCCACTGCCTTGGGGCGTATGGATTTCGACCACCGCAGCCCGGACCAACCCATCGAGATCCAGCTCACTCTCCGCCAAGAAGTCCCCCAAGAGCCAAACAAAAGAGCCGTACGCACCCTGCCAGGTGCATACGGCTCCGGAAAACCCGTCGGCTCAGGCAGCCTTCGCCTTGGTGGCGTACATGTCCACGTACTCCTGCCCGGAAAGCCGCATGACCTCGGCCATCACGGAATCCGTCACCGCCCGCAGCACATACCGATCCCGGTCCATCCCGTCGTAACGCGAGAACTCCATCGCCTCGCCGAAACGGACCGTGACCCGCCCGGGGCGTGGCATCCCCGCACCCCCCGGCTGCAACTTGTCCGTGCCGATCATCGCGAACGGCACCACCGGCGCGCCGGTCATCATCGTGAGCCGTGCGATGCCGGTGCGGCCGCGGTAGAGGCGGCCGTCGGGGGAGCGCGTGCCCTCGGGGTAGATCCCGAAGACCTTGCCCTCCTCCAGCACGCGGCGCCCGGTCATCAGCGCCGCCACCCCGCCGTTCGCGCCGTCCCGGTCCACCGGGATCATGCCGACGCCGGTGAAGAACCAGGCCATCAGACGGCCCTTGAGGCCCTTGCCGGTGACGTACTCGTCCTTGCCGATGAAGAGGACCTGACGGTCGCAGACCAGCGGCAGGATCATCGAGTCGATGAAGGTGAGGTGGTTGCCGGCCAGGATGACCGGCCCCTCCGCCGGGATGTGCTCCACGCCCTCCACCTGTGGGCGGAACATCAGGCGCATGATCGGTCCGAGCACTGCCTTGATGAGCGCGAAGCGGGACAACGGGCCCTCCGGTGTCAAGGGTTTTGGTATGAGTCTGTGCAGGTGAGGACGATACTCCCGGTCTCCGGGGTCGTGCACATCGGGGACGCCGGGTTCACCGAGGTCTTACGCACTGTTGACGCGTGTTTACCTGCAGTGGCGCCGCGTCGTCCGCCCGTAACCGCGCCGGAACCATGTGAGGGATGTCGCACGTCCTCAGACCGCACGCCCTCAGACATTCGTTCCCATACGACATTCCGAGTCATCCGCGTGTTCCGACCGAGGTCTCCCTCGCGTCATGTACACGCACCTACGATCGGCCCGCATCGAAGAGCTCACGTCAGGGGAGGCGTTCATGGGAACGCAGGAGAACGAGCAGACAGGCACCACCGGGCGGCGGGCGCTCCTCGGCGCGGCGGTGCTGGGCGCGGGCGGAGCCGTCCTCGGCCTGTCGGGCACGGCGAGAGCCGCGGGGTCGGCCTCGTACGGCAGCGGCGGCCTCAAGAGCCTGCCCAAGCCGACGATCATCGGTCACCGCGGTGCCAGCGGTTACCGGCCGGAGCACACCTTCGGCTCCTACAACCTCGCCCTCGACCTGGGCGCCGACATCGTCGAGGCCGGCGACCTCGTCCCCACCAAGGACGGCCATCTGGTCTGCCGGCACGAGCCGGAGATCGGCGGTACGACGAACGTCGCCGACCACCCCGAGTTCGCCGACCGCAAGACCACCAAGGTCCTCGACGGCGTCTCCACCACCGGCTGGTTCACCGAGGACTTCACCCTGGCGGAGCTGAAGACGCTCCGCGCCGTCGAGCGCATCCCGGCCAACCGCCCGCACAACACCATCTACAACGGCCGCTGGGAGATCCCCACCTTCGAGGAAGTCCTCAAGTGGCAGGACGAGCAGACCCGCAAGCGCGGCAGGCAGGTCTGGATCTACCCCGAGACCAAGCACCCCACCTACTTCCGCAAGCTGGGCCTCGGCCTTGAGGAGCGGGTCGCCAAGCTGCTGCACAAGCACGGCAAGGACAAGCGGAACTCGCCGGTCATCCTGCAGTCCTTCGAGCCCAGCAGCATCCAGCGCCTGAACACCCTGGTCGACAACCCGCTGGTGGTGCTGCTGTCCGCCGCCAACACCCGCCCCTGGGACTTCGTCGAGGCGGGCGACACCCGCACCGTCGCCGACCTGATCACCCCGAAGGGCCTGAGGGAGATCGCCGGCTACGCGCAGGGCCTCGGCCCGACCCTCGACCTGATCATCACGAAGAAGGCGGACGGCAGCCTCGACCAGGAGACCACCCTCGTCTCCGACGCCCACAAGGTCGGTCTGATCCTGCACCCGTACACCATGCGCAACGAGAACCCCTTCCTGCCGCTGGAGTACCGCAAGGGCACCGACGCCGACGCGTACGGCGACCCCTTCGGCGCCTTCAAGAGGTACTTCGCCACCGGCATCGACGGTGTCTTCACCGACAACGCCGACACCGGTGTCCTCGCCCGCGAGGACTTCGTCAACGGCTGAGTGGGAAGCCCCGGTTGGGGTGAGAGTCGGCCGCCCGGGCAACCCGCCGCCCGGGCGGCCGCGTCGTGCCGCATATGACGTACGACCTCGTGGCCACCCTGCGACCGCTGCTCACCGCCGAAGCCTCCGCGGAGGCACATGCCTCCGGTGCCGAGCCCGGCGACCTGGAACAGGCGGTCTGGCTCCGCCTCCTGGAGCGCCTGGACACGGACGGCCCGCCCCTCGACCCGCCGGGCTGGCTGCGCCGGGCCGTCCGCTCCGAGGCCCGCCGCACCCGCCGTACCCACCGCCTCGAACGGCCGTACGGCATCGAGCCGGTCGACGACGCCGACCGCGGCCCCGAGCACCTCGCCCTCGCGGCCGCCCGCCGCCGGGCCCTGCGGGACGCGGTGCGCCGGCTGCCCGGCCGCTGCCCCCGGCTGATGGAGGCCCTGCTCTCCCCGAAAGACCTGACATACCGGGAAATCGCGGGGGAGTTGGGTATCTCACAGGGAAGTCTCGGCCCGGAACGTTCCAGATGCCTGGGATGTCTCCGTCGTTTGCTCGCACCGGAGGTTGCGGCCCGCGAAGTGCGGGGATAGGAGTGAGGGACGAAATGGCGATCAGGTGAGCGGGAGGCGTGCGCACATGGGCATGAGCGTGACCATCTCGGTGGCGACCGAGCAGGATGCGGAGCAGATCTTCAGGCTGCAGTACCTGTGCTTCCAGAGCGAGGCGGCGCTGTACGGCAACTACCGCATCGACCCGCTCGTCCAGAGTCTGGACTCGGTCCGTCAGGAGGTGGCCGCGGACTGCGTCTTCGTGGCACGGCTCGGCGAAGAAGTGGTCGGCTCGGTGCGCGGCCGGGTCACCGAGGACGGCTCGGCCGCCATCGGCAAGCTCTGCGTGCACCCCCGTCTGCAGGGCCACGGCATCGGCGCGCGCCTGCTGCGGGCGGCCGAGTCGGCGCTGGCGGAGGAGCGCGGCGCCAAGCGCTTCCGGCTGCACACCGGCCACCGCAGCGAGGGCAACCTGCGGCTGTACCGCCGGGTGGGCTACGAGACGGTCGGCACCTCCGAGGGCGCGGACGGCGTCCCGATGATCGTGCTGGAGAAGCCGGCCGAGGCGTACGTCGCTACCGCGTGACCGTGCGGTTCTTCCGCAGCCAGTACAGCGCGGACAGCGGCAGCAGTACGGGGATGAACACGTACCCCATGCCGTAGTCCGACCAGACCGTCGCGTCCGGGAAGGCCGACTTGTCGACCAGGGTCCAGGTGCCGACGATCAGCACACCCGCGAGTTCGGCGGCGCAGCAGACCTGTGCCGCCCTGCGGGCCCTCTCGCCGCCGCGGACCAGCGAGTACGTGATGAAGCCGTAGACGACACCGGCGACGGCCGACAGCGAGTAGGCGAGCGGCGCGCGGTCGAACTCGGTCGCGATCTGGTACACGGAGCGCGACACCGCGCCGACGACCATCACGCCGTAGAACCAGACGAGCAGCATGCCCGGCCCGCTGATGAGCCGCTTCGGCTTCTCTTCCACGTTCTCTTCCGCGTTCTTTTCCACGGTGGTCAACTCACCCTCCCCAGATGTCGTAGAGCCGCACTTCGAGGACGGCCAGCACCACACCGCCGGCGGCCACCGTCACCGAGCCCCACCGGGTCCGCTCCGCGAGCGACATGAAGCCCGCCGCCGGAACGCACGCGAAGGCGCCGATCAGATACGCCACGAAGATCGTCGTCCCCTGCTCCGGCTTCTCGCCCCGGGCCAGCTGCACGATCCCGATCACCAGCTGCACCACGGCCAGCAACGACACCACGGCCATCCCGATGAAGTGCCAGTCCTTCGTCGGCTGGTCCCGGTAGGCGGCCCAGCCGCACCAGGCGGCGAGCAGCAGCGCGGCGACACCGGTCGCCAGCGTCAGGGCAGTGAGCATGCGGTGACCTTATTACGGCCGAAATGGGCCGACGCCGTCGACCCCGTCGTACACCGTAGGGTCTGGACCATGACGATCCACGCACAAGCCCTTCTGTTCGACAACGACGGCACCCTCGTCTCCTCCCTCGCATCCGTCGACCGGTGCTGGACCCGGTGGGCGGGGGAGTACGGGATCACCGCCGAGCAGTTCGGGCGGGTCGCGCTGCACGGGCGGCCGGCCGCCGAGATAGCCGCCGACCTGCTGCCCGCCGAGGTCGTCGCCGAGGCCGTCGCGCGGATCGAGCTGCTGGAGGTGGAGGACGTGCCCAACGGGGGCGTGCACCTGCTGCCCGGCACCAAGGACTTCCTCGACTCCCTGCCCGCCGAGCGCTGGGCCGTCGTCACCTCCGCCACCCGACGCCTCGCCGAGGCCCGGCTCGACGCCGTCGGCATCCTGGCCAAGACGATGATCACCGCCGACGACATCACCCGCGGCAAGCCCGACCCCGAGCCCTACCTCCTCGCCGCCCGCCTGCTGGGCGTCGACCCGGCCCACTGCGTCGTCTTCGAGGACGCCCCCGCCGGGCTCGCGGCCGGCCGTGCCGCCGGGATGACCACCGTGGCGTTGACCACAACCCACCAGGCCCACGAGCTCGACGCCGACCTGGTGGTGAAGGACCTGTCGGCCCTGTCCGCACTGGTCACCGCCCAGGGAGTGGAGATCTCCGTCCGCGGCTGAGACCCGTCCGCCGCTGTCCACCATGCGGACAGCGGCGCTTTGTCAGGACCGTACGTCTGTTTTACTGATCGCATGACTACGACGAGCAGCCGCAGCTTTGCGACCGAGGCGACCCTGACGCCCGGTGCTCGTTGTATGTGTCGAATGTGCGCCTTCTAGAGGGCCCCCGCACCACCTCCTGAGCCTCGCGCCCCGAAGCGAGCCCTTGTGGCATGTCCGTACGCGCAATGCCGTACGTGAAGCGTTGCCCGCGCACGACACGACTTCCCTCCCGTACCAGGGCACACCCACGCCCTCGTACTCGACAGTGACGGAAACCCCTGTGATCACCACCACGGGCCTGACCAAGGTCTACCGCTCGCGCGGCCGTGAGGTCACCGCCCTCGACGGCGTCGACCTGCACGTCCGCGAAGGCGAGGTGTACGGCGTCATCGGCCAGTCCGGCGCCGGCAAGTCCTCGCTCATCCGCTGCGTCAATCTGCTGGAGCGCCCGACGTCCGGGACGGTCACCGTCGCCGGGCAGGACCTCACCGCCCTCGCCGGGCGCGGACCCCGGGCCGGCAAGGAGCTGCGGCAGGCGCGCAGCCGTATCGGCATGGTCTTCCAGCACTTCAACCTGCTCTCCTCGCGGACCGTCCAGGACAACGTCGAGCTGCCGCTGGAGATCCTCGGGAAGTCGGGCAAGGAGCGGTCGAGGAAGGCACTGGAGCTGCTGGACCTCGTGGGCCTCGCCGACAAGGCCAAGGCATACCCCGCCCAGCTCTCCGGCGGCCAGAAGCAGCGCGTCGGCATCGCCCGCGCGCTGGCCGGCGACCCCAAGGTGCTGCTCTCCGACGAGGCCACCAGCGCCCTCGACCCGGAGACCACCCGCTCGATCCTCCAGCTGCTGCGCGACCTGAACCGGCAGCTGGGCCTCACCGTCCTCCTCATCACCCACGAGATGGACGTCGTGAAGTCGATCTGCGACTCCGCCGCCCTGATGGAGAACGGCCGGATCGTGGAGTCCGGGACGGTCAGCGAACTGCTCGCCACCCCCGGCTCGCAGCTGGCCTCCGCGCTCTTCCCGGTCGCCGGCGAGGCCACCGGCGACGACCGCACCGTCGTCGACGTCACCTTCCACGGCGAGGCCGCCACCCAGCCCGTCATCTCCCAGCTCTCGCGCACCTACAACATCGACATCTCGATCCTCGGCGCCGCCATCGACACCGTCGGCGGCCTCCAGGTCGGCCGGATGCGCATCGAACTGCCCGGCCGCTACGAGGACAACGTGGTGCCGATCGGCTTCCTGCGCGAACAGGGCCTGCAGATCGACGTCGTGGGCCAGGAGCCCGTACTGCTCGTGGAGGGTGCCAAGTGAGCTGGTCGGAAATGTCGCCGCTGCTGTCCCAGGCGTGTTGGGACACCCTCTACATGGTCGGCTGGTCCACGCTCATCGCCGTCGTCGGAGGGCTCCCGCTCGGCATCCTGCTGGTCCTGACCGACCGGGGCGGACTGCTGCAGAACGTCGTCGCCAACAAGGTGCTCGGGCAGGTCGTGAACGTCGCCCGGTCGATGCCGTTCATCATCCTGATGGTCGCGCTGATGACCTTCACGCGCTGGATCACCGGTACGACCATCGGCCGCGAGGCGGCGATCGTGCCGCTCGCGATCGGGGCGATCCCCTTCTTCGCGCGCCTGGTCGAGACGTCCGTCCGCGAAGTGGACGGCGGGCTCGTCGAGGCCGTCCAGTCGATGGGCGGCAACACCTGGACGATCGTGCGCAAGGTCCTCGTACCGGAATCGCTGCCGTCCCTGATCGCCGGCACCACCACCACGATCGTCGCCCTCATCGGCTACTCCGCCATGGCCGGCACGGTCGGCGCGGGCGGCCTCGGCGACATCGCCATCCGCTACGGCTACCAGCGCTTCGAGACCGAGCTGATGTGGATCACCGTGGCGATCCTCGCCGTGGTCATCTCGCTCATCCAGTTCGCCGGCGACTTCGCGGCCCGCTCGCTGCACGGCCGCGGCGGACGCTCCGGACCGGCTCCGAAGCTGCGGCTGCTGAAAGCCAAGTAGCCCCTCACAGACTCCCCGCACCACCTGCCGCGGGGTCGCTGCACCCAAAAGGAAAGGCACTTTTCGTGCGTAACACCGCAAAGCTCACCACCGCCGTCCTCGCCGCCGGAGCCCTCACCTTCGGGCTGACCGCCTGCGGCTCGGGCTCCGAATCCACCGCCGGCTCCTCGGACTACAGCGGTCCGCTGGTCGTCGCCGCGAGCCCGACCCCGCACGCCGAGATCCTGGACTTCGTCAAGAAGAACCTGGCCAAGAAGGCCGGACTCGACCTGGAGGTCAAGGAGTTCCAGGACTACATCGTCCCGAACACCGCGACCGAGGACGGCTCGGTGGACGCCAACTACTTCCAGAACCAGCCGTACCTCGACGACTTCAACAAGAAGCGCGGCACCCACATCGTGCCCGTCGTCACGGTGCACCTGGAGCCGCTCGGCCTCTACTCCCACAAGGTCAAGAAGGCCGACGCGCTGAAGAGCGGTGCGACGATCGCCGTCCCGAACGACGCCGTGAACGAGGCACGCGCCCTCAAGCTGCTCGCCGCCAACGGACTCATCACCCTCAAGGACGGCGCGGGCAGCGAGGCGACCCCGCAGGACATCACCAAGAACCCCAAGAACCTCAAGTTCAAGGAGGTCGAGGCGGCCCAGACCGCGCGCTCCCTGGACGACGTGGACGCCGCCGTCGTCAACGGCAACTACGCCATCTCCGCCGGGATCAAGCCCGCCAAGGACGCCCTTGTCCTGGAGTCCGCGAAGAACAGCCCGTACGGCAACTTCCTCGCGGTCAAGAAGGGCAACGAGCAGGACCCGCGGGTCAAGAAGCTCGCGAAGCTCCTCACCTCGCCCGAGGTCAAGAAGTTCATCGAGGACAAGTACCAGGGCTCGGTCATCCCGTCCTTCTGATCTCCCGATTCACCGGCACGTATACGGCGTTTCGCCACGCACGGGGTCCACTCGCTCACCGCGGGTGGACCCCGTGGTGCGGTTCCGGCCTGCCATGCTGCATGCTGGGCAGTTCAGCAGGCCCTGAACATTTTCCAAAGGTTACGGAGCGGCGCATGGCTGGCACCTTCCCCAACATCTCCATCAGCACGGAGCGGTTGGTGCTGCGTCCCCTCGACGAGGACGACGTGCCCGCACTGGCCGAGATGATGAACGACGAACAGGTCGGGGCCTGGACGGCCGTGCCGCAGCCCTACTCGGAGGAACAGGCCCACGGCTGGATCACCCGGTACGCGCCCACCGAGCGGGAGGCCGGCCGCGGACTCGACTTCGCCGTCACCGAGTTCCTCACCCAGCGCCTGGTCGGCATCGTCCAGCTCGCCAAGACCAACTGGCGGGTGCGCTCCACCGAGATGTCGTACATCATCGCCCCCTGGGCGCGCGGCGAGGGCTATGCCTCCGAGGCCGCGCTCGCCACCGCCCAATGGCTGTTCACCGACCAGAAGTTCGAGCGCATCGAGCTGCGCACGGCCGCCGACAACACCGCCTCCCAGCAGGTCGCCCAGAAGATCGGCTGTATCAGCGAGGGCGTGCTGCGGGGCGCCTGCATAGCGCGCGTCCGGGCCGACGACGGCACCTGGAGCGACGTGCGCACCGACTACATCGTGTGGAGCCTGCTGCCCGAGGACCTCGACGGCGCGGGCGAGCAGCTCGCCGACACCGGTGGTTTCACCTCTTTCACCGACTGGAACTGAACCCTGGGGGCACGAGAGGGAGGGCACCGCCCGATCCACGGCACCCGACACCAGGTACCCTCACAGCCCGACCTGCGCAAACCCCCTGGAGACCGACGACGATGGCCGACCGTGTCACGGTGATCGGCTGGGACGGCTCGCCGCTGACCGCCGCGGCACGCTCCGCCCTGGGCGCCGCCACGCTGGTGGCCGGCGCCGCCCACCACCTGGCGCTCCCCGAGGTGCCCCCGGCCGCCGAGCGCATCCGCCTCGGCAGCGTCGCCCTCGCCGCCCGCCGGATCGCCGGCCACCGCGGCACCGCGGTGGTGCTCGCGGACGGCGACCCCGGGTTCTTCGGAGTCGTACGGACCCTGCGCGCACCCGAGTTCGGCCTTGAGGTCGAGGTCGTCCCCGCCGTGTCCTCCGTCGCCGCCGCCTTCGCCCGGGCCGGCATGCCCTGGGACGACGCAGAGGTGGTCGTCGCACATCGGCGCACCCTGCGACGCGCGGTGAATGTGTGCCGCGCCCACACCAAAGTCGCCGTCCTCACCTCACCCGGCGCCGGCCCCGCCGAACTCGGCCTGCTGATGGAGGGCGTCCACCGCACCTTCGTCATCTGCGAGGAACTCGGCACCGAACGCGAACAGGTCACCGTCGTCACCTCCGACAAGGCCGCCGACCACACCTGGCGCGACCCGAACGTCGTCATCGTCATCGGCGGCCCCGTCGCACCGGGCGTCGCCGGCGAGAGCGGCGGCTGGCTCGCAGGACGCGACCCGAGCACCGGACCCCGCGGCTGGACACAACCCGACGAGGTGTACGACGGCCCGCTCGGCGAGGGCGAGACGGATCTGCTGCGCGCCGCCCAACTCGCCCGGCTGGGGCCGCGCGTCGGAGACCTCGTGTGGGACATCGGCTGCGGCAGCGGCGCCTTCGCCGTCGAGGCCGCGCGCGCCGGCGCCGCCGTCATCGCCGTCGACCGCACCCTCGACTCCTGCGCCCGCACGGACGCCGCTGCCCGCCGCTTCGGGGTCCAGTTGCAGATCGTCCAGGGCGCCGCCCCGCACGTCCTGGAGAACCTCCCCGAACCCGACGTCGTGCGCGTCGGCGGCGGGGGAGCGGCCGTGGTCTCGGCCGTCGCCGACCGGCGCCCGCAGCGCATCGTCGCCCACGCCTCCACCCGCGACGAGGCCGAACTCGTCGGCCGCGACCTCACCGAGCACGGCTACCGCGTCGAGTGCGCCCTGCTCCAGTCCGTCGAACTCGACACCAGGGCCTGGACGGAGACGGAGCGGAGCGTCGCGTTCCTGCTCAGCGCCGTGCTCCCGGAGCGCACGTCGTGACCCCGCCCCCGTCCCAGTGATCCTGTTTTCTGCCGTCCCGGTGATCCGGTAGTCGTATCGCTCGCGGTAGGCTGGCCGATCGTTGCACCGCACCGGGTGGCCCGGCACTTCGTTCGCCAATGTCCGGAAAACACGCCCCTTTTGGGGTGGGTGTGGTACGGCAGAACCGGAGGACGCGCAACGTGGCGCAGTCCACAGCGGGCCGTCGCGGATCAAGCTGTCGTGACGGTCGAACGGCCGCGAGAATGCCACTGAATGGCTTTGTCGCCTTTTACGGACGGGTCGTTCGTGCCGCTGGGCACGCACGCTCGTTCTTCACTACGGGGGCGGTCAGTGCGCCGTTTCCGGTGGGCTGGTCGCAGAGGCACTAACCGATGGGCGAGGGGTACGCATGACGGACACCGGCCAGGTCCCGGGCGAGGGACTGCCGGAGAGCGCAGGCATGGTGGAACAGCCGGGCGTGACCGCGCACGGGGCGTACACCTACCTCTCCGAGACCACCGCCGAGGACGAAGACCTGTTGCTGCTGCCGGGCGCGCAGAGCCCCTGGGGCAACGAGGTCGCGCCGCCCGCGCCCGAGCCGGTCGTCGAGGCCGTCCACGAGCCCGGGCCGCACGAGACGGCGGGCCGCGACAGCGGTTCGGTCGACCTCGGCGGCGTCCGCCTCCCGAACCCGGCGCCGGCGCCGGCTCCGGTCACCCCGCGGCGCCCGCTCCACCTCGGCCCGCCCATCCCCGACGCCTCCGCGAGCCCGGTCCGCTCCCTGGCCGACCGCGGCCCCGCAGGAGCGCCGGTCCGCCACGCCGGCCCCCCGACGGTGGGCCCGGAGTACCTCGACACCTCCGCGCTGCACGACGCGGCCCCCCTGCCCGCGACCCCCTGGACGAGCCCCTCGGTGGCCCCGGAGGCCCCGGCTGCGGAAACGGTTGTCCCACCACAGGACCAGCACGCCGAGCCGGTGGGCGCGGCGCAGGCGGTCATGACGCGGATCACCGCGGAGGCGGGGGTGCCGGCGCGGGCTGCCGAGCCGGGGGCTGACGGTCAGGTCGACTTCGCTCATGCCGGGCATGTCGGCGACCTCGCACACGGTGGGCATGCCGGGCAGGGCGGTGAGGGTGCGTACGGTGGACAGGCGGCGGAGGCTGCCGGTTCGGCGGAGTACGGGTCGGAGAGCGGACAGGCGCCGCAGGAGGCTGTAGCCGTACAGGCGGCCGAGGCTGTCGTATCTGCGGACGGTGAAGTTCTGGAAGGTGTCGAGCCTGGGAGCGGGCCTGGGAGCGGCCTGGGTCCCGATGCCGTCGTAGCGGACAGCGCCCGACTCCCCGACGCCGCGGACGTTGCACCGGCCGACGCTGCCGTTGCAGCTCCGGCTGCCGAAGCGAACGTCTTCCCGCCGGCTCCGGATGCACCCCAGCCTCTCGCCGCAGGCGCGGCAGGCGTCGAAGTTGACGCGCCCGCCATTCCTGGCGAGGCCCCCGCCGTACCGGACGCGCCCCACCTGTCGGCTGACCCCACCCCGGCGGCCCCCCAACCCCTTGCCGCCGGGCACGCCCCCGACACCGCCGTAACCCCTACCGCTGACCAGCAAGGACTCGCGCCGGAATCCGGGCCAGCCGCCGCCGGTGATCAGCCGGAGCTTGCGCCGCAGTCCGTGGGTACGCCCGCTGTCGACGAGTCGGGGCTCGCGCCGGAGCCTGCCGTGGCGCCCGTCGGGGATCAACCGGAGCTTGCGTCGCAGGCTGTGGTCACCCCCGCCCGTGATCAGCCGGGATTCGCGCCGGAACCCGTGCTGGCCGCTGCCGGTGATCAGCCAGGACCTGCGCCGGATGCCGGGTCGGCCGCCGCCGGGGACCAGCCGGAGCTTGCGCCGCAGTTCGTAGGTACGCCCGCTGTCGACGAGTCGGGGCTCGCGCCGGAGCCTGCCGTGGCGCCCGCCGGGGGGCAGCCAGTGCTTGCGTCGGAGGCTGCCGTAACCCCCACCCCGGATCAGCCGGGCCTCGCGCCGGAAGCTGCCGTAACCCCCACCCCGGATGAGCCGGGCCTCGCGCCCGAAGCTGCCGTAACCCCCACCCCGGACCAGCCGGGCCTCGCGCCGCAAGTCGGCCCCCACGCGCCCGCGTCCGACGCCCCCGAGCAGCCCGTTGCCGTCCCGGCCGAAGCCCTCACCGAGGTCGCTCCCGAGATGCCCGAGGCAGCCCTCACCGACGCCCCCTCCGGGCCCACGGCCGAACCCGTCTCCGGCATCCCCGCCGACGCTCTCCCCGGCCTCCCCGCCGAGCCCCTTCCCGGGCTCTCCGCCGA
Organism: Streptomyces cylindrosporus; assembly: GCF_022698165.1. Classification (GTDB taxonomy): domain Bacteria; phylum Actinomycetota; class Actinomycetes; order Streptomycetales; family Streptomycetaceae; genus Streptomyces; species Streptomyces cylindrosporus. The sequence continues at coordinate 413,134 of NZ_JALDAY010000010.1, forward strand.
GCCCCTTCCCGGGCTCTCCGCCGAACCCCTCGGCGAGACGCCCACGGCAGCCCCCGGCGAGACGTCCACGGCCCCCGGCGACGCTCCCGCGGAAACCCTCACCGAAGCCCCCGCCGAGATCCTTGCCGAAGCCGGCACCGACCCCACAACCCGCATCCCAGCTGCTGCCGAAGCCGGCGCTGCCCCCGCGGCCCCGGCCCCAGCTGTCGCCGAAGCCGACATCGATCCCGCGGCCCCCACCCCAGCAGCCGCCCCCACCCCCTCCCACCCCGAACCGCCCACCCCCGTCGGCCAGTTCGTCCCCGTGGAAGGCACCGTCCCCACCACCCCCCACCTCGCCCCGACCCCGCCGCACCCGCTCACCCTCCCCCCGGAGGAGGAGCCCGCGGCGGAGGGCGTCGTCACGGTTCCCGCGCCCAGGGACGCCGACACCGAACTCGTACAGCACGCGGAGGACCTGGACACCAGGGCCGCCGATCAGGAAGAGAGCACGGCCGCAGTGGAAGAAGTACGTCAGTCCACCGGCCCGGCCGCGCCCGCCTACGACGAGGCCGAGCGCGAGGCCGTCATGAAGGTCATGCGGGAGCGCCGGGACATCAGGAACGGCTTCCGCGGCGACCCCATCCCGCACGAGGTGCTGCTGCGCGTCCTGGAGGCGGCCCACACCGCCCCCTCCGTCGGCCACTCCCAGCCCTGGGACTTCGTCGTCATCCGCTCCGCCGACACCCGGCGCAGCATGCACGAACTGGCCATGCGCCAGCGGGACGCGTACGCGAAGTCGCTGCCCAAGGGCCGCGCCAAGCAGTTCAAGGAACTGAAGATCGAGGCCATCCTCGACACCCCGGTCAACATCGTCGTCACCGCCGACCCGACCCGCGGCGGCCGGCACACCCTCGGCCGCCACACCCAGCCGCAGATGGCGCCCTACTCCGCCGCCCTCGCCGTCGAGAACCTCTGGCTCGCCGCCCGCGCCGAAGGCCTCGGCGTCGGCTGGGTCAGCTTCTTCGACGAGCGGGAGATGGTGCGGGCGCTGGGCCTGCCGGAGCACCTTGAGGTCATCGCGTACCTGTGCGTGGGGTACGTCGACGAATTCCCGGAAGAGCCCGAGCTGATGCAGGCCGGCTGGTCCAAGCGCCGCCCGCTGTCATGGGTGGTCCACGAGGAGACGTACGGCCGTCGCGCGCTGCCCGGCGAGGACCCGCACGACCTGCTCGCCGAGACCGTCGCCCAGATCCGCCCGCTGGATGCCAAGGCGCTCGGCGAGGCCTGGGAGCGGCAGAAGCGGATGACCAAGCCGGCCGGCGCGCTCGGCATGCTGGAGATCATCTCCGCCCAGCTGTCCGGGCTCTCGCGCCAGTGCCCGCCGCCGATCCCGGAGCCCGCGGCCGTCGCGATCTTCGCCGGGGACCACGGGGTGCACGCCCAGGGGGTCACCCCGTGGCCGCAGGAGGTGACCGCCCAGATGGTCGCCAACTTCCTCGGCGGCGGCGCGGTCTGCAACGCCTTCGCCGGGCAGGTCGGCGCCGAGGTGTGCGTCGTGGACGTCGGCGTGGCCGCCGAGCTGCCGGCCACCCCGGGGCTGCTGCCCCGCAAGGTCCGTGCCGGTACGTCCGACATGACCACCGGGCCCGCGATGACCCGCGAGGAGGCCAAGCAGGCCATCGAGGTCGGCATCGAGACCGCCCGTGACCTGGTCGCGGCCGGCAACAAGGCGCTGCTGACCGGTGAGATGGGCATCGCCAACACCACCGCTTCGGCCGCCCTGATCTCCGTCTTCACGGACACTGACCCCGCCGAGGTCACCGGCCGCGGCACCGGCATCAACGACGAGACGCTCGCCCGCAAGACCGAGGTCGTCCGCCGTGCCATCGAGCTGCACCAGCCGGACCCGGCCGACCCCATCGGCGTACTCGCCGCGATCGGCGGCTTCGAGCACGCGGCGATCGTGGGCCTGCTGCTGGGCGGCGCCTCGCTGCGTACGCCGGTGATCCTGGACGGCGTCAGCGCCGGTGCCGCCGCGCTGGTGGCCCGGGCGATCGCCCCCGAGGTCCTCGCGGCCTGCATCGCGGGCCACCGCAGCGCCGAGCCCGGCCATGTGGCCGCGCTGAACAAGCTCGGCCTGCGCCCCCTGGTCGACCTCGACCTCAGGCTCGGCGAGGGCACGGGCGCGCTGCTCGCCCTGCCGCTGGTGCAGAGTACGGCCCGTGCCATGCACGAGGTCGCGACCTTCGACTCGGCGGGCGTCACCGAGAAGTGACCGCGGGCCGGGGTGGGGTACGCGCTCCTGCGTGCACCCCACCCCGGCCGTACTCTGAAGCCATCCTCAGCCATCCTCAGAACCCGAAGCCACCCGTAAAATCCGCACGTCAGGGCTGCTCCAGCGCCGTAGCGCCCATCGCATTGCCAGGACGAGGAGCCGCACCTCATGGCCGAACACCCCGCCTACCCCGTAGGACTCCGCCTCACCGGCCGCCGGGTCGTCATCCTCGGCGGCGGCCAGGTCGCCCAGCGCCGCCTCCCCGCGCTGATCGCGGCCGGCGCGGACATCCTTCTGGTGTCTCCCGAGGTGACCCCCTCCGTCGAGGCGATGGCGGACGCGGGGGAGATCGGCTGGGAGCGGCGCCGGTACGCCGACGGTGACCTGGCGGACGCCTGGTACGCGCTGATCGCCACCAGCGACGCCGAGGCCAACGCCGCCGCGTCCGCCGAGGCCGAGCGCCACCGCGTGTGGTGCGTGCGCTCCGACGACGCCGACGCGGCCACCGCCTGGACCCCGGCCACCGGGCACAGCGAGGGCGTCACGGTCGCCGTCCTCACCACCGACGCGCGCGGCCGCGACCCGCGGCACACCGCCGCCATCCGGGACGCGGTCGTCGAGGGCCTGCGCGACGGCACGCTCGTCGCCCCGCACCACCGCACCCGCACGCCCGGCGTCGCCTTGGTCGGCGGCGGCCCCGGCGACCCGGACCTGATCACCGTCCGCGGCCGCCGTCTGCTCGCCGAGGCCGACGTGGTCATCACCGACCACCTGGGCCCGCGCGACCTGCTCGCCGAACTCCCCGCCGGCGTCGAGGTGATCGACGCGGCCAAGCTGCCGTACGGGCGCTTCATGGCCCAGGAGGCCATCAACAACGCCCTGATCGAACACGCCAAGCAGGGCAAGTCCGTCGTACGGCTGAAGGGGGGCGACCCCTTCGTCTACGGCCGCGGGATGGAGGAGGTCAACGCGCTCGCCGAGGCCGGCATCCCGTGCACCGTCGTGCCCGGCATCTCCAGCTCGATCTCGGTGCCGGGCGCGGCCGGGATCCCCGTCACGCACCGGGGCGTCGCGCACGAGTTCACCGTGGTCAGCGGGCATGTCGCCCCCGACGACGAACGCTCCCTGGTCGACTGGCCCTCGCTCGCCAAGCTGACCGGCACGCTGGTCATCCTCATGGGCGTCGGCACGATCGGGAAGGTCGCCGAGACCCTCGTCGCGCACGGTAAGTCCCCCGACACCCCGGTCGCCGTGATCCAGGAGGGCACCACGGCCGCCCAGCGCCGGGTCGACGCGACCCTCGCCACGGTCGCCGAGACGGTCGTCGCCGAGGAGGTCAAGGCCCCGTCGGTCATCGTCATCGGCGAGGTCGTGACGGTCGGACCGAGCGCGTCCGCGTAACCGCGGGTAACCCAACCCGTTCCGAGCCGTTGGCACCACACCCAGGACAAGGCAGTATCACCCTGTGGCCGATCTCATCACCGTCGAGGATCCCGACGACCCCCGCCTGCGCGACTACACGGGCCTGACCGACGTCGAACTGCGCCGCAAGCGAGAGCCGGCCGAGGGCCTGTTCATCGCCGAGGGCGAGAAGGTCATCAGACGGGCCAAGGACGCCGGTTACGAGATGCGCTCGATGCTGCTGTCCGCCAAGTGGGTCGACGTCATGCGCGATGTGATCGACGAGCTCCCGGCCCCGGTGTACGCGGTCAGCCCGGAGCTCGCCGAGCAGGTCACCGGCTACCACGTGCACCGCGGCGCGCTCGCCTCCATGCAGCGCAAGCCCCTGCCCACGGCCGCCGAACTTCTCCAGACCGCCCGCCGGGTCGTCGTCATGGAGTCGGTCAACGACCACACCAACATCGGCGCGATCTTCCGCTCGGCGGCGGCGCTCGGCATGGACGCGGTCCTGCTGTCGCCCGACTGCGCCGACCCGCTGTACCGCCGTAGCGTCAAGGTCTCGATGGGCGCGGTCTTCTCCGTCCCGTACGCCCGGCTCGACACCTGGCCCAAGGGCCTGGAGTCGGTCCGCGAGGCGGGTTTCACGCTGCTCGCGCTCACCCCCGACGAGAAGGCGAGATCCCTCGACGAGGCCGCCCCGCACAAGATGGACCGCGTGGCGCTGATGCTCGGCGCCGAGGGCGACGGCCTGTCCACGCAGGCGCTGGTGGCCGCCGACGAGTGGGTACGCATCCCGATGTCCCACGGCGTCGACTCCCTCAACGTCGGCGCGGCGGCTGCGGTCGCCTTCTACGCGGTGGCCACGGGCCGCCCACAGGGCTGAGGCCTTGGCCCAGCGCGAGGCGATCGTCGCGGTACTGCGCCGGGGCGGCCGGGTCCTGGCCATCCGCCGCGGCCCGTCCGTCTCCCGCCCCGGCTACTGGCAACCGCTCAGCGGCAAGCTGGAACCGGGGGAGACCCAACAGGAGGCCCTGGTCAGAGAGGTCCAGGAGGAGGTCGGTCTCTCCGTCTCCCCGGGCGCCAAGGTCTGGGAATCGGAAACGGACGACGGCCGCTTCCGCCTCCACTGGTGGACAGCGGACGCGCACCAGGGAGAGATCGTCCCCGACCCGGTAGAGGTGGCGGAGACCCGCTGGGTGACCCCGGAGGAGTTCCTCGCCTTGACCCCACTCTTCGAGGGCGACCGAGAGTTCTTCGAGGACATCCTGCCGACCCTGTGACGCCCTACTGACCTGCGGCCGGCTTCCCTTCCGGTACCTGCGCCGCGGGACTCGGCCGTACGTGCTGCTGCTCATTCCGTACGACGCCCCGGTCGCCGCCGAGTCCACGCGACGGCCCCTGGCAGCCCTGGGCCGCGGCGATGCCGAGCGCCACCAGCAGCGTCACGACCACGAACACGAACAGGCGTTGCCGCAGGAGCCGTGGGTTGGCGGGGCGTCGGCCGGTGCCCGTGGCCCGGGGCGCCGGACGACCGGTGCCGCTGCGAGGTCCGGGCCGGCTGCCGCCGTTGGGGCGGGTGCCGTTCCGGGAGGTGGGCGTGGGCCGCGTCCCGGGACGTGAGGTCGGCGCCCCGGCACCCCGCGGCGCCGACGACCCCGTACCACCGCGGGACACGGGGCCTCCGGCCGCCGTACCACCGCGCGACGCACTCCCCGTGCCGCCGCCCCGCGAAGGAACCCCGCCACCGCGCACCGGAGCGGGCCCGCGGGACGACGACGGGGACGCCCCGCGCGGCGGCGGGGTCCCCTGCGGCCGACGCTGCTGCTCCGGGTAGGTGTCGGCGAGCCGCCCGGTGGGCCGGTCCGCCTCGTTCACCCGCGGCCCGGGCGGACGCATGTCGGCCGGCCCGTTCGCCTCGCGCGCGGCGATCTCCTTGAGCCGGAGCGACAGTTGGAGCGTGCTGGGCCGCTCGCCGGGGTCCTTCGCCAGACAGGCGCGGACGAGCGGAGCGAGCGCGTCCGGTACGCCGTGCAGCTGAGGCTCCTCGTGCACGACCCGGTACAGCATCACCTCGGAACTGCCGTGCCCGAAGGGCGAGTCGGCCATGGAGGCGTACGCCAGGGTCGCGCCGAGCGAGAACACGTCCGTGGCCGGCGTGACGGCGGCGCCGCGCACCTGCTCCGGCGCGAGGAAGCCGGGGGAGCCGACGGCCGTACCGACGTGCGTGAGGGTTGAGGCCCCAGTGGCCCAGGCGATGCCGAAGTCGATGATCCGCGGCCCCTTGGGGGACAGCAGGATGTTGGACGGCTTGAGATCCCGGTGCACGACCCCGGCCTCGTGCACGGCGACGAGCCCCTCGGACAGCGCGGCCCCCACGGCCGCGACGTCGGCCGCGCTCAGCGGCCCCTCGTCGGCGACCTTGTCGTGCAGGGAGGGCCCGGGCACGTACTGCGTGGCGAACCACGGACGGTCCGCGTCGAGATCCGCCGCGACCAGCCGGGCCGTGCACCCGCCCCTGATCCGCCGCGCGGCCGACACCTCGCGCGCGAACCGCGACCGGAACTCCTGATCCTCCGCCAGGTCGGGCCGGATGACCTTCAGCGCGACCCGCTGCCCCTTCTTGTCGGAGCCCAGGTAGACAACGCCCATCCCGCCCGCGCCGAGCCGTCTGTGAAGCCTGAACGAGCCGACGACGCGCGGGTCCTCGCGCCTCAGGCGCATCATCGCCATGTTCATCCCCGCTGCCCGGTCCGTGTGACGTGGCACAGCTTACGTTTACCCGGCCGCCCGCGCGCAGAGGCCGCGCCCTCTCGTCCAGATCGATTGTCAGTGCCGGGTGGGAGACTTGAAGGACGGTCAGGGAGCGCGCGAACAGGCGCACTTAGCCACCGCCCCGCTCCCAACCACCCGTCACAGAAGGGGGATTGAACACGTGAAGGGTGATCGCGTGGAGATAGTCGTGGACGCGGGCGACACGACCCGCACCTATGAGGTGGTGGCGAGCAGGGCGGGCCGCAGGGTGGAGACGGCGGTACGACGAGGTGTAGTGGAAGTGAGCGAAGTCACCCGGAGCGGCTCCGTGGTCCGTACCGCCCGGTTCATGGCCACACGGGTGCTGGCCCTGGTCGAGCAGCCGGTGCCGCGGGAGGACAGCTCAGAAAAGCCCGGACACTCCGGGCGTCCCCTCCGGGAAGACCCTGAGACCTAGGTCCACGTCTCCACCCAGGGGAGTACTCCCCACCTGCTGGCTCATCCTCCGGGAGGCCCGGCAATCGGTACGAGGGCATGACGTGCGACGAGCGCCGGACGCCTAGATTTGAGGTCAAGCGGCGGGTGCAGCACTCGTCCCCCGAGGTCAGACACCCGCCGCTGCCAACGACAACTGAACGGTCAGGAGAGGGACCATGGCTCTGACGGCACCGCGGACGCTGATCCGCACAAGCGAGCGCACAGAGCTCCGCCGCCGCACGGGCCGCCGCCACCCCCTGGTGGCGACGCTCATGGTCCTCCCCCTGGCGGCCCTGCTCTTCTTCGTCTTCGACGGCTGGGAGACAGTGGCCACACAGGCGTCGTCCGTGGGCGTGATGCTGGGGCGCTGAGCGGCGACCCCAGGCCCGGAAGAGCGGTCCGGGCGGGGACATCCACCCATGAAACCCCGTGGGGACGGGGGTGCGGCGGACGGCAAAAATGCCGGCGCAGCTGGGGAGCTGCGCCGGCATTGCTTTGCCCAAAGCCGCCCTCCGCACGCAAGGGGCGGCGCCTTCGCGACGCAGGCCGGCATTTTCGGCTCGTGAGGCGTTGGAGGCTGGTCCTGGCCATCCGCACCCCCCACCCCGGAGCGGGCGGCACCTCCTCAACACCGGCCGGCATCTCTCAGCCCGTCCGGCGTTTGAGGACGAGGCCCGTTCAGGGCCGACGGGGGTCCAGGGGGCGGAGCCCCCTGGGCGGGGTCGAAGGGGCGGCAGCCCCTGGGGATGGGACGGGTAGGGGCGGCGGGGGCGAGAAACTCCCGGGCCCCACAACCCCGCCGCACCTCCCCGCCGTACCCTCACGACCAGACCCCCCCGCCCGCAGGGAGCCCCGTGACCCCCACCCCCTTGCTCACCGACCTCACCGCCCGAGTCAAGGCCAAGGCCCACTCCCGCACCACTCCCTGCCCCTGCGCCACCCCCGGTTCACCCGCCCCCCGCACCACCCTCGCCGACCGCCCCGACGCCACGGTCGTCCGCCACGCGGACACGGTCGCCAAGGCCCACGCCCCCGGCACCCCCCTCACCGACCTCACCCTCCGCCTCGCCACGGCCACCCACCTCCCCGGCATCCTCCTGTCCCCACTCACCCCGATCCCGGTCGACCTGCACGGCCGCCAGGTGACCTTCTGGCCCTACGGCACCCCCGTCGACCCCGACGCCCCGGACGCCGCCCCCTGGGAAGCCGCCGGCACCCTCCTGGCCCACCTCCACCGAACACCCACCTCCACCCTCCCCTCCCTCTTCAGGCCCACCCTCAGCCCCGCCACCACCACACCCCCACCCACCACCACACCCCCACCCACCACCTCGCCTTCCCCCGCCCTACCCCCCATGCGCGGCCCCGCCAAAGCAGCCCAAGCCATCGCCCGCCTCACCGCCTCCGCCACCGCCGCCGACCACCCCGCCGCACAACCCGTCCTCCACGCCTGGCGCACCCTCCCCGCCTGGGCCCGAGCCGAGGCGCCCATGCCGGACACCAGCACCCTCTGCCACGGCGACCTGCACCTCGGCCAGCTCGTCCGGCATCCCGCCCCCGACGGCCCCTGGCTGCTCATCGACGTCGACGACCTCGGTACCGGCGTCCCCGCCTGGGACCTCGCCCGCCCCGCCGCCTGGTACGCCTGCGGACTCCTCCACCCCGACGAGTGGACCCGCTTCCTCACCGCCTACCGCGCCGCCGCCGGCCCGGCCGTCCCCGCCGACGGCGACCCCTGGCCCGCCCTGGACGTCCCGGCCCGCGCCCTCACCGTGCAGACCGCCGCCCGCGCGATCACCAAGGCCACGGCGGAGAACCGCGACCTCGACGAGATCGAGATGTCCATGATCGATGCATGTGCCCGAATGAGTTCCCTCCCACCGGAGTTGGCGCCGGATTTCCCGAAGTAGGGTGCAACCGACCGCAGCCGGGATGGAGTCTGTCCTGGCGGAACGCGAAGCAGGACCGACGGGCTAGGAGTTGAGCCGACGATGCAGTGTCCGAAGTGTCACGCGCCGATGCACACGTACAACCGCAACGGTGTCCAGATCGAGCAGTGCAGCGGCTGCCGCGGGATCTTCCTCGACTACGGCGAGCTGGAGGCGCTGACCCGCCTGGAGTCCCAGTGGCAGCAGCCCGGGCCGCCGCCCCCGGGCGTCCCGCAGGCCTACCCCGCCCCGCCCGCGCCCGCCTGGGGCGCCCCGCACGGCGGCGGCCACGGCGGTGGTCACTACGGCGGCCACCACGGCGGTCACCACCGCCACAAGAGCTTCGGCCACATGCTGTTCTCCAGCTGACGGCACACGACGAAGCCCCCGACCGTACGAGACGGCCGGGGGCTTCGGCTGGTGCGCGATACTGGGATTGAACCAGTGACCTCTTCCGTGTCAGGGAAGCGCTCTCCCGCTGAGCTAATCGCGCGGGAACCACGATCAAGATCGTGTGTACTGCGTGCGCGATACTGGGATTGAACCAGTGACCTCTTCCGTGTCAGGGAAGCGCTCTCCCGCTGAGCTAATCGCGCGGGTCGAAGCCTTGCGGCTCCAGTGGACGATACTGGGATTGAACCAGTGACCTCTTCCGTGTCAGGGAAGCGCTCTCCCGCTGAGCTAATCGTCCTTGGAGGTGGAGACGGGATTTGAACCCGTGTAGACGGCTTTGCAGGCCGTTGCCTCGCCTCTCGGCCACTCCACCAGGAGTGAGGGGTTCGGGATGATCCCCCTTGCTCTTCCGAGCGAACGACGAGGTTCGAACTCGCGACCTCAACCTTGGCAAGGTTGCGCTCTACCAACTGAGCTACGTTCGCCTGTCTTTCCGATCCGCTTGCGCGTCCCGGCGACGTGTTGAACTCTAGCGGATTCCGGGGCCAGTACAAAAACGCGTTTGCGCAGCGTGCTGCCCTGCGCCTGCTCACGGGCGTGGCCAGGGCGTCCGTGGGGACACGTCGAGGTCACCTTTCGGACACCCGCCATAGACTCGACCGCGTGCACGACCTCCCTCCCCTCGCCCGCTTCGGCACCCGCGTCGCCACCGGCCTCCTCGACGTCACCAGCGACCCCGCGGCCCTGGACTCCACCGGCTTCTGGGCCGTCGCCGCCGACTTCGAGGGCCGTCTGACCTGCGCCCGCTTCCGGGACGTACGGGAAGAACCCGTGCCCGCGCCGGTGCCGGGGAAGTGGCAGGGGCCCGCCGCCGGTGACTGGACGTCGTCCCTCGACCGCGCCGCGTACACGGACGGCGTGCGCCGGATCCGGGAGCACATCGCGGCCGGCGAGGTCTACCAGGCGAACCTCTGCCGGGTGCTCGCCGCCCCGGTGGCACCGGACGCCGACGTGGACGCCCTCACCGCGCTGCTCGCCCGCGGCAACCCGGCGCCGTACGCAGGAACGATCCGGCTGCCCGGGCACGGCGTCGAGCTCGCCACCGCCTCGCCCGAGCTGTTCCTGCGCCGTGCCGGACGGATCGTCGAGTCCGGGCCGATCAAGGGCACCGGGCGCACCGAGGCCGATCTGCTGGAGAAGGACTACGCCGAGAACGTGATGATCGTGGACCTGGTCCGCAACGACATCGGGCGCGTCTGCGCCACCGGCAGCGTCACCGTGCCCGACCTGTGCGCCGTCGAGAAGCACCCCGGGCTCGTCCACCTCGTCTCCACGGTCCGCGGCGAGTTGCGCGCCGGCGCCGGCTGGCCCGAGCTGCTCGACGCGGCCTTCCCGCCCGGCTCGGTCACCGGCGCGCCCAAGTCGAGCGCGCTGCGGATCATCGACGCCCTGGAGACGGCACCGCGCGGCCCGTACTGCGGCGGCATCGGCTGGGTCGACGCCGACCGCGGAACCGGCGAGCTGGCGGTCGGCATCCGTACGTTCTGGATCGACCGCGCGGCCGGGGAGCTCCGCTTCGGCACCGGCGCGGGCATCACCTGGGGCTCCGACCCCGAGGCGGAGTGGCGGGAGACCGAGCTGAAGGCGGCCCGACTGCTCGCGGTAGCGTCGGGCACGTACGAGTGGTGTGCGGAGGGACCGGCAGGGGGCTGTGCCGACCCGAGGACCGACCCTCGGACCCCCGGCCACCACGACGCCCCCGGCGCAGAGTTGCGAGGACCAGAACAGTGAAGCTTTGGCTCGACGGCGGGCTGCAGGACATCGAGTCCGCCCGCGTCTCCGTCTTCGACCACGGACTGACCGTGGGCGACGGCATCTTCGAGACGGTGAAGGCGACCGACGGGAAGCCGTTCGCGCTGACCCGGCACCTGGACCGGCTGACCCGCTCCGCGCGCGGCCTCGGCCTGCCCGACCCGGACCACGACGAGGTCCGCCGCGCCTGCGCCGCCGTCCTGGCGGCCAACCCGATGCCGCTCGGCCGGCTGCGCATCACCTACACCGGCGGCCACGGCCCCCTCGGCTCGGACCGCGGCGAGCACGGCCCGACCCTCGTGGTCGCGCTCGGCGAGACCACCCGCCGCCCCGACTCGACCGCCGTCATCACGGTCCCGTGGACCCGCAACGAACGCGGTGCCCTCACCGGCCTGAAGACCACCTCGTACGCCGAGAACGTCGTCGCTCTCGCCCGCGCCCACCAACACGGCGCCTCCGAGGCCCTGTTCGCCAACACGGTCGGGCAGCTCTGCGAGGGCACCGGCTCCAACGTCTTCGTCGTCCTCGACGGCGAGATCCACACCCCGCCGGTCGCCTCCGGCTGCCTCGCGGGCATCACGCGCGCGCTGACGGTCGAGTGGACCGGCGCCAAGGAGACCGATCTGCCGCTGGACGTCCTGGAGCGGGCGGACGAGGTCTTCCTCACCTCCACCCTGCGGGACGTCCAGGCGGTCCACCGCGTCGACGACCGCGAACTGCCGGGCGCGCCGGGACCGGTGACCGCGAAGGCGATGCGGATCTTCGGCGAGCGCTCCGGCGACGACCTGGATCCGTGAGAACCGGCCGATATTTGGCTGACACGGGCGGGCACGGCGGGTAGAACACCCCTGATGACGACGACCCTGCGGCCGACCGAGCCGCTCCAGCACAACACCGACGGGACGCAGTCGCGCCGCTACCAAGTGTGCGTGAACAGCCGTCCCGTGGGCGGGATACACCTCTCCACACACCCCGAGTACGGCCTGGGCGTGGCCCGTCTCGCCGAGCTGTACATCGAGGAGCCGGACCGCGGTCGGGGCCGCGGCACGGTGGCCGCGCTCGCCGCCGAGGAGGTCGTACGGGGCTGGGGCTGCCGGCGCATCGAGGTGTCCGTGCCCGGTGGCGCCGAGGCCGCCCTCCGGCTCGCCACGGCGCTCGGGTACGTCCGGCGCAGCCGCAACATGGCCAAGCGGCTGGACGGGCCCGCGCCCGCACTGCCGGCAGGGAGCGTCGCCCGGCCCATGACCGAGGCCGAGTTCGGGCCCTGGCTGAAGGAGGACGAGGCCCGCTTCGCGCGGAGTCTGATCGACCGCGGCGTGCCCGAGGCCGAGGCGCACGCCAAGGCGAAGCAGGAGCAGGAGCGGTGGCTGCCGCACGGTCTGGCGACCGAGGACACGCTGATCAGCGTCCTGGAGCACGAGGGCGAACGGGCCGGCACCCTGTGGCTGGGGCTGTGGCCCGAGATGGCGTACGTGCTCAACGTCGAGGTGGACGAGGGACACCGGGGGCGCGGCCACGGCCGTACGCTGATGCTCCTGGCGGAGGCCCAGGGCGTCGAGGGCGGCAAGGACCGCATCGGCCTGCACGTCTTCGCGGACAACACCCCCGCCGAACGGCTCTACGAGTCCCTCGGCTACGAGACCACCGACCACAACCTCTTCAAGGAACTGCTCTGAGGCTCAGGCCCCTTCGGCCAGCAGCCGGTCGGCGATCTCCTCGATCCGCTCCCGCAGCCCCTCCTGGCTCTTGCCGCCGTCGAGGCGCTCCCCGCCGATGACGTACGTCGGCGTCCCGGTCACGCCGATGGCCTTGCCCTCGGCCTGGTCGGCGTCGACGATCAGGATGTGCCGGCCGTCGATCAGGGCGGTGTCGAACTCGTCGGCGTCCAGCCCGAGTTCGCCGGCGACCTCGACCAGGAAGGGCTCTCCCTTACGGTCCAGCTCCTCGACCCGGCCGAGCACGGCCTCGACGTACTCCCAGCCCCTGCCCTGCTCGAAGGCCTCCTCGGCGGCCTGCGCGGCGGCGAAGGCGTGCTTGTGCTTCTCCAGCGGGAAGTGCCGCAGGCGCAGTTCCAGCCGGTCGCCGTAGCGGGCGCGCAGGGCGCCGAGGTCGGCCAGGGCGCTGCGGCAGTCGGGGCACTGGAGTTCGCACCAGACGTCGAGGACGGGCGCGGCGGCGGGCACGGGGGAGGAGTCGCTCATGCGGTCAGTGTCCCAGGTCGGGAGCGGGTGACCCAATCGGAGGTCACGGGGGCCGGACCGGCACACCGCCGCGACGACCCGCGCCCGCGACCCTGATCCACACCCAGGGGTGGGCACCGGGCCGGCACCTGCGGAGGAGCCGACCCGGAGATGTCCCTGATGTCCGCCCGAGGCATGGCCCGTCGGGGCCTGGGCGGTGCAGGATGGAAGGGACGAAAAGTGCCCTGCTCGGCGAGGACTGCCTAGGACTGCCTGGAGGACCGGATGATTGCCGAGACCGTCTGTTCCGCCGCCGCCGCGGCCGGCCTGGGCATCGCGGCGGTCACGGCGTACCGCAAGCGGTTCCTCGCGGCCGCCCGCCTGGCCGCCTACTCGCTGGTGCCGCTCGGCCTGGTGATGACCGGGACCGTGCAGTGGCTGGCGGACACCGCCTTCAGTCCGACGGCGTGGGCGGGCTTCGGCGTGCTCGGCGCGGCCTGGCTGCTGTTCTCCAGCACGCGCGCGGTGGAGCGCCGTCGCGGCGGCACCCGCAAGGAGCGCCGGGAGGCCAAGGCCGCGGCGCAACGCGGCGCGGTGGCCCCGACGGCGTCGGCGCCCTCGCTCGGCCCGGGCACCCGCCCGGCGGCCCGGCCCGCGACCGCGCCCCGCTCCGACTCCGCCGAGGACTTCAGCGACATCGAGGCCATCCTGAAGAAGCACGGCATATGACCGGCGCATGACGACTGAAACGACACAGTGGATCATCGCGCCGCACCGAAGTGATCACGACCCGAACCGGACATCACGGAATTCGGCGAACTCCCGCTCATTCCGGGCGTGTTGATCGCGCCAGGTGGCCCGTCTGCGCCATCATCGCCGCGAGATGCTGGACACGACACAAGGCGAAACCGCGCCGCCGAAGGACGAGCCGCGCGGGTGCCTCTTCGCCCTTTCCCAGCCACCGCTGATGATCTTCCTTGCGGTGATCGGGTGTCTGCTGCTCATGGCTGCGCTGCACGATCTGCTGCTGCTCTGAGCCGTACCCGTGATCCCCGGCGCCACCCGTCGGGGATCACGACGACGCCGCCCGGGCCGTGTCAGCCCGCGGCTTCCTTGCGCCGTGCCCGGTAGGCGGCCACATGTAGCCGGTTCCCGCAGGTACGGCTGTCGCAGTACCGGCGCGAGCGATTGCGGGACAGGTCGACGAAGGCGCGCCGGCAGTCCGGTGCCTCGCAGCGGCGCAGCCGCTCCTGCTCCCCGGCGACGACGAAGAAGGCCAGTGCCATCCCGCAGTCGGCCGCCAGATGGTCGGCGACGGAGGCGCCGGGCGCGAAGTAGTGCACATGCCAGTCGTAGCCGTCGTGGTCGGTGAGGCGGGGCGTGGTGCCCGCCGCGGCGACCAGTTCGTTGATCAGCCCGGCCGCGGTGCGGGCGTCGGGCGCCGCGAAGACCGAGGCGAACCGCCCGCGGATCTTCCGCACGGCCGACAGGTCGAATTCCGACAGCAGTCCGACATCGCTGACTTCGTGGTTTTCTACGAAATCCGTCAGAGCAGCGACGTCCGGCAGTCCGTCCGGCGTGGTGTCGTCCTCCGGCGCGGTGTTCACCAGATCCACCACGGTGTCGAGGGCGCACCGGGTGTCGTGGGTGATCAGCACGTTTCGCTCCCTGGCCTGTGGGTCGGGCGCAAGCCCGCCGATGCTGGCCGATGGTAATTGGTTTCGCCGGAGCAGGGGCCGATCACGCCGTCGGCGGGATCCGTCCCGGCGCGCGGTGGACGCGGACATGCCGACGCCGTCCCGGTGCGGGACGGCGTCGGCATGTTCCCTATGCGGTTGTACCGGCCCGAGCCGTCACCCCGAGTCGACGGCGCCGGGCGGCTTGTGGGGCCTCGCCCTCAGCTCTCCGCCAGGATGTGGGAGAGCTCCTGATCGAGGTCGAAATGCCGGTGTTCCGTACCGGGGGGCACGGCGGCGTCCGTCCGCTTCAGGAAGGACTCGAGGGCTCGCGCCGGGGCTTCCAGCAGGGCCTCGCCCTCCGGGGAGCTCAGGGCGATGCACACGACGCCCTGACCGTGGCTGCGCGACGGCCAGACACGGACGTCGCCGGTGCCGGTGGGCCGGTGCAGGCCTTCCGCGAGGAGGTCGCGGGCGAACACCCACTCGACGGTCTCCTCGGCTCCGGTGTGGAAGGTGGCGTGCACGGCGTAGGGGTCGGCCGTGTCGTACCGCAGGCCTGCGGGGACAGGCAGGGAGGACTCGCTCGACACAACGAGGCGCAGGTGCAGCTCGCAGCTGACCGTGGTGTTCATAAGCGCCAGGGCCTTTCGCTCAGTGTGCGCTCGGGGATTCGCACGTCGGCGAAATCGACATGCCACCTACGGTGCCGTTGTAAACCCCTCTGAGTGTTTTGCGTGTCTTTACGTAACTCTTCCGGCCGAGGGGCCCTTCGCACCCTACGGCCATTCCGGTGACTGGTTTCCGCTCAGTAAAGTAAGGTAAAGTTTGGCCGTATGAATACGGGGAGTAGCGGAACCGAGGGATCGTCGGGCGAGGCCGCCGTGGCGTCGGAAGAGGCGGAGCCGGACGAGGCCGGGAGCGAGCGGGGGCTCGGTTCCAGGGCGCCGGCGTTCATCAAGCGGCGTCGCGCACTGCATCTGAGCTGGCAGGTCGGTGTCTTCGTGGTCGGCCTCGCGGTCGTGGCCGCCGGCATCGTCATGCTGCCCCTGCCCGGACCGGGCTGGGTCGTGATCTTCGCCGGCATGGCGATCTGGGCCACCGAGTTCGTCTGGGCCCAGCTGGTGCTCCGCTGGACCAAGCGCAAGGTCACCGAGGCGGCGCAGAAGGCCCTCGACCCCAAGGTGCGGCGCCGCAACATCACGCTGACGGCGATCGGCCTGACGATCGTGGCCGTCCTGGTCGGCGTCTACCTCTGGAAGTTCGGCTTCGTGATGCCGTGGAAGATCGAGGACCAGTGATCCGCGCGGAGGGTGCGGAGGCACCCGCTGACATGGGGTAATGTTCTTCCTGCGCCCGGGCGATTAGCTCAGTGGGAGAGCGCTTCGTTCACACCGAAGAGGTCACTGGTTCGAACCCAGTATCGCCCACCCAAAGACGGCGGCCCATCTGCATCAGTGCAGGTGGGCCGCCGTCGTTTTGCGTGCAGGGCGCGGCCCCCCGCCGTCACCCCCGGTGGCCGGGGAAACCGTTCGACCACATCCCGCCGTCCCGTACCGGACACCCCGTCAGCTCCCCGGCGACGAGACCGGTTTCGGCCGCGCGCCGCTCGCGCCTGGCAGGCCGATTCCCGTTCGACCCGCCGACCGCACCCGCCTCACCTGCGGCTTCGCCGCCTCCGCCGTGCCGGTCCGCCTCCTGCCGCCGCCCGGCCTCTTTGTGAACCCACAAGAAATTCCTGTCCGAATCATTGACGCACCCCGAGGCCCTCCGTAACTTGTGCCAGCAAGCGCTTACTTGAAACGATTCATGCAGGCGGCGACGATGCCGGGAGGGCCCGACTGTGGGAACCAGCAGGAAAGTTGAGAGGCGTACGATCCTCAAGGCCGCCGGGGCCGGAGCGGCCACGCTGGGGCTGGCCGCGACGACCGGGTGCGGGGGGAACAGCGGCACGTCCGCCGACGGGACGGTGACGATCCGTTACTCGTGGTGGGGAGCCGACGAGCGGGCCAAGAAGATCAACCAGACCATCAAGCTCTTCGAGAAGAAGTATCCGAAGATCAAGGTGAAGACGGACTTCCAGGACTACGTCTCTTTCTGGGAGAAGTTCCAGACGCAGGCCTCGGGCGGAAATCCACCGGACGTTTTCCAAAACGCCGTCACATTCCTTAGGAAGTACGACAAGAGAAGCGTTCTGCTCGACCTCAGGTCGCAGATCGACGCCGGCAATCTCAGCCTCGACAACTTCCGGGCCGGCGTCACCAAGGTCGGCGAGGTCGACGGCAAGCAGCTCGGCGTCCCGGTCGGCTCCAACACCATGGCGCTGGTCATCGACAAGAAGGTCTTCCAGAAGGCCGGCGTGGAGCCCGCGGCGGGCTGGACCTGGGACGACTACTTCAAGGCCCTCAAGACCATCCACGACAAGACCAAGGTCCCGGGCGACACGGGCTACTTCAGCATCATGTACCTGTACGACCTGTACCTGCGGCAGAACGGAAAGGCCTTCTACACCAAGGACGGACTGGGCTTCGACAAGGCCGACCTGACGGAGTGGTGGCAGGACGGCTACAACCGGACGAAGGCCGGGATCATCACCGACCCCAAGATCGTCGCGCAGGACCGCCCCAAGTCCTCGCTCTCCGCCGGGCACGGGGCCTCCGAATTCACCTGGGACAACTTCACCGTCCGCTACTCCGCCGAGGGCGACAGCGAATACGGCCTCGCGCCGATCCCCACCATGGACGGCAAGCACACCGGCCAGTACCTCGCCTCGCTGATGCTGAGCGCCTCCGCTCGAACCTCGCACCCCAAGGAAGTCGCCCAGTTCATCGACTTCATGGTCCACGACCCCGAGGTCGGCAAGATCATGGGCTACGACCGCGGCATCCTCGCGAGCACCGAGCAGTACGACGCCTTCAAGCCGACGGACACGGTCAACAAGGAGATCGCACAGTACGAGACCGACACCGCCAAGGCCGGTGTCCTCGGCACGATCACCCCGCACCCCTCCGGCGCCGACACCATCGAGGCGGCCTTCCTGCGCATCGGCGGCGACCTGGGCCTGGGCAAGGTCAAGACCTCCGACGCGGTGAAGCAGTTCTTCGACGAGGCACAGGCCGCCTTCCAGGCCTGACCCGGACCGCACCGGAACCGATTGGGAAGCACCGTGACGCTCGTCAAGGACTCACCGACCGCCACCCGGAAGGTCCGCCCCGCCGCCCCCGCCGCCGTCAAGCGGCGGGGCCGCCGGGAGAACCTCGCCGGCTACCTCTTCATGTCCCCGTGGATCGCGGGCTTCCTGCTGCTGACCGCGGGCCCCATGGTCGCCTCGCTCTACTTCGCGTTCACCGACTACAACCTCTTCAACACCCCGAAGTGGGTCGGGCTCGACAACTTCACCAAGATGTTCGACGACCCGCGGTGGCAGAAGTCGGTCGAGGTGACGGCGAAGTACGTCATCATCGGCACGCCCCTGAAACTGCTGCTCGCCCTCGGCGTCGCCCTGCTGCTAGCTCAGAGCCGCCGCGGACAGGCCTTCTACCGGGCCGCGTTCTACGCCCCCTCGCTCATCGGCGCGAGCGTCTCGGTCGCCTTCGTCTGGCGGTCGATCTTCTCCGACAACGCCGTCGTGGACCGTACGCTGTCCGTCTTCGGCATCCACGCGGGCGGCTGGGTCGGCAACCCCGACTGGATCCTCTACTGCCTGGTCGCGCTCACCGTCTGGCAGTTCGGCGCACCCATGGTCATCTTCCTCGCCGGGCTCAAGCAGGTCCCGAGGGAGCTGTACGAGGCGGCCGAGATGGACGGGGCCGGGCCCTTCCGGCGCTTCTGGAACATCACCCTGCCGATGATCTCCCCGGTGCTCTTCTTCAACATCCTGCTGGAGACCATCCACTCCTTCCAGATCTTCGGCTCCGCCTACGTCGTCTCCAACACGTACTGCGGTCCGGCCGACGCCACGCTCGTCTACACCTGCTACCTCTACCAACAGGGCTTCAAGAACGCCCAGATGGGCTTCGCCTCCGCGATGGCCTGGATGCTGCTGCTCGCCGTGGCCCTGGTGACCGCCGTCCTGTTCTGGTCGCAGAAGAAGTGGGTGCACTACGAGAACGACACAGAGGACGCCCGATGAGCGCGACCACCACCAAACCCCTGTCCCTGAACCGCAAGCAGACCGGCTCGCTCGCCTGGCACATCGGCTCGCTGCTGGTGCTCGCCGTCGTCCTCTACCCGGTCCTGTGGGTGATCGGCGCGTCCTTCAAGCCCAGCAAGGACATCATCAACAGCCTCCAGCTGTTCCCGTCCCACCCCATCCTGGCGAACTTCAAGGGCCTCGCCGACGGCATCGCGGACATCTCCATCTGGACCTTCTTCCAGAACTCCCTCTTCTACGCCGGCGGCGCCGTCGTCGGCATCCTGATCTCCTGCTCCCTGACGGCGTACGCCTTCGCCAAGATCAGGTTCACCGGCCGCAACCTCCTCTTCTCCCTGATGATCGGCACGCTCCTGCTGCCGTACCACGTGCTGCTCATCCCGCAGTACGTGATGTTCCAGAAGCTGGAGCTGATCAACACCTACGTGCCGCTGCTGCTCGGCAAGTACCTGGCGACCGAGGCCTTCTTCGTCTTCCTCATGGTGCAGTTCATGCGGAACCTGCCGAGGGAACTCGACGAGGCCGCGCGCATCGACGGCTGCGGGCACTTCCGGATCTACTGGTCGATCGTGCTGCCGCTGTGCCGGCCCGCGCTCATCACCAGCGCCATCTTCACCTTCATCAACGCCTGGAACGACTTCATGGGCCCGCTGATCTACCTCAACGAGCCCGGCAAGTACACCGTCTCCCTCGGCATGATGATGTTCCGCGACTCCGACGGCGTCGCCGCCAACTACGGCGGCCTCATCGCGATGTCGCTGGTCGCGCTGCTGCCCGTGCTCCTCTTCTTCCTCGCCTTCCAGCGCTATCTGATCGACGGAATGGCGACCTCCGGACTGAAGGGCTGAGGCGGTCGTCATGGCCCAGGCGCGGTTGAAGGCACGTAAGCAGTCCGAGTCCGTCCTGGCGGAACGGTTCGCCGTGTTCGCCGAGTGCCTGCTCACCGGGGTGTGGATCGCGGTCGCGTCGGTGGGGGTGGTCACCTATCCGGCGGCCTTCGCCGCCGGCGCCCGCCATCTGCGGCGGCGGACGGCTCATCAGGGCGGCGGCTGGCGGGAGTTCGTGAGCGACTTCCGTACGGCCGTGCGCGGCGGGTGGGCCGTCGGGCTCGGCGGGTGGGCCGCGGTGGCGGTGGCTTGGGTGGACGTCCAGGCCGTGCGCGCCGGGATCCCCGGCGGGCCGCTGGTCGGGGCCGTCGGGCTGTTCGCGCTGATCGGGGTCGCCGTGGCGGGGCTGCGCGCGGCGGCGGTGTGGGCGCCGGGGGAGCGGTGGCGGGCGCTGCTCGCCGCCGCCGGGCGGCGGACCGTGCTGGACCCCGCCGGTTCCTTCTTGATCGTCGGCGGGCTGGCCCTGGTGGGGCTGTCCGCCTGGATTGTCGCGCCGTTGGCGGTTCCCGTGATGGGGGCCGTTGTGGCGGCTGCTGTTGCTGTGGAGGAGCGGCGGCGCCGGTGAGTGCCGCACCAGTGCTATGTGACATATCACTGTAACTCCCATCTGTCATGCCCCTGATCATCCGCACCCGCAAAGGAAAGGCCGACCCACATGTCCCCCATCCCCCGCAGGTCCCTCCTCAAGGCCGCCGCCGTCGCCGGGGCCGCCGCGCAGTTCAGCTGGGCGCTGGGTGCCAAGGATGCCCAGGCCGCCCCCAGAACCGAGGCCGCCGACGCCGATCCGGTGACCCTGGACTGGCTGGAGGAGGGCGGTCTGGGCGCCGCCCCCGGTTCGACCGTCGGCGTGCCCTGGCCGAAGGGCGCGTTCCAGCCCGACCAGGCCTTCGCGGTCACCGACGCCGACGGCAAGGCCGTACCCGTGCAGTCCTGGCCGATCGCCTACTGGCCGGACGGGTCCCTCAAGTGGTCCGCGCACGCGGTGAGTTCGGGCTCCGGCAAGCTCACGCTCGCCGCAGGCGAGTCGGCCGCCCCCGACCGGAAGGTCACCGTCGACAGGAGCGGCGGCACGATCGACGTGTCGACCGGTGTGATCACGGCGAAGATCGGCAAGAACGGCTCGACCGTCGTCAAGTCCGTGACCCGCGGCTCGACGGAGATCGCCAGGAACGGGCGGCTGGTCCTCATCCGCCAGCCGGAGATCGAGGACGAGGACCAGGGCACGGTGAAGACCGAGCGCTTCGACGGGGCGATCGGAGCGGTGACCGTCGAACAGGACGGCCCCGTACGGGCGGTGGTGCGCATCGACGGCAAGCACCGCAAGGGAGACCGGAGTTGGCTGCCGTTCTCGATCCGGCTGTACTTCTACGCGGGCGCCGACTCCTTCCGGATGGTGCACACCATCACGTACGACGGCACACAGGAACCGGGCAAGGCGAGCGGGGACTTCATCCGCGGGCTCGGCGTGCGCTTCGACGTGCCGATGCGGGACGAGTCGTACGACCGGCACATCCGCATCGGCGGCGAGGGCACCGGCCTGCTGCGGGAGGCCGTCAAGGGCATCACCGGTCTGCGCCGCGATCCGGGCGCGGCCGTACAGGCGGCGCAGTACGCCGGGCAGAAGCTGCCCGACCCGGCCACCTGGGACCAGCGGGTGACGACCCGCCTTCAGTACATCCCGGAGTGGGGCGACTACACGCTCTCCCAGCTCTCCGCCGACGGCTTCACGCTGCGCAAGAGGACCAGGAAGGGGTACGGCTGGATCGGCGCCGGCGGTGGCAAGCGGGCCTCCGGGTTCGGTTACGTCGGGGGCGCGAGCGGCGGATTCTCCTTCGGGCTCAGGGACTTCTGGGAGAAGTACCCGGCACAGCTCGACATCCGGGACGCGCACACGGACTCCGCCGAGGTCACCCTCTGGCTCTGGTCGCCCGAGGCGCAGCCCATGGACCTGCGCTTCTACCACGACGGCATGGGCCAGGACACGTACGCCGAGCAGCTCGAAGGCCTCAACATCACCTACGAGGACTACGAGCCGGAGTTCGGCACCCCGTACGGCATAGCCCGCACCTCCGAACTCCTCTTCTGGGCCAACGAGTCGACGCCGACGGCCGAGACGCTGGCTCAACAGGTGGAGGCCGTAAGGGTGTTGCCGCAGCTCGCCGCACCGCCCAGGCAGCTCATCAAGGCGAAGGTGTTCGGGCCGGGGCTGTACTCCGAGCCGGACCGCTCCACGCCGGCCAAGGCGAAGATCGAGGACCACCTCGACTTCCTCTTCACCTACTACAAGGACCAGGTGGAGCAACGCCGTTGGTACGGATTCTGGGACTACGGCGACATCATGCACACCTATGACACGGTGCGGCACGTGTGGCGGTACGACATCGGCGGCTACGCCTGGGACAACTCCGAGCTGTCGCCGGACCTCTGGCTGTGGTTCGCGTACCTCAGAAGCGGCCGCTCCGACATCTTCCGGTTCGCCGAGGCGATGACGCGGCACACCGGAGAGGTCGACGTCTACCACATCGGGCAGT
This sequence comes from Streptomyces cylindrosporus, assembly GCF_022698165.1. Classification (GTDB taxonomy): domain Bacteria; phylum Actinomycetota; class Actinomycetes; order Streptomycetales; family Streptomycetaceae; genus Streptomyces; species Streptomyces cylindrosporus. The sequence goes on from NZ_JALDAY010000010.1 coordinate 435,580, forward strand.
GGGCGGGGCTCGGCACCCGGCACGGGGTGCAGCACTACGCCGACAGCGCCAAGCAGCAGCGCATCGCCAACACGACGTACCGGCGCTACTACTACTTCCTCACCGCGGACGAGCGGGTCGGCGACCTCATGCACGCCAACGTCGACTCCGACGAGACGTTCCTCGTCCTCGACCCGCAGCGCAAGGTGCGGACCGACCCGTACACACCGGACCGGCACGCCCTGTCGATCGGGTTCGGCACGGACTGGAGCGGGCTCGTGTCCGCCTGGCTGACCGAGTGGGAGCGCAAGGGGCCCAAGTGGGAGAAGGCGAAGGCGCGGGTGCTGTCGACGATGGAGGGCATCGCCGCGCAGCCCAACGGCTTTGTGCAGGGGAGCGGGCTGTACGACCTCGACACCGGGAAGTTCGCCGTCGCGACGACTCCGGTGGTCGGCGTCTCGCACCTGTCGGCCGTCTTCGGGCTCAATGAACTCTGCGCCGAGCTGATCGACCTGGTCGACATGCCGAAGTTCAACGAGGCGTACTTCGACTACTGCCGCTACTTCAACGCCACGAAGGCCGAGCAGAAGGCGCGGTACGGCTCGGACTTCGGGACGCTGCTGCTCTTCCAGGGGCACTCGCGGCTCGATGCGTACGCCGCCGTGCAGACGGGGGACGCGACCCTCGCCCAGCGGGCCTGGACGAAGTTCTACAGCTCGGACGGCTACATGGAGTCGTCGCCGTGGAAGACGGAGAAGGTGACCGGGCCGATGGCCCTGGTCGCGGGCAGCGAGGCGAGCTGGGTGTCCACGAACGACACGGCGCTGTACGGCCTCGCCGCGATCGAGAATCTGGCGTTGCTGGGCGACAAGATGCCGTAGCGCCGTGCGCGGGAGGACGTGGGGAGCCGCGGGTCGGCCGTGGCTGGTCGCGCAGTTCCCCGCGCCCCTGACGGGGCGCTTCAGTCCATCCCTCCCAGGACCTCCCGTACCCGGCGGACCTCCCGGATGCGGCGCTCGTACGTGGCGCCGAGGGTCAGCAGGACGAGGCCGGCCAGTGCGGGAGGCACCCAGCGGGGCAGTACGCCGGTCAACTGGACCAGATACGGGGCCAGTTCGTGCAGGGCGTCCAGGATCAGCACCGAGCCGCCGAGCACGAGCGGGGCCTGGAGGCGGTGGCGGACGCCTAGGAGGGTGATCAGCAGGGCGGCCGTGCCGAGCAGCAGGGGGCGGGCCCAGTAGGGGTCGTCCCAGGCCGCGGCGAGGCTCGGCAGCAGGGTGGCGGTGAGGCCGGGGGCGTACGCCGTCCAGGACGAGGTCCGCGGGGCGCGGTGCCTACGGAGGGCGCCGACCAGCAGCGCCGGCACGGTGACCGGGAGCGTGTAGGCCTCCGGGGTGCCGACGTCCCAGGCCGCCAGCCGTACCCAGGCGGCCAGGACGAAGAGGGCGGCGGCCGCGTAGCCGACGGCTCGGCGGTCTGGCCGTACGGCCACGGCGGCGGCGATCACTCCGCAGAGGGCCAGGACCAGCGCGAGCATCGGAGGGTCGGTGATCGCGAGCCCGACGGCGAGGAGCGCGGCGGTCGCGCCCGCCACCTCGACGGGCACGCGCGCGTGGGTGAGGCGGGGAGCCAGGAGGGCCGCGGTCACCGGGATCGTCAATACCAGCAGCGCCGTGAACCGCGGCGACCAGCCCGCCGCCGCGCCCGTCGCGCAGGCGAGTGCCGTGCCGTACACGAGCGCGGTGGGGGCTGAGACCGGGGCGAGGTGCGGTCGCAGGGACGCCGTGGCGAACAGGGCGGTGAGGACGGACAGCAGCGTGAGGGTGGCCGCCTCGGAGGGCAGCGCGAGGAAGGCGAGGACGACGGAGGTGGCGAGGGCGACGGCGGTCGCGAGCAGGGGGCGGGGGAGGAAGGCGGCGGCCGCGAGCGCTGCGGCGGTGGTGAGGGTCGGCAGCAACAGGGCCACCGGGTAGGGGAGTTGGAGGGTCGGGGCGACTGTCATGACGGTCGCCCAGATGAGGACCGTGGCTCCGGCCGTAGCCTGTCGGCGCCAGGCTTCGGAGCGGGCCAGGAGGAGGAGTACGGCGGCCACGACCGCCGGCGCGAGCAGCAGTTGCGCGGGGTGCGTCGGCCACGGCGTGTCCACGGTCACCGCGGCGCGGGCGTCCGTCGGCTCGCCGGACCACGCCCGCCCCGTCCACCCCAGCGGGCCCAGCAGCGCGACGCCGACCAGCGGCAGCGCACAGGCGACGGCGACCGCCTGGACTCCGGCGGAGGCCTGGACGAGGCCACGCCGGGCGATCGTGGGCAACGGCGTGCGCAGTGCTGCCAACAGGGCGACACCGCAGGCCAGATACCCCGGTACGGTCCAGCCGCCGGGCAGCGCCGCCCGGAGCAGGCCCCCGGCGGCGGCGACCAGGAGCAGCCCACCGACGACGGCGTCGACGCCTGCCGCGATGCTTCCGGCGGTGGCGTTCGGGGCCGTCTCCGTGTCCCGCACCGCCAGGCGTTCCCAACGCCAGGCCGCCCCCACCGCGATCACCGCCCCCAGAGTGAGGAGCGCCGCCGCACGGGCGGCGGCGCTCGGGCCGGCTGCGTCCCAGGTGAGCCAGCCGGCCGTCAGTGCGCCCCACGCGCCCGTGCCGTACGCGCCGAGGGCGGCGACCGACCGTACGGACCCGGCGGTGCTGTGGAGCGCCACAATCGTGTCGAACCCGGCCGTCAGGAGGAGCGCGGCCGAGATGCCGTGGGCGCCCGCGTCAGCGGCGATCGCCCAGAGAAGCAGGGGGAGTTGGGCCATGGCGAGCGCTGCGGGCAGCGGCAGGTGCAGCCGTCCGCTCGTCGCCCCGAGGGCGCGGTCGTACGCCGTCCAGGCGGCGGCCAGCGCTGCCGTGGCCGATGCCGCGTACGCCGTACCGTCCGCCGCCGCGAAGGCGGTCTCGTGCAGCGCGTACGCGTCCAGGGCCGTCAGCGCCAGGCCCAGCCCGGCCACCGACTCGGCGGTCGAGCGCAGCCCCCGGCGCAGCAGCGCCGCGGGGGCTGTCAGGACGGCGAGGGTGAGGGCGCCGAGCACGAGCGCCCGGCCGGTGATGCCCAGGTGCCCCCAGCTGACCAGCGTGAACACCATCGCGGCGATGGTGAGCAGGACACCCCCGAACAGGAGCAGCATGTTCTGCACCCGCGGCGCCGAGGCCTCCGGCCGGGACGGCTCCACAGGCCGTGGCGGCTCTGCGGGCGTCCGCGCGGCGGACTGCAGCGTCGAGACCAGCCAGGCTCGGCGCTTGAGCAGCTGGAGCCTCCGGGCGTCCAGCTGCCACAGCTCGGCGTCGAGGAGCCGCAACTCCTCCGCCGGGGGCGGCACATGCGTCATGACTCGGAGTGTGGTCCGGGTCACGTCGCACGACATGAGTGCGGGTACTCAGTAGGTACTCACTTCCCGGGCAGACTGCCCTCATGGACTGGACGCACTACCGCTTCCGCAGCCTCTGGGCGCTGTCCGCGTCGCCCGACACCGTGTACGAGGTGCTGGAGCGGGCCGAGGAGTACCCCCGGTGGTGGCCCCAGGTGCGGGAGGTCGTCCGGCTCGACGACTCCAGCGGGAACATCAGGATCCGCTCGGTCCTGCCGTACGACCTGCGGTTCACCGCGCGCGAGACGCGGCGCGACCGAGTGGCGGGCGTGCTGGAGATCGCCATGACCGGCGATGTCGAGGGGTGGGCCCGGTGGACGATCACGGCGCACGGGGACGGGGCCCTCGCCCGTTACGAACAGGTCGTCGACGTGCACAAGCCGCTGCTCAGGCGCCTGGCCGTACCGGGGCGGCCGGTGTTCCGGGCCAACCACCGGCTGATGATGCGGGCCGGACGGCGTGGACTGGCCCGGTACTTGGAAGCGGTTTGAAGGAAGCCCGCGGAGACCTGTATGGTTCAGTGCGTTCCCGGGCGATTAGCTCAGTGGGAGAGCGCTTCGTTCACACCGAAGAGGTCACTGGTTCGAACCCAGTATCGCCCACCGGGAAAGGCCGGTCCGCAGCAGCGGACCGGCCTTTGTCATGCGGCGGCCGGCAGGTCCGGCCGCAGCGGCCACTCGGTGTTCACGATCTCCGGTGTGCCGCTCTTGGTGAACCAGGCCTGCAGACCGCGCGCCTGGGCCGCGTGCCACGTCGTCTGCAGGGCGTGCAGCTCGGCGGGGGAGAGACGTTCGAGGCGGGCCGCGAAACGGCGCCCCAGCGCTCGTACGACGTCCAGCGCGGCCAGGGCGTCGGCCCCCGCGTCGTGCGCGCCCTCCAGCGTCACGCCGTAGTGGGCGCACAGGTCGGCCAGGGTGCGGCGGCCCTTGCGGTAGCGGTCGAGGTGCTTGTCCAGGACCCGGGGATCGAGCACCCGCAGCGCCGACCCCTCGAACCAGCGGTCCAGCGAGGAGGCGCGATGGCGGCGCAGCTCGCGGTCGAGCAGGGTCAGGTCGAAGGGCGCGTTCATCACGACCAACGGGCGTGCCATCGCCGCCTGTTCGGCCAGCTCCTCCGCTATCTCGTACATCACCGGCGCCGGCCAGCGGCCGTTGCGCTGCAGGTGTTCGTCCGTCAGCCCGTGCACCGCCGTCGCCCCTTCGGGGACCGGCACACCCGGGTTGACCAGCCAGCGGGTCACCCGGGGCCGGGTGCCCGGGGCGTCCTGGACGACGACGGCGGCCGACACTATCCGGTCGGTCTCGACGTCAACGCCCGTGGTCTCCGTGTCGAAAGCGGCCAGGGGTCCCTCGTACCAGCACGTCATGCCTACACAACTCCTCGTTCACCCACGGCAGCTGACGTCCCGTCTTCTGCCTGTTTGGTGATACCCGGGCTGTTTGCGCACTACGCCGGAAGGACACAACAGGAGTACGGGTCTTTGCAGTTCAGCGGCCCGACGCGGGGATTCACTTGGCTTGGAAGGCTGTTTGGTCATGGCGATAGCGCAGCCCGAGCGGGGCGGGCTGCTGCCCGAACGCACGGGCCCCCTTCGCGGCACACTCGCCACCACCGCCTGCATGGAGACACTGCAGGTGGGATATCTGCACGCCGTCGCCGCGGCGGCCGGCTGCTCGCTGTCGCAACCCTTTCCGGACAACGGCATCGACTGGCACGTCAGTCACGGCTCACCCGGGCACACCGTCGACGACGAGGTGACCATCAAGGTGCAGCTGAAGTGCACGTACCAGATCGCGCCCAACCCACCCGGACGCTTCTTCTCCTTCACGCTGGACAACGACCATCTGCGCAAGCTCGCGCGCACGCCCGTCTCGGTGCACAAGATCCTCGTCGTGATGATCGTCCCCCGGTCCCAGGACCAGTGGCTCAGAGCCGGGCACGACCGGCTCGACCTGCGCCACTGCTGCTACTGGGTCAACCTCGCCGGGCACCCGATCACCGGCCGGACCCGGACCACCGTACGGATACCGACCTCACGCATCTTCGACGACCGGGCGCTGTGCGAGATCATGACGCGGGTCGGTACGGGAGGCAGACCATGACGCACCGCCCCCTGGAGGAGCCACTGCGGCCGGTGCGGCCGCACCCCGACGACATCGCCGCCGCGGCCTGGCACCGGCCCCCCGAGCCCGACGAGGTCGACCCGGCCGTGCTGAGCGCCCTGCTGCACCGGCACGGCTGGCAGCGCCGCGGCGGCGCCGCCGGCCGCTACGGCCGCTGGACCCCACCGGGGCCCGGCGGCAGCGGCACGAGCCTGCTCGTACCGGAGAGTCGGGCCTTTCCCGACAGCGACGACCTGCTCGGCGAGGCGCTCGTCGCCCTGTCCCGCAGCGGCACGCCCTCCGCCCGCGAGGTGCTGGTCGGGCTCGCCGTGCCCAGCGACGAGATCCGCTGGTGGCGGGATGTGCCGACCGGCCCGGCCGACTCCGCGCCCTGGGTCGTCGAGGAGCAACTGCGCGCCGCCGCCCGCCAGATGCTGCTCGCGGGCGCGCTCGCCACGCGCGCGCGTGCGGGCTACTACGGCGCCCGGCACCGCCGCGCCGCCGCCGCGCAACTGGAGAACGTCCTGGTCGGCTCCGCGACCGGCGGCGACCGCCTGACCGCCTTCGTGCCCGTCGGCACGGGGCGCCCGCTCGCCGTACGCCTCCACCAGGCGCTGTACGCGGCCCGCGAGGCCATCGACTACCAGCGGGCCACCGGCGGCATGGACGCCTTCGACGGCGCCGTCGAGGCCGGCGTCAGCCGGGAGCTCACCGAGGCGCTGATCGCCCTCGTGCGCGGCACAGAGGGCGCCCGGATCGGCGTGCAGTGGGCGCCGGCCGCCGGGGTGCCCGAGGACTGCGCGGCCACCGCCGAACCCGTCGAGTTCTCGCCGGGCGACCTGCCCGTGCTGCGCGAGGCCGGCGCCCGCTATCTGCGCGACGAACCGTCCGTGCCCGTCCGGATCACCGGCACGGTGGTACGACTGCGCAGGTCGGGGACGCGCGGCGACGGCAGCGTACGGCTGCGGGTGATCGCCGGGGCCGAGATACCGCACGTGCGCATCACCCTGGACGAGGAGGACTACCGCATCGCCGGCCACGCCCACCTCGTGGGGCTGCCGGTGCGGGTGCACGGGCGGCTGGAGAGCCGGGGCGGCTTCCGGCGGCTGACCGGCGCCTCCGGGGTCGTACCGGTGCAGGTGGACGAGGCGGAGCGGGACCGGCTGATGAAGTCGCTGCACGAGAACCTGGACTTCTTCGAGGAGGCGTGCAGCGGGGACGACTGCGACTGAGCCCCGACTGTGGGTGACCGTTTCGCGGTCGGCGGGTCGGGGTCGGTACGATCCCCTATTGCGCGCGCTCCTGGTATGGCGCCGCACCCACCTTCAGTCAGGAGAGACCGGTGTCAGACGTCCGTGTGATCATCCAACGCGATTCCGAGCGGGAAGAGCGCGTGGTGACGACGGGCACTACGGCCGCCGAGCTCTTCGCCGGCGAGCGCTCGATCATCGCCGCCCGGGTGGCCGGTGAGCTCAAGGACCTCGCCTACTCGCCGGCCGAGGGCGAGGTCGTGGAGCCGGTGGAGATCACCTCCGAGGACGGGCTGGGCATCCTGCGCCACTCCACCGCGCACGTGATGGCCCAGGCCGTCCAGGAGATCTTCCCCGAGGCCAAGCTGGGCATCGGCCCGCCGGTCAAGGACGGCTTCTACTACGACTTCGACGTCGAGAAGCCGTTCACGCCCGAGGATCTCAAGGCCATCGAGAAGAAGATGCAGGAGATCCAGAAGCGGGGGCAGAAGTTCTCCCGCCGTGTGGTGACCGACGAGGCCGCCCGCGAGGAGCTCGCGAACGAGCCGTACAAGCTCGAACTGATCGGTCTCAAGGGCTCGGCGTCGCACGACGACGGCGCGGACGTGGAGGTCGGCGCCGGTGAGCTGACGATCTACGACAACTTGGACGCCAAGACCGGCGAGCTGTGCTGGAAGGACCTCTGCCGCGGCCCCCACCTGCCCTCGACTCGCCTGATCCCGGCGTTCAAGCTGATGCGCAACGCGGCCGCCTACTGGCGCGGCAGCGAGAAGAACCCGATGCTCCAGCGCATCTACGGCACCGCCTGGCCCTCCAAGGACGAGCTGAAGGCGTACCTCGGCTTCCTCGCCGAGGCCGAGAAGCGCGACCACCGCAAGCTGGGCAGCGAACTCGACCTGTTCTCGATCCCCGAGCAGATCGGCTCCGGCCTCGCCGTCTTCCACCCCAAGGGCGGCATCATCCGCCGGGTCATGGAGGACTACTCGCGCCGCCGGCACGAGGAGGAGGGCTACGAGTTCGTCTACACCCCGCACGCCACGAAGGGGAAGCTTTTCGAGACGTCCGGGCACCTGGACTGGTACGCCGACGGCATGTACCCGCCCATGCAGCTCGACGAGGGCGTGGACTACTACCTCAAGCCCATGAACTGCCCGATGCACAACCTGATCTTCGACGCGCGCGGCCGCTCCTACCGCGAACTGCCGCTGCGCCTCTTCGAGTTCGGGACCGTGTACCGGTACGAGAAGTCGGGCGTCGTGCACGGCCTCACCCGCGCCCGCGGCTTCACGCAGGACGACGCGCACATCTACTGCACCCGTGAGCAGATGTCGGAGGAGCTCGACAAGACGCTCACCTTCGTCCTCGGCCTGCTGCGCGACTACGGCCTGACCGACTTCTACCTGGAGCTGTCCACCAAGGACCCGGAGAAGTTCGTCGGCACCGACGAGGTCTGGGAGGAGGCCACGGAGACGCTGCGCCAGGTCGCCGAGAAGCAGGGCCTGCCGCTGGTCCCGGACCCGGGCGGCGCCGCCTTCTACGGCCCGAAGATCTCCGTCCAGACCAAGGACGCGATCGGCCGCACCTGGCAGATGTCGACGATCCAGCTCGACTTCAACCTGCCCGAGCGCTTCGACCTCGAGTACACCGGCCCCGACGGCTCCAAGCAGCGCCCGGTCATGATCCACCGCGCGCTGTTCGGCTCCATCGAGCGCTTCTTCGCCGTCCTCCTGGAGCACTACGCGGGCGCCTTCCCGGCGTGGCTGGCCCCGGTCCAGGCGGTCGGCATCCCGATCGGCGACGGGCACGTGGAGTTCCTGGAGAAGTTCGCCGCCGAGGCCAGGAAGAAGGGCCTGCGGGTCGAGGTGGACTCCTCCTCCGACCGCATGCAGAAGAAGATCCGCAACGCCCAGAAGCAGAAGGTGCCCTTCATGGTCATCGCGGGCGACGAGGACATGTCCAACAACTCGGTGTCCTTCCGCTACCGCGACGGCTCGCAGGAGAACGGCATCCCGTTCGACGAGGCCATCGCGAAGATCGTGAAGGTCGTCGAGGAGCGCGCGCAGGTCTGATCCGGTACGGATCCGAGGCCCCCGGGACGTCAGCTTCCCGGGGGCCTCTTGTCGTCCTCCCGCGCGAAGACCTGCAGCAGCCAGGAGGCGAAGGTGCCCGTCACCGCGCCGAGCAGGGCCAGGCCGATGGCCATCATCCCGACCGCGATCAGCCGGCCCAGCCCCGTCACCGGGGTGATGTCCCCGTACCCCACGGTCGTGAGGGTCGCGCAGGTCCACCACACGGCGTCCCCGAACGTCCGCATCGACGCGCCCGGTGCCCCGCGTTCCTGCTGGTAGACGGCGAGGGCACCGGCGAAGCCGAGCAGTACCGTCGCCAGCCCGGAGTACGCGATCACCCGCGCGTGCAGGGCGAGCCGCGGCCTGCCGTGCCGGCGCTGCACGGCCTCGTAGACCCGGACGATCCGCAGCGGCCGCAGCAGCGGCAGCAGCAGCACCACCGTGTCCAGCCAGTGCGTCCGCACGAAGCGCAGCCGCTGCCCGCTCAGCCGCCAGGACACCGCGTAGTCGACGGCGAAGAGCGCCCAGGAGGTCAGCAGTACCGCGAGGCACAGGTCCTGCCACGCGTCGTGCAGACCGGGGGCCAGGACCCGGACCGCGTACGAGGCGAGGAAGGCCAGCGACGCCAGCGCCAGCGGCAGCTCGGTGCGCTGCTGCCAGCGGGCCACTCGACTGTCATCGTCCACTGCCCCAGCTTCGCCCGGCCGGCTTTTCCCGCAACCCCGCCGACACGCCGCGAACGGGCGACGCCATATGCTGCACTTCATGACGAGTGAGCCGGAGCAGCAGTTGGGAGTGGGGATCCAGGACGCCTTCCAGCGTCTGTGGACGCCCCATCGGATGGCGTACATCCAGGGTGAGAACAAGCCGACCGGCCCCGGTGCCGACGACGGCTGCCCCTTCTGCTCGATCCCGGCCAAGTCCGACGAGGACGGGCTGGTCGTCCGCCGCGGCGAGCACGTCTACGGCGTGCTGAACCTCTACCCCTACAACGGCGGCCACCTCATGGTCGTGCCCTACCGCCACGTCGCCGACTACACGGACCTCACGGACGCGGAGACGATCGAGCTGGCGGCCCTCACCAAGCAGGCGATGACGGCCCTGCGCACCGCCTCCGGCGCCCACGGCTTCAACATCGGCATGAACCAGGGCACGGTCGCCGGCGCCGGCATCGCGGCCCACCTCCACCAGCACATCGTCCCTCGCTGGGGCGGCGACACGAACTTCATGCCGGTGGTGGGCCACACACGGGTGCTGCCACAGCTGCTGGCGGACACCAGGAAGATGCTGGCGGAGGCCTGGCCCAGCGAGTGACGTCCGCTCACGCGTCGTAGACGTCGGCCTTCCTGGGCGACGCGTCCTGGACGTTCGTCGACAGGAACGCCGACCTCGTGCCGAACTTCTCCGTGTCCACGCCGTTCTCCGCGAGCACCCGTATCGCCGCCGCGTGCACGACCCGCAGCACCGGCGTGGCCGCCCGCAGCGCGTCGTCCGCCATGAAGCGGTGCCGCCAGGGCTGATCCGCCCACGCGTGCCGCAGGCCGAACGGCTCGGGCAGGCCTATCGTGCCGCCGAGCCAGTTGAGCAGCGGCGGGTACCAGCTGATCGGCGCCCGCACGGCCAGCCGTACGACCTCGTCGGTGTTGACCAGGGGAAGGGCCACCTTCCGGGTCTCCCACGGCTTGAAGGACTTCTGGACCTCCTTCGTGGGCGCCTCCGGCTTGCTGGTGAACAGTGAGTTGACCGGACCCAGCGCATGCCCGGTGATCTCGATGCGCAGCGTCTGGTGCAGCACGGTCACCGTGATCATCATGGTGATGACCAGCTGCCCGTCCCACAGCGTCCACTGCACGCCCAGGTAGTGCCGGTCACCCGCCCCGAACTGCTGCTTGTTGCAGATGTCCTGTATCGCGTGCGACTTGACCTGGTACGCCTCCACGTCGGTGCCCTCGGGACGGGACACCGCCTTCGCGCCCTCCCCGATCGGCGTGACGATCCAGTGCCGTACCGAAGGGGTCGGGAAACCACCGGTGTTGATGGTGTTGCGCTCCAGCATGCGCAGGTCGTCGTGGATCGCCCGGATCACGTCCCAGCTGCGGAACGGGTGGATCTCCCGCGTCGGGTCGGCCGAGACCAGATCCTCCGCGAGCTGCCAGCTGCCCCAGCGCGTGCCCATGCCGAGGATGCCCTTGGGCCCGGCGTAGAACACGGAGTTCGACTGCTGCTCGGCGGCGAGCTTGGCCAGGGACTGGCGCAGCGCGTCCGCCTTGGTCTCACCGGGGCTGGTCGGCACCGCCTCGGGCACCTTGGCGCCGACGCTGCTGCCGGCCAGCAGGCTGTCCCAGCGCTCGCGCAGGTCCTTCGCCGTGCGCTCGCAGATCTGCTTGGCCCAGAACCAGCCGATGACCGGCATGACGACGCACGCACGCGCGTACCACGCCCAGAAGCCGGTGAACGGCATCTTGATCAGGAAGAGCACCGCGAGCGCGCCCACCGCCACCAGCAGGGTCGTCGCCAGTGCGCCGGCCCGCTTGTCCTCGCGCTTGGCGACGGTCGTACGGATCTGGAAGATCAGCAGCCAGACCAGGAGCCCGGGCAGGAACAGCAGCCCGCACAGCACCATGACGATCGAGAGCCGGTTGTCCCGGTCCTTGCGGATGTTGTTCGCCGCGAGCGCGTGCTCCACGACGACCTGCGGTTCGGCGCCGAAGGACTGGATCAGCGGCTTGCGGCCGGGCCCGATCATGCGGTCCGCGACCGCCCGGGAGTAGGCCTCGCCCAGGTTCGGCCGGAAGATCTTCGCCCAGGGGCGGCCCGGCTTGACCTCGGTCTGGTGCCACTCGTTGTCGGCCTTCTTTATGTCCGCGACCGGGTTGTCCCGGTAGGCGGCCGACGCCAGGGCGTACGTCGCCGTCTGCCCCTCGTCGCCGGTGCGGGGCACCTGCGGGCCGAAGATGTCCCCGTAGCCGCTCTCAACGGTCATTCCCGCCCCCGATCGCCGTCGGACGTCGCCTCTGCGGCTCTTCCCGACTTCCTTGCTCCGCACACCTGTTGATCAGGTCATCGCGGTGATCCCGTGACAACTTGATCACGTCATCAGAGTATCCGCAGCCACTGACATTCGTCGGCGGACGGCCGAAGCCGCCCGCCGACGTGGAATCCCAACTACGAGGCGTCGCGCGCCTCTTCACGGATCCTTTCGGCGATCTGCGTCGGCATCGGCTCGTGCCGCGCGTAACTGCGGTTGAAACGCGCGGTGCCGTGCGACAGGGAGCGCAGGTCCACGGCGTACCGCCCGATCTCGATCTCGGGCACCTCGGCCCGGATCAGGGTGCGGCCGCCGCTGGTCTGTTCCGTGCCCAGCACCCGGCCCCGCCGCCCGGACAGATCGCTCATCACGGCGCCCACGTAGTCGTCGCCGACCAGCACGGTCACCTCGGCCACCGGCTCCAGCAGGTGGATCTTGGCGTCGGCCGCCGCCTCCCGCAGTGCCAGCGCGCCCGCCGTCTGGAAGGCCGCGTCCGAGGAGTCCACGGAGTGCGCCTTGCCGTCGAGCAGGGTCACCCGCACGTCGATGAGCGCGTAACCGGCCGCAACTCCCTTGGCGGCCTGGGCCCGTACGCCCTTCTCGACCGAGGGGATGAACTGCCGCGGCACCGCGCCGCCGACCACCTTGTCCACGAACTCGATGCCCGAGCCGCCGGGCAGCGGCTCCACCTCGATCTCGCAGATGGCGTACTGCCCGTGCCCGCCGGACTGCTTCACATGCCGCCCGCGCCCGGCCGACTTCCCGGCGAAGGTCTCCCGCAGGGACACCTTGTGCGGTACGACGTCGACCTGGACGCCGTAGCGGCTGCGCAGCCGTTCCAGCGCCACGTCCGCGTGCGCCTCGCCCAGGCACCACAGCACCACCTGGTGGGTGTCCTGGTTCTGTTCGAGCCGCATGGTCGGGTCCTCGGCGACCAGCCGGGACAGCCCCATGGAGAGCTTGTCCTCGTCCGCCTTGCTGTGCGCCTGGATGGCGAGCGGCAGCAGCGGGTCGGGCATCTCCCACGGCTCCATCAGCAGCGGGTCGTCCTTGGCCGACAGGGTGTCCCCGGTCTCCGCGCGGACCAGCTTGGCCACGCACACCAGGTCGCCGGCGATGGCGTGCGTCACCGGGCGCTGCTGCTTGCCGAAGGGCGTGGACAGCGCGCCGACGCGTTCGTCGACGTCGTGGTCCTCGTGCCCGCGGTCGGACAGCCCGTGGCCCGAGACGTGCACCGTCTCGTCGGGGCGCAGGGTGCCCGAGAAGACGCGCACCAGCGAGACCCGGCCCACGTACGGGTCGGACGCCGTCTTCACGACCTCGGCGACCAGCGGACCGGACGTGTCGCAGGCCTTGATCTCGCGCGGCTTGCCGTCGATGGTCGTGACACCCGGCGTGGGGTGCTCGAACGGCGTCGGGAAGCCGCCCGTGATCAGCTCCAGCAGCTCGACCGTGCCGAGCCCCTGCCTGGCGCCCTCGGCCGCGGGGGCGGCGGCCAGGACCGGGAAGAAGACCCCGCGCGCCACGGCCCGCTCCAGGTCCTCCACGAGTGTCTTGAAGTCGATCTGCTCGCCGCCGAGGTAGCGGTCCATGAGGGTCTCGTCCTCGCTCTCCGAGATGATCCCCTCGATCAGCCGGTTGCGGGCCTCCTCGATCCCCGGCAGCTGGTCCTCGCCCGGCTCGGACTCCTTGCGCTCGCCGGAGGAGTAGTCGAACAGCTTCTGCGACAGCAGCCCGGTCAGCCCCGTCACGGGCGCGTGCCCGTCGGGGCCCTGCGGGCCGTGCAGCGGCAGGTAGAGCGGGAGCACGGCGTCGGGGTCGTCCCCGCCGAAGGCCTCCGCGCAGGTCCGGGTCATCTCCTCGAAGTCGGCGCGGGCCGCCTCCAGATGCGTGATCACGATCGCCCGCGGCATGCCCACCGCGGCGCACTCCTCCCACACCATGCGGGTCGAGCCGTCCACGCCGTCGGCGGCCGAGACGACGAAAAGGGCCGCGTCCGCCGCTCGCAGACCGGCCCTCAGCTCCCCGACGAAGTCGGCGTATCCGGGGGTGTCGAGAAGGTTGACCTTGATGCCGTCCCATTCCACCGGCACCAGGGAGAGCTGCACCGAGCGGTTCTGCCGGTGCTCGATCTCGTCGTAGTCCGAGACGGTGCCGCCGTCCTCCACACGGCCCGCCCGGTTCACCGCCCCCGCCGTCAGCGCGAGAGCTTCCACCAATGTCGTCTTGCCCGATCCGGAGTGGCCGACCAGCACCACATTCCGTACGGACGCGGGGTGGTCGGCCGCTGTAGCCCTGCCGGCGGCTCCGGGGTGTGCGCTTGCCTTGTCGCCCATGGCCTTGCCTCCCGTGCACGGTGAGGTCTCTGTGGGCGCGGGCATGCCGGGCCGCGTGCGGTGGCGGCTCCGATGACGCCCGCGGTCCTTCGAGCTTTCCACTCCCGTCACGGTGCGTCCATACGGGCGACGCGATCCCGCCGTTACCCGTATGCCGTGCGGTCGTGACATGGGCCCACGGGTGCCCGGACGTCGTACACACGCGCGCGTGGCTACGATGGGCCAGCCGGTGGCCAGCAGGGGCCGCGCGGCCACACCGACCGTCGGGAAGGCCATGCTGAACAAGTACGCGCGTGCATTCTTCACGCGTGTCCTCACACCGTTCGCCGCGTTTCTCATCCGCCGGGGCGTCAGCCCCGACACGGTCACGCTCCTGGGCACCGCCGGAGTGGTCGCGGGCGCACTGGTCTTCTACCCCATGGGTGAGTTCTTCTGGGGCACGGTCGTGATCACGCTGTTCGTGTTCTCCGACCTCGTCGACGGCAACATGGCCCGCCAGCTGGGCCGCTCCAGCCGCTGGGGCGCCTTCCTGGACTCCACCCTCGACCGGGTCGCCGACGGCGCGATCTTCGGCGGCTTCGCCCTCTGGTACGCCGGTGGCGGCGACGACATCGCACTGTGCGCGGTCTCCATCTTCTGCCTGGCCAGCGGCCAGGTGGTCTCGTACACCAAGGCCCGCGGCGAGTCGATCGGCCTTCCGGTCGCCGTCAACGGCCTGGTCGAGCGTGCCGAGCGCCTGGTGATCTCGCTGGTCGCGGCCGGTTTCGCGGGCCTGCACAAGTTCGGCGTGCCCGGCATCCAGTACCTGCTGCCCGTCGCCCTGTGGATCGTCGCCGTGGGCAGCCTGGTCACGCTGGTCCAGCGGGTGGTCACGGTCCGCCGGGAATCGGCCGAAGCCGAGGCAGCCGCGGCCGCCCAGGAGAGCGAGAATGCCTCCCAGGGGAGGGAGGCGGCGAAGTGAGTCTCCGCGATCAGCTCACGGACGGGCTGTACGGACTCGGCTGGAGCACGGTGAAGAAGCTCCCCGAGCCCGCCGCCGTGCGCCTCGGGCGGACCATCGCCGACCTCGCCTGGAAGCGCCGCGGCAAGGGCGTGCGGCGCCTGGAGAGCAACTACGCGCGCGTGCTGCCCGACGCGAGCCCGGAGCGGCTGGCCGAGCTCTCGCGCGCGGGAATGCGCTCGTACCTGCGCTACTGGATGGAGTCCTTCCGGCTGCCCGCCTGGAGCGCCGAGCGCATCAGGGGCGGCTTCGACCCCAAGGACGTGCACCACCTCACCGACGGGATCGCCTCCGACAAGGGCGTCATCCTCGCCCTGCCGCACATGGCCAACTGGGACCTGGCCGGCGCCTGGGTCACCACCGCGCTCGAAACCCCCTTCACCACGGTCGCCGAGCGCCTCAAGCCCGAGACGCTGTACGACCGTTTCGTCGCCTACCGCGAGGGCCTCGGCATGGAGGTCCTCCCGCACAGCGGTGGCACCGCCTTCGGCACCCTGGCCCGGCGGCTGCGCGACGGCGGCCTGGTCTGCCTGGTGGCCGAGCGCGACCTGTCGTCCTCGGGCGTCGAGGTGCGGTTCTTCGGCGAGGCCACCCGGATGCCGGCCGGCCCTGCCCTCCTCGC
Organism: Streptomyces cylindrosporus; assembly: GCF_022698165.1. Taxonomy (GTDB): domain Bacteria; phylum Actinomycetota; class Actinomycetes; order Streptomycetales; family Streptomycetaceae; genus Streptomyces; species Streptomyces cylindrosporus. The sequence continues at coordinate 451,375 of NZ_JALDAY010000010.1, forward strand.
CCAGCAGACCGGCGCACTCCTGCTCCCGGTCACGCTCTGGTACGACGACTCGCCCGTCATGCAGGGACGAGTGCATCCCCCGATCGAGGTCCCCGAGACAGGCAACCGGGCCGAGAAGACGTCTGTCATGACACAGGCGCTGGCCGATGCCTTCGCCACGGGGATCGCCGACCATCCGGAGGACTGGCACATGCTCCAGCGCTTGTGGCTCAAGGACCTCGACCCCGGTAAGGGGCCCTCGTGAGGATCGGCATCGTCTGCCCGTATTCCTGGGACGTGCCGGGCGGCGTCCAGTTCCACATCCGCGACCTCGCCGAGTACTTCATCCGCCTGGGGCACGAGGTCTCCGTCCTCGCCCCGGCGGACGACGACACCCCGCTGCCGCCGTACGTCGTCTCGGCGGGGCGCGCGGTCCCGGTGCCGTACAACGGCTCGGTCGCCCGCCTCAACTTCGGCTTCCTGTCGGCGGCCAGGGTGCGCCGCTGGCTGCACGACGGCCGGTTCGACGTCGTCCACATCCACGAGCCGACCTCGCCCTCGCTCGGCCTGCTGACCTGCTGGGCGGCCTCCGGCCCGATCGTCGCCACCTTCCACACCTCCAACCCCCGCTCGCGCGCGATGATCGCCGCGTACTCGATCCTCCAGGCGGCCCTGGAGAAGATCAGCGCGCGGATCGCGGTGAGCGAGTACGCCCGCCGCACGCTCGTCGAACACCTCGGCGGCGACGCGGTGGTGATCCCGAACGGCGTGGACGTCGACTTCTTCGCCGAGGCCGAGCCCAAGCCCGAGTGGCAGGGCGACACCATCGGCTTCATCGGCCGCATCGACGAGCCCCGCAAGGGCCTGCCGGTCCTGATGAAGGCCCTCCCGCGGATCCTCGCCGAGCGCCCGCAGACGCGGCTGCTGGTGGCCGGCCGCGGCGACGAGGAGGAGGCGGTCGAGTCGCTGCCCGCCGAACTCCGTTCCCGCGTCGAGTTCCTGGGCATGGTCAGCGACGAGGACAAGGCCCGCTTCCTGCGCAGCGTCGACCTGTACGTCGCCCCCAACACCGGCGGCGAGAGCTTCGGCATCATCCTGGTCGAGGCGATGTCGGCGGGCGCCCCGGTGCTCGCCTCCGACCTGGACGCCTTCGCACAGGTCCTCGACCAGGGTGCGGCGGGCGAGCTGTTCGCCAACGAGGACCCCCAGGCGCTGGCCGCGGCGGCCGTACGGCTGCTCGGCGATCCGGAGCGGCGGGCCGAGCTGCGGGAGCGCGGGAGCGCGCACGTGCGGCGCTTCGACTGGTCGACCGTCGGCGCGGACATCCTGTCGGTGTACGAGACGGTGACGGACGGGATGGCGGCGGTGGCCGCCGCGGACGACGACGAGCGGGGGCAGGGGCTGCGGGCGCGGTTCGGGCTGGCGCGGGACTGACCCGACGCCTCGGCCGCCGGGGCATGATCCCGCCCGCTCCGGCGGCGCGTAATGTGTGCGCCCGTGACCCCAACCCTCATCTGGATCCTCGTCGTTCTGGTCGCGATCGGCCTGTATCTGAGCTGGACCGCGGGCCGTCTCGACCGCCTGCACGCCCGGATCGACGCCGCCCGCGCCGCCCTCGACGCCCAGCTGCTGCGACGCGCCTCCGTGGCCCAGGAACTGGCCACCTCCGGCGTCCTGGACCCGGCCGCGTCGATCGTCCTGTACGAGGCCGCGCACGCCGCCCGGCAGGCCGAGGAGGAGCAACGGGAGGTCGCCGAGAGCGAGTTGAGCCAGGCGCTGCGCGCGGTCTTCGGAGAGGCCCAGCAGGTGGAGGCCGTCCGGGAGGCGCCCGGGGGAGACGCGGCGGCCCACGAGCTCACCGAGGCCGTACGGCGGGTCCCGATGGCCCGGCGCTTCCACAACGACGCGGTCGGCGCGGCCCGCCGACTCCGCGAGCACCGCAAGGTCCGCTGGTTCCGGCTGGCCGGCCACGCCCCCTTCCCGATGGCCTTCGAGATGGACGACGAACCACCGACGGCCCTGGTCGAGCGGGCGGCCTAGGGCCTGTCCGGTGGATCGGGCCGGCTGCAAGAAACGGTGCTTCCTGGCCAAGCCGAGCGGGGTCTGGTGCGTGCAGCTGCAAGGCGGAGGAGGGAGTCGACGCGGTGGGGGCACCTCCCGGCCGAAGGCTGGGGGACGTCGGCGACCGACGACAACGCCGCTGGGGGTACCCCCTCTGGGGGAGCGCGTGCCAGACCCCGCGACGCCGGCCTGATCCGCCGGACAGGCCCTAGGGGCGGCCGCGTGAAAAGGATCCACCGGCTGCTCATTGGCCCTTGCCGTGGACTGGTCCACTCGCGTTTCCTCGGTGTTCGTAGAAATCCTCTTTCACTTCAGTGAGGTCACCCGTGTCCATCATCGACAACCAGGCCCCCGAGACCGGCACCGCCCGAGTGAAGCGCGGCATGGCCGAGCAGCTCAAGGGCGGCGTGATCATGGACGTCGTCACCCCGGAGCAGGCGAAGATCGCCGAGGACGCGGGCGCCGTCGCCGTCATGGCCCTGGAGCGGGTCCCGGCCGACATCCGCAAGGACGGCGGCGTGGCCCGGATGTCCGACCCGGACATGATCGAGGGCATCATCGACGCCGTCTCGATCCCGGTCATGGCCAAGTCCCGCATCGGCCACTTCGTCGAGGCCCAGGTGCTGCAGTCCCTCGGCGTCGACTACATCGACGAGTCCGAGGTCCTCACCCCGGCCGACGAGGTCAACCACTCCGACAAGTGGGCCTTCACAACCCCCTTCGTGTGCGGCGCCACCAACCTCGGTGAGGCCCTGCGCCGCATCGCCGAGGGCGCGGCCATGATCCGCTCCAAGGGCGAGGCCGGCACCGGCAACGTCGTCGAGGCCGTCCGCCACCTGCGCCAGATCAAGGGCGAGATCGCCAAGCTGCGGGGCTGCGACAACAACGAGATCTACGCCGCCGCCAAGGAGCTGCGCGCCCCGTTCGAGCTGGTCAAGGAGGTCGCCGAGCTCGGCAAGCTCCCGGTCGTGCTGTTCTCCGCCGGTGGCGTCGCCACCCCCGCCGACGCCGCGCTGATGCGCCAGCTCGGCGCCGAGGGCGTCTTCGTCGGCTCCGGCATCTTCAAGTCCGGCGACCCCGCCAAGCGCGCCGCCGCCATCGTCAAGGCGACCACCTTCTACGACGATCCCAAGATCATCGCGGACGCGTCCCGCAACCTCGGCGAGGCCATGGTCGGCATCAACTGCGACACCCTCCCCGAGGCCGAGCGTTACGCGAACCGAGGCTGGTGATGACCGATCCCGTGGTCGGAGTGCTCGCACTCCAGGGCGACGTACGGGAGCACCTCATCGCCCTGGCCGCGGCCGACGCCGTGGCCAGGCCGGTCAGGCGCCCCGAGGAACTCGCCGAGGTGGACGCCCTCGTCATCCCCGGCGGCGAGTCCACCACCATCTCCAAGCTGGCCGTCCTGTTCGGCGTCATGGAGCCGCTACGCGCGCGCGTGCGGGCCGGAATGCCCGTGTACGGCACCTGCGCCGGCCTGATCATGCTCGCCGACAAGATCCTCGACCCGCGCTCGGGCCAGGAGACGATCGGCGGCATCGACATGATCGTGCGCCGCAACGCCTTCGGCCGGCAGAACGAGTCCTTCGAAGCGGCGGTCGACGTCAGGGGAATCGCGGGCGATGCTGTAGAGGGCGTGTTCATCCGCGCCCCCTGGGTCGAGTCCGTCGGCGCCGAGACCGAGGTGCTCGCCGAGCACGACGGCCACATCGTCGCGGTCCGCCAGGGCAACGCGCTCGCCACGTCGTTCCACCCGGAACTGACCGGCGACCACCGTGTGCACGCCCTGTTCGTCGACATGGTGCACGCCAACCGGGCGTCCGAGTCCTAGTAGGATCTCTGGCGTTCGTTGTTTGGATGGGTTACGCGAAGGAGACAGGCAGATGTCCGGCCACTCTAAATGGGCTACGACGAAGCACAAGAAGGCCGTGATCGACGCCAAGCGCGGCAAGCTCTTCGCGAAGCTGATCAAGAACATCGAGGTCGCGGCCCGCATGGGCGGCGCCGACGTGGACGGTAACCCGACGCTCTACGACGCCATCCAGAAGGCCAAGAAGCAGTCGGTCCCGAACAAGAACATCGACTCGGCGGTCAAGCGCGGCGCCGGCCTGGAGGCCGGTGGCGCCAACTACGAGACGATCATGTACGAGGGCTACGGCCCGAACGGTGTCGCGGTGCTCATCGAGTGCCTCACCGACAACCGTAACCGCGCCGCCTCCGACGTGCGCGTCGCGATGACCCGCAACGGCGGCTCCATGGCCGACCCGGGCTCCGTGTCGTACCTGTTCAACCGCAAGGGCGTGGTGATCGTCCCCAAGGGCGACCTGTCCGAGGACGACGTCCTGGGCGCCGTGCTCGACGCCGGTGCCGAGGAGGTCAACGACCTGGGCGAGTCCTTCGAGGTGCTCTCCGAGGCCACCGACCTGGTCGCGGTCCGCACCGCGCTCCAGGAGTCCGGCATCGACTACGACTCGGCCGACGCCAACTTCGTCCCGACCATGCAGGTCGAGCTGGACGAGGAGGGCGCGCGCAAGATCTTCAAGCTGATCGACGCGCTCGAGGACAGCGACGACGTGCAGAACGTCTTCGCCAACTTCGACGTCAGCGACGAGGTCATGGAGAAGGTCGACGCGTAGCGCCGCCACGGGCTGAGCGGTTTCGGCGGGCCGGTGGGACAACACGTCCCACCGGCCCGCCGCCGTTGTCGGTGGCAGCGGCTAGCCTGGCGTGAAGTCAAAGATCACCGAGGGGAGGGGCCGTGCGCGTACTGGGCGTGGATCCCGGTCTGACGCGGTGCGGCGTGGGCGTCGTCGAGGGAGTCGCGGGCCGGCCGCTCACGATGGTCGGCGTCGGTGTCGTACGCACGCCCGTGGACGCCGAGTTGGGGCACCGGCTCGTCGCGATCGAGCAGGGCATCGAGCAGTGGCTGGACGAGCACCGGCCCGAATTCGTCGCCGTGGAGCGGGTGTTCAGCCAGCACAACGTACGGACCGTGATGGGCACCGCGCAGGCCAGCGCCGTCGCCATGCTCTGCGCCGCCCGGCGCGGCATCCCCGTCGCCCTGCACACCCCCAGCGAGGTCAAGGCCGCCGTCACCGGCAGCGGCCGCGCCGACAAGGCCCAGGTCGGCGCCATGGTCACCCGCCTGCTCCGGCTTGACGCACCCCCGAAGCCGGCCGACGCCGCCGACGCCCTCGCGCTCGCCATCTGCCACATCTGGCGCGCCCCCGCGCAGAACCGACTCCAGCAGGCCGTGGCCCTGCACACCGCGAAAGCACTGAAAGGCCGTACGGCATGATCGCCTTCGTCAGCGGCACGGTCGCCGCACTCGCCCCCGATGCCGCCGTGGTCGAGGTCGGCGGTGTCGGCATGGCCGTGCAGTGCACGCCGAACACGCTGTCCACGCTCCGCATCGGACAGCCCGCCAAGCTGCACACCTCCCTCGTGGTCCGCGAGGACTCCCTCACGCTGTACGGCTTCGTGGACGACGACGAGCGCCAGGTCTTCGAGCTGCTGCAGACCGCGAGCGGGGTCGGCCCGCGCCTGGCCCAGGCGATGCTCGCCGTGCACAGCCCGGACGCCCTGCGCCGGGCCATCGCCACCAGCGACGAGAAGGCCCTCACCGCCGTCCCCGGTATCGGCAAGAAGGGCGCCCAGAAGCTGCTCCTGGAGCTCAGGGACCGCCTCGGCGAGCCCGTCGGCGCCCCCGCGATCGGAGCTCCCGTCACCCAGGGCTGGCGCGAGCAGCTGCACGCCGCCCTCATCGGCCTCGGCTACGCCACCCGCGAGGCCGACGAGGCCGTCGCCGCCGTGACACCGCAGGCGGAGGCCGCCGAGGGCACCCCGCAGGTCGGCCAACTCCTCAAGGCCGCCCTGCAGACCCTCAACCGCGCCCGCTGACCGACTCGCGCCACCCCAGCTAGGAGACCGCAGTGAACTGGGACGACCCGGCCGACGCCCCCGCCCCCGAGCGGCTGGTCGGTTCTGTCGCCGACCGTGAGGACCAGGCCGTCGAGGCCGCCCTGCGTCCCAAGGACCTGGACGAGTTCATCGGCCAGGAGAAGGTCCGCGAGCAGCTCGACCTGGTGCTGCGCGCCGCACGCGCGCGTGGCGCCACCGCCGACCACGTGCTGCTCTCCGGCGCCCCCGGCCTCGGCAAGACCACCCTCTCGATGATCATCGCGGCCGAGATGGGCGCCCCGATCCGCATCACCAGCGGCCCCGCCATCCAGCACGCCGGCGACCTGGCCGCGATCCTCTCCTCCCTCCAGGAGGGCGAGGTCCTCTTCCTCGACGAGATCCACCGCATGTCGCGGCCGGCCGAGGAGATGCTGTACATGGCGATGGAGGACTTCCGCGTCGACGTCATCGTCGGCAAGGGCCCCGGCGCCACCGCCATCCCCCTCGAACTGCCCCCGTTCACCCTGGTCGGCGCCACCACGCGCGCGGGCCTGCTGCCGCCCCCGCTGCGCGACCGCTTCGGCTTCACCGCGCACATGGAGTTCTACGAGCCCGCCGAGCTGGAGCGCGTCATCCACCGCTCCGCGAACCTCCTCGACGTGGAGATCGAGGCCGACGGCGCCGCCGAGATCGCCGGCCGCTCCCGGGGCACGCCCCGCATCGCCAACCGCCTGCTGCGCCGGGTGCGCGACTACGCCCAGGTCAAGGCCGACGGACTCATCACCCGCGACATCGCGGCCGCCGCGCTCAAGGTCTACGAGGTCGACGCCCGCGGCCTGGACCGGCTCGACCGCGCCGTCCTGGAGGCCCTGCTCAAGCTGTTCGGCGGCGGCCCGGTGGGCCTGTCCACCCTCGCCGTGGCGGTGGGGGAGGAGCGCGAGACCGTCGAAGAGGTCGCCGAGCCCTTCCTCGTACGGGAAGGACTGCTCGCGCGGACCCCGCGCGGACGGGTCGGCACCCCCGCCGCGTGGGCGCATCTCGGCCTCACCCCGCCCCGCTCCGCGGGCACAGGAAACGGACAACAGGACCTGTTCGGGACGTGATGCCATTGTGACGGCGCGGGCATTGGCCGGGTCAGGAACCCAGGTGCCATGCTGAGCGTTGTTCCATGCGCGCGGACTCGCTTAGACTCCGCCGATGCCGCCTTTGTCGGCGGTATACATACCCCCATCCATGAGGCCGCTCTCCATCGCGGTCGTGCGAAGGAAACTCCGTCCCGTGAATATCACCATGCTCCTCCCGTTCATCGTGCTCATCGGGGCCATGTTCCTCATGACTCGTTCGGCCAAGCGCAAGCAGCAGCAGGCCGCCCAGATGCGCAACGAGATGCAGCCCGGCAGCGGCGTCCGCACGATCGGGGGCATGTACGCGACGGTCAAGGAGGTCAACGAGGACACGGTCCTCCTCGACGCCGGCCCGGGCGTCGACCTCCTCTTCGCGAAGAACGCCATCGGTTCCGTGCTCAGCGACGACGAGTACAACCGCATCGTGCACGGCATCGAGCACGACCTGAAGTCCGACTCCGACGTCGTCCCGGACGACGCCTCCTCCCTCACCGAGACCGACGACTCCGCCGACGAAGCTGCCGCCGCCTCCGACGACAAGTCCGTCGACCTCGGCAAGAAGGACGCGCCCGAGGACTCGGCCGACGAGACCGTCGCCGCCGAGGCGAAGTCGGACGAGGAGCCGAAGAAGACCGACGGCGACTCCGAGGCGAAGTAGTCACTCCAGGGACGTGCGGCCGACCCCGCGCGCCCCTGGACGTGCGCATCTCGCACACGGGGATCCCGACACCATGTCATGGCCGCCACCGCGCTGACCCGGCGCGGAGCGGCCCGAGAGGGAGTACGAGAAGGTGGCAGCACCTAAAAAGGGCCGGAGCGCGAGCGCCCAGAGCAAGCCGGGGCGCTCGCTGGCCCTCATCCTGATCGCCATCGTGGCGCTCACCGGCGGAATGTTCGCCTCCGGACACACCACACCGCGGCTGGGCATCGACCTGGCCGGTGGTACGAGCATCACGCTGCGGGCGGTCCCGGAGAAGGGCCAGGAATCCGCGATCAACAAGACCAACATGGACACCGCGGTCGACATCATGAACCGCCGTGTCAATGGTCTTGGTGTCTCGGAGGCCGAGGTTCAGACCCAGGGCGACAAGAACATCATCGTCAACATCCCCAAGGGCACGAACTCCAAGGAAGCGCGCCAGCAGGTCGGCACCACCGCCAAGCTGTACTTCCGCCCGGTGATCGCCACCGAGCTCTCCGGCGCGGCGGCCACGGCCACCCCGTCGCCGAGCGCCTCCGGCAGCGCGTCGAGCAGCCCCTCCAGCAGCTCGTCCGAGAAGGCCACCGACAAGGCGACCTCGTCGTCCTCCGCGTCGGCCACCGCCACCTCCCAGGGCCGCGCCGTCACGGACGCCCTGAAGGCCGACTCGACGCCCAGCGCCACCGCCAGTGCGAAGGCCTCCTCCAGCGCGTCGGCGAGCGCCTCCCCGTCCGCGAGCAGCAGCTCCGCCACCAGCGCCGAGGCCGCCAAGCTGGAGGCGCAGTACACCGCCCTGGACTGCACCAAGAAGTCGGTCCGCGCCACCGCCGGCAAGGGCGTCAAGCCCACCGACTCCACCGTCGCCTGCGGCCAGAACTCGGCGGGCCAGTGGCAGAAGTACATCCTCGGCCCCGCCGCGGTCGACGGCACCGACGTGAAGAAGGCCCAGGCCGTCTTCAACACGACGACCGCCGCCGGCTGGACCGTCACCATGGACTTCACGAGCAAGGGCACCAAGAAGTTCGGCACCATCACCGGACAGCTCGCGCAGAACCAGTCGCCGCAGAACCAGTTCGCCATCGTCCTCGACGGTGACGTCGTCTCCGACCCCTCGGTCAGCGAGGCGCTCACCGGCGGCAGCGCGGAGATCTCCGGCAGCTTCACCCAGGAAGAGGCGCAGAGCCTCGCCAACATGCTGTCGTACGGCGCCCTGCCGCTGACCTTCAAGGAGGACAGCGTCACCACGGTGACCGCCGCGCTCGGCGGCGAGCAGCTGCACGCCGGCCTGATCGCGGGCGCCATCGGCCTCGCGCTGGTCGTCATCTACCTGCTGATCTTCTACCGCGGCCTGTCGGTCATCGCCATCCCGTCGCTGCTGGTCTCCGCGATCCTCACCTATGTGATCATGGCGCTGCTCGGCCCGGCCATCGGCTTCGCGCTGAACCTGCCGGCCGTCTGCGGCGCGATCGTCGCGATCGGTATCACCGCGGACTCGTTCATCGTGTTCTTCGAACGCATCAGGGACGAGATCCGCGAGGGCCGCTCGCTGCGCCCGGCCGTCGAGCGGGCCTGGCCGCGCGCCCGGCGCACCATCCTGGTCTCCGACTTCGTGTCGTTCCTCGCCGCCGCGGTGCTGTTCATCGTGACCGTCGGCAAGGTCCAGGGCTTCGCGTTCACCCTCGGCCTGACCACCGTGCTCGACGTGGTCGTCGTCTTCCTGTTCACCAAGCCGCTGATGACGATCCTCGCCCGCCGGAAGTTCTTCGCGCAGGGCCACAAGTGGTCCGGCCTGGACCCGAAGGCCCTCGGCGCCAAACCACCGCTGCGCCGCACCCGCCGTTCCGCCCCCGTCGACCCGAAGGAGGCGTGAGATGTCGAAACTCGGCAGCCTCGGCGCCCGTCTGCACCGCGGCGAGGTCGGTTACGACTTCGTCGGAAAGCGCAAGATCTGGTACGGCGTCTCGATCCTGATCACCATCACGGCCATCCTCGGCCTGGCGGTGCGCGGCCTGAACATGGGCATCGAGTTCCAGGGCGGCGCCGTCTTCACCACCCCGAAGCACATGAGCACCTCGGTCGCCTCGGCCGAGAGCTTCGCGGAGGAGGCCTCCGGCCACGACGCGATCGTCCAGAAGCTCGGCGACGGCAGCCTGCGCATCCAGATCGCGGGCATCGACACCGACAAGTCCGACGCGATCAAGGACAAGCTCGCCAAGGACCTGAACGTCAACTCGGAGAACCTCGCCGCGGACCTGGTCGGCCCCAGCTGGGGTGACCAGATCGCCAACAAGGCCTGGCAGGGCCTGGGGATCTTCATGGTCCTCGTGGTGATCTACCTGGCGATCGCCTTCGAGTGGCGCATGGCCGTCGCGGCGCTCGTCGCCCTGATCCACGACATCACCATCACCACCGGTATCTACGCCCTCGTCGGCTTCGAGGTCACACCGGGCACCGTGATCGGTCTGCTCACCATCCTCGGTTACTCGCTCTACGACACGGTCGTCGTCTTCGACAGCCTCAAGGAGCAGACCAAGGACATCACCAAGCAGACCCGCTGGACCTACAGCGATGTCGCCAACCGCTCGATCAACAGCACCCTGATGCGGTCCATCAACACGACCGTGGTCGCGCTGCTGCCGGTCGGCGGCCTGCTCTTCATCGGTGGCGGCCTGCTCGGCGCCGGCATGCTCAACGACATCTCGCTGTCGCTGTTCGTCGGCCTCGCGGCCGGTGCGTACTCCTCGATCTTCATCGCCACGCCGCTCGTCGCCGACCTCAAGGAGCGCGAGCCGCAGATGAAGGCGCTCAAGAAGCGCGTCCTCGCCAAGCGGGCCCAGGCGGCCAGCGAAGAGGAGCAGGCGGAGGCCCGCGGCGCGGACCTGGTGCACGACGAGGAGCCGGAGGACGACGCCGCCCCGGCGGTCGTCGGCCCGCGCAACCAGCCCGCGTCCCGCAACCGCGGCCGCGGCCGCCCCTCCGGGAAGCGAGCACGATGACCGGCATCGAGGAGCTCCTGCTCAGCCGCATCCGCGACGTGGCCGACTACCCGGAGCCGGGCGTGATGTTCAAGGACATCACCCCGCTCCTGGCGGACCCGGCGGCCTTCACGGCGCTCACCGGCGCGCTTGCGGACATCGCCACCAGCACCGGCGCCACCAAGGTCGTCGGCCTGGAGGCCCGCGGCTTCATCCTCGGCGCCCCGGTCGCCGTCCGCGCCGGCCTCGGCTTCATCCCCGTACGCAAGGCGGGCAAGCTCCCCGGAGCCACGCTCAGCCAGGCGTACGACCTGGAGTACGGCTCGGCGGAGATCGAGGTCCACGCCGAGGACCTGTCGGCCGACGACCGCATCCTGGTCGTCGACGACGTCCTGGCCACGGGCGGCACGGCCGAGGCCTCGATCGAGCTGATCCGCCGGGCCGGCGCCGAGGTGGCGGGCCTGGCGGTCCTGATGGAACTCGGCTTCCTCTCCGGCCGGGCCCGCCTGGAACCGGCTCTGGGCGGCGCCCCACTGGAGGCCCTGCTGGTGGTCTGACGTCCACAGCAGACCTCGTAACCGATACGAGAACGGCCGCCCCGGCACCTGTCCGGGGCGGCCGTTCCCTGTTGCACACCCCCCGTGCTCCCGCACTTCACCTCCCGGAATGCCGGCGGCAGCCCCCCGTGTTACACGGGTAGACGTCCCTCACATTGGCCTGAAGGCGATCCCGGAGCCCAGGATCGCTACCATGGGGTCTCCGGAGCCTGACCGGGGGACCCGGATCGCGCACGAGGAGTCCTCTTGCCAGACGAGGCCCAGCACCTGACCGCCGCCAAGCCCGAGCCCGCCTCGGCAGCCGCGGCCAAGCCCGCGCCGAGCACACCGCAGCCGAAGAACGACAGCGCCGGGCCGGTCGAGCACGCCCAGTCCGCGCCCGTCGACAAGTCCGCCGAGCAGTCGCGCCCCAAGCCGCCCCCGGCTTCCGAGACCCCCGCGACCGCACCGGCCGTGCGCCCCAACACCGGCCAGCCCGCCCGTACCGGCTCCTCCAACCGCGTCCGCGCCCGCCTCGCCCGCCTCGGCGTCCAGCGCTCCAACCCGTACAACCCGGTCCTGGAGCCCCTGCTGCGGATAGTGCGCAGCAACGACCCGAAGATCGAGACGGCCACCCTCCGCCAGATCGAGAAGGCCTACCAGGTCGCCGAGCGCTGGCACCGCGGCCAGAAGCGCAAGAGCGGCGACCCGTACATCACGCACCCGCTCGCGGTGACCACGATCCTCGCCGAGCTGGGCATGGATCCGGCCACGCTGATGGCCGGTCTGCTGCACGACACCGTCGAGGACACCGAGTACGGCCTCGACCAGCTCCGCCGCGACTTCGGCGACTCCGTCGCGCTGCTCGTCGACGGCGTCACCAAGCTGGACAAGGTCAAGTTCGGCGAGGCCGCGCAGGCCGAGACCGTGCGCAAGATGGTCGTCGCCATGGCCAAGGACCCGCGTGTCCTGGTCATCAAGCTCGCCGACCGCCTGCACAACATGCGCACCATGCGCTACCTCAAGCGCGAGAAGCAGGAGAAGAAGGCGCGCGAGACCCTGGAGATCTACGCGCCGCTCGCCCACCGCCTCGGCATGAACACCATCAAGTGGGAGCTGGAGGACCTCGCCTTCGCGATCCTCTACCCCAAGATGTACGACGAGATCGTACGGCTGGTCGCCGAGCGGGCGCCGAAGCGCGACGAGTACCTGGCCATAGTGACCGACGAGGTCCAGCAGGACCTGCGCGCCGCCCGCATCAAGGCCACCGTCACCGGCCGCCCGAAGCACTACTACAGCGTCTACCAGAAGATGATCGTGCGAGGCCGCGACTTCGCGGAGATCTACGACCTCGTCGGCATCCGCGTCCTCGTCGACACCGTCCGCGACTGCTACGCCGCCCTCGGCACCGTGCACGCGCGATGGAACCCGGTCCCCGGCCGGTTCAAGGACTACATCGCGATGCCCAAGTTCAACATGTACCAGTCGCTGCACACGACGGTCATCGGGCCCAACGGCAAGCCGGTCGAACTCCAGATCCGCACCTTCGACATGCACCGCCGCGCCGAGTACGGCATCGCCGCGCACTGGAAGTACAAGCAGGAGGCCGTCGCCGGAGCCTCCAAGGTGCGCACCGACGTGCCCAAGGCCGGCAAGAAGGACGACCACCTCAACGACATGGCGTGGCTGCGCCAGCTGCTGGACTGGCAGAAGGAGACCGAGGACCCGGGCGAGTTCCTGGAGTCCCTGCGCTTCGACCTGTCCCGCAACGAGGTCTTCGTCTTCACGCCGAAGGGCGACGTGATAGCGCTCCCGGCCGGGGCCACACCGGTGGACTTCGCGTACGCGGTCCACACGGAGGTCGGCCACCGGACCATAGGAGCACGGGTCAACGGCAGGCTCGTACCCCTCGAATCCACCCTGGACAACGGTGACTTGGTGGAGGTCTTCACCTCCAAGGCGGCCGGGGCCGGTCCGTCCCGCGACTGGCTGGGCTTCGTCAAGTCACCTCGCGCGCGCAACAAGATCCGCGCCTGGTTCTCCAAGGAGCGCCGCGACGAGGCGATCGAGCAGGGCAAGGACGCCATCGTCCGCGCGATGCGCAAGCAGAACCTGCCGATCCAGCGCATCCTCACCGGCGACTCCCTCGTCACGCTCGCGCACGAGATGCGCTACCCGGACATCTCCGCGCTGTACGCGGCGATCGGCGAGGGCCATGTCTCCGCGCAGAACGTCGTGCAGAAGCTGGTCTCCGCGCTCGGCGGCGAGGAGGCGGCCACCGAGGAGATCGACGAGGCGGTCCCGCCGACCCACGGCCGCAGCCGTAAACGCCGCTCCAGCGCCGACCCGGGCGTCATCGTCAAGGGCGTCGAGGACGTGTGGGTCAAGCTGGCCCGCTGCTGTACGCCCGTCCCCGGCGACCCCATCATCGGCTTCGTCACACGCGGTAGCGGAGTATCGGTTCACCGCAGCGACTGCGTGAACGTGGAGTCACTGTCCCGCGAGCCCGAGCGCATCCTGGAAGTCGAGTGGGCGCCCACCCAGTCCTCTGTCTTCCTGGTCGCCATCCAGGTCGAGGCCCTGGACCGCTCCCGGCTCCTCTCGGACGTCACCCGCGTCCTGTCCGACCAGCACGTCAACATCCTCTCGGCGGCCGTCCAGACGTCCCGCGACCGGGTTGCCACCTCCCGGTTCACCTTCGAGATGGGCGACCCGAAGCACCTCGGGCACGTGCTGAAGGCGGTGCGAGGCGTGGAGGGCGTGTACGACGTGTACCGGGTGACGTCGGCGCGACGGTCGTAGAACAACCCGACGCAGCGGGCCCCGCACATCATGTGCGGGGCCCGCTGCGTATGACGATGTGCCTCTAGCCGCCGAACTCCTGCAGGCCCTTCAGCGCCTGGTCCAGCAGCGCCTGGCGGCCCTCCAGCTCACGCTCCAGCTTGTCGGCCTTCGCGTTGTTGCCCTGGGCGCGCGCCTGCTCGATCTGGCCCTTCAGCTTGTCCACGGCCGCCTGGAGCTGGCCGGTCAAACCCTCGGCACGCGCGCGTGCCTCCGGGTTGGTCCGGCGCCACTCGGCCTCCTCGGCCTCCTGGATCGCCCGCTCCACCGCGTGCATCCGGCCCTCGACCTTCGGCCGGGCGTCGCGCGGGACGTGGCCGATGGCCTCCCAGCGCTCGTTGATCGAGCGGAACGCGGCACGCGCCGTCCTGAGGTCCGTCACCGGGAGGATCTTCTCGGCCTCCTCGGCCAGCTCCTCCTTCAGCTTCAGGTTCTCCGACTGCTCGGCGTCCCGCTCCGCGAAGACCGAGCTGCGGGCGGCGAAGAAGATGTCCTGGGCGCCGCGGAAGCGGTTCCACAGGTCGTCCTCGTGCTCGCGCTGGGCGCGGCCCGCGGCCTTCCACTCCGTCATCAGCTCGCGGTAGCGCGCGGCCGTCGGACCCCAGTCCGTCGACCCGGACAGCGACTCGGCCTCGGCGACCAGCCGCTCCTTGGTCTTACGGGCCTCCTCGCGCTGCGCGTCCAGCGCCGCGAAGTGGGCCTTGCGGCGCTTGGAGAACGCCGAGCGGGCGTGCGAGAAGCGGTGCCACAGCTCGTCGTCCGACTTGCGGTCCAGCCGCGGCAGACCCTTCCAGGTGTCCACCAGGGCCCGCAGCCGCTCACCGGCGGCCCGCCACTGGTCGGACTGCGCCAGCTGCTCCGCCTCGACGACCAGCTCCTCCTTGGCGTGCCGCGCCTCGTCGGACTGCTTGGCGCGCTGCTGCTTGCGCTCCTCGCGCCGTGCGTCGACCGTCGCGACCAGCTTGTCCAGACGGACCTTCAGGGCGTCCAGATCGCCGACCGCGTGGTGCGCGTCGACCTGCTCACGGATGTGGTCGATCGCGGCCTGCGCGTCCTTCGCCGACAGGTCGGTGGTCTTCACGCGCTTCTCGAGGAGGCCGATCTCGACAACCAGGCCCTCGTACTTGCGTTCAAAATAGGCCAGCGCCTCCTCGGGAGAGCCGGCCTGCCATGAACCGACGACCTGCTCGCCGTCGGCCGTACGCACGTACACGGTCCCCGTCTCGTCGACGCGGCCCCACGGGTCGCTGCTCACAGCGCCTCCTCCACATGATGCCTGCGAGGGGCCTCACTGCCCCCGGGCATCGTCCACAGTTTCGTCACGGCCAACATAGGCGACCGGCGGGTTGCCTGTCCGCATCCCGCGCGACCGAAATTTCGCACCTCGGGGTCCTGATGGGACCCCGAAGCGGTGCCGGCGGGGTCAGGATTTCGTGACCGTCGCCTTGTTGATCACGACCGTCGCGTTCGGGGCTCCGTCGCCCTGGCCCGTGCTCTCGCCCGCCGCGGCGATTTTCTTCAGCACCTTCATGCCCGATTCGGAAACGGTGCCGAACGGTGTGTAGCTGGCCGGCAGCTGACTGTCCTGGTAGACGAGGAAGAACTGGCTGCCGCCGGTGTGCTTCTGCCCGGTGTTCGCCATGGCGACCGTGCCCGCCGGGTAGACGCCGCCCTTCAGGCTTTTGTCCTTGAGGTTCTCGTCCGGAATCGTGTAGCCGGGGCCGCCGCTGCCGCTGCCCGTGGGGTCGCCGCACTGCAGCACGTAGATGCCGTTGGTGGTGAGGCGGTGGCACTTCGTGTGGTCGAAGTAGCCCTTTCCGGCCAGGAAGTCGAAGGAGTTCACGGTGTGCGGCGCCGCCGACGCGTTGAGCGCGATGTCTATGTCACCGCACGTGGTGGCGAGCTTCATCGTGTACTTCGCCGACTTGTCGATGGTGACCGCCGGCTCCTTCTTCCAGCTGAGCTTCTTCACGGAGCCCTTGGCGGCCTTCTCGCAGGGGTCCGGCGCCTTGCTGGTGGCCGCGGCGCTCGGCGTCGTCTGCGCGCTCGCGTCGGCCTTGTCGTCGTCGTTCTTCAGCACGCCGGTCGTGTAGATCGCCACGCTGCCGATCACGACCACGCCCAGCACCGAGGCGATCACCGAGTTGCGCATGCGTGCCTTGCGCCGCGCCTCCGTGCGCCGCTGCTGCTGCCGCAAGAACTTCTCCCGCGCGAGCTGCCGCTTCCGCTGTTCCTGGGTGACCACGGGGTTTTCTCCTCATGCCTCTCGTACGTCGACCGGTACGCGTGCGACTGGTGGGCCGACCGCCTGCGTGTGCCCCGTACCGTATATGGGTTCGCTGAGGATTCGGCAGCGCCGGTAGGCTCTGACGGCAGCTGTGTCCATTCGTTGACCACAGCCGTAGCCGCCCGTATCGACACAACGAAGGACGATCGTGCTCATTGCCGGGTTCCCCGCCGGGGCCTGGGGGACGAACTGTTATCTCGTCGCCCCCGCCGCCGGTGAGGAGTGCGTGATCATCGACCCTGGCCACCAGGCCACCGAGGGCGTCGAGGAAGCGCTGAAGAAGCATCGGCTCAAGCCCGTCGCCGTCGTCCTCACCCATGGCCACATCGACCACGTGGCCTCGGTCGTCCCGGTGTGCGGCGCGCACGACGTGCCCGCGTGGATCCACCCCGAGGACCGCTACATGATGGCGGACCCGGAGAAGGCGCTCGGCCGCTCCATCGGCATGCCGCTGATGGGCGAGCTGACCGTGGGGGAGCCGGACGACGTCCGGGAGCTGACCGACGGCACGCGGCTGGCGCTCGCGGGCCTGGAGTTCTCCGTCGCGCACGCGCCCGGCCATACCAAGGGGTCGGTGACCTTCCAGATGCCGGAGACGACCGAGATCCCGTCGGTCTTCTTCTCCGGGGATCTGCTCTTCGCCGGCTCCATCGGACGCACCGACCTGCCCGGCGGTGACATGGCCGAGATGCTCGACTCGCTGGCCCGCGTGTGCCTGCCGCTCGACGACTCGACCGTGGTGCTGTCCGGCCACGGCCCCCAGACGACCATCGGCCAGGAGCGCGCCACCAACCCGTACTTGCGGCAGGTGGCCGCCGGCCAGGGAGCGGACACCGATGCCGCTCCCCGACGAGGAATGTGACGAGAGACTTCCCGTGAGCACCTTCAAGGCCCCCAAGGGCACGTACGACCTGATCCCGCCGGACAGCGCCAAGTTCCTGGCGGTGCGCGAGGCGATCGCCGCGCCCCTGCGCAACTCCGGTTACGGCTACATCGAGACCCCCGGCTTCGAGAGCGTGGAGCTCTTCGCCCGCGGTGTCGGCGAGTCCACCGACATCGTGACCAAGGAGATGTACGCCTTCGAGACCAAGGGCGGCGACAAGCTCGCCCTGCGCCCCGAGGGCACCGCGTCCGTGCTGCGCGCGGCCCTCGAGGCGAACCTGCACAAGCTGGGCAACCTCCCCGTCAAGCTCTGGTACTCCGGCTCGTACTACCGCTACGAGCGCCCGCAGAAGGGCCGCTACCGGCACTTCTCCCAGGTCGGCGCCGAGGCGATCGGCGCGGAGGACCCGGCGCTGGACGCCGAGCTGATCATCCTGGCCGACCAGGCCTACCGCTCGCTGGGCCTGAGCAACTTCCGGATCCTGCTCAACAGCCTGGGCGACAAGGAGTGCCGCCCCGTCTACCGGGCCGCCCTCCAGGACTTCCTGCGCGGCCTGGACCTGGACGAGGACACCCTGCGCCGGGCGGAGATCAACCCCCTGCGCGTGCTCGACGACAAGCGCGAGTCGGTCCAGAAGCAGCTGGGCGACGCCCCGCTCCTGCGCGACTACCTCTGCGACGCCTGCAAGGCGTACCACGAGGAGGTCCGCGAGCTGATCACGGCGGCGGGCGTGGCCTTCGAGGACGACCCGAAGCTGGTCCGGGGCCTGGACTACTACACCCGTACGACCTTCGAGTTCGTCCACGACGGTCTGGGCTCCCAGTCCGCGGTGGGCGGCGGCGGTCGCTACGACGGACTGTCGGAGATGATCGGCGGCCCCGCGCTGCCGTCCGTCGGCTGGGCCCTCGGCGTCGACCGCACGGTCCTGGCGCTGGAGGCGGAGGGCGTGGAGCTGGACATCCCGGCCGCGACCAGCGTCTACGCGGTGCCGCTCGGCGACGAGGCCCGCCGGGTCCTCTTCACGAAGGTCACCGAGCTGCGCAAGCTCGGCATCGCGGCGGACTTCTCCTACGGCGCCAAGGGCCTCAAGGGCGCCATGAAGAACGCCAACCGCAGCGGCGCCCGCTACACGGTGGTCGCCGGCGAACGCGACCTCGCCGAGGGCGTCGTACAGCTCAAGGACATGGAGTCCGGCGAGCAGACGGCGATCGGCGTGAACGAGATCGTGGCGGAGCTGGAGTCCCGGCTGGGCTGAGGTCGGTCCAGGAGGTCGTACCGCATGGCACTGGTGACGGCTGCCGTGCGGTCGGCCACGAAGCCGTCATTGGTCCAGCAGCCCGTGGCGCATGGCGTTGGTCACCGCGGCGGTCCGGTCGTCGACGCCGAGTTTGCCGAAGATC
>NZ_JALDAY010000011.1 GCF_022698165.1 Streptomyces cylindrosporus
AGCCACCCGCACCTCGACGAGGCGCCCGCCGGACCGGAGCAGTCGGTCCAACGGGCGCCTCGTCTTTCTCCCCGTCCCCCGCGACGGTGGTCGAAGGCGGGGGCGCCGACGACAGCGAGCCCCCGCTGATCCCAGTGAAACGGCACCCACCACGGACCACCAGCCGTCAATCTGACGTATCGCGACATGACGCCACGCCGGCTCAGTCACCGATCAGCCCGAGATCCCGTCCCCTCCTCAGCAGCGCGGCCGTGTGTCCCGCCTCCAGCTTGCGGTGAAGGGAGGCGATGTAGCCGCGCACGGTGGCGGGCGCGAGCCGCATCCGGCGGGCCGCCTCGGTCGCCGTATGCCCCTGGTGGAGGTGGAGAAGTGTGCGGTGCTCCTGCTCGGTGACCCCCAGCACCCGTGCGACGGCCCGCGCCCGGGCGAGGTCCCGCAGGAGCAGCATGGCGGGCAGTCCGGGCGTGGCGGCCGGGACGTACCGCACCTCGATGTCCCGCGCGGTGAACGACTCCCCGCGGGACAGCCGGGGATCGTCCTGTACGACGGCCAGCAGGCCCGCGGCGACGGCGTTGAGGGCGTAGGGCCGGCCTTGTCCGTCGAAGGAGACGACGCCTTTCTCCTGTCCGCCCGCGAGTTCCAGGGCGAGGGCGGACAGCAGCCGCAGTTGCTCGCGCTCCCGCAAGGTCCGCTCGGCGACGGAGAGTTGGAGCTGGGCGAAGCCGAAGAGGTCCCGGTCCCGTTCGCTGAACTCGGTGCCCGAGCGGGTGAGCGCGTATCCCTCCACGACGGTCATGTCCGAGCCGGCGGAGGCGACCAGGTGGCGGCGCATGCCGAAGGGCCGGAAGTCCAGGTTGTAGCAGTGGGTGCGCTGCCACTGCCGGTCCCCGGCGACATCGCTCACCCGCCATGCCTCCGAGGTCGGCGTCTGAAGCATCACCTCGGTCAGCGGGTGGTCGAGCGGATGGTCGTAGATGACCATCGGGTCCGCGTGGAAGGATTCCTGAGGCAGTGACAGGGTGGTCAGGCCCACCCCGTCCACCGAGAGGCGGTAGCACTGAGCGGCGTCGGCCGCGATCAGCCCCAGTAATCCGGGCAGGGCCCGTTCCTGCAACTCGCGGACGGAGTCCGCCTCTTCTAGCTCTCGTACGAGCGTCAGCACGCGACGCGCGTCCACACCGCTGATGTCCATCGCATTCCCCCGGCGCTGCTCCCGCCTGAGAAGAAGGTACGGCTTCCGCGGGGCGCGGGGAGCCCGTGTGCGTGTGCTCGATGGCATCCTTGAAGCACGAACGGCGCACAGAGGGAGCAGGTGGGAGGCATGGTGGGCGCAACCTCGTCCGAGGCCCGGGAGGACCGGGGCACGACGGTGACCCCTGAGCCTCCGCGCGCCATGCGTGCCGACGCCCGCCGCAACTACGAGCGGCTGCTCGCCGAGGCCCGCGCGGCCTTCGCGACGCACGGCACGGACGCCTCCCTGGAGGACGTGGCGCGCCGGGCGGGCGTGGGCATCGGCACCCTGTACCGCCATTTCCCCAACCGGCACGCCCTGCTCAGCGCGGTCTTCGAGGACGCGGTGAACGATCTGCTGACCCGCGCGCAGGAGCTGCGGCACGCGCCCGAGCCGTGTACGGCCCTGGTGACCTGGCTGGGCGAGATGGTCGCCCAGGCCGGGGAGTACCGGGGTCTGTCCCGGGCCCTGATGGCGGTGACGTCGGACCGGACCTCACCGCTGTCCCGGTGCAGCGCGCCCATCCGCGAGGCGGGCGAGGCCCTGCTCAGACGGGCTCAGGAGGCGGGCAGGGTGCGGAAGGACGTGGCGATCACGGACCTCCTCCAACTGACCCACGCGATCGCCCTGGCCGCGGAGGAGTCCCCAACAGACCCCCAACTGGCCGACCGCTTGCTCCACTTGACGCTGCGGGGCTTGAAGGCGACTTGAGGAGCAGCCAACCCAAGGGGCGCGGGGAACTGCGCAACCAGCCACGACGGCGCCGCACCCGACCCACGAGCCGTCGCCGCCCACCCAGCGGAGCGCCTAGCGTCGCCGCAGATCAGCAACCCGCGCCCGCTGCTCGGCCCCCGGCCCGGTCTCACCGAGCACCGTCGCGGCCCGCAGTCCCGGTCCCGCCCCGGGCACCTGTCCGCGTCGAGGCCCCGGCAGAGCCACGTCCCGGCGCGGTTGACGCGGGGGGACGGAATCACCGCCCGTACCCGAGCCCCCCGAACCTCCGGCGACGGCGATCTGCACACCCTGGTCGGCGAGGGCCTGGAGCTCGGTGGCGGCGCGGTCGTCATGCCCTGGCGGCTCGTCGGTCACCAGCCGCGTGATCACATCCGTGGGCACGGTCTGGAACATGGTGTCCGTACCGAGCTTGGTGTGGTCGGCGAGGACGACGACCTCCGCGGCGGCCTGCACCAGCGCCCGGTCGACGGACGCGGAGAGCATGTTGGAGGTGGACAGCCCGCGTTCGGCGGTGAGCCCGCTCCCGGACAGGAAGGCCCTGGAGACCCGCAGCCCCTGCAGGGACTGCTCGGCCCCGCTGCCCACCAGGGCGTAGTTGGAGCCGCGCAGGGTTCCGCCGGTCATCACGACCTCGACCCGGTTGGCATGGGCCAACGCCTGTGCCACCAGAAGGGAGTTGGTGACGACGGTCAGCCCGGGGACCCGGGCGAGCCGGCGGGCCAGCTCCTGTGTGGTGGTCCCCGCCCCCACGACGATGGCCTCGCCCTCTTCCACGAAGCCCGCGGCAAGGTCGGCGATGGCCGTCTTCTCGGCGGTCGCGAGATGTGACTTCTGCGGAAAGCCGGACTCCCGCGTGAAACCGCCCGGCAGTACCGCACCGCCGTGCCGGCGGTCGAGGAGTCCTTCTGCCTCCAGCGCGCGCACGTCCCGCCGTACGGTCACTTCGGAGGTCTGGACGACGCGGGCGAGCTCACGGAGCGATACAGCCCCATTGGCTCGCACCATTTCGAGGATCAATTGGCGACGTTCTGCAGCGAACACGAAACTGACAGTAACCCCAACGACCGTCTGCTTTCAGCAGTATGCGCCGAATAAACGAAGTTGTTCGCACACAAGGGCGGGAAGTGGTATAGGGCCTACCCGCCCCGACTATGCCGTACGCATGCTCGACAACTCCCCGTGACCAGCGGGGAATCGGTTTCGGCCGTCAGACGTCCCCGCCCGTCTTACGGGTGTGCAGCTGCCGCGCGACCTCCGCGATCGACCCCGAAAGGGAGGGATACACGGTGAACGCGTTCGCGATCTGTTCGACCGTCAGATTGTTGTCGACGGCGATCGAGATCGGATGGATCAGTTCCGAGGCACGCGGCGAGACGACCACACCGCCCACGACAATGCCCGTTCCCGGCCGGCAGAAGAGCTTCACGAAGCCGTCCCGGATGCCCTGCATCTTGGCGCGCGGGTTGCGCAGCAGCGGCAGCTTCACCACCCGGGCGTCGATCTTCCCCGCGTCGACGTCGGCCTGCGTGTACCCGACGGTCGCGATCTCGGGATCGGTGAACACGTTCGAGGACACGGTCTTCAGGTTCAGCGGAGCCACCGCGTCACCGAGGAAGTGGTACATGGCGATACGGCCCTGCATGGCGGCGACCGAGGCGAGCGCGAAGACCCCGGTCACGTCACCGGCGGCGTACACGCCCGGAGCGGTGGTCCTGCTCACCTTGTCGGTCCAGATGTGCCCGGACTCGCGCAGCCGCACCCCCGCCTCCTCCAGCCCCATCCCCGCGCTGTTGGGGATGGCGCCGACGGCCATGAGGCAGTGCGACCCGCTGATGACCCGCCCGTCCGACAGGGTCACCTCGACCCGGTCGCCGACGCGCTTGGCGGCGGCGGCCCGGGACCGGGCCATGACGTTCATCCCCCGGCGCCGGAAGACGTCCTCGAGAACCGCGGCGGCGTCCGGGTCCTCCCCCGGCAGCACCCGGTCCCGGGACGAGACGAGGGTGACCTTCGACCCGAGCGCCTGATAGGCGCCGGCGAACTCGGCACCGGTGACACCTGACCCGACCACGATCAGCTCTTCCGGCAGCTCGGTGAGGTCGTAGACCTGGGTCCAGTTCAGGATCCGCTCGCCGTCGGGCTGCGCGTCGGGCACCTCACGGGGATGCCCGCCGGTGGCGATGAGCACGGCGTCGGCGGTGAGCGTCTCCTCGCTCCCGTCCGCGGCGCTCACCACGACCTTCCGGGACCCGTCGAGCCCCTGCATGCCTTCGAGCCGCCCGCGCCCGCGCATGACCCGCGCACCCGCACGCGTCACCGAGGCGGTAATGTCGTGCGACTGGGCAAGCGCAAGCCGCTTCACACGCCGGTTGACCTTCCCCAGGTCGACCCCCACCACCCGCGCCGCCTGCTCCAGAGGCGGAGTGTCATCGGCGACGATGATCCCCAGTTCCTCGTAGGACGAGTCGAAGGTCGTCATGACCTCAGCCGTTGCGATAAGGGTCTTCGACGGCACGCAGTCGGTGAGCACCGACGCCCCGCCCAGACCGTCGCAGTCGACGACGGTCACCTCCGCGCCGAGCTGGGCGGCCACCAGGGCCGCCTCGTATCCGCCGGGTCCGCCACCGATGATCACGATCCGAGTCACGTACCCCATTGTCCCGCACGCTTCAAGGTGCTACCGCCCGGGGGCGGGGCAACGGGTCGGCAAGGGGCGCCTGATCCCTGTGAGTCCCCTGTTGCCACTGCCGTACCCTCGACCCATGTCGCTCTACGCCGCGTACGCCGGCAATCTCGACGCGCGGCTGATGACCCGCCGCGCTCCGCACTCGCCCATGCGTGCCACGGGCTGGCTGAACGGATGGCGGCTGACCTTCGGCGGCGAGCACATGGGCTGGGAGGGCGCCCTGGCGACGATCGTCGAGGACCCGCTCTCCCAGGTCTTCGTGTCGCTGTACGACATCGCCCCGCCGGACGAGGAGTCGATGGACCGCTGGGAGGGCGTGGGCCTGGACATCTACCGCCGCGCCAGGGTCCGCGTGCACACCCTGGAGGGCGAGGAGCAGGCGTGGGTGTACGTCCTCAACGGCTACGAGGGCGGCCTCCCGTCGGCCCGCTACCTGGGCGAGATCGCCGACGCGGCGGAGTCCGCGGGAGCCCCGCACGACTACGTGATGGAGCTACGGAAACGCCCCTGCTGATGCCACAGCGGACCCACACCGAACCCACAGACGCCACAAAGGTCCCCTTCCTCCCCATCTTTCGTTGGAAACGACAAGACAACGATCGCCATCCCGTGAGCTCTGTCATCTACGCGCGTAGGCCCTGACCGGCTACCCTCGACCGCGTGAACGCATCTCTTCTTCCGGACGACATCCAGGGCGACCCCCACGCCGCCGCCGACGCCGCCGCCGCGCGCCTGCGCGAACTGACCGGCGCCGAGACCCACGACGTCGCCCTCGTGATGGGCTCCGGCTGGGGCCCGGCCGTCGACGCGCTCGGCAGCCCCGATGCCGAGTTCCAGGTCACCGAGCTGCCGGGCTTCCCGCCGCCTGCGGTCGAGGGGCACGGCGGCAAGATCCGCTCGTACAGGATCGGCCAGAAGCGCGCGCTCGTCTTCCTCGGCCGCACCCACTACTACGAGGGCCGCGGCGTGGCCGCCGTCGCCCACGGCGTCCGCACGGCCGTGGCCGCCGGCTGCAAGACAGTGGTCCTCACCAACGGCTGCGGCGGCCTGCGCGAGGGCATGCGCCCCGGCCAGCCGGTCCTCATCAGCGACCACATCAACCTGACGGCGACCTCCCCCATCGTCGGCGCCAACTTCGTCGACCTCACCGACCTGTACTCGCCGCGCCTGCGCGCGCTGTGCAAGGAGATCGACCCCACGCTCGAAGAGGGCGTGTACGCGCAGTTCCCCGGCCCGCACTACGAGACGCCGGCCGAGATCCGCATGGCCCGTGTGATCGGTGCGGACCTGGTGGGCATGTCGACAGTGCTGGAAGCGATCGCCGCGCGCGAGGCGGGCGCGGAGGTGCTCGGCATCTCCCTGGTGACCAACCTCGCCGCGGGCATGACCGGTGAGCCGCTGAACCACGAGGAGGTTCTGCAGGCGGGGCGTGACTCGGCGACGCGGATGGGGGCGCTGCTGGCGCAGGTACTGGGCAGGATCTGATCGTCGCAGGAGGGGGTGCCAGGATCGGTCACAGGGCGACTGCGGGTCCGTAGGGGCTGGTCGCGCCCACGCGGCGGAGCCGCAAATCGATACAGCCCCGCGCCCCTTTGGGGCGCTGCAGCCGCCGTCACCTTCTCGGTCGACCGATTCCGCCCCGACCCACAACCGAACCGGCGGCGCTACGCGCACCCCCACCGAAGCCGCAGCGGCGCCGCAGGCATCCCCACCACGCACCCGAGATCTTGGAGACCGACCGTGCACGACGATCTCATCGCCCGCGCCAGGACCTGGCTCGCCGAGGACCCCGACGCGGACACCCGCGACGAACTCGCCAAGCTCATCGAGGCCGGCGATGTCACCGAGCTCGCCGACCGCTTCGCCGGCACGCTCCAGTTCGGCACCGCGGGCCTCCGGGGCGAACTCGGCGCCGGCCCCATGCGCATGAACCGCTCCGTCGTCATCCGCGCCGCGGCCGGCCTCGCCGCGTACCTCAACGCCAAGGGCCAGACCGGCGGCCTGGTCGTCGTCGGCTACGACGCCCGCCACAAGTCCGCCGACTTCGCCCGCGACACCGCGGCCGTGATGACCGGCGCCGGCCTCCGGGCCGCCGTACTCCCCCGCCCCCTCCCCACCCCGGTCCTCGCGTACGCCATAAGGCACCTCGGCGCGGTGGCCGGCGTGGAGGTCACCGCCAGCCACAACCCGCCCCGCGACAACGGCTACAAGGTCTACCTCGGCGACGGCTCCCAGATCGTGCCCCCCGCGGACGCGGAGATCGCAGCCGAAATCCAGGCGATCACGTCCCTCCACGACGTCCCCCGCCCCGACACCGGCTGGGAGACCCTCGACGACTCCGTCCTCGACGCCTACCTGGTCCGCACGGACGCCGTACTCGCGCCGCACTCCCCCCGCACGGCCCGCACGGTCTACACGGCGATGCACGGAGTGGGCAAGGACGTCCTCCTCGCGGCCTTCGCCCGCGCGGGCTTCCCGACCCCCGCCCTGGTCACCGATCAGGCCGACCCCGACCCGGACTTCCCGACCGTCGCCTTCCCCAACCCGGAAGAGCCCGGCGCCATGGACCTGGCCTTCGCCAAGGCCCGCGAGACGGACCCGGACCTGATCATCGCGAACGACCCGGACGCGGACCGCTGCGCCGTGGCGGTCAGGGCGGACGACGACTGGCGCATGCTCCGCGGCGACGAGGTCGGCGCACTGCTCGCCGCCCACCTGGTGGCCCGCGGAGCGCAGGGCACCTTCGCGGAGTCGATCGTCTCCTCGTCCCTCCTCGGCCGTATCGCCGAGAAGGCGGGCCTCCCCTACGAGGAGACCCTCACCGGCTTCAAGTGGATCGCCCGCGTGGACGGCCTGCGCTACGGCTACGAGGAGGCCCTCGGCTACTGCGTGGACCCGGACGGTGTAAGGGACAAGGACGGCATCACAGCCGCCCTCCTGATCACGGAACTGGCGTCCACCCTGAAGGAGGAGAACCGCACCCTCCTCGACCTCCTGGACGACCTCGCGGTCGAGCACGGCCTGCACGCCACCGACCAACTCTCGGTCCGCGTGGAGGACTTGGGGATCATCGCCCAGGCCATGAACCAACTCCGCGAACACCCGCCCACCCACCTCGCGGGCCTGCCGATCACCAACGCGGAGGACCTCACCCGGGGCACGGACAAGCTCCCGCCCACGGACGGCCTGCGCTACACCCTCGACGGCGCCCGGGTGATCGTCCGCCCGAGCGGCACGGAACCAAAGCTCAAGTGCTACCTGGAGGTGGTGGTCCCCGTCCCGACGCACGCCGACCTCCCCACGGCCCACGCCACCGCGACCGGCCTCCTCACCGCGATCAAGCGCGACCTGTCGGCGGCGGCGGGCATCTGAAGCCAGTGTCCGGCCTGCGTACCGCCTGTTCAGCATGGGGCGGACGCGGCCGGGGCGGGCTGCCGGGGAGCATGCGGCAAATCGGCGGTGCGTTTGTCTGCCACCGTTTCCCGGGCTCCCTGGCGGGCCGTACAGCCTGCGTCAGCAGTCCTCGGCAAATCACCCGATGGGGTGCTCCGCCGCCGTATCGCTGCCGGGTGCACGGTCCCAGAGCGGCCGGGTGCCGTCCCCGGCGGAGCCGACCCCGCACAGCAGTCAGGGCACCTACCGCGCTCACGGCCCGTACAGCAGCAGCGCCAGCCAGGCCAGGAGGACGAGGACGCCCGCCGGCCACAGCAGCCGCCCGCGCTCCCGCTCGCCGGCGGCGCCGAGCGGCCGTAGCGAAGGATCGCGCCACATCGCGTCGATCTCGGCGGCAACGCGCTCGTAGGGGTGGACCATCCCCAGCTTCCGCTCCAGCCACGGCCAGCGGAAACCGAAGACCGAGAACTCGTCGAACGACGCCCGGTGACTGTCGATCTTCAGCTCGCTCCCCTTGCACCGGACGACCCGTATGTGGTCCCAGGCGACGTGCTGGGCACGCCGGAACCCGTTGAACCACAGCCCCTCCTCGTCGGCCGTGACGCGCCACGCCAACCAGCGCGGTGCCACCAACGCGACCACGACACCCACGGCACCGCCGACGACGTACCGGAACACCCCGGTCTCGCCCCAGACCGAGAAGTGCACGGCCCACACCAGGGCCGACGCCCCGGTCAGCCAGTCGGGCCAGCCGGCCCGCCAGCGCAGTACGCCCTTGCCGCCGAGCCGGTACGGATCCCCGGCCACGGCCTGCTCCGCCGACCGGCTCAGCTCCTCGTACACCGCGTCGAGCTTCGCCTTCTGCTTCTCCAACCGGAGCCCGAACCGCACCCGCCCGTCCGACACGGGCCGTACGGGCCCGATCGACCGCTCCACCACGGGCGGCGCGCCCGGCCCCTCGGCGGCGCTGACGATCAGCACCTCGGCGCCCTCGTAGGGGGCGCCGTAGAGAACCGCCTCACGGAGGGACCCGGGCTGCTCATGTTCCGCGTCGGGGTCGTCGTCCACCTTCGTCACGGCGACCGTGAACAGCGGCCGCAGCGCCCCCAGGTCGTCGGAGGCGAACACCTCGGTGTCCACGGAGTTCCCTTCCCGCACCAGCACCTTGAGCACCGGCGCGGGCGCCGACCGCAGCGCCGCGGCCCTACGGCGTCCCAGGAACCCGGAGAACGACACGGTGAGGCCGACCCCGGCGAGGAAGAGGCCCGCGACCGCCCCCGCCCGCCGGTCGTCCGCGGCGGCGGCCAGCGGCGCTGCGGCGGTCAGCGCGGCCCCGGCGGCGAGGAGCACCAGCCCGAGCCGGCCGAACAGCTTCCCCCGCCGAAGCGGGCGCTTCGCGTCCGGGAGTACGGCCGTGACGCCGCCGACCGCCGCGAGCGCCTCGTCCCGCTGCCGCTCCCGGGCCCGCAGCCGCACGTGGGCCGCCCAGGCGAAGGCACCCGCCAGCAGCACGCCGGCGGGCTCCAGCAGCCGGGCCGGGTCCGGCGGCAGCCAGACGACCAGGGCGATCTGCAGTACGGCGGTGAACCGGACGACCTCGGGCCGCACCAGCAGCCACAGCAGCTGCAGGGCGAGGACCGCGGCGACGGCCGGGGCCGCCGTGCCGCCGACTGCGAGCCCGCAGCCGCCGAGCAGGGCGAGGACGGCGAACGCGAGGACGAGCCGGCGGGGCACCCGCACCGGGACCCAACGGGGTGCGAGCGCGCGCGTCCAGCGGAGCGTCTGCGTGCTGTCCCAGGGCAGGCAGCCGTCGGGCAGCGCAGAGACGGGCAGCCGCGAGGGCCGCCGGGGCGTCGTATTCGGCGTATTCGGCGTATTCGGCGTATTCGTCGGACTCATGGATTCCCAGCCGGTCGGGACCACCGAGGTGGCAGCGGTCCTCGGTTCCGTCCGGGTGGGGGGCGGCCGTCGTGGCCCGAGGTGTGACGTGGCGCAGAGCATGCCCGGGAAACCTGTGAAGTTCCAGGTCGGGGCAGTACCGGTGCGGGCGTGGAGGGCGGTCGTCAGCCGACGGCGAAGAGGATCGCCAGTACGACAGCGCCCGCGAGCGCCGGGCCCACGACCTCGTACGCCCAGCGGACGGTGATCTCGCCCTGGGCGCTCTCCTTCTCGCCGCGGGCCTCAAGGAGCTCGCGCAGGTCGTCCATGGCACGGTCGGACTCGGCGCGGTCGGCGCCCTCGGGGAACTGCCGGGTGGCGGTGAAGCCGCCGATCCCGCCGATGCCGGGGCGTACCTGGCCGCTCGCCTGCGCGGCCCTGCGGGTGGCGCGCCGGGCGGCCTTCTTGCGGGCGCGCAGGGAGACCGGGAGGGCCCACAGCTGGTACTTGGTGCCGGACTTGGCGACGACCTCGTTCGAGTACGCCGATCGCAGGGTGGCGATCTCGGTCCACGGCAGGACGATCACCCGGAAGGGGTTGCGGATGCGGAGGCGTTCGTCGTTGGTGTGGACGGCGGGGCGGAGGGTGAAGGCGACGATCAGGGGGACGGCGAGGATCAGGCCGGCCAGGGCGAACCACGGGGTGCGGCCGTGGCCGGTGACGAGTGCGTCGATGCCCAGCCAGGCGGCGATGGCCAGCAGTACGGCTCCGCCGATGATGCCGGCGCTGGAGCGGTAGGTGCGGTCGCTTTGCTGGGTCGTCATGTGGGCGATTGTGCCTTAGAGGTTCGCCTAATCGCCGCGGGGGCGTGTGTACGTGTGCGAGTGCGCGTTGTGTGTGGCTGGTCGCGCAGTTCCCCGCGCCCCTTTGGGGGCGCTCACCTTCCCTGCGCCGAGAGGAACCGCATATCCAAGAGACCCACCGGGCTGTACAGCCGCTACGCGCGTAGATATGCTCGTCTGGTGACCATGCCCACCACTGCACCCCACGCACTTGCTGACGTCACCGCGTCCGGCAGCACGCTGCGCCGTTTCCTTCACGGGCTGCCCGGCGTCGACGCGGTCGGACTGGAGGCGCGTGCCGCCTCGCTCGGCACCCGTTCCATCAAGACCACCGCGAAGGCGTACGCCATCGACCTCGCCATCTCGATGGTCGACCTGACGACGCTGGAAGGCGCGGACACCCCGGGCAAGGTCCGGGCGCTCGGCGCCAAGGCGGTCCACCCCGACCCGACCGACCGCACGACCCCGGCGACCGCGGCCGTCTGCGTCTACCCGGACATGGTGGCCACCGCCAAGGAGGCCGTCGCCGGGTCGACCGTGAAGGTCGCCTCCGTCGCCACCGCCTTCCCGGCGGGCCGCGCGGCCCTGTCCGTGAAGCTGGCCGACGTGCGGGAAGCCGTCGCCGCGGGCGCCGACGAGATCGACATGGTCATCGACCGCGGGGCCTTCCTGGCGGGGAACTACCTGAAGGTGTACGACGAGATCACCGCCGTGAAGGAGGCCTGCGGGGCGTCGGCCCGGCTCAAGGTCATCTTCGAGACCGGTGAGCTGTCGACGTACGACAACATCCGGCGGGCGAGCTGGCTCGGCATGCTGGCGGGCGCCGACTTCATCAAGACGTCCACCGGCAAGGTGGCGGTGAACGCGACGCCCGCGAACACCCTGCTGATGCTGGAGGCGGTGCGCGACTTCCGCGCCCAGACCGGGGTACAGGTGGGCGTGAAGCCCGCCGGCGGGATCAGGACGTCCAAGGACGCGATCAAGTTTCTGGTTCTGGTCAACGAGACCGCGGGCGAGGACTGGCTGGACAACCACTGGTTCCGCTTCGGCGCCTCCTCGCTTCTGAACGATCTGCTGATGCAGCGCCAGAAGCTGGCCACCGGCCGCTACTCCGGCCCCGACTACGTGACGGTGGACTGATCGATCATGGTTTTTGAGTACGCACCCGCACCCGAGTCCCGTTCCGTCGTCGACATCGCCCCCTCCTACGGCCTGTTCATCGACGGCGAGTTCACGGAGGCGGCGGACGGCAAGGTCTTCAAGACGGTCTCCCCCGCGACCGAGGAGGTTCTCTCCGAGATCGCGCAGGCCGGTGCCGAGGACGTCGACCGCGCGGTGAAGGCCGCCCGCAAGGCCTTCGAGAAGTGGTCCGCGCTGCCGGGCTCCGAGCGCGCCAAGTACCTGTTCCGCATCGCGCGGATCATCCAGGAGCGCAGCCGTGAACTGGCCGTCCTGGAGACCCTGGACAACGGCAAGCCCATCAAGGAGACCCGCGACGCCGACCTCCCCCTGGTCGCCGCGCACTTCTTCTACTACGCGGGCTGGGCCGACAAGCTGGAGCACGCCGGGTACGGGACGAACCCGAGGCCCCTGGGCGTGGCCGGCCAGGTCATCCCCTGGAACTTCCCGCTGCTGATGCTGGCGTGGAAGATCGCCCCGGCGCTCGCGACCGGCAACACGGTCGTCCTGAAGCCCGCGGAGACCACCCCGCTGTCGGCGTTGTTCTTCGCGGACATCTGCCGCCAGGCGGGCCTGCCCAAGGGCGTCGTCAACATCCTTCCCGGTTACGGCGACACGGGCGCCGCGCTCGTCGCGCACCCGGACGTGAACAAGGTCGCCTTCACCGGCTCCACGGCCGTCGGCAAGGAGATCGCGAAGACGGTCGCGGGCACCCGCAAGAAGCTCACCCTCGAACTGGGCGGCAAGGGCGCCAACATCGTCTTCGACGACGCCCCGATCGACCAGGCGGTGGAGGGGATCGTCAACGGGATCTTCTTCAACCAGGGCCAGGTCTGCTGCGCGGGCAGCCGCCTGCTGGTCCAGGAGTCGATCCAGGACGAGCTGCTGGACTCCCTCAAGCGCAGGCTCTCCACGCTCCGGCTGGGCGACCCGCTGGACAAGAACACGGACATCGGCGCGATCAACTCCGAGGAGCAGCTGGCCCGTATCACCACGCTCGTCGAGCAGGGCGAGGCCGAGGGCGCCGAGCGCTGGTCGCCGGCCTGCGAGATCCCGACCTCCGGCTACTGGTTCGCGCCGACGCTCTTCACCAACGTCACCCAGGCGCACCGGATCGCCCGGGACGAGATCTTCGGCCCGGTCCTGTCGGTCCTCACCTTCCGCACGCCGGACGAGGCCGTCGCCAAGGCCAACAACACGCCGTACGGCCTGTCGGCGGGCATCTGGACCGAGAAGGGATCGAGGATCCTGGCCGTCGCGAACAAGCTCCGCGCGGGCGTCGTCTGGTCCAACACGTTCAACAAGTTCGACCCGACCTCGCCCTTCGGCGGCTACAAGGAGTCGGGCTTCGGCCGCGAGGGCGGCCGCCACGGCCTGGAGGCATACCTCGATGTCTGATCGCCTGTCTGTCTTCAAGACCTACAAGCTGTACGTCGGCGGGAAGTTCCCGCGTTCCGAGAGCGGCCGGGTGTACGAGGTGACCGACGCAAAGGGCAAGTGGCTGGCCAACGCACCGCAGTCCAGCCGTAAGGACGCCCGGGACGCGGTCGTCGCCGCCCGCAAGGCCTTCGGCGGCTGGGCGGGGGCCACCGCCTACAACCGCGGGCAGGTCCTGTACCGGGTCGCGGAGATGCTGGAGGGCCGGCGGGAGCAGTTCGTCCGCGAGGTGTCCGACGCCGAGGGGCTCGGCAAGTCCAAGGCGGCCGCGGTCGTGGACGCGGCGGTCGACCGCTGGGTCTGGTACGCGGGCTGGACCGACAAGATCGCCCAGGTGGTCGGGGGCGGAAACCCGGTCGCGGGCCCGTACTTCAACCTCTCCTCGCCCGAACCGACGGGTGTGGTGGCGATCCTGGCCCCGCAGGAGTCGTCGTTCCTGGGCCTGGTCTCGGTGCTCGCGCCGGTGATCGCGACCGGCAACACGGCGATCGTGATCGCGAGCGAGAAGTCCCCGCTCCCGGCACTGTCGTTGGGCGAGGTGCTCGCCACCTCCGACGTGCCCGGCGGCGTGGTCAACGTCCTCTCCGGCCGTACGGCGGAGATCGCGGCGCCGCTCGCCGCGCACCAGGACGTCAACGCGATCGACCTCGCGGGCGCGGACGACGTACTGGCGAAGGAGCTGGAGATCGCGGCGGCCGACAACCTCAAGCGCGTCCTGCGTCCACAGCCTGTGGACGACTGGGCCGCGACGCCCGGCATCGACCGCATGACGGCGTTCCTGGAGACGAAGACGGTCTGGCACCCGACCGGGTCGCTGGGCGCGTCGGGCTCGTCGTACTGACGACTCCCCTCCCCAAGCCGAGAGCCGCGCTTCCCCTCCGTCCGGGGGAGGCGCGGCTCTCTTGTGGGCATGGCCTCAGTGGTTGAGCAGGCTGGCTGCCTGGCCCAGCACCGGGATGCTGCCGATCGACTGCGCCTGGGCGACCGGGCCGGTCAGGGCCTGGGAGGCGAGGGGCTGGAAGTCGGCGAGCTGGGTGGCGACGCCGTTGTCGAGGGGGTCGACGCCCGTGCCGGCGAGGGGGTTGGGCTTGAGGCCGGAGACCGGGCCGGTGACGTAGCCGACGGTGCCGGTGAGGGCCTGGAGGCCGGACTGAGGGTCGATCCTGCCGAGGGAGGTGGGTCGGGTGTGCACCACCTCGTTCAGCACCGGCTCGGTGTCCGCGGAGGCGGTCGCGGCCCCCGCGCCGAGCGCCACGCCTGCCGTCGCGAGGGCGACCAGGGCGCGCTGGGCGGTCGGGGTCGGGGAAGACGTGTGTCGTGCCATTGCTGGTGCCACCTTCTACATGCTTTGCACTGCACAGGGTAATGAGGTCGACACGTAGGGTAGTTGAGGTGTGACGCGCGCTCCAAAGACGACCCGCGGGGTCGGCAGGGCGTACGGAATACGTCAAACTGGTGTCCCGTGAGCATCCATCTCCCCTCCTCCGCCCGCGT
The DNA here is from genome assembly GCF_022698165.1 of Streptomyces cylindrosporus. Classification (GTDB taxonomy): domain Bacteria; phylum Actinomycetota; class Actinomycetes; order Streptomycetales; family Streptomycetaceae; genus Streptomyces; species Streptomyces cylindrosporus. Next base: position 14,876 of record NZ_JALDAY010000011.1, read on the forward strand.
CGTGCTGCTCTGCGGCCCCTCGGGCTCGGGCAAGTCCCTCGTCGCCGCCCGCTCCGGCCTTCCCGTGCTGCGCCTCGACGACTTCTACAAGGAGGCCGGGGACCCGACACTGCCGCTGGTGGCGGGGAGCTCCGACATCGACTGGGACCACCCGGACTCGTGGGACACGGAGGCGGCGGTGGCCGCGATAGCGACCCTGTGCCGCACGGGCCGTACGAAGATCCCGGTCTACGACATCTCGCTCTCGGCCCGCACGGGAGAGGAGACCGTCGACATCGGCAGGACGCCCCTGTTCATCGCGGAGGGCATCTTCGCGGCCGAGATCGTGGACCGCTGCCGGGAGTTGGGGCTGCTGGCGGACGCGCTGTGTCTGAGCCGGGGCCCGGTGCGCACCTTCCGCCGCCGCTTCCTGCGCGACCTTCGGGAGGGCCGCAAGTCGATCCCGTTCCTGCTCCGCCGCGGCTGGCGCCTGATGCGCCAGGAACGCACGATCATCGCCCGCCAGACCACCCTCGGCGCCCACCCCTGCGACCGCGACGAGGCCCTGACCCGCCTGGCATCGGCAGCGGTGGGCCGCCGCCCGGCGAGTCAGCTCAACAGGTGGTAGACGGCGAAAGCGAGAATCGCCGCTCCGACGATCGAGAAGATCACACCGAAGGTGCGGATGAACCCCCGGCCGGGGAACCCCTCTTTGGCTCCAGGCCCATAAGAGACTCGGGGCACCCTGGTCTGCAGTGCGGCAGATATACCGTTCGACGCGGCGAGGAAAGTCACACCCACGGCAAAGAAAACCAGGCCAATGAATCCGAAGAAGAAGGCCGAGGGCGTTGAAAGGTTCTGACTTTCACCCGCCGCGAAAACGAGGTATTTCATTGGTCGCTTCCATGTTGACTCTGCCGATTTTGCGTGATCTTACCGGACGGCGACCACAGGGTCAATGAAATCTAGTTGAAGCGATGAAGTATGAAGGTGTCGGATACGCCGCCTGTGATATTGGCTGGAATTGCCGGCGGAATGAAGTCAACACCTCCACCGAGTCCGACCTGCGCCATGTACACCAGCGCTCCTTCACTGTTCTTGGATCCACCCGTACCGATGGCGGCGTGGCCGAGCAAACCTTCACCCGCGGTCCCCTCCAGCTGTCCTCCCCAGCCCGTCAGCTGACTCACGTCGTCGGCGTTCGTGTAAACCGTGTCGCCGGCGACCGAGAATCCGAACAGGCCGAGACCGACGCCTCCGGATCCGGTCAGTGTTGTGTGGCTCACACCGTCATGGCCCTTGATGGAGACCAGGCAGATACTCGCGCTCACGGAAAGTCCCGCGGAGACCCCGAAACTTCCGCAGAGCCCCTCTCCATGCGGCACGAGTCCGTGGAAGAACTTGGAAATGCCACAGGTGAAGCCACAGCTTTTCTGCTTGTCGGCCGCGGCCGCCGCCATGCGGCGCGCTCGGGCGGAGGCTGCCTTTTCACGAGCGGCGGCCTGCTGGGCCTGTGTCGTCTTGGTGGTGTTCCCGCTCGTCTGCTTGCTGACATTCCCGCTGTCACTGCTCGCCGTGCCGCTGCTGCATTTGTGCGTGTCGCAGTAGTGGCTGGAGCCCTTGTAGTCCTTCGACGCGGGGTCGTTCTCGGAGTGATAGGTGCCGTACGTGCCGTTGCTGCCGGAGCAGAAGTGCGGGTAGCAGGATTCCAGGCCGGTGGGATCGCTCTCGGTGACGGGATTGTCGCCGGCGTAGGCGTAGCCGTTGAGTTCCTGGGAGCTGTCGGCCTCGAACACCGGGTCGAGGCTGATGAAGCGGCCGATGGTGGGGTCATACTCGCGGGCGCCGACGTCGGTGAGGGCGGTGGCGGTGTCGGTGGGCTTGTCGAGGAAGGTGCGGTTGTCGACCCAAGTGGCCGTGGTGCCGCGAGAGTTGCCGTAGGGGTCGAACTGGCGCCAGGTGGGGGTCTGGGCGGTGGAGTCGAGGTAGAGGCTGTTGGTGCCGTGCTGGTCGGAGGCGAGTTCGAAGCCGTAGTTGGTTCCGGTGCCGGTGCGGACGACGGTGGCCCCGCCTGGGAGGGAGTAGTAGCGCACGCCGGTGGCGGTGCCGGCGGAGGTGTTGAGGGTGATCTGCTCGCTGCCGAGGTACAGCGTGGTGGTGGTGGGGTCGATCTGCAGCAGCAGGTTGCCGTCGGCGTCGTAGATGTAGTTGGTGGAGGTGCCGGTGGTGCTGTTGGAGACGGTGGTCAGCTGGTCGCTGTTGTTCCAGACGAGGCTCTGGTTGCCGGTGCTGGTGTCGCGGGTAGTGGTGTTGCCGGCGTCGTCGTAGCCGTAGCTGGTGGAGGCGGTGGTGCCGCCGGTGGTGGTCGTGCCGGTCAGGGTGTTGGGCTGGCTGCTGGAGTAGGCGTTGTGGGTGACGGTGTCGGCGGCGGTTCCGGAGACGGTGTGCTGGGTCTGGGTGTCCCGGTTGCCGATGGCGTCGTAGGTCCAGCTGGTCCAGTACGCGCCGCCCGTGATGCCGTCGCCGACCGTGCTGTGACTGCTGCTGGTGGGGGTGGCCGCGCAGGCGTCGGTGGCGGTCCAGGCCGTGGTGAGGCGGTCGAGGGCGTCGTAGGTGAAGCACTGCGTCTCGGCCGTGCTGCTGGAACCGGAGCGGGTGTCGGTCTGCTGCGTGGTGTTGCCGGCCAGGTCGTAGGTGTAGGCCGTGTCGTCCACGGTGGCCGGGGTGGTGGTGGAGCGGGTGACGAGCTGGTCCGACAGGTCCCCGGTGTGGGCGTCGTAGGTGTCGGTGACGGTGGCGTAGGAGGTGGATGAGCCGAGCTTGACCTGGGCGACCTGGTCGTAGGCGCTGTAGGTGGTGCTCTGCAGGTAGCCGTAGGCGCCGGCCAGCGCGTTGGGTTCGTCGTCGTTGTTGTAGCCGTGGGTGACGGTTTCGGCGGGCAGGCCGCCGCCGAGGGCGTAGCCGTCGGTGTACAGCAGGCCGTTGACGCTGGTGTAGGAGTGGGTGATCTTCCAGGTCTTGCCGAGGACAGTGCCCTGTGCGGCGGAGGGGACGATGGTCTCCTCGCCCAGGGATTCACCGAACACGTTGAAGTTGACGGCCTGTTGGACATAGGCGTAACCACCGCTGTAGGAGGTCGCCGTGGTGACGTGCCCAACCGGGTAGGTCATGCCGGAGATCGCGGTGTTGGCGTTGTCGTAGACCCAGGACGCGGTCTGGTTGCCGGGCGAGCTGGTGGAGGCGTAGGCGACCTGGGCGGCGCTGGCGGCCGCGTACTCGCCGGTTTTGCGGTCGAGCGCGTCGTAGGTGTAGGAGACGTACTCACCGCGGGAGTCCTGGGTCTGCAGCAGGTTGCCGTCCGCGTCGTAGCCCATGGTGGACTTGCCGGCCGTGGGGTCGGTCTTGGAGACCACCTCCCCGGCCAGGTCGTACGTGCTGGTCCACTTGTCGCCGTTGGCGTCGGTGACGGTGGACTGCTGGCCGTGGCCGTCGTAGCCGTACTTGGTGGCGCTGGTGGTGCCGCCGGTGAGGTAGAAGATCCCGGTGCTGGTGTTCGACGGGGTGGTCAGCGTCGGCGCGGCGGTGTACTCGTCCAGCTCGCTGTCACGGCCGAGCGGGTCGGTGTAGGTGGTCTTGGTGACGCCGCCGGTGGGCGGGATGACGGTGGTGGAGTCGCCGTTGTGGACCGTGGTGCTGGTCGAGACGACCTTGCCGTACTCCTCGGAGGTGTCGTAGATCTGCTGCCCGAGCCCGTCATAGGTGTAGACGTCCTGGTCGGCGACCTGGTTGTCGGCCACCGAGTCCAGCGCCAGCGTCGGCGTGGTGGCGGAGTCCCAGTAGCCGGTGTTCTTCTTCGCCGTCCAGCCGCGTGAGTCGTACAGGGTGTCGTCGATCAGCCGGCCGCCCTGCGGGGTGTACGTCTGGGTCTGGCGGGCGCGGCCGAAGGAGTCCTCGATGCTGACCGAGGTGAGGTATCCGCTGTTGTCGTTGAGGGTGTTGGTCACCACACCCGACAGCGCGGTGTTGGACAGGGTGTACGTGTAGGTCTCGTTGGCCAGTGCGGTGGTGGCGCGGTTGTTCTTCCACACCGAGGTGGTCCGGCCGAGCGCGTCGTACTGGGTGGTGGTCACCACGTGGTTGGCGTCGGTCGCGGTGAGGGTCAGGCCCCGCTCGGGGTCGAGGGTGGAGCTGCTGGTGTGGGCGACTCCGCCGACCGTGGGCTGGGTGACGGTCTGTCCGGTGGTCAGGTAGGCGGAGTTGACCGTGTAGGCGGTCGTGGTGGTGTTGCCGTCGCCGTTCGTGGTGCTGTTCAGGCGGTGGTAGGTGCTGTCGTAGGTGTTCTGCGCGGTGGTGCGCCAGGTGAAGGAGCCCGTGCCGTAGTCGGTGGCCGTGCGGGTCATCGTGACCAGGCCCATGGTCGGGGCGCTGGCCTGCGGGAACGTGGTGGAGAAGGTGGTGTCGTCGTAGAACGTGCGAGTGGCGGAGACGACCTGGTCGGGCCGGGTGACACTACTGGGCGCGCCGAGCGTGTTCAGTCCGCTGGGGACGGACGCGGTCGCCCCTTCGGTGAAGCCGGAGCAGGCGACCGAGTCCTGTTCGGTGCCGGAGACCAGGCCGACGATGTTGGCGCTGGTGTTGGCGGGTGCATAGGTGGTGCTCGTGCACTGGTCGTAGGCGGTGTCGGCCGGCACGGTGTGCGTGTATTCGTAGGTGGGCAGGGCGAAGTCGTCGTCGGAACGGGTGGCGTCGTAGGTGGTGTCGGTCTCGGTGTAGCGCCAGCTGGTGGTGCCGCCGTCGGTCAGCCGCTGCCGGGTCCACTCCTCCGCGGTGCCCGTGGCCCTCGCTGTCAGGTCCGGCAGCCCGGACCGGGCGCGGGTCGCGGTGGCCGCGGAGACCCAGTACGAGTAGATCGTGGAGTGGTCGACACTGCCGCCGTCGCCGAGATAGGACGCCGACTCCAGGAGGCTGCCGGAGAGTTGGGCGGAATCGGTGTGGCTGCCACCCTGGGAATCGGTCAGCGACACGCTCCGGGTCGAGGTCGAGGACAGCCAGTCGCCGTCCATGCCCTGGTAGTAGGAGTCGACCTGCTTGGTCCGGGCGTCGCCGGAGCCGTTGCCGGTCGTGGTGGTCACCTGCCGGTAGCCGCGCCACTGCCCGTACGTGCGGTACTTGGCCTTGGTGTTCTCGTCGTCGTCGTAGTGCCAGGCCGCGCCTGAGTACGCGTAGTCGGTTTCCTTGGTCGCCGAGCCGCCAGTGGTGTCGGTCTCCAACACCTCCTGGACCGCGTACTTGTTGAACCAGTCCCGCATCGGGCTGATGTAGCCGCTGGGCGTCCAGTACTCGGGGAAGCAGGAGGCGGTGTTCGAGGACGGGGTGGCCGAGGTCGAGCACGCGGTCGGCAGGCTGTAGGAGACGCCGATGACCCCGCCCAGCTCGTTGGTGATCGCCGTGATGCGGTAGCGGAACAGGCCCGGGTAAGTGGAGGTGTCTACCCGGTTCTCCAGGGCTGAGCCGGTGAACTTCACGGCCGGCATGGTGATCGAGGAGGTCGAGCCGCCCGCCGTGGTGTCCGAGCCGGTGCGCTGAATGGCGGACAGCCACAGCGTCGCGCTGGTCGCATCGCCCGTCGAAGGCTCCGTCTGGGTCAGCGCATAGGAGTCGACGGTCGCATACGCGCCGGCGGAGACCGAGTACTGCTGGGTGGTGATCGACGTCAGGCGGACCGTGGAGAAGAACGACGGCCCGTACGCGCTGCAGGTCGCGCCCGACGCGCAGATGAGGTCGTAGGGGACGTCCGGGTAGTACGAGGCGTTGGACGAGGTCTCCGCACTGCCGCAGTTGGTGCTGGTGGAGGTGCAGCGCACCGACGTGCCGTAGACGATCTTGTCCGGGACGGTGCCGTAGGGGCCGGTGGCCGTGGTGAAGCCGTAGTCGATGTGCGCGAGGTAGGAGTCGCGCACGTACTTGACCTCGGAGGCTCCCTTGTAGGCGCCGTAGTAGTTGGTGTCCTGCTTGTAGTAGTACGCCATCGCCGCACCGGTGGCGGTGGTGACGTAGTCCAGGTGCCACTTGTACGCCATGGTGCAGTAGCTGCTGGTGGCGGTGGAGTCGTAGCAAGGGTCTCCGGAGTGCGCCGCGTACACGCGCTCGGAGTCCACCGAGTTCGTCGTGTCGTCGCCGGATGTCCAGCCGGGCAGCTCGTTGCGGCCGAAGTAGTACTTGGTGCCGTCCCGCTCCGTGATCACCCAGTACGAGGTGTCGTACGTACCCGATCCGTTCGACGAGCCGGTCACCTTCGTGACCGTGGAGCCGTTGTCGTTGGCCAGTTTGTAAGTGGAGGTGGACGAGTCGTAGACGATCGAGGTCGAGGTCCCGTTCAGGGACAGCGTCAGGACCGGCCCGTCGTAGCACTCGTCCGATGTGGTCACCGACCCGGCACTGCCCTCCGGAGAGTCGGCGCACGGGGTGAACGCCTGTGCCACGAACGAGTCCTGCGTGCTCCAGCCGTCACCCACCCAGGAGGCCTGGGCCTGGGTGTTCGCCGTCTTGCCGTCGACGCTGCCGGAGTCGTACGACAGCGACGGGTCCGGCGCCAGCGAGGTCGATGCACCCAGCGCTTCGACCTTGTAGGTGTAGGTGAAGTCACCCGAAGACCCTGACTGGGACCAGGAACCCGCGGAAGACAGGGTGGAGGCGTAGTTTCCGCCCGCCCCGCCTTCCTGGCCGGTGGAGTCCGTGGCCGCGATCACGGTCGCCGCACCCGAGGTCGAGGCCGTCTGCGCCGAGGCGGAAGCGGAGACCGATCCGGTGTACTCCGCCGAGACCACCGACGCGGTCGCGGTCCGACGGCCGTCGAGGGAAGCGGTGTTCGCCACCGGAGCCTTCGTGGCGAGGGTGAGCTCCGCCGAAACAGCCGCCTTCTTGGGGTTGTTGACCGACGTCAAGGGTGTCTGCACACGGCACTCGGCCAGTTGAGGAGTCGTCAAGGCGCAGGCGGGCAGCTCCACCAGCCGCAGCCGGGAGGCGTAGTTGCCACCGATCGCCTGGCTGAACGCGCCGTAGTCCAACCCGACTTTCACCCGGCCCGAGCCGGATGCGCCGGCCCCGGCGCCCTGGCCGGTGGCGAGCGACCAGACCGGGCCGGAGACACCCAGGCGCGCGGACAGCGAGCGCGACTTGACCGAGACTCCCAACGTCGTCGGGCCGATGTAGGTGCCCTTACCGGGGGCCACGGCCTGAGCCCAGACCGGGGTTCCCGCCGCGACCGCCTTGGTTCCCGCGGCGGCCGTGCCCTTGGGCGCCGTCAGGTGAACCGTTCCACCACGAGCCCTGGGCCAGGCAGTCCGGGTGGGTGTGACGGTGTGCCGGGTGACGGTGGAGATGTGCACCTGCTTGTGCGGGACCGGCTTCAGGCCGGTGACCGAACGGCCGACGTCGACCTTCGGCTTGGCGGCCGGCTCGGTGAGCAGTGGTAGTGCGCTCGCTGTCGGCCCGAGGGCCAGGCCCAGGGACCAGGCCAGCACCGTGGCCCATCCCGTCACTCGGCTGATTCTGCGCACGCGTCTACCGGACACGGCCTCCCCCTCGTCGCACCCCATGCCGAAATGCCGGACGACGCCAAGGAGTACCTGAAATTTCAACTCCAGAGAATAAGGAATTCGAAAAGAACTCACAGCTATGCGTCGGCAAATAACAACAGAAGCAGACATCTTCGACATGGACATGCAGTGATCTGAATCACAGCAGCCTGCGCAAGGGCCTCAACTGCCCATACGGTGACGCGGCTTCAGGCACTCAGCTACACGAAGCAGGGATCTCGGGAATTTCTATGAGGAGGCTGTGAGTAATACCAAAGAGCTCTCAACTCAAATTTGCGAACACTTGGCCGTTCCCGGTGTTCCACCAGATGCGGCCGGTCGATCACGCTCGGTTTTTTCAGCAGAACGAAGAATTGGGGGAAAGTAAATGCAAAAGACTAAGCAGGCTTCACCGCCTCGCCCATGGGCTCGCCGGGTGATCACCGGCGCCGCCGCTCTCGCGATCACCGGAGCGCTCGGCCTCCCCGCCCTCGCCCAGGCGGCCACCCCGACGACACGGGCCTCCGCCGCCCGGGCATCGGCCGGCTCCTCCCCGGGGCTGAGCGAGCAGCAGGCGCTGGCGAAGGCCCGGACCACCGGCAAGCCGGTGCGGGCCTCGGCCGCCACGACGGACTCCTCCACGCTCACCGCCAATCCCGACGGGACGCTGACGCTCAGACAGACGGTCGCGCCCGTACGCAAGTTGGTGCACGGCAGATGGAAGTCGCTGGACGCGACGCTGGTCCGGCACGCGGACGGCACCATCTCCCCCAAGGTGTCGACCAGTTCACTGAGCCTGTCGGGCGGCGGTACGCACACCCCGCTGGCGACCATGCGAGCCGGCAGCGGCTCCCTGGGCGTGTCCCTGCCGGCCGGATTCACCCTCACCGCACCCACCCTGTCCGGGGCCACCGCGACCTACCACGACGTCCTTCCCGACGTGGACCTCGCGGTCACCGCCCAGGACACCGGCGGGTTCAGCGAGGTCCTGGTCGTCAGGAACGCCACCGCCGCCGCGAACCCGGCGCTGGCCGACCTGACCTTGTCCACCAAGGCCACCGGCGTCACCCTGGCCGACGACGCGGCCGGGGACATCACCGCCAAGGACCGCGCCGGGCGCACGGTGTTCTCCGCCACCGCGCCCACCATGTGGGACTCCAGCCGCCCCGCGTCGAACACGCCGAGGACCACCGACCCGCACACCGGGCAGACCGTCGACAAGCGCAGCGGCACGCCACTCGCCTCCAGCACCATCGCACCCGGCAAAGCCGCCCGCACGGCGAGCCTCAAGGCCGCCTACCACCACGGCCGCATCAGCCTCTCACCCGCGCGCGCCCTGCTGACCGGAAAGAACACCGTCTACCCCGTCTACATCGACCCCACCTTCACCGCCTCCGGCCAGACCGACACCGTCCAGGCCTGGGCGTTCGTCGACAGCGAGTGGCCGTCGACCGCGTTCTGGAAGCCCGCGGCCTCCACCCCCGGTCCCCTGCACGTCGGTTACACCGACTGGACCTCCGACGTCTCCACCAACCGGGCCTTCTACCAGACCAGCGTCCACAGCGGACTCTGGGGCGCCCAGGACGTGATCTCCTCCGACATCTCCTTCTACGAGAACTGGTCGGCCTCCTGCACCAAAGAGGACGTCGACTTGTACTGGACCGGATCGATCAGTTCCAGCACCACCTGGAACAACCAGCCCGCCCGCCTCAAGTCCCTCGGTTCCCAGTCCGCCGCGCACGGCTGGTCCACCTCTTGCGGCCCCGCCGACGTCACCTTCGACATCACCTCGCTGATGCAGCAGGCCGCCGACAACAAGTGGTCCAAGGCCACCTTCGAGCTCAAGGCCGCCGACGAGAGCAACGACCTGGCCTGGAAGCAGTTCAGCAAGCAGGCCACCATCACCACCACCTACGACCACACCCCCAACACCCCGACCGCACTGACCACCAGCCCCACCACCAGCTGCACGGCCACCACGCCCACCTCGCTGGGCCTGGGCGACGTCACCCTGCGCGCCGGAGTCTCCGACCCGGACGGCACCACCAGCCCGCTCACCGCGAACTTCACGCTGAAGAACATGGCGAGCAACGCCACCTACACCCGCGCGATCAACGCCACCAGCGGCACCACGACCAGCACCCTCTTCTCCCACACGAGTGCCTCCGGGCCCTTCGCGGCGCTCACCGCGAAAACCGAGTTTGCCTGGTATCTCACCGCCACCGACCAGCATCTGACGAGCAGTCAGTCGAAGACCTGCCACTTCTACTACGACCCCACCGCGCCCGGCGCCCCCACCATCACCCCGGTCACGTCCACCACCAGCCAGTGCCCCGAACTCACCGACAGCCCCTCGGGCGACAGCCTGTGCACGGTGGGCACCGCCGCGAGCTTCACCATCACGGACACCAACAGCAGCACGGCGCCCGGCAGTTACCGCTACCAGCTCAACGGCGGCAACCCCGTCAGTGTCACCGCCTCCACGTCCAGCCCCTACACCGCCACCGTCTCCCTCAAGCCCACCACCCAGACCAACACCCTCACCGTCACCGCGGTCGGAAGCAGCGGCAACGTCGGTGACACCTACGACTACCGCTTCATCGCCGGCGCCCCCGCCACCGCCTCCGGCGACGACCTCAACGGGGACGGCAACGCCGACCTGCTGACCGTCGGCGGGAAGAACTCCCTGCCCGCAGGGCTCTGGCAGGCCACCGGTACCGGCAGCGGCAAGGTCAACCCGGTCGCCCGGAACATCGGCATCGACGGCAACGGCGTCTCCACCACTCAGACCGCCACCTCCTTCACCGGCACCCAGGCCATCACCGGACACTTCTTCACCGGCGCCGGCTTCAACGACGTCCTCGACTACGGCTACGACACCTCAACCGGCGCCGTCACCGGCGAGATCCTGCGCGGCCAGGGCGACGGCACCGACCTCCAGCCCGTCGACACCCTCCCCGTCACCAACTCCACCGGCGTCTTCGCCCTGACCTCCACCACCTTCAACGACGACGGCACCACCACCGACACCACCACCCCCGCAACCTCCATCGCCAACGGCGGCGGCCTCTACTACACCGTCAACGGAGAGACGCCTTCGGGCTACCCCGACCTCCTGCTGGTGATCAACGGCTCGCTGTACGACGAGAACTCCGCGCCGGCCCAGGGCCTCTACCCCGGCGCCGACCAGGCCACCGACCTGGCCGACTACAACCCCTACTGCCTCGCCCAGAACACCTCCACCACCACCGGTTGCACCACCGGCTGGAGCGGCTGGACCATCACCAGCACCCTCGACGCCAACGGCCTGCCGGAGCTGTTCGCCCGCGACACCAGCACCGACACCAGCGACCCCTCACACGGCCAGCTCTGGTACCTCAGCCCGTCCAACCTCCAGACCCTCACCTACGATGCACTCTCCAACGGCGCGACCGACACCAACCTCACCTCCGTCGAGGCCGCGAGCACCGGCTGGGACTCCAGCAGCCAGCCCACCCTCCAGGCCGCCGACATCAACAACGACGCCACACCCGACCTGTGGACCGTCAGCAGCACCGGCACCGCCGCCGCCCATGAGATGACCCTCTCCGGCACCACCGCCACTTGGACCACGCCCTCCGGTCAGTCCCTGAGCACCGACACTCACGACTGGCCGCTGAACGACTACGACACCACCGCCCACACCGCCGACGACTCCGCCACCAGCGCGATCACGCTCACCGGCACCAGCGGCGTCACCGCCCCCACCGGCGGCCTGTTCGACCCCGACGTCCAGCTCGACGCGAGCGACCACGACTACCTCCAGGGCAGCAAGGCCCTGGACCTGACCAAGTCCTTCACCGTGTCCGTCTGGGCCGACCCCACCGCCTACGGCGGCGCGGTCCTCTCCCAGAGCGGCAGTGCCGACTCCGGCATCCTGCTGCTGCCCACCAGCGACGGCTGGCAGTTCAGCCTCAACACCGGCTCCGGCACCGCCTGGAGCTTCGACACCGTCACCGGCGGGACCGTCCACCTCGGTACCTGGGCCCACCTGACCGCCACCTACGACAAGTCCACAGGCGTGATGAGCCTCTACGTCGACGACGTCTTCGTCGCCACCGGCGATCACACCGCGCCCGGCACCGGCGCCGGGGGCAACTTCCAGCTCGGCGACGACTGGCACACCAGCGCCCGCGCCGACTACTTCACCGGGGAGCTGGCCCGCGTCCGCACCTGGACCAACGCCGTCGTGCCCCCGGCCCAGCCCTACACCCCGGCCGGCTACCACCAGTCCGTGACCCCCACCCGCATCCTCGACACCCGCAGCAGCAGTGGCCTCACCTACACGAGTGGCGTCACCGCGGGCTCCAGCACCATCACCGACGGGTCCGTCACCCATTTGAAGATCGCCGGCGACAGCGTCACCACGCCGGTCAGCGGCGCGCCCACCACCATCCCCAGCACCGTCACCGCGGTCGCCGTCGACGTCACGGTGACCGGCGAGACCGACCACGGGTACGTCACCACCTACGCGGACGGCACCCAGCGCCCGATCACCTCGTCCACCAACTTCGCCGCGAGCACCACGGCGACGGGCTACCAGGTCGTCCCCGTCGGCAACGACGGCAAGATCGACCTCTACACGAACCTGGGCAGCAGCAGCGCCACCACGGCCCTGATCGTCGACGTCACCGGCTACTTCAGCAGCGACGCCACCCTCACCGGGAGCCAGACCTACACCCCGCTGTCCAGCGCGGTCCGCGCCCTGGACACCCGCTCCAGCGTCGCCCACACCAACCTGACCAGCACCGGCACCGTCGCTGTCGGAACCAACTTCACCCTGCAGATCACCGGCCAGAACGGTGTACCGAGCAACGCCACCGGCGTCGCCGTCAACCTCGCCGCCGCCAACGCCGCCGGCACCGGCTACCTTCAGGCCTACGCGACCGGATACGCACCCACGGCCGACACCAGTCTCAGCTTCAACACGGGCAACGCCATCGCGTCGCTCTCCGGAGACGTCCCCATCGGCACCTCGGGAACGATCACCATCTCGGTCCACGGCAACGACACCGCCGTCGTGGCCGACGTCCTCGGCTACTACACGACCGGTACGACGGGCCAGAAGTTCCACACCCTCAACCCCACCCGCCTGGTCGACACCCGCAGCGGCATCGGCGGCAGTTCCGGCGCGATCGCCGCGCTGGCCGCCTACACCCTCACCACCGGCACCACCCAGCAGGTCACCATGGCCGCCACACCCACCCTCGCCACCATGCTGACCGTCACCGACACCGCGGGCTCCGGGTACGCCGTCGCCTATCCCACCGGAGTCGGCAAACCCGCCACCAGCAACCTCAACTGGGGCACCGGCGACACCCTCGCCAATCTCGCCCTGACGCCCACCGACACCAACGGCCAGATCAGCGTCTACAACAACAGCTCCGGCACCGTCGACCTGGTCGTCGACTGCAGCGGCTACTACGTCTGACGGTCCCGGCACGAAAACGAAGGCGGGAAACGAAAGCGGGACTGGACGGACCCCCCGGCCCTCCAGTCCCGCTCTCCCCCGTTCCCCCCGTGCTCCCCCGATTTCCCCCGTTTTCCCCGTGGGTACTTCCCCCGTCGGTCCCCCGTGACCCCCGTGGCCCCCTCGGGTCGTGCTCCCCCGTTTTTCCTGTTCCCCCGTTACTTGCTACTTGCTTCCCCCCAACCCTCAGGCGACGAGCTCCCCGAAGGCGTCCTCCTCGTCACGGCCGAAGCTGAGGACCTCGTCCTCGCGCAGCCGGCGGAGCGACCGCCAGATGCTCGACTTCACCGTGCCGACACTGATGTCGAGGATCTCCGCGATCTCCGGGTCCGTGCGGCCCTCGTAGTAGCGAAGGACCAGCATGGTGCGCTGGAGTTCGGGGAGGCGGGCGAGCGCCTGCCACAGGACCGCGCGCAGTTCCGTGCCGCGCATCGCGTCCGTGTCGCCGGGCGTCTCCGGCAGTTCCTCGGTCGGGTATTCGTTCAGCTTGCGGCGGCGCCACGCGCTGATGTGCAGGTTCGTCATGGTGCGACGGAGGTACCCGCCGACGGCCGCCTTGTCGCTGATGCGGTCCCATGCCTTGTACGTCGAGAAGAGGGCGCTCTGGAGGAGGTCCTCGGCCTCGAAACGGTCACCGGTCAGGTGGTAGGCGGTGGCGTACAGGGAGGCGCGGCGCTCCTGGACGTAGGCGGTGAACTCCGCCTCCGACAGCGACCGACGCTCCCCCGTGTCCTCCCTGTACGCGCTTCCCCCGTGCGGTTCCCCCGTGAAACCGTCAACCACCGTCATGTAACCGGTGTGCTGACGCCCGGCGCCGCGAGCGCACCCCCGCCCGCTCACGGCGCCGGACTCCTTTGAACCCCGGCCCCCGTTCACGTCGTGCAGGCGCGTGATCACTGCGCTGTTGCTGTTGCCGTGCAGCGTGTTCATCTCGCGCCCCCCGTCGTGGACTTCCGGTGTTCGGTCTTTCCGGGCGGTGGTTCCTTGCCCGTGCCGAAAAGCTTGCCCTCGCACCTTCATGGCCGTGTCCGCCGACTGTCACAGACCTGTCACAGGGCCCGGCCGCAGGGAAGACACAGCCCGATCACAGAGAGAAGCGCTACGTGCACGTAGGTGTACAGGAGTCGAAACACCGACCCCGCATGGGCCAGAATGAGCCCCGTGCCTTCCCTGTTGCTGATCGAGGACGACGACGCCATCCGTACGGCCCTGGAGCTGTCTCTTACGCGCCAGGGACACCGGGTTGCCACCGCTGCCACCGGTGAGGACGGTCTGAAGCTCCTGCGCGAGCAACGGCCGGACCTCATCGTGCTGGACGTGATGCTGCCCGGCATCGACGGGTTCGAGGTGTGCCGGCGCATCCGGCGCACGGACCAGTTGCCGATCATTCTGCTGACCGCGCGCAGCGACGACATCGACGTGGTCGTCGGACTGGAGTCCGGCGCCGACGACTATGTCGTCAAGCCGATCCAGGGGCGGGTGCTGGACGCCCGGATCCGGGCCGTGCTGCGGCGCGGGGAACGCGAGTCGACCGACGCGGCGACCTTCGGCAGCCTGGTCATCGACCGCGCGGCGATGACGGTCACCAAGAACGGCGAGGACCTCCAGCTCACGCCGACCGAGCTGCGGTTGCTCCTTGAGCTGAGCCGGCGGCCCGGTCAGGCGCTGTCCCGGCAGCAGCTGCTGCGGCTGGTGTGGGAGCACGACTACCTCGGCGACTCCCGGCTGGTGGACGCCTGTGTCCAGCGGCTGCGCGCCAAGGTCGAGGACGTACCGTCGTCCCCGACGCTGATCCGTACCGTGCGTGGCGTGGGCTACCGGCTGGACACGCCTCAGTGACCGAAGCGCAAGGGGGGGTTCGCGGCTGGGCCGCGACCCGCAAGGGACATCTTTCACGGCTGCGGTTCACGAGCCTCAGGCTCCGGCTCGTCGTCGTCTTCGGCCTGGTCGCCCTGACCGCGGCCGTCTCCGCGTCCGGCATCGCGTACTGGCTCAACCGCGAGGCCGTGCTCACCCGCACCCAGGACGCGGTGCTCGGCGACTTCAAGCAGGCCATGCAGACCCGCGCGGGCTCCCTGACCACCAACCCCAGCCAGGACGAACTCCAGCGCACGGCGGGCCAGATGGCCAACAGCAGCCAGCGCTTCAGCGTGCTGCTGGTCGCGCGGGACTCCTCCGGCAAGACGGTGTACGGCAGTTCGGGCGCCCTGGACGGCTTCTCGCTGCAGGACGTGCCCAAGTCGCTGCGCGCGGCCGTGAACAAGCGGCAGAAGGTCGACTCCGGCAACAAGTACGCGTACCACCTGTACTGGCAGCGCGTCGTCGACAACGGCACGCCCTATCTGGTCGCCGGCACGAAGGTGATCGGGGGCGGGGCGACCGGTTACATGCTCAAGTCCCTCGAGCCGGAGGCGAAGGACCTCAACTCCCTCGCCTGGTCGCTCGGGATCGCCACCGGCCTCGCGCTGATCGGCTCCGCGCTGCTCGCGCAGGCCGCGGCGACGACCGTACTGAAGCCGGTGCACCGTCTGGGCGTCGCCGCCCGGCGGCTCGGCGAGGGCCGGCTGGACACCCGGCTGAGGGTGTCGGGGACCGACGAACTCGCCGACCTGTCCCGGACGTTCAACTACGCGGCCGAGGCGCTGGAGAAACGGGTCGAGGACATGGCCTCGCGGGACGACGCGTCCCGGCGGTTCGTCGCCGACATGAGCCATGAACTCCGTACGCCGCTCACCGCGATCACCGCCGTCACGGAGATCCTGGAGGAGGAGCTGGAGGCCGAGTCGGGGTCGATCGACCCGATGATCGAGCCGGCCGTGCGCCTCGTCGTCAGCGAGACCCGGCGCCTGAACGACCTCGTCGAGAACCTCATGGAGGTCACCCGCTTCGACGCGGGTACGGCACGCCTCGTCCTGGACGACGTCGACGTCGCCGACCAGATCACCGCCTGCATCGACGCGCGCGCGTGGCTGGACGCGGTGGACCTGGACGCCGAGCGCGGCATCCACGCCCGGCTCGACCCGCGCCGCCTGGACGTCATCCTCGCCAACCTCATCGGCAACGCCCTCAAGCACGGCGGCTCCCCGGTGCGGGTCGCGGTGCGCGCCGCGACCGACGAGGTGGTCATCTCGGTACGGGACCACGGGCCCGGCATCCCGGAGGACGTCCTCCCGCACGTCTTCGACCGCTTCTACAAGGCGAGCGCCTCCCGGCCGCGCTCCGAGGGCAGCGGCCTGGGCCTGTCCATCGCCCTGGAGAACGCCCACATCCACGGCGGCGAGATCACCGCCGCCAACTCCCCCGACGGAGGAGCGATCTTCACCCTCCGCCTCCCACGCGACGCCTCAGCCCTCACCCAGGACCCGGCAGCCGCCGACCCGAAGAAGGACGACGCGTGATGCCCGCACACCGCCGCCCACCGACCAACGCCCACCCCGCCCCCCAGCCGACCCCCTCCAACGGCCCGGCAGACAACCGCCAGTCGATGCCCGCCCACAAGCCGCTCCCCGAACGACAGCCCACGCCCACGGACAACCCGCTCCCCGGACAGCAACCGACCGCTCCCGACGGCCCCCTGGCCGCCCAGCAGCCGACACCCTCCAACGGCACGACAGACGACCGCCAGTCGCCAGCCGCCCACAAGCCGCTCCCCGGACTGCAGCCCGCGCCCACCGACAACCCGCCCGCCCGACAGCAGCCCACGCCCACCGGCAACCTGCCCGCCCGACGGCATCCGGCGTCCTCCCTCCGGCGCCGGGCGGCCCTCCGCGCCCTTCTCGTCCTCCCTGCCCTCGCCCTGCTTCTCTCCGGCTGCGGGATCCGTTCCACTGAGGTGCCCACCGACTTCGGGGCGGCGCCCTCCAAGGTGCTCTGTTCGCTTGCCGAGCCGGGCAGTAGCGCGGCGGCGCCGCGGGGGCTGCCGGTGCAGGTGTTTCTGCTGTGCGGGTCGTCGCTCGTCGCCGTGGACCGGACCGTACGGGTCCCGGACGGTACCGCGGACTCCCAGCGGCGCGTCCTCGTGGCGCAGGGTCTGCTCGACCAGCTCGCGGCGACCCCGTCGGCGGCCGAGAAGGAGGCCGGCTACACGACCGACGTGCGCGGCGGCATGAACGTGAGCGGCCCCCGCTCCGGCGACCCCGACGACACGCTCCGGCTGAGCACCCCGCCCGCCGACCTGACCCCCTTCGCACTCGCCCAGGTCGTCTGCACGTTCTCCGACTCCGCCGCGGCCGAGGGCGACGGCTCGGTCATCCTCGGCGGCCCCGGCAAGGAACCCCTGCGCCGCTACGAGTGCACGGACGACGTCCGTTCCCGCCCGGGCAGCGCCCAGCCGCCCTCCGGCGAGGTGACGGACGGCTGACGTACCGGTGAGGCGGGCGTGTGGTGGAGGCCTCATCGAGGTGCTTGGGGCCGAGCCGGAACCGATCCTGCCGGACGCCGCGTCTTGGGGATCGTGCAGCGTCAAGGCGGGACCGGTGAAGCCCGGTGCGATACAGCGCCCCGCGAGGGGCGCGGGGCTGTGTCGTCACGCGGCTCCGCCGCGGGGAGCGACCAGCCGCCGACAGCCCGCGGATTCCGGATCGGCCTGCCGGCGGAGCGCCCCGGCCTCATCGGCGGCAGCGCCGCGGTCCGCCTCCGTGTGACGGGAGGGCTCCTCCTCGTCGCACACCTCGCGTTCGTCGCCTGGCTCACGCTGCGCCCGCTGGACGTCCCCTGGGTGCAGCCGCCCAACCTGCGCCCTTTCGCCGGCATCCGCGCCGACCTCGCGCTGGGCTGGCCGGTGGCGGCCCACCGCATCGGCGAGGCCGTCGCCCTCCTCGCCCCGCTCGGCGTCCTGCTCCCGATGACCCACGGCAGGCTGTCCGTCTCGCCGCTCGCCTCGCTGGTCCGCACCGCCCTCGCCGGCGCCCTGGTCTCGCTCGGCATCCTGCTGCTGCAGACGGGCGTCCCCGGGCGCGTCCCGGACATCGACGCGCTGCTCCTGAACACCGCGGGCGTGGCCCTCGCGCACGCCACCGTGGTCCCCGCCGCCCGCGTCTGGCTCCGCCGCAGGTCCGAGCGCCGGGAACACGCCGCCCGCCGCCAGGAGGAGGCGACTCAGGGTCGGACCCCGACGTTTCCCAGGGTCGGGATCGCACCGTAGAGCGACGCTTCGCCCCCTTCGTCTCCGTAGCGTTGTAGGCAGATGAGGACGCCACCAGGGCAGCCTCACCCGACGCTCACGAAGGAGCCGCACATGTCCGCCCTCGTCCGCCCCACCCACGGCCGCATGATCGGCGGCGTGTGCGCCGGTCTGGCGCGGCGCTTCGGCACCTCCGCGACCACGATGCGGGTGATCTTCCTGCTCTCCTGCCTGCTGCCGGGCCCGCAGTTCCTGCTCTACATAGCCCTCTGGGTCCTGCTGCCCTCCGAGGACAAGGCGCCCAGCACCGCCTGGTGAGCCCGGTGAACCCTTTCGCGCGTACGCCGATGGGGCGCACCCCGTGTCCAGGGGGTGCGCCCCATCGGCGCGTTCAGGGGTCAGCCGAGCGGGAGGCCGTTCACCGGGAGGCCGTGCGTGGGCAGGCCGGTCTGGCCGACCGGGAGTCCGCCGAGCAGGCCGGCGACCGGCGCGGTCGGGCCGTCGGCGAGCACCCGCTGGGCGGCCGGCTGCACGGCGGCCAGCCCCGACGCGAGCGCGGGCTGCGCCTGGCTCACCGCCTCGCCGGCACCCGGCAGCGCCTTGGAGATGTTCTCCGCCGGGAGCGTCTTGGTGACGGTGTCCAACGCCCCGTTGGTGTCCGGAAGCGCCGGGGCGGCGTTCGCGGCGCCGGCACCCGCGGCGGCGAAGGCGGCACCGAGGGCGGCGACACCGAGGGTCTTGGCAGCAGACTGCTTCATGGAATGCGTCCTCGAAATGGGGTTGCGGAGATGTGAGCGGTCCACGACCGTAAACATGCGCACCCGCCCGCCGCAAACATCGAAATGCGGACGGATTGTGAATACCCGCCCGCATTCCGTGCCGCCCATTACCGCCCGATCAGCCCTCCTGATCCACAGAACCGCTGGTAGAGACGGTCTGCTGGAACAGCCATTCGGACTTCAGCTCGGCATATCCGGGCTTGATGACGTCATTGATCATCGCCAGTCGTTCATCGAAAGGAATGAACGCTGATTTCATCGCATTGACGGAGAACCACTGCATGTCGTCGAGCGAGTAACCGAACGCGTCGACAAGGTGCTCGAATTCCCGGCTCATACTGGTGCCGGACATCAGCCGGTTGTCGGTGTTCACGGTCGCCCGGAAGTGCAGCCGCCGCAGCAGCCCGATCGGGTGCTCGGCGTACGACTCGGCGGCCCCGGTCTGCAGATTGGAGCTGGGGCACAGCTCCAGCGGGATGCGCTTGTCCCGTACGTACGAGGCGAGCCGCCCGAGCTTGACCGAGCCGTCGGCCTGCACCTGGATGTCGTCGATGATCCGCACGCCGTGCCCGAGCCGGTCGGCGCCGCACCACTGCAGGGCCTGCCAGATCGACGGCAGCCCGAAGGCCTCGCCGGCGTGGATGGTGAAGTGGTTGTTCTCCCGCTTGAGGTACTCGAAGGCGTCGAGGTGCCGGGTGGGCGGGAAGCCGGCCTCGGCGCCGGCGATGTCGAAGCCGACGACGCCCAGGTCCCGGTAGCGGTTGGCGAGTTCGGCGATCTCCAGGGCGCGGGCGGCGTGCCGCATGGCGGTCAGCAGGGCACCGACGCGGATCCGGTGGCCGTTCGCCCGGGCGAGCCGCTCGCCTTCCCGGAAGCCCTCGTTGACGGCCTCGACGACCTCTTCGAGGGTGAGCCCGCCCTCCAGGTGCTGCTCGGGCGCATAACGCACCTCGGCGTATACGACCCCGTCCTCGGCGAGGTCCTCGGCGCACTCGCGGGCGACCCGGACGAGGGCCTCGCGGGTCTGCATCACGCCGACGGTGTGGGAGAAGGTCTCCAAGTACCGCTCCAGCGAACCGGAGTCGGCGGCTTCCCGGAACCAGACGCCGAGTTTGCCGGGGTCGGTCTCGGGGAGGCGGGTGTAGCCCGTGGCTCGGGCCAGTTCGACGATCGTCCCCGGGCGGAGGCCGCCGTCGAGGTGGTCGTGCAGCAGAACCTTCGGCGCCCGGCGGATCTGATCCGGCGTCGGGTTGTTCGAGATGGTCTGGCTCGTCATTTCCGCACTCTAACTCCTACGCGCGTAGATCGCCCGCTGTACAACTCCGTCGATACGTAACGGTGACCGCGAGGACGGGTCGCGTACACCCACCCTTCTGACACTGTTCTGTCATGGCACACCAAGCGACGCCGGTTCGACGGGCCCGGCTGGGGAGGGCGATCGGCCCGGAGCCGACGGCGGTGAGCGGCGTCGTACTGCTGCTGCCCGGCGGCGACGAGGAGTCGGCCCGCCGACCGTCACCCATGCTGGCCGCCGCGTCCGTAAGGGCGTTGGGGCGCAGGCTGGCGCGGGCCGGCCGCGACGAGGGGCTGGCCGCGCATGTCGTCCACTATCGCTACCGCGGCTGGAACGGCAGCGAGGCGCACCTCGCGCGGGACGCGTCCTGGGCCGCCGACGAGGCGCTGCGGCTGTACGGAGACGTGCCCGTCTGCCTCGCCGGGATCGACATGGGCGGCCGGGCGGCGCTGCGGGCGGGCGGGCACGGGGCCGTCAACTCCGTGCTGGCGATCGCCCCTTGGCTGCCGGAGGAGGACGTGGCGGCTTCGCCTGAACCGGTGAAGCAGTTGGCGGGCCGGCGGGTGCTGGTCGTGCACGGCACGAACGACGACGTCTCCGATCCCGAGCTGTCCTTTCGGCTGGCGGCGCGGGCGAAGAAGGCGAACCGGGACGTGTGCCGGTTCGAAGTGCACTCGGACGGGCACGGGTTGCATCAGTACCGGAGTGAAGTGCAGGCGCTGGCCGAGGACTTCGTGATGGGGAGTCTGTTCGGGCGGGCGTTCTCCCGACCGTTGGAGGACGCGTTCGCCGCGCCGCCGCCGTTGGGGTTGCGGATGCCGTTGGCGGCGGGGTTCGGGAAGTCGTTGAAGCGGTAGGGGGTGGGGGGCTGCGGTTGTGTTCGGGGTGCGGGTGGTTGGTGGCTGGTCGCGCAGTTCCCCGCGCCCCTTAGGTGAGCAGACTTCCCCTTCTTGCCAGCAGGAACTTCTTGAAGGCTGCCACCGGGGGCGTGTCCGAGTGGCCCTGCAACCACGCCACGCCGATCTCGCGTACCGCCCGCGGGGCCGTCACCGTCAGTTCCACAACCCCCGGGCGGGGGAAGGCCGGTGGGGGCAGGAGGGCCACGCCCAGGCCCGCGGCCACCAGGCCCCGTAGCGTCTCCGCTTCCTCTCCCTCGAAGGCGATCCTCGGCTTGAAGCCGGCCTCTTGGCACAGGTCGTCCGTGATGCGGCGCATGCCGTAGCCGGGTTCCAGGGTTACGAAGGTCTCGTCGGCCGCCTCGGCGAGGCGGATGCGTCTGCGGGACGCCAGGGGGTGGTCGGCGGGGACGACCAGGCGGAGTTTCTGTTCGTCCAGGCGGCGGCCCACGAGGTCGGGGGCGTCGGGGACCGGGGAGGTCAGGCACAGGTCCAGTTCGCCCGCGCGCAGCTTCTCCAGCATCGCCTCGCCGTAGTTCTGGACCAGGCTGAAGCGGACCCTCGGGTGGTCCGCGCGGAAGGCCTGGATGAGGGCGGGGACCGTCTCGGCGCCGAGGGTGTGCAGGAAGCCGAAGGCGACCTTGCCGGTGGTGGGGTCGGCGTCGGCGCGGACCTCCTCGGCGGCCCGCTCGATCTCCGCGAGGGCCCGCTCGACGTGGGTGAGGAAGGTGCGGCCGACCGGGGTGAGGGAGACCGTGCGGCCGCGGCGCGCGAACAGGTCGACGCCCAGGTCCTGTTCGAGCCGGACCATCGCGCGGGACAGGGTCGACTGCGGGACCTGGAGCTCCTGCGCGGCCCGGGTGACGTGCTCGGTGCGGGCGACCCCGGCGAAGTGGGCCAGCCTGGGGGCGAGCAACATCCCCATGTCTTCTCCGTCACTGGACGGTGACAGCCGAGGCCGTGAGCTGTGTTGATGCGCCATGGGAACGATTATGGCGGTTTCATGCATTGGACGGATGAAGGAAGGCGTACGTAGCTTCGAGGCATGTCTCCCGCCAGTACCGGGGCGTCCGCCGTCGTGGGCGCCCGATCGCCTGTCCCTGTCACCGACTCCCGTATGGCCCCCGGCGGTCCCGGCTACCGCCGGATGAGCTTCGCCCTCTTCCTCGCGGGCGTGGCGACCTTCGCGCTGCTCTACTCCACGCAGGCCCTGCTGCCGCTGATCTCCGGCGAGTTCGGGGTGGCGGCGAGCGAGGCGAGCTGGACGGTGGCGGCGGCGACCGGCGGCCTCGCGCTGTTCGTGCTGCCGATGAGCGCGCTGTCGGAGCGGTTCGGGCGCCGTACGGTGATGACCGGGTCGCTGGCGGTCGCGGTGGCCGTCGGACTGCTGGTCCCCTTCGCGCCCTCGCTGCCCGCGCTGGTCGTACTGCGGGCGGTGCAGGGCGCGGCGCTGGCCGGGCTGCCGGCATCGGCGACCGCGTATCTCGCCGAGGAGGTCCGCCCGAGGGTGCTGGTCACGGCGATCGGGCTGTTCGTGGCGGGCAACAGCGTCGGCGGGATGAGCGGCCGGGTCATCACCGGCTGGGTCGCACAGGAGTGGGGCTGGCGGGTGGCCGTCGGCGTCATCGGCGCGATCGCGGTGGCCTGCGCTGTGGCCTTCCGGCTGCTGCTGCCGGCGCCGAAGCACTTCACCGCGGGCTCACTGAAGCCGCGCGTGCTCCTCGGCACGGTCCGCCGGCACCTCTCCGACCCGCTGCTGCGCCGTCTCTACGCCATCGGCGCCCTGTTCATGACCGTCTTCGGCGGTGTCTACACGGTGATCGGCTACCGGCTGACGGAGGCCCCCTTCTCCCTCCCCCAGGGCATCATCGGCTCGATCTTCCTGGTGTACCTGGTGGGCACGGTGTCGGCGTCCACGGCGGGCCGCCTGGTCGGCCGCCTGGGCCGTCGTGGCGCCCTGTACCTGGCAGGCGGTACGACGGCGACGGGCCTGGCCGTGTCCCTGGCCCCGTCGCTGCCGCTGGTCCTGCTGGGCCTGGTCCTGATCACGGCCGGCTTCTTCGCGGGCCACGCGGTGGCGTCCTCGGCGGTGAGCAGGACGGCCACGACAGGGCGTGCGCAGGCCTCGGCGCTGTACCAGTCGGCGTACTACATCGGCTCCAGCGCGGGCAGCACGGTGGGCGCGATCGCCTTCCACGCCGGGGGCTGGGCCGGGACGGTCGCGGTCGGGCTGCTGGCGGTGCTGGGGGTCGTGACGATCACGGTGATCGGGACGCGGGCCGCCCGCGCGGTCGCCGTCGGCCAGCCCGCCTGACCTGCGCCTTTCCCCGCTCGGCACGCCATTGTCAGTGCCCTGCGCTAGCTTCGGACGTGCTGGGCGCAAAGGCGCGTGACAGGAATGCCACAGGGGTGGGTGGACATGAGCGACGGTACGGCGACGACCACGACGACAGACCTCGACGTCAGGCTGGAGAAACACCGGGTCGAGCTGACCGGCTACTGCTACCGCATGCTCGGCTCCTCCTTCGAGGCCGAGGACGCGGTGCAGGACACGATGGTCCGCGCCTGGCGGAGCTACGAGAAGTTCGAGGGCCGCTCCAGCCTCCGCTCGTGGCTGTATCGCATCGCGACGAACGTCTGCCTGGACATGCTGACCGCGGGCAACAAGCGCGCCCGCCCGATGGACCTCAGCGAGTCGACCCCGCTCGCCCAGGCCGCCCTCTCGCCCCGCCCGGACAACACCTGGCTGGAGCCGATGCCGGACAACCGGGTGCTGCCCACCACCGACGACCCGGCGGAGGCGGCCGTGGCCAAGGAGTCCGTGCGGCTCGCCTTCATGGCCGCCCTGCAGCAGCTGCCCGCCAAGCAGCGGGCCGTGCTGATCCTGCGCGAGGTGCTGGCCTGGAAGGCGAGCGAGGTCGCCGAGCTCCTCGACACCTCGGTCGCGTCGGTCAACAGCGCACTCCAGCGGGCCCGCGCGACGCTCGCCGAGCGGGAGGACAGGGCGGCGGGCGCTGCCGTCTCCGACCCGCTGGACGAGGACCAGCAGAAGCTCCTGGACCGCTATGTGGCGGCCTTCGAGGGGTACGACATGACGGCCCTGACGGCGCTGCTGCACGAGGACGCGGTCATGACGATGCCGCCGTTCGACCTGTGGCTGACGGGCCACGACGACATCACGGGCTTCATGACCACGCTCGGCTCCGCCTGCGAGGGCTCCCGCCTGGTGCCGGTGCAGGTCAACGGTCTGCCGGGCTTCGCCCAGTACAAGCCGGACCCGGAGGAGGGCGGCTACACCCCGTGGGCCGTGCAGGTGCTGGAGATCTCAGACGGCCGTCTCACCGGGTTCCACTTCTTCCTCGACACCAAGCGGTGGTTCCCGCTGTTCGGGCTGCCGCTCCACCTCGAAGCGGAGGCCGACCAGGTCCAGAAGGGCGAGTAGCGAGGGCGCCGGATCGCGGAGCCGGATCCGTCCCCCGGCCCGCCGGGCGGCGAGCTGAAGCCGCGCCAGCAGGTCGACGGCCCCGAGCCCCGGCGGCCCGACGCCCGCGACGTCCACCACCACGACGCCCGCACCACCGGCCTCCAACAGCGCCCGCACGCTGTCGCACAGCCCCGTCACCTCGTCCCGAGTGACGGGGCCGGCCAGCACGAGTACGGCAGGTGTCATGGCGTCCACGAGCGGTAGACCGGGCGGAGGCGCGGAACTCATCGGGATCCGCTCAGGGTCACGTTGACCTGGGGCGGGCCTTCCCCGGAGGGTTGGGTGCATGCCCCACGGATCAGCACCTCCCCGGATACCCCACTGCCTCCTCACCGCCGGGGAGGCCCCGTGCAGGGCGTGCTGACCGGCTTCGCGGTGATCGCCGTCGTCATCGGCGTCGGTTACGTCATCGGCCGCCGCGGCCACCTCGGCGAGCACGGCCGCGAGGTCCTCACCAAGCTGGCCTTCCACGTCGCCTCCCCCGCCCTCCTCTTCACCACCCTGGCCCGCGCCGACCTGTCGGTGATCTTCTCCAGCCGGCTGCTGGTGACGGCGATCAGCACGGCCGCGGCGGCGGGCGTCTTCGTCGCGGTGGGTGTCGCACGGGGCTGGGGCCTGGGCCGTACGACCATCGGCGCCCTGGCCTCCAGTTACGTCAACTCGGGCAACCTCGGCATCCCGATCGCCGTGTACGTGCTCGGCGACGCCTCGCTGGTCGCGCCGGTGCTGCTGTTCCAGCTCCTCGTGGTCTCCCCGATCGCCCTGACGGTCCTCGACCTGTCCGGCACGGGCGAGAAGGGCCCGCTCTGGCTACGGCTGCTGACTCCCCTGCGCAATCCGATCGTCGTCGGCTCGCTGGCCGGCGTCGCGGTGGCGGGGAGCGACGTCCACGTCCCGAGCCCGGTCATGGATCCGCTGACCCTGATCGGCAACATGGCGGTTCCCGCGGTGCTGCTGGCCTTCGGCATCTCGCTGTGCGGCAGCACGATGCCGGGGCGCGGCGCCGACAGGTTCCCCGTGTTCCTCTCCGTCGCGCTGAAGGCGGTGGGCCAGCCGGTGGCGGCCTGGGCACTGGCGGTGGGGATGTTCGGGCTGCACGGCCACCAACTCCTCGACGTGGTCGTCACGTCGGCACTCCCGGCGGCGCAGAACCTGTACACGTACGCGAGCCGCTACCGGGTGGCCGAGGGCCTGGCCCGGGACTCGATCCTGCTGTCGACGGTGCTGTCGGTGCCGGTGCTGGTGGGAGTAGCGGCGGTGTTGGGATGATCAGCTGTCAGCCGAGCGGGAAGATGCCGGTGTCGAGGGTCAGCTTGAACGGTGCGGGCAGCGTCAGCTCTTCGCCGTACTCCACCGAGTCGAGGACTCGATATGTGCCGCTCTGCGGTTCTCCATAGAGCGTCGCCGTGGGACGCCCCGACTGCCAGGCGTCCAACAGGAGGTAGAGCGGCACGCCTGCCACCGCGTAGCCGTGGGCCTTCTTGATTCGGTCGTGGTTCGCGTTGCTCTTGGACGTGACCTCGACGACGAGTTCGGCTTCGCCCGCATGCACGCGCGTTCCGCGGCGCAGGGCAGCCCTCGGCACCACGCACAGATCTGGCATGAAGAGGCCACCTGACTCCGGGCACGTGAGGCCGAGTGTCTGATAGACACCCCAGTCGTCCGGAATCGCTGTGTACAGGCGACGCTGCACCAGCTCAGCGGTGTCGTTGTGCTCTTCGGACGGTGGAGGCGGCACGGTGACGATCCCCTCGATGATCTCCACCTTGCTGCCCTCGGGGGCGTCCGTCTCTTCCCAGACACGGACGATCTCGTCCCAGTCCGTACCCTCAGGGGTTCCGGACTCGGCGGCGAGTGCGCTCATGGCGGTCTCCGTTCGTTACGTCACCGATCCCAGCATGCCGAACGGGACCGGCGGCGGTCCACCGATCCCGTTCGCCCGAATGAGGAAATTCCAGGTCAGGCGATACGTTCCAGCACGACAGGCGACGCCGTGAACGTCGTGTCCGCCGCCCCGATGTCGTAGGCCCCCTCGACCGACTGCAACGCGTACTCGAAGCGTTCCGGGGTGTCCGTGTGGAGGGTCAGGAGTGGCTGGCCCTCCTTCACCGTGTCGCCGGGCTTCGCGTGCAACTCCACGCCCGCGCCCGCCTGCACCGGATCCTCCTTGCGTGCGCGCCCCGCGCCGAGGCGCCACGCGGCCACGCCGATGTCGTACGCGTCGAGGCGGGTCAGGACGCCCGAGGACGGTGCCTTGATGACGTGCTGTTCGCGCGCCACCGGCAGTTCCGCGTCCGGGTCGCCGCCCTGGGCCGCGATCATGCGGCGCCAGACGTCCATCGCCGAACCGTCGGCCAGGGCCTTCGCCGGGTCGGCGTCGCGCACGCCCGCCGCGTCCAGCATCTCGCGGGCCAGCGCGAGGGTGAGCTCGACGACGTCCGCCGGGCCGCCGCCCGCCAGGACCTCG
Source organism: Streptomyces cylindrosporus (assembly GCF_022698165.1). GTDB lineage: Bacteria > Actinomycetota > Actinomycetes > Streptomycetales > Streptomycetaceae > Streptomyces > Streptomyces cylindrosporus. Next base: position 41,983 of record NZ_JALDAY010000011.1, read on the forward strand.
ACCGACTCGCGGACCTCCAGGGCGTTGCCCGCGGTCAGGCCCAGCGGGGTGGACATGTCGGTGAGGAGCGCGACCGTCTTGACGCCGTGGTCGGTGCCCAGGCCCACCATCGTCGACGCCAACTCCCGTGCGTCCTCGATGGTCTTCATGAAGGCGCCGGTGCCGACCTTCACGTCCAGGACCAGGGAGCCGGTGCCCTCGGCGATCTTCTTCGACATGATCGAGGAGGCGATCAGCGGGATGGCCTCGACCGTGCCGGTGACGTCACGGAGGGCGTAGAGCTTCTTGTCCGCGGGGGCCAGACCGTCGCCGGCCGCGCAGATCACCGCGCCCGTGCCGTCCAGTACGGAGAGCATCTCCTCGTTCGACAGCAGCGCGCGCCAGCCGGGGATCGACTCCAGCTTGTCCAGCGTGCCGCCGGTGTGGCCGAGGCCCCGGCCCGAGAGCTGGGGGACGGCCGCGCCGCACGCGGCGACCAGGGGGGCCAACGGGAGGGTGATCTTGTCGCCGACGCCGCCCGTGGAGTGCTTGTCGGCGGTCGGGCGGGACAGGGACGAGAAGTCCATGCGCTCGCCGCTCGCGATCATCGCCGCGGTCCAGCGGGCGATCTCGCGGCGGTTCATGCCGTTGAGGAGGATCGCCATGGCGAGCGCGGACATCTGCTCGTCGGCGACCTCCCCGCGGGTGTACGCGTCGATGACCCAGTCGATCTGCTCGTCGGTGAGTTCGGCGCGGTCCCGCTTGGTGCGGATGACCGAGATGACGTCCATCGCCATGGCGTGCGTTCCTTCCGGGAATTACTTGGTGAGGTGCTCCGGCCCGAAGGCCTGCGGGAGCATCTCGGACAGCGGGAGGATCCCCGCCGGGGTCTCCAGCAGCAGGTCGGGGCCCCCGAACTCGTACAGGAGCTGGCGACAGCGACCGCAGGGGACGAGCACCTCGCCCCGGCCGTCCACGCAGGTGAAGTGTGTGAGACGGCCGCCCCCCGTGTTCTGCAGCTGCGAGACCAGACCGCACTCCGCGCACAGGCCGAGGCCGTAGGAGGCGTTCTCGACGTTGCAGCCGGTGATCGTACGGCCGTCGTCGACCAGGGCGGCCACCCCGACCGGATAGCCGGAGTAGGGGGCGTAGGCCCGGGTCATCGCGTCCCGGGCCGCTTCCCTGAGCGCGCCCCAGTCGACGCCCGTCACTTGCCCTGGCCCTTCCGGTAGCGCATGCCGTCCGCCTTGGGCATCCGCAGGCGCTGCGCGGACAGCGACAGCACCAGCAGCGTGACGACGTACGGGGTGGCGCCCACGAAGTCGCTCGGGACCTCGTCGGTGACCAGGTACCAGACCAGGACACCCGCGGCCACCAGCAGGCTGATGCCGCCCTGCCAGTGGGCCTTCTTGTAGAGCTTCCAGCCGGCCATCGCCACGAGCAGCACGAACAGCAGGAGCAGCAGCGCGTGGACGGTCTCGCCGCCGTTGCGCAGCTGGAGGGCGTCGGAGTAGCCGAAGAGGCCGGCGCCCATGGCGAGGCCGCCGGGCCGCCAGTTGCCGAAGATCATGGCGGCGAGACCGATGTAACCGCGGCCGCCGGTCTGGCCTTCGAGGTACGTGTGCGAGGTGACCAGGGCGAGGAAGGCGCCGCCGAGGCCCGCGAGGCCGCCGGAGACGGCCACGGCCACGTACTTGTACTTGTAGACGTTGACGCCGAGGGACTCCGCGGCGATCGGGTTCTCGCCGCAGGAGCGCAGGCGCAGGCCGAACGGGGTGCGCCACAGCAGCCACCAGCTGCCGACGAACAGCGCGACGGCGAGGACCGTCACCACGGACAGGTCGGTGACCACGCCGCCGAGGATGCCGGCGATGTCCGAGATCAGGAACCAGTGGTGGTTCTCCAGGGACTTGAGGCCGTCGGAGAGGCCGGGGATGTCGAAGTTGGGCAGCGAGTCCACGGGCGGGGACTGCTTGGGGTTGCCGCCCGCGTCGGCCGCCTTGCCGTCCGAGAAGAAGAGCTTGGCGAGGTACTGGGTGGTGCCGAGCGCGAGCAGGTTGACCGCGACACCGGAGACGATGTGGTCGACGCCGAAGGTGACGGTCGCGACCGCGTGCACCAGGCCGCCGAGGACACCGAAGCCGATGCCGCACAGCAGGCCGAGCCAGGGGTTGGACTGCCAGCCGATCCAGCCGGCGCCGAAGGTGCCGAGGATCATCATGCCTTCGAGGCCGATGTTGACCACGCCGGAGCGCTCCGACCAGAGGCCGGCGAGGCCCGCGAGGCCGATCGGGACGGCGAGGCCGAGGGCGGCCGAGACCTGGCCCTCGGAGGTGAGCTGGTCGGAGCCGGTGATCATCCGGACCGCGGCGACGAGCAGCAGCGCACCGGCGACGATCATGAGGATCTGGCCGAGCGAACGGCCCGAGCTCTTGGCGGCGGAGTCCGCCTTGGGGGCCGCGGGGGGCGGCGTGTCGGTCATCGTGGCAGTCATCACGCCACCTCCTGCTTCTGGGTCGGGGCGGCGGCCTGGGCGGCGAGCTCGGCGCCGACCCGCTGCTGCTGGCGCTTGAGGCCGTAGCGGCGTACGAGCTCGTAGGCGATGACGACGCACAGGACGATGACGCCCTGGATGACGCCGAGGATCTCCTTGTCGTAGCCCTCGAACTCGAGGTGGTTGGTGGTGCGCTCCAGGAAGCCCCACAGGAGCGCGCCGAGCGCGATGCCGACCGGGTGGTTGCGGCCGAGCAGGGCGATGGCGATACCGGTGAAGCCGATGCCGGTCGGGAAGTCGTTGCTGAACTGGTGGCTGTCGTTCAGCAGGGTCGGCATGCCGATCAGACCGGCCACCGCGCCCGAGATGACCATGCTGGTGGCGACCATCTTCTTCACCGAGACACCGCTCGCGGTGGCCGCGGACTCGGACTGGCCGACGGTGCGCAGGTCGAAGCCGAAGCGGGTGCGGCCGAGCACGAACCAGTAGGCGATGCCGACGACGACGGCGATGACGATGAAGCCCCACAGCATGCCGGCCGCGCCGGTGTCGATCTGGAAGAAGTACGAGTCCTTCGGCAGCGGCTTGGTGGAGATGACCGTGCCGCCGCTCTGCAGTTCGGCGAGCTTTCCGGGCTGCAGCAGGTAGGCGATGATCGCGGTGGCGATCGAGTTCAGCATGATCGTCGAGATGACCTCGCTGACGCCCCGGGTCACCTTGAGGACGCCCGCGATGGCCGCCCACACGGCGCCGGTGCCCATGGCGCACAGGATGATCAGCGGGATGGAGATCCAGCCGGGTGTGGTCAGCGCGCCGCCGAGGACGGCGGCGAAGAACGCGGCGATGCGGTACTGCCCGTCGACGCCGATGTTGAACAGGTTCATCCGGAAGCCGATGGCCACCGCGACGCCCGCCAGGTAGTACGTCGTCGCCTTGTTGAGGATGTAGACCTGGCTGTCGCTGGCGGTGCCGTAGGTCAGCATGTCGTTGAAGGCCGCGCCGGGGTTCTTGCCGGTGGCGAGGATCACCAGGGCGGTGACGACGAGCGCGGCGACGATCGCGAGCAGCGGGGCCGCGATGCCGAGGAGCAGCCGCTCCTTGTCGATGCGTTGGGTCAGCTTGTTCATCGGGCGTCGTCCTCGTGGTCCGCTGCGGAGTCCTCGGTGTGCTCCAGGTGACCGGTGGCCGCACCGGTCATCGCGGAGCCCAGCTCCTCGGGGGTGATGGTCGCGGGGTCGGCGTCGGCGACCAGCCGGCCGCGGTACATCACCCGCAGGGTGTCGGACAGGCCGATCAGCTCGTCCAGGTCGGCGGAGATCAGCAGTACGGCCAGGCCCTCGCGGCGGGCCTCGCGGATGTGGTCCCAGATCGCGGCCTGCGCGCCGACGTCCACACCACGGGTGGGGTGGGCGGCGATGAGCAGCTTGGGCGCGTGGCTCATCTCGCGGCCGACGATCAGCTTCTGCTGGTTGCCGCCGGACAGGGAGGCGGCGGTGACGTCGATGCCGGGGGTGCGGACGTCGTACGCCTGGATGATGCGCTCGGTGTCGGTGCGGGCGGCCTTGATGTCGATGAGCTGGCCTCGGGAGTTGGGCCGCTCGGTGACGTGGCCGAGGATGCGGTTCTCCCACAGCGGCGCTTCGAGGAGCAGGCCGTGGCGGTGGCGGTCCTCGGGGATGTAGCCGACGCCGGCCTCGCGGCGGGCGCGGGTGGGGGCGTGCGAGATGTCGGTGCCGTCGAGGCTGATCACGCCGGCGTCCGGGTCGCGGATGCCCATGATCGCCTCGACCAGCTCGGACTGGCCGTTGCCCTCCACGCCGGCGATGCCGAGGACCTCGCCCTTGTGGATGGTGAAGGAGATCTCGTCGAGGATGACGCGCTCGATGCCGTCGAGGTCGGTCTGCGAGAGGTGCAGGCCGTCCACCTTGAGCAGCGCGACGTCGGTGACCGTGGACTCCTCGGTCTCCGGGGTGGGCAGTTCGCTGCCGACCATCAGCTCGGCGAGCTGCTTGGGGGTGGTGCCGGCGGGCTCGACCGTGCCGACGGTGGTGCCGCGTCGGATGACGGTGATCTCGTCGGCGACCGAGAGCACTTCACCGAGCTTGTGCGAGATGAAGATGACGGTGAGGCCCTCGGCCTTGAGCTCGCGCAGGTTGTCGAAGAGGGCCTCGACCTCCTGCGGCACGAGGACGGCGGTGGGCTCGTCGAGGATGAGGGTCTTGGCGCCGCGGTAGAGGACCTTGAGGATCTCCACGCGCTGGCGGTCGGCGACGCCGAGCTCTTCGAGGAGCACGTCGGGGCGGACGTTCAGGCCGTACGCGTCGGAGATCTCCTTGATCTTCGTGCGGGCCTTGGCGCCGATGCCGTACAGCTTCTCCGCGCCCAGGACGACGTTCTCCAGGACGGTGAGGTTGTCGGCGAGCATGAAGTGCTGGTGGACCATGCCGATGCCGCGGGCGATGGCGTCGGCGGGGTTGTTGAAGGTGACCGTCTCGCCGTTCACCGTGATGGTGCCCTCGTCCGGCTGCTGCATGCCGTAGAGGATCTTCATCAGGGTGGACTTGCCGGCACCGTTCTCACCGCAGAGGGCGTGGACGGTTCCGGTACGGACGGTGATGTCGATGTCCTTGTTGGCAACGACGCCGGGGAAACGCTTGGTGATGCCGCGCAGTTCGACGGCAGCGGGAGGGCTGGACGCGTTGATGGCGCACTCTCCTCGGGGAAAAGGGGCTGCGTAGGGGAGGGCAGGCGTCGGCGACGCTAGCGCGGCAACTCCATGCTACACGCGTAGAGTTGACACATTGTTATGGCTCGACGAGGGGGTCTGTCGAACGCCCCCTCGTCGAGCCGAGGCTGCGACGGAGAACCGTCGGATCAGCTGGTCTTGACCTTGACGGTGCCGTCGACGATCTTCTTCTTCGCGGCGTCCAGCTGGCTCTTGATGTCGTCGATGAAGCCACCGCTGGTGGCCAGGCCGACGCCGCCCTTGGCCAGGGAGTAGACCTGGTTGCCGGTCAGCGGCTTGCCGTCGTGCACGGACTTGATGAAGTCGTAGACACCGACGTCGACGTTCTTGACCATCGAGGTCAGGATCGAGTTCTTGTACTTGCTCAGACCCGGGATGTTGTACTGGTCCGAGTCCACGCCGATGGCCCAGGCGCCCTTGACGCCGGAGACGGCCTCGATCGCGCCGTTGCCGGAGGAGCCGGCCGCGGAGTAGATCACGTCGGCGCCGTTGTCGAGCATGCCGGACGCGGCCTCCTTGCCCTTGTCGGGGCTGGCGAAGCCGGACAGGTCGGAGCCGTGGGTCAGGTACTGGACGTCGACCTTGACCTTGGAGTTGGTGTCCTTGACACCCTGCTCGTAGCCCGCCGCGAACTTCTTGATCAGCGGGGTGTCGACGCCGCCGATGAAGCCGACGTGGTCCTTCTTGGTCTTCAGCGCCGCGGCGACACCGGCCAGGTAGGAGCCCTGCTCCTCGGTGAAGGTGATGCTGTCGACGTTCTTGGCGGTCGCGACGGAGTCGATGAGGCCGAAGCTGACCTTCGGGTACTTCGCGGCGACCTTGTCGACCGAGGTGGCGTAGGAGAAGCCGACGGCCACGATCGGGTTGTAGCCGGCGTCGGCCAGGTCGGTCAGGCGCTGCTCACGGTCGGCCTCGGTGTCGGAGCTCTTCGCGGTCAGCTCCTTGATGGAACCGCCGAACTCCTTCTCGGCCTTGTCCGCGCCGCGCGCGGCGGAGTCGTTGAAGGAACGGTCACCACGGCCGCCGACGTCGTAGGCGAGGCCGATCTTGATGCCGCCCTTGCCGCTGCTGGAGGAAGCGGAGGACGAGCTGTCGTTCTCGGAGGAGGTGCTGCCACACGCGGTGGCAGTCAGTGCGAGAGCTGCGGTCGCGATACACGCAGCGGAAAGCTTGGCTACCCGGCGCACGGGAGGCTCCTTCACCTGACCTGAGCGCCTTGTCGGCGCTTCATGTGAGCACCTTGCCAGTGCTCGGGCCTGGACGCCCCTGCGGCGTCGGCTTCGCGGCATCGTAACGCGCGTAGATGTCGGAAACAGACCTCTTCCGAAGCCGTTATCGATTCGAGGCAAACACCGTCTGAACTCGGGCTCCGGTCCCTTCACACACCCGGATTTCGAAGTGCGCACGATTGGCTTACGACCATGTTGCGCCGGACGGCGGAAGGGGTTCCGGGGAGCCGCTGGAGAGGGGTCGAGCGGGCCGCGCCCCAAGGGGCGCGGGGAACTGCGCGACCAGCCACGACGAAGCCGCACCCGCCTGACGGCCCCCCACGGCACCCCCGTAGGCGCCCGGCATCAGCCCGCAGCGTCGATGATTGCCGCCGCCGTGAACAACTCCACCCCCACAGTGATCGCCGACTCATCCGCATCGAAGTCACCCTGGTGCAGATCCCGCACAGTCCGCTCCCCCGGCGTCCGAACACCGAGCCGGGCCATAGCGCCGGGGACGTGCTCCAGGTACCAGGAGAAGTCCTCCCCACCGAGGCTCTGCTCGGTCCCCTCGACCGACTGCGCCCCACGGCGGGCCGTCATCGCGTCCCGCAGCAGCCCGGTGACGTCACCGTCGTTGACGACCGGCGGCACCCCGCGCACGTAGTTGATCTCCGACTTCGCCCCGTGCAGGTTGGCGACCTCGTCGATCGCCGCGACCACCAGGTCCGGCGCCTGCCGCCACGCGGCGATGTCGAGGCAGCGCACGGTCCCGGAGAGCTCGGCGTGCTGCGGGATGACGTTCGGGGCGTGCCCGGACTCGATCCGCCCCCAGGTCACCGCGAGCCCGCTGCGCGTGTCCGCACGGCGCCCGACCAGCGCGGGCACGTCGATCGCGACGCGGGCGGCGGCGGTGACGAGGTCGGTGGTCAGGTGCGGCCGGGCGGTGTGGCCGCCGGGGCCGTCCAGCGCGACCTCCAGCCGGTCGCAGGCGGACGTGATGGCGCCCTCGCGCAGCCCGATCCGCCCGGCGTCGACCTTGGGGTCGCAGTGCACGGCGACGATCCGCCCGACCCCGTCCAGCACCCCGCACTCGATGGCGTCGGCGGCGCCGCCGGGCAGCACCTCCTCGGCAGGCTGGAACAGCAGCCGCACCGGCCGCGGCAGCTTCCCCTGCTTGTGCAGCTCGGCGAGCACGAGCCCGGCGCCGAGCACCACGGTCGTATGAACGTCATGACCACAGGCATGCGCCCGATCGGGCACGGTCGAGCGGTACGAGCACTCACTCTTCGTGTCCGGGATGGGCAGCGCGTCGATGTCGGCGCGCAGCGCGAGCATGGGCCGCCCGCCGTCCCACTCCCCGATGTCACAGACGAGCCCGGTCCCGATGGCCAGGACGCGCGGCTTCAGGCCGGCCTTCTCCAGTCGCGCCTTGATCGCCGCCGTCGTACGGAACTCCTGGTTGCCGAGTTCCGGGTGCATGTGCAAGTCGCGGCGGAAGGCTACGAGTTCGGCGCGCAGGGCCTCGGGCAGCGCACCGGGAAGCTCGGCTTCCCCGGGGAGATCGACCTCGGACTCCAGTGACATCAGTTGCTTCACCCTCTAAAGGGTAGGACGCCGGTGTGGTCAACCACCCCTCGATCAACAAAAGTTCAACCCGTCAGGGGAAGAAAATCTGACCGCGCGACGCATGAGTACGGTTGGAGATGGGTAGGACCATCTTTTCTCTACGCATACCACGCCCCGCCCTTCCCCGGCGGTTCTGTTCACCTGTCGGGACCGCACTGCGGGACAATCGGTCCCGTATCCCGGAATCATCACCACCGCGCGACGTTTCCGACACACAGCGTGCACGGGGGCCGGTGGCGGGCAGGCTGGCCGTATGGAGGCCTGTGGGTGCGGCGAGGAGCAGATCCCCTGGACGCTGGCGAAATTCGGGGTGCTCGGTACGGCCGGGCTGGTGCTGGGGCTGCTGGTCGTGATGATGCTGGCGGGCTGGCTGCTGGTGCTGGCGGTGTCGCTGTACCAGCGGTGGCGCCACCCGCCGGTCGAGATCGACACCGGGGCCGACGATGCCGAGGTCGCGGAGAGTTCGCGGGACCCTCTCGGCGATTTCACCTGGCGGCCCGAGGACGGCTAGTAGGGTGCGGGCCCGTGAGCTCCGAGATACCGGGCAGTCCGGATTTCCTGCACGCCACCCGTTCCTCGTACGACGCGATCGCCCGCCCCTACAGCGAGCAGTTCGCCGACTGGCTGGGCGACAGACCCCTCGACCTGGCGCTGGTCCACGGCTTCGCCGAGCTGGTGCGTTCGGCGGGTACGGCGCCGGTGGCGGACGTCGGCAGCGGTCCGGGCCATGTCACCGCCCGCCTGGACGCCCTCGGCGTGCCGGTGTTCGGCGTCGACGTGTCGCCCCGGATGGTGGCCCTGGCCCGCGAGACGCACCCCGCGCTCCGCTTCCACGTGGGCTCGATGACGGCCCTCGACCTGCCGGACGAGACGCTCGGCGGAATCCTCGCCCTGTACTCGATCATCCACGTCCCCGACGACCATCTCCCCACCGCCTTCGCCGAGTTCCACCGCGTCCTGGTCCCCGGCGGCCATGTACTCCTCGGCTTCCAGAGCGGCGAGGAGGAGGGCCACCTGCACCTGACGGAGCGCTTCGAGCAGCAGATCTCCCTCGACTACTACTGGCGCACGCCGGACGCGGTCGCGGAACAGCTGGCCAAGGCGGGGCTGCGACTGCACGCGCGCGTGCTCCGGGAGCCGTACGAGGACGAGACGCGTCCGCGGGCGTATCTGCTGGCCCGGAAGGACGGCTGACCGCGCATCACTCACGAGGTCGCCTTACGCGGCCCCGAGCCGGCACCAGACATACTTCCCGCGATCCCCGAACCTGGCCGAGGGCCGCCACCCCCACTGCTCCGCGCAAGCCATGACCAACCCGAGCCCCCTCCCACCCTCCAGCTCCGCGGCGAGCGGTTCGGCGGTGCCCACGAGCCCGATCAGCCCCGATCTGTACGGGCTGGACATCGACGAGGCCTCTTTCGTGAAAGCATGCGGAGGACCCTGTACCGGAGGGTGCGTGGCCCCGCCCCGTATCGGCGACAACGCTTGGGCCCTGGGCGACAGCAAACGGCCAGTCCCGTTCCCAAAGGGAATCGGGACCGGTCAATGAAGCCCTGCGGCGTCCACCGCACCCTCAGCCGCCTCCGGCCGGAAGCAAGCCGGAGTTGATCCAACGCTGTCGCGAGGTGACGGCGGAGTTCCCGACCGTGGATCTCCCGCCGCTGGAAACGGCGTACTGGCTCGTCAAACCACGTACCCCGGTGCGTGGCACATGGGACGCGCCCCGCTTCGGCTCAGAGACAGACCGAGACGTGGCCCGTCTCGCCTCGCTTGTCAACTTCCTTTAACCAGACTGGATTGGGGAGCCGACGTCTCACTCGAGTATCACCCTGAACGCGCCTCGTATCTGTCGCTCTCGGTGGTGACGTGCTCTCCGTACCGCACGAGCCCGAACTGACATGCCCTGTCGGGTGACCCGGCCGCTGAGTGCGCCGAGCAGCGGCCCTCAACCGGTACGGAGGACCTTCAGGCTGAGGTGATCCGCTGGTATCAGGACGCTCAGCACGGCAAGGCGTGCGTCCCGGTCGGCCAGAAGTGCACGAAGACCTTCAACACTACGAAGAGCCCGCCGGAGGGAAAACCTCCGGCGGGCCGTTCGTTCGTCATCCGAGAGGCGCTGTCACGCCGCCACGAGGAGGGCCACAGCAGCCGGAAGCTGCGGCAGCAGCGCCAGGACGCCGAAGAGCAGGGCGCTGTTACGTGCGATGTCCGCGCCTTCCCCTCGCAGCCTCGACCAGGCCCATGCCACGGCACAGGTCAGCAGCGGCAGGGCGGCTACCACCACGCAGGTCGCCGCGTACAGCGCCGACTTGCCGGTGGCCGCACTCAACAGAGGCCAGACGATGCTCAGATCGATGAGCAACAGGACCAGCAGGCCCGCCCTCACACCTCGCGCCTCCCTGCCCTCGGGGCGCCCGATGTGCACGGCACCGTAGATCGCGGAGTGGATCACGGCCACGAGGGCGCAGAAGAGCACCGTGGTCAGAGCCCAGTCACCCAGAGTCGCCAGAAGCTTCCCGGACCGCAGGTTCTCGACGACGCTCGTCACGAGATCGACGATGCTGACCCCGAGGACGACCAGGACCGAGATACGCAACTGCTTGATGAGGCCGCGCATCACAACGCCGACGTGATTCTGCGCGCGAGGTGCGTGGTGAAGGGCCTGATCTTGGGAACCTTTCTGCCCATCTTGATGATGTAGTTTCCGATCCTTCGGACAGCCTTCCGGCCGCCCCGCCTCTTCGAGATCCACTGCCCGGCTGCACCTGCCGTCATGCCGAGTGCCGCTCCGACGACGAACTCCTGGAAGAACTTGCTCCAGGTGAACCCGCCGTCGAACTTGGCGTCGATGGCGTACGCCACCGCCGCCGCCACGCCCAGCACGATGCCGGAGCAGGCCCATAGAATCGCCGCCGCATAGGCCAGGCAGAGAGTCTCACCCACCGCCGTGATGACCGTGCCGGCGAGCCATTTGAGGCCTTCACAGGCGTATTTCGCCGCGAGGTGCTTCCACCCGCTCGGGCAGGTGCCGTCCAGATCGGTGCAGTTGGCGCTGTCCGCGTTGCAGTAGTCGTACGAGTTCGCACTCCCGCTGTATACCGGGTCGGCCTGAAGGAAGCGGCCGGTGGCGGCGCTGTACAGGCGGGCGCCCATGACGCTGACTGCGCTCGCCGTGTCCGTCCTGAGCTGGTACGAGCCGAGCCAGCCGAAGGCGAGCGAGGTCGTGTCGCTCTGGACGTTGCCGTACTCGTCGTAGTGGCTGACCGTGGCCGTGCCGGAGTCGTCCAGATTCAGGGTCACCGCGATGTCGCCGTGCAGGTTCTGCATCTGGAGCACCGGCGAGCCCGCGTCCGTCACCCTGGCCGCGAGCGCGCCCGAGAGGTCGAGGACGTCCCTGGTGACACTGCCCGAGCCAGTCTCGGACCAGGCCGTGGAGTCACTGTCGTTGGCATAGTGACTGGTCGTCACGGTGTCCGTCGTCCAGGTGGTCCCGCCGTCCGCAGTGCTCGCGGCCGTGGTCACGGCGGGCCGGCCCGCCGCGTCCAGACCATAGCTCGTACGGCTGGTGCCGGTGGTGATGGACGCCGCCAGGTCGTTGGCGTAGTACGTGTACGTGCTGGTGCCGTCGGCGAGGGTGCGACCGAGGGCGTCGTAGGTGTAGTCGTCGTCCACGAGACGGTCGGCGGAGTCGTAGCTGTGACTGGTCGTCGCGGTCGTGGTCGTGCTGCAGTCGGCGACCGTGCTGGCGGTGGTGGCCAGCGCGGTGCGGTTGCCGGACGCGTCGTAGGTGTACGCGCGGGTGGTGCAGCCGGTGGCCGTGGTGTCCGCGGCCCGGGTGATGCGGCCCTGGTCGTCGTACGCGTAGGCGGTCTCGACGGAGGAGCCTTCGGTCTGCGTGTGCCCGGCCTGCTGCCCCGTGATGAGGTAGTCGGCCGAGTCGGACAGGACGGTGGTTCCCGCGCTGTCCTCGTACACCCGCGAGGTGGTGTTGCCGACCGGGTCGACAGTGACCGTCTCGGTGTAGTCGCCGGGCAGCGTCTGACCGGTCAGGTGCCCGTCGGCGTCGTAGGCACCGGTGAAGGTGCCCGCCTCGGAGTCCTTGGCGGTGGTGGTGTTGCCGTCGGCGTCATAGCTGTACGTAGTGCTCGCCCCCGTGGAATCGACCGAGGAGACCAGCCGGCCCAGGGAGTCGTACGAGTAGGTGGTCGTGTCGCCCGCCCCGTCGTCGTACGAGAGCAGCCGCCCGAGACGGTCATAGTCCGAGACCGCCGTCTGGCCGTTCGCCGTTTGGGAGAGCATCACCCCGGAATCCTCGTCGTACGTGTACGTCGAGGCGGTCACGCTCTTGCCGAGGTCACCGGTGACCGTGACGGACGTCAGACGGCCCGCCGTGTCGAAGGCGCTGACCGTGGTACGAGCCGAACTCCCCGCGGTCTCCGTCGCCTTGGTGAGCTTGCCCCACCGGTTGTACTCGTAGGTGGTGGTCGTGGCCGCGGTCGGATTGCTGCCGCCGCCCGTGATCGCCGCCGCCGGGCTGGTCCGGCACAGCTGTCCCGCCCAGGCCACATTCACACAGGTGCCGGAGCCGGAGGCCGAGTAGTACTCATACTCCAGAGTCGCCGCGTCCGAGCCGGACGAGCCCGCGGTGCGCGAGGTGGCGATCCGTCCGCTGTCGTCGTAGGTGTAGACGTGGTCGGTGGCCGAGCCACCCGTGAACGAGCTCTTCACCTCTCCGGTCGCCCAGTCGTAGCTGGTGGCCGTGGTCACGGTGTCGGCGTCCGGGCCCACCCCCGGCACCGAGGCCCCGGTGGTGGAGGAGGTCTCCAGATCGGAGACGGCCGCGTCCGAGGGACGGTCCTCGTCGTACCGGTACGCGCTGTGCTCACGCGCCGGCACGGTGTCTCCGGCGGCGTACGAGCCGGCAGCCGCGGCAAGCGTGATGACATGCAGCGGGCCGTAGGTGCCGGTGATCCGCTGGCCGTCTGCCGAATACTCGGTGACCTCCGCGAGTTCCTCCGCGCGGTCGGCCGTCGACAGCGCGGTCAGGCCCAGTTCCGCAAGCCGCGTGTCGGCGTCGTCGCCGGTGCCGAGGGCCAGTTCACGGTTGGCGGCGGACAGCGAGAACACCTCGTTGCCGTACAGGTCGTACGTCGTGGTGGTGATCGCGCCGGACGGGGTGACCGTGTCGACCGCGTTGCCGTTCGCGTCCATGTAGGTGGTCGTGGCCGCACCGTAGGCGTCCGCACTCAGGTCCGCTCCCGCGTGGGACGCGGCGACCGCATCTTGGACGAGCACCGCCGTGGCGTCGGTCGGGACGTCGCTCTGTGCCCAGGTGGCCACGGTGTCCGCGTCCATCTGATGGGGCGCGCTGCTGCCGGACAGCGGTACGTCATACACCACGCTCTGGGTGGTGCTGGAGCCGTCGACCGTGTCCTTGCCCGAAGCAAGAGTCGCACGGGACGCCGACAACAGCATGCCCGCACCGGCGGTCAGCGCGGAGCCGGCCTTGCCGTAGGTGAAGGTCCAGGGCAACTGACCCGGCTCGGTGAGGGTTTCGACGCGGCCGTCGGAGTCGTAGGTGTACTCCGTCTTCAACGCGGGGCTGACCCGCGGGTCCCAGACCTGGCGGAGCTTTCCGGAGGTGCCGTACGCGTAGGAGGCGAGGGTTTCGGAGGTGGCGGTGCTGTCGCCCGGGGTGGTGGCCCACAGCTTGATTGCCTTTACCTGGCCGGCATAGTCGCCGAGCGAGGAACTGGTGGCGGTGGTGGTGGACGCGTAGACGTACTCCAGGACACGGCAGCCCTTGGTGCTGGGCTCGGTCTGGCAGGCGGCCGCGGTGACCGCGCCGGTCGGTGAGATGACGTACTTCGGGCGGGCGAGGGTCTCGCTGCCGGAGACGACGGTCTCCGACGCGATGGTGACGGTGCTGTCGTCGATGGCGGAGGCCGAGGAAGACAGGGTCCAGGTCGTCGCCGCGGACGCCGCCTTCTGGAACACCGTGGTGTTGGCGGCCGTGTCGGTCAGCGTGAACTTCGAGCCGGACAGGGTGCCGGTCAGGGTCAGGGTCTCTGCACCGGTTTGCGGGCTCCAACCGCCATCCGAGTCCAGCGTGAACGCAACCGCACTGCCGTCGGCGCTGAGCAATTCCACCGAGGTGTCGGAGGTCTTGCGGATCTGGGTGTACCCGCTCGCCTCACCGGCCACGGAGGAGGTCCAGCCGGGGCCGAAGATCTCGGCCTGGCCCTCGGCGTCCGTGTCGTTGGCGCGCGAGGAGTACGTGCGGCCCACGCTCGCGTCGAAGACGCTCGCGTCGGTGGCCGACAGGGTGTAGTCACCGGTCAGCTGGTTCACCGAGCCGGGGCCGACTTCGGCGGTCGGGGCGGTGCCGGCGTCGCGGTCGAGGGTGACCTCGACGGTCTGGGAGTGGCCGGTGGTGGTGCCGTCCGTGAAGGCGGCGCGCAGTTCGATCGCGCCGTCCTCGGCGAGCGTGCTCACCGTGTTCCACACCAGCTTGGTGGCGGTGCCGTCGGTGACGGTGACCGGCCAGGCGGAGACGGAGTCGCTGGAGGCGGTGACGTCGCCGACTGGGACGGTGTGCCAGTCGTCGGTCTCGCCACGGCGATACTGCCAGGTCACGCCGGTATACGTGGTCAGACCCTTGGCCGAGAGGGTGAGGCGGCGGGCGGTGGTGTCGCCGTCGGACGGGGACAGGATGGCCGCGCCGTCTTCGCCGACGCCGAAGGCGTACTTGGTGGTGGTCGAAGAGAGGTTGCCGCCGGAGTCCACCGTGCGGGCGTACAGCGTGTGCCAGCCGTTCGCCGGTTCGATCGAGACGGTGGCCGAGTCGCCGCCGGTGCCGTCCGTGGTGTCCAGCTTCTTGTTCGGCAGCAAGGAGTTGTCCAGACCCCAGTAGTAGCCGGCACCGTCCGACGACGAGGTGTCGATGGTGCAGGAGACGGCGTCGTCGGCCTTGGCCGTCCAGCCGCTCTCCTCGTACGTGTCACACGACACGGTCGGGGCGGCGGGCAGGCCGGTGTTCATCACGAACGTGGTGTAGCCCGACCAGGAGCCGTAGTCCGTCCCGTCGTACGCCCGAACCCGGTAACGCAGATGTGTGCCCGCCGGGAAGGCGGAGGCGGACGGGATCGTCAGCTTGGCCGTCGAACCCGAGGACACCGGCGAGGAGATGCCGGTGTAGGAGTACGTGGTGTCCGCGTACGTCGGGTCGGCAGTGATCTCGAACTGGCCCTTGGTGCTGGAGCCGTCCGGGTCGGTCACCTTCGCCGACAGCGTCGGGGTCAGCGAGGTCACGTACCGCTTGCCGTTGTACGTGTTGACCTGCGACGGGGAGATCGCCGACGAACTCGGCGTCGAGGGGTAGGAGTTGTAGGTCACCGTCAGATGCGGCTCGGTCGAGCCGTCACCGGAGACGTAGTTGGCGGAGCGGAACCGGCGCCAGGTCAGCGAGTCCGTCTCGTCCACACCCCGGATCAGCAGGCCGTAGTTGGCGGTACCGTCCGCCCACGCCTGGGTGATGGCGTCGATGTCGAAGTTCATCGTGCCCGCCGGGCAGGAGCTGCTGTAGCCCAACGCCGCGGTGTTGACGACCTGACCGGTGGTGGTGCCGGCCGGCTTGGTGGACCAGGTGACCGAGGAGGAGTCCCAGTCCTCGGTGACCCGGCGCACCACCGTGCCCGAGCCGGTCGTCGAGCAGGTCGAGGAGTAGTACGAGTACAGGGCCAGGTTGGTGTCGGTGATGTGCTTGCCCTTGAAGGCCGACACGTCGAACTTCAGATACGAGCGCGCCACGTCGGTGCCCGCGTCGTAGGTGCCTGACTTCAGCTCGGTCGAGGAGACCTGCGAGTCGGTGTAGTCCGGGGTCTGCACCCAAGTGTCGGTGGTCACCGCGAGAGTGGAGGTCGGGTCGACGGTGACCGGGTAGGTCAGGTCCTGGGCGAAGTAGTCCGCGTCCGGAGTCAGCACCAGGGTCTGGGAACCGTCGTCGGCGGTCTCGACCTTGGTGGCCACCTTCGCCTGGTGCCTGGACTCGCCCGAGGCGTCGTCCTTGGAAGAGTCCCACATCATCGGCGCGGGCGCCTCGGCGACCAGCTTGCCGTCGGAGTCCTTCAGCAGCAGATGGCCGGAGTCGGCCACCGAGAGGGTGAGCCCCTCCAGCTTCAGCGGGATCCGGTACTCCGGGGCGCTGCCGGGCTTGGCGTCCAGGACCACGCTCTGGCTGAAGCCCTGCGCCAGCGCGGTGACCGTCAGCTTCTGTCCGTCGCCCAGATCGTAGGAGGCGGTGGCGTCCTTCACGGTCGGGGTGGGCAGCTTCGACTCCCAGCCCAGCCCGAAGGACTCGCTCCCCTTGTCGACCGACACCAGCGCGGTGTCACCGCCGTCCGAGACGGCGATGTCCGCCGCCGCCACATCCGGCTCCAGCGACGCACCCGTGTCCGACAGCGAGGTGTCAATGTCCTTCCAACTGCCATCCACCTTCTGCCGGATCGGCCCGGCATAGGTGGACGTCTGCAACTCACCGGACGGCAGCGCATACGTCGTCGCGGTCGCCGACCGCTCCGACAGCACCTCGATCTTCCGATCCTGCAACCGCGCCATCAACAACGCCGCCGCCACCGAATCCGCCGACAAGGCAGCCGACTTCGTGTCGGAGGCCACCGTCACCTCGGTCGTGTTCGAGCCGGCGGCGAACGCCGTCCCCGTCTCCAGCGATATCAGCGCCGTTTCCGCCGCCATCATCACCGCGACCGCCAACGCGGTCTGTCTCAGCGACGGGAAGACTCTTCTCCCCTTGAGTCTCATCACAGCTCCTGCGCTCACACGGCGGCGCCGAGTGCGCCGCAGGTGGGCGTGATCAAAAGTCAAGAACCTGTGAAGAGATCCAAACGGGTGAGTCACGAAATCATCAAGAGTGGAGCGAGTGACCGTTCTCGCCGTTGACCTGACTGGAATTCAATATTCTGGAGGTTCTGCATCCTGTGGCTGATCGGTGCGACTCCTGTCGGGCAATACAGGAACAGACTCACCAAGCCACCCATATGCCGCACAAATTCTGTGAAGTTGCTATCGTGAAGATTGTTATTGCCTTGTGACGGCGCTCAGTTCGTTCCTCCGGCCGGCGCGGAGTACCGCACAAGAGGGACCCCGCATCACACCGCCGAGACCGCCTGCAACCGCGTAACATCCCGAGCCGTCCCCGTGACCCCCGACAGGAAGCCCTGCGCCCTCGGCGACGCGTTGTCCGTCAGCCACGCCGGGTCGATGTCGCAGACCGCGACGCGGACCTCCGTGCCGGCCAGGGCCAGTGGGAGGGTGTGGACGACCGTGGAGGGGAAGCTGAGGATCGTGCGGCCGACCGGGCCGCGGCGGGCGATCAGTTCGAGGGGGAGGTCGGGGCGGACGATCTCCAGGCCCGTCTCGGCCGCGAGGCGGTGGAGCTTGGCGGTGCTCTCGCGGCGGTGGGCGAAGTAGCGGGTGGCGCCGTGGGCCTTGGCGAGGTTCTGGACGGCCTCCAGGTAGCGGTCGCCGTCCACCACGCCGGTCTCCACCAGCGAGGTGCCGACCATGTCCGCGCCCTTGGTGATGCGGGGCGGGCCGAAGCGGAAGCGGGTCCAGGCGAAGTCGTTGGCGTGGACCGTGACGCCGGGCGGGGTCTGATCCATCGGCATCGAGGAGAAGATCTCGACGTTGCGCCTCTCGCTCGGGGTGAGGCGGCGGCGGGCCGAGGAGGAGACCGGGGCGAAGAGCAGGTCGCGGGCGCCGGGGCGGCCGCCCTTGCGATGCCAGCGGACCAGGCGCTCGCCGCTGGCCAGTTGGGCGACGAACTCCATCGTGGCCGTACCGTCGTCGACGACGACGAGGTCGCGCGCCTTGGTGATGGTCAGCAGGAGCTGTACGTAGCGGGAGAACGGGTCGCCCAGGACGACCCGTTCGGCCCGGCGGAGGCGGCCGGTGAGGCCGCCGATCGTCTGGAAGGGGGCCGCCGGACCGCCGCGGGCCTCCTCCCAGCGGACCTCGTGGCCTTCCTCGCGGGCGAGTTCGGCCATGCGGCGCAGCTGGCCGCGGGTCATGGGGTCGGTCGGGGACAGCACGACGAGGGTGAGCCCCGCGCCGGGCGCATGGGCGTGCGCCCACTCCAGCACGTTCAGGAGCTGTACCGGGCTCTCGACGAACGCGAGAGTGGAGTGGCCGGCGGATCCGGCGCGGCGGCTCATCGACGTATGACCGTCCCCTTGATCAGTTGCCTGTTGGTCCTCAGACCGAGACCGGCTCGCCCGCGGCGGCGGCGATCTCCGCCTCGGCGACGACACCGGCGACACGGCGCAGCTTCTTCATCGGGCCGAGCTCGGAGTCGTAGACCTTCTTGACGCCGTCACCGAGGGAGGCCTCGATGGTGCGGATGTCGCGCACCAGGCGCTGCAGGCCCTGCGGCTCGACGGAGGCGGCCTGGTCGGAGCCCCACATCGCGCGGTCGAGGGTGATGTGGCGCTCGACAAAGGTGGCGCCGAGGGCGACCGCCGCGAGGGTGGTCTGCAGGCCGGTCTCGTGGCCGGAGTAGCCGATCGGGACGTTCGGGTACTCCTCCTGCAGCGTGTTGATCACGCGCAGGTTGAGCTCCTCGGCCTTCGCCGGGTACGTCGAAGTGGCGTGGCAGAGCAGGATGTTGTCGCTGCCGAGGACCTCGACCGCGTGGCGGATCTGCTTCGGGGTCGACATGCCGGAGGACAGGATGATGGTGCGGCCGGTGGCGCGCAGGGCGCGCAGCAGCTCGTCGTCGGTCAGGGAGGCGGAGGCCACCTTGTGGGCGGGGACGTCGAACTTCTCCAGGAAGGCGACGGCCTCGGTGTCCCACGGGGAGGCGAACCAGTCGATCCCCTTCTCCTTGCAGTACTCGTCGATCTGGCGGTACTCGTCCTCACCGAACTCCACGCGGTGGCGGTAGTCGATGTAGGTCATCCGGCCCCAGGGGGTGTCGCGCTCGATGTCCCACTGGTCGCGCGGGGTGCAGATCTCGGGGGTGCGCTTCTGGAACTTCACCGCGTCACAGCCGGCCTCGGCGGCCACGTCGATGAGCTTGAACGCGTTCTCCAGCTCACCGTTGTGGTTGATGCCGATCTCACCGCAGATGTACACGGGCTGACCGGGGCCGGCGGTACGCGAACCGAACTGGCGCAGACGGGAGTTGGTGCTCATGGCAGTGAACTGTCCTTACTTGTCGAGGGAGTCGAGAGAGGGGCCGAGGATCCAGCTGGCGATCTCTCGGATCGCGCCGTCGCCACCGGGAACGGTGGTGACCGCACGGGCGGCGCCGCGTACCACGTCGTGGGCGCTCGCGACCGCCACGGGCCAGCCCACGAGGGCGAAGCACGGGAGGTCGTTGACGTCGTTGCCGACGTAGAGCACGCGCTCGGGCGCGATGCCCTGCTCCTCGCACCACTGCTTGAGTGCGAGGTCCTTCCGGTCGATGCCGTGCAGCACGGGGAGCTTCAGCTTCCGTGCGCGCGCGGCCACGACCGGGTTCTGCTCCGTGGAGAGGATCAGCATCTTCAGGCCGCTGTTGCGCAGCGCCGCGATGCCCAGCCCGTCCCCGCGGTGCACGGAGACGAACTCCTTTCCATCGGCGTCGATCAGCACCCGGTCATCCGTCTGGGTGCCGTCGAAGTCCAGTACGACCGCGTCGATGTCGTCGGCGCTCGGCAGCGAACCGGGCCGGTCCGCGTCGAAGAGGGGCGCGAGGGCACGCGCCCGCGCCATGTCGTGCGGGTCGTCGATCTCCAGCACCCGGGCGGGGTCGGTGCGCACCAGCTCGGTACGGCCGAAGAAGCGGTGCTGGTGCTTGCGGAAGCCGGGCGCGTCCATGCCGTAGACGGCGCCGGTCTCCAGGAAGTCCTGGGGGCGGTCCTGGCGGCGCGGGCGGAAGGACTTGTCGTGGTTGACGCCGTAGCCGCCGCCGGTGGCCGCGTCCGCCTCGGCGACGCTGCCGGCCGCGACCTCGTCGTCGGCGTCCCGCCAGACGAAGCCGTGGAAGGGGGCCACGGTCAGCGCGGTGTCGGCGCCGTTGTCGACGACGGCCTCGACGACGCCGTCCACGTCCTCGCGGATGATGAACGGGCTGGTGCACTGCACGAGCAGCACCACGTCCACCGACGCGCCGTGCAGGGCCTCGTGGGCATCCATCGCGTGCAGCACCGCGGCCTCGGAGGTCGCCGTGTCCCCGGCGATGGCGGCGGGCCGCAGCACGATCTCGGCACCGGCCTCACGCGCCGCGGCGGCGATGGCCTGGTCGTCGGTGGACACCACGACATCGGTCACCAGCCGGGCCGCCAGACACTCCCGCACGGCCCGCGCCACCAACGGCACACCGCCGACGGGCAGCAGATTCTTCGCGGGCACACCCTTGGAGCCCCCGCGAGCGGGAATGACGGCGAGAACACGGCGCACGGTGGCCCCGGCGTCGGCCGGTGAGTCGGACATGGCTTGCACTCCTTGCGCAGGGTTCACAGAGATAGGTGGAGGGCCGGCGAAGCCGCCCTCCAGGGGCGCGGGGAACTGCGCGACAAGCCCAGACGGCGCCGCACCCGCCGAACGACCGCCCCCGGCACCCCCGATGCCGCTCACAACTCCCCCATCCGCCGAATAACAGGCGCCACCCGCTGCACCCCATGCCGATAGGCCCCCCGAGCCGCCCGCCGCACGATCTGCCTCACCGGCCCCGGCTCCTTGTCAGCCGCAGGCGCACCCGGCAGCGGACTTCCGTCCGGCCCGAGGTGATGACGAGCGAGAATCCCCGGCAGATACCCCGGCGCGGTGGCCGGCGTGTAGTAGGGGGTCAGCGGCGCCAACCCACCGGGCCGGCCAAGCAACTTGGCGATCCGCTCACGCGCCGCGTCGAAGGCGTACGCGTACGACCCGTCCGCCGCGACCCCCTGCCGGGCCACCCAGTCCTGGTCCGGCACCGGCCGGTACCCGGAGTCCAGCTGGTCCCAGGAGGCCAGGCACCCGGACCCGACGAAGTGGTGGTTGCCGAGCGTCTCGCGCACGCCGAGATCGGTAAGGATCACGGTCGGGACACGCCGGTGCAGCGACTCCAGCGCGGCCGTCGAACTGATCGTGACCAGCAGGTCGGTGCGGTCGAGGACTTCGCCCATGTTCCCGTACACCAGGCGGAAGTTGGCCGGCGGATCGAGCCGCTGGACCAGCTTCTGGTAGGGCTGCTCCTCGATGTGGGTGGTGTGCTCCCCCGGCTTGGAGCGCAGCTTCAGCAGCACCTCGCGCTCGGGGTGCAGCCTGGCGTGCTGGATCAGCCGGTTGAGCAGGTACGTACGGTCCTTGCGGCTGTCGGGGACGGACGGCTGCACGGCGAACACCACGGTGTACGGGTCGTGTTCACCCTCGTACGAGGCCCCGCCGAGAAACGGGAGTGCCACCTCCGTCACCGACGAGGCGTCGGCGCCCACACCCTCGTACACCGCTCTGAAACGCTCCGCGTCCTGGCGGGAGTTGGCGAGGACGAGGTCCGCGCCGTGCCGCAGCAGGAGGCCGTCGGCGAGCTTCTCGTAGACGACGCCGACATAGCCGGTGACGACGACGGGGCGCCGCTCGCGGCCCTCCCACACGCGCTTGAGGCCGTGCAGCATCGCCTGGACGCCGCCGCCGACGAGGGCGAGGACGACGACGTCGTACTCCTCCTCGGCCATGGCGCGCAGGAACTCGACCGACGTGACCTCCTTGAGGGAGTCGGCCGTGACACCAACTTCCGCGAGCTGTCGCGCGGTCGGGGTGGCCCGTCCGCGCAGCAGGAAGCCGCTCAGCCGGAGGCCGACTTGCGCGTCCTCGCGCGGTGCGGCTTCCATGGACGGACCCGGGGCGATACGGGCCGCGGTCAACGCACCCCATTTCCAGCGGGTGTCGGAGTCCGCGAGTACGGCGATTCGCGTGGGCTTCGTTGTACTTGGTGGCACGACAGAGACGCTAGGAAGCAATTCCGAGGCGCGGCCCAACCGCATCTGTCCAAAAAGTTAACAACACCCCGCCGAGAGCCGAACTGGCTCACCGAAGCAGCGAAAGTACAGGGGATGCACCGTTCCGACACATTGAGTTCACCCCCCGTACGGGCACCGGAAAGACTCGCTGCTGGGCCGCCTCCTAGGCTCTCGACCGTGCCAAAGCTCTCCGTGATCGTGCCGTTCTACAACGTGCAGCAATTCGCCCCGGACACCCTCAGAAGCCTCCGCCTGAACGCCCGCAAGGATTTCGAGTTCATCCTGGTCGACGACCATTCCAAGGACGGAACTCCGGCCATTCTCGAACGCGCGGCCGAAGATCTTTCCGATGTCGCGCAGGTGCGCCATATCCGCCACGAGAAGAACGGGGGTCTCGCCACCGCGCGCAACACCGGCCTGGACGCGGCGCAGGGCGAATACCTCACGTTCCTGGACGGCGACGACTGGCTGGCCCCCGGCTACCTCGCCGAACTGGTGGCCGCCATCGAGGACTTGGGCTGCGACTTCGTCCGTACCGACCATGTGCAGGCGACCGCCCGCGCGCGCACGGTGCACAGAGTGCCGATCGGGCGCCGCTGGGAGGCCTTCGACCCGCGCGCGGCGATCCTGCCCGCGGACCGCACGACCTCGGTGGACTACGCCTACGCCTGGGCGGGCGCCTACCACCGCCGGCTGCTCGACAAGGGCCTGCTGCACTTCACCGACGGGCTGCGCACGGCCGAGGACCGGCCGTGGATCTGGAAGCTGCACCGCGAGGCGGAGTCGTTCGCCGTGATCAGCCTGCTCGGCGTCTTCTACCGGCGCGGGGTGGCCTCCTCGCTGACCCAGATCGGCGACGTCCGCCAGCTCGACTTCATCCGCGCCTTCGACCAGGTCATCGAGGAGACGGCGCAGGACCCGGACGCGGACAAGCTGCTGCCGAAGGCGGTACGGACGTACTGCGCGATCATCGCCCACCATCTCGCCGACGAGAGCAAGTGGGAGCCCGCCGTGGCCAAGCAGCTGCGGACCATGAGCGCGGCGGCGATAAAGCGTATGCCGCAGGACGCGCTCGGCGACGTCCTGGAGACGATGGACATGCACCGCTCCTCCAAGCTGCGGCGGCTGCGGCGCCGCGTCACCACTGCGAAGGCGGCCGCCTGATGTCCCGTACCACCCGCATCTTCTGCGTCTCGACGCTGTACGGCGCGACCACGCTGGCCGCCGCGCTGGAGTCGGACTGCTTCACGGAGACGGACGGAGATCGCCGGCTGCTCCTCGTGTTCAACAACTCGGCGACGCCCGAGACCACCCCGCCGGTCGACGCGATGCCCGGCTTCGAGCCGCTGCGCGACCACTTCGACGAGGTGCTGTCCTGGAACGAGGCGATCAGCCCCTTCCACCCCGGCGCCTGGGCCCCGCGCCCGGACGACATCCCGCTGTTCGAGCGCTATCTGCGGCTGCTGTGGAAGCTGGGCGACGACCGGGTGGAGCTGGTCCTGGAGTCGATCCAGGTCAGCCCGGCGCTGACGGTCGCCCAGCTGTTCACCGACGCCCCGATCCACGTCTACGCCGACGGCCTGATGAGCTACGGCCCCACCCGCAACAAGCTCGACCCGCTGGTCGGCACCCGGGTGCGGCGGCTGCTCCACCTGGACCTGGTGCCCGGCCTCGCGCCGGTGCTGCTCACCGAGTTCGAGGTGCCCGCTCAGATCGTGCCGACCGAGGCCTTCCTCAAGGCGATGGGCGAACTCACCGCCTCCGTCCAGGACCTGCCGTTGCTGCCGTCCGACTCGGCGCTGCTGCTCGGCCAGTACCTGTCCGCGCTGAACATCCTCTCCCCCGAGGAGGAGGAGAACCTCCATGTGCGGATGATGCGCGGGGCGGTCGAGCGCGGTCACCGGTCGATCGTCTTCAAGCCGCACCCCACCGCGCCGGCCCGCTACAGCCGCGCCCTGGAGGCCGAGGCGGAGAAGCTGGGCGTCGACCTCACCGTCCTGGACCTGCCCGTCCTCGCCGAGGTGCTGTTCGAGAAGTCGCCGCCCGCGCTGGTCGTCGGCTGCTTCTCGACCGCGCTGTTCACCGCGTCCGCGTTCTACGGCCTGCCGGTCGCCCGGATCGGCACCGAGCCGCTGCTAGACCGCCTGACGCCGTACCAGAACAGCAACCGGGTCCCGGCCGTCCTCGCCGACGCGCTGATCCCGGACCTGGAGGGCCGAGGGAGCGAGGAGACGGTCCCGGCCGACACGCTGAGCGGGCTGGTCGACGCGATCAGCTTCACCATGCAGCCGCAGATCCACCCGGGCCTGCGCCCGGCGGCCGAGCGCTACCTCGCGAAGCACTTCGGCCCGCGCACCAAGCGGTACTTCAAGCGCAAGCGGCTGACCTCGCTGGGCCTGCCGGGCGGCATCCCGGAGCGGCTGTCGTTCCTGCCGCGCAGCTCCACCGCGCGCCGGGTGGTGCGCCGGGCGCGGGCGTTGCGGAAGGTCGTGAAGCGGTAGGCAAACCATCGGCAAACCCGGCGTAAAGCTGATGGAAATGCAAGGCGATGATTGACTTACTCATGTGATTCAACGGTAAAGCGGCTTCCGGATCCCTAGGATCTCGGAAGCCGCCCCGTCGACTCCTCCCGTGAGGCACTCAATGACGAACCTCGCCCGGCTCTACTCCCTCTTCGACAGCGTCGAGCTGCCGGAGGACCTGCCCTACACGCAGTGCAGCACGTGGGAGCTCCAGTTCCTCTACCTCGTGGGACGCCACCGCCTCACGGGCCGGGACCGGATCGTCGAACTCGGCGCCGGCGGCGGCGGATCGACGTACATGCTGGCGATGGGGCTGGACGAGAACCCGGCCTTCGACCGGAGGACCGGGCGGCTGCACGCGTACGACTTCTTCCGGGTCGGCAAGGGGACGTTCGCCTCGGAGAAGTTCTTCACGGCCGGGCACAAGCCGGAGGACGACAACTCCTTCCTGAACGACTTCCGCGAGCGTCTCTCCCCCTTCCTGCCCTTCCTGGAGATCCACGCCGGCGACCTGTGGCAGACCTCCGACCCGGACGACACCAGCCCGGTCGAGTTCCTGCACATCGACATCGCCAAGACGGCCAGGGTCTTCCGCTGTGTGTCCGAGCGCTTCCTGACCCGGCTGCAGCCCGGCTCGGTCGTCCTGCACCAGGACTTCGCGGGACCGCGGCTGCCCTGGCTGCACCACAGCACGGGCGCCCTGCTGCCGTACATCGAGATCGCGGGCCCGCCGATCCGCTCCACCCTCGCCTTCGAGGTGACGAAGCCGATCCCCGGGGACGTACTGAAGCGCGTCTCGGAGGACGCCTACACGGTCGACGAGAAGCTCGACCTGATCACCGCCGTCCAGGACCGCGTCGACCGCGACCACACCGACGGCATCCCCTTCAAGTCCGTGCTGGAACTGGCGAAGGCGTACGTCTGCCACTACGACGGGCAGCACAGGCGCGCCTGGTCGATCGCCAAGCCCCTCCTCACGGACGAGTACCTGAGCCGCACCCGGGCCGACCACTTCGCGCAACTGCGCAAGGCGTACGAGGCCGAACCGAAGGTGTCGCCGATGTCCCGGCTCAAGCGGCTGGTGGGCATGGGGTGAAGCGCAACGGGGAAGCCCTCCTTCCGACGCGGGCTGTTTGGGTGCGGTTAACAGAAGCTCCATAGCTTCCGTCAATGCACATAGCCCCCGTCACGCTGGCGACGGTCGAGCCGGTGCCGGCCAGGCGGCCGCTGATCTCGTACGTCCTGCCCGTCTACAACGAGCAGGACGGCATCACCGCCTTCCACACCGAGCTCACCGCCGCCCTCGCCTCCCGGCCCGAGCTGGACTTCGAGCTTGTCTACGTCAACGACGGTTCCGCGGACGGATCGTTGGCCCTGCTGAAGGAGTTCGCCGAGCAGGACCCACGGGTCCGGGTCGTCGACTTCGCCCGCAACTTCGGCCACCAGATCGCCATCACCGCGGGCCTCGACATCGCCTCGGGCGACGCGGTGATCGTCATGGACACCGACCTGCAGGACCCGCCGAAGGTCAGCCTGGAGCTGGTCGACGCCTGGCGGGAGGGTGCCGAGATCGTGCACGCCCGGCGCCGGTCGCGGCAGGACACGCCGTTCAAGAAGGCCACCGCGCACCTCTACTACCGCCTGCTGCGGTCCTCCACCGAGGTCGACATCCCGCTGGACACCGGCGACTTCCGGCTCCTGGACCGCAAGGTCGCCGACGAGCTGCGCAAGTACCGGGAGCGGAGCCGGTTCGTGCGCGGGATCGTCGCCTCGATGGGGTACACCCAGACCGAGGTGGCCTTCGACCGGGACGAACGTTTCGCCGGTGAGACCAAGTACCCGCTGCGCAAGATGGCCCGCCTCGCGGTCGACGGCATGACCAGCTTCTCCACGGCCCCGCTGAAGATGATCACGCGCCTGGGTTTCGTGGTCCTCGCGCTCTCCCTGCTCGGCATCCTCTACGCCCTCGGCATGAAGTTCTTCCGCCCCGAGATCACCGTCTCCGGCTGGACGATGCTGATGTGCGTGGTGCTGTTCCTGGGCGGCACGCAGATGCTGTCGCTGGGCGTCATCGGCACGTACATAGGGCGCATCTACAGCGAGGCGCAGGGGCGTCCGCTGTACCTGGTGCGCGAGGTGATCGGCGGGGACGATGACCGCTGAGGCCGCGACCGCCCCGCCCCAGGTCTCCCGCCAGCTGATCCGCTACACCCTCATCGGCGGCAGCGGCGTCGCCCTCGACCTCGTCGTCTTCCTGCTGCTGCACAACCTCGCCGGCATGGACGAGCAGCTCGCCAACGGCATCAGCACGACCCTCGGCATCGCCAACAACTTCGTGCTGAACGCGAAGTTCACCTTCGAGCGCCGCGACCGGCTCTTCGTGCGCTTCCTGCGCTTCTACGCCGTCGGCCTGACCGGCATCGCCTTCACCGACCTGCTCTTCCTCGCCTTCACCGACGGCCTGGGGATCGACGCCAACCTGGTCAAGGCGGGTTCGCTGCCGCTGGTCCTGGCGCTCCAGTTCGTGCTCAACAGAAAGTGGAGCTTCGCATGAACCTCGGCATCATCGGCGCGGGTGCCACCGGGCTGACCGCCGCCTGGGACGCCGTACGCGCCGGCCACCAGGTCACCGTCCTGGAGGCGGCCGACGAACTCGGCGGTCTCGCCGCCTCGTTGGAGGTGGGCGGCGTCCCGCTGGAGCGCTACTACCACCACATCTTCAAGAGCGACAAGGCGATGATCGCCCTGATCGAGGAGCTGGGCCTGGGCGAGGCCCTGCGCTTCCACAAGCCGACCACCGGCATCTACCGCGGCGGCAGGCTGATCGACTTCACCACCCCGTTCGACATGATCCGCTTCCCGGAGTTCTCCCCCGTCGACGCGGTGCGCTTCGCGGGCTCCTCGGCCGCGCTGAAGGCCGTGCGCGACGGCGAGCGCTTCAACGACCTCACCGCCCTCGCCTGGCTGCGCAAGTGGGCCGGGAAGAAGGCCACCGCGGCGGTCTGGGAGCCGCTGCTGAAGGGCAAGTTCGGCGACCGCGCCGAGCAGGTGTCGATGGCCTGGCTGTGGGCCCGCATCCACTGCCGCACCTTCGAACTCGGCTATGTGGACGGCGGGTTCGAGCGGGTCTACGCGGCGCTGCGGGACGGCATCGAGGAGCGCGGCGGGAAGGTCGAGTTCGGCAAGGCGGTGGAGGCGATACGGCAGGACGGCGACGCCTCGCCCGCGGTGGTGAGGTGCGCGGACGGGTCGTCGTACGACTTCGACCGGCTGATCGTCACCACCCCGCAGCCCGCCTTCGCGAAGGCCGCCGGACTGCCCACCGACAACGCGGTGTGGAAGAACCAGTACCTCGGCGCGACCTGCTTCGTGCTGGAGCTGGACCGCAGCGTGATCCCGTACTACTGGCTCAACATCAACGAGCCCGGCTTCCCGTTCCTGGCCGTCGTCGAGCACACCCGGATGATCGACCCGTCGGTGTACGGCGGCCGGCACATCCTCTACGTCGGCAACTACGTCGAGCGCGAGGACTGGCGGTTCACCACCGAGCCGGGCGAGCTGCTGACCCGGTTCGTGCCGTATCTGCGGAAGATCAACCCGGAGTTCGACGCCTCCTGGATCAAGGACTGGCACTTCTCGAAGGCCGGGTTCGCGCAGCCGGTGGTGACGCCGGAGTACCGTGCGCTGATCCCGGCCCACGAAACGCCCATGAGCCGGGTCACGCTGGCGACGATGGCGCAGATCTACCCGCAGGACCGCGGGCAGAGCTACTCGGTGGCCATGGCCCGCAAGGTCACCGGGTCGCTCGGCCTCAACGCCTGACGCAGAGCACGATCCTCGGCCCGGGGCTCGCCGTCCTGGGGCAGTCGTAGACGGCCTTGATACGGCGCCACAGCTCCGGGTCGACCTTTCCGGGCCGGAACCACGGCCGCTCCAGGACCGCGTACGGGGCCGGGTGGTGGTCGACGCAGTCGGCGTTCTCCTTGAACGACTTCAGGTCGGCCACGTCCGGGAGGTAGCGGGTGCGCTGGAGGAAGGTCGAGATCGGGTAGCGGCACTGGGCCGCGTGGTCCACGTAGTACGTGGTGTCGCCGAAGGCGAGGTAGAGGACCGGGGCGTTCGCGGGCATCTCGGCCCGCACCCGGTCGGCCTCCTTCTGGGTGGCCCGCATCCCGGCCAGGTACTGGCTGCTGGTCTCGGTCACCTTGCCGTCGAAGACGAGGTGCGGGGAGCCGGGCCAGATGGTCGCGGCCAGGCACGCCAGGCCGGTGAGGGCGACCAGGACGGCCGGTGCCACGCCGTCCGAGCGGGGCCGCCGCTCCAGCACCGCGTCCACGAGGGCCGCGAGCAGCGCGAGAAGCCCGAACGCCCAGATGACGTACGGGCGTTGGTCGGCCTTGGGCGCCTGCGCGTACAGCACGGGCAGCACGCCGTACGCCAGTGACACGGCGGCGAAGAGCCACGGCACCTTCCGGCGGGAGCCGCTCACCGCGAGGCCCCACAGGGCGGCGGCGAGGACCGGCATCTGGGCCGCGTGGTAGAGGAACCAGTTGCCCTGCACGACCACGACCGCGAGGGCGGCTGAGCCGATCAGCAGGGCGACGAGCAGGATCTCGGCCCGTCGCAGTCGGCCCTGGACACGGCTGAGGACCAGCAGCAGGGCGCCCGGCGCGAGCAGCAGCACCGGAGTGGCGATGGCCCGGTCGGCGAGGAACTCGTAGGACCGGGTGAGGATGAAGTGCGGGTGGATGCCCGTTCTGCTGAGCGCCGACTGGTTGATCAGCGGCATGTCGTGGGTCCACTGCAGCTCGTGCGAGCCGCCGAGGGCGCTGAGCCCGAACAGGGCCGCCGACGCCGGTACGGCGATCAGCGCGGCCCGGACCGCGCGGCCCCGGTCGACGACGTACACGAGCAGGATCCCAATGGCGGCCGTGGCTGCCGTGGAGTACTTCATCATCACCGCGAGGCCCAGCGGGAGGCACGCCAACAGGGCCGCCCGCCAGGGCCTTTCGGGGCCGAGGGCCGCGGCGACGCCGAAGACGGCCAGGACGACCGCGGTCCACTCCGGCTGGAGGAAGTCGTTGCGGGGCGCGAGCGCCAGGGCAAGGCCGGTGGCGCCCGCCGTGAGGGCCGCCTCCCGGCCGGTGACCCGGCGTTGCAGCGCGAGGAAGAGGGCGTGTCCGGCCGCGGCGGCGAGCAGGACGCCGGCCGCTCCCATCAGGGCCTCGCGGACCGACGTACTGCCCCCGAAGAAGGAGGTCAGGTCGTCCAGGAGGGCGATGAACCAGCGGTAGAAGAACGGGCGGTGGGTGAAGACCTCGGACGGCGAGTAGCCGGCCTTGCCGCCGGTGCGCAGGGCGGCCAGGACGTAGTGCAGGTCCCCCGTGAGCCGCCGGGTGGCCACCGTGTAGACGACGGCCACCGCGGACGGCAGGGCGACCGCCGCCCACCACAGGGGTGAGCGGCGGCCGCCTGCCACGGGCCGGACGACCTTGTCGTCGGCCAGAGTTGTCGCCATCGTCAGCTTCCCAGGATGACCCGCAGGTCGGAGGCGTTGGCCTCGGTGACCTTCCACAGCTCCTGCTGGCGGCCGTGCACGTCGGCCACCGTCTTCGCGTGGTCCGCGAGCAGGTCCCGGGAGCGCTCGACCAGGCGGGCGGCGAGATGGCGGTCGTGGACGGAGACGCCCCACTCGGGCCGCTCGATGTCGTTCAGGAAGTACGCCATCTTCGGGTGCGAGATCAGACTGATGATGGGCGTGCCGACGCCGAACGGGATCATGCCCGCGTGGCCGCGCATGCCGATCACCAGCTTGGTGCGGGCGTAGAGATCGAGGATCTCCTTGTTCTCGAAGTCGTACATCGGGATGACGGGCATCGAGATGCCGTGCTCGCGGCGCAGGTCGAAGGCGATCTTCTCGTCGTCGAGGGAGTGCGCGACGCACTGGACCTCGGCCAGCTCGCCCAGGTCCCGTACCGCCTTGGCCATCTGGGCCAGGAAGTAGTCGTAGTCGTGGCCGAAGCGCAGGCCCGCGCGGTCGTAGGCGGCGTTGATCAGGATCGTGTCGTCCCGCTTCGCCGGGTCCTGCCAGCCGGGCGTCAGCTGGCGGGTGACCGTGGTGGGGCAGGGCTGGAAGCGGATCTTGTCGTGCAGGTGGGCCGGGACCATGGCCCGCACCTTCGCGATCGAACCGTGGTTGCGCAGGCCGAAGAAGGAGGACTGCTCGACCAGCAGGCGCAGCGACTCGCGGAAGCGGCCCGCGCGGTAGGACTGTCCGTCGAAGGCGTTGAAGCCGACGGCGAAGACCGCGATCGGCACGTCGATGCGCTTCATCAGCTCGTCCGGGACGTTCCACTGCCAGGCGCTGTTGCCGTTCGGCATGGTGTCCGGGATGAACAGGCCACCGCCGCCGATGACCAGGCCTCGCCGGCGGTTGACCCGCTCCAGGGCGGCCTCGTCGAAGAGGCGGTGAGCATGCACGGAGTGCCAGCGCCGGGAGGTGGTGTCCGGGCCGAAGGCGGAACGGACGGACTCCGGGAGCAGCTTGTCGCCCGCGTTGCCCTGCCGGTCCATGTAGAAGGCGACGTGCGCCAACTGGTCCTCGGGGGCGCCGAGTTCCTGCGCCGGGACGCTGGCGGCGCGCTGCACCCACAGGCGGCTGGGCCGGTGGGTGGGGTCGACGGAGATGCCTGCCGTGGCGTGCTTGAGCGCGGTGGCGTTGTCGCCGTGCACCCAGGCGATCTGGGCGAGCCGGGCGTACGCGGTCGCGGCCCGGTTGGGGGCGGCGGTGGCGAGCAGCAGCTGGGCCTTGGCCTCGTCGTAGCGGGAGACGCTCATCAGGGCGTGGCCGAGCACCTCGTGCGGCCAGGCCTCGTCGAGCGGGATGCGCACGCTGGACAGGATGTCGACGGCGTCCTGGTAGTCGCCGTTCGCGATGTGCGCGGCGGCGACCTTGCGGGCGACCTCGACGTCGCCGGTGCGGGCGACGTGCGGGGTGCCGTAGTGGACGAGCAGGTCGTGGTGGAGGCCGCCCTGCTGCTCCAGGTAGGCGGCGTGGAACTCGGCGTCGGTCAGCTCGAACTCGCGCCAGCGCTCCTCGGCCTGCGCGTACCCGGCCTCGCCGCCCTGCCAGGGCTTGTGGCGGCCGGTGAAGTGCAGGATCGCGGTGTCCTCGGGGACCGGCAGGTCGCCCGACAGCCGCCGCTTGACGAAGTTGTAGCGGGCGTCGAGGCGGACGAAGTCGCCGTCCAGGACGGAGTTGAGGATGCCCTGGTCGTGCTTGTCGAGCTCGTAGTCGCCGGAGCGGCCGCACTTGTCGAGCTTGGCGCAGAAGGCGTCGCTCAGGTACTCGCGCTGGATGACCAGCAGACCGGAGTTGAGCTTGTGCTGCCCGTAGAAGAACTGCGGGACGGCAGCCAACCCCTCGCGCAGCTGGAGGAGTTCGGTCAGGTCGCCCAGGACCACCATGTCGGTGTCGAGGGTGATGACGGTGTCGTACTCCCGGATCCTGAAGACGTCCAGGATGAAGTACGCCTTGCGGACCAGGTAGTTGTCCTGGTCGCCCTTCTTGTACGAGTCGTAGTGGTCGGCGTCGACCCGCTTCATCACGATCCGCGGGTGCAGGGCGCGGATCTTGGCGATCGAGCCGGGGCGCAGGTCGTCGTAGAGGACGACGAAGTCCTCGCACACGCCCGGGTTGGACAGCGCGAGGCTGCGCAGCAGGGCGAGGAAGCCGGGCAGGTAGTTCTCGTCGACGAAGCTCGCGAAGGCGATCTTCCGTTTGCCGGTGAGCGCAGAGGCGTCGGTCACCGGGCCCTGGGCCGCGGACAGGGTGGTGGTCGTCATCGCAGGGATATCCTCATGTCGGTCACGCTCTGGGCACGCTGCATGACCCAGTCCTTCTCGCTGGTGTATTCGTGCACGGACGTGATGGCCAGCTTCATGGCCTCCTGCACGCGGTAGGCGCCGCTCTCGTAGAAGTCGAAGCCGATCAGGTCGAGCTTCGGGCTGACGTCCAGGAAGTCCAGCAGCCACAGCATGTTGAAGCCGGTGGTCGGGATGCCGGACCAGGCCTCGGTGGGGACCTTGCCGATGTTGCGCATGGGCCAGCGCAGCGACTCGTCACCGAGGAAGGTCTGGGCGCCGGGCACCAGGCGGTTGCGCAGGGAGTACTTCCAGTCGCCGGAGATGCCGCCGAAGACCAGGCGGGTGGTGACCTGCTTCTCCCAGTTGAAGCCGTGCTTGTGGATGGTGGCGTGGATGTCCGTCTTGCTGCCGGTGTGCTTCGGATCGATCTTGTACGAGTTGAAGCGGACGACCAGGTCGTACGCGTCGATCTCGGCGCCCATCGAACTCTCGCCCACCCGGCCGGAGTTGGCGATCAGGCAGATGGACTTGCCGGCGATCTGGTTGCGGAACTCGCCCAGGCTGATCCACTGCACGCCGCCGATGGTGGGGTCGGCGACGGGTCCGCGCATCCGGGCGCGGCGCTGCTCGGCGTAGAGCGCGAGGGCCTCGGTGAGGGCGGGCAGGTCGACGCCGGGGGCGGTGGTGCGCAGGTCCAGGTACTGGCTGAGCAGCTCCTGGCGGTCGCCCACGGGGGCTTCCTCGTCGGCCAGCCGCAGCAGCGCGCCCACCAGGCGGGGCTCGGCCTCGGCCCAGTCGCCGACGGCGTGCGCGGCGAGGCCCTCGGCCCACACGTCGGTGGCGGGGCGGCGGGTGAACTCCTCGGCGCGCGGGACCTGGCGGCGCAGCAGGGCGAGCAGCTCGCGCTCCTTCTCGCCGGCGATGCGCAGGCCGGCGATGCGGTTCTTGACGCCGAAGCCGTCGTCGTTGGTGAGCTCCAGGTACTTCTCGTACGCCTCCAGCGCCTCCGCCTCCTCGCCGAGGGCCTCCAGGAGGCGGGCGCGCAGCCGCCAGCCGGCGCGGGAGTTCTTGCGCTGGGCGAGGACGGTGTCGCTGATCACCAGGGCGAGGTTCAGCTCGTCGTCGTAACCGGCCTCAAGCGCCTTGTTGGCGACGGCGAGGAGTGCGTCGAGCAGTTCGTTGCCGATGGTGGCGGAGGGGGTCGCGGCGCCCTTCACGGCACGCTTGAGCAGCGCGGTGGCACCGCCGGCCGGGGCGGGCGCGGGTGCGCCTGCGGCCGTCGTGCCCCACACGACGAGCAGCTTGCGCAGCTGCTCGGCGAGTTCGACGCGGCGGCGGTCGATGCTGCCGACGAGTTTGCCGCTGTGCGCGGCGCAGGCCCGCAGGCAGTCGTCCAGCTCCCCTCCGCGTACGCGTGCCCGTCTGTTCTGGACCCTCGTCATGGCGCTCCTGGGTATTGACCAACTCATGCTGAGTCATTGCTGTGAAGTAGCTGCGGATGACCGAGTCGCTCGACGGGTTTACCGCGCTAAGGGGGGATGCTGGGAAAAATTAGGTAGCGAAAACGACATTCAGGTGAACCGATTGGTACTGGAGAGAGAATCGTTTGCTCGTCAACCAAGCCTTCTTCACGATTCGGGCCAATCGTGCAGGGGCCGGCTGCGGGCGCTGGACGGACTGCGACTGATCGCCGCGCTGATGGTGGCGGTGTATCACTTCGGCGGGCGGGACGGCGAGGTGAGCAGGGCCTGGGGAAGCTCCGCGCGCGAGCAGTTCCCCACCCTGCACACGTATTTTGCCTACGGCTGCCTCGGTGTGCAGGTGTTCTTCGTCATCAGCGGATTCGTGATCTCCCTGAGCGGCTGGGGCCGCCCGCTGAAGTCGTTCTTCGCCTCGCGCGCGGCCCGGCTGCTGCCCGCCTACTGGGCGGCTGTCCTGCTCGTCACGGCGGTGTTCGCGCTGCCGGTGGTCGCCTTCGAGACCGTCTCGCCGAGTGACGCCCTGGTGAACCTGACGATGCTTCAGCAGCCGCTCGGCGCGGACCGGGTGCTCGGGGTGTGCTGGACGCTGTGGGCGGAGGTCCGCTTCTACGCGCTGTTCGCCCTGCTGGTCGTGGCGCCGGGCGCGACCCGGCGCCGGGTGGTCCTGTTCTGCGCGGGCTGGACACTGGCGGCGGCGGTCGCGCGGGGCGCCCACGAGCCGCTCCTCGACATCGTCCTGATGCCCGAGCACGCGCCCTTCTTCGTCGGCGGCGTCGGCCTCTACCTGGTCCACCGGGACCGGCGGGACGTGTACGCGTGGGCGATCGTGGCCGGGAGCTGGCTGATCGGGCAGCACCACGCGGTGGCGGGGCTGTGGCGGGCGCCGAGCGCGGACGCGTTCGCCAACCGGTCGGTGCTCGGGATCATGCTGGTGGTGACCCTCGGCTTCGCCGCCGTCACGGCGATCGCGCTCGGCCGCCTCGGCTGGGCGAACTGGCCCTGGCTGACCGCGGCGGGCGCGCTGACGTACCCCTTCTACCTGGTCCACGAACATCTGGGCTGGCCGGTCGTCCGCCTGCTGCACGCGACGCTCGGCGTACCCGCGGACGTGACCCTCGCCCTCACCGTGCTGTCCCTGCTGGGCCTGGCCTGGCTGCTGCACCGGTTCGTGGAGGTGCCGTTCGGACCGCGGCTGAAGCGGGC
This sequence comes from Streptomyces cylindrosporus, assembly GCF_022698165.1. GTDB lineage: Bacteria > Actinomycetota > Actinomycetes > Streptomycetales > Streptomycetaceae > Streptomyces > Streptomyces cylindrosporus. The sequence goes on from NZ_JALDAY010000011.1 coordinate 77,111, forward strand.
GTTGGAGTCGGCGTGAGCGGCTCCGACCGTCATAGTGAGGGCCGATAGCGGGCCTCGATGCCGGCGATGACCAGTGCGAGCCCCTCCTCGAACCCCTCGTCGTAGCCCTGGAAGATCTCCTGGCCCACCGCGGCCGACAGCGGGAAGTCGGCCAGCAGCCGGGCCCGTTCCTCGATGTCGTACCCCTCCCGCCGCTCGTCGGGCATGGGCCTCACGCCCTGCTCCTCTGTGACGAAACCGATGGTGTACGCGTGCGCGGTCGAGGCGGCCCGCGCGGCCTCCGCGAGGCTGAACCCGGCCGCCGTGAACAGCCGCAGGTTCTCCTCCATCTCCCGTGCGTGGTCCGTGCCCGTGAACCGTGAGCCGCTGTAGACCTTGGCGCCGTCCCGGTAGCCGAGCAGCGCGGCACGCAGTCCGCGGTTGGCCTTGAGCAGTCGCTCCTGCCAGGTGTCGTCCGGATCCAGCGCGGCCCCGGCGACCATCCGGCGGTACATCTCCGTCGCCATCTCGTCGAGCAGCGCCTGTTTGTCCTTGAAGTGCCAGTACAGGGCGGGTGCCTTGACGTCCAGCTCGCGGGCGATGACCCGCAGGCTCAGGCCGTCCAGGCCGACCTCGTTCAGCAGCTTCAGGGCGGTGTCGGCGACCCGCTTGCGGTCGAGGGGCGCGCGTTTCTCCGTACTCACGCTTGACAGCTTAACAGCGTTAAGGCCATTCTCGGAGTCAACGGAACTTAACAGCGTTAAGGAGATGGATCATGAGCGGGACGACGGACGTCGTGGACGTGGTGGTCGTGGGCGCGGGCCCGACCGGGCTGGCCCTCGGGATCGACCTCGCGCGGCGCGGGGTGGACGCGGTGGTGGTGGAGAAGGCGGACGGGCTGTTCCCCGGCTCGCGCGGCAAGGGCATCCAGCCGCGCACGATGGAGGTCCTGGAGGACCTCGGCGTGCTGGACGGGATCCGCACTCACGGCGGGCCCTACCCGACCGGGATGATCTGGCAGGACGGCAAGCGGGTCGGCGAGCACAAGATGTTCGACGAGGACGAGGTGAAGGCGGCGTCGGCGGGCTCGGCGTTCAACGTGCCGTGGATGGTGCCGCAGTGGCGGACGCAGGAGATCCTGTTCGGGCGCCTGGCGGAGCTGGGCGGCCGGGTCGAGTTCGGCCGGGAGGTCGTCGGCGTCGAGCAGGACGAGAAGACGGTGACGGTCCGCTTCGCGTCGGGCCCGGAGGTGAGCGCCCGGTATCTGGTCGCCGCGGACGGCGGCCGTTCGGTCGTACGGCGAACGCTCGGCATCGGCATGACCGGCGAGACGGTCGACCCGGACCCGGTCCTGGTGGCGGACGTACGCATCACCGGTCTCGACCGCGACAACTGGCACGTGTTCCCGCCGAGCGCGGACGGCGAGGTCGGCTTCATGGCGATCTGCCCGCTGGCCGGCACGGAGGACTTCCAGCTGGTCGCGCAGTTCCCGGAGGGCACGGCGATGGACCTGTCCCTGGACGGCATCCGCAAGGTGGCGGCAGCGCGCTCGCACCTCTCGCCCGAGGACGTCACGGAGGTCCGCTGGGCCTCGGACTTCCGCCCCCGGGCGGCCCTCGCGGACGCCTTCCGCAGCGGCCGCGTGTTCCTCGCCGGGGACGCGGCGCACATCCACTCCCCCGCGGGCGGGCAGGGCCTGAACACCAGCGTCCAGGACGCGTACAACCTGGGCTGGAAGCTGGGGGCGGTACTCCGTGGCTCCGCACCGGCTTCGCTGTTGGACACCTACGAGGAGGAGCGCCGCCCGATCGCGGCACACATGCTGGGCATCTCGACGGGCGTGCACCGCGGCGAGGTGAGGCGGGGCGCGGCGACGATCCAACTGGGGCTGGGCTACCGGGAGTCATCGCTTACGGAGGAGACGCGGGCGAGCATGTCCGAGGTGCGGGCGGGCGACCGCGCGCCGGACGGCACGATGGAAGGGGTACGGCTCTTCGACACGTTCCGCGGACCGCACTGGACGCTGCTGGCGCTGGGCGTGGAGGCGCCCGAACTGCCGGAGGGGGTGCGGGTGGTCCGCGGTCCTGCGGCGCAGGAGTCGTACGGCACCGGTCTCTTCCTGGTCCGGCCGGACGGTTACGTCGGCTGGGCGGGCGACACCTCGACCGGTCTCGCGGGCTACCTCACCCGACTGGGCATCCGCTAGGCACTGGCAAGCGACAGCTTCACCGCGAAGCCCAGGAACAACGCTCCCGCCGCCGAAGTCGCCGTGGCCGAAAGCCGCTTACGGCGACGGAAGGCGGCGGCCAGCTTGGTGCCGCCGAATATCAGCGCGCTGAGGTAGAGGAAGCTGGCGAGCTGGGCGAAGGCGCCGAGGACGACGAAGGAGAGGGCGGGGTAGGCGTACCCGGGGTCGACGAACTGCACGAAGAAGGCGACGAAGAAGAGGATCGCCTTGGGGTTGAAGAGGCTGACGACGAGAGCCCGCCGGTAGGGCCGCTCGTACGAGACGCCGGCCGGGCTCTCCTCGACGGCCTGTTCCCTGCGCGCCTTCCACATCCCCCACGCGGCCCGCATCATCCCGATCGCGAGCCAGGTCAGGTACCCGGCGCCGGCGTACTTCACGATCCCGAACAGCACGGCGTTGGCCTGCAGCAGGGAAGCGACCCCGGCGGCGGAGAGGGTCATCAGCACGGTGTCCCCGCACCAGACGCCGGCGGCGGCGGTGTACCCGGCCCGGATGCCCTTGCGCGCGGCGACGGACAGCACGTAGAGCGAGTTGGGCCCGGGCAGCAGGACGATCAGGACGAGGCCTGCCAGGTAGGTGGGGAGATCGATGACGCCGAACATGAGAAGGAGTGTCGCATGCGGGTACGACACCCTTCATCCGGGTTTCAGTCGTCGCCGTCGAGGAGGGTGTCGACGGAAAGGTCGAGCGTCACACCGACGGACTCCGGAACGGGGACGGACTGGCCTCGCTTGTAGCGGGCGGGGTCGGGGTATTTGCCGTCGACCGGGTCGGTGTAGAGCAGAACCTCGTCGTGTTTGCGGTCGGCGATGAGGTAGGCGGGGATGCCTGCCTGGGCGTAGCACTCGGCCTTGGGGCCGAGATCGTCGGACCAGTTGTCGGCGGTCACTTCCATTACCAGCCGGAATCCATCCGGTGCGTAGCAATTGTGCTGGACATGCTTCCCTCGGAAGTCCTGCTCGACCACGGAAAGGTCCGGGACCGCGAAGTCGTCCGAGCCTGTCGGCAACCAGAGGCCGATGCCCAGTAGACATTTCAACCCGGCCTCGCGGGCGCCGGCCCCGGAGAACGCGTGTGCCACGTCGGTCAAGATCACCTGATGCACGGCGTCAGCCAAGGGGGTCGCGGTCAGCCGTCCGTAGAGCACCTCCCCGCGATACCCCTCCAGCTCCCGGGTCAGCCAGGCTTCAGCTTCAAGCACACCGGTCCGCCGCGACCATGCCATGCCGACGACTCCTCTCCGGACAGGGACAGTCACTTAGCGCATCCAACAGTAGATCCTCAAAACACCTCGCTCGGCACGTAAGTCCCCCAGACCTCCCGCAGCGCGCCACACACCTCCCCCACCGTCCCCCGAGCCCTCAACGCCTCCCGCATCGGATACAGGACGTTCTCCTCCCCCTCCGCCGCCTTCTTCAGGGCCGCAAGCGCAGAGTCCACCGCCCCCTGGTCCCGCTCCGCCCGCAGCCGCGCCAGCCGCTCCGCCTGCTGGGCCTCGATCGCCGGGTCCACCCGTAGCGGTTCGTACGGTTCCTCCTCGTCCAGCTGGAAGCGGTTCACGCCCACCACCACCCGCTCCCCGGAGTCCGTCTCCTGCGCGATGCGGTACGCGTTGTGCTCGATCTCGTTCTTCTGGAAGCCGTGCTCGATGGCCGAGACCGCGCCGCCCAGGTCCTCCACCTTGCGCATCAGGTCGAGCGCCGCCGCCTCCACGTCGTCCGTCATCCGCTCGATCACGTACGAGCCCGCGAAGGGGTCGACGGTCGCGGTCACGTCCGTCTCGTACGCCAGCACCTGCTGCGTACGGAGAGCGAGACGCGCGCTCTTGTCCGTCGGCAGCGCGATCGCCTCGTCGAAGGAGTTGGTGTGGAGGGACTGGGTGCCGCCGAGGACCGCCGCGAGGCCCTGGACCGCGACCCGGACCAGGTTCACCTCCGGCTGCTGGGCCGTCAGCTGGACGCCCGCGGTCTGGGTGTGGAAGCGCAGCATCTGCGACTTGGGGTCGCGGGCGCCGAACTCGTCCCGCATCACCCGCGCCCAAATGCGCCTCGCCGCACGGAACTTGGCGACCTCCTCCAGGATCGTCGTACGGGAGACGAAGAAGAAGGACAGGCGGGGCGCGAAGTCGTCGACGTCCATGCCCGCCGCGACCGCCGTGCGGACGTACTCGATGCCGTCGGCGAGCGTGAAGGCGATCTCCTGCGCGGGAGACGCCCCCGCCTCCGCCATGTGGTAGCCGGAGATCGAGATCGTGTTCCACTTCGGGATCTCGGCCCGGCAGTACTTGAAGATGTCCGCGATGAGGCGGAGGGAGGGCTTGGGCGGGAAGATGTACGTCCCTCGCGCGATGTACTCCTTCAGGACGTCGTTCTGGATCGTGCCCGTCAGGCGGTCGGCCGCGACCCCCTGCTCCTCCGCCACCAGCTGGTACAGCAGCAACAGCAGCGCGGCCGGCGCGTTGATCGTCATCGACGTCGAGACCTTGTCCAGCGGGATCCCGTCGAACAGAACCCGCATGTCGTCGATCGAGTCGACGGCCACCCCCACCTTGCCCACCTCGCCGTGCGCGATGGGGGCGTCGGAGTCGTGGCCCATCTGGGTCGGGAGGTCGAAGGCGACCGACAGTCCCGTGGTGCCGTGGGCGATCAGCTGCCGGTAGCGGGCGTTGGACTCCGTCGCCGTGCCGAAGCCGGCGTACTGGCGCATCGTCCAGGGGCGGCCCGTGTACATCGACGGGTAGACCCCGCGGGTGAAGGGGTACGAGCCCGGCTCGCCCAGCTTCTCGGCCGGGTCCCAGCCCGCCAGGTCCGCGGGCCCGTAGACCGGTTCGATGGGCAGTCCGGACTCCGACTCACGCGCCATGGGTGTGATGCCTCCCTCGCCGACGGCCCCGTCGCAGTCCAGGTCACCTCAATGCGCCGCCGTTCGCAACCAGTCGCCCGCGGGCAGCATCTGAAGTGACATGCGTGCTCATCGGTGAGACGGCGGGAGTCGTGTTGCGTACTACCGGCATGGGGAGAGCGAGCGCCGCGGCCGCGGTGGTGGTGGCGGCGGGTCTGGTCGCCGCGAGCGGGTGCACGGTGCAGGGCGCCGACGGCAAGGGCCACTCGCCCGTACACATCGAACTGCCGAGCACCAAGCCCCCGTCGTCCCCTTCATCCTCTTCGTCCTCTTCATCCTCGTCGTCCTCGTCGACGAAGGGGGACGACAAGCCGAGCGGGACTCCGACGGCCACGGCGGGAGCCCTCGCCCCCGTGCTGTGGAAGCGCGGCGACTCGGGACGTGACGTGCGGGAGCTGCAGGCCCGGCTGCGGCAGGTGGAGTGGTTGTTCGACGGGCCGACGGGGACGTACGACGACCTCACCGAGGACGCGGTCAAGGGTTTCCAGGGCAAGCGTGGGCTGCCGAAGACCGGCGAGACGAACACCGTCACCTGGCAACGGCTGACGAAGATGACGCACGAGCCCGGGAAGTGGGACCTGTACCTGATGGGCGGGCAGCCCGCCGGCGCACCCGATCCGCGGTGTCTGACCGGGCGGGTGCTGTGCATCGACAAGACCACCCGGACCCTGCGCTGGATGATCGACGGCCGGACGGTGTCGGAGATGTCCGTACGCTTCGGCGCGACCGGCACCCCCACCCGCGAGGGCGTCTTCCACGTCTACTGGAAGTCGCGCCACCACTGGTCGACCCTGTACGACTCCTCGATGCCGTACGCCATGTTCTTCAGCGGCGGCCAGGCCGTGCACTACTCCTACGACTTCGCGGCACGCGGCTACTCCGGCGGCTCGCACGGCTGCGTCAACGTCCGGGACGAGGCGGCGATCGCCGATCTGTACGCGCAGGTGAGGAACGGCGACAAGGTCGTCGTGTACTGGTGATGTGCGGGGCGCGGGCGGGACCGGGGGAACGTGTCCCGCCCGCGCCGAGGTGCACGAGCCGTGGGTACGGGGGGAACCCCGGCTCTGTGCGACGGCCGATGACCAGTCGGCTCACTCAGTACTGCGTCGCCGCGGCCGAAAACGTTACTGACCCGGCCGAAAAAACTTCGGGTGGTACGTCATCGCAGGTCATCGCAGGTCATCGTGGGTCGCCGCGGGTGCGACAGGCTCAGAGCGCGCTGTACGTGGGGTCCGGCACCGGCGCCGGGGACTCGGTCGTCAGGACATGCCCGGGGAGCAGGGGCGTGACGGTGTCCTGGACGTCGCCGCCATCGCCGGAGCCGCCCTCACCGGGGGCTATGTGATTGCCGTCGTCGTCACCGCCCTGACCGCCGCTGTTCCGGCCGCCGCCCTGCTCGCCCTGACCGTTGCCGGTGCCGTTGCCGTTGCCCTGGCCGCCCTGCTCACCCTGGCCGCCGACGCCGGCCCCCTCCTGGCCCTTGCCGCTCTTCTTGCCGTCGCGGGAGGTGGCGCCGGTGCCGGCGAGGACGTTCTTGCAGTACTTCCGGACGCGGTCGGGGGCCAGGCCGCCCGCCGCGGTCTCCAGCGCCTGCTTGCGGTTGGGTTCGAGTTCCTTGCCGCCGAGCGCGTCGCGGCAGGTGGACGGGGCGTGCTGCTTCCACCACCAGGCACCGGCCTCGGCGCCGGACTTCTCCGAGGAGCCGGGGCTCGGCGTGTGCTGCGGGGTGGCGCTGCCGTCGGCACCGGTCGAGCCGTCGGGGGTGGGCTTGCCCAGCAGGCCGTTCGGCGAGGGCGAGACCAGGGGGCGGTCCGGGGTGACGGCGGCCGAGACCGAGGCGGCGGGGTTCGGGTCGTCACCGCCGATCGGCAGGATTCCGCTCGTGGCCGCGACACCGACGCCACCGGCCATGCCGGCCGCCAGCACGGCAGTGAGCCCGAAGCGCATGGGCCGGCTCAGGGCACGCCGCCTGTCGTCCCCGCCAACCCGCCCACCGATCCGGACAAGCCCGGCGTCAGAGGCATGCCCCCGGGCACGCCGCCCGGCAACGGCCTGCTCGACACGGGCGCGCCGCCCGGCGGCGGTACCTGAGGTGGGGACGTCCGCCGAAGCGTGGGCATCCATGGAGGTCCGGCCATCCGCGGAAACGCGGCCACCCATCGCGGTGCGGCTGTCCGCCGAATCACGGGCGTCCGTCGAAGCGCGGTCATCCGCCGAATCACGGCCGCTCATCGACGTGCGGGCGTCCGTCGACGCGCGGGCATCCGCCGATGCACGACCCCCCATCGAGGTGCGGCCATCCGCCAAAGCACGGGCGTCCGTCGAGGCGCGGCCATCCATCGACGCGCGGGATTCCGACGCCCGAGACTCCGACGCGCGAGACTCCGACGCGCGCGTCTGGGACCTCGCCGTGCGGAAGGCGGCCAGTGCGGCGGCCTCGCCGGGGAGTTCGGCGCTGGTCGGCGAGGGCTGCGAGGTGAGCGACTCAAGGGCCTTCGCGAGGCGTTCGGCCTGGTCACGGGCGGTCGCGTCGACAGCTTCCAGTGACTCGCCGCGCAGCAAAGCCTCCGCCGTTGCGCGGTTCAGCCACCTGTACTGCTCGTCGGCCATCACATGTCCTTCTGCGTCCGCGCGCGCATATGCGTCACACTCGCGGACGTCACCGCGCGGTCGCGCGGTTCTCGCTGGGGCGGCAGCGCGTCGAGCCCGCCGCTCGATTCCGGATCCTCACCGAGCAGTTCGGCCAGGCGCTTGAGACCGCGGTGCGCCGCCGTGCGTACGGCACCGGGCCGCTTGCCCAGCGTCTCCGCCGCGGTCTTGGCGTCGAGGCCCACGACCACCCGCAGTACGACGGCCTCGGCCTGGTCCTGCGGGAGTCTGGCGATGAGGGAGAGCGTGTGGTCGGTGGCCAGGGCCTCGATGGCCTCGCCCGCGGTGTCGGACTCGGCGGCCTTGCCGGTCAGCTCGGTCTCGTCGCCGCCTATCGCGGGACGGCGGCCACGCATGCGTATGTGGTCCAGGGCGCGGTTGCGGGCGATCCGGGCGGCCCAGCCGCGGAAGCGGTCCGCGTCGCCGTCGAACCGGTCCAGGTCACGGGCTATCTGCAGCCAGGCCTCGGAGGCGACGTCCTCCGCGTCCGGGTCGCCGACCAGGGTGCGGACGTAGCCGAGCAGCCGCGGGTGCACCGCTCGGTACACAGTCCGGAACGCGGTCTCGTTCCCGTCCTGTGCCGCAAGCACCGCGGCGGTCAGCTCCGCGTCGTCCCCCAGCACCCGATGGTTCCTCAGTCGATGGTCGCGGTTGTGGCCGCCGGTCGTTGCGATGGTCACTCGTCATCCGCGTCCGGCGCGAAAGGCACGTTACGACCTGAAACCGCTGCTCGTCCATGTCCGTACAACCTGCAACCACCTTGTGACGGGGCGGCTCGCGTGCGGGTGTGACAGAAACCGCAGTCATGGCGCTGTAGGAAGTACGGGCCGCCGCGCGGCCCGACCGCGCGACGGCCGGGGCCTCTCCTGTGGGGGGTGGCGGCCCCGGCCGTTGCTTCGGTGCCGAACTCCCGGGCCCGCAGGGTCAGTTGTTCTTGCCGTTGCCCTTGCCGGCACTCTTGCCGTTGTTCGCCTTCACGGTCGCGTCCGACTCATCCGACTTGTCGGCCTTGCCGCTGTTGCCCTGCTTGGTCGCCGATGCCGTGGCCGTCGGCTCTCCCAGTTGCTCGGCGCAGTAGGCGGCCACGTTCTGTTCGCCGCCCGCGGCCTCGATCAGCCGTTGCCAGGCCGTGGACTGCAGGGCCTTGCCGCTGTCCTTGACGTTCTCGTACGCCCGGCAGTGTGCCGCGGTGTCCTTCGCCGTGGCCGGACGGTCCGGCGTGGCGGCGGAGGTGCCCGGTGTGCGCGGGGCCGAGGCCGAGGGGCCGGTCGGCGGGTGCTCGTGCTGCCGGGCCGCGTGGCCGTCGTCGTGTGCGGAGCCGCCGCCCGTGCCGATCGCCGCGTACGCGACACCGCCCAGGGTGAGACCGGCCAGCGCCAGCGAGAGCGTGACCTTCAGGGAGCGGCGGGTACGGCGCTGCTCACGCGGCCGCCAGTCGTCGCGGCGCCGGGTCCGCGCCTTGAGCGCACCGGTGTCCCGGGCGGCCCGGAACGCCGCCACCGCCTGCTGCTCGGCCGAGGTGTCCAGCGCCTCGGGGCGCATCGCGCCGGCCAGCAGTTCCTCCAGCGCCGGGCCGGCCGCCCGGTCCTCGGGGCCCGACACGGCGCCAGGGTGCATACGCCGAGGCCCGTGCGCCCCGCCGTCGCTCCGCCGCTCACCCATGTCCGTATCCGTATCCATCCATGTACGACGACCGTCCGCCGCCACCACTCCTGCCACCCATGACGGCCCACCCGCCACGAGCGTTCACCCGACCACCGCCACCCGACCGGCCACGCCCACCGCACCTACGACCGAGACCGCGCCGACCAGCACCACCGCCGCGACCAACGCCCTGCCGAGCGCCACCGCCACTCCCACCGCTCGCGCCCCGGCATCCGCCGCCGCTACGACCGGCACCTCGCCGACCGCCACCGCCGCCGCGGCCGTGCGGCTCCCAGCCACCGCCACCACTGCGACCAACGCCCTGCCGAGCGCCACCGCCACCACCGCGACCGACACCCTGCCGAGCACCACCGCCACCACCGCGACCGACACCCTGCCGAGCGCCACCGCCGCCGCTACGACCGACACCCTGCCGACCAGCGCCGCCGTTCCGGCCTTGTGCCTCCCGGCTACCGCAGCTGCCACGACCGGCACCTCGTCGGCCACCGACGCCGCGACCGTTCGCCTCCCAGCCACCGCCACCGCCACCGCCGCCGACGGCGATCCGATCGCCGCCTCCGTCGCCGCAGCTGACCACCCGGTCGCCACCGGTCTCGCGGCCGTTGACGTTCCCGCCGCAGTCGTCCTTCATTTCGACTCCCCCAGCGTCCGGGGATCCTCATTCGTCACACCCGCGCCGCCGAGCCGGTCGGCGAGGCGCTTCAGGCCCCGGTGGGCCGCGGTGCGTACCGCGCCGGGGCGCTTGCCGAGGACGCGGGCCGCGGCGGGGCCGTCGAGGCCGACCACCACACGCAGCAGCACCGCCTCCGCCTGGTCGCGCGGCAGGCTGCGGACCAGCTCCAGGGCGCGCTCGGTGGAGAGCGCCTCCAGGGCCTGGTCGTGGGTGCTGTGCGGGCCCGGCAGCTCCAGTACGTCCTGTTCCAGCGCCGAGGAGCGCGGCCGTACCTTCTGCCGGCGCAGGTGATCCAGCGCCCGGTGCCGCGCGATCGTCGCCGTCCAGCCGCGGAAGCCCGCCCCGTCACCCTTGAACCGTCCGAGGTCCCGGGCGATTTCCAGCCATGCGTCGGAGGCCACGTCCTCGGCGTCGTCGCCGACGATCCCGCGCAGATAGCCGAGCAGTCCGGGCTGCACGATCCGGTACGCGACCGCGAACGCGGCCTCGTCGCCCTCCTGGGCCCGCGCGACGGCCGCGCCCAGCTCCCCGTCGTAAGCCTGTGCGCGGCGGGGTTCCCGTCCCTGGCCCAACAACTGTCCTCGTCCGTACGAGTGCGAAGGGGGCTCTGCCGAACCCGTACCGCGCGCCATCCGTCCGTGCGCACGCCTCCACCGACCTCTGCGTCCGGCGTCACGGAAGTGTCACAGGGGGCCGGCGGGATGGGCGGGTCCGGCCGTGCAGGGTCAGGTAGAAGGTGCGCAGGGAGTCCTCGGGGTCACCCGTAGTGAAGCGGTTATGGACCCGGCCGACGGGGTTCCACACCCGCCCGTCCGGCATCCGCACGCCGACCGGCTGGCCGAAATACGCCCGCTGGTCGGCGTCGAGGTCCACCCACACCGCCCCCGCCCGGCGCACCAGCACCTCACCGACGTACGCCCCGAGCCCGAACAGCGTCTCCCGGGCCCCTTCGAGGTCGGCGCCGCCTTTGCGCAGGCCGTCGACCAGGAAGTCGACGATCCGCAGGCTGCGCTCGGAGTAGTCCAGCGGCAGTCGGTTGCGGGCGGTCACGCGCGCGACGAAGCCCGTCGCACACGCCCGCATCCCGTCCGCGCCCGGAACGCGCTCGTCACCCGTACTCATGCTCATGGGTCCCCACCCCTCACTCGACCTGCGGGAGGCTCCCCACCTCCCGTTCAGCAAGCGGATGCGGGGCCGGGAACGTCACGGGCCGCGAAAGGTGTGACGTTTGGCCAGAGGTCGACGCTGAGTTCTAAGTGCCACCTGTGTCACGCGTGTGCTGTGTGTGACAGGTGGCACTGGTGTGACTTCATGGTCTTTTTCTAGGGGTGGGGTAGTTGAGTCCTCGTGGGACGCGTGCGTACAGACCGCTGAGCATGAAGAAGCGGGCCTGGCTGACGCTGGGGGCGGTCGTCCTGGGCGGCGGGGGTGTGGTGTCGTACGCCGTCGCCAGCCCGTCCTCCGGCCAGGGGGCCGTGGGGCAGGCCAAGCGGCCGGTGAAGGTGTACGACCTGTCGCTGAAGGGCGGCGCGAGCGGCAGGCGGGAGCTGCCGCGCACGGAGACCAAGCAGTTCTCGATGCTCGGCGTCTCCTGGACCGGCGCGAAGGCGCGGCTGCACGGAACCGCCCAGGTCCGTACCCGCAGTGTCGAGACCGGCGAGTGGACGGCCTGGAAGGACCTGGAGGCGGATGTCGACCCGCTGCAGGACCCGGAGGCCGGCGCCGACGCGCGCGGCGCCTCCGAGCCGCTGTGGGTCGGCCCCTCCGACGGCGTCCAGGTCCAGGTCGTCCACAAGGACGGCTCCACCAGCACGGGCCTGCCCAAGGGGCTCCAGGTCAACCTGGTCGACCCGGGCGTGGCGACCGCCGCCGAGCAGAAGGCGCCGGCGCCGGCCGCGTTCGTGGCCGAGGAGTCCCCGAGCGCCACCCCGTCGGCCACCACGAGCACCCCGACCGCGCCGCCGTCCACCGTGCCCGAGCCGTCGATCACCTCGCGCGCCGACTGGGGCGCGGACGAGTCGCTCAGCCCGGATCCCTCGGAGTACAACGCCGATGTGAAGGCCGTCTTCGTGCACCACACGGACGGCACGAACGACTACTCGTGCGCCGACTCCGCGGCGATCGTGCGGGGCATCTACGCGTACCACACGCAGACCAACGGCTGGAACGACATCGGCTACAACTTCCTGGTCGACAAGTGCGGCACGATCTTCGAGGGCCGCAAGGGCGGCGTCGACCTCCCGGTGCTCGGCGCGCACACCTACGGCTGGAACCGTGAGTCGGCCGGCATCGCGGTCCTCGGCGACTACACGACGACGGGTGCGAGCAACGCGGCCCTGGAGTCGGTCGCCCGGATCGCCGCCTGGAAGCTCGGCCAGTACGACGCCGACCCGGCGACGACCGTGCAGCTCAAGGCGGGTGCGACCCAGACGAACTACTTCGGCACCAGCTTCACCAGCGGCAGCTCGTACACCTTCAACCGGATCTCCGGGCACCGCGACGGCTACAACACCCAGTGCCCCGGCAGCTCCCTCTACGACCAGCTGCCCACCGTCCGCGCCTGGGCGTCCGGCCCGGTGCAGGGCCTGAAGCTGACCTCGCTGTCGGGCGCGGGCCTGTCCGGCTCGACGTACTACACGAAGGGCGCGATCACCGCCAAGTGGTCGACGACCACGCCGGGTTCGCTGATCTCCAGGTTCGAGCTGCTGGTGGACGGCCAGGTCGCCGCCTCCGCCTCCGGCACGTCCACCTCGGTCGGCGCCACGCTCGCCGCGGGCAGCCACACCGTCGCCGTACGGGCCGTGCACCAGTCGGGCAAGACCACGACGACCGCCGCGGTGAAGGTCGTGACGGACACCACCGCGCCCACCTTCTCCACCGCGCCGAGGCTCTCCCTGCGCACCGGCACGGTCAACACCACCGCCGTCCCGGTCACCCTCGGCTGGAAGGCCGCCGACAGCCAGGCCCTGAAGTCGGTGAGCCTGCTGACGCCGACGACGGCCACCTTCGGCCCGACCACGACCAGCTCCCAGCGGACCGCCAAGTCCGGTACGGCGTCCACCTGGTCGATGAAGGCGTACGACTACGCCGGCAACACCCGCACCTCGTCGCCCTCCTTCACGCCGGTGATCCTCCAGGAGACCTCGGCGACCAAGTCCGGTACCTGGACGAGCCGTTCGTCCACCAGCTACCTGGGCGGGAAGTCGTACTCCAGCAGCTCCAAGGGCGCCAGCCTGAGCTGGACCTTCACCGGGCGCTCGGCCTCCTGGGTGGTCAGCCGGGCATCCAGCAGCGGTCAGGCGTACGTGTACGTCGACGGCGTGAAGGTGAGCACGGTGGACCTCAAGTCCTCGACGACCGCCTACCGTCAGGCGATCTGGACGAAGACCTGGTCGAGCAGTGCCAAGCACACCGTGAAGATCGTGGTCGTTGCGACCAGCGGCCGCCCGACGATCACGACGGACGGCCTGGTCTATGTCAAGTAGCCATCAAGCAGCCATCGAACAGCCGTGATCAAGTAGCCGTGTCGACCGGTTCGGGCGTCCGCTCCTGCGTGGCTTGCGGGGTGGGCGCCCGGTCCGCGTTCACGACCAGGCCCGCGATCGCGGCGGCCAGCAGCAGCGCGGCCAGTGCCCAGTAGGTGGCGACGTTGAAGCCGTGCACGGTGGCCTTCGCCGCGAGCAGCCGCCGGTCGACGCCCGGGCCCGCGTGGGCCGTCACATAGCGCGCGGTCACGCTCGCGGCGATCGTGTTCAGCAGCGCCGTACCGATCGAACCGCCCACCTGCTGGGCCGTGTTGAAGGTCGCGGAGGCCGCGCCCGAGTCACGCGGCGCGACGCTTCCGGTGGCCAGCGACACCGAGGTCATCATCGCCGTGCTCATGCCGAGACCCAGCATGATCATGCCGGGCAGGACATGGGAGGCGTACGCCGGTTCCACGCCGACCTGGGCGATGATCGCCAGCCCGCCCGCGGCCACCAGCAGCCCCGGCACGATCAGGAACCGGGGCGGCACCTTGCCCAGCAGCCGCGCGGCGACCTGCGTCGAGCCGATCACCATCGCGACCGTCATCGGCAGGTAGGCGACGCCGGTCTTCAGCGGCGACCAGCCGAGGACGCCCTGGAGGTAGTAGGTCAGGAAGAGGAAGGTGCCGAACATGCCGATGGTGACGAACAGCGTGGTCAGGAAGGCCCCGACGCGCTGCCGGTCCCTCACCACGGACATCGGCAGCAGCGGCACCTTCGCCCGGGTCTGCCACAGTCCGAAGAGGCCGAGCAGTACGACGCCGGCGACCAGGAGCGTCACGACCAGACCGTCGTGCCAACTGCGCGACTCCGCCTCGGAGAAGCCGTAGACGATGGACAGCATGCCGGCCGAGCCGAGCAGCGCGCCCGGTACGTCGAGCCGGGCGTCGGGATGGCGTTCGCCGACCTCCAGCAGCGCGAGCGCGCCGAAGAATGCGACCAGCGCGATCGGGATGTTGACGTACAGGCACCAGCGCCAGTCGAGGTACTCCGTGAGGATCCCGCCCGCGAGCAGGCCGACCGCGGCGCCCGCGCCGATGATCGCGCCGAAGATGCCGAAGGCCTTGCTCCGGTCCTTGGGGTCGGTGAACGTCGTGGCCAGCAGCGACAGCGCGGACGGCGCGAGCAGCGCGGCGAACACGCCCTGCAGGGCCCGCGCCCCGAACAGCATCCCGGAGTTGGCGGCGGCCCCGCCGAGCGCGGAGGCGGCGGCGAAGCCGAGCAGGCCGATCACGAAGGTATTGCGGCGGCCGACCAGGTCGGCGATCCGGCCGCCGAGCAGCAGCAGTCCGCCGAAGGCCAGGGTGTACGCGGTGATGACCCACTGCCGGTTGCCGTCCGACATGTTCAGGTCGGCCTGCGCGGAGGGCAGCGCGATGTTCACGATGGTCATGTCGAGCACGACCATCAACTGGGCGAGCGAGATGACAACCAGCGCCCACCAGCGGCGGCTTTCGGCCATGGAGGCCTCCCGAGTCGAGCCGAGTCGTACCGTCCCGAGGTCGACTCCATGCTCCCTCCAGGATCCACCGTTTGGGAACGCCAGCGTTTCTTATTACGCCGATTTTGCCTACGCGGATCCCCGCGGGCCGCCGGTCGCGTCCCGGCACAGCAGCCGCAGCGAACCGTCGTCGAAGAAGCAGCGCCGGGCCTCGTCGAGGGGGTCCCACAGCCGCCCGTCCGGCGTCCGCACCCAGTACTCGCCGCCGCTGGCCCACCACTCGCCACCGGTGTGCCGGACGACGACCTCACCGGCGTAGGCGCCGAGCCCCCGCAGCACGCTCTCCACCGCGGCGTACGGCGCGCCTTCCCGCCGTATGTCCTCGATCACCCGGTCCACCCGCCACAGACTCTGCGCCGAGTAGTCGAGGCGCAGCCGCGCCCCCTCGCGCATCGTCGCCACCGCGTCGGCCGCCCAGCGCGCGGGCCTGGCCGCGGCCGAGGGCCGCCCTGTCGTCACATGCTGCGCTGTCACACCCCGGAAAGCGCTCGGGGGAAGCGATTCGTCACGTGGATTCCGGGGGCTTCCCCGGACCGGTGCAGGACCGCCGCACCTCCGCCCCACGACGGCCACAGTCCCCTCTCACATGGGGCTTTCGCCCGGGAGTGACGCTTCGCCCCTTCCGTGCGCTCCTCTCACTGATGAACGTGTACTTCCACCTCCGCGCGGTGCCGCCCTCGGCCCTGCGCAACAGCGCGAACTGGATGCAACGGCTGTTCGAGGACGACTGGAACGCGGTGCGCGAACGAGTGGACCGCCACCGCGAGGAGTTCCTGGACCGCCGTTATGCCGACCACGACGTCCTCTACACCGGCGCGGATCCGGACGAGGGCCCACGAACCCAGGTGGTCCTGGGCGGCCACCCGATACCCCACCCCGACAAGGAAGCCCCGCCGTTCCTGATGCTGACGGCGGCACAGACGGCCAGGGTGGCCGCATTCCTCACGACAGCCGACTTCGAGTCCCTGTGGAACCTGGCAAGGGCCGAACTGCTCCCGCGCTACGGCGGCACGGAATCGGAGCAGGAGGCAAGAAGCGTCTTCGCCTCGACCCACCGAGACCTGACGGCGTTCTACGCCCAGACGGCGGAGTACGGAGACGCGGTGGTGAAGTGGGTGCTCGGCTGAGTACTTGGGTAACTGCAGGGGCTTCAGGGGCGCGGGGAACTGCGCGACCAGCCACGACGAGCCCGCCGCGACACAACGGCCCGCAACACCCGCCGTCCCTCGGTCGAAACCTCCATCGCCCGGCGCAAGCCACCCGCACCATGCCCGGCCAGAACCTCCAGCACCGTCACCTGCCGCCGCAACTCCGCCGCCACCAACGGCGAGATCCCCTCCGTACGCCCTTCCCTCCGCGCATCCACAGAGGCCCCTTCGTCGTCCAGCGGATCAAGCAGCCGATGTATCTGCAACGCGGCGACGGAACACCCGTCGGCCCACACGCGCACCACACCCGCGTCCCACTCCACCGGCGCAGCCGCCAGCATCCGCCGCGCCAGCACCGCGGCCTCGTCCTCAAGGGACTCCGCGTACTCCTCCGGCCCGGCAAGCTTCCCGCGCACCTGCTCCAGCCGCCCGCCCCACTCCCCGGCGTCACCGTCGTCCGCGAGGCACCCCCACAACGGCCGCAGCACCTCGTCGTCGGCCCCCAGCAGCGGCACGCACCGATCCAAACAAGCCAACCCGCTGGCGGCCAGCCCACGCTCGTCGGCCTGAGCGATCAGTTCCACCAGACTCATCCGGCTCTCCTTCTGCGGCGCGTCCACAAGGCGCGACGGGCGTCGTCCATGGCCGTCCATGGCCGTTCATGACGGAACCCGCACTTCCCCTTACTGCGTGCGACGGCCCGGGAGTGTCACAGCGGCACCACACCCAGCCGGTCGAGCAGCCGGAAGAAGAGGTTTTCGGCCAACGGGTCGGGGTCGGCGGTCAGTACGTCGACCAGCGGCCCGGCGTCCACCTCGTGCCCCGCCTCCGCGGCCCAGGCGACGGCCCGGTCGGCCGCGTCGCGCGGCTCCAGGAAGTAGTCCTCGAGCGTGAGCCCCTCGTTGCCGGCGTTCAGGTACCCGGCCATCGCGGCCCGCGCCAGACAGGTGGTCCACGCGCCGCTCTCCGGCGCCGCCGCCTCCACGACCACCGAGGCGCTGTCCATGACGTACCCGAAGAGCGCGGGTGCCCCGCTCTGCGCGGCGAGGACGTTCATGTTCCCGACCTCGCCGTCCCCGCTCGGGTACTCCCACACCTGCCAGCCGCCGGGCGCCTCGGCCCGTAACTCCATGCCCTTGGCGCCGGCCAGCGCGTCCAGTTCGGTGAGCGGCCGCTCGCTGCGGCCCACGACGTAGTACCCCCAGTAGCCCATGTCCCGTTCCCCCACGGCTGTCTCGGCTTCGGCTCGCGCCGAATACACCACAGCCGTACGGCAGTTCGCAGCAGTACGGACAAGAAGTCCCGGCGTCGGACGCCCGAAGTCAGCCGAGTTTGTCGGCCAGCGCCTTGAACTGGGCCCACGTCGTCCGTGGCCGCCCCGGATCCCACAGCTTCTGCACGGTCGCCCGCAGCGGCATCCGGATCCCGGCGGCGACCTGGTCCTGCGTCTGCGCGTTCGCGAGATCGCACCACACGGCGAAGGTCCCGCCGAGGATCTGGCCGTCGTACCTCGACGGCACCGCCTGCGTGCCGCGCACGACGAGCGGCGTCCACTGCTCGTAGATGCGCTGCCCGGTCGGGTAGACGAAGTTGTTGGGCTGCCCGAGCACGTAGTAGAGGAACTCGTCGTTGTAGTTGACGACCTTCCGCCCGGCGCTCAGGTACTCCACCGGCTGCCGCGCCCCGATCTCCTTGCCGGTCCAGTACCCCACCCGCAGGTCCTTGGCCGGCTGCACGGACGTACCCCTGAAGAACCCGTCGTTCCACACGCGCATGGTCCGGTCGTGCTGCCGGACGGTGTCGGCACGGTCGTTGAGCCAGCCGGTGGTCAGATCGGCGACGGTCGCGCCGGAGCCGTACCTGCTCTTCGCGGCGGCGGAGAGCTGGGGATAGGAGGTCGCCGGGCTGGACACCGTCAGCGCCTGGTACTCGTCCCCGCCGAGATTCCACTGGTCACCGGGAAAGAGACCGGCGTATTCGTTGAGCAGGTCGTCGACGATCTGGGCGGCGGCCGGCTTGGAGATGTCCACCGCCCCTCTCGTCGCCACCCCCTGCGCGTTGCGGAGCTGGAGATCGGGGTGAGCGGCGATGACCGCGCCGAGATGCCCGGGCGAGTCGATCTCGGGCACGACGGTGATGTGCCGGCTCTCGGCGAGCGCGACGATCCGCTTGACCTCGGCCTTCGTCAGATGCGGCTGGGAGACGACCTCGGGGTGGCTGTCCGACTCGATCCGGAAGCCCTGGTCGTCGGAGAAGTGCAGCCCCAGCTCGTTGAACTTCAGATCGCCGAGCTCCCGGACCCGGTCCTCGATCCACTTCGCCGTGTAGTGCTTGCGCGCGATGTCGAGCATGAACCCGCGCACCGGCTTGGCGGGTTCGTCCCGCACGACACCCTCCGGCGCCGTACCACCGCCGTGGACCTCCTGCTTCAACGTCCGGGTGCCGTAGAACACCCCCGCTTCCCCCGGCCCGCTGATACTGACCCGCCCGCCGCGGACGGTCATGCTGTACGACTCCGGGTCCGCGCCCTCGTCGTCGTTCAGCGCCAGCCGCACGTCCCCGGCGCGCACGTCGTCCTTCTCACCGGCGTACGTCAGTCCCAGCTCGGAGGCGATCAGGCGGCCCTCGTCGGCGAGTTCCGCGTCGTTCACGACCACGCGCTCGGCGCGCGCCGGACGCCAGCCGGGCCCGCGCGCAGCGGTGTGCGAGCGCACGGCGGGGATGGTCCTGGGTGCCTGCGAGAGGGGGTACGACCGGGACGGGCTCGGCGAGGGACTCGCGCTGCGCGCGGCGCCGGGCGAGGAGGCCGACTTGGCGTCGGTGGGCCGTTCCTGCCGCTGGGCCGACCCCGCCGGGCTGCTGTCGTCGCCGGAGGCCCACAGTCCGAAGCCCACCCCGGCGCCGACCGTCACGGCGAAGGCCGTGCCGATCACCACCCGCGTCCTCATGTTCCGCGCCGGTCGCCGGCGCCTGTGCTGGCTCACCACGCCAACCTAAGACCCTCGGAGGGCCGGATGCGTCCACCACACGTTCCGAAACTCTCCCCTCCGGGTGAAATTCGGGCATCCGTCGGACACGTCACGCCCACGACCGATAACGTGACGCAACACCCTTCACAGCTTCCCCTGCCCACTCTGCCTACTCTGCCGAAACCCACGTGACACCCACACACCTGCCTGGCCGAGTGGCCATACCGTCCCTGCCCAGCGTCCTGGGCGCGTTCAACTCCGCGCCATCGGCCGACGCCCGCAAACTACTGCTGGACTGCCTCCGCAGCCTGCGCTGGGCGGACCGGATCGCGGCGCACCGCCCGTATCCCGACGTCGACTCCCTCCTGGCGGCCTCGGACGAGGCGGCGTACGACCTGTCCCCGGGCGACCTGGCGGAAGCGCTGGTCGCGGAGACCCTCCCCACCCTGCCGGACGGAACGTACTCGGCCGCCCATACCGCCATGAGTGCCGCACATGCCGCATACGAGGCGAAGTTCGGCCACGCCTTCGTGATCTGCCTGGAGGGCCTGCCGGCGGAGGAGGCCCTGGACCACGTACTGGAAGGTATCCGGTCTCGTTTGGCCAACGATCCGGAGGAGGAACGGGTGGTGGCGGCAGAGGAACTCCGGCGCCTGGCAAAGGAGCGGCTCGGGGATCTGCTCAGGGGCGCGGGGAACTGCGCGATCAACCCCCACGGTGCCGCACCCGGCAATTAACAGGTCACACCACCCCAGAAGCCGCTTTTTCTAACCCATCCGCGTGCCACTTTGATCACACCGGTAGGCCCCGCGTAAGCGCCGCAGGCAACCGTCGTTAGGATGCTGGGGGCCGGTGGACCGTACCCGGCCGGGCCCGACCGACAGGCAAAGCCGGCGCGGCCCCAATCCCCGCTCCCGGAGGGACTTCCGTGCCGGCTGGAACGCTGTACCGCGGCCGGGAAGGAATGTGGTCCTGGGTGGCTCACCGAGTCACCGGCGTCCTCATCTTCTTCTTCCTGTTCGTTCACGTGCTGGACACCGCTCTCGTCCGTGTCTCCCCCGAGGACTACGACAAGGTCGTAGCCACGTACAAGACCCCGATCGTGGGACTGCTGGAGTACGGCCTCGTCGCCGCCATCCTCTTCCACGCGCTCAACGGCCTGCGCGTCATCGCCGTCGACTTCTGGTCGAAGGGCCCGCGCTACCAGAAGCAGATGCTCTGGTCCGTCGTAGGCATCTGGGTCGTGCTCATGCTCGGGGCGATCTACCCCGTCCTCGGGCACGCCGCTCGTGAACTGTTCGGGAGCTGACACCGATGGCCACCACTGAATCCAAGGCGTCCGGGATCGGTCCCGTCGAGGGCGAGTCGCTCTACAACGTCGACAACCCGGCCCCCTTCATCGAGGCCCCGCGCAAGCGCACCAAGAAGACCCCGAAGTCCACCCGGGGCAACTTCGAGATGTACGGCTGGCTGTTCATGCGCCTGTCCGGCATCGTGCTGGTCGTCCTGGTCCTCGGCCACCTGCTGATCCAGCTCGTGCTGGACGGCGGCGTGTCGAAGATCGGCTTCGCCTTCGTGGCCGGCCGCTGGGCGAGCCCCTTCTGGCAGGTCTGGGACCTGCTGATGCTGTGGCTCGCGATGCTGCACGGCGCCAACGGCCTGCGCACGGTCATCAACGACTACGCGGAGCGCGCGAACACCCGCCTGTGGCTGAAGGGCCTGCTCTACACCGCCACGGTGTTCACCATCCTGCTGGGCACGCTGGTGATCTTCACCTTCGACCCGAACATCCGCTAGGCACGGGGCTGAGGTACTCCTGATGAAGATCCACAAGTACGACACCGTCATCGTCGGCGCCGGTGGCGCGGGCATGCGCGCGGCCATCGAGTCCACGAAGCGCAGCCGCACCGCGGTCCTGACCAAGCTGTACCCCACCCGCTCCCACACGGGCGCCGCGCAGGGCGGCATGGCCGCCGCGCTGGCCAACGTGGAGGAGGACAACTGGGAGTGGCACACCTTCGACACGGTCAAGGGCGGTGACTACCTGGTCGACCAGGACGCCGCCGAGATCCTGGCGAAGGAGGCCATCGACTCGGTCCTCGACCTGGAGAAGATGGGCCTGCCGTTCAACCGCACGCCGAACGGGACCATCGACCAGCGCCGCTTCGGCGGTCACAGCCGTAACCACGGTGAGGCCCCGGTCCGCCGGTCCTGCTACGCCGCGGACCGCACCGGCCACATGATCCTCCAGACGCTGTACCAGAACTGCGTGAAGGAGGGCGTGGAGTTCTTCAACGAGTTCTACGTCCTGGACCAGCTGATCACCGAGGTGGATGGTGTGAAGCGGTCGGCGGGCGTGGTCGCGTACGAACTCGCCACCGGCGAGATCCACGTCTTCCAGGCGAAGGCGGTCATCTACGCCTCCGGCGGCTGCGGCAAGTTCTTCAAGGTGACGTCGAACGCGCACACGCTGACGGGTGACGGTCAGGCGGCGGTCTACCGCCGGGGCCTGCCGCTGGAGGACATGGAGTTCTTCCAGTTCCACCCGACCGGCATCTGGCGCATGGGCATCCTGCTGACGGAGGGCGCCCGCGGTGAGGGCGGCATCCTGCGCAACAAGGACGGCGAGCGCTTCATGGAGAAGTACGCGCCGGTGATGAAGGACCTGGCGTCCCGTGACGTCGTGTCCCGCTCCATCTACACGGAGATCCGCGAGGGCCGGGGCTGTGGCCCCGAGGGCGACCACGTCTACCTGGACCTCACGCACCTCCCGCCGGAGCAGCTGGACGCGAAGCTCCCGGACATCACCGAGTTCGCGCGTACGTACCTCGGTATCGAGCCGTACACCGACCCGATCCCGATCCAGCCCACCGCGCACTACGCGATGGGCGGCATCCCGACGAACGTCGAGGGTGAGGTCCTGGCGGACAACACGACGGTCGTCCCGGGCCTGTACGCGGCCGGCGAGGTCGCCTGCGTGTCCGTGCACGGCGCGAACCGCCTCGGCACGAACTCCCTGCTGGACATCAACGTGTTCGGCCGCCGGGCCGGCATCGCGGCGGCGGAGTACAGCCAGAAGGCGGACTTCGTCGAGCTGCCGGAGAACCCCGCGGACCTCGTCGTCGCTCAGATCGAGCAGCTGCGTACGTCGACGGGCACCGAGCGGGTGTCGGTCCTCCGCCGTGAGCTGCAGGAGACCATGGACGCCAACGTCATGGTGTTCCGCACCGAGCAGACGATCAAGACGGCCGTCGAGAAGATCGCCGAGCTGCGCGAGCGCTACAAGAACGTGGCGATCCAGGACAAGGGCAAGCGGTTCAACACGGACCTGCTGGAGGCCATCGAGCTGGGCAACCTGCTGGACCTGGCCGAGGTCATGGCGGTGTCGGCGCTGGCCCGCAAGGAGTCCCGCGGCGGTCACTACCGCGAGGACTACCCCAACCGCGACGACGTCAACTTCATGCGCCACACCATGGCGTACCGCGAGGTGGGCGACGACGGCGCCGAGTCCATCCGTCTCGATTACAAGCCGGTCGTCCAGACCCGCTACCAGCCGATGGAGCGTAAGTACTGATGGCAACGCCTGTTCTGGACAAGGTGGAGGCAGAGTCCGCCGCGTCCCCCTACATCACGGTCACGTTCCGGGTCCGCCGCTTCAACCCGGA
This sequence comes from Streptomyces cylindrosporus, assembly GCF_022698165.1. Lineage (GTDB taxonomy): Bacteria > Actinomycetota > Actinomycetes > Streptomycetales > Streptomycetaceae > Streptomyces > Streptomyces cylindrosporus. The sequence goes on from NZ_JALDAY010000011.1 coordinate 100,033, forward strand.
GGTCTCGGCCGAGGCGACGTGGGAAGACTTCCAGCTGGAGATCGACCCGAAGGAGCGCGTCCTCGACGGCCTCCACAAGATCAAGTGGGACGTCGACGGCACGCTGACCTTCCGCCGCTCCTGCGCCCACGGCATCTGCGGCTCGGACGCGATGAGGATCAACGGCAAGAACCGTCTCGCGTGCAAGACGTTGATCAAGGACATCAACCCGGAGAAGCCGATCACGGTCGAGCCCATCAAGGGCCTGACGGTCCTGAAGGACCTGGTCGTGGACATGGACCCGTTCTTCCAGGCGTACCGGGACGTGATGCCCTTCCTGATCACGAAGGACACGAACGAGCCGACCCGCGAACGCCTCCAGTCGGCGGAGGACCGCGAGCGCTTCGACGACACGACGAAGTGCATCCTCTGCGCGGCCTGCACGTCGTCGTGCCCGGTCTTCTGGAACGACGGCCAGTACTTCGGCCCGGCGGCGATCGTGAACGCCCACCGCTTCATCTTCGACAGCCGTGACGAGGCGGGCGAACAGCGCCTGGAGATCCTGAACGACCGCGACGGCGTGTGGCGCTGCCGCACGACCTTCAACTGCACGGACGCGTGCCCGCGCGGCATCGAGGTGACGAAGGCGATCCAGGAAGTGAAGAGGGCACTGATCACGCGCCGCTTCTGACCTTCTCGCCCCTGCCTCAGGGCCCTGTTTCCGTCACTTCGGAAACAGGGCCCTCTGGTGTTTTGGCCGGTTTGTGCTCCTGTCAGGGGGCACATCCCGCCGTCACACTCCTCTCGAATACCCAGACGGTCAGAAGGTGTTCGAGAAGGCGGGGGAATGTGGGAACGCCTCCAGACGATCTGACATTCGGCTGGCAGCAGCCGACCCCGTTGGGATACGGGCAGGGAGCCAAGGAGGCTCAGTTCGTCGCCGCTCCGTTGCTAGCCGCAGCCGCTCTCGGCCTCGCCGGAGTGGTGGCGGCGGCAAAGGACAAGGTATTCCTCCTCCCTGGACCGACGCTCCTCGTCCTCGTCCTGTCGGCCATGGCCCTCATCTACAGCATTCAACTGGCCTATCACGCACGTAAGTTCCTGTACTCACAGCAGGACGTCCTCGACTGGTTCGGTGCGGAGATCATCGACAACGATCTGCTGTGGCAGGAACTGCGCGAGGCCCAGAGTGGCGACTACAAGCTGTGGGAGAGGTACAACAACCAAGCAAACCGCCTCTTCAACTGGGGCACCGTGCTCCTCGGATTCGGCGTCGTCGCAGCTTTGGCCCCCGGCCGAGACAGCAGCCAACCGTACTGGCGGTGGTCGGCGGCAGGCATCGTCCTGGCCTGCACCTTCGGAGAGATCTACTGGCAGCGGAAACTCAGGCGCCAGGTCAACATCCGAGCCCAGCGCAAGCGTCCAGGAGTCAGCCAAGGAGGCTCATCATGACCATGCACGCAGTGGTACTCCCCGGTTATCAGCAGAGTCCGACCGTCTGTCTCATCGACGGCTGCCCCGCAAACCTGGGCATCGTGAGCCGCCGCGGGCATTGGCTGCGGGAATGGGAACGCTCGGTCGACTGTGGCCCGACCGCCATCGACGCGTTTCTGGCTAAGCACAACGCCGCCTTCCGAAGCAGGCACAAGATCGGCTGCCCTCTCGCGGATTTGCCGCCCGTAGTGCACGCTTCGTACCCGAATCCCGCGGATGGCAGGCCGCTGGGCGACCAATTGCGGGAAGTACTGCAGAAAGTGGCCGATGCCCGAACCCGGGGCGACCGACCCGACTGCTGAAGGGAATCCCGTACGCCGTTCATGTGCTCCCGCCATCGTTGCGCTTCGGGTGGTCGTACGTGCGGCCTTCCAGGGGCAGCCCGACGAACAGGTCCGACACGTCGGAGAAGACCTCCTCCTCGGCAGTGCGATCCGCCGGCAACTGATAGTGAAGCGCATCCAGCAGATCGAAGCGGTGCAGGTCGTACACGATGTGCATGAGGCCCGAGTAGGCCTGTGCCGCTATCACCGCGCCCTTGTACGCCACGCCCGCCAACAGCAGGGTTACAGGGCACAGCCACCAGCCTGTTGGTTCGTCGCACAGGGCGCAGGCGGCTACGGCGGTAAGCGCGAGGAACGACCAGCAGAGGTTCACCGCCGTGTCGAGAGCGTCCCGGGCAGAGCTGAGCACCTCTGCCATGCGGTCGGACACCTGCAGGTAGATCCGCGGCCACGAGGTCAGCGTCGTCAGACCGTAGCGTTCTCCGGCACTCAACTCCCCTGCGCGCAGAGCGTTTCCGAGTGCGGTGGGCAGGAGAGCATCCGCAGGGGGGTATGCCGCGAGGCGACGGCGGGCGTCGGCCTGCACCCGCAAATCCCAGTCCCTGCCCTCCTCAGTCCCGTGGGCCTGCCGACGTAGGACCTCCCATCGCCGCCGCTGCCTCCGGGTCAACATCCCCGCAAGCTTCGCCGTAAACGACCAGCGATCCCAGTACCCCTCCAGAACGCGTACGGCTCGCACCTGGAACGGATGCATCAGCAGAGCAAGCAGGGAAGCGCAGGCGATCACCATCACCAGCAGGCCCACCAGCACTACCGACCGTGCAGGCCACACTGCTCCCCAGTCACTACGCCCCGAAAAACTCCCCGACCGCACCAGCGCGAGCACCCCGGCGACGAACAGCGCGCGCGGCGCGATGTGCACCGTGAGCACCCGTCGCACCTAGCCCGCCTTCCCCATATGCCCCTGAGCGCTGTTCAGTATGGAGCGCGATGTCGAGTCGGGCGAAGGGAGGTTGGCTCGGTCTCCCCTGCGGCTGGGCCATGGATCCGCCTCGCGATCAGGAGACGGACTGCATGTTCGCCGGCCAACCCCCATGAGATTCAAGCCACTTGTGTGACTTCAACCGCAAAGGACCCGCCGGCCCTCCTGAGAGAAGCCACCGCCACGCTCTCCGCTGCGGCGGCGGCACTGCTCGCCATACCCCCACTGCCTTCGCGACTGGGGCGTCGATTCGGACCTCGGCCCACTGGTGACTGGACGAATTGGAAGACCTCAGCGCCTGCCGTCGCCGGTCGGTGGCAGCGCGTCGAATTCCGACTGGACGCGAGCGACAACCGGGCCAGCGTTCATTCCGACGGCGTGGAGCAGACCGATCTCACCGTCTCCACCAAGAACCACGGCGGCCGACTTCGTGTTCTCCGCCTTCGACAAGCTCAAGCTGGGCTGGCAGCTCTATCAGGACGACCCCACCCCGTCCTCCTACGACATCCGCGTGGACGACATCGCGTCGAGCACACGGCGTGCGGGTGGGTGTGACTGATTACGCCTTCCGGGGAAGAACTGGCAGGATGATGCGCTGGTTCAACAGCCTGATCCGGTATGGCGGGGAAGACGGGGGACGAGAGTATGACCGAGCCGAACTCCTATCAGGGCGGCGACAAGCAGTGGGGTCCCGGACAGCCGCCTCCCGCGCAGCCGGCCGTCCCGCCCTCCACCCCGCCGCCCGGCTATGGATATCCCGCCAACGCCGCGCCGGCCTACGGCAATCCCACGCCCGCGTACGGCTATCCCCACCAGCCCGCGGCCCCAGTCCCCATGGGCGGGGCCCCCGTCCTGGCCATCGGGGACATCACGGTGATGGGCGACCAGATCATCACGCCGGCCGGGAGCCTGCCCCTGCGCGGCGCGGTGTGGAACGCCACCGACATGTCGCACACCGAGGAGAAGATCCCGACCGTCGCCATCGTGCTCGCGATCGTGTTCTTCATCTTCTGTCTGCTCGGCCTGTTCTTCCTCCTGATGAAGGAGCGGAAGACCACGGGCTTCATCCAGGTCACCGTGACCAGCGCGGGCCGGCACCACTCGACGATGATCCCGGCGCTCGGCCCGCACACTTTCCCCGCCGTCATGGGCCAGATCAACTACGCCCGGTCGCTTAGCAACATGTAGCGCTCACAGCTGGCTCAGGATCGTCGGATCCGTGATCCTCGTGTCGTCCGCCAGCATGATCGCCTTGCTGAGGATCACCCCCAGCATCCGGTCCCCCTCGTACGGCAGGTAACCCGCCTGTGGGGCAGTGGGGTTGGACTTCGGGACGATGCACAGGTACTGGTCGTTCGGGGTCATGAGGATGTTGCCCGAGCCCAAGTGGATTTTGTACGTGTGGCGTTCGCCCTTCACGTGCAGGAAGCGGCCCTCGATCGTGCAGCGGTCGGCGATCGCGAGGCGGGGTATGAGGCGGTTCAGCAGGGCGCGGCGGGTTTCGGCTGTGGCGTTGAGGTCGCCGAAGCCGTACGACGTCCAGTACTCCTGGAAACGGCCGCCGGGGCCGCCGTCCTGCCAGGTCGGGTCGTTGCCGACGCTCGCCACGCCGACGAACAGGTCGACGTCGCGCAGGACTTCGGAGAGGACGAGGGGCGGGATCTCCGCCAACGGCAGCGGGTCCACCGGATCGGCGCCGTCCCGCAGCCACATCCTGTACTCCCCGCCGCAGCAGTGCGCCGAGTTCTCCGGCGCGTCGATCGGGTAGAAGCGGACCTGGTCGGTGCGCAGGCGGAGGTAGCTGCCGGACTCCGTGGTGTCGTTGCCGTAGCTCTCGCCCTCGCCCTCGATCCAGTACTCGGCGCGCAGGCCCCACTGCGGCAACTCGCGCATGGCCGGCGGTGCCTCGTCGTCGACCATCAGGCGCAGTCTGTTGCGCCAACCCCTGATCGCGGCCAGGGAGTTGAACTGGTGCTGGCGCAGCACGTGTGCCGCGAAGCGGTTCGAGTACGTGCCTGTCGCCCGCTCGGCGTCCGTGAGGAGGTACACCTCGCGGTGGGCCTGTTTGAACGGCTGGGTGACGCGGTGGCGCTCCAGCCAGTCCCGCCACGCGACCGTCTCTGCGGGGTCGTGGCCGACCGGGTGCCAGAGGCCGACTTCGGTGCCGTCCGTCACCGCGTCGTCGGTCAGGGTGCGCAGTTCGCCGTCCGCGTAGCCGACCGTCCGGCCGTCCACCGTCCACAGGAGGCGGCGGGCCAGGGTGCCGACCAGAGGATGGTCCAGGTAGCGCTTGCGCCAGGCCGCGTACGGCCACGTGCGGCGCGCCAGGAACTGGCGGTCCAGGCGCTCGCTCTGGGCCGAGAGCATCTTGTCGATGTCCTTGACGGAGGCCTTCAGCTCCTTGAGCTCGTCGGCGTGGTCGCGCTTGACGGCCGCCGGGACGCTCTTCACCGTCCTGCCCGCCGCGGTGCGCCAGCTCAACTGGGCTCTCGTACCGTGCACTTCGAGGACGGCGGTCGTCTCACCCAGGGCGAATTCCGCACGCCCGACCTCCGTCAGGCCGTACGCGGGCACCGCCAGTTCCTCGATCTCCTCGCGGCTGAGGCCGAGGGCGGTGGCGCGGGCGTCCAGTGCGGTGTTCAGCACCTTGAGCGTGCCCTTGTAGGTGACGCGGGTGGCCAGGCGGGCCAGTTCGGCTAGCGAGGTCTCGCCGTCGATGCGGGCGAGGGCGTTGACCGAGGCGTTGGCGACCTTCGGGTTCATCGGTCCGATCCCCTGGACCTTGCGCAGGGCGGTCTCGACCAGGGCCCCGAGCACGCGGTCGGAGTCGGGCCGGCCGGGCAGGAAGGAGAGCAGCCAGGTCAGACCGCGCAGCGCATCGGCGTTGTAGGCGTCGAGGGTCGCGTTCGGGTCGGCTCCCCAACCTCGGTCGAGGAGGGGGTGCGTACGAGGTCTGCCCACCAGCCGCAGCCACGCCGTCACCCGCTCACGCACCGCCTCGGCACCGAGCCCCTCGATCAGCGCCGTCGCGGTCTGCTCCCACTTGGTCGAGGGGCGGGCGGAGTTGGCGGTGGCCGCGTGCGCGAGCAGCCGCTCCCAGCCCGGGGCGAGGTCGGCGGCGTCGGCCAGGGCGCGGTCCGCCCAGGCCTCCCCGGGGTTCACGACGGGCCGGCCGAGCCGCGCGACCAGCGGGCCCAGCTGCGCCTTGCCGTTCCACAGGGCCAGATGCGTGCGTCGGACCACGGCCACGAACTCCCCGGGCAGCTCATGGCCGTCGGCCAGTTCGAGCTCGGCCAGCCGGATCAGCTCCCCGACGCTGTAGTGCACGTCCTGTTCGCCGGCCAGGCGGATCAGCACCGCGCGCGTGTCCAGGGGCTGATCGTCGCCGTGCGGCTCCGGCAGCTGCAGACTGCCGAGCAGGGCCACGACGCTGCGCCGAGCGGGCGTACCCGGCTCCAGCTCGTGGAAGCGGGCGGCCAGCGCGTGCACCAGGCGCTGCTGGAAGGGGCCGTCCGCGTCGCGCACCGCGTCGATCACCTTGCGGTGCTGCGAGCCCCAGTGGTTGCCGACCATCTCGGCGTGTGCGAGCAGTAGGGGGACGAGGCCGTCGGCGTCCCCGGCCGCGACGAGGGCGCGTACGTCCCGGACCAGCCGCGAGTACTCGGCAGGAGATGTGATCATCAGCCACCCACCAGCGGTACGAGCTTCAGGAACGTCACCTCGGTGCCGAGCGGCAGCTCGACCTCCTCGTCCACCTCGGTGACCTGGCGGTCGCCGACCAGCACCAGGAAGCCGTTCCCCGCGAACGCCTGCAGCGCCAGCTCCGTCTGCGCCTCGGGGTCTATGCGGCGGGGCGTGCGCAGCGCGTACCCGTTCAGCACGCGCTCCGCGTCGCGCGGCTGCACCAGGCCCTGGAACACCTCCGGCGTACGCGCGTTGTACTCGGCGACCTCCTGGAACACCCGGCGCCGGATCAACTCACCCACGGTGAGCCGCTCCTCGGCGACCTCCAGCTCCCAGCCGGCGCCCCGCTCCCCCGCAGTCGTCTCGTCGACGAACGTCACGAATCCCATGCCGACGACAGTAGAGGCCGCCACTGACAATCACCGGCTCCGGACGATCCGACACCTATTCTGACGGTATGTCAGATGACCAGTCGTACGAACTGCTCGGCTTCGACAACGTGCTGCTTCCCGTCGGGGACCTCGGCACGGCCGTCGATTTCTACGAGCGCGCCGGGTTCGCGGTGGGGTTCCGGTTCGACGAGGCCGGGATCGCGCTGCTGAAGGTCGGGGGCGAGACGCCCGGGATCCTGCTGCGGCAGGAGGAGGCGCTGGGTCACCGGCCGCCGCCGTGGCCGTCCCCGCGGCTGTGGATCGAGGTGGCGGACGCGCGGACGGCGGCCCGCAGCCTCGCCGCGGCCGGGATCCCACCCCTCGACGAGCCCTTCTCCGTGGCCACGGGCTGGACCGTCGAGGTCGCCGATCCATGGGGGAACGTCATCGGGTTCACGGACTACTCGAAGCGGCCGGAGCTCGGCCGCCGGCCGTGAGGCGAACTGCGGCCCGGCCATGGCGCGTTCCGTGACGCAGACCCCATCCCATCCAGCTTGAACGCGTTCAAAAAGAGGTCTACAGTCCTTCCTGTCAGCGTTTTGAACGCGTTCAAGAAGGGGTGGGGCATGGACCGCACGGTCATCGCCTACGTCATCTACCTGCTGGTCAGCATCGCGCTGACCATCTGGGTGGCCCGCACGCTCAGCCGCAATGGGCGGATCTTCCTCGCCGACGTACTGCAGGGGAACGAGAAGCTCGCCGACGCCGTCAACCACCTCCTGGTGGTCGGCTTCTACCTCGTCAACCTCGGCTTCGTCGCCCTCTACCTGAGCGGCGACGAGACCATCGAGGACACCCGGGGAATCTTCGAGGCCCTGTCGACCAAGCTCGGCGTGGTGCTGCTGGTGCTCGGTGTCATGCACCTGGGGAACGTGTACGTGCTCAACAGGATCCGGCGCCGTAGCGTCATGGAGCGCGAACAGGTGCCGCCGGTCGGGCCGCAGGACTGGGTCGCTCCGTCGGTCGGGGCGTGAGCGCCGTGACGACACTCCAGGGCCGGGACGCCAGGCGCGTCCCGGTCCGCCGGCTCACGGTCCTGTACGACGCGGACTGCTCGCTGTGCACCTTCCTGCGCGACTGGCTGACCCGGCAGCCGCAACTGGTGCCCCTGGAACTCGTCCCCGCCGACTCGGAGCGGGCCCGGCAGCGCTTCCCGGGCCTCGACCACCGGGCCACTCTCGACGACATCACCGTCGTAGGCGATTCCGGTCAGGTCTACCGGGGGACGGCAGCGTGGATCGTCACCCTGTGGGCGCTGCGCGAGCACCGGCCGCTGGCGCACCGGCTGAGCACGCCTTCGGGGATGCCGTTCGCCAAGGGCGCGGCGCTGGCGGCGGCCAAGTGGCGGGGCTCGCAGCGGGGGCAGCGGCAGTGGGGCGGGACGGGGTACCACGCGGTGGACGGGTGGTCTTACGACCCCGCGGTGGGCTGGACGTACAGCGCACCGGGCTGCGGCGACGGTACCTGCGTCACCCCGTAGGCTCTCGTCCGTGCCTGCGATGAACGACAGCCCGAACAGCGACCACCCGCACGGTGAAGGGCCCGAGGGGGGCGGGGCGCCCAGCAAGTCCGAGCAGACCCGCGCGCTGATCCTGGAGACCGCGATGCGGCTCTTCCAGGAGCGGGGCTACGACAGGACGACCATGCGGGCGATCGCCACCGAGGCCGGGGTCTCGGTGGGCAACGCGTACTACTACTTCGCCGGCAAGGAACACCTCATCCAGGGCTTCTACGACCGGATCGCCGCCGAGCACCAGGTGGCGGTCCGGGAGGTGCTGGACCGGGAGACCGACCTGGAGGCGCGGCTCGCGGGCGTCCTGAAGGCGTGGCTGGACATCGCGAAGCCGTATCACGAGTTCGCGGTGCAGTTCTTCAAGAACGCGGCGGACCCGGACAGTCCGCTCAGCCCCTTCTCCCCCGAGTCGGAGCACGCGCGCGTGGAGGCCATTTCCGTGCACCGCGAGGTCCTGGCGGGCGCGACGAAGACCAAGGTGCCGGAGGAACTGCGGGACGTCCTGCCCGAGTTGATGTGGCTGTCCCAGATGGGGCTGGTCCTGTACTGGATCTTCGACCGCACGGAGGGCCGCGAGCGCAGCTACCGGCTGGCCGAGCGCGGGGCCAAGCTGACCGCGCGCGGGGTGTCGCTGGCGCGGTTCCGGGTGCTGCGGCCGCTGGTGCGTGAGGTGCACGAGCTGTTCACGGACTTCCTGCCGGGGATGACCAGGGTGCTGCCCACCCCCGGCAAGTCCTGACGCGGTCAGTTCACCGCGTCCACCTCACCCTCGGCGAGCTCGACGTCGTACACCAACGGGCCGTCCGCGACCTCCACATGGGCCGCGCGAGAGCCGTACGACGTCGCCGTCGTCGCCAGCAGGTACGTCCCCGGCGCCGGCACCGAGACGATGTAGGAGCCGTCGGCGAGCGACTCGACCCGGTCCAGCTGGCGGCCGCCCTTCGACAGCAGGGTCACCGAGGCGCCGTCCACGGGCTCGCCGTCGGCCGTGCGGATGAAGCCGTGGACCACCGAGGCAGGGCCGTCCGTGGCCAACGCCTCGACGGCGTCCTCCCTGGGCTCGACCGCGAGGTGCGGCAGCCGCTTCTCCAGCCAGGACGGCAGCCACCAGTTGGAGTTGCCGAGCAGGTGCATCGCGGCGGGCACCAGTGCCGTACGGAGGATGAAGGCGTCGAGCGCCACCGCGGCCGCCAGGCCCACGCCCGCCATCGCCGCGCCCGAGTCGCCGCTGAGGACGAAGGCGAGGAAGACGCAGACCATGATGAGGGCCGCGGAGTTGATGACCCGGCTGGTCTCGGCGAGGCCCACGCGCACCGCGCGCGCGTTGTCGCGCGTGTGCACCCACTCCTCGTGCATCCGGCTCACCAGGAAGACCTGGTAGTCCATCGAGAGGCCGAAGAGCAGGGACAGCATGATGACCGGCAGGAACGCGTTGATCGGGCCCTCCTTGCCGAGGCCGAGGAGGTCCAGGCCCCAGCCCCACTGGAAGATCGCGACCAGGACGCCGAAGGAGGCCGCCGCGGCGATCAGGTTCATCAGGGCGGCCGTCAGCGGCACGACCAGGGAGCGGAAGGCGACCAGCAGGAGCAGGAAGCCGAGGCCGATGATCGTCGCGATGAACAGGGGCAGCCGGTCGCCCGTGACGGACGCGAAGTCCTTCGACACGGCCGTCACACCGCCGACGTGGGCCTGCGCGCCGGCTTCCGGGATCACCTTGTCGCGCAGGGTGTCGATGAGGTCGTCCGTCGCCTTGGACTGCGGTGACGTCGTCGGCACGACCTGGATCACCGTGACGCCCTTCGCGGGCGGCAGCGCGGCGACCCGGGCGACCCCGGAGGTCGACTCGATGCCCTTGACGAGGGCGGTCGTGTCGCCGCCGACGGTGACCACCTGGAGCGGGCCGTTGAAGCCCGGTCCGAAGCCGTCGGCAAGGAGGTCGTACGCCTTCCTGGTGGTCGTGGACGCCTGGTCGTTGCCCTGGTCGGTGGCGCCGAGGCGCAGCGACAGCACGGGGATGGCCAGGACGGCCATGACGACCAGGGCGAGCGCGGCGATCCGGCGGGGGCGCTTCTCGACGTTGACCGACCAGCGGGCGGCCAGACCGCTCGCCTTCTCCGGCGCGGGGCCCTCCGCGGCCAGCTTGCGGCGCTGGCGGCGGCTGAGCACGCGCGGGCCCAGGAAGCCGAGCAGCGCGGGCAGCAGGGTCGTTGCGGCGAGGACGCTGAGGACGACCGTGAGGGAGGTGCCGACGACGACGCCGTCCAGGAAGCGCAGTCGCGTCACGAGCATGCCGGCCAGGGCGATGCAGACCGTGCCACCCGCGAACAGCACCGCGCGTCCGGAGGTGTTGAGGGCGGTGACCGCGGACTCCTCGGGGTCCAGGCCGCGCTCGATGCCTCGCCGGTGCCGGGTGACGATGAACAGGGCGTAGTCGATGCCGACGCCGAGGCCGATCAGGGAGGCGAGCAGCGGGGCGATGTCGGGGATGTCGGTGGAGTGGCTGAGCAACTGGGTCGAGAACAGGCCCATGCCCACGCCGAAGACGGCGATGGCGATCGGCAGCATCATCGCGAAGAACGAGCCGAAGGCCAGGAACAGCACGACGGCCGCCGCGATGATGCCGACCATCTCGGAGAGGCCCTGCGGGGGCTCCTGGACGCGCTGGATGGCCTGGCCGCCCAGCTCGACCTGGAGGCCGCTGCGTTCGGCCGCCTGGGCGGTGTCGAGGACCTTCTGGACCTGCTCCTTGGGGATCTCGTTCGCCCGCTTGGTGAAGGTGAGCTGGGCGTACGCGATCCTGCCGTCCTTGCTGATCTGCGTGGCCCCCTGGGCGCCGGCGTAGGGGCTGGTGACCGCGCCGACGCCGGGCAGCTTCGCGATCTTGTCGAGGGCCGGCCGGACGCGGTCCTGGACGGCGGCGTCCTTCACCGAGCCCTGGTCGACCTTCCAGACCACGGTGTCCGTGTCACCGGACGTGTTCGGGAAGGCCTTCTCCATCAGGTCGTACGCGCTCTTGGAGTCCGTGTCGGGGAGGGAGAAGACGTTCGCGTAGTTCGTCCCCGCCGAAGAGGCCGAGAAGCCCAGGCCGAACAGTGCCCCCACCCACAACAACAGGACCACCAGCCGGTGCCGATAGCACCACCGTGCCAATGCCGCCACGATCAACGCTCCTTAGTCGGTCGTCGGTTGGTCCCCCAGGTCCTGGGCAACAGAATTGGGGGCGGCACGCGCGCGTGGACACGACTCGGCCATGACTCTCAAGGAACTCCAAAGACCGATCCGGCCCGGCTGTCAGTGGCCCGCCCGATACTGGGGGCATGACGACGGCTCCAGGCACCGTGCTGGTGGTGGAGGACGAGCCGAGCATCGCGGACGTCCTCGCCATCGCCCTGCGCTTCCACCACTTCGAGGTGATGGTCGCGGGCAGCGTCCGCGAGGCCCGCGCGCTCGCCGAGCGCACCCGGCCCGACGCGGCGCTGCTCGACGTCATGCTGCCGGACGGCGACGGGCGCGCGCTGGGCCGGCAACTGCGCGCCGAGCGGCCCGACCTGGCAATCGTCTTCCTCACCGCGCGCGACTCGCCGGCCGAAGTCGTCGGCGCCCTCGGCTTCGGCGACGACTACATCACCAAGCCGTTCAACATCGACGAGGTCGTCGCCCGCATCACCGCGGTGCTGCGCCGCACGCGCGCGTCGGACGTCCTGCCGCAGCGCCCGCCCCTGCGCTACGGCGACCTGGAGCTGGACGAGACGACGTACAGCGTCCACCGCGCGGGCCGCAGCGTCGAGCTCACCCCCACCGAGTACGCGCTGCTGCGCTTCCTGGTGCGCAACGGCGGCCGGATCGTGCCCAAGGAACAGCTCCTGCGCCATGTCTGGCAGTACGAGCACACCCCGCCCGAGTCGACGGTCGTCGAGACCTACATCAGCTATCTGCGGCGCAAGCTGGACGCCCTGGGGCCGCCGGTGATCACCACGCGGCGTGGTGTCGGATACGGGCTCGCATGAGCCTCAAGGAGCGGCTGCGCTGCCACCACGGGATGCACTCGCTGCGCGCCAAGCTGACCCTGACGAACGTGGCGCTGCTCGCCCTCGGCATCGTCGCGACCACCGCCATCAGCCTCATGGGCATGCGGTACTACCTGATCGACCAGATCGACTCCCAGCTCACCAAGATGCGCGACTCCCTGGGCGGTTCGCAGCTCACCATCCGGCAGATCGACTCACTCGGCGCGCTGACCTTCGTCCACGACCGGCTGGTCCCGGACGACACCGAGAAGGAACGCTCGACCCCGGACTCGATCTACGCGGCCGTCAACGGCAAGGGCGCCGCCGTCGGCATCCTGGGCGTCCAGCCCACCGAGGCGCAGCGCGGACTGGCCCACGCGGTCGGCGACGCCGCGGCGCTCGCCAAGGACGCCGATCCGCACGACGTGAAGGTGCACGGCACCTCGTACCGGGTCACCGCCGTCCATCTCGCCGACGGCACGTACGTCCTGATGGCCACCTCCACCGAGGCCCTGCACACGGGCATGGCCAAGGCGCTCAAGCTGGACTTCGCCGTCGGCGGCACGCTGCTGGCGCTGCTCGCCTGTCTGACCCTGTTCAGCGTCAGCCGCCGGATGCGGCCGCTGGAGGACATGGTGGAGACCTCGTCGGCGATCGCCGAGGGCGACCTGGCCCGGCGTGTGCCCTCCAGCACCCACCCCACCCAGGAGGTCGAGCAGCTGCGCGTCGCCCTCAACTCGATGCTCCACCAGGTCGAGTCGGCCTACCGCACGCGCGAGCACAGCGCCGCCCAGCTGCGCCGCTTCGTCGCGGACGCCTCGCACGAGCTGCGCACCCCGCTGTCCGCGATACGCGGCTATCTCCAGCTCTACGACAAGGGGATGCTCTCCGACCCCGACGAGCGCAAGCGGGCCTGGGAGCGGGTGCTGGCCGAAACCGACCGCATGGGGCGCCTGGTGGACGAGCTGCTCACCCTGGCCCGCCTCGACCAGCAGCCCGAACTGCGCTTCAAGAACGTCGACGTGAGCCGTCTGGTGCGGGACGCCGCCGAGGATCTTCGGGTGCAGCAGCCGGACCGGCCCATCGAGGTCACCGCCGACGGTTCCTTGCTGGTGCACGCGGACGAGTCGGGGCTCAGACAAGTGCTGGGCAACCTGGTGGGCAACGTCCGCACGCACACCCCCGCAGAGGCGCCGGTGCGGCTCGGCGTGGAGCGGGAGGACGGGATCGTACGGCTGTGTGTCGCGGACGAGGGTCCGGGGCTGTGCGAGGAGGACGCGGCGCGGGTCTTCGACCGGTTCTTCCGGGCGGGCGGGGGCGCGGGCAGCGGACTCGGCCTGGCGATCGTGCAGGGCGTCGTACAGGCCCACGGCGGCGAGGTGGCGGTCCGCACGGCACCGGGCGAGGGGCTGGCGGTGACGGTCACCTTGCCGGCGCGGACGGCGGCCGTACGGGCATGACTTCCGTTACGACGGCTGTAGTGCCGCCGAGAGCCCTCTCACGACGGCTGTAGTGCCGCCGATTGCCTTCTCACGACAGCTGTAGTGACGGCGGCAGCCCCGTGACGACAGCTGCAGTGACGCCGGCGACCCCACCACGACAGCTGTAGTGGCGCCGTAACTCCCGCTGCGTTGTTCAGGTGTTGGCCATGACCAGCGCCCACACCGTCTTTCCGTGGCGACCCCTGGTCCACACGCCCCAGGCCGCCGCGATGCCCTCCACCAGGTGCAGGCCCCGGCCGGTCTCCTCCCACTCCTCGACCACCCGCAGCCGGGGCACCAGTTGGCCCTCGTCCGAGACCTCGATGAGACAGGAGCCGTCGGCGAGCGCGGTCACCGCGACCTCGAACTCCCGCTCCAGGAGCGGACCGTGGCGTACGACGTTGGTGGCGAGCTCGGACACCAGCAGGACCGCGTCCTGCAGGGCGGGGTCGTCAGGCCCGTGACCCCAGTCGGCCAGATGGTCCCGCACCCTGCGCCTGGCGAGACCGACGGAAGCCGGATGCCGGGGCAGCCGGAAGGAGTTGCGTCTCAGCACGTTTGCTCCTCACCCCACGCACACCTCCGTCACATCGTCCTGCGTCGGGTGGATGCCCGGCGTCACTCGGGCGAATACCAAAGCCGCGAGACCACGTCAGATCCAGTCCAGACTCCACAACCGGAACACGCCGGTCCCGTCGTCCAGATACTGGCTGCCGCCGACGTCCTCGCTGCTGAGGACGTACTCCTTGCCCTGCCACAGCGGGATCACCGGCACGTCCCGGGCGACGTCCTGCTGGACCGTGGTGAAGTCGGACGTGGCGTCGCCGCGGTCGGCGTACTGCTGGCTGTTCCGGATCAGCTGGTCGACGACCTTGTTGCTGTAGCCGGTGTTCATGGTGCCGTCGGTGCCGATGAGCGGGGCGCCGAAGGTGTCCGGGTCGGGGTAGTCGGCGACCCAGCCGACGGCGTACGCGTCGAGCTTGCCGGTCGCCCAGTGCTCCTGGAAGTCGGTCCACTCGTAACCCTTGAGCGTGACCTTGAACAGGCCGCCCGCCTCCAGCTGCTTCTTGAGTGCCTCGGCCTCCTCCTGGGAGGAACCGCGGTTCTTGGCGTAGCCGTACGTGAAGCTGACCGGCACGCTCACGCCGGCCTCGGTGAGCAGGGCCTTCGCCTTCGTGACGTCCTGCTTGGGGTAGGCGTCGAAGAACGACGTGGTGTGGCCGGTGATGCCCGTCGGGATCAGCGAGTACAGCGGGTCCACGGTGCCCTCGTAGACCGTCGCGGCGAGCTCCTCGCGGTTGATCAGCCAGGCCATGGCCTGCCGGACGCGGACGTCGTGCAGGGGTGAGCTCGCGCGGGTGTTGAGGTAGAGGTTGCGGGTCTCGGAGCTGTCCGACTCGGAGACGCGCTGGTTCGGGTCGCTCGGTGACAGCGCGGACAGCACCTTGGGCGGCAGCTGGCGGGTGGCGACGTCGATCTGCTTGTCGTCCCACGCCTTGTTCAGGGCGTCCGCGTCGGTGTAGTAGAGCAGGTCGATGGGCCGGCCGGTGCCGGAGAGCGCGCCCTTGTAGTTCTCGTTCGGGCTGAGGACGGCCTTCTTGTTCTTCTTGTACGACGTCAGCGTGTACGGGCCGGTGCCGTCGACGCCCTGGTCGGTGCGCAGGCCGTTGCGCGGGTACTTGTCCTTGTCGACGATCGCGCCCGCCCCGGTGGCCACCTTGAACGGGAAGGTGGCGTCCGGCGAGGACAGGTGGAAGGTGACGGTCATGCCGTCCGCGTCCACCGACTTGAGCGTGGACAGCAGGGAGGACGGGCCGACGTCGGACTTGATCTTCTTGACGCGGTCGAAGGAGTACTTGACGTCCTCGGCGGTCATCGTGCGGCCGCTGGGGAACGTGAGCCCCTTGCGCAGCGTGCAGCGGTACGTCTCCAGGTCGCCGCCGACGAATCCGCAGCTCTCGGCCGCGTCCGGTACCGGCGCGGCGCCGCCCGGCTCGAAGGTCAGCAGCGACTGGAAGACGTTGCTGAACAGCGCCCAGGAACCCGCGTCGTAGGCGCCGGCCGGATCGAGCGCCGTGACGGCGTCCGTGGTGCCGACCGAGATCGCCTTTCCCTTGTCCTCCTGTGACGGCAGCAGCTGCCAGCCGCCGACTCCCACGCCTGCCAGTACGAGCAGCGTCGCGAGAATCCGCATGCGAACCGAGCGCATCGGTTGCCCTCTCCGGGCCCCACAGGCCCCGCCCCACATGCCACTCCCCTAGTGGCGCGGCTCACCTAATCACACGGGTTTCACCTGGAGGAAGAGGAGTTTATTGAATTGAGAAAGAAGTTACCGCAAGGGGTTTCCAGCAGATTTCACAGCGCTCTCACAGCCTCTGCGGCGAATCGTTTCCACTCGTTTGCGCCGGGCCGAACATTTCGGTCACGCGCGCGTGGAGGCCAACTCGATCACCGTGATGTCCGACGGCGCGCCCACGCGCGTGGGCGGACCCCACGCGCCCGCGCCCCGGCTGACGTACAACTGCGTGTCGCCGTAGCGGTCCAGGCCCGCGACGGTCGGATTGGCGGCCGCGGCGAGGAAGTTGCCGGGCCAGAGCTGGCCGCCGTGGGTGTGGCCGGAGAGCTGGAGGTCGACGTCGTGCTTGACGGCCTCGTGGATCTGGACCGGCTGATGGGCGAGGAGCACGCACGCGCGTGCCGGGTCCCGGTCGCCGAGCGCCTTGGCGAAGTCGGGGCCCTGCCCCTCGCGCTCGCCCGCGATGTCGTTGACGCCGGCGAGGTCGAACCAGGGGAGTTCGGTACGGGCGTTCTCCAGGGGGTGCAGACCCAGTCGGCGCACCTCCTGGACCCACTGCTCGGCACCGGAGAAGTACTCGTGGTTGCCGGTGACGAAGTAGGACGGCGCGTTCAGCCGACGCAGCGGGGCCGCCGCCGGGCCCAGGTCCTTCACGCTGCCGTCCACCAGGTCGCCGACGACCGCGACGATGTCGGGCTGGGTGGAGTTGATCGTGTCCACGACCTGCTGAGCGAAGCCGCGGCCGAGGATCGGGCCCAGGTGGATGTCGCTCACCACGGCGATGCGATAGCCGTGCGCCGCGCGCGGGAGCTTGGCGAGCGGCACGGTGACCCGTTTGACGCGGGGGCCGCGCAGGACGCCGTAGGTGCCGTAGCCGACGGTCGCGACGGCGGCGATGGCGGCGGCTCCGGCGATCACTCGGGAGACGAAGAGGCGGCGGGTGGGGGTGGTGAGGGGTGTGGGTGTGGGTGTGGGGGCGGGTGTGGGGGCGGGCGCGGGCTCTTGGGGGCGCGCGGGGTGCGAGGCGGGCACGGGCTCCTGAGGGCGCGCGGGGTGCGAGGCGGGCACGGGCTCCTGAGGGCGCGCGGGGTGCGAGGCGGGCACGGGCTCCTGAGGGCGCGCGGGGTGCGAGGCGGGCGTGGGTTCCCGGAGGGGCGCGTGGGTGGTGAGGGGCGCGCGGGAGGGCGCGGGCTCCTGGAGGGGCGTGGGTTCTGAGGTGGGCGCCGGCTCGGGGGTTGTGCGCTCCGGCATGGGCGCGGTTTCCGGGGCGGGTGCGGTGTTGAGCGCGGTGTCCGACGTGGACACGGCGTCCGGGGCGGGCGCGACGTCCAGGGTGGTGTGCACGAGCTCGCGCTCCGGCGCGCGCTCCGCTTCACGCGCCCGCCGCGCACGCCCCGCCCGCCGTTCCAACGCGCGCCGCAGCAGCGGTCGTACGACCTCTCCCGCCACCACTGCCAGCAGCAGGTAGATCGACAGCGCGAGCCACAGGAAACCCGGCCAGGCGAGGACCTGCTGGAGCCAGAACGGGGCGCCCGCGCGCTCGGCCACCAGGGCGCCGATCGCCGCCACCCAGCCGCCCGCGACGAGCACCACACCCGCGCGGCGGACGAGACCGGGCCCCCGGGTGGTGTCGCGGAACAGGCGGCGCCACAGGTACCAGTTGGCGGCCACTAGGACGCCGAGAGCGAGCAGCGCGAAGACGCCGAAGACAATGCCCACCGTGGAGTGAACCCCCGCTGTCGGTTCCGTTGCCGCCCGGTTTGTCGCGGTACGGCCGGTTATGAAGTGCGGCGCAATGCGCGCAGTCCGCGCAACCCGATGCCCCCGATGACCGTCCCCAATACGAAGGAGACGACGGCGAGCGTCAGATGCACCCAGAAGAACGCTGTCGGGTGGCCGTCGTCGAAGGCCTGCCCACTGCTGTCCTTGACAAGGTTTTTAACGAAAGTGACCCAGATGACCCAGCTCCACACCCCGAAGGCGAGCAGGAACCAGGAGACCGGGCGGCTGAGCTTCATGGCTTCAGTATCGCCGCCCCGCTTCCGGCTCCGTCCCCGGGGTGGAGTGCCGGGCGCGACTTCACATCCCGTGGCATGTACGTTCTCGTCCGTGCCCGCACCCAAGAAGACCGTCAGGCGATCCCTGCTGGTCACCTCAGCCGCCCTGTCGTC
Organism: Streptomyces cylindrosporus; assembly: GCF_022698165.1. Lineage (GTDB taxonomy): Bacteria > Actinomycetota > Actinomycetes > Streptomycetales > Streptomycetaceae > Streptomyces > Streptomyces cylindrosporus. The sequence goes on from NZ_JALDAY010000011.1 coordinate 118,355, forward strand.
GCTCGCGCTGACCGCGCCCGCAGCCCTCGCGGCCCCCAGCCCCTCGACGAGCCCGTCCCCGAGCGCCTCGGCGAGCCCGTCCCCGAGCGCCTCGGCGAGCCCGTCCCCGAGCGCCTCGGCGAGCCCGTCGGCCACTCCCCCGGCGAACATGTCGAGCGTGGGCGGCACGCGCCTGGGGCAGCCGGGCACCCAGGTCGACCTGGGCAGCGGCGCCCCGGTGATCCCCAAGGACATCACAGCCCGCTCCTGGATCGTCGCCGACGCCGAGTCGGGCGAGGTGCTCGCCGCGCACAACGCCCACTGGCGGCTGCCCCCGGCGAGCACGATGAAGATGCTGTTCGCCGACACGGTGCTGCCGAAGTTCCCGAGGAGCGAGAAGCACAAGGTCGTCCCCGCCGACCTGGCCGGCATGGGCGCCGGCTCCAGCATGGTCGGGATAAAGGAGGGCGAGACGTACACGGTCCACGACCTGTGGCTCGGCGTCTTCCTGCGCTCCGGCAACGACGCCGTGCACGTACTGTCCGCGATGAACGGCGGCGTCGACAACACCGTCAAGGAGATGAACGAGCACGCCGAGGAGCTCCAGGCCCTCGACACGAACGTGGTCACGCCCGACGGCTACGACGCTCCCCGGCAGGTCTCGTCGGCGTACGACCTGACGCTGTTCGCGCGCTCCGGGCTGCAGAAGAAGGACTTCCGGGAGTACTGCTCGACAGTCCGCGCCAAGTTCCCGGGCGAGACGAAGAAGGGCAAGAAGGGCAAGTCGGTCCGGGAGTCCTTCGAGATCCAGAACACCAACCGGCTGCTCAGCGGCGACTCCGACGTGCCCGTCTACCAGGGCATCGCCGGCGTCAAGAACGGCAACACGACCAACGCGGGCGCCACCTTCACCGGCGTCGCGGAGCGCAACGGCCGGGTGCTCCTCGTCACGGTCATGAACCCGTCCAAGGACGAGCACAACGAGGTCTACAAGGAGACCGCCAAGCTGTTCGACTGGGGCTTCCAGGCGGCCGGCAAGGCGCGTGCGGTGGGCGAGCTGGTGCCGCCGAAGAGCGCCGCGCAGGCGAGCGCCCAGCCCGGTGCGAACGCCTCGGCGGGCCAGGCGGGCGGCGGGGACTCCTCGACCGTGCCCAGGACGAAGGCCGCGGCCGAGGAGTCCTCCGGCGGCATGGGGATCGCGTTCGCGATCACCGGCGGGCTGCTGGTGCTGCTGGCCGCCGCCGCGTTCCTGGTCAACCGCCGCTGGCCGCTGCCCGACCTGGTACGTCGTCGTCCTCGTCCCTGACCTTGCGGACGACGCCCTCCTGGTCCTCGCGGCCCCATTCCTCGATCTCCTGCTCCTTGCTCTGCGTCGCCGTCCAGGCGGCGCAGAACAGGACCAGCTTCGAGGTGAAGTTGATCCACAGCAGCAGGGCCACGGGGACGCCGAAGGCGCCGTACATGCTCTTCGCGGCGACACCCTGCATGTAGCCGCTCAGCAGCGTCTTCAGCAGCTCGAAGCCGACCGCGCCGATCAGTGCCGCGACCATCAGGCGGCGGCGGTGCGGTTCGACGCCGGGCAGCAGCGTGAGGACGTACAGGAGCAGCAGGAAGTCCGCGAACACGGCGACGGAGAACGCGGCGACATAGAGCAGGATCCCGCCCCAGCCGCCCTTGTCGATGCCGAACTGCTCGGTGATCCAGCCGACCATCGCGGAGGCGACGGTGGAGGCGGCGAGCGTGATGAGGACGGCGCCGCCGAGACCGATGAGGATGCCCAGGTCCTTCGCCTTGCGCAGGAGCGGGTTCTCCTCCCCGTCGGGCAGCTCCCACACCGCCCGCAGGCACTCGCGCATGGAGCCGGCCCAGCCGATGCCGGTGAACAGCAGCAGGGCGCCGGCGATGAGGCCGATGGTGCCCGCGTTCTCGACCAGGTTGTTGATGTCGAGCTGGTCCGAGATGCCGGGCACCTGCTCGGCGATCTTGTCCTGCAGATCGTTCTGCTGCTGTTTGCTGAGCGTGGCGGCGGCGATCGCCGCGGCCACCGTGAGCAGCGGGAACAGCGCGATGAAGCTCGTGAACGTCATCGCGGCCGCGAGTCGCGTCCACTTCACGCGGTCGAGCCGTTCGTACGACCGCCACGCGTGCGTGGCCGTCAGGCGCGCCACCAGCGGCCCGACGACGGGGAGCTTTTTCAGCCAGTCCATGATCCGACTCTGCCCTCGGTGCGGAAGACCAATGTGCGAGTACCCCAAAAGCGCAGCACTGTGGCGAGCGCCATGCCGATTCCCGCTCCGGATACGGTGTCCGCACGCTGCGAGGTGAGGCCGAGGCCGTAGTGGCTCACGGCCAGGCACAGTAGTTGTACGGCGGCTCCGGCGATGTTCACCGCGAGGAACACGGCACAGGAGCGCACGCCCTTCACGCGCGCGTGCCGGTACGTACCGAGCGCGTTCCCGGCGTACGCCACCGAGCAGCCCGAGAGGAACGCGAGCGCCTTGGCGGTGATCGGGCCGAACCCGGCGGGTCCGCGCAGGCAGGTGAACAGGGCGAGGTCGACGGCGTAGGCGAGGAGGCCGACGGCGGCGAAGCCTGCGAGTTCACGGCGAGGTGGGGAGTTCCGGCGACGCGGAGGACCCGGACGGGATGGGGCGCTCGGGCGGGACGGAGGACTCGGCCGGAGCTGCGGGCTCGTGCACGCGCGCGAGGTCGACGATTCGCCGCCGCTCCTCCACGCGCGCGTGGCCGGCGGTTCGCTTCGGGCCGTCCACGCGCGTGTGCTCACCAATTCGCCACCGCCAGGCCGTACATCGCGAGCCAGACCAGGCCGATGAGGGCGAGGGCGCGGTCGCGCAGGACGACGTCCTCGGGCTCGCCCGCGGTGCCGCGGTCGGCGAAGACGGCGTATCTGAGGATCGCGAGGATGAAGGCGACCATGGACAGCTGGCGCCAGGGCAGCACGCTGGTGTGCGGGACGCCGCCCTCCTCGAGTGCCCACAGGCAGTAGCCGAGCACGGCGACACCGGCCGCGAGCTGCCACACGAAGCGCAGGTAGCCGGTGGTGTACTCGGTGAGCAACGCGCGCGTGGCGCCCGCCTTTCCGGCCATCTGCACCGCCTCGGAGTAGCGCTTGGCCGACACCATGAACAGCGCCCCGAACCCGGTCGTGATCAGGAACCAGCGGGAGAGCGGGATCCCCAGGGCCAGCCCGCCGATCATGGCCCGCATCAGGAACCCGGTGGTGACGACCACGAGGTCGACGACCAGGACGTGCTTGAGGCTGACGCAGTACGCCAGTTGCATGCCCAGGTAGGCCGTCAGCAGCGCCGCGACGACCGGCGAGACCAGCCAGGCCGCGGCGACCGGCGCGAGCACCCCGAGGGCGCCTCCGACGGCGTACGCGACGGGCACGGGCACGTCTCCCGCGGCCACCGGACGGTGCCGCTTGGTCGGGTGCGCGCGGTCGGCCTCGGCGTCCCGGGCGTCGTTGATCAGGTAGACGGCGGCGGCGCACGCGGTGAACAGCGCGAAGACCAGGGCGAGTTGGGCGAGGGCATGGCGTGAGAACAGCTGCCCGGCGGCGGCCGGGGCGGCGACGACCAGGAGGTTCTTGACCCACTGCTTGGGGCGCGCGGTCCTGAGCAGGCCGCGCAGGAGCGCGCCGGGGCCGCCGCCGCGCGGGGCGCGGGTGCCTTTGTGCTGGGGTGGTGCGGGGCTTCGCTGGGGCGTGCGTTGTTCGAGAAGCGCCGTGTCGTGGGTGCGTGCGCCTCCCGTGAGGGGCGCTGTCTCAGTCATGCGCGCCCCCTGCCATCCAGCGCGACCCGATGCGCGCCGTGAGCGCCCCGAGGGCCGCGCCCGCCGCCACGTCCGAGGGGTAGTGGACGCCGACGACCAGGCGCGAGAGGCACATCGCGGCGGCGAGCGGCGGGATCGCGTGGGCGCCGAGCGCCCCGTAGGCGACGGCGGCGGCCGCGGCGGAGGTCGCGTGCGAGCTCGGGAAGGAGTGTCGGCCAGCGGTGCGCACGAGGGGTTCGACGTGCGCCGGGCGCGGACGGCGCACCACCCTTTTCACGCCCATGCTGACGAGGTGCGCGCCCGCGGTGAGCGCCGTGCCGCGCAACCAGGCGCCGCGTCGCGCGCCGTTCACGGCGGCTCCCGCGAGCCCGGCCGCCAGCCACAGCGCACCGTGCTCTCCGGCCCACGAGAGGGCGCGCGCGGCACCGGCGACGCGCGGGTCACTGCCGTACGCCCGGAACACGGAAAGGATTCGGCGGTCCATATGGTCCATGTCATCCATGTCGTCCATGCGGACTCACTGTTCACGTCAACACCGCCGGAACTCCGGCAATATTGAGCGACATCCCATTAATCACCCATTTCGGGGAGGCTATTCACGTTTCAAAACCAATCGCTCATGGATGGGCGATACGGTCACCGTCATGCCTGCCGACACCGCTCCCGTGATCGTCACCGGATGGGGCCGCACCGCGCCCACCGCGGCCCGTCCGATCCGCCCCCGGACGTACGAGGAGGCCGTGGCCGCCGTCCGGGGCTGCGGGGCCCGCGGGGCCGTCCCCAGGGGCCTGGGGCGGGCGTACGGGGACGCTGCGCAGAACGCCGGCGGAGCGGTGCTCGACATGACCGGCCTGGACCGTGTCCACGCGATCGACGCCGACGGCGGCACGGTGCTGTGCGACGCGGGCGTCTCCCTGCACCGGCTGATGGAGGTGCTGCTGCCGCTGGGCTGGTTCGTGCCGGTGACGCCGGGCACGCGTTACGTGACCGTCGGCGGAGCGATCGGCGCGGACATCCACGGCAAGAACCACCATGTGTCCGGCTCCTTCTCCCGGCACGTCCTGTCCCTCGAACTCCTCACCGCCGACGGCGAGATCCGCACGGTGAGCAGCGGCACGCCCCTGTTCGACGCGACCGCGGGCGGCATGGGCCTCACCGGCGTGATCCTGACCGCCACCATCCGGTTGCTGCCCGTCGAGACGTCCCTGATGTCGGTAGACACCGAGCGCGCGACGGACCTCGACGACCTGATGGCGCGCCTGACCGCCGACGACCACCGCTACCGCTACTCGGTCGCCTGGATCGACCTGCTGGCGCGCGGCGCGGCGACCGGCCGCGCGGTCCTCACCCGCGGCGACCACGCGCCCCTGGACGCGCTGCCCGCACGCGCGCGTAGAGCACCGTTGGATTTCCGGACCCCGCAGTTCCCGGCCGCCCCCGCCCTCTTCCCGGAGGGCCTGCTGAGCCGCACGACCGTGGGCCTCTTCAACGAGCTCTGGTACCGGAAGGCACCACGCGCGCGTACCGGCCAACTGCAGAGGATCTCCACCTTCTTCCACCCCCTGGACGGCGTGCCCCACTGGAACCGCGTCTACGGCCGCGGCGGCTTCGTGCAGTACCAGTTCGTCGTCGGTCACGGCCGGGAGGACGCGCTGCGCCGGATCGTACGGCGCATCTCCGAGCATCGCTGTCCGTCCTTCCTGGCCGTCCTCAAGCGCTTCGGGGAGGCCGATCCGGGCTGGCTCTCCTTCCCGGTGCCCGGCTGGACGCTCGCCCTGGACATCCCGGCCGCGCTGCCCGGCCTCGGCGGCTTCCTGGACGAGCTCGACGAGGAGGTCGCCGCGGCCGGTGGCCGGGTCTACCTCGCCAAGGACTCCCGGATGCGCCCTGAACTCCTCGCCGCGATGTACCCGCGCCTCGACGACTTCCGTGCCCTGCGCGCCGAACTCGACCCGCGCGCGGTGTTCACCTCGGACCTGTCCCGCCGTCTCGCCCTCTAGGAGCTGCTGTCGTGAAGGACGCCTTCGGTCTCCCCCAGTCCCTGCTCGTCCTCGGCGGTACGTCCGAGATCGCGCTCGCCACCGCCCGCCGCCTGATCGCGCGCCGCACGCGCGTGGTGTGGCTCGCCGGCCGTCCCTCGCCCGCCCTGGAGCAGGCCGCGGAGCAATTGCGCGGCTGCGGCGCGGACGTGCACACCGTCGCCTTCGACGCGCTCGACCCCCACTCCCACGAGACCGTGCTCGGCAAGGTCTTCGCGGAGGGCGACATCGACATGGTGCTGCTCGCCTTCGGGATCCTCGGCGACCAGGCCAACGACGAGCGCGATCCGGCCGCCGCGGTGCGGGTTGCGCAGACCAACTACACGGGCGCGGTGTCGGCGGGCCTGGTGAGCGCACGCGCGTTGCAGGCACAAGGGCACGGCTCCCTGGTGGTGCTCTCCTCCGTCGCCGGCGAGCGGGCCCGGCGCAGCAACTTCATCTACGGCTCCAGCAAGGCCGGCCTGGACGCCTTCGCGCAGGGGCTGGGCGACGCGCTGCACGGCACGGGCGTGCACGTGATGGTCGTACGTCCCGGGTTCGTGCGCTCCAAGATGACCGCCGGTCTCCCGGAAGCACCGCTGGCGACGACTCCGGAGGCGGTCGCCACGGCCGTGGAGCTGGGGCTGCGGCGGCGCTCGGAGACGGTGTGGGTGCCGGGCACGCTGCGTGCGGTGATGTCGGCGCTGCGGCACGTCCCGCGCGGGGTGTTCCGCCGGCTGCCGATCTAGGCGCGCTCTTGCCGATCCAGGCGCACTGTTGCCGATCCAGGCGCGCTCTTCCGGCCGGGCGTCGCCGGCCGGCGCGGCGAGCACCCGCCTGGGCATCCCGGCGCCCTCTCCACCGACCCGTGTCGGGGGCCGCGGCGAACCCGGCGGCTACCGGCTACCGGCTACCGGCTACCGGCTACCGGCTACCGGCTACCGGCTACCGGCTACCGGCTACCGATGGTGCCGTGCTCCACGTGCCCGGCCTGCGGCGGCACCACGGCGCCCCCGAAGGCGTACTCGCGCAACTTGCGCCACACGCCGTCCTCGCCCTGTTCGTACAGCGCGAAGCCGGTGCACGGCCAGTCGGCCTCGTAGTCGGCGAGCTCCTCGAAGGCGCGGTCCATCGACTCCTCGTCGATGCCGTGCGCGACGGTGACGTGCGGGTGGTACGGGAACGCCAGTTCGCGCGCCACCGGGCCGGAGGCGTCGCGGACCTGCTTCTGCAGCCAGGTGCAGGCCTCGGCTCCTTCCACGACCCGCACGAAGACGACGGGCGACAGGGGCCGGAAGGTCCCGGTGCCCTGCAGCCGCATCGGGAACGGCCGACCGGCCGCGGCGACCTCGGTCAGGTGCGCCTCGATGGCCGGCAGAGCCGCGCTGTCCACCTCGGTCGGCGGCAGCAGGGTGACGTGCGTGGGGATGCCGTGAGCAGCGGCGTCGCCGAAGCCCGCGCGCAGCTGCTGGAGCTGGCTGCCCTGTGGCTCCGGGACCGCGATCGACACGCCGATCGTTACGGTCCCCACGTCGTCTCCTGTCGTCGTGACGGATTTGTTCCCGGCCGTCGGCTATCGACTGTACGGCCACGGCTGTGTTGCGGGCAGGCGCAACCATAGTGATGTGCAGCGCTCTGCCCGGTGGTACTTCTGTGCGAAGGTGCGCGTCAGTGCTTGGCAGGCAGGAAACCCACCCGGTCGTAGGCCTGGGAGAGGGTCTCCGCGGCCACGGCACGTGCCTTCTCGGCCCCCTTGGCCAGAATCGAGTCCAGCGTCTCCGAGTCGTCCAGGTACTGCTGGGTGCGCTCCCGGAAGGGCGTCACGAACTCGACCATGACCTCGGCGAGGTCGGTCTTGAGCGCGCCGTACATCTTGCCCTCGTACTCGCGCTCCAGGTCGGCGATCGGCTTGCCGGTGAGGGTCGAGTAGATGGTGAGCAGGTTGCTGACGCCCGGCTTGTTCTCGGCGTCGTAGCGGATGACGGTGTCGGTGTCGGTGACCGCGCTCTTGACCTTCTTCGCGGTGGCCTTGGGGTCGTCGAGGAGGTTGATGAGGCCCTTCGGCGTGGACGCCGACTTGCTCATCTTGATCGACGGGTCCTGCAGGTCGTAGATCTTCGCCGTCTCCTTGAGGATGTACGGCTTCGGGATCGTGAAGGTCTCGCCGAAGCGGCCGTTGAAGCGCTCGGCGAGGTCGCGGGTCAGCTCGATGTGCTGGCGCTGGTCCTCGCCGACCGGCACCTCGTTGGCCTGGTACAGCAGGATGTCCGCGACCTGGAGGATCGGGTACGTGAACAGGCCGACACTGGCGCGGTCCGCGCCCTGCTTGGCGGACTTGTCCTTGAACTGGGTCATACGGGAGGCCTCGCCGAAGCCGGTGAGGCAGTTCATGACCCACGCGAGCTGGGCGTGCTCGGGGACATGGCTCTGGACGAACAGCGTGCAGCGCTCCGGGTCGAGGCCCGCGGCGAGCAGCTGGGCGGTGGCGAGCCGGGTGTTGGCCCGCAGCTCCGCCGGGTCCTGCGGAACCGTGATCGCGTGCAGGTCGACGACCATGTAGAACGCGTCGTGGGACTCCTGCAGGGCCACCCACTGGCGGACGGCGCCGAGGTAGTTGCCGAGGTGGAACGAGCCTGCGGTGGGCTGGATTCCGGAGAGCACGCGGGGACGATCAGAGGCCATGCTCACCATTCTCTCAGGTGCCGGGGGCCGATCCGGAACTGGTCGGAAACAGATGGGAACCGATCTGTCCGCCGCGGTGTAACAAGAGTGTGAGAACGCGGGAGGGGGGCCGCATCGTCGATGAGGCCGCGGTGATCGCCCGCGTACGCGCCGGAGAGCCGGAGGCGTACGCGGAGCTGGTGCGGGCCCACACGGGCATCGCACTCAGGGCGGCCGCGGCGCTCGGGGCGGGTGCGGACGCAGAGGACGTGGTGCAGCAGGCCTTCGTGAAGGCGTACTGCGCGCTGGGCAGGTTCCGGGACGGCTCGGCCTTCAAGCCTTGGCTGCTGTCGATCGTGGCCAATGAGACGAGGAACACAGTGCGCACGGCGGCGCGGCAGCGCACGCTCGCCGGCCGGGAGGCGGCCTTCGTGGAGGCGGAGCCGCTGATACCGGAATCGGCGGACCCGGCGGTGGCGACCCTCCAGACCGAGCGCCGCGCGGCCCTCCTGTCCGCCGTCGAGAAGCTGAGCGAGGAGCACCGCCTGGTCGTGACCTACCGCTATCTCCTGGAGATGGACGAGTCCGAGACGGCCCAGGCCCTGGGCTGGCCTCGCGGGACGGTCAAGTCCCGCCTCAACCGCGCCCTGCGCAAGCTGGGCCGACTACTGCCGGATTTCGAGCCTCGGGAAGGGGGTGATGAGCGTGAGTGAGGGACGGGAGTCGTACGGCGGTGAGGGCGGCCGTGGCCCGGAGGGCGCCGGGGGCCGGGGGCCGCGCGGGCGTGGCGGTGACCGGGGTCCGGGTGCGCGGGGACGCTCGCGTGAGAGGGGACACGAGGGTGTGTCCCGGCTGCCGGAGGAGCTGAAGGCGCTGGGCCGGTCGCTGGACCCGGCCGACGGTTCGGGGGGCTCGGAGACGATGGTCGAGCGGGTGCTGGGTCAGATACTGGCCGAGCATGTGCCGGTCCCGGTGGCCGAGCCACGGGGCGCCCGCGAGCGGCTGCGGGCGGCCCGGCGCTGGACACGGCTGAGGTGGCGCTCGCTGACCGCGACGCTGTGCGGCCTGCTGACGGTGCTCGCGCTCACGCCCCCGGTGCGGGCCGCGGTGATCGACTGGTTCGACTTCGGCGGTGTCGAGGTGCGGTACGACCCGTCGGCGGTGCCCTCGCCGGGCGCCGAGGTGCCCGGCTGCGGGAGATCCGTGTCGCTCGGGCAGGCCGAGCACCGGGCCGGCTTCCAGCCGGTGGTACCGGACGCGCTGGGTGTGCCGGACACGGTGGCGGTCACCGGCGAGCCGCAGGGACGATTCCTGGTCAGCCTGTGCTGGCGCGAGGGCGGGCATACGGTCCGGCTGGACGAGTTCCCCGCCTGGCTGGACGTCGGCTTCGCCAAGACGCTGCGGGATCCTCCGGAGTGGCTGGAGCTCGGCGGAAAGCCGACCGCGGACGGCGTCCAGGAGTACGCCCTGTGGTTCCCGCGCCCGCATCTGCTGAGCTTCTGGCTGGTCGACGCGGACGGGGACCGTTTCACCCGCAAGGAGAGAACCGCCGGACCGACTCTGCTGTGGACCCACCGGACCGGCGACGGGGCGGTGACGCTGCGGCTGGAGGGCGTGGCGTCGAAGGCCCGTGCCGTGCAGATCGCGAAGTCGCTGGAGGAGTCGGCCGCACAGTCCGGGAAGTCGGGGAAGTCCGCCAAATAGTCCGCGGATGGCGGGAACCCCGGCGGCTCGGGCGGTGTACCAGAAGTGACACGCGGCTCGCGGACGGGCCGCAAGGGACGACTGGTTGGGGGATGCGATGCGTGGATGGAGGCGCAGGATTCATGAACTGGCGGCGCTGACCGGGGCGTTGTCAGCAACGCTGGCACTGATGGTGTGGGGCGCGTCATCGGCATCGGCGGGCGGCCCGACAAGCGTGCTGGTGACTTCGCCGTCGAGCGGGGAGGCCGAGGCGCTGTATTACTCGGACAAAGAGTACGGAGAGTTGGCCCAGCTGCTGGGCCCACCGGACACAGGAACCCGGGAGATACCCCCGGGAAGCGATCTGGCGAACGCCCGTCAGATAAACGTCACTTGGCTCGCCCACGACATATCACCCTGGCGGATGGACCGGGTCTTCCCCGGCGACTCGGGAACCGGGGCCGTATGGATCCACACGGCGGCGCACGTGCCGGACACCATGAACGGCTACTGGCACCGCGCCGACCACCCGACCGAGCTGCGCGCCCTGCTCAAGCAACTTGGCGTGATGGGCAAGGACACCAAGGGCGAGGGCTACTCCGGAATCTTCCCGGCGCCTTGGGAGTCGGAGGGGGTGGACGCCGACGCCGGGACGGCCTCACTGACAGTCGGCGCGGCCACACCGGACGACGGCACGGACTGGTGGACCAACTGGTGGTGGACGCTGCCGGGAGCGGCGACCGGGGCGGGACTGGCGCTCGGGCTGCGGCGGTACGCGTCACGGCTCTCTGACGGCGACGGGTGGAGGCGGACGCGGGAGGACGGGCCGAAGCAGGAGCTGCGGGACGTATGAGAGGTGGTCGCTGGAGAGGAGGACGGATGAGGTGCCGGAGGGAACGGGACGGAGAGGGGACGGGCAGGAGGAGGACGCAGGCGCAGGTTGTTGCTCTGGTACCTGCGGTGATGGCGCTCGGGGTGTGTGGGGCGCCGGTGGCGTACGCGGGTGCGGCGGGCGGCTCGACGGGCGGGGTGATTGTCGCGGGCCTCACGGCGGACAGAGCCGTCGCCGCTGGCCCTGTGGCGGACGAGGTGCTGCCTGCGGGGCGAGCGGCTGGTGGGCTGGTGTCTGCGGCACCGGCGGTGACCAAGCATCCGTCGGCTTCGCCGGCCCGGGCTCGGGATGTTCCCGATGTGGACGTCCGCGATGCGGGTGTCCGCGCTGTGGATGTCCCCGATCTGGCAATGATCGTCGCGGGCGGCAGTGGGCGGACGACGGTTCTGCAGTCGGGTGAGCCGGCCTTCGCCCGGCTGCGGCAGTTGCTGCAGCCCGGCTACACCGGGACGGAGCGGGTGCCGGAGGCGTGGAGCGAGGGGCGTTATCCGCCGGTGGCCTTCACGGTGATGTGGGGGCTGACGGGGGTCGGGGGCTGGCCGCAGACGAACCGGGCGCCGGGAGGTGATGTGGCCGTCGAGCGGCAGGACCAGGTGTTCGTGGCGGCGGACGGTACGCCCTGGATACGCAGCGATCCCGCGCCGGATGTGGCCGACGACGACATCCGCTGGCATCGGGCCCCGCGCTCGGTGTTCGCACAGCTGGAACAGGAGAAGGTACTGGTCGGGCTGGGTGAGGGGGTGGCTGCGGCTGGAGGCACCGGAGAAGGAGGAGCCTCGGGGCAGGTTGCCGGGGAACGGGGCGGCGGGGGCCACGGCAGTGTCTGGTGGGCGGCGTCGGGGCTGGCTGTCGGGGTTGTGGTCGGGGTCGGCGGGAGCCTGCTGATACGCCGCGCGGCGGCCCGGACGGGTGCCGGACCGCCGCCGGAGGAGCCACGACAGGAACTCATCGATCTCTGAGAGCCGATCCTTGACAACTCAAGAGGGAGCGCAGGTCGGCCGGGGGCGCGCTCAGCCCAGGTCGATCTCCGGGTAGAGCGGGAAGCCGGCCACGAGGTCGGTGGCGCGGCGGGAGATCTCGCCCGCGATCTTCGGGTCCAGGACGTGCTGGGCCTTGGAGGGGGCGCCCGACTTGGTGGTGCCCGGCTCGGCGGTGGTCAGCACGCGGTCGATGAGGCCGGCGACCTCGTCCATCTCGGCGGTGCCCAGGCCGCGCGTGGTCAGCGCGGGAGTGCCGATGCGGATGCCGGAGGTGTACCAGGCGCCGTTCGGGTCGGCGGGGATGGCGTTGCGGTTGGTGACGATGCCGGACTCCAGGAGCGCGGCCTCGGCCTGGCGGCCGGTGAGGCCGTAGGAGGTGGCGACGTCGATCAGGTTGAGGTGGTTGTCCGTGCCGCCGGTGACCAGGGTCGCGCCCCGGCGCATCAGGCCTTCCGCCAGGGCCCGGGAGTTGTCGACGATGCGCTGGGCGTAGTCCTGGAAGGAGGGCCGGCGGGCCTCGGCGAGGGCGACGGCCTTGGCGGCCATGACGTGCGGGAGCGGGCCGCCGAGGACCATCGGGCAGCCTCGGTCGACCTGGTCCTTGAGGGAGTCGTCGCACAGGACCATGCCGCCGCGCGGGCCGCGCAGCGACTTGTGGGTGGTGGTGGTGACGATCTGGGCGTGCGGGACCGGGTCGAAGTCGCCGGTCAGCACCTTGCCCGCGACCAGGCCGGCGAAGTGCGCCATGTCGACCATCAGGGTCGCGCCGACCTCGTCGGCGATCTCGCGCATAATGCGGAAGTTCACCAGGCGGGGGTAGGCGGAGTAGCCGGCGACGATGATCAGCGGCTTGAACTCGCGGGCGGAGGCACGCAGGGCCTCGTAGTCGATGAGGCCGGTGGCCGGGTCGGTGCCGTAGGAGCGCTGGTCGAACATCTTGCCGGAGATGTTCGGGCGGAAGCCGTGGGTGAGGTGGCCGCCCGCGTCCAGGGACATGCCGAGCATGCGCTGGTTGCCGAAGGCCTGGCGGAGTTCGGCCCAGTCGGCCTCGGTGAGGTCGTTGACCTGGCGGGCGCCGGTCTTCTCCAGGAAGGGGGCCTCGACGCGGTCGGCGAGGACCGACCAGAAGGCGACGAGGTTGGCGTCGATGCCGGAGTGCGGCTGGACGTAGGCGTGGCGGGCGCCGAAGAGCTCCTTGGCGTGCTCGGCGGCGAGGGACTCGACGGTGTCGACGTTGCGACAGCCGGCGTAGAAGCGGCGGCCGATGGTGCCCTCGGCGTACTTGTCGCTGAACCAGTTGCCCATCGCGAGCAGGGTGGCCGGGGAGGCGTAGTTCTCGGAGGCGATCAGCTTGAGCATCTCGCGCTGGTCGTGGACTTCCTGGCCGATGGCGTCGGCGACCCGGGGTTCGACGGCGCGGATCACGTCGAGGGCGGCGCGGAAGGCGGTGGACTCGGTGGAGAGGGGCTGCTGCTCTGACATGTCGTCGGCCTCCGGACGGCGTGGCTTGAAGCGTTCACGGTTCACGGTTGGCCCAGGCGCACGGCACTCGCTCACACACAGGCCGCTCCCCGATGGTCGGTCCCATCCCAGCGCGCCAGTCACGGCCCGCCGGTCAGCCTACCGGGCGCGTCGAAGAGCCGAGGTCCCGCGTCCACCATGCGAGCGACGATAGGAAAGGGGGCACCCTCAGCACTCGGCACCTTCGGGAGACCCCGTGACCACTACGGAGACACTCATCGCCGCCGCCGAAGCGCACAGCGCGCACAACTACCACCCGCTGCCCGTGGTCGTCGCCTCCGCCGACGGGGCCTGGATGACGGATGTGGAGGGGAGGCGGTTTCTGGACCTGCTGGCCGGTTACTCGGCGCTCAATTTCGGCCATCGCAACCGGCGACTGGTGGAGGCGGCGAAGGCGCAGCTGGAGCGGGTGACGCTGACGTCGCGGGCGTTCCACCACGACCGGTACGCGGCGTTCTGCGAGCAGCTCGCCGGACTGTGCGGCATGGAGATGGTGCTGCCGGTGAACACGGGCGCCGAGGCGGTGGAGACCGCGGTGAAGACGGCCCGGAAGTGGGGCTACAAGGTCAAGGGCGTGCCCTCGGAGATGGCGAAGATCGTGGTCGCGGGCAACAACTTCCACGGCCGTACGACAACACTGATCAGCTTCTCCACCGACCCGGAGGCGCGGGCGGACTTCGGGCCCTACACGCCGGGCTTCGAGATCGTGCCGTACGGGGACCTGACGGCGATGCGGTCGGCGGTCACGGAGAACACGGTCGCGGTGCTGCTGGAGCCGATCCAGGGCGAGGCGGGGGTGCTGGTGCCGCCGGCAGGCTATCTGCCAGGGGTGCGGGAGCTGACGCGGGAGCGGAACGTGCTGTTCGTCGCCGACGAGATCCAGTCGGGGCTGGGGCGGACGGGGAAGACCTTCGCGTGCGAGCACGAGGGTGTGGTGCCGGATGTGTATGTGCTCGGGAAGGCGCTGGGCGGGGGGATCGTGCCGGTGTCGGCGGTGGTGTCGAGCGCCGAGGTGCTCGGGGTGTTCCGGCCCGGGGAGCACGGGTCGACGTTCGGCGGCAACCCGCTGGCCTGCGCGGTGGCGCTGGAGGTGATCGCGATGCTGCGCACGGGCGAGTTCCAGGCGAGGTCGGCGGAGCTGGGTGAGCATCTGCACCGCGAGCTGGGGGCGTTGGCCGGTACGGGGCGCGTGACGGCGGTACGGGGACGGGGGTTGTGGGCGGGCGTCGACATCGCCCCGGGCCACGGGACGGGGCGGGAGGTGTCCGAGAAGCTGATGGACCGGGGAGTGCTGGTCAAGGACACGCATGGAGCGACGGTGCGGATCGCACCGCCACTGGTGATCGGAAAGGAGGATCTGGACTGGGGGCTCGCTCAGCTGCGGGCGGTTCTCGGGATGTAGAGCGCGGTCAGCGGATCACATGGGGCAGGAAGCGCGCGTACTCGTCCGTGATCAGGCCCGAGGACTCGCGGATGCCGAGGCCCGCCGACTCGTTCTCGACGACCCATGCGCCGAGGACGACGCGGTTGCCGTCGAAGTCGGGCAGGGGGGCCAACTCCTGGTAGCAGCACGGCTCTTGGCGCAGGACCGGCTCGCTTCCGGGTTCGTGGACGGTCACTCCGGCGCCCTCGCGGCCGAGCAGGGGCTTGGCGACGTAACCGGTCGTCGTGGCGAGTTCGCGCGGGCCGTCGAGGTAGGACGGGAGGAGGTTCGGGTGGCCGGGGTGGAGGTCCCAGAGGACGGCCAGGAGGGCCTTGTTGCTCAGGAGCATCTTCCAGGCCGGTTCGATCCACAGGGTGGTGCCGGTGCCGCCGCCGTTGTCGAGGGTGTCGAGGACGTGGCCGGCGAAGGTGTCGGTGGTGAGCCACTCCCAGGGGTAGAGCTTGAAGCAGCTGCGGATGAAGCGGAGTTGGTTGTCGACGAAGCGGCCGGAGAGGTGGTCCCAGCCGATCTCCTCCATCGAGATCCAGTCGGTGTCCAGGCCGGCCTGTTCGGCGGTCTCCTTGAGGTAGGCGACGGTCATCAGGTCCTCGCCGAGCTCGTCGTCCGAGGAGTGCGCGAAGTAGAGGGGGCTGCCGGGCGGGAGGAGAGCGGACTGTTTCCTCCAGGCGGCGACGAGGCGTTCGTGGAGGGAGTTCCACTGGTCGGCGCCCGGGAAGCGTTCCTCCATCCAGAACCACTGGGGTGAGGCGGCCTCGACCAGGGACGTGGGGGTGTCGGCGTTGTACTCCAGCAGCTTCGCCGGGCCAGTGCCGTCGTAGCGGAGGTCGAAGCGGCCGTAGAGGGACGGGAGTTCGTCGCGTCGGCGCCAGGCCTCCGCGACCGCTTCGGCGACGCGCGGGTCGGTGATGCCGAGGTCGGCGAAGCGGCCGGCCTCGACGATGTGGTCGGCCGCCGCGAGGCACATCGCGTGGAGTTCCTCGACGACCTCCTCCAGGGCTTCCACCTCGGGGAGCGTGAAGGAGTAGTAGGCGCTCTCGTCCCAGTAGGGGCGCAGGGAGCCGTCGGGGTGGCGGGTGAGCGGGTAGACGAGGCCCTGTGCCTCGACGGTCTGCTGCCAGTCGGGGCGCGGGGTGATGGTGTGGCGTTCCATGGTGTACGGGGTCTGCTCCGGTCCGGGATCCTGGTCAGCCGCCGGAGCTGCCCTTGCCGCTGCCGAAGCCGCCGCGGGAGACACCGTGGCCGCCACTCGTTCCGCCGGAGCCGCTGGAGGCCTTGCGGGGCTTGGTGAAGGAGCCGCCGTCGACCCAGTTGCCGCGCTTCTCGCCCTCGTAGTACCAGGCGCTGTCGGCCGAGGACTTGGTGGTCGTGCAGTTCTTGTCGGCGACGACCTTGTAGCCCTTGGTGAGGTTGTAGCTGTCGCGGTCGACGCAGCGCTTGTCGGGGTCGTCGGAGGAGCAGGCGGTGAGGGCGGCGGCGAGGAGGCCCATGCCGCCGAGGACGACGGTGCCGGAGCGGAGTTGTCTGCGTGCGTCAGCCATGTGCGTGTCTCCCCGTTGGTGTTGCCGGTGTTCGATCTGCTGGTGCTGCCGGTGTTCGGTCTGCGGCGGCCAGCCTAAAGATCGGTGTGAGGCCGGGCGCAGGCACCCCGGTCCTAGCGCCCCTCCCCTACAGTCACTTTGTGATCTTTGGGATGGTGTGCGCGCTCGGGGCGGCGGTCTGCTTCGGTACGGCGACGGTGCTGCAGGCGGTCGCCGCGAGGGCGGCGAGCACGGGTGAGGGTGGGGACGCGGCGCTGTTGCTGCGGGCCGTGCGGCAGTGGCGGTATCTGGCCGGGCTGGCGCTGGACGGGCTGGGGTTCCTGTTGCAGATCGCCGCGTTGCGGTCGATCCCCATCTACGCGGTCGGGGCCGCGCTGGCCTCCAGCCTGGCGGTGACGGCAGTGGTGGCCGCGCGGCTGTTGCGGGTACGGCTGAGCCGGAGCGAGTGGGCGGCGGTCGGGGTCGTGTGCGCCGGGCTCGCGATGCTGGGGCTGGCGTCCGGGGGCGAGGGGGATCAGGAGGGGACGACGGCGCTGAAGTACGCGATGCTCGGCACCGCCGTGGGGGTGCTGCTGCTCGGGCTGGTGGGTGGCCGGTGGTCCGGGCGGGGGCGGGCGCTGGTGCTCGGCCTGGGGGCCGGGTTCGGGTTCGGGGTGGTGGAGGTGTCGGTGCGGCTCATCGACTCGCTCGCGCCGTCGGTGCTGCTCACCAACCCGGCGACGTACGCCCTGTTGCTCGGCGGGGGCGCCGCGTTCCTGCTGCTGACGTCGGCCCTGCAGCGCGGCTCGGTGACCACGGCCACGGCGGGCATGGTGATCGGGGAGACGATCGGGCCGGCGGCGGTCGGCGTGGTGTGGCTCGGCGACCGGACACGAGAAGGGCTGACCTGGCTGGCGGTACTGGGGTTCGCGGTGGCCGTGGCGGGAGCGCTGGCACTGGCACGGTTCGGGGAGGCGCCGGCGGAGGAGACGTGAGCGTCCCTACGCCCCTGACCATGCACCCCGTCCCTACGCCCCCCGACCATGCACCCCGTCCCTGCCCGCCCTCGACCACGCACCCCGGGGAAGTCGTATTCACGAATGCAGTGAAGCGCACAGTGCGTCGAGTGCGCCCGACCACGCGTGGTCCGGCGGTGTCCCGTATCCGACGACCAGCGCGTCCCGGCGCTCGACGGCCGCGTCCGGGTGCTGGTAGCGGTGCAGTTCGTGCAGGGCGAGCCCGTGCCAGGCCGCCGCGCGCAGCGCCGCCTGCTCGGTGCCGGGCGGCAGTCGCAGCACCAGGTGGAGGCCGGCCGCGATGCCGGTGGCGTGCACCTGCGGGGCACGGCGGGCGAGCTCCGCGACCAGGGCGTCACGTCGGCGCCGGTAGCGCAGCCGGGCGGCGCGGACATGGCGGTCGTAGGCGCCGGAGACGATGAACTCGGCGAGGGTCAGCTGGTCCAGGGCCCCGCAGGAGTCGGTACCGCCCTTGGCCCGTACCGCCTCCTCCATGACGCTCGGCGGCAGCACCAGCCAGGCCAGACGCAGGCCGGGGGCGAGGGACTTGCTGGCGGTGCCGGCGTAGACGACGTGGTCGGGGTCGAGGCCCTGGAGGGCGCCGACGGGCTGGCGGTCGTAGCGGAACTCGCCGTCGTAGTCGTCCTCGATCACCACTCCCCCGGTGCGCCGCGCCCAGTCGACGACGATCGCGCGCCGGTTCCGGTGCAGGGTGCCGCCGATCGGGAACTGGTGGGCGGGCGTGAGCAGTACGGCGGCCTCGTCGCCCAACTCCCTCGGGTCCGTGCCGAGTTCGTCGACAGGCAGCGGGACCGTGCGCAGACTGGCGTCGGCGAGCAGCTTCCAGTGCACGTCGAGGCCGTACGACTCCACGGCGACGGTGTGCCCGCCGCGCCCCCGCAACACCGCGGCCAGGATGCGCAGGCCGTGCGAGAACCCCGCGCACACCAGGATGCGTTCGGGGTCCGCGCGCACGCCCCGGGCCCGGGACAGGTATCCCGCGAGGGCGGCGCGGAGTTCGGGGCGGCCGCGGGGGTCGCCGTAGTCGAGGGCCTGGTACGGGGCCGCCGTGAGGGCGCGGCGGGCGGCCTTGAGCCACTCGGCGCGGGGGAAGGTGGTGAGATCCGGGGTGCCGGGGATCAGGTTGTAGGCGGGTCGGCTGTGGGCGCGGGGGCGGGGAGCGGGGTTCGCCGGTGGTACGACCCTCCGCTCGGCGACGCGCGTGCCCGAACCCTGGCGTGCCGTGAGCCAGCCCTCCGCCACCAGGTCGGCGTACGCGTCCGCGACCGTGTTGCGGGCGATGCCCAGGTCCGCGGCGAGCGTGCGGGAGGAGGGCAGCCGGGTGCCGGGGGCGAGCCGGCCGGTGCGGACGGCCTCGCGCAGGGCGTCGGTGAGGCCCCGGCGCACGCCCGCCCCGGTCGGTTCCAGATGCAGGTCGACGCCGAAAGTGGCCCATGATTCTGCCATGGAAATGGACCATACCCTTGGGCAGCCTCGATCCTAGGGTCGAGACATGACCACAGAGGAGATCACCGATCACGCGGCCGAACGGCCGGCCCGGATGCACTGGGCGCAGCTCGCCCCCGAGGTGTACAAGGCGATGGCCCGCCTCGACACGGCAGCCAAGCAGGGCCTCGACCCTAGCCTGGTGGAGCTGGTGCGGCTGCGCGCCTCCGCCCTCAACCACTGCGCGTTCTGCCTAGACATGCACACCAAGGACGCGCTCGCGGCGGGCGAGAGCGTCCAGCGGATCGTGCAGCTGAACGCGTGGGAGGAGTCGCAGCACTTCTACACGGAGAAGGAGCTCGCCGCGATCGAGCTCACGGAGGCCGTGACCGTCCTGACCGACGGATTCGTGCCCGACGAGGTGTACGAGAAGGCCGCCAAGCACTTCGAGGAGGCCGAGCTGGCGCAGCTGATCGCCACCATCGCGGTGATCAACGCCTGGAACCGGTTCGGCGTGACCACGCGTATGGTGCCGGGCCACTACCAGCCGGGAGACCTCGGGTGACGGCTCGTACGCAGCTGCTCGACCGCGCGGTGGCACAGGCGATGTCCGCGGTCAGCGCCGCCGCCAAGCGGGGACTGGGTGACCCCGCGCTCGCCGAACTGGTCGCCATCCGCGCCTCGCAGCTCAACCACTGCGCCTTCTGCCTCGACATGCACCTCGAGATCGCCCGCAAGCACGGGGTGCGTGAGCAGCAGCTCGACCTGCTCGCCGCCTGGGAGGAGGCCGGGGACGACCTCTTCGACGAGCGGGAGCGGACCGCGCTCGCGCTGACCGAGGCGGTCACGGTACTCACCGACGGCTTCGTGCCGGACGACGTGTACGAGCGGGCCGCCAAGCACTTCGGCGAGCGTGAACTCGCCCATCTCATCGGGTTGATCGTCGCCATCAACAACTGGAACCGCGTGATGGTCAGCCGCCGTGTCCCGCCGGGGGGTTACACACCGTGAACGCCATGAGCAAGGTCGAGATCTTCCGCGCGCTGCACAAGGGCCGCCTCCCCGGCGGCCCCCTCGTGCTGCCGGGCCCCTGGGACGCGGTGAGCGCGCGGGTGCTGGAGGAGGCCGGGTGGCCGGCCCTCGCGACACCCAGCGCGGGAGTCGCGGCCTCGCTCGGGTACGAGGACGGGTCCACGCCGGCCGAGGAGATGTTCGCCGCGGTGGCGCGCATCTGCCGGGCCGTCGACGTGCCCGTGTCGGCCGACGTCGAGGACGGGTACGGGCTCGCGCCGAAGGAGCTCGTGGAGCGGCTGCTGGAGGCGGGGGCCGTCGGCTGCAACCTCGAGGACTCGAACGGGGGTGTCCTCAAGGACCCGCGCGAGCACGCCGACTGGCTCGCGGAGGTGCGGTACGAGGCCGGCGACCAGCTGTTCGTCAACGCCCGCGTCGACGTCTTCGCGTACGGCGACGGCGATCCCGAACGGGCCATCGAGCGGGCCGCGTTGTACGTCGCCGCCGGCGCCGAGTGCGTCTATCCGATCGGCGCCCCGACGGACGTACTGCCCCTGCTGCGGTCCGGGATCCAGGGGCCGGTCAATGTGCACGGCACGCTGAACGGCGGCCCCTCACCCGCCGAACTCGGCGAACTCGGGGCCACCCGCGTCACGTTCGGGCCGACGCTGCAGCGCTGGGCGGCGCTGGCGTTCAAGGGAATGGCCGACGAGCTGAAGAAGCGCTGACGGTCAGGACAGCCACGCCTTCCACGTGGACGCGTGGCCGTCCACCCACTTCTTCGCCGCCTGCTCGGGCGTGAGCTTCTGGTCGGCGATCATCAGGGAGACCTCGTTCTGGTCCTCGGTCGTCCACTTGAACTTCTTCAGGAAGGCCGCAGCCTTGCCGCCCTTCCTGGAGAAGTCGGCGTTGAGGTACTTCTGCAGCGGGGTGTGCGGATAGGCGCAGGCGACCTTCGCCGCGTCGGCGTCGCAGCCCTCCTTGTACGCCGGCAGCTTCACCTCGGTCATCGGGACCTTCTTGAACAGCCACTGCGGCGCGTACCAGTACGTCAGGAAGGGCTTCTTCTCCTTGGCGAACTGCCTGATCTGCGTGATCTGCGCCGCCTCCGAACCGGCGAACACCACCTGGTAGTCCAGCTTCAGGTTGCTCACCAGCGCCTTGTCGTTGGTGACGTACGACGGTGAGCCGTCCATCAGCTGACCCTTGCCGCCGCTCTCCGCGGTGCGGAACAGGGAGGCGTACTTGTTGAGGTTCTTCCAGTTCGTGATGTCGGGATGCTGCTTCACGAGGTACGTCGGCACGTACCAGCCGATGTGCCCGGTCACCCCGAGCCCGCCGCCGCGCGCGATCGTCTTCTTGTCGTCGACGTACCGCTTCTCCTGGTCGGGGTGGCCCCAGTCCTCCAGGATCGCGTCGACGCGGCCCTGGCTGAGCGCGTCCCACGCGGGCACCTCGTCGACCTGGACGGTGTCGACGCGGTAGCCGAGCTTGTGCTCCAGGAGGTACTGGGCGACGGCGACGTTGGCCTGCGCGCCGACCCAGGACTGGACGGACAGGGTCACGGTCTTGGCGCCCTGGGCGCCCGCGAAGGGGGAGGCCTGCTTGGTCATGTCGGCGGCGCCGCAGCCGGTGAGGAGGGCGAGGGAGGCGGCCGAAGAAACGATCAGAGCTGTGCGTTTGCTCAGTACCATGTCACATACCACTCTTCGTGCGGCGTTCCGTCGGTTGCGTCACCCGGTCGAGCATCAGCCCCAGGCAAACGATCCCCACCCCCGCGACCAGCCCCGTCGCCAGATCCCCCTGCGCCAGCCCGAACACGGCGTCGTACCCGAGCGCGCCGCCCCCGACCAGGCCGCCGATGATGACGACGGCGAGGACGAGCACGACACCCTGGTTGACGGCGAGCAGCAACGCGGGCCGGGCGAGCGGGAGTTGGACCTGCCGGAGCTGCTGGGCGGGGGTCGCGCCGAGCGAGCGCGCCGACTCCAGGGCGGCGGGGTCCACCTGGCGCAGGCCCTGGGTGGTGATGCGTACGACGGCGGGCAGCGCGTAGACCACGGCCGCCGCGACCGCCGGGGCGCGGCCCACGCCGAAGAGCGCGACGACCGGGATCAGGTACACGAACTGCGGCATCGTCTGGAAGACGTCCAGGACGGGCCTGAGCAGACGTTCGAAGCGGTCGCTGCGGGCCGCCGCGATGCCGGTCGCGAAGCCCAGGACGAGGGTGACGGCGACGGCGGCGAGGACCTGGGAGAGCGTGTCGAGGGCGGGCGTCCACACGCCGAGCACGCCGATCGCGGCCATGGCGAGGACCGCGGTGAGCGCGGTGCGCCAGGTGCCGATCAGCCAGGCGAGGGCGGCGACCAGGAGCAGCAGCGACCACCAGGGCAGCCACTGGAGGCCGGAGCGGACCGGGTTGAGGACCCAGGTGGTGAAGTGGCCGGCCCAGTCGGCCGTACCGCCGATGTACGGGACGCCCGAGTACAGGTGCGCGGTCATCCAGTCGACGGCGCGGTTGACCGGCTCGGCGATGTTCATGGTCCAGGCGTCGGGCCAGTCGAGGCGCCCGGCCAGCCGTCCGGCGACCGCGACGGCGACCGCGGCGAGGGCCGCGTACAGCCAGAGCCGGCGGGTGTTCCCGTGCTCCTCGCCGACGTTCTCGCCCGCCGCGCCGGTGACGCGGTCCAGGACGACGGCGAGGAGCACGATCGGGATGCCGGCCGCCAGCGCGGCGCCGACGTCGACCGACGCGAGCGCCTGGTAGACACGGTCACCGAGGCCGGCGGCGCCGATGACGGAGGCGATGACCGCCATCGACAGGGCCATCATGATCGTCTGGTTGAGGCCGAGGAGGAGTTCCTTGCGGGCCAGGGGGACACGGGCGGTCAGCAGCCGTTGGCGGGCGGTGGCGCCGAGCGAGTCGACCGCCTCCAGGACCTCCTTGTCGGCGCCGCGCAGGCCGAGGGCGGTGAGGCGGGCCATGGGCGGGGCGGCGTAGACGACGGTGGCGAGGACGGCCGCGGGGACGCCCATGCCGAAGACGAGGACGACCGGCAGCAGGTACGCGTAGGCGGGCAGCACCTGCATGGTGTCCAGGACCGGGCGCAGGGCACGGTCCATGCGGTCGGAGAGCCCGGCGGCGAGACCGAGCAGGACGCCGACGAGCACCGACGCGAGGACGGCGACGACCATGAGGGCGAGCGTCTGCATGGTTGGCACCCACATGCCGAGCAGCCCGCAGGCGAGGAACGCGGCGCCCGTGCCGAGAGCGAGCCGGACGCCCGCGACGCGCCAGGCGACGAGCGCGCCGATCGCGGTGACGCCGGCCCAGCCCGCGGCGAGCAGGACGAGATAGACGGCGCGTACGGAGACGACGACGGCGTTGCTGACGTAGCCGAAGCCGTAGAGGAACAGGGGGTGGCTGTCCCGGTTGTCGATGATCCAGTCGCTGGCGCCGGTGAGCGGCTTGGAGAGGTCGACGGTCAGGGCGTCGGGCCAACTGCCGCTGGCCCACTGGGCGTTGGCGAGCGGGATGAGTACCGCCGCGGCCAGGGCGAGGAGGAGCAGCTTCTGCACGGACCGGCGTTTGAGGAGGCCGCCGGAGAGCGGGACCGACGCAGTGAGGGTAGCCATCAGGCCGCCTCCTTCCGCGGCTCCGTTCCGGCGACGGCACCGGGCTCCGTTCCGGCGACGACGCCGATGAGCCTCTCGTGGTCGACGACGCCCAGGCAGTGGCCGTCCTCGACGACGCAGGCCGCACTGCCGCTGCGGGCGACGACCTTGATGGCCTCGGCGACGACCTCGTCCGCGGCGATGGCGTTGGGGTGCTCGGGGCTCTTGCACTCACCCGGCCGCATCGCGCTCCGTACCGTCATCACCTGCTCGCGCGGCACGTCCCGGACGAACTCGCGGACGTAGTCGTCCGCCGGACTGCCCACGATCTCCTCCGGGGTGCCCAGCTGGACCACGCGGCCGTCACGCATGAGGGCGATGCGGTCGCCGAGTTTCAGGGCCTCACCGAGGTCGTGGGTGATGAACACCATCGTGCGGCCCTCCTCGCGGTGCAGCCGGACCACCTCCTCCTGCATGTCACGCCGGATGAGGGGGTCGAGGGCACTGAACGGCTCGTCGAACAGCAGGACTTCGGGGTCGACGGCGAGCGCCCGGGCAAGGCCCACGCGCTGCCGCTGCCCGCCGGACAGCTGGGCCGGGCGGCGCTGCTCCATGCCCTCCAGGCCGACCTTGGCGACGACCTCCCGCGCCCTGGCCCGGCGCTCGGCCTTGCCGACGCCCTGGATCTCCAGGCCGTACGCCACGTTGTCGAGGACCGTGCGGTGCGGGAGCAGGCCGAAGTGCTGGAAGACCATCGCGGCGCGGTGGCGGCGCAGTTCGCGCAGCCGGGAGCGGTCCATGGCGCGGACGTCCTCGCCGTCGATGGCGATGGCGCCGGCGGTCGGCTCGATCAGCCGGGTCAGACAGCGCACGAGGGTGGACTTGCCGGAGCCCGACAGGCCCATCACCACGAAGACCTCACCCTTGCGGACGTCGAAGGAGACGTCCCGGACGGCGGCCGTGCAGCCGGTACGGGCGCGGAGTTCGGCGGGGTCGAGGGCGGTCAGCTCGGGATCGCCGGGGACGGTGTCCGCCTTCGGGCCGAACACCTTCCACAGACCCTCGACCGAGAACACTGCTGTACTCATACTCATCACGCATCACTTCCGATCAGGTCGACGGCCTTCTCACCGACCATGAGCACGCCGATCATCGGGTTCACTGCGGTCATGGTCGGGAACACGGAGGCGTCCGCGATCCGGATGCCGTCCAGTCCGCGGATCCGCAACTCCGGGTCCACGACGGCGAGTTCGTCGTCGGTTGCGCCCATACGGCAGGTGCCGGCCGGGTGGTACACGGTGTGGGCGACACTGCGCGCGTACACGCTCAGCTCCTCGTCGCCGGTGATGTGCCGGCCGGGGGCGACCTCCCGCTTGAGCCAGCCGGCCAGCGGCTCCTGCTTGGCTATCTCGCGGGCGATGCGGATGCCGTCGACCAGGGTCCGGCCGTCGTAGTCGTCCTCGTCGGTGAAGTAGCGGAAGTCGAGGGCGGGCTTCACGGCCGGGTCCGCGCTGGTCAGGTACAGGCGGCCGCGGCTCTTGGGCTTGGGGATGTTGGGGGTCATCGAGACGCCGTACGCGGGGCGTTCGTAGCCGATGCGCTCGGGGTTGTCGGTGAAGGGGACCTGGTAGAAGTGGAACATCAGGTCGGGGCCCGCGTGTTCGGGGTCGCGCCTGACGAACAGGCCCGCGTCGGAGTCCATCGCGGAGTTCTCCGGGATCGGCCCGTTCGTCTCCCAGACGATCACCGACTCCGGGTGGTCGAGCAGGTTCTCGCCGACGCCGGGCAGATCGTGGGCGACCGGGATGCCGAGCGCTTCGAGGTCCTCGCGCGGGCCGATGCCGGAGTGCAGGAGCAGCCGCGGCGAGTCGACAGCGCCGGCGCACAGCACGACCTCGCGCCGGGCCCGTACGAGGATCTCGGCGCCGTCCTTCGTTCGGACGTGCACGCCCTCGGCGCGGGTGCCGTCCAGCTCCAGCCGGTGGGCCCAAGTCTCCAGCAGGATCGTCAGGTTGGCCCGCTCGTCCATGACCGGGTGCAGATACGCCACCGAGGCGCTCGACCGCTTGTTGTCCTCGGGGTGGTAGGCGAGGTCGAAGAAGCCGACGCCCTCGTCGAACGGCTTCTTGTTGAAGCCCTCGACGCGGGGGACGTCCAGCGCCTTGTGCGCCGCGTCGACGAAGTCGCGGGCGATGGCGTTCCGGTCCTTCTCGTCGACCGGGACGATGTTGTTCTTCAGCCGCGCGTAGTACGCCTCCATCGGCACCGCGCCCCAGCCCTTGGCGCCGGCCGCCTCCCACTCGTCCCAGTCGGAGGGCAGCGGCTTGAAGGCGATGAGGGTGTTGTGGGAGGAGCAGCCGCCCAGCACCCGGGCGCGGCTGTGCCGGATGTGGGAGTTGCCGCGGGGCTGGCGGGTGGTCGGGTAGTCGTAGTCCAGCTCGCCGCCGAGCAGGCCCATCCAGCGGCGCAGGGTCAGGACGTCCTCGCGGCCGACGTCGCTGGGGCCGCCCTCGATGACGGCGACGGTGACGTCGGGGTTCTCGGTGAGGCGGGAGGCGATGACCGAGCCGGCCGTGCCGCCGCCGATGACGACGTAGTCGTAGACATGGGGGTTCTCGGGCATGTGGGGCTTGCTCCAAAGTGCTTGAACTGCTTGAGACCGCTTGAAAATTATCGAAACCGCTCGAAACAGCTTGAGATATCTCGAAACCGTTTGAGGTGTACGGGTGTTGGGGCTCAGCCCGCGAACCAGCGGACCGGCCTCGGCGTCAGGTTCTGGTAGATGTGCTTCGTCTCGCGGTACTCGGCGAGGCCCGCGGGCCCGAGTTCGCGGCCCACTCCGCTCTTGCCGAAGCCGCCCCACTCCGCCTGGGGGAGGTAGGGGTGGAAGTCGTTGATCCAGACGGTGCCGTGCCGCAGCCGGGCGGCCACTCGCCGGGCGCGGCCGGGGTCGGTGGTCCAGACGGCGCCCGCGAGCCCGTACTCGGTGTCGTTGGCGAGCGCGACCGCCTCGTCCTCGGTACGGAAGGTCTCGACCGTCAGCACGGGCCCGAAGACCTCTTCGCGTACGACCCTCATCTCGCGGTGGCACTGGTCGAGGACCGTCGGCTCGTAGAAGTAGCCGCCGGCGGGCCGGATCTCGGAGGGCTCCGGGCGCCTGCCGCCGGAGCGCAGCACCGCGCCCTCGGCGAGCGCGGAGTCGACGTACGCCTCGACCTTGGCGCGCTGCTGCTCGGAGACCAGCGGGCCGCACTCGACGCCGTCGGCGGTGCCGCGGCCGAGGCGGATCTTCGCGGCGCGGCGGGCGAGCTCGGCGACGAAGCGCTCGCGGACCGGCTCCTCGACGATGAGGCGGGCGCCCGCGGAGCAGACCTGGCCGCTGTGGATGAAGGCGGCGTTGAGGGCCTGGTCGACGGCGGTGTCGAAGCCCTCCTCGGTGGCGCAGGCGTCGGCGAAGACGACGTTGGGGTTCTTGCCGCCGAGTTCGAGGGCGACCTTCTTGACGGTCGGCGCGGCGGCCTGGGCGACCTTGGTGCCGCTGACCAGGCCGCCGGTGAAGGAGACGAGGTCGACGTCGGGGTGCTCGGCGAGCCTCGCGCCGACCGAGTGCCCGGGGCCGGTGACGACACCGGCGACGCCTGCCGGCAGCCCGGCCTCGGCGAGCAGGTCGATCAGGGCGACGGTGGTGAGCGGGGTGATCTCGCTGGGCTTGACGACGAAGGTGTTGCCGGCCGCGAGCGCGGGGGCGATCTTCCAACTGGCCTGGAGGAGGGGGTAGTTCCAGGGAGTGATGAGCGCGCACACGCCCACCGGTTCGTGTACGACGACGCTGTGGACGTCGCTCGACCCCGCGTCGACGACCCGTCCCGGGGCCTCCCCGGCGACCAGGTCGGCGAAGTAGCGGAAGGCGTCGGCGACGCAGTCGATGTCGACGCGGCCCTCTGCGAGGGTCTTGCCGGCGTCCCGGCTCTCCAGCGCGCCGAGCCGTTCGCGATCGCGCACCAGCAGGTCGGCGACCCGGCGCAGCAGGGCGGCGCGTCCGGCGGCCGGGGTGCGCGGCCAGTCGCCGTGGTCGAAGGCCCGGCGGGCCGCGGCGACCGCCAGGTCCGTGTCCTTCTCGTCACCCTCCGCGACCAGAGCGAAGCCCAGGCCGTCCGCGGGGTCGATGATCTCGCGCGTGGCTCCGGAGACGGCATCCCGCCACTCCCCGGCCACGTGGATGGTCGCCTGCGCGTCCAGCCCCTGGGTTTCCGCTCTCTCCGACATGATCCGTACTTGCCTTCCGTTCCTGGTCCGTGCCTCTGAGTGACACGGATGTCACTCACGAGGACCGTGAGCGCCTGCCCCTCGGCCCGCGTTGCATGCGCAATCCATGTCCGGAAGTGGGCCGTGTCACTGAACATGCGGGCAAATAGGGCGAACCGTACGCTGAGTGGGGTGATGCGGAGTAATGCGGGGGTGATGCGGGGTGATGCGCACCACGGAGGTGACGCCATGGCAGGCATCGCGACCAACCGGAGGGCGCTCGTCTGCGCGGCGGCGGGCGCGGCCCTGCTGCTGTCGCCCGGCCCGGCCGCGGCGGACGACGGCGGGGACCTCTCCGCTCGGCAACTGGCCCAGCAGGCGAAGAAGAACCTCCTCGACGCGAAGTCGGTCCACCTGAAGCTGACGGACCGCAGCGCGGGGACGTCCGCGAGCAGGACCCAGCCGACCTCGATGGATCTGGCCCTCGACCAGGACGGCAACTGCGTGGGCACGCTGCGGATGGCCGGGAAGGGCGGCAGCGTCGAGCTGGTCAAGCGCGGCGAGGAGGTGTGGATGAAGCCCGACAGCGCCTTCTGGAAGTCACAGGTCCCCGGCGGCCAGGGCAACGCGGTGGCGGAACTCTTCAAGAACCGCTACATCCACGGCTCCACCAAGGACGCGATGCTGAAGGGGCTGGCCGACACCTGCGACCTCGGGGCCTTCCAGAAGGAGGTCGACAGCGGGTCGTCGAGCGAGGGCAAGTCACTGAAGAAGGGCGCCGAGACCGAGGTCGAGGGCACGAAGGTAATCCCGCTGACGGGCAGCGAGGGCGGCAAGAGGGCGGTCCTGTACGTCACTTCGGACGCGCCGCACCGGCTGGTCGAGGCGACGCAGCGGGGTGGCGGGACCAACACGACGCTGACGTTCACGGATTACGACAAGCCGGTGCCGTCGAAGACGCCCTCGCCGGGCGAGACGGTGGACATCGGCAAGCTGCAGCAGGAGCTCCAGAACACGTGAGGGGTGGTGTGCCCGCGCTGCTTCAGTCGGTGCCGGCGTCCGCGTCGCAGGTCGTGTACGGCGGGCAGAACCAGTCCAACGCCGTGGTGAGGTTGGTGAGTTCGCTGCCGCTGCCGTCGGCGTCGGGGCCGTAGGCGGCGATGGCGTAGATGTTGCCGTCGGCGGCGACGAAGCGTTCGTCGTAGACGTGCCAAGTGCCGATGTCCGGCTCGCCGTTGAGGGAGTCGGCCACGTACTCCAGCCGGGAGCCGGTGAACTCGCCGTCGTCCAGGGTCTGCAGGTCGAGCTTCCTGAAGCCCGGGGGCTTGGGGACCTGGTCGGAGAGATACAGCTTGAAGGAGGCGGCGGGAGAGGCCTCGGCGACCTGGTAGACCTGCAGTCGGTGCTCTCGGTCGGGGCTGCGGTAGTTGACGACGGCGATCCCGTGCTGCGAGGCCACGCTGCTGCGCGACCACCCTTCGGGCACGGCGATCCGGAACCCCTCGGTGTCGTCGCTCAGTTCGTACCCGGCAGGGGGTGCGGAGGCGGAGGGCGACGGAACGGCGGTGTCCTCAAGGGTCGGCGAGGTCGAGGGCGAGACGCCGGTCGAGGAAGCGCTGACGGAAGGACTGGCCGCGACGACTCGCTTGCCGTCATCGCCGCCGCCGTCCTTCCCCACGACGAAGGTCAACACGAGACTGACGGCGACACCGACGACAGCGGCCCCGACAACGACGGACCAGACGAGCCGCCGATGGAGCCCGGCAGAGGGGACGGGAGCGGTGGGCTGGCCGACGGGGGGCCAGGAGGCGCCGGTGGTCCATTCGGGGGTGGGCCAGGTGTTGGGGGCGGCGGAGGTGCCGGGGGTGGGGGTTGACCAGCCGGCCGGAGTGTCCGGGGGTGGGGTGGACCAACCGTCTGGGACGGCGGGAGACGGGGACGCGGGAGCGGCAGACCCAGCGGACGCGACCGGGGGTGTGGAGGTGGCCGGGGGCCAAGTCCCGGCGCCCGGGCCGACCGACTCGGTGGGAGGCCACGTTGCGCCGCTGCCACCGGCAGGACCCGCCGAGGGCACGGCGCCGCCGGCCGCCGCCGCATCCGACGGCGAGGTGCCGCCCGAACCGGCGTCCACCACGGTGCCGCCGGCCCCGGGCCCGTGCCAGGAGCTCTCGGCGCCGCCACCGGGCCAGCCGCCTGGGCTCGGCGAGGTCGCCGGAGCTGAGAGGGGCCTGGAGGAGTCCTGAGCGCCGGGACGCGACTCCTGGGCGCCCGCGGCCGAGTCACCGGCGGACGCCACCGGCCGCGCCGGACCATCGGCACCCGGCTCCACCGCGGCGTCGGTACCGCCAGCCGCCTCCTCGGCCGCCGCCCCGGAGCCCGAGCCGTCGGCAGCCCCTGCACCCGCAGCCGCGCTCCCGACACCCGAACCGCTCCCCGCAGCCGACGCCCCGGACCCCGAGCTGTCGGTCACCGCGTGCGAAGCCGAAGTCGGCGCTGAACGCGGATCGGAAGCCGAACCCGAAGCCGAAGGTGAACCCGGATCTGAAGCTGAACTCGGATCTGAACCCGAAGCCGAACCCGGTCCCGAGGCCCCCGTGCCGGAGGCATCACCATCCCCCGCAGCCCCCGCCACCCCCGGCTCAAACCCCGGCAGGGCAGGCGGCGGCAGGGTCGGTTCCGGTAGCGGGACGCTTCCCGTGCCGTCGCCGTCCTCCCACCGCTGGGTGTCCTCGTTCCAGTACCGCGGTCCCCCACTCATCTACCGCCAGCCCCCACTCGTCCCACCCCTCCCGCATCCCCGACAGGCCAACCGAACCGGGCCACTCACAGCCGCAGCCCCACCAGACCCGCCACCGTCCCCGCCGACGCCAGGACCGTCAGCAACGCCTGGGAGTCGGTGAGGAGTTCGCGGAGGCGTTCGCGGCGGGTCGGGGTGGCCTGGCCCGTGGTCGTGAGTTCCGTCTCCGTCTCCGCCAGCGCCTCGTCCAGAGCCACCGTCTGCTCACTGCTGCGAACCTTCTCCCGAAGGTCGGCCCGGAGATCGCGCACGGCCTTCAGCAACTCAGCCGCGGAATCGTCGAGTTGCCCGGCCCCGCCATGGTGCACGTGATGGCTCTCGGCACGCGCATGGCTGCCCACGGCGAACGTGTTGTTCCCCGAGATGTTCCCGAAGTTGACACTCGGCTCACGCCCCGCCGACTCACTGCCCATCACTCGCCGCTCCCTTCGACGGCCCCGCGCCGCCCGAGACATTGGTGGAGGCGGCGGACGCATGGCTGCCCACCGCGAAGGTCGACCCCTCGATCCGGCCGATGTTCACGTCCCCGTTGCTGATGTTCACGACCTTCTGCACGAACTCCCCGGTCTCGTAACCGGATTCGGCGAGCGCGATCCGCACACCGTTCGCCACCCGGTCCTGCACGCTCTTCAGATACCGCCGTACGTCCATCTCCTGGAACGTCGACCCGACCGCCACCGAGCCCAACTCGCGCACGGACAAGGCCGGCCCGTCCGGCAGCGCCCCCGCGTATCCCCCGGTCAGCAGCCGCCATACGTACACGGCACCCCGCCCGAGCTGGGCCAGCGCCCGCCCCGCCGACCCCGGCACCAGCGTGGCCGCCCCGGCCGCCTTGCCGAGCGCGTTGTTGTTCCGGAACCGGTGCGCCGTACGGTCCGCGTCCTTGAAGTCCGAACGCACCGGCGTCAGCACATGCGGCGCGATCTCCAGCATCAGCATCCGCCCCTGCGTGTGGATCCGCACGAAGACCGTGACGACCAGCTCCTCCTCCCAGCCCCCGACCCGGATGCGCAGGAAGTGCCGCCGCTTCTCGGCACCTTCCTCGACCGCCCGCGCCCGGTGCTCCTCGAAGGCCTGCTGGTTGTACGGCGCCTGCTCGCGGCTGAGCAGCCCCTCGGCCGGCAGGAACACGCACTCGTCGATCTCCAGCCACCGCAGCCGGTCACGCACGCCCTGCCCCGCGAACTCGGCCGGGATGCGCAGCTGTTCGAGCAGCGGCCGGACCCGCTCCAGGATGGCCCGGTTGCTGAGCGGCTGCTGCTTCTTCAGCTCGTCCGGGCGCAGTTCGACGGCGAGCACCCACGTGTCGTACGCCGCTCCGGCCCCGCAGAACGGCCGTGCCTCGTGGTACATGATCAGCGGCGCGTGCTGCTCGGCCCGGATGCGCTGCTTGAGCCGCTGGAAACGGTGGTTGTCGGCCTGCTCGGCGGGGTCACCTGCAGCGTCCGGGAAGCGCTGCGCGGAGAGCTCGGCGGCCAGCGCCCGGCTGAACTGGTTGCGCTGCGCGTGCACGCACCAACCGATCAGCGCGAACACGGCGAGCGTGATCCAGGCCTGCCAGGGGTGGACGGCACCGGCGATGTCGCTGGGCCCCGGCACCAGGTCGCTGACGCTGTCCGGGCCGGAGGAGTACGGGTCGTAGGGGTCGTACGAGGAGTCGTACGACGAACTGCTGTACCCGGAACCGCTGTCCGAACCGCCCCCGAAGGCGGCCATGACGGTGACGACGAACAGGAAGGTGAAGAAGGCGCGGCCGCTCCAGCGGAACAGGAACGCGAAGATCCGCCGGTACAGCGGCGGTTGCTCCGCTCGCCCCCTGATCCAGGGCGCGAGCGCGAGATAGAAGCTCGGCCCGAGGAAGAGCAGCAACAGGCCCCCGCTCAGGGGTACGCCGACCACCCACAGGCCGATGATCGCGCCGGCCCACATCAGCTCCTGGCGGCGGGCGCGCAGGGCGTGGGCGAGGACGCGGGCCGCGTCGAAGCCGAGCGAGGGCGCGACGATCCGCTGCTCGTTGAGGTGGAGCTCCTCGATGACGCGGTCGCGGTAACCGGAGTCCAGATAGGTGCCCGCGCACAGCAGCCGGGTGGCCTCACTGGCGTGCGGCGGTGCGGGCGGCGCGGCGGGCGGGGCCCCGGAGGGCGTCGACGGCTGTGGTTGCTGTGGCACGAATGCGGTGCTCACGCCAATCCCCCGATGCGTGGAAAGTTCCTTGTCATACGTTCAGTTGACAAACCATCAGCATAGAGCGACGAGTGGGGGCGGCGATACCGGAATGCCCGGAGGTGAGGGTGTGGAAGCTATGCGCCCCGTCTCCACTGGACCTCCCAGAATCCTTTGACTAAAGTCAAAGAACTATGGAGACCGAATCCGTACCGGCGGCACAGGTCGCGGCCCTGCGCCGTTTCAACCGCTACTTCACGCGCCGTATCGGGGCCCTCGACGACCACTACCTCGGCCAGAACCGCCCGCTCGGCGAGGCCCGCCTGCTGTTCGAGATCGCCGAGAGCCCGGGCGGGGTGTCCCTGCGCGACCTCCGGGGCCGCCTGGGCCTGGACGCCGGCTACCTCAGCCGCATGGCCAAGGCCCTGGAGAGCCAGGGCCTGGTCCGCCTCAGCGCGCACCCCGAAGACAACCGCCTCCGCATGATCGAAACGACCCCGACCGGGCTCACCGAGGTCAAGGAACAGAACCGCCGCGCCAACGCCCTCGCCGCGGGCCTCCTGGACACCCTCACCCCCGCCCAGCGCGACCAGCTCATCGAGGCGATGACGACATCCCAGCGCCTTCTCCGCCTGGCCGCGATCACCGTCGAACGAGTCGACGCCGCCACCCCGGACGCCCGCGCCTGCCTGGACGCCTACGCGGCCGACATCGACGCCCGCTTCCCCGAGGGCTTCGACAAGTCCGACCTGGTGAGCCCGGAGGAGGTCTCGGGCGAGGCAGGCGCGTTCTACGTGGCGTACGAGGAGGCCCGCCCGATCGCGTGCGGGGCGCTGCGCCGCCTGGAGCAGGGCGTGGGCGAGATCCGCCACGTATGGGTCCACGAGCAGGCCCGCCGCCTGGGCCTGGCCCGCCGCATCCTGGAAGCACTGGAGCAAGAGGCCCTAACCCGAGGCCTCACGGTCGTACGCCTGGACACCCACGCCACCCTGACAGAGGCCCAGGCGATGTACCGGGCATGCGGCTACACAGAGATCCCCCCGTACGTGAATCACGTATATGCCGATCACTGGTTCGAGAAACAGCTGAACAACGCGCCCCGATAGGGGCGCGGGGAACTGCGCGACCAGCCACAACAAACCGGCAGACTGCGACGAACCCTAACCCCCACCCCCTGCCCAGTCGGCCAAAACTTCCCGCACCGCCCCCCGCAACCACGCATGCGCCGGATCCGCATCGTGCCGCGGATGCCAGGCCAGCCCCAGCCGCAGCGGCGGAAGCGGAAGCGGCACCTCGAAGGTGACCAGACCCAGGTGGGCCACCAACGGCAGCGTCCACGAGCTGACCAGCCCGACCAGATCGGTGTCCCGTACCACGAAGAGCGACGCGGGGAACGTGCCGACGGACCCCACCACCCGCCGCGTCAGGCCGAGTTCGGCCAGAGCCGTGTCGACGGGCCCGTGCAGCTTGCCCCGTCGAGACACGATCAAGTGATCGGCCTCCGTGGCGAACCGCTCCGGCGTCAACTCGCCCTCCAGCAGCGGATGCCCGGACCGCACGATGCCCATCATCCGGTCCACGTACAGCGACTCCACGTGCACCTCGGGCGCCACCGTGTCCACGACCCCCACCTCCAGGTCGGCGGTCCCCTCGCGCAGGAACGGCGCGTCCACGTGGCTCTCGGACAGGAACCGGACACGGATGCCGGGCGCCTCGGCGGCGGCGCGCGCGAAGAGCGCGGGGCCGCACACGGCGGCGATCGCGTCGTGGCCGAGAATCGTCAGGGTGCGCCGCACGGTGCGCAGGTCCGCGTCCCGCCCCGGCGCGAACAACGCCCGCGCCCTTTCCACCACCGCACTCACCTCGGCCCGCACGGCCAGCGCATGCGGCGTTGGCACCATCTGCCGCCCGGCCCGCACCAGCACCGGATCGCCCAGCGCCTTGCGGATCCGCCCGAGCGTGCGGCTCATCGCCGGCTCGGACAGGTGCAGCCGCCGCGCCGCCCCGCCCACGCTCTGCTCCTCCAGCAGCACGTCCAAGGCGACCAGCAGATTCAGATCCATCCCCACCGGACCACCCACCGGACCACCCGCCGAACTGCCCGGATTCCCGGATTGCGTCACACGCATCGTCCCCTTGCAAAGCTTGCACTGGAGTCAAGGACCGACCCGAGCCTACGGTGACAGGGCATCCCACACCAGCCACCGAACTCCCACCGAGCTCCCATCGACTTCCCCCGGAGGAGCCATGCCCTCGCACGCCCTGAAACGGTCGACCCTGCTCGCGTTGTGCGCCTGCGTCCTCGTCGCGCAGTCCATGGTCGCCGCCATCAACCTCCTCATCCCCCAGCTGAGTTCGTCCTCTCTCCACCCCTCGCACACCGAGATCCTGTGGACCGTCGACGCGTACGTCATCGTCTTCGCGTCCCTCCTGATCCCGGCCGGCGCACTCGGCGACCGCCACGGCCGCAAGGGCGCCCTCCTCACCGGCCTCGCCCTCTTCGCCGCGGGCGCCGCCACCAGCGCCCTCGCCACCGGCCCCGCCCTCCTCATCGCCGGCCGGGGCGTCTCCGGCGCGGGCGCGGCCCTGATCACCCCGGCCACCATGTCGATCCTCATCCGCCTCGCCGGTCCCGAGCGCCGCGCCCAGGCCATGGCCTCCTGGACGCTCGCGATCGGCCTGGGCGGCATGTTCGGCAACCTCGGCGGCGGTCTCGTCGGCCAATTCCTCACCTGGCGCGCCCTGTTCGCCGCGATGGTCCCACTGGCCGCGCTGCTCGCCCTCGCCGTGGCGCTCACCACCCCGCGCACGGAACGCGCCCCGGCCAACCACCCCGACCCCCTCGGCACCCTCCTGCTCACCGCGGCCCTGGTCGCCGTCCTCTTCGCGGTCATCGAAGGCCCCACCTACGGCTGGACCTCCGCCCGCATCCTGTCCGCCCTCGCCGCGGGCGCCCTCCTCGCCGCCGCCTTCACCCGCCACGCCCTCCGCTCCCGCACCCCCCTCTTCGACCCGCGCGTCTTCAAGTCCCCCCGCCTGCGCGCCGCTTCCCTCGGCATGGCCACCGGCTTCTTCGGCCTGTTCGCCCTCTTCTTCGTCAACTCCCAGTACCTGCAGGACGTGAAGGGTTACGACCCCGCCGTCACCGGCGTCGCGATCGTGCCGCTGATCGTCGGCATGGCGCTCGTCCCGAAGCTGGCGGCACGCTGGGCCGCGCACCCGCGCCCGGTGATCGGCGCCGGGCTCGCCCTGATCGGCCTGGGCCTGCTCGGCGCGTCCACCGCGAACGCGGGCACGCCCTACCCGGCGTACGCCTGCTGGCTGTTGGTGATCTCGGTCGGCACCGGCCTGTCCATGCCCGCGCTCACGATGGGCGTGGTCACCTCGCTCCCCGCCCACCAGGCGGGCCTCGGCTCCGGTCTCGGCACCTCGGCCCGCGAGGTCGGCGCGGCGCTCGGCGTCGCGGTCGCCGGCACGGTCCTCGCCTCCCACCCGGACCTCGCCCACGGGATGGGCCCGGCCCTGCGCACGGTGGCCCTGCTGGTCCTGGCGGCGACGGCGGTGGTCGTGGCGGGCTACCGCGACAACGCGGAGTCGCGCACTATCGCGTCGAGCCAGAAACGCGTACTATCGCGTTCGGGCCGTTCGTGAAAATCCCTCGGCGAATCCCAACTGCCCCCACTCGTCCCCGAGTTCCCCTGGAGCATCCCCATGCCTCCGACTCTCCTGGACCCGGTCCTGGATCTGCTGATGCTGCGCGGCACGGTCACCGAGGCCGAGCCGATCGCCGCCCGGATGCGCCGGCTGCGCATCGAGGACGACTCGCTGGCCGGCCTGACCGTCCGCCCTGGACAGCAGGTGCGGGTGCTGGTCGCGGGCAGCCTGACCCGTCGTACGTACTCGATCTGGCGCTACGACCCCTCCGGCGCGGTCGAGTTGTGCGTGCTGGACCACAACGGGGCGGGTCCGGGCGCCCGTTGGGGCCGTGAGGTCGAGGTGGGCGAGCGGGTCCGGCTGGGCAGGCCGGAGGGGTCGTTCACGCTCCGGCCCGAGGCCGCACACCATGTCTTCGTCGGCGAGGAGACCGCCTCGGTGGCCTTCGGGCCGATGCTCGCGGCGCTGCCGCCGGGGGCGCGGATCTCGGGCTGCGTGGAGACGGAGTCGGCCGCCGACCGTCTGCCCCTCGCCCACGCCGACCGCCTCAACTGGCTGACCAGGGGCGCCACTTCACTCCCCGAGGCGATACGGCTGCTGCCCCCGGCGCCGGACGGCGGGATCGCCTACGTCGCGGGCGAGGCGCGCACCGTACAGCAGGTGAAGCAGGTGCTCGTCCGGGAGGCGGGGTGGGACCGGCGGTCGGTGCTCACCAAGCCGTTCTGGACACCCGGCAAGCGCGGCCTCGAATAGCGGAGGCTAGGTGCACTGCGCGCCCGACGGGCAGAAGTACCGCACCGCCATCCGCAGCGGATCCCGCACCTGCTCGGGGTCCAGGTCCGCCGAGCCGCTGGAGCGGATCGCGTACAGGGTGCCGTCGGCGGCCTCGAAGCGGTGGTCGATGACCTGGCGGGTGCCCTTGTCCGAGTCGTCGTAGAGGTAGGAAAGCTCGGCCCAGGTGTCGCCGTGGTCGCGTTCGACGACCTGGTAGCCGGGCTGCTTCGCGAAGCCGAAGCCCGGGTCGGTCTCGGCGAGGGTCAGGGACTCGTACGGCGTGGACTCCGTGACCTCGAAGATCTGCAGCTGGCGGCCGTCGTCGGGCGAGTCGTAGAAGACGACCGGCGCGAGCTTGCCCTGTTTCTCGCGGCGGGTCCAGCCGTCGGGGACGTCGATCGCGTAGCCGACGGGGTCCTGGGCGGTCTCGTAGCCGGGCGCCGCGGAGTGGGCGACGAGCGTCGAGCCGGTGGCGGTCGTGGTCGCGGACGCGGTGGCGGACGGGGTCGTCGGCGGCGGCGAGGTGGGCGGCGACGAGGACCGCACGCTCGCGCCGGCCGTGGGACCCGCCTGGCCCCCGGTGCCGTGATCACGGGTGAGATACCAGGCACCGGCGCCCGTACCCCCGCCGATCACGGCGACGAGCACGATCACGGCGAGCAGCCGCCCGGCACCGCGACGGGGTGCGGGGGGCGGTGGAGTGGGGCTCAGGGTGTACGGCGGTGCGGCAGGCGAGGTGTACGGCGGCGGGTACGCGGGGCCGGGCGGAGGCGCCTGGCCTGCGGTCGGCGGAGGCGTGGGACGCGGGCCGGGCGGGGGTGTTCCCCAGGGCGGGGGCGGGGTGCCGCCCGTGCGGGTCTCGGCCGATGCCCAGGGCGGCGGGGTCGTACCGCCCGTCTGGGTTTCCGCCGAGGCCCACGGCGGGGCCGCGCCCGTCTCGCCGTCGGACCAGGCGGCCCGGCCTCTCTCCTCGCTCGGCTCCCGCTCCGGGCCGGAACCCGAAGCCGCGTCGTACTTGTCCCGTGCACTCATCACGAACCCCCCGAATCACCCCACCGGGTACTGCTTCAGAAGGTAGCGGCCGAAACGGGAACAGGCCCCGTTCCGGCCGAAAACCGGAACAGGGCCCGTGCACTCTCGTGACAGAGCCGTCGAGAACTCGCGGACGGAAATCGTCGGGAACTCCCGTGCGGGAGCCGTCAGATGAGGCCGAGGCCGCGGACCGCCTCGCGCTCCTCCTCCAGCTCCTTCACCGACGCGTCGATGCGGGCGCGGGAGAACTCGTTGATGTCCAGGCCCTGGACGATCTCGTACTGCCCGTCCTTGGTGGTGACCGGGAAGGAGGAGATCAGGCCCTCCGGGACGCCGTAGGAGCCGTCCGACGGGATGCCCATGGAAGTCCAGTCGCCGTCCGCGGTGCCGTTGACCCAGGTGTACACGTGGTCGATGGCGGCGTTGGCGGCGGAGGCGGCCGAGGACGCGCCACGGGCCTCGATGATCGCGGCGCCGCGCTTGGCGACGGTCGGGATGAAGTCCTCGGCCAGCCACTTCTCGTCGTTCACGGTCTCGGCGGCGTTCTTGCCGGCGACCGTGGCGTGGAAGATGTCCGGGTACTGGGTGGCGGAGTGGTTGCCCCAGATCGTCAGGCGCTTGATGTCGGCGACCGTGGTGCCCGTCTTCTTCGCGAGCTGGGTCAGCGCGCGGTTGTGGTCGAGGCGGGTCATCGCGGTGAAGCGCTCGGCCGGTACGTCCGGCGCGGCGGCCTGCGCGATCAGCGCGTTGGTGTTGGCCGGGTTGCCGACGACGAGGACCTTGATGTCGTCCGCGGCGTTGTCGTTGATGGCCTTGCCCTGCGGCTTGAAGATGCCGCCGTTGGCCTCCAGCAGGTCGCCGCGCTCCATGCCCTTGGTGCGGGGGCGGGCGCCGACGAGGAGGGCGACGTTGGTGCCGTCGAAGGCGACGTTCGGGTCGTCCGTGATGTCGATGCCCTGGAGGAGGGGGAAGGCGCAGTCGTCGAGCTCCATCGCCGTGCCCTCGGCGGCCTTGAGCGCGGGCGTGATCTCCAGGAGACGCAGCTTGACCGGCACGTCCGCGCCGAGCAGCTGGCCGGAGGCGATGCGGAAGAGGAGGGCGTAACCGATCTGGCCGGCCGCGCCGGTGACGGTGACGTTCACGGGAGTGCGGGTCATGGCGTTCTCCGTAGACAGCTGGCGGTGGGCGTCCTTGCCCTGGGGTGCGGACGGACGTACAAATGATCGATCTCTTGGCATCGAGAGATCCACCGCTCAGGCTATCGCGCATCCGGAATCCCGGACGTCCGGGTCCGTGTGGCCCACCCCACAGAGTGGACCACCGCACCGGGGCCGCGAAAAAACGCAGGCGGAAACAGGCGGAAAAATGCGGGCGGAAAAATGTGGGGCGGCGTGAATAGCCGCCCCCATCCCGGGCACGCGAACCGTACCCCCACGGGAGTCCGGCACGTTCGGTCCCCCTCACCGGCGGCCGCCTCCGTCTCTCCTCTCCCGGACGACGGGCGGCCGCCCCCCTCT
This sequence comes from Streptomyces cylindrosporus, assembly GCF_022698165.1. GTDB lineage: Bacteria > Actinomycetota > Actinomycetes > Streptomycetales > Streptomycetaceae > Streptomyces > Streptomyces cylindrosporus. The sequence goes on from NZ_JALDAY010000011.1 coordinate 158,115, forward strand.
CTTCCGGCTGCTACGGGGTGCAGCCCTTCGTCCCGGACGCCAGCGTCGCGCACGCCGTCGCCTCGCCCGCGTCCTTCACGGCGACCATCGGCGTGTACGCGATGGTGTCCCCGGCCTGCGTGATGCTGTCGGTCTCCTTGGCCTTGCCCGCGGTGACCTGGACGGCGTCGCCCTGCGCGGCCGCGGTGATCCGGCCCCACGCGGCACCGCACGTCCTGCTGTAGCGGACCTCGACCGTGGCCGTGCCGACGACCGCGGTCTTGGCGGTCGTCACCGCCGCCGCGTCCTTGGTGCAGCCCATGGCCTCCGCGTCCTTGCCGGTGCAGGAGGCGCCGCTGCACTTCACGCCGGCCGGCAGTTCGGCCGTGCTGACGGACGGCGAGGGCGAGGCCTTGCCGCCCTCGTTCTTCTTGCCGCCGCCGTTGTCGGTCAGGAAGAACACGGCCGCCATGACGACCAGTACGCCGACGACGCCCGCGAGGAACATCGTCAGCCGCCGCCGGCCGCCGCCGGAGGAGGACCCGCCGCCGGGCCGCGGCCCCTGCGGAGGTTCGCCGTACGGGCTCGGCGTGCCCGGCGTCCAGCCGGGACCGCCCGGCGCGGGCGCCGCGGGCTGGGCCGCGCCCGGCGGGGTGGTGCCGACCACGGGCGCGCGCCCGGCGGTCTGCGACGGTCCCTTGTATCCGGCCAGCCGCCAGGAGTTGGCGGCGGACGAGCCCTCCGAGGAGGCGGAACCCGCGGCCCCGCGCTCGGCCGGGCGGGATTCCGGTACCGCGTCGGCCGGCTCCCGGTGGTCCGGCGACGCCGGCTGCGGCGGCACCGTGGGTGCCACGCCCGCCGGTCCCGCGACCCCCGGCGTCGCCGTCGCGCTGCCGGACCTACGGGCCGTCTTGCCGCCCTTCGCGTTGGCCGGGGGCGCCCCGAACTCCCCGAGCGCGGCGCGCGCCTGGGAGATCCGGATGGCCTCCATGGTCATGTCGTGGCGCATCTCCGACTTGCTCCAGGCCCGCTCGGCGAGCTCCCACATGGTCGTCAGATGCACCGGGTTGGTACCCGTCACCTCGGCCAGCGCCACGATCGCGCCCTTCGGCGCGAGCAGCCGGCCGTTCAGATAGCGCTCCCAGGACGTCTTGCTGTATCCCGTCCGGTCGGCCACCGACGCGATGCTCAGGCCACTGCGGTCCACGAGCCGCCGCAGCTGGCTCGCGAACTCCCTGACCTGCGGATCGAGTTCGTCCGGCAAGGCCCTCCAACGAGGCATTGCTTCCCCCTCTTCCCCCCGGTTCGGTGCTGGTCTTCCTCGCCTCTTCCCCCTCGTGCAAGGATCTCAGCTCCTTGGGCAGGGGCGCACGGGTGCATCCCCTGTCGGACTCGTCACGCTAGCCCCCGCTTCGAACAACTCAGTATCAGATCCGCAAACTTGCCAATACATCGACACCGCAGCCACACACGGACAACCCCACCCGTCACGGTCGCATTCATCTCACCTCACCAGCAACTCACCCAAGCGCGACAGCCCCGACGACGGCGATCAACAGCATGAGGAGCAGCAGGAGTACGGCGTAGATCAGCAGCCGTCCGCCCGGTCCGCGCCCGTCGCCCACCTCCTCCGGGGTGTCCCACCAGGGCAGTGTCGGGTCGTCCTCGTAGTCGCCGGACGCGCCCTCCTCGCCGGCGGGTTTCGGTGGGCGGGGCCAGGCCTGGACGGCGAGTTCCCAGCGCACGGCGAAGCGTTCGGTGTCCGTGCCGTCGAGGCCGGCGATCCGGCACAGGGCGGCGACGGCCTGCCGGGGCGGCGGCTGGGTGCCGTTGAGGTAGCGGTGCCAGGAGGATTTGCTGTACGCGGTCCTGGCGCCGAGTGCGACGAGGCTGAGCCCCGTGCGGTCCTTCAGGAGCCGCAGCTGCTCCACGAAGTTCCGCGCCTCCGGCGGCAGATCGTCCGGCAGCGGCTGCCAGCCGCCCATCACACACCTCCAGCATCGCTCGGTCTGAGCAGGTGACGACGCCGGCCCGCCGATGGTTCCCGCGTTGCGGAACGGTCACCTCCGTGCCACAGCGCGCTGACAGCCGTTGAACAGGCGGTTCGCCGTGCAGGAGGGTGGTTGTGGCGACGGCCCGTCCTTGCTCGGGGGAGAGGACGGGCCGTCGTCGTGAAAGGTTCCGCAATCCGTCAGCCGTGATCCATCAGCCACTGCTGACGGTGAAGTGCAGGGTGTCCTTGAGGAACGGGATCTGCAGCCACGGGTTGGGCTGGACCATCATCGCCATCAGGACGATCGCGGCGCCGAGGAGGCCGTACGTGGCGATGTCGGTGAAGCGGGAGCGCACGGCGAGCATGCCGACGTCCGGCAGGACCCACCGCATCACCCCGCCGACCAGCAGGGCGACGCCGACCAGCAGGCAGCCGACGCGGAAGAAGTCGAGCGCGGTCAGCAGCAGCCCGATGGCGACCAGTCCCAGCACAGCGAGGATCGGCCACTGCCGCGCGGGCGCCGGAGCGTCACCGGGCGCGGCCCGGCCGCCCCCCTCGGGCCGCGCGGTGTCCCGCGTGAACAACGGAAACCGCCGGGTGACACGCCGAGGCTGCCCACTGGCATCGGGCGCACTGATGGCATCCCGCACGGTCACTTCGGCCTCCACCTCGACATCGGCCTCCACCGCCGACGCCGCCTCGCCCCTGTCACCGACGTCACCAGCGACATCCCGCGCCGGCTCCCGCACCGGCCTCTCGGAGCCGCCACGCGAGCCGGCCTCGGAGCCAGGCGCGGGCCCCGCGGACACCGAGCCTGGGGTGGCCCCCGCCGACTCCGAGCCCGAGCCGGCCTCGGAGTCGCCCCCGGTCGAGGCCTCCGCCTCACCGCGCGCAGCGCCCTCGCCCCTCTCCCGCTCCCGGCGCGCGGGGTCCTTGGCGCCACTCCCGGCCTTTTCCGGGTCCCGGCGCGCCGCGCCCGTGGTGCTCGTCCCGCTGATCGCCTCGCGCATCGCCGTCTCCGCCTGCCGCTCGGGGTCCTGCGGCTCGGCCGGACGGCGGGCGGCGTCCCGTGGGTCAGGCGACACTGCGCTCCGCCGCCTCGACCACGTTGACGAGCAGCTGGGCGCGGGTCATCGGACCGACGCCGCCGGGGTTCGGGGAGATCCAGCCGGCCACCTCGGCGACCCCGGGGTGGACGTCGCCCACGATCTTGCCCTCGGCGCTGCGCGAGACACCGACGTCGAGGACGGCCGCACCCGGCTTCACGTCCTCGGGCCGGATCAGATGGGCGGAACCGGCCGCGGCGACGATGATGTCCGCGCGCTTGAGGTGGGCCGACAGGTCCCGCGTGCCCGTGTGGCACTGGGTCACCGTCGCGTTCTCGCTGCGGCGGGTCAGCAGGAGGGGCATCGGGCGCCCGATGGTCACGCCACGGCCGACGACCACCACCTCCGCGCCCTTGATCTCGACGCCGTACCGGCGCAGCAGCGTGAGCACGCCGTTCGGGGTGCACGGCAGCGGCGCGGGCTCGTTCAGGACCAGCCGCCCGAGGTTCATCGGGTGAAGCCCGTCCGCGTCCTTGTCCGGATCCATCAACTCCAGGATCCGGTTCTCGTCGATGCCCTTCGGCAGCGGCAGCTGGACGATGTAACCGGTGCACGCCGGGTCCTCGTTCAGCTCCCGTACGACCGCCTCGATCTCCTCCTGCGTGGCGGTGTCCGGCAGTTCGCGCTGGATGGAGGCGATGCCGACCTCCGCGCAGTCGCGGTGCTTGCCGGCGACGTACTTCTGGCTGCCGGGGTCGTCCCCGACGAGGATCGTGCCGAGGCCGGGCGTGACGCCCTTCTCCTTCAGCGCCGCCACGCGGGCGGTCAGATCGGACTTGATCGCGGCTGCGGTGGCCTTGCCATCGAGAATCTGGGCGGTCATGGCCCCATCCTCGCGGATGACCCGCCCCCGGTTCCAATCCGGGTGCCACCCCCGCGCACGTCCATGATCAGCGAGGTTGCACTTGCACAACACATGCGAAATCCGTCTGGACAAGCCACTCAGGGGTGAAGAACGATGAACGGCGCAGTACCGCGGTTCGTGTTCGGGGGGCAAAACCGCTCACATCGTGTGATTCCTCCGCGCAATCCGCATCGTCCCCGCAGCGCAACGGAGGAAGACCGGCCATGAGTTACGGCCCCAACAACCCGTACGGCCAGCAGCCGCAGAACCCCCAGCAGGGTTACGGCTACCCGCAGCAGCCCGGCGGCCAGCCCGGTCAGCCCGGCTACGGCTACCCGCAGGCCCCCCAGGGCGTCCCGCCCCAGCAGGGCTACGGCTACCCCCAGCAGCCCGGCTACCCGCAGCAGGGTTACGGCTACCCGCAGGGCGGCGGCTACCCCGGCGGCCCGGTGCCCAACCTCGCCTCGATGGGCCGCAGGTTCGGCGCCCGCGTGATCGACGGCGTGATCTTCGGCGTCGTGTACTTCGTCCTCGTCTTCGCGGGTGCCGCCGGTGCCGCCAACTCCTTCCAGGACTGCGACCCGGCCGCCACCGACTACGACACCTGCATGAACAACGCCGGCTCGGACTTCATGGGCAAGTTCCTGGTCGTCATCGGCATCCTGTCGCTCTTCGGTCTGCTCTACGAGTGGCTGATGACCGGCCTGCTCGGCGCGACCCTGGGCAAGATGGCCGTCGGCATCCGCGTGGTGAAGGCCGACACCGGCCAGAAGCCGGGCCTGGGCTCGGCGTTCATCCGCTGGATCATCCCGATGGTCGGCAGCCTCCTGTGCGGCATCGGCCAGCTCCTGGTCTACCTCTCCCCCTTCTGGGACAAGTCCGGCCGCCAGCAGGGCTGGCACGACAAGGCCGCGAGCACGATGGTCATCCAGAACTGACGGCCGGATCCGACTGAACAGTTCGCGCCAATAAACGCCGAGGGCCGTGTCTCACCCTTCCGAGGGGGACACGGCCCTGGCGCGTCCCCCTAGTCTGACGTGGGTAGCTGTCAGGCACGGGGAGACGCACCTTGTACAGCATCATCGTGGTACCTCCGCCGACCCCGGAGGACGAACGAGACCGCACGCAGCTCCAGCTCGCGCCGGGTGAGCACCTCACGTTCGGACGCGCCGCACCCGACGTCGACCTGGCGATCGCGCACGAGGGCGTGTCCCGAAGGGCCGGTGAGATCACCGCGCAGGGCACCTACTGGACCCTCAGCAACCTCAGCCGGGAGCAGACATACGTCGTCGAGAACCCGGAGGGCGCCGGCGAGCACATCAAGGTCGGCCCGGGCCGCCTCGACGCCCCTGTCCCCTTCGAGTTCTCGCGGATCGTGCTGCCCGCGGCCGGCGACCTGCTCCCCATCGAGGTGTGGGCCCCGCGCCACGACTATCTGAGCGCCACGGGCGGCGGCGACAACGCTGTCGGCGACACCACCGCCCCCGCGTTCTCCGTCGACCGCACCAAGCGCTACTTCGCGGTCCTCGCCGCCCTGTGCGAGCCCCGGCTGCGCGGCGAACCGCACGCCCCGCTGCCCACGGTCGACCAGGTCGTCGACCGGCTGCGCCCGAACTGGCCCGCCGCGTCCCGCACTTCGGTGCAGTGGAACATCGACTACCTGGCGGTGAAGCTGCGCCTCAAGCCCGCCCCGGAGGAGGCCGACCAGGGCCCGCGCCTGAACGGCAAGAAGGAATCCCTGGTCTCCCTGGCGCTCCGCTTCGACCTGGTACGCGAGGATGACCTGATCGTCCTGTCCGCCGCCGCCCCGTCCGGCCGGGTGGCCCGATGACCGAGCCGTACGCCGTCCTGGTCCCCCGGGGCTACCGGGTCGGCGACTGGGAAGTGCGCGAGCCGATCGCGACGGGCGCCTTCGGCAGCGTCTACGAGGGCCGGCGGGCCGAGGGCGACCCGCGCACCGCCGCCCTGAAGTTCCTGCCCACCGGCACGGCCACCCCGCGTCAACTCGCCCACCTGCGCGAACTCATCGACCGCGAGGTCGAGTTGCACCGCCGGCTGAAGCAGCCGCGGCTGATCCGGATGTACGGCACCCTCGTCGTCGACGACCCGGCCCGCCCGGACCTCGACGGCGCCACCGTCCTCGTACTGGAGAGAGCGGAACGCTCCCTGTCCGCCCTGCTGTCCGCGTCACCCCGCCCCGCCGCCGGACCAGCTCTCCTCGCGCAGATCTGCGAGGGCCTGGCCCAGCTGCACCACGCGGGCTGGGTGCACGGGGATCTGAAACCGGCCAACGTGCTGCTGATGAAGGACGGTTCGGCACGGCTCGCGGACTTCAACATGGCGGCCGAGCTGGAGGGCACGCACGCGTACACGCCCGCCTTCTCCACGCCCGACTACACACCGCCCGAGCTCCTCTGGTCGGAGATCGGCGAGCGTGGCCGCCGTATCCGCCCGTCGTCGGACATATGGGCCTTCGGAGTCCTCGCACACCTCGTCCTGACCGGCTCCTTCCCCCTCCCCGGCGGCACCCCGACGGCCCGCCGCGACGCGGCCGTCGCCTACGCCCACGGCACCGAGGAACTCCGCCTCTCCCCCCAACTCCCGGACGCCTGGCGGGAGATCGTCCGCTCCTGCCTGTCCCGTACGCACGCCGATCGCGTCGGCACGGACACGCTGCTCAGACGGGTCGAGGCGGCAGCCGGTACGGCCCGCTCGCCCCGGCTGCCCCGCACCCTGCTCCGGCGCCCCCGCTCCCGCCGCGCGGCGGCCCTGTCCGCGGCGGCCGCGACCGTCGCCGTGGCGGCGCTCGGCTACGGCATCAGCGACTGGGCGGACGCGGGCGCCGGAAGCAGCTCCGCCCCGACCTACGGCGCCTCCGAACTCCGTACCGACAAAGGCATCCCGGTGCAGTACCGCCGCCTGATCGTCGACTCGGCGCACGAGTGCCCCCGGCCGAACGTCACCCCGGCCCTCATCGCGGCGATGCTGAAGGCGGAGAGCAACTTCGACCCGAACCTCTCGGACCCGTCCGTACCCGGCGGCGGGGAGTACGGCATCGCCCGCTGGACCCCGGCCGTACTGCGCTGGTGGATCCGCGCCGACGGCACCCCGGCCTCGGCGACCCCCACCCCTCCTCTCACCCCCGCCCAGTCCATCCCGGCGATGGGCCGCTACCTGTGCTTCATCGACCGCGGCCTGAAGACCTCCCTGAAGGGCGACCGCCGCCTCCTGATCGCCGCCGGCTACCGGACGTCGTACAAGAAGGTGAACGCCGCGGGCGGTGTTCCCCCGCAGAACCGCGCCTACACCGCCCGCGTCGCCCACTACCTCAAGGAGTACGCGCCTTCCGGGAAGAAGTGACCCTGAGAGTTCTCAGGTGTCCCGCGCTGTCGGCGTGCCCCATGGTGTGAGTGTCGCTCCGGACGGGGTGGCAGGGGGAAACGGGGGACGCGTGATGAAGCGTGCGTTCGCTTCGCTGTGTACGGTCGCGGCGTTGACGGGGGTCGTCGCGACCGGATGCGGTCACGGCTCGGACGCCGACGGCACGGGGTCGGCCACCACGGCGGCCCGCGGGGCCGGGGCACGGCCGCTGACCTGGCAGCAGGAGCTCCGGATCGGCGACGCCCAGCAGCGCCTGACCAGGCGGTGCATGAACAGACACGGGTTCGCGTACTGGGAGGACCGCACGCTGACCCTGCGCGAGAGCATGACGGTGCGGTACGTGCAGGACGACGTGGCGTGGGCCCGGCAGTACGGCTACGGCGGCCGGATCGAGGCGGAGCAGGACCGGGTACGGCTGCACAACCCCATCGCGGCGTACCGCGCGGGCCTGCCGACCGCGCGCCGGGCCGCCTTCGACAAGGCGCTCGACGGCGGCACCGACTTCCAGGTGCTCTCGGCCCGGCTGCCCGGCGGCGACCGTGAGGTCCGCATGCGGCTCGGTGGCTGTACCGAGGAGGCCGTCAAGGCCCTGTACGGCGACCCCGCCGAGTGGTTCCGCGCCTCGAAGACGGCCACCGGCCTGCCCGCCCTGTACGAGAACGACCTGATGCGCGACCCACGGTTGACCGCCGTCGTGGGCGCCTGGTCGCGGTGCATGAAGAGGGCCGGGCTGTCCTATCCCGACCCGCAGGCGGCCCGGGACGCGGTGCGGGAGAACACCGCGCGGCTGGGCGCGGCCGGCGCGGACAAGGCGTTCGCGGCCGAGCGCAGGACCGCGGTCGCCGACGCCACGTGCGCCCGCGCGACCTCTTTGAAGACCGTGGCCGCGGACCGGGAGACGCACTACGTCGACCGACTGCGCGGCCGGTACGGCGAGGCGCTGGACACCTACCGGCGTCTTGAGCGGCAGGCGTACGACCGGGCGGTACGGATCGTGCCGCAACGCGCCTGACGCAGACCCGCATCACACACAAAACGAGGGGATCCATCATGCGCAAGCTCGCCATCACGGCGGCCGTCATCGGCCTGACCGCGCTGGGGCTCGGCGTGCCCGCCACGGCCGCCCAGGCGGCCGACACCGGCGCCCAGGTCACCGGCTGCAACAACAAGTGGCCGGGCCGCAACGGCAACGTCTACGCCTGGGACGGCCAGGACTGCCAGGGCACGCTCCTGGGCGTCACGGCCGGCAACGACAGCGACTGGAACGCGGCCGGCGGCGGCTTCGCCGGTGCCTGGGACAAGGCCTCGTCGGTCATGAACGCCGGTTACACCGGCGGCAACGACGTCGTCCAGTTCTGGTACCTGACCGGCTACAGCGGCGGCTACACCTGCCTGTCCCCGAACGAGTACTTCGCGGACAACCTCACCGACAACACCTTCAGCAACGGCTTCACCGTGGACAACAACATCCGCTCCCACAAGTGGGTGACGTCCGGCGCCTGCTCGGTGTGGCTCACCTGATCCACACCGGCACGTTCGTCCCTGCGGCCTCCGGCTCCCTCTGAGGGTCGGAGGCCGCGGCCTTTTACGCTGCCGGGGAGGAAGTCAGCTCACACCACACGTACTTGCCGCGACGACCGCCCCTGGCCAGCGGCTGCCACCCCCACAGGCTGGAGCAAGCCCGCACGAGCGCGAGCCCGCGCCCCTCCTCCGCCTGCACGATGCGCTCCAACTCACCTGGTGGCTCAGGCGGTTCGGGATCGGCGTCCCACGCCCCGATCCGCAGCACACCCATCGACCAGGACACTCGCAGCGCGGCGGGCCCTTTCGCGTGGCGTACGGCATTGGCGACCAGCTCCGTCGCGAGCAGTTCGGCGGTGTCCACGAGGCCGATCAGACCGTGCAGGGTCAGGATCAGACGGAGGGTGCGGCGACATACGGTGACGGCACGGAGGTCGTTGGGGATGTACAGCCAGTACTCCCAGGGTTCCGACTCGTTTTCGGGCATGGGTGAACTCCGCTCGGGTGGTGGGGGGTTGCGGTTGCGGTGTCATTGCCGCGTCGTCGCCGTGGCAGGGCGGAGCGGTGCACTTCCGCAGGGTGTGCGTTGCGTCACCGACGGTAGGTCTTACCGTTTAAGTTTTGCAAGCCGATCACGTACTCTGCCCCCTGAACGAGTCGTGCCTACAGGCATGTTGGGAGGGGCATTCCATGGCCTTGAGGAGCGAGCCAACAGCACGTCAGCTGCGCCTGGCGGTCGAGCTTCGGAAGCTCCGTGAAGCGGCCGGCCTCACCACCCGCGAGGCAGCGGCGCTGCTCGGAGTGAGCTCTGCCCAGATCAGCCAGATCGAGTCCGGCGTCGCAGGAGTGAGCGCGAAGCGGTTGCGCCTCCTCGCGTCCAACTACTCATGCACAGACAACGAGTTCGTTGACGCACTGATCACCTGGGCGACCGACAGAACGCGCGGCTGGTGGCAGGAGTACCGGGGCCTGCTGCCCATGCCGTTCCTCGACCTCGCCGAACTGGAGCACCACGCCACGTTCCTGCGCGAGCTCCAGTTTCTGTTCGTCCCCGGCCCGCTGCAGACCGAGGACTACGCCCGCGCGGTCTTCTCCTACCGGATCCCCGAGCTGCCCGAGGAAGAGCTCGAATTGCGTGTCCGTCACCGGATGCAGCGCAAGGTGATCCTTGAGAGCACGCCCTACGAGGCGGTCATCCACGAGGCAGCACTGCACATCAACGTCAGCAACCGCGCCGCCTCACGAGCCCAGCTCTCCCGCCTCGCCGAACTCTCCGAAGCGGATCACATCACCGTACGGATCATCCCCTTCGCGCTGGAGGGCTTCGCCGGTGCCGCCAGCGCCATGGTGCACGCGGGCGGTACCGTACCCAAACTGGACACCGTCGTACGCGATGCGCCCCACGGCACAGCGCTTATCGACTCCGAAGCCCAACTCGGCGCCTTTCGAACGCTCTTCCGTAAGGTAGAAGCTGCGTCGCTCGAACCCGACGGGTCGCGCGACCTCATCCACCGGCTGACAAAAGAGCTGTGAGGCACCCCATGGACACCCCCGGCAACTGGCGGAAGTCGTCCTACTCAGGCCCGGGCGACGGCAACTCCTGCGTGGAAATAGCCGACCGCCGATCCCACATATCCATCCGCGACTCGAAGGACCCAGCCGCCGGCACCCTCACCTTCCCGACCGGCACCTTCACCACGTTCATCGAAGTCCTCAAGTCCCAGCCGCCGGTCTGTAGTCACGGCCGAACTCAGTGACGTGCTGCCGCGTCTCATTCCTCCACCGGCCAGCGCACCTCTAGGTACGTGATCTCCTCGGTGTCCGTTCCTCCCTCCGCTGCCGACAGATCCACCACGGTCTGAGTGAAGAGGTGACGGGCGCGCGGATCCACCAGATCCGTCAGTGCCGTCGGCCCGCCGTAGCCACCACGTAGCAGCCATCCCGGCCCGTCGCACCCGAAGATCCGCGTCGGCTGAAGGACTCGCTGCCCGTCCCTGACCACAGGGATCCGCGCACGGACCTCGGGTCCGAGGCTGCTCTCGGCGTTCTCCGCCGTACCACCCTGATCCAGGATCCCCTGGACGATCTTCGGGCGGACCTTCTCCCATATCGGCCCCTGAGGGACTCTGAACGCTTGGAGACTGAGGGCGTGATCACCGAGGGAGACGACCACCCCGACGGCACGTCCATCAACCTTGAATGGATGGATGCGCGCACCCTCCAACCGCGGCACCCTCAGCACGCCGTAGTCGAGCCGCTCCACGCCAGAGGGCACCGGCGTCTCGGTCGAGTCCCAGGGACCGAACTCGCCGTTCCTCACCTGAGGACGGGTCATCTCGCCGGAATCAATCACGTCAACCCAGAGGTCTTCCGCCTCGGACAACAGAACGTCGAGGGTGTCCGCCGCCGCCCCGGGGCGCCGGACGTACTCCGAGAGCCGGGCCACCGCCTGCTCCCAGCCCACGGCAGCATCCGCGGTGCCCAGTTCGATCGCGCTGAAGTCTCCCGAGATCAGCCGCAGCACCACCGAGTCGCCTGACTCCGCGATCCGCTCAGCGAACGCCGGGTCTTGAACCGTGACAAGGCCAAAAGCCATGACGATGAGCACCCCCGGAGTCAATTGGTCCCAGACACCCAACTCCGCCGAAGCGAGGCTCTCCGCGGAGAGGCATCCGTCCCGGCCGTACTGCTTGACGATTTCCTCAGCACCCGCCCTGGCCCGGTTCATCAACCACCCTCCGCCGCCCGCACCACAAGCACCACAGTTCATCGGTGACCGTAAACAGTCACGATTAAAGATCAGCACTCCTCGGCGCTATCACTCTTCTTCGCTGTCGACTTTCCACGAGTAAAGACAGCGATGTCGTCGAGGGCGTCTTCAGCCCGCCCCCCCAACACAGGGTCATCAAGCAGTTCTTCAAGCCGTCGAACGATACGCCCACTAACCTCGCGACGGATCCTGGCCAGATGCCCCAGGCAGGTCACCGCCAGAGCTCTGACCTGAGGATCCGCGCCGGGGGACAGACAATCGAGCACGACGGCTTCCACCCAGGCGCGATCCGGATCGTCGCAGGTCAGCCTCAACAAAGCCTTGGTGGACAGCCGGACACTCGGACTCCGGATGTCCGCCATCAATCCGGCCCGCCATCTGTCCAGCTCCGACTGTCTTCCAACTCTCATGGAAGCTCTGACCATACGGCCACCATGCCGTCACAACCCTCCGACGGATTTCAAAAGGCTCGGCGTACCCGCAGCGTCACCTTGGCGTTTCCGTCAAACTCCCCGAAATCACGATAACGGTACCGCCGCCCGTTATCGTCAACGTCGACCCCACAGAAGTACCGTGCACCCGGAGCTTTCCAGAAAAAGTGATCCAGGTTTCCCAGAGCTTTCTCCGTCTCGCAGAGGAGGCCAGGCTGAGCTGGAGTGAAGAGCACCAGCAAGTGAGTGTGCAATGGCGCTCCCAACTCTCTGGCCACGACCGCGATCTCTGAATCCTCGATCTCGTCCAGATCGATCGCCACGTGCTCCACCGCGTTCCAGTCGATTCGCGTCGGCAGCCAGGGGAACTCCAACAGGACGTCATGGAAAGCGCGGCAGACGTCAACCGGGACCACCAATGCCTGACCGCTCTCGATCAAGCTCGCCAGGTGTTCACTGTCAACATAGTTCTCCGGACTCTGCACTTTGCCCCCTGTGACGGATACGCCGCCTGCACAACCATGGTCGAACCAGAACCGCCCGTACGCGGCGCGAACCGCGTACGGGCGGAAGGAGAGCAGCGGCACCGGCGTACCGCCCGCGGCTAGTGGAAGAAGTGCCGCGTCCCCGTGAAGTACATCGTCACGCCCGCCTTCTTCGCGGCCTCGACCACCAGCTCGTCGCGGACCGAACCGCCGGGCTGGACGACCGCCTTGACGCCGGCCGCGGTGAGGATCTCCAGGCCGTCGGGGAAGGGGAAGAACGCGTCGGACGCCGCGTACGAGCCCTGTGCGCGCTCCGCGCCCGCCCGCTCGACCGCCAGCTTCGCGGAGTCGACGCGGTTGACCTGGCCCATGCCGACGCCGACCGAGGCTCCGTCCTTGGCGAGGAGGATCGCGTTGGACTTGACCGCGCGGCAGGCCTTCCAGGCGAAGGACAGCTCGGCGAGTTCGGAAGGCGAGAGTGCCTCGCCCGTCGCCAGTGTCCAGTTCGCCGGGTTGTCGCCGTCCGCCTGGAGGCGGTCCGTCACCTGGAGGAGCGCGCCGCCGTCGATCGGCTTGACCTCGGCGGGATGCGAGGGCGCGGCCGGCGCCTTCAGCACGCGGATGTTCTTCTTCTTGGCTAGGGCTTCGAGCGCGCCGTCCTCGTAGTCGGGCGCGACGATGACCTCGGTGAAGATCTCCGCGACCTGCTCCGCCATCTCCTTCGAGACGGGGCGGTTGACCGCGATCACGCCGCCGAACGCCGACAGCGGGTCGCACGCGTGCGCCTTGCGGTGCGCCTCCGCGACGTCCGAACCCACCGCGATACCGCAGGGGTTGGCGTGCTTGATGATCGCGACGCACGGCTCGTCGTGGTCGTACGCGGCACGGCGCGCGGCGTCCGTGTCCGTGTAGTTGTTGTACGACATCTCCTTGCCGTGCAGCTGCTCGGCCTCCGCGAGACCGCTGCCCGTGCCGTCGACGTAGAGCGCGGCGGGCTGGTGCGGGTTCTCGCCGTAGCGCAGGGTGCTCTTGCGCTCCAGGGCGGCCGCGATGAAGGAGGGGAACTGCGAGTCGTCGGCCGGGGCGTAGGCGCTCGCGAACCAGCTCGACACCGCGATGTCGTACTCGGCGGTGTGCCGGAAGGCCTCCGCCGCGAGACGCTTGCGGGTTACGAGGTCGAAGCCGCCGTCGGCAACAGCCGCCAGGACATCGGCGTACCGCGCCGGGCTGGTGACGATCGCGACCGACGGGTGGTTCTTGGCGGCGGCGCGGACCATCGACGGGCCGCCGATGTCGATCTGCTCCACGCACTCGTCGGGGGTCGCGCCGGAGGCGACGGTCTCCCGGAACGGGTAGAGGTTGCTGACCACGAGGTCGAACGGCTCGATGCCCAGTTCGGCCAGCTGCTCGCGGTGGCTCTCCAGGCGCAGGTCGGCGAGGATGCCCGCGTGCACGCGCGGGTGCAGGGTCTTGACCCGGCCGTCCAGGCACTCGGGGAAGCCGGTGAGCTCCTCGACCTTGGTGACGGGGACGCCCGCGGCGGCGATCCGGCCGGCGGTGGAGCCGGTGGAGACGAGCTCGACACCGGCCTCGTGCAGGCCGCGCGCGAGCTCCTCGAGCCCGGTCTTGTCGTAGACGCTGACGAGCGCGCGACGAATCGGCCGCTTGCTGCTCTCGATGCTCTCGGCGGTCACTGGATAACTACCTTTCGTCCCTCAATGCGATAGCCGTTGCGGGCGAGGCGCCCCACGACATCGACGAGCAGCCTTCGCTCGACTTCCTTGATGCGCTCGTGCAGAGCGCTCTCGTCGTCCTCGTCCCGGACCTCCACCACGCCCTGAGCGATGATCGGTCCGGTGTCGACGCCGTCGTCGACGAAGTGGACGGTGCAGCCGGTGACCCTGGCGCCGTACGCGAGCGCGTCACGCACACCGTGGGCCCCCGGAAAACTGGGCAGCAGGGCAGGGTGCGTGTTCACGAACCGGCCGCCGAAACGGGCCAGGAACTCCTTGCCCACGATCTTCATGAACCCGGCGGAGACGACGAGGTCGGGTTCGTGGGCCGAGACGGCCTCGGCGAGGGCGGTGTCCCACTCCTCGCGGGTCCCGTGGTCCTTGACCCGGCACACGAAGGTGGGGATGCCGACGCGCTCCGCACGCGCGAGCCCCTCGATGCCCTCGCGGTCCGCCCCGACGGCCACGACCTCGGCACCGTAGGCCTCGGTCCCGGTGGCCGCGATCTCGTCGAGGAGCGCCTGCAGATTGGTGCCGGATCCGGAGACCAGCACGACGAGGCGCTTGGCCTGCTTGGCCACGGGCTTGGCGGCCACGGTGGGGCCCTTTCTCGGGGGATCGATTCCGTACGGCCGGCTCGCACGGCGATTCGCTTGTGCATTCGTACGAATGCATCGCGCCCCGGGATACGGGGAAGTCTACGAAGCGGCCGACCGTCAGCAACGATACCGGCACACGGGGCGGCCCCCACGGGACGGGGGCGTGGCCGGAAGGTAGCGTCTGGGAGGAGCCGGTTCGGGAACGAGCTTGTCGTGCGGTGCGTTCACGAAGTGACAGCTCATGCAAGACCCGTCGAGTTCACCAAGTCCACCAAGTTCACCAAGGGGAAGACGCTCTCTTGATGCCGGACCGCAGCCTGCGACTCCTCACGCTCCCCCCGCTCCCGGCACAGGGAGGGGAGCGGGACGCCGTGCTGCTGCGGGAGCGGCCGGCCTCACCGCCGGACGCGCCCTCGGACCGCGGATCCGGGGACGCGCAGGGTGACGACAGCCGTGACGGCGCCCGCGACGGCGCCCGCGAGGACAACCCCTTCGCACCGCCGCCGGAGGGCACCCCGGACCGGCCCTGGCAGCCGCGGCGCCCTGCGGGCGGCGGTGACGGCGGCGAGGGCGAGGGCGAGGGCTCCGACCGACGCACGCCCTGGGGCAGCCAGTGGAGCGACCGCCAGCCGGGCCGCTCCCCCGGCGGCTTCGGCGAGCGCCCCGGCGGGCCGAACAACGGGCCCGAGGGCCCCGGGGGCCAGCCCCCGAACCAGGGCATGCGCTGGGACCCGACGGACCCGGCGCAGCGCCGCGCGCGCTACGCCCTCCTGTGCGGCATGTGGGCCTTCTTCTTCGCCCTGTTCAGCTGGCCGTACGTGGCACTGCTGCTGGGCGCGCTGGCCCTGTACTGGGGCGCCAGCGCGCTCCGTTCCAAGCCGCGCACCCCCGACAACAGCACCTCGACCCACGACCCGTCGGCCCGCCCCCAGACGACGGCGGCGGTGAGCGGCCTGGTCACGGCGACGCTCGCGATCGCCCTGGTGGCGGCGACGTTCACGGCGCAGATGGTGTACAGCGACTACTACACGTGCACGAACGACGCGCTGACGAACGAGGCGAAGCAGTCCTGCACGCAGCTGCTGCCGAAGGAGCTGCGGGGGCTGCTGGGGACCAACGGCTGACGGCGGGTCCGCCAAGGGTGACCTTCAGGTGAGGTTCGTGGGCTCGGGTGGCTCGGGTGGATCGGGTAGCTCCCGGGGTTCCGAGGGCTCCGAGGGTTCCGGCAGGTCCGACGCCTCCTTCAGTGCGGCCCAGCGGGTCTCGCGCCAAGCGTCGTCGTGCCAGGGGGCGGCCTGCGGGGCGTCCGTCGGTGTGGGGTCGGTGGGCAGGAAGTCGTACGGCTTGAGCGCCGCGTCCTGCTGGTCGCGGACCAGGCCGTAGGTCTCAGCGCCGTATCCGTCGTCCTCGTCGTAGGGCAGGAGCGGTGTGCTGTTCACGGGCTCGCGTACGACGTGATCGCCGGAGTCGGCACCCTGGGCACCCTTGGGCTCGCCGCCCTGCTGGATCCCGAGCCACGCCCCGGCCCCCGCCAACGCCGCCCGGATCCCCCGGCCACCGGAAGCCCGCTCCCCCGGCGCCCCCGTCGTCTCCGACCTCGGCGCGGCGATCTTCGGCCCGTCACCCGTGTCCGCCCCGCCCCTCCGCCTCCGGCCCCGCCAGGCCCGCAGCCCCAGCGCCGTCGGCACAGCCACCGCCCCGATCCACAGGAACGCCGCACCCCCGGTCTCCCACCACACCGGCCCGAACCGAGCGAGCGCCCCGACCCCGAGCCGCCCACCCGCCAGCGCCGCGAGAACCCCGACACCGACCGCGCACAACAGAGCCGCGAGCCCGGCAGTCCCGGCGGTACGCCCGCGTGTCCAGGCGGCGGCCTCCCGAACGGTCCCCGTATCCGCGCCATGCGTACCCGAGCCACCCCTCGCTTCCGCACCCCCCGCCCCCACAAACCACCCCACCGTCACCCCAGCCACCACCGGCACCACCCCCACAGCCCAGTTCAGCCACCCCCCGTCCCCCGCATCCGGCACCGCCGCCAGCAACGGGAACGGTGGCAGCAGAGGTGCCGGGGCCGAGGACAGGGGCCAGACCACATGGCCCGTGCCCAGCAGGAAGCCGGGGCCCAGGGAGTACGACGCCCCCCACACCGCCCCGTTCGGCACCAGGGACGCGCACAGCAGAAGGACCGCGAACCGCCCCGACAGACCCTCCGTCAGGTGCAGGAAGGACGCTCGGGCGAGGTCGCCGTGCCAGGCCAGGGACGCTCCCAGCAGCAGGGCCCCGCCGCCGGTCAGCACCGTCACTCCCGCGAGCGCGGCCCGCGCCGCCGTGGCCGACCGGGCCCGTGCGACCGGCCCGAGGACCAGGCGCCGTACCCCTGCCGGGAGATGGATCAGCACCTCGTCGACGGCTTCGCGCGGATGGCCGTACGCCGTCCAGACCCCCGCCCCCGCCGCCGCCGTCACCAGCAGCGGCACGCACACCGCCGTCCACGCCCAGGCCGGCCGCAGTTCGCCCCCGGACGCGTACAGCGCCGCCGCCGTGCCCACGCCGAGGTAGCCGAGGACGACCCCGGACCACGCCGCCCACCCCGACGTCTCCTCGGCGCCCTCCTCCCCGGCGTCCACCGCGTCGCGTGCCGCGCGGTGCACCAGCCACACCGGCAGCGCGAGCAGCAGCAGCGGCGTGACACCGACCGGCGCGGGTACCCCGGACAGCGTGTCGGTGCGGACCAGTTCGGCGCCGTGGGCCAGGAGCCAGAGCGCCGCCGCGACATGCAGCGCGCCCCCGGGCCCGCTGTCCGGGTACGGCGAACTGATCCACAGCACCATCACGAGCACGGCGAACGACCCGAGCCCGAGACCGGCGGCCACCGCACCACCCAGGAGGCTGGCAGCCAGTCCGGGCGATCGGTCGCGCAACCGGGTGAGCAGGGACGACAACGGCGATCGGCGAGCGGTCATCTGGATCACGACCGTCATGCTCCCAACGACACGCGCTTTCTCGTCGTAACAGGCGAACCCCCGATGTGTCGCTCAATATACGTTTATGTACTTTTTCGTACGAAGGGGCGCCCTGTGACGCAGAGCCGCGCGTCGGAGTCCACGGAGGCACCCGTGACGGAGCTTCAGCCGACGCCGGAGCCGGCGCCCGCCCCGCTGACGCCCGCTCAGGCCTTCGACGCGCTCTACGCGTTCTGCGCGCCGGCCCTCGTGCGGCAGGCCTACCTGCTCACCGGGCGGCGCGAACTCGCGCGCGAGTCGGTCGAGCGGGCCTTCCAACTCGCCTGGCAGCGCTGGCCGGAGGTGGCCGTCGACCGTGACCCGGCGGGCTGGGTGCGGGCGGCGGCGTACGACATCGCCCTCTCCCCCTGGCACCGTTTCCGCCCCCGCTACCGCCACCCGGAACCCCCGCCGCCCGACGCCCCCGACCGCGCCCTGCTGTCCGCGCTCCTGAAACTCCCGCCGCCGTACCGTCGAACGCTGTTGTTGTACGACGGTGTCGGCCTCGACCTGCCCGAGACCGCGGCGGAGACGGAGGCGAGCACGCCGGCCGCCGCGGGCCGTCTGCTGCACGCGCGCGAGGCGATCGCCGCCCGGCTGCCGGAGCTCGCGGACTCCTCGGAACTCCACCGCCGACTGGCCGAACTGGCCTCCACGGAGCGGCTGCGCGCGGCCAGGCCGCCGACGGTGCGGAGGGGAGGCGAGCGCAGGACGCGCTTCTGGACGCGGGCCGCCATCGCCTTCACCGTGGCTCTGATGGGCACCACCACGTTCGCGCTGCGCACGGCCCCGACGCAGTACGAGCCACCGGTCTCACCGGGTGTGCGGGTGCAGGGGGTTCCGCCGCGGGTGGCGCCGGGGGCGTTGTCGGAGGCCGAGGTGGAGCTGCGCGCGAAGCTGCGCCGGGAGGCGGAGCACGGTCCGGACCGGCTTGTACCCGTGGCACGTTGAAGGGCCCGTCCCCCACCCGGGGAACGGGCCCATCAAGCACTGCTAAAGGGTTCAGCCGGCCAGGATCTCGCGCGCCAGCTTGGCCGTCTCGGTCGGGGTCTTGCCGACCTTGACGCCCGCGGCCTCCAGGGCCTCCTTCTTGGCGGCGGCCGTGCCGGAGGAGCCGGAGACGATGGCGCCGGCGTGGCCCATGGTCTTGCCCTCGGGCGCGGTGAAGCCCGCGACGTAGCCGACGACCGGCTTGGTCACGTTCTTCTGGATGAAGGCCGCGGCCCGCTCCTCGGCGTCGCCGCCGATCTCGCCGATCATCACGATCAGGTCGGTGTCGGGGTCGGCCTCGAACGCGGCGAGCGCGTCGATGTGCGTGGTGCCGATGATCGGGTCACCACCGATGCCGACGGCCGACGAGAAGCCGATGTCACGCAGCTCGTACATCATCTGGTACGTCAGCGTGCCGGACTTCGAGACCAGGCCGATGCGGCCCGGCTTGGTGATGTCGCCCGGGATGATGCCGGCGTTGGACTGGCCGGGGGTGATGAGACCCGGGCAGTTGGGGCCGATGATCCGCGTCTTGTTGCCCTTGCTGACCGCGTAGGCGTAGAAGGCGGCGGAGTCGTGGACGGCGATGCCCTCGGTGATGACGACCGCGAGGGGGATCTCGGCGTCGATGGCCTCGACCACGGCGGCCTTGGCGAAGGCCGGCGGTACGAAGAGTACGGACACGTTCGCGCCCGTCTTCTCGATCGCCTCGGCGACGGTGCCGAAGACCGGGATCTCGGTGCCGTCGATGTCGACGGACGTGCCGGCCTTGCGGGGGTTCACGCCGCCGACGATGTTCGTGCCGTCGGCCAGCATGAGCTTGGTGTGCTTCATGCCCGTGGCACCGGTCATGCCCTGGACGATGACCTTGCTGTCCTTGTTGAGGAAGATAGCCATGGCTGTCTGAGTCCCTCTTCCCTTACTTCGCAGCCGCGAGCTCGGCGGCCTTGTCGGCCGCGCCGTCCATGGTGTCCACGCGCTGGACCAGCGGGTGGTTGGCGTCGGAGAGGATCTGACGACCCAGCTCGGCGTTGTTGCCGTCCAGACGCACGACCAGCGGCTTGGTGACGTCCTCGCCGCGGTCCTCCAGGAGCTTCAGCGCCTGGACGATGCCGTTGGCGACCTCGTCGCACGCGGTGATGCCGCCGAAGACGTTGACGAAGACGGACTTGACGTCCGGGTCGCCGAGGATGATCTCCAGGCCGTTCGCCATGACGGCCGCGGAGGCGCCGCCGCCGATGTCGAGGAAGTTGGCGGGCTTGACGCCACCGTGGTTCTCACCGGCGTACGCGACGACGTCCAGGGTGCTCATGACGAGACCCGCGCCGTTGCCGATGATGCCGACCTCGCCGTCGAGCTTGACGTAGTTGAGGTTCTTGGCCTTGGCGGCGGCCTCCAGCGGGTTGGCCGACTCCTTGTCCTGGAGGGCCTCGTGCTCCGGCTGACGGAACTCGGCGTTCTCGTCCAGGGAGACCTTGCCGTCGAGGGCGATGACGTCACCGGAGGCGACCTTCGCGAGGGGGTTGACCTCGACGAGGAGGGCGTCCTCCTTGATGAAGGTGTCCCACAGCTTGACGAGGACGTCGGCGACCTTGTCGGCGACCTCGGCCGGGAACTTGGCGGCCGCGACGATCTCGCGGGCCTTCTCCTCGGTCACACCCTCGTTGGCGTCGATCGGGGTCTTGGCTACGGCCTCGGGGCGGGTGGCCGCCACCTCCTCGATCTCCATGCCGCCCTCGACGGAGGCGATGGAGAGGAAGGTGCGGTTGGCGCGGTCGAGGAGGAAGGAGACGTAGTACTCCTCCACGATCTCGGGCGCGGTCTCGGCGATCATCACCCGGTGGACCGTGTGGCCCTTGATGTCCATGCCGAGGATGTTGGTCGCGTGCTCGACGGCCTCGTCGGGGGTGGCGGCGAGCTTGACGCCGCCGGCCTTGCCGCGGCCGCCGACCTTCACCTGGGCCTTGACGACGGACTTGCCACCGAGGCGCTCGGTGGCTGCGCGGGCCGCCTCAGGCGTGTCGATGACTTCACCGGCCAGCACCGGTACATCGTGCTTGGCGAAGAGGTCCCTCGCCTGGTACTCGAACAGGTCCACGCGCTTCCGTCCCTATCGTGATCTCGCGGTTCGTTGGATGCGTGGGCGTGCCGCGATGGGCAACGTGACGTCCGACGTCTGTCACAAGGGAGGCGCACACGGTGTCCGAGCGCGCGGCATGTCCGTCTCGCAGGTTATCGCTGCTTGCAGGAGGCCCCTAAATCGAGGGTCACACCTGAGCGGTGATACCTGTCACATGATGCCGCGCTCACTGGCACGGCGTGCCGGGTGTGAGGGGGCGGCGTCCCCGATGTGGGGGTTTCGAAGGGGCCGACGGCGCCGGGAGTGGTCCGGACGTCACGCTGAGGAGAGGGCGGGGAGAACCCGGGAGGGAACGGGGAGGGATCGGGGAAAGCGGCCCTGAGCAGCCGGAAACCGGCCACGCTGGGAGGGCCGGACGAGGCGGGGCCCCACCGGGCTGGGGTTGGCCCGGTGAGGCCCCTGGTACGGCCCCGAGGTCGCTCGAAAGCGCCAAGTCACGGGGCCTGGCCGGGCGCTCCCCACCCCAATGGGGAGCGCCCGGCCCGTTCCGTGAGGTTCGGGTGGACGGACCGACGGCTTTCGGCCGTCCGAGTGCTTCGTCCTCACGGAGCCGGTCGGTCGGCGCACTCATTGCGTGCGCCGGTGGTGATGGTGATCACCGGGGTTGGCGTGCGGTGCGTTCTTTGCAGGCGGTGCAGGCGGTGCACGCGGTGCGTGCGGTGCGTGCGGTGCGTGCACTTCGCACGCCGGGTATGGGTCGCGGCGGTCAGAGGCGGTACGGGGCGCCGTGCGAGGAGTCGTACGAGGTGCCGTGCGGGAGGTCGTACGAGGTGCCGTTCCGCACGTCCTGGAGGTAGCCCGGTGTGACCGACTCGGCCACGCCCTCGGCGCCGGTGACGGCGTGGCCGGCGAGCGGGCCCGCGGTGCTGCGGACGGTGCCGGTCAGGTCCTCGGCGAAGGGGGCGACCTGGCCCGTGACGCCGTGCGCGAAGGGGGCCACGTCGCCGACGACGTCGTACGCGAAGGGCGTGACGTCGCCCGTGACGCCGTACGCCAGCGTCGTCGCGCTGCCGGCGACGCCCTGGACGACGGGCTCGACGAGGTCGACGACGGGCGCGGCGGCCTCGGTGACCCCCTGCGCGAACTGCGGCACCTGGCCGGTGACGCCGTACGCCAGGCCGGTCGCGTGCCCGGCGACGCCGTACGCGAGCGGCGGCACCTCGCCGACGACGCCGTCGGCGAAGGGGGCAACATCCCCCACCACGCCGTACGCCAGGCCACCGGCGTCACCCACGGCCTGCCCGGCGACGGGCAGCACGCCGTGCACGGCGGTACCGACGACCGGCGGCAGCACGGCCCCGGTCGCGTCCTCAGCGACCTCACCGACCAGTCCGGTGGCGTACGACGGCACGTCGGCGACGACTCCACCGACGACGGGCGTCACGCCGTGCACGGCCCCACCGGCGACGCCCTGGACGTCGGACACGGCGCCGGTGGCGACGGGGAGCACGCCGCCCACCGCGCCGGTCGCGACCGGCTGGACGCCCGTGACGACCCCGCCGGCGACGGGCTCGACGTCGGCCACGACGCCGTACGCCAGCGCGGTCGCGGCACCGACCGCGTGCCCCGCGGTCTGCTCGACCCCGCCCACGGCTCCGCCCGCGACGGGCAGCACGCCGCCAACCGCACCCGTGGCGACCGGCGTGACGCCGTCCACCGCGTGATGGGCGGTGGGCAGGACACCGGCGGCGGCCTGACCGGCGACCGGGACGACGCCCGCCACGGCCTGACCGGCGACCGGCAGCACGCCGTCCACGGCGGAGCCCGCGAGCGGCGGGACGACGGCGGTGACCGTCTCGTCGACGACGGGGGTGACTGTGCCGGGGATGGTCTTGACCGTGCCGGGGACGCTCTTGACCGTGCCGAGCGCGAGGTGGTCGACGCCGTTGACCGTTCCGACAGCCCGCTGCTCGACGCCGCCGACCGTGCCGATGGCCTGCGCGCCGACCCCGTCGACCGTGCCCGTGACGTGGCTCGGGATCGCTGCGACGGAAGCCTGGGCGGCGGAGGTCACGGTGCCGGTCTCGCCCTGTGCGACCGAGGCCACGCCGGTCGCCCGGCCCTGTGCCTTGCCGACCGCGCCCTGCGCACCCGCCGTGGAACGGCCCGCGCCCGCGACGGTCTGCTGAGCCTTCGTCCGTACGACGCCGTCGACGCCCTGCGTCTGCGAACGCGCCGCCGACTGCACGCCCTGCAACTTCGTCTGCGCGGCGGCGAGTGCCTGCTCCACCTCGGGAGCGAACACGGCGAGCGGGCCGAAGAGGTAGTCGATCTCGCCCTGCGGGGAGTCGGTCGCGTCGGAGGCGGCGGCATGCGCCTGCTCCGCCGTGCCCCGCGCCTGCCCGGCGGCGTCGTTCGCCCTGGCCTGCGCGGCCTGCGCGGCCCGTGCGGCCTTTGCGCCCTGGATGGCTGCGGCGCCCTTGATCTTCGTGGCCTTGGAGGCCGAGGCCGTCGACGGCACCGAGACCTTGGCGTCGACGTACTTGCGGGCCTGCTCGGCCGCCCCGCCCGCCTTCCCGGCCCCGGTCGCGGTGTCGGCGGCCCCGGACGCGGTGGACGTGGCCCGACCCGCACTGTCGTCGACCGTCCCGGTGGTGTCCGCCACGCCGGTGACCACGCCGTCGACCGTGCCGGTGACGGTGTCGGTCAGCGTGCCGAGCGTGCTGTCGGTGCCGGTGTCGGCGGTCGTGTCCGATGCGGACAGGGAGGAGGCCGGCAACTCGTCCGCGCTGGCGACGGCGGACCCGAGCGCCCACGCGCCGGTGACACCGGCGGCTATGACTATGGAGCGGCGGATGTTCTTGTTCATGCTTACGTCAGATCCTTCGGATCGGATCCTGGGAAGCGCCTGGAAGCACGGTGGGCTTCGGCGTTTCGTCGGACGGCTTGGGGACAATTCCGGCGCCGATTCCGTGCGTGGTCCGGGAGTTCGCGAGCTCGGGAGCTCAGGAACTCGGGGGTTCGGGAGCTCAGGAACTCGGGGGTTCGAGAGCTAGGGAACTCGGGGGTTCAGGAGCTCGGGACCAGCGGAGTCGGCGGCTTCCGTCCGGAGTTCGGAGAGGGATCCGGACGGGCGGGCAGACCTGTTCCGCCCCCGCGCGGCAGGCCTACGGCGGGGGAAGTGCCTGTCCTACGCGGGGGATACGGGAATGTCCCGGTGCCGGTCCCGAAGACCGGCCGCGTCCGTACGCGCGGCACCGCCGGGCAGCAGCCGCAGCGGCACCCGACGGCTCAGGGCCACGGCGTGCGCGTCACCGTGCCTCGGCGTTCCGTTGTCCATGGCGGAGTGATTGTCCAGCGCGCCCGTCGGGTCACCGCCCGGCGCCTGATGGACCGGCGCGTACCCGGCCCCGGTCGCCGACTGCCCACCCTCGTGCGCCGGCCCGTGGGCGGCACCGGCGTCGCCGCCGAGTCCCGGCCCGTACGCAGCACCGCTCACCACCGCAGCGGCGTCACGTCCGCCGTCATGCCCACCCTGTGTCTGATCCCCCGCGGCGCCGCCCGGCACCGTGACGGGCGCCGGCAGGGTCTGACCCGGCTGTGCGGGCAGCGAAGGCAGTCCGGGCACCGTCGGCAACGACGGAAGCGCAGGCAGGGTCGGCAACACCGGTATCTGCGCGGTCGCCTTCCCCAACTCGTCCGTCACGGTCTCCACCAGCCCACCGACCGGCCGCAGCACCCCGTCACCGACGGCCTGGACGACCTGAACCACCTGATCGGTGACAGGCCGAAGCACCGCGTCGTCCGCACCCGGCTCCGAGAGCGCTCCGGTGAGGGCCTCGGTGATCGGGTCGGCGGAGGGCTTGGGGGCACGAAGGTTGGGGGTGCGGTGATTGGGAGCGGCGGGCCTGGGGGCAGGGGGCTTGGGGGCGTGAGGCTTCGGGGCGTGAGGCTTCGGGGCTGCGGGCGCCGGCGCTGGCGCCGACGCCGGGGGCACGACGGGAGCCGTCGGCTTCGACTGCGCCGGAGCGTCCATACCGGTCTTGTCGGGGTCACCGGCGATACCGCTATTACCGGCCTCACCGCCCGTCAGCGACCCGATCACCCCGTCCGCCAACGACCGCACACCGTCGCCCACCGCCGCCGGAACCACCGGCCCGACCGGCACCACCTCGGCCGAGGACGCCACCGGCGCCCCCTCCGCCGCGTGCGCCTGCTCACCGCACAGGAACCCGAGCGCGAACAACCCGCCCACCACCAGGACCACTTGCAGCGCACGCCGCCCGGCCGCCGTGCGCATCACGCGCAGTGCGGCGGGCAGGGCGGCCGGCCAGGTCAAGGCGGAGGATCCTCCAGTGCGGCGGAACGGTCTGTCGGACTCTGGGCTGATGAGGCGTCGATCCTCGCACGCCCATCCGGACGTTGCGCAAGCCCTCCGTTACCGATGGGTAGTCATGTCCCTTTTGCTGGGCGAAGTCGGACGACGATGGATCGACAAATCGTCAGCGACCGCCCGCAATCCGCCGCCCGCACTCAATCCGACGCCCGCCCTCACGCCGTGTCCGGTATCGGCAGCGGCCGCTTCTCGATCGCCGCCGCCATCACCTCCGGGAAGAGGTCGGGGGTGCACGCGAACGCCGGCGCCCCGAGCGCGGCGAGCGCCGCCGCGTGCTCCCTGTCGTACGCGGGCGCCCCCTCGTCGGACAGGGCGAGCAGCGCCACGAACTGCACCCCGGCCGCCTTCATCGCCGCGACCCGTTTGAGCATCTCGTTGCGGATGCCGCCCTCGTAGAGGTCGCTGATGAGCACGACCACCGTCTCGGCGGGCCGGGTGATCTGCGACTGGCAGTAGGCGAGCGCCCGGTTGATGTCCGTACCGCCGCCGAGCTGGGTGCCGAACAGGACGTCGACCGGGTCGTCGAGCTGGTCGGTGAGGTCGACCACCGCCGTGTCGAAGACGACGAGCCGGGTGTCGATCGACCGCATGGACGCGAGCACCGCGCCGAAGACGGAGGCGTAGACGACGGACGCCGCCATCGACCCCGACTGGTCGATGCAGAGCACGACCTCCTTCTTCACGGACCGGGAGGCCCGCCCGTAGCCGATCAGCCGTTCGGGCACGATCGTCCGGTACTCCGGCAGGTAGTGCTTGAGGTTGGCCGCGATGGTACGGTTCCAGTCGATGTCGTGGTGGCGCGGCCGGTTGATGCGAGCGCTGCGGTCGAGGGCGCCGGTGAGGGTGGCCCGGGTGCGGCTGGCGAGCCGCTTCTCCAGGTCCTCGACGACCTTGCGGACGACCGCCCGGGCCGTCTCCTTCGTGGTCTCCGGCATGGCCTTGTTGAGGGAGAGCAGTGTGCCGACGAGGTGCACGTCGGCCTCCACCGCCTCCAGCATCTCCGGCTCCAGCAGCAGCGTGGACAGCCCGAGCCGGTCGATGGCGTCACGCTGCATGACCTGTACGACGGAGGAGGGGAAGTACGTCCGGATGTCCCCGAGCCAGCGCGCCACGGACGGCGCGGACGCCCCCAGCCCCGCCGAACGGTCCCGCCCCGGCTGCCCCTGCCGCTCGGCCTTCCCGTACAGCGCGGCCAACGCCCCGTCCATCGCCGCGTCCTGCCCCGACAGCGCGCACCCGGTCCCGTCGGCGGCGTCCCCGCCGAGCACGAGCCGCCACCGCCGCAACCGCTCCGCCGCGGCCTCCTCCATCTCCACGACCGTCCCCCGTTCACTCACCCGCAAGCCTCCGCAACATCCCGCTCCCAGAGCGGCACCACCCGCACACCGCCCGAACCGCCCGTCTCCCGGGGCCCGTTCCCGCCGCACCGGGCCCGCCGGGGCAGGGCCGTGCGCCCGCTTCCACGGCCGAGCCCGCAGCCGCCACCGGAACCACCGGAGCCCTGCCCGTGTCCGGGCTCCTGCGTCTGTCCAGGCCCCTGCCCGCCCGACCCGGCCGCCTTCGTCATCACGCCACCCCCGCGAGGTTCTTGTCGTCCCTGTCGTCGTCCGTGTCGTCGTCCGTGTTCTCCACGTGCCCCCGACTGCCGCCGTCAAGCCCGAGCAGCAGCCGCACCACCGGCACCACCGCGTCCGCCCGCTCCATGTCGAGGTCGGGTGCGAAGCCCGGCGGCGCGGAACCCGCGGCGGTCGCGCTCGCCCGCTCGCCGGGTCCGCGTCGGACGAGTTCGCCCAGCGTCCGGCGCACCCCGGGTTCGTACGCCGAGAACGTCCGTCGCAGCAGCGGCAGTACGTCGGTGAACGCCTCCGCCGGCACCCCGGTCAGCCACGCGTCGACCAGCCCGAGCAGCCGCTCGTCGTGCACCAGGAGCATCCCGCCGCCGGAGCCCCCGCCGACGAAGCCCTCGATCCACGCGGCGCCCTCCGCCGGCGGCGTCCCCGGCGACAGGACGAGCCCCATCAGCCGCGCCGCCTCGTCCTGCGCCAACTCCCCTTCGTCCAGCAG
Organism: Streptomyces cylindrosporus; assembly: GCF_022698165.1. Lineage (GTDB taxonomy): Bacteria > Actinomycetota > Actinomycetes > Streptomycetales > Streptomycetaceae > Streptomyces > Streptomyces cylindrosporus. The sequence goes on from NZ_JALDAY010000011.1 coordinate 185,489, forward strand.
CAACCGCACGGCCCGCCCGCGAAGAATCCCGGAGACGGTGTCCCGTACGGACAGCAGCCGCAGCACGGAGTGCCAACGCCCGCGCAGGTCAGGGTCGGGGCGGTCCGCCGCCGGATCGCCGGCCGGGGGCGCCTCGGCGAGGAGCGCCACCGCCCCCTGCACGGCGTCCACGTGCCGTCGCATCTCCTCGGCCGCGTCCGCGTCCAGCCCGACGCAGGCCGGGGGCAGGCCGACGAAGATCCGCTCGGCGAGCCCCGCGGCGACCTCCGCCAGCGCCCCGGTGTCCGTGCCCCGCACATCGCCGTACCGCAGGGAACGGACCAGGGCGGGCAGCGCCTGGGCGAGGTGGCCGACGTCCGCGTCCAGCGCCGCCCGGTCGGCCAGGACCCGCATCACCACGGGCAGCGCGTCCGGCAGTTCCGCCAGCAGGCAGCGCTCCGCCAGCGCGGTGACCTCGGCGAGGCCCTGTGCGCTCACGGCGTCCGCCTCCGCCTTGGCCGTCGCGGCGCCGAGCACCGTCGTACCCCACACCCCGGCCTCGGCGATCCGTACCGACAGCTCCGGCTCCCAGCGCAGCCGCCACGTCTCCCGGAAGGTGCCCGTGCTCCCCCACGAGGCCACCGCTTCTCCCCACGCGACGCCCAGCAGCCGCAGCCGGTGCAGCAGCGTGCTGCGCCCGGCGTCGGTCTCCTTGCGCAGGTCCAGCTCCAACTCCCGCTCCAGCGCCTCCGGCCTGAGCCGCAGCCGGCGCTGGATCCGGTCCAGGTCCCGCTGCAACGGCACCGCCGGCGCCGCTTGCGGCACCTCCCCCAGTACGTCCCCGACGACCAGCCGGTCGTGCACCAGGGCGAGCGGCACGTCGGAGCCCTCGCACATCACCGCGCGCACGGCGTCCGTGGTCTCGCCGAGACCCGGCAAGGGGCGGCCCCGCATCACCGCGAGCGTCTCCGCCAGCCGTACCGCCTCGATGACGTGCGCCGAGGAGACGATCCGGTCCTCGTCCCGCAGCAGCCCGGCCACCTTGGTCATCCACCGCTCGACGGGCCGGTCCGGCGCGCTGAAAAGGTGCCCGTACCACCCGGGCGAGTCGATCCCGGCGCCGTACCCGCTGACCCGCGCGAGCCGTCGGTTCGTCCACGGCACCCATGTCATGTCCGCCTTGACCTTGGGCAGCCCCTTCACCAGCGCCCGGTCGGCGGCGACGGTCGTCTTCTCCCGCAGCGCGGGCACGTGCCAGGCCCCGCACACGACGGCCACCGCGTCCCCGAACTCCCGCTGCGCGGCCCGCACCTGAAGCCGCATGTACGCCTCCCGCACGAGATCCCGCTCGTGCCCTCCCGTGCCGTACACCTCCCGCAAGGCCCCCATGGCCTCTTCCAGCACGACGAACGGCGCGAACGCGTCCCGCTCCCCCGTCCCCCGATGCTCGACGACGTCCTCCCACCACCGCTCGGGATCGTCATAGCCGGCGGCATCGGCAAGCACGGCCAACGGGTCGACACGGACGTCCGCCTCGGAGGCCGGAGGTGGGGCCGGGGAAGGGGCAGAGGGTGAGAGGGGCGCGGACGCATGCCCATCGGCACCACCGGACCCGGCGTCCGGTGTCCCGTCGGTCTCCTCGCCCACCGGCTCGTCGCGCCCGTCCCTCCCCCACGCCAGCGTGTGCGTCGCGGGCAGGTCGATGAAGCGGGCCGGGACTTCGTGCCGCAGGGCCCAGCGGATCGCGACCCACTCCGGGGAGAACTCGGCGAGCGGCCAGAACGCCGAACGGCCGGGCTCGTCCACCGCGTGCGCGAGGAGGGCGACGGGCGGCCGCATGTCCTCCTCGGCGGCCAGCGGAATCAGCGAGTCGGCCTCCGGCGGCCCCTCGATCAGCACGATTCGCGGCCGGGCCGCTTCCAACGCGGCCCGCACCGCCCGCGCCGACCCGGGCCCGTGATGCCGCACCCCGAGCAGCAGGGGCCCGCCCCCGGCCACCCGGCCCGCCCCGCCCTCGACCCCTGTCACACGGTCCCCCTCACCATCGCGACCACCAACCGCCCTCACCGAAGGCCTCCCCGCCATCCCGCCCACTCCCGCGCGCCACCCGAGCCCGGCACCACCCCACCGGCACCCCCGTCCGCACCGCACACCGAGCCACCGGCCCCCTGACCGCCGCCCGCCCCCTTGCTCCCGCCGCTCCCCGCCGAGCGCCCCCACCCCAGGTCGTTCACGCACTCACCTCGCGGCACGCCCGGTAGAAGTCCGTCCAGCCGTCGCGTTCGCGCACGACCGTTTCCAGGTACTCCTGCCAGATGACCCGGTCGGCCGCCGGATCGCGGACGACGGCGCCGAGGATGCCCGCGGCGACGTCGCCGGCCCGCAGCACGCCGTCGCCGAAGTGGGCCGCCAGCGCAAGCCCGTTGGTGACGACGGAGATCGCCTCGGCCGTCGACAGCGTGCCGCTCGGCGACTTGAGCTTCGTACGGCCGTCCGCGGTCACCCCGTCACGCAGCTCGCGGAAGACGGTCACCACGCGGCGGATCTCGTCCACGCCGTCCGGCACGGACGGGAGATCCAGGGAGCGGCCGATCTGGTCCACCCGGCGCGAGACGATGTCGACCTCGGCGTCGGCGCTCTCCGGCAGCGGCAGCACCACCGTGTTGAAGCGGCGGCGCAGGGCGCTGGAGAGGTCGTTGACCCCGCGGTCGCGGTCGTTGGCCGTGGCGATGAGGTTGAAGCCGCGGACCGCCTGCACCTCCTGCCCCAACTCCGGTATCGGCAGCGTCTTCTCGGACAGGATCGTGATGAGCGTGTCCTGCACGTCGGCCGGGATCCGGGTCAGCTCCTCGACCCGCGCCGTCATCCCCTCCGCCATGGCCCGCATGACGGGGCTGGGCACGAGCGCGTCGCGGCTAGGACCGTGCGCCAGCAACTGCGCGTAGTTCCAGCCGTACCGGATCGCCTCCTCCGGCGTGCCGGCGGTGCCCTGCACGAGCAGGGTCGAGTCGCCGCTGACCGCCGCGGCCAGATGCTCGGACACCCAGGTCTTCGCGGTGCCCGGCACGCCGAGCAGCAGCAGGGCGCGGTCGGTGGCGAGGGTCGTGACGGCGACCTCGACGATGCGGCGCGGGCCCACGTACTTCGGCGTGATGACGGTCCCGTCCGGCAGCGTGCCGCCGAGCAGATACGTCGCCACCGCCCACGGCGACAGCTTCCAGCGGGCCGGGCGCGGCCGGTCGTCCTGCGCGGCCAGCGCCGCCAGTTCGCCGGCGAAGGCGTCCTCGGCGTGCGGCCGCAACGCCTCGGCCGGTTCCTCGACCACTGCTTCTGCTGCTTCGACGGTCGTCGGTTCGACGGACACAGACATGGCGGAGAGCCCCCTCCAGCTCGGCCGGTTCGGATCTGTGACCAACCGTGCACCACGCCACTGACAATCCGTTCCGACCTGCGGAAACGCCTCCGCGAGACCGATCGCCGGGCCGAGCGCCGGACCGATTGTCAGTGGTGGGACCTACCGTCGAGGACATGACTCAGCAGGGGGCGCGCTGGAGCGCGGAACAGGTGCTGGCACTGGCGCCTGACGCCGCGTCACGCAAAGCGGGAAGCAAACTCGGCGCGGCGGGGCCGTGGTCCGAGGCGGGGAGTTCCGGCGAGGGGACGGTGTGGGGGCTGTGCAAGGGCAGCGGCAGCAAGCCGTATCAGACGGTCGTCGACATCGCGGACGCGGCGGGCCCGGCGTACAAGTGCAGTTGTCCGAGCCGCAAGTTCCCGTGCAAGCACGCGCTCGGGCTGCTGCTGCTCTGGGCCGGCGAGGACGGGGCGGTGGGGGCGGGGGCGCCGCCGGACTGGGCTGAGCAGTGGATAGAGGGGAGAAGGCAGCGCGCGCAGGAGAAGCGGTCGGCGGGCCCGTCCGGTTCCTCGTCCGCGGCCGGCGATCCGGAGGCGGCGCGGCGACGGGCGGAGCGGCGGGCCGAGCGGGTCACGGCGGGCGCGACCGAGCTGGAGCAGCGGCTGGCGGACCTGCTGCGCGGCGGACTGGCGAGCGCGGAGCAGGCGGGGTACGGGCTGTGGGAGGAGACGGCCGCCCGCATGGTCGACGCCCAGGCCCCCGGACTCGCTTCGCGGGTGCGGGAGTTGGGGTCCCTCCCGGCGTCCGGCCCCGGCTGGCCGGTGCGGCTGCTGGAGGAGTGCGCGCTGCTCCATCTCCTGGACCAGGGCTGGCTGGGCCGTGAGCGGCTGCCGGAGGGCCTTGCGGCGACGGTCCGTTCCCGCATCGGCCTGCCCGGCTCGGCGGACGGCCCGCCGCTGCGGGACCGCTGGCTGGTCCTCGCCCAGTACGACACGGCGGACGCCCGTCTGACGACCCGCCGGATCTGGCTGCACGGCGCCGACTCGAACCGCACGGCACTGCTCCTCTCGTACGGCGCCGCGGGCCGTTCCCCGGAGCTCGCGCTGCCCGTGGGCCTGACCCTCGACGCGGAGCTGTCCGCCTACCCGGGTGCCGGACAGCTGCGGGCGGCCCTCGGCGAGCAGTTCGCCCCACCGGCGCCCACGGCCCAACGCCCGCCGGGGATGACGACCACCCAGGCCGCCGCCCGTTACGGCACGGCCCTGCGCGACGACCCGTGGCTGGACTCCGTCCCGGTGACGCTCGACCGGGTCATACCGGCCCCGGACGGCACCTCCTGGCAACTGGCGGACGCCGACGAGGACACCGCACTGCCGCTCACGCACACCGCCGCCGCCCGCCCCGGCCTCTGGCGCCTGGTCGCCCTCTCGGGCGGCGCTCCCGTCAAGGTCTTCGGCGAGTGCGGCCACCGTGGCTTCACACCGCTGACGGCCTGGCCGGAGGACAGCGGTGAGCCGGTGCGACTGTGCTGAGCGGACCGCACACCCTGACCGCACACGCCCACCACCCGCTTCCCCTCCCTCTCCGGGACAGCCCGACGAAAGGAACCTCATGAACAGGACGTCCGCACCCGTGGACGCGCCCGCGCCGGGCGTCTGGGAGGAGCTCGTCACGGCGGCGCTGCTGGGGACGGAGCGGCGTACGCCGCCGGGCGGGGCCGCAGGCCGGGAGGCGCCGGTGGCGCTGCTGGACGCGGCGGCCGTGGAGACCGTACGGCGGCGGGCCGGGCTGCGTCCCGCACGGGCGGCCGTACGACCGGAGCCGGCCCCCGAGGACGCGCGCGCCGCGCTGCCCGCGGCCGCCGCCCGCCGGCTCGCGCTGCTGCTGGCGGACCGTGGCGGTACGGCGGGCGGCCGCAGGGGTACCGCGCCGGACCTCACGGAGCTGCTGCCGCAGTGGCTCGCGGCGGCGAACGCCCGAGGGTTCGCGGCCCCCGCGCACCTGCTGCCCGCGCTGCTGGACGCGGCGCGCGGGCGTACGGATCTGCGGCCGGCGGCGCTGGCGTTCGCGGGTCTGCGTGCCGTGTGGCTCGCCCGGCTGAACCCGGACTGGCGGTTCGCCCTGCGGGCCACGCCGGGCGGGGGCGCGGCGCTGCCGCGGCTGGAGGACGAGGAGCAGACGCGGCGGCTGTGGCAGGAGGGCCTGTTCGCCGAGCGGGTCGCGCTGTTGTCGGCCCTGCGCGACCGCGACCCCGCCGCCGCGCGCGAGCTGCTCGTCACGACCTGGCAGACGGAGCGGGCCGAGGACCGCCTGATGTTCCTCGACTCGCTGCGGACCGGACTCGGCCCGCAGGACGAGCCGTTCCTGGAACAGGCGCTGGCCGACAGGAGCCGCAACGTCCGGGCGACGGCGGCCGAGTTGCTCTCCGCGCTGCCGGATTCGGCGCTGGCCGCGCGCATGGCGGTCAGGGCCGGGGCGTGCGTGTCCGTCGACCGCACCCATGCCGTACCGACGATCACCGTGCAGGCCCCGCGCGAGTGCGACGCGAGCATGGAGCGAGACGGTGTCGTGGCCAAAGCTCCGGCGGGACGGGGTGAACGGTCGTGGTGGTTCGGCCAGTTGGTGGAGGCGACACCGCTCGCGACTTGGTCCGGGCGGCTCGGCGGACGTAGCCCGGGCGAGATCGTGGCGCTGCCGGTCGCGGACGACTGGCAGGGCGAGCTGCACGCGGCGTGGTGCCGGGCCGCCGTACGACAGCGGGACCCCGACTGGGCCCGCGCGCTGCTGGGCGCGCCCTCGGCCCCCGAGGCGGGCGGCCCGGGAGCGGTGTCGCTGGCGGAACGGGCCAAGCTGCTCGGCACGCTGGACGCCGCCGAACGGGCCGACTGGGTGGCCGGCTTCATAGCGGCGCACGGGCTGTCGGAGGCGTTTCAGCTGCTCGGGGTGTGCGCGGTGCCGTGGGCGGCACCGCTGGGGCGATCGGTGGTCGACGCGCTCGATATCGCGCGGGACGCGGGGAGTTACCCATGGAGTTTCAGCGGAGTGATGGGTCTGGCCGAACGCTGCCTCGACCCTGCCGAGGCAATCCACCTGGACGGCCTCCAGGCAGTCCCGGACGAGTCGGAGCACGCGTCACCGGGAGCGGGCGGCTACTGGGCGGAGGCGTTCCAACGCCTCGTCACGACCTTGCGGCTGCGGGCGGCGATGGCGGAGGAACTGGAGGGCTAGGACCGCACCTCTTCAGCGCCGCCCGTCGGCTGCGACACATGCCCCCGAACCCAGTCGACGATCGACTGGGTCGTCGCCCCCGGCGTGAAGATCTCCGCCACGCCCTTCTCCTTCAGCGGCGGGATGTCCGCCTCCGGGATGATCCCGCCCCCGAAGACCAGGATGTCCTCCGCGTCCCGCTCCCTGAGCAGGTCGATCACCGCGGCGAAGAGCGTGTTGTGGGCGCCGGAGAGGATGGACAGCCCGATCGCGTCGGCGTCCTCCTGGATGGCCGTGTCGACGATCTGCTCGGGCGTCTGGTGGAGCCCGGTGTAGATGACCTCCATACCCGCGTCGCGCAGCGCCCGCGCGATGACCTTGGCCCCGCGGTCATGGCCGTCGAGCCCCGGCTTGGCCACCACGACGCGGATCGGACCGGCTGCCACACCCATCACTGCCTCCATGAAGCGACTGCGTCCATCCCTACCGACAAGTACCGGCGTACCCGAACCGGCCGGGAAAGTGAACGAACGTTATCTCCAGCATCCCGCAACCGGCAGTTTCGCGCTGTCGGCCGAGGGGGAAATCACACGGTGGGACACGTTCACCGCGCGACGTTCCGGCAGGAACACGCGCAACGGGAGCCGCAACGAGGTCGCCGTACCACCGCGCCGCAGGCCGCGCGCCGTGGCGGTACGGCGTGTCGACGTCGGTACGTGCAGTCGACAGCCTGGGCCGCGACCTCCCATGAGGGCACACGGGGGACAGAGCCGTCCTCCAGCGTGCCGACAGGAGGTCGGCCATGAAGGTCACCAGGGCAGTGCACCCCTTTCTCCCGCTCGGCAGGCGCCTGCTCCCGAGCAGGCTGGCCGGACTCTCCCTCGCCCTGCTGAAGGCGACCGCCCTGGAGCTCGCGATCCTCGCCGGACACCTCCTCCTCTATCCCTCGGGAATCACCCAGGAACGCCGCGCCCCGCTCCCGTCACCCGACGGCGCCGCCCAGTTGCCGACCGGGACGAAACCCCCGGTCGTCCTGCTGCACGGCTTCATAGACAACCGCTCGGTGTTCGTGCTGCTGCGCCGCAGCCTCGCCCAGCACGGCAGGCAGCGGATCGAGTCGCTCAACTACTCGCCGCTGACCTGCGACATCCGCACCGCGGCCGAGCTGCTCGGCCGGCACATAGAGGAGATCTGCGAGCGCACCGGCAGCAAGCAGGTCGACATCGTCGGGCACAGCCTCGGCGGGCTGATCGCGCGCTACTACGTGCAGCGGCTCGGCGGCGACCTCCGCGTCCGCACGCTGGTCACACTCGGCACCCCGCACTCCGGCACCCGCGTGGTGCCGCTGGCCGACGCACACCCGATCGTGCGCCAGATGCGCCCCGGCTCCGAGGTGCTCCAGGAGCTGACGCTGCCCGCGCCCGGCTGCCGTACCCACTTCGTCAGCTTCTGGAGCGACCTCGACCACCTGATGGACCCGCTGGAGACGGCCTGTATCGACCACCCCGACCTGCTGGCGCAGAACGTGCGGGTGAGCGGGGTCGGCCATCTCGCCCTGCCGGTGCACCCGGCGGTCGCCACCGGGATACGCCAGGCCCTCGACGCCACCCGGACAGGAGCCGAGGCCGCCGCCCACGCCGGCGGCCTGACAGTGGCCTGATGGCCCCCTGACAGCCGCCCCACATCGAACGCTCTTCGAACACAAGGCCAAACCCACGCCCGCACTCCCCCGAAACACGGCCGAATGCCCGTTTCCTGCGCGCCCGAAACCAGTTGAAGATTGTCGCGCCCGCATACCGCCGGGTACAGTCACCGCACTGCTCTGGCAGCCCCTGTTGTCGAGGCGAAAGAGAAGTTGGTGAACGACCGTCACCCGTCGGGGACCATGACCACCCCGGCTCCGGCTTCCGATGCCGCCTCGGCGCACTACGCGTCCTACGGCACACAGGAAGCCCAGTACGGCGACTTCACCACGTACGGCACCTACGACGCGAGCAGTTTCGCGACCGGCGCGCACGCCACGGCGACCTTCGACGCCGACCCCCTCTTCGGCAGCCTCCCCGACGACGGCACGACCGGCTCGTACGACTCCGGGCAGTGGGCCACGGGCGGCCACCAGACCCTGAACTACGACATGTACGCGGCCCAGCACCACGCCGCCTACGACACCGGCGCGTACGAGACGACGGCCTGGGGCACGGACCAGCAGCAGCTCTCGGCCATCCCGCCGCAGTCCACCGGGCACGACACCTCCGGCCACTGGGACGCGAGCGCCTGGCTCCAGCCCGACCACTCCGGCACCCCGGCCGACCAGACCCAGCACTGGGAATGGGGCACGCAGGCCTTCGAGACCGGCGTGTACGACGCCACGCAGTGGAACTCCGACGGCTCGGCCGCCGACGGCACCGCCGCCACGGACGGCTACGAGCAGTCAGGCGAACCGTTCGACCAGCAGGCGACCTCGGTCTTCGAGCAGGTCGAGCACGGCGCTTACGAGGAACACGAGCAATACGAGGGATACGAGGAGTACGCGGAACACCCGCAGGACGACGGCGAGTTGGCCGGCACCGGTGAGCTGCCCGCCGTGACGCCACTGCTGGACGACCAGGAAGAGGTCACGCCGGCCCCGGGACCGCGCGCCGCCGCCCGGAACGCGTCCCGCTCCCGCCGCCGTACGCCCCCGAAGCGCTCCGCGCTGCTGACCATCGCCGTGCCCTCGGCGTGTGTGATGGGCGTGGCGGGCATCGCCGCCGCCTCCGTGGGCACGCTGACCGGCGACAAGGACAGCTCGACCACCGCGTCCGACACGCACTCGGTGAAACCGGCCGCCGCCAACAACAAGCTGGACACCCAGCTCGAAAGCCTCTCGGCGGGCGCCGACGACTTCGCCGACCGGGCCAGCCGGACGCAGGAGCGCATCGACCTCAAGGCCCAGCAGGAGGCCGAGAAGAAGAAGGCGGCGGCGGAGGCGGCCCGCAAGGAGCGGCTGCGCCCCAAGTACGCCCTCCCGGTCACCCAGAAGGGGCTCAGCGCCTACTTCGGCCAGGCCGGCATCAACTGGATGTCGGTGCACACCGGCATCGACTTCCCGGTCTCGTACGGCACCACGGTGATGGCCGCGACCGACGGCACCGTCCGCACGCAGTGGAACAGCGCCTACGGCAACATGATGGTGGTGACCGCGAAGGACGGCACGGAGACGTGGTACTGCCACCTCTCCAGCTACCGCGTGGCCTCCGGTACGACGGTCAAGGCCGGCGACCCGATCGCGTACTCCGGCAACTCCGGCAACTCGACCGGCCCGCACCTGCACTTCGAGGTGCACCCGGCGGGCGGTTCGGCCATAGACCCGCTGCCGTGGCTGCGCAGCCACGGGCTCAACCCGACGTAGACCCGCCGAACCCGCCGAACCTCGCTGTGAGCCCCCGCTGACCGGCGGGGGCTCGGCGCGTTACAGCTTCTCCACCGGCGCGTACCGCAGCAGCAGCCGCTTCGGCTTGGCGTCGCCGAAGTCGATCGTCGCCTCCGCGTTCCCGCCCGTGCCCTTCACCGCCACGACCGTGCCGAGGCCGAACTGGTCGTGCGTGACCCGGTCGCCGACCGCCAGCGCGACCACCGGCTTGTCGGAGGCGCGGCTCGTCGCGAAGCCGGACGCGCCCGAGGCCGAGGAGCGGGAGCGCGAGGAGGACAGCGAGGACGCCACGCCCGAAGCCGGGCCGGAGGAGACCGGGGCCGTGGCACCCGTGCGCTTCCAGTCGACGTGGTGGGCCGGGATCTCCTCCAGGAAGCGGGAGGGCGGGTTGTACGAGGGCTGCCCCCAGGCGCTCCGGAGGGCGGACCGGGTCAGATACAGGCGTTCACGGGCGCGCGTGATGCCGACGTACGCGAGCCGGCGCTCCTCCTCCAGCTCCTTGGTCTGGCCGAGGGCGCGCATGTGCGGGAAGACGCCGTCCTCCATGCCGGTCAGGAAGACGACCGGGAACTCGAGGCCCTTGGCGGTGTGCAGGGTCATCAGGGTGATGACCCCGGAGCCGTCCTCGTCCTCGTCGGGGATCTGGTCGGAGTCGGCGACCAGCGCGACCCGCTCCAGGAAGTCGGCGAGCGAGCCGGACTCCTCGCCCTCTCCTGACTCCTGCTCGAACTCCAGGGCCACGGCGGCGAGTTCCTGGAGGTTCTCGATGCGGGTCTCGTCCTGCGGGTCGGTGGAGGCCTGCAACTCGGCGAGGTAGCCGGTCCGTTCGAGGATCGCCTCCAGGACGGTCGCCGGGCCGGCGCCCGACTCGACGATCGTACGGAGGTCCTCCATCAGCGTGTTGAACCGCTTCACGGCGTTCGTGGAGCGCGCGGCCATGCCGTACGCCTCGTCGACGCGGCGCAGCGCCTGCGGGAAGCTGATCTTCTCGCGCTGGGCGAGCGCGTCGATCATCGCCTCCGCGCGGTCGCCGATGCCGCGCTTGGGGACGTTCAGGATGCGGCGCAGCGGCACCGAGTCCTCGGGGTTGGCGAGCACCCGCAGGTAGGCCAGGACGTCCCGGACCTCCTTGCGCTCGTAGAAGCGGACGCCGCCGACGACCTTGTAGGGCAGGCCGACGCGGATGAAGACCTCTTCGAAGACACGGGACTGGGCGTTCGTACGGTAGAAGACGGCGACGTCGCCGGCCTTCGCGTCCCCCGCGTCCGTGAGGCGGTCTATCTCGTCGGCGACGAACTGGGCCTCGTCGTGCTCGGTGTCGGCGACATAGCCGGTGATGCGCGCGCCCGCGCCCGCGTTGGTCCACAGGTTCTTGGGGCGGCGGGACTCGTTGCGCTCGATGACCGCGTTGGCGGCGGAGAGGATCGTCTGGGTGGAGCGGTAGTTCTGCTCCAGGAGGATCGTCGTCGCGTTCGGGTAGTCCTCCTCGAACTGGAGGATGTTGCGGATCGTCGCGCCGCGGAAGGCGTAGATCGACTGGTCGGCGTCACCCACGACGCACAGCTCGGCGGGCGGCAGGTCGTGCTCGTTCGGTGGTACGTCCTCGTCGTGGGCGCCGGTGCCGACCAGCTCGCGCACGAGCGCGTACTGGGCGTGGTTGGTGTCCTGGTACTCGTCGACCATGACGTGGCGGAAGCGGCGGCGGTAGTGCTCGGCGACGTCGGGGAAGGCGCGCAGCAGGTTGACCGTCGTCATGATCAGGTCGTCGAAGTCGAGGGCGTTCGCCTCGCGCAGCCGCGACTGGTACATCGCGTAGGCCTGGGCGAGGGTCTTCTCGAAGCCGTCGGCGGCCTGGGCGGCGAAGTCCTCCTCGTCGATCAGCTCGTTCTTCAGGTTGCTGATCTTGGCGCTGAAGGACTTGGGCGGGTATCGCTTGGGGTCGAGGTCCAGGTCCCGGCAGACGAGCGCCATCAGCCGCTTGCTGTCGGCGGCGTCGTAGATCGAGAAGGAGGACGTGAAGCCGAGCTTCTTGCTCTCCCTGCGCAGGATCCGCACGCAGGCGCTGTGGAAGGTCATCACCCACATCGCGTTGGCACGCGGGCCGACCAGCTGCTCGACGCGCTCCTTCATCTCGCCCGCGGCCTTGTTGGTGAAGGTGATCGCGAGGATCTGGCCCGGGTGCACGTTCCGCTCGGCGAGGAGGTGGGCGATGCGGTGCGTGAGCACACGGGTCTTGCCGGAGCCGGCGCCGGCCACGATGAGCAGGGGTGTACCCGCGTGCACGACGGCGGCGCGCTGGTTCTCGTTCAGCCCGTCGAGCAGCGCGGCGGGGTCGATCACCGGCCGCGGGGCGCCGTCGCGGTAGTAGGCTCCCCCACTCTCGGCTTCGCTCGAGCGGGGGGACCCCCATCGGTCCGGCGGCACGTCGAACCTCCCGCCGAACAGATCGTCCGGAACCGGTTCCGGTACGTGATCGTCCTCGGGCGGCGGTGGGGGTTCCTCCTCGTGGCCACGGGGTGCCTTGAGGTCCGCCAGGAAGCTGTCGTCAAAGAGGCTGCTCATCGCTCTCCGAGTCTAGGGCGCCCCACTGACAACCCGCTGCCGCCCCGAGAACATCGCGGGATCCGGCGAGACCGACACGCTCCCGCACCGGTCCGTCACGATACGTGACCGACCCTGCCGCGCTGACCAAAGGTCACGAAAATGTATCGGGCATATCGAACATCAACCTTCACACGGGCCACACGAGTTGGCTACCGTTCCGAGCAGGCCGTACGACCCCCACCGGCGAACCTCGCCGGGCCGTGCGGCCTCCGCCGAGTCCGGGGCGCCGCCGCGCAGCCGGAGCCGGGGACCCACCTCGACCTTGGGGTGAATCGGTCCAACTCCCTTGAGGGACACGGACCGTAGGGCAACCCTTCCGAACCACCCGCCCGAACCCGACAGCTAACCCGGTAGGCGGATCATGGAAGGAGTCGCCTCCCTTGGCGTCGCACCGCAAGTCGCGCCCCGCGGGTACGCGCGTAGCCGGCATACGCACCCCCGCTCTCGCCACGGCCGCCCTCACCTCCGTGGCCCTGCTCTCCCAGACGGCCAACGCCGCGCCCTCGGCCGACGGGAACCCCTCCCTCGAAGAGGTCGAGAAGAAGGTCGACGACCTGTACCGCCAGGCCGAGTCGGCGACCGAGAAGTACAACGCGGCGAAGGAGAAGACGTCCAAGCAGCGCAGGCGCGTGGACAGCCTCCTCGACGACGTCGCCAAGCGGGCCCAGAAGCTCAACGAACAGCGGGAGCGGCTCGGTTCCTTCGCCGCCGCCCAGTACCGCACCGGTGCCGCCGCGCCCGACACGGCGACCTTCCTGCTCGCCGACTCCCCGCAGGACTACTTCGACCAGACGCAGCTGATGGGCCGGCTGACCTCCCGTCAGAAGAGCGAGGTCGACGACTACTTCAGCGAGCAGTCCGCGACGATGAAGAAGCGCCGGGAGGCCTCCGAGAGCCTCCAGTCGCTCACCGAGTCGCAGAACGACCTGCAGACCGCCAAGTCCACCGTCCAGAAGAAGCTCTCCGACGCGCGCGAGCTGCTGTCGAAGCTGACGGCGGAGGAGAAGGCGCGGCTCGCCGCGATCGAGAAGCAGAAGCAGGAGGAGGCCGCGCGCAAGGCCGCGGAGCTGGCGAAACAGCAGGCGGCCAAGCAGAGCGACTCGTCCACGTCCGACTCGGGCACCTCGGGCACCTCGGGGAGCACCTCCACCGACTCCTCGTACGCCACCAAGGCCGCCAAGGCCCTCGCCTTCGCGCGCTCGCAGATCGGCAAGCCGTACGTCTGGGGCGCCACCGGCCCCGACTCCTACGACTGCTCCGGCCTCACCCAGGCCGCGTGGAAGGCCGCGGGCGTCTCCCTCCCCCGCACCACCTACGACCAGGTGAACGCCGGCACGACCGTCTCCCTCGCCGACGCCCAGCCCGGTGACCTGATCTTCTTCTACGACGACATCAGCCACGTCGGCCTCTACATAGGCAACGGAATGATGATCCACGCCCCCAAGCCGGGCGCGTACGTCCGCGAGGAGTCGATCTACTACGGCGGCGAGTCGATCATCCACAGCGTGGTACGACCGGCGTGAGACGGGGGCGCGCGGACGTGGCGTGAGGTAGAAGCGCACCCCCGCGCCGATTTCCTCGCGCACGCGCGCGTGCCCCGGCCGCAAGCCGGGGCGTGCTCCTTAGCATCGGCTGCATGGCTGCCCCTTCCGCCGATGCGTCCGTTTCGTTCCGTGCCTGGTGGGCGGGGCGTCCGCCGGCAGCCGGGGGTGCCGTGATGGCGACCGGCATCGTGTCGGTCGGGCTGCATCTCGCGGGGTACGAGGTGGTGTCACGGGTCGCGCTGGTGATCGCCTGCGCGGCCTGGCTCGGGCTGGCGGCGGACTTCGCGGGGCGCCTGGCGTGGGACCGGGAGCGGTGGCGGGCCGAGGCCGGGTCCCCCGCCGCGCTCACTGCCGTCGCGGCGACCACCGTCCTCGGGACGCGGTTCTCCGCGCTCGGGTGGCAGACGCTCGCCGAGGCCCTGCTGGCGCTGGCGGTCGTGCTGTGGCCCGTGCTGCTCGTGGATGTCGTACGACACTGGAGTCGGCGCATGCCGGGCGCGGTGTTCCTGTGTTGCGTGGCCACACAGGGGCTCGCCGTGCTCTCAGCCGCGCTGGCCGGCGCTGAGGCCGTGGCCTGGCTCGCGCACGCCGCGCTCGTGCTGTTCTGGCTCGGTCTCGTCCTCTACGGCTTCGCCCTCGCGCGTTTCGAGCTGCGGCAGGTCGTCGAAGGTGCCGGCGACCACTGGGTCGCGGGCGGCGCGCTCGCCATCTCGGCGCTGGCCGGGTCCAAGCTGGTGGCCGCCGACAGCGCGCGCCTGTATCTGTGGAACGACGACGACCGCGGCGTCCTGCGCACCGTCACCCTCTCGCTGCTCGTGCTCGACCTGGCCTGGTACGCCGTACTGCTGGTCGCGGAGGCCGCGCGGCCCCGGCTCCGCTACGACGTGCGGCGCTGGTCCACCGTCTTCCCGATGGGGATGACCGCTGCGGCGACGCTGTCCATCGCCGCCGCCCTCGACGTCTCCTGGCTCGACGGCCCGGGTCGGGCGCTGCTGTGGATCGCGGTGGCGGCGTGGCTCGCCGTCGCCACGGGGGCCGTCGCCGCCGCCCGCGCCGGGGTCAGGTCCACAGCACCGCGATGAAGACGTTCGCCGTGGTGAGCGCGCCCACCAGCCCGAACAGGCTCTTGTCGACCTTCTCGTCGTCCCGCTTCACGTAGACCAGGCCGAGGATCACGATCAGCAGGGCGAGCTTCACGCCGATCTTGATGTTGTTGACGTGCTGGTTGTCGGCCTGGTTGAGGCCGACCAGGATCGCGCCGGTGACCAGCATCGTCAGCGCGCCGTGCAGCATCGCCGGGACGAAACGGGCCTCGCCGCGGCCCATCGCCTTCATCTGGGTGAGGAAGCCGCCGAGGAGCGAGGCGATGCCGACGATGTGCAGGCCGACGAAGAGATGGATGAGTACGTCCATGAGGCCGGAGCTTAAACAGGGGCGCACGGTGCGTCCGACACCGGCCCCGCCGCGAACCGCCCGTCCGCCCGGCGTGACTGGATCTTGCATATATGCGGCCCGTAGCAGCCCGTCACCCGTACGTGTCCCGGAACCGTCACATCGGTCAGCCCACTGCGTGAAGTCGACGGCTCCGGAACGGGATCACGGTCGTTTACGGTCATCCGCCGATCGACCCCCGGCACTTCCGCACATTGCGTTACCAAGCCGACACAGCCGGGTTTAACGTCCTCCACCAGGTGACCGGCTCCCCACCGCCGCCCGGGCCAGGGGCGGCAGTCGATCACCACCGCCGAGAAGGTCCGGCGGCGGCCCGCTCCCCCTGTGCGGGCCGCCGCCGGACGCGTAAGTCGCCCCGTCCCCCCACGGGGGTCGTACGAAAGGACGTGCAGTCCACGTGGCAGCTCATCGCAGGCCCGGTCGGCGCTCGATCAGTGGCCATACGGCCCGTACCGCGTTCACGATCGCGCTGGCGGGCGCGGCGACCGCGACGGCCTTCGACGGGACCGGCGACGCGGCACCCCGGCTGACGCCGGCGCAGGTCAAGGCGAAGGTGGACAAGCTGTACCAGGAGGCGGAGGCCGCCACCGAGAAGTACAACGGCGCGAAGGAGAAGGCGGACGCGGCCGAGCGGCGGCTGTCCGGGCTGCGCGACGAGGCCGCGCGCAGGACGGACAAGCTCAACTCGGCCCGGGACGCGCTGGGTTCGATCGCGGCCGCGCAGTACCGCGACGGCGGCATCGACCCGGCGCTCCGACTCGCGCTCTCCGACGACCCCGACCACTACCTCGACGGCGCCGAGTTCGTCGACCGGGCGAGCACCCGGCAGGCCGCGGCCGTCGCGAGCGTCCGCAAGCAGCTGCGGGACATCGAGCGGCTGCGCGGCGCCGCGCGCGTGGAGCTGACCTCGCTGAAGTCCCGGCAGGCGGAGCTGCGGCGCGAGAAGAAGACGATCACCGGCAAACTGGACGCGGCCCGGCGGCTGCTCGCCCAGCTGTCGGCCGAGGACCGCGCCCGGCTGGACGGCGACGCGGGCGGAACGGGCCGCGCGTCACGCTCGTCCGCCTCCGGCTCCCGCGTCGGCCTGGAGGCCCCTTCCGGTACGACGGCCAAGGCGCCCAACTCCCGCGCCGCGGCGGCCGTTTCCTACGCCTACTCCAAGCTCGGCAGCCCCTACGTCTGGGGCGCCACCGGCCCCGACGCCTTCGACTGCTCGGGCCTCGTCCAGGCCGCCTACCGCTCCGCCGGCATCTCCCTCCCCCGCACGACCTACGCCCAGATCGACGCCGGCCACCGCGTCTCCCGCTCCGAACTCCTCCCGGGCGACCTGGTGTTCTTCTACTCCGGCATCAGCCACGTCGGCATCTACATCGGCAACGGGCAGATGATCCACGCCCCCAACCCCTCGGCCCCGGTCCGGATCGCCCCGATCGACGAGATGCCGTTCGCGGGGGCGACGCGGGTCGCGTGATCACACCAGCCGCCGGGCCGTGGCCCACCTGGTCAGCTCGTGCCGGTTCGACAGCTGCAACTTCCGCAGCACCGCCGAGACATGGGACTCGACCGTCTTCACGGAGATGAACAGCTGCTTGGCGATCTCCTTGTACGCGTACCCGCGCGCGATGAGCCGCAGCACCTCCCGCTCCCGCTGGGTGAGGCGGTCCAGGTCCTCGTCGACCGGCGGGGCGTCGGTGGAGGCGAAGGCGTCCAGGACGAAGCCGGCCAGGCGGGGCGAGAAGACCGCGTCGCCCTCCTGGACCCGGAAGACGGAGTCGACCAGGTCCGTGCCGGTGATCGTCTTGGTGACGTAGCCGCGCGCACCGCCGCGGATCACGCCGATCACGTCCTCCGCCGCGTCCGACACGGACAGCGCGAGGAAGCGGACGGGCTGCTCGGCGTCGGCCATCAACGCGGCGCAGCGGCGCAGCACTTCGACCCCGCCGCCGCCCGGCAGATGGACGTCGAGGAGGACGACCTCGGGGCGGGTCGCGGTGATGACCGTGACCGCCTGGTCGACGTCGGCCGCCTCGCCGACGACCTCGACGCCGGTCTCCTCGGTGCGGCCGATCTCGGCCTGCACACCCGTACGGAACATGCGGTGGTCGTCGACGAGGACCACGCGCACGTGCCGCTCGCCGGTCCCGCCGCCGGTCGGCTCCACGGGCTCCGCGTTCGCCTCGGTCGGGTCGCTCATGACGTCTTCTCCGCCCTCTCCATCTCCAGCTCGACCTCCGTGCCGCCGTCCGGCACCGCGCGCAGCCGCGCCGTGCCGCCGTGCCGCTCCATGCGGCCGATGATCGATTCTCTGACGCCCATGCGGTCTGCGGGTATCGAGTCGAGGTCGAAGCCGGGGCCGCGGTCCCGCACCGACACGAAGACCGTCCTCCCCTCGACTTCGGCGTAGACCTGCACCGCGCCGCCCTCGCCACCGTACTTGGCGGCGTTCACCATCGCCTCGCGCGCGGCCTGCATCTGTGCGCCGATCCTGTCGTCGAGCGGGCAGTCGCCGACTATGACGACCTCTATGGGGACGCCGTGCTTGTCCTCCACCTCCGCGGCGTTGCGCCGCACCGCGTCGGCGAGGTTGGTGGGTTCGTCCTCCTCGTCCTTGCCGGTGCCCTCCGGTTTGTAGAGCCAGGTGCGCAGGTCGCGCTCCTGGGCGCGGGCCAGGCGGCGCACCTCGTTCGCGTTCTCCGCGTTGCGCTGGATCAGCGTCAGGGTGTGCAGCACGGAGTCGTGGACGTGGGCGGCGACCTCGGCGCGCTCCTGGGCGCGGATGCGCATCAGGCGCTCCTCGGAGAGGTCCTGGGTCATACGGACGAGGTACGGGCCCGCGAGCAGCGTTATCCCGACGAGGACCGCGAGGGCGGCCTGGAGGACGGAGCCGAGGTGGGCGGCGGAGCCCTGGAGGACGAAGACTCCGGTGACGCCGGCGGTGACGAGGAGGACACCGCCCGCCGCGCGGAGCAGGCTGAGGGTGCGCTTGCGGCGGCCGACCTCGACCCAGCGGGCCCGCCGCGCGTTGTCCGCCTGGCGCCAGACCAGGGCGACGCCCGCGCCGACGAGGACGACCGGCCAGAGGTAGACCTTGGCGCCGCCGCTCAGATTCACGTTGCCCACGAAGATCATGGCCACCACGACCATGAGGAGCAGGGCGACGATCTGGCCCTTGTCCGGCTTGCGGGCGACCAGTCTGCGGCGGCCGTCGGGCGAGGTCTCGGTGGTGACCAGCGACGGGGGCCGCTGACCGCCGACACCGCCGATGCCGAGCGGTACGAAGAACCAGAACGCGGCGTACAGCAGCGCGCCGAGGCCGTCCGCCATGAACAGGCCGACGAAGACGAGCCGCACCCACACCACAGGCAGCCCGAGATGCCCGGCGAGCCCCCGCGCCACGCCACCCAGCCAGCGTCCGTCACTGCTGCGGTAGAGCTTGCGCGGCGGCCGCGGTTCGACGATGGGCGCTGCAGCGGCTTCCGGCATGCCACCGATACTCACACGGGCGGCGGACCCAGGCATCAGGGTCGACCCCCGAGACTCCCCTGATCTTCGAGGCCAGGGCCCGTCGAACGCTTCCCCGGCGCCGGCTCAGGGGCGATATCAGGGTCCGGCCAGGGTCGTTCCGACTCCCGTCGGGGCGGTCGGCCCGTCACCATGGACACATGACAGATCACGAGCGCGCCACGACGGGTCCGGGAGCCGACGCCGACAGCGGCACCCCGGCCGACGCGCCCGCACGCGTGCACGCGCAGGCGCACGCACACGGGCAGGCGGGCGCGCGCGGAGAAAGCGGAGAAAGGGGAGCGGCAGCCGGGCACGCCGGGGGACCCGACGCAGGGGCTGGTTTCGGTGCGCGGGACGCAGGGGCTGGTTCCGGTGCGCGGGACGCAGGCGCCGCTTCCGGTGCGCGGGACGCAGGCGCCGCTGCCGACACGGGCAGGCCGGCCGAAGGCCACCCGACGATCGCTGCGGGCTCGCCGAGCGAAGCGGCTCCCGCGACCGGCGAGGGCTCGCCGCGCCGAGGCCGCCCCGCGGCAGGCGAGGGCGGACCGGCCGAGGAAGAAGCCCCCGCCGCGGCGGACCCCGTCGCGGCCGACCCTGCCACGGCCCCCCGCAAGCTCCGGCGGGACCGGCAGTACAAGGTGCTGGCCGGGGTGTGCTCCGGGCTCGGGCGGCAGTGCGACATGGACCCGGTGATCTTCCGGATCACCCTCGTCGTGCTCTCCGCGACCGGCGGCCTCGGCCTGATCTTCTACGGCTTCGCCTGGCTCCTGGTGCCGTACGAGGAGGACGAGCAGAACGAGCTCCGCAAGCTGCTCACCGGCCGGGTCGACGGCCAGGCGCTGACCGCGGTGCTGTTCGCGCTGGTCGGCTGCGGGGTGTTCCTGACGATGCTGAGCAACGGCGGGGTGCTGGCCTTCGCGGTCGTCCTCTCCCTGCTCCTCGCGGGCGCGGGGTACTGGTCGCGGCAGCGCGGCGCCCCCGACCCCGACCCGCTGGCCGCGCAGGCCGCCGCCGACGCCCCGCCGGAGGCCCAGGCGCCGCCGGTCCCCGCCGCCTACCCCTCCTGGTGGCGCGACCCCATCGTCAAGGACGGCACGCACTACGGCGGCACCGGCTACCTCTGGGGCCCCCGGGACTCCCGCGACCGGGACATCGCCGCGGCGGTCAACATCAGCCATGGCAACTCCTGGGCCCCCTACGCCGACCTCCGCGCCACGCACACCCCGGCGCCGCGACCGCGCGGCCCCCGCTGGATCGGCGGCTGGGTCTTCCTGCTCGCCCTCCTCGCGGGCGGCCTCGCCACCGCCGCCACCTGGGACGACCACGCCCTCGGCACCAGCCTGCAGGCCGGCCTGGCCGCCGCGCTGATCGTCTTCGGGCTGGGCATCGCGCTCAGCGCGTTCCTGGGGCGGACGGGAGCGGGGTCGATATTCATGGCCGTCGTCACGGCGGCCCTGCTCGCCTCGTCGGCCGCCCTGCCCAAGGACATCACCACTCACTGGACGCGTACGACCTGGCAACCGGCCGCGGTGGCCGAGGTCCAGGAGATGTACAACCTCGGCACGGGAGTCGGCACCCTGGACCTCAGCCGGGTGCAGCTGACCAAGGGGCAGACGGTGACCACGGGAGCCGATGTCGGGGCGGGCCGGCTGAAGGTGATCGTGCCGAAGGACGCGACCGTGAAGCTGAGCATCGACGTGGGGGTGGGGGACATCCAGTTGCCGGGCGACGAGAGCAAGGACGTGGACGTGGAGCCGGGCAAGCACAAGGACGTGACGCTGACGCCGGCCTCCGGCGCGAAGAACAGCGGCACGCTGGAGATCGACCTCCAGGTCGGCGTCGGACAGGCGGAGGTGGCCCGTGCTGCGTCATGAGTTCCAGCCCGGGAAGCTGGTCGCCGGCTTCTTCCTCACCCTCGCGGGTGTCGTCTACGCCGGTGACGCGGGCGGGCTGTGGGAGACGCCGTGGTTCGCGGTCGTACCGATCGTCGTGATCGGGCTGTTCCTCGCCGGTGTGGTCGGGGCGATCAGCGGCGGGATACGGCGACGCCGGTCGGTGACGGCACGCAGGGACGGCGCGGAGCCCGAGCCGAACATACCGGGCTGACTCCGCCGCTCCACGCCCCCGGCGGCTGCGTCACCGGTAGCCCCCGCCGACCAGGAGCTACCGGTAACCTCCCGCCCGCTGCCTTCGGCGCGCGCGGAGTGCCGAGTCCAGGGAGAGCATCGGGGCGCCCGCCAGGACGAGGGGGAGCCAGGCCATCAGGTAGGCGAGGTCGTTGCCGTAGTAGTACGGGTCGGAGGCCCAGCTGACGGTCATCCACAGGCTGAAGGAGATCAGCGCGCCGCCGAGCGCCGCCAGGCGGGCCAGCAGACCGATCAGGGTGCCGATGCCGACGGCCAGTTCACCGAAGGCGATGGCGTAGCCGAAGCCGGTGGGGTTCTTCAGGGCCAGGTCGATCAGGGCCGGGATGGCAGCGGAGTCGCGGGCCGAGCGCATCGTCTCGCCGATGGAACCGGCGCCGGAGGACTTCATGAAGGCGCTGTCGGTGAGCTTGTCCAGGCCGGCGTAGATGAAGGTGACGCCCAGGAAGATCCGCAGGGGAAGGAGGGCGTATCGGGTGGCGGTGTCACGCCAGTTGCGGTCGCCGTCGACGTAGGGGGTGTATGTGTCCGTGCGCATGCCGTGAGTCATCACTGTCGCCTCTCGCCCGGGGTGCCGGAGCCCCTTAAAAGACCATACGTACGAAAGTGAGGGTGCGCTCAATGCGTTCGTGCGGATTTGCTGTCGATCCGCTGTCGATGTGGACCCGCCCCGGATCGGGGTGCCGGCCCTCAGTCCGTCACGTCGATCGCGTACCGGTTGGTCTCCACGCCGGCCGCCGTCACCACCTGTACCTCCACCCGCCCGGGCTCCACGTCGGCCGGTACGGGCACGGTCAGTACGGCGTCGGTCGGGTTGCTGAAGCCGCCCGCCACCGGGACCAGCGGCACATGGACGTTGACCGCGCCGATGCGGACGACCATGCGGGACAGCCGGTCGGCGCCCTGGGCGCCGGGCGGGACGAAGCCCGCGCCCCGGATCTCGATGTCGTCGCCGGTGCGGATCGGGGCGTCGAGGTCGCCGGCCTCGCGGGCGCGGACCACGGAGAGGATCACCGGGCGGCCGCCCTCGGCGTACTTGCCGGCCAGGTAGGTCGCGGCCGAGATCAGGACCACCACCGCAAGCCCCCAGGGGAGGTCGGGGAGCTGGTCGGGACGGCGGGCCAGCCGTACCGCGGCGAACAGCACGGCGACGGCGCTGATCACGACGTACTGGATGTCGGCGAAGGTGCCGCGGCCCGCGTCGTCGGTCAGCAGGTCGGAGGCGCGCGGCCGGTCCGCGCGTACCTTCTGCAGCCGCTGGCCGAGGATCCGCAGCCCGATCACCCGCCGCACCAGGACCGCGATGCCGCACACCACGGCGAGCACGGTCACCATGCCCGCGCCGCGGGCGAGTTCGAGGCCGGAGATCAGGGTGTCCCGTTCGGCGTGGCCGGAGGCGGCGGCCAGGCGGCCGACCAGCACCAGGACCGCGTAGGCGACGAAGAGGACCCAGGCGGCGGCGACCGCTCTGGACGTGGAGAGGCGGTTGTCCTCGCCGATCACCGGGGCCAGCGCGCCGCCCCGGGCGCGGTGCAACCAGGAGGCGGTGGTGAGGGCTCCGGCCACCAGCAGGGCCGCGAGCAGGCCGGCCGTGCGCGCGGAGGTCCAGCCCGCGCCGATCGCCGTCAGCGACTGCACCAGCAGCAACAGCACCACCAGGGCCCACACGGCGATCGCCGTACGGCGCCACAGGCGGGCCAGCCAGGCCTCGCCCTCGGCGCGGCCACGCTCGGCGACGAGTTCCGCGGACTGGGTGAGTTCCTCCGAGACCCACTGGCGGGAGGCCTGGGCGGAGTGCGCCACCGCGGCGGGCAGCCCCTGTCCGGCCGCGAAGCCGTCGCGCATCAGCAGGAATTCGGCGACCGCCCGCCGGTGTCCCTCACGCGCCCCGTGCGGGCAGTCCCCGCAGGTGCAGCCGCCCGCATGCGCCCCACCGTGCGCAGCCGCGTCCGCGCCCCCTCTCGCCTCCTGCACCGCCACCGACGTCCGCCTTCCCAGCGACCACGACCCGATCGACCGGCGTCCCTGCCCAGCAGTAGAACGCCGTCCTGCAACTCCCCTGCGATGACAGCGAATTGTGCCCTACGCCACCCCGGTCGCGTCCGGCAGGTCTGGTCACGGCGGGTGAAGCGGGGGCCGCCGTGTTGACCCGGCTGCGAGAATTTCCCTATGGCCGAGATCATCCAGCGGGACGGGACCTGGGCCTTCGACGGCACCACGGTCAGGATCACGCCGGGCCTGCACCGCTCCGTGCCACTGTTCCGGCAGACGTACGGAGAGGTCGCCGTCCCCCTCGAAGCCATCGCCGGCGTCGTCTTCGAGCCCGAGCGCAAGCGCGGGCGGCTGCGGATGCGGCTGCGGGAAGGGGCGGATCCGCTGCTGCAGGCGACCGGCGGACGGCTGCCGGATCCGGCCGATCCGTACCGGCTGGTGGTGGACGTGGACCGGGCGGGGGTCGCGGAGTACGTCGCCGAGGAGATCCGGCAGGCGCTGATGCTGGACCAGATCCCCAAGGAGCCGACCAAGGCGTATCTGCTGCCGGGGCCGCCGGTGCCGGTGTCGGTGCGCTCCTCCGACGGGACCGTCTCCTTCGACGGCACCCGGGTGCGTATCGACTGGGCCGACACCTCGGACCGGGTCAAGCGGGCGACCGGGCCGCGGATCATCGCCCTCGGTGATCTGGTGCAGGTGGAGTGGCTGCCCAACTCCGGTTACGAGGACGGCTTCCTGCGCTTCGTGACCCGGGAGACGGCGTTCTCCAAACTGCCGCCGGAGAAGGATCCGTACGCCCTGGATCTGTGGGGCAGCGCGCGCCGCGATCTGCTCACCGCGCTGGTCGCCACCGCGGTCACCGCGCGGCTGCCGCACCCGTCCACCCGGGGCGGCGAGTTCGCCGACCGGCAGCGGCCCGCCGGCGCGGTGCCGCCGTCGGCCGACCATCACGACGTACTCCTGCGCAGGCTGCGGGAGTTGGGCGAGCTGCACCGGGAGGGGGTGCTCACGGACGAGGAGTTCGCGATGACCAAGGCGGCGGTGCTGCGGGGGTTCTAGCTCAGCAGATCGGGCTCGCTGCGGCTGATGTCCTGCCACAGGGGCTGGTAGTTGATCCACGCGACCAGGTCGCCGCCGAGCTGTTCGCGAGTCGCCACGGCCAGCTTGTGGTCGATGAGGAGGGGGCGGCCGGCCGCCTTCGCGGTGAGCTGGACCTGGCTGGAGCGTTCCATGGACAGGAACCACCAGGCCGCCGCGTCCACCGAGTCGCCGACCGTCAGCAGGCCGTGGTTGCGCAGGACGAGCGCCTTGCGGGAGCCGAGCGCGGTGGCGATGCGGCGGCCCTCCTCGGCGTCGACGGCGACGCCGGTGTAGGCGTCGTAGAGGGCGTGGTCCTCGTAGAAGGCGCAGCTCTCCTGGGTGATCGGGTCCAGGAGGTCGCCGAGTGCGGACAGGGCGCGGCCGTGCACGGAGTGGCAGTGGGCGACGGCGACGACGTCCGGGCGGGCGGCGTGCACCTGGGCGTGGACGGTGAAGGCGGCCTGGTTGACGTGGTAGCGGCCCTGGATGACCTGGCCGTCGGAGTTGGCGAGCACCAGGTCGCTCACGGTGACGTGCTTGAAGGGCATGCCGAAGGGGTTGACCCAGAAGCAGTCGGAGTACTCGGGGTCGCGCGCGGTGATGTGCCCGGAGACCCCGTCCTCGAAGCCGAGCCGGCCGAACAGCCTGAGCGCACCGGCCAGCCGTTCCTTGCGGTGCCGCCGCTCGTCGTCCAGCGATTCGTGCATCGGCGGCATGGCGAACTGCAGCCGGTCGTTGGACAGGGGCAGCGGTGGGGTCGGCCCGTGCATGTGTCCCTCCAGCACTGGGTTGCTTTACGAGGCGGAAGTTACCGTCGGTCAGCGCAGGAGAACAGAGCTGAGTTGTAAAGATGACGCACGCGAGATGCCGCCCGCCGCGATACCCGACAGCGGATGTCCGGTATCGGCGTGAGACTCGACGTATGGCATGGAACTGGGCGGCCTTCAGGGCCGCCGAACCCGAGTTCGCGAAGACCGCCGAGGAGCGCTTCGGGGCCTTCACCCACCACGTTCTGGCGACCCTCCGCAAGGACGGTTCGCCGCGCACCACCGGCCTGGAGGTGCGCTTCCTCCACGGTGAGCTGTGGCTCGGCATGATGCCGGACTCGCTCAAGGCGCTCGACCTGCGGCGGGATCCCCGGTTCGCGCTGATGGCGAACCCCGGGGAGGGGCAGTCGATGGGCGGGGGTGACGTACGGGTCTCCGGGCGGGCGTTCGAGGTCGAGGACCCGGAGGCCAAGGCCGCGTACGGCGAAGAGGTGGAACCGCCGGAGCCGTTCCACCTCTTCCGTACCGAGCTGACGGAGGTCGTGCGGACCTACGTCGAGGACGAGAAGTACCTCGTCGTCCAGGTCTGGCAGCCCGGTGGGCCGGTGCGCGTGATCAAGCGCACCTGAACCGCTTCAACAAGCGGGGCCTACTCCCACTCGATCGTGCCCGGCGGCTTCGAGGTCACGTCCAGGACGACACGGTTGACGTCCCGCACCTCGTTCGTGATCCGGGTCGAGATCTTCGCCAGGACGTCGTACGGCAGTCGCGACCAGTCGGCGGTCATGGCGTCCTCGGAGGAGACCGGGCGCAGCACGATCGGGTGGCCGTAGGTACGGCCGTCGCCCTGGACGCCCACGCTGCGGACATCCGCGAGCAGGACCACCGGGCACTGCCAGATGTCCCGGTCGAGACCGGCCGCCGTCAGCTCCTCGCGGGCGATGGCGTCCGCGTTACGGAGCAGGTCGAGCCGCTCCTTGGTGACCTCGCCGACGATCCGGATGCCGAGGCCCGGACCCGGGAAGGGCTGGCGCTGGACGATCTCGTCCGGGAGGCCGAGCTCCTGGCCGACCATCCGGACCTCGTCCTTGAAGAGCTTCCGGAGGGGCTCGATCAGCTTGAACTCGAGGTCCTCCGGCAGCCCGCCGACGTTGTGGTGCGACTTGATGTTGGCCGTGCCCGTGCCGCCGCCGGACTCGACCACGTCCGGGTAGAGGGTGCCCTGGACCAGGAACTCCACCGCCGGACCCGCGTCCGCGATGATCTCCGCCTGCGCCTGTTCGAAGACCCGGATGAACTCCCGGCCGATGATCTTCCGCTTCTCCTCGGGGTCCGAGACCCCCTTGAGCGCGGTCAGGAAGCGCTCCTCCGCGTCGACGACGACCAGCTTGACGCCGGTCGCGGCCACGAAGTCCTTCTCGACCTGCTCGGTCTCGCCCTTGCGCATCAGACCGTGGTCGACGTACACGCAGGTCAGCTGGTCGCCGATGGCGCGCGCGACGAGGGCCGCGGCCACGGCGGAGTCGACGCCGCCGGACAGGCCGCAGATGGCGCGCTTGTCGCCGACCTGCTCGCGGATCGCGGCGACCTGCTCCTCGATGACGTTGCCGGTGGTCCAGTCGGGGCTCAGGCCCGCGCCCCGGTACAGGAAGTGCTCCAGCACCTGCTGGCCGTGCGTGGAGTGCATGACCTCCGGGTGGTACTGGACGCCGTACAGCTTCTTCTCGTCGTTCTCGAAGGCGGCGACCGGCACGACGTCCGTGGAGGCCGTGACGGAGAAGCCCTCGGGGGCGGCGGAGCAGGCGTCGCCGTGCGACATCCACACGTGCTGCTCGGCCGGGGTGCCCTCGAAGAGGGTGGAGGACGACTTCGATACGTGCAGATCGGTACGGCCGTACTCGCGGGCGCCGGTGTTGTCCACCGTGCCGCCGAGGGAGCGGGCCATCAGCTGGAAGCCGTAGCACATGCCGAAGACGGGGACGCCGGCCTCGAAGATCTCGCGGTCGAGGCTCGGGGCGCCCTCCTCGTACACGGACGAGGGGCCGCCGGAGAGGATGATCGCCGCCGGGTTCTTGGCGAGCATCTCGGCGACCGGCATGGTGCTCGGCACGATCTCGCTGTAGACCCGGGCCTCGCGGACGCGGCGGGCGATGAGCTGGGCGTACTGCGCGCCGAAGTCGACGACCAGGACGGTGTCGGGGGCGGATGCTTGTGACACGGGAGCCTTCCGGCGGCTGGGCGGGGGTCTGTGGTGCCGATTCTACCGGGGTGGGCGACCCGGTCGGCCGAGAAGGTTCTGTGGCATACTCCCCCCATGCTCAAGACCGCGACCTTCCTCTTTACCTATGGCACCGGGCCCACCGGCTGCCATGGTCGTGCTGCTTGAGCAACTGACAAGCGACTTCCCAGGCGCCCCGGGCCGACAAGGTCCGGGGCGCCTGGTGTTTCCGGACCTTGCCGCTCCGGGGCACCCCTCACCTCACCGAGGAGCCCCGACATGGCCGACCTGACCACCACCGCGCCGGAAGCGACCATCGCGGACGCCCGTGCGCGCATCGACGCCCTCGACGACCGGATCATCGGTCTCATCCAGGAGCGGATGGCCGTTTCCGCCGTCGTGCAGCAGACCCGGATCGCCGCCGGCGGCCGGCGCGTGAACCTCTCCCGCGAGATGGAGGTCCTCGGCCACTACAGCGAGGCCCTCGGCAAGCCCGGTACGTCCCTGGCGATGACGCTGCTCGAACTGTGCCGCGGTCGCATCTGAGTTCGGGTCCTTCTCACCCGTACGGCGCCGTGACCGCCCCGCGAACCGCTTCGTTGGTGCTGGTGTCCGTGCCAGCCAGGGGCGGGCCCGAAAGAACCACGCGTGGCTTGCCGGAGCGATGAGACGTACGGGTCGTGCCGTATGTCGTGGGACCTCGCTCCGGAGTTGGGACCGGACGGCAGGGGACAGCAGCCCGGTCACCCAAGTAAACGGTCGGTCCCGGGGACGCCCGGGGCCGACCGGCGGAAAATGCAAAAATGCACAACCCTGGGTCAAACGGTTGCGTAGGCCGCGTCCATCCAGCACGATGCGTACAAAGCCCAAGTCCCGCCGCAGGCACCCGCATTGCACTGCACTTCCGTACCGCCAGAGGTACAGACCATCCGCGCGCCCCACGCGCGCCGGGGCGGCGACCCAGGGCACACAAGGGCACACGAGACAAGCGGCGCAACCCCCCGGCGCCGCTCCCCAGGCACCGGCGCTGCCCTGACGTCGGTGCTGACGGAGAAGGGCCCCGCGGCCAGGTTTCCGCGGGGCCCTTCGCATGCCACGGCCCCATGGGCACGGCTTCAGACCCGGGACACCGTCCCGCAGCCCCTCCCCTGGTCGTCGATGCCCTTGCTCCGGTCGTACGGGTCCGTCGTCGGGCCCGTCGGAGCGGCGCCGGTCGGGGCGTCCGAGCTGAACTCGGGGTGCAGATAGCCGTCGTAGACGTCGCAGGCGGAGTTGCCGATGTCGCGGTCGTAGCGACGGATCGTGATCTTGCCGGGGGTGACCCGGTAGCGGGTCGGGTCGGACACCTGGATGTCGAGGATGCGGCGGACGATGGTGCGGGTGACCTCCTTCGAGCCGCCGGCCCGGACGACCGGGTAGACGAAGGTGTAGTCGGCGTGCACGGCGACCGACGCCTGCTCGCCGGCCTTGAAGGTGATGCGGCCGCGGGTCTTGACGACGTCGCCGACGAGCTTGATCTCCGCCGGGTCGAAGCGGCTGAACATCGCGAGCGGGTCGTGCTTCTCGTCCGGTTTGCCGAGCGAGGTGTTGAGCTGCGTCAGCAGATCCGTCTGCTTGGGTTCGATCACGCCGAGCGCGGTGGTGGGGCGTTCGCCGCGCAGGGTGGCCGCGTTGAGGTTCGCGTCGACCAGGAGGGTCCTTGTCTGCTGGAGGGCCTGTTCGACCTGGGCCTTGGAGAGCGTGCCGACGGGGGTCGCCTTCGGCAGGACGATGCCGGCCGCGCCGTCGGCCCAGCGCTCGGCCGGGGAGCCCGCGAACGGCCGGGCGAGGGTGGGGACTTCCGGGTCGGGCCGGGTGGGCGGGGCGGTGGGGGCCGCGGTCTCCGGCGGAAGTGGTGAGGCACCGGAGGCGGAGGTGCCCTTGTCGTCCTTGGTGCCGAAGGGGTCGCCGGGGATGACCGACGGTTTCACGGCCACTACGGCGACCGCTGCGGCGAGGAGGACGCCGAGCACCGGCCAGACACGGCGGCGGCGCCGTTCCGGGCGGGCGGCGGCGCCGACGCGCCAGCTCTCCGGGCGCTCACCACGGGCGTCCTGCTGCCGCAACCGCTCGGTGACCATGCGGGCGCGGGCGGAGGGCTCCTTGGGGGCGGAGCCGATCCCCGCCTCGGACTCCTTGAGGAACTTGTCCCACACGTCGTCGGGTATGGAGGGCTCCTCGCCGGAACCCGGTCTCGGCTCGTCGGACGGTCTGTCGGCCACGGCGCCGGCACCTTTCTGCGTCACTCGTACTGTGAGTCGCCTGTCGAGCAGCAGAGCGTACGTGACTCGGCGCACATAAAAAATCTGTTAGTCCGAGCGCAACCATTCACAGGTGTTACGGATCCAACCATGCGAACCAAGGGCCACACCCGCGCCCCACACGCGGAGCCCTCCACACTGGACTCCTTGAGGTCTTCATGAAGCTTCGCCGTGCCATGGGTGTGGCCGCCGCGACCGCGGTACTCGCTCCACTCGCCCTGCTGTCCGCCCCCGTCGCGTTCGCGACGGACGAGACTCCGGACACGTCCACGAGCAGCCCCGCGACCGACGAGAGCACCCCGGCAGCGGACGACACCACGCCCGCCGCCGACGACACGACCCCGGCCGCGGACGACACCACGCCCGCCGCGGACGACACCACCCCGGCCGCCGAGGACACGACCCCGGCCGCGGGCGACACCACCCCGGCCGCCGACGACACGACCCCGGCCGCCGCCGAGAGCAGCTCCTCCGCCACCCCGACGCCGAGCGCGAGCGAGACCGCCCCGGAGGACGGCGGCGAACTGTGCGTCGACGACAACGGCGACAGCACCGCCGAGCTCAGCGCCGACCTGAAGAGCGGTCTGTCGGGCCTGCCCGAGACGATCGTCGCCGGCGGCGGCTGGACCGCGTTCTCCTTCAACGTCTCCAACAAGGGCGACGAGGAGATCAAGGACATCAAGCCGCTGATCGGTGTCGCCGCGATCGGCTGGGAGGACGAGAAGGACTACTCCGGCGAGATCCAGGTCCAGGTCTTCGACAAGTCCTCCAAGACCTGGCAGACCATCGCGGACGCGGCGGGCGAGGGCGGCACCTTCCCGGCGTTCTCGCTCAGCGGCGGCCAGTCGGTCTCGTACCAGCTGCGGCTGAAGGTCAGCGGCAAGGTGCCCGACTCGCTCGGTCTGACCGGCGGTCTCGCCGAGTACCAGGACGAAGAGGGCTGCTGGGTGGCCGACGACCCGAACGGCTGGATCTACTTCTTCGACATCCTGGCCGCCGGCTCCGACGCCGGGAACCCGGACGACGCCAAGCCGCAGACCGGTGGCATGAAGCCGCTGGAGGACGTGAGCGACGTCGACGCCACCGGCAGTCTCGCCGAGACCGGCTCCAGCTCCGCGCTGCCGATGATCGCCCTGACCGGCGGCGCGGCGGTCGCGCTGGGCGGCGGCGCGGTGTTCGCGGTGCGGCGGCGCAGGGCCGGGACGCACGCGTAACCAGACCTGCTGCAAGAAGCCAGACCTGCTGCAAGAAACAGAAGGACCCGCACTCGGAGGGGGGTGCGGGTCCTTCTCGTCCGTCCGGAACGGCTACTTCTTCGGCACCGTCTACTTCTTGGGCACCGTCGGCATCCCCAGGAACGGCAGCCGCAGCGCGCCGAACGCCTCCGCCGGAACGGCCGGCGTCTTCGGCTCGACCGGCTGCAGACGCTCGTACGCCGCCCCCTGCGCCGGACGCGGGTCCGGCTCCCCCTTGTTGGGCCAGTACGACATCGCGCGCTCGGCCTGCGCGGTGATCGTCAGGGACGGGTTCACGCCCAGGTTGGCCGAGACCGCGGCGCCGTCGACGACCGAGATGCCGGGGTGGCCGTAGAGGCGGTGGTACGGGTCGATGACGCCGGTCTCGCGGGAGGAGCCGATGGGGCAGCCGCCGAGGAAGTGCGCGGTGAGCGGGGTGCCCATCAGCTCGCCGACGTTGGAGCCGGCGAAGCCGTTGATGTCGGCGGCGATGGCGGTGGCGCTCTCCGAAGCGGCCCTGATCTGCTTGGGGTTGGGGGCGCCGTGTCCCTGCCGGGCGGTGAGCAGGCCCTTGCCCACGCCGTCCGGTTTCAGGTACGTCGTCAGGGAGTTGTCCAGCGACTGCATCACCAGGCCGATGATGGTCTTCTCCGACCAGCGGCGGTTGGAGAGGGAGCGCAGCACGAGGAGGGGGTGCCGGGCCGCGTTCGCGAGCCAGCCCATGACCCTCGACGAGCCTTCCGCGTACGGCACTTGGAGGATGGACAGGCTGCCCATCGAGTTGGATCCCTTGCCGTAGCGGACCGGCTCGATGTGGGTGTTCTCGTCCGGGTGGATCGAGGACGTGATGGCGACACCGCGCGTGAAGTCGACCTTCGGCGCGCCGGTCGCCTTGCGGTAGCGCCGGTTGTCGGTCTGCGCGCCGACCAGGGCCTCCGAGTTGGTGCGGGTCAGCTCGCCCAACCTGTCGGAGATGTACGGCAGTTGGCTGCCCGCCTTCATGCGGTGCAGCAGGGTCTGGGTGCCGTAGGTGCCGGCCGCGAGCACCACGCGGCGGGCCTTGAAAGTGCGGCCCTCGCCCTTCTTCTCGTCCGTCGGCAGGGTGGCGACCGCGAACCCGCCCTGCGAGTCGTCCGTCACCGACACGACCGTCGTCAGCGGGTGGACGACCGCGCCCGCCTTCTCGGCGAGGTAGAGGTAGTTCTCGTTCAGGGTGTTCTTGGCGCCGTGCCGGCAGCCGGTCATGCACTCCCCGCACTCGGTACAGGCCCTGCGGTCCGGGCCCGCGCCGCCGAAGTAGGGGTCGGCCACCTGCCCGCCGGGCGCCGCCTTCGCCTTCCCCTCCGCGTCCTTGCCGTCCCCGAAGAAGACGCCGACCGGGGCCATGTGGAAGGTGTCGCCGACGCCCATCCGCTCGGCGGCCGCCTTCAGATGCACGTCGGAGGGGGTCATCGTCGGGTTGAGCCGTACGCCGAGCATGCGCTGCGCCTGGTCGTAGTACGGCTTCAACTCCTCCTGCCAGTCCGTGATGTCCCGCCACTGCGGGTCGTCGAAGAACGGCTTCGGCGGTACGTAGAGGGTGTTGGCGTAGTTGAGCGAGCCGCCGCCGACGCCCGCGCCGGCCAGGACCATGACGTTGCCCAGCAGATGGATGCGCTGGATGCCGTACATGCCGAGCTTCGGCGCCCAGAGGTAGTTCTTGAGGTCCCAGGAGTTCTTGGGGAGGGTCTCGCGGGTGAAGCGGCGGCCGGCCTCCAGGACACCTACGCGGTAGCCCTTCTCGGTGAGGCGGAGGGCGGTCACCGAACCGCCGAAGCCGGATCCGACAACGATGACGTCGTAGTCGTAAGCGTCATTGCTCACGCGCACTCTCCTCTTACCTCTTACCGGAACCGGAACGCCTTCATCAGCCGCAGACTGCGGCTCATGAACTGGGCGTACTTCTCGTCGTCCATGCCGAGCGAGGGCGCCATCGGCAGCAGCCGCTGCTGGGCCACCGTCTGGGCCTCCGTGTACTTGAGGATGCCCTCGGAGCCGTGGCGGCGGCCGAGCCCGGAGTCCTTCATGCCGCCCATGGGCGACTGGACGCTGCCGTAGGCGGAGGCGTAGCCCTCGTTGACGTTGACGGTGCCCGCGCGGACGCGGGAGGCGACCTCGCGGCCGCGGGCGGCGTTCTTCGTCCAGACCGAGGAATTCAGGCCGTACGGCGTGGAGTTGGCGTGCTCGACCGCCTCGTCGTCGGTCTTGAAGCGGTAGATGGAGACGACCGGGCCGAAGGTCTCCTCGGTGCAGACGGCCATCGGCTCGGTCACGCCGTCGAGGATGGTCGGCTCGAAGAAGTACGGGCCGACGTCCGGGCGGGCGACTCCGCCGGCGACGACCTTCGCGCCCTTGGCGACGGCCTCCTCGACGTGCCGGGTGACCGTCTCCAGCTGCCGCGCCCCCACCAGCGAGCCCATGTCGGCGCCGTACGCGAGGGAGGTGCCCAGCCGCATGGCCTTGGTGCGGGCGGCGAAGCGGTCCAGGAAGGCGTCGGCGATCGACTCGTGGACGTACAACCGCTCGATGGAGATGCACAGTTGGCCCGCGGAGGAGAAGCAGGCGCGGACCGCGCCCGCGGCGGCCTTCTCGATGTCGGCGTCGTCGAGGACGAGCATGGCGTTCTTGCCGCCGAGTTCGAGGGAGACGCCGACGAGCCTGGCGGCGGCGCCCTGCGCGACTTCGCGGCCGGTGCGGGTGGAGCCGGTGAAGGAGACGTAGTCGGCGTGCTTGACGACCTCGGGGCCGACCACCGGGCCCTCGCCGAGGACGACCTGGAAGACGTCGGCGGGGAGACCCGCCTCGATGAGGAGGTCGCGCGCCCAGAGAGCCGTCAGGCAGGTCTCCGTGTCCGGCTTCATGACGACCGCGTTGCCCGCGACGAAGGCCGGGATGGCATCGCCGACCGAGAGCTCCAGGGGGTAGTTCCAGGGGGCGATCTGGCCCACCACACCGCGCGGATGGCGCAGTTCGGTGACCTTCGTCAGCGTCGGCATGGCGCCCGCGTGCCGCTTGGGGCGCAGATAGGCGGGGGCTTTACGGCCGTAGTGGCGGGCCGCGACCGCGACGGCCTGGACCTCCTCGTGGGCGTGCAGCCGGGCCTTGCCGGTCTCCAGCTGGATGAGGTCGAGGACCTCGGCCTGGCGCTCCAGGACCAGGTCGTGGAAGCGGAGCAGGACGGCCGCGCGCTGCCGTACCGGTGTCTGTGCCCAGACGGACTGCGCCCTGCGGGCCGCGTCGAAGGCCTTGGCCACGTCCTCGGGGGTGGACTCCGGCAGGTCGGCCAGCTTCTCGCCGGTGAACGGCGTGTGGTTGGCGGTGCGGCCGGAGCCGACCACGCCCTTGGTGAGCTGGGCGACCAGCTCGGGGGTGACCACGTCGGCGGCGGTGCGGGCGCCTTCGGGGGCGGGGGCGAGGGGGTTCGTGCCGGCCTTGGTCTCGGCATGCGCTTCCGTCATGAGGCGCAGGGTATGCCGGAGCGGAGGCTTTGGGTACCCGTCGGTAACGCGGCTTCACGGAGTGCACACACGGCGCCAGTGGTCACTGGCAAGGTTTGCGCTGATCAGGCTGTTGTAGGGGTACGACCACGGATGGTTCAGCTTTTTCCGATCACCCGATCACCCGATCACGAGCCGATCACGCGCGCCCTTGAAGAGGGCGGTGCCTTTCTTCTCGTCCGGGGTGCCCTTGGGCATCTGCACCTGGAGCTGGTACATCCGGTCGTCGGCGGTACGGACGACGAGCTTGAGGACGCGGACCGGCTTGTCGTCGGGGTCGTAGGTGACGTCGGACAGCGCGGCCCGGTCGCCGTGGAAGGTGGTCGCGGTGTACTGGCCTGCCCTGTGCTCGTGCCCCTCCATACCCACCGCGGTCTCCTTGGCCTCGGCCATCGGCGCGGCGGGCGCCTTCGTCCACTCGGTGAACTGGACCCCGATGACCCCGTCGGCGCCGTCGTTGTAGACACTCAGCCGGGAGGGGTCGCCGGCCTCGCCGACCCGGTACAGCTCCCGGTACCGCTCGGGCAGATAGAGGACGGCGTCCACGGCCGGCTCCCGGCGGGCGGTCCAGGTGACGGCACTGCCACCCCCCTCCCGGGCGGGCGCCTCGGTGAGGGTCGCGGTCCGCTGCGTAACGTCCTTGCCCCCGGACGCGGAGAAGTGCGACGCGCCGACCCAGGTCCCGGCGACGAGGAGGACGGCGATCGCGGCGAGGGGGGCGGGGCGGAGGCGGGGGGTGGGCTTGGGGGGACGTGGGCGGGGGGTGGGCTCGGCGGGATGCGGGCGGGGGGTGGGCCCGGCAGGACGCGGGCGGAGGGTGGGCTCGGCAGGACCTGGGACGCGCGCGGTCGCGGAGCTGTCAGTGGGTTCGGGGCCGCCCGCGGTTCCGGACTCGCCGGCCGGCGTCGGCATCCCGTCGGCGGCTACGGCATCGGGCCCTGGCGCGGTACCGGCGGAGCCGGTGTCCAGCTCTGACGCCGTATCGGTGGGGCTGGCGTCCGGCCCCGCCGCGGCACTGGCGGAGCCGGCGCCCGCCCCCGACGCCCTGCCCCCGGAGCCGGCGCCCGCCCCCGACGCCCTGCCCCCGGAGCCGGCGCCCGCCCCCGACGCCCTGCCCCCGGAGCCGGCGCCCGCCCCCGACGCCCTGCCCCCGGAGCTGACGCCCAGCCCCGAAGCGGTACTGGCAGAGCCGCTGTCCATCCCCGACGCCCTGCCCTCAGAGCCCGCGCCCAGCCCCGAAGCGGTCCCAGCGAAGCCGTCGTCCAGCGCCGACGCCCTGTTCCCGGGGCCGGGCGTCGCCCCCGATGCCCTGTTCCCGGGGTCAGGCATCGCCCCCGGCCTCCGTCCCCCGGAGCCGGCACCCGCCCCCGACGCCCTGCCCGCGGAGCCGGCGCCCGACCCCGACGCGGTGCCCCCGGAACCCGCGCCCAACCCCGACGCGGTGCCCGCAGACCCAGCGCCCGACCCCGACGCGGTGCCCCCGGAACCCGCGCCCAACCCCGACGCGGTGCCCGCAGACCCAGCGCCCGGCCCCGACACGGTGACCCCGAAGCCCCCGCCCGCCCCCGACGCCGTTCCACCGGCCCCCGTGCCCGACCCCGCCTTCACCCCCAGCCGTACGGTCCCCGAGTCGTCGGACAGTTCCCGTAGTCGCGACGCGTCCCGAGCCCCCGTCACCCCGCCGTCGGTGCCCGGTGTCGGCCGGCCCTCCGTCACCGCCTCCAGCACGGCCGCGCACTCCTGTGCGCCGGGCCGTCCGGCGGGCTCCTTCATCAGGAGCCGTGCGATCAGTGGTCCGAGCGGGCCGGCCTGTTTTGGCTCGGGCGGATCCGAGGCGAGGACGGCGGCGAGTGTGGACTCGACCGTCGGACGCCTGAAGGGGGAAGCGCCCTCCACGGCGGCGTAGAGGAGCACGCCGAGGGACCACAGGTCGGATGGCGGGCCCGCGCTGCGTCCCGACATTCGCTCCGGTGCGACGAACTCCAGGGAGCCGACGAACTCGCCGCTCGCCGTGAGCGACTCCTCGCCCTGGACGTGCGCGATGCCGAAGTCCGTGAGGACGACGCGGCCGTGGGGGCCGAGGAGGACGTTGGCCGGCTTGACGTCGCGGTGGACGATCCCGACGCTGTGCGCGGCGTGCAGAGCCCCGAGCACCGCCAGGCCGATACGCGCGGCCTCCGCGGTGTCGACCGGCCCGCGTCGGAGGATCTCGTGCAGGGACTCCCCGCGGATCAACTCCATGACGATCCACGGGAGTCCGTCGTCGTCCACGACCACGTCGTGGATGGAGACGGCGGCCGGATGGTCGACGCGCGCGGCGGCGCGGGCCTCGCGGTGGAGGCGGCTCGCGGCCCGCCGGCGGTGCTCGTCCTCCGGGTCACCGGGCAGCCGCGGCTGCTTGACGGCGACGTCCCGGCCGACGAGTTCGTCGTACGCCTGCCAGACCGTGCCCATGCCGCCGGAGCCGATGCGCTCGGTCAGCCGGTAACGCCCGCCGAGCAACCGGCTCTCGCGCGCCTGTTCGCCGCCAGCACTCATGCCCCATCAGTACCTTGCGGAACGGGGACTTGTCGACGCGGCTCCGGCTACAGGGTCCGGTTGGTGAAGGCGAGCGCGTCGCCGACCCGCCGTACCTCCACGACTCCCGAGCCGCCGAAGTGCGCCGGAATCACCAACTCGCCCTGGTCGACGGCCCGTTCCAGCACCCGTCGGCGACTCGCGGCCGCCCGCGCCGGGTCCAGGCAGAAGCAGCTGCTGCACTCGGGGTGCAGGATCTGGACGGGGCTGTGCAGCAAGTCGCCGACGAGAACGGCCCGTTCGCCGCGGGAGGCGACGCGCAGGACGGACGAGCCGGGAGTGTGGCCGGGCGCCTGCTCCAGCGTGAGGCCGGCGTCGATCCGGTGCTCGCCGTCCCACAGCACGGCCTGCCCGGACCGGCGCACGGGCGCGATGCTGTCCTCGTAGATCAGCTTGTCGTCGGGGCGGACACCGCCGCCGTAGCCGCCGTCCGGGCCGAAGTGGTGGTCGTCGGCGGCGGGGAGGAGATAGGTGGCGTTCGGGAAGGCGGGCGCCCAACCGCCGTTCACGTCATGGGTGTTCCAGCCGACGTGGTCTCCGTGGATGTGGGTGTTGACCACGACGTCGACGTCCTCGGGCCGCACCCCGGCCCGCTCCAGGCGGTTGAGCAGACCGTCGCCCTGCTGCCGGTGGAACAGCGGGTTGCCCGGCCGCTCCCGCCCGTGGCCCACCCCGGTGTCCACCAGCACGGTCCGCCCGCCGCTGCGCAGCACCCAGGTCTGCAGGGCCACCACGGCACGGTCGCTGCCGGGCTCCCAGTGGTCCGGGGTCAGCGCCTGCCGGTTCCCCTCCCACACCTCGGGCCCGACGCCCGGTACGAGGTCGCGGGCGGGGGCGTACGCCGCCTGCCACTCCACGACCCGGAGCACCTCGACGTCACCGATCACGAAGCTCTGTGCGTTGTCATCAGCCATACCTCGAACACTAGAAGCGCCGCCATGAGCATCCCAATGCCTGCTCGGCTCAGTTCGATACGCTTACGTCTCATGGACGTGGTCAGCGACGCGATCTCCGCCGTACGCATCGGGCAGCCCTCCTCCAACCGGCTGCGGGTCGGCGGCAGCTGGTGCACCCGGCTGGCTCCCTACGAGGGGGCCGGGTTCCATGTGGTGCTCGCGGGCGGCTGCTGGCTGCTGCCCGACGGGGGCGGTGAGCCGGTGACGCTGGGCGCGGGGGACGTCGTACTGCTGCCGCACGGGGCGGGGCACGTGCTCGCGGACGCGCCCGGGGACACGGCGCGGGCGGTGCCGTTCGAGGAGATGACCCGGCCGGCGGGCGGCAACGGGCGGGAGGTGGAGCTGCTCTGCGGCAAGTACCGCCTGGACCACGCCCGGGTGCACCCCCTGCTCGCGGAGCTGCCGCAGGTCGTCCATCTGCCGAACCGGGTCGGCGCGCACCCCGAACTCCGGTCCGCCGTCGACCTGTTGGCCCGCGAGGTCGACGAACGCCGGCCGGGCGCCTGCCTGGCCCTGCCGAGCCTGCTCGACCTGCTGCTGATCTACATGGTGCGGGCGTGGATGACGGAGTCGGCGACCGGTTCCTGGCCGGCGGTCCTGAGCGACCCGGTGACGACGGCGGCCCTGCGCGCCCTGCACTCGGACCCGGCGGCGCCCTGGACCAACGACCGGCTTGCGGCGGAGGCGGGCGTGTCCCGGGCGACCCTGGCCCGCCGTTTCACGGCCCTGGTCGGCCGACCGCCGATGGCCTACCTGACCTGGTGGCGGCTGACCCTGGCGGCGACCCGGCTGCGGGACACGGACGCCCCGCTGGCGGCGGTGGCCAGGGAGGCGGGGTACGGGACGCCGTACGCGCTGTCCCACGCCTTCAGCCGGGAGTTCGGGGTGACGCCGGGGCGGTTCAGAGCTGGTGGATCTTCCAGTTCGCGATGACCTTCGCGGCGATCTCGCGGCCCTCGTCCGTGAAGTAGCCCCTGGCCGGGTAGTCGATCCACAGGCGGTACATGTCGCCCTCGCCGTTGCGGTAGTAGCGGACCTGGGCCTCGCGCCGCTGCCCGTCGTCCGTCGAGCTGTAGGAGATGGTGTTCTCGGCGGCCTCGCGGCCGTCGAAGGTCGTCTCCTTCGGCTCGCCCTTCGGGACCGGCTTGTCGGCGATGCCCCACGAGTACTCGCCGTCCTTGAGCGTCGCCCACTCCGCGAAGGCCCGGGCCGCCGCGGACTCCTGGATCTCGTTGCTCTTGTCGTCGGCCTTGAGGTCACGGTCGACGGTGAGCCAGACCGCGCCACTCGGGTCCGTGAAGGTCACGCTCGTGTCGTCCGTCTCGGTGGTCGGCTTGCTCACCACGAAACCCGCGGGCATGCCGATGGTGGAACCGACCTTCGCGCCCAGGTCCTTGGTCTTCCAGCCGTCCGGCAGCGTCCCCGCGAAGGGATCGGCGGTCAGCAGATACGCCGCCAGCGCCGCCGCGACCACGCCCGCGCCGATGCCGAGCCACGCCTTGCGGCCGAGGGTGACTCCTCGTCGTACCACTTGCACGACCTGTGTGGGCGCCGGTGCCGGAGGATTCGCGGTCTCGGTCAGCAGGGCTCTGACCTGGGCCGCGTTCGGTCTGTGGGCCGGGTCCTTCTGGAGCAGGCCGGTGATCACCTGGGCGAGCGGGCCCGGCACCGAAGCCGGCGCCGTGGGCGTGGCGTTGAGGACCGACTGGAGGGTGGCCGGGGTGTTGCTGCGGCGGAACGGGGAGACGCCCTCCGTCGCCGCGTACAGGACCACGCCGAGCGACCACAGGTCCGAGGCGGGGCCCGGCCGCTGGCCCAACACCCGTTCGGGGGCGATGTATTCGGGCGAGCCGACGAAGTTGCCGGTGTCCGTCAGGTTCGTCTCGCCCTCGATCTGGGCGATGCCGAAGTCGGTGAGGACGACCCGGTCGTGCCGGCCGAGCAGGACGTTGTCGGGCTTGACGTCCCGGTGCAGGATGCCCGCCGCGTGCGCGGCCTCCAGCGCGCCCAGCACCTCCAGGCCGATGCGCGCCGCCTCGCGCGCGCCCAGCGTGCCCTCCTCCAGCGCGCTGCCCAGCGAACGGCCCTGCACCAGCTCCATGACGATCCACGGCTGACCGTCGACCACGGCCACGTCGTGGACGTTCACGACCGCCGGGTGGTCGAGGCGGGCCGCGGCCCGCGCCTCGCGCCGCATCCGCTCGAAGACGTTGGCCCGTTCGCGTTCGGGAAGGTGGTCCGGGATCCGGGGCTCCTTGACGGCGACCTCACGGTCGACGGTCTCGTCCTTGGCCCGCCACACCGTGCCCATACCGCCGTGCCCGAGCTTCGACAGCAGCCGGTAGCGGCCGGCGATCAGCCGCCCGGTACCGAACTCCTGCTGGGGCTGCGGTGGTTGCAGGACGAAACTCGTCGTGTCGTCGAACTGGTTGCCGTGTCCCCCGCTGCTGCTCATGCGTCCATCCATATCGCGGCAACCGCCCCAGGATCCACCGGGAATGCTTTCCGGTCACAGACCCGTGACCATCCTTACGTGCCTCGCATGCCTTACGTGCCGACAAAGGTGTCGACCGCGACGTCGAAGTACTCCTTCGCCTCCCGCACCTTCCCGACCGGCGCCGACACCCACACGTCGTACATCCGGCCGCCCTCCTCCCAGCACAGGTCGTAGGTGTGCCGGGGCCCCTCCGCCGTGCTGAAGCCGTTCCAGGTGAACTCCCAGAGCGCGGCCGGGTGTCCGTCATGGGTGGTGGAGGTGACCCGGCCGTCGTGGTAACCGGGGTTGCTGTCCGGCCCCTTGGCCGCCGAGCGCCGCATCACGGCGAGCGGGCCGTCCGGATCGGGGTCGGCGAGCTTGATGCCGAGGCGGAAGGTCTCCCCCGGCGACATGTAGAAGACCCGCTCGCCCTGCGGCTCGCGGGTGAAGCCCTCCGGCACGGCGAGGGAGAAGCCGGCCGGGTCGTCGGCGACGCGATAGCCGGAGGGCGCGGAGGGGCGGGTGGCGGTGACGGACGGGGTTGGGGTCGGGGTTGGGGTGGGGGTCGCGGTGGGGCTCGGGACGCCGGTCGTCGGCGACGCGCTCACGGACGTAACCGGCCCCGAACTCGTCGGCGTACGGCCGCCCCCGTCGTCCCGGTTCATCAGCAGCGCCGCCGCCGACACGCCCGCCCCGGCCGTCGCGGCGACCAGCAGCGCGGCGATCAGCACGCCCCGGGTGGAGCGGCGGGTCTCGACCGTGGGCGAGGGCGCGGGAGCCGGCGTCGGCGGGCGTGGCACGTCCCGCTGCGTCGGGCTGTAGCCGGGCGGCGGCTGCGGGGTGCGGCCGGTGTCGCGGAAGGCGCGCAGCATCCGCTCGGCCTGCGCCGCGTCCAGCCGCCGGTCCGGATCGCGCTCCAGCAGCCCTCGTACGACGGGCAGCAGCGGCCCCGCCTGCGCGGGCGGGCGGATGTCGTCGAAGACGACGGCGTGCAGGATGCCGCCCAACGAGTCGCGCCGGAACGGGGATTCACCGCTGAGCACCGTGCACAGCAGCGCGCCCAGCGACCACAGGTCGGACTCGGGCCCGGTGCGGGCCCCCGACATCCGCTCGGGCGCGGTGTACTCGGGCGAGCCGACGAAGGACCCGGTCTCGGTGAGCGTCGTGGCGCCCGCGACCTGCGCGATGCCGAAGTCGGTGAGCACGACCCGGTCCGAGCCGGACTCCATGAGGACGTTGGCCGGCTTGATGTCCCGGTGCAGGACACCGGCGGCATGCGCGGTGCGCAGCGCGCTCAGCAGCCCGATCCCGATCCGGGCGGCCTCGTCCGCACCGACCGGCCCGCGCGCGGAGATACGGTCGGCGAGCGAGCCGCCGTCGATCAACTCCATGACGATGTACGGCCGTTCGTCGTCCTCGACCACGTCGTGCACGACGATGATGTGCGGGTGCCGCAACTGCGCCACCGCCCGCGCCTCGCGCAGCGTCCGCTCACGCCGGCTCCGGGCCTCGTCGTCGGAGAGCGTGTCGTCGAAGGGCAGTTCCTTGACGGCCACCTGACGCCCCAGCAGCTCGTCGGTGGCGCGCCACACCACACCCATGCCGCCACGGCCGAGCCGCGATTCGAGCCGATACCGGCCCGCGATGACGCGGACGCCTGCCCCCTCGGTCCCCATGCGCCCCATCATGCCGCACCGGAGAGACCGGCTCCGGTACACCGACCGGCCAACCGCCCGGACGGCCCGCCGCCGCGCGCTCTACTGCTGGGTCTTCTCCTGCCAGCCCTGCAGCACCGACTTGAACTGCTTGCTGGTGGTCGCCCAGTCGTCCGCGGGCGAGGAGACGTAGATCGCGTACTCGGTGCCCTCCGCCGACATGTATGTCTCCTCGACCGCGCGCCGCGGTCCGGGGAAATCGGCGGCCGTGCCCTCGGTCCAGGTGTACTCCCAGATGCCGCCGGGGCGGTCGCGGTAGGTGTTCTTCTCCAGCCGCACCCGGTGGTAGTCGGAGATGCGCTTGGTGAGCTGCCCCTCCAGGTTCAGCTGGTGCGAGTAGGCGTCCGCGAAGTCCGGCGAGGTGTCGATGGCGATCCGGACGAAGTGGTCGCCGCCGTCCGGCGTGTAGTCGACCTGCCTGATGTCGCCGTCCACGCCGAAGACCTTCCGCGACCAGCCCTCGGGCAGGTAGACGCTGAAGCCCCAGGGGTCGTCGTACCGCTTCCAGCTGGCGGGAACGTTCCCGTTCGCGTTCCCGGTCGGCGAGCTCGACGCCGACGGGCTCGGCGAGGTGGACGGGCCCACGCTTCCGGAACCGCCCGTGTCCCGCCCCTGGTCCCACTGCTGGTACGCGAAGGCCGCGCCGCCACCCACGACCGCGGCGAGGACGAGCGTGAGGAGGGCGGTGCGCAGCCGCCGGCGCTTCTTCGGCGCGGGAGCGGTGGCCGAGGGGTGGCCCGGACCGCCCATGCCGGTCGGCCCGATCGTCGTCGGCCCGGTGACCGGGGGGTACGGCGTCGCGGAGCCGGTCCGCGGCGTCGTACCGCCGAATCCGTTCGTACCGGTGTGGCCGGTGTGGCCGGTGTGGTGGCCGCCGGTCCCCGTCTCGTAGCGCGGGCCGCCGTGCTGGGTCGGGACATAGGCCTGCGCCGAGTGCGAGCGGCGGCCCTCGGCCGCCTCGGCGAGCATGTGCTCCGCCTCGGTCGCGTCCGGACGGTCGGCGGGGTCCTTGGCCAGCAGCGCGCGGAGGACGGGCCCGAGCGGACCGGCGTAGCGCGGCTCGCCGGCCTCCTCCTCGACGACCGCCTGCATGGTGGTCAGCGGCGAGGTACGGCGGAACG
Source organism: Streptomyces cylindrosporus (assembly GCF_022698165.1). Lineage (GTDB taxonomy): Bacteria > Actinomycetota > Actinomycetes > Streptomycetales > Streptomycetaceae > Streptomyces > Streptomyces cylindrosporus. The sequence continues at coordinate 228,660 of NZ_JALDAY010000011.1, forward strand.
GCGACCGGCCCTCCACCGCGGTGTAGAGGGTGGCGCCGAGCGCCCACAGGTCGGAGGCGGGGCCCGGGTCATGGCCGCGGACGCGCTCGGGGGCGAGGTAGTCGACGGAGCCGACGACCTCGCCGGTGCGGGTGATCGTCGTATCGCCCTCGATCTGGGCGATGCCGAAGTCGGTGAGGAGGACGCGGCCGTCGTGGCCGATGAGGACGTTGCCGGGCTTCACGTCACGGTGCAGGACGCCCGCGGAGTGCGCGGCGCGCAGCGCCCGCAGCACCCACAGCCCGATCCGGGCGGCCTCAACGGGCTCGACACGGCCGCGCTCCTTGACCGCGTCGGCGAGCGAGTAGCCCTCGACGAGCTCCATGACGATCCACGGCCGCCCGTCGTGTTCGAGCACGTCATGGACGGTGACCACGGCGGAGTGGTTGATGCGCGCGGCGGCGCGCGCCTCGGCACGGGTGCGCGCGAGCAGCCGCTCCCGGTCGCTCTCCGAGACGTAGAGCGCGGCGGTCAACTCCTTGATCGCGACAGCCCGGTGCAGCACCTCGTCGTGTGCGCGCCACACGCGGCCCATGCCGCCGCTGCCGATCGAGTCGGCGAGCCGGTAGCGGCCCGCGACAAGCTGGCCCTGCATCTGATTCACGTTGCCCCGCAATGGTCTTGACAGGGTCAGACTAAGTACCGTGCCCCCGTCCATGGAACCAGCGAAGCCCCAAGGTGACAGCACTGTGACGGTTGTCGCTTTCCGGGGACTCCCCGGAGCTCCCCGGGGCTCCCGGGTGTGACTGTCAGCCCGTGTACGTGTACGTCGCGTAAGCCTGCTCGTACAGCTTCGTCACCTCGTCGCGCTGGGACTCCGGCCCACGCACCTGTACGACGTGGTAGCGCCCGTCGATCAGGATCGCGAGGTTGCGCACATACAGGTCGCGTCCGCTGCCGTCGGTCCAGGTGAACTGTCCCTCGGCCATGGTCCGCGTGCCCACCGTGATGGTCCGCAGCCCGGTCGCGGTGGCCCAACTGGAGCTGCGGTACGGCTGCAGCTCGTGCTCCTCGTCGCGCTGGTACGCCATCGGGTCGCTGCCGTAGGTCACGGCGCCGTCCCGGCCCGGCACGACGATCAGCTCGAAGTCGCCCTTGGAGTAGACGATCTGGTTCCAGCTGTTCTTGTCCGCCCGCGACCAGCCCTTGGCGACGGCGACCTGGAAGCCCTCGGGGTCCTTGCGCAGGGTGAACCCGGCGCCGACGTCGGGGTCGGTGGTCTGCGTCTGCGTGGCCCCCGCCGACTTGGAGGGAGTGGGACTGTCGGCGGCCTTGGTCGAGGACTGATCGGGCTGCGGCTGACTACTGGCACTCTGGTCGGACCGCTCGGGCGCGGGACTGACCTGCCCGGCGGCACCGGTCCTGTCCTCCCCGCTCGCGCCGCTGTCGTCCCCGGCCTTCGGCATGAAGAGCATGGCGTACGCGATGGCGCCAGCGAGCAGCAGCAGGATGAGCAGGAGGAGCGTACGGCCGAGCTTGCGGGGCGAGCCCGCCTGCTCCTTGGCCCGCTTGTGCCGGCCGTGCGGGGTGGTCGCGGGCAGCCCGGCCTTCCGCCGCCGCACGAGCTCGCCCCGCCGCCGTACGACGGGCAGCCGGCTGACGTCGACGGGCGGCGCGGCGACGACGTGCGCGCCGGCGTCGGGCTCCGGCGCGGACCGCACGAGCGAGCGCAGCCAGCCCCTGACTTCCTCGAAGTCCAGCCGCTCGGTCGGGTCCTGGCGCAGCAACGACTCGACGACCGGCCTCAGCGGCCCGCACTCCTCGGCGAAGGCCGGCGGCTCGGCACACACCATCTGCACGAGCTCGGCGGTCGACTCCTCGGGATAGGGCGCATGCCCCTGCACGGCCCGGAACAGCAGTGCCCCGAGCGCCCACAGATCGGTGGCGGGCCCGATCGGCGCCGCCAACTGCCAGTTCTCGTGCACGGGCCCGGCCTGCTCGGGCGCCCACCGCTCGGTGACGGGCCCCACAACAGCCATCCGAGCCTGCCGCGCCCGCTCGGCAGCGAGCGCGGTGGCGGGGCCGCGGGGTGGGGCGGGGGGCGGGGCGGGGGTACCGGCTACCAAGTCGTGCCAGTGGGTGGGGGGTTGGGGGGTGGGGGAGGGGTGGGAGGAGGGTGCTTCGGGGGCGGGGGAAGGGTGGGGGGAGGGTGCGTCGAGGGCGGGGGTGCCTTCGGGAGCGAGGGCGGGCATGCCGGGTGCGGGACTCCCGCCGAAGCCGGGGCCCGGGAGGCCGGTCGGGGGTGCCGTGTCCAGGTCGGCGGGGCCGTTGCCCGTGGCACCGGCAGCCGCGCCGCCGTTCCCGGCAACGCCACGCGGAGTGGCCCCGTGCCAGGACGTGCCGCCCACGCCGTAGGGGTCGGCGATCTGCCCCGGCGGCGTGACGCTGCTGCGGGCATCCTGCACGCCTTCGCCGGAGGCGTACGGCTGTGCGGTGCCGTTGGCAGCCGGGCCGACAGTGCCCTCACCGGGCGCATACGGTTGCAGCGCCGAACCGTTGGCCTGGCCGGCGGAGCCGACGTCACCGGCCGGGTGGGCCTGCGCCGAGCCGTAGGCCTGGTCCCCGAGGCTGCCGTCAACGGCCGGGGCGGACTGTGCTGAACCGTTGGCCTGCCCGCCGAAGCCACCGTCACCGCCCGGGTGAGCGTGTGCCGAACCGTAGCCCTGGCCCGCCAGGCCGCCGTCACCGCCGGGGGCAGCCTGTGCTGAACCGTTGGCCTGCCCCCCGAAGCCGACGTCACCAGCCGAATGGGCCTGCGCCGAACCGTAACCCTGGCCCACCACGCCGCCGTCACCGGCCGGATACGCCTGCGTCGCACCGTTGCCCGTCGCGCCGACCCCGCCCTCGGGTGCCAGGCGCGCTCCCGGCAGGGCCGCGCGGCCGTTCTGCGCCTCCTGCACCCTGGCCGCCGCCCGGGCGCCCGCCCGATACGCGGCGATGGCCCCGGCCCGCGCCGCCCTGACGTCGCCGCCGCTCGCAAGAGCCTTGGGAGCGAGGGCCCCCGCCCCACCACTCCGTTGCCCCGAATCCGTCTCCGCACTCGGCAACCCGCCGGCCGAACGCGCCCTGATGGCAGCACTCCGAGCAGCCACAGGATCCATACCGCCAGGAGCCGCGCCCCCCTGCGCCCCTCCTATGCCGACGTGGCCACCCGGCCCACCGGACAGGCCACCGGGACCGCCACGCCCCAGGGCACCGCCACCAGGACCACCCGGGCCACCCGGGCCACCGAACGTACCGCCGACACCGCCGCTGCCATGCCCTCCAGTGCCACCGCCACCGCCACGGGCACCGGCACCGCCCCCGTCACCACTTCCGCCCCCGACCCCGCCGTCACCCGCCGGCGCCGGTACCGGGTCGTAGCCGCACAGGGCCTCCTCCGCCGCGCCCACCGCCAGGCCCGTCAGCATCACGCGGCCGTCGTCGCAGATCAGCACGGTACGGGCGGTGATGTTCCGGTGTACCCAGCCATGCGCGTGCAGCACCCGCAACGCCATCAGCACGTCGGACGCGACCTCAGCCGCCCGGTACGGCGTCAGCGGCTTCTCCGCGAGGAACGCCGCCAGCGGCCGCGCCGCCACGAACTCGCTCACGATCCACAGCGACCCACCCTCGGCGAACACGTCGAAGACCTGGTCGAGCCGAGGATGATCGGGTATTCGCGCCGCGGCCTGCGCCGCCTCCACCGCGCGCCGCACGGCGGGATCCGTCGGCCGGCGCGGCCCCGTACGCGTCGGCGACCGTCGAGCCCCCCGCTCCCGGGGCTCACGCGCCGTGAACCCGTCGGGCAGCCCCTCCGCGTCGAGCACCTCCGCCTCGACGACCTCCGGCAACGGCACCTGCCGGACGAGGACTTCCTGCCCGCTGTACGTGTCGAAGGCGCGGGTCTCGGTGAGTTCGTACTCGTCGGAGGGCGGCAGCGGCAGGCGGTAGCGGTCGGCGAGAACCCGACCCGCGTAGTCGTCCACATTGCCTCCCTCGGCCGCCCGGTTGGTCAATTCCGTTCGCCTTGTGCCCCGTTCCGGACGCATACCCGGATGCGTACGGTCCGCAAGCCTTCACGATACGTGCCGGAGGCAACCTGCAAAGAGCGGATGCCGGATCTCATTCCTCAAACACGCACAGTTACTTCGACGACTCGGGCTCGAACGTGTTCGCGAGCGTCTTCCACGTGTCCTTACGAAGCTCAGTGCCCCAATTGACCGCTTTCGCGGTGTACATCAGCGCATACCCGAGATGACTGTTGACGACGAACCCGCGGTCGATCGTCCGGTACTCGGTCCCGCTCTCCACATAGGTGAACTCCCAGTCGGCCGTGTTCCAGCCGCGGTAGCTCACCTCCTCTATTCGGATCTTCCGGTACTGCGAGCGCGTCATGTAGCGCTCCTGGTTCTTCCAGTCGGCCACCGGGTCGCTCTTGGGCGTGCTGGTCCAGGCGACCAGCAGCTTCTGCCCGTCGGGCCCGGTGAACCGGTCCCCCGCGGCCCCCGTCGACTCGTACTTCCACCCCTTGGGCAACCCGATCGAGTACCCCTGACCGCCCTTGTACGTCTTCTCGACCGCGCTGCCACCGGACGAACCGTCAACCCCCGCACCGCTGCCACCGGACGCGGACGGACTGTTGCTGGGCGTGCTCCCGCCCGCCGCGGCACCGGGAGACGCCGTCGAACCGCTGCCCGTCCCGCTCCCGCCGCTCTTGTCCTCCTTGGTGTCGGCACTCGCCGACGCGCTCGCAACGGCCTTGCCGCCACCGCCCTTCGCCCCGTCGGAGCTCTTGCCGTCGTCCCCGCTCAGCGTGATCGCCAGCACGGTCCCGAGCACCGCCAGCGCCACGACCACGGCGATGATCACCAGGGTCCGCTTCGGCACCACATCGGTGATCGGCGCCCTCGGCACGGGCCGCGGCGGCAGCTCCGGCAGATCCGGCGGCGTCATCTTGGGCCATCCCGAACTCGCCCCGCCCGCGGCTCCCTTGGCAGAGCCCGCGGAGGAAGCAGCTGCGGAAGATGCCGACCCGGAGGAGGCAGACCCCGAGGAACTCGAGGACCCCGAGGTAGAGGAGAAGCCGGACGAGCCCTTGGCGCCCGCGGACGTCGAGGAACCCACCGGGGCACCCGCCGCCGACCTGCCACCGGACCTGGCCGGCGGAACAGGCGGAGCAGACGGAGCAGACGGAGCGGGCGGAGCAGACGGCGACGACGAAGCCGCCCCCGCCACCGCGGCGGAGCCCGAAGCAGCAGAACCCGAACCCCCCGCAGCCTTACCACCAGAACCGGAACCAGAACCGGAACCAGAACCGGACACCGAACCGGAACCGGCCCCTGTCCGCGTCCCCGCTCCGGCCGCCCCGGCCACCCCGGCGCTCCCAGCCACCCCGGCCGACCCACCCGACGCACTCCCGCCGGTCTCCGAACCCGCCTTGCCGCTCCCCGACTTCCCCCGGGACGCGGCCGCCGATCCGGCCGCCGACCCCGCGGCCACCGCGGCCTTGCGCATCGAACGCAGCGCCCCGCGCAGCTTCTCCGCCGCCTCCTCGCCCCGCTTGCCGACGGAGCCACCCGAACTCCCCTTGCCCGAAGGCCCGTCGGGCTGCGCCGGGATCGGCACGACCCGGGTCGCGTCGGCCGGCGGCTCCGGCTCGGCGGCCTTCGGCTCGGGCGCGTGGATCACCGCGTTGAACATCGCCCGGGCCCCCGCGTCGTCCAGCCGCTTCGCCGGGTCCTTGGTGAGCAGCCCGTAGATGACGTCCTTCAGCGGCCCGGCGTTCTTCGGCTCCTCCAGCGGCTCCGTCATCACCGCGGTCAGCGTCGCGATCGCCGACCCCTTGTCATACGGCGGCACGCCCTCGACCGCCGCGTACAGCAGTCCGCCGAGCGACCACAGGTCGGCCGCGGGGCCCGGCTTGTGCCCGCGGGCCCGCTCCGGGGAGATGTAGGAGGGCGCGCCGACGAGCATGCCGGTCGAGGTGATGGACGGGTCGCCCTCGACCTGGGCGATGCCGAAGTCGGTGAGCACGACGCGGTCGGTGTCGGACTCCAGCAGCACGTTGGACGGCTTCACGTCACGGTGCAGGATGCCCTCGCGGTGCGCCGAACGCAGCACGTCGAGTATCGCGAGCCCCACCTCCGCCGCCCGCTTCGGCTCCAGCAGGCCGTCCTCCCGGATGACCTCGGCCAGCGACTTGCCCTCGACGAGCTCCATCACGATCCAGGGCCGGTCGTCCTCCTCGACCACGTCGAAGACCGTCACCGCGCTGTTGTTGCGGATCCGCGCGATCGCCTTGGCCTCGCGCAGCGTCCGTGTGATCAGCCGGCGCTTCTCGTCCTCGTCGATGTTCGACGGGAACCGCAGCTCCTTGACGGCCACCGTCCGGCCCAGGGTCTCGTCCTCTGCCCGCCACACCGTGCCCATGCCGCCGCGGCCGAGCACCCCTCCCAGCCGGTACCGCCCGGCGAGAAGACGCTCGTTCTTGTCCTGACGAGTGTCCTGACGAGATGTCCCCGCCCGCTCCTCCGACATGCGTCCCCTCATACAACCCGCCCTGACAGAGCCTCCATTGTCCCTCACCCGACAAGTGCCCGACGCCTAGGGTGCCCCTGTTCCCGCACGAGGCCCCGGACACCGGTTCGACACCGCCCCCGTCCCCCCGCGCCCCCACGAACGGCCCCACACAACCACCTCAAAGCCCCCACCCAGCCACGGCCCACGGCGCACCCCACGCAGATCCGCCGCGGTGCCCCGGGGGGCGACCCTCACGGGTCTGTCGCGGTGCCCTGGAGGACAGCCCTCGCGGGTCTGTCGCGGTGTCCTGGGGGACGGCCCTCGCGGGTCTGCCGCGATGCCCGAGGACAGCCCACGCGGGCCCGCCGCGATTCCCGGGAACAGCCCACGCAAGTCCACCGCCGGTCCCGAGGACAGCCCCCCGCAAGTCCACCGCCGGTCCCGGCGGCGACCCGCACAGGTCCGCCCTGCATGATGGCCCGCAACAAGGAAGGGACCCCCCACGATGCCGTCGCTGAGGACGCTCCTGGCCGTGCCGGTGTCCCTGACCCTGCTGGCCCTCGCCCCGGCCACTACCACCAAGCCGCCACCCTCGACCCCTCCCCCAGCCACCGCCTCCACATCCCCGACCTCGGCCCCGGCCTCGGCCCCGACGACGGCCCCGACCGCAGACGCGATCCTCCACCTCCTCACCACCCAGGGCCGCGCCCCCGCCGCCGCCCTCCTCACCCGCGAGGAACCGAACACCCGCACCACGCCCAGCACCGCCGGCATCGGCACAGCCCCCGCCCCCACCCCCGTCACCAGCCCCATCACCACCCACTACGCCCAGGCCGGCCAGGACATCGCCCGCGCCGACCACTTCCGCGCCGGCAGCATCACCAAGACCTTCATCGCGACCGTCGTCCTCCAACTGGCCGCCGAACACCGCCTGTCGCTGGACGACACCGTCGAGCAGCACCTGCCCGGCCTGATCCGCGGCGCCGGCAACGACGGCCGCACGATGACCCTGCGCGCCCTGCTCACCCACACCAGCGGCCTGAACGACTTCACCGTCGAAACCAAGGGCGTCGTCCCCCTCTCCCCGCTTCAGGCCGTACGCATCGCCCTCACCCACCCCCCGACCGACCCCGGCCGCTACCACTACTCCAACACCGACTACGTCCTGCTCGGCATGGTCATCCAGCAGGTCACCGGCCGCTCCTACGCCACCGAGGCCGAGCGGCGCATCATCGCTCCGCTGGGTCTGACCGGCACCTCCTTCCCCGGTTCCCGCACCTCCCTCCCCTCCCCGCACGGCCGCGCCTACGCCGCCGACGGAACCGACGTCACCGAGCTCGACCCGCGGGTGGCCGGGGCCGCGGGCGAGCTGGTGAGCACCCTCGCCGACCTGGACCGCTTCTACGCGGCGCTGCTCGGCGGCGAGCTGCTGCCCCCGCGCCTGCTGCGCGAGATGCTCGACACCCGTACCGCACACGGCCTGTACGGCATGGGCCTGTTTCCCCAGAAGCTGTCGTGCGGCATCACGGTGTGGGGGCACAACGGCCGTATCACCGGCAGCTACGTGCGCACCGCGGCCACCGTGGACGGTCGTCGCGTCCTCACCTTCCGGGTGAACACGACGGCGATCGCAGACCCCGACCTCGAACCGGCCCTGCTCACCGCCGAGTTCTGCCCCCGCACCTCGTAGAACGACCAGCTCCCGAACGAAGATCCCACTCCGCGACACCCGTTCGAGTGAACCGTTCACCGACGGTCCCCCAAGCGCCCCGGGGAGCACCCCCGAACGCCCTGGACATGCCCGGACACCTTGGACGTGCCCGGACACCCCAGATGCCCCAGACACCCCGGACGCCCAGATGTCCCAGACGCCCCGGACACCCCAGATGTCCCGGACGCCCCGGACGCCCAGATGCCCCAGACGCCCCAGACGCCCCGGACGCCCCCAGACCGCCTACAACGGCACGATGTCCGGCGCCCCCAGCCGCGCCGCGTCCGCCGTCAGATCGTCCGGCTGCCGCTGCGACTCCCGCTCGGCCTCCACCCGCTTCTCGTAGTGCTCGACCTCGCGCTCGATCTGGTCCTTGTCCCACCCCAGCACCGGCGCCATCAGCTCGGCGGCCTCACGAGCACTCCGCGTCCCCCGGTCGAAGGTCTCGATGGAGATGCGGGTGCGCCGGGTCAGCACGTCGTCCAGGTGCCGCGCACCCTCGTGCGAGGCGGCGTACACGATCTCGGCGCGCAGATAGTCGTCGGCCGCCTGCAGCGGCTCGCCCAGTGAGGAGTCGGAGGCGACGAGGTCGAGGACCTCCTCCGCCATCGAGCCGTAACGGTTCAGCAGATGCTCCACGCGCACCACGTGCAGACCCGTGCGCGCCGCGATCCGCGCTCGCGCGTTCCACAGCGCCCGGTACCCCTCGGCGCCCAGCAGCGGCACGTCCTCCGTCACGCACTCGGCGACGCGCAGGTCGAGCCCGTGCACCGCCTCGTCCACCGCGTCCTTGGCCATCACCCGGTAGGTCGTGTACTTGCCGCCCGCCACGACGACAAGACCCGGCACGGGATGTGCCACGGTGTGCTCGCGCGACAGCTTGCTGGTGGCGTCGGACTCGCCGGCCAGCAGTGGCCGCAGCCCGGCGTACACGCCCTGCACGTCGTCCCGGGTCAGCGGCACCGAGAGCACCGAGTTCACGTGCTCCAGGAGGTAGTCGATGTCCGCGCTGGACGCGGCCGGGTGGGCCTTGTCGAGGTCCCAGTCGGTGTCCGTGGTGCCGATGATCCAGTGCCGTCCCCAGGGGATGACGAACAGTACCGACTTCTCGGTGCGCAGGATCAGGCCGGTCGAGGAGTTGATGCGGTCCTTCGGCACGACGAGGTGGATGCCCTTGGAGGCCCGGACGTGGAACTGCCCGCGCTCCCCCACCATCGCCTGGGTGTCGTCGGTCCACACGCCCGTCGCGTTGACGACCTGCTTGGCGCGGATCTCGTACTCGCCCCCCGCCTCGACGTCCTGCACGCGCGCGCCGACGACCCGTTCGCCCTCACGCAGGAAGCCCGTCACGCGCGCGCGGTTGGCGACCTTCGCGCCGTAGGCAGCCGCCGTACGCACCAGCGTGGCCACGTAACGCGCGTCGTCCATCTGGGCGTCGTAGTACTGCAGGGCCCCGACCAGCGCGTCCTTCTTCAAGGCGGGCGCCACCCGCAGCGCGTGACGGCGGCTCAGGTGACGGTGTGCCGGCAGGCCCCGCCCGTGCCCGCGGGCCATCGACATGGCGTCGTAGAGCGCGACGCCCGAACCGGCGTACAGGCGCTCCCAGCCCTGGTGCTGCAGTGGGTACAGGAACGGCACCGGTTTCACCAGATGCGGGGCGAGCCGCTCCAGCAGCAGTCCGCGCTCCTTCAGCGCCTCCCGTACGAGGGCGAAGTCGAGCATCTCCAGATAGCGCAGGCCGCCGTGGATCAGCTTGCTGGACCTGCTGGAGGTGCCCGACGCCCAGTCGCGGGCCTCCACCAGCCCGGTGGCCAGGCCGCGTGTCACGGCGTCCAGGGCGGTGCCCGCGCCGACCACGCCACCGCCCACCACCAGCACGTCCAGCTCGCGCTCGGCCATTGCTGCCAGTGACTCGGCGCGCTGCGCCGGCCCCAGTGTCGCTGTCCTCACCGCTGCCTCCTGGTTATCGGTAGCACCGGCCGCACCCGTCGGGCGAAGCCCGTTCCCTCTCCCCCATGCCCAAATTCTGACCGGCTTGCCCGACTTCAGCCACCACTCACCCCCAGCCTGTGGACAACACTCACGGAAACTCGACGAACCAATCCCGCAAATCGGTCATATTTACTCCTAGTCTGACATTGCGCTCGCTCGTTCTGTCCACAGGGCTTGCGCACCTGTCCCGCTTCGGTTACTGGGAAGGACGGCCCACGCCATGCCCGCAGATCTCGCCGTCATCGGACTCGGCCCGTTCGGCCTGCCCCTCGCCCAGGCGGCCGTCGCCGCCGGAATCCCCACCGTCGGCTACAAGACCGGCCCCGAGCCCGGCTCGCTGAGCGCGGCCGACCTGCGCCGGATGCTCTCGGGGGGCTTCCGGCACGCGACCGGCCCGGCCGAACTCGGCCGTGTGCGCACCGCCGTGATCTGCGCGCCCACCCCGCGCGGCGCCGACGGCGGCCTGGACCTCACCCAGGTGGAGTCGGCCGCCCGCACCCTCGCCGCGCACCTGCGCCCGCACACCACGGTCATCCTCGAATCGCCGGTCCCCCCGGGCACCACCGAGGACCTCCTGCGGCCGATCCTCGAAGAGGGTTCGCGCCTGCGCGCGGGACGCGACTTCCACCTCGCCTACTCCCCCAGCCGGGTCGACCCCGGCAACCGCGACTTCACCCCCGCCAACACCCCCAAGGTGATCGGCGGCCTCACACCCGCGTGCACCGAGTCGGCCGCCGCCTTCTACGGCCGCCTCACCGACAAGGTGGTACGCGCGCGTGGACCGCGCGAGGCGGAGACGGTCCAGCTCCTGGAGACCAACTTCCGGCACGTCAACATCGCGCTCGTCAACGAGATGGCCGTCCTCTGCCACGACCTCGGCGTCGACCTCTGGGACGTCGTCCGCTGCGCGGAGACGAAACCCTTCGGCTTCCACGCCTTCCGCCCCGGCCCCGGCGTCGGCGGCCACGCCCTCCCCCAGGACCTGACCGGCCCCACCGGCCGCACCCTGCGCATGGTCGAACTGGCCCAGCAGGTCAACAGCCAGATGCCTCGTTACGTCGTCCAGCGCGCCGCCACCCTGCTCAACGAGCACGGCAAGTCGGCCCGCGCCGCCCGTGTCCTCCTCCTCGGCGTCACCTACAAGACCGACCTCGCCGACCAACAGGCCACTCCCGCGCGCGAGATCGCGATCCGCCTGATGGAGCTCGGCGCCCAGGTCAGCTACCACGACCCGCACGTCCCGTCGTGGAACGTCCTGGACCGCCCGGTCCCGCGCGCCGACTCCCTCTACGAGGCGGCGGCCGACGCCGACCTGACGATCCTCCTCCAGCACCACCGCACGTACGACCTCCAGGGCCTGTCGGTGAAGGCCCAGCTCCTGCTGGACACAAGGGGAACGACTCCTACCGGTGCGGCCCACCGCCTCTGACGCCCGCTGACGTCAAATTCGCTGGTGGCACTGTCACACCCAGCTGTTACTCTCCCCTCACTCGTCGCACACTCGTGCGCACGCATCTGAGCTTCACCATTCCGCTCGTTCCATCCCGTGGGGGGATCTCTGTCATGACCCAGTCAGTTCCACCGCCGCAGCCGCAGCCCCAGCCGGTCGACGGCAACCCGTACGCGCAGGCCGCCGACGGCGCCCCGGATGCCGCCCAGCAGCCGGGTGCCGCCGTACCGCCGCCTCCGGTGCCCGGTGTGCCGTACGCCCCCGTCGCTCCCGCCCCGGCGAAGAACAACGTCGGCCTCGGTCTGGGGGCGGCCTTCGTCGCCGCCGTGGTCGCCGCCGGCGTCTATGGCGCGATCATCGGCCTCACCAAGCACGAGATCGGCTGGGCGGCGGTCGGCGTCGGCTTCCTGATCGGCCTCGCGGCGGGCCGCGTCGGTGGCCGCAACCCGGTCCTGCCGGTCGCGAGCGCGGTCCTGTCCCTCGGCTCCGTCTACATCGGCCAACTGGTCGGCGACGCGATGATCCTCGCCAAGGCGGCCTCGGTCAGCTTCACCGAGGTCTTCTTCCAGCACTTCGACGTCGTCCAGGAGGCCTGGAAGGCGGACGCCGACCCGCTGACGTTCGTGTTCTTCGCGATCGCCGCGTATGTGGCGTTCACGGGGGCCAAGAAGGCGGCGGTCTGACGCTGCCGGTGTGGGGCGGGGCGGCGCGTCGGTTGTGAAGGGGGGCGCGCGGGTGCGACCGGGCTCCGGGGCTGGTGGCATGTGGGGCGCGGCGCGGGTACGGTACCTGGCAGGTGGAGCCCACCGCAGAGGCCAATGCAGTACTGCGGAGGCTCCTGGATGGTTCACGAAGTGTCCGCCCCTAGTTCTTGTAGGGGCGGACACTCACCACCGAAAAGGTGGAGCCCACCGCAGCGGGAACTGCGGCGGGCTCCTGACCGGTTTACGGGTGTCCGCCCCTAGCTGTCATGGGGGCGGCCGCTCACCGGCCGTAAATCCGCAAGATCCACCTCCTCCGGAACTTCAGCAGCCGAAGCCGAACCTGATCCCAGCGGGTGGGCTTGCGGTGACGGCCCATGGGCACGCCCCCTTCCATGACGCCGCCCGTTAACCCGGTTGGGCGGTCCATTGGAGCTCCGGGCCGGGCCCCGGGCACCGGGTCCGGAGACGTGCTCCTTGGAAGGGGGCGCCCCCAAACAGCGGGTCGCCGATCACGGACACTACCGCCCGCTTACGCCCGTTCGGCCCACATTCGCCCCGAACGCAACCACGCGCCCCCGCCTCTCAACACGCGCCCCCACCAGCCCACTTGGGCACGCAAAAGGGCCGGTCACCCACCCCGTGGGATGGATGACCGGCCCTTCAGGCGCCGTAAGCCCTACCGCTTGTGCTGCGAGTCCGCCACCGTCACCTCGACGCGCTGGAACTCCTTCAGCTCGCTGTACCCGGTCGTCGCCATCGCCCGCTTCAGCGCGCCGAAGAAGTTCATCGAGCCGTCGGGGATGTGCGACGGGCCGGTCAGCACCTCCTCGATCGTGCCGACCGTGCCCAGGTCGACCTTCTTGCCGCGCGGGAGCTCCTCGTTGACGGCCTCCATGCCCCAGTGGTGGCCGCGGCCCGGCGCGTCCGTCGCGCGGGCGAGCGGGGAGCCCATCATCACGGCGTCCGCGCCGCAGGCGATCGCCTTGGGGAGGTCGCCGGACCAGCCCACGCCACCGTCGGCGATCACGTGCACGTACCGGCCGCCGGACTCGTCCATGTAGTCGCGCCGGGCCGCGGCCACGTCCGCGACCGCCGTCGCCATCGGGACCTGGATGCCCAGCACGTTGCGCGTGGTGTGCGCCGCGCCGCCGCCGAAGCCGACCAGGACGCCCGCCGCGCCGGTGCGCATCAGGTGCAGGGCGGCGGTGTAGGTCGCGCAGCCGCCGACGATCACCGGGACGTCGAGCTCGTAGATGAACTGCTTCAGGTTCAGCGGCTCGTGCGAGCCGGAGACGTGCTCCGCCGAGACCGTCGTACCCCGGATGACGAAGATGTCCACGCCCGCGTCCACGACCGCCTTGGAGAACTGCGCCGTGCGCTGCGGGGAGAGCGCGGCGGCCGTGACCACGCCGGAGTCGCGCACCTCCTTGATGCGCGCGCCGATCAGCTCCTCCTTGATGGGGGCGGAGTAGATCTCCTGGAGACGGCGGGTCGCCGTGGCCGGGTCGAGGTCGGCGATCTCGTCGAGCAGCGGCTGCGGGTCCTCGTACCGCGTCCACAGGCCTTCGAGGTTCAGGACGCCGAGGCCGCCCAGCTCGCCGATGCGGATCGCGGTGGCCGGGGAGACGACCGAGTCCATGGGGGCGGCCAGGAAGGGCAGCTCGAAGCGGTAGGCGTCGATCTGCCAGGCGATCGAGACCTCCTTCGGGTCCCGCGTACGGCGGCTGGGGACGACGGCGATGTCGTCGAAGGCGTACGCCCGCCGCCCGCGCTTGCCGCGCCCGATCTCGATCTCAGTCACGTCTGTGGCCTTTCCCTGATGCGTTCAGCGTCTTCCAGTATCGCCGACGGGTACGACAGAGGCGGTCCCGGATGCCTCCGGGACCGCCTCCGACAGGACCGCTGCCTACTTGCTGCTGTAGTTCGGCGCCTCGACCGTCATCTGGATGTCGTGCGGGTGGCTCTCCTTGAGGCCCGCCGAGGTGATGCGGACGAAGCGGCCCTTGGACTCCATCTCGTCGATGGTGGCCGCGCCCACGTAGCCCATGGTCTGGCGCAGACCGCCGACGAGCTGGTGCAGGACGCTGGAGAGCGGGCCGCGGTAGGGCACCTGGCCCTCGATGCCCTCGGGCACGAGCTTGTCGTCGGAGGCGACCTCGGCCTGGAAGTAGCGGTCCTTCGAGTACGACTTGCCCTGGCCGCGGGACTGCATGGCGCCGAGCGAGCCCATGCCGCGGTACGACTTGAACTGCTTGCCGTTGATGAACTGCAGCTCGCCGGGCGACTCCTCGCAGCCGGCCAGGAGGCTGCCCAGCATCACGGTGTCGGCACCGGCGGCAAGCGCCTTGCCGATGTCGCCGGAGTACTGCAGGCCGCCGTCGCCGATCAGCGGGATGCCGGCCGGGCGGGCGGCGAGCGAGGCCTCGTAGATGGCGGTGACCTGCGGGACGCCGATGCCGGCGACGACACGGGTCGTACAGATGGAGCCGGGGCCCACGCCGACCTTGATGCCGTCGACTCCGGCGTCGATGAGGGCCTGGGCGCCGTCGCGGGTGGCGACGTTGCCGCCGATCACGTCGACGGAGACGCTGGACTTGATCTTCGACATCCAGCTGAGGGCGTTGCTGTTGTGGCCGTGCGAGGTGTCGACGACCAGGAAGTCGACGCCGGCCTCGGCGAGCGCCTGGGCGCGCTCCAGGGCCTCGGGGCTGGCGCCCACGGCGGCACCGACGAGCAGGCGGCCCTCGGCGTCCTTGGCGGCGTTCGGGTACTTCTCGGCCTTGACGAAGTCCTTGACCGTGATGAGGCCCTTGAGGACGCCGGCGTCGTCGACCAGGGGAAGCTTCTCGATCTTGTGGCGGCGCAGCAGCTCCATGGCCTCCACGCCGGAGATGCCGACCGTGCCGGTGACCAGCGGCATCGGCGTCATGACCTCGCGCACCTGGCGGCTACGGTCGCTCTCGAAGGCCATGTCGCGGTTGGTGACGATGCCGAGCAGCTTGCCGGCCGGGTCGGTGACCGGGACGCCGCTGATGCGGAACTTCGCGCACAGCGCGTCGGCCTCGGCGAGCGTGGCCTCCGGGTGCACCGTGATGGGGTCGGTGACCATGCCGGACTCGGACCGCTTGACCAGGTCGACCTGGTTGACCTGGTCCTCGACGGAGAGGTTGCGGTGCAGGACGCCGACGCCGCCGAGGCGGGCCATCGCGATCGCCATGCGGGACTCGGTCACCTTGTCCATCGCCGCGGAGAGCAGCGGGATGTTGACCCGGACGTTGCGGGAAATGCGGGACGAGGTGTCGACCGCGTTCGGGAGCACCTCGGACGCTCCCGGCAGCAGCAGCACGTCGTCGTAGGTCAGCCCGAGTGTCGCGAATTTTCCGGGCACTCCGTCGACGTTCGCAGTCATGACACCTTCCCCAAATGGCCTTGATCGGTGCGGATGTCCATGCTAACGGGAAGCACACCCATCAAATTCCACGGTTCCGCCTGACCTCGGGCTTCGTATGTTCGTACGGAATCCCCGGGCGGCCTGTTCAAAGAAGGCGGGCCCGTCCGGAAAAGACGCCCGCCGCGCGGGGGTTACTGCTCCGCCAGCGCCCTGAGCCGGCTCAGCGCCCGGTGCTGCGCCACCCGCACGGCGCCGGGTGACATTCCCAACATCTGGCCCGTCTCCTCGGCGGTCAGCCCGACGGCGATGCGCAGCAGCAGCAGCTCCCGCTGGTTCTCCGGCAGGTTGGCCAGGAGTTTCTTGGCCCATTCGGCGTCGCTGCTGAGCAGCGCGCGCTCCTCCGGGCCGAGCGAGTCGTCCGGCCGCTCCGGCATCTCGTCCGAGGGCACGGCGGTCGACCCGGGGTGCCGCATCGCCGCCCGCTGCAGGTCGGCGACCTTGTGCGCGGCGATGGCGAAGACGAACGCCTCGAAGGGCCGGCCGGTGTCCCGGTAGCGCGGCAGGGCGAGGAGGACGGCGACGCAGACCTCCTGCGCGAGGTCCTCCACGAAGTGCCGGGCGTCACCCGGCAGACGGGACAGACGGGTGCGGCAGTACCGCAGCGCCAGGGGGTGGACATGGGCGAGCAGGTCGTGCGTGGCCTGCTCGTCCCCGTCGACGGCGCGATGGACGAGTGCACCGATCGCCCCTACGGCTTTGGCCGCCTCGTCGTCGCGCATCGGTCCATGGTGCCTTGCGCCGTTGCGGTCCGTGGCATCGCGTCCGATGTTGTGCACCGAAGCGTTATGAGCAGGTGCGCCGGAACTCATCCCTTGCGCCCTCCCCTTCCGCTCGACCGACTCGTCCCCGAGAGACTCCACACCTCAAGGATGCGGCATCCGCGCCGAAACGAGCAGCGGATGCCGACGGGACTACTTGACCAACGTCGCATTCCGCGCCCCTTCAGGGGCGCGGGGCGAGACATTGTGCGGCTCCGCCGCGTGGGCGCGACCAGCCACAACGGACCCGCACCCAGCCGACGGCCTGCACCGACCGCGCTCTTAGCGAACCAGGCCCCACCGGAAGCCGAGCGCCACCGCATGCGCCCGGTCGGACGCACCCAGCTTCTTGAACAACCGCCGGGCATGCGTCTTCACGGTGTCCTCGGACAGGAACAACTCCCGCCCGATCTCCGCATTGGACCGACCGTGACTCATACCTTCGAGCACCTGGATCTCCCGCGCGGTGAGCGTAGGAGCCGCCCCCATCTCGGCCGACCGCAGCCGCCGCGGCGCCAGCCGCCACGTCGGATCGGCGAGCGCCTGAGTCACGGTCGCCCGCAACTCCGCGCGCGAGGCGTCCTTGTGGAGGTAGCCCCGCGCTCCCGCGGCCACCGCGAGCGCGACCCCGTCCAGGTCCTCCGCGACGGTGAGCATGATGATGCGCGCACCGGGGTCGGCGGACAGCAGCCGCCGCACGGTCTCGACGCCGCCCAGTCCGGGCATGCGTACGTCCATCAGAATCAGGTCCGAACGGTCCGCGCCCCAGCGGCGGAGGACTTCCTCGCCGTTGGCCGCGGTCGTCACGCGCTCGACGCCGGGCACGGTCGCGACCGCGCGGCGGAGCGCCTCTCGGGCAAGCGGGGAGTCGTCGCAGACGAGGACGGATGTCATGGCCGCCCTCCGCAGCTGATGCACGTCACCTTGAGCCTCCAGGCTGGTACGAAATCGTCACCTGTGCGGTCGACCGTCTCGGACACCAGCCCGAGCACTTGTTGCTTCAACCGCCTCCGCACTCTCAACGACGGTCACTCGAAAGAGTTACGGGGCTGTGTGCCATCTTCGGCACTCTACGTGAGGGTGCGGACACGGTGCAGACATGCGGGGCGGACCCACAACGTTTCATCACAACCGGTGCCCCATTTAGCCCCATTTCTTCCCATCTGCTGGTGTCTGAGGCTAGATTCGCAATGAGTCATATTTTCATCTCCTTAGATCGTAGATGTACGGTCGTGGGCACCGTATCCGCTCAGAACGGCTACAAGGGGTCACGTAATGGCAGATTTCTCCCGCCTTCCCGGACCGAACGCGGACCTTTGGGACTGGCAGCTCCTGGCCGCCTGTCGCGGGGTGGACAGCTCGCTCTTCTTTCATCCGGAGGGCGAGCGTGGCGCGGCCCGGAGCGCTCGCGAGAACTCGGCCAAGGAGGTCTGCATGAGGTGCCCGGTGCGCGCGCAGTGCGCGGCACACGCGCTGGCGGTCAGAGAACCGTACGGCGTGTGGGGCGGCCTGACCGAGGACGAGCGCGAAGAGCTCATGGGTCGGGCGCGGAACCGGCTGGTGTCGGCGGGGGCCAGCAGCGGGGACGGCGCTTCGAACAACTGAAGGAACGTTTCTGCGTTCCAGAGTCTCCGAGCTCCCAGAACCCCGAGCTCCCACCGGGAAGGGCACGCGCGCGTGCCCTTCTTCATTGCCGGGTTCTTCTCACTGCCGGGCGGATTGCCGGGCTCTTCTCACTGCCGGGCGGCCGCGCGCCCCAGCTGTTCCAGCGTGGCCGCGACCGCCGGTACCCGGGCCAGGTCGGGCAGGGTGAGCGCGACGATCTCCCGCCGCACCGCCGGGCGAAGCGTCAGCACGCGCGCGTGGCGGGGTCGTACGGACTCGATGGCGAGCTGCGGGAGTACGGCGACGCCGAGACCGGCGCCGACGAGGCCGACCACGGCCGGGTAGTCGTCGGTGGCGAAGTCGATGCGCGGGGTGAAGCCGGCGGTCTCGCACACCTCCACCAACCGGCCGCGGCAGCGCGGGCATCCGGCGATCCAGGGCTCGCCCGCGAGTTCGTCGATGCCCACGGTCCCGGCGTCCGCGAGCCGGTGCCGCTCGGGCACCAGACCGACCAACCGGTCGGTCAGCAGCGGCCGTACCACCAGGTCCTCCCACTCCCCCTGCTCGCCGCCCGCGCCCGCCGCGCCCTCGTACCGGAAGGCGAGCGCCACGTCGCACTCGCCCTCGCGCAGCATCTCGACGGACGCGGGCGGTTCGGCCTCTTCGAGGGAGACGCGGGTGCCGGGGTGGGCGGCGCGCAGGGCGGCGAGGGCGGTCGGTACGAGGGTGGAGCTGCCGCTGGGGAAGGAGACCAGCCGGACCCGCCCGGCCCGCAGGCCCGCGATCGCGGCGACCTCCTCCTCGGCGGCGGTGAGGCCGGCGAGGATGCCGCCCGCGTGCCGGACCAGCGCCTCGCCGGCCTGTGTGAGCCGCATCTCGCGCCCGTTGCGGACGAGCAGCGGGGTGCCCACGGACGTCTCCAGGGCCTTCATCTGCTGGCTGACGGCGGGCTGGGTGCAGCCCAGTTCGCGCCCGGCGGCGGAGAAGGAGCCGGTGGCGGCGACGGCGCGCAGGACACGGAGATGACGGGCTTCGAGCACGTTCCGAGAATAAGCGAGGCTTTGGTACGACGCCGAATAATCCGTCGACACTTTGAGTCGCGGTCGCCTACCGTGCCGCCATGAGGCTTCTGTCAGTGAACCTGGGCCGGGCGACGGCCGTGCCCTACACGGACCACCCCGAGGGCGTGACCGGCATCGACAAGCGGCCGTTCGCGGGGCCGGTGCGGGTGGCGGCGCCCGGGCCCAAGGGGCTCGCGGGGAGCGGTCTTGCCGGCGACTCGGTCTGCGACCGGCGCCACCACGGCGGCGACGACCAGGCCGTGTACGCGGTGGCGCGCGAGGACCTGGACGAGTGGGAGCGCGAGCTGGGGCGGGCGCTGCCGAACGGCTCCTTCGGCGAGAACCTCACCACCGAGGGCCTCGACATCACCGGCGCGCTGATCGGCGAGCGCTGGCGGATCGGGGCGGAGGTGGTCCTGGAGGTCACGTCCGGCCGGATTCCCTGCCGTACCTTCCAGGGCCATCTGGGCGAAAAGGGCTGGGTGAAGCGGTTCACGCGCCGCGGGGCGTCGGGGGCGTACCTACGGGTGATCGTGCCCGGCGAGATCCGGGCCGGCGACCCGGTGGAGACCGTGCACCGGCCGGACCACGAGGTGACGGTGGGGCTCGCGTTCCGGGCGTCGACGACCGAACGGGAGCTGCTGCCAAGGGTGTTGGCGGCCGGCGCGGCACTGCATCCGGAGGAGCTGGAGGCGGCGCGCAGGTACGTGGCGAAGTACGGCGCCTGACATTCCGTCAGACCGGGCGTCTCCCCAGGTGCTTCACCACCGTCGGGCCGTGTGCAGAGATCGGACTCCCACAGTCCGGGTAACTACCCTTGGGTCATGACAACGGCTCTGATTACGGGATCGACCGCGGGCATCGGCGCCGCGTTCGCACGGCGGCTGGCGGCCGACGGGCACAACCTGGTGCTCGTCGCCCGCGACACGAAGCGACTGCGCGACCAGGCGACCGAGCTGCACGACCGGCACGGCATCGAGGCGGAGGTCCTCACGGCCGACCTCGCGACGGACACCGGCATCGAGGCGGTGGCCGCCCGCCTGTCCGACCGCAAGAACCCGGTCGACCTCCTGATCAACAACGCGGGCTTCGGCAACAAGGGCCGCTATCTCGACGTCTCCATGGCCGACGAGCTGAAGATGCTCAAGGTCCACTGCGAGGCGGTACTGCGGCTGACGTCGGCGGCGACGGAGGCGATGCGGGAGCGGGGCCGGGGCGGGGTCGTGAACGTGGCGTCCGTCGCCGCGTTCGTGCCACGCGGCACGTACGGCGCCTCCAAGGCCTGGGTCGTCCAGTTCACCCAGGGCGCGGCGAAGGACCTGGCGGGCAGCGGCGTACGCCTGATGGCCCTCTGCCCCGGCTTCGTCCGCACGGAGTTCCACCAGCGGGCCGGGATGGGCACGGACAACATCCCGGGGTGGATGTGGCTGGACGCGGACAAGCTGGTGGCGGCGGCGCTGGGGGATCTGGCGCGGGGGAAGTCGCTGTCGATTCCGGATGCGCGGTACAAGGCGTTGATGGGGGTTGTGAAGGTGGCGCCGAGGGGGTTGTTGGGTGGGATTACGTCTCGGACCGGGCGGAAGTACGGGCCGCAGTAGGCGGAGTGGCGGGTGCCGGCCGGCACAGCGTCTCGACGATCAGGGATACGGTACGGGGCTCCACGCGCACCAGAGCCGGCAGGACCTGCTGGAGCCTCATGCGCTGAGCGGCCCTGGCCACGAGGACCCGTGCCCGGTCCGGCTCCAGTCCGGGCGCGAGGGCCAGCCACAGACGGGGGTCGGGGTCGGCGCCCGACTCCTCGATACGGCGGGTCAGTTGAACCGCGCGTGCCTGCTGCCCGGCTGCCACCAGACCTTCGACCAGAGCCAGTCGCCCGGTGTCCTCGCCCGACACAAGCCTTTCGACCCAGTCTTCGGCACGGTCGTACTCCCCCACCTGCACCAGGGCGGTCACCACGTACCCGGTGAAATCAGAGGGACGGACGGGAGCCATCGTGCTCAGGAGTCGTTCGCCCGCCGCGGACCGCCCCAGGGCGAAGTACGCCTGCATCAGGTCCGCGGTCGCCCACCTGTCCGCCCGCCGCGTCCCGTGCTGGGACTCGGCTTCCGCGAGGGCCGCTGCCGCCTCCTCGTCTCCGCGGGCGGCAAGGGAGACCGCGATGCGAGCCCAGGACCGGACGCGGTACTTCGAGTCGGACGTCTCGGCGGCGAGTGACCGGGCCAGTTCCTTCTCGCCCGCGGCCGCCGCATGCGTGGCGATCTCCATGCGGAGGCGGTCGCCCACGTCGGTCCAGGGCTCCACCAGGCCCACGGCCCGGTCGAACTGTCCCGCCACGCACAGCCTGCGGACATGGGACGCCATCAGACCCTCGTACAGGAAGCTGTCACGGAGCCCGCTGAAGAGCGCTTCGGCCTCGTCGAACCGACCCGTGCGCGACAGCGCGGCGGCGATGTTCTCGGCGCCGGCCGGCCGAACGGGGTGTTCCGCCTCCGGAGTCGACTGTCCGGTCTCGGCCTCCGGCCCAACGGGGACGCCGAGGGCGTCGAGCACCGCCTCCGCCTCCTGCCGCCACCCCGCCTCTGCCAGGTCACAGGCCGTGAACGCGGCATCCAGACTTCCGGTCCGGCCCGACCGGCGGCACTCGGCCTCCGCCTCGGCGATCGCGTCCGCCGCCGCGTCGGTGCCGGACGCCTCCGCCGCCAGGACGCCTCGTACCAGCGCCTCGTAGGCCGAGGTCCAGCCGAGTGAACGGGCCAGCTCCATCGATCGGACGAAGGCGCCCGCCCGGGCCCGGGCCTCGATGACGAGTTCGAGCATTTCTTCATGGAAGAGCTCGCCCTCCCCGTCGGCCGCCATGCGCTCGGCCCGGTCGAGCTCCCCCGCCTCGGTCGACGCCTCGACGATCGCGTACCGCAGCCATCCGCGTTGCCGCTCCCCGGACTCGCCGATCCGCCGCTCGATCTCCTCGTACGCGCCCGAGGCCGCCTGTGCCTTCGCCACCGCGCCCAGCGCCCGGAAGCGCCAGTCCTCGTCGTCGTTCCGAGCGACGAGGGACCAGGCACGGGTGAACTCACCGTCATCGGCCAGGGCGGACGCGACACGGCACAGGGCCTCTCCCCACTCTCGCTCCTCCCAGTCGTCCCACCCGCCGTCCTCCCACGGGGTGGGGGTGAGCGCCACCACCCGGTCGTACTCGCCCGCCGCCGTGAGCGCCTCGGCGGCCGGCCGCATCAGGTGCGGGGGACATGCGGCGAAGTCGAGGCGTGCGAGGAGTTCCCGCGCCGCGCCGTCCCGGCCGGCGCGCCGCAGGGCGTCCACGATCCAGGCCCACACCACCAGTTCGGCTTCGGGACCCGCGGCCCGGACCAGGGCCTCCGCCCGGTCCAACCGATCCGCCTCGACCCAGGCGGCCGCCACGACACCGGCACCCCGGGCCCGTACGGATGCGGTCTCCTCCTCCAGGCACAGCGCCTCGGCCCGGTCGAACGCCCCCGAGCGCGCCCATCGCAGAGCGAGATCGGGCAGCAGCCATTCACGGGCCTTGGGGTCGGACACAGCGCGTACGCGGCGTTCGGCGCGATCGAGCTCCCCGGCATGCTGCCAGGCAACGATCACGGCCTTGCCGAGCTCTCCCCTGTCGCCGAGCGGGGCCTCCCGGTCCACCTCGGCAAGGAGCCGCAGGGCGTCCTCGCGGTCCCCGCGGTCGAGGAGCACCTCGGCGACATCGGTCAAGGCGAGCAGCCTCGCCTCCGGTCGCGGAATGCCGCGGGCCAGGGCCTCCGCCCGGCCCGGTCGGCCCAGCGTCGCCCAAGCCCGGGGAAACGTCCGCGTGATGGTGTGGTTGCGGCCCTCCAACTCCTCGCGGCGCAGGGCGAGTCGGACCACGCTCGGCAGGTCGACCGCGCCGGTCTCGATGGCCAGGTCCTCCGTGGTCCGGATCTCGGCCAGCGCCGCCACGTCACCGCCGGTCGCCTCCAGCATCCGGTCGTGGCGCACGGCGTCCAGGGCCCAGTCGGTCATACGCGGCAGATTCCGCGTGGCCCGCAGCATCCGGAAGTACCCCCGCAGCAGGTAGTCCGGAGTCCGGTCCGGCCGGCCCCGCTGCCGCCATGCGTCGGCCCAGTCGTGCAGTTTCCCCCGGTACCGGTCGAGTTCGGCCGCCCCGAGCATCTCCTCGGCCTGTGTCTGAAGTTCCTCGTGACCGAGCAGGTAGACGTGGACCCGCAGTCCGAAGGTCCGGCCCGCGCGGGTGCGCAGGACGTCTCGGACCCGGTAGGGGACCGCCTCGGTCAGCTCGGCCAGGTCGTCCGCCGTAAGGCCACCGCCCGCGGCCGTCACCAGCGCCAGCAGGTCGTACTCAAGGCCACCGGCCTTGATCAGATGCTTGAGCTCGCGTTCCGCTTCCGTGCGGATGGCCTCGGCGTACGGCGACCGCGGCAGCGTCCGTACGATCGCGGGGTCGTGCAGCGGATGGCCACCGGGCACGTCTCCCGGCAACGGCGGATTGAGGCGGCCCGCGACCAGGACCCGCATGCCTTCCTCCGGCCGCGCGGGCAGCAGGCTCGCGATGCTGTGCGCGTCCGGGCCTGTCGTCACGCCCCGGTCCTCGTCCAGACCGTCGACCAGCAGGACCAGGCGCTCGCCACGGGCCCGGCAGGCTCGGGCCGCCTCACCGTACAGGCGAAGGAGGTGCGCCTCCCTGGTCGCCTGGGTCAGGTGGGCGGGAATGCCCTCGTCGGCCAGCTCCGCCAGCTGTTCCAGTACGACATCGACGTACGCCACCACGTCGTTCTGGGCCCCCAGCCGCGCCGTGACGAAGAAGGGGACGATGCGCACGCCCTGCGGGGGGTGCAGTGCGAACCACGACATCAGTGCCGTCTTCCCGGCCCAGGCACCCGCCCGCCACCAGGTGTAGCTCGGCCCCGAGGCCGCCGTGCAGAAGACCGCGAGGTCGTTCAACTCCCGCTCGCGGTCGATGAGTTCGGCGGGTGCGATGCGCCGTACCTGCTCCTGGTAGGCCGAGCGCACGGGTGGCGCCAGCATCACCGTGTTGTGGTCGCCCGTGATGGCGGTACCGATGTTGCCGCCCGCCGATACGGACCGCTCCCCCCGCGCCTCCATGGGCCCATGATGCCAAAGAGAGCGACAATGGTGCTGTTCAACCGGACCCACCCGACCTCACCGGGACCGGAGGCACCACCATGACCTTCGTTCAGATCATCGACTGCAGGACCAGCCGTTTCGACGACATGAACCGGCTGATGGACACGTGGGTCGAGCAGACCAAGGGGAAGCGGACCGCGACGCACAGTGTGATCGGGAAGGACCGGTCCGACGCGTCGCACTTCATCGAGATCGTGGAGTTTCCGTCGTACGAGGAGGCCATGCGGAACTCCAACCTGCCCGAGACGGACCGGATCTTCCAGGAGATGGTCGCTCTCTGTGACGAGATGCCGACCTTCACGGATTTGGACGTCGTGCGGGACGAGCAGTTGAACGCGGACACGGCGCGGCGGTTCTTCGCGGCCATCGCCGTCCCGGGCGCGCTGCCGCCGCTCGACGACCTGGTCGCCGAGAACTACCACGACCACGATCCCGCCAATGAGCAGGACACCATGGGGATGGACGCCCTGCGGCGGGAAGTGGAGATGTGGCGCGGCGGGTTCGAGTTCGTCTTCGACGTGCAGGACCAGATCGCACAGGGCGACCGCGTGTGTACGCGGTGGACCTGGAACGGGACCCAGACCGGTGAGTTCATGGGGCTGCCGGCCAGCGGGAAGAAGGTGTCCATGACCGGCGTGACCACGCACCGGTTCGGCGAGCACGGGAAGATCGTCGAGGCGTGGTGGGAGTACGACCGGCTCGGGCTGATGGCGCAGTTGGGCGCCCTGGACGAGTTGGAGCGGTAGACGCCGAAGGGCCCGGCACCCGTCCCCGGGTGCCGGGCCCTTCAGTGGCTACTGAACTCAGTGCGCGTGGCCGTGACCGTGGCCCGCGGCCGCCGGCTCCTCCTCTTCCTTCTTCTCGACGACCAGGGTCTCGGTCGTCAGGAGGAGGGAGGCGATGGACGCGGCGTTCTCCAGGGCGGAGCGGGTGACCTTGACCGGGTCGATGACGCCGGCCTTGACCAGGTCGCCGTACTCGCCGGTCGCGGCGTTGAAGCCCTGGCCCTTGTCGAGCTCGGCGACCTTGGAGGTGATGACGTAACCCTCCAGGCCGGCGTTCTCGGCGATCCAGCGCAGCGGCTCGACGACGGCGCGGCGGACGACCGCGACACCGGTGGCCTCGTCGCCGGTCTTGCCGAGGGAGTCCTCAAGGACCTTCGCGGCGTGGACGAGCGCCGAGCCGCCGCCGGAGACGATGCCCTCCTCGACCGCGGCGCGGGTCGCGGAGATGGCGTCCTCCAGGCGGTGCTTCTTCTCCTTCAGCTCCACCTCGGTGGCGGCGCCGACCTTGATCACGCACACGCCGCCGGCCAGCTTCGCGAGGCGCTCCTGGAGCTTCTCGCGGTCCCAGTCGGAGTCCGTGTTCTCGATCTCGGCCTTGATCTGGGCGACGCGGCCCACGACGTCCTCGGAGTTGCCGGCGCCGTCGACGATGGTCGTGTCGTCCTTGGTGATGGTCACGCGGCGGGCGGAGCCCAGCACGTCCAGGCCGACCTGGTCGAGCTTGAGGCCGACCTCCTCGGAGATGACCGTGGCGCCGGTGAGGACCGCCATGTCCTGCAGCATCGCCTTGCGGCGGTCGCCGAAGCCGGGGGCCTTGACCGCGACCGCGTTGAAGGTGCCGCGGATCTTGTTGACGACCAGGGTCGACAGGGCCTCGCCCTCGACGTCCTCGGCGATGATCAGCAGCGGCTTGGAGGAGCCGGCCTGGATGACCTTCTCAAGCAGCGGCAGCAGGTCGGCGATGGAGGAGATCTTGCCCTGGTTGATGAGGATGTACGGGTCCTCCAGGACGGCCTCCATGCGCTCCTGGTCCGTCACGAAGTACGGGGACAGGTAGCCCTTGTCGAAGGCCATGCCCTCGGTGAAGTCCAGCTCCAGGCCGAAGGTGTTGGACTCCTCGACGGTGATGACACCGTCCTTGCCGACCTTGTCCATCGCCTCGGCGATGAGCTCGCCGACCTGCTGGTCCTGGGCGGACAGCGCGGCGACGGCGGCGATGTCGGACTTCTCGTCGATCGGGCGGGCGGTCGCGAGGAGGTCCTCGGAGACCGCGGCCACGGCCGCGTCGATGCCCTTCTTCAGCAGCGCCGGGGAGGCACCCGCGGCGACGTTCTTCAGGCCCTCGCGGACCAGCGCCTGGGCGAGCACGGTGGCGGTGGTCGTACCGTCACCCGCGATGTCGTTGGTCTTGGTCGCCACCTCCTTCACCAGCTGGGCGCCGAGGTTCTCGTACGGGTCCTCGACCTCGACCTCACGGGCGATGGTGACGCCGTCGTTGGTGATGGTGGGCGCGCCGAACTTCTTGTCGATGACGACGTTGCGGCCCTTGGGGCCGATCGTCACCTTGACCGTGTCGGCCAGCTTGTTGACGCCGCGCTCGAGGGCGCGACGGGCGTCCTCGTCGAACTTCAGGATCTTCGCCATGGGAGCGGTTCAGCCCTCTCGGAAAACGTTGGTGAAACGAACCGCGCCCCGGACGCCCGGCTTCATAAGGTCGCGGGAACCCGGGGCGCAGCTCACAAGCAAGGTGCTTCGGTGAGGAAGCAGGTGAATTACTTCTCGATGATCGCGAGCACGTCGCGGGCCGAGAGGACGAGGTACTCCTCGCCGTTGTACTTCACCTCGGTGCCGCCGTACTTGCTGTACAGCACGATGTCGCCGGTCTTGACGTCGAGCGGCAGGCGCTCGCCGTTCTCGAAGCGGCCCGGGCCCACGGCCAGGACGACGCCCTCCTGGGGCTTCTCCTTGGCGGTGTCCGGGATGACCAGGCCAGAGGCCGTGGTCTGCTCGGCGTCCAGCGGCTGGACCACGATGCGGTCCTCGAGCGGCTTGATGGCAACCTTGGAGCTGGCGGTCGTCACGATCCGACCTCCCCCTTCGGAGATCTCACGGGGTTAACTGTCTGAGGTGGCGACCAGGTGGATCCGTCGTCGCGGGTGCCGGACCTGCCCGTCGCTATTTGGCACTCTCCAGGGGGGAGTGCCAGACCCGAGACTATGACCGTGATTAGCACTCGGTCAAGCGGACTGCTAATCGCGTCCCTGTGAGAGGTCGGAGACAGTCCTCGCGAGAGGTCAGAGATAGTCCTCCAGGCGACCCACCCGCAGCCCCCGCCCCCGCACCTCCCGCAGCAGCCGCGCCGTCCGCTGCTCCAGCGTCAGACCCGTCCCGCCGTCCGGGTCCACGGCCACGATGTCCCCGGGGCGCAGCCGGTCCTCGCCGTGCGTGTATGCCAGCTGCCCGCTCCCCGTGACCGACGCCCGCCACAGCACGAGCGCCGAGACCCCGCAGTCGGCCGCCGCCCGCAGGGTCGTGGTGTCGTACGCGCCGTAGGGCGGGCGGAAGAGGTCCGGGCGGATACCGAAGCGGGAGCGCAGCTTGTCGCGCTGGCCGCAGATCTCGGCGCGCTGGCCGGCGTAGGGCAGGCCGGGCAGGGCGGAGTGGTCGAGGGTGTGGTTCTGCAGGGTCGCGCCGACCGACTGAAGGCGCGCGAAGTGGCCGTACCCGGGTCCCATGACGTCGTCGGTGAGGAACAGGCTGACGGGCAGCCGCCGTTCGCGGACCAGGTCGACGAAGCGGGGGTCGCGTTCGGCGCCGTCGTCGTAGGTGAGGAAGACGACCCGGTCGCGGGTGCGGACGCGGGAGACGACCGGCGGGAGCTGCGGCGCGGAGGGGCCGTGGGCCCGTACCCGCTGGGCCGCCTTCTTGCCCAGCCGTTCGATGGGGTCGACGGACTGGGCGCAGCCGGTGAGCAGCACCGCGAGGGCCAGCGCACCGGCCGCGAGCGCCGGCCGCCTCACAGGTAGTCCTCCAGGCGGGCCACCGCGTACCCGTCGGCGGTGACCCGGTTCAGGAAGCGGCGCATGTCGTCGACCATCGTGCCCTTCCACTCGTCGCGCCCGCGGAAGTGGGTGAGCACGATGTCGCCGGGGTGCAGGTCCTGGTCCCACTCGCGGTACTCCCAGTGGTCGACGAAGACCTCCTCGTCCCAGATCGGCGCGTACTTGATGCCGCAGGACTTGGCGGCGCGCAGGGTGTCGCGGTTGTAGTTCCCGAAGGGCGGCCTGAAGACTGTGGGCGCCTTCCCGAACTCCTTCTTCATGACCTTCTGCATGCCGCAGATCTCGTGCTTCTGCTCCTCGTACGACAGTCCGGGCAGGAAGGGGTGCGTGAGGGTGTGGTTGTTCAGCGTCACGCCCTCGGACTGCATCCGGCGGAAGTACGGGTAGTCGTCCTTGACCAGGAAGTTGCTGAGGAAGGCGGTGTACGGGATCTTCAGCTCGCTCATCATCCGCAGGAACGCCCGGTCCTTCTCGGCGCCGTCGTCGATGGTGAGGAAGACGATCCGCTCCTTGGTGGGGACGGTGGTGAACACCGGCGGGAGGTTCAGCTCCTCCTGGTCGTCCACCTCGAAGCCCTTGCGCGCGGTGATGTGCGGCTTGTGCGCCGGGGCCGGCGGGGCCGTCAGGGGCACCTGCTTCAGCCCCCAGCGCTTCGCGGCGGCCGCCCGTGCGGTCATGGCGGCGCGCAGCCTGGTGGCGTACGTGTCCAGGGCGCGCGCCTCGGGCGCCTTCAGGCGCTGCTGACCGGGGGCAGGGGGCACCGCCTTGTGCTCGGCGCCCTGTGCGCAGCCGGAGGCGATGGCGGCGACGGCGAGCACGGCGATCCCGCCGCGGATCCCGGCCCCACGCGACGACCGATTTTTGTCATTTTGTACGACTACTCGCATGGTGCCGGATCCTCGCAGGCCACCGCCCCGCCCCCGGGCCGACACCGCGACCGGAGGCACACCATCCACCGACTGGCCCACAATGAGCCGGTGAACGACCTCGCCCCCCTCCTCACCCCCGAAGGCCGCGCCCTCCTCGACGAGGTGCGCGGCACGGCCCCCGCCGACGAACTCGCCGTCGCCACCCGGCTGCGCCGCGAGCACCCCGCGGAGCTGGTGTCGGCCGCGCTCGGGCAGGCTCGGCTGCGGCAGCGGGCGGTGGCGAAGTTCGGCGCCGAGGACGCGGACCGCATGTTCTTCACGCCGAACGGCGTCGAGCAGTCGACGCGCGCGAGTGTCGCCTCGTACCGCGCGGAACGTCTGAAGGCGCTGGGGGTCACCTCGCTGGCCGACCTGTGCTGCGGGATCGGGGGCGACGCGATCGCGCTGGCGCGGGCCGGGATCAGGGTGCTCGCCGTGGACCGGGATCCCCTGACGGCCGCCGCGGCGCGGGCGAACGCGGATGCGCTGGGGCTCGCCGACCTCGTCGAGGTGCGCGAGGCGGACGTCACGGAGGTGGACACGGCGGGATACGACGCCGTGTTCGTGGACCCGGCCCGGCGGGGCGGGCGGGGCCGCGTCTTCGACCCCGAGGCCTACTCGCCGCCGCTCTCCTGGGCGATCGAGGCGGCCCGCGGGGCCCCGCACGCCGCGCTCAAGGTCGCCCCCGGCATCCCGCACGAGGCCGTGCCCGAGGACGCCGAGGCCGAGTGGATCTCGGACGGCGGGGACGTGAAGGAGGCGGTGCTGTGGTTCGGGACGGCGCCGGGGACGGTACGCGCCACCCTGCTGCCGGGCCCGCGCACACTTCTCGGCAGGGGCCTGCCCGACCCACAAGTCCGCTCCGTGGGACGGTACTTGTACGAACCCGACGGCGCCGTCATCCGCGCCCACCTGGTCGCCGAGGTGGCCGAGGACCTCGGCGGCGGCCTGATCGACGCGACCATCGCCTACGTCACGGCCGACGAGCTGCGTCCGACCCCGTACGCCACCGCCTACGAGATCACCGACCGACTCCCCTTCAATGTCAAGAAGTTGAAGGCGCTGCTGCGGGAGCGTGAGGTCGGGATCCTGACCGTGAAGAAGCGGGGGTCGGCGGTGGAGCCGGAGGAGTTGCGGAAGAAGGTGAAGCCGAGCGGACCGAACTCGGCGACCGTGTTCCTGACGCGGGTCGCCGGGGCGCCGACCATGCTGATCGGCGCCCCGGCGTAACCGCTACTGGTGCTGGACCGTCTTCAGCGAGCCCAGGTGCGGATCGGCCGTCGGCCGGCCGGACTTGGTGGCGGCGGCGGTCGCGCTGCCCGCCGTGCGCTGGGCGAAGGTGCTCGTGGACGAGTCGACGCCGTTGTAGAACGGCCGGTACACGAACTGACTGCCGCTCGCGCTCATCGACGCGCCGGCCGTGCTCAGCGCGCCCGCGGTGACCGAGGCGGTCGGGCCGAAGGCGACGGCGGCCTGGGTGCCCGCGGACTCCCGCAGCAGGTAGCTCTTGACCTCGCTGGACAGCGCGGGCCGGGAGGTCCAGACGAGCGGGCCGTAGATGTTCATCGCCGCGCCCGCGGAGATGCCGTCGCGCCAGGCGCCGGTGTAGGCGAGGGCGATCTGGCCCGGGACGCCCCACCAGAACTTGGCGAGGGCCACCGAGAGGCCTTCGCTGGTGGTCGCCGTGACCGGGTAGTAGTAGTACGTCGACGGCCAGTGCGAGAAGTCCGTGTGCGTCAGCGCGTACTTCGCGTCCGAGCCGACCGGGATGACCATCGTCTTGGCCGGGTTGAGGGTGTTGAGGTACGACTTCACCGACGCGGTCAGCTTCTTGCCGGCCGTGAGGACGAGGCCGCCCGTGCTGCCGGTGCCCTCCGCGCCCGCCGCCGAGGCCGCCGGGAGGGCCGCCTTGTAGTCGGTGCCGCTGGCCAGGAACACGTACGTCGGGGCGGTGGTGACGGCCTTGGCCACCTTGACCGAGGTGTCGTAACGGTCCGTGCCGGACAGCCGCTTGGGGACGTACCCGAGCGTCTTCAGCTGCGCGGAGACGTTGGTCGTGAGGGTGGACGTGCCGCCGAGCATCCAGACGCTCGCGCCCTTCTTGAGGGTGCGCTTCAGCTCGTTCTTCACCGCCGTCGACAGGCCCGTCTTCGGCGTCATCAGCACCGGGCCCTGCTTCTTGCCGGCCAGCGCGGGCGCGGTCAGCGAGTACGCCGAGTCGTCCTGGTTGACCAGCACGGCCGCCTTGGCGTTCAGCAGGCCCGGCTCGCTCTGGCCGACCGTGTTCCAGCTGAAGCGGGAGGAGGCGACGGCGGTGGCGTAGCTGTCGGCGCCCCACACCCGGGCGGTGGTGTTCTTCCGCAGCGGCTGCCAACTGGGGTTGCTGCCCTGCCAGTTGGTGGGTACGGCGGTGAACGCACCGGTGGCCAGGTCGACGTACTCGGTGGAGTGGACGTAACCGCCGCCGCCCGTCGCGGTCTCGACGTCGGCGAGGATCCGGGTGCCGGTGGGCGACCAGGACGGGTTGGCGTACGTACGCGCGTCGGTGGTGATCTGCTTGACGTCCGTGCCGTCGGCGTTCGCGGTGAAGATCTTGCCGCCGCGGACGAAGGCCAGCCTGCTGTCGTCCGGCGAGTAGACGGGCTGCGCGGCGTCGGTGAGCACGCGCTTGACGGTCTGCGTGGACGGCTCGTAGACGTAGACGCCCGGGGTGGCGCCGCAGCCGCCGCTGCGCCGCTCGAAGGCGACCAGGCCGGCGCCGCTCACGCTCGGGTTGCTGTCGCAGGCGCTCGACGGGCCCAGGGTGCTCGACAGCAGCGGCTCGGGGGCCCAGGAGCCGTCCGAGGGGCCGTACGCGAGCTGGCCGCCGACGGAGAAGACGACGTAACGGCCGCTCCATCCGAAGGCCAGGTCCGTGTAGCCGGAGCCGCCGGAGCGCATGCCCTGCGCCTTGGGCAGGGTGATCTTCGTGGAGCCGCTGGCGCGCACGCTGGTGATGGTCTGGTCCGAGATGGTGGCGAACCGGCTGCCGTCGGGCGCCCAGGCGCCGTACTGGCCGGAGCCGACGGCCGGGTCGGTGGCCGTACCGGTGGCCGGGTCGATCAGCCGCGGCCCGTCGGTCAGGATCTTGCCCTCGGTGCCCGGCCAGGGCCCGGCGTCGTCGGCGACGGCACCCGGCGCGCTCGCCAGGGTGCCCATGGCGGCCAGCACGGCCGCGGTGGAGAGCGCCGCGGCACGGCGGCGCGTGAACAGTCTCAAGTTGTCGACCCCCCATGGATCTGCACAGGCCCCGCACAGGGGCTGGGTAACTGTAGTGACCAACGAGGCGCGGGGGGAACAGAGTTACGAGTGAACAGTTGCCCGCGATCAGGTTACGAACCGCGATCGGGTTACGAACCGCGATGGGGTTACGAACCGCACTCCTCGGCCCGCGCCAGCAGCAGCTCCCGCTCACGTTCGTTGCGCGCCAGCCCCGCCGCCCGTGCGAACTCCTCCCGGGCCTCGGCGGTCCGCCCGAGCCGTTGCAGCAGGTCCCCGCGCACGCTCGGCAGCAAGTGGTACTCCCGCAGGGCGGGTTCACCGGCGAGGGCGTCGACGATCTCCAGCGCCGGGCCCGGACCGTCGGCCATCGACACGGCGACGGCGCGGTTGAGTTCGACGACGGGCGAGGGCGTGCGGGCGGCGAGCAGGCCGTACAGCGTGGCGATGCTCGCCCAGTCGGTCTCCTCGTAGGTGTAGGCGTGCGCGTGGCAGGCGGCGATGGCGGCCTGGAGGGCGTACGGGCCCGGGGCGCCGGTGGCCGTGGCGTCGGCGCGGTGGAGGGCCTGGATGCCGCGGGCGATGAGCATGCGGTTCCAGCGGCGGCGGTTCTGGTCCCTGAGGAGGACGGGCTCGCCGTTCGGGCCGGTGCGGGCGGCGGCGCGGGAGGACTGGAACTCCAGGAGCGAGGTCAGGGCGTGCACCTCGGGCTCCTTCGGCATGAGGGAGGACAGGACACGGGCCAGGCGCAGTGCGTCCTCGCACAGCGCGGGGCGCAGCCAGTCGTCGCCGGCGGTGGCGGCGTACCCCTCGTTGAAGATCAGGTAGATGACGTCGAGCACGGACCCGAGCCGGGCCTCGCGCTCCGGCCCGTACGGCACCTCGAAGGCGATGTTCTTGGTCGCGAGGGTGCGTTTGGCGCGGACGATGCGCTGGGCGACCGTCGGCTCGGGGGTGAGGAACGCGCGGGCGATCTCGGTGGTGGTGAGGCCGCCGAGGAGGCGGAGGGTGAGGGCGATGCGAGCTTCGGCGGACAGCACGGGGTGGCAGGCCGTGAAGACGAGCCGGAGCAGGTCGTCGTCGATGTCGTCCGGGTCGGCGGGCTCCTCGGGCGGGACGGTGGTCTCCAGGCTGCGGCCGATCTCCGCCAGCTTGCGGGCGTAGTTCTCCCGCCGCCGGACCAGGTCGACGGCGCGACGGCGGGCGATGGCCATGAGCCAGGCGCCGGGATTGTCGGGGACACCGTCACGCGGCCACTGCTCCAGGGCGGCGACCAGGGCGTCCTGGGCGAGTTCCTCGGCGATGCCGATGTCACGGACGACGCGGGTGACGGCGGCGATGATGCGGGGGGACTCTATGCGGAAGACGGTTTCGATGGCGTGCGTGGCGTGCTGCTCGGTACGAGTGGCGGTGGGCTGTGGTTCCACAGCCCACCATGCAACACCCCGGACGGCCTCGGGCCAAGGAATCTCAGCCCTCCGCGATCTCCCGGACCTCACAGGTCACGGTCCAGTGGTCCTCGTGGACCTTCAGGAAACGGGTGGCCCACTCCAGGGCCTCGGCCCGGTCCTTGCACTGCATGATCGCGTAGCCGCCGATGACCTCCTTGGACTCGGTGAAGGGGCCGTCGGTGACGGAGATCTCGCCGCCCTGCCAGGTCACGCGGGTGCCCTGGGCGGACGGGGTGAGCCCGGCGGTGTCGAGCATGACACCGGCCTTGGTGACCTCCTCGATCAGCTCGCCCATGCGCTGCATCAGCTCGGGGCTGGGGCCTTCGGCGGGCATGGTGTTCTCGTCGATCCGGACGAGGGAGAGGTAGCGGGGCATGAGGACTCCTCGGTGAGGTTCTGGTTCGGCGGGCCGGGGGTTTCCGGCCCTTTCACCTGTGCGTCGATCGGGACCCCGCGGGATCGACAACCTCATCGGAAAACCTCGAAGATTTTTTTCCGGGGTACGTCGTGCCCAGCGCGACGGTTCCCGACGTCACTTCACCTCGAACCCGAACTCCGCCTTCGCGTACGGCGCCCCGATCGCCTTCGGGCCGAACAGCAGTGCCGCGTCCGTCACGACCCCCGTCGGGCTTCCCCTCAGCGACCACACCGCCCCGTTCCCGCCGTCCTCCCCCACCGCCGCGGCGGCCAGGTCGGCGTGTCCGTTGCCGTTGATGTCGAGGAGCCGGACCGCGGAGCCGAAGGCGTCGCCCAGTTCGGTCGTGCCCGGGACGGCGGGGGTGTCCTGGGTGAAGGACTGGGCGCCCTTGCCGGTCAGGCCCGCTTTGGTGCCGTACAGGACGTCGACCGCGCCCGCGTCGTCGTCGTAGCCGATCTCGGTGCCCGGGACGCCGACGGCGAGGTCGTCGATGCCGTCGCCGTTGATGTCGCCGGCGGAGACGGAGGCGCCGAAGCGGTCGACGTCGGAGGCGGTGCCGGGGACGCCGGGGGTGTCCGGCGAGAACGTCTTCCAGGTGGTGCGGGGGCGCGGGCCCGAGGCCGACCCGTACACGACGGTGACCTGCGAGAAGTCCGTGCCGCCGACGGACACGTCGACGTGTCCGTCGCCGTTCAGGTCGCCCAGGGCGATCGCGCCGGAGCCGTTCGGGACGGTGTCGTCGGGGGCGGCGGCCAGGCCGGACTCCGAGCCGGTGTAGTAGCGGGTGCAGTAGTTGCCGTCGCCGCAGTAGACGGTGAGCGCCAGGTCGTCGCGGCCGTCGCCGTTCACGTCACCCGTGGCGCCGCCCTCGATGTCGTAGTACTTGAGGTGGTCGGCGTCGAGGGCGGTCTGCGCGCCGTGCTGTCCGGTCCGGGTGAACGGGCCGTTCCACACGGTCGCCGTGCTGCCGTTCGGGTCGTCGCCGGCGGAGGGGCGGGTGCGGAAGAGGGCCAGGTCGGGCTTGTGGTCGCCGTTGAAGTCGCCGGTCTGGGTGCTGGTGGCGGGGACGGACCTCGCGCCGGAGCCGGACAGGCCCTTGCGGACACCCCAGGCGACCACCGCGTCGCTCGTCCCCGCCCGGTTGCCGATGACCAGGTCCGCGTAGCCGTCGCCGTCCAGGTCCCCCCGTGACAGTTGCGCCCCGAAGCCCTCACCGCTCGCCGCGCTGCCCGGAATCCCGTCCGTGGAACGGGTTATGACGGTACGTCGGGTCGCGGAGAGGCCGTGCGGGCCGCCGTACATCACCGTCACGTAACCCGCCTTGGCGTGACCCGCGACCGTGGCCCCGGGAGCCCCGATCGCGAGATCGCCGTAACCGTCACCGTTGAAGTCCTCCCGGACGGGCGCGGGAGTCGCCGCCTCGGCCTGGCCCAGATCCTGCGGCGGAGTCACTCCCAGCGCGACCAGACCGGCGACCACCGGGACCGTCCAACGGGCGGGCAGAGGAAGGGGTAACAAGGGGAGACCTCCTGGTTAACGGCGACACCAAGGAAGACGCGTCACCGGGGACCGGGGTTGTAGGGACTGCGCGGCGGCACGCTGTCCGGACGAACCTCGCTTCTGTACGTTCGAAGGACTGAGCCGTCGCACGAGGGAGCGGGCCATGTCCTTCAAGGAACCGGGCGGGTACGGCGGAGACGCACGTCGTCGGCGCAGGCGCATCTCCCTGCTGCCCGAGGTCCTACCGTTCGATGCGCCGCGCGCCCTCGCTGAAGCAGCCCAGCACTGGGACAACCCTGCGGTTCTGTCCAAGAAGGTCAGCGAGCTCATCGAGAACCTTTCGCCCGACACGACCCGTCGTCCGGCCTCTCCGTCAGCGGCCGAGTTCGCGCATCGCACCGCCCGGAGCACCCTGGTCAAAGAGCTCAAGTCCCTGAACGTGGAGCTGCGTTCACAGAACTTCCCCGCCGCCACGCGCCAAAGGGTTTTCGCCGGGGCGTTCCGGCCGGGCGAAGCGACCGAGTCCCACCCCGGCGAGAGGGCCGTCTCCCTCGGCTTCGAGATCGCCTCCTTGCTCTCGTTGCGGGACGCCGGCGCCGAGGCATGGGCAAGCAAGGCGCTCAGCGAAGCAACGCGGGACAGCAGCAGGGAGATCAAGGCTGCCGTCAAGGTCACTCAGTACCTGCTGGGCCCCTCGCTTCTCACGATCGCGACCGACCTGACCCGGATCCTCGGCGAGGCCGTGGCGGGCATCAACGCGCAGAGGCTGCAGGAGTGCGTGAAAAACGTCTCGCAGGCCGCATCGGAACTTCGGGCCCATCCAGCGCCGCCGGAAGACTTGCCCCCGCCCCCTTCATCGGTCTCGCCCCCTTCACCGCACCAGCTCCCCGAGCCGCCGTCACCCCGCAGGGGAAAGGGCAGGCCTTCGACGCCCGGCCTACCCAGCGCCCACTGACCGCGCCCCACACCTCACTTCAGCGACTCCCACAGCTCGCTCGCCGCAGGCTCCTTCGCCACCACCCGGTTGGGGTCCGACGGGGCCGTGACCACCGGCATCGTCACCGTCTTCACCGAGTCGGAGGAGAGGCTCTCCAGGCTTCGGCCGAGGCCGACCAGTTCGCTGATCGAGTCCAGGCCGGTGTCCGTGGTGAGGCTGCTGGTGACCGCCTGGGCGACCTCGTACAGCTTGGCCGGGTCGGTGAGCAGGTTCGTCGAGGCCATCTGCTCCAACAGGGCCTTCACCAGCTTCTGTTGGAGGCCTATGCGGCCCAGGTCGCTGCCGTCGCCTATGCCGTGCCGGGTGCGGGCGAGGGCCAGCGCCTGCTTGCCGGTCAGGTGATGCGTGCCGGCCTTGAGGTGCAGATGGCTGTCGTCGTCGTCGATGTCCTCGTCGGTCGTGACCGTCACCCCGCCCAGCGCGTTCACCAGCTTCGCGAAGCCCGCGAAGTCGATCTCGATGTAGTGGTCCATGCGGACGTTCGTGATCGACTCGACCGTCTTCACCGCGCACACCGGACCGCCCACCGAATAGGCGCTGTTGAACATCGCGTTGTACGCCACCGCCGTGGAGCCGCCCGACTTCAGCGGGCAGGACGGGCGGGTGACCAGCGTGTCGCGCGGGATGCTGACGATCGTGGCCTTCTTACGCCCCGCGTCGATGTGCACCACCATCGCCGTGTCGGACCGCGCCCCGGAACTGCTCCCCCCGCCCAGCGCCTTGTTCTCCTTGCCGCTGCGCGAGTCCGAGCCCAGGACCAGGATGTTCAGCGAACCGGTGGGCAGCGGCGACGCCGAGGCGGACGCGGACGCGGACGACGACGGGGTCGTCACCCCTTTCGCCGGGCGGTCGTCGCCCAGCGCCTGGTCGATGTCGACGCTCTTGATGTTGCTGTCGAGGTGCCAGTAGGCCAGTCCCGCCGCGCCCGCGGCCAGCACCAGCAGGCCCGCCAGGGTGAGGCCGGCGATCTTCAGTACGGTCGACCGCCGGCCCCTTGGTCTGCCCGCGTCGCCGCTCTCCTCGTGTCCCGCAAGGTGTCCCGTCACGGGCAGGAACGTAAGTCCGAATTATTAGGAGATTGTTAGCGACGACCACGAGCGACGGTTTTCTTCGGAAAATCTCACGCTTCTCAGCAGTCCGTCAGGCGAGCGTCACGGTCGGTACGGGGTTGCTGCCGCTCCAGGACCCGTTGAAGCCGAAGCTCACCGAACCGCCGCTCGGCACCGTCCCGTTGTAGGAGGCGTTGGCACAGCTCACCGTCGACCCGCTCTGCGTGCACGTCGCGTTCCACGCCTGCGTGATCTGCTGCCCGGCCCCGAAGGTCCAGCTCGCCCGCCAGGAGGACAGGGCGGCCGTCCCCGAGCAGGCGATCGTCACCTGCCCGGTGAACCCGGTGTTCCACTGACTCGTCACGCTGTACGTCGCCGAGCAGCCGTCCGTCGACTGGGTGCCGCCGAGCGCCTGGGCGATCGCGTAGTACGCCGGTTTCGGCGCGTAGTTCTCGTCGTACGGCGTCGCGGCCCCGTACCCCGGGAAGGTGCTCGGCACCCAGGAGTCGGAGTCGGTGAAGCCCCAGACGGTGACGCCCGCGCACCGGGTCACCGCGACGCACGCGGCGAGCACCGCCTTGTAGTCGGCGGCCTGCTGGGCGAGCTTCGTGCTGTCGGACGGCAGCGCCATGCGTACGTCCAGTTCGGTGATCGCCACGTCCACGCCGAGGTCGGCGAAGCGCTGGATGTTCTGCTGGAGCGTGGCGGGGACCTGGCCGAGGATCAGGTGGGCCTGGAGGCCGACTCCGTCGATCGGGACGCCCCGGCTCTTGAGGTCCTTCACCAGGTTGTAGAGGGCGTTCGACTTCGCGCCCACGCCTTCGACGTTGTAGTCGTTGATGTACAGCTTGGCGTCCGGGTCGGCGGCCCGCGCCCAGGTCAGGGCGCTGGCGATGTAGTCCGCGCCGAGGCCGTCGTACCAGAGGGTGGAGCGGTAGGTGCCGTCCTCGTTGAAGGGTTCGTTGACGACGTCCCAGGCGGCGATCCTGCCCTTGTAGCGGCCGACCTCCGTGCTGATGTGGTTCTGGAGGAGGCTGCTGAGCTGGGCGGACGTCCAGCTGCCGTTCGTCAGCCAGCTGGGGTTCTGGTTGTGCCAGACCAGGGTGTGGCCGCGCACCTGCTGATTGTGGGCCTGCGCGAAGGCGACGATCTGGTCGGCCTCGGTCCAGTTGAAGCTGCCCTGGGTCGGCTCGACCGAGCCCCACTTCATGGCGTTGCCGGGGGTGAGCGAGTTGAACTGGGCGCCGGCGATGTCGCCGTAGGTGCCGGTGAGCTTGGACCCGGTGACCGCCGTACCGATGACCTTGCCCTTGGCGGTGGCGAGGTCGCGGAGCGGAGTGTCGGCGGCGTGCGCCGCGGGTGCCGTGAAGAGCACGGCGACGCCGGTGACGAGGGCCGCCAGGGATAAGCCTGTTCTCAGAGATCGCATTGCGGGTACCTCCGAAAGTTTCGGCTGAACAACCGATTGGCTTCGGAGCAGTGTGGGGCGACCCACCACGGCCGTCAATACAGTCCCGCTAAACGGCAGGCGGCGCCGCCGTGCTCGAACGCACCACCAGACTCGTCGCCAGCTCCACCCGCGTCGCCACCGGCACCTGGTCCTCCCGCCCCAGGTCCAGCACCAGTTTCGCCGCGGCCTCGGCCATCTCCGTCAGCGGCTGCCGTACGGTCGTCAGCGGCGGCCCCACCCAGCGGGCCACCGGCAGATCGTCGAAGCCGACCACGCTCAGGTCCTCCGGGATCCGCAGCCCCAGTTCGCGCGCGGCCTCGTACAGGCCCAGCGCCTGGAGGTCGTTGAGGGCGAAGACGGCGGTGGGGCGGTTCGGGCGGCGGAGCAGCTGCAGGCCCTGGCGGTAGCCGGTCTCGTGGTGGAAGTCGCCGGTCGCGATGAGCGCCGGGTCGACGGGGAGCCCGGCGGTTTCGAGGGCGGCCCGGTAGCCGTCGACGCGGGCGCGGCTGCACATCATGTGGGACGGACCCGTGATCGCACCGATGCGAGTGTGGCCGAGTTCCACCAGGTGCCGGGTGGCGGCGAGGCCGCCCTGCCAGTTGGTGGCGCCGATCGAGGGCACGTCGACGCCCGGGTCGCCCGCCGGGTCCATCACCACGAACGGGATGGAGCGGCTGGTCAGCAGCGCGCGCTGGGACTCGTCGAGGCCGGACAGGACGAGGATCACGCCGTGCGGGCGGCGCGCGGCGACCTGGTCGGCCCAGGTGCGGCCGGGGGTCAGGCGCCCCGCGCTCTCGCTCAGCACCACGCTCAGGCCGGTGTCCCGGGCCACGTTCTCCACGCCCCGGATGACCTCCATCGCCCAGGCGCTCTCCAGTTCGTGGAAGACCAGGTCGAGGAGGGGCGAGCGGCTGGCCTCGGCGCGCCTGCGCCGGTAGCCGTGCGCGCGCAGCAGTTCCTCGACCCGGGTGCGGGTGGCCGGGGCCACGTCCGCACGGCCGTTGAGGACCTTCGAAACAGTCGGCGCGGACACGCCGGCCTCACGGGCGATCTCGGCGAGGGTCGCGGTCTGTGTCGACCGGCCTGTCGTCGCGGTTGTCGTCCGTGTTTCAACGGGCTCGGGGGGCGTCATGGCGGCGATCGTATCCCTGCGCGACCTCTTGACGAACCCTTGCGACCGGCCTAGGTTCCCGGAACATTCGATACTAACAACGAAACATTCGCAGTCAGCATTCGTGAGAGGGCCGCACCCCACTCGACAAGAGCAGGAGTTTCATGACCACCGCCCCTTGGCGTGACCCCGCCCTGCCCGCCGACTCCCGCGTCGACGACCTCCTCTCCCGGATGACCCTCGAGGAGAAGACCGCCCAGCTGTACGGCGTCTGGGTGGGCGCCGACACCGACGGCGAGGGGGTCGCGCCGCTGCAGCGCGAGATGTCCTCCGACTACGAGTGGGACGAGCTGATCACCCACGGTCTCGGCCAGCTCACCCGCCCCTTCGGCACGGCCCCGGTGGACCCGGCGCTGGGCGCGCAGGCACTGGCCCGCGCCCAGCGCCGTATCGCCGCCGCGGGCCGCTTCGGCATTCCCGCGCTCGCGCACGAGGAGTGCCTGGCCGGCTTCACCACCTGGCGGGCCACCGCCTACCCGGTGCCGCTCGCCTGGGGCGCGAGCTTCGACCCCGGGCTGGTCGAGGAGATGGCCCGCGCCATCGGCCGCGACCTGCGCTCGGTCGGCGTGCACCAGGGCCTCGCCCCGGTCCTGGACGTCGTACGGGACCCGCGCTGGGGCCGGGTCGAGGAAACCATCGGCGAGGACCCGTACCTGGTCGGCACGGTCGCCACCGCGTACGTACGGGGCCTGGAGTCGGCCGGGATCGTCTCCACCCTCAAGCACTTCGCCGGGTACGCCTCCTCGGCCGGCGCCCGCAACCTCGCGCCCGTGCGGGCGGGCGTGCGGGAGTTCGCGGACATCACGCTGCCGCCCTTCGAGATGGCGCTGCGGGAGGCCGGGGCGAGGTCGGTGATGGCCGCGTACAACGACACGGACGGCATCCCGGCCTCCGCGGACCCGGGTCTGCTGACCGAGTTGCTGCGCGAGCGGTGGGGCTTCACGGGCACGGTGGTCGCCGACTACTTCGGCGTCGGCTTCCTGCAGACCCAGCACCGGGTGGCCGGCACGGAGGCGGAGGCGGCGCACGCGGCGCTCGCGGCCGGCCTGGACGTGGAACTGCCCACCCTGAAGTGCTACGGCACCCCGCTCGTCGAAGCCGTACGGGCGGGCGAGATCCCCGAGTCCCTGATCGACCGGGCGGCCCGCCGGGTCCTGCTCCAGAAGTGCGAACTGGGCCTCCTGGACGAGGACTGGACCCCGGAGCCGACCGCCCCCATCGACCTCGACTCGGCGTCGAACCGCGCCATCGCCCGCCGCCTGGCCGAGGAGTCGGTGGTCCTCCTCGACAACCCCGACGGTCTGCTCCCGCTGGCCCCCGACACCCGGATCGCGGTCGTCGGCCCGCGCGCCGCCGACGCCCTCGCCATGCTGGGCTGCTACTCCTTTCCCTCCCACGTCCTGACCCACCACCCCGAGATCCCGATGGGCATCGAGATCCCGACGGTGATCGAGGCCCTGCGCGCCGAACTCCCGGACGCCAAGGTGACGTTCGCCGAGGGCTGCGGGGTGGACGACCCGGACCGGGCCGGCTTCGAGGAGGCGGTGGCGCGGGCGGCCGAGGCGGACGTGTGCGTGGCGGTCCTCGGCGACCGGGCGGGCCTGTTCGGGCGGGGCACCTCGGGCGAGGGCTGCGATGTGACGGACCTTCATCTGCCGGGTGTGCAGGGCGACTTGCTGGACGCGCTGGTCGCCACCGGGGTCCCGGTGGTCCTGGTCCTGCTCACCGGCCGGCCGTATGCGCTGGGCCGCTGGCACGGCCAACTCGCCGCCGTCGTACAGGCGTTCTTCCCGGGCGAGGAGGGCGGTACGGCGGTGGCGGGCGTCCTGTCCGGCCGCGTGAACCCGTCGGGACGGCTCCCGGTGAGCGTCCCGCGGGTGCCGGGTGGCCAGCCGTGGACGTACCTCCAACCGCCCCTCGGCCTCGCGGGCGAGGTCAGCAACCTCGACCCGACGCCGCTGTACCCCTTCGGACACGGCCGCTCGTACACGACCTTCACCTGGGAGTCGGACGCCACGGGTGCGGAGATCGGCACGGACGGCTCGTACGACGTCTCGGTCACGGTCCGCAACACCGGTGCCCGGACGGGCGCGGAGGTCGTACAGCTGTACCTGCACGACCCGGTGGCGAGCGTGACGCGTCCGGACGTACGCCTGATCGGTTACCAGCGCGTGGAGTTGGCGCCCGGCGAGGCGGCCCGGGTCACCTTCGCCTTCCACGCGGACCTGTCGGCGTTCACCGACCGTTCGGGTGCGCGGGTGGTCGAACCCGGCGCGCTGGAACTACGGTTGGCGAAATCGAGCACGGACGCACGACACACCGCCCGGCTGAACCTCGTGGGCCCGACGAGGGCACTCGGCACCGACCGACGGCTGCTGTGCGGGACGGAGGTGTCGGAGGTGGGGTGATCTCCGGCCGGGGGACGCGGGGGGGCGATGCACAGGTACGTGTACCACGAGTTGGCGGCCGGGGTGACGTGGCTGGCGGGCGCTCTGATCGGGTGGACGGTCGCGGTGCTGGTACGGGGGATGCCTGTGGGCGGCGACACCGTGGTCAAGGCGATCGCGTACACGGCCGGCTGCCTCGCCGTGCTGACGCTGCTGCACGTCTCGGGG
This sequence comes from Streptomyces cylindrosporus, assembly GCF_022698165.1. GTDB lineage: Bacteria > Actinomycetota > Actinomycetes > Streptomycetales > Streptomycetaceae > Streptomyces > Streptomyces cylindrosporus. The sequence continues at coordinate 271,759 of NZ_JALDAY010000011.1, forward strand.
ATCAGGTGGATCAGCGGGATACGGGACCTGCGGGCCGCGCTCCCCCTACCGAGCGACGCCCGGCCCCCGCGGCGTGACTCGTTCGGCCCACAGACTGGCCGGCCCGGCCGGCGGGTGTGGCGGGGCTGCCGCCGCCAGGAACCGTGGTGGCTGACGTACTCCTCCGTCAGGCCTCCGGCACCGGCTCGAACCGCCAGCGATGTACCGCCCGCATGACCAACTCCCCGTCCGGCTCGGGGAGTTCGGGCAGCTCGGTGTCGTAGGCCGCGTCCCACCAGGTGATGACCAGTACCCGGTCCTGGGGCGCGCGGAAGGTCTCCCGGCGGAGGGGCTCGGGTGTGAGGTGCTGGGCCCGTGCCCAGGACAGGAGGTCCTCGCCCCGGCCCTCGGCCGCCCGCGCCTCCCACATCAGGGCGACCGTCACGAGTAGAGGTTCTCCTTGCTGACCTCGTGGACGTGGTCGTGCCCCGGGACGTGCGGCTCCGTCACCGGCAGGGAGGAGTCCGCCGACAAATCCCAGCTGGAGGCGGCGCGGCCCCGGGCGACCATCTCGGCACCCAGCGCGGCCACCATCGCGCCGTTGTCCGTGCACAACTTCGGCCGCGGCACCCGGAGTCGGATGCCCGCCCTCTCGCACCGCTCCTGCGCCAGCGCCCGCAGCCGCGAGTTGGCGGCCACGCCACCGCCGATCATCAGGTGCCCGACGCCCTCGTCCTTGCAGGCCCGCACGGCCTTGCGGGTCAGCACGTCCACGACCGCCTCCTGGAAGGACGCCGCCACGTCACGCACCGGCACCTCCTCCCCCGCCGCCCGCTTCGCCTCGATCCAGCGGGCCACGGACGTCTTCAGCCCGGAGAAGGAGAAGTCGTACGCCGGGTCGCGCGGGCCGGTCAGGCCGCGCGGGAAGGCGATCGCCGAGGGGTCGCCCTCGCGGGCGTAACGGTCGATGACCGGGCCGCCGGGAAAGCCGAGGTTCAGCACGCGCGCGATCTTGTCGAAGGCCTCGCCGGCCGCGTCGTCGATGGTCGCGCCGAGCGGGCGGACGTCGGAGGTGATGTCGGTGGACAGCAGCAGGGACGAGTGCCCGCCGGACACCAGCAGCGCCATCGTCGGCTCGGGCAGGGCGCCGTGCTCCAGCTGGTCGACGCAGATGTGGGAGGCGAGGTGGTTCACGCCGTAGAGGGGCTTGCCGAGCGCGTAGGCGTACGCCTTGGCCGCCGACACGCCGACCAGGAGCGCGCCCGCGAGACCGGGGCCCGCGGTGACCGCGATGCCGTCCAGGTCCTTCGCGCTGACGCCCGCCTCCTTCAGCGCGCGGTCGACGGTCGGGACCATCGCCTCCAGATGGGCGCGGGAGGCGACCTCCGGGACCACGCCGCCGAACCGCGCGTGCTCGTCGACGCTGGAGGCGACGGCGTCGGCCAGCAGGGTGGTGCCGCGCACGATGCCGACACCGGTCTCGTCGCAGGAGGTCTCGATCCCCAGGACCAGGGGTTCGTCAGCCATGGATCTCGGTTCCTTGTACGGAGGTTGATGGGTCTGTCAGCCGCATGACCAGGGCGTCCACGTTGCCCGGCTGGTAGTAGCCGCGCCGGAAACCGATGCCCTCGAAGCCGAAGCGCTCGTAGAGCTTCTGGGCGCGGATGTTGTCGATCCGGCACTCCAGCATCACTTCGGCGCATTCGAAGGCGGTGGCGGCCCGCAGCAGCTCGGTCAGCAGCAGACCGCCGAGGCCGGTGCCCCAGTGGTCGCGGGCGACGGCGATGGTCTGGATGTCGGCGAGGTCACCGGAGGCGGCGAGTCCCGCGTAGCCGACGATGCGGTCGCCCTCCTCGGCGACGACGTACCGCCGCGTCGCCTCGGGGCCGCGCGCATGGGCCAGCTCGGACCAGAACATGCCCCGGGACCAGGCGTCCTCGGGGAAGAGGTCCTTCTCCAGCTCCAGCACGGGATCGATGTCCCACCAGCGCATCTCGCGCAGCCGAGGGGTCACGGGTGTGGTCACTTGGGGGTGACCACCTTGTAGTTCTTGGGGACCTGGGCGTCGGGGCGGCGCAGGTACAGCGGCCGGGGCGCCGGCAGCTCCTCGCCCGCGGCGAGCTTCTCGGCGGCCAGGCTCGCGAGGGCCGCGGCGGACACGTGCTCGGGCTCGTGTGCCTGCGGGAAGGTGTCCGGGTACAGCAGCGCACCCGCGCCGACGGCCGGCAGCCCCGCCACCTGGTCGGCGATGTCGGCGGGCCGGTCGACGGCCGGGTCGGTCAGCCGGGTCCGGGAGTCGGCGTACCGCGCCCAGTAGACCTCCTTGCGCCGGGCGTCGGTCGCCACGACGAAGGGGCCCTGGCCGATGTCGGCCGCGTAGGCGAGGCCGTCGAGCGTGCAGAGGCCGTGCACGGGCACGCCGAGGGCGAGCCCGAAGGTGTCGGCGGTCATCAGCCCGACGCGCAGGCCCGTGTACGGACCGGGCCCGATCCCCACGACGACGCCGGTGACGGCATTGAGCTTCAGTCCGGCCTCGGCGAGCACCCGGTCGACGGCCGGCAGCAGCAGCTCCCCGTGCCGGCGCGCGTCCACCTGACTCGACGAGGCGATGACGTCCGTGCCGTCGTGCAGGGCGACGGTGACGGCCGGTGTGGCGGTATCCAGAGCGAGCAAGAGCACGCAAACAGCCTACGGCTCCTCGAGCCGCGGCATTGCCGCCCGGGTGGGACCCGTCCGTGCTGCTACGGTCGCCGGGATGCACGGCGTACGAGGCGATGGGTCAGGTGGGCGACGGTGGCGAACGGCAGCTCCGGATTCGTGTTCGGGCTCACCACGGCGGCTCTCGTGACGGTCGGGGTCCTCGGCTACCAGGCCTCCGCGACCGTCCCCGCGAACCTGGGCAAGGCGCACGCGAGCGCCTCCCCGGCGGCCGCCGTCAAGGCACCGCGCGACAAGCGGAACCCCACCGCCCTGCCGGGGAACTCCGGCACCGGCGAGCGGGTCGTGTACTCGCTGGACGACGACCGCGTCTGGCTGGTCGACGCCCGCAACAAGGTCACCCGCACCTTCGAGGTCACCCCCGGCAGCGTCGACCCGCTCCCGGGCACCTATCCGGTCACCTCCCGCTCGAACACGATCACCGGCACCGACGGCACCCCCATCGAGCACGTGGTCCGCTTCGCGAACGTGGACGGCGTCGCGGTCGGCTTCAGCGCGGCGGTGAAGGAGCCCAAGTCGGCCCCGGACCCGGGCGTGCGCACGGGCGGGGTCCGCGAGTCGCGCGCGGACGGCGACGCGATGTGGGAGTTCGCGACGATCGGCGCGAACGTGGTCGTGATCCGCTAGGCCGCTTCCCTGCGCTGCTGCACCGGCTGCTTCGACACGTCCGGATCGGGGAGCCGTGGCGGGGTCGAGATCGCGCTGGCCGCGGCGCACGACGCCAGCAGCTCGCGCATGGACACACCCGCGACGACGGCGTACGGCTTCTGCTCGTTGCTCTCGGTGGCCGGCATGGACGCCTCCTGAGGACCCGGGGGCGGGCGTAGTTAGGTAGACCTAACTACGAGCTGGGTACCATGTGACCACGCGCAAGACGCCGAATGCAATATCTTGCCGACGTCTTGTCGGAAACGTTCACGGAAATGTCCGTACGCCGGGCCTGGAGACGTCAGGTCTGGAGACGTCAGGCTGACAGCACGCTCAGGTCCACCATCGCCCAGCGCTCCCCGAGCCCCGTCACGGTGACGTGCCGCACCTCGTCCGTCGTATCGCCGACGGCCCGGTGGATTACGACGTTCAGGCGGTCGTCGGTCAGCTCCTCGACCTTGCCCTCGCCCCACTCGACGACGATCACCGAGTCGGACAGCGAGACGTCCAGGTCGAGGTCCTCCATCTCGTCCAGTCCGCCGCCCAGCCGGTACGCGTCCACGTGCACGAGCGGCGGCCCGTCGCCCAGCGACGGATGCACCCGGGCGATCACGAACGTCGGCGAGGTCACCGCCCCGCGCACGCCGAGCCCCTCGCCGAGCCCGCGGGTCAGCGTCGTCTTGCCCGCGCCGAGCTCGCCGTTGAGCATCACGAGGTCACCGGCGCGCAGCAGCTTGGCGAGCCGACGGCCCAGGTCGAGCATCTGCTCGGGGGACGTGACGGTCAGCTGGGTCTCAACCGGGTTGTGCGGTGCTGCTGGTGCTTCCATAGCCACCCACGGTAGCCCCTGCGGGCACGGCACCCGCACGGGTGAGGAGGTCGGCGAGCCGGTCGGTGACCACTTCCGGGTGTTCCAGCATCACCAGGTGCCCGGCGTCCGGAACCAGCACCAGCTCGGCGTCCGGCAGCAGGTCGGCGATCGCCTCGCTGTGCTCACTCGGCGTGACGAGGTCGCCGATCCCGGCCAGCACCAGCACCGGCAGGTCCGCGAAGTACGCGAGCGCCTCGGTCTTGTCGTGGTCGGTGAAGGCCGGGTAGAACTCGGCGACCACGTCGATCGGCGTCCCCTCGATCATCCGCTCGGCGAACCGGGCGACGGCCGGGTCGACGTCCCGGGAGGCGAACGAGTACCGCTTGATGATCCCGGCGAACAGGTCGGCGGTGGCCCGCCGCCCCTTCTCCACCAGCGCCGCCTGCTGCCCGAGCGCCTTCAGCACGCCCGGCAGCACCCGCCGTACGGCATTCACACCCGCGACGGGCAACCCGAAGTTGACCTCGCCGAGCCTTCCGGACGACGTACCGACAAGCGCGACCGCGACGACCCGGTCGCGGATCAGCTCGGGGTACTGGTCGGCCAGCGCCATCACGGTCATGCCGCCCATGGAGTGCCCGACGAGCACGATCGGCCCGTCCGGCACGGCCGCGTCGATCACGGCCTTCAGATCGCGCCCCAGCTGGTCGATGTCGACCGGCACCCCGTCCTGCACCTGCCGCACCCCGCGCCCGGACCGCCCGTGGCTGCGCTGGTCCCAGTGCACGGTCCGTACGACACCGCGCAGCGCCGCGCGCTGGAAGTGCCAGGAGTCCTGGCTGAGGCAGTAGCCGTGGCTGAAGACGACGGTGACCGGGGCGGGCGCCTTCCGCCCGAACAGCCGTCGGCGGCGCGGGCTGAGCGGCGGTACGGCGGCCGGGTCGACGTCGTCGACCTCGTAGTACAGCTCCGTGCCGTCGTCGGCGTACGCCTTGCCGGGTGTGCCGCGCAGTGAGCCGTACGGTCCCGTCGAGTCGAGCGCGAGCCGTGCCTTCTTCCTCATCCCGCGGCCGACGGTGAGCCGCTCGATGGCGACGCCGGCCGCGGCCCCGGCGGCCACCACGCCTATCGCGGCGCCCGCGATGCCGGTCGCCCTGCGCCAGTTCCCGGCCGCCCCCGTGGCGGAGGCGACGGCTGCGACGGCCTCCGCACTGCTCTCGCTCACGTACCGCTCCTCTTCGCCGGACTCTCGTTCACTGGGTCGGGTGATACACGTGTTACCAATGTTGCCTGTGTTACTGATGCTGCCGGTGCTGTACCGCTGTCGGACGGTGTCGACGGCCCCTTGTGCCGCTTACCCGCTTTGTTCCTCATTCACGTAGACGCGGGGAACACGCGTTCCGATCCGGGTGACGATCTCGTATGCGATGGTGCCCGCGGCCTGCGCCCAGTCCTCGGCGGTGGGCTCGCCCCGGTCGCCGGGCCCGAAGAGGATCGCCTCCGCGCCGGCCTCCGGCTCGTCCCCGCCGAGGTCGACCACGAACTGGTCCATCGCGACCCGCCCCGCGACCGTGCGCCACTTGCCGCCGACCAGGACGGGTCCGGTGCCGGAGGCGTGTCGCGGGATGCCGTCGGCGTAACCGACCGGCACCAGGCCGAGGGTCGTCTCGCCGGGGGTGACGTACTTGTGCCCGTAACTGACGCCGTGGCCCCCCGGGACGTGCTTCACCAGGGCGATGTTGGCCGCGAGCGTCATCACGGGACGCAGTCCGAAGTCGGCGGGGGTGCCGACCTCGGGGCTCGGCGAGATGCCGTAGAGCGCGATCCCGGTCCGTACGAGGTCGAAGTGGGTGTCGGGCCGGGTGAGGGTGGCGGGCGAGTTGGCGATGTGCCGCACCTCGGGGCGGACGCCCCGCTGCTCGGCGTACGCGAGCATCTCCCGGAAGAGGGCGAGCTGGGCGTCGACGGAGGGGTGGCCGGGTTCGTCGGCGCAGGCGAAGTGCGACCACAGCCCGGTGACGCGCACGAGTCCGGCGCGCTCGGCCTCGACCGCCGCGCCGACCAGCTCGGCCCAGTCGGCGCCCGGCTGACAGCCGTTGCGCCCGAGCCCGGTGTCGCCCTTGAGCTGCACGCGCGCGACGAGGCCGGCCGCGCGGGCCGCCGCGGTGACCTCCTCCAGCGCCCACATGTCGCTCACCGACACGTCGATGTCGGCCTCGACGGCCTCCCGCCAGGGCCCGCCCGGCGTCCACAGCCAGCACATGAGCCGCCCGCGCAGCCCGGCCGCCCGCAGCGCGAGCGCCTCCTCGGGCGTGGCGGTCCCGAGCCAGCCGGCCCCCGCCTCGACGGCCGCCCGCGCACACGCCACGGCCCCGTGCCCGTACGCCTCGGACTTCACGACGGCCATGAGCTGCGCACCCGGCGCGAGGGCGCGCAGGGCACGCACGTTGGCCCGCAGGGCGACCAGGTCGATCTCGGCTCGGGCCCGCAGGGAAGCGGCAGGGGCGGCAGCAGTCTCACTCATGACGCCCCCAGTGTCTCAGAGGGGTCGGACACTCCCGGCGGACGCCTACGCCCCGGGCCGCCGCCCCCACACGTACACCCGGTCGCCCTTCCTCAGCACCCCCCACAGCTTCTTCGCGTCCCCGAGCCGCAGATTGACGCACCCCCACGACCCGACGGTGGTGTAGATGCTCCCGTAGACGGCGTGAAAGGCCTGCCCGCCGTCGAAGAACTGGGCATACGGCATGGGCGAGTTGTAGAGCGTCGACCAGTGGTTCTTGTGCCGCCAGTAGATCTTGTGCCAGCCGGGCCGGGTCCGGTGCCCGGCCCGTCCGCTCCGCATCGGCACGGGCCCGAAGACGACCTTCTTCCCCTTCTGCACCCAGGTCAGCTGCCGGTTCAGATCGACACAGGCGACCCGATACCGCCGCACCGGACACTTCTTCCCGGCGTTGGGATTCTTCCTGGCGCCGATGAGCTGCATGGTGGCCCAGGTGACGGGCCCGGCGAACCCGATGGCGGGCTTGATCCCGTGCTTCACCTGGAACTTCCGGATGGCCCGGCAGTCCGCCGCCGACTGCTTCCCGTCCACCCTCAGCTTCAGCCACCGCTCGACGCCCCGCTGGTAGGGCCCGGTCCGCTTGCTGCACGCGACCTTCCCGACGGCGTCCCCGAGCGGCACGTACTCGACGAGGTCGTACGTCCCCACCGCCGCGTCCCGCGGTTCGACGGCGTCCTCGGCGGCGCTGGGCGCGTACACCTTCGGCGCGAGCACCTGGTCGGGCGTGTCGATCTGCCAGGGCTGGGCGGGACCGGGCGCGACACCGGGGACCAGCTCGGCCTCCGGGCCGGGGGCGGGGACGGGGGGTGCGGGGACCGGCGGCGCGGCCAGGGCTTCGGTGCCCAGGGGCATGGCGGTGACGACGGCCAGCGCCACCGCGACACTCCGGCATGCGATACGTGTACTGATCATGCGATCAGAGAAACGCGCGGACAAGGGGAAGCCGGGGCGGCGCGCGGCCGGGTCACCCTTATTCAGGCTTATTCAGGCCGTCGAGTCACCCTTATTGAGGAGCGGGCCTAGGCTGGGGTCAGGAGGTGGTGGACATGTTGGCAGAAACCCCCCTGAACCCCGTGATCCCGGCCAGTGACCTGGGCAGGGCCAAGCGCTTCTACGGCGACACACTCGGACTCAAGGCGGTCATGGACGGGGAGGAGTTCGCGGTCTTCGAGTCCGGCGGCAGCCAGTTCTCCCTCTACTCCACCCCGAGCGGCGGCAAGGCCGCCCACACGCTGGCCACCTGGCTGGTCGGCGACCTCGACACGGAGATGGCGGATCTGCGCGGCCGGGGGGTCACGTTCGAGGAGTACGACCAGCCCGGCCTGAAGACGGTGAACGGGGTCGCGGAGGACGACGGGATGCGGGCGGCGTGGTTCAAGGACAGCGAGGGGAACATCCTCTGTATCACGCAGCAGGTTCAGTAGCCGAGCGACTCCGGACGGTCAGCCCCGTACGCCCCGCGCGTCCCGTAGATCGCGCACATCCCGCACATCCCGCACATCCCGCCAGGCCCCCGGAATCGCGTCCGCGACGTCGTGCGCGCCGGCCGGAGCGCCGTCGGCGGCGAACCTGCCGGCCAGCCCGTGCAGATAGGCGCCCACGCTCCCCGCGTCCAGGGCGGACAACCCGGCTGCCAGCAAGGAGCCGGTAAGCCCGGACAGCACGTCCCCGCTGCCGGCGGTGGCGAGCCACGGCGTCCCGGTCGCGTTGACGCGTACGGCTGTGCCGCCCGGGTCGGCGACGAGGGTGGTCGAGCCCTTGAGCAGGACGGTCGCCCGGTAGCGGGAGGCGAGTTCGCGCGCCCACTTGAGCCGGGCCCCCTCGACCTCTTCCCTGGACACTCCCAGCAGGGCGGCGGCTTCCCCTGCGTGCGGGGTCATGAGAGTGGGCGCGTCACGACGCCGTACGGCATCCCGCTCGGCGAGCCGCAGCCCGTCCGCGTCGATCAACACGGGCACGTCGGCCTCCAGCACCTCGGCGACGGTCCCGGCGTCGTCCCCTGCGCCGGGTCCGACGACCCAGGCCTGCACGCGCCCGGCCTTGGCGGGTCCTTGATCCGACACGAGGGTCTCGGGGAACCGCGAGATGACGGCGCCGCCGGCGGGCCCGACGTACCGAACGGCCCCCGCTCCGCCCCTCAACGCCCCCGACACGGCAAGCACGGCGGCTCCCGGATACCGCGCGGACCCGGCGGCGATCCCGACGACTCCCCGCCGGTACTTGTCGCTCTCGGCACCGGGCATCGGCAGCAGCCGCGCCACGTCGGCGTGCTGCAGGGCCTCCAGTTCCGGCTCATCGGGCAGTACGACGCCCAGCCCGATGTCGACGAGCCGCACCGACCCGGCGTACTCCCGCGCGGGATCGATGAGCAACCCCGGCTTGTGGGTCCCGAAGGTGACGGTGAGGTCGGCCCGGACGGCGACGCCGGGCACTTCACCGGAGTCGGCGTCGACACCGCTGGGCAGATCGACGGCGACGACGGGGACACGGGACTCGGCGAGGAGACCGGCCAACTCGGCTGCTCCTGGCCGGAGTCCACCCTTGCCGCCGATACCGACGATGCCGTCGATGACGAGGTCGGCGCGGAGGATGGCTTCTTCGGTGGGGGTGATACCGGCGGCGGTGGCGGCGCTGTCATGACGGGGGGTGGCGGCGGGGGTGCTTTGCTTTGCCGGGGCTGACGGGTTCGCTGGGGCTTCTGCCGGGGCTGCTGGCTCCGCTGGGGCTTCTGCCGGGGCCGTTGAGGCTTCTGTCGGGGCCGCCGGGGCTGGCTGCCCTGCCGCCTGGCCTGCCTGGTCTAGCTGTCCGGGCTGTCCGGGCTGTCCGGGCTGTCCCGGCTGTCCCGGCTTGCCTAGCTCTCCAGGCTGGCCTGCCTGCCCGCTCTGCGCTGCCTGCCGTAGCTGCCCTGGCTGCTCCGGCTGCCCTGGCTGTCCGGGCTGCCCTGCCGACCCCGCCGAGCCCGCTGGCCCTGCCGACCCTGCCGACCCAGCCGACCCTGCCGACCCTGCCGACCCAGCCGACCCAGCCGACCCAGCCGACCCAGCCGACCCAGCCGACCCAGCCGACCCAGCCGACCCAGCCGACCCAGCTTCAAGGGTCCGCCCCCCGGCCCGCCGCAGCGCCGCCAGGCCCCCCGCGTGCACCCGCTCGGGCGCCAGCAGCACGGCCGTCACCCCCGCCCCGCGCCGGGCGAGCCGAGCGCCGGCGTACAGGGCGTCGCCCCCGTTGTCGCCGCTGCCGACCAGCAGCACGACCCGGCTGCCGTAGACCTTCCCGAGCAGATCCGCGCAGGCGGCGGCCAGCCCCGCGGCGGCCCGCTGCATCAACGCCCCTTCGGGAAGCCGCGCCATGAGCTCGCGCTCGGCGGCCCTTACTGTCTCAACGCCGTAGGCAGTACGCATGCGACCGAGTCTGCCCTCAGCCTTCGGCGATCACCACCGCCGAGGCCACGCCGGCGTCATGGCTGAGGGACACGTGCCACGACCGCACGCCGAGTTCCGCAGCCCGCGCGGCGACGGTTCCCTTCACCCGCAACCGAGGCTGCCCGCTCTCCTCGACATACACCTCGGCGTCGGTCCAGTGCAGCCCGGCGGGCGCCCCGAGCGCCTTGGCCAGGGCCTCCTTGGCGGCGAACCGCGCGGCGAGCGACGCAACCCCCCGCCGCTCACCACTGGCCAACAACAACTCACTCTCGACGAACAGCCGTTCCGCCATCCCGGGCGTCCGCTTCAGCGACGCCTCGAACCGCTCGATCTCGGCCACGTCGATACCGACGCCGATGATGCTCATCCGGGCACTCTACGATCTGACGGCCACCGGAGAACTAACTCTCAGTCCTCGGCCTCGGTGAACAGCTCTTCCGCGCTCTGCACGATCCCGGCCCGATCCAGCCAGTCGTTGAGACGGTCGAGGTCGGTACAGGCGGTGATCCGCGCACGGACATCGTCGCCTACAGCCAGCCCACGCACTTCCAGAACGCGCAGCACCCCCTTGGCCTCGCCTTCTGCCTTGCCTTCGAGGTAGGCCGTCTCTCGAACCGTCCCCCGCCCGGGGAAATAGCTGACGAACGACATGATTTCCTTCAGTTTCTCTCCGGCTGGGCTGTCACCCAGTTCTCCTGAAGGGCGGTCGTAACTGCCCTCAGTATGGCCTCGCAGTCGGTACTACGGGCGTGTGCCAGCGCGGAGAGGACGGCCAGAGCGAGATTCTTCGCCGCGGTTCTGAGGAAACCGCCCCCCTTCACCCCGGAGTAACCGGCCGCAGCCGCCCAAGCACCTCCCGCCGACCGCTCACGGACAACCCCAGCCGACCCGCGGCTTCGAGATCGATCACCCCGGTCAGCAACCCGAGGACAGCCCGCGGCGCCCCCTCCAGGACAAGGTCGGCCTCGGTGGCGCGGCCGAGGCGGGTGTGGATCCGCCCACCCCGTAGCTCGATGACCGCCGACTCACCGTCCGCGACGACCTGGATGACCGCGTCCGGGCCGTCAGGCTCCGCATCCTCCGTGAACCACGTCGGCGCATAGGCCATCCACTGCGCCCGAAACGCGTCGTCCGGCCGTTCCTCGGTCATGAACCGCAGCCCCCACAGCCCGAGCGCCTTCAACACCGGCTCCAGGGCCAGACCGTCCGCGCTCAGGGCATACAGGACAGTAGCGACCGGCGGCGGCGCGTCCTCGCGGGTGATCAGCCCCGCCTCCTCCAGTTCCTTGAGGCGGGTCGACAGCAGGTTCGACGCGATGCCCGGCAGCCCGTTCCGAAGATCCGTGAACCGGCACGGGCCCTGCAACAGCAGCTCCCGGACGATCAACAACGTCCACCGGTCCCCCACGACATCGAGGGCCCGGGCGATCGAACAGTACTGGCCATAGCTCCGCATACGCCCAGCCTAACCCGCACAAGGTTTAATTTCAAAACTCAGAGGTTGAAAAACTCTACCAGCCGTGCTTAATCTTCAACCATGGCTAGTGCACTCGCACCCACGAAAATGACAAAAACCTCTAAACCGCTGGTTCTCGTCGCCCTGCTCACGGCCTCGTTCGTGATCAACCTCGACACCACCCTGGTCAACGTCGCCCTCCCGACCCTCACCCGCGAACTCGGCGCCTCCACCGCGCAGTTGCAATGGGTCGTGGACGCCTACAACCTCGTCTTCGCCGCCCTCCTCCTGACCTCGGGCAGCCTCTCCGACCGCTTCGGCCGCAAGGGCATGCTCATGGCCGGCCTGCTGGTGTTCGGCGTGGCCAGCTTCGTCGGCGGGTACGCAGGCTCCCCGGCGGAACTGATCGCGGCCCGGGCCGCGATGGGGCTCGGGGCCGCGATGACCTTCCCCGCCACCCTCTCCCTCCTCACCGGCGTCTTCACCGGCCGCAAGGAACGGGCGCTGTCCATCGGCCTGTGGGGCGCGACTGCCGGTGTGGCCATCGCGCTGGGACCGATCGTGGGCGGCTTCCTGCTGGCGCACTACAGCTGGTCGAGCGTCTTCTACGTCCTCGGCCCGGTGTCCCTCGCCGTCATCGCCCTGGTGGCGATATTCGTCCCCGCCGCACGGAACCCCGTCCGCCATCGCCTGGACTTCCTGGGACTCGTCCTGTCCGGCGCCTTCATGGCCCTGCTCGTCTACACCATCATCGAGGCCCCGAACCGCGGTTGGGCCTCACCGACAACCCTCGCCGGCTTCGCCGGTTCCGCGGTCCTGCTGGCCGCCTTCATCGCCGGCGAGCGCCGCACCGACCAACCGATGCTCGACGTACGGCTGTTCAAGGACATGCGCTTCAGCGCCGCCAGCGCCTCGGTCACCATCGCGTTCTTCACGCTGTTCGGGTTCATCTTCCTGATGACGCAGTTCTTCCAGTTCGTCCGGGCGTACAGTCCCCTGTCCACCGGCGTCCACCTGCTGCCGGTCGCGGTCTCCGTCGCCATCGGATCGACCCTCGGGACACGGCTGGCGGTCCGGGTCGGCACGAAGGCGATCGTCACGGCCGGGCTGGCCCTCCAGGCGGGCTTCTACTTCTGGGTCGCCACGGACATCTCCCCGACCCTCGGCTACGGGATCATCGCCATCCAGATGGTCGTGTACGGCCTCGGCATGGGCCTGACCTCGGCACCCGCGACCGAGTCGATCATGGGAGCGGTCGCCGCCGACCAGGCCGGCGTGGGCTCCGCCGTCAACGACTCCACCCGCCTCCTCGGCGGGACCCTCGGCGTCGCCGTCATCGGCAGCGTGTACGCCTCGCTCTACGACACCCGGCTCGACGCCACCCTCCCGGCCGCCCTGCCCCATGCCCTGACCGACTTCGCCCACCAGTCCGTGGGTGCGGCATTCGGCGTCGCCGACCAGCTCACCGCCCACGGTCAGAGCACAACCGCCGAAGTCGTACGTCAGGCCGCGACCGGCGCCTTCGACCACGGCCTCAGCATCGGATGCGTCGTGGCCGGAGTGGTCGCGGTCGCCGGCGCGCTGCTCGCCGCCGCCTTCCTGCCCGCGCACCCGGAACCCACGCACCTCACAACCGAATCGGCCGACGCGACCAGCAAGCAAAAGGACCCTGTGCGATGACCTACGAAGAATCCGCCGTCACCCGGACCATCGACCGACTCCTGAACGACCACCAGCACGAGCTCGACCCCTCCGCCGACGGAGCCCTGGACAACCTCGACCAGTTCCACATCGGCGGCGCCGAAGCGGTCGAGCGCCTCATCCCCACCCTCGCCCTCACGCCCGGCGACATCGTCCTGGACGTGGGCTCCGGATTCGGCGGACCCGCACGCCAGATAGCCCGCCGCACCGGCAACCACGTCGTCGGCGTCGACATCACCCCGGCCTACGTCGAGGCCGCACGCGACCTCACCGCCAGGGCAGGGCTGAGCGACCTCGTCCGGTTCCATACGGGGGACATCGCCGACTTCCGGCCGCCCGACCCGCCCGGGGCCTTCGGCGCCGCACTCACCATGCACGTCCAGATGAATGTGCGGGACAAGACCACCTGGTTCCGTCACATCGCCCAACACCTCGCCCCGGGCGCCCACTTGGCCGTATGGGAGATCTGCCAGCCGTACGAAGCCGAACTGCCCTGGCCCACGCCCTGGTCGCTCGACGGCACCGACAGCTTCATCGTCTCCGCCGACACACTGCGCGCCGACATCGAGAACGCGGGCTTCACCGCCACCGACTGGGCCAACGAGTCGGCCTGGGTGAAGGACTGGATCACCAAGACCTTCGCGAACGGCCTCCCCCCAGGCCCCGCCCTGCCGATGCTCCTGGACGACGGCTACACCCGCGTCATCAACTACGCCACCGCCCTCACCGACGGCACCCTCGAAATCTGGCGCGGCTGCTTCACCAAGAACGACTTCGCCAAGAACGACCAGGTGACAAGCTCATAGGCCGCCCCTACTCCACCGTCACCGACTTCGCCAGATTCCGAGGCTGATCCACCTCGTTGCCCCGCGCGGTCGCCAGCTCACAGGCGAAGACCTGCAAGGGGACAGTCGCCACCAGCGGCTGCAACAAGGTGGGCGTGGCCGGGATCCGGATCAGGTGGTCCGCGTACGGCACGACCGCCTCGTCCCCCTCCTCCGCGATCACGATCGTCCGCGCGCCCCGGGCCCGGATCTCCTGGATGTTGGACACGATCTTGTCGTGCAGCACCGACCGCCCCCGCGGCGAGGGCACGACCACCACCACCGGCAGGTCCTCCTCGATCAGCGCGATCGGCCCGTGCTTCAGCTCACCCGCCGCGAAGCCCTCGGCGTGCATGTAGGCGAGCTCCTTGAGCTTCAGCGCGCCCTCCAGCGCGACCGGGTAGCCGACGTGCCGGCCGAGGAACAGCACGGTGTCCTTGTCGGCCAGCGAGCGCGCCAGCTCCCGTACCGGCTCCATGGTCTCCAGAACCCGCTCGACCTCGGCGGAGATCCGCGACAGGTCCCGGATGACGGCGGAGATCTCGTCGCCCCACTTGGTGCCCTGCACCTGCCCCAGATACAGCGCCACCAGGTAACAGGCGACCAACTGCGTCAGGAACGCCTTGGTCGAGGCGACCGCCACCTCCGGGCCGGCGTGCGTGTACAGCACGGCGTCCGACTCCCGCGGGATCGTCGACCCGTTGGTGTTGCAGATGGCCAGCACCTTCGACCCCTGCTCACGGGCGTGCCGCAGCGCCATCAGCGTGTCCATGGTCTCGCCGGACTGCGAGATGGCGATGACGAGGGACCGCGAGCCGAGGATGGGGTCCCGGTAGCGGAACTCGCTCGCGAGTTCTACCTCGCACGGGATCCGCGTCCAGTGCTCGATGGCGTACTTGGCGATCAGCCCGGCGTGGAAGGCCGTACCGCAGGCCACGATGACGACCTTGTCGACCTCCCGCAGCTCGGCGGCGCCGATCCGCACCTCGTCCAGCGTCAGCGAGCCGCCCGCGTCGATCCGGCCGAGCAGTGTGTCGGCGACCGCCTTGGGCTGCTCGGCGATCTCCTTGAGCATGAAGTAGTCATAGCCCCCCTTCTCCGCCGCGGACGCGTCCCAGTCCACGTGGTACGAGCGCACCTCGGCCGGGCTCCCGTCGAAGCCGGTCACCGTCACCCCGTCCCGCCGCAGCTCGACGACCTGGTCCTGCCCCAGCTCGACCGCCGACCGCGTGTGGGCGATGAACGCGGCGACGTCCGAGGCGAGGAAGGCCTCACCCTCTCCAACGCCCACCACCAGCGGCGAGTTCCGCCGCGCGCCCACGACCACATCCGGCTCGTCGGCGTGCACCGCGACCAGCGTGAACGCGCCCTCGAGCCGCCGGCACACCAGCCGCATCGCCTCGGCGAGGTCCGCGCACGACGAGAACTCCTCGGCGAGCAGATGCGCGACCACCTCGGTGTCGGTCTCCGAGGCGAGGTCGTGCCCCCGCTCGGCCAGCTCGGCGCGCAGCGACGCGAAGTTCTCGATGATCCCGTTGTGGACGACGGCCACCCGACCCGCGTTGTCCAGGTGCGGATGCGCGTTGGCGTCCGTCGGCCCGCCGTGCGTCGCCCACCGGGTGTGCCCGATCCCCGTGCTCCCGGTCGGCAGCGGCCGCTCCAGCAGCTCCTTCTCCAGGTTCACGAGTTTCCCGGCCCGTTTCGCGCCGGCCAGTCCCCCGTCCGCCAGAACGGCCACTCCGGCCGAGTCGTACCCCCTGTACTCCAGTCGCTTCAGTCCGGCCATCACGACATCGAGCGCCGACTGCGACCCCACGTATCCCACGATTCCGCACATGCGCGGCAGCCTACGGTCCGACGGCCGCCGAAAAGAGCCTCAGCGTGCCCGAAATCGGAAATTCCCACGGCCATACGAACCCTCGCGGGCCCCGCACAGGAAAGGCGTGACGCACCCCACCCGCCGTCCCGTTCAAACTCCGTTAACAATGGACTGTGATCTCTCCGGTCTCCTCGATGCCCCGGAGCGCCCACCGGCACAGGCCGGAGGCGACTCCCTACGTCGACCTCACCCGTACGGAGTGGAGCGCGCTGCGCGACAAGACGCCGCTCCCGCTCACCGCCGAGGAGGTCGAGAAGGTGCGCGGCCTCGGCGACGTCATCGACCTCGACGAGGTGCGGGACATCTACCTCCCGCTCTCCCGCCTCCTCAATCTCTACGTCGGCGCCACCGACGGCCTCAGAGGTGCGCTGAACACCTTCCTCGGCGAGCAGGGCTCCCAGTCCGGCACCCCGTTCGTGATAGGCATCGCCGGCTCGGTGGCCTGCGGCAAGTCGACGGTCGCCCGGCTCCTCCAGGCGCTCCTCTCCCGCTGGCCCGAGCACCCGCGCGTGGAGCGCGTCACCACCGACGGCTTCCTGCTCCCCACCAAGGAGCTCCAGGCCCGCGGCCTGATGTCCCGCAAGGGCTTCCCGGAGTCGTACGACCGCCGGGCCCTGACCCGTTTCGTCGCCGACATCAAGGCGGGCAAGGACGAGGTGACGGCGCCCGTCTACTCCCACCTCATCTACGACATCGTCCCCGGCGAGAAGCTCGTCGTCCGCCGCCCGGACATCCTGATCGTCGAGGGCCTGAACGTCCTGCAGCCCGCCCTCCCCGGCAAGGACGGCCGCACCCGCGTCGGCCTCGCCGACTACTTCGACTTCAGCGTGTACGTCGATGCCAACGCCGACGACGTGGAGAGCTGGTACCTCAACCGCTTCAAGAAGCTGCGCCAGACGGCGTTCCAGGACCCGTCCTCGTACTTCCGCAAGTGGACCCAGGTCTCCGAGGACGAGGCCCTCGACTACGCCCGCACCCAGTGGCGCAACATCAACAAGCCCAACCTGGTGGAGAACATCGCCCCCACCCGCGGCCGGGCCACCCTGGTCCTGCGCAAGGGCCCGGACCACAAGGTGCAGCGCCTGCGGCTGCGCAAACTCTGACCGCTAACCTGCCCCCATGCTGCACCTGCGCCTGATCACGCCGTCCAACACGACCGACGACGTGGTCCGACTGATCGAGAAGACGGTCGGCACCACCCATCTGGTCGTGGTGCCCGGGGCCGCCCGCAACCCCGTGGGCGATGTCGTGATGTGCGACGTGGCCCGCGAGGCCGGTGACGAACTGCTCACCGGCCTGCGGGAGTTGGGCCTGGACCGGACCGGCTCGATCGCCGTCGAGAACATCGACCTGTCCCTGTCCAAGCGGGCCGACAAGGCGGAGGCGGAGGCCCCCGGCGAAGGCGCGGACGCCGTGCTGTGGGAGCACCTCGCCGACGCGACGCACGAGGAGTCGACGCTCTCCGTCACCTACGTCGCCTTCATCACGATCGCCACGATGATCGCGGCCTGCGGTGTGGTGCTCGACAACGCGATCCTGATCGTCGGAGCGATGGCGGTGGGCCCGGAGTTCGGCCCGCTGGCCGGCATCTGCACGGCGACGGTCCAGCGTCACCCGCGCCTGGCCGTGCGCTCGCTGATCGCCCTGCTGGTGGGCTTCGCGGCGGCGATGGCGCTCACGGCGGGCTTCAGCCTGTTCATGGACGCCGTCGGCCTGTTCACCAAGGGGCAGTTGGAGGCGGACCGGCCCAACACGGGCTTCATCTACGCCCCGGACTGGTTCTCGTTCGTCGTCGCGGTCCTCGCCGGAGCCGCGGGGACGCTGTCCCTCACTTCCGCGAAGTCGGGCGCGCTGGTCGGCGTGGCCATCTCGGTGACCACGGTCCCCGCCGCCGCCAACGCGGCCGTGGCGCTGATCTACAGCGACACCAACCAGGCCGGGCGCTCCTCGGAGCAGCTCCTGCTGAACCTGCTCGGCATCATCCTCGCCGGCACACTCACGCTGCTGGCCCAGAAGTGGCTCTGGGCCAGGCAGCGCAAGGCGGTCTCCTAGGGCCGCTCTAGCCGAGGGCCGACTTCACGACGTCGGCCAGCCGGCCGGCCACGGTCCGCGCCTGGTCGATGTCCGCGGCCTCGACCATGACCCGTACCAGCGGCTCGGTGCCGGAGGGCCGCAGCAACACCCGCCCGGTGGAGCCGAGTTCGCGCTCGGCCTCGGCGACGGCGGCCGCGAGCTCCGCGGAGGTCCGCACCCGGGACCTGTCCACGTCGGGCACGTTGATGAGCACCTGCGGCAGCCGCTCCATGACAGCGGCGAGGTCCCGCAGCGTACGCCCGGTCTGTGCGACCCGCGCGGCCAGCATCAGCCCTGTCAGCGTCCCGTCGCCGGTCGTGGCGTGGTCCAGGATGATGACGTGCCCGGACTGCTCGCCCCCGAGCGCGTACCCGTGCTCCTTCATCTCCTCCAGGACATAGCGGTCGCCGACCGCGGTCTGGACGAGGTTGAGCCCCTCCCGCTCCAGCGCCAGCTTGAAGCCCAGGTTGGACATGACGGTCGCGACAACGGTGTCCGACCTCAGCACCGACCGCTCCCGCATCGCCAGCGCCAGCACCGCGAGGATCTGGTCGCCGTCGACCTCGGCGCCGGTGTGGTCCACGGCGAGGCACCGGTCCGCGTCACCGTCGTGCGCGATCCCGAGCGCGGCCCCGTGCTCGACCACGGCCGCCTTCAGCTTGTCGAGGTGCGTCGACCCGCACCCGTCGTTGATGTTGAGCCCGTCCGGCTCGGCCCCGATCGTCACGACCTCGGCCCCGGCCCGCGAGAACGCCTCCGGCGACACCCGCGCCGCGGCCCCGTGCGCCTCGTCGAGAACGATCTTCAGCCCGTCCAGCCGGTTCGGGAGTACGGCGATGAGGTGGGCGACGTACTGGTCGAACCCCTCGTCGTACGACCGCACGCGCCCCACGCCCGCCCCGGTCGGCCGCTCCCACGGCTCGCCGTGGCGGTGGGACTCGTACACCGCCTCGATCCTGTCCTCCAGCTCGTCGGCCAGTTTGTGGCCGCCGCGGGCGAAGAACTTGACGCCGTTGTCGGGCATGGCGTTGTGGCTCGCGGAGAGCATGACGCCCAGGTCGGCGCCGAGCGCGCCGGTGAGGTACGCCACCGCCGGCGTGGGCAGCACGCCGACGCGCAGGACGTCCACGCCCGCGCTCGCGAGGCCCGCCACCACGGCCGCCTCCAGGAACTCCCCGGACGCGCGGGGGTCACGCCCGACGACCGCCGTCGCCCGGTGGCCCTCGAACGTGCCCGCCTCGGCCAGCACATGCGCCGCCGCGACCGACAGACCGAGCGCCATCTCGGCCGTCAGGTCCGCGTTGGCGACGCCGCGCACGCCGTCCGTGCCGAAGAGTCGTCCCACTTGTCCTCCTGAGGAAGCATGAATTCCGGCGGTCAGCCGATCACATGAGCCTTTGAGCGCCTTGTGCCGTTATACGCCCAAGGCTTTGATAAACGAACGCCCCGGCGGCACTGTGGCGTGCCGCCGGGGCGTTCGGACGTACAGGCAGCTGCGATTAACGCTTGCTGTACTGCGGAGCCTTGCGGGCCTTCTTCAGACCGGCCTTCTTGCGCTCGACCGCACGGTCGTCGCGGCGGAGGAAGCCGGCCTTCTTGAGCGGGCCGCGGTTGTTGTCGACGTCGGCCTCGTTCAGCGCGCGGGCGACACCGAGACGGAGCGCACCGGCCTGACCGGAGACACCGCCACCCGCGATGCGGGCGATGACGTCGTAGCGACCCTCGAGCTCGAGCACCTTGAAGGGCTCGTTGACTTCCTGCTGGTGCACCTTGTTCGGGAAGTAGTCCTCGAGGGTGCGACCGTTGATCTTCCACTTGCCGGTGCCCGGGACGATCCGGACGCGGGCGATGGCGTTCTTGCGACGGCCCAGGCCGGCGGCCGGCTGCGGGTCGCCGAAGCGGGACGCGAGCGACTCCGAGGTGTACTCGCCCTCGACGGGGACCTCGGACTCGGTGGTGTAGCTGTCGATGTCGACGATCTCTTCGCCCTCGACGGGCGTCTCGACGGTGGTCTCGGCCACGATTCTCCTCAGATTCTCTTCAGTCTTAGGGGGTGGCCGGACTTACTGCGCGACCTGGGTGATCTCGAACGGCACCGGCTGCTGGGCAGCGTGCGGGTGCTGGTCGCCCGAGTAGACCTTCAGCTTGGTGAGCATCTGACGGCCCAGGGTGTTCTTGGGGAGCATGCCCTTGACGGCCTTCTCGATGGCCTTCTCGGGGTTCTTGTCGAGCAGCTCGTCGTAGCGGACCGAGCGCAGACCGCCCGGGTAGCCGGAGTGGCGGTACGCCATCTTCTGGGTCCGCTTGTTGCCGGACAGGTGCACCTTGTCGGCGTTGATGATGATGACGAAGTCACCGGTGTCGACGTGGGGCGCGTAGATCGCCTTGTGCTTGCCCCGCAGAAGCGACGCGGCGGTGGTGGCGAGACGACCCAGGACGACGTCCTGAGCGTCGATGACGTGCCACTGGCGAGTCACATCGCCGGGCTTGGGGCTGTATGTGCGCACTTCGCAGCCTTTTCTTCTTCAGTGGATGGATGGTGACACATGGCATCACTGAAGCGATCGTGCAGCTGGGGACGACAGTGCCGGGAACGCTGCCCGTATGCCGCCCACTGGTAACTGCTCCAGGGAACCTAGGTACGGGCCTCGCGCCTGAGAACGACCAGGCCCATACGCATAACAAACGGCAAGAGTACTCGGGCTGCCCCGGACGGGTCAAAACGGCGACCCTCAGCCGCACCATCCGCCCCCCGTCTAAGATGCGCCCCATGAGCTTTGGGCAGCAGGGGGGACCTCAGTCCCAGTGGGATCCCTGGAAACCGCAATCCCAGCAGCCGTGGACCAGCGGCGGCGACGGTCAGACCCCGGACTGGGCCGCGCTGGCCGAGGCGTCCGAGACGCGCAACAAGAGGCGTCGGCTGCTGTTCATAGGCGGCGGTGTGGTGGCGACTATCGCGATAGGCACGGCCGTCGCCATGGCCGTCGTCTCCGCGAACGGGAACAACAAGGCCTCGGGCAACCCGTCCAACCTGCCGGCGAGCGGTTCCATTCCCGGCTCGACGGCGACGGCACCGTCCTTCGCGCCGACCAGCGCCCCGCCGCCGCTGGACCCGAAGGAGTTCATCTCCAGCAAGGCCAAGGACACCGCCCCGCTCAGCGTGGACACCCTCTTCCCCGGCGCCCAGCTGACCCAGGACTCGGTGGTCTACAAGAAGGGCGCCACGTCCGACACGAAGAACTGCGCCTCGGTCGCCCAGGGCACCCTCCCCAAGGTCCTCACCGCCAACGGCTGCACCCGCCTGCTGCGCGCCACCTACAGCCAGGGCGGCGTCGCGGCGACGATCGGCGTCGCGGTCTTCGACACCCAGGCCCAGGCGGCCAAGGCCAGGACCGAGGCCAACAAGAAGGGCTTCGTCAGGGCGCTGGCCGGCAAGGGCGTGAAGGACTTCTGCAACGCCGCGACCTGCCTCACAACAGCCAACTCCTACGGCCGCTACGCCTACTTCACCACCGTCGGCTTCGAGAACGGCAAGGACGTCACGGACAAGTCCGCGACCGTCTTCACCACCGGCAACAACCTCCAACTGTTCACGTTCAACCAGATCGACCGGCGGGGCAGGGTTCAGGCGTCGGCGGCAGCGAACGAGTGACCGCTCGGGACGGGTTCCGGACGGCTGTCGGCCGTCCGGAAGACCCACGTCCGGTACGACCAGAAGCGGAAGAGCGTCGCGATGCCGATGCCGAAGAACTTGCTGATGTTGTTGGCGAGCGCGCCCTCCCAGCCGAGGCCGTAGGTGGCCAGGTAGAGGACCCCGTTCTCGATGACCAGGCCGACCGCGCTGAAAAAGAGGAAGAGGGTCAGCTCCCGCCTCCGGCTGTGCCGGTCCTCCTGGTCGCGGTCCCGGTAGGTGAAGTACCGCAGGCCCAGGTAGTTGGTCATGATCGCGACGGCGGTCGCCACGACGCCCGCCCGTACGGGCTGCAGGTCGGTGACGCCCCTGATCAGGTTGAAGACCGCGAGGTTGACCACGAATCCGGAGGCCCCCACCAGCCCGAACTTCGCGATCTCGCCGTACAGCTTCCCCGCGCGCGAGGGAATTGCGTGCCGTCCGCCCATCGTCGCGTTCAGCCCCGCCGGTTCCGCAGCCGCAGCCGCACCGGCATCACCGCGGACTCGATCTGGGTCGAGAGGTTCATCTTGGACACGCCCTCGGTCCGCTCCTCGAAGCGGATCGGGATCTCGACGGCGCTGTGTCCGGCGCGGACGGCCTTGAACTTCAGCTCGACCTGGAAGCTGTAGCCGGCGCTGTCGAGCGTCGCGAGGTCGATGTCGCGCAGCGTCGCGGCCGACCACAGATTGAAGCCGGCGGTGATGTCCCGGATCTTGGTGCCGAGCACGGTCCGGGCATACCGGTTGGCGAACCGGGACAGCAGGACGCGGTGCCTGCCCCACTCCTCGTCCAGCGAGCCGCCCTCGACGTACCGGCTGCCGACGACCAGCCCGACGCCGGACGCGACGGCCGTGCCGAGCATCCGTGGGACCGCTTCCACCGGGTGGCTGCCGTCGGCGTCCATCTGCACGACGTACTCGGCCCCCT
The DNA here is from genome assembly GCF_022698165.1 of Streptomyces cylindrosporus. Taxonomy (GTDB): domain Bacteria; phylum Actinomycetota; class Actinomycetes; order Streptomycetales; family Streptomycetaceae; genus Streptomyces; species Streptomyces cylindrosporus. Next base: position 294,433 of record NZ_JALDAY010000011.1, read on the forward strand.
CGTCGAGCGCCGCGCTCATGCCGGCGACGTAGGCCCGCCCGAGCCCGTCCTTCTCGGTCCGGTGCAGCACGCTCATGCGGTACTGCCCGTCCCAGTTGAACTTCTCGGCGAGCTCCTCGGCGATCCGCCCGGTGCCGTCCGGGCTGGAGTCGTCGACGATCTTCAGGTGGAGCCCGTCGATGGGCAGCCCGAGCACCAACTCGGCCATCCGCGGCAGGTTCGCGGCCTCGTTGTAGGTCGGCATCACGACGGTGACCCGTACACCCGGGTATCTGTCGATGCTCGTCATTCTGTTCTCTTCCCTCCCTAGAGGCCCCGAGGGGACCTCTCCCCAGCGGGCGCGGGTCTGCCCAGCGCCCGGAAGTACCAGCCCGCCGCGGTCCAACTGCCCGCGTCGAGCGCCCCCCGGCCGTCCACGATCACGGGACGGGCCACCAGCTGCGCGGCACGCTCCGGGTCGATCTCCCGGAACTGCGGCCACTCGGTCAGATGCAGCACGAGTTCGGCACCCTGCAGTGCCTCCTCGGCCGACATCGCGTAGCCGAGGAGCGGGAACGCCTTGCGGGCGTTGTCCAGCGCCTCGGGGTCGTAGACCGTGACGTCCGCGCCGTCGAGACGCAGCCGGGCGGCCACGTTCAGCGCGGGTGAGTCACGGATGTCGTCGGAGTCGGGCTTGAAGGCCGCTCCAAGTACGGCGATCCGGGCCCCCAGGACCGAACCCCCGCACAGCTCGCGCGCCACGTCGACAACCTTGTCTCGGCGGCGCATGTTGATCGCGTCGACCTCCCGCAGGAAGTCCAGCGAGACCCCCAGTTCCCCCGCGCGGTGCGCGAAGGCCCGGATGTCCTTGGGCAGGCAGCCACCGCCGAAGCCGATGCCGGCCCGCAGGAACTTCCGGCCGATCCGGTCGTCGTACCCGATCGCCTCGGCGAGGACGCCGACGTCGCCGCCCGCTGCCTCGCAGACCTCGGCCATCGCGTTGATGAAGGAGATCTTGGTGGCGAGGAAGGCGTTGGCGGCCGTCTTGACCAGCTCGGCGGTCGGGAAGTCGGCGGTGACCAGCGGGGTGCCGGCGTCGAGGACGGGGGCGTACACCTGGCGGAGGATCGTTTCCGCATGTGAAGACCGCACCCCGAACACCAGCCGGTCCGGCCGCAGCGTGTCCTCGACGGCGAAGCCCTCGCGCAGGAACTCCGGGTTCCACGCGACCTCGACACCCTCGTGTGCCGCCGCCAGCCGCTGCGCCGTGCCGACCGGCACGGTCGACTTGCCGACCAGCAGCGCCCCTTCGGCCGCGTGCTCGGCAATCGCCGCGAAGGCCGCGTCGACGTAGGTCAGGTCGGCGCCCTCGGAGCCCTTGCGCTGCGGGGTGCCGACACACACGAAGTGCACCTCGCCGAAGGCTCCGGCCGCCGCGTAGTCGGTCGTGAACCTGAGCCGTCCGCTCGCCGTGTGCTTCGCGATCAGCTCCGGCAGCCCGGGCTCGTGGAACGGCACCCGCCCCGCCTGCAGCGCGGCGACCTTGTCGGGGTCCACGTCGACCCCTAGCACCTCGTGTCCCAGTTCCGCCATGCAGGCGGCGTGGGTGGCACCGAGATAGCCGGTGCCGATGACTGTGAGCCGCATCCGGCGGCCTCCTTCACAACTCCGTGTCGGCCGCTACTTGCGCTCGAGAACCTGCACCACGATGTGGTTCAGCTTCACCGTGCGACCGGCCTTGAAGGACTTCTCGATCGCCGCCGCGGTCTTCTCGTTCATGCCGGTGAGCAGCGGGCGCCCGTCGCTGATGGTGGAGACCAGCCACAGCCGGTCGGTGCCCTTGAGACAGCTCGCCGGCTTGCGGCACTCGGTGGCGCCGTAGGACCCGTTCTGCTGCGGGGTGTACTCCATGAGCACGTCCTCGGGGGCCTTGCGGTCCCGCAGTTCGTACGCCATGGCCCGGCGCTCCGACATCCCGCCGTTGAAGATCATGCCGTCGCCGGACTTCTCGCCCGCCGCGACGACGTTCGCCGCGCCCCGGAAGTCCGGTTCCATCGGCAGATCCTTCTTGGCGTCGCCGATCGCCGGCCATGCCACGAAGGCATACCCCGCCGCCACGGCCGCGACCAGCAGCCCGCTCAGCACCTGCGCACCGGACCCCCGGCGGGCGTCGGGGTCGAGCCTGCCGACGAGCCTGGTGAGCGCCGCGGCCACCAGCAGCGTCCAGGCCGGGATGGTGAACAGCAGATACCGCGGCAGGAAGAGGTGCAGCTGGTTGGCCGTCACGAAGGTGAGCACCGGCGGCAGGACGGCCCAGGCGGCCAGCAGCACCGAGTACCGCCCGGCCACCAGCAGGCCGACCACGCCGAGGGCCATCACCGCTCCGCCGGTGATCCACGACCCGAACAGGGCCTCCGGGAACTCGGTCAGGTCCTTGGTCGTGGTGACGTTCCAGGCGATCTGGCCGCTCTGCCCGCTGCCCTGCGCCACCATCGGGAAGGTGATGGACAGCCCCAGCATGGCCGCGCCGGCGAAGGCGTAGTGGGCGATGCGGTCGCCGCGCTTCTTGGCCAGGAAGACGAGCCACACATGCCCGGCGAGCACCGCCATGGCGACCAGGTGGCTGAATCCCGTGGCCGCGACGGCGAGCGCGTAGAGCGTCCAGTTGCGCAGGCTCGGCCGGTCCAGCGCCCGGATCAGCCACAGGGTGGCCAGCAGCGCGAACATCGTCGCGAACGCGTACGGCCGGGCCTCCTGGCCGTACCGGGTGATCATCGGCACCACCGCGAACAGCAGTCCGGCCAGCACGCCGGTGCGCAGCGCGAACATCCGGCGCCCCAGCAGCCCGACCAGACCGGCCGAGACCGCCATGGCAAGCGCCTCCGGCAGCCGCAGCAGCGCCGCCGAATCCCCGGCGACGTCGATCCACAGATGCATCGCCGCGTAGTACGGCGCGATCACGACGTCGATGCTGCTGATCAGCCGTCCGAGGTCGTGCCAGGAAATCGTGGACGCCCACCAGGTGGCGTGCTCGTCGCGCCACAGCTGGCGCCCGCCGAGCCCCGGCACCACACAGGCGGCCGCGACCAGCGCTGGCAGCAGAAAGGCGAGCCAGGCAGAGCCCCGGCCTGCGCCCTCGGCAGACCGGCGGTGCGCGGAGGGCGCGCCCTCCTCGGGTTCCTGGGCGGTCGTCTCGTCGACCGGTGGTGTGTACGCCGTCATCGCTTCACCCAGATCCGGTACGGCTCCTGTCCGCCGTCCTTGTCGGAGGGCCGCAGCACTGCCAGCAGCCGGTAGTTCGCGTTGCCGCGCAGCGCCTCGGGAACGGAGGAGGCACGCAGCACGACCGCGTCGTACGAGCCCTTCTTCACCTCGGCCGTCAGAGCCGCGCCCCGCTCGGCCTGGTGCCATTGGCCGGGCTTCGTCTGCGCCCGGAGGTAGTACGCGGAGATCTCCGGATCGTCGGTCAGGTACTGGCCCTTGGTGTCCACGACCTCGCGCAGGGCGCCGATCATCGCGGCCGAGTCCGGCGGCCGGTACAGCCCCCCGGTCTGCGCCATGCCGATGACCAGGGCGGCGACGTAGATCATGATGCCGAGCTGCGGGTACCGGAAGTGGGCGCCCATCATCCGGGACACACCGAGACCGGCCATCGGCACCGCGAAGAGCAGTCCGAAGCCGACGTGGATGTACAGCGAACTGCCGTTGCCCAGCCATGCCTGGTAGAGCGGGGCGAGCAGGGCTGTGCCGCACATCGTCAAACCGAGCAGGGAGCGCCGGATCGCGCCCGGCGCGCTGCCTTCGGCCCACGGCATCTCGCCCATCCGGGCCCGCCGGATGAAGCCGACGGCACCGATCACCGCGACGAGCAGGACGACCCCGCCCCACTGGGCGCTGTCCTTGAGCAGTTCGACGGCGCCGTCGGTGCCCTTGACGTTCCAGCCGCTCGGCGTGCCGGCGAACTGGACGCCCGCGAAGCAGAGGACGCCGGTGACCGCCGCGAAGAGCGCGCCCCGCACGAAGGCGCCCGTACCGCGGAAGCGGTAGGCGGTCAGTACGGCGAGCACGGTCAGCGTGGGCAGGTACAGGGCGGCCGAGTAAGCGGCGAACGGCGCGAGGGCCGCGAAGGGAGCCGCGAGCAGTACGGCCGCGGGGCTGGACTGCCGGGTCCGGGCCAGCAGCCACAGGGCGGCGGCGAGCAGGAACAGTGACAGGGAGTGCAGGGAGGCGTAGCGGCCGGTGAAGGCGGTCGACTCCAGCACGGAGTACATGGCGGCGGCCGCGAGGCCGGCGCGCGCGTTGAACAGCAGCCGGGTGGCGCCGAACAGCAGTGCCGTGGCTCCCAGCGCCCATGCGAGGCTCAGTGCCCGGGCGCCGTCCAGGCCGAGCTGTGCGACGAGCCCCGACAGCTCGCCGTCGGTGGTGAGGAACTTCGCCTCCTGCGCGAAGGCGCTGCCGTCGAGCCGGAAGGACAGCCCGGCCTGTACGAGCAGGATCAGCAGCAGTACGCCGCGGCTGATCCACGCCGAGCGGCTGTTGTCGACCGACCAGGCCGATACCGGGACCTCGGGCAGCACATAGCCCGGCTCGGGCTCCGGCTCGGGTTCGAGGACGGCGTACTCCGGGACGTAGTACTCGGCGTCGGAGCCGCCCGTGTAGGGACGCGCGTAGTGCTGCTGCCCGGCGGTCGGCTGCTGCGGGATGTACGGCTGCCCGGCGTACGGCTGCTGGTAGCCGTAACCCTGCTGGTCACCGTAGGTCTGCTGCTGTCCGTAGGCCTGCTGGTCACCGTAGACCTGCTGTTGCTGCTGCTCGGTGTAGGGCGGGTAGTGCTGCTGCCAGTCCTGCCGCTGCCCGGGTTCCGACCAGCCGCCGTCCTGCTGCTGCGTCGTCATGAACGCGGCACCTCGAATCCGAAGTCGTCGTCGGCGATGAGGCGCTTGAACTCGGCCAGGGCGAGCGGGCTGCTCTGGATGCGCCAGTCGGCCCGCTTGGGGATGTTGAACCACAGGAAGCCGATGACGTCCTCGTCCTCCTTCACGCCCCCGAGCAGCGCGCGCACATCGGCGCGCCGCCGTTCCCCGGGCTCGGACGACGTCTCGCTGATCAGCACCGGCTTGTCGGTGAACTCGGCGATCTGCCTGCGGGTCGGGCCGTAGAGGGTGTCGAAGGTGTGCGCGCCGGTCTGCGCCCAGTAGCCGACGATGCCGACCCAGTCGACGTAGGCGTCACCGGGCCAGTAGGGCTTCAGCTTCACGGAGGGGACCGGGTTGATGATGTTCGGGCTCCATACCCAGATGACGTTGGTGGCGCCGACGTCCTGGAAGACGTCGTGGATGTGCCGCCACGCCTTCACGAAGGTCGCGGGGGTGGTGTCCTTGGTGCCCCACGGGTACCACCCGCCGTTCATCTCGTGGCCGAAACTGATCGCCACGGGCACGTTCGTCTTGCGCACGCTGTTCGCGTACTTCTTGATGTACGTGTCCTGCGAGCCGTCGGCGATCTTGTCGAGGCCGGGCTTGAACGGCTCCCACGACACGTACATCAGGCCGCCGTCACCGAAGACGTTCTGGGCACCCTCGGCGTTGAAGCCGTCACCCCACGACGAGTAGGAGCCGACCATGTTGGGCTTCTTGCCGACGGTCTTCGCGAAGGCGTCCACCGGCTTCAGCGAGCTCGGCGCACCGTTCAGGGCCACCCCGAAGTAGTCCTTGTCGGGGTGCAGCAGCGGTTTCACGTCGTACGGCGGCTGCGCCGCGGTTCCCTTCGAGGAGGACCCGGCGGGTTCCTTGGCGGCCTGTGCGGCGGGGTCGTCACCGCCGAGCACACCGCAGCCGGCGACCGCCGCCAGGGACAACAGCGCCGCGCACAACGGGAGAACGGTCCTGCGGATCAAGCGGGCTCACCTGCCGAGGTGTGTTCCTTGGGCTGGATGAGCGCGCGCGCGACAACCAGCGCGTAGAACAGCCCGGAGGACAGGACGAGTGCGAAGTCCGGCGGGTAGCCGGTGAACAGCCGGTACACGGCCGCGCCGACCCAGACCACGGCGGTGCCGCCGCTCCAGATCCACAGGCCGAGCCAGAACCGGCGGGTCTTGTTCTTCTTCGCGCCCTTGGAGCCGGTCGGCTGCCAGCCCATGCGCTGCTTGCGCAGGATGTCCCAGATGGCGAAGACGTGCGCCCAGCCGTACATCATCCGCGCCGACCAGGCCTCGAGGCGGTACGGCGCCTTATGCCACATCGGGAAGACGAGGGTGGTGTAGGCGATGCTGGGCAGCACCCAGACAAGGTGCTTGACCTGAAGCATCTCGGGGCTGGTGAGCAGCAGCATGATGGGCACGAGCGGTGCGAGGAAGGTGAACAGCGCCGTGTGAATGTAGTAGAAGAAGCCGGACATGTAGCAGAGCCGGCTGGAGAAGCTGATCGGCGCGTCCCAGAACTTCTTGCTGCTGAGCAGCGACATCGAGCCGGAGCACCAGCGGTACTGCTGGTTGAAGAAGGCCCCCGCGGTGTCCGGGCACACGCCCGTGGACAGCGCGACCGGCACGTACTTCAGGTCCCAGCCGAGCCCGCGCAGATCGAACCCGGTGTGCACGTCCTCGGAGTGCTCGATGAGGGTCGTACCGCCGTTGGTGTCCAGCGCGGCCCGCCGGTAGATGGCACAGGAGCCGACGCAGATGGCGCCGTCGCTGTTCTGCCGGGACACCTGCACGGAGCGGTAGAACAGCTCCTGCACCGCACCGGCACCGCGTTCGATCCAGTTCTGCGAGTCCAGCACCCGGAAGTACTGCGGGGACTGGACGATCCCGATGCGCTCGTCGGCCTCCATGTACGGCAGCAGCTCCTCCAGGAGGTCGGAGCGCGGGGTGAAGTCGGCGTCGAGGATCAGGATGTACTTGCCGTCGGACTGGCCGAACCCGAAGTGCAGGTTGCCGGCCTTCTTGAACCAGCCGCGGTTCTCGCGGGTGCCGTAGCGGAAGCCGAAGTCCCGGGCCATGGCGGCGAGCTCGGGGCTCGCGCCGTCGTCGAGGACGAAGGGCACACAGGTGCCGGGGTAGCGGTCGGCCAGCTGCCGCACATGGGTCCAGGTGTTGTGCAGCACCTCGATGGGCTCGCCGCACACCGGCAGGAAGACGTCGACGCTGGGGTAGACCGGCGGCCGCCAGCCACGGACCAGCTGCTGGTGGTATTCGAAGTCGAAGTCACGGGTGAAGCCGTTGACCTTCAGCGACACGAGGTAGTAGACGACGGTGAAGAACAGCGGCGGCGCGAAGATCCACATCAGTGGGCTGGCCTTGGTCAGCGCCACCTGACTGACGGTCAGGCACCCGAAGCTGACGATCGAGGCGAGCGTCAGCACCCACAGGCGCCTCTTGACGTACGAATACTTCTCCGCATGCGACGGCGGCGCGGGCAGAAGTCCCAGGGGCGCCTGCTCGACGCCACGCTTTCCTCCACGCCTTGCGGATCGATGCCCCCCGGCACCGGCCGCTCCGGACATGCGGGCAGAGTCAATGGATGACATTCCTACCCTCCGGGCCATCGGCCCGATGTGTTCCCCACCCCAGACAAGAGCCCCTTTCGAACAAAGGGGCCAGATGCGAAAGGTTATCCGAGAGATGTGAATGACGTAAGAGCATCGTGGAGACGTGCGCCCGACAAGTCCCCTTATGCACCTTATTTTTGTTGAAGAGTGGGGTAACCAACAGGTTTCACATCCAGACGACCCGGGCAGATGCCTCTGTTTGTGCGTTCCTTGTCACACCCGTGTGGGCCTGAAGGGATACTGACTGCCGATCTTCGAGCAGCCCAGGGGGGCACCACATGACCGGTTCGAACTCAAGACGCTCCGTCCTCAGATCGGCCCTCGCGGTGGGCGGCGTCGCCGTGTCCGCCACGTCGGTCTCCGCCGGTGACGCCGCCGCCGTGGCGGCGGATGCGGGGTGGGTGAACGTCAAGGACCACGGCGCCACCGGAGACGGCACCACCGACGACACCGCGGCGATCCAGGCGGCACTGGACGCCTGCCTGCCGGGCAACATCACCGTGCTCCCCGCCGGGGTGTACCGCACGAGCGCTCCACTGCGCGTCGGCCCCTATGTGACCCTCCAGGGCTCGCACGCAGGCGGCGAGTCCCAGCCCGGCGCACGGAACCCGGTGGCTGGGCTCCGCCCCCTGCCGTCCTTCACGGGGCAGGCCGTCGTCGAGGTCCTCGACCAGCAGCTCGGGGGCTACTCGATCCAGGCCAACGCGCAGCGCATCTTCTCGCTGTCCATCGACGGCTCGGACCTGCCGCGCGGCGGAGCGGAGATCGACGGCATCCGCGCCACGGGGCAGATCCAGCATCTGCAGCTGCGCGACGTCCACGTCCGCGCGGTCACCGGCGTCGGGATCAACACCTGGTACAACTTCGACGCCACGGGCGGCCCCCAGGCCCCGTTCTGCCTGCACTACGACCGCGTTTCCGTCCTGTGGACCGGCTCCCACGGCATCGTGCTGAACAACTCCACCGACTCCGTCTTCCACGACGTGTACGTCCTGGGTGTCGGCGGCTGCGGCTGGTGGATGTCGGGCGCGGGCAACTCCTCCTTCACCAGCTGCCGCGCGGAATGGTCCTCGAAGCACGGTTTCGACATCGAGTCGGTACCCGGAGTGATCAAGATGGTGGCCTGCTCCACCGACCGGAACGGCTGGCACGGCATGTACGTGCACGCGACGGACACCACCGGCGTCCTCCTGCTGTCCGCCACGCAACTCACCCGGGACGGCAAGAACGACGGGGCCGGTGGCGGCGGATACGCGGGACTGGGTGTCGCGAGCTCGCAGTGCAAGGTCATCGCCGACGGCCTGGTCGTCCTCACGGGCAAGGACGACGACGGAACGGGTGCGGCGAGCCCGCAGTACGGCGTGAAAGCCGACAACTCGGCCTACGTCGTGGTCAACTCGGGCCACCTCCAGGGAGTCACGTCCCCGTGGCAGAGCGGCTCGGGCAACACGAAGTTCGTGAAGGGCACGCTCGTGGGCACTGGCTGAGAGCACACCGCTCCCGCCGACGTTTCCGAAGCGAAACGCGCCTCATAGGGCCCAAATGGCTCAACAGATGATAGGAACAACCACTCAGTCTTCACATTTGCTCCGCACCTGTGGCCGTTCCGGGCGCGGGCACCAGGGGGAGGTCCTGATTTGCCCGGGTTTTCCATGCCCGCACGCGGTGGCCGCCACCGCAGCCGGCGGCGCAGACGCCTGCTCGCCACCGTGGCCGTGGCCACCGCGGCACTGATCGGCACGACGATCACCCTGGTGGCATCCTCGGCCCAGGCCGACCAGACCACCCAGGGCATCGACAACCTGCGCACCAACTGGGACCAGGACGAGTCCTCACTCTCCCCCGCGGTCGTCCAGTCGTCGGCCTTCGGCCAGCTCTTCGCCACCAAGCTGGACGGCCAGATCTACGCCCAGCCGCTGGTACTGGGCGACCAGGTGATCGCGGTCACCGAGAGCAACACCATGTACGGCCTCGACCGCACCACCGGCGCGATCGAGTGGAGCAAGAACTACGGACCGTCGTGGCCGGCCTCCGCGATCGGCTGCGGTGACCTGGTGCCCAACATCGGCGCGACCGCGACCCCCGTCTACGACTCCGCAACCGACTCCCTCTACTTCACGACCAAGGTCGACGACGGCACCTCCACCCATCGTCACCCGACCTGGCTGATGCACGCCGTGGACCCGACCTCCGGAGCCGAGCGCTCCGGTTGGCCGGTCACCATCGCCGGAAGCCCCGTCAACGACCCGAGCGTCACCTTCGACGCCTACTACGAGCAGCAGCGCCCCGGCCTGCTGCTGATGGACGGCGTCGCCTACGCGGGCTTCGGCGCCCACTGCGACGCATGGCCGTACCGCGGCTATGTGGTGGGCGTCAGCACCACCGCGCACAGCATCACCTCGATGTGGGCCACTGTGACCGGTACCGGCACCGGCGGCGCCGGCATCTGGCAGGCGGGCGGCGGGCTGGTCTCGGACGGGCCCGGCCGGATCTTCTTCAGCACCGGCAACGGCATCAGCCCGGCGCCCGGACCCGGCAAATCCGTTCAGGGAACGTTGGCCGAGTCCGTCGTACGCCTCCAGGTCGGCGCGGACAACAGCCTCAGTACGGCCGACTTCTTCAGCCCGAGCGACGCCTCGACCCTGGACCTCAACGACCAGGACATCTCCTCGGGCGCCCCGATGGCGCTGCCGGACGGCTTCGGCACCAGCGAACATCCCCATCTGCTGGTCCAGCAGGGCAAGGACGGGCGGGTGTTCCTGCTCGACCGCGACAACCTCGGCGGCATGGGCCAGGGCGCCCAGGGCGGCGACGCCGCGGTGAGCGTGTCCGGCCCGTACCAGGGCATGTGGGGGCACCCCGCGTTCTGGGGCGGCGACGGCGGCTATGTCTACGTCGTCGGCAACCAGGGCCCGCTTCGCGCCCTCAAGTACGGCGTGCGCAACGGCGGTACGCCCACGCTCACCCTCACCGGCCAGAGCCAGGACACCTTCGGCTACACCAGCGGCTCTCCCCTGGTCACCTCGAACGGCACGGACGAGTCCAGCGCCCTGGTGTGGATGACCTCCGCGAGCAACGCCACCGGAGCAGACGGCACCCTGCGCGCCTACAGCCCCACTCCCGACGGCAACGGCCGTCTCCAGCTGCTCTGGTCCGCGCCGATCGGCACCGCGACGAAGTTCAGCACGCCGACCGCGGACCGCGGCAAGGTGTACGTCGGTACCCGCGACGGTGTGCTCCACGGCTTCGGCAGCCCGGCCAGGACCGCCCTCACCGCGGCCTCGCTGGACATCGGCCAGGTCGGCGTGGGTGACAGCGGCTCCGCCAAGATGACACTGACGGCCACGCAGGACGTCAGCATCACCGGGCTCAAGGCCTCCGGTGCGTTCTCGGTCGACCCGTCCGCCGTACCCACCGCCGAGCAGCCGAAGGCGCTGGCGGCGAACGCAACCTTGGACGTACCGATCACCTTCACTCCTACCGCCACCGGCGGCGTCAACGGCACGTTGACCGCGAATCTGTCGGACGGCCAGAAGCTGGTCTTCGCCCTCCACGGCATCGGCACCAAACCCGGCTTCGGGGCGGCACCCACCGCCCTGGACTTCGGGGAAGTGCCCACCGGCAGCACCTCCACGCTGAACCTCCAGATCACCAACACCGGTACCGAACCGGAGACCGTCGACTCGGTCGACGCGCCCGGCGGCGCCTTCTCCGCCTCGGGGCTGCCCAGCACGGGGACGGCCGTACCAGCGGGTGGCTCGTTCGTGCTCTCGGTGACTTACACGCCGACCGCCGACGGGACCGACAGCGACGCGCTCGTGGTCAGCAGCAGCGGCGGAGGCGCCACGCACACGCTGAGCGTGCCGGTCAGCGCGACGGCCATCACGGGACAGGGACACCTGGAGTTCTCCACGAGCTCACTGGACTTCGGCCAGGTCCCGATCGGCAGCTCCAAGTCGCTGTCGTTCACCATCACCAACACCGGCAACATCCCGGTGACCGTGACCAAGGCCAAGGCGCCGACCGGTGACTTCAACAGCCCGGTACAGCTGTCGGAGGGCCTGATCATCGGCCCTGACCAGACCGCCGTACAAAGCGTGACGTTCACTCCGCGCTCGGCGGCGGACCTGAGCGCCTCCTACGAGGTCACCGGCACCGGGACCGACGCGAGCGGCAACGGCCAGGGCGCCATGTACGTGCAGATCAAGGGCACCGGCACCGGCAAGGCCACCACCACCTCGGTCGCCGACGGGAAGTGGCAGACCAACGGCTCGGCGGTGTCGGCCGACGGCGGGGTCCAGCTCACCTCGGCCACCAGCAACCAGGCGGGCACGGCGGTTTACACCAAGGCGCTGCGCACCGACGGACTGCGTGCCACCTTCACCGCGAAGTTCGGCCCCGGCACCGGCGGCAGGGGTATGACGCTCACGCTGCTCGACCCGGACCAGAACACCGCCTCGGCACTGGGCGGGACCGGTGACAGCCTCGGCATCGCGGGACGGCCGGGAACGGTGATCGCGCTCGGCAGCGGCTGGAACAACACGCTCAAGGTGCAGAACTTCGTGGGCGTCGGCCGCAGCTCGGCCGGCTCGTCGACGATCACGTACCAGTCGGTGGTCCCCCTGACCACCTCCCTTCGCCAGGGCACCCACCAGGTCGACATCCAGGTCGCCACCGGCCATCTGTACGTCTGGATCGACGGGACGCAGGTGATGGACACGACACCGACGCTGACGTCCACCGCGCTCCCGGCCTTCTCCGGCGCCACCGGCGACACCTCCGACGTGCACACGGTGAGCGCCCCGGTCATCAGCGAGGCAACCCCGGCGACGACCTCACTCCACCTCACCGCCCCGAGCACAGCCGTCCCGGGCCGGTCGCTGACCGTCACCGGCACCCTGGCCTCGTCCACGGCGCTTCCCGCGGGCCAGGTCACGCACATCACCCGGAACGGAACAGCACTGCCCGATGTGACGACGAAGGCGGACGGCTCCTTCACCTTCACCGACACCCCGTCGGCGGAGGGCACGTACACCTACGCCGCGAGCTACGAAGGAGACGCGACACACGACCCGGCAAGCACGACAACCCTCGTCCAGGCGTCCAAGCTGACCACCACGGTCACCCTCACAGCCCCCGCCACGGCCACCCGCACGAAGAAACTGACCGTGTCCGGCACGCTCTCCGGCTCGCCCTTCGCCACCGGCGGGGTCGTCAAGGTGACGAAGACCGACCTCGGACACACGTCCGGCGTCGCGCTCGCCGACGCGAAGGTCGCCGCGGACGGTTCGTTCACGTTCACGGACACCCCGCAGATCGGCGGCGCCAACACCTACAAGGTGACCTACGCGGGCGACGTCTCCCACAAGTCGGCCGGCAGCACCGCCACCGTCCAGGTGTCCCGGACCGCCACATCCCTGACCATCGCCACCGACCACTCGACGTACGCGTACGCCAAGACGGCGAAGATCACCGCTCACCTCGGCACCACGTACAACAGCCGCAAGGTGTCGATCTACGCCAAGCCGTACGGCCGCGACTCAGTCCTGGTGAAGTCGGGCACGGTGGACTCGAACGGCAACCTGGCAGCGACCTACAAGCTCACCCGCAACACCACGTTCAGCGCGGTGTTCGCCGGCGACTACAGGTACGCCCCGAAAACCGCCGCCCGAACCGTCCACACCCAGGTACGGGTCTCGGAGAAACTGTCCGGCTACTACACGAGCACGCACTACGGCAGCACGCTCTACCGCGTGTACCACCACACCGCCAAGGCACAGCTCGACGCCACGGTCACCCCCAACAAGGCCGGCCAGTGCATCGTGTTCCGCGTGCAGCGCTACTACAGCAGCGCCTGGCACACGCAGACCACCACTTCCTGCGCCGCCCTGACCTCCACCAGCACCGGCCGCTACAAGATGTCCCTGACGAAGTGGACCAACAGCAGGTTCCGCATAGCCGCGGAATACGTCCGCAGCAGCAAGGACACCACCAACCTCAACACCTGGGGCACCTGGCAGTACTTCACCGTCAAGCAGTGAGCACGACCACGACCGGACTGAGGCCCCGCCCCCGGCCATCGGACGGGGGCGGCACAATCACGGCATGACCAATCATGTCGGAGCAGCGTGGCACAAGATCCTTGCTACTGCGGGTGAACTTCACCAGCCGGATGAATGGCCTCTTTTCGCACCTTTTGCCGAGCTGGTGCGGGTGGCACATGCCGAGCCGCTGCTTCGACAGCTGTACCCCTGGACCGGCATGTGGGAGCTGCACTTCAGCAGGTGCACAGAGATCCGCCACACCTGGGACATCCCTTACATCGGCACACTGAGAGACGGCCGGTATTACGTCGAAGGGCCAAGCCGCAGCAGCCCGCGGATCGCCGAGACGGACAGCGCGCAAGCCGCAGTAACGACGGTCGTCGATCGGCTGCCACCGCACTGCGGCCCGGCCTTCATCGGCAACGCAGAGGAACTGGCCGCCTACGAGAGCTCCATGAACGGCTGAGCGCCTTGAAGACGGGGCCTAGCCGCAGCACCCACCCCCCACCGGCAACGACCGCTTGTTCCGTGCCTCCTTGTTCCGCGCGGCCAGCAACTCGTCCGCTGGATAGCCGACTTCCTCCAGCGTCAGCCCGTGCGGCCGTACGACATGCACGGCCGAGTCCCGTACGCCCGCGGCCAGCACCTTCCCCGGCCACTCCGGCCCCCGATGCCCGTCCCCCACGAACAGCAGCGCCCCGATCAGCGACCGCACCATGTTGTGGCAGAAGGCGTCGGCGCGGACGGTGGCCGTGATGATGCCGTCGGCCCCTCGCTCCAGGCTCAGCTCCTGAAGCGTACGGATGGTCGTGGCCCCCTCGCGTTTCTTGCAGTACGCGGCGAAGTCGTGCTCCCCCAGCAGCCTTTCCGCCGCCGCGTTCATGGCGTCCACGTCGAGCGGCCAGTCGTGCCACAGGACGTGATTGCGCAGCAGCGGATCCACTCCCCCGGGGTTGTCGGTGACCCGGTACGCGTACCGCCGCCAGATCGCCGAGAAACGGGCGTTGAAGCCGCTGGGCGCCTCCCTGAGCGCCCACACCCGCACATCCCTCGGCAACCGCCCGGCAAGCCGCTTGAGCAGCTTGTCGTGGTGCGCAGCCCAGATCTCCCTAGGAAGATCGACATGGGCGACCTGTCCCCGAGCATGCACCCCGGCATCCGTCCGCCCGGCCACGGTCAACTCGTACGAGACGTCCCCGGACCGAGTGACGGTACGCAGAGCATCCTCGATCTCCCCCTGCACGGTCCGCCGCCCCCCGGCCTGCTTGGCCCACCCGGAGAACTCGGAACCGTCGTAGGACAGGTCAAGACGGACACGTACATAACCAGGCGCTACTTCGTCACTCACACACAGATCCTCTCAGGAACACAAAAGCGGGCCCGCTCCTGAAAAGGAACGGGCCCACTGAGCGCCCCGTAAGGGGCGCGGGGAACTGCGCGATCAGCCACGACGAACCCGCAGCCGCCACCCGAGCAGCTCCCCGCAGACGCTTACGCGTCCTTCGACTCCTCGGCGTCAGCCTCCGGCGCGGCGTCCTCGACGACCTCGTCAGCCTTGGTCTCCTCGACCTTGGCCTCCTCGGCCTCCTTGACCGCACGCTTCGTCGCGGCCTCGGCCTCACCGGTCGCCTGCTGCGCAACCGTCAGCGCCTCGACCAGCTCGATGACAGCCATGGGCGCGTTGTCGCCACGGCGGTTACCGATCTTGGTGATGCGGGTGTAGCCACCCGGACGGTTCTCGTAGCGCGGGCCGATCTCGGTGAAGAGCGTGTGGACGACGCTCTTGTCCGTGATGACCTGCAGCACCTGGCGGCGGTTGTGAAGGTCGCCCTTCTTCGCCTTGGTGACCAGACGCTCGGCGTACGGACGAAGGCGGCGGGCCTTCGCCTCGGTGGTGGTGATACGGCCGTGCTCGAACAGCGACTTCGCGAGGTTCGCGAGGAGCAGCTTCTCGTGCGCGGCGCTGCCGCCCAGACGGGCACCCTTGGTGGGCTTCGGCATTTCCTTCTCCTGTGTGTCTGCCCCGGCCGTGTCAGGTACCGGGGTCAGGAACCCGATGAGCGGATGCTCACCGGCATCAACCGGTCAGTACTGCCCCGTAAGGCTCAGTACTGCTCGGTCTCCACGAAACCCGCGTCCGCGTCGTCGTCGGCGCCGAAGGCGTCGGCAGCGGCCGTGGGGTCGAATCCGGGCGGGCTGTCCTTCAGGGCCAGGCCCATGCCGGCCAGCTTCGCCTTGACCTCGTCGATGGACTTCGCACCGAAGTTGCGGATGTCCAGGAGGTCGGCCTCGGAGCGCGCCACGAGCTCACCCACGGAGTGGATGCCCTCACGCTTGAGGCAGTTGTAGGAGCGGACCGTGAGCTCCAGCTCCTCGATCGGCAGCGCCAGGTCGGCGGCAAGGGCGGCGTCCGTGGGGGACGGGCCCATGTCGATGCCCTCGGCGTCGATGTTCAGCTCGCGGGCGAGACCGAACAGCTCGACCAGGGTCTTGCCGGCGGAGGCCATGGCGTCACGGGGACGCATCGCCTGCTTGGTCTCGACGTCGACGATCAGCTTGTCGAAGTCGGTGCGCTGCTCGACACGGGTCGCCTCGACCTTGTACGTGACCTTCAGCACGGGGCTGTAGATGGAGTCGACCGGGATACGGCCGATCTCCTGGCCCACCTGCTTGTTCTGCACGGCGGAGACGTAACCGCGGCCACGCTCGACCGTGAGCTCCATCTCCAGCTTGCCCTTGCCGTTGAGCGTGGCGAGGACGAGGTCGGGGTTGTGCACCTCGACACCGGCCGGGGGCGCGATGTCGGCGGCGGTGACCAGACCCGGGCCCTGCTTGCGCAGGTACATCACGACCGGCTCGTCGTGCTCGGAGGAGACGACCAGCTGCTTGATGTTGAGGATCAGGTCGGTCACGTCCTCCTTGACGCCCGGCACGGTGGTGAACTCGTGCAGGACACCGTCGATGCGGATGCTGGTGACAGCAGCGCCGGGGATCGACGACAGGAGGGTGCGGCGGAGGGAGTTGCCGAGGGTGTAGCCGAAGCCCGGCTCCAGCGGCTCGATCACGAACCGGGAGCGGAACTCGTCGACGACCTCTTCGGTCAACGAGGGACGCTGAGCGATCAGCATGTGTGGATCAGATCCTTCTTTCGTGGACGCCCGCTATTTGACGCCCGACGGAACCGCCCCCGGCAAGAGGGACGGGTACTGCAAGGGTACGGGCGGTACCGCCCCGAAGAGCCGTACCGCCCGCAACCTCAAGACAACCTGGCCTCAGACGCGGCGGCGCTTGGGCGGACGGCAGCCGTTGTGCGGGGTGGGGGTGACGTCCTGGATCGAGCCGACCTCAAGGCCGGTGGCCTGGAGGGAGCGGATCGCGGTCTCACGGCCGGAGCCGGGACCCTTGACGAACACGTCCACCTTGCGCATGCCGTGCTCCTGCGCGCGGCGGGCGGCCGACTCGGCGGCCATCTGCGCGGCGAAGGGGGTCGACTTGCGCGAGCCCTTGAAGCCGACGTGGCCGGCGGAGGCCCAGGAGATCACGTTGCCCGAGGGGTCCGTGATCGAGACGATCGTGTTGTTGAACGTGCTCTTGATGTGCGCGTGGCCGTGAGCGACGTTCTTCTTTTCCTTGCGGCGCACCTTCTTGGCAGCGCCCTGACGACCCTTGGGGGGCATCTACAAACTCCTACGGGGAGGTGGTCGGTCCTACAGCGAAGACCGCTGATGAAGCGTTGTCCGCTGAGGACTACTTCTTGCCCGGCTTCTTCTTGCCGGCGATGGCGCGACGCGGGCCCTTGCGGGTACGGGCGTTCGTGCTGGTGCGCTGACCGCGGACGGGCAGACCGCGACGGTGACGGAGACCCTGGTAGCAGCCGATCTCCACCTTGCGGCGGATGTCGGCCTGGACCTCACGACGGAGGTCACCCTCGGTCTTGATGTTGTTGTCCACGTACTCGCGGATCGCGACGAGCTGCTCTTCGCTCAGGTCACGAACCCGGGTGTTCGGGTCGACGCCGGTCGCAGCCAGCGTCTCCTTCGAGAGGGTCCGGCCGATGCCGAACACGTAGGTGAGGGCGACCTCCACGCGCTTTTCGCGCGGGATGTCAACACCGGAAACGCGTGCCATTCAATGGCTCCTGGTGATCTTCGGAGGTCTTCCACAGAACCGGTTCCCGGCCGCCGTATCAGGTACGAATCGGGTCCCCGGCCTCCGAACCGGGGGTGTCAGGCGATCGATCGCCTGGGTCCTGCGTATGAACATATTCAGCTCGCGTCGCGCGAATCCCTGCGATGTCGATGCAGAGGGATCGGTCGATCGTGCGTCAGCCCTGGCGCTGCTTGTGGCGCGGGTTCTCGCAGATGACCATGACCCGACCGTGACGGCGGATCACCCTGCACTTGTCGCAGATCTTCTTGACGCTCGGCTTGACCTTCATGGGATTGAGGTTCTCCGAGTCAGAGGGATCTACTTGTAGCGGTAGACGATCCGGCCACGCGTCAGGTCGTACGGAGACAGCTCCACCACGACCCGGTCGTCAGGGAGGATGCGGATGTAGTGCATGCGCATCTTGCCGCTGATGTGTGCCAGGACCTGGTGGCCGTTCTGGAGCTCGACCTTGAACATGGCGTTCGGAAGAGACTCGACGACAGTGCCCTCGATCTCGATGGCACCTTGCTTCTTGGCCACGCTTCGCCCTTCGAATCGACTACCTTGATCGACTCCGGCAACCGCACGCGGACATGCGGAGACACGAGAGCCGACGAGTCAGTCTACGTCAGCACACTCGGAAAGACGAATCGAGTAAGGATGCCCCAGCGGGGAGATCATTAAGCCAGCGGGTCCGGAGCCGCCGTGATGCCGTGCTCCGCCAGCTTCGCCTTGCCGCCGTCGGGGGCGGTGAGGACGAGCGGGCCCTGCTCGGTCAGCGCGACGCTGTGCTCCCAGTGGGACGACCACGTGCCGTCCGTCGTGATGACCGTCCAGTCGTCGGAGAGGACCTCGGACCCAGTTCTGGATGCCGCCCTCGCGGGCTCGGCGCCCGGGGCGCCTCACAAGCTTCGAGCGGCTGCGCCGGCCTCCGACCGGCGGTCGTGGTCCCGGTCCGACGTCACGCCAGCGGATCGGGAGCCGCCGTGACCCCATGCTCCGCCAGCTTCGCCCTGCCCCCGTCGGGAGCCGTGAGTACCAGTGGACCCTCGGGGGTCAGCGCGACCGAGTGCTCCCAGTGGGACGACCACGTGCCGTCCGTCGTGATGACCGTCCAGTCGTCGGAGAGGACCTCGGTCTTCGGGGTGCCCAGGGAGACCATCGGCTCGATCGCCAGGCAGAAGCCGGGGACCAGCTTGGGGCCCTTGCCGCGGCGGCGGTCGACGTAGTTCAGCAGGTGCGGGTCCATGTGCATCTCGGTGCCGATGCCGTGGCCGCCGTAGTCCTCGATGATCCCGTACTTGCCGCCGCCCGGCTTCGGCTGCCGGCGGATGTACGTCTCGATGGCGCGGGAGACGTCGACCAGGCGGTTGCCCTGCTTCATCGCCGCGATGCCGGCCCACATCGACTCCTCCGTCACCCGGGACAGCTCGATCAGCTCCGGAGCGTGACCGGAGCCCACGAACGCCGTGTACGCCGCGTCGCCGTGCCAGCCGTCGATGATCGCGCCGCAGTCGATGGAGATGATGTCGCCGTCCTTCAGGACGACGTCCTCGGAGGGGATGCCGTGGACGACGACCTCGTTGACGGAGGTGCAGATCGTGGCGGGGAAGCCGCCGTAGCCGAGGAAGTTGGGCTTGGCGTTGTGCTCCGCGAGCACCTTGCGGGCGACCTCGTCCAGGTCCTTGGTGGAGGCTCCGGGCACGGCCGCCTCACGCGTGGCCGCGTGGATGGCCGCGACGACCAGTCCCGCCTCGCGCATCTTCGCGATCTGCTCGGGGGTCTTGATCTGCACCATGGGGGGCCTGCGCTCTCCGTCACTCACGTCAACCGGTTACCTGCACAACAGTACGGCCGTGACGCCCTGTGGGTGTCACGGCCGTACTCGCCGACGGCTACTTGCCGTCGTCCTCGCGCTTGAGCGCCTCCAGGGCGCGCTGCGTGACCTCGTCCACCGGGCCCAGGGAGGAGATCGTGACGACCAGGCCCTGCGCCTTGTAGTAGTCGATGATCGGCTCGGTCTGCGTGTGGTAGACCTCCAGCCGGGTGCGGACGGTCTCCTCGGAGTCGTCGTCGCGCTGGTACAGCTCACCGCCGCAGACGTCGCAGACGCCTTCCTTCTTCGGCGGGCTGTACGTCACGTGGAACACGTGCGCCGAGTCGTTGCGGCAGATGCGCCGGCCGGCGATCCGCTTGACGACCTCCTCCTCGGGGACTTCGAGGTCGAGTACGGCGTCCAGCTTGATGCCCTCGGTCTTGAGCAGCTCGTCGAGCGCCTCGGCCTGCGAGACGTTGCGCGGGAAACCGTCGAGCAGGAAGCCGTTCTGGGCGTCCGGCTGCTCCATGCGGTCCTTCGCCATCGCGATGGTGACCTCGTCGGGCACGAGGTTGCCGGCGTCCATGTAGGACTTCGCGAGTTTCCCGAGCTCCGTCTGCTGGCTGATGTTGGCGCGGAACAGGTCGCCCGTGGAGATGTGCGGGATCGACAGCTTCCCGGCAAGGCGGGTGGCCTGAGTGCCCTTCCCAGCACCAGGCGGCCCGACGAGGACGATTCGCATCAGCGGAGGAACCCTTCGTAATTGCGCTGCTGGAGCTGGCTCTCGATCTGCTTCACCGTCTCGAGACCCACACCCACGATGATCAGGATGCTCGTCCCGCCGAAGGGGAAGTTACCGGTTGCCCCGAACCCGACCAACGCCATCGTTGGTACGAGAGCGATCAGACCCAGATACAGCGAACCCGGCCAGGTGATCCGGTTGAGCACGTACGAGAGGTACTCAGCGGTCGGTCGGCCAGCCCGGATGCCCGGGATGAAGCCACCATACTTCTTCATGTTGTCGGCGACTTCTTCGGGGTTGAAGGAGATCGCAACGTAGAAGAACGCGAAGAAAACGATCAGCAAGAAGTAGCTGACCAGGTAGATCGGGTGGTCGCCCTTGGTCAGGTTCGTCTCGATCCAGGTCTTCCAGCCCGAGGTGCCGCCGGAGAACTGAGCGACCAGCGCGGGGATGTAGAGCAGCGACGAGGCGAAGATGACCGGAATCACACCCGCCTGGTTGACCTTCAGCGGGATGTACGTCGAGGTCCCGCCGTAGGAACGGCGGCCGATCATGCGCTTCGCGTACTGGACCGGGATCCGGCGCTGGGCCTGCTCGACGAAGACCACCAGGCCGACCATGACCAGGCCGACGAGGATCACGGTGCCGAACTCGATCCAGCCGCCGGCCAGGGTGCCCTGCTTCTTGATGGCCCACAGCGCGGAGGGGAAGGTCGCGGCGATCGAGATGAACATGAGGATCGACATGCCGTTGCCGATGCCGCGGTCGGTGATGAGCTCGCCGAGCCACATCACGACGGCCGTACCGGCGGTCATGCAGACGACCATGGTGATGGTGGTGAAGATCGCCTGGTCCGGGACGATGCTGGACGCGACCGTGCAGCCGGAGAAGAGGGCGCCGCTGCGGGCGGTGGCCACCAGGCCGGTGCCCTGCAGGATGGCGAGCGCCACGGTCAGGTAGCGGGTGTACTGGGTGATCTTCGCCGTACCGGCCGAGCCCTCCTTCTTGAGGGCTTCCAGGCGCGGGATCACCACGGTCAGCAGCTGCAGAATGATGCTCGCCGTGATGTACGGCATGATGCCCAGCGCGAAGACCGTGATCTGCAGCAGCGCACCGCCACTGAACATGTTCACCAGGCCGAACAGGCCCTGGTTGCCGGAAGCCTCGTCCACGCACTGCTGGACGGCGGTGTAGTTGACGCCGGGGATCGGGATGTGGGTACCGACCCGGTAGACCACGATGATGCCGAGCGTGAAGAGCAGCTTCTTGCGCAGGTCGGGCGTCCTGAACGCCCGGGCGAACGCGGTGAGCACGGTGCCTCCTGCGACCCCCGCGCAACTGCGTCAAGGGTGACGGTCTTGAGGTTCGACGGATACGAATAACGAACGGTGCAGGCTACCTTACCGGCGGCACAGCTCCCCGTGGAACGACCAACCGGGGATACCCCTTTGTGGGATATCCCCGGTCGGGATCGCTCAAGTCATCGAGACGCCTGAGTTGTTCAGACGAGCTCGGTGACGGTGCCGCCGGCGGCGGCGATCTTCTCCTTGGCGGAGCCGGAGACGGCGTCGACCGTCACCTGCAGCGCCACGGAGATCTCGCCCTGGCCGAGCACCTTGACCAGGCTGTTCTTGCGAACGGCGCCCTTGGCCACCAGACCCTCGACGGTGACCTCGCCACCCTCGGGGTAGAGCGCGGCCAGCTTGTCGAGGTTCACGACCTGGTACTCGGTCTTGAACGGGTTCTTGAAGCCCTTCAGCTTCGGGAGGCGCATGTGGAGGGGCATCTGCCCACCCTCGAAGCGCTCCGGAACCTGGTAGCGGGCCTTCGTGCCCTTGGTACCACGACCGGCCGTCTTACCCTTCGACGCCTCACCACGACCGACACGGGTCTTGGCGGTCTTGGCGCCCGGGGCGGGACGGAGGTTGTGGATCTTGAGCGGGTTGTTCTCCGCCATGATCAGTCGACCTCCTCGACCGTCACGAGGTGGCGGACGGTGTGCACCATGCCGCGGAACTCGGGGCGGTCCTCCTTGACGACCTGCGTGTTGATGCCCTTGAGACCAAGGGAGCGCAGGGTGTCACGGTGGTTCTGCTTGCTGCCGATGTAGGACTTGACCTGCGTAATCCTGAGCTGCGCCATGATTACGCACCCGCCCCGGCACGCGCACGGAGAAGAGCCGCGGGGGCGACGTCCTCGAGGGGCAGACCGCGGCGGGCCGCGATCTCCTCGGGACGCTGCAGGCCCTTCAGGGCCTCCACGGTCGCGTGCACGATGTTGATGGCGTTGTCGGAGCCGAGCGACTTCGACAGCACGTCGTGGATACCGGCGCACTCGAGCACGGCACGCACCGGACCACCGGCGATAACACCGGTACCCGGGGAGGCGGGCTTGAGGAGCACGACGCCGGCAGCCTTCTCACCCTGGATGGGGTGCGGGATGGTGCCCTGGATACGGGGGACCTTGAAGAAGTGCTTCTTGGCCTCCTCGACACCCTTGGCGATGGCGGCCGGCACCTCCTTGGCCTTGCCGTAACCGACACCCACGGTGCCGTCACCGTCGCCCACCACGACCAGCGCGGTGAAGCTGAAGCGACGACCACCCTTCACAACCTTGGCGACACGGTTGATCGCGACGACACGCTCAACGTAAGCGGTCTTCTCGGCGGCGGCTGCGCCACCGTCACGACCCTTACGGTCCCGCCGCTCGCCGCCACCGGCACCGCCACCGCGGCGCTGGGGTCCAGCCATTGGATTACCTCTCTCTTTCCGCTAGCTACGAGCGGCTCAGAACTTGAGCCCGGCTTCGCGGGCGGCGTCCGCCAGGGCGGCGATGCGCCCGGCGTACTGGTTGCCACCACGGTCGAACACGACGGCCTCGACACCGGCGGCCTTGGCGCGCTCGGCGACCAGGGCACCGACCTGCTTGGCCTGGGCCGACTTGTCGCCCTCGCCACCGCGGATCGAGGTGTCCAGGGTGGACGCCGACGCAAGGGTGTGACCCTTGAGGTCGTCGATCACCTGGGCCACGATGTGGCGGTTCGAGCGGGTAACGACCAGACGCGGACGCTCCGCCGTACCGTTGATCCGCTTGCGGATCCGGATGTGACGGCGCTTGATCGCGGCGCGCTTGTAGGCGTCGCCCTTCAGGATCTTCTGTCCGTATGCCATGGCTTACTTACCCGCCTTTCCGACCTTGCGGCGGATGACTTCGCCCTCGTACTTGACGCCCTTGGCCTTGTACGGGTCGGGCTTGCGCAGCTTGCGGATGTTGGCCGCAACCTCGCCGACCTTCTGCTTGTCGATGCCCTCGACCGAGAACCGGGTGGGGGCCTCCACCTTGAAGGTGATGCCCTCGGGGGCCTCGACGGTGATCGGGTGGCTGTAGCCGAGAGCGAACTCCAGGTTCGAACCCTTGGCCTGCACGCGGTAACCGACACCGCTGATCTCGAGCTTCTTCACGTAACCCTGGGTCACGCCGGTGATCATGTTCGCCACCAGCGTGCGGGACAGGCCGTGCAGGGCCTTGCTCTGACGCTCGTCGTTGGGGCGGGTGACGTTCAGGACGCCGTCCTCACCCTTGGCGATCTCGATCGGCGCCGCGACGGTGTGGGTCAGCGTGCCCTTGGGGCCCTTGACCGAGACCGTCTGGCCGTCGATGGTGACGTCCACGCCGGCGGGAACCGTGATGGGGAGCTTGCCAATACGCGACATAGCTGTTTCCTCCGTTCCCTTCCGCTACCAGACGTAGGCGAGGACTTCCCCACCCACGCCCTTCTTGCCGGCCTGCTTGTCGGTCAGGAGACCGTGCGACGTGGAGATGATCGCCACGCCGAGGCCACCGAGGACCTTGGGCAGGTTGGTGGACTTCGCGTACACCCGGAGACCGGGCTTGGAGATCCGCTTGATGCCCGCGATGGAGCGCTCACGGTTGGGGCCGAACTTCAGCTCCAGGACGAGGTTCTTGCCGACCTCGGCGTCCTCGACCTTCCAGCCCGTGATGAAGCCCTCCTGCTGGAGGATCTCCGCGATGTGCGACTTGATCTTGGAAGCGGGCATCGTCACGGAGTCGTGGTATGCCGAGTTCGCGTTCCGCAGACGCGTAAGCATGTCTGCGATCGGATCAGTCATGGTCATGAATTGGCCTTCGGCCTCTCTCGCCGGGGTTTCCAGGTGCCCATCCCTCTCCTCGATCCGAGACGAGGCGGGTGCGGTGCGGTGGACCTACGGCGTAGTAAGTCGTAAGGGCAGTCGTCAGACGCCCAACCCTCCAAGCCTAAGCCATGGAGAGGAGGGCGCCTGACACGCCCACTTCTTACCGAGAGCTTCGGGAATCCCTGATTACGGGGATTACCAGGAGCTCTTGGTCACGCCCGGCAGCTCGCCACGGTGAGCCATCTCACGAAGGCACACGCGGCACAGGCCGAACTTGCGGTACACGGAGTGCGGACGGCCGCAGCGCTGGCAGCGGGTGTACGCGCGCACACCGAACTTGGGCTTGCGAGCAGCCTTGGCAATCAGAGCCTTCTTCGCCATCTCGCTCACGCCTCCTTGAAGGGGAAGCCGAGGTGACGAAGGAGCGCGCGGCCCTCAGCGTCGTTGGTCGCCGTGGTCACCACGGTGATGTCCATGCCCCGGGTACGGTCGATCTTGTCCTGGTCGATCTCGTGGAACATGACCTGCTCGGTGAGACCGAAGGTGTAGTTGCCACGGCCGTCGAACTGCTTGGGGGACAGACCACGGAAGTCGCGGATGCGCGGGAGCGCGAGCGACAGGGTGCGGTCCAGGAACTCCCACATGCGGTCGCCACGGAGCGTGACGTGGGCACCGATCGGCTGGCCCTCACGCAGCTTGAACTGCGCGATGGACTTGCGGGCCTTGGTGACGGCCGGCTTCTGACCGGTGATCGTGGTGAGGTCGCGGATGGCGCCCTCGATCAGCTTGGAGTCGCGGGCGGCGTCGCCCACACCCATGTTGACCACGATCTTGACGAGGCCGGGGATCTGCATGACGTTCTCGTACTTGAACTCGTCACGCAGCTTGCCCGCGATCTCCTCGCGGTACTTCGTCTTGAGACGCGGAGTGGTGGTGGTAGCCATCAGATGTCCTCACCCGTCCGCTTGGCAACGCGGATCTTGTTGCCCTCGTCGTCGAAGCGGTAACCGACACGCGTGACGACCTTGTTGCCGTCCTTCTCAACGACCAGCTGGACGTTGGAGACGTGGATCGGCGCCTCGGTCGTGACGATGCCGCCGGCCTGCGAACCGCGAGCGGTGGGGCCGGCCTTGGTGTGCTTCTTGACCCGGTTGACACCCTCGACCAGGACGCGGTCCTCGCGGGGGAAGGCCGCGATGACCTTGCCCTGCTTGCCCTTGTCCTTACCGGTGATGACCTGGACCAGGTCGCCCTTCTTGATCTTCATGCTTACAGCACCTCCGGAGCCAGCGAGATGATCTTCATGAACTTCTTCTCGCGCAGCTCACGCCCGACCGGGCCGAAGATGCGGGTGCCGCGAGGGTCGCCGTCGTTCTTCAGAATGACGGCGGCGTTCTCGTCGAAGCGGATGTACGAGCCGTCCGGACGGCGGCGCTCCTTGACGGTGCGAACGATGACCGCCTTGACGACGTCACCCTTCTTCACGTTGCCACCGGGGATCGCGTCCTTGACGGTGGCGACGATGACGTCACCGATGCCCGCGTAGCGGCGACCGGAGCCACCGAGCACACGGATGCAAAGGATCTCCTTCGCACCAGTGTTGTCGGCGACACGCAGTCGCGACTCCTGCTGGATCACGTCTATCTCCTGTTTGTCTGCCGGTTCCCCGGGGGCCGTTCAAGAACGGCCCCCGGAGCCTGGCGGAACTGTCCTGCGAGGGGTGCCTCGCAGGAAATTACTTGGCCTTCTCGAGGATCTCGACGACGCGCCAGCGCTTCGTCGCGGACAGCGGCCGGGTCTCCGCGAGGAGGACACGGTCGCCGACGCCCGCGGCGTTCTGCTCGTCGTGAGCCTTGAGCTTGTTCGTACGGCGGATGACCTTGCCGTACAGCGCGTGCTTGACGCGGTCCTCGACGGCGACGACGACGGTCTTGTCCATCTTGTCGCTGACGACGAGACCCTCACGGGTCTTGCGGAAGCCGCGGGCCTCTGCAGTCTGCTCAGTCACGTTGCTCTCACTCATCAGGCGCTCTCCACCGTCTCGATGCCCAGCTCGCGCTCACGCATCAGGGTGTAGATCCGCGCGATGTCCTTACGGACGGCCTTCAGCCGACCGTGGTTCTCGAGCTGACCGGTCGCCGCCTGGAAGCGGAGGTTGAACAGCTCTTCCTTGGCCTCGCGGAGCTTCGCCAGAAGCTCCTCGTTGCCCAGCTCGCGCAGCTCGGACGCCTTGGTACCGGCCGACATCACGCTTCACCTGCCTCGCGCTTGACGATCCGGCACTTCATCGGCAGCTTGTGGGCTGCGCGAGTCAGGGCCTCACGGGCGATCTTCTCGTTCGGGTACGACAGCTCGAACATGACCCGGCCCGGGTGCACGTTCGCGATCCACCACTCCGGCGAACCCTTACCGGAACCCATGCGGGTCTCGGCGGGCTTCTTCGTGAGCGGGCGGTCCGGGTAGATGTTGATCCAGACCTTGCCGCCACGCTTGATGTGGCGGGTCATCGCGATACGAGCGGCCTCGATCTGACGGTTGGTCACGTACGCCGGCGTGAGGGCCTGGATGCCGTACTCGCCGAACGCCACGGTCGTACCGCCCTTGGCCTCACCACGACGCTTCGGGTGGTGCTGCTTGCGGTGCTTGACCCTACGGGGGATCAGCATGTCGGTCAGGCCTCCGTTCCGGTGCTCTCAGCCGGAGCGGACGCGGGAGCCTCGGCCTTGGGGGCCTCGGAACCGGCAGCCTGCTGCGGCTTGCGACCGCGCCGCTCGCCACCGCGGCCACCACGGGCCGGGCGGTCGGCACCACCACGGGCCGGGCGGTTACCCGCACGGGCCGCAGCGTTCTCGGCGCGGACCTCGGCGATGTTCTTGACATCGCCCTTGTAGATCCAGACCTTCACACCGATGCGGCCGAAGGTCGTCTTGGCCTCGAAGAAGCCGTAGTCCACGTTCGCGCGGAGCGTGTGCAGGGGCACGCGGCCCTCGCGGTAGAACTCCGAGCGGGACATCTCGGCGCCGCCGAGGCGGCCACCGCACTGGATCTTGATGCCCTTGGCGCCGGCCTTCATGGCGGACTGCATGCTCTTGCGCATGGCCCGACGGAAGGAGACGCGGGAGGAGAGCTGCTCGGCGACGGCCTGAGCGACCAGCTGAGCGTCCGTCTCGGGGTTCTTGACCTCGAGGATGTTCAGCTGGACCTGCTTGCCCGTGAGCTTCTCGAGGTCACCGCGGATGCGGTCGGCCTCGGCGCCACGGCGGCCGATGACGATGCCCGGACGAGCGGTGTGGATGTCCACACGCACGCGGTCACGGGTGCGCTCGATCTCCACCTTCGAGATGCCGGCGCGCTCCATGCCGGACGTCATCATCCGACGGATGGCGACGTCTTCCTTGACGTAGTCCTTGTACAGCTTGTCGGCGTACCACCGGGACTTGAAGTCCGTGGTGACACCGAGCCGGAACCCATGCGGGTTAACCTTCTGGCCCATTACCGGGTTCCTTCCTTGCTGCTGACGACCACGGTGATGTGGCTGGTCCGCTTGCGGATCCGGTAGGCACGGCCCTGGGCACGCGGACGGAACCGCTTCAGGGTCGGACCCTCGTCGACGTACGCCTCGGAGATGAAGAGGCTGTCGGCGTCGGTGTGGTCGTAGTTGTGCGCGGCGTTGGCGATGGCGCTGTCGAGCACCTTGCCGACGGGCACGGAGGCTGCCTGCGGAGCGAATCGCAGAACAGCCTGAGCCTCCGTGGCGTCCATGCCACGGATAAGGTCCACCACGCGGCGGGCCTTCATGGGCGTAACGCGGATGTACCGCGCCTGGGCCCTGGCTTCCATGGTTGTCCCTCTCAGTTACTTACGTGTCTGAATGCGATCCGCTGTTAGCGGCGCTTCGACTTCCGGTCGTCCTTGACGTGACCCCGGAAGGTGCGCGTCGGCGAGAACTCGCCGAGCTTGTGGCCGACCATCGACTCGGTGACGAACACCGGGATGTGGGTCTTGCCGTTGTGCACCGCGAGCGTGTGGCCGAGCATGGCCGGCACGATCATGGAGCGACGGGACCAGGTCTTGAT
The DNA here is from genome assembly GCF_022698165.1 of Streptomyces cylindrosporus. Classification (GTDB taxonomy): domain Bacteria; phylum Actinomycetota; class Actinomycetes; order Streptomycetales; family Streptomycetaceae; genus Streptomyces; species Streptomyces cylindrosporus. Next base: position 322,938 of record NZ_JALDAY010000011.1, read on the forward strand.
GACGTTCTTGGTGCCGGCTTCGTTCTGGGCTTCCACCTTCTTGATCAGGTGGTCGTCGACGAAGGGCCCCTTCTTGAGACTGCGCGGCATCTAAACCCGCTCCTAGCGCTTCTTGTTCGTCTTGCGGCGGCGGACGATGTACTTGTTCGACGCCTTCTTGGGCGAACGAGTACGACCTTCCTTCTGACCCCAGGGGCTGACCGGGTGGCGACCACCGGAGGTCTTGCCCTCACCACCACCGTGCGGGTGGTCAACCGGGTTCATCGCCACACCGCGAACGGTCGGGCGGACGCCCAGCCAGCGCTTGCGGCCGGCCTTGCCCCAGTTGATGTTGCTCTGCTCGGCGTTGCCGACCTCGCCGACCGTGGCGCGGCAGCGCTGGTCGACCAGGCGGATCTCACCGGAGGGCATACGAAGGTGGGCCATCGTGCCCTCCTTCGCGAGCAGCTGCACGGAGGCACCGGCGGAGCGGGCGAACTTGGCGCCGCCGCCCGGACGAAGCTCCACGGAGTGGATCGTCGTACCGACCGGGATGTTGCGCAGCGCCAGGTTGTTGCCGGGCTTGATGTCGGCCGCGGGGCCGTTCTCGATCCGGTCGCCCTGGTTGAGGCCCTTCGGCGCCAGGATGTAGCGCTTCTCGCCGTCCGCGTAGTGGAGCAGCGCGATGCGCGCGGTGCGGTTGGGGTCGTACTCGATGTGCGCGACCTTCGCCGGCACGCCGTCCTTGTCGTGACGACGGAAGTCGATCACTCGGTAGGCGCGCTTGTGTCCGCCACCCTGGTGGCGAACGGTCACACGACCGGCGTTGTTACGGCCGCCCTTGCTGTGCAGCGGGCGGACCAGCGACTTCTCCGGCGTGGACCGCGTGACCTCGACGAAGTCGGCGACGCTGGAACCACGACGGCCCGGCGTAGTCGGCTTGTACTTGCGGATTCCCATTTCTCAGTCCTCGTCCGATATCGGACGATCCGACCCGCTTACGCGGTCGGACCGCCGAAGATGTCGATACGGTCGCCCTCGGCGAGGGTCACGATCGCGCGCTTGGTGGCCGCACGCTGGCCGAAGCCGGTGCGGGTCCGCTTGCGCTTGCCGATGCGGTTGATCGTGTTGACCCCGGTGACCTTGACCGAGAAGACCGCCTGGACGGCCTGCTTGATCTGGGTCTTGTTGGCGTTCGGGTCGACGATGAACGTGTACTTGTTCTCGTCCAGGAGCGCGTAGCTCTTCTCCGAGACGACCGGCTTGAGCAGCACGTCACGGGGGTCCGTGTACGACTTGCTCAGCGGCGTCTCGACGGTGTTCTTGCCCTCGGCGGCGTGCCGGCGCGCCTTGGCGACACGCGCGGCCTTGGCGGCCTTGGCGGCCTTCGAGGCAATGGCGGGGTGACGGATGGCCATCAGACCTCAGTCCCTTCGGTGTCGTTGGCCTTCGGGCCGGCGACGAAGGACTCGAGAGCGGCCTGGGTGAAGACCACGTCGTCCGAGACGATCACGTCGTACGTGTTCAGCTGGCCCGGCTCCAGGATGTGCACCTGGGGCAGGTTGCGGGCGGACAGCCACGCGGCCTCGTCGGCGCGGTCGACGACCAGGAGCAGGTTCTTGCGCTCCGAGATCTTGCCGAACAGCGTGCGAGCGGCCTTGGTGCTGGGGGTCTCGCCCTCGACCACGCCGGTGACGACGTGGATGCGGTTGTGACGCGCCCGGTCGGTGAGGGCGTGACGCAGGGCGGCAGCCTTCATCTTCTTCGGGGTGCGCTGCGAGTAGTCGCGCGGCACGGGACCGTGCACGACGCCACCACCGGCGAACTGCGGCGCGCGGGTCGAGCCCTGACGGGCGCGGCCGGTGCCCTTCTGGCGGTACGGCTTCTTGCCGCCACCACGGACCTCGCCACGGGTCTTCGTCTTGTGCGTGCCCTGACGGGCAGCGGCGTTCTGCGCGACGACGACCTGGTGGATCAGCGGGATGCTGATCTTCTCCACGCCGAAGATCTCCGCGGGGAGCTCGACGCTACCGGTCTTCTCGCCGGCAGGCGAAAGGATGTCAACAGTGCTCATCGGTACCTCAGGCCCCCTTGGCCGCGGTGCGGACCAGGACGAGGCCGCCGTTCGGACCGGGAACCGCGCCCTTGATGAGCAGCAGACCCTTCTCCGCGTCAACGGCGTGGACGGTCAGGTTCTGGGTGGTGACACGCTCGTTGCCCATGCGACCCGCCATGCGGAGGCCCTTGAACACACGGCCCGGGGTGGCGCAGCCACCGATGGAACCGGGAGAGCGGTGCTTGCGCTGGGTGCCGTGACCGGCGCCGAGGCCACCGAAGTTGTGGCGCTTCATGACACCGGCGAAGCCCTTGCCCTTGCTCTTGCCGGTGACGTCGACCTTCACGCCGGCCTCGAAGACCTCGGCGGTGATTTCCTGACCGAGCGTGTACTCGGCGGCATCGGCCGTCCGGATCTCGACGAGGTGTCGACGGGGGGTGACGTCGGCCTTGGCGAAGTGGCCCTTGAGGGGCTTGTTCACCTTGCGCGGGTCGATCTCGCCGAAGGCGATCTGGACCGACTCGTAGCCGTCGCTGTCGTTCGTACGCACCTGGGTGACGACGTTGGGGCCGGCCTTGACGACGGTGACCGGAACAACACGGTTGTTCTCGTCCCACACCTGCGTCATGCCGAGCTTCTCGCCCAGGATGCCCTTGATCTGCTTAGCCATTCTCAGATCACCGGCCCTCAGAGCTTGATCTCGATGTCGACACCGGCCGGGAGGTCGAGTCGCATCAGAGAGTCAACGGTCTTGGGCGTCGGGTCGAGGATGTCGATCAGGCGCTTGTGCGTGCGCATCTCGAAGTGCTCGCGCGAGTCCTTGTACTTGTGCGGCGACTTGATGACGCAGTACACGTTCTTCTCAGTGGGCAGCGGCACCGGGCCCGCGACCGACGCACCAGTACGGGTCACCGTCTCGACGATCTTCTTCGCCGAGGAGTCGATGACCTCGTGGTCGTAGGCCTTGAGCCGGATGCGGATCTTCTGTCCCGCCATGGCTACTCAGTAGTCCTTTGTCTCTTCACGCTCTGGAACCCGGTCCTCCGTGCGCTCCACCTCCGACCCACGCGGTCGGGCGTGTCGCGCTTTCACTGACACAGATGTCCCTTGTTCGAACATCCCTTGTCTGAGAAAGAGATCCACCGGGTGCCTGGCCAGTGCCGCACCGCACTTCCCGGAAGATTCCCGTACGTCCGCCCCAGTGCTGCCCGAGGGCAGTTAGGACGACGAGTACTGTGGGACTCGCTTCCGGTCCTCCCGGCGGGAGGCGCGCAGCATCAACACTCGACCGAGCAACTCGGACAGTCTGCCATATGGGGCAGGGGCCTGGCCAATCGAGCCGGAGAGAATACCCCGGGCGTGACGCAGGTCAAACACGGGTGCTGTCCCGGCCGGGCGGCGGCCCTGGACGGCCGACAGATCCTGCGGGGCAAGAAGCCCTCCGTCCGGCAAGCTGACCATCGGGTGCGCGTGGCGATTTCCCGGCCCGGGTACCGGACAGACATGCGGATGTGGGGGAACCGCTCGGGGGGCTGGTGGCTGCTCGTCACGGTCGCCGTAGGGGTGTCGGGGGTCTCCTGGCTGGCCAGGCTGCTGCCGGGTGTGGTGGGCGGAGCGATGGTCGCCGTGGCCGCGACGGTCGGTGCGGCGCTGACGCAGCGCGGGCAACGACTCGTCGAGGAGGCGGCGAGCCGAGGTGGCGACTCCGGCGACGGACTGCTGCACGACCGGCAAGGCCGGCTGCCGAGGCTGCGCGACATCGACGACCTGCTCGTGATCGGCGTCCACCCTGCCGCCCCGGAAGGCAGCACGCACGCGCCCGGCTCACGGGTACCTCCCTTCGTACGACGGGACCGCAGCGCGGAGATCGAAGACGCCCTGCGCACGGAGCGCTTCGTACTGGTCTTCGGAGAGTCCACGGCCGGCAAGTCACGGGCGGCGTTCGAGGCGGCACAGGCGGTGCTGCCCCAGGCCGCCCTCGTCCTGCCCGATCCCACCGAGCCGACGGCGCTTCGGGCCGCGGCGACCGCGGTCCGGCGCGAGCGCCGCTCGGTCGTGTGGCTGGACGACGTGGAGCGATACCTGGGTGCCGGTGGCCTCACTCTGCACCTGCTGGAGCGACTCGCGCCCCCGGGCGTGGTGGTCCTGGCCACCATCAGGGCGCAGGAGCGGGCGCGCTACATGGACGTCCAGGGCCTTGCCCGGGACCCGTCCGACGGATCGGGCGGACGGGTGGGGCGGGACGTCCTCGCGCTGGCGCGGGAGATCCGGCTCGACCGGCGGTGGCACGCCGAAGAGGTCGCGCGGGCCCGGGAGTTCGGCGACGACCGGCGTCTGGCGCAGGCGGCCGACATCGCCGACCGCTACGGCGTCGCCGAGTTCCTCGCCGCCGGACCACAACTGCTCGCGGCCTGGCAGGACGCTTGGGCGCCCGAAGGACGACATGTGCGGGGCGCCGCCCTGGTGAGCGCGGCGGTCGAGGCGCGCCGGGCTGGCTGGAACCGGCCGCTCCCGGCCGAGCTGCTCCGGGACTTGCACGAACGTCAGCTCACGGCGCACGGCGGAATCAGGCTGCGCCCCGAGAGCTGGGAGGAGGCCCTGGAGTGGGCGACCAGGCCGCTGTACGCGACGAGCGGCCTGCTCATCCCCTACGACTCGGCTCCGGACGCCTACACCCTGTTCGACTACCTGCCCGACGCCGTGGACGACCCGGTTCTGGACGACACCTGGGAGCGGTTGATCGCGGTGGCCGAGCCGGAGGTCTGCGTGGACATCGGATGGGCGGCGATCAGAGAGGTGAGGCACACGGCTGCCCGCGACGCCTTTCAACGGGCCCTGGACAACGGGGTCGTCGTCGCGGCCGCCGGGCTGGCACTGCTGCTCGGACAGAACTGGCGGCTGGACGAAGCCTGCCAGGTATTGCGGACGGCACTCCACTCGGCCCCGGCCGACACCGACCGGCAGTCCCTGTACGAACTGCGCTCGGATCTGTCCTGGTGGACAGGTGGGGCCGGCAACAAGGAGGAGGCCCTGGAGCTGGCCACGGAACTGCACGAGGAGGCTCGCCTGCGGTACGGCGAAGACCACCCCGAGTCCATTGCCACGGCCTTCCACGTCACCCGCTGGACTGCTCACCTGGGCCGTCCGGCGGCGGCGCTCGACCTGGCTCTCGACGCCCTGGAACGATCCCTGCGTACCTTGGGGCCGACGCACCGCGTGACCCTCGACTGCAGGTTCGAGGTCGCCGGCTGCACCGCCGCGTGCGGGCGAACAGCCGAGGCGGTCCGGCTCTGGGATGAGTTGGCCGACGACGCGACCAGGCTGCTCGGTCCGCTCGACCGGCTCACCGTCGACGCACGCTGGAATCTCGCGGGCGCTGTGTGCGACGCCGGAGACACCGCGCTGGGACTGCGCCTCACGGAGGAGGTCGTCGACGGCCGGACCGCCCTCTACGGTGCCGATCATCCACGTACCTTCGTCGTCCGTCTTCAGCAGGCGGCCCTCACCGCGAGCTCCGTCGGCCGGGACGAAGCACTGGCCCTCCTGGCCCCGCTCCATCAGGACACCATGCGGGCGCTCGGTCCCGAGCACGAACTCACCCTGGCCGCCCGCCACCAACTGGCCCTGTGCGGAAACGCCGATCTCAGGGCGCTGCTCACCGACTGCGAGCGCGCCCTGGAACCGGATCACCCGCTGACCGAGGACTGCCGAGCCCGCCTCACCGACCCGAACAGACCCGCTTGGCACTACGAACCACCGAGTTGGTGAGGAGGTCGACGACACAGGCATCCCGCCTCGGAGGTCAGCGCACGTCCACGTAGTCGGCGCCGCTGGTCGCCGCCCCGGTGGTGTCATTGCCTCCGTACACCCAGCGCCAGGAACCGTCGACGGCCGCGGTCACCGTGGTCGTGAGCCGGCCGGAGCTGTTCGCGGTGACCTTCTTGACCGCCTTGAAGGAGTCGGTGCCCTTCTCCCTGAACTGGAGGGTGACCGTGCGGCCGCCGTAGGGGCCGTACTTCTTGGTGCTCCAGTTCGCCCTGGTGACCTTGCCCGTGACGGTGATCTTCGCACCCTTGGTGACCGGCTCGGGCGTCGCGTTCACCGTGACCTTCGCGGCCCGCTTGAGCCGGACGGTGGCCGACCTTGTCTCGTGCTCCTCGGCGGCGAGCTGGCCGTTGGCCTTGAACAGGCGCAGCGACACGCCCAGCTTCCACTTGGTGGCGTCGCTGTTGGAGTCGACCTGCTCCTGGCTCGGGTGCGGATCGATGTAGAGGGACCCCTCGCAGTCGGCCTTCTTCGAGCTGACCTCGTAGCAGGTGTAGACGCCCGGTCCTATGTAGTTCTCCCCGGTGTCGGCCGCCTTCTCCAGGTCGCCGCGGTAGAGGAAGGGAAACGCGTCGTACCGGTCCGGCTTACTGGTGCTGTAGCCGGCGGGCAGAGTGATGCTGAAGGTGAGGGACGGCTCCACCTCCTTGGTCGTGCCGACGACGATCGGCTTGCCCTTGTTGACGACGATCTTCGACACCGTGATGCCGGTGTCCTTGGCCTGGGCCGCCGGGGCGCCCAGCAGGGTCAGAGCGAGCGCCCCGACGAGCGCGGCCGCGGCGGCCGTTGGTCTGCCTGTTCTCACTTACGCCTCTTGTGCAATGCGGGACATGGGAGCGGGCAGATTAACGCGTGATGTGTTCATGCGGCATTGCGCAACCGCGCGAACGACGTGTCCAACCCCCGCTTCAACACCCTCGCCACCGGCCGCTCCACAAACCGGTGCACCAGCCAGCTCAGCACCATGAACCCGGCGATCACCGACACGACCAGCAGGCGGGCGTCCATCGTGTCCTTCAGGCGGTTGATGACCGTCGTACCGGCGACGTAGTGCGTGAGATAGAGCGGATACGTCAACGCGCCCGCCGTCACCAGCCACTTCCAGCGGATGCGGTCCGTCGCGCCGAGCGCGATCGCCACCATGGCCAGGAGGAAGGCGGTGAAGATGAGGAAGCTCCCCCGCCAGCCGGAGACGTGCTCGACCTCGTCGATCCGGATGCCCAGTTCCCGCTGGCCCATCAGCCAGCACAGCGCGAGGATCCCCCACAGCAGCAGGTCCTGGCCGAAGCGGTGCATCAGGTAGAGGGCGAGGCCGGCGATGAAGAACCACGCGCCGTCCGGGTTCGCGGCCAGCGTGAGGAGGTGGAACTCCGCCACCGGGGCCAGCATCGCGGCCGCGCCCCACACGCAGCAGAAGAGCACGACCTTGCGGTACGTCAGCCCGGTGGCGACGACGACCAGGAAGAGCAGGTAGAAGCGGAGCTCGGACCAGAGCGTCCAGTACACGCCGTCGACGCTGTCCACGTGCGAACCGGACTGCAGCATCGTGAGGTTGAGCAGGATGTCCCGCAGCTTGAGGCGGTCCCAGACGCCGGGCAGGGCGACGACCACGGCCGTGGTGAAGACGATGCCGAACCAGTACGCGGGGTAGAGGCGGATCACCCGGGAGACGAAGAACTGGCGTGGGCTGCGGCCCCAGCAGGACATGCAGATCACGAAGCCGCTGATCACGAAGAAGATCTCGACGCCGATCCAGCCGTACGAGGCGAAGCGGAACACCGTCGGCATGATGTCGGAGGCGGGTCTGACCCAGACCGCGTTGCCCGGCTGGTTCACCCGCCAGGTGCCGGCGTAGTGGTGCACGGCGACCATCAGCGCGGCGAGGAGCCGGATGCCGTCGATGGCGTACAGGCGCGGGCGCTCGCGGCGGAGCGGGGCCGTTGGACGGCGAACCTGCACCTTGCGCAACTGCTGCGTCGGCCGGTCCACCATCACGGACATCGCTGACCATCCCCTGTCTGTCCTCTGCTCCGACCCGGCCACGCTAGGCCGTCACATCCGTCCCACAGCGAGCAGACAGGAACATAGGGGGCATCGGTGTCGGGGAGTTGGTCCAACTCTCCACGGCACGACTCTCAGGGTTCACCGAGACTTCGCCGAACCGCCGTCGCCACCCCGGGGGCCCACCCCGGAGAAGACGGCAAGCGAAAGGGCCCGTACGACCGAAGTCGTACGGGCCCTTCCAGTGGCCTAGCGGCTCAGAGTCACTTGTTGATCTTCGTGACCTGGCCGGCGCCGACCGTCCGGCCACCCTCACGGATGGCGAACTTCAGGCCCTCTTCCATGGCGATGGGCTGGATGAGCTCGACCTTCATCTCAGTGTTGTCGCCCGGCATGACCATCTCGGTGCCCTCGGGGAGGGTCACGACGCCGGTCACGTCCGTGGTACGGAAGTAGAACTGCGGACGGTAGTTGTTGAAGAACGGCGTGTGGCGGCCACCCTCGTCCTTGGACAGGATGTAGGCCTGCGCCTCGAACTCGGTGTGCGGGGTGACCGAGCCCGGCTTGATGATGACCTGGCCGCGCTCGACGTCCTCGCGCTTGATGCCGCGGAGCAGCAGACCGACGTTCTCACCGGCCTGGCCCTCGTCGAGCAGCTTGCGGAACATCTCGATGCCGGTGACCGTGGTGGTGGTCTTCTCCGGCTTGATGCCGATGATGTCGACGGTCTCGTTGACCTTCAGGACACCACGCTCGATACGGCCGGTGACGACCGTACCGCGACCGGTGATCGTGAAGACGTCCTCGATCGGCATCAGGAACGGCTTGTCGACGTCGCGCTCCGGCTCCGGGATCGCGGTGTCGACGGCGGCCATCAGGTCCAGGACCGACTGGCCCCACTCCTTGTCGCCCTCGAGCGCCTTGAGCGCGGAGACCTTGACGACCGGAACGTCGTCGCCCGGGAACTCGTACTCGGAGAGCAGCTCACGGACCTCGAGCTCGACGAGCTCCAGGATCTCCTCGTCGTCCACCATGTCGGCCTTGTTCAGGGCGACGACGATGTACGGAACGCCGACCTGGCGGGCCAGGAGCACGTGCTCCTTGGTCTGCGGCATCGGGCCGTCGGTGGCGGCGACAACGAGGATGGCGCCGTCCATCTGCGCCGCACCCGTGATCATGTTCTTGATGTAGTCCGCGTGACCGGGGCAGTCGACGTGGGCGTAGTGACGGGTCTCCGTCTGGTACTCGACGTGCGCGATGGAGATGGTGATACCGCGCTGGCGCTCTTCGGGAGCCTTGTCGATCTGGTCGAACGCCGAGGCCTCGTTCAGGTCCGGGAACGCGTCGTGCAGCACCTTGGTAATGGCGGCCGTGAGGGTCGTCTTACCGTGGTCGATGTGACCGATGGTGCCGATGTTGACGTGCGGCTTAGTCCGCTCGAACTTCGCCTTCGCCACTGGGGTCCTCCTGTGGAGTGGTTCTGTACGCCTTACTTCATCGGCGCCAGGTGATCTTTGCTGTCAAATCCCGGGCCCCGGGTCATTCCGCCAGGTATACGGAGGAACGACCCGTGAGGCTCCGGGGTCAAGCCTAAAGCGTGTGAACGCGGTGCGTTGAACGCAGGTGCGCTACTCGCCCTTGGCCTTCGCGATGATCTCCTCGGCGACGTTCCGCGGAACCTCGGCGTAGGAGTCGAACTGCATGGAGTAGCTGGCCCGGCCGGACGTCTTGCTGCGCAGGTCGCCGACGTAACCGAACATCTCCGAGAGGGGCACGAGGCCCTTCACGACGCGGGCACCGGCCCGCTCCTCCATGGCCTGGATCTGGCCACGGCGGGAGTTGATGTCGCCGATGACCTCACCCATGTAGTCCTCGGGCGTGGTGACCTCGACGGCCATCATCGGCTCGAGCAGCACGGGGCTGGCCTTGCGCGCGGCCTCCTTGAAGGCCTGCGAACCGGCGATCTTGAAGGCGAGCTCGGAGGAGTCGACCTCGTGGTAGCCACCGTCGATGAGCGTGACGCGGACGCCCGTCATCTCGTAGCCCGCGAGGATGCCGAACTGCATGGCCTCCTGCGCACCGGCGTCCACCGAAGGGATGTACTCCTTCGGGATACGGCCACCGGTCACCTTGTTCACGAACTCGTACGAGGCGTCGCCGCCCTCGATGGGCTCGATCGCGATCTGCACCTTGGCGAACTGACCGGTACCACCGGTCTGCTTCTTGTGGGTGTAGTCCACGCGCTCGACGGCCTTGCGGATCGTCTCGCGGTACGCGACCTGCGGCTTGCCGACGTTGGCCTCGACCTTGAACTCACGGCGCATACGGTCGACCAGCACCTCGAGGTGCAGCTCGCCCATGCCGCCGATGATGGTCTGGCCGGTCTCCTCGTCCGAGTGGACCTGGAAGGAGGGGTCCTCCTCCGCGAGACGCTGGATGGCGACACCCAGCTTCTCCTGGTCGCCCTTGGACTTCGGCTCGATGGCGACCTGGATGACCGGCGCCGGGAAGTCCATGGACTCCAGGATCACCGGCTGCTTGTCGTCGCACAGCGTCTCACCGGTCGTGGTCTGCTTCAGACCCATGACGGCGATGATGTCGCCGGCGCCCACCGCGTCGATCTCCTCACGCTTGTTCGCGTGCATGCGGTAGATCTTGCCGATGCGCTCCTTCTTGCCCTTGACGGAGTTCAGCACGGCGGTGCCGGACTCCAGGCGGCCCGAGTAGACCCGGACGAAGGTGAGCTTGCCGAGGTGCGGGTCGCTCATGATCTTGAACGCCAGCGCGGACAGCGGCTCGTCGTCGGACGGCTTGCGCTTGACGACCTCCTCCGGGTCGTTCACGGCGTGGCCCTCGATGGCCTCGACGTCGAGCGGGGAGGGGAGGTAGCGCACGACCGCGTCGAGCAGGGGCTGGACGCCCTTGTTCTTGAACGCGGTACCGCAGAACACCGGGGTGACCGTGGTGTCCTTGGACTTGCCGGACGCGATGGTGATACGACGGATCGCGGCGTACAGCTGCTCCACGGAAGGCTCCTCGCCCTCCAGGTACAGCTCCATGATCTCTTCGTCGTTCTCGGCCACGGCCTCCAGAAGCTTGCCGCGGTACTCCTCGGCAGCCTCGGTGTGGGTGTCCGGGATGTCGACGGTGTCGTACATCTCGCCCTTGGTGGCCTCGGCGGACCAGACCAGGGCCTTCATCGTCACGAGGTCGACGACGCCCTTGAAGTCGGCCTCGGCACCGATCGGGAGCTGCATGACGATCGGCTGCGCGCCCAGGCGGTCCGAGATCATGTCCACGCAGCGGTGGAACTCGGCGCCCGTGCGGTCGAGCTTGTTGACGAAGCAGATGCGCGGAACGCCGTAGCGGTCCGCCTGACGCCACACCGTCTCGGACTGGGGCTCAACGCCGGCGACGCCGTCGAACACCGTCACGGCACCGTCGAGCACGCGCAGCGAACGCTCCACCTCGACGGTGAAGTCGACGTGGCCCGGGGTGTCGATGATGTTGATGGTGTGGTCGACGTCTTCCAGCGGCCAGTGACAGGTGGTGGCAGCAGAGGTGATCGTGATGCCACGCTCCTGCTCCTGCTCCATCCAGTCCATGGTGGCAGCGCCGTCGTGGACTTCACCGATCTTGTACGAAACGCCGGTGTAGAACAGGATCCGCTCGGTGGTGGTCGTCTTGCCCGCGTCGATGTGGGCCATGATCCCGATGTTGCGGACCTTGGCCAGGTCAAGCGAAGTGGTAGCCATAAGGCTTCAGTCTTCTCTCGGTCTCGATGTGGACTGCGACTACCAGCGGTAGTGCGCGAAGGCCTTGTTGGACTCGGCCATCTTGTGCGTGTCCTCGCGCTTCTTGACGGCCGCACCGAGGCCGTTCGAAGCGTCGAGAAGCTCGTTGAGCAGACGCTCGGTCATGGTCTTCTCGCGACGGGCGCGGGAGTAACCGACCAGCCAGCGCAGCGCCAGGGTGTTGGCACGGCCGGGCTTGACCTCGACCGGGACCTGGTAGGTGGCGCCACCGACACGGCGGGACTTGACCTCGAGGGTCGGCTTGATGTTCTCGAGAGCGCGCTTGAGCGTGATGACCGGGTCGTTGCCGGTCTTCTCGCGCAGGCCCTCCATGGCGCCGTAGACGATGCGCTCGGCGGTGGAGCGCTTGCCGTTGAGCAGCACCTTGTTGATGAGCGACGTGACCAGAGGAGAACCGTAGACCGGGTCGATGATGACCGGGCGCTTCGGGGCGGGGCCCTTACGAGGCATTCTTACTTCTCCTTCTTGGCGCCGTAGCGGGAACGGGCCTGCTTGCGGTTCTTGACACCCTGGGTGTCGAGGGAGCCACGGATGATCTTGTAGCGAACACCCGGCAGGTCCTTCACACGGCCGCCGCGCACGAGCACGATGGAGTGCTCCTGCAGGTTGTGTCCCTCACCCGGAATGTAAGCGGTGACCTCGATCCCGCTGGTCAGACGCACACGCGCGACCTTACGCAGGGCCGAGTTCGGCTTCTTCGGGGTGGTCGTGAACACACGCGTGCAGACGCCACGACGCTGAGGGGAACCCTCGAGTGCGGGCGTCTTGTTCTTCTCGACCTTGTCCTGCCGGCCCTTGCGGACCAGCTGCTGGATCGTAGGCACTACTTCTCCGGTTTCTGTGTGCCGATGGGTACAGCTAACCTGGAACTTCGCCGACCCACGCGGTCGGGTGTGTCGAATCCGGCGGACTCCCGCCGCGAGGCGAAAAGAGCACAGATTACGGTGGCCGCTCACAGCTCGCGATGCGGTTGAAGGCACGCACGAGAGCCAGGGCACACCCCAGGCACAAGGTCTGAGCGTACCTACCTCAAACGCTACGGTCAAAACAAATGGACCTCGCCCGCATCACCATGCGGCCCATGTCAAGACCCCATGCCGGACCCGATCTTCGTTTCGCCGCCCGACGATCTTGTCTTACGGCGGTGTACGCAGGTCAGCGCTAGGACGACGCCAGCCCCGCCGCGATCAGGACGGTGATGATCAGCGCCCAGCCCGCGACCGACAGCCAGCCCAGCACCAGGCCGGTCATCGCGAGGCCCTCGCCGCGCTCGCCGGTGCGCTGCATCTCGCTGCGGGCGGAGTGGCCGAGGATCACCGCGGGCAGACCGGTCAGCCCGGCGGTCACGAGCGTGAGCAGCCCGCAGACCATGGCGCCGACGGCCTTGCCGTTGGTGGGCGGCACGGCCGGCAGGAAGGTCGCGGGCACGGCCGGCGGAGGCGGCTGGTTGACCGGTACGGGGCCCTGCGGCAGGTCGGCGACGAGCAGCGCCAGCTCCCCCACGGTACGGGCGCCGTAGGCCCGCGCGACCCGCTTCTCGAACTCGGCGTGCTCCAGCCTTCCCTCCCCGTACCCCGCTCTGAGCACGTCGACGGCCCGCTCGCGATCGGCGTGCGAGGCCAGCATCGACGGGGCGCTGTGCCCCTGCCACGGCTGCGGGACACCCTGTCCCGTCTGCCACGGCTGCCAAGGCTGCGGCGGATTGGACACGAGCACCTCCCCGGATCCGAGTGCCTTCCATCATGCGCCGAACCACCGTTTCCGGCACAGATGGCCCACCCCGGAAAAAACCCCGAGTCATCCTGCAGGGGACACTGTGGACGGTAGCCCGTCATCTTCGAGCAGTTACGGACAAACCCCTGCCTCACCTCGCCTTCTGGATACGTTTATCGATCGACGGTCGATGAGATAAGGGGAGATGACACATGGCAACGGTGAAGCCAGCGGCCTATACCCCCGACGACAACGGTATGGACGACCGGGTGCCGTTCCTGGCCCGGTTGGAAGCCGTTGACCGGACAGCACTGTTAGGGCTCGGCCGGCCCCTCGTGTTCCCTACCCGGACGGTACTCATCCACCAGCACGAGCCCTCCTCCCACGTTCTCTTCCTCGTACGCGGCTGGACCAAGATCACCGCATCGGCCGCCAACGGTTACGAAGCTCTGCTCGCGCTGCGTGGTCCCGGTGACATCATCGGCGAGTCGGCGGCTCTTACCGGCCGCCCCCGTTCAGCGACGGTGACCACGCTTGAACCGGTCCAGGCGGTGGCCCTGGAGCGCAGAAGCTTCCGAGCCTTTCTCAAGGACTCTCCGGCCGCCGCCCTCGTCCTTCTCGGTCTCACCGCAGACCGCAACAGAGCTGCAGACCGCCGCCGACTCGAGTTTGCCTCCATGAGTGTGCGTGAGCGTCTTGCAATCCTCCTCCTCGAACTGACCCGCACGCACGGCCGCCACACCTTGGAGGGCATCGAACTGGCCGTCTCCCTAAGCAAGCAGGAGTTGGCGGGCGGAGTGGGCGCCTCTCGCGAGATGGTTCAGCGGCTGCTGCGGGAATGGCGGAACAAGGGTGTGCTGGTCACAGGACGGAGAACTCTGCTGATCCTGCGGCCGGACGTCCTACGGCAGATCACCGCCGATGGGGAAGCCGCCTGCTTCGATGCGGTGTCGCCATCGCGGGAGTTACCACTCCCATGACGCGGCGCTGGCCGACGAGCAGGGAAAGTTCTGTGCACATGTTCACACTCCGGATGCGTCATCCGCCCTTATGGCCGCACGCGTGGGCTCGCCACTATGCAGGCCTGCACGGCGCATTCCGAGAGGCGACCCATGACCGACCCCGTGAGCCGCACCATTCTGTTGCTGGACATCGAGAGATTCAGCGACCGCGACGATGTGGAGCAGACATACTTGCGCCGCATGCTCTACGACGTCACCGACCGCACCTTGACCAGCGCGGGCATTGATGAGACCTGGCGGCGCAGAGCGGACCGTGGCGACTCGGTCATGGAGCTCATCGACGCCAATGCCTCGGTCACCGGGTTGCTTCGAGCGCTGCTCCACGAGGTGCCCATACAACTGCGCGCAGTCAACCGCATGGCTTCCAAAGCGGCCCAGATGCGGCTGCGAGTGGTGCTCGCCAACGGGTACGTGTCGATCGACGAGCACTCCGGCTGGGTGGGATCCGACCTGAATCACGCGTGCAGACTGCTCGACGCCGACGTGCTTCGCTCGGCGCTGCGCGAGCGGGCCGGCGACTTCGCCCTGTGCGTTTCCCAGAGCCTGTACTCCGGGGTCGTGCGTCACGACCATCCCGGCGTTCCGGCGGCCGACTTCCACGCTGTCACGGTGCCCAGCAAGAACGGCACGCTCAAGGCCTGGTTGCATGGCCCTGTACCGGAAAGTGGACCCGCTCCTCCCGCGACCACCAACGTGGGAGATGGCCCGCAGAGCGGCACGCCTTCCATGACCGCCACGTCCGCGCAGGGCTGGGCAAGTCCGGCGTCGGGTCTTTGGGCGGGGTCACCGGTTCCTGGCCCCTGCTTCAGCGACGTCAAACGAAGTGACGAGGCATGAACACGCGACAGCTGCACTCCCTGGGCCTCGCGGCGCCAAACACCTCGGCCCGGCCGCACGACTTCCCCCCAGACCCGAATCAGTCGCCGATCGAGGACGGCGGCCCGCACGAATACGGAGGCACGCGCCCGGAACACGAGCGTTCCCAGAGCCCGCAGCGCGCACGACGTGAGTTGGTCGACCACAGCCCCAGGACCATCGACCTCGCTGCAGTGGCGGACATCTCCTTCGGGCGGTCCCCGGTCGCTGAGCCGACCGAGCGACCGCAAACAGTTCCTCGCGAAGCACTCGACCAGTTGGCCGCGTGTTTCACCGCCGCCGAAGCCGTCATGGATCGGATGCTCGCGAATCTGCGTCAGGAGCGTGTCCTCGTACTGGCCGGAATGCCCGATACCGGCAAATCCTCAGCCGCTCTGATGCTGCTTCACCGGCTCGGGGTCGCTACCGTCCGCTGTCTCGCCCCCGACACCGTGCCCGGTGCGCTCGCGGAACAATTACCCCGGGCCGAGACCCTCGCGGCACGGCCCACGGGATACATCCTGTCGGACCTGACCGCGCCAACGGGGCTGCCCTTGCGGGAGATTCACCTGGCGACCGCCCGCGACCGTCTGCGAGACCAGGACGCCTATTTGGTGATCACGGTCACTCCCACCGCCGTACTGGACGGTGTCCCAACGGTGGAATGGCAGCCACCACCGGCAGGGGAGGTCCTCGCTTCTCACCTACGGGCGACGACGGGCGAGGAGACTGCCTCCGAGCTCTTGGCGCTCCCCTGCGTCAATGACTTTCTGGCCCAGAGTCGCAGCATGAGCGAGGTGGCTGCCTTTGCTCAGCTCCTCGGCCGGCACCTCGGCCAAGAGGTACCGGAGGAAGCGGTCCGTCGCCTCTCGCCGACCGCGCTCGAAGACCAAGTTCAGTCATGGTTCACTGCCGAGAACACCTCGTACTCCCTGGGCGACCGAGCCTTCTTGATCGCGCTTGCCGTTTTCGACGGTGGGCCCCTCGCGGTCGCCGCAGAACTCGGCGACTCGCTCCTCCGTCTTCTTCAGAACACGGAGGATCCCACCTGTACCAAGGGGATGCCGGTGTTCGGCTCCCACATCGGCGAGCGTCTGGCACGTGTTCGTGCCAGGGAATACGACGGGTACGAACACACCGCATGGGGGCCAGTGCGCCAGCGTATGGCCGCCTTTGAAGACGAGCGGACGCCCTCGGCCCTTCTACACGAAGTCTGGACAGGACATCCCTCGTCCCGTCCCGCCCTGGTCCACTGGCTCTATCGGCTCGCCGCGGACGGCCGTCCACTTGTGCGCACACGCGCCGCAGCCACAGTCGCGATGATCTCCCGGGCCGATCTGCCCTCGGCGATGGCGCTGATGATCGAGCCCTGGGCCACCTCCGGGTCCGCCCGGCATCGACTCGCCGCAGTGGGAAGCCTGGCCTTCGCTCACTTCGTTGGCACGCCGCACGTCTGGCGGATCATCGACACCTGGCGGGTCTGCGACGACCCCCGGCTGCGCTGGTCGGCCGTGCGCCTCCAAGGGCTGCTGGGCCCCATGAGGCCGGAGCGGGCACTCGCCGGCCTCCGGGACGCTCTCCGCTCGTACACCGCTGTCGACCCGAGTGCTCCGGAGACCGAGGCGACGCACGCCCTCGCGGAATCCGTCGAACTGCTCCTGACGTCACCCGCCGCCGACCGGATTCTGAGCGATCTGCGTCGCACTCTGAACAACGACCAACCTGCCCGCAGCATCACGCTGACCGGTTTCTTGCGCGCCTGTCGGCATACCGAGGACGAAGATCCGCACGGTGCTCCTCTGGTCCTGGCCTGGTTCGCCCGGGCCTTGGCCGAGGACAGTGAGGCCGCGCAGGGCATCCCGGCACTGTGGCGGGCCGCTCTCGCCGACAGCCGGGTCTCGCAGGAGGCCCTCGAGGTCCTGCGCGACTGGGTGCTGATCGCCGACCGGTCGGCCTCCTCTGAACGGGCGCTCACCGAGCTGCTGCCTACCCTGATCAGCACGGAATCCGACGCCCGCAGGCTGAGCCATTTGTTGCGCACGATACCTGCGGAGGGAGGCGCTCGCCCGCCTGTGACAGCGCAACGCTTGCTGACCGCCCTTCACTTCAGATGAACGATGCCAAGCGATCGACGGACGGCCTGCCCCCGAGCCACTTTGGTACCTCTCCAAGGAGACACGCCATGCCCAGCTTCCGCCATCCGCCCGAATGGCAGCCGCCGGCGGACCGGCCCCCTCTGCTTTTCGACCCCGTTATCGTCGTACGGCAACTGTCCCGCTTCGACTTCTCGGTGAAGCGCCTGGCACCCATCGACCGCGCCCTGGTCTTCGCCACTCCTAAGGGCGGCTACGAATCGTATCTGCCGCCCCGACGTCCCACGCGCGCGGAGATCGCGGCGAACAGGTACACAGCCGTGTACGAAGTGGACATGGGCGTGCATCCGCTCTCGGCAGAACTTGCGCTGCCCAGCGACAATGACGCGTTCGAGTTCACGGCCTCGGTCGACCTGTCCTGGCAGGTCCTCGACCCGGCCCGGTTCGTGGCGAGCGGACACCGGGACGTCCCTGTGCTGGTTCTGGGGGAGTTGCAGCAGGCTGCGCGGCCGGTGACCCGACGCTTCGCCATCACCGACAGCGCGAGCGCCGAGCACGAGCTGCTACAGGCAGTCACCGCGCTGGGACCGCTCGGCAAGTCTGCGGGACTGCAAGTGACCTGGACACTGCGGCTGCGGCGCGACCAAGAGAACATCGACCACGAACGTCGACTCCGGGCCATCGACCACTCCGTCGCCGAGCAGATCCGGGCGGCCGAGCGGGGCAGGGAAATCGACGTCGAGGTGGACCGCCGGGATCGGCAGCAGGACCGGCTGCAGATCGAGCGGGCCGCGCGGTACGGGCAGCAGCAGCAGGAGCTGGTACTCCAGCAGCAGCGCCAGCAGCACGAGCAGGCGATGCTCGCGAGCCGGGGCCAGCACGAACTCGCCCTGCAACAGGGGCAGCAGATGCTGGAGTTGCAGCGCATCGAAGCCGAGAAGATCAACTTCTACCAGTGGCACCTGTCCCAGGGCGGCGTGGAGGCCTGGGCCTTGCACCTTGCCCAGCACCCGGAGGACTCCCGGCTGGTCATGCAGAGCATGCGCGAGGATCAACTCCGCATGATCCAGGCCCAGATGGACCTGGTCACACAGCTGCTGAGCGGCGACAAGACCGAAGACTACGAGATGGAGACGCCCAAGAGGCTGGCCCTCAAGACGGTCAGCGACATCCTCAACCAACGCCTGCCCGGCGTGCCGCAGCTCTTTCCAGGGTCCCCACCCCCACCGCCCAGTCCTGACCAAGTGAGCGAATCGTGGCAACCGCCGCCGGGGTACGAGACGCCGTCAGTCGAGCCTCCGCCCGACGACCGAGAAGGCGGTGCCGCGTGACGGCGCCTGAGCCGGCCAGCCCGACCGCTTGCGCCGACTCCGGGCGCACCGCAGAACGGCTCCTGGCAGACGTACGCACGGAAATTTCCCGCGCAGACAACAAAGCGTCCGTGTTGGTCGCCACGCTCGGAATGACGGCCGGGCTGTTCAGCGCTCTGCTGGCCGGGGGCCACTGGAGCCCAGCGGTGCTCTCCTCCCCGGCCGCTGGCCTGTGGTGGACAGGAGCTTGGGCACTGGTCATATCCCTGCTCTGCCTCCTTCTCGCGGTGGTTCCGCGCTACCGTGTCGGCACCTGGGCACCAGGGCAACCTCTGTCGTACTTCGGCGACGTCCAGCAGGCCGCCCGCCTGGGTCGACTAGCGGATGCAATCGCCGACACCGAACGCAATCCGTCGACGGGACTGACCGTGGCACTCGCCGCGAACAGTCGTATCGCGGCACAGAAGCACCAGTGGATCCGCGCCGGACTGATCGCGTTCAGTGTCGGCATCGTGCTGGTCCCGGCCGCGCTGCTCCTCGGCTGACGCCCGCCCCGAAGGAACGCCGTCATGACCCAGCTTCCGTACCCGCTGCCCGAGCCACCCCCGCCCGGGTATCCGACTGAGTCGACCGCGTTCCCCTCCGCCTCTCCGCTCCCGGCTGCCGAGGCCCCACCACCGCCTGGTGCACCGGAATACCCGATTACGGCCGAGACACCGCGGGCGCCCGCTCCCCCTGTCGAGACTCGGTACCCAATCTCCTCCAGCGGCATCCGGCAACGCCGCCTGCATATATCCGCGAAACAGCGCCGGATTGATGTCGCGACCGTCGGAAACCTGCTCCTCCACTTACCGAACTTTCTGTGCAGCCTCTGCGTGGTGTTGGTGCTGTCCTACCTCTTCGGCGCATTGTGGCCAGTCGCTGTGGGCGCCTGGCTGCTGAGCGGCGCACTTGTGTTTCACCGACCCACGGAAAGCGCCATCGCACGCCATGCATTCCGCCTGCGCTACCCCACGGCGCAGGAACGCGCCAGACTCGAACCGGTTTGGCGAGAAGTGACGAGCCTGGCGGGCATCGACGGCCGCACATACGAGCTGTGGCTACAGGACAGCGATCGCTTCAACGCGATCGGCGCCGCAGGCCACATCGTCGGTATCACCACTTTCGCGCTGGACCGCCTCACGCTCCCGGAACTCGCCGCGGTGATGGCACACGAACTGGGCCACCACATCGACGGCCACGCCTGGTCGTCACTGCTCGGCTTCTGGTACGCACTGCCCGGCCGAATCGCCTGGCGAGTACTTGTCAGTCCCGTGGTCGCGCTGTCCAGAACATCTCCGGTCGTCTTCCGCGTGTTCGTGGTCCTTGCTGTGCTGATTCTGGGCGGACTGGTACTGACGACGGTCCGGTTCCTCTACGGAGCACCGCTGCTGATGCCTGCCATGCCGTACGCGATCGCGGCCGTTGGGCGTCGCGCCGAGCTGAACGCCGACCGCCAGGCAGCGGCGCTCGGTTTCGCTCCGACGCTGGCATCCGTGCTCGGCAGACTTCATCAACAAGAATGTGCCGAACACACTGAATCGGTAATGCGAAACGGGGGCGCGCAGGCGGGCCAGCGGCCTGTCCACAAGCTGCTCTCCTCGCACCCCGACTACTACACCCGCCTGCACCACCTGCAGCCCTACCTCCAGCAGCCGCCGCGCTGACGGGCAGCGCCCGCGCACGCCGAAGGGCGGCCACCCCCGAGGGGTGACCGCCCTTCAACTCAATCTGCCCGCTTACTGGTTGTACGGACCGTAGTCGTAGTCCTCCAGCGGCACGGCCTGGCCGGAGCCCGTGCCGAACGGCGAGTAGTCGATGTCGTCGTAGCCGACGGCCGAGTACATCGCGGCCTTGGCCTCCTCGGTCGGCTCGACCCGGATGTTGCGGTAGCGGGACAGGCCCGTACCGGCCGGGATGAGCTTACCGATGATGACGTTCTCCTTGAGGCCGATGAGCGAGTCGGACTTGGCGTTGATCGCCGCGTCCGTGAGGACTCGCGTCGTCTCCTGGAAGGACGCCGCCGACAGCCAGGACTCCGTGGCCAGCGAGGCCTTGGTGATACCCATGAGCTGCGGACGACCGGAGGCCGGGTGACCGCCCTCCTGCACCACACGACGGTTCTCGGTCTCGAACTTCGAGCGCTCGACCAGCTCACCGGGCAGCAGCTCGGCATCGCCGGACTCGATGATCGTCACACGGCGCAGCATCTGCCGGATGATGATCTCGATGTGCTTGTCGTGGATCGACACACCCTGCGAGTTGTAGACCTTCTGGACCTCGCCGACCAGGTGGACCTGGACGGCACGCTGGCCCAGGATGCGCAGCACGTCGTGCGGGTTGGTGGCACCCACGGTGAGCTTCTGGCCCACCTCGACGTGCTCGCCCTCGCTGACCAGAAGACGGGCGCGCTTCGAGATCGGGTACGCCGTCTCGTCGCTGCCGTCGTCCGGCGTGATGACGATCTTCTTGGTCTTCTCGGTCTCCTCGATCCGCACGCGGCCGGAGGCCTCGGAGATCGGGGCGACACCCTTCGGGGTACGGGCCTCGAAGAGCTCGACGACACGCGGCAGACCCTGGGTGATGTCGTCACCGGCCACACCACCGGTGTGGAAGGTACGCATCGTCAGCTGGGTACCGGGCTCACCGATGGACTGGGCGGCGATGATGCCGACCGCCTCACCGATGTCGACCAGCTTGCCGGTGGCCAGCGAGCGGCCGTAGCACATGGCGCAGGTGCCGACCTGGGACTCGCAGGTCAGGATCGAGCGGGTCTTGACCTCCTCGACACCGTGGTGCACCAGCTGGTCGATCAGGACATCGCCGAGGTCGACGTTGGCCGGCGCGATCACCTTGCCGTCAATGACGACGTCCTCGGCGAGCATGCGGGCGTAGACGCTGGTCTCGACGTCGTCCGCCTTGCGCAGCACCCCGTCGGCGCCGCGGTTGGCGATCCGCAGCTTCAGACCGCGCTCGGTGCCGCAGTCCTCCTCGCGGATGATGACGTCCTGCGAGACGTCCACCAGACGACGGGTCAGGTAACCCGAGTCGGCGGTACGCAGGGCGGTGTCGGCCAGACCCTTACGGGCACCGTGGGTGGAGATGAAGTACTCCAGCACGGACAGGCCCTCACGGAAGGACGCCTTGATCGGACGCGGGATCGTCTCGTTCTTGGCGTTCGACACCAGACCACGCATACCGGCGATCTGCCGCATCTGCATCATGTTTCCTCGGGCACCCGAGTCAACCATCATGAAGATGGGGTTCGTCTTGGGGAAGTTCTCGTTCATCGCCTCGGCGACCTCGTTGGTCGCCTTGGTCCAGATCGCGATGAGCTCCTGAGTGCGCTCTTCCTTGGTGATCAGACCGCGCTCGTACTGCTTCTGGACCTTCTCGTCCTGCGCCTCGTAGCCCTTGACGATCTCCTTCTTCGCCTCGGGAACGACGACGTCGGAGATGGCCACGGTGACGCCGGAGCGGGTCGCCCAGTAGAAGCCCGCCGCCTTCAGGTTGTCGAGCGTCGCCGCCACGATGACCTTGGGGTAGCGCTCGGCCAGGTCGTTGACGATCTCGGAGAGCTGCTTCTTGCCCACCGAGTAGTCGACGAACGGGTAGTCCTCGGGCAGCAGCTCGTTGAAGAGCGCGCGGCCCAGGGTGGTGCGCAGCCGGAAGGTGTCACCGGTCTGGTACTCCGGCTCGCCCTCCTCGACGGCCGGCGGGGTCCAGCCGCGCGGCGGGATGGTGCCCACCGGGAAGCGGATGTCGATCGCCGACTGCAGCGCGAGCTCACCGGCGTCGAACGCCATGATCGCCTCGGCCGTGGAGCCGAAGGACCGGCCCTCGCCCTTGGTGTCACGCAGTTCGCCGTCGGTGGTGAGGAAGAACAGACCGAGGACCATGTCCTGGGTCGGCATCGTCACCGGACGGCCGTCGGCGGGCTTGAGGATGTTGTTCGAGGACAGCATCAGGATGCGGGCCTCGGCCTGCGCCTCCGCGGACAGCGGCAGGTGCACGGCCATCTGGTCACCGTCGAAGTCCGCGTTGAACGCGGTGCACACGAGCGGGTGGATCTGGATGGCCTTGCCCTCGACCAGCTGCGGCTCGAAGGCCTGGATGCCGAGGCGGTGCAGGGTGGGTGCACGGTTCAGCAGCACCGGGTGCTCGGCGATGACCTCTTCGAGGACGTCGTACACGACGGTGCGGCCGCGCTCCACCATGCGCTTGGCGCTCTTGATGTTCTGCGCGTGGTTGAGGTCCACGAGCCGCTTCATCACGAACGGCTTGAAGAGCTCCAGCGCCATGGCCTTGGGCAGACCGCACTGGTGCAGCTTCAGCTGCGGGCCGACGACGATGACGGAACGCGCCGAGTAGTCGACTCGCTTGCCGAGCAGGTTCTGACGGAAGCGGCCCTGCTTGCCCTTCAGCATGTCGCTGAGGGACTTCAGCGGGCGGTTGCCGGGACCGGTGACCGGACGGCCGCGACGGCCGTTGTCGAACAGCGCGTCCACGGCCTCCTGAAGCATGCGCTTCTCGTTGTTCACGATGATCTCGGGCGCACCGAGGTCGAGAAGGCGCTTCAGGCGGTTGTTGCGGTTGATCACACGGCGGTACAGGTCGTTCAGGTCGGAGGTCGCGAAGCGGCCACCGTCCAGCTGCACCATCGGGCGGAGGTCCGGCGGGATGACCGGCACGCAGTCCAGCACCATGCCCTTGGGGCTGTTGCTGGTCTGCAGGAACGCGGAGACGACCTTCAGGCGCTTCAGCGCACGGGTCTTCTTCTGGCCCTTGCCGGTACGGATGATCTCGCGGAGCTTCTCGGCCTCCTCCTCCAGGTCGAAGGACTCCAGGCGCTTCTGCAGCGCCGCGGCACCCATCGAACCGTCGAAGTACGTGCCGAAGCGGTCACGCAGCTCGCGGTAGAGCAGCTCGTCACCCTCGAGGTCCTGGACCTTGAGGTTCTTGAACCGGGTCCACACCTCGTCGAGGCGGTCGATCTCGCGCTGCGCACGGTCGCGCAGCTGCTTCATCTCGCGCTCGGCACCCTCGCGCACCTTGCGGCGCACGTCGGCCTTGGCACCCTCGGCCTCCAGCTCGGCCAGGTCGGACTCGAGCTTCTTGGCGCGGGCCTCCAGGTCGGCGTCCCGGCGGTTCTCGACCTGCTGGCGCTCCACGGAGACGTGCGCCTCCAGGGAGGGCAGGTCGCGGGTACGGCGCTCCTCGTCGACGTACGTGATCATGTACGCCGCGAAGTAGATGACCTTCTCCAGGTCCTTCGGGGCGAGGTCGAGCAGGTAGCCGAGGCGCGACGGAACGCCCTTGAAGTACCAGATGTGCGTGACGGGGGCGGCGAGCTCGATGTGGCCCATCCGCTCGCGGCGCACCTTGGCGCGGGTCACCTCGACGCCGCAGCGCTCACAGATGATGCCCTTGAAGCGGACGCGCTTGTACTTGCCGCAGTAGCACTCCCAGTCCCGGGTCGGACCGAAGATCTTCTCGCAGAAGAGTCCGTCCTTCTCGGGCTTGAGGGTGCGGTAGTTGATGGTCTCGGGCTTCTTGACCTCGCCGTGGCTCCACTGACGGATGTCGTCCGCGGTGGCCAGGCCGATCCGGAGCTCGTCGAAGAAGTTGACGTCGAGCACTATGCGTCAATCCCTCTCAGGGTTGTAAGTCTTTGGTCTGATACGGGGGTCCAGGGGCCGGCCGGAGGGTCCTCACCAGGTCCTCCGGCCGGACTCCCGTCAGACCTCTTCGACGCTGCTCGGCTCGCGCCGGGACAGGTCGATGCCGAGCTCCTCCGCCGCGCGGAAGACGTCCTCGTCGGTGTCACGCATCTCGATGGACATACCGTCGCTGGACAGCACCTCCACGTTCAGGCAGAGAGACTGCATCTCCTTGATGAGCACCTTGAAGGACTCGGGGATGCCGGGCTCGGGGATGTTCTCGCCCTTGACGATGGCCTCGTAGACCTTCACGCGGCCGGTGACGTCGTCGGACTTGATGGTCAGCAGCTCCTGGAGGGCGTAGGCGGCGCCGTAAGCCTCCAGCGCCCACACCTCCATCTCGCCGAACCGCTGGCCACCGAACTGGGCCTTACCACCCAGCGGCTGCTGGGTGATCATCGAGTACGGGCCGGTCGAGCGGGCGTGCAGCTTGTCGTCGACCAGGTGGTGCAGCTTCAGGATGTACATGTAGCCGACCGAGATCGGGTCCGGGAACGGCTCACCGCTGCGGCCGTCGAACAGCCGCGCCTTACCGGTCGGGAGCACCATGCGCTCGCCGTCCCGGTTCGGGATGGTGTGCTGCAGCAGACCCGCCAGCTCGTCCTCGCGGGCACCGTCGAAGACCGGGGTCGCGACGTTGGTGCCGGGGGCGACGGAGTCGGCGCCGATCGCCTGGAGGCGCTGCGCCCACTCCTCCGCGAGGCCGGAGACGTCCCAGCCGCGGCTGGCGAGCCAGCCGAGGTGGATCTCCAGGACCTGTCCCGGGTTCATTCGGGACGGGACACCCAGCGGGTTGAGGATGATGTCGACCGGGGTGCCGTCCTCCAGGAACGGCATGTCCTCGATCGGCAGGATCTTGGAGATGACGCCCTTGTTGCCGTGGCGGCCGGCGAGCTTGTCACCGTCGGTGATCTTGCGCTTCTGCGCGACGTAGACGCGCACCAGCTGGTTCACACCGGGGGGAAGCTCGTCGCCCTCCTCGCGGTCGAAGACGCGGACGCCGATGACCTTGCCGGTCTCGCCGTGCGGCACCTTCAGCGAGGTGTCACGGACCTCACGGGCCTTCTCACCGAAGATCGCGCGCAGCAGGCGCTCCTCGGGGGTCAGCTCGGTCTCACCCTTCGGGGTCACCTTGCCGACGAGGATGTCACCGGCGATGACCTCGGCACCGATGCGGATGATGCCCCGCTCGTCGAGGTCGGCGAGGACCTCCTCGGAGACGTTCGGGATGTCCCGGGTGATCTCCTCGGGGCCGAGCTTGGTGTCACGGGCGTCGACCTCGTGCTCCTCGATGTGGATCGAGGAGAGGACGTCGTCCTGCACGAGGCGCTGCGACAGGATGATCGCGTCCTCGTAGTTGTGACCCTCCCACGGCATGAACGCCACGAGCAGGTTCTTGCCGAGGGCCATCTCGCCGTTCTGGGTGGCCGGGCCGTCGGCGAGGACCTGGCCCTCGACGATCCGGTCGCCCTCGTTGACGATGACCTTCTGGTTGACCGAGGTGCCCTGGTTGGAGCGGGCGAACTTGGCCAGGCGGTACGTGATGTACGTGCCGTCGTCGTTGGCGGTGGTGATGTAGTCCGCGGAGACCTCCTGGACGACACCCGCCTTCTCGGCCTTGACCACGTCGCCGGCGTCGACGGCGGAGCGGTACTCCATGCCGGTGCCGACGAGCGGGGACTCGCTCTTGATCAGGGGCACGGCCTGACGCATCATGTTCGCGCCCATGAGGGCACGGTTGGCGTCGTCGTGCTCGAGGAACGGGATCATGGCGGTCGCGACCGACACCATCTGGCGCGGCGAGACGTCCATGTAGTCCACGTCGTCACCGGGGACGTAGTCGACCTCGCCGCCACGGCGGCGGACCAGGACGCGGTTCTCGGTGAAGCGCATGCCGTCGTCGAGCGTGGCGTTGGCCTGCGCGATGACGAATCGGTCCTCTTCGTCGGCCGTGAGGTAGTCGACCTCGTCGGTGACGACACCGTCGACGACCTTGCGGTACGGCGTCTCCACGAAGCCGAACGCGTTGACGCGGCCGTAGGAGGCGAGCGAGCCGATCAGACCGATGTTCGGGCCTTCGGGCGTCTCGATCGGGCACATGCGGCCGTAGTGGGACGGGTGCACGTCACGGACCTCGAAGCCGGCCCGCTCACGGGAGAGACCACCCGGGCCAAGAGCCGACAGACGGCGCTTGTGGGTGAGACCCGACAGCGGGTTGTTCTGGTCCATGAACTGCGACAGCTGGCTGGTGCCGAAGAACTCCTTGATGGAGGCGACGACCGGCCGGATGTTGATCAGGGTCTGCGGCGTGATCGCCTCGACGTCCTGGGTCGTCATGCGCTCGCGCACGACGCGCTCCATACGAGCCAGACCCGTGCGGACCTGGTTCTGGATGAGCTCGCCGACGCTGCGCAGACGACGGTTGCCGAAGTGGTCGATGTCGTCGGTCTCGACGACGATCGACGTGCCGTTGTCCCCGACCGTCTCGGTCTCGCCCGCGTGCAGCTTCACCAGGTACTTGATCGTCGAGATGATGTCCTCGACGGTCAGCACACCGGCGTCCAGCGGGGCGTCCGCGGCCAGCTTCTTGTTGACCTTGTAGCGGCCGACCTTGGCGAGGTCGTAGCGCTTCGGGTTGAAGTACAGGTTCTCGAGCAGCGTCTGCGCGGCCTCGCGGGTCGGGGGCTCGCCCGGACGCAGCTTGCGGTAGATGTCGAGCAGTGCGTCGTCCTGGCCCTGGGTGTGGTCCTTCTCCAGGGTGGCGCGCATCGACTCGTACTCGCCGAACTCCTCCAGGATCTGCTCGGTCGTCCAGCCGAGAGCCTTGAGCAGCACGGTGACCGACTGCTTGCGCTTGCGGTCGATGCGGACACCGACCATGTCGCGCTTGTCGATCTCCATCTCCAGCCAGGCACCCCGGGACGGGATGATCTTGGCGGAGAAGATGTCCTTGTCGGACGTCTTGTCGATGGAGGAGTCGAAGTAGACGCCGGGCGAGCGGACCAGCTGCGACACGACGACACGCTCGGTGCCGTTGATGACGAAGGTGCCCTTGTTGGTCATGAGCGGGAAGTCGCCCATGAAGACCGTCTGGGACTTGATCTCGCCGGTCTCGTTGTTGGTGAACTCGGCCGTCACGAAGAGCGGGGCGGCGTACGTGAAGTCGCGCTCCTTGCACTCGTCGATGCTGTTCTTCGGAGGCTCGAAACGGTGGTCGCGGAACGTCAGCGACATCGACCCGGAGAAGTCCTCGATCGGGGAGATCTCCTCGAAGATCTCCTCCAGACCGGACTTGGTGGGGACGTCCTGACCGGACTCCAGAGCCTCCTCGACCCGACTCTGCCAAGCGGTGTTGCCGAGCAGCCAGTCAAAGCTCTCGGTCTGCAGCGCGAGCAGGTTGGGAACCTCGAGAGGCTCCTTGATCTTTGCAAAGGAGATGCGCAGCGGGGCAGTGCTGGCGCCGTTGTTCATATTCGCGTTCGAGGCAGTGCGCGAGGCGGCCAAGAGGGGGTCCTTCCGAGGGCTCGGACTCACTACGCGCTCCCCGGCCCCTCACCACCGCACAACGACGAAAGTCCCAGGTCGGAGACGATCTAGTCGACAGTGCTGAGGCGAGGGCAGACCCCTGGTGACGGGCAGGGGACAGCTAACAGGCAGCGCAAAGGGTCAGTGTAGCCACTTGGCGCACTGATGTCCAGCCCCGATTTTCTGTGACCCTCGTTGTCCTCAACGCCCTTGGCATGCCTGCCCATTCAACGCACGTTGATACTGCCCTCTTCGTCGCCGATCCATGCCTCGGATTCGGACCGTTCTGGCGACGCGTCCTGAGAATTGCGCGCTGCGTGCGGTTCGTCAAGGCCCCCCAGCCCGAACCAGGGCTTTCGGGAGACACGACGAAGATCACCATACCCCTCGTGTCCGAGGCCGCAAGGCAACCGTGGCCACGCCTCCAGGAACGCCGAAGAGCGACCACCCGGATGGATGATCGCTCTTCGGTGCTTGCGCGTTACAGCCCTGGGGGCTGCGACTCACAGCCAGAGGCTGTGAGAGGTCTTACTTGACCTCGACGGAGGCACCGGCGCCCTCGAGGGACTCCTTGGCCTTGTCGGCGGCCTCCTTGTTGACCTTCTCCAGAACCGGCTTCGGCGCACCGTCGACCAGGTCCTTGGCCTCCTTGAGGCCCAGGGAGGTGAGCTCGCGCACGACCTTGATGACCTGGATCTTCTTGTCGCCGGCACCGGTGAGGATGACGTCGAACTCGTCCTTCTCCTCGGCGGCCTCGGCGGCAGCGCCACCGGCGGCACCACCGGCGACGACGACCGGGGCGGCCGCGGCGGCGGTGACGTCGAACTTCTCCTCGAACGCCTTCACGAACTCGGAGAGCTGGATGAGGGTCATGTTCTCGAACTCGGCGAGGAGCTCGTCCTGGGTGAGAGCCACGATGGCTTTCCTTCCACTAAATCGGCTGGTGCCGGATGTACATGTCTGGCGGGCGTACGTTCGGCCCGCTACGACCGTTGCCGTGAGACGGGAGGCCTCAGGCGGCGGTCATGATGCGAGCCGAGTTACTCGGCACCGCCCTGCTCGTCCTGCTTGGCGCGAAGGGCGTCCACGGTGCGGACGAGCTTCGACGGCAGCGCCTGGAAGACAGAGGCAGCCTGGGACTGCTTGCCCTTCAGAGCACCGGCCAGCTTGGAGAGCAGAACCTCGCGGGACTCGAGGTCCGCAAGCTTCTTGATCTCGTCGGCGGACAGCGCCTTGCCGTCAAGGACACCGCCCTTGATGACGAGGTTCGGGTTGTCCTTGGCGAAGTCACGAAGACCCTTCGCCGACGTCACCGGGTCACCGGTGATGAAGGCGACCGCCGTCGGACCGTTGAACAGGTCGTCGAGCGTCGAGATCCCGGCCTCGTTGGCCGCGATCTTGGTCAGCGTGTTCTTCACCACGGCGTACTGGGCGTCTTCACCGAGCGAACGGCGCAGCGTCTTCAGCTGCGCCACGGTGAGACCCCGGTACTCGGTCAGCACGGCGGCGTTCGAGCTGCGGAACTGCTCCGTCAGCTCGGCTACCGCGGCAGCCTTGTCGGGCCTTGCCATAGAGCGTCGGCCTCCTTCCGGGTGAATGACGACCGCTCGGAAGGGGCTGGGGAAAACGAAACGCCCCGGCGCAGGCGCACGGGGCGTAGCTCGACCGGGACTCGCATGCCGTACGGCAGCGGATTCCGGGAGCACTTCCACAGTCACCTGCGCGGGTCGTCCGCGGTTCAGCGGATCCTTCGGCCACCGCACCCTCTCGCGAGCGCACGGCAACGACCAGCGGTCTTTGGCTTCTGAAGAAGAGTACGGGACCGGATCGCGGTCAGGCAAATCCGCCCGTACGGCTCAGCTGCTCTGCAGTTCCTTCATCATCTCGGCGAGGTCGGCGGTGTCCTTGGCCGGCGGCGCGGTGACCTTCACCGGCTTGTTGATGTCGAGGAAGGTGATGGTCAGGTCGAGCGGGCCCTTGTCGGCCTGGCCCTTGAGCCGGAACTGCTTGGTGTGGTCGTCACCGTCGACCCACATGTCCATGGTCATCTTGTCGATGCCCATCTTCGTGTACTGGTCGAGGGCCTTCTCGCGCTGCTCGCGGACGTCCTTCTTCTCGTCCTTGAGGGAGGCCTTGAGGTCGGCGACGGTGACCGTGCCCTGGTAGTGGGTGGTCTCGACCCCGTCGACGGTCTCGGTGCCGACCTTCTTGACGTCCTTGGAGCCGGTCAGGAAGGCGGAGTCGGCGGCCGGGTTCTGGTCGGCCGTGCCGGCGCCCAGCTTGTCGGTGTCCAGCCCCGTGTCGGCGCCGGCCGCGGACATGTCGAACTTGATCCAGCTCTTGCCATCCATCTCCTTGGTCATGGCGGCGTTCCCGCCGATG
Source organism: Streptomyces cylindrosporus (assembly GCF_022698165.1). Classification (GTDB taxonomy): domain Bacteria; phylum Actinomycetota; class Actinomycetes; order Streptomycetales; family Streptomycetaceae; genus Streptomyces; species Streptomyces cylindrosporus. The sequence continues at coordinate 353,273 of NZ_JALDAY010000011.1, forward strand.
TACATGGCCTTGTCGACGAGGCGGATCTCCACCGGGCCGTCGGCCCCCGCCTCCGCGGCCGTCATCTTCATGCTCATGGCCAGCGGCTTCATGCTCATGGAGGCCTCGCCGGTGACCTTGCCCTCACCCGGGACAGTGCCGGCCATCTTGTAGCGCAGGGACGTGATGTCCGCGCTGTTCTTGGCGGCCTTGGCGACGGCGGCCGCGGGCGTCATCGCGGGTGACGAACCGGAGTCGGACTTCTGACAGCCGACCGCTCCGGCGGCGAGCAGCAGAGCGGCGAGACCGGCACCCGTCGCCCCACGGCGCACCGAACCACGTACAGAAAGGACAGAGCCCATCGATTCCCCCCAAGGAACGCATGGCAGATACACAGAGATGTGCCGTGATCCTAACCCCAAGAGACGGCAAAGCTCTCCCGGTTTCTCATCCGCACCAGGAGACCCACCCGTCTCAGGAGCTGCTTCCCTGCTGCTTGAGGAGCTCCTTGAAGTCCTCGGTGTCGCTCGCCGGCGGCTTGGCCACGGAGACCTTGACGCCGTAGTCGCTGTAGTACGCGGTCTGGGTGTACTCGCCGGACGTCATCCGGCCCTTCTCGACCTTCTTGACCAGCAGGTCCTTGCCGTCGACCCAGATGTCGACCGTCTCCGTGCTCACCCCGGCCTGGGTGAGCTGCTTCTTGAGGCCGGCCAGCTGGCTCGCGGTGAGGTTGGAGTTCTTGCGGGCCAGGTCGGCGACGTCCACCGTGCCCGAGTAGTGCGTGGTGTCCACGCCGCGGACCTTCTCGGTGCCGACCTTCTTGACGTCCCCGGAGGCCAGCAGGAGCTTCACCGACTGGTTCGGGGTGGTGTTCTGCATCTGGTCCTTGAGGTAGGCGCCGGAGCTGCCGCCGAGCTCGGCGAGGTCCTCGTAGCCGTACCGGATCCAGTGCTTGCCGCCCGCCTGCGCGGCGAACTCGGCGCCCATCTTCGCGTAGTAGGCGTCGGGGAGGTAGCGCGCCTCCATGGATGTGGTGCCGAGCTGGCGCATGGTGTCGGCCATGGTGCCGCCGGTGTACTTGATGACGAGGTTGCCGGCGAGGCCGTCGGACCAGCCGAGGGCACCGTCGGCCGTCATGGACATCACGGAGCCCATGGTGGTCGTCGACTCGACCTTGGCGGAGTCCGCGCCGTCGGTGGTCTTCTCGGCGCTGCGCAGGGCCGCTATGGGGCTCAGGTGCGTCACGCCCGTGCCGGACGCCTTGTCGTCCTTGCCGGCGCCCCCGGAGTCCGAGGAACTGCAGGCGGCCGCCCCCGACAGCGCGGCCAGCACCGCCGCGCAGAGACCGATCCGGCGTACGGTCGTGTTCTTCATCCGTCCCCCACCCCTATGTGACTGCTGTGCCTGCACGCTAACGCAGTGCACTGACACTCGTACCGGGAAAGAGGACGGGCCCCGCACCTCGAAAGGTTGCGGGGCCCGTGCCGGGAAAACGCGTACGCGCGACTGCCGTCGGTGTCAGACGGCGGCCGGGTCCTCCTCGACGAGGAGGTTGCGGGTGCGGTTCGGGTCGACCGGGATGCCGGGGCCCATGGTGGTGGAGACCGCGGCCTTCTTGATGTAGCGACCCTTGGCGGCGGACGGCTTGAGACGGAGGATCTCCTCCAGCGCGGCGCCGTAGTTCTCCACCAGCTTGTCGTCGTCGAAGGACGTCTTGCCGATGATGAAGTGCAGGTTCGAGTGCTTGTCGACGCGGAACTCGATCTTGCCGCCCTTGATGTCGTTGACGGCCTTCGCCACGTCCGGGGTCACGGTGCCGGTCTTGGGGTTCGGCATGAGACCACGGGGACCGAGCACGCGGCCGAGGCGGCCGACCTTGCCCATGAGGTCCGGGGTGGCGACGACGGCGTCGAAGTCCAGGCGGCCCTTCGAGACCTCGTCGATCAGCTCGTCGGCGCCGACGATGTCGGCGCCCGCGGCACGCGCGGCCTCGGCACGGTCGCCGGTCGCGAAGACCAGGACCCGGGCGGTCTTACCGGTGCCGTGCGGAAGGTTCACGGTGCCACGGACCATCTGGTCGGCCTTGCGCGGGTCGACACCCAGACGGAAGGCGACCTCGACGGTGCCGTCGAACTTGGTCGTGGAGGTCTCCTTGGCGAGACGGACGGCCTCGAGCGGGGCGTAGAGCTTCTCCCGGTCGACCTTGGCGTCCGCAGCGCGGAGAGACTTGCTGCGCTTGCTCACTACTGCTCCTGTATGTTCTTGAGGAGTCGTGGTACGGGCCGAGCAGGCCCTTCCACTTCTACTGCTGGGGGGTTGGGACTCAGCCCTCGACCGTGATGCCCATGGAGCGGGCGGTGCCGGCGATGATCTTCGACGCGGCGTCCAGGTCGTTGGCGTTGAGGTCGGGGAGCTTGGTCTGGGCGATCTCGCGGACCTGCGCCTCGGTGATCTTGGCGACCTTGGTCTTGTGCGGCTCGCCGGAGCCCTTCTCGACACCCGCGGCCTTGAGGATCATCTTCGCGGCCGGCGGCGTCTTGGTCACGAAGGTGAAGGAGCGGTCCTCGTAGACCGTGATCTCCACCGGGATGACCCAGCCACGCTGCGACTCGGTCGCGGCGTTGTAGGCCTTGCAGAACTCCATGATGTTGACGCCGTGCTGACCCAGCGCGGGGCCGACCGGCGGGGCCGGGTTGGCCGCACCGGCGTTGATCTGGAGCTTGATGAGCCCCGTGACCTTCTTCTTCTTGGGAGGCATTACTCTCCGGGTCCTTTCGATTCGAGTGTGCCCTCGCCCCGGGTCGCGTCCCGGGAGAAGGCATACCGCACAACGATAACGGGTATAGATGCGCGGCTGAAAACCGAGCAGGTCAGGCAAGCTGCGAACAGCTCACCTGACCTGGTCGGAAGCTCTTTCCGGAAGAAGCTAGTTCTTCTGGATCTGGTCGAACGAAAGCTCGACCGGCGTCTCGCGGCCGAAGATCTCGACGAGACCCTTGACCTTCTTCGAGTCGGGGTTGATCTCGTTGATCGTCGCCTGCAGCGTGGCGAACGGGCCGTCGGTGACGGTGACCGAGTCGCCGACCTCGAAGTCCAGCACCTGGACCTCGACCTTGCGCTGCGGAGCGGGCTTGCCCTCGGCCTCGGCGGCCTCGCGGGCGGCCTTCTCCTCGGCCTCCGGGGCGAGCATCTTGACGATCTCGTCCAGGGTCAGCGGGTACGGGTCGTAGGCATTGCCGACGAAGCCGGTGACGCCGGGGGTGTTGCGGACGACGCCCCAGGACTCGTTCGTCAGGTCCATGCGGACGAGGACGTAACCCGGCAGCTTGTTCTGCTTGATCGTCTTGCGGTCGCCGTTCTTGATCTGGACGACCTCTTCCTGCGGCACCTCGGCCTGGAAGATGTAGTCCTCGACGTTCAGCGAGACGGCGCGCTGCTCCAGGTTGGTCTTCACGCGGTTCTCGTAGCCGGCGTAGGTGTGGATCACGTACCACTCGCCGGGCAGCGTGCGCAGCTCCTCGCGGAGGGCCTCGACGGGGTCGACCGGCTCGGTCTCCTCCTCGGCCTCGTCCTCGAGCGCGGCGTCGGTGTCCTCGGAGTCCTCGTCGTCCTGCGCGGAGTCCTCGTCCTCGACGTGCAGCGCGGCTTCCTCGGCCGGCTCGCCCGCCTCGGCGTCGGCAGCCTCGAACTCGTCCTCCTCGTCCGCGCCCTCGACGATGTCGAGCTCGTCATCCAGCGACTCGTCGGGCTCGATGGCGTCGTTCAGGTTCGGGTCAGACACGGTGGCTGCTTCTTCCTGGATACATAGGGGTGGAACACGCGAAAGGGGCGCCGGTAACCACGGCGCCCTTCGCAGTCGGCTCAGCCGAAGACGTACTTGGCGGCGTGGCTGAGTCCATAGTCAATCACGGTCACCAGGGCGATCATGATGACGACGAAGACAATCACCACGGTGGTGTACGTCGTCAGCTGGTTGCGCGTCGGCCAGACGACCTTGCGGAGCTCGGCGATGACCTGGCGGTAGAAAAGGGCAAGCCTCTTGAACGGACCCTTCTTGGCCCGCTTGCCGCCCTTCCGGGCCTTCTTCTTGGTCTCCTGCGCCTCGTCCTGGGCATCAGGCGTGTCGATGGAGCCCACGGCGTCCGCCATTCGTCCTCACCTGTTCCCGGGTCGTGGCCGTGCCGCGCCCGGTCTGAGCCGCACGGCGGTGCATTGCTGTACGTACATGCGCACACATCCTGGCGAAGGTGTGTGTGTTGCAGGGCCGGAGGGACTTGAACCCCCAACCGCCGGTTTTGGAGACCGGTGCTCTACCAATTGAGCTACGACCCTTTGGTGTGTCCCCCAACGTACCGCATCCGACCGGGTGCTCGGTGTGCACCACTTGCGGCGCGGCAGCTGATGGCCAACGAGGTGAGAGTGTACGTGGTCCGGAGCCCCCCGTCGAACAGAAAGCCCGCGTAGGGGGCTTGGCGGAGGAAGATCGGCGGGAAACCCGCGGAAGATCACCCAGGCCATGGCCGGATTCCGGACAGGTGTTCAGTGGCCGGCCCCCGCATGTTCAGTCTGTGAAACCCGCGTGCCCGGCACGTTTCGGGTCTGGAACGATGGGCCCCATGAGCGCTGCAACCCCTCCCACCGAGCGCCGGGTCTCCGCCCGAGTCGGCGCGATCTCCGAGTCCGCCACCCTCGCCGTGGACGCCAAGGCCAAGGCCCTCAAGGCCGCCGGGCGTCCGGTGATCGGCTTCGGCGCCGGTGAGCCGGACTTCCCGACCCCGGACTACATCGTCCAGGCGGCCGTCGAGGCCTGCTCGAACCCCAAGTACCACCGCTACACGCCGGCCGGTGGTCTGCCCGAGCTGAAGGCCGCGATCGCCGCGAAGACGCTGCGCGACTCCGGCTGGGAGCCCGACGTCTCGCAGATCCTGGTCACCAACGGCGGCAAGCAGGCCATCTACGAGGCCTTCGCCGCGATCCTCGACCCGGGCGACGAGGTCATCGTCCCGGCGCCGTACTGGACGACGTACCCGGAGTCGATCCGCCTGGCCGGCGGTGTCCCGGTGGAGGTCGTGGCCGACGAGACGACCGGTTACCGGGTCTCGGTCGAGCAGCTGGAGGCGGCCCGCACGGAGAAGACCAAGGTCGTCCTCTTCGTCTCCCCCTCGAACCCGACCGGCGCGGTGTACTCCGAGGCCGACACCGAGGCGATCGGCCGCTGGGCCGTCGAGCACGGCCTGTGGGTGCTGACCGACGAGATCTACGAGCACCTGGTGTACGGCGACGCGGTCTCCGTCTCCCTGCCGGCCCTGCTGCCCGAGCTGCGCGACAAGTGCATCGTGGTCAACGGTGTCGCCAAGACGTACGCGATGACCGGCTGGCGCGTGGGCTGGGTCATCGGCCCGAAGGACGTGGTCAAGGCGGCGACCAACCTGCAGTCGCACGCCACGTCGAACGTCTCCAACGTGGCCCAGGTGGCCGCCCTCGCCGCCGTCTCCGGCGACCTGTCCGCCGTCGAGAAGATGCGCGAGGCCTTCGACCGCCGCCGCAAGACGATCGTGCGGATGCTGAACGAGATCGACGGCGTGCTCTGCCCGGAGCCCGAGGGCGCCTTCTACGCGTACCCGTCGGTCAAGGCCCTGCTCGGCAAGGAGATCCGCGGCAAGCGCCCGCAGGACACGGTCGAGCTGGCCGCGCTGATCCTGGAGGAGGCCGAGGTCGCGGTCGTCCCGGGCGAGGCCTTCGGCACGCCGGGCTATCTGCGGCTGTCGTACGCCCTGGGTGACGAGGATCTCGTCGAGGGCGTCAGCCGGATCCAGAAGCTGCTCGCGGAGGCCCGGGACTGAGCCCGCCGCCCCCGGAAGCGCCCCCTCCCACGAGGGGGCGCTTTTTTGTGCGAGCAAGACCACTAATGGGGAATCCGCTACCGGGACGCCATGAAGGTGCGGCAGGATCCTGGAATGGAGCGTGTACGTGATGTCTCTGAGCTGCCGAAAGCCCATCTGCACCTGCACTTCACCGGCTCGATGCGCCCGGGGACGGTTCTGGAACTGGCCGACAAGTACGGCGTACGACTGCCCGAAGCGCTGACCGAGGCGCTGACCGGCGGCGAGCCGCCGCGGCTGCGGGCGACCGACGAGCGGGGCTGGTTCCGCTTCCAGCGGCTGTACGACGCCGCGCGCTCGTGCCTCAGGGAGCCGGAGGACATTCGGCGGCTGGTGCGGGAGGCGGCGGAGGAGGACGTCCGGGACGGCTCGGGCTGGCTGGAGATCCAGGTCGACCCGACGTCGTACGCGCCCCGCCTCGGCGGGCTGATCCCGGCGCTGGAGATCATCCTGGACGCGGTGGAGACGACCTCGCGGGAGACCGGGCTCGGGATGCGGGTGCTGGTCGCCGCGAACCGGATGAAGCATCCCCTGGACGCGCGCACGCTGGCCCGCCTTGCGGTGCGGTACGCGGACCGGGGTGTCGTCGGCTTCGGGCTGTCGAACGACGAACGCCGGGGTATGGCACGGGACTTCGACCGGGCCTTCCACATCGCGCGCGAGGGCGGGCTGCTGTCGGCGCCGCACGGCGGTGAGCTCACCGGGCCGGCCTCGGTGCGGGACTGCCTGGACGACCTGCACGCGAACCGGATCGGGCACGGCGTGCGGGCCGCCGAGGACCCGCGGCTGCTGAAGCGGCTCGCCGACCGGCAGGTGACGTGCGAGGTGTGTCCCGCGTCGAACGTGGCGCTGGGCGTGTACGAGAAGCCGGAGGACGTACCGCTGCGGACCCTGTTCGAGGCCGGTGTGCCGATGGCGCTCGGCGCCGACGATCCGCTGCTGTTCGGGTCGCGGCTGGCCGCGCAGTACGAGATCGCGCGCCGTCATCACGGTTTCACGGACGCGGAGCTGGCGGAGCTGGCCCGGCAGTCGGTGCGGGCTTCGGCGGCGCCGGAGGACATGAAGGCGAAGCTGCTGGCCGGGGTGGACGACTGGCTGGCGTGAGGGAATCAGAGGGCTCGGGGATCAGCCGGTGAGCCCGGCGAGCAGTGTCCGGGCCAGCCGGGCCGCGAAGTCGCCCACCGGCGGGCGGCTCTCCGCGTGCGCCTCGTACGCGAACGCCCGCTGGGCGCAGGCGCCGAGGAGGAGTGAGGCGGCGGCGAAGGTGTCGGCGTCGGGGCTGACCCGGCCGGCGGCCTGCTCGGCGCGGAGGTAGGCGGCCAGGCCCTCGATGGGCTTGTGCGGGCCCGTGCCCATCTCGCGCATCACGTCGTCGTGCCGCCGCTTGAGCTGCGTCTCGGCGTACAGGGACGCGGCGATCGGGAAGCTCTGCTCGTAGAACAGAGCGGCCTGCCGGGCGATCTCGGTGAGGTTCTCTTCGAGGCCGGCCCGGCCGGGCTCCGCGGCGAGGCTGCTGAGCAGCGGGGTGAGCTTGGGCAGGCGCTCCGACAGGACGCTGATGAACAGCTCTTCCTTGTTCGCGAAGTACTTGTACAGCGCCGCCTCGGAGCAGTCGGCCGCCCTCGCGATCTCCTTGGTGGTGGTCCTCGCCAGTCCGACGGTGAGCATCAGCTCGTGAGCGGCATCGAGGATGCGGACACGGGCCGGCTTCGTCTGCATGGGGCGTCCAATCGGGCTTGACGGGTGGGTGAGTGTTTACCCACTCTAGTGTCGAGGAGGGGTGAGTGAGTACTCACCCACCAACTTCGAGCACGGGAGTAGCCATGAAACTCACCGTTTTCGGCGCCACCGGGGGTATCGGCGGCGAGCTCGTCCGCCAGGCCCTGGACGCCGGCCACGAGGTCACCGCGGTGGTACGGGATCCCGCGCGGCTGACCGTGACGGGCGACCGCCTTGAGGTGTTCCGCGCGGACCTGACCGACCCGGAGGTGGTGCGCCCGGCGGTGGCCGGACGGGACGCGGTGCTCTCGGGGCTGGGCGCGCGGACGCGCAAGGACGCGGGGGTGGCGGCGCGCGTGACCCGTACGGTCCTGCGGGCCATGGAGGCCGAAGGGGTACGACGGGTCCTGGTGGTCAGCGCCGGGCCGGTCGGCCCCGAGCCGGCGGACGGGGTCGTGGACCGGGCCGCGCGGGGACTGGTGTCGAGGGTGCTGAAGGGCGTCTACGACGACCTGCGCGAGATGGAGGCGGAGCTGGCGCGCAGCGGCACGGACTGGACGTCGGTACGGCCGCCGCGGTTGCAGAACAAGCCGCTGACCGGCACGTACCGCACGGTCGTCGGGGGATTTCCGCCCAGGGGACGCTTCATCGCCCGGGCGGACGTGGCGCACGCGATGCTGAGGATGATCACGGACGAGGGGACGGTGAAGCAGGGCGTGGGCGTGGCCTATTGAGCGTGCGCCGAGGAGCCGCCCAGGGCCTACAGGCTCACGCCCACCGTCACCGGCTCGTTCACGAGCGTCACGCCGAACGCCTCGCGCACCCCGGCGACGACTTCCCGCGCCAGCTCCAGCAGGTCCTCGGTCGTGGCGCCGCCCCGGTTGGTCAGGGCCAGCGTGTGCTTGCCGGAGATACGGGCGGGGCCGGTGCCGTATCCCTTGCCGAACCCGGCCTTGTCGATCAGCCAGGCCGCCGAGGTCTTCGTGTGCCCCTCCCCCGCCGGGTAGGCGGGCGGCTCGGCGTCGTCGCCCAGCCGCGCCCGCACGCGCGCGTGGAACTCGGCGAACTCCGCGTCCGTGAGGATCGGGTTGGTGAAGAAGGAGCCCGCCGACCAGGTGTCGTGGTCCTCGGGGTCCAGGACCATGCCCTTGCCGGAACGCAGCTTGAGGACGGTCTCGCGGGCGGCGGCCAGGGGAACGCGGTCGCCGGGTTCGACACCGAGGGCGCGGGCGGTCTCGGCGTACTTGACGGGGGCCGAGAGACCTCCGGCGTCCTCCAGCTCGAAGCGGACGCGCAGGACGACATGGCGGTCGGGGTCGGCCTTGAAGCGGCTGTGGCGGTACGAGAAGGCGCAGTCGGCGTTCGGGATGGTGACCGTCTCGTGGGTGCGGCGGTCGTAGGCGATGACCTCGGTGATGGTGGAGGAGACCTCCTGGCCGTACGCGCCGACGTTCTGGATGGGGGTCGCGCCCGCGGAGCCGGGGATGCCGGCGAGGCATTCGATGCCGGCGAGGCCGGCCGTCACGGTGCGGGCGACGGCGTCGGTCCACACCTCGCCCGCGGCGAGTTCGAGCCGGGTGCCGGTGAGGGCGAAGCCCTTGGTGGCGATGACGAGTGCGGTGCCGGGGAAGCCCTTGTCGCCGATGACCAGGTTGGAGCCGCCGCCGATGAGAAGGAGGGGCGTACCGGAGGCGTCGGCCTCGCGGACGGCCGCGATGACCTCGTCGTCGGTGGTGGCGGTGATCAGCCGGGCCGCGGGGCCGCCCAGCCGGAAGGTGGTCAGCGGGGCGAGGGGGGCGTCGTGTCGTTCCTGCACGGGCTCAAGAGTACGGGGCGGCCGCGGCGGCCTGTGCGGATGCGCGGGGGCACGCGTCACGCACCGCACGCACCCGGTCTCGTACGAGCGCATTCGTACGTGCGAAACGGCCCCGCCCTCCCGGACGGAGCCGTTTCCCGTGGCCGGTCAGCCTGCGACCGGCTCCAGTGCCGACGCCGTGTCCGCTTGCGACTCGGCCGGCGTCGCCGTCACCGTCGCGGGGCGCCGCCTCGGGATCACCAGCGCCGCCACCGCGGCCAGCGCCACCACTGCCGAGCCGGTGACCAGCGCGGGCTGCAGGCCGTCGACGAAGCGCCGCGCGGACTCGTAGCCGCCCTGGGAGGAGAAGATCGACGACATGATCGCGATGCCCAGTGCGCCACCGACCTCGCGCAGGGCGTTGTTCGCGCCGGAGGCGATGCCCTGTTCCTTGGGGAGGACGCTCGACATGACCAGGTTGGCCGCGGGGGCGAAGTAGAGGGCCATGCCGATGCCGCTGATGATCAGGCCGGGCAGCTGGGCGGCGTACGAGACGCCGGGGGCGACGACCGAGGCCATCCACGCCAGGCCGGCGGCCTGGAAGAACAGGCCGGTGGCGACCACCGGGCGGCCGCCGATGCGGTCGGACAGGATGCCGGCGATGGGTGCGACGAGCATCGGCATGCCGGTCCAGGGGAGCATCCTGAGGCCCGCCTCGGTGGGCGAGTAGCCGAGGACGCCCTGCATGAACTGGCTCAGCAGGAAGATCGAGCCGAACATGCCCAGGAACATCAGCAGGCTGGCCGCGTTGATGCCGAAGAAGGCCCGGGAACGGAACAGCCGCATCGGGAGCATGGGGTTCTTGGCCCGGGTGCTGTAGCCGACGAAGGCCACGAGGAGGACGGTTCCGGCGAACAGGCCGGTGAGGACCAGGGGCGCGGTCCAGCCGTCGGCGGGGCCGCGGACCAGGCCGTACACGATGCCGAACAGTCCGCCGCTGGCGAGCAGGGTGCCGGGGATGTCGAGCGGCGCGCCGGTGCCGTGGGACTCCGCGAGGCGCAGGCGGGCCAGGGGCAGGAGGGCGATGCCGAGGGGGACGTTCAGCCAGAAGATCCAGTGCCAGGAGACGTGTTCGGTGAGGCTGCCGCCGATGAGCGGGCCGGAGGCGACCGCGAGGCCGTTGACGGCGCCCCAGATGCCGTATGCCATGCCGCGCTTGGCGGCGGGGACGGCCGCCGTGAGCAGGGTGAGCGTCAGGGGCATCATGATCGCCGCGCCCACGCCCTGGACGGCGCGGGCCGCGATGAGGGTGTCGATGCCGGTGGCCATGGCCGCGGCGGCGGACGCGCCGGTGAAGACGGTGAGGCCGGCCAGGAACATACGGCGACGGCCGAAGCGGTCGCCCAGGGCCGCGCCGAACATCAGCAGGACGGCGAAGGTGAGCGTGTAGGCGCTGACCGTCCATTCGAGGTCGCCCAGCGCCCCGCCGAGGTCCTTGCGGATGGAGGGCAGGGCGGTGGTGACGACGAGGTTGTCGAGGGCCGCCATGAAACCGGCGACGCTGGTGATCACGAGGGCCCAGACGGTTCCCCCGCGACGGGCTGAGGTTTCGGTTGTGGTCGCGGTTGCGGTCTGCTGTGACATCGCTCCCCCATAGGGCGATTAGTTATTGATTACTAACTTTTGCGGACATGAAAAGGCGGTTGCGGCGCCTTTCCCGACCCTCCTGCGGGCTACTTCTCCAGACGCCCCTTGAGCCGCGCCTCCGGATACAGCCCTTCCCAGACTCTGTGCTGGGGCGGAAAACCCATGGCCACCAGGCAGTTGATGAGCATCCCGTACGCCATGAACGTCGTCGTCTCCTCGATCTCGGCCCCGAGCGGCAGATGCACCGCGTCCCACAGCCGCATCCAGCCCGCCCGCACCTCCTCGCCGAGCTCGTGGTCGCCGGTTTGCTCGGCGGCGGCCACGGTGACGTACATCTGCATCTGCATCAGCAGTTGCTCGGGCTTCTCCGCGATGACCTTGGTGTACGCGTTCGCCATGGCACGCAGGGCCTCCTCGCCCTCCAGGCCCTTGGCGGCCTCCTCGAACGTACGGATGGTGTCCTCCATGCATCGCTGCGCGGTCGCGAGGAAGATCGCCTTCTTGCCCGGGAAGAGCCGGAAGAGATACGGCTGCGAGACACCCACCCGCTTGGCGATCGCCTCGGTCGAGGTGCCGTAGTACCCACCTCGCGCGAACTCCGCGGTCGCCGCCCGAATGACGCTCTCGCGCCTCTCTTCTGCACTCATCCTGGCCATGGAAGTAAGTTAGTACTCAATCACTAACTACGTCAAGGGTGTAGTGGGGCTCACTGGAACCTGCCGGGACCCGACCCGCTGGAACCCACCGCCGCGGTGAGCCGTTGGGGCCGGTAGGGGGCCGCATGCACGTAAGGGGCGCCCCACAATGGAGAACGCCCCTTACAGATCACGCAGATCCCGCCACGCGTACCCTCAGGCCAGTCGTACGACCGCCCGGGACATCCCCAGCACCTTCTGACCGGCGCTCGTCGCGGTGAGGTCCACGCGGACCGTGTTGTCGTCGAGCTTGGCCGCGACCTTGGCGCTGACCTCGATCAGGGCGCCCTGGTCGTCGTTCGGGACGACGACGGGCTTGGTGAAGCGGACGCCGTACTCGACGACCGCGCCCGGGTCGCCGACCCAGTCGGTGACCACCCGGATCGCCTCGGCCATGGTGAACATGCCGTGCGCGATGACGTCGGGCAGCCCGACCTCCTTGGCGAACTTCTCGTTCCAGTGGATCGGGTTGAAGTCCCCGGAGGCGCCGGCGTACTTGACGAGCGTGGCGCGCGTCACGGGGAAGGTCTGCGCGGGCAGTTCGGTGCCGACCTCGATGGCGTCATATGCGATCTTCGCCGTCATCTTCTTGCTCACGCCTCCTCTGCCGCGCGCGCGACGAGCTTCGTCCATGCGGTCACGACGTGCTCGCCCGCCTCGTCGTGGACCTCGCCGCGGATGTCCAGGATGTCGTTGCCCGCGAGGGACTTGATCGCCTCGATGGTCGAGGTGACGGTGAGGCGGTCACCGGCCCGCACCGGGCGGACGTACGAGAACTTCTGGTCGCCGTGGACGACGCGGCTGTAGTCCAGGCCCAGCTGCGGGTCCTCGACGACCTGTCCCGCCGCCTTGAAGGTGATCGAGAACACAAAGGTCGGCGGGGCGATCACATCGGCGTACCCGTGCGCCTTGGCGGCCTCCGGGTCGGTGTAGACCGGGTTGGCGTCCCCCACGGCCTCCGCGAACTCGCGGATCTTCTCCCGGCCGACCTCGTAGGGATCGGTGGGCGGGTAGGTCCGCCCCACGAAGGACTGGTCGAGCGCCATGGGCTCGGCACCTCCTGGCTCTGCTGGCTCTGCTGGCTCTGCGTAGTTGCTGCTCTGCCGGCTCTGCGGGTTGCTCTGCCGGCTGTACGTCGTTGCTCTACTGACCGGTACTGGTCGGCGAAACGACGCGAGGCCGCTCCCGATCTCTCGGGAACGGCCTCGCGTACGAGCCTGATTTATCGCGTCTCGCGGTGCGCGGTGTGCGCGTTGCAACGCGGGCAGTGCTTCTTCATCTCAAGACGGTCCGGGTTGTTACGCCGGTTCTTCTTGGTGATGTAGTTCCGCTCCTTGCACTCCACGCAGGCCAGCGTGATCTTCGGGCGGACGTCGGTGGCAGCCACGTGAGTGCTCCTTGACGAACGGATGGGATGGTTTAACGCATAGAAGAGTAGCCGATCGAAGGACCGACCCCACAATCGGCTACTGTCAGTAGCGGTGACCGGACTTGAACCGGTGACACAGCGATTATGAGCCGCTTGCTCTACCGACTGAGCTACACCGCTGTGATGCGATCCGTTCCCGCCTCGCGACGGGAACCTCACACACCAGAGCCCCAATACGGAATCGAACCGTAGACCTTCTCCTTACCATGGAGACGCTCTGCCGACTGAGCTATTGGGGCGAGCGATGAAGACATTACACGGTCCGCCGCCGTTCACCCAAATCCGTTTCGCGGCCCCCGTCCCGGCCTGTTCCACGGACCGTCACGGCCCGTCCGGGGGCGCCGTCGCGGCCCGCCTCCCGGCTCTCCCACGTGCCACGTAAGCCTCTTGGGTGCTACGGACCACACCGGTACGACTATTGCGCTCCTCCCCGCCGCACGCGTATCGCCACCCTAGGCTCGACTCACTCTGCGTGATCTTGCGTCCGCTGCGCAGCCCGCGCTCCGAGCGCCGGCCCTGTGCAGCCCCGAGCCCCGTGCAGTCCTGAGCCCCCATGAGCCCCCATGCAGTCCTGAGCCCCTGGAGCGCGATGCCCGACAGCCAGCCGCAGCCGCCCCACTCTTCGTCCTCGTCCTCATCCTCATCGTCGTCATCGTCATCCCCTTCTTCGTCGTCGTCCGGGTCGTCCTCGTCGGGGTCGCCGTCCGCTTCGGGGTCCACGGGGTCGTCGGAGTCCACGGGCTCTTCAGGGTCGTCAGGACCGTCGTCGGGGTCGTCGGCTGGGTCGGGGCCTTCCGCGTCCTCCGGGGCCGTCGACCCGGGCGCGCTGTTGCTGTGCGGGGCTCGGCTGACCGATGGGCGGACCGTGGACGTGCGGCTGGGTGGCGGGCGTATCGAGGCGGTCGGTACGGCGGGCAGCCTGGCGGCGGGCGGTACGCGCGCGTGCGGCGCACGCGTGGACCTCAGCGGCTATCTGCTGTTGCCGGCCCCGGCCGAACCGCACGCCCACGGCGACACCGCGCTGTCCGCCGACGGCGACGGCCCTGCCTCGCACGACCCGCAAGACGTGCAACGGCGAGCGACGGAGGCGGCGTTGCTGCAACTCGGGCACGGGGCGACCGCGTTGCGGGCACACGTGCGCGTGGGCGACGTCCAGGGGCTGGGCGCGCTGGCCGCCGTACTGCAGGCACGGCGTTCGCTGCGCGGGCTGACCGAGCTGACGGCCGTCGCGATGCCGCGCGTGCTGACCGGGGTCGCCGGGGCGGACGGGCTCGCGATGCTGCGGGACGCGGTGAAGATGGGGGCGTCGGTGGTGGGCGGCTGTCCGGACCTCGATCCCGATCCGACGGGGTACGTGGAGGCGGTCCTGGAGGTCGCCTCTGAGCACGGCTGCCCGGTCGACCTGCATACGGATGCCGCCGACCCGGCCCGCCTGGCCCGCCTCGCCGCGATGGTCGGCGGGCTGCGCCCCGGCGTGACACTCGGCCCGTGCGGCGATCTGGGCCACCTGCCCGCCGAGGCCGCCGCCCGCGTCGCCGACCAACTGGCCGCCGCCGGCGTGACGGTGGTGTGCCTGCCCCAGGGCGGCTGCGGCGGCACCGACCGACGCGGCACGGCTCCTGTACGGCTGTTGCGGGCCGCCGGGGTACGGGTGGCCGCGGGCAGTGGCGCACTCCGGGACGTGTCCAACCCCGTGGGACGCGGAGACCCCCTGGAGGCCGCCTATCTATTGGCATCCCGTTACGGCTTGCGCCCGGAGGACGCCTACGACGCCGTGAGCACCTCGGCCCGCACGGCACTCGGCCTGCCCGAGGTGCGCGTCGAGGCGGGCTTCCCCGCCGAGTTGCTGGCGGTACGCGGGGATCGGCTGGCCGGGGCGCTGTCGTTGGCGTACAGCCGGATCGTGATCCACCGGGGGCGCGTGGTGGCGCGGACCAGCGCGGTACGGGAGTACTGCAACTCGGCGGCAGCCGCAGAACTGGGGCTTCCTCGGCAGGGGCGGGGGGCGTTGAGTTGAAGGTTGCGTTGAGCGGAGCGGAGCTGGACTGAGCTGGACTGGACTGGGCTGAGTTGTGCTGGGCTGGGCTGAGCCGAGCTGAACGGGGGTTGAGGGTGGGCGCGTGTCGGCGTGAGCCCGCGCGTGCGCTTGCGGTGGGGGCGCATTGAGAGGGAGCGCGCGCTGGGCGCGCACGCTGGTGGCGAGCGCCCGGGGGCTTTTGGGGCGCGCGAGCCAAGCGTGCGCCGGTAGTGAGCGCGCGGAGCTTGCGCGTGGTGGTGCGCGCCAGGAGTGAGCTGAGGGCACGCGCGGTGGTGGTGTGGTGCGCGCCGGGAGGAGCCATGGATCCGCGCGGTGGTGGTGCGCACTGGGAGCGGTCGAGGCCTACGGGCCGGGAGAAGTCGAGGGCCTGCGCGCCGGGACCGGACGAGGACCTGCACGCAGACGAGAACCTGCACGCTGGGGCGGGTGCCCGGATTGGGCGCGCCGGAAGCTCGCATCGAGGGGCGCTCGTGCGCGTCGCGCACGCCTGGGGCGTGCACGCTCGGCTCGCACCACGTTGGCGTGCGCGCTCCGCCCGCACTACGCGAGCGCGCACCACCGGCTCGCGCGCCGGGAGCGTGCGCCATCGGCTCGCACGCCGAGCGCGCACGACCCCCTCCTGCGCGCTCAGCGCATGCGCTCATGCCACGCGCCCCCTGAGGCACCGCTCAAGCCGTGCGGCGGATGCGACCGCCCAGGCGTACGGTCGAAGACATGCGCATTGTCATCGCTGGTGGTCATGGTCAGATCGCGCTGCGGCTGGAGCGGCTGCTCGCCGCGCGCGGGGAAGAGGCAGCGGGCATCATCCGCCACGCCGAACAGGGCGACGACCTGCGGGAGGCCGGTGCTGAACCGGTCCTGCTGGATCTGGAGTCGGCCTCGCCCGAGGAGGTCGCGGCGCATCTGCAGGGCGCGGACGCGGCGGTCTTCGCGGCCGGCGCGGGCCCGGGCAGCGGGACGGCCCGCAAGGACACGGTGGACAAGGGGGCGGCGATCCTGTTCGCGGACGCGGCGGTCCGGGCGGGAGTACGACGACACGTGGTCGTTTCGTCGATGGGCGCGGATCCCGCGCACCAGGGGGACGATGTGTTCGACGTGTACCTGCGCGCGAAGGGCGCGGCCGACGCGTACATCCAGAATCTGGACGCACTGGACTGGACGATCCTGCGCCCCGGGACGCTGACGAACGACCCCGGTACCGGGCTCGTCCGGCTGGAGGCGCACACGGGCCGCGGCCGGGTCTCGCGCGACGACGTGGCCGCCGTACTGGCGGAGCTGCTTGAGACTCCCGCGACGGCCGGCCTGACGCTGGAGCTGATCGGTGGGTCGACGCCGGTGTCGGTGGCGGTGAAGTCGGTGGCCGGGAACTGAGGTGCCGGTGCGGACCGTTGGTCAGAATATTGGTCAGAACAGGGGCATCTGGCCCGGGATCTCGGGGACGACGTAGCCGTCCAAGGACGGCTGGGCGGCGCCGAGTTGGGCCTGGCGGCGGGAGCCGGGGCAGGAGACGAGTTCGCCGTTCTCGCGCGCGCCCGGCGGGTCGTGCCGGGCGAAGCGGCCGGCGACGACGGCGATCTCGCGACGGCATTCGGGGCAGCTTCTGCGACGAGTGGACATGGGGTCAGTGTGCCCCGGGTGAAGGTGTGTTGCGCGGAGTGGAGCGCGGGGTTTCGTTCGGGCGGACGGGAAGCCTCCGTGGTGGTCAGCCGATGTAGGGCGTCGTGCGGGTCGGGTCCAGGGCGTGGTCGATCCGCAGGCGCATCGTCGGGTGGATGTCCAAGGTGGGCAGGTCGGCCGGGGCGACCCAGGCGACCTGGGGCGTTTCGGCGCTCGTGCGGAGCTCGCCGCCCGTGGGGCGCGCGCGGAAGCAGAGGCTGAACTGCTGGCGGACCTCTCCGTCGTCGTAACGCATGACATGGCCGGGGTCGGTGTAGATCCCGGACAGGCCGGTGACCTCGACGTGGATGCCGGTCTCCTCCCCCACCTCGCGCACCACGGTGTCGCTGATGGACTCCCCCACGTCGTGACCGCCGCCGGGCAGCGCCCAGCGGCCGTTGTCGGAGCGGCGGATCATGAGGATGTGTCCCGTGTCGTTGCGCACGAGGGCCACGACCGAGGGCACGACCGAGTTGGCGGGCGGGGCGTCGGGGTCGTACAGGTAGTCGATGCGTGCCATGCAGTCGTACGTACCCCGGGGCGCCCGCGAGGACCCGCGCCGCCGACTGGGCTCACCCCGACCCGACTCGACTCGCCTGGCCCTACTTGCCTGGCCCGACTCGCCCGCCCTACTTGCCTGGCCCTGCTCACCCGGTCCGGCTCACCCCGCTCGACGCACCCTCCCGACCACCCCAACCCCTCCACCGGACCCCCACCGAATCCAACCCTCCTTGCTTAAGTCAATCAACTGACTTAGCGTAATCCTGTCGTGCACACCCGATGCCCCACGCCTACGGAGGGCCGACCATGTCCCACGCACTCCCCCGACCCGCCGACGACGGGGTGGTGTCCGCGGCGCCGCGGGCCAATGCCGTCGTAGCGGTCCTGGCCTTCGGCGGGATCGTGGTCTCGCTGATGCAGACCCTGGTGATCCCGATCGTCCCGGAGCTGCCGAAACTCCTGAACGCCCCGGCGTCCGACACCGCCTGGGCCGTCACCGCCACGCTGCTCGCCGCAGCCGTGGCCGTCCCGATGATGGGTCGGCTCGGCGACATGTACGGCAAGCGCCGCATGCTTCTGACCAGCCTGGTCCTGCTGATCGCCGGTTCGGTGACGGCAGCGCTCAGTGACTCGCTGGCGCCGATGATCGTCGGCCGGGTGCTGCAGGGCATGGCCGGTGGTGTGATCCCGCTCGGCATCAGCATCATGCGGGACGAACTGCCCGCCGAACGGCTCGGTTCGGCCACCGCCATGATGAGCGCCTCGCTCGGCGTCGGCGCGGCGCTCGGCCTGCCCGCGGCCGCGCTGATCGCGGACAACTTCGACTGGCACGTGCTGTTCTGGAGCTCGGCCGGGATGGGTGTCGTAGCACTGCTGCTCGTGCTGTTCGTGGTGCCCGAGTCGAAAGTGCGGACGGGCGGCCGGTTCGACGTCGTCGGCGGGATCGGGATGGCGGCGGGCCTGGTCTGCCTGCTCCTCGCCATCTCCAAGGGCGCCGACTGGGGCTGGGGCAGCGGGACGACGCTCGGCCTGTTCGGGGCGTCGGTCGTGGTCCTGCTGCTGTGGGGCTGGTACGAACTGCGTGCCGCGCAGCCGTTGGTCGACCTGCGCACGACCGCGCGCCGACAGGTCCTGGTCACCAACCTCGCCTCGATCGCCCTCGGCTTCGGCATGTTCGCGATGTCCCTGGTGCTTCCCCAGCTCTTGCAGTTGCCTGAGGCGACCGGCTACGGCCTGGGCAAGTCGCTCCTCACCGCCGGTCTGGTCATGGCCCCGTCCGGCCTGGTGATGATGGCGATCGCCCCGGTCTCCGCGGCCCTGTCCAGGGCGAGGGGCCCGAAGACGAGCCTGATGCTGGGCTCGCTGATCGTGGCCGCGGGTTACGCCCTGCAGATCGCGTTCATGTCGGAGGTCTGGCAGTTCGTCCTCGTCTCCTGCGTCATCGGTTCGGGCATCGGCTTCACGTACGGCGCGATGCCCGCGCTGATCATGGGCGCGGTGCCGCCGTCGCAGTCGGGCGCGGCGAACAGCCTGAACACGCTGATGCGTTCGATAGGTACGTCGACGGCGAGCGCCGTGGCCGGCGTGATCCTGTCCCAGATGACGACGAACCTCGGCTCGGTCGCCCTCCCCTCGGAGAACGGCTTCCGCACGGTCCTGGCGGTCGGCGGCGGCGCGGCACTGCTGGCGTTCGCGGTGGCGTCGTTCATTCCGCGGCATCGGGGGGCGAGGGCTGATGCGGCGATGGTCGGCGCCGGGGCCGATGGCGATGAAGTGCCGGCTGCGGAGGGGGTCGGGGCGGCGGTGGGCGCGAAGGTGCCTGGGGGGATTGCTTCGGGGGTGGCTGCCGGTGCGGAGGCCGGCGCTAGTGCCGGTGCCGGTATTGGCATCGGCACCGGTATCCCGGTGAGCGGGCGGGTCTTCGGCGCGGAACGCATCCCGGTGGCCGGTTCGGCGATCACTCTGATCTCGCTCGGCGGGAAGCAGCTGGGGCGGGCGGTCTCGCGGGCCGACGGTTCGTACGGCGTGGACGCGCCCGGCGCGGGTTCGTACGTCCTGATCGCCTCGGCCGACGGCTACCAACCGCAGGCCTCCACGCTCGTCGTCGCGGACACGCCGATGTCGTACGACGTCCTGCTGAGCGGCACGAGTGGGCTCGCGGGGCTGGTCAGGGGCGCGGACGGCGGGGCACCGGTCGCCGATGCGGTGGTCATCGTGACCGACGTGCGGGGCGAGGTGCTGGCCACGGCGCGGACCGACGTGCTGGGCGAGTTCCATGTCACCGACCTGGTGCCGGGCACCGTGACACTCGCCGTCAACTCCCCCAAGCACCGCCCGCTGGCCCTGCCCGTCGAGGTCGGCGGCACCGGCACCACGCGCATCGAGGTGGAACTCCGCCCCGGCGCCCACGTGCGAGGCACGGTACGCGGGTCGGGTGCCCCGCTCTCCGACGCCCGGGTGACGCTGGTGGACGCGGCGGGCAACGTGGTCGCGACGACCCGGACCGGCCTGGACGGCGCGTACGCCTTCTCCGACCTGGACAGCGGCGCGTACACGGTCATAGCGACGGGTTACCCGCCGCGGGCGGCGACGGTGTCGGTATCGGGCGGAGACGTCGACGAGCACGACATCGAACTGGCCCACAGCGGGGAGTAGTTCGCGAGGGCGGACAGCTTCGGCGCCAGGCAAGGACGGGCGCCACGGCGAGGACAGACGCCACGGCAAGGACAGGCGCGGTGCGAGACCGGGCCTGCGCGGACACCCTGAGCGGAGGGCGTCCGCGCGGGCCCACGCCTGCAATCACCGGCGCATACGAAGAGACCCCCTCCATATCGCGTCTCCGCGAAGTGGAGGGGGTCTTCCCCGAAGTGGCGGCGCCAGGATTCGAACCTGGGAAGGCTGAGTCGGCAGATTTACAGTGGGCTGGAGATCATGGCTCTGAGCTGCGCCTTCCGCTCTGATTCAGTGTCATGGCCCGTGGCTAGCCCGGATCTTGGTCCGTCAGGCCGCTTCTCCGTGTCCTCCCTGGGCATCATCTGGGCCCTCTTCCTTGGCGTGCCGGTCGCCGTCCGGGCCCTCGGCGGAGTCCTCGGAGGGCGGACCCACGCGGTCATCGATGTCGATGCGGACACGGTCAGGGGCGCTGCCGGAGTTGTGCGATGGAGCGCTCGCCTCCACGATCTTGGCGATGCGCTCGTGGAGGAGACCTGCGATCGCTCGGGTACCGAGGTCGGCGTCGGGGTCGTCCTGGACGTCACCGAGCCGGGTCAGGACGGCGACCAGGCTGGGACCTGAGACCTCGACGAGAACGGCATCCGAGGCGTCCTTCACCTCACCGGGGATGCAGAAGTGCCGGTCCCTGCTGGCGTGTTCGACGAGGAACGCCCAGGTGTCACGGTGAGCGTGGATAGTGGCTGCGGAGATGCCGGCCGCGGCCCGAAGAAGCCGGAGGCGCTCCTTGACGTCTTCGAGTTGCAGGACGTTCGCCTCCGGCTCGCCATCATCGCTGACGTCAGGCTCGGCGCTCTCGGTGGCGGGGCGCTCGTCGGAGCCAGGCAGGTCATCGGCAACAGGTTGTTCGGTTTGCTGCGCCGGCTGTGCGTTACGAGTGAGGTCACTGATGCCGCTTCGAATCGCGACGAGTTCGCCGCCGATCTGCGTGAGCGGGTCGCTGATGTTGTCGTTGGTCCGGGTGAGGCCCTCACGAATCACGGCCCGCACTTCGGTGAGTCCGGTGTTGATCGCCGCCGAGCTGTCCTGCCGGATCTGGTCGATCCCGTGCTGCTGGTCCGACATCTGCTGCCGTAATGCCGCGAGCTCGGTCAGCACCTGATGTTGCAGGTCCAGCTTCTCCAGGACCTGCGCCCTCAGGTCCCCTACCTCTCGCTTCAGGTCCAGAATCGCTTGATGTAACCCCTCGATACCAAAGATCTCTACCGCCCCCTCGTGTCGGTAACTGACCTGGTCAGGGTGCGGTCGGGTACATCCAGACAGCAAGGGCGCGATTCGGACAGTAGAGGGATGAACTACGACTGAGTTCGCCGCAGGGAGCCCTCGAACGCGCCCGGGGCCGATCTTGTTCGAAGCGGCCAGTGTTTCCTTACGGCATCAAGGCTCGCTGCGCTCGCTGGTCCGGCCTACGACGGCGCTTGCCGATCTTCGAGCCATAGGCTCCGCCCAGGCGTATCAACGGCCGCTCTGGCCCGCATACCACCGCCACCACGATCCGGCCTCAAGGATGGAAAAGATCAACAGCAGCTAGACCCCAACGCCCAAGTCTCGGGGGCCATCACGCACCCCTTTCCACCCGGTTGCCTACAGAAGTAGGTCGGATCCAACCGAGGGCCGCGCCAAGCGCGGCGGCGCCGGTCGGTCGCCGCCGCGCCGCCTCCATGTCTCCGCCACCGGCGCACGTCGCCGCCCGCCCGTCGCCGCACGCAGCGGCCAAAGTCCAACACGGGCACGGGGGGCGGATGTGATCCCCAACGGTGCAGGTCAAAGACGCTTTGTGTTACCGAAAGAGGCCGGATCGTGGTGGCGGCGGCATGCGGGCCGACGCTGCCAGATACGTAGGCGTTCGAACGGTTCGCTGATCCCGCACCAGGCCACCGGCCGGACGGCGGACGCGGCCATGTGAGGGGGAGAAACCCGCTGTGGCTGGGGCGGTCGGCTCCGCGACTTTAGCCAGCCACTTTGGCGCGAGCCTCGAAGATCATGGCCCCAACGTCGTGCTTTAACGGGCAGGTCAACAGACTGCCCGACGCGCCGGAAGCTTACGGGGCCATGATCACTCGCGCCAAAGCAGCTCCCGGCCAAAGTCGCTACACCGACCTGTCGAAAATAGCGAGACCGAGTTCACTCAGGCGCCCATTCCATATGGGTCCCGCTCTGGTGCGTTCGGGCTACCAAATGCTTCGCGGGAACCAACACGTCGTCGGGAAATGGAAACTCTGCCCAGGGGTTGTCAAACCGAAGAAGGGCTGGAACCTCTTGTGTCACTGGAAGCCATCCGCGCATGAGTACAAAAACGCAACTCAGTCGCCTGTTGCGCCCCTCAGGATGCGCCGCAGAAATCGAGAAGACGCCGTTCCGCCTACGCACCGGGGTTGCAACGCCAGGATTCGTCAAGCTTATGGCTATTGCATCATCACCATACAGGGCATTAATGACGTCTTCGGTGTCGCACAATGTGTCCCGCACGCTTATCATGATGGCGAAAGGTTTTTCACGATGCTCGTACCTACTGCCGGCCTTTTGACTCACGGCAGAGCGCAACCTGCGATCCGACGCCACGAACTTCGTCACTATAGGACCGGCCACCACGATGGGCTCCCGCTCAGTGGGTGACGTTACTCGGCGCCGTGGGACAAACGTGAATTCAATCTCGACTTCAGGAGTCGAATATATGACACACGGATAGTCACTTTGCGCCAGTCCAGGGGCCGGATCTGCAAGATTGCCGATCTCTTCGCGTAGCCACCTTGTAAGATTTTTTAGGCTGGGTTGGCGTTTCCAGTCGTTGATCTCCGGCAACACATACCATTTATCTGGGCGAACTCTACTGTCAATCCCCCTCACCAGCGCATCATTTCTTGAGATTTCGGAACTGAATTCCTTTTCCATGAAGAGCGTCAGTAGCTCCACGCCAGCAATGTAGTCTGACCTTCGGTAAAGCCGAAAGTCTGGACTGTGATCATCTTCCTCGTATCTGACCTGGCAGGTTCTTGATAGAAGGTCATGGGCATAGAGCTCATCCACGGCCTGCAGTACTCCTATATCATCCTCACCCTGAAGACGACTCAGAACCATCGAGTCACGATCACCGAATGTGGAGTACCAGTGATTGATTCTGCGCCTAGCATCATTCGCCTCGGGGGCGCCTGAGGTGCGAAACCATTGGGCCCAGCCGCCGAATGGTCCATCACTCGGCTCTTCGGGGGCAGGGAATACCTGACGTGAGCTCATCCTCCAAGACTATTGGGTCTCAGCTCCCCAGGTGCAAGGCATTTCCATATTGATCATGAGGCGCAGGGCCCGACGACAGTGTGGCGCCGCGCTCGCCCC
This sequence comes from Streptomyces cylindrosporus, assembly GCF_022698165.1. Classification (GTDB taxonomy): domain Bacteria; phylum Actinomycetota; class Actinomycetes; order Streptomycetales; family Streptomycetaceae; genus Streptomyces; species Streptomyces cylindrosporus. The sequence continues at coordinate 376,677 of NZ_JALDAY010000011.1, forward strand.
ATCGGCTGGACGCTTCACACGTAGTCCCGGGCAGGGCTCAGCGGTGACCGACTGCCTCATGGGAGCGCTCCCGGATCTCGATTGGGAATTTGACGTATCGCCGGAGTGCGACCCACATCTACCTGATCCTCAATCAAGCTGACCAAACGAACAAAAGCGACGGGAATCTCGTCCTCATCGTATTTCAATGCGGTTTGGACTTCAATCAGACAACCTCGAAGCTCAATGTCATTAACGCTCCCAGCCTGACGGATCAGATGCTCCACGTCTGACAATATTCCGCCGACATCCTCGTCAAGGTACGGAAACTGAGCATATCCCCTAGCCATAGAAGCCATGAGTTCACGAAACGGATTTGCACTAAGCATGACCTCTTCTGCGCGCCAAGATTGGTCATCCCGCCAGTGCATGAACCGAATAATCCTCCTTGGCAATGATCCTAACCATTTTCCCACTTGACGGCGGACCGCCAATACGTCGGCAGTTAGCAGTGTCTTATTCTGCGTGAACTCTGCAACCGCCGTTCCGGAGAGCACGGTAAATCCAACGCTCAGCGCCTCCGTTATGCTTAGATTGAAAACGATATCGCTGGTAATGCCAGTTACCAAACCCGCGACAACGGCCCGAGTCCAGAGCCGCCAGTTTGCATGCTTCTTCCGAATTTCCAAGTCTGGAGTAGAAGGGAGCAGTGCGCGCGTCATCTCCCAACGGGCCTGATTCCATCCTGGATTACCGTGAGGCTCCCCGAGAAGGCCAAGTATTTCCGTGGCGACGGCTACCGCAAAAATGTTAGCTCGCCGCTCAACGCGCGGGTATCCGGCGTGGTCAAGGGCAAATTGACCTTCATCACTTCTCGCTGCGCTTTCTACCCATTCTTGCAGCCTTGTAAAGAAGGTCTCTTCACTCTTCCCCGAATAGTCGGGAAATCTGACACCTCGCGTTACCTTTTCGCGACCCCACCTTGTCGCTTTATTGGATATTTCATTCAACGACTCGATCTCAATACTCGTTTGATCTAGTACGTCACAGAACTTTCTCGCACCCTCGATTACATGTGCATTGGCTAGCGGTTCATCTGCTATACCGCTTCTCAGAGCCCTGGTAACGGCCTCTCGCCTTAAATACTCAAGCCACCCCCTCTGATTCAGGATGATCCGCACGGCATGGAACGTGCGATAGATCTTCCCGACCTCCCGAAGTTCGTTCATGCTCGCCCCCCCAAGTCGAGATCGACAAAGGTACCGCTCAGCTCCTTGGGTCTAGAAGACGTGGGACGGATCTGTCACCCGATCGGTGGACTAGCCCGTGCCCTCCATAGACTGCTTCACGCCGCCTGGCCGGATCCGCGCACTTGCTGACGCTTCATGTACGTGTCACACAGTTGATAACGGGATGTCTCAGGGAGGGGGACTCTGCATGCCTGTGCTGGGCGGCACCAGCGGTGAGCCGTCGGATTGGGCCGTGGAGCGTTTCGGGCGGCATGCCGGCAGGCTCGTCATAGCGATCCCGGAGCAACTCGCCAGGGCTCATGCGCGGGCTCATGCCGTGCACCTCACCGCGAGGCTGAAGAAGCGCAGCCCTTACGGCGTCACCCTGGCCGAGGCCGTGCGCGAGAACCTCGCGGATACGGCTCGCGAGTTGGAGGAAGCCGTGCGGGACGTGCGCGGGTACGAGTACGCCGTCATCAACGACCACGCGCTCTTCCCCTTCAAGTACGCCGACCGGCCCAGGCCTCTCGAACGTGCTCGGCTGGCGGCCAACGCCTCCCCCACTCGCCGTCGGATGCTCCTGAGCCACGGGCCGGAGCCACAAGACGGGCTCTTCCCGCTTGACGACGAGCTGACGACAGAAGAGTACGAGGAGCTGCACGAGACCTTCGAGGCCTTGGGCGCCTCCACGAAGCTCGTGTGTCTGTTCTTCACGGCCGACCCAGAGAACGGCATACATGCCATCCACTGGGGAGACGCCCACCTCGAACCTGACCGCACCTTCACCTGGCTCCACAGTGAACAGCTCCGAGTGGCGGCCCAACCGCTTGAGTGAGCAGTCCCCGCGCTGGGCCGTCCCCGGGCCGTGCGAGGTAACCCGACGCCGACCGACAACGACAGAAGCCCACGGCATCTGAACTGGTCAGAGCCGTGGGCTTCTTCAGCGTCGCTGGTCAGCGAGACTCGTGATCAGTAGACCGGCTACTGATTACCCGCGGCTGCACTTGACTCGCAGTGAGACTCCGCCGACCGCGATGCCAAGATCTGGGTTCAGGAGGCGAGGAAGGCTGCGATCTGTGCTAGGAGCCCGATGGCAACGAGGAACCAACCGAGCACCTGTTCGTGTAGGCCTTCGAGGGCATCACGCTTCGCCTCTTCGTCGAGCGCCGAGATCTGCGCTCCGAGGTCCGAAGCAACTTGTTGATCTCCCTTATCTCGGACCTGCTCCTCCTGCCTCAGGTCATGTTGCACGTCCTGAGCCAACTTGTAGACGCGGTTCAGCCGACGCTCAACCTCTGCCGTGAAGGCCGCCGGCTCCTGCGTCACATCTGGCAAGGGCCCGAACTGAACGAGGCCATGGGCATTCATCGCGGCCTCCACGGACAGAGCTGTGCCGAGGGTGGCCGTGATGGTTGGAGCTGGCCGTCGAAGTGCGCGGCGAACGGCACGGGTAAGACCGGATCGCCAGCGAGTAACCATCGCAACCTGAGTCGCGAACACGCGCCTGAAGAACGGATCATCAGGGGCAGCGACGCTCTTGAACGTTCGGCGAAAGCCGTCGGCAGCATTGAGCAGCCCTAGAGCCGAGGACACAACGCTGATCAAGTTGAAGGTCGTTTCAGCGGACACGGGATCATCATGATGTTGGGTAGCAGGTCAAGTCACGCGGTCAGGGTGCCCAGACACACCGAACCCTGGGCCGTCCGACGCCCCCCGAGGCCACTCAACGACGACCGACAGTGACAGCCGAGCCGCAGCCGCCAGCCGTAAATCAGGCCCCGACGCTGCAGCACCGCAGATCAGCCTCGGAAGAAGCGGCAGATACCCTCAGCTTCCCAAGCTCATGCCCCTGATTAGCGACGCGTAGGGCGACCTGTGTGGGCACCGCCGGACCCTCGCGGTGAGCGCATGGAAGTGCCGTGAGCGCACTGCGAGTACACGTGCCCAGGGAGGGGTAGGCCCTCAAACCGGCCGTCACAGAGGACAAGCCGGAGATCAGCAAGGACCACGGGCGCGTAGGAGGAGGTGCTGGTTGAGCTCACCACGCAGCAGATCGTCTTTGAGCTCTCAAACCGCCAAGCAGGCCGAGGAGGCGATCGCCCGCTCCCTCGCCAAGGCGCCGGCGGGACAGCGGCGTCTTGCTGACGGACGTGATACCCAGGCCACGCTGGTCGGCATGGTTCGTGAGTGGTGTGAGATCAACGGGGGCAGGTTCGAGATCGGAGCCGCCGGTAGCAAGTGGGTTCAACTGTCCGACGACTCCATGGCGATGGGCGACTTCCGCCCCTTGGGTCTCAGTACTGATCTGTGCGCGGTCAGCGATCACGCGGCGGCACGGACACTTGCAGCTGGCTACCGCAAGGCGGTCTTCGGCAGTGCGCCGCCCGTGAGTTATTGGTGCACCACGGCCATTCGAGATGACGTCATACCGATCATGCTGGCCGTCCTGGACCGTGAACTCACCGGGAGCGCGGCGTGCTTGGACTGGTATCTGCAGACTTCGTGCACGCCCAGGCTGTGCCTGCACCACCCAGACGACGACAGCACACCGTTCTGCGGCTCAGCCAGCTGTGCACTGGCGGCACCAAACTCGCCGTGCGATTGCGTATGCGGGGGCGTCAATCACGGGATGGGTGAGGAGGTGTTGAAAGCGCCGCTGCCGGATACACCGGATTGGCCATCCGCCCCGGCGCCCGTCTGGCGACCAGGATCCGGCAGCGTGGAGATCGACCGCACCCATCGGTATATCGCCGGCAGAAGCCCCTACAGCCGGCACGGCACGCGCTTCCGCCCACCCTCCGTTGCATGGACAGCCTCAGATGCGCCGGAGACCGGAAGGGGCTGAAGGAGCGCCCATGGTGGAGAAGGATGCGGCGATCCGTATCGTGGCGCAATTCGCCGACCATGTGCATTGGGTGCGGGAGTGGCCGGACAAGCCGACCTGGCGCGACCGACTCCGCCGTTGGGCGTCCCCCGAGTCCTACCTCTTCGACCCGTCTGCTACCCCGCCGAAACCCTGGGTCGACCGGCCCGCCGGCCGCTATGAACGGGAAGGTTGGCGTATCCGAGCGGCCTACTATAGATCCGACCTGGCTTTCCAAGTCGAGTACGTGGTGTGCGATGAATGCAAGATCGGCTGGGTGGAAGCGCCCTACTCCTATGAGGGGTATAAGCGCTGTGGCCTCGCCTCAGCCGCTCTCCGATCTCTGCGCCGTGCGTATCCAGGCGTCCAGTGGCACACGGCAGGTGGGCACTTCCGGGAGTCCAAGCCCTTCTGGGCTGCCGTCAGCGTGCACGTTCCTGGTGGATACATCCAGCGGGCACGGTGTCATCACGTGGAACCGTGGCGAGCGCGGTGACCTGCGTCGGCAAGCCGCGGCATCCACCGGGTCGATCTCCAGCCCGGTCCGGCGGAGGCACTCCGCGACACCGGCCAGGTCGAAGACCCCACCGACCGGGCGCACGCGCCCGTAGGCCGCAACTCCCGCATGTCCTACGGCAGATAGAGGGCATGCTGATTCGTACGTCCGCGTAGGTCCCGACTCAGCGAGGTCCCATGACAGCCACGGTGCCAGACGGCAAGGTCTGCAGCCGGTGTGGAGCACGGTTAAGCCGCGCGAACTATGGGGTCATGTGCGGGCCTTGCGATCGCGCGATGCGGGAGACGCCTCCGCCGGCGGCATCCAAACCGACGCAGTGGCTGTACGAAGCCGAGGAACGGCACGCACCGCCAGACGGTTCGAACCTGCAGGGGGCGCTGCGGGCATACCGATACACGCACAAGCTGACGCAGCAGGACCTGGCCGACCTGCTCGGGTACGACCAGTCGTACGTGTCGCTGTTGGAGCGTGGGAAGCGGTCGATTCGGGACGTGGATGAACTGCGGCGGATTGCAGGCACCTTGGGGCTCCCCGAAGACGAGTTGGGTCTCCTTCCGGCGGCTATGTCCGGCCGTGACGAGCACGCGCTGCGTCCGGCGGGAGCCGACGCATCGCCCTACGAAGCCGTAGAGGATCAGCGTCGATGGCGGTTGGTGCGCCGCGAGTTGAACCGGCGTCGCAGTGAGCTCACTGCCGCCGCAGCCAGTCTCTATCCGGAGTTCGAGCGTGTGGGGAACAGCCCAGCCCTGACGCGGCCAGGCTGGATGGCGCCCGCGCCGTTCGACCTCGCGGCCGTAGAGCTGTCGTGGCTCAACCAGGTGCCGTCACCGGCCCTGGTCGGTTCGGAGCCGGAAGCCGAAGGTGTCCGGCCTCTCTCCGCCCGCGGCGGCCGATACGACCGTTACTCGCAGGCCATCCGCGCCGTGGACAAGCCGTCGCTCTTCGAGAACCGGCCCAGTTTCCGCCTCATGGACACCGCGTGGGCTGACGCCGACGCTCGGATGGCTTTCGGGTACACGACCTACTTCGACATGGTCGACGTCTGCGAGGGCGTGGCCCATGAGCTGGCCGGCGCATGGCTCGCCGCGGGCAGCGATCCAGCGTGGTTGCAGTCACCACGCTGGGAGGATCTCCCCTTCCGGTCCCTCGTCGGGGACCCGTTCGACCTTGCCCGTCGGCCTCTGCTGCCCTCCATCGACACGCTGACCATCCGGCGCGATCGTGCGGGCGACGCCTCGTTCGTCCTGCACCACCGGTCGGCCGTGAACGTGGCGCTCGCCGGCGGGATCTACCACATCATGCCCGCCGGGGTGTTCCAACCGTCGTCCGTCATGCCCTGGGACCAGTCCAACGACTTCGACCTATGGCGGAACATGCTGCGTGAGTACGCAGAGGAGTTCCTCGGCATGCCGGAGGCCGACGGAAGCAGCGGTGAGCCGATCGACTACGACGGCACCGAGCCCTTCAAGTCGCTCAGCGAGGCTCGACGGGCGGGCAAGCTTCAGGCCTTCACGTTCGGGATCGGGCTCGATCCGCTGACGCTCGCCGGCGAGATCCTGGCCGTCGTCGTGATCGACGCCGACGTGTACGACCGCGTCTTCCACACCATGGTCAGCCAGAACACCGAGGGCGCCGTCGTTTCCGCGAGTGCCGCCGACGTCGCCGCGGGCATCCCGTTCACCGAGGCCAACGTGCGGCGGCTGCTCGACTCCGAGCCTCTGGCCCCGGCCGCCGCCGCATGCCTCGATCTGGCGTGGCAGCATCGGAAGCTGATACTCCCCGGCTGAGGAGGACCCTTGCGCGTACTGGTGACGGGTGCGTACGGCTTCGTGGGCAACGCGGTCGTACGACGGCTCGCCGACGCCGGCCACGACGTGGTCGCGATGACCCATCGTCCCGTCGGCGCATCACTGCCGACCGCTCCCGTCGTCGAAGCCGTGCACGCAGACCTGCTCCATCCCGAGCAGTTGCGCCAGGCCGTCCGAGGCATCGATGCCGTGTGCCACCTGGCGGCACTCACCCGCGTCCGCGAATCCTTCGAGCGGCCCGACGAGTACGAGGCCGTCAACTTGGGTGGCACGGAGGCGCTCGTGGAGGCGTGCCTGGCGGAGGGCGCCAGCGCAGGCCGGCCGCTCCGGATCGTGCAGGCCTCGACCGCGGCCGTCTACGGCGTACCTGAGCGACAGCCCATCGATGAACAGACCCCGCCGCGGCCGACGTCGCCGTATGGCCGGACCAAGCTGGCCGCGGACGAGGCCTTGATCGGGCAAGCAGCCAGCGGGGCGGTCGGCGCCGTGGTCCTGCGGGCGTTCAACATCTCCGGCTCCGTCGCCGGCGTGGGGGACCCGGATCTCACCCGGATCATCCCGAAGGCCGTCGCGGTCGCGGCAGGGCAGGCACTGCACGTGGACATCAACGGCGACGGCTCTGCCGTACGAGACTTCGTCCATGTCGACGACCTGGCCCGCGCCTACGTGCTGGGCCTCCAGGCCTGCGAGCCCGGGACGCACGCGGTCTACAACGTCGGCGCCACCGGGGCGAGCGTCAGCGACATCGTCGCCGTGACCGAGCGAGTCACTGGCCGGCCCATCTCCGTCGTACACCACCCACCCAAGGACGAGCCGCCAACGCTGTTGGCCGACACCGCGCTGGTCCGGCGAGAACTCGGCTGGAAGCCTGAGCGATCGTCGCTGGACGAGATCATCGCCGACGCTTGGACGGCCGTCAGCGCGCCGCGAAGCTGAGGTCGATCAACTGCTGGCCAGGCCGGCTCGAAGCGGCTGCGGCAGTTGCTCGCCCGCCGCGCGCCAGGCCGCCAGGGCGTCTCGCGCCTTGGCCGTGTCCACTGGAAGCCCTTCTGCGATCTCCTGGACGACTTCAGCCAGGCCATGAGCTGCGTCGACCAGCGGCGGGGCCCACGGCGGGGGCGTGATGACGGGCGGGTACTGAGCGAAGACCGCCTTGCCCTGGTGGCCCAGGACCAGGCCCTCGGACCGCAGCACGCTGATGCCGTTCTTCACCACCGTGCTGGAGACGCCGAATTCCTTCATGAGCTCCGCCGCCGACGGCAGGGGCGCGCCGTTCGGGATCTTGCCGCTCTCGATGCGTCCCCGCAGGGTGTCGGCAAGCTGCAGGTACGCCGGCTTGCCCCGGAACTCGGTCATGCACCACACCTTCGCCTAGGCCGTCGCACCTAGTGCATCACACTGCGGCCCAATCCCATCCCGACTCAATCTCGCGAGACCTGTTGCCAGACTTTGTGCACTAGGTGCACCATGATGGAAGTCGGGTGAGAACCCTGCGAGACAACGGCCGTATGACAGGCCGTCATTGGCCTTGTCCGCAGGACAAGTTCCAACCTGGTGAGACAGAACGGCCCCGGCAGATACGGGCTGAGACGTGTTGGCCCACGTCTCTTCCCCTGCCGAGGCCGATGCATCGATTCCCGGTTAGAGGAGTAGAACGATGCTCGACGAGCGTACCGTCGCGTCGACGGTCGTATCCCGGCAGGAAGAGCCGGTTTCGTTTTCCCCGTCCCAGGCACTTCGGCGGCTTGCCGATTTCCTGGACGGCGTCCCCGGGCTTCCGGACGTGTACATCACGGTGTCCGACAACCAGCGCGTGGGACTGCAGATGACCATGCACGGTGCCGAGCCGCAGGAGCGGTCGCTGGCCGTGGCGCGGGTGGCTCAGGCCCTGGGCGTCGAGACGCGGCTGCAGCCGTGTGCGGGTGGTCAGTTCGACTTCGAGGCGCGCGGCACGGCCTTCGGCCTGGCTATGCACGTCTACGCGCCGTACGTCGGCTCCCAGGCCGAATCCACCGCCCCGGGCGTCGAGGGGCATGCGTGATGGCCTCGGTTCCGTTCTACGACGCGCGCCCGGTGTGCGCGAAGTCGCCGTGCCCGCGTTGCCGTCGTCCCGTGTTCGTCTCGCGCTGCCACGCGGCGCGTGAGGAGTGCGGTCACTGCGGCTTCGCGTGGTCGCCGGCGTCCCGGACCGAGCGGGCGGGGGTGCGCTGATGGGCACCTATCTGCGTGGCGTCCACGGCCGGCGGCGGCCGCATCTGCAGCTGGCCGCCTCGCCGGGGGACCGGCTCAGCCTGGACCTGCCCGACCTGGGCGGTGCGGCGTGCCTGGGTGAGGACCCGGAGGTGTTCTTCTCCGAGGCCGACACGAAGATGGCGTACGCGAAGTCGGTGTGCGAGCGGTGCCCGGTGCAAGTCGCCTGCCTGGCACGGGCGTTGGACCGGCGCGAGGAGCACGGGGTGTTCGGCGGTCTGACGGCCGGCGAGCGCCGTACTCTGCGCCGGCGGCAGCGGAGGGGAGCGGCAGCATGAACGACTCCCACCTCCCCGTCCCGTCACAGGCCCGACAGCAGCCGTACGTGCTGACTGATGCGTTCGGCCGTACGTACCTGTCGTCGGCCCCGCTCCCGGCGGTGCTGCCTGGGCAGGCGCCCAACGCCCTGTCCCCGTCGTGTGGTTGCTCGCATGCTCCGGCCGCGCCTTCCCGGACGGCTGGCATGTCGCCCGGCGCCCTGATCGCGGGCGGTGCGGTCGCCGCCGTGGTCCTGGGCGCGGTCCTGGTGGCGCTGCTGCTGTCGGTCGCGGTCGTCGCGGCCTCGGTCGCCGTGGTGGCCGTCTCGCTCGCGGTATGCGCGATGGTGCTGCGGTCGATGACCCGTGACAGCGCGCGCTCGCGGCGCGGCCCGCGCGGCTTCTGACCTCCCTTCTCCCCCTCAACTTCCCTTCTCCATCCGGCTGTCCGGTGCGTCCGGCCTGGCCCGGTGCTGCCTGAACGCGCCCGACAGCCACCCGATTCACGGAGGTTTCCCACCTCATGTCCACCCCTACGCTTCCGCGCCGCCCGCGGCCCACGCTCGCCTCGGTGACCGCCGCCAACGTGCAGTTGCGGCGCCAGCTGGCCGCGCTGTGGCGCGACCACGACGAGCTCCTGGCCGCCGCCCGCACCGCCGTGAGCGCGTTCTACGACGGCGCGCCGCTGCCGCTGGCCGTCTTGATCGACACCCTCGACCGGCTGGGTGCCGCGCCGGAGTACGCCCCGCAGCTGACCGAGGCCGCGCTGGCCGCCGTGGACGGCCAGGCGCCGGCGCTGTCCGGGAGGCGGATCGCATGAGCTCCCGGACCCGTTGCCGCGCCTGCGGCTGGCACCCCGCCTACCGCAGCCAGCTCGCCGGCCGCCGCGCCGCCCGCGCCCACGTCTGCCACCCCAGGTACGCCCGGAGGACCGTGCGATGACCGAGCCCACCACTGCCACCACCGCTGCCGATTCCCGGCTGCGCCGTCTGCTGCGGCTGGCCGTCGACTCCCGCAGGGCCGTCGAGCTGGAGTGGGAGCGCGAGAAGCGCGAGCGCATCGACGCCCAGCGCCGGACGGCTGCACGCGTCGCCGACGACGAGACCTACGCGGCTTTCCCCGACACGCTCGCCCAGGTAGTCGAGAGCGAGGCGTGGGTCGGCTACCCCGCGCTCTACGTCGACGGCTTCGAGGACCAGTGGGCGATCGCGCCGTGCGCGGTGACCTACCTGGACGAAGGTGTCTGGCTGCATCACACCTCCACGCCCGGGCCGGACGGTTACCCGGAGCATCGCTGGACGCTGATCGCGCCGTGCGTCTGCGGCGACTTCCGCGAGGTGCCGGTCGGTGATGACTACGTCCTGGCGCGCGAGTTGGAACACCTGGACGCGCACCGCGACGTCTGCTTCGGCCTGTGCACGCCCAGCGATCTGCCGCCGGCCGCGGCCCGGCTCGACGAACTGCTCCCCGGGCAGCAAGGGGCCGCGTGATGGACGCCTCGCCGCTGCCGACCAGCGTCACCTTCCCGGAAGTGCCGGTCATCCGCCGCCGCGCCTACCTCGCCGTCTGCGTCGGCACCCCGGGCGTCCTGGGCTGTCGCTGGCACGTCTGGCACGCGAACGGCACCTACGCCGGCTACTGCACCGACCCCGGCCTGATCGACCTGACGATCGCCACCTACGAGCGCCGCACCGGCCGATAGCCGCCCGTACCGCCCGGCGCGGTCGAGCCCGCATCCCGCGCCGGGCGGGCCCCCAGCCCCACCAACTCCCCTGCCTCGACAGCCCTGTTGAAGGAGCTCTCTCGTGTCCGCCCCCATCCTGCTCGCCGCCCCGGCCGCAGCCCCCGCGGTGACCATCTCGGTCCTGCTCCTGCTGCTCCTGGTCGCCGGGATGCTCTGCCACCTCACCGAGCACCGCTGGTCGACGCTGGTCCTGGGCGTCCTGATCGGCCTGTACCTGACCGGCGACTTCGCCGACGGCGTCAAGGGCGCCGTGTCCCAGACCGTCATCGCCATCGCCTCCGGCCTCTCCGGCTCCCTGGGGTGAGCGCGATGACCACCGAAGCTCTTGCCGACCCCGCCGCGCCCGAAGTGCCGCGCCGCGACTGGCTGTTGTACGCCGGAATGGGCGCCGTCGGCCTCGCGGCCGCCGCATCGTCGTACGCCGCCCTGCAGGACCTGGCCGTGCGTACCGGCTGGTGGCCGTGGCTGTCCTGGCTGCTGCCGCTGACCACCGACGCCTACGCCATGACCGCCGTACGGGTCTGGCTGGGCCACTCCACCCGCAACGCCAAGGCCCGCGCCTGGGCCAAGGCCAACGCCATCGGCGCGATCGTCCTGTCGGTGGCCGGCAACGCCGTCGACCACGCCATCGCCTCCCACGTGATCGCCATGTCCTGGCCGCTGATCGTCGCGGTCTCCGCCATCCCGCCCGTCGTGCTGGGCCTGCTCGTGCACATGGCGCACCTGCGCACCCAGCCCCCTGCCGACACCCCTGCCACTACGCCCGTACAGCAGACCCTGCCGCCCGCCCCCACGGCACCCCCGCCGCCGAATCCCCCGGCGCCCCCTGCCGAGCCGAAGCGACGGCAGCCCCGCCGCCCGGCCGTGGGCACGACCAAGCGGCAGGCCCTGCCCCCGGGCAAGTCCGACGAGGAGCTGATCGCGGCAGCCCGCGAGCGCGCCGCCACCGGGCAGGAGCCGTCAGCCACCTGGCTGATCAAGACGTACGGCATCGGCACCCGCCGCGCCGGACGCATCCGCGACGCCGCCCTCAACACCCCCGCGCCCGCCCCGGACGTAGTCGACACGCCCGCCGAGGAAGGCGAGTTGGCGCTCACCGGAGGCGAGGCGTGATGGGCACCGCGTACGCCAAGTGCTTCGACCCCACCGGCATCCGGTACGGGATCCCGACCTACCCCTGGCGCATGGCCCCCGACGGCCTCGCCACCCGCCGCCAGCTGCGCGCGAAGGGCCTGCGCCCCGGCGGACAGCACGTGGCCGCCCAAGTCCTCGTCTACACCCGCCACGGCCACCCGCGCGTCGCCTACCTCTACCGCGTCGCTTCCGCCAAGCCCGTACGGCCGATGACCTCGCGCAAGTGGGGCGCCCTCGCGCTGGCGATGCTCGCCCGCCGCACCTGCCCGGTCTGCCACCTGACCTACAGCTACTGCATCCCCCGCTCACTCGGCATGTGCCTGCTGTGCGCCCACCCCAACACCCCTGCCTCCGCCCCGGAGTTGACCCCGTGACCGACCCGATCACCCTGACCGCCGCCCTGCCCCTCGCGGGCTGGGCCGCCCACAGCCTGTGGATGGCGCGCCGCCTGCGCATCGCCCGCACCGACCCGCTCACCGGCCTGCCCACCCGCGACCCGTTCACCGCCCGCGCCCTGCGCACCGTCGCCCGCGGCCGCGCCAGCGTGCTGCTGCTGGACGTCGACCACTTCAAGCACGTCAACGACACCCACGGGCACGCCGCCGGCGACGCCCTGCTCGCCGCCATCGGCGGCCGCCTGCAGGAGTGGAGCAGCGAGTACGGCGGCTTCGCGGGCCGTCTCGGAGGCGACGAGTTCGCCGCCGTCGCCCACCTGGACGACCTCGCCACCCACGCCCTCGACGTCTTGGCGGACCGCCTGCAGCGCTGCGTAGACATCGACGGCCACCTCCGGCTCTCCCCGCGCGTCTCGGTCGGCGTGTGCCGCCCCGACGATCGGCCCGGCCTGCCGCTCGACGCCCGCCTGCGGGCCGCGGACGAGGCCATGTACGCGGCCAAGTCCCTGGGCAGGCGCTGGCGTTACGCCGAGCCGCAGTCCACCCACACCACCACGGCGGGCCGCCGCGCCGGCCGCCGCGGCACCCACACCTCTTTGTCCTCCCGCTGAAAGGCCCGGTCCCGTCATGCCGAATCGATCCCGCAAGGTGCCCTACGGCATCCCGCGCACGGTGCACGTGCCGCGCACCCGCCGCCGCGACGCCCAGCCGATCATCCTGGTCGTCCCCGAACGCCCCACCCTCGCCCAGCGCGCCGCCCGCGCGCTCGGCACCTGGCTGTGGGAGACCCGCCGCAGCTGGGCCCCGACCGGCATAGCCGTCGCCGCCTTGCTCACCACCGCGGTGCTGCACGGCCTGTTCTGGTGGACCGCATTCCTCCTCGCCACCGCCACGTTCGCCCCGTACGGCTGGCTGGTCTGGCTCACCTGGCGCCGCCCCGCCGACGACCGCTCGATCCACCACTGGCGCAAGGCCCTGGCCGCGCTCGCCACCCTCGCCATCGCCTGGGCCGCGCTCGCCGTGTTCTTCGGCCCGCTGGCCGGCCCCCTCGGCCTGATCTGGCTGGCCCTCGCCATCACCGCCCAGGCGCTGTGGCTGCGCACCCGCCGCGCCGCCGCCTCCGCCCCCGTTGAGGAGATCCGCTGATGACCACACCCCCGAACGGCAACGGCAACACCTGGCGTGACGACTTCGCCAACTTCCGCAACGCCACCGGCAAACAGGCCTCCAACGGCGGCGGCCGCGGTGACGGCGGCGCGCGCCGCGGTGGTGGCGACCGGCACTACCACGTCCACGTCGGCGGCAACCCGGACGCCAACGGCCAGGCCAACGCCGGTCCCGGCGGCGGGTTCTTCTCCCGCGGCGCGGGCGGCGGCAACCGGCCCGGCCACAGCCCGCTCGCCGACCCGCAGTTCTTCAACAGCACCGACGTGCGCAACTACTGCGACCAGGCCCGCAGCGTCTTCCTGCAGCTGTCCTTCGAACTCGCCGGCGCCGCCGAGGTCCTGCAGGCCGCCCTCGCCCAGGTCCCCGACCCACAGGGCCGCGGCCGGATGGGCTCCCGCTCCCGGGCCCGCAGGGTCAGCAAGAAGCTCAAGAAGACCGCCGACGACGTCCGCGACGCCGCCAAGAACGCGGTCGCCACCTACGCCGCCTTCCAGCGCGAGTTCGAGCCAGAGCTGGCCCCCTACAACGCCCGCCGCGCCGCCGGCCGCCGCCGCTTCGACTTCACCCTCTGACCCCGCAACCCGCACCTCTGATTCGCGTACGACCAGGAGGACCAGGCCGTGTCCCAGCTCACCCCCGAGCAGCTTCTCGAAGAGCAGTTGCGCGCCGCCCAGGGCGGCGGCGGTGTCGTCGAGTACCTGCTGCACCGCCTCAAGCCGCACCTGCCGCCGTGGCTGGTCGGCGCCGGGGCCGGCCTGGTCTCCTGGCCCGCCCACTGGTACTGGTCCGACAACGCCGCCGCCACCGCCGGACTCACCCTCGCCTCGGTCGCGCTCACCGGCGCGACCTGGTTCGCGGGCAAGTCCACCACCGCCCAGCGCCGCCTGCACTCCGCGATCACGGTCGCCGCGGGCACGGGATGGTTCACTGCGGCCGCCATCGCCGGGCCGAACGTGGGCCCGATGGCCGGCCTGTACTTCATCGGTGCCCCGTCCCTGGCCCTGTCCTGGAACATCCGCCAGATCCTGCGCCGCAACGACGCCACCGGCGCCGACGGCGGCATCTGGGAAAAGGTCGGCCTGGCCAAGACGCTGACCACCAGGGCCGAAGCCGCCCCGAACAAGGCGACCATCGGCTACCAGCTGCCGCGCGGCGAGCTCACCAACGACGACGTCTCCAAGGCCCTGCCCAAGCTCGCCTCCGCCCTGGACGTGCCGCCCAACGCCGTGCGCCACCTGGCCGACCCCGAGTCGGCCTCCCGCGGCCAGATCACGATCGTCCCGCACGATCTGCTCAAGAACACCGTTCCGTGCCCCGGCCCCTCGCACCCCGGCGGCTCGATCGCCGCCCCGGTCCACGTCGGGATCTACGAGGACGGCACCGAAGCCACCATGTACTTCCCCGGCGACCCGCAGGCGGCCCGCAACGCCATGCACCTGCTCGTGATGGGGATGACCGGCTCCGGCAAGTCCGAGGGCGGCCTGACCGCGCTCGCCGAGGTCCTCACCCGCCACGACGTCATCGTCTGGGCGTCCGACCCGGCCAAGGCCGACCAGACCCTCGGCCCGCTGCTGCCCGCCTTCGACTGGGCCGCCCTCGACATGCCCTCCACCAAGGCCATGGTCAAGGCCCTGCACGCGGTCATCCCGGCCCGTACGGCGTGGCTGGCCAAGTACGGCTACAAGCAGTGGGAACCGGCCTGCGCCCGCGCCCAGGCCGACGGCTCCCCCGGCATGCCCTACCTGCTCGCCTGGTTCGAGGAAGCCGCCAAGACCATCCGCGAGACCGACGAGGACGCCTTCACCGGCATCGCCCAGGAAGCCCGTTCGGCCGGTGTCTCCCTGGTCGTCTCCATGCAGCGCGCCTCCCACAACCAGATGTCCACCGACACCCGCGCCTCCCTCGGCTCGTCCTGGTGCCACGGCGTCCGCAACGACACCGACGCCGGCTTCGCCCTCGACGACGACGTCCTCGACGCCGGCGCCAAGCCCCAGGTCTGGAAGGACAAGAAGCCCGGTTACAGCTACCTGGTCGCCAACGGCATCCCCGAGACCTTCTGGGCCACCCCGCTGCGCGACTACCTCACCGGCCGCGAATACCTCGAATGGGTCGTCGTCGCGTTCGCCGACATCCGCCCGGCCGCCGATCCCGTCACCGCCCAGACCGCGGCCAAGGCCGCAGGCCGCCACTACGCCCAGCGCACCCGCCACCCGCTGCCCGGCACCACCGACCCCCAGCCCGCCCAGGAGGACCCCACCATGCCCGACCACCCCGCGCGCGGCCTCGCCCAGGACGACGACCAGGCGCCGGCCTTCACCGCGTACGACGGCTACAGCAACCCGGACGACGACTACGACGACGAGGACCTGGACGCCATCGACCCCGAGCAGGAGCTCCCGCGCCCCACCACCGTGGTGCAGTTCGCCGAACGGCCGCCCGCCCAGCCGAAGATCCAGCTCACCCCCAAGCAGGCCCGCCAGGCCATGGAAGACCTCCTGGACGAGTTCGAAGCCGAGGGCCGCACCATCCTCAGCCCCCACGACTTCATGGAGCACTGCGACCGCCACGGCCGCTCCCGCTCCTGGGTCTCCGGCCAAGTCGCCCAGTTCGTCATGGCCGGCCGCCTCGCCGAGACCGACGAGACCGGCGTCTACCGCATCGTCCGCGACGACGAGGACGAGGCCGCCTGACGGCTCTGACGCGTCAGACGCGTCTGACACCGCTGTCGCCGCCGGCCTCCAAACGCCCAGGTCACACACGCGCGCGACCCCCGTCAGACGCGTCTGACACCACCGCCCTGACACCCCTGACACCCGCCGTCCCGAACCTCGCTCGCCCCGGGTTTCTGGACTTTCTGGATCGCCCTACGCGGGCGCGCGCGTGGCGGCCCGGGCCCCTCCCCGCGGCGAGGTGTCACAAATTTCGGCGGCTGACGTTCCAAGACACGACCGCCACTGATCAAGACCGACCCGAGACGCTCTGAACCGGGCACACCTGAAGGGCCAGTCCGTGAACGAACCGCACCACCCCGCCCACGCCGCCGCGTTGGCCCACGCCCTGCGCGCCGCCGACCGCGGACTGGCGGTGATCCCCCTCAGCCGCACCAAGCTCCCCGCGGTCCGCTCCCCGCACCGCGCCGAGCCCCGCCGCATCCGCTGCCACGGCGAGTGCGGGCAGATCGGCCACGGCATCCACGACGCCACCACCGACCCCACCGCCGTACGCGCCCTCTTCGCCGCCGCCCCCTGGGCCACCGGCTACGGGATCGCCTGCGGCCGCACCCCACACCACCTGATCGGCATCGACCTGGACGTGAAGAACGACGTCGACGGCATCGCCAACTTCGAGGCCCTGGCCGTCGACCGCGGCTTCGCCGTCCCGGCCTCGATCACCGTGGCCACCCCCAGCGGCGGCCGGCACCTGTGGCTGCGCGGCCCCGCCGATCGCACGGTCCCCAACTCGGTCGGCCGCCTGGCCCCCGGCATCGACGTCCGCGGCACCGGCGGCTACCTGGTCGGCCCCGGCTCGACCACCAACCGCGGCACCTACACCCTCGCGCCCGGAACCGAGCACCAGGCGCTCGCCGCCGTACCGGACGCCCTGCTGCAGCTGCTCGCCCCACCCGCCGTAGCGTCGCACCGCTCGATGCCGGCGCTGCCGATCGCCGGACGCCAAGCCGTCGCCCTGGTGCAGTTCGTCCTCGACGCCCCCGACGGCCAGCGCAACGACCGCCTCTACTGGGCCGCCTGCCGCGCCCACGAGACCACCGACGCACCCGCGCTCGCCGCGGCACTCATCGAGGCCGCCGTACGCATCGGCCTGCCAGAGCCGGAGGCCCGTGCCACGGTCACCTCCGCCGCCCGCCGCATCTCCGCGCGAGGCGCCCGATGACCCAGCACGTCAACGGCCACACGCCGCACAGCCCCTCCGCCGCGATGGCCAAGGAGATCCTCACGGCCAACGGCGTCGACCCGGACAAGAAGGGCCCCTCCCAGGCCACCCAGCTCGTGGCCCTGGCCCGCGAACGCTACGACCTGTTCATGTCCGACGACGGCCGCCCCTACGGCGTCAAAGTCGACGGCCCCAACCTCGCCCTCCCCCTGCGCGGCAAGGCCGGCCTTCGCTCCCAACTCGCCCGCATCTACACCGACGTCAACGGCGGCACAGTGCCCTCCCAGTCGGCCCTCGCCGACGCCATGACCGTCCTCGAAGGCCTCGCCGCGAACGCCGACCCGCGCACCCCGCACCTGCGCGTCGCCCGCCGCGAGGACGACAGCATCCTGATCGACCTGGGCACCAGCGACGGCCGCTGCGTGCACGTCACCCCGGACGGCTGGCAGATACTCCCCGACTCCCCGATCGTCTTCCGCCGCTCCGGCGCCATGAAGCCCCTCCCCGTCCCGATCAGGGACGGCGACGGCCTGGCCAAACTGCGCGACCTGCTCAACACGACCGAGGAAGGCTTCCACCTCCTGGTCGCCTTCCTGCTGGCCGCGTTCATCCCGAACCTGCCGCACCCGATCCTCGCCTTCCGCGGCGAGCAGGGCACCGGCAAGTCCAAGGGCGCCGCCATGGTCATCGGCATCATCGACCCGTCGGGAGCTCCCAAGCGCACCGCGCCGCGCGACCTGAAGTCCTGGTCGGTACAGGCCTTCAACTCCTGGGCCATCTGCCTCGACAACATCTCGATCATCCCCGACTGGCTCTCGGACGCCCTGTGCCGCGCGGTCACCGGCGACGGCGTCGTCGACCGCGCCCTGTTCACCGACGACGACGTGGTCGTCCTCGAATTCCGCCGCGTCCTGGCGATGACGACCATCGACGCCGGAGCCCTCGCCGGCGACCTCGCCGAACGCCTCCTCACCATCGAGCTGCAGCTCATCCCGGACCACAGGCGGCGCGAGGAAGCCGAACTGGACCGCGCCTACGCCGACGCCCACCCGGCCATCCTCGCCTCCCTCTTCGACCTGCTCGCCCAAGTCCTCAAAGCCCTCCCCACCGTGGAGCTGACCGAGCGCCCGCGCATGGCCGACTTCGCGCGCGTCCTGGCCGCCGTCGACCACGTCACCGGCTGGCACACCCAGGCCTCCTACAAAGCCACCGCCGCCGACGCCGTAGCCGACGTCCTGGACGGCGAGCCCTTCGCCCAGGCCGTCGTCGACCTCGTCCGCGCCTCCGGCCCCGACGGCCTGACCGTCACCGCCGCCCAGCTCCTGGAGAGCGTCACCGCCCCGGAAAAGCTGCCGAAGAAGTGGCCCAAGGACCCCACCCGCGCCGCCGGCCAACTCAAGCGCCTCGCCCCCGCGCTACGCACCATCGGCATCGACGTCGACGACTCCAAACGCCAGCCCGACGGCAACCGCTCCCGCCTCTACCGCCTCACAGCATCAGAGAAGCACCGCATTCCAGCACCCGGAGCGCCCGCAGCACCCGAACCCACCCCTGACCAGCACCAATCTCCGGGCGCTAACACAAACCCCAGCACCCGCACGAGCACCCACAGCACCCGCGAACCCACGCCCCCGGGTACTGCGGGCACTGCACCGGGCGCTGCCCCACTCCCAGCACCCGGTCACCACACCACCCCTGACCAGCCCGAACACCCATCTCCGGGTGCTCCGGGCGCTCCGGGCGCTGATTTGCACCTCTTCTCTGCTCCCACGCCCACCTGCCAGGGCTGCGGCGACCCCATGGACCCCTCCCTCGCAGCCGCCGGCGAATCCACCCACCCCGGCTGCCACCCCACACCCACCACCAGGAGCTGACCCATGCGCATCCGCCTCCACGGCACCGAAGCCGAAGTGACGGCCACCGCCGACCACCTCGCCCACGTCCTGGACGTCCTCGACACAAGCCGCCTCTACCCGGACCGCCCACCAAGCCGCCTGGTCCGCCTCTACCTCACCGTCACGCCGCCCACCGCCAACTACACCAACTCCGAGATAACCAAGGGGGCCTGATCACCTTGCGCCGCGAACCCCACATGAAGCTCACCGACGTCCTGGACGAACTGGACATGTCCCGCGCCGCCTTCTACCGCATGCGCGCCCGCGGCAAGGCCCCCAAGTGCCTGAAGCTCCCCAACGGACAACTCCGCTTCCGCCGTGCCGACTTCGACGCCTGGCTGCAGAACTGCGAGGAGAACAACGCCTGATGGGCTCCAGCTACAAGGTCCACTTCTGGGCAATCCGGCAGCGCACCGGCCGTAGAAAGCCCTACGAGGTCCGCTGGCAGGTCAACTCCCGCGAGAAGTCGGAGTCCTTCACCACCAAGGGCCTCGCCGAAAGCCGACGCTCCGAGCTGATGCAAGCGGCCCGTCGTGGCGAACCCTTCGACGAGGAAACAGGCCTCCCTGCCTCCGAACTCCGGGCGCAGCTGCAGAGCATCACCTGGTACCAACACACCCGAGACTTCATCGAGAAACGCTGGGAGGGAGCGCCCGCGAAGTCCCGCCGCAACTTCGCCGACGCCCTGGCCACCATCACCCCGGCCCTCGTGAAGTCGGAGGCCGGCCGCCCCGACTCGCGCGTACTCCGACGCGCCCTCTACAGCTGGGCCTACAACAAGTCGGCATGGGACCAAGCACCACAGCCGGACTGGCACAAGGCACTCGACTGGCTGGAACGCAACTCAGTCTCCATCGTCGACCTCGAAGACCCTCAGATCCTCCGCAAGGCACTGGACGCCCTGGGCAAGAAGCTGGACGGGAAACCTGCGGCAGCGCGAACGGCACTACGCAAACGGGCCTGCCTGAGCGACGCGCTGGGGATGGCCGCGGAAGCCAAGTACTTCACGACCGCAGTGAATCCCCTCCAGTCGGTGCAGTGGACCGCCCCCCGCACAGCTGAGGAAGTCAATCCGGAAACCGTCGCCAACCCGCGCCAAGTCCGCCGCCTACTCACCGCCGTACGCGACCAGGGCGACCGAGGCGAACGCCTCGAAGCCTTCTTCAGCTGCCTCTATTACGCTGGCATGCGCCCAGCCGAGGTCATCCACTTGCAGAAGTCACAGTGCTGCCTACCCGACAAGGGATGGGGAACCCTGACCCTCCGAGGCGGCATGGTACGGGCCGGCCAAAGCTGGACGGACGACGGCAGCGCCCACGAACAGCGAAGCCTGAAGTGGCGAGCCCCCGAGGACTCGCGCCCAGTCCCCATCCCGCCGGCCTTCGTCCGCCTACTCCGCTCCCACATCGAGCAATTCGGCACAGCCCCAGACGGCCGCCTCTTCCGCACAAACCGCAACGGCCTCGTTCAAGAGAGCGGCTACGGCGAGGTCTGGGCAAAGGCCCGCGCAACCGCCCTGACGCCCGAAGAAGTCGCAACCGCCCTCGCCCGGCGCCCATACGATCTGCGCCACGCGGGCATCTCGTTCTGGCTCAGTTCCGGCGTCGACCCTGCCGAAGTAGCCCGCCGCGCCGGCCACAGCCTCCCCGTCCTCTTCCGCGTGTACGCCAAGGTCCTCGCTCAGTCACAGGACAGAGCGAACCAGCGCATCGATGCAGCACTCAAAGAATGGGCCGAGCCGCACGAACTGTGAATCGTGTCAGCCTGCCAACCGTGCTCATCGATCACCGCCGCCGAACACCAGCACAGAGCCTGGCCGGGGCGCCGTTCTCATGAGAAGGACGGCGCCCCGCATTCTCGACTCGGGTTGAGATCCTGCCAACCCACAGTGCGCTAGATGTGCCGTCTCATGAGGTTGGTGCCACAGCCGTGAATTCTAGCGCCGGGACCCGATGCTCCCTAAGCTCCTCGCGTGCCGCTCAATCCCTAACTGGCCCACTACCGATCGGTGCCCAGCGCCCTTCGGGCTGTTTCCTGGAAGGCCCGTTCAGGTACTTGCTTGGCAACGATCGCTGCCGTGAACGGGGCGTCGAACTCTTCGTAGCATCCCAGGCCGGACCTCTTTATCTCCTGAAACCAGCTCGTTCCAATCCAGTCCCACTCGCGCATCGCCTCGCGCAACTGGTCTACCGCGTCAACCGCTTCCTGCGGTCCGGCGACCGCCACAGAGGCGACTGCGCTGCTGAACTGAGCCCAAGCAGTGAGAGTTGCATCGAAGCAGACTTGGCATTCCGCCGGGGTGCTCGCCTGATCCCGGAACTGGTGTGCCGCGGCCCGCCATGCTGAAGACAATTGCTTCGTACTCGCGATGCACGCGTTGTAGGCGGCTTGGCGTATGCCATACCGCCAGCGTTCGAGCTCGCTCAGTTGCTGCTGCTGTTGCTGCCGGGACTGCCCGATCACGGACAGCCAACCACCCCCCAGTCCGCCGACCGCCCCCACCGCTGTCCCAACTACCGCCGCCAAGCCTGCGTCCATAGAAGTCCATTACAGCGCAGGACAATCGTGTCGGATAGGGCCCTCGACTGGGGGGATCGCACGCGTGCTGTCACGTCTTCGTCGGCCAAGTGCCCCGCCGCCTCCCGCCAGCAAATTTGGCCGCTGCACTTTCTGGAAACCCCGTGGCACCAACCTCATGGGATGGCACACCTAGACCATCAAAGCGACTTGCATGCCTTCAGGCAGCAGCAACGAACGGAACAGCCAGAAGACCGACCCCGGAAATCCGCATCCACAGCTGCGGAGGGTGATCCAGGTACGTGACCCCGGGGAGCGAGAATCGAACCGCTTCATTCGGTTCGAGGACGGCTTGCTCCATCACCAAACCGTCACCGGACCGACCAGGAAGCCCACGACTCATCACTGAGACCTCGATTGCCCCCTGGTCGCTCACATTCCGAAGCTCACATTCGTCATCCTGTTCAATGAGCAGCTTCAGGCGGTCTCGCGCGGCTTCCGCCCTGCGAGCGCGTCGCTCGTTCCGCACGGCGAATGCCGTAGTGACCACCAAGGTGCACAGGCTGATGGCCACAGCCAGCACGCTCGTCACTGCAACAACTGTCATGCCTCACGTAACTGAACGCACTCCCCGTGGGTACGCCACCGGCCATCAATCATCCGAACGCGGTATGACCGTCAAGCTTCCATTGACCCACTACAGTCTCGCCCGCTCTCGCATCACGGCGCATGACCACTCGATCTGGCAAGCCGAACTGCCTCATTCGCCGCCTCCTCGGCCCGCCGGGTCGCCTTCACGCTTCTGGCGGTTGCCCTACTCGCCATGCCCAGCAGAACAAGGGAAGCAACTGCGGTACTGACGGCGACTAGTACGACGATTGCACTAACTTCGCTGCCCATAGGCTCCATCCCAGTCCGTCCATGGTTACCCCCCTTAGTCCCTGCTTTTGGCAGCTAGAACGGCGGATTAACCACGCTCGTCACCCGTAAGGACTACAACGAGCCGCACCCGCAAGGGTTACGCCGTTGACTCTTCCTTGGAGCCTGCAGCAGCCATAGGGACCTTCGTGGAGCCGATCCACGGTCATATCGCCAGAGGACCTCTCCCCATAGCCGATGGGCCGAGCCGTCGCTGAACTGCGCGGGCTCGTGTGGCACTGATGGACCGACATTGCCTAGTCGTTGCGCCCTCAAGGTCTCTCAGGGATGTCCGACGCCGTTAGTTGACCTTAACGATCTGACTCACTTACACCCCACGAGACGAGGCCGGCCAAAGTCGGAGAACGGCGCCAGCCCCCAGCCCTCAGTCTGCAGCCCGCTAGGCGACGCCTACCATCGACAGCTGAGGCACGACTTCGACTGAAGATCCTCAGTTCAGAGCTTCCGAACAGGTAGGGGGCCATCTCACGCCTGGCGTCAGGGGGGACGGGGCGTTTTCCGGTGCACCGTCAGCTGACCCTCGTCCAGGTAGTACAACCGGTCGTCGTGAACGCTTTATCAGTGGAGGCGATGGTGACGGTTGCCTGCCCCTTCGATGTCCCGTTGGCGATGATGTCCTTGACCTCACCGGAGGTACTGCTCAGCCGAGCCCAGTAGCAGTCCGAGATGAGTCCACCCTGCGGACCATTGGTGCGATACGTGCCCGGCTTGATGTCCGTGCCGACCATGTATGTTCCGTCTCCAGGGATCTCCCCGGCACGGGGACGTTTGATTGCCCCAGAGTCACTGACCGAGGGGGTCTCCACGCCTGTGGACGTCACCGTTACCGTCGCCTTCGGCGTCGGAGCCTCTGTTGAGTCACCCGCTCCGGCGTAGCCAGCAACAGCTCCAATGGTGAACCCCAAGACGGCGACTCCGGCGTGCGTCAGCAAGCCTGTGCTGAGCCGCCCGTGTCGATGCGCCGAGGAGTCGCCGCCCCATCGCGCTTCTCGCCGTAGGGGGCCTTCCGGAGGCCCTGAAGGATCACCGGCGTTCATGCCCTCAGCGTGCGCCCACAGAACGCCGGCCGCATCTCGCCCGCAGAGCTTCGATGTACCGGTTGCAGACCGGACGACACTGCAGCCAACACGATCGCCGGCGTCCCAACTTGGCCCGCGTATGGCCCGAAAACCCTGACCAGCCCCGGGATCCACGCGTCACAGCGTGAGACAAGTCACCCAGTTTCGATTCCACTCGAAAGATCACCCTGGAGCACGCAGAAACCCCCTCCGCGCTGCGTTTCCGCAGTTCGGAGGGGGTCTTCCCCAAAGTGGCGGCGCCAGGATTCGAACCTGGGAAGGCTGAGCCGGCAGATTTACAGTCCCCTCAAGATCGCTCATAAGTCCGTGCCTTGACCTGCTGTTTTCCGCATCAATCGCACGAACCTACTGAATCTGGTCCACGTACCGTCCTGATCTTGGAATCGTCGACCGAACCTTGGACGTGCTATCGCCCGCCCCATGTCGTTCCCGCTTCATGGGGACTAACCCGCCCCAACTTGCCGATTCGGCAACGGGATGGAGGCCGACCCTGTAAAACAATGGCATGACAGAACCTGCCTGGCCCACCTGCCAAGCCGATACACACTGTATTGGCGTTCAGACCCCGCCGTACAACCGCTGCGTTGCCCACCTGGCGAGTCACGAACGATCCAGTTTCTTGGACGGGCTTGACACCGGGGACCCTGTTGACTTCCGAGGAGTCGAATTCACCGCTTCACTCACGGAAGAACTACAACAAGCAATCGTGCGATGCTCAGCTTTCGGTGAGGCGCTATTCACACGCTGCCACTTTCTAGCACCTATCGACTTCAAGCGCTTCGGCTTTCAGGGCGCCACCTGGTTTGATGACGCATCATTTGAATCCGCAGACTTTACCCACGCCGTTTTCCACGAATCTGCCTGCTTCCTTAGGGCTACCTTTAACTCAAGCGTGACATTTCAGTCCGCCACGCTCGGTAAGGCGGCAAATCTATCTAGGGCCCGATTCAAGGGTGAGGCGAACTTTTCCACCCTGGAAAGATGGCCGTCACTAAACTTCGATGAGTGTATTTTTGAAGACTTTGCAACCTTTGAAATGTCCAACCTCGACAATGCCTCATTCAGCAAAACGCAGTTTCAGGCGACACGATTCCGCGGGGCCGCCTTCATTAATCAGCCATATTTTCGCAACGCAAACTTCAGCGACCTCGCCAACTTCGAAGGAGTCAACTTTGCCAAGGGCGCTAACTTCCGGTACAGCAAGTTTCCAAATGGCGGCATATTCGCAGAAACCATCTTCGACGGGCTGGCAATGTTCTCCGGAGCCCGGTTCGGGAAGCTCTCTGTATTCACCGGGGTTAAGTTTCAGAACGAAGCTGATTTCAGCGGCGCCGTTTGCCAGGGTGGTATCAGTTTCAAAGGCAGCCAATTTGCTGACCTATTTCACGGGCCGATTAGCGCAAGGGACGTCAATCTGGGATACGCACACTTCGAACGTTCCGTACGTTTTGAAGTAAGTACAAGGAATCTTGTACTCGCTCGGGCAACATTCTTGGCGGCAGCGACCTTTAGCGTCCGCTTCGCTAAAGTGTTCCTTACTGACGTGCATCTAAGTTCGCCCTTGACCATCTCATCCCATCGTCACCAGTTCACACTGGGTGACCAAGTGGTTCCCGATCCTGAAGCGGGAGACTTGAACCCCCTTAGCAAGGTATTCCAACTTGCGGGGGTCAATGCGGCGCTTCTCGTTCTGAACGATGTAGACGTGAGCCAGTGCTCCTTTAGCGGGGCGTATCATTTGGATCAGATAACCCTCGAAGGGGAGTGCCGCTTCGCCACTCCACCACGCGGAATACAATGGGGTCGATCCATCGTTCCTCTCCGACGGTGGTCACCGCGTAAGACGCTTCGGGATGAGATCTATTGGCGATCGCGACGCTCAACAAAAGACCTAGAAAGGAAAGGCTGGGACGCAGGCGACGGAAACACTGACGAACCGCCCAGCGCTCAGAATGTCGCCGCAATTTATCGTCAAATTCGCAAAGCGTTTGAGGATGGTTCAAACGAGCCGGGAGCAGCAGATTTCTACTACGGCGAAATGGAGATGAGGCGGCGGAGTGAGAACGTGAGCCGAAGCGAACGTGGCCTCCTACACGCCTACTGGGCACTGTCTGGTTTCGGCCTCCGGGCATCACGCGCCGTTACTTGGCTATTGATCGCAATGACAGTCACCATAGTACTTATGATGGGGTGGGGGCTTCCTGATCACTTGGCGAAGCAAACAGCCACCGGAGTCATTTCCAGCCCTGGAAGTGAAACAACGCTAATGATCGAAGTTCCCAAGCAGCACCTATACTTGCCTTTCGATGAACGCTGGACACTGAGCCGCCTGGAAAGATCCGGCCGCGTAGTTGTGAATTCGGTTATATTTCGCTCAAGCGGCCAGGGTCTAACAGCTCCCGGTATCTGGATAGAGATGATCTCTCGCTTCACAGAACCAATCCTGCTGGGCCTCGCAATTTTGGCTATTAGAGGGCGCGTGAAACGCTCATGACCTACTATTCTCAGGTGTCAAACCTGACAACCGCTCAGCAGCTAGACTGACTGCCCTCGATCTCAAGTATGCCCACTCACTCTGTTGCTGACGTTTCCGGATCAGTGCCGCGCATTCTCTGACGAATGCGTTCAGCATGCTCCAAATCGGCCGCCGCAAGTTGCGCACGTATTTTTCTGCTCGTCGCCGAGTTTGGCTCCCGATTCGCCAGTTCCACAAGTCTCTTGCGTTGAGTGTTGAACTGCCAGTTCTTGAGACTGTCATCGAGGTAGTTTATGACGGTCGCCATCATCATTGGCAGAAATAGAACTAACCAAGGCGCTGCCCAAATGCATGCCCTCCCTGGCCAAGTATTTGCTCCTATGTTCCATCCGATGGTAACGACTAGAGTCGCAACACTTGCCCCGCTGATCTTGTCTGCCGTGATAACCGGCTTGCGTTCAGGTTTCTTTCCCTCCAGTTCTCTATTTGTCATGGTTCCGCTCCGAATTCGAATCAGAATCCGGGTTTCCGACCACCCACCACTCGTCATCTTCGTCGTCGGTTACGTCCCACATATCCTCAGGATCCTTGGGGCCAGGAGGATTGACTTCCTCCAACTGTCCCCCTAGCGCAAGTCTTCTGAGAACCACCTCGAATCTTTTCTCCCGCGAGAGATAGCGCAAGAATAGCTGTCGCGCCATGGTCGTCAGAAGGGTGGCCCCAATAACCACAACTGCAAGCCACGGCACATTGACCAAGGCATGTATGCCCGAGCTAAGGGCTTGTTGAATGTTGCGGATTAATTCTTCCACCCTCACATCGTAGCCAAGCCGTAGGGAAAATTCACCTGCCTCTCGACAGGTTGTTCCTCTTAAGCGTTATCGATCAAGGTGAGGATAGCTTTGGCGATTGGCGTCATTCGTCGTTCGAATGAAGAGCACCACCACTCGATAAGTGCAGCTCCCGCCTTGACGTGAAACAGGACATGGGTGTCCAGGCCGGGGGCGGTGCGGTGCCCACCCGCTACGCTGGTGCACACCACTGCAGAACGGAGAGTGCTCCGCGGATGGGACCGAAGACGACCAAGGTCTACGAGGCGCTTCGCGCACGGCTCGCCGCCGGCGAGTACGCCCCCGGCGACAAGTTCCCCTCGGAACGCACGCTGGTCGACGAACTCGGGATTGGCCGGACCGCTCTCCGGCAAGTGCTGACGCGGCTCGTAGTTGAAGGCGCCTTGGAGGTTCGCGGGCGAAGCTCGTACCGGGTACCGGGTGCCGTCAGTGTGAAGGCTCCTGAGGGTCTTGAGCCGTGGCAGATCCACGGCGAGCGCGACCTATACGACAACGAGTGGGTCAAGCTCCAGCTCTGGGACGTGGAGCCCCCCGGTGTCGAGCGCTTCGAGCACCACGTCGTGAAGCTGCACCACGTCGCCATCACAGCGGTGTTGGACGATCAAGACCGCGTGCTCATGATGTGGCGGTACCGCTTCGTCCCGCAGCAGTTCGGTTGGGAGCTCCCCGGCGGCATCGTGGACGAAGGGGAGGAGGCCGCGGACACGGCGCTTCGGGAAGTCGTGGAAGAGACCGGCTGGCGGCCGAAGTCACTTGAGCACGTCGTCACCTATCAGCCCATGGTCGGTATGGTCGACTCGCCTCACGAAATCTTCGTGGGTCACGGAGCTGAGCAGGTCGGTTCACCGACGGATCTCGAAGAGGCCGCGCACATCGAGTGGGTTCCGTTGGCCGACGTTCCGGGGCTCATGGCGCGCGGTGAACTGATGGGCTCCGGCACCCTGGTTGGCCTGCTTCACATCCTGGCGAGCCGCAGCAAGCCAGGCGTCACAGCCGAGCACTGAGCAAGTCGACGCGACGGCGCTGCCGTACCGAACCCGTGCGGCTCGCCAAGAGGCGAGCCTGCCTCAAGTGGGTGTGCGCGTCGTCGTACTCGGCTCGTGCCACGTGAGCTTGTGCGAGATCGGTGTGCAGACCGGCTTTTGCCCGTACGAACGTCGGATCGGCGACTTCTAGAGCGCTGTAGAGGCTGGTCACCGCGTCGTCGTCCCCCAGTAGAGCCAGGACGTTGCCCTGCCACCGCGTCAAGTGAGCGCCGTTCAAGAAGATGCTCAACATGTCCGGGTCTCGGTCCTCGGAACCGGGCGGGATGGTGGCCATGGCCGTATCGAGCGCTCGCCGGCAGTCGTCTGCCATTCCCGGGACGTGAGCGCACAGCTCAGCTTCAGCGGCGTACAGCCATGCCCGGAGGCGAGGCGATCCGTCCTGGCCAAGGGAGCGTTGGGCATCGCGAACCAGCTCCACGCCCAAGGCCGGCCGACCAGCCTCGCAGAGTACGTACGCCTGCTCTGCCATGGCATGCGCTAGGTACATCGGAGCCTCAGCGTCGTGCGCCGCACGCTTCGCCAACTCGTAGTGCCGCCATGCTCGTTCGACGGCTCCCGAGTCGATCGCCTGCCACGCAGCCAGGGTCGACGCTCCCGCGAGCGCCAGGGCCACGGGGCGACGCGTGCTCGGCAGGACTGCGAAGTTCAGTGCGTCCTCGAGTGCGGCCAGGTGGCCCGTCATCTGGTCCACCAGGCCCGCTGCGCCCAACTGCCGGTCCATGGTGCGCAGTAGCTCGGTCTGGGCGTTGAACGCCTGCACCATGGACTCGCCGACGCTGCTGGCTGAATCGATCCTGCTCAAGAGTTCGTCATACCCGTCCGCCACGGGCAGGGCGACAGCGTCCGCGCCGCCCCTCAACTCGACATCGGTGACGCCAAGGAGTCGGCGCAGGATCTCCGCGTAGCGATCCGAGATGGTGCGCTTGCCGTTCTCCCACTCGGACACGTACACCCGCAAACTCGCCGTTGAGGCCACGTCAGTGACATGCCGTCGGGCGTACTGCTCGATCTCGCGAACCAGTCGTTCCTGAGACCAGCCGCGCGCCGTTCGCGCACTTCGAAGTCCTGTGCTCACAGACCACCGTCCGGCGATACGTCCACTCACTGACTCCCCCAGGATGCCTCACATTGCCGCAGGTCAACAGGGGTTAACAGGACGGGGGTTAAGCCCTGTTGGCTACCGGATCCCCTGTCTCGAACGGTCTCCTTGAGGTGCACCGCGAGGGGCGATCGCCCTCCCGAATCGGCGAGAGCCCTTGACTCTGGTGCGCACCAGTTGCACTCTACTGGTGCGCACCAGATTTCCGAGTCGCATCGGAGCGTGGTGTGTGCAAGGCGCAATTCGATCTTTGACAACCGAAGATCTGCTGTGTCCCGCTGGTGACGACTCCGCAGTCGATGCGGAAGGTGACAGCGGCTGAGCCGGCGGATCCGCTAGGTCGGGTCCGGGGCGAGCAGGGCAGATCGGAACGGCGCTCGGGGAGGCCAGAACATCCCCGAAAACGTGGCTGGTGGCCGCTTCTGGGTGACACCGGAGCGGCCGGCCAAGCGAGCGGTTCATCCCCGTACCCGTAAGGGCAGACGGGCGCGACGACCGAGGCGAACTGGCCACGTGGCAACAAGGGCGGCACACGGACACCTGGAGAGGGTTCGTCGGAATGCCGCACCTGCGAGTGCAGACGGGAGTGATGACCCGGACTGCCGCTCGTCATGCAGGCAGGGCGCAGGCGTCACGTCGGTGGCCTGCCCGTTTGATGAGGACTTCGAGGGTCCTACCCCGCACCGCATCCGGTGCGGATCTTCCCCAAGGCACGCGCTCCGTCGAGGCAACTCCGGGGCGTTGACGGGCCGTTCCCTGTGAGGAGAGACCTCCATGAAGTGCATCGTTGCCGGTCATCAGGCCATCACCGCGACGGAGTTCGCGGAACTCGCGCTCGGCACCCCTGTTGAGTTGTGGCTCGGGGTAGAGGGCGAGACCGATGAAGAGCGGGCGGCGCGGCTGGACGCGGCGCGCGACATCCTCGCTCACCCCGAGTACCGCAACCTGCCCGATGATCTGATTCGCCTCGCCGCGCGCATCGTCGACGATCGCCCGGACCTTTTCGACGTGGTTCCGCTGGCCCGCCCTGCCCGCCACCGTGCGGCGCGCAAGGGAGTTGCGGCATGAGCGACGGTCTGACGCTGGACGACTTGTCCGTGCCGCTGCGGGCGCTGCGCCTGCTGGCTGTCGACTTCGGGCACCTGCCGGCCCCCGCGGTGCGGGTGACCACTATCTGGCCCGACCGGCTTGAGCTGGACTTCCACGAGGACTTGGCCGGCTTCGAGGCCTGGCGCGACGCGCTGGGCATCGTCCCGGACGCGGTAACCCACGACACGCAGAGCGGGGGCCGTACGCGCGTGCTGCGTACGACGACGGAGTACGCGGGCGCCACGCTCGAACTGGTCGGCTACGGCCACATCCCCACCCCCGCCCCGGCGGTGGCCGGAGCAGTGGCCTGATGTCGGGCGCGTTCGGCAAGTGCTTCGACCCGACCGGCGCCCGCCACGGCATCCCTACCTACCCCTGGCGCCTGGCCCCCGACGGCCTAGCCACCCGCCGACAGCTCCGCACCCGCGGCTTACGGCCCGGCGGCCAGCCGATCGCCGCACAGGTGATGCGGGTCAACCGGCGTGCCGGCGGGGTGCGGGTTGGCTACCTCTACCGCATCGACCGCGCCAAGCCGGTCCGCCCGATGACGTCGCGCAAGTGGGGTGCGCTCGCGCTGGCGATGCTCGCCCGACGCACCTGCCCCCGCTGCCTGCTCGATGTCGGCTACTGCATCCCGCGCTCGCACGGCATCTGCGGCATGTGCATCACCGCCGAGGAACAGCGCGACGCCTGAACTCCCCTTCGACGACAGGAAGATCCGATGTACGAGACCCGAGAACGGGCCCTGAGCTGGGGCCAGATCATCGTGTTGGGAGCCGCCGCGGTACCCATGGTCGCGTTCGGCGGCTTGGGCGCGGTCGGCACCTACAGCAACATCACCTCCGTCTTCCACCGCTCCGCCACCGCGCTCGGAGTGATCGCCGCCGGGGAGGGCGCCACCCTGGTGCTCGCGCTGGTCCTGGTGGGCCTGACCATGCTCGGACAGTCCGCCCCTGCGGCCGTCCGGCTCGGGCTGTGGACGCTGCCCGCGGTGGCCTCCCTGACCGGTGCCGCGGTCGCCAACACCGTGACGGAAGCGGTGGTGTTCGCCGTCACCCCGCTGGCCATGTGCGTGTCGGCGGAGGGCATGGGTCTGCTCGCACGGCGCATCGTGGTCTACCGCACCGGCGTGGACGTCGAGGCCCAGCGCCGCAACGCCGCGGTCGTGCAGCGCCTCGCCTACCACCGCGCCCGCGCCGCCAACCACCCCGACCAAGGCGCCCGCGAGGACTCCGAGCGCGCGTCGTGGAAGCTCGCCAAGAAGGTCGGTACCGGCGATGCCCTGCTCGGGGCGCGCTTGGTCGACGTGCAGCGC
Organism: Streptomyces cylindrosporus; assembly: GCF_022698165.1. Classification (GTDB taxonomy): domain Bacteria; phylum Actinomycetota; class Actinomycetes; order Streptomycetales; family Streptomycetaceae; genus Streptomyces; species Streptomyces cylindrosporus. Next base: position 408,217 of record NZ_JALDAY010000011.1, read on the forward strand.
GAGCGCATGAGCGACGGCGCGGACGCGGCGCTTGCGGGCATGTTCGCCCTGCCCGTCACGGCCCCCGCCGCGGCCGTGACGGCAACCCCCGAGCGGCCCGCCGTCGAGGCCTCCGGCAAGGAAAGCGTCACACCCCCCGTGACGGCGGAAGACACGCAGGTCACGGCCGAGTTCGAGACCGTTCCGCCGCAGGCCGTCACGCCCGTGACGCCTCCGGCCAAGCCGCCCGTGACGCTGGACGAGATCGCGGGCGTGGCCGGCGTGCCCACCCCGCAGCCCGGGGAGCCGCTGGACGACGTCCAACTCGTGGTCGTGCTCCGGCACCTGCGCTACACCGACGACCCGCCGCTCTCCTACCGCCAGGCCGTCGCCGCGTTCCGCGAGGCAGGGTTCGTGGGCGGGGAACAGCGCGTGCGCAAGGCGTGGGGCTCGCTGATGTCCCACGAGGAATCCGAAGCCTGACCGTCGTCCGGCACGACGCAATGAAGGCCAGCCCAGGGCAATTGGGCTGGCCTTCGTCGCGACTGCCGGAAGCAGTCGACCGCACCAGTGAAGCAGACCCGGTGAGACCCGGTGAGCGACCCCCTCGCAGACCCGGCGCGCAGACCCGGTGAGCTGGCCCTGGTGCCCTGGCCTGGCACGAATCAAGGAGGCTCCCCCGTGGGGACCAACAACAACGCGTGGACGCCGGAGATGCTCCGTACCTCCGAGGGGCGCCGGATCCACCTTCAGCAGCGACGGCAGCAGATACAGCCGGTCGTCGACGACCTGCGCCGCCTGGCCCGTGAGCTTCAGGCGGACCTGGCGGAGGACGGGCGCCTGTTCGGCGACATGCCGTATCAGGACCGAATCCGGGCGTGGTCGACGGTCCGGCCCATTTTCCAGGCGGTTGACAGCCTGGAAAGCGCGCTGACGTCCCTGGTGACCGTCAACAAGCGATACGAGAAGAACTACGAGGCCCTGCCCGCGAAGCGCGAGGCAAAGGCCCTGGAGAAGAAGCGCGCGAAGGAGTTGAAGGCGCAGGGCGGTAAGGCGGCCCTGAATTCGGCTGACAACGTCCGCCACTTGGCTCCGGGAATGGCGCCGAATTCGGCTCCGGCGCTCCGCAACGGCGACGACGGGCCGTCGTTCATGGACTACCTATCGAGGGAGGCCTGAGCGGTGGCAGAGGGCTCGCTGCGCAGTCGCCAGCTGAAGGCGGAGCGCTGGAAGCAGCGGCAGGAAGCGGCGACGACGAACCGTCAGCGGGCCATCGTCCTGGTTGACATGGCCCGCGCCTACGTCGGCGACGACGACCCGCTGTGGGCCGCCCTGGTCCGCCTGCTGCACGAGCGGCTGTCGTCGGTCCTGGGGTAACGCTCCGCGCTCATCATCCTCACCGCCCTCCGGGTCCGTCCGGGGGCCACAGGCGCGCGTCACGCGCGCGTAAGGCATCACCTCCCATCACGTCAAGTAGTCGTAGAGAGGAGGGGACATGGCCGACGATGACGGCCCGGGGAGGGTCATTGACCTCCCCTTGGTGCGCCTGGCCGATCCCCCGTCGCCGACGCCAACGGATCCCGGCGGCGGCACCCCGGAGGGCGCGGGACCCTTCCCGGTCCTTCCGTCCACACCGGACGCCGTACCGCCATCGCATCTCTCCCTGCCCGATCCGGTAGTTCCGGGCGGGGAGGACGGCGACGGGGACGATTCGGAAGTGGATCACGCCGCGATGGTGCATTCCGTCGTCGATCCGTCGGATCGTCCGGTACGGAATGTGGCTGCCATGACGATGGTGATGGCCGCCGGTATTGCTGTGGCCGCTCTGCGGGGCGCCTTCCACATCGCCGAATATCTGAAGGCTCGCGCGGATCACCACAAGGCAATTGCCGCACAGACGCGACCGGATGACCGAAGGGAAAACCGGCGGGCCCGGATACAGTCCGGCCCCGAATTCGGCCGGTCGGTGAGAGGGAACAGCGGACGCCTGCCCGCGTTGCCGCGGGCCGCTGCCGCTCCGCGGGGAGCGGCGCCCGCATCCCGGGGCGTGCCGGCGGCCCTGCGGCCGTCCAGTACGCCGGCCCGGCGGCCCGCGGACGCTCTCGCTGGTGGCCGTAAGGGCGTCGCGAGCCCTGCGGACCACCGCCGGGCCAGGGACGCCCGCAGGGAAGCCCTCCGCAGCGCAGGGCACCGCCCGGACGCGCTCGCCCCGGCGCACCGTCGGGGGCCCGGCATCCGTGCAGCCGTCCGCGACCGCGCGGCCGACCGGATCCGTAACGGCCCCGCGCACCGGGCCGATTCGGCGGGCCGGACTCCTGCGGGTTCCGGCGGTTCCCGGCCCGATTCGGGCCGTCGTACGCTGCCGCAGGCCATCGCGAAGGAGGCCCGGCGCAGGCTCAAGAAGCGGCGCCGAAACCTGGATCCGCCGGTCATCAGCACCGCCAAGACGCCCACGGCGAAGACCGGAGCGGGCGTGGCGGTACCGGCCAAACGGGGGCCTGCGGCGGTCAGTTCGGCCAAGCGGCCCGGCAAGCCGGGAGCGGGCGGCGCGTCGTCTGTCCGTACGCCGGGCGGAGCTCCTGGCTCGCGTCCCTGGCGGGGCCGCGGCGCCCCCACGACCGGCCCGACGGCCACCGGCTCCAAGCGCCGGCGCAAGCGCAAGGGAGGCCGCAAGCGGCCCGGAACCCGGACCAGGACGCGGCGCACCAGGACCCGGCGCCCGCGGCAGCAGCCGACCGCAGGCCCCTCCGGGGCGCCCCGCTCGGGTGGCGAGTGGCTGAAGCCCCCGCCGGGGTGGGTCGTGGACTACACGGTCACCGTCGAACGGGCGGACCGGCCGTCCCCGGGGCGCACTCCGGCCGCGGTGACGACCGGCCAGCGAGCGCTTTCGGCGGCTCCCACCCCGTACACCCAACGGCCCGGCACCACGGCGCCGACACCGCGTCCAGTACCGACGGGAGGTCTCATGACCGCACCGGTCAAGCGCACGCAGTACACCGACAGTGACCTGACGGTCTATGACGTCATCGAATCCGACGCCGACATGGCACAGGAGATCCTGGCCGGCGCCGACCACGCGCGTCTCGCCGCCGAGAAGTGCGAAGCGATGTCGGACCGCCTGGAAGCCCTCTACTCCAAGATCCTGGACCTGAAGGTTCCCGGCCTCCTGGCGGGCATGGTCGTACGGCTCATAGAGAAGGCCGAGACGGTCAAGAACCGCGCCGAGGCCGTCGCCGAGACCCTGCCGCGCGCCTCCGAAGCCATCGCCGCCGCGGGGCAGAAGGCGGCGGCCGAGGACAAGCACGTGGCCGACGCCGTGAAGGACGCCGGGCACGTCGCCCCCGCCAAGCGCGAATACCACGAGGAGTAGGGCCCATGTCCGAACTCGTCCCCCGCCCACGGGGCGTCCTGGCCACGACCACGGAATACATCGGCGAGGCCGTGCGTTACACCGTCCTACTGACCCAACTCGCCGCCGCAGGCGTCGCGTTGGGTCTGCTCTCGGAGGCCGTCCGATCGGCCTACCGATACGTGGAGGGATGCGCCGCCTCCGTCGACCGGCTCGCCGACAAAGCCGCCTCCCTGCACGTGGATGGTGACGTGGTGGCCGCTCACTACGACGCGGCCAGCGTCATGCGCTCGGTTCTGGAAGAGGCCGACGCGATGGCGGAAGCCGCCTCCGACCTGTCGGTGATGTTCCAGCAGACGGCCGACGCGCACCGCGCCGACTACGGCCCGGTGGCCGACGCCATGAACTCCAAGGACGGCCAGGTGGCCGACCGCGAGTACTACAGCAACCGCTAGATCAACCAGCGCGCACGAGGACGGCCCGGAAGCAATCGGGCCGTCCTCCGCTTGTTTCCCTCCCGCGGAAGGACCGCCATGCTGCCCCTGCGCACGTACATCGCCGTCGCCCGCAACTACACGGGCCGCGCCGCCACCCTGGCCGGATCGGCGGCCCTGACCTGCGGCCTGTTCACCGACGACTTTGCCGCACCGACCGCGCTCGCCACCATCGCGGCGACCGGCGCCGGTCTGCTCTTCGCCACCGCCTTCAGCCTCGCCCACCGGTTCGTGACGATCACGGCGCGAGCCCTGTACGTGACTCCCGGCGCCGGTCTGCTGGCCATCCTCGCGGCCGAACGCATCGTTCCCGGCACCCATTGGGCCGAGGCCCTGGCGGTGGCCGCGTGGACGGCCGGCGTGTGGTTCACCCGACCCGCGCGCCTGGCCCGCTCCCTGCTCGGCAGGGAACCCGCCCCGGCCGTCGTCGCCACGGCACCCGCCGTGGTCGTCGAGGCGCACCCGTTGTCGCGGTGGTGGGCCGAGCGCGTCGGCGTCGAGGGCGGCATCGCCCCCGGAACTCGCCTGATCGACCCCAAGCAGACCGGCCCCGACTCGCTGCAAGCGGTCATCGCCGCTCCGGAGGGTCAGCCGGTACCGCCGATCTCGCTCGCGCACCTGTCCGCTCTCATGGACGTCCCCGAAGAGCTGATCGCCATCACGACCGTGCCGGGCCGCGGGGCGGGTCTCAAGCGGCTCACCGTCGGCCAGGCGCCGACATCCAGCGACCCGCATGCGGCATGGGCCGAACACATCGCCGCTCAGGTGCTGCCCGGCACGGAGTTGCTCAAGGTCACCGCGATAGACGTGGACAAGGAACTGACCTGATGGGCCAGTTGTACGAGATCGAAATCGCCACTCCCTACGGCGGGTTGGGCCGCTACGACCACATGGCATTGTGCGCGGCCCTGCGGGTGGACGACCCCGCGCGGGTCGTCGTCGAGCAGGACGGCATGAGTCGCGCCCTGGTTACCGTCTACCCCTCCAACCCGCTCGCCGCCACGCCCGCGCCGACCGACCACGACCTGACGATGGACCGCAAGGGTCGGATCGTCATCGGCCGGTACCACAACGGCCGCCCGGTCCACCTGCGGCTGTACGACATCCTCACGGGCAGCGCCCAGCGCATCGCCCTGTTCGGCACGACCGGCGCCGGCAAGAGCCGAAGCCTTCAGCTCATCCTCGCGGCCCTCAAGCGCAACGGCGCCGTCACGTGGCTCGCCGACCTGAAGTCCGGCCAGTCCGTACCGGAGGCCAAGGGGCAGGTCGACTGGCACGCCACCACGCAGGAAGAGGCCTTCCACATGCTCCGAGCGGCCGTCGCGGTCGCCGAAGAGCGGATGCGCCGCTACGCCTCCCTGGGACGCACCGCGTTCCTCAAGGACGACCCCGACCCGCTGCTGTTCGTCTGGATCGACGAAGCGAACCGCCTGCTGGAGAAGGGCGCCCCGTACCGCGACGAAGCCACTGCCCTGGTCAAGGAATTGGGGCGTACGGGCCGCTCGGTCGGCGTCGGCGCCGGCCTGGCCGCGCAAGCCTCCCACCTGGAAGAAATGGGCGGCAGCGACACTCTGCGCGGCATGCTCAAGGAAGGCGAAGTGATCCTGCTGCGCTGGTCGTCGGGCATGATGCGGCAACTCGTCTCCGACGGTCTGCTGCCGACCGGCGAACAGCTTCAGCCGATCCCGAAGTACCTCGGAGTGCGCACCCTGCGCTCGCGGCTGGACGCGGACGCCGATGATGACCGCCCCGGCACGCAGGGCATGGCCTACCACCTCACGGGCGAACACCCCACGGCCATGCTGCGTTTCTCCCGCGTCGGCTCTATCGCCCCGACCCCGGGCCTGGACCCGGAGATCGTGGAGTTGTACGGCGACGGCCCCGTGCCCGCCCTCGAAGCGACTTCCGTGGACTTGGCCGGCGAGCAGTACGCCGTACGCGGCACGGGCGTCATCCTGCCGCTCTACGACGACGAGAGCGGTGACGGGACGTCAGCACCGGCACCTTCGGGGGCCGCCTCACCGGGCCGCTCGCTGCGCCTGCCCGACCGGATCATCGCCGCACTGAGGAACGGCCCGCTGGACACGTACGGCGTGCTGGAAGCCGTCAAGACGGACGGCGGTAAGGCCGTCAAGCCCGGATCCGTCCGCAACGCGCTCGGAGATCTGAAGGCGGACGGCCGGATCACCTCCGACGGCGGCATGCACACGCTCGCCGACTAGTCCGGGGTGGCGTTCGTCGCGCCGCAGTTCCAGCAATCCCACTCCGCTGGCACTTCGACGAGATCGCAGCAGTCGCAGCCGTCGCCGTGGACGACGTTCTCTTCGCCGCAGTGCCAGCAGTCGAAGTGCAGGTGCGCCACCGGTTCCCCCCTTCCGACCAGTCCTCCACTAAACCACCGCCAACCAGCGGCAGGCAGCCCCAACAGCCCTTTCCTGCCACGCCAGATGGGAGTACGTCATGCATCCGACGGACCCGCCCGGGATCCTCGCCCCGCACATACCCGCCGATGCCTATCGCCGCGCCGAAGCCACCAGAACGCCAGTCGTCATCGTCGTCCACAGCACAGAGCGCACGGGCGTCCCGTGGCAGCGGCTCCTTGTTCCGTTCGCGGTTGCAGGCGCCGCCGCGCTCGGCACGTGGGGCGTGGTCGCCGCCCTGTGCTGGCTCATGGACGTCGCCTCGCACACCGCGACCATCATCGCCGGCGCCGCCGGACCCGTCGGCGCCGGCGGGATCACCCTCAAGCTCGCCCGCTCCAAGTAGTCCCAAGGAGAGCTGTGTTCGAGATCCGCGTGATCTGTGAGCCGGACGACGCCGACCGCATCGGCCAGACCCTGGCCGCCGCGTTCGACACCGGCCCGGCGCGCCAGTACCCCGCCCGCGATGGCAAGCGCGTCCGCCTGTACTTCACCGCCGCTGACCGACCCACCAACCCCGAAAGCGAGTGATCACCATGTCGTTCGGAGAGACCCCGATCACCATTATCGGCAACCTGACCGCCGACCCCGAGGTCAAGGTGACCGAGTCCGGCCAGGCCCTGGCCCGCTTCACCGTCGCCTCCACCCCGCGCATGTTCGACCGCGAGTCGAACCAGTGGAAGGACGGATCGTCCACGTTCTTCCGCTGCACCGCCTGGCGCGCGCTCGCCGAGCACGTCGCCGACTCCCTGACGAAGGGCTCGCGCGTGGTGCTGTCCGGGCGGATCCGGCAGCACGACTGGAAGACCCCGGAGGGCGAAAACCGCTCGATGCTCGCCGTCGAGGTCGACGAGATCGGCGCGTCCCTGCGCTTCACCACGGTCACGATCAACGGCAAGCACGGCGCGCTGCCGGATAGCGCTTGGACCGCCGAGGGCAACAGCTCAAAACCCCCGTTCTAAAGCATCTCCTCGTTCATATGACGCAACAACGGTTAACACGATGCGACGGACCAGCTCTGATCGCGGTCCCCAGGGTGGCATGGGTCTACAGCAATCGCTGAGCTTCGAGCGCCAAGGCGCTCACTGCTTGTGATCGAAGGATCTTTGCAATATTGCGCGGCTTCATGCGCCTGCACACGCATGGAGTCGTGCGAGTTTTTCCTCAGATGGCCTGCTGACCCATCACCCACGGACAGCCCAGAGCGTCGCACCGCCTGCGAGCAGGAGTTCTATTTCGTCAACGAGTAGGGCCTCCCCTCTCGTCGCGCTAGCCGCATCAAACCGGAGTCTCGCACACCCATAGGCAATGCCACGGCAGCAGTGATCCTGTTAATTATTTCACATACAGGCGCGAAGGGATGGTTCGCGCGCCCCCGGCGCACAACGCCATCTTAAATATCATGGAGATCGCCAACTAAAACGGTCGCCAACAGGGCATCATAGCGACGTGACATGCCAGTAAGAGACATATCGATACATAGTATAAAATGGAGGTAAAAGTGACTGCTCGTGGAAGCAGATACCTGGAAGGTGATGTCGGCCACCACATCCAGGCGAGACACTTGATCGATTACAGGGGTACCCATGGCCGATGTTCCTCCATCCCATCAGGAGGCGCCGGAGCCGAGTAGCGGAAACGCGAGCATCCCCCACCAGCTGGGGCAGGAACCGCCCCTTGGCGGGCCGTCGGTCCCATCAAACGGACAGGCAAATGGATCGCTTCCCGCCCCGCCCGAAGCTCCTAACGGGTCAACGACCCCGGAGCCTTCTACGTCACCAAAGAATAAGAGAGTGGCACTCGGAAAGTTAGGGATGTGGTTCGCTTTTGCAGTTCTTTTCGCCGTCCTGCCGACACTCGGAGAGTTCTTAAGTACTCGACAAAAAAACGGGCCTCACAAGTTCGACTTCTTCGAATTGGCAGCCAGGGCCGATCTCTACGTGGTAGCTATGGGACTGGCCGCATCCGCGCTCGCGCAAACCCTAATGCGCACAAAGAATTCGGTCACCCCTCCGGTGCTGAAGTTTTGCGGAGCGGTCAATATTCTCATTCTGGCACTAACAGCTCTACTTGCTGCAACATCGAATGGAAGCGACATGAACTCAAAAACTGTCGGACAGCAGTCGCTTATTCTGCTGATCACTACTCTACTGAGCTGCGGATCCAGCACCTATATCTGCGAACTGGAGAATTCGGAAGAATGAACACAACACTCTGGGTGGGAACATCCGTGGCTCTCTTAGGCGGAGTCCTCGGAGCGCTGGCTGCCATCTTCGGGAAGACCGCCAACGCTCTGTGGCAGTGGATTCTCAATCTGATGGGCGTAGCCAGCCCTTCTAGTTCCACTCACCACGCCCGAGATAAGACGCCGTCGGGTTGAACCAAGCGATCATGTGAATAGCACTGCGGCTTAGGAATTTCCCACCAAAACCTAGCCTCGCGATTCACGAAACGGACTGTCCGACGGGGTGACCATGGTGGGACCAAGCCAGATGTGATGCCGCGTTCAGCTCGGTGTCCAGCATCCGTACGGCTACTGACACACGTCGCCCTGGTTCCCGTCCCTCTAAGGATGCCGAGCGGTCAATTTCGAGCAGGAGCCAAAGCTCAGCCGACTGATTCATAGCGACGGTTCTCCCACAACGAACCGAATGCTCAACTCCTGCGTCCGCAATGGCTAATAGGTCCGACACCTCATTGAGCCACCCACGTAGCTAAGCGTCAGCCCGATGCGTGTTCCAGTGCGCCGCGAGCCACAACCGATGCTCTGGCCGCACATCGAAGACGAGCGGCTTGCCGTGCAGTTCGGCGTAGACCGGATAGGCATTCAACCCCGGGTCGGTGTCAAGCAAGCCCGTTTCCGGGTCGACGGCGATGCGCCCCTTATCAAACAGGGTGTGCAGGTCCCGGCGCAGCAGCAGGCCGCCGAAGTCGTGGTGTTCACCAGTTTCCGCGTAGCTGTACAGGTGCGCCGCTTCCAGCACTTCCGCGGGGGCAGGACCGCTGATGGCGCACTGCTCGCCCTGCTCGTCCAGCAGCGCGGCCCGAAACGCCGCCTGTCCGACCCGGGTGCGGACCTTCGCGAACCGGTGCCCGCCCACGATGGGCGTCCGCCGGTGGCGCTGGTTGGCCAGCCCGGACACGGCATCCGCGTTCAGCCGTCCGGTCGCCAGCAGCGCGTCCAGCAGCTTCTCCCAGCTGGTCGTACGCATGCTCAGCTGCGATCCCGGCGAGTCGCATAGGGCACGCAACTGCGGTCCGCCCAGCAGGCCGCGCCCGTCGACCCAGCGCCGGCCGTAGCGGGCCAGGTAGGTGGTGACCGGCTCGACCCGCTGCCCTGGTGTGTCGAAGGTGGCCTCGCACTGGTTGCAGCGGCAGGCCGGAGTCATCCGCACCCGCCGCTTGAAGTCGGCTTTCCTGCAGTGGGGGCAGAAGTACCGCGTCTTGTCCTCGGTTCCGGTCTCGATGGTGTCGATTGCCGAGACGCCGATCAGTTCTCGTTTGTCCCACAGTGCGACGACGTCTCCCACTGCCAGACGGGCGTGGTTGGGAACCGTGCTGTCCCAGCGGTAGTACTCGCGCGGGTTGTCCTCGTAGCCGTCGTTCCCGCCGTGCTGGCGGGCATCCCCCACGGCCAGCAGCAGCCACGCACTCGTCATCGTGCCCCCGTCCTCATCCCACAGACCGGGGCAGCCGCTCTCTCGGCAAAAGACCGCGGCTGCCCCACACCCCAGCTCACCAACAGAACTGGAGAGGTCAAGCATGACCCAACCCACTGACATCCGGCACCGGAGCGGCCAACTCCCGCGCCTGCTAGACGCGTTCTGCTGTCAGGGCGGTGCCGGCATGGGTTACCACCTGGCCGGCTTCGACGTCACGGGCGTCGACATCCACCCGCAGCCGCGCTACCCCTTCGCCTTCGTCCAAGCCGAAGCGGTCGCCTTCATCCGCGAGCACGGGGCCGAGTTCGACTTCATCCACGCCTCCCCGCCGTGCCAGCACCACAGCGACTGCCAGCGCATCCGCGGTAACCAGCATCCCGACCTGATCGCCCCCACCCGTGCCGCGCTGAAGTCGACGGGGCTGCCATGGGTGATCGAGAACGTCTCCGGCGCCGTACCCAAAATGCACGCCCCGGTGATGCTGTGCGGGGCCATGTACGGGCTGGCCACGTACCGACACCGGTACTTCGAGACTGGCAGCTGGCTGCTCCCGCAGCCAGAGCACCGCGCCCACCTAGTGCCGCAGGCCAAGATGGGCCGCCCCATCCCGCCCGGCCACTACGGCCAGTTCGTCGGCAACTTCTCCGGCGTCGGCCACGCACGCCGCGTGATGGGCGTGAAGTGGATGAACCGCGACGGCATCCGCGAATGTGTACCCCCCGCCTATACCCGGTGGCTCGGCACCCACGCCCTCGCGGCGCTGACCTGCGAGGCGGTGGCCACATGAGCGCGCGCGTGCTGCCGCTGAGGCGACCCAACGGCCTGCGCCTGCTGGACCTGTGCTGCGGCGCCGGGGGCCTGTCCATGGGCTACCACCTCGCCGGATTCGACGTCACCGGCGTCGACAACCGCCCGCAGCCCAACTACCCCTTCCCCTTCCACCAGACCGACGCCCTCACCTTCCCACTCGACGGCTTCGACCTGGTCCACGCCTCTTGGCCCTGCGAGCACTTCGCCAAGGTCACCGCCTGGCGCGGCAGCCGCGACAACCACCCCGACCTACTCACCCCCCGACGTGAACGATTCCAAGCCTCGGGGGTGCCGTGGGTCATCGAGAACGTGACCGAGGCTCCTCTGAGGCCGGACTACTTGCTGTGCGGCACCCAGTTCGGGCTCAGCATCCGCCGACACCGCGTCTTCGAAACGTCCTGGGGCGGCGGTGGAGATCTGATCCCGCCCTGCTGGCACCACAAGGGCCTGCTGGCGTTCGCGCACAAGGGCGAGCGCGCTTACGCGGACGCCATGGGCTGCACCTGGATGACCAACCTCGAAGCCCGCAAAGCCGTACCGCCCGCCTACTCCCACTGGATCGCCACCCAGTTCCTCGCCCTGCAAGGGAGGACCGCCGCATGACCCCATCCCCAACCCTGCTGGATGCTGCGCTGACGGCCGCCACGCGCGGCTGGCGTGTCCACCCGCTGCGCCCCGGCGGCAAGGCCTCAGCCCTGCACGGCGAACGCGCCTGCCCCCACATCGGCGAGTGCGCCGCCGACCACGTGAAGTGGGAACAGCGCGCCACCACCGACCCTGACCGCATCCGCGCCGCGTGGACGGCGGGCACGTTCAACGTCGGCATCGCTCCGGGCCCCTCCGGCCTGGTCGTCATCGACCTGGACGTGCCCAAGGAAGAGAAGCGGAAAGGCAGTTCGGCCGCGCCTGACGGCGCGACGTCCTTTTCGGCGCTCTGCGAGCGCGCCGAAGTGCCGTGGCCGACGACCTACACGGTGCGGACGCCCTCCGGCGGCCTGCACCTGTACTTCGCCACCCCGCCGGACATCCGCCTGCACAGCACCGCCCGCACCGTGGCCCCCAATATGGACACCCGCGCGTGGGGTGGCAACGTCGTCGCCGCGGGCAGCAGCACTCCGCAGGGCGCCTACATAGTGACCGACGACGTACCGGCAGCGGTTCTGCCCACCTGGCTGCTGCATCACCTCCAGACCCCTCCTCCACCGATCGTGGCAGCCGCCCCGCTCCTCATCCCGGGCCAGGCCACCCGCCGCGCCACGGCGGCCCTGGAACGCGAGACGGCCGCCGTCCGCGGCACTTCAGAGGGCGGCCGGAACAACCGGCTCTTGGCGGGCGCCCGCTCGCTGGGACGGTTCGTCGCCTGGGGCGAGATCCCCCGGGACGCGGTCGAGGAGGCTTTTCAGGCGGCCGGCGAGACGGCCGGACTGCCGACGGCCGAATGCCGCACCACCATCCGCAGCGCCCTGGACTGGTCCATCCGCACGTGCCGACCGAGGGAGGCCGTATGAGCCCCCAGCGCGGGCCTGAAAAGCCTCCCTACCTCAAGTCGGGGCGCCCGCGCCTGTCTCCGGCTGCCCCGGACGGCGGCCGTGGCACGAAGAGCGACGGCCGACAGGCCGTCCTTTCAGCCATTCCCCCCGGTCAGAACTCCAGCGATCCGTCCGCCGGTGACGGCCGGTACTTCGTGGCCTGGCTGCACATCTGCGCGCCGTACGGCGCCACGCCGACGGCCACTTCGACGTGCCTGTGTGGCCGCGACCGCAGCGCCGTCGGCCACCGCAAGGTGTTGGCCCTGATCGCTGACCACCAAACCCACCGCGACGAGTGCCCGCTCCGCACCACCCAGGAAAGGAGGAACGCCGCATGACCAGCACCACCACGCCTCCGCCGCCCATCGACGGCGCGGCCCTGCTCGATGAGGTCGAAGCGTTCCACCGCCGCTTCAACGTCTTCCCCACCGAAGCCGCGTACGTCGCCGTAGCCCTCTGGGATGCCCACGCGCACCTGATCGACGCGTTCGACGGCACCGCCCGCCTCGCGTTCCTCTCCCCTGAACCCGGATCGGGCAAGTCGCGCGCGCTGGAGATCGTGGAGACGCTCACCCCGAACGCCGCGATGACGGTCAACGCCTCCGCCAATGCGCTGTTCCGGCTGGTGGACGCCACCGAGGGCACGCCCACCCTGCTCTTCGACGAGATCGACACCGTCTTCGGCCCCAAGGCCGGCGACAACGAACCTGTGCGCGGCTTCTTGAACTCCGGCTACCGGCGCGGCGGGCAGGCGCTCCGCTGCGTCGGCGACGGCGCCAACCAGACCGCGGGATGGTTCTCGTCCTTCTGCGCCGTGGCCATGGCCGGACTCGGCTCCCTGCCCGACACGATCCTGACCCGCTCGGTCATCATCCGCATGCGCAAGCGCGCCCCCAACGAGAAGGTTGAGGGATACCGCCGCCGCACCCACGAGAAGCAGGGCCACGCGCTGCGAGACCGGCTCGCCGAGTGGGCCGACACCGTCCGCGAAGCCGTCGCAGAGGCTTGGCCGGAGATGCCGGATGGAGTCTCCGACCGCCCGGCGGACGTGTGGGAACCTCTGCTGGCCGTCGCCGATGCGGCTGGTGGGCACTGGCCCGAGCGGGCCCGCGCGGCCTGCCTTGAACTGGTCCACGCCACGCGAGGAGGCGAAGAAGCCTCACTCGGGATCCGGCTCCTGACCGACCTGCGCGACAAGGTGTTCTGCGGTGCGGACCGCATGCCGACCGCGGTCATCCTGGAATGCCTGCTGAACATGGACGACGCGCCCTGGGGCGATCTGGACGACAAGCCCATCAACTCGCGCACGCTGGCCAAGCTGTTGGGCCAGTACGTCACTTCGGCGAACAAACCGATCAAGCCCCGTGGCATCCGTACGACGTCCGGCACCTTCCCCAAGGGCTACTACGCCGAAGACCTGCACGACGCGTGGGAGCGGTACTGCCCGCCTCCCCCCGGAGAGTCCGCCACATCCGCCACGGCCGCCACAACGCAGGTCAACGACGGTGAGAGCGTGGCGGATCCGCCTTCCGACATCCGCCACACGCTCTCGGAAGCCGACACGCGCCGCTTGAAGAGCGTGGGCTGACCAGCACAGATGTCCAGTGCCGCCGCGCGACCGTGCGGCGGCATCCATCCGCCACATCACCGCCCACCGCCACGATTACAAGCCGCTGACCTGCGGTGTGGCGGTGTGGCGGACGTGGCGGATCCACAGAAGGGGCCGCAGACGGCCCCGGGAGGGGTGGCGCGGCCCCTTCCGCTGTCTGTTCCTCCTTCTGTCTTAGGAGATCTCAACATGGCCAGCCCTTCCCGTCGCCGGCGAGCGCCCAAGGACGAACTCCTGCCGCTGAGCGACGTACTGGAAGAGATCGGCATCACCCGCGCCACCTGGTACCGGTGGCGTAACCGCGGCATCGGGCCGGAAGCGCAGCGCACGCCCTCCGGCCGCATCTGTGTGCGCCGAAGTGTCCTGGACGCCTTCAAGGACGAATTGGAAGCCGCGTGACCGACTGGACCTACGACGTCAAGATCTGGACCATCCGCAAGCGTGAAGGCCGACGGAAGCCCTATCAACTCCGCTGGAAGGTGGGCGTCCGTCCGCATTCGGAGTCGTACCAGACCTCGGGCCTGGCGGACAGCCGCCGGGCCCAGCTCATCACAGCCCAGCGCGCGGGCGAGCCGTTCGACATGGACAGCGGTCTGCCGAAATCCCTGGTCGACAAGAACCGAGACATCTCGTGGTACGAGCACGCCCGGAACTACATCGAGATGAAGTGGGGTGACTCGCCCGGCAATACGAGACGGACGCTGGCGGAGGCCATGGCAACGGTGACGCCCGCGTTCGTGAAGGACACCAACGGGATGCCAGACACGAGAGCCGTCCGACGCGCCCTCTACAGCTGGGCGTTCAACAAGAACCGGTGGGATGAGGAGACCCCTGCCGACGTGGTCAAGACGCTGGATTGGTTCAAGCGCAAGTCGCTCCCCATGTCCGCGCTCTCCGACCGTCTTGTCGTACGCGCCGCTCTGAGCGCTCTGTCGAAGAAGCTGGACGGTACGACCGCAGCAGCGGGGACGATCAGTCGAAAGCGCGCGATCTTCTACAACTCTCTCGAATTCGCGGTCGACGCCGAACTGATCAGTGACAACCCGTTGGACCGGATCAAGTGGACGGCACCCGAGCAGGTCGTAGAGGAGGTGGATCCGGAGTGCGTGCCGAACCCCGCCCAAGCGGCCCAGCTCTTGGCCGCTGTGCGCGATCAGAGCCAGCGTGGTCGCCGTCTCGTGGCGTTCTTCGGATGCATGTACTACGCGGCTGCACGGCCGGCTGAAGTCATCGGACTGCGGGTCGGGGACTGCGACCTACCCCGCCGCGGGTGGGGCCTGCTCCGGCTCCGTGAGACCCGCCCGCGCTCCGGCACTGCCTGGACGGACAGCGGGGAGGCACACGAGAAGAGGGGGCTGAAGCATCGCCCACGCAAGGCAGTGCGGCGCGTGCCGATCCCCCCAGAGCTGGTGGCGCTGCTGCGATGGCATCTCACCGCGTACGGCACGGCGACCGACGGGCGGGTCTTCCAGACGATGCGCGGTGGACTGGTCCAGGACACCGGATACGGCGAGGTCTGGGCTGAGGCTCGCTCGCGGGCCCTGACCCCGACAGAGTTCGAGTCGGTGCTGGCCAAGCGGCCGTATGACCTTCGCCACGCGGCGGTGTCCACCTGGCTCAGTTCGGGAGTCGAACCTCAGCTCGTGGCTGAGCGCGCCGGCCACAGCGTGGCCGTCCTGTTCCGGGTCTACGCCAAGTTCCTCAGCGACGGAGACGA
Organism: Streptomyces cylindrosporus; assembly: GCF_022698165.1. Classification (GTDB taxonomy): domain Bacteria; phylum Actinomycetota; class Actinomycetes; order Streptomycetales; family Streptomycetaceae; genus Streptomyces; species Streptomyces cylindrosporus. The sequence continues at coordinate 423,786 of NZ_JALDAY010000011.1, forward strand.
GGCCGCGAACGCCAAAATCTCGGTTCGTCTCGGACAGCAGAGCTGACGGGCCAAGATCTGGTCCACGTCTGGTCCACACGGTTCGAGATGAGGCGTTCGAACGCGAGACAGCACGAGACAGTACCTTGATCGTCAAGGCGCACGACAAAGGCCCCCGACCTGCTTAAACAGCAGGTCGGGGGCCTTTGTTTTCCGTGTGGCGGCGCCAGGATTCGAACCTGGGAAGGCTGAGCCGGCAGATTTACAGTCTGCTCCCTTTGGCCGCTCGGGCACACCGCCGGGGTTGCTGCCGTTCGAACCGCTTTTCGGCGGTGCTCCGTGGCAACGACGTAAACAATACCCGATGCCGAGGGGTGCTTCGCCACCCGATTGATCTGCGCTCGGGCGACCACGGGTAGCTAGGCTTGTCCGGATGCGGCCCGGGTTCACGCCGGGCTCGGCGGCCACCCCCACGCCCGCCGATACGCACCCCACACGCACCCCGATACAAGGAGCCACAGGACATGGCCGACTCCAGTTTCGACATCGTCTCGAAGGTCGAGCGGCAGGAGGTCGACAACGCCCTCAACCAGGCCGCCAAGGAGATCTCGCAGCGCTACGACTTCAAGGGCGTGGGTGCCTCGATCTCGTGGTCCGGTGACAAGATCCTGATGGAGGCGAACTCCGAGGACCGCGTCAAGGCCGTCCTCGACGTCTTCCAGTCCAAGCTGATCAAGCGTGGGATCTCGCTGAAGGCGCTCGACGCCGGTGAGCCGCAGCTGTCCGGCAAGGAGTACAAGATCTTCGCTTCGATCGAGGAGGGCATCTCCCAGGAGAACGCGAAGAAGGTGGCGAAGATCATCCGCGACGAGGGCCCCAAGGGCGTCAAGGCCCAGGTGCAGGGTGACGAGCTGCGCGTCAGCTCGAAGAGCCGTGACGATCTGCAGGCCGTGATCGCCCTCCTGAAGGGCAAGGACTTCGACTTCGCGCTGCAGTTCGTGAACTACCGGTAGGACGCCTGCCGACAGGCAGGACGGTCGTACGAGAAAGGGTGGGCACCCGTCGGTGCCCACCCTTCTCGCCTGCTGGCTGCGGTCCGGGGGTGTGCTCTGCCGTGCTCAGTTGCGCGAGTTGCCGAACAGGATGCGGTAGGCGACCAGGAGGACGAGCGAGCCGCCGATCGCCGCGGCCCATGTCGCTCCGTCGTAGAAGTCCTTGGTGATCGGATGGTCCAGCCAGCGGGCCGAGATCCAGCCGCCGATGAACGCGCCCGCGATGCCGATGAGCGTCGTGCCGATGAAGCCGCCCGGGTCGCGGCCCGGCAGCAGGAACTTGGCGATGGCCCCGGCCAACAGCCCCAGGATGATCCAGCTGATGATCGTCATGCCGAGAACCTGCCCCTTCACGCTGTGCTTGCACTGTCCGAACGGTGAGATTTCGGTGCGGACAGGCTGTGCATCTCTTGACGTTCGCCCGTGCTGCGCCGCGTGCGCCGTCCGGCCTGAGCTGCCTGAATCGCCTGTACTGCTCGTACGGCCCGTGCGTCGCGCGCTTGTCGTGCTCTGTTGATGGACAGGACGTCACGATGGCACTCCTCGGTTGCAGGGATCAGTAGGGTTCGGGCCATGACACAGCCCGGTTCCGCCGCCGAACTGCGCCGCACCCTGGGGGTCGGGGACGCCGTGGTCATCGGGCTCGGCTCGATGATCGGGGCAGGCATCTTCGCCGCCCTGGGTCCCGCCGCACGCGCGGCCGGCTCGGGGCTGCTGCTCGGCCTCGCGGTCGCCGCCGTGGTCGCGTACTGCAACGCCACGTCCTCGGCCCGGCTGGCCGCGCTGTATCCGGCCTCCGGCGGCACGTATGTGTACGGGCGCGAGCGGCTCGGGGCGTTCTGGGGTTATCTCGCGGGCTGGTCGTTCGTGGTCGGGAAGACGGCCTCCTGTGCGGCGATGGCGCTCACCGTGGGCGCGTACGCCTGGCCGGCTCAGGCGCACGCCGTGGCGGTCGCGGCCGTGGTGGCGCTGACCGCGGTGAACTACGGCGGAATCCAGAAGTCCGCCTGGCTGACTCGGGCGATCGTGGCGGTGGTGCTCGCTGTCCTCGCTTGCGTGGTGGTCGTGTGTCTGGGGTCCGGGGCGTCCGACGCCGGGCGCCTGGACGTCGGGACCTCGGGCGGCGTGGGCGGAGTGTTGCAGGCGGCCGGCCTGCTGTTCTTCGCCTTCGCGGGGTACGCGCGTATCGCGACCCTGGGCGAGGAGGTACGGGATCCGGCGCGCACCATCCCTCGCGCGATCCCCCTGGCTCTGGGCATCGCGTTGGCCGTGTACGTGTGTGTGGCGGTGGCTGTCCTTTCCGTGCTGGGGGCCGACGGTCTCGGGCGCGCGGGTGCTCCGCTGGCCGACGCGGTGCGGACGGCCGGGGTGCCGGGGCTGGTGCCGGTGGTGCGGGTGGGCGCTGCCGTGGCCGCGTTGGGCTCGCTGCTCGCCCTGATCCTGGGCGTCTCGCGCACGACGCTGGCCATGGCCCGCGACCGGCATCTGCCCGGCGCGCTCTCGGCCGTGCATCCGCGTTTCCAGGTGCCGCACCGGGCCGAACTGGCCGTGGGTGCGGTGGTCGCCGCCCTGGCCGCCACGGTGGACGTCCGGGGCGCGATCGGGTTCTCCTCCTTCGGTGTGCTGGCGTACTACGCCGTGGCCAACGCCTCGGCCTGGACGCTGAGTTCGGCTCCGGCCACGCGGGTGCTGCCGGCCCTGGGGCTGGCCGGGTGCCTGGTGCTGGCGTTCTCGCTGCCGGGGGTCTCGGTGGTCGTGGGGGCCGGGGTACTGGCAGTGGGTGTGTTGGCGTACGGCTTGCGGCGGTGGGTGACCGGGAGACGGCGGGCGTAGGGCGCCGTGCTCCGCGAGGCGGTCCAGCACTCCACGGGCCGGCCCGGCCGTGCCCGCCTGCACGGGCGAGCGGTAGGGCGCGACGCCGTACAACTCCGTCGCCCGCAACGCCGTACGAGATGGACCGCGTCCGTCAGGACGCCTGTGCCTGTGTCGTGCGTATGCGGAAGTCGTCCCAGGGCGGCAGGTCCATGCCCTCGTTGGTCTCCTCGTACCAGCCCGTGCCGGTTGTCCAGGTGTGCAGCCAGTCGGTGAGGCTCGGGGCGTCGACGTACCAGGCGTGGTCGGCTTGGCCCGCGTTCGGCTCGAAGAGCAGGACGGGGGCTTCCGGGGTGTGACAGTCCACGCACGCGTACATCGCGCAGCCCCAGTGGGATATCGGCAGGACTCCCTCGGGCCAGGGCCATTCGGGGTCCTGGAGGGCGTCGGCGCGGTTGGTGAGGTACTGGACGACGGCGGCGGGCTCTCCGGCGGGTGGGCTGTCCAGCAGGGGCAACAGGCCGTACTCCGGGCCGAATCCGCCGTCGCCTATCCGTAGGTACAGCTCGGCGAGCAGCGGGGGCAGGGGGAATCCCAGGGTGGCCTCGGCGCGGGCCAGGGTGGCCGCGTCGACGGGCGCGGGAAGGGAAGTCCAGCCCCATGGGCGGGTGTTGCGTGCCTTGGCGGCCACCCGTGCCAGCAACTGCTCGTTCTCGGTCATGGGTTCATGATGCAAGCCGCCACTGACAACCGGGACAGCCTGTGGACAACCGCCTGTGGACAACCCCCGCAGGGCTGGTCAGCGCGTTGCGAACGGCTGGTCCGTCGGCACGATCTCGCGGCCGAGCGGCAGCAGCGAGACCGGGATCAGCTTGAAGTTGGCGATGCCGAAGGGGATTCCGATGATCGTGATGCACAGCACGATCCCGGTGACGATGTGCGTGAGCGCCAGCCACCAGCCGGCCAGGACCAGCCACAGGACGTTGCCGATGCAGGAGGGGGCTCCGGCGTCGTGGCGCTCGACCGTCGTGTACCCGAAGGGCCACAGGGCGTAGATGCCGATGCGGAACGCCGCGATGCCGAACGGGATGCCGATGATCGTGATGCAGAGGATGACGCCCGCGGCGAGGTACCCGAGGAACAGCCAGAAGCCGCTCAGGATGAGCCAGATGATGTTCAGGATGGTTTTCACTGGGGGCGACCTGCCATCTTCTCGAGCCGGGCGATGCGTTCCGCCATCGGCGGGTGCGTCGAGAACATCTTGGACAGTCCCTGGCCGGGACGGAAGGGGTTCGCGATCATCATGTGGCTCGCGGTCTCGATGCGCGGCTCGGGCGGCAACGGGAGCTGCTTGGTGCCCGCTTCGAGCTTGCGCAGCGCGCCGGCGAGGGCGAGCGGGTCGCCCGTCAGCTGGGCGCCGGACGCGTCGGCCTCGTACTCTCTGGAACGGCTGATGGCGAGTTGGATGAGAGTCGCCGCGAGCGGGCCCAGGATCATGATGAGCAGCATGCCCAGAATTCCGGGGCCGTCATCGTCGTCGGAGCGGCCGATCGGGATCAGCCAGGCGAAGTTGACCAGGAACATGATCACGGAGGCGAGCGCGCCGGCCACCGACGAGATGAGGATGTCGCGGTTGTAGACGTGACTGAGCTCGTGACCGATGACGCCGCGCAGTTCGCGCTCGTCCAGGATGCGCAGGATGCCTTCCGTGCAGCACACGGCGGCGTTGCGCGGATTGCGGCCCGTGGCGAAGGCGTTGGGCGCCTCCGTCGGGGAGATGTACAGGCGGGGCATGGGCTGGCGGGCCTCGGTGGAGAGCTCGCGGACCATGCGGTAGAGGGCGGGGGCCTCGAATTCGCTCACCGGGCGCGCGCGCATCGCGCGTAGCGCCAGTTTGTCGCTGTTCCAGTACGCGTACGCGTTCGTGCCCAGTGCGACGAGAACCGCTACGACGAGCCCCATGCGGCCGAAGAAACTGCCGATGACGATGATGAGGGCGGACAGTCCTCCGAGGAGTACTGCGGTCCTTAGCCCGTTGTGCCGGCGGTGCACGGTACGCCCTCCAAATCGTGCAGCAGGGGAACCCTTTGCTTGCGGTCTTGCTTGCTTTCTCCGGTGCCACTGGTGCCGTGGTGTCACATCCAGTGGACCCTCCCGTACTGGTCAACGCCAGGCGAGGACCACTAGTTCCCTTGTGCGTACGGCCGCAGGGGTGGGCCGGCCGGGTGACGGGCCGGGGCGAGCGCTCAGAAGAGCCCGGTGTCGGCGAAGCGCAGGACGAGCTGGGGTGCTCCGGAGAGAGCGATGCCGGCGACACCGGTGAGCGTGATCGCCGCCGTGAGGGGCGCCGGGAGGCGGTGCGCGACGGCGTCGCCCTCGGGGGCGCGGAACAGCAGGGCGGTCCACTGGAGGTAGTAGAAGAGCGCGATCACCACATTGACGGCCATGATCACGGCCAGCCAGCCGAGGCCCGCGTCGACGGCCGCCGAGAAGACGGTGACCTTGGCGAACAGGCCGATGATGCCCGGCGGCAGTCCGGCCAGGCAGAGCAGGAAGAAGGCCATCAGGAGGGCGGCGAGCGGGTTCGTCGCGTACAGGCCGCGGTAGTCGGTGATGCGGTTCGCGGCCTTCGTACGGCCCACCAGTGCGGCCACCGCGAACGCGCCGAGGTTCACGGCGCCGTACATGAGGGCGTACGCGACCGTGGAGCCGATGGAGTGCTCGGCGTCGTCGGAGTAGGCGGCCGCGGCGATCGGTACGAGGAGGTAGCCGGCCTGGCCCACGGAGGACCAGGCGAGCAGGCGTACCGCGCTGTACGCGCGCGTGGCCTGCTGGCGCAGGGCGCCGACGTTGCCGACCGTCATGGTGAGCGCGGCCAGCGCCGCCAGTGCGGGGCCCCAGACGTCGGCGTACGACGGGAAGGCGACGACGGTGACGAGAATCAGGCCGGAGAAGCCGACCGCCTTGCCGACGACCGACAAGTAGGCGGCGATCGGGAGGGGCGCGCCCACATAGGTGTCGGGCACCCAGAAGTGGAAGGGCACGGCGGCCGTCTTGAAGGCGAAGCCGACGAGGGTGAGGACGACGCCGGTCTGGGCGAGCGTGTGCAGTTGTCCGTCGACGTGCTGGATGCGGTCGGCGACCTGGGTGAGGTACAGGGTGCCTGTGGAGGCGTACACGAAGCTGATGCCCATGAGGCTGACGGCTGTCGCGGTGACCGACGACAGGAAGAACTTCAGAGCGGCTTCGGAGGACTTCCTGTCGCCGTACCGGAGGCCTACGAGGGCGAAGGCGGGCAGGGAGGCAACCTCCAGGGCGACGATCAGGGTCGCCAGGTCCCGGGAGGCGGGCAGAAGGGCCGCGCCGGCCGCGGAGGAGAGCAGGAGGAACCAGTACTCCCCTTCAGGGAGTTTCTTGCTCTCGTCCTTGAGGGCCGTCACCGACAGGAGGGCGGCGAGGAGGGCTCCGCCGAGGACCAGGAACTGCATGACCAGGGTGAAGCGGTCCGCGGTGTAGCTGCACGCGTGCGTGCTCACGCAGAAGGTGCTGCGGTCGCCGTCCAGCAACGGCAGGAGCAGCAACGCCGCCGCGGCCAGGCCCGCCACGGAGACCCAGCCGAGGAGGGGCTTGCGCGCCTCCGGTACGAACAGGTCGGCGACGAGGACGACGAGCCCCACGACCGCGGCGAGGGTGGGCGGCGCGACGGCCGTCCAGTCGACGGACTGGACGAGGTACAGGGCGGGCGCCTGGGCCAGGGAGCTCATCGGGTGCCTCCTGCGAGGAGCTGCTGCACGGCCGGGTCGGTCAGGCCGAGGAGGGCCTTGGGCCACAGCCCGGCGACGACGGTGAGGGCGACGAGCGGCGTCCAGGCCGCGAACTCGTAGGTGTGCACGTCCGCGAGCTGCGGCGCTTCCTGCGGTACGGCGCCCATGCAGACGCGGCGGACCACGACGAGCATGTACGCGGCCGTGAGGAGGGTGCCGAAGGCCGCGATCGCCATGAAGGTGAGGAAGGCGGGACGGCTGAGGTCTTCGGCCGGTCTGAACGCTCCGAACAGCGCGAGCATCTCGCCCCAGAACCCGGCCAGACCCGGCAGGCCCAGGGAGGCGACCGCGCCGAAGGCGAGCAGGCCGCCGAGGCGGGGGGCCTTGCCGTAGAGCGCGGCGCCGGTCTCCTCGGCGAGGGTGTCCAGGTCGGTCGTGCCCGTGCGGTCCTTGAGGGCGCCGACCAGGAAGAACAGGAGGCCGGTGATGAGGCCGTGGGCGATGTTGGCGAACAGGGCGCCGTTCACGCCGGTCGGGGTCATCGTGGCGATGCCGAGCAGGACGAAGCCCATGTGGCCGACGGAGGAGTACGCGATGAGGCGCTTGAGGTCGCCCTTCGCGCCCTGCTTGGCGAGGGCCAGGCAGGCCAGTGATCCGTAGATGATCCCGACGACGGCGAAGGCGGCGAGGTAGGGCGCGAAGGTGTGGAAGCCGTCCGGCGCGATGGGCAGAAGGATCCGGACGAAGCCGTACGTACCCATCTTCAGCAGGACGCCGGCCAGCAGGACCGAGCCGACGGTCGGCGCGGCGGTGTGGGCGTCCGGCAGCCAGCTGTGCAGGGGCCACATCGGCGTCTTGACCGCGAGCCCGATCCCGATCGCGAGAACGGCGATGACCTGCACGGATGTGGTCAGCGACCGGCCGTTGTCAGTGGCGAGTGCCACCATGTCGAATGTGCCCGCCTTGATCCCGATCAGGAGCAGGCCGAGCAGCATGACGACTGAACCGAGCAGCGTGTAGAGGATGAACCGCCAGGCGGCCTGGGTCCTGCCCTCGCCGCCCCAGCGGGCGATGAGGAAGTACATCGGGATGAGGACCATCTCGAACGCGAGGAAGAACAGCAGCAGATCGAGGACGGCGAAGCTCGCGAGGGTGCCGGACTCGAGGACCAGCAGCAGTGCGACGAAGGCCTTCGGGGTCGGGCCCGCGGGCATCTTGAAGTACGTGTAGAGCGCGCAGAGGAAGGTCAGCAGCGCGGTCAGGACCACCAGGGGGAGGGAAATGCCGTCGATGCCGAGGTGGATGCGCACGTCGAGTGCGGGGATCCAGCTGATGTCGGTCGTGGCCTGCATCCTCGACGGATGGTCGTGGTCGAAGCCGAGTGCCAGGACGATCGCGGCGATGAGGACCGCGCCGGTCACGGTCACGCCGTGCCGCAGCACGGCCTGCTCGGGTGACTTCCCCTTCAGCCCGGGCGGGGCGGGCAGGAGAGCGGCGGCGGCACCGAGAAGCGGCACCACGACGACGAATGCCAGAAGGAACTGCATCACGGACTCGCTGATATCGATCACGCCTGCTCACGCTCCCGTGGCGACGAGGAGGGCGGCGACCGCCAGGACGACGGTGCCGGCGAGCAGCGCGCTCACATAGGTCTGCACATTGCCGGTCTGGGCGCGCCGGACGGCGGCCCCGAGCAGGCGGGGCAGGGCGCCCGCGCCGCGCACGTAGGTCTCCACGACCTCGCGGTCGAGGAAACGGACGAGGCTCGCTCCGGCCTGGACCGGGCGGACGAACAGGGCCGCGTACACGGCGTCGAGGTGGAATCCGACGGCCGCGTGCCGGTGCAGTGGACCGAGCAGCAGCCGCCCGGGATCGGACGGGTCGGGCGCGTAGGCCACGTCGCCGTACACGGGCGCGTGGCTGGCGATCGCCTCGGCCTCGACCAGTCCGGCGTCCCCCTCGGGATGGGCCGCGACCGCCCCCAGCGGGGCGCGGGCCGCGAGGGCGGAGGTGTGCCGCCAGGCCGCGTAGGTGACGAGGCCGCCGACCAGGGCGACACCCGTGCCGAGTACGGAGGTGGTGAGCGTCGGGGTGAGGTCGTGGCCGTCGAACCAGTCGGGCAGCGAGCGGTAGGCGAACCCGCCGAGCGCGAGGGACGGCACGGCGAGCACCCACAGCACCACGGTCATCGTCAACGGCTGACGACCGTGGTCGGCGGCCTCGACGCCCTGGCCGTGGAAGGCCAGCAGCCACAGGCGCGTCGCGTACGCGGCCGTGAGTACGGCGGTGAGCAGGCCGGCGACGAGGGTGATCCAGCCCGCGGCACCGGGGGCGTGCCCGGTGTGGCCGGTGGCCACGTGTTCGGCGGCGCCGAGGACGGACTCCTTGGAGAAGAAGCCGCTGAAGGGCGGGATCGCGGCGAGCGCGAGGAGCGCCACGGTCATCGTCCAGTACGCGTCCGGGATGCGGTCGCGCAGGCCGTGCATGCGGGACATGGCGGCCAGTGAGTTGGTGCCGGCGGCGTGGATGACCACGCCGGCCGCGAGGAACAGCAGCGCCTTGAAGGCGCCGTGGGACAGGAGGTGGAAGACGGCGGCTGAGCGGTCGCCCACGGCGAGGGCGCCGGTCATGTAGCCGAGCTGGCCGATCGTCGAGTAGGCGAGGACGCGCTTGATGTCGTCCTGCGCGAGGGCGGCGAGTCCCGAGCCGAGCATCGTGACGGCGGCCATCACCGCGAGGACCACCATCGCGGCCCGGGAGGCCTCGAAGACCGGGAGGAGACGAGCGACGAAGTAGACGCCGGCGGCGACCATGGTCGCCGCGTGGATGAGCGCGGAGACCGGGGTGGGACCCGCCATCGCGTCGGGAAGCCAGGTGTGCAGCGGGAACTGCGCCGACTTGCCTGCCACGCCCGCCAGGAGCAGCAGGGCGATCAGGGTCGGGTGGTCGAGTCCGCCGTGCGCGACGGCACCCAGGATCGTCGTGATGCGGAAGGAACCGGTGTCGGTGGCGAGGGCGAACAGGCCGATGAGGAAGGGGACGTCACCGAGCTTGGTCACCAGGAAGGCCTTGATGGAGGCGGCGCGCGCCTCCGGGGTCTCCCAGTAGTGGCCGACCAGGAAGTACGAGCAGATGCCCATGATCTCCCAGCCGACCAGCAGCACGATCAGGTCGCCGGAGTAGACGACGAGCAGCATCGCGGAGGTGAAGAGGGAGACGAGAGCGGCGTACGAGGGGTAGCGCGGGTCGTCGCGCAGGTAGCCCGTCGAGTAGATCTGCACGCAGGTGGCGACGAGACCGACCAGGACGGCGACGAGGGCGGCGAAGCCGTCGATGTGCAGGGCGAGTTCGACCGGCACCGAGCCGGTGGGGGTGAGCTCGGTGTGGGCGTCGACGGCCTGGTCACCGCCCTGGCGTACGGCGACCAGGGCGGCCAGCACGAGGGCGGTGAGGGTCGGCAGGACGGCGAGCGGGCGGACGAACCCGGGGGCCGTACGACCGAGCAGCAGTCCGGCGGCAGCCCCCAGGAACGGCAGGAGGGGTACGAGGACGGCGAGGGTGGTCGTGGTCACGCGGCGGCCTCAGCCTTCCCGGCCCGGTCGGCCTGCGCGGCCGCGGCGTCGCTGTCGGGGCCGTCGGCCTCGGGCCCCTCGGCGGTGTCGCGGAGCTTGTCGATGTCCGAGGTGCCGCGGTTGCGGTGGACGGCGAGGACGATCGCCAGACCGATGCCGATCTCGGCGGCGGCGATGGCGATGGTGAACAGGGTCAGGGCCTGGCCGGAGTGCAGGGTGTCCTGGGCGGCCTCGCTGAGCCAGACGTCGAAGGCGACCAGGTTCAGGTTCACGGCGTTGAGCATCAACTCGACCGACATGAGGACGAGGATCGCGTTGCGGCGGGCGAGGACTCCGTACAGGCCCGTGCAGAAGAGGAGGGCGGCCAGGACGGCGGGATAGGCGAGGTGCATCAGGGGGCGCCTTCCTGCTTGGCGGGGCCGGTGGCGGGTTCGGCCGGGCTGCTGCCGGGTTCAGCCCCGTCGGCAGCGGCTTCAGCCGGGCCGCTGCCGGGTTCAGTCGGAACGCTGGTGACGTCAGCCGGACCACTGGCGACTTCAGCCAGGTCGGTGGCGGTCTCGGCCGAGCCGGTGGGCTTGGGCTTGGCCGGGCTGGCGGGCTTGACCTGGCTGGCGGGCTTGGGCACGGCCGGGCCGGTGGTATTGGCCGGGCTGATCGCCTTGACCGGGCTCGTCGCATTGGCCTGGCTCGTGGCCACGGCCGAACCGGTGGCCTTGCCGGGGCTGGTCGCCTCGACCGGATCAGTTCCCGAAACCGAACCTTTTCGCCCGATCGAGTGATTACGGGAATTCGGGACGGTTGGGGAACCACCGGGCGTGGCCCGGGAGTTCACAGGGGGAGAGCTCGACTCCGCCTTCGCCTTGCGGGACAGGACGATCGCCCCGACCAGGGCCGCGAGGAGGAGGACGGAGAGGGCCTCGAAGGGGAGCACCCAGTTCTGGAACAGGCTCGCTCCGGTGACGGCGGTGGAGCCGGCGGCCGGGCCGTCCAGGTCGATCCAGGTGGTGCGGAAGGCGTCGACGACGACCCAGACCAGGGCCGCCGCGGCGGCGACGGCCACGGTGAGCGCGGCCCAGCGGTTGCCGGAGTCGGCGTCCGGGGAGCGGCCGATGGGGGCCTTGGTGAGCATCAGACCGAACAGGAGGAGGACGACGACGGAACCGACATAGATGAGGACCTGCACCCAGGCGATGAACTCGGCCGTGAGCAGGAGGTATTCGACGGCGAGGCCACCGAGGGCGACAACCAGCCACAGGGCGGCGTGCACCAGCTGCCGGGTGGTGACGGTGACGAGGGCGGCGCCGAAGGTGACCAGGCCGACGAGGAGGAAGGCGATCTCGACACCGGTCGGGGAGAGGAAGCCGTGGGTCTCGGCGGCAGCGCCGGTGAGGGCGGTGTGGGCGGTGTGGGCGGGCGCTGCGGCGGTGACTCCGGCGACGGCCGCTGTGGCTACGGCGAGGGTCACGACGCGTCCCCCTCGGATGTGTCCGGCCCGGACTGCGGGTGGGTTGGACCGGGCTGCGGCTCGGCCGGTCCGGAGCTCGGGTTGGCCTGTCCGGTCGAGGGCCCTGGCTGCGGGTCGGTCGGTGCCGCCGGAGATTCGGACTGTGCCTCGGTCGGTCCCGCCGGGGATCCAGACTGCGACTCGGCCGACCCCGCCGACGATCCAGACTGCGACTCGGCCGCTCCCGCCGGGGCCGTGGACTGCGGCTTGGCCGCTCCCGTCGGGGAGCCGGACCGTGCCCGGCCCTGCTCCGTCTGCGTTGCCGCCAGCTTGTCGGCGGTCTTGCGGGCGGCGGCGATCTCCTTGGGTTCCTCCGCGCCGGGGTCGAGGGCGGGCGGGGCCGGCACGGTCCACATCCACTCGCGGAGCTTGTCGCGTTCGTGGGTGAGATCGCGGATGTCGGTCTCGGCGTACTCGAACTCCGGGGACCAGAACAGGGCGTCGAAAGGACAGACCTCGATGCAGATACCGCAGTACATGCACAGGGAGAAGTCGATGGCGAAGCGGTCGAGGACATTGCGGCTGCGCTCGCGGCCGCCGGGCGTGACCGCCGGGATCGTCTCCTTGTGGGAGTCGATGTAGATGCACCAGTCCGGGCACTCCCGGGCGCAGAGCATGCAGACCGTGCAGTTCTCCTCGAACAGGCCGATGACACCGCGGGTGCGGGGCGGGAGGTCGGGCTGCATCTCGGGGTACTGATCGGTGACCGTCTTCCTGGTCATCGTGCGGAGGGTGACGGCCAGGCCCTTGGCCAGGCCGGCGCCGGGGATGGGGGCCACGGTTACTGGATCACCACCTTGACGATGCCGGTGAGGGCGATCTGAGCGAGAGAGAGGGGGACGAGGAGGGTCCAGGAGAGCTTCTGCAACTGGTCCTCGCGCAGGCGGGGGTAGGTGACGCGGAGCCAGATCACGACGAAGGCCAGGACGGCGGTCTTCAGCAGGGTCCAGACCCAGCCGAGGCCGTCGGCGCCCCAGGGCCCGTGCCAGCCGCCCAGGAAGAGGACGGTGGTCAGGCCGCACAGGACGACGATTCCGGCGTACTCGGCGAGGAGGAACAGGGCGAAGCGCAGTCCGGTGTACTCGGTGTAGGCGCCGAAGATGATCTCCGAGTCGGCGACGGGCATGTCGAAGGGCGGGCGCTGGAGTTCGGCGAGGCCGGCGACGAAGAAGACGATCGCGCCGACGATCTGCCAGGGCAGCCACCACCACTCGAAGGCGTCGAGGATGCCGGGGAGGGAGACCGTGCCGGCCGCCATGGCGACGGAGGCGGCGGTGAGGAGCATGGGGAGTTCGTAGGCGAGGAGCTGGGCGGCGGTGCGGAGGCCGCCGAGAAGGGAGAACTTGTTGGCGCTGGCCCAGCCGGCCATGAGGGAGCCGAGGACGCCTACGCCCATCACCGCGAGGACGAAGAAGATGCCGGCGTCCAGGACCTGGCCGACGGCGCCCTCGCCGGGGCCGATGGGGATGGCGAGCAGGACGATCAGGTACGGGAGGAGGGCGACCGCGGGGGCTAGCTGGAAGATGCGGCGGTCGGCGCCGGCCGGTACGACGTCTTCCTTCTGGGCGAACTTCACGCCGTCGGCGACGAGTTGGGCCCAGCCGTGGAAGCCGCCGGCGTACATCGGGCCGAGGCGGCCCTGCATGTGAGCCATGACCTTGTGTTCGGTCTGGCCGACGATCAGGGGGAAGGTGAGGAAGACGACGAAGACGATCAGGAGTCGCAGGGTGACGTCGAGCGCGTCGTTCACTGCGGGCCTCCTGAGGGGTTGTCGGGGTTGGGTCGGGTGGGTGTGTCAGAGGTGGGGCCGTCGGAATCCGTGGCGGCCTCGGAGTCGGCAGGCTGCTCGGAGTCGGCAGGCTGCTCGGAGTGGGCAGGATGCTCGGATTCCGACTCCTGCCCGGACTCCGGCCGCGACTCAGACTCCGGCCGCGGCTCGGACTCCGACAGCGGCTCGGACTCCGGCTCCGGCTCGGGAGCAGGAGCGGAGGCCGCTTCCGGGTCGAGCTGCTCCGGTGCCGGGGGCTTCGACCCGGTCCGCTCGGCAGAAGCGGACGGTTTGGGCGCTGGGCTCTCCGACGTGCGCTCCTCGACAGCGGGCCGTTCAGTCACCGGCTGCTCGGCCGCAGGCTGCTCGGCCACTCCCTCCGGCTGGTCGGGCTCGGGCCTCTCCACTGCCCCTTGCTCTTGCTCTTGCTGAGACGCGAGTTGCTCAGGCGCAGACTGCCCGGGGGCTGAAGCCGGCGTCGGCTGCTCGGTTTCCGGCTCGGGCGATTCCTCGGTTGGGCGTGTGTCAGGGCCGGGTCGAGGTTCGGGTTCGTCGAAGGCCGGGCGGGCGTGGTGCCACGGCGCGTCCGAGCTGCGCGGGGCGGTACGCGCCTTCGGCGGGGGCGTGCTTCCTGCACCTGGGGACGCGGTGTCCGCGCCCTTGTCGTCGGCAGACGGTTCCGCAGCGGACGCGGCCCGCTGGCTCGCGGAGCCCTGCGACGCCGTACGCGCCCGTCGGGACCCAGCCGCCGGAGCGGACGCCGCCTGCTGGCCGGCGGCCCCCTCGGCAGCCGACCGCACACGCCGCGGCCCAGCCCCCGAGGCACCCTCGGTACCCCCCTGACTGGCCGAGCCTTCGGCCGCGGATCGGGCCCGCCGAGCAGCCACCGAAGCATCCCCGGACGCCGCAGCCCCCGTCTGGCTCACCGAACCTTCAGCAGCCGACCGAGCGCGCCGAGCCGCGCCCGGAGTCGCCGCAGCCCCAGCTCCGGTCGTCCCCGTCTGCTCCTCCGGCTCCCCCGCTGCCGTCTGGCTCGCCGAGCCTTCCGCCGCGGATCGGGCCCGCCGGGCAGCTACCGGAGCGTCCCCGGACGTCCCCGCCGCCGCCTGACTCGCCGAACCCTCCGCCGCCGACCGAGCCCGCCGTACCGGACGTTCGCCCGCCGCGCGGGCAGGGCGCTCTCCCGCCGCGCGGGCCGTTGCTCGCGCCGGGCGGGCAGGGGCTGTGGGGAGTTGGCCCTTCAGGGGGCCCCATTCGTTGGGGTCGGGTACGCCTGGGGGGAGCATCTGGCGGCGTTTGGGGGCGCCGTGGTCCGACTCGCCCGGTTCCTTGGCGCCGGGCCAGGCCTTGGCCACGCGGGCCGCGAGGACGAAGTCCTTGCGGAGGGGGTGGCCTTCGAAGTTCTCCGGGAGGAGGAGGTGGTCCAGGGACGGGTGGCCCTCGAAGGTCACGCCGAACATTTCGTGGGTCTCGCGTTCGTGCCAGGCCGCACCGGCGTAGACGTCGACGGCGGACGGCAGGGTCGGCGCCTCGTGCGGGACCGTCGTGCGGAGCAGGAGGCGGCGGACCGGGGAGAGGGCGACGACGTGCGCCGAGACGCGGAAGCCCGTGCCCGGTTCGTCGACCGCGCTCAGCCAGTCGAAGTAGGTGCAGGAGAGGGTGGTGCGTGCCGTCTCCAGGGACGTGATCCAGGAGGCGGGCGGGACGTCGACCGTCAGGACCTCGTACGACTCCTCGGCCGTGGCCTCCGTACCGAACAACTCCTCGACAGGGGCGGGAAGCCAGCCCACCGTGCCACCCGCCGTGCCGCCCGCCGCGCCCTCCGCCGCGCCGTTCATCGCCCCTCCTCGGAAGGAGACGTAGGAGGAGACGCGGGTGGAGACGCAGGCGTGCCGTTGGCCGGCGTCGGGCCCTTCACCAGGCCACTCTGCAGCGCCCCCACCGAAGGTCGGCCCGCCGCCACCCCGTACCGCTCCCCCAGCGACTCCCGGGCGATCTTCTCCTGGAGCTTCAGGATTCCCTGGAGGAGGGCCTCGGGGCGTGGCGGGCAGCCCGGGACGTACACGTCCACCGGGATGATCTGGTCGACGCCCTTGGTGACGGAGTACGAGTCCCAGTACGGGCCGCCGCAGTTGGAGCAGGCGCCGAAGCTGATGACGTACTTCGGTTCCGGCATCTGCTCGTACAGGCGCTTGACCGCGGGGGCCATCTTGTCCGTGACCGTGCCCGAGACCACCATCAGGTCGGCCTGGCGCGGGCCCGGCGCGAAGGGGATGACGCCGAGGCGGATGAAGTCGTGGCGGGCCATCGACGCGGCGATGAACTCGATCGCGCAGCAGGCGAGGCCGAAGTTGAAGACCCAGAGGGAGTACCGGCGGCCCCAGTTGAGGATGACCTTCATCGGCTCGGGGGCGAGGCGGGCCAGGGCGCCCAGGCGTTTCGGTTCCGGCAGGAACACCTGTTCCGTCGGCTGCCCATGGGGGTCTGGCGTCGTCACATCCATGCCAGGACGCCCTTCTTGTACGCGTACAGCAGGCCCACGGCCAGGAAGCCGAGGAAGATGAACATCTCGACGAGGGTCGTCGCGCCGTAACCCGGGTCGGCGAAGACCGTCGCCCAGGGGAACAGGAAGATCGAGTCGACGGCGAAGACGACGTACAGGAAGGCATAGACGTAGTAGCGGACCTGGGTGTGGGCCCAGCCCTCGCCGACGGGGTCGACCCCGCACTCGTACGTCAGGAGCTTCTCGGGCGTGGGTACCACCGGCCGCAGCAGTCGGCCCGCGCCGAAGGCGACGGCGACGAAGAGCACGCCGACGACGGCGAGCAGTCCGACGACCGAGTACGACTGGAAGTAGCCCGCCGCGCCGACGACGGTCGGTTCCCGCACGTCCGTCCCCTCACTCGCAGCTGTTTCGATGGTCTGTACGCAGACGATCTGTACGCACGGGAGTCTAGGCCCTGATAAAGAGACGGTAAGCAGCCCGTCGCCGCTTGAGATGACTGCTTGAGATGTCTGCTTGAGATGTCTGCTTGAGATGACTGCTTGAGATGTCGCCGATATGTGGGGTGGGGTTTTCCCCCGCACACGGGGGCGGCCGACCTCATGGCGCCGCCGTCCGGCGCGCGGCACGCTAGCCCATATGACCGAACGACTCTCGCTCCCGAACAGGGCCCCGGAAGGGGACGGCGACCGCCTGCCGCCCGCCCGTCTCGCGTACGACCGCCACACCTGGAAGGAGATCGCGCATCTCCTGGTGAACCTTCCGGTGGCACTGGTCGGGTTCGTCTACAGCGTGACGGTGCTGACCACCGGCTTCTGGCTGGCCGTCACGGTGATCGGGTTCCCGTTGCTCGCGGCCGGGCTGATCGGCGCCCGAATGCTGGGGCGGATGGAGCGGGCCAGGGCCCGGGCGCTGCTCGGGGTGCGGGTCGACGAGCCGAGCCCGCTGCCCAGCAGGCGCAGCGCGGGCGGCTTCCTGCCCTGGCTGTGGATGGCGCTGAAGGACTCGGTGGGCTGGCGGACGGTGCTGTACGACTTCATCCGGCTGCCCTGGGGCATCCTCACCTTCGTCACCACGCTGACCTCGCTGTTCGTGCTGTGGCCGGTGCTGCCGTTCATCGCGCGGGGTCTGGCCAACGCCGACCGGGCGATGGTGCGCGGGCTGCTGTCGCCGAGCGACGAGCTGGAGCGGCGGATCGCGGAGCTGGAGTCGGACCGGGGGGTCGTGGTCGACACGGCCAACGCGGATCTGCGGCGCATCGAGCGCGACCTGCACGACGGCGCGCAGGCCCGCCTGGTCAATCTGGCCATGGGGCTCGGGCTCGCGAAGGAGAAGCTGCTGGAGGATCCCGACTCGGCGGCGGAGATGGTCGCCGAGGCGCACGGCGAGGTGAAGCTCGCGCTGCAGGAGCTGCGCGACCTGGCCCGGGGCATCCATCCCGCCGTACTCACCGATCGCGGTCTGGACGCCGCGCTGTCCTCGGTCGCCTCGCGCTGCACCGTGCCCGTGAAGGTGACGGTCGACCTCGTCGAGCGACCCGCCGCGGCCATCGAGGGGATCGCCTACTTCACCGTCTCCGAGCTGCTGCAGAACATCAGCAAGCACAGCGGCGCGAAGACCGCGTCCGTCGAGGTGTGGCGGGCCGACGAGCGGCTGCTCATCCAGGTCGAGGACGACGGCCGCGGCGGCGCGCGCCTGGACGGCGGTACGGGGATGCAGGGGCTGGCGGAGCGGCTGGACGCGGTCGACGGGCTGTTCGTCCTCGACTCCCCGCAGGGCGGTCCCACGACCGTGACGGCGGAGCTGCCCTGGCGGGACCGCGGACCGGCGTAGGCCCGTTGGCCGCCGGCCCCGGGGGTAGGGAAAACCCCCCTTCCAAGAGGCCGACGGACTCCATGGTTCGCGGACCTGCGGCGCAGGAGTGTGGAGGTACGGCGGGACAGCCGGCCGCAGCACGCGGGAGAAGCGGACGAACGAGTAGAAACGGACGACGCCGATGGCCACGGAGTACGGACAGGGCTACGGGCCTGGTTACGAGTACGACAGCGGGTTCGGGGCCCCCGAGGGGGCGCGGCGGCACCGGCTGCCCGCCGGGCTGCGGGCGCCGTTCGAGGCCCGTAGCTGGCGCGAGTTCGGGTACGTGCTGCTCAGCCTGCCCATCGGCATCATGCTCTTCACGTACGCCGTCACGATGGTCGCGCTCGGCGCGGGCCTGCTGGTGACGTTCCTCGGGATTCCGGTGCTGGCGGCGGGGCTTGCCGGCTGCCGGGGGTTCGCGGCGCTGGAGCGGGCGCGGGCGCGCGGCCTGCTGGACCTGGACGTCGCCGACCCCGAGCCGCTGCGGATGCGGAAATCCGGCGTGATGGCCTGGATGGGCGCGGTCCTCAAGAGCGGCACGTCCTGGCGGACGCTGCTGTACGCGGTGCTGCAGTTCCCGTGGTCGGTGTTCTCGTTCGTGGTCGCGCTGAACTTCTGGGCGTACGGCTGGGCGCTGCTGACGTATCCGCTGTGGTTCTGGGTCTTTCCGGTGTACGCCGGTCAGGGCGGGATCCAGTTGTACGGCGACGGGCAGCACTCGATCTACCTGGACAACCCCTTCGAGATCACCGTCACCGCGCTGGTGGGGCTGCTGTTCACGCTGGCCACGCCGTGGATCGTGCGGGCGCTGACGATGGTGGACCGGCTGCTGGTGCACGGGCTGCTCGGGCCGTCGCGGCTGTCGGCGCGGGTGGTGGAGCTGGAGTCGGACCGCGGTGTCGTGGTGGATACGGCGGCTGCGGACCTGCGGCGCATCGAGCGCGACCTGCACGACGGCGCGCAGGCCCGGCTGGTGGCGTTGGCCATGGATCTGGGGTTGGCGAAGGAGAAGCTCGCGGAGGATCCGCAGGCGGCGGCGCGGATGGTGGACGAGGCGCACGGTGAGGTGAAGACGGCGCTCCAGGAGCTGCGGGATCTGGCGCGGGGGATTCATCCGGCGGTGCTGACGGATCGGGGGCTGGACGCGGCGCTGTCCGCTGTCGCCTCGCGGTGCACGGTGCCGGTGCAGGTGGAGGTGGATCTGGCGGAGCGGCCGGCGCCGGCGATCGAGGGGATCGCGTACTTCACGGTGTCCGAGCTGCTGCAGAACATCAGCAAGCACTCGCGGGCCACGTGGGCGGCGGTGGATGTGTGGCGGGTGGAGAGTCGGCTGATGGTGCAGGTGGTGGACAACGGGGTGGGCGGTGCGGATGCCTCCGGCGGTGGGTCGGGGCTTGCGGGGTTGGCGGAGCGGTTGGATGCGGTTGACGGGATTCTGGTGGTGGACTCGCCGGTGGGGGGGCCTACGCGGGTTACGGCGGAGTTGCCTTGGCGGGGGGAGCGGGCTCTGGGCTGACCTGTGGGTTCTCGCCCCCGCCGCCCCTACCCGTCCCATCCCCAGGGGCTTCGCCCCTTCGACCCCACCAGGGGGCTCCGCCCCCTGGACCCCCGTCGGCCTGAACGGCCTCGTCCTCAAACGCCGGACGGGCTGAAAGATGCCGGCCCGCGCCGACAAGGCACCGGCCCCCCTCCCGGCCGAAAAACCCTCGTGCAGTGCGCGTTTTCCCGTTGATTCGCGTCTCGTCGGGGCAGGGCGATCCGAATGCTGGAATGCTGGACTACTGGCAGACGGAGTCGGGCTGGGGGGCCGGAGATCGTGGAGGACAGGGTGCGGGTGGTCATCGCCGAGGATTCGGTGCTGCTGCGGGAGGGGCTGACGCGGCTGCTGACCGACCGTGGGCACGATGTCGTCGCCGGCGTCGGGGACGGCGAGGCGCTGATCAAGACCATCACCGAACTGGACGGGCAGGGCGAGCTGCCGGACGTCGTCGTCGCGGATGTGCGGATGCCACCGACGCACACGGACGAGGGCGTGCGGGCCGCCGTACAACTGCGGAAAGCGCATCCGGGACTGGGTGTCCTCGTCCTGTCACAGTACGTGGAGGAGCGGTACGCCACCGAACTGCTGGCCGGTTCCAGTCATGGGGTCGGGTACCTGCTGAAGGACCGGGTGGCCGAGGTCCGGGAGTTCGTGGATGCCGTGGTGCGGGTGGCCCAAGGGGGTACCGCGCTGGACCCCGAGGTCGTCGCGCAGCTCCTCGGGCGCAGCCGTAAGCAGGACGTACTGGCCGGGCTGACGCCGCGGGAGCGGGAGGTTCTCGGGCTGATGGCCGAGGGGCGGACCAATTCGGCCATCGCCCGGCAGCTCGTGGTCAGCGACGGTGCCGTCGAGAAGCACGTCAGCAACATCTTCCTGAAGCTCGGGCTGTCGCAGAGTGACGGGGATCACCGGCGCGTTCTCGCGGTCCTCACCTATCTCAACTCCTGACGGGCTGACACTGGGTCAGTAGCCGCACATTTCAGCCGTCGGTCCAGCGCCGATCAAGCTCCAGCCCAACGAACGTCAGCCCTAGAACCGAACAATTGCGGGGAGCGTCTTCAAGGGAAGCGCCGGGGGGCGAGAAATCATGACAAGTCAGGGCGTCCAACCGTCTCAAAAGCGTGTCCATCATGCGAATGGCCGAGGGAAGGCGACCCTAACGGACGTAGGGTTGATTTTGGGACGGTCTGCGGGAAGGCCGGTCCCCGACAGCCGCCTCGAGGGAGGTCCAGTTCAGTGACCAGCCAGGTCAGCAGGACAGCGGAGCAGGCAGACACGGATCCGGACGACGGAGCCGTCGTGGGAGAACAGCGCAGGCCGGCCGGGACCAAAGACGTCCGCAGGCTGGACCGGGTCATCATCCGGTTCGCGGGAGACTCCGGTGACGGCATGCAGCTCACCGGCGACCGCTTCACCTCCGAGACGGCGTCCTTCGGGAACGACCTGTCGACCCTTCCGAACTTCCCCGCCGAGATCCGCGCCCCCGCCGGCACCCTGCCGGGCGTCTCCTCCTTCCAGCTCCACTTCGCCGACCACGACATCCTGACGCCGGGCGACGCGCCGAACGTGCTCGTCGCGATGAATCCGGCGGCGCTCAAGGCCAACATCGGCGATCTGCCGCGCGGCGCGGAGATCATCGTCAACACGGACGAGTTCACCAAACGGGCGATGCAGAAGGTCGGCTACGCCGCCTCGCCCCTGGAGGACGGCTCGCTCGACGGCTACAGCCTCCACCCGGTGCCGCTGACGACCCTCACGGTCGAGGCGCTCAAGGACTTCGACCTGTCCCGCAAGGAGGCCGAGCGCAGCAAGAACATGTTCGCGCTCGGGCTGTTGAGCTGGATGTACCACCGGCCGACCGAGGGCACGGAGAAGTTCCTTCGGGCCAAGTTCGCGAAGAAGCCGCAGATCGCCGAGGCGAACCTGGCCGCGTACCGCGCGGGCTGGAACTTCGGCGAGACGACCGAGGACTTCGCGGTCTCGTACGAGATCGCCCCGGCGACGACCGCGTTCCCGCCCGGCCTCTACCGCAACATCTCCGGGAACCTGGCGCTGGCGTACGGCCTGATCGCCGCCTCCCGCCAGGCGGACCTGCCGCTGTTCCTCGGCTCGTACCCCATCACCCCGGCCTCCGACATCCTGCACGAGCTCAGCAAGCACAAGAACTTCGGCGTACGTACCTTCCAGGCCGAGGACGAGATCGCGGGCATCGGCGCGGCCCTGGGCGCGGCCTTCGGCGGCTCGCTCGGCGTGACGACGACCTCCGGGCCGGGTGTCGCGCTGAAGTCGGAGACGATCGGGCTGGCGGTGTCGTTGGAGTTGCCGCTGCTGGTCATCGACATCCAGCGGGGCGGGCCGTCCACCGGTCTGCCGACCAAGACCGAGCAGGCCGACCTGCTGCAGGCCATGTTCGGGCGCAACGGCGAGGCGCCGGTCCCGGTGATCGCGCCCAGAACCCCGGCGGACTGCTTCGACGCGGCGCTGGAGGCGGCCCGCATCGCGCTGACGTACCGCACTCCGGTGATGCTGCTCTCGGACGGCTACCTGGCCAATGGTTCCGAGCCCTGGCGCATCCCGGAACTGGACGAACTCCCGGACCTGACCGTGCAGTTCGCGCAGGGCCCGAACCACACCCTCGACGACGGCACCGAGGTCTTCTGGCCGTACAAGCGCGACCCGCAGACGCTCGCCCGCCCGTGGGCCATCCCCGGCACGCCCGGTCTCGAACACCGCATCGGCGGCATCGAGAAGGAGGACGGCACGGGCAACATCTCGTACGCCCCCGCCAACCACGACTTCATGGTCCGCACCCGGCAGGCCAAGATCGACGGCATCGACGTACCGGATCTGGAGGTCGACGACCCGCACGAGGCGCGCACGCTGGTGCTCGGCTGGGGATCGACGTACGGACCGATCACGGCGGCGGTACGGCGGCTGCGGACGGCCGGTGAGTCGATCGCGCAGGCGCATCTGCGCCACCTCAACCCGTTCCCGCGGAATCTGGGCACGGTGTTGAAGCGTTACGACAAGGTGGTGATCCCCGAGATGAACCTCGGTCAGCTCGCCACGCTGATCCGGGCGAAGTACCTGGTCGACGCCCACTCGTACAACCAGGTGAACGGCATGCCGTTCAAGGCTGAGCAGCTCGCCACGGCTCTCAAGGAGGCCATCGATGGCTGAGACGTCCACGGAAGGCACGGGCACGATCGAGGCGCTCTCGCTCGTCCCCAAGGCCGAGGCCCGCCAGTCCATGAAGGACTTCAAGTCCGATCAGGAAGTGCGCTGGTGCCCCGGCTGCGGTGACTACGCGATCCTCGCCGCCGTCCAGGGCTTCATGCCGGAGCTCGGCCTGGCCAAGGAGAACATCGTCTTCGTCTCG
>NZ_JALDAY010000012.1 GCF_022698165.1 Streptomyces cylindrosporus
AAATTTTGGGAAAACCCCCGCATCATTTGGTGCGGGGGTTTTCTGCGTTTAGGGGCCCCAATCCCCAACGGGCCGCCCCATTACAGGCGACCCGCCGTCTTCAGTGCGAGATACGCGTCCGCCAGCGCCGGCGCCAGTTCATCCGGCGTCTCGTCGACGACCGTAACCCCGTGGCGGCGGAGTTGTTCCGCGGTGCGGTGGCGTTCGCTCTGGGCCTGGGCGGCCGCTGCTGCCTCGTACACCGCGTCGGTGTTTCCACGAGCCTGCGCCATGCGTGCGATGTACGGGTCCGCCACCGAGGCCACCAGGACCGTGTGGCGCTGGGTGAGTTGGGAGAGGACGGGGAGGAGGCCTTCCTCGACGGGGGCCGTGTCGAGGCTCGTGAGCAGGACGATCAGGGAGCGGCGTGGGGCCGTACGGAGGGCCGTGGCGGTGAGGCCTCGGGCGTCCAGTTCGACCAGTTCGGGTTCGATGGTGGCCATCGCGTTGACCAGGGACGGGAGTACGTCGCGGGCGGTGCGGCCCTGGACGAGGGCGCGTACACGGCGGTCGTAGGCGAGGAGGTCGACGCGGTCGCCGGCGCGGGAGGCCAGGGCGGCCAGGAGCAGGGCCGCGTCCATGGAGGCGTCGAGGCGGGGGGCGTCGCCGACGCGGCCCGCGGCGGTGCGGCCGGTGTCGAGGACGACGAGGATGTGGCGGTCGCGTTCGGGGCGCCAGGTGCGTACGGCGACCGTGGACTGGCGGGCCGTCGCGCGCCAGTCGATGGAGCGGGTGTCGTCGCCGGGGACGTACTCGCGAAGGCTGTCGAATTCCGTTCCCTCGCCGCGGATGAGGACGCTGGTGCGGCCGTCGAGTTCGCGGAGGCGGGCGAGCTTCGACGGGAGGTGCTTGCGGCTGGTGAAGGGCGGCAGGACGCGGACCGTCCAGGGGACTTTGTGGGTGCCTTGGCGGGAGAAGAGGCCGAGGGGGCCGTACGAGCGGATTGTTACGCGGTCTGCTTGGCGGTCGCCTCGGCGGGTGGGGCGTAGGCGGGTGGTGATGCGGCGGCGCTCGCCCGCGGGGACCGTCAGGCGGTGGCGGGATGCCTCGACCTCGGTGCCTGGTTGCCAGCTGCTCGGGGGCCAGGCGTCACGCACGCGCGCGCGTAGCGGGCGATTGGACGGGTTGGTGATTGTCAGGGTCACGTCGGCGGCTTCGCCCAGGCGTGCGGAGGTGTCGCCGGAGCGGGTCAGGCCGAGGCGTCGTACCGGAGCCGCGAGGGCGAAGTCGCAGGCACAGGCCAGGGCGATCGGGGCGTTGACGGCGAGGATGCCCGTCCAGCCGGGGGCCCAGATGCCTACGGGGAGGGAGCCGAGGGCCGCGAGTAGCGCGGCGCGTCCGGTGAGCGCCATCAGCGGGGTACGGGGAGGTGGGCGAGGATCGCGTTGATGACGGAGTCGGCCGTCACGCCCTCCATCTCGGCCTCCGGGCGGAGCTGTACGCGGTGTCGGAGCGTGGGGAGGGCCAGGGCTTTTACGTCGTCCGGGATGACGTAGTCGCGGCCGGTGAGCCATGCCCACGCGCGCGAGGTGGCCAGGAGGGCGGTCGCGCCGCGGGGGGAGACGCCCAGGGTGAGGGACGGGGACTCGCGGGTGGCGCGGCAGATGTCGACCACGTAGGCGGTGATCTCGGGGGAGATCGTCGTCTTGGCGACCGCGGCGCGGGCGGCCTCGAGGTCGGCGGGGCCGGCGACCGGGCGGACGCCGGCGGCGCGCAGGTCGCGCGGGTTGAAGCCCTCGGCGTGGCGGGTGAGGACGTCGATCTCGTCCTGGCGGGAGGGGAGGGGGATGGTGAGCTTGAGGAGGAAACGGTCCAGCTGTGCTTCGGGCAGGGGGTACGTGCCCTCGTACTCGACCGGGTTCTGGGTCGCGGCGACCAGGAAGGGCTCGGGGAGCGGGCGGGGGGTGCCGTCGACCGTGACCTGGCGCTCCTCCATGGCCTCCAGGAGGGAGGACTGGGTCTTGGGCGGGGTGCGGTTGATCTCGTCCGCGAGGAGGAGGTTGGTGAAGACCGGGCCGGGCTGGAAGGAGAACTCGGCGGTGCGGGCGTCGTAGACGAGGGAGCCCGTGATGTCGCTCGGCATGAGGTCCGGAGTGAACTGGACGCGCTTCGTGTCGAGTTCGAGTGCGGACGCGAGGGCGCGGACGAGCAACGTTTTGGCGACTCCAGGGACTCCTTCTAGTAGAACGTGTCCGCGGCAGAGGAGGGCGACGACGAGGCCGGTCACGGCGGGGTCCTGGCCGACCACGGCTTTGGCGATCTCGGCGCGCAGGGCCTCCAGGGAGGCTCGGGCTCGGCCCGGGTCCCCGGTGTTCCCGGCGTTGTCAGTGGTCGGGGCCATCATGGACGGCGTACCTCTCTTTCGAGGGCGTCGAGTTGGTCGGCGAGGGCGATCAGGGCCGCGTCGTCGCCGGGCGGCGGGCCGAAGAGGAGGGAGTGCTGGGCCTGGCCGTCGCCGTGGAGGTGGGCGGACAGGGCGGGGAGCAGGGCCTCGGGCGCGTGCGCCTGGGAGATGGGGACGCCTACGAGGGGGGCGAGGCGGGTGCGGGTGGTGGAGCGAAGAGCGGCGGCCGCGCGGTCGCGGGCGTTCGCCTTGCGGTAGAGGCGGGCGCGGCCTTCGACGGTCTCGGAGGCGCGGATCGCGACGGGGAGTCTTTCGGGCACGAGAGGGCCGAGTCGGCGTGCCCGCCAGAGGGCGGTGAGGGCTGCCGCGACGAAGAGCTGCACCGTGCCCCAGATCCAGCCGTCGGGGAGCAGGTCGAAGAAGCTCTTCTCGTCGCCCGAGCCGGCGGCCGAGGAGTCGGAGAGCGAGGGGAGGTACCAGACCAGATGGGGGCGCGAGCCGAGGAGTTGGAGGGCGAGCGAGGCGTTGCCCTGCTCGTCGAGGCGGTCGTTGAAGAGGATGTCCGGCGCGCCGAGGACGACGGTGTCGCCGTCCCCGGAGGTCTGGGGGACGCGCAGCAGGGTGGCCAGGCGCTCGCTGGGGTAGCACTTGTCGGCGTCGAGGTGGGTGGTGGTGTAGCGGATGCCGCCCGTGTCGGCGCTGCCCGCGCGCTGGGCGGCGGGGAGCCGGCAGGCGGGGGCGAGCGTCGAGTCGAAGCTGGTGGCGGGGTCGGCGGTGACGCCGGGTACGAGCTTCTCGACGGACGAGCTGCCGGGGGCGACGAGGACGGTGCGGCCGCCGGAGTCGCTGATCGCGGAGTGCAGGCCGGACTGTTGACGGTTCGTCAGCAGGTCGGGGACGGCCACCAGGAGGGTGGTGTCCGGGGTTGCCGCGGCGCGGGCCTCGTCCAGGGTGGTGACCACGCGCGTGGACACGCCGCGGTCGGCGAGGAGTTCGGCGACGGCACGGCTGCCGTAGGGGTCGACGGAGCGCGGGTCGAGGTCGCCGTGCCGGGTGTCGGAGCGGACCACGGCGATGACGACGGCCCCGGCCAGCAGGAGGACGACGGCGAGGGCGATGCCTCGCGCGCGGGTCCACACCTGGCGGGCGGTGGGCGAGGCCGAGGTGGTGGGGAGCGTGGCCTCCGCGGTCATTCGGCGGCTCCCTGGCGGACGTTGTGGGCCGTGCTGGAAGTGCTGCTCGTGAGCTGGGGCTTGGTGCGTTCGACGTCGCGGTCGAGTTCGGCGATGCGGTGGTACGACGTCTCGCTCGCCCTGCGGCCGCCGTACGTGACGTCGTCGAAGTCCCGGGCGGCGGCGCGCAGTCGGTCCAGCTGGGAGGGCAGCGCGCGGCCCGCTTCCGCGGCGGCCTCGTCGGCGGTGCGGCCGGGGCGGGCGTCCAGGAGGGCGCGCTCCTCCAGGGAGCGGACCATGGCGCGCATGCGTTCCTGGACGGCCTGGTTCCAGTGGCCCTGGGCGGCGTGTGCCTCGGCGGCCGCGCGGTGTTCGGCGGCGCTGCGGGGACGGTCGTCGAACAGGGCGGCGGCGGAGGCGGGTTCACGGCGCGGGGTGCCCAGGCGCCACCACAGCGCCCCCAGCGCGGCGACGACGGCCACGATGACGACGACCAGCCCGAGCGCTCCTCCGGGTGTCGCGGACGCGGCCGTGCCGAAGAGCTTGTCGACCCAGTCCCAGAAGGCGTTCAGGGCGCGCTGGAACAGGCTGGGGTCGTTCTCGTGGTACATGCGCTTGGACAGTTCGCGCCGGGCCGCCTCCCGCGCGGGGTCGCGCGGGATCGTCACCGGCGGTTCGTCGCCGGAGCGCGCGAGCGACAGTACGGCGGTGTCGCCGGCGCGCAGCAGGGCCCGTACGGCCGACTCGGCGGTGTGCGCGAATGCCGCCGTGAGAACTCCCCCCGTCGGACTCACCGCATCAGCTCCCCGAGCCGGTTTCGGTGCCGTAGCCCTGGAGACCGGCGGCGCGGGCCAGGTCGAGGTCGAGGGCCTCGCGGCGGATGCGCTGGTCGATGTAGAGGAGCACGGTGACGCCGGCCGTGATCGGGAAGGTGACCATGGAGCCGATCACCGAGCCGATGCCGCTGATGATGAGGAAGGTCCAGCCGAGGCCGCTGCTCGCGCCGTTGAAGAAGCCGACGATGCCGTCCCCGCTGAAGGCGGCGGCGATGAGCGTGAAGGGGATGACCACGATCGACGCGACGATGTTCGCGATGACCGTGGCGAGCAGCTGGATGCCGAAGACCCGCCACCAGGAGCCGCGGACGAGCTTCACGGAGCGGCTCATGGACTTCGTGATGCCCTGCTTCTCCAGCATCAGCGCGGGCGAGGCGAGGGAGAAGCGGATCATCAGCCACAGGGCGACGACACCGGCGCCGAGGCCGCCCAGGACGGCGAGCGCGCCACCCAGGCCGCCCGATCCGGAGAGAGCCACGAGGATGCCCGGCAGGGTGCCGCCGAACACGATGCCGACGGCGATGACCAGCAGCAGGAAGATCAGGCCGAACAGCCTGAGCACCTGCGGCCGGGCGTCGCGCCAGGCCTCGCCGGCGGTGACCGACTTGCCGAGGACAGCACGGCTGGTGACTGTCGTGAGCATGGCGGTCGCCACGACCTGGCCGATGAGGGTGATGAGGGAGACGACACCGAGTCCGACCATGGCGTCGGTGAAGGCGCGGGTGATCTCGCTGAGGCTGGCGCTCGGGTCGTTCAGGGTCTCGCTGGTGGCGGTGTCGTTGAGGACCAGGCCCTGGAGAAGGATGACGACGATCTCCGTGACGACCGCGACGGTCAGCGAGATGCCGAGGACCGTGCGCCAGTAGGTGCGCATGGTGGAGACCGCGCCGTCGAGGATCTCGCCGACGCCGAGCGGGCGGAGGGGGATCACGCCGGGCTTGGCCGCGGGCGGCGGACCGCCCCAGGCGCCGCTCCAACCGCCGCCCCAGCCACCCTGGGGACCATAACCGCCGTAGCCACCCGGGCCGTTGGGGCCGCCGGGCGGCCTGCCGCCCCAGCCGGGGCCGGGCGGTGGGGGCGGCGGGGTCTGGCCGGGGCTCGCGGAACCGGTGGGGGCGGACCACTGGCCGGGTGGCGGCTGCTCCTTGGACCAGTTCGCGCCTGGGCCCTGCGGGTCCGGGCCCGGCTGGTCGGCGGGTTCCGTGGCGCCGGGACGGTCGGTGGGCTCGGCGGGGCCGGACGCACCGGGTTCCTGTCCGTCGGACGGGGCGGATCCGGGCGAGGCCCAGCCCGGAGTGTCTTTCATCGTCGCTCCTTCACGGTGCCCGTCCGCGGTCGCGGCGGCAGGTTGGCAGCCATCGTGCCATGGGGTGGTGGCGGAGGTACCGGCCGCGGTATGGGCTGCACACCTTCAATAGTCCGCCGTACAAGGGGCAGACTGACCGCATGGCTGATCAGTACGCGCAAAACGGCGAGGACAGCAGGCCGACCGAGATACCGGCGATCCGCTGGGAGGAGCCACCCGAGGGCCCCGTACTTGTCC
Source organism: Streptomyces cylindrosporus (assembly GCF_022698165.1). Classification (GTDB taxonomy): domain Bacteria; phylum Actinomycetota; class Actinomycetes; order Streptomycetales; family Streptomycetaceae; genus Streptomyces; species Streptomyces cylindrosporus. Next base: position 5,935 of record NZ_JALDAY010000012.1, read on the forward strand.
TGCTGGACCAGACGAGGCTGCCGGCCGAGGAGGTCGAACTGGTCTGTACGGACGCGTCCGCGCTGGTGGAGGCGATCCGGTCGCTCGCCGTGCGCGGGGCGCCCTTGCTCGGCATCGCGGGGGCGTACGGGGTCGCGCTCGCCGCCGCGCGCGGGTTCGACGTGGACGAGGCGTCGACCGTGCTGGCGGGTGCCAGGCCCACCGCGGTGAATCTCGCCGTGGGGGTGCGCAGGGCGCAGGCCGCGCACCGGGCCGAGTTCGCCAGGAGTGGCGATGCCGGGCGGGCCGCGGCGGCGGCGCTGGCGGCGGCGCGGCAGCTGCACCGGGAGGACGCCGAGGCGAGCGCCCGGATGGCCGAGCGCGGACTGGCGCTGCTGGAGGAGCTGTTGCCGGGTGGCGGGCACCGGATCCTGACGCACTGCAACACCGGGTCGCTGGTGTCGGGCGGGGAGGGGACGGCGTTCGCGGTAGCGCTGGCGGCGCACCGGGCGGGGCAGTTGCGGCGGCTGTGGGTCGACGAGACGCGGCCCCTGCTGCAGGGCGCTCGTCTGACGGCGTACGAGGCGGCGCGCAGCGGGATGGCGTACACCCTGCTCACGGACAACGCGGCGGGTTCGCTGTTCGCGGCCGGTGAGGTGGACGCGGTGCTGATCGGGGCGGACCGGATCGCGGCCGACGGGTCGGTGGCGAACAAGGTGGGGAGTTATCCGCTGGCGGTGCTGGCGCGGTACCACCATGTGCCGTTCATCGTGGTGGCGCCGGTGACGACGATCGACCCGGACACCCCGGACGGGGCGTCCATCGAGGTCGAGCAGCGGGCCGGGCACGAGGTGACGGAGATCGTCGCGCCGCAGGTGCCGACGGCCGGTGCGGAGGCCGGGGGCGGGATACCGGTGGCGCCGTTGGGGACGCAGGCGTACAACCCCGCGTTCGATGTGACGCCGCCCGAGCTGGTGACAGCGATCGTCACCGAGGAGGGTGCTGTTTCGCCGGTGACGGCCGAGGCGCTCGCGGAGCTGTGCGCGAGGTCGCGGAAGGTGTCGATCGGCTGATCGGCCGGAAGCCGGTGGCCCGGTCGCATGGTCACGGTGCGCCTACCCTGGGTAGCTGACATCCGTTGCCGACACCGACGTCGCGGGACAGGGGCAGACAGTGACGGTCGAGTACGACTATCGTCACGGGCCAGTGACGCTGCTCACCTGCACCTTCGCCACCGTTATGAGAATGGGATGATGTCGTTTATGAAGGGACGAGTCCTTGTCGTCGACGACGACACGGCACTGGCCGAGATGCTCGGCATCGTGCTGCGTGGTGAAGGTTTTGAGCCGTCTTTCGTCGCCGACGGTGACAAGGCGCTGGCCGCATTCCGGGAGAGCAAGCCCGATCTGGTGCTGCTCGACCTGATGCTGCCCGGGCGGGACGGCATCGAGGTGTGCCGCCTGATCAGGGCCGAGTCGGGCGTGCCGATCGTGATGCTGACGGCCAAGAGCGACACCGTCGACGTGGTGGTGGGGCTGGAGAGCGGCGCCGACGACTACATCGTCAAGCCGTTCAAGCCGAAGGAGCTCGTGGCCCGCATCCGGGCGCGCCTCAGGCGTTCGGAGGAGCCGGCGCCGGAGCAGCTGGCCATCGGTGACCTGGTCATCGACGTGGCCGGGCACTCCGTGAAGCGGGACGGGCAGTCGATCGCGCTGACGCCGCTGGAGTTCGACCTGCTGGTGGCGCTCGCGCGCAAGCCGTGGCAGGTGTTCACCCGTGAGGTGCTCCTCGAGCAGGTGTGGGGCTACCGGCACGCGGCCGACACCCGGCTTGTGAATGTTCACGTCCAGCGGCTGCGTTCCAAGGTGGAGAAGGACCCGGAGCGCCCGGAGATCGTGGTGACCGTCCGGGGCGTCGGATACAAGGCAGGACCGAGCTGAAATGACCGGTGACAGTGCCGCTTCGGCGTCCGGGCCGGCAGGGGCCCGCGCGGGGCGGCCTGTCGGCCACAAGACGCCGGGCTCGCGTTGGCAGCGTCTGCTGGAGGGCGGGCTGCTGCAGGGCGGGGTCCAGGGCAGCCCGGTGCTGCGGCTGTTCATGCGCTGGGTACGGCGGCCGCTGCTGCCCGTCATGCGGCTGTGGCGGCGCAACATCCAGCTCAAGGTCGTGGTCACGACCCTCCTGATGTCGCTGGGCGTGGTGCTGCTGCTCGGCTTCGTCGTCATCGGGCAGGTGCGCAACGGTCTGCTGGACGCCAAGGTGAAGGCCTCGCAGAGCCAGGCCACCGGCGGTTTCGCGGTGGCCAAGCAGAAGGCCGACGAGGCCGGGACCGGCAGCGGTGACACCGCCGATTCGACGGACGGACGGCAGGCGCAGAACCTCACCCCGTGGATGAGCGACCTCGTCGAGTCCCTCTCCAGCGGCGGCCAGGGCGCCTTCGACGTGGTGACGCTGCCAGCGGGCGACAACAGCGGCGGCGGGCGCGGGCCACGCGCCTCCGGCCAAGTCGACCCGACGTCCAGCGTCCCCGACGACCTGCGCACACGGATCAACGAGAGCACGACGGCCGCACAGAGCTACACGCGGATCATCTACAAGGACAGCGACAAGGAGTCGCAGCCCGCGCTGGTCATCGGCAAGCAGGTCAACGACCCGAACGGCGACCCGTACCAGTTGTACTACCTTTTCCCGCTCACGCAGGAGGAGAAGTCGCTGAGCCTGGTCAAGGGCACGCTGGCGACCGCGGGGCTCTTCGTCGTCGTACTGCTCGGGGCGATCGCCTGGCTCGTCGTGCGGCAGGTCGTGACGCCGGTGCGGATGGCGGCCGGGATCGCCGAGCGGCTGTCCGCGGGCAAGCTCCAGGAGCGGATGAAGGTCACCGGCGAGGACGACATCGCCCGCCTGGGCGAGGCCTTCAACAAGATGGCGCAGAACCTCCAGCTGAAGATCCAGCAGCTGGAGGACCTGTCGCGGATGCAGCGGCGGTTCGTGTCGGACGTGTCGCACGAGCTGCGGACGCCGCTGACGACCGTACGGATGGCCGCCGACGTCATCCACGAGGCCCGCGAGGACTTCGATCCGGTGACCGCGCGGTCCGCGGAGCTGCTCGCCGACCAGCTGGACCGGTTCGAGTCGCTGCTCGCCGACCTGCTGGAGATCAGCCGCTTCGACGCGGGCGCGGCGGCGCTGGAGGCGGAGCCGATAGACCTGCGCGAGGTCGTACGACGGGTCGTCAGCGGGGCCGAGCCGCTCGCCGAGCGCAAGGGCACGCACATACGCGTGCTGGGCGACCAGCAGCCCGTCGTCGCCGAGGCGGACGCACGGCGCGTGGAGCGGGTGCTGCGCAACCTCGTCGTCAACGCCGTGGAGCACGGCGAGGGCAAGGACGTCGTCGTCAAGCTCGCCTCGGCGGGCGGGGCGGTCGCGGTCGCGGTGCGCGACTACGGTGTCGGGCTCAAGCCCGGCGAGGCCACGCGCGTGTTCAGCCGTTTCTGGCGGGCCGACCCGGCACGCGCGCGTACCACGGGTGGTACGGGCCTGGGGCTGTCGATCGCCCTGGAGGACGCGCGGCTGCACGGTGGCTGGCTGCAGGCGTGGGGCGAGCCGGGCGGCGGCTCGCAGTTCCGGCTGACGCTGCCCAGGACGGCCGACGAGCCGCTGCGGGGCTCGCCGATACCGCTGGAGCCCAAGGACTCGCGGCGCAACCGCGGACTCAACGACGCGGGGCTGCCGCGTGGAGGCGCCGACAAGCCCGCCACCGTGCCCGCACAGCCCCTGGGAGACCAGATACCGCCCATTGCCCCGAGGCTCGCCGGAGTGGCCCCCACGGCCGATCCCACGGCTTTGCCGGGCAACGGCGCGCGTGTGGTGCCCCGCCCCGCCTCGGGCGTGCGGCGGCAGGACGAGACGCCCCCGGCGGACGGGGCACGGAGTGAGAGCGCGAGCCGTCCGGACACCGGTGCGGGCGACTCGACGAAGCAAGGGGAGGCATTCCGTGGGCGCTGACCGCGAGGGGGGTGCCCGGCGCAGACGGGCGCGCGCGGTGGCGTACGGCGCCTGTGGCGTCGTACTGCTGGCGGGGTGTGCCTCGATGCCGGACAGCGGGGATCTCAGGGGCGTCGACTCCACGCCGCAGCAGGACACACAGGTGCGGGTCTTCGCGATGCCGCCGCAGGAGAACGCGCAGCCCGTGGAGATCGTGTCGGGCTTCCTGGAGGCGCTGACCAGCGACGATCCGAACTACTCGACGGCACGGCAGTACCTGACCGCCGCGGCGTCCAAGGCATGGAGGCCGGGGCTGTCCACCATGGTCCTCACGGACGGGCCGGGCGCCGACGTCCATCACACCAACGGTCGCGAGGAGACCGACGAGGTGTCGTACACGCTGACCGGCACCAAGGTCGCGAGGGTGGACTCGCAGCAGTCGTACGCGCCCGCGAGCGGGCGCTACAGTGCGCCGCTGCATCTCGCGCTGGACAAGAAGACCAAGCAGTGGCGCATCGACTCGCTGCCCCAGGGCGTCGTCATGGGGAAGTCGGACTTCCAGCGCAACTACATGTCCGTCAACAAGTACTACTTCGCCTCGAACACCGTGGCGCGCACGGCCCCGCAGCCGACCGCGGTCGCCGATCCCGTCTACGTACGGCGGCGCGTCGATCCCATGACGCAGATGGTGCGTTCGGTGCTCAACGGCCCGACGAACTGGCTGAACCCGGTGGTGCGGACGAGTTTCCCGACCGGTACGGCGCTCCAGAAGGGCGTCAGCTCGCTGACCCCTGACGACCAGAACAAGCTGACCGTGCCGCTGAACGCGAACGCCGCCCGGGTCGGGAACACCAAGTGCAGCGAGATGGCGGCGCAGCTGCTGTTCACGTTGCAGGACCTCAGCCCCGCGGTGGACGAGGTCGAGCTGAGCTCCGGCGGCAAGCGGCTGTGCTCGCTCGCCGAGAACCGGGAAGACGCCGTCGCCGCGCGGGGTTCGGTGGACGAACCCGCCTACCTGTACTTCATCGACAACAAGAACCGGCTGGTGCGGATCGCGGCCGGCAGCCCCAGCACCAAGGCCGATCCGGTGCCCGGGGCACTGGGCGAGGGCGCCAAGGCGCTGCGGTCGGTGGCCGTCTCCCGGGACGAGCACACCGCGGCCGGGGTCGCCACGGCCGGCAAGGAGCTGTACGTCGCCTCGCTGGTGTCCGGCGGTTCGCTGGGCGAGCCCGTGCTGGTCAGCGGCGGCAGGACGGAGGCGGACCGGCTCACGGCACCCAGCTGGGACGCGAACGGCGACCTGTGGGTGGCCGACCGCAACCCCGCCGACCCGCGGCTGCTCCTGTTGGAGCAGGGCAAGGGCGAGCCGCTGGTGGTCCGGACGCCGGACCTGGACGGGCGGATCGAGGACGTGCGGGTGGCCGCCGACGGGGTGCGGATCGCGCTCGTGGTGGCGAAGGGCGACAAGAAGTCGCTGCTCATCGGGCGGATCGAGCGTGGTGCGGACGGTGACCCGAAGTCCGTCTCGGTGCTCGAACTGCGCTCCGCGACGCCGGAGTTGGAGGACGTCACCGCCATGTCGTGGGCCGGTGAGAGCCAGCTCGTGGTGGTGGGGCGCGAGCACGACGGTGTGCAGACCATGCGTTACGTCCAGGTCGACGGCTCCACGCCGGAGGGGCCGGCGCCCGCGGCGCTCACCGGCGTCAAGGAGATCACGGCGACCGAGTCCGACCAGCTGCCGTTGGTGGCGTACTCGGAGGACGGCATCGTGCGGCTGGCGTCGGGCGGCCAGTGGCAGAAGCTGGTCGCGTCCGGGATGGCGCCGGTCTATCCCGGGTGAGCCGACAAGGGCTTCGAAGAGAGCGGTCGCTTCTGGTCGGGGGCGGCCGCTTTCGGTTGTCCGGGGCGCGGTGACAGCTTCGGGTTGTGGTTCGTCGGCGCGGGACGGGGATCTCTCGGGCCGGACCGGGCCGCGGGTGTGGAGCAGGCGGAGGCTTGTTTTCGGGGCCGTGCGAGTTGTCCACAGGGAGTTATCCACAGGGGTGGTCGGGTGGCTCGGGCGTTGGCACAGTGGTGGGCATGCGGGGGTGGTGGCAGGACCTCACCGATCTGGTGCTGCCGGCCGAGTGCGGAGGCTGCGGGAGGCCTCGCACGGTGCTCTGTCCGGAGTGCCGTGCCGCCCTGAGCGGGGCCGCACCGAGCCGGGTGCGACCGGTGCCGGAGCCGCCCGGGCTGCCCGTGGTGCACGCGGCCGCCCGGTACGCCGACGAGGTGCGCGCAGTGCTCCTGGCACACAAGGAGCGCGGCGCCCTGGCCTTGGCGACGCCGCTGGGCACGGCGCTGGCGGGGGCCGTGGCGGCGGGGCTGCGGGAGACAGGGAGATGTGGATGGGGTGAGGGCGATGGGGGTGTGACGGCGGGGCCGGGTGGCGGGGGTGTCATGGAGAGGCCGGGGCTCGTGGGTGTCGCGGCGGAGCCAAGTCGCGTCGGCGTCTCGGCGGGGCCAGGTCGTGTGGGTGTCTCGGCCGAGTTCGGTGGCGAGGGCACGGTGGCGGGGCTCGGTGGCGAGGGCACGGTGGCGGGGCTCGGTGGCGAGGGCACGGTGGCGGAGCTCGGTGGCGAGGGCACGGTGGCGGGGCTCGGTGGCGGCGGTACGGCGGCGGAGCTCGGCCTGGCGGACACGTCGGCAGGACCCCGTGGCGCGGGTGCGCCAGCAGTGTTCGGTGACTTGTTCGGTGACTCGGCGATGCCCGTGGGGCGCACGGATGCGTCTGCCGGGCGCGGCTGCGGGCCGGGCGGCGTTGCCGTGGATGCCCGTCGGCCCGTGCTGCTCGTTCCCGTGCCGTCGGGGCGGGCCGCTGTGCGGGCGCGGGGGCATGATCCGGCGCGGCGGATCGCGCTTGCGGCGGCGGGGGAGCTGCGGCGGAGCGGGGTTCCGGCGCGGGTGCTCGCCGTGCTGCGGCAGCGGCGTGCCGTGGCCGACCAGTCGGGGCTCAACTCCCGGCAGCGGCTGGAGAATCTCGCGGGCGCGCTGACCGTGGCGCCCGGTGGGGAAGGGCTGTTGCGCGCAGGCCGGGTCGTGCTCGTCGACGACCTGATGACGACCGGCGCGTCTCTGACCGAGGCGGCGCGTGCCGTGCGGGCGGCGATGGCGGACAGGACGGACAGGACAGAGGGGGAAGTGACAACTGCTGTGTATACGGCGGCTGCTCGGGAAGGCATGGGGGAACCGTTCGCCGGGCCGGCGGACCAAGGGGTCGGCCGTCGGCGAGCCGTGCCGGGAAAGACAGGGGCAGGAGGCGCCCATGACGTGATCTGCGCGGCCGTGGTCGCGGCATCGCCTGATTCTTTCGAAATAAACCGGAACTGACTGCAAACTTGCATCGTTGCAGGTAATGACAGGGTCAATTCACCTGAACGGAGGTACGCCGCGGTAGAGGGTGACGACATCCGTCCGGGCGAGATATGTTCGGTTGTGAGAGAAAGGCGCAGGCCACACCTCTCATACGCGAATGCCGTGCTGCGGGTTTTCCTCAATCACCCGTGCCGGTGGAGTGGAGATCTTGCCCGTGGGGGAGGAGGTGGAAGTCACCGAGTCCGTAGGTTCCGGAGTTCGCCGGAGCCTGGTGCAAAAGGGAGATGCTCCGCCCACTGGAGCGGAGTGATCCGGGAACGGAGTTCTGCGTGGACATCGTCGTCAAGGGCCGCAAGACCGAGGTGCCCGAGCGGTTCCGCAAGCACGTGGCCGAGAAGCTGAAGCTGGAGAAGATCCAGAAGCTCGATGGCAAGGTGATCAGCCTCGACGTCGAGGTGTCCAAGGAGCCCAACCCCCGACAGGCCGACCGTTGCGACCGAGTGGAGATCACGCTCCGCTCCCGCGGTCCGGTGATCCGGGCGGAGGCAGCGGCCAGCGATCCGTACGCGGCACTCGACCTGGCGGCGGAGAAGCTGGACGCCCGGCTGCGCAAGCAGCACGACAAGCGGTTCTCGCGCCGTGGCGCGCGCCGGATCTCGGCCGCCGAGGTCCCCGACCACGTCCCTGGCGCGGCGACGCTGAACGGGAACGGCCACCCCGTCCACGAGGAAGAGACGGACGGCGTCCCCACGAAGAAGATCGGCTCGCTCGAGGTCAAGGGCGAAGGCCCCCTCATCGTCCGCGAGAAGACCCACGTCGCCTCCCCGATGACTCTCGACCAGGCCCTCTACGAGATGGAACTGGTCGGCCACGACTTCTACCTGTTCGTCGACTCCGAGACCAAGGAACCGAGTGTCGTCTACCGGCGGCACGCGTACGACTACGGCGTCATCCACCTCAGCACCGACCCGATGGTCGCCCAGGCGCAGTCTCCCGCGCCCGGCGGCACGCTGGGTGGCTGATCCGCGCGGCCGGCAGTTGAGCCAGTGCCCCTGGAGCGCCTGTGCGCCCCCAGGGGCACCGGTGTGCGACCACTTCGCGCCCCGCTCTGTCACCGCGTTGTCGCCCGGGCATGGAATCATGGCCGCAATGGCCCAACCGGTGGGCCGTTGCCTTGGGTTGGCGTTGGCACAGCACCACAGGCCACAGCCTTCAGGGGGAGGAACGATGGCGGACAGCTTCGGACCGATGCAGGACGGAGATGCCGACGGCGGCGTCGTCGGCATGGGCCCGGACGCGGGCTCTCCACGCAAGGAACCGATCAGAGTCCTTGTCGTGGACGACCACGCCCTCTTCCGCCGTGGCCTGGAGATCGTGCTCGCGGCCGAGGAGGACATCCAGGTCGTCGGGGAGGCCGGGGACGGCGCGGAGGCCGTCGACAAGGCCGCCGACCTGCTGCCCGACATCGTCCTGATGGACGTACGGATGCCCAAGCGCGGCGGGATCGAGGCGTGCACCTCCATCAAGGAGGTCGCCCCCAGCGCGAAGATCATCATGCTGACGATCAGCGACGAGGAAGCCGATCTCTACGACGCGATCAAGGCGGGCGCGACCGGCTATCTCCTCAAGGAGATCTCCACGGACGAGGTGGCCACCGCCATTCGCGCGGTGGCCGACGGGCAGTCGCAGATCAGCCCTTCCATGGCGTCGAAACTGCTCACCGAGTTCAAATCGATGATCCAGCGCACCGACGAGCGCCGACTCGTGCCCGCGCCGCGGCTCACCGACCGTGAACTCGAGGTCCTCAAGCTGGTCGCCACGGGAATGAACAACCGGGACATCGCCAAGGAGTTGTTCATCTCCGAGAACACCGTGAAGAACCACGTGCGCAACATCCTGGAGAAGCTGCAGCTGCACTCCAGGATGGAGGCCGTGGTGTACGCGATGCGGGAGAAGATCCTCGAAATCCGCTGACGGGGGTTCGTCGACGCCGCTCAGCGCATCGCCGCGATCAGCGCCCGCGTCACCTCCTTGGTGAGCGGCTCGCGCAGCTCGGGGGCGTCCACACGCTCCACTCGTACGGAGGTGCAGTTCACCCAGCTCGCCGCCTCGACCAGCGCCTGGGCCACCGCCGGGACCGCCTTCGGCCCGTCCAGGGTGACCTGCTTGGCGACCAGGGTGTCGCCCGCGCGCGCCGGGTCCACCCGGCCGACCAGACGGCCGCCCGCCAGGACCGGCATCGCGAAGTAGCCGTACACCCGCTTCGGCTTGGGGACGTATGCCTCCAGGCGGTGGGTGAAGCCGAAGATCCGCTCCGTGCGCGCCCGTTCCCAGATCAGGGAGTCGAACGGGGAGAGCAGCGTGGTGCGGTGGCGGCCGCGCGGGGGCGTGGCGAGTGCCTCCGGGTCGGCCCAGGCCGGTTTCCCCCAGCCCTCGACCGTGACCGGGACCAGGCCCGAGTCGGCGATCACGGCATCGACCTGCTCACCCTTGAGACGGTGATAGTCGGCGATGTCCGCGCGCGTGCCCACGCCCAGCGACTGGCCGGCCAGGCGGACCAGGCGGCGCAGGCACTCCGCGTCGTCCAGCTCGTCGTGCAGCAGCGCCTCCGGGACGGCGCGCTCGGCGAGGTCGTACACCCGCTTCCAGCCGCGGCGCTGCACGCACACCACCTCGCCGTACATCAGCGCGCGCTCCACCGCGACCTTGGCGCCGGACCAGTCCCACCACTCGCTGGTGCGCTTGGCGCCGCCCAACTCCGTGGCGGTGAGCGGGCCTTCGGCGCGGAGCTGCTTGATGACCTGGTCGTAGGCGCCGTCGGGGAGGTCGTGGTTCCAGTGCGGGCGGGCGCGGTAGGCGCGGCGGCGGAAGGCGAAGTGGGGCCATTCCTCGACGGGGAGGATGCATGCCGCGTGGGACCAGTACTCGAAGGCGTGGGGCTCGCCGGTCGCGGCCGTGTTCCAGTACGCGTCCTCGACCGTCTTGCGGCCCACCGCGCCGAGGCGGGCGTACGGGATGAGCTCGTGCGAGCGGGCGAGGACGGAGATGGTGTCCAGCTGGACCGCGCCGAGATGGCGGAGGACGCCGCGGACTCCGGCCCTGCGGTCGGGGGAGCCGAGGAAACCCTGGGCGCGCAGGGCGATTCGGCGGGCGTCGTCTGCCGAGAGCTCGGTGGTGGGGCGCGGGGTCGTCATGGTCCGCACGATAGAAGGTGGGTCTGACAACGCGGGCTGAGCTGCGCTTTCGCGGTCAGTCGTGCGAGGCGGGCGCCGGCAGGTACGGCGCCGTCGACGGCAGGCCCAGGTCCGAGGGCAGGAGGGCGCCGACCCAGGCGTCGCGGCGGACGCCCTGATGGATCATCGCGGAGCGCAGGGTGCCCTCGACGACGAAACCGGCGCGCTCGGCCACCGCGCGCGAGGGGGCGTTGCCGACCTCCGCGCGCCATTCCACGCGGTCGACCGACAGTTCGGCGAAGGCCCAGCGCGAGATCGTGGCCACGGCCTCGGTGACGTAACCCTTGCCGCGGTGTTCCTTGGTGCCCCAGAAACCGATCTCGGCCGTGCTCAGTGAGCGCATGTAGAGGCCGATCATGCCCACCAGTTCCTCCCCTTCGGGGAGGAACAGTCCCCAGTCGAGCATCGTGCCGTCGGCCCAGCCGTCGGGCACCATCTGCTGCGTGAAAGCCTGGGCGTGCTCGGGCAGATAGGGCGAGGGAATCGTCGTCCAGCGCTGGATCTCGGGATCCTGCGCGGCCTTGTAGACGGCGTCGGTGTCCTGCGGGCCGGGCGGGCGAAGGAGAAGGCGGGGGGTCGTGAGCGTCACGGGGTCCATCGGCCGATTCTGCTCGGGGCCCGGACGGGCACGCCAATTTTTTGCCGTGCGTGAGCGGGTGATCACAATTCGCGCAATTCGTCGGAGCGGGACGGCACCATCCGCGGGGCCCGTCCGTTGTCCCCTTTGAAGAAGATTTGAAGCGGTGTGCCGAGCAGTCGGCGGCCGTCGTCACAGCAGGCCTCCCGACCGGGCCGGGTCCTCGCATACGATGGCCGTTGCTCAGTAAGTCAAATGGAAACCGACCGTCCCAGGCCCGACCGGCAAGGAGACCAACCCCCGTGTCCGTCCTCTCGAAGATCATGCGTGCAGGCGAAGGCAAGATCCTGCGCAAGCTGCACCGCATCGCGGACCAGGTCAACTCCATCGAAGAGGACTTCGAAGGCCTCTCCGACGCCGAGCTGCGGGCCCTCACCGACGAGTACAAGCAGCGTTACGAAGACGGCGAGAGCCTGGACGACCTGCTCCCCGAGGCGTTCGCCACCGTGCGCGAGGCCGCCAAGCGCGTCCTCGGCCAGCGCCACTACGACGTGCAGATCATGGGTGGCGCGGCCCTCCACCTCGGCTATGTGGCCGAGATGAAGACCGGTGAGGGCAAGACGCTCGTCGGCACCCTGCCCGCGTATCTGAACGCGCTGTCGGGCAAGGGCGTCCACCTCATCACGGTCAACGACTACCTGGCCGAGCGCGACTCCGAGATGATGGGCCGCGTCCACCGGTTCCTCGGCCTCGAAGTCGGCTGCATCCTCGCCAACATGACGCCGGCCCAGCGCCGCGAGCAGTACGCGTGCGACATCACGTACGGCACGAACAACGAGTTCGGCTTCGACTACCTGCGCGACAACATGGCGTGGTCCAAGGACGAGCTCGTCCAGCGCGGCCACAACTTCGCGATCGTCGACGAGGTCGACTCCATCCTGGTCGACGAGGCCCGTACGCCGCTGATCATCTCCGGCCCGGCCGACCAGGCCACCAAGTGGTACGGCGACTTCGCCAAGCTGGTCCTGCGCCTGAAGAAGGGCGAGGCGGGCAACCCGCTCAAGGGCGTCGAGGAGACCGGCGACTACGACGTCGACGAGAAGAAGCGCACGGTCGCCATCCACGAGTCCGGTGTCTCCAAGGTCGAGGACTGGCTGGGCATCGACAACCTCTACGAGTCGGTGAACACGCCTCTGGTGGGCTACCTGAACAACGCCATCAAGGCGAAGGAGCTCTTCAAGAAGGACAAGGACTACGTCGTCCTCGACGGCGAGGTCATGATCGTCGACGAGCACACCGGCCGTATCCTCGCCGGCCGCCGCTACAACGAGGGCATGCACCAGGCGATCGAGGCGAAGGAAGGGGTGGACATCAAGGACGAGAACCAGACCCTCGCCACGATCACCCTCCAGAACTTCTTCCGCCTCTACAAGCGCCACGACCAGAACGGCAAGGAGCTGCCCGGTCTGTCCGGCATGACCGGTACGGCCATGACCGAGGCCGCCGAGTTCCACCAGATCTACAAGCTCGGCGTCGTCCCGATCCCGACCAACCGGCCGATGATCCGCAAGGACCAGTCGGACCTGATCTACCGCACCGAGGTCGCGAAGTTCGAGGCGGTCGTCGACGACATCGTCGAGAAGCACGAGAAGGGCCAGCCGATCCTCGTCGGTACGACGTCGGTCGAGAAGTCCGAGTACCTCTCGCAGCAGCTGTCCAAGCGAGGCGTCCAGCACGAGGTGCTGAACGCGAAGCAGCACGACCGTGAGGCGATCATCGTCGCCCAGGCCGGCCGCAAGGGCGCCGTCACCGTGGCCACCAACATGGCCGGCCGCGGTACGGACATCAAGCTCGGCGGCAACCCCGACGACCTCGCCGAGGCCGAGCTGCGCCAGCGCGGCCTCGACCCCGAGGAGCACATCGAGGAGTGGGCCGCGGCCCTGCCGGCCGCCCTGGAGCGGGCCGAGAAGGCCGTGAAGGCGGAGTTCGAGGAGGTCAAGGAGCTCGGCGGGCTCTACGTCCTCGGCACCGAGCGGCACGAGTCGCGCCGTATCGACAACCAGCTGCGCGGCCGCTCCGGCCGTCAGGGCGACCCCGGCGAGTCCCGCTTCTACCTCTCCCTCGGCGACGACCTGATGCGCCTGTTCAAGGCCCAGATGGTCGAGCGCGTGATGTCGATGGCGAACGTCCCGGACGACGTGCCGATCGAGAACAAGATGGTCACGCGCGCGATCGCGTCCGCCCAGTCGCAGGTCGAGCAGCAGAACTTCGAGACCCGTAAGAACGTCCTGAAGTACGACGAGGTCCTCAACCGCCAGCGCGAGGTCATCTACGGCGAGCGCCGCCGCGTCCTGGAGGGCGAGGACCTGCAGGAGCAGGTCGGCCACTTCATGGACGACACGATCGACGCGTACGTCAACGCCGAGACCGCCGAGGGCTTCGCCGAGGACTGGGACCTCGACCGCCTCTGGGGCGCCTTCAAGCAGCTCTACCCGGTGAAGATCACCGTCGAGGAGCTGGAGGAGGCCGCGGGTGACCGGGCCGGTCTGACCGCCGAGTTCATCTCCGAGTCCATCAAGGACGACATCCACGAGCAGTACGAGGCGCGCGAGGCGCAGCTCGGCTCCGAGATCATGCGTGAGCTGGAGCGCCGGGTCGTGCTGTCGGTCCTGGACCGCAAGTGGCGCGAGCACCTCTACGAGATGGACTACCTCCAGGAGGGCATCGGCCTGCGCGCGATGGCGCAGAAGGACCCGCTGGTCGAGTACCAGCGCGAGGGCTTCGACATGTTCACCGCCATGATGGAGGGCATCAAGGAGGAGTCCGTCGGCTACCTGTTCAACCTGGAGGTCCAGGTCGAGCAGCAGGTCGAGGAGGTCCCGGTCGAGGACGCGACGCCGGTCGACATGGAGAAGCAGGACGCGGTGCCGGCTCAGGCGGGTTCCCGGCCGGAGATCCGCGCCAAGGGGCTGGACGCCCCGCAGCGCCGCAACCTCCACTTCTCCGCGCCGACCGTGGACGGCGAGGGCGGCACCATCGAGGGCGACTTCGTCGGCGACGAGGAGCCGGTCCGCTCGGAGGCCGACGGCCTCACGCGCGCGGAGCGGCGCAAGCAGTCGCGCGGGCGTCGCCGTAAGAAGTAAGCAGGCGAAGGGTGGTCGCGGGCCGGTAAGTGCCGGTGCCCGCGGTCGCGCAGCGGCTTGAAGGGCCGGGTCACCCGAGGGTGCCCGGCCCTTCGGCGTGTGTGGTCGCGGAGGCTAGTCGTCGGCCGGGCGCGGCGGCCGGGCTCCGCCCAGTTCCACCGCGGTGCAGCGCCAGCGCAGGTCGGGGCCCTGTTCCAGGCGGAAGGCCATGGCGCGCAGCTGGTCGCCGGCGCCGATGCGGGCGAAGGCCTCGATGGCGCCGGGGCGCGGGACGCAGTAGCCGATGTCACGGACGACGGGACGCGCGCCACGGGTGCGCAGGGGACCCCGCTCGGCGAGCCAGGCGAGCTCGTCGTAGGCACGGCCGACCGTGTGCCGGAGCATCCAGTGCACGGGCCGCTGCCCGCTCAGGACGGCGAGGAGCCGGTCGGCGAAGAGGTCGGTGGGACTGGGCTGCGGCACGGGCGCGCGGAGGGCCTGGGCGGGACGGGTGGCGGTGGGGGAGGCGACGGCCAGGGCTGCCGGGGCGGCACTTTGCGGTGCCGGGTGAGGGGCGGGGTGAGCGGCGCTGTGAGGTGCCCGGCCGTTCGCCGAGCCCGGAGGGGAAGCGTGGGTGAACGGCGTGGCAGGGGGTGACGGCGGAGGCAGCGCGGCCGTTCCGTTTCGGGTCGTGGTCGGGCTCGTGCGGTCCGTCCTGCCGGGGCTTCCGGGGGCCGGCGCGGGGCGGCCGTCGGTCGGCCTGGTGTTTCCGTAGGGAGCGGTGCCGCGGGCTCCGGGCGGGCGGCCGTCTCCCGGTGCGGTGCGGGGCGTGGACGCTCCCGGGTTGCGTGGCGGGGCGCCGCCGGGGCGGCGGGAGTCTCGGCGGCCCGGCGGACGGGTGCCCGGCTGGAGCTGCGCCCTGGTCATGACCTTGTGCATCGGGATCCCCGTTCAGTCGGCCCGGGCGATACCGGGCGGTAACTTGGCGTTGGGGATCTTGTACGGGGGTGTGGACCGCCGCCGCAAGGAAGGGCGGGGTCGCGCCGGGGCGGCCGGGAAGTTCACCTATCAGGGTGAGGGGAGGCCTCCGAAACCCGTGCTCACAAGGGGGTTCAGGGTGAATTCCGGGAGCGAGGTCGACGGCCCCGAGGGCGCCCGCGGGGACTCGAAAGGGGACACCGCACGTATCCTGAAGGCCCTCCGGGAGACGCGGGACCACCGCACTTGCCCGGGGCCCAGCGGAGCCTCCGACCACGAAAGCGGCCACCATGCGCGTCTACGTCCCCCTGACCCTTCCCGGGCTCGCCGAGGCGTACAAGACGGGAGAGCTGGGGGTCGGACCCTTCGTCGCCTACGCCGTGACGCCCGCACTGCGCGAGTGGTACCTCTCCGACGACATCGAGGAGCTGGAGTACGCCGCGCTCAACCGCGCCGCGCTCGCCTCGCTGCGGTTGCTCGCCGCCGATCCCGAGGCGGTACGGCGCCGGGTCGTGGTCGCCGTCGACGTCCCCGACGGCACGGCCCTCGCCGACCCCGACCGTGCCCTCGACCCGGCGGCGCTGGGCGAGGTGCGCGTGACCGGGACCGTGCCGCTGGCCAAGGCCGCCGCCGTGCACGTCGACCTCGACGACGCTGAGGCGGACGTCGCCGCCGCGGCCGAGGCGCTGCCCGCGGCGGACGCCGGGGACGACGACGCGCAGTTCGTGGTGGACGGCGCCGAGGACCACGAACTGCTGTGGTACGCCACGCAGGAGATCCCGAACCTGGTGGGGCTCGGGGACTGACAAGCCCCCTTTGACCTGCCGTTCTCTTGATTGTCAGTGGCGGCGGGTACGTTCTTGGCATGGGGATGCACACTGGGGCGCACATCGTGTGGGACTGGAACGGGACGCTGTTCCACGACAACGAAGCGATCATCGGCGCGACGAACGCGGCTTTCGGGGAGCTGGGCCTGGAGCCGATCACGATGGAGCGGTACCGGGCGCTGTACTGCGTGCCGGTGCCGAAGTTCTACGAGCGGCTGCTGGGGCGGCTGCCGACGGACGCCGAGTGGGAGGTCATGGACGAGACCTTCCACCGGTACTACTCCGAGCACCGCGGCCGGTGCGGGCTGACCGAGGGCGCGGCGGAGCTGCTCGCCGGCTGGCGGGAGGCCGGGCGCAGCCAGTCGATCCTCAGCATGTACGGGCATGACGAACTCGTGCCGCTGGTGCGGAGGTTCGGCATAGCGGACCACTTCGTACGCGTCGACGGGCGCACCGGGCCGTCCGGCGGGAGCAAGGCGGAGCACATGGTGCGGCACCTCGCCTCGCTCGCCATGGTCGATCCGGCTCGTACGGTGGTGATAGGCGACGCCGCCGACGACGCGGTGGCCGCGTTGCACGTGGGGGCGCGGGCCGTGCTGTACACCGGCGGGTCGCACAGTCGGGCCAGTCTGGAAGGGGTCGGGGTGCCGGTCGTGGACACCTTGGCGGAGGCCGTCGTGGAAGCGGAGCGGCTGGCGGCCTGAGCGGGCGGCACGCACCTCCGCCGGCAACCAAGCGACCGAGCGGCCGAGCGGCCGAGCGGCCGAGCGACCGAGCGACCGAGTGACTAGGTGACCGGCGCCTTCGCTCGCAGCACCGTCAGGAACTCCCGCATCCACGCCGAATGGTCCGGCCACGCCCGGGACGAGACCAGGGTGCCGTCGACCACCGCCTCCGCGTCCTGGAAGGTGGCGCCGGCCGACTGCATGTCGGGCTCCAGTGCGGGGTACGCCGTGACCCTCCGGCCGCGCAGGCCGTCGACCGCGGCGGTGAGCAGGGGCCCGTGGCAGATCTGGGCGACCGGCTTGTCGGCGTCGAAGAAGGACTTGAGGATCTTGCGGAGTTCGGGGTCGTTGCGCAGGTACTCGGGGGCCCGGCCGCCGGGGATGACGATCGCGGCGTACTCGCCGGGATCGACCTCCGCGAAGGCCAGGTCGGCGGGCCAGGTGTAGCCGGGCTTCTCGGTGTACGTGTCGAAGCCGGGTTCGAAGTCGTGGACGACGAACCGCAGCTTCTTGCGGGCGGGGGCCGCGATGTGGACCTCGTAGCCCTCCTCGCGCAGGCGCTGGTAGGGGTAGAGGACCTCCAGCGACTCCGCCGCGTCTCCGGTGACGATCAGGATTTTGGCTGTCATGTCGGCAACGTGCCTCCGGCGGACGGCCTGGCCAAGAGGGCGCGCGGCGACCGATGCGTACCGCGCGTGCCGCTCGGCGTACCGCACACCCCCACACCCCTCGCCCCTGTGCAGAACGTCAAAGTTCCACCCCCGGTTTTGTACACATACGGCTCATGACGGGCCCCCTGTGGGGGGCGATAGCCTTGGTGGCGTGATCAGCGCGATAGTTCGCGGGGGCACTGTTGCCCCTGCCCTGCGCCCGGTGAGCACGGATCATCTCCGTGACCGGGCGGCGGTCGCTGGTCCTCGCGGGCGAGAGGGGGCCCGCAAGGCCCCCGGGATGCCGGACAGCAGCCGGTCGGGAGCGCCGCAGAGAGCAGCGTCACACTCCCCGGCGGGCTCAAAAATGGCTCATATCTTCCCGCTCATCCGACCTTGCGGCATAGCGTCTGAGCAGACCGGAGAACCCGGGCCGTGGCGAAGAGCCGCAGGGGAAGAGACCGTACTTCCTTCTACGTCACGCAACGGCGCGCGACAGGAGCCAGAGGACAATGCAGACCAAGCTGGACGAAGCCAAGGCCGAGCTGCTGGAGAGGGCCGCTCGGGTAGCTGAGAACAGCCCGGTCGGGGGGCACCTACCGACCGGGACGACGGACGAGGGCACGCCGGTCACCCCGGACAGTGAGACCGTGCTCGCGTTCCTCCAGCGCTACTACCTGCACACCGCCCCGGAGGACCTCGCCGACCGGGACCCGGTCGACATCTTCGGAGCCGCCTTCTCCCACTACCGGCTGGCCGAGAACCGCCCGCAGGGTACGGCCAACGTGCGGGTGCACACGCCCACCGTGGAGGAGAACGGGTGGACGTGCAGCCACTCGGTCGTCGAGGTCGTCACCGACGACATGCCCTTTCTCGTCGACTCCGTCACCAACGAGCTGACCCGGCAGGGACGCGGCATCCACGTCGTCATCCACCCGCAGATCGTCGTGCGCCGGGACGTCACCGGCAAGCTGATCGAGGTGCTCACCGCGCAGCCCGGCGGCGAGCGGCCGCACGACGCGCACACCGAGTCCTGGATCCACGTCGAGATCGACCGCGAGACCGACCGCGGCGACCTCAAGCAGATCACCGCCGAGCTGCTGCGCGTCCTGTCCGACGTCCGTGAGGCCGTCGAGGACTGGGACAAGATGCGGGACGCGGCGCTGCGCATGGCCGACGAGCTGCCCACCGAGCCCATCGCCTCCGACCTGCGCGAGCAGGACGTGGAGGAGGCCCGTGAGCTGCTGCGCTGGCTGGCCGCCGACCACTTCACCTTCCTCGGCTACCGCGAGTACCAGCTGCGCGAGGACGACTCCCTGGGCGCCGTCCCCGGCACCGGCCTCGGCATCCTGCGCTCCGACCCGCAGCACTCCGAGGAGGAGGGCCACCCGGTCAGCCCGTCCTTCGAGCGGCTGCCCGCCGACGCCCGCGCCAAGGCCCGCGAGCACAAGCTCCTGGTCCTGACCAAGGCCAACAGCCGTGCCACCGTGCACCGGCCGTCGTATCTGGACTACATCGGCGTCAAGAAGTTCGACGCGGACGGCAACGTCGTCGGCGAGCGCCGCTTCCTCGGCCTGTTCTCCTCCGCCGCCTACACCGAGTCCGTGCGCCGGGTCCCCGTCATCCGCCGCAAGGTCGACGAGGTCCTGGAGCGCGCCGGGTTCTCGCCCAACAGCCACGACGGGCGCGACCTGCTGCAGATCCTGGAGACGTACCCGCGCGACGAGCTCTTCCAGACGCCGGCCGCGGAGCTGGAGACCATCGCCACCTCGGTCCTCTACCTCCAGGAGCGCAGGCGGCTCAGGCTCTACCTGCGCCAGGACGAGTACGGCCGCTACTACTCGGCCCTCGTCTACCTCCCGCGCGACCGCTACACCACCGGCGTCCGCCTCAGGATCATCGACATCCTCAAGGAGGAACTCGGCGGCACCAGCGTCGACTTCACCGCCTGGAACACCGAGTCGATCCTCTCCCGGCTGCACTTCGTGGTCCGGGTCCCGCAGGGCACCGAGCTGCCCGAGCTGTCCGACGCCGACAAGGAGCGCATCGAGGCCCGCCTGGTCGAGGCCGCCCGCTCCTGGGCCGACGGCTTCGCGGAGGCGCTGAACGCCGAGTGCGGCGAGGAGCGCGCCGCCGAGCTGCTGCGCCGCTACAACAACAGCTTCCCCGAGGGCTACAAGGCCGACCACACCCCGCGCGCCGCGGTCGCCGACCTCGTCCACCTGGAGGCGCTCACCGAGGAGCGGAACTTCGCCCTCAGCCTCTACGAGCCGGTGGGCACGGCCCCCGAGGAGCGCCGCTTCAAGATCTACCGCAAGGGCGAGGCCGTCTCCCTGTCGGCCGTGCTGCCGGCCCTCAGCAGGCTCGGCGTCGAGGTGACGGACGAGCGGCCGTACGAACTGCGCTGCTCGGACCGTACGACGGCCTGGATCTACGACTTCGGGCTGCGTCTGCCCAAGTCGCAGAACGGCACCGGGGACTACCTCGGCGACGACGCCCGTGAGCGCTTCCAGGAGGCCTTCGCCGCGACCTGGACCGGCAGGGCGGAGAACGACGGCTTCAACGCCCTCGTGCTCAGCGCCGGGCTGACCTGGCGTCAGGCGATGGTGCTGCGCGCGTACGCCAAGTACCTGCGGCAGGCGGGTTCCACCTTCTCGCAGGACTACATGGAGGACACCCTCCGCAACAACGTCCACACCACCCGGCTGCTCGTCTCCCTGTTCGAGGCGCGGATGTCGCCGGACCGCCAGCGCGCGGGCCACGAGATCGTCGACGCCCTCCTCGAAGAGGTCGACGCGGCCCTCGACCAGGTGGCGAGCCTCGACGAGGACCGCATCCTGCGGTCCTTCCTGACCGTCATCAAGGCGACGCTCCGTACGAACTTCTTCCAGGAGGCGGCGGGCGGCAAGCCGCACGAGTACGTCTCCATGAAGTTCGACCCGCAGGCCATCCCGGACCTGCCGGCGCCGCGCCCGGCGTACGAGATCTGGGTGTACTCGCCGCGCGTCGAGGGCGTGCACCTGCGCTTCGGCAAGGTCGCGCGCGGAGGTCTGCGCTGGTCCGACCGGCGTGAGGACTTCCGGACCGAGATCCTCGGCCTGGTCAAGGCGCAGATGGTGAAGAACACCGTCATCGTGCCGGTCGGCGCCAAGGGCGGCTTCGTCGCCAAGCAGCTGCCCGACCCGAGCGTGGACCGGGACGCGTGGCTGGCCGAGGGCATCGCCAGCTACAAGATGTTCATCTCGGCCCTGCTCGACATCACCGACAACATGGTGGCCGGCGAGGTCGTGCCCCCGGCCGACGTCGTGCGGCACGACGAGGACGACACCTACCTGGTGGTCGCGGCCGACAAGGGCACCGCGACCTTCTCCGACATCGCCAACGGGGTCGCGGAGTCGTACAACTTCTGGCTCGGCGACGCCTTCGCCTCCGGTGGCTCGGCCGGTTACGACCACAAGGGCATGGGCATCACCGCGCGCGGCGCCTGGGAGTCCGTCAAGCGGCACTTCCGCGAGCTGGGCGTGGACACGCAGAGCGAGGACTTCACGGTCGTCGGCATCGGTGACATGTCGGGTGACGTGTTCGGCAACGGCATGCTGCTGAGCGAGCACATCCGCCTGGTCGCCGCCTTCGACCACCGGCACATCTTCATCGACCCGAACCCGGACGCGGCCACCTCCTACGCCGAGCGCCGCCGCATCTTCGACCTCCCGCGCTCCAGCTGGGCCGACTACGACACCGAGCTGATCTCGGCCGGCGGCGGCGTGTTCCCGCGTACCGCCAAGGCCATCCAGCTCAACCCGCAGATCCGCGAGGCCCTCGGCATCGAGGGCAAGGTCGCCAAGATGACCCCGGCCGACCTGATGAAGGCGATTCTGCAGGCGCCGGTGGACCTGCTGTGGAACGGCGGCATCGGTACGTACGTCAAGGCCTCCACCGAGTCCCACGCGGACGTCGGCGACAAGGCCAACGACCCGATCCGCGTCGACGGCGCCGACCTGCGGGTACGGGTCGTCGGCGAGGGCGGCAACCTGGGCCTGACCCAGCTCGGCCGGATCGAGTTCGCGCTGCACGGCGGCAAGATCAACACGGACGCCATCGACAACAGCGCGGGCGTGGACACCTCCGACCACGAGGTGAACATCAAGATCCTGCTCAACGGCCTGGTCGCGGACGGCGACCTGACCGTCAAGCAGCGCAACAAGGTGCTCGCCGAGATGACCGACGAGGTCGGCCACCTGGTCCTGCGCAACAACTACGCGCAGAACACGGCGATCGCCAACGCGCTCACCCAGTCCAAGGACATGCTCCACGCCCAGCAGCGCTTCATGCGCCACCTGGTCCGCGAGGGCCATCTCGACCGGGCCCTGGAGTTCCTGCCGACCGACCGCCAGATCCGCGAACGCCTCGCTCAGGGCCAGGGCCTGACCGGCCCGGAGACGGCCGTGCTGCTGGCGTACACGAAGATCACGGTCGCCGACGAGCTGCTGCACACCTCGCTGCCGGACGACCCGTACCTGCGTGGTCTGCTGCACGCCTACTTCCCGACGGCTCTGCGCGAGCAGTTCCCGCAGTACATGGACAACCACCCGTTGCGTCGCGAGATCGTGACGACCGTGCTGGTCAACGACACGGTCAACACGGGTGGTACGACGTATCTGCACCGACTGCGCGAGGAGACGGGCGCGTCCCTGGAGGAGATCGTGCGGGCGCAGACCGCGGCCCGCGCGATCTTCAGCTCGGCGCCGGTGTGGGACGCGGTGGAGGCCCTCGACAACCAGGTCGAGGCCGCCGTACAGACCCGGATCCGGCTGCACTCGCGCCGGCTCGTCGAGCGCGGCACGCGCTGGCTGCTCAACAACCGGCCGCAGCCGCTCCAGCTCGCCGAGACCGTCGACTTCTTCGCCGAGCGCGTCGAGCAGGTCTGGTCGCAGCTGACCAAGCTGCTGCGCGGCGCGGACCTGGAGTGGTGGCAGCAGATCTACGACGAGCTGACGGGGGCCGGCGTGCCGGACGAACTCGCCACGCGCGTGGCCGGGTTCTCCTCCGCCTTCCCGGCGCTCGACATCGTCTCGATCGCCGACCGCATGGGCAAGGAGCCGCTGGACGTCGCCGAGGTCTACTACGACCTCGCCGACCGGCTGCACATCACCCAGCTCATGGACCGCATCATCGAGCTGCCCCGCGCGGACCGCTGGCAGTCCATGGCCCGCGCCTCCATCCGCGAGGACCTGTACGCCGCCCACGCGGCGCTGACCTCGGACGTCCTGGCCGTCGGCAACGGCACCTCGACGCCCGAGCAGCGCTTCAAGGCGTGGAACGAGAAGAACGCGGCGATCCTGGGCCGGGCGCGCACGACCCTGGACGAGATCCAGGGCTCGGAGACGTTCGACCTCGCCAACCTGTCGGTGGCGATGCGGACCATGCGCACGCTGCTGCGCCAGCACTCGTAGGCGGTACGAGCTTCTCGTAGGCGGTACGACGAAGAGGGCGCCCCCGGACAGCAGGGGGCGCCCTCTTCGTGTGCGGGAGCCTAGGCCGGCACGGCGGTCGTCGGCTTCGGCTTCGGCTTGGCCTTGGGCTTCGGCTTGTTGCCCTTGTCCCCGGTGAAGGCCTCGTACTGCTCCATGACCTCCTCGGTCGGCCCGTCCATGCGCAGCTCGCCACGCTCCAGCCACAGCACGCGGTCGCAGGTGTCGCGGATGGACTTGGCGCTGTGGCTGACCAGGAACACCGTGCCCGCCTGCTCGCGCAGCGCGCGGATCCGCTCCTCGGACCGGATGCGGAAGGCCGCGTCACCGGTGGCCAGGGCCTCGTCGATGAGCAGGACGTCGTGGTCCTTGGCGGCGGCGATGGAGAAGCGCAGCCGGGCGGCCATGCCGGAGGAGTACGTCCGCATCGGGAGGGTGATGAAGTCGCCCTTCTCGTTGATGCCGGAGAAGTCGACGATGTCCTGGTAGCGGTCCTTGACCTGCTCGCGGGACATGCCCATGGCGAGGCCGCCGAGGTAGACGTTGCGCTCGCCGGTCAGGTCGTTCATCAGGGCCGCGTTGACGCCGAGCAGGGAGGGCTGGCCGTCGGTGAAGATCCGGCCGTTCTCCACCGGGAGCAGGCCCGCGATCGCCTTGAGCAGGGTCGACTTGCCGGAACCGTTGGTGCCGATCAGGCCGATGGCCTCGCCCTTGTACGCGACGAAGGAGACGTTCTTGACGGCGTGCACCTTGCGCACGCCGGCCGCCTTCTCGGCCTGCTTGCGGCGCAGCATGCGGTTGAGCGCGGCGGTCGCGGAGCCCTTGCCGGCGCCGGTGCCGTTGACCCGGTAGACGATGTCGACGCCGTCGACGACGACGGTGGGGATCCGCTCGGCGGGCGTGCGGCCGGCGGGGACGCGGTCGTTGATCTCGAAGGTGTTCTCAGCCACGGCCGTACGTCTCCTCAGCCTTCCAGAAGTAGATGAAGCCGACGACTCCGGCGACCAGCGCCCAGCCCGTCGCGAGCGCCCACACATGGGGCGGCAGCTGGCTGGCCTTGAAGCTGTCGATCAGGGAGTAGCGCATCAGGTCGATGTAGACGGCGGGCGGGTTGGCCTTGAGGACGGGAGCCACCCAGCTCGGCAGGCCCTTGTGCTGGCCGGTCAGCCGCTCGATGCTCCACATGACGCCGGAGATGTACATCCAGGTGCGCAGCACGAACGGCATCAGCTGCGCGATGTCCGGGGTCTTGGCGCCCAGCCGGGCCATGATCATCGCCACGCCGGCGTTGAAGGTGAACTGCAGGATCAGCGCCGGGACCGCCAGCACCCAGGAGGCCGCGACCGGCACGCCGAAGCAGAGCAGGATGACGACCAGCGCGCACATCGAGAACAGCAGCTGCTGGAGCTGCTGGAGGGCGAACGAGATCGGCAGCGCGGCCCGCGGGAAGTGCAGGGCGCGGACCAGGCCGAGGTTGCCGGAGATGGCGCGCGTGCCCGACATGATCGAGCTCTGCGTGAACGTCCAGATGAAAACGCCCGTAACAAGGAACGGGATGTAGTCCGGTACGTTCCGCTTGGTGTCCAGCAGTACGCCGAAGATGAAGTAGTACACCGCGGCGTTCAGCAGCGGCGTCATGACCTGCCAGACCTGGCCGAGCTTCGCCTGGCTGTACTGGGAGGTGAGCTTGGCGGTGGCGAAGGCGCTGATGAAGTGGCGGCGGGCCCACAGCTGACGGACGTACTCCGGCAGGGAGGGGCGCGCGCCGCTGACCGAGAGGCCGTGCCGGGCGGCCAGCGCCGCGAGATCGTCGTCGGCCGGGGCCGGCGTCGGGGGCGGTGTGTGGAGGACCTGGCTCACATCCGCTGCTTTCGCTCGGGGGAGGGGGGTGCGGGCGTCCGGCCCGTCGGCCGGCCGGTCCGTTGCCCCACGTTTCCTTACGCTTCTCTTCACGTTCTCTTACGTCGGGACGGGACCGTATCGTCGCAACGTGAGCGTAGGCCCAGTCGGCGTCGGAACGCAACCGTTTCGTCGTAACGCGTTTGTCCCCGGCGGCCCGCCGGGGCCGCGTCGGGACGACACCGTTTCGTCGCAACGCCTGCCGCGTCAGGACGCAACCGTTTCGTCGCAACGCCCTATGCTGGACCGCATGACGACGAACGCCGAGGAGTCCCAGACGCGTCCGCGCCGCCGTACTCCCGCCGGAGCGGCCGTTCTCCGCGAGGATGTGACCGAAGCCATTCGCGCGGCCGTCTTCGAGGAACTCGCGGCCGTCGGCTACGCGCGGATGTCCATCGAGGGGATCGCGCGCCGCGCGGGCGTCGGCAAGACCGCGGTCTACCGCCGCTGGAAGTCCAAGCTGCACCTCGTCCTCGACGTCGTCTCGGCCATCGCCGTGATGGGCCTGCCGACGCCCGACACGGGCTCCCTGGAGGGCGACCTGCGGCTGCTGTACGAGGTGACCTCCCGGGCGCTGCGGCACCCGGTGGCCTCGCAGATCATCCCGGACCTGCAGGCCGAGGCGGCCCGCAACCCCGAGATCGCCGAGGCCATGCAGAAGACGCTGCGGGAGGGGCAGGAGGGCGTCGCCAGCAAGATCCTGGTGGCGGCCGAGCAGCGCGGCGAGATCCGCGAGGGCTTCGACGACGAGCTGGCCCTCGACCTGATCTCGGGCCCCCTGTACTGGCGTTCCGTGGTGATCCGCAGCCCGAAGCTGCCGAAGGGCTATCTCGGGGCGCTGGCCCGGGCCACCGCGGAGGCCGTGAAGGCGTTGTGAGTATGCTGCGGTCCCCGGCCGCCGGTGGCCACAGGAGGGTCGCCGTTCGGTGACCGGAGTTGAGACGGAACAGCCGTGAGAGTCGTGATCGCCGAGGACAACGCCCTGCTGCGGGAGGGCCTGGTCCTGCTGCTGACGTCGGCCGGGCACGAGGTGGTGGCCGTCGCCGGCACCGGTCCCGAGACCCTGCCCGCGCTGCTGGAGCACCGCCCCGACGCCGCCGTGCTCGATGTGCGGATGCCGCCGAACTTCCGGGACGAGGGGCTGCGGGCGGCGCTGGAGGCGCGCAAGGAGATCCCCGGGCTGCCGGTGCTGGTCCTGTCCCAGTACGTCGAGGAGTCGTACGCCGCCGAGCTGCTGACCGGCGGGGCGAACGGGCTCGGCTACCTCCTCAAGGACCGCGTGGGCCGCGTGGACGAGTTCCTGGACGCGCTGGAGCGGGTCGCCTCCGGCGGTACGGCCCTCGACCCCGAGGTCGTCACCGAACTCCTCACCCGCCGCAAGGACTCGCCCCTCGACTCTCTCACCCCGCGCGAGCGCGAGGTGCTGAAGTTGATGGCCGAGGGGCACGACAACGCGACCATCGCCGAGACGCTCGTCGTCACGGAACGCGCGGTGCACAAGCACATCGGCAACGTCTTCCTGAAGCTGGGCCTGCCGCCGAGCGACAGCGGGCACCGCCGGGTGCTGGCCGTGCTGACGTACCTGAACAACCAGTAGCCCGGCCGAGGAACCGGGACTTCAGGCCCCCTGATCGTCCAGCCGCCCGGCGAGTACCGCCAACTCGCCCACGCGGAGCACCCGTTCACCGAAGCCCGGCAGGGGCACGTGCAGCGCGGTGGTCCAGCGCTCGGGAACGGCCCCGACGCCGTACACGGCACCCGCGAGCCCGCCGGTCACGGCCGCGACGGTGTCCGTGTCCCCGCCGAGGTCGACGGCGGCGCGTACGGCGGCCTCGTACGAGGAAGTCGTGCGCAGCGCCCAGACGGCGGAGGCAAGACACGGCCACACCGCACCGTTGAACTCCGTCGCCAGGTCGGGATGCCAGTCCGACGCGAGCACGCGCGCGTACCGCTCGCGGTGCTCGGCGTGCACCACCGCGAGCGTGTCCGGTACGGCGGTGAGCGGATCGCCCCCGTCCAGGGCGACCCGCACCAACTCGTGGAAGACCGCGGTCCCTTCCCAGGCCGCCCGGTCCCCATGGGTGAGGGCGGCGATACGGCGGGCCGCGTCCATCGTCGCCTCCCGGCCCGAGCGCGCGAAGAACACGGCGGAGGTCGCCGCCCGCATCAACGCGCCGTTCCCGGCGGCCCGTTGGCTGGTCCGGAAGTGCACGGCCGCCGCCAGGTCCCAAGGGTCGCCGCTGGTCAGGACCGCCTCGGTCTGCAGGCCGATGTCCTTCGGCTCGGCCGCGGCCCAGCGCCGGAACCGGGCGAAGACGTCGGCGGGTTCGAGGCCGCCGTGCGCCAGCAGCGACTCGCCGACCAGCACCGCCATCTGCGTGTCGTCGGTCGCCTCGCCGGGGTCCCACCCGCCGCCACCGCACATCTCGCCGCCCCCGCCCGGCGCAGGGAACCGCGCGGAGAACGCCCCCTCCGGCCCGAACTCGAAGGGCGCGCCCAAGGCGTCACCGACGGCAGAGCCGATGACCGTGCCGAGGGCGCGGTCGGCGCGGGAAGGGGACGGGGAAGGGATCCGGTCGGTCATCCGCGCAGGCTACGCGAGCCCGGTCGGCGTCAACTCCGCGCCGCCTCCGGATGCAGCCGCACCCACCCCTCCCACGCCGACTCGATCATGTCCTGGACGTCGTGCTTGGCCTTCCAGGCGAGTTCCGTGGCCGCACGGTCGGCGGAGGCGACGACCCGGGCCGGGTCGCCGGGGCGGCGCGGGGTGACCGTCGGGGGACGGTCGTAGCCGGTGATCGCGTTGATGCGGTCGATCATCTCGCGGACCGAGACACCCTCGCCGCGGCCGATGTTGAGGGTCAGATCGCGGCCGGGGGCGGACCGGAGGGCGCGGGCCGCGGCCACATGGGCCTCCGCCAGGTCGACCACGTGGATGTAGTCGCGGACGCAGGTGCCGTCCGGGGTCGCGTAGTCGTCGCCGAAGATGCGCGGCGGGGCGTTCTCCGTGAGTTTCTCGAACACCATGGGGATGAGGTTGAAGACGCCCACGTCGGCCAGTTCGGGGGTCGCCGCGCCCGCCACGTTGAAGTAGCGCAGGGAGGCCGTGGACAGGCCCGTGGCCCGGCCGGTCGCGCGGACCAGCCACTCGCCGGCCAGCTTCGTCTCGCCGTACGGCGACATGGGGACGCACGGCGTCTCCTCCGTCACCAGGTCCACGTCCGGCATGCCGTACACCGCCGCGGAGGAGGAGAAGACGAAGGAGGGCACGGAGGCGGCCGTCACCGCTTCCAGCAGGACCCGCAGGCCCTCCACGTTCTCGCGGTAGTAGTACAGAGGGAGGTCCACCGACTCGCCCACCTGCTTCTTCGCCGCCAGGTGCACGACCCCGGTGACCTCGTGCTCGGCCAGCGCGCGTGCCACCCGCTCGCCGTCCAGCGTCGAGCCCGTCACCAGCGGCACGCCCTGCGGCACGCGCGCGGCGATGCCCGTCGACAGGTCGTCGTAGACCACGGTCCGCTCGCCCGCCTCGGTCATCGCCCGGACCACGTGCGCCCCGATGTAGCCGGCGCCGCCGGTGATCAGCCAGGTCATGTGCGACCGTCCCCTTCGTCAGTGGGCCCGTCTCCCGCGCAACGGTCGGGGCCGTCTTCCGGGTAACAGTGAAGCAGGCGGGACTGTCAGACGGGGACGGCCGGGGTCACTCCCTGTGCGTCCGGGGACACACGGGGTGTCCGGACGGTGGGCGCAGTCGCGGTCGAGCGCCACAGCCGGGCGAAGGACAGCACGGCCGCCGCGGCCAGCAGCCCGTTGCGTACGAGCATCAGGGCGCAGCCCGTCCAGGTGCAGGCCATGACCTGGCCGTACAGGACCGGATACGCGACCGCGCTGACCGCGGTCGCCGCCAGGACGAGGACCGCGACCGGGCGCTGCGCGGTGTGCCGCGAGGTCAGGCACACGGCCGCCAGGCCCAGCAGCCAGATCATGTACTGGGGGCTGATCACGCGGCTGGTGACGGTGAAGAGCAGCACCGCGCTGAGCGCCGCGTCGTACGGGGTCGCCGGCGTCCGGTGCCGGGCCCGCAGCCGCCACGCGAGCAGCAGCGCGAAGGCGAGCGCCGTGAGCGCGAGGCACGCGTGCGCGACGGTACGCACGTGTGGTCCCGTGAACTCGAAGGCGCCGTACTGGTAGCGGACCCGCCCCGGCCAGCCGGCGTGGGTCGCGAAGGCGAGCGCCGTGCCGCCCAGGGACTCGATCTGCACGCCCCGCCCGCCCTGTTGGCGCAGGAAGTCGAAGGGGTGGGCGAACAGGGCCGCCAGGACGGCGAGCGAGCCGGCGCCCGTGACGGCGGCCCAGCCCCACGCCGAGCGCGTCGCGCGTCCCCTCGGGACGCCCAGGAGCACCAGCACCGGCCAGACCTTCACCAGGGCGCCGAGTGCCGCGAACGCCCCGCACGCGCGCGTGGAGCGCGACAACGTCAACAGGGAGATGACGGCCAGGGCCGTGACCTGCACGTCGTAGCGGGCGAGCGGGACGTTCAGGAGGAGCGGGAGACCGCCGACCCAGAAGGCGGCGCCGAGCCGGCTGCGGCCGGGACGCCGGCCCGCGCGGGTCAGCGCCACGGTGATCGCCGCGTCGCAGACGAGGGTGAGGGCGACGAACGCCCGGAAGTACGTCAGGCCCGGCAGCAGCGCGGGCGACAGCAGGACCGCGCCGGCGCCCGGCGGGTACTGCCACAGGGGGTCGTGCGCCGGGAAGCCGCCGTGGGCGAGGACGACGTACCAGTGGTGGTACAGCCGCCACACCTCCCGGGCGACCGCGCCGTCGCCGAGCCGGGGCAGCGCGTCGTGCGCGAGCAGCCAGAGCATCAGGGCGCGGGTGGCGAGCCAGGCGGCGGCGAGGGCGAGGCGCGGATGGTTCCGGAGGGCGTTCATCGCGGTGGATCGTAAGCCGGGCGAATGGCGTGTGCGCGCTAATACACCGTCAATCGTCGGTAAGAGCTTGCTAACAGCACAAAATCGGCTGTGTGGAGACCGAGGACGCGGGGCGGCCGGGCCGCAGGCGGGTACGTGCCGAGGTGGTGGCCGTGGCGGTGCCGACGGCCGTCATGTTCGCGCTCGGGCTGTGGGGGCTCGACCGCGGCGGCATGTGGGGCGACGAGAGCGTCACGTACCTGGTCGGGCGGCGTACGGTGCCGCAGATCTGGCGGCTGCTGCACACCGTGGACGCGGTGCACGGCCTGTACTACCTGCTCATGCACGCCGTGCTGGCCGTACACCCCGGCGAGGTGGTCCTGCGGCTGCCGTCCGTGTTCGGGGCCGCGGCGGCGACGGGCCTGGTGGCGGCCCTCGGCACCCGCCTGGCCCGCCCGCGCGTCGGACTGTGGGCCGGCCTGCTGTACGCGATCACCCCGATGACCGGCCACTACGCCCAGGAGGGGCGGTCCTACGCGCTCGTCGCGGCGGGCGCGGCGGGGGCGACCCTGCTGCTGGTGCGGGCCGTCGACAGCCGCCCGGCACCCCGCCGTTGGTGGATGTACGGCGGTGTCCTCGCGGCCACCTGTCTGCTGCACGAACTCGCCGTCCTGGTGCTCTGCGCGCACGCGGCGACCTTGGCGGCGGCGCGCGTGCCGCGGGCGGTGTGGGCCGGCTGGGCGCGGGCGGCCGGGGCGGCGGCGCTGGCGCTGCTGCCGCTGGTGTGGGTGTCCCAGGCCCAGTCGGGGCAGGTGGCATGGCTGCGCACGCCGGGCTGGGCGAACGTCGAGGGCCTCGCACGATGCTTCGCGGTCGGCCGGACGGGGGTGGTGTTCTGGGTGTACGTCACCCTGGTGGTCGTCGGCATCGGGGCGGGGCGACTGGCGTCGGTGGCCCTGCCGCTCCTGGTACTGCCCCCGACCGTCCTGATGCTCGCGTCCCAACTCCAGCCGCTCTACGACGACCGGTACGTGCTGTACGCCCTCGCGGGGGCGCCGCTGCTGGCGGCGGCGGGGGCGGACCGGGTGGTGACGTCGGCGGGGCGCCTGTGGCGGAGGGCGCCGAGGTTTCCGTACCCCCGATTTCCCCGGTTGCCCCACCCCCACCCGGTCACCCTCACCGGCGTCCTCGTCATCGCGATCGCCTTCCTCGTCTGCCTTCCCCTGCAGCTCAAGAACCGTTCCGCCGATCACCGGCCCGAGAATCTCGCCGCCGTCTCCGCCGTGGTGGCCCGGCAGGCGCGGCCCGGTGACGCCGTGCTGTTCCTGCCGTCGGTCTGGCGGGTCGGGGCGTTGGCGTATCCGCGGGGGTTCCGGGGGGCCCGTGATGTGGCGCTCGCGGAGTCCGGGGCGCGGTCCGGGACGCTGAGCGGGCTGGAGGCGCCGCCGGGGGAGGTGCGGCGCAGGCTTGCCTCCGTGCGCCGGGTCTGGGTCGTCGCCCCGGCCTATGTCCTGAGCTCCCGCCGCTCCCCGGGCAACCCCACCGAACGCCTCAAACTCGCGCTCGTGGAACGGCACTTCAAGCCGGTCGAGGACTTCGCGAGCGGCCGGATCACCCTCGGGCTGTACGTCCGCCGCCCGCTGCCGGGCGCCGGCGCCCCTTAAGCCCCGGCCTCCGCGTCCGCCTCAGCCGCCGCGTCCAGTGCCACCGTCAGCTCGTCCAGGCGGGCCCGCAGCGCACGGATCTCGTCCACGTCGAAGCTCGTCGCCGCCGCGATGCGCCGCGGCACCTCCAGCGCGCGCTCCCGCAGGGCCGTGCCCTCCTCCGTGAGGTGGACCTCCACCGAGCGTTCGTCACGGGCGCTGCGCTCACGGCGGACCAGACCGGCCGCCTCCAGCCGCTTGAGCAGCGGCGAGAGCGTGCCGGAGTCGAGGCGCAGGTGTTCGCCCAGCTTCTTGACCGGCAGCCCGCCGTGCTCCCACAGCACGAGCATCACCAGGTACTGGGGATACGTGAGCCCCAGGTCCTTGAGGATCCCGCGGTACAGGCCGCCGAAGGCGCGTGAGGCGGCGTTCAGGGAGAAGCAGATCTGCTGGTCCAGGCGGAGCCAGTCGGTCGAGGGTGTCGGGGTCGGCGTCGCACTCATGCCTCCAGGATAGCTCTTGCGAGCCATTTAGTTGTGCACAATTGAATTGTGTGCTCTACTTGTCGTCGTGAGGCGGCCGCCGGTAGAGCCGCCGGAGCATGACTGACTTGACTCGAGAGGGATGGTTTTCCATGGACGCGCTCTACACCGCAGTCGCCACCGCCACCCACGGCCGCGACGGTCGCGCCTTCACCAACGACGGCAAGATCGACGTCAAGCTGGCCCCGCCGGTGGAGCTGGGCGGCAACGGCGAGGGCACGAACCCGGAGCAGCTCTTCGCCGCCGGTTACGCCGCCTGCTTCGGCAGCGCCCTCGGCCTCGTCGGCCGCCAGGCCAAGGTCGACGTCAGCGACGCCGCCGTCACCGCCGAGGTCGGCATAGGCAAGCAGGGCGAGGGCTTCGGCCTCAAGGTGACGCTGCGCGTCGAACTCCCGGACACGGTGGACCAGGAGACCGGCCGCAAGCTGGTCGAGACCGCCCACCAGGTCTGCCCCTACTCCAACGCCACCCGCGGCAACATCGAGGTCGACCTCGTCATCGAGTAAGACCGCCGACCGGGCTCACCCGACCCGCGCCAGCACCTCCCCCGTCCGCCGGCTCCACGCCACCACCACCGCCTCCTCGGGCACCTGGTGCCACCGCGTCAGTAGCAGCCAGCGGACGTGGTAGCGGCGGACGACGGCATCCCGCTCGGCGCGGGTCGCGTCCGGGGCGAGGTAGGCGCGGACGTCGGCGGACATCCGGTGGCGCCGGACCTCGTCCAGGGCCGGGTCGGGCCAGATCGGCGCGGCGAGGTTCGGCCCGTACCCGGGGATCATGTGGGCCGCGGTGTAGCCGTCGGTGAGCACGACCTCGCCGGGCCGGACCCAGCGCGCCGCCCAGTCGTACGTCGGCCAGCGCGGCGGCTGCTCCAGCCCCACCGGGTCCAGCGCCCGCGGCACCACGGCCCCGCCCTGCACCGTGCAGAACCCGACGCACGCCCACACCGCCGCCACCGCGCCCACCGCCTTGCGGAACGCCCCCCAAGGCCGAGGCGCCGCCAGCTCCACCGCGAGCGCGAACTGCAGCGGCACCAGCACCGCCCACAGCACGCGCGCGTACGTGTAGTGCCCGCTCACCCACCCGTACGCCAGCACCAGGCTCTCCAGCACGAACATCAGCAGCAGCGGATCGCGTCCGGACGAGCCCCGGGCCCGCCACCACAGCGCGGGCAGCCCGACGAGGGCCAGCCAGGAGTTCCCGGCCAGGTGCTCGTACAGCCGCCGGTGCATCCAGTCCATGGCGGTGTCGCCGCCGAGCGAGAAGACGTCGTAGTACGGCCATACGGCGGCCGTTGCCAGCGCGGCCAGCCCGGCCGCCGCCCACCGGGCCACGACCGGCCGGCGCCAGCCGCGCTGCCGGGCGGCCACGACCGCCACCGCGCCGACCGCCGCCGACACGGCCGTCACCGGATGGACCAGCAGGATCAGGCCGTACAGGGCGCCGATCCCGGCGTACCCCCACCAGCCCGCCAGGCCGCTCGGGCCGACGAACCGCACGGCCCGTTCGCGCTCGCACGCGCGCGTGGCCGTCAGTGCCCAGGCCCAGAACGTCAGCCCGATCGCGAACGACGACGGATAGCTGATGTTCGTCGTCATCGACATCAGCCCCAGGTAGCCGCTCCACAGGATCCGCTCGTCGCCCCACAGCAGCGTCATGAAGGGCAGCGCGAGCACCGGCGCCCACGGGCGGTCCGTGAGCGTGCGTACGAACCGGCCGATCCCGGTGAGCATGACGATCAGATGCAGCGGGCCCGCGAGCCGCAGCACCGCCCAGCCGGACAGCCCGGTCAGCCGCGCGAAGACGGCCTGCGCGACGGCGTACGGCCCGTAGTAGGGGCTGCCCGCGCCCGGCAGGTCGGCCATCGAGTGGGCCGGGTGGAGCAGGTTCGCCTTGAGGCGTTCGACCACCGCCGCGTGCTGGCCGGCGTCACAGCACAGCGGGATCCGCCAGAAGGCCAGCGTCATCACCAGCCAGAACAGAAAGCCGAAGAACTGATACGGCGTCGGCCGCCAGGTGCCGCCGCCGCGCAACGCCGTAGCACCGTGCACGATACGGCGGACGAGGACGTCGGCGCTCACAATCTCTCCCTTTGTCGTGATATGTCATTTCACCATGTGGAGGCTCCCTTTCTGGTTCTCTGTCATCGCCCTGGTGTTCGTCGGCGCTCAATCGGCGGAAATCCAGGGGCGTGCCCGCATGGACACCCGCCAATACGTCGCGCACGCCTACATGTTGCAGGGCGTCGGCCGCGAAGAGGCCTCCCGGCGGGCGCTCCGGTACTACTGCGACAGCGCGCGTGTCGCGACCGCGCGAAGGCAGAGCGCGGACCTCGGCACCTATCGCGGCGGCGACGGCGGAAACTCCGCGTACCGACAGTGCGTCACGGCGATGGAGCACACCGTCGAGGTCAATTCCCAACGCGCCGACGTCACCGGCTACATGGCCCTGTTCAGCGACCCGCGCATCTCCGAGATCTTCGCGACCAGGCCCGCCTACCCCGCCTTCACGGTCCCGTTCATCCGTGCGTTCGGCCTGGTCAGGGGGTTGTGGGCGGCGGGGATCGCGGTGACCGTCATGGCGAGCGGGTGCGTGGTGCTGATCCTGCGCCGGCTCGGCGTGTCCGTACCGCTCGCCCTGCTCGGACAGGTCCTCTACTACGCGCTGCCGACGGGCACGGACTCGATGCAGCCGATGTGCGAGGGGCTGCTGTTGTGCGTTCTGCTCGGCGGCATTCTCGGCTGTGTCCGGATCCTCCAGGGGAGAATTCCGTCGGGCGTGGCGATTTCCCTGACGGCATTCACCGCGGCGGCTTGCGTGAAATACGCGCAGACCCTGCTGGCCGTGGCCGGAATCGCGGGCGCGACCGCGTTGTTCCTCGGCGTCCGGTGGGTACGGCGACGGGAATTGCCCCGGCCCGAACGGGTGCTCCTCGCCACGACCGCGGCATTCGTCCTGGCGCTGGAACTCACCGTCGTCGCGCTCGGTCTGCCGAGCACCCGGGCCAGCGTCCAGGAGTTGTTGTCCGTCCATTACAACAAGCCGGTGCCCCCGCATCTCCTGCACGAATTCCTGCGCCTGAACCTCGCGTTCTGGCGGGAATGGCTGCGCGACGCGCTCGTACACCCCATGGAACCGCTCCTGCTCGCGGCCGGCGCCTGGGGAGCCCTGCGGTACCACCGCTCCTTCGGGTTCCTGATCACCGGCATCGCGGCCGCCGGGTTCGTGAACCAGGCCGGACACCCCGAAGTGGCCATGGGGCCAAGGCTGTTGGTGATGGCGAGCCTGCTCCCGGTGTGCGGCATCCCGCTGCTGGTCGAGAGCCTGCGGGAGAGGGGGCGGGACCCGATGGCCCGGCCCCCTCGCGTCGGACGCCAGCTGCCGGCGCCCGAGAGTCAGCTGTACTGAGGCAGCCGCGCCGAGCCGTCGGCGGCCCGCGGGATGCTCACCACCGCTCCCTCGCCGCCCGGCGCCTCCCCGAGGAGCAGCTGCCGTACCACCCGCTCGGCGGCGTGCCCGTCGTCGAACTCGCAGAACCGCTCCCGGAACGCCGCCCGCAGCCCTGCCGCCTCCTCGTCCCGCCAGGTCCCGGAGGCGAACAGCCACGCCAACTCCCGGTAGGAGCGCGACACATGGCCCGGCGCCTCGGCGGTGATGTCGAAGTAGGCGCCCCGGCTCGCCGCGTACGCGCCCCAGTCGTCGGCGTGGATCACGATCGGCCGGTCCAGGTTGGCGTAGTCGAACATCAGGGACGAGTAGTCGGTGACCAGCACGTCCGAGGCGAGCATCACGTCCTCGACGTGCGGCTCGTCGGTGGCGTCGACCAGGACGCCCCGCGCGTGCAGATCGGCGAGGCCGAGGCCGCGCGCGGGGCCTGCGGCGAGTGTCGGATGCAGGCGTACGACGAGGGTGTGGCCCGCGCCGAGGTCGGCGGCGAACCGGGCCAGGTCGATCCGGTCGACGTGTCCGCCGCGCCGGTACTCGCGACGCGTCGGCGCGTACAGCACCACCGTGTGGTCGGCGGGGATGCCGAGCCGCTCACGGACCGAACTCCCGCGCTCGGCGGGGGCGTTGACGAGGACGTCGTTGCGCGGGCTGCCCGTGCGGACCGACGCGAAGTGACAGGGGTACGCCCGCTCCCACACCAGCTCCGAGTGCCGGTTGGCGACCAGGCTCAGGTCCCAGCGGTCGGCGCGGTGCAGCAGCTTCGGCACGCTGTAGCCGTACCGGGCACCGGGCTTGGCCAGCAGGTCGGCGCCCATGTACTTGAGCGGGGTGCCCTCGTGGGTGTGCACCTGGATCTGGCCGGGGCGTTTGACCACCGTGCCGGGCCAGTTGACGTTGTTCACCCAGTACGTGGCCCGCGCCATCACCGCGTGGTAGCGCCGCGAGCCCGGCGTCACGTGGTCGATGCCGGGCGGCAGCGCGTCCACCGCGTCCTCCCGCACCACCCACACCCCGCGCAACTGCGGTGCGATCTCCCGGGCCTTGGCATGGATCGCGGCCGGATCGCCGGACACGCCGGAGTGGTGGGAGGCGGAGTACACGACGAGGTGCGGGTCAAGGGGAAGCCTCAACTGGGCCGCGTACCAGGCGCTTTGGGCCGCCTTCGACACCTTGGCGGTCGTACGGCGCTTGCCCGCACCCGCGATCCGGCGCAGGCCGCGCACCCCGCGCAGGGCCGCGAACGCGGGGTAGGGCGCCGAGGCGAGCAGCCGCATCTCGGTGCCGCGGGCGTCGTCCGGCGGGGTGAAGCCCTCGGGGCAGTGGCGGCGGTGGAAGGCGCGGATCTCGCGGTGGAAGTCGGCCCGGTCGGACGGGGTCACCCGGTCCTCGCGGGCGATCACGAACAGCATGTGGTCCATGGCCCTCTCGAACAGCAGCGGCCGGGCCCACGCGAGGTCGTCCCGCTCCTCCAGGAACGCGAACAGGCCCTCGTACTGCTGGAAGATGTCGAAGTGCCGGCGCCCGGGCGTCTTGGTGATCGCCCCCTGCCGCCGCTGCCGGTACTCGACGCCGATCCGGTTCAGACAGGCGATGCGGTCGGCGAGGACCATCGAGCGGTAGGTGACGGGCGCGTCCTCGTACAGGCCGGGCGCGTACCGGAGGCCGTGCTCCTGGAAGAAGTCCCTGCGGTACGCCTTGTTCCAGGCGACCAGGAACAGGTGGACGTACTCGGGCTTCTCGCGCAGGCTGAACACGTCCTGGCCGGCGCGGGCCAGCAGGGCGGAGGCGTCGCTGGGGCCGCCGCGGCCCCACCAGTGGGTGCGGACGTGGTCGAAGACCAGGATGTCCGGGTCCTCGGCCGACCTCAGCCGGTCGGCGACGGCGGCCAGCAGGCCCGGCGTGTAGAAGTCGTCGCTGTCGAGGAAGAGGACGTAGTCGCCGCGGGCCTGTTCCAGTCCGGCGTTGCGGGCGCGGCCGAGGCCGACGTTCTCGGGCAGGTGCAGCACCCGCACCCGCTCGTCGCGGGCCGCGTACTCGTCGAGGATCGCGCCGCAGCCGTCGGGCGACCGGTCGTCGACGGCGATCACCTCGAGATCGGGGTACGACTGTCCGAGCACCGAGTCGAGGCACTCGTGCAGATAGCCCTGCACCTTGAAGACGGGGACGACGATGCTGAAGCGGGGCACGTCAGCGGCTCCTTACGAGAGTGGCGGCGGGGGCCGGGACGCGCTCGGCGAGGGGGATCACGGGCGGGATCGACTCGGGCGGCTCGCCCAGCAGCACCCGGCGTACGACGCGCTCGGCGGCGCGCCCGTCGTCGAACCCGCAGAACCGCTCGCGGAACGCGGCCCGCGCGGCGGTGGACTCCGGCCCCGCCCAGGAGCCGTCGCGGAAGATCCGGGCCAGCTCACCGGGGGTGCGGGCGACGGGCCCCGGCGGGTGCTCCATCAGGTCGAAGTAGACGCCCCGGGTCTCCCGGTAGACGTCCCAGTCGTCGGCGTACACGACGACGGGCCGGTCCAGGTTGGCGTAGTCGAACATGATGGACGAGTAGTCGGTGATCAGCGCGTCCGCGGCCAGGCACACGTCCTCGGAGGAGCGGTGCGCGGTGACGTCGATGATCCGGCCGGTGGTCCTCTTCTCACCGCGGTCGTAGAAGTAGTGGGCGCGCAGCAGGACGACCACGTCCTCGCCGGCCTCCTCGCAGAAGGCCTCCAGGTCGAGGCCGGTCTCGAAGCCGGTGTGGTAGTCGCGGTGGGTGGGGGCGTACAGGACGGCGGTCTTGCCCTCAGGGACGCCCAACTCCCGCCGGATACGGTCGACATCGTCCGCGGTCGCCGTGTAGTAGACGTCGTTGCGCGGATAGCCGTACTCGAGGGTCTCGTGCGCGGCGGGGAAGGCCCGCTCCCACATCTGCGTCGAGTGCGCGTTGGAGGTGAGGTTGTAGTCCCAGCGGTCGACGCGGGCCAGCAGCTTGGTGAAGCTGCCGGTCGCGGCGGCGACCACGGGGTACGTCGCCTGGTCGACGCCCATCTTCTTCAGCGGCGTGCCGTGCTGGGTGGACAGGTGCACACTGCCCTCGCGCTTGACGACGGCGTCCGCGAAGTTGGCGTTGTTGATCAGGTACTTGGCGCGGGCGAGGACGTCCCAGTACTTCGCGGTGCCGATGACCGCGTACTCGACGTCCTTGGGCACGGTGTGCGCCTGGTCGGGCTCGACGAGGAACACCGAGCGGATGTGCGGGGCGAGTTCGCGCGCCTTGGCGTGGATCGCGGCCGGGCTGCAGGCGTACCCGCGGCCCCAATAGGCGCAGTACACCGCGAGGTTGGGGTCGAGCGGGCGGCGCAGGGCGCGCCGGTACCGCAGGCGTGTGCGCAGGCCCTGCGGGCGCGGCAGCAGCTCCAGCGCCCGCGCCGCCGACTGGTTGGCGCCGCGCAGGGCCCGGAAGGCCGCGTACGACCCGCTCGCCAGGAGCCGGTGCTGTACGCCGAGACTCCCGGCCGGGGTGCGGAAGCCGGCCGGGCGGTGGCCGCGGTAGAGCGCGCTCGCCCGGCGGAAGAAGGCGCGGCGGCCGGTGCGGAGCCGGAGGGGGTGGGCGGCCGTCTTGAGGACGGCGGCGAAGAGGTGGTCGAAGAGCGGCACCAACCGCTCCTCGTGCAGGCCCAGTTCGGCGGCCCGGGTCAGCACCAGCTCGGTCTGGTCGAGGAGTTCGAGGTGGTGGGTGCCCGGAAGGTTCAGCCGGTTGCCCTGCCGGCGCGCGAGATGCCGTACGACGACCTGGCGCAGCACCGCCGCCTTCTCGGCCCGCAGCGCGACGAGGCCGCCGAAGCCGACGTCGGTGAAGTGGCCGTCGGGGAAGGCGAGTCGGTGGCCGGCGAGGAAGGCCCGGCGGTAGACCGCGCTCCACGCCGGGAGCTGGACTCCGGTCAGCTGCGGGACCTGGTCGAGGGCGAAGGGCCCGGCCGGGGTCTTCGGCAGGAGCAGCTCGGCCGGGTTGCTGGGCTCGCCCTCCCACCAGGGGACCCGCTCGTGCTCGACGTACAGGACGTCCACGTCACCGGTCTCCGCGAGCCGGGCGTCCAGGGCGGTCAGCGCGCCCGGGACCAGGGTGTCGTCGCCGTCGAGGAACAGCAGATACGCGCCGGTCGCCGCCCGCGTCCCGGCGTTGCGCGCCCCGGCCAGACCGGCCGACGGCGGCGAGTGCACCGGGCTCACCCGGGAGTCCCGCTCGGCGTACCCGGCGACGACGTCCGCCGCGGGCGCGTCCGGGGCGTCGCAGACCGGGATCAGCTCGAAGTCGCCGAAGGACTGCGCGAGGACCGAGTCCAGCGCCTGGGACAGCCGGCCGGCCACCCCGTGGGACGGGACGATGATGCTGAAGCGGGGCATTCTGCTCTTTCTCTCAGGGTCGTTCGGGCGGGAGGTACGGGTGCCGTCAGCGCCCCGGCCGCCCCGCGGGACGCCAGGTGGACGGCCGGCTCGGTGTGGGTCGCGAGGGGCTGGAGGGCATGGGAACTCCCCGGAGTGGGAACGGCGTTCAGAGGCTGTCGGTGACGGTCAGCGGACCGCCGGGTTGGGGCACGGTGGCCTGCGGGGAGCGCGCGAGGCCCGCGGCCGCGGAGGGCACGGGGTGCCGCTCGGCGAGCGGGACGACCGGCGGCAGGCCGGTCTCCCCGAGGACCACGTGCCGTACGACCCGTTCGGCGGCGCGGCCGTCGTCGTACGGGCAGAAGCGCTCGCGGAAGGCCGAGCGCAGCTGGACGGAGCGGGAGCCGCGCCAGTGGCCGGTGGCGAAGATGTCGATCAGCTCGTCCTCGCTGCGGGCGACCGCGCCCGGCGGGAAGGCGCGCAGGTCGAAGTAGGTGCCGCGGGCCGCTTGGTAGGCCGCCCAGTCGTCGTCGGGGGCGTGGATCACGATCGGCCGGTCCAGGCCCGCGTAGTCGAACATCAGGGGCGCGTAGTCGGTGACCAACGCGTCCGAGGCGAGGGCCAGTTGCTCGACGCCCGGGTGACTGGTGACGTCGATGATCCGCGTGCTGTGCGGGACCGGGCCGGGGGTGCGGGCCAGCACGACATAGCGGGGGCCGAGGCGGTTCAGGACGCGTTCCAGGTCCAGGGGGCAGTGCTGGGTGCGGCGGTGGTCGCGGTGGACCGGGGCGTAGAGGACGGCGACGGTGTCGGCCGGGATGCCCAGGGAGTCGCGGATGCGGGCGACGTCGGCCGAAGTGGCCCTCTGGAACACGTCGTTGCGGGGGAGGCCGTATTCGAGGGTGGTGTACGTGCCCGGGTGGACCCGCTCCCAGACGAGGGTGGAGTGGCGGTTGCCGGACAGGACGTAGTCCCACTGGTCGACGCCGTCGAGCAGCCGCTCGAAGTCCAGGTCCCGTGCCGCCGCCGGGCGCTCCTGGAGGTCGAGGCCCATGTGGCCGAACGGGGTGCCCTGGTGGGTCTGGATCAGAACCTGGCCGGGGCGCTTGACCAGGCGGGGCTCGAACTCGCCGTTGGAGACCAGGTACTTGGAGCGGGCCAGGGCGGTCCAGCGGGCGGCCGTGTCGGGACGGGCCAGCCAGGACGTGCGGATCTGCGGGGCGTGGGCGCGGAAGGCCTCCTCCAGGGCGCCCGGGTTGCAGGTGTGCGGGCGGCCGTCGTACGTGGTGAAGACCGCGCGGTCGGCGCGCAGGGGGAGACGGAGCTGGACGCGGTAGTGCAGGCGGAGGGCCGACGCGCGGGCGGCGCGCAGGAGTCTGGCGGTCAGCTTGGCCGTGCGGCGGCGGACGGCCGCCATCGAGCGGAGGGTGCCGTACGTGCGGTGCAGGCCCCAGCGGATCAGGGTGTGGTGGAGGCGGGAGCTGAGGGGGACGGGGGCGCCGGGGACGCGGTAACGGCGGTAGTGGGCGCGGGCCTTGCGCAGGAACTCGGCGCGCGAGCCGCGCGGGAGGCGGTCGCGGCGGGCCAGGACCTTCGCCAGGTGGTCGACCATGCGGCGGAACAACACCGGCCGCCAGCGCGCGAGTTCGGGGCGCGTGTCGAGGAACGCGAAGACACGGTCGTACTGCTCGAAGATGTCGAAGTGGCTGCGGCTGGTGGTGGAGAGGATGTTGCCCCGGCGGCGCTGGCGGTAGTGCACGCAGACCCGGTCCAGGGTCGCGATCGACTCCGCCGACAGCAGGACCGGGAAGGTCCACGGGGTGTCCTCGTAGTAGCCGGGCGGGAAGGCGAAGCCCTCGCGCCGGACGAACTCCCGGCGGTACGCCTTGTTCCAGGCCACCATCAGCAGGTGCAGCAGGCCCGGGCGGTCCTCCAGCCGGAAGGGCGCCGGGCCCTGCTCGGTGAGCTGCACGGAGGCGATGTTGCGGACGGTCTCGCCGGTCCAGAAGGTGCGCGCGTAGTCGTAGACCAGGACGTCCGGCTCGCCGGTCTCCTTCAGGCGGTCGGCGATCGAGCGCAGCGCGTGCGGGGTGAGGGTGTCGTCGCCGTCGAGGAACACCAGGTAGTCGCCGGTGGCCTGCTCCAGACCGGCGTTGCGGGCGCCGCCCAGGCCCCGGTTCCCGGCCAGGTGCAGGGCGCGCACACGCGGGTCGCGGGCCGCGAACTCGTCGATGACCGCGCCGGATCCGTCCGGCGAGCAGTCGTCGACCGCGATCAGCTCCAGATCGGGATACGACTGCGACAGCACCGATTCCAGGCATTCGTGGAGATACGCCTGAACCTTGTACGCGGGGACGATGACACTGAACCTGGGCAAGGCACATCCATGGGGTCGGCGCGGACGACGGGGCCTTGCCCGGGAACGGCCGATGGAGTGACTTGGTTACGGTTTCGTACGGCATAAGGGGGACACCAGGTGAACGGCGTCCCCCTTTCGCCTTGCTTTCCGGCTACTTGACCGCGCCCGCCATGACGCCGGAGACGAACTGCCGCTGGAACGCGAAGAACACGACCAGCGGGACCACCATCGAGATGAACGCGCCGGGCGCCAGCACGTCGATGTTGTTGCCGAACTGCCGTACCTGCTGCTGGAGTGCGACCGTCAGCGGCTGCGACTCGGCGTTGGAGAACACCAGCGCGACCAGCATGTCGTTCCACACCCACAGGAACTGGAAGATCCCCAGCGAGGCGATCGCCGGAGCGCCCAGCGGCAGTACGACGGTGAGGAACAGCCGGGTCTCACCGGCGCCGTCCAGCCGCGCCGCCTCCAGGAGTTCCCGCGGGATCTCCGCGAAGAAGTTGCGCAACAGGAAGATGGCGAACGGCAGTCCGAAGCCGACGTGGAAGAGCACCACGCCGATGATGTCGCCGAAGATCCCGATCTTGCCGAAGAGATCGGCCAGCGGGATCAGCGCCACCTGCACGGGTACGACCAGCAGCGCCACCACGACCAGGAACCACCAGTCGCGGCCCTTGAAGTCCATCCAGGCGAAGGCGTATCCGGCCATCGCGCCCAGCAGCACCACCAGCAGGGTGGCCGGGACCGTGATCCAGATGGTGTTGAAGAACGCGTGCGTGATCGCGTCCTTCTCCAGCAGCGACTGGTAGCTCTTGGCGGTCAGCTGGCTGGGTGCCGTGAACACCTTCCACCAGCCCGAGGTGGCGATGTCCGTCGGGTCGCGGAACGAGGAGACCAGCAGCCCGAAGGTGGGCACCAGCCAGAACAGGGCGACCAGGATCAGGAAGATCCGCAGCACCCCGCCCGCCGCACCGCTCGCCACCCGGGAGGCGAAGGAACGCCTGCCGCGCACGGCCGTGTCGAGAGTGGTCATCGTTGACGCTCCCTCCTCAGCCGGCGGATGTTCACGAACATCACCGGCAGCACGAGCAGCAGCAGGATCACGCCGATCGCGCTGCCCACGCCCTCGTTGCCGCCGCCTCCGAAGGACGACAGGAACAGCTGCAGGGCAAGGACGTTGGCGTCGTCCTGACTGGGCTGCGGCGCGATGATGTAGACCAGGTCGAAGATCTTCATCACGTTGATCATCAGCGTAATGAGGACGACGACCAGGACGGGCGCGAGGAGGGGGACCGTGACCCTTCTGAAGACCTGCCACTCGTTGGCGCCGTCCACCCGGGCCGCCTCCAGCAGGTTCCGGTCCACCCCGGCCAGTCCGGCCGCGATCAGCACCATCGCGAAGCCCGCCCACATCCACACGTACGCCCCGATGATCGCGGGCGTCACCAGCGTCGGGCCGAGCCAGTCGATCCCGTTGTACGGCGCCGAGAAGTTCGAAGCCGGCAACCGCAGCCGGGCCCCGTCGGCGGAGGCGGGCAGCGTGAAGGTGCCGTCCGCGCCGCTCTTGGCGGAGGCGACCACCTTGCCACCCTTCACCGCCTCCACCTTGACGCCCTTGAGCGCCTTCTCACCCGGGTCGACCTTGCCCTTCGTACCGCCGCCGCCCAGCTTGAAGTCCAGCCAGACGGTGCCGGTGACACCGGACCCGCTCGCAGTCCTCGCGTTCTCGGGGCTGCCCGGCAGCTTGTTGGGCGCGATGCCGACCAGCGGGAGCATGGCCGGCGTGCCCGCCCGCACGGTGCCGGTCGTGGTGAACGAGCCGCCCCCGGAGGGCTTGAGATCGCTGACCGCCGCGTTCGGCCGGGCGTTGGGGTAGACGGACGACGAGACGAACGTGTCGTGGATGGACTTCGCCACCGCGTTCGCGGCCCCCAGGTTGGGGTCCTGCTCGTAGACCAGCCGGAAGATGATGCCGGCCGCCAGCATCGAGATCGCCATCGGCATGAAGACGATCAGCTTGAACGCCGTACCCCAGCGCACCCGTTCGGTCAGCACCGCGAAGATCAGCCCCAGCGCGGTGACGATCGCGGGCGCCACCGCGACCCAGATCGCCGTGTTGCGTACGGCGGTCAGCGTGGCGTCGTTGGCGAAGATGTCGCCGTAGTTCTTCAGCCCCACGAAGCCGGAGCCGTCGGCGTCGTAGAGGCTGCGCCAGATCGAGTACCCGATCGGGTAGACCACGAGCGCCCCGAGGAGCACGAACGCGGGCAGCAGGAAGAGCACCGCCACCCACAGCCGCGTCCCCGTGACGCTCTTGCCCGGTTCGGCGGCGGGCGCCGGCAGTGCGCCGGCGCCCCCCGTCGAGTTCGCCACCGAAGTCATGTCGGCCGTCAGCCGGAGCCGTAGGCCTTGGCCGCGTCGGCCTCCAGCTTCTGCTGGGTGCCCGCGACGTCCTTCGGATTGCGCAGGAAGTCCTGCAGG
The DNA here is from genome assembly GCF_022698165.1 of Streptomyces cylindrosporus. Taxonomy (GTDB): domain Bacteria; phylum Actinomycetota; class Actinomycetes; order Streptomycetales; family Streptomycetaceae; genus Streptomyces; species Streptomyces cylindrosporus. Next base: position 50,487 of record NZ_JALDAY010000012.1, read on the forward strand.
TCCTTCCACTCGCCGACACCGGCCGTGCCGCCGAAGGCCGCGGGGGCCTGGTCGGACATGTCGAAGCGGAAGTTGTCACCGGCCGAGATCAGCTGCTGGGCGATCTGCTTGGTGATCGCGTCCTTGTACTTGGACTGGTCCATCTCCTTGTTCGGGGAGAGGATGCCGCCCTGCGCCGCCCACACCTCGGCCGCGTCCGTCGAGGCCAGGAAGGTCAGCAGCGCCTGGGCGCCCTTGCCGTCCTTCAGCGCCACGGCCACGTCACCGCCGCTGACCACCGGCGAGTCGCTGCCGACCGCCGGGAACGGGAACACCTTCGCGTCCGTGCCCAGCTTCGCCTTGGTGTCGCCGTTGATGTTCGCGGCCACGAAGTCGCCCTCGAAGACCATGCCGGCCGGGGTGTCGCCGGAGAAGGTCTGGGTGACCGACTTCGGGAACTCCGTGTTCAGCGCGCCCTTGTTGCCGCCCGCGATCAGGTCGTTCTTGCCCCACAGCTGGGCGAGCGTGGTCAGGGCGTCCTTGACGGAGGGATCCGTCCACTTGATCTTGTGGGCGGCCAGCTGGTCGTACTTGTCCGGGCCCGCCTGCGAGAGATAGACGTTCTCGAACCAGTCGGTGAGCGTCCAGCCGTCCGCGCCGCCGATCGACACGGCCGGAGTGCCCGCGTCGGACAGCGTCTGCGCCGTGGTGAGGAAGTCCTTCCAGGTCTTCGGCGTGGAACTGATCCCGGCCGCTTCGAAGTTCGCGGTGTTGTACCAGACCAGCGACTTGTTGGCGGCCTTGGCGTAGACGCCGTACTGGGTGCCCTTCCAGGCGCCGAGGTCGACCCAGCCCTTCGAGAAATTCTTGGTGAGCTGGGCCTTGGCGTCCGCGCCCAGCGGCTTGAGCCAGCCCTTGTCCGCGAACTGGTGCAACACGCCGACCTGGGGCAGGAACGCGACGTCCGGCGGCTTCCCGCCCTGGATCTTGGTACCGAGGAAGGTGGACGTGTTGTTGCCGGTCGGCACGAAGTTGACCTTCGCGCCGGTGCGCTTCTTGAACTCGTCCATCACCTTCATGAAGTTGTCCTGCTCGGCGCCGGTCCAGACGGCGGCGACCTCCAGGGTCTGGCCGCTGAGACTGGGGAGCTTCAGACCGCTGCTGCTCTCGGAGCTGCCTCCGCCGTCGCTCTTGTTGTCGTCACCGCCGCATCCCGACAGCGCCAGCGTGAGCGCTCCCGCGAGGAGAGCGGCGGCTGTCCTGGCTGCCCTGCGTGTCCCGTTCTTGCTGCTCGTGGTGCGCATCACTGCCCCGTTCTTCGTTCGTCGTCGAACGTCGAGCGCTGTCCCGTGCGATCTGGTCTACGCCGACGGGTGTAGGGCGGCAAGAGTGCGTCCCGTGTCAACCCGGGGATCGTGATCCGCTCGTGACCAGGTGCGGGGTGGGCAGACCCTAGAGCAGCGACGGCACCTCCGACGCCGAGACTTCCCGTGCCGCCCGCTCCAGGGCGCTTGCCAGGAGGGCCAGGTCCGTGGGGCCGTTGCCCAGCTCGCGGACCGGCCTGCGGGTCGGCGGGTCGCCCATGCGCTGCCAGTCCAGGGGGACCACTGTGGGCCGCAGGGTCGCGGTGCGGGGGATGCGCCCGGTGACCCGGCCGCCCTGGAACGGGGTGGCTCGGCCGTCCGGGGTCGTCAGCCGGCCGCGGCCCGGGGCGGGGGCCTCGGGGGAGGCTTCCGGGGCGTCCAGGGTCACGCGGAGGGTGGCCCGGCGTGCCGGTTCGGTCTCCGCGGTACGGCCGTCGGGGCCCGTCGCCGCCACCAGGTGCACGCCCAGCCGCGCGCCCTCCCTCGCCACCGCCTCCAGGGCCCGCATCACGGAGCCCGCGGCCGGGCGGCCGGGGGAGCCGAGGGCGGGGGAGACCAGGGCGTCCAGGTCGTCCACGATCACGACCAGGCGGGGCAGCGGCGGTGCCGCCTCCGTCTGCCGGCGGGCCGCGCCCGGCCGGAGCCGGATCGTCGAGCTGGGCGGGGAGTCCAGGTCGCCCGCCCCCGCCGAGACGGGGCGCTGGGCGACCATCCGGCCCGACAGCTCGCGGCCCGTGTGCCACTCGGCGAAGTCGGAACGGCCGAGCAGCTCGGCCCGGCGCTTCAGCTCGGCGCTCAGGGACTGGGCGAACTCCCGCATCCGGACGGGGTCGTTGGCGGTCAGGTGGGTCGTCACGTGCGGGACGTCCGTGCACACGCGCAGTCCGTCGCCGTGTCCGGCCCCCGCGCCCACGCTGTCCCGGCCGTCCATCAGGACGATGCCCAGGCGGTCGGGGCGCTCGGCGGCGGCCAGCGAGGCGACCACGGCACGCAGCAGCTCCGTACGGCCGCTGCCCGCCGGGCCCTCGATCAACAGGTGCGGTCCGTCGGCGGCGAGGTCCGCGCAGACCGGGCCGCGCGGACCGGCGCCGAGCACGGCCCAGGCGCGTCCGCCGAGCGACTCGGTGTCGTCCGCCGCGTCGGCCCAGCGCGCCATCAGCGACGCCGGGGTGGCCCGGGCCAGCCCCAACTCGTCCAGCAGCCGCGCCGCTTGGGGCAACGGCACGGAGACCCGCGCGAGCCGCTCGGCGGACGCGCCGTCTAGCCGCAGCGGCGCGAGCGCCCGCGCGAAACGCTCGGCCCAGGGCAGGGACACGGCGTCCACTCGGGCGACTGTGCCGGGGGGTATGGGGGTGGGGTGCGGGGCGGTGTTCGCCGGGGCCGGTACGCGGTCTGTGGCGTCGCCCGGGTGGGAGGGGTGGTGAGCGGGGCGGGTCCGGTCGGCCTGGGCCGTCGAGCCGACGGGGCTTGCGGCCGTGGGCCTGGCCGTTTCCGCCGAGGCGAGGAGGCCTGCGGAGGCGTTGGCTGCCGTGGAGCCCGTGGAGCCCGTGGAGCCCGTGGAGCCCGTGGAGCCCGTGGAGCCCGTGGAGCCCGTGGAGCCCGTGGAGCCCGTGGAGCCCGTGGAGCCCGTGGAGCCCGGCGCTCCGGGCGGGTTCGGCGCACCTGCCGCGTCCGCGTCGAGCGCGCCGCTCCTCGCCACCCGCATCAGCCGCAGCGCCGTCGCCACGTCGCCGCTCAGCAGTGCGACCGCGCCGCACTCCCGGAACGCCGGTGCCACCGCGCAGGCCGCCTCGTACGTCTCCGTCACCGGGGACGCGGGCGATGCCGACGCCGTCTCGGCGAGGCAGACGACGTGTATGCCGACGGCCGGGCCCTCCGACGCCAGCCGCGCCACCGCCTGGCGGACATCGGCGCCGCCGGGGTCGCCGTCGACGACGACCACGGTGTACGGCCCGGCGAAGCCGTCGTCCGGCTCGTCGTCCCGGGCCCAGGAGGGGCGCCGGGCGGCACCGCGGGGACCACTCGTACCCCTGGCCGTCGCCGTCGCTGAGGGTGCCGTCGCCGTCCGGTGCGCGCCGGTCCGGTGCTCCGCCTGCTGGTCCTCCAGGCGTCGTAGGAGCTCCTCCGTGCGGGCCGTCGCCTGTTCGCGGTCGTAGGCCAGCAGGAGGCGGCAGTCCTGGCCGTGCCCGGGGCGCAGATGCGGGAGCCAGCCCAGCCAGGACCACTCCGCCGTGCGCTCCGCCAAGGGGCGCGAGCGGTCCGCGCTGATCAGGACGATTTCCAGGGTCTCGGGCGAGTGCAGCGCGGTGAGCTGGGCCAGTACCGCGCGGGCCAGCCCGGAGAGCCGGGCGCGGGGGCCCGCCAGGCCCAGCGCACCGGCCTCGCGCAGATCCGCGGTCACCGGGACCGCGGGCAGCAGACCGGAACCGTCGGGCGCGGGCCGGTCCGCCGTGCCGAGCCGCACGGTGAGCGCCTCCGGGTGTCCGGGCCCGCGCTCCCACAGCCGCGGCCCCGGCCCGAGGGCCGTCAGCAGCAGCGCCGCGGGATCCGGCCAGGTCTCCGGGAGTTGAGCGCCGGGGGCCGGGGTGGGCCCGGCCTCGGTGCCGGGGTCGTCTCCGTCGTCGTACATCCCGTGCTCGTCGGCGGTCTGCTCGCCGCGCCCGCCCGCCAGCCGACGGGCCCACGCCGAGAGCCCGCCGCGCTTGCGGACGCCGGCGGGTACGTCGGTGCCCCGGAGGGGCGTGCCCTTGCGGCGGCCGGTTTCCTGCGGCCCGGTGTCCACCGGGCTCATGCCGTCCGAGCTCTCCGCCCCACGCGCGCGTGCACCGGACGCCTCCTCGTGGGCCGCCGTGCCGTGCGCCGGTGTGTGCGAGTCGGACGTGCTCGCCATGCCGTCACCGCCCGGCGTCCCCCACGCCAGCGCACCGAACCGTCCCGCGTGCGTGTCCCCGCCGTCGGCCGGGATGCCACCGGAACGCCCCGCCCCCCGGCTCTCGATCCGTGGTGCCCCGCCCTGCCCCGGCACCACCGGCGGCTCGGCGGACGTATGCCCCTGGGCGCTCTGCGTCGCCCGCGAGGCCGTGGCGGTCGGGTCGCCGCCGTCCGCCACGCGTGCGTGCGGCATCGGCGCCGAACCGCGCCCGCTGCCCGCCTGCTCACGCCTGCCCGTGCGGACGGAGTACCCGCCGCCGGGTCCCTGATCCCCGGAGGGCAGGCCCTCCGCGCGACCCGGGCCGGCACCCGCGGAGCCGCCGCCCCCGGGGGCCACGCGCACATGCCCCTCCCCGTCCGGAGTAGTGGCCACCCGCGCCCCCGGCCCCCCGGCCGCGGCCACCCGCAGGGCCGACTCGCCGATCCGCAGCAGCGCGCCCGGGGTCACCCGGACCGGGCGGGTGTGTACGCGGGTGCCGTCCAGGGTGGTGCCGTTGGTCGAGCCCAGGTCGGTCACCGCGACGCGGTCGTCCGCCGTGACCGTTATGGCGCAGTGGAAGCGGGAGACGTCCGGGTCGTCGAGGGGGACGTCGGCGTCGGCCGAGCGGCCGATGCGGATCTCGCCGCCGTGCAGGAGGTGGACGCCGCCCGCGTCCGGGCCCGCGACCACGTGCAGCTGGGTCGGGGCGTCGTCCAGCTCGGGGTGGGGCTCGGGCTCGGCCGGGGCGCCCAGGGACAGCACCGCGCCGTCGACCAGCGGGGGCTCGCCGAGGGTGCAGCGGCGGTCGTCGAGGCGCTCGGCGCCCGCGTACAGCACCACCGGGCCGCCGCTCTCGCGGCCGCGCTCCGCCCGGTCCGCGCCCCCGTCGCCGGAGACCGCCGAGGCGAGGGCCGAGGCCACCGCGGCCAGGGCCGTGCCGGCGGGCGCCGTGACCAGCACGTCGCAGCTCGCGGTGCGGCCCCGGGTCCGCTCGGGCGGGCCCAGCGGGTCTACGACGGTCAGCCGGATCTGCATCGCCGTCAGCGGTCCCTTCTGCGCGGGTCTGCGCGGGCGCGGACTACCCCCCACCCCACACGAGCACGTCGGCCAAGTACTGCACGCATCCTCGCACCTGCCACTGACAACGCGCCCACGCTCCCGGCAGAAGTGATCTTGATTGGTCGGCTCTGCCCTCAAAAGTGCCTGATCAGTACTTCACACATGACCGCTTGAGATCGGTCACGTCCGGGTCGGGCAACCGGCTGGACCGAGTCGAGCGTCTTTCCTTCGAACATGTACGACAACCGGTACGTAAGACGCACAGAAAGATGAGAACCCGGTCCAGCGGCCCTCGGCACTACAGTGGGTCGGAACGCAAGCAAGCAGCAGGGAGCGCATGACGTGCGGCCGGTAGGCAGCAAGTACCTGCTCGAGGAGCCGCTCGGGCGCGGCGCCACGGGCACCGTCTGGCGAGCCCGCCAGCGGGAGACCGCCGGGGCCGAGGCCGCCGTGCCCGGTCAGCCCGGCGAGATGGTCGCGATCAAGGTCCTCAAGGAAGAGCTCGCGAGCGACCCCGACATCGTGATGCGGTTCCTGCGCGAGCGCTCCGTCCTGCTCCGGCTGACGCACCCGAACATCGTGCGGGTGCGCGACCTGGTCGTCGAGGGCGATCTGCTGGCCCTGGTCATGGACCTCGTCGAAGGCCCCGACCTGCACCGCTACCTGCGCGAGAGCGGCCCCTTCAGCCCGGTCGGCGCCGCCCTGCTCACCGCCCAGATCGCCGACGCGCTCGCCGCCAGCCACGCCGACGGCGTCGTCCACCGCGACCTGAAGCCGGCCAACGTCCTGCTCGCCCAGCAGGGCGGCCAGATGCACCCGATGCTCACCGACTTCGGCATCGCCCGCCTCGCCGACTCCCCGGGCCTGACCCGCACCCACGAGTTCGTCGGCACGCCCGCGTACGTCGCGCCGGAGTCCGCCGAGGGCCGCCCGCAGACCTCCGCCGTCGACATCTACGGCGCCGGAATCCTGCTGTACGAGCTGGTCACCGGCCGTCCGCCGTTCTCCGGCGGCAGCGCCCTCGAAGTCCTCCACCAGCACCTCAGCGCCGAGCCGCGCCGCCCGTCCACGGTCCCGGACCCCCTGTGGACGGTCATCGAGCGGTGCCTGCGCAAGAACCCGGACGAGCGGCCGAGCGCCGAGAACCTCGCCCGCGGCCTGCGCGTGGTCGCCGAGGGCGTCGGGGTGCACGCCAACAGCGGGCAGATCGCCGCCGCGGAGGCGGTCGGCGCACTGCTCGGACCCGACCTCGCCCCGGCCACGGTCCCCGGCTCCGCCGACCCGACCCAGGTCCTGCCGCACAGCGGCGCCGGTGCCTACGACCCGAACGCCGCGACCAACGTCCTGCCGCACACCGGCCGGCCCGGCCCCGTCGGCGCCGCCGACCCCACCGCCGTACTCCCGAGCACCGGAGCGGCCGACCCGACCGCGGTCATGCCGCCCATGCCGCAGGGACAGCCGGGGCAGGCCGGGCAGCAGCCCGAGCAGCCGCACCCCTGGCAGAACCAGTTGCGCGCCGCCCGCGACCGCAACGAACAGACGCAGGTCCAGTACCTCGACCCGAACGAGGACCCGCTGCGCCGCCGCCCCCAGCGCCAGGTCGCCCGGCCGCAGCAGCAGCCGCGCCCCCAGCAGCAGAACCGGCCCCAGGGGCCGCCGCAGGGACGGCCGCAGGGACGTCCGCAGGGTTACGGCTATCCGCAGCAGCAACAGCCGCAGCAGTACGCCCCGCCGCAGCACCAGCAGCCGCAGCGTTACGCGCCGCCGCCGGAGCAGCAGCGGCCCGTCCGGGAGCCGCGTCAGCCGCGGCAGCCGCGGCAGCCCAGCCCCAACCGGATGAAGATCCCCGGGCTCGGCTGCCTGAAGGGCTGCCTGTTCACGATCGTCATCCTGTTCGTGGCCGGGTGGCTGGTGTGGGAGTTCAGTCCGCTGCAGGACTGGATCGGCACGACCAAGAGCTACTGGCAGCAGCTGACCGACATGTTCAACACCGTCACCGGGTGGATCGGGGACCTCGGCAACGCCACGAAATAGCGCCCCGGCGCCCTGAAATAGCGCCGAGCTTGGGGATTTGTCGACATCCAGCGGGTGATTTCCGTCTCCGCGGTGAAGGTTGGCTGCCGCGACGCGTAGTTTTAGCGACAACACGCGTCGGTAGGAGCAGTCTTGGGACGGAAGATCGGCAGCCGGTACACCGCGAACCAGATCCTGGGGCGGGGCAGCGCCGGCACGGTGTGGCTGGGCGAGGGACCGGACGGGCCCGTCGCCGTGAAGCTGCTGCGCGAGGATCTCGCCTCCGACCAGGAACTCGTCGGACGGTTCGTCCAGGAGCGCACGGCGCTGCTGGGCCTGGAGCACCCGAACGTCGTGTCGGTACGGGATCTGGTCGTGGACGGCAACGACCTGGCCCTCGTCATGGACCTGGTCCGCGGCACCGATCTGCGCACCCGCCTCGACCGCGACCGGCGGCTCGCGCCGGAGGCCGCGGTCGCGATAGTCGCCGACATCGCGGACGGGCTGGCGGCCGCCCATGCCGCCGGGGTCGTGCACCGGGACGTGAAGCCGGAGAACGTGCTCCTCGACATGCAGGGCCCGCTGGGCCCCGGCGGGTCCCACCCGGCCCTCCTGACCGACTTCGGGGTCGCCAAGCTGATCGACTCCCCGCGCCGCACCCGTGCCACGAAGATCATCGGCACCCCGGACTACCTGGCCCCGGAGATCGTCGAGGGCCTGCCGCCGAGGGCCGCGGTCGACATCTACGCCCTCGCGACCGTCCTCTACGAGCTCCTGGCGGGCTTCACGCCCTTCGGCGGCGGACACCCGGGGGCCGTCCTGCGCCGCCACGTCACGGAGACGGTCGCCCCGCTCCCCGGCATCCCGGACGAGCTGTGGCAGCTCATCGTGCAGTGCCTGGCCAAGGCCCCGGCCTCCCGGCTGCGCGCCTCCGAGATGGGCGCACGGCTGAGGGAGCTGCTGCCGCTGGTCGCGGGCATGCCGCCACTGGACGTGGACGAGCCGGACGCGGAGCCGCTGGAGGAGGCCGAGGAGGAGCCGGCCGCGGCGCGCTCCGGGGAGCCGGTACGGCGGCGGGGCGCGGTCCCTCTCGTGCCGGGCGCGAAGCCTGCCGACTCCAACCGCGACACGCATACGTCGATGAGGGTGCCGGGGCCGGACGAGCTGGCGGGCGGGGCCCGGGGTACGGCACGGGTGCCGAGGCCGACGGGATCTCCCAGGCCGGGTTCGGCGAGGCACCGGGCGGTGACGCGGCGCCGGCGGATCACGCTGGGGGCGGCCGCGGTGGCCCTGGTGGCGGCGGTGGGGGTCGGCACGTGGTGGGCGACGTCGGGCGACGACGCGGGCGCGACCCCGGGAGGCCCGACGAGCACGGCACCGGCGTCCCCGTGAACGCCCCAGGGGGCTCCGCCCCCTGGACCCCCGAGACCTTTGCCCACCCACCACCCGTTTCCAGTCGGCCAAGAAGTGGCCGGGATCCGGGGGGTGGGAGCGGAGCCCCAGGACAAAGGCGCCGGTCACAGGGCAGGGCTGCCGTACGGCAAGGTTCGGTTGCCACAGCCGTTAGGCTGGAGGCGTGGCAGTCGTCGACGTATCCGAAGAGCTCAAGTCCCTCTCCTCGACCATGGAGTCGATCGAGGCCGTTCTGGACCTCGACAAGCTGAGGGCAGACATCGCCGTGCTCGAGGAGCAGGCGGCCGCGCCGTCCCTGTGGGACAACCCGGACGAGGCGCAGAAGATCACCAGCAAGCTGTCCCACCTCCAGGCGGAGGTGCGGAAGGCCGAGGCCCTCCGTGGTCGCATCGACGACCTCGGCGTCCTCTTCGAGATGGCCGAGGAGGAGGACGACCCGGACACCCGCGCCGAGGCCGAGTCCGAGCTCGCCGCCGTCAAGAAGGCGCTGGACGAGATGGAGGTCCGGACGCTGCTGAGCGGTGAGTACGACTCCCGGGAGGCGCTCGTCAACATCCGCGCGGAGGCCGGCGGCGTCGACGCCGCCGACTTCGCGGAGAAGCTGCAGCGCATGTACCTGCGCTGGGCGGAGCAGCACGGTTACAAGACCGAGCTCATCGAGACCTCGTACGCGGAAGAGGCGGGCATCAAGTCCACCACCTTCTCCGTGCAGGCGCCGTACGCCTACGGGACGCTCTCCGTCGAGCAGGGGACACACCGGCTCGTGCGTATCTCCCCCTTCGACAACCAGGGGCGCCGGCAGACCTCCTTCGCGGGTGTCGAGGTGCTCCCCGTGGTCGAGCAGACCGACCACATCGAGATCGACGAGTCCGAGCTGCGGGTCGATGTGTACCGGTCGTCCGGACCCGGCGGGCAGGGCGTCAACACCACCGACTCCGCGGTGCGGCTCACCCACCTCCCCACCGGCATCGTCGTCTCCTGCCAGAACGAGCGGTCCCAGATCCAGAACAAGGCGACCGCCATGAACGTTCTTCAGGCGAAGCTGCTGGAGCGGCAGCGCCAGGAGGAGCGGGCCAAGATGGACGCCCTCAAGGACGGCGGCAGCTCCTGGGGCAACCAGATGCGGTCGTACGTCCTGCACCCGTACCAGATGGTCAAGGACCTGCGCACCGAGTACGAGGTCGGCAACCCCGAAGCTGTGTTCAACGGCGAGATCGACGGCTTCATCGAGGCCGGTATTCGCTGGCGCAAGCAGCAGGAGAAGTAGTCGACGCGAGTTACTTTGTCGACATGACAACTGCCGCCCTCGGGGCGGCAGTTGTCGTTTGTCTGGGTTTTACATCACACTCACAGGTTCCAACTCCCAGTAAACGAGGCGCAAGTGGACATTGCGCTCGCAACGGCCTTGACGTTGCTTTGAAAAATGGGAAGGGTTAAGCGCGGCATGCGTATCTCTGGGGCGCATGTGAACCGGGGGAAGGTTCAGCGCAGCGACCTCCTCCGTCGATCACGGCCCCCGAGCGCCGCCTACTGACGATGAGCTACTGGGGGTAGCAACCAGATGACCAAGAAGACGCGCGTCCGCATCGCGCGGATAGCGGCCGGTGTCGTGATCGCGGCCGGCGCCTCGCTGACGGCGGCCGGTGCCGCTTCCGCCCTGGACGCCAATGTCGGTGTCACCCTCGACGCCGGTGACACGGACGGTGGCACGAGCGACGGCGGTACCGACGGCGGCGCCATCGCCGGCCTGATCGGTGGTGACACCACGGGTGGCGATTCGACCACGGGCGGTGACACCACCACGGGCGGTGACACGACGACCGGCGGCGACACCAGCATCGGTGGCCTGATCGGCGGTGACACCACGACCGGCGGCGACACTACGACCGGCGGTGACACCACCACGGGTGGCGACACCACGACCGGCGGTGACACCACGACTGGCGGTGACACCACCACGGGCGGTGACACGACGACCGGCGGTGACACCACGACTGGCGGTGACACCACCACGGGCGGCAGCACGAGCGGCGGCAGCACCACCACCGGCGGTGACAGCGGCACCGGTGGCAGCAGCACCGGCGGCTCCAGCTCCACCGGTGGCAACGACACCGACCCCAACGGCGGCAGCAACGACAACTCCGCCCAGGAGGAGGGCTCCTCGGCCCTCACCGACACCGGTTCGGACACCTCGGCCCAGGGCAGCGGCGACCAGCTCGCCGAGACCGGTGCCGGCCAGACCGCGTTCCTCATCGTCGGCGCGGCCACGATGATCGCCGGCGGCATCGGCTTCCGGGTGCTCCCGCGCCTGGTGGCCGGCCGTGGCGGTGCGGCTGCCTGACGGTAGCCGACAGTAGGCGTGCGCCTACGGAGCGTACGGATGTCGTACGACGAAGGGCCCGGAGCGTGTCACACGCTCCGGGCCCTTCTCCGTCTGTGGATGCCCTACGCGGTCTGGTGGGCCAGCAGCGCCACGGCTGCGATCAGCACCGCCAGGAGGGCGATGAGTGCCATGGGGTTGAGCCCCGCCATGAAGTTCTCCTGCTGCAGCCGCTCGCGGTTCGCGCGGCACACGGGGCACCGGCCCTCGCTCACGGGCGCCGCGCAGTTCGCGCACACCAGCCGGTCGTACGTCATGCGCCTCGCCCTCCTTGACCAACGGTTCCGTCTTGAGAACGTCCGTGGGTCGGCGAACGTTCCCTCCCCCTACTGTGCCAGGTTCCTCCGGAGGCTGCGCGGGGGTCGCCTCCGGGGGGTGGGTGAGGTGTGCACATAACGCCCATCGCGTACGCAACCTATGCCCGTGCCTGCGGTTGCACACCCGATTCGCGTATGGTCACGCTCATCTACCCCCGGCGACCCGTGGTGCACCCGTGATCCGATTCGACAACGTCTCCAAGGTCTACCCCAAGCAGACCCGCCCTGCACTCAGGGATGTGTCCCTGGAAGTGGAGAAGGGCGAGTTCGTCTTCCTCGTGGGGTCCTCCGGCTCCGGAAAGTCCACCTTCCTGCGGCTGATCCTCCGCGAGGAGCGGTGCAGTCACGGCCAGGTGCACGTCCTGGGCAAGGACCTCGCGCGCCTGTCCAACTGGAAGGTGCCGCAGATGCGCCGCCAGCTGGGGACCGTCTTCCAGGACTTCCGGCTGCTGCCGAACAAGACGGTCGCCGAGAACGTCGCCTTCGCGCAGGAGGTGATCGGCAAGTCCAAGGGCGAGATCCGCAAGTCCGTCCCCCAGGTGCTCGACCTCGTGGGCCTCGGCGGCAAGGAGGAGCGGATGCCCGGGGAGCTGTCCGGTGGTGAGCAGCAGCGCGTGGCGATCGCGCGCGCCTTCGTGAACCGGCCCAAGCTGCTGATCGCCGACGAGCCCACCGGCAACCTCGACCCGCAGACCTCCGTCGGCATCATGAAGCTGCTGGACCGGATCAACCGGACCGGCACGACCGTCGTGATGGCCACCCACGACCAGAACATCGTGGACCAGATGCGCAAGCGCGTCATCGAGCTGGAGAAGGGCCGCCTCGTCCGCGACCAGGCCCGCGGCGTCTACGGCTACCAGCACTGACCGCGACCGTCCCCGGAAAGGCCTGAAGAAGACGCCATGCGCGCCCAGTTCGTACTGTCCGAGATCGGTGTCGGTCTCCGCCGCAACCTGACGATGACCTTCGCCGTCATCGTCTCCGTCGCCCTGTCGCTCGCCCTGTTCGGCGGGTCGCTCCTGATGAGCGACCAGGTCAACACGATGAAGGGCTACTGGTACGACAAGGTCAACGTCTCGATCTTCCTCTGCAACAAGAGCGACGCCGAGTCCGACCCCAACTGCGCCAAGGGCGCGGTCACCGACGACCAGAAGAAGCAGATCAAGGCCGATCTGGACAAGATGGACGTCGTCCAGAAGGTCACCTACGAGTCGCAGGACGACGCGTACAAGCACTACAAGGAGCAGTTCGGCGACTCCCCGCTGGCCAGCTCCCTCACCCCGGACCAGATGCAGGAGTCGTACCGCATCAAGCTGAAGGATCCGGAGAAGTACCAGGTCATCGCCACCGCCTTCGACGGGCGGGACGGCGTGCAGTCGGTGCAGGACCAGAAGGGGATCCTCGACAACCTCTTCGGGCTGCTCAACGGCATGAACTGGGCCGCGCGGGCGGTCATGGCGCTGATGCTGGTCGTCGCGCTGATGCTGATCGTCAACACCGTGCGCGTCTCCGCGTTCAGCCGCCGGCGTGAGACCGGGATCATGCGGCTGGTCGGCGCCTCCGGCTTCTACATCCAGGCGCCGTTCATCATGGAGGCCGCGGTCGCCGGGCTGATCGGCGGGACGGTCGCCTGCGGATTCCTGGTGATCGCGCGGTACTTCATCATCGATCACGGACTCGACCTGTCCCACAAGCTGAATCTGATCAATTTCATCGGCTGGGACGCCGTGCTCACGAAACTGCCGCTCATCCTGGCCACGAGTCTGCTGATGCCCGCGCTTGCCGCGTTTTTCGCGCTGCGCAAGTACCTGAAGGTGTGACGCATGCCAAGAGGGCCGTACGGTCAAGACGCCGTACGGCCCTTCGCGTTGTCCTAGACTCACCGGCATGTCAGGCCGCGACCTGTTCTGTCAGCCCCGCCGCATGCGCCGCGGGGCGGCCCTGACATTGCTCTTCGCGAGCGTGGTCGTCGCGGCCGCCGCGACCGGCTCCTTTCCCGAGACCGACCGGAAATCCGCGGCGGGCGAGGCGCGTTCCGCCGTCCCGGCCGGGCATCACGAGGACGTCGCCAAGGCGGCCGAGGAGGCGCTCGCCGACGGCAAGTCCCCGATGGAGGCCGCCGAGCGTGCCGTGAGCCGCAGCGGGGACCGCTGGGGCGCCGTCTACTCCGAGGGCGAGTACGAGGAGTTCGAGGAGGCCCTCGACGGCCAGTACACCGGCGTCGGGCTGTGGGCGCGGCGCGAGCGGGACGGCCGTATCGAGGTGACCAAGGTGGCCTCCGGGTCGCCCGCGGCGGCGGCCGGCATCCACGCCGGCGACCGGCTGGCCAGCATCGACGGGGCGCCGGTCGACGGCCGCCCGGTCACCGAGGTCGTCTCCTTACTGCGCGGCGACGCGACGGATGCGCCCGCGGGTACGTCCGTACAGCTGGGCCTGGAGCGGGGCACGCGCGCGTGGACGCAGACCCTGCGGCGGGCCCGGCTGTCCACCGACTCGGTCACCGTTCGAAAGCTCGCCGGCGGGGTCACCGTCATCAAGATCGCCGCGTTCACCAAGGGCGTCGGGGACCTCGTGCGCACCGCCGTCCGGCAGGCTCCCGTCGGCACCGGCTTCATCCTCGACCTGCGCGGGAACTCCGGGGGGCTGGTCACCGAGGCCGTCACCACCGCGTCCGCCTTCCTGGACGGGGGGCTGGTCGCCACGTACGACGTGAACGGCGAGCAGCAGGCGCTGCACGCCGATGCCGGGGGAGACACCACCAGACCCCTGGTCGCGCTCGTCGACGGGGGGACGATGAGTGCGGCCGAACTGCTGACCGGGGCCCTGCAGGACCGTGGGCGCGCGGTGGTCGTGGGCTCCCGCACCTTCGGCAAGGGCTCGGTGCAGATGCCGAGCCGGCTGCCGGGCGGGTCCGTCGCCGAGCTGACCGTGGGGCACTACCGGACGCCGTCCGGGCGGAGTGTGGACGGGCGGGGGATCACGCCGGACCTGCCGGTGGCGCAGGCGGATTCGGCGGCGGCTGTTCAGAGGGCGGAGACAGTGCTGAGCGGGTTGGGCGACGCGGAGTAGCCCCACCAGGGACCCCGGTTTAAGGGCTGGCCCCGACACCCCTCCGTAGTGCGAAAATGGACGGCACTATGAGCAAGGGAATGTACGTACCGAAGGAGTCCCAGCCCAAGCAGGGCGGGAGTGCCGCCAAGGCCCGGGACGGCGAGAAGGGCGGCAAGCGGAAGATCGTCGCCCAGAACAAGAAGGCCCGGCACGACTACGCGATCGTCGACACCTACGAGGCCGGTCTCGTGCTGACCGGCACCGAGGTCAAGTCGCTGCGCGAGGGCCGGACCTCGCTGACCGACGGCTTCGTCCAGATCGACCGGGGCGAGGCGTGGCTGCACAACGCGCACATCCCGGAGTACCACCAGGGCAGCTGGACCAACCACTCCGCGCGCCGCAAGCGCAAGCTGCTGCTGCACCGCGAGGAGATCGACAAGCTGGAGGCCAAGGCGCAGGAGACGGGTCACACGATCGTGCCCCTCGCCCTGTACTTCAAGGACGGCCGGGCGAAGGCCGAGATCGCGCTCGCGCGAGGCAAGAAGGAGTACGACAAGCGCCAGACGCTGCGCGAGAAGCAGGACCGGCGGGAGTCGGACCGGGCGATCGCGGCGGCGAAGCGCAGGCAGCGGGGCGCGTAGCCGCCGGGAATACGGTGGCATCGACGGGCGTTGGTCACGTACGATGGCACCAACACCGGCTGAACCCGGTGTGAGCATTGAGCTGTATTTAATTGAATAGGGCAACATGGGGATGATCGGTTTCGACAGCGGCTGTCGAAGCAGGGGAAGCGTGTCGAGGAAGCGGCAATGATCTCGTAAACCATATGTCGCAAAAAATAATCGCCAATTCCAAGAGCGATTCTCCCGAGCTCTTCGCTCTCGCTGCCTGATCAGGTAGTGATCGAATAGCTCCTTGATGGGAGTGTCAGCCCGGGGGTGTTCCCGACCCGGATCCTGGCATCAGCTAGGGGACTAAACCTTGATCCCGGTCACGGGGTGAAGAGGGAAACCAAACAGTGACTGGGCCCGTCGGCGACTTGTTCGCGTGATCGCCGGGGCCGAGAAAATCGCAGCGAACTGCACACGGAGAAGCCCTGATTCCGCACCGTTGGACGCGGGTTCGATTCCCGCCATCTCCACTCATCCCATGTGGAAGAGCCTCTGACCTACCCAGGTCAGGGGCTCTTTTTGTGGGGCCGATTCTCCGTCGTGCTGCCCCAGCAGAGCAGCGCCAACAACGCCTCCTCCTGCTTCGACTGGTTCCAGAGCGGGGACGTCGGCGGGGATCCGGCGCGGGTGTACGTCACCGGGCTGTCCGCGGGCGGCGGGATCGTCGCCGGGCTGGCGTACGGGTGTGTGCAGGCCGCCGGGTCGCCGTGGGTGTGCATGTACGTCGGGGCCACGCAGACGGCGAAGCAGTGGGGCGACCGGGTGCGGGCCGCGCGGCCCGGCTACACCGTCCCCTGGCCGGCCCTCACCGTCTTCCAGGGCAGCGCCGACTACACCGTGAAGCCCGTCAACATGACCGACCTGATGAAGCAGTGGACCGATGTGCAGGGCACTGACCAGACGGCGGACGTCAGCGACCCCGGCAGCGGTACCGCCCAGTGCGGGACTGCCGGGGTCTACATCCTCGATGTGAACCTGTGCGCCGCCTACCGGCTGGGGCTCACCTCAGGTTGAACTCCGACAGGCGCAGGTCCTTGGACAGGACCAGGTAGACGTCCGTACGGCCCTTCGCCGCGCCCGACAGCTTCGCGGTCACCGTCGTGTAGTCGTACGGCGACGCCGTGCCCGGGAAGCTCGCGGTGCCGGCGAGGGTGCCGGTCGGGGAGCCGAGCCGGACCTCGACCGTGCCGGGTGCCGTACCGGCGAGACGGGCGCTGAACTCCTCGGCGCCCTTGCCCAGTTGGGTGTCCGCGAACTTCAGCCACGCGCCGTCGGAGGTCGACGACACCGCCGTACCGCTCGCCTTGGACTCGTCGACGAGGGTGATCGCCGAGTAGTCGTCGAAGTTCTCGGCGCGGGTGACCCGCGACAGGTCGCGTGGTGGGATCGTCTCGGCCTTCACCTGCCACGCCGTACGGGCCCTGATGTCGGTGGACGAGGAACCGACCAGGACGTCGTAAGTGCCGCTCTCCACCGTCCACTTGGAGCGCGTGACGTCCCAGTGCGCCAGGTCGGAGGGCCGCACCTTCAGCCGGACCGTCCTCGTCTCGCCCGGCTTCAGCGACACCCGCTGGAAGGACTTCAGCTGCTTCAGCGGCTGCTTGTCGCGGGAGGTGCGCTGGTGGGTGTAGAGCTGGACGACCTCGGCGCCGGTGCGGCTGCCGGTGTTGGTGACCGGGATCTCGTAGCCGTCGCCCGTGCGCTTCAACTCCCCGTAGCGGAAGGAGGTGTACGACAGGCCGTAGCCGAAGGGGTAGAGCGCCTGGCCCTTGAAGTACTGGTACGTGCGGTCCGACTTGATGATGTCGTAGTCGAGGATGGAGGGGAGGTCGGACTCGGAGCGGTACCAGGTCTGGGTGAGGCGGCCCGAGGGGTTCGCGTCGCCGTAGAGGAGGTCGGCGAGGGCGTTGCCGGTCTCCTGGCCCGCGTGGGTGGTCCACAGCAGGGCCGGGACCTCCTTCTGGAGCGAGCCGAGGGTGGTCGGGTAGCTGTTCTCGACGATCACGACCGTGTTCGGGTTCGCTTTGCGCACCGCCCTGACCAGGGACTCCTGGGCGGGGGCCAGGGCCATGTCGGTGCGGTCGTGGGCCTCGCGGCCGTTGATCGACGGGTCGGAGCCGACCACGACCACCGCGGTGTCCTTGCCCTTCACCGCGGCCACGGCCTCGTCGACGCCGCTGCGGACGACGTCCTTCGTGTAGTGCGCGGCCTGGTCCTTGGCCACCAGGCCCAGGGTGCCGTCGGTGCCGGTCGGGCCGAGGTAGACCGGGTTCGACCACCAGGACTCCGCCGTCTCGTAGCCGGCGTAGCGCAGGAGGTACGTGCCGTCGGTCTGTTCCTCCAGCTTGAACTGCTGCTGCACGAACCAGCCGTTGGGCTGCGCCTGGTCGTTGACGAAGTTCGACCAGTTGTAGCCGACGTACTTGCCGTTGGCGGCCGAGCGCAGGGTGACGATTCCGGAGCCCCAGTCGAACACGTCGAACTGGCTCGTCGGGCCCGTGTCCGCCGACTCCTTCAGCGCGGCCCCCGTGTCTCCCTCGCCCGCCGTCACGTACTTGCCGGTCGCCGCGTCCTTCAGCGCGATCCGGTCCACGCCCTCGCTGCCCGCGACGGACGTGCCGAGCTTCGCCGCGATGCCCTGCGCGGGCGTGACCGCGTACGGCAGGCTGCCCGAGTACCAGTCGGTGTACAGAGTGTCGGCGAGCGGGCCGACCACGGCCACGTCCTTCGCGGACTTCTTCAACGGCAGCGCGCCGGACTGGTTCTTCAGCAGTACGGCCGCCTCGGTGGCGGACTTGCGGGCCAGCGCGCGGTGCGCCGGGCTGTCGATGACGGAGGCGTCGATGGAGCCGTACCTGCCGCCGCCCGGGTCGAACTCGCCGAGCCGGACGCGCACGCTCAGCACGTCACCGGCGGCCTTGTCGACGTCCGACTCCTTCAACAGGCCCGTGGCCAGCGCCGACTTGATCGCGGTGGTCGTCGGGGCGGAGTCCGTGTCGTTGTCGGTGAAGCTGTCGATGCCGGCCTTCAGCGCCGCCGCGTCGGCCTCCGTCTGGGTGCCGTAGTACTTCTGGCTGCCGACCAGGTTGCCGGGCGCGTAGGCGTCGGTCACATTGAGCAGCCGCTGCGAGGACCAGGTGCGGACGGTGTCGTCGAGGGCCGGATTCACCGTGTTCGGGCGGCCGTTGACGAGGTTGTAGGACGACATCACGCCGGTCGCCGCGTCCGCCTCGATCGCCGGCTTGAAGGCCTGCTCGTCGTACTCCTTCAGGACGCGCGGGCGCAGCTCGGAGGTGCTGGTGTCGCGGTTGACCTCGTTGTTGTTGGCGAGGAAGTGCTTGATGGTCGGGGCCGTCTTCAGATGGTCCGGGTCGCCGCCGGTCAGGCCCGTGCCGTACGCCGTGGAGATCGAGCCCGTGAGGTACGGGTCCTCGGAGTAGCCCTCCTCGTTGCGGCCCCAGCGCGGGTCGCGCAGCAGGTTGACCACGGGCGCCCAGAGGTTGAGGCCCCAGCCGGCCGGGCGGGTCTGCTGGAAGCCCCGGGCCTCGTCGCCGACAGCCGAGCCGACCTGCCGGATCAGGGACGGGTCCCAGGTGGAGGCCAGCCCGACGGCCTGCGGGAAGACCATCGCCTTGCCGAGCCAGGCCACGCCGTGCAGGGCCTCGGTGCCGGTGCGGAAGGACTGGATGCCGAGGCGGGGGATGGCCGGCTCGTACTGGTGCAGGAGGGAGATCTTCTCGTCGAGGGTGAGGCGGGACAGGAGGTCGGAGACGCGGGCGTCGACGGAGAGGCTCGGGTCGCGGAAGGGGTAGGCCGGGTCGTCGGCGTGGGCGGGGACGGTGGCGCCCAGTCCGGCGACGAGGGCCAGCGCCACGAGCAGGACCGTTCTCGGTCTTCTTCGCTTGCCTTTCATGTCACGGCTCCTTCAAGTAGGGCCTTGCACAAGGAGATTGACTACGGGTTCAGGCATTGCGCGGTGCGGTGCTCGCCCGCTCCGTCATCCGGGGCGGCAGCAGCGTCGCCTCCGGCACGGCGGATCCGCCCAGCTTCTTCATCAGCAGCTGTACGGCCCGTTCGCCCACCTCGGCCGAGGGCAGGGCGACGGAGGTGACGGGGACGCGGACGGTCTCGGCGAGTTCGTCGGGGCAGATGGCGGTGACCGAGAGGTCGCCGGGGACCCGCAGCCCGAGCTGCTCGAAGGCGTCGATCAACGGCTCCAGGACGGCCTCGTTGTGGACGACGACCCCGGTCAACGCGGGCTGTTCGCGCAGCAGTTGCTCGGCGACGAGGCGGGCGGCCCCCGGCGAGGCCTCGCACGGATGCACTGAGGACGACAGCCCGCTGCGGTCGGCGGCGGCCGTGAACCCCTGCACCACCCGCTGGGCGAACGCCGTCCCGCGCACATACACCTCCGGCGGGGACCCCACCAGCGCCACCACCCGGTGCCCAAGCCGCGCCAGATGCTCCACGCACGCCTCGCCGGCCGCCTTGAAGTCCAGGTCGATGCAGGTCAGCCCGTCCGGCTCGGCCGGGAACCCGATCATCACCGACGGCCGGTCCAGGGAGCGCAGCAACGGCAGCCGGGGATCGTGCAGTTGGACGTCCATCACGATCAGGGCGTCCACCAGCGCGGTGTCGGCGACCCGGCGCAGTCCGTCCTCGCCCTCCTCCTGGGTGAGGAGGAGCACGTCATGGTCGTACCGGCGGGCGGTCGTCACGACGGACACCGCGAACTGCATGACCACCGGGACGTGGATGCCGGTCCGTAAGGGGATCACCAGCGCCAGGACGTTCGACCTACTGCTGGCCAGGGCGCGGGCGCCCGCGTGCGGGCGGTAGCCCAGCTCCAGGATCGCGGCCTCGACGCGCTGCCGGGTCTCCTCGGAGATCGGGCGCTTGCCGCTGAGCGCGTAGGACACGGTGCTGGGGGAGACCCCGGCGTGCCGTGCCACGTCCGTGATCTTCACCATCAGCCCAGCTCCAGCGAGAGGAACCCGGTCCCGGCCGCCGCCCGCACGGTCCGCTCCCCGGCCGCCAGGCTCCACCCGGCCACCGGATCACTGCACGAGGCCCGCAGCGTGTCCCCCTCGCGTACGACGGTGAAGCTCACGTCCCCCACCGGCACCGTCACCTGCGCTCCCCGCTCCAGGCCGTACGCCCGCAGGGTCACCCCGTCGGCATGGTCGTAGTCGGGCCGGTCGTGCACGGCCCCCACCGGGATCACCGCACCCGGCCGCACCAGCAGCGGCACGCTCAGGAAGCCGTGGCGCTCGCGCACCCAGCGCGGCCCGGTCACCGTCCGCCCGCTCAGGAAGTGGGTCCAGGTCCCCTCGGGCACGTAGTAGTCGACGTCGCCCTCGTCGGAGAAGACCGGCGCCACCAGCAGGTCCGGCCCCAGCATGTACTGCCGCTCCAGGTGCGCGCACCCGGGGTCGTCCGGGAACTCCAGCACCATCGCCCGCATCATCGGCACGCCCTCGGCGTGGGCGGTGCGCGCGGCCTCGTACAGGTACGGCATGAGGCTGAGCTTGAGCTGGGTGAACTGCCGCAGCACGTCCACGGATTCCTCGTCGAAGAGCCACGGCACGCGGTAGGAGGAGCTGCCGTGCAGCCGGCTGTGCGAGGACAGCAGGCCGAAGGCGATCCACCGTTTGAACAGCTCCGGCGTCGGCGTCCCCTCGAAGCCGCCGATGTCGTGGCTCCAGTACCCGAAGCCGGACAGGCCGAGGGAGAGGCCTCCGCGCAGCGACTCCGCCATCGACTCGTAGGTCGCCTCGCAGTCCCCGCCCCAGTGCACCGGGAACTTCTGGCTGCCCGCCGTCGCCGAGCGCCCGAACACCACCGCCTCGCCCTCACCGCGGTGCTTGCGCAGCACGTCGAAGACGGTGCGGTTGTAGAGGTACGTGTAGTAGTTGTGCATCCGCTCCGGGTCGGAGCCGTCGGACCAGGCCACGTCGGTCGGGACGCGCTCGCCGAAGTCGGTCTTGAAGCAGTCGACGCCCTGCCCGAGCAGCGCCTCCAACTTGGCCGCGTACCAGTCGCGGGCGGCCGGGCTCGTGAAGTCGACCAGGGCCATGCCGGGTTGCCACATGTCCCACTGCCAGACGCTGCCGTCCGGCCGCTTCAGCAGATGGCCGAGGGCCTTGCCCTCCGCGAACAGCGGGGAGCGCTGGGCGATGTAGGGGTTGATCCAGACGCAGACGTGCAGTCCGCGCGCCTTCAGCCGGGAGAGCATGCCCTCCGGGTCGGGGAACACCCGCGGGTCCCACTGGAAGTCGCACCAGTTGAACTCGCGCATCCAGAAGCAGTCGAAGTGGAAGACGGAGAGCGGCAGTTGCCGTTCCCGCATGCCCTCGATGAAGGAGGTGACCGTCTCCTCGTCGTAGGAGGTGGTGAAGGAGGTCGACAGCCACAGGCCGAACGACCAGGCGGGCGGCAGGGCCGGGCGGCCGGTGAGGGCCGTGTACTTGCGGAGGATGTCCTTGGGCGTGGGGCCGTAGATGACGTAGTACGTCAACTCCTGGGTCTCCGCGCTGAACTGGACCCGCGAGACCGCCTCCGAGCCGACCTCGAAGCTGACCTTGCCCGGGTGGTCGACGAAGACGCCGTAGCCCGCGTCCGTCAGATAGAACGGGACGTTCTTGTAGGCCTGTTCGGTGGCCGTGCCGCCGTCGGCGTTCCAGATGTCGACGACCTGGCCGTTCTTGACCAGCGGGCCGAAGCGCTCGCCGAGGCCGTAGACGGACGTGCCGACGCCGAGGTTGAGCTGCTCGCGCAGGTAGTGGGCGCCGGAGGCGGTGTCCCGCATGATGCCCATGCCCTTGGGGCCGCTGGAGGTCAGGGTGCGGCCGTGGGCGAGGAAGTCGACGTGCCAGGTGCCGGTGCGGGCGACCTTGACCGACAGCGCGCCGGAGGTGAGGGTCGCGTGCTCCTCGTCGTACTCGGTGTGCGCCGCGGACTCCTCTTCGAAGATCTCGAACTCGGGTCCGCGCGGCTGCTCGCCCTCGAAGTGGGTGAAGGTGAGGCCGATGACGTCCGGCATCGGCGTGTGCGCGCTGATCGTCACGACCGGTCCCTTCAGCAGGTCGCCGCGGTGCCGGATGGGCTGCGTCGGCGCGTGGATCTCCAGCGCGCCGTCCGTGGCGGTGACGTCGAGCACCTCGACGGGGTGGGCCGCCGTGACGCCCTCGCGCAGCAGCCAGTAACCATCGGTGAACTTCATGTGGGGGGTCCTTACTTCACGGCTCCCACGGCGATGCCGCGGGTGAGCGTCCGCTGGAAGACGAGGAAGAAGACGATCGCCGGGAGCACGCCCAGCAGGGCCGCCGCGTTGGTCATCGTGGCGTCCATCAGACGCTGGCCCTGGAGGACGCCGAGGGCCACCGACACCGTCTGGTTGTCGTTGGAGATCAGCATGACCAGGGGGAGCAGGAACTCGTTCCAGGTCCAGATGAAGAAGAAGACCAGGAGCACGCCGATGGTCGGGCGGCTGACCGGCACGACGATCCGCCACAGCACCTGCCACTTGTTGGCGCCGTCGATCCTGGCCGCCTCGATGATCTCGCGCGGGAACTGGCCGAGCACCGACGAGAGCAGATACGTGCCGAAGGCCGCCTGGATCACCGTGAAGACGATGATCACGCTCAGCCGGGTGTCGTAGAGACCGGCCTGCTTGCTCAGGTAGTAGATCGGGTAGACCAGCGCCTCCTGCGGGAGCATGTTGGCGAGGACGAAGAAGGCCAGCACCCAGGTGCGGCCCCTGATCCGTCCGATGCCGATCGCGTACGCGTTGAGGACGGACAGGACGGCGGCCAGGACCGCCACCGAGCCGCTGATCAGCGCCGAGTTGAAGAGCTTCTGGCCGTAGTCGACCCGGCTCCAGAAGTCCTTGAGGCCGTCCAGGTAGAGACCCTGGGGCAGGCTCAGCGGGCCGTGCTCGGAGTACTCCGCCGGGGACTTGACCGCGTTCACGGCCACGATCAGGAACGGCACGACCATGAAGAGGGCCGCGATGCACAGGGCGATCAGCACCGGGTAGCGGCGCAGGGCGGTGGTCATGCGCGGGCCCCTTCCTCGTCGCGGGTCTGGAGTTTCAGCAGGACGAGGGAGAGCGCCAGGATGATCACGGTGAGGACGGTTGAGATCGCGGCGCCGTAGCCGACCTGGGTCTTCTCGAAGAAGGTGGAGAAGGAGAAGTAGGAGGGCACGTCGGTCGCGCCGCCCGGGCCGCCCTTCGTCAGCACGTACACCGCGCCGAACACCTTGAGCGCGGCGATCGTGCACCAGGTCAGCACGACGTAGATCTCCGGGCGGATCTGCGGCAGCGTGATGTGCCAGAAGCGCCGCCACCAGCCGGCCCCGTCCAGCTCGGCCGCCTCGTACAACTGCGGGTCCACGCGCTGGAGTCCGGCCATGAAGACGACCAGCGGGAAGCCGATCTGCACCCAGACCATCACGCCCATCACGCTGTAGAGCGCGATGTCGGGATCGCCGAGCCAGTCCTGCTGCCAGCTGCCGAGTCCGACGGCCTTCAACAGCTCGTTGAGCGAGCCGTTGTCCGGCGCGAGGATCCAGCTCCAGACGATGCCGGCCACCGCGATCGGCAGCACCTGGGGGAGGTAGAAGCAGGCGCGGAGCACCGCGGCCCACTTCGAGCCGAAGTGCTTGCCGATGTAGTCGAACAGGGCCGCGGCGAGGACCAGACCGATCACGGTCGGTACGGCGGCCATGGCGACGACCATGAACAGGCTGTGCCGGAAGGACGCCCAGAACTCCGAATCGTCCAGCAGCTCACGGTAGTTGGCGAGGCCGGTCCACTTCGGGCTGCCGATGCCCTGCCACTCGGTGAAGCTCACGCCCGTGTTCATCAGGAACGGGACGATGATGATCGCCGTGAAGGCGAGGACGCCGGGGAGCAGGAACAGGGCGTACGAGTCGCGGGTACGGGGGCGGCGCGGGCCGGCGTGCGGGTGCTTGCCGACGGCCCGCGCGTCCCGTTCGACGGTGACCGTCATTGCTTCGGGGCGCCCTTGTCGTACGCCTGCTGGAGTGCGCTGAGGTAGGCGTCCGGTTTCTCACTGCCCGTGATCAGCTTCTGGGTCTCGGAGACGAGGGTGTCGTAGAAGCCGTTGACCGGCCAGTCCGGGTAGAAGGCGAGGCCGTCGCGCTGGCTGACGGTGTTGAAGTTGGCGATGAGCTGCTTGGACTTCGGGTCGGTGATCGCGCTGGTGTCCGCCGCGACCGGGATGCCGCCCTTGTTGCCGAGGAGGTTCTGGATCTTCTTCGACATGGTGATGTCGATGAAGTCGTACGCCAGGTCCTTGTTCTTGGCGTTCTTCGGGACCACCCAGATGTTGCCGCCGGAGCCGAGGGTGAGGTTCGAGCCGGGCCACAGCGTGGTGTCCCAGTCGAACTTGGCCTCGGACTGGAAGCGGCCGTACCACCAGCTGCCGGAGAACAGGATCGGCGCCTTGCCCTGGATCCAGGAGACGCCCGCGTCCTCCGCCTTGGTGCTGGTCGACTTCTTGCTGATGTAGCCCTTCTTCACCCAGTCGGCGAAAGTCGTCGCGCCGTACGTCCAGGCCGCGTCGTGGAAGTCCGTCTTGCCCTTGTACAGCTCGTACTTGTCGACCCAGGAGCGGTCGGCCTTGGAGAGCGCGAGCTGGTAGAGGTACTGCTGGGCCATGTACTCGGCGCCGGAGTTGGCGAGCGGCGTGACGCCCTTGGCGACGAACTTGTCCATGGCGGCGGTGAGTTCGTCGAAGGTCTTCGGCTCGGCGATC
Organism: Streptomyces cylindrosporus; assembly: GCF_022698165.1. Classification (GTDB taxonomy): domain Bacteria; phylum Actinomycetota; class Actinomycetes; order Streptomycetales; family Streptomycetaceae; genus Streptomyces; species Streptomyces cylindrosporus. The sequence goes on from NZ_JALDAY010000012.1 coordinate 75,427, forward strand.
CCGTACTTCTTGAAGAGGTCCTTGTTGTAGTAGACCATCGTGTACTCGGCGTAGTTGGGCACGCCGTACCACTTGCCGGAGCCCATGACGCCGTTGGCGTCGTACATGCTGGTCGTGGCCACGCCCGAGCTGAGCTTCTTGTCCCAGCCGCGCTTGGCCGCCTCGGCGGTCAGATCGGTCAGCAGTCCCTGCTTGGAGAGGGTGCCCGCGGTCGCGTTGCCCTTGTTGTACTCCATGATGTCGGGCGCGTCCGAGGAGTTGAGGATCATGGGCGCCGTCTTCTGGATCTGCTCGAAGCCCTTCTCCTCGAACTTCACCTTGACGCCCGGATGCTTCGCCTCGAACTCCTTGATCGCCTCGTTCCAGGCCACGCCCATCGCGCTGTCGGGGCCCTCGTAGTGCCAGAGCTTGAGCGTCTTGGCGTCGGACGACCCGCTGTCCGAGCCGCCGCAGGCGGTCAGCAGCAGCGCTCCGCTCAGGAGCGCCGCCGTGACCGTCGCCACACGCCTTCGTGCCGTCAACATCCCTGCCTCCAGGAGAGCCGGATGGGTATCGGGGCGTCACGCACCGGTGATCGATTCATCGAATCGATTCGATGCGTGGCGTCGAAGCGCTTCGACGGAGGAAGGTATGTGCGGGCTGTGGGCCCGTCAATGCATCGGACGGGAATTGCTGTCCGGATCTGTTGCCGCCTGTTGGACCAGGGCGGTCATCAGCGCGACGGCCGCCGCCGTCACCGGCACCCCGAAACCGGCGGCCGGTGAGAGGTGGTCCACCATCCAGCCGCCGGTCGCCGACCCGGCCGCGATGCCGCCGAGCAGGCCGGTCACCGCGAGGGTCATGCCCTCGTTGAGGCGGGCCTCGGGGACGCGCTGCTGCACCAGGGTCATGGTGGTGACCATGGTCGGCGCGGTGGCCATGCCGGCGACCAGCAACGTGAGCGCGAGGAGCGCGAGCGAGCCGGTGCGGGCGGCGGCGAGCAGCGGCAGGGTCAGCAGGGCCGTCATCGCCGCGAGGCACCAGGGCAGCCGGGCGGCGGCCGAGCCGGAGGGCTTGAGCGCCCCGAACAGCAGCCCCGCCGCGCACGAGCCGCCCGCCTGGAGCGCCAGCACGGCCCCCGCCGCCGAGCGGTGCCCCTGCGCGTCGGCGAAGGCGATGGTGACGACCTCCATCGACCCGAACACCGCGCCCATCGCCAGGCAGACGGCGAGCAGGGACGGGATCCCGGGCGCCCGGAAAGGGGATCCGGCGGTGGTACGGGCGTGCGGGGGCGGCTCGGTCGAGCGCTGGGCGGCGAACAGCAGCATGCCGGTCAGCAGCAGCACCGCCCCGACCAGCGTGCCCGCCTCCGGGAAGAAGGCCCCGCACAGGAAGGCCGCGAGCACCGGGCCCAGCATGAAGCACAGCTCGTCGGCGGCCTGTTCGAAGGAGTTCGCGGTGTGCAGCGCGCGGTCGTCGCCCTTGAGGAGGTGGTTCCAGCGGGCGCGGGACATGCCGCCGGTGTTGGGGGTGGTCGCGGTGGCGGCGTAGGAGGCGAAGAGGGTCCAGGCCGGGGCGTCGTAGTGCACGCAGAGCAGCAGGGCGAGCGAGCCGAGCGCGGCGATCACCGTCGCCGGTACGGCGATCCGGGCCTGCCCGTGCCGGTCCACCAGCCGCGCGGTCCAGGGCGCGACCAGCGCGGTCGCCGCGAGGCCGGTCGCGGTGACGGCCCCGGCCAGCGCGTACGAGCCGCGCGCCCCGGCGATCATCACGACCGCGCTCACACCGAACATGCCCATGGGGAGGCGGGCGAGGAGATTCCCGAGGGTGAAGGCGCGGGCGCCGGGTGTGGTGAGGAGGCGGCGGTAGGGGCCGGGCGGGCGGCTGCCCGTACGGGCGTTGAAGTCGACGGCGACGACGGCGTCGGCGGTCACCGTGAACAACAGGGGCTTCCTGGGCGTCGGTTGCGGCATGGACACCACCGTCGCCCGCGGACGATCAAGCGGTCCAACACCTTCTCCGCACCGATTCACGCACCCCGGTTGTAAATACGCGCGCCGGTCCGCTCACCCGCGTTGTAGCTTCGCCGGATGCCCGCACCCCGTGACCTCGACCCCCGCCTCCTGCGCGCCTTCGTCACCGTCGCCGAGGAACTGCACTTCACCCGTGCCGCGGCCCGGCTCTACGTTGCCCAGCAGGCCCTCAGCCGGGATGTACGGCGCCTGGAGCGGGAGTTGGGGGCCGAGCTGTTCGTCCGGTCCACCCGGCAGGTGACGCTCACGGCCGACGGCGAGCGGCTGCTGCCGTACGCGCGCCGGGTGCTCGCGGCCCAGGACGAGCTGCTCGGCGCCTTCGGGCAGGCCCGCCCGCTGCTGGTCGACCTCAACTACCGGGGCGCGGTCACCGCCCGCCGCGTCCTGCTCCGGGCCCGCGAACTCGCCCCCGAACACGAGCTGATGGCCCGTTACGAGAGCGGTCTGACCGGCGCGGCGGAGGAGCTGGTGGCCGGGCGGCTCGACGCCTCGTTCGGCCGCTTCGCGGGCCTGGACCCGGCGCTGCGCGGCCGCCTCGACCACCAGCCCGTCCGCTACGAACCGATGGCCGTCGTCCTGCCCGAGGACCACCGGCTGGCGTCCCTGCCCGCGGTGCCGCTCGCCGCGCTGGCCGGCGAGACCGTGTACGCCGGCGCCGGAAACCCCCGTACACCGGAGTGGACGGACCTCGCCCGCAGCCTGTTCGACGGGCGGGGCATCGGGATCGCGCCGCCCGCGCCGCTCGCCGTCGGCTACGAGGAGTTCGAGCGGATCATGGCCAAGATGCGGAACCCGATCCTCGCCGTGGTGGACTTTCCGGCCATGCCTCGGACGGTGCTGCGGCCCTTGATCGACCCTGTGCCTTTGTCGCCGGTGTCACTTGTGTGGCGGAAGGGGCTGGTGCACCCCGGATTCGACGCGCTTCGACAGGCCGCGCGCGAACTCTCGGCCGCGGAGGGCTGGCTGCGGCGGCCGGCCGAAGGATGGATTCCGGCCATCGATCGGGAGCTCATTCCGTCTCACAACTGACACATGTCAAACACGGAACCTCCTTGTGCGCTACATTCGTGGACCGAGCACGCTGTGCTGAAGGGGGCGCTGGAGCCTGGTGGGGGCCGGGTTCGGCGACGAGTGCTCGGAGTCGTGTGCGCACCCGGTCCTGTCCCGTGGGGGGATGTACGTGCGCGTGGAAAAGTGGCGGGAAGACGCCCAACCGGAATGGCCCGATATTCCATCGGACACCCAGGTCGTTCCGGCGATGGAGGATACGAAGAGGAAGGCCGCCCAGGCGCGGGCCGACCGGTCGGATCCGGACACCGGGTGGGATGCGTTCCGGGCGACCGGAACGTCCCGGGGGGCTTTTCACGAGGCTCCTCGTGACCCGGCTCCTCGCGACCCCTGGGCGGCGTCCGCCGAGCCGGAGCACACCCATGACCCGCACGAGGTGACCGTCCAGCTCGACGCGGTCGGCCTCCAGGAGGATCTGCGGCTGCGCAAGGCCGAGGGCGGCGCGGCCGACGGCGGCGACGGGCCGGTGTTCGTCGACGCCTCCGGCCGCCGCAGCCGCCGCTTCCGCCGCCTCGGCATCGCGGTCGCCGTCGCGTGTGCGGTCTACGCGGTCGTCATCGTCGTAACCCTGCTGTCCGGGAGCTCGGACGCGCCCTGGCTGCCCGTGCCGGGGCAGAAGGACGAGCAGCCGGCCGGGCAGGTCGAGCCGTCCACGCCGCCCGCGGACTCCGCCCTGCCCTCGGACAGCGCCGGAGCCTCGCCCGGGGCGACGCCGAGCGTCAGCGCCGGTACGACGCCGTCGCCGGGCGTCAGTGGCACCGCGTCCGGCGCGACGGCCGGCACGCGCGGCACCGGCGCGTCCACCGCTCCCGAGCCGACGGCGACGAAGACCTCGACCAAGCCCGGCACCGGCGCGGGCGACCCCGACCCGTCGACGTCGGCCGACCCGACGACACCCACGCCCGACCCCAGCACCAGCGAGAGCCCGGTCACCCCGACCGAGTCCGCGGTCGGGCCCGGCACCGGCACGGTCGCCGACGGCCCGCACGACCCCAGTCCGCTCGCCGAGGCCCCGGTCGTCACCGGCGCCTCGCGCGCCTCCCCGTCCCCGGAGAACCTCCTCTGATGGCCTCCCGCACCCGCCGTCACGGTCCCGCGCCCCGAGCCCGTGACAGCTCACCGCGCCGCCGCGTGCCCATGCGTCTGCTGCTGCCCAGCCTCGTCCTCGTCGCCCTGATGGCGATGCTGATGCTGCGCGGCTACGTGCACAGCGAGATCCTCGCCGACCACCGCGTCCGCCCCGAGGCCGCCACCGACAAGGTGCCGGAGAAGATCCTCGACGGCGGCCCGGTCATCGACACCCGCAGCGGGCGGACGACCAGCATCAGCGTGCCGGACCACCGCCTGGTCCTCACCTTCGACGACGGCCCGGACCCGACCTGGACCCCGAAGGTCCTGGACGTGCTGAAGAAGCACCACGCCCACGCGGTGTTCTTCGTCACCGGCACGATGACCTCCCGCTACCCGGAGCTGGTCCGGCGGATGGTGGCCGAGGGCCACGAGGTGGGCCTGCACACCTTCAACCACCCCGACCTCTCCTACCAGTCCAAGAAGCGCATCGACTGGGAGCTGTCCCAGAACCAGCTGGCCCTCGCGGGCGCGGCCGGCATCCGCAGCTCCATCTTCCGGCCGCCGTACTCGTCCTTCGCGGACGCCATGGACGACAAGTCCTGGCCGGTGACCCAGTACATCGGCACCAAGGGCTATCTCACCGTCGTCAACAACACCGACAGCGAGGACTGGCGCAAGCCGGGCGTGGACGAGATCATCCGCCGGGCCACCCCGCACGGCGGCAAGGGTGCCATCGTCCTGATGCACGACTCCGGCGGCGACCGCCACCAGACCGTGCAGGCGCTGGACGAGTTCCTGCCGACGCTGCAGAAGCAGGGGTACGAGTTCGACAACCTCACCGAGGCCCTGGACGCGCCCAGCGCGCTGACCAAGGTCTCCGGCATCGACCTGTGGAAGGGCAAGGCCTGGATCTTCCTGGTCGGCGCCTCCGACGGCATCACGAGCGTGATGGTGGTCGGCCTCTCGGTGGTCGGCGCGCTGGTGATCGCCCGCTTCGTGCTGATGCTGCTGCTCTCCGGCGTCCACGCCCGCCGGGTGCGGCGCCGCGGCTTCCGCTGGGGCCCGCCGGTGACCGAACCGGTGTCGGTGCTCGTCCCGGCGTACAACGAGGCCAAGTGCATCGAGAACACGGTCCGTTCCCTCATGGCCAGTGAGCATCCGGTCGAGGTGATCGTCGTCGACGACGGTTCGAGCGACGGCACGGCGCGGATCGTCGAGGCGATGGGCCTGCCGAACGTCCGGGTGGTCCGCCAGCTCAACGCGGGCAAGCCCGCCGCCCTCAACCGCGGTCTGGCGAACGCCCGTCACGACATCATCGTGATGATGGACGGCGACACCGTCTTCGAACCCGCCACGGTCCGCGAACTCGTCCAGCCCTTCGGCGACCCGCGCGTGGGCGCCGTCGCCGGCAACGCGAAGGTCGGCAACCGCGACTCGCTCATCGGCGCCTGGCAGCACATCGAGTACGTGATGGGCTTCAACCTCGACCGCCGTATGTACGACATCCTGCGCTGCATGCCGACGATCCCCGGCGCGGTCGGAGCCTTCCGCCGCTCCGCGCTGGAACGCGTCGGCGGCATGAGCGACGACACCCTCGCCGAGGACACCGACATCACGATGGCGATGCACCGGGACGGCTGGCGGGTGGTGTACGCCGAGAAGGCCCGCGCCTGGACCGAGGCCCCCGAGTCGGTCCAGCAGCTGTGGTCCCAGCGCTACCGCTGGTCGTACGGCACGATGCAGGCGATCTGGAAACACCGCCGAGCCCTGGTGGAGAGGGGCCCGTCGGGCCGCTTCGGCCGGGTGGGCCTCCCGCTGGTCTCGCTCTTCATGGTGGTGGCCCCGCTCCTGGCCCCCCTGATCGACGTGTTCCTCCTGTACGGAGTGGTGTTCGGCCCGACCCAGAAGACGATCGTGGCCTGGCTGGGCGTACTGGCGATCCAGGCGACCTGCGCGGCGTACGCGTTCCGCCTCGACCGCGAGCGCATGACCCACCTGATCTCCCTGCCGCTCCAGCAGATCCTCTACCGCCAGCTCATGTACGTCGTGCTGCTCCAGTCCTGGATCACGGCACTCACCGGCGGCCGCCTGCGCTGGCAGAAGCTGCGCCGCACGGGGGTCGTGGAGGCGCCGGGCGCCGACGGGGTGCCGCGCCAGCGGACGCGCAACAGCAGCAGTGATCGGAGGCCGGTGGCATGACGCACGGATACACGACCGGGACGCCGGAGTCGACGCCGGTGTACGGCATTCCGCAGCAGCGCGTGTCGGAAGGGGCCACCGAACCGGCCACCGCACCGGCCGCCGGCGCGAAGAAGCCGGGCGGCCGGGACCGCTACCTGGACCTCCTCCGCTCGATCGCCCTGGTCCGCGTGGTCGTCTACCACCTCTTCGGCTGGGCGTGGCTGACGGTCCTCTTCCCCTCGATGGGCGTGATGTTCGCGCTGGCGGGCTCGCTGATGGCGCGCTCCCTGAACCGCCCGGCGCTGAGCGTGATCCGCGGCCGGGTCCGGCGTCTGCTGCCTCCCCTCTGGGCGTTCAGCGCGGTGGCGCTGGCGCTGATGTTCGCGGGCGGCTGGAACCCGGTGAAGGACCCCGACCACGGCGGCACCTGGGGCGTGGTCGACCTGATCAACTACGTGATCCCGATCGGCGCCCCGCCCTTCCCCTGGCACATCGGCTCCAAGTCGGGCCTGCTGGAGGACACTTGGGCGGTCCAGGCGTGCGGGCCACTGTGGTACCTGCGCGCCTACCTGTGGTTCGTGGTGGCGTCCCCGCTGTTGCTGTGGGCGTTCCGCCGCGTGCCGTGGGCAACGCTGCTGGCCCCTCTGGGGGTTACGGCGATCGTCGGCACGGGCCTGGTCTCCATCCCCGGCGAGACCGGCAACGCGGTCACCGACTTCGCGGTGTACGGCGGCTGCTGGGTCCTGGGCTTCGCCCACCACGAGGGCGTACTCCAGCGCATCCCGCGCTATGTCGCCGTCTCCTGCTCGGCGCTGCTGATGGCGTTCGGCCTGTGGTGGGCGTCGGGCCATCTGGGCCCCGACGGCTGGGACCTGAACGACATCCCGCTGGCCCAGGCGACCTGGAGCTTCGGCTTCGTGGTGATCCTGCTCCAGTACTCGCCGTCCTGGCAGGAGCTCCCGGGCCGCCTGGCGAGGTGGGACAAGCTGGTGACGCTCTCCAACAACCGCGCGGTCACGATCTACCTCTGGCACAACATGCTGATCATGGCCACGGTCCCGATCATCGACCGGGCCTACGACCTCCCGTTCATGCAGAGCGACCGCGCGGTGGGCGCGCTGGACTCGACGTACATGCTGTGGATGTTCTTCCTGGTGTGGCCGCTGATCGGGTTGGTGATCCTGGCGTTCGGCTGGATCGAGGACATCGCGGCGAAGCGAAGCCCGAGGCTGTGGCCGGACGGGGCGCGGAGGGGTGGAGCGCGGCGGAGGGGCTGACCCGCCAGATTTCCACAGCCGGACATCCTCCTCGCCGTCGAGGTCGGCGAGGCCGGTGACGCCCGGTTCACATGTGGCCGCTCTCCGCCGGGGAGATGTTCGTAACCTACCGACGCACTACCTCTCATCCCGCCCCCGGCCGGGGTGAGAGCAAAGTTCCTTTCCGGTCACCCGGTGCCACAGGGTGGAAACGCCGCCTCCCTACCTTCGGGACTCATCACCGCTCATCTCCCCCCGAGCACGACCGAGCCCCGGAGCACCGTGGAGGCGTCATGACAGCCGCTGGCAAGTGGATCCAGCACTGGGATCCCGAGGACGAGACCTTCTGGAACGAGACCGGCGAGAAGATCGCCAAGCGGAACCTGTTCTTCTCCGTGCTCTCCGAGCACATCGGCTTCTCGATCTGGACCCTGTGGTCCGTGCTGGTGCTCTTCATGGGTCCGGAGTACGGGCTCACCCCGGCCGACAAGTTCCTGCTGACGTCCATGGTGACGCTGGTCGGCGCCGTGGTCCGGGTGCCGTACACCTTCGCCGTCGCCATCTTCGGCGGGCGGAACTGGACGATCATCTCGGCCAGTCTGCTCCTCGTCCCGACCGTCGCCGCCTTCGCGGTGATGAAGCCGGGGACCTCCTTCGACACCTTCCTGTGGATCGGCCTGCTGGCCGGCATCGGCGGCGGCAACTTCGCCTCCTCCATGACCAACATCAACGCCTTCTTCCCGCTGCGGAAGAAGGGCTGGGCCCTCGGCCTCAACGCGGGCGGCGGCAACATCGGCGTCGCGGCGATCCAGCTGGTCGCGCTCGCCGTCATCGGCGCCAGCGGCGGCCCGCGGGTGCTGCTCGGGATCTACATCCCGCTCATCGTCGTCGCCGCCGTGCTGGCCGCGCTCTTCATGGACAACATCGAGAACGTCAAGAACGACACCGGCGCCGCCAAGGACGCCGCACGGGACGCCCACACCTGGATCATGTCCTTCCTCTACGTCGGGACGTTCGGCTCCTTCATCGGCTACAGCTTCGCCTTCGGGCAGGTGCTGACGAACCAGTTCGGCCGTACGCCGCTGCAGGCCACGTACCTCACCTTCCTCGGCCCGCTGCTCGGCTCGCTGATCCGGCCCCTGGGCGGCTGGCTCGCCGACAAGTACGGCGGCGCGAAGATCACCCTCTACAACTACGTGGCCATGGCCGCCGCCACCGCCGTCCTGGTCGCGGCCAGCATGCAGAAGTCGCTGCCCCTGTTCGTGGTCGCCTTCGTCGTGCTGTTCTCGCTGACCGGCATCGGCAACGGCTCCACGTTCAAGATGATCCCCGGCATCTTCCAGACCAAGGCGCTGGCCAAGGGGCTGGAGGGTGAGGAAGCCGTCAAGTACGGGCGCCGGCTCTCCGGAGCCTCCATGGGGCTGATCGGCGCGGCGGGTGCGCTCGGCGGTGTCGGCATCAACCTCGCCTTCCGCCAGTCCTTCCTCACCTACGGCTCCGGCACCGGCGCGTTCGTCGCCTTCCTGGCCTACTACGCCCTCTGCTTCGGGGTCACCTGGGCCGTATACCTTCGCCGCCCGGCGACCACGGCCGCGGCCGAAGCCGCCGCAGAGAAGAAGCCGCAGCTCAGCTACGCCGAGGTGTGACGTAACACCCGCGACATCAAGCCGAACCGAGCCTGTCACGGACCGTTGACAGGCTCGATCGGCATGCAGGCAGTACCGCCGTACTGCAGGTACGACGACTCTTCGGGACGAGAGCCATGTACGACGAACAGCAGCAACCCGACACCGGCCGGCACGGGCCGCTCGCCGGCTTCACCGTCGGCGTGACGGCCGCGCGCCGGGCCGACGAGCTGGGCGCACTGCTGCAGCGACGGGGAGCCGCCGTCCTGCACGCACCCGCCCTGCGGATCGTGCCGCTCGCCGACGACAGCGAGCTGCTGGCGGCGACGAAGGACCTCATCGACCAGGCCCCGGACGTGGTGGTGGCCACCACCGCGATCGGCTTCCGCGGGTGGGTCGAGGCCGCCGAGGGGTGGGGGCTCGGCGAGGCGCTGCTCGACCGGCTGCGGGAGGTCGAGCTGCTCGCCCGCGGTCCCAAGGTCAAGGGCGCGATACGGGCCGCCGGGCTGACCGAGGAGTGGTCGCCGTCCAGCGAGTCCATGGCCGAGGTACTGGACCGGCTGCTGGAGGAGGGCGTCGACGGCCGCCGGGTCGCCGTACAGCTGCACGGTGAACCGCTGCCGGGGTTCGTGGAGTCGCTGCGGGCGGCCGGGGCCGAGGTGGTGGGCGTGCCGGTGTACCGGTGGATGCCGCCGGAGGACATCGGGCCGGTGGACCGGCTGCTGGACGCCGCGGTCTCCCGGGGGCTGGACGCGCTGACCTTCACCAGCGCGCCCGCCGCGGTGTCGCTGCTGAACCGCGCCGAGGAGCGGGGGCTGCTGCCCGAGCTGCTCGCCGCGCTCCACCACGACGTGTTGCCCGCGTGTGTCGGGCCGGTGACCGCGCTGCCGTTGCAGGCGCACGGGGTCGACACGGTGCAGCCGGAGCGGTTCCGGCTCGGGCCGCTGGTGCAGCTGCTGTGCCAGGAGCTGCCGGGACGGGCCCGGGCACTGCCCATCGCCGGGCACCGGGTGGAGATCCGGGGCCACGCGGTCCTCGTCGACGGCGACCTCAAGCCCGTACCGCCCGCCGGGATGTCGCTGCTGCGCGCGCTGTCCCGGCGGCCGGGCTGGGTGGTGGCACGCGCGGAGCTGCTGCGGGCCCTGCCCGGGGCCGGCCGCGACGAACACGCGGTGGAGACCGCGATGGCCCGGCTGCGTACCGCGCTCGGCGCGCCGAAGCTGATCCAGACGGTCGTCAAGCGGGGCTACCGGCTGGCCCTGGACCCGGCGGCGGACGCCAAGTACTCGGACGTCTGAGCGCCGCGGCCGTACCGGACCAGCGCGCGGGCCAGACACGCCAGCGCCACCGTCGACAGCACCGCCCGGAACACGTTCCACGCCACCCACGGGTCCTCGAAGTGCTCCCGGGCCGCTGTCGGGCTGCTCATGTTAGCCAGGTCGTTGTTGAGCGGGATGTTGAAGGCGACCGTCGTGAGGAAGCCCAGACCGTACGCCGCCACGGCCGCCCACACCCACCACCGGTACGGCTGCCCCCGAAGCTGCCACGCCGAGACGGCCGCCAGCAGCGGCGCGCCCATGAAGCTGAGGAAGAACACCGGGTTCTGGATCACGTCGTTGATGTTCCGCATCACCTCGACGTAGACCCGGTCGTCGCTGCGGGCCAGCGCGGGCATGATCGCGCAGGCGAAGACGTAGAAGACCCCGGCGATCAGGCCCATGGCGACCGTGGCCGCGCCCAGGACGAGTCCCGTGCCCCTGCCGGCGGTTCCCGTGCTCCCGTCGGCGGTTCCCGTGCTCCTGCTGTTGGTTGTCATGTCTTCCAGTCAACGGACCGCGGCCCCGCCGGGACATCGCCGAGAAGCGCGCCCGCATAAGCCGTCGTCCAGCCGCCGTCGCCGGTCCGAGGGGTTCCGGCCGCGCGTACGGGCGGGCACTGTAAGAGGAACGGTTTTCCAGCCCCAGGCGGTGACAGGCACATGGCACTGGGTACGGCCACGGTCGCGTACGAGCTGCGGTTCGACGCGGGACGGATCTGTCTCGACCTCCTCGCGACCACTCATCCCGAGGAACGGTTCGACTCCGTCGAGGTGTTGGGCGCGTGGATCGTGGGGGCGGGACTGGTCCCGTCCGGCACTCCGCTCACCCACGTCGATCCGTCCTGGCTGGTCGGCTTCCGCGAACTGCGGGGACATATAGGGCAGTTGGTGCGGAGCGGCCTGGCACCGACGGCGCTCCGGCCGTCGTACGACATCGCGCTCGCCCGGGTGAACGAGCTCGCCCGTGTCGCCCCGCCGGCCCCGCGTGCCGTGCGTGGCGAGGACGGGGCGCTGGTGCGGGAGCTGGTCGGTCCGCCGGGGTGCGAGGAACTGCTCGGGGCCATCGCGAGGGATGCCGTGGAACTGCTCACCGACCCCGTCGCGAGAGCCGGTCTGCGGCAGTGCGAGGGCGACAACTGCCCGATCGTTTACGTGGATTCGTCCCGGGGGCGGAGGAGGCGCTGGTGCTCCAGTGAGGTCTGTGGGAACCGCGAAAGGGTGGCCCGGCACCGTCGGCGGGCGGCGCTCGCCCGCGTCTGACTGTCCGTTATGCCGCTTGTGTGAGGTGAGGCGGGTCCTGTTGTCGAAGTGATTTCGACAACACTCCGTTTGCCGTTGTCGTGCTCCGGGCAGCTGGCGCGATCTTGCCGATGTGGCGGAAATGTAAAGATCGCGCGGTGGGAATGTGCTCTCATGTCCCTCTCATCACGTCACTCCGAAGAAAACTGTCGTCGCACTTTGAACATGACGGGCGCCACATCCGTACCTGTCCACGAGCGACCGACTGGGGGAACCCCCGGACATCGGAGGTGGGCGTGCGCAAGGATTCCGTCGTGGCCAATGAACGTGGATCGAGGGCCCGACATCGCATGTCCCAGCCCTCGGAACCTGATGAGGAGCTGATGCGTGCTCTGTATCGAGAGCACGCCGGACCGCTCCTTGCGTACGTACTCCGGCTGGTCGCCGGAGACCGACAGCGTGCCGAGGACGTGGTCCAGGAAACGCTCATCCGTGCCTGGAAGAACGCCGGTCAGCTCAATCGGGCGACCGGATCGGTACGCCCCTGGCTGGTGACGGTCGCTCGGCGCATCGTCATCGACGGCCACCGCAGCCGGCAGGCCCGGCCGCAGGAGGTCGATCCGTCGCCGCTGGAGGTCATCCCCGCGGAGGACGAGATCGACAAGGCGCTGTGGTTGATGACGCTGTCGGACGCGCTGGACGACCTGACCCCGGCCCACCGGGAGGTGCTCGTCGAGACGTATTTCAAGGGGCGTACCGTCAATGAGGCGGCCGAGACGCTGGGCATTCCTAGTGGCACGGTGCGGTCTCGGGTGTTCTATGCCCTGCGGTCGATGAAGCTGGCACTGGAGGAGCGGGGGGTGACGGCGTGATGAGTGTTTACGGGGGAAACCAGGGATTCGGCACAGGTGGGTCGGGTATGTCTGGACCCATGATGGGATCACCGGGGCCGAGCGAGCACGAGACGGTCGGTGCCTACGCCCTCGGCATCCTCGACGACGCCGAGGCGACCGCCTTCGAGGCACACCTCGCGACCTGCGAGTGGTGCGCCCAGCAGCTCGACGAGCTGGCCGGGATGGAGCCGATGCTGGCCGCCCTCGCGGACCTGCCGGGCTCCGGCACCCCCGCGATCGGCGAGTCGCTGTCCGCCAAGCCCAGCCCACGGCTGGCGGAGAAGCTGGTCGACGAGGTCGCCGAGAAGCGGAAGGTCCGCAGCCGGCGCAACTTCTTCGCCCTCGCCGCCTCCGTCGCGCTCATCGCCGGCGGCCCGCTCGCCGTCTGGGCTGCGACCAGCGGCGACGACAGCGGCAACAGCGGCAACATGGCGATGGGACCCGCCCAGGCGGCCTTCAACGTCATGACCGACAAGACATCGGCGACGGACCCCTCGACCCACGTCAGCGCGACCGTCGCCATCGAGAAGAAGGACTGGGGCACGCACGCCGTACTCCAGCTGAAGAACGTCAAGGGCCCGCTCAAGTGCTCCCTGATCGCCGTGGGCAAGAACGGCGAGCGCGAGACGGTGACCTCCTGGGCGGTCCCGAACTGGGGCTACGGCATCGCGAACGCCAAGACCGAGGAGGCCAGGAACCCCCTCTACGTGCACGGCGGCGCCGCCTTCACCCCGAACGAGATCGACCACTTCGAGGTCATGACGTTCAACGGCAAGAAGCTGGTACAGGTCGACGCGTAGCTTTCGTAGCTATACGGGGCCCCCTTCGCGTACGGTTGACGGCTGCCCAGCACGTCAGAAGGGGGCCCGGTGGCCGCTCAGGCTCAACAGGAAACCGCGGTCGGCTCGGATCACGACTCAGTGCGCGACCGAGAGATCAGCGTCGAGCAGGAACATCTGGACCGGGTCTACCGGCGCCTCGAGGAGAAGATCCACGAGGCGGAGTTCCTGATGAACGACGCGGCCAAGCGCGGCCAGGTCGGCACGCCCGGCGCCCTCGCCGAGCGGGACGCCCAGGTCTTCCGGGCCGGCATCCATCTCAACCGGCTCAACAACGAGTTCGAGGACTTCCTCTTCGGCCGCATCGACCTGCTCCTCGGCAAGGACGGCAAGAAGGGGCCCGACGGCGCCTACACCGCCGTGGAACCGGCTGAAGGGGCTGTCCGGGACGACGGCACGGCCGACATTGCCGAGACCCTGCACATCGGCCGCATCGGCGTCCTGGACAGCGAGTACGCCCCCCTGGTGATCGACTGGCGGGCCCCCGCCGCGGCCCCCTTCTACCGGTCCACTCCGGTGGATCCCGGGCGTGTCGTACGACGCCGGGTCATCCGTTCCAAGGGGCGGCGGGTCCTCGGTGTCGAGGACGACCTGATGCGCCCCGAGCTCAAGGCCTTCCTCGACGGCGGCGAACTGGCCGTCATCGGCGACGGTGCCCTGATGGCCGCGCTCGGCCAGGCCCGCAGCCACACCATGCGGGACATCGTCGCCTCCATCCAGGCCGAGCAGGACCTGGTCATCCGGGCCCCCGCGGCGTCCGTGACGTACGTCGAGGGCGGCCCCGGCACCGGCAAGACGGCCGTCGCCCTGCACCGCGCCGCCTACCTCCTCTACCAGGACCGCCGCCGCTACTCCGGCGGCATCCTGATCGTCTCCCCGACGCCCCTCCTGGTCGCCTACACCGAGGGCGTGCTGCCCTCGCTGGGCGAGGAGGGCCAGGTCGCGATCCGCGCGATCGGCTCGCTGGTCGACGGCGCGGAGGCCACGCTGTACGACTCCCCGTCGACCGCCCGCGCGAAGGGCTCGTACCGCATGCTGCGGGTCCTGCGGAAGGCGGCGCGGGGGGCACTGGAACTGGGGCCGGCCGGGATGCTCGGCGGCGCGGACGGGTCTGGCACGGGGGCGGGCGGGGGGAGCGCGTCCGGCTCGGGGGCGAGCGGCGCGGACGCGTCCGGCGCGGGGGCGGGCGGGGCGGACGCGTCCGGTACCGGGACGGGCGGGGCGAACGGCACCCGGTCGGGGAGGAGCGCGGGGAACGGCACCGGCTCGGAGATGAGCGGGGCGGAGGCGTCCGGCACGGGGGTGGGCGGGGCGAACGGCACCCGGTCGGGGAGGAGCGCGGGGAACGGCACCGGCTCGGAGATGAGCGGGGCGGATGCGTCTGGCTCGGAGGCGGGCGAGGCGGAGGCGTCTGGCTCGGGGACAAGCGGCGCGGACGCGTCCGGCACGGGGACAAGCGGCGCGTACGGCACCCGGTCCGGGAGGAGCGGCGCGAACGGCGCCGGCGCGGGGAACGGCAGCGGCGTCGGGACGGCCGCGGCGAACGGTCGCGGCTCCGGCACCGCGCCGGCCTCCTCCGGTTCCGCGTCAGCCACCGCCCCCACCCAGCTTTCCTTCGGCGACGACGGTGACGGCGAGTCCCCGGCCGCTCCCGCCCCCGTCGGCCCGCCCACCCGGCTCCGCGTCGTCGCCTTCGGGCGCCGGCTGGAGCTGGAGGCGGCCGAGCTGGAGCGCATCCGGCGCAACGCCCTCGGCGGCACCGCGCCCGTCAACCTCCTGCGCCCCCGTGCCCGCAAGCTGCTGCTCGACGCGCTGTGGGCGCAGTCCGGGGCCGCCACCCGGCACACCGACCCGGAGCTGGCCGCCGAGCTGCGCTCCTCCTTCGACGAGGACGTCACCTCCGAGGACTCCTTCATCGCGTTCCTCGACGCCTGGTGGCCCGAGCTGACGCCGAGGGCCGTACTCGCCGCGATGGCCGACGAGCGGCGCCTGGGCCGCTGGGCCCGCCGGATCCTCAACCCCGGCGAGGTCCGCCGCGTCGCCCGCTCGCTCAGGCGGGACGGCCACTCCGTGCACGACATCGCCATGCTCGACGAGCTCCAGGCGATCCTCGGCACCCCGGCCCGCCCGAGGAAGAAGCGCGAGCTGGACCCGCTCGACCAGCTCACCGGCCTGGAGGAGCTGATGCCGGTGCGCGAGGAGTCGCAGCGCGAGCGCGCCGAGCGGCTGGCCCAGGAACGCACCGAGTACGCCCACGTCATCGTCGACGAGGCCCAGGACCTCACGCCGATGCAGTGGCGCATGGTCGGCCGCCGCGGCCGGCACGCCACCTGGACGGTCGTCGGCGACCCGGCCCAGTCCTCCTGGTCCGACCCCGACGAGGCGGCCGAGGCCCGCGACGAGGCCCTCGGCACCCGCCCCCGCCGCCGCTTCGAACTCACCGTCAACTACCGCAACCCGGCCGAGATCGCCGAACTCGCCGCCAAGGTCCTGGCCCTCGCCATGCCCGGCTCCAAGGCCCCGTCGGCCGTACGGTCGACAGGCGTCGAGCCCCGCTTCACCGTCGTACAGAAGTCGCTGGGAGAGACCGTCCGGGCCGAGGCCGCCCGGCTGCTCGACCTCGTCGACGGGACCGTCGGCGTCGTCGTCGCCATGCAGCGGCGCGAGGAGGCCGCGCGGTGGCTGGCCGGGCTCGGCGAACGGGTGGTGGCGCTCGGCAGCCTGGAGGCGAAGGGTCTGGAGTACGACGCCACGGTCGTCGTGTCGCCCGCGGAGATCGCGGACGAGTCGCCGGCCGGGCTACGGGTGCTGTACGTCGCCCTCACCAGGGCCACACAGCAGCTGACGGTCGTGTCGGCGGACCGGGACCAGCCGGACGGGAGCGGCGTACCGGATCTGCTCCGGGATTAGAAGCGGATGAACTCTCGGTACGGGAATGGCCTTACGGGATCTGTTTGTTAGCCTGGATGTGACACCGGCCCGATCCAAGCCCCCGGGCCCAACCTTCGTCGCTACGAGCGACCACTTGCCGCGAGGCGAGCATGGCGGGTCGGTGTCATTTTCTCTTTGACCTTCTCTCTCACCCGTGAACAAAACGTTCGCAATCCTGCGCGACTAACGCCTACTCGTCGGTAGGTGCGACCATCGGACGGCATACCAGCGTCAAAGGTGAAAGAGGAAGTCGGCCATGGCAACGGCGCCCAGCGTCTCCTACTCGATGACGGTCCGGCTGGAGGTGCCCGCGAGCGGAACCGCCGTCTCGCAGCTCACCACCGCCGTGGAGTCCTCCGGAGGCTCGGTGACCGGCCTCGACGTCACCGCCTCCGGTCACGAGAAGCTCCGGATCGACGTCACCATCGCGGCCACCTCCACCGCCCACGCGGACGAGATCGTCGAGAAGCTGCGCGGCATCGAGGGCGTCACCCTCGGCAAGGTCTCCGACCGTACGTTCCTGATGCACCTCGGCGGCAAGATCGAGATGCAGTCCAAGCACCCCATCCGCAACCGTGACGATCTCTCCATGGTCTACACGCCGGGTGTGGCCCGCGTCTGCATGGCGATCGCCGAGAACCCCGAGGACGCCCGCCGCCTCACCATCAAGCGCAACTCCGTTGCGGTCGTGACGGACGGCTCGGCCGTGCTGGGCCTCGGCAACATCGGCCCGAAGGCCGCGCTGCCCGTGATGGAGGGCAAGGCGGCCCTCTTCAAGCGGTTCGCCGGCATCGACGCCTGGCCGCTGTGCCTGGACACCCAGGACACCGACGCGATCGTCGAGATCGTGAAGGCGATCGCCCCCGGCTTCGCGGGCATCAACCTGGAGGACATCTCCGCACCCCGCTGCTTCGAGATCGAGGCCCGCCTGCGCGAGGCCCTCGACATCCCCGTCTTCCACGACGACCAGCACGGCACCGCGATCGTCGTCCTCGCCGCCCTGAAGAACGCACTTCGCGTCACCGGCAAGGCGATTGAGAACATCCGGGTCGTCATGTCCGGCGCCGGCGCGGCCGGTACGGCCATCCTCAAGCTGCTGCTCGCCGCCGGCGTGAAGAACGCCGTCGTCGCCGACATCCACGGTGTCGTGCACGCCGGCCGCGAGGACCTGGTGGGCGCCGTCGCCGACTCGCCGCTGCGCTGGATCGCCGACAACACCAACCCCGAGGGCCTGACCGGCACGCTCAAGGAAGCCGTTCGCGGAGCGGACGTCTTCATCGGCGTGTCCGCCCCGAACGTCCTGGACGGCACCGACGTGGCAGCCATGGCCGACGGCGCGATCGTGTTCGCGCTCGCGAACCCGGACCCCGAGGTGGACCCGGCGATCGCCCGCCAGACGGCCGCCGTCGTGGCCACCGGCCGCTCCGACTTCCCGAACCAGATCAACAACGTGCTGGTCTTCCCGGGCGTCTTCCGCGGCCTGCTGGACGCCCAGTCCCGCACGGTCAACACGGACATGATGCTGGCCGCCGCGAGCGCCCTCGCGGAGGTCGTGACCGAGGACGAGCTGAACCCGAACTACATCATCCCGAGCGTCTTCAACGACAAGGTCGCGGGCGCGGTGGCGGGCGCGGTGCGCGAGGCGGCGAAGGCGGTCGCCGCGTCGTAGGGCGATGTGCGTAGGCTGTGAGGATCACCACGGCAAGGCCTTGCATCGGCGCGTCGTGGAACCCGGCTCTCCTGGTCGGCGTTTATCGTGTCGGCCAGGCTCGGGACCTCTCTTCGTGTGACACCCAAGGGTGTTCTCACGACTCCAGCGGGTGCCGGATTGGCTTTCCCGCAGCAGGTAGGGGCAGGATGCGTCCCTGGGCGCGAGCGCATCGGCTTCGCTGTGCCTCGCGCGACTCCGCCGCGTGGCACACCCCAACGGCAAGAAGAACACGGGAGTAACGACATGAACCGCAGTGAGCTGGTGGCCGCGCTGGCCGACCGCGCCGAGGTGACCCGCAAGGACGCCGACGCCGTTCTGGCCGCGTTCGCCGAGACCGTCGGCGAGATCGTCGCCAAGGGCGACGAGAAGGTCACCATCCCCGGCTTCCTGACCTTCGAGCGCACCCACCGTGCCGCTCGCACCGCGCGCAACCCGCAGACCGGCGACCCGATCCAGATCCCGGCCGGCTACAGCGTCAAGGTTTCGGCGGGCAGCAAGCTCAAGGAAGCCGCGAAGGGCAAGTGACCTCGCCGTCTACACCTCACGGGACGGTGTACGGCACGTAGGCAATGCGATGGGGCGGCACCCGGACTTCCGGGTGCCGCCCCATCGTTGTGCGCTTACAAAGGCCTCAAACTCCCCCACTCTCGGCTTCGCTCGAGCGGGGGGACCCCCAGGCCGGGCTGAAATCAGCCGAGCGCCTTGCCCGGCAGTTCCACCTTCGCGCCCAGTTCCACGAGCTTCTCCATGAAGTTCTCGTAGCCGCGGTTGATGAGGTCGATGCCGTGGACGCGGGACGTGCCCTGGGCCGCCAGCGCGGCGATCAGGTACGAGAAGCCGCCGCGGAGGTCGGGGATGACCAGGTCGGCGCCCTGGAGCTTGGTGGGGCCCGAGACGACCGCCGAGTGCAGGAAGTTGCGCTGGCCGAAGCGGCAGTCGGAGCCGCCCAGGCACTCGCGGTACAGCTGGATGTGAGCACCCATCTGGTTCAGCGCGGAGGTGAAGCCGAGCCGGGACTCGTACACCGTCTCGTGGATGATCGAGAGGCCGGTCGCCTGGGTCAGGGCCACCACCAGCGGCTGCTGCCAGTCCGTCTGGAAGCCCGGGTGCACGTCCGTTTCCAGCGCGATCGACTTCAACTGGCCGCCGGGGTGCCAGAACCGGATGCCCTGGTCGTCGATCTCGAACGCCCCGCCCACCTTCCGGTAGGTGTTCAGGAACGTCATCATCGACCGCTGCTGCGCCCCGCGGACGTAGATGTTGCCCTCGGTCGCCAGCGCGGCGGACGCCCAGGAGGCGGCCTCCAGACGGTCCGGCAGGGCGCGGTGGTTGTAGCCGCCGAGGCTGTCCACGCCGGTGACGCGGATGGTGCGGTCGGTGTCCATCGCGATGATGGCGCCCATCTTCTGCAGGACGCAGATCAGGTCCTCGATCTCCGGCTCCACGGCCGCGTTCGAGAGTTCCGTGACGCCCTCGGCGAGCACCGCCGTCAGCAGCACCTGCTCGGTCGCGCCCACGGACGGGTACGGCAGCCGGATCTTCGTGCCGCGCAGCCGCTGCGGGGCCTCCAGGTACTGCCCGTCCGCCCGCTTCTCGATCCGCGCGCCGAACTGCCGCAGCACCTCGAAGTGGAAGTCGATCGGCCGGCCGCCGATGTCGCAGCCGCCGAGACCGGGGATGAAGGCGTGGCCGAGCCGGTGCAGCAGCGGACCGCAGAAGAGGATCGGGATGCGGCTCGAACCCGCGTGGGCATCGATGTCGGCGACGTTCGCGCTCTCGACGTGCGACGGGTCCATCACCAGCTCGCCCGGCTCCTCGCCCGGACGGACCGTCACCCCGTGCAGCTGCAGCAGGCCGCGTACGACGCGCACGTCACGGATGTCCGGAACGTTGCGCAGTCGACTCGGCGAGCTGCCCAGCAGCGCGGCGACCATGGCCTTCGGTACGAGGTTCTTCGCACCGCGGACACGGATCTCGCCCTCGAGCGGGGTTCCGCCGTGGACAAGCAGTACATCGTCAGAGCCGTTGACGGTCATGTATCTCGCGTTCCGATGAGTGGGGCAGGGGCCAGAAGGGAAAGGGTAGTCGCCGCCCACCCCCCTCCTGTAAGCCCAGGGACGGCCCAGCTACGTCATAGCTGTGTCACAACACGAACCGTTCCCTATCGGGCACATGGGGTCACCGGTGGCCGGGCGTGCGCCGGGGATGCTCCCTTCCGCCCTGAGCTGCAATCACCCTCCTTACCCCGATTGCCTCCCCGCGCCCGGGGAAGATGCGGGATCATGTCTGGCATGACCGAGGTGTCCTCGCTCACAGGGCGGTTGCTCGTGGCAACGCCCGCCCTGGCGGACCCGAACTTCGACCGCGCGGTGGTGCTCCTTCTCGACCACGACGAGGAGGGCTCACTCGGTGTGGTCCTCAACCGGCCCACGCCGGTGGACGTCGGCGACATCCTGGAGGGCTGGGCCGACCTCACCGGCGAACCCGGCGTCGTCTTCCAGGGCGGCCCGGTCTCGCTGGACTCGGCCCTCGGCGTCGCCGTCATCCCGGGAGGTTCCTCCGTGGACGGCGCCCCGCTGGGCTGGCGCCGGGTGCACGGCGCGATCGGGCTGGTCGACCTGGAGGCCCCGCCGGAGCTGCTCGCCTCGGCCCTCGGCTCCTTGAGAATCTTCGCCGGGTACGCGGGCTGGGGCCCCGGTCAGCTGGAGGACGAACTGACCGAGGGCGCCTGGTACGTCGTGGAGTCCGAGCCCGGCGACGTCTCGTCCCCCGCCCCGGAACGCCTGTGGCGCGAGGTCCTGCGCCGCCAGCGCAACGAGCTCGCGATGGTGGCCACGTATCCGGACGACCCTTCGCTCAACTGATGCGTGTGAGCTTCAGTACCCTTGGCGTCATGAGCACTCTCGAGCCCGAGCGCGGGACTGGTACGGGGACCCTCGTAGAGCCGACGCCACAGGTGTCCCACGGCGACGGCGACCACGAGCGCTTCGCCCACTACGTCCAGAAGGACAAGATCATGGCGAGCGCCCTCGACGGCACCCCCGTCGTGGCGCTCTGCGGCAAGGTGTGGGTGCCCGGCCGCGATCCGAAGAAGTACCCGGTGTGTCCCATGTGCAAGGAGATCTACGACTCCATGGGCGCCGGCGGCGACAGCGGCAAGGGCGGCGACAAGAAGTAGCCCGGCCGCTCCTTCACACCTGAGGTCCGCGAGGCCCCCGGGCGCGCGATTTGGCGCGCCTCGGGGGCCTTTGTGCTGTCTGTCGTTGCACGGAGTGCGTCACTCGGTCACGAATTGGTCGAGACCTCTTGTCGGCATGTTCATGTAGTCCCTAGCCTCCGTTGTGTTGTGCAGAGCGAAACCGTCATTGCATATGTTGCAACGCACGCTCGGAGGCCCCACGCCCATGAAGCTCCCCTCCCGACTGGCCGCGCTCCTCGCCGCGGCCGCGGTCGTCACCGCCTGCGCCCCCCAGACCTCCTCCAACTCCTCCTCCGAGAAGGACGACAAGAGCGGCACCCTGCGCGTCTGGCTCTTCCAGGAGGTCGGCAACGACCCCAAGGCCGAGGTCGTCGACTCCGTGGTCACCGCCTTCGAGAAGGCCCACAAGGGCACCAAGGTCGACGTCGAGTACATCCCGGTCGACACCCGTGCCCAGCGCGTCAAGGCCGCCTTCAACGACCCCAAGTCCGCGCCCGACGTCATGGAGTTCGGCAACACCGACACGGCCGGCTATGTGAAGGACGGCGGACTCCTCGACGTCACCAAGGAGTTCGGCGCCTGGAACGAGTCCAAGGACACCGACCCGACGGCGAAGACGTCCGTCACGGTCGACGGCAAGCTGTACGGCTCCCCGTTCTACGTCGGCGTCCGCGCCCTGTACTACCGCACCGACGTCTTCAAGGAACTCGGCCTGCAACCCCCGAAGACCATGGACGAGTTGGCGACCACGGCCCGTAAGATCCGGGCCGCGAAGCCCGACCTGTACGGCCTGGTCGTCGGCGGCGCCTACACGTACGGCGCGATGCCCTTCGTCTGGGCCAACGGCGGTGAACTCGCCACCGGCAAGGGCGGCGACTACGCCTCCGCGATCGACAGCGCCGCCGCCCAGAAGGGCATCAAGGCCTACACCTCCCTCTTCGGCGATGACAACTGTCCCGCCGCCAAGTGCGCCGGCATGGGCGGCAACGACACGATCACCGCGTTCGCCGCGGGCAAGGCGGGCATGGCGATCGGCGGCGACTTCAGCCACACGGCCGTGGAGGCCGGGAAGGTGAAGGGCGAGTACGCCGTCGTACCGCTGCCGGGCGTGACCGCCGGCTCGATCGCGCCGGCCTTCGCGGGCGGCAACAACATCGGTGTCCTGAAGAGCACTTCGCACCGCACGCTCGCCGTGGACCTCATGGAGCAGCTGACGTCGAAGAAGACACAGGCGGCGATGTTCGACGCGATGGGCTTCCTGCCGACGTTCGCGGACGTACGGCAGCAGGTGGCCGCGAAGAACCCGTACGTGAAGCCCTTCGCGCAGACCCTGGCGGCCGGCACCAAGTTCGTACCGGCGTCCCCGGCCTGGTCCCAGATCGACTCCCAGCTGGTGCTGCCGACGATGCTGCAGGAGATCATCGCCGGGAAGAAGAGCGTGGCGGCGGCTTCGGAGGAAGCGGCGAAGAAGATGAACTCCGCGTTTGGCTCCGCCGGGTGACGGCGCCCAGTAGCTCGGGGGCTTCGGAGCGCTGGCGGCTGCCTGTGATTCGTGGCTTGTCGCGCAGTTCCTCGCGCCCCTGGCGGCGCTGGAGCGGCCCTTGGCTCTATCTCGCCCCGGCCCTCGTCATCCTCGGCGGCCTCCTCCTCTACCCCATCTACCAGCTCGGCCTCATCTCCCTCTTCCACTACACCCAGGCCCAGGTCAGCGGCGGTGAGCCCACCCGCTTCGAGGGGTTCGGGAACTACTCCGCGCTCTTCTCCGACGGCGAGTTCTGGTCGGTGCTGCTGGCCACTGTGCTGTTCGCGGCGGCCTGCGTCGCCTCCACCCTCGCCGTCGGCTGCGCGCTCGCCGTGCTGCTCACGCGCGTGCGTGCCGTGCCGCGGCTGGCGCTGATGCTGGCCGCACTGGGCGCCTGGGCCACCCCGGCCGTCACCGGCTCCACCGTCTGGCTCTTCCTCTTCGACCCCGACTTCGGCCCGGTCAACCGGATCCTGGGCCTCGGCGACCACTCATGGACGTACGGCCGCTTCAGCGCGTTCTTCCTCGTACTGCTCGAAGTGGTCTGGTGCTCCTTCCCGTTCGTGATGGTCACGGTGTACGCAGGGATCCGCGCCGTACCGGCCGAGGTGCTGGAGGCCGCCGCGCTGGACGGCGCCTCGCAGTGGCGGATCTGGCGTTCCGTGCTCGCGCCGATGCTCCGGCCGATCCTGACCGTGGTCACCATCCAGTCGGTGATCTGGGACTTCAAGGTCTTCACGCAGATCTACGTCATGACAGGTGGCGGCGGCATCGCCAATCAGAACCTCGTCCTGAACGTGTACGCCTACCAGCAGGCGTTCGCGTCCTCGCAGTACAGCCTCGGCGCGGCGATCGGCATCGTGATGCTGCTGATCCTGCTCGCCGTGACGCTGGTGTACCTGCGGCTGCTGCGCAGGCAGGGGGAGGAGCTGTGAGCCGCTCCCGGTGGTTGCCCGACGCGGCGGCACTCCTCTTCGCCGTGGTGGTTGCTTTCCCTCTCTACTGGATGGTGCTGAGCGCCTTCAAACCGGCCGGGGAGATCGAGTCGAGCGAGCCGCGGCCGTGGACCACGGCGCCTTCTCTGGATTCCTTCCGGCGCGTGTTCGGGCAGCAGGATTTCGGTCGGTATTTCGTCAACAGCGTTGTGGTGGCGGGCAGTGTCGTGATCGTCTCGGCGCTCGTCGCGTTTCTCGCCGCGACCGCCGTGACGCGATTCCGCTTCCGCTTCCGGACCACCCTGCTGATCATGTTTCTGGTGGCCCAGATGGTGCCCGTGGAGGCGCTCACGATCCCCTTGTTCTTCCAGATGCGGGACTTCGGTCTGCTGAACACGCTGGGGTCGCTGATCCTGCCGCACATCGCCTTCTCGCTGCCCTTCGCGATCTGGATGCTGCGGGGGTTCGTGAAAGCGGTTCCGGAGGCGCTGGAGGAGGCCGCGTACATCGACGGGGCGAGCCGGGCGCGCTTTCTGTGGCAGATCCTTTTCCCGCTCGTCCTCCCGGGGCTGGTGGCCACGAGCGTGTTTTCCTTCATCTCGGCCTGGAACGACTTCCTGTTCGCCAAGTCCTTCATCATCAGCGACACCTCGCAGTCCACGCTGCCGATGGCGCTGCTGGTCTTCTTCAAGCCGGACGACCCGGACTGGGGCGGCGTGATGGCGGCGTCCACGGTGATGACGATTCCGGTGCTGGTGTTCTTCGTACTCGTACAGCGACGGCTGGTCTCGGGGCTGGGCGGAGCGGTCAAGGACTGAGGTGACTGAGGTGACTGAGATGGTGGATGTGATTCCGGCGCCGGCCAACTGCACCTGGAACAGCCCCGGGTACGCGAGCCTGGACGCGGAGACCGCGCTGGAGGCCGGGCCGGGCACCGAGGGCGTCGCCCGCTGGCTGCGGGCCACGCTCGGCGCGGCGACGGGGCTGCCCTTCCCGGAGACCGGCGACGCCCACAACCGCATCGTGCTGGGCATCGACCCCGACCTGCCCCCGGAGGGCTACCGGGTCGTCAATGACGGCGGCCCGTACCGCATTCGGGGCGGTGACGCGGCCGGTGTCTTCTGGGGCGCCCAGACCTTCCGTCAACTGCTCGGCCCCGACGCGTTCCGCCGGGCCCCGGTCCGGCCGGAGCGGGACTGGGACGTCCCCATGGTCACCGTCGAGGACGCGCCTCGATTCCGCTGGCGCGGCCTCATGCTCGACGTCGCCCGGCACTTCACGCCGAAGGAAGGCGTCCTGCGCCACCTCGACCTGATGGCCGCGCACAAACTCAACGTCTTCCACTTCCACTTGACGGACGACCAGGGCTGGCGGATCGAGATCAAGCGGTACCCCCGGCTCACCGAGGTCGGCTCATGGCGGGCCCGCACCAAATTCGGCCACCGGGCCTCACCGCTGTGGGAGGAGAAGCCGCACGGTGGCTTCTACACCCAGGACGACATCCGGGAGATCGTCGCCTACGCCGCCGAGCGGCATATCACCGTCGTCCCCGAAATCGACGTACCTGGCCACTCGCAGGCCGCCATCACCGCGTACCCGGAACTCGGCAACACCGACGTCATCGACACGACCTCCCTCACGGTCTGGGACAGCTGGGGCATCTCCGCAAACGTACTCGCCCCCACTGACAACACCCTTCGCTTCTACGAGGGCGTCTTCGAGGAACTCCTCGGCCTGTTCCCGTCGGAGTTCATTCACGTGGGCGGTGACGAATGCCTCAAGGACCAGTGGCGGCGGTCGCCCACCGCACAGGCCCGCATCAAGGAACTCGGGCTCGCGGACGAGGACGAGTTGCAGTCCTGGTTCATCGGCCACTTCGACAAGTGGCTGAGCGCGCGCGGGCGCCGGCTCATCGGCTGGGACGAAATCCTGGAGGGCGGCCTCGCGGAGGGCGCCGCGGTCTCCTCGTGGCGGGGTTACGGAGGCGGAGTCGCCGCCGCCCGGGCCGGCCACGACGTCGTCATGTGCCCCGAGCAGTACGTGTACTTGGACCACCGGCAGCACGCGGGCGCGGACGAGCCGGTCCCCATCGGCTACGTCCGCACCCTGGAGGACGTCTACCGCTTCGAGCCCGTTCCACGGGAGTTGACCGAGGAGGAGGCCCGGCACGTCCTGGGCACGCAGGCCAACGTGTGGACCGAGGTGATGGAGGACCACGCGCGCGTGGACTACCAGACCTTCCCGCGGCTCGCGGCCTTCGCCGAGGTGGCGTGGAGTGCCCTGCCGGCCCCGGGGGAGCGGGATTTCGCCGACTTCGAACGGCGCATGGCCGGGCACTACGAGCGACTCGACGCCCTGGGCGTCGCCTACCGGCCGCCCGCCGGCCCCCTGCCGTGGCAGCGGCGCCCCGGCGTCCTGGGCCGCCCCATCGACGGCACGCCCCCGAACAGGTAGCCCACGAACGCCTTGCCGGGCCCCCGAACAGGGAGTGGAAAAACCTCGCAAGCATCACCGAAGAGTGCCAATTCGCATGCTTCGGTGATGCCGTGCCAAAACGGACCATCTCCCAGGTGACGGGGGCGAATGCCTCCTAGCGGACCCCTGTCTTCGGGTGTTGCGAAGATGTGCCAGAGTTGCCACGTCCGCCCTGTCAGCACGTACCGTACGGCAGCAACAGGCAGGACCAGGTGGGCAGCGGGAAGGGGCAGCCGGTTTGACCACGCACGCACCGCAGGCGGCGCAGGCCGTCACGCTGCCCACGACGCTGGACGAGGCCGTGGCGGCGCTCACCGCCGTGCCCACCGCCGTGCCCGTCGCGGGCGGCACCGACCTCATGGCCGCCGTCAACTCCGGACAGCTCAGGCCCGCCGCGCTGGTGGGCCTCGGCCGGATCAGCGAGATCCGCGGCTGGCAGTACCAGGACGGACACGCGCTGCTCGGCGCCGGACTCACGCACGCGCGCATGGGCCGCCCCGACTTCGCCGCGCTCATCCCGGCGCTCGCCGCCGCGGCACGCGCCGCGGGCCCGCCGCAGATCCGCAACGCGGGCACCCTGGGCGGCAACATCGCCTCGGCGGCCCCCACGGGCGACGCGCTCCCCGTGCTGGCCGCCCTGGAGGCGACACTGATCATCGCGGGCCCGGGCGGAGCCCGCCGGGAGATCCCCGTGTCGCACCTGCTGGCCGGCGTGGAGATGCTGCGCGGCGGCGAACTCATCGGGTACGTGCGCGTGCCGCTGCTGCACGCGCCGCAGGTCTTCCTGAAGGCGACCGGCCGGACCGGCCCCGGGCGCGCCGTCGCGTCCGTCGCGGTGGTCCTCGACCCCGCCCGGCGCGGAGTGCGGTGCGCCGTCGGCGCCATAGCGCCGATGCCGCTGCGCCCCCTGGACGCCGAGCAGTGGGTGGCCCGGCTCATCGACTGGGACAACAACCGCACGATCGTGCCGGAGGCGCTCGCCGCGTTCGGGGAGTACGTCGCCGCGGCCTGCATCCCCGACCCCGTCCCCGAGGCGGACGGCACCGTCCAACCGCTTCCGCCCGCCGTACTGCACCTGCGGCGCACCGTCGCCGCGCTGGCCCGACGAGCACTGGGGAGGGCGCTGTCGTGACCGACGACCAGCACGGAGAGGGCACGCCCCGCAGCGGGGGCCGCTGGGATCCGCTGCCCCAGGGCGACTACGACGACGGCGCGACGGCCTTCGTGAAGCTTCCCGAGGGCGGCATCGACGCGCTCCTGGCCTCCGCCGACAGCCCGCTCGCCGCGCCGGGGCACGGGTACGTGCCGCCGCAGATAGCGGCCGCACCGGGCGGCGACCCGTCCGCCACCGGCAACTGGGCCGTGCCCGCCGACGGCGCGCAGTGGCCCGACCCCAACGCCGTGCCGCAGGACAACGGCGGCGACCGGTTCGCGTACAACCCCGGCGCGACCCAGCAGTGGAACTTCGAGGAGCCGCCGCCCGCCGAGTCCGCCCCCGCGCCGGGCCACGACGTGACCGGCCAGTGGTCGATCCCGGTGGCCGGCGGCGACCTCCCGGACGAGTCGGGCGAGTTCACGACGTCGTCCCTGGTCCAGCAGTGGGGCGGCACCCCACCGGCCACCCTCCCGGGCGGCGCCCCCGCCCCCTGGGCGACGGACGCGACGGGACAGCCGTGGGGGCAGCAGCCCGGGGTGGGCGACGAGAACACCGGCCGGGTCCACGAGTCGTCGGCAGGGACGGGCATCGCCCCCGGCCCGGCCCAGGACGCCCCGACGGGGCACGCGCGCGAGGGCGCCGATTCGGGGCACGCGCACGGGCTGCTCGATCCGGGCCCCGCGCACGGTACGTCCGCCGAGCGACACCCCGGACCCACGGCGCCGAACCCGGCCGCACAGGACCCGACCGCGGCACGCACGCGTGACGCCGATCAGACGGGCCCGCACACCACAGACCCGACGGGCCCGCACCCTGCCGGTCCGGAAGGGCTGCACCCGGGCGGTCCTACGGGCCCGCACCCCGCCGGTCCGGAAGGGCTGCACTCGGCCGGTCCGGCAGGGCCGCACGCCACCGGTCCCACAGCACCGCACGCCGCCGCCTACGGCCAGGCGTACGCCGGTGACCAGGACGCCACCCTGCACCCGACCGACCCGCACCCGACCGATCCGCACGCGGGCGGGCGTTACGCGGACCCGGCCGCCATGGACGCCTCGCAGCCCATCCCTGTCGTCGACGGCCCCACCACCTCCGCGGACCCCGCCCGGCCCCCCCTCGGCACCGGCGGCCCCAGCGGCTCCGCCGCCCACGCCCCCGTGGACGCCGACGGTACCGACCACGACGCCGAGACCCCGCGAGGGCACGTCGGCGGGCAGCAGCCGTCCGTCTCCGCCTCGGACGCCTCACAGGCCGCTCAGGAGGCCGGTGAGGCCGCTGGGGCGGTCGACAGTGCCCGTCGGGCCGCCGCGGCCGCTCAGGGGGCCGTACAGCCTTCTGCGGAGCCCTCCGCGGCCGGACCGGACGATGCCGCCCGGCCCGCGCGCCCGTCGGACGGGCCGAACGCCTCCAACACGCCCGATTCCCCGGGTACTTCGGCCCACGCGGATTCCCGCGGCTCCGGCCACCCGGCCCCCGGCGCCGCCCAGCCCGGCTCGGACGGCCACGCCGGTCCCGGGGCCGAGGGCCACCCCGACCGGCCCGGTCGCTCCGCCGAGCCCGCTTCCGCGGACCCCTCCGGTCGCCCCGACTCCCCAGCCGCCGCCCAGGAGGAGCCGACCCCCCAGCCCCCCGCCGAAGAACACCCCCTCGCCTCCTACGTCCTGCGCGTCAACGGCGTCGAGCGCCCCGTCTCCGACGCCTGGATCGGCGAGTCGCTGCTCTACGTGCTGCGCGAGCGGCTCGGGCTGGCCGGCGCCAAGGACGGCTGCTCGCAGGGTGAGTGCGGGGCCTGCAACGTGCAGGTCGACGGACGCCTCGTCGCGTCCTGCCTCGTACCCGCCGTGACCGCTGCCGGCAGCGAGGTGCGCACGGTCGAGGGCCTCGCCGAGGACGGCCAGCCGTCCGACGTCCAGCGCGCGCTCGCGCGTTGCGGAGCCGTCCAGTGCGGCTTCTGCGTGCCTGGCATGGCGATGACCGTGCACGACCTCCTGGAGGGCAACCCGGCCCCCACCGAGCTGGAGACCCGCCAGGCCCTGTGCGGCAACCTCTGCCGCTGCTCCGGCTACCGGGGCGTCGTCGACGCGGTCAAGGAGGTCGTCGCCGAACGCGAGGCGCACTCCGCGGCCGACAGCGCCGAACAGGACGGCGACGAGGCACGTATTCCCCACCAGGCGGGCCCGGGAGCCGGCGGTGTCAACCCGTCGGCGTTCGACTCACCCGCCCCGCAGGACCAGGCGTACGGACCGGACGGAGGCCAGGCGTGAGCAACGAAGCCGCCACCGCGACCACCACCGCGGAGGCAGCACCCGCCCCCGAGCCGCTGCCGCACGGCCTCGGCGCCTCCCTGCCGGCCGCCGACGCCCGCGCAAAGACCGAGGGCACGTTCCCGTACGCGGCCGACCTGTGGGCCGAGGGCCTGCTGTGGGCGGCCGTACTGCGCTCCCCGCACCCGCACGCGCGCATCGTGGACATCGACACGTCCCACGCGCGGGACATGCCCGGCGTACGGGCCGTCGTCACGCACGAGGACGTGCCGGGCGCCGCGCACCACGGCCGCGGCAAGGCCGACCGCCCGGTCTTCGCCTCCGAGGTGGTGCGCCACCACGGTGAGCCCATCGCCGCCGTCGCCGCCGACCACCCCGACACCGCGCGCATGGCCGCCGCGGCCATCATGGTCGAGTACGAGGTCCTGGAGCCCGTCACCGACCCCGAGCAGGCCTTCGAGGCCGAGCCGCTGCACCCCGACGGCAACCTGATCCGGCACATCCCGCTGCGCCACGGCGACCCGGACGCGGCCGGCGAGATCGTCGTCGAGGGCCTCTACCGCATCGGCCGCCAGGACCCCGCCCCGATCGGCGCCGAGGCCGGCCTCGCCGTGCCCCGCCCCGACGGCGGCGTCGAGCTGTA
Organism: Streptomyces cylindrosporus; assembly: GCF_022698165.1. GTDB lineage: Bacteria > Actinomycetota > Actinomycetes > Streptomycetales > Streptomycetaceae > Streptomyces > Streptomyces cylindrosporus. The sequence goes on from NZ_JALDAY010000012.1 coordinate 105,762, forward strand.
CCTGGCCTCCACCGACCCGCACACCGACCGCGACACGGCCGCCGCCTGCTACGGCCTGGAGCCCGAGCGCGTCAAGATCGTCGTCACCGGCGTCCCCGGCGCCACCGCCGACCGCGAGGACCAGGGCTTCCAACTCCCGCTCGGCCTGCTCGCGCTGAAGACCCAGTGCCCGGTCAAACTCACCGCCACGCGCGAGGAGTCGTTCCTCGGCCACGCACACCGCCACCCGACCCTGCTGCGCTACCGCCACCACGCCGACGCCGAGGGCAGGCTGGTGAAGGTCGAGGCGCAGATCCTGCTGGACGCGGGCGCGTACGCCGACACCTCCTCCGAGGCCCTGGCCGCCGCCGTCGGCTTCGCCTGCGGCCCGTACGTCGTCCCGAACGCCTTCATCGAGGGCTGGGCCGTACGCACCAACAACCCGCCCTCCGGCCATGTGCGCGGCGAGGGCGCCATGCAGGTCTGCGCCGCCTACGAGGCGCAGATGGACAAGCTCGCCAAGAAGCTCGGCGTCGACCCGGCCGAACTGCGCCTGCGCAACGCGATGGCCACCGGGGACGTACTCCCGACCGGCCAGACCGTGACCTGCCCCGCACCGGTGGCGGAGCTCCTCCAGGCCGTCCGGGACTTCCCGCTGCCCGCGCTGCCCAAGGACACCCCCGAGGACGAGTGGCTGCTGCCCGGCGGCCCCGAGGGCGCGGGCGAACCGGGCGCGGTGCGCCGGGGTGTCGGCTACGGCCTGGGCATGGTGCACATGCTCGGCGCGGAGGGCGCCGACGAGGTCTCCACGGCGACGGTGAAGGTCCAGGACGGCGTGGCGACCGTGCTCTGCGCGGCCGTCGAGACCGGCCAGGGCTTCACCACCCTCGCCCGCCAGATCGTCCAGGAGACCCTCGGCATCGACGAGGTGCACGTCGCACCCGTCGACACCGACCAGCCTCCCGCCGGCGCGGGCAACCGCAGCCGCCACACCTGGGTGTCCGGCGGCGCGGTGGAACGGGCCGCCAAGATGGTCCGCACCCAGCTCCTGCAGCCCCTGGCGCACAAGTTCGGCATGTCCACCGAACTCCTCCAGATCACCGACGGCAAGATCACCTCGTACGACGGCGTCCTGTCCACCACCGTCACGGAGGCGATGGACGGCAAGGAACTCTGGGCCACCGCCCAGTGCCGCCCGCACCCCACCGAGCCGCTCGGCGAGCACGGCCAGGGCGACGCCTTCGTGGGCATGGCCTTCTGCGCGATCCGCGCGGTCGTCGACGTCGACATCGAACTCGGTTCGGTACGGGTGGTGGAGCTCGCGCTCGCCCAGGACGTCGGCCGCGTCCTCAACCCGGCGCAGCTGGCCGCCCGCGTCGAGGCGGGCGCGACCCAGGGCGTCGGCATAGCGCTCACCGAGAACCTGCGCACCGCGCGCGGGTTGATCCGCCACCCCGACCTGACGGGCTACGCCCTGCCCACCGCCCTGGACGCGCCGGACATCCGGATCGTCAAGCTCGTCGAGGAGCGCGACGTGGTCGCCCCCTTCGGCGCGAAGGCGGTCAGCGCGGTACCGGTGGTGACGACCCCGGCGGCCATCGCGTCCGCCGTACGAGCCGCGACGGGCCGCCCGGTGAACCGCCTGCCGATCCGCCCCCAGGCCGCGGTGGTCACGGACCGTTGAGCCGCCCGTGAAGGGCGTGGTGGTCGTCACCGGCGTCATGGCGTCCGGGAAGTCGACGGTCGCGCAGGCACTGGCGGAGCGGCTGCCGCGCGCGGCACACGTGCGTGGAGACGTGTTCCGCCGGATGGTGGTGTCCGGCCGGGAGGACTACGTCCCCGGCACGGCCCCCGGCAGCGAGGGCGAGGCCCAACTTCGGCTGCGGTACTGGCTGTCGGCGGCGACTGCGGACGCGTACGCGGAGGCCGGGTTCACGGCGGTGGTGCAGGACGTGCTGCTGGGGGAGGAGTTGCGCCGGTACGTCGACCTGATCCGCACCCGGCCCGTGTACGTGGTGGTCCTCGCCCCCAGCCCCGAGGCGGTCGCCGCGCGGGAGGCGGGGCGGGCGAAGACCGGGTACGGGGCCTGGACGGTGGCCGACCTGGACGAGGAGTTGCGGGCGCGTACTCCGCGTCTCGGGCTGTGGCTGGACACGTCCGGGCTGACGGCGGGGGAGACGGTGGAGGCGATTCTCGCGGGGAGGGAACGCGCGAGGGTGCGCTGAGCGTCAAGTGTGTAGAGCGTCACGCGAGCCGGGTGGCATGTGCTGTGGGGCCGTTGTCAGTGGCGAGGCGTAGTGTTCTTGGCAGTGGGGACGGCGGCCTGGTCCGTACAGCGGACGGCCGCGTGCGCAGGAACATCCGGGGGAGCAATGAGCACGACCGACACCGCCTTCGCGGCGATCAGATTCACCGAGGACCAGCTCGATCCGTACGTCACGCACGTGCCGACGCGGCACTGGCTGACCGGCACCGGACTGCCGGACGCGGAAGGGCTGTTGACGTTCGCGGCACTGCACACGCGCGGCCTGCGCAGGCTCGCGGAGTGCACGGACACGGGCACGGACCTGGCCGACGAGCTGCGCGACCGGCTGGTGCTGGGCGAGCTGCTCGCCCCGGCCGGCATGGCGCCGGAGTCGATACTCCTCGACGGCGGCACGGGCGAGATCAGCACCGCGTACCTCTTCGAGCTGCTGGAGGACCGCCCGCTCGCGCCCTCCCTCGAGGCGCTCGTGCGTTTCGCGGCGGTCACCGAGGAACTGGCGGACGTACGAGGCCAGTTCGCGTCCTTCGCCGGCCGGTACGGCCCGAAGGCGGCGGCCGAGGCGTCCCGCCGGCTCCTGGCCCTCTTCGAGGAGGGCACGGACGGCGAGGTCCCGGCGTACTGGAAGGCGGCGGCCCTGATCCGCCCCCTGGCTCTGGCCACGGGCCCCGGCACGGCCGGCGGCCTCACCCTGGACGTGCCGGCCCGCCTCCTGGACGAGGAGTTCGGCCTCGGCCGCGTGGTCCGCTTCGAGGACGTCGACTTCCCGGCGACGCTCACGCACGAGCCGACACGCCGCTTCCTCCGCGAGACGGGCCTGCCGGAGGACACAGTCCTCTTCCAGGTGGACACGGAGGTCCCCCTGCAGACCCTCTCGGAGTACGCGGCGGACGACCGCCCCGGCACGGCCTCTCCCTTCGAACTCCCCGCCAGGGCGGACCACTTGATCCGCCTCGGCCACCTGGTGGAGGACAACAGCCTGGTGGTGGACGGCGCGACGGGCGAGGTCCTGAACTGGAGCGAGCCGGAGGCAAAGCTCTTCCCGCTCAACACCGACGTCTCCACCCTCGCCTTCACGCTCTGGCTGCACCACCGCGAGCGCACGATCGACGAGGCCCTCTCCCACGAGCTGACGACCCGCGCCTACGACCAGCTGGCCGCCACCATGCTCCACGTCCTCGCCTCGGTCGACCCGACGGCCACGACGACGGACGCGGACTGGCACTACTGGACGCAGGCGTTCCAGGACGAGGCGGGTGGAGTGCTCTGACCGGAAACACGGGAAACACCGGAAACACCGGAATCACCCGGGGAACGATCGCGATCCGCCAGGCCGAACCGGCGGACCTCCCAAGGGTCGCCGAACTCCGCTACAACTGGCTGTCGGAGACGTCCGACGACCCGTTGCCGATCAACCGCACGGATTTCACCACCCACTTCGTCACGTGGGCCGAGCAGAACACGTCCACGCACCGCTGCCTGGTCCTGACCCGAGACACCACCACGACCCCCATCATCGGGATGGCCTGGCTGGCGATCCTCCCCCGGGTCCCGTCCCCGAGAGCCCTGCACCGCATGTCAGGCGACCTGCAATGCGTCTACGTAATCCCCGAGGCGCGCAACACGGGCCTGGGCGGCCACCTCATGGACGAGATCCTCGCGACGGCCCGATCCCTCGGCCTGGAACGCGTAACGGTCCACTCCTCCCCGAGAGCCGTCCCCGCCTACGTCCGCCACGGCTTCGAACCGTCTCCCCGCCTCCTCCAAAGCCACATGGCCGACCACCCCAAGGGATGACCGGCCACGCAGCCTTCTCAGAGGCCGTGGCGGGAATTGAACCCACGTACCTCGCTTTGCAGGCGAGTCCCTAAGCCACTCGGGCACACGGCCGTGTTGTTGAGAAGACCGTAGGGCGGGGTGGAAGGCGGGCTCAAGGGGATCAGGTGGGCTGCAATGGGACTGCCATACGCCGTTCATGAAAGGGGGAGGGGGCGGTGGGTGTACGACCAAGGTCGTAGGGGTGGGGGGACTTTGGGTAGGGGGCGAAGTGGCTGGTGGGGCTTACGCTGGCGGGCATGAGCGTCCTTGAGCCGCGTGATGCCGTAGTCGTTGGAGCAGAGGTCGACGGGGTCGGCGAGGGGGTTCTGGGGCGGTCGTATCGGGCGCTCAGTGTCGGGATCGTGTCCGTCGTGCTGGTGATCGCGTTCGAGGCGACCGCCGTCGGTACGGCCATGCCCGTCGCCGCTCGGGAGCTCGACGGGGTGGGGCTGTACGCGTTCGCCTTCTCCGGGTACTTCACCACCAGCCTGTTCGGGATGGTGCTCGCAGGGCAGTGGTCGGACCGGCGTGGGCCGCTCGGGGCGCTGACCGCGGGGATCGGGTGTTTCGGGGCCGGGTTGCTGGTGGCCGGGACCGCGGGGGTCATGTGGGTGTTCGTGCTGGGGCGGGCCGTGCAGGGGCTCGGCGGTGGGCTCGTCATCGTCGCGCTGTACGTCGTGGTCGGGCGGGCGTATCCGGAGCGGTTGCGGCCGGCGATCATGGCGGGGTTCGCGGCGAGCTGGGTGGTGCCGTCCGTGGTGGGGCCGCTGGCCGCGGGTGCGGTGACCGAGCATCTCGGGTGGCGGTGGGTGTTCGTCGGGATTCCGGCACTGGTCGTCTTTCCGCTGGCGCTCGCGCTGCCGCAGATACGGCGGCGGGCGGGTGGGCCGGTGAGTGACGCCGGTGTCCCGAGGGAATCCGGCGACGGCACTTTCCGTACCTCCCCCGACCGCCGCCGTATCCGCCTCGCCCTCGCCGTCTCCCTCGGTGCCGGGCTGCTTCAGTACGCCGCCCAGGATCTGCGGCCGCTCTCCCTCCTCCCCGGCATCGTCGGCGCCGCGCTGCTCGTGCCGGCCGTGCTCGGGCTGCTTCCGCGGGGCACGTATCGGGCCGTGCGGGGGCTGCCGTCCGTCGTGCTGCTGCGTGGGGTTGCCGCGGGGTCGTTCATCGCGGCCGAGTCGTTCATCCCGTTGATGCTGGTGACGCAGCGGGGGCTGTCGCCGACCTTGGCCGGGTTCTCGCTCGCGGCCGGGGGCGGGACGTGGGCGTTGGCGTCGTGGTTGCAGTCGCGGCCGCGGTTGGAGCCGTACCGGGAACGGCTCATGACCGTCGGGATGCTTCTCGTGACGGCTACCATCGCCACCGCGCCGAGTGTGCTGATCGAGTCGGTGCCGGCGTGGACCGTGGCCGTCGCCTGGGCGTTCGGCTGTTTCGGGATGGGGCTGGTGATCTCCTCCACCAGCGTGCTCCTGCTTCAGCTCTCCGCCCCCGAGGAGGCCGGCGCCAACTCCGCCGCCCTCCAGATATCGGACGGTCTGTCCAACGTGATCCTGCTGGCGGCGGGCGGAGCGGCGTTCGCGGCGCTGGGCGGGGGTGCGGTGAGCCGTACGGCGACGCCCGGCAGCGGGGCGCATCCGGCGGCCTTCGCCGCGGTGTTTCTGCCGATGGCGGGGGTGGCGCTCGTCGGCGCCTGGGTGACTACGCGGTTGCGGGCGGCTGGACAAGGCGGTACCACGGTGACCCCATAGGTGGTACCGTCGTGGTATGGCTATGAACCTTCGTCTGCGTGACGACCAGCAGGAGGCGCTGAAGCTGCGGGCCGAGGAGGAGGGACGCAGCATGCACGCCATAGTGCTTCAGGCGATCGACCGGTATCTGGAGCAGGAAGCGGATCGGGCCACGGTTCGCCGTCTGGGGGCGAAGTACGCGGCCGGCCACGCTGATCTGCTGCGGAGGCTGGGGGAGTAGATGAAGTACCTCACGGTCCAGGAAGTGCTGGACCTGGCGGAGCTGGCATGCGGGGAGCAGACCCAGGTCGCCGTGCGCGACCTGGGTCTGCTCAGCTCGGCAGTCCACCGCCCTCAGTCGCAGGTGTTCGGCGTCGAGGCGTACACGGACCTCTTCGAGAAGGCCGCGGCGCTGCTGCAGTCGCTGGCTGCGAACCGTCCCCTGGTGGACGGCAACAAGCGCATGGCATGGATGTGCACTGTCGTCTTCCTCGACTTCAACGGCACCGAGATGCTCGCCGTCGATCAGGACGAGGCGTACAAGCTGGTCATCGAGGTCGCGTCCGGCGCGCTGGAGGACGTGGGGCTCGTCGCCCTCCGCTTGAGGGCGTTGCACGACGCCATGTGACCTCGGTCCCACCCACGGGCGACCCGGCCTCGTCCGCGCGTTGACACCATCGGGTCGCCGGTAGGGTGGCCCGGTTGTCATACCGAGCCTCATAGTTCCGCCAGTTCCGCAGAGCCGCCCGACCCCCCTACGGAGACCGTGACTACCACCGCCGCCTCCACCTCCTCCCACCACCTCTCTCCCGCCTTCCCCGGCCGTGCCCCCTGGGGTACCGCCAGCAAGCTGCGTGCCTGGCAGCAGGGGGCGATGGAGAAGTACGTCCAGGAGCAGCCGCGTGACTTTCTCGCGGTTGCCACGCCCGGCGCCGGCAAGACGACCTTCGCGCTGACGCTGGCCTCCTGGCTGCTGCACCACCACGTCGTGCAGCAGGTCACCGTGGTCGCGCCGACCGAGCATCTGAAGAAGCAGTGGGCCGAGGCGGCGGCGCGGATAGGGATCAAGCTGGACCCCGAGTACAGCGCGGGGCCGCTCGGGAAGGACTACCACGGGGTCGCCGTCACGTACGCCGGTGTCGGTGTGCGGCCCATGCTCCACCGCAACCGGGTCGAGCAGCGCAAGACCCTCGTCATCCTCGACGAGATCCATCACGCCGGTGACAGCAAGTCCTGGGGCGAGGCCTGTCTGGAGGCCTTCGAGCCCGCCACGCGGCGGCTCGCGCTCACCGGTACGCCCTTCCGGTCCGACACCAATCCCATCCCCTTCGTGACGTACGAGGAGGGGAACGACGGGATCCGGCGGTCCGCCGCCGACTACACCTACGGGTACGGGAACGCCCTCGCCGATCATGTCGTGCGGCCCGTCATCTTCCTCTCCTACAGCGGCAACATGCGCTGGCGCACCAAGGCGGGGGACGAGATCGCCGCCCGGCTCGGTGAGCCGATGACCAAGGACGCCATCAGCCAGGCCTGGCGCACCGCCCTCGATCCGCGCGGTGAGTGGATGCCCAGCGTGCTGCGCGCCGCCGACCAGCGGCTCACGGAAGTGCGCAAGGCCATCCCGGACGCCGGTGCCCTCGTCATCGCCTCCGACCAGGACTCCGCCCGCGCCTACGCCAAGCTGATCCGCGAGATCACCGGCAGCAAGGCCACCCTCGTCCTCTCCGACGACGCCGGCGCCTCCAAGCGGATCGACGACTTCAGCGAGAGCAACGACCGGTGGATGGTCGCGGTCCGTATGGTCTCGGAAGGTGTCGACGTGCCCCGGCTCGCGGTCGGGGTCTACGCCACCACCATCTCCACGCCCCTCTTCTTCGCCCAGGCCGTCGGACGCTTCGTGCGGTCCCGGCGGCGCGGCGAGACCGCCTCCGTCTTCCTCCCCACTGTCCCCGACCTCCTCACCTTCGCCAACGAGATGGAGGTCGAGCGCGACCACGCCCTCGACAAGCCGAAGAAGGAGGGCGAGGAGGACCCGTACGCCGAATCCGAGAAGGAGATGGAGGAGGCGAACAAGGAGCAGGACGAGGACACCGGCGAGCAGGAGCAGTTCGCCTTCGAGGCGCTGGAGTCCGAGGCGGTCTTCGACCGGGTGCTGTACGACGGCGCCGAGTTCGGCATGCAGGCGCACCCGGGGAGCGAGGAGGAGCAGGACTACCTCGGCATCCCGGGGCTCCTTGAGCCCGACCAGGTGCAGCTTCTTCTCCAGAAGCGGCAGGCCCGGCAGATCGCGCACAGCCGCAAGAAGCCGGACAGCGAGGCCGACCTGCTGGAACTGCCCGCCGAGCGGCGGCCCGTCGTCTCGCACAAGGAGATGATGGAGCTCCGCAAGCAGCTCAACACGATGGTGAGTGCGTACGTCCATCAGAGCGGCAAGCCGCACGGGGTCATCCACACCGAGCTGCGGCGCGTGTGCGGCGGGCCGCCGAGCGCCGAGGCCACGGCCGGTCAGCTGCGGCAGCGGATCGCCAAGGTGCAGGAGTGGGCCACGCGGATGCGCTGACACGCGCCCGCGCTCCCTGCGCACGCCGTACGTATCCGGACAAACGGAGTTACTCCCTCCCCGTATGTGCCCGGATTCTGGACGGAGACTTCCGCTCAGCGAACCCCCTTCGCTACTGTCCCGCTACGCACACGCCCCGTGGCAGCGCCGCCGCGGAGCGCAGCCGTGAAGCGACGCGGCCCGGTATCGGCCGGGCCGCCGGCCGATCGGCGGCCTCTGTTGCGCGTCACTGACGGGACTCGGTGACGCATCGCCGCGCGGAGGTCGTCGACCTCACCACTTGGAGGAGTGGGCGTCGTGACCGCGGAGACCTCTCAGACGCTCGACCGAGGACTGCGTGTCCTCAAGCTGCTGGCCGACACGGACCATGGGCTGACCGTCACCGAGCTATCCAACCGACTGGGCGTGAACCGGACCGTGGTGTACCGGTTGCTCGCCACGCTTGAACAACACGCGCTCGTACGCCGGGACCTGGGCGGTCGCGCCCGCGTCGGGCTGGGAGTGCTGCGCCTCGGGCGGCAGGTGCATCCGCTGGTGCGGGAGGCCGCGCTGCCGGCGCTGCGTTCGTTGGCCGAGGACATAGGGGCGACCGCGCATCTGACGCTGGTGGACGGGGCCGACGCCCTGGCCGTCGCCGTCGTCGAGCCCACCTGGACGGACTATCACGTGGCCTACCGGGCCGGCTTCCGGCATCCGCTGGACCGCGGGGCGGCCGGCAAGGCGATTCTCGCCGCGCGGGCCAAGCCGGTGCAGGAGCCCGGATACACCCTGACGCACGGGGAGTTGGAGGCGGGGGCCAGTGGGGCCGCGGCTCCGCTGATCGGGGTCACGGGGGTGGAGGGCAGCGTCGGAGTCGTGATGCTGGCCGACGCCGTGCCCGAGCGCGTCGGGCCGCGGGTGGTGGACGCGGCGAAGGAGGTCGCGGAAGCCCTGCGCTGAACCATCATCACCGGCTATCGGCTATCGGCTACCGACAGTTACGCCGACTTCAGTCGTCCCCTCCGCATCATCAAGGGCCATGACCAGCCCGGAGGCGGAGGGAACGGCAGTTGGACTCGGCGGCGCTGGCCTGCAGCCGCTCAGGCGCCGGCTGGGCCGAGCCCCGCGAGCGTCCTCAACTGCAGCCACAGCACCAGCCGTTCGTCGGGATCGTCGAGGTCGATCCCGATGTGCCGCTGGGCCTGGCGCAGCCGGTAGCGGCAGGTGTTCGGGTGGACGGCGAGCAGCTTCGCCGCCCTGGCCATGTCGCAGCCCGCGTCGAACCAACTCACCAGCGTGCGCGCGTAGTCGGTGCCGTTCGCCGAGTCGTACGCCAGCACCCGCCGCCACGCCCCCGCGCTCAACTCCCGCCGCTCGCCCATGACTTCGGTCAGCCGCAGCAGTGTGACCCGCGCGCGCACCTCGTCCACGGTCGCCACCGGCAGCCGCGGCCCCAGCACCCGCAGCACCAGGTCCGCGTCCTCCCGCGAGGCCGCCGCCTCCGCCGCCCCGGCCACCACCTCGCCCAGCGCCGCCCGCACCGGCACCCGCAGCGCCTGCCCGGCCCGCGCCACGATGTCCTCCGCCAGCCGCTTGTGGCTCCCGCCGCCGGGTGCGTCGGACCGGGTCCCGGGTGCGGGCAGCAGCGCGTACACCACCCCGTCGACCAGCACACACGCGTGCCGCCCGTAACGCGCCTCGCACTGCAGCCGTACGACGTCCAGGAGCCGCAGCGCGGTCTGCTCGCTGTCCGGGAGGCTCACTGTATCCAGGACGAAGGCGGCCACCCGCACGGCACCCTCAAGTCCCAGCCGCTGCACGGCCGTTGGTGCGTCCGCTGTCCCGTCCAGGAGGCGGCGCAGGAGGTCGCTGTTCTGGTGGCGGGCCAGCTCCTGGGCGGCGCGGGCCCGCAGCAGGAGCAGGGCGGCCGTGGACGCGCCCTGCACGAGGGTCTGTTCGGCGTCGGCGGCTAGGGTGCCGTCGTCGACCACCCAGATCGAGCCGAGGGTCTCGCCGCCGGCCCGCACGGCGACCGCGAGCCGGGGCAGGTCGCCCTCGTGGAGCGCGGGCAGCCGTACGGGACCGTCGGCCGCGAACAGCACCCGGTACTGCTCGGTGTAACGACTGCGTGAACTGGCCGGCACCCGCAGGCCGAGGATGCCCTCGCGCCGGTCCTCGTCGACCGGCTGGCCGGACACGGTCGAGTAGGCGAGGATCCGCTGGCGCGGGTCCTCCACGGCCGTCGCCCCGCCGGTCGCCGTGGCCACCGCGTCCGCGAGCGCGAACAGGTCCCCGTGCCCGCCGGCCGCCGGCGCGGGGCGGGCGCCGATCGCCGAGCTCAGCAGCAGATGCACGTGGTGCCAGGCCGCGTCCTCGGCGGCCGACAGCAGCGCGAGCCCGCACGCCTCCGCCTCGCCCACCGGCCCGTCCCCGCCGCGCACCACCACCCCGGCCATCCCGGCCTCCGCCGCCGCCCGCACCAACGGCCCCGCGGCCGCCGCCCGCACCCCCACCGCCAGCAGCAACGCCCCCGGCGTCCGGCCGAGCGGCACATTGGCGTCGTACAGCACCGCCTCCGTCACGGGCGCGGCGAGCCCGGCGGCGGGCGCGGTGTGCAGGCGTACGGAGGTGCCGCCGACGACGTCGAGGAGGTCGCCGAGGGTGCAGGCGTCCACGGGGCTCCTTCAGCAGACGGTTGGCTGATCCGGAAACGAACGTACGCATGCCTTGTCCGTCCGCACAATGTGAGGACCACCGCCTGCTCGCGAGACTCGTCCCATGACTCTCGACCGTCCGCCCGGGGTGAGCATTCGTACCGTTCGCGACGTCGCCGGCCTTGCCGCCGTCGCCGACTACTTCAGTGACGTCTGGCAGACCCCGCGCACCGCCCCGCCCTACCCGGCCGAGGTGCTGCACAGCCTGGTCCACGCGGGCGGGGCCGTGCACGCCGCGTACGTCGGCACGCGGCCGACGGGGGCATCGGTCGCCGTGTTCGGGCCGGGCGGCGACACGTACTCGCTGGTCGCCGCCGCCGAGCGGGGGCTCGGGTTGGCGGTGAAGCAGGCCCAGCGGGACTGGGCCCTCGGCGTCGGCGCCCGCACCATGCGCTGGACCTTCGACCCGCTGGTCGGCCGCAACGCCCGCTTCAACCTGGTCAAGCTGGGTGCCACGGGGACCGAGTACCTCGTCGACTTCTACGGCCCCATGGCGGACGGGGTGAACGACGGGGACGAGAGCGACCGGGTGACGGTGACGTGGGAGCTAGGGGAACTGGGGAAGCTGGGGGAGCCCTCACCCCCGTACGAGCCCGGTGAGGGAGACCGCGAAACGGCCCCCGCCACCCACACCGCCCCCGACGGCGGCACCCTCGCCCGTCGCGATCCCGACGGCCGGCGGATCTGGTGCCGGGTCCCCGAGGACATCGTCGGACTCCGCGCCGCCGACCCGGACCTCGCCCTGCGCTGGCGGCGGGCGGTGCGCGAGGTGTTCGTGGCGGCCTTCGCGGAGGGCTTCACGGCGACGGGGATGTCCCGGGACGGCTGGTACACGCTCACCCGGAGGGCCACGGCATGAAGCTCGAACGCGTAGAGCTCGTCCACGTGGCGATCCCCCTGGTCACACCCTTCCGCACCTCCTTCGGCACGATGACGACGAAGGACACCTTCCTCCTCCACGTCGTCACGGACGCGGCCGAGGGCTGGTCGGAGTTCGCCGCGGACCCCGAGCCGCTGTACTGCTCGGAGTTCACGGCCGGCGCGGAACTCGTGCTCAGGGACTTCCTGCTGCCGAGGGCGGCGGCGCTCCCCGACCTCACGACCCCGCTGCTGGCCCCCGCCATGGCCAAGGTCAAGGGCCACGAGCTGGCGAAGGCGGCGCTGGAGACGGCCGTCCTGGACGCGGAACTGCGGTCGTACGGCATGCCGTTGGCGACGTATCTGGGCGCGGTGCGGGACCGGGTGCCGGCGGGCGTCTCGGTCGGCATCAAGGAGTCCGTCCCCGAACTGCTGGACGACGTCGAGCGCTGCCTCGCCGAGGGTTACGTCCGTATCAAGCTGAAGATCGAACCGGGCTGGGACCTCGATCCGGTACGGGCCGTACGCGACCGCTTCGGCGACGCGCTGCCGCTCCAGGTCGACGCCAACACGGCGTACACGCTCGCCGACGCGGAGCACCTGCGGCGCCTGGACGAGTTCGGGCTGCTGCTGATCGAGGAGCCGCTGGACGAGAACAACCTGTACGCCCACGCGCAGCTGCAGAAACGCCTGCGCACCCCCGTCTGCCTGGACGAGTCCCTCCACAACGCCCGCGACGCCGCGTCCGCGATCGCGCTGGACGCGTGCCGGGTGGTGAACGTGAAACCGGCCCGCGTCGGCGGTTACCTGGAGGCCCGCCGCATCCACGACGTGGCCCACGCGCACGGCGTGCCCGTGTGGTGCGGCGGCATGCTGGAGACGGGGATCGGCCGCGCGCCGAACCTCGCGCTGGCCGCCCTTCCCGGCTTCACGCTCCCCGGCGACACGTCGGCGTCGAGCCGGTACTTCGCCGAGGACCTCACGGAGCCGTTCGTGCTGCGGGACGGCTGTCTGGCGGTTCCGACGACTCCGGGAATCGGTACCGAACCGCTGCCGGAGGCGCTGCGGCGCTTCACGCTGGAACGGCGAGACTTGTACGTAAGCCGATAGGTAAGCGGATACGCGAGCCGATACGTAAGCCGACCGGCGCCTGGCCGGAAGTCACCGTCACGTTAGATTGATCCCGTGCTCTCTCGCCTCACACGCCCCCAGGCCCTCGCCGTCTGTGCCGTGCCCGTCGTGGCGCTGCTCGCCACGGCGGTGTTCGCGCCGCTGCCGTTCTCGCTGGCGCAGCCCGGGATGACGGCGAACGTGCTGGCCGACAACAAGGGGACTCCCGTGATCACGATCTCGGGGGCGCCGGTGCGGAAGACGACCGGGCAGTTGCGGATGACGACGATCGAGGCGACCAACCCGGACACGCGGGTGTCGCTCGGTGACGTGCTGTCGGCGTGGTTCGCCACGGACAAGGCGGTCATGCCGCGGGACTCCGTGTATCCGAGCGGGCAGAGCACCAAGCAGATCGAGGAGCACAACACCGAGCAGATGAAGGAGTCCCAGGACGAGGCGACGCAGGCCGCGCTGGACTACCTCCACCTCAGCGACAAGAACGTCAAGGTGACGCTGAAGCTGGCGGACGTGGGCGGTCCCAGCGCGGGGCTGCTCTTCACGCTGGGCATCATCGACAAGCTCGACGGGAACGGCAGCGGGGGCGAGCTCACGGGGGGTCGCAACATCGCCGGTACGGGGACCATCGACGCCGACGGGAAGGTCGGGGCGGTGGGGGGTGTCGCGCTGAAGACGCAGGCGGCTCGGAGGGATGGGGCGACGGTGTTTCTGGTGCCGAAGGATGAGTGCGGGGATGCGAAGGCGGAGTTGCCGAAGGGGTTGCGGCTGATTCCGGTGACCACGCTCAAGGGGGCTGTGAACTCGCTGGTGGCGCTGGAGACGGGGAAGGGGTCTGTGCCTGGCTGTTGAGGGCCGGGTGCGGGGCGGTGGGGGCTGGTCGCGCCCACGCGGCGGAGCCGCATATCGATACAGCCCCGCGCCCCTTAGACGCCCCTGCGGGGCGATAGCTGGGGTGCTGGTGTTGCCAGGCGTAGGCCTACTTCCACTAACGTCCAGCCGACTCGGGTGCGGAGGGGGCGATGGGGGCGGGTTGCCGCGGCTTGGTTGTGGGCTTTGGCTTCGGCCTGGAGTTCGGCGGCGCGGGTGTGGTGCAGGGTGAGATGGATCCCAGGGCCGATCACTGAGTGCTCCTTCGGTCCGATTCGATGGGGAACAGGTGTGTGTGCAGGCGGACCTGTTCTGCTTCAGGGTCGTCCTCGGGGGCTTCGGACGCGCGATAGCTGTTGAGCAACTCGTGCAGTCTGTCGATGAGTTCGTGTGCCTGCTCCGGAGTCAGGCGCAGGGTCCAGTCGCTCAGGTCCGTCGAGTGGTCGGTCCACCGGGGGGACCAGCGGTCACGGGTGGCCAGCCAGGTGGCCAGCTCGCGGTTGCGCTGGTTCACGAGTTCCTGCAGGAGCAGGTCGGCGGCGCCGCGCACTTGCGGGTCCGTGCTCTGGGACAGTTCGGCGTCCAACGTGATGCCCTTGTCCGCGGCCTGCCACCACCGTTCCCGCCCCTTTCCCTGCTCGGGCGCGTCCTTGATGAAGCCGTGTGCCGCCAGTTGCCGCAGGTGGTAGCTCGTGGCCCCACTCGACTCGCCCAGTCGTTCGGCGAGCATCGACGCGGTGGCCGGGCCGTGCCGGCGCAGTGCGTTGAGCAGTTCCATGCGCAGGGGATGAGCGAGGCCGCGCAAGGAGCGTGCGTCGAGCTTCCGTACATCGGGCTGTTCCGCCATGCGTACAAAGGTAACTATGCAAAGGACCCTTTGCAACTGGTTCTTTGTAAGTCCCGTCCCTACTTGACCAGCCCCTCCGCCTTCATCCACTCCAACGCCACCTGATGCGGATCCTCCCCGTCCACGTCCACCTTCGCGTTCAGCGACTGCGCCACCGTGTTGTTCAGCTTCCTCGTCACCGGCGCCAGCACCTCCGCGATCGCCGGCCACTTCTTCAGGGTCTTCGTGTTGATCTCCGGTGCCGCGTTGTAGTTGGGGAAGAACTTCTTGTCGTCCTGCATCACCGCGAGGTTCATGGACTTGATGCGGCCGTCGGTCGTGAAGACCTCGCCGTAGGTGCAACTGCCCTTCTTCACCTGGGTGTAGATGATCCCGGTGTCCATCTGCGTGATGTTCTTCGCCGGCACCTTCATGCCGTACGCCTTCTCCATACCCGGCAGCCCGTCCGCGCGGTTGGCGAACTCGCTCTCCACGCACAGCGTCACCGCGCCGGGGTTCTTCTTCGACAGCGCGGCCACGTCCGAGAGCGTCTTCGTGCCGTACTTCTTGGAGTTGGACTGGTTCATGGCGAGGGCGTAGGTGTTGTTGAGGGCCGAGGGGGGCAGCCAGGTCAGGCCGTTCTTGAGGTCCGCGTCCCGTACCGCCTCCCACTGCTTCTGCGGGTCGGTGATCGGGTCGCTGTTGCCGAGGTACGTGATCCAGGCCGTGCCCGTGTACTCGTACATGCCGTCCGCGTCACCGGACTTGACGGCCTCGCGTGCGCCGATGGAGCCCTGGATGCCGGTGCGGTCGAGGACGTCCGCGCCGGCCGCCTGGAAGGCGATGCCCATCATCGCGCCGAGGATGAGCTGTTCCGTGAACTCCTTGGAGGTGACGGTGAGATGGGCGCCCTTGAGGGGCTCGCCCTTGCCGACCGTGCCCGGTTGAACGTCGTCGACCATGGGGGAGCCGCTCTGCAGGCCGCAGGCGGAGGCCAGCAGCAGGGCCGTCCCGGCCGTCAGGAGGCGTCCGTGTCTCATGTCCTCACCTCCAGACCCCGCGGGCGCAACAGGAGTTCGGCGAGCGAGGCCAGCCAGTCCACCAGCAGGGCGAGGACGACCGTGAGGATCGAGCCCAGCATCAGCACCGGCATGCGCTGCGTGGTGATGCCGGTCGTGATCAGGACGCCCAGGCCGCCGCCCCCGCCGAAGGTCGCGAGCGTGGCCGTACCGACGTTGAGGACGAGCGCGGTGCGGACGCCGGCGAGGATCAGGGGGACGGCGAGGGGGAGTTCCACCTTGCCCAGGACGCCCAGGGGGGACATGCCGATGCCGCGGGCCGCCTCCAGGAGGGTCGGGTCGTTCGCCTTCAGGCCCGCGACGGTGTTGGACAGGACCGGCAGGACGGCGTAGGCGATGATGCCGATCAGGGCCGCCTTCGTGCCGGTGCCGAGCCAGATCACCAGCAGGGCGAGGAGGCCGATCGCGGGGGTCGCCTGGCCCATGTTGGCGAACGCCATCGCCACCGGGGTCGCCTTCCGGAACGCCTTGCGGGTCAGCAGGACGCCCAGCGGGATCGCGATGATCAGCACGAAGAAGGTCGAGATCGCGGTCAGCTCGATGTGCTGCCACAGGGCCTTGGAGACCTGGCCGCCGGAGAGGGCGTTCTCGGAGATCGAGTCGAGGGTGGCCTGCTCGAACCACAGCCAGGTCGCGAGCAGCACGGCGACGAGGACCGCGGGCAGGAACGTCAGCTTCTGCCAGGTGATGCGCCGGGCCGTGCGCTGCGGGGGCGGCGGCGGAGCCTCCTGCTCGGCCTCGCCCTCGTCGCGGAAGGCGAGGCCCTTGACGTCGTGCTCGCCGTCGGGCCGCTGCTGATCCGCGGGGCTCGTCACGCCTTCGCCTCCCCGCCGTCGCCCTCCTGCTCGGCGTGCGTCTGGGCGGCCCGCGCCTCCTCCAGCTCGTGCTGGTGCTCCATGGCCTCCAGCCGGTCGGCCTCCAGGAGTTCGTGCACCGAGTTCATGAGCGTCTCCATGTCGACGACACCCTCGTACTCGCCGCGCCGCCCGGTCACCGCGACCCGCCCGGCGTTGTCGGTGAGCACCGCCTCCAGGGCGTCGCGCAGGGTCGCGTCCCTGGTCACGGTGTCGTGCACGAGGGTGCCCGCGCGGGCGAGCGAGCCGCGGGCCCGCATCAGGTCGCCGCGTCTGAGCCACTTGTAGGGGCGGCGGCGCTTGTCGAGCAGCAGGATCTCGTTCGTACCGCTGCCGCGGAGCTTGTTGAAGATCTCCTGGAGCGGGTCGTCGACGGTCACGGTCGGGTAGTCGGTGATCTCCACGTCCCGTACCCGGGAGAGGTTCAGCCGCTTCAGCGCCGCGCCCGCGCCGACGAAACCGGACACGAAGTCGTCGGCCGGGTTGGTGAGGATCGCCTCGGGGGTGTCGAACTGGGCGATGTGCGAGCGTTCGCGCAGTACGGCGATCCGGTCGCCGAGCTTGATCGCCTCGTCGAAGTCGTGGGTGACGAACACGATCGTCTTGTGCAGCTCGTGCTGCAGCCTGATCAGCTCGTCCTGGAGGTGGTCACGGGTGATCGGGTCGACCGCGCCGAAGGGCTCGTCCATGAGCAGGACCGGGGGATCGGCGGCGAGCGCCCGCGCCACGCCGACCCGCTGCTGCTGACCGCCGGACAGCTGGCGCGGATAGCGGCCGTGGAACTCGCCGGGGTCGAGGCCGACCAGGTCGAGCAGCTCCTCGACCCGGTTCTTGATACGGGACTTGGACCAGCCGACCATTTTGGGGACGAGGGCGATGTTCTGGGCGACCGTCATGTGCGGGAACAGGCCGGCCGACTGGATGGCGTAACCCACCTTGCGGCGCAGCTTCACCGGGTCCATGTCGGTGACGTCCTCGCCGCCGATGCGGATCCGGCCGCCGGTCGGCTCGATCAGCCGGTTGATCATCTTGAGCGTCGTGGACTTCCCGCAGCCGGACGGGCCGACGAAGATGACGATCTCGCCCGCCTTGATCTCCATGTTGACGTTGTCCACGGAGGGGTTGGGGTTGCCCGGATAGCGCTTGGTCAGGTTCTCCAGCTCGATCGTGGCGCCCGTCGCGGTGCCGGCGGTCTCAGGCACGGATCCCCCTCGGAATGGTCAGCCGTCCGATCAGGACGTACGCGGCGTCGAAGAGCAGGGCCAGCACGATGATCCCGAGCGTGCCCGCGAGGACCTGGTTGAGCGCGTTCTTGCTGCCCAGGGAGCCGATGCCGCGGAAGATCTCGTTGCCGAGGCCGGGGCCGGAGGCGTACGCGGCGATCGCGGCGATGCCCATCAGCATCTGCGTCGAGACCCGGATCCCGGTCAGGATCGGCGGCCAGGCCAGCGGCAGCTCGACCCGCAGCAGCCGCGCGGGGCGGGACATGCCGATGCCCTTCGCCGCGTCCACCAGTGAGGGGTCCACCCCGCGCAGCCCGACGATCGCGTTGCGCACGATCGGCAGCAGCCCGTACAGGGTCAGCGCGATCACCGTGGGCGGCACGCCCAGGCCGACGATCGGGATGAGCAGACCGATCATGGCGAGCGAGGGGATGGTCAGAATGGTCGAGGTGGCCATGGTGGCCAGGTTCCCGGCCCACGCGGTGCGGTAGGTGACGACACCGATCAACACGCCCAGCAAGGTGGCGACGACCATGCACTGGAAGACGGCGCTCGCGTGCTGATAGGCGTCCGTGAGCAACTGCTGGTGCCGGTTGCCCAGGTACTCCCAGAAATTCACGCGCGCTCACCCCAGGTCGACTACGTCCTCTCGTCGTCCTCGGCCGCCTGCTCCACCAGCGGGATGATCCGCAGCGGAACGGGGTTCTCCATCACGATCGCGGTGGCGGCCCGGACAATGCCATCAAAACCGACAACCCGGTCGATGACCCGCTGGAGATCGGCGTTGGAGCGGGCCACCAGGCGGCACAGCATGTCGCCGCTGCCGGTGGTGGTGTGCAGCTCCAGCACCTCCGGCACGGTCGCCAAGTGGGCCCGTACGTCCGGGCCTTGGCCCTGCCGGATCTGGAGGGTGGCGAACGCGGTGACGGGGTATCCGAGCGCCGCCGGATCCACCTGCGGCCCGAATCCCCGGATGACGCCATTCGACTGAAGCCGGTCGAGCCGCGCCTGCACGGTGCCCCGGGCGACCCCCAGCCGCCGGGACATCTCCAGCACCCCGATCCGCGGCTCCCGCGCCAGCAGCACGATGATCCGGCCGTCCAGCTGGTCGATCCCCACAGCAGCCTCCCGAGCCGATGGTCATCCTGTACAGGGAACCCGTAAATCCGCGCCTGCCGCTGAACAAGTTGTCCAGCTAATACGCAAACTATTGCGCATCTTGCCGCTCCAGGCTCAGGCTTCCGCTATGACGCAGACCACACACCACACTCCCGACACCGCCCGGCAGGCCGACCCCTTCCCGGTCAAGGGAATGGACGCGGTCGTCTTCGCCGTGGGCAACGCCAAGCAGGCGGCGCACTACTACTCCACCGCCTTCGGCATGCAGCTGGTCGCCTACTCCGGACCGGAGAACGGCAGCCGCGAGACCGCGAGCTACGTCCTGGAGAACGGCTCCGCCCGCTTCGTCTTCACCTCGGTCGTCAAGCCCGCCACCACCTGGGGCCACTTCCTCGCCCAGCACGTGGCCGAGCACGGCGACGGCGTGATCGACCTCGCCATCGAGGTCCCGGACGCCCGCGCCGCGTACGCCTACGCCCTCGAACACGGCGCCCGGTCGGTCGCGGAGCCGTACGAACTCAAGGACGACCACGGCACCGTCGTACTCGCGGCGATCGCCACCTACGGCGAGACCCGCCACACGCTCGTCGAGCGCACCGACTACGAAGGCCCCTACCTCCCCGGCTTCGTCGCCGCGGCCCCGATCGTCGAGCCGCCCGCCCACCGCACCTTCCAGGCCATCGACCACTGCGTCGGCAACGTCGAGCTCGGCCGCATGAACGAGTGGGTCGGCTTCTACAACAAGGTCATGGGCTTCACGAACATGAAGGAGTTCGTGGGCGACGACATCGCCACCGAGTACAGCGCGCTGATGTCGAAGGTGGTCGCCGACGGCACGCTCAAGGTCAAGTTCCCGATCAACGAGCCCGCCATCGCCAAGAAGAAGTCCCAGATCGACGAGTACCTGGAGTTCTACGGCGGCGCCGGCGTCCAGCACATCGCGCTCAACACGGGCGACATCGTGCAGACGGTACGGACCATGCGGGCGGCCGGCGTGGAGTTCCTCAACACCCCGGACTCGTACTACGACACCCTCGGCGAGTGGGTCGGCGACACCCGCGTGCCGCTCGACACCCTACGCGAGCTGAAGATCCTCGCCGACCGCGACGAGGACGGCTATCTGCTGCAGATCTTCACCAAGCCGGTCCAGGACCGTCCGACGGTCTTCTTCGAGATCATCGAGCGGCACGGCTCCATGGGCTTCGGAAAGGGCAACTTCAAGGCCCTGTTCGAGGCGATCGAGCGGGAGCAGGCCAAGCGGGGAAACCTGTGAACCGCCCGGGATTCCCGGCATCTTGCAACCGGTGAACGGAAGTTGACACTCTCAGGTCCTGCGGGTGCCGAGCGGCACCCCGGGACCGGGAGAGAGTGTGACCGCGCCGATAGACCTCGCCGTACCGTCCGACCGCTGGCTGTGGCAGAAAGCCACGCTCAAGGAACCGACGGTGCTTCAGTCGTTCGCCTTCGACGAGAAGAACAAGCACCTGTACGTCCTCCAGGTCACCGCCACCGGCCACGCGGCCGGCGACCTGTGCCTCAACAGGCTGGACTACAAGGGCGAGCGGCTCGGCGCGATGTACCTCAAGGGTTTCGGCCACGGCGTCAGCATGGGCATCCAGTACGACGCCACGGACGGCTCCACCTGGATCTGGACCGAGGCCGACGCCGAGAACGGCTACGGCCAGGGCGTCACCCGCTTCCACTTCAAGGACGGCGCCGTCCGTACCAGCGCGGACGTGCGGATACGCAAGCCGATAGCGGACTCCACCAACAACCAGCCGACCGTCTGCACGGCCTCGGGCCGCATCGCCGTCCGCTACCGCGACAAGGCCAACAGGCCGCGCTACCGCGTCTGGGACCTCGCCGCCTTCACCGCCCATGACTACGACGACCCGATCGCGGACGTCGCCCAGGTCGGCGCCCACCCCGACCCGAAGATCCCCTTCCAGGGCTACGCGCTCCACCGCGACACGGTCTTCCAGATCGCCGGCACCGCCTACGACCCGAAGACCAACCCGGTCGCGGGGCGCGGCAACGCCTACGTCTCCAGCCTCGACATCACCACCGGAAAGCTGCTCCAGCAGCAGCGCACCGAGGCCGGCCACAGCCTCGTGTACCGCGAACCGGAGGGCATCGCCATACGCGGCGACTCGGCCCCCAAGGCGTACATCGGCTTCGGGACGGGGGAGTTGGGGGCCCGCCGCTTCTCGATCTTCGTCAAGGACGGCAAGCAGTCGTAGGGGCTCAACGGGACTCAACGCTCCTTCTCCGTCGGCTCCTTGCTTTCCTCCCCCGTGGGCAGCGGCTCGTCCGGAACATCCCCGAGCGCCGCCAACGCCTCCTCGGCGAGCGGGACTTGGAGCGGCGAGAAGTACGGGTTGATACGGAGGGCCTCCTGGAGGTGCCGCCGCGCCGGCCCGTACTGCTCCAACTCCCGCTCGATCACGCCCCGGTGGTACATGTACGGCGCACTGCGTACGCCGCCCCCGTGCACCCGGTCCGTCGCCACCGCCGCGTACCGCAGCGCCTCCTTGTCGTTCCCGGCGCGGTGCAGCGCCCAGCCCAGCGCGTCGGCCACCGCGATCCCCGGCTGCCGCCGCCACTCGGCCCGCAGCCGCCGTACGGCCGACTGCGGATCCCCGTGGTCCGCCTCGAAGACACCCAGCACCAGCTCGTCGTCCACACCCCCGGCGGCCTCCTCGCGCACCCGTGCCCGCAGCAGGTCGTACTGCACCCGGGCCGCCTGGCCGAGGCCCAGCGACTCGTACAACTCCCCGAGTTCCAGGGCGTATTGAGGACACGGCTGCTTGGCCAGCGCCACCCGGTACGCGTTCAGCGCCTCCGTGGGCCGCCCCAGCCCCGCCAGCGCCCGCCCCTGCCCGGCCAGCGCGGCCCGCTGGTCGGGGTCGATCCGTACGGCCTCCTGGAAGCGCCGCAGCGCGTCCTCCAGGTCCCCGCGCTCGAAGGACAGCTGCCCGGACCGCTCCAGCCAGGCCGCCCGCTCGGCGGGGGAGTGCGCCGCCGCCGCGGCGTCGGACAGCGCGGCCGCCGCGTCCTCGCGCCAGCCGCGGTCCCGGTAGACGGCCCCGGCCCGCGCCAGCACCGCGGGCCCCGAGCGCAGTTCGAGGAGCCGGTCCAGCGTCCGCTTCGTCGCCTTGTAGTCGCCGAGCCCCGTGTAGGCGTCGATCAGCAGCGGATACGTCGTCCACCGCTTCGGCGCCAGCTTCAGCGCCGCCTCGCCCCAGGTCCGGGCCGCCCGGAAGTCCCGCCGGGCGTTGGCCAGCGCGGCCATCCCGTCCATGGCCTCGACATTCCCCCTGCCGCGCACCTTCAGCGAGGCCCGCAACGCCCGCTCGCCGCGCGGATAGTTCGTGGCGTCGGCGGTCCGCCGCCCCTGCTCGACGTACGCGGCCCCGAGCACCGCCCAGGCCCGGGCATCGGTGGGATGCGCCCGCACGAAGGCCTCACGCTCACCGATCAGCACGGCGAGATCGGCCAGCCCGGCGGACACCCCCGCCCCGACGGCGGCAAGCGCCCGCGCCCCCGGCGCCGGACCGACCACCTCGTGCACAGCCCGCTGCCAGGGCCAGCCCATCATCACCCCACCAAGCACGACACACCCCACAACAGCAACAGCGACCCCCCACAGCCCCCGAGGCCGACGCCACTCACCCACGGCACCCGAAGCCCCCGCGGCACCCGAAGCATGTCCGGCGTTCGAAGCATCTGCGGCGCCTGAGGTGCCTGCGGGGCCCGAGGTGCCTGCGGGGCCCGAGGTGCCTGCGGCGCTCGAGGTGCCTGCGGCCCTCGAAGTGGCTGCGGCCTTCGAAGTGCCCCCGGCGCCTTTATTGCCCGCGGCCCCAGAAGCACCCGCGGCAGCCGAAGCATGTCCGGCGCCGGAAGCGCCTGCGGCGCCGGAAGTGCCTGCGGCCCTCGAAGCGCCTGCGGAGCCCGAAGTGTCCGCGGCGCCCGAAGTGTCCGCGGCGCCCGAAGTGCCCGCAGCCCTCGAAGGGTCCGCGGCGCCCGAAGCTCCCGCGGCAGCCGAAGCATGTCCGGCGCTCGAAGCATCTGCGGTGCCGGAAATGCTCGCGGCCCTCGAAGTGCCTGCGGCGCCCGAAGTACTTGCGGCGCCCGAAGTACCTGCGATGCCCGAGGCGCCTGCGGCGCCCGAAGTGCCCGCGGCCCTCGAAGTGCTCCCGGCGCCCTTACTACCCGCGGCGCCCGAAGCACCCTCAGCCCCCCAAGCACTGGAGGCGGTCGAGGTGTCCGAGGCGTGCGAGGTGTTCGAAGCCTCCCGCCGACCGGCCCCCGCTTCCCCCTGTCGGCCCTCCGCCGGGGCGCCCTGTCGCTTCTTCATGTCGATCACTGTGCGGCCATATGACGACCACACCCGGCATACGTCCACTGCCGTAGACGGGGTTCACACCGATGGCCCCGGGTGCGAACCTGTGATCATGAGCCGTATCCAAGCGCCCACCGACGAAGCCACCGGCAACCTCGTCGACCGGCTGCTGGCCGGACTGCCCGCCGAGGCCGTGCTGACCGACCCGGACGTCACCGCCTCCTACGCCAACGACATGGCCAGCTTCTGCCCGGCCGGCACCCCGTCGGTGGTCGTACTGCCGCGTGACGTCGAACAGGTCCAGCACGTCATGCGCATCGCCACCGAACTGCGCGTCCCGGTCGTCCCGCAGGGCGCCCGCACCGGCCTGTCCGGCGGCGCCAACGCCTCCGAGGGCTGCATCGTGCTGTCCCTGACCAGGATGGACCGGATCCTGGAGATCAGCCCGGTCGACCGGATCGCGGTCGTCGAACCCGGCGTCGTCAACGCCACCCTCTCCCGCGCGGTGGGCGAACACGGCCTCTATTACCCGCCCGACCCCTCCAGCTGGGAGATGTGCACCATCGGCGGCAACATCGGCACCGCCTCCGGCGGCCTGTGCTGCGTGAAGTACGGGGTCACCGCCGAGTACGTCCTCGGCCTGGACGTCGTCCTCGCCGACGGCCGCCTGATGTCCACCGGCCGCCGCACCGCCAAGGGCGTCGCCGGCTACGACCTCACCCGCCTCTTCGTCGGCTCCGAGGGCTCCCTCGGCATCGTCGTCAAGGCGATCCTCGCCCTGCGCCCCCAGCCGCCCCAACAGCTCGTGCTCGCCGCCGAGTTCGGCTCCGCGGCCGCCGCCTGCGACGCCGTGTGCCGGATCATGGCGGGCGGCCACGTCCCCTCGCTCCTCGAACTGATGGACCGTACGACGGTCAAAGCCGTCAACGACCTCGCGCACATGGGCCTCCCGGAGACCACCGAGGCGCTGCTCCTGGCCGCCTTCGACACCCCCGACCCGGCCGCCGACCTCGCCGCGGTCGGCGCGCTGTGCGAGGCGGCCGGCGCGACCCAGGTCGTGCCCGCCGACGACTTCGCCGAGTCCGAGCTCCTCCTCCAGGCCCGGCGGCTCTCGCTGACCGCGCTGGAGGCGGTCAAGGGCACGACGATGATCGACGACGTGTGCGTGCCCCGCTCCCGGCTCGGTGACATGCTGGCGGGCGTCGAGCGGATCGCCGAGAAGTACCAGCTGACCATCGGGGTGTGCGCACACGCCGGCGACGGCAACACGCACCCCACCGTCTGCTTCGACGCCCGGGACGCCGACGAGTCCCGGCGCGCCCGCGAGTCCTTCGACGAGATCATGGCGCTCGGCCTGGAGCTCGGCGGCACCATCACCGGCGAGCACGGCGTCGGCGTACTGAAGAAGGAGTGGCTGGCGCGCGAGATCGGGCCGGTCGGGGTGGAGATGCAGCGGCAGATCAAGCAGGTCTTCGACCCGCTGGACATCCTCAACCCCGGCAAGTTGTTCTGATCCCTTGCGCGTACGGCTCACTGGGCGAGCAGCTGGTCGAGCGCGTCGTCGATCCCGAGCTGCTCGCCCTCAGTCCCCGGGGGCACCACCCGCAGCGTGCGCTCCAGCCAGGCGGACACCTGGGCGGCGGGCGCCTCCAGAAGGGCGTCGCCGTCCGGCGAGCTCAGCGCCATCAGTACGACGCTGCGGCCCTCCGACTTCGTCGGCCACACCCGTACGTCACCGTGCCCGCAGGGCCGGAACACGCCCTCGACCAGCAGGTCACGGGAGAACGTCCAGTACACGGGCTGCTCGGAGTTGATGTGGAAGGCGACGTGGACGGCGTACGGGTCGTCGGTGCGGTAGCTCAGCCGGGCCGGGACCGGGATGCTGCGCTCCGGGGACAGGATGAGTTTGAGCTCCAGCTCGCGCTCCACAACGGTGTAGTGCATGTCGTGCGGTTCCTCTCTCGGGCAGGTGTACGGGCCCGGTGAGCGGGCCTGCACACGGGAGAGGGGCGAGGGTGCTCGACCATTACGCGGGTTCGGAGAGATTTTTTTCGCCGGTTTCGCTTCGCTTCCCCTTCACTTCCCCTTCGCTGTCGGAGCTCTGCCCGAAAGTGTGGGTCCGGTGGGACTGGCGGTGGGGATTGCGCCGGTCTGATAGATGTGGAGCCCCCCATATCCACCCCCGAGCAGATACAGGCGACGGACATGAGCGCCCCAACCCCGGCCCCCGGTGACGACAGGCCCCGCGAAGGGTATTACCCGGACCCGTCCATTCCTGGATATGTCCGGTACTGGAACGGTGCCGCGTGGGTGCCGGGCACCAGCCGTCCGGCACCTTCGGACGGCGAGTCGCTCGCCCCGCCGCCCGGTTCGGCGCCGGCCGCGCCCTCGGTGGAGGAGACGGGCCCGCACTTCTTCGACGAGGACCCCGAGCCGCGGTCCGCGCCCCCGTCCCAGCACGGCAACCGCCCCGAACCCGCGTCCGCCTGGGGCGCCGACCGGTCCCACCAGGCGGGCTTCGGCGGCGACCAGGACCGTCGCGTGTCCTGGGGGTCCGACCCGCGCACGGGGGCCGACGGGCAGGGCGGGGCGGACGGGCGTGCGGGGGCCGGTGGCCGCGCCGGGTCCGAGGCCCACCCGGCGCCCGACGGCAACATGGCGTCCGCTGGCCGCGGCGCGTCGGGCGGCGCGTCCCAGCCGGCCGGCCATGCCTCCCGTACCGACGGCACGGCGACGATCCCGCCGGCGGGCCACGACTCGGACGGCGGCGCGCCTCCCGACGGCACGTTCATGTTCCGCAGGCCGACAGTGGGTTCGGCGTCGGCGGCGGACTCGGGACAGCAGGGAGCGGCGGGCGGACCGGGCACGGGCGCTGCGGGTACGGGTGGCGCCAGCGCGCAGGGCGCCGCGGGTACGGGTGGCACCGCCGCGCAGGGTGCTACGGGCTTCGGTGGCGCCGCGGGTGCCGGAGGCGCCGCCGCACAGGGTGCCGCAGGCTTCGGTGCTCAGGGCCCGGCGGTGAGCGGCGCGGTCGCTCCCGGTGCCGGGCGTCCTACGGGCAGCGCGGCTCCCGGCATCCCCAACCCCGCCACCCCCGCCCCCGACGAGGGCACCATGACCTTCCGCGCGCTGTCCCCGCGCACGGGGCAGCAGGGCGGGGCGCAGAGCGGGGGCACGGGGGCGCCCGCGAGCGGTTCCGCGGGGCAGGGCGCGGCCGGCTCCGGCACGACCGACTCCCCGGGCTTCGGCGCGGGCAAGGCGGCAGCCGACCGAGCCGCCGCCCAGGCGGGCTCCGCCGTCCAGGCGGGCTCCGCCGCCCAGGGCGCCCAGTCCGCCCCCACCGCCCTCTCCGGCCCCCAGCACCCCGCTCCCGTGGTCCCCCAACAGCCGAGCGGACCCCAGTCGACGCCGGGCGGCCAGACACCCGCCGGGCGCCCGCAGGCCGGACACGCCTCCGCCGGACACGCAGCCGTGGGCCAGTCCCCGGCCAACCAGTCCGCCGCCCCCATGACCAGCGGGCCCGGTGGCGGGCAGCCCTCCTGGGCGCAGCAGGTGCACCGGCTCGCCGGGGCCTCCGAGGGGGAGCAGCCCGTCGCCCCCTGGAAGCCTCCCGTCGAGGACGTCTTCCAGGCCGCCGCCAGACGGCAGGCCGCCGCCCGCCCCGCAGGGCTCGGCAAGCGGCTCGCCGCGCGGCTGCTGGACACCGTCGTCGTGGGCGCCGTGACGGCCGCCGTGGCCGTACCCCTCGGCACCAAGGCGATCGACCACATCAACGACAAGATCGACGCGGCCAGGCTCAGCGGCGAGACCGTCACCGTCTGGCTCCTCGACGGCACCACCTCGGTCTGCTTCGGCGTCATCCTCGCCGTCCTGCTCCTGTTCGGCGTCCTCTACGAGGCGCTGCCCACCGCCAAGTGGGGCCGCACCCTCGGCAAGAAGCTGCTCGGCCTGGAGGTCCGCGACATCGAGGCGCACGAGCCCCCGACCTTCGGCGGAGCCCTGCGCCGCTGGCTCGTCTACGTCGTCCCCGGCCTGCTCGGCATCGGTGTCCTCGGCGTCCTGTGGTGCGTCTTCGACCGCCCGTGGCACCAGTGCTGGCACGACAAGGCGGCTCGTACGTTCGTAGCGGGATAGCCGACTACTCCGAACGGCGTACTTGATTGGGTACTCCGGACGGACGTCTGCCGGATGCGGAGCCGGGAGGTTCGCGGTCCACTCGGGCCATGAGCAGCGAACCCCCCGGCTCCGGCCCGCAGCCGCCGGAAGACGACCCGTTCAGGAAGCAGCCCCCGCCCGGAGCGCCCGGAACGCCGGGAGCGGGCTCGGGCTCCCCGTACGACCCACCCCAGGGCGGCCAGCAGCCACCCCCGTACGGCGGCCAGCAGCCCCCGTACAGCCAGCAGCCCCCGCCCTACGGCGGCGGCGCCTCCTACCCCAACGACCCCCTCGCCGGCATGCCCCCGCTCGCCGAGAGCGGCAAGCGCACGCTGGCGCGGATCATCGACCTGATCCTCGTCGGCATCGTCGTCTGGCTGGTCACCTGGCCGATGGGCGTGCACGAGTACACCGTCAACGGCGACAAGGTCGAGTACGGCAAGTCCTTCGCGCAGTCGCTCGTCGCCGCCGTCCTCTACATCGGCTACGACACCTACCTGATCAGCAAGTCGGGCCAGACGCTCGGCAAGAAGTGGCTGAACATGCGGGTGGCCAACCTCGACAACGGCTCCACGCCCTCCGTGCAGACCGCGCTGGCCCGCTCGGCGGTGCTCTGGATCCCGTTCGCCTTCTGCTGCGCGTGCATCTGGACCGCGATCTCGGGCGGCTGGAGCTACTTCGACCGGCCCTACAAGCAGGGCCTGCACGACAAGGCGGCGAAGACGGTGGTGGTCAGCACCAACTGACCGGCGTCACGCAGCAGTCGACGAGCCCGTAGCCGCGACCGGCACGGGCTCCTCGGCTTTCGCGGGCTCCTCGGCCGGCGCGGCGGCCGGCCCGCCCACCGCGACGACCCGCGTCTTCGGCAGCGGCACCGTCATGGCGACGAGGAGGCCGAGGGCGAGCGCCGACACTGCGATGATCGCGATCCCCAGACCCGAACTCGTCTGTGACAGCAGCAGCATGGCGAGCGTCGAGAAGATCACGGTGCAGGATCCGTAGGCGAGCTGTGCGGCAGTCGGACGAGGCATGGCAATCGTGTCCTCGGAAGTGGGGGTCCACAGGGGTCGTCGGCCTGGCTTTCCGCCGATTTGGAGGCGTGCCGCCGTCCGACTCTAATCGCGTGCATGCCCGAGTGGAACGAACGGTAAGCGTGACCTAACCAACAGTGCCGGTGCACAGGGGGCGCACGGAGTCATGGCGTCCAGCACGTGGACGTTCGAACGCGCCGGTCGGGGTGTCCGTAAAGCGGACCCCGGCTCCGCATAGTGCACTTGTTCTGTCCAAGTCAAGGTCTGTTTTTTCTTACCAGCCTCTAGTCAAATTGCGTCACTTGACTTACCACCTTGACCACGAGGATCTCAAGTGACCCTAAAACCCTGGACGTTCAGAGCGGCCGCGGTCGGTGTCGCGCTCGCGGCGGCCACCGCCACGTTCTCGACGTTCGCCGTGGCGCAGGCCGCCGACAGCGCCAAGTCCGCCACCGTCGACCGCCACGACCCTTCGGCGGCCGAGAGCAGGACCGAGCACGACCTCGACGGCCCGCTCTCCAAGACCCAGGAGGCTCAGCGCCAAGAAGCCCTGAACCAGGTCATATCCGGCAAGAGCCAGGTGAAGGACCGCGACGGCTCCCAGGTCGTTCAGCTCAAGGGCAAGAAGGGCGACAGCAAGTACGTCGAGCTCGGCCGCGAGAAGACGGACAAGATCTTCACGATCCTGGTGGAGTTCGGCGACCAGACCGACCCGCGGTACAACGGCACGGCCGGCCCGCTGCACAACCAGATAGCCGAGCCGGACCGCACCAAGGACAACTCCACGGCCTGGCAGGCGGATTACAACCAGCAGCACTTCCAGGACCTCTACTTCGGCACCGGCAAGAACACCGAGTCGCTGAAGAAGTACTACGAGAAGCAGTCCTCGGGCCGCTACTCGGTCGACGGCGAGGTCACCGACTGGGTCAAGGTCCCCTACAACGAGGCCCGTTACGGCAACAACGCCTGCGGCTCCACCACCTGCTCCAGCGTCTGGAACCTGGTCAAGGACGGCCTGACGGCCTGGGTCGCCGACCAGAAGGCGGCCGGCGAGTCCGACGCCGACATCAAGGCGGACCTCGCCCAGTACGACCAGTGGGACCGCTACGACTACGACGGCGACGGCGACTTCAACGAGCCCGACGGCTATGTCGACCACTTCCAGATCGTGCACGCCGGCGAGGACGAGTCCGCGGGCGGCGGCGCCCAGGGCACCGACGCGATCTGGGCGCACCGCTGGTACGCCTTCGGCACCGACGCCGGCGCCACCGGCCCCGAGAACAACAAGCTCGGCGGCACCCAGGTCGGCGACACCGGTATCTGGGTCGGCGACTACACCATGCAGCCGGAGAACGGCGGCCTCGGCGTCTACGCCCACGAGTACGGCCACGACCTCGGCCTGCCGGACGAGTACGACACCAACGGCGGCGAGAACTCCACCGGCTTCTGGACCCTGATGTCCTCCGGCTCGTGGCTGGGCACCGGCAAGAACGCCATCGGCGACCTGCCGGGCGACATGAACGCCTGGGACAAGCTCCAACTGGGCTGGCTGAACTACGACGTGGCGAAGGCGGGCACCAAGTCCGCGCACAAGCTGGGCGTCGCCGAGTACAACACCAAGAACAAGCAGGCCCTGGTGGTCTCACTGCCCGACAAGGCGGTCACCACGACCGTCGTCACCCCGGCGCAGGGCTCGACCCAGTGGTGGAGCGGCAGCGGCGACAACCTCAAGAACACGCTGACCCGTGAGGTCGACCTCACCGGCAAGTCGTCGGCCACGCTCTCGCTCGACGGCTGGTACGACATCGAGTCGGGCTACGACTACCTCTACGCCGAGGTGTCCACCGACGGCGGCGCCAACTGGACCGCCCTGGACGGCACGGTGAACGGCGCGGCCATCCCGCGCGACGGCAGCGACAAGCCGGCGCTCACCGGCTCGGTCGACGCGTACACCAAGCTGTCGTACCCGCTGGACGCCTACGCGGGCCAGAAGGTCCAGCTGCGCTTCCGCTACCAGACCGACGGCGGCGTCGCGCTCAAGGGCTTCGCGGCCGACGAGATCACGGTGACCGCGGACGGCGCGGCCGTCTTCTCCGACAACGCCGAGTCCGCGGACGCCGGTTGGACCGCGAGCGGCTTCTCCCGCATCGGCGCGTCCTTCACCAAGGACTACAAGCAGTACTACATCGCCGAGAACCGCCAGTACGTGTCGTACGACAAGACCCTCAAGGTCGGCCCGTACAACTTCGGCTTCTCGACGACTCGTCCGGACTGGGTGGAGCACTACCCGTACCAGAACGGCCTGTTGATCTGGAAGTGGGACCTCTCCGAGGCGGACGACAACACCAGCGTCCACCCGGGCACCGGTCTCATCCTCCCGGTCGACTCCCACCCGGCGCCGCTGAAGTGGTCCGACGGCACCCTGATGCGCAACCGCATCCAGGCCTACGACTCGCCGTTCAGCCTGTACCCGACGGACGGCATCACGCTGCACAAGGCGGACGTCGCCACCAAGATCAAGTGGTCGTTCGGGGTTCCGGTCTTCAACGACCACACCAGCACCTACTACGACTCCTCGAACCCGGCCGCCGGTGTCAAGGTCACTGACACCAACACCAAGATCAAGATCGTCCGGGAGGCCCTGGACGGCTCGACGATCTCGCTCCAGGTCGGCCCCGCGGTGAAGTAGTCGGCATTTCCGCAGGTCAGAAGCGTATCGGCGGTGACCCCCTGGCGGGTCGCCGCCGATCGTGTTTAGGTGCGTCCTGTGCCCTTCTTATTGACAGACGCATCGACAGACGCGTCGCCGACGACTCGCACGGGGGTGTGACCTGCATGGCCGCAGGAGGTTTCTGCAAGCTGCCGACCGGCAGCGTGGTGGTGGCTCTGAACCTGCCCAGACCCACCGCCGACGGCACGGGCTCGGTCCGTGTCCTCGTCCACGCCCAGAACCGGGCGCGCGCCCTGACCAGGCTGCGCAACCTGGGCATGCGGGCGGTCTACCTCCGCGGCAACGCGGCCCCGCCCACCCCGGACGAGATCACCGCGGTCCTGCACCATCCCGACGGCCTGATATGGCGTACGGCCCCTGACAACGGTGTCGTGCCGGGCCCCGAACTCGCCCAGGAGCTGTGGCACCCCATCAGGGCCCTGCTGAGGCGCCCCACGGCTCCGGCATGAGCCACGCGGGCCGGGGCAGCCCGGCCTAGGCGACGACCGGCTTCCCGGACAGCTCCACGCCCGCCTCGCGCAGCTCCTCCAGCGCCCGGTCGGTGGTCTCCTGGGCCACCCCGGCGGTCAGGTCGAGCAGCACCTGCGTACGGAAGCCCTCCCGGGCGGCGTCCAGGGCGGTGGCCCGTACGCAGTGGTCGGTGGCGATCCCGACCACGTCCACCTCGCCGACCTCCCGCGCCCGCAGCCAGTCGGCGAGCTTGACGCCGTTCTCGTCGGCGCCCTCGAAGCCGCTGTAGGCCGCCGCGTACGCCCCCTTGTCGAAGACGGCGTCGATCGCGCCGGAGGCGACCGCGGGCGCGAAGTTCGGGTGGAAGCCGACGCCCTCCGTGCCCGCGACGCAGTGCGCGGGCCAGGAGTGCCGGAAGTCGGGGTTGTCGGCGAAGTGGCCGCCGGGCGCGATGTGGTGGTCGCGGGTGGCCACCACGTGCTGGTAGCCGGACCCGCCCGCCTGCCCGATCAGCTCGGTGACGGCGGCGGCCACGTCGGCACCACCGGCCACGGCGAGGCTGCCCCCCTCGCAGAAGTCGTTCTGCACGTCTACGACGATCAAGGCGCGGCGCATGGTGGGTGTCCTTCTCGACTATGGGGGCGGGGGTGGGGTGCGGGCCCGGCCGTTGAACCTCCGAGCCTATTGACTTCCGGGGCGGTACGGGAGGGGCTGCACAGGGGCGCGTCCGACGGCACCAGCTTTAGCTACCCGAGCGCCCCACCGCGTACTCCGTCGGGATCACGGGTTCCCCGCGCGAGAGCTGGGTGGCCGACAGGGGCAGAGCGGCGCGGGCCCGCACATGCCGCTCCCGTACGGTGTCCAGCGGTTCGCGGGCCACCACGTCGCCGCCCTTGACCAGCTCGACCTGCAGCTGGTGGCCGGCCAGCTCGGGCGGGACCGGGCCCGTGCCGACGACCTCGGCCTCCGCGACCCCGTCCGCGTCCGGCCGGCGCGCGGCCCACTTGCGGCCGCCGATGGACGTCTTGCCGCCGGCCGCCTTCTTCGCCACCGGCACCAGCGGCGCCCTCGGGTCGGCGGACTCGGCGCGGGCGACCAGCTTGTAGACCATCGAGCAGGTCGGGTGCCCGGACCCGGTCACCAGCTGCGTACCCACGCCGTACGCGTCCACCGGCGCCGCCGCCAGCGAGGCGATCGCGTACTCGTCGAGGTCCGAGGTCACGATGATCTTCGTCTTGCCGGCGCCCAGCTCGTCCAGCTGCTGCCGCACCCGGTGCGCGACCAGCAGCAGGTCACCGGAGTCGATGCGGACCGCGCCCAGCTCGGGCCCGGCGATCTCGACGGCCATCCGGACCGCCTCGGCGACGTCGTACGTGTCGACGAGCAGGGTCGTGTTGCGGCCGAGCGAGTTCACCTGGGCCCGGAAGGCGTCCCGCTCGCGGTCGTGCAGCAGGGTGAAGGCGTGCGCGGAGGTGCCGACGGTCGGGATGTTGTAGCGGAAGCCGGCCGCGAGGTCCGAGGTGGAGGTGAAGCCGCCGACGTACGCGGCGCGCGAGGCGGCGACGGCGGCGAGCTCGTGGGTGCGGCGGGCGCCCATCTCGATCAGCGGGCGCCCACCGGCGGCCGAGGACATGCGGGAGGCGGCCGCGGCGATCGCGGAGTCGTGGTTGAGGATCGACAGGATCACCGTCTCCAGCAGCACGCACTCGGCGAAGGACCCCTCCACCCGCATGATCGGCGAGCCCGGGAAGTACACCTCGCCCTCGGGGTAGCCCCAGATGTCGCCGGAGAAGCGGTAGGAGGCGAGCCACTCCAGCGTCGGCTCGTCGACGATGTCCCGCTCCCGCAGGAAGCCCAGGACGCCCGCGTCGAAGCGGAAGTTCTCCACCGCGTCCAGGACCCGCCCGGTGCCCGCGACGACGCCGTAGCGCCGCCCCTCGGGCAGCCGCCGGGTGAAGACCTCGAAGACACTGCGCCGTTCGGCGGTACCGGCCTTCAGCGCGGCCTGCAGCATCGTCAGCTCGTACTGGTCCGTGAAGAGCGCCGTCGAAGGAACGTCCACCGGCAGCCCAAGGTCCGCTGTGTTCATGACGAAGATGCTAACACCCCTTCGCGTCAGTGTGACGATTTGTGGGGCCCGTGGCAGCATGGGCCGTGTGACGTCACCCGCTCCCCTAGAGATCGAACGCACCGAGTCGGCGGAAGAGGTGTTCGCCGTCCCCGAGCCGGACGTCCCCTGGGTCACGATCGTCCACAACGATCCGGTCAACCTCATGAGCTATGTGACCTACGTCTTCCAGACGTACTTCGGGTACTCGAAGGACAAGGCCACGAAACTGATGCTCGACGTCCACCACAAGGGCCGGGCGGTCGTCTCCAGCGGAACCCGCGAGGAGATGGAACGCGACGTGCAGGCCATGCACGGCTACGGTCTGTGGGCCACCCTCCAGCAGGACCGGAAGTAGCTGAACTGACCTTCATGCCTGGACACTTCGAACCGCTCCGCGGCGGCGGCGCCGCCGTCGCTCTCGACGACGTCGAGATCTCCATCATCCGCTCGCTGGCCGTCCAGCTCCTGGAGCTCATCGGACCCGGTCCGGGTGAGGACGCCCCCGACGACCCCCTCGCCGAGCTCTTCGCCGAGGGTCCGACCGAGCCGCCCAAGGACCCGGTGCTGCGCCGCCTGTTCCCGGACGCCTACAGCGACCCCGAGGGCACCCCCGGCCCCGAGGAGGCCGAGGAGCAGCAGGCGCACTCCGCCGAGTTCCGCCGCTACACCGAGAACGACCTGCGGGCCGGCAAGCGGGAGAACGCCCTCGCGGTGATCCGCTGCCTGGACGCCCTCACCCCGGCCCTCGACGGCGGCGCGATCCTCAAGCTCTCCACCGCCGAGTCCCGCCAGTGGCTGGGCGCGCTCAACGACCTGCGCCTGGCGATCGGCTCCC
Source organism: Streptomyces cylindrosporus (assembly GCF_022698165.1). GTDB lineage: Bacteria > Actinomycetota > Actinomycetes > Streptomycetales > Streptomycetaceae > Streptomyces > Streptomyces cylindrosporus. The sequence continues at coordinate 140,413 of NZ_JALDAY010000012.1, forward strand.
GCCTGGAGATCGAGGACGAGGACGACACCGACGTCCTCTACCGGCTCCCGGACGAGGACCCCCGTAAGCCGATGGTGATGGCCTATCTCTGGCTCGGCGGGCTCCAGGAGACGCTCGTGAACACCCTTATGCCCTGAGTTGCGACCTTCCGGCGTTCGCTCAGAGGACGCTCAAATCCGGATAACGATCGCGTCACCGGCGCGGCCGGGACCGCCCGCGTTGACCCTCGTATGTCCGCTTCTTCCTGTGTGATGCGCCACAAGTCGCCCGGATGATCAATGTTGCGGCCGTGATAAATCTTCACGACCGCCCGGCGAACACCACCCATGTTCGGCCGGGTGCGCCACCGAGCCGGTAACCGCCGGCGGGCAACCGCTCCATCAATCCGGGGGGATCGAGACCCGATCCGAGGCCGACGAGAGGCCCGGGTCGGCATGGAGAAAGGCGCACACCAGACATGACCTCCGCTCAGGTCGACAACGCGGGGCAGACCTCCGAAGAGGGGTACGAGCGCGGACTCGGCAGCCGCCAGGTCCAGATGATCGCGATCGGCGGCGCCATCGGCGTCGGCCTCTTCCTGGGAGCCGGGGCGAACATCGCCAAGGCCGGTCCCAGCCTCATCGTCATGTACGCCCTCGCCGGCGTGATCATCTTCTTCATCATGCGGGCGCTCGGCGAACTGCTCCTGTACCGCCCGGTGTCGGGCTCCTTCGCGGAGTACTCCCGCGAGTTCCTCGGCCCGTTCTTCGGCTACTTCACCGGCTGGACGTACTGGCTGATGTGGGTGGTCACCGGCATGGCCGAGCTCACCGCCGCCGCGATCTACGTCAACTACTGGTTCCCGGACATCCCGCAGTGGGTGACCGCCCTGGTCTTCCTGGTGGTCCTGTTCGGGGTCAACCTGATCTCCGTGAAGCTCTTCGGCGAGCTGGAGTTCTGGTTCTCGATGGTCAAGGTCACCGCCCTGATCGGCATGATCGTCATCGGCCTCGGCGTGCTCACCTTCGGCTTCAGCAGCGCCGGCGACACCGCCGCCGTCTCCAACCTCTGGGCCTTCGACGGCTTCTTCCCCAAGGGCGTCGGCTCGTCCCTGATGACCCTCCAGGGCGTCATGTTCGCGTACCTCGCCGTCGAGCTGGTCGGCGTCACGGCCGGCGAGTCCGAGGACCCGGAGAAGACCCTCCCCAAGGCAATCAACACCCTCCCCTGGCGCATCGCCCTCTTCTACGTCGGCGCGCTCACCGTCATCCTGTGCGTCGTCAAGTGGACGGAGTTCGCCCCGGGCGTCTCGCCGTTCGTCGCCGCCTTCGCGAAGATCGGCATCCCGGCCGGCGCCGGCATCGTCAACTTCGTCGTCCTCACCGCGGCCCTGTCCTCCTGCAACTCGGGCATGTACTCCACGGGCCGCATGCTGCGGAACCTGGCCGACAGCGGCGAGGCCCCGGCGGCCTTCAGGAAGCTGTCCGCCTCCAGGACGCCCGCCCTCGGCATCACGGTCTCGGTCCTCTTCATGGGCATCGGCGTGGTCCTCAACTACGTCGTCCCGGAGAAGGCCTTCGGCTACGTCACCTCGGTGGCCACCGCGGCCGGCATCTGGACCTGGCTGATGATCCTGATCAGCCACGTCCTGTACCGCCGCGCGGTCGACGCGGGCCGCCTGCCGGCCTCGTCCTTCCCCGCCCCCGGCGGCGCGAAGTGCTCGTACGTCGCGATCGCGTTCCTGCTCTTCGTCACGGGCCTGATCGCGTACGACGCCGACTCCCGCGTCTGCCTGTACGTGATGGCCGGCTGGGCCGCCGCGCTGGGCGTGGGCTGGGCGGTGCTGAAGGCCCGCAACCCGCAGGTCGCCGAGCGCCGCGAGCCGGAGCTGCAGAAGGTGGGCTGATCGCTCCGCTCACCATGTGGGCAGCCCCGTACCACCCATCGGTACAGGGCTGCCCTTCTGCTTATCCTGGCGAACATGCTGACCATCACCCAGGCCCTCGTCGACCAGATCGTCGCGCACGCGCGCAAGGACCACCCCGACGAGGCGTGCGGCGTCGTCGCGGGGCCGGCCGGCTCCGACCGCCCCGAGCGCTTCATCCCGATGCTCAACGCGGCCATGTCGCCCACGTTCTACGAGTTCGACTCCGGCGACCTCCTCAGGCTCTACCGCGAGATGGACGACCGCGACGAGGAGCCGGTGATCGTCTACCACTCGCACACCGCGACCGAGGCCTACCCCTCCCGCACCGACATCTCCTACGCCAACGAGCCCGGCGCCCACTACGTCCTGGTCTCCACCGCCGACACCGACGGCCTCGGCGACTTCCAGTTCCGCTCGTTCCGGATCGTGGAAGGCGAGGTCACGGAGGAGGAGGTCAGGGTGGTCGAGGCGTACTGATCTCGAACCCTGGATGAAATTCGTCCGGAATGTGAGATCACACTCCGGACGGCCGACCGGGAATCGATACGATGACCCCATGGTTCTGAACGACGTGAGCATCGAGGCGCCGAGCACCATGCTCGTGGCGCGGCTGCACGTCGACCTGTGCAGGCTGAACAGCGCCATCTGTTGACGTTCCCTGCCGCCGTACGGCCGTGAGCCGCGGCGCGCGTCGTCGTGCGCCCACCGACCAGAACACTTCCCGACAGGAGCCCGCAACCATGGCCATCGAGGTCCGCATCCCCACCATCCTCCGCACCTACACCGACGGTCAGAAGGCGGTGGAGGGCACCGGGGACACCCTCGCCGAGCTCTTCGCCGACCTCGAGACCCGGCACGCGGGCATCCAGGCCCGCATCGTGGACAACGGCGAGCTGCGCCGCTTCGTCAACGTCTACCTGAACGACGAGGACGTCCGCTTCCTGGAGGGCATCAACACCAAGGTCGCCGACGGCGACAACGTCACGATCCTGCCGGCCGTGGCCGGCGGCATGGCCTGATCCGGATGCGGTACGACTCCCCGCTCGCCGCGGTCGGCAACACCCCCCTGGTGTGCCTGCCGCGGCTCTCGCCGTCCGCCGACGTCCGCATCTGGGCCAAGCTGGAGGACCGCAACCCGACCGGCTCGGTCAAGGACCGCCCCGCCCTGCACATGATCGAGCAGGCGGAGAAGGACGGCCGCCTCACCCCGGGCTGCACGATCCTGGAGCCGACCTCCGGCAACACGGGTATCTCCTTGGCGATGGCCGCCAAGCTCAAGGGCTACCGCATGGTGTGCGTGATGCCCGAGAACACCTCGCAGGAGCGCCGGGACCTGCTCGGCATGTGGGGCGCCGAGATCATCTCCTCCCCGGCCGCGGGCGGCTCCAACACCGCCGTACGCGTCGCCAAGGAACTCTCCGCCGAGCACCCCGACTGGGTGATGCTCTACCAGTACGGCAACCCCGACAACGCCGGCGCCCACTACGCCACCACCGGCCCGGAGATCCTCGCCGACCTCCCCTCCATCACCCACTTCGTCGCCGGCCTCGGCACCACCGGCACCCTCATGGGCGTCGGCCGCTACCTCCGCGAGAACAAGCCGGACGTGAAGATCGTCGCCGCCGAACCGCGCTACGACGACCTGGTGTACGGCCTGCGCAACCTCGACGAGGGCTTCGTACCCGAGCTGTACGACGCCTCCGTCCTCACCACCCGCTTCTCGGTCGGCTCCGCGGACGCCGTCACCCGCACCCGCGAACTCCTCCAGCAGGAGGGCATCTTCGCGGGCGTCTCCACGGGCGCGGCCCTGCACGCGGCGATCGGCGTCGGCAACAAGGCGGTCAAGGCGGGGGAGCCCGCCGACATCGCGTTCGTCGTGGCCGACGGCGGCTGGAAGTACCTGTCGACGGGCGTGTACACGGCCGCGACGACCGAGGAAGCGATCGAGACGCTCCAGGGCCAGCTCTGGGCGTGAGGTCCTAAGTCGCGAGGTCCTAAGTCGCGAGGTGACGGACCTGGTCCCACAGCACCGGGTCCACCACCCCCACCCGCCGCCGGAACTCCCACACGGGAACCTCGCGCAACTCGTCGGTCTCCAGGAAGCTGGCCCGCCCCCTGGCATCGCCGACGGCCCCCGGCGGCAGCGGGATCACCCCGGCCCGCTCGTCGTGGTACTTGCTGGTGATCTTCGCGACCGTCGCCCGCTCCCCGTGCACCACCAGCACCAGACACGGCCGGTCCTTCGTCCCCGGCCCGTCCTCGAACGGCACGTTCGCCCACCAGATCTCCGCCGGCTTGGGCCGCCCGCCCCCGCCGCGCGGTCCGGGCCGCCCCGGCGGCCGGGTCCGCCGCCCCGCGGGCCGGCGCCCGCGCCCCCAGCCGTCGACGAGCGTGGCGACCAGCGCGAGCAGTACCACCGCCGCGAGCGCCAGCCACCAGGACGTGTCCATACGACGACGTTACCGGCGCGCGCCCGCAGCCGCGCGCCCTCTCTCACACCTCACACGCCCCGCTTCCAGCCGAACCGGTGACACCACAGGTGAGTTCGCCCACAACGGCCCCTGGCGGAGGAGCGACGGGGGGTTTTGCGCCTTACGCTCGACGGACCGCACGACCCCCGTCTCCTTCCCAGAAAAGTCCCGCCAGCGGAGGTTTCTGTTTCATGAAGCTCACCGTCGTCGGCTGCTCGGGGTCGTTCCCGTCCGCGGAATCGGCCTGCTCGAGCTACCTCGTCGAGGCCGACGGCTTCCGGCTGCTCCTCGACATGGGCAACGGCGCCCTTGGCGAGCTGCAGCGCCACTGCGGTCTCTACGACCTCGACGCGATCTTCCTCAGCCATCTGCACGCCGACCACTGCATCGACATGTGCGCGTACTTCGTCGCGCGCTACTACCGCCACGACGGCGGCCGCTGCGACCCCATCCCGGTCTACGGCCCCGAGGGCACCGAACACCGCCTGACCACGGCCTACGCCGACACCCCCACCGCCTCCTCGATGAGCGAGGTCTTCGACTTCCACACGGTCAAGCCGTCGACGTTCGAGGTCGGCCCCTTCACCGTGCACACGGAGCGGGTGGCGCACCCGGTGGAGGCGTACGCCATCCGCGTCGAGCACGCCGGCAGGTCGCTGACGTACTCCGGGGACACCGGAGTGAGCGAGGCCCTGACCGAACTCGCCCGCGACACCGATCTGTTCCTGTGCGAGGCCGCGTTCACCCACGGCAAGGAGAACATCCCCGACCTGCACCTCAACGGCCGCGAGGCAGGAGAGACGGCGACCCGCGCGGGCGCCCGCCGCCTGCTCCTCACCCACATCCCCCCGTGGACCGACCCCCAGGTCAACCTCACGGACGCCCGGGCGGTGTACTCCGGGCCGGTGGAACTGGCGACGCCGAGGCGGTCGTACGAGATCTGAACAGGCCCGGGCGGATTCCCGCCGCGGAATCCGCCCGGGCTGGTTCAGGATGTGGCGTCGGGTGCCTCGGCCAGTACTCGGGCGAGCTGCGTGAAGTCCTCCTTCACTCCGTGACCGGCGCTGCGGGCGACCGCCTTGCGGTAGGCAGGGAGCACCGCCTCGTAGCGGCCGCCGGCCAGTGCGAGCGTCGCTTGCAGCTCGAACAGGCGGCCCATGAGGTGCCGGTCGGCGAGTTGTTCGTCCGCCTCGACCGACGCGATCGTGTCGACGAGGGTCGAGAGCCGGCCCAGCAGTCGGCTCGACTCGAACAACGTGCGGTAGTAGGTGGCCTCCACCGTCCGCCCGGCCGCGCTCAGCAGAGCGGTGTACGTCAGGAGGGCGTCGGTCTCGCCGAGCCGGAGGGCCAGCTCGCACAGCAGGCTCCAGGAGTCGACGATCCGCTCGGTGCGATAGCCGGGCGGCCCGGGCGGGACGACGTCCCCGGCGGCTTCGGCCAGCCGCCGGAACGCCGAGCGCAGTTCCGTTTCGGAGGCCGTCCGGCGGTCGAGGCCGTCGCGGACCTCGTAGTAGACCCACTTGGGGTTGTCCGGTTCCTCGGCCCGGGCCAGCTGATCGAGTCTGACGTAGAGCTGCCGTTTGCCTCGTCGCTCGATCACCTCCGGCAGATACCCGGTGTGGTCGAGGCGCACATCGACCTGGACGCGCTCCGGGGCGCGGCCTTCGGCGTCATAGGGGTGCTCATGGACACGCCCACGGAAGCGCAAGGGGCCGTCCGCCCGCAGGACGCGCTGGGTGTTGGTGTACGCCGGACCGCCCTGGTCGGCGATCACCGGCGAGACGACGAAGTCGCGGGTGCCGAGCAGGAAGTCGAGCACGGACAGGGCCCGCCGCAGCCGGCCCGAGTGTTCGGGCGCCAGCACCTCGTCGGCGTCCACGTACCACAGCCAGCCCTCGTCGACCTCGTCGAAGGCCAGGTTGCGTTGCCGTGAGAAGTCGTCGGCCCAGGGCGCGGAACGGATCCGCGCGTCGGCCCGGGCCCGCAGCGCTCGCTCGACGGTGGCGTCGGCGGATCCGGAGTCGATGAGCAGGCAGCGGTCGGTGTCCTCGGCGAGTGCGGTCAGACAGCGGGCTATGCGTTCCTCCTCGTCCTGGGTGAGTACCACCGCGGTCACCGGGCGAGGGCGGTACGACGCGTACGCCTCCGCCAGCCCGGCCGCGTCCGTGGACGGCAGTGGCGCTGCCGCCAGCCCCGGCGACACCGAGGCGATCAGCGCGAGGTCGGAGGCGAACCGGGAGGTGGGAACGGCCCCGGGTACCTGGAGGAGGCCGAGCAGCTGGGAGAGCTTCATCGTGGGGCCGGGCTTTCTGCGCAGAGGTCGGGGGACGGGCCGAGGGAGTGCTCCAGGTCGAACACGACGTCCCCGACGTGCCCGTGCGAGACCATGACCTTGGTCCCCTTGACGGCGCGGAGCGCCGTCCAGATCCGGTCGAACGTGTCCCGGTCGATGCCGCTGAAGGACTCGTCGAACAGGTAGACCTGAGGGCCGTGAAGCACCGCGCGGGCGATCGACAGCCGCTGGATCTGGCCCCGGGACAGGCCCGCGCCCGATTCGCGCACCGGCTCGTCCAGGCCGTCGTGCAGACCGTCGAGAACGTCCAGGAAGCAGGCGACGCGGCAGGCCTCCAGGATATCCGCGGTGCTGTGCGGGACGCCTAGAGTCAGGTTCTCGCGCAGGGACGCGGTCAGCAGGACCGGGTTCTCCGGGACGTACAGGACGTGGTGCGGCAGTTCGGCGGCCGGCACCCGGGAGATCTCGGCCCCGCCGATCGTGATGCTGCCGCCGTAGCCGGAGTGGACTCCCGCCAGTAGGGCGAGGAGGGTGCTCTTCCCCGAGCCGTTGGCGCCGCCCAGTAGCATCCTCGTGCCGTACGGGATGGCGAGGTCGAGCCCGGTGAACGTGTCGTGCCGGGCGCCGATATGGCGGAAGCGAAGGCCACGGATCGTGATGTCGGCGGGTTCCAACGGTGTCTCGGCCCGGTCGGCGGACACGGCCGGCCGGACGTCCTCCTGCTGCAGGACCACGTCCCGGTAGCGGCCCAGCGCGGCGGAGGTGCGCTGGGCGGTGACCTGGAGGGAGGCCACAGAGTCCATGGCGCCCAGGAAGTAGCCGGCCATGGTCAGGAAACCGAAGACCTCGCCGACGGTGAGCGAGCCGGAGAGCATCCGGCTCAGACCCGCCCAGGCGGCCACCACCGTGAAGACCGTCTGGCTGCCCGTCTTGATCACCGAGTTGACGTTCTCCAGCCGACCGAGCCGGGTCTCCGAGTCGATTCTGCGGTGCAGTGCCCGCCGCATCCGTTCGAAAGCGAAGTCACGTCTGCCGTAGCTGGTCAACTCCGTCTGCCCACGCAGGGAGTTGAGGGTTTCCGACTTCAGGGTGGCGTCCCGCTGGAGTGCTTCCGCGGCGGCATTTCTTATGTACGGGAAGAGGATCAGGGAGCTGAGCACGTTGATTGCGGCGGGCGGAATGAGGAAGAGGAAGAGTGCCGGTCCCGTTACGAGCAGATAGCCTCCGACCGAGAAAACGACACACAGGTCGATGGCCGCCCGCACCGAGGCCGCTGTGACCAGTTGCTGGATCTCCTGCACATCGTCGATCCGGCTCACCAGATCACCGGCCCGGCGGCTCTTGAGGTAATGGGCCGGAAGTCGCAGGAGTTTGTGCAGATAGCGTTCGGACAACCGCTGTTGCAGCGATTGGCTCAGCGTAACGATGGCGCGGCCGCGCAGATACTGGACGCCTACTGCGACGAGGGCTATGCCGATGAACTCCGCGGACATGAGAGCCAGCCCCCGCCGGGAACCGTCCCGCAGCACGCGGTCCACTGCCAGCTGCACGAACAGGCTGTTGAGCAGCGCCACCAGTGCCACGACGACGGTCGCGGCCAGGATCAGCGAGAGCCGTCCGCGGTGGGCGCGCACGCTCTGCCACAGCAGACCACGCGCAGCCGACGCCCTGACCCTGGCGCCGAGTGGCAGCCGTGCCGAGGGCCGGTCGGTGACCAGGGCCTCCCCGTGGAAGACTTCGGCCAACACCTCGGGTGCGACTCGCATCGGCCGGTGCAGCAGGGGGTCGCCGATGACGAAGTGACCGCTGCCGGTGACTTCGTGGACCACCACGAAGTGTCGGTCGCCGTCCTCGTCCAGCAGCACGACCGCGGGTCCCGCCACTCGCACGGCCTGCGCCAACTGGCCCGTGTCCAGCCGCAGCAGCTCGCTGTCGACGCCGTACCCGCTCAATACCTCCCGCAGGCGCAGCAGGTTGGAGCCGCGCTCACCGAGCCCCGTGGACTCGCGCAGCAGCGCCGCGTCGACCGCGGTGCCGTGCCGCAGGAGGACGGCGCGCAGACAGGCCGGGCCGCAGTCGGTCTCCCCCGACTGATGGGTGTGGTAACGCTGCCACTTCACCGAAGAACTCCCGGACGGGGATGGCTGGACGAGAAGAGGGCGCGCGCCCGCCTCCGGGAGAGGCGGGCGCGTATCCGTGCTACAGCTTGTCGCAGCCCAAGGACTTCCAGAGCTTGTAGTAGTCCCCGTAGCTGCACGACAGCGGATTTCCGATCTGCGCGAAAATCCATTCGCACTGGGCCCGGCTCGGCTTCTTGCCCTCGCCCGAGGCGGCGGCTGCCTCTTCGTCGGTAAGTGCGGCGAACTTCAGGTCGCGCAGAGCTTGAATGCTCATTCTTTTCCCCACTTGTTGTCGGTCACAGCCCTGATGGGCGTGGTCCAGACCTTAGGTGTGAAAATCGGAGCTGATCAAGGCCGGCCAGTGGGTGAGCATGGTCACTGGAGCGCACGGAACGGAAATTGCGTCTTCCTGCAGGAGGTTTTCCGTGCATCTCCCTGCGCGGGCACGCCGAATTCCCCGGCCCGTGCGGGCGCGGGGAATCCGGCTTCGTTCGGGTTGTCGGGTGCCCTACTTCGCCTCTGCCTTCTGGAGTTCGGCGAGCTCCTCGTCGGATTCGCGGCCCGGGGTGGGCAGGTTGAACCTGATGATCGCGAAGCGGAAGACGACGTAGTAGACGACGCCGAAGCACAGGCCCACCAGGGCCAGGCCCCACGGGTTGCTCGCGATGCCCAGGTTCAGGAACCAGTCGATCGCGCCCGCCGAGAAGCCGAAGCCGTCCCGCATGCCCAGCGACCAGGTCAGTGCCATGGAGATGCCGGTGAGGACCGCGTGGATGGCGTAGAGGGCGGGTGCGATGAACATGAAGGTGAACTCGATCGGCTCGGTGACGCCGGTGACGAAGCTGGTCAGCGCGAGCGAGAGCATCATGCCGCCGACCACCTTGCGGCGCTCGGGACGGGCGCAGTGCACGATGGCGAGACAGGCGGCGGGCAGGCCGAACATCATGATCGGGAAGAAGCCGGTCATGAACTGGCCCGCGGTCGGGTCGCCGGCCAGGAACCGCGCGATGTCACCGCTCTTGCCGTGGTAGTCACCGGCCTGCAGCCAGGGGAACGAGTTCAGCAGGTGGTGCATGCCGATCGGGATCAGCGCACGGTTGGCGACACCGAATATGCCGGCGCCGATGGCACCCGAACCCACCAGCCACTCGCCGAAGTTGTGCAGACCTGTGCCGAGGACCGGCCAGATGTAGCCGAAGACGATGCCGAGCAGCACACCCGCGAGCGCCGAGAGGATCGGCACCAGTCGTCGGCCGCCGAAGAAGCCCGCCCAGTCGGGCAGCTTGGTGCGGTAGAAGCGCTGGTAGAGCAGGGCGACGACGAGGCCCATCACCACACCGCCGAGGACCTTGGCGTCCGCCGGGGCGTCCACCATGACGACCTTGCCGTCGACGGCCGTCGCCACCTTGGGCAGGTTCTTGTCGGTGAAGGTGCCGAGCACGTTCTTGAAGACCAGGTACCCGACGACCGCGGCGAGCGCCGTGGAGCCGTCCGACTTCTTGGCGAAGCCGATCGCGATACCGACCGCGAACAGCAGCGGCATGTTGTCCAGGATGGCGTTGCCGCCGGCCGCCATGAAGCCGGCGATCTTGGTGAAGAAAGCGGGGAACTCCGGGCGGCCCAGCATGTCGGTGTTGCCGAGGCGCACCAGGAGTGCGGCGGCGGGCAGCACGGCGACCGGCAGCATGAGGCTGCGGCCGATGCGCTGCAGCACGGCCATCACGCCGGGGCCTTTCTTCTTCTCGGCCGCGGGAGCGGCGCTGGCCGTGGTCACAACTTCCTCCAGGGGGCAGAGCGCCGCCCGGGGACAGGGTGGGACGGCGGCGTCGCTGGTCTAAACCACTCAGTGGTGTAGACCTGTTGTAGCAGATGAAGTCCGCATAAAGGAACCCGCGAATCCGGCTACCGGAGCGCTACGCGCCGTACACGGCGAAAGGCCCCCGGACCGGTGGTCCGAGGGCTGGTGTTGTCGCTGCTGAACGGCCCCTGTCAGGCCTTGGTGACGTCCTCGCGCTCCTCCTCCGGCTCCCGGCCGGGGGTCTTCAGGTCGAATCTCGTGATCGCGAAACGGAAGATGACGTAGTAGACGGCCGCGAAGCACAGGCCGATCGGAATGATCGCCCAGGGTTTCGTCGCGAGGTTCCAGTTGATGATGTAGTCGATCAGCCCGGCGCTGAAGCTGAAGCCGTCGTGCACGCCCAGCCCCCAGGTCACCGCCATCGACACCCCGGTCAGCAGCGCGTGGATCGCGTACAGCAGCGGGGCGATGAACAGGAACGAGTACTCGATCGGTTCCGTGATGCCGGTGACGAACGACGTCAGCGCGACCGAGAGCATCAGGCCGCCGACCTCTTTGCGACGGCTCGGCCTGGCGCAGTGCGTGATGGCCAGGGCCGCTGCCGGCAGCGCGAACATCATGATCGGGAAGAACCCGGACGTGAACTGACCCGCGTTCGGATCGCCCGCCAGGAACATGTTGATGTCACCGTGCACGACCGTGCCGTCCGGCTTCGTGAAACTCCCGAACTGGAACCAGATGGGCACGTTCAGGAACTGGTGCAGGCCCACGACGAGCAGCGCGCGGTTGGCGACGCCGAACACACCCGCGCCCCAGGCACCCGCGTCGCTCAGCCAGTTGCTGAAGTTCTCCAGCCCGTCACCGATCGGCGGCCAGATCCACAGGCACAGCGCCGCGAACACGATCGCGACGAACGCCATGATGATCGGGACGAGCCGCCGCCCGTTGAAGAAGCCGAGCCAGTCCACCAGCTTCGTACGGTGGAACCGCACCCAGAAGAAGGCCGCCAGCAGCCCCATCACGATGCCGCCGAAGACCCCCGGATTCTGGTACGTGAACGCCGCCACCGTCCCGTCCGAGGCCTGGCAGCCGATCCCCGCCACCGCCTTCGCCCCGCCCACGCAGTCCTTCGGGAACTGCCGCAGCACGTTGTAGTAGACGAGGAACCCCGCGAGCGCGGCGAGCGCGGTCGAGCCGTCCGCCTTCTTCGCCATGCCGATGGCCACGCCCACGCAGAACAGCAGCGGCAGCCCCAGCGAGCCGTCCAGCAGCGCGCCGCCCGCGCCCGCCATCACCTTGGAGACGTTCGTCCACCCCAGCCCGTCGTCCCCGAATACGTCGGGCTGGCCGAGCCGGTTGAGGATGCCCGCGGCCGGCAGTACCGCGATGGGCAGCTGGAGGCTGCGGCCCATCTTCTGCAGGCCCTGGAACGCCGACTGCCACCGTCGGCGCGCGGGAGGGGTCTCGGTGGTGTCCGCGCTCATCAGTTGGCGACCGCCCGTCAGGTGGTGTAGACCAGTTACGACGATTGGGATGCTGTGACGTCAGCTTTCGGTACGCGCGGCGCAATCGCTCGTGAAGTTGGGCCAACTGTGCATGAGGAGAGCGAAATGGCCAGCAAGGCAGAGAAGATCGTCGCCGGACTCGGTGGCATCGAGAACATCGAAGAGGTCGAGGGCTGCATCACCCGCCTGCGTACCGAGGTCGTCGACGCCGGCAAGGTCGACGAGGCCGCCCTCAAGGCCGCGGGCGCGCACGGCGTCGTCAAGATGGGCACCGCCATCCAGGTCGTCATCGGCACGGACGCCGACCCCATCGCGGCGGAGATCGAAGACATGATGTGAGGCCGGAGGGTCCGAGGGCTCCTTCCCGCCACGGGAGGGGCCCTTTCCGCATGTGCCGATAGGCTCGACGGCATGTCTCGAATCGACGGCCGCACCCCCGAACAACTCCGCCCGATCACCATCGAACGCGGCTGGAGCAAGCACGCCGAAGGCTCCGTCCTCGTCTCCTTCGGCGACACCAAGGTCTTCTGCACCGCCTCCGTGACCGAAGGCGTCCCCCGCTGGCGCAAGGGCAGCGGCGAGGGCTGGGTCACCGCCGAGTACTCCATGCTGCCCCGCGCCACCAACACCCGCGGCGACCGCGAATCGGTCCGTGGCAAGATCGGCGGCCGTACGCACGAGATCTCCCGCCTCATCGGCCGCTCCCTGCGCGCGGTCATCGACTACAAGGCGCTCGGCGAGAACACGATCGTCCTCGACTGCGACGTCCTGCAGGCCGACGGCGGCACGCGCACGGCGGCGATCACCGGCGCGTACGTGGCCCTCGCCGACGCCGTCGCCTGGGCGCAGGGCAAGAAGCTGATCAAGGCCGGCCGCCAGCCGCTCACCGGCACCGTCTCGGCGGTCTCCGTCGGCATCGTCGGCGGAGTGCCGCTCCTGGACCTCTGCTACGAGGAGGACGTCCGCGCCGACACCGACATGAACGTCGTCTGCACCGGCGACGGCCGCTTCGTCGAGGTCCAGGGCACGGCGGAGGCGGAGCCCTTCGCGCGCGAGGAGCTCAACGCCCTCCTCGACCTGGCGGTCACCGGCTGCGCAGAACTCGCCGTCCTCCAGCGCAAGGCCCTTGATACGGTCCTCGAAAAGTAAAGGGCGCACCAAGAAAAGGCGGTCGGCCGGGCAACCCCCGACACCTTCGGGGGCGTCCCTATGAATGCGGGCGCACGGCACACCACCGTGCGCCCGACCAGTACGGGGGGCCTTTCGGGCCTGGACAGGGAGGAACCACAGTCATGGCCGGGAACGCGAACCGGGGCCGAGGGGGCCGCGGGGGCCGCCGTATCGCCACCACTCTCGCCGCACTCGCGGCAGTCGGCCTGACGGCCGGTCTCACCACCGGCTGCGACGCCGTCGACAAGGCCCTGGACTGCGTTCAGACCGCCGACACCATCGCCGACAGCGTCACCGCGCTCCAGCAGGCCGCGGAGAACGCGGCGAACGACCCGACCCAACTCGACGAGTCCCTCGCCACCATCGACAAGAACCTCGACAAGATCGGCGACAAGACGGACAACGCCGACGTCAACAAGGCGGTCGACGATCTCGACCAGGCGGTCTCCAACGTCCGCACGTCGATCAAGAACGGTGACAACACCCCCGACATCAGCCCGGTGACGGACGCGGCGGGGGAGCTGACGAAGGTCTGCACCTCGTAATCACCGACGGTCGGGCCCTAATACTGTGGGCCCATGACCCGCTTGATCCTCGCCACCCGTAACGCCGGAAAGATCACCGAGCTCAGGGCGATCCTCGCCGACGCAGGACTCGCCCATGAGCTGGTCGGCGCGGAGGCCTACCCGGACATCCCCGACGTCAAGGAAACAGGGGTGACGTTCGCCGAGAACGCGCTCCTCAAGGCCCACGCCCTCGCCCGGGCGACGGGCCTGCCCGCCGTCGCCGACGACTCCGGCCTCTGCGTCGACGTCCTGAACGGCGCCCCCGGAATCTTCTCCGCCCGCTGGGCCGGCCGCCACGGCGACGACAAGGCCAACCTCGACCTGCTCCTGGCCCAGCTCTCGGACATCGCCGACGAACACCGCGCCGCCCACTTCGCCTGCGCGGCGGCGCTCGCGTTGCCGGACGGCACGGAACGGGTGGTCGAAGGCCAACTCCGGGGCGTCCTGCGCCACACCCCGACCGGCACGAACGGCTTCGGCTACGACCCGATCCTCCAGCCGGAGGGCGAGTCACGCACGTGCGCGGAACTGACCCCGGCCGAGAAGAACGCGATCAGCCACCGGGGGAAGGCGTTCCGGGCGCTGGTGCCGGTGGTTCGGGAGCTGCTGGGCTGAGCATGCAAAAAGGCCCCGCATCTGCGGGGCCTTCCTGTGGGCCCGGTGGGACTCGAACCCACGACACACCGGACCTAAACCGGCGCCCTCTGGCCAGCTGGGGTACGGGCCCGCAGCGCCGCCTACCTTACCGGCCCTCGGGAGTCGGTATGCGGCCGGATCGATTCGCGAAGGTGTCGGTCTGGCTGTGGCATGAAGGGCACAGATACCGGAGGTTTTCGCGACGGTTGTCCAGCGGGTCACCGTTGATGTGATCGATCTCCAGGACCAGGCGCCTGCCCTGCCAGATGTCGTCCATGCCGCACTCGGCGCAGACGTGCGGCACACCGAGGTCGTCCAGGGCACGTCGCAGCAGGGCGGTCTTGGTGCGGCTCGAGCCCGGCTCCTCTCGTCGCAGGATCTGGTCGGCAGACTTTCGGTGCCGCGAAGCGGACCCACGAAAGTGGCCTTGGCCGGTGAAGTGATCAGTGGCGATGCCGTGTGCTTGCAAACTGCGCCTTACTCGTGCGCGGGCAGCGCCATTCGTGTCGCGGTAGCCGAGGATCTTGACTAGGCCGCTCATGCTGGTGGCGCGGGCGGCCGCCGATGCGAGAACGTCCCGGGGAAGATCCTCGAGGCTGTGTCCGCCGCCACGTGTGAAGTGCGATGTGTCGATGCCGAATTGGTCGAGTCGCTTTTTGACGAGCCAATAAGGACTGTCCTCCGGCGGATAGCCCAGATACTCGAACATCTCGCGGATGCTGTGCGAGCGGGCTGCCGCCTCTTCCAGCAGCTCGCGCGCATAGGACCGTTTTGCCCGGGGTGGCAGCGGCTCTTCGACGAAGTGCGAGGTGTCGATCCCATAATGCTCCAGCCTGTTGCGCAGGTAGCGCCGAGGGCCGCTGCCCAATGTCGTGCCCAGCCGTCGCATCAGGTCCACCAGGCTGGTGGAGACGGCCGCGGTCCTCGACAGCACATCCTTGGTGTACTTGGTAGTCGTCATGCGCCCCTCCGCCTCTGGCGGCCCCGGTAAGTGTCGGTCGCGGCATGACAGTTGGGGCACAGCAGCCGTAGATTCTCCGGGCGGTTGTCCCACCACTCGCCGCTGATGTGGTCGACTTCGAGGCGAAGTGGCTTGCCATTCCACTCCGGCCCTGTGTCGCATACGACGCACACTTCACGGACTCCGGTGCGCAGGAGCGCGCGGAGCAGCCGTTCACCGGGGACCCTTCCGTCCTCGGGGCTGCGCAGGGTGAGCGTGCCGCCGAGCGATCCCTTCGGGCGGCCTTGGCGCGCCGGGGCGAAGTGGGAAGTGTCGATTCCGAGCGTGGCGATGCGGCGACTGATGTGCGTTTGGTTGCCGCCGACCTGGCTGATTCCTAGGTGGCGCACGACGTCCTTGATACTGGTCGACACCGCCACAGCCGCTCGTAGGCGCTCTTCCGTGTGCCGGACCTGGTTCGTGCCGAGGTGCGAGACGTCGATGCCGGCCTCGGCCATCTTCTCGCGCAGGTAGCGCCTGCTCCCGGGAGTCGGTCTGCCGCCGCACCAGCGGACGGCGTCGTCGATGTGCCTCGTCTCGCGGGCCGCTTCCTCCAGCAGTTCGCGGGTGTACCTGACAGCCATGCCCCCTCCGTCCCGGCCGCGTGTTCGTGGCCCGTACGGAGTAACGAACTGCTTGTCGGACAGTCACTCCCGGAACGTAAAGCGGCCCGCACCAGGCGATCCTCGTGCGGGCCGTTCGAAGGGCAGACGGGGACGGGGTGTCAGATCCCCAGGTCCTTGATGATCTTCGCCACGTGGCCCGTCGCCCGGACGTTGTAGAGGGCCCGTTCGACCTTGCCCTGTTCGTCGACCACGATCGTGGAGCGGATCACGCCCATGTAGGTCTTGCCGTAGTTCTTCTTCTCGCCGTACGCGCCGTACGCCTCCGTGACCTTCTTGTCGGGGTCGGCGGCGAGGGTGACCTTCAGGGACTCCTTCTCGCGGAACTTCGCCAGCTTCTCCGGGGGGTCGGGGGAGATGCCGATGACGTCGTAGCCGGCGCCGGCCAGGACGTCGAGGTTGTCCGTGAAGTCGCAGGCCTGCTTGGTGCAGCCGGGGGTGAGGGCCGCCGGGTAGAAGTAGACGATGACCTTGCGGCCCTTGTGGGCGGAGAGGGACACGTCGTTGCCGTCGGCGTCCGGGAGGGTGAAGTCGGGGGCCACGTCCCCGGGCTGGAGTCGCTCGCTCATCGGACCAGCGTAACCGGGGGTCCTGACAGTGCGGGCGCGGCAGGAACTGACAGACTGTCCAGAACACCACACCATCGCCTGACTTCGGAGGCCCCACCGTGGCGGACACGTCGGACACCAGAACCCCGGCGCAGATCGAGGCGGACATCAGGCGCCGCCGTGACGTGCTGGCCGAGACCCTCGACGAGATCGGCGTGCGCGTGCACCCGAAGACGATCGTCGGCGACGCCAAGGCCAAGGTCGTGTCCAATATCGATCACACGCTGGGCCGGGCGTACGTCGGCGTCAACAAGGCCGTCAGCGATGTGAAGGACCGGTTCGTGGACGAGGAGGGCGCGCCGAGGCTGGAGCGGATCGTGCCCGTCGCGCTCGTCGTGGTCGGGGTCGTGGGGCTGCTCGCCTTCGGTACCCGACGGCGCAAGAGCTGAATGAGAGTTGTAGGTTCGAGGGCGTGAGCGCCAACAGAAACGAGCACAGCGGCAGCCAGCACGACAAGCTGCCGATCCGGATGCTGCACGACCGGGTGCTGGTCAAGCAGGAGACCGGTGAGGGCGAGCGGCGGTCCGGCGGGGGCATCCTGATCCCCGCCACCGCGGCGGTCGGACGGCGGCTGGCCTGGGCCGAGGTCGTCGCCGTCGGCCAGAACGTACGTACCGTCGAGCCCGGCGACCGCGTCCTGTTCGACCCGGAGGACCGTGCCGAGGTCGAGGTGCGGGGCGTGGCGTACGTGCTCATGCGCGAGCGCGACCTGCACGCCGTGGCCGCCGACCGCTTCGAGGGCTCCGAGGACACGACGGGCCTGTACCTCTGAATCAACGGTCCAAAAGGGCTGGTGACCACCGTCACCAGCCCTTTTTGTCGTTTCTTTGCTAGCTTTGAAGGTGCCATCCCGACGAGACGCGCCGTACCGGGAGAGCCGAACAGGACAGGACGACCAGGACAGCAAAGACGACGCACCCGATCTGTCCGTCATGTGTTTCGGAGGTGCGTCATGGCCTGGGTTCTGCTCGTCGTCGCCGGTCTGTTGGAGGTCGGCTGGTCGATCGGCATGAAGTACACGGACGGGTTCAGCCGTCTCGTGCCCAGCGTCCTCACCGGTGCCGGCATCGTCGCCAGCATGCTCCTGCTGTCGTACGCCGCCAGGTCCCTGCCCATCGGTACCGCCTACGGCGTCTGGGTCGGGATCGGGGCCGCGGGGGCGGCGGTGCTCGGCATGGTGGTGCTGGGGGAGCCGGTCACCGCCGCTCGGATCTTCTTCGTGTGTCTGCTGCTGGTCGCCGTGGTGGGGCTGAAGGCGACCTCCGGTCACTGACCGGTCACTGGCCTCTCACTGTCTGCGGCTCGTCGACTGTGGGCCCGCCGTGCCTGCTGTCGTCCCGCCCGTGTCCGTGCCGGTCGTGCCGCCGGTCGTGCCTCCCGTGTCCGTGCCGGTCGTGCCCCCGGTGGTGCCGCCCGTCGCCGTGCCGCCGGTGGCGTCGCCCGTCGTGCCGCCGGTCGTCGTGCCGCCCGTGGTCGTGCCGCCCGTGGTGCCGCCGGTCGTGTCGCCGCCCGTCGTGGTGGTCGTCCCGCCCGTCGTCGCGCCGCCGTTGTCCTGGCCCTGGGTCTGGCCGCCGTTGTCCTGGCCGCCGTCCGTGGTCGCGCCGCCGTTGTCCTGGCCGCCCGTGCCGGGCTGGGACGGCTCGACGCTCGGCGGCGCGGTCTGCTCGGCGCCCGCCTGCAGCTGCAGGTCGAAGTCACTGACCGGCTTCCCCTTCAGCGCGGCCTTCGTGTACTGCGCCCAGATCTGGGCCGGCGGGCCACCGCCGTTGACGCGCTGCAGGCCCATCGCGCCGTACAGCGGCTCGTGCTGGGCGTTCACCGGGTTCTGGCCCATGACCGACACGACCGTGGCGAGGTCGGGGGTGTAGCCCGCGAACCAGGCCGCCTTGTCGTCCTCCGCCGTACCGGTCTTGCCCGCGGCCGGACGGCCCGCCGCCTGCGCGGCGGTCGCCGTGCCGTTCTCGACGACGCTGCGCAGGATCGAGGTCGTGGTGTCGGCGGCCTCCCGGCTGACGGCCTGGTCGCCGGTGCTCTTCGGCAGCTCCATGACGTCCTTGCCGTCCTTGGTCACCGAGTCGATCATCGTGTACGTGCCGTGCCTGCCATGGTTGGCGAGCGTCGCGTACGCCTCCGCCATGTCGAGGACGCTCGCGGTGTTCACGCCGAGCGCGATGGACGGCGTCGCGGTCAGGTCCGGGGTGTCGGAGGGGATGCCGAGGCTGATCGCGGTCTGCTTGACCTTCTCGGGGCCGACGTCCACCGCCATCTGCGCGTACACCGCGTTGACCGACTTGTCGGTGGCGGTACGCACCGTGATGTTCCCGTACGACGTCTGGTCCTCGTTCTCCGGCGCGTACGTGCCGCCGGACCAGCCCTGCACCGGGCGCTTGTTGGTGCCGTCGTAGTAGGTGTTCGGCGTGATGATCTCGCCGTCCTGGGTCTCCGAGTGGTTCTGGACGGCCGAGGTGAACACGAACGGCTTGAAGGTGGAGCCGACCTGGAAGTCGCCGCGGGTCGCGCCGTTCGTGTACTGCTTGACGTAGTCGATGCCGCCGTACATCGCGACGACCTTGCCGGTCTTCGGGTCGACCGAGGCGCCGCCCGCGCGGACGTAGTTGTCGACCTTGCGGTTCTTCTTGTCGAGCTTGTCCATCACCTGGTCGTTCACCGCCTTCACGAAGGCGTCCTGCTTGTTCTTGTCCAGGGTGGTGGTGATGCGGTAGCCGCCCGCGGCGAGCTCGTCACTGGTGACGATCTTGTTGGTGGTGAGGTAGTCCTTGACCGCCTGCACGATGTAGCCGCGCTGCCCGGACATGCCGGTGGAGACGGTCTGCTCCTTCGGCATCGGGAACTTCAGCCCGGCCCGCTTGCTCTCGCTCAGCCAGCCCTTCTTGACCATGCCGTCCAGCACGTAGTTCCAGCGGGCCACCGCCGCCGCCTTGTTCTCCGGGTGCGCGATGACGTCGTACTCGCTCGGCGCGTTGACCAGCGCGGCGAGGTACGCGGCGTGGGCCGGGTCGAGGTCGGTGGCGTCCTGGCCGTAGTAGGCCTGGGCGGCGGCCTGGATGCCGTACGCGTTGCGCCCGAAGTAGCTGGTGTTGAGGTAGCCCTCCAGGATCTCGTCCTTGGACTTCTCGCGGTCCAGCTTGATCGAGATGAAGAACTCCTTCACCTTTCGGGTGACGGTCTGTTCCTGCGCCAGGTAGTAGTTCTTGACGTACTGCTGGGTGATCGTCGAGCCGGACTGCTTGCCCTTGCCGGTCGCGGTGTTCCAGCCGGCCCGCAGCATCGCCTTGGGGTCGATCGCGGACTCGCTGTAGAAGTCGCGGTCCTCGGCGGCCAGTACGGCGTGCTGGGCGTCCTTGGAGACCTGCGCCAGCGTCACGTTCTCCCGGTTGATCTCGCCGTCGCGGGCGATCTGGGAGCCGTCCGCGTACAGGTAGACGTTGGCCTGCTTGGTGGCGAGCGCGTTGGCCGGCGGGATCTTCACCAGCGAGTAGCCGAGGAAGAACAGGCCGATCAGCAGCAGTATCCCGACCACGAAGGTGCCCAGCACCATCCGCCAGGTCGGGATGATCCGCCGCCAGCCCGTGCGCTTGGGCCGCTTCGGCTTCTTGCCGCCGGGTTCCTGGGGTCCGCCCGGCACGGCGGGCCCCTGCGGTTCCCTCGGCGCCCAGCCCTCCGGCTGGGGTGCCTGCTGCGGCTGCGGCTCGTCGCTCATGTCGTGCACGGACTCCTGTTTTACGTGACTTCTGTGCCGTACGTTCCCGTACGCCCTCGTACGCCTTCTGCGCCCCCTCTTGAAGACTCTCGCACCAAGCGTTCCGTTCCCGGATCACGGCACGCTTCGGGTCCGGAAAATGCGTGGCGTGCGTCACGGGCCGGGCAGTAGGCTCCTGCGCTTCGGTGTCGGCGGGCCGAGGAGGGCTGTGGTGTGGGCGCGGGACGGTTGTACGTCACCGTCGCGGCGGGCGGATTCAGACGGTACGCGACGTATCGGGCGGCGACGGCGGCGGGGGTGTTCACCAACACCGTCTTCGGCGTGATCCTCGTCTACACGTATCTCGCGCTGTGGGACGAGAAGCCGCACCTCGGCGGGTACGACCAGGCGCAGGCGGTCACCTATGTATGGCTCGGGCAGTGCCTGTACGCGACCCTCGCCATCCAGGGCGGCGGCGCCGAGAAGGACCTGATGGACCGCATCCGCACGGGCGAGATCGCCGTCGACCTGTACCGGCCGGCCGACCTCCAACTGTGGTGGCTGGCAAGCGACTTGGGGCGCTCGCTGTTCCAGCTCCTGGGCCGGGGCGTGGTCCCGTTCGCGTTCGGCGCGCTGTTCTTCCCGATGGCGCTGCCCGCCGGGGCCGGCCCGTGGCTGGCCTGTCTGGTCGCGCTGCTGCTGGCGATGGTGGTCAGTTTCGCGATCCGGTACCTGGCCGCGCTGAGCGTGTTCTGGCTGCTGGACGGCATGGGTGTGTCGCAGGCCGTGATGATCGCCGGGGTGTTCTTCTCCGGCATAGTGCTCCCGCTGAACGCCTTCCCGGGCGCCTTCGGCGACCTCGTGCAGGTGCTGCCGTGGGCGGCGCAGATCCAGATGCCCGCGGACGTGCTGATGGACGAGATCGACCCGTGGCGGGCGTTCGCCTTCCAGGCGGCGTGGGCGGTCGTCCTGCTGGCGGCCGGGCGGCTGCTGCAGTCGGCGGCGACCCGGCGGGTGGTGGTCCAGGGTGGGTGAGCGGGGCAGGCTCGCCGAAGGGCTGCGGGCCTACTGGCTGATCGCCGGGATGTGGGTGCGGTCCGCGATGACGTACCGCACCTCCTTCGTCGTCACGATGTGCGGCAACGGACTGATGACCGCCATGGACTTCGTCGCGATCCTGCTGATGTACGCGCAGATCGACTCGCTGGGCGGCTGGACGCTGCCCGAAGTCGCCTTCCTGTACGGCCTGTCGGCGACCTCGTTCGGAATCGCCGACCTGGTGCTCGGCTCCATGGACGTGCTGGGCGCCCGGATCCGCGACGGCTCCTTCGACACGCTGCTGGTGCGGCCCGCGCCGGTGCTCGCGCAGATCGGCGCCGACCGCTTCGCGGTGCGCCGGCTGGGCCGGATCACCCAGGGCGGGGCGGTACTGGGCTGGGCCCTGGCCGCCGTGGACATCGACTGGACGCTGCCCAAGGTGCTGCTGGTGCCGGTGATGGTGGTCAGCGGCGCGGCGATCTTCTGCTCGCTGTTCGTGGCGGGCGCGGCCTTCCAGATCCTCGCGCAGGACGCCTCCGAGGTGCAGAACGCGTTCACCTACGGCGGTACGACACTGCTGCAGTACCCGCCGACCGTGTTCGGCAAGGACCTGGTGCGCGGGGTGACCTTCATGCTCCCGCTCGCCTTCGTCAACTGGGTGCCCGCCTCCTACGTGTTGGGGCGGCCGTACCCGCTGGACCTGCCCGAGTGGGCGGCCTTCGCCCCGCCGCTGGTGGCCGTGGCGTGCTGCGCGGCGGCCGGGCTGGCGTGGCGGGCGGGGCTCGGGGCGTATCGGAGTACGGGGAGTTAGTGATGGACGCTTTCATTCAGCTCGACCGCGTCGAGAAGGTCTTCGAGGTCCGCAAGAAGGCGGGCTTCCTGAAACGGGAGCGGCGGCAGGTACGGGCGGTCGACTCGATCTCCTTCACCGTGGCGCGCGGCGAGATGGTCGGCTACATCGGGCCGAACGGCGCCGGGAAGTCGACGACGATCAAGATGCTGACGGGCATCCTGACGCCGAGCGCCGGCCGGCTGCGGGTGGCGGGCATCGATCCGTCGCGCGAGCGGACGCGCCTCGCGCACCGCATCGGGGTGGTGTTCGGGCAGCGTACGACCCTGTGGTGGGACCTGCCGCTGATCGACTCGTACAAGCTGATGCACCGCATGTACCGCATCCCGGACGCCCGTTACCGCGACAACCTCGACCGCTGCGTCGAACTCCTCGAACTGGGCGGCCTGTTGGATGTCCCGGTCCGCCAGCTCTCCCTGGGCCAGCGGATGCGCGGCGACATCGCGGCGGCGCTGCTGCACGAGCCCGAGGTGCTGTACCTGGACGAGCCGACGATCGGACTGGACGTCATCTCCAAGGCCAAGGTGCGTGGTTTCCTGCGGGAGTTGAACGACGAGCGGGGCACCACGGTGCTGCTGACCACGCATGACCTCCAGGACATCGAGCAGCTCTGCTCCCGGGTGATGGTCATCGACCACGGGCGGCTCATGTACGACGGCGCGCTCGCCGGGCTGCACGAGGTGGGGGAGAGCGAGCGGACGCTGGTGGTGGACCTGGAGCGGGAGTTGCCGCCGATCGACGCGGCGCCCGCGTGGGTGGTGAGGGTGGAGGGGCCCCGGCAGTGGCTGGCGTTCCCGGCGGCCGAGTCGGCGGCGCCGCTGGTGGCGCGGATCGCGGCGGAGTACCCGCTGGTGGATCTGTCGGTGCGGGAGCCGGACATCGAGGCCGTGATCGCGAAGATGTACGCGGGTTCCGCTCCGGGGCAGGCCGAGAAAGCGGTCTCGTAGCCTCCCGCCGGGGGAACTCGTAGGCTGCTGTACATGACCGACGACGCAGACGCAGTCCCGGAACTCCGCGCATCGGACGCCGACCGTGAACGAGTCGCCGAGGTCCTGCGGGACGCCCTCGCCGAGGGGCGTCTCGACATGGAGGAGTTCGAGGAGCGGCTGGAGGCCACGTACAAGGCCCGGACGTACGGCGAACTGACGCCGATCACCCGGGACCTGCCGGCCGCCGGGGTGGCCGTACCCCCCATCTCGCTGGTCAAGGAGCCGGTGGCGAGCGGGAGTTGGGCGAGCCGGATCACCGGCGGCGAGGGCTCCTCGACATGGGCCGTCGCCGTGATGTCCGGGTTCCAGCGCAAGGGGCGGTGGACCGTGCCGAAGCAGTTCAACTGCTTCGCGTTCTGGGGCGGCGGCGAGATCGACCTGCGCGAGGCGAACTTCGCGGACCACGAGGTCGAGATCAACTGCGTCGCCATCATGGGCGGGGTGAACATCATCGTGCCGCCCGGCGTCGAGGTCGTGGTGCGCGGCATCGGGATCATGGGCGGCTTCGACCACAGCGAGGAGGGCGTGCCGCCGGAGCCGGGCGCGCCGCGGGTGATCGTGAACGGGTTCGCCTTCTGGGGCGGGGTCGGCGTGGAGCGCAAGCTCACCAAGGAGGAGCGCCGCCGCCTGAAGGAGGAGCGGCGGCAGGGCAAGCTGGACCGCAGGCAGTCCGTCCGGGAGCTCCAGGAGGACTACCGCGAGGACGTGATGGACGCCCACCGCCGCATGCTCGAAGGCCACCGGGACCTGCTGAGGGAGCGGCACGACGAGCGCCGCGAGCG
The DNA here is from genome assembly GCF_022698165.1 of Streptomyces cylindrosporus. Classification (GTDB taxonomy): domain Bacteria; phylum Actinomycetota; class Actinomycetes; order Streptomycetales; family Streptomycetaceae; genus Streptomyces; species Streptomyces cylindrosporus. The sequence goes on from NZ_JALDAY010000012.1 coordinate 164,468, forward strand.
GCAGGAGGAACGGCGCGAGCGGCACCGGGAGCGCAGGGACCGGCGGCGGTACGACGACTACTGAGCCGGTCCCCGGACCGTTACAGCTCCGCCGGCGCCGAGCCCTTGAGGTCCTTCAGGTCGAAGACGCCCGCCATCCGCGCGTAGCCCTTGTCGCTGGGGTGCAGATGGTCGCCCGAGTCGTAGTCGGCGCGCAGCTTGCGCGGGTTGTACGGGTCCCTCAGCGCCTTGTCGAAGTCGACCACCGCGTCGTACACCCGCCCCGAGCGGATCTCGGCGTTGACCTGTTCCCGTACCGCCTCACGGGCCTGGCTGTAACCGCGGTGGCCCTGGAAGGGCATGAGGGTCGCGCCGACGACCTTGATGCCGTGGGCGTGGGCCTGGCGGACCAGGGTGCGCAGACCGGCGACGATCCTGTCGGGGTCGGCGACCCGCGGGTTGCGCAGGATGTCGTTGACACCGAGGTCGACGATCACGACCTTGACGTTGGTGCGCGAGAGGACGTCCCGGGAGAAGCGGTCCAGGCCGCTCTGGTTGTCGGCGGGGCGGCCGAGGCCGCCCGCGAGGACCTGGTTGCCGCTGATGCCCTGGTTGACGACGCTGTAGCGGGGCAGGTCCCGGCCGGACTCGACCGCCGTGCGCAGCCGCTGCGAAAGGACGTCCGTCCAGCGGTGGTTGGCCCCCAGCGTGGAGGTGATCCCGTCGGTGAGCGAGTCGCCGAACGCCACCACCGTGCCGTCGGCGTCGTGGCTGAGCACGTCGACCGCGGTGACGTACCGCCAGAACGGGGTCTGCTCGGTGTACGCGGCGCCGGTGACGTCCTCGGTGAGGTCGCCCTGGGCGACGTACGAGATCTGGCGTGCTCGCGGGTGGTAGGTGACCGGGCCGGACGCGGTGGGGGAGTACGTCGTGACCAGCAGGTCGCTGCCCTGCGGGACGACGATCCGGACCGCGTCGCTGAGGACCTGCCGGCCGGCCGGGACGACGACCGTGGTGTTGCCGTCGAACGTCAGCCGCCGCATGGTGTCGGCGGTGGCGGCCGCGGTGCCGGAGGCGGCCGCGACGGCGATCGACGCGTGCGTGATGGTCAGTGCCGACTGGCCGTAGAGGTTCGAGAGGGTGATACGGGCGCTGGTGCCGCCCACGCTCATGTGCACGACGTTGCGGACCGAGCGGCCGGCCATTCCGGTCGTCTCGGTGCCGGGCTCGGCGCCCGCCGGGGACGCGGACCAGGCGCCGACCCAGATGCCGGTGGAGGCGGGGGCGGCGCCGGCGTTGCCGAGGGCGGTGGTGCTGGTGCCGGTGCTGCCGTCGTCGGCCGCTATGCCGACGTATATAGCGGCGGAAAGGCCAACGATCAGGGCGATGATCGCGGAAAGCAGGGCATAACCGTGTCGCCTGGTCATGCGGTGGCGGTTCTCCTCGGGCGAGTGGGAGCCCGAGGCTCCGAAGTGATCATCCCAATGATGCTTCACGGGATGAGGGGTAGTTGAACAGGACCCCCCATTGGGTCACCGGAGTTCGCGAGAGCTTCCCCCTCCGTACAGACGCCGGGAACTCTTGTTCCGTTCCAGGAGTCGGTCAGGAAGGGACAATGTGTGCAGGGGATCACGAACGGGTGGAGTGGATGGAACGTACGAATCCAGCGAATCCAGATAAAACCTCCTCAGCTGTGCGTGCGATGACGACCTTCAGCGCCGCCGACCTGGAGAAGCAGCGCGGGGTGCGGCGGATGAAGCTGACGGCCGGCGGGCTGCTGCTGTTCGTGGCGCTGGTGTACGTCCTCGCCAAGTGGGCGGACAACTCCGGCGCCGGCGCCTGGGCGAGCTACGTCGCCGCGGCGGCGGAGGCCGGCATGGTCGGCGCGCTCGCCGACTGGTTCGCGGTCACGGCGCTGTTCCGGCGGCCGCTGGGGCTGCCGATCCCGCACACCGCGATCATCCCGACGAAGAAGGACCAGCTCGGGGTGTCGCTGGGGGAGTTCGTCGGGGAGAACTTCCTGTCCCAGGACGTCGTACGGCAGCGGTTGCGGGCGGTGGGCATCGGGAGCCGGCTGGGGGCGTGGCTGGCCGAGCCCGAGCACGCGGACCGGGTGACCGCCGAGCTGTCGGCCGCGCTGCGGGGCGCGCTGACCGTGCTGCGGGACTCGGACGTGCAGGCGGTGGTGGGGGAGGCGATCACCCGGCGGGCCGACGCGCAGGAGATCGCGCCGGGCATAGGGAAGATGCTGGAGAAGATCGTCGCCGACGGAGGGCATCGGCGGGTCGTCGATCTTGTCGTCACGCGTGCGCACGACTGGCTCGTGTGGCACGACGACGAGATCATGAACGCCGTGCAGGGCGGGGCGCCGGGGTGGACGCCCCGGTTTGTGGACAAGAGGGTCGGGGAGCGGGTCTACAAGGAGCTGCTGCGGTTCGTCACCGAGATGCGGGACATGCCGACGCATCCCGCGCGGGGGGCGCTCGACCGGTTCCTGAAGGACTTCGCCTCGGACCTCCAGTCGGACACGGACACGCGCGCGCGTGTCGAGCGGCTCAAGGGTGAGGTGCTCGGGCGGGGCGAGGTGCAGGACCTGATCGCGTCCGCCTGGACCTCGGTGCGGTCGATGATCGTGTCCGCGGCGGAGGACGAGCGCAGCGAACTGCGACTGCGCGTGCGGGCCTCGCTGCTGTCGCTGGGGGCGCGGATGGCTGTCGAGCCGAAGCTGCAGGGGAAGGTCGACGGGTGGGTGGAAGGGGCGGCGGTGTACGTCGTCACGACCTACCGGAAGGAGATCACCTCGCTGATCACCGACACGGTGGCGGGCTGGGACGCCGAGCACACGACCCGGAAGATCGAGGCTCACATCGGGCGTGACCTGCAGTTCATCCGGATCAACGGCACGGTGGTGGGGTCGCTGGCGGGGTTGTTGATCTATACGGTGTCGCGGGCTCTGGGGGCGTAGGGCGGGTCGGTCGGGGGCGTACGGCGGGGAACGTAGGGCAGGTCGGCCGGGGGCGTAGGGAGGGTGGGGCGGGGCACTCGGGCTGGGTTCGCCCGAAGATTCGTAGCGGTTCGCTCGAAGAGGAGTGTGCCCATGACCACCGCGCAGGCCGAAACCGGCCGTACCGTGACCACGAACATCCCGGCGAGGCTCGACCGGCTGCCCTGGTCGCGCTGGCACTGGACGATCGTCATCGGACTCGGCACCGTGTGGATCCTCGACGGCCTCGAGGTCACGGTCGTCGGGAACATCGCGAGTCGGTTGTCGGAGCCTGGGAGCGGGTTGCCGATCAGCTCGGGGCAGATCACCGGCATCGCCGCCGCGCTGTATGTGGCCGGTGCGTGTGTGGGTGCGCTGTTCTGGGGGCGGCTCACCGACCGGTGGGGCCGTAAGCGGCTGTTCATGATCACGCTGGCGGTGTATCTGGCGGCCACGGCGTTGACCGCGGTGTCCTTCTCGCCGTGGTGGTTCTTCGTGTTCCGGTTTCTGACCGGGTTCGGTATCGGTGGTGAGTACGCGGCGATCAACTCGGCGATCGACGAGCTGATCCCGGCGTACTACCGGGGCCGGGTGGACCTGATCATCAACGGCAGCTTCTGGCTGGGCGCGGTGGGCGGTTCGCTGCTGTCGATCTTCGCGCTGAACACGAACATCTTCCCGGCCGACGTGGGCTGGCGCCTGACGTTCGCGCTGGGTGCGGTGCTGGCTCTGGTGATCCTTCTCGTACGACGGCATGTTCCGGAGAGTCCGCGGTGGCTGCTGATCCACGGGAGGGAGCGGGAGGCCGAGGAGATCGTCGCGTCGATCGAGGAGACGGTGGAGGCGCAGAAGGGGGAGGCTCTCGCGGTGCCGGAGGGGGAGATCACCATCCATCAGCGCCGGAGTGTCAGCTTCGCGGAGATCGCGCGGACGCTGTTCGCGGACTACCGCAAGCGGTCGGTGCTGGGGTTCTCGCTCTTCATCGGGCAGGCGTTCCTGTACAACGCGATCACCTTCGGCTTCGGCGCGATCCTGACGAAGTTCTTCGACGTACCGAGCGGGAACACGGGGTACTACTTCGCGGTCATCGCGGTCGGGAACTTCTGCGGGCCGCTGCTGCTGGGGAAGCTGTTCGACACGGTGGGGCGGCGGGTGATGATCTCGGGTACCTATCTGCTGTCGGGGCTGTTGCTGTTCGGTACGGCGTGGCTGTTCGACCGGGGGTCGTTGAACGCGGTGACGATGACGGCCTGTTGGTGTGCGGTGCTGTTCTTCGCCTCGGCGGGGGCGTCCAGCGCGTATCTGACGGTCTCGGAGGTCTTCCCGATGGAGACGCGGGCGATGTCGATCGCGTTCTTCTACGCGTTGGGGACGGCTGCGGGGGGTATCAGCGGGCCGCTGCTGTTCGCGGACCTGACGAACACGGGGAAGGTGGCCGACACGGTGCTCGCCTTCGAGATCGGGGCGGCGCTGATGTGCGCGGCGGGGCTGGTGGCGGCGGTGCTGGCGGTGCGGGCGGAGCGGCGGTCGCTGGAGGACATTGCTCGGCCGCTTACGGCTGTGGGGGCGAAGGCGCGGGTGGCGGCGGGGGCGAAGGGGTCTCGGCCGGCTGCGGCTTAGCGGCGTAGCGGTGGGCCGAGGGCGCGGGCGCCGGGGGTGCGTTGTGGGTCGGGGTCGGGGCGGTACGGCGAACCCGTCGCCCACGGTGTCGCTGTCTCTTCGCGGGGCGGGCGAACCCGACTGCCATGTACGCGACGGGTTGCGCCGCACCGCCCCGACCCACTCCGGCGCGTGGGCGCCTGCGGGCCGGTGGGGGCGATGCATGCGATTCCGCCCGCGCCCGTGTGTGGTTGGCTGCGGGCTGGTGGGCCTTGGTCCTGGGTGGCTCCGGTGTGGGGGCGGCTGGGGGCTGGTGGGTTCGATTGCGCCCGCGCATGTGTGTGGGCGCCTGCGGGCCCGGTGGGGGCGATTGCGCCCCTGCCCGTGGGTGGTCGGCTGCGGACTGGTGAGCCCTGATCCTGGGTGGCTCCCGTGTGTGGTCGGCTGGGGGCTGGTGAGCCCTGGTCCTGGGTGGCTCCGGTGCGTGGGCGGCTGGGGGCTGCGGGGCTGGTGGGTGTGATTGCGCCCGTGCCCGCCTGTGGGCGGCTGTGGGACGGTGGAGCCCATCCCACCCGTGCCCGGGCGTGGGGGCTGGGGCCGGTGGGTTCGATTCCATCCGTGCTCGGTGTGTCGCGTCTGCGGGCCGTGGGGGTACGGCTGCGGTCGTGTCGCCGGGTGCGGGCATGCCCTCAGGGGCGCGGGGAACTGCGCGACCAGCCACGACGAACCCGCAGCCGCTCCACGACCTGCCGCGGCACCCTCCTACGACCCTCTACGCCCTGTCGCTGCCCCTCCTCTCCGCGCTACGACCAGTCGCCGCACCTACCTACTCCACGCTTCCCCGGCGCACCCGCTCCCGTCGGCGCAGCAGTAGCAGGCCCCCGGCGACGGTAGTGATCCCGGCCGCCGCTGCCCAGCCGACGGCGTCGCTGGAACCCGTGGCCGCGAGGTCGTCACCGCTGCCGGTGGGAGAGGGCGACACCGCCGTGCTCCCAGCCGACTGCGTGCGCGCATCCGGTGACGCGGTCGTCGTCGGTGTCGTCGACCTGTCGCGGGTGAACGCCAGCGTGCCGAAGCCGAGTTGGTCGTAACCACCGCTGTTGGGGCCGTAGTCCCCGCCCCCGCCCTCGGGAGCCGACTTGGCGGTGATCCGGGTGAGGTACGTCGCGGGAAGGGCTCGGCGTTTGGTGTAGTGGTTGCTGATCATGGCCCAGATGGGTCGGGTCATGGCCGGATCGACGGGCGCCGCGGCCGTGGCCGTCTCGGAGCCGGACCAGCCGCCGATCTCCCCCTTGCGGCGGGTGTTCGCCGTGTAGTCGACCTGCCCGCCCAAGCTCCACTTGGCCACGTACTGCGCGCCCTTGAGGAAGCGGCTGTCGTCGTAGCCGTACAGGTCGATCCCCTGGTTCCACGCCATCTCGCAGAACGTGCCCATGAGGCCCACGCCGAGGAGCGCGTGCCCCTGGTCCCGGCCGGCCTCCAGCCATTCGCCGAGCCCGTCGTCGTACACGACCGGGATCGCGTTCTTGACCGAGCCCAGTCCCTCGCCGTGCTTGAAGTAGTCGACCGCGCGGGCCACTTGGGCCTTGTCGTCGCAGAAGATGCCCGTCGCGAGGACGCAGGCCATCGCGCAAAGGTCCCAGTTGGTCCAGTAGTTGGTGATGACGGCGTTGTTGTGGTGGACCAGGAAGTCGTCGCTGAGCGGGGCGAAGACCTTGCTGAGCATCTCCTGGAAGCGGGCGAGGTCGAAGTCGCCGTGGTCGCGGACGAGTTCGGCGGCGTTGGCGAACTGGTAGCCGTAGAGCCCGGCGGCCAGGAAGCGGTCGGCGCTGCCTGCGACGGCTGTGAGCTTGGCCGACCACGCGTTGAGGATGGCGACCGCCGTGTCCGCGTGGGCGCTGTCGCCGCTGACGTGGTAGCGCAGGGCGTTCTGGTAGGCGGCGTGGATGTCGTTGTAGAGGGTCGCGTAGTTCTGCGGGCTGCCCTCGCCGCGGTAGACGGTGGCCTGCGGGTTGGCCGTCCAGCCCGCCTGCGCATGGGGGTTGGCGGCGAGCTTGGCGTAACCGGCGCTGTAGGGCGCGGCCTTCGCCTTCACCTTGGCGGCCATGCGGGCGAGGTCGGTACGGGTGTGCAGCAGCCCGGGATGCGCGAAGCCACCGGCTGCGGCCTGCGCGGTCGTCGCCCCGATACCGACGGTCCCCGCTGCCACGCCGGTGGCCTTGAGCAAGGTGCGGCGGCTGATCTGTCCAGTCACATGCATGCCACGGAGACGTGCCGAGGCACAGCCGATAACAAAAACTGGAACCGTGCCGCAGACGGCAGACAACCCGGCGCGGCCCGACCGGCGGAGCTACCCGCGCCGGTCCGCCACCGCCCACGACGCCAGCGCCACCGCACCGGCCACCCCGAACACGGCCGGCCAGGCGCCCACCTTCTTCGCGAGCGGATGCGACCCGGCGAAGGCGGCGACGTACGTGGCCGTCAGCGCCCCCGCCGCCTTGCCGCCGGCCCGCTGCCGCCACTGCTGCGCGGCAGCGACCCCCGCGACGGCCAGCACGGCCCCGCCCAGCTGCCGCTTCTTCGTCCACCGAGCCACGCCGTACCCCCCGACGAGCCCGGTCGCCGCGACCACCGCACTGGGAACCTTGGCCATACCTGCCTCCTGCCACCCGCTTCGACTGTTGCGCCCGAGGCTAGCCCCGACGCTCCTGCCATGACCAAACCTGAGTCGAGTCCTGTCAAGTCAAGTCCCGACGGTGCCGAATTCGCTGGCGGCGACCGTCAGGGTGGGCCACCCTGACCGTGCCGCTCGGATCACCGCAGCCAGAGTCCACCTCGCGCGCCCACGGAGCTGATCACTGTGCCCCACCTCACCGCCCCCGACGGCACGAAGATCGCGTACGAGGATCACCTCCCGCCCCGCGCCCCGGACCGCACGATCCTCCTCCTGCACGGCCTCGCGGGAGACCGGGCCGAGTGGAGCGACCTGATCCCGCGACTCCTCGCCGACGGTCACCGCGTCGTCGCCTACGACGCCAGGGCCCACGGCGCCAGCACCCGTCGCCCGGCGGACGTGACCCGCGCGGCGCATGTCGCGGACGGCGTGGCCCTCGTCGAGGAACTCGGTCTGGCCCCCGTGACCCTCGTCGGCCAGTCCCTGGGCGGCCACACGGCTCTCCTCGTGGCCGCAGCCCAGCCCCATCTCGTCCGCTCGCTGATCCTGATAGAGGCGGGCCCGGCGGGCCGCAACCCCGAACTGCCCTCGCTGATAGCGAGTTGGCTCGCCGACTGGCATCCGGCGGACCGGGCCGTGATGGTCGCGTGCGTCGCGGAGTTGGCCACGGACGACCACTGGCGCGAATGGTCGGCCGTCCGCTGCCCGACCCTCCTCGTCGAGGGCGCGAACGGCACCATGGGCCCCACGGAACCGTCCGACATGCTGGCCCGCCGAAGACCCGACGACGACGTGCGGCACGTCGTCGTCCCGGACGCGGGCCACGACGTGCACCTGGACCGGCCGGAGCAGTTGTATGAGGCGATCGCGGGCTATTTGAACGACTTGAACGCGGGCCGATGACACCCGCGCGCGGCGCTGACTCCGCTACTCCGCCCCCGTCAGCCGCACCTGCGCGTCGATGAGCGCGAACGTCGCCTCCGGCTGTTCGATGTGCGGCAAGTGGCCTGCCTTCGGTACGAGTTCGAGCCGGCCGTTCGCGAAGGCGTCCGCGTACGCCGCCCCGTACGCCGGCGTGACGATGCGGTCGCTCTCGCCCCAGACGAGGAGCGCGGGCTGGTGTACCCGGGCGAGGCGTCGGAGGAGCTTCGGGTCGTGCATGTACGGGTCGCCGGCGAGCAGCCGCATGGTGGCCATGTTGCCTTGCCTGCGGGCGAGTTCGTCCGCCGGGAGGGTGGTGGGGTCGACGTAGAAGCGGTCCGGGTCGTGCCAGGAGTGTTCGGCCGCGGCGCGCGGGTCGAGGGCGAAGAAGTCGGCGATCGGCTCGGACTCGACGTGCACGCCGACGGCGTTGACGAGCACCAGTCCGGTGATGCGCCGCGCGGTGTCCCGTACGGCCATTTCCGCGGCGATCCAGCCGCCGAGAGAGGAGCCGACGACGAGTACGTCGTGCAGGTCGCGCTCCTGGAGGAGGTCCAGGTAGGTCAGGGCCAGGTCGTCGATGCCGGTGCACCAGTCGGGGCGCGGGGTGCCGTCCCAGCCGGGGTGGACCGGCGCGATGACGTCGGCGCCGGTCTCGGAGAGGTAGCCGGCGAGTCCGGCGACGGTGGCGGGGCCGCCCCCGCCGTGCAGGACGAGGACGGGACGGCGGGACTTCGTGGTAGGAGTCATGCCCCCACTGTAACTAAGGATATTTATATAAGCTAGCTTAGTTTGTGGGCTAGACTTGGCCCATGCGCGATGACCTGCAAGTTCAGCTCCAACTTCTCGGCCGAGCGGTCAAGCAGACCCAGTACCGCCAACACCGCGCCCTGGACACCGCGTTGACGGCCGTCGGCACGACCCTGGCCCAGTGGGACGCGTTGCGTGCCATCGGTCGTACGCCCGGAGCCTCGGCCCGTGAACTCGCGTCCGCCACCTTCCAGACGGAACAGGCCTTCGGGACTCTGGTCGGCCGGCTCGCGGCGCAAGGGCTGGTCGAACGGCGTCCGGGGCGAGGCCGCCGTATCGAACACCACCTCACCGCGACGGGCGAACGCACCCTCGCGGCCGGTCACAAGGTCGCCGACGAGGTCCTCGCGGAGTGCTTCGAGCCGCTCGCCGAGGGGGAACGCGTGCAACTGCTGGAGCTGCTGCGGCGGTTGAACGGGGATGAGTAGAGGGGGTGCGGGGTGGAGAGACCCCGCACCCCCTGGCGGCCGACGCGCACGTGCGTCACTGCGTCACTGCCTCACTGCCTCACTGCCTCACGAAGACAGCCACTCGGTGGCGTTCAGGGCGAGGGGGGCGTTGGTGGCGCCGGTGTCGTTCCAGCCGTCGTAGAGCGTGTTGCCGGACTGGCCGGTGCCGTCGTCGACGGGTGAGGTGTCGCCCCAGAAGGCGACGCGCCCGCTGCCGAAGGTGGAGGTGGCGAAGAAGGCGCCGGTGTTGCCCGAGTAACCGCTGCGGTACAGCAGGCCCTTGACGCTGGAGTTGTCGGCGGGCTTGAGGGTGGCGGTGGTGCCGTCGGCGATCAGGCTCTTGGTGACGGTGCCGAAGGAGCCGTGCAGCACCGGATCGGTGCTGTCGCTGATCGCCGCGGGGTAGCCGGAGCTGATGTCCAGGGTGTCGACGGAGAAGCCGAACGGGTCGGTCGAGTCGACGCTGTTGTTGGTCATCAGGTCGTTGAAGATCTCGACCGCGTCGTAGCCGTCGTTGTTGCGGTCGGCGCCGGTGTGGTCGGAGATCATGAACAGACCGCCGCCGTTCTTGACGAAGTTCATGATGGCGGTCTTCTCGGCCGTCGTGAACTTCGTGTTGGGCTCCGGCAGGACCAGCGTGTCGAAGTTCGACAGGTCGGTCGAGGACGAGCCGCCGTAGGTGAGGGCGCTGGTCGCGGTCTTGAGGCTGTAGTCGCCGGTCTTCTGCAGCGCCACGCCCCAGGACGACAGTGCGCCGGTCCAGTCCGTCTCGGAGGACGGGGAGGAGTCCTCGGAGAGCGGGTCGGGCTTGCTGGTGGAGATGATCCAGTCCGCGTTGCCGGCCTCCTCGGCGTGGCCGTCGTCGAACAGGACGCGGTGCGTGGTGGCCGCGGCGGCCGGAGCGGCGGTCGCGGTCGCCTGGGCGACGGCGCCCGTGGCCAGCAGGCCGAAGACGGCCAGGGCGGTGGTGAAACGAGGACCGAACATCCGGTTGACCTCCATGATGGGGGGACTCCATGAGTGGGGGGAGCTGGAGCGGCGGTGCGGGTGCCGAATCTTCGCGCGTAGAACGGCCGTTGAGTGAGCGCCGTCCGACACAAGGGAGGACGGTATAGGGAAGATCGCGAACGGCGGGAGGGCGTCCCGGAGTTCACGTAGATCTTTTACCTGTTGGTAAGGACCTTTGGGTGAAGGGGAGTTGACGCAGATCGTGGCCTTTTCTGCGACTTCTACGGCGTTCACGCGGATGTTCGGCGTGCGGTACCCGATCGTCTCCGCGCCGATGGGCGGTTCGGCCGGCGGCGCGCTCGCGGCGGCCGTGTCCCGAGGCGGCGGGCTCGGACTGCTCGGCGCGGGGGACGGGAACCGGGAGCTGCTCGCCCGCGAGATGCCCCTCGTGGCGGACTGCGGCCGGCCCTGGGGCGTCGGATTCCTCACCTGGGCGACCGAAGTCGCCGCGGTCGAACGGGCGTTGGAGTACCGCCCCCACGCCGTGATGCTGTCCTTCGGGGACCCGACACCGTACGTCGAACGCATTCGGGCCGCCGGTACGAACACGAAGGTCATCCTCCAGGTCACCGACCCGGACGAGGCCCGGCAGGCGCTGGACCTCGGTGCCGACGTCGTCGTGGCGCAGGGGACGGAGAGCGGCGGGCACGGGGCTCGGCACGGGATGTCGACGCTGGCGTTCGTGCCGGTTGTGGTTGATCTGGCGGATGCGGGAGGTAAAGGGGGTGCGGGACCGGACTCTGTGTCGCAGCCGGTGCCTGTGCCGGTGCCGGTGCTGGCGGCGGGAGGCATCGGCGACGGGCGTGGGGTGGCGGCCGTGTTGGCGCTGGGTGCCGCCGGAGCGCTTCTCGGCACCCGGTTCCAGGCCACGGCCGAGTCCCTGGCGGACCCCTCGATCGTCAAGGCGGTGGTGGAGGGGAAGGGCCAGGACACCGAACGCAACAGCGTCCTCGACATCGCCCGGGGAGCCACCGCCTGGTCGGCCTCGAAGTACACGGCACGCACTCTCGGCCATCCGTACCTCGACCGGTGGCGGGGCCGGGAGGCGGAGCTCGCCGCCTCTCCGGAGGCCCAACAGGCCTATCGGGACGACGTGTTGGCGGGTACGGTCCCGCCGCTTCCCGTGTGGGCGGGCGAGGCGGTCGCCCTCGTGACCGACCGGCCGCCGGCGACGGAGCTGGTGGAGCGGCTGGCGGCGGAAGCTGCGGAGGCGTTGGAGCGGGCGGCAGGACATCGGCGTACGGCGAGAACTCCACCTCCCGCGCCGTGACCGCCGCCTTCCGCCGCACCTGGGCAGTTGCTCGGCATGGGGCTCGGCCTGGACGTCACCTTCATCGCCCCGGAACCGACCCCTGGCTCCGAACGCCCCCCCCCGCGATGGCCGACCTGGTCCCGCTTGGTCCCGCTGTACGAGGCGCCGCGCGACGCGTCCCTGGCGATGGCGGTGGCTATCGGGAGTCGGTGCCGTCGTCGAGGTCGGCCAGGTTCTTGACGCACCGGTGGCAGGGCACGGGAATCGGCCCGTCGGGTCCTTGTGCCGGGTAGTCGAACGGGCCCTCGTCGGTCCAGCCCTGGCGCTCGTAGAAGCGACGCGCGTGGGTGTTGCCGGTGGCGACGGCGAGCCAGGCGCGCGGGTGCCCGTGCCGTCGTACGAGATGCTCGGCGTGGGTGAGGAGGGCGCGGGCAACTCCCGTACCGCGATAACTGGGTGAGACGTAAAGCTGCTCTACCTCGTCCTCGACGACCATCACGAACCCGGCCAAGGCCCCGTCCACGACCGCCACTTCGGTGTCCCCGACCCGTTCGGCGGCCCGGACTGCGAACGACTCCGGCGTACGGGCCGCGACCAACTCCTCGGGCACATGGCCGAGATGACCGTCCCGCCAGCCGGTACGCCAGATGCGGGCGACGGCGGTGGCGTCCGCGGGGCCCGCGGGTCGGAAGGTGATCGGCTGCTGATGCATGACGGGATGAACCCGGGATGAACCTACTACCGCCCGTCCATGGCCGCGCGCAACGCCTTCGCGGTCACGGCCGGGTCGTAGCCGTCGGGGACACCCGGGACGAGGACGATGTCGCCCGCGATGTGGCGCGAACGCAGCGGCGCGATCTCCTGGTACGCGGGCGAGTCCCACCAGGCCCGGGCCTCGTCCATCCCCGGAAACCCGATCACCACGACATGCCCCGGCCAACTGCCTTCCTTCACCTCGTGCTGCGAACCGTGCACGAGGAAACGCCCGCCGTACGGCTCGAAGGTGGCGGTGATGCGCTCGATGTACTCGGCGATCTCGGGGTGCGGGGCGGCCTCGCGGAGGTGGGCGATGGCGTAGGCGGTCATGGCTGGTGTCCTTCCGTCGGTTGGAGGCGGCGGTCGGTGCTTGTTGGTGCGGCTTGTGCGGTCTGTGCGGCCTGCGTGCTCCGTACGTGGACGATCGTGGCAGGCGGGCGGGGTGGGGGTCGATTACCCGCCAGGTAATACAGGAGGACGTACTACGCTCCCGTGCCATGCAGGAACCGCGGACGCGCCTGGACCTGGCCCGTATCCGGGCCGCTCGCAGCTTCATCGACCCGATGTTCCTCAACACCCCGCTGTACCGCTGCGAGGCACTGGAGCCCGACCTCGGCTGCGCGGTGAGCATCAAGCTCGAAACGGCGAACCCGGTCCGCAGTTTCAAGGCCCGCGGCACGGAGCTGGTCGCGAGCCAACTCGCCGCGAACGGCACACGGGCCGCGGTCTGCGCCAGCGCGGGCAACCTGGGCCAGGCCCTGGCCTGGTCAGCCCGCGCCCGGTCCCTCGACGTCACGGTCATCGCCTCCCGCCACGCGACCCGAACCAAGCTCGACCGCATCCGCGCACTCGGCGCCAAGCTGGAACTGGTGGACGGCGACCACGAGTTGGCCCGAGAACGAGCGGCGGCCATCGCCCGGCAAGACGGCATCCGCCTGGTGGAGGACAGCCTGGACATCGAAACATGCGAGGGTGCGGCGACGATCGCCCTGGAACTCCTCGACCCGGCGGAGGCCAGTGCGCCGCCCTTCGACATGATCCTGATCGCCCTCGGCGGCGGCGCACTGGCCACGGGAGTGGGTCACGTACTGAAATCCCTGAACCCGACCGTCGAGGTGATCTGCGTCCAACCCCTGGGCGCACCGGCGCTGACCCACTCCTTCCACCAACGCCGAGTCGTCACCACGGCCACGACCAACACCATCGCCGACGGAGTAGCCGGCCGCATCCCCATCCCACCCGTCCTGAACGACCTCCTCGAAGTTGCCGACGACGCGGTCCTGGTACATGAGTCATCGATCATCACGGGAATGCGCCTGCTCCTCGCCCACGCGGGCCTGGTCGTCGAACCGTCGGCGGCGCTGGGCATCGCGGCGATCCTGGAGAACCGGGAGCGCTTCGCGGGGCGGCATGTGGTGACGGTCGTGTGCGGGAGCAATGTGGACGTGGATGCTTACTGGCGGTGGGTGGGGGCGGCTGGCGTGCGCGGATCCTGACGGCCCTTTGCTACGGTCGCGTTCATGGCGCTCTCGGTCTCCATGGGTCAGGCTGTCGACCTACGCGTACAGCCCGTTGACGAGGTTCTTGACCGCGTCGAGCGGTCTCTCCAAGTTGGGCTGCTCCCGGAGACGATGGTGCGCAAGCGCCGATCCGTGGGAGCCAGAACAGACCGCGACACCTGGGTACGGATCGAGCGGCGCCTGCTCGACAAGATCTCTGACCAGGGGTGGAACGGGACTGAGAGTGCCGCCCGTCTGAAGGGCATCGCCCAGCCCGGATGGTACGGATGTGTGGTCTGGCGGGCCGCGGACGGGCAGGTGATGTGGCGGGCCGACGAAACCGAGCTCTTGCCAGGGGCTCCTGTCGGAAGCGCCATCTTGAGTGAAGCCCCGGAGCTGCCGGATGACTGGTGGGAGGCGCTGAACGCGTCGTTGGACGCGCTGGCGACCCAGAGCACGAGCCGGATCGCCACGCCGGACACCGACACCATCACCCAGGCCCTGATCACCGAGTTCATCCGCGGTGTTTTCTCCGGCGATCTCGATACGACCACCGAGCGATGGGTGCCGGCCCACGCGGACCTGAACTGGGCCAACATGACCGCTCCGGGGTTCAGTCTCTTTGACTGGGAGGACTGGGGTAACGCGCCGTTGGGGCTGGACTCGGCCTCGCTGTGGGCGAGTTCCCTTGCTGTCCCGGCTCTGGCCGATCGCGTATGGCACGAGCGCCGGTCCGACTTCGAGAGCCGGGACGGCAAGGTGATGACGCTGTTTGTCTGCTCGAAGATCCTCGGGCCGTACGCGCACCCGGAAGACCCGCGGCTGGAACCCGCCCGGCGTATGGCCGAGCAGGTCATCAAGGAGCTTCAGGCCGGCTGATCGCGTGAACGGTCTCGCAGGAGACGCCGGTACTCCTGGACCGTTCGTTCCTCGACCTGGCCGACCAGGGCGCCGACGAGTTCGCCCAGATGGGCAGGTTCATCAGTGCCCACAGCCACAGTGCCGACCCTCGGCAGATGATAGGCGGCCATGAACGCCGCCTGCACACGCGAGAGTTGGCGGCTGTCACCGAGGAAGACACGGGGGTCGATCTTGGCCCACACCGAGTCGCCGGTGCTGCCGCCGAAGGGGCTCATGCCCCATACCTCGCTGGGGTCCAGGTCCCATGCCCTGATGAGGGTGTCCGCAGCGTCCAGCGTTCTGACTCCGACGAGTAGGCCAGCGCGGACCATGAGGGTCGCTGGCCTCGGTACGGCAGGGCCGATCAGTCCTACCAGGGGTGATGGATCCCAGGACGCGATGCCCCATGCGGCGCACAGGCCCTTGCTCGTGGCGTCATCGAGGGCGGCGCACGCTTCTGTCAGCGCCTCCTGGCGATCAGGGCCAGCCTCGCGGATCGAGTGTTCAGGGTTGTGCAGGAACACCAGATCCGGCTCCTGCCCCAGGTCCCTAGCCGCCTGTTCCACGGCCGCGTGCAGCCGTACGGGGTCCAAGGAATGCTCCGCCCCGCCCGGTCCTGGAAAGTAGCCCACCTTCGTGGAGACCGTGAACTTGGGCAACAGGTCTCCGGCCGTCTGCACCAGGATCTGATGCGAACGGAAGCCGAGGTAGTTGGTGCTGGTGTCGAGTGCCGTAACTCCAAGGTCGAGCGCCCCGGTCAGGAGCCGGCGTTCGTGACGAGACCGGTGTAGCCCGAGAACAACTCGGGGGTCAGCACCGCGCACAGCTCCTCCTCCACCAGGATCTCAGCGACCTCCGCCACCTCGGCTCCGACGACGGCCGCGGCCTGTTCCAGCGCGACCGGCTGGCCGCTCAGCAGCAGACGCACTGCGGGCAGAGTCTTGGCCGCGAGGGTGAGCTTTTTCCCCGAGGCCACGACGTCGACGGTCTCTCCGCGCTCCTGAATCTGGGGCGGGAAATGGGTGGTGCACACCACGGCGTCGAGCGGCCCGAGTATGTCGAGGAACGGCACGTGCCGAGGCAGGGTCGTCGCCTGCTCGTATGCGTCCAGGAAGTCGGCCGGCGGGCGCTCGCTGACCAGCTGGGTGGCGGCCTCGGTCAGGGCATCGGTGCCGGTTCCCTGCCAGCGGTCGAGGTCGTGGCGGAAGATCTCGCGCTCGCGGCACCAGTCGGCCAACCACGCGAGCCAGCTCGCCCCTGTGCGCTTGGTGATGCCGAACGTGACGTGAAGGCTCTTGCCGGAGCCGCTGCCGGTCCGTGTCGCCTGGTGCCAGTGGCCCCGGGGGATGTGCATGACGTCGCCGGTCCGCATCAGACCGGACCAGATGATCTCCTCACTGGGTGTGCTGTTGGGGTCGGTGTCCCGGTACATCGGGACCGCGCGGGAGGTCGCGCGCACCTCCCACTCCTTCTCACCCGCCAGCTGGACGATGACGACATCGTGGTCGTCCCAGTGCAGGGGGAAGCCGGAGGCGTCGTTCGTCGTCAGGTACGCGTTGACCTGGACGCGCTCACGGGACCACCACTGCAGGGCCCGGCACGCGACCTCCATCGTCGGATCGAAGACGTTGGCCTGGTCCATGATCACCGTCGCGCCTTCTCCCAGGAGCCTGCCCAGGCTGCGCATGTTGACCATGGAGATGCTCTGGCCGCGGGGGCTGACGCTGTCGGTGTAGTAGATGGCCGGATGGACCTCCTCGCCCTTCTGGAAGCACCGGAACTGCGGGCGGTTCAGGCTCCTGCGCATCGCGGTGTCGAGCAGGCGGTTCGGGGTCATGATGCGGGAGACGAGTGCGGGGTCGTCCATGCTCCCGCGTACGAAGTCCTTGCCCAGCGCCTCGGCTCCGCTCCAGCGGAGCGCTGCTTCGATGGCGCTGATCAACCGGTGTTCCATCGTGCGTCCTCCATGGGTTCGACCACTGATGCGGACACGGTGGGGGCCGGCGCGGCCGACCACGCCGGCCCTCACCGCTTGGTGCCTACTCGCTGTCGTGCAGGTTGCCGTCGCCACCCGGCCACGGCGCGTCGCCAGAACTGCCCTGGTTGTCCGACCGGAGGCTGTCGTACCGGTCGTGGACGGCGGTCAGCTCTTGCACCGCCACCAGGAGGCCGCTCCGGGCCGGAGGCGGTGTCGTGGGCTCTGTCACCTCGTGCTCCTTCCTCTTCGGTTCTCCCGTCAGGGCTCCGACGGGAGGTCGATGGCCGCTCCACGGCCGTGAGAGATGTGAGTCGCCGTGGGGCGGCGGTCATGGGGCGCGCCATGAAGGGCCGTCCGGCACCAGGGGCAGGGCGGGTCAGCGGTGATTCGGAAGACCGCCGACGTCCTCGCGCATGTTGATCTCCAGAACGCGCTGGTCCAGTTCGTACAGACAGGCACGACACGCGTAGAGGGCCGCGTGCATGCCGCTCGACCGGACGGGCCCGATCCACGTCACCTCGACGTCGTCACGTCCGCACCACAGCCAGCACTCGCCGCGCCCCCGCCACTCGTGGCGATCCCATAGCGCGTAGTCAGTGGGCTCCCTGGTGACGGGGTCGATGTCTCGGCGGGTGGGCCGGAAGACCACGTCGGGATCAGGAAGCGGATTCGCTCGTAAGGTGTGCCGCCCCATCACGCGACCGCCAGAGTGAGTGACTCGGGCTCGGCCACCACGCCGCGCTTCGGCCGTAGCACGAACAGCCTGCGCAGTACGGCGGCTCGGATGGCGGGCGCCGCCTTGGGAAGCGCGATCTCCGCCCAAACGTGCTTGCCCTGGCCGACGGGCTCCCAGGCACACCGAGAAGCGAGAAGCTCGACCAGCGCCAGGCCGCGCCCGCTCTCGTCCTGGGCCTGGGCACAACTCGTCTGCGGAGCAGCAGGATTGGCATCGAGCACGTCGATCACCAGGCGGCCGGGACGGTGGTACAACGCGACGGTGACGGGCCCTTCCCCATGGACCACGGCGTTGCTGATGAGCTCGGAGGCGACAAGACGGATGGCGTCAGCCGTTTCGTCGTCCAACGGCACACCCCACGCACGCACCTTGTCGACGACCTTGCGCCGAGCGAGGGACACTTCCCTCTCTTCTCCCGCGAGGACGAACCGATGGACAAGCGTGGGCATGGCGGACGCCTCCGAGGAGTTGGAAAGCGGCTCCGTCCCCGACGGGGAAACAGGGACGGAGCCGCCGATCTGAGTAGCCGTTCCGGGAACAGTCGCTCTGCGGCGGACTGCGCGGACGGCTGATACTCAGTCAACGGCCCCAGCCAGCAAGGCGGAACGTTTCTAGGGGGTTCCTCCTGGGGACGCCCTCCCCGTACGCGGTCACGCGAAGTAGCCTCCCCACTACGCCGTGAGGGATGACGGGAGTGATGAGATGCCTGGTGAGCCGTTGGCGGTCCACCCGCTGAGCTTCCTTCTCCAGACGCGCGGATGGGGGAAGGCCGAGTTCGCCCGCCTCATGCAGGCCCACGGGCGGTCGCTCGGAATCCCCCTCGCGACCAACCGGACCACCGTATGGAAGTGGGAGCAGGGGCAGGAGCCGGACGCGGACGCCCAGCGCGTACTCGCCGACCTGCTGCGCGTCCCCTACCAGCAGGCGCGTAGGGAAGGCTGGCCCCGGTGGCTGCCGGTCTGGGAGGTCACGGGGCTCACTGCCCCGTGGACCGAGGCCGGTACCGTTGAGGCGTTGTCCGAACTAGTGGGGAGTGGCCGCATGGACCGCCGGGGCTTTCTCACCATCACCGGCGCCGCCTTGACGGGCCTCGCGGCGAGCTGGGTGGACGCGCCGTCCGCCTTCGCCTCGGCCCTGGGCGGGGATCAGGTCTCGGACACGATGGTCTCGACGATCGAGCAGCGCATCAGCACGCTGCGCACCCTCGACGACCAACTCGGCGGCGCTACGCTCCTGGAGCAGGCACGTGGCGATCTCGCCCTCGTCACCGGCCTCCTGAGCACCGGCAGGTACACAGAGAACATCCGAATCCGCCTCTACGCCCTGGCGGCCCGGGTGTCGCACCTGACCGGCTGGATGGCCTACGATGCGGGGCTGCGGTCCGTCGGCCAGCGCTACTACGTCGGCGCCCTGCGCAGCGCCCGCACCGCCGGCGACGATGCGTTCGGTGCCTTCATCCTCGCGGAGATGGGCGTTCACGTCTCCGAGGCCGGACGGACCGCTGAGCGCGTCGCTCTTATCTCGACCGCCATCGACAACGCCCCTCGCACGCTGTCGCCGTACACCAAGTCCTTCCTCTATCTACACCAGGCCGAGGCACTTTCCCGCGACGGCGACCACCGGAACGCCGGAACAGCGCTCAACCGCGCCGTCTCCTACTGGGAGAGCCACACGACGCAGGAAAACCCGGACTGGCTCAACTGGTTCGGCGAGGCCCAACTGAAGTCCACCGAGGGCAAGGTCCTGCTGCGGTCCGGGCAGGTGGAGCGCGCAACGGGTTCCCTGGAGACCTCCGTGAAGAGCGCGGCTCCTCGGGACAAGGCCGTGCGCTCCAGCCGCCTGGCCGAGGCCCGGCTCGCCGGCGGCGACCTGGACGGGGCGCTCGACGCCGCGAACTACGGCACCGAACTCCTGGAGAGCAGTGTCAGCTCCGTACGGGCGCTGGACCGCCTGAAGGAGTTCTCCGCACACCTCGAACCGCGCAAGTCCGTCCCCGCTGTCCGTGAGTTCCGCGAGCGGCTTCAGGCGGTGCCCATCGCGGCGTGACTGTCACCTTTCGGATTGCGAGGCCGAGCCCGCCCCCTCAGAGCAGGTTGCCGCAATGCCAGGATGGACGGCATGACGACGATCCACGGTGAGGTCGCGGCTGGGTTCGAACCGGTGCGTGAGGCGTTCGCGGCGAACTTCTCCGAGCACGGGGACATCGGCGCGGCGGTGTGCGTGTACCAGTGCGGTCGACCGGTGGTGGACCTGTGGGGCGGCGTCGCCGACCCCGAGACCGGTCGTCCGTGGACGCGAGACACGCTGCAGCTCGTCTACTCGGCGACCAAGGGGGCTACCGCGACCGCGGCACACATGCTGGCCGAGCGCGGGGCGCTGGACCTGGACGCGCCGGTGGCGAAGTACTGGCCGGAGTTCGCCGCGAACGGCAAGGCGGACATCCCGGTGCGCTGGCTGCTGTCCCACCAAGCCGGCCTGATCACACTGGACCAACCTGTCCCGCTGAACGAAGCGTTGGCCTGGCACCCGATGGCGGCCGCACTCGCCGCTCAACGCCCCCAGTGGACTCCGGGCACAGCGCACGGCTACCACGGCAGGACCTGGGGCTGGCTTGTCGGCGAAGTGATCCGCCGGGTATCCGGCCAGACGCCGGGCCGCCTCTTCGCCGACGAGATCGCCGCCCCCCTCGGACTGGACTTCTTCATCGGACTGCCGGCGGATCAACGCAGCCGAGTCAGCCGCATGGTGTACCAGCGACCCGCAGTGGACCTCACCACCGTGCCCGCCGAGTCGGTTCCCGAGGAACTCCGCGAACAGGTGGCCGCCTGGAGGGATCCGCAGTCGTTCAGCAACAGGGCGTACATGGTCACCGACCCCGCCGAGATCGACTTCGACTCGCCCGAGGTGCAGGCCGCCGAACTCCCGGCCTCCAACGGCATCGGCACCGCACACGCACTGGCACGCATGTACGCCGCGTTGATCGGCGAAGTGGACGGTGTGCGCCTGCTTACGCCAGAGACTCTGGAGTCAGCGACCAAGGAGCAGGCCAGCGGGAGGGATCAGGTGATGTTGATCCCGAGCCGATTCAGCTCCGGATACATGCTGCCCACCGAGACCAACCCGATGATCGGGGGGAGCTCTTTCGGCCACACCGGCCGCGGCGGTTCGCTCGGCTTCGCCGATCTCAAGTGCGGCATCGCCTTCGGCTACGTGATGAACAACATCATCGGGGGAGTTGACGACGTACGTGCGGCATCGTTGGTCGACGCGGTGCGCAGGTCGCTGGCGTAAGGCGGCTGGCGCCTGGGAGCAGGCCCTGTTCCAGTGTGTGTCTGCGTAGCGGCGACATACATGTTGCAGCGATGAGCCAGCCGTTTGACCGGAAGCGTGGCTGAGATCCCGTAGAGCCTCCGCGGGATCCTTCCTTCCCGCGCTTGTGATTCAGGTTCGATTGGCCCTGGACGGTAGGGAGCTTTCTAGCGCGAGATCCCGTCATGCAAGGCACTTGCCGATGTCCGCTTCCTGGACCGAGCTCCCGGGACTGCCGCAGAGTTAGGTGACACTATGCCGCTCTCGCGATGCGCCGTGAGTATGTCGCGTGCCGTGCTGCTGGCTCCTGCCGACTATTTCTCGGTCCAGCCACGAACCTGCCCCACGCCTCGACTGACACGGATACTTGGGGACCGTCCGGCCGCTTGGAGTCTCGTATCAGCACTACCGCCGACGTGAAGGCAGCTTCTACGCACTCGGTCGTGTTACCACCGCTGTACGACGACTTGACCCAGTCGTACTCGTGGGCGGGGCGGGGTTCGGCAGACATCTACAGCTCCTTGCGGGCGCGATGGATTATGGCGGAGGAGGCCTCCATGTCCAACGCTTGTGCCCTCAGGTACTCGAACGCAAGTCTGTATCGCTCCAGTTCCTCATCCTTCTCAAGGAAGAGGGAGCCGGTGTGGAAGTCGACGTACACGACGTCGAGTGCCTGCTCGGTTCCTCCGATGATGACGAAGCTTCCAAGCGCAGCGGCATGGGCTCCCTTGGAGAAGGGCAGAACCTGAAGCGTTATGTGAGGGGACTCGTTCGCTTCGAGCAGCCGGTCAAGTTGCTCTCGCATCGCCTGCGGTGATCCGACTACCCGGCGGATCACGGATTCGTCGAGGATCGCCCACAGCTGCAACGGCTTGAGGCGGGTGAGGATCTCCTGCCGCTTCATCCGGATGTCGACCAGCCGCTCGATCTCCTCGGATTCCAGGGGGATTTCGTTGGCCTTCTGCAGCGCGGTGCTGTACTCGCGCGTCTGCAACAGACCAGGAACGTAGACGCAGGAGAAGTGACTCTCGCGTACGGCTTCGTCCTCAAGCGTGAGCAGCAAGTTCATGCTCTCGGGGATGGAGTCGGAGAAGGAACTCCACCAGCCCTGCTGCTTCGCGTCCTTGGCGAGTCCCACAACGGCCTCGCGCTCGGCGTCAGTTGCTCCGTATTCGCGGCACAGAGCATCAATCACGATCCACTTGACCGGCCCGGACTGAGTCTCGTACCGGCTGACCGTCGCCTTGGACACCCCGACCAGCTGCCCTGCCTCTTCAAGCGTCAGGCCCTTGCGGGCGCGCAACTTGCGCATCATCGCGCCCAGTTGGCGGCGGCGGGTTGTCGTCCGTTCAGGCATGGAACTCCTTGTCAGTGCTCGGGGCACCAGGCCCGGAGTCCCCCTCAGGCTAGGTAGCGGCCGACGGGATCCACCATCAGGTTCACTCGATCGATTCTCGTGAGAAGTTACACGATGAGATTTCTCTGTGTCATGCTCGCTTACCGGATGGCTACGCAGAGCAGCCGTACGGACACGGCATGCGCGGCAGGTGCGTGGCTTGGGAGGGAGGAGCGGCCCTGATGTCTGACTGCGAAGTCACCGAACCCCGACTCCGCTGTGTACTGCCCTTCGAGGCGGCACCAGCGGAAGTGCGCTTACTGCGGAGGGCAGCCGTCACGCAACTGAGTCGCTGGGGCATGACGACGGTGGCGGACGAAGCGGAGCTAGTCGTTACGGAGCTGGCAACAAACGTCGTTAAGCATGTCGGCGAGGGTGTACCTGCGAGTCTGATCCTTGAGCGGCGAGGTGAGCGGCTCCGGCTCGAAGTGCATGACAAGAGCAGGGCGGTGCCGAGGCCGGGCACGGCGGATTGCGACGCCGAGTGCGGTCGTGGCCTGCACTTGCTCGCAGCCTTGGCGGTGGACTGGGGCACGGTGCTCACCGCGGTAGGCAAGGCAGTCTGGTGCGAGATCCCGCTCAGAGCGGGAAGCGCCTGCCGCCGCGTGGAGCGTGCCGCCGAGGCGCTGGAGAGCTACCAAGGTTCCTGTGGCGGTGCTGCCCTGATGGGGAGCAGGGGGGAAGCCGTCCTGCGGGACATCGGTCTTGAGGAGTCAGCCGTGGAGCTGATCGCGGACCTGCTCCACTGGACCGCTGCACGCGGCCATGATCCGGACGACATCCTTGACCGCGCCCAGATGCACTACGAGGCCGATAGGGATGCTGCCTAGTGGGCGGCATCCTGAACGGACTTGCGTATGTGCTCGCGCAGAGCAGCCGGCGTGCGCCAGGATTCTCCCGGACGGCTTCTGTGGCACATGCGGTGGCAGTTGGCGCACACGCAGGCGAGGTCGCCGAGCTTGGTCTCCCGCGTCCCGGAGATGTAGAGGGGAGTGACGTGGTGCACTTCGATGTAGCCCTCGCCAAGGTCTCCGTAGGCGTGGCCGAAGTCGAAGTCGCAGACCTCGCACCGGAGCGGCTGTCCGTTTCGGCGGACTTGCTTGATCTTCAGCGCACGGAGTTTCGGATCCCGCTCGCGGGCGAGTGCCCGGCGGACGAGGAGGCGTCCCTCAATGGCTGTGGCGCCGGCTTCGTCGACCTCATCGAGTTGCTTGGGGATGGTGTACAGCTCGCCGGAAGAGATGCCCTCTTCGATGGCCTCGGCCGCCTGGAGCATTTCCGCCTCGCGGTGGGTGAAGGCGTCGATCATCAGCAAGGTGGGCTTGCCGCATCGAGTGGCTTTGCCGGAGTACAGGCCGTGGTTCGTCATGAAGTCGGTGGTCTTGCGGCTCACGCTGCCTGGAGACCGGAAATCGGGAAGGGCAAGCGCTTCCGGGCCGTGGAGCGGCAGAGAACGGAGCAGTTCGGAGAGCTCCTGGACCTCGCGGTCCTCGGTCCGCATCTCGCGCCAGCCGTTCCGCACGACGAGCGCTCCGGCCAGTACGAGTTCGTCCTCAGTCCACGTCGGTGTCCGCATGAGCAATATCGTATGAGTGTTCGGCGCTACGGAGGGTGCGTTCAGCGGAGCGCGGGGCGTGTTGCACACTTGGTCCGGTCTCGTTGTCAGTGGGGTCTGTCACCCTCAGTGATGGTGGATTGCAAGATGTGTCTGCCGCTGCACAACTGTAAGGAGGGGGCATGACCCGCACGAAGGAACCCGAGGGCGTGGCTGCCAAGGTGCAGAAGCCTGAGTTCACGTCGATCGAGATCTGTGCTGGGGCCGGCGGACAGGCCATCGGCCTGCACCAGGCTGGCTTCGGGCACCTGGCTCTGATCGAGATCGATAGATACGCCGTGGCCACACTGCGCGAGAACATCGAACTGCACCCGAAGTGGGACTGGGAGCGCGACAACTGCGACGTGCTCTGCCAAGACGTGGTGGAGTTTGAGCCTGAGCGTGACCTGAAGAAGAGCCGCGGTCTTTATCGCCGAGGTGAGGTCGACTTGCTGGCGGGTGGCGTGCCTTGCCCGCCGTTCTCCCACGCTGGTAAGCAGCTCGGCGAGGATGATGAACGCGACCTCTTCCCGCGCATCCTGGCCCTTGCCGAAATGATCCGTCCCCGCGCTGTGATGATCGAGAACGTGCGCGGCCTTATGGACGCCAA
Source organism: Streptomyces cylindrosporus (assembly GCF_022698165.1). Taxonomy (GTDB): domain Bacteria; phylum Actinomycetota; class Actinomycetes; order Streptomycetales; family Streptomycetaceae; genus Streptomyces; species Streptomyces cylindrosporus. Next base: position 188,921 of record NZ_JALDAY010000012.1, read on the forward strand.
GTTCGACGACTACCGGTCAAGGATCCAGGCCGAGCTTGAGGACATGGAGCCTACAGACGACGGGCTGCCGGGCTACAAGGTCGTCGGGTGGAACGTGTACGAGGCAGAGAAGTTCGGCGTTCCGCAGCTCCGCCCCCGCTCCATCCTCGTCGCTTTCCGGAAGGACGTCCTCAAGGACCTGAAGTACGAAGCTCCCGCGCCCAGCGCCGAGCGCGTCTCGGTCTTCAAGGCGCTGGAAGAGTCGATGAAGGAGCGCTTCAAGCCGTTTGAGAAGGGGCCTCGGGCTGCCCAGGCGCGGCGAGCCTTCGACGAATGGAAGCTGGCGGCTGACAAGGACGTGGCTCCCACACTCGTCGGCGGCTCAAAGAAGCACGGTGGCGCTGACCTCGGCCCCAGCCGTGCGAAGAAGGCTTGGCGAGCGCTTGGGGTCTCGGGTATGGGCGTCGCTAACGCGCCCGTGAACGGTGAGCCGACGGGTACCGAGGACCGGGATCTGTTCGGTGCCGAAGGCCCGATGCTTACGGTGCGGCAGGCCGCGATCATTCAGGGGTTCCCGCTGCGCTGGGACTTCAGCGGGGGGAAGACGGCTCAGTACCGACAGGTCGGAAATGCGTTTCCGCCGCCTGTCGCGCAGGCCATCGGTGAATCGATCATCGATGTACTGAAGGCCGCACGGGAGCGAGACCAGAAGGACTGATCAACTGTTCGGCTTTGCCTTCCGAGCTGCGCTGCGACGCTTCTCGACTTCGGCCGCGATGCGCGTGGCGCAGTCTTCGGAGGGCTCATGCTCCCAGAACCGGAGCACCGTCCAGCCCGCCGCTTCCAGGCGCTGGTCGGTGTCCCGGTCTCGGGCCATGTTCCTGGCCACCTTGTCGGACCAGTAGCCCGGGTTGGTTTTCGGTGGCACGTAGTGCTCGGGGCAGCCGTGCCAGTAGCAGCCGTCGATGAAGACAGCCACCTTCGCTGGACGGAAGACCATATCGGCGGTCCGCCGAAGGTCTGGGAGGGGTCTGGCTGCGACTCGGTACCTTAACCCCCGAGCGTGGACGAACCGGCGGATCAGACGCTCAGGTGTCGTGTCTCGACTGCGGATCGCCTGCATGTTACGGCGCCGGGCGGCGGACGAAGCCCAAGAGCCAAGAGGAGGAGTCCAGTTGTCAGACATGACCGCTCTCCTCGACGTTGATCGGTAAGTTTGGCCCCGGCTTGTGGAAGCTTGCCAGTGGCGGAGAGAACCCTACGCCATGCGCCCAAAACTCGGCGGCGGCCTGGGGGCTGGGGCTCTGTAGGACAGGTCTTCCGAGGCCTGCGTTGTAATGACGGAAGACAGCGACGGCCAGCGGACGACGAGTTGCCGGAGAGGCATCTGGCGGAAGGGGCCTGCCACGGCCAGGTTCCGAAAACGGAACTTGTCAACGCATAGAGCGGTTCAGCTTATTTCTTGAAGGGATGGCTTCACGTGACAGCGGAACTCAGCGAGGCGAGAAATAGGTTCCACCAGAATCTAGTCAGTGGGCATACGCTTTCGCTGTCGCCCGGCGGTGTGGCGTCGAATGCTGACAGCAGTCAGAAGACTAGTCTGGGTATCGCGCTGAGTATCGCCAATGACCTCTCTGCCGAGGTCATCCCAGAAAAGCTCAAGGGGCAACGGGCCGGAAAACAATTTGAAGAGGCCGTGGAGGGATTCCTGAGGGAGACATTCCCTCTGTTTCAGCGTCTCCGCCCAGGCGCATGGACTATTGAAAATGTCGGCGGATCGCGTGCCGAATATCAAATTTCCAAATACGAGCCCTATACTCATCTTGCCGACCTTGCAAGTGCAGTCGAGAATGATCGAACATTGGCCTCGGTGCTAGGGAATTCGTATGAAATCAGCCCGGATATCCTCGTGCTGCGAAATCCCGAGCTCGATGACGTCATTAATGGCGACCGGTGTTTGGTGGATGCGAACTCCGGCAGGTATGCTGTCATCAGGATGGCTAATCAGGAGCGCCCCATCGTCCATGCCATAGTTTCATGTAAATGGACGCTTCGCAGTGACCGTGCCCAGAACGCGCGTTCAGAGGCGTTGAATATAATCCGAAACCGGAAGGGCCGCACACCGCACATTGCGGTTGTTACCGGAGAGCCGTCGCCATCTAGATTGGCGTCCCTGGCTCTCGGGACTGGGGATATTGACACTGTCTATCATTTCGCTCTGCCGGAATTGATTAAGGCGGTAGACGGCACCCAGAACGATGAGGCTATCGGCATGCTGCATACTCTGCTTGACGGCAAACGCCTCCGCGATATCAGTGACCTGCCTCTCGATCTGGCAATCTAGGTCTGTCAATGCCTGATGTGAGAAATCCCGCTGGCGTCAAGTGGATGGCTGCCCGCAGCCGCTCAAGCGCGGTCTTCGATTCCGAGTATCGCGTGGAGAGCCCTTCTTTCGCGAGTCGGTGGCTTTTTTCGCTTGATGGTGTTACTGATAATCGTCGGAATCATGTTTGTGTCGATCTCTAGCGACTTGAGGGTGTAGACGTCGGAGCCGCCGGATTTTGTGGTCTCGATATCCAGTCCGAGCTCCCGGAGCTCACGGGTTCGGCGTTCGGTGTGGACGGAGTCAGCGGTGATGATCCGCAGAAACGCGGCCTCGACAGGTCTCCCTTGCTGCTGGAGCAGGAGGGTGAACAGCTCCTCGTGTGTTCTGCTGCCATAAGGAACTATCAGGTACTCCTCTGGTATGCGGTCGCCGTATCGGCGTTTCATCTCATGTCCCAGCCTGGCCCGCAACTCTTGGAGGGTTGTGAGCTCGTCCGCCATGGTAATACGGATGTAAGCCTGCAGAGATTGGGCGAGAAGGCGCTTGGCATAGAGATAGGAGTCTAGTAGGTCCTGGGAGGACTCGCTGTGCTCTAGCTGGCTGAGCAATTGCCGGACGGCGTGGATGGTGTCGGGCTTGAGCCGGTTCCAGTCGGCTTGGGGGTTTGAACCCTTCAAGGGCATCGGTACGGTTCTGCCTTATCTTTTGGGGATCAGGTCCAAGGAGTCTTCGGGCGGGTAGCGCAGGATGTGGACGTCTTCTTCGGCGTCCTGCACTGCTTCAAGATCGCCAAGCCATTCGCGCAGAAAATGCGCCCCTTGTTGGTCCTCATTGTTGGCACGCATGAAGGTGATCTTGCTGCCGATACTGACGCGCGGATCGCGCCTTTTGGAGGACGGCGCCCGAAGAGAGTCCTGGAGATCCAGGCCGGCGGCGAAGCGGCGGATATCGGAAACAAAATCCAAGACGATTACGCGATTCTTGCCCGGAGAAAGACGCAGGCCACGCCCAAGTTGCTGGACGAAGATGCGGCGGCTGTGGGTTACGCGCTGGAAAACTACGATGTTGACGTCCGGGACGTCTACGCCTTCGTTGAGGATGTCTACGGCGCAAAGCACCCCGGTGCGGCCGTCAGCGAAATCCCACAGAGTCTGGCTGCGCACGGCAGCACTCGCCGGTTTGCCGTCAGCACTCCGGGAGGCGATCACATCGGCATTGGTGAAGCCGAGGGCATTGATGCGGGCGGCCATTCGCTCGGCATGGTCGATCGTGCCGCAGAAGACAATGGCACGGGGGCTGGTCTGCTCATGCCAGGTCTCAGCGAGTCGTTCGACGACGGCGTCATCCCACTCTTCGATGAACAGTGTCTTGTTGATGCCGCGAGGCGTCAGAGCGGGGGTGGTGCGAGGAAGGGCGGTGAGGGCGTCCCAGTCAAGGTTGTCGGTGTACATGCGGTAGTCGACATTGGCAAGGTAGCCCTCGCGCAGGCCGCGCACCATGTCAATATCGACGATAGGGAAGTCGAACCACTGGCGGAGAGCTCTTCCGTCAGGGCGCCAAGGTGTGGCCGTCATCCCGACGAGGAATGACCCGCCGTCTCCTGCGGAGAGCTCATCCAGGACTGTGTCGTAAGCCTTAGTGCCGAGGTGGTGGCACTCGTCGACGATTACCAGGCCGAATTCAGGCAGGGTGCGCCCTGCGGTTACAGCACTGGCGACGCTGTCGACGCAGGCAAAGACGATGTCAAGATCGGCCAGTGCGTCGGGGTCGGGTCGCTCATGGCCATTCCATACACCGGTAGCGGCTGAGGCGGGAAGCATCGGCCAGAAGGAGCGCTCCAGTTGATAGACGAGTTCGTTGCGGTGGGCAAGAACAAGGGTCCTGGCACTGGGGCGGGTAGCGGTGAATCGCCGGTGGAACTCGGCGGCGACGAAGGTCTTGCCCAAGCCTGTAGCCAGCACGACCAGGGCGCTGCGGGCGCCGTTTATTAGCTCGTTCATGATCCGGTCGACTGCGTCGGCCTGATATGAGCGCAGTTCGTAGCGATCAGGACTGTGCTGCGACAGCGGCTCAGCGGGAACCCTCTCGGCCTGGCGGAATAGGGCGCGACGGTCCCATAGTTGCAGCGGGATGCCATCGGCGGCGAGCTGTTGTTGCTGGGCGCGCACCGCCGGCTGGAAGCCGCTGAGGCTGACGACAACAGGGACGTCCGCGTCGTAGCGGCGACATGCGGCGATTGTTTGGGCGACTACCTCCGGGCCAACCGGGGTGCGCCACCGCTTGACTTGAAATAGCCAGCGGCGTCCGGCCAACGTACCGATGACATCGGCGCCGCCATCACCGGAGGCGCCGGCGAGCTGGACGCTGCTGTAACCGCGGGCGACGAGCAGCCGTTGTACGGTGCGCTCGAATGCCTGCCAGCCGGTGCCGCTCAGGTAAAGGTCGCTGACGATCCGCTGGGTCATGACAGCTTGTCGGAAAGGAACTCTGCAGCTGCTCTGGCGCGCACCACCAGAAGCCGCTCTGGCTGTTCGTAGCGGATGTAAGAAGCGCAATCCTCTAGGCAGCGCAGGTATTTGATGGACAGTTCGTGCTGGAGCTTCTCTGCAACGACCGGCCCGAGCGCGCTGGAATGGGGCCATGGATCGCGCCATACCCGGCCCCCGAACCAGCCTTGGGGGTAGCGAGCGAAAAAGGCCGCGAGAGTGTCACGGTCGCAATAGCGCAGGTAGGCGCCAGTAGTCTTCAGCCGTTCCAGCTCGGACAGATCAACTCCGGAGGTAATCACCGAGTCCGCCATGGCGCGTTGCTGGGCCTCGTCGAGTTCGTCATAGAAGTCGTCTGCATGCGGGGCATCCAGGAGTTTCTCTGTGATCGAGTTGAACAGGGACTTGATGTCGTCCCGCACCGTGTCGGCGTTCTCGGCGATCGTGTCGCCCCAACCCTCTTTGAGGAGTTCGGCAGTCAGGGCAGACACGGTGTGTCCGGGCCTTCCGCGCAAGTTGGCATGCAGGGCGTGTAGGTACTGACCGGCCTCGGAGGCGATCAGGTATTCGGGGCGTACGCCCATCGCGGTGAACGCCGGATGCGATAGGTAGGTGTAGATGGTCAGGTGGCCTGATTTAACATCGGTGACCAAAGGAACTGGCGGGCAGCCATGCGCAGCGATAATTGGTCGGGCGACGGTGCGCACAGTGATATCCAGGGGGTCGCTCGCCCTGCCGTCGGCTAGGGTGACGGTCAGCCGAGAGGCACCAAGCTCGGCGTTTTCTTCCGACCCCGGGGCGAGGGCCTCAGGGCTGGCCGGGTGGGGTGCGCCTTCGACGATGCCGCACTCGCGGCAGTGTTCATCGCCCGCCTTATTCTCGGTACGGCAGAACGCGCAGGTCCATGGCAGCTCGATCTTTGGAGTCTGCGATGCCCCGCAGTGCGAGCAAGCGGTGGCTGACCTAGCGATGACCTGGCGGCAGGCGGCATTCAGACACGGTCTGCCGTCAAGGACCCGGCTGCAGCCACCACAGGCTTCAGCCCCGCTCGGATTTTGGAAGCCGCAGTCAGGGCATTCGGGCAGTTCCTCGAGGGGCGGCTCCGTAGCCCTTTCAACTAGCTCCCACCAGCGCTCATCGTCGTGGTAGCCGGGCTCCCGATCAAGGAATCGCTGATAGTAGGCGCGTTCGGTTTCACGTGAGATGCGGTCAGCTTTGCCCTTGGCAGGGTTGTACTGACCCATATACATGTCGGCCCGCCCGAAGTTGCGGACCTTGCGATATCCCTGGAATAGCCTGGAGATCGGGGAGTCGTTTCGCTCTCCGTCCTTCCACTTTGTTGGCAGCAGCGATCCGCCGCGAAGGAACTGCAGGGCCGCTTGCCACTCGGTGCTGGACTGCTGGAAGTTCTGCTTCTGGAAGTCGACTGGTACCTGGTCGACGTGCACTTCCCCGATGATGCGCCCGTACTGCTGGTCGATTGGGTATTCCCGCTCTACCTTGCCCACGGTTTCGTCGGTGTACTCGAAGAAGGCGCTCTTCTCGGCAATGCGGATGGCCCGCCCGTTGCGGATCAAGTCGATTCCAAAATCGTTCTGGTCGTCGAAACGCTGGATGCCGACCCATCCGCGCACCCGCTGGGCAATCTCTCGGCTGTCGCGGCGCCCGCATCGGGGGCAGGCGTCGGCGGCGCCGAACTCTGCTCCGTCATGGAGGCACCGCCGCGAGCGGTCCACTTCCTCATCGAATCTGATCTGCGCGGGGATCTTGCCATGGCCTTGGCGTTCGACGAACCGTGACTCCGACCAGACGCAGTGTTCGAATGCACGGCACCGCTCGCTGTTGACGCTGATTACCACCGGTGCGCCGACCTCACCGCGCAGCAGGGTCGCATATCGGCGGCCGATCCGGTCGCGCAGCGTGTTTTTTGGGATCTTGACCAGGTCACGGATGAAGCCACGGTTAGCGTCGCCCTCTGGCCACCAGCCGCGGATCTCGACAACCGTGCCATGCTCCAGGCCGCGGGGCTTTTCGACTTGTTCGGCGTGTACCGTGAATGCGCCGGTCTGGAGGAGCCTGGGCAGGTCAAGGGTGACCTGGATGGCGTGCTTCTGTTCTGTGCGGGCGCAGATCACGCGGGTGACCCGGCCGAGCTTACCGGTGGCGATATTGAAGCCCATGCCGAATAGGCCGAGCGTGTCGAAGTGGTTCTTTGAGCTGTATCCGGCCCGCATGGCGTCGGCGATCTGCTCTTCGGTCAGGCCAGGGCCAGTATCCCGGACCCGGATGATCCCCTCGCCGCGGCGCACCTCCGCCGCACCTGGTACCTCGATCAGGACCTGTCGCACGGGCGAGGGACTGCCCGAGACCTCCGCGGCACGGAAGGAGTCAATGGCGTTGTCAATCAGTTCACTCAGCGCGTCCAACGGAGTGATCGGGGTCCGTGTCAGTGCGACCAGCACCTGCGGTGTGGGAGTGATGTCCAGCAGCTTGTGTGCCATCGAGAACGTTCCCCGTCCTGTTTTCCGCCCGCTTCCACCTGCTCAGCGCGACGGTCAACTCTAGTACCGACCTTGCGTGTTCGCGTGGTCGTTTCGGCCTCAGTCTCTCCACAGACTTCACCGGGCGGCGGTCGGGCATGCCGAACAGGTGGTGCATCGGCAGTCCACGCGCGTCTGTCGCTCGCCGATTGCCTTGTGCGTGACGTGCCGTAGGAAGCCCAATGCACCACCAAGCCGACGCCGCCCGACGGCCGGGCGCTGCTGCCGCACACATCACTGATGACCATGCTCTGATGGAGCATTACGGACCAAGAGGGGCGAGCCAAGTTGGCGACTTGCACAGCTGGCTGGCTGGGCCAGTAGCGCGCAGGTGAAGCGCGTGCCCCCGAGGTCTGAAACGCTACCGGGATGGATCAGCCTGGCGAACGGCCAGCCGGAGCAGTGTCTGTCGGTCGGCGTCGGGAGTTGCGTAGACGACCTGCAGGAACCAGGGAGCGAGCCATGAGGAGGCGCGGTAGGGCCATTCCCCCGGCTTCAGTGCAGTGCCTCGCTCCCAATGCGGTGCTGGAGGCGCATCCGTGCAGATAGCCGCAGGCAGTTCGACCGGCGGCTCGCCTCTCTGGGCCTCGCGGCGCCCCAACTCCCTTGTCACGCCAATCAGCCACCACTGGAATAGGCGCTGCGAAGGCGATTCGATGGCCTTGCGTATGGCAGAAGTCGCTAGGCCTGCAGCCCGGTAGGCGGCAAGTGCGAGACCATCGGGAGGATCGGTGACTAGGGCCTCGGTCTCGGTGATGAGCGGCCCCTCAGGCTCGCGAGGTTCAGCCGCGCGGTCGATCTCCTCGTAGGTGTTCTCTGTTAGGTCGGCGTCCAGAAACTGCTTGATTCCCTGGTAAAACTGCCTAGGGGTCTCGATCCGCAGGCTGGCGTCGGCGCGGAGCCGCAGTTCGTCGGCGAGTATCGGCCAGGGTCGCGGGCCGCGCCCCTGTTCGGCCGGTTCGTACCAGTCCTCTTTGGCGTCAGCGGAGACCAACAGCACTCTTTCGTGGCCCTCGGTGCCGGCAGCTTTCTCGACGATTTCCTCCCAGAGCAGGAAGTCTCCTGCGGACCGCAGGGGGGTCTCCTTGCCTGCGTCCCTGAACCCAGGAGGAATCTCATTGGGGAAGCGATAGGCCGATGCTTCCTCCACCCGGCGACGCAATACTTCCGGCGGTGGTTGCACCCCTATTCGGTCGCCAAACAGAGCGGCGATTCGTGGAAGGATCTTGTCGTCAGATGCAACTGAACCAGGTTTGAGGTCTTGTTGGGCCTTGAGCTTCTTGATGTGGTTGAGCAGCATACTCCGCCAGTCTGCAAGCGCATCGTCGAATGATTGCTGGTTGATGTGCTTGTCCAACTCGGCACCGGCCTCGTCGTCTTGCGCGTACTTCAAAAGCAAGTTCTTCACCGCGTCGCGGGCTGCCACCACTGCGCGACGCGCCTCATTGAGCTTGTGGTTGATCGCATCTGGGGCGTCGGTCAGTGTCTTGACGCGGTTGGCAATCACGCGGTGCCGACCCCGGATGAACTCCAGGCCAACTTGATAGGGAAGCCACAGGCGCGGTGCGATCAGTTCGAGTGCGGCGAGAACCTGCTCGCGGGCAGAGGGGGTGTACTCGTATAGGTTCAGCAGAAGGTTGGTGTCGAGGACGACCAAGCCCTTTGTAAAGAAGGGCTCCCGCTCAGCATCGGGCAGGCTGTCGCCGATCTGGAGCCACGCCTGGTACTGCCGGATCAATGGGAGGTCGTTCTGTTCCACTCTGCTCTTCGTCCCCTCGCGCCGCAGGTTTCCGCACAGCCTAGGTCGTATCTGACAGCTCTTCGTCTGGTGGGTGGATCTTCAAGTGGTCCTGGGCGGCAGCCGGGTAAGGGGTGGTGGCACGAGCTGACCTATGCGTAGGAGGAACGGTGGACACGGACCACCGAAGGATCACCGACGGCATGCTCTTCCGGGCAGCTCCAGGTTCGACTCGTTGGACGATGTTGGGCAGGCTCGTGTAGGGGCGGGTGGACACCTGCTTACAACCCGTGGCACGTTTCGTACGGGTTGCCCGAGCCGCACCAGCACGCCGCCCCCCGCTGCGGCGGCCAAGCCACCGCTCGCCCCCGTGCCGCGAGTGTCGTCGCGTACTGCGGTAGCAGTTCCGTGTTCGACGGGGACGTTGCCTCCGAGGCTGCGAAGGCCTCGTATGACGGGACCGTGCCCGTGACGATGCCCAGGTTGGGGGTGCCGGAGGTGGACAGTTCGCGGAGGGAGGACTCTATGGTCGCGAGGTGGGCTTCGTGGGACGGGTATTCGGCGGCGAGGGTCGGGTATGCCGCGAGGAGTTCCGACAGTTCCGACGACGGCCAGTGCAGGACCGCTACCGGGAACGGGCGGGAGAGGGCCTCCCTGTACGCGCCTAGTTCTGCTCGGAGGCGGGAGATTTCCGCCTCCAGTTCCGCCGGGTTGTCCGAGCCCAGGGACCAGACGCGTTTCGGGTCGTGGAGTTCGTCCAGGGTGACCGGGGAGGCCGGCGAGGAGTGCAGGGTGTCGGCCAGGGTGTCCCAGTCGTCGTGGGCCACGCCCAGCATGCGGCGGACGCGGTGGCGGCCGAAGAGGAGGGGGTGGGTGGAGTACGGGGGCTCCGGCACGTCCGTCAGGAGCAGGCGGGCTCCCTCCGTGAACGTCTCCTGCGCCGCCTCCAGCTCGTCATGGGCCTCCAGGGCCTCCGCGACGATCACCCAGGGGGCCGGGTCGCGGGGGGCCGCCGCGCGGACGCCGGTGATGATGGCGCGGGCCTCGGCCTCGTGGCCGTACTCCCAGAGGTTGGAGGCCTTGAGGGCTCGTACGAGATACGGGTTCTCCAGGCCGGACGGGGTGGAGAGCAGGCGGTCGTAGAGCGCGGTCGCGGCGGGGCGGTCGCCGGCGAGTTCCAGGTGGGCCGCGGCTTGCAGGAGCAGGGCCTCGGCGTCCTCGGGATACAGGCCGGCGGTCCGCTCAAGGCGAGCCGCTTCGGCGGGGTGGTCGACGTTCTCGGCGGGCGTGTCGGGGCGCATGGACGACACCGTACTGCCGATGACCGGCGGAGGCGGAGAGAGGCGGCAAGAGGAGAGGGGGAGGGGAAGTGGGCAGGTCGGGCATGAGCACCTCGCCTGCGGGGCCCGCGGGAGTCACGGGCGGCGGTGTGATGTGTGGGCCGCGTACGTCATCACCGCCAGGGCCGTCGCGGTCAGGGTCGCGCCCGCGTACAGCGGGGCCCTGTAGCCCAGGCCCGTGCTGATGGTGAGGCCGCCGAGCCAGGCGCCCAGGGCGTTGCCGATGTTGGAGGCCGAGACGTTGGCACTGGCCGCCAGGGGGACGCCGGCCGCCTCGTCCGTGACCCGGGTGATCATGCCGGGGACCGAGGCGAAGCCGGAGAGGCCGAGGAGGAAGAGGAGGGGTACGGCGGCCGGTCTGCTGTCGGCCAGGAGGCCGAAGAGCGTGAGGGTGGCTGTGAGGGCGGCCAGGGACGCGATCAGGGTGGCGTCGCGGTTGTGGTCGGCGCCTCGGCCGCCCACCATGTTGCCGGCGACCAGGCCCGTGCCGTAGACGACCAGGAGCCAGGGGAGGTCGGCGGGGGAGAAGCCGGTGACCTCGGTGAAGGTGTACGCGAGGTAGCTGAAGGCGCCGAACATGCCGCCGTAACCGAGGGCCGTGGCCGTGAGCGTCAGCCAGACCTGGCGGGAGCGGAAGGCCGCCTGGAGTTGGGGGCGGAGGCCGTCCCCGGGCGTCGGGGTGGTTGGCCCGTTCCCGGACCCCGGGGCGGTTGGCCCGTCCTCGGGCCTCGGGACCATTGGCCCGTCCCTGGACCCCTGGGCGGTTGGCCCGTCCCCGGCCCCCGGGGCGGTCGGCGTGGTGCCTGCCCAGGGTGGGATCAGGGTGGTGATCGCGATCAGGGCCGCCAGGCCGATCGCCGTGATCGACCAGAACGTGGCTCGCCAGCCCCAGTGTTCGCCGATCAGGGCGCCGAAGGGGACGCCCACTACGTTGGCCACGGTCAGGCCGGCGAACATGAGGGCGACGGCGCGGGAGGCGCGTTCGGGCGGGACCAGGCGGCGGGCGACCAGGGAGCCGATGCCGAAGAAGGAGCCGTGGCAGAGGGCGGCCACGACGCGGCCCAGGAGCATCACGGGGTAGGTGGGGGTGATCGCGGAGAGGAGGTTGCCGGTCACGAACAGGGTGACCAGGCCGGTCAGGACGGTCTTGCGGTGGAGGCGGGCGGTGGCGGCCGTGAGCGCGATCGCGCCGACCGCCACCGCCAGGGCGTAGCCGGAGATCAGGCGGCCCACCGCGGCCTCCGACACGTCGAGGTCGCGGCCCACCTGTGGGAGCAACCCGGCGATCACGAACTCGGTGAGACCGATGCCGAAGCCGCCCAGCGCCAGGGCGGCGAGCGCGGCGAGGGCGGCGAGGGCGGAACCGGCTCGGGGTGAGGGGGTGGGGGTGGCGCCGGTACGACCACCGGCATCACCGGCATCACCGGCATCACCGGCATCACTGGCATCAACGGCCTCGCTCCCATCACGCACCCCCCGCCCCTCCAGCTAGATCACCACCCCGTCGATCTGCAGTGTCTGTACCGCCTTCGCCGCAAAGGGGACGGCGACCGTCTTTCCGCTCAAGTACGTGTCGGAGTACGACTTGTAGAGGTCGCCGCCCGTCGTCACCGTGTTCCAGCGCGGGACCAGGCCGCCCGAACCGCCGCTCACCGTCGTGAAGTTGGAGAGGTTGAAGGTCAGGGTCTGGGCGGAGGAAGAAGTGTTGAGGGCGACTATGACCAGGCGCTTGGCGGAGGAGTCGTAGGCGGCCACCGCGTAGCTCACGCCCGTGTCGAGGATCTTCATGCCGGGGCGGATGTGGCGGCTGAACTGGGCCATTGTGTAGTACTTCGTCTGCACCGCGCCCGCCGCGAGCGTGTTCTCGTCGTACGCGATCATCGCCCAGTTCGTGGACGGGTCCATGACCTGCCAGTAGACCCAGGCGGTGGGGTGCAGCCAGCGGAAGTCGTAGAGGAGGTTGAAGGCGAGGGTGTAGCCGGTGCCGTCGTTGTCGCCGGTCTCGGAGTTCCACAGGGCCTTGCCGGCGGTCGTGACGACGTCGGTGTAGAGGAGGTCGCGGCGGCCGCCCGAGCCCTGGTAGCCGTGGACGTTGACGCGGTCGACGTACCCCTTCGTCGTGGACGAGAAGGAGTTCCAGGTGGTGCGGGCCAGGTCGTAGCTGGTCTCGTCGGAGGCGGAGATCTTCACGCCCGTCAGGCCGCGGCTGTTCAACTCGCTGCGCAGGTACGGGAGTACGGCCGACTGGACCGTCGCGTCCATGTGGCAGCCCTCCTGGGTGCCGGTCGCCGTCCACCACGACGAGGACGGCTCGTTGAAGGCCTCGACCGTCGCGAAGTTCACGCCCCAGTTGTTCTTGGCGTACAGGGCCACCGACGCCAGGTGGGAGGCGTGCTGGCGGTAGTTCCAGGACTGGAGGTTGTTGCCGCCGTCGGAGGCGCCGGACGGGTTGTGGTTCAGACACATCCACCACATGGGGGAGTTGGCGAAGAGCTCGGCGGTCGCGCCGCGCGACACCGCCTTCGTGAGCATCGCGCGCTGGGTGGCGTCGGCCGTCCACTTCCAGGCGGACGAGGTGGGGTCCTCGTTGTTCCAGTCCTGCCAGTAGCCCTCGATCTGCTTGAAGGCGGGGATGTTGGCGGAGGCGACCATACTCTCGCCGTTCACGCTGTTCCAGCTGCACGCGCCGAGGTTGTAGCGGGCGATGTTCAGGCCGAGGCCGGGGAGTGAAGTGCCGTTGTACGTCGTCGACTTGGTGGTGAAGAAGATGTCGGCGAAGTCGTCCCGGGCGCCGAAGACGTTGGCCCACCAGGCCAGGGAGGTGCCCCAGCCCTCCCAGGTGCCGTAGGAGGTACCGGGAGCGACGGAGATCGTGGCGTCCGCGCGGGCGGTGCCGGTGGCGAGCGCGCTGCCGAGGAGGGTGCCGCCGGCCGCGGCCAGCAGGGTTCTGCGTCGGATCATGGCTTCTTCTCCGATGTGGTGGCCTGTCCCGTTCATGCCACGACGAAGCATCGGGGGTGCGGCGCGGGCTTGTCGAGGGTTACGACAGCCCTTTCTAAAACCTATGTACGAAGTGCCGGACAGGGCGGGTGGAGGTGTGCGGGGCTGGTGACTTGAAGGCCCGCCCCTTATCGTGCGGGCGGCCCGGTGCCGGTCGAGGAGGCGTACGGATGCGGATTCCCGTCGTGCAGCACAGCAGCCGGCGGCGGTCGGCCCGGCGCCGGCGCGTGCTCTGGGGCGGTGGCGAACTCCTCGTCACCGTCGGCGTCGTACTGGCCCTCCTCGTCGTCCACCAGCTGTGGTGGACCAACCGGGAGGCCAAGCGCGGCGCCGAGCGGAAGGTGGAGGCGCTGGAACGGGAGTGGGGCGACGACAACTCCGGGGCGGGAGGCGGTGATTCGGGTGCGTCCGTGCCGACGCCGTCCGCGTCGCCGTACCAGGACTCCAGCGGCCGTGATCGCCAACAGAGCGCCACCGCACGGCAGTCCAGCCCCTCCTGGTCCCAGGCCTACGCCATCCTCACCATTCCGCGACTCGGCCTGCGCGTGCCGGTCGCGGAGGGAGTGAGCAAGCAGAAGGTGCTCAACAAGGGGTACGTCGGCCACTACCCCGGCAGCCAACAGCCGGGCCAGGCTGGGAACTTCGCGCTGGCCGGGCACCGGAACACGCACGGGGAGCCGTTCCGGTACATCAACCGGCTGCGGGCGAAGGACGTGGTGGAGGTGGAGACGAGCAGTGCCACGTACACGTATGCCGTCGACAAGACCCTGCCGCAGACCTCGGCGCGTGACTCGGGGGTCGTCCGGGCCGTTCCGCGGTCGACGGTGAAGCCGCGGTACGGGTACAGCGAGCCCGGGTACTACATCACGCTGACGACCTGCACTCCGGAGTTCACCTCCAGGTACCGGCTGGTGGTGTGGGGGAAGCTGGTGTCGATGCGGCCCCGGTCCTAGCGGGCGGAAGGGCCCGTCGGTGTGCTGACGGGCCCCGATGCGTGAGTGAGGTCAGGCGTACAGCCTCACCGAGTTCGTCGGCGTGAGGTCCGTCCAAAGGCCCCCCGCGCAGTTGTTCTGGTCGAGATCCCACGTCACGCTTCCCGTGCCGTTGTATCCCGAGAACCCCTTGACGCCCGCGCCGCCTGTCTGGCAGTTCAGTACGGTGTAGTCGCCGATGAGGTTGTGCACGTTGTACGTGCCGTAGTAGTAGAAGTCGTACACCTTCGGGTGGTTGGGGCTGTCGTCCCAGATGTCGCCCTTGTAGATGCAGACATGGCCGGCGTTGCAGGCGGTGGTCTCTGCGGACGCCGGTGCGGCGGACGCGGCCGTGGACGCGGTGACGACCGCGGACACGGCCAGCCCCAGACAGGCCAGTAGCACGACGAAGGCACGACGCATGGTGAACTCCTGACGGATCGCATGAGCGGGTGTGGGTGTGGGTGCTTGCTGCGGTGTTCTCACCGGCACTGTGGTGTTCTCGCCTGCACGGTGGGGTTCTCACCGGCACTGCGGCACATGCGGCTTCCATTGGGACGGCGATCCGGTCGTCACGTACCAGTCGTTGATGTATCCGCTGTCGCTGTCGAAGTCGAGCGCGAACCAGTAGTGGTCGCCGTGGCCGTCCGCGTCGCCGTCGCCCGTGGTCCAGCAGGCCAGCATCATGGTGTCGCCGTTGGCGTAGCGGTGGCCGGTGGTGCCCGAGGCGTAGGACGGCCCGTTGTGGGAGGCCAGGTAGGAACCGGCGGAGATGCCGGTCACGGACGCACACCACACCGTGTGGCCGTCGTGGTCGCAGGCCCAGCCCGCGGCCGATGCCGGGGAGGCGGACACGCCCACCGCGACTGCGGCCAGTGCCAGGGCGCCGGTCAAGGCGGCGGCGCGAAGGCGCGTCGGTGCCGCCTGACGGATGTGACTCTTCATGGTGTCCCCCGATGTCGAAAGATGGCCGGGCCGGCCGGCTCGCTACATCGTGGAACGCGGGCCGTGGGACGGGAACCTGAGAGTTCTCAGGGTGACTTGAGAGTTCTCGGTGACCTTGTTGCCCCTGGGGCTTGTATGACTTGGGTGTTCGGCTTCGCTCAGGCCCGCTCCCGCAGCACCAGCACCGCCACCGCCGCCAGCAGGGACAGGGCCGCGGAGACCAGCAGCGCGGTGTTCGCGCCGTGGCCGAGGCCGGACTTCGTGGAGGTGACGATCGCGATGGTCAGGGCGACGCCGGCGCAGGAGCCGATGTAGCGGAAGGTCTGCTGGGCGCCGGAGCCCATGGCCGCGCGGGCGGCCGGGACGGACTCGACCGAGAGCAGGGGCAGGGCCGCGTTCAGCAGGCCGCTGCCGATGCCGCCGAGGACCAGGCCGGGCAGCAGGCGCTGCCAGGAGCCGGAGTCGATCGCGCCGAGCATGGTCAGCACGCCGGCCGCGTGCAGGGCGAAGCCGACGGCCAGCTGGTGGCGCGGCGGGACGCGGCCCGCGAGGCGCTTGGCCTGCAGGGCGACCGTGAAGGACAGGCCGGACCAGAGCAGGAACAGCCACGCCGTGTCCATCGGGGACAGGCCCAGCACCTGCTGGAACAGCACCGGCAGGAAGCTGAACAGGCCGATCACCGCGAGCCCCGTGAACAGGCCGCCGGCCGAGGAGGCCAGGAAGCTCGGGCGGCGCAGGAGGGACAGGTCGATCATCGGGGTCGCGGTGCGGCGTTCCACCAGGGCGAACACGCCCACCAGGACGACGGCGGCCAGGAAAAGCAGGCCCACCTCCGGGCGCAGCCAGCCGTCGCGGCCCAGGGTGAGGGCGGCGACCAGGGAGACCAGGGCGAGGCCGAAGGCCAGCGCGCCCAGGATGTCCGGGCGTCCGCCCCTCGGTGACCGGGACTCGGCCAGGGGGCGCGGTGCGAGGGCGGCCACCAGGAGCGCGGCGGCGCCGAGGACGCCGTATGCCACCCGCCAGTCGGGCATCACGCCGGCCAGCAGGGGGCCGAGGGCTATGCCGCCGCTGACGAAGGCGCCCCACACGCCGGTCGCGTGCAGGCGGCCGCGTGGGGTCGGGAAGGCGTGCACCAGCAGGCCCAGGCTGCTCGCCAGGATCGCCGCGCTCGCCGCGCCCTGTGCGACACGGGCCAGCGTGAACTGCAGCGTGGTGGAGGCGAGGCCGCCGAGCGCGGTGGTGATGCCCAGGGTGAGGGTGCCGAGCAGGAAGAGCCGGCGGCGACCGTAGTCGTCGGCGAGGCTGCCGGCGACCAGGAGGAGGGCGGCGAGGCCGAGCGGGGTGCCGTTGATCAGCCAGGCCTGCTGGGAGAGCGGGGTGTGCAGGGCGGTGGCGGTGTCGCGGAGGGTGACGACCGGGGCGGTGTACGTCATCAGCGTCACGGCGGTGGCCGCGCTGGTGAGGGCGAGGGTGGCGCGGGGGTGCGGGGACCGCTCGGGGTGGGGTGCCGTGTCGTTGGCCGTACCACGGGCCGCATCAGGGGCGGCATCACGGGCGGTACCAGGGGCGGTATCGGGGACGGTGAGGGTTCGGTCATTGAACCTAGTCATGGCTGGAGCCTAACACCATAGGTTCGGTCATTGAACCAACCCCGTGAAAAATGGTTACAGTGGACGGCATGGCACTGGGCAAGGACTACGCGACACAGGAGTGCTCCATCGCCCGCGCGCTGGAGGTCATCGGCGAGCGGTGGACGCTGCTCGTCATCCGCGACGCGCTCTACGGCGTCCGCCGCTACAACGACTTCCTCCTCCACCTCGGCATCCCGCGCGCGGTCCTCGCCGCCCGCCTCCAGACGCTGACGGCGGAGGGGATCCTGGAGAAGCGCCGGTACCAGGAGTCGCCGCCGCGCGAGGAGTACGTCATCACCGAGCGCGGCATCGCGCTGTGGCCGACGCTGCGCTCCCTGGGGGTGTGGGGCCGCGAGCACTTCGCCGAGACCCAGCTGCGCCGCTTCGAGCACGCCGACTGCGGCACCGAACTCGGTCCCTACGGCGAATGTCCCGCGTGCGGAACTGTCGTGCCGGTGCCGGACGTTGTGATGGTGCCGGGGCCCGGACTCAACCCGGACCCGGCGGATCCGGTCAGCCGCGCGCTGCTGCGGCCGAAGCGGTTGCTGGAGCCGATCGAGACGACGACGGGGGCGGCGGTCCAGGAGACCTGAGCCCAGGAGGGGGGTGCACGGTGATCCGCAGTGAAACCCACGCGCGCCCCGCCGCCGTACTCCGCCTCCCGCTCGTCCCGCTCCTCCTCCTACTGCTACAGCTCGCCCTGCTCGACACCGGCACCCTCACCGCCACCGCCACCGGCACCCTCACCGCCACCGGCATCCTCACCGCCACCGTCGCGCTCGCCGCCACCGCCGCGGCCGGCTCCGCGCTCGCCGCCTGCGCGCTGGTCGCCGCCCGCTGCGCGCCCGCGGTGCCGCGCACCCGAATACGTACGGCGATACGCGACCGGGCCCGCCGTACGGCCTTCCTGCCGCAGCGCGACCCCGACGCCCGGGGGCGCACCCGGCCCCGAGCCCCCGGACGCGCCCTTCCGGCGACCGTCGCGTAGGGCCCGTACCACCGCCTGCCCTCGCGCGGGTCGTCATGCCGTCACGACCACATCCCGGCATGACCCTCGGAGGGTTCACCCATGTCCGTCTTCACCGTGTCCGTCTTCAGCGTGTTCGCCGACCTGGTCGAGCACCTCGCCGACCTGCTCCATCCGCTGTTCGCCGGCACCGCCACGGCGGCGGCGATCATCCTGTTCACGGCTCTCGTACGGCTGCTCGTGCATCCCCTGTCCCGGGCCGCCGCGCGGGGGCAGCGGGCCCGCACCGCGCTGCAGCCGAGGATCGCCGAGCTGCGTGCCCGGTACAAGGACGACCCGAAGAGACTCCAGGAAGCCGTGCTGGAGCTGCACGCCGAGGAGAAGGTGTCGCCGGTGTCCGGGTGCCTGCCCGGGCTGCTCCAGCTGCCGGCGTTCTTCCTGCTGTACCACCTGTTCTCCAGCGCGAGCATCGGCGGGGAGGGCAACGGGCTGCTCGACCATCGGCTGTTCGCGGCGCCGCTGGGCGGGCGGTTCGTGGACGTGCTGAGCGGGGGCGGCGGGGCGTTCGGGGGTGCGGGGCTTGTGTATCTGGGGCTGTTCGTCCTGGTCGCGATCGTCGCCGCCTTCAACTACCGGCGTACCAGGCAGATGATGGCCGCGAACGGTCCCGTGCCCGTTCGGGAGGACGAGTCCGTGCCGGGGCTGGGGGCGGTGAGCAGGGTGATGCCGTTCATGTCGTTCCTCACGCTCTTCACCGTCGCGGTCGTACCGCTGGCCGCCGCGCTGTACGTGGTGACCAGTACGACGTGGAGCGCCGTGGAGCGTGCTGTGCTGTACCGGTGAGAGTGCGGTCCAGTCCGTGAACCGGGTATTGCGGGATGGACGCCGAGCTTGGAGGATCGACCAGTCATCCGATGGCTGCACCCGTCGGAGGACGCCCCGCGATCGAGGGAGATTGTGATCATGAAGCTGCTGCGAGTCGGTACGGCCGGAGCGGAGAAGCCCGCGCTGCTGGACGCCGACGGGGTCCTGCGGGACCTGTCGGGTGTCGTGGACGACATCGACGGAGCGCTGCTCGCCGACGACGAGGCGCTGGAGCGGGTGCGTTCCGCCGGCGCGGGCGGCGGGCTGCCGGTGCTGGACGCGGCCGGGCTGCGCGTCGGTCCGCCCCTCGCGCGGATCGGCAAGGTCGTCTGCATCGGGCTGAACTACCACGACCACGCGCGCGAGACGGGTGCCGAGCCGCCGGCCGAGCCCGTGATCTTCTTCAAGGCCGCGGACACGGTCGTCGGGCCGAACGACACGGTGCTGGTGCCGCGCGGCTCGGTGAAGACCGACTGGGAGGTCGAGCTCGCGGTCGTGATCGGGCGTACGGCCCGGTACGTGGAGTCGGCGGAGGCGGCGCTCGGGCATGTCGCCGGGTACGCGGTGGCGCACGACGTGTCCGAGCGGGAGTTCCAGATCGAGCGGGGCGGGACCTGGGACAAGGGGAAGAACTGCGAGACGTTCAACCCGCTGGGGCCCTGGCTGGTGACGGCGGACGAGGTCGCCGACCCGCAGGACCTGTCGCTGAGGCTGTGGGTCAACGGGGAGCTGAAGCAGGACGGGACGACCGCGGAGCAGATCTTCCCGGTGGGGGAAGTGGTGCGGTACGTCAGCCAGTTCATGACCCTGTACCCCGGCGACGTCATCAACACGGGGACGCCGGCGGGGGTTGCGTTGGGGCAGCCGGAGCCGAAGCCGTTCCTGCGGGCCGGGGATGTGGTGGAGCTGGAGATCGAGGGGCTGGGTCGTCAGCGGCAGGAGTTCAAAGACGCCTAGGGGGTGGGGAGCTGTGCATTGGCGGCGGCTGCGGGTTGTTCGTGGCTGGTCGCGCAGTTCCCCGCGCCCCTTGGCGGCGTGCACTCACGCCAGTAGACCAGCCAGCCTGCGCCACGCCTCCCTCGGGAGGGCGTTTCGGTCGCCGTTGCCGTCCACCACCTGCAAGGCCACGTGGTCCGCGCCCGCGTCGAAGAACGTGTCGATGCGGGCGCGGATCGCCTCGTCGTCGCCCCAGGCGTACACCGCGTCGACCAGCCGGTCGCTGCCGCCGTCCTTGAGGTCGTCCTCGGTGAAGCCGTTGCGGAGGAAGTTGTTGGTGTAGTTCGGGAGGGCCAGGTACATGGCCAGGTAGTCGCGGGCCAGGGCGCGGGCGCGGGTCGGGTCCGCCTCCAGGACCACCTTCAACTCGGGGGCCAGCAGCGGAGTTTCGCCCAGGATCTCGCGGGCGCGGGCGGTGTGCTCGGCCGTGACCAGGTACGGGATCGAGCCCGCCGAGCGGTCGCGGGCCAGCTCCAGGGTCCTGGGGCCCAGCGCGGCCAGCACCCGGCGCTCGGCGGGGACGCCGGCCTTGTCGAGGGCGTCGAGGTAGGCGACCAGGGCCGAGTACGGGCGCCGGTACTGCTCCGCGAGCTTGGCGTGGCTCACGCCGAGGCCCAGGACGAAACGGCCGGGGTGCCCGGACTCCACGTCGGCGAAGGCCGCCGCGCTCTCCGTCGCCTCGTACTGCCAGATGGACTGGATGCTGGTGCCGACGGTGAGCGTCGACGTCGCCTCGACCAGCGGAACGGCGTGCCGCGCGGCGCTGCTGCCGCCGAGCCAGACGGCACCGTAACCGAGCTGCTCCAACTCGGCGGCGGCCTCGGCGAGTTCGGTGCGGCCGGACGGGTCCTCCGAGCGCAGGGCGACGCTCCAGATGCCGTAGCGGCCGATGGACTGCTTCAGGGCGTCGCTCACGGGCAACGCGTCACTCATGGGGTGGTCCCTCCGGTCGGTGTGCCGTACATCGGTGCGGTACGACTGTGCCAACCGGAGGGCGCTGCCGGATCTTCCCGGTGCCCTTGGGACTCAGCGCTTGAGGAACTCCTCCAGCGCCTCCACCACGAAGCGGTGGTCCTGGAGCTGGGGCAGGCCGCTGACCGTCACCGCGCCGATCACGCCGACGCCCTCGACGTTGATCGGGAAGGAGCCGCCGTGGGCCGCGTACTCGTCGGGGTCGAGGCGGGAGGAGTCCTCGAAGGTCGTGCCCTTGGCGCGGAAGCGGGCGCCGACCAGGTAGGAGGCCTCGCCGTAGCGCTCGACGACCCGGCGCTTGCGGGCGATCCAGGCGTCGTTGTCGGGCGTGGAGCCGGGCAGCGCGGCGTGGAAGAGCTGCTGGCCCGCGCGGTGGATGTCGATGGCGACCGGGGCCTGCCGCTCGCGGGCGAGGTCGACCAGGAGCGAGCCGAGGGCCCAGGCGTCCTCGTACGTGAACCGGCTGAAGACCAGGCGCCGTTCCTGTCCCTCCAGTTCCTCCAGGGACGGAGTGATCTCCGGGTGGAACTTGGGCGTGATCTCGGTGTTGTGCGTCACAGCGTCACCGCCACTCCGTCGCGGGCCGAACGGCGGGCCGCCTCGATCACGTCGAGGGCGGCGGCCGCTTCGAGGGCGGTCACCGGGTTGGGACCGTCGTCGTTGAGGGCCCTGGTCACGGCCGCATAGTACGCGGGGTAGTCGCCGGGGAGGGTGGGTACGGGGGTGCCGCCGCCGGTGAGCGGGGACTCTCCGGCGCCGATACGGCCGTACAGCTCCTCGGGCTCGGTGCCCCAGCCGGCGCCGGGGCGGCGGCCCTCCCGCAGGTCCGCCTCCTGGGGGTCGAGGCCGTACTTGACGTAACCCGCCTTGGAGCCCAGGACGCGGAAGCGCGGGCCGAGTTGGGCGGCCGTCGCGGAGGCGTAGAGGTGGGAGCGGACGCCGTTCGCGTGGGTGAGGGCGAAGAAGGTGTCGTCGTCGGTCTCGGCACCGGCGCGGCGGACGACCGACTCGGCGTAGACGGTGGTGACCGGGCCGAAGAGGGTCAGGGCCTGGTCGACGACATGGCTGCCGAGGTCGTAGAGCAGACCTCCGATCTCTGCGGGGTCGCCGGACTCGCGCCAGCCGCCCTTGAGCCGCGGCCGCCACCGCTCGAAGCGGGACTCGAACCGCCATACGTCGCCCAACTCGCCCTCGGCGAGCAGCTGCTGGAGGGTGAGGAAGTCGTTGTCCCAGCGGCGGTTCTGGAAGACGGAGAGGAGCAGGCCGCGCTCCTCGGCGAGGGCGGCGAGCTCGCGGGCCTCGGCGGCGGTGCCGGCGACCGGCTTGTCGACGACGACCGGGAGGCCGGCCTTCAGGGCGGTGGTGGCGAGCGGGACGTGCGTCTTGTTCGGGGACGCGATGACGATCAGGTCCAGCTCGGCGGCGCGGTCGAACAGTTCCTCGGGCGTGGCGGCGACGCGGACGTCCGGGAACTCGGTGCGGGCCTGCCGCTGCCGCTCCGGGTTGGAGGTGACGACCGTGTCGAGGCGCAGGCCCTCGGTGGCGGCGATCAGGGGGGCGTGGAAGACGGAGCCGGCGAGGCCGTAGCCGACGAGGCCGACGCGGAGGGGGGTGCCGGGCGTGCCGGGCGTACCAGTCATGCCCTCCACTTTCGCAACGCTGTTGCCAAAGTGCAAGTGCGGGGGAGAATGGGGGCCGGGAGGGGGAGCGGCGAGGGTGAAGGGCGGCAGGTCGTGAAGGGTGCGGCGAGGGCGGAAGGCGGCAGGTCGTGAGGGGTGCGGACGTGGTCGGTGGCGTGAACCTGCTCGGTGGCGTGAACCTGCTCGGCCTGCGCAGCCACAACACGGCGCTGGTGCTGGACCTGCTGCGGACCGCGGGCGCGGACGGCATCAGCCGCCTCGAACTCGCCGACCGCACGGGGCTCACCCCGCAGGCCGTCAGCAAGATCACCGCCCGGCTGCGGGCGGACGGGCTCGCCACGGAGGCGGGGCGGCGGGCGTCGACGGGGGGCAAGCCGCGGACGGTACTGCGGCTGGTACCGGAGGCCGGGCACGCGGTGGGCGTGCATCTGGAGCGGGACGAGATGCGGGTGGTGCTGGCCGATCTGACCGGCGCGGTGGTGGGGGAACGGCGGGCGGCCGTGGATCTGGGGGCCGGGGCGGAGGCTGTGGTGGAGGGGGTCGCGGGGGAGGTGGGGCGGTTGGTCGAGGGCGTCGCCGAGGGTGCCGCCCGGACTGTCGCTCGAATCGCGGGCCGCGCGCTCACCGTCGGCTCCCTCCTCGGCGTGGGCATCGCTCTCCCCGGCCCCCTCGACCACAGCCTCGGTGTCCTCCACCGCGTCACCGGTTTCCCCGAGTGGGACGGCTTTCCCCTGCGGGACGCGCTCGCCCGGCGGCTCGGGGTGCCGGTCGTCGTCGACAAGGACACCAACGCGGCGGCGTTGGGGCTGGCGGTGCGGGGCGAGGGCGGGTCCTTCGCGTATCTGCATCTCGGTACGGGGCTGGGGGCCGGGCTGGTGATCGGGGGTGCCGTGCATCGGGGGGCGCGGACCGGGGCGGGGGAGTTCGGGCACCAGGTCGTGCAGTTGGACGGGCCGCCCTGCACCTGCGGGAACCGCGGCTGCGTCGAGGCGCTGTGTCTCGCCGCCGCGGCCCGCGACGACCTGCCCGAGGCGGCCCGCGTCCTCGGCACCGGCGCCGGCAACCTGGTCGCCCTGCTCGACGTCGACCTCGTACTGCTGGGCGGTCGGACGGTCGCCGCCGATCCGGACGTTTTCGTACGAGGGGTGGGTGCCGTTCTGGCGGAGCGCGCCCGGCGCGTCGGCGAGGACCCGGTCCCGGTGCGGCTCGCCCCGGGCGAGGTCGCCGAGGGCGCGGCACAGCTGCTGCTGGCGCCGCTGTTCGGGAGGGCGGACGGCTGAGGCGGGGGCGCGTGCGCTGAGCTGGGCTTGTGGGGCGGCGGGGCCGAGCAGGGCTCAGCAGGGCTCAGCAGGGCTCAGCAGGGCTCAGCAGGGCTCAGCAGGGCTCGTGGGACCGCGGTTTCCTCCCCCTCGCCATCCCCACCCCTCCGCCGATCGAGCGGACTTCCGCCTCCCCCGGTGCGCCACCCCCCGATCCGCATCCCCACCCGACAGGCTCATGTGTTCATGCGACTGTTCACGCCCACGTCCCTCTGCCTGGCAGCAGCCGCCGCCCTCCTCCCCGTCCCGCCCCCGGCATCCGCCTCCACCACCCCCACGCGCCCCGCCCCCACCTGCGCCGCGCCGGACGCCCGTGGCTTCCCCCTCACCACCCGCATCCACGGCGCCCCCGCCGGATACGAGGCCGGCGGCGGATACGGCACCTGGTATCTGGACCTCACCAACACCACCGACCGCACCTGCGCGGCCGTACACCCGGTCGTCGTGCTCATCGACGAGAAGCGCGCGCTGAGACCGTCCCAGCCCCGCCTGGAGTTCTACGACGGCCCCCGCACCCACCCCGTCCACTTCGAGACGACGGACGAGGCCGAGCTCGTCGGCGCCTTCGACGACGGTTTCCCCGGCTTCACCGTCGGCCCCGGAAAGACCCTCACCGTCAAGGTCCGCCTCGCGCTGACCTCGGACGCCGTACCCAACGAGGTCACCGCCAACGCGGCCGTCGTCCAGCGCCACGACGACGACGGCGACTGGATCGGCCAGTCGAACGATTACCGCTTCCGCATCTCCGACGACCCCCTCCCCGACCCCAGCCCCACGGGCACCGCCCCACCCGCCCGCGACGAGCCCCTCCCCTTCGCCGACGAACTCGCCCGCACCGGCCTGGACACCCCCGCCGGCCTCCTCACCGCCACGGCCCTCGCCCTCACCGGCGGCGCCCTGCTGCTGGTCCGGAGGCGCCGCTGAACCGGGGGCGGCCGTCTGCGACCATCCCTGCGTGGACTACCCGAACGACCAGGCCCCCGGCGCCCCCGTCCGCTCCGGCATTCCGGAGCACGGCCGCATCCCGAAGTACTACGCGGTCAAGGCGCGCATCGACCGGCTCATCGGCGAGCTGGGGGAGGGCCATGCGATTCCGACCGAGCGTGATCTGTCGGAGGAGTACGGCGTCGCCCGCGAGACCGTGCGGCAGGCGCTGCGCGAGCTGGTGCTGGAGGGCAAGCTGCGGCGGCAGGGGCGCGGCACCGTCGTCGCCGGCCCCAAGCTGGAGCAGCCGCTCTCGCTGGCCAGCTACACGGAAGGCGTACGGCGGCAGGGGCGCACCCCCGGCCGGAGCCTGGTCACCCTCGACCGCTTCCCCTGCCCGGCCGCCCTCGCCGCCGAGGCCGGCCTGGAGCGCGGCGAACCCGTCTGGCACCTGGAGCGCGTTCTGCTCGCCGACGACGAGCGGGTCGGCCTGGAGAGCACCTACGTCGCCGTGTCCCGCGTCCCCCGCCTCGACACCGACTTCGAACCCGACTCCTCCTTCTACGCCTACCTCCACGCCCAGGGCATCACCTTCGGCGACGCCGACGAGCGCATCGAGACGGTGCTGGCCACCCCGCGCGAGGCCCTCCTCATCGGCACCCCGCCGGCCCTCCCGATGCTGCTGATCCACCGGGTGTCGCGGGACACGGACGGCCGGCCGCTGGAACGGGTCCGGACGCTCTACCGCGGCGACCGGTTCTCCTTCACGGCGCATCTCGGCGGCTGAAAAATGCCGGTTCCCACTCCCTTGGATTATCACGGATAGATAACGGGTCTAGCCCAAACGTGATGGCTCGTTCAGGCTCTCGTTGTCGGCCGGACCTCTCCGGTTCCCCCTGCGCGAGGAGCGTGACCGCCGTGAAAGTGACAGTCGTCGGAGCAGGCGTGGTGGGCACCATGCACGCCTGGCATGCAGTGGAACGCGGCCACGAGGTCGTGCAGATCGAGCGCGAGGCCGAGGCCCGCGGTGCCTCGCTGCGCAACTTCGGGCAGATCTGGGTGAGCGGGCGCGCGAGCGGCGAGGAGCTCGAAACCGCCCTGCGGGCAAGGGAGTTGTGGGAGGAGCTCGGCCGGCGCGTCCCGGGCCTCGGGTTCCGCGCCAACGGCTCCCTCACCCCCGTCCGCGGCCCCCTCGAACTCGCCGTCGCCGAGGCCGCCGTGGCCCGGGACGACGCGGCCGCCCGCGGCCACAAGCTGCTCACGCCCGGCGAGGCCCGAGCCGTCAACCCGGCCCTGCGCGGCGGGTTCGACGCCGCCCTGTACTGCGAGCGGGACGCGGCGGTCGAGCCCCGTACCGCCCAACTCGCCCTGCGCGCCGAGCTCTTGAAGTCGCCGAACTACAGCTTCCTGCCGGGACGCGAGGTGCGCGAGGTGGTCGGCGCGGGTGCCGTCCGCGACGACCACGGGGACGTGCACGGCGCCGATGCCGTCCTGCTGTGCACCGGCGCCTGGCTCGGCGGGCTCGTCCGTGAGCTGGCCGGGCCGGATCTGCCCGTCCGCCGGGTCCGGCTGCAGATGATGCAGACCGACCCGCTGGGCGAACCCCTCACCACCTCGGTCGCGGACGCGGACAGCTTCCGGTACTACCCGGCGTACGCCTCCCCGGCCCTGGACGAGCTCAACTCCCGCCAGCCGCAGGGCGAGACGGCCGCGGCGCACCGCATGCAGCTGCTCATGGTGCAGCGCGCCGACGGCGGACTGACCATCGGCGACACCCACGAGTACGAGCACCCCTTCGCCTTCGACACCCTCGAAGACCCCTACGACCACCTCACCGAGGTCGTCGAGTCCCTGCTCGGCCGCCCGCTGCCGAGAATCCGGCGCCGCTGGGCGGGCGTGTACGCGCAGTGCACCGACCCCACCCGGGTCGTGCACCGGCAGCAGGTGGCCGACGGGGTGTGGCTGGTCACCGGACCGGGCGGGCGCGGGATGACCTGCTCGCCCGCCATCGCCGAACAGACCGCACAGCAGTTGGGCTGGTGACAGCAGACATGGCACACACGAACCGAGACATCAGGCTGGTCGTGCTCGACATGGCCGGCACCACCGTCGCCGACGGCGGCCTCGTCGAGGAGGCCTTCGCGGCGGCGGCCCGGCACCTGGGCGCGGATCCCGACGGGATGATCGACCACGTCCGCGCCACCATGGGCGAGTCCAAGATCTCCGTCTTCCGGCACCTGTTCGGCGAGGAGACGAAGGCCCAGGAGGCCAACAAGGCCTTCGAGGCGGCGTACGCCGAACTCGTCGACGACGGCAGGGTCGAGGCCCTGCCGGGTGCCCGCGAGGCCATCGAGGAGCTCAACTCCCATGGCCGCACGGTCGTGTTGACCACCGGCTTCGCCCGTCCCACCCAGGACGCGATCCTCGCCGCGCTCGGCTGGCAGGACCTCGTACCTCTGACGCTGTGCCCCGCCGACGCCGGCGGCCGGGGGCGCCCGTACCCGGACATGGTCCTCACGGCCTTCCTCCGTACGGCCGCCGCGGACGACGTCCGCCAGGTCGCGGTCGTGGGGGACACCTCGTACGACATGCTCAGCGGGGTGCGGGCGGGGGCCGGTGTGGTCGCGGGCGTCCTGACCGGCGCGCACGGCGCGGAGGCGCTGCGGGCGGCCGGGGCGGGGCAGGTGCTGGACGGGGTCGGACAGTTGCCGGGAGCGCTCGGATGAGCGGCAGCGGTAGCGGCATCCGCTTCGACTCGGTGACCGTCGCCTACGACGGGAACGTCGTCCTGGACGCCCTCGACCTGGCCGTCGCCCTCCTCGCCACCCCCCTCACCGCCTGCTCCGGCACCTCCGCCGCCTCCGACGCCAGGTCCGTCACCGTCTACAGCGCCGACGGGCTCAAGGGCGAGAACGGCGACGGCTGGTACGACCAGGTCTTCAAGGACTTCCAGAAGCAGACCGGGATCAAGGTCGACTACGTCGAGGGCGGCTCCGGCGAGATGGTGCAGCGGGCCCTGCGGGAGAGGAGCAACCCGCAGGCCGATGTGCTCGTCACGCTGCCGCCGTTCATCCAACAGGCCGACAGCAAGGGGCTGTTGGCGAAGTACGTGCCCGCCGGGGCCGACCAGGTCAGCGGCGCGGACAAGGCCGCCGACGGAAAGTGGATCTCCGTCGTCGACAACTACTTCGGGTTCGTCTACGACAAGAAGGAGCTGAAGCAGGCGCCCACCACCTGGGACGAGCTGCTGGACGCCAAGTACAAGAACAGGCTCCAGTACTCCACGCCCGGCGTCGCCGGCGACGGAACCGCCGTACTGGTCAAGGCGATCCACGACTTCGGCGGCGAGCGGGCCGCCCTCGACTACCTCGGCAGGCTCCAGGCCAACAACGTCGGCCCCTCCGCCTCCACCGGCAAGCTCGCGCCCAAGGTCGACAAGGGCGAGCTGCTCGTCGCCAACGGTGACGTCCAGATGAACTACGCCCAGTCCAAGACCATGCCCAACCTCGGCATCTGGTTCCCGGCGAAGGCGGGCGGGAAGCCGACGACCTTCGCGCTGCCGTACGCCGCCGGGCTCGTCGACGACGCGCCGCACTCCGCGAACGGCCGCAAGCTCCTCGACTACCTGCTCTCCCGCACCGCCCAGGAGCAGGTCAGCTCGGTCGGCGGCGGATTCAGCGTCCGCAAGGACGTCGAGGCCACCGACGCCAACGCCGTCGCGCTGACCAGGCTGATGACGGGCGTGTCAGTCTTTGAACCGGACTGGACCGAGATCGACAAGAACCTTCAGAGTTACGTTGAGAACTGGAAGTCTGCGACCGACAGCTGATCGTTAGGCTGGAGCCCACGCAGCACCGCGTACGGCAGGAGATCTCGCACATGGCAGACCGCAGGCCCATCGAGTCGTGGCTCACCGACATGGACGGTGTGCTCATCCACGAGGGCGTACCGATCCCCGGCGCCGACGCGTTCCTGAAGAAGCTGCGCGAGTCCGGCAAGCCCTTCCTCGTCCTCACCAACAACTCCATCTACACCCCGCGCGACCTGCACGCCCGGCTGCAGCGCATGGGACTGGACGTGCCGGTCGAGTCCATCTGGACCTCGGCCCTGGCCACCGCCCAGTTCCTGGACGACCAGCGGCCGGGCGGCAGCGCCTATGTCATCGGCGAGGCCGGCCTGACCACCGCGCTGCACGACATCGGGTACATCCTCACCGACCACGAGCCCGACTACGTCGTCCTCGGCGAGACCCGCACCTACTCCTTCGAGGCCATGACCAAGGCGGTACGGCTGATCGAGGGCGGCGCCCGTTTCATCTGCACCAACCCGGACGAGACCGGGCCCTCCACCGAGGGTCCGCTGCCGGCGACCGGGGCGGTGGCGGCGCTGATCACCAAGGCGACCGGCAAGCAGCCGTACTTCGCGGGCAAGCCGAACCCGCTGATGATGCGGACCGGGCTGAACGCGATCGGCGCGCACTCCGAGACCAGCGCGATGATCGGCGACCGCATGGATACCGACGTGCTGGCCGGGATGGAGGCCGGGATGCAGACCTTCCTGGTGCTGACCGGGCTGACCCGGTCGGAGCAGATCGAGGACTTCCCGTACCGGCCCTCGCACGTCGTCGACTCCATCGCGGATCTCGTCGACCTGGTCTGACTGGTCGGGACGGGCGCGAAACCTTTCTGAACCCGTACGGAGCAGTGAGACCCCGCAGAGGATGCGCCGGGCCGGACGCGGGGGGAGCCTCCAGGTATCTGGAGGTTTCACGATGGGCTCACTTCGCCTCACTCTCTGTACCGGACTCCTGGCCGCCACGGCCGCCGTCCTCCCGGCGGCGCACGCGTCCGCGGCCGACGGCGGTGGCGGCGGAGGCGGTGTCTCGGTGACCCCGTCGTCCCCGGCCGCCGGCGCCGACGTCGCGCTGCGGGTGACCGGCTGCTCCGGCAAGACGGCCACCGCGGTCTCGGCCGCCTTCGTCGCGGACGCGCGGCTCGCGGGCGCCGACGGCGCGCTCGCCGGGGAGACCCGGGTGCGCTCCACGGCGGACCCCGGCTCCTACGACGTGAAGATCAGCTGCGCCGACTTCGAGATCAAGGGCCGGATCACGGTCGTGGCCGAGGGGACGCAGCCCTCCACGCCCGCCTCTCCCGTCGCCCCGGTCCACGCGGGCGGCGGCGGCACGGCCCACCTCGCCTCGGTGGACGCCCGCGCGGACAGCCCCGGCACCGCCCACGCGATCACCGGCGTGATCCTCGCGGCCGTCGCCGCTGCCGCGGTGGCCCTGCTGAGCGGGCGCCGGAGCCGGAGCCGCAGGGCGGAGTGAGCGGGGCATGGGTGACCGCACGGCCGATCACACGGGCGCACTCCGCCCCGGCGACCGGATGGCACCCGCCGGCCCACTCGCCGGCCCACCGGTCGGGTGCTCGCCCCGCTCCTGTGACGAGGAGATCCGATGACCCCCGAAGACCCGCCCACCCGCGAGCGTTCCTCCGCCTCAGGTCGTCTCGTCATGGGCGTCGCCTGGGCCCTGCTGCTGCTCGGGCTGTGGCTGTGGGGGCGGCAGGTGACCGATGTGCGGCAGGGGATATCCGCGCCCGCCACCGGCGACATGGCCGCCGTCGGCCGGCCGCCCGAGGCCGAACTGCCGCCCGCGGCGCGGCCGTTGGGGGACGCGCTGCCGCAGCGCGTGGACATTCCCGACCTCGGCGTGCAGGCGCCGGTCGTCGCGCGGGGGCTGGACCGGCAGGGGGCCATCGATCCGCCGCCCTTCGACCAGGCGGGCGTCGTCGGGTGGTACGCGGCCGGGGCGAAACCCGGCGCCGCCGGGACCGCCCTGATGGTGGGGCACGTCGACACCGAGACCCGGCCCGCCGTCTTCTACAAGCTCAGCGCCCTCAGACCCGGCGAGACCGTCCGCGTCGTCCGCGATGACGGCAGGGTCGCCGAGTTCACCGTCGACGACGTACAGGTGCTGAGCCGCGACCGCTTCGACGCCCGGCAGGCGTACGGCCAACATCGGTCCGGGCGCGCCGAGTTGAGGCTCATCACCTGCGGCGGCACCTTCGACCGAGCGAGCCGCGGCTACACGGCCAACGTGATCGTGTCGGCGTACCTCACGGGAACAGGTCTCTAGCCAGGTCCCGGCACCTAGGGCCTGTCCGGCGGATCAGGCCGGCGTCGCGGGGTCTGGCACGCGCTCCCCCAGAGGGGGTACCCCCAGCGGCGTTGTCGTCGGTCGCCGACGTCCCCCAGCCTTCGGCCGGGAGGTGCCCCCACCGCGTCGACTCCCTCCTCCGCCTTGCAACTGCACGCACCAGACCCCGCTCGGCTTGGCCAGGAAGCACCGTTTCTTGCAGCCGGCCTGATCCGCCGGACAGACCCTAGCCCGGTCGACGGCCCGCTCCCCCCGAGGCCGCCGACCGGGCTGGTCCTCGACCGCGCGTGCACGGGCTGCGGGAGTAACCCGGCGACCGGCGCGGGAGGTGTGGGAGCCCGAGTGATCGAACCGCCGGCCGGGGGCTGGGGCCGTCTGAGACGACTGTAGAACGGATGAGCGCCAGAGCCTAGGGGGTGTTTGACGCCAGGTTCCGATACGGTGGCTCTCTGTCATATGCCCAGGTGATTGAGGCCGCTACGACGGTCCACCGGCCGGTCCGCCGGAGGTTCCCGGCACGTCCCGCAGCAGCTCCGAGTCGTTCGCCGTCCCCGAAAGGACGGCCCGCGCGACCTCGTCCAGCGGCTGCTGCCGGCGCCGTGCGTACCGGCGCAGCGCGGTGAAGGCCCGGTCGGGGTGGACCTGCCAGCGCTCGGCGAGCATGCCCTTGGCCTGCTCGACGCGGATCCTGCTGGACAGCGCCTGGCGCAGCTGCCCGCTGACGGTGCGGCACCGGTCGTAGAGCATGTTGTTGCGCAGTCCGTGCGCCGCGCAGTCGGCCAGCAGCTGGGCCAGCAGCAGCTCCGTCGCACCGTCGGGGGAGCCGTCGAGCGGGACGGGCGTGAACACGTTGACCGCGCCGAGCAGCTGCTCGCGGCAGCGCAGCGGCACCGCGTAGGTGGCGACGATGTCGTGCCGCAGCGCCCGCTCGGTGAACTCCGGCCACCGCGAGGCCGCTCGGGCCGTGTCGACCGCGACCGGCGGGACGGGCCGGCCCGAGCCGTAACTCTCCAGACAGGGCCCGCCGGAGTGCTGGGACCGCAGCAGGTCGAGCGCCATGTGCTCCTGCTCGCTGCACCCCACCAGCGACACCTCCCGGCCGCCGTCGACCAGCATCACGCCGGCCGCCCGCGCCGTCAGCAGCTCCACGCACCGGTCCGCGAGGCGCCGTACGTAGTCCGCGCTGTCGAAGTCGTCGTGCAGCGTGTCGGCCGCCTCCACCAGCGCGGTCGCCAGCCGGAGTTCCCGGGTGGTGTGGTGCATGCGCGCACATCCCTTCCCCCTGCCGCCCGCCGCGTCCCTGGCGCGCGCCTACCCATACGGTCCGTGCTGTAACAGCTCTCCGACAAGGCTCGGGCGATCTCGTGGCCGCCACGGGGCGTATGTCAGGATTGAGACCTGGACCAGTGCACCCAAGGGGGAGTTGGATGTACGGCAGCAGGGGGGCCGGAATGCGCGCTTCCACGGCGGTGCTGGGGGCGGCACTGCTGATCGCGGGGTGTTCCTCGGGGGGCGACGGCGACAAGGACGCCGGCGCGAAGATCACCCAACAGCCAAGGAGCAGCGACCCGTTCTGGGTCAACCCGGACGGCAACGCGGCCCGCCAGGTGGCCGCGTACGCCAAGTCCGGCAAGGACAGTGAAGCCGAGCAGATCCGCAAGATCGCCGAGCAGCCGACCGGCGAGTGGATCGGGCCGGAGAACCCGCAGCAGGAGGCGCAGGGCTTCACCGAGGCCGCCGACAAGGCCGGCCGCACCGCCCTGCTCGTCCTCTACAACATCCCGCACCGCGACTGCGGGCAGTACTCGCAGGGTGGCGCGGCGGACGGCGACGCGTACCGGAAGTGGATCGACGGGGTGGCCGCGGGCATCGGCGACCGGTCCGCGACGATCGTCCTCGAACCGGACGCCGTACTGCACCTGGTGGACGGCTGCACGCCGGAGGAGTTCCACGAGGAGCGCTACGACCTCCTCAAGGGCGCCATCACCAAGCTGAAGTCCCTGAAGAACACGAAGGTGTACCTGGACGCGGGCAACGCGGGCTGGGGCCACCCCGACCAGATCTTCCAGCCGCTCCAGTGGGCGGGCATCGACCAAGCCGACGGCTTCGCGGTCAACGTCTCCAACTTCTACTCGACCGAGGACTCCATCGCCTACGGCAAGGAGCTCTCGGCCAAGGTCGGGGGCAAGCACTTCGTCATCGACACCAGCCGCAACGGCAACGGCCCCTACACGGCGGGCGCCGAGGACGAACGCTGGTGCAACCCGCCCGGCCGCGCCCTGGGCGAAACCCCGACGACGAAGACGGCGGACCCGCTGGTGGACGCGTACCTGTGGGTCAAGCGGCCGGGGGAGTCGGACGGGACGTGCAAGGGCGGGCCCAAGGCGGGCCAGTGGTGGGCGAGTTACGCACTCGCCCTTGCCAAGGCCAGCAAGTAGCCGACGGCTACGGCACCTTGACCCACTGCGCCTTGCTCGGCGTCCCCTGGTCGTCGTCCACGAAGATCATGTACCACCCCGACTGAACAAGGTTCTTGTTCTTCGGCACGGTCACCGTGATCTTGTTGCCGGACGTCTTGAAGTCCAGTGCGATCGACCGCTGATCGACATCGGTCACATGGGTCGACGCACTGGGCCGGATCAGCCGCACCTTCTTGATCGCGGACGCCTGCGGTGACGTGAACGTCCCCGACCCGCCCCGCGCGATGGTCTGCGGCCCGCCCGACAGCGACGGCCGCGAGTCCCGGTAGAGATACGGCGGCGTGTAGATCTCGATCCGCTGCTCGAACTTGCCGGGCTTGGTGTTCGCCTTGTCCCCGTAGAGGGAGTCCGACCCGAAGAACATCACGCGCCCGTCGGGCAGCAGGATCGACCCGGAGTGGTAGTTGCGGCCCACCAGCGGATCCGCGACCCGGTCGAAGGTGTTCGTGTCCGGGTGATACAGCCGGGCCTGAAGGATGTTGGAGTCGCTGCGCCCGCGATAGTCCTCCGAGCCGCCCGACACCAGCACCGAGTCGTCCGGCAGGATCGAGGACTGCGGATACCGCGTCCCCTTCTCCAGCGTCGGCCCGTCCGTGAACTTCGGGTTGGCGTCCTTCAGGTCGATCAGCCGCGTCTTGTTGCTGGACTTCTTCGACTCACCGACCCCGCCCCCGCCGATCACCATGAACTTCTCGTCCTGCGCCGGAGGCAGCAGCACGGTCCCGGAGGTCTCCATCTCGTCCGCGTCGCTCAGCCCCGGCAGCTTCGTGAACTGGTTGCTGTCGACGTCCCAGATGCCCGGCTCACGCCCGACGTTGTCCGGCCCGTACCCCGCGTTCGACCCCGAGTAGAAGATCTTGCCGTTCTGCATGAGGAACAGCGCCGGGTAGGTCGGGAACTGCCGGATCTTCTTGGTGTACGTCCACTTCTTCGTCGCCGGGTCGAAGATCTCGTTCTTGCCCGGCACCAGCTGCCCGATGTCGTCGAGCCCGGAGACGCTGAGGATCTTGCCGTCCGACAGCGTGGTGAGCGTCGGGTACCAGCGGGCCTCGTTCATCGGGTCGACCTTGATGTACTTCTCGGCGACCGGGTCGAACTCGAAGGCGTCCCGGATCCCCTGGAAGTCCTTCTTGTCGAGCGCGAGCTTCTGCGCGATGCCGTACGTGTTGCGCGCGTCGGTGCCGGTCAGCCCCTGGATCCGGTAGTTGTCCTGGGTACCGGTCTCGTACTTGGTGCCGCTCTGCTTCGCCTCGACGTAGATACGGCCGAGACCGGGATCGTTGCGCAGGAACTTGCCGGTCTTCGGGTCGAAGACCTTCTTCGCGCGCGGCACGAGCACCGGGTCCTTCGACACGAAGGTCTTGCCGTTCTCCTTGCCGGTGAACTTCGTGCCCGCGGGCAGGGTGATCGGCTTGTCCGGGTTCTCGTTGTGCACCACCATCAGGCCGCCGGCCTTGGTGACGTCACCCTTCAGCTTCTCGTACCGCTTGGTCCCGCCCGCGATCAGCAGATTGCCGTTGGCGAGCTGGGTGTGCCCGGTGCAGAACAGGTCCTTGGGCGTCGGGACCTTCTTGATCGTGCCCTTGACCGGGTCCCAGATCCGGGTGTCGAACTTCTTCGCGTTGAAGTTGTCCTGGTTGTTGCCCGAGCCGGCGATGAGCAGCACCTTGCCGGTACGCAGGAGCGCCGCGTGGATGGTGTCCTGGCGGTACTCCTTGGGGAACTCCACGATCTGCCAGTGGCCGTTGTCCGCTTTGTACTCGGGTCTGTTGATCTGGTACTGGTGGTACTTCTCGGTCCCGAAGCGGTACAGCCACGGCCCGTTCATCCCGGCCAGCGCGAGCACCACCGCCGTGCCGATCGCGAGTCGACGGGCCCGGCGGCGGCCTGCACGGTCGTTCATTCCTTACGTCCCCCAAATCCACCAAGAGCGATCTGCATCGTCTGGTCATTGCCCTCGCCCGACGCCCCGTCGGAGGCGGCCCAGGTGGGCTTGTGCCCGGTGCTGTGCGGCGCGTGCTGCGCGGGCACCTGGTGCGGCGGGTAGGCGCTCGCGGGCGCCGGCGCGCTCGCCGGTTCGTACTCGACCGGCTCGGGCGGCTGCTTCCTCGCCTTCCGCAGCGAGTACTGCCAGGCGAAGATCGGCGACGCGGTGATCAGCAGGGCGAAGGAGGCCCAGATGATCATCGCCGGATGCGAGTGCCCGTAGGCGAACCCGGCGGAGATCGAGGCACCGAAGACGAAGATGAAGAACAGGTGGATCCGGAAGGTCCCGAACAGGGTGTCCGGGCTGGCCGAGTCGCCCTTGGGCGTCACCACGAACTTGCTCTTGCGGCGCAGCACCGCGTCCATCAGCGAGCGGGCGTAGATCGGCGCCGACAGCGCCGACATCACCATGCCCGCCACACCGCCGGAGCCCTCGGGCTCGTGCGGCGAGACGTTGTGCCGGCGGTTCCAGATGTAGAGGCCGATCTGCAGCGCCGAGGCGTTGCCGTACAGCATCAGCCACACGGTCGGGTCGATGTTCACACCCGAGGCGCCCAGGCCCAGGAACAGCGCACAACTCAGCGCCGCCAGGATCCAGTTGAGGGCCGACATCGGATAGAAGATGATCATCATCGTGTAGTTGAAGAGCTTGCCCGGAGGCAGCGAGAACCAGCCCTTCCAGTACTGCTTCAGGATCGTCTCGTACGTCCCCCGGGACCACCGCAGCTGCTGCGTGAAGAAGTCCGTCCAGGCACCCGGGCCCTCGCCCACCGCGAGCACGTCCGGCGTGTACACCGAGCGCCACTTCTTCCCCGTCGCGGGGTTGCGGTGCCGGTGGATCTCGAAGCCGGTGGCCATGTCCTCGGTGATCGAGTCGTACAGGCCGCCGATCTGCTTGAGCGCCTTGATGCGTACGGCGTTCGACGTACCCACGAACATGGGCGCGCCGTAGAAGTTTCCGGCCCGCTGGATGAGGGCGTGGAACAGGAACTGCTGCGACTCCGCGGCCTTGGTGATGGGGTTGTCGTAGTTGCCGTACACCTGCGGGCCGATGACGAAGCCGACGTCCGGGTCGCGGAAGAAGCCGAGCATCCGCTCCAGGTAGTTGGGCAGCGGCACGTGGTCGGTGTCGACGGAGGCGAAGAAGTCGTACTCGTCGCCGTGCGCCTGGAGCCAGGAGTTGTAGTTGCCGTGCTTGGTCTTCGCGCGGAACGGGCCCTTCTTGCGGTTCCACTGCTCGACGCCCTTGCGGGAGAAGTGGTGCACGCCGAGCCGTGCGCAGACCGCCTTGACCTCGTCGTCGTCGCCCTCGTCCAGGAGCCAGACGTGCAGAAGGCCCCGGTGCCGCAGCCGTACGGCGGCCTCCAGGGTCTTCGTGACCATCTCCAGGGGTTCCTTGCCGGGGACGTACGTGGTGATGAAGGCGACTCTCGTGCCGGTCTCCGGCACCACCGGCACCGGGTCGCGGGCGACCAGGGTCGCGTGCGCGTTCGACAGCACGTTCATACAGCGGAAGAACTCGATAAGACCGATCGAGACCAGCATCACGACGTCCAGCGCCGGCAGGAAATCGAACGCCGGGTAGTCACGTTCGGTCCAATGCTCCGGCTGGAGCAGCCATGCGAGCAGAATGAGCGACAGCAGGGGCGCGGCGCCCAGCATCAGGGCGGCGCGCAGGCGGTGCGGCTCCTGCGAGAGCAGCGAGCGGTACTGCACCTTGTACGGTTTGTTCGGATCCGGCTGAGTGAGGGGGCCTGCCAGCCTGCTGTAGTGCTCGTAGTCGTATCTCGGCAGTGTCTTCTTGATACGGCGGAACTGGCCCGTCGTGCTGTTCCGGTGCGAAGGCACCCTGAGCTGGGTGGTTTCTGACGGGTCGAAGTTCTGCCGGGCGCCCGTCGGCGTCGACGTCATGAGTCATCCCCCCACACGCAGGTCACCGCGTGTTGTGTCGGTTCCTTCCGTCCGCGCACGAGTCCCCCTCGACTCGTCACAGACGTATCAGTGACCGGCCGCAGTCACCACACTTTCCACACCCATAGACATGGAACCGCGGCCTTCCGGTTGCATGATGCCCCCCTCGGCATCCCCTCGTGAACGGGGCCCCCTATCCCCGCAGACCGGGCAACCGCTTACTAGACCCCCAACTACCGCGTATCCGCAGCATCTTGGAAAACAGGGTTCTACGGTGTTCATCATGATCGCAAGATGCGAAACGCGGTGTTTACCGGTCATACGCGTTCATTGTGGCGCCTGTGGGGGTCTTGTGGATGCTCTGTGGACAGGCGGGTGCGGATGTTGCCGAAGTGCTCTCTTATGGCCTCCTCCGCCCTTGCCGAATCGCCGGACCGCACCGCTTCGAGGATGTCCCGGTGCTGCCGGCAGGTGACCCGGTGGTCGGGCGGCGCGCCGCCCAGATCCGTGTGGACACGGTGGAAGGCGTCCCAGAACGCTTCGAGCACCTCGCCCAGGAGCACGTTGTCCAGACCCCGGTAGAGGGTGGCGTGAAAGGCGCGGTCGGTCTCGGCCAGGCCGGCACCTCCCTGTGCGGCCTGTTGTTCCATACGTCCCACGAGCGCCTCCAGTTCAACGAGGTCTCGCTCGGGAATCCGGCCCGCGAGCCGGGAGACCAGCCCGCTCTCCACGGCTTCGCGCAGCTCCAGCAGTTGCAGGAAGGAGTCCTCGCCGCGGTAGTGCCCGGCGACCGTGCGGAAGGCGAGGCCCTCGATCATCGGCGCGAGCGACATCGGGCCGACGTACGTCCCGAAGCCGTGCCGGATCTCCACGATGCCCATGGCCTGTAGCGCCTTGAGCGCCTCCCGCACCGAGTTCCGGCTCGCGCCCAGGAACTCCATCAGCTCGGGCTCGGTCGGCAGCGGGGCCCCGGAGGGCAGCCTGCGGTCGATGATGAGCTTCTTGATCCGCTCCTGAAGGTCACGCGCTGCCATGGCGAGAGAGTATCCGGCCAAACCGGGGGAGCCCCCTGTTCCGGCCAAGCAAAAGCCCCCCGCTCGCACGGAGGGCCTCGCTGTCTGTGCGCCGCCAGGGACTCGAACCCCGGACCCGCTGATTAAGAGTCAGCTGCTCTAACCAACTGAGCTAGCGGCGCCTGCTGACGTCGTAACTCTACCGGATCTCGGGAGGTGCTCCGGACCACGGGGCGGTGGGGCCGGCCGGGTGCCGGGGTGGCCGGGTACGTCATTCGGACCGTCAGAATGCGCGTCGGGAAGACAGTTGGGAAACTGATCGACGTGCACGAGCGCGGACATTTCCATCTGGAGTGTGAGGGGAATCGCATGGAGACTCCGGTATTCGAGGAATTCGATCCCGCGAGCGACTGCGGCTGCCCGGGTTGCCTGCACTGGCGCCGGGCCCTTCCCCTTTCCCGGACCGGCCACCACCCGGCCGCCCACCGAGCGGTGATCGTCGCGGCCGCCGCCTCCGCAGCCCTCGGCGCGGGCCACGCCGTCCCGGCCCTCGCGGCCCCGCACGCTCCCCCCGCCCCCGGCGTCCCCGCAGCTGACACGGGCGACGAGCCCTCGACCCCGCAAGGCGGCAAGGCCCCGCTGCACGGCCCGGCCGGCAAGCCCGCCAAGCCGCCGCACGTCGTCAAGGCACCCGTGACCACCCGCGCGGAGATCATCCGCCGGGCCAAGATCTGGGTCGCCGCGCAGGTGCCGTACAGCATGGACGAGTACTGGTCGGACGGTTACCGGCAGGACTGCTCGGGATTCGTCTCGATGGCCTGGAATCTGCCCGGGAACGAATGGACCGGCAGCCTCGACCAGTACGGGCAGCGCATTTCCAAGGAGGAACTCCAGCCCGGCGACATTCTGCTGTTCCACAATCCCTCGAACCCCGAGAACGGCTCGCACGTCGTCATTTTCGGCGGCTGGGCGGACTACACCCACAGCTACTACATCGCCTACGAGGAGACCCGCCCGCACGCCCGCCGCCAGGCCACGCCGTACGCCTACTGGAGCCACTCGGACCGCTATCTCGCCTTCCGCTACAAGGGGCTGGCTGCGGACACGGCGGGCGGGGGGACGGGTGTGGGTACGGGCACCGGGGTCGACGTGGGGGTGGGTGCCGGCACCGGGAAGGACGCGACGGCGTATCCGGGGGCCGTGTACTTCGGTCCGGGTGCCAACAACAAGTACGTCACCCGGCTGGGGCAGATGCTCGTCGCCCGTGGTGCCGCGCGCTTCTACACCTCCGGGCCCGGCCCGCGCTGGTCGGACGCCGACCGGCGGGCCACCCAGGCATTCCAGCTGGCCCAGGGCTGGCGGGGCGCGGACGCGGACGGGCTGCCGGGGCCGCAGACCTGGGCGCTGCTGGTGAGCGGGACGGGCAAGGACATCGCGACGGCCGGTACGACGGGGACGACGGGGGCCACAGGGGCGGTGGGGGCGGCGGGTCCGCCCGCGACCTCGGCCAACGGGAAGCCCGGCTCCTCCGGGAAGCCCGCCTCGCACGGTGTCCCCGGTTATCCCGGGCGCGGCATGTTCCGGCCCGGTGCGAACAACGACTACGTCATCCGGCTGGGGAAGCAGCTGGTGAAGAAGGGGTTCGGCAAGTACTACACGACCGGGCCGGGGCCGCGCTGGGGCGAGGCGGACCGGCGCAACGTCGAGGCCTTCCAGCGTGCTCAGGGCTGGCGGGGCGGCGCGGCGGACGGCTACCCGGGGCCGGAGACCTGGAGGCGCCTGTTCTCCTGACCGGTCGCTGTTCCGCGACCCCCCTGTCGTGACACCCCCTGTCGCGACCCCTGTTGTGACCCCTTGTTGTGACGCATCTGGCGCGGAGGCTGGAGGCACGCATGAGTACGACGACCACTTCACAGACGCCCGAGTCCGAGGGACCGGCCCGGCCCGGTCGGCTCATCCAGAACGAGTCGACCATGGAGATCCCGGTCCACCTGCTCTTCCGCGACGACCCGGACCCGGTGTCCGTGCCGCTGAAGCCCGCCGTCGTGGGGCGCCGCCAGGGCACCGGCGAGCAGCCCCGCTTCCGGCGCCCGGTGCCGGCCAAGCCCCGCCCGGCCGCGCAGGTCGACCCCGAGCTGGCCGAGCGGCCGGCCAGGGTGCTGCCCGGCGCGGCGGGCGTGCTCGCCGGGGCCTGCGGGGTGGCCAGCTGTCTGGCCAGTTCCTGGTGGGCGGGCGTACTGCCGCCGCTCGCCACGGAGGCGTTGCGGCTCCCGGAGTACGCGGGCGCCGGACTCGGTCCCGCGCAGTGGGCCGCGTACGCCGGTGCCGGTGCCCTCGGTCTGTTCGGGTTCGGCGGGCTGGCCCGCGGGCGGACCGGGCGGGCCTGGGTGCTGGGGCTGTTCGGGCGGTACCGGGGGACGGTCCGGCGCACCGGCCTGATGTGGGTCAACCCGCTGCTGCTGCGCCGCCGGGTGGACGTACGGCTGCGGCACTGGCGCAGCGAGCCGATGCCCGCGGCCGACGGCAGCGGCGTCGCGCTGCGGGCCGTGGTGCTGGTGGTGTGGCGGGTGCGGGACACCGCGCGGGCGGTGCTCGGGGTCGAGGACCACGAGACGTATCTGCGCGAGTGCGTGGAGGCGGCCCTGGCCCGGGTGCCGGTCGAGACGCCGGGCGGCACCCGTGGCTCGGTCGAGGCGGCCGGGGACGCGCTGACCCGGCTGGTCGCGGCGGACGCGGCGCCGGTCGGCCTGGAGGTGTTCTCGGTGCGGCCGGTCCGGGTCGAGTACGCGCCCGAGGTCGCCGCGGCGATGCACCGCCGCCGGATCGCCGCGCTGGACGCCCGGCACCGGGCGAGCGTGCTCTCGTCGGTCGTGGACTCGGTGGAGGACACGGTGACCCGGCTGACCGTGCGCGGGCTCGTGGAACTGGACGACTACGAACGCAAGGCGCTGGTGAAGGACTTGACGGTGGCCTTCAGCGCCGGGTGTATGGACACGGTCAACACACGGTAATAATCTGGTACTTGGTCTAGACCTGCACGCCTCACGGAACTTCCCCCACGTTCTCCAGGAGCGGCAGCA
The DNA here is from genome assembly GCF_022698165.1 of Streptomyces cylindrosporus. GTDB lineage: Bacteria > Actinomycetota > Actinomycetes > Streptomycetales > Streptomycetaceae > Streptomyces > Streptomyces cylindrosporus. The sequence continues at coordinate 230,186 of NZ_JALDAY010000012.1, forward strand.
TGCGCAGAAAGTCCAAGTGGTACGCCGCCACGCTCGGGCTCACCACGGCGGGAGCCATCGTGCTCTCCGCCGGCGGCGCCAGCAGCCACGGCTACACCGACCTTCCCATCAGCAGGCAGAAGCTCTGCCAGAACGGCACCGTGACGAACTGCGGCGACATCCAGTGGGAGCCGCAGAGCGTCGAGGGCCCCAAGGGCTTCCCGGCCGCCGGGCCCGCCGACGGCCAGATATGCAACGGCGGTGTCAGCAGGTTCAGCCAGCTCAGCTCGCCGACGACGCCGTCCGGCGGTGCTTGGCCGACCACGAAGGTGACGGGCGGTCAGAGCTACACGTTCCGCTGGCAGTTCACCGCCATGCACGCCACGACCGACTTCAAGTACTACGTCACCAAGCAGGGCTGGAACCAGAACCACAACCTGGCCCGCTCCGACCTCAACACCACCCCGTTCCTGACCGTCCCCTACAACGGCCAGCGCCCGCCGGCCACTCTCTCGCACAGCGGCACGCTGCCGTCCGGGCTGAGCGGCCACCACGTGATCGTCGCGGTGTGGACGATCGCCGACACGGGCAACGCGTTCTACGCCTGCTCGGACGTCACGTTCTGAGCTTGGCTTGAGCAAAACCGGCTTCCCCTGCGGGTAGGTTCACCGCACCAAGCAGTACCTGACCTCGGGGGAAGCCATGGACGTGCTGTTCTACCTCGTGCCCGGCCTGATCATGGCCGTGGCTCTCTTCATGGCGTACCGCGTCGTGCGCCGCTGGCTGCAGGTGCGTGGTGCCTGGAACAGCGGGCTCACGGCGCAGGGCCGCTGCCTGCGGATGTTCACGACGACGCACGGCGGCATGAACGACACCAGCGTGCACACGACCCTCCATCACGTCTACGAGTTCACGACCCGCGACGGCCGGGTGGTCCGCTTCGAGGAGGAGGACGGTCCGGGCACCCGCCTGGAGGGTGACCTCGTCACCGTGTACTACACGGCCGGCGAGAACGTGGTCGCCACCGCCCACGAGCCCGGGCAGCTCAAGCAGGCGGCGGCGACCTTCGGCATCCTCGCCTTCCTCGGTGTCGTGGTGGTGTTCTGCGTCGGCTTCATGGTCACGTACACCGAGGTCTTCCTGCCCCTCCACATCTGACGGTACGTCAACTACCGTGCGCGGCCATGGAGTCCAAGACGCGCACGGTGGCCGAGCTGGTGACCGAGGGCTGGGGCGACCACCGCCCCGGCCTGTGGTTCGAGGACCGCGTCCTCACTCACCACGAGGTGACCGCGGGCGCCGCCGCGCGCGCGGCGCTGCTGGCCGACCTCCTGCCGCCCGGCGCCGAGCCGCACGTCGGTGTCCTCCTCGACAACACCCCTGAATATCCGCTCTGGTTGAGCGCGGCGGCCCTCGCCGGAGCCGCCGTGGCCGGTATCAACCCCACCCGCCGCGGCCCCGAACTCGCCCGCGACATCCTGCACACCGAGTGCCGTGTCCTGATCACCGAGCACACCCACCTCCCGCTCCTCACGGACCTCGAACTCCCCGGCGTACGGGTCCTGTTGACGGACACGGAGGAGTACGACGCCCTTCTCGCGCCGTATACGACCGCCGTGCCGGACGCCGCCAAGGCCGGTCCGGGCGACCGGCTGCTGCTGTACTTCACCTCCGGCTCGACCGGCGCGCCCAAGGCCGCGATCTGCACGCAGGGGCGGCTGGCCGCGGCCGGGGCGTCGCTGGTGGGGCAGTTCGGGGTGCGGCGCGAGGACGTGCACTACGTGTGCATGCCGATGTTCCACGGCAACGCGGTGATCGCCGACTGGGCGCCCGCGCTGGCGGCCGGGGCGGGGGTGGCGCTGCGGCGGCGGTTCTCGGCGTCCGGGTTCCTGGGGGACGTACGGAGGTACGGGGCGACGTACTTCACGTACGTCGGGCGGGCCGTGCAGTACATCCTCGCGACCGAGGAGCGGGCGGACGACCGGGACAATCCGCTGCGGCTCGGCTTCGGCACGGAGGCGGGGGTGGTGGACGCGGAGGCCTTCGGGCGGCGGTTCGGGGTGCGGCTGGTGGAGGGGTACGGGTCCTCGGAGGGCGGGGCGGCGGTGCAGTGGTCGCCGGGGACGCCGGCCGGGGCGGTGGGGCGGGCGGCGCCCGGTCTCGTCGTACTCGATCCGGAGACGGGGGAGGAGTGCGGGCCCGCCGTGTTCGACGCGGACGGGCGGCTGGTCAACGGGGACGAGGCGATAGGGGAGCTGGTCAACCGGGGGCCGAACCCCTTCGAGGGGTACTGGCGCAACCCGGAGGCGGAGGCGGAGCGGCGCCGGGACGGGGCGTACTGGACCGGGGACCTCTTCTACCGGGACGCCGACGGCTACCTCTACTTCGCCGGGCGCGCCGACGACCGTATCCGCGTCGACAGCGAGAACCTGGCCGCGGCGATGATCGAGAACATCCTCGCGCGGTACGAGGGTGCGGATGCCGTCGCCGTGTACGCGGTGCCGGATCCGGTGACCGGGGACCAGGTGATGGCCACGCTGGCCGGCACCTTCGACCCGTCCGCCTTCGCCCGCTTCCTGTCCGCCCAGCCGGACCTCGGGACGAAGATGGCACCGAGGTTCGTACGGGTGGTGGACCGGATGCCGGTGACGGCCACGAACAAGATCCACCGAGCACTGCTGAGGCGAGAGGGCGTGCACTGCGCGGACCCGGTGTGGTGGCGCCCCCCGGGCGAGGAGACGTACCGGCGCCTTGCCCCGAAAGACGCCGAAAGACCCCCCGCTCCCACGAGAGGCCTTTCACCGGTGCGCCGCCAGGGACTCGAACCCCGGACCCGCTGATGCTGCATCCATCTGGGGGCTAACCCCCAGACCCCCAGCAGAAAAGCATGAAAGACCCCCCGCTCCCACGAGAGGCCTTTCACCGGTGCGCCGCCAGGGACTCGAACCCCGGACCCGCTGATTAAGAGTCAGCTGCTCTAACCAACTGAGCTAGCGGCGCATGACTCTCGCCGGCCACTTGGTCTGGTCCTCGTGGGCGGCGACGAAGAAAATACTACCTGGTCCCGAGGGGTGCTTCCGACCAACCTCAGATGGCCAGGGAGAGCAGGACCGGGGCCGCGTTGCGGTTCAGGGCGTCGGCGGCCTGGCGGAGGCGGTGGGCGTGCTCGACCGGGAGGGACAGGGCCAGGCAGCCGACCGCGGAGCCGGCCGTGATCGGGACGGCCGCGCAGACCGTGCCGACCGCGTACTCCTGGAGGTCGAGGTGGGGCACGGTCGGAGGCTGGGACTCCAGGCGGTGCAGGAGCAGCTTGTCACTGGTGATCGTGCGCGAGGTCAGGCGGGCCATCTTGTGACGGGAGAGATGGTCGCGCCGGCCGTTGCTGTCCAGCTGGCCCAGCAGGCTCTTGCCGATCGCGGTGGCGTGCGCGGAGTAGCGGAAGTCGACCCACTCGTTCACCACGGGCGTGGTCGGGCCGTCCGCGTACTGGGCGACCTTGACCTCGCCGTCGACGTAGCGGCTGAGGTAGACCGCCGCGCCGACCGAGTCGCGCAGCCGGTCCAGGGTGCGCTGGAGCTTGTCGCGCAGCGCCTTCTCGCGGCCCTGGGCGGAGCCGAGGCGGCTGAGGGCGTCGCCGGTGATGTACGCCCCGTCGGTGATCTGCTCGACGTAACCCTCCCGGCGCAGCATCCGCAGGAGGGTGGTCAGCCGCTCCGGGGTGAGGCCGGTGAGCCTGGCGAGCTCGGTGTCGTTGATTCCGGTGGTGTGCCGTGACACGGTCTCCAGGACGCGCAGTGCGTCCTGGGCCGAGTGGTACGGCGCGGTCGGCTCGTGCTTCAGCGCCACGGTTCCCCCTGCGCGCTCGGTCGCTCTACAACTGGGCCGTAATACCAGACAGCGGATCTCTTCCACGATAACGGCCAAGAGGCTTGTTGTGAGCGACTGTTGACGAGATTCCGACCCCGCCGCACCGCTCTCAGCAGCGGCGGAGGCACTCTGGCATATGCCGATGACAAGACCCGGCGCCCGGACCTCGGAGGTTGAACAGAGTTCAATCGCGTTCAACCCGTGAAGTCACAGCACCGCGCTGAGAAATTCCCGCGTCCGGTCCTGTTCGGGCTCGCTGAAGATCTTCTCCGGCGGACCCGACTCGATGACCTTGCCGGAGTCGAACATCAGCACCTGGTCCGAGATGTCCCTGGCGAAGTTCATCTCGTGGGTCACACAGAGCATCGTGATGTCGGTGGTGCGGGCGATGTCGCGCAGCACGTCCAGGACGCCGGCCACCAGCTCGGGGTCGAGCGCGGAGGTCACCTCGTCCAGGAGCAGCACCCGCGGCCGCATCGCCAGCGCCCGCGCGATCGCGACCCGCTGCTGCTGGCCGCCGGAGAGCTGGCTCGGGCGGGCGTCGCACTTGTCGGCGAGGCCCACCAGGTCGAGCAGGTCGCGCGCCCGCTGCTCCGCCTCGTCCTTGGGCATGCCCAGGACGGTGACCGGCGCCTCCATGATGTTGCGCAGCGCGGTCATGTTCGGGAACAGGTTGAACTGCTGGAAGACCATCCCGATCTTCTTGCGGACCTCGCGGACCTGCTTCTCGGGCGCGGGGAAGAGCTTCTCCCCGTCGACGGTGATGGTGCCCTCGTCCGGCTTGGTGAGCGTCATCAGCAGCCTGAGGATCGTCGTCTTGCCGGAGCCGGAAGGGCCGATCAGCGTGACGTGCTTGCCGGAGTTCACCGAGAAGTCCAGGCGGTCGAGGACCGTGTTCTGCCCGAACCGCTTGGTGACCTGGTCGAGGCGGATCAGCTCGCTGCCGTCCACCGGCGGGTTGGAATGGGAGTCGGGTTCTTTCATGAGGGGGGCGTCAGTGGACAAGACGTCGCTCCAGAGCTCGCAGAAGAAGGGAGGCCAGATAGGAAATGACGATGAAGGCCACGCCGATCACAGTGAGGGGCTCGGTGAACTGGAAGTGCTGCTGCGAGAAGAGCCGCGCCTCGCCGAGCATCTCCAGCACGGTGATCGCCATCAGCAGCGGCGTGTCCTTGAGCATCGCGATCACGTAGTTGCCGAGGGCCGGCACGACCCGGCGGATCGCCTGCGGCAGGATCACCACCTGCCAGGTCCGCAGCCGCGGCAGGTTCAGCGCCGTCGCCGCCTCCCACTGGCCGGCCGGCACGGCCTCGATGCCGGCCCGGTAGACCTGCATGGTGTACGTCGAGTAGTGCAGGCCGATGCCGATGACACCGGTGGTCAGCGCCGACATCGTCAGGCCCCACTCGGGCATCACGTAGAACAGGAAGAACAGCTGCACCAGCAGCGGGGTGTTGCGCACGAACTCCGTCACGACCCCGACCGGCCACCGCACCCACCTGCTCGGCGTCCGCATCAGCAGCGCCCACACCAGGCCCAGCGCGAACGAGATCAGCGAACCGAGGACGAGGGCCTGCAGGGTGACGAGCACGCCGTCCCAGAAGTGCGGCATGAAGTCGCCGACGGCATTCCAGTCCCACTTCACGAGACAGCACCTCCGACACCGGTCGTCTCGGCGCGCTTGAGCTCATGCGCGCCCACCCCGTGCTGGGGCGCCTTGCCCACGCCCGCCTTCAGCTTCTTCTCCAGACCGCGCATGACCCGGGTGAGCAGGAAGGCGATCACGAAGTAGATCAGCAGGACGTACGTGTAGATCTCCGCGCTCTGCTGGAGCGCCAGCCGCACCAGGTTGGCGCTGAAGGTCAGGTCGCCCATGCCGATGACCGACACCAGGGCGGTGCCCTTGAGCAGCTCGATCAGCAGGTTGGAGAAGGGCGGGATCATCTCCGGCACCGCCTGCGGCAGCAGGATCAGCCGCATCCGCTGCCAGGGCGTGAAGCTGAGCGCGATGCCGCCCTCCTTCTGCGCCGGGTCGACCGAGTTCAGCGCCCCGCGCACGATCTCCGAGCCGTAGGCGCCGTAGGTCAGGCCGAGCGCGAGCGTGCCCGCCCACATCGGCACGAGCTGCCAGCCGAAGGCCAGCGGCAGCACGAAGTACACCCAGAAGATCATGATCAGGGCCGAGGTCCCGCGGAACACCTCGGTGTAGAAGCCCGCGAGGAAGCGGACGATCCACAGCCGGTGGGTGCGCGCGACGCCGACGACGAAGGAGACGGCACCGGCCACCAGCGAGCTGAAGAACAGCAGCTGGACGGTGGTCCAGATCCCCTTGAGCACCAGTTCCCAGAGTCCCGAGGTCATCAGCCCGTCCCTCCCGCGCACAGCTCCTTGGCGGTCAGGTCGGTCATCTCGGCCTTGGTGAAGCCGAAGGGCTGGAGGATGCGGAACAGCTCCCCGCTCTTCTTCAGCTTGTGCAGCTCGACGTTGAAGGCGTCCCGCAGCCGGGTCTCGGTCGGCCGGAACGCGAAGGCGCCCCCGTCGACGTGCGGCTTGCCCTTGACCAGCGGGGCGAAGGCCTTGGTCGACTCGGCCTTGCTGGACTTCTTGACCACTTCCCGCGTGGTGAGCGCCGTACCGGCGAAGACGTCGACGCGGCCCGCCTCCACGGCGTTCAGCCCGGCGACCTGGTCCGGCACGATCAGGATGTCGCTCTCCTTGTACCCCGCCTCGACGGCGTACTGGATCTCCGCGTACCCGGTCCCGGTCGCGAACTTCGCCTTCTTCTCGACGACGTCCTTGTAGTCGTGCAACCCCTTCGGGTTCCCCTTGCGCACGATGAAAGCGTCCAGCATCTGATAGTCGGGGTCGGCGAAGATGACCTGCTCGCAGCGGTCGGGATTGACGTACATCCCGGCCGCGACGACATCGAACACCTGCGACTTGAGCCCCGGAATCAGTGAGCCGAACTCGCTCGGCACGGGCTGGACCCGGTCCACGCCGAGCCGCTTGAAGATGACCCTGGCCAGCTCCGGCGCCTCGCCGGTCAGCTCGCCGTTCTTGTCGATGTACCCGAACGGGATCTCGCCCGCGATGCCGAGGCGTACGACACCGGCCGCCTTCAGGCGTTCGAGCAGATCACCGCCCTCGGTGGTGGACGCGGTGGCCACGCGGCTGCAGCCGGCGGCACCCAACGCACCGAGCGCCGCCACCCCCGCGAGCAGCGACCGGCGTGTGGTCCCGGTTGTGTCTCTCTCGTTCCCAATAGGTGGAGCCATGGCGGCGCGGCTACCCGAGAGCATGCGATGTATGCACCATGGAACGCATGGATGAAACGGCTGACCGCTACATCGAAGTCTCGCTGGTCAAGCGCGGAATCACCTGCCGGGCGAAGCTGCTGGACGACCGCGCCCCTCTCACCTGCGCGGCTGTGTGGGACGCCCTCCCACTCGGCGGTGACGTCTACCACGCGAAGTACGCCCGCAATGAGATCTACGCACTCTTCCCGCCCTTCGCCCCCACAGAACCCCCGCTGGAAAACCCGACGGTCACCCCGATCCCCGGCGATCTCTGCTACTTCTCCTTCGCGGGGAGCGAACTCGGCACCAAGGCGTACGGCTACGACCGCGAGGTCCGCCCCGGCACCACGGTCGTCGACCTGGCCCTCTTCTACGAGCGCAACAACCTGTTGCTGAACGCCGACGTCGGCTGGGTCCCCGGCATCGTCTGGGGCCAGATCGTGGAGGGCTTGGACGAGATGGCCGAGGGCTGCAACGACCTGTGGCGGACGGGGGCGGCGGGGGAGACGCTCGGCTTCCGGCGGCTGTAGGGGCGGAACCGGGCGCGATTCGGGCAGACTTGAGGCCATGTCGAACACGATCGCCGGCCTGGTCGGCGGTGTCCTCGGGGCATTGCTCTCCGCACTCGCCATGTTCCTGGGACCGCTGGCCCACCAGCGGCAGATCGCCCGGCAGGAGCGGGAACGGGGGGATCGCGAGTCGGCCCGTTCCCAGTTGCAGCGGGTGGCCCGGGTGCGTACGGCGATGCGCGAGTGGCAGGACTTCCTGAACGACGTCCTCGCCGACATCGAGGCCGGTCGCTCCGTGGAAGTGGAGCGGTTCGTGTCGGAGTCCAAGGCCCTGAGGAAGGAGGCGAGAACGGCTTCCGACGACCTCCTGGGTGGCGGACTCTGGCTCGGATCCCTCCAGTTCGGTGCCTTCGACCTGGTGACCCGGCGGTTGCCCGATCTCCTCGGCGGGGCCTTCCCGGACGAGGTGATGCCCGACCTGGTGCACCGCTGGCGGGAGAACCTCCACAGTTCGCGGGCCGAGCTGAACGAGAAGCTCCTGGCCTACGTCGACCGGCTGCAGGACACGCCGGTCGACGTGATCGACTCCGGCCCCGTCAGGCCGCCGAGGGCGTGATCCCGGTCTCGAACAGCGCGTGCGCCGCGCGCAGCACCAGGTCGTCGCGGTGCCGGGCGGCCACCAGCTGGAGCCCGATCGGCAGACCGTCCCCGTCCGCGCCGACCGGGACGGACGCGGCCGGCTGCTGGGTCAGGTTGAAGGGGTACGTGAACGGGGTCCAGCCCGTCCAGCGGCGGAGGCCGGACCCCTTCGGCACCTCCGCGCCCGCCTCGAACGCCGTGATCGGCAGGGTCGGGGTGACGAGGAGGTCGTACGACTCGTGGAAGGCGCCCATACGGCGGCCGAGGTCCATGCGGACATCCACCGCGGCGAGGTAGTCGAGCGCCGAGTACCGGGCGCCGATCCCGCTGATCTCCCTGAGCCCCGGGTCCAGCAACTCCCGCTGGTGCGGGCCGAGTTGCTGGGTCACCCGGGCCGCCCCCGAGAACCACAGGGTGTGGAAGGCCTTCACCGGGTCGGTGAGGTCGGGGTCGGCCTCGGTGACGTACGCGCCGAGTTCCGCCAGCCGCTCCACCCCGCGCCGCACCGCCGCCGCGACCTGCGGCTGTACGGCCACCTGCCCGCCGAGCGAGGGCGAGTACGCGACCCGCAGCCCGCGCACGCCCGCCGCGAGCCCCGCCGAGAACGGTCCCGCCGCCGGATCGAGAGCCGACCAGTCCCGGCTGTCCGGCGCCCCGATCACGTCGAGCAGCAGCGCCGCGTCCGCCGCGTCCCGGGTCATCGGCCCCACGTGCGCCAGCGTCCCGAACGCGCTCGCCGGATAGAGCGGCACCCGCCCGTACGTCGGCTTCAGCGCGAAGATCCCGCAGAAGGCGGCCGGGATACGGACACTGCCGCCGCCGTCGGTGCCGAGGGCGAGCGGCCCCGCACCCAGCGCCACGGCGGCCGCCGCGCCCCCACTGGAGCCGCCCGCGGTACGGGAGGGGTCGTGCGGGTTGCGCGTCACCCCGGACAGCGGCGAGTCCGTGACGCCCTTCCAGCCGAACTCCGGGGTCGTGGTCTTGCCGACGAACACGGCCCCGTGCTCGCGCAGCCGGGCGACGGACGGCGCGTCCTCGTCCCAACTCCCCTTCTCGGAGATCGTCTTGGAGCCCTTCAGGGTCGGCGCCCCACGCAACAGGATGATGTCCTTGACGGTCGTCGGAACCCCGTCCACCAGCCCCTTCGGCTCCCCGCGCCGCCACCGGTCCGTCGACTCCCGCGCCTGCGCGAGAGCTTCCTCCCCCAGCAGCCGCACGAACGCGTTCACCTCCGGCTGGATCCGCTCGGCCCGTTCCAGCACCGCGCGGGTGACCTCCTCCGGACTGAACTCGCCTTTGCGATAGCCCTCGACGATGCGTACGGCGGTCAGCTGCGTGAGGTCGAGGTCGGGGTCCGTCATCTGCCCTCCAGCGCTCGGCGGTTCAACGTCCGGGTACGTACCCGCGTTTCTTGTCCACCACGTTCACCAGCGGCCGGCCCGCCGCCCACCGCTCGTACAACTCCACGAACTGCTTCCCGAGTTCGTCCCGCCAGCCGATCGTGTCGCCGCTCATGTGCGGGGACACGATCAGGCCCGGGACCTGCCACAACGGGCTTTCCGGGGTGAGGGGTTCGTGCTCGAAGACGTCCAGGGCGGCGCCCGCGATCCACCGCTTGGCCAGCGCCTCGGCGAGCGCGTCCTCGACCACCAGGCCGCCGCGCCCGATGTTGACGAACCGGGCCGAGGGCTGCATCACGCCGAAGCGGCGGGCGTCGAACATGCCGTAGGTCTGCTCGGTCAGCGGGGCCGCCGCGATCACCCAGTCGGCGCGGGCGATCAGGCGGTCGAGGTCGTCGGGGCCGTGGATGCCGGTGTGCGGGGTGCGGCCGACGAGGGCGGTGGTGATGTCGAGGGCCTTGAGCGTGCGGGCGATCGTCCGGCCGATCGGCCCCGAGCCGACGACGACCGCGCGGGTGCCCGCCACCCGCTGCGACTCCCGGTGCCGCCAGGTCCGCTCCCGCTGGAGCGCCCAGGTGGTCGGCAGGTCCTTGGCCATGGCGAGGACGAGGGCGGCGACGTACTCGGCGATCGGCTGGTCGAAGATGCCGCGCGCGTTGGTGACGATCGTGTCGGAGGCGGCGAGTTCCGGACACATCAGATGGTCCACGCCCGCGCTCGCCGTGTGCACCCAGCGCGGCCGGGGCCCCTCGCCCGGCCAGGCACTCCGTACCGCCCGTGACGTGAAGTCCCAGACCAGCAGGACGTCGGCGCCCGGCAGCCGCTCGGCGAGCGTCGAGGCGTCCGCGTGCTCGATGCGGGCGCGGCCGGTGAGACTGCCGAGGCGGGGGAGGGGTTCGGCGTCCAGGACGAGGAGGGTGGGGACGGTCATGCAGGAGGGCTCGATTCCGGTGCGGTGGCGGCCGTCTGACATGCGAGGTTTGACCACGCTCGCACCCGAACCTACCTTCGTCAACACGGGCGTTGCGTACGGTCCGTTGCTCACCACTTTCTCGATGTGAGGGCGGTGTCCGTCATGGACGTTTCCTTCCTTGGTGGACCCCGGCCGCAGCGCGGCGTCGGAGTGGTCGCCCCCTTCGACTTCGCGCTGGACCGCGAGCTGTGGCGCTGGGTGCCCGACGAGGTCTCGCTGCATCTGACGCGGACCCCGTACGTGCCGGTCGAGGTGAGCCTCGACCTGGCCCGGCTGGTCAGCGAGCACGAGACGCTCGACGACGCGGTCCGCACCCTGACCGCGATCAGTCCCGAGGTCGTCGCCTACGCCTGCACCTCAGGCAGCTTCGTCGGCGGCATCCCCGGCGAGCGGGCCATGTGCGCGGCGATGACCCGCGCGGGCGCCGTCCCCTCGGTCACCACCTCCGGCGCGCTCCTGGAGGCGCTGGCGGCGCTCGGAGCACGCCGGGTCGCGCTCGTGACGCCGTACACCGTCTCGGTGACCCGGGCGCTGGAGGAGTACGTCGCCGAGGCGGGCGCGAAGGTCACCGGCTGCGCCTACATGGGCCTGACCCGGCACATCTGGAAGGTCCCGTACCGCGATGTGGTCGCCATGGCGCACAAGGCGGTCCGGCGCTCGGCCGACGTGCTGTTCATCAGCTGCACCAACCTGCCGACGTACGACGTCATCCCCCAACTGGAGGCCGAACTGCGCATTCCGGTGATCTCGGCCAACCAGGTGACGATGTGGGCCGCGCTGGCCCGGCTGGGTACCCGGGCGGTAGGGCCGTATCAGGCGCTGATCGATCCGGCGGCGCGCTCCGGTCCCGTACTGCCGGAACTCCCGGACGGTGAACAGCAGCAGGAAGGCAGGCCATGACCGCACTCGGATTCCTCTACCCGGGGCACTCCGCCGAGGACGACTACCCGCGCATCGAGCAGCTCCTGGGCAGTGACATCCGGCTCGACGTCGTCCACACCGACATCGGCACGGACGCGCACCGGGTCGACGCCCTGCTGGAGATGGGCTCGGCCGAGCGGCTCGGGGCCGGGGTCGAGGAACTGCGCATGGCGGGCGCGGACTCCGTGGTCTGGGCGTGCACCAGCGGCAGTTTCGTGTACGGCTGGGAGGGCGCCCACGAGCAGGTCCGCACCCTCGCGCTCAGCGCGGGCATGCCGGCCTCCTCGACGTCCTTCGCCTTCGTGCACGCGGCACAGGAGCTGGGCGTGCGGCGGGTGGCGGTCGGCGCGACCTACCCCGAGGACGTGGCCGGGCTCTTCGCGGACTTCCTGCGCGCGGCCGGACTGGAGGTGACGTCGGTCCGCGGGGCCGGGATCGTCACGGCGGCGGAGGTCGGCACCTGGGGCGAGGCGGAGGTCTTCCTGCTGGCACGGGACGCCGACCGCCCCGACGCGGACGCGCTCCTCCTCCCCGACACGGCCCTGCACACGGCGGCCCACATCCCCGCCCTGGAGAAGGAACTGGGCAAGCCGGTCCTCACCGCCAACCAGGTCACGGTGTGGGAGGGCCTGCGCCTGGCGGACCGCAGGGTGAACGCGCCGACGCTGGGGGCGCTGTTCACCCGGGAGCCGATCGTGCAGGCCTGAGCACCTTCCTTCGTCGACGGGAATAAAACGGAGAGTGCCTCCTGTTAACGCCGGTCGGACAGCGCACGGCCCACAACAGGAGGCATCCACCGTGGCGGCAGACGAAATCCGGGGTACCGCACTGGGCTCCGCCCCCGTCCCCCTCTCCGTACTGGACCTGGTGACCGTGGGCGCGGGCAGTACCGCCACCGACGCCCTGCGCACCAGCGTGGCGCTGTCCCGGTTCACGGAGTCCCGCGGGTTCCACCGCTACTGGGTCGCCGAGCACCACTCCATGCCCGGCGTCGCCTCCTCCTCGCCCGCCGTGATCCTGGCCCACCTCGCCGCCCACACCGACCGCATCCGGCTCGGCTCGGGCGGCGTGATGCTGCCCAACCACGCGCCCCTGGTGATCGCCGAGCAGTTCGGCACCCTGGAGGCCATGGCCCCCGGCCGCATCGACCTGGGCCTCGGCCGCGCCCCCGGCACCGACGGCGCCACCGCCGCCGCCCTGCGCCGCACCGACACCCTGAACGAGGGCGCCGACGACTTCCCCCAGCAGCTCGTCGAGCTGACCCGCTTCCTGGACGACGACTTCCCCGACGGCCACCCCTACCGCCGTATCCACGCGATCCCCGGCCCCGTCCAGGCGACCACCCCCGGCGGCGTCCAGTCCCCGCACCGCCCGCCGGTCTGGCTGCTCGGCTCCTCCGGCTTCAGCGCCCGTCTCGCCGCCGCCCTCGGCCTGCCCTTCGCCTTCGCGCACCACTTCTCCGCCCAGAACACCGTCCCGGCCCTGGAGCTCTACCGCGAGTCCTTCCGCCCCTCCGAGGTCCTCGACGAGCCCTACGCCCTCATCGGCGTCTCCACCCTCGCCGCGGACGACGAGCGCGAGGCCCGCCGCCAGGTGCGGGCCACCGCCCTGAACATGATCCGGCTGCGCACCGGCCGCCCCGGTCTCTTCCCGGACCCGGACGAGGCCGAGAAGCACGAATTCAGCCCGTACGAGGAGGAGTTCGTGCAGTCCTGGGCCGGCAACATCGTGCACGGCACCGCCGAGGAGGTCCGTGACGGCCTGGACGCCCTCCAGAAGCGCACCGGCGCCGACGAGTTGATGCTCACCTCGCACGCCCACCGCGGCGAGCTGCGCCTGCGCTCCTACGAACTGGTCGCGGACGCCTACGGGTTGCCGACCGCCGAGGTCTCGCTCGGCTGATTCCCCATCAGCTCGGAGATACGATCCGGCGACACCGGCCGCGAGTACAGCCACCCCTGGCCGGTGTCGCAGCCGATGCTGCGCAGCCGGGTGGCCTGCGCGGACGTCTCCACGCACTCCGCGGTGACGGTCAGCCCCAGCCGGTGGGCGAGCTGGATCATCGCCTCCACGACGACCTCGTCGGCCGGGTTCGGCGGCGCGGCCTCGTCGCTGCGGCCCTCGTACTGGAAGCCCCGTACGAAGGAGCCGTCCAGCTTCAGGACCGAGACCGGAAGGCGGCTCAGGTACGCCAGGTTCGAGTAGCCGGTGCCGAAGTCGTCGATCGCGATGCGCACGCCCATCTCGCTGAGCGCCTGGAGGGCCTGGAGGGGGCGGCCCGCCGAGCCCATCACGGCCGACTCGGTCAGCTCCAACTGGAGGAGATGCGGCGCGAGTCCGGTCTCCGCGAGGGTCTGTGCGACGTCCGCCACCAGGTCCGAGTCCCAGACCTGACGGACCGCCACATTGACGCTCACGAACAGCGGCGGCTCGTCCGGGTGGTCCAGCTGCCAGCGGCGCGCCTGACGGCAGGCTGTGACCAGGATCCAGCGGCCGAGCGGCACGATCGAGCCGTCCTCCTCGGCCAGTCCGATGAACCGATTCGGCGTCAGGACGCCGAACTGGGGGTGGTTCCAGCGGATGAGCGCCTCGACGCCGTTGACCCGGCCGTCCTCCATGCCCACCAACGGCTGGTACTCCAGCACGAATTCACCGCGCTCGATGGCGGGGCGCAGGGTGGAGGCGAGGGCCTGGCGGGTCATGCGGTGGGCGTTGCGCTCCGGGTCGAAGAGCGTCCAGCGGTCCTTGCCGTCGGCCTTCGCCCAGTAGAGCGTCGTATCGGCCGCCTGCATCAGGGCGGTTGGCGTCGTGCCCGCCGCGTGCCGCTCGACAACCCCGATCGACGCCGACACCGACAGCCGCTGCCCGGCGAGGTCGAACGGCGCCTGCACCGCCTTCAGTACGGACTCGGCGAGGTCGGCCAGCTGGTCCGTCCCCGTGGAGTCCTCGACCAGCAGCGCGAACTCGTCGCCGCCCAGTCTCGCCACCAGCGGCGCGCTCGCTCTGGCGTAACCGGCCTCGTCCGCGCACCGGGTGAGCCGCTCGGCGACGGCGGCGAGGAGCCGGTCGCCGACCCGGTGGCCGAGCGTGTCGTTGATCGCCTTGAAGCCGTCGAGGTCCAGGTAGCACAGCCCGATCCGCCCGGTCCCGCTCTCCTCGTACGAGCCGGCCTCCAGAGCGGCCGTCAGCCGCTCGAAGAACAGCGTGCGGTTGGGCAGCCGGGTCACCGGGTCGTGCATCTGCAAGTGCCGCAGCCGGCCCTGGAGTTCGCGCTGGGCGCTGATGTCGGTGACGGACAGCAGGATGCCGTCCTCCGGCCCGGGCAGGGGGGTGACGGTGACCTGCACCCAGACCGACTGGCCGTCGGGGTGCTTGAGCCGCCGGGTGCAGCGCAGGCGGGCCTCGCGGCCGCGCAGCACCTCGCGGTAGGCGTGCCAGGTGCGCGCGTCGGACGACAGGTCCACCAGGTCCGCGCCGATCCGCCCCACCAGCGCCGCGGCCGGGCTGCCGAGCAGCGCCCCGAAGCCGTCGTTGGCGGTCACGACCAGGCCCTCGCGGTCGACGACCGCCATGGCGAGGGGTGCGGCCGCGAAGACCGAGCGGTACGGCGGTGGTTCGGCACCGACGGCCGCATAGATGTCACTCTCTGTTACGGCGCCCCGGTCGAGGTCTGCCGCGGGCGCCGGCCCTTCGGACGTTCCGCTCACCGCTAGCTCCCGCAGTGCACTCGATCGCTGTCCGTGCAGGAAAGTGTGCCGATCATAGAGGCAGACCCGAGGGCCTTCCAGCCACCATCCAGTGTCCCGGATGGAGCGGCACTTCTGACAGATCGTTTCTGCCCGCAGCTGGGCGGGTTCTTGGGCCCCCCGACCACTTGTGACGTTCCGTGAGCGATTCGGGGGTGTCGGGCCTGACGGCCTTTCGGGTGGCTCACTCTTCTGGGGCAGACAAACAGGGCGTAGTACGACAATCCAACACAGGCTGGGTGCGGTGTCCCGCGAACCGCTCCCGGAGGTCCCTGTGCCGCGTCAGTTCCCCCTCAAAACCTTCAGGGGCTCCCGACTGCGCAGCACGGCCGCCGTGTGCACCACCCTGTCCGCACTCGCGGCGACCTCACTGATCACCGGCCCCTCGGTGGCCGAGCCCTTCTCCGCCGGCCCCTGCGCCCTCCGGCGCACCGAGGCCCACCACTCGGAGGGCCTCGACACCTGGAACGCCGCCTATCCGCGCCCGGCCCGCCGGCTGGACGCGGTGATGGTCTTCCTGTCCTTCCCGGACTCGGCGCCGCGCACCACCCCGGCCCAGCTGACCGCCGATCACTTCCCGGCCACCAGCCGCTTCTTCGAGCGCGCCTCCTACGGCAGGTTCACCCTGCGCCCGCATCCGCTGAGGCACTGGATCCGGATGCCGAAGCCGTCCACCGCGTACGCCATACAGCGCGACTGGCGGCCCGAGGACCGCGCCGCCTACCTGCGCGACGCGCTCGCCGCCGCCGATCCCGCGGTCGACTTCTCCCGCTACGACGTCGTGTACTTCGTCGCCGACCCGGACGCGCCCGGCGTGGACTCGGACGCCACGAAGGTCGTCAACCTGGACACCCCGCTGCGGGCCGACGGCGCGGACGTGCGCCGGGTCGTCACGGTCTTCGAGAAGCACCCGCCGGACCGGCTGGTCCTCGCCCACGAGACCGGCCATGTCTTCGACCTGCCCGACCTCTACCACCGGCCGGTCGACGGCAAGGGCGACTGGGACACCTACGTCGGCGACTGGGACCTGATGGGCAGCCAGTTCGGACTCGCGCCGGACCTCTTCGGCTGGCACAAGTGGAAGCTGGGGTGGCTGGAACCGCGCCAGGTGGTGTGCGTACGGGACTCGGGCACCACCCGGCTGACGCTGGAGCCGCTCGGCGCGGGGCCCGGGCTGCCGGTGACGGGCGCGGCCGGGGCGCCCGCCTTCGGGCTCGGCCACGGCACCAAGCTCGTGGTCGTGCGCACCGGTCCCGACAGCGTGCTCGCCTTCGAGGCGCGCGGCCCCGTCGGCAACGACGTGGCGACCTGCCGCTCCGGCATCCTCGTCTATCGCGTCCGCAGCGGCGCCCAGTCCGGCGACGGCCCCGTCCAGGTGATCGACGCCCACCCGCACACCGAGGCCTGCTGGGAGAACTCCGTCTACCCGCCCTTGGCCGACGCCCCGGTCGCCCTCGGCGAGAGCTTCACGGTGCCGGGCACGAAGGTACGGGTGGAGGCGGAGGGCCGGACGGCTTCGGGAGCGTGGACGGTGAAGATCACGGTGGGGTAGGCCGGCGGCCGACCGACGGCACGCAAAAGGCCCCCCGCTCTCACGGAGGGCCTCGCTGTCTGTGCGCCGCCAGGGACTCGAACCCCGGACCCGCTGATGCTGCATCCATCTGGGGGGCTGTGTCCAATAGCGGCTCCGCCGCGGGCCCCAGACCCCCAGCAGAAAAACGCCAAAGGGCCCCTCGCTTCCACGAGAGGCCCTTCACAGGTGCGCCGCCAGGGACTCGAACCCCGGACCCGCTGATTAAGAGTCAGCTGCTCTAACCAACTGAGCTAGCGGCGCCTGCTGACGTCGTAGACCTTAGCATCCTGATCGGCGGACGACGAAATCGATATCCGTACGGCCGCGCGGGCCGCCCGCACGGCCGCCCACAGCAGGATTTCCGGGCCCGGGAGCCAGGGGTGGCGGGTGTCCGGCGCGACCAGCCAGCGGCAGTCGGCGGAGGTCGGCGCGGGGATGCCGAGCAGGGGCGGGACGGTCACCGCGTCGCCGTTGCCGTGGCACAGCAGCGGCGGGATCGCCCCGGTGCGGCCGAACTCCTCCCACCGCAGCAGCGAGGGCAGCCGCTGGGCCGTGCCGGGCGCGGCGAAGAGCAGCATCCGGCCCCGGAACACGGCGACGGGGCCGGACCCCGGGCCCTCGTCCCACAGGCGGTCGATCATCCGGCGCCCGAAGACCGCGGGCGCGTTGACGACGTCGAAGACGGCGCCGCAGGGCAGTACGACCGGGGCCTCGGGGCGCTCCTCCCAGAGGGAGAGCGTGCTGCGCGGATACGTTCCTGCGGAGGCGAGCCAGGAGGCTCCGTCCGGGGTGACACCGCTGATGTCGAAACGGTCGATGCTCATGGCATCTACATCTACCGGGCGTGAACGTTCCGTTTCTGAGAGTTGCCGGTATTCGGGACAGAGGCGCGCGGGGAGGGGTATCTTGCCCACCTGGCATATGCCAAACCGAAATGATGCGTGTTCACACCGGGTCGGCCGAGCCGTGACCGCCCTCCGCGCCGCTCAGCAGGTCGCGGCCGAACTCGACCATTTTCTTGGCGTAGTCCTCGGTCCACTCGGCACGCTCGGCGATGTCCGCGGGCGTCAGCCGGTCGAAGCGGCGCGGGTCGGCGAGCTGTGCGGCGGCCATCGCCTGGAACTCCACCGCCCGGTCGGCCGCGGCGCGGAAGGCGTGCGTGAGCTCCGTCGCGCGGGCCAGCAGGGCGCGGGGGTCGTCGATCGACTCCAGGTCGAAGAAGTGCTCGGGATCGGCCGCCACCTCCGCGGGCTCGAAGAGCAGGGGCGCGGGGCGCAGCCGCGGTTCGTTCCGACGCGGCGTCTGCTCCGCCATGTCTTCTCCTCCTCGTTCGTTCACGCTCGCGGGTCCGCGGGCCACCGTCCATTGTCCCGCGCCCACGCAAGAGGGCCGTGAGACCGGGGATTCCGGTCCCCGTGAGGCCCGGGATCCGGTCCCGGGACCGAGGTGACCCAGCTCCCGGGACCGCGGTGACCTCGTCCCCTCAAGGCGCCCAGCCGACCCGATGTTCCCCCAGCCGCGCCAACACCGCGTGATTCGCCTCCCAACCGTCCGGGAACTTCACGAGGGTCCCCAGCTGGACCGGTTCCGTGGACGGGTAGTCGTCCAGCAGGTCGGTCACGCCCGCTCGGCAGACCACGATGCAGGCGTGCCGGTGCCGGGAGGCCAGGACGCACAGGCGGCCCGTCTCCAGGTGGAACGCCGTGGCGTCGGGGCGGCCGGAGAGGGGGTGCAGGACGACCGTGACGTCGTACTCGCGGCCCTGGAGGCGGTTGGCGGTGTCGACGGTGACGTCCGTGACGCCGAGTTCCGCGAGGGCCGCGCGGACCGAGGACGCCTGGTCGCGGTGGGCCGTGCCGACGGCGATGCGGTCGGCGGTGAGCGGGGCGGGGTCGGCCGAGCGCTCCGACGTCGCCGCGCCGCCGCGGTCCAGCAGGCGTCGTACCACCGTCGCCACCGCTCGTACCGCCTCCGGGTCCGTCCGCGGGGTGTGCCGGGCGGGCAGCTCCAGCAGGCCCCAGCCGGACTCCGCGGCCTCGTCGATGACCCGGTCGGGCCCCGAGCCGTCCGAGGCGACGGCGAAGGAGAGCCGGCGGTCGTCGTGGCCCGTGCCGCTGCGGAAGGGCGTGTACGGGTAGAACGCGTCCGAGACCAGCGGCGCCGCCGACGCCGGCAGCCGCCAGGAGACCGGGAGACGGTGCTGCGGCAGCTCCGGGTTGTGCGCCAGGAGGGTGGTGATCGCGGAGGCCGAGGGGTCGTACGACAGTCCCGCCCACTGCTCGCTGCCGACGATCGCGAACGGGTCGAGCTGGCCCGGGTCGCCCACGAACAGCGCCCGCTCGAAGAGGCCGGCCACGGCCAGCAGCGAGTCCGAGCGCATCTGGTACGCCTCGTCGACGATCGCGTGCCGCCACGGCTCGTCGACCTTCACGTGTGCCCACTTGGCGGCCGTGGAGATCACCACAGAGAGGCCGGTGAGGTCGGCCGCCTTGGCCGACTTGCGTACGTTCGGCAGGTCGTCCAGCGCCTTGTCGTACGGGTCGGCGTCACTGCTGTGCAGCCGGCCGACCGGCAGCTCCGGGCTCTTCTCGGCGAGCCGCAGCACGAGGTCGTCGACCTGGGCGTTCGTCTGCGCGACCACCATCAACGGGCGCCCCGCGTCGGCCAGTTCGAGCGCCGCCCGCACGACGAGCGTGGACTTGCCGGCGCCGGGCGGGGAGTCGACGACCACGCCGCGGTGGGTGCCGTGCAGGGTGTCGTGGAGGATGTCGGCGGTGGCTCGGGAGGCCTCGGCACCGGGGTCGAAGGCGGCGGGGCGGGAGGCGGCGGGAGGGGCGGCGCCGGGGCCGGAACTTGCGGTCACAGGACGTCCTCGGCGGTCACGGGGTCGGCGGACTCGGGCACGGCGGCGGCCTCACCGGGCGGCCCGCCGTGCGTCCACGGCGTCGCCTCCGGGTCGGGCAGCTTCGGGCCGCCGCGCTGCTCGTGCTCGAAGAGCGTGAAGCAGAGCCGGTCGCCCTTCTCGGGCACGGACCCGGCCTCGGGCTCCTTGCCGCGGCCCATCTTGTCGAGGATGCGGAGGACCACGACGGCGCCTTCCTCCTCGTACCCCACGAACTCCGCCGACTGCGGCTTCCCGTCCAGCGAGCGGTACACCTTCGCCCGCTCGGCCAGATGCGGCCGGTCGTCCGTCCGGACGGTGACCAGCGGGCGCGGGCTGGGCCGCTTGCTCTCGCTGTACGCCATCACCACGTCCGTGACCTCGCCCGCGAACGCCTCCCCGGACAGCCGCCGCGCGGCCATCACCAGCGGATCGTCGAGGGCTTCCTGCGCCTCCAGGCGGGCCTGTTCGCGCTCGCGCGAGGCCAGCTTGTTGGCGGCGGTCACCGCGTCGTCGCGGCGCGGCTGCGGGGGCTCGCCGGCTGTGATCCGGTCGCGATGGGCGGTGAACGACCAGCGGTCGCGGGTCCACCGCTCCTCGACGTGCGCGCCGGCCGGCAGGGCCCGCAGCAGGTCGATGCCGGCCCAGACCTTCTCCCAGGTCGGCCGGGTACGGCTGGCGACGAGCTCGCGGACCTCCCGCTCGGCGGCGGTCAGCGCACCGAGCCGGTCGTCGGCCTCCAGGCCGTCCTCGGCGGCGGCGAGGGCGGTGCGCGCGCGGTCGTAGCGCTCGAAGGCCGGGGCGAGGAGCTTGTTGTCGAAGGCCGGGTCGGTGGCCGGTCCGGCGGGCGGGCACAGCAGCTGGCCGCGCGGGTCGCGGGCGAGCTCGGCGTGCAGCGCCGCCTCCGCGCCGGTCATGCCCTCCGGCGGGGCGATCCAGGCGAGCAGCGCGCCCAGGTGCTGGTCCTCCAGGCTCGACTGGCCCGTCGCCCAGTGCCGGGACAGCACGTCGGTCATCGCGAGCAGCAGCGAGGAGCCGGGGACGCGGGCCCGCTCCCCGTAGTGCGTCAGCCAGCGGCCGAGCAGCGGCACGCGCGGGGGCGCGGGATACGGCGTCTCCGGGTCCTGCTCCGCCGTACGCCTGAAGCGCATGGAGCGGCCGAGGAGTCGCACGAAGTCGACGCCCGTGCGGCTGGGCACGATCAACTGCGGGGCGTCCGCGCACAGTTCGACCTCGACCTTGACCCGCTTGCCGGTCTCGGGATCGGTCTCGCCCCGCTCGGCGGCCTCCACGTCCTCGGCGTACGAGTCGATGTACGGCAGGACGACGTCCGCGAGCTCGGCCAGGAACGCGAACCGCAGATCCCGGTCGCGCGGCTGCGGTACGACGAGCAGCCGCGGCGCGTCCCGCTCGGTCCCGACGAGCGCGCCGAGCGGGGCGCCGGCCTCACCGGCGGTGGTGAGCGGCACGAACACCAGGGGCCGCGCGGACAGATGCCGATGCCGGACGGTGGCGGCGGGCTGGGCCCGGCCGGTGCTGACGGCTTCGAGACGGGCGAGGGTGGAGATCAGGGACATGGGGTGACCTCCAGGCCCAGGGCTTCCGCCCGCAGTTGTGCCGCTCTGCGCAGGGCCGCCACCGCCGGGTCCTCCGGGTCGCCCGACTCCCCGTGGGCGGCCGACAGGACGTCCTCGGTCGTCGTCAGGCCGCCCAGTTCCGCGCGGATCGAGCGGCCCAGGGTGGTGACCGCTCCGGCCTCGCGGGAGCGGGCGCGGCAGTGGAAGGCCAGTTCGCACGCCGAGAGGCACTCGGGGGCGTAGGTCGCCGGGACCGACTCGACGGCTGCCGTCAGCTCGGCGGCGGGCAGGTCCGGGGAGAAGCAGGTGCCCTCGGGGAGGGTGTCGGCGATGTCCTCGATGCGGGTGAGGCGGGCCAGCTGGCGGCCGGTGACCGCGCGCTGCTTGCGGACGTCGACGGCCGAGGCGGTGGGGAGGTTGGAGAAGTCCTTCGGGCAGACCAGCAGGACACGGTGGCGTACCTCGGGGGCCGGGGCGCCGCTCTGGGTGAGGCGAGCGGCGACCTCCTCCAGCGCCAGCACGTACACCGCGGCCTGCCGCGCCGCCGCGCCCACCTTCGCCGGGTCGGCCGAACCGTCCAGCATCGGGAAGGACTTGATCTCGACGACCGTCCAGCTGCCGTCGGGGTGGACGACGACCGCGTCCGGCTCCAGGAAGGCGGGGGAGCCGGCCACGTCGAGCGCGAGCATCGGGTGGTCCAGCAGCGTCCAGGTGCCCGGCGCCTCGGTCGCCTCGCGCAGCGCCAGCGCCGTACGGGCCGTACGCCCCTCGGGACCGATCGCGGAGAGGTCGGGCACCGCCGCGTCGGCCGGCGGCTCGGCGCGGCGGTCCAGCTTCTCGTGCACCAGCCGCAGCAGCTCCGCGCCGCCGTCCGCCTTGACCTTCGCCTCGAACGCGTTGCCCCGCGTCAGCGCGAACTGCGACTGCCCGAAGGCCGACGGGGAGCCCAGCGCGCCGGCCAGCGCCGTCTTGTCCACCCCGGCGCCGTCCAGGATCGCGCGCCGCCTGCAGCCGGGGTTGGCGGCGAGGGCCGCGAGGGCGCGCGCGTCGAGGGCCTTGGCCGGGACGTCGGGACCGCGCAGCTCAGCGAGCCGCTGCCGGAGCGCCTTCCCCCGCGTCCGTGGGAGAGGCACTCGGCGGGGCTCCGGATCCGGCCCGGGACTCGCGCTGCCGTGGAAATCGCTCACCCGTGGAAGTCTGGCATCCGGCACTGACAATTGAGGAACCTGCGGCCTGAGAGCCCCCTGCGCCGAAGGGGAGCTGCCTCCTGATCAGGTCCGCGACCCGCATCACGTACGGCGTCAGGAACAGGCCGACACCCATCACGGCCGCGCCCGCCACCGCGTCGAGGAAGTAGTGGTTGGCGGTGCCCATGACCACGATCGTGGTCAGCAGCGGGTAGGCCACGGCGGCGACCCTGGTCGTACGCGTCCTGCCGTACCGCCACAGCATGACCCCGCACCACAGCGCCCAGCCCACGTGCAGGCTCGGCATGGCCGCGTACTGGTTCGTCATGCCGCCCAGGCCCTTCGGCGCGCTGGCCGCGCCGCCCCACCAGCCGTACGAGCTGTACTGGGCCATCGTGTCGACGAAGCCGTGGCCCGCCGAGAGCAGGCGGGGCGGGCAGGTCGGGAGCAGGGTGAAGCCGATCAGGCCGATGAAGGTGGACGTCATCAGCCAGATGCGGGCGGCGCGGTAGTGCACGGCACGCGAGCGGAAGAGCCAGATCAGGATCGCCGGGGTGACCAGGTAGTGCAGCGACGCGTACCAGAAGTCGGCCGGGACGCCGAGCCAGGACTCGCGGGTGAAGAGCCGGTTGAGCGGGTGCTCGGCGTTGATGTGCAGGAACTTCTCGATGCGCAGGATCGCCAGGCCGTGGTCGACGGCGCCGTCGGTCTCGCCACGCGCGAACAGCCGGCCGGCCGAGTAGCAGGCGTACACCAGCAGGATCAGCGGCAGCTCGGTCCACCAGCGCAGGCGGGTGCGTGGGGCTGCAGCCTCGGTGCCCGGTGTCGTCTCGGTCTTCGGCATCCGATCGCCTCCCCCTTCATTCTCGCGCGGCGCCCGGTGATGCGCGGGTCGTGCCACTTTACGGCGTACGTGCGCGCCCGCGTGGGGCGCCCCCGGCCCTCAAAGACGCAGAGATCGACCGCAGGGTTGCCCCTGACCAGGGTGCGCGATGATGGAGAGGTCCGCCTGTCATTTCTTCCGGAAGGGGTCCTTCTCCCATGGCACCGCGCATCCTGCTGGCCCGGCACGGACAGACCGAGTGGTCGCTGTCCGGCAAGCACACGGGCAGGACCGATGTGCCGCTCCTGGAGGAGGGCCGGCGCGGCGCGAAGCTGCTCGGCGAGCGGCTGCACCGGGCGCCGTTCGACGGCCTGCCCGGGGTGGAGGTGCGCACCAGTCCGCTGGCACGCGCGCGTGAGACGTGCGAACTCGCCGGGTTCGGGGAGCGCGCGGCTCGGTGGGACACGCTCATGGAGTGGGACTACGGCGCCTACGAGGGCATGACGCCGGACGAGATCCAGGGCGTACGCCCCGGGTGGCTGATCTGGCGGGACGGGGTGCCGGAGGGCGAGTTGCTCGCCGACGTGACCGCGCGGGCCGACGAGGTGGTGGCCTGGGCGCGATCGGCCGACCGGGATGTGCTCGTGTTCGCCCACGGGCACATCCTGCGGTCGATCGGGGCGCGCTGGCTGGGGCTGCCGATCGACTTCGCGGCCCGCATCAGGCTGAATCCGACGTCGCTGTCCGTACTGGGCTGGGCGTACGGCGAGCCGGCCATCGAGAGCTGGAACGATCTGGGGCACCTGGCCTGATCGCGGCCCGACCGGCACGCTTTACGCCCCGGAAGCGTCACGCCGTGCGCGGCAGTGACGCGTGCCTTTCCAGGAACGCCGACACCCCCGACGCCCGCCGGTGCGGCAGCAGGACGCGCGCCGTCCCGGCCAGCATGGTCTGGATTCTGGACGACTGGACCTGGTCCAGGAGGTCCAGTACGCGCATGCCCGCCGCCGCGGCCTCGTCCGGGCGCCCGCCGCGTGCCAGGTCGTCCGCGAGTTCCGCGGTGTAGAGGGCGATGTTGCGGCTGAAGTGCGCGTCCTGGAGCTGCGCGGCCCGGCGCGCGTGCCGGGCGGCGCGCGGCCAGTCGCCGAGCGTCGACCAGCACTGTGCCTCCAGGCCCTCCAGCTCGGCCTCGCCGTAGAAGCTCATCCACTCGGGGTCGGCGTCCGAGGTGCCCCGGTCGTAGAGGGCTTGCGCGCGGGCCAGGGCCTGTTCGCAGCCGGTGCGGTCGGCGAGCCCCGCCCAGCCGCCCGCCTCGCGCAGCGCGAGCAGCGACATCAGCCGGGCCGAGCCCAGCGGGCGCGCGACGCGCTGCGCGGCCTGCGCGGCCCGCACCGCCTCCCGCGGCCGTCCCGCGTCGCGCGCGAGGAAGGCGGTGTTGCAGAAGGCGTGTGCCTCCAGGGCGTCGTCCCCGGTCATCCGCGCGGTGGCGAGCGCCTCCGCGTAGTGCGAGCGGGCGTCGTCGAAGCGGCCCGAGTCGTGCGCCAGCCAGCCCACGGAGATGGCGAGTTCACCGGCGCCCGAGTGCAGCCGGTCGGCGGTCGTCTGCCGGGTCGCGCCGGCGTCCAGCAGCGCGTACGCGGCGCGCAGGGGCTCGGACGCGCGCCGGTAGAGGCCGTCCGCGCCGTGCCGGTCGTCCAGCAGCCGGATTCTGCGTACGGCCTCTTCCAGCGCGTACGCGTCGCTCGTCCCGGGGCGGCGCACGGGACGTCCCGCGGCCGCGGCGTCGAAGGCGAGCCCGATGGGCCCCAGCGAGGCGGCGGCCACGGTGGCGCCCCCGCCGGTCATGAATGCGCGACGCAGCACGTCGCTCTCCTCGTTCTCGTACGTCTCGTACGTGTCGTGCTTCTCGTGGTCCTGCGTGTCATACGGCTCGTACGCCCCCGGTGTCTCACCTGGCGCATATGCCCGGCTCGTTGGGTGAACGAGGGGCGCGTCCTCGGCCGCGTGCGCCCGGCGCCCGCGTACGGACGAGCGGGGCGCGAAGCCCAGGTCGGTGAGCGCGCGGCCGGGGAACATGTGCAGGAACACCCGTTCGTACGCGTAGTTGGGGCAGCGGATCTCGCCCGCCTCCACCCGGCCGATGTAGCGCGCGTCACAGCTGACCCGCTCACCGATCTCGCGCGCCGCCCGGCGTACCGCGGCGGCGAACTCGGCCGGGGAGCGCCGGCCGCGCAGCTGCCGGAAGGCGAGGTTCGGCCGCGGTGGCCGGGTGGTCTGGGACGAAGTCACCTTTGACGACGCCATGGCCGGGTCCTCTCGTGCGAACCGTCGAACCATGCCGGAATTGGGGTGAGTTGTTCGTGTGCCACCCTGTTTCCGGCGGGCAAGAACGTACCTGCTGTGTCGGACCCGCCACGCAGGGTTTGGCTACAAACCGGATATCTCATCCGGGATCCGCCATGAACTGCCATCCTTTGCGGCTGACTTCCGCCGTAGCCGTTGACGCGCGCGTGCGTTGAACCCTGTGGACCGGGAGCCGCCCGAACTCCCGACCCGCTTCGTTCAAGGAGGGGTTCCGTGGTGGAGACCGGGATGGAGACGACGCCATTGACGTCGGCGGGGCACGCGCCGACTCCCGAGCACAGCGCGCCACCCCTGCCCGGGGGCGCGTGCGACCTGGTCACCGTGCCGGCCCGGCAGGGTCTGGAGGCCGTCGACATCCTGCGCCGCGGGGCGTACGAGGCGGTCGGCCCGGTACTGCACGACGACGGCTGCGACACCCTGGGGTTCCTCGTCCCGCCCGGCACGGCGGCGGGCTGGGACGTGCCCGGCAGCACCTGTACGGAGACCGACGGACGAGGCCTGTCCCTGAACCCCGAGCCCCCGGTGCAGGGCTCGGACTGGCTGCTCCCGCCCGGCGAGGTCGACCTCGCGACGGACCCGGCGGTGCTCCGGGCGGCACTGGGCGAGGCGGCCCGGCTGATCGAGGCGGCGGACAACTGCCAGTGACCGGCGTGCGCAGGCGCACCCGTACCGGGCCGTCGATAATGGCCCAATGGGAAAGTCCAGGAACCCCCGGCGCGGCGGGGCCGCCGTCGAAGCCGTCGTCGAGGCCGTCGACGGCGGGCTGGCCGAGCTCATACCCGACCGGGACCGGGCGCGGGCCTGGACGCTGCTGATCGACGGGGCGCCGCAGTCGCACGTCGACCTCGACGACCCCACGTACCTCTCCTTCGAGTACCAGCGCCGCCTCGGCCACGTCATCGACCTCGTCGCGCCGCCCGGCAGGCCCGTCCACGCCGTGCACCTCGGCGGGGGCGCCCTCACCCTCGCCCGCTACGTCGCCGCCACCCGCCCCCGCTCCACCCAGCAGGTCGTCGAACGCGACGCGGCCCTGGTCCAACTGGTCCGCCGTGAGCTGCCGTTGGACCCGAACGCCCGCATCCGGGTGCGCGCCGTCGATGCCCGCGAGGGGCTGGCCAAGGTTCTCGACGGCTGGGCCGACCTCGTCATCGCCGACGTCTTCAGCGGGGCCCGCACCCCCGCCCACCTCACCTCGACCGAGTTCCTGGACGAGGTCCGCAGGGCCCTCAGACCCGGCGGTGTGTACGCCGCCAACCTCGCCGACGGCCCCCCGCTCGCCCACCTGCGCGGCCAGATCGCCACCGCCGCCGCCCGTTTCCCCGAGCTCGCCCTGGTCGCCGACCCGACGGTGCTGCGCGGCAAACGCTTCGGCAACGCCGTCCTGGTCGGCTCCGACAGTCCGCTGCCGACCCCGGAACTGACCCGCCGGGCCGCCTCCGACCCCCATCCCGGCCGGGTCGAACACGGCCGCGCCCTGCTGGACTTCACGGGCGGCGCGACCCCGGTCACGGACGCGGCGGCGGTCGCCTCACCGGCCCCGCCGGCCTCGGTGTTCCGCTAGTAGTTCCCCACGTCCACCCGCGGCGGCCCGTCGTGCCAGGTGCAGATCACCGAGACCTTGTCCGTGCCCGAGGTGAACTCCACCCGGATCCAGGTGTCCGTCTTCCACGTCTGCATCGACCAGCCGGTGGCCGGTGTCGCCATCACGAGCGACGCGGACGTCTCGCCGAGGTCGAGGACCACCCGCCCGCCGTCGGTGTCGTAACTCTTGACCTGGCCGGAGGCGGTGGGGGAGGTGGTGGGCGTGGGGCTGTGCGCCGGGGTCTTCGAGGGTGTCGGCGTGGGTGTCGCGGACGGCCTGAGCGTCGGGGTCCTCGACGGCGAGGGGCGGGCGGTCGACGACGCCAGTGGCTTCGACTCCTGTGTGGTCGCGCCCGCGGCCGTGATCGGCAGGGCGCGCGGCGGGTCGTAGGCCGTGCCCGTCATCACCGTGTGGACACCCCACCACGACAGCGTGACCGCCGCGCCCGTGGCGAGCAGCCAAGCCAGTACGTGTACGAGTCCTCTGCGCATCGCCGGTCATACTGCCTCACGCGTCCCACCCGCCGCACCCGTCCGGGGTTGTCCACAGCCCTTATCGGCGGGTGCCGTGAGTTGTCCACAGGCCCCGATGCGGCTCGCCCGCATGGCGTACGGTGCGGCGCATGGCAAGTGTGCTCGTGGTCGAGGACGACCAGTTCGTACGTTCGGCGCTGATCCGGCACCTGACCGATGCCGCGCACATCGTGCGCAGTGTGGGGACGGCGCTGGAGGCGCTGCGCGAGGTCGCCCACTTCCGTTTCGACGTGGTCATCCTCGACCTCGGTCTGCCCGACCTGGACGGGTCCGAGGCGCTGAAGATGCTGCGCGGGATCACGGACGTGCCTGTGATCATCGCCACCGCCCGGGACGACGAGACGGAGATCGTCCGGCTGCTGAACGCGGGCGCGGACGACTACCTGACCAAGCCCTTCTCGGTCGAGCACCTGTCGGCGAGGATGGCGGCCGTCCTGCGCCGCTCCCGCACCGCCGCCGGTGACGCCCCGCCCTCCTCGGTCCTGCGCGTCGGCGGCCTCACCGTCGACCCACTGCGCCGCCAGGCCGAGCTGGACGGCGTCCGCCTCGACCTCACCCGGCGCGAGTTCGACCTGCTCGCCTTCCTGGCCGGTCGCCCCGGTGTCGTCGTACCGCGCAAGGAACTGCTCGCCGAGGTGTGGCAGCAGTCGTACGGCGACGACCAGACCATCGACGTCCATCTGTCCTGGCTGCGCCGCAAGTTGGGGGAGACCGCGGCGCGACCCCGTTATCTGCACACCCTGCGGGGCGTCGGTGTGAAGCTGGAGCCGCCGGTATGAGGTGGGCACTGGTCAAGGTCTGTCTCGCCGTCACCGCCATGGTCGTCGTCGCCTTCGCGATCCCGCTCGGCCTCGTCATCAAGGAGATGGCCCGCGACCGCGCCTTCTCCAACGCCGAACGGGAGGCCGCCGCCGTCGCCCCGGCCCTGTCCATCACCACCGACCGGGAGCAGCTGGAGCGGGTCGTCGCCTCCGCCGGCACCGAGGACGGCATGGCCGTCCACATACCGGCGAGCGCCGACGGCGAGGCCACCGACATCGGACGGCAGCGGGCCGCCGACAAGGACGTGGCGACGGTACGGAAACTCGGCCGCGCCTCCACCACAGAGGTGCCCGGCGGCTCCACCCTGCTCCAGCCCGTCGCGCTGAGCTCGGGCGAGATCGCGGTCGTCGAGGTGTACGTCCCCGAGTCCGAGGTCAGCAACGGCGTGGGCATGGCCTGGGCGGTCCTGGCCGGCGTGGGCCTCGCGCTGATCGTCGGCTCGGTCGCGGTCGCCGACCGGCTGGGCGTACGGATGGTGCGGCCCGCGCGGAAGCTGGTCGAGGGCGCGCACGAGCTGGGGGAGGGGAAGCTGGGGTCGAGGGTGCCGGAGGAGGGGCCGACCGAACTGCGGCTGGCCGCCGTCGCGTTCAACTCCATGGCCGACCAGGTCGTACAACTGCTGGCCAACGAGCGGGAGTTGGCGGCGGACCTGTCGCACCGGCTGCGTACACCGCTGACCGTGCTGCGGTTGAACGCCGCCTCGCTCGGGGACGGGCCGGCCGCCGAGCAGACCCGGGCCGCCGTCGCCCAGCTGGAGCGGGAGGTCGACACCATCATCCGGACCGCGCGGGAGGCCAAGCCGCAGACCGCGGCGGCCGGGCCTGGTGCCGGGTGCGACGCGGCGGAGGTGGTGCGGGAGCGGATGGCGTTCTGGTCGGCGCTGGCCGAGGACGAGGGCCGCAAGTGGCGGGTGGCCGGCGCGGACCGGCCGGTGCGGATACCCGTGGCCAGGGCCGACCTCGGGGCCGCGCTCGACGCCCTGCTCGGCAATGTGTTCCGGCACACCGCCGAGGGCACGGCCTTCGCGGTCGACCTGCACAACGGCGAGGACGCGGTGATCGTGCTCGTCTCGGACGCGGGCCCGGGCATACCCGACCCGGAGGCGGCGATGGCACGCGGGCGCGGCTCGGGCAACGCCGGGTCGACCGGCCTGGGCCTGGACATCGTGCGCAGGCTCGCAGAGTCGACCGGCGGCGACGTACGCATCGGCTCGTCGGTCCTCGGCGGCACCGAGGTGCGGATCTGGATCCAGCTGGACGGCCGGGTGCCCGAGCGTCGCGGACACCGGGTGCGCAGGCGCCGTACCGTCCGATTGGTCTCGACCTTTAACCGTCCCCGATCCCTTCCTTAAGCGCACCCTAAGATCCTCAACCCCCGCCCGGAACAGGCACTTTGCCCGTTTCGGGGTCGCTAGCGTGCCACGCCATGAGCATGCATCGACGCAAGGTGAGTGGCAGAAACAAGGTCATCGGCGGGGTCGTCGCGGCGGCCGTGGTGGGCGGTGGCGCGGTCCTCCTCACCGGCACCGCTCAGGCGGCCGGCATCGGGGCCGCGTACACGAAGACCAGTGACTGGTCGACGGGTTACACCGCGCAGTACGTCGTGACCAACAACAGTGGCGCGACGGAGAAGGACTGGAAGCTGGAGTTCGACCTCCCGTCGGGCGACCGGCTCAGTTCCCTGTGGAACGCGGAGTCGGCGGTCAGCGGGCAGCACGTCACCGTGACCTCGGCGAAGTGGGACACGGACGGCCTGGCGCCGGGTGAGTCGGTCACCGTCGGCTTCGTCGTCAACGGCACCGCGGATCCGACCGGTTGTCTCGTCGACGGAGCGAAGTGTTCCACCGACGGCAGCGCCACGCCGGAGCCGAGCGGTCGCCCGACCGTGTCCGCCACCCCCACCACCACACCGACGGCCACTCCGACCCCCACCGCAACCCCCACTGCCACCGCCTCCCCGTCCCAGAGCTCCGGCACCGGCACGACCGCGAGCGCCGGCTTCGCCCCGTACGTCGACACCTCCCTCTACCCGGCCTTCGACCTGCTCGCGAGCGCCGACGCGACCGGCGTGAAGAACTACAACCTCGCCTTCATCACGGACGGCGGCGGCTGCACCCCCAAGTGGGGCGGTGTCACCGACCTCGGCAGCGACGGTGTGGCCTCCCAGATCGGCGCGCTGCGCGCCAAGGGCGGCGACGTCCGTGTCTCCTTCGGCGGCGCGTCGGGCTCGGAACTCGCGACGACCTGCTCCTCGGCGGACGCGCTGGCGACGGCGTACGGCAAGGTCGTGGACGCGTACAAGCTCACCAAGGTCGACTTCGACGTCGAGGGCGGCGCGCTGCCCAACACCACGGCGAACACCAACCGCGCCAAGGCGATAGCCAAGCTCCAGGCGGCCCACCCCGACCTGGACGTCTCCTTCACCCTCCCGGTCATGCCCGAGGGCCTCACCCAGGACGGCGTGAACCTCCTGTCTAACGCCAAGGCCAACGGCGTGAAGATCAACACCGTCAACATCATGGCGATGGACTACGGCGCCTCGTACAGCGGCGACATGGGCACGTACGCCGAGCAGGCCGCCACCGCCACGCAGGCCCAGGTCAAGAGCGTGCTCGGGCTCTCCGACGCCGCCGCCTGGAAGACGGTCGCGGTCACGCCGATGATCGGTGTCAACGACGTCTCCTCCGAGATCTTCAAGGTCGACGACGCCTCCCAGCTGGTGAGCTTCGCCAAGTCCAAGGGCCTCGGCTGGCTGTCCATGTGGTCGGCCACGCGCGACAAGCAGTGCGCAGGGGGCGCGAAGCCCTCGGCCGACGCTACGTGCAGCTCGATCGTCCAGGACAAGGACGCGTTCTCGAAGGCGTTCGGCGCCTTCAACTAGCCAACGCGACACGGGGGCTGACGCGCCCCGGCCGGCACTTCCCCCCATCCGGCCGGGGCGCGCGGACGTATGCGGAGCTGTACGGCGGTGGCGGTCAGAAGGGCCCGGGCCCTCCGAAGCCCCCGAACCCGAAGCCGCCCGGCCCGCCCGGACCGCCGGGCCCCGGGCCGTGCGGGTGGTGGAACCCCTCGAAGATCGCGTCCGCCAGCAGCATCCCGCCGACGCCGGCCGCGCCCGCCACCAGGGCCGTTTTCCACCAGGGTTGGCTGTACCAGCCGCCGGGCACGGTTCGGCCGCCGACCACGCCGCCGGGGTAGTAGTACGGGTTCGCGGCGCCGGGCTGCGCGGACGCCGTGTACGTCCGGCCGCCGACCGTGACCTGGCCGCCGCCCAGGCCGGTCGTCGGCAGGGCCGGACCGGGGTCGAGGCCCAACGCGGTGCGGGCGGTGCGGACATGGTGCAGGCCCTCGACCGCGCTCTGGGTGACCAGCGCGTACTGGGCGGGGGAGTAGGCGGTGGCCAGCTGGCCCTGGGCGGCCCGGTGCCGTTCGCCCGCGTCCGCCAGGGCCTGCCGGGCGGCCTGATTGCCACCCGCGTCCAGCGTCGACAGACTCCCGCCGAGCAACTCCACCCAGCGGTGCGCCTCGGCACCGGCGTCCGCGGCGGCGTCGTACGACTGCTGCGCGGAGCCGCCGCCGAAGCCGGAACCGGGCGGCGAACTCGCCCCGCCCGCCTGCCGTTTGCCGACGAACGCGACCACACCGCCGATGACCAGCGCCAGCAGGACCAGCGCGATGAAACCCATGACGTCCTCCCGAGACCTGCGGGCTGCTCGTCTCCTCCGTCCCGCACACCACATGAGACACCCCGGCACTGAGAGCTCGCTGATCTCCTGCTGAGCGGTCCCTGTGGGTCCGCAACCGGCACATCAGCGGCGACGACCACCCCAGCGGCAAGCAGCGCACAGGCAAGTACAAGAACATGGACGTCTGGATCGTGTCCGTCTTCCCCTGGTACGAGTGAGGAAGGGCCCCCTATGCCCGCCACGTCACGTGTGAAAGGCCTGGGCGTGCTCCGGCTGCCGCTGCGGTGGGCGGTGCCGCTCGGGGTCGAGGCGGTTCTCGGCCTGGGCACCGCCTACGGCATGTACTCGCTCAGCGGACACGTCTACTGCGACCAGGCCACCCAGGACAGCCGCCTCTGGCTCGCCGCCGGGATTTTGCTCTCGCTGCCGCTGACCTGGCTCCTCGCCGGCCGCGGCGGTCGCGGTGCCCGCCCGGCCATGTGGGTGCTGATCGTCGTACGACTGCTGCTCGCGGCCTTCGTGTTCCTGCTGCTGCAGCCGTTCTCGGGGGAGTGGTACATGGAGTGCTGACCGGTTGAGGACCGGGGCGCGGCGGCCCCCTCGGCCGCCGCGCCCCGCACCCCCCCCCGTGCGTGGGCCCCGCTACTGGGCCGCCTCCACCGGGGGCAGCGTGCCGGTGCGGGCCGCTCGGCCGTACCAGTGGGCGCTCGACTTCGGGGTGCGGGCCAGGGTCGCGTAGTCGACGTAGATCGTGCCGAAACGCTTCTCGTAGCCGTACGCCCACTCGAAGTTGTCCAGCAGCGACCACAGGTAGTAGCCGCGCACGTCCGCGCCGTCGGTGATCGCGCGCCGTACGGCCGAGAGGTGGCCGTGCAGGTACGCGATGCGCTCCGGGTCGTGGACGCGGCCGTCGGGGTCGGGCTTGTCGTCGTAGGCCGCGCCGTTCTCCGTGATGTAGAGCGGCAGTCCGGGGGCCTCGCGCGTGTAGCGCATGATCAGCTCGTGCAGGCCGGTCGGGTCGATCGTCCAGCCCATCTCCGTGCGCTCGCCGGGTGTCTGGTGGAAGGCGACGTCGTCGGCGCCCGGCCAGGGGCTGTGCTCGCTCGCGCCGTGGCCGTCCGTGCGCGGACCGCTCGGCGGCGTGTCCATCGCCGAAACCAGCGACGGCGTGTAGTAGTTGAGGCCGAGCGCGTCCAACGGCTGGTGGATCGCCCGCAGATCGCCGTCGAGGACGTACGACCAGTCGGTGACCGGCTCCGTCGCCGTGAACAGCGACTCCGGGTAGGCCCCGTGCAGCATCGGGCCGTGGAAGACGCCGTTGGCCAGGTCGTCGATCTTCCGGGCCGCCGCCAGGTCCGCCGGATCACTCGGCGAAAGCGGCCTGACCACCGCCGAGTTGAGGCTAATGGCCACCGAGTTGCGGGCCGGCATCACCGACCGCAGCGCCGAAGCGCCCAGGCCGTGTGCCAGGTTGAGGTGATGGGCCGCCCGCAGCGAGGCCTCCGGGTCCGTGCGGCCGGGCGCGTGCACCCCGGAGCCGTACCCCAGAAAGGCGCTGCACCACGGCTCGTTGAGCGTGATCCACTGCTCCACCCGGTCGCCCAGCGCCTCGCCGACGATCTGCGCGTACTCCGCGAACCGCAGCGCCGTGTCCCGCTCCGGCCAGCCGCCCGCGTCCTCCAGCTCCTGCGGCAGATCCCAGTGGTAGAGGGTCACGGCCGGCTTGATGCCGTGCGCGAGGAGCTCGTCCACCAGCCGCCGGTAGAAGTCCAGGCCCACCTGCACGGCGGGGCCCCGGCCGGTCGGCTGCACCCGCGACCAGGAGATCGAGAAGCGGTACGCCGACAGGCCCAGGTCGGCCATCAGCGCCACGTCCTCGCGGTAGCGGTGGTAGTGGTCGACAGCGATGTCACCGTGCTCGCCGCCGGCGGTCCGGCCCGGCGTATGGCTGAAGGTGTCCCAGATCGAGGGCGTACGGCCGTCCTCCCGCACCGCCCCCTCGATCTGGTACGCGGAGGTCGCGGCGCCCCAGAGGAAGGCGGGGGGAAAGGTCACCGGGGTGGCCGGCGTTGCGGGTTCAGGCATGGAAGCGCTCCCATAAATGGTCGTTCAGACCGAAGAGGTTCAGACCGAAGAGTTCGAAACGGGGTCGTTGGAGTGTCAGCCCTTGATCAGCCCTTGATCGCGCCCTGCATGATGCCGCCCACGATCTGCTTCCCGAACAGGATGAAGGCGAGCAGCAGCGGCAGGGTGCCCAGCAGCGCGCCCGCCATGATCACGGCCTGGTCGGGGACATAGCCGGTGCCGAGCGAGTTCAGGGCGACCTGCACGGTGGGGTTCTGCTGGTTCAGGGCGATGATCGGCCACAGGAAGTCGTTCCAGGCGAACACGAAGGTCAGCAGCCCCAGTACGGCCATCGCGGGCCGCGCCGCCGGGAAGACCACGTGCCACACCACCCGCAGGCTGCTCGCGCCGTCCACCCGGGCCGCCTCGATCAGCTCGGTGGGCAGCGCCTGCACCAGGTACTGCCGCATGAAGAACGTACCGAAGGCGCTGACCAGGGTGGGCAGGATGACCGTCTGCAGCTGGTTGGACCAGCCGAGGTCCGACATCCACAAGTACAGTGGTACGACGGCCAGTTGCGGCGGGATCATCATCGTGCCGATGGTCAGCAGCAGCAGGGTGCTCGAGAACCTGAACCGCAGCTTGGCGAAGGCGAACCCGGCGAGCGTGGAGAACACGACCGTGCCGATGGTGATGGTACCGGCGACGATCGTGGAGTTGACCATCGCGGTGCCGAGCCCGGCCTGGTCCCACGCGGCCTGAAGGTTCTTGAACAGGTTCGCGCCGAACCACAGCGGCGGCGGCGACTGCGCGAGCCGCTCGTTGTTGCGGGAGGCCGCGATGGCCGTCCAGACCAGCGGGGCCAGCGAGATCAGCGCGAAGACCGTCAGGACGACATAGGTGACCGGACCGGCGTGCATCTGCTTGCCCGCGCCCATGACCCGGCGGGACCGTCGCGGTTCCTTTCGCACCTGAGGTGCCGTCAGTTCACTCGTGGTCATTGGGACTTCCTCAGCCGTCGGGTGATCAGCAGGTTGACCGCGGCGACGATCAGCAGGATCAGGAACATCGTCCAGGCGATCGCGGAGGCCTTGCCGAGGTTGCCGATGCCCCAGCCCTGGTCGTACATGTAGAGGCCGAGCGTCTGGTACTGGTGCGCGGAACCGCCCTTCGAGCCGCTGACCCCGCCGAACAGGAGCGGCTCACCGAACAGCTGCGTCGCGCCGATCGTGGAGACGACGATCGTGAACAGGATCGTCGGCCGCAGCATCGGGATCGTCACATGGCGGAACTGCTGCCAGCGGCCCGCGCCGTCGATCGCCGCCGACTCGTAGAGGTCGGAGGGGATCGCCTGCATCGCCGCGAGGTAGATCAGCGCGTTGTAGCCGGTCCACCGCCAGATCACGATCGAGGAGACGGCGAACTGTCCGCCCCAGTCGGACTCGCGCCAGTTGATCGGGTCGATTCCCACGAAGTGGAGCAGCCAGTTGACCATGCCGCCGTCCCACGAGTACAGCAGCGTGAAGACCAGCGTCGCCGCCGCCACCGAGGTGGCGTACGGGGTGAGCATCACGACCCGCCACAGGGTCGAGCCGCGCAGCCGGTAGTTGAGCAGATGCGCGATCCCGATCGCCATCAGCAGCTGCGGCACCGTGGAGATCACGCCGATGGTGAAGGTGTTCTCCAGGGCGTTCCAGAAGAACTCCGAGGACAGCAGGTTCTTGTAGTTGTCCAGGCCGGCCCAGGTCTGGTGGTCCAGGCCGGACAGCTGCACGTTGTGCAGCGAGTACCAGGCCGTGTAGAGGAGCGGTACGAGCCCGAAGGCCCCGAAGATGACGAAGAAGGGGGCGATGAACGCGTACGGGGACGCCTTCATGTCCCAGCGGTACAGCCGGCTGCGCCACGATTCGGGGCCGGGCGGCGTACCGCGACCGTGAGCGCCCCGGGCCGCGCCCGGCGGGGTGCCGGGCGCGGCGTCGGCGCTCGTCGCGGGATGCGCGAGAGCCTGCTTGGAGCTGCTCACTGGCCGAGCACGTCCTTGACCTCGTTCTTGGCCGCGTCCCAGCCCTGCGTCGGGCTCTTGCCCTTCTGCTCGACCTGGAGGATGCCGACGTCCGTGATCGCGGTGTTGATCGGCTGGTCCTTGATGCCGAAGTACTGGACCGGGATGGTCTTGGCCGAGTCGGCGAAGATCTGGGTGATCGGCGCGTTCGAGAAGTAGGCCGTGGTGTCCGCGGCCGGCTTCAGGGTCGAGTACGCCGACGGGGTCGACGGGAAGCTCGCCTGCTTGGCGAAGACCTTGGCCTGCTGCTCGGGCGCGGTCAGCCACTTGGCCAGCGCGATGGCCTCCTTCTGGTGCTTGCTCGCCGTCGGCACACCGAGGAAGGACCCGCCCCAGTTGGACGCGGTCGGCGCGGCCGCCACGTCCCAGTTGCCCTTGCCGGAGTCACCGGACTTCTGCTCGATGTAGCCGATCATCCAGGCCGGGCAGGCCACCGTCGCGAAGGAGCCCTTGGCGTAGCCCTGGTCCCAGGTCGGGTCGAACTGCTTCAGCTTGGCCGACATGTTGCTGGTCGCCACCGACATCGCGACGTCCCAGGCCTTCTTCACGCCGTCGGACTTGTCCCAGATGACGTTGCCGTCCTTGTCGTAGTACCGCTCGGTGCCGCCGCCGAGGGCCGCGTTGTAGACCGAGGAGGCCGAGTCCACGAACTTTGTGCCCGCGGGCGCCTTCTTCATGTACTCCTTGCCGACGTCGACGTACTTCGCCCAGTCGCCCTTCCACTCCGCGGCGAGCTTGGTGCGGTCGGTCTCCAGGCCGGCCTTCTTGAACAGGTCCTTGCGGTAGCAGATCGCCATCGGACCGACGTCGGTGCCGAGCCCGATGAGCTTCCCGTCCTTCGTCGTGGCCTGCGCGTTCTTCCAGTCCAGCCACTGCGACTTGTCGACGTCCTTGCCGAGGTCGACGAACTTGCTGCCCTGCGTCTGCACGGCCTCGGTGATGTTGCCGACCTCGATGGCCTGGATGTCGTCGGTGCCGGAGCCGGCCTGCAGCCGGGTCAGTACCTTGGGCCAGTACACGTCGGTACGGGTGGTGACGTTCTCCTTGATGCTGATGTCGGGGTGCAGCTTCATGTACTCGTCGTAGAGGCCGGCCTGCTTGTAGCCGAACACACCGAAGGTGCCGATGGTCAACGTGGTCTTGCCCTTGGCGTTGCCGCCGTCGTTCGAGTTCGACGAGCCGTCGTCCGAGTCCTTGGAGCAGCCGGCCAGCAGCCCCGTAGTCAGCGCGGCGACGGCCGCCAGGGCCATCAGCCGGCGGGACCGTCGGGTACTCGTGCCCATTTGCGTCCTCCTGTTGCCTGACGTGCCGACCCCCCGGCCAACTGCATTGGTGGCGCCCGTTCGTACTCGCTGCGGCTCGGGCGGGGAACGTGCGGGATGTGTATGTGTCAGGTACTGTGGGAGCGCTCCCACAAGTGATGTGTTGAAGGTTCGCCGGTTCGGGCGGGGGTGTCAAGGGAGCGGACGCGGAGTTATGCGTTCAGTTATCTGGACGTTAAGTGGAATAGCGGGGTCCGTGACCGGGTGTCCCTCGGGATGTCCTGACCTGGGAACGGCCGTCCCCGGCGGCGGTCACCGCCACCGGCGGGACTGTTAGATTCCAGGCCGACGTAGGTGCATGGGAGGGCGGAGCCAATGGCAACAGGCCACGGAGCGCGGAGCCGCAGTGGGGGGCGGCCCACCCTCGAAGAGGTCGCCGCCCGCGCCGGCGTGGGCCGCGGCACGGTCTCCCGGGTGATCAACGGGTCGCCGCGGGTCAGCGACGCGACCCGCGCGGCGGTGGAGGCGGCCGTCGCCGAGCTCGGCTACGTGCCCAACACCGCGGCCCGCGCCCTCGCCGCCAACCGCACGGACGCGATCGCGCTGGTGGTCCCCGAGCCGGAGACGCGGTTCTTCGCGGAGCCGTACTTCTCGGACATGCTCAAGGGCGTCGGCGCCGAACTCTCCGACACCGAGATGCAGTTGCTGCTCATCTTCGCGGGCAGCGACCGCGAGCGCCGCCGCCTGGCGCAGTACCTGGCCGCGCACCGCGTGGACGGCGTGCTCCTCGTCTCCGTCCACGCCGACGACCCACTCCCCGACCTCCTCGCCCAGCTGGAGATCCCGGCGGTGATCAGCGGCCCCCGTTCCGCGGGGGAGACGCTGACCTCGGTCGACTCCGACAACTACGGCGGCGGCCGGTCCGCCGTGGAGCACCTGCTGTCCCGGGACCGCCGCAGGATCGCCCACATCACCGGCCGCCTGGACGTGTACGGCGCCCAGCGCCGCGTCGAGGGCTACCGCGACGCCCTGCGCGACGCGGGCCACGAGGTGGACGAGAGCCTGATCGAGCCGGGCGACTTCACCGAGGAGGGCGGCCGCCGGGCGATGACGAGGCTGCTGGCCCGCTGCCCCGACCTGGACGCGGTCTTCGCCGGCTCGGACGTGATGGCGGCGGGCGCCCGCCAGGTGCTGCGCGAGGAGGGCCGCCGTATCCCCGACGACGTGGCCCTGATCGGCTACGACGACTCGGCCATAGCCCGCCACATGGACCCGCCCCTCACCAGCGTCCGCCAGCCCATCGAGGAGATGGGCCGCCGCATGATCGACCTCCTCCTGGAGGAGATCGCGGACCGCAGGCCGGCGGTGTCGCGGGGGCTGGAGCGGCGGCAGGTGGTACTGGCGACGGAACTGGTGGAGCGGACGTCGTCCTGAGGGTGGGCGGGATGCTTCCGGCCGAACGGTGGGCGGGTGTACGGGAGTTGGCGGGGCCGTGGCGTTCAGCTGGGTAGGACCAGGCGCCAGCGGCGTTCGCCGTCCTGCTC
The DNA here is from genome assembly GCF_022698165.1 of Streptomyces cylindrosporus. Lineage (GTDB taxonomy): Bacteria > Actinomycetota > Actinomycetes > Streptomycetales > Streptomycetaceae > Streptomyces > Streptomyces cylindrosporus. The sequence continues at coordinate 269,475 of NZ_JALDAY010000012.1, forward strand.
CTCGTCCGTCGGCTTGAGGCCCGCCGCCCGCGCCACCGCGGCGGACGCCGTGTGGTCGGGGTGGATGTGGGCGACGATCGTCTCGATGCCGGGGCGGGACGTCAGCCAGGTGACGAGTGCGCGGGCCGCTTCGGAGGCGAGGCCGCGGCCCTGCCACGAGGTGCCGACGACCCAGGCGATCTCGGCGGTGGGCGGGGCGATGGTGGCCTGGACGGTGCCGACGAGGTGGGACTCCTGGTGCAGGCGGAGAACCCAGTTGAGCCAGGTGACGGCGGGATCGGGGGAACCGGCCACCAGCCGTTCGTAGCGGGCGCGCAGGGCCTCGGGGGTGGCGGGGGCGCCGCCGATGAAGGTGTGCAGGGCCGGGTCGGACAGTACGGCGGCCATCTCGGCGGCGTGTTCGACGCGGAGGGGGAGGAGGTCGAGGCGGGCGGTGCGGATCACGTCGGCGGTGTGTGCGTCCCTGCTCATGCGGCCCCCGGAAAGACAGTCGGCCCCCGAAAGACAGTCAGCCGGTGACCCGTTGCTTCCGGGTCACCGGCTGAGTGATCAGGGTGAGTGACGGGACTCGAACCCGCGACATCCTGGACCACAACCAGGTGCTCTACCAGCTGAGCTACACCCACCACGACCGGAGGTTGGACTTTGTGGTTTCCCCGACCGGCCGAGAAAAAGTGTACAGGGTCCGAAGGGGTGCTCGCGCACGGCTTTCCGGGGCCCCCTCCGCGGGGCCCCGCCGCCCCTACTGAGCAGGCAGGACGTGCTTTGCGGCGATCGTCCTCGCGGTGTCCGAATCGGGGCCCGGCTGGGGTACGAAGATGGACTCGCGGTAGTAGCGCAGCTCGGCGATCGACTCGCGGATGTCGGCGAGGGCGCGGTGGTTGCCGTTCTTCTCGGGGCTGTTGAAGTAGGCGCGCGGGTACCAGCGGCGGGCCAGCTCCTTGACCGAGGAGACGTCGACGATGCGGTAGTGGAGGTAGCCCTCCAGCGCTGCCATGTCCCGGGCCAGGAAGCCGCGGTCGGTGCCGACCGAGTTGCCGCACAGGGGGGCCTTGCCGGGTTCCTTCACGTGCTCGCGGACGTAGGAGAGCACCTGCTCCTCCGCCTCCGCGAGCGTCGTGCCGCCGGCGAGTTCGTCCAGCAGGCCGGACGCGGTGTGCATCTGGCGGACCACCTCCGGCATCGTCTCCAGGGCCCTGGCCGGCGGACGGATGACGATGTCGACGCCGTCGCCGAGGATGTTCAGCTCGGAGTCGGTGACGAGGGCGGCCACCTCGATGAGCGCGTCGTCGGACAGCGAGAGGCCGGTCATCTCGCAGTCGATCCACACCATGCGATCGTTCATGCGACCACCCTAAAGCTGGCGTGAGCTTTTGGGTGCCCCGGCGTTGGGGTCGGCGTACCCAGGGGGCTGCCGCCCCCTGGACCCCCGCTTCGGCCTGGACGGCCTCGTCCTCAAACGCCGGACGGGCTGAAAAGAAAGAGCCCGTCCGGCGTCACACGGTCACGTCACGTCCCGCTGCGCTGCCCCGGCAAAGTCGCCCTGCCGGTGACGTACATCTCGCGGCCGTTCTCCACCGACGCCGTCGCCGCCGTCGACAGGGACGCGCCGGAACCCACCGCGCTCGCCGCCGCGCGCCTGCTCTGCAGCGGGACGGGGCCCTCCGGGTGCAGGGCGGGGCCCGGTACCGCGGGTCCCGTCGGGCCTTCCGCGTCCGTCGGCTTGTCGCCCTGGGGGCGGCGGGCCCGGTACGCGGCGCGGTACGCCGCCGGGGACGAGCCGAGCTGGCGGCGGAAGTGGCCGCGCAGGGCCACCGGCGAGCGGAAGCCGCAGCGGCCCGCGACCTCGTCCACCGAGTAGTCCGACGTCTCCAGGAGGCGCTGTGCCTGCAGGACCCGCTGCGTGATCAGCCACTGCAGCGGGGCGCTGCCCGTCAGCGAGCGGAAGCGGCGGTCGAAGGTGCGGCGGCTCATGTACGCGCGTGCCGCCAGCGTCTCCACGTCGAACTGCTCGTGCAGGTGCTCCAGCGCCCAGGCGACGACCTCGGCGAGCGGGTCGGCGCCGATCTCCTCTGGTAAAGAGCGGTCCAGGTAGCGCTCCTGGCCTCCTGTCCGGCGCGGGGGGACGACCAGGCGGCGGGCGAGCGCGCCGGCCGCCTCGTTGCCGTGGTCCGTCCGCACGATGTGCAGACAGAGGTCGATTCCGGCCGCCGTACCGGCCGAGGTCAGTACGTCCCCGTCGTCGACGAAGAGTTCTCTCGGATCCACGTGCACCGACGGATAGCGCTTGGCCAGCGTCGGCGCGTACATCCAGTGCGTGGTCGCGGGACGGCCGTCCAGCAGGCCGGCCGCGGCGAGGACGAAGGCACCCGTGCACAGCCCGACGATGCGGGCGCCCTCCTCGTGCGCCCGGCGCAGAGCGTCGAGCGCCTCCTCCGGCGGCGGCGAAGTGATCGAGCGCCAGGCCGGCACGACGACCGTGCCCGCGCGTGAGATCGCTTCCAGGCCATGTGGCGCGGTGAGTTCCAGGCCCCCTGTGGTCCGCAGTGGGCCTTCCTCGCCGCCGCACACCAGCAGTCGGTAGCGCGGCACGCCGGCGTCCTGGCGGTCGATCCCGAACACCGACAGCGGTATGGAACTCTCGAAGATGGGGCCGCCGCTGAACAGCAGCACCGCGACGATCTCCTTGCGGCGTCGCCCGGAAAGCTTCCGGGCCGCGGCTTCCGGCGCGGCAGTGGAGTCGTGGCTCATACTGCTAAGCCCCCCTCGGTGGTCGCGGCTCCTCGGTTGTGTCGCTCCTGCACGTTTCCCCTCGGTCCTGCACGAGTCCCCCGCCGTAAGACGTCAAGATCGAATCTACTGTGTTGCGCGGTGCCGGGGTGACCCAGTTCGGGAACCGGCACATTGTCGACATGGCAACTTGGCGTGAAGCATTCGATCACGAAGCGTTGCACTCGTGGGCCGTGCAGGGAAGTGCGCCTTGTCGCGGTGGCCAATCCACGTAGGGTGCGCGGGGCCCTATGACCCCTGTTCGTGCAGGTCGAACGGGGGTTGGGGGGTGGTGCGGGGTAGGCATGCGCGGGGTGGGGAAGTTGGCTGAAAAGCGTCGGGCGCGTGCATCGAAACCGGTCAGCCGACCGGTGTATTTCCCCCGGTGTGACGTCCGCCTCTGTGTGCGCCCGTACCCGTTCTGTGACGGCGGCCCCGGTGCGGGGCGCTCTCCTCGGCCAGGAGCCTGGCCGCGCCGCGCTCGGACTGCCGCAGCAGCAGCCGGCACACGGCCGTCACGGCGGCCAGGCCGAGCGCCGTGCCGGCGGTGCCGGCGAGCGAGGTGCCGTACCAGAGGAGGATCACCGGAACCAGGACGCAGCTGAAGGCCGCCCAGCGGACGACGTCGGTCGCCGAGTCCTGGGGCGGGTTGGTCGCGCGGGGGGAGTCGGGGGTGGGGTGCGGTCCGGACATGCGTGCTCCCTGGGGCTGGGTCACGGGGTTCAACGCGTGTTCGACCCGTCGGTCACTGTGCGCGGGGCCCCGGACGGCCCCCGGGGAAGTGAATCCTGTGCAAACCGCCTGTACAGCGCAGCAACCATTGCGTTACGGGCGTCCCCTCGTGCATGCTCCCTGGAACCCCCACGAGCCGTGGGCGGGATCTGGGCGAAGGAGGCGTGCCGCCGTACCCTTGGGGGTATGGGCGTGGGAAGACCATTCCCGGACACAGCTTCGCCGCACGTTGTTGTCCCTCCCACAAAGGATCAAAACGCCGAGACAGCCATGGCCGGTCACGAATTCTTCGAACCCGCGGACCGCAAGCGGCCCGTCGCCGATCCCACGGCGGGCGAGCCCCTGGCGGCGGAAGAGCCACGTCATTCCTGCGATCCCGCCTTCAAGCATGGTGTCGTCGTCGGCTTCGACGGCTCCACGTCCAGTGAACGCGCCCTCGCGTACGCCATCGGCATGGCCCACCGCTCCGGTTCGGGCCTGATCATCGTGCATGTCGCCAACCGGCTGCCCACCACGGTGTGGGCGGGCTGCGAGCCACCGGTCTTCGTGGACGTGCCGGACCACCGCACCGAGGTGCTCGGGCTCGAACTCGCCTGCGCGGACTACCTGTCCGAGGTGCCCTGGATCCTCGTCGAGCGCGGCGGCGACATCTGCCACGAACTCGAAGAGGTCGGGCGGGAGTACGAGGCCGACGCGATCGTCGTCGGGTCCACGCACGGCATCGTGGGGCGGATCTTCGGCTCCGTCGCGGGGCGGCTCGCCAAGCGCGCCAAGCGCCCTGTCGTTGTCATTCCGTAGTCATTCCGTAACTCCCTGTTCCTGTGTGCAGAGGTGTTTGTGCCCTTGTGAAGGGCATATATCGGTCACCGCACGACTGCACATGCATGAAGGGAGCCCGCCGTGGACAATGACGTCTCCGCGGGAAGTGGGACCACCACCGTGGTCGGCCGACTCGCCCTGGGAATCACCCTGTTGGCGTTCGGACTCGGAAACACCGACGTGATCAACGGCGTATCGGCCGCTGACGCCGTATCACTGGCCCACTACGTAGGCGGCGTTGCGCTCTTCGTCGCCGGTCTGTTCGCGTTCCGCGACGGTGACTCCGTCAACGGTACGGCGTTCTCGGCGCTGGGTGCGCTGTGGTTCACCTGGGCCGTCACAGCGGGTGGCTCCGCCAACGCGGCCGGGCTGTTCCTGTTGCTCTTCGCTCTCGTGACCCTTTCGCTCACCCTCGCCGGTGGGGACCAACTCACGCAGGGCACCTACGGGTTGTTCTTCGTCTCCCTCGTGCTGCTCGCCATCGCGGAGTTCGCGACGAACGGGTCGCTGACGAAGGTGGGCGGCTGGTTCGCCGTGGCGGCGGGGGCGGTTGCCTGGTACGGGGCGACGGCGGCGCTGGCGCACTGGCCGACGGTGCTTCCGCGACGCGCTGCCGGCCGGGGGGTGACGGCCACCGGCTAGCTGCGCAGGCTGGGGGGTTGGGCGGCTCCCCGGCGATGAGAACGGACCCCCCGTGAATGGTGGCATCACGTGGGGGTCCGTTCCGTTTCGTCGGCCGCTTGCGGGTGCGTGGGGGCTTGTCGCGCAGTTCCCCGCGCCCCTAAAGACAAAAGCCGCTACTCGACCGTCACTGACTTCGCGAGGTTCCTCGGCTTGTCGATGTCCCTGCCCAGGGCCAAGGCCGTGTGGTACGCGAGGAGTTGGAGGGGGATGCCCATCAGGATGGGGTCCAGTTCGTCCTCGTTCTTCGGGACCACGATCGTCTGGTCCGCCTTCTCCTGGTGCTGGTGGGCCACCGCCAGGATGCGGCCGCTGCGGGCCTTGATCTCCTCCATCGCGGCGCGGTTCTTCTCCAGGAGGTCGTCGTCGGGGACGATCGCGATCGTGGGGAGGGCGGGCTCGATCAGCGCCAGGGGGCCGTGCTTGAGCTCGGAGGCGGGATAGGCCTCCGCGTGGATGTAGGAGACCTCCTTGAGCTTCAGGGAGGCCTCGCGGGCCACCGGGTAGCCGCGGACCCGGCCGATGAAGAGCATCGAGCGGGCGTCGGCGTACTGCTCGGCCAGCTTCTTGATCTCCTCCTCCTGCTCGAGGACCTCGGTGATCTGCTCGGGCAGCTTGCGCAGGCCCTCGATGATCCGCTTGCCGTCGCGGACCGAGAGGTCGCGGGTGCGGCCCAGGTGCAGGGCGAGCAGTGCGAAGGCGACCGTGGTGTTGGTGAAGCACTTGGTCGACACCACGCAGACCTCCGGGCCCGCGTGCACGTAGATGCCGGCGTCCGCCTCGCGGGCGATCGCCGAGCCGACCACGTTGACGATGCCGAAGACCCGCGCGCCCTTGCGCTTGAGCTCCTGGACGGCCGCGAGGACGTCGTAGGTCTCGCCGGACTGGGAGACGGCGACGTACAGGGTGTCGGGGTCGACGACCGCGTTGCGGTAGCGGAACTCGGAGGCGGGCTCGGCGTCCGCGGGGATGCGGGCCAGCTCCTCGATCATCTGGGCGCCGATCATGCCCGCGTGGTACGAGGTGCCGCAGCCGAGGATCTTCACGCGGCGGATCCGGCGGGCCTCCCGGGCGTCCAGGTTCAGGCCGCCGAGGTGCACGGTGGAGAAGCGGTCGTCGATGCGGCCGCGCAGGACGCGGTCGACCGCCTCGGCCTGCTCGTGGATCTCCTTGTGCATGTACGTGTCGTGGCCGCCCATGTCGTAGGAGGCGGCCTCCCACTCCACGGTGGTGGGCTCCGACGTGGTGCGGGTGCCCTCCGTCGTGTACGTGCGGAAGTCGTCGGCCTTGAGGGTGGCCATCTCGCCGTCGTCCAGAGTCACTATCTGGCGGGTGTGGGTGACGAGGGCCGCGATGTCGGAGGCGACGAACATCTCCTTCTCGCCGATGCCGAGGACCACCGGGGAACCGTTTCGAGCCACCACGATGCGGTCCGCGAAGTCGGCGTGCATCACCGCGATGCCGTACGTGCCCTCGATCACCCGCAGGGTCTCGCGGACCTTCTCCTCCAGCGTCTCGGCCTGCGCGCGGGCGATCAGGTGGACCAGGACCTCGGTGTCCGTCTCGGAGAGGAACTCGACGCCGTCCGCCTCCAGCTTGCGCCGCAGGTCGGAGGCGTTGTCGATGATGCCGTTGTGCACGACGGCGACCTTCTGGTCGGCCGACATGTGCGGGTGGGCGTTCACGTCGGACGGGGCGCCGTGGGTGGCCCAGCGGGTGTGGGCGATGCCGGTCGTGCCCTTGAAGCGGGCCGGGACCTTCGCCTCCAGGTCGCGCACGCGCCCCTTGGCCTTGACCATCTTCAGGCCCGCCGTCTTGGGAGACGTGACGACTATGCCCGCCGAGTCGTAGCCCCGGTACTCCAGCCGCTGCAGGCCCTCCAGGAGGAGGGGGGCCACATCACGCTTGCCGATGTATCCGACGATTCCGCACATATATACGTGTTCCTAGCCGTAGACGATGCGGCGCAGCTGCCTGAGCGTAAGCTCCGGCGGCGCGACCGCCCGGTATTTCAGGTCCGCCTCGATCCGTTCGAAGATCTCCGCGTTCACCAGGCCCTGGGCCTGCAGCTCGCGGTGGCGGCGACGGACGTACTCCGTGGTCGTCTCGTCGAAGAAGGCGAGCACGTCCTGGATCACCCGCAGCGCCTCGCCCCGGCTCAGGGGCGTGGAGCGCGTCAGATGATCAACGAGTTCGTCGTGCACCCGGTAGATCCTGGGGTACCGGAGAGGCTTTCGCAAGAATCCTGCCCGATTTCGGGCAGGGCGCTGTTAAGGATCTTTGGGCTAACGTTGAATCTCTCATGGCACTCTGTTCGCAGGCTGTCCATTCCGCGTCTTGCGGTTTGTCGTCTGTGGAGACGAGTTTCAGACGCCATGGACATTCCTCGTATGGGAGTACCCGAAGAGCTCGCCGAGCGCATGAGCATGGCCGAGCAGCACGAGTACCTGCGCGCGAGATTCTCGCGGCGCAACCTGATGAGAGGCGGTGCCGTGACGATCGGCGCCGTCGCCGGTGGCGCGTTCGTGCCGGGTGCCGTGGCCCAGGCCGCGGTCCCGACGCAGAGCACCGCCCCCGCGACCGAGTACGTCGACGGCTCCCTCGTCGCCCCGTTCGGCCGCCACCTCGCGTTCGGCAACGACGCGAGCACCGAGATGACCGTCTCCTGGCAGGTCCCGGTCGCGGTGAAGAAGCCCTTCATCCGCATCGGCGCCCACCCGTGGGACCTTTCCCGCAAGATCGAGGCCGAGATCCGCACGCTCTACACGCCGGCCGGCGTCGGTGCGAGCGCGGACCACACCCAGTACTACGTCCACGCCAAGCTCAGCCACCTGCGCCCCGGCCGGACGTACTACTACGGCGTCGGCCACCAGGGCTTCGACCCGGCCGAGCCGCACCTGCTCGGCACCCTGGGCACCTTCACCACCGCCCCCGGCCGCAGCGAGCCGTTCACCTTCACGGCCTTCGGCGACCAGGGCGTCAGCTACCACGGCCTGGCCAACGACAGCCTGATCCTCGGCCAGAACCCCAGCTTCCACCTGCACGCCGGCGACATCGCGTACGCCGACCCGGCGGGTGCGGGCAAGGCAGCCGACACCGGCTTCGACTCCCGCGTCTGGGACCAGTTCCTCGCGCAGACCGAGTCGGTCGCCAAGTCCGTGCCGTGGATGGTGAGTTACGGCAACCACGACATGGAGGCCTGGTACTCCCCGAACGGCTACGGCGGCGAGGAGGCCCGCTTCACGCTCCCCGACAACGGGCCGGACAAGGCGCACCTGCCGGGCGTCTACTCCTTCGTGTACGGCAACACCGCCGTCATCTCCCTGGACCCGAACGACGTGTCCTTCGAGATCCCCGCCAACCTCGGCATCTCCGGCGGCACCCAGACCACGTGGTTCGAGGGCCAGCTGAAGAAGTACCGCGCCTCCAAGGACATCGACTTCATCGTCGTGTTCTTCCACCACTGCGCCTACTGCACCTCCACGGCGCACGCCTCGGAGGGGGGCGTGCGACAGGAGTGGGTGCCGCTGTTCGAGAAGTACACGGTGGACCTGGTCATCAACGGCCACAACCACCAGTACGAGCGCACCGACGTCATCAAGGGCAACAAGGTCGTCAAGAAGCTGCCGATCGGCGAGACCGCGTACCCCGAGACCGAGGGCGTCGTCTACGTGACGGCGGGCGCCGCGGGCCGCAGCCTGTACGCGTTCACCGCGCCGGACTCCTACGAGGGGCACCTGAACGAGGTCGACTCCGTCGCCTCCTTCATCAACACCAAGGACGGCAAGGTCAACGAGACCGTCGCCTGGTCCCGGGTGCGCTACCTCAACTACTCCTTCCTGCGCGTGGACGTCGAGCCCGCGTCGAAGGGCCGCTACGCCAAGCTGAAGGTGTCGGGCATCGCCGAGACCGGTGACCGCATCGACCACTTCACGGTGGCCCGCCGGGCCAAGTGACCCTGTCGAACAGGCGGTCCTCACATGCGTTTGAGGATCGCCTGTTTGGCCATGGCGAACTCCTCGTCGGTCAGCACCCCGGTGCGGTGCAGCTCGCCGAGCTCCCGCAGCCGCCGTAGCAGAGCGTCGTGGTCGTCCTGGGGCGGCTCCTCCAACTGCTTCGGCGGTACGTCCACGGCGGCCGCAGACGGATGCGGCAGCCGTGCCTGCACCGCCGCCGCGACCAGCGCCATCAGCGGGTCCTTCTTGAAGCCCCACAGCTCAACGGAGTTGGGGTCGTACTTGGGCGGCGCCTTGGTCGGCGCGTGGCGCACGGTGAAGCGCAGATGCCCGTTCTCCAGGCCGACCGCGGGCTGCCACTCCACCGCGACGAGATCGGCGACCGGCAGGGTGCGGGTGCCGGCGGCGGCCTTCGCGTCCTCGGTCTTCCAGTTCCACTCCAGCCGTACGTGCTCGCCGTCGAAGCTCGCGGTGCCGTCCCCGGCGGAAACGGACAGCGGCACGGGCGGGCCCGGCAGCAGGTACCCGTCCACCGGGTCGGACGGCACCTCGTCCAGCAGCAGCGCGTTGCGGACCTCGTCCACGAAGTACTCGGCGACCCCGTAGCGGTCCGATTCGACGAGCAGCTGGTACGGGTCGTTGGGCTCGGTCAGCCGGCCGCCGGAGGCGTGCAGCAGCGGGTCGGCGCCGTCGCGCAGCCGCAGCCTGAGCCGCCCCGACTTCTTGCCCTGCTCGAACGAGACACCGGCCAACGCGCCCAGCGGGACGACGAGTTCACCCAGAGTGCGGCGGAGCAGGCTGACGTTGCGGTCCCGTCCCGGTGTCAGCCGCAGGGCGTCGCCGTCGAAGACCCACGTGCCGTCCTTCTGGATGATTTCCGCCATGGGGGGATTGTTTCACCGGATCTGCGGGAGAGTGGTCTCTACCAATCGAAGGGAGCGCATGTGAGACTGCACCGCGTTCTGGGATCGCTGCTGCTCGTGGCGGCGGCCGGCACCTTCACGGTAGGAGCGACCACTGTGACGAAAGCGAGCCCGACTCCGCTGGACCGCGTGGTTCCGGCACCTGCGTCGGTCACGTCGGGAGGCTCTGCGTACCGCATCACCGACTCCACCGCCATCCACGTGGACGGACCGGGCGAGGTCCGCCGGATCGGGGAGTACCTGGCGGACATCCTGCGCCCGTCCACCGGCTACCGGCTCCCGCTGACCACCCACGGCGACGGAGGCATCCGACTCCGGCTCGCAAAGGGCGACTTCGGGGCGGAGGGCTACCGCCTCCACAGCGGCCTCGCCGGCGTCACCCTCACCGCCGCCCACCCCGCCGGCCTCTTCCACGGCGTCCAGACCCTGCGCCAGCTCCTGCCCGCCGCCGTGGAGAAGAGGACCGTGCAGCCCGGCCCCTGGCAGATCGCCGGCGGCACCATCACCGACTCCCCGCGCTACGCCTACCGCGGCGCGATGCTCGACGTCTCCCGCCACTTCTTCACGGTGGCCCAAGTCAAGCGCTACATCGACGAGTTGGCCCTCTACAAGGTCAACACGCTGCATCTGCACCTCAGCGACGACCAGGGCTGGCGCATCGCCATCGACTCCTGGCCGCGCCTCGCCACGTACGGCGGCTCCACCGAGGTCGGCGGCGGCGAGGGCGGCCACTACACCAAGGCCGACTACCAGGAGATCGTCCGGTACGCCGCCTCCCGCTATCTGGAGGTCGTCCCCGAGATCGACATGCCCGGCCACAGCAACGCGGCCCTCGCCTCCTACGCCGACCTGAACTGCGACGGCGTGGCACCGCCGCTCTACACCGGCACCGATGTCGGCTTCAGCAGCCTGTGCGTGAACAAGGACGTCACGTACGACTTCGTGGACGACGTCATCCGAGAGCTGGCCGCGATCACCCCGGGCCGCTACCTCCACATCGGCGGCGACGAGGCGCACTCCACCCCGCACGACGACTACGTGAAGTTCATGGACCGGGTGCAGCCGGTCGTCGCCAAGTACGGCAAGACGGTGATCGGCTGGCACCAGCTGACCGGCGCGCACCCGGCCAAGGGGGCCATCGCGCAGTACTGGGGTCTCGACGACACCGACGCGGCGGAGAAGGCGCAGGTCGTGAAGGCCGCGCAGAACGGGACGGGACTGGTCCTCTCGCCCGCCGACCGGGTCTACCTCGACATGAAGTACACCGAGGACACCCCGCTCGGGCAGGACTGGGCGGGACTGGTCGAGGTGCGGCGGTCGTACGACTGGGATCCGGGCAACTACCTTGCCGGGGTGCCGGGTTCGGCGGTCAAGGGGGTCGAGGCGCCGCTGTGGACCGAGACGATCGTGACGAGCGCGGACATCGACTACATGGCCTTCCCGAGGCTGCCGGGCGTCGCCGAGCTCGGGTGGTCGCCGGCCGCGACGCACGACTGGGACACCTACAAGGTGCGGCTTGCTGCGCAGGCTGCGCGGTGGGAGGCGTTGGGGATCGGGTATTACCGGTCGCCGCAGGTGCCTTGGTGATTCGTCTGATCGCCGGTGGGGGCTGGTCGCGCAGTTCCCCGCGCCCCTGAGGGCGCTGCAAGTGCCGGACGTCGACGGGCACCCCGGAGGACCGTACTCCGGGGTGCCCGTCCGTCGTGGTCAGAACCCCGCGACGGGATTTTTGAGGGTTCCGACCAGCTGGAGGGCGCCCGACGGGTCCGCCAGGTCCACCATCTGCTTGTTGTTGCGCAGCTGGAGCCGGTTGAGGCAGGACAGGGCGAACTCGGGCGCGAACATGTCGTACTGCTTGAACTTGTCGGCGAGTTCGGGCGTCGACGCCTGGTACTCGCGGGTGACCTCGGCGACCGTCCGCCAGAAGTCGTCCTCCGCCAGGATCCCCTCGCTCGCGAGGTTCGCGGCGAGGAAGCGGAAGAAGCAGTCGAAGACGTCCGTGAAGATCGACAGCAGCTTCTTCTCCTCGGGGACCTCCACGCGCAGCCGCTCCACCGTCGGCGGCAGCACCGCGTCCGGGTCCATGACGGCGATCTCCTCGGCGATGTCCTTGTAGATCGCGCGCTGCACGACGCCGTCCTTCAGGACGAGGATCACGTTCTCGCCGTGCGGCATGTAGACCAGGTCGTAGGCGTAGAAGCTGTGCAGGAGCGGGGTGAAGTAGGCCCGCAGGTAGTGCCGCAGCCACTCCGTCGGCGCCAGGCCCGACCGCTCGATCAGTGCGCCCGCGAAGGACGCGCCCTCGTGGTCGACGTGCACGAGGGAGGCCATGGTGGCGAGGGACTCGCCGTCCCGGAGGCCCGCGACCGGGCTCTCGCGCCACAGCGCGGCGAGCATCTTGCGGTACGGCGAGTAGCGGTCCGTCGCCTTCTCGTACTCCAGGTGCCGGTAGCCGACGGCGGCCCGCTCGCGGATGATCGACAGCCCCGTCGACTTCAACACCGGGTCGCCCTCGATGAGTTGGGCCAGCCAGTCGTTGATGGCGGGAGTCGCCTCCATGTAGGCGGCCGAAAGCCCGCGCATGAAGCCCATGTTGATGACGGACAGGGCCGTCTTCACGTAGTGCTTCTCGGGGTTGGACCTGTTGAAGAAGGTCCGGATGGACTGCTGGGCCAGGTACTCGTCGTCGCCCTCGCCCAGGCACACCAGGTGGCGGCGGGCGACCTCGGCGGCGAAGGTGACGGTGAGCTTGTTCCACCACTGCCAGGGGTGGACGGGGATGAGGAGGTAGTCGGCGGGGTCGAGGCCCTGCTCGCGCAGGACGCCCTCGAAGCGCTCGACGGTCTTCTCGCCCAACTCCTCGCGTACGAAGGTCTCGTACTCGATCCCGACACCCGCGGTGAACGCGGCGCGCGACCTGTGCGCGGCGAGCCACACCAGCCGGACCGGGCTCGCGGTCTCGGGGGCGTACGACAGGTACTCGTGGATGCCGAAGCCGAGCCGGCCGTTGTTGGCGACGAAGCAGGGGTGGCCCTCGGTCATGCCGGTCTCGATGGCCTGGAAGTCGGAGCGGACCAGCTCGGCGACCGGGATCTGCGGCTTGGTGAGCTTGTAGCAGGTGCCGGAGAGGGTGGAGGAGATCTCCTCCAGGTAGACCGGGAGGATCTCGTCGGTCAGGCCGAGGGTGTTCTTCAGCTCGATGAAGAAGTCCAGGGCGGCGAGGGGGAGTTCGGCGCCGTCGCGGTGGCGGGTGATGGAGCCGGCGTCGACCTGCCAGTGGTCGAGGGCGCGGCGGGTGGCGGTGAAGCGGTAGCGGGTGAGGCCGTCGTCGCTGCGGACGACGTACGTGTCGCCGTCCCGCTCCGGGGCGATCAGCCGCTCGTGGGCGAACTCGGCGAGCGCCTTGCGGATCAGCAGACGGTTGGCCTTCTCCCAGCGCTCGGGGGAGAGGTGGGCGACGGAGTCGGCGAGGGTCATGCGGGCACTCCCGTCGCCGCCAGGAACTGTTCCCGCGTGCAGAAGCTCAACAGGGCCTTCTTCTCCGGCTTCTGGATCTCGCGTTCGGGCACGAATCCGACGGCTTCGTTCAGGGCGTGGACGGCCTTGTTGGAGACGTCCGGCTCGACCACCACGCGCTCGGTCGCCGGGTCCTCGAAGAGGTGCGCCATGACGGCGGTGATGACGGCGCGGGTGAAGCCGTGGACGGGCGTGTCGGTCGGCGGGGTGAGGAAGTGCATGCCGACGTCGCCCGGCAACGGCTCGTACAGGCCGACGAGTTCGCGGTGGCGGGGGTCGTAGTACTCCATGAGGAAGGCGGGGACGCCGTACCGGTCGAGGCCGAGCAGCGCGTGGTGGTGCTCGTCGGCCGCGATCTCCATGTAGGCGCGCTCGACGTCCACCAGGCTCGCGTCCTGCATCATCCAGAAGGCCGCCTTGGGGTGGGTGACCCAGGAGTGGAGGAGCTCGCCGTCCTTCAGGGGGTCGAGGGCACGGAACGTGAAGGTCATACGGCGAACTCCTGGAACGCGATGGTCTTCTCGACCGGGTAGTACTCGGTGCCGAGCAGCTCACGGATGATGTAGCTGTTGCGGTAGGCACCCATGCCCAGGTCGGGGCTGGTGATGCTGTGCGTGTGGACGCCGGCGTTCTGCAGGAAGACGCCGCGGCCGGTGGTGTCGATGGAGTAGTTGCGGGCGACGTCGAAGTTGCCCTGCGAGTCGTAGCGCAGCCGGTCCTTCACCGGGGCCAGGAACTCCGGCTCGGCGTACTTGTAGCCGGTGGCCAGGACCAGGCCCTGCGACTCGATGTCGTAGTCCTTCTCCTGCTCCTCCTGGCGGAAGGAGAGGGTGTACGTGCCGTTCTCCCAACGCGCGCCGGTCAGCGCGGAGTTGGTGAGCAGACGGGTGGGCACGGGGCCGCCGAGGTTCTTCTGGTAGAGCAGGTCGAAGATCTCGTCGACGAGGTCGCCGTCGATGCCCTTGAACAGGCCCTTCTGCTGCTGGGTGAGCCGGTAGCGGGTGGCCTCGGGGAGCTCGCGGTAGTAGTCGATGTACTCCGGGCTCGTCATCTCCAGCGTGAGCTTGGTGTATTCGAGCGGGAAGAAGCGCGGCGAGCGCGTCACCCAGTTCAGCCGGTAGCCGTGGACGTCGATCTCGCTGAGCAGGTCGTGGTAGATCTCGGCGGCGGACTGGCCGGAGCCGACGATCGTGATCGACTCCTTCTTCTGCAGCTCCGCCTTGTTCTGCATGTAGCGGGAGTTGTGGAAGAAGTCACCGCCCAGACCGCGCACGGCCTCCGGGTAGTGCGGGGAGGTGCCGGTGCCGAGGACCAGGTGGCGGGCGCGGAACACGGCACCGGCCTCGGTCCGCACGCCGTACAGCCCGTCCTCGTACGTCACCTCGGTGACCGTCGTGGAGAAGCGCACGCTGCTCAGCCGGTTCGCGGCCCAGCGGCAGTAGTCGTCGTACTCCACCCGCAGCGGATAGAAGTTCTCGCGGATGTAGAACGAGTACAGGCGGCCCTTCTCCTTCAGGTAGTTGAGGAAGGAGTACGGCGAGGTCGGATCGGCCAGTGTGACCAGGTCCGACATGAACGGGGTCTGGAGGTGGGCGCCGTCCAGGAACATGCCCGCGTGCCACTCGAAGTCCGGCTTCGACTCCAGGAAGACACCGTCGAGTTCGTCGATCGGCTCGGTGAGGCAGGCGAGGCCGAGGTTGAACGGGCCGAGTCCGATGCCGACGAAGTCGTAGATTTTGCTCGGGTTTTCAGGACGCGCGGTCAAGGGACTCTCCCAGGTACTGCTCGGCGTGGCCGGCGATCAGGTCGAGGACGGCGGCGATGTCGTCGGTCGTCGTCTCGGGGTTGAGCAGGGTGAACTTCAGGTAGTGGCGGCCGCCCACCTTCGTGCCGGCGACCACCGCGTCGCCGGAGGCGAACAGGGCCTTGCGGGCGTACAGGTTGGCGCGGTCGATCTCGGCGGGGTCGGTGACGGCGGCCGGGATGTAGCGGAAGACGAGGGTGGAGAGGGTGGGCTCCACGACCACGTCGAAGCGTGGGTCGGCGGCCAGGAGCCGCCAGCCCTCCACGGCCAGGTCGCAGACCTCGTCGAAGAGCCGGCCGATGCCGTCGGCGCCCATCGTGCGCAGGGTCATCCACAGCTTGAGGGCGTCGAAGCGGCGGGTTGTCTGCAGGGACTTGTCGACCTGGTTGGGGATGCGCTCGGTGACCATCCGCTTCGGGTTGAGGTACTCGGCGTGGTAGGTCGCGTGCCGCAGGGTCGAGGCGTCCCGGACCAGCACGGCGGACGAACTCACCGGCTGGAAGAAGGACTTGTGGTAGTCGACGGTGACCGAGTCGGCGCGCTCGATGCCGGCGATCCGGTCCCGGTACTTGAGCGAGGCGAGCAGTCCGCAGCCGTAGGCAGCGTCGACGTGCAGCCAGGTGCCGTACTGCTCGCACAGCTCGGCGATCTCGGGCAGCGGGTCGATCGAGCCGAAGTCGGTGGTGCCGGCGGTGGCGACGACGGCCATGGGGATCAGGCCGTCGCGGCGGCAGCGCTCCAGTTCGTGGGCGAGGGCGACGGTCTGCATCCGCTTGTCGGCGCCGACGGGAACGGAGACGACGGAGTCCTGCCCGAGCCCGAGGAGCTTCGCCGACTTCTTCACGCTGAAGTGGCTGACCTCGGAGGCGAAGACGCGCAGTTTGGCGAGGGAGTCGCTCTTCGCCTCCTCCCGGGCCAGCAGCAGGGCCTGGAGGTTGGACTGGGTGCCGCCGGAGGTGAAGACGCCGTCGGCGTTCCCGCCGAGGCCGATGCGGGCGGTGGTCCAGTCGATGAGCTTGCGCTCGATCAGGGTGCCGCCGGCCGACTGGTCCCAGGTGTCCAGGGAGGAGTTGACGGCGGACAGGACGGCCTCGCCGAGCACGGCCGGGATGACGACCGGGCAGTTGAGGTGGGCCAGGTAGCGGGGGTGGTGGAAGTAGATCGCGTCCCGGAGGTAGACCTCCTCCAGCTCGTCGAGCACGGCCGAGGTGTCGAGCAGCGGCTGGTCCAGGTCGATCGCGTCGATGCGGGGAGCGAGGGCGTCGACCGTGACGCCGGTGAACGGACTTTCGGTGGCGGCGAGTTTGGCGGCCACCCGCTCGACGCCTTCCGTGACGGAGCGACGGTACTGCTCCGCGGTCGTGTCATTGAGCAGGTGCGAGCGCATGTGGGGTGTCCTCCGGTGGGGGAGCTACGGGGAACTTCGAGAAGCAGTTACTTAGGTAAGCCTAACCTAAGTAGTGCAAGGTGAGGGCAGCCTTGATCGTGACGGTGATCACTCCCGTCATGCTCGTGACTATTCGGCCGCGCGCAGCTCTTCCTCGGTCATGCCCTGCCGCCAGTACCCGACGAAGGTCACCCGGCGCCGGTCGATCCCGCGCTCGCCGACGAAGTGCCGGCGCAGCGCCTTCACCGAGCCGGATTCGCCCGCGATCCAGACGTACGGGTGCTCGGCGGGCGGGAGTTGGGTGTCGCGGAGCGCGCCGAGGGCCATGGGGGACCCCTCGGCGCGGGTCTCGTCCTGGACCAGCCAGGTGATCTCGGCGTCCGCCTCGGTGGTGAGGTCGAGGATGTCCCCGGCGTCGTGCACCTCCAGCCAGACGCGGGCGCGCTGTCCGGCGGGCAGGGACTCGAGGATCGCCGAGACGGCGGGCAGCGCGGTCTCGTCGCCCCAGAGCAGCACGAGGTCGGTGTCGGCGGGCGGGCGGAAGCGGATCGCGCGGTTGTCGGCGATCGCGGGGCCGAGCAGGAAGACCCGGTCGCCGGCCGTGGCCCCGGCGGCCCACGCGGAGGCGGGTCCGGCCGGGGTGTGCAGCACGAAGTCGATGTCGATCTCGTCGGGGTCCCGGCGCAGGGCCCGGAGCGTGTACGAGCGCATCACGGCCCGTACGTCGTCCGGGAGTTCACGCCAGGCCTGCCACCAGCCGTCGCCGAGCTCGACCGGTACGACGGGTTCGCTCTGGTGGGGATGCGGCACGAACAGCGACAGGGACTGGTCGCGGCCGTCGGAGAAGAAGTGCTGGAGTTCCTCGCCGCCGAAGGTGACCCGGACCAGGGACGGGCCGAGCCGCCTCGTCCGTACGACCTGGAGGGAGAAGAAACGGAACGGGGCGGCTACGGCCGTAGTCATGTCAGCTGACCTTCTTCGCCTTCTCGATGGCCTCGGCGAGGCTGGTGAGCAGCGGGGTGCACTTGTCGTAGGACAGGATCGGCTCGGGGTTGCGGGCGATGACCTGGCCGGCCTTGACCGCGGGGAGCTTCTTCCAGGTCGCCTCGGTGATGTCGGCGGGCTGGATGGCCGAGGTGCGGTTGTCCATCATGATGACGTCCGCGTCGTACTTGTCGACGTTCTCCCAGCTCAGCGACTCGTACCAACCGCCGCCCTTGGCCTTGGACTTCTCCGAGGGCTCGACGAAGTTCACGCCGAGGGCCTTGAAGTACTCCAGGTCGATGGAGAGGTTGGAGCCGGAGACGTAGAACAGGTCGGCGCTCGCGGAGCCGGCCATCACCTTGATGTCGGGGTTGGCCTTGGTGGCCGCGCGCAGCCGGGCGGCGGCGTCCTCGAAGGCCTTCTTGGCCGCGGTGACCTTGCTCGAAGTGGTGTCCGCGCCAAGGGACTTGGCGAGCTCCAGCATGCGCTGGAGCGGCTCGGTGAGCTGGCGGTCGTAGACGGAGATGCCGACGCTCGGGGCGCCCACGGCGAGGATCTTCTTCTTCGACTCCTCCGGGACGTACCAGAGGGTGCCGGCGTCGTCGAACATCGTGGAGATCAGCACGTCCGGCGCGAGGGCCGCGTACTTCTCGATGTTGAACTGGCCCCACTCGTTGCCGAGGATCGTGACCTTGCTGATGTCCATGTCGCCGGCCTGGACGTCGGCCTTGCCGTCCTTGGTCTTCGTCGGGCCGAAGACGCCCTTGGACTCGATGCCGTAGTCGTGCAGGGCGGCGGCGACGCCGACGAACGCCACGATGTTCGCGGGGATCTTGTCGGCCTTGGCGGTCTCTCCGCGGTCGTCCTTGAAGGACCAGGGACCCGACTCGGCGGCCGCCGTTTCCTTGCCGGAGCCACCGCTTTTCGCGTCGTCGTCCCCGCAGGCCGCGAGCACGGCACCGAGGCCGAGGGCGCCGCCGGCGGCGAGGATGCCGCGTCGGGTGAGGTGGGTGACTCTGGCGTTGGACATGGTGTGGCTGCTTTCGAACGGGGCGGAGCGCCCGAGGGCAAGTTCGAAGGTAGGTTAGCCTAACCTCACGTGATGTCCAGGGGTGGGGGTCCCTGTGACCGGCGCCACATCGCCCGCGGTTCAGGCCTCGTTTTCCGTGCGTTCTCCTTTGCCTCCCCTTTTATTCGGCGGAATTGATCAAAGGGCGGGTAATTCGCCGATCAACCTTGACTATGAACGGTCAAGGTGCGTAAAAATTGCGCCAGTTGGGGACTTGTGGCTCACGGGGGGCTGTAGTGGCAACTGTTCTGGCATGCCGTCAAAGACCTGCGCGCAGACGCTGGTTGACGCTCGTCACGGTCCTCGCGGTCGGAATGGGGACGCTCAACGCGATTCCCGCGTCCGCCGTGACGTCCGTTTCCGCCGCCGAAGAGCAGGAAAAGCAGCCGGAACTGACCGACGCTCAGAAAGCCGCCCAGGAAGCGGTCGAGAGCGGTGAGCGCGTCGAGGTGAAGAGCGAGCGCGGCGAATACGCCACCACCTACGCCAACCCGGACGGCTCCACCTTCTCCCTCAGCCTGTCCACCGTCCCGGTCCGCGCCAGGCAGCCCGACGGCTCCTGGGCGACGCCCGACGCCACGCTGGAGCGCCGCGCCGACGGCACGGTCGGCCCGCGCGCCTCGGTCGCGGACGTGTCCTTCTCCGGCGGCGGCGTCGGCACCGACCTCGTGACGGTGGCCGAGGGCGACCACTCCCTGACCGTCGGCTGGCCGGGCACCCTGCCCGAGCCGACCCTCGACGGAGCGTCGGCCGTCTACCCCGAGGTGCTGCCCGGCGTGGACCTGCGGATGACCGCGACCACCGAGGGCTACCGCGAGGTCCTCGTCGTCAAGACGCCCGAGGCCGCGGCGAGCGAGGAGCTGAAGAAGCTCGACTTCCCCGTGCGGGCCGAGGGACTGACCCTCAGCGAGGGCGCGGGCGGCGGGCTGAACGCCCTCGACGACAACGGCAACGCCGTCTTCCGCACGCCGACCGCGCGGCAGTGGGACAGCGCGGGCGACGCGGCGGCCTCCTCCGGTCCGACCACCATGTCGCTGACCGCGGCGGACGAGCAGATCCCCTCCGACGGCGACCACACCCCCGACCCGGCGGCCGGCCCCAGCGACGGCGACGCCTCCGCGGTGCTGCCGGTCACCGCGGACGCCGACTCCATCACCGTCGTACCCGACACCGGGCTGCTGACCGGCGACGACACGGTCTACCCGCTCTACATCGACCCCGACGTCTCCTGGGGAGAGTCCGAGCGCACCCTGCTCTCCTCCGACGGCGACACCTTCTACAACTTCTCCGGCGGCGACGACGGCGAGGGCGTCGGCTACTGCGGCACCTACGTGACCGGCGGTTACGCCTACTACTGCGGCTCCGGCTACAAGCAGCGCATGTACTTCGAGTTCGCGCCGACCGCACTGCGCGGCAAGCGGGTCCTCGACGCCACCTTCAGGGTGACCGAGCGCTGGTCGATGTCGTGCACGCACACCACCGTGCAGCTGGTGCGCACCCCGAACATCTCCTCCGCGACGCGCTGGCCGGGCCCGACCAGCAACTGGGACATCATGGGCGACCGCACCGTGTCGGCCGGCCGCGGTACCGCCTGCGACCCGAGCCAGCCCGACGCGCCCATCGAGTTCAACGACGACCCCTCGCAGAGCTACGAGAACCTCACCAACACGGTGAAGGCCTTCGCGGCCGGCGACTTCTCCCGCCTCACCCTGATGCTGAAGGCGTACAACGAGTCGGACCCCAACGGCTGGAAGCGGTTCGACGACGACGCCGTGCTCGACGTCGACTACGTGGGCGTCCCCGCCCCGCCCACCAGCCCCGGCGTCCTGTCCGGCGAGATCTCCTCGTGCGAGACGGACGCGAGCGACCCCGCCGTCCTGTCCGACCCCACGCCCACGTTCAGCGCGGTCGCCCAGACCCTCGCCGGCGGCGAGTCCGAGGCGAACCTGCGCACCCACTTCTACGTGCAGAAGAAGAACAGCGACAACACCTGGAGCCTGGTCACCGAACCGGTCCGCCCGGTCAGCCCCGGCTACACGGGCGACGGCAAGAAGGTCGAGGTCAGCTCCCCGGTCACGCTCGCGGACGGCGGCACGTACCGGATGGCGGTCTTCACCCGCTCCTACTACAACGGCGGCGCCAGCTACCTGGAGTCGCACAGCACGGTCACGACCAAGGGCTGGTGCTACTTCAAGGTCGACACCACCGCCCCCAAGGCCCCGGTGATCACCTTCGGCACCCCGTACTCCGTCTGCACGGCCAACGACTGCCCGCCCGCCGGCGGCCCCGGCGTGAAGGGCACCTTCACCTTCGCCCCGGCCTCCGGTGACGCGGCCACGGTCGTCGGCTACCGCTACAAGCTGTCCTCCGCCACCTCCTGGTCGCCCACGGTCTCCGGTACGACGGTGGTGCGCAGCATCGCACCGGACCTGGCCGGCACCCAGGTGCTCCAGGTGCGGGCCCTGGACAACGTGGGCAGCGGACGCTGGGGCGCCATCGCGAGCGTCAAGTTCAACGTGCAGGAGAGCCAAGGCGCCACCGGGCGCTGGCACTTCAACGACAGCGCGGTCGGCTCCGGCGGGACCCTCGCCGCCGACGAGGCGACCGCCCCGGGCACCCGCCACCCCGCGACCCTCTACACCACCGGCGCCGGCTGGTCCGGCTGGGGCCGCCGCGGCTCCGACGACCGCTCCCTGTGGCTGAACGACACCTCCGACACCACCCGCCAGTCCGGATACGCGGCGACCGCCTCCGCGGCCGTCAACACCCAGTCCTCGTACACCGTCTCGGCCTGGACGTACCTCACCGACAGCAGCGCCTACCGCACCGTCCTGTCCCAGACCGGCAGCGACAGCTCCGGCTTCTCGCTCTACTGGTCGGGCGGCGTCAAGCGCTGGGTGTTCCGCTTCAACTGGTCCGACAGCAGCGGCACCCGCCACTTCGTCACCAAGGGCGCCCTCGCCGAAGGCCCGCCGCTCAAGGTGTGGACGCATGTCGCGGGCGTCTACGACGCCGACGCCAGGACCATCCAGCTGTACGTCAACGGACGCGCCCAGGGCGACCCGGTGAGCGTGCCCAGCGGCGGCGAGAAGCAGACCCCCGACGCACCGCTGCAGTTCGGCCGCGCGAGCTACGTCTACGGCACCTTCGAGCAGTACTGGAAGGGCCGTATCGACGAGGCGGCCGTCTTCCAGACGGCGCTCACGCCCGCCGAGGTCGCCACCGAGGCCAGGCTGCTGGACTCCACCGACACCGCGACGGCCACCGAGATGGTCGCCGCCTGGAACCCGGAGGGGGCGAGCGGCACCTCGCTCGCCGACACGGTCACCGGCTACGCCCGCACCCTCACCCTGACGGGCGGCGCCTCCCTCGACGGCGAGGCCATCGTCCTCGACGGCACCGACGACGCGGCCACCACCGCCGGACCGGTCCTCGACGACACCGGCTCCTTCACCGTCACCACCGAGGTCGAACTCGACCAGACCGCCCTGAACGCCAAGGGCACCGGCTTCATCGGCCAGGTCCTCGGCCAGCGCACGGCCGACGGCTCCGCCTGGGGCCTGTGGTACGAGACCACCGGCACCGAGACCCGTTTCGACGACGACGACAACCCCTACGAAGTCCCGGTCGGCTTCTGGCGGTTCGGCCGCCTCGCCGCCGACGGCACCTTCACCGCCGTCGACTCCGACAGCGCGGCCGTGGTCGGCAGCCGGGTCCGGCTGACCGGCGTCTACGACGCGCAGGCCGGCACCATCGCCCTCTACCTCGACTCGACCCAGAACGACACCGACACCCCGTACACCGCGGTCGTCGGCTCGGGCGAACTCGCGGCCGGCAAGGCCTTCGTGAACAGCGCCTGGGGCCACTACCTGCCTGGCCGGATCTCCGACATCCGGATGTGGGTGGGCGCGGCGGCCGACGGCACCCAGGTCGACACCATGATCGGCGGCTGACGCCGCCCGCTTCCCTTCGACTCCATTCCCTCCGTGGTCGCGCCCGCGGCCGTGCCTTGACAGGGGTTTGTCGTGAACACCGGTACGAGAGTGGTTCGTTGGCTGCGCGGCAGACGCGCCGGGATCGTGGTGACGCTGGCCGTCGCCCTGGCCACGGGCGCGCTGCCCGCGGTGCAGCCGGCGCAGGCCGCGAGCGGCGGTCTGGGCCGGCCGGACCTGCCCGAGCAGCGGGACAGCGACGTCCGCGCCGTCACCGGCCTGGGCGCGCAGAAGGCCCGCACGGCCGTCGCCGCGGCCCGCGCGCGGAACTCCGCGCAGGCCCGCCGCGCCACCGCCGAACAGCACGCGGCCTGGCCGAAGCCGGCCCGGACGACCGTCCCCGTGCCCGCCGGCCGCTCGGCCCGCACGACGACGAAGCCGGGCGGGCTGCCGGTGACGGTGGCGCCGGGCAGCGTGGGCAACGTGGCCGGCGGCGACGCGTCGATCCGCGTGCTGGACCGCGGGGCCACGGCGGCCGCGGGCGTAAAGGGCGTCCTGCTGACGGCGACGGCCACGGAGCCGGGGCGGGCCCATCTCACGCTGGACTACTCGGGGTTCGCGTCTGCCTATGGGGGTGGGTGGTCGGGGCGGCTCGGGCTGGTGCGGCTGCCCGCCTGCGCGCTGACCACCCCGGAGAAGGCCGCCTGCCGTACTCGTACGCCGCTGTCCTCGGACAACGACGTCGACGGGCAGACCGTCTCGGCGGACGTGGCGCTCGCCTCCGCCTCCTCCGCCACCGTGCTGGCGCTGGCCGCCACCTCCGGCACCTCCACGTCCGGGGCGGGCGACTACTCGGCGACCTCGCTGTCCTCGTCCTCGACCTGGGAGGCGGGCGGCTCGTCCGGAGCGTTCACCTGGTCGTATCCCCTGTCCACACCGCCCGCCGCGGTCGGCCCCCAGCCCGACCTGGAGCTGTCGTACGACTCCGGCGGCATCGACGGGCGCACCGCCTCGACCAACAACCAGTCCACGTCCGTCGGTGAGGGCTTCGAGCTCAGCTCGGGCTCGTACGTCGAGCGGTCCTACGGCAGCTGCGACAAGGACGGGCAGAGCGGCAAGTCGGACCTGTGCTGGAAGTACGACAACGCCTCCCTCGTCCTGGGCGGCAAGTCCAGTGAGCTGGTCAAGGACGACACCACCGGCGTGTGGCGGCTGAAGAACGACGACGCCTCCACCGTCACGCACTCCACCGGAGCCGACAACGGAGACGGCAACGGCGAGTACTGGACGGTGACGACCGGCGAAGGCACCAAATACGTCTTCGGCCTGAACAAGCTGACCGGCGCCGGCACCGAACGCACCAACTCCGTGTGGACCGTGCCCGTCTACGGCGACGACTCCGGCGAACCCGGCTACGACCAGGGCTCCGCCTTCGCCGACCGCTCCACCACCCAGGCCTGGCGCTGGAACCTCGACTACGTCGAGGACCTCAACGGCAACGCCATGACGTACTGGTACACGCCGGAGACCAACTACTACGGCAAGAACGGCGCCTCCACCGCCACCACCGAGTACATCCGCGGCGGCCACCTCGACAAGATCCTCTACGGGCAGCGCGCCGACACCCTGTTCACCGGCGTCACCTCGGACAAGGTCACCTTCACCTACGAGGAGCGCTGCACCGCCTCCGACTGCTCGGAGCTGAAGGACTCCACGGCCGACAACTGGCCGGACGTGCCGGCCGACGCGATCTGCAAGAAGGACGCGAACTGCGACGTCCGCGGCCCGTTCTTCTTCACCCGCAAGCGACTCACCCAGGTCGACACCTACGCCTGGTCGGCGGCGTCCAGCGCGTTCACGGCCGTCGACACCTGGGCGCTGACCCAGGAGTTCCTGGACGGCGGGGACATCGGCGACACCAGTGACCAGACGCTGGTGCTCAAGAGCCTGCGGCACACCGGCAAGAACGGCACCGCCGTCACCCTGCCCCCGGTGACCTTCACGTACCAGATGCGGGAGAACCGCGTCGACGCCACCGACGACATCCTGCCGCTGAGCCGTCCGCGCATCGAGTCCGTCACCTCCGAGACCGGCTCGATCACGCGGGTCACGCTCTCCGAGCCGGAGTGCGTGCGCGGCTCGAACATCCCGGCCAAGGCCGACCACAACGCCAAGTCCTGCTACCCGCAGTTCTGGAACATCAACGGCGCCGAGGAGGCGTCGATCGACTGGTTCCACAAGTACCGCGTCCTCGCCGTCGACGTGTCCGACCCCACCGGCCACAACGACGCGGTCGAGTACCAGTACTCGTACACCGATCCGGCCTGGCACTACGACGACAACCCCTTCACCCCCGCCGACGAGCGCACCTGGTCGGTCTTCCGCGGCTACGGCCAGGTCACCGCGACCAAGGGCACGGGCACCACCCGCAGCAAGACCGTCTCCCTCTACCTGCAGGGCATGAACGGCGACCGGCTGCTGGACGCGGACGGCGAACTCGACGCGAGCGCCCGTCGCTCGGCGAGCGTCGCGGGTGTCGACGTCAGCGGTCTCGACGTGGCCGACCAGACCGACAACGAGCCGTACGCGGGCTTCCTGCGCGAGAAGATCAGCTACGACGGCTCGACACCGGTGAGCGTCACCGTCCACGATCCCTGGTCCAAGAAGACGGCCACCCAGCACAAGTCGTACGCGGACACCGAGGCGTACTTCGTCCGTGAGGCGAAGGCGTACACCCACACCTACCTGACCGCGACGGCCAAGTGGCGCACCCGCACCACCGCGACCACGTACGACGCCTACGGCATGGCCGCCACCGTCGACGACGCGGGCGACACCGCCAAGTCGGGCGACGAGACCTGTACCCGCAACTGGTACGCGCGCAACGACAGCCTGGGCATCACCGCCCTGCCCTCCCGTACCCGGGTCGTCGGCCGGTCCTGCTCGGTGGCCGAGACCGCACTGAACCTGCCGACGTCCGCCGCGAGCCCGGGCGACGTGCTGTCCGACACCGCGACCGTCTACGACAACACCTCGGCGACCGCGTGGAGCGCCGCCCAGACGCCGACGCTGGGCCTGGCCACCTGGAAGGGCCGCGCCTCCGCCTACCCGGCCGGCGCGACCGACGGCGAACGCCCGCCCACGTCCTGGCAGACCGTCAGCAAGACCGCGTACGACACATCGACGGTCAAGCTCGGCCGTCCCGTGTCCGTGACCGACGCGGCGGGCAACACCACGAGCGCCGCCTACACGCCCACCGACGCCGGGCCGCTGACCCGGACGGTGATCACCAACCCCAAGAGCCAGAAGAGCTACACCTATCTGGACCCGGCGCGGGGCTCCAAGACCAAGGTCTACGACGTCAACACCAAGCTGACCGAGACCGCGTACGACGCCCTGGGCCGGGTCACCTCGGTCTGGCTGCCCAACCGCTCCCACTCCTCCGACCAGTCGGCGAACTACACCTACGCCTACTCGGTCACGCCCGACGCTCCGTCCTGGACGTCGACCTCGACGCTGAAGGCGGACGGCAGCACCTACAACACCACCTACAGCATCTACGACGCACTGCTGCGACCCCTGCAGACCCAGTCCCCGAGCCCGCTCGGCGGCCGGCTGCTGACCGACACCCGTTACGACAGCCGCGGCCTGGCCTACGAGACGTACGCGCAGATCTTCGACCAGGACAAGACTCCCAACGGCACCTACACCCGGGCCGAGTACGGCGAGGCGGCCCAGCAGACCGCGACCACGTTCGACGGTGCGGAACGGGCCACCGGCAACTCGCTGTACGTCTACGGCGTCAAGCGCTGGACCACGTCGACCGAATACACCGGCGACTCCACCGCGACGACCGCCCTGGCCGGCGGCTCCGCGACCCGGCTGATCACCGACGCCCTGGGCCGCACCGTCGAGCGGCGCGAGTACGCCGGCACCTCCCCGGCGGACTCCGCCTACGGCGCCGGCACCGGATCCGCGTACACCTCCACGTCTTTCAGCTACACCCTGGACGGCAAGGAGTCGACGATCACCGGACCGGACGGTTCCGTCTGGTCGTACGGCTACGACCTCTACGGCCGCAAGGTCACCTCCACCGACCCCGACAAGGGGAAGACCACCACCGGTTACACCAACCTCGACCAGGTCTCCTGGATCAAGGACGCCGCCGGGCGCGTGGTGATCTCCGCCTACGACACCCTCGGCCGGGTCTCCGGCACCTGGAGCGCCCCCGCCACCGCCGACCTGACCTCGACCACCGAGGAGCAGGTCGCCGCGAACCAGTTGACCGCCTACACCTACGACACCGCGGCCAAGGGGCAGTTGGACACCGCCGTCCGCTATGTCGGCGGCAGCGGCAGCTCGGGCACGGCCTACACCAAGAAGGTCACCGCCTACGACGCCCTGTACCACCCCACCGGCACCCAGATCGTCCTGCCGGCCGGTGACGCCCTGGTCACTTCGGGCGCGGTGCCGTCCGCCACCCTCGACTTCTCCTCGTACTACAACGTCGACGGCACCCGTCAGTACACCAAGGAGCCCGCCGCCGGCGGCCTGGCGGCCGAGCAGATCAACACCGACTACAACGCAGTCGGCCTGCCCACCACCGTCTCCGGCGCCAGCGGCTACGTCCTCGGCACCAGCTATTCGGCGCTGGGGGAGACCGAACAGCTGACCCTGGGCACCTCCTCCGCCACCGGCACCAAGAAGGCGTACATCACCAACACCTTCGAGGAGGGCACGGGCCGTCTCAAGCAGTCCGCGGTCACCGACCAGACCCACGGCTACGAGCTCCAGGAGCTCAACTACGCCTACGACGACGCGGGCAACGTCACGTCCATCCTCGACCCCACCACGCGCGGCGGGGCCTCGGCGGCGGACAACCAGTGCTTCGCCTACGACGGCCACCAGCGGCTGACCGAGGCCTGGACCCCGAAGACGGCCGACTGCTCGGCCGCCGGCCGCACCACCGCCAACCTCGGCGGGGCGAGCCCCTACTGGACGTCGTACGAGTACCAGGACTCCGGTCTGCGGTCCACCGAGACCACCCACGCCACCGGCGGCGACACCAAGAAGACCTACTGCTACGACAGCACCCGCAAGCACGCCCTGGCGGCGGTCATCACGGCCGCCTCCTGCACCGGCGTGACACCCGCCTACGCCTACGACACGACCGGCAACACCACCACCCGCCCCGACGGCAGCGCCGCACAGACCCTCGTCTGGAACGAGGAGGGCGACCTCGGCAAGCTCGTCGAGGGCAGCAGCACCACCGGTTACGTCTACGACGCCGACGGCAGCCTCCTCATCCGCCGCAACACCGCCGGCGAGACCGTCCTCTACCTCGGCGCCACCGAGGTCCACCTCGACACCAGCACCTCGACCGCCAAGTACTGGGCGCAGCGCTACTACACCGCCGGCGAGTCCACCGTCGCCCTGCGCAGCAACAAGTCGGGCAGCAACACCCTGACCTGGCTCGCCGCCGACCGGCACGGCACCTCCACCCTGGCGCTCGAGTCGGCCACGCAGGCCGTCACCAAGCGCTACAGCACCCCCTTCGGCGGAAACCGCTCCGGCGGCACCGGCACGTGGGCGGACGACAAGGGCTTCCTCGGCAAGACGTCGGACACCGACACCGGCCTGACCCACCTGGGCGCCCGCGAGTACGACCCGGTCACCGGCCGCTTCGTCAGCGTCGACCCGGTCCTCACCACGGACCAGGGCCAGTCCCTCAACGGCTACACCTACGCCAACAACAACCCGGTCACCCAGTCCGACCCGACCGGCCTCGAGTCCTGCTACCCCCACTTCTGCTCGGGCAGCAACGGCACGTACGGGACGTACAAGCCGGAGAACGACCCGGAGTCCGACCAGTACGACGGGTCGAGCCACGACGGTCCCGCGCCGCCGGTGCTGGGTGCCGCCACAGGGAACAAGACGACCCGGCACAACCAGGCCAGGGACGTCGCCATCGAGATCATCAAGATGCAGGTCAAGAAGCTGGGCGTGAAGAACTTCGTGATCTACAAGAACCTGCAGGTCCAGGGGGCCGCCAAGAAGTGCATGAAGACGCCTGCCTTGCCGTGCGGCAGCTATGGCGTTCCGGACATCGTCGGCTACGACCCCAACCACGACATTTACTACGTGTGGGAGGTCAAGTCGGCGGGCGTGGCCGCCAAGGCCGTGCCGGAGGCCAACTGGTACGTGGGCAAGATGCGGGCCAATGGTGACAAGGCGGTGCTGGGCTGGACGATCGGCGGTCCCTATCCCGTGGTCAACGGCGACAGGGTCATCGGCCCCGAGCCCGGCGCCGTCATCTACGGCAAACCCAACGACAAGAAATTCAAGCGGATCCCGACACCCAGCCCCATGACCACGATCCAGCAGGCCCAGCCCGCACAGCCCACCCCACAGCCGACCCCGGGGCCGACGGCCGGCCCCTACCCCGGGACCATCGACCAGCCGGGGCTGGGAATCGTCCCCCAGGCGACGGACGGAGTGAACCAGTGGCCGCTGCTGGTGCCCATCGTCGTCGTAGGCGCACCGCTCATCGTCGAAGGTGGCGGCACCGCGGCTGCGGTCTCGGTCTCCGCGGGTGTCGCAGCTAGTCTCTTCGAACTGGCGGCGTGAGCAAGAAAGGCGAGCGAGGGCTATGAACCCCCTGGACACGCTCATCCGGGAGCACGTGGTCCCGGTCATGAAGGCGGCCGGTTTCGCGAAGAAGGGCAGGAGCTTCCGTCTGACGGCTCCCCACGGCGACACCGCTGTCGTGCTGGTCGACGCGGACGCGGTGGACCCGGAGAAGTACGTCTTCGACGTGAGCGCGTGGATGGTTCCATTGCCGTACTGGGAGTTTCTCCATCGGGAGTTCACCAAGACGTCCGTGCCCAATGCCAGCGGTGCCTTGGCGACCTTTCCGGTGGTGCCGCCGAGAGGGGTGGCCCATCAGCCCGACGACGACGGGCACTTCCGTAACCGGTGGGCCTTCGCGGAGCCGGACACGCGTGACGTCTGCGGGCGGGAACTGGCCCGCGTCCTCACTGAGGACGCGATTCCGCGGATGGTGCGACTCCTGGATCGCAGGACCCTCCTGGAGGAGACCCGCACCAATCCGAACGACGGACTCGTGAGGCTCAAGGACGAGGTCATCAGTCGGATCGTGCTGCGGGTGGACGACGATCCGGTCGGGGACCTGACAGCCTTGATCGACAAGGCCGAGGCGGACGGGCTGTTTCCGCCGTTCGCCGCCTGGGCCCGCGAACGGCTGGCCTGCCGCGCCGCAAAGGAGAGCTGACCGTGGGCTTCTGGGGCTCCTACGTCGTCTGCCGCAGCGAAACCCCGCTCGACGACCTCCGGGCCGTCATCGAACGGCACGACGGCATCGACGAACACGAACACCGGCCCGGCGGCTGGCAGATCGGCCGCTACCCGGGCCCGGAACTCGCCGACGAGGGCCCGGCGATGCTCCCCGAACTGGCCGAGGAGACGGGCGCACCGGCGCTGACCGGCTTCGTGCTGGACAGCGACACGGTGTTCGTCGAGGGGTACTCCCGCGGGGGCGGCTACTGGCGGGCGTGCCTGGCCCGTGAGGCCGCCGAGGCCTACTGCGAGGACGACGACGAGGACTTCGACGCCGAGTTCCCCCTCCCCGAGCAGGCCGCGCAAGCCGCGACCACATGGGCCCGGGAAGCCGGCCTCACCCCCGACGCAGCGGGCCTCCTCGCGACGTTCACGGAGGAGGACAGCGACTTCGCGGAGGAACTGCTCTTCCGGATGCTGGACCAACTGGGCATCGGACACGGCTGAGTGATGGTGCCGTCCGGCGATCAACACGCGTACCCGGCGGGCCCGTTCATTACGGTGTACGCGCGGCTGGTCGCGGAGGGCTTGATCGACGACCGCGAGTCCCGGGGCCTCTCCGAGGGCGAACTGGAGGAGGTCTCCCGGGACCAGGGTGCGCCGCTGGATCCCGAATACGCCGACTTCCTGCGGTGCATGGTCGCCGGCTCGGGCCGGACACTCGCCGGGGAGACCGTCTTCCATCCGGCGGTGCTCGGCATCCGGGCAGGCGCAGAGGCGATGTGCACGGAGTCCGGCATCGACTGCGACCTGAGCCGCGCCCTGTTCGTCGCCTCCCACCAGGGTTACATCTACTACTGCGTCGACCTGGCCGACGGCGCGGTTCACTGCCTCACCGAGGACTCCGCCGTGCCGATGCGCGTGGCCGGCTCCTTCAGCGCGTTCTTGTTCGACTTCGTGAAGTCGGGCTGAGGGGAGCCATGGACGTGACCATCTGGGCCACGCTCGACGAGCGTGCGGCCGCGTCGCGCGGGGACCTCGTCGTGCACTGGTTCCGGACGGCGATCGACTTCCTCTTCTCCGACGGGGCGAAGGGACTCCGCGAGTCGTACGCGGTCGTCGCCGAGTCCCGCGGTGGCGGAAGGGACATCCGTCTCAAGGACGTCCGGGAGAACTGGCCGTCGCTCGCCGACGCGTTGCGTCCGAATCCCTTCCACGCCTGCGTCGGCTTCCACGAGCCATCGGCGGACGAGGACGAATGGGTTGATGATCACGGACAGGTCGGCAGCCGGCACCGGGGTCGCGGCGGTACGCACACCGAGCTCTCCGCGTCCCTCCGGGGTGGTGACCGGATCGCCGACCCGGACTTCTGCTCACGCCTGCTCGACTTCCTGGCCGCCGCCCTCGACGGCGCCGACCCGGTCTTCGCGCGCGTCGACCACCTCAACGTCCACGACACCTCCGACCTGGAGGCTGCGCTGGGGCGGACTCACCGCCGGTACCTCGCCGAATCCCGCACCCACCTGCGCGGCTACTCCTGGGTCACCGGAGTCCCGGCCGAACTCGCCGCCCGCCTCGGCGGCGCCCTGGGCCTGACCGCGACCGGTGCCTTCCATGCCGTACGGGAACTGCGCTGCGGCGGCCTGCTGTTGCAGGCGACCGAGACGCTCGCCGGGTACGACGATCGGGCGATGCGCGCGGTCTTCCACACCCTGGCACCGGTACTGCCGCCGGGCATCCCGCAGGACGACCCCGCCCGCCCGGACCTCCGAGTGGTGTTCGAGGACGCGAGCGGTATCTGAGGCGGATCCGGTGAACCCCCTGGACACGCTCATCCGGGAGCATGCGGCCCCCGCGATGAAGGCGGCCGGTTTCACGAAGAAGGGCAGGATCTTCCGGCGGGCCGCGCCGAACGGGGATCACGCCTTCCTGCACATCGACGCGGATGCGGTGGATCCCGATTACCCGGCGGGCCCGTTCCGGACGGTGTGCGCTCGTCCGCATCAACTGCCTCACCGAGGCCTCCGCCTGGCCCCGTGTTGGTTTCTGTGTGTTTGCCATGTCGTGTTTCGGTCGCGGTTGGCCTTGAAGTCACTTGTCGTGCACGCCAACTCCCTGCATCCTGCACGAAGTTGAGTCACGTGTGGTGATGTGCGGAGATGTTCGGAGACCGGTGTGACTGCCACGTTGGATGTGACCGGGGTGGAGGCGGTGGTCCGCGAGGACGCGGCGCTGCTGGAGGAGGATCTGGCCGCGTTCCTGGGGGCCTTGACCGACGGGTCGGGGAGGTCGCCGGGGCCGGCGGACGCCGGATCCGTGTACCGCGGAGCACTTCGGCGGTCCCTGTTCGAACCGGTCGCCGATGCCGTCGGATCCAAGGTGGGACAGGAGGCGCTGCGCCCGGTCGCCGGGACGCCGGGCGGCAGGGCCCCACTGCGGCCCTCGATGGTGTACTGGGCCTACCGCAACTACCGGGGATTCCCCGGCGAGTTCGAGAGCCCCTCCGCAGCGGCCGACTTCGCGGCGGTGCGCCGAGCCGCGGTGGCGGTGCGGGTGCTGATGAAGGCGGCGGTCGCGCTCGACGACATCCAGGACGGCAGTGAAATCCGCTACGGCGAGCCCGCGCTGCACGCCACCCACGGCGTGCCCGTCGCCCTCAACACCGGTGCCTGGCTGATCACGTCGGCCCTCCGGCACGCGGCCGATCCGGCCGTGGTGGACAGCTTGCTGCGGGCCGTCGGCGCCGGATTCACCGGTCAGGCCGCCGACATGGCCCCCCGCTCGCAGCAGACGCGGGCCGAGTTGCTGGCCGCGCCCCGCGCCGAGCGCGTCGAGTTCTG
This sequence comes from Streptomyces cylindrosporus, assembly GCF_022698165.1. GTDB lineage: Bacteria > Actinomycetota > Actinomycetes > Streptomycetales > Streptomycetaceae > Streptomyces > Streptomyces cylindrosporus. Next base: position 302,183 of record NZ_JALDAY010000012.1, read on the forward strand.
GGAGTCGACCGCCGCGCTCAAGACCGGCACTCTCTTCTGGATGCCGCTGCACGCGGCGCTGGCCGCCCTGCGGGTCGTACCGGACGAACAGGCCGCCCTCGACGCGGCGATGCGTCAACTCGGCCTGGCCAGCCAGCTGTTCAACGACCTCACCGATGTCGTACCGGAACTCGGCGGCGCCAACACCCACGAGGACTTCGACGGCCTCGGCAACCGGGTCTTCCTCGAACTTCTCGACGACGACCCGCCGCCCGCCGAACTCACAGGCCAGGACCTGAAGTCGTACATCCTCGGCCATCCCGATCTCGACCGCACACTGCTCTCCCTCGCCGAGCGGGCCGTCGAACTGAAGCGCGTCGCCAAGGAAGCCGTGCACGGGGTGTGCCGGACCGAGCGAGGCGCCGCCTACTTCGATGTGACGATCGAGCGCAAGGGCCACCTCATCGACCGGCTCCTGAGCACGGTCCGGCAGCGGAGCGGCGTATGACGGGCACGCTGACCGAACGGCTGCGGTCAGGTCTACGCGGGTGGCACGACGCCCTGGAGGCCACCGGGTTCGCCATGGCGATGCTCGCCGGCACCCTCCCGTTCGAACGCTACGTGGGCCAGCTCACCGCCTACCGCCCGGTCCTGGACGCGCTGGAGGAGGAACTGTCCCGCACCACCTGCCCGGCCGTCGCCTCGGTCTGGTCGCCGGATCTGGCCAAGGTTCCCCTCATCGACCGCGACCTGCGGTACTTCGCGGAGTCGGGTACGGCGCCGAGCCCCGGCGCGGCCGAGGAGGCGCAGGCGCTGGTGCGGGAGATCCGGCGTACGGCGGCCGCGGAACCGCGGGAGCTGCTCGGGTTCCTGTACGTCTTCGAGGGCTCCACGCTGGGCGCCCGGTTTCTCCGTCGGCACGTGGCGGAGGCCTACCGTCTCGGCGAGAGGGGCGGCCTCGACTACTACGGCAGCGGTGACCGCGAGCGGTGGGCGAGCTTCACCGCGCGCATGAACGAGGCGCTGGCCGAGCCCGAGACCCAGGACCGGGTCCTCGACGCCGCCCGCCGGGCCTACGACCACACCGCCCGCATCTCGCTCGCGCTGTCCGCGGGGCTGTCCCAGGGGTGAGACTCAGCCCACCAACCCCAACTCCCGCGCGATCAGCATCCGCTGCACCTCACTCGTCCCCTCCCCGATCTCCAGGATCTTGGAGTCGCGCCACATGCGGGCCACCGGGTACTCGTTCATGAAGCCGTAGCCGCCGTGGATCTGGGTGGCGTCGCGGGCGTTGTCGACCGCGATCGTGGACGAGTACAGCTTGGCCAGGGCCGCCTCCTTCTTGAAGGGGGCGCCCGTGACCAGGCGGGACGCCGCGTCGCGCCAGGCGAGGCGGGCCGTGTGAGCCTTCATCTCCATGTCGGCGATCTTGAACTGGATGGCCTGGTTGGCGCCGATGGGCCGGCCGAAGGCCTGGCGTTCCTTCGCGTACTTCACCGACTCGTCCACGCAGCCCTGCGCGAGCCCGGTGGCAAGCGCCGCGATCGCGATGCGGCCCTCGTCGAGGATCCGCAGGAACTGGGCGTAGCCGCGGCCGAGTTCGCCCAGGAGGTTCGCGGCGGGGACCCGTACGTCCGAGAACGACAGCTCGCGGGTGTCGGAGGCGTTCCAGCCGACCTTCGAGTACGGCGCGGCCACCGTGAAGCCCGGTGTGCCGGTCGGGACGATGATCGAGGAGATGAGGGGCCTGCCGTCCGGCTTGCGACCGGTGACCGCCGTGACCGTCACCAGCCCCGTGATGTCCGTGCCCGAGTTGGTGATGAAGCACTTGGTGCCATTGATGACCCACTCGTCCGTCGACTCGTCCAGCCGGGCGGTCGTGCGCGTCGCCCCGGCGTCGCTGCCGCCGTCCGGCTCGGTCAGGCCGAAGGCGCCCAGGATCTCGCCCGAGCACAGGCGCGGCAGCCACTCCCGCTTCTGCTCGGGGGTGCCGAAGAGGTGGATCGGCATCGCGCCCAGCGAGACCCCCGCCTCCAGGGTGATCGCGACGGAGGAGTCGACGCGGGCCAGTTCCTCCAGCGCCACGCCCAGCGCCAGGTAGTCGCCGCCCATACCGCCGTACTCCTCCGGGAACGGCAGCCCGAACAGGCCCATGCGGCCCATCTCGCGGACGATCTCGTAGGGGAACTCGTGGTGCTCGTAGAACTCGCCGATCTTCGGCGCCACGACCTCGTGCGCGAACTCCTCGACGGTGCGCCGGAGTTCCTCCAGCTCGGGGGTGAGGCGGTAGTCCATGGCTGTGATCACTGCTCCTGGTGGGAGAGGGCGCGGACGGTGCGGGACGGGCTGGGTCGGCCCAGTTGTTCGGCCATCCACACGCTGGTGGCGACGAGGCGGCCGAGGTCGACTCCGGTGTCGATGCCGAGGCCCCGCAGCATCCACACGAGGTCTTCGGTGGCGAGATTGCCGGTGGCGGACTTGGCGAACGGGCAGCCGCCGAGGCCCCCGGCGGAGGCGTCGACCGTCGTGACGCCGTGTTGCAGCGCCGCGTAGGTGTTGGCGAGCGCCTGCCCGTAGGTGTCGTGGAAGTGCACGCCGATCTTCTCGACGGGTACGTCCAGTTCGGTCAGCAGCGCCCGTACGTGACCCGGGGTCGCCACCCCGATCGTGTCGCCCAGGCTCAGCTCGTCGCAGCCCATGTCCAGCAGGGCCCGGCACACCCGTACCACCTGCGGGACCGGCACCGCGCCCTCCCACGGGTCGCCGAAGCACATCGAGAGGTAGCCGCGGACATGGCCGCCCGCCTCCTTGGCGCGGCCGACCACCGGCTCGAACATGGCCAGCGCCTCGTCCACCGTGCGGTTGAGGTTGGCCTTGGCGAAGGACTCGGTGGCGCTGGCGAAGACGGCGACCCGGCGGGCGCCGAGCGCGAGGGCACGCTCCAGGCCGCGTTCGTTCGGCACGAGCACCGGGAGGTCCACCGGCAGCTCGGCCACCATCGGGAACAGCTGCTCAGCGTCGGCGAGTTGGGGCACCCACTTCGGGTGTACGAAGCTGGTCGCCTCGATCGTCGTCAGGCCCGCGTCGGCCAGCCGGCGGACGAACTCCGCCTTCACCTGCGTCGGCACGGTCGACTTCTCGTTCTGCAGACCGTCGCGTGCGCCGACCTCGTGGATCCGCACCCGCGCGGGCAGGTCCGGGGCCGGTACGACCATGGGAAGTGTCACTGGTCCTCCTCTGCCGGCGTGATGACCGCGAGCACCTGGTCCATGGCGACCGTGGTGCCCGGGGTGACGTCGAGTTCGGCGACCGTGCCGGCGTGCGGGGCGGAGATGACGTGCTCCATCTTCATCGCCTCGACCACCAACAGGCTCTGCCCGGCGGTCACTTCGTCCCCGACCGCCACCTTCACCACGGTCACCGTCCCGGGCATGGGCGCGGTCAGCGAGTCGGCGCCCGCGTGCCCCGCGCGGGTGAGGGACGCGGCGACCGGGTCGTGGTCGCGCACCTGCCAGGCGTCGCCGTCGCGGCCCAGCCAGTCGCCGGCGCGGTGGAAGGTGTGGCGGACTCCGTCGAGCATGAAGGTGAGCCGGCCCTCGGCCCCAGGACGCGGGGGCACGCCCCCGGACCCCCGGAGGGGTTCGTCCGCGCCGGGGAGCAGCAGCTCGACGCCGCCGTGCGGCGTGCTGCGCACGCGCACGGTGACCGGCTCGTGGCCCGGCACCCGAAGGTGGTGCGGGGTCCACGCCCGCTCGCCGCCCAGCCGCCATCCGTCCGCCGCCGAGAACGGGTCGGCCCAACCGGCGTCGGCGGCAGGCGCGAGCGCGGCCTGGCGGGCCAGCACCGCCGCCGCGTACACCTCCGTGGGCACCTCGTCCCGCACGAGCGCGTCCACTTCCCGCTCGACCAGCCCCGTGTCCAACTCGCCCGCCACGACCGCCGGATGGGCGAGGAGTCGGCGCAGGAACCCGGCGTTCGTCTGCACGCCCAGCGTCACCGTCTCCGCGAGCGCCGCCCGCAGCTTGCGGATCGCCGTCTCCCGGTCCGGCCCGTACGCGATCACCTTCGACAGCATCGGGTCGTACAGCGAACCGACCTCCGTGCCCTCGCTGAGCCCCGAGTCGGTGCGGATCCCGTCGCCCTGCGGCTCGGCCAGCTTCAGCACCGTGCCGCCCGACGGCAGGAACCCGCGGGACGGGATCTCGGCACAGACCCGCGCCTCGATCGCATGCCCGGTGAGCCCGATGTCGCCCTGCCCGTACGGCAGTTCCTCGCCCGCGGCCACCCGCAGCTGCCACTCCACCAGGTCCAGGCCGGTGATCAGCTCGGTGACCGGGTGCTCCACCTGGAGCCGCGTGTTCATCTCCATGAAGTAGTACGAGGACGGATCGCCGCCCGGCACGATGAACTCCACCGTGCCCGCGCCCCGGTACCCGCACGAGCGCGCCGCCTGCACCGCCGCCTCGCCCATCGCCGCGCGCGTGGCCTCGTCGAGGAGCACGCTCGGCGCCTCCTCGATGATCTTCTGGTGCCGGCGCTGCAATGAGCACTCGCGCTCGCTGAGGTGGATCACGTTCCCGTGGCCGTCCGCCAGCACCTGGATCTCGATGTGCCGGGGCCGGTCCACCCACCGCTCGACCAGGAGCGTGTCGTCGCCGAAGGAGGCGCGGGCCTCGCGGCGGGCGGCGGCGATCTCCTCCTCCAGGACGGTCAGGTCCCGCACCAGCCGCATGCCCTTGCCGCCACCCCCGGCCGACGGCTTGAGCAGCACCGGCGCGCCCAACTGCCGGGCGGCATCCGCCAGTTCGGGGTCGCGGCCGCCTGGCACGACCGGCACCCCGGCAGCCTCCACCGTCTCCTTGGCGCGGATCTTGTCGCCCATCAGGGAGATGGCCTCGGCGGGCGGCCCGATGAAGACCAGCCCGGCGTCGGCGCAGGCGCGGGCGAAGCCGGCGTTCTCGGCGAGGAAGCCGTACCCGGGGTGGACGGCCTGGGCGCCGGTGCGGGCGGCGGCCTCCAGCAGGCGCTCCGCCGACAGATAGCTCTCGGCCGCCGGTGCCGGACCGATCCGTACCGCCGTGTCGGCCTCACGGACGTGCCGGGCGTCCGCGTCCGCGTCGGAGAAGACGGCCACCGAGCGCACGCCCAGCGAGCGCAGCGTACGGATCACGCGGACGGCGATCTCGCCCCGGTTGGCGACCAGTACTGTCTCGAACATCGGTCCTCACATCCGGAAGACGCCGAACTGGGGGTCGCCCAGCGGCGCGTTGGCGCAAGCGGTCAGGGCCAGGCCGAGCACCTGGCGGGTCTCCAGCGGGTCGATCACGCCGTCGTCCCAGAGGCGGGCCGTCGCGTAGTAGGCGTTGCCCTGGCGCTCGTACTGCTGCCGGACGGGGGCCTTGAAGGCCTCCTCGTCCTCGGCCGGCCAGGACTCGCCGCGCGCCTCCAACTGGTCGCGCTTGACGGTCGCGAGGACCGAGGCGGCCTGCTCGCCGCCCATCACCGAGATCTTGGCGCCGGGCCACATCCACAGGAAGCGGGGGGAGTAGGCGCGGCCGCACATCGAGTAGTTGCCGGCGCCGTACGAGCCGCCGACCACCACCGTCAGCTTCGGCACGCGCGTGCACGCCACGGCCGTGACCATCTTGGCGCCGTGCTTGGCGATGCCGCCCGCCTCGTAGTCCTTGCCGACCATGAAGCCGGAGATGTTCTGCAGGAACAGCAGCGGGATGCCGCGCTGGTCGCACAGCTCGATGAAGTGGGCGCCCTTCTGGGCGGACTCGGAGAACAGGATGCCGTTGTTGGCGACGACGCCGACCGGGTGGCCGTGGATCCGGGCGAAGCCGGTGACCAGGGTCTGCCCGAACTCGGCCTTGAACTCCGCGAAACGCGAGCCGTCGACCACGCGCGCGATGATCTCGCGGACGTCGTACGGGGTGCGCGGGTCGACCGGCACCGCGCCGTACAGCCCGTACGGATCGACCTTCGGCTCGGCGACCGGCGTGACCTCCCAGGGCAGCTCCCCGCGCGCGGGGAGCGTCGAGACGATGTTCCGCACGATCCGCAGGGCGTGCGCGTCGTCCTCGGCGAGGTGGTCGGTGACGCCGGAGATGCGGGAGTGGACCTCGCCGCCGCCCAGCTCCTCGGCGGTGACCACCTCGCCGGTCGCCGCCTTCACCAGCGGCGGGCCGCCCAGGAAGATCGTGCCCTGGCCGCGGACGATGACCGCTTCGTCGCTCATCGCGGGCACGTACGCCCCGCCCGCCGTGCACGAGCCGAGGACGGCCGCGACCTGCGGGATCCCGGCGCCGGACATCCGCGCCTGGTTGTAGAAGATCCGCCCGAAGTGCTCGCGGTCCGGGAACACCTCGTCCTGCATGGGCAGGAAGGCGCCGCCGGAGTCGACCAGGTAGACACAGGGGAGGCGGTTGTCCAGGGCGACTTCCTGGGCGCGCAGGTGCTTCTTCACCGTCATCGGGTAGTACGTCCCGCCCTTGACGGTCGCGTCGTTGGCGACGACCACGCACTCGCGCCCGCTCACCCGCCCGATCCCGGCGATGACCCCGGCGGCCGGGGCCGCCCCGTCGTACATCCCGTCGGCCGCGAGGGGCGCCAGCTCCAGGAACGGCGACCCGGGGTCGAGCAGCGTGTCCACCCGGTCGCGCGGCAGCAGCTTGCCGCGCGCGGTGTGCCTGGCCCGCGCCTTCTCGCCGCCGCCGAGCCGGGCCGCGGCCAGCTTGCCGTGCAGCTCCTCGACCAGCGCGCGGTGCGCCGCCTCGTTGGCCCGCCAGGCCTCCGACGCGGGGTCTGCCGCGCTCGTCAGCTCCGGTGCCTCGTGCATCCTGCGGTCCCCTCACCCAGTGGCCGACTGTTAATGAGCGTTAACCATCTCCCTCAGGTTAACGACCGCTAACCTCCCTGTCTAGAATTACTTCCATGGCCACCAGAACCGACGCCCCCACCCGCCGCGAGCAGATCCTCAAGGAGGCCGCGCGGCTGTTCGCCGAGCGCGGTTTCCACGGGGTCGGCGTCGACGAGATAGGCGCCGCGGTCGGCATCAGCGGCCCCGGTCTCTACCGCCACTTCGCGGGCAAGGACGCGATGCTGGCCGAGCTGCTGGTGGGCATCAGCGGCCAGCTGCTGACGGGGGCCAAGCGGCGCCTCGCGGAGGCGGACGGGGTCGCCTCGGAGGCGGTCCTGGACTCGCTCATCGAGGGCCACATCGACTTCGCGCTCGACGACCGTCCCCTGATCACCCTGCACGACCGCGAGCTGGACCGCCTCCGGGACAGCGACCGCAAGCTGGTGCGGCAGCTCCAGCGGCAGTACGTGGAGCTGTGGGTCGGCGTGCTGCGCGAGGTCCACCCCGGGCTGGCGGAGCCCGCCGCCCGCTCCGCCGTGCACTCGGTCTTCGGCCTCCTGAACTCGACCCCGCACCTGGGCCGCCCCGGCTCCCTGCCGGGCCGCGGCGCGACGGCGCAACTGCTGCACCGGATGGCACGGGGGGCCTTCGAGGCGGCCGGGGCGGAGTGACGAGCGTTACGGGACGACCCCTCTGGACGCCCCTCCTACCCGCCGGTACGGTTGGACTCTGAGCAAGCGCTTAGCCATCGGACCGCAACCATCAATTGAGCAACCCCGACGGCGAGCAACCACATCCGCGAGAGCGGCGCCGGTTTAGGCGCAGAGAGGGGCCGGCGGTGCGCCGTACGGTGTTCAACGAGGACCACGAGGCGTTCCGGGAGACCCTCCGGGCCTTCATCGAGGCCGAGGTCGTCCCCGTCTACGACGAGTGGTTCGCCGCCGGCCAGGCGCCGCGCGACTTCTACTACAAGCTCGCCGAGCTCGGCCTGTTCGGCATCAACGTGCCGGAGGAGTTCGGCGGCGCCGGCATCGACTCGTACAAGTTCGAGGCCGTGATGTACGAGGAGACGGCCCGCGCGGGCGTCCACTTCGGCGGCTCCGGTGTGCACGTGCTGCTCGCCCTGCCGTACATCAAGATGCTCGCCACCGACGAGCAGAAGAAGCGCTACCTGGAGAAGTTCGTCACCGCCGAGGAGATGTGGGCCCTCGCGATGACCGAGCCGGGCACCGGCTCCGACCTCGCGGGCATGAAGACCACCGCCAAGCTCTCCGAGGACGGCACGCACTACGTCCTCAACGGCTCCAAGACCTTCATCACCGGCGGCGTGCACGCCGACCGCGTCATCGTCTGCGCCCGCACCGCCGCGCCGACCGCCGAGGACCGCCGCCACGGCATCTCCCTGTTCGCCGTGGACACCAAGTCCGAGGGCTACTCCATCGGCCGCAAGCTGGACAAGCTCGGCCTGCGCACCTCCGACACCGCCGAGCTCGCCTTCGTCGACGTCAAGGTCCCGGTCGAGGACCTCCTCGGCGAGGAGAACAAGGGCTTCTACTACCTCGGCCACAACCTCGCCTCCGAGCGCTGGGGCATCGCCTTCGGCGCCTACGCGCAGGCCAAGGCCGCCGTCCGGTTCGCCCAGCAGTACGTCACGGACCGCACCGTCTTCGGCAAGCCGGTCGCGTCCTTCCAGAACACCAAGTTCGAGCTGGCCGCCTGCAAGGCCGAGGTGGACGCCGCCGAGGCCGTCGCCGACCGCGCGCTCGAAGCCCTCGACGCCGGTGAGCTCACCCCCGCCGAGGCCGCCTCCGCCAAGCTGTTCTGCACCGAGGTCGCCCACCGCGTCATCGACCGCTGCCTCCAGCTGCACGGCGGCTACGGCTTCATGAACGAGTACCCGATCGCCCGCCTGTACGCGGACAACCGCGTCAACCGCATCTACGGCGGCACCAGCGAGATCATGAAGACGATCATCGCGAAGGACATGGGTCTGTAAGGTCCCGGCAATTACTGCCCGGTACAACCAGTAACCATGAGCCAGGCACTACAGGATCTCCTCGATCTGCTCGACCTGGAGCAGATCGAGGAGAACATCTTCCGCGGCCGCTCCCGGTCCGCCGTCGTCCCGCGCGTCTTCGGCGGGCAGGTGGCGGCCCAGGCGCTGGTCGCCGCCGGGCGTACGGTCCCCGCCGACCGGCACGCCCACTCCCTGCACGCGTACTTCCTGCGCCCCGGCGACCCGGGCGCGCCCATCGTGTACACGGTCGAGCGCATCCGCGACGGCCGCTCCTTCACCACCCGCCGGGCGATCGCGGTCCAGCACGGCCGGCCGATCTTCGCGCTGTCGGCGTCCTTCCAGACGTACGAGGAAGGCCTCGACCACCAGGCGCCGATGCCGCCCGCGCCCGACCCGGTCACGCTGCCCACCTCCCAGGAGCGGCTGCGTGGCTACGACCACATCCCGGCCGAGATCACCGAGCGGTTCCTGGAGGCGCGCGAGGCCGTCGACCTGCGCTATGTCGAGGAGCCGCCGTACGGGAAGTTCGGCGAGCCGCGCGAGCCGCACTCGCAGGTGTGGTTCCGCACCAACGGCAAGCTGGCCGACGACCCCCTCCTGCACGTCGTCCTCGCCACCTACGTCTCCGACATGACCCTGCTCGACTCGGTCCTCCTCGCGCACGGCCGCGGCGGCTGGGCGGTCGGTGACGTGGTCGGGGCCTCGCTGGACCACGCGATGTGGTTCCACCGCCCGTTCCGCGCCGACGAATGGCTGCTGTACGACCAGGAGTCGCCGTCGGCGTACGGCGGCCGGGGCCTCGGCCAGGCCCGGATCTACACGCAGGACGGAAAGCTGGCGGTCTCGGTCGTCCAGGAAGGCGTGGTGCGCGTCCCCCGGGAGGACCGGGGGAAAGACTGAGGGCATGACCTCAGCAGCGGACGGCGGCGGCGAGAGCACTCTCACGGTGGTCGTCGCCGCCCTCGCCAACCTCGGGATCGCGCTCGCCAAGGCGGTCGCCGGCGTCATCAGCGGTTCCAGCGCGATGCTCTCCGAGGCCGCGCACTCGGTCGCCGACACGGTCACCGAGGTCCTCCTGCTCACCGCCCTCAAACGCAGCGGGAAACCCGCCGACGAGGACCACCCGCTCGGCTACGGCCCCGAGCGGTACATCTGGGCGATGCTCGCCGCGGTCGCCACGTTCGTCGGCGGCGCGGTCTTCTCCCTCTACGACGGCGTCCACACCCTCGTCGCGGGCGAGGAGCCGGGCGACCCGCTCGTCTCGTACGTCGTCCTCGGCGTCGCCTTCCTCCTGGAGGGCTACTCCCTGCGGACGGGACTGCGGCAGGCGCGCGGCGAGGCGGCCCGCTTCAAGGCGCCCTTCAAGCTCTACCTGCGGCACACCCCGGACACCGCCGTGAAGGCCGTCGTACTGGAGGACTCGGCCGCCCTGATCGGCCTGGTCCTCGCGGCCGGGGGACTGCTCGGCGGACAGCTCACCGGCTCCGGGGTGTGGGACGGCCTGGCCTCCCTCCTCATCGGCCTGCTGCTGCTCGTCGTCGCCTGGGTGCTGGGCCGCTCCAACGCCGAGCTGCTCATCGGGCGCCCGCTGCCGAAGGCCATGCGGGAGCGGATCCGCACCGAACTGCTGGCGAGCGAGCACGTCGAGGCCGTACTGGAGCTGACCACGCTCGTGCAGGGGCCGCACGAGGCGCTGGTGGCCGCCAAGGTGGACTTCCGGGACGTGTCCACGGCGGCGCAGATCGAGTGGGCCTGCGAGCAGGCCGAGCAGCGGATCCGCGCGGTGTACCCGGCGGTGAGCAGGGTGTACCTGGACCCGACGCCGGGGTTCGCGCAGCGGCGCGAGGAGGGGCTGAGTCCCTGGCCGTGAAAGGCGGTTGAGGCCGGCTGCCGTGGGCGGTTGGATGCCGTCATGGCCGAGGAGTCGTGGAACTGGCGGGGCGGACGGATCCGGGACGCGTTCATCGTGGCCGCGGGCATCGCGGGCGAGCTGGTGGGCAGGCCCGCCGTCGCCGACGCGTGGGACAAGCCGAGCGTGCTCAGGAAGTGGAGCGTGCGGGGGCTGGCCGGGCACATGTTCTGGCAGGAGTTCGCCCTGCCGGGGATGCTCACCGCGCCCGTGCCCACGGAGCCGGTGATCCCGCTGCGCGAGTACTACCTGGACCGGGTGACCTGGCTGGACGGCGGCGCCGACTCGCCCGTCGGCGAGCGCATCCGGCAGGGCGGGGAGGCCGCGGCGGCGGACGGGCACGCGGCCCTGCGCCGGGAGATCAACAGGGCGACCGCCGACCTGTGGGGCAGGCTGCCGGACGTCCCCGCCTCCCGCCCCGTCCACATCCCCACCTGGGGCGACTGGTCCCTCGAACTCGACGACCTGCTGCTCACCCGGATGCTGGAACTCGTCGTCCACAGCGACGACCTGGCATGCAGCGTGGGCCTGCCGGCACCGGAGTTCCCGGAGTACGTGACGGCGCCGGTGATCGAGCTGCTCACCCGGCTCTCGGTCCGCCGACACGGCCCGCTCAAGGTCGTGCGGGCGCTCACCCGGGACGAGCGAGCGCCGGGTTCGATCTCCGGGATCTGAGCGGGATCTGAACGGGATCCCAGCGGGATCTAGGCCAGCCCCGCCTCCGCGAGCAGGAACGCCGTCATCGGGTCGTAGTACCGCGGGCTGACCACGTGGTCGTCGAGCGGGACGGTCACCTGTACGGTCCCCTCGGACTCGGCGAGGAACAGGGCCGGGTCGTTGGAGTCGGCGTAACCGACCGAGTCCACGCCGTGCTGACCCGCGTACCCCGCCCAGCCGTGGTCGGCGACGACGAGGTCCGGCAGCGGGCGGTCCTCGCGCTCGAGTCCCGTCAGGATGGCCTTCATCGGCTCGCCCGAGTGGGTGTGCCAGAGCGTGGCGCCGTGCTCCAGGACCGCCACGTCGGCGAACTGCATGACGTAACCCTCCTCCGTCTGCAGCCCCTCCGGGATGACCACGATCTCGCAGCCGGCCGCCCGCAGCGCCGCCGCCGTCGCCCGGTGCACGTCCAGCAGGCCGCCCGGGTGGCCGGTCGCGAACAGCACTCGCTGCCGGCCCTCGGCCGCCTTGCGCAGCCGGCCGGCCAGCCGCTCCAGGGCGGCGACCGTCAGCTCGGGGTCGATGGTGTCCTGGCCGTAGCGGTACTCCGGGTCGTCGTTCACGCCCACCCGCTCCGCCATCACCGCGAGCACGTCCTGCTCGTCGCTCCAGCGGTCGCCGAGCTCCAGGCCGAACCAGTAGTGGCGGTCGCCGTTCGCCAGCTTGCGGTAGTGGTTCAGGTTGTTCTCGCGGGGCGTCGCGACGTCGCCCGCGATGCGGGTCCGTACGAGGTGGTCGACGAGCTCGGCGCGGCTGGGGGTCCCGGGTATCGGCATGAAACCCATTGTGAGGCAGCGGACCGCGCGCGTCCCTGGCGTCCCGGACGCTGCGACGTGGGTCACGTACTCATGGTGATGAGCCGCGGTACCTATTGCCGTCACGGGACCTGTTGCTGCCGGAGACTTATTGCTGCCGGAGGGCGAACCACAACTCCATGCGTACGTCGGGGTCGTCGAGGTCGGTGCCGAGGAGCGTCGCGCAACGGGCGATCCGCTGGCGGACGGTGTTGCGGTGCACGGACAGGGCGACGGCCGTACGGTCCCAACTCCCGTGCAGCGAGAGCCAGGTGCGCAGGGTCTCCGCGAGCGCGGGGGTGCCGGCGATCGGCGCGAGCACGGCGCGGGCGTGCGCGGCGGCCTCCTCGGCCCCCACCAACTCGGCCAGCCCGCCCCGCTCCCCGTGCCGCACGAGAGCGACCCGCGTGGCCCGCGCCCGCGCGAGCGCGCGTCCGGCCTGGGCGTCGGCGGAGGCCCAGGAGTCGGGCCCGACGGGGGCACTGACGCCGAGGACCCAGCCGGGGGGCGGCACGGGGTCACGGTCGGCGGGGAGGAGGACGCGGACGACGTCACCGGCGAGATCCACGAGAGGCGAGCCGAGGGCAGCACCGAGAGCGGAGGCGGACACCGGGTCCACAGACCCCGCGTCGGTCCGGGCTTGCACCACCAGCCACCGTTCGCCACCCAGCAGCGGCGCCACCTCCTCCGGTGCCGCGCCCAGCAGCACCCGTACCAGCGCCGAGGAGCGGGCCGCTCCCGTGCCGCTCTGGTGTTCTCCCGTGAGGAGGGAGAGCAGGACCGCCGCCACCGAGGCGATCGTGTGGTCGCCCGGTTCGCGGTGCGGGGACGCCACGCCCAGGACGAAGCCCTGGCCGGCGCCCAGGGCGTAGGCGGCCAGGTGGGTGCCGGCCGCCGAGTCGGTCGCCGAGGTGGGGGTGCCCGGACCCGAGGGGCGTACGACCTCGGCGAGTCCGGCCAACGAGTCGTGGACGCCCGGCCCTTCCGGGACGCGGCCCGCCGCCGCGACCTCCACGCCCTCCGGGCCGTACAGCACCGCCCGTCCCCCCACCCGCTGGGCCAGCTGCCGCAGCACCGACGGCACCGGATCCGGGCGGGAGGCCGCCGCGGCGAGGCTCTGCTGGGCCTCCGTCACGCGGCGGAGTTCGGCGAGGCGCGCCTGGGCCATCAGCTGCCAGACCGCGCGGGCCACGCCGGAGAAGGTCGTCTGCTCAGGCACCTCGATCAGCGGGAGCTCGTACGCGTCGCAGGCCGCCACCAGCGCCCGCGGCACCGTGTCGTGCACCGGCGCCACCCCGAAGCCGAGCGCCGCGCCGCCCGCCGCCACGATCCGCGAGACGTAGTCGTCGAAGTACGTGCCGCTGCCCGCCGCCTCCGTGATGTGCACCCCGGCCGTCAGCAGCAGCTCGCCGCCCAGCAGATACGGGTACGGGTCGGCCATCTCCGAGGTGTGCGCCCAGTGGATGACGGTGTCGGGGTCGACGGGGCCCGCGATCTGCCGCAGGGCCAGGTCCTCACGGGCCAGCAGCGCGGCCAGGGGGACCGGTGGGGTGGGTGGGACTGCCGGGTCCGGCATGATGGACGTTCCCTCCATCCAGTACCGCTCGAATGGATGAAACGTACACTTCGCAGTCGCTTTCCGGCCACCTACTGTCGATCCAGACCCGGCAGAAGGAGGGCCCCATGGCCGTCGACTACACAGTGATCGTCGTCTATCTGGCCGGCATGCTGGCCATGGGCTGGTGGGGCATGCGCCGCGCCAGGTCGAAGAGCGACTTCCTGGTCGCTGGGCGCCGCCTCGGCCCCGCCATGTACTCCGGCACCATGGCCGCGATCGTCCTCGGCGGCGCCTCCACCATCGGCGGGGTCGGACTGGGGTACCAGTACGGGCTGTCCGGCGCCTGGATGGTCTTCACGATCGGGCTCGGACTGCTCGCCCTCTCCGTCTTCTTCTCCGCCCGCATCGCCCGCCTGAAGGTCTACACCGTCTCCGAGATGCTGGACCTCCGGTACGGCGGCCGGGCCGGCGTCATCTCCGGCGTCGTCATGTGGGCGTACACCCTGATGCTCGCGGTCACCTCGACCATCGCGTACGCCACCATCTTCGACGTCCTCTTCGACATGAACCGGACCGTCGCGATCATCCTCGGCGGCTCGATCGTCGTCGCGTACTCCACGCTCGGCGGCATGTGGTCGATCACCCTGACGGACATGGTCCAGTTCGTGGTGAAGACGATCGGGGTCCTGCTGCTCCTGCTCCCCATCGCGGTCGTCAAGGCCGGCGGCTTCTCCGAGATGAAGGCCGAGCTGCCGACCTCGTACTTCGACCCGCTGGGCATCGGCGGCGAGACGATCTTCACCTACGTCCTGATCTACACGTTCGGCATGCTCATCGGCCAGGACATCTGGCAGCGCGTGTTCACCGCCCGCAGCGACCGGACGGCGAGGTGGGGCGGCACGGTCGCGGGCACGTACTGTCTCGCGTACGCCCTCGCCGGTGCCGTCATCGGTACGGCGGCCCGGGTGCTGTACCCGAAGCTCGGCAGCCCGGACGACGCCTTCGCGACCATCGTCAAGGACGAACTCCCCGTCGGCGTCCGCGGGTTGGTGCTGGCCGCCGCGCTCGCCGCCGTGATGTCGACGTCGTCCGGCGCGCTGATCGCCTGCGCCACCGTCGCCAACAACGACATCTGGTCGCGGCTGCGGGGGAAGGCCACCTCGGGTGACCATGATGAGGTGCAGGGCAACCGGGCGTTCATCCTGATCATGGGCCTGGGGGTGATCGGTACGGCGATCGCGCTGAACAACGTCGTGGAGGCGCTGACGGTGGCGTACAACCTGTTGGTCGGCGGTCTCCTCGTCCCGATCCTGGGCGGACTGCTGTGGAAGCGCGGCACAGTGCAGGGGGCACTGGCCGCCGTGACCGTCGGCAGCCTGGCGGTGATCGGCCTGATGGCGGGCTACGGCATCCTCGCCAACGAGCCCGTCTACTACGGCCTGCTCGCCTCCCTCGCCGCCTACGCCGTCGTATCCCTCGTGACGAAGCCGACCGACGCGACCGTGCTGGCCACCTGGCGTGAACGGCTCGACGGCCGCGCGGCTCCCGAACCCACATCCGAACCGATCTCGGCTTCCCGCTAGAAAGGCACTCCACCATGAGCAGCAACGAGACGCCCCGCGGCCCCGTCGACTCCTCCCGCGTCCCGCGGTACGCCGGACCCGCGACCTTCGCCCGGCTGCCCCGCCTCGACGAGGTCGGCCGCGCCGACGTCGCCGTCGTGGGCGTGCCGTTCGACTCGGGCGTCTCGTACCGGCCGGGCGCCCGCTTCGGCGGCAACGCGATCCGCGAGGCGTCCCGGCTGCTGCGGCCCTACAACCCGGCGCAGGACGCGTCCCCGTTCGCCCTCGCGCAGGTCGCGGACGGCGGGGACATCGCCGTGAACCCGTTCAACATCAACGAGGCCGTCGAGACGGTCGAGGCGGCCGCCGACGAACTGCTCGGCACCGGCGCCCGGTTGATGACCCTCGGCGGCGACCACACCATCGCCCTGCCGCTGCTCAGGTCCGTCGCGAAGAAGCACGGCCCGGTCGCGCTGCTCCACTTCGACGCCCATCTCGACACCTGGGACACGTACTTCGGCGCGGAGTACACCCACGGCACCCCGTTCCGGCGCGCGGTCGAGGAAGGGATCCTGGACACCTCGGCCCTCTCCCACGTCGGCACCCGCGGCCCGCTCTACGGCAAGCAGGACCTCACCGACGACGAGAAGATGGGCTTCGGCATCGTCACCTCGGCGGACATCTACCGCCGCGGCGCCGACGAGGTCGCCGACCAGCTGCGGCAGCGCATCGGCGACCGCCCCCTCTACATCTCCATCGACATCGACTGCCTGGACCCGGCCCACGCGCCCGGCACGGGCACGCCGGAGGCGGGCGGCATGACGTCGCGCGAGCTGCTGGAGATCCTGCGCGGCCTGGCGGGGTGCAACCTCGTATCGGCCGACGTCGTCGAGGTGGCGCCCGCGTACGATCACGCCGAGATCACGTCGGTGGCCGCGTCCCACACGGCGTACGAACTGACCACGATCATGACCCGCCAGATCGCCGCGGCGAGGGCTCAGGAGAAGGCTGCGCAGTGACCCACGACCACGACCTGGAGCTCCGCCCGACGGAGGCGCAGATCTCCGCCGCCCTGAACCCTCCTCCCGGCCGCAACGGCGGAGACCTGGTCGTGGAGACCCTGGCCGGGCTCGGCGCGACCACGGTCTTCGGCCTGCCCGGCCAGCACGCCCTCGGCATGTTCGACGCCCTGCGCCGCTCCTCCCTGCGGTACATCGGCCTGCGGGTGGAGAACAACGCGGGGTTCGCGGCGGACGCGTACGGCCGGGTCACCGGCGAGGCGGCCCCGCTGCTCCTCTCGACCGGCCCGGGCGCGCTGACCTCGCTGGCCGCGCTGCAGGAGGCGGCCGCCGCCTCCGCCCCCGTCCTCGCCATCAGCAGCCAGATCCCGACCCTGGGCCTGGGCGGCGGCCGCCACGGCTACCTCCACGAACTCCCGGACCAGGCCGCGTCCTTCCGGGGCGTGGTGAAGTCGGTCCACACGGTCCGCACCCAGTCCCAGATCCCGTCCGCGATCGCGGCGGCCTGGAAGTCGGCGCTGACGGCCCCGCACGGCCCGGTGTGGGTGGAGATCCCGCAGGACGTCCTCTTGTCCGAGACCGCGATCCCCGTGGTCACGGGCGGCGATGCCCTCCCCGAAGACCTGCCCCCGCGCCCCGAACTCACCGCCGTGGCAGCCGACTTGCTCTCGCGTGCCGCCCGTCCGGCGATCATCGCGGGCGGGGGAGTGGTACGGGCGGACGCGAGCGGCAAGCTGCGCCGGCTGGCGGAGGTGCTGCGGGCGCCGGTGGTGACGACACCGGGCGGCAAGGGCGCGTTCCCGTGGGAGCATCCGCTGTCCATGCAGTCCTGGATCGAGGACCGGCACACGACGGACTTCCTGGAGGACGCCGACGTACTGCTGGTCGTCGGCTCGGGCCTGGGCGAACTCTCCTCGAACTACCACACGTTCAAGCCGCGCGGCCGGGTCGTCCAGATCGAGGCGGACCTCGGCAAGCTGGAGTCGAACCATCCGGCGCTGGGGATCCACGCGGACGCGCGCCTGGCCTTGCAGGCCCTGCTGGAGACGGTTTCCGAGCGCGAGGACCCGACCGCCGCCGACCGGGTGAGCGCGCTGCTCGCGAAGGTCGCCGACCGCATCGCCGCCCAGGAACTCACCCTGGAACAGGACGTGTTGAGGTCGGTCCGCCGGGCCCTGCCGGCCGACTCCCCGTCCTTCTGGGACATGACGATCCTCGCCTACTGGGCCTGGTCCGCCTTCGACGCCAAGGGCCCCAACCTGCTGCACTCCGCGCAGGGCGCGGGCGGCCTCGGCTACGGCTTCCCGGCGGCGCTCGGCGCGGCGGCGGCGGACCCGACCCGCCCGGTGCTCGCGGTCTCCGGCGACGGCGGCGCCCTCTACTCCATCGCCGAACTGGCGACGGCCCGCCAGTACGCCCTGAACGTCACCTGGCTGATCGTCGACGACGGCGGCTACGGCATCCTCCGCGAGTACATGACGGACGCGTTCGGCGAGCCGACGGCAACGGAGCTGACGCGGCCGGACTATGTGGCCCTGGCCGAGTCCTTCGGGGTGCCGGGGGTGCGGACGACCCCGAAGACCCTGGAGACGGACCTGGCCAAGGCGCTCGCCGCTCCGGGCCCCTCGGTGGTCGTACTCCCGGCGGTGCTGCGGATGTTCGCGCCTACGCATCTCGACTGACGGCGCCCTGGACTGACGCCCCGTGACGATCTAGTCTCGGTGCGCATCTACGGGGGAAGTTGCTACTGAGCATGACAGTCGAATTACGCGTCTACGTGAACGGCGTCGGGCAGCTGGACGGTCTGCGCGAGTGGATGGGCGGGCATGCCGGCGTCGAGGTGACGGTCGTGGAGCCGCCGCCCGAGCGCAACAGCCAGGGCACCGTGTGGGACTTCCTGTCGGTGGTGTGTGCCGCGGGCGGGCCGATCGTCGCCGCGGTGACCGCGCTGCAGCTGTGGATCGGCGCCCAGACCACCGAGATCGAGGTGGAGGTCGACGGGCGGCGCATCCGGGTGAACGGGCGCAACGCCGAGGCCAAGCTCCGCGAGGTCATGGAGGTCGCCAGGGCACTGGAGGCGCCGGCGGAGGCCCCGGATGACCCGGCGTGACGACATCGACTTCGGCCGGTCGCGCGCCATCCTGCTGGGCACCTCGAAGTACACGGCCGGATTCCAGGACCGCAGCCCCATGCCGGCGGCGCTCAAGAGTCTGGAGGAGATGCGCCGGGTACTGACCGGGCCCGCCGAGTGGCCCGCGAAGCGCATCAGCTCCTTCGCGGACCGGCGCGACAGCAGCAAGGTCCTGCGGGACATCGCCAAGCTGATCGACGACGTCGACGACGTGCTGCTGTTCTACTACGTCGGCCACGGCCAGCTGCTGATGAGCAACAGCGGGCGTCACGACCTCGGGCTCGCCCTCACCGACACCAGCGAGGAGCCCTCGCAGCGGGCCCTGACCTCGCTCCGCTTCCGTGAGGTGCGCGAGCTGCTGGAGCGCAGCAACGCCCGCATGAAGATCTTCGTCCTCGACTGCTGCTGCGCCGGCATCGCCACCCGCTACGCCGAACCCGCCGCCGGCCTCACCGGCCACGCCGACGGCTCCACCCCGACGCGCGGCGCCGGCACCTACATCTGGACCGCCTGCAAGCACACCCAGAAGACGTACTTCGAGGAGAAGGCCGGCGGCCTGACCTACTTCACCAAGTTCCTGGCGGAAGCGGTCCGGGAGGCGCACGCCGAGGACTCGCTCGGGGCGACCGTGGCCGACCTCCACGCCGACGTCCGCGGCCGGCTGCGCGGCACGAGCCTGCCGGACGTGAGCATTCCGCCGATGCCGGACCTGCACTACAGCGGGCAGCCGGACCAGTTCCTGTTCGTGCGCGGCCAGGCCGCGGTGCGGGCCGCCGACGAGTTCCGCTTCGAGCCGCTGAAGCACACCGACCCCCGCAAGGTCGGCCCGTACCTCCTCAAGGCACGCCTGGGCGAGGGCGGGGCCGGCCGCGTCTTCCTGGCGTTCACGCCCGGTGGGCAGCCGCTCGCCGTCAAGGTCCTGCACGACGACCTGGCCCAGGACCCGGAGTTCGCGAAACGCTTCGCCCGCGAGGTCGACATCGCCCAGCGGGTGCGCGGCAACCATGTCGCGCAACTGGTGGCCGCCGATCCCTGGTCCGACCCGCCCTGGCTCGCCGCCGCCTACGTGTGCGGGCCGTCGCTGCTCGAACTGGTCAGGGAAGCCGGTCCGCTGCCCGCCCGCGACGTGATGCTGATCGCCTCGGGGATGGCCCGGGGCCTCGGTGACATCCACGCGGTCGGCGCCGTCCACCGCGACCTGAAACCCGCCAACGTCATGCTGGACGAGACCGGGCCCAAGGTCATCGACTACGGGATCGCCAAGTCCGTCACGGCCACCCGGATGACCCACACGAACACGCAGCTGGGCACCCCGGCCTACCGGTCCCCGGAGCAGGCGACGGGACGGCAGCCGGTCACCGTCAAGTCGGACATCTTCACGCTGGGCGCCACGATCTACCACCTGGCCACCGGCAAGGACGCCTTCGCGGCCGAGGACCCGCTCGGGGTCATCAACCTCATCGCGCACGAGGAACCCGATCTCGACGCCCTGGACGAGGAGGTCCGGGACCTCGTCCGGCAGTGCCTGGCCAAGGACCCCGACCAACGGCCCACCGCCGCAGGGGTGGTGGAGATCTGCGCGGCGGCCACCGGCCCGCTCAAGCCCGGCGCCTATCTGCCCGTCGAGAAGGCCGCACCCGGCATCCACGCCCGCAACCAGGCGCTGCGCCGCCTCATGCAGACCGAGGCCGTCAAACGGTCGCCCGTCACCCCGCCACCGCCCCAGCCACCCGGTCCCGGCGGTCCCGGCACGCCACCGCCCCCGACGCCACCCACCCCGCAGGTGCCCCGGGGAGCGCTCGGCGCCCTGCTCGCCCTGGTCTGCCTGGTGCTGCTGATCTGGCTGCCGGTCCACTTCGCCGACGCCGGCTCGGGCGACGACGACAAGAGCTCCGGCTCCACCCGGCCGACGGTGGACACATCCTCGTACACCGCACCGGAACCGGATCCGACGACCCCGGACGATCCGACGACCGAACCCGAGGACACACCGACGCCGAGTCCCAGTCCGACGAGTTTCTGGGAGACGACGGGTGCGGGCGACTGCGTCGCCAACGAGGGCACGTACGAGAAGCCCGTGCTGCGGAAGGTCGGCTGCTCGGGTGGGGACTTCAAGGTGGTGCGGGCGTTCGACGACACCTCGGACACCGGAGAGTGCTCCGGAACCCCGGACAGCGACTACACCGTGGGCAACGCCTACTACGACCGGGTGCTCTGCCTCTCCTACAAGGCCACCAGCGCCTACCACGCGCAGGCCGGCGAGTGCGTCTTCGGCCCCAACTCGGCGGGCAGCGCCTGGTACCAGCAGTCCTGCGCCACGGGCAACTTCACCGTGAAGGCACGGCTCACCGGTACGGACGACCCGTCCCGCTGCCAGGCGTACGCCAATGTCGAGGAGAGCATCAAGAGCACGACCAAGTGGAGCCAGTTGAACGTCGTGCACTGTCTCTCGATGAACTTCCCCGACGCCGCCGGCCGCGCCCCGGTCGGATCCTGCCTGCTGATGACCGGCTCCGGGCAGCGGCACAGCTTCCAGGCGGCCTCGTGCGGTGTCGCCAACGTGGTGGTCACCGGCCGTGTGTCCGCATACGACGACACCGCCTACTGCGGATCCAACGGCTGGACCACCTGGCGCTCCGGCGCGTTCCCGGACATCGCCTACACAGTGTGCTTCAGACGCAACTGAGCGGTCCTGCCGCCCAGTTGCGCCCGCGGCGCGTCGCCTACCAGATCGCGTCCACCCACTCCGGGTGGTCGATGAACGGGTTGCGGTTGTGCTGGTAGGTGTTGTAGATGACGTTGTTGCGGTTCTCCTCGAAGGAGTCCGGCGGGTCCTCGTCGTTCCACTGCTTCAGGACCGAGAGCTTGCCGATGTAGGGAGTCGAGCCGTTGGCGACCTTGTCGTCGGGCTCCAGGTCCGCGAAGCCGTCGTCGCCCTCGTAGCGGACGGCCATGTAGAGGATCATGCGGGCGACATCGCCCTTGACGGCGTCGCGCGGCTCGAAGGAGTCCGAGTCGACCTTGCTGCCGCCGCTGTTGGTGAAGGTGGAGCCGCCCTCGTCGAAGTCGAGGTTGCCGCGCTTGGCGTTGACCGCGACGTCCTCCGGGCGGATGTGGTGCAGGTCGGTGCCCGGCCCGGTCGAGGTGGTGAGGTCGCCGTGCGAGATCGCCCACACGTGCTCGCGGTTCCAGTCGCCGCTGTCACCGCCGTTGAGCGACTTGCTGCGGGAGATGCCCGAGTAGAGCAGGATCACGTTGCTGCTGTTGTTCGGGTCCTGGTCGGTGACCTTCAGCGCGTCCCAGAGCGCCGAGTACGACAGCTTCGACACCCCCGAGCTGATGATCGTGTGCAGGGAGGACTTGAGGCTGGTGCCCGTCTTGCCGATCGCGTTCTTGTAGTACGTCGAGTCGTACGCGGTCGTCGTCGCGGCGGCCGGGGTCGCTGTCACGGCCGGGGCGGCCAGCCCGACCAGTACGGCGGCGGTGGCCAGGGCCACCGACTTCCAGCGGCGTATGCCTGTCGCCAGCATAAAGGTTGTCCCATCTACGCGGGTTGAATGGAGGCGGCAAGAGGGAGAGTGACATGGACATGAGGTCTCGGTGGTTAACGGAACGTTAAAAACGGCCCCCGACCGTGTGGTCGGGGGCCGTTGTCAGGCCGTGGTGCTGTCGTGCCTGTGTGCGTCAGCTGACGTCCGACGGGTCCAGGCGGTAGATCGACGCGGTGGTGGAGGTCGAGGTCGTACTCGACGTCGAGCCCGACGTCGAACTCTTGCTGTACGCGCTCTCCTTGACCGCCGTGCCGTGCGCCTTCACCCAGTTGGCGACCGCGGTGGCGAGCTGGTTGTTGCCGCCCATACCGCCGCCCATGCCGCCGCTGCTGATCTGGATGTAGTGCAGCTCGCCCTTCTTCACGATCTCCTTGAGCTTGGCGACCGTCATCCCGTTGTCGGAGCCGGTGAAGCCCCACATGGAGATGACCGGCTCCTGCGCGCTCAGCTCGATCTGCGCGGCACTCTGCGAATTGGACACCGCCAGCAGCCACTTGGCGCCGTCCTGGTGCTTCTTCAGGTACGCGATGAGCTCGCTGGACGCGCCGCCGCCCATCCCGCCACCGCCGCCGAAGCCGCCGCGCTGACCGGTCGTACCACCGCCGGGAGCCGTGCCGCCGCCCGGGGCCGTGCCGCCCGCGCCCGTCTCGCCGGTGCCGCCCGGTGCCGTACCGCCGGCTTCGCCGGTGCCGCCCGGAGCCTGGCCGTTGCCGCCCTGGGGCAGCTCGCCGTTCCCGCCGCCCGGCATCATCTGACCGCCGCCCGGAAGCTCACCGTTCTGACCGCCGCCGGGGAAGCCGCCCTCGGCCTGGCCGCCCGCCTGGTTGTTCTGGGTGCCGCCCGGCATCTCGCCGCCGCCCGGGAAACCGCCCCGGTTGCCGCCACCGCCGGGTCCGCCGCCGAAGCCGCCGCCCGTCGAGGGGCCCGCCGTCGGGTTCGAGCCGCCCATTCCGCCGCCGGTCGAGGAACCGAAGGCGGGCGAGGCGGCGTACGCCGTCGGGCCCGCGAGGGCCGCCACGGCCGCCGCGGCGACGGACACGGTGAGCAGGCGCGCCCTGTTGCCCGAGCGGAAGACCAGCAGGCCCGCGATCGCGAGCGCCATGACCACGGCGATCGCCGGCCACAGCCAGGTGTTCCAGCCGGAGGCCCGGCGCAGCAGCACGATCGCCCAGATGCCGGTGACACCGAAGGCGACCGGCAGCACCCACGCCCACCGCTTGTCGCGGCGGAACGCGTCCAGCAGCATCACGCCACCGCCGCCGCACAGCGCCGCGATGCCCGGGGCGAGCGCGGTCGTGTAGTACGGGTGCATGGTGCCCTGCGCGGTCGCGAAGATCACGTAGTGCAGGAGGGTCCAGCCGCCCCACAGGACCAGGCCCATGCGCCTGAGGTCGGTGCGCGGGGCGCGCCCGCACAGCACCAGGCCGCCGATCAGGGCGATCGCGGAGAAGGGCAGCAGCCAGGAGATCTGGCCGCCGAGGATGTCGTTGAACATCCGGCCCAGGCCCGCGGTGCCGGAGAAGCCGCCGCCCCCGCCGCCTCCGCCGCCGCCGCCGTTGCCCTCGCCGCCGAAGACGCGGCCGAGGCCGTCGTAACCCATGATCAGGTCCCAGGCGGTGCCGTCCGTGGAGCCGCCGATGTACGGGCGGTCGGAGGCGGGCACCAGGGAGACCGCGAGCGCCCACCAGAAGCTGAAGACGGCCAGGACCACCGCGGCCAGCAGCAGGTTGACGGCGCGCTTCACCCACGGGGCCTTCGAGGCGTACAGGTAGAGCGCGAAGACGGCCGGGAGGGCGATCCAGCCCGCCAGCAGCTTGGTGTTGAAGGCGAGGCCGAAGCAGGCGGCCGAGCCGAGCAGCGGCAGCAGCTTCTCGTCACGGGTGGCGCGCAGCGCGAGCGCCGCGCCCGCGACCATGAGGAACACCAGGATGGTGTCGGGGTTGTTGTCGCGGTTGATGGCGACGGTGATCGGGGTCAGCGCGAACACCAGCGCGGCGACGGCCGCCGCGCCGTGGCCCCACACCCGCTTCACGGACGCGTGCAGGATCCAGATCGCGCCGAGGCCGGCCAGCACCTGCGGCAGCATCATCTGCCAGGTGCCGAAGCCGAAGATCCGCGCCGACAGGCTCATCACCATCGTCGCGAACGGCGGTTTGTCGACGGTCATGAAGTTGCCCGGGTCCAGCGAGCCGAAGAACCAGGCCTTCCAGCTCTTCGTGCCGGCCCAGATGGCTCCGCTGTAGAAGGTGTTCAGGCTGGAGCCGGAGAGGTTCCAGGCGTACAGGACCGCCGCCAGGACCAGGATCGCGATCAGGGCGGGCAGCGACCAGCGGGGTGCCTTGTCCGGTGGCGCCGCCGGTGGGGTGGGCGGCGGCCAGTCGGCGGACACGGTCGGGGCGTGGGGGTGGGGATCGGTGGCAGACGTCACGACCGCATCGTGCAAAGGGGGCGTGGGTGCGCGCTGTGCCGAACCTGGCTCCTGGCTGTGAATTGGCAAAGGGGGCGGTAACGCCTTGGGCAGCCTTTGCCCAACGGGTCCGCCGATACGTACAACCATTCACCCGAACTTGTGTGTCAACAGGGGTATGACTCACGGGAGATCCACCAGACGTGCCAGAGCGCTCGCCACCGGGGCTCTCGGCCTCGGCGTGCTCATACCCGGCGTGGCCGCCGCCGCGCCCGCCGCCGCTGCCACCCCCACCGTCAGCTGTACGTCCTCCAAGGCGGCCCTCGCCACCAAGCTGCAGAAGGACATCACGGCCGCGCTGGCGGGCCGCAAGGGGACGGTCGCGGTCGGCCTCTACGACCGCTCCACCAGCACCACTTGCTCGCTGCGGGCCACCAACTCCTACGACTCCGCGAGCGTCGTGAAGGTGACCGTGCTCGCGACCCTCCTGTGGGACGCGAAGAAGCACAACCGCTACCTCACCGACACCGAGGCCGCCCGCGCCAAGGCCATGATCACCAAGTCGGACAACGACGCGACCAGCAAGCTCTGGAAGCAGCTCGGCCTGACGAAGATCAAGGGCTTCCTGAGCGCGGCCGGCATGACGAAGACCGTCCCCGGCGCCAACGGCTACTGGGGTCTGACCCAGATCAACGTCACCGACGAGCAGAAGCTGCTCAAGCTGATCACCGCGAAGAACTCGGTGCTGAGCGACAACTCCCGCGCCTACATCCTCAAGCTGATGGGCCAGGTCATCTCGTCCCAGCGCTGGGGCACCCCGTACGGCCGCCCGTCCGGGGTCACCTGGCACGTCAAGAACGGCTGGCTCCAGCGCTCCACGCACGGCTGGCGGGTGCACAGCGTCGGCACCTTCACCGGCGGCGGCCACGACTACATGATCACGGTGCTCACCTGGGACAACAGCACCATGAACTACGGCATTACGACCATCCAGGGCGTCGCAAAGGCAATTCACAAGGATCTGGCCGCAAGCTGACGCTTCACGCGGCGGTCTCCCGTCCGTCACCGACCCGCCCTACGGTGACGCCCATGCGCCTGAGAACCGTACTCGCGACCGCCACCGTGGCCCTGGCGGCGGCCACCTGTCTGTCCGCCGCCGGGACCGCCACCGCCGACGCCGACACCGGCACCAACTCGTCGGCCGCCCACGCCTGTTCGCCGTCCGTCTCCATCGACCGCTTCTCCGACGCGCTCGACAAGACGACGTACGACGGCACCTTCGTCGGCAACTTCTCCGCGCTCGCCGTGGACAAGGACGGCTCGCTCGCGGCCCTGGAGGACAGGTCGTCCCTGTTCGACCTGGACGCGAAGACGCTCGCGCCGAAGCGGGTCGTACAGCTCGCCGACGAGAACGGCGCCGCGCTCGACAGCGAGGGCCTGGTCATCGACCGGGACGGCACCCGGCTGATCACCTCCGAGACCGAGCCGTCGATCCGCCGCTACAGCGCCGACGGCAAGATCCTCGACCGGCTCCCGGTCCCGTCCTCGCTGCTCGTCGCCCCCGCCGGGCGGGCCACGACGAACCAGACCTTCGAGGGCCTGACCCTGCTCCCCGGCGGCCGCACGCTGCTCGCGTCGATGGAGTACGCGATCTCCGGCGACTCCACCGGCATCGTCCGCTTCCAGACCTGGAACCGCACCAAGGGCGACCACTGGCGGCTCGGCGCCCAGTACGCCTACCGCACCGACGAGGCCATCCTCGGCGTCCCCGAGGTGCAGGCCCTCCCCGACGGCAGGCTGCTCGTCCTGGAGCGCGGCTTCACCTCCGGCGTCGGCAACACCGTCCGGCTCTTCCTGGCCGACCCGCGCCACGCGACGGACACCAGCGGCATCGAGAACCTCACCGGCCAGGCAGGCGTCCGCCTGATCAAGAAGACCCTGCTCACGGACATCGCGACCTGCCCGTCCCTCGGCGCCACCGCCAAGCAGCCCCAGCCCAACCCCCTCCTCGACAACATCGAGGGCATGGTCGTCACGGGCCACGACAAGGACCGCTTCAAGGTCCTCCTGGTCAGCGACGACAACCAGAACACGGCCCAGACCACGCGCTTCTACTACCTCACGGTCAAGCCGGGCCACTGATCCGCCGACACCGGCCGGCCGGGCGTGGCCCTCACCGCCCGGCCGTGATCAGCTTCCGCGCGAGGCTCGCGATGTCCGGTACGACGGCGCCCGCGTGGTTGGAGAGCACCACCACGCCCCAGCCGGTCTCCGGGAACACCTCGACCGAGGTCGAGACGCCGAGGGTGCTGCCCCCGCCGTGGCTGAACGTCCACTGCCCCGAGACGAGCGCCCCGACGGGGCCGTAGCACTGGAACAGGGCCTGCGCGGGGACGCCGGTGCCGTCGCCGGTCGGGGCCGAGGGCGCCGGGGGCAGCGGCACCTTCCCGCTCAGCATCAGGGGTGTCCAGCCCGGGTCGAGGAGCTTCCCCCGCCACAGCAGCCGCCCGAAGCGGTCGAGATCCGCGCAGGTCGTGAACGCGTCCCCGGCCGGATCCCCCACGATGTACCGGGCCTCGGACACCCCGTCGGTCCAACTGCCCTGCTCGTCCGGGTAGTAGGGGTGCGCGATGCGCCGGTCGGCCTCCCACTGCGGTCTGGTGAGGAAGCGCGTCCGGGTCATCCCGGCCGCGGCGAAGACGTACTCGCGCACGTAGTCGTAGTACGACATCCCGGTCACCGCCTCGACGATCGCGCCGAGCAGGACGTAACCGGAATTGCTGTAACCCCATCCCGCGCCCGGCTCGAAGCCGGGCTCGGAGTGGCGTATGAGGTCCGTGAGGCCCTTCATGGTCTGCTCGGGGGTGGTCCAGCGGGCCTCGGCGTCCTCGTAGCCCGGCAGCATGTGCACGTCGCCGAACCCCGAGGTGTGGGTGAGGAGATGGTGGACGGTGACGTTCTCCGCGACGGAGGAGGGGAAGCCGTCGAGGTAGGTGCCGAGCCGGGCGCCGTAGGTGATCTTCCGCTGCTGGGCCAGTCGGTGGACGGCGAGCGCGGTGAACAGCTTCGTCACCGACGCCAGCGCGAAGAGCGTGTCCGGCCCGTTCGGGACGGCGCGCTGCCTGTCGGCCATGCCGTAGGAGCGGCTCAGCACGGTCCGGCCGTCGCGGGTCAGCAGCAGCGAGCCGGAGAACTCGTCGGCGGCCGCCTTGGCCGCCACGTACGCGTCGAACCTGCCGCCGGGCAGGAGACCCGAGGGCACCGGGAGGGGGCGCTCGTCGGCCGAGGCCGTGGCGGGGAGGGCGAGGCCGGCCGAGGCGACGCCGAGCGCGCCGATCACCGAACGCCGGGAGGGTCGGGCCAACATGGTTGATTCCTTTCGCCGTTGGGGGGACCGACGGCAGGTCTACCGGGCCGCTCCTATGCGTGATCGTTCGTCCGGCCATATGTGATCCATAGGTCCCGGTGGCGATAATCCGGGCCCATGAGGGTGCTCTTGGTGGAGGACGAACAGCCCCTGGCCGGCTACATCGCGGCTGGTCTGCGCAAGCACGGCTTCGCCGTCGACCTCGCCCTGGACGGCGGGGCGGCGCTGGAGAAGAGCGAGGTCAACTCGTACGACGTCGTGGTCCTCGACCGGAGCCTGCCGGTGGTGCACGGCGACACGGTGTGCCGTCGGCTGGCGGGCCGGGGCGTCACCCGCATCCTGATGCTCACCGCCTTCGGCGCGGTCGAGGACCGGGTCGACGGGCTGCTCCTCGGTGCCGACGACTATCTCGGCAAGCCGTTCGCGTTCTCCGAACTCGTCGCCCGGGTGCACGCGTTGGCGCGGCGCAGCGCCCCCGCCCGGCCGCCGGTGCTGCGGGCCGCCGACCTCACCCTCGACCCCGCGCGGCTCACCGCCGAACGCGCGGGCCGGCCGCTGTCCCTGGCGCCCAAGGAGTTCGGCGTGCTCACCCAGCTGCTGTCGGCCGGCGGTGCGGTGGTGAGCGCGGAGACCCTGCTGGAGAAGGTGTGGGACGAGCACGCGGATCCGTTCACCAACGCGGTCCGGATCACCGTCGGCACCCTGCGCCGCAAGCTCGGCGACCCGCCGCTGATCGACACCGTGACGGGCGCGGGCTACCGGCTGCGGGCGTGACACGGTGAGATCCCTCCGCCTGACCGCGCGCAGCCGGCTCACCCTGCTGTGTGCCGCGCTGGTGCTCACCACCGGAGCGCTGCTCAGCCTCTTCACCTATCTCCTGACCCGCCGGAGCCTGGGCGAGCACAAGATCGTCATGCAGTACGCCACCGCACCGGGCAGCGCCGGTCCGCCCCCGCCGCTGGACCCGTCGGAGCTGGCCAGACAGGTCCGCGACGACACCCTGGCCACCCTGGTGCGCCAGGAGTGGATCGCCCTGGCCGCGGTGACCCTGCTGGCCGTCCTGCTCGGCCGGCTGCTGGCGGGCCGGATACTGCGGCCGATCCGCACGATCTCCGCCACCGCCCGACGGCTGTCCGCGGAGAACCTGTCCGACCGGGTACCGGTGAGCCCGGCCCGCGACGAGCTGGCGGCCCTGGCCGAGACCGTCAACGGGATGCTCGACCGGATCCAGCGAGGCATCGCCGAACGCGACCGGGCGCTGGAGGGCCAGCGGCTGTTCACCGCCAACGCCGCGCATGAGCTGCGCACCCCGCTCGCCACCATGCGCACGGCGATCGACGTGACCCTCGACGGCGCGCCGGACCGGGCCGAGCTGCTGGCCATGGCCGAGGACGTCCGGGCCGCCGCCGACCGCGGCCACCGCACCCTGGACGGCCTGTTCGCGCTGGCCCACAGCCAGGCCGGCCTGGGCGAGACCCGCGCGGTGGACCTCGCCACGGTCACCGCCGGCGCACTCGCGGGCGCCGCCGCCGGGCTGGGCGCGAAACGCCTCACGGCACGCCAGGACCTGCGCCCGGCGCCCCTGCGCGGTGACCCGGTCCTCCTGGAACGCATGACCGCCAACCTGATCACCAACGCGGTCCGGCACAACCATCCCGGGGGCCGGATCACGGTGACCACCGGCCAGGCCGCGGACGGCAGCTTCCTCCGGGTGGCCAACACCGGCCCGATCGTCCCCGCCGAGCGCGTCGACCGTCTGCTGCACCCCTTCGTCCGCGGCGACGACAGCCGCTCCACCAGCGACGACGGCGCCGGGCTCGGGCTCTCCATCGTCCGGGCGGTGGTGCTCGCCCACCACGGCCGGATCACGGCGACCGCCAACCCCGACGGCGGCCTGGAGATCATGATCCGCTTCCCGGCAGCGGCCCCGAGTGTTGCGGAGGGATGAAATCCGGTGCCGTGGGTGTTGGTGCCTTCCGGTAGATCAGGAGTACTGACGGAAGGCACCGGCGTGGCAGTGCAACGGGGATGGGCGCGACGGCTGGCGGGATACGCCTGGCGGTATCCCAAGGACGTCCTCCTCGCCCTCGGCTCCTCGCTCGGCGGTATGGCCGTCATGGCGCTGGTCCCGCTGGTCACCAAGGTGATCATCGACGACGTCATCGGCGATCACAGCCGGGACATGGCCCCCTGGGCGGGGCTGCTGCTGGCCGCCGCCGTCGTCGTCTACGTCCTGACCTACATCCGCCGCTACTACGGCGGCCGTCTCGCCCTCGACGTCCAGCACGACCTGCGGACCGAGATGTTCGAGACGATCACCCGGCTCGACGGGCGCCGCCAGGACGAGCTGTCCACCGGCCAGGTCGTCGGCCGCGCCACCAGCGACCTCCAGCTGATCCAGGGCCTCCTCTTCATGCTCCCGATGACCATCGGGAACCTCCTGCTCTTCCTGATCTCCCTCGTGATCATGGCCTGGCTGTCGCTGCCGCTCACCCTGGTCGCCCTCGCCGTCGCCCCCGCCCTGTGGTGGATCGCCAAGCGCAGCCGCTCCCGGCTGCACCCCGCCACCTGGTACGCCCAGGCCCAGGCCGCCGCCGTCGCGGGCGTGGTCGACGGCGCCGTCAGCGGCGTACGCGTGGTGAAGGGGTTCGGGCAGGAGGACCAGGAGACCGGGAAGCTCAGGGAGGTCGGGCGCAGGCTCTTCGCCGGGCGGCTGCGCACCATCCGCCTGAACAGCACGTACACCCCGGCCCTCCAGGCCGTCCCCGCGCTCGGCCAGGTCGCCATGCTCGCCCTCGGCGGCTGGCTCGCCGTCCGCGGGCACATCACCCTCGGCACCTTCGTCGCCTTCTCCACCTATCTCGCCCAGCTCGTCGGCCCGGTCCGCATGCTCGCCATGGTCCTCACGGTCGGCCAGCAGGCCCGCGCCGGCACCGAGCGGGTCCTGGAGCTCATCGACACCGAGCCCTCGATGACGGACGGGACCAAGGAGCTTCCCGCCGACGCCCCCGCGACCGTCGAGTTCGACGACGTGTCCTTCGCATACGACGACGGACGCCCCGTCCTCGACGGGCTCAGCTTCGAGATCCGCCCGGGTGAGACCCTCGCGGTCGTCGGCTCCTCCGGCTCCGGCAAGTCGACCGTGTCCCTGTTGCTGCCCCGCTTCTACGACGTCACCCACGGCGCCGTCCTCGTCGGTGGCCACGACGTCCGCGAGCTGACCCTCGACTCGCTGAGGGCCGCGATCGGCCTGGTCCCCGAGGACTCCTTCCTCTTCTCCGACACGGTGCGCAACAACATCGCGTACGGCCGTCCCGACGCGACCGAGGAGGGGATCCGGCAGGCCGCCCGCGCCGCCCAGGCCGACCGCTTCATCGCGGAGCTCCCGGACGGCTACGACACCAAGGTCGGCGAACACGGCCTCACCCTCTCCGGCGGCCAGCGCCAGCGCGTCGCCCTGGCCCGCGCGATCCTCACCGACCCGCGGCTCCTCGTCCTCGACGACGCGACCTCCGCCGTGGACGCCCGCGTCGAGCACGAGATCCACGAGGCCCTCAAGCAGGTCATGCGGGGCCGCACGACCCTCCTCATCGCCCACCGCCGCTCCACCCTCAACCTCGCCGACCGCATCGCCGTCCTCGACGCCGGCCGTCTCGCCGACATCGGCACCCACGAGGAGCTCCAGCAGCGCTCGCCCCTCTACCGCCGCCTGCTCACCGACCCCGACGAACTCGGCGGAGTCTCGCCCGGCCACACCCAGCCCGCGTGCCCCCAGGAGGACACCTCCGTACGGGACGAGCTGGACGCCGAGTTCGACGCCGAGCGCGGCATCACCCCGCGGCTGTGGGCGGGCGAGCGCGTCCCCCGGGACACCGCGATGGAGGGCATGCCGGCCACGCCCGAACTCCTCGCCCAGGTCGACGCGTTGCCCCCGGCGACCGACACCCCGGACATCGACGAGGCGCGGGCGGTGCGGCCCGAGGAGTCGTACGGACTGACCCGGCTGCTACGAGGCTTCGGGCTCCCCCTGCTCGTCAGCCTCGGGCTGGTCGCCGTGGACGCCGGCATGGGGCTGCTCCTGCCCGTCCTGATCAGGCACGGCATCGACAAGGGCGTCACCGCGATGGCGCTCGGCGCGGTCTGGGCGGCGGCGCTGCTCGGGCTGCTCGCGGTGGTGGTGCAGTGGGCGGCGCAGATCGGCGAGACCCGGATGACCGGGCGGACCGGCGAGAGGGTGCTGTACTCGCTCCGCCTGAAGATCTTCGCGCAGCTCCAGCGGCTCGGACTCGACTACTACGAGCGGGAGTTGACCGGCCGGATCATGACGAGGATGACGACGGACGTCGACGCCCTCTCCACCTTCCTCCAGACCGGTCTGGTCACCGCGTTCGTCTCGGTCGTCACCTTCTTCGGCATCATGGTCGCGCTGCTGGTGATCGACGTGCAGCTGGCGCTGGTCGTCTTCGCGACGCTGCCGCCGCTGGTCGTCGGCACGTTCTTCTTCCGCCGGGCGAGCGTGAAGGCGTACGAACTCGCCCGTGAGCGCGTGTCGTTGGTCAACGCCGACCTCCAGGAGTCGGTGTCCGGCCTGAGGATCGTGCAGGCGTTCCGGCGCGAGCGGGACGGCGGGGCGCGGTTCGCGGAGCGCAGCGACAGCTACCGCAAGGCGCGCATCCGGGGTCAGTGGCTGATCTCGGTCTACTTCCCGTTCGTGCAGCTGCTGTCGTCGGTGGCCGCCGCGGCCGTGCTGATCGCGGGCGCGGGCCGGGTCGACGACGCCACGCTCACCACCGGCGCGCTGGTCGCCTACCTCCTCTACATCGACCTGTTCTTCGCGCCGGTCCAGCAGCTCTCCCAGGTCTTCGACGGCTACCAGCAGGCCACGGTCTCCCTCGGCCGCATCCAGGAACTCCTCCAGGAGCCGACCTCCACCAAGGCCGCGGACGAGCCCCTCGAAGTGCTCTCCCTGCGGGGCGAAGTGGCCTTCGAGGACGTGCACTTCGCGTACGGGGACGGCGAAGAGGCGCTGGGCGGCATCGAGTTGCGGATCCCGGCCGGGCAGACGGTGGCGTTCGTCGGCGAGACCGGCGCCGGAAAGTCCACGCTCGTGAAGCTGGTCGCGCGGTTCTACGACCCGACCGGCGGCCGGGTCACGGTCGACGGCACCGACCTCCGCGCCCTCGACATCACCTCGTACCGCCACCGGCTCGGCGTCGTCCCGCAGGAGGCGTACCTCTTCCAGGGCACCGTCCGCGACGCCATCGCCTACGGCCGCCCGGACGCGACCGACGCCGAGGTCGAGGCGGCGGCCCGCGCGGTCGGCGCGCACGAGATGATCGCGACCCTCGACGGCGGCTACCTCCACGAGGTCGCCGAGCGCGGCCGCAACCTCTCCGCGGGCCAGCGCCAGCTCATCGCCCTCGCCCGCGCCGAACTGGTCGACCCCGACATCCTCCTCCTGGACGAGGCGACGGCCGCCCTCGACCTGGCCACGGAGGCCCAGGTCAACCAGGCCACGGACCGCCTGACCGGCCGCCGCACCACCCTCGTCGTAGCCCACCGCCTGACCACCGCGGCCCGCGCCGACCGGGTCGTCGTCATGGACCACGGGCGGGTCGTGGAGGACGGCACGCACGACGAGCTGCTGGCCCTGGACGGGCGGTACGCCGAGCTGTGGCGGACCTTCGTGGGGGCGCCGGACACGGAGGAGCCGGTCGGGGCCTCCCGCTGACCGGCGTGCAACCGTCCGACATACGTCGTGCGTCCGTACAGCCGTACGCTTTCTGACGGCTGCACGGGAGGGACGACAGTGGACAGTGTTGCGATACGACGCCGGATCGCGCTCGGCACGGCCGTGCTCACCGCCTCCGGGCTGCTCGCGCTCGCCGCGCCGGGCAGCGCGCAGGCGGCCGACTCGTACTGCCCCGGACGCAAGGTGAAGGACCTGCCGTTCTCCACCGGCACCGTGCACGTCTACAAGGCCAACGGATACGTCTGCGCCGTCACCTTCCCCAAGCACTCCTCCACCGCCAAGCGCCCCATGTCGGTCAGCGTCCAGGCCCGCGGCAACCGCCCGGTCGTCGACAAGGGCCGCTACAGCCACCACGCCGGCCCGATCACCGTGCACGCCGGACACCGCTGCGTGTGGATCAAGGGCTCGGTGGGCTCGGGCAAGGTGAGCTCCGGCTGGATCCTCTGCTGACTCACAGGCATGAGGCGGGCACGCACACTCGCAGATGGTGTCCGGCGAAGTGTGATCACTCGTACGGGTGATGATGATCGATAGTGTGCATGTCCGGGGAACGTGCGATCTAGATTCGCGGGTATGACACGGTTTCGGATGTACCCCACGGACGAGCAGGAGCGGCGGATGCTGCTGCACTGCGCCCACGCGAGGTACGTGTGGAACCTCGCTGTCGAGCAGCATGGGTACTGGCAGCCGGGCCGGAAGGCGGCGCCCGGTTTCGCAGAGCAGTGCCGCCAGCTCACCGAGGCCCGGCGCGACAACGAGTGGCTGGCCGCCGGGAACGCGGATGTGCAGCAGCAGGCGCTCAAGGACTTCGCGAAGGCCAAGAGTGCCCGTTTCGCCTCTGGGTTCGGTGAGCCGACCTGGCGCAGGAAGCACCGGCACGAGGGCTTCAGGGTCATCGGCACCGACCGGGTGCCTGAGTACCACGCGGACGGTGCGCCGCTGGTGAACGCGAAGACCGGCAGGCGGGTCATGGGCCGCTCGGTCGTGGTGCAGAGGCTGAACCGCCGGTGGGCTCAGGTGAAAGTACCTGGCTGCGGCTGGGTCCGCCTCCGCCTCAGCGCGAAGGGCAAGGGCGCGGAGCTGCCTGAGGCGAAGACGTTCCGGGTCACCTTTCGTAACAACCAGTGGCACGCGGCGTTCGCCGTCGTCCCCGAGCCGGTTCCCGCGCCGGGTACGGGCGCGGTCATCGGCATCGACCGGGGCGTTGCCATCACGGCGGCGCTCTCCGACGGACGGAAGCTGAACTGCCCGCAGCTCACTGTCAAAGAACGCGCCCAGATCCGCAAGCACCAACGTCGCGCGGCCCGCGCCCCCAAGGGCAGCGAGCGGAAGACGGCTGAGTACACCAAGGCCGCCAAGCTCAAAGCCCGCGAGGTGAACCGACGCAAAGACTGGTGTGAGAAGAGCTCGACGATGCTCGCCCGCACCTGTGATCTTGTGCGGTTCGAGAAGCTGAACATCAAGAACATGACCCGCGCGGCCAGGGGAACTGTCGAGCAGCCAGGCCGAGGCGTCCGGCAGAAGGCCGGACTGAACCGGGCGATCCTTGCCCAGGGCTGGGGCCTGCTCCGGCAGCGAACGGGGCACAAGGCTCCCGGCCGGGTCGAGGATGTCCCCGCGCCTTATACATCTCTCCGGTGCAGCGCCTGCGGAT
Source organism: Streptomyces cylindrosporus (assembly GCF_022698165.1). Classification (GTDB taxonomy): domain Bacteria; phylum Actinomycetota; class Actinomycetes; order Streptomycetales; family Streptomycetaceae; genus Streptomyces; species Streptomyces cylindrosporus. The sequence continues at coordinate 337,462 of NZ_JALDAY010000012.1, forward strand.
GGATCGAGAAGAGGTCGCGCAAGAGTCAAGCCGACTTCGTCTGCGTGTCCTGCGGGTTCACCTGTAACGCCGATGAGAACGCGAGCGTCAATGTCGCGGCAGGACAGGGCGGGATCCCCCGCCCCCGGCGTATAGCCGGTGCCGGAGGGGTGACGGCGGCCACGAGCCGTTCGAACGCCCGTGAACCTCAGCCCGCCTGGGTTGGAATCCCCCTCTTTGAGGGGGAGGATGTCAATTCCCGTACATCGAGAAGAAGTACGTCCGGTACGGCTACGAGCCGCCCCGGAACTTCGTAAGGGTTCGAAGGGCGCGTACGTACGATACGAAGCTGGACGTCCGTGACGTGGAGCGGGAGCCCGCGCTGCGGCCGTGACGGCCTCGACTCCGGTGCGCCGCACACCAGCCAGGCGCACCGGAGCCACACCCGACCTACCCCAGCACGTCCCGCACCTGCACGTACACGTCGTAGTCGTCGTTCATGTCACTGTGCGTCCGGCACCCGGACGTGGCGTTCACCGCGCCCGCCAGCACCGTGCTGTCGTCGGGGTTGATGTACTGGTCGCAGGTCGAGCGGAAGGTGAAGTAGGCCGTCCCGCCCGGGGTTTCGTCCCCTGCGTTGAGCGCGGTGAGGAAGTCGCTGCCGGCCACCATCTCGGAGCACGAGGTGTAGAGCCAGGCGCAGAGCAGGGCGGTGCTGGTGCCGTGGTTGGGGCCGGCCAGCGAGACATAGCGGTCGACGTACTGGGTGCCGCCGAGGAACTTCAGGTAGTAGCGGCTGTTGAGGGAGCCCATGGAGTGGGTGACCAGGTCGACCTTGTCGGCGCCCGTCTCGGCTCTCACGGACCGTACGTAGTCGGCGAGTTCGGCCGCCGTCGTCGCGTTGGACCGCGTGCTGTCGTAGTCGAAGGTGAACAGGCGGTCGGCCGCGTAACCGTCGGCCTCGAAGTCGGCGATCCACTCGTCCCAGACCGAGGTGGGGGCCGAGTAGCCGTGCACGAAGACGATGGGGTCGGGTTGCGTGGCCGCCCGGGCGGGGGCGGGGAGCAGCAGGCCGAGGAGCAGGGCCAGCAGGAGGGCACCGTGTCTGATCTTCACGACACGGCGTTCTACGCGCCGGTAACCAGCCGCCGGAAGCCCTGCCGCACGCCCGCCATGAGCTCGCAACGGCCGTCCACGCTCCCGTCACCGCGGTCAAACCGCGTGCAACACGGCCGCAACAATCCCGCTGTCCACGCTGCGAGACTCCCATCTCGCGTGTCACTTCCGGTGTGTATAGTCCGGCCCCATGGATTCCGGTGTCGAGCTCGTGAAGCGCGCGCACGTCGACCTGCTCAGGGTCGCCGCGTCGCTGTGTAGCTGACCCCACGCGCCCCTTTTCGGCTTTTCGGCGCCTTTTCCCCTTCTCTCCAACGCCCCTGACCCGCTGTCCTCGGCGTGATTCAACGTTGCACCTGCTCCTTCTGGAGACCCGGAGACCCCCATGACCGTGCGTCTGCACTGGTTCCTGCCCACCACCGGCGACGACCGCAGCGTGGTCGGCGTGACCGCCCGAGACTCGCTCCAGTCCCGCTCCACCGCCCGCCCGCCCACGCTCGACTACCTCGCCCAGGTCGCCCGCGCCGCCGAGTCGGCCGGATTCGAGGCCGTGCTGACCCCGACCGGCAGCGACTGCGAGGACTCCTGGCTGACCACGGCCGCCCTGATCCCGCAGACCAGCAGGCTGAGGTTCCTGGTCGCGTTCCGCCCTGGCGTGATCGCCCCGCCGCTCGCCGCCCAGATGACGGCCACCTACCAACGGCTGTCCGGCGGACGGCTGTTGCTCAACATCGTCACCGGCTCCGACGCCGACGAGCAGCGCGCCTACGGCGACTTCCTGGCCAAGGACGACCGTTACGCCCGTACCGGAGAGTTCCTCGAACTGCTCCACCGGGCTTGGTCGGGGGAGTCGTACGACTTCGAGGGCGCCCACTACCGGGTCGCCGGCGGACGCCTGCGCAGGCCCCCGCTGACCCGCCCGCCGGTCTTCTTCGGCGGCTCCTCCGAGGCCGCCCTCCCGGTCGCCGCCCGCCATGCGGACACGTATCTCACCTGGGGCGAGCCCCCGGCCGCCGTCGAGAAGAAGATCGCCCGCGTGCGGGACCTGGCCGCCGCCGAGGGCCGGGAGCTGTCGTACGGCATCCGGCTGCACGTCATCAGCCGGGACACCGCCGCCGAGGCGTGGGCGGAGGCCGACCGCATCCTGGACAGCCTCGACCCGGCGGCGATCAAGGCCGCCCACGAGCGGTTCAGCCGCTCGGAGTCCACCGGCCAGCGGGCGATGGCCGCGCTGAGCGGGGGCCGCACCGACCGGCTGGAGATCCACCCCAACCTGTGGGCCGGCTTCGGCCTGGTCCGGCCCGGCGCCGGCACCGCCCTCGTCGGCAGCCACGAGCAGGTCGCCGAGCGCATCGAGGAGTACGCCGCCCTCGGCATCGAGCACTTCATCCTGTCCGGCCAGCCGCACCTGGAGGAGGCGATCCGGTTCGGCGAGTGCGTCCGGCCGCTGCTCTCTCGCCAGCTCGCCACCACCGCCCTCTGAAACGTCCGAAAGGGAGACCCCTCATGTCCCGCACGCTCGACAGAAGCCTCGATCGAAGGACCGCCCTCCGTCTCTTCGCCGCCTCCGGCCTCGGTCTCGGCCTCGCCGCCTGCGCCGGACCGGGCGGCGGGTCCACCGCGTCCGGCGCCAAGAGCTCCGCCCTCGCCACCTCCGGCACCGTGAAGGGCACGGTCTCCTTCGCGCACTGGCGGGCCGAGGACAAGGCGGTCATCGCCCAGCTGATCAAGGCGTTCGTGAAGAAGTACCCGGACGCGGGCGTCGAGCAGGACATCTCCCCGTCCGCCGACTACCAGACCACCGCCCTGCGCCGCATCCAGGGCTCCAAGACCGGCGACCTGTTCACCGCCTTCCGGGGCGCGCAGTTCGAGCAGATCGTCAAGGCCGGGGTCTACAGCCCGCTCACCGGCACGGACGTCATAGCCAAGTATCAGGCGAGCCTGATAACTCCCGGCGCGCAGAAGGGGGTTCAGTACGGCCTTCCGTACCAGCTCGTCTTCAACATGCCGCTCGCCAACACCGACGCCCTCGACAAGGCGGGCCACACCAGCGCGCCGACGGACTGGGACTCCACCCTCCAGCTCCTCGACGACCTCAAGTCCAAGGGCTACACCCCGATCGCCTGGCCGGGCGGCGACACGGCCAACGCGGGCCAGCTGCTCAACACGATGGTCATGAACAACGCGCCCAGCGACGACATGTTCACGAAGATCGAGTCGGGCGAGTACAAGGTGACCGACGACTGGTTCCTCACCACGCTGAAGCAGTACGCCCAGCTCACGCCCTACTTCCAGGCCCGCGCCACCGGCTCCACCACCGACGCCGTCACGCAGCTGTTCGCGGAGGGCAAGGCGGGCCTGCTGGCGGTCGGCTCCTTCCAGATGGCGGGAGTGCGGGCACTGGGCGCCAAGTTCCCCTTCGACCTGGTCGCCCCCATCACCACCACCGCCGCGAAGGCCAAGTACCAGGGCGTCTTCAACACCACCTTCATCCTCGGCGTGAACAGCGCCTCCGACGTCCAGCCGGCCGCCTACGCCTTCCTGGAGTTCCTCAGCGCCCCCGCGAACGCCGGTACTTACGCCAACGGCACCGGCCAGCACGTCACTGTCGAGGGCGTCGACTACACCAACACCGACCTCAAGGCGGTCGCCCCCTGGCTGACGAAGAAGACCCAGCTCGCCCCCCGCTTCCAGTTCCTCAACCTCGACATCCGGACCGCCGTCGAGAACGCGGCCGTGGCCGTCGTAGGAGGGAAGAAGCCGGCGCAGGCGGCCGAGGAGGCCCAGCGTGTCATCGACCAGAAGCGGTCGTAGCGGGCGCCGGGCGCGGGCACTGTGGTTCTTCCCGGTGCCCGCGCTCGCCCTCTACCTGTTCTTCTTCGCCTACCCGACCCTCCAGGCGTTCCAGTACGCCCTGACGGACTGGGACGGCTACAGCGCGACCTACCACAACGTCGGCCTGCACAACCTCACCCGACTGGCCACCGCCGACGACACGTTCAGGAACGCGGCCGAGAACAACCTGAAGCTGACGGTCGTGGTCGTGCTGGCCCAGACGGCACTGGCCCTCGGGCTGGCCCTGTACCTGGTCCGCACGACCAGGGCCTCCACCCTCCTCCGGGCCGTCTTCTTCCTCCCCACGGTCCTGTCCTCCGTCTCGGTCGCCTTCGTGTGGCGTTTCGTGTACGACCCTGACGGCGGCCTCCTCAACTCCGCGCTGCGCGCTGTCGGGTTGGGCGGCTGGCAGTCCGTCTATCTCGGCAACCCGAACACGGCCGTGTTCTGGCTGGCGCTGACCCAGGTGTGGTTCCACGCCGGCCAGATGATGGTCGTCTTCATCGCCGGACTCCAGGCGATACCAAGGGAGTTGTACGAGGCGGCCGAGCTGGACGGAGCCGGGCGCTGGAGCCGGTTCCGTTACGTCACCTGGCCGTTGGTGGCCCCCGCGACCGGGATCGTCCTCGCCTACACCACGGTCCAGTCCTTCAAGGCCTTCGACCTGGTCCTCGGCCTCGGCGGCAACCCGCCCGGACCCGCCCTGGACATCCTGTCCACCCGGGTCTACACGACCTTCTCCAACAACCAGTTCGGCTACGCGGCCGCCCAGTCCCTGGTGTTCATGGCGCTGATCGCGCTGCTCACCTGGGTGCAGCGGCGGGCGATACGAAGGGCGACCGCCTGATGACGAAGACCCTGCGGCCCGCTGTCCTCACCCTCGGGGTGGCCGTCGTCGTACTCCCGCTCCTGGTGGTGCTGTTCGGCACCTTCAAGACGCTGCCGCAGCTGTTCGACTCGCCGCTGTCCCCGCCGTCCTCGCCGACGCTGGACAACTACCGGCAGGCGGTGGACGAGGGCGGTCTGGGCACGGCGTTCGTCAACAGCGCGGTGGTCACCGCGGGAGCGGTGCTGCTGACGCTGGTGGTGGCGAGCCTCGCCGCGTTCTTCTGCGCGCGGGTGCCGGGGCGGGCGGGCTGGATCGTGTTCGGTGTCCTCGTCGCGGGCCTCGCGGTGCCGGCACAGGCGGCGATCGTGCCGCAGTACGTCCTCTTCGACCGCCTCGGCCTCACCGACAGCCTCCTCGGCCTGATCCTGGTCGACACGACGATGACCCTCCCCACGGCCGTGTTCATCCTCGGCGGCTTCCTGCGCTCCATCCCCGAAGAGCTGTACGAGGCCGCCGAGTTGGACGGCGCCGGCCCGCTGCGGGCGTTCCGCTCGATCGCCCTGCCGCTGACCCGCCCGGCGCTCGCGACGACGGCCATCTTCCTCTTCGTGATGGACTGGAACGACCTGCTGTATCCACTGCTGTTCGTCCGCTCCCAAGACCAACGGACGCTGCCCCTGGCCCTGTTGAACTTCCAGGGCGAGTTCCTGACCCGGTACCCGCTGCTGTTCGCGGGCGTGGTGATCGCGTCGGCGCCCGTGGTGGTCGTGTACGTCCTGCTGCAGAAGCACTTCGTGTCGGGGCTCACGGCGGGCGCGGTACGGGGCTGACCACCACCGGGACGCGAAGTCAGCCGCTCTCCCGTACGACCAGCCGATGGCCCGCGAGCAGCACGGACGGCTCCTTCGCCTCGGCACCCCCTATCCGCCGCACCAGCGCCCCCACCGCCAACCGCGCCAGCGCCCCCTTGTCCGGCGCGACGGTCGTCAGCGGCGGCGCGGTGTAGCGGGAGGCCTCGACGTCGTCGAACCCGACCACGGCGACGTCCCCGGGAATGCCCAACCCCCGCTCCCGTACGACGGCCAGCGCCCCCTCCGCCATCGCGTCGGCGAAACAGAACACCGCGTCCGGCGGCTCGGCCAGCTCCAGCAGCGCCCGCATCGCCGCCGCCCCGTCGGCCCGGCCGTACGCGGCCACGGCGGGCGCGAGCGCCTCCTCGTACCGCAGCCCGGCCGCCTCCAGCGCCTGCCGGTACCCGGCGAGCCGCGTCGCCGAGGTCGCCGCGTGCGGCACGGTCTGCCGCCCGATGACGGCGACCCGCCGCCGCCCCCGCGCCAGCAGATGCGCGGTCGCCTCCCGCGCCGCGCCCGTGTTGTCGATGGTGATGTGCGGGCACGGCAGCTCGTGCACCCGCTCCCCGAGCAGCACCAGCGGCACCCCCACCTGCGCCGCGGCCCGGTCGTCCAGCGCGAGCGGGCTGAGGATCACCCCGTCCACCAGCGGATCCGTACGCCCCAGGGCGATCTCCAGCTCGGCCTCCGGATGCCCCCCGGTCGCCTCCACGAGCAGCGTGCACCCCTGCGCCGCGGCCTCCCGCAGCACATGCCCGGCGAGTTCGGCGAAGTACGGCATCGACAGCTCGGGCACGGCCAGCAGCAGCACCCCGCTGCGGCCGGTGCGCAGCCGCCGCGCGGCGGTGTTGGGCCGGTAGCCCAGCTCCTCGACGGCACGCAGCACGCGCTCACGGGTGGCCTCGGAGAAACGTCCGGTGTCCCGCACCACGTTGGACACGGTCCGCATGGACACGCCCGCCCGCTCCGCAACCTCCTTGAGCCCGATGTCCGCACGCATCGGCCCACCTTAGGGCGCGCTCACGCCACTTCGGTCATCCCGTCATCCAGCGTTCACACCCGCCGGGCGCAGCCCACGGCCCGCGGACCCTCCAGGTGCACGTACAACGCGGTGGCAGCCGGGCAGTCGGCCCGCTTCCCGACGGCCTTCACCACCTCGTACTGCGGCTTCCGCTTCCCGCTCCCGTCGCACGCGGTCTCCCGGACCTGCCCGCTCCCGGACCCGTAGACGCAGTCCCCGACGATGGTGCGCGGACCGCCCCCGCCGCCCGGATCCCCGGGATGCGGCGGCTCCAGGTTCCGCATGCACGCATAGCCCTGCGGCACCGCCCCGTCGCCGTCCTCGTCGGAGCCGGGGCTCTGCTGGCTGATGTGCAGCACGAAGTCCGTGGTCGCCGGGCACAACGGCCCCGACCCGACGGTCCCGTCGAACCGGGCCACCACCCGCGCCGCGGCCCGCTCGCTGGTGCACGGCACCTCGGTGAAGCTCGTCGTACCGAACGAACTGCACTCGTCGACCGCGAGGAACACCGCCCCGTAGCCCGAGGGACGCGTCGAGGCCGCCCGCGGTGTCGACGTGGGCGTGTCGTCCTTCTCGGCGGCCGACGAGAAGGCCTGGCAGCCGGTCAGCAGGGCGGCGACCAGCATCAGCAGTGCGCAGACCACCCCCGCGGAACATCTCTCACGCATCGTAATCCCCCCGGGCACCTCCCCAGATGACCCGCATCCAGCGTGACCCGCCACAGCGGGCGCACGCCAGACGCGCGGGATGCTTTGAGCACTTTGGGGGTCGTACGCCCGTTGCGCGGCGTACGACCCCTACGTCACCTCTAGTACGACAGCCCGTAACCGATGGGGTACAGCACCTGGGCCGGGTCGTCGGCCCGCTGCACCGGCACCGGCAGCTTCCCGCGTGGGGCCACCTTCCCGGCGATGACGCGGGCGGCCGCGCGCAGCTCGACGTCGGTCCAGGAGTATGACGCCAAGCAGGCCGGGACGGAAGGGAGTTGGGCCACGTCGTACGGGTTGCGGACGGCGACCGCGACGACCGGCTTCCCGGTCGCCACCAACTGCTCGGCGAGCGTCTTCTGAGAGCTGCCCGCGGTGACGTTGTAGGTGGCGATGACGACCGCGTCCGCCTCCTGGGCCGCCGCGACGGCTTTCGCGATGGCGGCCGCGGAGGGGGCCGTCCCCGTGGACAGGGCCGTCGCCGTGAAGCCGAGTTCGGTGAGGGCGGTCGCGAGGACGCCGGTGGGCGGCCCGGTCGTGCCGGACGGGGAGGCCGGATCGGCGCCCACGACGAGCACCTTCTTCCGCGTCCGCCGCGACAGCGGCAGCAGCCCGCCCTTGTTGACCAGCAGGGTCGTGGTCCGCTCGGCTATCCGGTCGGCGGCGGCGAGGTGCGCGTCCGTGCCGACCACCCGGTCGACGCCAGCCCGGCTGACGTACGGCTTCTCGAAGAGCCCGAGCCGCGCCTTCAGCCGCAGGATCCGCAGGATCGACTCGTCCAGCCGCGCCTCGGTCAACTCCCCTTCCTGTACGGCCTTCAGGACGGCGTTCCAGGCGGTCGCGAGGTCGGGCGGGTTGAGGAGCTGGTCGACACCGGCCTTGAGGGCGAGCACGGGCACCCGGTCGTCGCCGTACTTGGTCCGCACGCCCTCCATGCCCAGGGAGTCGGTCACCACGACCCCGTCGTAGCCGAGTTCGCCCCGCAGGATGCCGGTGAGGATCGGCTGGGAGAGGGTGGCCGGGTCGCCGGAGTCGTCCAGGGCCGGGAACTGGATGTGCGCGGTCATGATCGAGCCGATGCCGGCCTTGATCGCGGCCCGGAAGGGGACCGCGTCCAGCTTCTCCCAGACCTCGCGGGTGTGGGTGATGACCGGGAAGCCGTAGTGGCTGTCGACGGCCGTGTCGCCGTGCCCCGGGAAGTGCTTGGCGGTGGCGGCGACGGAGGACCGCTGGTACCCCTGGACCTCCGCGGCGACCAGGCCCGCCACCGCGTCCGGGTCGGCGCCGAAGGAGCGGACGCCGATGACCGGGTTGGCGGGGTTGATGTTCACGTCCGCGTCGGGGGAGTAGTCCTGGTTGATGCCGATCGCGCGCAGCTCGGCGCCCGAGATACGGCCGAGGGTGCGGGCGTCCGCGCGGGAGCCGCCGGCGCCCATCGCCATGGCGCCCGGGAAGAGGGTGGCGGGCTTGCCGACGCGGCACACTATGCCGTGCTCCTGGTCGGTGGTGACGAGCAGCGGCAGCCCGCGAGGCTGCGTGAGCGAGGCGCGCTGAACGCCATTGGACAGGTCGGCGATCTGGTGCGGGTTCTCGGTGTTGTGCGCCCAGGTGAAGTAGATGATGCCGCCCACGCGGTACTTCGCGATCAGCTCGGCCGCCGTGCGGACGCCGATCTCCTTCAGATTGGCGTCGACGTCGGCCTGGGCGGGGTCGGTGGCGGAGTCGCCGTACACCCGCATGACGAAGAGCTGGCCGACCTTCTCCTCCAGGGTCATCCGGGAGATGAGCGAGCGGAGCTTCTTGTCGTCGGGGGTGTCGGCGTAGGCGGGGGTGCCGAGTGCCAGGGCCGCGGTGACGCCTGCGCCGGCGGCGAGGACGGTACGTCTGGTGGGCACGTGCGCTCCTTCCGGAGTGATCCGGAGTGATCCTGACTGATCCACTGAAGGAAACTTCCGTCGGGGAAGCAATATCCGGGAAGTTTCTGCCAGTCAAGGGAGTGCGCACGCACCGGCGTGGCCGGAGAGGGGCCGCCATCGGCGCTGTTGGAGGGGGGCGCGCCGATGGCGGCTGTGCTGCCGGCCGCAGTACGGCGGAGAGGGTAGGTCAGCGATCGCAGCCAGCAGCGAGGGCCGACACCGCACGGCGGAGACTCATCCGGCAGCTTGCGGGTTGGACGAACCGTACGGGGGGAGGGTTCCCGCGTTCCCGGTGAATCCCGGAAGTCGGTGCCGGAGGGGTCAACGGGACGCCTGTGCCCCGATCTTCGGCCACTGCTCCTGCAAGGTGCGTACGCTCTCTGCGATTGCCGGACGACGGGCGGCTCCTTTGCGCCACAGGGCGTACAGCCGCCGTACGGGGGTCGGGTCGAGCCGCACCTCGACGACCCCGTCCGGCAGCGGCCCCCGCCCGAGCCGCGGCACCAGGCACACGCCGAGCCCGCCCGCGACCAGCGCCACGAGCGTCGGGTTCTCGTCGGCCTGATGCACGATCTCCGGTTCGTGCCCGGCGGCACGCATGGTCCGCACCAGCCAGTCGTGGCAGACCCGCCCCGGCGGCTGGCACACCCACCGCTGCCCGCCCAGCTCCTCCCGCCGCACCGACTCCCGCCCGGCGAAGGCGTGCCCGACGGGCACGAGCAGGGTGCTGTGGTCGTCGCCGATCTTCGCCTGCTCGACACCGGCCGGCACGGACAGCGGAGCGACGTCCCAGTCGTGGACGACGGCCAGGTCGACGGCCCCCTTGGCGACCAGGTCCACGGACAGATGCGGGTCGACCTCGGTGAGCCGCGCGTCGAGGGCCGGATGCCGTACGGCCAGATCGGCGAGCACTGCGGGCATCAGCCCGCGCGCGGCGGACGCGAACGCGGCGACGGTCAGCCGCCCCGAGGGCATGCCCCGCCGCTCCTCCATCTCCACCTCGGCCCGCTCGACGATGGCCAGCAACTCCTTGGCGGTGTCGACGAGTTGATGGGCCTCCGGGGTGAGCCGCACCCCCCGCCCCTCCCGCTCCAGCAACACGGTCCGCGTCTCCCGCTCCAGCTTGGCGATCTGCTGCGACACGGCGGAGGGCGTGTACCCGAGCGCGGCGGCGGCAGCTCCGACGGTGCCGTGGACGGAGACGGCGTGCAGGGCGCGCAGCCGCTGGAGATCGAGCACGAGGGAACTCCAATGCTTAGCGTTGCTTCATCCGACCATGCAGCAATCATCGCTGGTGCTTCACGGTCGTGGGAAGTGATGCTCGACGCATGAAACCCGCACACCTCGCCCTCGCCGTCCTGGTGGCCGCCGTCTGGGGCGTGAACTTCACCGTCATCGAGATAGGCCTCGACCACTTCCCGCCCCTCCTCTTCTCGGCCCTCCGCTTCTTCACGGCGGCCCTCCCCGCGGTCTTCTTCGTGGGCCGCCCGAAGGTGGCGTGGAGGTGGGTGGTGGCCGTGGGCCTGGTGCTGGGCGTGGCGAAGTTCGGCCTCCTCTTCGTCGGCATGGACCAGGGAATGCCGGCCGGCCTGTCCTCCCTCGTCCTGCAGATCCAGGCGGTGTTCACGGCGGGCGTGGCCTTCGTGGTCCTGGGCGAACGCCCCTCCCGCGTCCGGCTGTTGGGCATGGCGGTGGCCCTGGCGGGCATTGGCGTGGCGGCGCTGGACGAGGGCGCATCGGGCCCCCTCGGCGCCTTCGCGCTCGTCATCGCGGCGGCGGCCTGCTGGGGAGTCTCGAACGTCCTGACCCGCAAGGCGTCCCCACCGGACGCCCTGAACTTCATGGTCTGGGTGAGCACGATCCCGGTCGTGCCTCTCCTCTGCCTGTCACTGCTGCTGGAGGGCCCGACCCGCGACTACGAGGCTCTGCACGCCCTGGACTGGCAGGGCGCCGGCACGGTCGTCTACGTCGCTTGGGTCACGACCGTCTTCGGCTTCGGGGCATGGGGCTGGCTGCTGCGCCGCCACCCGGCATCCACGGTCGCGCCCTTCTCGCTCCTGGTCCCGGTGTTCGGGATGTCGTCGGCGGCGCTGTTCCTGGGCGAGTCGGTGAGCCCGCTGCGGTGGTGCGCGGCGGCGCTGCTGGTGGGCGGGGTGGCGCTGGCGTCGGTGACGCGCAGGCGACCGGGAGTGGTCCATCCCGTGGACGCGACGGCATCGCGGCCCGCGCCCGCCCGATCATGAAGGCATGCCCGTAGTAGCCATCCCCGGTTCCAAGTCCATCACCGCCCGCGCCCTCTTCCTGGCCGCCGCGGCCGACGGTGTCACCACCCTCGTCCGCCCGCTGCGTTCGGACGACACGGAGGGCTTCGCCGAGGGCCTGGTACGGCTCGGCTACCGCGTCGGCCGCACGCCGGACGCGTGGCAGGTGGACGGCCGCCCGGCGGGCCCGGCGCTCCCGGAGGCGGACGTGTACTGCCGGGACGGCGCGACGACGGCCCGTTTCCTGCCGACGCTGGCGGCGACGGGCCGGGGCACGTACCGCTTCGACGCGTCGCCGCAGATGCGGAGGCGGCCGCTGCTGCCCCTGACCCGGGCCCTGCGCGACCTGGGCGTGGACCTGCGGCACGAGGAGGCGGAGGGCCACCACCCCCTCACGGTCCGGGCGGCCGGGGTGGAGGGCGGGGAGGTGGTCCTGGACGCGGGCCAGTCCTCGCAGTACCTGACGGCGTTGCTGCTGCTGGGCCCGCTGACGCGGAAGGGGCTGCGGATCCGGGTCACGGACCTGGTGTCCGTCCCGTACGTGGAGATCACGATGGCGATGATGCGGGCGTTCGGGGTGGAGGTGGAGCGGGAGGGGGATGTGTTCGTGGTCCGGCCCGGCGGCTACCGGGCGACTGTCTACTCCATCGAGCCGGACGCCTCCACCGCGAGCTACTTCTTCGCTGCGGCGGCGGTGACGCCGGGGGCGGAGGTGACGGTGCCGGGGCTGGGGGCCGGGGCGCTTCAGGGCGACCTGGGCTTCGTGGACGTACTGCGGAGGATGGGCGCGGACGTGACGGTGGGCGCGGATGCGACGACGGTACGGGGGACGGGCGCCCTGCACGGCCTGACGGTCAACATGCGGGACATCTCGGACACGATGCCGACGCTGGCGGCGATCGCGCCGTTCGCGGACGGCCCGGTGCGGATCGAGGACGTGGCGAACACGCGGGTCAAGGAGTGCGACCGGTTGGAGGCGTGCGCGGAGAACCTGCGGCGGCTGGGCGTGGAGGTCGCGACCGGCCCGGACTGGATCGAGATCCGGCCGGGAGTACGGGCGCCGGGCGGGGCGGAGATCAAGTCGTACGGGGATCATCGGGTCGTGATGGCGTTCGCGGTGGCGGGGTTGCGGGTGCCGGGTATTTCGTTCGACGACCCGGGGTGCGTGCGGAAGACGTTTCCGGGGTTTCACGAGGTGTTCGGGGAGTTGCGGGCGGGGCTTCGGGGTTAGTCTCGGATTGCCACGTGCACCACGATGTCCCCGCGGCCGAACGCTCCGGAGCGCGGGGCGCCGAAGCCAGGGAGTAGGAGAGTCTGGCCCTCGTGCGTGCCCGGGGCGATACGAAGGGTTCTGCGGCCATCCAGGGTCTTCAACTCGACCGTTCCGCCGGCCCTCGCCGTGACCGCGGGAATCGTCAGGCTGCGGTGGAGGTCGTCACCGACGCGTTGGTATACGGGGTGCGGGAGTTCCACCACGTCGATGTACAGGTCGCCCGGTGGGCCGCCGTCGGCGCTGTCGTCGCCTTCGTCGGCCAGTTGGATGTGTGTCCCGCTCTCGACGCCGGCCGGGATCTCGACAGTCAGGGTGGAGACCGTGTCCAGCCAGCCGTTGCCCGCACATTCCGAGCAAGGAGGGCCGAGACCCCATCCGGTGCCGTCGCAGGCTAAGCAATTGGGTGGATGCTGCCCGAGGTTGCCCCGTCCGCTGCCGCTTCCGTGGCAGGAGCCGCACTCCTCCACCGTGCGCCCGCCCAAGCCGTGGCATGTCGAGCACAGGATGCGTCTTTCCACGGCGACGCCTTTGACCGCGCCGCGCGTGGTCTCCACAAGCGTGAGCTCGAGCCGGACGAAGACGTCCCGACCCTTCTGTCCGCGAGGCGACACCGTCGGCTGGGTGAGCGGTGCCTCTGGTTCGACAGGCTCCGGTGCCCCGACTGCCTGGGCCACTGTGACCTGATACTCCAGGTCGACCCACATCTGTGGCCGTTGCCTCACCCCGGCGCGGTGCAGTGTCTCGTACACGTACTCGTACAATTCGGTCACGGTGATCCGGCCGTCTCCGTCCAGGTCCGCCGCTCCCGTGCGTAGACCCTCGACCAGCACGCCTGTGAAAGGTGACGGTTGCGGCCCTTTGAGCTCGATGTGTTCGCCTTCCCAGGCGTACTCGATCCGGTTGGTCGCGGTCAGTACCGCCCGCCCGTGTCCCCCGAGTTCGTCGCGTACGTGGACCTGGTCGTCGCCCTTCGCGCCCGGCAGGAACGCCCCGCTGTAGCAGCAGTCCAGCAGGACGACGACGGTGCGCGCCCGGCACCGTTCCATACGTTCGCGCAGGAACGCCGCCGGCACCGCCGTGGACGCGGGCAGGTCCCGGTCCGTGTCGCGGGCGGCGAAGTACAGGTGCCCGTCGTCGTCCTTGATGCCGTGGCAGGAGATGTGCAGGAGGAGCAGATCGTCACGGCTGCGGTCCATGAAGAAGCGTTCGACGGCACGCATGACCTGGTGGGCCTGCGCGTCCTTCAACTGCTCGGTACGGAAGCCGCCGATCCCGGGATCGGCGAGCACACCGGCGAGGCTCGCGCAGTCCTGACCGGGCGAGCGCAGGGTGCTCAGGGTCCGGTCGTCGTACGCGCCGGTCGCGATCAGCAGGGCGTCCCTGCGGCCCGGGCCGAAGGCGAAGTCGGTCATGTGCGGCCCGCTCCCGTCACTCCGGGTCGGTGGACGGCTGTACCGCGGACTCGTCCCGGATGCCCTCCAGGAAGGCCTCGACCAGGAGCCGTTGCTCCTCCGGGGAGGCCTGGCCGAGTTCGAGGATGCGGCCGTCGACCTCGACCTTCACCGTGCGAACGGGACGGTTCCGCAGCCATGCCTCCACCACCCGCAGAGCAGGCCGGAAGACGGCGGGAGCGAGGGTCACGGCGAGTGCGCCGACGGTGATGAGCTCACCGGGCTTGGCACCGGGCGGCGGTGCCGCGTCCGACCGCTCCACCTTCACGTCATCCACGTCGAGTTCGAGCAGCCTCTTCCTCAACTGCCCGGTGAGCGAATCGAGTTCCTCGACATCCAGCTCGTCCCCGCTGGACAGCACCAGACGCATACGGTCGGCCACGGCCACCTCGTCCCCCAGTTCCCCCTGCTCATCTGCCCACCCAGTCTAGGCGCGAGGGCCTCTTGAAATCCGTTCGACGGAGCAGGGTGGTACGGGCAGACTCCAGCCGTGACCTTCAGATGCGAAGCACCGCTGCTACAGGGCCGGTTGGTGCGACTCGAACCCCTGACGCACCGGCACGAGGCCGACCTCGCGGTCGCCGCGGAGGAGAACCGGGGCACGTACGCGTTCACGTGGGTGCCGAGAGCGGATGAGGTCGGCGAGTACGTCGACGCGCAGCTCGCCCGCGCCGCGACGGGTCGCCTGCTGCCGTACGCCCAGGTGTCCAACGCGACGGGGCGGGCCGTGGGGGCGACGTCGTACTGGGAGCCGCGGTGTTGGCTGGCCGAGGATCGGTTGGACGCCGTCGAGGTGGGCTTCACCTGGCTCGGGGCGACGGCTCAGGGCACGGGTATCAACGCCGAGGCCAAGCTGCTCCTCTTCCGGCACGCCTTCGAGGTGTGGGGCGTGTCGAGGGTCGACCTCAAGACCGACGCCCGCAACGAACGTTCCCGCGCGGCGATCCAGAGCGTCGGCGCGCGCTTCGAGGGCGTGCTGAGGAAGTGGTCGCGGTCTTGGGCGCCGGGGGAGGACGGGCGGTTGCGTGACTCGGCGATCTTCTCCGTTACGGCGGAGGAGTGGCCTGAGTGCCGGGGGCGGTTGGAGGAGCGGGTGGAACGGTTCGTTGCGCGGCGCCGGTCACTCGTGGAGGTCGGCGAGGAAGGCTGACCAGGTGGTGGGGGAGATGGTGAGGTGGGGGGCGGCTGGGGTCTTGGAGTCGCGGATGTGGATGGCGGGGGAGGGGGCGGAGGGGGTTGCGACCTCGACGCAATCGCCGCCGGTGTTGTCGCTGTGGCTGCTTCGGCGCCAGGAGAGGGCGACTTCCAGGCATTCGCCGCCGGAGCTGTCGCTGTAGCTGCTCTTGAACCACGCCAGTTCAGTCATAGCTCACCTGCCAACTGCTCGATCAGGGCGATGGATTCCTCCGGGCGGAGGGCCTGTCGACTGATCATCGCATAGCGACGGGCGAGGACTCCGACCTCGTCCGGCTGGGATACGAGCATGCTGTGGCCGTTGCCCTCCATGTAGACGAGGGTGGTCAGTTCCGGGGTCTCGAGCACCGTCAGGGGCCCTTGCAGTCCAGCGTGCCCTGTCGTGCTCGAAGGCATCACCTGGAGCACAACGTTGGGCCGCTGGGCGCAGGCGAGGAGGTACTCGTACTGGGCCCGCATGACCTCGGGGCCGCCGACCCGGCACCGGAGTGCGGCTTCCTCGATGACGATGTTGATGACGCAGATCGGCCTCCTGTCCAGCAGCGCCCTGCGCTCCATTCGTGCCGAGACGAGTTGCTCGACTTCGTCGTCCTCAAGCGGAGGGAAGGCGCAGCTCAGCAGCGCGTGGGCGTACTCCTTGGTCTGCAGCAGTCCGTGAATGACCTGCGGACAGTACGAGGACACGCTCAACGCCTCTTGCTCCAACTGCACGAACCCCTGAAAGTGCTCCGGGTACCTCTCCAGCCGCAGATACTTCGCGGCGGCCAAAACAAGCCCCCCGGCCCCCAGCGCCTTCTCCGCAGCCTCGATGAACTCGTCCGTCGCCGGTTTCGCGCACGTCTCCACCGCGCTCACCGCCGCCCCCGAGTAGCCCATCACGTCACCCAACTCGTTCTGGGAACGCCCCTTCGCCGTGCGCAGCAACCGCAGCACCTCCGCGAAGTACTGCGCCGCAGGCGACGCCGCCTTCTTCTTCGGTTGCCCCATCGCGTACGACCCCCTCAACGCACCTCAACCCCATTCAACGCACCCCCAACGTCACTCGCCGTACCCGATCGTCGAGGCGCGATCTCTATCGAAGTTAGCCACCAGGACCGACAGTCGTAACGTGAACACGGAAAGTCACCTCCACACCTGGCGCCGCTCCTTCATGCCGGTCGTCGAGAACATCCCCGAGGCCCGGCTCGGTGCCCAACTCGTGCTGGCCTCCTGGTGCGTACCCGACGACGTCTCCGACACCGTCGCCCTGGTCCTCACTGAGCTCGCCACCAACGCCGTCCGCCACGGCTGCCGCCCCGCCCGCACCTTCACCGTCGCCCTCACCCACGACGGCCGTAAGACCATCGAGGTCGAGGTCTTCGACGGATCACCCCGCCACCCCGTCCTGAGGGGCTACGCCCCCGACGCAACCTCCGGCCGCGGCCTGCTCCTCGTGGCCGCGTTGTGCGAGGAATGGGGCGTCCGGGAGCGGGAGTTCGGGAAGTCGGTCTGGGCCCGGGTCGTCAGCTGATCCCGTACCGCCGCCAGCACCGCGTCCCCCTCCGCCCCCGCCCGCACCGCCGCGAAGACGTTACGAGACGGCGGTGAACCTTCCAACGGCACCACAGCCACCCGCCGCCCCGCGTACAACTCCCGTACCAGCCGCGGCACGAGAGCCACCCCCACCCCCGCCTCCACCAGCGCGGCCAACGCCGCCCAGTCGTTCACCGCGTGCCGTACGTCCGGTGTGAACCCCGCCGCCGCGCACACCGACCGCGCCACCGCGCCGCAACAGCTCTCCGCCGCCCCCACGATCCACGTGTCCCGCGCCAACTCCCGCAGCGCCACCGGCCCTTGGCCCACCAGCCGGTGGCCGGCCGGTACCACCAGGTCCAGTACGTCCGTGAACAGGTCGACCCGCTCGTACCGCCCGTCCGTGTGCGGCGGCGCCGCGGCGAAGTCCACCGCCACCGCCACGTCCACCTGACCGGCGTCGAGCGCGGTGAAGAGGTCCGGGGGTTCCGCCTCCAGCACGTCCACCCGCACCTTCGGGAGCCGCTCGGCCAGCCCCCGCAGCACGCCCGGCAACAACCCCAGGATGCCGCTGGAGAAGCAGCCGATCGTCACCGAGCCGCGCCCGCTCTGCCCGTACGCCGCCAAGTCCGCGCGGGCCCGCTCCAGTTGGGCCGCGATGAGCTCGGCGTGGGCCAGCAGTACGCGGGCCTGACCGGTGAGCCGTACGCCCCGGCCGTCCTTCTCCGTCAGCGGTACGCCCGTCTCGCGGGCCAGCGCGGCGATCTGCTGGGAGACCGCGGAGGGGGTCAGGTGCAGGGCCTCGGCGGTGCGGGCCAGACTGCCGCGGCGCTCCAGCTCGCGCAGGACGGTCAGGCGGCGTAGGTCGACAGTGAAGGGTTCGCTTACCTGTTCCACCGTAAAAGATTAACTGGACGTGAGGTCAGGGGGCCGGAACGATCGGCGTCATGACCTTCCTCATCCTCCACGGGTGGCAGAACCACCGGCCCAAGGACCACTGGCAGCACTGGCTCGCCGACCGGCTCACGGAACTCGGCCACCACGTCCTCTACCCGCAGCTGCCCGACCCCGACGACCCCAGCCTGGAGGGCTGGCTCGGCGAACTCGACCGGTACCTGGGCGAACTGCGCGGCCCTGAGCGGGTCGTGGTCGCCCACAGCGCCTCCGCCCTGCTGTGGCTGCACGCCGTCGCGCGCGGGATGGTGGGGGCGGGGGCCGTGGACCGGGTGCTGCTGGTCGGACCGCCGTCCGCGTCCGTCCTGGCCCCGCACCCCGAGGTCGTCGAATTCACCCCGCCCGCCCTCGACTTCACCCTCCCCGCGCCCACCCGGCTGGTCGCCGGCGACGACGACCCGTACTGCCCGGAGGGCGCGCGCGTCGTCTACGGCGATCCGCTCGGCATCCCCACCGACCTCCTCCCGGGCGCAGGCCACCTCGACCTGAACGCGGGTTACGGCTCCTGGCCGTCCGTACTGGAGTGGTGCCTGGACCCGGCCGCCGAGTTCACGGTCCGTCCAACCGACCTGCCCCGCCCCGCAGTTCGGGAGTCGTGACGCTCACGGCCGCGACCGCGAGCAGGCACATCAGGCCGCCCGAGATCAGCGCGGTCGTGCCCGAGGTCCAGCCGGCCAGGAGGCCGCCGCGGACGTTGCCGAGGCTGGGGCCCGCCTGCCCGACGATCGCCTCGGCCGCGGTGACCCGGCCGAGCAGGGCGTCCGGGGTGCGGGTCTGGACGATCGTGGAGCGGGAGACGACGGACGTGGCGTCGGCGGCCCCTGCCAGCACCAGCAGGGCCAGGCCGCTCCAGGGGTTGGTGGCGAGGCCGAAGAGGACGAGCGCGGCACCCCACGTACCCGCGCCGCAGAGCATGACCAGACCGGGGCGGGCGAGGCGGGTCAGCGGGCCGGACAGGGCCGTGGCCGTGATGCCGCCGAGGGCCATCGCGGACAGGAACAGGCCCAGGGTGCGCGGGTCGTCGCCGAAGCGTTCCGCGTTGACCAGGGGGTAGAGGCTGACCGGGAAGGAGAGGACCGTCGCGGCCAGGTCCGTGATCAGCGCGCCGCGCACCACCCGGTGGCCGGCCAGGAAGCGCAGGCCGTCAAGGACGCCGCGCAGGCCTGCCCGCGACGGCTCGCCCTGCGGCGGCAGCGCGGGCAGGCCGAAGGCGCCGTAGAAGGCGAGACCGAAGCTCGCGGCGTCCAGCAGGTAGCAGACGCCGATGCCGTAGCGGGCGAGCAGGACGCCCGCCAGCGCCGGGCCGAGGAACATCATCGCCTGGGCGGCGACATGGTTGAGGGCGAGGCCCGCGCCGACCTGGTCCTTGGGCAGCAGCCGCGGCACGAAGACACCGGCCGCGGGGGCGCCGAGCGCGCCGAAGGCGGACTGGACGGCCACGAGGCCGAGTACGGCGCCCACCGGGACGTGCCCGGTGAACCCCTGCACGGCCAGCAGCACGGAACAGACCGCCTGCCCGACCGTGGCCGCCAGAAAGACCCTTCGCCGGTCGGCCCGGTCCACCCAGGCCCCCGCGAACAGCCCGAACACCACCAACGGCAGGGCCTGCGCCAGCCCCACGGCCCCGGTCCACGCCGTACTGCGGGTCATGTCCCAGACCTGGTACATGACCGTCACCATGGTCATGAACCCACCCAGCACCGACACGGTCCGCCCCACGAGCAACCGCCGAAAGACCGGCGAGCTGCGCAGCGGCCGAACGTCGAGAAACGTACGGCTGAGACTCATGAGGGCAGAGGGAGCAGCACAGACATGCCGGGGACGCTATAAGGCGCACCAATCGCCGGGCGACTCATTTAGTGACGCTGATGGCCGCGCCCCTTCAGGGGCGCGGGGAACTGCGCGACCAGCCCCCACGCCGCCGCAGACGACCAACTACCCGACAGGCCTACGCACAGTCATTCAGCAACCGCCCCAAATGCTCCCTCCCGGCGGCCAGTTGATCCGCAAGCGGCGCAGCCTCCTCGTACCACCGCTTCTCGTACTCCCAGCACAGCCACCCGTCCCACCCGTGCCGCGAGAGCACGTCCACCACGTCGGTGAGCGGCAGCACCCCCGCCCCGAGACCCAACGGCGTCGTGTCCTCCGCCGACGCGATGTCCTTGACCTGGACGTACCCCAGGTATGGCGACAGCGCGGCGAAGCTCTCCGCCGGCTGCTCGCCGCCGAGCCACGTGTGCATGACGTCCCACAGCGCACCGACGTGCCGGTGCCCGACCCGCCCGAGGACACGGATAGCGTCCGCGCCGGTGCGATGCGAGTCGTGGGTTTCGAGGAGGATGCGTACGCCGAGGTCGGCGGCGTACTCCGCGGCCGTGCCCAGCCGCCGCGCGGCCGTCGCGTCGGCACGCTCGCGGCTCTGCTCGTGGCCGCCGCCCGGGAAGACCCGGATGTAGGGGGCGCCGAGGTCGCGGGCGAGGTCGAGCAGCTCGCGCATCTCGTCGATCACCGGGCCGTCGTCGCCGGGCGCGGCCACCCGGGCGTACCCGGCGAGGCCCAGCACCTCGATGCCGCCGGCCTTGAACTCGGCGGCCACGTCGGCCCGTTCGGTGAGGCCGATGCCGGGGTGGACCGGTTCCTCCGGGTGTGCGCGCAGCTCGACGCCGTGGTAGCCGTGGGTGGCCGCGAGCCGGATCACGTCCGGGATGGGCAGGCCGGGGACGCCGAGGGTGGAGAACGCCAGTCTCATGACCCCTACTGTCACTCGGGTGCCCCGTGCAGGTCCAGTCGCCAGTCCTGGCCGTTCAGGTCCTTCCCGAAGGAGCGGTGGGGCTTCTCGGCGACCAGGACGAAACCGTGGCGCTGGTAGATGCGGCGGGCGGAGCTGAGGACGTCGTTGGTCCACAGGACCAGGTCGCGGTAGCCGACGTCACGGGCGAAGTCGATGACCGCCCGCACCAGCCGGTCGCCGATGCCGAGCCCGCGCGCCTCCGGCTCGGCCAGCAGCAGCCGCAGCCGCGCGGTGGCGGGAGCGTCGTCCCGTACGCACATCACGCTCCCCACCGGCCGGCCGTCCAGCTCGGCGATCCACACCCGCTCCAGATGCGGGTCGTGGTCCTCGGCGAAGTCGGCGACGATCCGGGCGACGAGCCCCTCGTAGTCGGCGTTCCAGCCGTACTCTGCGGCGTACAGCGCGGCGTTGCGGGACACGATCCACCCCAGGTCACCGGGGCCGGGCTCGCGCAGCAGCACGTCCTCGCGGCGCGGCGGGCGCCCGTCGGACAGCAGCTCGCGCACCGTCGACATCGCCTCGGTCAGGCGGGAGCGCTCGGCGGAGGGGACGGTGGCGAGCAGCGCGCCGACGGACTCGTTGGCCCGCTCGGCGAGCAGGGCGGCGGTTTCGCGGCCGTGGGCGGTGAGCGTGATGCGGATGCGGCGCGGGTCGCGGCGGGAGGGGGTGCGCTCGATCAGGCCGTCCTTCTCGAACTTGTTCAGGATGCGGCTCAAGTAACCGGCGTCCAGGGAGAGTTCGCTGCGCAGATCGGCCGCGTCCGTACGGGGGGAGTGCGCGAGTTCGTACAGGACGCGGGACTCGGTGAGGGTGTACGGGGCGTACAGGTGGCGGCTGTAGTCGAGGGCGCCGATGACGTTCGTATAGAAACGGTTGAAGGCGCGGACGTCCTGGACAGTCATGGTCATCGACCCCCGGATAGTTGACTCAGTCAGAGATATCGATGGGTCGACTGTAGGACGCCCACGCCCTGGGCGCCAGCCTTCATTCGGTGCGGAGAAAACCCGGTGCGCCGACGATCACCCGTCCCCCACACTGACCCGATGACCGACCTCGACGCCGCAGCGGACCTGCGCCGCTACCTCCAGGACGCCCGGGACTGCCTGCTCCAGAAGCTCGACGGGCTTTCGGAGTACGACGTCCGGCGGCCCATGACGCCGACCGGTACCAATCTCCTCGGCCTGGTCAAGCACCTCACCGGGGCGGAGGCGGTCTACTTCGGCGAGACCTTCGGGCGGCCCTTCGACGGAGGCCCGCCGCTGTGGGTCACGGGTGCCGCCGAACCCAACGCCGACCTGTGGGCCACCCCCGACGAGACGCGCGAGCACATCGTCGGCGAGTACCGGCGCTCATGGGCCCACTCGGACGAGACGATCGCCGCGCTGCCGCTGGACGCGGTCGGCCGCGTCCCCTGGCCGCCGTACCCCGAACTCACCCTCCACCGCATCCTGGTCCACATGATCGGCGAGACCCACCGCCACACCGGCCAGGCCGACATCGTGCGCGAACTCGTCGACGGGGCGGCGGGGCTGCGCGGCCCGGGCGACAACCTGCCATCCGGGGACGCGGATTGGTGGGCCGAGCACCGGGAGCGGGTGGAGCGGGCGGCGAGGAAAGCGGCCGAGAGCGCGTGAAGAGGGCTGCGCGTCACTGCGAACCCGTGGCCACCAGCGCCGCGGTGATGGGTTCCAGCTCGGTGATCAGTTCGTCGAGCTCGGCGGGGGACAGGGCCTCGTAGGGCGCGACGGCGAGTTCGTCGGTGAGGGTCTCGATGCGTTGCTTGGTCGCGCGGCCGGCGTCGGTGAAGTGGCCGTCGGCGTCGACGAGTCCGCGTTCGCGCAGGCCGTCCATGACCGCGGCCAGGCGCTTCTTCGGCAGGTGATGGATGCGTCCGAACGACTCCGCGGGGTGGATGCCCTGGTCCAGGGCGGAGAGCACGTGAGCCTCCGTGCCGCCGATGCGGGCGCCGACGAGAGCGGCGATGTGCCCGTCACCGCGGTGCTCACGCAGCATGGTCGCGGAGTGCCACAGCCGGGCGACCGGGTCGGCCGGCACGGGCAGGGTGCGCATGCCGGCGTACATCACCCGGCCCTCGGTGGGCGCGCTGGTCGCGGCCTTGGTGGTCAGGTCCGCGGCGCGCACCAGGCCCGGGGAGCCGGCCAGTTCGGCGCCGAGGATGCGCCGCAGGGAGGCCGCGCTGCCCCGCTCCCGGGCGGCGAGGGAGGCCTCGGGCGGGATCGTCTCCCACGCGCTGGGGATGTGCCGTGCGGCTTCCCCCTCGGCGAAGTTGTAGAAGGCCGCGTGCACGACCTCGGCCGGCACCCGTCCCAGCGGTGCGGCCCGGCTGGCGAAGTAGCCGTCCCAGTAGGTGCGGTGGCCGAGGGCGGCCATTTCCTCGTTGCACTCCTCGGCCATGAAAGTGACCAGGCAGACCGGCTCCAGGAGCTCGAACATACGCCGGGCGACGTGAGTCGTCGGTTGCAGGCGCGTCATACCCATCAGCTTCTCCCTCTGTTCGGATGCGCCGACTTGGACCGCCCGGCACACCGAAACTCATCGGCGCCCACCATCAGCCGACGACAGGAACGTCCTAGCCCCGAGGCACCCCCGAAGACCCCCGCACCATCAACTCCCCCCGAACCGTGGCGATCCCCCCGGGCGGCGGCTCCTCCCGCCCCATCGCGATCCGCCCGGCCCGTGCCCCCGCCTCCGCCAGCGGCAGCCGTACCGTCGTGAGCGCCGGCACCGCGTCCACGCTGAACGGCAGGTCGTCGAACCCGGCGACCGAGACGTCCGCCGGGATCCGCAGCCCCGACTCCCGCAGCGCCGCGCAAGCACCCAGCGCCACGGAGTCGTTCGCCGCCACCACGGCCGTGAGGGACGGGTCCCGGCGGAGCAGCTCCAGCGTCGCCTCGTAACCGGCCTGCCGGTCGTAGCGGCCCCACACCGTCCACCGCGGGTCCTCCTCGATCCCGGCCGCGGCGAGGGCCGCGCGGTGCCCCTCCAGCCGGTGTCGGGTCGTCGTCCGCTCCTCCGGGCCCGCGATGTAGCCGAGCCGCCGGTGCCCGAGCCCGATCAGGTGCTCGGTCAGCCGCTGCCCGCCCCCGCGGTTGTCGAAGGTCAGCGCGATCGCACCGGTGTCCGGGGCCGGCGGCCGCCCGCACAGCACCACCCGCGTCCCGGCCTCCGTCAGCTTCCGCAGCTTCGACGCGACGGCCGCCGCGTGCGGCTCGTTCTCCACGGCCCCACCGGTCAGTACGACGGCCGCCGCCCGCTGCCGCTGCAACAGGGTCAGATACGTCAGCTCGCGCTCCGGCGAACCGCCCGTGTTGCACACCACCGCGAGCCGTTCGCCACCCGCCCGGCCCCCGGGCCCCCCGATCTCCGCCTGGATCGCGCTCGCCATGATCCCGAAGAAGGGGTCGGCGATGTCGTTCACCAGGATCCCGACGAGGTCCGAGGTGGCCGCCGCGAGCGCGCTCGCCGGGCCGTTCAGTACGTAGTCCAGCTCGTCGACCGCTTTCAGCACCCGCTCACGGGTGGAGGCCGCCACGGGATAGTTCCCGTTCAGCACGCGCGACACCGTCGCGGGCGAGACCTGCGCGCGGGCCGCCACGTCCGCCAGGGTCACCGTCATCTCGTCGTCCTCCGGTCGCGCATCGCTTCGTCTTGGGCGGGGCATCCTTGCGGAGGCGTCCCAAGGAGCAGACCATACGGCCCCAGCCCCCCATTGTTCGCCCCCTCGAACAACTCGACCCCGTCACAGCCTTGTACAGACCACCGCTCAGAGGCTAGCTTCTTCTTGGATAGAAAGCGCTTGCTGCATGGGTGGCTAGGGCGAACGAAGGGAAAGCAAGTGACACGCAAGACGGTGCGTATCGCCATGAACGGCGTGACCGGGCGCATGGGCTACCGCCAGCACCTGGTCCGCTCCATCCTGGCCATCCGTGAACAGGGCGGCCTCGACCTCGGCGACGGCACCGTGCTGTGGCCCGAGCCGATCCTGGTCGGCCGCCGCGAGCACGCCCTGAAGGCGCTCGCCGAACAGCACGGCCTGGCTGCGGAGAACATCTCGACCGACGTCGACGCGGTCCTCGCCGACCCGACCGTCGACATCTACTTCGACGCCCAGGTGACCTCGGCCCGCGAGGAGGCGATCAAGAAGGCGATCGCCGCGGGCAAGCACATCTACACCGAGAAGCCCACGGCCACCGGCCTGGAGGGCGCCCTTGAGCTGGCGCGCCTGGCGAACGCCGCCGGCATCAAGCACGGCGTCGTCCAGGACAAGCTCTTCCTCCCCGGCCTGCTCAAGCTCAAGCGCCTGATCGACGGCGGCTTCTTCGGCCGGATCCTGTCCGTCCGCGGCGAGTTCGGCTACTGGGTCTTCGAGGGCGACTGGCAGACCGCCCAGCGCCCCTCGTGGAACTACCGCGCCGAGGACGGCGGCGGCATCGTCGTCGACATGTTCCCGCACTGGGAGTACGTGCTGCACGAGCTGTTCGGCCGGGTGAAGTCCGTCCAGGCCATCGCCACCACCCACATCCCGCAGCGCTGGGACGAGAACGGCAAGCCCTACGACGCCACCGCCGACGACGCCGCCTACGGCATCTTCGAGCTCGACGGCGGCGCGATCGCCCAGATCAACTCCAGCTGGGCGGTGCGCGTCAACCGCGACGAGCTCGTGGAGTTCCAGGTCGACGGCACGGAAGGCTCGGCCGTCGCCGGTCTCCGCAACTGCCGTGTCCAGCACCGCTCGTCGACACCCAAGCCGGTCTGGAACCCCGACATCCCGGCCACCTACTCCTTCCGCGACCAGTGGCAGGAAGTGCCCGACAACGCCGACTTCGACAACGGCTTCAAGGCCCAGTGGGAGCTGTTCCTGCGGCACGTCTACGCCGACGCCCCCTACCACTGGGACCTCCTGGCCGGCGCCCGCGGCGTCCAGCTCGCCGAACTGGGCCTGAAGTCCTCGGCGGAGGGCGTCCGCGTCGACGTACCGGAGATCCAGCTGTGACCATCCAACTCCCGGACTCCACAGGCGCGTTGCGGACGTACGAGCCCCGCCCCGAACCCCTCGCCGTCACTCCCGGCACCCCCTTCACCTCTCGTACGGTCTTCTCGGCGGCGCATGTCGTCGCGGACCCCTTCGCGGACGTGTCGCCCGACTCGCCCGCCGCCGTCGACTGGGACGCCACCCTCGCCTTCCGCCGCCACCTGTGGTCCCACGGGCTCGGCGTCGCGGAGGCGATGGACACCGCCCAGCGCGGGATGGGCCTGGACTGGGCGGGCGCGGCCGAGCTGATCCGGCGAAGTGCCGCCGAGGCCAAGGCGGTCGGCGGCCTGATCGCCTGCGGCGTCGGCACCGACCAGCTCACGGCCGGGTCCTTGGCGGAGGTCCGGGCGGCGTACGAGGAGCAGCTCGCGGTGGTCGAGGAAGCGGGTGCGCAGGCCATCCTCATGGCCTCCCGCGCGCTGGCTGCCGCGGCCTCCGGCCCCGAGGACTACCTGGAGGTCTACGGCCATCTGCTGCGCCAGGCCGCCGAGCCGGTGATCCTGCACTGGCTGGGCCCGATGTTCGACCCGGCGCTGGAGGGCTACTGGGGCTCGTCCGACCTGGACGCGGCCACCGACACCTTCCTGGAGGTCATCGCCGCCCACCCCGACAAGGTCGACGGCATCAAGGTCTCCCTCCTCGACGCCCAGCGCGAGATCGACCTGCGCCGCCGCCTCCCGCAGGGCGTGCGCTGCTACACCGGCGACGACTTCAACTACCCCGAGCTGATCGCGGGCGACGAGCAGGGCTTCAGCCACGCCCTGCTCGGCATCTTCGACCCGCTGGGCCCGCTGGCGGCAGAGGCGGTACGGGTCCTCGACACAGGGAACGCTGTCGGCTTCCGTGAACTCCTCGACCCCACAGTCGAGTTGTCCCGCCACCTCTTCCAGACCCCGACCCGCTTCTACAAGACAGGCGTCGTGTTCCTCGCCTGGCTCGCGGGCCACCAGTCGCACTTCACCATGGTCGGCGGCCTCCAGTCGGCCCGCTCCCTCCCGCACTTCGCCCGCGCCTACGAACTCGCCGACGGACTGGGCCTGTTCCCGGACCCGAAGCTGGCCGAGGAGCGGATGAAGAACCTCCTCGCCCTGTACGGAGTGACCCAGTGACCGTTGCCGGAGACCTCGCCCGCTTCTCCGTCAACCAGATGACGGTGAAGCAGCTGTCGATGCCCGAACTGGTCGACGCCTGCCTGGAGTTCGGCGTCCCCGGCGTGGGCCTGTGGCGCGAACCCGTCCAGGCGTACGGCGTGGAGGCGACCGCCAAGCTGGTCCGCGACGCGGGCCTGGCGGTGACGACCCTGTGCCGCGGCGGCTTCTTCACGGCGATCGACCCGGCCGAGCGGGCGGCGGCCGTCGCCGACAACCGCCGCGCGATCGACGAGGCGGCGACGCTGGGCACGCAGGTGCTGGTCCTGGTGTCCGGGGGCCTGCCCGCCGGCTCCAAGGACCTGCACGGCGCGCGGGAACGCATCGCCGACGCGCTGGCGGAGCTGGGCCCGTACGCGGAGGAGCGCGGCGTGAAGCTGGCCATCGAGCCGCTCCACCCGATGTACGCCGCCGACCGCTGCGTGGTCTCCACCCTCACCCAGGCCCTCGACCTGGCGGAACGCTTCCCCGCCCACCAGGTCGGCGTCACCGTGGACACGTACCACATCTGGTGGGACGACAACGCGCCCGCGCAGATCGCCCGGGCCGGCGCGGGCGGCCGTATCCACACCTTCCAACTCGCCGACTGGACCACCCCGTTGCCCGAGGGCGTGCTCAACGGCCGCGGGCAGATCGGCGACGGCTCGATCGACATGCGGGAGTGGAAGGGGTACGTGGAGGCGGCCGGCTACACCGGCCCCATCGAGGTCGAACTCTTCAACGACGCCCTGTGGGCACGGGACGGCCGCGAGGTTCTCGCGGAGACGGCCCGCCGCTTCGTGGAGCACGCCGTCTAACCCCGGCTCCACCACGGTCCTCCGCCCCGCACCGAACCTGACCGGTGCGGGGCGGGGTCATTTGTGAGGACACCTTCACACAGGTCCCGCTAATCAATGCAGTTCAAGGCCTGTCGGCATATCCGAATTCCTGTGATTGTGCTGTCAATTCAATTTTTTCTAACCATAGGGAACCGACCCTGACCTGCGTGTGTCTATAGGATCAGGCTCGCCGCAGGGGCCAGGCAAAAGGCTTGGAAAATGCGGTGGAATTGCCATCCCTATTCACGCACGAGGAGTTCTCTGTGAACGTACGTATTGCAGCCGTCGCCGTTCTCTCCGCCGCCGCGGTCGCGACCGGGGCCACCGCCGCCGTCGCCGCGCCGGCGCCCGCGCCGTCCATCACCCTCAAGGCCAGCAAGACCGGCGTCAAGCTGGGCGACATCGTCACCTTCACCGGCAAGACCACCGGTGTGAAGGAAGGCAGCAAGGTGACCCTCCAGGTCAAGGACGGCAAGAAGTGGGTGGCCCTGCCGGTCACCACCAAGGTCAAGAAGAGCGCCTACAAGCTCACCGACAAGTTCGAGAAGAAGGGCGTCGAGGTCCTGCGCGTCAAGGACGGCGCCACGGTCTCCAAGACGGTGACGATCACCGTCAAGTGACGGCGACGACCGCTCGCTGAGACCCCATGAACCCTGCCCCACCCCGTCCGATCCGGGGTGGGGCAGGCTCATAGATTGTCCTGCACAGTCCTGCATATTCGCTGGACCCGCCCAGGGACGTATGCAGAATGTGATCTCGTGACCCTCGGACCCGTTGCCGCCCTGTACCGCTATCCCGTGAAGTCCATGCTCGGCGAGCGGCTCGACGCCGTCGGGATCACCGGCCGCGGCCTGACGGGCGACCGCGGGTACGCGCTGCTGGACGAGGAGACGGGCAAGGTGGCGAGCGCCAAGTCCCCGCGCCTGTGGCGGCAGTTGCTCACCTGCACGGCGACGCTCACACCGACGGGCCCGCGCATCACGACCCCGGACGGCACCGAACTCCCGGACGCCGACGCCCTCTCCGTCCTCCTCGGCCGCAAGGTCGCCCTCACCGACGTACCCCCACCGGGCGGCGAGCTGGACCGCTCCCGCCCCGACGAGGTCCTGGCGGCGGGCCCGGACGCCCAGGTCGCCGCGGACATCGTCCGGTTCGGCTCGGCGTCCCCGCCCGGCACGTTCTTCGACTTCGCGCCGGTCCACCTGATCACGACGTCCACGCTGGCACGGATCGCCGAGCTGAGCCCCGGGGGAACGGCGGAAGCGGCCCGCTACCGCCCCAACCTGCTCATCGACACGGGCGGGACGGACGGCAGCGGCTTCGTGGAACACACCTGGGTGGGCCAAGAGCTGCACATCGGCGAGGAGTTGACCCTCCGCGTCATCGCCTCGACCCCGCGCTGCGCCGTCCCCACCCTGGCCCACGGCCACCTCCCCCGAGACCCGGACGCCCTGCGCGTCCTGGCCCACCACAACCGGGTGCCGGCACTTCCGGGGCGGGCGGCGGAGCCGTGCGCGGGGGTGTATGCGCAGGTGGTGCGGGGTGGGTGGGTGCGGGAGGGTGACGCGGTGCGAATCTGAGTACCGGGCTGGGTGGGGTTTTGCCGACGGGCCCCGTCCTCAACTGCCCCGTACCGCCGCCCTGCGAAGCGCCTCCGCGCCCAGTTCGAGGGTGGCCTCGCGGGTGGCCGCGGCGAGCAGGTCTGTGTGGATGGGGCCGCCGGCGGCGAGGTGGCGGTCGTACGGCAGGACGACGACGCTGACGCCTGTCTCCTTGAGGTGCGCGCGGGCCGCCTTCACGTCCAGGGTCATGTCGGGGGAGTGGGCGGTGAGGGCGACGACGGTCGTGGAGAGGGCGGAGTGGGGCAACTGGCCGAGCCAGTCGAGGACTTGCCGGGTGCCGCCGACGCCCTCGGCGGTCGTGGGGGCGACCACGATCCGGGCGTGGGCGGTGTCCATCGCGGTACGGGCGACCTCGCCGGGCAGGGTCTCGCAGTCGACGACGGTGACGGCGAAGTACCGGCGCAGGGCGAGCGTCACGGTCCGGTACGTCCGTACGTCGAGAGGCGCGCCGACTCGTCCCTGGCTGGCGGGCAGTAGCCACCCGCCATTGGACACGGGCACCAAATAGCCGATGACGTCGGTGAGTTGCATGGCCGGGGTGAGGATCCGGGCGAGGTCGGCACACGACCAGCGGACCGACTCGGCGCCCATCCGCACCGGCAGCGTGCCGAGCGCGGCGTCGGCCTCCAGGGTGAGCACCGGATCGTGCCGGTAGTGGTTGAAGGTACGGCCGAGCAGCGCGGCGACGGTCGACTTGCCGACGCCACCGCGGATGGAGGTGACGGCGACGACCCGCCCGGTAGCCAAGGGTTGCTGCAACTCCCGCGCGACACGGGTCTGTTCGGCCACGTCCTGAGAGACGGAGGAGGTGAGCCGCCGGAGCGTACGTCCGGTGCGGTGGGCGAGCGAGTCCCCGTGCTGGGGGCGCCCGAGGGCGACGGCCAGGCGGGGGTCGAGGGTGGGGACGGATTCGGGGGAGGGGAGGGAGGGGGGTTGGGGTGAGGTTCGGGGGATGTGGGTGCGGGGAGGGGGAGTGGGGCTGGGGTGCGGGGGAGCGGGGGTTGCTGGAGCCGGGTACGGGGATGCGGGGCCTGCTGGGGTGTGGGCTGGGCGCGCGGGTGTGTCGGCCACGGCGAGGGGAGCCACGGGAGGCGGGCCGAGCGGCGCGGTGGGGGCGGCTGCGGAGGGCGCGGGGACGGCGGGTGCCGGAGGCGGGAGCGGGTAGCCCGTGTCGAGCGCGGCAGGGGTGGGCTGCGCGGGGTGGGGGGCCGACGCGACGACGGGAGGGAGAGGCGCGGGTACGGCGTAGGGACTGGTGACGGGACTGGTCTGCTCGGCGGCGTCTGAGGCAGACGGGAGCGGCGCACGTCCGGCGAGGGACCCGTCCTGCTCGGCGACCGGCCCGGCTTGTTCCGTGTTCGGCCTGTCCTGCTTGGCGATCGGTCCGGCCTGTCCTGTGATCGGCCCGGCCTGCTCTGCGACCGCCCCGGCCTGCCCGGTGTTCGGCCCGGCCTGCTCGGCGTTCCGCTCGGCCTGTTCCGCGAGCACCCCGGCTTGTTCCGTGTTCGGCCTGTCCTGCTTGGCGATCGGTCCGGCCTGTCCCGTGATCGGCCCGGCCAGCTCTGCGACTGCCCCGGCCTGCTCGGTGTTCGGCTCGGTCTGCTCCGCCATGGGCCCGGTCTGCCCCGCGACCGCCGTGGCCTCCCCCGCGACCGCCCCGGCCTGCTCGGCGATCCGCCCAGCCTGTTCCACGGCCGTCCCGGCCTGTTCCGCGATGGCTCCGGCCCGTTCCGCCACCGCCCCGCCCTGTTCCGCGACTGCCCCCTCCCACTCCCCAGCCCCAGACGCCTTCGCCAGCCCCGGCGTCGGCTCACTCGCGGGCTCAGGAAGCTCCGGGCCCTCGGCCTCCTTGGCCCCCTCGGCCCCCTCCATCCGCACCGAGGCCCCGCCCGCCCCCAACTCCCCCAACTCCCCCAGTTCCCGCAGCACTTCCAGCTGCCAGTCGTCGCCGCTCCGCCAGTTGCCGTTGCCGCCGCCCTGCCGCTCCCGCTCCCCCTGCTCCGCACTCATGCCGTCCCCGCCCCCTAAGCCAAGGTGTCGAGCAGCCGCCCGTACACGCCGAAGACCCCGATGAGCAGCGGGAGCAGGGCGACGACCCCGGCGGACTCCACGAGGTCACCCGCCCGCCGCAGCCGTACCCGCAGCTGTTCTGTCGGCCGTACGACCTGCGCGGCGAGTGGCAGTACGGCCAGTACCACGAGCACGGCGACCGCCCCGCCCGCGCCGACCCGTTCCGCCCACACGCCCAGCAGCCGTACGCCCACCAGCGCCCCGCCCGCGAGCAACACCACGACCTCGGCCACGAGCGGAAAGGCCCGCGCCCGCAGCACCATGACCACCGCCGCGACGACCGCGAGCAGCACGGTCCACACCGTCGGCACCCGCAGCGCCCACACCGCGGCGACCGCCCCGGACCCGGCCACGACCACCGTCGCGAGCACCAGCCCCCGATGAGCCGCCGCCAGCGCCGAGGACACCCGGTACCGGCTCACCGAGACCCCACCCGCCCGCCGGTCGTCGAGCCCGGCCAGCCCGGAGGCCCGCAACGCGAGCCGAGGCAGCACGCCGAGCGCGACCACGGACGCGACGGCGAGCACCGCGCCGACCCGCGCCTGCCGCACCTCCGTCCCGGCCCCCGACTCCAGCGCGACGACCGCCTCCCAGCCGACCGCCACGAGCCCGACGGCCGCGGCCCCGACGAGCCCACCACGCCCGAGCCGGGTGAAAAGCCCCAGCAGCAGGAGGGTTACGACGCCCACGGCGGCCCACACGGCCACCAGCGCCGGAGCCGGCCAACCCAGGGCACCGGCAAGAGCGGAGCCACCGAGCAGCGCCAGCACCCCGGCGACGCACAACAAGGTCGCACCGAGCCCACCCCTCCACGGCCCCCGCGCGACCAGCACCCCCGCGAGACCGGCGACCACGGCCAGGGGGAACAGCGAACCCGCGACGACACCAGCCGCGTACGCCGAACTCGCGAACAGCCCCGCCGCTCCGGCCCAACCAACCGCCAGCACCCCAGCGGTGACCCGCATCGGCCCCGGCCCCCACCAGGAGGCCCATCCGCCCGGCCCTTCCGCGACCTCGACCGGCGGATACGGACCGTCCCCGTCCCGCAGCAGCCGCAACACCGCCCCGTCGGGCACACCCGCCGACTCAAGACTGCTGTCCTGGCCGAGCTCGGAGCCGTCCGCCGTCACGAGCCGCCGCCGTGTCCCGGGCCGGCCGCCCGTCCCGTCGTCCAGCACGCGCAGAATCTCGGGCAACAGGGCGCCGACCGGCTCCCGCGCCGGCAACACGAGCTCGATACGCCGTCGCTCCCCGACCAGGGTGACGCGACTCAGAACGACCGCGGACCCACTGGCCGCCGTACGACTCAAGGCCCCCGCAGACATCACGGGCCCGAATTTATCACCGGCCCGGTCGGCGGACCGTCGGCCGCGGCGCCCCCGCCCGAAGGCTGCACAGAGCCCCCCGAAAAAATTCTGAAGACGGCGTGCAACCCTTCCGCCACCTCGCGGGTCGTACTTGGCATCAGGACTTCTGGAGGGGGATCTGGGGGGATCGCGGGGGTTCTGATGTTGGAGGGGAAAACCCGAGGGGGCCCGGTCGACGGATCGGGCCCCCTCGAATTTGTCCAAAACGTCTGTTTTGTCGACTAGAAGAACACTCCGCACCTCAGCAGCACATTCGCATACGGCCGTGCCTCGCCCGTCCGTACCACCAGCCGCGCCCCCGCCGACAGCTCCTTGAGCTTCTCGTGCGAGACGAGATCGAGGTCGGGGAGCGCGTCCGTCAGGAGCGCGGCCACCGAGGGGTTGGCCGTCCGGATCTCCTCCGCCGCGGTCGCCCCTTCCACCACCAGCTCCGCCAGCAGCCCGTCCAGCACCTCCGCGAACGACGGCACCCCGGCCCGGAACGCCAGGTCCACCACCCTCGGTCCCGCCGGTATCGGCATGCCCGCGTCGCAGACCAGCACCCCGTCCCCGTGGCCCAGCTCGGCCAGCGCCCCGGAGAGATGACGGTTCAGGATCCCCGCCTTCTTCACAGCGCCTCGACCTCCTCGGCCGTCGGGAAGGACACCTGCGCGCCCTCCTTGGTGACCGCGGCCGCGCCGACCCGGGCCGCGTACCCGGCCGCCTCGGCCAGGGACGCCCCCGCGCCCAGCCGGAACGCCAGTGCCGCCGTGAAGGCGTCGCCCGCACCCGTCGTATCCACCGCGTCCACCTTCACCGAAGGCACCCGCTCGACCCCGTCCGCGGACGCCACCAGCGCGCCCTCCGCGCCCAGGGTGACCACGACCGACCGCGGGCCCTTGGCCAGCAGCAGCCGCGCCCAGTCCTCCGGGCGGTCGGAGACGCAGGACTCGCCGAGGACCACCTTCGCCTCGTGCTCGTTGACGATCAGCGGGTCGCAGGCCGCCAGCAGCTCGGAGGGCAGGGGCCGGGGCGGGGACGGGTTGAGGACGAAGCGGCTCTCGGAGGAGAGGTTGCGTACGACCTCCACCACCGTCTCCAGCGGGATCTCCAGCTGTGTGGAGACCACCTTCGAGGCCTGGAACAGGCTCGCCGCGGCCCGGACGTCGCCCGGCGTCAGCTTCCCGTTCGCGCCCGGCGACACCACGATGCTGTTGTCCCCGGACGGGTCCACGGTGATCAGCGCGACCCCCGTCGGCGCCCCGCCCACCAGCACGCCCACCGTGTCGACCCCGGCCGCC
Organism: Streptomyces cylindrosporus; assembly: GCF_022698165.1. Taxonomy (GTDB): domain Bacteria; phylum Actinomycetota; class Actinomycetes; order Streptomycetales; family Streptomycetaceae; genus Streptomyces; species Streptomyces cylindrosporus. The sequence goes on from NZ_JALDAY010000012.1 coordinate 371,510, forward strand.
CGCTGCGACTCGAGCAGCAGCCGGCCGTGCGCGTCGTCGCCGACCCGGGCCAGCAGGACCGTACGGGCGCCGAGGCGGGCGGCGGCGACGGCCTGGTTGGCGCCCTTGCCGCCGGGGTGGACGGCGAGGTCACCGCCGAGCACCGTCTCACCGGCGCCCGGCCGCCGCTCGACCGCGATCACCAGATCGGCGTTGGCCGAACCGACGACCAGGAGGTCGTAGTCGTACATCAGAAAGACTCCCCGCACATCAAAAGACTCCCCGGATAAGTGACTTGGGGCGGGCGGTCCCCCGTGACCGCCCGCCCGTTCCCCGTCGTCAGCCGCTGAACCCGGCCACGTTCTCCTTCGTGACCACCTTCACCGGCACCTTCACCGTCTCCTCGACCTTCTTGCCCTGCAGCGCCTTGAGCGCGTTGTCCACCGCGATCTTCCCCAGCTGCGAGGGCTGCTGTGCCACGGACGCGTACAGCGTGCCCTTCTCAACGGCCGTCAGGCCGTCCGGAGTTCCGTCGAAGCCCACGACCTGCACGGACTTGCCGGCCTTGGAACCCAGCGCCTTGATCGCGCCGAGCGCCATCTCGTCGTTGGCGGCGATGACGCCCTGGACGTCCGGGTGGGCCTGGAGCAGGTTCGACATCACGTCGAGGCCCTTGGTGCGGTCGAAGTCGGCCGGCTGCTGGGCGACGACCTGGATGCCCGGGTAGGCCTTGAGGCCCGCCGCGAAACCGGCCGCGCGCTCACGGGCGGCCGACGTGCCCGCCTGGCCCTGGAGGATGACGATCTTGCCCTTGCCGCCCAGCTTCCCGGCGATCGTCTGCGCGGCCAGCTCGCCGCCCTTGACGTTGTCGGAGGCCACGAGGGCGTCCACGCTCGCCTTGTTGACGCCGCGGTCGACCGCGATGACCGGGATCTTCGCCTTGTCGGCGGCCTTCACGGAGTTGCTCGCCGCGTCCGAGTCCACCGGGTTGACGATGATCGCGCCCAGGTTCGAACTGGTGAAGTTCTGCAGCTGGTTGGCCTGCTGCGATGCGTCGTTCTGGGCGTCGGTGACGGTCAGGTCGACGCCCAGCTTCTTCGCCTCGGCCTGCGCGCCGGAGCGGATCTGCACGAAGAAGGGGTTGTTGAGGGTGGAGAGGGACAGGCCCATCTTCGGGGTGGTGGAGGACGAGCCGCCGTTGTGGAGGAACGAGGTCGCGCCGACCAGGGCCACCGTGACGACGGCCGCGAGTGCGTAAGTCCCGGCCTGCTTGCCCTTGTTGCCGCCCGTGCCCGCGGCCACCGGGGTCGCGCCCGCCTTGCGCCGCAGCGTGTCGAGCAGCACCGCGAGCGCGATGACGACACCGATGACGACCTGCTGCCAGAAGGCGGAGACATTGAGCAGGTTCAGGCCGTTCCTGAGCACCGCCAGGATCAGCGCGCCGATGAGCGTGCCGGACGCCTTGCCCGTGCCGCCCGCGAGCGAGGCACCGCCGATGACGACCGCGGCGATCGCGTCCAGTTCGTAGCCGTCGGCGGCCTGCGGCTGCGCGGAGGAGAGCCGGGAGGCGAGCACGATGCCGGCCACCGCCGCGAAGACGCCCGACAGCGCGTAGATCGCGAGCTTCTGCTTCTTCACCCGCAGACCGGACAGCCGCGCGGCTTCCTCGTTGCCGCCGATCGCGTACATGGAGCGGCCGATGTATGTCCGTCCCAGCACGAAGGCCGCGATGAGCCCCATGACGACCATTACGAGCACCGGCACCGGCAGCCAGCCGCCGAGGGTGTCGCCGAGGTGCGAGACCGAGTCCGGGAAGGGGATCGGGGAGCCCTCGGAGATGACCAGGGACAGACCGCGCGCCACCGACAGCATGGCCAGCGTCGCGATGAACGGCGGCAGTTTGCCGTACGCGATCAGGAAACCGTTGACGAGACCGGCCGCTATGCCGGTCGCGACGGCCAGAATCACGGCCAGGAAGACCGGCACGCCGTGCGAAGTGGCGCTCCAGGCGAGGACGGTGGCCGAGAGGGCGGCGACCGAGCCGACCGACAGGTCGATGCCCGCCGAGACGATCACGAAGGTGACGCCGAAGGCGAGGACGGCGGTCACGGCCGCCTGGACGCCGACGTTGAGCAGGTTGTCGGTGGTCAGGAAGTCACCGGACAGCGCCGACAGGGCGATGACCAGGACGATCAGCGCGGTGAGCGCGCCGTTGTCGAGGAGCAGGCGGCGCAGTCCGCTCGTCGGGCTGTCGGCGCCCGCCCGGCTCTTGAGCGTGTCAGTGGCCACGGCTGGCCTCCGTTTCGGTCTTCTCGTTCGTGGGGTTGCTGACCGCGAGGGCCATCACGGCGTCCTGGGTGGCGTCGGCGGCGGCGAGTTCGCCCGCGATCCGGCCCTGGGCCATCACCAGCACCCGGTCGCTCATGCCGAGCACCTCGGGCAGATCGCTGGAGATCATCAGTACGGCGGCCCCGGCGGCCGTCAGTTCGTTGATCAGCTGGTAGATCTCGACCTTGGCGCCGACGTCGATGCCGCGGGTCGGCTCGTCGAGGATGAGCACCTTGGTGTCGGCGAGCAGCCACTTGCCGATGACGACCTTCTGCTGGTTGCCGCCGGACAACGTCCGTACGTGCTGCCCGAGTCCGGCCATCCGCACCCCGAGCTGCCCGGCGATCCGCGCGGCCGCCTCGTGCTGCCCCTTGAGGTCGACGAGCCCCGCGCGCGTGGCGGCGCGCATGGTCACCAGGCCCAGGTTCTCCTCGACCGTCTGGTCGAGCACCAGCCCCTGCCCCTTGCGGTCCTCGGGCACAAGCCCGATCCCGGCGGCCATGGCGGCGTTGACGTCATGCCCCTTGAGCCGCGCCCCGGCGACCTTCACATCACCCTTGTCGTACGGATCCGCCCCGAACACGGCCCGCACAACCTCCGTCCGCCCGGCCCCGACGAGCCCCGCGATGCCGACGACCTCACCGGCGTGCACCTCGAAACTGACGTCGTGGAAGACACCGTCCCGGGTCAGCCCCTCGACGGTGAGCAACGCGGCGCCCTTCTCGGGCACTTCACGCGGGTACTGCTGCTCGATCGACCGCCCCACCATCAGCCGTACGAGCTCGTCCTCGGCGGTCGTGGCGGGCACCTGCCCGACGGACTTCCCGTCCCGGATGACGGTGACCCGATCCCCCAGGGCGGCGATCTCCTCAAGGTGATGGGTGATGAACACGACCCCCACCCCGTCCTCGCGCAGCTGCCGCACGATGACGAAGAGCTTCTCCACCTCCTCCGAGGTGAGCACGGCGGTCGGCTCGTCCATGATGAGCACGCGCGCGTTCAGGCTCAGCGCCTTGGCGATCTCGACCATCTGAAGGCGCGCGATACCGAGTTCACGTACACGCGCGCGTGGCGAGACATTCACGCCGACGCGCTTGAGCAGCACCTCGGCGTCGGCCTCCATCGTCTTCCGGTCGATCATTCCGAAGCGGCGCGGCTGCCGCCCCAGGAAGATGTTCTCGGCGACCGTCAGGTCGGGTACGAGGTTGAACTCCTGGTAGATCGTGGCGATGCCCAGCCGCTCGGCGTCCTGCGCCCCGCGGATGTGCACCTCCTCGCCGTCCACCAGGACGCGGCCCTCGTCGGGGTGGTAGGCGCCCGACAGCATCTTGATCAGCGTGCTCTTGCCGGCGCCGTTCTCGCCGAGCAGCACGTGCACCTCGCCCCGGCGCAGGTCGAAGTCGACGCCGTCGAGCGCGACCACGCCGGGAAAGGTCTTGCGGATGCCTTCGATGCGCAGCAACTCGTCCCGGTTGCTCACGACGTGCTCCTTTGCACAGGGGTCTGGTTCTGCCCGGGGTCCCGGTCCTCGCCGCACGAGCGGCGGGCGACAAGGCGGGCGGGGAGGGTGACGGACTGCGGGGGCCGCCCCTCGATGCGGTCGACCAGGGCGCGTACGGCGGCCCGGCCCAGCTCGCCCGTGGGCTGGGCGATCGCGGTGATCGGCGGATCGGTGTGCACGAACCACGGGATGTCGTCGAAGGCGGCCAGTGCTATGTCACATGGCACTGACAGCCCGCGCGCCCGGATCGCGTCCAGCGCGCCGAGCGCCATCAGGTTGTCGGCCGCGAACACGACCTCGGGCGGCTCGGGCAGGTCCAGGAACCCCTCGGTGACCCGCCGCCCGCTCTCGGCCTGGAAGTCGCCCTGCCCGATGTAGTCGTCGGGCAGCCCGAGCCCGTACGCGCCGAGCGCCTCCCGGAAGGCCTCGACACGCTCCTGCCCGGTCGTGGTGGCCGCGGGCCCCGCGATGATCGCGAGCCGCCGGTGCCCCAGCCGGTACAGATGCGCGACGAGATCCCGCACAGCGGCCCGCCCGTCGGCCCTGACGACCGGCACATCCACGCCCGGGATCCACCGGTCGACGAACACCATGGGCGTCCCGGCCCGCGCCGCGTCCAGCATGAGCGGCGACCCGCCGTCGGTGGGGGAGACGAGCAGTCCGTCGATACGACGGTCCAGCAGCGTCCGTACGTGGTGGTCCTGAAGCTCGGGCCGCTCGTCGGCGTTCCCGATGATCACGCTGTAGCCGAGCGCGCGGGCCTCTTCCTCGACGGAGCGGGCCAGTTCGGTGAAGTACGGGTTCATCACGTCGCTGATGACCAGGCCGAGGGTGTGGGTCTGGTCGGTGCGCAGCGAGCGGGCGACGGCGTTCGGGCGGTAGCCCAGCGACTCGACGGCGGCGAGCACGCGCGTGCGTGCGTCGGCGCTGACCGACGGATGGTCGTTCAGAACCCGCGACACCGTGGCGACGGAAACCCCCGCCTCGGCAGCGACGTCCTTGATGCTCGCCATCGCCGCCCCACCTCCTCGTGGAACTTCGTGAAACCTCATGGAATCGATTACACGACTCCGTGTACCGAGGATTGGAATCGATTACATGGCGGGGACGCAAGACCTTGAGACCGGATCGTGATGTTCCCCGGTGCGCGGGGGTGGGGCGGCGCTTTAATCGCCACTACGGGCAGCGGCGCTCGGTTGTCGCCCGAACTGCGGCCCGAACTGTCATGCCGGGAGAGGGAGTTGGGTGTGAGGGCAGACAACATAGACGACGTCGTGGACGGGCTCGCCGGAATCGTGGCGGAGGCGAGACGGGCCGGCGACCGGGTCGGGTACTTCGCGGCGCTGTACCGGCAGGTGACGGTCGAGGTCCGCAAGGCGATCCACGCCGGCCGGTTCGAGGACGGCCCCCGCATGGACCGTTTCGACACGCACTTCGGCAACCGCTACTTCGAGGCGTACGACGCCTGGCGCCGCGACGGGAGCGGGCCGCGCTGCTGGCGCGAGACCTTCGGGCTGCTCGACGACGCCGACACCGTCATCGTCCAGCACCTGCTCCTCGGCGTGAACGCCCACATCAACCTGGACCTGGCCGTGGCGGCGGCGCGGACCAGCCCCGGCGCGGACATCCAGGCGCTGCGCAACGACTTCCTGCTGATCAACGACATCCTCGCGAGCGTGGTCCTGGCGGTGCAGGACTCGGTCGACGCGCTGTCGCCGTTCATGTCGCTGCTGGACAAGGTCGGGGGCCGCACGGACGAACAGATCCTCGACTTCAGCATCCGCCAGTCCCGCGAAGAGGCCTGGTACAACGCGGTCCTGCTGGCCGGCCAGACCGAGGAGCAGCAGACGACGACCATCGACCGCCTCGACATCAGGGCGGCCGTGCTGGCCCGCCTGATAGCCCACCCGGGGGGCCTGGTCCGGCCGGCCCTGGAACTGATCCGGAGGACGGAAAAGGACGACGTGTCGGCGGTCATCACGCATCTGGACGGGGCGATGGGGGGCGCGTCGGCCGGCTGAGGGGAGTCGGCCAGCGCTCTGACCGCTATGGTTCGCCGAGTTGAGAGGGAGGGTCGGTCGGGTCGCGCGCGTCCGCCCCAGCGGATGCCCTTCTCGCCGTCACCCTCCCCATCGCAACCGAGGCTCTCGCAACATGAGATCCCTCAGCCGCCGATTGCGAGGGACCAGCGCTCTTGGATGACGGCCTGCTTCCGTTGAAGTTCCGCATCCATCACGCGATTGGTGAGGGTCCCCGGAAGCGTGAGCGAGCGCCCATGGGCCCTGATGACACGAAGTTCCGACCAGGTTCCGCTCCGTGAAACCCGCTGTCGCTCCTCGATGCGTGCGACCTCGCTCCAGGGAACCACTCGCCTGCTGACGAAGGTGCGGAATTCCAGCCCCGTCGTGGTCAGAAGGACCTGGCCATAGATCAAGTTGATCGTGCTCAACAGCACGACTACGGAGAAGGCCCCCATGCCACCGACCCACCACCATCTGCCCGGTTCATGCGTGGTCAGGCTCATCGTCCCGATCACACCGACGAGCGCCGACGTCAGGATGCCGGTCCGCCACCAGAGTCGCTGCCGATCACGGGAGTTGAAGCCGATCCACGCCTCGGGCATGTCCGTAACACTACCGACGAACACTCGAACAACGACCGCCCTGGCTTGACGAGTTACGTGCCTGAGGTGTCTAAGCGGTCAGAGCACCAGGGGAGCCGGCTAGGGAAGGGGCCGGGGCCGCGTGTCCACGTATTGCGCCAGGCCATCCACGATCAGAGCCAGCCCCGCCTCGAACGCCGACTCGTGGTCGATCACCGGTACGCCCGCCGGTGGCTCCGCGCTGTCGCCGTACCGGGCCTCCGCCTGCTCCTCCAGGACGCTGCCGACCGTGAAGCGACCGGCCGCCAGCATGGCCGTCCGGGCGTGCTGCTCGGGCACGCCGGAGGCGATGAGGAAGTCCATCTTGCGGTGGATCCGGTCCAGGTCGGCGGTCGGGGTGCTGCCGGCGTGCAGCCGTGCGCCGTCGCGGCGCATGAGCAGGGTGCGCCGGAAGCTGCGCATGTTGTCCAGGAACCACGCGCGCCAGTCGTCGCCGGGCTCCGGCAGCGGCGCCTCCGCGTGCGGCGCCATGGCGACCTCCGCCATGGCGGCCAGGAGGTCCTTCTTCGTGCCGAAGTACCAGTAGAGCGACGGCTGTTCGACCCCCAGCCGCTTCGCCAGCCGTCTGGTGCTGACGGTGTCCAGCCCGACCTCGTCGAGGAGGTCGAGCGCCTCGGTGACGACGGTCTCTCGGTTCATCTTGGTCACGTTGACAATCTATCGCCGATAGACGACTCTGGAGAAAATCATTCACTGATAGATTTTGAGGTGAGGGCAGGTGGGGGCAATGGCGCACGCCCAGCGATCCGGACCGCGCACGAAGTCCCTGCGCGTTCTCGTCGCCGGTGGCGGGATCGCGGGGCAGGCCCTGGCCTTCTGGCTGGCCCGGGGCGGCCACCGGGTGACCGTCGCCGAGCGCTTCCCGGCGCTGAGCGCCGCCGGCGCCCAGGTCGACCTGCGGGGCCAGGGCATCGAGGCCGTCGAGCGCATGGGCCTGCTCGACGCGGTGCGCGGCCGACTCGTGGACGAGGCGGGTGTCGCCTTCGTCGACGCCCACGGCAGACCCCGGGCGACGATCATGGCCAACACCTCCGGCCGGGGCCGGCAGTCCCTCACGTCGGAGTACGAGATCATGCGCGGGGACCTGGTGCGCATCCTGCACGACGCCACGAAGGACGACGTGGAGTACGTCTTCGGGCTCGGCGTGGACGGCTTCGACCAGGACGACGAGCACGGGGTCGGGCGGGCGGCCGGACATGCGGCCGGACACGCGGCCGGACACGCGGCCGGGCCGGTGGTCGGGCACTTCTCCGACGGGTCGTCCCGGGAGTTCGACCTCCTGGTCGGCGCGGACGGGCAGGGCTCGCGCATCCGGCGGGCGCTTCTCCCGGAGGGCCTCGACCCGTACTGGCGGGTCGGCATCCACATGGCCTACTGGTTCGTCCCGCGCATCGCCTCTGACGGCAACATCCGGGACACGTACATGGTCCCGGGCGGCCGTCAGATCATGCGCCGCAGTCACAACCCGACCGAGACGCAGGTGTACTTCGTGCTGCGGGAGGACTCCGAGGAGGCCTCGGGCGTCCACCGCGAGCCGGTCGAGCGGCAGCAGGAGTTCTGGGCCGGCAGGTTCCGCGACGCCGGATGGCAGACCGAGCGATTCGTCGAGGGCATGAAGGCGAGCCCGTTCTTCTACTCCCAGGAGATCGTCCAGGTGCGCACCGACACCTGGTCCCGGGGCCGCGTGGTCCTGGCGGGCGACGCCGCGCACTGCGCCTCCCCGTACAGCGGCATGGGCGTCTCCGGCGCCCTGGTCGGCGCGTACGTCCTGGCCGGCGAGATCAACCGCCACCCGGACGACCTGCCGACAGCGCTGGCGAACTACGACACCACACTCCGGCCCTTCGTCGACGAGATCCAGGGTGAGGTCAACCCCCGCATCCTGCGGCTCGGCCTCCCGATGACCCGCCGGGCGATCGACGCCTTCCTCACCGTCACGGGCCTGGCGACGGCGTTGCGCGTCCCCGACCTGGTGGCGCGCTTGTCCGGAGAGGACCGCGGAGGCGACTGGCACCTCCCGGACGTCCCGGCTCCCTTGCCCACCCTATCGAAATTCGATAGATTCCCATCGTAAGTCGATGGAATCGTAAGTCGGTGGAAGGGTGGGCCATGGGCAAGCTGGCAGTGCGGGCGCTGTGTGCCGTGCTCGGGGTGGTGTTCGCCGGCACGTTGTTCGTGCAGGCGGGGCTGGTGTGGACGTTGGTCAGCGGGAACGACCCGGAGGACGGTTCGGTCCCGCTGACCCCGCTGCGCATCGTCACGATCCTCGGCATGGTGTCCGTCCAGGTCGCCGTGGTCTGCGTATGGCGGCTGGTGACGATGGTGCGCCGCGGGACCGTGTTCTCCCACGACGCCTTCCGTTACGTGGACATCGTGATCGGCGCGATCGTGTCGGCGGCGCTCGTGTGGTTCACCGTCACGGGCATCAACGCGCCGGGCCAGCGGGACGACCCTGGCGTCACCGTCATCATGGCCGGGATCGGCGTAGCCATCCTGGGCGTCGCGCTCATCGTGCTCGTGCTGCGCATGCTGCTCGCCCAGGCCGTCGCGCGCGACGTCGAAGCGGCGCAGATGCAGGCCGAGTTGAACGAGGTGATCTGATGCCGATCGCCGTCGACATCGACGTGATGCTGGCGAAGCGGAAGATGTCCGTGGGGGAGTTGGCGGACCGCGTCGGGATCACCCCCGCCAACCTGGCGGTACTCAAGAACGGCCGCGCCAAGGCGGTGCGCTTCACGACACTCGCCGCGCTGTGTGAGGTACTCGAGTGCCAGCCGGGGGACTTGCTGCGCTGGGAGGCGGAGGACGTGGCGCATGACGTGGTGGAGGCGTGACGGGGGGCGCGTTCAGTAGTTCGCGGAAGGGAGCGCCGGCCTGCGCCGCAGCAGCCACTGCCCGAAGGTCCGCCGCGGCGGCCGTATCACCACACGGCCGTGGGCCTTCTGCCCGACCAGCTCCACGCGCAGAACGACCGGCGCACCGGGATCCGCCGGAGCCGGACGGGACTTGACCCTCGAATGCACCAGCTGCAGACCGTCGGTGTCGACGACGACCCCCGGCCTCGTCACGAGCGTCAGGGTCTTCCCGGTCATGGCCAGGTCGATCCGCAGGGTGTCGTGCGTGATCACGGCCTCGGTGAAGTCGAGGGTCACCTGGCAGTAGGTCACCGCGAGTTCCATTCTCCGCGGCACGACCCACCGCCCGACGCGTTCGATGGGCCCGCTGTGCACCTGCTCGATCCGGACCAGGTCCTTGGCCTCGACGCCGGTCGCGCCGCCCATGGCGGAGACGGGCGGCAAGTCGGCGGTGAGCGGGGCCAGTTCGCTCAGAGTCCGCGCCGACAGCGCGGCTTCCAGCCGCTCGTCGAGCTCCTCCGCGGTGAGCCGACCGTCCCCCGCCGCGACCCGCAGCACATCCACTACCCGGTCCCGGTCCGCGTGAGAGGCCCGCAACTCGGGCGACGAGCCGGCGCCGGAGCGCTTCCCGGCGGGCGAGACATCTCCCGACATGCTTCCGTCCTGGTCCGACGTCGACTCGAGTGCCGTCAGGTGCGTACGGCGTGGTCCATCATGCCGAGGCCGGGTGGCCACAACAACTGTGGCCACCACACTGCCCCTGCGGTTTCGTCCTCACTCCTCGGCGAACAGCTCCGCCGCGTCCGTAGCGCCGACGGCCCGCTGGGCCCAGGCCTCCAGTTGCGCCAGATCCGTGCAGGCCATCACGCGCTCACGGATGGAGTCGGGTACGGAGATACCGCGCCACTCCAGAATGCGCAGGACCATCTCGGCCTTGGCTTCGGCCCGCCCTTGCTCCAGGCCTTGCTCCCGCCCCTCCTCACGCACCTGCTCTGCCAGCGGGTGTCGCCAGAAGTACTGGATCGCCGTCATCAGGTCCCTCCACATCTGTTTCGCCTGGGGGTCGGCCAGGCAGGAGTCGACAAACTGCACGAAGACTGCGGCACTGTCCGGGTCGATGGTCCGCAGGGCGGCGGCCAGGGATTCCAGTATGGCCGGAGCCTGCGGCCCACGGCCGTGTGTCATCGCCGACAGCACCGCAAGGGGTACGTCCTTCTCGGCCTGCCGCTCGTCCGTGATCAGCGGCACGTTGTCCGGCCCGAGCACCAAGGGCCGTACCGTCATCGAGTGCCAGCCCCGGAAGCCGAACCGGATCGGCTGGGACGCCCACTTGGCTGTCGTACTGCTCTGGGTGGTGACGATGAGTACGGGTTCGCAGCGGTACTTCTCGTACAGGTAGCTGAGGTAGTACGGCCAGCTGCCCCGCTTGCGCTCGTCCACCTTCCGCTGCGACTCCACCACCAGCAGATACGTGCCTTCGTCCGTCTCCGCACGCAGCAGGGTGTCGACGCGATGCTCGACCGGCTCGATCTCGGTGAGATCCACATTCATCGCGGCGATCTCCCGAGGCTCGGGGAAGGGTACGCGCAGCACCTTCTGTAACGCCTTCGTCAGGAGCGTCGGATCCTTCTGGAAGATCCGGTGCAGCGCCTCATGCGACGAGCTGACCATCAGCTCTCCTTTCCACCGAGCTGATCAACGAGCCAAGGCTTGTCCCGTAACTGATCTTGAGGTCGATGCGTGCGCTGAGCGGCGATGAGATCCGCCCCTCTATCTGGCGAGGGCAACGTTGCACAGGCGGGCGATGCCGAGCCTGGCGTGGTGTACTCCACCGCCCTTGAGGCGGCAGAGGTCAGCGCGTCTGCACGGTCCATGCGGGGCTTAATGGCGAATCACAATGGGAAGGGCGCCCTCGTGACGGACCTGGCAGACCTGGAACTGGTGCACCGCCTGGCCGATGAGGCGGATGCCATCGCCCGACGCTACTTCTCGAGCGCCACCATCGAATCCCGTGCCAAGAGCGACGGCAGCCCTGTCACTGATGCCGACCGGGAGATCGAATTCGTCCTTCGCTCCTTGATCCGCCAGGAGTGTCCCGGCGACGCGTTCATCGGTGAGGAGTTCGGCGCCCTTGGACACGGCAGACGGCGCTGGATCATCGACGCCATCGACGGCACCGCGAGCTTCATCGCCGGCGAACCGGAATGGAGCACACTGATCGCCCTGGAGGAGGACGGCCGCATCACCCTGGGCATGGTCTCCGCCCCTGCCCTGGGCCGCCGGTGGTGGGCCAGGCCGGACTCGGGCTCGTGGACAGGGTCATGCCCCTCCAACCCGGACACACCAGCACACCGGTTGGCCCTCACCGAAGGCCCAAGCGCCCAGAACGCAGCCATCGGCATCTGGCCACCTCCGTCCAGACTGAACCAGCAGGAACGCGCCGCAGCCGCGAGACTCGCCCGGGGCGTCAGGCAGGTCCGGCCGCTGCTGGACTGGACCACAGCGGACCCCACCGCGCCAGCGCCCCGCAAACCGTCCACCGGATCCGGCACCTGTCATGGCGCTCTTCTCGTCGCAACCGGTCAACTGGACGCCTTCCTCCTCCTCGGCGCCGGCCCGTGGGACATCGCCCCTCTCATTCCCATCGTCCAAGAAGCGGGCGGCACCTTCAGCGACCTCACCGGCCAGCACCGGACCGACACCGGAGCCGCACTCTTCGCGCGCCCCGGACTCCACCAACAACTCCTGGACATGGCCTTGCCCTGAACAGGCGTTACGGGACAAGCCTTAGGCCGCCGCAAGTTCGCACCACACATACTTGCCCCGATTGCCGTGCCGCGACAGCGGATGCCACCCCCACACGTCGGCGCACGCCCGCACCAGCACCAACCCCCGCCCCTCCTCCGCCTCACTGATCCGCGCCAACGGCACTGGCGGCTCAGGCGGTTCGGGATCGGCGTCCCAGGCTCCGATCCGCAGCGTCCCGGGCGGCGCCCAGCGCACCCGCAGCGCGGCCGGCCCCTTCGTATGCCGTACGGCATTGGTCACCAGCTCGGTGGCGAGCAGCTCGGCGACGTCGACGAGGCCGATCAGCCCGTGCGCGGTGAGGATCAGCCGGAGGGTGCGACGACTGACGGTGACGGCACGGAGGTCGTTGGGGATGGAGAGGCAGTACTCCCAGGCTTCGGGGTGTTTTCGGGCATGCGTCAACTCCGGTTCGGTGGTGGGAGGTTGGCGGTGGCATCGCCGCGACCGTCAGGGCGGTGCGGGGCAGGCGGGACGGAGCGGTGCACTTCCGCAGCGTGTGCGTTGCGTAACCGACGGTAGACCTAAAGTGTCATCCGTAGCAAGGTGGTCGCGTAATCTGACCTCGAACGAGCAGACCCAGAAGGCCTGTTGAACAAGGAGCGACTGATGGTCCTGAGGCGCGAACCGACCGCACGTCAGATGCGCCTGGCGACCGAGCTGCGCAGGCTCCGCGAGGCGGCAGGGCTCTCGGCCACCGAGGCGGCAACGCTGCTCGGGACGAATCGGGTCCAGATGAGCCACATCGAATCCGGGCTGACGGGCGTGAGCGAGCAACGGCTCCGCCGCTTGGCTTCCCACTACGCGTGCACGGACGAGGAGTTCATCAACGCCTTGGTGGCGATGGCCACGGACCGGACACGCGGCTGGTGGGAGGAGTACCGGGGCCTGCTGCCCACCCCGTTCTTGGACATCGCCGAGTTGGAGTACCACGCCACGTACCGGCGTGACGTCGAGTTCTTGTTCATCCCCGGCCTGCTCCAGACGCCCGACTACGCCCGCGCCGCGTTCTCCTCCAGGATCCCCGAGTTGCCCGCCGAGGAGCTCGAACTCCGTGTCCAGCACCGAATGGAGCGCCGACGGATCACCGTCCCGTACGAGGCGGTCATTCACGAGGCGGCCCTGCGTATCAGGCTCAGTGACCGTGCCGCATCACGGGCCCAGCTCGCCCACGTCCTGGAACTCTCCGAGGCCGATCACGTCACCGTGCGGGTGATCCCCTTCGATCTGGACGGGTTCGGCGGAACCTGGACCACCATGATGCTGGCCGCCGGAGCCGTCCCCAGGCTGGACACTGCCGTGCGCGACGCACCCCACGGCACCGCCTTCGTCGATTCCGAAGCACAACTCGGCGTCTTTCGAACGCTCTTCCGTAAGGTGGAAGCCGCGTCGCTGGACCCCGAGCGATCCCGTGACTTCATCCACAGACTGGGCAAGGAACTGTGAGGCACCCGTGACCACCCCCGACAACTGGCGGAAGTCGTCCTACTCCGGCGGCGGCGACGGAAACAACTGCGTGGAGATAGCCCCCACCCCCACCCACACCACCGTCCGCGACTCCAAAACCCCCACCCGAGCCACCCTCACCTTCCCCACCCCCACCTTCACCACCTTCCTCGAAGCCCTCAAGAAGTCCCGGCACCCCCACCCCTGACGCGGTCAAGGCGTCGGTCCCCCCAGCAGGTCCGTGAGTTCACGCGCCGTCTCAGTCACCCGGCGCCCGATCTCCGGCAGCCGTTCCCGCGTCACCCGTGACGCTGGCCCCGAGACGCTGATCGCCGTGACCACCGCGCCGGCGTGGTTGAAGGCCGGTGCCGCCACGCAGCGGCTTCCTGGCCGCCCTCCTCGCAGGCCGCCGCCCCCCGAGCCCGGCCGCAACCGAGGATCTCGCCCCGCTCTGTCAGACCCCACCGGTACCGTCGGATCATGGCTCAACAGGCGGGCAATCCCACGGGTGAAAGGCGACTGGCCGTCCTCGAAGGCGTACTCGAGCGCATCACCTACGCCAACGAGGAGAACGGCTACACAGTCGCCCGCGTGGACACGGGCAGGGGCGGCGGCGACCTCCTCACCGTCGTCGGCGCGCTGCTCGGCGCCCAGGTCGGGGAGTCCCTGCGGATGGAGGGCCGCTGGGGGTCGCACCCCCAGTACGGCAAGCAGTTCACCGTCGAGAACTACACCACCGTCCTCCCGGCCACCGTCCAGGGCATCCGGCGTTACCTCGGCTCAGGCCTCGTCAAGGGCATCGGCCCCGTCTTCGCCGACCGCATCACCCAGCACTTCGGGCTCGACACCCTCCAGATCATCGAGGAGGAGCCCAAGCGGCTCATCGAGGTCCCCGGCCTCGGACCCAAGCGGACCAAGAAGATCGCCGACGCCTGGGAGGAACAGAAGGCGATCAAGGAGGTCATGCTCTTCCTCCAGACCGTGGAGGTGTCCACCTCCATCGCCGTCCGCATCTACAAGAAGTACGGCGATGCCTCCATCTCCGTCGTCAAGAACCAGCCCTACCGCCTCGCCGCCGACGTCTGGGGCATCGGCTTCCTCACCGCCGACAAGATCGCCCAGAGCGTGGGCATCCCGCACGACAGCCCGGAGCGCGTGAAGGCCGGCCTCCAGTACGCCCTCTCCCAGGCCACCGACCAGGGCAACTGCTACCTCCCCGAGGAACAGCTCATCGCCGACGCGGTGAAGCTGCTCCAGGTCGACACCGGGCTCGTCATCGAGTGCCTCGCCGAGCTGGCCTGGCCGCCCGAGGACGGCGAAGACCCCGGTGTCGTACGGGAGAAGGTCCCCGGACCCGATCCCGGCTCGGACCCCGTCACCGCCGTCTACCTCGTCCCCTTCCACCGTGCCGAAGTCGCCCTCGCCGCCCAGCTGTTGCGCCTCCTGCGCACCGAGGAGGACCGGATGCCGGGCTTCCGTGACGTGGCCTGGGACAAGGCGCTCGGCTGGCTCAGGGACCGCACGGGCGCCGACCTCGCCCCCGAGCAGGAGGCCGCCGTCAGGCTCGCGCTGACGAAGAAGGTCGCCGTCCTCACCGGCGGCCCCGGCTGCGGCAAGTCCTTCACCGTCCGCTCGATCGTCGAGCTGGCCCGCGCCAAGAAGGCCAGGGTCGTCCTCGCCGCCCCCACCGGCCGCGCCGCCAAGCGGCTGGCCGAGCTCACCGGCGCCGAGGCCTCCACGGTCCACCGGCTCCTGGAGCTCAAGCCCGGCGGCGACGCGGCGTACGACAAGGACCGCCCGCTCGACGCCGATCTGGTGGTCGTCGACGAGGCCTCCATGCTCGACCTTCTCCTCGCCAACAAGCTGGTGAAAGCCGTCCCTCCCGGCGCCCACCTCCTCTTCGTCGGTGACGTCGACCAGCTGCCGTCCGTCGGGGCCGGCGAAGTGCTCCGGGACCTTCTCGCCGACGGCGGTCCCATCCCCGCCGTACGCCTCACCCGCGTCTTCCGCCAGGCCCAGCAGTCCGGCGTCGTGACGAACGCGCACCGGATCAATGCCGGGCAGCACCCCGTCACCGACGGCTTGAAGGACTTCTTCCTCTTCGTCGAGGACGACACGGAGGAGGCCGGGCGGCTCACCGTGGACGTGGCGGCGCGGCGAATTCCGGCCAAGTTCGGGCTCGACCCGCGGCGGGACGTGCAGGTCCTCGCGCCCATGCACCGGGGCCCCGCGGGCGCCGGCAACCTCAACGGACTGCTCCAGCAGGCGATCACGCCCGGCCGGCCAGACCTGCCCGAGAAGCGGTTCGGCGGCCGGGTCTTCCGGGTCGGCGACAAGGTCACCCAGATTCGCAACAATTACGAGAAGGGCAAGAACGGTGTCTTCAACGGCACCGTGGGCGTGGTCACCTCGCTCGACCCGGTCGACCAGCGCCTCACGGTGCTGACGGACGAGGACGAGGAGGTTCCGTACGAATTCGACGAGCTGGACGAGCTGGCCCACGCGTACGCGGTGACCATTCACCGCTCGCAGGGAAGTGAATATCCCGCCGTGGTGATCCCGGTCACCACGGGCGCGTGGATGATGCTCCAGCGGAATCTGCTGTACACCGCGGTGACCCGCGCCAAGCAGCTGGTCGTCCTCGTCGGTTCGCGCAAGGCGATCGGCCAGGCGGTGCGCACGGTGTCGGCGGGACGACGCTGTACGGCACTCGACTTCCGGCTCGGCTCGACCCATCTCGAAAAATGATCGATCAAATGAGTCGTGAAGGTCACAGAGCTCTTCCGGATGGGAAGGACAGGGGGCAGGATGAGCAAGTTGGCGGCACTCAGTGCCGCCGATAGGCCCGATGGTCGACCCCGAGTGCACTCTCCTGAGCCAATTGGGGGATGGTAGAGACAGTCAGGGCAACCTCGAAGATGAGGCACTACGTCGGTGAGGGAAGACGTGAGCGACAACTCTGTAGTACTGCGGTACGGCGACGGCGAGTACACCTACCCGGTGATCGACAGCACCGTCGGCGACAAGGGCTTCGACATCGGGAAGCTCCGCGCCCAGACCGGTCTGGTGACACTGGACAGCGGTTACGGGAACACCGCCGCCTATAAATCCGCCATCACCTACCTCGACGGCGAGGCGGGCATCCTCCGGTACCGCGGCTACCCGATCGAGCAGCTGGCCGAGCGCTCCACCTTCCTGGAGGTCGCCTACCTGCTCATCAACGGCGAGCTGCCGACCGTCGACGAGCTCTCCTCCTTCAAGAACGAGATCACGCAGCACACCCTGCTGCACGAGGACGTCAAGAACTTCTACAAGGGCTTCCCGCGCGACGCCCACCCGATGGCGATGCTGTCGTCGGTCGTCTCGGCGCTGTCCACGTTCTACCAGGACAGCCACAACCCGTTCGACGAGAAGCAGCGCAACCTCTCCACGATCCGGCTGCTCGCCAAGCTGCCGACGATCGCGGCGTACGCGTACAAGAAGTCGATCGGCCACCCCTTCGTCTACCCGCGCAACGACCTGGGTTACGTCGAGAACTTCCTGCGGATGACCTTCTCGGTCCCCGCCCAGGAGTACGAGCTCGACCCGGTCGTCGTCTCGGCGCTGGACAAGCTCCTCATCCTGCACGCCGACCACGAGCAGAACTGTTCGACGTCCACGGTCCGCCTGGTGGGCTCGTCCCAGGCGAACATGTTCGCGTCGATCTCCGCCGGCATCAACGCGCTGTGGGGCCCGCTGCACGGCGGTGCCAACCAGTCGGTGCTGGAGATGCTGGAAGGCATCCAGGCCACCGGCGGTGACGTCGACTCCTTCATCGCCAAGGTGAAGAACAAGGAGGACGGCGTCCGCCTGATGGGCTTCGGCCACCGGGTGTACAAGTCCTTCGACCCGCGCGCGAAGATCATCAAGGCGGCGGCGCACGACGTCCTCTCGGCCCTCGGCAAGTCCGACGAGCTGCTGGACATCGCGCTGAAGCTGGAGGAGCACGCGCTCTCCGACGACTACTTCGTCTCGCGCAACCTCTACCCGAACGTCGACTTCTACACCGGCCTGATCTACCGCGCGATGGGCTTCCCGACCGAGATGTTCACGGTCCTGTTCGCCCTCGGCCGCCTCCCGGGCTGGATCGCCCAGTGGCACGAGATGATCAAGGAGCCGGGTTCCCGCATCGGCCGCCCGCGCCAGATCTACACGGGCGTGGTGGAGCGGGACTTCATCCCGGTCGAGCAGCGCTGACGCGTCGAGCAGTGCTGACAACGGCGCGCTGACACAGACGTAAAGCAGAAGGCGCCCTGGCGCCGGTCCCCCCACGGGCCGACGTCCAGGGCGCCTTCCCATGTCCCGGTGCGGATTCCCCCCACGGGATCCGGCCGGGCGCCTGAGAGGACAGCGCCTGAATCGCTGTCTTTCCAAACAGGTGTACTGCCGATTGAGCAGAACGAGCAAAACTCCTCGTACTACTCCTGTGTGCGGTCTGCCGGGACAACGCACGCTCGGGAGGGCCGCTCAAAGCTTCCCGAAGTACGTGCCCCGGCAACGCAACTCTGAGGAGGTCCCCCAAGACATCCCCAGATGCCAGTTCGCGCCCCCCAAGACGCTCCCTGACATCGTCAACTTAGACCTTCGAACCCCTTCGATGGTTACGTTCACATCACTGTGATCTGCGTCTCTTGCATTTGTCCGTTTGATACGCAAGAGCCCCGATGCACTGGCCGGGACCCAAGCGTAAGGATGATGCGCGAGCCTTGTGAAGAGCTTATGTGAGCCCGGCCCAGGACTCCAGAGGGGCTCTCACCTCGACTTGGCCATAACCGCCGGTAACTTTCCGGCCGTTCAGCGGAACGTCCGCAGCCGAAGGCTGTTCGTCACCACGAACACCGACGAGAAGGCCATCGCGGCCCCCGCGATCATCGGATTCAGCAGCCCCGCGGCGGCCAGCGGCAGCGCCGCCACGTTGTATCCGAACGCCCACACGAGGTTGCCCTTGATGGTCGACAGCGTCTTCCGGGACAGCCGGATCGCGTCCGCCGCCACCCGCAGATCCCCGCGCACCAGCGTCAGATCACCGGCCTCGATCGCCGCGTCCGTCCCGGTGCCCATCGCGAGCCCCAGATCGGCGGTGGCCAGCGCGGCCGCGTCGTTGACCCCGTCGCCCACCATGGCGACCACGCGCCCCTCGCCCTGCAGCCGCCGTACGGCGTCCACCTTGTCCTCGGGCAGCACCTCGGCGATCACCTGCTCGATGCCGACCTCCCGCGCCACCGCCTCCGCCACGGCCCGGTTGTCCCCGGTCAGCAGCACCGGCGTGAGCCACAGCGCACGCAGCGAACGCACCGCCTCCGCGCTGGTCGGCTTCACCGCGTCCGCGACGGCGACGACACCGCGTGCCACCCCGTCCCAGCCGACCACGACGGCCGTACGACCGCCCCGCTCGGCCTCGTCCTTGGCGCGGACCAGCTCCTCGGGCAGCGCCTCCGCGTACTCGGCGAGCCGCCCGACGGCCACCTCGCGGCCCTCCACCCGCCCGCGCACGCCCCGCCCGGGCACGTTCTCGAACCCCTCGACCTCGGGGAGCCTGCCGACCCGCTCCTCGGCGCCCACGGCGACCGCCCGGGCGACCGGGTGCTCGGAGGCGTGCTCGACGGCGCCCGCGAGCCGCAGCACCTCCTTCTCGTCGGCGCCGTGGGCGACGTACACCTGTTGGAGGGTCATGCGGCCGGTGGTGACCGTTCCGGTCTTGTCGAGTACGACGGTGTCGACGCGGCGCGTGGACTCCAGTACCTCCGGGCCCTTGATGAGGATGCCGAGCTGGGCGCCGCGGCCGGTGCCGACCATCAGGGCGGTCGGCGTGGCCAGGCCCAGCGCGCAGGGGCAGGCGATGATCAGGACCGCGACGGCCGCGGTGAACGCGGACACCGTGTCGCCGGTGACGCCGAGCCACACCCCGAATGTGCCGAGCGCGATGGCCATGACGACCGGCACGAAGACCGCCGAGATGCGGTCGGCGAGCCGCTGCACCTCCGCCTTGCCGTTCTGCGCGTCCTCGACCAGCTTGGCCATCCGCGCGAGCTGCGTGTCGGCGCCCACGCGCGTGGCCTCGACGACCAGTCGCCCGCCGGCGTTCACGGTCGCGCCGGTGACGGCGGCGCCGACGGTCACGTCCACCGGCACCGACTCGCCGGTCAGCATGGACGCGTCCACCGCGGACGTGCCCTCGACGACGGTCCCGTCGGTCGCGATCTTCTCCCCGGGACGTACGACGAAACGGTCGCCGACGGCCAATTGCGCCACGGGAACCCGCACTTCCCGCCCGCCCCGCAGCACCGACACGTCCTTCGCGCCCAGCTCCATCAGCGCCCTGAGCGCGGCCCCCGAGCGCCGCTTGGCGCGGGCCTCCAGATAGCGGCCGAGGAGGATGAACGCGACGACCCCGGCGGCCACTTCGAGGTAGATCGTGGACGCGCCGTCCATGCGCGAGACGGTGAGCCGGAACTCGTCGTGCATGCCGGTCATGCCCGCGTCGCCGAAGAACAGCGCCCACAGCGACCAGCCGAACGCGGCCAGCGTGCCGACCGAGACCAGCGTGTCCATGGTCGCGCCGCCGTGCCGGGCGTTGGTCCAGGCGGCCTTGTGGAAGGGCAGGCCGCCCCAGACGACGACGGGCGCGGCGAGGGTCAGCGCGAGCCACTGCCAGTTGTCGAACTGGAGGGCGGGGATCATCGAGAGGAGGATCACCGGGACCGCGAGCAGCGCGGAGACGGTGAAGCGCTCGCGGTAGGCCGCGAGTTCGGAGTCCTCCTCGGCGGCCGGCGTCTCCTCCTGGACGGGTGGTGCGGGCTCCTCGGCCGTGTACCCCGTCTTCACCACGGTGGCGATCAGGTCGGCGACCTGGATGCCCGCGGGGTAGCTGACCTTCGCCTTCTCCGTCGCGAAGTTCACCGTGGCGGTGACGCCGTCCATCCGGTTGAGCTTCTTCTCGACGCGGGCCGCGCAGGAGGCGCAGGTCATTCCGCCGATGAGCAGCTCGACCTCGGACGTGTCGGCTATGGGTGTCTCTGCGGTGGTGGTCATGACCCGGCCTCCTGCACTGCCGCTCAGACCGTGCCGACGAGCTCGAAGCCCGCCTCGTCCACCGCGGCGCGCACCGCGGCCTCGTCGAGCGGGGCCTCGGAGACGACGGTGACCTCGCCGGAGGAGGCGACCGCCTTCACCGAGCTCACGCCGGGGATCTCGGAGATCTCGCCGGAGACGGAGCCCTCGCAGTGTCCGCAGCTCATCCCCGTCACCTTGTAGACGGTGGTGACGGAACCCTGGGTGTCGGTCTGGGCGGTCATGTCGTTCTCCTCGTCGAGGCATGTGGGGCGGACGGGACCCACGGTGGTTTCCCGTATACCTCACACTATACCCCTAGGGGGTATTTCTCCAAGAGGGGTCGCGCCGGGCGAGGGACCGCACCCAGCCGATCCCGAGCAGCGACACCAGCACCAGCCCGCCCACCGAGAACAGGGTGAAGAGGTGCTCCTGCTGCTCGGTCGGGCGCGGGATGTACCCCTGGGCGAACAACTGCCGGTGCAGATCCGTTCCGGCCAGCCGCGCCACCAGCCAGATCGCGATGCCGTGCGTCGAGTCCCACAGCGCGTGCAGCAGCGCGACGCCGAGATACGCGCCGAGCACGGGCCCGGCGAAGTGGAAGCGCCCGTTCATCCGGCGGTACGACAGCAGCACGCCACCGGCGATCGCCGTCCACAGGCCGTGCCCGAAGGGGGCGAGCACCCCGCGCAGGATCTCCGTCTCCAGCAGGGCGCGCAGGTCGATGCCCTGGGTGGAGACGGCCGCGTTGAAGGCGTACCCCGCGCTCTCCAGGGCGGCGAAGCCGAAGCCGACGGTCGCGCCGAGCACCAGGCCCGCGCGCATGCCGCGCAGCCGTACCTGACGGCGCACCACGAACATCAGCGCGCCCAGCTTCACGGCCTCCTCGATGAGGCCGACGCCGACGAACATCCACAGGGAGGGGTGCAGCAGGTAGTACTCCATGACCGAGGCGCCGAGGACCCCGAGCGTGCCGCCGGTGAGGAAGCAGCCGAGGATCACGCTGACCCCGAGATCGCGGCCGTGGCGCTCGTACGCCCAGAGGACGAAGGTGACCGGCACCAGGAAACTGCCGAGCAGGATCAGGGTGGGCAGCAGGGTCGTGTTCCTGGTCGCGTACGTGACGAGCGCGGTCAGCGCCCACAGCGCGAGCCCGCCCCACAGGCACCGCTTCCACAGCCCGGGGCGGATCTGCGGATACGTCGGCGGCGGCTGCTGCGGGCCGGGGATGCGGGCCTGGGGTGCGCCGGGCGGCGGTGAGTAGGTCACGGCAAATCCCCTCGTACTCATACAGGGCAGATTTACCGGCACTTTATGGTAGATACCGATCATGTCGCAGTCCGGGACGCTCGTTCTGATCATGACCATCGCCGTGCTGGCACCCCTGCTGGCGTACGGAATCGGCCGCTGGCTGCCGGTCCCGCTGGCCATCTTCGAGATCCTGCTGGGCGTCCTCGTCGGCCCGGACGTACTGGGCTGGGCGGGCGACGGGCAGGTCATCGACACCCTGTCCGACCTGGGCCTGGCGATGCTGATCTTCCTCGCCGGGTACGAGATCGAGTTCGACAAGGTCCGCGGCGACACCCTGAAGCGCTCGCTCGCGGCCTGGGGGACCTCGCTGGCCGTCGCGCTCGGCGTGGCCACGCTGCTGTCCGGCTGGTCCAAGGGCGTCTACGTCGGCACGGCCCTCACCAGCACCGCCCTGGGCACCGTGCTGCCGGTGCTGCGCGACGCGGGCGAACTGCGCTCCCGGTTCGGCTCGGTGATGATGGCGTTCGGCGCGGTGGGGGAGTTCGGCCCGATCATCGCCATGGCGCTGCTGCTCAGCGGGCGTTCACCGGGCCGCTCCGCCGCCGTCCTCGCCGCGTTCGCGCTGCTGACGGCCGGTGCGGTGTGGTGGGCGATGCGGCCGCGCCCGCCGTGGTTCTCCCGGGTGATCGCGCGGACGCTGCACAGCAGCGCCCAGTTCGCCGTACGCCTGGTCGTGCTGCTGCTCGCGGCCATGCTCGGCATCTCGGGTGCCCTGGGCCTCGACATCCTGCTCGGCGCATTCGCGGCCGGGCTGCTCACCCGCCTCGTGCTGCACGGGGCGGCGCCCGAGAGCGCGGACACGGTCCTGGAGAAGGTCGAGGCGATGGGCTTCGGCTTCCTGGTGCCGGTGTTCTTCGTCGTCACCGGCATCGAGTTCGACCTGGACGCGCTGCTGTCGGGCGGCAGGGCGCTGCTCCTCCTGCCGGTCTTCCTGCTGCTGTTCGTGCTGATCCGCGGCCTTCCGGTGTACGTCCTCGCCCCGCCGGATCTCGTACGACGGGACCGGCGCGCGCTGACCCTCTTCGCGTCCACCGCGCTGCCCCTGGTCGTGGCCATCACCACGATCGGCGTCGACGACGGCATCCTCGCGACCGATGAGGCGGCGGCGCTGGTCGGCGCCGCGATGGTGTCGGTGCTGGTCTTCCCGCTGGCGGGACTGCGGCTGCGCGGGGAGCGGACGCCGGCCGAGCGGGCGGTCAGGCAGACCGAGTCGTGGTGACGGCCGCCGGACGGCCGAGGCGGTCGCCGACCAGGGGCTCCAGGTAGCGGATCAGTACGTCCTTCAACTCCCGTACGTAGGCGTCGCGTTCGGCGCCCTCGTGGGCCAGCACCAGCTCCAGTCCCGCCTTGTGCACGCTGAGGCAGACCTGCGCGGTGCGGGTGAGGTCGGCCGGGGAAGCGTCGGGCAGGAGGCTGCCGAGCAGGTCCTCGACCCGCGCGAGCAGCGTCGCGTGCAGTGCGTCGTGCTCCTCGGTGATGCGGCCCGGCAGATCGGGCCCGTGCATCAGCGCGAAGAACACCGGGTGGTCGCAGTTGAACGCGATGAACCGGTCGACGGCCGCCCCGACCGCCTCCTCCAGCGGGGTCGCGGGATCGACGGGCGCGAGTGCCTCCCCGTACGTCTCCCGCATCTCGTGCATCAGCCGCTCGCCCAGCTCGATCGCGATCGCTTCCTTGTTCGGGAAGAACTGGTAGAGCGTGCCCGGTGAGACGCCGGCCTCGCGGGCGATCGCGTTGGTGCTGGCGGCCGTGTAGCCGGTGGTGCAGAAGACGTTCGCGGCCGCTTCCAGGAGCTGGGCGATACGGCGCTCGCCGCGGGCCTGGCGGCGGCGCGGCTGTTCCTTCTGCTCGTTCTCGGACACGCGTTATCCCCAGCTCTCCGAACGTCATTGACAAACACGAGCGGTCGCTCGCATTCTGGATCCAGGCGAAACGCGAGCACTCTCTCGTATTTGCACTTTCATGGTGCCACGAAGAAGGGGACACCGCCCGATGACCGAAGTCAACAAGCCACCGAGGCCGGGCGGCTGGACCCGTTTCGTCACCGCCCGCCCGCGCGTGTCCCTCCTCCTCGCCCTGCTGATCACCGCCCTCGCCGTGCTGGCCGGCAGCGGGGTCGCCGACCGGCTCGGCAGCGGCGGCTGGGAGGACCCCGCCGCCCAGTCGACGTACGCGACCAAGGCCCTGGAGCGCGAGTTCCCGGCCTCCCAGCCGAACCTGCTGCTCCTGGTGGACTCGGGCAGCGCGTCCGTGGACGCCCCAGCGGTGGCCGCCGAGTCCGAGCGCCTGACGGCCCAGCTGGCGGGCGAGAAGGGCGTGACGGGCGTCGGCTCCTACTGGGGGACCAAGTCGCCCGAGCTGCGGGCGAAGGACGGCCACGAGGCGCTGATCGCCGCCCACATCTCGGGCGACGAGAAGGCGGCGGCCGACACCCTGGACCGCATCGCACCCCGCTACCGGGGCGCGCACGGCCCGGTGAAGGTCGAGGTCGGCGGCATGGTCGCGGTCCGCCACGACATGCAGACGATCATCAAGGAGGACCTCGCCCGCGCCGAGATGATCGCCCTGCCGGTCACCCTCGTGCTCCTCGTGATGGTCTTCGGCTCGGCGATCGCGGCCCTGCTCCCGCTGGGCATCGGCATCGTCGCGATCCTCGGCACGAACGCGGTCCTGCGCGGCCTCACCGAGTTCACGGACGTCTCGGTGTTCGCGCTGAACCTGACCACGGCCCTGGGCCTGGGCCTGGCCATCGACTACGCCCTGTTCATAGTCCGCCGTTTCCGAGAGGAACTCTCCACAGGAGCCGACCCGTTGACGGCGGTCGGCACCACCCTCCGCACCGCCGGCCGCACGGTCCTCTTCTCGGCCCTCACGGTCGCGGTCTCCCTGGCGGCGATGCTGGTGTTCCCGCAGTACTTCCTGCGCTCCTTCGCCTACGCCGGCATAGCGGTCGTCCTGCTGGCCGCGGCAGCCGCGCTGATCCTGCTCCCGGCGGCCCTGGCCCTCCTCGGCCACCGGGTCAACTCCCTGGACCTGCGCCGCCTGTTCCGCCGTGGCCGCCCACAGCGCACCTCCGGCGAGGAAGGCACGGCCTGGGCACGCATGGCCACGCTGGTGATGCGCAGGGCCCCGCTCTTCGCCGTGGCGACGACGACGGTCCTGATCGTCCTGGGCCTCCCCTTCCTGGGCGTGAAGTTCGGCACGGCGGACGACCGCCAACTGCCCTCCACGGCCCAGTCGCACATCGTCCAGCAGCACATCCGCGACGGCTTCCCCGGCAACCCGGGCGGCGGCCTGGAGGTCCTCACCGAGGGCAGGGCGACCCAGGAGCAGTACACGACCTACAAGAGCCGACTGGCGGCCCTCCCCGGAGCCCTGAGGGTCGACGGCCCCCTGGTGAAGGGAGACTCGGCCTACTTCACGGTCCTCCCGAAGGGCGAGGCGGTGGACGACACGGCCCAACGCCTGGTCGGCGAAGTACGCGCCGCGAAGGCCCCCTTCGACACCAGCGTGACGGGCACGGCAGCAGTCCTGGTCGACTCCAAGCACGCGATAGCGGACCGCCTCCCGTGGGCCGCGGCCTTCATAGCGGTCGTCACCCTGATCCTGGTCTTCCTCCTGACCGGCAGCGTCCTGATCCCGGTCCAGGCGGTGGTCCTGAACGCCCTCAGCCTGACGGCGATGTTCGGCGCGGTGGTGTGGGTCTTCCAGGACGGCCACCTGTCGTCCCTCCTCGGCTTCACCAGCCCGGGCTCGATAGAGACAACGCTCCCGGTCCTGATGTTCTGCGTGGCCTTCGGCCTCTCCATGGACTACGGCGTCTTCCTGCTCTCCCGCATCAAGGAGGAGTACGACGAAACAGGCGACCACAACGAGGCGGTCCGCCACGGCCTGCAACGCACCGGCGGCCTGATCACGGCGGCGGCGGTGATCCTGGCGGTGGTGATGGTGGCGATAGGCACGTCCCGCGTGACGAACACCAAGATGCTGGGCCTGGGCATAGCCCTGGCGGTCCTGATGGACGCGATGATCGTCCGAAGCCTCCTGGTCCCGGCGGTGATGCGCCTGACGGGGGCGGCGACTTGGTGGGCGCCGGGGCCGCTGCGGAGGTTCCACGAAAGGTTCGGTCTGAGCGAAGGTGACGGCGAGCGCAACGCCCTAAGGGGCGCGGGGAACTGCGCGACCAGCCACAATGCACCCGCAGACCGCGACGAAGATGGGACGGCAGATGAGAGCGGTGCTCTTCGAACAGTACGGCGAACCCGCGAGCGTACGTGAGGTATCCGACCCCCACCTCACCCCTCACGGCGTAGTCGTCCGCGTAGAAGCCACCGGCCTCTGCCGAAGCGACTGGCACGGCTGGCAGGGCCACGACCCGGACATCACCCTCCCGCACGTCCCCGGCCATGAACTCGCCGGCACGGTGGAGTCCGTCGGCCCCCGCGTGAGCAACTGGCACCCGGGAGACCGAGTAACCGTCCCCTTCGTCTGCGCCTGCGGCACCTGCCCGACCTGCGCCGCGGGCGACCACCAGATCTGCGAGCACCAGACCCAACCCGGCTTCACCCACTGGGGCTCCTTCGCCCAGTACGTGGCGTTGGACCACGCGGACGTGAACCTGGTAGCCGTACCCGAAGCACTGTCCTTCGCCACAGCGGCAGCGCTCGGCTGCCGTTTCGCCACGGCGTTCCGCGCAGTCGTCCAGCAGGGCAGGGCCGCCGCGGGCGAGTGGGTGGCGGTGCACGGCTGCGGCGGTGTAGGCCTCTCCGCCGTGATGATCGCCGCCGCGTCCGGCGCGAGGGTGGTCGCCGTCGACGTATCGCCGCAGGCCCTGGACCTGGCGAGGAAGTTCGGCGCGGTGGAGTGCGTGGACGCGTCGCGAACGCCGGACACAGCCGCGGCCGTCCTCGAACTGACCGGCGGGGGAGCCCACTTGTCGCTGGACGCCCTGGGCTCACCCGTCACCTGCGCCGCTTCCGTGAACGGCCTGCGCCGCAGGGGCCGGCACGTCCAGGTGGGCCTGCTGCCGTCGGCGGACGGTACGACCCCCGTCCCCATGGCCCGGGCGATCGCCCTGGAGCTGGAGATCCTCGGCAGCCACGGGATGGCGGCGCACACCTACCCGGCGATGCTGGAGCTGGTACGGGCGGGCGTACTCCGGCCGGACCTGCTGGTCACCTCCACCATCACCCTGGACGCGACCCCCGCGGCCCTGGCCGCGATGGGCACGGCACCCGGAGCGGGGGTGACGGTCATCGAACCGTGGGCCTGAGCCCGACCCACGGCCCTTTCCGCCGGCCCCCTCTCCTCCGCCTCCCCGGTCTCCTCCTCCGCCTCCTCGGTCTCCTCAGTCCTCTCTGCGTCCGCGATTGCCGGGCCGGGACGCCACCCATTTCCGTACGGTGTCGGCGTACCAGAAGGGCTTGCCGCCCTCGACGTGGTCGGGCGGCGGGAGCAGCCCGTGCTTGCGGTAGGACCGCACGGTGTCGGGCTGCACGCTGATGTGCGCCGCGATCTCTTTGTACGACCACAGCCGTCGGTCGGTCATGAGGAGCACCTCCCTGCGCGCGCCGCGGGGGCGGCCGGGGGCGGCCGTCGGGGGAGCCGGGCGCAGCGCTGGCGATCACAAAGCCTGTGCCCCGTGAACGACGCAGAGTGAGGGCCGGTCAGGGCCTGTGCGCGGGGTGTGACGGAGAACCCGCGTACACGCGACATGTGTGACACGAAGGGGGCGTTTGTGACACGAGTGCTGCAAGGGCGTACGCGGGCTCAAAGGCGCGGCGCGTTGACATTCCTGCCGAAACGAGTCGGCGAGGTGGGCCGGACCCGCTGCGCCGGGGCCGGCCCACCGGCTCCCCCGCCCCCCTTGGCTGTGCCGTGGCCGTGGGAGACCGCTGTCCGGGGATCAACCGGCCGGACGACGATCAGCCTGCACGGACCGGACCCGGCCGGTCTTGGAGAAAACCGCACTGCGCGCGGACGTCAGCAGCAGACTCGTGGCCTCCCCGGTGATCCGGTCGGCGGCCGGCACCCCGGGCTGCGAGACCGGCGCGACACCGCGGGCCATGGTGAACTCGCGCGGGGTGCACCCGGTCATCACCCGGAACTCCCCGCTGAGATGGGCCTGGTCGTAGAACCCGCACATGGCCGCGGTCTCCGCCTGCCCGTGCCCCTCCGCCAGCAGCCGCCGCGCCCGCTGCAACCGCAGTACCCGGGCCGCGACCTTGGGCCCGAGCCCGATCTGCTCCCGGAACCGGTTCTCCAACTGCCGTACGCTCCAGCCGACTTCATCGGCGAGCGACCGCACCGGCACCGTGCCCCCGGTGCGGACCAGTTCGCCCCAGGCCCGCACGACCCGCGCCGAACTGGGCGTCCCGGCCCCGGACCACCGCACCAACACGTCGTCGAGCAGCCCGAACCGCTGCTCCCAGGTGGGCAAGGAGGCAAGCGCGGCGGAGAGTTCGCGGACACTGCTGTTACGCCGGGCCCTCAGCACATGCGGCAGATCGTCGGGATCAAGGGTCCGGTCGATGAGCTCGTGCAAGGGCGTCCCGAAGAGCGTGAACGCAGTCCAAGGCGTCATCAACACCTCGATCCCCGACAACCGCCCGCAGTGCTCACCGAGCGCAGGCGTGGTCGTGGGCCCGGCGAACACGGACACGAGCGTCGTCGGGGGCCGCCCCGCCCGGGTGATGGTCACCGGCTCCTCGAACCCGAGCAACAGGGTGGCGGCCCCGATGGGCGCCTCCAGCCGCCGCCGAGGCCGGTCAAGCGCCAGCCGCAGCCCGCGATAACTGATGACCCCGGGCCGCAACCTGGGATCGGGCCACGCAAGCACGGTCTCCCACGAACCCCAGGGCCCTTGTCCCGACCTGCGGCGCACAGCATCCGACATGCACTTATCGTCTTACGCCGACACAGACATGCCTAGGGGCGCGGGGAACTGCGCGACCAGCCACAACGTACCCGCAGCCGAACTACGCCCCGCAGGACCTCAAAAACGCCCGAGTCCGCTGAGCGATCGGCAACGGCTTGTCCGGCTCGCAGGGATACATGTCCTGCTCCACGATCGCGAACAGATCCACATCCAGCTTCTGCGCAGCCTCAAGCACAGGCCCGAGCGCAGGCACACCAGTAGGCGGCTCGCACATGACCCCCTGTGCAACAGCAGGCCCGAACGGCGTCCCCTTCGCCCGCACGTCCGCCAGGATCTCCGGATCCACCTGCTTCAGATGCAGATACCCGATCCGCGACCCGTACGTCTCGATCAGCTTCACGCTGTCGCCCCCGCAGTACGCGTAGTGCCCCGTGTCCAGACACAGCGACACCAGCGAGGAATCCGTCCCGTCGAGGAACCGGACGACGTTCTCCTCGCTGTCGATGTGCGTGTCCGCGTGCGGATGCACGACGATCCGCAGCCCGTACTCCTCCCGCACCCGCTGCCCGAGCCGCTCGGTCAGAGAGGTGAGATTCCGCCACTGCTCCGGCGTCAGCGTGTCCGGTTCCAGCACCTCACCGGTCTTGTCGTCCCGCCAGAACGACGGAATGACGACCAGGTGGGAAGCCCCCATGGCCTGCGCGAGCACCGCGTTGTCGGCGACGTGCGCCCACGTCTTGTCCCACACGGCCTCACCGTGGTGCAGCCCCGTGAACACCGTGCCGGCCGACACCTTCAGACCCCGGCGCGAGACCTCCTCGGTCAGCACCTCGGGGTCCGTCGGCAGGTACCCGTAAGGGCCAAGCTCGATCCACTCGTACCCGGAGTCGGCCACCTCGTCGAGGAACCGCTGCCAGGGGACCTGCCGAGGGTCGTCGGGGAACCACACACCCCACGAGTCGGGAGCCGACCCGATCCGGATGCGGGACAGTGAGGACTGGGTCGCGGGCGCGTTCATGGCGGCCAGCCTCCGCGGCAGCGGTAAGCGCTGTCAAGGTCTCGTCCGAATGTCTGGACAAAACATTGACAGGGCTCGGGGCTCGGGACTACAAACGCGGAGGAGAGCCGTGACGAAGGGAAGCCGATGGCGTACGACCTGATCACCATGGGGCGGATCGGGGTGGACCTGTATCCACTGCAAACCGGCGTCCCATTGCCGCAGGTGACGAGCTTCGGCAAGTTCCTCGGCGGCTCGGCCAGCAACGTCGCGGTGGCCGCGGCCCGCCTCGGCCGCCGTACCGCGGTCATCACCCGCACCGGCGACGACCCCTTCGGCACCTACCTGCACGAGGCCCTCCAGGGCTTCGGCGTGGACGACCGCTGGGTCACCCCGGTTCCGGGGCTGCCCACCCCGGTCACCTTCTGCGAGATCTTCCCGCCGGACGACTTCCCGCTGTACTTCTACCGGCAGCCCAAGGCGCCCGACCTGGAGATCGACGCCCACGAGCTGGACCTCGACGCCATCCGGGACGCCCGTATCTTCTGGGTCACCGGCACCGGCCTGAGCGAGGAGCCGAGCCGTACGGCGACGCTCGCGGCCCTCGCCCACCGGGCCAGGGCCGGTACGACGGTCTTCGACCTCGACTGGCGACCCATGTTCTGGAAGGACCCGGACTCGGCCCGCCCGTTCTACGCCGAGGCCCTGCGCCACACCACCGTCGCCGTCGGCAACCTCGACGAGGTGGAGGTCGCCACCGGCGTCCGCGAACCGCAGGCCGCCGCGCAGGCGCTGCTGGACGCCGGTGTCGAGCTCGCGGTCGTCAAGCAGGGCCCCAAGGGCGTCCTCGCCGTCAACAGCAAGGGCGAGTCGGCCGAGGTGCCCCCGCTCCCGGTGAACGTCCTCAACGGCCTCGGCGCCGGTGACGCCTTCGGCGGCTCCCTCTGCAACGGCCTGCTGGAGGGCTGGGACCTGGAGACGATCATGCGGCACGCCAATGCGGCCGGCGCGATCGTCGCCTCCCGCCTGGAGTGCTCCTCCGCGATGCCGACGCCGGACGAGATCGACGCCGCCCTCAAGGCCGGAGCGGTGCTGTGAGGGCGGGCCGGGTCCACGGGGCCGCGGACGACCGGACCGGCGGCGGCACGGCCGCGAGCGTGACGCCCGCGGCGCCGAAGAGCGTCGACGTCGGTGAGCTCGTCCGCCTGCGCGCCCAGCAACCCGAGGCGATCGCCGAGGCCGCCGCCCGCCGCACCCGCAGGCCCCTCCTCGGTGACTCCGGGCGGCTGATGATCGTCGCCGCCGACCACCCGGCCCGCGGCGCGCTCGGCGTCGGCGACCGTAAGTTCGCCATGGCCAACCGTGCCGACCTGCTCGAACGGCTCTGCCTCGCGCTCTCCCGCCCCGGCGTGGACGGCGTCCTCGCGACCGCCGACATCCTCGACGACCTGCTGCTGCTCGGCGCCCTCGACGGCAAGGTCGTCATGGGCTCGATGAACCGCGGCGGCCTCCAGGGCGCCAGCTTCGAACTCGACGACCGCTTCACCGGCCACCGCGCCGAGGACATCGAGCGGCTCGGCTTCGACGCGGGCAAGCTGCTCCTGCGCATCGACTACGACGACCCGGGCTCCCTCACCACCCTGGAGTCCACCGCCCGCGCCATCGACGACATGGCCGCGCGCCGACTCCCGCTCTTCGTCGAGCCGTTCATCAGCCGCCGCACGGACGACGGCAGGCTGAAGAACGACCTGTCGGCGGAGGCGGTCACCAAGTCCATCGCCATCGCCAGCGGGCTGGGCGGCACCTCCGCCTACACCTGGCTGAAGCTCCCCGTCACCGAGAACCCCGACGACATGGCCGAGGTCATGGAGACGTCCACGCTGCCCGCCGTGCTGCTGGGCGGCGAGGTCGGGGACGACCAGGACGGCGCGTACGAGAAGTGGCGCGGCGCCCTCCAACTCCCCACCGTGCGCGGCCTGGTCGTCGGGCGTTCGCTGCTGTACCCGGCGGACGGCGATGTGGCCGCCGCCGTGGACACCGCCGTAGGACTGCTGTGAGGGCCGCATGAGCAGTACGGAGCTGTACATCCCGCGAGGCACCACCGCCGACGCGAACTACGTGCTCGACATCGACCCCAAGCGGGCCGGCTGGGAGTACTGCAGTCTGCGGATCGTCGAGCTGGGGCCGGACGGCACCCACACCTTCACCACCGGTGACAGCGAGTGGATCGTGCTTCCGCTGGAAGGCGGAGGTACCGTGCGAATCGCGGATGAACGGTTCCAACTCCTGGGCAGGGAAAGCGTGTTCGCGTCGGCCACCGACTTCGCGTACGCGCCCCGGGACGCCCAGGTCCAGATCGCCTCCGGCGCGGGAGGCCGCTTCGCCCTGGCAGGAGCGAAGTGCGAGCGACGACTCCCCGCCCGCTACGGCCCCGCGCCGGAGGTCCCCGTCGAGCAGCGCGGCAGCGGCCAACAGCTCCGCCACGTCCGCAACTTCGCCTCCGCCGACGCCTTCGACTGCGACAAGCTGATCGCCGTCGAGGTCATCACGCCCGGCGGCAACTGGTCCTCGTACCCGCCGCACAAGCACGACGAGCACCGGCCGGGCGTGGAAGCCGAGTTGGAGGAGATCTACTACTTCGAGGTCGACGGCCCGAACGGTTTCGGCTATCAGCGCGTATCTCCCTCCCGTGAGGGCGGATCCGACGTCCTCGCCGAGGTCCGCTCCGGCGACGCCGTCCTCGTCCCCGACGGATGGCACGGCCCGTCCATCGCCCAGCCCGGCCACGACCTGTACTACCTGAACGTCATGGCGGGACCGGGTGAGACGCGGGAGTGGCGGATCTGCTTCCACCCGGACCACCACACGGAGGGGTATCGATGACGATACGACTCACCGTCGCACAGGCGCTCGTCCGCTTCCTGTCCGCGCAGTACACCGAACGCGACGGCGTACGGCGGCGGTTGATCGACGCCACCTGGGGCATCTTCGGCCACGGCAATGTCGCCGGGATCGGCCAGGCGCTCATCGAGTACGCGGATGTCATGCCGTACCACCAAGGGCGCAACGAACAGGCCATGGTGCACGCGGCAGTCGGCTACGCGCGTCAATCGAACCGCCTGTCCACCCACGCCGTGACGACGTCGATCGGCCCGGGCGCGACGAACCTGGTGACGGGCGCCGCTCTCGCCACCATCAACCACCTCCCGGTCCTGCTCCTCCCGGGCGACGTCTTCGCCACCCGCCCCGCCGACCCGGTCCTGCAGCAGCTCGAAGTCCCGTACACCGGCGATGTGTCGGTCAACGACAGCCTGCGCCCGGTGTCGAGGTACTTCGACCGGATCAACCGCCCCGAACAGCTGATCCCCGCGGCCCTCCAGGCCATGCGCGTCCTCACCGACCCGGTCGAGACGGGCGCCGTGACTCTCGCTCTCCCGCAGGACGTTCAGGCCGAGGCGTACGACTGGCCGGACGAGTTCTTCGCCGAGCGCACCTGGGTGGTACGACGTCCGGGCGCCGACCCGACCGAACTCGCCGAGGCCGTACGGGCGATCAGGTCGGCCCGCCGGCCCCTCGTCGTCGCGGGCGGCGGCGTCCACCACAGCCGCGCCGAGGAAGCGCTCGCCGAGTTCGCGGAGACCACCGGCATACCGGTCGCCTCCACCCAGGCCGGCAAGGGCTCTTTGCGTTACGACCACCCCCAGGACGTCGGCGGGATCGGCCACACCGGCACCGCGACCGCGAACGAACTCGCCCGCACCGCCGACCTGGTGATCGGCGTCGGCACCCGCTACACCGACTTCACCACCGCCTCCGGCACCCTCTTCGGCGCCGACGGCGTCCGCTTCCTCAACCTCAACATCGCGCCCTTCGACGGCCACAAGCTGGCCGGCCTCCCGCTGATCGCCGACGCGCGCTCGGGCCTCGCGGAGCTGACCGAGGCCCTGGAAGTGCACGACCACCGGGTGGCCGCCTCCTATGTCGCCGAGTACACCGAGGACAAGGAGCGCTGGGAGCAGCGCGTCGACGCCTGCTACGAGGCCGACGAGCCGGACGTACGCCCGACCCAGCCGCAGGTGCTGGGCGCGCTGGACGCCCTGGTGGACGAGTCGGACATCGTCATCAACGCGGCCGGCTCCCTCCCCGGCGACCTGCACAAGCTGTGGCGGGCACGCTCGCGGGACCAGTACCACCTGGAGTACGGCTACTCCTGCATGGGCTACGAGATCCCGGCCGCGATCGGCGTCAAACTGGCCGCCCCCGAGCGCAACGTCTGGGCGCTGGTCGGCGACGGCACCTACCTGATGATGCCGACGGAGATCGTGACGGCCGTGCAGGAGGGCGTGGCGATCAAGGTCCTGCTGATCCAGAACCACGGGTACGCGTCCATCGGCGGCCTGTCCGAGTCGGTCGGCGGCGAGCGGTTCGGCACCGCCTACCGCTTCCAGTCGGACGACGGCACGTACACCGGCCGTCCGCTGCCCGTGGATCTCGCCGCCAACGCGGCCAGTCTGGGCATGCGCGTACTGCGCGCGAAGACCGTGTCGGACCTGCGCGAGGCGCTCGCCGAGGCCCGCGCGGCCGACATTCCCACATGTGTCTACGTCGAGACCGAAACCGCAGACACAGTGTCGGGCGCGCCTCCGGCGCAGGCCTGGTGGGATGTACCTGTGGCCGAGACCGCGACCCGACCGTCGGCGGTCAAGGCACGAGAGCTGTACGAACGGCACGTCTCTACCCGACGCCGCCATCTGTAAAGGAGCAACTGGGCATGACGAAGATCGTCAACCACTGGATCGGCGGGAAGACCGTCGAAGGCGCGTCGGGGAACTACGGGCCGGTCACCGACCCGGCCACCGGCGCGGTCACCACGAAGGTCGCGTTCGCGACGGTCGAGGAGGTGGACGCGGCGGTGCAGGCCGCCAAGGACGCCTTCGCGACCTGGGGTACCTCGTCGCTGGCGAAGCGGACCTCGATCCTGTTCAGGTTCCGGGCGCTGCTGGAGGCGAACCGGGACGCGATCGCT
>NZ_JALDAY010000013.1 GCF_022698165.1 Streptomyces cylindrosporus
ACACCTGAGGCCACCCGGGACGACCGCGACCCGCCTCGCAGAAACCCGACGGCCTCCCTGCCACGCCGCCCGGCCACTGTGCGGCCTCCTGGCCTTGCTCTCCGACCGCGGTGTGCCGACGGCCGTGCTCTGCTTCACTCACGGCGAGGCGTCCACCCTGCACGGCACACCGGGCGACCTGCACACCGTACGCGCGGGCGAACTCTTTTGCGCCGCAGGGGAGTTGGGCGTCGACCGCGTGGGACTATCCGGACATCCGGACGGCTCTCTCACCGACAACCCGGTGTCCCGCCTCGCCGCGGAGGTGACCCGTCTCGTCGACGAGCGACGCCCCACCCACCTGCCGGTGTTCGACACGGGGGTGTCACTGGACACGGTGACCATCAACAGGCCACGAATGCCGCGCTGTTCGCCGCCCGCAGAGCTGGTGTCGCGGTACTGGGCTGGACGCTGCCGCGACAGGTGGCGGATCGGCTGAACACCGAGTTCAACACGTCGTTCACCGGCCGGGACCCGGTCCAGTACCGTGTCGTCGGGCCGGTGCCACGGGACCGGCAACGCGCCGCCATCGCCTGTCACGCCAGCCAGTCGGCGAACAACCCGGTGCTGTGGCGCCGTCTGGAGCTCCTCGGAGACCGGGAGTACGTGGCGGTTCTGGAGAGCCCCGGTGTGACATCGGTTCAGCATTCCTCGCGCATCGGCCCGATGGGTGCGGAGGCGGCGTCGGCCAGCTCCGCCTGCACAAGCAGCAGCCGGGCCAGGTCGCGTGCCTCGTCGGTGGTGAGGGCTGCCCACGCGCCGGGCTCGTCGCCCTGGTCCCGGCCCACGTCGAGGGTGACCCGGCTGATGGGCAGATCCGGGAGCGCGAGCCGCAGGCACCGAACGGCGATCCTGCGCCCGCAGCTGGTCACGAGAGAGGTGTCCTCGCTCGCAGGGAGCCGGTCACGTCCTGCTGTCGCCATCGGTCTCACGCTCCTCCGCCCGATCGGTGTCGTCCCGGCGGTGCCGTTCGTGTCCCAGATACCCGCCGGGGTATAGGTGACAGCGCTGGGCGAGGCCGGGTTGTTCCCCGGCCGGCCCAGTCGCCCGGGACAGCGTCAACTTCGTACGGCGTGGACGAACGCGTCGAGGGCCGTACGACTGTTGCCGTCGGCGTCGGTCACCTGCCGGGTGACGGTCTCGGCCCGCACGATGTCGGCGTAGGGCCGCCACAGGTCGGCGACCTGCTCGGCGGTGTAAAGGACGCGCGGATCCTGCGGTCCGCCGTGACCGTGCTCGGGATTGGCCGCGTCATGGCCGACGAGCAGCAGGGTTCCGCCCTGGCGTACGGCGGTGGCGGCCCGGGTCATTACCTGGGTCATCTGCGGCCACGGCAGGTGCAGATACGCGATCAGCGCCAGCCCGTACGTGGCCTCCGCGGGTGCCCGGCGGTGAGATCGGCGCGGACGGTCCGCAGTCGCACGCCCCGGTCGGCGGCCAGCCGCTCGGCCTTCTCCAGGGCTACGGCGGAGAAGTCGACGGCGTCCACCTCCCAGCCCCGCTCCGCGAGCCAGACCGAGTTGCGGCCCTCGCCGGCGGCGAGGTCCACCGCCCGTCCGGACGCCTTGAGTCCGGCCAGATCCTCGGCGACGAAGCGGTTGGGCTCGGCCTTCCACACGAGTTCGCTGCCGCGGTAGCGCTCGTCCCAGGTCGCCGCGTCCATGTCTTCCGCCTCATTTCTCCGCGTGCGCGGGATCGTCGTCCGTGTCGATGTCCTCGTCCGGGTCCATCGTGTCGTCCCCGGCGAGCAGATAGGGGTAGGGGCAGCTGCTGGACAGGTGCCCCGAGGCACGTTTGAAGGCCAGGACGGGAACGTAGTGCCGCACGCGCGCGTCGGCGATGAACGCGAACGCCTCCGCCGCGGCCGTCGCCAGTGTCTCGGACGGGAGGTCCGGGAATCGGTGGACGAGCCTCTCCTGGACGTCCTGGCGGGCACGTTGCTCGGCCGCCGGTGTCGGTGGGCCGGCCGGCCGGGTGTCGGGGCAGTGGCTGCCGGGCTGCACGGCCCAGTCGGTGATGATGGCGCGGGAGATCACCTTGCACCCCCTGAGATGGGATTCGGGGTCCTGGTCAGGCGAGCGTCAGGAACAGCTTCTCCAGTTCGGCCTCGCTCAGCGGTGGGACGTGCCCCCGCTGCCGTTCGATCAGGCACTGGCGGATGCCGCCCGCCACTATCTTGAAGCCGGCCCGGTCCAGAGCGTGGGAGACCGCGGCCAGCTGGGTGACGACGTCCTGCGGTCGCGTCCCGCCTCGATCATGGCGATGACCACGGCCAGTTGTCCTTGGCCCGCCGCAACCGGTTGCGTACCTCGGGCCACGAGTCCGCTTCCTTGTCATCGGTGCTCACGACTTCGGTGGTTTTCACCGGGCACCTCCTCGGGGCCGGGCCGGGTTTCTCCGGAGCGTGTACCGCGTCCCTATGCGTCCTGTGGCGACGCGGTGGTGCCGTTGCCGCGTACGGTCTCGGAACGGTCGGCGAGCAAGACGGCTGGTCTGCTTGCGTCATCTGACTCGGCCGGGACGTCGCTCGTCTGCTCGGGTGTTCGCCCGGCGCGCCTGAGCATGTACCAGCTGAAGACGATCCCCGCCGCCGCAGCCAGGGAGGCCCAGGTCCAGGGGCCGGTCAGCAGTGTATGGCGCAGTTCGTCCTCGGCCTGCTGGCTGAGGACGAAGACGCCCATGACGGCGACGAACCAGCCGAAGGACTTGCGCAGCGCGTCCTGCGGAATGCGCCCGGCGAGGCGACCGCCGATCAGGCTGCCGACGACGGCGGTCGCCGTGACGAGCGTGGCGAACCCCCAGTCGATGTGCACGCTTGCGAGGTACCCGGCCAGGCCCGCGAAGGACTTCATGGCGATGACCAGGAGTGAGGTACCAACGGCGACGGTCATCGGCAGTCCGCCCAGCAGCGCGAGCGCGGGGACGACGAGGAAGCCTCCGCCCGCGCCGACCAGTCCGGTCACCAGGCCCACCACGATCCCGTCCAACAGGACGTGGAGGACGGGGAGTTCGTGGTGGACCTTCTTCGGCTGCCGCTTGCGGCCCCGGATCATGGCGACGGCGGTGGCGATCATCATGAGGGCGAACGCGATGAGCAGGACGCCGCCGGGGACGAACTCGGCCAGCCGTCCGCCGGCGTAGGCGCCGGTCATGCCGGCCAGACCGAACAGCAGCCCGGTACGCCAGCGCAGGCGTCCGGCACGGGCGTGGGAGACGACGCCGGCGGCGCTGGTGACGCCGACGACGAACAGGGAGGTGGCGATGGCCTGCTTGGTATCCATGCCCGCCAGGTAGACCAGGATGGGCACGGTCAGGATGGAGCCGCCGCCACCCAGGACGCCGAGGCTGACGCCGATGAGCAGCGACGCGGCGATGATGACGGCGATCACGACGCACCCCGTAGAGCGGCGACGACGGTGTCGAGGTCGGTGCGCGGGCCGCGGTTGTAGGGCAGCCTCGACAGGAGCATGCCCATGGCGCAGGTGTTGGTGAGCGCGGCGACGGTCAGCCCCGCGCCGACGGCTGTACCGATCAGGTGCAGTCCGGGCACGAACAGGCCCACGACACCGGTCACCAGGACGAGAGCTCCGGCGACGAGCCGTACCTGGCGCTCCAGGTCCCAGCGTTCGGGCCCTCGGGTGAGCGGGCCGTCGGCGTTCTCCCACGCCATGACACCGCCGTCGAGGACGCGCAGGTTGGGCAGTCCGGCCTCGGCGAGGGCCTGTTCGGCCTGCGCGGCGCGGGCACCGGAGCGGCAGATGAGTATGACGTTCTCATCCAGGTGGTGGCGCAGCTCGGCGCGGTGCTCGCGCAGGGTGTCGAGAGGGACGTTGTAGGAGCCGGGGATATGGGCGGTGCGGAACTCGCCGGGCGTGCGCACGTCCAGCAGGCGCGGGCCCGCTCCGTCCCGGGTGAGGTCGCGCAGGGCGACGGGATCGAGGCGTGGCTTGCCGGCTCGGGTGGTCATGGGATTCCTTCTGTTCCTTGGAGTGGTTGGGCGGTTGGGTGGTGGGCGGCCGCCGGTGTTTCCGGTCGCCGCCCGGAGTGGGACGGATCAGACGTCCGCGGATGCGGGCAGGGCGAGCCAGGAGCCGTAGCCGCCGAGCAGGTCGGAGACGTCGGTGCGGCCCTGGTGACGCAGCAGACTGGCGGCGATGGAGGAGCGGTGGCCGCCGGCGCAGTGCACGACCAGGGGCCGGTCGACGGGGATCTCGGCGGTGCGGCGGGCGAGTTCGGCCAGCGGGATGTGCAACGAGCCCTCG
Source organism: Streptomyces cylindrosporus (assembly GCF_022698165.1). Taxonomy (GTDB): domain Bacteria; phylum Actinomycetota; class Actinomycetes; order Streptomycetales; family Streptomycetaceae; genus Streptomyces; species Streptomyces cylindrosporus. Next base: position 4,302 of record NZ_JALDAY010000013.1, read on the forward strand.
ATCAGGCCCTCTTCGCGCTCGGCGGTGTTGCGCACGTCCAGCACCAGCGGCGGTTCGTCTCCGTCGAGCAGCCGGCGCAGTTCGTCGGCGGTCAGCCGACTGGCCTGCTCCATCTCCTCGGCCAGCGCGGGGAAGGCGCCCTCGGGCTCCCGCAGATACCCGCCGACCTTGTCGAAGCCGATCCGGGCGAGCCGGGTGACGACCTCCTCCTCGCGGTCCTGCGGCGCGATGACCACGACGTCCTGCTCGGGGGCGACGACCATGCCCGCCTGCTCGGCGAAACGGCCGTCCGCGGGCACGTTGACCGAGCCGCGCAAGTACCCGGGCGCGAAGTCCTGCGGGGAACGGGCGTCGACCACGACCGCTCCGGCCGCGCGCCGCCGCATGAACTCCTCGACGGACAGCGGCCGGGGCGCGGCGGCCGCGTCGAACAGGCCGTGTTCCTTGCGGTTGAGGATGGCGTCGTAGACGAAGTAGGCGGGCGCGGAGGGCTGACCCTCGGTCACCAGCTCGACGAACCTCTCCTCACTCATCGGGCGGCAGGCGTAGTTGGTGGCGCGCTGGGCGCCGATGGTGGACTGACGCTGGGTGGAGAGGTTCTTGCCGCAGGCGGACCCGGCGCCGTGCGCGGGGAAGACCCGCACCGCGTCCGGCAGGGCCATCAGCTTGTGCTGGATGGTGTCGTAGAGCATGTGGCCGAGTTCGTCGGCGGTGACGCCGATCGAGGCCAGCAGGTCGGGGCGACCGACGTCGCCGATGAACAGCGCGTCGCCGGTGAGGACGCCGTAGGGCACGGTGTCCTTGGAGTGCTCGTACACCAGGACGCTGATCGACTCCGGGGTGTGGCCCGGGGTTTCGAGGATCTGGAGGGTGACGTCGCCGAGAGTGATGCGCTCGCCGTCGACGAGCTTGTGGATGGGGTATTCGGCCTCGGCGCGCTGTCCGTAGCCGATCCAGGCGCCGGTGCGGTCGGCGAGTTCCAGGTGGCCGGCGAGGAAGTCGGCGTGGAAGTGGGTGTTGATGACCGCCTCGACGGTGAAGCCGTGTTCGGCGGCGTCGGTGAGGTATTCGGAGACGTCGCGGCGCGGGTCGACAACGACGGCCTTGCCGGTGGTCTCGTCGGCGATCATGTACGACGCCTGGGAGAGGCAGTCGAGGTAGTACTGGGCGAAGAACACGGTCGGGTGACCTCCATGTCGAAGAGGATTGATTACCCCGGGGGGGTATGTAGAAGGGTCTGGTCCGCCCGTGTTCGAGCGGCAGGGGGCGGGGGAGTGGTCGGCCCGGGTCGGGGGAATGCCCGGGCCGACCGGTCAGAGGCGGCCGGTGAGCATGCCGTGCCAGTACACCGGCGGCAGGCCGTACCGCTTGAACAGCCACATCGTGCGCCGCTCCTTGAACGGGTCGAGCAGCGGGAAGGAGGGCGTGGGGTTGAGGTCGTAGTCGAACTCGGCGAGCAGCATCCGGTCGCGGGCCGTGACCAGCGGGCAGGACGTGTAGCCGTCGTACCGGTGCGAGGGACTGCGGCCGTTCATGACGTCGAGCAGGTTGGCGGCCACGACCGGGGCCTGCTTGCGTACGGCGGCGCCGGTCTTGGAGGTGGGCAGGTTCGCCACGTCGCCGAGGGCGAAGACGTTGTCGTAGGAGGGGTGTTGGAGGGTGTGCTTGTCGGCGGCGACGAAGCCCTGCGGGCTGGCCGGGTCGGCGAGCGGGCTCGCTTTCACCCAGTCGGGGGCGCTCTGTGGCGGGACGGCGTGCAGGAGGTCGTAGCCGATGGTCTCCTTGGTGCCGTTCGCGTGGTCGGCGACCGTGAGTTCGCGGGCGTCGCCGTCGACGGCGGTCATCTCGGAGCGCAGCCGCACCTCGATGCCGTAGCGGGCGGCCACCTCCTCCAACACCTGGGACCAGGCGGGCACCTTGAACATCGCCGGGTCGGGGATCACCAGGACGATGCGGATGTCGTCGAGGACCTTCCGCCTGCGCCAGTGGTCGGCGGCCAGGTAGGCGATCTTCTGGGGGGCGCCGCCACACTTCAGCGGGGTCGCCGGGTGGGTGAAGACGGCCGTGCCCGAGCGTAGCTGCCGAATGAGTTCCCAGGTGCGCGGGGCGTACTCGGGTCCGTAGTTGCTGCTCACCCGGTCGTGGCCGACGGCCTCGGCCAGGCCCGGCACGCCGTCCCAGTCGAGCTGGAGTCCCGGTGCCATCACCAGGTGCTCGTAGGCGAGTTCGGCGCCGCCGGAGAGTGTCACCGTGCGGGTGCCGGGGTCGACGGCCAGCGCGCGCCGTTGGATCCAGCGCACGCCGTCGGGTATCACGGACCCCTCGGGGCGGCGGGTGGTGTGCAGAGGGGCCTGGCCGCCACCGACCAGGGTCCACAGCGGCTGGTACCAGTGGGTGTCCGACGGCTCGACCAGGGTGATGTCGGTGACGCCGGCGCGACGCAGCCGGGCGGCGACGCTGATGCCGGCGCTGCCGCCGCCGATGACGGCGACGCGATGACGACCGGGGATCGGGGTGTCGGTGGGGGAGGGGGTTGCGGCCAAGGCGGGGCTCCTTTCCGGCCGGCCGGTGATGCGGGCGTCGGGTCGGGGGTCAGGCGGCGTGCTCGTGCGCACCGGCCGCCACGGGGCGCCCGGCTCGGGCCCAGGCTCCGGTGCCGCCGGTCACCGAGTAGGCGTCGATGCCGCGGGAGTTCATCCAGTCGGCGACCGTCCTGCTGCGGTTGCCGCCGGCGCAGATCACGAACACCGGGCGGTCGGCGGGCAGTTCACCGCACCGGGCGGGCACGGTGCGCAGAGCCATCAGGCGGGCGCCGGGCACGTGCCCGGCCGTGTACTCGTACGACTCTCGTGCGTCGACCACGAGCGCGCCGTCGGCCCAGGCCGCCGCGAACGCCTCCTGTGTTACCTCACGGGCCACTTGATTGCCTCCTCAATTACCCCCGGGGGTATCTTGCCGTCGAGAGTACGGCGGCCCGGAGGAGGCGTCAAATACCCCTGGGGGTATTTGCCTGCGAGGCAATGCCCGGTGTCGCGCGGGCTTCCGGGCGCGCTCCCGGGCGCCGGGAATCGGCCCTGGGCAGACGGAGGGTCATCACGGTTCCGCCATCCGGTCCGGAGGCCGCCGTGACCGTGCCGCCGTGGGCGGTGACGAGTTCCCTGACGACGGCCAGACCGATGCCGCTGCCGCCGCTCGCCCGGGCCCGGGAGCCGCGCCACAGGCGGTCGAAGACGTGCGGGAGTTCGTCGGCGGGGATTCCCGGCCCGGTGTCGGCCACCTCGACGAGCGCCTCGCCGGGGGTCGCTGAGGTGGTGACGGTGACGGCGTCGCCGGGTCGGCAGTGGTGGGCCGTGTTGCCGAGGAGATTGCCGAGGGCCTGGTGCAGGCGGTCGGCGTCGGCCCGTACCGGCAGGGGAGCGCAGTCCGTGCGGGCCGTCACTGTCAGGCCGGCGGTGCGCAGCTCGGCGTCGTGGTCGGCCACGGCGGCACGGACCACGGCGGCCAGATCCACCTCGGCCAGATGGAGGGACAGCCGCGCCGATTCGGCGTCCGCCAGTTCGCCGAGGTCGCCGACGACCCGGCCCAGCCGCAGGGTCTGGTCGTGGAGGGCGGCCAGGCGCTCCGGCGCCGGTTCGGCGTAGCCGTCGCGCAGTTCTTCGAGCCCCGCCTGCAACGCCGCAAGCGGGGTGCGCAGTTCGTGCGCGATGTCGGCGGCGAGGTGGTGACGGGCCCGCTCGGCACGGGTGACGTCGTCGGCCATGGCGTCGAAGGCGCGGGCGAGGTCGCCCAGTTCGCCGGGCGCGTCGATCCGGGCCCGCGCGGTGCGGTCCCCGGCGGCGAGCGCACGCGCGGAGGCGGCGACCCGGACCACCGGAGCGGCCAGGCGCCGGGTGACGAACCAGCTGACGGCCAGGGCGAGAGCGAGAGCGCCGAGCGCGGCGGCGGCCACCCACCCCCAGGCGACGGACCGCCCCGCCGATCCGGACCCGGCCGAGAAGACCAGCGTCACGGAGCCCACCGTGTGACCGTCGACCACCACGGGCGCGCTCGGACCGGGCCCGGAGCCCATGCCCTGCCCATGACGCCCGCGACCCGAACCGGGCATGCCGTGCTCCTCCTGGTCCGCGGAGCTCGACCCGGAGCCACCGGAGACCGTCTCGTCGTCCGCGTCCCGTACCGTGAGCTCCGCCCCGGCACCGGAGGCGAGCGAGCGGGACGCGGACAGGTCGGCCGACGTCCAGCCGTCCGCCGCCCGGTAGGCGTCGGCGGCAGCCGTGGCCACCCGGTCGGCGGCGCGCTGCCGGTCGGCCTGGCGGGCACTGCTGAGCCCGAGGTCGGTTCCGATGAGCGCCGCGCCTGTCAGCAGGGCCACGGACGCCAGCGCCACCACGGCGAACGCCGCGAACAGGCGCCGCCCGAGGGGGCCGAGCCCACTGGACGGCCGCACGCCGGCGGGTGGCAGACGCGGCTCAGGGGTCACGGGACCACCCCAGCCGGTAGCCCACGCCCATGACCGTCTCCACGAGTTCGGGGCCGACGCCCCCGAGCTTGTGCCGCAGGTTCTTCACATGCGAGTCGATCGTCCGCTCGTAGCCGGCGAACTCGTAACCGCGCACCCGGTTGACCAGCTCATAGCGCGAGTACACCCGTCCCGGCACCGACGCCAGCGTGGTGAGCAGACCCCACTCGGTGGGCGTCACCTCCACCGGCGCCCCGTCCAGCACCACCTCGTGCCGGGCCTCGTCGATCCGCAGCCGTCCCGAGCCGTACGACAGGACGGGCGCCGCACCCGTCGCCGTGCCCCGGGCCCGCTGGAGGACCGCGCCCACCCGCAGGACCACCTCGGTCGGGCTGAACGGCTTGGTCACATAGTCGTCGGCGCCCAGCCGCAGCCCGTGGATGCGGTCCTCCACAGCGGTGCGCGCGGTCAGCACCACCACCGGCACCCGCCCGCGCTCGCGGGCCTCCCGCAGCACCTCGTCACCGTCCACATCCGGCAGCCCCAGATCCAGCAGCGCCAGATCGACGCCACGCTCACCGAGCAGCCGTACGGCCTCCGCGCCCGACCCGGTCGTCAGCACCCCGTAACCGGCGCGCTCCAGGTAGCGGCGCAGCAGCTCGCGGATCTCCCTCTCGTCCTCGACGACGAGCACCGTGGCGGTCATGTCCCACACCTACGCGCCACGCGCACGCCCCGGGAGGGGCCGAACAGCCCCGCCCGCCCGTCCGGCCGTCTCCATTCCGTCTCCACACACACCGCACGGCGACTGCAGGGCCCGGCGCGACGGTGACGGTGCGGGAACGGAAGACGCTCCCGCGGAGTCGAGGAGGTTCGCCATGAAGCGCAACACCAAGATCGCGACCGCGGTCACCGCGGGCGTGCTCGCCATCGGCGGAGTGCTCACCGGCGGCGCGGTGGCGGCGGGCACCGACAGCACCCCTACACCGGAAACCGGCGTGCACCAGCAGATGATGACGGGCCGCCAGCACCACGCCGAGGACTACAGGGAGGGCACGCACGACACCCGTCGCGACGGAAGCTGCACCGGCTACACCGCCCTGGCTCCGCAAGGCACCCTGACAGCCGACCAGAAGGCCACGCTGGCCGGCATGGCCGAGGAGGAGAAGCTCGCGCACGACCTCTACACGGCTTTCGCGGAGCGCTACGGCGTACGGATCTTCGAGCGGATCGCGGCAGCCGAGACCCAGCACCTGACCGCCGTCCGCACCCTGCTGGACCGCTACGACATCAGTGACCCGACCGCCGGGCGGTCCGCCGGTGAGTTCACCGATCCCGCCGTGCAGGCCACCTACGACCGGCTGTTGAAGCAGGGCGAGGACAGCCTGTCCGACGCCCTGGCGGCAGGCCGTACGGTCGAGACCGACGACATCGCCGCACTGAACAAGGCGCTGTCCGGACTCACCGCCCCGGACGCGCGGCAGGTGTACACCAACCTGCTCGCCGCCTCCGAGAGGCACCAGGCGGCCTTCGAGCACTGGATCGCCGCGGAATAGGGAGGTGACGGTCGCTTCGCACGGGTGATGCTCAGTGCGTCGCGTCCGGCCGGCTGCGGTCGGCCGCGTTCAGCGCTCGCCGGCGGAATCCGGTTCCGTACGTGCCGTCGGCGATGCCCCTGACGACGCGGTCGACGGCAGCGCGCCGGGTCGTCTCGTCGGTCAACTCCAGGGCCTGTTCCAGGTCCTGGAGCAGTTGCCGGGGCATGTCGCGCTCCTGGTCGCCCGCCACGGTACGTCGCAGCAGGGCGCTCAATCGTCGCGGGAGGAACCTCATCCGCGCTGCCATGCTCCTCACTCCTTTCGGTGACCGGTGACCGGTGAGGGAGCGAGCGTGGCGGATCGGAGCGACGACAGTGTCAGGCGGATGTTCGGGGCGGGTAAGGGCCGTCCGGCGGGCCGGCACCGGGGTGGGGTGGCAGTTGTACGGTGAACCGGGCGCCGCCCTCGGGCGCCCGGCCGTGGGCGGTGATGGTGCCTCCGAGACGGGTGGCCAGCCGGTGGGCGATCGCCAGGCCCAGGCCGCTGCCGACGGGCCGGATGCCCCGGTAGCGGTCGGTGAGGGCGCCGCGTTCGAAGGCGACCGCGATGTCGTCGTCGGTGAGGCCGGGGCCGCCGTCGCGGACCTCCAGGACGGCGCCGGGGGCTTGCGCGCGCAGGGCCAGGACGAGGGGCTTTCCGGCCGGGGTGGCGCGCAGCGCGTTCTCGGTGAGGCCGTCGACGAGCTGCCGTACCCGGAAGCCGTCGGTGGTGATGGTCAGTGGGACTCCCGGGCGTTCGAGGCGGAAGTCGACCTCGTGCCGGGCGCACCGGACCGCCCACGCCTCCGCGGCCTCCGTCACCAGGGCGTCGAGGTCGGTTTCGCCGGTGTCGAGGCGGAAGTCGTCGGCTTCCAGACGGGCCAGGGCGAGCAGGTCGCCGACGAACCGTTCGAGCCGCTCGATCTCGGTGCGCAGGACGCGGCCGGCCTCGGGCACCTCGTCGCCGGTGATCACCTCGTCGGCGAGGGCCTCCGCGTAACCCCGCGCGCTGGTCAGTGGGGTGCGAATCTCGTGCGAGACGGAGAGCAGGAAATCCCGCTGCCTGCCCTCGCTGTGGGCAAGGGCGGCGTCGAGGGTGTTCAACGCGCCCGCCAGTTCGGCCACTTCGGCGGGCCCCTCGGCGGCAACCGTCAGCCCGCGCTCGCCCTCGGACAGCCGGTGCGCGGTACGGGCGGCCGAGACGAGCGGGCGGGTCAGGCGGCGGGCGAGCATCGCACCGGCGAGGGCGGCACCGACCAGGCCCAGGACGAGGGGCAGGACGAGGCCGCCGCGCATGCGGTCGGTGGCCTGGTCGACGGCGCTCATCGGCTCGGTGAGAACGAGCCCGCCCCCGGTGGCGGTGGGGGTGCCCTCCACCAGCACCGTCCGTCCGTCGAGCATTGCGGTGGCGGACACGTCGTGCCCGGCGAGCAGGGCCCGTCGACGCTGGGTGTCGACGACGGCCGCCGCAGGTCCGGCGACCTCGCCAGAGGGGTGGACCAGGGCCAGCCGGATCTCCTCGGGACCGGCGATGCGCTGTTGCCGGTTCAGCATCCAGGAGGCCAGCGGCGGCGTGCGGGCCAGGACCTGGGCCTGCCGGGAGAGCTGGTCGCGTTCCTGCGCCTCGGCGTTCGTACTGATCATCCGCCAGGCGAACAGGCCGGTCAGCACGACGGCGACCGCGGCCACCGTGGTGGTGAGCAGGACGATGCTTCCCCGCAGGGAGCCGCGGCGGGCCGCGACCCTCATCGGGCGGTGTCGGTGACGCCGTAGCCGACCCCCCGGACGGTGCGGATCGGGCTGGCGTCACCGAGCTTGGCGCGCAGCTGGGAGACGTAGACGTCCATCACACGGGTGTCGCGGTAGCCGGCGTAGCCCCAGACCTGCGCGAGCAACTGCTCACGGGTGAAGACCTGTTCGGGATGGTGCATCAGGAAGGCGAGCAGGTTGAACTCGGTCGTCGTCAACTCCACGGGGCGCTCGTCCACCCGCAGGGTGCGCCGTCCGGTGTCCAGGGCGAGCCGGCCCAGGCGGCGCACCGGATCCCGCCCCGGGTCCGCCGCGCGGCGCAGCAGGCTCTTGACGCGGGCGACGAGTTCCTGTGGCGAGAAAGGCTTGGTGAGGTAGTCGTCGCCGCCCAGTTCCAGGCCGAGGATCCGGTCGGTGACCTCGTCCCGCGCGGTCACAAATAGCACGGGAGTCCAGTCGCCCTCCGCGCGCAGCCGGCGGCACAGCTCCATGCCGTCCATTCCGGGCAGGGCGATGTCCAGCACGATCGCCGCCGGGCGCAGCCTGCGGGCGGCGGCCAGGGCGGCGACGCCGTCGGTCTCGACGTGGACACCGAAGCCCTCCCGGCTCAGATAGCGCCGTTGCAGGTCGGCGATGTTCCGCTCGTCCTCGACGACCAGGACCAGCCCTTTGCTCTGCGGCATGTGCCTCTCTCTTCCCGGTCCGGCTCCCGATGCTAACCAAGAGCGGCCCACGTGAGCGCCCGCGCCAGGGGGTCCTTACACGCCCCGAACACACGTCGAACCTCCTCCTCGCACTCCTTCGACACGCTGGGGCGCAGATCGAGCAAGGGGAGGAACTCGTGAACCGCTTGACCACCGTGGCGGCCCGCCGTGTCCGAGGGACGCTGCTGTGCGCCACCGTCGCCGCCACTGCCATGACCGGACCGGTCTGGGCGGCATCGTCCGGTTCGACCGGGGCGACCACGACCACCACGACCATCACGCCCGCACCGGCACTCGCCGTGTCCGTCGCCGCCACCGGCCCGCACACGCTGCCCGCCTCGCTCCCGCCCGCCGCCCTCCGCGCCGACCTGCGGCGGCTGCGTGGCATGGCCCCGGAACGGCGACAGCAGACGGCTGCACGGATCTGGCAGGACGCACTGGGCGGTGACTACGGCTCCGCCGTGCAGCTCCGGGCCGAGCGGGTACAACAGCGCTACCGGCTGCTGCCCGGGCAACTGCGCAACGACCTGGGGGAGTTGCGCGGACTCGGCGGAGACGAACTGCGCGACGGACTCGTGGCCGTCCGCGACAAGGCACTCGACGGCGGATACGGCGACCAGGTGCGGCAGCGGGCCGAGCGCCACGGTGACTTCTGGCAGCAGGGCTGAACATGACGCCCCTGAGGGCCGGTGTGCCGTCGGCCGTGCTCGTCGCCGTCCTGTCGCTGGTGGGCGCCGCTCCCGCCGGTACCGATCCGCTGCGCCCGCAGCAGTACGGGCTGGAGTCGAGCGGTCTGGCCGCCGCGACCGAGGCCGGAGCCCGCGCCGACGGGGTGGTCGTCGCCGTGCTCGACACCGGCGTCGACCTCGACCACCCCGACCTCGCCGGCGCTCTCGTCCCGGGCCGGGACTTCGTCGACGGCGACACCCGGCCCGACGACGAGAACGGCCACGGCACCCACGTCGCGGGAGTGATCGCCGCCGGGACCGGCAACGGCATCGGCATCGCGGGCGGTGCCCCCGGCGCGAAGATCATGCCGGTCAGGGTGCTCGACGCCGACGGCACCGGAGACCCCGACGTGATCGCCGACGCCGTGCGCTGGGCCGCCGGCCACGGCGCCGACGTCATCAACCTGTCCCTGGACGACACCGGCCCGGCCGACCGGTTGCGCAAGGACGGGCCCCTGTCCCGTGCCCTGCGCGACGTCGCGGGCCGCGCGGTGGTCGTGGCGGCGGCCGGCAACGAGGACCAGGCCGAGCGTGTCTACCGGGCCGGCGTCCCCGCCCTCGTCGTCCAGGCCGTCGGCCCCGACGGACACCCGGCCGAGTTCTCCGACTTCGGCGACCCCCGCTCGGTCGCCGCCCCCGGCGTGGACATCCTCTCCACCGTCCCGGGCGGCTACGCCCGCAAGTCCGGTACGTCCATGGCGGCGCCCCACGTCGCGGCGGAGGCGGCGCTGCTGCTGGGCAGGGGCGCGGATCCGGCCACCGTCCGCGAGGTGATCGCCGACACCGCACACCCGACGGACGACCCGAGGCTCGGCGCCGGCCTCATCGACGCACAGGCGGCCCTCGCAGTTCTGGCATCACCGGACCCCTCCGGCGATCCACCGACCACACCCGCGCCGACCGCCGGAAGTGATGCGGCCGGTACGGGAGGAACAGATCCGGCCGGCTCGGAGGGAGACCCGACAGTCGGCTCGGACGCAGCCGGTCCAGTCGACTCGGGAGGAGCGGACACGGTCGGTACCGGCGGAGCGGATGCGGTCGGTTCGGGAGGAGCGGCCCTCCTGGGGCTGAGCCTCGTCGGCGTCGCCGGCCTGCTCACGGCCCTCACCGTCTTCCTGCGCCGCACCCGCCGACAACCTCAGCCTCGTTCTCGCCCCCGCCGACACCCTTGAGTCCCTCCCACGCCCACCCGGGCCCGACCAGAAGCGACACCATGACGACGACGCACCCGACCGACACACCATCCCAACCACCCACTCCCGTCGGCCGACTGCACCGGCTAGGCCGCTGGTGCGCACGACGAGCCTGGTGGGTGCTGGGCACCTGGCTGCTGGTGGCGGTGGCCGCCCTCGGCGCAGACCGCGCCTGGGGCGGCACCTACGACGACGACTTCTCCCTGCCCGGCACCTCCGTACAGACCGGCTCCGACCTGCTCGACGCGCACGGCTCCAAGGCGGTGCGCGGCACTGCCTCCCAAATCGTGCTGCACACGGACGACGAAGCGCTCGACGGGCACCGGAACGCGGTCGACGAGACGGTCACGGCACTCGCGAAACTGCCCGAGGTCCTCTCGGTGACCGACCCGCTCACCACCCCGGGCGCCGTCTCGGCCGACGCCACCACCGGCATCGTCACGGTCCGCTTCACCGAGAGCCCGGCCACGTTCGACAAGTCCTATCTCGACCGTGTCGACCACGCCGTACAGCCGCTGCGCACCGACCACGTCCAGGTCGAATACGGCGGCCCGCTGGGCCAGTTGGCGCGCCCCGAAGCCGCCGACCGGCTGTCGGAAGTCATCGGCCTGACCACCGCCGTGGTCGTACTGCTGGCCGGTTTCGGCAGCCTCGCGGCCGCCGGAGTGCCGCTGCTGACCGCCGTCATCGCCCTGCTCACCGGCATATCCCTGCTCGGCCTGCTGGCCGCCGCTTTCACCTTCGGCAACGCCGCACCCACCCTGGCCACGATGATGGGCCTGGGCGTCGGCATCGACTACGCCCTCTTCCTGACCACCCGCCACCGACGGCTGCTGCGGGACAGCGGCGACGGCGCCGACCCCGCCGAGGCCGCGGGCCGGGCGGTGGCCACCAGCGGCCGGGCGGTGATCGTGGCCGCGGTGACCGTGGCCCTCGCGCTGGGCGGCCTGTACGCGTCCGGCGTCGGCTTCATCGGCAGCCTCGGCGCTGCCGCCGGTATCACCGTGCTGGTCGCGGCAGTCGCCGCCCTCACCCTCGCGCCCGCCTTCCTGGGCATCACCGGGCGCCGTATCGACCGCTGGCGGGTGCGCACCCCGGTGGACGAGCCGACCGGAACCGCCGACACCTGGCACCGCTGGGCCGGCACGGTCGGCCGCCGCCCCTGGCTCTTCCTCGTCCTCGGTGTCGTCGTCCTCGGTGCCCTGGGCATCCCCACCGCCTCGATGCGGCTCGGCCACATCGATCACGGCGCCGACCCCACCGGCTACACCGACCGCCGTGCCTACGACCTGATCTCCGACGGCTTCGGCCCCGGCACCAACGGCCAGTTCACCGTCGTCGTCGACGTCGGCGGGCAGCAGAGCGACATCAAGGAACTCTCCGCGTCCCTGCACGACGCGCTGGCAGCGGTCCCCGGAGTCGCCCGCGCCTCCACCCCCACCGGGACTGCCGACCAAGCCCTGCTCACCGCCACCGTCACCCCCGACACCGGCCCTGAGGACCAGGGCACCTCCGATCTCCTCCACCGCCTGGAGGACGAGACGCTCCCCGCCGCCCTGGCCGGCAGCGGCGCCCACGGCTACGTCACCGGCGTCACCGCAGCCCAACTCACCTTCCGCGACGTCGTGACGGACCGCCTCCCGGTCATCATCGGCGTCGTGGTCGCCGCGGCGTTCCTCCTGCTGCTCACCGTCTTCCGCAGCTTCCTCGTCGCACTCAAGGCGGCCCTGCTCAACCTGCTGTCCATCGGCGCCGCCTACGGAGTCGTCGTCGCGGTCTTCCAGTGGGGCTGGGGCGGCTCGTTGCTCGGCGTCGACGAGCCCGTACCGGTCGAGTCGTACGTCCCGATGATGATGTTCGCCATCGTCTTCGGCCTGTCCATGGACTACGAGGTCTTCCTCCTCTCCCGCATCCGCGAGTCCTGGCTGCACACGAAGGACAACCACCTCAGCGTCGCCACCGGCCTGGCTGGCACCGCCCGGGTCATCACCTGCGCCGCCCTGATCATGACCAGCGTCTTCCTCGCCTTCCTCCTCTCCACCAACGTGGTGATCAAGACGCTCGCCCTAGGCCTGGGCGTCAGCGTCGTCATCGACGCCACCGTCGTCCGGCTGGTCCTGGTCCCCGCCACGATGTACCTGCTCGGCCGCGCCAACTGGTGGCTGCCCCACTGGCTCGACCGCCTCCTACCCCACCTGGATCCCGAGGGACCGGCGCCGACCGCGCCCGACACGGAGGACGGGCCCGGCCGGTGGCACCCGGAGTCCGCCACGGCCCCGGCCGCGACGACGGGAGAGCAGGGGTGATGCGTTACATGTTCAGGCGGTACCGCACCGCGTCGATCGCCACCGCCGCCCTCGCGGTCCTGCTGCTGGTCGTCACCACGGCGGAACTCACCGCCCGCGGCCTGCTGCACAGCCGTCTGGCCGCCGTGGCCGACCGGAAGCTCGGTCAGGGCAGCGAGGTCCGCATCGACGGCGGACCGGCCCTGCTCGACCTGTTCGAACGGCACCTGGACGCCGTCACGGTCAGCAGCGACCACGCCACCGTCGGCCGTATCCCCGACGTGTCCGTGCGCGCCCGCCTGGACGACCTGCACCTGACCGGCGACCACACCGGCACCGTCGCCCGCACCCACGCCGATGTCGAGGTGCCCGCCGCCTCCCTCCAGACCCTGGCCACCACCTCCGACGGACGGCTCCCGGTCTCCGGCGTCCGCCTCGACGCCCGGGCCGACACACTCACCCTCGCCCTCGGCCGGGGCGGCCTCGGACAGGCCACCCTCAAGCCCGAACTGAGGAACGGGCACCTGATCCTTCGCCTCGAAGACGCCGAGATCCTCGGCAACCCGGCACCCGGCGCCCTCGTCGACCGGGTCCAGAACGACCTGACACAGCGGACGGACATCGCCTATCCCCTGGATCTCAAGGCCACCTCGGTCGATGTCACCGAGACCGGCCTCCGCGTCACCCTGGCGGGAGGGCCGAGCCGGTTCCCGACGCGCGACGGCATCTGACAGGCACCCCGCTCTCGGTTCGGGGACTTGGTGGAGAATCGAGTCAAGGAGGCATCAAGAGCCTGGTCAGGGCACATACTTGAGGTTGCGGGGGTGTCTCGCGGTGCCTGATGGGGGGGCAGGGTGAGTGGTGTCGGTGAGGGGCTGCGCAGGGCCGAGGTGAAGCTCCGGTGGGACCCGAGTCCGTACGGGGAGCCGCCTCGGCATCTCGACATCGTCGCCGCGACTTATGCGGCGGACGACCCGTGCGGGCGGCCCGTGTACGTCGTCCACACCGAGAGCCGGTCGCCGGACGGCACGATCAACATGATCCGGCACAGCGAGACCGGGATGGGTTTCGGGTTCGTCGAGGCGATGGTGCTGGAGTTCGACCGGATGAATGCCGGTGTGGTCGTCGTCGAGGGGTACCCGGGCGACGGTCGCGGAGTTCGGCAGGGACACGTCCGGGCGGTGGGGTTTCCGTGAGCTGGTCCGGGGGTTCGACGCCGACCCGGTGCTGTTCGCCGCGGAGATGGGCGGCACCCGGCAGCACTGACGCCGCCGTCACAGCTCTTCGGCCGGCCAGTCCAGGAGCCGGGCGCCGATGACGGCGGTCTGGAGTTTGTAACGGTGCGCGGGATCGGCCGGGTTGGCGCCGGTGAGCTGGTGGATGCGGTCCAGGCGGTAGGTCATGGCCCGCACGCTCAAGGACAGACGGCGGGCGGCCTCGGCCGCGATGCAGCCGGAGTCGAAGTACGCGGTGAGGGTGTCGAGAAGGGGCTGGGCGCCGCCCCGGGCGGTGGTGAGGGGGCCGAGCGTGTTCACCACGAGGTCGGCCATGGCCTGCCGGTCACGGGTGAGGACGGGGTAGACGAGCAGGTCGGCGGCGCGCAGTACCGGGTCGTCGAGGCCGAGGCGTTCGGCCATCCCCAGGGCGTTGAGGGCTTCTTCGTAGGACTGGACGACTCCGCCGGGACCGGGTTGCGGGCGGCCGATCGCGACCCGGCCGCCCTCCGTGGCCGCGTGCGCCTGCTTGGCGAAGTAGGGGAGCACCTCGTCCTCGTGTCCGGGCGCGACGCACAGCAGCCGTCCGTCCTTGGTGGTGAGCAGTACGTTGCGGTTGCCGAAGCGGGTGATCAGCGCGTGCTCCACCTGCCGTGGCACCGGATCGCCTTCCACGTAGGCGGTGGGACCCTGCGCGACGGCGACCGCGTGTGCGTGGGAGAGGCGCAGTCCGAAGCGTTCCGCGCGCTCGGCAAGGCGGCCCAGGTCGCTGCGGCCGTAGAGGAGGTCGTCGATGAACTCCCTGCGTGCGGCCTCCTCCTGGCGTACGGCGAGGCGCTGGGCGCGTTCGTAGCCCTCGGCGAAGGCGTCCACGACCTGCTGCAGCGCGGCGAGCGTGGTGTCGACCGAGCCGGGAGCGCCGGGCCAGGCGGCGCGGGCCGCGGCCAGATGGGCCCCCACCAGGGCGCGCAGTCCATGGCCTGCCTCCGCGGCCTGCTCGCCCAGCGCACGGCGCGATTCGATCTCCTCGCGGGTCAGGCGCCGGCCGGTGGCCGAAACCTCGGCCAGAATCCGGGCGCAGCCTTCCAGATACGCCTCGGGTATCTCCCGCTCGGTCACGCAGTCCCCCGAAATCTTGATGCCCCGGTGACGGCTTCTTGGCCTCACCGGCATGCAGACACTAGTGAACACTGCCGGGAACCGGCAATGCGCGTCGGGTCGCAGGCGTGCACCATGACGAGCGGGGAGCACTACGGAAGGTTCCGGTGCCGGGCCCCGGGCAGCTACCGGTGTCCGGCTCAGGAGCAGCGCTCCCATCTGCCAGGCCGCATGCGGGAGGGAGCCGGGAGATGCGGATGCTCGTGGGGGCCGCTACCGGCCTCCCGATGATCCTTTTCACCGCGGCCCTGGTGGTGGTCGTGGGCTTCTGGCTGCTGGTGGCCCTCGGTGTCACCACCGCGGACACCTTCGACGCCGACGCGGACCTCGACGGCCTGGGAATGGGCGGTGTGCCGGTGGCCGTCGCGATGTCCCTGCTGACGGCGCTCGCCTGGATCCTCGGCTTGGGAGCGACCGCGGTACTCACCGCGTTGTCCCTGACGGGGACCGTGACCGGGATTCTGCGGCTGGTGGTACCGGTGGCGGGGCTGCTCGTCGCCTGGTGGCTGACGCGTTCGTCGGTCCGGCGGCTGCGGCGCTTCTCCTCCGACGAGCGCCGCTCCGGCCATGACGCTGCCGGGATCTGACTCACGACCGGTTCCCACGAACGCGGGCGTGGCCGCTCGCTTCGATTGCATCACAATGACCTGGGAGCCCCCGCGCGACGGCCCACCCGAGTACCGGGACCGCGTGCCGCCTCCCCAACGGGACACAGAACGAAAATCAGGAGCCGACCGTGCTGGCACGAGACCTGGCAGTGGAGTACGAGACAGTCGGCGTCGACACCGACGCCATGGCGGCGGCGCGGCTGATGGCCGAACACCGGCTGCCCGCCCTGTTGGTGCTCGATGAGCAGGGTGTGCCGAAGGCGATCCTGCCGGCATCTCAGATGATCAAGGTGGTCGTGCCGGCGTACGTCATCGAGGACCCGACGCTGGCCGCCGTCGTCGACGAACGCCACGCCGACAAGCTGTGCAAGGCGCTTGCCGGTCTTACGGTCCGCGACTGCCTGTCCAAGAGCCTGCCCGCGCCGCCGGTCGCCGAGCCGGACGCGACCGCGCTGGAGGTCGCCGCGCTCATGGCGCAGGTCCGCAGTCCTCTGGTGGCGGTGGTGGACAAGGACGAGAGCGGGATGCGGCTGCTCGGTGTGATCACCGCCGCCCACTTGCTGGAGCGACTGCTGATCGCCGCCTCCTGAGCGGGCCCGGGCCGGGGCGGAGACGACGCCCGCCCCCCGACCTTGCCGGTGCCCGGCAGGGATCACGTCCCCGGACGTGCCCATAAGGAACCTGTCAAAGACGTATCAAGGGAAGGTAAGGTTCCGTCCGGTGTGCCGGGAAGCCTGGTCGGCGAGTTGAGGACAGATCTCTCTTCCGATCGGGGCGTTTGCCATGGTGCTGGTGGCGGTGTTCGGCGTCGCGCTGCTGGTGGCGGTGCTGTTGTCGGGCCTGGCGGCCCGGACGGTGCTGTCCACGTCCTTCCTCTTCCTGGTCGGCGGAGCCCTCGTGAGCGACGGGTTCCTCGGGCTGATCCACATCACGCCGGACAGCGAGCTGGTGTCCGTGACGGCCGACCTGGCCCTGTTCGCGGTGCTGTTCACCGACGGCATGCACGTCTCGCTGCCGAAGCTGCGCGCCAATTGGAAGAACCCGGTCCGCGCCCTCGGCCTGGGCATGCCGCTCGCGTTCGTCTTCATGGCGCTGGCCACCCACTTCCTGGTGGGGCTGGACTGGACGACGTCGTTCCTGGTGGGCGCGGTACTCGCGCCCACCGACCCGGTGTTCGCCTCGGCGATCGTGGGCCGCAGCGAGGTCCCGGCCAAGCTGCGCCAGCTGCTGAACGTGGAGAGCGGCATCAACGACGGGCTCGCCCTGCCCGTGGTGATGCTGCTCATCGCGGCGGCGGGCCCCACCGCGTCCGGCATGGAGGCGTCCCCGGGCAGGATCGCCGTGGAGCTGCTCCTCGGCCTGCTCTTCGGTGTCGCGCTGCCGCTGCTGGTCAACTGGCTCGTACGGTTCCGGCTGCTGGGCGCCGAGCCCAAGCTGCAACCGCTGCTGCCGCTGGCGACCGGCGTCATCCTGTACGCGGCCTGCCACCTCACCCACGCCAACCCCTACCTCGCGGCGTTCTCGGCGGGCGCCGTCCTCGCGCACGTCTCGCCGGAGGCGAAGGCGTCCTTCGAACCGCTGGGCGAGGCGCTGGCGGAGCTGGCGAAGTTCGCGGCCCTCCTGGTCTTCGGCGCGCTGCTCACCCCGCACCTGTTCGGCGACCTGCCGCTCGGCGGCTACGCGGCCGTGATCCTGGCGATCTTCCTGATCCGGCCGGCCTCGCTGCTGCTGTCGCTGCTCGGTACCCGCCTCTCCCGCCGGGAGAAGCTGGTCGCGGCCTGGTTCGGCCCGAAGGGCTTCGCGTCGGTGGTGTACGGACTGCTGGTGCTGCGGTCCGGTATCCCGCAGGCCGAAGAGGCGTTCACGCTCATCGCCGTGTGCATCGCGTTCTCGATCGTCGCCCACAGCTCCACGGACGTGCCGATCGCCCGCGCCTTCGACGTCGAGGACCTGGCCGGACTCCCGGACGGACCCCACGGCACGAACACCCCTCAGACCGCACCACCGCTGGCACACGGAGCAACCGGAGGAACGTGAACGACTGGCACAGCTGGGCCGCGATCGTCGTCTTCGTCGGCGCGTACGCCCTGATCATCAGCGAGAAGATCCACCGCGTCGCCGTCGCCCTGGGCGGCGCGGGGCTGATGCTGGCGATCGGGGCGACCGACGACGTCTCGGCGTTCTACTCCGAGGACTCGGGCGTCGACTGGAACGTCATCTTCCTGCTCATGGGCATGATGATGATCGTCGGCGTGCTGAAGAAGACCGGCATGTTCGAGTACCTGGCGATCTGGGCGGTCAAGCGGGCCCGCGCGAAACCCTTCCGGGTCATGGCCATGCTCGTCGTGATCACCGCGGTCGCCTCCGCGCTCCTCGACAACGTCACCACGGTCCTGCTCGTCGCCCCGGTCACCCTGCTGGTCTGCGAACGCCTCGCGCTGCCCGCCGCGCCGTTCCTGATCGCCGAGGTGATGGCCTCCAACATCGGCGGCACGGCCACCCTGGTCGGCGACCCGCCGAACATCATCATCGCCAGCCGGGCCGGCCTCACCTTCAACGGCTTCCTCGTCCACCTCGCCCCGCTCTCCGCGCTGCTGGTGGTCGTCCTGCTGGCCCTGTGCCGGGTGATGTTCCGCAAGTCGTTCGTCTACGACGAGGAGCGCGCCGCCGAGATCATGGCACTGGAGGAGGGCGAGGCCATCAGGGACCGGCGCCTGCTCGTCCAGGGCCTGGTCGTCCTCGCCCTCGTGGTCGCGGGCTTCGTCCTGCACCCGGTGCTGCACTACGAGCCCAGCATCGTCGCCCTGCTCGGCGCGGGACTGCTGGTCGCCGTCTCCACCGTCGACACCAACGACGTCCTGGCCGAGGTGGAATGGCCGACCCTGGCCTTCTTCGCCGGCCTCTTCGTCATGATCGGCGGCCTCATCGACACCGGCGTCGTCGGCGAGATCTCGCAGAAACTCGCGGACGTCATCGGAGGCAACGAACTGGGCGGCTCCCTGACCCTGCTCGGCGGATCGGCGGTGCTGTCGGGCATCGTCGACAACATTCCCTACGTCGCCACGATGGCCCCGATCACCGCCGACCTGGTGCGCGACATGGGCGGCGCGAGCGACCACGTCATGTGGTGGGCCCTTGCGCTGGGCGCCGACCTGGGCGGCAACGCCACCGCTATCGGCGCCTCCGCCAACGTCGTCGTCCTCGGCATCGCCGAACGCAACCGGCAGCCCATCTCCTTCTGGCAGTTCACCAAGTACGGCCTGATCGTGACCGCCGTGACCGTGGCGATCTCCCTGGCCTACGTCTGGCTGCGCTACTTCGCTCTGACGTGACCCGCATCAAGAAGGCGTCAAGGTCCACGTGCCGGGCGCCAGGGATGCGTCAAAACCGTTCCCTGCGGCAGGCCGAAGGGCTTCGGTGAGGAGAGTGTCCCCCTGGGCAGCGGGCGGAACAGGATACGCAGACCACAGGAGGCGAGGACACATGACCGGCTTTCCGCTGCGGGACCGGATGGCCGCGGCCGGAGCGCTGCTCGGGCCGTTCCTGGTGGCCCTGGCACTCGTACCCTTTCGCACCGAACTCTCGAACACGAACGCGGCCTTGATCCTGGTCGTGGTGGTCGTCGCCGTCGCGGCGATCGGCAACCGGATCACGGGCGCGCTCGCCGCGCTGTCCGCGGCGGCGTGGTTCGACTTCTTCCTCACCGAACCCTACGAGCGGTTCACCATGACGGAGACCGACGACATCGAGACCGCCGTCCTGCTCCTGGTGGTCGGCCTCATCGTCTCCCAACTCGCCGCGCACGCCAGGCGTCTGGAGGTGGTCACCGTGACCGACGCCGACCACCTCCGCCGTATCCACGAGACGGCAGACCTCGCCCGGACCAGCCGATCGGCCGACCCCGTGGTCGAGCACGTGCGGCGTCAGCTGATCGAGCTGCTCGGACTGCGGATGTGCCGCTTCGAGTACGGGACGCTCATGGGACAGCCGCCCCGGCTGGAGCAGGACGGGTCGGTGGCGGTGGGCCGCCGGCACTGGGACGTCGACGCGGCCGGCTGGCCGGAGGGCGAGATTGAACTGCGGGCGTACGGCAACGGTCACTACTTCGGTCGCTTCATGATGGCTCCCGCACCGGAGAGCGCCCCGTCGCTCAAGGCCCGCCTGGTCGCGGTGACGCTGGCCGACCAGACGGGTGCTGCGCTGGACACAGCGGGTCTGACGAACGGCCGTACGTCGGCCTGAGGCCGGCGAAGAGACGAGAGACATGGCACGCGGCAAGCTGCGGATCTACCTGGGTGCGGCACCGGGCGTCGGCAAGACGTACGCGATGCTTTCCGAGGCCCACCGCCGGATCGAGCGCGGCGCCGACTGCGTCGTCGCGTTCGTGGAGCGCCACGGCCGACCGCGCACCGAGGTGATGCTGCACGGGCTGGAGGAGATCCCCCGCAGGGAACTGGAGTACCGGGACGCCGTCTTCACCGAGATGGACGTCGACGCGGTGCTGGCGCGTCGCCCGCAGGTCGCCCTCGTGGACGAACTCGCGCACACGAACATCCCCGGCTCCCGCAACACCAAGCGCTGGCAGGACGTGGAGGAACTGCTCGCAGCAGGCATCGACGTGATCTCCACCGTCAACATCCAGCACCTGGAGTCCCTCGGCGATGTCGTCGAGGCGATCACGGGTGTCCGGCAACAGGAGACCGTCCCCGATGAACTCGTCCGGCGCGCGGACCAGATCGAGCTGGTCGACATGTCGCCGGAGGCGCTACGCCGCCGTATGGCGCACGGGAACATCTACAAGCCGGACAAGGTCGACGCGGCCCTCTCGAACTACTTCCGGCCCGGAAACCTCACCGCCCTGCGGGAGTTGGCGCTGCTGTGGGTGGCGGACCGGGTCGACGAATACCTGAACCAGTACCGCAGCGAGCACCGGGTCTCGAAGATCTGGGGCTCGCGGGAGCGGATCGTGGTCGGGCTGACCGGCGGTCCGGAAGGGCGGACGCTGATCCGGCGGGCCGCGCGGCTGGCCGAGAAGGGGGCAGGCGGCGAGGTGCTCGCCGTCTACGTCACCCGCAGCGACGGTCTCACGTCCGCCTCGCCGAAGGAGCTGGCGGTCCAGCGCACCCTCGTCGAGGACCTCGGCGGCACCTTCCACCAGGTCGTCGGCGACGACATCCCGGCGGCCTTGCTGGACTTCTCACGCGGGGTCAACGCCACCCAGATCGTGCTGGGCGTCTCCCGGCGCAAGAGCTGGCAGTACGTCCTCGGGCCCGGCGTCGGCGCGACGGTCGCCCGGGACTCCGGCCCCGACCTCGACGTCCACCTCATCACGCACGCAGAGGCGGGCAAGGGACGCGGACTGCCAGCCGCACGGGGCGCTCGGCTGGGGCGCTCGCGCATCCTCTGGGGCTGGTTCGCGGGTGTCGGCGGTCCGTTGCTCCTGACATTGCTGCTGACCCATGTGGACGCCGACCTCGGTCTGACGAACGACATGCTGCTGTTCCTGACGCTGACGGTGGCGGCGGCCCTGCTCGGCGGCCTGCTCCCGGCGCTCGCCTCGGCCGCGTTCGGGTCCATGCTGCTGAACTGGTACTTCACGCCGCCGGTGCACCGGATCACGATCGCCGACCCGAAGAACATCCTCGCCTTGGCGATCTTCGTGGCGGTGGCCGTGTCGGTGGCATCGGTCGTCGACCTCGCCGCCCGCCGCACCCACCAGGCGGCTCGGCTGCGCGCCGAGTCGGAGATCCTGTCCTTCCTCGCGGGCAACGTGCTGCGCGGTGAGACCAGCCTGGAGGAGCTGCTGGAGCGGGTGCGGGAGACGTTCGTGATGCGGTCCGTGGCCCTGCTGGAGCGCGAGAACGACTCCGCGCCCTGGACCGTCGCGGGCTGCGTGGGGCCGGACGCGCCGACCGGGCGCCCCGAGGACGCCGACGTCGAGGTGCCTGCCGGTGACCATATGGCATTGGCCTTGTGCGGTCGCGTGCTGCCCGCCGAGGACCGCCGAGTGCTGGCCGCGTTCGCCGCCCAGGCGGCCGTGGTGGTGGATCGCCGACGCCTCCAGGAGGAGGCTGACCGGGCCAAGGTGCTCGCCGAGGGGAACCGGATGCGCACGGCGCTGCTCGCCGCGGTCAGCCACGACCTGCGCACGCCCCTGGCCGGAATCAAGGCGGCCGTCACCTCGCTGCGGTCGGAGGACGTCGCCTGGTCGGAGCAGGACCGGGCCGAGCTCCTGGCCGGAATCGAGGAGGGCTGTGACCGCCTCGACCACCTCATCGCCAACCTGCTGGACATGTCCCGCGTGCAGACCGGCACGGTGGCTCCGCTGATCCGGGACATCGACCTCGACGAGGTCGTCCCCATGTCCCTGGCCGGTGTGCCGGAGGACGGCGTGGAGCTGGACATCCCCGAAACGCTGCCCATGGTCTGCGTGGACAAGGGCCTGTTGGAGCGAGTGGTCGCCAACGTCGTCGAGAACGCCGTGAAGTACGGGCCTGCCGAGGAACAGGTCGTCGTGTCCGCGAGCGTGCTAGGCGACCGTGTCGAGGTCCGGGTCGTCGACCGCGGCCCCGGTGTCCCCGACGAGGCCAAGGAGCACATCTTCGAGCCCTTCCAGCGCTACGGCGACGCGCCGCGCGGCAACGGGGTCGGCCTCGGCCTCGCCGTCGCCCGCGGTTTCACCGAGGCGATGGGCGGCACCCTGCGAGCAGAAGACACCCCCGGCGGCGGTCTCACCATGGTTCTCAGCCTTCCCACGGCGGACAACTCGGAGGTCGTACAAGGCCTCTCCGCCACGACCACCTCGTAGACGCCTCGTACGGCGATCCGGCCTGCGCCAGGGCCGGTATCCGGCCGCGGGCACCTCCCGTCAGGCGCCCGCGACGCCTACGGTGGAGTGGTGCGCGAGATCACCGATGCCGCTCTCCGCTTCCCCACGGCCACGTTCACAGCCGCGCTCGTCCTGGTCGTCGGCTTCTGGACGCTGATTCTGCTGGGCCCGTCGGCACGTGACCGGCGCACCCGCCGCGCGGAAGACCCGTCGCACGTGCGCGCGACCCCGGTCATCGCCGAGGCGTCCCTGGTCATCGCCCTCGCCTGGATCCTGAGCCTTGGCGGCTCTCTGCTGCTGCGTCCCCACGAGGCTGCCCAGCCACTGGCGGCGGTCCTGGCCGCCCTGCTTCTCGTCACCTCGCTCGCGCTGGCCACCCTGGCCGCCCGCCGAGTGACCCGGGGACGGCGCCGACCGCGGTGAGCCCGTCGCCCTCCCGGGGGAGGGCGTGTCACCTCGCCGACAGACGGCATCAAAATCGCGTAAACATTGCCGGAACACGGCAATGAAACAGCGTCCCCTGCCGTGTCAGGATTCCGTCAAGCCGGAGATCAGCGACGGGTGAGAGGGGGACGGCACGCATGGCCTGGTTTCTAGGAATCGGCATCACGGGGGTCGTGCTGCTCGCCCTGTCGCTGGTCTTCGACGGGCTGCTGGACGGCGTGCTCGACGGCGCGCTGGGCGGCGGTCTCGACGGGTGGCTGTCGCTGCCGGTCGTCGCCGGCTTCCTGGCGATGACCGGCTTCGGCGGAGTCATCGCCCAGGCGGCCACGGGGGTCGGCCCCGCGGGCGCCACCGGCGTCGGCGCACTTGCGGGGGTGGGCACAGCCTGGCTGACGTACCGCTTCAGCCGTGCCCTGATGCGTGATCAGACCTCGGTGGCGCCCACCGGGGGCGACCTGATCGGTACGTCCGGGAGCGTGGTGACGGCGATCCCCGCCGACGGGTTCGGTGAGGTACTCCTCCAACTCGCGGGCCAGCCCGTGAAGTTCGCCGCGCGCAGCGCGACACCGGTGGCCCGCGGCGCCGAGGTGTGGGTGGAGGCGGCACCGACCGCGACCTCCGTCCTCGTACGGCCCGTGCACCGCTGAGCTTCGCCGCGTCGGTCGGCGACCCGCCTTTCCTCATCCTGTTCACCGCCCCTTGTGGGGGCTTTTCCAACCCTCCGGGTTGTTACGTGTCTGGGGGCACTGTCATGAGTCCTGTCGTCGTCGCCGTGGCCGGAGTCGTCGTACTCCTCGTCCTGTCGGCTCTCGTCGTCATCAGCCGTTACAAGGTCGCCGGGCCGAGCGAGGCGTTCATCGTCACGGGCCGGCGGGGCAAGAAGTCCACCGATCCGGAGACCGGCCGGGTGTTCACCGACAACAGCGGGCAGAAGGTCGTGGTCGGCGGCGGGGTGTTCGTCGTGCCGTTCGTGCAGCAGAAGTTCACCCTCGACCTGTCCTCGCGGCACATCCCGGTCGCTGTCCGCGGAGCGGTCACCCTGCGCGGGGTGAAGGCCAATCTCGACGGTGTCGCGATCGTCAAGGTCGGCGGTACCGAGGACTCGATCCGTGCCGCCGCCCAGCGGTTTTTGATGCAGCAGGACGGCATCGTCGGCTTCACCCAGGAAGTTCTCTCCGGCGCGCTGCGCGCGATCGTCGGCCGGATGTCGGTGGAGGACGTCATCCGCGACCGAGCCGCGTTCGCCGGGCAGGTGGCCGAGGAGGCGGAGGCGAGTCTGTCCGGGCAGGGCCTGGTGCTGGACGCCTTCCAGATCCAGGACATCACCACCGAGGGCTCCTACCTGGAGGACCTCGGCCGTCCGGAGGCCGCCCGCGCCAAGCAGGAGGCCGACATCGCCGAGGCGGTGGCCCAGCGTGCGGCCGAGCAGGCCCGGTTGAAGGCCGCGGAGGAGATCGCGATCGCGCAGCGGACGTTCAACCTGCGGCAGGCGGAGATCAAGGCCGAGACCGACGAGGCCGCCGCCCGTGCCGCCGCCGCGGGACCGCTGGCGGAAGCGGCCCGGCAGCAGGAGATCCTCACCCAGCAGGAGAAGGTCGCCGAACGGCAGGCCGCGCTGACCGACCGCCAGCTCGACACGCAGGTCCGCAAGCCGGCCGACGCCCAGCGGTACGCCGCCGAGCAGGAGGCCGAGGCCAAGCGGGTGGCACGGGTCAAGCAGGCCGAGGCGGAGAAGGCCGCGGGCATCGCGGGCGCCCAGGCGGAGGCCGAGCGGGCCCGGCTGACCGGTGAGGGTGAGAAGCAGCGCCGCAGCGCGCTCGCCGAGGCGGAGGCCGTCGAGGGACTCAAGAGGGGAGAGGCCGAGCGGTCCCGCCGTGCGGCGATCGCGGAGGCGGTCCGGTTGGAGGGCGAGGCCGAGGCGGCGGCGATCGGCGCCAAGGGCGCGGCCGAGGCGGAGGCGATGCAGAAGAAGGCCGACGCCTTCGGACAGTACGGCGAGGCGGCGATCCTCCAGATGCTCGTCGAGGTGCTCCCGCAGGTCGTCGCCAAGGCGTCCGAGCCGCTTGCCGCCGTGGACAAGATGACCGTCATCTCCACCGACGGAGCAAGCCGGTTGACGCGCAGCGTCACCGACAACGTGGCCCAGGGCATCGAACTCCTCAGCTCCACCACCGGAGTAGACCTCGCCGAACTCTTGAAGGGCGTCACACGGCGGACCGAGACCACGCAGCCCGCACCGGAGGCCAACGGGAAGATCGAGATCGCCGGCTGACCCGGCCGACGAACCAGAGACAGGAGCCCGGGCGGTGACTGCCCGGGCTCCTCACCGACGGTTACCCAGGACACGTGCGGCGGGCCTCCCGAACGGATCACGAACCGTCGCACCAGGAGGCGAGGCAGCGGCCGGCACCCTAGGCTGGACCGCAGGTGCGCCGGGAAGTCTGGTCGGCAGTCAGCCGCCTGCTGCTTGGAGCCCTCGGATGCCGGACACCTCTTCTGCCGGGGGACCGCATGGAATGCGGAGGATGGCCAGATTGCTGCACCATCCGCTGAGGGAACTGCGCGGTGTCGGTTCCGACCCCGTCCCGGAGCACGTCGTCGTCCGTCTTTCCGGAGAGATCACTTCGACGAACGTCGGGCGTATCGGCGCCAGCCTCCGGACCGCCCTGCGCTCGCGCCCCGCGGTCCTGGAGATCGACCTCGGCGAGGTGATCCACATCAGTGGTGACGGCGCCGTCGTGTTCTTCACGGCACTGCGGGAGGCCCGGGCACGCGGGACACGGATGATCGTCACGAACGTCCGTGGCCGGGCCCTCGACGCTCTCCGGCAACTGGGCCTGGCCAGGGTCCTGGTCATGCACGAAGGGGACGGACCGCGGGAATCAGGCCCCGGCAACCGATAACCGCTCTGCTCACCTCACCCTGCTGGTCGTGGCTTGACGGTCCGGTAACGATCTGTCCGAGCGAACACCTGCACAGTGCAAACAAACATACGATCCACGACATGAACAGAGCTGTGAAGATCGGCATGGCCGGTACTGGTACGGCCCTGCTCGCCCTCGGGGGAATCGGCGCATACAACGTGGTGCAGGCGATGTCCTCCGGGACGACGGGGAGCGGCGAGACCAAGGCGGCGCGCGGTTTCGACCCAGCGGCGGTGTCGAGCGAGCCGCCGTCGGACGCCAAGGCCGTGAAGCTGGCCCGCGCCTTCCTGGACAACTGGTCCAAGCAGCGGTTCGACCAGGCCGCGAGTGACACCGACGCGTCGGCGACGGCCGTATCGGCCCTGCGGGGATACGCGGACGGCCTGCACCTGAAGACGCTGACCTTCAAGCAGGTCACCTCGGCGGGTCCCTCGACGGTGACGGCGGGCGCCACCAAGGTCACCTTCGACGTCACCGCCCAGGTGGCGGGTGGCACCTGGACCTATCCGAGCGCCGTGGCGGTACGGCAGAGCACCAACGGCCAGTTGGCGGTGCACTGGAACAACTCGGTGCTCTATCCCGGCCTGGGCGACGACCAGTCGCTGACCGCGGGCAAGCTGCCCGTCGGTGCGAGCACCGCCGAGGTCGTGGCGAGCGACGGCAAGACCGACCTCGCCCGCTTCTCCTCGCTGCACGACATCGTTGCGACGATCCGCAAGAACACGACCGCGACCGGCGGCAGCACCGGCACGGGCGTCGCGGTGGTGGACGCGAGCGGCGAGGGCGTGAAGTCGCTGAAGGTCTTCACCAAGGGCAAGGCGCCGCTGATCAGGACGACCATCGACGCCTCGCTCCAGGCGGTGGCCGAGACCGCCGTGAAGGACGCCCACCTTCAGGACAAGCCCGCAGGGACGGTGGCGCTGGACTGGAGGACCGGTCACATCCTCGCGATCGCCCACACCGGCTCGGACGGCGACATCGCCATCAACGGCATCAAGTCGCCGGGCTCCACGATGAAGATCATCACCTCGGCGGCCCTGTTCGACCAGGTGGGCCTCTCCCCGAACTCCCCCGCCCCGTGCACGGACTCGCTGACGGCCAACAGCCAGCTGTTCCACAACGATTCCGGCGTGCGGGCCAACGCGGCCTCCACCCTCGCCCAGGCGTTCACGGTCTCCTGCAACACCGCCTTCATCAAGGACGGCTTCCACTACCTCGTGCACGACGGAGACGCCTCCGCCCTGCACGACGAGGCAGTGAACGTCTTCGGCATGGGCAGCTGGTCCATCGGCGGCGGGGTCGCCACCACCGACCCGAGCATCCCGGCGGACGTCCAGGGCGGCGACCAGGCGGCCCAGTTCATCGGCCAGGGCCAGGTCACGGCCACCCCGCTGTTCATGGCATCGGTGGCGGCCACCGTGCGAGGCGTCGGTTTCCACCAGCCGGTCATCCTGCCCGGACAGCACCAGGACACCGCACCCCGGCCCATCTCCGCCCGCACGGCCGGCTACCTGCAGTCGATGATGCGGAACGTGGCCACCAGCGGTACCGCCGCACCACGCCTCGGCGGCCTGGCCGGCGTCGGCGCCAAGACCGGCACCGCGGAAGAAGGCGACCACACCAACGGCTGGCTGACCGCGTACAACTCCCGCATCGCCGTCGCCGCGCTGGTCGAAGGCGGCAGCTCCGGTGTGGACTCCGCCGGGTACGTGGTCCGGCACCTGCTCACCGGCGGCTGACACATCGTCGGCTAGGAACGGATGAGGGGGACGGTCACGGCGAGGTGTCCGTCACGGTCGGGTTGCGGGGAGTTGAGGGCGTTCATGCGGGTGGCCAGGTGACCGATCACCCGGCCGGTGAAGTCCGCGTCCGGTTTGGCCGTGCCGTACGGGGCGTGTTGGTGCTCGTCCTTCGTCGGCGGATGTCCGCCGATGTAACGGGCCAAGTCCGTGCTGACGGCCCAACAGGCCAGCGAGACCTTCGCCTGATCGTCCGCCACCTGTTTCACCCGGATGTGAGCGCACAGCGTGAAGTTGTCGCCACCCAAGGTGACCGTGGTGTTGAGCTCGTGGCGTGGGGAGCACCGCGCCATGAGCTCACGGACCGCCGGTTGCACTGTGCCGCTCGCCATGGGCTCCGCGTAGACCATCCGACAGCCTCCCCGTCGTGGGCGGAAGGCAGGGTCTCACGAGGTGACCGGTTGCGACCAGAGCGCATCGCGTGCCGCGGTGGTCGACTCGGGCCTCGTGGCTGCCGCGATCGGATGGCGGAGGGCCGAGTGCGGAGAGGCAGTTACAGGATCCGCTCGATCTGCCGCAGTTCCTTGCGGACGCCGGCTAGATCGGTGCGGTTCCGGTCAAGGACGACGTAGAGGAAGAGTCCTTCGTGTGTGCGGCGGGTCAGAGGCCGGATGAGGTGGTACTCCGTGTCCAGCGTGATGAGGATGTCCTCCAGCCGCGCCGGTGCGCAGCCGACCAGGTCCATGGCCGAGAGTTCGGCGCGTACGACGTCCGTACCGCCGCTTGCGGCTTTGGCGAGGTCGAGGCCGACCGGTTCGCCGAGGGCGCCGAGCGTCATGCGGCTGACGTAGTCGACGACCGCCACGCCGAGCGCTCCGTCGAGGCGCATCGCCCGGCGCATAACGATGGTGATGGCGGACACGGTCAGCCCCCTCGTCGTACCGGCGCGGGATTGTGTTCCGGCCGTCTTTGCATCGTGCCACGATTCGTGCTGGGTGGCTCCGGAAACGGCAGGGCGGGTCCACGACGCCGCCTCGGGCAACCCCTTCTCGTGCGGCGCCGGTTGACAGGGCGTCAGCCGGTCTTCCATCCCCAGGGCGTGTCGACACGGGCCCATTCCTCGTCCCATTGCCGCGACTGCCGCCGGGCCAGTTGGAGGCGCATCAGCTGAGCGCCACCGAGCAGAGCTCCGGCCACCCCGAGGCCGACCAGCACGCCGGTCCAGGCCGCTTGGAACGTCGCGTCACCGGGCGTGAGCGGCTTCGAGGTCAGTCGGCCCTGCCGGTCGACCCACACCGTGGCCGGGGCGCCGGCCTTCGCGTCGGCGCGCACCTTCGTAAGGCCCGTGTGCGTCGAGCCGTCCGGCGCGGTCCAGCGCACGGTGGCCCGGACGAGATCGCCGTCGAGGGCCGATACCGATGTCCTGCCCGGCGCGTTCTCGGTGAGGACGGCGGAGAGCGGGTGGCGCTCCGCCCGCTGCCGGTCCAGCTCGTGGTCCGCCGTGACCCCGGACGTCAGCCCCGTGAACAGACCTCCGCAGAGCGCGATCAGCCATGCCGCGAGCACGATCCAGGCGTCGACGACGTCGCTGCGGCGCCTGAGCGGGTTGTGGCGCCAGCGCCACATCCACACCTTGCCGTACCGGGTCTTCGCCATGGCCGACACCTCCTTCGCGAGCACTGACAGATCCGTCGCCGGACGTGATGTCGTTGTCGCAGCTGTTACCCGAGTTTGGACCCTACTTTGCATTATGCAAAATAGGATGGCGCTCTGTCGTGCGGCCGCCCTTGTGGGTGGCCGTTGACCGCTGCTGCACCCATTCCGGGGGGATGTGGGATGAGTTCCGCACGTGATTTCGGCGCCCGCCGCCGCACCCGTCGTCTGCTGGTCGGCACCGTGGTGGTGCTGGCCCTGGCGGGGATGAACGGGCCGTGGCTGTACCGCTTCGGGAGCGAGAAGTACCACACGTACAAGATCAACAGATCGGAGTACAAGGCCGAGAACGGCCACTGGGATCTGGTGGACGTCCCGGAGCAGTTCCGGCAGAACACCATCCACGGGGCCCTGTTGCAGACGGGCAAGGTGCTGCTGGTCGCCGGCTCCGGTAACAACCTCGACAACTTCGACGCGAAGAACTTCCGCTCGGTGGTGTGGGACCCCGTCAAGAACACCTTCCACGAGGTCAAGACCCCGGCCGACCTGTTCTGTACCGGCCATATCCATCTCGCCAATGGCAACCTGCTCTTCGCGGGCGGCACCAAACGCTACGAGAAGCTCAAGGGCGACGTCACCAAGGCCGGCGGCCTGATGGTCGTGCACAACGAGAATCCGGACAAGCCGATCACCCTGTCGACCGGGACCCACTTCACCGGAAAGGAGAACCACAAGACCTTCGTCTCCAAGGACCCGGTCACCGTCAAACCCGCGAAGAAGGTCTTCGACAAGAAGACCGGGAAGTTCCTGCGCACCGAGGCGAGCCTGGGACGCGTCTACGTCGAGGCGCAGAAGAGCGGCGCCAAGTACGAGACCGGCGCCCAGGAGAACTATCGCGTCGAGGGCCTGACCGGCGCCGACACCCACAACGTGTACGGCATCGCCAACAAGCTCGGCCTGGACAAGAAGGACTTCCAGGGCATCCGACAGGCGTATGAGTTCAACCCGTACACGGAGAAGTTCACCAAGGTCGCCCCGATGAACGAGGCCCGCTGGTACCCGACCCTGACCCGGCTCGCGGACGGCCGGGTGCTGGCCCTGTCCGGCCTGGACGACATCGGCCAGGTCGTGCCCGGTAAGAGCGAGATCTACGACCCGAAGACGAAGACCTGGCGCTACAGCGGCAAGATCCGTCAGTTCCCCACCTACCCGGCGGTCTTCCAGCTGCCCGACGGCACGTTCTTCTACTCCGGCTCCAATGCCGGTTACGGGCCCAGTGACGTCGGCCGCAGGCCGGGCATCTGGCAGTTCGACACCAACAAGTTCACCAAGCTGCCGGGCCTGGACGACGCGAACCTGATGGAGACCTCCGGCACGGTGATGCTGCCGCCCGCCCAGGACGAGAAGTTCATGGTGGTCGGCGGGGGAGGCATCGGGGAGTCCACGAAGTCGTCGAAGAAGACCCGGGTCATCGACCTCAAGGCGAACAGCCCGCACTTCACGGACGGTCCCGCGCTGGAGGAAGGCACCCGCTACCCGGAGCTGTCGATCCTGCCCGACGACACCGTTCTGATCACCGGAGGATCCCGGGAATACCGGGGCCCCTCCTCCGAGAACATCCACCAGGCCCGCATCTACGACGCCAAGACCGGCGGGATGCGCCGGGTCGCCGACCCCGAGGTCGGCCGCAACTACCACTCAGGCTCCATCCTCCTGCCCGACGGCCGCGTCATCACGTTTGGCGGCGACTCCCTCTTCGCCGACAAGGCCAAGACCAAGCCCGGGGTGTTCGAACAGCGCCTGGAGATCTACACCCCGCCGTACCTGTACCGGGACTCGCGGCCGACCCTGACCGGCGGCCCGAAAACGGTCAACCTCGGTCAGACGGCGACCTTCACCACCAAGTACGCCTCGGTCATCAAGACGGCGCGGCTGATCCACCCTAGCTCCACCACCCACGTCACCGACGTCGAACAGCGCTCGATCGCCCTCGACTTCAAGAGGACGAAAAACGGCAAGGGCATCCAGGTCACCGTCCCGAAGAACCGCGACCTGGTCCCGGCCGGCTGGTACATGCTCTTCGTGACCGACGACCAGGGCACACCGTCCAAGGCGCTGTGGGTGCGCGTGCCTTAGCGGGTCGTGCCGATGGCATCAAACGCTCATGCCGGGGACGAGAATGGCAATCTCGAGGTCCGGGCCCTTCTCGACCAGCACCAACGGGAGTTGAAGGACGCACCGCGCGTGACCCGGGGCGTGGTACCCCGGCCCGGCTCGGGCGGTCAGGAGGGCGGCTTCTCCGACCGCGACCTGCGCTCGGCGTGGCGTGTGAGCAGCCGCTTCGACGCCCCGGACCCCGGCCAGCTCCGCTCTACGCGTTCAGTGGCACGCCGTGCTCGTCGGCATAGATGCGCCGGCACTGGCCGTTGCAGAAGCCGTGGAGCGTGCCATCGACCTCCAGGGTGAGGTCGGTGGTGGTCAGGTCGACGGTCATGCCGCACACCGGGTCGATGACCGTGCCGGCCGGTAGGCCGTCGGTGGGCAGGTGGGCGATGGTGTCGCGGTGCGGGGCGGTCATGTGCCGGACGAGGTCGAGGCTGCCCATGGGCCGTCCGCACATCCCGAGACTGCCTTCGGCGACGCCGACGACGTGGACCAGGGCGTGCGGCTGGTCGCGGAGCCGGTCGGGGTCCCGGCCGGCCTCGGCCTCGGTCTCGGCGAGGGCCTGGGTGAGGCGTTCGATGGCGTGGGCGCTCATCTCCTTGCGCCAGGCGGCCGGTGCGCTGACGCGGACCAGGTAGCGGGGCGGGTCGGTGGGGTCGACCGGGTGACGGTCGCCGGTGATCCAGGCGGCCGGCTCGTGGATGAGGACCTGGGTGAGGGCGCGTGCGGAGTCCATGACGGCCTCGGCGTGGGCGTCCTCGGTCCCCATCAGCGCGTCGATGAGCCGCTTGCCCAACTGTTGGTGTCGTGCCGGGTCGAGAACGCCCGCGGGTGCGAAGAGCTCGATGACAATCATGACTTCATGCTCGATCGGTGGGCCGCGGCCGTCGTCGTACCAGGGGAGCGGGTCGGGGCTGCTCCGAGCGGAGTGGCGGACTACTTCGGCAGGAGTACCGGGTCCCTCCGCGCTTGGCGGCGCGTACGGTTGCGGGTCCTGATCCGGAAGATGACCAGCCCGATCGCGGCGAAGGCGGCCGCCCAGCCGAGGCCGAGTGCGAGGTGGCTCCACAGCGCGGTGTTCCCGAAGGAGCCTCCGACGGCGAACTGCATGGGCCCGAAGGAGGGGAACCATTCCAGGACGGGCTTGTTGGCGAGCGGGTTGCCCAGCGGGTTCTGCAGGAAGGTGTCCATCAGCCCGCCCATGATGATCAGGAAGAAGCCCTCCAGGTCGTGCTTGACCAGGACGCCGAGGAGCAGGCCGAGCGCACCGTAGGTGAGTGCGATGGCCGTGAAGCCGGCGAGCACGGCGAACCAGCCGCCGGGATCCGGACGCCAGAAGGGCAGCATCGCGAGCGCGGTGTAGAGGGCGATCCCCGAGGCGACCACGGCGACGGCCAGGGACTTGGCCCCGATGAGCGTGGACTGCCGGTATCCGGCGAAGACCAGGCGCCGGTCGAAGGCGAGGGCCTTGCGGACGGCGTCGAAGACGACGAACCCGGCGATCATCGTGACGGAGTTGAGGCCGGCCGAGATCAGGGTCAGGTGGCCGCCGTCGACGTGCAGGACGCGGCCGGTGGCGTACAGCTTGAAGTCCAGCGGCGTGTCTCCGGCCAGGGCGTCCATCATCAGGTACCAGGCGGGGACGAACAGGACCAACAGCAGGGCGGCGAGCCGGTTGCGGGTCTGGTCGCGCACGCAGAAGCGCAGGGCGGTGGGGAACTGCCCGTACAGTGGCCGTGGTCGGAGTGCGTCAGGCACCGACATGGTGACCCTCCTTCGACGTCGTGCGCGGGGTGAGCCGGCCGTCGGTGAGATCGGCGAGCAGGTCGAAGCGGTCCTGTTCGAACACGAGGTGGGTGATGACCACGATGGCCTTGCCGCGGGCGCGCAGGCCCTCGACCAGATCCCAGAACCGCAGGTAGGTGTCCCAGTCGAAACCCTGGTAGGGCTCGTCGAGCAGCAGGACGTCCGGGTCGTGGAGCAGGGCCAGGGTGAGGTTGAGTTTCTGCCGTGTGCCGCCGGACAGTTCGCCGGCGACGGATGCCAAGTACCGCTCGTAGCCGAGGAGATCGACGAGTTCCCGGCCGCGGTCCAGGTCGGGCAGGCGGTGGGCGGCGGCGAAGTAGTGCAGGTGCTGCTCGACGGTGAGGCTCGCGTTCAGGACGGGGTCCTGCGGGCAGTGGCCGAGAGTGCCGGTCAGGGCGACCTCGCCGCTGTCCACGGGCAGGGTGCCTGCCAGGGCCTTCAGCAGCGTCGACTTGCCGGCGCCGTTCTCCCCTACGACGGCGACGAGTTGCCCGGGGGTGACGGTGAGGTCGGCGCCGCGCAGGACGGGGTGCCTGCCGTAGGACTTGTGGATGTCGTGGGCCTGAAGTACGGGTGCGGGTGTTGAGCCGGGCGCCATGCGCCGCCTCCTAAGGTGTGTCTTCGTGCGGTTGCGGTGGTACCGCGCTCAGTCCGCCCGCGTAGATGCTGAGCATCTCCGGGGCCCACCGGGTCATGCCGTCGGCCGACAACGGGTCCGTGCCGAGGACCTCGGCCAGTCGGTCGCGCAGCAGGAACAGGGCCAGGTCGTTGGAGAGGAGCAGGGCGGCGCGCACCGCCGGGTCCCGACCGGAGGAGGCCAGTCCTGCCGCCGCCAGGCCGTCCAGGGCGTCCCTGCTCAGGTCGTACAGGCGCCGGAACAGCAGTCGCGCGGCGTCCGTGTCGGACAGCAGGAGCCGGCGCAGGTAGCCGGGCAGCGGTGAGTCGGTGGGCAGGTGCCGCGCGAACACCTCGCTCAGCGAACTCGCCCCGGCCCCGGGATCGAGCAGCTCGGCCCCGCCGTCGCCGGTCAGCTCGCCGAGCATGGCCTCGAAGACGTCCAGGACGTACTGGTCGACCTCCTGCCGCAGGCCCTCCTTCGACCCGAAGTGGTGCATGACCAGCCCTGGCGACACGCCGGCGGCAGTGGCGATCTGCCGCATTGTCACCGTCTCCGTGCCGCCTGCGGCGAACAGGCGCAGGGCCTCGTCACGGATGACCGCGCGGGTGGTCCGGTCGTCGCGGATTGAACGCATGTACAGAATACTATACGAGCGTTCAGTCAGTGGCGAGGGCGGGGCCTGGAACGCCTCGCGCCGTCCCCGGGCGTCAACCGGCTGCGGGCCGCGGCGGAGGAGTGCCCGCGTATGGCGGAACGGAAGGCGAGGCGGTCGCGGCAGGAACGCCGTCCGGCAGCAGATCCTCGGACTGCTGGGAGGTGCCGTCCGTGGGCGTACTGCCCGGGGCGCTCGAACGGCTGGCAGCCTGGGAGAAGGCCCCGACGGCCACGAGCACCGCGGCGACGGCCGCCAGGACGCGCCCCACCCGTCGCCACCGCTCCGGGTTGTCCATGTCCCGCCAGGCAGGTCCTGGCCGATGCTCCTCGGGCCGCCACACTTCGCCCACCGCTTCGAACGATGCCGGGTGGGGTTCGACGGGCGCGGCCCAACGCCTTTCCCGCCGGACGCCGTGCGGGCCCGTCGGATCGGGGCGGCTCCCGGCTGCCCGCTCACGGGCGGAGAGCTCCCTGGGCGCGGAGGCCCGAATGGCCTGCTCGGTGTCGCCCAGGAACCGCAGCCACACGGCGTCCGGAAGGGGTGGAACACCGTCCCCGTCGCCCGGTGTTCCGCCCTGGCCCGTGTCCTCAGCGGCCACGATGCCTCCCTTTCTCGACCCTCTTCGACCGGGCCCATTCTGCGGACTGCCGCTGTGTACCGGCGGTGAGGGGGCGGAGCACGCGAAGTTCCGGCAACCGAGTGGTGGGAGACCTGTCGGCGGCCGGTGCGTCGCCCTCCCTCCCGACAGCGTGCCGATCACTCCTGGGCGCCGGGCGATACCGACCGCCGACTCGGTCCCCTGGTGCAAGTTTTGCATAGTGCAAAATCTGATCGCCAGGGCCTTGGGGTGGTCTTGGTCCGGAATTGAACCAGAGAGTAGGGCCCCGGCTTCACGGCGGCCGGGTGCCCGGGGCGTCCAGGCGCACAAAGGGGATGGCCCGGCCGGCCTCCCGGAACCCGGCGGCAGTGCCGTCCGAGGGCAGGCCCATGAGCGCGCACAGGCGCCGCGCGGTCCGTGGGTGGCGCCGGGCGTAACGGGCCATGATCTCGGCACCCTCGTCCGGTGTGAGGAAGTGGGCCGTGACGGCGTGGCGGCGGGTGCCCACCTCGATCAGGGTCTTTGGGTCCGCGCGCAGATTGCGGTACCAGGCCGCCTTCGGGCCGAAGCCGGACGCGACGGTCCAACTGCCGCCGTCCGGACCGCACTCCACCACTTCGAGGACCACCCGCCGGTCGAGTCCGGTGACGCGGCCGGTGTGGTGCAGCAGGAGCAACCGCTTGCCGAAGACCCAGCCCAGTCCGCAGCGAAAGAGAAGTATCGGCAGGCGTGCCAGGAGCCGCCGCCAGCCTGCCGGGAGCCGGGGTCGGTCCGGTGCGGTCTGTCTGTGGGGCATCTTCGCCTTCCGACGTCGGATATGTCGGCTCTCGGCCTCCATTGGGTAAAGGGCTCGACCGAGAGCCCCTTCCTCACAGGAACCTTTGCATAGTCTAAATGCGGGGAGGGGTGTCTATGTCAAACGCGACCAGACGGCTCTCATGCACTGGAACTTGTCTGGAGGACGCATGACCGAGCAGGGGGCGACGCAGGGTTCTGCCGTGCTGTCCTGGATGCCGGTGGCGGTGATGGCCGTGGTGGCCGGGGCGGATGTCGTCGCCGGGCCGGGGGTGGGACTCCTGCCGCTGGTCTCGCTGGGGCCGGCGTTCTCCGGGCTGATCGGCGGATGGCGGCGCACCGCGCTGATCGGCGCGGTGGCGTTGCTCGTGTGCGTGGCGCTGGGGATGTACGACGGTCTGTTCGAGGAGCGACGGGGCTTCACGGCGATGGCGTCGGTGGCGGGCGTCACCGGCGTGGGCATCGCGGCCGCGGTGACCCGCTCGCGCCGGGAGGCGGAGCTGGCCAGTGTCCGGTCGATCGCGGAGGTGGCGCAGCGGGTGCTGCTGCGGCCGGTGCCGCGGACCGCCGGCCCGCTGCAGGCGGCGGTGTCCTACACCTCGGCCGTCGCCGAGGCGCGGATCGGCGGCGACCTCTACGAGATGGTGGCCTCGCCGCACGGGATCCGGGTGATCGTGGGTGACGTACAGGGCAAGGGCCTGGCCGCGGTGGAGACGGCCGCCGTGGTGCTCGGGGCGTTTAGGGAGGCGGCCCACGAGGAACCCGACCTGGTCGGGCTGGGGGAGCGGCTGGAGCGCAGCGTGGCCCGGGAGTTGGAGGGGGAGAAGTTCGTCACCGCCGTACTCGCCGAGATCGGTTCGGATCACGGGGTCGTGTTCCTCAACTACGGGCATCCGGCGCCGATGGTCGTACGCCGCGACGGCGGCGTCGACTTTCCGCAACCGCCCGCGTACGCCCTCCCC
The DNA here is from genome assembly GCF_022698165.1 of Streptomyces cylindrosporus. Classification (GTDB taxonomy): domain Bacteria; phylum Actinomycetota; class Actinomycetes; order Streptomycetales; family Streptomycetaceae; genus Streptomyces; species Streptomyces cylindrosporus. Next base: position 41,163 of record NZ_JALDAY010000013.1, read on the forward strand.
CTGGGGCTGGGAGCCCACGGCGGCGACGGGCCCAAGCCCTATCGGGTGGACTTCGTCCCCGGTGAGCAACTGCTGCTGTACACGGACGGGGTCACCGAGGCGAGGGACGCGGACGGCTCCTTCTACCCTCTCGGCGAGCGGGCGGACCTGCTCAAGGAACCTGACGCCGGCCGGGCCCTGGAGGGGCTGCGGGAGGATCTCGTGCGCCATGTCACCGGGCCGCTCCATGACGACGCCGCGATGCTGCTGCTGCGGTATCACGGTCATGGGGAAGGAAAATCTGTTCCCATCAGGTGAGGGGGCACCACCTTCGGCAAGGTAAAAAGGACACATGCCGGAGCGTGAGAACCCCGCGGGGGCGATGGACGACGTCGATGCGGTCACCCGTGCGGTGCTGACCGCGTCCCGCCTGCTGGTGGCGGTCTCCGCCCGCTCGCTGGCCGAGGTCGAGGAGCGGGTGACGCTCCCGCAGTTCCGCATGCTGGTCGTGCTGTCCACCCGCGGCGCCACCAAGCTGGTGACCCTCGCCGACCTGCTGCAAGTGGCGCCGTCCACGGCGATGCGCATGGTCGACCGGCTGATCGCGGCCGGGCTCGCCGACCGGCAGACCAATCCGGGCAACCGCCGCGAGACCCTGCTGCAGCTCACCGAGGAGGGCCGGCGCACCGTCGAGGACGTCACCGCGCGGCGCCGCCTGGAGATCGCCGCCATCGTCGAGCGGCTCTCCCCGATCCAGCGCCTGGCGCTCGTGGAGGCCCTGGGTGCCTTCAACAAGGCGGGAGGCGAGCCCCCCGCTCCCGCCCTGGACGACCCGGAACCGCATCCGCTCGGCTGGGTCGTCGACGGTGTGATGGCACACGACACCTGACGCTCCTCCCGGCAGCGCGTCACGATTCCCGGACGGCTCTTCTCCGAGGCCCAAAGATTTTGCATAATGCAAGGGAATTGTGAACGGCGGCAACACGGCCGTGCTTCGGCGGTGCGCGGGCCATGTGGTTGTCGACCACAGGGCGTGGCCGTAAGCGCGGCGAGAGCGCTCGCCGGGGACGGAACGGACAGGAAGGTGCGGGGGTGACACGCGTGCGCCGGAGGCGGCATCACTCGGCCCCGCCCGAACACCACCTCATGGCGTACTTGCGCACCTCGGTGTGGGGCCCGGCGGAGTTCGTCGGGCGGCCGCCCTGGTGGCTCCTGACGGAGGGGCTCGTGGCCGGGATCCTCGCTGCCGGGGCGATCGTCGGTACGACACTCTTCGGTGCCTGGACGGGCAGGCCCTCGCTGGCCGACGGCGAGGCGGGCCTGGTGTGCGCGGGGGCGCTGGCCGTGTACCTCTACTTCGTGGGGGCCGGACGCGCGCTGATCGGCATCACCGCGCTGCTCGGAGTGTGCCTCGCGCTCCAGGCCCCGCAGGCCGCTGCCGGGATGGTGCTGGCCGAACGGGGGCAGGTGCAGTCCGTGGTGGTGACGTCCGTCCAGGACGGCCGAGCGGCGGAAGGCGGGCGTGCCCGCTACCTGTGCTCGGTGGCGGACACCGACGGCGTCCCGCTCAAGGTCCGCATCTGGCGCGGCTGCGGAGAAGCGACCCGGCCCGGCGACGCCCTCGCTGTCGTGTCGGACCCCGAGGGGCGGGTGCCCCCGCGCGGCGCGCAGACGGGGGCTGGCATGTCAGGGCCGGTGCGCGACCTGGCCCCCTGGGCCGCAGCCCTCGTCGTGGGGAGCCTCGTCGCCGTCGTTCGCTCCTACCGCCTCTCCCGCCCTTACGAGACCGTGCCCCCGTTCGGCACCGGCCAGGCCGGCCACCGCTGATCAGCCGGCCGACGGGCTGGGCGTCGGGGAGGCGGTGTTGACGTTCAGGTCGGGGCGGGCGGTGAGGACGACAACGGGCGATCCCGGCTGGGGCGGCGGCGGGGTGAGCTGCTCCTTGGGGAGCTTGGGCGGAGTGGTCTGCTGGAAGTTGACCTGCTCGAAATTGACGACCCCGGTCTTCTCCAGCACGGTGATGTGGTCCAGCACGGTGTCGTTGGCCAGGTCGGCGAGCTGACGTACGAGGGTGTTCTTGGTGCTGGCGCGGATCTTGGCGATGGTCGGGAAGATCTGGCCGTGCGTGACGCGCATGATGTTGGCGGCGGTCGTGTCGAACTGCTTCCCCGACTCGGCCGCCGAGGTCTGCACGAACTGCTGCTGTTGCGGGGTGGCCTGGTTGGGCAGCGTGATGTTCAGCTCGGGGGCGATCTTGCGGCACAGCTCGTCCAGGCCGGCGTGCCCCACGATCAGGTGCCTGCCCGCCTCCCGCATCTCCTCCGTGGACCCCTTCTCCAGCGCCAGCTCGCCCAACGGGTACTCCCACAGCCCGGCGGAACGGACCTTGACGACGAAGTCACGGTCGGCCTCGGTGAGCGGGCCGTACCGGGTGCTGGCGACGACGCGGCTCGGATCGCCGGAGACGGTCGTCACGCCGAGCATGGCGGGATAGGCGAGCGCCGTGAGGGTCAGCCCCAGCGCGCCGACCACGAAGACGGTTCCTGCCGTGTTGCGGGAGATGGGCATGCGGCCTCCAGGCGTGAGCGGCTTGTACGCCAGGGGGTACGGGCGCGCCGGGCCGACCGATCATTGCGCTAGGTAAAATTTGCAGGGGGGAGCGTGTTGTGTGTCACATTGCCGGTCATCCAACGGTCGGGGTGGGGGACGGCGACGGAGTGGCGGTCGGGCCGGTCGGCACCCCGTCGGTCGCCAGTCCGGAGGGCACCGTGAGGGCGACCACGGGCGCCCCCGGCTGAGGCACCGGCGGCGTCACCTGGCTGGACGGAAGCTTCGGCGGGTTGGTCTCCATGTTGTTGACCTGGTTGAAGTTGACCACCCCGGTGTTCTCCATCTGTGTGATGTGGTCCAGGACCACGTCGTTGGCCTGGTCGGCCAGCTGGCGCACGAGGGTGTTCTGGGTGGTGGCACGGATCTTGGCGATGGTGCTGAAGATCGAGCCGTGCGTCACGCGGAGGATGTTGGCGAAGTCGGAGTCGAACTGCTTGCCGGTGTCGGACTTGAACGTGTCCAGGAAGCCCTGCTGCTGAGGGGTGGGCTGGTTGGGGATGGTGATGTTCAGTTCGGGGGCGATCTTGCGGCAGCTGGCGTCGAGGGCGGCGTGCCCGATGACCAGGTGCCGACCCGCTTCCCGCACGGCCGCGGTCGTCCCCTTCTTCATGGCCAGATCACCCGAGGGACCTTCCCACAGCCCGGCGGAACGCACGAAGACGACGAAGTTGCGGTCGGCCTCGGTGAGTGGCCCCCAGCGGGTGCTCGCGATCACGCGTGACTGGTCGCTGGACACGGTCTGGATGCCGAGCATGCTCGGGTAGGCCAGGGCGGCGAGCGTGACGCTCAGGGCGCCGCCGACGAAGACGGTTCCGATCGTGCTGCGCGAGATGGGCATCGTGCCTCCTGGGGCGGCCGGCGGGGTCGTCGGCGGATACGGGCCCGCAGCGGAAAGAGAACCTTTGCTTCAAGTAAAGGTTGCACTATGCCACATAGATGTCCGTGGACCGCCTACCGCACGTGCAGCCACAGGGCTTTCGACGGTGTGCCGTCGCCGTTCGTGGCGACGACCATGTACCAGCCCGAGGGGACGAGTGACGGATCGCCGGGAATCCGGACGGTGAGTGATGTACCGGTGCGGCGGATCACCTTCAGGGCGACGGAGCGCTGGTCGAAGTCCGTGACGTGAGTGGCCGATCCGGGCCGCATGAGCCGGACGCGGGTGATACCGGCGGCGTCCGCCGACCGGAGGGCGATGTCGTCGCCGCGGTCCGCCCGGGTCCTTCCGCCGAGGTCGAGACGGGGACGTGCGCCGTGGAAGAGGTAGGGAGGCGAGAAGACCTCGACGCGCTGTTCGAAGTGGCCGGGGCGGGAGTCGGCCTTGTCGGAGAAGAGCGGGTCGGAGCCGAAGACGGCGACGCGGCCGTCGGGCAGGAGCAGGGCCTCGGTGTGGTAGTTCCGGCCGACGGCCGGATCGGCGGCCGGGGTGAAGGAGTTGGCCGCGGGGTCGTAGAACTGCGCCCTGAGGATGTCACTGGCCCCCTTGCCGCGGTATCCGGAGCTGCCGCCGGTGGTGAAGACGGTGTCGTCCGGCATGATCACGCTGTTGAGGTAGCGGGTGTTCTCCGGCAGGCGCGGACCCGGTGTGAAGGAGGGGTGTGGGGCGCCGAGGTCGACGATCGCCGTGCGGGAGGTCGCGGCCCGCGACTCGCCCACGCCTCCGCCGCCGAGCACCATGATTTTCCCGTTCTGCGCGGGCGGCAGCAGGACGGAGGAGGACGTCTCCAGGATGTCCGGGTCGGTGAGGCCGGGCACCGGGGTGAAGGTGTTGGCCTTGAGGTCCCACAGGCCGGGGGCGCGGCCCTTGTCGGCGGGCCCGTAGCCGGCGTTGGAGCCGGTGTAGAAGATCTTGCGCCTGCCGGTGAGGAAGAAGGACGGGTAGGTGGGGAAGTAGCGGGTGGGCGCCTTGGACCAGGTCTTGGAGGCCGGGTCGTAGATCTCGTTCTTGCCGGGCACGACCTGCCCGATGTCGTCCAGCCCAGAGACGGCCAGTACGCGGCCGTCGGAGAGGGTGGTGAGGGTCGGGTACCAGCGGGTCTCGCTCATCGAGCCGACCTTGGTGTACTTCTCGGTGACCGGGTCGAACTCGTAGGCGTCCTTGGTGCCTTGGAAGTCCTTCTTGTCGAGGCCGAGTTTGTTGGCGATGCCGTAGAGGTTGTCGGCGTCCTCACCCTTCAGGCCCTGGATCGCGTACTGCTCGGTGGCATTGGTGATGCCGAGCGGTCCCTCCTCGACGGCCTCGACGAAGACACGGGCCTCGCTCGCGGTGACAGTGACGCTGCCGCCCCGGCCGGTGGGCGTCTTCTTGGCGGCGGGCACACGTACGGCGAACTGCGAGCGGTACTCGACGCCGGCGGGGGAGCGGAAGACGGTTCCCTTGGGGAAGGTGCGGGCCTTGTCCGGGTCCTCGTTCTTGACCAGCATGGCACCGCCCGCGCGTTTGACGTCGCCCTTGAGGACCTCGTATCGCGCGGTGCCGCCGGCGATGAGGATCTTTCCGTCGGGCAGCTGGGTGTGGCCGCCGCAGAACAGGTCGGCGGGGGTGTCGATCTTCCGGAAGGTGCCGGTGGCCGGGTCCCAGAGGGTGCTCTTGAAGGAACCGCCCTTGAACTGCTTGACGTTGTTTCCGCTTCCGGCGATCAGCAGGACCTTGCCGGTGTGCAGCAGGATCGCGTGGATGGAGTTGAGCTCGTACTGCTTGCGCAGGGTGGCCAGGGTCCAGTGGCCGTACCGCGCCTTGTACTCGGGCTGGTTGATCTCGTAGCGGTGATAGGCGTGCTGGGCGAAACCCGCCACAGCCGGGGCGTTGACGGCGACGAGCGCGGCGGCGGCCGCGATGCCGAGCAGGGTCTTGCGGGTCGTCGGGCGGGACGGGCGCTTGGCCATCGGGACTGCCTCCGCGGACGGGCGGGCCGGGCGTGGACGTACCGACGACTACCGTGCCCATACCGGCCCGCCCGGGAGACACGCGCGTTTGCATTGTGCAAAATGCCCCGATGTGAGCAATGCGGGCGCCGTGTGTGGATGCCAGGTGCTGTGGGTCGGCGCGGTTACATCCGTTCCTTCCAGCCGGCGCGGACCAGCCAGCCGTTGACGGGCCAGGCCGTGAAGAAGCCGACGATCATGGCGAGCTGCATCAGCAGCCAGTACGCGGCCGTGGTTTTGGCCAGTCCCGGCGCGAAGAGCACCTCCTGGTAGAACCACATACCCGCGAAGAGGCCGATTTGGAACGACACGATGGAGAAGGTGTCGGCCTTGACGGCCGCCCACAGTCCCCGCGCGGGTCCGATGTCGCGCATGGGGGCGATGGTGAAGTACTGGAAGCCGACGCCCAGCAACCAGGCCAGGCTGAAGTCCAGCAGGAAATCGGCGTACAGCGGTTTGCCCGCGATCGTCATGCCGGTCGACCGCACCAGCCACTCGCCGACGATGTCGCCCAGCACGCACCCGGCGCCGCAATGGCTGATGGCCTTGGCGGAGGTGACCCATTCCGGCAGCTTCTCCGGATCCACCTCGCCCTCCCGCTTGATCACCGGCCGCGAGGTGCGCCGGCCGTGGCGGACGTAGAACCACAGGGCGGCCGGACCCCAGTACAGGGCCGTGATCGGGTAGACCAGGTGCATGATCCACATGCGTTGGCGGTATCCGCGCAGTGTCATGTCCGCCGCGATCAGCAGGGCGCTCGCCCCTGCCGCGGCCAGCGAGGCCCAGCCCAGCGCCTCCAGCCAGGCCGCCGGTTGGTGGTGCGGCTCCATCGGCGTCACCTCTCGTGGAGGTGGGCCGTCGCCACTCGCCCCGGCCGCATGATGCGTATCTTGCGGCTTTCGCAGGCGGGGCAGCGGGGTGACTGCAGTGGCGAGGGCACGCGCCTGCCGCCGAGGTGATAGATCGCGGTGATCCGCGCGTGCTCGTCCACGGACACGTCGATGTCGTATGTGCTTTCCCAGCCGTGTCCGCAGTCGAGGCACGCGAACGAGTAGGAGCGCTGGACGTGCTCGTTGTGCATGGCCCACCTCCTTGGGTACTCAGGGTGTCCAGAGATCCCCGTACCCAATTTTGCACAGTGCAAAATTGCGATTCGGGTGGGCCGGGCGGCATCAGGAGGTTGTGTGCACCGCGCGCAGCGCGCTCTGGTGGCTGAGCCAGCCGACCGGCTTGCCGTGTTCGGATTCGAGGACCGGTACGCCGGTTCCGGCAGCTGACAGCAGGGTGTGCAGGGCCTGGGCGAGAGGCTGCTCGGCCAGAACGGGAGCAGGCGTCTCGGCCAGCTGACCCACCCGGGTCGGCGCGTCCTCCGGCTGTTCCGTGAGTGCCTCGGCCACCGCCTGCGCGGTGACGACACCGGTGTATACACCGGTGTCGTCGGTGACCGGGAGGGCGCCGTGGCCCGACAGGCTCAGCAGGTCGGCGGCGTCGGCGAGGGTGGTGGAGGCCGCGAGGGGGGAGGGCAGCGGTTCCATGACGGCGCCGACGTGCTGGGTGCCGATCCGGGCGCCGGGGGCGGGGCCTTCGAGGTCGATGCCGCGGCGGCGCAGTTTGAGGGTGTAGATGGTGTCGTGGGTCAGCAGCCGGCTGGTGGCAGTGGCCAGGACGATCGCGAGCATCAGCGGCAGGATGATCGAGTACTCGCCGGTGAGCTCGAAGAGGATGACGACCGCGGTGATCGGCGCCCGTGCCGCGCCGGCGAACACTGCGCCCATGCCGACCAGCGCGTACGCCCCCACCGCGCCGGCGGACTGAGGCAGCAGATGGTGCACACCGATGCCGTAGGCCGAGCCCAGCATGGCTCCGATGAACAGGCTCGGTGCGAACACCCCGCCGGAGCCGCCGATGCCGATGGTCAGGCTCGTCGCCAGCATCTTTCCGACCAGGAGCAGGAGCAGGAAACCGACCGCGTATCCGCCCTCGGTGGCCTTCTGCAGGACGGGGTAGCCGACGCCGTACATCTCCGGCAGGGCGAGGAGCAACAGGCCGAGTACCACTCCGCCGACTGCCGGGCGCAGCCATTCCGGGCCGCGCCAGAGCCAGTCGCAGGCGTCCTCGATCAGGTACAGGAACCGGGAGAAGCCCACGCCGACCACGGCGGCGCCGATACCGAGCGCGGCGAACAGGCCGTACTGGGTGAGGTGGTCGACGTGGAAGTCGGGCAGGCTCAGGAAGGCGTTGTCGCCGAAGGCGGCGCGTCCGATGACGCTCGCGGTGACGCTGGCCAGTACGAGGGCGCCGAAGGCTTCGGCGCTGAAGGTGCCGAGGATGAGCTCCATGGCGAAGAACACGCCGGCCAGCGGGGCGTTGAAGGTGGCCGCGATGCCGCCCGCCGCGCCACAGGCGACCAGCAGTTTCATCCGGCCCTCGGTCACCTTCGTCACCCGGCCGAGGGTGGAACCGAGCGCCGAGCCGATCTGCACGATCGGGCCCTCGCGGCCCACCGAGCCGCCCGAGCCGATGCACAGGGCGGAGGCCAGCGTTTTCACCACGGCGACCTTGGGGCTGATGCGCCCGCCGCGCTGGGCGACCGCGAGCATCACCTCGGGCACCCCGTGCCCGCGCGCCTCCTTCGCGAACCGGTTCACCAGGGGCCCGTACAGCAGGCCGCCGATCACCGGGGCGAGGAGCACGAAGTACGGGCCGAGCCACGGCACGTGCGGATTGTCCGCGCCCGGCGAGGCGGCGTAGTCGGCGTGGCCGGAGAGGAGGCGGGTGAAGGTCTTGATGCACCAGCGGAAGACGATCGAGCCGGCTCCCGCCCCGGCGCCGACGGCTACGGCCAGGGCCATCAGCCCCCAAGGGGCGTTGCGCAGTCCCGCGACGCTTGGTGCTGGGGTGAATCCACTGGTTGTGCTGCTGGACACGTGCTTCCCGTCCGTTGCTGCGGGTATGGCGCTCATTGCCTTCCCTTCCCTACCTTTGCATTATGCAAAACGAGTCAAGGGTGTGCGTCACAGGCCGGTGTCCGTCGATCGGGGGCGAAGAGCCGCTTGGAGCACGGGGGCTTCCCCGCCGCTGATCGTGGTGGGGGTCGACGGGGCCGAGACGAGCCGGGCGGCGTTGCGCTGAGCCGCTCGCCACGTACGGCATGCCGGTGGACCTCTCGGACACCGACTTCGGGAAACGGGCCCACGCGAACCTGTGGGCACGGCGCGTTCGCCGCGGTGCTGCTCGGTTCCGTCAGCCACCACTGCGTGCACCACGCCATGTGCCCGGTCCTGGTGGTCCGGGCCGACAGCGCCTGACCCTTCGTGGTGTCAGTCCGCCTCGGCGCGGGCCTCGACGTCCTCGATGCCGCTCGGGCGGCCGGCCCGCGTCCACCGGGCGTACAGGCCGGCCGCGATGAGCAGCGTCGCGGCGAGCGACAGCACCGGCCAGCCGCGCAGCAGGTTGACCGCCAGGGTGAACGCGACCGCCGCCGCGGCTGTGCCGTTGATCCACGCCAGGGTCGGCTTGCCCTCGCGCCGCGCGAAGCGGGTCATGGCGAGCAGGCCGACCAGGAAGCTGACAAAGACCGCGACGGCGTAGAACAGGACGAGTTCCTGTTCCTGGCCGGCCGCCGCGACGATGATGAGCGCGGCGGCGCCCAGGTGGACCACGACCGACCAGTACGGCGTGTGGTGGCGGTTGGTCCGGCCGAGCACCGGCGGCAGGACGCCGGGCCGCTCGTCCGTGCCGGACAGCGCCTTCAGCAGTCCGGGTCCTGCCTGGAAGGAGGAGCTGGCGGCGGCGAGCAGCAGCAGTGAGCTGGTCAGCTGGAAGGCGCCATACAGCCAGCCGGGTCCGGCGGCGGCGTGCGCGATGTCGGCGATCTGGGTGGAGTCGGCGCCGGGAATGCCGATGTGCAGCCGGACGGAGAGTGCGGTCAGGGCCAGGGTCAGACCGCCGACGATCACGACGAGCAGGGCGAGGGTGCCGCGGCCGAAGCGGCGGCGATGCGTGTCGTCGAGCTGGCCGAGCTGGGCGATCGCGGTCGAGGGTGCCTCGATGCCGGTGGCCAGCGCCATGGCGACCGGGAAGGCCAGGACCACCGCGAGCACCGCCGAGTGTCCCGGATCGCGCGTGGCGGCGGCGTGACCGGCGGTGTCTGGTGAAGTGAAGCCGAGGACCAGCACGGCGACGGAGATCACCACGAACGCCACGGTCATGAACGCGAACAGCAGCCTCCCGCCGTGCCCGAACCAGGTCAGCCCGGCCACCACCAGGAGCAGGACCAGTGCGAGCGGCACGCGCCATGGGGCCAGCGCCGGAAACAGCGCGATGACCGCACTGGCCGCCGCAGCGATCGAGATGCCGATCGTCAGCACGAAGTCCACGACCAGGGCGCCGATGGGCAGGAACGTCCAGCGGGGTCCGAACGCCCGGCCAGCCGCGGCCGCCGCGCCGCCTCCCTTGGGGAAGCGTCGTACCAGCTGCCAGTAGTTCGCGGTGACGACCACGACCAGTCCGACGACCAGGCTCATCGTGGGCAGCAGCAGAGCCAGGTCACCGTGCAGAGCGCGCAACGCGGCCTCGATCGCGTACGCCACGGAGGAGACCGGGTCGGCGATCACCGCGAAGGCGAAGGCGAAGAAGAGCACGGAGCGGCGCGGGCCACGGCCGCGCACGGCGAACGGCTGGGCGGCTGCGGCGGCGGCAGCCGACTTCGAGAGGGTCATTGCGAAGACCTTCCATGGTGTCCGGACGGAAAGGTCCGCACGGACAGCTCGACAGGGAGTACTTCGCCGACCCGACTTCCCGGCACACCGTCGTCGACGCTACGTCAGGACGCCGTCAGTGAGGTGTTAGGGATGCGTCAAGATTCCCGGCCTCCGGCCGGAGCGGACCGGGCCTTCTTGCTCCCGAGCTTTGCATAGTGCAAAAGTAGAGGCCGTGAGCGCCCGGGTAGCGGAAGAGGCGAAGCGCACCGATGAGAGCAGTGATCTGCGGAGCCGGTATCGCCGGACTGTCGCTGGCCGGTCGCCTGCACAACGTGCTCGGCTGGGAAGTCGTGGTCCTGGAGAATGCCCTGTACCCCCGCACCGAGGGGTACATGATCGACTTCTTCGGCCCGGGGTACGACGCCGCCGAGGCCATGGGGGTGCTGCCCTGGCTGGAGGAGCTCGGCTACCCGGTCTCCGAGGCCGCCTTCCTCGACGACCAGGGCCGATGCCGCGCCAGCCTCGGGTACGACCGCTTCGCCCGTGCACTGGACGGCCGCCTGCTCAGCATCATGCGACCCGACCTCGAACTCGCCCTGCGGGAGAGGCTGTCGTTCGCCGTACACCTGCGTTACGGCGTCGGCCCGGCGCGCGTCGACCCGAGCACCTGCGGCGTCCGGGTCACCCTCACCGACGGCAGTGTCCTCGACGCCGACCTCCTCGTCGGAGCCGACGGCCTCCACTCCACCGTACGGGCCTTGGTCTTCGGCGAGGAACGGCGGTACGTGCGCTACCTCGGCCATCACACCGCCGCGTTCACCTTCGACGACCCGTACGTCCACGCTGAACTGGGCGACCGATTCTGCCTCACCGACACGGTCGAGCGGCAGATGGGTCTCTACGCGCTCCGGGACGGCGCGGTCGCCGCCTTCGCTGTCCACCGCAGCGCCGATCCCCGCCGTCCGGAGGACGCGAGGGCCGCCCTGTACCGCGAGTACGGTTCGCTCGGCTGGTACGTGCCTCGCGCGCTGGCGGGCTGCCCGCCCTCCTCGCGGGTCTACTACGACCAGGTCGCCCAGACCGACCTGCCCTCCTGGAGCCGCGGGCGGGTCGTCCTGGTCGGCGACGCATGCCAGGCCGTTTCCCTGTTCTCCGGACAGGGAGCCTCCCTGGCGATCGCCGGCGCGTATGTCCTGGCCGACCAACTCGCCGGTACGCGCCGGGTCGAGGACGCGCTGCACGGCTACGAACGACTGTGGCGGCCGGTCATCAGACACAGACAGCGGGCCGCCCGCAGAACGGCCCGCTGGTTCGTCCCCGAAACGGCACGGCGACTGCGCGTCCGCCGTGCCGCCCTGCGCTTCGCCGGCCTGCCGGTCGCGAGTCGCCTCGCCGGCACGTCGCTCACCGGGAAGCAGCGGCCTGCCCTGCGCCAACTCGCCACAGTGCCGACCTAGTCGAGCCGTCTCAGGGCGCGGCGCCGAGACCCGCGAGACGGGAACTGTTCACCACCCGCGCTTCGCACCATCAGGAGAACCACATGCAACAACCTTTCCGGCCCGGTCCCGGTGCCGTGACCGCTCGACTGCGCGAGGCGCTGGGCACCGGCGACTGCCGGTCGCTGGCCGATGTCCTGCATCCCTACGTGTGCTGGAATCCGTCCGACGCAAGCGGTAACGGCTGCCACACCCGCTCCCACGTCCTCAGCCGGTGCGCTCGGCTGCACGCTCTCGGGCTGCGGGCCCGGATAGAGGAGACCTTCACCTACCCGGCGGCCGTGGTCCTCGGCCTCCGGATCCACGGCACCGTGCCCCCGGCCGACCCGCAGACTGTCATGTACCACGTGTTCGACGTCGCCGACGGACTCGTCACCCGCATCACCTGCCATGCCGACCGCGCCCAGGCCCTCGACGCGGCCTTCCCCGGTGCCGTGGCGGAGGGTCCGGCGCGTTGAAACCCGTCCAGGGGACGGAGGTCAGGACACGGAGACGCGTGCTTGGAGCCGGACCAGCCCGGCTACCCCGAACTGCAGGGACAGCGGGAGTGTGTGCTGGGGGGTGACGCCGCGGACGTGATGCAGTTCCACCCGCGGCCCGTCGCCGCGGAAGGCTACGGTGGTGCCGGACAGCAGCAGGATCCCCGCCGTGGACAGCGCCCCGTTGCCCTCGGCCGACTTCCCGCCCTCCAGGACGCCCCTGCCCATGTCCGGTGTCGCGACCATGCCCAGGTGTTCGGGCACCGCGCCGTCGTTGCGGATCGACATCGTGAGTGAGCCGTCGCCGGAGTGATCGAGGTGGGCCACGACGCCGGTGATCGTCAGGTCGACGTCGGCGGTCCGTACGCTGAGGCGGCCGACCGACGAGGTGACACCCGGCGTTCCGGCACGGGTCGTGCCGTTGTCGGGGCTGGTGTGATGGCCGGTGCTGCCGCAGCCGGTGGCCAGCACGGTGAGTGCCGCGGACAGGGTCGCTGCCAGGGCGGTGCGGTGGCGCGTGAGCGGTACCTTCGCCCTTGCGTCTCGGTGGTCCCGGTTGCGGCCGTGCCGCAGGGCCCACGTGATCTGCCGGCGCTTGAGGGGGGAGTGGCGGGTGAATCCGTATACGTTCATGGCGAGCTTTCCCTCCGCGCTCAGGCGGAGTTCTCGGGGAACGACGAGGTGGGCGAAGTGGGTGTTGTGGGTGGCCGGTGAAGCGGTCGGCTGACGTGTCGTCACAGGTGACTGGGCCGAGTCCGGGCGTGGTCACGCGCGTCGCGGCCCACAGCGGCGCGGGTGCGTGGCGTCAGAGGGAGCCCTCGCCCGCTCAGCTGTGTATGGACGCAGGGGGGGTTCAGGCGGAGGTGGCCACCGTGGGCGGGCCACGCAGGACGACGCACGTGGACAGGAGCGTCGAGCGCAGTCGGCGGGTGGCGGCGGCCCGCGGACGGTGCACGGCGAGCGCGCGTCGCATCCGCCTGAGCAGTGTGACGAGCGGTACCAGGATCGAAGTGGCCGTGACGAGCAGGGCGCGGAGCGTCCACAGCAGGACGAGGCGGGCCAGGTGGCCCGCTGTCGCCGCCGGGAGCCGTACGGTCTGCCACAGCGCGGCCTCACCGCGGCGCAGTACCCAGCCCGTCGCGGCGACCGCGGCCAGGTGCGCGGCGAGCATCGGGGGCGTGAGCGTCGAGCCCAGCGTCACCGCGTGTCCGCCGTGACCGGCCATCCCGGCCATGGCCGGCACACCGTGTGCGGCGCGGGCCGGGTCGATCCGTGCCTGGCGCAGAATCCGCGCCGCGCTCTCCGGCGTGAGATGTGCCGATCCGGCACCGCACAGGAACCGCTGGGCCAGAGCCACCACTTGAGCGGACTTATCGGCGGGAGCGGGCGCCACGGACCCCTGGCCCAGGGAGAAGACCAGGTGCAGACCGGTCTCTCCGGCCAGCAGACCGAGCGCGATGCCGGGCAGCGAGCGCTCCCGACCGGCCAGCGGGCCCACCACGCACACCACGCCGGCCCAGCCGGTCGCCAGGGACCACATCGGCACCGAGGCGCCGGAGACCAGCGAGTGCCCGCTCGCGGACAGCAGCACGCACACCGCCGAGAACACCGCGGCCCTCAGCAGTCTCAGATCGGTGGCAGCCCGTACCGGGACGTTCATGGCGCACGCCACTATTCCAGCCGCTCACGTGGCGGCGAACACCGGGGCCAGGCGTCAGGACGCGTGCGACGGCCCGGCCCGGCGGACAGGCCCAGGGCGGTCGTCGTCACGCAGACTGCCGCGAACATCGCGGCCCGCGCCAGCCGCGGGATGTCGAGGGAGGCTCCGCCGACCGGGGACGCACCACGCCCGGGGCTCGGTCCGCCGTGGCGGCTCCCCGGGGCATTCGACCACTCCTGACGTCAACGCGCTGGTGCCTGGCCCTTGTCGGGCTGCCGTTGGGTACGGACGACGGGGCGTTCATGCTCACGATCCGGCACACGAACCCCCCGGAGGTGTTCGCGTCGGTCGGTCACCGGCCGACCTCCACCGTCTTCTCCACGGTGACCTGGTCGATCTCGGAGACGCGGACCGTGGCCTTCATCGTCCAGGTCCCGGCGATCGGAAGGTTGAGGGTGTCGGAGCCCCAGTAGCCGCGTTCGTCGACGAGCTTGGCGTCCAGTGGGCCGACCTGCTGGTCGGCGAGGGTGAAGGTCAGTCGCAGTTCGGGGATGCCGACGGGGCTGCCGTCGGCGCCGTAGACGATCGCCTCGACCACGTTCCGGCCGACCCGGCCGGGTTCCAGGGTGACCTGCACCTTGCCGCGTCCGGACAGGGTGTTCTTGCCGGTGTCGTACGGGATCAGCGTCAGAGACACCTCGGGCTGCCCGGCCACCGAGGTGACCGAGGCGGTCTCGGCGGCACGGCCCGTCTCCGTGCCGGTCAGCACGGTCGTCAGGACGAGGACCAGCACGCCGATCGCCACCTCCGCCAGGACGGACCTTCGCAGACCGCGTCGGTGCAGCTCGGGCCCCGACCCGTGCGGGCTTTCCCCGTCGACGGGGGCGGCGGGAGGGCTGTCGGCGTGACCCGCGGCCACCAACACCCGCTCCTCCTGCGGAGCGTGCAGCAGACGGGCGGTCCAGCGCCGGGAGTACGAGGCCGCCGCCAGCATCACCAGCGCCGCCCAGACCTTGAAGACGAGGATCCTGCCGTAGGACGTCGAGAACGCGTCCCAGGAGCCGAGCCCGCGCCAGGACTGGTAGACGCCGGTGGCGGTCAGGACGGCCACCGAGGACAGGGCGATACGCGAGAAGCGGGCGACCGCGACGGGGGGCAGCGGTTCCTCGGCGGGGGAGCGGTACAGCGCGAGCAACAGCGCGGCCAGGCCCCCAGCCACACCGCCATGGCCAGCAGGTGCAGCATGGAGGAAGCCACTGCCAGGGGCACCTGGATCCCGGCGGAGGCGTGCTCGGCCGCCGCCCAGGTGGCGGCCAGGCCGAGGACCAGCACGCCGCCGGCCGCGAGGGCACGTCGGCCGGGCATCTGCTCTGCGGGCCGGTTCCGCACCAGGGCGGCCACCACCACGAGCAGCACCAACCGGGCCATCAGCGCGAGTCCCGGCCGGCTGCCGGCCGTGTGCCGCAGCGAGCCGGGATCGAACAGACCGCCGAGCCCGTCACCGCTGTCGTAGGGACCGCGCAGCAGCACCAGCAGGACCGTGGAAACGGACAGCGCCCACCATCCGACCCGGAACGGCCGCCGCACCACGCGCGCGGCCGTGGCCGAGCGCCAGCAGGCCAGGACGAACACGACGAGGCCGATCAGCAGGGCCAGCCCGGCGTAGGCGACGTAGCGGCCGACGCCGTACAGCGCACCGACGGTGGGATCCACGGCCGGCGGGGGAGCGGCGACGCCCCGGGTCGCCGACGGCTTGCCGACGGAGAAAGTGAAGGCGCCGGACACGGCGTGACTGTCCGCCGACACCACCCGCCAGGACACGGTGTACGTACCCTGCTTCAGCCCGCTCTCCAACGCCACGCTGTCCGCGTTGCCCTGGCCGTCCGCGTGCCGCGGATCGCCGTCCGCCACCGGCCGGTTGTCGGGGTCGAGCACCCGCAGCGAGTCCTCCACGAGCGCGACCGACTCGTCGAACGTCACAGTGATCTGCCTCGGCGCGGCCTTCAGGACGCTGCCCTCGCGCGGGTCGCTGCCGGTCAGCACCGCGTGCGCGGAGGCGGGAGCCGCGGCCTGAAGAAGGGCACAGGCAAGGACGGCGACCACCACCAGGAGCGAGTAGACGGCGCGCGTGGGGTGGTTCACCTGTCGTGTCACGTCTTTGTCTCCGGGGGCCGGCCGGTACCTGAGTCACCGATACGTACGGACGTATCAGTCGCCGCACTCACCTTGCCCGTCCTCCGTCGACGATCACGGCTTGCGTTGCCCACCCGACGACGACGGACACAAGTGACAGAGAACCTCACCGGGTTCGGCCGGGGTGGGCGCGCTGTCGAACCTGTGGTCGGAAGTCTTGTTGAAGGGCGAGCCGCCCTCGGCAGGGATTCGGCGACCGGTTTCTGCGGTGCTGAGCAGCTCAAGAGTCCTGGCGTGAGGTTTTACAGGCTCGCGACGCCTCGACAACAGTGGCGTACAGAAAGGCCGACCGGCCGACTGACCAGGAAGCCGACCGACCACAGCATGGGTGTCTCGAACGAACCGCTGCCGTGCCACATCGTGCCGATCCAGTTGAAGAACTTCACCCCCGTCGGCACGGCGATGAGGAAGGACATCAGGGAGAAGAACGGGAGCAGCACCGCGCCCGTGGCGAACATGTGGTGAGCCCAGACGGTCGCCGACAGCATGGTGATGGCGATGGTCGCGCCGACCATGCCGACGTAACCGAAGACGGGTTTGCGGCTGAAGACCGGGATGATCTCCGTGACGACGCCGAAGAAGGGCAGCGCCACGATGTAGACCTCGGGGTGCCCGAAGAACCAGAACAGGTGCTGCCACAGCAGTGCGCCGCCGTTGGCCGGATCGTAGATGTGGGCACCGAACTTGCGGTCGGCCTCCAGGGCCAGCAGCGCGGCCGTGAGGACGGGGAACGCGAGCAGGACCAGGATGGAGGTGAACAGGATGTTCCACGTGAAGATGGGCATCCGGAACATGGTCATCCCGGGGGCGCGCAGACACATGATCGTGGTGATGAAGTTGACCGCGCCGAGCGTCGTACTGATCCCGGACACCACCAGACCCATCGCCCACAGGTCGCCTCCGTGCCCCGGCGAGTGCACGGCCTCGCTCAGCGGTGTGTAGCCGAACCAGCCGAACGGGGCGGCACCCTGGGTGGTGGCGAAGCCGGCCACCACGGTGAGCCCGCCGAAGAGGAACATCCAGTACGACAGTGCGTTGAGCCGGGGGAAAGCGACGTCCGGGGCGCCGATCTGAAGGGGCATCACGGCGTTCGCGCACCCCGCGAAGGTGGGGGTCGCGAAGAGCAGCATCATGATCGTGCCGTGGATGGTGAAGAGCTGGTTGTACTGGTGGTGGGTGACGATCTGCATGACGGGTCTGGCGAGCTCGGCGCGCATGAGCATCGCCAGGAGACCGGCGACCAGGAAGAAGCCGAACGAGGTGATCAGGCAGAGGTGGCCGATCTTCTTGTGATCGGTCGTCGTCAGATAGTCCCTGATCCTCTCTCCCGTTCGGACACTTGGGTTCTGTGAGGCATCCAGCGTTTCGCCCGGCTCTGGTCGGGTCTTCGGCATTGCGGCCCTCCACGCGCTGAACCGACGAAGCGGCATGCGGAACGAACGGCGGCGGAGTAGCCCCCGAGCCGACGCCGCAAACCCCTGGCTCGAGGGCAGATTTCGGACGCCGTGCCGGAGCAGGACATCAGTGGCACCCCAGAAGGGGCCGCGCCGAGATCACGGGGCGGGTTCCCGCCGGCCGGGCGCTATCAGGGCGAGCCCGATGTCGGGGTGGTAGACCTTGGCCAGCGGTGGCTCGACGCTCTGTATGACCACCTCCAGAGTGGGCCACACCCGAGCGCGAAGTAGATGACCGCCCCGGGTTCGGCCGTCGGCCATTCCCAGGACGGCGTGCAGGTGCGGCACCGGCCCGTTCTCGCCCTCGGCGATGTCGCCCATCAGGGAGAGCACCTCGCACTGCTGCCTCACCGGGATGGGCCGGTAGTCCCGCGCCTCCCGGTCGAACCATCCCACGACCGCGTCCGCGAACGCTCCCACGGCCGTGACCTGTGCGCCGTGGATGCCGTGGGTGCGGGCGAAGTCCGTCAGCACCTGCACGGGTTCCTCGTCGGGGTCGAGCACTACGAGGTGCGTGCCGCCGCCACCGTTCTCAAGCTGCTGCCATTTCATTCGCGGTGGGGTACCCGGCCGCCCACGGGCCAACCGATATGGGGCCATGTCAGAAGACGAGCCCCGGACGCGAGGCCGCTGAGCCCTACGACGCGGGCCGCTTCCGGGGATCGAGTCCCGTTCGTGTGCCTCGGGTGGTCCTGGGCGGGTACTCAGGCGAGCCGGTGCAGACGAATGTCGAGGAGCGTATCCATGAGCGAGACCAATCCCCTCAAGAGGGCGGCACAGAAGGTCACCGAGAGTGTGCAGGGCGACAGCGACGGACCGGCGGAGGGCATCCCCGGCAAGCCGGGCCCCGAGTCGTCGCCGGTGGCGGAGCCCACGGCCGCCCGGGAACCGCTGCCGCCGAAGCCCGACCAGAGCGGCCCCGACACCCTGTCGCCGACCGGACAGCTCACGGGCGCAGACCAGGCGCAGATGGCACAGGCCGGCGCTCTCCTGACGGACGCGCAGGGCACACGCCGGTACGACACCGACCACTCGCTCAAGGCCGGACCCCGCGGTCCGGTCCTCCTGCAGGACCACCACCTGCGGGAGAAGGTCATGCACTTCGACCACGAGCGCATCCCCGAGCGCGTGGTGCATGCTAGGGGCGCCGCGGCCCACGGCGTCTTCATGAGCTATGGCACGGCCTCCACGGTGACCAGGGCCGCGTTCCTCGCCAAGGACGTGGAGACGCCCGTGTTCGTGCGCTTCTCCACTGTGCTGGGCTCCCGCGGCTCGTCCGACACGGTGCGCGACACGCGCGGATTCGCGACGAAGTTCTACACCCGCGAAGGCGTCTTTGACCTCGTCGGCAACAACATGCCGGTCTTCTTCATCCAGGACGCCATCAAGTTCCCCGACGTGATCCACGCCGGCAAGCCGCACCCGGATCGCGAGATCCCGCAGGCCCAGAGCGCACACGACACCTTCTGGGACTTCGTCACCCTGCACACCGAGGCGACCCACCACACCCTGTGGAACATGTCCGACCGGGGCATCCCGCGCTCCTACCGGACGATGGAGGGGTTCGGCGTGCACACCTTCCGGCTCGTCGACGCCGAGGGCGGATCCACCTTGGTGAAGTTCCACTGGAAGCCGAAGCTGGGCGTGCACTCGCTGGTGTGGGAGGAGGCGCAGATCATCAACGGCGTCGACCCCGACTTCCACCGCCGGGACCTCGCCGACGCCATAGAGGCGGGCGCCCATCCCCAGTGGGAGTTCGGCATCCAGACGTTCCCGGACACCCCCGACCAGACCTTCGAGGGCATCGACCTGCTGGACCCCACGAACATCGTCCCCGAGGAACTCGCGCCCGTGCAGCCCATCGGACTGCTCACCCTCGACCGCAACCCGTCGAACTACTTCGCCGAGACCGAACAGGTCGCCTTCCACGTCGGTCACCTGGTCCCCGGCATCGACATCACCGACGACCCGCTCCTCGCGGGACGCCTCTTCTCCTACCTGGACACCCAAATCACCCGCCTGGGCGGCCCCAACTTCCCGCAGCTGCCCATCAACCGCCCGCACGCGCCGGTCAACGACATGCTGCGCGACGGCATGCACCAGACGGCCGTGCACCGCGGCGTGGCTCCGTACCGGCCCAACTCCCTGGACGGCGGCTGCCCCATCACCGCCGGAGCGGACACCGCGGCGTACATCGAGACGCCCGTACGAGTGCCGGAGGCGACCAGGGTGCGGGAGGCTCCGGAGTCCTTCGCCGACCACTTCAGCCAGCCCCGCCGGTTCTGGCTGAGCATGAGCCCGGTCGAGCGTGAGCACATCATCGGCGCGTACACCTTCGAACTCGGCAAGTGCTACGAGCAGGCCGTCAAGGAGCGTGCGCTGCGAGTGCTGGCCAACATCGATCCCGTCCTGTGCGCGCAGGTCGCGGAGGGCCTCGGCCTGCCGGCGCCGGAGCCCACCGTCCCGCTCGCCGAGGTCGAGGCTAGCCCGGCCCTGTCCCAGGTCGGGCAGACCTGGCCCACCGACGGGCGGATCATCGGCATCGTCACCGGGCCCGACGGCGACCTGGACGGAGTGCGCGCGGTCCGCGAGGCGGTCCTGCGGGCCGACATGGTGCCGCTCGTGGTCGCCTCGAGGGGCGGCACCCTGAACGGGAGCGACGGTGCGCTGACGGTGCAGCGGACCTTCGCCACCGCGCGGTCCGTCGAGTTCGACGCGGTCCTGCTGGCCGGCACGCCGGGCCTCGACGGCGACGCGAACGCCGCCCGCGATGCCAAGGCGGCCCTCGTCGGCGTGCGGCGGCCGGAGCACGACCCGCGCGTCGGCCTGCTGCTGACGGAGGCGTTCCGGCACGGCAAGGCGATCGGCGCCTGGAAGGGGGCCGAGGCCGTCCTGGAGGCTGCGGGCGTGCCCGTCGACGCGCCCGGTGTGATCATCGGCGACAGCCCGACCGCCACGCTGGAGCAGCTCACCGGGCTGATGGGCACCCACCGTGTCTGGGAACGGTTCACCACCACGACCTGACCGCGCCGCACGGCGTCGCGAAAGGAACCCGGTCACCAAGGGCCCGCGCAGCTGCGTCAGCTGCGCGGGTTCGCTGTTTCCGCAAGGTGGGCGAGATGGGCGTTGCGGGGGCGCGAGTACGGCGTCGACGTCGGACCTGGACAACGTCGTCCAGCATGTCTGATTCGCCGACTCCGGCACTGCCCACCCGGCGAACTCCTCACCTGTGACACCACCCTGCTCACCCGTGAGCAGGCCCAAGCCCTGTCCATCGACCTCTCTCGCCGCAGCACCCCGGCCGAGGGCGGCTTATGCACCTTCCAGCCCGTCGGCGACGGCGGCGCCTGCCCCTGGAACCTCGACTGCCACAGCTGCGCCAAGTTCGTCCTCTCTGCCGCCGACCTCCTCTACCGGCGGCGCAAACGCGAGCAATGGCGGCTGCTGGCCGAGCGCGCCCCGGACGATGCCACCGCTGACTACCTGAACAGCTACTTCGAGCCCACCGCCTGCGCCATCGACGGCCTGGAGAAGGCCCTGGTCGGCCTTGGCCTTCTCGACGATGCCCTCGCTCTCGACCTGCGCAAACCCCAGGACTACTTGCACCGCATCTGGTCCATCGCGTTCCGGGCTGCCGACCGCGCCGACGCGGGAAGCGATCAGAAGGGTGAGTACGGCGATATGTGCACTGTTGACGAGGTCGGCCACGAACAGGGCGGCGCATGAAGAACGCCCGCGTCCCTGAACCAAGTACCGCGGTGGCCCGCTGCGGCAGGACCGAGACCGACAATTCCAAGGCCAGAGCCGTCGTCTCCACCGCTGTGGCAGAAGCCGGTGAACGCCGCGTTCGGGTGACCGTCGGCCCGGCCGACGAACGCGAGGCGACAAGGCGCGAACGTGCGCGCAACGCCGAGGACGCCCTCGAGACGGCCCACGTCGACTTTCTTGCCCAGCGCACCCGTATCGGCGAGCTCTTCGGCCAGATCCGTTACTTGGAAGCAGAGTGGAGTGAGGAACCCCGCCACTGGATCACCGCCGAGAACGCCGCTCTGAAGCTTCCAGGACCGGCGCGTCGCCGACCTCGAAGCCTGATTGGTCGAGCCACCCGGTTGAGGCGAAGAACGCCCTACTCCCGCAGCAACCGTCGGCGGAGCGTCTCCTGCTCTGCGCTCCGTGCAGGGGCGGGCGTCTGGGGCTGGGGCATGCCGGGTGCGTGAGCGAGGGCGTGGCCGATACGGTCGCTGCCGCGGATGATGTCGGCGCCGGAGCGTGGCGCCGGCCATGTCACCAGCAGATAGTCCTCCACGGGCTCGGTGCTGACCTTGTCAGGGAGGACGCTGCGCCCTCGCGCGTGAACACGGAGCCGGTACCAGCCCTGCCCGGCAGGGCTGAGGGGAGGGAGTGTTTCGACCGGGCCGTGTTCGAGGGACTCGACCCGGAGGAGGCCTGTCGTGGCGTGAACGCTGACTTCGACGATCTCTTCCCAGCAGGCGTCCGTAGGCGCCGTCGGTGGACCGGCCAGAGCGGTTGCCGTGGCCCGGACCATGCCGGTGTGGATGCCGGTGACGACGAGGGCGCCCTGGATCATGGGGACTGCGAGTCCGTTGCTCCAGTCCGCCGTCTGGACAGGGATTTCCCCGGCGTCCAAGACACCGAAAGTGCCTTCGGGGATGTACACGTCGTGCGCGGTGTCCATGTCTCTCCCGGCTCGTGCGTCATCGCTCGGGGCGCGTGCGGGCCACGTTCGAACAGTACGGTGGTGGCGCTCCGTGGCGCCACCACCGTACTGCCGTGCGGCGCGGGTGCGTCAGGAGACGGTGACTCTGAAGGGGTCCCCGTCCAGGACGCGTTCAGCGCGGAAGAACTGGGTGTTCAGACCGCCCTGGGCGTTGTTCTCAGTGGCTGTGATCATGCAGACGCTGACTCCGGTCGGCCCTGTCCCGGAGGACACGTTGGGCATCTGGCAGCCGTCGAAGGTGCGTCGCGTGCCGCCCGAGGAGAGGCCCTCGCGGGAGCGTGCGATGGGGTACTCGTCGCAGCTCAGGCCCGTGATGCTGGGGGCGTCTCCGCAGGCCAGGTTGCGGTTCGTGCGGATGATCGTGTCGTCTTCGGTCCTGGTCAGCGGGTTCGCGAAGGTGGCGCCGGGCAGTCCCGATGCCTGGGCCTGCTGGACGTGGGAGGCCAGGGACGGGTAGGAGGCACTGCTGTAGACGAGTTCCGAGGCGTACCAGGGCACCACGCAGCCGACGTTGGCCCGTCCGACGGTGGCGTTGTCGCAGCGGAATTCGTTGAGCTGGTAGTCCGTGACGGCCGCCGGGTAGCCCGCGTTGGTGAAGGTGAGGTACCAGAACGTGGCGCAGGTGCCGATCGCACCGGCCGCGGTGGCGGTGGTGTCGAAGAACGCCTCGCCCGACCGCCACGAGTTGAGTGGCAGCAGGGGCTGGGCCGGGAACGAGGAGTTGTCCAGGGTGCAGGCCCCGCTGAGGGTCGCCTGCCCGTCGACGGAGGCGTTGAGGGCGTCGCCCCATCCGTCGTACATGGAGAGTTCGATCTGGTGGGCGAAGGTGGGCAGGCCGGTGTCGCTGTAGCTGTAGTTGATGACGACCATGTCGGCCTCGCCGGTGACGGTCGTCGTGCCGTTCACGGTTCGCGTGGTGGTGTACGTCAGCCCGGTCACCAGGCAGATCTGGGTACGGGTGCCGAGGATGATGCCGTTGGCGTCCTCGCACCACTGGGGCGGGTCCACAGCCTCGGCGGCGAGCGAGCTGTGAGCTAGGCGCGCAGGAAGATCGGCCGGCCTGGTCTCCTGGACGCACACCGCGGTGCCCTCGGCATTCGGTGCGGTACACGTCTGCGCCTCGGAGGCCAGGGCCTGCTTCTGCTCGGGTTGGGCGGCGGGGCGGTCGGACCCGGAAGTCGCGTGCGACGTCAACTGCTCCTGTGTGCCACTGTCGGTCGTGGCCTGGTTCACGGTGCCCTGGCCCGCCGCGGGCGAAGCCGCTTCGGCGGGCACGATGGCGGCCACGGTCGCGAGGAGCGCGGCGACCACCGCTGTGGGTATCAGGCGTATCGCTCGGGATCTTTCCCGGCGCTGCGACATCAGATCACTCCTGTCTCAGATCGACGATGTCGTCACGTTGCCGACCCGGACAGTACTTCGTGGAGCGGCCAACTATTGGCACGTGCAAGGAATATTGCCGATTGGAAGACTCCTTTTGAGTCAATATGGGTTGACGGTGTCGTCGAGCATGGCACGCACTGGAGCCGCGCCCACGTCTCGCTAGATCACCTCACCATTGGAATAGGGAACCAGACCGGACGGCCGCGTCGACGCGACGCCGCCAGAACACCTCTCGCCCGGGGACGACCACCTCCAACGCAGGCACCATGGCGATGACTTCGTGGAGAAACGGCGCCGCGCCTTGGATCTCCGTCCGCTTTGGTGCGGCGACCCGATCCGCCGATCCCAGGTACCACGGGACGACGTTCCAGTGGACGGACTCGTGGTAGGGCAGACCGGCCTCGGCACGCAAAGTCCAGCAGTTCTGTGCCGTCTGGTCGTCGTTGTCGACGGAGATGATCCCGCTGCCGGTGCGGCGCAGTTCGACTTCGGCCCCCATGGACTTCTGGCCCGGGGCTTCGAGGAGGAACAGGCTGCGCGCGCCGACTCTGCCGCAGGCGGGATCGAACCACGGCACCGCCTCGCCGACACCGAGCCGACCGCGCAGTTTCTCCACCCAGTCGTTCAAGGGGCGCACGGCAGGCTCGGTCCGCACCGCGCGCAGCCGCTTCCGCAGCACGTCAGGATCACGCAACGCCCGTGGCGCCGAGGTAGGAAAGGCATCGTGAGAAGACATGCGGCGCAGTGTGTCATCTGCCTGTGACAGGCGTGGGGGCATCGGCTCTCGGCGCCGGGGAGCGCCTCACCGCTGTCAGTCCCGGCTGGCATCATGCCTGCCAATGAGTACGAGAGATGACAGCGACGAGGCGTACGTGGTCGGCCTGTGCAACCAGGTGTTGGGCGAGGACGGGCGCACCCAACACAAATTCGACTGGCTGCTGGGCGACCCGGGCACTGGTGGGCGGCAGGCCAAATTGCCCGTCGATGCCTACTGGGAGGGTCACCAACTCGTGGTCGAGTACCGGGAACTGCAGCACGACCAGCCGGTACCGCACTTCGATAAGCCGGACCGACTGACGGTCAGCGGAGTCCACCGAGGCGAACAGCGAGCCCTGTACGACGCTCGGCGTGACACCGAGATTCCGGCCCATGGCCTGCAGCTGGTGGTGATCCGGCCGTCCGATCTCGATGCGGATGGCCGTGGCCGCCTGCGTCGCAGCCGCGAGGCGGATCTTGCGGCGTTGCGGAAGATCCTCGCGCGTGAAAGTGATGAGGACCGGGTCACCGATGCCTTTCGCACGTGGCTGCTGGCCGAGGGCTGGACGCCGGTGACTCCGACGGACCGCTGGACCGATCTTGAGGCGGTACGGGGGAGCGAGCGGTTGATCTGCGAAGCCAAGGGCCGGACCAGTGAGAAGGGCATCGATGCGGATATCGCCTACGGGCAGCTCCTACGCCGTATGACCAGCGAGTCAGAGCACATCCGGTACGCGCTCGTAGTGCCGTCCTCATCGGTAAAGGCCGTCGAGCGTGTTGTGCCGCAGATACGACGACGGCTGCGCATCGACTTGTACGAAGTGACCGACGACAACCAGGTCCGTCAATTGTCGACGTAGCGTTCCAGTTCCGGTGGCACACCCAGTTACCGGCGAACGCCTGCGGGTTGGTCCTTGGCCCACCACAGGAAGGCGGCGGAGTGCTGCTGGTTGGCGAAGCCATCGCCGACGAGGGTGCGCAAGAGGTCATTGCTCCAAAGGATGAGCCGTCCCAGGGTCCAGCTCACCGACTCGGGCGCCAGCAGTTCCAGCCCGTAGACCAGCCGCGCGATCTCGCGCTTGCCGCCCGCCGGCGTCGTGTACTTGAGGATCGACAGATACCGGTCGGGCTCCACCACGCAGAGCACCCTCGTCAGGAGGGCTTCCTTGAAGCCCGTCATGGCCAACGGCCTGGTGCCGGCGAGCAGCTCCTGCAGCCGGTCTTCGGGCGGCACTTCGGCGGGGCCGTACAGGAGGTGCTCGATCGTCCTGCGGGTCGACTCCCCGGCGGCGGTGTCTCCCAACGCGTTCCAGGCGGAGTTGAAGGTGGCCTGGTTGCCGGGGTGGGCTCCGACGTCGGAGTTGGCGAAGTCCTTGAGGAGTCTGGGATCGCAGACCGGCAGCCCGTCGGGAGAGAAGATCTTCTGGTACCTCGCCCAGTAGGCCGCTACTTCGGGATCGAAGCCGGGCTTGGTGGCGAGGTACTCCTCCTTGAGCCGGGCCGCACGCTCCCGCCACGTCTGCGGGTTTCGGGAAGCGGGCCTTGAGATCCGTGAAGGAGCACGCAGGTTCCCTTCTGAGGGCGTTGGGCTCCCCGTGCGCCCACTCGTAGCCGCACCGGTGCCTCACGACCCGGCGGCCGTCGTCGAGCGTGCCCGCCACGTCGATGTCTTCGTCCTCACTGCACAACGGGCACATGGCCAGCCCCATGGCTGCCCTCCCTTCCGTTGACGTGCGCCTGAAGGCCGGCGGCAAGTCACGAGACCGACGGCTCTGACGGGTCACGCTTGGGTGAGCACGATCTTCCTCCCGCCGGCGTGTCCGGTGACCACCCGGGTGAACGCCGCCGGTCCCTCGCCCAGCGGCAGTGGTTCGGGGGCGAGTTTCAGGGTCCCCGAGGCGGCCTGCTCCGCCAGCTGGACAAGCTGCGCGGCGTTGGGCTCGACGTAGAGATCCCAGCTCGTGATGTCTCGCTCCTCCGCAGGCGCGTCCGAGGTCAGCGAGCAGAGTCGGCCGCCGTCCCGGACCAGAGGCAAGACGGCGTCCGCCGTGCCGGCGGCGATGATGAGGGCGGCGTCGAACCCGCCGCGTACCGTGCCCGACCAGGTCGGATCGTGGTAGTCGACTACCTCCGCCGCTCCCAGACCGAGTAGGCGCTCTACGGCGCCGATAGATGCCGTCGCGGTCACCTCGATGCCCTGAGCCGAGGCG
Source organism: Streptomyces cylindrosporus (assembly GCF_022698165.1). GTDB lineage: Bacteria > Actinomycetota > Actinomycetes > Streptomycetales > Streptomycetaceae > Streptomyces > Streptomyces cylindrosporus. The sequence continues at coordinate 67,749 of NZ_JALDAY010000013.1, forward strand.
AGCTGGATGGCCAGGGCTCCGGTGGCTCCGCCTCCGTTGGTGATCAGGAGTCGCTGTCCTCGGCTGAGGTCAAGCTTCTCCAGGGCCTGCCACGCGGTGAGTCCGTTGACCGGCAGTGCCGCCGCATGCACGGCGTCCAACCCGGGCGGGCAGGCCGCCGCGTGATCCGCGTTGATCAGAACGCGTTCGGCCCAGAAGCCGCTTCCCCCGGGCAGCGGGGCCTCGTGTGCGAGCACCCGGTCACCTACGGCAAACGCGGAGACACCGGCGCCGACGGCCAGCACCTCGCCTGCGCCCTCCACTCCCAGCGCCGCCGGGGGGCGCAGCCCCACATCCCAATCAGCGCCGATCAACAGTTCGTCCCACGGGCCGACCCCGGCCGCCTCAACCCCCAGCAGGATCTGGCCCGGCCGGGGAGGCGGGGGTTCGGGCAACTCCAGGAGGGCGACTTCCTTTTCGGCCCCGGACACTCCGCATGCCTTCAATGATTATTGTCCTCTCGCTCAGTCCGGCCGATCGGGAGATACGGGCCGGCCCCCAAAGCAGGGAGTAGTCCCGACCTTGGGATCCCCTGCCCAGGTCGCTCGTGGTCGCAGCCACACTGGTGTCGAGCCTATGCGGTCAGTGGCCCGGGCGCATGGGCCATTCGAGGAGTGTCTGACCGGGCCAATCTGGGACAGGTCTGCACCATTGTGTCGGTGACGCCTCACTGTTGAGTGGCGCCGACACATACGACGGACGTGAAACCGGATGCGAGCGGGTTGTGTTGACGCGGTTGGCACGTGCAACGGTGGGTTGGGGGCGGCCAGGTTGGCGCCTGTGAGCTGACGAACGCATACCACGTGCTATTCGAGAGCCGCAGCCGGACATGGCCGTGCAACGAGATTCATTGCCCGAGCCCGGCAGGAAACGGCAGGTGGAAGTTGCCGGAGTTGGGCAGTGCGTGGTCGAGAATCGGAGCGGAATATCCCCACCATGATCAGGGTCTTCGTTGTGGAGGACATGCACGTGGTCCGGGCGGGGCTGGTCGCACTTCTCGACGGTGAGTTCGGCATCGAAGTCGTGGGGAATGCGGCCGACGCCCCCGAGGCCCTGACGAGGTTGAGCGACGCAGAACCCGATGTGGCGCTTCTGGACATCGATCTGCCCGGCATGGACGGGCTGGCGCTGGCCCACGAACTGTCGTGGCGCGTGCCGACCTGCCGAACGCTGATGCTGACCGCCCTGGACCGGGCCGGCCACGTGCAGCGCGCCCTTGATGCCGGTGCGTCCGGGTATCTGCTCAAAACCCTGTCGCCGCAGGAACTCGCGAACGCCGTGCGGGCAGTGAGCGCGGGTGGTCGGGTCATCGAGCCGGCCGAGCTTGCGGAGCTGGCAGGCGCGGCGACTCCGTTGACCCTGCGTGAGGCCGAGGTGCTCCGGCTCGCTGCGGGCGGCGCCGACACGCGGGCGATCGCCGCCGACCTTTTCCTGGGCGTAGGTACGGTGCGCAACCGCCTGTCGGCTGCGGTGGGAAAACTACACGCGCGCACCCTCGTGGACGCGATCCGCATCGCTGAGCGTCACGGGTGGATCTAACGGCAACTCGGCGGTCAGGGCGAAATGGCCATCATCGGAAGCCGTGTCGAACGTGCCACCCAGCGCCAGGACTCGATACCGCAGGTTCGACAGTCCGCTGCCTGAGCTGACGCGACCGTCTGGTCGACTCCGGCTACACCTACGACGCCTTCGGCCGCACCACCGCGGCCCCCGGCACCACGCTGGCCTACTACACCAACGACCTGGTGCGTCAGCAGACCGCGGGAAGCCAGCGACAGACCTGGACCCTCGACTCCCAACTGCGCTTCCGCGGCTGGACGGTGGAGTCCAGCGCCTCCGGCAGCTGGACGCAGACCCAGTCCAAACTCAACCACTACAGCTCCGACGCCGATACTCCGCGCTGGACCGTGGAGGACGCCGCGACCGGCGCGGTCACCCGCAACGTGAACGGGTTCGACGGCCAGCTGGTGGCCACCACCGCCAAGACCGGCTCGACCGTCCTGCAACTGGTCAACCTGCACGGCGACGTGGTGATGCAACTGCCCACCACCGCGGGACAGGCCCCCACCGTGCTCACCACCGACGAGTACGGCAACCGTGCCACCACCTCCAGCGCGATCCGCTACGGATGGCACGGCGGTATGCACCGGTCCACGGAAACGCTCACCGGTCTCACACTGATGGGCGTCCGCCTCTACAACCCGGTCACCGGCCGCTTCCTGTCCGCCGACCCGATCCCCGGCGGCAGTTGCAACGCCTACGACTACGCCTGCGCCGATCCCGTCAACAACGACGACGTCACCGGCTGCGCGACCTGCCGTGTGCCCAAGCACGCCTGGACCGGGCGCAGTTTCACCACGGTCCTGCGCACCACCCGCTGGAGCTACAGCGGCTGGCAGAACGTGAACTGGCACTGGTACATGGACATCCTGAGCGGCGATTACGGGCCGGTCCCCATCAGCGCGTGGAAGCGCCAGTACCGCTACCGCAAGCAGTACGTCTTCAAGTGCAAGGTCGTGGCCTGGTACGGCTGGGGCCGGCAGAAGATCCTGGCGACCTTCGAAACGCACTGGCAATACTCCTACCGTGACCGGACCACGTACCGCATCAAGTGGACCGGCACCAAATGGACCCGCACCGGAGGCTGGAGCTGGACAAGAACCTCCTGGCGCTACGTGTCCAGCTACCGCATCGTCTACACCAAGGGCTGACCCAGCCCTGACCAGCACCTAGGGTGGTGCTTCGCGGCCCTGTCGCGGAGCACCACCTCCCCTCCCCACCCTCTATCCGCAAGCCGTCGGCCGCCTAGTCCACTGCACGGCCCCGGCTTTCCCTCGTGGAGTTACCTCGCATGCTTCTCGCCGTCGCCGCTTTCGGGATCGCCTTCTTCTGCCTCACCCTGTGGTGCGCGGTCACCGTCGCCCGGATGCGCGACCTGCCCACCTGGCGGCGGTTCCTGCCGCTCGCACTCTTCCTGATCGCGGCCGGAGCGAGCCTGCTGCGCGCCTTCGACATTCCGGAAGTGGCCAACGCCATCGCCGTCCCCTTGAACCTCGCGGTCGTTGTCTTGTCGCTCGGGGAGATCCGCAATCGTCGGCGGCGCCCGCAGGAGGTCCGCTGCGTCGTAGGGGAAGGGAACCGTGCCGGGGCGTGAGGGCGCCGCTTGTCCTGAGCCTTCGTGGACAGTGCCGCGCGGGCGGAGTCGGTCCGGCACCGGGGGAGGGCTGAAGGCCCCGGCCCTGGAGGGTGGGGTCAGCTCTCGCGGGGCGGAGGGGAGGGGAGTGAGGCGTTGGTCGGGGCGAGGGGGTGGTCGAGCCAGACGCGGTCGCGTAGTTCGATGCCGTCGACCAGAAGACCGGGCGGGTAGCCGGTGCGGGCGGTGAAGGCGTCCCGTTCGACGGAGCGCAGACGGAAGCCCTGCCGCTGGTAGAAGCGCAGGTTCCCGCTGTCGGCCGCGGCGGTGGCGACCAGCAGGCGGGTGCCCGACTCGCCGGCCGCGAGGTCCATCGCGCACCGTACGAGACGGCTGCCGATACCGGCGTGCTGACGGTCTTCCCGTACGGCCATGTTCTTGATCTCGAACTCGCCGGCCCGGTCAGTACCTGTCAGCTGCAGATGACCGAGCACATCCGCTCCTCGCAGGGCGACGAGGACGCGCCCGTCGTCGATGTAGGACGTGAGTTGCTCCGGCGAGTCCTCGGCCAGCGCGAACAACGGCCGGAGCCCTTCCCGCGAGCCCTCGTGCTCCACCACGCGCACCCCGTCCGGGGTTTCCTCCCATGCGCCGCGGGGCCTCCGGGCAGCCCGACCGGCAAGCGCCGTGCCCGAGCGGGCCGCGCTGCCGGGCGGTGGTGCGTCCTTGACCAGGACGGTTCGGGTGTAGAGCAGGTGGAATCCCCGGCGCTGCACGTTCTGCTGGGACGTGGAACCGGGTTGCGTGGTCACTACGGCGAGGTCGCAGCCGGCGGCGGCAGCGTCGGCGAGCCGGGCCGAGACGAGCGCGGTCTGGACGCCGTGTCGGCGGTGGGCGGGGGCGGTGGCGGCGCCGGTGAGCTGGGCGATGCGGTCCGTGATGCGGAGACTGCCGCCTGCGGCGACAGCGCCGTCGCGCAGGGCGACGTAGTGCACCACACCGGCCGCGGCGAAGTCCCGTTCGGCGTCGGCAAGCACCTCACGCGGGAACTCCTCGTGCGTGGGAACCCCTTGGCCGTCAGGGTGGGCGAAGCCGTCGGTCACGGCCTGCAGCCATGCGTCGAACTCGCCGTCGCGGCACTCCCGGACCTCGATGCCGGGAGAGACCACCCGCTCGTGGCCGCTGTCGAGGGCGAGTCCGAGCACGTTCTCGAAGGAGGTCAGCCGGTATCCGCGATCCGTGAGCAGGGCGCCCACGGCCGGGTTCGCCAGATGTGCGACTTCGGCCTGGACGGGAGCGCCACGCTGGGCGAAGGCTCGCTCGATGTCATCCAGGGCGGCTTCGTCGGGGATGCCGTCGAACCCGAGGCCCGCGATCTTGTTGAAAGGGGAGCCGGCCCCGGCGTACGTGGCCACCCCGCCGGCCACCCGCGCGACGAATCCGCTGTCGTCTCCCCGCCGCAGCCGGGCCGCTTCGGTCGCCGCGGCCATCAACCGGGCCTCGGCGTGCTCGATACGCTCCGCCAGGGCGACATCGCAGAACAGCGGCACACGGCTCATGTCCGCCAGCCCCCCGTCTCCATCCGCACAGTGATGGTTGGAGGCTAACCGCCCTTGTCCAAGCGCGGAGGGAGCATGAGTCAATGCCAGGTCGGCATCATGCTCGCCGGGTAACGGGCGCCCGCCGCGCCGTGTGGGAGGATCTCCTGGATGTCGGCCAGGTCCTGCGCGGTGAGAGGCACATGCGCCGCGGCCACGTTCTCCTCCAGGCGGCGCGGGCTGCGGGTGCCCGGGATGGGGACGATGTCCTCGCCCTGGGCCAGCAGCCAGGCGAGAGCGAGCTGGGTGACCGCGATGCCCTTGCTCTGCGCCAGGGTCGTCAGCGCCTGGATGGCGGCGAGGTTCTTCTCGTAGTTCCCGGGCTGCCAGCGCTCGTCGAAGCTGCGCATGTCGTCCGCGGGGTACTCGGCGGCCGGCTTCACGACGCCGGTGAGGAAGCCGCGGCCCAGCGGCGAGTACGGCACGAAGCCGATGCCCAACTCCCGTACGACCGGAAGGACTTCCGCCTCCACGGCCCGTTCGACCACCGAGTACTCGGTCTGCAGGACGGACACCGGGTGGACGGCGTGGGCGCGGCGGATGACGTCGGGGCCCGCCTCGCTCAGGCCGAAGTAGCGCACCTTGCCTTCGGCGATCAGCTCGCCCACCGTCCCGGCGACGTCCTCGATGGGGACGTCCGGGTCGACGCGGTGCTGGTAGAGCACGTCGATGTGGTCGGTGCCGAGATGGCGGAGGCTGTTCTCGGTGACCTCGCGGATGTGCTCGGGGCGGCTGTCGAGGGCTGCGCCGACCTTGCCCGGATCGCTCAGGTCGAAGCCGAACTTGGTGGCGATGGTGATCTCGTCGCGGAACCCCTTCACCGCCTGGCCGAGGAGCTGTTCGTTGGTGCCGGTGCCCATGCCGTACAGCTCGGCCGTGTCGAAGAGGGTGACGCCGAGCTCGTAGGCGCGGTGGATGGTGGCGATGCCGCCCTGTTCGTCGCCGGTGCCGTAGGCCATGGTCATGCCCATGGTGCCCAGACCGATGGCGCCGGCCTCCAGACCCTGGGTGCCGAGTGTGCGGTGGGGGAGCTTCCCGTCGTGCTGTGTCATGCCGTCAACGCTAGGAACGCGGCGCCCGGAGGTCATGGGGCGCCGATCGCATAGGATTGCCCAATCCTTTCAAGCGCCTTCAGTGAAGGGTGACTCCCATGCTGGACCCGCTGGCCCGTGCGATCGAGCGGCACTGCGTGGGGCCGTGGTCCGAGACCGCCGTGTCCAGGCTCTCGCTGGTCTCGCTCGACGAGCTCATCGAGCCGATCCAGGTGACGTACGAGCCGATGATCTGCTTCATCGCCGACGGCGCCAAGCGCACCGCCGCGGGGGACCGCACCTGGGTCACCCCGCGCGGCGAGATGGCGCTGATCACCCTCGACCTGCCGGTCACGGCCGCCTTCGAGAAGGTGCCCTACCGTGCCGCGGTCATGCGCCTGGACAGCGGGGAGCTGGCCGCCGTACAGATGGAACTGGACGAGGCCGGAGCACCGCCGCCACCCGCCGTCGCCGCGGCCGTGACCGCGCCCATGGCGCCGGAACTCGTCGACGCGGTCACGCGCTGGGTGGGCCTGCTCGACAGCCCGGAGGACATCCGTCCGCTGGCGCCCCGCGTCGAGAGCGAGATCCTCTACCGGCTGCTGCGCAGCCCGCTCGGCCCCGTGCTGCGGCAGTGGTCGATGGCCGACTCGGCCGCCTCCCGGATCCGCCGGGTGGCCCGCTGGATCTGCGACCACTACAGCGAGCCCCTCGGCATCGACGAGATCGCCGAGGTGGCCCGCATGAGCCCGGCCAGCCTGCACCGGCACTTCAAGGCGGCCACCGGAATGAGCCCGCTGAGGTTCCAGAAGCACCTGCGCCTCCAGGAGGCGCGACGGCGGCTGTTCGCGGGCGATGTGACGGCGGCCCAGGTCGCCCGGGCGGTCGGATACGTCAGCGCCACCCAGTTCAACCGCGAGTACCGCCGCGAGTACGGCCTGCCGCCCGGCCAGGACGCCCGGCGGCTGCGCACCCGCCTCGCCGAGGCCCGCCAGGCACCCGTGCTGCTCGACGGGTCGGGTGCGAAACCCTGAGCTCCCTGAGTTCCCTGAATTCCGTGGGCTACGGATTCCGGGTAAGGCTTCCCGACACCGCGTAGACCTGTTCCGGCGTCAGCGGCCCGACCGGCAGCGGTCGGCGTGCGGCCTCGGTGCGCAGGCCGTCGAGCTGGAAGGCGACGGCGCGGCGCCAGACGTGCGGGGCGGATGCGGCGGCGGCCCGGGCCAGGTTCGCGTTGGCCGCGAGGATCAGCACGAGGTCCGCGCTGGTGAAGTCCGGCCGCAGGGTGCCGGCCTGCCGGGCGCGCTCGACGATCCGCTCCACCGTGGCCAGGGTGCGGCCGCACACCGTCATCAGGCGCTCGGCGCCCGGATAGCGGCCGCCGACCACGTCGGCCACGGCCGGATCGGTGGCCTGCAGCTCGCAGAGCTTCTCGATGTAGTACGCGAATCCGTCCCAGGCGTCCTCGAAGGCCAGCGCCTGCTGGGCGATCGCGTCCAGGCGCTCCGCCGCCAGGTCGGTCACCACCTCGTCGATGAGCGCCTCGCGGGTGCCGAAGAGGTTGTAGAGGGTGCCGTGGCTCACGCCGGCCCGCCGCGCGATCTCCTTCAGCGGCACCTGCAGCCCGCGCTCCTGGAACAGCTCGGCGGCGGCTGCCCGCAGCTTCTCCGCGTTTCGTTGCGCGTCGGCCCGCATCCGGTCGTTCCTCCCGCTCCTGGTACGGCGTTCCCCATGGTCGCATCCTTCCCCGGCAGGCAACTTGACCGCAGGGTCAACTTCCATGTTACGGTCCCGAAAGTAAGTTGACCGCCGGGTCAAGATGTATGTCCGTAAGGAGCGCACCCATGTCCAAAGTGATCGCCGTCTTCGGAGCCGGTACCGGTCTCGGTCTCGCCGTGGCCCGCCGTTTCGGCCGCGAGGGTTTCCGTGTCGCCCTGGTGGCGCGCCGCAAGGAGCGTCTGGACGCGCTGGTCGAGGAGCTCGCCGCCGAAGGCATCGAGACGGCCGGCTTCCGGGCCGATCTGCAACGGCCGGCCGAGGTCCCCGCACTGGTCGCGGCCATCCGCGAGCGCTTCGGCCGGATCGACGTGGTCGAGTACGGGCCCATCGCCGGCGACCAGGGCTTCACGCCGGCCGCCCGGCTGGACGCGGCCACCCTCGAAGGGCTGATCCCGCTGCTCCTGCTCACCCCGGTCGAGGTCGTTCGCGCCGTCCTGCCCGAGTGGACCGAGCGTGGCGACGGCGCCTTCCTGATGACCACCGGCGCCACCGCCGTGACGCCGATGGCCCACCTCAGCGGCCCGGGCCCGGTCATGGCCGCCGCCCGCAACTACGTGTACTCCCTCAACGCCGAACTCGCGGAGGCCGGCATCTACGCGGGCACCCTCTCCGTCGGCGCCATGATCGCCCGCAGCGAGGGCAGCCGGAAGGCGGCCGAACTCGGCCTCGACGGCTTCCCCGTCGTCGACCCCGACGAACTCGCCGCGCTGTACTGGGACATGTACACCGGGCGCGACGGCGTGGAGCGCCTGCACCCTCAGCCCGCCTGAACAGGTTCGCTCAAGCGCCCTGAACGACCGCGGCCGTGCGCAACGCCGAGGCTCCCTCCCGCCACGCCGCCAGGAGCCGGTCGGCCAGCCGGTCTTCCAGGTGCCCGGTCGCCCGGATCCCGAACACCACGTCGGCGTCCAGCGACGGCTCGTCGGCCAGCAGCCCGCCGACGACCTCGTGCCGTACGACCTGTTCGTGCACCGCGTCCGCCTCCACGTGCTCGGTGTAGAAGCGGACGGCCGCCGAACCCGCGCCCACCCGGCGCAGTCCCTCGGCGAGACGGCGGGAGGCCGGGGACGAGGTCACCTCGACGGCCGTGAAGTGCCCGACCAGCGCGCCGCGCAGGGAGCGGTGCAGGCCGAACAGGGACATCATGTTCACGACGGCCAGCGCCTCGGCCGGTGCCTCGTCGAGGTAGTGGCCGTACGAGGTGTCGAGGCCGAGGTCCGCCATGAGGGCGGCGAACAGCTCCGCGTGGATCTCGTCCGCCCGCCCCGCGCCGAACTCGTCGAACTCCACGGCCACCATCCCGGCCTTGGCCCGCCCCCGCAGCCTGGGGATCACCCAGGCGTGCGGGTCGGCCTCCTTGAGGTGGTACAGCGAGCGCAACGCCGCGTATTCACGGAAGTGCCCGAGGGTGCCGTGCTCGCGCAGGAAGTACGAGAGGCCGCCGTCGTCACCGACGGGTTCGAGCTGCAGCTCGTCCAGCACCCGCTCGGCGGTGTCGTCTGCACTGGCCGGCACGTCCGCGCGCAGCGCGCTGAGGAACCTGTCCTCCAACGCGGCGCGCAGGGCGAGGAGTTCGGGGTCCCATTCGCTGTCGTCCGGTACGCCGTCGAAGCCCTGGTAGTGGAGTTCGTAGAGGACGTACAGGGCGAGCTGGAGGTCCTCGCCGTAGGCGTCGGGGGCGGGCGGGGGAGTGCGCAGCGGCGCGCCGCGCAGGGCTCCGGTCACCAGGGCCGAGAGCGGGCCGCGCGGCTCGGGCAGGGCGGGCGGCCGGGTGTCCCGTCGGGAGGTCAGGACCGTCATGCCGTGTCCCCTCGTTTCGTACGGCGGCGATGGCTGGTGTCGCACCAGGGCAGCAGACGGCTGCGGCGGCAGGTGCACACCGCCACCGTGAAGCGGTTCGACACGGTCACTTCGCCGTCCTCGCCCACGATCTCGACCGGCCCCTCGATGAGCAGGGGGCCGTCGCGCTGGACGCGGATGCGGCGGGGGCGTTCAGGCGTGTTCGGCACGGATCACCACCAGCTCCTCTGTCGTACGGTCGGCGGCCAGTCCGCGCTCGCGCAGCCACGCGAGCCGCGAGCGCAGCACACGGCCGAAGGGCAGCCGCGCCCGGTCGACGACCTCCGCGCGCAGCCCGGCTGCCCCGAACCGGGCCAGTGTCTCCTCGACACCGCTCAGGTGCGAGTGCACGATCAGCAGCGCCCCCGTCGGCCGCAGCACCATGGGCGCGGTCGCGCAGATCCGGTCGATCAGCAGGCGCCCGTCCGGCCCGGCGTCCCAGGCCCGGGCGCTGCCGCGGGGCGGGGTCGTGCCCGGGGCGGGCACGTACGGCGGGTTGGTGACCACGAGGTCGAAGCGGCGGCCGGGCACCGCGGACGCCAGGTCGCCGTGGCGTACCCGCACGGACTGGCCGTTGAGCCGGGCGTTGCACCAGGTGGCGGCCAGCGCCCGCCAGGAGATGTCCACCGCGGTCACCCGGCCGCCCAGCCGGGCCGCCTCCACCGCCAGCGCACCGCTTCCGGTGCCCAGGTCCAGCACGTCCGCGCCGCGGCGGATCTCCTCGCGGAGCATCGCCCGGCGCAGCAGCCGGGTGTCGGTCTGCGGGGCGTAGACCCCGGGCGGTGCCCAGCAGCGCAGCGGGGGCGCGGCGGCGAGGGACTCGGTGGTCATGACAGTGCCGCCGTCAGGCCGAGGTCCGCGACGGCGGCGCGGCGTCGGGGGGCTGGAGATGAGGGGTGGATCACGGGTGCTCCGAAGGGGAATCGGCGGCTGGGGGGAGAGCCGGGAGAGGAACCGGCGGTGTCACACGGGTACCCCCAGGCAGCACACGTAACGACCGTCCATGAGTTGCCCGACCGGGGGGCGCCGGTCAGGAGAAGGGGCTCCGGGACAGCGAGCCCAGGAGGTCGGCCGGGTCGGCGAAGACGGCGTCGGCGCCCGCCTCCTCGAGGTCCGCGCGAGGGATGCCGCCGCACAGCAGCGCCACACACGGCACGCCGGCCCGGCTGCCCGCGCGCATGTCCCACACGGTGTCGCCGACGAACACGGCACGCTCGGCCGGCACCCCGGCCAGCTCCAGGGCCCGCTCGACGGGCTCGGGGGCCGGTTTGCCCTCGTCGACGTCGTCGGCGCTGGCGGTCCCCTTGATGGCCTCGTCGGCGTCGATCGCCCGCCGCAGCGCGGAGAGTTCGTCGCCGCTGGCGGAGGTGGCCAGGACCACCGTCCAGCCGTCGTCGGCCAGCCGGCGCAGCAGGGAGCCCGCGCCGGGCAGCGGCACCAGCCGCTCGAAGTACTGGCCGTACAGCACCTTGTGGGCCGTGCTGAGCTCCTCGGCGTCACCGGGCGACAGGTTCGCCCGGTCGCCGAGCAGATGCTCGATCAGATCGTCCGAGCCGAGGCCGACCGCCCGGTGGATGGCATGCGTGGGCACCTCGTGCCCGGCCCGGCGGAACGCCTCCCACCAGGTCACCACGTGCAGATGATTGGTGTCGACGAGGGTTCCGTCCACGTCGAACACGGCCGCCCGGTTCAGGCCGTCGTGCGCACGGCCGCCCGTATCAGGCATGACGAGACTCCTTCCGTACGGTGCGCGGACTCACGGCGCCTGGATGTCGCGCTTCTCCAGCGGACGCACGGCGGGCCCCTGCAGGATCCGGCCGTCCGGGGCGAACCGCGAGCCGTGGCACGGGCACTCCCAGGCCTGCTCGGCACGGTTGAAGGCGACGACACAGCCCAGGTGGGTGCACTGCGCGGACACGGCGTGCAACTGCCCGCTCTCGTCCCGGTGCACGGCGCACCGGTGCCCGCCCAGACGGATCACGGCACCGTCGCCCGGCTGGATGTCCTCCGGCGCGGGCGATGTCACCGCGGGCAGCCGGTCGCCGACGAAGTGCCGGGCCACCTGCGCCTGGTGCTTGAGGAACGACGTCCCCTCGCGCAGCACGGACCCGACGCGGCGCGGGTCGTACAGGCCCGCCCACTCCACCTCGCGGCCCTCGACGAGGTCGCTGATCAGCCGGCCCGCCATGATGCCGCCGCTCAGCCCCCAGCCGCCGAAGCCGGTGGCCACATAGGTGTGCCGGCTGCCCGGGTGCAGCGCGCCGACGAGCGGCACGGAGTCGGTGGAGTCGTTGTCCTGCGTCGCCCACCGATGGGTGAGCGCCAGCCCCGCGAAGTGCTCGTCCGCCCAGGCCGCGAGCCGGTCGAAGCGCTTGTCGACGTCGGCGGTGCCGGGCGTGAAGTGCTCACCGGTGACGATCAGCAGCCGCTTCCCGTCGCCGTACGGCGCGCTGCGCACGGACCGGGTGGAGTGCTCGGGCGTGATGTACATGCCGCGCGGGGCCCGGTCGGCGTCGATCGTGCCCGCCACGACCAGCTCGCGGCGCGGGGAGAGCCGGGTGAAGAGCAGGGCACGGTCGAATACGGGGTAGTGCGTGGCGATCACCACCACTTTCGCCCGGACCGACACGCCGGTGTCCGTGGACAGCACGCACGGCTCGGACTCGGTCAGGCCGGTGACCCGTGTGCCCTCGTAGACGGTTCCGCCGTGCCGGCGCAGGTCGTCCGCGAGCGCGAGCAGGTACTTGCGGGGGTGGAACTGGGCCTGCCCGTCCACCCGGACCGCACCGGCGACCGGGAACGGCAGGTCCGTCTCCGTGACGAACTCGGCCGCCAGCCCGGCCTCCCGCGCGGTGTCCGCCTCCGCCCGCAGCTCCCCGGTCCGCCCGGGATCGCGGGCATAGGTGAAGGCCGCTGCCTCCTCCCACTCGCACTCGATTCCGAGGTCGGCGACGATCTCCGCGGCGCGACGGATCGCGGCCGACTGCGACTCGGCGTACAGCCGCGCGCCCTCCGGCCCACGGCTGCGCCGTAGCCGCTCGTACACGAGGGTGTGCTGCGCGGTCAGCTTGGCCGTGGTGTGCCCGGTGACTCCGGCGGCGATCCGGTCGGCCTCCAGCACGGCCACCTCACGGCCGCGCCGGGCCAGCTCCCACGCCGTGCTGAGCCCGGCGATCCCCCCGCCGACCACCGCGACATCCACGCTCACGTCCGCGGCGGGCGGTGGCGCGGGGACGCCTGGCGGCGCCGTCTCGAGCCAGTACGATCCCCCGAGGTCACGGTCTTTGCTCATGACCGCCGGGTTCCCACCAGGCGGAACCGACACCCACGACCTTCGCCCGGGTCAGTCCTGGGCCGCCACACGGATCGTGTCGAGGCCGCTGTCGGCCGCGTCGGGAAGGTTCATGCCGGCCCGGACCCCCGAGGCCAGGTACCGCAGCACCGGCGCGCTGAGGCGCTCGCCGGGCAGGACGGCCGGGATGCCCGGGGGATACGGCGTGATCATCTCGCCGGCGATCCGGCCCTCGGCCTCCTTCACCGGCACATCGGTGTGGTCCGCGAAGTACGCGTCGCGCGGCAGGCGGACCTGCGCCATCCGCAACTCGGCCGGGGACGGCACGTCGACCCGCGGGGCGTCCCGCAGCTCGTCCGCGTGCTCGGCCAGATCGCGCAGCCCACCCAGCAGCCGGGCCGCCGTGTCCTCGTCGTCGGCATGGGTGAACTGGGCGCTGACACGACGGTGGTCGAACAGGTGCATGTCGAGATGGTGGTGCTCGCGCAGCCAGTCGGCGGCCGCGTACCCGGTGGTGCCCAGGTCGCTGATGTCCATGACGACCGGCAGAGGGTCGAACTCGGCGGCCAGCCCGGGACCGCAGAAGTCGTCCGCGTCGTTGACATGGAAGCCGTCGATCTCCTCGATCGAACTACGCACGCGGTACGCCAACCGGAGTGCGTCGTCGATGAGTTCGTGCCCGTGCTGGACCATCTGCCGCCGCCAGGCGTCGATCCCGGCGTACAGCAGCACGTTGGGGCTGGTAGTGCCGAGCAGGTCGGCGCGCGAGGAGAGCTCCGCCGGATCGACGAGATCGCCCTGAAGATGGAAGACGGACCCCTGCTCCAGACCGCTGCCCATCTTGTGGATGCTCGTCACGCACACGTCGGCGCCCGCGTCCATCGCCCAGGACGGCAGGCCCTCGTGGAAGGGCAGGTGCGCTCCCCACGCCTCGTCCACGATCAGCGGGCGGCCCCGGTGGTGGCAGACCTCCGCGATGCCGCGCAGGTCGGCGGCCGTACCGTACGGCGTCGGACTGGTGACGAGGGCGCCGTCGGCCTCCGGGTTCTCGATGAACGCCTTCTCGTAGGCCGCGGCCGACGGGGGATGGGCGAGGTGGCGGCCCGCGTCCCACTCCGGTTCGACCCACACCGGTTCGACACCGGACAGGATCAGACCGGCCACCACCGACTTGTGCGCGTCCCGGCCGACCAGCAGCCGGTGCCCGGGGCGCGTCACGGTCAGCATGGCCGCCTTGACCGACAGCGAACTGCCGCAGGTGGAGAAGAAGGTGTGCTCCGCGTGCACCGCCTCGGCCATCAGCTCCTCGGCCCGCTCCAGCACCCGGCCGCGCGACAGACGGTCGTCCAGTCCGCCGCTCGCCAGTACGTCACCGAGGTACACGGCGTCACCGAGCACCGCCCGCGCCCGCGGATCGGCGCCGCGCGCCTGTTTGTGCCCGGGCGGCGAGAAGCCCAGCTCACCGGCATCCCGGTAGCTGGCGAGAGCGTCGAGTACGGGCACCTCGTCGTGGTTGAGAGCCATGGTCACGGAGTTCCCCGGACGGCCGGGCACATGCCTGCGTCCGGTCCGGATGGCCCGGCCGCCGCCGGGTACCCGGCCCGCGTCGCTCCCGGAAGAAGGCATCCGGCCGGCTCGCCGCAGCGCGGCCGTGCCGCCCGGATGCGGTCGGGGAGGGCCGGGATCGGGAAACGGGTCGAGCAGGTCTGCCGACCTTGCTCGCCGGAGCGGAGGTGTCGACCGTGCCACCTGACCGCTCCGCGCAGCCTCCCGGCGACGCCGACCCCTCGCGGGCGGAGGTACGGCTGCGTGTCGTCGAGGTGCTCTCCGCCGCCGCCCGGGGCGCCGACACACACCAGGCCCCGGAGGCACTGTGCCGGGCCTGCGTCGGTCTGCTGCCCGTGACCGGCGCCTCGGTGTCGATCTCCGGGTCCGCCCCGGCGGTGCGGGCCACCTGGTGCGCCAGCGACCGGATCGCCGCCCAGCTCGCCGAGGCCCAGTACACACTGGGCGACGGCCCCTGCCAGACGGCCCTGTCGGAGGCGACCCCGGTGCTCGCCGCGGACCTCGCGGAAGGCCCGGACAGCAGACGCTGGCCCGTCTTCGCCCACCAGGCGGTGGAACTCGGCGTACGGGCGGTGTTCTCGCTGCCGCTCGGGGTGGGCGGGCCGCCGATCGGCACGCTGGATCTCTACCGCGACCGGCCCGGCGGTCTGTCCGGCAGCGAACTCGCGATCGCGCTGTGGACGCGGGACGCGGTCACGTTCGCGGTGATGAATCTGCATCCCCGCCGCAACGACGGCGAACAGCGGCCCGGCGACGAGGTAGCGTCATGGGTGGAGGCCGCGGAGGCCGAGCACAGCGAGGTCCACCAGGCGATCGGCATGGTCATGGTGCAGCTGCGAGTGGACCCCGAGGAGGCCCTGGACCGGATGCGGGCACGCGCCTTCGTACAGGGCCGTACGGTCACCGAGGTGGCCAGGGACGTCGTCGCCCGCCGGCTGCGCCTGCGTACGGACGCGGAGGGCGGGCAGGGCGACCGGAAGGGCCGGGGAGACACCGGCGACGACGGACTGGACGGTGACCCGTCATGAACCGCGAACAGCAGCTCGCCGAGGCGCTCGTCGGGCTGGCGGACTCCTTCGCGGACGACGTCGACCCCGTGGTCCTCCTCGACCGCCTCGCCGCCGACTGCCGGCAGATCACGGGCGCCGACGCGGTCGGCATCATGGTCGCCCCGCTGCGCGGCGGTCTGCGCACGATGGCCGTCACCGACGACCGCGTCGCCCTCGTCGAGCTCTTCCAGTTGCAGACCGACGAAGGCCCCTGCGTGGACTGCTACCGCCTGGGCGAGCGCGTGGACGCCACCGACCTGGCGACGAGCACGGACCGCTGGCCGCAAGCGGCCCCCCTGGCCCGGGAGATGGGCTTCCGCTCCATGCACGCCCTGCCGCTGCGCGTGCACAACCAGCCGATCGGCGCGGTCAACCTCCTGCTCAACACGGCCGGCGGACTGCCGGAGCTGGACCTGCACCTGGTGCAGGCCCTCGCCGACGTCACCGCCGTGGCCCTGGTCAACTGGCATCCGCACCCCCTGCGCCCCGACGACGTCAGCACCCGCGTGCAGGCCGCGGTCGCCGCGAAGGCGACGGTCGAGATCGCCGCCGGGATGGTCGCCGAACACGGTGGCCTGACCATCCCCGAGGCCCACGCGGCCCTGCGCGCCTATGCCCGCCACACCGGCGACCGCCTCACGCAGGTCACGCAGGCCCTCGTCCGGCGCAGCCTCACGCCGGAGACGGTCCTCACCGCCTGAAGCAGGGCACGGTCCGTACCGGCTGGAGCGGGCGACGGTCTGCACCGGTCGAACCGGGCCACGTCCGCACGCGCCGGCTCGCGGACGGACCGACGGCATCGGCGGCCGCTTGCCGGGAACCCGGTCCCCGGCACCGCCTCGCACCGGCCCGCCCGGGCCGCGCCGCGGTGCCGGACCTGGTTCACGGGCCGGAGGAGGTGCGGTCGGTGCGTCTGAGGACGAGCGACGTCCATGCCCCGGGGTACGCCCGCGTGCGCTGCGGGCGCGGCTTCCGCTATCTCGACGCCGACGGGCGGCCGGTCACGGACCCGGCCGAGCGGGAGCGGCTGCGTGGTCTCGTGATCCCGCCCGCGTGGACGGACGTGTGGATCTGCTCCATGCCGAACGGCCACATCCAGGCCATCGGCACCGACGCCGCGGGCCGCCGCCAGTACCTCTACCACCCCCTCTTCCGGGAGCGGCAGGAGGCGGCCAAGCACGACCACGTACTGGCCGTGGCCGAGCACCTGCCACGGCTGCGCGAACGCGTCACGGCGGACCTCGCCCTGCGCGGCCTGTGCCACGACCGCGTGCTGGGCTGCGCGACCCGCCTGCTGGACCTCGGCTTCTTCCGCGTCGGCAACGAGTCGTACACCAAGGACAACGAGACCTACGGCCTGACCACACTGCTGCGCGAGCACGTCTCCTGCCGCCGCGGCGCGGTGTGCTTCACCTACGTCGGCAAGAACGCCAAGGAGATCTCCCGCACCCTCGTGGACGAGCCGGCCTGCACCGCCACCCGGGCGCTGCTGCGGCGGTCCGACGACGGCCCGCGCCTGTTCGCCTACTGGCAGCGCCGTGCCTGGAACGACGTGCACGCGGACGACCTCAACGAGTACCTGCGCGACGCCTCCGGGGCCGACCTCACCGCGAAGGACTTCCGCACCTGGCACGCCACCGTCCTCGCGGCCGTCGCGCTGGCCGTCTCCGCCCCGGCGGCGGAGGGGTCCGCCACGGCCCGCAAGCGTGCCGTGCGCCGGGCGGTCCGGGAGGTGGCGGACTACCTGGGCAACACCCCGGCCGTCTGCCGGGCGTCGTACATCAACCCGCGTGTCGTCGAGCACTTCGAGGAGGGCCGCACCATCGCCCCGGCCCTCGACCGCCTCGGTATCGACGCGGCGCCGGGACGCCTGGCCACGCACGGCGCCATCGAGGACGCGGTCCGACGGCTCCTCGGCTAGCCCGAACCTCCGCCGAACCGCCCCTACCAGCAGGCCTGCGCCTCGTACGCGCTCTCGCGGACGGGCTCGGGCTCGGGATCGGCGCCGTCCCTCGACCGCGCCCCGTTCCTGCCGGCCTTGGCGACGGCCGCCGTCAGCTGCTTCTGGACCGCGTCCGGCAGCGCGGCGCCGTGCACGGCGGACACGACGTCCTTGGCAAGGCGGTGCAGTTTGGTGTTTGTGTTCTGCGAGGCGGTGACCAGTGCCTCCCACGCCTGCTCCGGGTCCAGGTTGAAGGACGCCATCAGGATCCCGCGGGCCAGGTCGATGTCCGGCCGGGTCCGCAGCGCACGCCGGAGCTGGACGACCTCGGCCTGCAGCAGCCCGTCGTCGGCGAGTTCGGGGGGCTCGGCGGGTTCGGCCGTGAAGAGTCCGTAGGTGTCCGTGAACCTCAACAGGCGCTCCGCGGCGGGGCTGGCGGACGTGACGGTGACCGTCTTCTCCATGGCGGACGCGTCACGGCGCACGGCGAGCAGCACGTTGAGCGCGGAACAGTCCGCGAAGGACAGCCCGCCCAGGTCCAGGTCCACCCCGGTCCGCGACCTGGCGAGGGCATCGCGCAGCGCGTGCCGAAGACTCTGGCTGTCATCGAGACAGAACTCACCGCTCACCGTGACGGCCACCCGCTCGCCGTCCGGTCCCGCCTTCACCACCAGATCCCTGGAGGGCTCAGACGTGCGACCGGCGCGGTGTCCGCTCGTGAACGGCTCCTCATGGGAACGTTCCGGCATGATCGCCTCTCGCTGAACACTCGAAGTAAACCCTTCTCCCAGGCTCATACCCCCTTCATGACACGTCAAGGCATACATGAATTTTCTTTCGCGTTTTTGTGTGCGCGAACGTTCGGTCGTACGATTTGCTCATGGTGGGAGTCGATGGAGTACCCGAGCCGCACAACGGATGGACGTTCCTCACCAGCCACGCGCGCGTGTTGGCCAGCATCGCCGACAACCACAACGCCAGGATCCGCGACATCGCGGCTCGCTGCAGACTCACCGAGCGGGCCGTGCAGAAGATCATCGCGGACCTGGAGCGCGACGGCTATCTGTCCCACACCCGCAGCGGCCGGGCCAACAGCTACCGCATCGATCCGAGCAAGATCCTGCGCCACCCGGCCGAGGCCGGTCTGACCGTGGCGTCTCTGCTGTCGATGCTGGTCCGGGACGAGGCCGAGCGCCAGGGCGTGGTCGGGCAGGTCCGGGCCGAGCCCTGAGGCTGCTCCGCCCGCAGATCGTGCTACGCCCCACCCGCCGAGGACTGCGCCCGGAGCAGGTACAGTCCCGGCGAGCCGATCGGAGTCGGGGGCGGTATGAGCAGCTCGGTCAGCCAGATCCTGGTCGCGGTCCTGGGCATCGGTGGCACCCTCGCCTCCGCCCTGCTCACGCAGCGCGCCGGCAACCGCGCCCGGGACCGTGAGTTGCAGCATGCGCGACAACTCCAGGCGGACGAGCGTGAATACGTCACTCGGCAGACTCGGCTCGAAGCGCGTCGCACATGCTACGCAGCCCTCAACGCCGGTACGCGCGACTTCATCAACGTGATGACGAAACTCGTCCACGCTCTGGAGAGGGACGAGGTGACCGAGGAACTGCGGTCGGACCTGGACCGATCACGCCGTGACCACCGCTTGCGTCACGCGGAGGCCCAGATGGTGCTGCCTGACCCCGTCATGACCGCAGCCAGCACCGTGAACCGTCACTTCGGCGATCTCTACGGCCTGCTGCTACGGCTGGACAGGGGAACCCCCGAACCGGGAGAGAACGTCGAAGCCGCCCGGGAGACCATGAACCGGCTGTGGGACGCGCTGTGGACCATGCGCCACGTCATGCGCGTCGACCTCGGGATCACTCCACCCGATGAGGGCGCGTAGGCCCGTACCGCCGTTTCAGGACGACGACCGGGCGGCGGCGCATTCGGCCTCCTGGGCGGCGATGACCTCATCGCCATGCTCGACGGCCCATGCTCCGACAGCGTCGATGGGGGCCAGCAAAGTCCGCCCCAGGGCGGTGAGTTCGTAGTCGACACGCGGTGGCGCGCCGGGGTGTGCCCGCCGGTCCACCAGTCCGTTGGACTGCAAGCGCCGAAGCGTCTCGGTGAGGACCTTGGAACTGATCCCCCCGATCTGCTCGCGTAGTTCGACCGGGCGTCTGGGGCCCTCGCGCAGTGCCCAGAGCACGACGGCGTTCCAGGTGTTGGACAGGAGGTCGAAGGCCAGGCGGGCGCGGCAGTCGGCAAGGAAAGCGTCGGACGTCACGTACCAAATGGTGCCCGACGGGCCCTCTAGCGTCGTTGCGGAAGGTCCGAGCAGGTCCTGGGAGGAAGTGCGTGATGAGAATCGGTGTACTGGGCACAGGCGGCATGGCGGACGCGCTCGCCGCCCACTGGGTCCGAGCCGGGCACGAGGTAGCCATCGGAGGACGCGACGCGCACAAGGCGCAGCGGCTCGCGACGCGCCTCGGGCGCGGTGCGAAGCCTGCCGGTCTTCGCGCGGCGGCCGAGTTCGGGCAGGTGGTGCTGGCCGCACTGCCCTTCGCCGCGGGGGCACGCGTGGTGCGGGAACTGCGGACGGCCCTGGACCGCAAGGTACTGATCGACTGCTCCAACCCGGTTGGTCCGCGCTTCGCGCTGCTGACGCAGGGCGGCCCCTCGGCCGCACAGCAACTGGCCGCGGCGGCACCGGGAACTCATGTGGTCAAGGCGTTCAATCTCTGCCACGAGGACGTGTGGCGCATGTCGCCGCCCGTCTTCGACGGCCGGCCACTGGCCGTTCCGGTCTGCGGGGACGACGAGACAGCTCTCGCACTTGTTCACCAGTTGGTGCGGCATGTCGGTTGCGAACCAGTGTCCGGCGGCGGTCTCGAACGAGCCGGACTCCTTGAAGCGACCGCCGCGCTCTTCATCGGGCTGTGGGTCGGCGAGGGAGCCGATGTCCAGGCGATCGCTCCTCCGCTGGCCTGTGCCGCCGGACCGGGACGCGAGGAGCCGGGAGAAGCCGGCCGGGCGGTGGCGCCGGTCTGCTGAACGCCGACGCGGACCGCTTCTTCGGCGCGCCCGGACAAAGGCGCCTGGGAGAGGGGGTGGTCGCGGAGGCGTGGCGGACCCGGTGTTCGGGTGGTTCACCGGTAGCGTCGCCGCGAAAGGGGCGAATCGCCTCATTCGGAGTGTCGGGCCTGTGCCCGGGGCGGACGCCGGCCCACCGTGGCGCCGGTTTCCCGCCCCGCGAGCAGGGCACTCGCGAGGCGCTCGCCGCTCCCGGCACGGCTGAGGAGGACCATGACCGAAGTGGCACCACGCCTCGACGAAGGGCGTACGTCCTCCCCTGCCGGCGCCTCGCTGGGCCGCACCCTGCTGGGCTGGTTCACGACGACCGACCACAAGGTCATCGGCCGCCTCTACATGGCGACCGCGTTCGGGTTCTTCCTCTTCGGCGGCCTGCTCGCGCTGGGTATGCGCGCCGAACTGGCCCGGCCCGGGCTGCAGTTCATGAACCAGCACACCTACAACCAGCTCTTCACCATCCACGGCACGATCATGATGCTGCTGTTCGCGACCCCGATGTTCGCCGGGTTCGCGAACGCCGTGATGCCGCTGCAGATCGGCGCCCCGGACGTGGCGTTCCCCCGGCTCAACGCGCTGTCGTACTGGATGTACCTGTTCGGCGGGCTCATGGTCGTGTCGGGATTCGTGGTGCCGGGCGGCGCGGCCGCCTTCGGCTGGTTCGCGTACGCCCCGCTCAACAGCGCCTACTTCTCGCCCGGCGCGGGAGCCGACCTGTGGGTGATGGGCCTGGTCGTCACCGGCGTGTCCACCACCTTGGGCGCCGTCAACTTCATCACCACGATCCTGTGCCTGCGCGCCCCCGGCATGACCATGTTCCGGATGCCGATCTTCACGTGGAACACCCTGTTCACGTCGATCCTGGTGCTGCCCGCGTTCCCGGTCCTGACCGCGGCCCTGCTCGCCCTGGAGTGCGACCGCAAGTTCGGCTCGCACATCTTCGACGCGGCCAACGGCGGTGCCCTGCTGTGGCAGCACCTGTTCTGGTTCTTCGGGCATCCGGAGGTCTACATCGTGGCGCTGCCGTTCTTCGGCATCGTCTCCGAGATCCTCCCGGTCTTCTCGCGCAAGCCCCTCTTCGGCTACGTGCCCCTGATCGGCGCGACGATCGCCATCACCATGCTGTCGGCGGTCGTATGGGCGCACCACATGTTCGCCACCGGAGCGGTGCTGCTGCCGTTCTTCTCCGTCATGTCGTTCCTGATCGCGGTGCCCACCGGGATCAAGTTCTTCGCGTGGATCGGCACGATGCGCGGGGGCTCGCTGTCCTTCGAGACCCCCATGCTCTGGGCGGTCGGCTTCCTGGTGTCCTTCCTGCTGGGCGGCCTCAGCGGTGTGCTGCTCGCCTCGCCGCCCCTCGACTTCCACGTCACCGACTCGTACTTCGTCGTGGCGCACCTGCACTACGTGCTGTTCGGCACCGTCGTCTTCGCGATGTTCGCCGGCTTCTACTTCTGGTGGCCCAAGTTCACCGGGAAGATGCTCGACGAGCGGCTGGGCAAGCTGCACTTCTGGCTGCTGTTCCCGGGCTTCCAGTTGACGTTCCTGGTGCAGCACTGGCTGGGCGAGGAGGGGATGCCGCGCCGGTACGCCGACTACCTGCCCTCCGACGGCTTCACCCTCCTCAACACCCTCTCCTCCAGCGGCGCCTTCCTCCTCGGAGTCTCCACCCTGCCGTTCCTCTACAACGTCTGGCGCACCGCCACCAAGGGCACCCGCGTCACCGAGGACGACCCCTGGGGTTACGGCCGCGGCCTGGAATGGGCGACGGCCTGCCCGCCGCCGCGCCACAACTTCGTGGCCCTGCCCCGGGTGCGCTCGGAGTCCCCGGCCTTCGACCTGCACCACCCCGACATCGCGCAGCAGGCGAAGAAGGAAGGACTGCAGTGAAGATCGAGGCACTGCTCTTCGGAGGCGTCGCCGTCTTCTTCGCCGGCGCCGCCGCGCTCTACGGCCTGTGGTCGAGGGACCCGGCCGGCACGGCGGCCCTCATCGTGGCGTTCGCCATGGCCGCCCTCGTGTCGTTCTTCTGCGCGGTCCAGTACGCCCGCCGCGGTCGGCGCCCCCAGGACCGTACCGAGGCCGAAGTGGCCGACGCCGCCGGGCCGTTGGACTTCTTTCCGCCCCACAGCCCCTGGCCGGTGCTCACCGCCCTCGGCGTCGCCGTCGCGGCGACCGGTGTGGTGTTCGGGCTGTGGCTGTTCCTCATCGGCGTCGGGATTCTGGCGCGGAGCGTTCTGGGTCTGGTTTTCCAGTACGTGAACCGGGGCGCAGATCCGGAGCAGAGCTGACCGGCACGCGCGGAGCGCCGGGCCGGAAGTCCGTCACCGGGCGATGGCCGCTCTCGTAACCACCCGCCAGGGTCTGCCGCACCTCACCGGTCTCCTCGCCCTCGCTCAGCCGCTCCTGCTCCATCCGCAGCAGTGCGTGGCACAGCCCGCGGGTCAGCAGGAAGGCGACAACCGGCCCGACGACGAGGGCGATCCGCAGGATCCAGGTCAGGGTGTTCACCGAGATACGGAAGCTCTGCGCGATGACGTCGTTCCCGCCGGCCAGCAGCAGCACACCGTAGAAGGTGATGCCCGCGACGCCCAGCCCGGTGCGTACCGGCCGCTCGCGGGGCCGGTCGCACAGGTGCTGCTCCTGCCGCCACTCCCCGGTCAGCCGCTGCTCGACGAAGGGGTAGGCGTACAGGACGGCGAACAGCAGGCCGGGCAGAACGACGGCCGGCAGCAGCACGTTCCACATCAGGGTGTGCCCGGCGAAGTTCGTCTCCCACGGCGGCACGAGCCTGAGCGCGCCCTCCAGGAAGCCCACGTACCAGTCGGGCTGCGAGCCGGTGGAGACCTGGTCGGGGCGGTAGGGGCCGTACACCCACACCGGATTGATCTGGGCCACGCCGGCGAGGAGGGCCAGCACGCCGAAGACCGTCAGCGACAGGCCGATGGAGGAGGCCATGAACTGCGGGTAGAGCGGCTTGCCGACCGCGTTCGCGTTGGTGCGGCCGGGGCCGCGCCACTGTGTGTGCTTGAGATAGAACACCAGGATCAGATGCACCGTGACCAGCGCGACCAGCACTCCGGGCAGCAGCAGGATGTGCATGGCGTACAGGCGCGGAACGATGTCGTGGCCGGGGAACTGGCCGCCGAACACGAACATGGCGACATACGTCCCCACCACCGGGATCGACAGCATGATGCCCTGGGCGATCCGCAGCCCGGTCCCCGAGAGCAGGTCGTCGGGCAGTGAGTACCCGGCGAAACCCTCGGCCAGGGCGATCACGAACAGCGTGACGCCGATGACCCAGTTCATCTCGCGCGGCCTGCGGAAGGCGCCGGTGAAGAAGATACGCAGCAGGTGCAGCCCGATCGCGCCGATGAACACCAGCGCGGCCCAGTGGTGCATCTGCCGGATGAGCAGCCCGCCGCGCACGTCGAAGCTGATGTGCAGGGTCGAGTCGAAGGCCTCCGACATCCGCACCCCGCGCAGCGGCGCGTAGCCGCCGTCGTACACGACCTCGCGCATCTCGGGCTTGAAGAAGAGGGTCAGCCACACCCCGGTCAGCAGCAGGACGACAAGGCTGTAGAGGGCCAGCTCGCCGAGCAGGAACGACCAGTGGTCGGGGAAGGCCTTCCGCAGCAGCTGCCCGCCGCCGTCGTGGACCGGCAGCCGCCCGTCCACGGCGTTCGCGAACCGCTCGCCCGGCCGGGGGCGTTCACCCGGCTCGTTGGCGGTCGGCCGACGCGGCGCGGTCACCGCGCGTCCGCGAAGCAGCCCGTGATGTCCTCGCCCGGCACACTCCCCATGGACCCGCCTCCTGCTCACCCGCACGGCTGCACTCTGGTCATGCCTTGCCAGAGGTACGCCGCGCCGAGTACCCCACCCTGGCGAAACACTCGCACGACAAGCCCCAAACACCCGTTCAGCAGAGGCGGGTCCACCGGAGGCGCACACCCGGGTTCAGGCGTAGGCGTCCTCGACGGCGACACGCCGCACCGTACGCAGCGTCGAACGGAGACTGTCCGGATCCGTGGAGCCGAGAGCGAGGCGGAGTGCCTGCGGTGTGTGCTTCGTGGTGGTGAACGGCTCCGCCGTACTGACGGAGATGTGCTCACGCGCGAGGGCGGCGGTCAGCCGGTCGGCGCGCGCGTCGTCGGGCAGCGGCAGCCAGGTGAAGTACGACGAGGGGTGACCGACGAGCGGCAGGCCTGCCAGTTCCTGCCGGGCGAGGGCCTGGCGGGCCTTGGCGTCGTCGCGTTTCCGCGCCTCCAGGCGGTCCACCGTCCCGTCGTCGAGCCAGCGGCAGGCGATCGCGGTGGTGAGGGCCGGGGTGTTCCAGGTGGTCGCCCGAATCGCCCGTTCGAGCGCGGGCACCAGGGGTGGCGGGGCGAGGACGAAGCCGACCCGCAGGCCGGTGGCGACGCTCTTGGACAGCCCCGAGACGTGGACGGTGATGTCCGGCGCGGTCGCGGCCAGCGGCGGGGGAGAGGCCTCGACCAGGTAGGCGTACGCGGCGTCCTCGACGATGAGCGCACCGCACCGCCGCGCGGTCCCGACCAGACGGAGGCGGTCGGCCGCCGGCATGACCCAGCCGAGCGGGTTGTGCAGGGTGGGCATGGCGTAGATCGCCCGCACCGGGCGGGTCGCGCACAGCTTCTCCAGGGCGTCGAGATCGGGCCCGTCAGCGGTTACGGCGATGGGCTCCAGGTCGAGACGGAAGGCGTGCGCGAGCACCTTGAACCCCGGGTAGGTGAGCGCGTCGACCGCGACGACGTCCCCCGCTCTCAGCGCGGCCATGACCGTGACGGCCAGACCGTGCTGCGCCCCGTTGACGACGAGGACCTGATCGGCGTCGGCGGTGATCCCTCGACGCGTCAGATGCCGTGCGACGGAGGCCCTGTCCTGGGGGCGTCCTCGATGGGGTTGATAGCGCAGCAGGGAGTCGATCTCACCGGAGGTGGCCAGCTCGCGCAGGGCCTGCCGCAGCAGGTCCGCCTGCTCGGGCAGCGCGGGGTAGTTGAAGTTGAGGTCGACCACATCGGTGGCGGCGATCTGCTGGTCGATGCCGTGACCGGCGGGTACCGCGATGTCCCGCACGAACGTGCCGCGGCCCTGCTCCCGGCTCACCAGGCCCATCGCCTCCAGCTCGGCGTAGACCCGGGTGGCGGTGACGAGGGCGATGCCCTCGCGGGCGGCGAGGCCGCGGTGGGTCGGCAGCCGCGCTCCCGGGGCGAGCCGGCCCGACCGGATGTCGGAGGCGAGGGCGTCGACGAGCGTCTTGTACCGCGGGGCAGCCATGCGCCGGATTGTATCCATGACAATTCTTTGACTGTCCTGTTCGCGGGTCCTTACCGTCTAGCCCCACCCACCCGGAAGGGGCAGCCGCCGTGCACATCGCCATCCTCACCTTCGAGGGCTACAACGAGCTCGACTCCCTGATCGCCCTCGGCGTGCTCAACCGCATCAGGACCGACGACTGGCGTGTCACCATCGCCACCCCCACCCCCAAAGTGACCTCCATGAACGGGGTGGTCATCGAGCAGATGTCCACGCTTGAGGAAGCGTGCCGGGCCGACGCCGTGATCGTCGGCAGCGGCATCGCGACCCGCGAGGCCGTCGAAGACCCCGCGATCATGAACGTACTGCGCGGCCTTGACCCCTCGCGCCAACTCATCGCCGCGCAGTGCTCCGGCGCGCTCGTACTGGCCAGGCTCGGCCTGCTCAACGGCATCCCCGCGTGCACCGACCTGACCACCAAGCCGTGGGTCGTCGCCGCCGGCGTCGAGGTCCTCAACCAGCCCTTCTACGCCGAGGTCAACATCGCCACGGCCGGCGGCTGCCTCGCCTCCCACTACCTCGCCGCGTGGCTCATCACCCGCCTGAAGGGCAAGGACGCGGCCGAAAGCGCGCTGCACTATGTCGCGCCGGTCGGCGAAAAGGAAGAATACGCCGAGCGCGCGTGGCGCAACATCACGCCTTACCTGCCGGCGCCGGTGCTTGCCTGACATAGGCAGTTGGGCGCATTGCGACCCAGGTCGCGTCAGCCGTAGAGAAACGTCGGTCCGGTGCCGGTCCTGCTGAGACCCATGGCCTCAAGCGATTTGTCTCGATCCTGGCGCCGGTCGAATTCCTGGATCGCCGTGTGACCGGCCGGAGGCAGTACGCGCGCCACGTCGGCGAGGACGGCGTGGAGCGTGGTGCCGACGAGGGCCGCGGCATCGTTGAGCGCGGCGAGCACGAACAGGTTGTCGTACGGCTGCTCCAGCCGCCCCTCCGCCAGACTCACGGCCACGAGCCCGCGCCGGAGCGGCTCCACGGACAGGGTCCGCACCGCCATGGACGCCATCCGCTGCCCGTACGCGCTCAGTACGGCGGCGGCTCGCCCGTCGACGGCGTCGGCCATCTTCAGTCTGAGCGAGGCGGATCCGTTCGTGTGGGCGACGACGATCGCCTCGACCGCGTCGTCGAGTTCGTGTGGGAGCCGGATCCCCAGATAGCCGTTGAAGCGTTTGTCGCGAAGGCGTGGCAGGAGGGCTTCCGGTCCTTGCGCGGGATGGCTGTCGCGGCGACGGGGCAAGCCGGTCTCCCTTCCATTCCGAGGCGGCCCGTCTGTACAGCTCTGAGCCGACGCCGCTACGTTGACGTCCAGAATCGGGCTCGTCGACGCGTTGGTGGCTGGGTGGCGCGTCTCCTCGACGTGTCCGACGGAGACATCGTGTCCTACCGCTCCCTGCTGAGGGCTGCGGGCGCCGGCTTCTTCCCGCTGGGACTGCTCGCCCGCCTGCCGTACGCGACCTCAGCCCTTTCCACGCTCATCCTGCTCCAGACCTCGACCCACAACTACGCCTTCGCCGGGCTCGGCGGCGCGACCCAGAGCATCGCCACCGCCCTCGGCGGCCCGTTGGTCGGAACCCTGGCCGACCGCCACGGCCACCGCGTGGTCGGTGTAGTCGCCGCGATCGCCAACTTCGCCGCCTGGGCAGCCCTGCTGGCCGCGAGCCTCACCGGCGGCCGACAGGGCATGCTCGTCGCGGCCGCCCTCGTGGGCCTGACCCAACCCCAGGTCGGCCCCCTCGTACGCGTGCACTGGTCACGCCTGTTGCACGCCCGCGGCGAGCGCGAGTTGCTCCCGGCGGCCTTGTCCTACGAGGCGTCCGCCGACGAGCTGAGCTTCGTCGCCGGACCGGTGTTCGTCGGGCTGCTCACCTCCCTCAGCCCGCTTGCGCCGACCATCGCGACCATGACGGTGATCGCGGCGACCACCCTGCCCTTCGCAGCGGTCTACGCCCACCCCGCCCCTCACCAGCAGCCGACCGCGCCGCAGGAGAAGCCGCGCCTGCCCCGTCGCCCGCTCGCCGTCATGTTCCTGGCCATGGCCGCGATGGGGGCGGTATTCGGCTCGCTCCAGACGGCCGTGACCGTCTACGCCGACGCGATCGACGAGCCGGGAGCCGCAGGACTCGTCTACGCCGAGTTCGGCATCGGCAGCGCTCTGGCCGGTGTCGCCTGCGCCTGGCTCCCTCGGCAGTTCACCCTGCGCGCCCGCTATCTCTCCTTCGCGGCCACCCTGTGCGCGGGCATGCTCGTCCTGTTCGTCGGCGCCCGGCTGCTGTCCCTGCCCGCCGCGGTCGCCGCCGCGAGCCTGACCGTCGCGCCCTACATGATCAGCCTGTACGCGTTGACCGAACGCCTCGCCCCCGCCGAGCGGGCCGCGGTCGCCATGACCGTCCTGTGCGCCGGCGGCCCCCTCGGCGCGGCGGTCGGCCAGGCCGTATCCGGCAGCCTTGCGCAGAGCTACGGCATCGACGGCGCCCTCCTGGTCGCATTCACCGCCGCGGCGGCAGCCTTGCTGCTTGCGCTCTCGGCATTCCTGGCCGACCGGCGGCGCAACATCTGGATCGTCGACGCGACCGTCGTCAGCGGGGCGTGAAAAGCCCCGGCTGGACGGGGGAAGCCAGCCGGGGCCGTAGGTGGTGGCATGCGGAGGGCGGTCGCCTCTCGGCGGAATGCTCCATGGGGCTTCAGCCGAACGATCGTCCCCATGGGCGGAAGGTGAGGCCCGGGGACACTGTCCCCTCCGCAGCCACATACTCATGAACGCCGAACCGCCGCTGCCTGTTCCGCCGTTGACGCTGCTCGTCCAGTGAGGTGGCACACACCGGTCGGCGTTCTCGACAGTGCGCAGTCACGATATTCGGCGTCACCCGATGAGAGCATCCACGACGGAACTGAAAAGCCGGGAGAATACCGGAAGTTGGGGAGCGATGGGGTCATTCGAAGCCGCGAAATGCGATATGATCGACCTGTATTGAAAAGCCGCCCGTGCGGGCCCGTCGCCTATTCGGAACGAGGAGACCAGAGTGCCGGAGAGGAATATCAATTTCGGCAGTTTCGGGGCCCGGGGCATCAAAGGACATGAAGCAGTGGCCCGCCGGCTCGACGCACTCGCCGGGTTCATCGCCACCCCCATCACCCAACAGCGCGGCCTCCTGGCACGCCTGCACTACCTCACGCGCAGCGACCACGCCCGGCAGGCGGCCAGGGAGGCAGGTCTCGCGGTCACCGACCGCACCCTGAAGGCCTGGCTGGAGGGCAGGCGCAGCCCGTCCAAGAAGAACCTGCAGGCCATCGAGACCGCCTACCGCACGGTGCGGCGCCGCAACGTCGCCCGGTACCTCCTCGCCCGCCTCAACCGCGAAGGTCGCGGCACCCGCGTCGAGTTCCACCCGCTCAACCAGAGCCAGGTGCCCAGGCCCCGCCAGCGCGTGATCGAGTACCGCACCCTGAATGTCCGTCACTGGGACCGCATCGTCCAGGCCTGGGCCGCGGACGACGACGCGGCGCTCGACGACGCCTGGGTCAACGACGTGACCATGGACCTCGGCAGCCAGTGGGGCGAGTACGAGTACGTCACCACGATCGGATTCGCCGCCTAGAGCCAGGCCGGCACGGGTGGCGACCGACCACCATTTGGCCCCCGTCTTTGTACCTTTTGCGTTCGTTGGGGAACGTAGAAGAGTCAGTAGCCCTCCTTCTGGATGAAGGAGATCGCACCGACAGGCAAACGGGGATCGAGTGGTATGGGTCTGACCAGCGAGACGACCGTCTACGTGACGGCAGCCCTGGCCGCCGTATGTGTGGGGCTGCTCGTGTGGCTGTGGCCGCGGTTCGCCGCGCGGGGGCTGCGGCAGGTGCTGGGGCGGCTGGCGGCCATCGGGGTGACCCAGGCGGTGATCATCGCGGCGTTCGCGTGCTGGCTGAACTCGTCGTACCAGTTCTTCGGATCGTGGGGCGAGCTGTTCGGCCACGTCGAGACCGCACCCGTCGGCGTCACCCAGGCGAGCGGCGGCGACGGCACCGTGACCGGTGTGGCCGTCAAGGGGGCGCTGGTGCAGCCCGGTTCCGACGAGCAGCTGAGCCGGGTCAGCGGACTGCCCTCCGGCCCCGCGTCGGTCAACGGGCGCGTGGAGTCCGTCAAGGTCATCGGCCGGCGTACGGGCGTCGTCGACCCGGCGTTCGTGTACCTGCCGCCGCAGTACTTCCAGAAGGCGTACCGCCGGCAGCGCTTTCCGGTGATCGTCGCGCTCAGCGGCTACCCGGGCAGCATCTTCAACCTCGCGCAGTACCTTCGGGTGTCACAGACCGCGGGACAGCTGCAGAAGAGCGGCCAGATGCAGCCGACCGTGCTGGTGATGATCCGGCCGACGATCGCCCCGCCCCGCGACACCGAGTGCGTGAACGTCCCGGGCGGCCCGCAGACCGAGACCTTCCTGGCCAAGGACCTCCCCGACGCACTGAAGTCCGCCTACCGGGTCGGCCACGACGCCAGCGCCTGGGGCGTCATGGGCTACTCCTCCGGCGCCAGCTGCGCCCTCCAGCTGACGATGCGCAACCCGCACGTCTACACGACGGCCGGTGCCCTCTCGCCCGACTACCGCGTCAAGGACGACCCGACGACCGGCAACCTCTTCGGCAGCGGACTGGGCCGCGTCAACCGCGTCAACGGCCACGACCTGATGTGGCGGCTCAAGCACCTGCCCGTCCCGCAGGTGTCCGTCCTGGTCGCCGAGAGCAAGCACGGCGAGCGCGGCTACCCGCAGACCCAGGCGTTCATCAGGGCCGTCCGCGCACCCATGCGCGTCGCGTCGATCCTGCCCGAGCACGGCAGCCACAACTTCCCGACCTGGGTACGGGAGCTGCCCGCGACCCTGAAGTGGATGAACCAGCAGCTGACGTTCCCGCAGGACGTCGTACCCCGCCACCACAAGAAGGGCACCGTGGAGGCCGCCCGCCCCAAGCCCGGCCGCGGCACCCTGCGCGCCGAGGGCACGGAGCCCACCCCCACCGCCACACGGCACAAGTGAGGGCCGCCACCTGCCGGGACCCCGAGCTGCTCCTCGTCGCGTCAACTCTCCGGTGGCGGGGCGAGGAACATGGGCCACTCGGCGTCCGAGGCGAGGAGTTCTTCGAGCGTCGTATCCGGGCCCGCGGTGAAGACGGCGGTCGGTTCGGCCAGGTGTGCGGTCAGTGCCGGGTCGGCGGCCGCACGGGCCTCCAGCACCAGCAGGGCTCGCGGGTCCACGGACGACCGGCCGGGGAAGTCCTCGGGGTCCACGCCGACCTGCCGCAACACGGCGGGATGTACGGCGATGCGGACCGCGAGTCGACCGTCCTCCGGTGACCTCTCGGCCCAACCGTCGCTCCGCACCAGGTAGAACGCGCCGTCGCCCTCGTAACAGCAGGAGCCCAGCGCGGCAACGGCGCGTTCCCCGGGCGTGCCTTCGGGGTCGACGACGAGGACGGCGTAGGCCGTCTTGGGCGCGTCGGGGTCCATGCCGGAACGCAGGTGCAGGCGGGCCATCGGACGGGGCCTCCGGAGCGATGTGGAGCGGCGGGGGAGAAGTGCAGTACAGCACAGGGAAACTGGTCGGCGTACGACCCTGGTCCAAGAGCACTACTGGCCGGTATACAAGCTCAGTTGAACGGGGTACGACCATACGCGGGTCGAGCCCTGCCATGACGGCTCGGACCAGGAGGCCTGCATGAGACTTGTGACGGATTCGGCCGCACCGGCGCCAAAGCGCCGACGCACAAGGACAGTTGCGGCCGCGGTCAGCGGCTGTGCGCTGGTCCTGGCCGCCGGGACACCCGCGGCGGCGCACACGAACGGCGGACACGGCGGCCGGAACACCGAGTACGTGGCCCTCGGCGACTCGTACACCTCGGGCCCCCTGATCCCGACCCAGGTGGACGCGAACTGCGCCCGCTCCGACCACAACTACCCGTCCCTGGTGGCGGCGGAGCGAAGAACGAGCGTCTTCGTCGACATGAGCTGCGCCGGCGCGACCACCGAGGAGATGTGGAAGCCCCAGGGCACCAACGGGCCCCAGCTGGACGCGGTGGACGAGGACACCGACCTGGTGACCGTGCAGATCGGCGGCAACGACGTCGGATTCGGTTCCATCATCGCCACCTGCGCCCAGCTCGCCGCCAAGGACCTGACGGGCAACCCCTGTCAGCAGTACTACACCTCGTCCGGCGTCGACCAGCTGGCGCTGACCGTCCTCAAGACGGCACCGAAGATCACCAAGGTGCTCAGGGACGTGCACGAGAGGTCCCCGCACGCACGCGTACTGGTCGTCGGATACCCCGACCTCCTGCCCGACGACGGCAGCGGCTGCTACCCCTCGGTTCCCTTTGCCGCCAAGGACTTCCCCTACCTGCGCGACACGGAGAAGCGCCTGAACCTGATGCTGCGCCTGACGGCCGCGCTCAACCACGCCGAGTACGTCGACACATACGGGCCCACGCGCGGCCACGACATGTGCAAATCGCCCGCGGACCGCTGGATAGAGCCCCTCCAGCCGGCCTCGCCCGCGGCCCCGGCCCACCCCAACGCGAAGGGGGAGGCGGCCATGGCGGAGGCCGTACTGGACCGGCTCGACACTGGCCGCGGCCACTGACAGCCGGGCAAGGAGGAACGTTGCAGTGGCCCGGGGCGATCGGCCGCCCCGGGCCACTGCGGGATGCGGGGCCC
The DNA here is from genome assembly GCF_022698165.1 of Streptomyces cylindrosporus. GTDB lineage: Bacteria > Actinomycetota > Actinomycetes > Streptomycetales > Streptomycetaceae > Streptomyces > Streptomyces cylindrosporus. Next base: position 100,129 of record NZ_JALDAY010000013.1, read on the forward strand.
GCGCTCAGGGAGTGAGGCAGCAGCTCTCGCGGACACCGGCCGGCGGATCCGTGCCGTAGCCGGCGGGCCGCCGCATTGACGCGTCCGGATGTCGGCTCTAGGTTTGCCGGAACGTTCCGGCAAAAGACACGCAAGAGAAGCGGTGCCACCCATGGGTCTTCCCTCCGTCGACTGGCTCGTCCGACCGATCGCCCCGGTCGACGAGGCCGACGCGCTCGCGCTGCTCGGCGAGCGGTACGGGGTGCGGGGCGGCCTTCAGGCGCTCGGCAGCCAGCAGGACCGCAACTACCGGGTGCGCACGGACACCGCCGACCATGTCCTCAAGGTGACCAACCCGGCCGTCGACCCGTCCGCCCTGCGCCTGCAGTGCACGGCGATCGAGCAACTGGCCGCCGCACTGCCGGAGTTGCGGCTGCCGAAGCCGCGACCGGGCGTGGACGGCGACCCCTTGCAGTGGCTCACGGCCGACGGCTCGAAGCTCGCCTGCCTGCTGCTGGACTTCGTGCCAGGTGAGCCGATCATGGACAGCCGCTACCTCGCCCCCGCGGTCGTGGCCCGGCTGGGCTCGATCGCCGGCCGGGTCGCCGCCGGGCTGTCCACCCTGGCGGCCCCGGCGGTGGACCGCCCCCGCCTGTGGGATCTGCGCAACGCGCTCACCGTTGTCGAAACGCTCGCCCCGCACCTGCGCGACCAGATCGGCGCCCAGCGGGTCCTGCGCGCGGCCCGCGCCGCCCACGCCCTGCTGGAACCGTATGCCGAGGGACTGGCGACGCAGCTGATCCACGGAGACCTCACCGACAACAACGTGGTGTGCGAGACGGCCCCCGACGGACGCCCGATGCCGGTCGGCGTGATCGACTTCGGTGACCTGGGCCTCGGCTGGACCGTCGCGGAACTGGCCGTCACCTGCACCTCGGTACTCCACCACCACGGAGCGGGACCGGCCTCCGTACTGCCCGCCGTCCGTGCCTTCCACGAGGAACGCCCCCTCGGCGACGACGAGTTGGAGGTGCTGTGGCCCCTCGTCGTGCTGCGGTCCGCCGTCCTCGTGGTCAGCGGTCAGTACGACGTGCTGCTCGACCCGGACAACGACTACGCCTCGGACGCCCTGGAGCGCGAGTGGACGATGCTCGAGGTGGCGACGTCGGTCCCGGCGCAGGTGATGACGGCACAGCTCCGCCACGCGCTGGACCGGGCGTCCACGCGAGAGAGGCCGGCGGCCGGAGCGCGGCTGATCCCCACCCTCCCGGAGCACGTCCACGCCCTCGACCTGTCGGTCTTCGCCGATGCCCTGCACACCGGCCTGTGGCAGTCGCCGAACGCTGAACACGACCTGGTGCGCGAGGAGTTGAGCGCCACGCAGGGCGTCCACACCCGGCACGGGGAGTTCCGAATGACCCGCACGAGGGTCGACGGAAAAGGCCCCGCCGAGACCTGTGCGCTCGGCGTCGAGCTGTACGTCACCGAACCCCTGGAGGTCCGGGCCCCCTGGGCGGGCACGATCTCCCGCGACACCGACCGTGTGGTGACGCTGCGTCAGGACGACGGGCCGGACCTGATCCTCGACGGCCTCGACACCGGCACCCTGACCCCCGGCCCCGTCGAGCCCGGCCAACTGCTCGGCACCATCGCCGACTTCGACGGACTCCACGTCCTGGGCGTCCAGCTCAGCCACCTGACCGGGGCACGCCCGCCTCGCTTCGCCGCTCCCGAGCTGGCCGACGGATGGCTGCGGGTGTGCCCGGACCCCACGGCACTGCTGCTCCCCAAGACACCGGAACACCAGATGTCCGAAGAGGAGTTGCTGACCCGCCGCAACGACGCCTTCGCCACCGTCCAGGAGCACTACTACGAAGAGCCTCCCCGCATCGAGCGCGGCTGGCGCCAGTACCTGGTCGACACCCGGGCCCGCGGCTACCTGGACATGCTGAACAACGTGACCATCCTCGGCCACGGTCACCCCGTCCTCAGCGACGCCGTCCACCGCCAGTGGCAGCGGCTGAACACCAACTCCCGCTTCCACTACGCCTCGGTGGTCGAGCTGTCGGAACGGCTCGCGCAGCTGCTCCCCGCCGAACTGGACACCGTGTTCCTGGTCAACAGCGGCTCCGAGGCGGTGGACCTCGCGCTCCGGCTCGCCTGGGCGACGACCGGACGCCAGGACGTGGTCGCCGTCGAGGAGGCGTACCACGGCTGGACGTACGCGAGCGACGCCGTCTCCACGTCCGTCGCCGACAACCCGGGCGCCCTTGAATCACGGCCGCCTTGGGTGCACACGGTCGCCGCGCCCAACTCCTACCGGGGCCGCCACCGGGGCGAGGAAGCGCGGAACTACGGCCCCGAAGCCGCCGCCCGCATCGCCGCACTCGCCGCCGAGGGACACGCCCCCGCAGCCTTCCTCTGCGAGCCGTACTACGGCAACGCCGGCGGAATGGCGCTCCCCGACGGCTACCTGGAGCAGGTGTACGCGGCCACCCGCGCCGTCGGCGGCCTGTGCATCGCGGACGAGGTGCAGGTCGGCTACGGCCGGCTCGGCACCCACTTCTGGGGATTCGAGCAGCAGGGTGTCGTACCGGACGTCGTGACCGTCGCCAAGGCCATGGGCAACGGGCACCCGCTCGGCGCGGTCATCACCCGTCGGGAGATCGCCGACGCCTACCGCACCCAGGGCTACTTCTTCTCCTCGGCCGGCGGCAGCCCCGTCAGCTCGGTGGTCGGCCTGACCGTCCTCGACATCATGCGCGACGAGAACCTCCAGGCCAACGCCCTTGAGATCGGCGGATACTTGAAGCGGCGTCTCGTCGAACTCGGCGAACGGCACCCGCTGATCGGCACGGTGCACGGCTGCGGCCTCTACCTGGGCGTGGAGTTCGTGCGCGACCGTATGAGCCTGGAACCGGCGACCGAGGAGACGGCCGCCATCTGCGAACGGCTGCGTGAACTCGGGGTCGTCATGCAGCCGACGTCCGACCGGCAGTGCGTGCTGAAGATCAAGCCGCCGCTGTGCCTGACCCGGGACAGCGCCGACGTGTTCGTCGCCGCCCTCGACGACGTCCTCACGTACGGCTGGTGACGGCTATGACGTCCGGGCGTCCCGCCGTGCCGCCCACCATCGCCGACGTGGCCCGCGCGGCCTCGGTCTCCAAGACCACCGCCTCGGACGCCCTGCGCGGACACGGCCGGGTCTCCGGGCCCACCCGCCGTGCGGTGCTCGACGCCGCCGCGCGGCTCGGCTACGCCCCCAACCGCAGCGCCCGCAGCCTGCGCACCTCGGTGACCGAGACCATCGCGCTGCACATCCCGGAGTTCCTGACCAGCGCCGAGTACTACATGTCGTTCGTCTTCGGCGTCGCCGAACAGGCCGCCCGCGCCGGTCTCAACGTCACCCTGCTGTCCTCCGGGCACCTCCCGTACCGCCGGGGCGCGGTCCCGCAGGTGGACGGGCTCGTGCTGTGCGACCCGTTCGCCGAGGACCCGGTCGTGGAACAGCTGATGAGCAGCGGACTCCCCGTCGTCACCGCCGAGCGGTATGTCGGTGACCGGCAGCCGACCGGCGTCATATGGTCCGACCACGACGCCTCGATGACCGAACTCCTCGACCACCTCCACGCCTCCGGCGCCCGGCGCCCGGCGTTCATCGCCTCCGACACCACCGGAGACTGGGCCCTCACCCTCCAAAGGAGCCATTCCCGCTGGTGCGCCGAGCGCGGACTGCCCGAGCTCGTCAGCAAGGTGCCGTTCGGCTCGACGCCCGACGTTCTCCAGGGTGCCGTACGGAAACTGCTGACCGAGGCACCCGAGACCGACGCGATCGTGTGCGCCGCGGACGGCGCCGCCGCGGCGATCCTGCCCGAACTCCGCGCGTCGGGACGCCAGGTGGGCGACGACCTGCTCCTCGCCTCCTGCGTCGACAGCTCCGCCATGCGCACGGCGGAACCTCCGATCACCGCGGTCGACCTGCGACCGCGGACCATGGGCGCCGAATGCGCCCGCCTGCTCTGCGAGATCCTCTCCGGCGAAACACCGAAGGGCACCGTCCGCACCCTCCCCGTCGACCTGCGCGTCCGGGCCTCCACGAAGACGTAGAGGTGAAGACGTAGAGGCCCCCTCCGCAGCTGAGGTTGGGGATTACCACCAAGGTGTGCGGGAGGCGACTCCGGTCCCGCCGCAGTCGGGGGCCGAGCGGGCGATGATGCAGGCGCGGAAGGCGACGCTGGAGCTCGCGCTGGTCTGGGTGCCCGACGTCCAGTACAGGCCCGAGCTGATGCTGATGAAGGTGGCGCAGTCGGCGGCCCGGTCGCCGTTGATGTCGATCTCGAAGTACAGGTCGTAGTTGCTGGACCCGCCGGCCGCCCGGGCCCAGCCGTAGCGGGTGCCGCCCGCCAGGCCGGTGCGGATCTGCGCGGTGCCGGCCGAACTGCTCGCGCCCTGCGCGGCGGTGGTGACGCCGGTCGCGGTGTTGGGGTCGTTGAGGCCGGCCAGGCCGCCGCAGGCGACGGTCGGGCCCAGGGCGCGGGTTTCGGTGGCGGCGCCGGCCGGACCGGTGCTGTGGGCGAGCAGTGATCCGGCGAGCGCGAGCGTTGCCGCTGCCGCCAGTGCCGTGCGCCTGGTGTTGCTGCGTTCCACGACGTTCCCCCTTCATGCCGCATGGTGTGGGCCAAGCCTGTCGGCAGGCTTCGTACGGCCGCCACACGTTGAAGCGGTGGCTTAAATGTCGCGGTGCACGGCATTGGCCGCTAGCCTCCTGACTTCGTTGCTCGAAGCTCTCCGTCCCTAGGAAGTGGCCTGCCATGTCACTGGTCCGAGTGCACAACTTCTCCATCTCCCTCGACGGATACGGCACCGGAGAGGGCCTCAGCCGCGACGCGCCGTTCGGTCACGCCGGCGAGCGGTTGCACGAGTGGATGTTCGCCACCCGGTTCTGGCACGACATGGTGGGCCGGACCGGTGGCGGCACCGGTCTCGACGACGCCTTCGCGCGGCGGTTCGCGCCCGGGATCGGCGCCGAGATCATGGGGGCCGGGAAGTTCGGCTACCCCGGATGGCACAAGGACCCGGACTGGAAGGGGTGGTGGGGGCCGAACCCGCCCTTCCACACGCCGGTCTTCGTCCTCACCCATCACCCGCGGCCGTCGATCGAGATGGAGGGCGGCACGACGTTCCACTTCCTCGGCACCTCGCCCGCCGAGGCGCTGGAGCAGGCCCGCGAGGCCGCTGACGGCCAGGACGTACGCATCGGCGGAGGGCCCACGGTCGTCCGCGACTTCCTCGCCGCCAGGCTCATCGACCACCTGCACGTCGTGGTGGCCCCGATCCTGCTGGGGCGAGGCGTACGCCTCTGGGACGGGCTGGAGGACCTGGAGAAGGACTACGAGATCGAGGCCGTCTCCTCGCCCAGTGGGGTCACCCATGTGACCTTCACCCGCGCGGGCGGTTGAACCACCTCCTGACGAGCCCTCCGGGCGTCAGCGGGGCCGCTCCGCCTGCCCGGTGCGTCTGACTGTTCGGGGTGAGGCGCCCAGCTCGCGGCGGCAGGTCTTGTTGAACGCCTGGAGGTCGGGGATGCCGACGGTCGCGGCGATCGCGGGGATGGCGAGCGTCGAGGCGATCAGGAGGTGCCGGGCGCGTTCCATACGGCGGTGCCGGATGTAGCCGACGACCGTGAGCCCGGTGTCGGCCCGGAACAACCGGGTCAGATGGGTGTGGGAGATCCCTGCGGCACGGGCGATCTCTGGGATGTCCAGCGGGTCGGCGAGGTGCTCTTCGATGTGGGCCTTCGCTGTGCGCAGGGCGGGATGCCGGGACGTGCCGTGGGTGTCGGAGGAGCCGGTCAGGCCGGTCATGCGCCACAACACGGTCCACAGTTCCGCGGAGGCCCGCGCCGGGGACTGCGCGGCGGCCGCGACCGTCTGCCGCAGCAGCCCGCCGAGCACCGAGGCGTCCACCCCGGCGTCCTGCATCACCGGGACGCGGCGCAGTTCGCCCGCGCCGGGCAGCCGGAAGTGGGCGTACAGGTGCTCGGACGGTGTGGCGTCGTAGTGGAAGTGCACCTCGGTGTCGGGCGGCACGAGGCTCAGGTGGCCGGGGCGGATCGGATGCCGGAAGCCGTCGAACTCCAGGGCGCCGGAGTAGCCGTACAGATGAAGCTGCCACAGCCGCGGCAGCCGGAACACGTCGTGCGGTCCGGTGTGGCCGTGGATGCCCACGCCCGCGTTCTCGACGTGCGGAGGCAGATCGAGGGCCAGCTCCACCGAGTGCGTCATGGTGGGAAATTACCAGCACTCGTCGATTACAGCCCACGACTTCCGGGAAGCCGCTCCCTACGGTTGTCGCATGCCAACCACACGACAACTGCTGAGTTCCGTCCAGGTGGCGCGGTTCGTGGCGCACGGCTTCCTGCGCCTGGACGGCATCGTGCCCCGGGAACTCAACGACGAGGCCCTCGACGTCTTCGCCGCCGGACTGCCCTCCGTGCCGTACGGGACTCCCGTGCCGAAGGCGTTCCCCGAGGGGTCCTTCGCCCGCCGGCTCCTCGAACTGCCCTCCGTCGCGGGCGCGTTGGAGAGCCTGGTGGGCCCGGACCCGACCGTCGACCACCACTTCGTGCACACCCGCGAACCACGCGAGGGCAGCGCGCAGCCACTGCACGCCGACGCGCTCATCGACCTGCGGACCGACGCCTTCGACGTGCAGCTCATGTACTACCCCCGGGAGGTCACCGCGGACATGGGCGGCACGCTCATCGTCCCGGGCAGCCATCTGCGCCGCACCAACGAGTCCGACACCGGCCGCTACCAGAACCTGCGCGGCCAGACCCGGCTGACCTGTCCCGCGGGCACGGTCGTCCTGCTCCACCACGGCATCTGGCACGGCGGCCGACGCAACGACAGCGACACCGTCCGCCACATGTACAAGATCCGCTTCAACCCGACGGTTGCGCAGGTACGGCTCTGGGACACCACGGACCTCCACGACCCGGCCGTGGCCGAGGAGTTGGGCCGTACCTTCCCCTGGTACGAACCGGCCACCGGCCGCCTGGAGATCCACAACCGCATCAGGCTGTGGCGCTTCCTGTCCGCAGACCCCGACTTCGACATCGAGTACTGGGCCACCCGCATCGCCAACCGACCGGCACAAAGGAGCACGGCGTGACCACTTCCACCTCCGTCCGGCAGCAGGTCCTGGTCCTCTACCTGGCCACGTCCGCCCTCGACTCCCCGGTCCTCGGCTGGGCCCGCTACGACGGAACCGGCACGACCCGCCCCACCACCGGAGACACCGACGAGCCGCCGTACGGGACGGGCGTGGCCGCCCTGCAGGACGGGTGGCGGCTCATCCAGGCGGCCCAGCTGATCCCGCCGTACCCCGGGGCGGAACACGAGACGTCGTTCCTCAAGCACGAGTTCTTCTTCGAACGCCTCGTGCCGGCGTGAGGCTGTCGCTCTGTGGTCCCTGGCCGCCTCAGGTGAAGTCCGCCGCGGTGATGCCGTCGGGATGTCCGGACGGCCATTCCACCAACTCGATCCGGTATCCGTCCGGGTCGGTGAGCCACGACGTCTTCGGGCCGTCAGGGCCGGCCGGGTACTGGAGGGATCCAGGCTTCAGGCCGGCTTCGGTCAGCTTCTCCAAAGTGGTGGCGAGCCCGTCCACGTGGATGGCGAGGTGGTCGAAACCGCTGCCCACGTCGACCGGTCCGTCGCCGGGACGGTGGACCAGTTCGAGCGAGGCGGCCGGTTCGTCGGGGAACTTGAGGATGACGAGGTGACCCGCCTCGTCGGCCTGGACCCTGCCCAGTTCGGTGTAGCCCAAGGCGGTGTAGAAGCCGAGCGAGCGGTCCAGGTCGGTGACGCGGTAGGAGACGAAGAGCGTCTTCACGCGGCCTCCTGAGGTCGAAGCACCCGGTAGCGGAGATGCGTCACGTCTCGGTCCTCCAGCCGCCGCACGAGGTCGAGTTCGATGTGATCGCCGCCCAGGTGGTCGAACAGCCGTCGACCGTCCCCGAGGAGGACCGGAACCAGGTGAATCTCCATCTCGTCCATCTGCCCGGCCCGCAGAAGTGCCTGGGCCGCCCCCGCCCCATGGACCATGACCGGCCGGCCCGCTGCGGCCGAGCGGGCCTGCCGGGCGCAGTCCTCGACGTCGGTGACGAAACGCGCGTGGCCCGGCGGTACATCGCCGTCGTCCACCCGGTGGGTGAGTACGAGGATCGGCACACCGTCATGGTGATCGCCCTGCCAGCGTCCGGCGAGCTCGAACGTCCGACGGCCGGAGATCACCGCGCCGGTCGCCAGCGCTTCGCGGTAGACCTGGCCGCTCGGACCGTCGGCCTCCCGGTCGTCGAGCCAGTTGAAGAGCCGCCCACCGTCGCGTCCGAGCTCTTGCCCCGGCCGATCGTCCGGGCCGGCGACATAGCCGTCGAGGGACATCGACATGTACAGCCGAATGGGATTGCGCATCCTGGACTCCGTCTCTCCTCCGCGCCACCGGCAGTCGGCGGTTTCGGATCCGTCGACGGGGCGGGCTTGTCACAAGGAAGACTTCAGGCAGCAGGCGAACTCATCGGCCCGACGCGGCGGCAATGGTGCAGCGCTGAGGGGCAGGAGCTCGGTTGCGGCGGTGGACAGCTCCAAGCGGGTGTGTCAGCCCTCCCCGTGCGGGGACCGGAGCACGAGCAGTGTGATCTCGCTGGGGGCGAAGACGCGGAACGGTGGGCCCCAGAAGCCGGTGCCGCGGCTGGTGTACAGGAGGGTTCGGGTGCCGTGGTGGGTGAGGCCGGCGAGGGCGGGCTGGTCGAGGCGGACCAGGTGGTGGAAGGGCCAGATCTGGCCACCGTGGGTGTGGCCGGAGAGCTGGAGGTCGACGCCGGCGGCCGCGGCCCGGTCGATGAACTTGGGCTGGTGTGCCAGGAGCAGGACGGGCAGGTCGGTGTCGGCGCCGTGCAGGGCGGCGGCGAGATCGACGCGGTGGCCTTCCAGGCCGGAGGACTCGGCGGTGACGTCGTCCACGCCGGCGACCACGAGGGTGTCACCTCCGCGTTCGAGCAGCAGGTGGCGGTTGCGCAGCGGCTCCCAGCCCAGTTCGTCCATCAGGTCCACCCAGCCCTGGGCCTCGCTGTAGTACTCGTGGTTGCCGGTGACGTACACCCGGGCCCGGGTGGCCCGCACGGTACTGAGCGGAAGGGCCTGGGCGCGGCGGCGTTCGGCCGTGCCGTCGGCGATGTCGCCGGTGTGGCAGACCAGGTCGGCCTCCAGCGAGTTCACCGTCTCGCACACCCGTGCCGACCAGCGGGCGCGGTCGAGGGGGCCGTAGTGGGTGTCGGTGATGAGGGCGACGCGCAGTCCGTCCAACCCAGAGCTCAGCCGCGGGAGTTGGACGTCGACCCGGCGCACGCGTGGCACGCGGCGGGCCTCGGCGTACCCCCACAGGAGCAGTACGGCGGTCACGGCGAGAACGGCCCACGTGACGATACGGGCACGGTCCTCGCTCTCGCCGACCCCGGCCACGGTCAGGCCGAGCCGCAGGAGGACGCCGAGCAGAACGGACCAGGTGAACAGAACCCAGCTGGAGCCCAGCAGCGTGTCACCGATGATCGCCGCCCGGTCCTGTTGACGTCGGCCGTGGCCGCGCATCATCGCGAGCGGCATCCCGGTCAGGCCGAGGACGAACACAGCGGTTCCGGCCAGCGTGACCGGCAACGGCCAGTGCTGGCCGCCGTACAGGAGCACCCCGCAGGGGACTGCCCACAGCAGGACGGGAGCGATCATCGGGAGGTAGCGCATCAGCCGGAGCAGTGGGCTGCGCCGCGGTGCCCGCGCTTCATCCTCGGTGGGCCGGGTGTCGCTGGTATCGGTCACGCTTGCCCTCCCTGACCTGGCGGCCTTCTCGCGCACTGTATCTCGTCGCACCCGATACGCCCCCTTCTTCCACAAGGCTGAACTTCTGGCTCAAAAGGCTCTGTTGGCCTCGTTGACACGCCCCAAGCGCAGGCGTTTCACTCAACACTCGTGCATGGCAACGTTGTCAGGCTCGCAGGAACGGGTGCTGACAACGTTGCCCGCCACCGACGTTCCGTGGTTCCGGCGCGTCGGCACCTGATGTGCGAAGCACGAACTGTTGCGGAGGCAACCGATGGTGAGACCCCGACGTTCAGCCGCGCGTGAGCGCAAGAGACTTCGCCGACGCCTGGCCGCGGCCTGCGTCCTGGGCATGGCCGCCCTCCCGCTCACACTCCCGGCAAGTGCCCAGGCCGCGAGCAGCACGCCCCCGGCCCTGGTGAAGGATCCCGCGTCCCTCGTCAACCCGCTCATCGGCACGTCCGGTGCGGTCGACACCTTCCCCGGCCCCGACATGCCGGCCGGCATGGTGCAGTGGGGCCCCGACACGTCCCCGCACCGTCCCGACGGCGGCGGCTACGAGTACAAGGACAGCAAGATCTCCGGCTTCAGCCTCACTCACGTCTCGGGACCGGGCTGCCCCGTCGCGGGTGACCTGCCGATCCTGCCGGTGACCGGCGCCCTGTCCGGCAACCTCGGCGACACGACCGTCGGCTTCACCCACGACGACGAGCAGGCGGGCATCGGGTACTACGGGGTCACCGACGCCAACGGCGTCAAGACGGAGCTGACCGACACCACCCGCGCGGGCCTCGGCCGCTTCACCTTCCCGGCGGGGCAGCAGGCGAACCTGCTGTTCAAGCTCAGCGGCGGTGCCACGCAGGTGGACGGCACCCGTGTCCAGGTCGTGAACGACCAGGAGATCAGCGGCGCGATCGACAGCGGTCACTTCTGCGGCGCGAGCAACAGGTACACGCTGCACTTCGACATCAAGTTCGACCGGCCGTTCACCGAGAGCGGCACCTGGGTCGGCGGCACCATCAACCCGGACGCGAAGTCGCTGAAGGCGGGCAAGGTCGAGAAGCCCGCCCAGACGTCGAAGTCGGCGCCACTGAAGGAGAAGCACTTCACCGTCCCGGCACGGCCCGACCCGACGATCCACGGCAGCTCCGGCAAGTCTTCGGGTACGCCGTCCGCGGCGCCCAGCGCAGCTACGCCTTCGCCCACAGCCAAGGTCCAAGCCGCCCAGCCGCCGACGACGGGCGCCAACGGCATGTACCTGACGTTCGACACATCCTCCGACCCCACGGTGAACGCGAAGGTCGGCATCTCGTACACGAGCGACGCGAACGCGGCGGACAACCTCGCCAGCGAGATCAGGAAGTGGGACTTCGACGCCGTCGAGCGGGCCAACCACGATGCCTGGAACACGGTGCTGAACAGGATCCGCACCGGCGGCGGCACCGCGGACCAGCAGGCGCAGTTCTACACCGCGCTCTACCACGCGCTGCTGCACCCGAACGTCTTCTCCGACGCCAACGGCCAGTACATGGGCATGGACAACCAGGTCCACAAACTGGCCAAGGGCCAGAAGGCCCAGTACGCCAACTACTCGGGCTGGGACACCTACCGCTCCCAGACCCAGCTGATGGCGATGGTCGAACCCAAGGTCGCCAGTGACGTCGTCACCTCGATGCTCAACGGCTACGACCAGACGGGCCTGCTGCCCAAGTGGGCCTCGAACAACGGCGAGAGCTATGTGATGGTCGGCGACCCGGCCGCCGGCATCATCGCCGACGCGTACGCCTTCGGCGCGAAGGACTTCGACACGGACAAGGCCCTCGCGGCCCTGCAGCACGAGGCCACCGTCCCCAACAACGACCGTCCCGGCGAGTCCGTACGCGACGCGAAGGGCTACCTCCCGCTGGACGAGGGCGACTACAACTGCTGCAACTTCTACGGCCCGGTCTCCACGCAACTGGAGTACGACTCCGCCGACTACGCCCTCGCGGCCTTCGCGAAGTCCCTCGGCAAGACCGACGTCTACACGAAGTTCGCCACCCGCGCCCAGGACTGGATGAACGTCTTCAACCCGCAGACCGGGTACATGCAGGCCAAGAACAAGGACGGCCAGTTCGCCGGCGGCTTCACCCCCGGCACCTCCAACGGCTTCGTCGAGGGCACCTCCGCCCAGTACACCCCCATGGTCCCGTTCAACCTGCAGCAGCTCATCCAGGCACGCGGCGGCGACAAGGCGTACTCGTCCTACCTGGACAGCCTCCTCGACAACATCACCGCCCCCGGCAACACCGACGCCGACCTCAGCAACGAGCCCAGTGTGGAGATCCCCTGGGAGTACGCCTACACGGGCCGGCCGTACAAGACCCAGGCGGCCGTCCGCGAGGCCCAGCAGAAGCTCTACTTCAACGCTCCGGTCGGCTCGTTCGGCAACGACGACCTAGGCGCGATGAGTTCCTGGTACGTGTGGTCCGAACTCGGCATGTACCCGGAGACCCCGGGCACGGACACCCTGGTCCTCGGCAGCCCGGTCTTCCCGGTGGCCCAGGTGACCTTCTCGGACGGCAGGACGGTGCGGATCAACGCTCCGCAGGCCGCGCCCGACGCCCCCTACGTGCAGTCGCTCGACGTCAAGGGCAAGGCGTGGAACAGCTCCTGGCTGACGTACGGGCAGTTCAAGGGCGCGAGCACGCTCGACTTCACCCTCGGCACCCAGCCCAACGCCTCCTGGGCGTCCGGTCCCTCGGCGGTGCCGCCGTCGGACACCACGGGCGGCGGCCGCGTCCTGGCCGCGACCGGCCCCTCCAGCGACGGCCTCGTCCTCGAACCCGGCGCGTCCGGCGAGGGCACGCTCGACCTGACCAACCTCGGCGGCAAGGACGTCACCGTCGACTGGAAGGCGACGGCGCCCGACGGCGTCACGCTGGACACCTCCTCGGGCTCGCTGACGGTGCCCGCCTCGGGCAGCGCGGAGGCCAGGTTCCACGTGACGGCAGGCAACGACGAGGGAACGTACCTGGTCACCTTCGCGCTGACCGACCACAGCACAGGGGCATCGCTGAGCGGTGCCGCCCTGCGGGTGGCCGTGGCCAAGGCAGGTGCGCTGTGGCCGTACGACACCAACGAGGGCATCTACCCCGACGGCGCGACCTTCTCGGGCGGCTTCGACAACGGCGGCTGGGCGTTCTCCCAGAACGCCCTCTCCGCCGCGGGCGTCACGAGCGGCTCGACCCTCACGGCCGACAGCATCACCTACAACTGGCCGACGGTGACATCCGGCCGGCTGGACAACCTGGAGATGGCCGGCCAGACCATCCCGATGCCAGCCGGCACCTCGGGCGCGTCGCTCGGCCTGCTCGGCGCGGCGACCAACGCGCCGACCGACGGCAGCGGCGTCTCGGGCACGCTGACCGTCACCTACACCGACGGCACGACCTCGAAAGCGACGGTCGGCTTCTCGGACTGGACACTGAACGGCGGCTCCAGCAAGCCGATCGCGAGCAACTCGACGGCCGTCACGACGGCGTACCGCAACACTGGAAGCGGAGGCCGGGACGGCGTCAAGACGTACGTCTTCGCCACGAAGGTCCCGCTGGACGCGTCCAAGCAGGTGGCGTCGATCACGCTCCCGGTAACGGGCTCGACAGGCACCGACCACCTGTTCGCGTACGGGTTCGCGCAGTAACGGCCTTCACCCTGCCGTATCTGACGCCGCCGAGCCGGTCGCGACGCCGACCGACTGGGCGACGCGGGTAGGCGGGTGGGCACAGGTGCCGGCATCGGTCCAACCGGACGGATGCCGGCACCGCAGTCTCGTCGTAGCCCTCCGCCGCATCAACTCACCGAGGGCTGGTCGAGCCCGGCATCGGCGGCCGCGGCGCCATGGCGTGCGAGCGCCGCCTGCTCCACCTGCGACCTCAGCGTGCTTGACGTGCTGCTTCAGCGGTGGCCGTCACTCATCGGTTCCCGTGCTTGCGGTCCTCGCGGCCGACCGTCAGGCGGGCCGGGTGGTACGGGACATAAGCCGCGCCGTCCAGGCCGAGCGCCGTTGCGGACTCCTGGAGTGCGGCCGGTGTTGCCGCGTCGTCCCAGTGGCCGGTGTCGACGCGGTGTTCGAGGGCGTGGAGGGCGGCGACGGTTTCGGCGGTGGTGAAGGCGCAGTGGCCCTGCCGTTCGACGAAGGCCTGCCGGAGCAGGGCGCTGTCGCCTGCGGCGCGTACCCGGGCGGCGAAGCGGTTCTCCTGCTGGGCCGGTACCAGGTTGTCGGCGGTGGTGTGGACGTCCAGCAGCGGCACGCCGAGGCCCTGGCCGGCGGAGGAGGTGCGCTGGGCGGTACGGACCGCCGCCGGGTCGGCCGTGATGGCGGCGCCCTGGGTGAGGGACTCCAGGTCGGCACGCAGATCGAGGCCGGCCGCCTGGTACAGGGCGCGGACCTGGGGCGCGTGTTCGGAACCGGCGAGCAGACGGCCGTAGTCGATGCCCTTGTTCCAGGAGTTGTTGCCGCCGACGGACTGCTCGATCGCGTACCGTCCGCCCTCGACGAACGACAGGATGCCCTGCGCCAACCAGTCGTACTGCTGCGCTTCCTGGCCGGCCCAGTCGGTCGGGGCGGGCTTGGTCTTGCCGGGTGACCAGGCGGGCAGGTTGAGGAAGGCCGCGGCGAGCGCGATGCGGGCGCGGCCCTGTGCGGTGGCCTGCGCGGCGGTGACGGCGTCTGTGAGGGTCTTGGCGGTGGCCGCGGCCTCGTTGGCGGAGCCGAAGCGGACCAGCTTGACGTCCTGCTCCGGCAGGAACAGGCGGGCGATGGTGTACTCGGCGTCCAGTTGGTAGTTCTCCAGGTCGTTGGCGCCGGCGACCAGGCCGCACAGGCCGAGCGCGCCCTCGATGCGGCCGTCGCCGTCGCGGGCGAGCTGGGCGTTGACGAGTCCGCCCATGGACTGGCCGACGGCGAGGGTGCGGTGGGGTTCGCCGATCTTCGCGGTGACGGCGCCGATGGTGGCGAACTGGTCGTGTTCGGCGCTGTTGAGGGCCCACATCGAGCCCTGGGGGTCGTACGAGGATCCGGCCATGGCGTAGCCCTGGGCGAGGAGTTGGGTGCGTACGGCGTCGGAGGGGGCGTCCTGGGCGACGGTGGGTCCGAAGCCGTGGCTGAAGATCAGCAGGGTGCCGTTCCACTGCTCGGGGACGTCCGCGACCCAGGTGGCGCCGTCGGCGAGGGTACCGGTGAGCCGACCGGAAACGGCCGTGTCCGGCTGGGCGGCCGAGGGGAGGGTGGTGAGGGCGGCGGATGTCAGCGTGGCGAGGGCGGTCAGCGCGATGCGCAGACGGGCACGGCGGGGGCGACGGGTGTGGGGGTGGGTGTCGGCAGGCATGGGGCGGCTCCTGGGGGGTGGGGTGGAGCGGATGCTCAGTGCACCGAGCGAAGCGCCAGGGAATCTAGGGCTAATTTCTTGCGGTCGTCAATAAGATGCACAACATCAGGGTTCGCCTGACCGAACTCGCCGCCGCCACCGGGACCGCTCCGAACGCGCGTCACCGAACCGGCGACCGGCGACAAACGAGACCTATGGCGGGGGCTGCGCTGGAACTTGGGGGTGACCGTCCGCCGCCAGAGATCGTGCCGGCCACGTTGTCTGAGGCGGCTCCGGTCCTCGGTGCGCTGCAGGGTCGTCCCAGGCGAGTCCGAAGCCGACAGGCCTTCCGTCCCCGCCGCGCCCGGTACCGCCAAAGCCCGGATCGTGCGTGCCGCGGTCCATCGCCAGTGCAAGACCAAGGATGAGATCGTCATCGCGGCCGTCGAGGAGGAACCGGCCCGGCTCAGCGCGGTGATGGACGCCGGCGTGGCGGGAGCGGGGGCGGGTGAGGACGGCGTGTGAGGGTCACGAACTCTTTCGCCGGATCGTGGAACGCCTCCGTCGCCTCCTGGCGGGAGTGACCAGGCCCGAGGCTCGTATCCGCGCGGCGATGCTCACCGTCGCCTGAGTGAGGCGCGGTGCGGGCAGCCTGAGTCTCTTTCAGCGAGAATTGCGCCTCCGTCTGACGGAAATATCGTTCACCACTCTTGACGAGGGCATGCCGAGCGGCGATACGGTCTCGGCGTTCAATCCGTGCACCAGCGGTGAGCCAGGAACTCCTCGCGGAACGCTTCGGCCTTTCCCTTTCAGGCCCGGCGCCCTTCATGCATGGCGGGGCAGCACGGCGCCCGTCAGATCCCGCCCTTTTGTACGCGGGTCCATGAGCCGCTGCGCCTGGGCTCCGCGGGCGCGGGAACGGCCGCCCTGGAAGGGGTCCGTGAGCCCCTGCCCCTCCGCCATCCCTGCCGCGCTCTCTGAGCCCGGCACGGCCTCCCTGTCCCAGAAGGGCACCTCCATGGCCAGACAGCACAGCGGATTACCACGAGTTCACCTGCCGCGGCCGGCGGTCGCGTTCGTCGCGTTCCTGACCGCGATCGCCGCCGCCCTCACCACCACGGCAGCCGCACACGCCGACGAGCAGGTGTCGGTCGCCCCCGCGGTGGCCGACCCGGTCGTCACCGGGCCCGTCACCGGTGGGGCCGGTGCGCCCCAGCTCTACGGCACGACGTTCGACCTGAGCCAGGTCGGCTACCAGCAGTCCGAGTACTTCATGGCGGGTACCGCTGACAGCTACCAGCCCGTCAACCCCCTTACCGCGGACGGCCGTTGGACGGTCGCGCCGGCGAGCACGGCGCCGTACACCACACGTGTCGTCGTCGACCGGCCGAAGGATCCCGCGAAGTTCAACGGAACCGTGGTGGTCGAATGGCTCAATGTCACCGGCGGGGTGGACGTGGCCACCACCTGGATCCAGGCCCACAACGAGCTGATCCGTGAGGGGTACGCCTGGGTCGGCGTCTCCGCGCAGGCAGCCGGCGTCAACGCGGCCAAAGCCATCGACCCGGCCCGCTACTCCGCCCTCTCCCACCCCGGCGACAGCTACTCGTACGACATCTTCTCCCAGGCCGGACAGGCAGTGCGTGACTCGGCGGCCTCCGTC
The DNA here is from genome assembly GCF_022698165.1 of Streptomyces cylindrosporus. Classification (GTDB taxonomy): domain Bacteria; phylum Actinomycetota; class Actinomycetes; order Streptomycetales; family Streptomycetaceae; genus Streptomyces; species Streptomyces cylindrosporus. Next base: position 116,994 of record NZ_JALDAY010000013.1, read on the forward strand.
CTGAGCGGCCTGCGGCCGCGCACCCTGCTGGCCGTCGGCGAGTCCCAGTCGGCCTTCCGGCTGACCACCTACACCGACGCCGTTCAGCCTCTCGCCGGCGTCTACGACGGCATCCTCCTGGAGAGCCGGGGCGGGGTGGCACCGGTCACGGCGCCGCTCTCCCAGGCCCCGCAGGCCGACGTACCGGTCCCGGACGGCCTCCTCATCCGGACCGATCTGAAGGTGCCCGTCCTCACGTTCGAGACCGAGACCGACCTGCTGATGCTTGGTTATCTGGCCGCGCGCCAGCCGGACTCCGCCCACTTCCGGCTGTGGGAGGTCGCGGGCACTTCCCACGCCGACACCTACATCACCCCGGTCGGTCCCACGGACACCGGCGACGGACAAGGGGACGTCGCGGCGTTCGACACCCTTCTCGACCCGCCCTCGACCCCGGATCCCAGTCATCCCGAGGTCAGCTGCAACACACCGATCAACGCGGGCCAGGCGCACTACGTGCTGGAGGCCGCCGTCCACGCCCTGAACAGGTGGGCGACGACGGGCGTGGCCCCGGCCCCGGCCCCAAGGCTGGAAGTCGACACGAGCAGTTCGACCCCGGCGTTCGTCCTCGACGCCAACGGCAACGTCAAGGGCGGCATTCGCACCCCGTCGGTGGACTCGCCGGTGGCGACGCTTTCCGGCTTCGGCCAGGAAGGCTCCTTCTACTGCACCCTGTTCGGGACCACCGTTCCCTTCGGTGCCGCGAAACTGGCCCAGCTGTATCCCACGCACGCGCAGTTCGTCGCCCGCTGGAGCGCGAGCACCGGCAGCGCGGTGGCCGCCGGACACATCCGGCCCGCCGACGGCCTCGCGCTGGTCAAGGCGGCGGCCGGTTCCTCGGTCGGCGACTGAGACCAGGTGAGCCCGGACCAGGTGAGCTGAGATCAGGCGAGCAGCGCCGTCCCGGTTCTGGTCTCCAGCACGCTGGGCCGGGACGGCGTTGCGCCATACGCCATCGGAATTCGTCCGACCACGACTCGCTCATCACGAGTACGGCGTCAGGGTGGCTCAGCGCGCCCTGGGGAGAGCCGCCGGTCGGGTCCGCGCTGCCGTGGATCCGGACCGGGCCATCGGGTGTTCGACCACTCCGGCGGCCGGGGCGGCAATCCGCCCGGCGGCGGACGCGCGTTCGTAGCGACCCACCGTGAACCCGGCGCGGGCCGGCCCGCAAAGCGCCTGGTGCCCGTCACGTTCGTCCGCGACGGCGTCGCCGGCGCAGGACTGCTGGAGGCGGGGTGGGCTTGGGGGTACATGGCGGCGCGGCGCGGCGGGTGTCCTTGAGTGCGGCACTACGGTTTCGGGTGTGACCGGATCGAATGCCGGCCCCCGGTGGTCGCAGTCCATGGCGGTGGCTTATGAGCAGTACCTCGTGCCGGTGGTCTTCCGGCCTTTCGCTGAGGATCTGGCCGCGAAGGCGGTGGCTCTGCGCCCCCGGCGCGTCCTCGAACTGGCCGCGGGGACGGGTGTGTTGACCTCGGAGCTGCTCGCTGCGGCTCCGTCGGCGGAGGTGACGGCCACCGATCTGAATGAGGCCATGGTCGCTTTCGGGGCGGCCGGGGTCCCGGGCGCGGTGTGGCGGCAGGCCGACGCGCAGCGGTTGCCGTTTGCGGACGGGGGCTTCGATCTGGTGGTCTGCCAGTTCGGCGTGATGTTCTTTGGGGACCGGGTCGCGGCTTTCACCGAGGTCCGGCGGGTGCTGGGCCCAGGTGGCCGGTTCTTGTTCAACACGTGGGGCCCGCTCGGCACGCACGCCTTCGAAGCCGCGCTGCAGGCCGGGTTGGAGCGGGCCTTTCCGGTCGACCCGCCGCGGTTCCTGGCGACGGGTCCGCATGGGTACGCCGACCCGGGGGTCGTGGTCACTGATCTGACGGCCGCCGGGTTCGCCGTCGAGGAGGAGCAGGAACTGACCTTTGAGGGCCGGGCGGTGTCGATCGCCGGCCTTGCGACCGGGTACCTCACCGGGACGCCGGTGCGCGCGGCCGTGGAGGAGCGTGGGGATGGACCAGCGGTGCGGGCTGCGGTCGTCGAGGAGATGACGGCCCGTCTGGGCCCGGGTCCGGTGACCGCCCCGATGACGGCGTACGTCTTCTGCGCTGTGGCCTGAACACGTAAAGCGCCTGCCCGGGGAGGGGCGAGCGCCTCGTTCGCGGCGTGTTGCGGCCTACGCGGACCGGAGGTGCGGAGATCGGATGACGGGAGCGTGGGACCTCTTCCGCAAAGTGGCGAGCCGGACAGGTGGCCCGCCGACAAGACGAGAGGGTGTTCGAGCGACGTCCTTGTCGCCCTCACCCGGAAACAAGCGCGCGGTTCCCTCCCCGGCTTCCAGGTTCTCTGCGATGGATCTCGATATCGGTGGTCCCGGGTGCAGTTGTCCAGCGGGTCGGCCGCGACGAATGCGTTGCCCGCTGGACCTGCGTTGAGCCTTCGCCGGGGTCATCGGCGTTGGCCCGCTGGGCTCCCGCTCCCTGTGCGGCCGCCACCGACCCCACACCGGATCCAGCGGCCACACCCCAGCCAGCCGCGTCACCAACCTGTCGGGACAGCACAGCTAGGGCGTCATGCGGGCTCTCGCGGCCAGTGCCCTCTGCAGCACTTTGTCCCGGTAGGGGTTGGCTGGGCTGAGGGCCTTGGCCACCTCCACGGCCTCGTCGAGCAGGGCCAGCTGGCGTTCAGGCAGTTCCCGTACCAGGGGGGAGGTGCTCTCCTCCACGAGGACGTACGCCAGTTTCGATCCGTACACCTCCGGCTCGAGCTGCGTCAGCAGACGGTAGGTCCACACCCCCTCGGTGCCTCGCACCACCCGGCGGTTGGCACTGAGCAGCCTGACCCTCGCCTGCACCACCATGTCCTGATCCATTGATCCCCTTCGTCCCCGCCCCTCTCCGGCCGGTGCGTGTCACACGGTGCGACAGCACGGCAAACGCGCCGACAGCCGGTGACGGATGCCGGCGCATGGGCCGGAGAGGGGATGACGACGAGTGTGCGGGTTTGGCACCACCCGGAACAAGGCCGTACAGGCGTGCGCTTGGTCCTACCGAAGGCTTCTGTGACCAGGCATGATGGACCTGACACTCACTCAAGCCCGTAGGGGTGGGCGGCGGGTGGGAGTACCCACTGCTCGTGCGGGCCGTTGTCGCGGTGGAGACCGGCTACGGCTTCGATGCGCAGTTCGCGCCGCGGCTGGCCGGCGCCTTCAGCGTCCCCGATCCGGCCGGTGTCATGGTGGCGGTTTTGGGCGGGCTGGAGAATCTTGCGGCGGACGGGCCGGACGCGGACGTGCTGCGGGTCTGGCAGCCGCGGCGGGCCCTCGGCATGGATCCGATGACGGTGCGGGACGTCTACCAGGGCCTGTTCGACGAGGCGGCCGTGGCCCTGACGGTCCGTCAGGGCGTGGTGGGCTACCTGTCGCGGCGCGCCTGCCCGGTGCTGTCGCTGTCGGCGGCCGCCTCCCTCAAGCCCAAGGGGATCGACAGCGACTGGGTGGAGGCTTTGAGCCGGCACTCCTACAGCGCGTCGGCGTTCCTCGAAGGGGTCGGGCACTGGCTGTTCCAGGAGCGTACGGGCACGTGCCTCGGCCCGTCTGGAACAACAGTACGGCGACGCGCACACCCGCATCCGCTGCATGGTCGGCCTGTTCGTCGAGTTCGGTGACCGGCTCAGTCTCGTCCACGCCCAGCGCAGTCACAGCTGGCTCCGGGCCCGCCTCGGCGCTTGACGCGGCGAGGCGGCCCCTTGCCGTCCTCGGGCGAACACCACACGGGCGCCGCCTGCTTCGAGCAGGCGACCTGTTCAGCGAGGCGGGGGCGATGCTCACCGCGGCGACACCTCCTCGCCGTCGGCGATCCCGGTGCGGCCCGTACGGTCCGGGAACGCGGGGTGCGGCTCCTGACGAGGACCGACCCGGCTGCGGCCGAGGGGATCCGTACGTGCCTGTCGGCCCTCGGGGACGCGGTGCCGACGCCACGGATCGACGTCGTGTCCACCTTCCCCGAGGACTTGCCGCGGACTGCCGGGGCAGGACATGAGTGACTGGCTCCTCGCGGGCCCAGGCGCCGCGTTGCACGGCCCCTGGAGTTGGCGGCCCGCTGCTCGTACGGTCTCACCGGCCGGTCCGGCAGGGTGGTCGCCCCTGGGGCCCGCGGGCGGGACAGCCCGCCCGCTTTGGCGTTGGTGCGAGGCTGCGGACAAACGTCGGCGGTCCGCCCGATCACCGGTGAGCACGCGCCGGTTCCCACCGGGATGAGGCATTCGGCCACAGGGCCGGGCAGCCGAGCATCAAGGAGGATCCGGGTGGGACGGTGGGCGATGTCCGGTGGGGTGTGGCTGCGCCGGTACGCCTCGACGGGGAGGCGGTCGGCCGCTTCGTCCCGGTAGCCGTGTGCCTGTATCTCCAGGCGCGCCGCGCGATTCGAAGCGCCCGGCGGGCGGGCCGTTGGTGCTGTCGGGGGCGGCTGGAGGTGGTTCACGGTGTGCGGCGTGCGCTGAGGCCGGGTTGCTGCTGCGCTGCGGGGGAGGGTGTCGGCCGGGACCTCGTCAGCCACAGGCCCGTGCACACGGCGGTGGCCAGGGTGACGGCTCCGGCCACGGCGAAGGCGCTGTCGAGACCGGCCTCGAAGGAGGCGCCGCCGGACTGCCGAGCGCGGACCACGGCGCCGAGCACTGCCACACCGAGCACCGCGCCGATCTGCCGGGTGGTGCTGCTGATGCCCGAGGCGAGGCCGCCTTCCTGTGGGGCGACCGCCTGGATGGCGGCGCCGGTCAGCGGGGACATGGCCAGGGCGAAGCCGACGCCGACCGTGGCCAGCCGCCACCACACGTTCACGTAACCGGTGTCGGTGTGTAGGGCGCCCAGCGTGAGGAGTCCGAGCCCGGCCAGCGTCAGGCCGCCGGTGACGACGGACCGGTAGCCGTAGCTGGCGGCGAGGCGGCCCGCAAAGGGGCTGACGACGACCATGGCGAGGGTGGCGGGCAGGGACTGCAGTCCGGCCCGCAGGATCGAGCTGCCCTGGACGTCCACGAAAAACTGCGAGAAGAAGAACGACGAGCCCATGAGCGCGAACCCCACCACGATCATGGCGGAGTTGGAGACGGTGAACAGCCGCTGACCGAACAGGCCCGGCGGCAGCATCGGTGCGGGGTGGCGCCCCTCCACGGTGACGAACGCGGCGAGGAGGACGGCCGCCGCGGCGAAGCCGCCGAGGATCACCGGTGAGGTCCAGCCGCGCGAGCCGCCTTCGATGAGGGCGTAGGCCAGGGTGCCGACCCCGAGAGCGGACAGGATCGTGCCCGGGATGTCGAGGGCGCGGGCGTCAGGGTTGCGGGACTCCTGCAGGACGCGCCGGCCGGCCACCAGCAGGACTACGCCGATGGGCACGTTGACCAGGAAGATCGCGGGCCAGCCGAACGCCTGCGCCAGGACGCCTCCGGCCACGGGCCCGGCGGCCAGGCCGATGCCACTGAGCCCTGCCCACAGCCCGATCGCCCTGACCCGTTCCTGCGGGGCGGGATGCGCGGCCACCAGGAGTGCGAGCGAGGCGGGGCTCAGGGCCGCGGCCCCGACTCCCTGCAGCACCCGCCCGGCCACCAGCCAGCCGACCGAGGGGGCGACGCTGCACAGCACGGACGCGGCAGTGAACACAGCGACACCGCTCAGGTACACGCGCTTGCGGCCGAAGCGGTCGGCGAAGACTCCGCCGGACAGCAGCAGCATGGCGACCAGCAGCACGTACGCGTCGACGATCCATTGCAGACCGGTCAGTCCCGTGTCCAGGCGGTGCTGCATGTCGGGCAGTGCCGCGCCGACGATCGTGTTGTCGAGCAGCACCATGAACTGCCCCAGGCAGGTCACTACGAGCACGACGTCTCCTCCCCCTTCACTAAAGCAGCCATCGACTGCGTTAAGCGGGACCGTAGAGCAGCCGGGCACGCAAACGCAAGTACGGGCTGCTTTAAGGTGGGAGGCATGGACGAGCTACAGCGCACCCGGCGGCCCGGCGGACGCAGCGCCCGTATCGGCGCGGCGGTGCATCAGGCGGTCACCGACCTGGTCGGCGAACGCGGGTACGGCGGATTCACCGTCAGCGAGGTCGCGGCCCGCGCGGGAGTCGCCGACACCACCGTCTACCGCCGCTGGGGCAGCCTCGAAGCGCTGCTCACCGATGTGACGCTGACCCGCCTCACCGCGCGCTCCCCGATGCCCGACACCGGGTCCCTGGTCGGCGACCTGCGTACCTACGCGGCCCAAGTGGCTCGCGAGATCACCGGACCCGACGGGCTGGCAGTACTCCGCCTGGCCGTCCTCCTGTCCGGCTCCGGACCCGAGGGCCTGCGCCTGCGCGACGGCTTCCTCGCCGAACGGGCCCGGCAGCTGCAGTCCATGCTGGACCGGGCGCGCGAGCGCGGGGAGTCGCCCCCCGACGCGCTGGCCGTCGTCGACCACGTCATGGCCCCGATGTACATCCGCGTCCTGTTCGGCGCCGAGCCGCTCACCCCGGAATACGTGGAGGGCCTGGTCGACCGGCTGCTCGGCTGACCGTCGGATGGCCACGCGGTCGGCGTCCGCCCATCGGTCGACAAGACCGGTCAGCGGACGATCGCACAGCGCCCGGTCCGGGAGCGCACGGGCCAGGGCCTGCGCGAAGCGCTCGGCGTGCAGGACCCCGGCAAGGGGCGACTGCCGTCACGGCCTCGGGCCGGGCTGCTGTGGGCCGCCGGACCGCTGTCGCGGCGCGTACGGTGCGCAGCGACGGGTGAGGCACGACCCCCGGCAGGGGAGCCGCACACCTTGCTCAACAAGGTGTTGCACACCCGGCAGCCGGATGACGGATCACCCGGAGGCCTCCGAGAGGTTCGAGCGCCGTGGCCGGCTCGGGTGCGTACGGGTGTGCAGTCGATGCCGCGGACACGGTCGGCGCTGGGGTCCTGGCGGGCGGCTAACGACCACCGTGCGTGGATGACGTCGAGGTCGATGTCGGTGCCGTAGCCGGCGATGACGTCGTCGAGGTGTTCCTCGTGTCCGAGCGTCAGGGTGGCGAGGTCGAACAGGGCATCACCCCCGCCCGCCTCGGACCAGTCGATGATGCCGGTGACCTCGTCGCCGTCGACGAAGACGTGGTCGATCTGCAGGTCGCCGTGGGTGAACACCCGGGTCCACGGCCGGATCGCGGCCTCGGCGATGTCACGGTTGCGGGTGACCAGGGCGGCGGGCAGGACGCCGTTGGTCACGAGCAGGTCGCACTCGGCGTCGAGTTCCGCCGCCAACTCGTCGGGACCTCGGCGGCGCCGGCCGGGCCAGGGCGGCAGGGGCGCTTCGTGCAGCTTCCGGACGGCGGCACCCGCCGCGGTCCATGCCGCCGGGGATGCGGTGGACGGCTCGCCGAGGCGGCCGAGCGCGGTCCCCGCGACCGCGGCGATCGCGAGTACGGGCGGCTTGCGCCACAGGACCTTCGGAGTCGGGACCGGAGCCAGGGTCATCGCCTCGACCTCGACGTCGATGCGCGCCCGATCCGCGTCCACCGACGACTTTGGCCTCATCCATGGGCGACGAGTATCCCGGGGATGATCGCCGACTTCCCCGTGTTTGTCGCGTGCGACGGCGCGGCTGACCGCCACCACTTCGTCAGGAGCCCTTGGGGGAGGATGCGGTGGCCGGCTCGGGTGCGCACGGGTGTGCAGTTGATGCCGGTCAAGGCCCCTGTCGTGGGTGATGCCCGTGGTGCAGGATCTCCCACGTGACCAGCTGTCCCGCCGGGGCGAGCGATCACCCTGTTTCCCGCCGCTGGGGTACGCCCATCGGATCCAGTGAGTCCAACTCGGGGTCCCGACGCGCCTTCACGGCCGCCGGCGCCGCGGTAGGCGGCGTCGTGGTGGCCTGGCCGCAGCCGACGACTCCACCCGCTGCCAATGGGCCTTCATCGACCAGAACGCCTTCCCCACCGGATTCTGATCCGTCGGTCCCGGACCGTGCTGTCGTGCGCGTCGACCTTGGGGGTTGTCAGCGAATCGCTTTGTCTCGGACGGGTTCCTGCTGCTGCCGTTGTTGTTGCTGCTCGTTCCAGAGGCCGGCGAGCTCACCAAGTGCGCTGTGAACGTGGTGCAGTTCCCACAGCAGATAGACGCCGGCCCCGGCGAAGGGGATCCAGGCACCCCAGTGGAAGACGAGAACCGGCATGCACAGCAGGCCGACCAGGACAAGGAACTTGACGAGGACCTCGGCTGCGTATGTGTGGTTGCGCCGGACGACGACACGCTCTCCGCGGCCGTGCATCCACTGCAGATGCGATCTCATGAGCGGCTCCTTGTGCGCTGGGTCGGCGTCATCCCGTCCGGCCGGTTCACGACGGGCCACCTGACTCCTTGCCACGGCCTGCTCGGCGGCCACGACGGACGGCCACACGTCCGTACCAGTTTCAAGGCACGCGCAGCACCAAGCCGGGTCTGCCACAGCAGTTCGCCACATCTCCATACGGCCACCATGAATGGTGGAGCCCGTTCCGGGAGTGAAGCGGGTTCCTCGTCCGGCTGCTGACACTTTCCGCATGTACTGCTCTCCGGTGCGGCGGTGTGGGCCGCCCGGAGAGGCGCTGCTCAGCCGTGTGCCGCGGTGGTACGCCGTGTGGCCGGGGCCGGACATGGCGGCCCGGCCCCGGCAGGCCGGTCGGGTCCTGCTCTCACCTGGTCGACGGACTCGTCGAGACCGTGTTGCCGGCCGGCGGGGTGAGAACGACCTGCGGCTGGCCGGCGACCGGGGGCGGCGGGGCCGTCTCCTGCGCCGGGAGCGCGGGTTGAGCAGTCTCCTCCAGGAGAGCTTGGTCGAAGTCGACCGCGCCTGTCTTCTCGATGACCGTGATGTGGTCCAGGACGGTGCTGTTGGCCAGGTTGGCCAGCGCGCGGATCAGCGAATTCCTCGTGGTGGAGCGGACGGCGGCGATGGTGGAGAGGGTCTGGCCGTTCGTCGCGCGCAAGGTGGTGGCCATGTCCGTGTCGAACTGCTTTCCGCTCTCCGCGTTCATCCGGGAAACGAAACCCTGCTGCTGGGGTGAGGACTGGTTGGGCAGCGTGATGTTCAGCTGACCCGCGGTCCTGCGGCAGGCGGCATCGAGGGAGGCGTCCCCGGCGATCAGATGCTCACCGGCGATCTTGACCGCCCTCGTGGTGCGCTTCTTCAGCGCCATCTGCCCGACGGGGTACTCCCACAGCCCGGCCGAGCGCACCTTGACCACGAAGTCCCGGTCGGCCAGTGTCAGCGGCCCGGTCGGCGGCGTGGCGATGACCCGTTCGGGCGCGCTGCTGACCTTCTGGGCTCCGAGCATGGCGGGGTAGAGCAGGGACCCCAGGGTGGCGGCGAGTGCACCGCCTATGAAGAGAGTCCCCGCCGCTTTCCGTGAAACGAGCACCGCGTCTCCTGTTCGGGTTCGAAACCCGCACCCGCAGGAGTACGGATACGGCGCCCTGACGAACCTTTCGGACTCGTAATGGGTTGGCAAAGCCGACGAGTCGGGTCCTCTGCGCGAGGAGCACGTGGACCACAGGAAGCCCACAAGGCAGCCCGGAAGACGCGAAGAAGGGACCTTGGACCCAATGTGCGGTCCCGCGCAGGGGCCGTTGGGCCCTAGCCGGACCCGGTACTCCACCGCCGATCATGGGGCGGCGGCCGGGAAGCGTCGAGTCCACATCCCGCACCCACGGCACTTCCCGGCCCGTCGATGGCAGGAAACGACGGAGGGAGGGCACTGTGCGGTGAACACGATGCAGCAGGTGCGACCGTGCGGATGCGCGTCGTTATGAGCGCGTCCATGACGAGCAGGGGCACCAGGTCAGGACGACCACGGGCGGGCCACGAAGGCGTTCTGGCCGACCGGGCCGACTACGACGTTGTCCCGGGCGCCGGGGATACCGGTCATCCCTTTACTCCCCGGCTGCCGGACTCGGCCCGGATCAGGTCCCGCGCCTTGGGCAGCGCGGCCAGCCGCAGGGACCGGAACTCCTTGATCCAGCCGGTGAGTTCGGGACCCGTATCCGCGAATCGGTCCTGTTCCAGGGCCACCGCGGTAGCGAGCAGGCGGTGGTCCCGTCCGCACTCCGCGTCGGCCGCGGCCACGCGGATCTCCGCCGCCAGGCCGCCCTTGTGCGCGGCGGTCTCCCCGCCCTGCCTGGCGTCCTGAGGGGTGGCGAAGGTGAAGCCGCGGTTCGCCATGCAGGTACGCCAGCCGCCGAGCGCCGACCGGTAGGCCTTGGCGTTGCGTACGTCCTGGGCGATGTGTCCCTCCAGGTTGGCCGTGACGTGCTGGCTGATCAGATAGCCGCGCAGGTCGTCGCCGTACAGGCGTTTGCGTGCCTCCGCGACGCATCCCTCCGTGGCGATCACCAGGCCCTGCCCGTCGGGGAGTTCGACCTGCGGCCGGCTGCCCGGAGTGCCGTACAGGGCGGTCTCGTAGGCCCGTTGGGCGCCGGGTGAGAGCGTGCGCTGGTAGACCTCGTTCGGGTCCGGGGACGTGGAGTCGGCCCGCCGCTGTCGGGCGGGGGTCTCGCTGTAGCCGTATCCGTGGGCGCGGGCGGCGAAGACGTCGGCGGTGCCGTAGCGCTGCTCCGCCGCGGGCCGTGAGGAGGCGGCGAGCGGTTCGGCAACGAACCGCAGACCGGAGCGGGCCATACACGCGTGCACGATCAGGTCCTCGGCATACAGCAGTGAGGCGTCCTCCGCGGGGGTCAGCGCCCTGGGCAACGGCCCTGTGTCCGTGGGCCCGTTGAGCGCGGCCCCGGGGCCGGGGGCGGCCGGCGTGGAGCAGCCGGCCGCCGCCGCGATCACCACGGCGAGGCACGCCCCAACGAGTGATCGGCGGGAACGCATGTCAGCAGGCCGCGGCGTCGCTGGGGTCCCACGGCCAGTCGTTGCTGCTGCCGGCGTTGTACGCGACGCGGTCCCGCCCGTCGGGGTCACCGGTTCCGCGGGCGTTCGCGCTCCAGTTGGCGCTGCCGAAGTTGGGGTCCACCCAGATGCGGGCCCAGCGTCCGCTGGTGCCGTTGTTGAACCACGAGGCGCTGATGTTGTCGCGGCCGAAGGCCGACCAGTAGCGGTTGCAGTCCTGCAGATAGGAGTGGCTGCCGGTGTAATTCAGCCCGCTGTACACGCACAGCGCCCCGGACGGACAGCCCGAGGGGGCCGCGGCGAGTGCGGAGGCGGGTGGGGACGCGGCCAGCATGGTTCCACCGGCCAGCAGGAGTGCTCCGGCGATGGTGCCGAGGGTCTTGGTGCAGCGCATCGATTCTCCCTCTCGACGGTCTTGTGAGGCTGCCGGTGGCAGATGGACTCCGGCGGCTTGTGCAGACGGTTTCAATGGCGTGCGACGGGTGGCAACGGACCGGTCCCCGGTGGGATGGTGGGACGCGGGGAGGCGGCTCAGCGGGGCACTTGGCCCCCGGCTGAGACGGGGGTGGGACACGGCCGCGGTGACCGCGCGCGCCGGACCGGTGCTCACAAGCCGCTTCATCCGAAGGCCGGTTCATCTTCATGAGCCGGTTCCATCGACCTGCCGACGGGGGAACGATCATGGATCGATCGGATACGGCTGAGCGATTAGCGGCGCATCTGCGCATGCTGAAGAGCCGTGCGGGGGTGAGCTACGCGACGTTGGCGCAGCGGACCGGGGCCAGCCGGTCCGCCCTGCACCGCTACTGCTCGGGGGCCAAGGTTCCCATCGGCTTCGGCCCTGTTCACGCGTTCGGCACGGCTTGCGGCGCGACACACGAGGAACTGCGGGAGGCACACCGGCTGTGGGCGCTCGCGGACGCCGGGCGTTGCGCGACCGCGCCCGGCGCGGAACCCGCCGAGGATCAGCCCGTGACCGACTCGTCCGTGCCCTGGCGTTGGGTCCTGCGGGGAGCGGCGGCGGTGATTGCCTTCACGGCAGCCTTCACAGCCGCCGTCACGGTCCTTCGCGGCCGACAGCCCCGGATGCCGCTGCACATCAGGTGAACTCGGCAGCGGGGCCCGGCTGGTGGCACGATCACCAAGAGGACGTGCCACGCCTGCCCGGCGCGATGCGCAGAACGGCTCAGCGAACCCCGGTGAGCCGCTCGCCGAGCAGCCGGCGGACGTCGTCGCCGAACAGGACGCGCTCGGGGGCGAAGAACTCCAGATGCGCGGGACCATGCTGCCGCCGTGGTGGATCAGGAAGTTCAGGTTTCGGGTAGCGCTCCAGGACACTTCTCCTTCGGCCCGGCGGCCCTGGGCGGCTTTGCGACCGACTGGACCACGTTCGATGTCCTTCGTCGGGCAGGTCGGCACAGGCGTGGTCTTCGCATGCGTCTCGCAGGGCCACGATGCCGGGTGGCGTCTCGGCTAGCGGCTCATCGGCGTCGCCCGCATCATGGTGGCTGTCGCGACCGTCCTCGTCCTCCCGGAGCCCGGCACCGGGCCGAGTTCCGCCGCGCGCCGGCGGTCGGTGAACCGGCCGAGCGACTGCGCCCCGCGAAGATCCCCTTCACCGACCGGGTCGAGGGCGGCAACGCCCGCTGCATGCGCCTGTCCCGCGACCTATCCGCTGAAGGGCCAGCACCTACCCTTCGGCCGTGGACCGACCTGACCTTCTGGACGCCGATGCTGTGCGCGGCCGGGTTCGTCGGCATCGGCGTGGGGGTGTGGATGTCCGAGATGTTCCCGGTCCGCCTGCGAGCTACTTCGGCATGGACCGGGCCATCGTCGTCAGGGCGTCGCGGCGTGGCATGGCCAGCAAGGTGTGGAACATCTCCTGATAGTGCGCACTGGGGATGTGTACCGGCCCGTCGTGGAGGTGGTCCAGCGCGGATCGGGCCACGTCGTCCGGTGACATGAGATGGGGCAGCGTCATGGGGTTGATGCCCTGACGTCGGATCGCGCCGGTGTCCGTGGCCCCCGGGCAGAGGGCGAGGACGTCGACGCCCGCGGGGCCGAGTTCCGCCCACAGGGCCTCGGCGAGTGCGATCACGTAAGCCTTGGTGGCCGGGTAGGCGGCCGAGTAGGGGATGCCCAGCAGCCCTTCGACCGAACTGGTGAAGACGATCCCGCCTCTGCCCCGCTCCTTCCATCGTGGGCTCAGGCCGTGAGCGAGCAGGGTCGGCGCGAGGGAATTGACCATCAGCATCGACGACAGCACCTCGGCGCGCTCCTGCTCGAACGGCCCTTTGACGCTGCTGAAGCCGGCGTTGCTCACGAGCAGGCCGACGTCCAGGTCGGCCACCGTGTCCAGGACCTGCTCCGGCGCTGCGGGGTCGGCGAGATCGGCCGCCACGACAGTGGCCTCGACACCGTGCGTGCGCCTCAACTGCTGTGCCAGTTCCTCCAGTCGGTCGGTGCGTCTGGCGACGAGTACGACATCGAGGCCACGGGCGGCCAGTTGCCCGGCGAACGAGTGCCCTATGCCGGAGGACGCTCCGGTGATCACCGCGACGGGTCCGTACTCTCGTGTGAAATCGGTCATGTCGGCTCCCTCAATTCATCCACTGCCCGCCGGCCACGTCGATCGTCTGGCCGCATAGATAGTCGGCGGCCTCGGACGCCAGGAACGCAACCATGTTGGCGACCTCCTCGGGCAGACAACACCGGCCCAACTGGACCTGGTTCGTGATCGATTCGAGGATGGTGGCGCGCGCCGCGCGCTCCCGGTCGCTCTGCGGATCGAGGATCATCCGCCTCATGTCCGGCTTGATCATGATCCCGGGAGCGACACCCAGCACGTTCACCCCCTGGGGCGCCATCTCGTGCGCGAGATTGCGGGTGAAGCCGATCACGCCGGCCTTGCAGGAGTTGTAGACCACCAGACCTCGGTGCTGGATACGCCCGCCGACGGCCCCGATGTTGATGATCCGCCCCGCCCCCTGGGGCAGCAGGTACTCCAGGGCTGCGTGCGCGCCGTACATCAGCATGGTCAGGCTGCCGAGCACGGTCTGGTCGATCTCCTCCTTCGTGTGCTTCTCGAAGGGGCCCGCGACGACCATGACCGGGTTGTTGATCATGATGTCCAGCCCGCCGAGCGCGTCCCGGCTCTCCCGTACGGCCCGGTGCACCTGGTCCCAGTCCGACAGGTCCGCACGGATCGCCGCGGTCTTCACCCCCCACCGCCGCTCGACCTCGTCCGCCCGGCGCTCCACCTTCTCCAGCGTCCGGCCGACCAGGGCGACGTCCGCGCCGAGGCCGGCCAGGCGGTGGGCCATCGCCTGGCCGAGCCCGTCCCCTCCGGCACCGGTGACGATCGCCTTCTTGCCGCTCAGGTCCATCAGCTCGGTCACGCGCTTGTCGACGATGTGGGTCGGCAGCCGGTCGAAGCCCATCAGCCGGTTCCAGTCCTGCTCTGTCGCGTCCATGAAGACCTCCGTGGATCCGTGTTCGTTGCAGATGGCCGGATTCGTTACAGATAGGTCGAGCCGAATGCCTCGATGAAATCCCTGGTGGCCGTGGGCGTCGCCGTCCCGGGGCTGGAGACGACCACGGTGGTGACACCCGCCCGTTCGATCTCGGCGAGCGCCTCGCGGTGCCGGTCGGCGTCGTCGGCGGGAGAGGCGGGCGAGAGGTCCTTGTAGGAGTACTGCACGTCGATCTCGTCCGAGCGGCCGGCAGCCTTCGCCGCGTCCCGTACTCCGGCGATCATGTCGGCAAGTTCCGTGAGCGAACCGATCGTTGGCGTGCGCACCGTCGCGCTGAGCGAGGGCGGACCGATCAGCGGCATCCAGCCCTGCGCCCGCTCCGCCACCCTGCGCCGGGCCGCCCGCGAGTTGCCGCCGATCCACACCGGAACGGGCCGCTGCACGGGCCGCGGCAGGGCGACGACGTCCCGGGCTTCGAAGTGGCGCCCCCGGTAGCTGAAGGGCTCACCGCTCCAGTGCAGTGGCAGCACGTCGAGGACCTCGTCGAACAGCGCGCCGCGCTCTTCGAAGTCCACCCCGAGCGCGTGGAACTCCGACTTGAGATACCCCGCGCCGAGTCCGAGCACGAGGCGGCCCTTCGACAGCCGGTCCAGGGTCGTCGCCGCCTTGGCCAGCAGGAAGGGGTTGCGGTACGGCGCCACCACCAGGTTTGTGTGCAGGCGCAGCCGCCGGGCCACCGCCGCCACATGGGCGAGGGCGACGAACGGGTCGAGGCTCTGGTGCCCGCCCGACGCCAGCCACCGGGCACTCGGTACGGGGTGCTCGCTGAGCGAGAACCCGTGGAACCCGGCTTGCTCCACCGCGGCTGCCACCTCGTCCAGGGGCCCCGCGTCGAGCAGATCGCGCTCGCTGCCGGTCGCCTCCGGGTAGTGGTACACGAATCGCATCGTCATCTCCCTGCCGCTGGTCCGGTGTCCGGGAAGTCGCTGAGTGCGTCGGGTAGGGCGCCTGTCGGCTCCGGACGGCAGATGAGGAGGTCGGGCAGGTACGGGTCGGGCGCGTTGTGGCGAAGCGGTGAGCCGTCGAGCCTGGACACGTGCAGTCCGGCGGCCGCCGGTAGGCGTCGCAACCGGGTCGGTTCTCTTGGGCCTTCCTGGGACTGCCGGTCGTCCGAGCCGGTCATGGCTCCTCCTGGGCGGGGGAGAGGACGCCGACCGTACGCAGGTGCTCGACGACGAGTTCCGCGCACTCCTCGGCGGAGAGCGTGCCGCCGCCGTCGAGGCGGAGCTCCGGCGTCTCCGGTGGTTCGTAGGGCGAGTCGACACCGGTGAAGTGGACCAGCTCACCGCGGCGCGCCTTGGCGTACAGGCCCTTGCGGTCCCTGGACTCCGCGACTCGCAGCGGGGTGTCGACATGGACCTCGATGAACTCGCCGTCCTCGAAGAGACTGCGGGCGAACCGGCGTTCGGCACGGAACGGGGAGATGAACGAGGCCAGGACGATGAGCCCGGCGTCCACCATCAGCCGGGTCACCTCGGCCACGCGCCGGATGTTCTCGACCCGGTCGGCGTCGGTGAAGCCGAGGTCCCGGTTCAGACCGTGCCGTACGTTGTCGCCGTCGAGCAGGTAGGTGTGGCGGCCCTCGTCGTGCAGCCGCTTCTCGACGAGGTTGGCGATGGTCGACTTGCCCGCGCCGGACAGCCCGGTGAACCAGACGGCGGCGGCGCGTTGGCCCTTGCTGCGGGCCCGGGCCGCACGGTCCACCTCGATCGACTGCCAGTGCAGGTTGTGGGAGCGGCGCAACGCGAAGTCGAGGAGTCCGGCCGCGACGGTGGTCCGGGTCAGGCGGTCGATGACGACGAACCCGCCCAGGTGCCGGTTCTCGGCGTACGGATCGAACGGCACGGGCCGGTCCAGCCGGATGTCGCAGACGCCGATGTCGTTCAGCGCGAGGGTGCGGGCCGCCGTGTGCTCCAGGGTGTTCACGTTGTACACGTACTTGGGCCGGCCGATGGCGACGCCGGTGCCGAGGGTGCCGAGCTTGAGCAGGTAGGGCCGGCCGGGCAGCATCGGTTCCTCGCTCATCCAGACCAGACGGCACTGGAACTGGTCGGCGACCTCGGGCGGATCGCCTGCGGCGGCGATGACGTCGCCACGGCTGACGTCGATCTCGTCGGTGAGGGTCACGGTGATCGACTGGTCCGTCACGGCCTCGTCGAGATCCCCGTCGGCGGTGACGATCCGCGCGATCGTGCTCTCCTGGCCGGAGGGCAGCACGCGTACCCGGTCGCCCGGGCGTACGCGGCCCCCGGCAACCTGTCCGGAGAAGCCGCGGAAGTCCAGGTCCGGCCGGTTGACCCACTGGACCGGCAGACGGAACGGGCGGGCCAGCAGGTCGTCGGTGACGTCGACCGACTCCAGGTGTCCGATCAGGGTCGGCCCCGTGTACCACGGCAGGTGCGGGCCGGCTTCGGTGATGTTGTCGCCCCGCAGGGCGGACATCGGGATGCAGGTGATGTCGGTCAGCCCGATGCCGGTGGCGAAGGCGCGGTAGTCGGCCTCGATCGCGGTGAAGACGTGCTGGTCGTAGCCGACGAGGTCGAGCTTGTTCACGGCCAGCACGATGCGGCGGATGCCGAGCAGTGACACCAGGTGGCTGTGGCGGCGGGTCTGGGTGAGTACGCCCTTGCGGGCGTCGACGAGGATCACGGCGAGGTCCGCGGTGGATGCCCCGGTGACCATGTTCCGGGTGTACTGCTCGTGGCCCGGTGTGTCCGCGACGATGAACTTGCGCCGTTCGGTGGAGAAGAAACGGTAGGCCACGTCGATCGTGATGCCCTGCTCGCGTTCGGCGGTGAGCCCGTCGACGAGCAGGGCGAAGTCGAGGTCGCCGCCCTGTGTGCCCACCCGCTTCGAGTCGGCCTCCAGCGCGGCGAGCTGGTCGGCGAACACGAGCTTCGAGTCGTAGAGCAGCCGGCCGATCAGCGTGCTCTTGCCGTCGTCGACACTGCCGCAGGTGATGAAGCGGAGCAGCGACTTGTGCTCGTGGGCGCGCAGATACCCCTCGATGTCGGTGGTGACCAGATCGTTGGTCGCGTGCGCCATCAGAAGTACCCCTCCCGCTTCTTCTTCTCCATCGATCCGGAGGAGTCGTGGTCGATCACCCGGCCCTGGCGCTCCGAGCTGGTGGTGAGGAGCATCTCCTGGACGATCCCGGTCAGCGTGTCGGCGGTGCTCTCGACCGCCCCGGTCAGCGGATAGCAGCCCAACGTGCGGAAACGCACGCTGCGTTGCTCGGGGACCTCACCCGGGCGCAGCGGCATCCGGTCGTCGTCGACCATGATCAGCGCGCCGTCGCGTTCCACGACCGGGCGGGGCGCGGCGAAGTACAGCGGAACGATCTCGATCCGCTCGCGGTGGATGTACTGCCAGATGTCCAGCTCGGTCCAGTTCGACAACGGGAAGACCCGGACGCTCTGCCCGGGCCGCTTGGCCGCGTTGTACAGCCGCCACAACTCCGGGCGCTGCGCCTTGGGGTCCCACCGGTGCTGGGCCGACCGGATCGAGAACACCCGTTCCTTCGCCCGCGACTTCTCCTCGTCCCGGCGGGCCCCGCCGAACGCGAGATCGAACCCGTGCTGGTCGAGGGCCTGTTTGAGCCCCTCGGTCTTCCACATGTCGGTGTGGGTCGAGGAGCCGTGGTCGAAGGGGTTGATCCCGAGCCGTACGCACTCCGGGTTCCGATGGACGATCAGCTCGACACCGAGATCCTTCACCACCCGGTCCCGGAACTCGTACATGGCCCGGAACTTCCATGTGGTGTCCACGTGCAGCAGGGGGAACGGCGGTCGCGACGGGTGGAAGGCCTTCATCGCCAGGTGCAGCAGCACCGAGCTGTCCTTGCCCACCGAGTACAGCATCACCGGGCGTTCGCTCTCGGCGACGGCCTCCCGCAGGATCTGGATGCTCTCCGCCTCGAGACGCTGAAGGTGCGTCAGCCGGCCCGTGGTCACGGCCATACGATCTTGTCCCGCATCGTCGAGCGCTCGAGCATGCCGTAGGTCTCCTCGCCGTCCCAGCGGTAGCGCACCCCGCCCTGGTGGAGGACGGGGAAGTTCGGCATCGTCGGGCGGTGGACGACGTCGAAGGTCGACACGGCGGTCACGCCCTCGACGCGCGTGCGACCGAGTTCGGACTCGAAGACGACGGAGACGTCCTCCCCGGTGGGCTGCAGCTTGCCGAGCCAGGGCGCCTCGACCACGCGGGCCGGGACGAGCGGCCCGTCCCCCTCGTACAGGAAGCCCTCGTTGAAGGTCGGCTGCCCGTCGTCGCGGGGCGGGTAGGCGATGTAGCCGAACGCCCGGCCGCTCGGGAACAGCGCCGACTGCCAGCAGTGCCCGCGGAACTCGGTGAGGTCGCGTACACCCTGGCGTCGGATGCGCAGTCCGCTTCCGGTGAAGCCGTGCTCCTCCTCGCCGACGCGCAACGACCCCTTCGCGCGGAAGAGTTGCTCGTAGCGAGGGCCGCCCATGAGGCCGCCCTCCTCCGAGTTCTCCAGCCGCTCGCGGGCCTCGGGCAGCAGAGCCCCCTGGATCCAGGGCGGTACCGCCATGGTGGCCTCGATGTGGAATTCCACGTCGACGTGCGGTCCGTCGGGTTCACCGGCGATCAGCGCCCGGGTCGACGACTGTGCCGCCGTACCGCGGAAGTCCGCGATCCAGGTCCGGAACGGTTCGACGCACCGGAACGCCAGCGGGCCGGTGCCGAGGACGGTGGGACGGCCGTCGGCGTCCAGCGGGGAGTGCGAGCGTCCCGAGTCGCGCAGGCGGTACACCCGGCCGTCGGGGAAGGCGATGTTGAGCTGGAGCAGGTGGTTGTCCCAGTCGGACGCGACCGCCTCGACGGCGACCCGGGGGATGCCGAGTTCGCCCCGGTCGTCGGAGATCCACATGCTGGCCGAGTCCCGCATCTCGGGGTTCTCGGGGCGTTCGGCGAAGACCTGTTCGCGGGCCGCGTCCAGTCCGCCGGTGAGATCGATGGCCATGGGGGTGGTCCCTCCTGTCAGCGCGCGGTCCAGCGCCGCATCTGTGCGGTGTAGTCGGCGAACAGGGGCCGGAGCCCGTCGATGTCGAGGCCGAAGGCGGCGGGATCGGGATGCGTGTTGGGCTCGCGTTTCTCGTTGTTCTCCTGCCACCACCGCTGCATGCCCCGCTCGAACTCGGCCGTGACCGGCTCCCCGAGCCAGCTGTAGAGCCTGCGGACCTCACCGACCGGGTCGCGGTGCATCGCCCGGAAGTCGATGTCGAAGAAGCGGTCGTCGCGGCCGGCCGCGCGGAACTCCAGGGTCCGCCGCATGCCCACCGACCAGTGCTCCACGTTGAGTTCGCCGATGTAGCGCGCGTCGATCTCGTCGCAGAAGGACCGGGCGACAGCGGCGTACAAGTCGGCGACCGAGACCATGACCTCGGCGGGATCCCGGTGGGTCATCACGAACCGGGCGTCGGGGAAGGCCCGGTCGAGGTGGTCGAGGAAGAGCAGGTGAGTGGGACACTTCAGCCGCCACGGCCGCTCGGAAAACCCCCACTGGAGCAGCTTGAGCGCGCGCACCTCGTACCGGTAGGTCGAGGTGAGGTCCGCGTTGAGCAGCCACTTGGAGTACGACGGGACGTACGCGTACGCCTGGAAGAGATGGGCCTTGAAGTCGAGCGCCATCAGGCTCTGGCACTCGGTCGGGCCGTCGGCGCTGGCCGGTACGAGCTTCGCGCGGCGCGGCGAGGTCTTCGCGCGCCCCGCCACGGCGGCCCGGCCGGCCTCGACCCGGGAGTCGGGGCCGGTGACGGTGGACGGCGGCGGACACGGCTGCGCCGCCTCCCACATCCGCAGCGACCTGGCATTCGGGTCCTCGGCCAGCAGGAACGACAGCGCCGTGGACCCGGTCCGCGGGAGCCCGAGGCCGATCAGCGGCGCGACGATCCGCTCCTCGTCGATCTCCGGGTGGCGGCGGTACCAGTCCTCGATCTGCAGCCGCTGCGCCAGCAGGCCGACGATGTTCCGGCGCAGCGCGGTCTGGCCGTTGCCGTTGAGCCGCGCTTCCTCGTGCAGTGAGCGCACGAGCAGTTCGAGCCCTTCGCGGAAGGAGTCGTCGCCGAAGTCGTCCAGCCCGGTCTCGGTTCGGGCCGTGTCGAGCACCTCGTCGTGCAGTCCCATGGGGGCTCCCATCAGCCGGATGAGTAGCGTTGCCTCCTGTGCGCGGGCAGCGTCGGGCTCGCCGTGAACCGGGTCGGCGCGGGCCGTGACAGGTACTGGGATGGTGCGAACGATCAGAGGCCGTCCGTGCGCCTCCGGTGTCCCGGGGACCCCGAGCCGCGTCCAACGGCCCGGCGGGTACTCGGCCCCGTCCTTGATGCGCTGGGCTCGGACCGCCGTATCATCGGCGAATCCGAGATCCACACAGAACTCTCATCCGCCGTCGGATGAATTCGTGACAGCAGGGTGCCACCAATATGAGCGGTGCGGCAACACCCGGGACAGAGGGAAATGAGCCCGCCCGGCAGAAGCGGCGCTACGACAGCGCGCTCCGGCAGGAGCGGGCCACCCGGACCAGGGAGCGGATCGTCGCCGCCGGGTCCGAGCTGGTGCACGGTTTCCCCGTCTGGGACTGGCGGGAACTGACATTCCGCGCCGTCGCCGAGGCGGCCGGGGTGGGGGAGCGCACCGTGTACCGGCACTTCCCCACCGAGCGGGCGCTCCATGGTGCGGTCATGCGCCGGCTCGAAGAGGAGGCCGGTGTGAGCTACGACGGCGTGGGGCTGGACGACATCGCCGGCATCACCGAGCGCTCCTTCGCCACCTTGTCCTCGTTCGCGGTGCCCCGCTTCTCCGCCCCGGACCCGGAGGAACCCTCCCTCGCGGCGCAGGACCAGCGCCGTCGCGACGCCCTCCTCGGCGCCCTCGCCCCCCACACCGCCGACTGGTCCGAAGAGCAGCGTCAGATGGCCGCGGCCATACTCGACGTCCTGTGGAACGTGCCGTCGTACGAGCGCCTCATGAGCAAGTGGGGCTTCGACGGGGCCCGTTCGACCCGCGCCATCACCTGGGCCATGAACCTCCTCACGGAAGCGATCCGTGAGGGTCACCGGCCCGAGGAAGGCCCGGCCGAGGAGTCTCCGGAAGCCCCGGGCGGCGGGTGAGGCGGTTCTTGTTCCTGCTCGCCAGGGGCAGTTGAAGTCACTCCCCGACGCCGACACCAGACGGTCAGCGACGTCGCATCATCCCTACGCCCGCCGTCACACAACCGTCCGGTCTCAGCCGACGACCGGGCGCATCAGCACCGCCCGCACCCGTGAGACGACTTCCGGCCGGTCGGCCCGCGACAGCATGATGCCTTGCGTGGATTCCGCGAGTCGCGAGGCGAGTTCCACCGCGATCCGCTCTCCTTCCTCCGCGGCTCTGTCGCCGGCGCGGTCGAGGCGCTCGACCCACTCGGTGGGCATGCAGCCGTCCGGCAGTTCCCGCCGGAGCAGTTCCGCCTCGGCGGACGAACGCAGCGGATGCACGGTGGCGAGCACGGGTACGGCGCCGTCGACGACGTCGAGCAGGGCATCCAGGGCGTGCGGCGTGTAGACCGGGCTCGTGACGATGAAGTCCGCCCCGGCGCTGATCTTCCGGCGGGTCCGGGCGCGGTCCGCGGCCGAGAGCACGGGCACTGCCCTGATCCTGACCCCGATGTCGAAGTGCGTGGCCGCGTCCAGTCGCAGACCGTAGCGGTCCACGCCCTCGTTCAGCCCGCGCAGCAACTCGATGAGCCCGACGGCGTCGACCGCCCACCGGCCGTCGATCCACGCGCGTTCCTCGGGGGGCGGAGGCATTCCGTTGCCGCAGATCAGCCGGGTCACCCCACGGGCATGCGCACCGAGCAGATGCGCCTGCAAGGACATGACGGTCCGGCTCCACGTGGTCACCGTGGCCAGAGCCGGCGTGCCGGCGCGGTCCTGGCAGGTCGCGGCCAGATCGATCGACTGGTTGGTGCTGGTCCACCTCGACCGTTCGGGTCCGGAGGTCGCGGTGGCGACGAGGTCGGCGCCGGCGGCACGGACAGCGGCGGCGGCACGTGCCGCGGACTCGCGGTCCCCCGCCTCCGGCACGACGTACGCACCGAGCAGAGGAGCACCTCGTGCGGCCAGGACGTCCCTCACGCGTCAACCCCCAGTCCGTCGACGATCTCCAGTGCCACCTGAACCGCCAGTCGGTCGGTGTAGGAGCCGAGGTCGAAACCGGCGATCTTCTCGGCCCGGTGAACCCGGTAGGCCACCGTGTTGGGATGCGTGTGCAACAGGGCGGCCGCGCGCTGCAGGCTTCCGTTCTGGCGGAAATAGGCGGTCAGCGTCGCGCAGTAGTCCGTGCCGTTCGCTCGATCGTGGTCGATGACGCCCCCCAGCACCTCACGGACGAACCCGTCGAGTTCGCCGGGGTCGTGCACCTGGGCCAGCAGGCGGTGCACGCCGAGCTCGGCGAACGCGGTCACATCCGGCAGCCTGGTCATCAGGCGGCCGACGTCGACGGCACGGCGTGCCTCAGTGTAGGAGGTGTTGATCCGCGCGGCCCCGGTGTGCGGATCACCCAGCCCCGCTATCAACCGCACCCCGGGAAAACGCGCCGTAACGGCCTTGCGGCACAACCGGGCCAACGCGGTGAGCTGCCGGGCGAGCCCGGCGTCATCATCACCCGGGACGAGCACGACCACATCCGCGTCGCGGTTGACGACCGTCGCCGCCGGACAGCGTGTGGCGATCATGTGCTCGACCATGTCGGTGGCAGCCCGTACGGGTGCCCCAGTAGCGGAGCACAGCGCCGCCACCAGTACCCGATGACGCTGATCCGGTTCGATACCGAGGTGCCGGGCCCATACCTCGACGTCGGCCTCAGCACGGTCACCGACGAGCATCAACCCGTCGAACAGCTCCCGGCGCGCGCGCCCGGCGGCGATCGCGACGACTCGGCGACGGCCGAGGACCACCGCGCAGACCATGGCCGCATGCTCGGTCACCATGACCCGGGCGTCCTCACCGGTCTCGTCGGCGTCGTGGCCGGCGGTCACCAGATAGGCCACCGAGTCGTCGCCGACGAGGATGGGTGCCACCACGAGCGACACCGCCGACGCACCCGCCGCGGGCAGGGAGAGGGCGCGGCGCATGCGGGCCGCCGCGGCGACCAACTGCGATACGGCTTCCGGATCGCTGTCCAGCACCTTCGCGAGCCCGTCCGCAGTCGTACGCCCTGATCCCTCGGCGCACAGCGCCAGCACCGAGAGCGAGTCGTCGACCACGGCCGCCCACACGCCGGCGCGTTCGGCGACGACGGTCACGATCTGTTCGAGGTCGGAGTCGGTCGTCGCCAGACTCGAAAGCTCGCTGCACACAGCCACAATGTGACGCAGGCCGGCGAACTCGTCGCGCCAGGGGGTCATCGGACGGAAGGACCGTCGGAGGAGGCGCCGACGTGACCCGGAGCCGACGCCATCTGCCGGCCGCCGCGCACGAGCACGATCAGCAGGACGGAACCTCGCGACTGCTTCCTCTCGGTGTCGATGCCCCACCTCCTGAACAGCCTGGCGGTCCCGGCCACCAGCGCAACCGTGCGGTCGGCGACAGACGGCCCGGAACCGATGGTGCCGCGTGATCATACGACCGTCGCCAGACCCGCGACAGTAGCTTCCCCGCATCCGGCAGTCCCGGCACTGTGCCCGGCCACAAGCATCGGCCTCTTCGCTTTGGGGCCGGCGACCGTGCCAGGACAACGGCCGCCCTGCGAGCGTTCTGCACACGCCGAAAAGGCGGCCACACCGGGATCCAGTCGGGTTCCGGTCCCCTCGCCGGATGAAAGGCACACCGTGGACAAGCCGACGACCGAGAGTCTCCAGGCGGCGATCGACCGCGTCGGGAACGCCGTCGACCTCATACGCAACCAGGCGATCAGGGCATTCTCGCACGGACTGGGCTTCGTCCCCGGCGAGTTCACCAACTGGCGCGAGGAGGCCATGGCATGGCACACCACTTGCGCGCTGATGAACCAGTCCCACCACATGACCGACCTGTTCATCGAGGGCCCGGACACGGTCCGGCTGCTGGAGCACCTGGGGGTCAACAGTGTCACCGGCTTCGGCCGGGACAAGGCGAAGCAGTTCGTCGCCGTGAACGACGACGGGTTCTACATCGGTGACGCCGTCCTGTTCGGCCTTGAGGACACCTCGGTCGACCTCGTCGGCCGGCGCACCCTGATCGACTGGGTCGAGTACAACGCGCGCACCGGCGACTGGGACGTGACCATCGAGCGTGATCCGCAGTCCGTCCAGCGCGGAGGCCGGCCACCGAAGCTCTACCGGTACGAGATCCAGGGTCCTTCGACCGCCCCCCTGGTGGAGAAGCTGACCGGACAGCCGGTACCCGACGTGAAGTTCTTCGGCATGACCACCCTGACGATCGCCGGCCGGAAGGTGCGCGCCCTCCGGCACGGGATGGCCGGGCAGATCGGGTTCGAGCTCTTCGGGCCGTGGGAGGAGGGCGAGGAGATCTACGAGGCGATCCGGCAGTGTGGCCAGGAGTTCGGCCTCCGGCAGGTCGGCGCCATGGCCTATTCCACGGCCAACCTCGAGTCCGGCTGGATCCCCGGGCCGCTGCCCGCGATCTTCACCGGCGACCGTCTCGCCCCCTACCGCGAGTGGCTGCCGGCCACCAGCGCGGGTTCGCTGGGCGGAAGCCTGCACTCGACGGACATCACCGACTACTACTTCACGCCGTACGACCTCGGCTACGGACGGCTCGTCAAGTTCGACCACGACTTCGTGGGCCGCGACGCCCTGCGTGCCCGGGCCGACCAACCCCACCGGCACAAGGTGACGCTGGTGTGGCACCCCGACGACGTCGCCCGGCTCTTCGCGTCGCTGTGGACTCCCGGACCGACGTACAAGTACTTCAACATCCCCAAGGCTCGCTACGGCCAGTTCCAGCTGGACGAGGTGCTGTCGCAGGGACGCCGAGTGGGGATCTCGACGGACTGCGGATACGTCGTACGCGATCAGGCCGTGGTCTCACTGGCCGTCGTCGACGAGGAGTTCGCCCGGCCGGGCACCGAGGTGCAGGTTCTGTGGGGTGAGGACCCTGTCTCGGCGAAGCCCGTCGTCGAGCCCCACGAGCAGCTCGCCGTCCGCGCCACGGTCGAGTCCGCGCCGCTGGACCGCTTTGCACGGACCAAGTACCGCACTGCACCACAGGTCTGACACCCCGACCGGAGCGCCGAAGGCGACGAACCGCAGGGTCCGGTGCGGCTCGGCCCCTCGGCACGAGTTCTCTCCCGCGCGTTCTCACGAGGAGCATCATGGGTTTCGGCAGCACGACATCCACGGCGGTGAGCACGGCACTGCTGGAGGACTTCTCCCTGGAGATGACCGGCAAGGACGTCGGCAAGCTGGAGGGGGCCCGCGACTCCATCCCCCGAGGGACGCGTATCAACGTCACCTTCCTCGGCAACGAGGACCTGGAGATGCGGCTGGCGGCGGCCAGAGCGGTCAAGCGGCTCGGCTTCGTCCCCGTGCCGCACATATCCGCCCGCCGGCTCGGCTCGCGCGACGACTTCGAGGGATTCCTGGCCGGGCTGCGCGCCGACGGCACCGCCGACAACGTCTTCCTGGTCGGCGGCGACCCGTCGGTGCCCGAAGGGCCCTACGCCGACTCCCTGTCCCTGCTCCGCACGGGCCTGCTTCCGGAGTACGGCGTCCGGCACGTCGGTATCACCGGATACCCGGAGGGCCATCCCGCGATCGATGCCGGCGCGCTGTGGTCCGCGCTGTCCGACAAGCACAGAGCCCTGTCGGAGCAGCCGCTTCAGGGCGGCATCATCACGCAGTTCGGGTTCGGCGTCGACCCGGTGCTCGCCTGGGTGGAGGAGGTGCGGGACCGCGGGATCGGGCTTCCGATCCGGATCGGCGTACCCGGGCCCGCCGGAGTGCGCCGACTGATGTCCTATGCGGCCCGGTTCGGCGTCGGCACCAGCGCCTCGGTCGTCAGGAAGTACGGGTTCTCGATCACCAACCTGATGGGCACGGCGGGGCCGGACCGCTTCCTGCGCGACCTCGCGGCCGCCTACGACCCCGCTCGGCACGGGGAGTTGAAGATCCACTTCTATACGTTCGGCGGGCTGCGGGCTACTTGCGAGTGGGCCGCCCGTTTCCGGAAGGAAAGCCTGGCATGACCCTCACGCAGGAGGCCCCGGCCCGGATCGCCGCGAAGAAGGCCGCCGCGCAGCAGGCGTCGCTCATCGTGCAGGGTGCCGACGCGACGGGGATCGTCGCGGCCGTGACGTCGGTGCTCAGCGGCCATGGCGCGAACATCGTTTCCCTGGACCAGTATTCCGACAATCCGCAGGGCGGTGCGTTCTTCCAGCGCACCGTCTTCGGCCTCGACAGCCTCCAGGCCCAGCTGCCCGCGCTGCGGGCCGATCTGGACAAGGAGCTGGTCGACGGGTTCGGGCTGCGCTACACCCTGCGGGACCTGTCGGTGCCCAAGCGGGTGGCGATCTTCGCGTCCAAGTCCGACCACTGCCTGCTCGACCTGCTGTGGCGCCATCGCCAGGGCCAGCTCCCGGTCACCGTGTCGATGGTGATCTCCAACCATCCCGATGTGGCCGAGGAGGTCCGCTCGTTCGGCATCCCCTTCTTCCACGTCCCGTGCCAGGGCGCGGACAAGTCCGCCGCGGAGGCGGAGCAGCTGCGGCTGCTGAAGGGCAACGTCGACTTCGTCGTGCTGGCCCGTTACATGCAGATTCTCTCCGGCGCCTTCATCGAGGACGTCGGCGTGCCGATCATCAACATCCACCACTCCTTCCTGCCCGCCTTCATCGGCGCCGGCCCCTACGCCAAGGCCAAGGAGCGGGGCGTGAAGCTGGTCGGGGCGACCGCGCACTACGTCACCCAGGACCTCGACGAGGGGCCGATCATCGAGCAGGACGTGGTCCGTGTCACGCACGCCCACACCGCCGCCGACCTGACCCGCCGCGGCGCGGACGTGGAACGCGCGGTGCTCTCCCGTGCGGTGTTGTGGCATGCCGAGGACCGGGTCATCCGCGACGGCAACCACACCATCGTCTTCGCCTGACGGGGCCGGCCCCGAGAAACGGTTCGCCACCATGACAACCACCATCGACGGCGCCCGGATCGCCCGGCGCATCCGTCAGCAGGTCGCCGCGGAGGTCGCCGCCGCTGCGCTCTCGGGGACGGTCCCCGGGCTGGCCACCATCCTGGTCGGCGACGACCCGGCCAGTGCCGTGTACGTCGCCGCCAAGCGTCGGGCCATCACAGAGGCCGGCATGCGTGACTTCCACCGCCATCTGCCCCACCACGCCACCCACGACGACGTGGCCGCGGTGATCGACGCCCTCGCCGCCGACCCGGAGGTCTCCGGCATCCTGCTCCAACTCCCGCTGCCCGTACAGCTGGACGCGGCCACGCTCATCGACCGCATCCCCGTCACCAAGGATGTCGACGGACTCACCACCACCAGCCTCGGCCTGCTGGCCCGCGGCGAACAAGGGCTGCGCCCCTGCACGCCCAGTGGCATCATCGCGCTGCTCGACGCCGAGGGCATCGCCCTCAAGGGCGCCCACGTCGCCGTGGTCGGCTGGGGTGAGCTGGTCGGCAGACCCCTCACTCACCTCCTGCTCAGCCGCGGGGCGACCGTGTCCGTCGCCCACGAACACACCACCGACCTCGCGGCGGTGACCCGGCCGGCCGACATCGTCGTGGTCGCCACCGGCGTACCCGGACTCATCGGACCCGAGCACGTCAGGCACGGCGCCACGGTCATCGACGTCGGCATCCACCGCACCTCCGCCGGCCTTCGTGGTGACGCGCGCACGGGCGAACTCATCGATGTCGCCGGGAGGATCACCCCCGTCCCGGGCGGTGTGGGTCCCATGACCATCGCGATTCTCCTGGCCAACACCTTGTACGCGGCCGAACGCGGCACGCGACCGTACACCGTCCCGGTCTGACCGATCGCCGCACGAGATCGCCGCAGGCCCTGTTCTCCGAGGTTCAGCCACAACCAGCAGACACGGTCAAAGGAGACCCGATGAAGACCCGCACTCCGTACGCCCGCGCCCCACGTAGGTCCCGCGCGCCCCATGCCTCCCGGGCCCTCGCAGTGGCGGCCGTGGTTCTCGGCTCGACCCTGCTGGCTTCGTGTGACGGCAATGGCTCCGGTTCAGGCTCCAGCGACACGGTCACCGTGGGCCTCGGCGGCAACATCTTCGACGTACCGATACGTCTCGCCGACAAGGGGGGCTACTTCGCCAAGCAGGGTCTCAAGGTCAAGTACGCGACGGTGACCGCCTCGACCGGCACTTCGGCACTGCAGTCGGGCTCCGTGCAGTTCCTCAACGACAGCCCCACGAGCTTCCTGTCCGCTCTTGCCCAGGGACTCCCGCAGACCGTGATCTCCAGCGACGCCGGCGGCAACCCGCTGGGTCTGGTCGTCACCACCGAGTTCGCCAAGAAGCACGACCTGACCGCCGACACCCCGGCCGCACAGGTCGCCAAGGCGCTGGTCGGCTCCACCGGCGGTGCCAGTTCCACCAACACCAAGGCCCAGACGGCTGTCTTCCTCAAGTCATACGGCGTCGGGCCGGACCAGGTGAAGTGGGTCTCGCTGCCTAGTCCGGCGGCCGACAAGGCCGCTTTGAAGAACCACCAGATCGACTGGTTCACCACCTCCGAGCCCACCCCGCTGCAGGTCCAGCAGTCCGGGGACGGCGTGGTGGTCGCCGACGCGACCAAGGTCCCGGCGTGGTCCAGCGCGAAGGTCGGCTACACACAGTTCATAGCGGCGAGCAACAGCTATCTGAGACAGCACGCTGCCGTCGCCCGGAAGTTCGTCACCGCGGTGCAGCAGGCCACGGCGTACATGAATGCACACCCCGGCTCCTCCACCGTGCAGAGTGCGGCGCGGCAGGCGCTTCCGGGGGTGCCCGCGGACGTGGTCAAGGCGAGTATGACGCTGATCGACTGGCCGACCAGCGGCGCGATGAGTGCCTCGGGATGGAACACGACC
Organism: Streptomyces cylindrosporus; assembly: GCF_022698165.1. Taxonomy (GTDB): domain Bacteria; phylum Actinomycetota; class Actinomycetes; order Streptomycetales; family Streptomycetaceae; genus Streptomyces; species Streptomyces cylindrosporus. The sequence goes on from NZ_JALDAY010000013.1 coordinate 146,474, forward strand.
CTGGCGTTCATCAATTCGCTGGACGTGTTGCCCCGGAAGGCCGAGGTGACCTCCGGCGACTGGACCAACAAGTACCTGCCGTAGAGCGAGGCGGGCGCTGACGTGCGACTGGGACCGGCGTTCGCCGCGAGCCCGTCCTCCTCGGTGGCCGTCTCGCCGGCCGCGACGGGTCGACCGCCGCTTCGTCGCAGACCAGCGGGCTGACAGCGGGGCTCGGCGCGGCCCGCCAGCCGCCGCGGACCACACCGAGGCCTGCCACGCCGCGTTCGCCTACCAGCACCGTCAGGCAGTCCTATCCACTGGCCGGTCACCATCGGCACCAACCCGCAGCGTTTCACCGTCGGTTCACGGGTCTGACTCGGGGCATCGCCAGGACGACGACGCCGATGCCCGACGCTGCGAGCCCGCCGACGAGGAGGGCGCTGCGGGCTCCCCAGGTCGCGCCGATGGCTCCCACGGCGGGGGCGCCGACGACCGTGCCGCCCAGCCAGCCGATCGACCAGATCGACAGCACCCGTCCCCGCATCTGCGGTGCCGCTGTGAGCTGCATCAGCGTCTTGGCCGAGGAATTGAACGTGATGGAGGCCGAGCCGACGCACAGCAGGGCGGCCAGCGTCACCGCAAGGGTCGGCGCCAGGGCGGCGGCACAGATCAGCGTTCCCCAGATGACCGCCGACACCGCCAGGGAGCGTGTGCCGAGCCGACGGCGGCGTACCGCGACGAAGCCGCCCAGAACCGCGCCGGCGCTCATCACGGCCATGGCGGCACCGTAGCCGCTGGGGCCGGCGTGGAAGGCCGACGTGGTCAGCAGCGGCAGGCTGACGGGGAACTCCCAGGTGAAGACGCCGGTCACGTACACCATGACCATGGGGTACAGCAGTTCGGGGGTGCGGCAGACGTAGGCGACGGCGGCGCGGATCTGGCCCTGCGCACGCACCTCGCGCTGTGCCGGGAGCATCTCCGCCGTCCGCAGCATGTGCAGGCTGGCGATGACGGCCAGGAACGAGACGGTGTCCAGGGCGAAACAGGGGGTCACCCCGAGCGCCGCGATGACGAGGCCGGCCAGTCCCGGTCCGAGGAGCTTGGCGGTGTTGATGCACGTGGAGTTGACGGCGACCGCGTTGGCCAGGTGCTCGCGGTCGACGAGTTCGCTGATCAGGCTCTGCCGGGCGGGGTTGTCGAAGGCGTTGGTGAAGCCGATCGTCAGCATCAGCAGGACGAGCAGGGGCAGGGTCGTCAGGTGGGCCCAGGACAGGAGGGTGAGCACCGCGGCCTGCGCGGCGAAACAGATCTGGGTCACCGTCAGCAGTGTCCGGGTGTCGTGGCGGTCCACGACCAGCCCGCCCCAGACACCGAGCAGCAGGACCGGCAGGTAGCGGGCACCGGTCACGATGCCGAGGACCGTGCCGCTGTGCGTCAGCTGCAGGGTCAGCCAGCCCACGGCGATGTTCTGCATCCAGTTGCCGACCACGGAGATGGTCTGTCCGATCGCGAACAGCCGGTAGTTCCTGATCCGCAGCGAGGCGAAACCGCTGAGGTGCGCGGTACCTCCGTGCGGGGACGCGTGGCGTTTCGCGCGGAACGGCACACGTCGGCGGACTGTCATCGACGCACCCGCCTGCCTGCTGTGTGCTGGGGCGGGCGGGGGGCCGGACGCCGCGATCCGGCCCTAACCGCCGCCCGGCTCAGTTGCCCCTGCCCTTCGATCGCCGGTCTCCCAGGCCGAGTCGCTTCAGAGCCAGTGTGTCCAACCCGCTGAGGATCCCGTTGAGGATGAGCGTCATCACCACCAGGATGATCAGGCCCGCGAACTCGGTGGGTGCGTCGAGGTTGGTGGCCGCGGTGAACAGCTCGTGGCCGATGCCGTCGGTGGAGGCGATGAACTCACCGCCGATGACGCCGAGGATCGCCAGCGGCCCGCCCGTCTTGAGCGCCGCGAAGAAGGGCGCGGCCAGCGTGGGAAGGGTGACGTAACTGAGGACGTGGTGCCGGCGTCCGCCCATCACCTGGACGATCTCCACGAGTTCGCGTTCGCGCAGCCTGAGGCCCAGGTAGACGTTGTAGAAGACCACGAAGGCCACGCCCGTCGCCGCGATCGTGATCTTCGACATCGGGCCGATGCCGAAGAACAGCAGGAACAGCGGCGCGAGAGCGATCTTGGGTATGCCGTTGACGGCCGCGATCAGCGGCTCGAACACGCGCCCGGCGAGTGGCACCGAGCCCAGTACCAGGCCCATCACGGTCCCTATCGCCACGCCGATCCCGAACCCGGCCACGATCTCGAAGGCCGTGGTCTTTATGTCGGTCCAGCCGGTCGACGAGCCGAGCAGCTTCCACAGGGCGTGCGACACGTCGGTCGGCTTGCTGACGGCGTACTCGGGCAGCACGGGACCGCTCATGACCTGCCAGAGGACGAGGGTCAGGGCGATCACCGCGATGCGCAGGACCACCACCAGCGCGGTGCCCCGCCACGCACTGTTGCGGACGTTCCCGGTCCGGGTCGCCTTCACCTCGGTCTTGCTTTCTGCACTACGGGTAGCAGTCGCCATCGTCTGCTCCTTTCGGTTGGCCGGTGCGGCACGCCCGGCCGTCTCACGGCAGGTACTTGTTCGTCCAGTTGTCGGTGGTGACCTTGGCGTTTGCGGGAAGCGTCCCGAGGCTGTCGAGGAACGCCATGGTCTTCTTCCAGCCCGCGGTGTCCATCGAGCCGCTGGTGGGCCACTCGACCTGCTGGAGGCTGGCTTGCACGACACCGTCCGGCACGCCCTTGAGCGACTTCTGCGCCGCCTTCAGCACCGTCTGGTCGTCGCTGTCCTTGAGATGGGTGTTCATGTAGGCCGTGGCCTGCTGAACCGCGGTGGCGAACTTCTTGACCACGTCGGGGTGGGCGGTGGCGTAGCTCTTCTGCGTGACCACGAGCTGTCCGTAGCCGGCGTCTTCGGCTGCCCACTCGGGCACCTTGAGCGGATCGGCGACGACGACACCGTCCCCGTCGTTCTGGATCTGCAGCGGGATCGGCTCCGAGGTGACGAACCAGTCGATCTGGCCGCTGTTGATGGCGGCCTTGTCCGCGGCCGGGCTCGGCAGCGACACCCACTTCACCTTCTTGTCGGGGTCGACGCCGTACTTGTCGAGGAAGATGCCCGCCTCGGCCTTGGTGTTGGCCGAGCTGGAGCCGCCGATCGAACCCGACAGCGCCTTGGCCACCTGTGCGGCGGGACTCTTCGCGGTGAGCTTGTGGGCGTCGGCGAACTTCTTGCTGACGACGAGGCCGAGCGGGTTGCCCAGACCGTCGGTGGAGACCGCCAGCTGCGGAAGGCCCTTGGCGAGAGCTGACACGAAGGCGGTGGGGCTGCTGTCGTAGAACTGCACCGAACCCGACTGGAGCGCCGAGGGGCCGGTGGCCGCGGTCAGCGTCACGAACTTCATCTTCAGGCCCTGCTTGCGGAAGTATCCGTTGGCGTCGGCCACTTGCAGCGGGGTGTCGAAGATGCTGCCTCCGCCGCCGACGGTGACCTGGACGAGTCCGTCCGAGGTCGCGGTGGTGCCGGAGTTGTCGCCGCAGGCGGTGAGCAGCGCCGGGGCGAGCGCCGCGGCCGAGGCCAGGGCGAGAAGCCTGCGGCCGCCACCGGGTCGCGGCCGGAGTGCTCTGCGGGCGGCCGGCGTGGCCGGGTTGTCGTGCGTCATGTGCTGTCTCCTGTCACCAAGCTTGCTGAGTAAGGAAGAACCGTTTCCAGAAGTCGAGCCGGGGTGGCTCCGCCAGGGGCATCGGGCCGAAGGCGGCACCGAGCTCCATGACCGTCGGGGTGTCGGAGGACCACGCGGGCCAGTGCGGCAGCCCCGGTCCGTTGGGGTCGCCGGAGGTCGCGAAGTTGGCCCAGTAGCCGCTCATCGTCTCCGCGACGGCGTGGTCCTCGTCGGCCCACTCGGCGTGGTCGGGGTGGAGGTTGCCCCACACGAAGTCGATCTCGGAGCCGTGCGAGGCGCGGCGGGCGCCGTGCCCCGCGGGGGCGGCGTAGGTCCAGAAGTACGTGAACACCGGCCGGTCCGCCTGTGCGGCCCAGTCCCGCGCCCACAGCCAGGTGGAGATCCTGGCGTTGTCGCGCACCGCGGCACAGTGGGCGTGCGCCGCCTGGTCGTCGGTGCCGGCGGGGTAGAGCCGGAGGAACTCGTCGGCCAACGGCCCGAACTTGAGCCGGGAGGCGTCGACATAGTCCTTCAGCGTCAGATGGACCGGTGGCGCGCCCGGCCTCCATGCCCTTCTGCCGAGCGCCCGGTACTCGGCGAAGGCGCTCGCGGGCACCGCCCCGCTCTCGTCGAGGTTGTTCCCGGCCAGGTAGCACACGTCGTTCTGCAGCCCGTCGGCGTACGTCTTCGCGTAGCCGTTCGGCAGCACCCAGCCGTCGACGACCGGGCGGAACGAGGGCGGTTTCGCCGGGCCGCCCGTCTCCACGGCGCTGTCCACCGCGGAGGCGTCCCCCTCCACCAGCTTCTGCCAGGGCAGCGCCCTCAGCTGGTCGAGCGTGCGCGCCCCGCGCTCCGCGGCATACCGGGCGCCGGCGGCCTCGGCGTCGGCCAGGGGCCGGTAGGAGGTGCTGAGGTAGCGCAGGTCGGGGTCGCGGGAGTGGCGGGCGTGGCTCTGCGCGACGGCCCGGTGGAAAAGGCCCGCGGCCAGCGGGGACATGCTGAGGAAGTTCACCGACCCGGCGCCGGCCGACTGCCCGGCGATGGTGACCCGGTCGGGGTCGCCGCCGAAGTGGACGATGTTGCGCTGGACCCACCGCAGTACCGCGATCTGGTCGAGGAGTCCGTAGTTGCCGGAGGCGTGGTGCGGGGACTCCGCGCTGAGCTCGGGTGTGGCCAGGAAACCGAAAGCGCCCAGGCGGTAGTTGAAGGTGACCACCACGAGCCCCTTGCGGGCCAGGGCCTCCCCGTCGTAGCGGCGGCCGGCCCCCGTGCCGACCCGGAAGCCGCCGCCGTGGATCCAGACGAGCACCGGACGCAGGTGCCCGTCCGAGGGGCGCGCCGCGGTCCAGACGTTGAGGCGCAGGCAGTCCTCGCTCATCGGCAGTTCGCTGCCGTGCAGTTCGGAGCCCGGCGCCTGCGGGCACATGGGGCCGAACCTGACGGCCTCGTGGACGCCGGTCCACGGCAGCGGCGGCTGCGGCGGCCGCCACCGGAGGTCGCCGAGGGGCGGAGCCGCGTAGGGGATGCCGCGGAAGACGGTGACCGACCGGTCCCGTCCCGGTATGCCACCGACCAGTCCCGCTTCGGTCTTCACTGGCTGGTGCATGCTCTCTCTTTCTGGTCGTCGCCGGAGTACGGAAGGCCGGACGGCACCGTCAGCCGTCCACTGCCGAGGTGGTGTGCACCTGTTGTGCCTGAAGCAGCAGCGCCCGGCGGGCGGAGGCGACGTGGTGGAACATGGCGGCGACGGCGGCCGGGGGATTGCGGGTGACGATGGCCAGGAGGATGGCCTGGTGCTCCTCCAGCGATCCGGTGCGCGGGTGCGGTGCGGACAGGTTGCGGTACTGGCGCATCACCAGCGGGTACAGCAGGGTGTCGTAGGCCCGCGCCAGGGTCTGCTGGTGCGCGGCTTCCTTCACCTGCTGGTGGAAGCGCCGGTTGCCCCGGGAGTAACCTGTCGCGTCCCCCCGGGACCTGCAGTCCTCCATCGCCGCCAGCGTGCTGCGCAGGGCGCGGATCTCGTCCTCGGTGGCCCGCTCCGCCGCCTTGCCCGCCAGAGCGGACTCCAGCGTCTCGCGGGCCTCCAGGATGTCCGCCGCCTCCTGGACGGAGAAGCTGCGGGTACGTACCCCGCGGTTGACCTCGCTGGTGACGTAGCCCTCCTGGATCAGCCGGACCAGGACCGCCCGCATGGTGCTGCGCGAGACGCTGAACATCCGGGTCAGGTCGGCCTCGGTGAGCCGGGTCCCCGGCTCGACGCTGCCGGACAGCAGCAGCGAGCGCAGCCCTTCGTAGGCCTGGCTCTCGCGGGTCAGCAGCGTTCGGCCCGCGTCGTCGTCGAAGCCGTTGGAATCCAGCATGATCACCCTGTAGGTCTCTTCGGAGAGGTCGGCTGCGGTCTGAGTCAGGCGCGCACGAGCTGCGGATACAGTCGCCGGGCGGTGCCCGCGAAGATCTCCTGGCGGTCCGACTCCGGCAGTCCGGCCAGGACGTCCTCGGCCAGGGTGCGGAGTTCGGGCAGGGACTGCTCGGCTGCCGGCAGGTTCGATCCCCAGGCGATGCGGCCCGCGCCGAACGCCTCGACGACCGGCCCGAGGAAGTCCTCCGCCCGCTCCCCGGCGTCCCGCAGCCGCTCCAGGTTGCGGTGGGTGAGCTTGAGATGCAGGCCCGGGTGTACGGCGAGTTCCGCCACCTCGGCGCCGGCCCGTGCGGGCGACGCGGCGATGTCGGGATAGCCGATGTGGTCGAGCAGCACCTTCACACCCGGGAACCGCTCCAGCAACTCCACCAGTTGCCTGGTGGCCGGTCCCAGGCGCATCTGGAGGCAGACCGGCAGATCCAGTTCGCCGGCCTGCTCCCAGAAGGGGAACGTCTCCGGGGCGACGAACCACTCGCCCTGTGTGGGGACGGTGCTGCCGCTGGTGAACAGGCGTACGCCGGCCAGCCCGCCGTCGCCGACCGCGGCCTTGAGCGAGGCGGCGGCGTCCGGTCGCAGCGGATCCACGGTGCCGACGGCGACGAACCGCTCGGGCCGGTGCCGGCTGCTGTCGAGGACGTAGGAGTTGTCGTAGCCGTAGTTCGTGGTGGCCTGCACCAGGACGGCCTGGGTTATGCCGGCGTCGCCCATGCGGCCGACCATGCCCTCGGCGGTCACGGGCCGGGTGGCGGCCCACTCGGACTGCTTCCCGCCGATCGGCGCCCTGGGGTAGCGGGCAAGGTCCTCGGAGATGATGTGGCAGTGTGCGTCGACGATGTCCACGTCGGATGCTCCCTGGTCTTCGGTGTGTGCTGTCCGGTTCCGGTTCAGGCGTCCGGGTAGTCGCCCGCCGCGAACAGCGAGGGCAGGTCGGCGGGGAACTGCGGGTCGAGCAGTCCCTGGTCCCTGGCGAAACGCACCATCGCGGCCAGGCTGGGTTCGTTGGCGTCGATGCCGTAGGGGACGGGGTCGCCGCCGATCTGCTGTCCCTGGCGGGCCAGTCGGGGCACCGCCGACCACGCGGGCTGTTCGGCGAGGTGGCGGCGCTTGCTGTCGGCGAACGCCGCGTACAGCCTGGTCGGCAGGCCGGGGTCGCGTTCGACGAGTTCGGAGCGCAGGGCGACCAGTGAGTGCAGCGGATAGACGCCGGTGCGCAGGTAGTGGTCGACGGCGAGGGTCGTGGCCTCGGGGAAGAGCGGATACGGGCGGTCGTCGTCGCCGTCGGCCTCCGGTTCGGCCGTCGCGGTCCAGCCGGCCCGGGGCGCGCCCGCCCGTCCGGTCCCGGCGTTGCCGGTGAGCGCGGCGTCGATCTCCCCGGCGCGCAGCAGCTCCCCGAGCGAGCGGCCGTCGGAGACCCGTTCGACGTTGGCGGGGATGCGGCCCTCGACGTGGTCGTCGTCATCGACCACCCAGGTGATCTTGTCGATGTCGACGCCGTACTCCTCGCGCAGCACACCGCGTACCCATACGCCGGTGCTGACCGAGTAGGCGCGCACGCCGACGCGGCGTCCCTCCAGGTCCCGCGGCACCCGGATGCCGGAGTCGGCGGCGCACTGCATGTCGCCGTGGTGGAAGCGCCGGTTGAGGAAGACCGGGATCGCGGTCAGCGCGATGCCCGCCTGCCGGGCCATCAGGTAGGAGACCGGGGCCAGTTCGCAGACGTCGAACTCCAGGTCCCGGATCATCCTGCGGTAGGCGCCGATGACCGGGGTGACCTCCACCGGTTCGACCAGGTACCCGTCGACGGCCGTGTCGCCGTCCAGCAGTTGCCGGGCGTGCGGGTAGTCGCCGAGCACCACGGTGAGCTTGTCCATTCCTTGTCCTCTTGCTCGTGTGTCGTGTGGGGAGCCGTTTTGTGCCGCGGTCGTCAGCCGCCGAGCCGGGACGGCGTTACGCCGAGTGCCGCGCAGGTCCGCTCGACGAGTTCGTCGTAGTCCACCGCCCGCGGGATCACCTCCTGCTCCAGCGCGTAGTCGGCGGCCTTGGTGAACGCGCCGCGCAGGCCTTCGAAGCCCGTGGGATGCAGAGGGAACGGGCCGCCTTCCTCCTTGGCGGTGAGCACCGCGCGCATCGCGTCGTACGCGGCGAGGACGGCGGCGCCGTGCTCCGCCGCGGCTGCCTTGGAGACGCCGACGACGTGGTTGACCGGGATGAACCCCTGGTCCCTGGACCACTGTTCGGCGACCTCGTGGGCGTTGTCGATGGCGGTGCGGACCCGGTCGTCGGCGGGCAGTTCGTTGCCCATGATCCCGAAGTCGACCTTGCCGGCCAGGAAGTCCGCCGGCAGCTTGGTGCCCTCCGGCGCCCGCTTCACCCAGGCCGGGTCCTCGGCACCGTCCACGTGGTGGCCCTCGTACGTCGTCCAGTCCACCTTGCGCAGGTCGACGCCGTACTGCTCGGTGAGGAAGCCGCGCATCCACACGCCGGTGGTCTGGCTCCAGGCGCGCACTCCTACGCTGTGTCCCTCGACGTCGGCGACCGACAGCCGGCCAAGGGTCACCAGGGTCTGGTGCTGATGGCGCCCGAGGGTCGTGACGGGCAGCAGCAGCACCGGTTTGCCGTGGGCGACGGCCTGCAGCACGGTCACGATCGCCAGCTCGCACAGGTCGACGTCCGAGGCGTTCACGAAGCCGCGGGACGCCTTGTGCACCGGCTTGATGCCGACCCGCTCCGGCTCCGCGCCCGCTTCCCGGGCCGCCGACAGCGCGGCCGCCGCGAGATCGTCACGGCCGAGCACCAGCTTCATGTCTCTTTCTCCTCTTACGTGGGGGACCGCATGGGTTACGTGGGGGATCGCGTGGGGGACCGGCTACGCCGGGCGCGGGCCGTGGTGCCGCTCGTGGTGCTGGCGCAGCAGGTCGACGCCGAAGTCGTTGCCGTTGGGGGTGCGGACGACGGTGTGGATGTGCCGGCGCGAGTGGTAGTCGTTGTCGAACAGCACGCCGGGCATGTGCTCGAACTCGACGAGGATCACCGGGCTGTGGAAGCGGTAGTAGAAGGTGCCGTCCGGGTCACCGACCCAGGCGAAGCGGGTGTCGCCCTCGTGGGCGCGGACCTCCTCCATGCGCACCCGGGCGTGGTGGTCGGCGGCCCGGTTCACGTAGAGCCCGAGCAGGCGCAGTGCCGTGTCCCGCTGGCCGGGCGCCATCTCGCTCAGGAGCAGCCCCTGGTAGTCGAGTTCGTAGTTGTCCCGGAAGGCGCCGACGAACAGCTCGGCCGGCATGGTGTCCGCGATGACGGCCTGTTCCCGCTGTCGGCGGTCGAGTTGGGTGAACAGTTCGTGTCCGAGTGCCTCCTCGCCCCGGAAGGCCACGGTGCCGGCGTACTTGCCGGACCCGGCGATCACGGGCTCGGCACCGAGGAAGGAGGGGGTGAGGACCATCTGGTCCCCGACGAACACGCAGTTGATGTTGACGTGGTGCCCGTCGAGCTGCCAGCCCCAGGGGCCGCCGTTCTCCGGCTCGCCGTAGAGGGAGAACCAGTACAGCCACTCGTTGAGGCCGTCGGTGTTGTCGCTCAGTTCGCCGATGGTGAGGTTGAGGTGCATGAGGTCGACCATCTGGCGGTAGCCGTCCGCGCTGAGGCTTTCGCGGATGACGGCCAGGGCCCGCTCGCGCTGCTCGTCGTCGAGCTCCTCCAGCAGCATGCCGTGGCGCAGGAAGTACCGGGCGCCGTTGTTCCAGTGGCGCCAGCTGACGTCGTCCATCGGGAACCGGCCCTCGGCGAGCTGTTTCTCCGTCAGGCCCGCCAGGTACTCCTCCGCCGCCCGGTAGACCTTGCGGACGTCCGCGCCGGTGCCGCGCAGCGGGAACAGTCCCCGCCGGATGCCCTCGGAGGTGGCCACGCCCCGGAAGGGCTCGTTCGCCGCCTTCACCCGCCAGGCGACCTTCTCGAGCAGGTCGGGCGTCCATGTCTCCGGCTTGCGGGTGGGCGGGTTGCCCCGCTTGCGCAGCCCTACCGGCTCTCCCACGGCTGCTCCTTTCTCGATGTCATGGACGGGCGCCGCCGGGCGGCGCGCCGTTGCCGTCGGCCTTCTCATGTGTCGAGGAAGGCCGTCTCGCGCTCGATCGCCGCGACGTCCACCGGCTCGCCGATCAGGTCCTGTTCCAGGGCGTACCGTCCGGCGACCTCCAGGCAGGCGGTCAGCGAGGGGCTCCACCCGGCCGCGACCGCGCGTCCGGCGGGCGAGTCGTCGCGCTGGTCCGCGGTGTCCTCGATCGCCTGCTTCAGGGCCCGGTAGAGGGCGAGCACGGCGTCGGGGCGGTCGCGCAGGACGTCGTCGCGCACCACTAGCAGGTGGTTGGCCGGAATGGTGGCGTGCCGCTCGGCCCACGCCTTCCCGGCGTCCTCCGCGTCCGCCACGAGCGGGACCAGCCCCGCGCCCTGTCCGCCGATCGCCTTCGGACCGAGCACCGCCGCACTGACGTCGCGGGAGCGCAGCAGGTCCCCGACCCGCTCGGCCGCCGACCGCGTCACGTACGGGGGGTTGACGTACTGGGCGACATGGACGTCCTCGGTGGTCACCCAGGTGATGTCGGAGGACTTGATCCCGTACTCCTCCTGGAGCCAGCCGCGCACCCACAGACCGGTCGTCTGGCCGTACGAGCGCACCCCCACGCGCCGGCCCACGAGGTCCCGGGGGCTGATCGCCGGGTCCTCGGGCAGCCGGGTCAGGGAGCGGTGGTGGGTGCTGCCCACCAGCACGACCGGCAGCAGCGTCAGCGGGATGCCCGCGTCGCGGGCCTGGAGGTAGGTGGCCGTCGGCATCTCGCAGATGTCGTAGGCCAGTTCACGCACCATGCGGGCGAAGGCCGGCGGCAGGGGGGAGGACTCCGGGTAGCGGCAGTCCACTCCGTCCACGGGGACGGTCCCGTCCTTCAGGGGCCGGGTGTGCGGGTAGTTGCCGAGCAGGACGGTCAGCGGCGGTGCCGCGTGGTTCTCGCTCATGCCGCTCACACGTCCTCGCCGTACTGGATGCGCCGGTACGGGGTGCTCAGCACCTCACGGGTGATGCGGACGTCGATGACGGTCGGCCGGGGGGCGCGTACGTACTCCGCGAGGGCCTCGCGCAGCTCCTGCGGGGTGCGGACCGTGGCTCCGCCGCCGCCCAACGCCTGGGCGACCGTGCCCAGTTCGGGTGTGGGGATGGTCGCCAGCTCCGGGTCCAGTCCCTTCGCCCGCGCCTTGTGGTACTCGGCGCCCAGGCCCTGGTCGTTCATGACGACGACCAGCAGCGGGATGTCGTAGCGGCACGCCGTCTCGAACTCGGACAGGTGCATGAGGAAGCTGGCGTCGCCCTCCACCACGAAGCCGGGCCTGTTGCCCATCGCGATCATCTGGCCCATGGCGATCAGCGGGGCCTGGCCGATGGCGCCGAACATGCCGTAGTTGGAGAGCACGTCGCGGGAGCGCTGGAAGAGCATGGTGCCGAAGTCGGTCTGGTGTCCGCTGCCCAGCACCAGCCCCATCTCGCCGGGGAGTTCGTGGTCGAGGATCCAGATCGCCTCGCGCGGGTCGAGCCGTCCGGGTTCGCGCACGTACTGGGCCGGCGGCTGGAGCCGGGCCGTCAGGTGCTGGTGGACGGCGTCGGTGTGGTAGCCCTCCAGCCGGACGGAGCGTTCCTTCAGGGCCCGGGTCAGTTCGGTGAGGGCGGTGACCGCGTCGGCCTGCAGGTAGCAGTCCGCCGTCCTGCCGTTGCCCATCACCAGGTGCGGGGCGGTGTCGATCTGGATGTACTTGGCCTCGGGATAGAGGTAGCCGCTCTCGATGGTGTAGTGGTTCAGGCTGGCGCCCACCGCGATGACGCAGTCGGCCTCCTGAAGCAGCTCCATCGACGCCTTGTCGCCGAACAGCCCCGACAGGCCGACGTGGAAGTCGGTGCGGTCGCACAGCCAGTTCTTCGCCTGGAGGGTGGTGGCCAGCAGGGCACCGGTCTGCTGCTGCAGGGCGAGGATCTGCTCGCCGCAGTCCGCCTTGCGCGCGCCCCGCCCCGCGATGACGACCACGCGCTTGGAGTTGTGGACGAGGTCGCAGGCGGCGTCGACGGCGACCGGGTCCGGCAGCAGCCGCGGCGTGCGGATCAGGGCTGTGGACGGCACGTAGTCCTCGTCGTAGTCGTCCAGTTCGGCCACCTGGACGTCGAAGGGCGCGCTGATCATGACCGGCTTGGACTCGGTGCGGGCCAGGTAGAACGCCTGGCGCACGGCCTCCTGGGCGTTCTCGGGCCGGGTGACGTGGATGAACTCGCACTCGATCGCGGCGGCGAAGCGCCGCTGGTCGAGGTATTGGGTGGCGCCCTCGTCACCCAGGGGTGTCTCGCCGCAGAAGGCGACGAGCGGGGTGCCCGCCCGGCTGGCCACGATCATCGAGGTGGCCAGCTGCGAGACACCGGGACCGCTGGTCGTGGTGACCACGCCGGGCCGGCCCGCGCCGCGCGCCCAGCCGTCCGCCATGCCGAGGCCGGAGCCTTCGTGCCGTACCTCGTACAGCCGCACACCGCGGTCGGCGAGCGCGGCCATCCAGTGCATGTTGGCGTCGCCCATCATGCCGAAGACGTCGCTGGTGCCCTCCCGGACGAACGCCTCGGCCAGCGCTTCGTAGACCTTCACTGCTGGGACTCCTTCACGTTCGCCGCGGCCGTCGCCCGCGCCTTGAGGACACCGTCGAGCCGTGCGAAGACCCGCAGGGCGTTGCCTCCGTAGACCGCCTGCCGGTCGCTGTCGCTCAGGCTGTCGATGGAGTCGAGGGTGTATTTGGTGTCGTCGAACCGGCGCCCGGTCTCGGGGTCCACGCTGCGGACGGCGCCGATCATCTCCGAGGCGAACAGCACGTTGCGGGCCGGGATGATGTCGAGCAGCAGTTCCATGCCGCGCTTGTGGTACACGCAGGTGTCGAAGTACACGTTGCGCAGGACCGACTCCTCCAGCGGCGGCCGGCCGCGGTCCTGCATCATGCCGCGGTAGCGGCCCCAGTGGTACGGGACGGCACCGCCGCCGTGCGGCAGGATGAGCCGCAGCGTCGGGAAGTCCTTGAACAGGTCCGACTCGCACAGTTGCATGAACGCCGCGGTGTCACCGGCGAGATAGTGGGCGCAGGTGCCTTGCAGGGCCGGGTTCCTCGACATCGCGACGTGGACCATCGCGGGGACGTCGAGCTCGACCATCTTCTCGTAGAGCGGGTAGTAGACGCGGTCGGTCAGCGGCGGGGCCTGGTAGTACCCGTCCGACGGGTCGGGGTTGAGGAGACAGCCGACGAATCCCAACTCCTCGACACAGCGCTCCAGTTCGCTGACGGAGTTGCGCACGGAGGTGGCGAGGGCGTCGCCCGGGGACTGCGGCAGCTGGCACACGCCCACGAACCGCTCGGGGAAGAGACCGCACACCCGGGCGATCAGGTCGTTGCTGACGCGCGACCAGTCGAGGCTGGTGACCTCGTCGCCGTAGTGGTGGGCCATCTTGCCCGCGCCGGGGGAGAAGACCGTCAGGTCCGTGCCCCGCTCGATCTGCAGCTTGAGCTGCCCGTTCTCGATGGCACCGCGGATCTCGTCGTCGCTGATGTGCAGTTCGTCGGGCGACACGCGGGTGCCCGACTCCTCGAACGCCTGGATCTGCCTCTCTCGCCACTTGCCCAGCGCGGGGGGCGCCGTGGTGAAGTGGCCATGGCAGTCGATGATCATGGAATACTCCGAGACTTGCGTAGCGGTGGTGGCGTGGGGGTGCGCGGACCGCGCGGGGGCGGTCAGTCGCGGCCGGTCAGCTCGCGGGCCTTGTCCAGGCCGGGGTAGGTGCGCACCGGCGCCGACATCAGGAAGCGGTATCCGTCGTCGAGCACCTGCTTGACGTTGCCGGCGGTGACATGGGGGTGGCCCACGGCGACGCCGCGCTCACCGCAGATGTCGAGGATCCGGCGCTTGCACTCCAGCACCCGTGGATGCTCGTACTGGCGGGGGAAGCCCAGTTCCTGGCTCATGTCGCCCTCGCCGATCAGGATCAGCCCGATCCCCGGTACCTGGTCGAGGATGTCCGCCAGGTTCCGGATGCCGAGCTGGTCCTCGATCATGAGGCCGACGAGGATCTCCCCGTCCGGGGCGAGCGGCCACACGTCGGCCCTGGCGTAGTACTCGATGTTGGAGATGCCCCAGTAGCGGGTGGCCGCGTGCGGACCGTCCCCGCGCAGGCCGGCGGGCTCGTAGTGCGGAGCGTCGGGCAGCCGGGGGTAGCGGCAGGCGGCGACGGCGTTACGGGCCTCCTCGACCGTGGAGATGTGCGGCCAGACAATGCCGAACGCACCGAGGTCGAGGGCCTGCTTGGCGTGCCACTGGGCCTTCTCCGCGCCGTTGGCGGGGATGCGCACCAGCGGGGTGACGGCGGGTGCGAGGCTGTCCGCCTCGAAGATCTGACGACGGCTCAGCAGGTACTGGAAGCTGTCTTTGAGGGCGTTGATGTCCCAGGGTTTGTGCTCCATCTCGAACACCACGGCGTCGTAGGCGGAGTTGCTCAGCTCGACCGCCGAGGCGGGGTCGGCCGCAGAAAAGGTCGCGAAGACGTGCTGCCCCGCGTCCAGGGCGCCGATCACCTTGTTGAGCCTGGACGTTGTCATCGGCGACTCCCCTGTCCGACCTGGCCGAGTGTTTCTGCGGACGCGCCCGCCGAGGGCGTCGGCGGATGCGGCGACTGTCCTTGGCGCCTGGCTCGCCGCCCCGCCCACCACGCGCGCAGGCGGGCGATCAGACCGGTGGGGCGGGATACGGCCGCGGACGCGTCCGAAGGCGCCGGGGCGGGCGACCCGGCGGCTGCCGCAACGGGCTCGGCGGTCGCCGCGCACGCCTTGACCAGTTCGTCGGTGAATTCCTTCGTCATCCGGGCGACGACCATCGAGGCGCCCGACTCGATCAACTTGGCGAGTTTGCCGTTGAGTTTGATCTCACCGTCGCAGAAGACCCGGGAGCTGCCGGGGGTCTGGCCCTCGGCGACCCGGAAGGTGGCGCCGGCGCTGAAGCGGGTGGCGCCCTGCCCGTCCGCACCCCGGGCGGTCAGACGGCCCTCATGTTCGGGTTCATCGAGGTCCAGGGCCACCCGGGCGGCGAACTTGACCCGGAGGCCGCCGAATCTGACGGCCAGGGCTCCGTCGAAGGACCCGTCGTCGTGCGACGCGCCGAGCTCTGCGCCGCCGATGCACGACACGACGGCAGAGGGGTCGGAGATGACTTCCCAGACACGGTCGGGCGGACTCGGTACGGCGATCTCTTCCTTGATCGATATCAAAACTGTGAACCTAACTCGGCGGCGGCACGACGTCCGAAAACCTCGGAAAAAGGCATGACGGCATGGCGATTTGGCGACTTGACGGCATAGAGCCTTGACGGCTTCGCAGCGTGGGGCGGACGGTCGCCGACTGCGGCGGCCGGCTCGGTCCGCGCTACGCGGCGGACTTGCGCTCGGCGGCGAAGAGTCCCCAGAGGTCGTTGTAGAGCTCAGAGAACTCAGGGGTCTCGACGAGCGCGCCGATCTGGCGCGGGCGCTCGAAGGGAACCGGGATGACGCGGCGGACCGTTCCGGGGCCCTTCGACATCACGACGACCTCGTCGGCCAGGTAGATGGCCTCGTTGAGATCGTGCGTGACGAAGATGAGAGTCCCGTTCTGCTCACGCCAGATGTTGAGCAGTTCCTGCTGGAGCTCGAGCCGCGTGATGGCGTCCAGTGGCCCGAACGGCTCGTCCATCAGCACGATGGACGGGTTGTAGATCAGCGCACGCGCGATGGCGCAGCGCTTCTGCATACCGCCCGACAACTCCCGGGGGAAGTGGTTCTCGAAGCCGCTCAGCCCGACGAGATCGACCCAGTGCGCGATGCGCTCCTCGCGCTCCGCCTTGGGCACCTTGCGGAACTTGAGCGCCAGGCCGATGTTGGCCTTCACGCTCAGCCAGGGCAGCAGATGCGAGTGCTGAGTCACGTACGCGGCATCGGAGTTGACGCTGGTGACGCGCTCGCCGGAGTAGTGGACCTCGCCCTGAGTGGGCGTGAGCAGTCCGGCGGCCAGGTTGAGGATGGTGCTCTTCCCGCACCCGCTGGGCCCGATCACGGCGACGACCTTGCCGCGGTCGACCGTGAACGACACATCCCGGATCGCCGGTCGATGAGTGCCGGGGAACTGCAGGGTGACGTCGTCGAGACGGAGTGCCTCCGGGTGAAGGGTGCGCTGACTGGTCGACATGGCTGTCTCCTCGGCTCCCGCACCGCCACGGGACGAAGCGGGCGCCGTGCGCTCGTGCCGGTAGTGGCGGTGGTGTGTGACGTGAACTGCTGACAGTGGAGTGGAGTGATCGAGGCCTCGGAGGAGTGCCGGGGTCGGCTTGATTCTTCCGGCGAGGCAGTCTCGGCGACACCGCGTGTCCCCGAGATTGTCCGACAAGCGGTGATGCGAACGTAGCACCGTCGACTTACGCGGACAAGGATCCTGCGGAAAAACGTGCCCGTCTCATAGGTGACAGGCGACCCTGGCCCGACATTGTTGGACAACATGAGTGCCGACACGCGTCCCGTTCACGATCACGCATGGCCCGAAGCCGCGTGTCCCCGCCTGCCGGCCGTACAGGTTCCCGGCGATCGGGTCCGCCGGTGGTGCGGCCACCTCCCCGGCGGTCCGGTTCGTCCCGCGCGTGGCGCGGGTGGGGGCGATTGTTGGGCAATCCATGCGGAGGTCGGGCACTCAGGCCTATCGGAGAACTGCCTATGCGTGCACGCTTCTTGCCCGGACCATCTCGGGGAGTTACGTTCCCGGAGGCATTGTCCGACAACCCGTGACGCTCATCCTCCGCGTCGTCGGTCACCGCGCCCTGTCATGAGAAAGGCGTCCGCTCGATGAACGACTCTCCCGGACCTGAGTCTGACCCGCGTGCCGCCCGCGACGGCCGGCCGTCTCCTGCGCCACCCTCGCGGAGAACCGTGCTGACGGCCATGACGATGTCGGTGGCGGCGGCCACGCCCCTGCTCTCCGGCACGCCCGCCGACGCCGCTCCGAACCGGCCGGGCGATCTGCTCTACATCGGCACCTGGGGGCAGGGCCTGGTGTACGCGGTGCGGTTCGACCCCGACCGCGGAACCATGACCTCACTGGGGTCCGTGGCCCAGGTCAGCTCGAACTGGCTCGTCACGCATCCCACCCGCCCGATTCTGTACGTCGCCGGCGGCGAGCAGGGCGGATACATACGCGCCTTCCACATGGACGACGCCTCGGGAGCGCTGCGACAACTCGACGAGATCACGGTCGAGGCCGTCCCGACCGGCAGCGGCGGGCTGTCGTACATCGGACTGACCGGGAAGGCGGACGCCCTGCTGGTCGCCGACTTCGCGGCCGGAACCGCGGTGACCGTGCCGGTGGGCCAGGGCGGCGGCCTGCGCGCCGTCGCGTCGACCGTCCAGGATGTCGGATCCGGCCCCAGTCCACGCCAGACGGGACCGCACCCCCATCACGTGATCATCGACCCGAGCCGCCGGTACGCGCTGGTCGCGGACTTCGGCGCGGACCGGGTGTTCGTCTACGACTACGACCAGGCCACCCAACGGATGTCGGCCGGCACGCCCGACGGGCCGGGCTTCCACGCGACCGCACCCGGCTCGGGCCCGCGACGGCTGGCCTTTCATCCGGACGGCCGGACGCTGTACCTGCTGAATGAACTGACCGCTGACATAGAGGTGTTGGGGTGGGATGCGACACATGGCGTGATGACGACTCGTCAGGTCCTGTCGACCAACGCGGCTGACCACACCGGAACCACGAGCGCCGCCGAGCTGGCCATAAGCCGCGACGGCCGTCATGTGTACACATCCAACCGCGGCGAGAACGCGCTGGTCGTCTTCTCCACGCACCCGGCGACCGGCCTGCTCACGGAACGTCAGCGCATCCCCTGTGCCGGTGTCACGCCGTGGAGCTTCGCCCTCCACCCCGGCGGACGGTGGCTGTTCGTCGCGAACGAGGCGAGCGGGAGCGTGAACCTCTTCTCGGTCGACCGGGCCACCGGACGTCTCACCGACACGGGCACCTCCGTCGCCGTGCCCTACCCCGACTGCATCGCCTTCCGCACACGCGAGCAAGGACCCGGCACCGGTCCTTCGTGAGGGCGAGGGCTCCCGCGGGACGGCCGTCGGGGCTGTTCGGAGGGTCGGGCAGGCTCGGTCGCCAGCCATACTGCTCGATACGCGCCGGACCTCCCCGACCCACAGGTGATCATGTGAACCCGAAGCATCACGACGGCACGGCCGAAGCCGAGAAGAGCCCGTCGACGCGACAGAGCCAGGCCTACGAAGGTCTGCGCGCGCTCCTGCGATCGGGAACCTTCGCGCCGGGCACTCGTCTCACCGAAGCGGACCTGACGCAGCGGTTCGGCGTGTCGCGCAGCACCATGCGGGCGGTGCTGGTGCAGCTCGCGCAGGAGGGTTACGTGACCAGCGAGGTCAACCGGGGTGTCCGTACCCGTGACTTCACGGTCGAGGAAGCCCTGGACATCCTGGAGGCGCGGGAGACACTCGAAGCCGCCCTGGCCGGCAAAGCCGCCGAACGCGCGACCGAGGAGGAGATCGAGGAGCTGCGCCGCACATTGCAGCTCATGGCCGACTGCCAGGCGAACGGTGACGAAGCGGGCTACTCCCAGGGCAACCGGACCTTCCACCAGCAGATCAAGCGCGCCGCTCACCAGCAGACCCTGGCCCGTGCCTACGACACCTTGCTCTATCCCCTCGTCATGAGGCAGTACCGCGACCTCACCGTGCCACATCCGCGGACCGGATCGCTGGAGGAGCACCAGGCCATCTTCCTGGCCGTACTCACCCGCAACCCCGAGGCGGCCGCCGCCGCGATGCGCCACCACGTCGGCTCCGCCCGCCGGGCGCTGCTGCTGCGATCGGCCCGGGACGCCGACGACTGAGTGCAGTACTTGGTGGTGGGGCATGCTCGTACCGGCATTGACCGAGGTGTGCTTGTGGTTACTGGTCGCCGTGCAGGTACCGGGTGATCACGGCGACCAGCTCCGTCTCCAGCCTCTCGACCTGGTTGGGGTGGGGGGTTGCCATGAGTTTGTGGGTGTTCATCTCCACGGTCCCCACGACGAGTTCCGCGGCCATGTCGAGGTCCTGCACCCGGACATCCGGATGGCTGGCGAACACGTCGCGTACCTGCCTCACCCGGGCTTTGCCGTGCCGGTCGATCGCTTCGATCAGGTCACTGGAGACCGGCGCTTCCTCGATCATGATCCGCAGGAGCTGGGGGTCGTCGCGATGGTGGTCGATCGCGTCGCGGACCAGGGACCGGACGGCTTCCTTCAGGCTGCCGGGAGTCATGTCCAGCTCATCGGCTCCTGTCCATGCGCCGCGGTCGATGTGCCGGATCAGCAGCTCGGCGAGGATGGCGTCCTTGTTCGGGAAGTACTGGTAGAGCGAGCCGATGGACATGCGGGCCTGTTCGGCGATCCGGTTGGTGGTGCCGGCCGCGTACCCGTACTCGGCGAAAACGTGAGCAGCTGCGGTGAGGATGCGCTCGCGGGTGAGTTCGGCGCGTACCTGTCGGGGCTTGCGACGTGGGGCGAGTCGGCGGTCGGCGGATGTCATCCGTGGTTCCTTCTGGCCGGTGGAAAGCGAGTAGCCAATAGCTGAGCTTTTGCTCAGAATACTGTCATGAGCTGCGGAAACAAGAGGAACCAAAGCCTGGGAGTGTGGCGGTGATCCCCCGGGTGAGCCTCCCCTGGGAGCGCAGGATGATCAC
The DNA here is from genome assembly GCF_022698165.1 of Streptomyces cylindrosporus. GTDB lineage: Bacteria > Actinomycetota > Actinomycetes > Streptomycetales > Streptomycetaceae > Streptomyces > Streptomyces cylindrosporus. Next base: position 166,392 of record NZ_JALDAY010000013.1, read on the forward strand.
GTTGGAGGTGCGGCGCTGTCAGCCGGTCTCGCCCGGCTTCGCCACCGTCACCCTGGGCGGCCCCGACATCCGGCACCTCGTTCCAGGAGGCCCTGACCAGGCTGTCCGTCTCTTCTTCCCGCGGGAGGGGCAGCCCGAGCTGCGGATGCCGACCGTCTCGAACGAGGCGTGGATGGCGCAGGTCCTGCTGATGCCGAAAGCGGCCCGTCCGTGGGTGCGCAACCTGACCATCCGGAGCCTGCGCCCGGTGGAGCGGGAGCTCGACATCGAGTTCGCCCTCCACGGCGACTCGCCCATGACCTCGTGGGTCCGCCGGGTCCGGCCGGGTGACCCTGCCGGGATCTTCGATCTCGGCTCCATGTACCGGCCGCCCGAGCACGCCCGGGGGCGTCTGCTGGTGGGCGATGAGAGTGCGCTGCCGGCCATCTTGTCGATCCTGGACAGTGACCCGAACCCGCCGCCCACCGATGTCTTCGTGGAGGTGGCGAGCGCGTACGACATCCGGTCCGTGTCCACGCCGCCCGGGGTGCGCATGCACTGGCTCAGCCGCGACAGCGAGAGCCTGCGTCCCGGTGTCCGTGCGCTGGAGGCAGTCGGTGATGCCGAGCTGCCCGAAGCCCCCCTCTATGCGTGGGTGGCGGGTGAGACCCGGCTGGCCACTGGTGTCCGGCGGCACCTGGTCAACGACCGCGGCGTACCCAAGCGGGACGTCTCCTTCTACGGCTACTGGCGACTGGGCCGGTCGGCCCCCGGCTGAAAGAACCCTCATGCAGCAGCACACCTTCGAGCCGGACGCGATGCACCGGCTGTCCTGCGTGGACGAGGTCGAGGCGGTCGTCGGCCGCCCGGCCGCGATGGTCATGAAGAAGCAGATCAGCGTCCTGGACGCAGGGTGCCGCAGCGTCCTGGCCCACAGTCCGGTCGCGGCCTTCGGCTACCAGGACACCGTCGGCACCGTGCGCACCACGTTCGTCGGTGGCACGCCCGGATTCGCGCGCGTCCACTCCTCGCAGCGGTTCTCCTTCTCCGTTCCGGGGGCGAGTGTCGCATCCGGCCCGGTCTCGCTGTTCTTTCTGCTGCCCGGGGTGGGCGAGGTGCTGCGCGTCAACGGAGCCGCATCCGCCCTCAAGGGCGGGGAGACGGCCGTGGACATCTCCGAGGCGTACGTGCACTGCGCGCAGGCCGTCATCCGCGCCGGCCTGTGGGAGTCGCCCGCCCCGCCTCACACCGCGGAGCCTGTCCCTGACCGGGGCCCGTTGGCCGGCCCGGGTATCGGCGACTTCCTGGCCGCCTCCCCCTTCCTGGCCCTGTCCACCTGGGACACGGAAGGCGGCAGCGACACCAGCCCGCGCGGGGAGCGGCAGACGGTGGCCCGCATCCTGAACGGCCGCACTCTGGTGCTGGCCGACCGTAAGGGCAACAGACGCGCGGACACCCTGCACAACCTGCTCCACGACGACCGGCTCGCACTCGCCGCCCTCGTCCCCGGCCGCAGCGGTGTCCTGCACATCCACGGGCGCGCCGTGATCACCGACGACGCAGCGCTGCTGAAGACCTTGGCCTTGCGCGGCGTGCCACCGCATCTCGCCCTCCTCATCGACGTGGAGTACGCGGAGATCCGCGGCAATGACGCTGTTGCCCGCGCCCGCCTGTGGAACCCCGACACACGATCCGGCCGGGACTCGGCCCCCGACATGATGGCCCTGGCCAGCGCCCATCTGGCCGCAGGCGCAGCCGAGTCCGAGCGTGCCTCAGCGCGGCTGATCAAGCTCATCACCGCCATTCCTGGCATGAGTTGGCTGATGCGGAAAGCGATGGACCGCGCCTACGTGTCCGGGCTGCGCAAAGAGGGTTACGACGATGTCCGCGCCCCTGCTGCCGCACGCCGTGGCGGAACGCTTCACGGTCAGGTGACGGAGAGCCCACTGCGACCTGTGCGCATCTGCGAGATACGGCAGGAGACGCCCTCCGCCCGCACCCTGGTGCTCGAAGACTCAGCCGCCGAGGCCAAGCCGTTCCACTTCCGTCCCGGGCAGTTCTTCACCCTGGTCACGGACATCGCGGGCCGCCCCGTACGACGCGCCTATTCGGCCTCCTCGGCGCCGGGCGCCACCCGGCTGGAGCTCACCGTCAAGCACGTGAAGGGCGGCCGGTTTTCCACACACGCCCATCGTGACCTGCGTCCCGGGGACCGACTCGCGGTACGCGGCCCCTCCGGCACCTTCCACGCCCCGCCGCAGACCACTGAGCAGCTCGTGCTCATCGCGGCCGGCAGCGGCATCACGCCCATGATGAGCATGATCCGCGCCCGCCTTTCCGATCCTGCGTCGACCGGCAGGATCGATCTGCTGTACAGCAGCCGAGGCCCCGAAGAGATCATCTTCGGCGACGAGTTGACCCGCCTGGAAAAGGACCATCCAGACCGGCTGGCGGTCACCCACGTCCTCACCAGCCGCGATGGCCGACTCGACGCCGAAGGTGTCCGCCGGTGGGTGACCGGCCTACCGCTGACGGACAGCGCACACCACTTCGTCTGCGGCCCCGAAGCACTCATGGACACCGTGCAGGACGTACTGCGACAACTCGGCGTGCCGGACGAGCACATGCACCAAGAACGCTTCAGTGGTGTCGCCCCCGCCGTAACCACGCAGGCACCCCAGGAGATGCGAGTCGAGAAAGACGGGAGCCTCGTCGGAGTGACCGTGGTCGAACCCGGCCAGTCCCTGCTCGATGCCGGTCTCGCCGCAGGGCTGCCCATGCCGTACTCCTGCACGGTCGGCACCTGCGGGGAATGCATGGTGCGTGTGAGCAGCGGCGAGGTCACGCAACCCGAACACACCTGCCTCACCCGCAAGCAGAAGGCGGAGGGGCAGGTACTGACATGCGTCAGTTGCCCGTTGTCCGAGGTCACCCTTGATATTGCCGATCCGACGCCTCCCGCCCCGCGCTGAGGCTCTCCGCTACCCGCCGGGCATCACAGTCGTACGACACACCCGACGCGCTTCATGCCCGACTCACCGTTCACGGCAGACGACTCCTGGTCGACCGGGTCCGGGCTGGCCGCCCCGTCGCCCATGTAGCCGGCGCAATGGGTACCGCATGCGCCACTAGCAACGCCGAACGCACAGATGCCAGCGACCCATCAGCCGACGTAAACAAGGCTGCAGGTCAATACACCTAGTTGGTCTCGCATACCGCCTCCGTCCGAGCGCCCCGCCGGGGACGGTGTTCAGCGCCGGGCTGCCACGGCCACCGCAGCCGCTGTGAGGATGCGGTGCAGGACGGAGGCCGGGATCGCCGGGTTGGTGACCGCTTCGCATGCCGTGTCGCGGTCGTGCAGCAGCCCGGCCAGGACGCGGGCAGGCAGCCGCGGACTGCGCAACGCGGCGCCGCGGACGTAGGCCTCGGGGTCGTTCAGCAGCCGTACCGCGTCGGCTGGTGACAGCCGGGGGTCCCTGGCCGCGCGGCGGCGCACCTCGGCTTCGGGATCCCGGACCAGGCGGGCGACGTCGGCCGGTGTCGACTCCGGGTCGTCGAGGGCCAGCCGGCGCATACGCCCGCTGGGGTCGGCGATGTGCCGCAGCAGGCCCGCACGGGGGAAGTTGGGGTGACTGCGGGGCCGGCCGGGGTGGCTGAAATTGCCGTCCCACCAGCTCCAGACCTCCAGCAGCAGGTCGGCCGGCGCGTCCTCGCACGACTCGGCGAGGAAGAGATGGACCACCCGGTCCTCGTCCCGCGCCAGGCGCGCCACGACATCCGGCGGGAGGCGCCGGGCCCGGGCAACGCTACGGCGCACCAGCGGGTGGGACGACGCGGAAAGGCGGCGCATCGCGTCGGCGTCACCGTGCAGGGCCTCGACCCAGGGCAGCGTGCGCGACATCGAGGTCGGGTCGAAGTGGTGGCGGATCGCGGCACGTTGCTCCTCGGTGAGGTCGGAACGCAGCGCCGCGGCGGATCGGATGTCGTCCCGCGGATCCTGTGCGAGCACGGCGACGCCGTGCGGGCTCAGGCCCGGGTTGGCGGCCAGTGCCCCGCGTACCTCCGCGTCCCCGTCCCGGACCAGATCGGCTTCCAGCTCAGCCGCGAGGCGGCATCGTTCGAGCGCCCGCCTGGGGTCGGGCAGGGAGGCGAAGACCTCGCGAGGCATGGGTACGGCGGTGTGGTGGGCGAGCAGCGCAGCCGTCCGCACGGCATGGTCGGCGTCGGCCAGCAGCCGGTTCCGCAGCGGTGCGGGGAGGTCGTCCCACCGGACGCAGGCCGCCGCCCGCACCCGGGGATCGGCGTCGGCTGCGAGGCCGGGGAGGTGCCGTGCGGGCAGCTTCGGGAGTTCGGCGGCTCGCGCGCGGGAGGGGCCGGTGAGGAGGTCGTCGTACAGGTCCTCGGGGAGTTCGGCGCCCCAGACGCAGGCGTGCTCCGCGAACAGCACACGCCGCTCCGGCGACGGCTCGGCACGGATCAGACGTACCCACTGGTCGGAGGTGAGCCTGGGCCGGAACGTGTCGACGACCGTCGCCCGGACCCGCCGATCCGGGTGCGCCACGGCGGCGTCGAGCACGGCGGGCCGGTCGCATCCGTGCAGGAAGGCGACCGTCACATCCAGCAGTTGGATCAGCAGTTCGTCCGTCGCGGCCGGATTGGCCCCGATGCCTTCCGCCCAGTGCAGAGGCCACGCAGGTCGGCCGGGCACCGCCGCCCACACGTCGGCGCGCTCGGCTTCCGTCTCGTGCCCGGCGGCAGCGGCGTACTCCTCCAGCCGTTCGGGCAGTCGGTCGAGGGCCGTCACCCGAGGCCCGCCCGCGCCGGGCACCTCCGCCACGAGCACCTGCCCGTCGAGGGAGAGCGCCACGAACCCGGGGTCGCCGGTCAACTCCGGTACACCGCTCCCGGTGTGCCGGACGCGGGTCCACCAGGCGTCGTTGCCGCCGATTCGGTGCCGGAGGACAGCCACCAGGAACTCGCCGTCGGCATCGACAAGACGGCGCCACCACGTGGCATCGAGCACTTCGCGGGCCGCTCCGTCCGGCGCCGCGATCCCCTGCGCGATCCGCCAGCCGGCTTCCGGCGGGAACAGGTTGCCCGGGCGCACGTCCTCCACGACCGTGAGTCCGGCACGTTCGAGTAGTTCGTGGAGTTTCTCCTCGCGCTGCACGCGATCATGCTCTCCGCCGACCCGGCGGGAGGACAAGGCCCTCAGCCCGGAGCCGGCGGCAGCGGGAGGGGTGATCAAGAATGCCTTGTTGTCGGGAGGTCCGGTGCGTCAGTCGGGGCCGCTCCAGTCGAAGGGGAAGTGCTTGCTGGACTTGCCGGAGCGGTCCCAGGAGAAGCCGAACGCGTCCGCGCGGTCGGTGGTGGCCCGGCCCCACGTGGCGACCTGGCCCGGCCCGACCTCGGCGCCCGGGGCGTTGTGGACCTGGACACGCGCGCTGTCTGGGGTGGTCGGGCCGGTGAGCGCCTCGGCGGCTGCTGTGACCCGGCCCGGGATCTCGGCCCGCCAGGTGGCGAGGTCCTCGTCGATCTCGACGTGGATGGGTGCGACGTCCATGCCGCGCATCTCGGGGTGGAACATCTCCCCGAACTGCGCCGGCCAGCCACCCGCCTCACCGCCGAAGACGGCACCGAGCGCACCCCGCTGCTGCTCGTCGGCACGTTCGTCCAGGAAGACCGCGGCGTACGGGTCGGTGTGCTCGCCGGTCCACGGGTTGCCGGTGAAGGAGCCGAGCATCAGGACGTTGAGGCCGTCGAGCCGGACGTCACCGTAGCTGCCCTCCCGGATGTGCCAGACCAGCACGCCTTCGCAGTCGCCGTAGGTCGGGGGCTGCGCGAACGTGCACGGGCAGGGGATGGCGCACTTGCACACATCGAACCAGTCGCCGGCCAGATGCCAGCGTGTCGCGGTGGTGGCCTGTTCTGTCATCTCGCTTCCCTCCTGCCGAGCCCCAGGAGCTCACTCGGAGTGGCGAGACCGCGTGTGCCGAGCCCGGTCCCGGGATCGGGAGACGGTCTCCCTTCCAGCTTGCACCTCTCGTCCCTGGTGGGGAACCCGGTCACGCGTAAGAGATCACATGCCGTCCATCGAGGGCATCGAGTCCTGCAGTCCCGGCAGCAGCCAGTCCTGGAAGGGCGCGAGCACCGCCAGGACCAGGAACACGACGCCCACGGCACGGGCGAGCAGTGGTCCCCGGGACCACAGCTTCTCCACGAAGATCACCACGGCCAGCCCGGCCATGGCCGCCACATTCATCACACCGAGCGGCACGAGGACGACCATCAGCCCGGCGCAGCAGCCGACGCAGTAGGCGCCGTGGTGGAGACCCACCCGCAGGTCGCGGGCCGGCCCTCGGAAGCCGGAGTAGCGCACCAGGTGGCCCAGCGGGTCGCGGCAGTGCCGCAGGCACACGGACTTCAGGGGGCCCAGCTGGTAGAGGCCCGCGAGCAGGAAGGCGACCGAGCCGATCCAGCGACCGGCCGTGGGGTGATCGTCCACGAGGCGGCCGGTGAGGGCCAGGGCCGCGTAGGCGAGCAGCCCGAACGCCGTCCACACCAGCAGATATCCGGCGACGAACTCGACGGTACGGGCGGTCCGGGCCCAGCCGGAGGACTGCCGGCCGATACCCCGTACCCAGGTGATCGCCACCGGTGCCATGGACGGCAGCATCATGGCCGCCATCATCGTCACCCATAGCACCAGGAACAGCGGCAGCGCCATCCCCATCGTGCCGGGCTCGACCCCCATGTCCCGTGCCTGGCCGATCGTCAGCACCCAGGCGGGGACAGCGATCAGGACCACGAGGAACCAGGCGGCCGCGAGATCCCGCGTGGGCAGCAGACCCCCACCCGTTCCGGTCGGGGCGACCGACCGGCCGGCTACGAGAGCGGAACTCCGGCTGTGACGCATCGGCGTGTACTCCTGCGGCTCCTTCCAGGAGAGCACTGCCCGGCCGTCGGCGCGACCGGATACGGGAGGTTCCATCCATGTGCGGCGGCAGCCATTCGTCATGTGTCTTGACCGGCTTGACAGAAGTCCCGATGAGGCGGGCTGCGAACGCTTCTGGGCGGGCGTCGAGGAGGAGGAATGGCTCGACGACATCGTCGCCGGGGCCGCCAGAAGGCAGATATCTACGCCGCGCTCCGCGATCCACGTGACAAGGACTCCCGCTGCAGGTGGCCGCTGGGCACCACCGTGAGTCTTGGCCGGTGGCTTCGGCTAGCTCGGTTTGGTTCCGGCGACGCAGCGTGCGACGCCCGGGACGCGGAGCTCCCCCTCCTGCTCGAAGGCGCGCACCCCGGCGAGGGCGTGGGCCCGGATCCGCTCCCGGGCAGGTGCGTCGACCTGCTGGAGCACGGCCACCGCCAGCGACACGTGCTCGCTGATCATGGACCAGTACTCCTCGGGGGATGCTGTGACGAGCTCCACGGGGATGTCCCACTCGGCGATGTCGCGCAGCCCCGCGGCCTCGTACCGCTCGCTGAGGTAACCCGGGGCCGCGCACCGGAACATGTTCGGCGTGTCCGGGGCGGGTGGTGGCACTGTCACCTCGGTCGCGATCGCGCGCAGGGCGATGGCCGTCCACGGGTTGTCCTCGGGCCGGGCCCATACCGACGAGCACAGTCGTCCGCCGGGCTTGAGCACGCGGGCGAACTCGGCAGTCGCCCGGGTGGTGTCGGGGAGGAACATGTAGCCGAACCGCACCGAGACGCTGTCGAACGTGGCGTCGGCGAACGGCAGATCGTCGGCACTGCACACCGTGGTCTCGATGTTGGTGACGCCCTGTGCGTCGGCGCGGCGCGCGGCCACGTCGAGCATCTGCGGCACGAGGTCGGTCAGCACGACGCGTCCGCTCGGCGCGAGTGCCGCGATGCTCAGCCCCGGCTCGCCGGTGCCCGAGGCGATGTCGAGGTGGTGCTGGTCCTCGGCGATGTGGAGGGCGTCGATGATCGCCGCGCCGACCGGACGCAGCTGATCCATGATCAGCGCGTCCCACTTCTCCCAGCCGGCGGCCAGCGCGGCCCACGTCGTGCGCTGGGCGTCCCGGATCTCGTCAGGGCTCGGCATCGGCCCCACCTCCTGTCGCCGCGGGGCGCTGCTGGTGCAAGCCGATGATGCCGGTCCCGGACCGGCCGCGCACTTCAGACGTGGGGCAGTCGAGCAGAGCGCACGGGCGACGCGATCCGCGCGTCGAGCCGCTGCTGCCGGTTGTCCCGCGTAATCCGCGACGGCGAGGTCGTAAGCGTTTGGAAGCGTCTGGATGGTCGCCAGGGGCTGTGCGGGATGCTGTTCTCGGGGATGACCTGCGCCGTACCACCCCGACCATCGCCCGGCGCGGCACCGAGCACGCCGCCCGCCTGGGCAAGTACCGCTGGGAGATCCGCGACGACATCCACCACGCGTTCGTACCCCGGCTGCGCCGTCATTCCGGCCCGCAGCCTCACATCCGGGATCTCAGCACGTCGACCTCACAACCCGGCGCGGACGGGTCGAAGCCGTGCTCCACCAGCCAGCGAACCCCCAGCAGGCTGCGCAGCGACCACCACGCGCGGATCACCTCGAGGTCGACGTCGATGCCGTAGCCGGCGATGACGTCGTCGAGGTGCTCCTCGTGTCCGAGCGTCAGGGTGGCGAGGTCGAACAGGGCATCACCCCCGCCCGCCTCGGACCAGTCGATGATGCCGGTGACCTCGTCGCCGTCGACGAAGACGTGGTCGATCTGCAGGTCGCCGTGGGTGAACAGCCGGGTCCACGGCCGGATCGCGGCCTCGGCGATGTGGCGGTTGCGGGTGACCAGGTCGGCGGGCAGGACGCCGTTGGTCACGAGCAGGTCGCACTCGGCGTCGAGTTCCGCCGCCAACTCGTCGGGACCTCGGCGGCGTCGGCCGGGCCAGGGCGGCAGGGGCGCTTCGTGCAGCTTCCGGACGGCGGCACCCGCCGCGGCCCATGCAACCGGGGGCGCGGTGGACGGCTCGCCGAGGCGGCCGAGCGCGGTGCCCGCGACCGCGGCGATCGCGAGTACGGGCGGCTTGCGCCACAGGACCTTCGGAGTCGGGACCGGAGCCAGGGCCATCGCCTCGACCTCGACGTCGATGCGCGCCTGATCCGCGTCCACCTTCAAGAACACATCGCCCACGCGCAGTGTCGCGCGCTCGGAATGGGCGACGACGACTTTGACTTCATCCATGGGCGACGAGTATCCCGGGGATGATCGTCGACGTCCCCGGGTTTGTCGCGTGCGACGGCGCGGCTGACCGCCACCCCTTTCGTCATGATCCGCACAACGATCCCCCCGTAACTGCGCGGCCGGTGCGTCAGGTTGTGCTGCGCAGGGCGTTCCAGGTGTCGTGTGCCACGATGCCGTTGGCGGTGAGCCCGTGGTCGGTCTGGAAGGACTCGACGGCGGTTTCGGTGCCGGGTCCGAACTTGCCGTTCACGCCGGTGCTTCCCACGCTGTATCCGCGCTCGGTGAGCATGCACTGAACCTGCTGAACGCGCTTGCCGCTGTCACCGAGGCGGGTGCGCCCGTTGCCGGAGTAGTAGGTGCACTCGGTGAGCCAGGGGGCGGTTCCGGTCCCGGCGGACGGGCTGTCGGCGGACGGTGCGGGGGAGTTGGTGGTGTCCGGTGTGCTGCTGGGAGTGGAGGCGTCGTCGTGCTGGTCGGCGGCGGGGCCGGAAGGGCCGGGCGGTGGGGCGGAGCCGGTCGTACTCGCGCGGTCTTCGACGGCGACGCCGTCGACGTTCGGGCGGGGCTGCCCGTTCGTACCCGGGGACACCTGGGCGCTGGAGCCGCCACCGGGCGCGGTGCCGACGACCGTGGTGGCACCGTCGTGCGCAGAGCCGTCGGCGGGCGGGCCCTGCCGGGTGAGGAATAAGGTCACCGCAACCGCCGCGCAGGCCGAGATGCCCGCGACGGCGACCAGCCACGTCTTCCTCCGACCCGGGGCAGAGGCTTTCACCGGCCCGTCTTCCGCCTCGGCCATGCTCTCGGAGCCGGGCGGAGCAGGCTCGGGCACCTCCGCGGACGGGCGTGCCGACAGGCCATCGGCAGTCCCTGAAGGGGCCATGTCCGCGACGGGCACGCGGCACAGCGCCTCGTAGGCCTGCTGCCGGGCCGCCACCTTGCCGGCCAGCGGCTGCGGCCAGGTGGACGCAACGGTCCATACGGCGGCCGCGTCGATGAGCTGCTGCGGGGTGGGCCGCCGTTCGGGCTCCTTGGCCAGGCAGGCGGTCAGCAGGGAGCCGAGCCGCGCGTCCGCCGCCGAGACCTGAGCGATCACCTCGGGATCGGGATCCTCGTAGGCCACCCGGTGCATCACGTCGACGCCGGTCCCCTCGCCGAACGGCGCCCGCCCTGCCACCGCGTAGACCAGCGTGCCGGCCAGCGAGAACACGTCCGACGCGGTGTCCGAGCGGCCCTCCTTCAGATGCTCGGGCGCCATGTAGGCGGGAGTTCCCACCCGGTTTCCGGTACCGGTGATCGCGCTCGCGTCCGCGGCCTTCGCGATTCCGAAGTCGATCACGTGCGCGCCCCGGACGGACAGCAGGACGTTGGAGGGCTTCAGATCCCGGTGCACGATTCCCTCGGCGCACAGGGCCGCCAGCGCCTGCCCGAGCTCGGCCACCAGCCGCCAGACCGCGGCCGGCTCCAGGGCACCGACCTCCCGCACGGCCTGCGCCAGATCGAAGCCCGGAAGGTACTCCGTGGCCATCCACAGCAGTTCGTCATCGAAGCCGGTGCCGGCAAGGCGCGGCGCGTGCGGCGTACGAAGACGGGCGTGGACCGACGCCTCGCGTTCGAACCGGCGCCGGAACGGGGGATCCTCCGCATACTCCGGCCTGATCACCTTCACCGCGACCAGACCGGGGCCGCCGTCCGTGGGACGTGCCAGAAACACCCGTCCCATGCCACCACTGCCGAGCAGCGCGATCGGCACATAGGGACCCACGTGCCTCGGGTCGTCCTTTCGCAGCGGTGAGGAACCGGTCTGCCGCAGCGCGGCAGCCGCATCGTCCGCCGGCACCGGCTGCTGTCCCGACAAGGAAAACTCCCGAAGTCACGTTCGTCGTACGCCAGTTCACCAGAAGGGGACACGAGGCTAACCCCAGCCCGTGCCTGTGTTCAGGCAATCGGTCAGTTCTGTCTCGCGGGTCACGGGAAAGGAGAGGGCGCGGGCCCGGCGTCTGCATGCGACCGTCCTTTCGAGCCCCAGCCCCAGCCCGTGCCCGCGCCCCCGCCCCGCCGTCCCGCGTACAGCCGCCCCTTCGGGGCATTCGCACTCTCGGAGGCGACGGGAGGCTGGGATGAACACCGAAGTGCTGGCGCGAGAGGGAAGGTTCGAGGCGCGGAAGGCCGCCCGGGGACCGGTGGTGAAAGCGGCCGCACGGGCGGGCTTCGCCGCACGTGGGGTGATCTACCTGCTGGTGGGCGCGCTAGCCCTGCAGATCGCCTTCGGTAAGGAAGGCCGGGAGGCCGACCGGCGGGGCGCTCTGGCCGAGATCGCGCAGAAGCCGTTCGGCGCTGTCTTGCTCTGGGCTCTGGGGGCCGCACTGGTCGGTATGGCGGTGTGGCGGCTGTCCGAGGCGGCCTTCGGCGCGGCCGGTCCCGACGGGCGCGGCGCGAAGAAGCGGCTGCTGTCGCTGGCGCGCTGCGTGTTCTACTCCTTCATCGCCTACTCCGTGCTCGCCATGGCCGCAGGCTCGGGCGACGGGGGCGGCTCCAGCGACCAGCAGTCCAGGGACGTCACCGCCCGGCTGCTCGGCGTGCCCGGAGGGCAGTGGATCGTCGGAGCAGCGGGGGCGGGTGTCGTCGTCACGGGTGTGTGGATCGGCGGCCGGGCCGTGCTGCGGACCTATCACGACAAACTGCGGCTGGGGGAGATGTCGCCGCGCGTTCGGCGCGTGGTCGACGTCACCGGTGTCGGCGGCGGCGCGGCCCGCGGACTGATATTCGCCACCGCGGGAGTCTTCGCCGTACGTGCCGCGATCGACTACGAGCCCGAGCGGGCCAAGGGACTCGATGACACCCTGCGCTCCTTCGCCCGCATGCCCGCCGGCCCTGGCCTGCTGGCCTGCGTCGCGGCCGGGCTTGTCCTGTTCGGACTCTTCTCCTTCGCCATGGCCCGCTGGCGCAAGGTCTGAGCCCCTTCCCCTTCCTCTGCCCCTCGCGGGCTTCGACCCGGCGAGATCCGGCCGACACCAGCGAACTCATCGCCTTGGCCGAGCATGTCTGGCTCACAGGGCCGCGGACAGGAACCGTCCACCTCGGGCGGGCACCGCACGGTCATTGGCGCACGTGAAGGCAGCGCCGAGGATCACACCAGCTCGTCACCCACCCGGGACGCGTGGTGCGTGGCCAGGGGAGTCGCTGTGAGGGTGCACCGGCGGTCAGGTTTCGAAGCGTCGCCGGGCGGATTCGATGTGGTGGAAGTAGCGGTAGGTCCACTCGCACATGCCGTCGACGGTGGCCTGGAGTGCGTGGCCGGCGTCGGTGAGCGTGTAATCGACGCGGGGTGGGACGGTGGGGTAGACGGTCCGTTCGAGGAGGCCGTTGCGTTCCAGCATGCGCAGGTTCTGGGTGAGCATCTTGTGACTGATGCCCTCGACCCGGGAGCGCAGTTCACTGAAGCGCAGGGTGCCCTCACCGAGTGCCTCGATGATCAGCAGAGCCCATTTGTTGGCCACGTCGGAGAAGATCTCCCGCCCCAGTGAGTCGGCGCGCCGCAGATCGGCATCCTCGGCCGGGCCGCTGAACTGCTTGGTCACCATCTGGTTCCCCAGTCACTGAAAAGTGCGTTCTTCCATGTCAACGCATACTCTCCTACGGTTCCTGAGTAACCACAAGAGACCACCAAGGCTGGTCTTCGACGAACGCGGACCGGCGGGCTCGGCGCCAGGCGCCCGAACAAGGAGCGGACAGAATGAGCATCACCCTCAGGAACCCAGAGGGACTGCCCAAGATCGATGTCTACCGGCAGGTCGCGATCGCCTCCGGTTCACAGCTGGTCTTCATCGCTGGACAGGTCGCCTGGGACGCGGACGGGGTCACGGTCGGCGACGGGGACCTCGCCGCGCAGGTCGAGCAGTGCTATCTCAACATCGCCATCGCGCTGGCCGAGGCCGGCGGTTCCTTCACCGACGTGGTGAAACTGACCTTCTACGTCGTCGACTGGAGCCCCGACAAGATGCCCCCGCTCCTGGAGGGAATCTCCCGGGCGGCCGCGAAACTGGGGATCACCCCGGTGCCGCCGGCCACGCTGATCGGCGTTGCGGCGCTGGACACCCCCGAGCACCTGGTCGAGATCGAGGCCACCGCGGTCCTCGACTGAAACCCACTGCGCCAGACGGCCCCCGGCGCTCGATGGAGCATCGAACACATACCGGCGACGGTCGTGTAGGGCGAGCACCATGATGACCCCCCCCATGACGAATTACGTGCCCCTGAAGTCCGAACTCGCTGTATTCATGGGCGCGTACGAGCGGGCAGCCAACAGCCCTGACGTCGAGCAGGTCGTGCGGTTCATCGCCGAGGACGCCAGGTACTGAACCCTGCACGCCGTCCACGCTGCTCGACTGACCGGCGAGGAGCACCTGCGCGGCACCCTCACCGCGGGCCGGTTCGCTGGCCTCACCAGCTGGGACCAGGACCCCGCCCACTCACGACAGGGCCAGTCAGTCCACTTTGTGGCGACTGGCCCTGTCGTGGTCGTGCGGGAGCCCGCTGGGATGGTGCTGCTTCCGTCGACGGGCGGAATGCGCAGAGCCCGCCGTGGCCGCTACTGGGAGGCCCCCGATGACCATGCCGCGTACCCGTTCGTTCGTACAGGTCGATGTGTTCTCCACAACCCCCTACAGCGGCAACCCGGTCGCGGTGGTCCTGGACGGGACCGGCCTGAGCGATGAGGAGATGCAGCGCCTGGCGCGCTGGACGAACCTGTCCGAGACCACCTTCGTCCTGCCGCCCACCGCCCCCGAGGCGGACTACCGGCTGCGGATCTTCACCCCGGGAGGCGAGCTGCCGTTCGCCGGGCATCCCACCCTCGGTTCCGCCCGCGCCTGGCTGGACGGCGGCGGAACGCCCCGCCACCCCGACCGCATCGTGCAGGAGTGCGCGGCCGGCCTGGTCACCGTGCGCCGCGGCGAAGGGGTTCTGTCGTTCGCCGCGCCGCCGCGAGTGCGGGACGGCGAGCTCGACGAGGGCCGGCTGAACCGCATCGTGGCCGCGTTCGGCATCACGCGGGAGCAGGTCGTGGCCCACCAGTGGGTCGACAACGGTCCCGGCTGGGCCGTGCTGCAACTGGCCACCGCCAAGGAGGTCCTCGCCCTCGAACCCGACCTGGCCGCCATCCCGGACGCGATGGTCGGCGCGATCGGCGCCTGCCCCGAGGGATCTGCGTACGACTTCGAGCTGCGCACCTTCGCCCCGGGCGCCGGCGTTCCCGAGGACCCGGCGTGCGGCAGCATGAACGCCGCCGTCGGGCAGTGGCTCATCGGCAGCGGCGCCGCACCCGCCAACTACCGGGTCTCCCAGGGCACGAGGCTGGGACGGGCGGCGCGCATCGAGGTCACCGCCGATCCGGACGGCACGGTCTGGGTGAGCGGCGCCGCCGTCATCTGCGTCCGCGGCACCATCACTGTCTGACCTCCCCACTGCCGTGCGGGGCCGGGGAGAGCGTCTTCATGGTGACGTAGCTGGTCACCGTGGCCACACCGGGCAGGGCGGCCAGCTGGTTGGCGTGGAAGTCCTCGTAGGCGGGCAGGTCTGCGACCTCGACCTGGAGCAGGTAGTCGAAGTTGCCGGTGATGTGGTGGCAGGCGATCACCTCGGGCAGCTGGATGATCCCGCGTTCGAAGGCGATCACATCCGCGCGGGTGTGCCGCACCAGGCGCACTCCGGCGAAGACCCGCAGGCTGCGGCCGACCGCGGCGGGGTCGATCAAGGCCCGGTAGCCGCGGATGACGCCGGCCTCCTCCAGCTGCCGCACGCGCCGCAGGCACGGTGACGGCGACAGTCCGACCCGGGCGGCCAGCTCGTTGTTGCTGATGCGGCCGTTCTGTTCCAGCACGGCCAGGATCGACCGGTCCACCTCGTCCATGGTGGCAGATTATTGCGCCACGGCATCGAGTACCACAATCATGCGCCCTCGGTGCGCGCAATTTGCTGCCAAAATTGCCGCGATCTGCCCCGATTCGGGCTTGGGTCGGCCAGGCTTCATGACGTCATACCGGTGTCCACGGAAGGCCAGTCATGCCGGGCAGCAGCACCATCACCGTTCACGCCGACCGCGAGATCCACCCCAGCCGGGCGGTGGCACCGCCCATCTACCAGACGGCGGCGTTCTGGGCCGAGGACGGCGAGACGTTCGCACGCGGTGCCGTCGAACCGCGCGGCAAGGACTTCTACACCCGCTTCGGCAACCCCAACCACGCCCAGGCCGCGGCCGTCGTCGCCGAACTGGAGGGCACCGAGGCGGCCATGGTCACCGCGTCCGGGATGGCCGCGCTCACCACCGCCGTGCTGGCCCTGGTGTCGGCCGGGGACCACGTCATCGGGCAGAAGTCCGCCTACGGCGGCACGGGCTCGGTGCTGCTGAACCTGCTGCCGCGCCTGGGCGTGTCGACCTCCGTGGTGGACCAGACCGACCCGGAGGCGTTCGCGAAGGCGCTCACCCCGCGGACCCGGCTGATCCTGGTGGAGACGCCGAGCAATCCGCTGCTGCAGGTCACCGACCTGCGGGCCGTCGCGGAGCTGGCCCGCGCGCACGGTGTGCCGACCCTGGCGGACAACACCTTCGCCACCCCGCTGAACTCGCGTCCGGCCGACTACGGCATCGACCTGGTCTGGCACAGCGCGACCAAGTACCTCAACGGCCACACCGACGTCTCCGCCGGAGTGATCGCCGGCCCGGCCGAGCTGCTGAACCGGATCTGGGACGTTGGCCTGCTCACCGGCGCCACCCTCGGCCCCATCGACGCCTGGCTGCTGCTGCGCGGCATGCGCACCCTGCCCCTGCGGGTGCCCCGGCACAACGCCAACGGCCTCGCCCTCGCCCAGGCGCTGAGCGGTCATCCGGCCGTGGCCAAGGTGCACTATCCGGGCCTGGCGTCCCACCCGCAGCACAAGCTGGCGGCCAGTCAGATGAGCGGCTTCGGCGGGGTCCTCGGCATCGAGTTCACCGGCGGCTTCGAGACGGCCGACGCCTTCCTCGGCAAGCTGCGCTACTCCCTGCGCTCGGCCAGTCTCGGCGGCGTGGAGTCGCTGGCCGTGCATCCGGCGTCCATGTGGCGCGGGATGCTCAGCGAGGAGCAGATAGCCGAGTCGGTGCCGCTCGGGCTGGTCCGGCTGGCCGCGGGCACCGAGGACACGGCCGACCTGGTCGCCGACGCGCTGGCCGCCGCCGACGCCGTCCTCACCATGACGGCAAACGCCTGAACCACCGACCTGCCCGGGGCCGGCAGCTCGACGAAGAGGCGCACCTCCATGTCCCACCCGCAAGACCCTCGCCGCGGCGGCCCCTTATGCCGCGACAACCCTGACCGCCCGTAGCCGACCGGCGCGGCTACGAGGCGGAACCGCGGCAGCCCCCACACCATGATCTTCAACTGTCCCGCAACGCCTCTGAAGGAGTGCAACCGATGAAAACCCTGCTCACTGGCGGCACCGTGGTCAGCATGGATCCGGCGGTCGGCGATCTCGACCGCGGGGATGTGCTCATCGAGGACGGCGTGATCGTCGCCGTGGCCGAGCGCATCGACGCGCACGACGCCGAGGTCATCGACGCCACCGACCGGATCGTCATGCCCGGCTTCGTCGACAACCACCGCCACAGCTGGCAGACGGCGTTCCGGGGCGTCGGCGCGGACTGGACGTTCCCCGAGTGGGCGTTGGCCATGCACGGCACGGTCAAACCCCACTACCAGCCCGAAGACGTCTACGTGGGCACCCTGCTCGGCCGTCTGGAGGCCCTGCACTCCGGTGTGACCACGATGCTGGACTGGTACCACGTCGCGCAGACCCCTGAGCACGAGGACGCCGCCGTCGCGGCGCTGCGCGACGTGCCGGGGCGGTCCATCTTCTGCCTCGGCGCCGGGTGGGCCACCGCCGACTCCGTCGACACCGCCGTCCGCCGCGTCCGCTCCGAACTCACCGACGGTGGCCTGGTCACCATGGCGTGGGGGCTGCGCGGTCCCGAGGACACGAGTATGGACACCCTCGCCCGGGAGCTGAAGCTGGCCGCCGAGCTCGGGCTGCGCACCAGTCTCCATACCCTCTCCGACGGAACCCAGCGCCCCGTCGCCGACCTGAACGAGCACGGACTGCTGCGGGACACCACCACCTACGTGCACGCCAACGGGATCAGCGACGAAGAGCTGCGCATGCTCGCCGACGCGGGCAGCTCGATCTCGATCAGCCCGGACGTCGAGCTGAAGATGGGCTTCGGCTGGCCGATGACGGGCCGGGCACTGGCCGCCGGCCTGCGCCCGACGCTGTCCGTCGACGACGTCCCCTCGGCCGGCGGCGACATGTTCTCGACCCTGCGTACCGCCTTCGCCGTCCAGCGCGGCCTGGACGGCGGCCTCAACTCCCGGGACCTGCTGGCCTTCACCACCATCGACGCCGCCGCCTCCTGTGGCCTCGACGCCCGGACCGGCAGCCTCACACCCGGCAAGGACGCCGACATCATCCTCCTGCGCGCCGACGACATCACCGTCCTCCCCGTCACCGACCCGGCCGCCACCATCGTCAGCCACGGGCACCCCGGTCTCGTCGACACCGTTCTGGTCGCCGGCCGCGTCGTGAAACGGGACGGAGCCCTGGTCGGCGTAGACCTACCCACGCTCAAGGAGCGCCTGACCGCCTCCCGTGACCGCGTCGCGGCGGCCGCCGGCGTCCGGCTCGACCGCACCTGGCGGCCGCAGCCCGCATCGAAGTAGCCGCACCGGGCAAACCCGGCCGGCCCGCTCAACCCGTAAACATGAAGGGAAATCGGCTGATGTAACTCGCTCGTGACGTTCACCGATTCGGGCCAGGTGGCGCTCGGCCGCATCGACGACGAAGGACAGGCGCGCGACCTCAGCGGTGCGCGCGCTGCACAACACCGTCAGCACGCTGAAGGAAGCGCCGCGCCGCAGTAGACAAGCCAAGCCGCACCGAGCGACCACGAAACTCTCAGCGGAGATCTCATGCGCCTCACGTCCATCGGCCGTCACCACGCCACCTTCGACTTCGGTGACTTGGAGGTGATCTCACTGCGGGACGGCTACGTCGACATGCCGCCCACACGGCTGCGCGACGAGAACGGGCGCCCTCTCGACGACCTGCCGGACACCGTCCCGCTCGTCGAGGGCAACTTGCGCCTGTCGGTCAACGCCTTCTTCATCACCGACGGGACCGCATCACTGCTCATCGACACCGGTGCGTCCAACGCCTGGCATCCCACCATGGGATCACTGCTCGACGCCCTGGACGAAGCCGGAGTCGATCGCGGGGATGTCACGGATGTGGGGATCACCCACAACCATGAAGACCACGTCAACGGCCTCATCGCACCAGACGGTTCACAGGCGTTCCCTCAACTCCGACGCGTGTGGGTCGGCGCGAGCGACACATCGGTGTTCACCGGCCGGCTCGCACCGATCCGCGACCGAGTCGTCCCCGTCACTGACCGAATCGACGTCAACGACCGGGTCACGGCGGTCCCCACTCCCGGGCACACACCCGGCCACACCGTCTACGAGGTCACGAGCAGCACCGGCCGACTCCTCGTCTGGGGCGACACGGTTCACGTGCCCTCCCTGCAATTCGCCCAGCCGAACGTGACCTGGGAATTCGACGGCGACCAGTCACAGGCACGCAAGGCGCGGACCGCACTCCTCGAACAACTGACATCACCGCAACACTTCGTCGCCGGCGCCCACCTGGACTCACCCGGAGTGGGGCGCGTAAACCGTGACGGCGACGGCTACGCGCTCGAATACCTCGCACCGCCTATCTCCTGACGAGTCTCCTGACGAGCATCCGGTTCGCCGATGGTCGCCCGGGAGAACATGAGCCGCAGTCCCGCCCTGGGCGCCGAGATTTCGTGCGGCACCGACGACGATCGCCGTGGAGCGCGCGGTCTGGACGGGAATTCGACGATCGTGCCGGTGGACCCCCGGAAGCCGACGGAACGCCTGCGTCGAAAAGGCGGCGGGCGAAACGGTCGCGGGATTTCTGCACGATGACGGTGGAACGCCGGCCTGTTGACCGGCTCGTTCCTTGGTCATCCAGGTCATCCAGCGGCCTTGGCGCCGGACAGTTCCCATGCCTTGCAGTCGTTGCGTCCGCAGGCTCCACGGTCGCCTCCTGCAGAGCGCGTCCGTGCCTTCGCGTCGCAATGCGGTCAGCGGCTTGACGAACTGCCGCGGGCTCAGCCCGGTGGACGGGGCCGTCCAGCCACACCAAGATCATCTCCTGTGATGGCGCGGTTCTGCGCGATGTCCGGCGGAATCGGATGGTGTGGCACGGCTCCGGCGTCGAAGCGTACTTGAGGCACTGCCAGGAACAGTGGGAGACGGCCGGGCCGCTCCGCGCTTTCGGCATACGCGTGGGTACCGACGAGGTGCTCGCGGGGGCGGTTGACTTGTGGTCTGCGGCGAACGAGGGGGAGAGGAGGCGGTGATCCAGGTGGAGCCGGAGAATCCCGCATCGGCCGCGGTCGCGCAGGGGGCAGGGTTCACCCCCGGCAAGCAGGTGCACAGCAAGGACGGCACACAGTTCAACCGGTGACGAGCGGCAGTTACGGGACACCCCTCACCTTGTTCCTTATCGTCGGACCCGGCCATATGGTCACTCTTGGTGAGACAGGGAGACCGTGCCGTCTCACTTCGACCCCGTCGGCAGACTGGGAACGGCGGTCTCGCCCAAGCGCGAGGATTGTGGTGAACTGCGCCGCATACCCCGCATGCGACGATGGGATGAAGGCGATGCCTCTCGAGGGCGAATACGGGCCGAGTCCAGCGCAGTGGATTCGCGAACAGGTCGAGCTCTACGAGAGTTCGGGCGGTACGCAGGGTACGACCCTTTGGGACACGGGCCTGCCCGTTGTCATTGTCACGATGCGCGGCGCGAAGAGCGGCAAGATCCGTAAGATCCCGCTCATGCGTGTGGAGCACGAAGGCCGCTACGCCGCCGTGGCCTCGAAGGCCGGCTTCCCGCGTCATCCGGTCTGGTACTTCAATCTCAAGTCCGACCCGCGTGTGGAGCTCCAGGACGGCTCTCAACGCCAGGAGATGACGGCCCGTGAGCTCAGCGGGGAGGAGAAGGCCCAGTGGTGGCGGCGCGCGGTCGCCGCGTATCCGCCGTATGCCGAATACCAGGAGAAGACCGACCGCGTGATCCCGGTCTTCGTGCTGGAACCCGCGTAGAAGGCCCGCCCTCGGTCCTGGCCGTCTCGCCACACCTTGCAAGGGCGACGGACCTGCCTGCTGGAGGTGGGCCGAGAGAGCGCCGCCCGTAGGAGTCATGTGCCTCGGTGTCGATTCAGTCCGAGGGCTGGTCACCTTGGTCGCCTTGGAGGGCGTGGCGACGTTCCTGTTCGCGCTTGGAGTAGGCGGCTGCCCGGATGGCCTCGTCGCTCTCGAGGCCCGATCCCAGCGCGCCGCCCACGGTGGCGACCGAGGCAACGAACCAGGACAGCGTCCAGTATTCCGCGGCGTGCAGCGGGGCCTGGGTCGTGGAGGCGAATACTTGGTCGTTGAGGATGAACAGGGCCCAGACAAAGTTGATGACGATCAGTCCCGTGTAGCAGACGAGCACCCCGATACCCAGGGTCACGACCGTCGAGGTGTTGTAGAGCCTCGCCCTCTGCCTCGCCTCCGGTGAGACCTCAGCTGATCGATGCCACAGCCGCGCGTCCACGATCAGCCAGCCGATCATGAGCGCGACGGACCCGACCGTGGCGATCACGAGGCGTGGCAGGCTCAGGGACTCGGCCAGGTTCCAGATGGTGGAGTTCACGGTGGCGATCGCTCCCGTGGCGAGTGCGGCCGCCAGGGCTTTCGACAGGCCCGGCACCAAGCGCCACGGCCGGTTGGCGCGCACCATGCCGAGGAGCACCCTCAGATAATCGCGCGGCCCGCTGATGACGTACCGGAGATCGGCGGTCTCCTCCTCACCGACCGGGCCCGGGTGAATAGGCGCGAGACGGCTGACGAAGGGCGCCAGCAGCGGCTGACTCGGCGGGGGCCCCTCAGCCTCGGTGGCCCGCAGACCCGCGAGGCTGAGCACGGCTTCTTCCACGGCCCGCCGGGCCCTCGTCTGCAGACGCAAGCCCCCCAATGGAGGAAGGGACAGCAGCGCCAAGGCGTGTTCGTGACTCAGATCGACCACGAGCTTGCGCCCGTTCGAGTGCAGCGGAAGGTCGGTGAGGGCCACGACGATGTCCCAGTTCTCCGCACTTCCCCGGTCCATGATCCGGCGCATCAAGGTGGCCGGGTCCTCGGTCCCCGCAGTGAAGGGCTCGCTGACCACCTCGACGTCGAACCGTCGCCCTTGGCCCCACTTGTCGGCGAGCCGAGCAGGAAGTGTCCGGACCATGCGCTGCGCGATCTCCGTGGGCGCGTCCGGATCCGCCAGGAGAGCCACGACCGTAACGCCCTGAGACGACACCCGCGTGACTCCTTCTCGTTGGCTGCCCCGCGATCGCCCCGCTCCGACCCGACCTCAGCATGGGCCGCACTCGCACGCTGCGCCACCGCTCTCCGGCGCCGTCAGCGGCCTCGGACCGGGTTTGGCAACCCGAGTGGGTCTTGCACCAGTACCCGGCCATCGCCGCACGAGTCGTCGAGAACGGACGGGCTGTGGGCAGCCCCTGGTGACGGCATCGTGGTCCACCGGCCCCTCTTAGCGCCGACCGCACGCCGCTGACCAGCGCATACGCCGGCGCATTCAGGTTGTGTTCAGGTTCGGAGAGCCTTTGGACAACTCCACCACCAGAAGCCCCAAAAGTCCGGCAAAGGGGTCTGGGAGAACTGCCGGGTGCCTGTCATCGTCCGTGCCATGACGACTGATCACCTCATGCACAACCGGCCCGTGGGCCACATCCGTCACGTGGCGAGCAAGGTGCCGGAGGTGACCGTCTACTTCTGGATCATCAAGGTGCTGACGACCGGCATGGGAGAGACGGCCTCCGACTTCCTGGCCCATCTGCTCGGCCCTGTCCCTGCCGTCGGCCTCGGTGGCGTCGCCCTGGCGGCAGTCCTGGCGGTGCAGTTCACCGTCAGGCGGTACGTGGCCTGGATCTACTGGACGGCGATCGTCATGGTCAGCGTGTTCGGCACGATGGCCGCCGATGTCCTGCACGTCGGTCTCGGAGTGCCGTACGCGCTTTCGACGCCGTTCTTCATGGTCGTGCTGGCCGTCGTCTTCGTCCTCTGGTACCGCAGTGAGGGCACGCTGTCCATCCACAGCATCCGAACCCGGCGCCGGGAGACCTTCTACTGGGCGACCGTGCTCGCCACGTTCGCTCTGGGCACCGCCGCGGGGGATCTGACCGCCACGATCGGCCTCGGCTACCTCGGGTCCGCCGTGGTGTACGCCGTCGCGATCGCCGTTCCCGCGATCGCTCACCGTTGGGGCGGCCTGAACGCGGTGGCCGCCTTCTGGGCCGCCTACGTGATCACCCGTCCGCTCGGCGCGTCCGTCGCCGACTGGATGGCGGTCGGCCGGGGCCGGGGCGGGCTCGCTCTCGGCCTGGGGCCGGTCACGCTGGCCTGGACGGTGGCCATCCTCGGCTTCGTGGGCTATTTGGCTGTCTCGCACAAGGACGTGCAGCACGACAACGTGCCGTGACACGGCAGAGCGCTGAGCAGGCCTGTCGTCACCCGGCAGGAAGGCTGACCACGAAGCGTGCCCCGGGCGCGTGCCCGGGGGCGTGCGCCACCGAGCCGCCGACGGAGCGGGCCAGACGCCGCGCAAGCGGGAGACCGAGGCCCGCTCCGGCGTGCCCGTCGCCGGGATCCGCACGTCGGCCGGGCTCGAAGAGCTGTCCCGCGAACGACGGCGGTACGCCGGGCCCGTCGTCGGTGATGTCGACCCGTACCCCGTCGGGCGCGGAGTAGGAGCGGACGGCGACGCTGGTGCGCGCGTAGCGGCAGGCGTTGGCGAGAAGTGGGCTGACGATGCGTTCGAGGAGTTTCGGTGGGACACCGGCTACCAGGGGAGGAGCGCCGTCGGTGGTGAGTGTCAGGTGGCCGGGCACGTCCAGGGCTTCCGTGAGGCGGCGCAGCGTGGGCAGGACCTCCGCGGTGCCGGGCGCCGTGAGCGTGCCGTTGCGGGCGTCCTCCAGGAGCGTGTCGCAGATCGTGCGCATGGACTCGGCGGCATCCGCGATGACCTGGTGGGTGGCGTGGGTCTGGTCGGCTGTGCGGGGGCGGGTCCGCCACCAGTCGAGTTCGGCGATGATCCGGCTCAGGGGTGTGCGCAGTTCGTGGGAGAGTTCCCCGGTGAGCTGACGCTCGTGGCGCAGCAGGGTGCGGATACGGTCCAGGATGGCGTCCAGCGACGCACCGAGGCGGGCGAGTTCGTCGGGGTGACGCATGCTCCCGAAGCGCTCCTCGGAGGTCACGGCGCTCCACTGCGCGGCCTGGTCCGTCATCGTGCGGACGGGGCGCAGCGCGCGGCCTACCGCCAGCCGGGTCAGGGCGTAGGTGCAGGCGAGCATGACGGCGTCCAGGACGAGCGATCCCAGGAGCAGGGTGTCGGCCGAGTTCCGGGAGGGGGAGAGGTCCAGCGCCGTGACCACTGTGGCCTCGCTCTTGGCTCCCGGGACCGGCTGGGAACACAACCGGAGGGGGCCGCGCACGTCGATGGTGGCGCACCGTCGGCCGCCGTGCCCGGCGAGTGTGTCGGCGACGCGGGTCAGGAATCCGGCGCCCGTCGGGGCTTCGAGCAGGCGTCGGCCGGAGTAGATGCACACGTTGGCGTCGAGGAGGTCGTCGTGCGAGGTCTCCAGGACGCGTACCTTCGTGCCGCTGGTGTCGACGGTCGTCGCTACGGCGGCGGCGCGGGTACGGAGTTCGTCGTCCGCCTGATGCCGGAGACGGTGCTGGGCCACGGCGTTGAAGGCGACAGTGAGGACCAGCATCAGCAGTGTGGCCGTGACGAGCGCCACGAGTGAGAGTCGGCCGCGCAGCGTGCTGGGCGCCAGACGGCGTGGGAATGCGGTCGTGGCGGGGCGCAGTCGGCGGAGGACCTCGCTCATGACAGCCGGTGGCCGATGCCGCGCGTCGTGCCGATCGTACGTTCGCTGCCCGCCTCGCGGAGCTTGCGGCGCAGCCTGGTCAGGTACTGGTCCAGGGTGTTGTCGCTGACCTGGGCACCTTCGGGCCAGGCCGCCCGGACCAGCTCGCGGCGGCGTACGACGGCGCCCGGCGTGGCCATGAGCGCGGCCAGCAGACGGAACTCGGTCGGCGTCAGGTCGACGCGGGTGCCCCGGACGGCGACCGTGTGCCGGACGGCGTCCAGGACCAGGTCTCCCGCCGTGGCGGCCGGCTGCGGCGCGGCCCGTTTCAGAGCCGCCCGGAGGCGGGCCGCGAGTTCGGCCAGGTGGAACGGCTTGGGCAGGTAATCGTCGCCGCCGGCCGAGAACCCGGACAGCCGGTCGGTGAGGCGGTGATGGGCGGTCAGGAAGATGACGGGGGAGAGGAATCCATTGGCGCGCATCGCCTGGCACACGTCCCGTCCATCCGCGTCGGGCAGCCCGATGTCGAGCACGGCGGCGGAGATGCCGTCGGTGG
The DNA here is from genome assembly GCF_022698165.1 of Streptomyces cylindrosporus. Classification (GTDB taxonomy): domain Bacteria; phylum Actinomycetota; class Actinomycetes; order Streptomycetales; family Streptomycetaceae; genus Streptomyces; species Streptomyces cylindrosporus. The sequence goes on from NZ_JALDAY010000013.1 coordinate 191,155, forward strand.
CCAGCCGCAGGGCGGTGGCGCCGTCCGGCGCGGGGACGGTGTCGAAGTCCTTGTCGCGCAGCCCGCGCACCAGTACGTCACGCAGGGCGTGATCGTCCTCGACGACCAGGATCGTCTGCTGCATGCTTCTCCCTCGGTTCGCGTGTTGTGTCCGTGCGGCCGGCTGCCGTATCCGTCGGCTTGTTCCCCGTGCGCGCTGTATCGGTCCGCGCGCCGTCACAGGTCCTGCGCCCGGGTGGCCAGTGCAGTGGGTCACGGCGGTCACGGCGGTCAGGCACACCCCGGGCCGGCCGCCGCCCACGTCCGTGTACCACTGCGGATTTCCGCCGGGGCTCTCCGCCCCAGACACGTCAGCCCGGCTGGGGTCGGCCGTGGTCGCGCAACGGGCCGACCTCGTAGCCCCGTTGCCCGCAGGTGTCGAGGATGCGGGGCAAGGCGCCCAGCGCTGAGCGCCAGGCGCCCGGGGCGGAGGTGCAGTCGGAGTCGTGGAGCAGGATGGTGCCGCCGCCGTCCAGGTCGGACGTGACGGTGCGGTGGACGGACTCCGGTGTGGCGCGGGCGGTCCAGTCCTCGCCCCAGCAGGTCCACAGCACCGGCGTGAGACCGACGCGGCGGGCGGCGACATGGGCGGCGGTGGACATCACCCCGTACGGGGGCCGGAAGAGCGTGGGCCGGTGGCCGGTGATGTCGGCGACGGTGTCGCGGGCGCGGGCGAAGTCGTCGTAGGTGGCGCGCGGGCCGCGCAGCAGCAGGGGGCGGTGCCGCCAGCCGTGGATGCCGATCTCGTGCCCCGCCGCGGCGATCTCGCGGACCAGGCCGGGCGAGCGGTGTGCTTCGCTGCCCAGCAGGAAGAACGTCGCCCGGACCTGTCGCCCGGCCAGGAGGCGCAGGAAGTGCGGGGTGGACAGCGGGTCGGGTCCGTCGTCGAAGGTGAGGGCGATGTGGTCCGGGCGGCCCCGGCCCGAGAGGCGGGGCATGGCGCGATTGCGCAACGGGCCGAAGGTGGAGACGACGGGCGCGGCGTGAGCGGCCACGAGGGCGGGCACGGCGGCGAGGGCGGCGGTGCGCAGCAGGCGGGAGGCGGTCACGAGTGGTGGCCTTCCGGGACGTGCGCGTGGTCAGGGGTGCCGTCCAGGTCGAGGCTGTGCCCGATGGCGTGGAGCACGTCCGGACCGTCGTAGGCCGTGGCGATCCCCGTGCCGACGGCGCAGGCCCACAGCCCGCAGGCCACGACCGCGGTGGCGACGAGCCGACGGGCGGCCGACCTGCGTCGTCGCGCCACGGGCCGCGGAGGCGGCGGCCCCGCACGGTGGACGCGCGCTATCTCCGCGGCGGGGCCGTCGTCGGACCCGGCGGCGAAGAGTGCGAGACCGGCCGTGCGCCGGCGCAGGCCCAGCGGTCCGTCGATCAGATCGCACAGCACGTCCTTGAGGCGGTCCGGATCGCGGATCCACACCGCCGCTCCGGCCTCCTCCAGAGCGGCGGCGTTCGTCAGTCCGTGGCCCGGTATGCACCGGTAGCTGGCGACGGGCAGGCCGACGGCGAACGCCTCCAGAGAACTCAGCCCGCCCGCGTTCTGGACCAGGACGTCGGCGGCGTGCATCAGCGCGGGCATGTCGTCGACCCAGCCGTAGGCGTGCTCGATGCCGTCCGCGCGCAGCTGTGCGGCCAGCGCCTCGTTGCGGCCGCAGACGACGACCGGGACGGCGGCACCGCACTCGCGCAGCTCCAGGGCGACCTGGCGGACCGGTCCCACGCCCCAGGAGCCGGCGACCAGCAGTGCCAGCGGGGCGTCGGCCGGCAGCCCGAAGCGGGCCCGGGCCGCCTCGCGCTCCCGCGCATCGCCGGGACGGAACCGCGGGTCCACCACCGGCCCGCACACCCGGACGTCCCGTGCCCCGGCGGCCCGGGCCTGGGCGGCGGGCACGGCGTGCGCGGCGAGGTGCACGTCGACGCCGTCCGCCACCCACAGCGGGTGCACGGAGAAGTCGGTGAGATACGTGAGGACGGGTGCGTCCAGCCGTCCCCGCAGCCGCAGGCTGCCCAGGACCCGGCTGGCTCCCGGGTAGGTGGAGACGACCGCGCCGGTGTCGGGATGCAGTGCCCGCAGCATGCGCTGCTCGGCGGTGCGCAGCAGTGCCCTCGCCAACGGCCCGCCGCCTCCCGCGCGTTCGGTGCTGCGGTAGACCCGCTGGTAGGCCCACGGCGCCCGGACGAGCATGCGGTGGTACCCGTCCCGCACCAGGCGTCCCAGCCGGGCGGGCAGCAGGTCGAGCAGGTCGAACCGGTCGACGACGAGGCCGTGGGCCGTGAGCCGGCGGGCCAGTTCGGCGGCGGCGCCGTCGTGGCCGGCGCCGATGCTCGCCGAGACGATCGCGACGCGCTCGGACCGGGCCGTTCGGGGCTCCGGTTCGGGGCGCAGGGCGCAGGCCGCCAGGGCGCGCAGATGCACCGTACTTCCGAGGTAGGGCATGGGGTGGTTCCTCCGAGTGTGGAGCGGGCAGCCGGACTCTACAACATGTAGTAGGTAACCTCGTACGAGATGTAGTAGTTCCGTGGCCGGTGGCTCGGCGCAGCGTTCTACGAGCTGTAGTAGCCCCCCGGGTAAGCTGGTCCGCCGAGCAGGGAGGTCGGTGGAGGATGCGCGACGGCAGGAGCGGCGAAAGCGGCTCGGCGGGCGGCAGGAGGGCACGCGGCGAACTGGAGAGCGGCGTTCTCGCGGTGCTGTGGTCCGCCGAGGAGCCGCTGACCGCGCGGCAGGTCCTGGAGCGGCTTCCCGGGGACCTCGCCTACACGACCGTGCTGACGATCCTGTCCCGGCTGTACGACAAGGCCATGCTCGTACGGCACCCCGTGGGCCGGGGCTACGCCTACGCGCCCGTCCGGGACGAGGCGTCCCAGACCGCCGTACAGATGCACAGCCTGCTGGAGCGCGGCTCGGACCGGGAGGCGGTGCTGTCCCGCTTCGTGTCCGAACTCTCCCAGGAGGACGAGCAGTTGCTGCACCGCCTGCTGGGCGGGCAGGACGCCGGACCCGGCGACGACGGGCCGTGAGCCGATGACGATCAGCGTCTACATCCCGCTCCTGGTCACCATCGTGCTCGCGGTGCTCGCCCCCCGGGCGGCGCGGCGTCCGGCGCCGCGGGCCGCCGCCTGGGCCCTGGCCTGTACGGCGCTGGTGACCGCGGTCGGCTGGCTCGGCTCGCTGGCCCTGCTCGCCTTCACGGGGTTCGCCCAGATCCCCCAGGTCGCCGAGGAGGGCCACTGGTCGGCGGCCGCGCTGCGAACCGAGGACCCGGTCTCCCTGTCGGTCGCGGCCGTCAGCGCCCTGGCCCTGGCGGCGGGCCTGGCGTCGCTGGGCGTGGCCGCCGCACGGCAGGTCCGCCACGTCGTGTGGGCACGGCGGGAGTGCGGCCGGATGCCCGGAGACATGGAACTGGCGGTGATCGACGACGAGGTCCCGCAGGCGTTCGCGCTGCCCGGCGCCCCAGGACGGATCGTGGTGTCCCGGGGGATGCTGCGCTGCCTCGGCGACCTCGAACGGGAGGCCCTGCTGGCGCACGAACGGGCCCATCTCCGGTCCCGCCACCACGTGTTCCAGGCCGTGTGGCGCCTCACGGCCGCCGCCAATCCCCTGCTGCGGCCACTCGCCGGGGCGGGCGCCTTCGTCCTGGAGCGCTGGGCCGACGAGGAGGCCGCCGCCCGCGTCGGCAGCCGTACGGTCGTCGCCCGCGCCGTCGGACGGGCGGCACTCGCCGCCGCCGGTGCGGCCCGGCCCGCCGCCCTCGCCGCGACCGGCGGGGCCGTGCCCCAGCGGGTGCGGGCCCTGCTGGCCCCGCCGCCCGCGCCCCGCACCCTGCCCTTCGTGGCGGGTGCCCTGCTGCTGACCCTGTGCTGCGGTGGCCTCGCCAGCGCCGCGTCCGACAGCGAAAACCTGGTCGACAGCGCGGAGCGGGCCCAGTGCGCGGCCGACGCCGGGGCGCAGGGCGCGGCGGACGTCGGAGTGCGGGGCGTGGCGTGGACAGGGCACCGTCCGCAGCGGCCCCACGACGCCTGCTGCGGCCACCACGGACCCGGCGACCAGGAAGGGCATCGCAGGTAGCCGCGTCGTACCTCGGTACTACGTGGCCGGTGGGGTTGGGGCTCCTGGTACCACGGAATCGGCCGAAACGGCTCCTAGCGTGGCAGGCGAGGCGTCGGAAGCGACGGACGCCCGAGCCCCACAGGGAGAACGCGGATGATCGAGGCGCAGCAGCTGACCAAGAGGTACGGCGAGAAGACGGCCGTCGACGGTCTGGACTTCGACGTGAAGCCGGGAACGGTGACCGGCTTCCTGGGCCCCAACGGGGCGGGGAAGTCCACGACCATGCGGATGATCGTCGGGCTCGACGCCCCGACCAGCGGCTCCGTCATCGTGAACGGACGCCACTACGCCCGCCACCAGGCGCCGCTGCAGGAGGTGGGAGCGCTCCTGGAGGCGAAGTCGATCCACCCGGGCCGCTCCGCCTACAACCACCTGCTGGCACTCGCGCTGACCCACGGCATTCCGCGCCGCCGGGTCGACGAGGTCATCGAGCTGGCGGGCCTTGGCACTGTGGCCAGGAAGCGGGCCGGCGCCTTCTCCCTCGGGATGGGCCAGCGGCTGGGGATCGCGGCGGCGCTGCTGGGCGATCCGCAGACGGTCATGCTGGACGAGCCGGTCAACGGGCTCGACCCGGAGGGCGTGCTCTGGATCCGTAACCTGCTGAAGGCCCTCGCCGACGAGGGCCGGACCGTGTTCGTGTCGTCCCACCTGATGAGCGAGATGGCGCTGGTCGCGGACCACCTGATCATCGTGGGGCGCGGGCGGCTGCTGGCCGACACCACGGTGGCGGACCTCGTCCGGGAGGCGGGCGGCGACACCGTGCAGGTGGCCGCCCAGGACCCGGCGCGGCTGCGGGAGGTGCTGGCGGGTCCCGGCGTCGCCATCACCGGCCGCTCCGGCTCCGAGGAACTCCAGGTGACCGGGCTGAGCGCCCGGGAGATCGGCCTCAAGGCCGCCGAGCACGGCATCGCGCTGTTCGAACTGACGGCGCGGACCGTGTCGTTGGAGGAGGCGTTCATGAACCTGACCAGGGACGCCGTGGAGTACCACGGTTCCACGACCGTCGAGACCCTTGAGACCGTCGGGAGCAACGCATGAGCACCCTCACCACGACTGTCGAGACGCCCCCGGCGGCTCCCGCCCGTCCCGCCTACCGGGTGACCGGACGACGTGTGCTGGCCTCGGAGTGGGCCAAGCTGTGGTCGCTGCGCTCGACCTGGATCACCCTCGGCCTCGGCCTGCTCTTCCTCGTCGCCTTCGGCCTGATCGCCGCGAACCACTACAAGTCCGGCATCGGCTCTGGACACCAGGACCGTGACTTCGCCACCGCGACGGCCGTGAGCCTGTCCCTCTTCGGCACCAATTTCGCCCAGCTCGCGCTCGGCGTGCTCGGTGTGCTGGTCACGGCCGGGGAGTACTCCACCGGCATGATCCGCTCCACCGTCGCGGCCGTACCGCGCCGCCTGCCCGTGCTCTGGTCCAAGGCGACGGTCTACGGGCTGGTCGCGCTGCTGGTGGCGACCCTGGGGGTGTTCGTCGCCTTCCTCTTCGGCAGCCAGATCGTGTCGGGCACGCCCGCGGCCATGGGCCTCTCGCACGCGGGTGTCGTACGCAGCCTGCTGGGCGCCGGACTCTACCTCGGCCTGGTCGGCGTCATCGGCACCGCCCTCGGCGCCCTGCTGCGGTCCGTGGCCGGCGGCATCTCGGTACTGGTCGCCTCCCTGATGCTGATCCCCGGCCTGATCTCCCTGCTGCCCAGCTCCTGGCAGGACAACATCAGCCCCTACCTGCCGTCCAACGCGGGCGAGTCGATGTTCGCCCTCACGCACGACTCCACGACCCTGTCGCCGGGCGCCGGACTGCTGGTCTTCCTCGGCTGGACGGCGCTCGCGCTGGCGGGAGCGGCGTACCGACTCGTGCGTAGCGACGTCTGACCGCCTGCACCATGGGCAGGTGACCACCTTGACGACGACCACTTCCGACGGGGACATCGGCGGAACCGGTCCGCTGGCCGCCCGGCTCGTCCGGGCCGGCCAGCGGCTGCGGCAGGCGGACCGCGCCCATCCGTGGGTGCTGGACACCGCGGTGGCCGCGCTGGTCTTCCTCATGTTCTGCCTGCCGGACCTGCTGCACCACGGCGGCTCGGGGGACCGGGACGGCGACGGCCCGGACAAGTTCCGATTCGCCTTCACCCAGCTCCCGCCGGCGGCGGTGCTGGCCCTCCAGGCCGGTCTCGTGCTGCCGCTGCTGTGGCGGCGGCGCCGGCCGATGGCGGCCTTCGTCGCCGTCGCCGTCGTCTTCGTCCTGCAGTGGTCGCTGGGTGCCGCGCTGCGCGCGGACGTCGCCCTGTTCATCGCCCTGTACAGCCTGGCCCTGCACGGGCAGCTGCGCCGGCTGCCGTGGGCCTGCGCGGTCATGGCGGCGGGAATGGTGCTGGTCGCGGTGCGGGTCTCGGGCGTGGTGTCCGTCTGGGACGCTCTGTTCTTCCTGCTGAGCACGGCGATCGCGGCCCTGGCCGTCGGCCTGATGGTGCGGACCCGGCGGGCGCAGCTCGCGGGCCTGCGGGAGCGGGCGGCGCGGCTGGAGACGGAACGCGACCAGCGCATCAGACTCGCGACCGCCACGGAACGCGCCCGGGTGGCCCGCGAGATGCACGACATCGTCGGCCACAACCTGTCCGTCATCATCACCCTCGCCGACGCCGGCGCGTACGCCACCGACGCCGCTCCCGAGCGCGGCAAGGAGGCGCTCCAGCTCATCGGCGACACCGGCCGCACGGCCCTCGGCGAACTGCGCCGCGTACTCGGCGTCCTGCGCGTGGCCTCGGACGGCACGCGCCAGGCACCCGAACTCAGTCCCCAGCCCGGCCTCGCGGACATCGAGACCTTGTGCGACGGCGTACGCACCGCAGGGCTGGACATCGTCTACCGGACCGTCGGCGAGGTGGACGCCCTGGACCGGGGGATGCAGCTGACGGTCTACCGCATCGTCCAGGAAGCCCTGACGAACACCCTGAAGCATGCCGGTGCCGGAACCTCGGTGAACCTGTCGGTCCTCGTCGAGGACGAACGGCTCGTCGTCCGGATCCGGGACAACGGGACGGCCGGACACCCCGGACCATGGAACGAGGAAGGACACGGGCTCGTGGGCATGCGCGAACGAGCGGCACTGTACGGAGGGACCGTGAGCGCCGGACCCGCGGCCGACGGCGGATGGGCCGTGGAGGCCGCCCTCGACCTGACACCCGAGGGAGGCACCCGGTGACCACGGTCCTCATCGTCGACGACCAGCAGCTGCAGCGCTACGGCTTCCGGGTGCTGCTCGACTCCATCCCCGAGACGGAGGTCGTCGGCGAGGCCGGGACCGGCGCCGAGGCCGTCCGCAAGACCGCCGAACTGCGCCCCGACGTCGTGCTGATGGACGTACGGATGCCCGGGATGGACGGCATCGAGGCGACCCGCAGGATCGCCGAGGCCGGAGGGCGTTCCCGGGTCCTCGTGCTGACCACCTTCGACGTCGACGAGTACGTGCACGCCGCCCTGCGCGCGGGAGCCAGCGGCTTCCTGCTCAAGGACGCGCGCCCGGAGGAACTCCTCGCCGGGATCCGCGCGGTCGCCGGGGGAGACGCGGTGATCGCGCCGGCCCTCACCCGCCGCATCCTGGACGAGTACGCCCGGCACGTGCCCGCCAGAAGGGGCAGCTCGTGCGAGGACCCGCGCGTGGCCTCGCTCACCGAACGCGAGCGCGAGATCCTCGTCGCCATCGGCAAGGGCTGGACCAACGGCGAGATCGCCGCCCGCTTCGTCGTGACCGAGTCCACCGTGAAGACGCACGTCGGCCGCGTCCTCGCCAAGATCGGCGCCCGCGACCGCGTCCAGGCGGTCATCTTCGCCTACGACCAGGGCCTCGCCCGCCCCGGGGCCAGCTGAGCGGAAGGCAGCACCGACTGGTCGTCTTCTCACCCGGCTCTCACCCTACAAGCCGTAGGGTGGAATGTCGTCCTGCTACCTGTAGGAGGAGCCGCTTCCGCGGTGTGCGACGACGGGAGGTGCGAGATGAACGGCGGCTCGAACGCCACGACGACCGGAGTCCTTCGCCCCGTCCTTCCGACGCGGGCCGCCGGGCCTCGGCGCCCTCGGGGCGAGCCCCGGCTCGGAAAGGTCGCGGCAGCCTTCACGCTCGCCCAGCTCGAGCGGACCGGCGGTCTTCGGGCGTACGTGGCGCCCGATGCACGGCAGGGCAGGTGACCGTCGTGACCGTGGCCGAGAGCCTGCCGATCACCATGGGCCGGCGCTTCTACACCCAGCTGGCAATCACCCTGGTGGTGCTCGCCGTCGCCGGAGGGGTGGCCGCCGCGCACCGGGCCACGCTGGACAGCGGCACCGACCGGCTGGCCGCCGGGGACGGGGAGTGGCTGGTGCTCGCCTGCCTCGCCGCGGTGGGCACTTGGGTGTGTGCGGCCGTCGCACAGCAGGGCGCGGTGGTCGAACCGCTGCCCAAGGGGCGGCTGGTGGCCGCACAGTTCGCGGCCGGCGCGGCCAACCACCTGCTTCCGGCAGGGGCCGGAGCGGCAGTGGTCAACCTGCGGTTCCTGACCCGGTGCGGACTGTCGGCCCGGCGCTCGGCGACCGCGCTGGCGGTGAAGGCGGCCGTCGGCGGGATCGTCCGGTGCGTGCTGGGCGTGGTCCTGCTGACCGCCTCGCCCGGTACGGTCCATCTGTCCGCGCGAGTCCCCCATGGGCTGGTCCTGCTGGTGCCGGTGGCGGCCGGAGTCGTCGGCCTGGCGGTCGCTGTCAGTGGCCGCCTCCGACGAACGCTGGGCCGGGCCTTCGCCGATGTGCGGGACGTGCACCGGTGCCGGGCGCGGGCCTGTGCACTGTGGGGCGGGTCGGTCGCGTTCGCTCTGCTGCATGCCGGGGTGGTTCTCGCCGTGGTTCACGCGATCGGCCTCGGCCTGCCCGCGAGCCGTGTGCTCGTGGCCTACCTCGTCGCCAGCGGCGCGGCGGCGCTGCTGCCCACGCCGGGCGGACTGGGCTCGCTGGACGCCGCGCTCGCCCTGGCGCTCACGGCGGCCGGTGCGCCGGGACCGGCGGCGGTATCGGCGGTCCTCGGCTACCGCCTGCTGACCGGGTGGCTGCCGATGGTCCCCGGGTTGCTGGTCCTGGCGCTGCTGGCCCGCCGCTCGGCCGTGTGAACCGCGCGGCCGCCTCGCCTTCCTCAGCACCGCCGGGCCCGCAGCCCCGGTGTGCGTCAGTCCGGCGGATCCGGTTTCCGTTCCAGCCGGTACCCGTGCCCCCGCGACGTGGTGATCCGGGGTGTAGTGCTGTGGGCGTACTGGTTATGCCCCGGCGCGGAGCTGGTGCGGGGCGTCTGGTCCGCTGATCGGTCGACGTGGGAGACGCACCCGGCGTTCTTGTCAGGCTGGGGGCTTCGACTGCGGCTGGCCGCCTTGGGCGCGCAGTTGTTCGTTGATGCGCTGCGCCTCTTCGAGCTGGTCTTCGAGGATGACGATGCGGCAGGCGGCCTCGATGGGGGTGCCTTGGTCGACGAGTTCGCGGGCGCGGGCGGCGATGCGCAGCTGGTAGCGGGAGTAGCGACGGTGGCCGCCGTCGGAGCGCAAGGGGGTGATCAGGCGGTGTTCGCCCAGAGCGCGTAGGAAGGCAGGGGTGGTGTTGAGCATCTCGGCGGCCCGGCCCATGGTGTAGGCGGGGTAATCGTCGTCGTCGAGGATGTCGCTGGGCCGGGTACTGCTAGGGGGCATAGACCTCTTCTTTCGGGGATACGTCGGGGGGCCCGGGTGCCGTACTGGCAAACCCGGGCCCCGAGCTTTCAACACCATCTACCGGCCGACTGTGCCGGCTTTCTTTGTCCGCAGGTTCCGCCTGGGAGGGCGGGGCTGCGGGGATCGCGGATGCGTGACCGGGGACCACCTTCCAATCCGGGGCCTTGCGGTACCCGGGCGGACTGCTTCCTCGCCCGGGCGATCCTGATGGCGTCTCGCTCCTTACCTTCGGTTACTCGGTTGCACTGCTGGATAACGCGGGTACTGCTCGCGACCCCTTCGGATCACGTCCTACTTGACCTGCATGCACGGCAGTTCATGTCTGCCGTGCCCACTTCGACTTCCTGGGTACAGGAGAAACAATAGCTCTGCGGATGGCCAATGTCTACCTCGGCCATGACAGATTTTCTCCGTCGCGTCTGGAAGAGTGCTGCATGGCAGGTTGGGGCATCAGCTGGGGTGGCCGAGCTCTCGGCGGCGGCCTGAGCCGGCTGGGAGGTGAGCCACCGAGATCGTTTGGCAGCGTTCGCTCCATACACCTGATGGCCACGGCGTGTGGGCCGTGGCCATCAGCGGTGCTGTCTCTTTTGCGCAACCTGGCCGCTGCGGGCCTCGGCGAGATCGCCGGAGCCGCGCAACGTCGGCTCAAGAAGACCCAGTACTGCTTCGCCTCGTCGACGGCCGGCCGCACGTCCCGCTTCGGCGGCACCTGACGTGTATCCGAGTGACTGTCCGATGTCTGCTGGGAGTTGATCGAGCCGGCGCTGGCCGCCTGGCACTCCAAGCGCCGTGGCCGGGCGCTCGATTGGGGCAGCCCCCGCCGCGACCTGCGCGAGATCACGAACGCGATTCTCCACGTGGACCGCACCGGCGACCAGTGGGCGTCTTTCACCCGCCTGGAGCAGGCGGCCACCGACCACCCCATCCTCGATGTCGTCCAACGCCCGCCCGGAACTGGGGGCTTCAGCCTCCGCTCCCCGTCCGGCCAGTAGCTTTCATATCGGATACGGTGTTGCTGTTTTGGTGCCGGCTGAGGGGATGGGACGTTCCATGGCAGCAACTGATCCAGGGCGAGCGGGCACCGCACCGGCGCGGCGTTCCCCCGGACGCCCGCCCATGCCGTTGGAGCGCATTGTTTCCACGGCCCTGCAGATCGTGGACGAGGAGGGCGCCGACGCTCTGTCGATGCGGACGCTGGCCCAGCGACTTGGCTCGGGCACGGCGACGCTGTACCGGCACTTCGACAACCGGGCAGCGCTGATCGCGCACGTCGTGGACCGCATGTTCGGTGCCGTGGAGCTGAACGGCGACGAACTGCACGCGATGGCCTGGCAGGAGGCACTGCGAACGGCCGCGCACACCATGTTCGACGCCTTGTCCCGGCACCAGAATGCGGCACGCCTGATGGTCGAGCGGGTTCCCCTGGGGCCGAAGGCGATGGCAGTGCGGGAGCGCTGTGTCGCGGTGTTGCTCGACAGCGGCTTCCCACCGCGGCTGGCCGCGCATGCGTATGCGACCCTGGCCCGCTATGTCCTCGGATTCGCCGTGCAGGTCAACCGCCACGAGGGAGCGGGCCAGTCTGAGGACGCGCAGGCGGCGGCCGTCTTCGAGAGTGTGGATCCGGATATGTTCCCGGCCACCCTCACCGTTGCCTCCGAGATGCCCGTTCCGATCGAGGAGGAGTTCTCCTTCGGCCTCGACCTTCTTCTCACCGGCCTTGAGCGCCTACGCGGCGAGGGCTGACCGAACAAGCGATGTGCGCCTGCGGCCGTCAGTCCGGACGTCTCACAGACCGCGACCACATGTTCGTCGTGGCGATCCCTGCACGGGCCGCCGAGCGATTCGAGCTTCATGGCGGTCAGAAGTAAGGGGTGACGTCGAAGCGAGGCGGCCGCGGTGCGCGGCTCTGGGCCGAGTGGCCCCGCGGCCGATGAGGAACGGACCATCACGTACGTCGGCGCGCGGTTCGTGCTGCGGGGCCGTTGTGTGTGTCAGGCGTGGCTGTGCGCAGGGCTGATGCTGCGCAACAGCCGTTGCCCGGAGTCGCGGAGCTGGTCCTTGAGGTCATCGATGCCGGGTGCGAGCAGGGCGTGATCGCGTTTGCGCCAGTTGCCGGCGATCATCACTGCTTCGATGTTGGCGATGTCGGCGTGCAGGGCAGTGGCGACGGGGTCGTGCGCGGGCCACAGGTTGAGCGCTCGGGCGTCGACGGCGACGAGGTCGGCCTGCATGCCGACCTGGATCTGGCCCACCTGGTCGGCCAGGCCCAGTGCCCTTGCCCCTTCGACCGTGGCCCAGGCCAGTGCCTGTTTGGCGGTGACGGAGGCCGAGTTGGCGTGCATGCCGGTCGTCTCTCGGTACTGGGCGTGGTCCAGGCTGCGCTGATGGGCCAGGGCGATCCGGGCCGCGGTGAGGAGGTTGCCCGGTACGGCGGTGTCGATGTCCGTGCCCAGGGAGGGCGCCGAGCCCAGGCGCAACAGGGCCCCGGTGACGGGGGTGCCGTGACCCTGGCCCAGTTCGTTCTCCGGGGTGGCGGTGAAGGTGACGCCCTCCTCGACGAGCATCTTGGTCCAGGCGTTGGGCAGATCGGTTCCGTGGACGACGTTGGTCAGGGGGCCGAACAGCCCGGAGGCCCGCACGGCCTCCCAGCCGGGGGAGAGTTCGCCGCCGCTCTGGTGCATCGAGACGACGAGACCGCGGTCCGCGCCGGCTCGGAAATCGGCGACCGCCGTCTCCGGCGAGGAATACTGCGGTCCCTGCAGGGCCATGCCCAGGGTCAGGAGGGCATGGTCGCGGACGGGGCCGTCGAGCAGCCGGTCGATCTCGGCGAGCGGGTGAGGGATCTCCGGCGACCGGTAGGGCGTGCCGTGCAGGAAGACGGCACGGATCCCCGCCTGGGCCAGTCCCTCCACGGCCGCGTCGGCGTGCTCGGGCGAGAGGGCGTTGTGGCACCAGTCGCCGAGGGTGGTCGTACCGCAGTTGATCTGGTTCAGCGCGCCGACCAGGTTGCTGATGTGCATGTCGGCCGGGGTGTAGCGGTCGACGCATTCGCCGTGGAGGTGGGTGAGGTACTCCATCAGCGTCCAGTCGGCGCCTGCGGAGCGCAGCGCGTTCTGCCAGGTGTGCAGGTGGGCGTTGACCAGGCCGGGGATGAGAATGCGGCCGCCGAAGTCGACGACTTCGGCGTCGGACGTCTTGATGTTCTCGCCGATGGCGGCGATGCGGTCGCCGTCGATGAGGATGTCGAGGTGTTCGGCGTCGGGCCGGTCCGGCGCCATGGTGACGACCTGCGCTCCGCGCAGCAGCGTGCGGCTCACGCTGCGTCTCCCGAGCCCGGGCTGATGTGGCGTTGCTGGAACATGGTTGCGGCTCCTTGCCTACGGCGTCATGGCGCGTGCGGCGGTCTGTGTGGTGGTGAGGAAGTCCGACGTGGCGATGTGCCCGATGTAGCCGTCGGGACGGATCAGCAGCAGCGTGTCGCCGGTCAGGCCGTAGGCACGCCGCAGCGTGTTCTTGAAGTCGGAGAAGGCGAAGCTGTCCGTGGCCGTCGGGCCGACGACGAGCCGCTTCAGTTGGGCGCCTTTCGTGGGCCAGGCGAGTTGTTCGAGGTCGCGGGCGGCGCCGGGGCCGTAGGCGAGGGCGGCGAAGTCGGGTCCGCGGATGACGTCGAACAGGCGGGTCCCGGTCCCGTCGGCGCGGAGGAGTTCGGCGTCCGGGGCGCGGTCGCCCACGCGCAGCGTGGCGGTGCGCATGCCGTCGGCCGGGGCGAGCGGGCCGCCGTAGTAGGTCAGGGCGAGTTGCTGCTCGTCCTTGCCCCGCTTCATGCTCGACGGGTCGAGCTTGGCGATGCCGCCCCACTTCGCCGTGGACAGGCCCAGGACCCCGGCGGCGATCGGCTGCCGCTCCGCCTCGTAGGTGTCCAGCAGTGTCGCGTCCGCCCCGGCGAGGACCTGGCCGAGCTTCCAGCCGAGGTTGTAACCGTCCTGCATGCCAGTGTTGAGGCCCTGGGCGCCGGCCGGGGTGTGAACGTGCGCGGCGTCCCCGGCGAGGAAGACATGTCCTCGGCCGTAGCTCTCCGCAAGACGGATGTTGGGTCGGAACACCGACGTCCAGTGGACGTCGTGCAGTTGAATGCGCCGGTCGCGGGTGTGGTCGTGGATCCGCCGAAGGAGGTCTTCCTTCTTTGAGGGCGGTTCCTCGTCCGGTGCGAGACGGATCATCCACTGGAACATGTCGCTGTGGGGGAGCGGGCAGGCACCGATGAGTTTGCCGCCCGGCCCGGGCCACATGTGCCAACGGTCACGGGCCAGACCGGTCACCGAGGCATCGACGATGAGCACCCGGTCGCTCTCGTGCGTCGTTCCGACGAAACCGACGCCGAGCTGCTTGCGCACCGCACTGGAACCGCCATCCGCGCCCACGACGTACCGGGCGACGATCTCCTCCGTACCGTCCGCGCCCGCCACCCTGGCGACCACTGCGCCCTCGCCCTGCGTCAGCTCGGTCAGTTCACAGCCGAACTCGACCTTGAGGCCGAGCTCACCGAGCCGGGAGTGCAGCGCCCGGTCCGTGCGGAACTGAGGGATCAGCCAGGTGTTGGGGTACGGGACGTCAGCGGTCGCCTTCTTGTGGGGGAACATCCTCCACGGCACGGCGAGCGGTCCCGCGTGCAGCCCGAGCTTGGGGTAGACGCTGCCGCCGGCCAGCACGTCGTCCAGGGCGCCGAGGTCTTCGAGGATCTCGAGGCTGCGGGGCTGGATGCCCTTGGCGCGGGAACCGTCGAAGGCGCGGGCAGACCTGTCGACGATCCGTACGTCGAGGCCCCGGCGTACGAGGTCGATGGCCAGGGCGGAACCTGAGGGGCCGGCGCCGATGACCAGTACGTCGATGACATGCGGGCGGTTCATGAGTCGAGCCTCTCGGTGCGCGCGGCCACGAACGGAGCGATCTGGTCGGCGACGTCGCGGGGCCGCTCGAACGGAGCCATGTGGCCGCATTCGGCGATGACCTGGTGGTGCTGGGGCTTCAGCAGCGTGCGCGCCGTGTCGAGGTGAGCCAACGGCGTGACTTGGTCCTCGGCGCCCCACAGCAGGAGCGTCGGAATGCCCAAGGCTCCCGTCTGCCGGAAGAGGTCGCCGCGGCCGGCTACCGGCAGATGCTGCAGTGTGTCGAAAACCGCGTACAGCGAGCCCTCGTAGCGGAACGCGTCGAGGACCATCTCGGTCAGTTCCGCGCCCAGGTCGGGGTCGCGGACGTTGTGTCCGAGGTGTCCTTTGAGTATCTGCAGGCCTCGCCGCCGGGCGACGAGACCGGCGAGCCGGTCGTTGCGCAGCAGCCGGTGGGGGGAGGTCGGCCGCGGTTTCGTGAGTCCGGCGGGGCCGACGAGGGTGAGGGTGGAGACGGAGGCCGGGCGCTGGGCGGCGTAGGTCATGGCGACCAGGGCGCCCATGGAGGTGCCGACGAGATGCAGGGGCCGTGCCGTCAGACCCAGCCGATCCGTCAGTTCGGCGAGCTGTCGCGCGAACAGGCTCTCGTCGTATCGCGCCCGCACTCGGTCCGAGAAGCCGCGGCCGTACGCGCTGCAGGTCAGGGTCCGCAGTCCGCGGGCGTTCAGTTCGGTGACGAGGCTGTCCCAGTAGAACAAGGGGATGGTCAGCCCGCCCGCCATCACGACGACGTCCCCGTCCTCAGGGCCTGTCAGTTCGTAGTGTGTGACGCCGTCGGACAGCTCGATGAAACTGCCGGGCATGGCTTGCCGTGTTTCGGCGGTGAGCCGGCGGTCCTCGCCCGATGCGACGAAGTACTTCATGGAACGAAACTCCTTGGCGTCAGTACGTGGGGGTGCCGGCGGAAGATCCGAGAAACGTGGCGATCGCGTCCGCGACCCATCGGGGTTCCTCTTCCGGCAGCAGGTGACCGCCGTGGGGATGCACAAGCTCCTTGGCGCCACGGATGTCGCGGGTGAAGTGCTGGCCGTCGATGCTCGCGCTGCGCAGCACGAGCGTGGGCACCGCGATCCGTGAAATCTGTGCGGAGCGGTCGGGCTGGTCGGTGTTGCAGAAGTCGACGAAGGCCGAACGATTCCCAGGGCGGCTCATGAGCTCGTAGGCCCGGTCGACCATGGCCTCGTCCACGACGGCCGACCCTGGACCGACGGCTGAGCGCAGATTGCGCTCGATGGCGCCGCGCGGCATCACCCGCCGCAATACGGGGCGCAGCAACGGATTGCGCGTCAGGCGCATGCCCGCCGGTGTCGCCTTCTCCGGATACCCGGTGGCATTGACCAGCACCAGGCCGGTCAGCCGCTCCGGGTGGTCCAGCGCGAGGTTCCAGGCGATGTTGCCCCCAAGGGAATTGCCGGCCAGCGCGTAACGCGGCACCCCCAGCGCCTCCAGCAGACCCGCCACCGTCGCCGTATAGGTCGGGATGCGGTAGTCGCGGTCCTGGCGAGGGCCGGTCAGGCCGAACCCCGGCAGGTCGGGACGGATGACGTCGAACGACTCCGACAACAGTCCCGCCGCACGGTCGAAGTGCTGCAGCGAGGAAGCGCTGCCGTGCAGCAGGACCAGTGCAGGGCCCTGTCCGTCGCGTTTGTAGTGAATCCGCAGACCGTCCACCACGACGAACCGGGAATCGGGCTGTGGCTCGGACCAGATACTCATAATGGCTACAGTGTTGCCGATATGCGATTCTGTCAAGCGGAAGCCGGTGCGCGGTGCTGCCGAGGGGCAGCATCACTGCTCGCCGGAGTGAACTGGACACGCTCGCTGCGGAGTTGGCCAAGCATCCGCAGGGGGTCCGGGCCGAGAGGGTGGAGCTCGTGATCGCCAAACGGGTCCTGAACCGGCTGGCCGAGCGGGACCGGGCCACCTGGGAGCCGTCCCCGCCGTCACCTCGACGCCCGCCCGGGTGGCAGGGCGGGCGGTTGTGCCGATCCCGCACCACGGCGAGACTCTGTGACCGGTGCGCCGCCGGTTGCCCGCGACGGTGATCGCCGGCGGCTCCGGTGCCGCCGGCCATTGCCTGAGATCAGCGTCAACCAGCTTGTGGAATCACCCTGTTGGCGAGTGGCGATCAGCGCATATCGTCATCGCATGTGGCAATACGCGGTATGGGGATTGATCGGTGCCGGCCTGTACAGGTCGCTCATCATCCGGGCCGCCGTTCTACGCGATCGTGACCCGTTCTTGGTCCGGGACCGGCGGTGGAGCTACCCGGAGGGCCCCGGTGCCGACGCCCTCCGCGTATCCCTGTGCGTACACGGGGCCCTGGGTGCGGCGGTCGGCTTCGGTGCGGCCTTGGCGGGTGCGGCCAACCCCTTGGTGGCGCTGCTCCTGGGGGCCGTCACCTCGATCATGCTCAAGCAGGTCGCCCGGCTCGCCCTCCGGCTACTGATTCCCGATGCCCTGGACGGGGGAACCGAGATTCGGGTGACCGACCGCCGGTACCGCACCCCGCCGCCCGGTCACCCTCCCGGGGCCACGGACGGCCTTTACCCCTGGGCCACCGAACTGGCCCGGCGCATACGCGCGCAGGAGGTGGCCCGGCCGGTCAATCTGAAAGACGCCCACCTCAATGGGGTGGACCTGACCGGCGTGGATCTTCCCAGGGTCTACGCGGTGCTGGGCACCCTGCCGGGGGTGTGCTTCAGGGAGGCGAACCTGTCCCAGGGGATCTTCTACGTGGCGAATCTGATCGGCGCCGACCTGACCCGGGCTCGCCTGGACGGCGCCGACCTGGGCTCGGCGAGTCTGGTCGCGGCACTGCTGACGGGCGCCGACCTGACCGGGGCCCGCCTGACAGGTGCGAAGCTGCACGAAGCAGACCTGGCCGGAGCGCAGCTTTCCGGAGCCGCCCTGGACGAAGCGAAACTCGTCCGTGCCAACCTGACCGGCGCCGACCTGACCGGCGCCGACCTCCAGCGCGCCGACCTGACGGGCGCGGACCTCAGCGGTGCGGACCTGACGGACGCGAACCTGGCCGGGGCACGATGGACGTCGGAGACCGTCTGGCCCGCCGGGCAGGCCGACCGGATGCGGGACCGGTCGGAGCGGCTCTTCGACGAGGTGTACCGCCTGCACGGCGGGGCGCCCGGGCCCTTCAAGCCCGGCCGGGCGAAGCAACTACCCTTTGTCCAGCGGCTGTTGATCGCCGTCAGTGATGCCGCCCCGGCGTTCCGGCCGCTGCGGGCCGGTGTCGTCGGCAACGGAAGGGGTCCGGAAAACGTCGGGCGCCCCAGACTCGTCGGAAGCACCGCCGTCCGGCGCGCGCTGGCGTCGTCCGAGGCGGCCCTGTCGGGGGTCGACCTGTCCGGCACGATTCTGGGCAGCATCGACCTCACCGGCGTGAACCTCTCCGGATCGGACCTCAGCCGGGTCGACTTCAAGAAGGCGACCTTGAAGGGTGCCAACCTGGCCCGGACCGACCTGACCCGGACACGTCTGATGGATGCGGATCTGTCGGGGGCCAACCTGAAGGGCGCGAACCTGGCCGGATCGAGCACGGTCGGCACCGTGGTGACCGGGGCGAAGCTGACCGGCGCGAACCTGCACCACGCCTACCTGCCGCGCCAGAACCTGTCCGGGGCCCGCCTGACCCGTACGAACCTGACTCGCGCTTTCCTCTCGTCCGCAAAGCTCGTCCGGGCCGACCTGACGGACGCGGACCTCACCCATGTCGCACTGAGCAAGGCCGACCTCCGAGGCGCGAAGCTCCTTCGGGCCCAGATGACCGACGCCGACCTGAGCGAGGCCGGTCTGGCCCAGGCCGACCTGACGGAGGCCACCCTGACCTGCGCCTCGCTCTTCGGCGCGGACCTTTCCCAGGCCCACCTGACAGGGGCCAGGCTCACCCTGGCGTACCTGGACGACGCCAACCTCAGGAGAGCCGACCTCTCCCACGCGGACCTCGCCGGAGCCCGGATGATCGGCGCGTGCCTCAAAGATGCCAAGCTGACCGGAGCCCGCTTCCGCGGCGCGGACCTGACAGGGGCCGACCTGACCGGGGCCCACATGTACGGCGCCGACTTCGCGGAGGTTGTCTGGTCCAGCACCACCAAGTGGCCCGGTCCGATTGCCAACCGCATCCGGGCGCAATCCGAAACCGCCTCCGACGGCACCTTCCGCGTACGCGTCACCAAACCCGCTCAGCGCCTCCCACGCCGCACGGGAACCTCACAAGGGTGACCGGACGCGTTCTCTGCTGATCGTTTCGAAACAACGTTGTAGAGGAAGACGGTGGGAGAACTGAAGCCGTCGGAATCACAGGGCGCCGAGCACGTCGGGCCGCCGTACGTCCGTCCCATTTCCTTGGTCACAAGTCGCAGGCATCCTGCCAGCCGCATGCGCCGCAGATGACCAGACGCAGAGCGCGGTCGTGGAGGTGATCGACGGTGAGGTACGGGCGCAACCGCTCACTGCTCGCATCGCACCTCGGGCAAGACGCGAACAGGCCCAGGCGGCTGAAGTCGCTGATGACCACGGTGTGTTCGGAGTAGTGGCCGCGAACAGCCGGTGCGGGACCGGCTGCTCGGCCCATGTGCACGATCATGGCCGCCGTCCCCTCTGTCACGGGTTCCTTGCTGCTCGCCAGGCGTATATGGCGCAGGTCACTGAGGGAGCGCGGCAGCGGTGTGGCGTCGAGGCGCACGGGTACGAGGCGGGCAGCCCCGGTGTCAGGGAGTCCGTCGGGCAGGCCAGTATCCCCCAGGGGCTCGCCCCACGCGGCCTGTGCGGCAACGGACCACAGGAGGACGACCGTGTCGTCATCGGACGACTCGGAGCAGAAGGTGTCAGCGTCGCATACGACATCGGCCCCGACACGCCTCAGCAGGGTTGCCAGGGAAGAGGCGAGATACTCGTCCTGAGACCGGTACGAGAGTCGGATGCGCATGATTCATTGTGCGACAGCGTGGCACGCTACAGCTCACGCTTGACGAACACCGGACCAACGACGCGGGTACTCGCGCTGGTCGGTGACCGATGACCATGGTGTAGATCATCGGGCGGGACCGGCTCCGGCGGGATGCCGCGTTCGGCTGCGCCCGCGACCGACCCGCGCCTACGACCCGTCAGCAGGTCGGCATGCTACGAGATCGCGAGCGCTGTGGGGATGCAGGAGCGGCAGTGGATCACCGATCGCCGGAGCGAGCTGGACGCCCTCGCCGAGCAGTTGACCAAGCAGCTTCAGGAAGTCCAGGTCGAGCGGGACGAACTGGCAATCGCGGAGCGGGTGTTGTACCGCCTCGCCGAGCAGGTCCAGGCCGAAGCGGAGACAGCCGTGGCCGCCTCCCCGGCGCTCGCACGGGTGGCGGGGCGAGCGCTCCTGCTGATCCCGCACCGCGGCGAGGAGCCCGACGAGGCCGCGCTGCCCGGCGGCTACCGCAGGATCCCGGCGATCGTGCGTGAGGCCGACGGCCCGGTGCAGGTCAGGGCGGTCGGCGAGCGGCTGGGCCTGAACGCCTCGGTGCGCGGCAAGCTGGAGCCGCTGCGCGCGAAGATGCCCAGGCTCGCTGACCGCGGTTGGCTGCGCAAGCGGCCCGACGGACGGTTCACCGCACGTCTCGGTGACCGCGCGGGCGGGCCGTAACCAGCGGGCCCCCGGCGGCAGTTGAGTTTGGTGTGAGGAAAAACAACGGCTCCGCCGAGGGCTCTGACGGCCTTGTCCACACCGCCCGTCTGCCGCTGGCGAGCGCCACCCTGAACTACCTCGCCACCGTGATACGCGGCCACTTGAAGAAGATCGGTTCGCGGCGGCGTGCCCTGCCCGCGGGGAAGATCGCCGCCATCGTGCTGGCGGTGCTGCCCTGTCCACCCACTTCGACTGGCGTACGGTCTGACCGTTCACCGTGTCGGTGACCTTGAAGTTCGGCTCCTTGACGGGGCTGTAGTTGGCGGTGTTGACGATGAAGCCCGCCACGTCGTTCACGCTTGCACCGTTGGTCGTGGCGACCTTGGCGAACTCCTGTACGGACGGGCCGAGGTTGCTGTCCCAGCCGAGCCGGCCGTGGTGGCCGGCGTCGATGTAGTTGTAGACGTTCGGGATGGCGCCGAGCTTGTCGAGGGCGTAGGAGACGCCCTTCTCGTAGTTGCCGTTGCTCTCCATGGTCACGCAGGCGTCGGTGGTGGTGCTGGTGCCGCCGGCGTTGGTGACCAGGTTGGGCAGCGAGTCGGGCTCGATGACGGTGGCGATGCGCAGGCCCGCGTACTTCGGGCACGGTCTCCCGGGTCATCAACAACGCTGCCGGCGTGAAGGAGTCGACACGCCGGGCCGTGCTGCAAGCCATCGAGGAACTGGGGTACGTGTCCAATCTCGCGGCCCGGTCCCTGGCCGGCCAGCGTGCGGACGCCGTGGCCCTCGTGCTGACGGAACCGGACTGGAGGCAGTTCGCGGAGCCGTTCTTCTCGGAGATCGTCCGTTCACTCGGCGATGCGCGCTTTCTGGAGTACGCGCGCGGCGGCCGGGTCGACGGAGTCCTGCTGATGTCGGTGCACGCGGACGACAGGCTGCCGGACATGCTCGCCGAGGCACGGTTGCCGACCGTGCTGCTGGGGCGCCGCTCGGGCGACGAGTACGTCAGCCACGTCGACGTCGACAATGTCGGCGGCGCTCGGAATGCGGTTACCCACCTTCTGAAAACAGGGTCGCACGGCCATCGCCACCATCACGGGGCCGCTGGACATGTACGGGTCGCGGAGAGCGACTTCTCCGAGGAGAGCGGTCGTCGTGCCATGACGGAACTCCTCGAACGCCACCCCGAGATCGACGCCGTCCTCGCCGCCTCGGACACCACGGCGGCCGGAGCGCTGCACGCACTGCGCGCGGCCGGACGCCGGGTACCCGAGGACGTCGCCGTCATCGGCTTCGACGACTTCCCGCTGGCCCAGCGCACCGAGCCGCGCCTGACCAAGGTGCGACAGCCGCTGGAACAGATGGGGCGGGCCATGGTCAGGTTGCTGCTGGAGGAAATGGAGGAGCAGCCCGCGGCCTGGCGCCAAGTCATCCTCCGCACAGAGCTGGTCGTCCGGGAGTCATCCTGACCGTCCCCCGGGGGCTGTGGGAATCAGTGCTGGGCGAACTGGACCCGCGTGGGTTGCACGACGTTCGCCCGTACCGCGAGGCCGCTGACGGTGAGTTGTTCCCCGTAGATGTCGGTGACTCTGATCGCCTTGCCGCAACCGCTGCCGTCTGCGGAGATGAAGTAGTTGAAGCTGGTACGGGGCAGCGAGCGCCAGCCGCCCCCGGTGCTCACTTCCAGCCGTGCGACCGGGTTGCGGTGTCCGATGACCTGGATGCCGCACCAGTAGGCGCTTGACCCGGTCTTGTACCGGATGGACATCGTGCCGATGGAACTGGGGCTCACCAGGCTCCAGGTGATGGGAAGCCGGCCGACCTTGAGGTCGGCGAGCTTGGCGAAGGCCTGCTGGCTGAGGTCGATCTGCCCCGGCGCGCAGGGCAGAGGACATTCGTTGGTGATCCGTACCGTGATCGACTTGCCGTTGGCCGCGCGGACGAGCACGTACGCGCCGCAGGCCCTGGCAGTCTCGTAGTCGGTGGTGTTCATCGCCGCGATCATCATGTCCGGGCTCGGACCGAACAGACAGGCCCCGTCCCCGACACCGGCCTCGTAGGCCGTCGCGACGCCCTGATACGTGGTGTTGGGACGAATCCGCCCCGCCGCCGGGGGCGTGGTGGACGCGCGTGAGGTCGTCTGGGTGCTCTTGGGCGACGACTTCGCCGCCTTGGGAGTCGCTGTGCTCTTCGGGCTGGCCGAGCTGCTCGCAGCCGGACTTGATGACGGGCTCGGAGACGTACTCGGGGACGCTGAGCCGCCGGCCTTCGGTTGGGCGGTGACGAGGGGGGTGGCCGCGGCCGGCCCCGCATCGACCTTGGGGCCGGGGAGCAACGCCATGACCAGATAGGCGAGAACGCCCGCGGCGGTCAGCGCCACCGTGGCGCCCAGCACGAGTCTGCGCCTGCGCCGGCGCTGCCGCGCGACCTGCCTCGTTGTCATCATTACCTGTCCGTTCGGGATCGAGCCGATGGTGCATTGCTCAGTGGCCGCCCAGGGCGAAAAGGTTGCCGACGAGTTTTCGATCCCCGCACTGCTCGATCAAAGCCGGGGCGATCCAGGAGTGCACTGGATGGAGTGCTGGGTCTTTGCTGAGGGGCGTGGTGGGAGAGGGCTGCGTTCAGGCGTCACCGTCCGGTGCCGATTTCGAGTGAAGGAATGCAGATCGGGCAGGTCGGTTCGGATCATTGATGTTGGCATGAGGTGGGGTGATCCGACGGATGCGGAGCGGGACGGCGCGGCCGTTGGAACGCCCTCGCAGCAGGTCCCGGCCGCGGCTGATGCCGCCGGTGAGATCGACTGGGACATCGCCGTGGATCCCACCATCGTGCGGGCCCATCAGCACGCGGCCGGTGCCCGCACCCAGCCACCGCCCGCACCCGCCTCAAAAGGGGCCGGGACAGCAGCACATCAGGCGAAGCACCGTGGCAGAGCCTGCTCGCCCGTCTGGCGGAGGCGGTGCAGAAGGTGAGGGACCCGGCCTTCCTGATCGCGGCCGTCCCCTTGAACCTCGCGGTCGTCGTCCTGTCGCTCAGGGACATCCGCAATCGTCGCCGGCGCCGCAGGAGGTCCGCTGCGTCGTAGGGGAAGGGAACGGCGCCGGGGCGTGAGGACGCCGCCCGTCCTGAGCCTTCGTGAACAGCGCCGCGCGGGCGGAGTCGTTCCGGCAACGGAGAAGGGCTGAAGGCCCCGGCCCTGGAGGGCTTGGTCAGCTCTCGCGGGGCGGATGGGAGGGGAGTCAGGCGTTGGCCGGGGCGAGTGGGCGGTCGAGCCAGACGCGATCGCGTAATTCGACGCCGTCGATGACGGTGCCGGGCTCGTAGCCGGTACGGGCGGTGAAGGCATCCCGTTCGACGGAGTGCAGACGGAACCCCTGCCGCTGGTAGAAGCGCAGGTTCCCGGTGTCGGCCGCGGCGGTGGCGACCAGCAGGCGGGTGCCAGACTCACCGGCCGCCAGGTCCATCGCGCACCGCACCAGACGGCTGCCGACACCGGCGCGCTGACGGTCTTCCCGTACGGCCATGTTCTTGATCTCGAACTCGCCGGCCCGGTCAGTACCCGTCAGCTGCAGATGACCGAGCACATCCGCTCCTCGCAGGGCGACGAGGACGCGCCCGTCGTCGATGTAGGACGTGAGTTGCTCCGGCGAGTCCTCGGCCAGCGCGAACAACGGCCGGAGCCCCTCCCGCGAGCCCTCGTGCTCCACCACGCGCACTCCGTCCGGGGTTTCCTCCCATGCGCCGCGGGGCCTCCGGGCAGCCCGACTGGCAATCGCCGTGCCCAAGCGGGCCGCGCTGCCGGGCGGTGGTGCCTCCTTCACCAGGACGGCTCGGGTGTAGAGCAGGTGGAACCCCCGGCGCTGCACGTTCTGCTGGGACTTGGAACCGGGTTGCGTGGTCACCACGGCGATGTCGCAGCCGGCGGCGGCAGCATCGGCGAGTCGGGCCGAGACGAGCGCGGTCTGGACGCCGCGTCGGCGGTGGGCGGGGGCGGTCGCGGCGCCGGTGAGCTGGGCGATGCCGTCCGTGATGCGGAGACTGCCGCCTGCGGCGACAGCGCCGTCGCGCAGGGCGACGTAGTGCACCACACCGGCCGCGGCGAAGTCCCGCTCGGCGTCGGCAAGCACCTCACGCGGGAACTCCTCGTGCGTGGGAACCCCTTGGCCGTCAGGGTGGGCGAAGCCGTCGGTCACGGCCTGCAACCATGCGTCGAACTCGCCGTCGCGGCACTCCCGGACCTCGATGCCGGGAGAGACCACCCGCTCGTGGCCGCTGTCGAGGGCGAGTCCGAGCACGTTCTCGAAGGAGGTCAGCCGGTATCCGCGACTCGTCAGCAGGGCGTCCACCGCCGGGTTCGCCAGATGTGCGACTTCAGCCTGGACGGGAGCGCCACGCTCGGCGAAGGCTCGCTCGATGCCATCCAGGGCGGCTTCGTCGGGGATGCCGTCGAACCCGAGGCCCGCGATCTTGTTGAAAGGGGAGCCGGCCCCGGCGTACGCGGCCACCCCGCCGGCCACCGGCGCGACGAATCCGCTGTCGTCTCCCCGCCGCAGCCGGGCCGCTTCGGCCGCCGCGGCCATCAACCGGGCCTCGGCGTGCTCGATACGCTCCGCCAGGGCGACATCGCAGAACAGCGGCACACGGCTCATGTCCGCCAGCCCCCCGTCTCCGTCTGCACAGTGATGGTTGGAGGCTAGCCGCTGCTGCCAGAGCCGGACGGAGTGAAATCCTTACGGTCTCGGAGCAGAAGCCGTCCGTGCTGCCGGCCTCGCCGCCTCCAAGTACGGGGCGATGATGGGGAGATGACCGACGAATCTCGTGCGCAGTCGTTCAACATGGCCGCAGGCCAGTACGCGGCCAGTCGGCCTTCGTATCCGCCTGAGCTCCTCGACGCCGTCGAGCAGCTGACCGGATGCGGTCTGGCCGGTGCTCGTGTCGCCGATGTCGGTGCGGGCACCGGGATCGCCACCGCGCTGCTGTACGAGAGAGGCGCCGAGGTGATCGCCGTCGAGCCCGGCAAGGCAATGGCACGTGAGTGCCGCAGGCGGCTGCCGCAGGTGCCGGTCGTGCGTGGGGACGGAAACAGCCTGCCGTTGGCCGACGCTTCCTGCGACCTCGTCGCCTACGCGCAGTCCTGGCAGTGGACCGATCCGGCTCGTTCCGTCCCCGAGGCACTGCGTGTCCTGCGCCTGACCGGGACGCTGGCGATCTGGTGGAACACCACGGCCTTCGACGTTCCGTGGATCCGCGCCCAGCACGAGCGCATCGCACGCTGCTGCGCAAGGAAACCGCGGCCCGCCACGCGCCCCGACGACAACGAGGCCGTCCGGCTTGCGGGCCTGACGGGTCTACGGGTCGCACGTCGACAGGTGCGTTGGACCCGGAAGGTCTCCCTCGACGTGCACCTGGCCAACCTCGGTAGCCGCTCAGCGTTCCTCGTCCTGGGAAAGACCCGTCGACACGCGTTCTTCGCCGAGGAACGGAAGCTGCTGGGCGCATCCTTCCCGGACGGCACGGTCGAGGAGGGCTACCTGGCTGATCTGCTCGTGGCCGTTCGTCCGTGATCTCGCGCGGGTGTGCCAAGTCGCGGGGCGCGGGGCGCGAGGCGCGAGGGGCGCCGCTACCTCCGCTCTCGGCTCGGCGACTTTGCGGAGAATCGAGTCAAGGAGGCATCAAGAGCCTGGTCAGGACACATACTTGAGGTTGCGGGGGTGTCTCGCGGTGCCTGACGGGGAGTGGCAGGGTGAGCGGTGTCGGTGAGGGGCTGCGCAGGGCCGAGGTGAAGCTCCGGTGGGACCCGAGTCCGTACGGGGAACCACCTCGGCATCTCGACATCATCGCCGCGACTTATGCGGCGGACGACCCGTACGGGCGGCCCGTGTACGTCGTCCACACCGAGAGCCGGTCGCCGGACGGCACGATCAACATGATCCGGCACAGCGAGACCGGAATGGGTTTCGGGTTCGTCGAGGCGATGGTGCTGGAGTTCGACCGGATGTCGCCCTCGTACGGGCGGGTGGTGGTCGGCGTGGCGATCCACCAGGACGGCGGTCCCCGTACCTTCGCTGACATGTCGAATGCCGGCGTGGTCGTCCTCGAGGGGTACCGGGAGCTGCTGGTGGACGATTTCGCGCAGGTCGCCGGTTCGACGGCGGCGACGGTCGCGGAGTTCTGCAGGGACACGTCCGGGCGGTGGGGTTTCGGTGAGATGGTCCGGGGGTTCGACGCCGACCCGGTGCTGTTCGCCGCGGAGATGGGCAGCACTCGGCAGAGACATTCCTGACTTCGTATGACCCGGCCGTTGCGGGTCATGCGAACGTGACTGCTCGGTCTTGAGGCAGCGGTAGGACCTACGGCCCACGCTCGACCGTGAGCTTCATCTCCAGCCTGCCCTTGGCGTCGAGCGTGGCGAGGAGGCTGTGAGCCGCTCGAAAGCGTCCTTCAGTGGCCGATCTCCACACCGCAGCTGCCGGACGGCCTGCGGCATCCGGCGAGGGTGACGATCTCGGCGCCGGTCCGTGCGAGGAGTTCCTGGTCGGGGGAGTGGCCGAGCGCTCACAACGTACGCGTTCAGGGGCCCGGAGTGATCAGCTGCTGGATGGCCGGGCCGTAGAGCCGCACCAGGCGGGTTCGCCCGTCTCCCGTGGACGATTCATGCTCGATGGCATCCCAGGCCTGGACCAGGCCCATCAGCTGCGCTGAGACGAGCCAGGCGCGAGTCATGGCATCGGCACCCTCAAGGCGTGCGCCGAGCTCTTCCACCATGAGCCTCGACATCGCCTGGCCGAGTTCCAGCCGGATCGCCTCATGGTCCACCGCGCGCAGGAGGACCGTGAACGTTCGTCGCATCTCCGCGTGTTCAGGGGCCAGGAGATATTCGACGAGCCGCTCTCCCAGGGTTTCGAGCGGACCGTCGAGCCGCGGCGTGAAATGGGCGTCGAACCCGATCACCCTTGCGAACAGCTCCGCCTTCGAGTGGAAGTGCCGCATGACGATCGACGGGTCGACGGCCGCGGCCGAAGCGATGTCACGGATCGACGTGCCCGAGTAGCCGCGCTCGTGGAACAGGCGGTGCGCCTGCTCCGCGATGGCGCGCTGGGTGGGTGTCGCGGCTTCTCGGGCGGCGATCGACATGACTGAGGAGGTATCCGGCACATCCGCAGCCAACACTGTTGACAAGCGGTCTGTCAACGGTGTTGGCTCCGGCTGCCAACAGTGTTGGCAGTGGTCCGGTGCGGGCGGTTCAGCTCCACTGCCGACCATCAACACCTTTGTTTTGGAAGGAACGGATTCATGACTGGACGTCTTGACGGCCGGGTAGCGATCGTCACCGGTGCCGCCGGCGGCATCGGAGGAGGCGCCGCGCGACGGTTCGCCGACGAGGGTGCTTCGCTGGTGCTCTCCGACATCAACGGCGAGGCGGTCGAGGCCGTGGCCCAGGAGATCCGCGACAAGGGTGGCCGTGCGATCGCGGTGCAGTGCGACATCAGCGTCCCGGAGCAGATCGAGGCCGTCGTGGAGGCCACGATCCAGGAGTACGGCACCGTCGACATCCTCGCGAACATCGCACAGGGCGGCCTCAACGAGCACGCCCTGCTGGAGAACGCGACCGAGGACGAGGCGCTGACCGCGTACCGCACCGGGCCGCTGCAGAGCATGCTCTTCATGCAGAAGTGCCTGCCGTACATGAAGGAGAAGGGCTACGGCCGGGTGATCAACACGGCGTCCGGCGCCGCGGTCAGCCCCAGGCCCGGATTCTCGACGTACGCGATGGCCAAGGGAGCGGTCATGGCCCTCACGCGCGTCGCGTCGCAGGAATGGGGCCAGTACGGCATCACCACCAACACGTTCCTTCCGGTCGGCCGCAGCGACGCCTTCAACCTGACCGAACAGGGGCGCCAGGCGGCCGCCATGATCGAGTCGCACAGCCCCGTGCGCCGCTTCGGCACGCCGTACGACGACGTCGCGCCGCTGCTGGTGTTCCTCGCCAGCGAGGAGTCCGGCTACATCAACGGCCAGGCGATCGGAGCGGACGGCGGAATCACCTTCATCGCCTGACCTTCTCGCTCACCCAGCGGTCGGCGGACATGGCGCCGCTCCGGTTGGCGATCGGCCGCAGCAGGATGCGCCGGGCGGTCCGGGCCTGTCCCTCGTCCAGGTCGCCGTAGACCTGTTCGGCGGTGGCGGCGATCGCGCCGCGCACGCCGCCCGCCTCCTCGTACGCCGCCGGCGTCAGGTGCGGCCGCGGCGGCGGCGTCAGGTCTCCAGGAGGGCGTGCAAGAGCGTCGGCGGGGCGCCCGGCTGGTCGGAGTCCTCGTCGACGATCCGCGCGGTCAGAGCGGTTTCCACGTTGACTCCCGCGGCGGTGGCGGGTCCGGTGACCACCACCCGCAGCTCGTCCCCGCTCATCGGCCTGACCAGCAGGTTCGCACGGCTGACCGCCTCGGCCAGTTCCCGGTGGGCGGCGCAGGGCCCGTAGAAGTCCCCGCGTACGGCGACCACCACCCGCAGCCGGCTGTCCGGACGCCGGGCCGCCTGGAGCGGGCCGGACGTGGGGGAACGCCGCTGGCCGGAACCGAGTCTCGGCCGCCGGGGGATTGGTCAGTAGCCCTTGCCGGGCGCTGAACAATCGGGCGGAAGGACCGGTCGAAGGGGTGCGCCGAGACGTTGCACGCGGCCCGCGGGCGTCGGCGCGACTTCTTGCGTACCGAGCGTCGTCAGCCGACTGTGTTCGGGCGAGGGCGTGGAACTCCGTATTGCATGCCATCACGCACACCGATCCAGAACCGATCCTGTCCACCGACGTACTGGTGATCGGCGGCGGCCCCGCGGGCACGAGCGGGGCGACGCCCTCCGCGGGTACCGACCGTCCCTTACCCATGGGCGACCTTCTACCCTGCCGACGGCTCGATCCCGGACGGCGCGGGCAGCGCTCGCGGCGCGGCGGATCGGGACGCAGGGACGGCGGCGAATCTGCCAGGTGCCTGGCAGTCGCGTCGTGGTGCCGAACCGGATCTGTTTCCTCGTGGCGTCGGCGGACGTCAGTGGTGCGATCGTGGAGGGCCCCCGTTGTGCTCAGAGGCCCTTCCCGGGGTTGAGGATGTGCCGGGGGTCGAACACGTCCTTGAGGCGTCGCTGCAACGCGTGTGCGGTAGGCCCGAGTTCATCGGCCACCCACTGCCGCTTCAACACCCCTACGCCGTGCTCGCCGGTGAGCGTCCCGCCCAGCCGCAACGCCAGCGCGAAGATCTCGCCGGCCGCTTCCCAGGCCGCGTCGGGCAGTCGGTCCAGGGTGGGATCGACGACGATGATCGGGTGCAGATTGCCGTCCGCCGCGTGCGCGATGGTGAAGACGGGCACATCGTGGCGGGCGGAGATGCACCGGATCTCCCGTACAGCCTCCGCCAGTCGGGAGCGCGGCACGACGATGTCCTCGATCAGCGGCCGGCCCAGCCGTTCCAGCGCGGGGAGTGCGAGCCGGCGCGCCGCCAGCAGCGCCTCGGCCTCCACCGGATCTTCCGTGCTCTGCACGGCCGAGGCCAGCGGCGCCAGTACCCGTGCGACCGCAGCGGCCTCGGCCGCGGCTCCCGCCCCGTCGCACTGCACCACCAGCAGCGCCGCACCCCGCTCGCTCAGCGCCGGGTCGATCGCGTGCAGCACCGGCCCGTCGACCAGCTCGGCCAGCGCGGGCACGACCCCGGCCCGGGCGATGGCGTACGACGCCTCGGCCGCCGTCTCGAACGAGTCGAACCAGGCCGCGAGCGTCGCCGTCGCCACCGGTGTCGGCCGCAGCCGCAACGTCGCCGAGGTGATCACGGCGAGGGTGCCCTCGGAGCCGGTGAGCAGTGCGGTGAGGTCGTAGCCGGTGACGCCCTTGACGGTACGACGGCCGGTGGCGATCACCGTGCCGTCGGCGAGGACCGCCTCCAGACCCAGCACGCTGTCCCGCGTCACCCCGTACTTCGCGCAGCGCAGTCCGCCCGCGTTGGTCGCGATGTTCCCGCCGATCGTGGACATCGCCGCGCTGGCCGGGTCGGGCGCATAGCGCAGTCCGTGCGTGCCGGCCGCTCGGTCCAACTCGGCGGTGATCACGCCGGGTTCGACGACGGCGAGCTGATCTTCCGCCGAGAGTTCGAGGATGCGGTTCATCCCGGACAGGTCCAGCACGAGCGCGCCCTCGCCCGCCGTCGCTCCGCCCGACAGCCCGGTGCCCGCGCCGCGCGGGACCACCGGTATGCCCAACGCGTTCGCGTGCCGGAGCGTGACGGTCACGTCCCCGGTGCGCCGGGCGCGTACGACCGCGAGGGGCTCGCCGCCCGGCGGGGTGCCCGAGCGGTCGGTGGCGTGCGCGGCCAGCTCGGCCGGGTCGGTGGTCAGCCGGTCGGGCGGCAGATCGCGGGCCAGCAGGCCCAGGAACCGCGCGGACACGGTCGTTTCCGGTGCCGCTGTCATGGGTTGAGTGCCTTCGTTCCGATCGCGAGCAGGGAGATGTCCTCCTGTGGCGCGTGCACGGGCGCGCACTGGATGTCCCGGAAGTGCCGCTCCAGCGGGTTGCCCCGGGCCAGCCCCGGATTGCCGAGCAGCCGCACGGCCAGCTCGACCGCGCGTACACCGTGCCGGTCCGCCAACACGCGGGCGCCGAGGGCCTGTTCGGGGGTGTACGAGGTGTCGCCCGCGTCCAGCTTCGCTGCTCCGTCGAACACCAGTTGCTCGGCGGCGGCCAGGAGCACCTCGATCTCCCCGGCGGCCCGCCGGAAGCGTTCCGTACGGGCCACCGGATGACCGAGGTTGGCGGGCACCCGCTCGTGGGCGAAGGTGTGGAAGAAGGACTGCGCGGCTCGGGCCACCCCCAGGTAGAGGGCCGCGAGGGGGAGATGGAGGGCGGCTCCCGCCCGGTTGTCCTGCTCGGCGGCCGGTCCGTACGGCCCGATCCCGATGACGTGCTCGTACGGGACCTCGACCTCCCGGAACGTCACGTCGTGGCTGCCGCTCGCCCGTAGACCCAACTGGTCCCAGCGGCCGGTGATGTCGATGCCGGGCGAGCCGCCGGGCACGAGGAAGGTGCCCACGCGCGGTTCCGTCTCGTCAGTGGTCGCCCACACCAGGAACCAGTCCAGCCCGTCGGCGCCCGTCACGAACCGTTTGGTGCCGCTGATCGTCCAGCCGTCGGCGGTCCGCCGGGCGCGCGTCGCGGGCAGTCCGCCCCGTGCGGGGGAGCCCAACTCGGGCTCCACGCGCGCGTGGTTGACCAGAACGGGCCGTTCCAGCGACTCCTTCGCCACGCGCGCGTACAGCTCTTCGGGCCAGTGCGGCTGCACGGCCTGCCGTGCGTGCGTGGCGAGGGTCATCGCCGCGATCAGTGCCACCGACGGGTCGCCCCGGCCCAGCGTGTGCAGGATGCGGGCGCTCTGCTCGACGCCGGCGCCCTGGCCGCCGTACTGCTTCCCGATCGTGGCGGTGAGGAGTCCGGCCTCGTGCGTGATCTGGAGGGAGTCGGCGGGGAAGGTGCCCGACCGGTCGTGTCCGGGGGCCAGTTCGGCGATGCGGGAGATGACGCTCCGGTCGGTCACAGGGCCTTCTTCAGGTCGGTGTTGAGTGCGGTGGTCCAGAACGACTTCACGTCCAAGTGCTCCTTGAGGGCGCCGAGTTCGGTGAAGGCGTCGGCGACCTTCTGCTGGGAGGCGATCGTGTCGTCGCCCACCGTGCGGGCCTGGGTGGGCCGTTGCTTCTGCTGCGCGACCAGGTCGCTCTGTGCCTGGGCGACCGGCTGGTGCGTGTTGGCCGAGATCACCTTGGCGAAGGCGGCTTCACGACCGTCACGGACGTACGCGTACGCCTTGGTGATCCGTGCGACCAGGTCGGCGACCGCCGCCTTCTGCGCCGGGCTCTTCAGCACGCTGTCCCGGGCCGACCAGAGGAAGTTGCCGGACAGGATGTCCGCGCCCGAGCCGACGGTGCGGGCACCCTGCTGGTGGGCGGTGATGATCGAGGTGCCGTAGGAGGCGAAGGCGTCGATGCTGCCGCCGTTGAGGGCGGCCAGGCCGTCGTTGGGCAGGAGCGGCTTGGCGTCCACGTCGGACCACTTCAGGCCTGCCTGCTTGAGCAGTTCGTAGAGGAAGTAGTGGGCGGTGGTGTTCTGGACGTAGCCGATCTTCTTGCCCTTCAGGCCGGCGATGTCGGTGACCTTGGAGTTCTTGGGGACGACGACCTCCTGGTTGAGCGTCGAGCCGCGCTGGACGGCGACGACCTTGAAGTTGGGCCTGCCGTCGGCCGCCGCGAAGACGGGCGGGATCTCGCTGGAGGAGGCGACGTCGAGGGCTCCGGCGCGAATGGCCTGGAGCTGCTGGTCACCGCCCTGGAACACGCTCCACTTCACCTTGTACGGGGTGTCGTCGAGGTGTGCGAACTTCAGCACAGCCTCTTCGACCTTCCAGCCGGTGGCGCCGACTTTGAGGGTGACGGAGCCGGAGGAGGAGTCGGCCTTGGCGTTGCCCGCGCAGGCGGCCGCGAAGGGCAGCAGCAGGGTGAGGGCGGCGGCGGACGAGCGCAGGGCGCGGCGGAACAACACGGGGTCTCCATAAGGGTGTTCGCAATCAGACGGGCGAGTGGGGGTCAGGCTGCCTGGGAGGTCGCCGCTCGGTGGGCGAGTTCCTGGCGGACCAGCGGCAGGACGTGACGGGCGTAGTCGATCGCGTCGTTGAGCGGGTCGTAGCCGCGGATGGAGAGCAGGTCGCAGCCGATGTCCACGTAGTCGAGCAGCGCCTTGGCGACCGTCTCGGGGGAGCCGACCAGGGCGGTCGAGGCGCCGGCGGCGTTGGTGGCGACCGCGGGCGCGGTCCACAGGCAGCGGTCGTGGACCTCGCCCCGGTCGGCGATGTCGAGCAGGCGCTGGGAGCCGACGTTGGCGGGGCGGCCGGTGGTGCGGTAGTGGCGCAGCAACTCGGTGTTCTTCGCCTGGTCCTTGAGCACGCCGAGGGTGCGGTGGGCCTTCTCCCAGGCCAGTTCGTCGGTGGGTGCGATGATCGGGCGGAACGACACCCAGATACGGGGGTGCGGGCGCCCGGCGGCATCCGCGACCGCGTTCACCGCGGCGATCTGCTCGGCGGTCTCCTTCAGCGGCTCGCCCCACAGCCCGAAGATGTCGCCCTGCTCTCCGCCGACCCGGTAGGCGTCCTGCGAGGAGCCGCCCACCGAGATCGGGACCAGGCCGTTCACCGGCTTCACATCGGAGTAGTAGCCCTCGAACTTGAAGTACTTGCCCTCGTGGGAGACGGGCCCGTCGGCCTGCCACACCTTCCTCAGGATCTGGATGTACTCGTCCGAACGCTCGTACCGTTCGGTCTTGTTGAGGTAGTCGCCCTCGCGACGCTGCTCCTCGTCGCTGCCGCCGGAGATGATGTGCAGGGTCAGCCGGCCGTCGCTGATCTGGTCGAGGGTGGCCAGCGCGCGGGCCGCGTGCGTGGGGAAGACGACGCCGGGGCGATGGGCGAGGATGGGGCGGACCCGCTCGGTGTGGGTGGCGACGAACTGGGCGATCTGGAAGGCGTCCGGCGACGCGGAGTGGTAGGCGACCAGGGTGTGGTCGAAGCCGCCGTCGTCCAGGGCGCGGGCGTACTTGCGCAGGTGGTGGACGTCGAGGCCGGTCCGGCTGGAGGCGGCCGGGCCCGAGGCCCCGGCGTCGGTGTGGACGGCGCTGATGAACTCGACAGGCATGAAGGGCTCCTACGTGACTACTTGAGAAGGGACGTGTCGGAGGACTTGGCCACGTCGACGTTCGGGTCGAGCACGCCGATGCCGTTCATGAGGTCGGCCACGCCCTGCACGGTCTTGTCCACGTCGGCGGTGAGGGGCAGGACCTCGCCGTACGCGGCCGAGGCGAGGGTCTTCGCGACGGTGGCGTCGGCGCCGTTGCGCTCCTCGATGGCCTTGGCGTAGGCGTCCTTGTGGGTGCTGGTCCACTTCAGGGCCGTACCGAGGCGCTGCAGGAAGTCGGACAGGGCCGTCTTCTTCGAGGAGTCGGCGAGGGCCTTCTCGGAGGCGTTGACGTATCCGATGCCGCTGACGCGGCCGTCGCCGCCGTCGACGAGGAGCCTGCCGCCCTGCTCCAGGCCCACGGCCTGGTAGACGCCGAAGGTCGCCCAGATCTTGATCTTTCCGGACGCGAAGGCCGCTTGCGCGTCGGTCGGCAGCAGGTACTGGACCTTGACGTCCTGGTAGCTGAGGCCGTTCTGCTTCAGCACGTTGGCCAGCAGGTACTCCGAGACGCTGCCCTTGGCCGAGGACACCACGACCTTCTGGCCCTTGAGGTCCTTGACGCTGTCGATGCCGGAGTCCTTGCGGACGACGATGCCGACATGCGTGCCGTCGTTCTTCAGCGCGGCGATGTTCTTGATCTTCACTCCGCCGCTGAGTGCCTGAAGCGCGGGCAGATCGGCGGAGAAACCGGTGTCGGCGGCGCCGGCCTGTACCGCCTGGTAGAGCGGGGCCGCGCCTTCGAACTCGGCCCACTTCACCTTGTATTTGGCACCCTTGAGCGCGTCGGAGGCGGCGAGGATCGTCTGCAGGGTCTTGGCCTGGTCGCCGATGGTGAGGGTGACCTGCTTCGACGAGGAGGCGTCCGCCGAGGAGTCCGCGCCGCAGGCGGTCAGCGCCAGCAGGGCGGTCAGGCTCAGCGCGGCGGTGGCGATGCTGCGGGTCACGAGGGGGTTCCTTCCAGGGTGTGGGTCACGCCGAGCCAGTTCAGGAGGCGGGCGCGCAGGGTCACGAACTCGGGGGCGGTCAGATCACGGGGGCGGGGCAGCTCGACGGTCAGCTCGTGCGCGATACGGCCCTCGTCCATCACCAGGACACGGTCGGCGAGCAGCAGCGCCTCCTCCACGTCATGGGTGACCAGGAGGATCGCGCAGCCGTGCAAGCGCCACAGCTCGGCGACCAGTTGCTGCACCTTGCCGCGGGTCAGCGCGTCCAGCGCACCGAACGGCTCGTCCAACAGCAGCAGTTCCGGCTCGCGCACCAGTGCACGGGCGAGCGAGACGCGCTGCGCCTGGCCGCCGGAGAGGGTCTTGGGCCAGACCGTGGCCCGGTCCGCGATGCCGACCTCGTCGAGCGCCTTGGCCGCGAGGGCCCTGTCGGGCCGTCCGGGCAGACCGAGGACGACATTGCGCCACACCTTCAGCCAGGGCAGCAGCCGCGGCGACTGGAAGGCGGCACTGCGCCGCGCCGGTACGGTCACCTCGCCGCCGATCTCGTCGTCGAGCCCGGCGAGGATCCGCAACAGCGTCGACTTGCCGCAGCCGCTGTGCCCGAGGAGGGCGACGAACTCGCCCTGGCGGATGTCGAGATCGAGGTCGTGCAGAACGGTGTTGCCGTCGAAGGCCCGTGAAAGGCCCCTGATCTCCACGCTGTTCGGCATCTTCAGGCCTCGCCCTCGAAGTTGGCCCGCCAGGTCAGCAGGCGCCGTGACAGGATCCGTACGGCGAAGTCGCAGGCCAGGCCCAGCAGCGCGTACACGACGAGGCAGAGCACGATGACGTCCGTGCGGAAGTACTGCTGGGCGTTGCTCATCAGATAGCCGAGGCCCTGGTCGGCGTTGACCTGCTCGGCGAAGACCAGCGCCAGCCAGGCCGTCGACAGCGCGTACCGCAGCCCCACGAGAGCACCGGGCAGCGCGCTCGGCAGGATCACGTACTTGATCAGCCCGAACCGGCCCAGGCCCATCATCCGTGCCGCCTCGACGAGTTGGGCGTCCGTGGAGCGGATGCCGCCGTAGATGTTGAAATACAGCGGGTAGGTCACCCCGAGCGCGACCAGCGCGATCTTCGGGGTCTCCTCGATGCCGAACCAGACGATGAACAGCGGGATGAGGCCCACCCAGGGGATCGCCCTGAACATGCCCATCGAGGAGTCGATGACGTCCTCGCCGAGCCGGAACAGCCCGGCGAGGAGAGACAGGCTCAGGGCGATGCTCGCGCCGATCGCGAAGCCGATGGCGGCGCGGCGGCCCGACGCGGCGATGGCGCTGGGCAGTTCACCGTTCTTCGTCAGCTCGACGGCCTGGCGTACGACGTCCACGGGGGAGGCCAGCACGGACTCGGGGAGCACTCCGGTGGCCGACGTCAGGAACCACAGCAGTACCAGGCCGACCGGGCCTGCCGATCGGCGCACGGAACGGGGGACGCTGAAGCGGCGGCCGGTCCTGGCGGTGCCGCTGATGGTGACGCGGGCGGACGGCTCGGGCGCCTGGGGGAGGTCCTGCTTCGACAGCACCCCCGCGGCGAGCGGTTTCGTCGGCATGGCGGGTTCCTTCAGGAAGTCAGGAGTCAGGAGTCAGGAAGGCGACGGACCGGTCGCGGCCGGGCGGTCGGGGTCGGCAGACCAGGCGGACCAGGAACCGGGGAAGAGGACCGCCTCGAACCCGGCGATCTCCAGCGCCGCGATCTGATGGGCGGCGGTGACACCCGAGCCGCAGTAGACGCCGATGCGCGTGGAGTCGGTCGCGCCCTTCTCCTCGAACCTCTTGCGCAGCTCGTCGGCGGGCAGGAAGGTCCCGTCGCCCGCGAGGTTCTCCCCGGTGGGCGCGGACACAGCGCCCGGGATGTGCCCGGCCCGTGGGTCCACCGGCTCCACTTCACCCCGGTAGCGCTCCGCCGCCCGTGCGTCCAACAGCAGCCCGCCGACGGCGAGTTCGGCGGCACCGTCGGCATCGGTGACGGGCAGAGCGCCCGCACGCAGGACGACATCCCCGGGCCGGGACTCGGCCGGGACACCGGACTCCAGCGGCAGTCCGGCCGATCGCCAGGCCCCCAACGCCCCGTCGAGCAGGCTGACATGGGCGACACCGGCGTAGCGCAGCAGCCACCACGCCCGTGCGGCAGCCGTGTTGTCCACGTCGTCGTGGACGACGACCTGTTGGCCCTCACGCAGGCCCCACCTCCTGGCGGCAGCCTGCAGTTCGGCGATGTCCGGCAACGGATGGCGCCCGCCCTCCGGGGACGGCGGCCCGGCCAACTCACGGTCCAGGTCGACGAAGACCGCGCCCGGGATGTGGCCGTCGGCGTAGTGATCGCGGCCGTGCGGGTCGCCCAGGGCCCAGCGGACGTCGAGCACGAGCGGAGGGGTGTCGGAGGCGAGCCGTTCACGGAGCTCGGAGACGGTGACGGTGACGCTCATGCCAGATCCCCCTGCGCGATCGCGGGCAGCTCGGTCGACAGCCGCAGCCGCTCGAGGAAGAGCACGACGGTGGCGGCGGCCGTGCGGTGCAGGGCGTCGTTGAGGACGTCGTGCCGGCCGCCGTTGAACAGCACCGTCCGTACGTCCCCGTACGCATGCAGGGCCTCGTCGAGCGGGCTCACCACGTCGTCCTTGCCGTGCAGGGCCAGTACTGGCACGCGTACCTTCTCCAGCCGCAGCTCGGGCAGGTCCGGGGTGGCGTCCAGGGCTCCCCGCCGGAACTCCGGGTCATGGGTGAGGCGGCCCTGGTGGGTGGGGCAGGCGGTGCGGGCCTCGACCTCGGCCTGCCAAGTCCCGGACACCCAAGGGGTGGTGGGCAGGCCCGCCAGGATCAGCGCGTCCACGCCGGCGGTCTGCTCGGCAGCGAGGTGGGCGGCGTACCGGGCGCCGGTGTCCGAGCCGACCAGTACCTTCGGGCCGGGCAGCGACTCGTCGGCCAGCAGCTTGGCCGCCTCGTCCAGCACGGACGGATCGGCGGAGGCGTCACCGAGGGCACGCACCCGGTAGGCGTCGAAGGCGAGCCGGCGGCCGAACCGCTCGTACACGCCGCCGTGTTCACCACGCCCCGCCAGCACGATCAACGTGCCGCGCGCGGCGAGACCTTCGGGTTCGTCCCAGGAGAAGGGTGCGGACATGAGGGGGCAACTCCCGTTTCGGGGCAGGGGACATACGGGGGACAGGCAGGGGACAGGCGGAAAAGGGCAGCGGGGGTCGGCTGTCACGTGTCAGTTCGGAACGGCGACGGACGTGAGCAGCTCAGAAAACGACGGAAGGCCGGAGACAGGTCCGGAGGGAAGTCAGCGACAGCGCGCGCTGCACGCCACGCCGAAGTCGATGACTCGGCGCTGCGTCAGAAGGGCAGCGGAAGCGGTCGCGTGCAGCATGCGCCCATCATGACCGGCCGCGACCGGCCGCGTCCAACGATGATTCCGCATCGAAACCGATCAGGGATCGCAATCGATCGACGTCAGCGGCTACTGTCGCGGCATGTCCCGACCCGTCCTCGACATCGTGGCCCTGCGCAGCCTGACCGCGATAGCCGACTGCGGCGGCTTCCACCGTGCC
Organism: Streptomyces cylindrosporus; assembly: GCF_022698165.1. GTDB lineage: Bacteria > Actinomycetota > Actinomycetes > Streptomycetales > Streptomycetaceae > Streptomyces > Streptomyces cylindrosporus. The sequence continues at coordinate 229,884 of NZ_JALDAY010000013.1, forward strand.
GCGCAGATGCTCTCGCTCAGCCAGTCGGCGGTCAGCCAGCACGTCCGCAAGCTGGAGAAGACGCTGGGCCGCCCGGTCGTCGAACGCGAGGGCCGGGGCACCCGGTTCACCCCAGAGGGCCGACAATTGCTGGAGCAGGCCCGCCGCATCCTCGCCGTGCACGACGAGGCCGTACGCACCCTGCTCGACGCGGACGGCGACACCGTCACCGTCGGCACCACCGAGCACGCCGCCGACCAGTTCCTGCCCCGGCTGACCGCCGCCGTCCAACAGGTCCGCCCCGGCTGCCGGGTCCGCTTCCGCATCGACCGCTCCGCACGCCTGGTCGAGGCCGTCGAACGAGGCAGCGTGGACGTCGCGGTCTACGTCACCGAGGCCGCCGCCACCGAGGGTGTCCGGGTCGGCGGCCTGCCGCTCACCTGGCACGCCGTCCCCGGCTGGCAGCGGCCGGCCGCGCCCGCGCCTGTGCCGCTGGTCGCCATCGAGGACCCGTGCGCCATCCGCCGCCGCGCCATCGCGACCCTCGCCGCGCACGGTGTGCCCGCCACGGTCGTCGGCGACGCCGGCTATCTCGCGGGCGTCCTCGACATCGCCCGCACCGGCCAAGGCGTCGCCCTGCTCGCCGCGGTCGGCCCCGCCCCCGACGGCCTCACCCCCTACGAGGGCCTGCCCTCGGTCACCCCCATCCCCATGAGCGCCCTGGCCCGCCCCGGCGCGGACCCGGCGACGGCGGAGGCGGCCTTCGAGGCCGTACGGGATCTGTTGCGCCTGAATCCCGAGTGAACCGCCATCGAGCCTCATCCCTCGTCAGTCCGCACACCGTGGGCTCGGCCGCCGCGCTGCTCGGCGCCGTCCTGCTGCTGACCCGCCTCACGCCCGCCCGGCGGGCCCTCGCCCCGCTCGCGGCGCCTGCGTACTCGTTTCGCTGACGGTGGCGTCCGGAGTCCGGAGTCCGGTGCAAATCGGGGGCGTGGGCTCCAACTTCGTGGTGCGGTTACGCGGTGGGGTGGCGGTTCGGCGTGATCGGCTTTGCGGGGCTGATGGTGTGCCGGGGGCGGAGGTGGCTGCCGAGGTTCAGGGACGCAGTGCCGTGGTAGCGGTTTGGAGCAGATGGACGAGGCTGTCGCGTTGGGTGGGGGGCCAGGAGCTGAAGCAGCTGGTCAGGGTGGTGTTGATGGCCTGCTGGAACTGGCTGGTGACTGCCTTGCCCTCGGGGGTGAGGTGGACGCGGGTCATCCGGCGGTCGTTGGGGTCGGGTTGGCGGATGAGCAGGCCGCGTCGCTGAAGCCGGTCGACCAGGCCGGTGATGTTGGTCTTGTCGCAGTGCAGCAGGGTTGCCAGCTCACCGAAGGACGGCTGCAGATGCTGGGCGAAGCACAGCAGTTGTGCCTGCTGCGGGGTCAGGCCCAGCTGGCGACTCGCTGTGCTGAACAAGCCGTCGATTTCCATGAAGACGCCGATCAGCGTCTCGACGAGTTCGTCATCGGATGCGGCGGCCATGCCAGGCAGTCTACTACCTGGACAGTTGACACCCTCTACCAAATTAGTCGAGGATATGGACTATCGATGACATCGACTAATTGGAGGGGTCATGCGTGTCGAGGATCGGGTCGCGGTCGTCACCGGCGGATCGCGCGGCATCGGGCGGGCGATCTGCGATCGGCTCGCCGCGGCGGGAATGCGGGTCGTCATCGGCTCCCGCGACCAGGAAACGGCCGCCCGGGCCGTGGCCCAGATCAAACAAGCGGGCGGGCAGGCCGCCGCGGTCCGCGCCGACATCACCCACCCGGAAGCGGTCAAGGAGCTGTTCGACGCGTCCGAGAGCCAGTACGGCCGGGTGGACGTGTGGGTGAACAACGCGGCCACGGCAACCGCCGTACCGCTGGCCCGCGCCACCGATGATGACTTCGACCAATACCTGCACGCCAACGTGCGGGCCAGCTTCGTGGCGCTGCGCGAGGCCGCGCAGCGCATCAGCGACCACGGCCGGATCATCTTGATCTCATCCGCGCTGACCGTGTCGCCGCTGCCCGGCATGGCGCTGCTGGCCGCCAGCAAGGCCGCCGGTGACCAACTCGCCCGCACGCTGGCCTGGGAGGTGGGCTCCAGGTCCGTCACGGTCAACAGCGTCCTGCCCGGCCTGACTCGTACCGACGTCATTGCCACCGTGCCCCCGCAGGTCATTGACGACGCCAAAGCCCGCACACCACTGGGCCGCCTGGGCGAACCGGCCGACATCGCCGACATCGTCGCCTTCCTGGCCTCCGACGCCGGCCGATGGATCACCGGCCAGACCATCAACGCCGCCGGAGGCATGATCTGAGCAAGTCGGCGCCGGGCCGGGGCTGGAGGGCGCAGTCCTCAACGACCTGGGCAAAGATCATCGGGCCGTCCCGCAGGCTGGTTACGCGGTTGCGGTGACGGCCTGGTGATCGGCGGGGCGGAGCGGTGTGGCGGGTCGGGGCCGGAGCCGGCGAGGCGGTTGGAACAGGCAACGGCGCAGGCGCGACCGTGCGTAGATCGGCTTCCTGGGCACGGATCGCCTGGGCGAGGTGCAACACCTGGTGTATTCGTCGGTCGGCGGCATGCAGAGCCAGAACCTCTTCGACGTGGAGCGCGCCTGGGGCGTCATCGACAAGTGGCAGATCGAGCAGCACATCCACGACCTCGGCGTGCCCGCGACGATCCTGCGCCCCGCCGGGCTCATGGAGGACTTCACCAGCCCGGCGAGGTTCTTCCAGAACGGCACCCTCACCGTGCCCTGGCAGGACGACCTGGTCATGCAGCTGATCGCCATCGACGACATCGGCGCGCTCCCCGCACTGGTCCTCGCGAAGGCGGACACATACCTGGGCCACGCCATGGAGATCACCGGCGACCGGCTGTCCGCCCCGCAGATCGCCGCCGCGCTGAGCAAGGCGGCAGACCGGCCGATTCCGCGCACACAAGTGCCGCTCGACATGCTCTGGGAGCACGACCCCGAGGTCGCAGGTGTTCACCTGGGCGAACGAGTGCTACTCCGAAGCCGGCGACCAGTCAGCCTCGCCGGCGTGCGGGACCGACTCACCCAGCGGGCCGCTGGGCAACGTCACGGCCGGCGCTGGCCTTCCGTGGGCGGAAGACGTGTTCGGCCCGGAAACTCCTCGCGACCGACGGCCCGCGCGGACATGGCTCAGGCCTTGTATGCACCACGGCGAGCGCTCCATACGGTGCTCGCATGGACAGTTCCGTCATCTTCAATGTCGTCACTACGGGCATTGCCGTTGTCGCTGTGGTGACCTCGGTCGTCTTAGGTGCTCGACAAGCTCGCATCGCGCAGCACGCCAACCACATATCCGTCATGGTCGATCTGCTGCAGGAGTTCCGCTCGGTGGACTTCCACGAGCAGCACGATTACCTCTGCACGCGCCTGGGCGCGGAGCACGATCCAGAGGGCGGAGTACGGGGTTTGCCCGCTGAAGCCAAGGCGGCCTTCTACAACGTCGTGTACTACTACCAGTCCTTTGCGAACCTCGCCGTGTTCGAGCTGCTGGACGAGACCCTGATGGTCACGGTTCTGCGCACCCGGATCGTCTCGGTCTGGCAGGCAGTGCGGCCTTTCGTGGAGCGTGAGCGGGAGTTGCGAGGCGAGACCGGCGGAGGCTCGTACATGTCGATCTTCGAGGAACTGGCGCGGCTGGCGGCTGCGCTGCCACCGGGACACGTCCTCGACGCCCTGGCCCAGACCCGAAGACGGGCAGCACGCTCCAGGCTGCTTCGGTGAACGTCCTCTCACGAGGCACCCACGCGGAAGCGACCGAGAACTGGGCTTCGCCACCCAGGACTTGCGTCGTCTCTCGTTCGTAGGCGGTGCCGGTCAGGGTGTGCGCTTGCCGCCGGCCGGGTCGGAGTGCTACATGAAGAATTGGCACTCCCGACGGGAGAGTGCTAACGGCTGGGCCGGGTGACGTGCTCGTGCGGCCGTGAGGGAAAGCCTCCGGTCGCGCGGGTGGCCGTCGCGGGCGTCACCCCGGTCCATCGTCATCGACTCAAGGAAGATGCGGAGGAGACCGTACCGATGGCCGCGAAGATCATCGCTTACGAGGAGGAGGCGCGCCGCGCGCTGGAGCGCGGCATGAACCAGCTCGCGGACGCCGTGAAGGTGACGCTCGGCCCCAAGGGCCGCAACGTGGTCCTGGACAAGAAGTGGGGCGCCCCCACGATCACCAACGATGGTGTCTCCATCGCCAAGGAGATCGAGCTCGAGGACCCGTACGAGAAGATCGGCGCCGAGCTGGTCAAGGAAGTCGCCAAGAAGACGGACGACGTCGCCGGTGACGGTACGACCACCGCGACCGTTCTCGCCCAGGCCCTGGTCCGCGAGGGCCTGCGCAACGTTGCCGCCGGCGCCAACCCGATGGCTCTCAAGCGCGGCATCGAGAAGGCCGTCGAGGCCGTCTCCGCGGCCGTGCTGGAGCAGGCCAAGGAGCTGGAGAGCAAGGAGGAGATCGCCAGCACGGCCGCGGTGTCCGCGGGCGGGGACCGGGCGATCGGTGAGCTGATCGCCGAGGCCATGGACAAGGTCGGCAAGGAAGGCGTCATCACCGTCGAGGAGTCCAACACCTTCGGCCTCGAGCTGGAGCTCACGGAGGGCATGCGCTTCGACAAGGGCTACATCTCCCCCTACTTCGTCACCGACCCCGAACGCATGGAAGCGGTCCTGGAGGACCCGTACATCCTGCTGGTCGGCTCCAAGGTCACCGCGGTCAAGGACCTGCTGCCGCTGCTGGAGCAGGTGATGAAGGAGAGCCGGCCGCTGCTGATCATCGCCGAGGACGTCGAGGGCGAGGCGCTGGCGACCCTGGTCGTCAACAAGATCCGCGGCACCTTCAAGTCCGTCGCCGTCAAGGCCCCGGGCTTCGGCGACCGCCGCAAGGCCATGCTCGGCGACATGGCGATCCTCACCGGCGCCACGGTCGTCTCCGAGGAGGTCGGCCTGAAGCTGGAGAATGCCGGCCTGGACGTCCTGGGCCGGGCCCGCAAGGTGGTCGTCACCAAGGACGACACCACCATCGTGGAGGGCGCCGGTGACGGGGCCGCGATCGAGGGCCGGGTCAAGCAGATCCGAACCGAGATCGAACGCTCCGACTCCGACTACGACCGCGAGAAGCTGCAGGAGCGCCTGGCCAAGCTCGCCGGCGGTGTCGCGGTCATCAAGGCCGGTGCCGCCACCGAGGTCGAGCTCAAGGAGCGCAAGCACCGCATCGAGGACGCCGTCCGCAACGCCAAGGCGGCCGTCGAGGAGGGCATCGTCGCCGGTGGCGGTGTGGCCCTACTGCAGGCGTCGGAGAAGGCGTTCGAGAAGCTGGAGGTGGACGACGAGGATCGGACCGGTGTGGAGATGGTCCGCCGCGCGCTGACCGCCCCGCTGCAGCAGATCGCCCGCAACGCCGGCCTGGAGGGCGGTGTCGTTGTGGAGAAGGTGCGGACGCTGCCCGTCGGCCACGGCCTGAACGCCGCGACCGGTGACTACGTGGACATGCTGGCCGCGGGCATCATCGACCCGGCGAAGGTGACCCGCTCCGCGCTGCAGAACGCCGCGTCCATCGCCGCGCTGTTCCTGACCACGGAGGCCGTCATCGCCGACAAGCCCGAGGAAAAGGAACCGGCTGCCGCCGGGACCGGCGCAGAATTCTGACCGCAGCGCGCCCGGAGAGGGACCGAGGCGGGTACCGGCGGCCGCGAGGGCAGACCGCCGGCACCCGCTCGGTCCTGCCCAGGTCGGTCGCGGAACGGCCGACGGCCGCCGATGTCCTGGCCGAGCCGGCTTCGGCCCAGCCGCCCTAAACCAACTGCCAAGGGGCCGTGATGCCGGAGAAGAACCGATGCTCGATGTCGCTCTGGGGATCAGGCGGCGACGAGCTCCAGCTCGCGGTCCGGTGTTTCGACCTTGGGCTTGGCGTTCGGCAGCGAGAGCCGGAAGACCTTGCGCCACGCGGAGAACACCTGCTGGGGCAGCGGTCCGGTGACGTACTCCAGCTCGTACTTCTCGAACAGCGCGCGTACCTTCACCGCGACCTCGGCGTACCGGTTGCTCGGCAGGTCCGGGAACAGGTGGTGCTCGATCTGGTGGGAGAGGTTGCCGGTCATGAAGTGCATGGCCTTGCTGCCGCTGATGTTCGCCGAGCCCATCATCTGGCGCAGATACCACTGGCCGCGCGTCTCGCCCTCGATCGACCGGCGCTCGAAGACCTGCACGCCCTCGGGGAAGTGCCCGCACATGATCACCGAGTGGGACCAGAGGTTGCGGACCAGGTTCGCGGTGAAGGTGGCGGCGAGCGTGGGGAGAAAGGACGGGCCCGACAGCAGCGGGTGGATCACGTAGTCCTTGAGCACCTGCTTGCGGATCTTCGCGCCCACGGCCTTGGCCCGCGCCCGGAACTCCGGGTTCTTGCGGCGGCGCTTGCGCAGGTTCTTGCCGAGCTCCAGGTCGTATGCGGCGATGCCGTACTCGAAGAAGCAGGCGTTGAGGAAGTTCCACAGCGGCTGGCCGAGGTGGAAGGGGTACCACTTCTGGTCCTCGTCGACGCGCATGATGCCGTAGCCGAGGTCGTTGTCCTTGCCGATCACGTTGGTGTACGTGTGGTGGAGCTCGTTGTGGGAGTGCTTCCACTGGTCGGACGGCGAGACGTGGTCCCACTCCCAGGTGGTGGAGTGGATCTTCGGGTCCCGCATCCAGTCCCACTGGCCGTGCAGGACGTTGTGGCCGATCTCCATGTTGTCCATGATCTTGGCCACGGACAGCCCGGCGGTGCCGAGCAGCCACGCCGGCGGGAACATCGAGAACAGCAGCACGCCCCTGCTGGCCAGCTCCAGCTTGCGCTGCGCGGCGATGACCTTACGGATGTAGGCGGCGTCTTTCTCGCCGCGGTCGGCGATCACCTCGTCGCGGATGGCGTCCAGCTCGCGGCCGAGCTCTTCGATCTGCTCCGCGGTCAGGTGGGCGGTGGGGTCGATGGCGGTCAAGGTGCTCCTACCGTTCGATGGCGCAGGGGCCCGCCGCAGCGGACACACAGGTCTGGATGAGGACGCCCGGCTCGGCCTCGGTGATCTCGCCGGTGCGCAGGTCGCGGACGGCGCCGGCCTTGAGCGGCGTGACGCATCCGAAGCAGATGCCCATGCGGCAGCCGGAGGGCATGAGCACGCCGGCTTCCTCGCCGATGTCCAGCAACGGCGTGGCGCCGTCCGCGTCGACCGACTTGCCGGTGGCACTGAACGTGACCTCGCCGCCGTCCCCGGTGGCGATGACGCTGGGGCGGAAGCGCTCGGTGTGCAGGCGCTCCGGGACCCCGTGCTCGCTCCAGTGCTTCTCGGCGGCATCCAGCAGGCCCGCGGGCCCGCAGGCCCAGGCCTCGCGCTCGGCCCAGTCGGGCACGAGTTCGTCGAGACGGGTGATGTCGAGCACGCCGTGCGTGTCGGTGTGCACCTCGGTCAGCCGCAACTTGTTCTCCGCGACCAGGCCGTGGAGTTCGTCGCGGAAGATCACGTCCTGCGGCCGTGGCGCGCAGTGGACCATGACGACGTCGTCGAACTCGGTGTCGCGCAGCATGCCCATCACGGGCGTGATGCCGCTCCCGGCCGTCAGATAGAGCACCTTGGCGGGCCTGGCCTGCGGCAGCACGAAGTCACCGGTCGCCTGGTCGAGCTGGATCAGCGTGCCCGGTGTCGCCCTGCGGACCAGGTGGTTGCTGACCTTGCCGTCCTCGATCGCCTTCACCGTGATCGTGATACGGCCGTCCGGGCGGCCTGCCGGCGAGGTGAGGGAGTAGGCACGCCACAGGCGCACCCCGTCGACGTCGACCCCGATCCGCACGTACTGACCGGCCGTGTGGCCGCGCCAACCTCGTCCCGGCCTGATCACGACGGTCGCGGCGTCGGGCGTCTCGGGGTGCACGGCCTCGATGCGCCCGCGCAGGTCGGCGCCCGCACGCAGTGGGCTGACCAGGTCGAGGTAGTCCGACGGCAGCAGCGGCGTCGTGACCATCTCCAGCAGTTTCCACGCCCTGGTGCGGAGGGCTGTACTCGTCATGGCTCCAGCTTGCTGCGCCTTGAGGCGTAAAGTCCTGACCGCAGGATGTGAAGCTGGTCGGTGAAATTGTTCGTAGGGAATAAAACACGTGAGCCATGCCATGCGGAGGGTCAGCGAGCTGGCCCTGGACGAGACGACGGTCACCGCACTGCGGGCCGCGCTGAAGACCACCGCCGACGAGGTCGTCCAGGCGATCATCGACGAGGTCCCGCCCTACGCCAATGCCCTGGCGGGGCACATGGGTGCCACCATCCGCCGCGCCGTACGCACCGCCCTGGGGCACTACCTGGACCTCGCCAGCGGGAACGCCACGGGCGGCGACGCCAGTGACGCGGCCTACGAACTGGGCCGCGGCGAGGTCCGCGACGGCCGCTCCATGGATGCCCTGCTCAGCGCTTACCGCGTCGGCGCCCGCGTGGCCTGGCGCTGCCTGGCAGCCGGAGCCGTACCCGCAGGTCTGCCCGCCGCCGAGGTCGCCAAGTTCGCCGAGCTGACCTTCGCCTATATCGACGAGCTGTCCGCCGCGTCCGCCGCGGGCCACGCCGACGAACTGGCGGCCCGGGGCCGGGCCCACGAGCGCCATCTGGAACATCTGGCCCGCGACCTCCTCGCCGGCGCGACCCCGGACGTACTGCTGGCCTCTGCCCAACGGGCCGGGTGGCAGCCTCCCGTTTCACTGACCGCGGTCCTGCTGCCCGCCGCCCAGGCCCGGCCCGCCTACCGCACGCTCGACCCCAGCACCCTCGTCCTCGACGATCTGCCGGACACCACGGGTGTGCTGCTGGTGCCCGATGCCGACCGGCCACATCTCCTGCGGCAGCTGACCGACCGCACCGCCGTGGTCGGCCCGGCCCGGCCGTGGACTCGTGCGTCCGCCTCGTACGCACGAGCCGCACGCGCGCGTTCCCTCTCCTCCGATATCCGCGACACCGAGGACCACCTGCCCGAGCTGGTGCTGAGCGCCGACGCCGACGCGTTCGCAGACCTGCGGGCCCGGGCCCTCGCACCGCTGCTGACCTTGCCCGTCGCGACCGCACGGAGGCTGGAGGAGACGCTGCGGGAGTGGCTGCTGCACCAAGGCAGGCGGGACGAGGTGGCGGCGGCGTTGTTCGTCCACCCCCAGACCGTCCGCTACCGGATGGCACAGCTGCGGGAGCTGTTCCCGGATCTCGCATCACCCCACCAGGTCCTGGAACTGACGCTGGCGCTCGGTCTTCGGGCCGACTGACGCGTACGACGCGTACTTCGCCAGTCCACGAGCGCAATCCGCGCCCCGCGTCCCCGTCAGCCTCACGGTCCTGTCCGAGATCGTGGGCGCCCGCATGACGGATCACGCGCGCTGCAGCTGCCCACGCTCTCCTGGCCGGCCTCGTTCGCACCGGCCGGTGTCGGGATCCGCGCTCCGCGGCGGACGGGCGGCGAGCTGAAGCGGCTCCACGGCTTCACGGCTTGCCGGCTCAGTCCTCGGCGACGCGGATGATCGTCTCCTCCCGGAGGAAGCGCCGACAGCACCGGCACCCCGTGACTAGGAGGCCGCTCAGCTGGACTGGGCAGGGCCCCGACGGTCCACGCCGCCGACACCTTGGAGCTCCGGCTCGACTCACCTTGCCTGCGCTGACGTGGAGCCGCCAAGGCATCGCCGCACAGACACAGCTGCGGATAGCTGGTTACAGCGCGGCCGATGAGTTTGTGGCTCCCGGCCGGTCCAAGCTTGTGACAGCCCAGGAAAGGACACTGCCATGTCGGAGCTCCTCGTCGACTTCATCACCTCCCTCGACGGCTACGCATCGGGAGAGGGATGGCCCGGGTTCTGGGGCCTCGAGGGCCCGGAGTACCTCGCGTGGCTCGGTGAGCAGCCCAAGGTCACCTACCTGATGGGAGCAAACACCTACCGCCTGATGTCGGGTTTCGCCGCAGGCGAGGTTCCGTCTGGCCAAGACGAGTTCAGGCCCGAAGAAGAGGCGTCCGTCGACGAGCTCACACAAGCGTCCAAGGTCGTGTTCTCCTCCACCCTCCAAGAGCCACTGACGTGGGCCAACTCCACGCTCGTCCGCGACGACGCCGTCGAGGCGGTCCGCGCCATGAAGTCCAGTGGCTCGGGGCTCCTGAGCACGATCGGCAGCCTCAGCCTGTGCCGCTCCCTGCTGCGAGCCGGACTCGTCGACCGCTTCCGGGTCGTGATGTTCCCGGTGATCACCGGGGCCACGGGCGAGGAACGCATCTACGACGGCTATCCGGACGTCGCCCTCGAGATGATCGACCACCGCACCTTCGACGGCCGCATCCAACTGGTCGAGTACAAGCCCCGCGTGCTCGAGCACCCGCCACTCGCCGTCCCTGCATGACCTCGCCCCGTCCGCAACAGCGGGCCGCCTCTCAGCAGCCCGCCGGTGACCAGCAAGGATCGGGACGTGTACGGCGAGGCAGCTGGGCCAGGCTCTGTTCCGGCGCGTGGCTGGTCCTGACGGACCGGCGAACCACGCGCGCATCCACGACACTCCTGGCCCGCGCTGGTTCGCACCGGACGGTCTCATCCGCGCGGTTCACACCGACGCCTCGATGTTCATCGGCGGTCTCAGGGCACTTCTTCTGCAGTCCTGGCATCCGCTCGCCATGGCCGCGGTGGCCGGACACTCCGGTTTCCGCGGCGACCCGCGGGCCGTCTGCAGCGCACCAGCACCTTCCTGGTCGTGACGACGCACGGTACTGCCGAGGATGCCCAGCGAGCCGTGGACCACGTCCGTGACATCCGTGACCGCATCCGTGGGACCACCGCGGAGGGGGCGCCTACCACGCGGCCGACCCGCAGCCGCTCGCGTGGGTCCACATCTCCGAGACGGACAGTTCCCCACACCCAGACCGCTGAGTCCGGCACGAGCAACTGACCGGTGGGGGTGGCGATTTGTTGTCCCGCCCGAGGTGATCGTGCTGTCCCTGTCGCGTGAGGTGAGCGGGCTCGGCCTTCCGCCGAGCCCGCCCGAGCCGGCTCCCTTGCGGGAGCCCATGACGTGCTGTCAGCGCTGCAGTGTCAGCAGTCCCGGCCGGTAGGGGAGGAGGCCGTAGTCGCCGCCCGAGCTGGGGCTGCGCCCCTGGTAGAGCAGTTGCAGATTGCAGGGGTCGACGGTCATGGTCTGGTCAGGGCTGGTGCGGAGCAGGTCGCCGTGACTGATGTCGTTGGTCCAGGCGGCGCCGCTGTTTGCCTTGCTGGCGAAGGGATTGCTCTCGGTCGCGGCCTGCGGTGTCCATGAGCCGTTCAGACTGGTGGCCGTGAACGAGCGGAAGTAGCGGCCCTGCGAACCGATCGCCTCGACGATCATGAGGTAGCGGTTCTGGCCCTGCAGCTTGTACACCTGTGGGGCTTCGAACAGGTTGTTCGTCGTGTCGCTCATGACCACGGTGGAGGTCGTACCGAAGCTGCCCGGGAAGTTCCCGATCGGCATGCTCGCCCGGTAGATCTTGCCGTTGTCGCCGGCGAAGAACAGATACATGTTCGTGCCGTCACCGATGAGCGTCTGGTCGATGGGGCCCGTTCCGGAGCCGGAAATGCTCCCGGAGAACAGCACTTGCTGCGATGACCAGCCGTTCGGGTTGGTGGGATCGCTCGACGTCCGGTAGGAGAAGGCGGTCCCGCCCCACTGGTAGGCGAGCACCCAGATGTTCTTCGGCGCGAAGTAGAACAGCGTGGGGGCCACGGCGGACGATGACATCGTGTTCTGGCTGGCCGAGGCCATCTCGGACCAGTTGGTGAACAGGCCGAAGTTCATCGAGCCCCAACTCGTCCCGGTGTCGTGGGTCGTGGCGTAGACGAGTTGCTTTCCGTTGTAGGGGGCGACGGTGAAGTCCTTGAGCGAGACCCACCCGGACTTAGGCTGGGCCAGCGCGCCCGTTGACGTCCAGCGGTAGGTCGACGGAAGATCGCAGGCGCTGGGGGCGTCGGCGCCGACCTTGACGAGCTGCCACTGCTGGCCTGCGCCGCCCCAGTCGTCGTACTGGACGATGTTCGCGTTGTCGGCGGTGGAGGCGCCTTGTACTTCGAGGGCCTTGTTGCTGTGGCGCGAGATGAGCCGCACGTAGCCGTCCGCACTGTCGGCCAGCCGCCACTGCTGGTTGGTGCCGTTCAAGTCGGTCCACTGGACGATCGAACTGCCGTTCGCGGTGGACCAGTTGTACAGGTCGAGCACCTTGCCCGAGTGGCGGGACTTGAGGCGGTAGTAGCCGCCCCCGGAGTCGACGAACTGCCACTGCTGCTGGTTCTGGTCGTTTCTGGTCCACTGGGTGATGCGGGCGCCGTCGTTGGTCGCCATGTTGTAGACGTCCAGGGCCTTGCCGCTGTTGCGGTTGACCAGCACATACCAGGCCTTGGTGTCGACGGTCGCCGCGCTGGCGGGCTGAGCACCGAGGAAGGCGGCCACGAGCAGCAGCGGTGCGAGGACGGCGAGTAAGCGTCTGAGTGGAGCTGCGGACGGGTGGCGTAACCGCATCTGAGGGCCTCCTTGAGGGGCGCTGGGCGAGTTGGTGTCGGCGAACTGCGGAGCGGTGTGCCAGGGAGGGAAGCCCAGTCGAAAGTTTCGAAGAGTTCCCGGATCTTTCGACGCCACAAGATAGAAATGCGGGGTCGCTCGGTCAAGGTCTGTCACCGTGCTGTCCGCAAACAGTTCTTCACCCTCGGGCGCGGCAGGGCGATGTGCTGGCCGGGAGCGCTCGCAGGGCCTGTTATCGGCCCGACGGATTCCCGAATGTTTCGAGACGGAGAAAGAAACATTCTCTGCCGAAGCTATTGACGATCCACTGTCAACGCATCAATCATCCGTCACCGAGGATCGACCGCAGTTCGGAATACCGAACCGCAGGAGGCTGTGCGCCAACCGCTGCATCACAGATCTACGCACCACCGCACGGCCCGTTCATGTGCCACAGCACTGCGCCACACCGTTTCGTTCCGGTGCGGTCCGCACCGGCGCAGCTGGCTCTTCGTTGCAGTCGGAGAGGTACGCGACGCCGTGTGACGGCCCCCGGCTGAGCCGCGATGGAGTAGCCCCGTGCCCGTGCCCGTGCCGAAACCGCGCTATCGCGCGCCGAATTTCACCTGGCGGCCGACCGGGAGTCGTCCGCGCCGGTCGAGATCGTCCCGGTCCCACGGACCCGGTGTCCGGTGATTCCGGGCAGTCCCGGTTCCGATCCGTCCCGTCCGTCCGCCGAGGAGGGGCGCTCGACGCTCCTTCCCTGCGCTCCAGCCATCCCGTGATGCCGATTCTGGAGGCACAGCCATGGGCTTGTACGTCCTTGCTCCCCCCGATGTCCGCCGGAGATTCCGCAGGCTGCTGCTGGTGTTGCTCATAGGCGTCCTCAGCACGGCAGCCGCAGTGGCCACACCCTCGGCCGCGCACGCCGCCGAAAGCACGCTCGGCGCCGCGGCGGCTCAGAGCGGCCGCTACTTCGGCACCGCCATCGCCTCGGGTCGGCTGGGCGACTCGGCGTACACCACGATCGCGGGCCGCGAGTTCAACATGGTCACGGCCGAGAACGAGATGAAGATCGACGCCACCGAACCGCAGCGGGGCCAGTTCGACTTCACCGCCGGCGACCGCGTCTACAACTGGGCGGTGCAGAACGGCAAGAAGGTCCGCGGACACACCCTGGCCTGGCACTCCCAGCAGCCCGGCTGGATGCAGAGCCTCAGCGGCAGCACCCTGCGCCAGGCGATGATCGACCACATCAACGGTGTGATGAGCCACTACAAGGGCAAGATCGCCCAGTGGGATGTCGTGAACGAGGCCTTCGCCGACGGCAGTTCGGGGGCCCGGCGCGACTCCAACCTGCAACGCACCGGCAATGACTGGATCGAGGTCGCCTTCCGCACCGCGCGCGCCGCGGACCCCGCCGCCAAGCTCTGCTACAACGACTACAACATCGAGAACTGGACCTGGGCCAAGACCCAGGCCGTGTACTCCATGGTCCGGGACTTCAAGCAGCGCGGCGTACCGATCGACTGTGTCGGTTTCCAGTCGCACTTCAACAGCGGCAGCCCGTACAACAGCAACTTCCGCACCACCCTCCAGAGTTTCGCCGCCCTCGGTGTCGACGTTGCCATCACCGAACTCGACATCCAGGGCGCCCCGGCCTCGACCTACGCCAGCGTGACCAACGACTGCCTGGCCGTCTCGCGCTGCCTCGGCATCACCGTCTGGGGCGTGCGCGACACCGACTCCTGGCGATCGGGTGACACGCCGCTGCTGTTCAACGGCGACGGCAGCAAGAAGCCCGCCTACACCGCCGTTCTCAACGCACTCAACGGCGGCTCCACCACGCCCCCTTCGGGTTCCGGACAGATCAAGGGCGTCGGCTCCGGCCGCTGCCTGGACGTCCCCAACTCCAGCACCATCGACGGCACCCAGCTCCAACTGTGGGACTGCCACAGCGGCACCAACCAGCAGTGGACCTACACCGACGCCGGAGAGCTCAGGGTCTACGGCAACAAATGCCTGGACGCCGGCGGCACCGGCAACGGCACCAAAGTCCAGATCTACAGCTGCTGGGGCGGCGACAACCAGAAGTGGCGCCTGAACTCCGACGGAACCATCGTCGGCGTCCAGTCCGGCCTCTGCCTCGACGCCGCCGCGAGCGGCACCGCCAACGGAACGCCGATCCAGCTCTACTCCTGTTCGAACGGCACCAACCAACACTGGACCCGCACCTGATGAGCCCTGCGACCGCATGGAGGGGTGAATCGCCAACGGCCTGACGCGAGCCGTCCCCCGCTCCCTCCTGGAAGACATCGCAGGTTTGCGCCGGGGCGCCGTCACGATGGCGGCGACCCGGCCGGCCGCATGCTTGCTGCGGTGTGACGTTCCCTCGGGACGGTGGTCGGTGCACGGCGGCGGTCGCCGGGCGACTGAGTGGAAGAGGTCACCCCGATCCCCACGCAGACCGTGAACGTCCCCCCCGAACGCGCTTCAGCTCTGCGGCTGTGTGCGCAGGCCGTCGAGGATGAGTGCGAGCATCCGGGGTGCTCGGTCTTCGGGGGTGGCGGCGGCGCGCCATAGTGCGCCGGTGAGCTGGAGAAAGTCGCCGGGGTCGGCGTCCGTGCGGATGCTTCCGTCCTTCTTGCCGGCGTCGAGCAACGCGGTGATCGCGGCGACGACGGGCCCGTAACTCTGCTCGCTCATCGCCTGGTGTGCGCTGGGGCTGAGCGCGTCGCCGAGGCCGTGTTTCCTGCGCATGGCCTCGACGAGGTCGATCGTCCAGTGGCGCAGCGCTTCGAGCGGGGGCAGCTGGGCGAGTAGGTCGGGCACCGTGCCGACGATGCGCTCCACCTCGTCCTGATAGACGGCCAGCACCAACGCCTCGCGGGTGGGGAAGTTGCGGTAGAGGGTGCCCGCGCCGACTCCGGCGCGCTGGGCGATCTGGTTCATCGACGTGCTGCCGTCCGCGGTGAGCGCTTCGCGTGCGGCGGCGAGGATGCGTGCCCTGTTCTCACGGGCGTCTGAACGGACCACGGGACCTCACGTTGCTAAGTGGAGAGTTCTCCACTACGTTATGTGGAGAGCTCTCCGGAAATCTTAAGGAGCGTCATGCATTACATCAAGCTCGGCATGACCGGTCTCGACGTGTCCCCGATCGCGATCGGTGCGATGACCTACGGCGAACCCGACCGCGGTCACCCCGTCTGGTCGAAGGGCGAGGAAGAAGCGCGGCCGCTGGTCAGGCATGCGTTGGAGGCGGGGATCAACTTCTTCGACACCGCGAACATGTACTCCAACGGTTCCAGCGAGGAGATCCTCGGTCGCGCCCTGAAGGACTTCGCCGACCGCGACGCGGTGGTGATCGCCACCAAGCTGCGCCATCCGATGCGGCTGGGACCGAACGGCCGCGGTCTGTCCCGCAAGGCGATCATGACCGAGGTCGACCACTCCCTGCGCCGCCTCGGCACCGACTACATCGACCTCTACCAGATCCACCGCAACGACCACGCCACCCCCTGGGAGGAGACGCTGGAGGCACTCAGCGACCTCGTGAAGGCCGGCAAGGTCCGCTACCTCGGCGCCTCCTCCATGCACGCCTGGGAGTTCGCCAAGGCGCTGCACCTGCAGAAGCAGCACGGCTGGGCACGGTTCGTGTCGATGCAGGACCACTACAACCTGCTCGCCCGCGAGGAGGAGCGGGAGATGATCCCGCTGTGCCTGGACGAGGGCGTCGGCACGGTCATCTGGTCGCCGCTGGCTCGCGGCCGGCTCGCGCGCGGGTGGGACGATGCCCGCTCGACGGTGCGCTCCGAGACGGACGGCGCTTTCGCGGACCTGCTGTACTCGCCTGACCAGGAGGCGTCCAACAAGGCGATCATCGACGCGGTGGGTCAGGTCGCGGACGCGCACGGCGCCAGCCGCGCGCAGGTCGCGCTCGCCTGGCTGCGCCGCCAGCCGGTCGTCACCGCACCGCTGGTCGGCGCCGGTTCGATCCGGCAGATCGACGAGGCCGTGGCCTCCCTCGACATCGACCTCGCCGACGACGAGGTACGCGCCCTCGAAGCCCCGTACACCCCGCGCTACGACTGGCAGGGCGTGTCCGACGAGGCCGAGATGGAGGCCATCCGCCAACGCGTCCCCGGCATGGCTCTCGCATGAACCCCATCGTCCGCTCCGGCGCCGCTGCCCGCGCCGGAGCCCTCCTCATCCTTCTCGGCCCGCTCGTGTCCTGGCTCGCCGAGTTCATCACCGCCGCCGCATGGCAGGACCCGCCGTACTCGCCCCTGTACAATTGGGTCAGCCACCTCGGCCTGACCGGCCCGCCGCAGACCGCGTTCGGGCAGGTCGCCAATTCCCCTCTCGGCGCGGTCATGGACACCGGCTGGGTGGTCTACGGCATCCTCCTGATCGTCGGCACGTTCCTGGTGTTCGACCCGCGCAAAGGCGCCCGCCCCATCGTCATCGTGAGCCTGGCCGTCCTGGCGGGCGCCGGGGTCTCGCTCGTCGGCATCTTCCAGGGCTCCAACGCCAATGTCGACAACGGCCTGATCGCCTTCCACACCGTCGGCGCGCAGACGGTCATGCTCGCCGGCAACATCATGGCGATCGCCGTCGGAACCGGCGGAACCCGTATCGGTCTCAGCAGAAGCCGCTCGATCGCGAGCACCGCACTCGGCACCGCCGGACTGATCGCATTCCCCCTCTTCATGGCGGACGTGTTCACCGGCTGGATGTGGAACATCGGCCTGTTCGAGCGCGCCGTCATCTACCCGATCATGATCGGCCACGCCCTCCTCGGAGGCAGCCTGGCCGCCACCCGGCGCCACCGTGCGACGCGCCCGCCGATACCCCTTACCGCACGAGCCAACAGCTGAAGGAGAGACAGATGACACAGGTACTGGTCACCGGAGGAACCGGCTTCATCGGAAGCTGGTGCATCCAGGCCCTGCTGGAGTCCGGACACACCGTCCGCACCACGGTCCGCGACCTGCACCGCGAACCGGCGCTGCGGTCCTGGCTGCACGCGGCCACACCGTTCGACGACGACCGTCTCACCGTCGTGCGCGCCGATCTCGAACACGCCGAGGGCTGGGACGCTGCCGTCGCCGACTGCGACTTCGTCCTCCACGTCGCCTCGCCGACCCTGCGCCACACGCCGGCGAACGACGACGACCTGGTGGTCCCCGCACGCGAGGGTGTCCTGCGGGTGCTGCGCGCCGCCCGCGACGGCGGTGTCCGCCGGGTGGTCCTGACCAGCGCCTTCGGCGCCATCGGGATCGGGCATCCGCCGCGTTCGACCCCGTTCACCGAGGAGGACTGGACAGACGTGGACAGCGACATCCCGCCCTACCAGCGCTCCAAGACACTCGCCGAACGCGCCGCCTGGCAGTTCATCCAGGACGAAGGCGGCGGCCTGGAGCTGGCGGCGGTGCATCCCGTGGGGGTCCTTGGACCCCTGCTCGGCCTGGACGACCCGCCGTCCCTGCGTCTGGTCCGCAGAATGCTCGAAGGACAGGTTCCCGCGTGCCCTCCCTTCGGGATGGGCTTCGTCGACGTGCGCGACGTCGCGGACCTGCACCTGCGCGCGATGACCGATCCGGCAGCCGCCGGCGAACGCTTCCTGGCCATCGCCGGGCACAGCCTGCGCGTCCTCGACATCGCACGCATCCTGCACGACCGCCTCGGTGAACGCGCCGCGAAGGCCCCGACCCGTGAACTGCCCGTGTGGGCCGCCCGCACATTGGGCCTCGTGAACCCGGAGATGCGCCTGCTCAAGCACCAGCTCGGCCGGGATCTCGACGCCACAAGCGCCAAGGCGGAGAAGCTCCTCGGCTGGCGGGCTCGTCCCGTCGAGGACACCATCGCGGAGACCGCCGAGAGCCTCCTCGCCCACGGCATCGGGACATGACCCGGTTCGCTGGGCTGGTGACCCGCAGCGCCTGGGTCCGCTGGTCCTGGGGCCGCGCCGGCGCTCGGTGCGGGCTGCCTGACTGCCCGGTGGTTGAGCGGGGACCGAAGGCTCCGGACTGGCATGGCGACCGGCATGTTCCGCAGTCGCCCGTCCTTTGGCCGGTAACGGCATCAGCGTCGTGGGTGAAGAGAAAAGTGGCTCTGCGTACCGTCAGGGCGTCCACCGCGATGGGGGTCTTTGGATGTCCTCACCCTCTGCTCAGGATGGGGTGTGGGAGCGGGCTCGGGGTGCGATGGCGAGGTGTTCGATGAGGTCGTCGCGCAGCGTGAACCGATAGTGGAGATCGATGGTGCCGCCGGGAAGGTGCCTTCGAGGTGGTGGGTGGCGGTGTAGTGGGCCGTGTCGGTCTCCTGAGCGTCGGTGAGGTGGATGGGGTAGGCGAATTCGGTGGCGGATCGGTTCAGCCACCGTCGATCGCGGCGCTTCCCTGGTAGGTGTTGCCGTCGTCGGTCACTGTGGCGTCGTTGGTGTACGTCGTGACCGCGGTGCTCGGTCGTTCACGGCCGGGCGGGCTGGGTAAGGCCGGCGAGCATCAGGTCGATCATGTGGCGGGCCCGGTAGTCGGGAAAGGTTTCGATTCCGATGCACAGGTTGCCGATGGCCAGCATGAAGTCGTAGGCCCGTACGTCGGCGCGTGTGCAGCCGGCTGAGGCGGACGCTTTCAGCAGTTGGTCGAGCACGGGCAGCAGGCGTTCGACGAACTCGTTGTGCAGGGTCTCGAATCCGGCTTGGTCCGAGTGCAGCGCCTCGGCGAGGCCGTGCTTGGTGACGAGGAAGTCGGCGAATCGGTGGACCCACGTCCGCAGGACTTCGTAAGGGGTTTCGGCCGTCTGCGCCGGGTGGGCGGCTGCGGCGAGTGCGTCGACCTGGTGGCGGAAGACCGCGACCACCAAGTCCGCCCGGGTGGGGAAGTGGCGGTAGATGGTGCCCATGCCGAGGCCTGATTCTGCTGCGATCTCCCGCACGGGAGCGTGAACCCCCATACGGACGAACACGGCCGCGGCTGCGTCCAGGAGCTTCTGCTCGTTTCGGCGGACGTCGGCTCGCTTGCGGCCTGCAGCTGCCGGCGGAGTGTCGGCTGCGGACATCGTGAACGCCTCCCATTGCAAAGTGGAGCGTTGCTCCGTATTCTCATCCGGAGCGGCGCTCCGTATTTCTATGATGCCCGACGCCGCGCCGCACGAGCCCACCGGGCATAGGGAGAAAGGCATTCACCGCATGAGCGGCACCACGTCAGGGGACGGCGGCAACGCCCTCTCCGCCTCGGTCATCTCTGTCAGTCCGATCGCGTTGCCCGCGCCGGACCGCGGCCAGGACCTGCTGGTACGGGTCACAGCGCCCACGACCGGCCACAACCTGCCCGTCGTCGTCTTCTCGCACAGCATGAACCTGACCATCGACGATTACGCACCACTGGTCGGCTTCTGGGCCGCCTGCGGCTTCGTCGTCATCCAGCCCGCACATCTCGATTCCCTCGGCCTCGCCCCCGACGACCCGCGCACTCCGCTCATCTGGCGCATCCGCACCGACGACCTCACTCACGTCCTGGACCAGCTCGACTCACTTGAAGCCGCCGTGCCCGGGCTGACCGGCCGCATCGACCACGACCGCATCGCGGTAGCCGGACATTCCTGGGGCGCGCAGACCGCCAGCACCCTGGCGGGCGCACGGGTAGTCGGCGCCGACGGCACTCCCGGTGAGAACATGGCCGACCCGCGAGTCGGCGCGGCCGTGCTGCTGTGCCTGCCCGGTACCGGCGGCGACGACCTGAGCCCGCTCGCCACCGAGTACTTCCCGTTCATGAACCCTGACTTCGCCGAGCTGAAGACACCCAGTCTTGTGGTCGCCGGCGACGCGGACCAGTCTCCGCTCACGGTGCGCGGTCCGGACTGGTTCACCGACGGCTACCACCTCAGCCCGGGTGCCACCGATCTGCTGACCCTGTTCGGCGCGGAACACGGACTCGGCGGGGTTCAGGGCGCCAACGACACGCGCACCAGCGACGAAAACCCCGAGCGTGTCGCGCTGGTCCACCACGCCACCCTGGCGTATCTGCGTACCGCACTGGGCCTGGACGACGACGCGTGGCCCGCCGCCCGTCGGACCCTGGCTGCGGCCGCCGACCCGCTGGGAAGCGTCGACTCGAAGTGACCAACCACCTGGCACCGGCCGGTACATCCAGTTTCGGAATCATGACCGCCCCGGCGCAGGTCGCCTACGACGACGTCCTGCGGGTCTGGCGCGAGGCGGACGGCATCCCTCAGATCGAGCACGCCTGGCTGTTCGACCACCTCATGCCGCTCGGCGGCGACCCGAACGGCCCCACCTTCGAGGGCTGGACACTGCTGTCCGCTCTCGCGGCCCGAACCGAGCGGTTGCGGCTCGGGGTGATGGTCACCAGCAACAGGTTCCGCCCACCGGCCATGCTGGCCAAGATCTCCGCCACTGTCGATGCCGTCTCCGGCGGCCGCCTCGAGTTCGGTATCGGCGCGGGCTCTCGCACCGACGTGCCACTGGCCCGACGCGAGTACGCGGCTCACGGCCTTCCCTTCCACGATGCCGCCCACGCGGTCGGAAGCCTCGCCGAGGCGTGCACGATCATCCGCAGACTATGGACCGAAGCCTCACCATTCGACTTCCACGGCGAGTACCACCAGCTGACGGGCGCGTTCTGCAGTCCCAAACCCGTCCAGCATCCACGCCCCCCGATCCTGATCGGCGGCCAGGCCACCCGGACGCTGCGCGTGGTCGCCGAGCATGCGGACCGGTGGAACATGCCCGGCGGCAGCATCGACAAGGCGATCGAGCGCAACGCCACCCTCGACCGGCTGTGCGAGGAGATCGGCCGTGACCCGGCTGAGGTCACCCGATCCATCGTCCTGCCCGTCTCCTACGACCACCCTCAGCACACCCGCCACACCATCCGCGCGGCGCTCGACGGCGGGTTCAGCCACATCGTGCTCGGACTGGGCGCGCCCTATCCGACCGGCGTCGCACGCTGGGTTGCCGACACCATCATCGACCCCCTCTCCGACAAGATCACCACTCCCTGATCCGAGAACTCGCCGATGGTCAGGACACACCCACCGCTCGACTCTGAGCTCGCCGCCGTCGATCACCCGGCCGACCGCGGCCGGGTCAACTGCGGGAAACGGACCGCAGAGGGGCCGGGCGCCGCCGCGCGAGGGAGGTGTGGCCGGGCCAGGTGGTCCGCAAGCATGCCGGGGTTGTGGCGTACGAGCGATGTGTCGATGTAGCCGGGGGAGACGGTGTTGACGCGGATACCGTGGTGCGCTGGCTCGTTGCTGGCCGGCTGCGGCAATCTGCGCAGCCCCCATGCGGACGCCGCACAGGCGCAAGGGCGGCACCACCGCCTGCATGCCGACCGGCGGTCCTGTGAGGTTGTCCGCCGGCGTGCGGTTCCTGGCGTCCTGCGTCACCTCGAGCAGCGGTTCTTGAGGTCTGATGCAGGTTGGGGTGACAGGTCGGGTTCGGGTACGCGGCCTGGAGGGCCGGCGCGGTCATGACGATCTCGAATTCGACAGGTGCCAGCCGATCGAGCGAGGTCTGTCGGCGGCGTTGAGGGGGGTCCCCTCGATCCGCTCTCGATCGCTATCCGCAGTTCCTCGCTGGTGTCCCGCATCCGGTGGTCGAGGACGTTGTGTCGGCCAACGGAGTGTCACCCCCTGCGGAGAGGCGGGCCGATGATTCCGCGGATGTCCTGGACGTCCCGCAAATCACCCGTCCACCCCGGGGGTATGGCGTGTCACCCGCCCGGCAGTAGCGCGTCAACCTGACTTGGCAGCGCCAGGAGACCGTGAGTCTCTTGCCGTGGAGCTTCGATCTCTCCGCGGACGCCCCACAGTCCTCGTCACCCGTGTCCAAGAAGCAGGCCGCACTGGCCGGGCTGCAGGAAGGCCAGCCACGCGCGACCTGCTCCCGCCAGGGCATCCCCCCGCCGGACGGCTCGATGACCCGTGAGAGGGCTGGCGCCTGCTGCCGTCGAGGCGGGCGCGAATCATGAAAATAGATTAGTGCTAATCTATCTTTATGACTCGGGCACAGCGACAGGCGGTCGTCCAGGCGGTCAAGGATGCGCCGATCGACCTGGGTGGCGAACTGGAGCTCCTCCGCCCGGAGTTCGAGGCCATGGTCGCCTCCCGCGCCGTCCCTCCGGATGTGGCGACCGCATCAATGGAGCTGGGCCCGGTGTCCGGGCTGCGCATCTCAGCCGGCGCGACCGTGCCGGGTCGCACCGTTGTGTTCGTGCACGGGGGCGGGTTCGTCGTCGGCACCGCAGCGAGCGCTGTTGGTCTCGCGTCGGCCGTGGGCAGGGCGGCGGGCGCGGAGTCGATCGCGGTCGACTACCGGCTCGCGCCCGAGCACCCGTTCCCCGCAGGGCTCGACGATGTCGTCGCCGCCTACGCCGCACTGCTCGACAGCGGAACTCCGCCAGCCTCCATCGCGATCGCCGGCGAGTCGGCCGGGGGCAACCTCGTACTGGCCGCGCTCGTCGCGCTTCGCGACCGCCGCCTGCCGCTACCGGCGTGCGCGGTGGTCATGAGCCCCTTCGTCGATCTGACCCTCGACACCTCCTCCCGAAGCAGCAAGGCAGAACTCGACCCCGCACTGTCGACGTCCGCTCTGCGACGGCGGATCTCCGAGTACCTCGCCGACACCGACCCCCGCCATCCCCTGGTCAGCCCGCTGCTCGCCGACCTGCGCGGCATGCCACCGCTGCTCGTGCAGGTGGGCTCGTACGAGGTGCTCCTCGACGACGCGCTTGCACTGGTGCGCCGGGCAGCCCACGCGGACGTCGACGTCACCCTTGAGGTCACGGCCGGTGTTCCGCACGTGTTCCAGACCCGCATGGCCGTGCTGGAGGAGGCCGGTGCGGCGATCGAGTCCATTGGCCGGTTCATCGACCGTCATACTCAGCGCCCGTGACCGCGGCCGACGCTGACCAGCCCGGCCGGGACTGGTGCGCCTTCGACGACCTCGTGCGGTTCGAGACCGCGCTGTGGTCCAAAGTGGACGCGGCACTGCGCCTCGAAGCGGGACTGACGCTGGGGGACTTCTCGGTGATGACGGTCGTCGCCGGGCTGGACGGCTGCAAGGTCGGTGATCTGGTGCAGGCGCTGGCGATCACGGTCGGCGGGGCGAGTCAGGCGGCGGACCGGGTCGTCCGCCGCGGGCTGTGCGAGCGCCGCACCGATCCCGCCGACGCCCGCTCATCCTTCCTCTTCCTCACCGCCGACGGGCGCGACCGGCTGGCGAGCGGTCGTCCCATCGCCGACCGGGTCCTGCACGAGCACTTCTCCGTGCTCGATCCTGCTGCCGGGAACACCTTCCGTGAGTCGCTCCGTCTGCTTCGTACCGCTGCACTCAAGTGATCCCGAGCGTCGCCCAGCGGGCGGCGATCCGGCTTCAAGCGAGCCGCGTAGGCTACGCGTCCGTGTCACCGTTCGTGATCAGCACGCGCAGGGCAGGATCTCGCGGATCACCCGGGTGACCCACTGCGCGCGCGGCCGGGGCCGCTGCTGCACACCGCGCCGGGCTGCGGCGCCGACTGCTTGCCTGGATCGGGCGCCCTGCCGATCTCGCGATCCGTTGCAGCCTCCTCACGGAGCCACCCGTCGGGCCGCCGGGCCCTGGCTTCCCGAAACCGACACCGTCCCGAGCGGTCGTAAGAAGACCTAGCATCTCCGCGTGAGCCACCGTCCACGGAGAACGCGTCCCCCGGGGTCTTGAACGGCCCTCGGAGCGAGGTGGGGGCCGGCTGCCAGGAACAGGAACGGCGAGCCAGGGCCTGGGGTTCGGACCGTGGTCCGTATGAGACCGCCTGCGGGCTTCAGCCTGCCGACGTGCGTGCCGTACCCCTGGTGCGGATGTGCTGACTGAGAAAGAGAGCGGCGCGGTCCAGTGCCTCGTCGGCTTCGTCCAGGACGCCGGCGAACGCCTGGAAGACATGTGGAACGTCAGTGGTGATGTCCAGGATGACGTCCACTCCGGCTTCTCTCGCGCGCGTGGCCATGCGTGTGGAGTCGTCCAGGAGTATTTCGTTGGTACCCGCTTGCAGAAGCATCGGAGGGAAGCCGGTCAGGTCGGCGAGGATGGCGGGGCTGAGCATGGGCTGATGCGGATCCTGTCCCGCAAGGTACATGGTCCCGGTGTGTTCCAGGCCCTCACGCGTGAAGAACGGGTCGATGCCCGCCTTGGTGTCCATGCTCTCGCCTGTCCGGGTCATGTCGAGTCCGGGGGAGAACGCCACGATTGCGGCGGGCATGGGCAGGCCCCCGTTGCGGGCGGCAAGGCAGGTGGTGACGGTGAGGCCGCCGCCGGCGGAGTCCCCGGCGAACGCGATCGCCGAAGGGTCTTCGCCGCTGTCGAGCAGTGCCCGGTAGGCGCTCAGTCCGTCCTCGATCGCGGCCGGGAACGGATACTCAGGGGCAAGCCGGTAATCCAGGGAGAACGCCCTGAACCCTGTTTTGGTCACCAGGTTCCCCGTCAGGGACATCGCCGTCTCCGGTGAACCGACCACGTAAGAGCCGCCGTGAAAGTAGAGGATCGTCCCGGCCTTCGGAGTGCTGACCGGCTCGACGAGCGCCGCGGGCCGATCGCCGAGCGTGGCAGTCCGGGTGCGGATCCCAGCCGGGACGATCATTTCCCCCATCATCGCCCTGAATCCGGCGCGGAGCTCCTCCACCGACCGAGGGCCCTCCGGCCGAGGCCGTCGGACCATCGCGTCGATCTCCGCGCGCTGCTGCCTGCTCATTGTCGCCTCCATCGCGAGTGCATGCCAAGGAACTATATGCTTCGGAATGTAAGTTAGAATATATGCCATGGCATCTAAGTCAAGCCGTGGCCCGATCGACCTCCCGGGCTTCTTCGCCGATCTCGTCCGCTGCGAGACACGCCTCTACAACGCGCTGAACGACCGCCTTCGCGAGCAGCACGGGATCGTCACCTCGCAGTTCGAGTTCCTGCGCTTTCTGCGCGACCACCCCGGGTCCCGGGTCGCGGACCTCGCCGCCGAATTCGCCATCGGGATCGGCGCCAGCAGCAAGGGCATCGACCGCCTGGAGAAGCGGGCATGGGTCGTACGGCGAACCAATCCGTCGGATCGCCGCTCATCACTGCTGGACCTGACCGCCGGAGGCCTGCAACTCGTCGAGGCGGCGGAGGCGACCTTCACCAAAACACTGGCCGAGCTGACCGCAGACGTCCTGGGTGGTCCCTCAGGACCTGCCGCCGCACAGCTCTTCTCGGAGTTGCGCTCTGTACTCGAACGCGACCAGATCGGCCTGCCCACAGGCTGACTGGATGCGCATCTGAATCCCGCGGATTGATCACGGCTCAGTGGTCGTAGGCGATGAGTGACCTGGTGATAGGTGCGCCGGTGTTTCGGTTGTGCCAGATCGCGCAGGTCATGGCCAGGATGCGCTGGGCCACGCGGACGCCGACGCCTTCGATGGTGCGGCCGCCGTGCTGTTCGAGGTTGAGCCGGCCCTTGAGGGTGTCGTTGACCGATTCGATCAGTTGACGGACGGTCTTCAGCAGGGGTTCGGCCGGGTATGGGGTGCCGCGGTTGCGGTAGGAGGGCCGCAACAGGCTGATGCCGCGGGCGGCGAGGAAGCGGTCGAGGTCGGTGGCGATGTAGCCCTTGTCGGCCAGGATCAGCAGGCCGGGCCGGGCAGCGGCCAGGTGCGGTTCGTTGTCGATGAGGGCGGCCAGGACCTGCCGCTCGTCGGCCAGGGTCCAGGTGACGGGCAGCCCGGCCGGGGTGCACACCAGGTGCAGTTTCAGGCCCCAGTAGAAGCGCGAGTGGGAGTGGCAGTAGCCGTAGCCGGCCCAGCCGGCCAGGTCGCAGCGGCGCACGGTCTCCCGCAAGCGGGCGCACTCCACCGGGGTGGAGTCCACGATCCACACCGGGTCCGGCCACAGGTCGCAGTCCGCCGCCAGCGCTCGGATGGCCCGTTTGACCAGCGGCAGCGCGGCCCGCAGGCGTTTGTTGTAGGCGGGCCGTTGGGACAGGTAGGGGAACAGGCCGTGCAGGTGGGCGTGGGCGAAGCGGAGCCAGCGGGCCTCGCAGTGGAAGCCCAGCAGCACCTGGGCCACGGCCAGGGTGATCAGCTCGGAGTCCGTCAGTCGTGGAGGGCGGCCCAGCCATCGCGTTCCGGGTAACCGGTCATCGACCGCGACGTACAGTGCGGTCAAGAGGGTGTCTAGTTCATCGGTCGTCACAACCCGATGCTGGACACCCTCCCTTCATCCACCGCCAGACTTCGGAACTACTCATCTAGGCGTCGGCAGATTCGGGGTTCGGTTGCAGCAGCGCCTGGGCTACCTCCTGCAGCTGGACCCCTCTACTTGCCTTGACCAGGACGACGTCGCCGGACCGGAGCGTCGTGCGCAGCAGATGCAGGACCGCATCCCGATCGCGAAGGCGCACGGCTCGCGCGCCGGCGCTGCTGACGCCCTGCTACATCCATGCGGCTTCGTCGTTCCCTCCCACCAGGATGATCCGATCCAGGTCCAGCCCGGCGGCGTACCGCCCGGGTTCCTCGTGCGCCTTCTGCGCGTCCTCCCCGAGCTCGTTCATCCGTGCGAGCACGGCGACCGCGCGCTGGTTGCAGCCGCGGGCCATGGAAGCGATCGCGTTGAGGGAGTGCGGGTTCGCGTTGTAGGCGTCGTTGACGACCGCGACCCCGTCCGCGCGGGTGGTGGTCTCCATCCGTCGGCGCGATCGGGGAAGGGTAGCCGGCAGGCTGGCCGCGATCTCTTCGGCCGACAATCCGGTCTCACGGCCGACGGCGGCGGCAGTCAGGCTGTTGTAGACGTGGACCTCGCCGATGAACTGGAGGGTCACGCGGGTGCTGCCGTCGGGTGTCAGCAGCGTGTACGACGGCCGCCTGTGGCCATCGACCGTGACGTCTGGGGCGCGGACTGTGGCTGGCTCCCCGCGGCCGTAGGTGACGATGCGTTCTCGGGTGAGGTTCAGCATCTCCCGCGCGAACGCGTCATCTCCGTTCAGGACGGCGAGCCCGCCCGGCTGGAGAGCTTCGATGATCTCGTCCTTGGCCTGCCCGATATTCGCTCGGCTGCCGAACGCGCCGAGATGCGCGGTGGCGACGTTGGTGACGACGCTGATGTCCGACTCGGCGATCCGTCGATGAACGCTACGAGCGCGTGTGTGGCCGGTCGAGCTCGGCCGCGAAAACGCCGAGGCCGCCTTGAGGATCTCGTTCGCCCGCTTCAGCTCGGCGATCTCCTTCTTGAGGGCCTTGACCTGCGCGGCCTCCTCGGTGGTCGTCCCCGGCCGCTGCCCGGTGCCGATTTGGTCCTGGCGGATCCACTTGCGCAGCGTCTCGCGCGAACCGATGCCGAGCTTCTCCATCACCGCGTTCAGTGCGGCCGTCTCGTTCGGATGGTCGTCGCGGATCTCCGCGACCATGCGGACCGCGCGCTTGCGCAACTCGGGGCAGGCCGGACCCTCCACCTCACCCGGGGCGATTCACTGAAGGACGCCGGCCTCGGCGTGCCGATCCGGACACTGATCAACTGGCCGTCGGATCCGGAGCACAATATCCGGCGCAGCTACGGAGACCTCATCCACACCGCCTACGAGAACGCACGATGGGCGGATCCCGCTGTGAGCGCCTGGGGCCGTCCTGGCGAGAGGCGGCGGATGAACTCGGGCCAGAAGACCGGGTCGTGCCCCGGGACCAGTTCGTACCCCTTCTCCTGCGCCAGCCGCTTGAGATGCCGGACGGGTTCCAGGGTCGCCTCCGGAGGGACGCCGATCGATGTGCCGGCGGGGCGCTCATCGACGAGGTTCTCGGTCAGGTCGGCCGCGTCGCAGGCGAACACGTATCCGCCGCCGTCGGCGAGGTCCACCACGAAACTCTGGTGGCCGGGGGTGTGCCCGGCAGTCAGGACGGCCGTGACGCCCGGTGCGATCTCCCGGTCGCCGTCGGCGAGCCGCCAGTCGATGCGGGGGTCGTCGAAGTCCACCCGGAAGATCGTCTCGCGCTCCACCTCGGGCCGCCCCGACAGCCCGAACTCCAGCTCGGCGCGCTGGATGTGCACGGGCACCCGGCCCGCGAAATGCTTCAACCCACCGGCGTGGTCGGCGTGCAGATGACTGACGGCGACCGCCGTGATGTCCTCCACCGTGAGCCCGACGACGGCCAGCGCCTCGGGCAGCGGCTCACCGGGACCGGGAAGTTCCGGCTGGTAGGAGGGGGAGGGGTAGTAGCGCCGGCGCAGCGCGGGGTCGCGGAGCAGGGCCGTGTTGAATCCGGTGTCCAGCAGCAGCCACCCCTCCTCGGTCTCCAGCAGCACCCCCGGCACAGGTTCCCGCACCCGTTCCCCGTACGGTGCGCCGTGCACCGACACCGATCTGGGCAGGTCCTCCCAGCCGAGGAGAAGGGGCAGGACGCGCCGTACACCACGTCGGGTCATGGTGCTCCGTCCGTCGTCGGGGAGTTCGGGGAGTTCGGGGAGTGCGGGAATCCGGGGGATTCAGAGGTCGAGTTCGAGGAGGGGGGACGCGGCGCGGCTGACGCAGATCATCATCGTCGTGGCGGTCGCCCGTTCCTCGGGCCCGAGCACCGAGTCACGGTGGTCGGGGGTGCCCGCCAGGACAGACGTCTCACAGCTGCCGCAGTAGCCCTCCTCGCAGGAGTAGGACACGTCCGGTACCCGGTCCCGTACGACCTCCAGCACCGACCGGTCCGCCGGCACCGCCAGCCGCAGCCCCGTCCGCCGCAGCAGGACCTCGAACCGCCCCTGTTCCGTGTTCTGCGGTGCGTCTGCGGCCGGGCTGAACCGCTCGACATGCAGCGGACGCGGCGGTACGGCCGTGCGGCACAGCTCGGCCACCGCGTTCAGCATCGCCGCGGGACCGCACGCGTACACGGCGTGGCCGGGCGGGGCGGCGGCGAGTTCCGCGGCGAGGTCGGGCAGGCCCGCCTCGTCCTGGGGAACCAGTCGGACCCGGTCGCCGCCGAGCACGGCTAGTTCCCCGGCGTAGATGAGGCGGGAGCGGTCCCGGGCGCCCAGGACGAGCCGCCACGGCAGACCGGCAGCGGCCAGCGCGCGGGCCATGGGCAGCAGCGGGGTGACGCCGATGCCGCCGGCCAGCAGGAGATACCCGGGGGCCGGCAGCAGTGGGAAGCGGTTGACCGGGCCGTCCACCGTCAACTCCCGTCCCACGAGGGCCGTTTCATGCAGCTCCCGGGAGCCGCCGCGGCTGTCCGGCGCGCGATGCACGGCGATCGTCCAGACAGCGAGGTCTTGTGGATCCCCGCACAGCGAGTACGCGCGGCGCAGTCCCGAGGGCAGGGTGAGTTCCACATGGGCGCCGGGCTCCCACGGGGGCAGCGGCAGCCCGTCCCGCCGGGTCAGCCGCAGCTCGACGACCTCCTCGGCGATCCAGCGGGCCTGGCGGACCAGAAGGCGCGCGGAGTGCGGTGCGCGCGGGTCAGAAGACACGGAAGTACTCCCGTTGTTCCCAGTCGGTGACCTCCTGGTCGAACCGGGCGATCTCGGCCCGCTTGACGCTCGTGTAGTAGGCCACGAAGTCCTTGCCCAGCCGCTCGGTCAGCTCCCGGTCGGCCTCCAGCGCGTCGAGCGCCTCGCCGAGCGAGCGTGGCAGCGGCTCCGCCCGGGTCGCGTACGGCTCGTCGGCCGCCCGCCCCGGGTCCAGACCGCGCACCACTCCGTCCAGACCGGCCGCGAGCTGGGAGGCGAGATAGAGATAGGGATTGGCGGCCGGTTCGCCGATGCGATTCTCCAGCCGGGTGGACGACGGACTGTCGCCCAGCACCCGCACCATCGCGCCCCGGTTGTCCCGCCCCCACACCGCGCGGTCCGGCGCGAGCGACAGCGCCCGAAACCGTTTGAACCCGTTGAGGGTGGGCGTCGAGAGCGCGCTGGTGGCACGGGCGTGGCGCAGCAGCCCGCCCAGGAAGGCGTTGCCGTACGGCGACAGCCCCGGCCCGCCGACGACAGGACCGGCGCCGGCATCGGGCCCGGTCCGCGCATCGGTCTCCGGGGCGAAGACGCCCACGTCGCCGCGGACCATGCTCTGGTGCAGGTGCCAGCCGCTGGAGAACACCCCGGGCAGATGGGGCCGGCACATGAAGGTCGCGTGGTGGCCGTGCCGTGCGGCGACCTGCTTGACGGCGCTGCGCAGCAGCACCATCGCGTCCGCCGTGCCCAGTCCGTCGGCGGGCCGCAGGGTCAATTCGACCTGGCTCGGCCCGAACTCGACCTCCAGGGTCCGCAGCGGCAGCCCCAGCTCTTCGAGCGTGCCGCGCAACACGTCCAGCATCGGGTCGAGTTCGTCGTAGCGCAGCTCGCTCAGGTACTGGTAGCCGTGGTTGAGCATGCCCACCTCGGGCGCCGCGCCCGGTTGTCCCAGGTCGGCCGCGCCCAGCCGCGGGTCGTCCAGCCGGAACAGGTGGAACTCCACCTCCAGGCCGGTACGGTAGGTGAGCCCGTCGGCCTGCGCCAGCACCGAGCGCAGCAGCCCGCGCGTGCACAGCGGGACCGGGGCGCCGGAGGTGAACCGCAGATCGCACAGCAGCCAGCCGGTGCCCGGCGACCACGGCAGCATCCGGAAGGTGAGCGGGTCGGGCACCATCACCATGTCGGCCGCGCCACGCAGTTCGGGCAGCCCGAGCGGGACCTCCCGGGTGAACAGCGGGAACACGGTACGCCCCGAGGTGTCCTTGGCCAGCAGGGAGGACGCGATGCCGGTGCCCTCGCGCAGCACGGCGGACACCTCGGAGGCGGTGACGGTCTTGCCGCGCAGCAGCCCGTGCTGGTCGGCGAAGACCAGCCGCACCACCTTCAGCCCGCCGCCCCCGGCGCGGTCGCGGATCTCCTCGGCGGCGGCCGCCTGCTCGGCCGTCCACCCCGCGTGACGTTCGATGAAGTCCACCGCGGTCAGCCGTCCGTTCCGGCGGCCTGCGCCCAGCCACTCTCGGCCCGCTGCTTCGCGGTCACGGCGGTCCAGTGCTCGGCCCAGCCCTCGGTGGGACCGATGCCGTCCAGGGTGACCGGACCGCGCAGCCCGGCCGCGCGCTCTGCGGGCAGCACCAACGGCGGGTCCTCGCCCCGCTCGACGGCGGTTATCGCCTCGCCCAGCATGCGCCTGTACATCACGATCGCCTTGTCGGAGCGGCCCAGGTGCTCGCGGGTGCGGTCCTGGATCGCGCCCTGGCCCTCCACCGCCCACTGGTCGTGCACGTTGATGTCGGTGCCGAGCCCGGTGTAGGTCGTGGCCAGCTGCTCGACGGGGTCGTAGCCGTAGCCGTTGGAGCGGCCGAAGCGCGGGCGGTAGTCGGGCAGGGTGACCGCGTCGACCCGCTGCCGGCGCATCTCCGCCCGATCTACGGGACCGCCGACGCTGGTGAACTGGGCGTACCAGTAGCAGGAGGCGTCGTCGATCGGCACGTGCCACTGGGTGATCGCGGTGTCGGCGTCCAGCGGGATGTGGAAGCCGTGCGGGAACACCTGGTGGGTGACCCGGACATGGGTGCGGCTGCCGTCCATCGGGCGGCCCTCGGTGTCGGTGCCGTCCAGCGTGCGCAGCGCCGTGATCCGGATGCCGTACGGGGTGCGGACGGCGTCGATGTCGGGGCGGCCGTACTCCCGCAGGATCTTCGTCATCGGCAGGTCGGTGCCCCGGGAGGCGGCCCGGAACTGCCTGCCGTAGCTCTCCGAGGGGTCCTCGTCCTGGAAGAAGCGGTGCAGGTACGAGGCGTGCGCGGGGTCGATGCCGACCTCCAGGGCCTGGAGCCAGTTGCACTCCAGCAGGCCCTTCCAGGCGAAGGTGTGCCCGGCGGGGGCCTCGAAGCAGTCCAGCGCGGGCAGTTGGGGCGGCTCGCCGGGGCCGAGGTAGCCCCAGATCACGCCGTTGATCTCGCGCACCGGGTAACTGCCCAGCCGGACCCGGGCGGCGAGGTTGCCGCCGGCCGGTTCGGCCGGGGTGTCCAGACAGGTGCCGTCCCGGCCGAAGAGCCAGCCGTGGAAGCAGCAGCGCAGCCCGCCGTCCTCCAGCCGGCCCAGCGCCAGATCGGCTCCCCGGTGCGGACAGCCCCGGTCGACCAGACCGAGCTCACCGTCCCCGTCCCGGAACAGGACGAGGTCCTGCCCCAGCACCTTCGGGGCCACCAGGGGCCGTACGCCGTCGAGTTCCTCGCTCAGGGCGACGGGCTGCCAGTACCGGCGCATCCAGGCCCCGGCAGGCGTGCCCGGGCCCGTCCTGGTGAGCCGTACGTTCTCTTCCTCACGCATCTGACGCCTCTCTGTCCCGGTCACGAAGACCGTAGCGATGAAAGGATCCAGGGTGGCAATAATTGGATCCAATATTTACGTGGGTGTAACAGCACCTCCCGGCGGCGGACGCCATCAGCAGGCCCGCCGCGACCCGTCCGTCGGCCGCCATCAGCGCGAAGGACCGGGCGAGTTCGGGCCCCGGCCCGTCGAGCCCGTGCAGCGGCGGCAGGTGCCAGGCGTACGCCGACACCGTCCAGGCCACCGCCCCCAGCCGGGTCGTGCCAAGCTCCCGAGCGGACGGCGTCCCGGTCGCGGCGACGGCGCGCGTCGGCAGGGCCGGTCCCAGCACCGCCGGCGACTCGAAGCGGACCATCGCCCACATGTGCGCGTCCATCCCGCTCGGCGCCCGCACCAGCAGCAGCGGGACGGCGAGCACACGCCGCCCGGTCGGCTGCCGCGCCACCGGCACCCGCACGACCCGGAGGGCGGGCCGTGCCAGAGCCGTCGTCACCATGAGCGCGGCCCCCACCAGCCGGACGGCGACGGTCGGATACGCGGCGCCGGACCCGCCGCCCACCGCCGGGGGCCCGCGTGCCCGCCGCTCGACGGGGCGCCGGCGGTGAGCGGGGCGGCACCCGCCACGAGCAGCACGGTGAGCGCGGCGAACGGCTGCGCCGTGGTCATCCGGCGCAGCAGTGCCCGCTGTCCGGGTCCGGTGCGGTGGCCGGCGGGTGGCAGGAGACCGGTGCCGGGACGTCCAGCGCGGGGTTGCGGTCGAAGAAGCCGTCGGGCTCCAGCCGCAGCCTGGCCCGGGCCACCGGCATCACCGGCCACTCCTCGGGACGCGGGAAATGGTGGGAGCCGACGGTCGCCCACAGCACCAACTCCGTGCCGTCCAGCGCGCGGTCCTCCTCCTGCCAGCGGTGCACCCCGTCTGCTCCGGGTTCGGCCTGGTTGGGGTACTCGCCCGCCACGAACCGCCGCGCGGGGTCGTACTCCGTCGCCCACAGCTGCTTTGCCACGAACGGTGCCCGCCGCGCGCACACACTGTCCGGACGCACCGGCAGCACCGCCGTGTTCTCCACATGCACCCGGTACGCGGTCGGCTCACCCATCCGGTTGCGCGCCTCGGTGCTCTCCACCCGCCAGTGCAGGGCCCGCGAGGGGTCCGTGGATCGCCCGCCCTCCGCTTCGCTGAGCACCGGCCGCAGCACGGTGCGCGCCGCGTTGCCGTACGGGTCGAGCGCCGGGTCGCTCTCGTGTTCGGCGGTCACCTCGACCAGTCGATTGGCCGTTCCGTCCACCGCCATGTCCAGTCGTACGGCGAAGAAGTGCTGGTGGTTGGTGACCGCCACGTTCGGGGCCACCCGCCGGGCGTACGGCGTCTCCTCGTCCTCCGTGACACCGGTCGCGGACAGGATGCCGGTCATCTTGATCTCCAGCATGACCGAGCCGTCCTGGTACAAGGACCAGTAGAAGCCGTAGTCGTAGTTGGCGACCGTCGCGAATGTCGAGATGATCAGCCGGCGGGAGCGGCGCACCTCGGTGCGGCCGGTGCGGCCGTCGTGGTGCTTCCAGAGGATCCCGTCGTCCTCCTCGTGCATGCAGACGGCGTTGGGGATGACCCGGGGCACGCCGTCGCCGCCGAGGACCGCCGCGTCGAAGTAGTGGATGACACCGAGGCAGTCGCAGCCCAGGGCGAGGGAGTTGGTGAGCGGTCCGGCGCCGTACTCGCCCCAGTCGAAGAAGTTCTTGCGGTACTGGGTGGAGGCGGTGTCGAAGTACGGCACGTACATCTCGTTGACCGAGGCCCGGCGGATCACCTCGCGCGGCCCCCTGCCGCCCGCGTCGAAGCTCAGGTCGTGCAGCACGAGCCCCTCGCGGTGGCTGAAGCCGACCCGTACCGACCAGCCCTGCCAGTCCACCCGCTGCCCGGTCACGGTGAAGCTCGGCCCCTCGGGCTGGACCACCTCCAGCGGCCTCAGACCCGCGCGCTCGCGCACGCTGCCGGCGCTGAACACGCCGGACTCCCCGGAGAGCGGGACGACGCCGTGGTCCTCGATGTACAGCACCTCCATCGACTCCATGTCGATGATCGGCACCACGCCCTGTACAGGCCGCGCGTAGCCGTTGTCGTCCTCCGACTCGCGATGCCACACACTGCCCCAGGTCAGTCGGCGGCCCGGGTGCCCGGGCGGTTCGAAGCCGCCGATCGACTCCGGGTCGACCATCACCAGCGACACGTCGTGGATACCGCGCAGCGCGAGCGCCTCCCGGAACCGCGGGTCCGCCCGGCACGCGGCGGCGGCCTGCCGGGCCTCCTCCGAGGAACAGCCGGGACTGCGCACGTCCAGCTCGCGCCAGGCCGTTGTACGCGGCTCCGCACCGAGCTCCAGGTCGACCTCGTACCCGAGGTGCGCGGAGGGGCAGATCACCACCGCGCGGGCCCGCCGGGCGTCGCCGGTGCGGGCGGTGCGGGCGTGGTGCTCGTCCAGAGCGACGCCCCAGAACCGGACGTCCTCGGTGACCCGGACATCGTCCTTCAACACCTTGACGGCGACGGCCAGTTCGGCGGCGGACAGCGGATCCAGCGGGTGGGGTGCGGCAGCCGACTCGGGGCGGGGAGCGAGGGTGCTCATACGGGGGTTCCTTCCGGGGTGTGGCCGGCGGTGCGGGTAGTACGGGTGGCGCGGGGCGCTGCGGAGGTGTCGGCTGCCAGGTGGGCCGTGCCGCCGTCGGCGCGCGGATCGGAGGCGGCGTCCAGGCGGCCGGCCCGGGTGAGCCGGACCACCTGGACGTGTCCGGCCAGATCGCTCGGACCGGGTGTGACGACCACGGGAAGCCCCGGTGACACGGCGGGCGTCACCTCCGGGACCGAACCCGGCTCGGCGAGCAGGGTCTGTTCCTCGAATCCGATGTCCCGGGCGCCGATCACCCAGCGCGGGGCCGCCAGTACGGCGTTCGGGTCGGCGGCCGGGTCGGCCAGCGCGGGCAGGGTCTGGGCGAGGATCTGCGGCTGGGCCCGCCCGCCCTGGCAGCCGGCCGCGAGCAGCAGCGCGGGGGAGCGGCCGATCACCGGACACAGCGTGTGCGGCGGGCGGGCACCCGCGCGCAGCATGCCGGGATGTCCGGGCAGCAGACTGAACGCCGAACCCCGGTTGTGCAGCACGATCCCGGTGCCCGGATCGCACAGTCCGGAGCCGAAGGTCTGGTAGACGCTCTGGATCAGCGAGACCGCGAGCCCGGAGGAGTCCACGGCCGTCACCGCGACCGTGTCACCGACCGGCCGGAACGGCGGCCGGGGCGGGGACGCGTCGGCCAGCGGCGCCGGGTCGAGCAGCCCGTCCAGGTCGAGCCGCTGCCCGCGCGGGTCACCGAGCAGCCGGTCCCGGGCGGCGGAGGCGTCCTGGCAGCGGGCGGCCAGCAGCCGGGTGCGTTCCGGCGAGGGCCGCTCCGCGACACCGGCCGCCGCGGACAGTAGCGCGGGCAGGAGGGCCCCCTGGCTGGGCGGCGGAGCGGCCCACCAGCGAAAGCCCGCCGGGACGGCGTCGACCGCATCGGCGGCACCCATGGGTGCGTTGCCCGTCGCACCGGTGCCCGCGGGCCCGGCTCCTGCCGGTTCGCCGCTCGCGGTCTTGACTCCCACCACGCCGGCGGCCATCGCCTCGGCTTCCGCGAGTTCCACCTCCACCGGATCGACGCACTCGGGCCGGTGCGCGGCCAGATCGGCCGCGGTGAGCGGGGTGCCGAGGTCGCGTAGGCCGATGGCGAGGGTCCCGGCGACGGCGCCCCGGTAGAACGACCAGGGATCGGCGGCGAGTTCGTCGAGGACCTGTGCCAACCGGGGCTGGGGCAGCGGGTCGCCCTCCGTCACCGGGCGGCCGTCCGGACCGGTCAGCAGCGTGGACAGGCCCGGGTCGGCCTTGATCCGCGCTTCGTTGTCGCGCACCGCGCGTGCCAGCCCGGCCGAGACCGTCGCCCCCTGCTCGGCGAGCGCGGCGGCGTGCCGCAGCGCGGCCGCGAGCGCCCCCGGCGTGCCGTACGCCTCGGCGAGCGCCGCCCAGCCCGCCACCACGCCCGGCACGGTGACGGTCTGCGGTCCCTGGGCCGGCATCCGGGAGTCCGCCGCGCGCAGCGCCTCGACGTCGGTGCCTGCCGCGGCCGCCCCGACGGACAGCACCGCGCGCACCCTGCCGTCCGGCGCGTGGACCAGGGCGATCAGATCGCCGCCGAGGGAACACTGGTGCGGGTACACGACGGTCAGCGCGGCCGCGGCGGCCAGCGCCGCGTCCATCGCGTTGCCGCCGCGCCCGGCCGCCCGCCGGGCCGCGGTGAGCGCCGCGGGGTGCGGGGCGGCCAGGGCCAGTGCGCCGGCCGGGGTCACGCGGCGTCCCGGGGGAGCAGCAGGGTGCGCGAGGGGGCGGCCTCGGCGCCCTGGAGGGGTACGGGCAGCGACAGCATGTCGTAGACGCCGGCCGGGGCGTGCAGCAGGTCGACCACTTCCAGGATCAACACGTCCGCGCCACACAGCAGTTGGTGGGTCTCCCAGTGTGTGGTGTAGGCGACCGCCTCGATGCTGAGGTAGTCGATGCCCGCCGTGCGCACCCCCGCCTCGATCAGCCGTTCGGCGCCGTCCGGGGCCAGTCCGACCCACTGCCGGGCCTTCCACGGGCTGCGCAGCACCCCCGCCGAGTTGCTGGTGCGCAGCAGCACCCGCTCCTCCGAGCCGAGGCCCGCCGCGTCGAGGTCGGCCGCGGTGATCTGCTCCTCGACATGGGTCAGGTCCAGCACCCGGGCCGTACCGTTGAGGGCCGACAGGTCCAGCCGGTCCACGGTCTTCCCGCCGTCGACGAAGTGGGCCGGGGCGTCGATGTGCGTTCCGGTGTGGGCCCCGATGCGCCAGCGGCTGACGTTGGACGGGTCGCCCGCCGTTCGGGACTCGACGACCTCCACCTCGGGCCGCCGGCCCCAGTGCAGCATGCCGGGATGGATCGGCACCGAGACATCGATGGCCTTGGTCACATCGAGATGCATGACACCCTCCTATTGGATGCGGATAGGCTGTAAATGGATCCAATGCCGCTGAACAGTGGACGGCGGCGGCGTGACACACTGCTCCACCACCGCGCGGCTCCCGTCAGCCCCCGAGAAGGGTGAGACCCACTCCGATGACGCCCCAGACCGACGAAGGCGCCCTCGTCGACGACATCGCTGCCCGTATCCGCGCACGGATCATGGACGGGGAGCTCCCGATCGGGAAACCGCTGCGCCAGGCGGCCCTGGCCGCCGAGTTCGGGGTCAGCCGCACTCCGGTGCGGGAGGCGCTGCGTCAGCTGCAGAACGGCGGGCTGATCGAGATGCAGCCGCACCGCGGCGCGGTGGTGCGGGTGCCGGCGCCCTGGGAGGTGCGTCAGGCCTACGAGGTGCGTGCCGAGTTGGAGGCTCTGGCCGCCCGGCGCGCGGCCGCCCGGATCACCGGCGGCCAGCTCGCCGAGCTGCGCCGCCACAACGACGTGCTGCGTGCGGCGGCGGAGGGCAGCGGTACGTCCGGCGCGGGCGCCCCGGACACCACCCGGGCCAACGACTGCTTCCACACCGTGGTCTGCCAGGCGGCGGACAACCCCTGGCTGAGCCGCATGATCGACCGGATCAACGAGAGCTTCCCGCGCAACGTGTCGTCGCTGGCCCTGGCCGGTGACGAACGCCACCGTCAGCTGAACGTCCGTCAGCACGACGCCGTCGTGGCCGCGTTGACCGACCGGGACGAGGACCGGGCGCAGGAGACGATGCGCGAGCACGTCATCAGCGCCGGTGAACACCTGACCGCCTGGTACGAGCGCCGTTCCCAGACCGTCTTCCACGGCTGACCCGCCCCCGGCTCCGTCCTCGGCCGGGGCCGTCCCGGCGGCGGCCCTCACCGGGCACCCCCGGCGACCAGCCGTGCGGGGGAGAGGAAGTCCAGGTCCGGGCGCGGGAGTTCGCACACCAGGTCGGCGAGGGCGGCTCCGATCGCCGGCCCGAACTTGAAGCCGTGCCCCG
Source organism: Streptomyces cylindrosporus (assembly GCF_022698165.1). Classification (GTDB taxonomy): domain Bacteria; phylum Actinomycetota; class Actinomycetes; order Streptomycetales; family Streptomycetaceae; genus Streptomyces; species Streptomyces cylindrosporus. Next base: position 268,714 of record NZ_JALDAY010000013.1, read on the forward strand.
AACAGGCCGAGGCCAGCAGGGCCTGCGGCACCCCGGGCACCTCACCGACCAGGAACCGTCGGTCCGGCGTCATGGTGTACAGACACGTCAGGCTCTCCGTGACCCGGCCCGCGCCGGGCAGCACTCGGGCCACCGCCCTTGTCAGCAGGGCGAGTTCGTCGGCGCTTGCGGCGGGTCTTTCCGCATTCGGATTCCACGCGGGACCGGCGTCCAGACCGGCCTTCAGCCCCCGGCCGTCGGCGGCCGGAAAGCCGTAGAGCAGTCCCTCCGGCAGGTCGACCGAGAAGCTGCCCAGGCCGCCGGGCCCGAGCGGCCCCGCCGGATCCGCGGCGAAGTACGCGTTCACGATCCGGGTGACCGTCAGGTGCGAGGCCAGCGACGGCACCAGGTACGGCGTCCACGGCCCGGCGCACAGCACCAGCCGACGGGCCCGCACCTCCCCGTCCGCCGTCCGGACGACGACCCCGTCGCCGTCCGGACGCCAGCCTGTGACCCGCGTGCGGTCGGCGACCGTGGCCCCGGCCCGCTCCGCGAGGGCGAGCTGGGCGCGCAGGGTCGCGGGGGCGTCGATGATCCCGGCGGCCGGGTCGTGGACCGCCGTGAACCCCTCGGGCAGCCGCAGCCCCGGGAAGATCCGGGCCGCGGCCGTCCGGTCCACCGTCCGGCAGCCCGGACCGCGCAGCGGATCGGGCCGCTGTCCGGGGGCCGCGTAGAGCCCGCCGGTGATGTCCAACAGCCGGGTTGCGGCGGCCTGTTCCAGCTCGTCCCAGGCGCGGTAGGCGGTGTCCACCAGTCCGTCCCAGTCGGGGTGCGGATAGGCCCGGCGGATCATCCGGGTGGCGCCGTGCGAGGAGCCCCGGTCGTGCCCCGCCGCGAACTGCTCCAACCCGAGCACGTCCAGTCCTCGCTCGGCGAGCTGCCGTAGCGCAGCGCCGCCGTGTACGCCGAGCCCGACCACCACGGCGTCCCGTCGGCCGGCCCCGGACGCCCGGACGGGCGTGGTGCGCGGGCGGGGGGTGCGGGTCCGGGAAGTGTCCGCCGCAGCACCCGTGGCATCGGTGCCCGCCGCCGAGCCCGTACGGTCCCTCCCACCGGCGTCCGCCGCGATCTCCGAGACCGCCTCCACCAGGGCGTCCAGGTCGCCTTCGTCGGTGTACACGTGCACCGACGCCCGCACCACCTTGGCCAGTCCGCGCGGGTCCATGTCCCAGCGGCCGTGGTCGGCCGGTACGGCGATCAGGTACACCCGTCGCAGCGCCAGGCGCCGTTGGACCTCGCTCGCGTCGAGCCCCTCCACCACGAAGGTGACGATCGCCCCGCCCGCCGCCGGCGGGTCGGTGAGCCGTACCCCGGGGACCGCGCCGAGCCGCTCGCGCAGCCGCGCGGCGAGGGCGGAGAGACGGGCGAAGACGGTCGCGGGGCCGAGTGTGTGCAGGTCGGCCAGCGCCGTGCCCAGGCCGAGCCGCAGCGCGTGGGCCGCCTCCCAGAGCTCGAACCGCCGTGCGTCGGGGGCGAGTTCCCAGCTGCGCTCGGCCGTCCAGCGGGCCCCGCGGACATCCGGCGCTTGGGGTGCGAGCCGTTCCAGAAGGGGACGGCGCACCGCCAGCAGCCCCGTGCCGCGCGGACCGCGCAGGAACTTGCGGCCGGTGCCGATGAGCAGATCGCAGCCGAGGGCCGGCATGTCGACGGGCAGCTGGCCGAGCGACTGGGTGGCGTCCAGCAGGAACGGCACCCCGTGCTCGGCGCTCAGCGCACCGATGCGGGCGGCCGGTTCGACCAGGCCCGACGAGGTCGGCACGTGCGCCGCCGTCACCAGCGCGGCGGGACCCGTACGCAGCGCCCGCTCCAGGGCCTCCAGATCGGTCGCGCCGTCGGGCCCGTTGGGCAGCACCTCCACCCGGACTGCCGTGTCGCGCTCGACGGCCAGCAGATGCAGGGCGCTGCTCACGTAGCTGGAGCGGGCCGCGAGCACCCGGTCCCCGGGGCGCAGCCGCAGCGCCGACACGATGCGCTGCCAGCCGGCGGTGGCGCTCTCCACCAGGGCGATCTCGTCGGCGTCGACACCGAGCAGGCGGCCGGTAGCGGTGTAGACGGCCGCCAGGCCGTCGGCGGCGAGCCGGGCCGCCTCGTAGCCACCGTGCAGACTCTCGGCACGCAACTGGGCGATCACCGCCTCGACCGTGTTCGCGGCGAGGAGCGCGGCACCGGCCGCGTTGAAGTGGTGTCCGGTCGCACAGCCCGGGGTGCGGGCCCGCTCGGCGGCCACGTCGAATCCGGCGGGAGCCGGTGGAACCGCCGTCACGGGGGCGCTCACAGCGCCATCGTGATGCTCTTGGGCTCGGTGAACCCGTCGACCGCCGCGTCGCCGAGATCCCTGCCCAGACCGGACTGCTTGCTGCCGCCGAACGCCACGGCGGGATCGAACTCGTTGTAGGTGTTCACCCACACGGTGCCCGCCTGGAGCGCCGCCGCGGCGCGGTGCGCGCGGCCGAGGTCGGTGGTCCACACGCCGGCCGCGAGACCGTAGTCGCTGTCGTTGGCGAGCGCGATCGCCTCCTCCTCGGTGTCGAAGGGGAACACCGCGGCGACCGGTCCGAAGATCTCCTCCCGGGCGATCCGCATGTCCGGCGTGACGTCGGTGAACACCGTGGGTCGTACGAACCAGCCGGGTCCCGGCAGGGGTTCGCCGCCGGTGGCCGCCTTCGCGCCCTCGGCGAGTCCGACGTCCAGATAGCCCGTGACCCGGTCGAACTGCTCCTGGGAGACGAGCGGTCCGATGTTGATCCCGCCGGAGAGCCCGGGACCGATCCGCAGCGCCTCGACGGCCGGCAGCATCCGGTCCAGGAACTCCGCCAGCACCGTGCGCTGCACCAGCAGTCGGCTGCCCGCCGTGCACATCTGTCCCGAGTGCCCGAACACGGCCCGTACGGCGGCCGGTACGGCGGCGTCCAGGTCGGCGTCGGCGAACACCATGTTCGCGGACTTGCCGCCCAGTTCGAGCGTGAGCCGCTTCACGGACGGCGCCGCCGCGGCCATGATCAGCCGCCCGACATCGGTGGACCCGGTGAACGACACCTTGGCCACGTCGGGATGCGCGACCAGCTCCGCCCCGGTGCGCCCGTCGCCCGTCACCACGTTGACGACACCCTCCGGCACCCCGGCCTCCAGGCACAGCGCGGCCAGCCGCAACGCGGTCAGCGGGGTCTGCTCGGCGGGCTTGACGACCACCGTGCAGCCGGCGGCCAGGGCCGGGGCGAGCTTCCAGGCGGCGATCATGAAGGGGAAGTTCCAGGGGAGTACGGCGGCCACCACGCCCACCGGCTCCCGCACGCTGTACACATGCCGACCGGGCCCGGCGGGATGCACCGTGCCGGTCAGCCGGGCCGGGGCGCCCGCGAAGTGGCGGATCGCCTGGAGACCCAGCTCGACGTCACCGCGGGCCCGCTCGATGGCCTTGCCGTTGTCCAGGGTGTCGAGGACCGCCAGCGCCTCGGCGTCCCGCTCCACCAGGTCCGCCAGCCGCAGCAGGACGTCCCGCCGGTCCCGGGGCGGCAGCGCGCGCCAGCGGCCGTCGCGGTGCGCCGCCGAGGCCGCGGCCACCGCCGCGGCCACGTCGATGGCGTCCGCCTGGGCGATCGTGGTCAACGGCTCGCGGGTGGCCGGGTCGAGGACCGGGATGCGCCGGTCCGAGGCGCCCGTGGTCCAGGTGCCGCCGATGAGCATGGGCTCGCACTCGGGCAGCCTGGGCAGGGTGATGCTGGGGTCCAAGGGGGGTTCTCCTTGTCGTTCGTGCAACGGGCGGCCCGGTTCCGCGGGCGCGATACCTCGGGGCTCAGGCCGGATCGCCGGGCCGGTGGGCCGCGCTGGGCCAGGGCTCGCGCACGGCCGCCGAGACCGCGCGGGCGGTGGTGAGCACACAGCGGTCGAACTCCGCCCGTCCGTGCGCCGCGTTCGCCTCGGTGACGTCCCTGCCCCACACACCGGTCTCGCTGACCTGGTCCATGCGGTAGTCCCAGAAGGAGTCGACGTCGACGTGCGAGGTGGCCCGCTCCATCCGCACCAGGTCGGGCGCCAGGTGCAGCATCACCGAGGTCTCGAAGTAGTTGGCGTGCATCAGCGCACGCCCGTACGTGACATGGCCGTCGACCTCGGGCCCCGGGTACATCGTCACGTACCCCAACGCCCGCACCCGGGCGTCCCGATGGCGCACCCTCAGTTTCTCGGCGGACACGTCGAGCGCGCCGTTGTTCCAGATGTGGCCGTTGAGCAGGACGAACTGCCGTACACCGCTGGCGTACAGGGAGTCGATGACGTCCTCGACGACGGCGATCAGCGTCTCGGGGCGCAGCGCCACCGTCCCGGCGAAGCCCCCGTGCGAGGCGGACACGCCGAAGGCCAGCGGCGGCAGCACCGGCACCCCGGTCAGCGCGGACACCCCCAGGGCGACCGCCTCGCAGATCCGGGTGTCCACGGCCAGCGGCAGATGGGGGCCATGCTGTTCGGTGGCGCCCACCGGGATGATCACGGCGTCACCGCCGGCGACCGTGGTCCCTGCCTCCGGCCAGGTCAGCTCCTCCCACGGCAACGGCGTTCCGCTGCCACCGAGTTGCCCGGCGAGTGCGGGCACGTCGAGCCCGGTGGGGATGCTCAGGCCGCCTGGCCCTGTGATGACGGACGGCATGTCTCTCCTGTCCTCGGGGGTACGGGGGTCTCGTTCGCCGGTCACCAGCGGCGCCGGCTCTTCTCCGGCAGCAGGTCCAGGGCGCGTGCCGGGACCGGACGGCCGCCGTCGACCGTGGTGAGCCACACGACGGCGTCCGGGCAGTAGTCGCTGATGAGTTCACGGCACACCCCGCACGGCGCGATGATCCGGAACTGCCCGGCGGGCTTGATCTGCACCGACACCACGGAGGTCACCACCAGCGGCGCTCCGGGCGTGAGCGCACCGCGCGCGGTGCCCAGGGCGACGCCCTCCGCGCAGACCGAACTGCGCCGGCAGGAGCCCTCGACATGGACGCCGGTGTGGATCCGGCCGTCCACGGTGCGCAGCGCGGTGGCCACCTCGTGCCGGTCGCACTGCCACACCCGCTCCAGCAACGCCTGGGCCACGAAGAGGAGTTCGGCGTCCTGCTCGGTCATCTCCGGCGGGACGGCCACAGGCGCGGCGGTCATGCGCCGAGCCCCAGCAGGCGGGCCATGTTGCCGCCCTCGACCAGCGCCCGGTCCTTCTCGTCCTCGATCGCCTTGGCGATCTTCATACGCTCCAGGTCGAAGTCCGAGCCGGGCCACTCGCTGCCCATCAGGATCTGCCGGGGGCCGAGCCGGGCGTAGGCCCGCTTCACGTCGCTCATCAGCGTCGCGGACGTCTCCAGGTAGACGTGCGGCTGCCGTTCGGCCACGATGATCGCCTCCGGCACGTTCCACACCGCGCCCATGTGCGCGATGATCGTCGGCACCTCGGGGTGGTCCCGGGCGATCTCCTCGATGGCGAGCGGCGCGCAGAAGGCGTCGTCCAGGGCGTTGACCAGCACCAGCAGCCCGCGCCTTGCGCAGGCCTCGAACACCGGGTCGAGGAGCCCGTGGTCGGCGACGTGGTAGCCGTGCAGGCTGGGGTGCAGCTTCAGTCCCACCAGACCGGCGTCGGCGATCCGGTCGATCTCCTCGATCGCGTCGTCCGCCTGCGGCAGCACCTGGCCGAAGCCGAAGAACCGGTCCGGGTATGCGGCCACCAGCGAGGCGATGAAGTCGTTCTCGATGCGCTGCGCGAGCGAGCACACCATCGCCATGTCCACCCCGGCCGCGTCCATCCGGTCGAGGATGCGGCGCGGCTCGAAGGGCTTGTAGGGCGGCGGCGCCTCGCCCTTGCGGGCGCCCGTCAGGTAGTCGGACCGGCCCCGCACGTCCTGGGTGGTGTTGTAGGCGTCGATGATCAAAGCTGGTCCTCACTCACGGGCACGGGGCCGAGGGGCAGGTGGCAGCGGACGTGGCGGCCGGGTGCGATCTCGCGCAGTTCCGGGTGCCGGGTGCGGCAGAGGTCGGTGGCGAACGGGCAGCGGGTCCGGAACAGACAGCCCTCCGGAGGGTTCGCCGGATCCGGCAGTTCGCCCTCCAGGGGCTGCCGTTCGACGGGTGGGCCGGGCCGCAGTTCCGGCACGCTGGCCAGCAGCGCGCTGCTGTACGGGTGGGCTGGGGCGGAGAAGAAGTCGTCCCGGGAGGCGGTCTCGATGATCTCGCCCAGGTACATCACGGCGACCCGGTCGGCGATGTGCCGCACCACACCGAGGTCGTGGGAGATGAACAGCATCGTCAAGCCCCGGTCGCGCACCAGTTCCGACAGCAGGTTCAGCACCTGGGCCTGGATGGACACGTCCAGCGCGGAGACCGCCTCGTCGGCGACCACGAACCGCGGCGAGGACGCCAGGGCCCGGGCGATGCCGATACGCTGGCGCTGTCCGCCGGAGAACTCGTGCGGCTTGCGCCCGCCGGCCTCGGCCCCCAGCCCGACCAGTTCGAGGAGTTCGGCGACGGTACGTTCCGCCTCGGCGCGGCTCGCGCCTCGGGCACGCAGCAGCGGCTCGGCGACGATGTCCGCGACGGTGCGGCGGGGGTTCAGCGAGCCGAAGGGGTCCTGGAACACCATCTGGAGCTCGGCCCGGGTCTGCCTCAGCGCCCGGCCGCGCAGCCGGGTCAGATCGGTGCCGAGGAAGTCGATCCGGCCCGCCGACGCTTCCACCACCCGCAGCAGCGCCCGCCCGAGCGTGGACTTGCCGCACCCCGACTCACCGACCAGGCCCAGCGTCTCGCCCTCGGCGATGTCCAGGTCGACGTCCCGCAGCGCCCGTACCCGGCCGCCGGCCCTACCGGCGTACTCGACCCGCAGTCCGCGGGCGCTCATCAGGACCTCGCTCATACGGCGGCTCCCGCGGCCTGGGCCGTCCGAGCCCGCGCCCGGGCCTGCGCGGTGAGCACACAGGCGTCCAGATGGGCGGGGCCGCCGTGGCGCCACCGTAGCTCCGGGCGGCTGTCGCAGCCGTCGTGGGCGAACGCGCAGCGCGGCCGGAAGCCGCAGCCGGGCGGCCGTCCGACACCGGCGGGCGGCGCGCCGGGGATGGCCGGCAGCCGCTCGGGCACCGGCCCGCGCAGCGGGGGCACCGAGCCGAGCAGGCCCATCGTGTACGGGTGCTGCGGGTCGAACAGCACCTCGTCTCGGGTGCCCTGCTCCACGATTCGGCCCGCGTACATCACCGCCACCCGGTCCGCCACTTCCGCGACCACCCCCAGGTCGTGCGTGATCAGCAGCACGGACGTGCCGTGCTCGCGCTGCACCCGCTTCAACAGCGCCAGCACCTGGGCCTGGATGGTCACGTCCAGCGCGGTGGTCGGCTCGTCCGCGATCAACACCGCCGGGTCGTTGGCCAGCCCCATCGCGATCATCACGCGCTGACGCATGCCGCCGGAGAGCTGGTGCGGATAGGCGCGGGCGGCCCGCGCCGGTCCCGCGATGCCGACCTCGCCGAGCAGTTCGACGGCGCGGCTCGCGGCCGTGGTGCGCGGCACGTCGCCATGGGCGCGGATCGTCTCCGCCACCTGCGCGCCCGCCCGGTGCAGCGGGTTGAGCGCGGCCAGCGCGTCCTGGAAGACCACCGCCACGTCCTTGCCGCGGACCCGGCGCAGCTCCCGCTCCGACGCCCCCACCAACTCCCGTCCCCGGAAGGACACGGAGCCGTCGACGTGGGTGCGCGGACCGCGGTTGAGGCCGACCAGACTCATCGCCAGCGCCGACTTGCCCGACCCGGACTCGCCGACCAGCGCGAGGATCTCGCCCCTGCGCAGCGTCAGATCCACCCCGTCCACGGCGGGCAGCCGGCCCGCCGGCACGTCGAACCCCACCCGCAGCCCACGGACTTCGAGCACCGCCTCCGGAGGGGCCACGTCGTGCACGCCCTCCGGTGCGATCACGTCCTGCACGCCGTTCGGCGCAGTCGCGTCATGCAGACCATCCGGAGCGCTCATACGGCACCGCCCACGGTCAGCGCCGCCCGGTGGATCAGCTCGGCGACCCGCTCGGGCCACACCAGGGTGGTGTAGTGGCTGCCCGGGACGTGCTCGACGGTCGCCTTCATCCGCTCGGCCATGAAGTTCTGGATCTCGGGGCGCAGGGTGCGGTCGTCGTCGGCGACCAGGTACCAGCTGGGCAGCGACCGCCAGGCCGGAACCCCGGTCGCCTGGGTGAAGATGAGGTTCTCGGCCTTGCGGCCCTCCGCCTCGACGACCGCCCGCTGTTCCTCCGACAGGTCAGGGCCGATCTCCGCCCAGAACTCCGCGCTCGGCTCCGACTTCCACTCGCCGTTCGGGCCGCGCCGCATGTACTTGGAGATCTCCGCGGGTTCGTAGCGCTCGACGATCCCGTTGACGGTCTCACCCTCGTCCGGCCCGAACGCGGCGATGTAGACCAGCCCGGCGACTCGCGGGTCGCGCCCCACGTTCGTGATCACCGCGCCGCCGTAGGAGTGCCCGGCCAGCAGCACTGGGCCCGCGGCGCCCGCGAGGGCGGCCGTGGTCTCGGCGATGTCATCGGCGAGCGAGGTCATCGGGTTGGTGACCGTGACCAGCCGGTGGCCGTGGGCGGCGAGCAGCGGCTGGACCGCCGACCAGGTGGTGGGCCGTCCGCCGGCACCGTGGACCAGCACGATGTCCATCGGGATCATCCTTTGCGTAGACGCGGGTCGAGGACCGTGTACAGCAGGTCGACCGCGTGGTTGACGAGGGTGAACAGCAGGGCGATCGCGAGGGCCGCGCCCTGGACCACCGGGTAGTCGCGCTGCAGTACGCCCTGCACGAGAAGCCGTCCGACGCCGGGGTAGGAGAAGACGGTCTCGGTGACCACCGAACCGCCCAGCAGGGACCCGAACTGAAGCCCCAGGACGGTGACGATGGGCAGCCAGGCGTTGCGCAGCACGTGCCGGCGCACCACCGCGCCTTCGCCGAGACCCTTCATCCGCGCGGTGCGCACGAAGTCGTCGCCGAGCACCTCCAGGACGGAGGCCCGCACGATCCGGGTGATGAACCCGGCCATCGACAGCGCGAGTGTCACCGCGGGCAGGATCAGGTGCTGAAGCCACGGCCCCACCAGTTCGGGCCGGTCCTGGAGGATCGCGTCGAGGAGGACGAAGCCTGTGGTGGGCCGGTAGTCGAGGGTGTTGGGCAGCCGGCCGAGGACCGGCAGCCAGCGCAACCACACCCCGAACACCACGATGGCGAGCACACCGAGCGCGAACCAGGGCAGCGAGAAGCTGACGGTCGCCACGGCCCGGGTCGAGGTGTCGATCCAGCTGCCCCGGCGCAGCGCCGCGACGACTCCGGTGACGACGCCGAGCAGCACCGCGACCGTCATGGCGGCCAGGGTGAGCTCCACGGTCGCGGGCAGCGCGTCGCCGAGCAGGCCGAGGACGCTGTTGGAGCCGTAGAACGAGGTGCCCAGCCGCAGATGGACCAGGTCGTCGAGGAAGTGGCCGTACTGAGTGAGCAGCGGCTGGTCGAGGCCGAGGGCCTTGGTGACCCGTTCCTCGTTGGCGTCGAACTGTCCGGCGGAGGTGGTGCCGCCGCCCGCCGCGAGCGAGGTGGCCGGAGAGCCCGGCAGCAGCCGTATCGCCACGAACACCAGAGAGGCCAGCGCGAACAGCACGACCGGGACCACGGCCAGCCTGCGCAGGAGCACCCAGGCCGCTCCCGTCGGCCGGGACAGCCGCACCCGGGTCAGCACCCCGGTGACCGCGCTCATGCCGTCCCCCGCGGGTCGAGGGCGTCCCGCAGATCGTCGCCGGCGAAGTTGCACGCCACGACGAACAGCAGGGTGAGGGCAGCGGGCAGCACCACCAGCCGGGGAGCGGTGTACACGAGCTCCTGTCCGGCCTGCACCATGTAGCCCCAGTCCGCCGTCGGAGGCTGGATGCCGAGACCGAGGTAGGAGAGCCCGGCCGCGAAGCCGGCCGCCACCGACAGCGTCATGACGACCTGGGCGAGCAGCGGACCGCCGATGTTGGGGAGCACTTCGCGCAGCAGGATGCGGGGCGCCCCGGTGCCGCCCAGCCGGCAGGCCACCACGTAGTCCTTGGCCGCCTCGCGCGCGGTCAGGGTGCGGGCCAGCCGGGCCAGCCCCGGCGCCAGTGAGACACCGATGCCGAGGGTCAGACTGACCGTGCCCGGTCCGGCCGCCGCCACCAAAAGGATCACCAGCAGGATCGACGGGAAGGCCAGCGCCAGGTCCACCAGCCGCATCAGCGCCTGCTCCACGACACCGCCCGCATATCCGGCGACCAGCCCGACCAGGGTGCCGACCCCGGCCGCGAGCGCGGTCGCCGCGAAGGACACCAGCAGCAGCGGGCGGGCCCCGTGCACCAGCCGGGCCAGCTCGTCCCGGCCCAGGTCGTCGGTGCCCAGCGGATGCCCCGGCGCCCCTGGCGCAAGCAGCGCCGAGGAGGTCTGGCGCAACGGGTCGGCCGTCACGAGCAGCGGTCCGAGCAGGGCGACCAGCACCATGGCGGCCAGCAGCAGCCAGGCGAGCAGGGCGGGCCAGGAGCCGGCCACCCTGCGCCGGCGCAGCGCGCCCAGCAGCCGCCGCGCCGTCCCGGACCGGGCCGGGGAGGCCACGGTGGCGGCGGGGGCCGCCGCCTCCACCGCCACCGAGTCGACCGCGGCGCCGGCCTCAGACACTGGCCTTCTCCATGTAACAGCGGTGGTTGGCCAGCGCGTCGGTGTTCATGCCCTTCACGTCCGCACCGCTGACGACCAGGTTGCTGAAGCAGGCCAGCATCGACAGGACCATGTACTCCTCGGCCCACCGGCGCTGGATCTTCGTGTAGGCGGCGGTGCGCTTCTTGGTGTCGGTGAGGTTCTTGGCCGTGTAGAGGTCGTCGGCCAGGGAGGCGGCGCCCTTCAGCGTGTCCATCCCGGAGAGCTTGGAGCCGTAGATGCTGGTGGGGCTCGCCATCGCGCCGACCATGTCGTCGGGGTCCGGCACATAGGTGTTGCGCTCCCAGATCATCAGGTCGTGGTAGTCGTCCTTGCCGTCCAGGAGCCGGCTGAAGTAGGTGGCGGGGTCCACCGAGGTGGTGGCCACCTTGAAGCCGACGTCGGTGAGGTTCTGGGCGATGATCTGGGCCGCCTTGGGGTGCCAGGAGTCGCTGGCGGCCATCAGCCGGATGGTGCGGCCCTTCGCGCCGGCCTCCTCGACCAGCCGCTTGGCCTGCGCGGTGTCTTGGGTGCTGAGGTCGGCGAGCGCGGTGTCGTAACCGCTCTGGGCGGGCGGGATGGCGTAGCCCTGGGGTTCGGCGCCGACGCCGTAGAACGCCTGCGCGAGGATGGCCTTGCGGTTGATGGCCAGGTTGATGGCCTTGCGCACCTTGAGCTCGGGGACTCGGCGGGCGTCGATCATCATGATGGCGTCGGCGTTGTGCGGGGTGTCGTACACCTTCACCGCGCTGTCCTTGCGCAACTGCGAGACGGCGGAGTACGGGGCGAACTGGGTCGCCGACACGTCGCCGCTGAGCAGCGAGCTGACGATGGTGGAGGGGTCCTGGACCTGGCGCAGCACCAGCCGGTCGATGGGGGGCTTGCCCAGCCGGAAGCCGTCGAAGGCCTTGAGCGTGACGGACTGCCCGGAGGTGGCGGCCGAGAAGGCGAACGGCCCGGTGCCCACGAGGTGCTTGCCGATGTCGGCGCCGTACTTGTCCAGCGCGGCCTTGGAGATGATCCGGCCGCCGATGTCGGAGAGCTTGCCGAGCACGGTCCGGTCGGGCTTCTTGAGGACCATCTTCACGGTCATGTCGTCGGGCGCGGTGAGCGAGGCGACGTTGGCGCCCATGCTCGACAGCGGACGGGTCGCGCCCTTGGGCAGCGTCTTGTCGTCCGGGTCGAACTGGCGGCCGAGGCTGGCGAGTACGTCGGCGGAGCTGAGGGTGGTCCCGTCGTGGAACTTCACCCCCGTGCGCAGGGTGAAGGTGTAGGTGAGCTTGTCATCGGACACGGTCCACTTCTCCGCCAGGTCCGGAGTGGGCTCGTTGGTCTCGAAGGAGATGAACGTCAGGCCGCGGCAGATGCAGTCGACGGCCATCCAGTCGCCCAGGGAGGTGTAGAAGGCCGGGTCGTTGACGGCGCTGGTGGCGTCGATGGCCAGGGTGAGGGTGCCGCCCTTGCCGCTGCCGCCCCCGTCCTGGGCCGCCGCGCCGCACGCGGTGAGCAGAGCGGGCAGCCCGAACCCCACGCCCACGCCGAGCAGTCCGGCCCCCCGGAGCATCGTCCGGCGCGAGACGTCCCGCGACGCGATCGCCGACACCGACGACGGGGTGGCGGCGGCGGTCGAGGGCGATCCAGATGTGTGGTCCGGCATGGGGCCTCCTTGGGCACCGATCCTGAGAATGGATTAAATCTGCGCTGGATTGGATCCAAAAACATGCTCAGTGGCTCCCGATTCCCTCTGGTGTCCCTGGCGTTAAGGACATGTGAAAGCGGACCCCGAGGAACTTGGTCGCATACGGCGGCGGGCGCGCTCGAAGATCGCGGTGCCGCCGAAGACGGCTTCGTCCATGCGGATCGTCCACGCGGACCTTGCCCGCCAACCCTCCGTGGATCCGGGCGTCCGCAGGCCTGAAGGCCGTCTGTCTTTTCGGCCTACGAAAAGGACGGACCGCGAGGGCGCCGACGACGTCAGACGCGGTACGACCACGCGTGAGAGATCCGGGACGCCTACGCCCGCCGGGCGGACCGCACTGCCCGACGACCTGGTGGCGACGCCGAAGACGCCGGAGGGTTCACGGTTCTCGGAGCTGGAACGGCTGCGCCCGCCGGCGTCACCAAGAGCACCTTCTTCCGGCACTTCCCCGACAAGCGCGAGCTGCTGGTCGCCGGACAGGAGACGCTGAGCCGACTGCTGACCGAGGGAATCGCCGACGCACCCGACGATGCCAGCCCCCTCGAAGCGGTCGCCGCCGGTCTCGAGCGTGCCTCGAGCGCGATGGGCCCCATGAATCGCGAGCTCGCCCCTCGCCTGAAGGCGGCCGTCGCCGCCAGCGCCGAACTCCAGGAACGTGACGCCCTCAAGAGCGTCAGCCTCGCGGCCGCGATGACGACGGCCTTGGTTGCCCGCGGTACACCCGATCCGATCGCGGCTCTGGCGGGCGAGCTAGGCGTCCTCGCCTTCAAACGGGGCTACGCCCAGTGGTCCGAGGGCGATCGTGACGGCACGGACGAACTCGCCGCCCACACCCTGGCTGCCCTGGAGGAACTGCGAGCGGCGAGCGCCTCGCTGGGCTGACCCGATACCACCGCCGACGGTTCACCGAACTCAGGGCGTGGTTGACCTGCCGGACGTGCGGCGCGAGGCCGTCAGCTGCAGGGTCGTTTCCGTGAACAGGCCTGGGATGCCTGCGCCGGCGCGGGCTGCCCACCGTTGCCCGCCGACAGGGTCGCCGCTTTGCCGGCCGTCACGATACGACCCGACGGGAGCGGGATGCCGATGATCGGCTATCAGGACGGAGGAGGCCGACGGGGCACGCCGTGCGGGTCGGCTTACGATGCGCAGGAGATCGAAGTCGGTCCGTCGCCTGCGTGCCGGACAGGACGGTGAACGGGAGCGGGTCATGGATCTGCGGCAGATGGAGGTCGTCGTCGCGGTGGCGGACGCGGGCGGCTTCACGGCTGCCGCGCGGCGGCTGCACGTGGTCCAGTCCGCCGTGTCCGGCACGGTCCGCGCGCTGGAACGCGAGTTGGGCACGCCGTTGTTCGACCGCACCACGCACCGTGTCGCCCTCACCCCGGCCGGCGAGGCGTTCGTGCCCGCCGCGCGTGCGGCACTGCGGGCCGCCGAGCTGGCCCGGGAGGCGGTCGATGCGGTGCAGGGACAGTTGCACGGGCGGGTGACGGTCGGCACGATGCAGGGGGTCTGGGCGGGACTGCACCATGCCCTGGCGGCGCTGCGTGCTGAGCATCCGGGCGTGGTGGTGCGGCTGCGGCAGGCGGCCGTTGCCGACATCCGGCAGGCGTTGCGTGAGGGCACGGTGGACCTGGCCGTGGTGGCCCTGGATCGCCAGCAGCAGCGCGGGCTGACCACGAGGCTGCTGTCCCGTGAGGACATGGTGCTGCTGGCGTCGCCTCGGCGTGTGCTTGCCGGCGGGATGCCGAAGGCAGAGGTTCGGCTCGCCGACGTGGCCCGGCTGCCGCTGGTGGAGTTCACCCCCGGCTGGGCGATCCGTTACGCGGTCGACCGGGCCTTCAGAGCGGCAGGTGTCGAGCGCAGTGCGACGTTCGAGGTGAATGACATCGTGGCCGCCGCTGAACTGGTCCGCAATGATCTGGGTGTCTGCATTGTGCCCACCTCGATCGGGGACCGATTCCCGGACCTGCTGCAATACCGGTTCGACCGGCACGCACCGCACTGGAAGGTCATGGTGGTTCGGCCTCCCGGCGAGCCACCACCGGCGGTCACCGCGCTGCTGCGGCACATCACCTGACCGGGCCGAGGCCGGCCGAGCTTGCGTTGTGCGCCGCAGCGCGGGCTGCCGACTCCCCGGGCGAGCGGTGGCCGAACGACCCGGTGCGGTCCGTGCGCGCGGACCGCACCGGGTGGTGAGCGTACAGATATCCCAGGGGCTGGCTGCTCAGTTGGAGACGGGGATGGCCTTGTGCTGGTCGGCGCCGCGTTCGGTGAGCCAGTAGAGCAGGGCCAGCAGCGGCAGGGCGGCGCCGAGGAAGCTCACCGCGGTCCACCCTCCGGCGCGGTAGGCGATCGAACCGAACTGGGAGCCGAGGGCGCCACCGAGGAAGAAGGTGGCGATGAAGGCCGAGTTGAGGCGGGCCCGGGCGCCGGCGTCGAGTTGGTAGATGGTGTGCTGGCCGAGGATCAGGGTGGTCTGCACGGCCGTGTCGATGAGAATCGCGGCCAGGGCGAGCGCCACGATGCTGTGCTGCGCGAAGCCGGCGACGGCGAAGGCCGCGGCGGCCACAGCAAAGGCGAGGCCGGTCATGGGACGGGTGAGTTTGCGGTCGGCCCAGTGCCCGGCGAGCGGGGCGATGCCCGCACCGGCGGCGCCGACCAGGGCGAAGAGGCCGACGCCGACGGGGGAGTAGTGGAAGCTTGGGCCGGTCAGCACGTAGGAGACGGTGGTCCAAAAGGCGCTGAAGGCGCCGAACATCGCCGCCTGGTAGAGGCCGCGGCGCAGCAGCGCCGGGTGGGTGCGCACCAGCGTGACGGTCGAGCGCAGCACCTGGTGGTACGGCACGGTCGTGGTGGGTGCCTGCTTGGGCAGCGCGAAGCGCAGGGCCACGGCCAGCAGAGCCATCAAGACGGCGGAGCCGAGGTAGACCACGCGCCAGCCGGCGACGTCGGAGACCAGGCTGCTGAGGGTACGGGAGAGCAGAATGCCAGTCAGCAGGCCGCTCATCACCCGGCCGACGATCCGGCCACGGGCGTGATCGGGAGCCAGGCTCGCCGCGAACGGGACCAGGATCTGGGCGACCACCGACGTACCACCGCTGATCAGGGAGGCGACCAGGAGCATCGGGAACCCGGTCGCCAGGCCGGCGGCCACCAGGGCCACCGTGGTGACCGTCAGCAGGGCCGTGATCAGGCTTCGCTTCTCCAGCCGGTCGCCGAGCGGGACCAGGAACAGCATGCCGATCACATAACCGACCTGGGTGAGCGTGATGAGCAGGCCCGCGGTGGCCGTCGTGATGTGGAAGACGTCCCGCAGCGAGGACAGCAGGGGCTGTGCGTAATAGAGGTTGGCGACGGTCATGCCGGAGGCGACGGCCAGCAGAGCGACCAGCCGGCCGGGCACGCCGTGCGCTCCCGCCGCGCCGTGCTGGTACCTGCGCGGACCGGAGGTGCGGAGATCGGATGACCGGGACATGGGACCTTCTTCGCAAAGGACGAGCCGGACAGGCGGCCCGACGAAGGGACGTGACGGTGCTGGAGCGACGTCCTTGTTGCTCTCACCGGAACAAGCGCGCCACGCTCCCCGCTGCTTCCCATATCTTGGCGATGGATCTAGATATCAGTTATCTCCTGTGCAGATGACGGCGGGCGAGCCGCGACGACCAAGATGGTGAGAGGCGCCAAGTCCCCCGTCAGCGAGTCCGAACCGCTCCTCCCACCACTCCCAGTCCGATGGAGACCGCTGTCGCGGCGTACGCGAGGACGCGTGCCGCGCACGGTCGCCCTCGGCGGGCTGCGCGGATCCCTGAGCGCGAGGGCGCTCGCATTGGTGTCTGTGGCGGGGCCGCGTGGCGCCGTCGCGTCGGTGAACCGGCTGGATTTGCGCACGGGAGAGGGAGCTTGATCATGGCCGTAGGCTCCGGTGGGGACGTCGAGGTGCCAGCGGGTGGGTGTCCGGTCACGTTCCGGGTCGCCGAGGTCGGCTCGTGCTGCCTGCGCGTTGAGATGGACGTCGCGCGGCACAGCGCGCCCGTCTGCGGCCGTCGGGTTCGGCCACACCGGCGGCTGGAGCGGCAGTCCGCCCAGCCGCCGGCGCGCGTTCGTAGCGGCCCACCGTGAACCTGGCGCGGGCTGGCCCGCGCAGCGACTGGTGCCCTTCAGGTTCGTGCGCGACGGCGTCGCCGGCGCAGGAGTGTTGGGGGCCGGGGTGGGTTTGGGGGTGAGAGGCGGCGCGGCGGGCCCGGGGTCCTTGGGTGCCGCACTACGGTCGTGGGCGTGACGGGATCGAATGCCGACCACCGTTGGTCGCAATCCATGGCGGTGGCCTATGAGCAGTACCTTGTGCCGGTCGTCTTCCGGCCTTTCGCTGAGAACCTGGCCGCGAAGGCGGCGGCTCTGCGCCCTGGACGCGTGCTCGAACTGGCCGCGGGAACGGGTGCGTTGACCTCGAAGCTGCTTGCTGCGGCACCGTCGGCAGAGGTGACGGCGACCGATCTGAATGAGGCCATGGTCGCTTTCGGGGCGGCCCGGGTCCCGGCCGCGGTGTGGCGGCAGGCCGACGCACAGCGGCTGCCGTTTGCGGACGGGGCCTTCGATCTGGTGGTCTGCCAGTTCGGTGTGATGTTCTTTGCGGACCGGGTCGCGGCTTTTGCCGAGGTTCGACGCGTGCTGGGCGCGGGCGGCCGATTCTTGTTCAACACTTGGGGCCCGCTCGGCACGCACGGCTTCGAGGTCGCGCTGCAGGCCGGTCTGGAGCGGGCCTTTCCGGTCGACCCGCCGCGGTTCTTGGCGACGGGTCCGCATGGGTACGCCGACCCGGCCGTCGTGGTCGCTGATCTGACGGCCGCCGGGTTCTCCGTCGAGGAAGAACAGGAGCTGACGCTTGAGGGCCGGGCAGCGTCGGTCGCCGACCTTGCCACCGGGTACCTCACCGGGACGCCGGTGCGCGCGGCCGTGGGGGAGCGAGGAGACGGACCGGAGGTGCGGGCCGCGGTCGTCGAGGAGATGACGGCCCGTCTGGGACCGGGGCCGGGGACCGCTCCGATGATGGCGTACGTCTTCTGTGCCGCGGCCTGAACTCGAAGAGGGCCTGCCCGGGGAAGGGCATGCGCCCGATCGCGGCGCGCTGCGACCAGCGCGAACCGGAGATGCGGAGATCGGGACGTGGGGCCTTTTTCGTGAAGGGACGATCCGAACAGTCGGCCCGACGAAGGGGCGTGACGGTGTTCGAGCGGCGTCCTCGTTGCTCTCACCCAGAACGAGCGCGCGGCGCTCTCCCCGGCTTCCGGGGTCTCTGCGATGGATCTCGATGTCGGTTGTCTCGGCCGCAGATGGCCGGCGGGTCGGCCGCGACGAACGCGTGCGCCCGTGGCCTGCGTTGTGCCCCCGCCGCGGGTCTGCGGCTTCGGCCCGCTGGGTTCCCGCACCCTGCGAGGCCACCACCAGAATGGTCTTCGCGCAGGGCACGGGAGGAGTCGCAGCGGACGCCGGCGTGTCCGACCAGTTCTTTTCGGTGGGTGTCCCACCGGCGCCGGCCGGGGCCATCCCGGCCGGCGGTGTCATGGTCGGCGGGGTGGACGGGGTAGTGCGGGCCGGGCCGGGAGTCCGTGCTCGGCGTGGCTACGACGTCATGTGGGCTTTCGCGGCCAGTGCCCTCTGCAGCACTTTCTCTCGGTAGGGGTTGGCCGTGCTGAGGGCCTTGGCCACCTCCACGGCCTCGTCGAGCAGAGCAAGCCGGCGTTCAGGCAGCTCCCGTATCATGGGTGAGTTGCTCTCCTCCACGAGGACGTACGCCAGTTTCGATCCGTACACCTCCGGCTGGACCTGCGTCAGCAGACGGTAGATCCACAGCCCCTCGACGCCTCGCACCACCCGGCGGTTGGCGCTGAGCAGCCTGACCCTCGCCTGCACCACCATGTCCTGATCCATTGATCCCCTTCGTCCCCGCCCCTTTCCGGCCGGCGCATGTCACGCGGCGCGACAGCACGGCGCACACGTAGGCAGCCGGTGAGCGGTTGCCGACGCATGGGCCGGAGAGGGGATGACGACGAGTGTGCGGGTATGGCACCGCCCGCAACAAGGCCGTACAGGCGTGTGCTTGGTCCTACCGAAAGCTTCTGTGACCAGGCATGATGGACCTGACACTCACTCAAGCCCCGGCTCGCGGGCGAGCGTTGTGCCGGATCAGCGGATGCCGGACGTAGGGCGGAGGGGTGCCGGGTGCCGGTTCCGAACGGGTCGGCGACGCTCCCGACGGAACCGCCCAGTCACCCACAGACCTCGACCGTGCGCCCGCCGGACTCGGCCCCGCCCCGCAGCGATCCTCTCGTCCGGCTCGACCTCGGCGGGGCGCTCATGTCGCTCGCGGTGTCCGCTTCGACGACGCGCTCCAGCCGCCGGCCGCATGCGGACGCGAGCGGTCGACCGCGCCGGAGGAGAGGGGCGAGCCAGGACCTTCGGTGAAAGCGCCGGTAACAGCCACGTGAGTGCCGCAGATTCGGGTGGGGAATGAACTCCGACCTTGATTGTTGAAAGCGGTATGAAAAAGATCGGGTTCCTGTCCTTCGGCCACTGGACGCCATCGCCGCACTCTCAGACGCGCTCCGCCGCGGACGCCCTGCTCCAGGCGATCGACCTCGCGGTGGCCGCGGAGGAACTGGGCGCCGACGGCGCGTACTTCCGCGTCCATCACTTCGCGCGCCAGTACGCCTCGCCGTTCCCGCTGCTGGCCGCCATCGGCGCGCGCACCAGCCGGATCGAGATCGGCACCGGCGTGATCGACATGCGCTACGAGAACCCGCTCTACATGGCCGAGGACGCCGGCGCCGCGGACCTGATCTCCGGTGGCCGGCTGCAGCTCGGGATCAGCAGAGGATCCCCGGAGCAGGTCATCGACGGTTGGCGCCACTTCGGGCACCTGCCGGCCGAAGGAGCCACGGACGCCGACATGGCTCGCGCCCACACCGAGCGGCTCCTGGACGTACTGACGGGTCAGGGCTTCGCGCAGCCCAACCCCAACCCGATGTTCTCCAACCCGCCCGGACTGCTGCGCATCGAGCCGCACTCCGAAGGCCTCAGGGACCGTATCTGGTGGGGATCCAGCTCGAACGCCACCGCGGCGTGGGCGGCCAGGCTCGGGATGAACCTGCAGAGCTCGACCCTCAAGGACGACGAGAGCGGCGAACCTCTGCACGTCCAGCAGCGCAAGCAGATCGAGGCCTACCGCAAGGCCTGGCGGGAGGCCGGCCACACCCGTGAGCCGCGGGTCTCGGTCAGCCGCAGCATCTTCGCCCTGGTCGACGACCGCGACCGCGCCTACTTCGGCCGTGAGAGCAACTCGAAGGACCAGATCGGCTACATCGACGCCAACACCCGTGCGATCTTCGGCCGCTCCTACGCCGCCGAGCCCGACGTGCTGGTCAAGCAGCTCGCCGAGGACGAAGCGGTCGCGGCCGCCGACACACTGCTCCTCACCGTGCCCAACCAGCTCGGGGTCGCGTACAACGCCCATGTGATCGAGAGCATCCTGACGCACGTCGCTCCGGCACTGGGCTGGCGCTGAGCGCGGCGTGGGGGCATGCGCGGGCGGTTGCAAGCCGTGCACGCCCCCACTGGAGATCCCTCCGCCGGGCGGATCGGCGGCGGGGCTGCGTACATCTGCACCGAGCCGCCTGGACGCCGAACCACGTGAGGTCGGCGAAGTCTTGGGACTCGGGCGGCCAGCGGTGCACAAGGGGACGAAGTGGCGCTCCGCCTCGGGTGGCAGGTCGGTCAGCACGGCCTCCCGCCGGATCTCCGGCAGTTCACCATCCACCGGCTGGCAGCGGGCACCCTAGTACCGCCTCATCCAGCCCAGCGTGCAGAAGAGCTACACCCCTCCGCGAATGACCCAGTTGCCACGCGCAGGCGCCGATTGGCAGATCGATGCCGCTTCAAGACCCGCAACGGTGCCGGGGCGCCATCTGGAGGTGCGACGTTCGGGCTCGTCTTCCCCCGGGACGCAGCTGCCCGTCTCACCGCCGCGGTCGGTATCGACGACGAGGTCGCCCCCTACGGCTCGGTCTCCTTCGTTGTCGTCGCCGTCGTCGCTGACGGCCACAGTGTGACCACTGTCCCTGTCCTGACCGGCGATTCTCAGGCCGCGTCTTTGGGCCTCGAAGTGTGCGGCGTCCAGGACCTGCACCTCGTCGTCCAGGACAGTGCCGGCGGCAACGCCCGCGACGACGCCGGCCGGGCCGACGCCCGGCTCATCTGCGCGGGCTGACGTTCTCCTCCCTTTCTTCGCCATCTCAGGGAGGGGATTCCCGTCTGCCTCTCGGTGGCGGGCTTGGGGCTCCAGCCGGCGTTGCAGACGAATCCGCAGGCGGGGTTCGTGCAAGCGCCAGGCGGGATGTCGTGCGCGGAGGGTGGGTGAGTCCTGCGCGGCAGATCGGGTTCATTGCCTGCTTGCCCGGGTCGGGATGGACGTCGGGGGAGCGCTTCCAGTTCGGCGTGGATCTGAGGGCGGGGAACTTCTCGGACGGGCTATCCGCAATGTGCGGAGCGCGCTGATGGGCGCGGCATTTCCGTTCCGCCGGAGTGAGGTTCTGGCAACTCCCCTTTATTCCGGATGACTTCGTTCGGAAATCCCCGAGGGCTGGAGTTGGTCTCCACGGACAGCGGCGAGGTGTCAAGCCTCGGCGCCCGGCATGGAGGATGTCATGCCCGAGATGTATTTTCATGTGCGCTGGCCCGATGGCGCGACGCAGCGCTGCTATTCCCCCTCCACGGTAGTCGAGGACTATTTCGTTCCCGGCGGTCAATACGCAGTTGCGGATTTCGTGGAGCGCAGCCGCACGGCACTCGATATCGCCGGGGAGCGCGTGAGGGAGAAGTTCGGCTTCTTCTGTACCGGTGCCTCCGGCCAACTCGCGCAGATCGAGCGGGCCGCCGCCGCGTACGCCGCTGTCAGTGGCGCCGAGGTCACGGTCGAATCCCTGACCGGCGCCGACGGGAGCACGCGGTGAGCTCGGCTTCGGCGATACGGGCGCTCGGCGCCCTTCCCTCCGGCCTGACGGGCCGGGGAGGTGCCCCGATCCCGGTGGTCGTGGTCGGTGGCGGTCAGGCGGGGCTCTCCATGAGCTACTGCCTTGGCCGGCGTGGTGTCGAGCACGTCGTGGTCGAGGCGAACCGGGTCGGGCACGAGTGGCGTGAGCGGCGCTGGGACTCCTTCTGTCTGGTGACCCCCAACTGGCAGTGCAGGCTGCCCGGTTATCCGTATGAGGGCGACGATCCGGACGGGTTCATGGTCCGTGACGAGATCGTCCGGTACCTGGAGGACTATGTGTCGTTATTCCGGCCGCCGCTGGTGGAGGGTGTGACGGTCACCCGGCTGCGGCGCTCGCCCACCGGGGTGTTCGAACTCTCGACCACCGCCGGGGACGTCACCGCCGAGCAGGTGGTGGTCGCCACCGGCCCCTACCACACACCCTCCGTCCCGCCGATGGCCCAGCGCCTGCCCGACGACATCACACAGGTCCACTCCTCCCGCTACCGCAGCCCCGGCCAACTCCCCGGGGGCGCCGTCCTCGTGGTCGGCACCGGCCAGTCCGGCTGCCAGATCGCCGAGGACCTACACCTCGCCGGGCGCCAGGTGCACCTGGCCGTCGGCAGTGCCCCTCGTGTGGCCCGCTTCTACCGCGGCCGCGACTGCGTGGCCTGGCTCGACGACATGGGCCACTACGACAAGTCCATCGACGAGTTCGACGACGCCGACGCCGTGCGCATGCGGGTCAACCACTACGTCACCGGCCGCGACGGCGGCCGCGACATCGACCTGCGCGCCTTCGCCCGCGACGGCATGCGGCTGTACGGGCGGCTCACCGCGATCACCGGTACCGGCCTGGAGTTCGCCGACGACCTGAAGGTGAACCTCGACCACGCCGACGCCGTCGCCGAGGGCATCAAGGACGCCATCGACGCCCACATCACCGCGCACGGCATCGACGCCCCGACGGAGCCGCGGTACGTCCCGGTGTGGGAGCCGAACGAGCAGCCGCGCGCACTGGACCTGGAGACCGCCGGCATCACCTCGGTGATCTGGTCGACCGGCTTCCGGCGCGACCACCGGTGGATCGAGGCCCCCGTCTTCGACGGGCGCGGCTACCCGATGCACTGGCGTGGCGCCACCAGCACGTCCGGCCTGCACTTCCTCGGTCTGCCCTGGCAGTACTCGTGGGGCTCTGGCCGCTTCGAGGCGGTCGGCCGGGACGCCGAGTTCCTCGCGGACCACATCGATGCCTCGCGCCGCCTGGCCGACGTGTGCGGCACGCTCACCGGAGCCCCCAGCGAACTCGCCTCCGCCCTCCCGATCGGCTGAGGAACCACACCCTGCGGCTCACTAATCCCTGCGGCTAAACCACACCATGCGGCTGAGGAACCACACCATGGTCCACGACGCGCACCGCCACATCGGCGTCCTGCCCGCCTATCCCTTCTACGGCGGCCCATCCGTCAACCCGGACACCACCGCCCGCGCCACCGTCAAGCAGCTCATCGCCGACCTGGACACGGAGGGCACCGAACGGGCCCTGGTCATCCCCAACTACGGTGTCCCGGACCCCGCGATCGCCTTCTCCTTCAACGAGCTCGCGCTGGAAGCAGCGCAGAGCGATGACCGGATCCGCGCCGGACTGTGGGTGTCCCCGCGGCCGGAGGACGCCCAACGCACAGAAGCCGCCCTCCAGTTGGCGGGCGAGCCCGGAGTCAAGGCCCTCAAGCTGAGCTTCCTGCTGGGCGGCCGCCCCACCGACCCCGCCTGCCGCCCCCAACTCGACCGCATCTTCGCCGAAGCCGCCCGGCACGGCCTCGTCGTCCACGTCCACACCTCTCCCGGCGCCGCCTCCGACATCGACGAGGTCGGCCACCTCGTCGACTGGTACGCCGACCAAGTGCCCGTCCATCTCGTGCACTTCGGCGGCGGGATGAGCGGCCACATCAAGCTCGCCGGCTCCCGGTTCTTCGACTGGATCACCGCCGGCAAGCGCGTCTACACCGATCTTTCCTGGGCCATCGGCTTCACTCCCCGCTGGCTGGCCCAGGAGATCGAGCGCCGCGGCATCGGCCACGACCGGGTGCTGTTCGCCAGCGATCAGCCGTGGGGTGACTTCACCGGCGAGTACGCCCGCCTCGCCGAAGCCACCGGCGGCGGCGAACTCGGCGACCTGGTCTTCCGGGCCACGTTCGCCGCGCTCTACGACTGACCGACTCCCGCTGCCCGACCGACTCCCACTCCCTTCCCGTCCGCGCAAGGAGACAGCCATGTCCGAATCCGTCGTCACCGCCGAACTCTCCGACGTCGAGCAGAAGTCCCTCGACGAGATCCCGCACCCCTCGCTCCCCGAGGGCACCAGCATCTACGGCTCCACCAAGGTCTTCCCCGACTACCAGGCCGAGAACGGCGAGACCTACTTCACCCTCGTCCACGGCATCGCCCACGAGTCCTCGGTCTCCTTCGTCGCGGTCCTGCAGGCCACCCGCGCCCTGCGCAAGGGCTTCGAGACCGCGATCTACTTCTACGGCCCCGGCTCGCTCAACTGCCTGGCCACCCGCGGCTTCCCGACCACCGGCAACTCCGCCTTCCCTGGCGAGCACAACATCAACAACCAGCTCAAGACGTTCATCGCCGAGGGCGGCAAGGTCTACTGCTGCCGCTTCGGCCTGTCCCTGCACGGCGCCCGCGAGGAGGACCTCATCGAGGGCGTCATCCCCACCCACCCCCTCGACGTCCAGGACGCGCTGATCCACTACGCGCGCAAGGGCGCCATCATCAACTCCACCTACCAGCTGTAGGGAGCACGACGTGAGCGTTGGCACCGGGAACAGCGGTACGGCGGTGGACGTGCGGATCATGACCCGCGCCGAACTCGCCCTGCGCGGCGTCGCGTCGGACACGCCCGTGCGGCGGCCGGACGGCGCGGGCCCCAGCGACGACGGACACGTCCTCGTTGACGGTGCCAACGCCGCGCTCCCACGCAATCCCCACAGTCCCTACTCCGTGCGGGACGGCAAGGTGTGGCTCGGTGACGAGGACACCGGAATCTCCCTCACACCCGTGCGGCGACCGAGGTTCTACGACCTGGCCACGGCCGACGGTATCCGCTACGAGCAGATCGCCCGCCTGCACGGCTCGGATGTCCTGGCCACCACCGTCGTGCAGACCTGCATCCGCTACGCCGAGTCCGACCGCTGCCGCTTCTGCACGATCGAGGAGTCCCTGCGCTCCGGCGCCACCGTGGCCGCCAAGACCCCGGCGCAGCTCGCCGAGGTCGCCGAGGCCGCCGTACGGCTCGACGGCGTACGGCAGATGGTGATGACGACCGGCACCACCACCGGACCCGACCGCGGCGCCCGCACCCTCGTACGGTCGGTCCGGGCGGTGCTGGCGGCCGTGCCCGGTCTGCCGATCCAGGTCCAGTGCGAACCACCCGGCGACCTCGCCTGGATCCGCGCGCTGCACGACGCCGGCGCCACCGCCATCGGCATCCACGTCGAGTCCCTCGACGACGAGGTGCGCCGACGCTGGATGCCCGGCAAGTCGACGGTCCCGCTGGCCGACTACGAGGCCGCGTGGGACGAGGCGGTGCGCGTCTTCGGACCCAACCGCGTCTCCACCTACCTCCTCGTCGGACTCGGTGAAGATCCCGACGAACTCATCAAGGGCGCAGGCGAGTTGATCGACCGGGGGGTGTACCCCTTCATCGTCCCGTTCCGCCCGATGAGCGGCACCCTCGCCGCCCGCGACGGCATCGCGGCACCGGGCGCGCAACTCCTGACGTACGCCACCGAGGGCGTCGCCGCGAAGCTGCGCACCGCCGGGATGAGGGGCGCCGACCAGAAGGCCGGTTGTGCGGCCTGCGGAGCGTGCAGCGTGCTCCAGACAGCGGGCGGGTGAGCACCGTGAACCTCGACGGCTCCGTGACCGTGCCGACCGTGGATGCTCCACAAGACATCCTGGCCCTGCTGGGCGACCGCAACACGCTCGCCCGTCGGCCCGCCTTCCACATCGAGGAGGCGGAGAGCCCGGCGGACATGGCCGCCTACCGGGAGCTGCGCCGCGCCGCCTTCGTCCAGGAGCAGGAACTCTTCGCCCATCACGACCTGGACGACCACGACAGCGACCCCCGGACCGTCGTCCTGGTCGCGAAGGACCCCGAGGGCACCGTGGTCGGTGGGGTGCGCCTCGGCCCGGTCGACGACGGCCCCGACCTCGGCTGGTGGCAGGGCGGGCGCCTGGTCGTCGCCCGCAGGGCCCGCGGCCCGTACGGCATCGGCGCCGCGCTCGTCCGGGCCGCCTGCGCCCACGCCGAAGCGGAAGGCGTGCTGCGGTTCGACGCGACCGTCCAGGCCCGCAACGAGGTGCTGTTCCAGCGCCTAGGCTGGCAGCGGGTGCGGGACACGACGGTCGCGGGCGTGCCGCACGTCCTGATGCGCTGGCCGATCGGCCGCATCGCCGCCCTCGCGACGGCCACGAAAGCGCCCCTCGGAGCTCTCCTTGCCGCGCTGGCCCCGCCCCCGGGCTTCGTCGGTGACGACGGCGCGCCCGTTCCCGGCACGGACGTGATCGCGGCGTGCGACGCGATCGTGCCGTCCATGGTCGAACGGGACCCCGAGTGGGCGGGTTGGTGCGCGGTCCTCGTGAACGTCAACGACCTCGCGGCCATGGGCGCCGCACCGCTCGGGCTGCTCGACGCGGTGGGCGCCCGCGACGCCGCGCACGCCGCCCTGATCCTGGCCGGACTGACCCGCGCAGCACAGGCGTACGACATACCGGTGCTCGGCGGACACACCCAACTCGGCGTCCCGGCCGCCCTGTCGGTGACCGCGCTCGGCCGCACGGACCGGCCGGTGCCGGGCGGTGGCGGCCGTCCCGGACACGCCGTACGCCTCACCGCCGACCTCGGCGGGAGCTGGCGCCCGCGCTACCGGGGCCGCCAGTGGGACTCGACCAGCCACCGTCGTACCGACGAACTGCGCACGATGACCGGCGCGGTGGCCGCCGCGCGGCCCGCCGCCGCCAAGGACGTGTCGATGGCGGGCATCGCCGGCACCCTCGGCATGCTCGCCGAGGCGAGCGGCTGCCGTGCGGTGCTCGACGTGGCCGCCGTACCCCGGCCGGAGGCCGCGACCGTGGGGGACTGGTTCACCTGCTTCCCGGGCTTCGCGATGCTCACGGCCGACGAACCGGGCGCACCGCCCCTCCCCGCCGGACCCGCCACGGGTGCGGTGTGCGGGGAGCTCACCGACGGAGAAGGCGTCGGGCTGCGCTGGCCCGACGGAGAGATCACCGAAGCGGTCATGTCCACTGTGACCGGGATGGGGACAGCATGACCACCCTGCGCATGGCCGCCGTTGCCGCCGAGTTCGGCCGCGACCTGGAGGAGGACTTCCAGATCGCCGAACGGCTGATCAAGGAAGCCCGTGAGGAGGGCGTACGACTGCTGGCGCTGCCCGAGGCGTGCCTCGGCGGGTATCTGCTGAGCCTCGACGACTCCACCGAACTCGACGAGGGCCCGCCCGCGCTCGCCCTCGACGGCCCCGAGATCCGCCGACTGGCCTCCCTGGCCGGGGAGATGACGGTCGTCGCCGGATACTGCGAAGCCGCCGGAGACGCCCGCTACAACAGCGTTGTCTGCGTCACCGGCGACGGCGTCCTCGGCAACCACCGCAAGGTGCACCAGCCGCTGACCGAGGACGCCAGCTACTCCTCCGGTGACCGCTTCCACGCCTTCGAGACGCCGGTCGGCCGCATGGGCATGATGATCTGCTACGACAAGGCGTTCCCGGAGTCCGCCCGCGCGCTCGCGCTCGACGGCGCCGAGATCGGGGTCTGCGTCTCCGCGTGGCCGGGATCCCGGACGAACGCGGCCACCGACCTCGTCGACGACCGCTGGAAACGCCGCTTCGACCTCTTCGACCGGGCCCGCGCGCTGGAGAACCAGATCGTGTGGCTGTCGGCCAACCAGGCGGGCACGTTCGGGTCGCTACGCTTCGTCGGCAGCGCCAAGGTCGTCGACCCCGGCGGCGAGATCCTCGCCGACACGGGGGTCGCGGCCGGCGTCGCCGTCGCCGAACTGGACGTCGCACAGGCACTGGAGACCGCCCGGCGGTCGATGGGGCACCTGCGCGACCGGCGGCCCGAGACCTACGACATACCCACAGGAGCAGTCAGCGCATGAGCACGATCCGGATCGCGGCCGCGGCCGCCCACTTCGGCCGCGACCTGGAGTTCGATCTGGCCCGCATCGCCAAACTCATCGACGACGCGCGCGCCTCCGGCGCCGGTCTGCTGGTCCTGCCCGACGCCGCGCTCGGCGGCTATCTCGCCGACCTGCGCCACCCCGACCCGGACGCGCTGCCGCCGGCCTTGAAGCCGGACGACCCGCTGATCCTCCAAGTCGCCCGCCTGGCCGCCGAGATGGTGGTCTGTCTCGGCTACTGCGAGGACGGCGGCGACGAGCGCTACAACGCCGCGGTCTGCGTCAGCGGCGACGGTGTCCTCGGCCGCCACCGCAAGGTCCACCTGCCGGCCGGCGAGGTCGCCGCCTACGCGCCCGGTGACCGCTTCGACGCCTTCGACACCCCGGTGGGCCGCATCGGCATGCTCATCGACTACGACAAGACGTTCCCCGAGTCGGCCCGTTCTCTGGCGTTGGACGGCGCGGAGATCCTCGCCTGCCTCTCCGCCTGGCCCACGTCCCTCACCAACCGCGCCCCGCGCATGGCCCAGGACCGCCAGGCCAAACTCTTCGACCTGTACGACCAGGCCCGCGCCGCCGAGAACCAGGTCGTCCTCGCCTCCTCCAACCAGACCGGCGCCATGGGCGGCATGCGCTTCCTCGGCCAGTCCAAGGTTGTCGGCCCGGGCGGTGACATCCTCGCACGCACCTGGTCCAAGGCCGGCCTGGCGGTCGCCGGGATCGACGTCGCCGAGGAGATCGACCGCGCCCGCCGCATCCTGCGCCACCTCGATGAGCGCCGGCCTGACGCCTACCGGGAGGACCGCACGTGAGGATCGCTCTGCTGAGCTACTCCACCAGGCCGCGCGGCGGCGTCGTCCACACCCTCGCGCTCGCCGAGGCGCTCGCCGCGGCCGGGCAGGACGTCACGGTGTGGACGCTGGGCCGCGGCGGCGACGCGGGCTTCTTCCGGCCGGTCGACCCCGCCGTACGGCTGCGGATCGTGCCGTTCCCGGACGGCCCGCCCGAGGAGACCGTCGGCGAACGAATCCTGCGCTCCATCGCCGTCCTGGGCACGGCGTTCGAGCCCTTCGCGGCCGCATACGACATCGTCCACGCCCAGGACTGCATCAGCGCCAACGCGGTCGGCGGCCGCTGCATCCGCACGGTCCACCACCTCGACCACTTCACCACCCCCGAACTGGCCGCCTGCCACGAGCGGGCCATCGTCGAGCCGTACGCGCACATCTGCGTGTCGGCGGCCGTCGCCAGGGAACTGGCCGACGGCTGGGGCATCGAGGCGGCGGTCATTCCCAACGGAGTGGCCTACGGCCGTTTCGCCACCACCGATCCGGCCGCCCGCGCCAACTGGCGGGCCCGCCTGGGCCGTTACGTCCTGACGGTTGGCGGCATCGAACCCCGCAAGGGCTCGCTGGACCTGCTGGAGGCGTACGCCCTGCTGGCCTCCGCACACCCGGACGTACGGCTGGTGATCGCGGGCGGCGAGACCCTCTTCGACTACCGCGACTACCGGGCCCGATGGGAGGCACGCGCAGCTGAACTCCGCGTCGAACCCGTCGTGTTGGGCCAGGTCGCCGAGGACGAGCTGCCGCCCCTGGTGGCCGCCGCCTCCGCGTTCGCCTTCCCGTCCGTCAAGGAGGGCTTCGGACTCGCCGCGATGGAGGCACTCGCCGCGGGAGTTCCGCTGGTCGTACGCGATCTGCCCGTACTGCGCGAGGTGTTCGACAGCGCCGCCCGTTTCGCGACCAGCCACCAGGACCTCGCCGCCGAGCTCGGCGCCGCGCTCACGGACGACACCCCCGCGCGCCAAGCGAGGGGCCGCCGTCTCGCCGCACGCCACACCTGGGCCACCGCTGCGGAACGCCACCTGGCGTTCTACCGCTCTGGACTGAGCGGCGCCGAGGATCCCGGGCAGAACCTGACCGGGAGTTTGCGTACGCAGCCGTACCGTCACCTCGGCATCTGACCTCTGCACGAGGCAACCGCGCCAGCCTCGCCGCCCACGGCATCACCGTCAACGGCGTCGCGGCGGGCCGGGTCCGCGATGCCGGTTCCGAGGCCAACACGGACGACGCCTTCTTCGAGTACGTCGTACGGAGCGAGGACATCAAGCGCGTCCGGCTGCCCGCCGACATTTCGGGCGTCGCGGTGTTCCTCGCCTCGGACGCCGCCGGGTTCGCCACGGGGCAGCTGGTCGTCGCGGACGGCGGCAGCACACGCTGCCAGGATGAGGAACGGACCGGGTCAGCCGCCTGTCCGTGCCTGTGCCTCGTCCGTCCACGAACGGAACACGGCGGCCTAACCGTGGTGGGTGCCGTCGGCGTCTACCAGATTCCACACGGTGACGTCCTCGATCCAGAATCTCCGGCCGGACTTGGCGATCCTCAGCCCCCGGTAGCCGGACGCATAGCCGTGTTCCGTCACCGATCGCACGAACTTCTCCCTGTCGCCTTGCCCTTCCCCCGCCGCGGAGAGCCGGGACGGGAGTCGCACGAACTCCGCCCAGGAGTATTCGAAGCACTGTTGGGCGGTTCTGTTCGCGTAGATGAACATCGGGTCCGAGCCGGTGTCGTGCGCGAGCAGGCCGAAGGGTGCGTCCTTGTAAAGCCGGCGGGCCGTGTCACCGCCGGGTGCCGAGGGACACAGCGAGCTGCCGGTCAGGAGGTGGTGACGGGAGAGGAGGAGCTGGGCGAAGGCGTCGTCGCTGAAGAGCGTGGTCGTCGAGGCAGGCATCTCGTCCGTACGGGAAGGCCGGGAAGAGAGTGGATCATCGGCGCGAGGTCCTTGAGAACTTCCGGCTTGACTCCCGCGTCGGCGTGCCGCTGGGCGAAGCTGTGCCGGTACGCGTACGGGAAGATCTTTGCCGACTGCGGCCCTCTGCAGCGGCTCGGGCAGGAGCTGAGGAACCTTGGGGCCGTTGCCGCAGGTACGTCATGTCCGAACGTCGTCGGGCCTCTGCGTTGGCTTCGGCTTGTCGGTCGTCTTCGTGTCCAGCCGGTCTGCGGCACCCCGGTAGGCCGCCCATGCAAGGAACAGGATCTCGACGCCCGCGGCGATGCCCGCGGTCCGGAACTTCCCTGAACCTGTCGAAGGAGTGCCCAGCAGCACCGGGATCTCCCCCCGGGGATCTACCGTGACGGTGACGGTCTGGCCGGCCTTGAGGCCGTCCCCGGACACCGTGCCTGGCAACAGCTGTCCCGACGGATCGGCCAGCTGCGCGACGTGAGCTGGCGGATCGGCACCCCCGTCGACCCAGTACACGTCGGTCACCGTCGCCCGCTCCTCCCGGCCTCGGGCGTGCAGCGCCCGCTGGTCCAGGCCGGTGTAGGTCTGGTACGTCACGACCAGAGCAGCGATGGGCACCACGATCATCGCGAGGACGACCCAGCCCTTGGACCAGCCCTCGAACTCCTCCATGTGCGGCACCATCAGCAGGAGGAGAAGGAACGCCAGGACATAGAGCGCGGGATACACAAGCAGCTCCACCCAGACGCTCTGCGTGACGTGCAGCAGGATGCCACCGCCACCCTCAAGGCCCAGGGACACGACCGTGGAGCCCACCAGGAACAACGCGGCCAGGCCCAGCAGGCGCCCCCGCCTCAGTATTCGCCCGGCCACTGCACCCCCACCACCGAAATGTTCCGCGTCAACCCGCCACCGAGAAGCACAATCGACTCCCTTTCGCGCCCCTCGTTCAACGTCACTTGAACAGTGCGCCATCGACCCCGGTGGCATCAAGTGGATTCGACTCAGCGGCCCATGGTGAAGGCGCCCCGCACTGGTCAACCATCATCGTGAGTGGCTGTGACTGAGCGCGCCAGTTGGCCATTCGGAGCGTCCCAGTTGGCCGCTGAGGAAGTGCGCGAGGGGCCCGGTCAGCCGCCGTTGGGTACCAGGGTGGTGATCAACGCGGTAGCAAAAGGGGACAGAATGCCCAGGATCGCCATCGGGTTTCTCAAGAATCTGACGTCGACGTGGAGTTGCGCTTCCATCCGGGCCCTGGCTGCGAGCAAGTCCTCGCTGAGGAGCCCTGGACCGGATGTGGGCAGTGCCTGCTCAACGAGTGCGAACGCCCGAGTCCGCCAGGTAAGTACGAGGGGGAGCAGAATCGCCACCAGGACAGCGGCGAAGAAGGCGCCGTACCCCAGGACAAAGACCGGCGGAAAGTCGTCCGGCTCGATGGCGTCCGAACCGATGAGCGCCAGCCGCAAGGCACCGGTATTGAAGGTGGAAGTCGACACGATCAGAGACAGAGCGAGTCCGCTCCTTTCGATGACCCGCCACACGGCCACGACATCGGTGACGGCCATGGCCGGGAAATCGGCCGCGCCATCCTGAGACGTCTCCTGCTCCGCCAACTTCTGCGCCCTCTCCTGCGCCAGCCAGACGGAGAGCACCCACGGCGCCGCGGCTGCGGCGCCGGCCGCGGTGAGCACACTGATGAGCGCCGGAAAGTGCTGGATCGGCACTTCGAAGGAGTTACCCCAGGTGACCCCGCGGATCAGTGTGGTCGCAGCCAAGGCCGGACGCAGCGGCAGGTTCTCTCCTCGACGCCGTGGGCCATTGCGGCGAGGTGGGTGGCCAGCGCGGTGTCGCGTTCCTGGCCTCTGCGGCCGGCCGCTGGATCAACGGACAGGTCGTCCGCGCCAACGGCGGCATCCTGGCCACGGGGGCCTCCAGCGGCATCGGGGCACTGGCCGTGCGGGCTCTGGGCCTCGCCGGCACACCGTGTAGGCGGGCATCCGCCAGAGGGCGCCCCGAACGCGACCGCGGCGGCCGCCCTGACGCGCTACGGCGCCGACAGCCAGGTCGGCGTACAGGCCGTCGAGCCGGACGCCACCTCCCAGGACTCCGCCGACGCCGCAGTGGACCCCGGATCTTCGCCGGGCGCGGCCGACTGGACGGGGTCGTGCACCACGCCGGACACATGGTCCTGGGCGCAGGCGAGGCGCTCCCCACCAGGCAACGCGCGGACCTGTACGACGTGAACGTCCTGGGCACGCAGCGCGTCAGCCGCGCCGCCCTGCCGAAGTTTGCGTGAGCAGGCTCGGGCTGCTGGTGTGGATCGGCAGCTCCACCACCCGCGGCGGCTGCCCCGGTTCCTGGCCCCGTACTTGGCAGCCGAGGCTGCGATGGATGCGCCGGCCGTCAGCGACGCCGCCGAGGTGCTCCCGCTCGGCATCGACACCGCGACCGTGGCGCCGGTGCGTTCACCACCGTCTGGCCGCGCACAACCATCCAGACGCCGATGTGACAGAGGTCGCTGAAGCCGTCGTGCGCTTGGCCGCGATGCCGAACCGCACCCGGCCACTGTGCACCCACGTAGACCTCAGCCGAGACGGCGGCGACGTAGTCCCCGCGGTCGCCGACCGCGTCCGCGCCGACTTCTTCCGCCGCATCGGACTGGACAACCTGCTCACAGCAGGCAGCTCCCTGTAACGCCCCATTGAGAGAAGGAACAACCAGCCATGCCTTTCGCGAACTTCAAGGTCCCCGAGAAGACCCTCACCCCCAAGCAGAAGCAGGAGATCGTCACCCGCACCACCGAGCTGTACGTCGAGATCTACGGCGAGCGCGCCCGCGCCAACACCATGGTGCTGGTCGAAGAGGTCGCCGACGGCGGCTGGGGCATCTCCGGCAACGTGCTGACTCTAGCCATGCTCGGTGAGGCGACAACGACCGACACCAGCGACGCCTGACCGCACCCACCGGCCGTCATTCGGCCAAGACAGCACCTTGAACCGAGGGCCGCCGCCGATCGCGCCCGGCGGCCCTCGGCCGGGCCCCGCCGTGCGACGCGACCCACTTGGCCCCGCGGTCAGCAGACTGCCTCGACTACCTGCTTGGCCTTGGTCGTCGTACGTCGCCCGCGTTTGTTCGTCCGGCCAGTCAGCATCGAGTAACTGATCGTTTCAGAATGGCGTTTGGCCGGGTGGTTGTGCGCCGCGAGGATGGGTTCTCGACTGAGCGGTCGAGGCCGGGGGCAGGCCATGATGCAGTGGCAGCTTCTGCAGCGGGACATCCTGCTCGGTGAGCTGAGTGAGTACGACTGTGATCAGCCGTTCTTCTTGGCGCGCTTCTTGCCGGGGCCGGGATGGGAGAGCGTAAGGCCCTTGTTCGAGGCTTTGGCGGCTCTCAGGGGTCCGGATCCGGATGGGACCCGGACTGTTGCAGTGGTGAAGCCATTGCGCGACTTGGACCTCACGCTGGTTCCGGTCGGTGGCGGGCACTCCGTGCTGCAGGTGTTCAAGGACTGCTGGCTGCGCATCGACGGGTCCGAGGCCCGCCTTCGTTACTGACCGAGGGCTGTCAGTACGCATCCTGCGGGCCGGCCTTGCACGATCGCCAGGAGCTCATCGGCGGTTCAAGGCGAAGAGCTCCAAGTCGAGAACTGAAGGCGACTGCCGGGCCATCGGCCCCGGAATCTAGACCATATGACGGATGCCATCCCAAAAGCGCTCTTCATAAGGTCCATGGCATGTAGCACCCGACAAAGTCGGCTGTGCGCGGCTGAGCGCCCGCCCGACCGAGCCCGAACTCCTGACAGCCACCCGTTCAGGTGGTGCCCGCCGCCCTCGGTCACGCTGGGGACGACAGGCGCCGAGCATCCCGAAGGTCCTCCGGTCCGCACCGACGGGCCGGAAGATCCACCAGACCGCGGCCCTTCGTGTAGTAGCTCAGCGGCGAGCCCTCTGTCAGACCCCTTCCCCCAACCCCAATGTGTGAGGAGTCCCATGAGCACCGAGGTTTCCCGCCGCAAGGTATTGGCCGCCGGAGCGGCGCTGGCCGGGTCGGCGGCGCTGACAGTCGGCGCAGAAGGAACGGCCGTCGCGGCGACGGCGCCGAGCGGCACCGGTGAGGAGAGGCCGAAGGCGAAGCCCACGATCGTGCTGGTGCACGGCGGCTACGCCGATTCGTCCTGCTGGAACGCCACCATCCGGAAGCTGCAGGCCAAGGGCTACACCACGGTCTGCGGGTCGAACCCGCTGAGAGGCATTCCGACCGACGCCCCGTACATCGCGAGCCTGCTGGACTCCATCAGCGGACCGGTCGTGCTGGTCGCGCACTCCATGGGCGGAACCGTCATCACGAACGCCGCCGACGGAAAGGCCAACGTCACGGCACTCGTCTACATCGCGGCGTTCGTGCCCGACGTGGGCGAGACCCAGGGGGACCTCATCGGCAAGTTCCCCGGCAGCGAGGTCCTGCCGGTGAGCGTGCCGGTGCCGTACACGAAGGCCGACGGCACCACCGGAACCGACCTGTACCTGAGCAAGGACGGCCAGGCGGCTTTCGCCGCCGACATCTCCGCCGCCGACTTCCGGGTGCTGCAGGCTACGCAGCGGCCGTTCGACGCCGATTCCTTCACCTACCCGACCACGGCCGCGGCCTGGAAGACCATCCCGGCCTGGGGACTGGTCGCCGGCCAGGACAAGGCGATCCCGCCGGCCTGCGAGCGCTGGATGTACAGTCGTGCGAACGCCCGCAAGGTCGTCGAAGTGCCCAGCTCCTCGCACGTCGTGATGCTCAGTCACCCCAGGATCGTCGCCGATCTCATCGAGGACGCCGTCCAGGCGACCTGCTGACGCTCGCAACAAGCACCCCGGTCCACCACCACGGCCGGGGCGCTCTCCTCACCAAGCCGAACTCACCGATGTGACGAGAGCACAACGCGCATTGACGTTCACGCGGGCGTACACCCCTCGACTGCCTCGACCTGACGGCACGCTTCGGATCGACCCCAACGTGCATCGGCCGTGGGACGTACGTCGATTCAGAGCTCGGGGACATCGAGGCCCGGCTCGGGATGACGGATGCGGCCGGGATCGACTTCGGTCGCGATCCTGATGAAGTGCCGGTCGGCCATTGCCTCCAGGCGGCGACGGGCGGTGCCGCAGATGGCGGGGCTGGTCTCCCGCGTGCTGGTGCAGAGCGGCCCGTGGGGCCTTGAACCGCAGGACCCGGACAACGCGGCCGAGCACGCGAACGCATACCTGCGGCTGCTCGCCGTGCCGGACGGGGCGGACGTGGGGGAGGCGCTGCGTGCGGTGCCCGTGGAGCGGCTGCTGTCCGCCTACGGCGAGCTCGCGGTCCAGCTCGCCCGCCCGGGAAACGTGGCGCCACGGATGTATCCGGTGCTCGGTGGTGCCGGTGTCCCGCGCGGTGCGGCGAGCGCTCGCGGACGCCGCCCTGGAAGGCAAGCCGCTGCCGATCGGCACCACCCGGACGAGATGACCGCCTTCCTCGGCTTCGACCCACGCATCCAGTCCCTCACCCCCGAAGGCGCGCGGCACATCCTGAGCGTGCAGCGCGGTGCCCAGGGGCCCGAGGTCTACCAGCGATACGCCGATCAGCTCCCGCATGCCACGCCGACGCAGATCCTCACCGTGGTGGAGACCGGCGCGTTCTTCCGTGTCGGCGCGCCGGTGATTGCCGACCACCACGCGGCCGGCGGCAACGCGACCTACGTCTACCAGTGGGACTACAGTGCGGCGGGGGAGAAGCACACCCTGGGCGCCGCGCACTGCGGCGAACTTCCCTTCCTCTTCGGCACCTTCGACACCTATCCGGACGGCCCGATGCTGGGCTCCTTCGGGGACGCCGAGCGCACCCTGGGTCACACCTTTGCCACGGCGGTCGCCGAGTTCGTCACGACCGGCTCGGTGAGCGACTGGCTGCCGTATGCATCCGGTACGGCCGCGCGTATTCGGCGCTTCGGCTGAGACCCGGGAGCCTCGCCGAGGTGTCCGGGGGAGGGGGTGCCGTCTCGGTGCTGCCGGCCGTCACGTTCCCGGGAGAGAACTGCGCGCCGGCGCGAAAGGCATGATCTTGCCCCCGCGGGAACAGACCGTCCGCGGCCCGGTGGCCGTGGCCGGCCCGGCTGAGGACGTCTGGTCGCGGGTGAGGTCGTGGTCGTGGGCGGCGAGACGGTCCGCGTCGACCGTACGGCCGTCCAGCGTGCAGCCAAGGAAGCGGTGGCCCGCCTGCTCTGATCCGCTGACATCACGCTGGGTGCGACCGAGCACGGTCACGCCCTCTCCGGCCGGTCCGCCCCTGTGACGCAGAACACGCGGGGAGCGTCGAACTCGTCGGCAACCCTTCCCATCCTGTCGTTGATCGTGCCCGACCACCCTGGGAGGCCCCATGTCATCCCCGATGCCGCCTGTCCTGAACGGTGCGCAGAAGCAAGCCGGCGATTCCGACGGGAAGTCCGCCGCTCGTCTCATCGGACGAGCGGCGGAGCTGGCGATCATCGACGGCCTCTTCGGCTCGGCGGCGGCGCGCGGATCCGCGCTGCTGCTGACCGGAGAGGCCGGGGTGGGCAAGAGCGCGCTGCTGGACGCCGCGGCGGTGCGGGCGTCCGAGTCCGGCTCCCGGGTGCTGCGTGTCGTCGGCTCCCAGTTCGGGGAAGGCGTCGGCTTCTCGGCGTTGAACCAGCTGCTGCAGCCGCTGGCCGATGAGATCCCCGCGCTGCCGCCCCGGCAGACGGAAACGCTCCAGGCGGTCCGAGGACTGTCCAAAGCGCAGCCGGCCGCGCTGCCCGTTATCGCGAACGCCGTGCAGGCGCTGCTGACCGGCGCCGTCACCACGAGCCGTCCGCTCGCCCTCCTCATCGACGACGTGGCGTGGCTGGACCGCCCCAGCGCCTCGGTACTCGCAACCGTCGCTCGCTGTGCGCCCACCGGTCCCTTCGCCCTGCTGGCCGCATCCCGGTCCGGCGACGAGTCTTTCCTGAGCGGCACCGGCATCGCACAGCACGAGGTGCAGCCCCTGGACGACGCATCGGCTCACGAACTGGTGAGCGAGCGATTCCCGGCCATGGCAGTCCGGGTGCGCCGGCGTCTTGTCGCGGAGGCCCGCGGCAACCCGCTGGCGCTGCTGGAACTGCCCGTCCCGCTCAATGAGGCCCAGCAGACGGACCGAGGAGCGCTGCCGGCCGTGCTGCCGTTGACCGAGCGGCTCAAGAGGATCTTCTCCTCCCGCGTCGAGGCGCTCCCCGAGACCACACGGAAGCTGCTCCTGCTCGCGGCCCTGGACGGCTCGGGCGATCTGCACACCCTTCAACGGGCCATGGGCGGCCCCGACGTCCTGATCGCGCTGTGTCCCGCCGAGCGGGGCGGCCTCGTCCAGGTCGACAGCCTCACCGGGCGGCTGGTCTTCCGGCACCCCCTGACCCGCTCCGCGGTGATGGAGTTGTCGACCGGCGCCGAGCGCCGGTGGGGACATCTGGCGCTCGCGGCGAACCTCCCGGAACGGTCCGAGCGCCGGGCCCGGCACCTCGCCGGCGCGGCCATAGGCCCCGACGACGAAGTGGCCGGCCTGCTGCACCGGGCCGCCTACGGCACCCTGCACCGCGGCGACGCCGTCGGAGCCATCAGCACCCTGCTGCGCGCCGCCGAACTGAGCAGCACCGGGGCGGCCAAGGGGCGCCTACTGGCCGAGGCGGCCTGCCTGGGCGCCAACATCACCGGCGATCTGCGCAACGTACGGACACTGCTGGCCAATGCCGACCAGGCCGATCCGGCCGGCACCGACTCCCTTGCGTCCGCCACCGCGGCGGCCAGCCAACTCCTCAACGGCGAAGGAGACGTGGACACGGCTCACCGGCTGCTCGTCGGCGCCATCGACACCCATGCCCGGCCCGGGGAGACGGACGACAACATCCTCCGCGAGGCGTTCAACACCCTCCTCATGGTGTGCTTCTACAGCGGACGGCCGGAACTGTGGCGCCCCTTCGACAGCATCGTGCGGCACCACCGGCCGCACCGGACGAAGCGCCTGCTGCCGGTCATCCTGGGCGCCTTCGGTGACCCGGCGTACGCCGCACTTTCCGTGCTCGACCGGCTCGACGAACTCGTCCGCGACCTGCACCAGGAGTCCGACCCCGTACGCATCGTCGGGACCGCGATCGCGGCCGCCTACGTGGATCGCCTGCCGGGCTGCCGCAGCGCGTTGCGGCGCGTCATCGACGACGGCCGGGGCGGAGGGGCCGTCGCCCTGGCGATCCAGGCGCAGTTCCTGTTGGCCAACGACGCCTACGCCGGCGGACAGTGGGACGATCTCGTGGCGATCATCGAGGAGGGTCTCGGCTGGTGCGCGACGTACGACTACCACCTGCCGGCGTCGTCGGGCCGCTTCCTCCGGGGAATGCTCGCCGCGGCCAAGGGGGACCACGGCACCGCACGCGAGGTCGCGGACCGCCTCGTCTCCTGGGGAAACCCCCGCGGTCTCGGAGCGCTCAGGGTCTACGCCTCCCACATCCGGGCCCTGTCGGCGCTCGGCAGCGCGGACTTCGACGCCGCCTACCGCCTGCTGAGGGCGCTGGGCATCCCCGGCGAGGTGCCGGCGTACTCACCCCATGCTCTCTGGCTCCTGCTGGACTTCACCGAAGCGGCAGCGCGCACCGACCACCACGGTGAAGCGGCCGCGCACGTCGAGGCGGTCCGCAAGACCGACATCCCGTCGATCTCGCCGCGGCTGGCCATGCTGACGGATGCGGCCGAGGCCATGGCCGTCCCGGACTTCATCGACCATGATCTGTTCGAGGCGGCCATCGCCACGCCCGGCGCCGAACGCTGGCCGTTCGACTGGGCCCGGATCTGTCTGGCCTACGGCGAGAGGCTGCGCCGGGCCAAGGGGGGCGCGGCGGCCCGGGTCCATCTGGACGCCGCGCTCAGCACGTTCGAACGGCTGGGAGCCGCTCCCTGGAGTGCCCGCGCGGCCAACGAGCTTCGGGCGAGCGGGATCCCGATCAGGACCGCCGTATGCGGTCGGGACGGGCACCCGTCGCTGACCCCGCAGGAACGACAGGCGGCGCACCTGGCGGCCACGGGGCTGACCAACAAGCAGATCGCCGCCCAGCTCTTCCTGTCTCCGCGTACGGTGGCCACCCATCTGCGCAGTGTCTTCCGGAAGTTGAACGTCACCTCGCGGGCCGGCCTGCGCGATGCGCTGACCGGCCCCACACCGTGAGGTGAGTCGGAGCGGCGCGAGTTGAGTGCGGCGGCCCGGTGCACCTCGCGTGCCGACAGACGCCTGCCGCGATACTCGCGATACTCAGGAACCGCGCCAGGGGCTCTACGACCGCCCGGTGCGTCCGCTCCAGCAGCGAGGTCAGTGTCCTGGTGCGCAGGTGAGACCGCAGGCGCGGCCGCTACCTCCCCCGGGGACAGCGTCGGGGCCGTGCTGTTCCTCGCCTCCGCCCGCGCGTCGTTCATCACTGGTCATTTCCTCCCACGCCCACAGCCGCACCACCTCGCGATCCAACTCCGAGAGAGCGCCGAGTGCGGCGTGCAGTTCGCTGTGGTCGGCGGCCAAGGCGCCGGACTCCCGCTGAGCCCCGATCAGCCGCTCCACCAGGGGAAGCCTGCGTCCGTCCGACCGGCGGGCATCGGCCAGGCAGTGTCCGGTTCCCAGCCCGGGCACGTCCTCGACGCGACGCCAGAGCACCAGCATTGTCTCCGACAGGATGTCCTCGACCGTGTCGGGAGTCGTGCGCCGCAGCAGATACCGGTGCAGGGGTTCCGTCACGACGTGCGCACGATTTTCGAAGCGCGCCCGCCTCTGTTCGGCGGCGGGCCTCCTGTTCTGTCATGGATTCCACGCCCCGTCCGTGTCCGGCACCGGGCGGTTCCTTTCACGAGCACGACGGCGAGAGGGCTGGGACCGCTGTGTGGTGTGCTCTGGTTCTCCTCGTCGGCGGTGAACTCGGCCTGCGCCAGGACCGTCTGTGTCTGCGCACACGCTTTTGTCTGGCAGGCGTGCAGAGTGTCGGGTTCCACTTCCTGCGGGCCGGCGACATCGCTGCGCTCGATCATCGGGATCAGACTGCGGGTGGACTCGACGACGAGCGTCGCACAACCCCGCTGCCCCCAGCGGCCGGGCCGGTTGTGCGCCCATGTCCGGGTCGTGGCCGGCCTCCCGCAGCCCCGTGCAGATCCACTCTGGGCACATCGTCACCAGCGGGAATCGGAAAGGCCCGCAGCCGTGACGTGTTGAAGTCCTGGAACGTCTTGAGGTCACCAGGGCGAAGAGGTCCGTCAGCCGTGGGGTGGGGCCGGGACGTCCGTGCTCGGCGACGGCGGGCCCATCCAGTTCGCCCCCGGCACGTCGAGCCGCTTGCCGTAGTCCCTGCCGGGCAGCGGCTCCGTGCGCTCGGGACCGGCTCGCAACCCGTCCAGCAACAGCCTCAGATAACGCCGCCAGAGGTCCGGCTGCCCACTCCGCTCGGTCACCGCGGCCAGCATCTGCTGGATCACCGCCAGGTCCCAGGGCTCCACGTCCGCGCGCAGAACACCCTGCTCTTTGGCTCGCTCGACCACGAGATCGACGTTTCGCCTGATCTGTTCCCGGTGCCGCAGCCCCGCCGGCACCGCACGGTCGCTGTGGAGCACGACCTCGCGCAGGCCACGGTCGAGCGCCTGTAGTTCGGCCACGTGTTCCAGACTGGCCGTCAGCCCGCGCCAGGCGTCGCTGTCCTCCACCCCCTCTCGGGTGGCTTCCTCGACGCGCGCGAACATGTCGTCGACCAGCTCGTCGATCAGGGCCTGCTTGTTCGGGAAGTGGCGATAGGCCGTCCCCACGCCGAGCCCGGCATGGCGGGCGACGTCGTCCAGGGTCGCCTTCAGGCCGTGGTCTCGGAACACCTCTCGGGCGGCGGCGAGGAGCTTGGTGCGGTTCACCTCGCGGTCGCGCCGCGGCCTGCGCGCACGCGCCTCGCCGGCCTCGCCGAATGCGGAGGGTGCCGCCATGCAGAGGTCTCACTTTCGGGGGGTGCGCGATGGTCCTGGCACATCGTACGACCGCGTCACCCACAGGCCCGGGAAGCATCGGCTGACCGCCGCCT
This sequence comes from Streptomyces cylindrosporus, assembly GCF_022698165.1. GTDB lineage: Bacteria > Actinomycetota > Actinomycetes > Streptomycetales > Streptomycetaceae > Streptomyces > Streptomyces cylindrosporus. Next base: position 310,226 of record NZ_JALDAY010000013.1, read on the forward strand.
CCACGCCACCTTTAAGCGGAGACGCAATCTCCGTTTCGTGTTAGGGTGGCCGAGCACGTATCCGGAGATTGAATCTCCGGATACGTCGCCAGTTCGGCACCATCGAGAGAAGGCGCGATGCAGGGACACGACGCAGTTGCAGGCGATGGCGAGGAAAAGGAGTGGCGACGGCCTCGACGGCCGGCGCGGATCACTGCCCTGGCGGCGATCACTCTGGTGGCCGGTCTCGGTCTGACCGGCTGCGGGACGGACGACTCTTCCGCGGGATCGTCCGCCGAGTCGGCATCGGCTTCGGCATGTCCAACGTCCATCCCGGGAGGCACCGCAGGAACAGCAGGAAGCGGCGCCTCGGCGGACACCCCCAGCGGCATGCCGTCCGGAGGCCCGGACGGTGCGGGCCTGAAGATCGTCGAGGCGAAGACGATCAAAAAGACCGACAACAGCACAAGCACGGTGATCGACCCCAACGGTCCGTCGATCACCTGTGATACATCGGCGGTGACGACGACAGACGACATCACCTACTCCTCGCGGACCACCCACGGCGCGAAGACCGACCTGAAGCTCGACATCCAGGTGCCCAGGTCCTCAGGCAGAAAGCCGCTGGTGGTCTTCATAACCGGCGGCGAATGGGTCATGGCGGAACGGACCGGCAACCTCGACCAGCGCACCTATATCGCCGACCAGGGCTACGCGGTCGCCAGTGTCCAGTACCGCACCACGACCAGCGGTGCCACCTACAAGGACGCCCTCGCCGACGTCAAGTCCGCCATCCGCTACCTGCGCGCCAACGCCGACACCTACGGGATCGACACGGACCACGTCTTCGTATGGGGCCAGTCGGCGGGCGGATATCTGGCGGCCATGACCGGTGTCACCAACGGCGACAAGGCGTACGACGTCGGCGACCACCTCGACCAGAGCAGTGAGGTCCAGGGTGTGGTGGACGAGTTCGGCCCCGCCAACCTGTCGAAGATCGCCTCCGACTACGACCAGGCCGCCCAAGACAGCAACTACGCCGCCGGGAACTCGGCCGCGCAATGGGTGTACGGCCCCGGAACCAACAAGTCCGTCAAGGAGTACACCAGCGAGGTGGCCGCCGCCGACCCGGCCACCCACATCTCCTCCTCGACGCCACCCTTCCTTCTCCTGCACGGCAGCGCCGACCGGCTGGTCTCTCCCAGCCAGACGCTGAACCTGTTCACCGCCCTCAAGGACAAGGGCGTCGACGCCAAGCGTGTGGTGCTCACCGGCGCCGGCCACGGCGACCTGAGCATCTCGGCTGGCTCCGGCGCCTCGCCGAGCACTTCCTCAGCTTCCGACGCCTCGTCCGACGGCGGCGCGAAGCCCTGGTCCACCAAGGAGACGATGGGCTACATCACGGACTTCCTGGCAGGCCACATCGATTAGTGCCGATACCGTGAGTCTGTTGGCGGTGCTGGTGAGTTCACATCACGATGAGGGGCTGAACGGCGGGGGCGGGAACGGTGCGAGTCCAACTGGTTCAAGGACGGGGACCCGAGCCCCAGGGGGACCGGACTTCAGAATGGGATCGCGCCCTTGGCTTACCTGCTTTCTGCGGGGGGTTCCCAGGCGGGACGCCGAAGGTGCACATGCAGCCGCAGCCGAGCCTCACGGTGAGCGGAGCCGCTGTGCCAATTCGGCGGCCGTAGGACGGCGGTCCGACGGCGCCGTCAGTACCTCGGCGAGCACCTGCTGGACGTCAGGCCATGAGTACGGGCGGCGCAGCGGGATCTGGCGGGTGCCGATGATCTGTCTGAGCAAGGGTGCCGTCACCTTGCCCGGGTCGAGGCCGATGTGGGCGTAGTCCCGTGGCCAGTCCCCTGTTGCCGCCCACCAGAGGCTCGCGGCCAGGGTGTATACCTCGGCCGGCATGGACGGTGCGACCGGGCGTGCGCCTTCGTGGATGGATTGCGCGAGTTCGGGTGCCAGCAGGTGCGGTAGCCCGCCCCGGAAGAGGAGGGAGGGTTCGAGCTGGTCCGGGTGCCAGGACCATGAGCAGTCGACGAACCGGATCCCGTCGGTGGTGTGGATCGCATGGCTCGGCTGGAGGTCGCCGTGCACCCAGCCTTCTCGGTGGAGGGCGGCCACGGCTTCACACAGGTCGATCATGTGGTGTCGGGCGGCGGGCGACTGGCTAGTCCCTGCGCGCACGTCGTGCAGGACGTCGCAGGTGGAGGGGCCGTCGTACCAAGGGGTGAGCATCCAGGCCAGGGCGTCGCCCCGGCCATGTGCCAAGACGGTGCCGGGGGCACTCATGCAGGTGACGGCGGTCGTCTCGCGGGCTGTGATAGCGGATCCCTCGGGGCCTGTGCCCGTCTTGATGGCAAGGGTCTGGTGTGGGCCGTGCGCCTGCCATACGGTGCTTGCTCGCCGGTTGGTGATCAACTTCAGATGTGTGTCGGGCCCGCACAGGGCCTCGGCTGCGGCCCGGGCCTCAACGGGGCACACCGTTTCTGTGGTCATGGGACATCCGCCTTTCTGAGTGCCTTAAGGTGTCTGGCGTCCCGGCGGGCACAGGTGCCGAGACTTCGCGCTTTCCGGGCAGGGAGTGATCTTGGGATACGTCCGGCTGCTGCGCCGCCGCCGCGTACTCGCCCTGTGCGGTGCCCAGGCGCTGTCGGTCTTCGGGGACCGGCTGTACGCCATGGCGATCATGTGGATCGCGTGGGAGCAGTCGGGGGCCGCTGCCATGGGATGGGTGGCCGTAGCCGAGTCGGTGCCGTACATCGTGATGGGTACGCTCGGCCGCCGGATCATGGACCGTGTCGCCTCACTGCGGGCGCTGGCCGTCGTCGATGCGGTGCGGGTGGTTCTGGTGGCACTGCTGCCGTGGGCCTGGGGCACGTTCGGCACGCCGGGCATGCTCGCGCCGGCCGCGGCCCTGGGGCTGGCCGGGGCAGTGTTCGATCCGAACCTGGGCGCGCTGGTACCGGACCTGGTCCGCGCCGAGGAGGTGCAGGCCGTCAACGGGCTGATGGACCTGACGGGACGGATCGCCCGGGTGGCCGGGCCGGGCGCCGCGGGCGGACTGCTCGCGTTCGTTCCGCAGGCGGCGCTGTTCTGGCTGGACGCGGCCACCTTCGCGGTGTCCGCCGTGGTGCTCGCGGCGCTGGGCCGGAGGGTGTGTCCGGTTTCCGCCGAGGCGATGGCGCCGGCGGAAGGGGGGCGGCCGCGGGCCTGGTCCCTGGTGCGGGCGCATCCGGCGACGGGTGCGGCGATCGCGGTGCACGGCGCGGGGATCTTCGCGCAGGCCGTGGCGATGGCGATGCCCGCATTGCTAGCGAGTCGCCTGGACGCCGGTGCCGGGGCGTACGGGCTGGTGCTGGCGGCCACCGGTGCGGGGGCTTTGGCGGGGAACGTCGTTGCGGGCAACGTACGGTTGCCGTCCCGGCCGCCGGTTGCGTACTGCCTACTGTGGGCCATGTCCGGGCTCCTGCTGGCGGTGACCGGCTCGGCCGGGAACATGTCCCTGCTGCTTGCGATCTCCGCGGCTTCCGGTGCCCTGTCGCCGTTTTTGGGGATCACGCTGCAGACCCATCTGTCCGTGTTCCCCTCGGCTGCGCGTCGGCGGTTGATGTCCGTGGATCTGACCGTCATCCGGGCCGCAGGCACCGCGTCGATGCTGATCGTTCCCGTGGTCGCGGCGAGTTCACCGGGCACGGGTTTCTGGGCGGGGGGCATGGCCACCGTCGCCGTGGCGACTGTGGGGGCCAGCGCAGCTTGGTGGTGGACGCGGGAGAGGGGAGCACTACCGGTCACGGAGGCGGCCCCTGTGCTCTCGCGTGACTGAGTACACGCTGACATGGCGCGGGCCTCCTGCCCGATGGGAAGCAAGGTTCCAGTCCTCGTAGCGGGCTCCAGGCGCAGCCCGGCAGCCCGCGTGATCAAGTCCGGTTCGGAGGGATGGGTGTAGCGGCGGGTCAGTGGCAGCATGCGCAGGCCCGTCTCGTCCAGGTGTATGTCCTGCGAGCGCAACGTCTGCGCGATGGGATCGCGCGCGACGACGGAGAGCTTCGTGTAGGCGGGCTCGACGGCGCGGACGTAGAGCCCCTCCTCCAGCGGCAGGGCGCTGGTAGCGGGCAGGGCGGGCTCGATCACCAGCCGCTCGTCTGCACGCAGCGCATGGGAGCAGGAGTGCAGACAGGAGATCTGTCGTTCGGGCGTTGTGAGCAGGTAGAAGGTCCTCGATACGACGTAGATCAACTCAAAGGGGCCGGGCGCCTCGAAAGCCGCCATGTCGGCGATCAAGAAGTCGACGGGCAGATCGTCCCGACGGTCCAGGAGGCGGCGGGTCATCTCCTGTGAGGCGTCCAGACCCAGTGCACGGATACAGCAACCGGCGAGCGGGAGCGCGACGTGGCCGGCACCGCCCCCGAGTTCAAGTGCGGGTTCACCGCTGGCCAGTTCGGACAGAGCGCGGGCCGCCAGGTCTGCGGGTCCGAGGCTGGACTCGTTGTATGTGGCGGCCCAATCGTCCCACCATGCGGTCTGCTCCTCGAACTCACCCATGGCGCCTTGGTCCTCGTCGCGGAAAGAGGGGATGGCTGGGCCCTGCTCGGGGGAGTCGGGGCCCAGCCGGATGGTGGTCGGATCACGCTGCCGGGCGGACCCAGTGGTCGACGGTGATGTTGTCCAACGGGATGCCGAGCTGCTTGTAGATCTCCTGGTGCATCCGGCCGAACCAGGCGTCGCGTCGCTCGTCGAAGAATGCGCGGTCGTACCAGGCCACGCCCAGGAGTACGGTGCCGCCGCCGTTGGGGTTGTCCTGTTCGGGTTCGAAGTAGGTGGACTGCCAGTCCCAGAGCATCAGTTCGTCCGGGCGGGAACGCAGGCGCTCGTCGGACTCCCGCAGTGACTCGATGCACCGGCGGGCCGTGGCCTCGTCGGGGCAGTAGTACGTGCAGTCGCTGCGGGCGATCACCTGCTTGTCGCCACGGCGGTCACCGTCGGCGTCCTCTCCGGTGAGGACGCGGACCCGCGTGGGAGCGTCCTGGTCCAGGAACTCCTTGAGGATGGTCACAGTGGTGGTCTCCTCTCGATGGTTGGGGGTTACCAGCCCGTGCCCGTGATCGGGTCAAGGCCGGGGCTTGAGTCGTCACGCCTGCGGATGCCTCCGGGCGCCACGTAGCGGATGTTCAGACCGAAGCGGGCGCCGACGCCCTGGTTGGAGTGGGAGCAGTGCACCAGGCGGGTGTCCATGAGGATCCCGCTCCCGGCGGCGAGCGGTACGGGCATGCCGCGGCTGTCGGGGGAGACATGCGTGCCGAGAGCACGGCCGCGGGCCGCGCCGGTTGCCGCCTCGCGTTCGTAGGAGAGGTAGCCGGCGCGCTGCGAGCCGGGCATGACGTGCAGGCAGCCGGTCGTCACATCGGCATCGGTGAGCGCGATCCAGGCGGCCACCGCGTGGAGAGGATCCAGTTCCAGTTGGTCGTTGATGCCGTCCTGGTGCCAGGGCACCTCGAAGTCGCGGCCGGGCCATTTCACGACGAGGAAGGTGTTCTCGACCGCGATGTCCGGGCCGATCAAGTCTCGGACGGTGTTGACCAGGAGGGGAGCTCGAACGAGAGTCTGGGCCCACTCCTCATCGGCATGGGGATTGCGGACGACCTCCCGCAGAGAACTGCGGTGGATCGTCACGAGTTCGGCGGCGCGAGCCCGCGCCGTGGCAGGCGGCGCCCATTGGTGGAGCGTCCTGTACCCGGCGGCTCCCAGCAGGCCGCCGTCCGCAGGCGCGTTGTCAGGCGGCGCGGTTGCGTCAGATGACGGGTCGGGCATGAGGAGTCTCGCTCTCGAGTGTATTCGGTGGTCCGCCCCGCCTCGGCCCTCTGCCTCCCGCGCTGGCGGACGGCAGAACAGCCAGGCCGGGCCCTTGATGGGCGGGCTGACGCTCGTCAGCGGCGGCGTACCGTGTTGGCGCAACGGGCGTGGATACGTATTGATCTCGCTGTAGGGCCAGAGGGGCTGAGGTAGTCGGTCAGCACGGACGGCTCTTCGCGCATGATCGGCCTGTCGCAGGCCGGGCAGATCCCCCCGCCGCCCAGCTTTTCGTAGTGCTCGCACAGGGAGTCGAGGGTGCGTGCGAGGCGCCGGGCATAGGCGGCAGCTCCGTTGGGGCCGGGAGGCGGAGCGGCGCGGAGTTTGCCACGTGCCTCTCCTACACAGGCGAGTGCGCAACAGCGGAGAACACTGTCCGCAGAAGGGGCAAGTGCCAGCTCCTCGACCTCGGGGGCGAGCAGACTCAGGTGACCACGAAGCCGGAGGGCGAGGTCCTCCAACTCGTCGGCCGCAGGGGGGAGAACGTCTGGCATGGCACCGGGCTCCAACAACAGACGATGGGCCAGGGCGCGCATCGGCGGGACGTTCAGCGGCGGCGCCTTGGCGTTCATTTCGCTGCTTCCAGTGCCTGCCGCAGCGCCGCTGCCGCCGTAAGTCCGTGCTGTTGAGGAATGAGCCAGTACGGGCCGGGCGGCGCATCTCTGTGGTCCGGCGGCAGGACCACGTACGAGTTCGAGCCGAGCGCTGCCGTCTCCGGAACGTCCCAGTGGGCGGCACTGCCCGCAGGGACGAGGAAGTACAGCATCGGTTCGGGGCGACATGGGTCCACGGCCACGGCGCCGGGCTCCTCCAGCAGTTCGATCGCGCGTACGCCCAGATGCCGTTCCACCTTGACGGTGTCCCATTCGACACCGACGGTTACGAGCCGTAGACCGGCCACGGTCAAGATCTCTTCTGCATCGTTGATCATCTGTCGTCCCGTCCTTCGCTGCGCTGTGCGGCGAAGGTACGACCGGACCAACAGCACTACCCGAACTGAGAGTTCGGGGGAACCGCGGGTTCGTGGTCAGATGAGCTGGAGACGCTGAACGAGTTCGTCAACCTGGCGTCGGAACGTGGGGCGGACCCGTTTCTGGAGATCCAGGATCATGTTGCGCGCGAGAGGGCTGCGTGCCAGATCTTCGGGAGCGACGTCCTCCAGATCCAGCAGGTGGACGAGGACGGTCGCGTCCTCCCGCCGCAGATCGTGGCACCTGGCCAATTCCAGGCCGAAGGTGAACTGCCTCTCGCGGCTGGGCAGGCCGTGCGTGTCGATCCTGTCGGCAACGCGCAGTCCCTCGGAGGCTTCGCCGGCGAGCATCTCGATGCTCATCGCGTGCATGGCGACATTGGTCCGTCCGAACACGGTCCACTGGACGTTGCCCTCACCGACCTGCTCGGCAAGCGGAGCCGCGCGCTGCTCCAGCCGGTCACGCGCCTCCCACCAATGATGGCGGCGGGCATCGGAGACCACCGCGACCAGCTCGAGCGCCCCCGCGACAGCCTTGGTTTCAACCGTCACCGGCGCTTGTTGCAGCTGCTCGACGGCGCGCAGGGCAACCTCTTTGGCTTCCTCGACGGCGCCCTGCTCACTGTGAGAGAGAAGAACATGGCCGAGGTTCCACTGGGCGGTGGCGATGCGCACAGGGTCGTCGGCGTCCTCAGCGGCTCGGATCGCCCGGTCGGCCACCATCAGGGACAGGTCGAGGCGTCCTGTGCGACGGCAGTACGAGCGCAGCAGCCCATACAAATCGGCGGCTACGCGCAAGACTTCACGATGTGCCTGGGCGTCGGTTCCGGTGCGGTGCACCCGCACGGCGTGCTCGACGTCGCCGATCAGGTCCGGAAGGACGAGGGCCGCTACCGTGAACCGGTCCTTCGACGACTGCCAGGTCCGCCACGCCTGCTCAACCCGCTCCCGTAACTCCCAGGGGCTCGCGGGAGACGAGCTGCGTGGTCGGCCGTAGCCCATCAGCGCACGAGCAACCGCGGGGGCGGCCGTGAGCGGGACCGACGACTCCTTGATGCCGTCCGCTGTGAGCAGGGCGGCCAGCGGTACGCCCAGTTCGGCGGCGAGGCGAGCGAGGACATCGGCGGAGGGCACCTTCTGCCCGGCCTCGATCTGCTGCAGGTAGCGTTCGGTGATGCCGCACAGTCCGGCGACGGCCGCCTGAGTCCGGTTGCCGTTCTTCCGCCGGTAGTGCCTGACCCTCTCGCCCACGGGCAGTCTCGGTGAGATCACCGTTCCGCCCCCTTCCCCGCTTGCGTCTCGTACCGTCAGCGTAGAACGGAGTGCTCCAGCGCGTGCGCGGTCCGCACACGTTCGCGTGACAAGCAAGGACCCTGTGACGGGTGGGTAGTTGGGGAGACGCGATGCCGCGACTGGTCCTGTGGGACATCGACCACACGCTGATCGACACACGTGGCGTGGGCCGCGAACTGTCGGCCGCCGCGTTCCTGCAGACCACAGGGCAGGTCATGCGCGAGCAGGCGAAAATCGACGGGATCACGGAACCCGTCATCTTCCGCGAGACCGCGAAATTGCACGGACTCTCCACGACGCGTGCCGACTTCGAACGCTTCGCTCGTGCCCTGACGGAGGAGCATCTGAAGCGAGGCGCCGAACTACGAGAGCGCGGCCACGCTCTGCCCGGTGCGGCGGCCGCCTTGGACGCACTCGACGCCGTCGGGGCCCGGCAGACGGTCGTCTCGGGCAACATCCGCCCGGTCTCCGAGATCAAACTTCAGGTATTCGGGCTCGACCGCCACATCCTGTGGGAGCTCGGAGCGTACGGCGAGGACAACGACGTCCGCGCCGAACTCGTCAGACTCTCCCTGCGCCGTGCGAACGCAGCAGCCGAGGAGGCGGTGTTGATCGGCGACACGCCGGCCGACGTGGAAGGGGCTCACGCCAACGGCGTGCGGGTGATCGCCGTCGCGTCAGGACGCAGCGACGAGACCGTACTGCGGGACGCCGGCGCGGAGGCGGTGCTGTCGGACCTGCGAGACACGGAGTTGCTCGTGAAGCTCGTACGCGGCGACAGCCGGTAGGGCCGAGGCCCATTGCCGACTGCAACGGATGGTGGATCGCCAAATCGCCGTTCCCCTTTGAAGATGGAGTGCGCCGGACCGTGTTCGCACCGACGCCTGATGGGCGAACCCGGTCGAAGCGCACTTCGGACCGGTGCGCCAGTTCACCATCGCCAACTCGAACCACCCCAAACGTGCCGTGCAGACCCGAGCCCTGCACACCTACCTCCGCTGGCGCAACGCCAACACCCGCCATCGCGACGTCCTGGCCGCAGCACGCAAGGAACGCTCCCGCATCCGCAGCGAGAAGGGCATCCGCTGGGGCAGACGCTCCCTCCCCGCCGCAGCCTGAACTCAAGCGGTCCCGGGACAGAGTGGTCATGCGGTCTGCTCCTTCGGAGGGGCATCTGCGGCGTCACCGGTGAGGGGCTCTGGCGTGGAGGGGGAGGCAGGGCTCGGTCGGCGTCCGGGCGTGGTGGTGATGGAGGTGGTGATGCGTTTGATGCGGGGGATGGTGACTTTGACGCGGCCGGTGTTCTGGCGTGGGCAGGTCAGCAGGAACTCGCCCTCGCGGCCTTTCTGTCCGACGGGGGAGAGGCCGGTGGTTACCAGCCGCAGCAGTTCCGGGTTGTTGGGGTCGAGCCCGACGAACTCCAGTCCGCGGCGGGCGCGTTCGCGGTCGGTGGTGCGGGCGAGTGCGCGGTAGGCCATCAGGCCGCGGTCGGGGCCGAGTTCGTCGGCGTCGTGGGAGCCCGCCAACAGGCCGGCGCCGTGTTTGCGGCCGTCGTGGAGGATCTCGTGGACCAGGGCGGTGCCCTCGGCCGAGCTGGTGAGCCAGTACAGCTCGTCCGAGGGCACCGCGGTGAAGCGCACCCAGGCGACGATGGGGACCGGCCCCATCCACGACCACCAGCCGATGGTCTTGATCAGGAGGAAGCCGCCGCCGACGGCGACCGCGATCTGCGCGGGGGTGTAGGGGCCGAGGGGGATCTTCCAGTCGGCGACCTTGCCCAGCACCCAGGGGTGGCGGCGGGCGGCGGTGTAGAAGCGGCCCACCCGGCCATCGGCCGCGCTCACAGCAAGCCCCCGACACCCGGCGAGTGCTCACGGGAGGCGGGCCGCTCGGACCGGACGATGCCGGGGACGGCGGGTGCGCCCTTGGACGGGTTTTTCACCTCGTCCTCGAACATGTTCGCCAGGCTGTCGCGGGAGTTGTACAGGCCCAGCGCGATCACCATCAGCAGCAGGGCACCGATCCCCGCCTTCAGCGAGAATTTCTGGATCATGATGATGACGACGAGGACGAGGAGCCCGGCCTGCAGGCCCTTGGTCGCCCAGTCCTTGAACATGGTGATCCACGAGTTGCCGAGGTCGTCCAGCTGCCCGGCGAGCATCAGGCTGTGCACGGTGGTCATCGCCCGCCCCCGTCCTGGGCGGTGCCGGACTCCAGTGCGGCGACTTCCCACCGGCCCGAGCGGGCCGTGAGCGTGAGCTCGTACGCCAGCGGCCACCGGCCGTCCGTGTCGCGGGCTTCCACCGTGGCGAGGACTCGCACCGTCGTGCCGCCCGTCGGCGCCTGCTCGGCGGCCGCGGCCTCCTCGACGGCCGACACCTGCTGGACGGTGACCGCCGTGTACGGGGCGGGGGAGACGGCGGTGAGCTTGACGCCGGGGGCGAGGTAGCGGTCGACCTCACCGTTCCCGGTCAGGTAGGCGGCCAGGAACTCCCCGACGGCGGAGGACAGATCACCCTCCGGAACCGTCACGCCGTAGGGCGACTTCGCCACCTCGGCCCGGGCCGGGCCGGCCACCACGCCGGGCGCCCCGGTCACCGTGAACGACGCGCCCGCGCCGTCGGAGACCACCGGCACCGTGTAGTACCGCACCGACCCGTTGGCGTACTGCGCAGCCACCGTCACCGACCACGCACCGGTGCCGCGCTGCGCACTGCGCACCGCCGTCACCGACTGAGGCGCCGATTGCGCATCGGCGGCCGGGTCGGGCAGCTCGACGTCCGGCGCCATCGACTGCGCAAGCCGCGCCTGCGCACTCGTCGCGTCGTTCGCGTCGCTGCGCAGCCACGCGCCGACGAACAGCTGCGCATAGCCGCCCGGATGGGCGGCGGCCGTCGCGGTGCGCACGGCGGTGGGCTGGGCCGGGACAGCCGCCTGGACCGTGGTCGGGGTGGAGGCGACCGCGACGCACAGGGCAATGGGGCCGGCCGCGATGACGGTCCAGACCGCTACGCGTGCCAGGCGTACGCGGCGGCGCATCGCCTCCAGCCGGGCGCCGGCCGCCATCGCAGCCACAGCCTCGCTCGGTGCGGCCTGCGTGCCAGGAGACATGGTCAAACTCCCTGGTCAGAACGGATGTTGCTGACCTTGAGGAAACCCGCCGCCCCCGACCCGACCACCGACCACCCGACCCCGACCATGGTCACGATGGGGACACGAAGTCCGTGGTCGGGGCCGTGGTCGGCCCGACCACAGGCCCGATCACGGCCCAGTTGGGCGCCTAGGGCAGGACATCGAATCCGCCACACCGGCCGCGGGGCTGACGCCCGCTGGCAGACCACGTGCCGCGCGGTACCACTCCCGCACCCCGGTGCGCAGACGCACGGCGATCGCACCCCGCCGTACGCCTGCGCACCGCAAAACCCGCGCCTGCGCAAGAGACGATCAGGAAGCTGGGGGGCCAGCTGCGCAGCCGCAGCGCACAGTCGACTGCGCAGGACGCCCGACCGGTTGCGCAGCGTCGGTCCGAGCCTGCGCAGTCGACTGTGCAACCACTGCGCACCGGGGCAGAGGGGAGCGTGGTCGGCCCGAGCACAGGCCCGACCACGGCAGCTGGGAGGCGTCCGTTGCCGGATCGTGACTGATGGTCGGGGCTCATGGCCGTCAGCCTGGTCGGGGCCGGCGGGTGAGCTGACCGCATGGATCACACGCCCGCCCGCGCACCAAGGACCACCGGCCGCCCCGCCTCGGCGGACGCGGCGCTCTGCCCTGGCTACCGCGCCCGGGCCGCGTCGGGAGCACGGTGGTGAGCCGCTTCGGGGCAGGGGTCCGCCGGGGCGTGATGGCGTCCGACCAGTTCACCCAGATCGCCAACGGCCTCTTCAGGGACGCAAGGCTGTCCTACAAGGCGAAGGGTCTGTTCGGGTACGTCAGCACGCACCGGGACGGCTGGCAGGTCAGCCTCGACCACCTGGTCGCCGTTGGTCCCGACGGGCGGGAGGCGGTCCGCACCGGCCTGCAGGAGCTCGAGGCGCACGGCTACCTGATCCGTGAACGCCTGCGCCGCCCGAATGGAACGCTCGGCGAGGTCGTCTACTCGATCACCGACCGCCCCGCCACCCTCGACGTCGCCGTCCTGGAAGCCGCCGCCACCCTCACGATCGAGGACGAACACGAGAGAGGCTTCGGGGCGGGCATCCGGCGCGGGGTGATGGCGTCCGGCCAGTTCACCCAGATCGCCAACGGCCTCTTCAGGGACGCAAGGCTGTCCTTCAAAGCGAAGGGTCTGTTCGGGTACGTCAGCACGCACCGGGACGGCTGGCAGGTCACCGTCGCCGAACTGGTGCGCCGCGGCCGCGAAGGCGTCGACGCGATCACCACGGGCCTCAAGCAGCTGGAGCGGCACGGCTTCCTCTGCCGCACCCGCGAGCGGAACCCGGGCGGCACGCTCGGCCAGGCCCTGTACTTCATCACCGACCTGCCCGCCCTGCACAACCCCAGGTCCGGGCCAGAGTTGGGTTTTCCAGGATTGGCTGAGCCTGCGTTGGCTGATCCCGGCACTAAGAACACCAACAGAAAGAAGACCAACAAGCAGAACACCAGACCCCTCCGTCCGTGCGGCCGCGGCGAAGCGACGCCGGCACCGCGGCGGACGGGCCAGCCGGAAACGCCGGCGTCCCCGCCGGCCGCGCCCGCGGCGGATCAGACGCACCCGGGGATGAGGCTGCTGCTCGAACTGGGGGCGGCCCGCCCCGAACTCCTGCTGACCGGGCAGACGCTGACCGATCAAGGCCGCGTCGTGACCGTGATGCTGGAGGCCGGCTGGACCGCTCAGCAACTGCGGCACGTCATCGCCGCCCGGCCCCTGCCGCAGCCGGTGCGGACCACCGTCGGCGCGATCATCGCCGCCCGCCTGCGCGCTGCCCAGGCCTACCCGCCGCCCGCCATCGCGGCCGACCACCACGACACACCCGCCTGGGACGACCCCCCACCCGGGTCGACCAGCTCCGCCGCCGCGCGGTCGGTGAGCGAGGCCCTCACCTACCGGGCCCTCGCCGAGTGCGCCGGCTGCGGCCGGCCCGGCACTGCCCCCGGTGATGACCTCTGCCCGGCCTGCCTCCACTGGCCGCTGTGTGGCACCTGCCCGGGCCCCACTCCCCGTCGCGCTCACCCCGACGGCGACGGCCGCTGCGCCACCTGCACCTCTGCCCTGACCGTGACCCGCCTTCCGGAAGCGAGCACTTGATGACGGACCCGATCCCCACCCCACCACCAACGGCCCCCCGGCAGCCGCTGCGTCCCTTCGCCCGCGATCCCAGGCGGTGGGACAAGCAACGATCCCGCGCGCTGCAGCGCGGCCACCTCTGCCCCGACGCCGCACACACCGGGAGGTGCGCGCCCGTGCTGGTGCACGAGCGCACCGGGTGGGGGTGGCTGACCTGGACCGTGCCCGGCGACGGCACACTGCCCCACCTCCCTCGACAGATCGGTGTCCTCACCCCGGGCGCCACCCTGACACAGCGGCTGTGGGTGCGCTGGCTGACCCGGCGTCCCGCCCACCGCATCGCCCTGACCACCCAAGGCCCCGTATCCCTACGGCCCTTGGCGGCCGCCGTCGCCATCATCAGCCTCGTCGCCGCCGCGTTCGCCCTCAACCGTGGCATCCCCGCCGGCCTCGTCCTGCCGGCGATGCTGCTCGCCCCGCTGCTTGCCGAGCACCTTCCCGACCGGCTCGACGCCCGGGCGAGCGAACACGTCCGCCGCGTCGAAGGCGACGCCGCCTGCCGCTACCTGCAGCGCCTCGTCGCCCTGCACACCTGCCTCGTCCAGGCCGCCTCCGACAGCGACCGCTATGACCTGCACCGCTCGGCCGAGATCGGCCACACCCTCCTGTGGGACGCCGCCGACCTGCTCCACAACCAGGACACCAGCTCGGCCGCGGCCCGGCTCATCGACCGGGAGCGGCTGATGGTCCAGCTCGCCGACCAAGTCGCCCAGACCATGGAGCGCACCCGCGCCGAGCCCGCTTCCCGCGAGGCCGGCCGGCCCCGCGCCGGCGAAGGCCCGTGGGGCCCGCTCCCGCACGGCTTCCCACCAGCAGCACGGCCCACACCGTCACCGTCGCCCGCAGCCGACACTCCGCCACTGAAGGGACACCCGCCCACGACGCAGTCCCAGCCCGATGACGCGGCCCGCACCACGGACGTGTATCTCCTGTTCGCGCACGAGCCGTACTACCCCGCAGACGGCACCCAGGAGATCAACACCACCGTGGTCAGGGCTGCCTCCCTGCTCCACCCCCGCGTGCAGCAGCCCGACGGCGCCCGGATCCACCACCGCCTCACCCAGGGGCGCCCATCGGGCGCGATCATCCCGCTGTCCACTCTCACCCACGAACTGGGCGGCGGCGCTGGCTGGCCGTACGTGGGTGACTGGGAGAAGGTCACGACCGACCTCGTGCAACTCGTCCACGCCCGGGAGTGCGACGCGCTCAGCCTCGGCCTGCCCGAGATCGCGCGTGCCCTCGTGTGCACCGGCCCGCACAGCCACATGAGCGCCTTCGACGCCGCCGCCGACGAGTTCATCACCTACGGGCCCAAGGAGCGCGCCGCCGTTCTGGCCGAGGTAGACAGGTTCCTCACCTGCCTCGTCGCCGAACAGGACCTCTGGCCGGGTGACGGCCTGCTGCCCCCGCTCTCCCGCCACGCGTGAGGAGCGAGCGACGCCTTGGACATCGCTGGCCGCGACCCATGGTCGTTCCCGCCCCTTTAACGCCCGAGACCCCGGGGGCGAGGACGTCTGCTCCTGCTCGGTCGGCGGACTCACCGCCGTCTACTGGATCAACCGCCCGGCCGGACGCCTGTCCGTCATCGACATCGACTGGCTCGGATAACCCGCCCCATCGACGAACGGTTCCGCCCCCGGCATGTCAGCTGCCGGGGGCGGAACCGACTCATCACGGAGTGCTGCACAGCGATCTCGCTGAAATGGCCGCCCATCCGGTCCCGGGCCTCAGCCAGGTCTATTGGTGCCGGCCGCTCACGGTGCACCGTTGTCATCGAGCGCTTCGCGTGCCTCGCTCACGAAGACGGCCAGGTTCGCCGCGAGGGATTCAACATCCTCGCGGCACCGCTCCACGAGCTCCGCCCGGGACATGGCCTGCAGCTCGGGGGAGGCCCCCGGCAGCGACACCAGAGCTGCTACCACATCCCGGCAGCCCGAGGCCGCCTCACCCACGTACCCTGCGCTGTCCACGACTGAGATCGGCCCCTCGACTGCGACACGGGCGAAGCAGCGCAGCAGTTGGGTGACCTGTTCCATCACCTCGTGCACGCCGTCCGCGGGGTACACCTCCGCCCGGTTCATCACGTTGATCAGCGCGCCGACCTTCTGCGTTTGAGCGATGAGGTCGGCGTAGGCCTGGCTGCGAGGCTCGCGTCGATCGCGCGCATGCTCAAAACGCCGCTGCTGATCCGCGTGCATGTGCTGGGCGACGATCTGCTGCCGGGCGGTTCGGGCCCCCAGCCACCCACTGGTCAGGGCAGCCGCTCCCGTACCGAACGCCCCCACCGCCGCACCAAGCACCGCGGCCACGCCTGCATCCATAAGCCGAGTCTCGCGGACTCAACTACCCTTCAACAGAAGGCCTTTACCCGCTCTCCGTAGAAACGATGGCACGTTTGGTGGTCGCCGCGATGCTGTTCACGATGACGTCGTGGCTGGTCAGCGGGCGTCCGCGCCAGTTCATGGAGATGTGGCAGAACAGCCGGTGCTCGATCTTGTTCCACTTCGATGTGCCCGGCGGCATGTGGCAGAGCTTGATGTCCAGGCCCGTCTCGGCGGCCAGAGTTGCGAGTTCAGTCTTCCAGGCACGGGTGCGGTACCCGTTGGACCCGCCAGCGTCCGCGGTGATCAGCAGACGCGTGGCGGCCGGATAGGCGTGCCGGCCGCGAGCCTGCCACCAGCGGCGGATGGAGGCGACAGCGAAGGCCGCAGTGTCGTGGTCAGTGCCGACGCTGACCCAGCCGGTGTTCGCGGCGATGTCATAGATCCCGTACGGGATCGCTGTAGTCGCCGACGAGCTCCTTTTTCTTCGTATCCACGCTGATCACCGGCTGGCTGGCGTCGATGTGTTGTCTGGCCTGCCCATTGATGTAGCGGAACTGGGCGTCACGGAACTTGCCCTCGATGGTCTTGGCGCCGGCCTGCAGGCTGAATCCTTCCTCGTGCAGCAGGTCCCCGACCGTGTCGGCGCTCACCCGATGCCCCTGATGGGTGAGCTCGGCTGCGAGAATTCTGGTCGACTTCACCGTCCAGCGCAGCGGCGACATCGGATCGCCCCGCTCGTCCGGTTCCACCAGTGCCAGCAGCGCGGGCCGCAGGCCGGGAGCAAGGTCCGCGGCCTTCTTCCGGCCTCCACCGGGCCTTCGTACCCGGCCCAGCGGCTCTTCGCCGGCCTCCAGTTCGTCCACGCCTTTGGGGACCGTCGTCTCGCTGACCTGGGCCGCCCGCGCGACCGCCCGCATACCGCCGTGCCCCAGGATCCGGGCCTCGGCCGCCATCAACAGCCGCCGCTGCCGCTCGTCCTGACGACCCCCGGCCGGCTCTGGAGGCCAAGGTCGTGAAGTGGGAGCGCCGGGTGGCCGAGCTGAAGGAGGAACTGCTCGACGGCGACCGTCCGGCCCGGGAGATCCAGGAGGCCATCGACACCCTGAACTCCCGGATCTCACAGGCCCAGAGGGAGATGGCCGAGTACGGCGTCAGGGACCGGGTCCTGGACGTCAGCGCCGAGGAGCTACGGACGGCCTGGGAGGACTACCTCCCGGCGAGGAAACAGAGCGTCTTTCGGTCCCTGATCAAGGAGATCCGGATCCATCCGGCGGTGCCACCTCGGAACGTTTTCAACCCGTCCAGGATTGAGACCCGGTGGAAGTGATCAATTCGCACAAAAGGACCAGGAGGTGTACAACTCCCCCAAGAATCCTTGGGGGGATGCGATGCTGCCCGAAACGCGTGCACGACTTGTACCGACGATCGCTATCGCTGCTGTCACCTGGGTCACCGGGATCTGGGCCCTCCTGTACATCCATGATCACCTTGACGACCCGATGCCTGTGGTCATCCAATGGGGTGCATCAACGGCGCACCTCATTGCGCACCTCGTTGACGAGACGTCAGGGTTCATTCTCTTGCCTCTGGCGGTGGGCCTCAAAGCACCCAATAAGCTCAACTACTTTGCCATGATCCCCTTCGTCTACCTGCTGGGATCCACCCTGATGGTGGCCGAGCCAGTCGCAGGCTGGTACCTCTTCGGCGTCGCAACGCTTCTCGTCATGCTGTACGCCACCGTGGTCGTGTTCGCCGCCTTCACGAAAGACCGGGATCGGGGAGACCGCGCTCACGGGTTGGTCAAGACAATGAGCGGCTCCCCGGATTCTGGCGAACCTGCCCCTGAGACACCGCCCGAGTCAGGTCCGTCTTCACCCGGCGAAGCGCCTGGACCTGCCTAGCCGTGGGCGGCAGAGCCGTGGCCAACTGCTTCTCACACGCGCCGTGCACCAGACGCCCGCTTACTCGTAGTGGTCGTCTTCTTCGCAGGAGTTTTCTTTGCAGACGCCTTCTTGACCACCATGCCTGCTGGTCCCTGTGGTCCTCGCACACCTGGATCGCCACGCGGCCCAGCAGGACCGGGTGGCCCAGCAGGACCGGGTGGGCCTGGAGGACCAGAAGGGCCTGATGGGCCTTGGTCGCCTGGTTGCGCCTCAGCCCCGAGGGCCTCCTTGGCCGTATTCGCGACGGCTTTGATCCCGAAGTACGCGGTCGTGATCGCCGTGACGGCGGTGAAAGCGCTTGTGAGGATGGGGACTACGTGTTCACCGTTCTCCCCAACGTTCGCGATGCCCCAGATCCCGGCGACGACGATCGCGAGGTCACTGGCCACAACGGCAGTCAGCCCGGTCACGGAGCGGAAGGCATCCGCACTCTCCCCGTTACCCCTCTTGACCATCACGATGCTCAACACCGCGACGGCAAGTACGCCCGCGACGAGAACCAGCAGAGCGACATCCAGTGCATCCACGGCGGCCCCATTTCAGCCCGGGCCGCACTTGGCCTGACGGCAGGATCACGAAGCACCATCGAAACTCAGTTTCATCCTGCCGCCACGGATACGCACGTCGGCTCAGGTCGTGACCTTGCGCCACGGGGCGGCCGGGTCAGCCAGAGTGTCGAGGATCAGCTCACACCAGGTCACAGCAGCGTTGACCGTCAGGCGAGCGTGCCGGACCCCGAGTCCGGATGGTGCGCTGGCCTGGCCGTGACCACTCCCGAAGCCCTGGTTGCGCAGCTCTGCGACACCCACAGTGATGTTTACGGAGCCGGAGAGGATCTTCTTCACGGCCTTGCTGCCGTCAGGTCCGTCGGGAGCAGACGCGGCATCGAGCTTCAGCGACTTCTGTACCGTGCTGATCAGAGCCGGGAGCGCCGCGTTCTTGTCGACCTCGACACCCAGCTCCTGGAGAGCCGTCTTGGCCGTCGCCTCGATGAGCTGCTTGGCCGCGCCGATGGCTCCTTGCGGGTCGGTCGTCAGGTCACGCCGAATGCGCTCCAGCTCGATAGTGATGCCGGATGCGTCGCTCAGCGTGCTGAGGTCCCGAACCAGTACAGGCGGGTTGGACCAGGAGATCCGCCCCTCCTTGTCGAGAGCGAACCCATCGCGTTCCAGGCGGACTCGAATGTCCTCCAGCCACTTCGGCGTGCTCTGGTCGTTCGGGTCGCGGTACTCGCGGATGAAGTCTTCGAATACTAGAAGCGCACGCCGAACCTGCGTCGGGTCAGCCCAATCCACGCCTTCCGCATAGAGCATGAACTCCGTGCGCCGTTGGCCTGAGTCCTGGTACTTCAGCTCATCCGGCGGGATGGGCGCGAATCCGTGGTTCTCCCACAACTCTGCCACGATCCGGAGCGCGAGGTCCGTAGCCAGAGAGCGGAAGGCGTTACGGGTCGCGGGGCTCACCAGCTCCCGCCGTGCGGTGACCGTCATGGTTTGAAGATACGAGCAGCCCTTGACAACGTCATGGCCTTTTCCACAAGACGGTTCAGATTCGCTCACTACCCAGGCGCATCACCTCCTGGAATCCTGACACCACTTAGTTAGCCGCAGGGGGTGGGGTGTGATGTGGGCAGCGCTCTTCGGTGTGCTGGGGGCCGTACTAGGGTCTGGCGTCACGGGCTGGTTCGGACTGAGGCAGACACGCCATGCACGGCAGATGGCCGCGCTGGAGTCGATCACCACCTTCAGGACAGCCTTCAGCACACTGACCAGCTTCCTGGACACCACACTTCGAGCGCTGGAACGCGGTCAGGCAGTGGATCCAGAGTCCTTCGACGGGGCGCAGGAGAACCTCGCGCAGTCACTGTATGAAGCACGTCTTAGGTCGTGTCCGCAAAGTGGTGGGGTCGTTGGTCTGTTCGTGGTGCGCCGACATGAGCTGACGGATGAATCTTGGGCAGTGATCGAGCCGTTGCTGGCTCCGCCGCGGATGGGCCGCCCTGTCCGTGACCGGCGGCAGGTGGTCAACGGGATCCTGTGGAAGCTGTCCACCGGGGCCGCCTGGCGGGACCTGCCCGAACGCTACGGCCCGTGGAAGACGGTCTACGAACGCTTCCGCCGCTGGTCCGCCGACGGCACATGGGATCGCCTGCTGGCCCACGTCCAGCAGCATTCCGACGCGATCGGCACCGTCGACTGGACCATCGTGTGCATCGACTCCACCACCGTGCGCGCCCACCAGCACGCGGCCGGGGCCCGAAAAGGGGGCAGGACTGGCCGGGCGAGGCGATCGGCCGCTCCCGCGGCGGACTGACCACGAAGATCCACCTCGCCTGCGACGGCCGGGGCAGACCCCTGGCCTTCACCATCACCGCAGGCAACGTCAACGACTGCACCCAGTTTGAGGCGGTGATGGCCCGCATCCGCATCGAGCGGTGCGGGCCGGGCCGCCCTCGCACCCGCCCCGCGCTGGTCGCGGCGGACAAGGGCTACTCGTCCACGAACATCCGCGCCTACCTGCGCCGACGCGGCATCAAGGCGGCCATCCCGGAACGGATCGATCAGATCAACGGCCGTATCCGGCGCGGTGAGAGCCGGTGCCGGCTCAACCACGCGGCCTACCGACGCCGCAACGTCGTCGAACGCTGCTTCAACCGGCTCAAGCACAACAAAGCCCTGGCCACCCGCTACGACAAACGAGCCCGGCACTACCAAGCCCTGGTCACCCTCGCCTGCCTACGACTCTGGCTCCCCTGACATTGCGGACACGACCTAGGGCCCTGCCCGGCGCAGCAATTGACCGTCGACTGACAGGTCTCATACTGGCCCCGGTGCAAACCATCCACCGCCTCTGTACGGAGACCGGTGACGCCGAGGGCATCGCACAGGCTCGGCGCTATTGGCGAGAGCTGGAGCGAGCGCGCAATTACGTCAGCCACGAACTTGAACTGGTCTTGCGTGGCCCCGTCGGCATCAAGTCACCTGAAATCAAGATCCCCTGGGACCTACCCCCGATCTGACCGCGATTCTGGTCAGTTCTGTCTTCACACGCCGGAGCATCCGGGTCTGGGAGGCCGTCAGAGTGGGAGCAATGGCCAACTGGGCCTGGACCCAGGCCGCTTCCTGACGCTCCCGCTCGGCGAAGGCCATCTGGTCCCTGACGAGGCCCCGGACGAGCTTCCGCATGGCCGGGGACCTGAGTGGCTTCCCGTTCACCACGGGCCCGTACGCGGGCTTTCGGAAACCGCCGGGGGTGTCCGGGTCGATGAGGACGAGGCGGCCCTTCACGAGAACTCCGGCTGTGCGGGCTCGTATCCGTTGGCCCCGACGACAGGGCACAGCGGCTCCCCGTCCTCGTGAGACCACGAGGGAGCGTCTCCCCAAGCCGGGGTCCAGGACGAGGGCTCGGCCTCCACGGCCGGCTCACCGCACTGGGAGCAGCACGGCGCGGCTCATCCCTGGGCCTCCACCTTCAGCCAGAAGCCCGGGTTCTACTCGGCCTCGCGGGCCACCAGGGCGTCCTTCTGCTCCTCGGTCATGTCGGTGACGCCGTACACGACGCCACCCCGGATCTTGTACTCGTAGTCGTTTGAGAACGCGGTGACCTGGTACATCAGACGCTCCCGTCCTGCCACGCCTCGCGGGAGTCGAAGACGAGTGTCTTGCCCTCGCGGGACTGGACGAACGTGTCGACCGCCTCAGCGGGCCCGTACGGGACGAGCTGGGTCCCGTTGTGGGGATAGCCGTACGACCAGCAGACGGCCCAGGAGCCGTCCAGTTCGAGCAGGGACACCCGGTCCCCGCCGTCAGTCTCGTAATGGCCTCTCAGTGCCTATTCCACCGTGCTCACCAGTCCCCGTCGTGTACCGGCTCTTCGTCGTCGAAGAGCATTGCGTTGGCCTGCTCCGCCATCGAGCCGGGCGGGACGAACGGGCACACGGGCGGACAGGCGTACTTGCCGTCTTCGCAGGTCTCACACTGCGCCACAGGTACTCCCGTTTTTAAAGTCCGCTAGCCCCAGATATACGTGAAGCCCCCACCGGATAAATTGGAGAGGGCCTGCCGAGACAGCGTACAGGATTCATTGGAGCTTCTGGATCTCTCCAACAATTCTTGGAGATATCAGACGCCCAGGCCCCACCCTGGAGAGGGCACAACGGGTTCAGGTCACAGAAGGTGCGCGAGCCACAGAGGGTCAGCCGCTACCCGCTCAGCGACCTCGTTGGACGTCTCCGCGAAGGTCCGGTCCCAGATGGCCTGGACACCGGGCGGCAGATACTTCCGCATAAGACTTCGATACGCCTCAATCCATCGCGAACCATGCCCACATCTCACTGTCTCAGAATCGACGAGGAGATGAGCGATCTCATGTAGAGCGACCAGTCGACGGAGACCCTCTGCCTTGACGTCGATGTATGCGACAAGTCGTGGCCCGATCAAGTCATTACCGTCGAACCAATTCGGCACAGTGAACCAGCGTGCGGCAGCCGCAGAGTCCGCGAACCAGTTCTGAACGTGCGCGGGAAGCCGGTGGACCTCGGAGATCATCAGGTACTCGACACGCCGCTCGGCGGACCAGATCGACTCGGCGAACGACCTGAACTCGCCGATGGCCAACGGCTCTGATTGCTCAGCTCCAGGATCCAGCCCCATCACATGGTGATCGGCGCCAGCCGCAGTGAACGCCTCTCGGACAGTAGCAAGCGCCTGCTCGCGCATCGACTCGTGGTCATCAGTCGCAGACACACCGTCAGTCTCTCACCAGGGAAGGTGGTCACATCGAGAGTCCCGTGACCCGGCGCCTCATGGCGGCCAGCTGCTCCCGCTTGACCTCCTCGGAATGGGCCATGAACTCCCGGGCCCCCCAAGGATTCCTGAGCCGGCCGTTCGTCCAAGACGGCCGGACTCGACGGGACCGGGCCCACCTCCTTGGCCTGGGTGACCAGGTGGTCGTACATGGCCATCTCGTCGCCCTGCTCGACCAGCTCGCGCCACTCCTGGGCCGCGTCCTCGGGCAGCTCGTCCAGGAACGCCTGACGGGTCCGGGGGTTGGCGGCCCGCCAGGCGATGGCGCCCTCGGGGGGTACCCCTGCGGGCTGCCGTGGCGCGCTCCTTCTGATCCCGGGCCATAGCCGTGTACAGCTTGGTCTTGTCGCCCAAGTGCCCGCAGTACATCGAGCCGTCCGGGTGGAGCACCGAGCGGAAGGCCAGGATGTAGTACTTCGAGCGGCCCACCTTCTGCTCGATCACCAGGCCCAGGGGGTTCGCCTTCCAGCGGTCCAGGAGGCGCCGGACCGGACGCTCCGCCAGTCCCGTGAGGGCCATCAGGTCGGCCTGGGTCACGGCGATGTTCCGGACCCCGAAGAGGGCGGCCAAGCGCCAGGCGTGCTTGCCGAGGTTCTCCTCCGCCCACAGGTCGTTGGCGGTGTCCAGGATCGTCAGGAGGGTCCAGGAGGAGGACCTCGGGGCTCCCCACTCCGTCAGCTTCTCGAACTCCTCGTGGGCCAGGACCAGGGCTTCCTCCAGCCCCTCCGCGATACCGGTCGTCTCCCGCCCATTACCCCTCTGAGGGTCTTCTGTGCGTCCGTCGACCCCGACGAGCTGATGGCGAATACCCATCCGACCGTGTTGGAGCCGCACAAGACGGTGTACGAGCCCGAGCGGGGCGGTCACTACCCGGCGCAGGACTCGGAGGAGCAGCGGTGACCGACGACCAGTACGCAGCCGACTACGCGGTGATCGAGCAGGACATGATGACCGCCCAGGATCTGGAGTTCGGGGCCTACGCCGGATACCTCGCGGAGTACGGCATCAAGCTCCGGGAACTGGCCGCGAGCTACGACGATCCCGAGATGGCGTACCGCCACCTCCTCGCGTACTCGGACGACGTCCTGGACCGCATCAACGGCCAGTAGGTCATAGGACGGCAGGTGTTGACGGGATCAGCCCCATGCGGGTTGGTCCCGTCGGCATGATGATCGGTGTGCAGACAGAGACATTGGTGGGTCTGATCAGCGGTCTTGGAGGCGCTGTGATCGGCTCCATGGGAGCCCTGGGCGGGGCCTGGTTGCAGCAGCGGTCCCAAGCGAAGAACTCCAAGCGAGAGCGCGATGAGCAACGCGCCCTGTCCTCGGGAGAAGTCGCCTTGAACGAGCTGCTCCGGCTGAACCAGCTCACGGACGCTGTTGTGCGCGGGACTGCTGAGGAGAACTGGAAGGAACAGGCGGCTGAGCTTGTGCGGCATGCCGAGATCGCGATCAGGGTGATCCCGAACTCGTTCGACCTCCGCGAGACGATGGCCCACTACTTCTTCGCCATGCAGCATTACCACTTCGTGGGCAATTCAGGGGCACTTGCAACCATGACGTTGCGTACGGCTTCCGCCGAGGGGTTCAATGCTCTGGCCGCGTTCCTGCGGGGAGACGAACTCCCGAAGCACAGTGAGACGTTCCTCGCGATGGAGAGACGCATCCAGGTGGCTTACATGCGTGACCTCGCGTCATGACGCCCGTCAGAGACATGCTTGCGTTTTGAAACACCGGACCGCATAATCGCGATCAGCAGGACCACTGTGTCCGCGTGCAGGCCCCGACTCCCCAGGAGACCGGGGCCTTTTCGTGTTTCAGGGAGGCCGTCGTGGAGGACGAGCCCTGGCTGACGGTCAAGGAGGCCGCGCTCCTGGCAGGCGTGGACGTCCAGACCATCTACTCCTGGGTCCGCCGAGGCCACCTGGAGGTCACCGGGCTCGACCACCGTGGCCGGAAGCTCTTCCGTCACCTCGACGTCGCCAAGGCGGAGATGGCCACCCGGACCAGGGCCAAGCGCGTGCTGGTTCCTGCTGCCTGACGTTAAGTGTTCGTCGGCTCGTCAGGACCGACGATCTCTGAAGGGATTACCCCAGTGTCGGCATCGCCATTGACGCCAGTCATGTGCTTGATGAGATCCGCAAGCATCCCTTGGTGCGTTCGATAATCAGCGGTGATGTCAGGCAGCTCCGCTCCAGAGAACTTGAGGATCAAAGCGGCCTGGAGGCGAGCCTGCAAGAGTGGATCTTTGACCTCTCCGAGCAACTGGACGGCCTGACCTGCATCCCGCTCGACTTTCATGTCCTGCCGGAGTGACTGTGTCTGGCTCTCCATGTGCTTCAACGCCATGTCCGCTCGCCGGTGGAACAAGGTTCCGATGACAGTCATGGCAAGACCCGCCACGCTGGCCGTGACGGATGCATACTGATCTCCGGTGCTGTTAGCTTTGAAGATGGCCGCGCCTATTCCAGCGAGCAGGATGGCGCCGCCCACTATGGAGCAGGTCAGGCTTACGGCGAAGCTGCGGCGCGCCTGGGTCAACCCGTAGGCGTAGTACTCGATAAGAAGCTTGGCGAAGTGCGTCTCAGCCTGTTCCTCGGGTTCGGGTTGACCAGGATGGTCTGCTCGTGATGACGAGTCCTCGCCTGCTCCCTCCGCCTCACCGAGCACCTCGACTCGCAAACGACGGCGCTCCGAATCCACGGAGGAGAGAAGAGCCTTGGCCAATTGACTGCTTACCTTCGGAAGAAGGTACAAAGCGAACGGACCGGCTAGAAAAATTGCCAGCGCTGGCAACACTTTCGCCCATGCATCGTTGGTCACACTCCAACCCTGTCAGAGCGCCTGTGCGTCGTCTGGGTAATCGATAGGACAGTCGTTGCCTCCTGACCGGTCACCCGTCACCACACGCACGTGAGGGGGTGAGCCGGCCGTGGCCCGCACCTTCTCCCGCGAGGACGAGGACACCCTCCGTCAGCTCCACGCTGACGGCGTCAGCCGCAACGAGATCGCCCGTCAGATGGAGTGGTCCGTCGGGACCATCACGAACCACGCTCAGCGCCTCGGGCTCTCCTTCGACCGCGAAGCCACCAGGGCCGCCACTGACGCCCGTCAGGTCGATCTGACGGCCCGGCGTCAGGTGATCCAGGCGGAGTTGTTGGAGCTGGTTCAGGAGCAGATGGAGAGGGCCCGAGGCCGCTATCTCCTGACGGGCATGACGCAGACCGGAGAGATCGCGGCCCAGTGGCTGGACCTCCCCCCGGCCAAGGAGACCAAGGACCTCACCTCAGCCGCGATGAGCGCCCTGGCCCGGTTCGACCAGAAGGCCAAGGAGACGCCGGAGACCCCGGTCGGGAGCAGGCCCGCGGGTTCCTGCGGGACCTGAGCGACGCCATGGCGACCGCAGCCCGGGAGCTGGGGGGCGACGATGCCGACGAGTACGGCTCGTAGTACCCAGTTCCTTCTGGAGCGCTTCTCCCCGAAGCAGATCCTGAGCATCAACGCGGCCAACCGGAGGATCAACCTCTGGGAGGGCGCGGTCTCCTCGGGTAAGAAGCCGTATCTCAACCGATCATGGAACGTGCGGGTCGAACAGGTTTCCCGCCTGGGTGATCTTCCCGTTGTGCGCGCATGAAGACAGGGCCTCTCGGTAGCTCGGGGATGCGAATCTGACCGAGCAATGCCGGGAGGCCCTGTGTCGTTGTTGTACGCGTCCGAGCCCGTCCGGTTCAACTCGGCTGCACCATAGTGTGATTGCCTCGCGCACGTGTACGGCAACGCGGCAGATCATCCTGATCGGGTGCGCCGGTATCCGTCGGACATGACGGACGAGGAGTGGGCGGCCATCCGGCCGTTGCTGCCGGTGCCGGCCTGGATGCAGGGCAGGGGCGGGCAGCCCGAGGGCTGCTGCCACCGCCAGCTGCTGGACGCGATCCGCTACCTGGTCGCGGGTGGGATCTCCTGGCGGGCGATGCCCGCGGACTTCCCCGACTGGCCCCGGGTCTACGCCTTCTTCCGCCGGTGGCGCGAGCACGGGCTGCTCGCCGAGTTCCACGACCGGCTGCGCGGGAGGGTCCGTGAACGCGAGGGCCGTGAGGCCGAGCCCACGGTGGGGATCATCGACGCGCAGTCGGTGAAGGCCGCGGCCTCGGTGCCGGCCGCCTCACGCGGCTACGACGGCGGGAAGAAGGTGGGCGGCCGTAAGCGGCACATTGTGACCGACTGCCTCGGCCTGCTGCTGGTCGTCGCGGTGACCGCCGCGAAGATCGGTGACCGCGACGCCGCGACGGGCCTGCTGCAGCGGCTGCGCCGTCTGCACGGCGACATCACTCTCGTGTGGGCCGACGGCGGCTACACCGGCTTGCTCGTCGACTGGTGCCGTCAGAAACTCGCGCTGACCCTGGAGATCGTCAAGCGCACCGACGACATGACAGGGTTCGTGGTGCTGCCCAGGCGGTGGGTGGCAGAGCGCACGTTCGCGTGGCTGATGCATTCGCGTCGGCTGGCCCGGGACTACGAGACGTTGCCGGCCAGCAGCGAGGCGATGATCCAGTGGTCGATGATCACGCGGATGAGCCGGCGTCTGGCACGGCCACGGGCCGCCGGCCGGCGCTGAATGCCCCCGACGTCTCCAGGAGGAGCCACCCGCGCTCCGCCAGACGCCGGGCCTTCGAGCGCACCCCCTCGACCTTCGCCGACGTTGTCTCCAACCCCAGCAAAGCCGTGATCTCCCTGGCCTTCAGCGGCCCCTGGCCCGCGGGCTGCCGCTCCTCCAGCACGCCCAGAATCCGCTGGTAGTCCGGCGCCAGCACCGTCACCGGCAGTCCTTCGCGCCAAGGCGGCACGACCGAGCCCGGCACCGGCGCGGGCGAGGACACGGTTTCCGCCTCCGCCCCGGTCACGGCGGTGGTCTCGGCAGCCGAGGCCGCCAGGGCCTCGACCAGCTCCTCCCGCGCGATCACCCGCCGGTCCAGCTCGATCTCCGCGGCCTCCAACACCCCAGCCAGCCGCGCGACTTCCTCCCGCAGTCCTTCCACCCGCACCCGGGCCGCTGTCTCCCGCTCCTCCAGCATTCCCAGCACCGACGCCATCGCGCACCCCTCGATCACAGAGCCGAAACAAGACGCCGCATGCCTCCCTCACTCCGAGCTAGACCATGCCTGACCAGCGGAAATCAAGCGATCATGTTCGGTTGAGATACGGCTTCTCAGTCAGCGGCGGAGATCCATCCCAAACTGGTGGAGAAGGCCGCTGGCGAGTTCGAAGGCGCACTCGCGCAGGGCTTCGTCGTCAGCGTTGGGGGCCAGTTCACTGGAGGAAGGCAGCAGTCGCTTCGGGCGGCGTGTCTCCTCGACGACTTCCATCCGGCCGAAGTCGTAGTCGAACGGGAGAAGGCGTCGATCGGTGCTGGTTGTTGCCACCGTAGCAGTGATCTCGACAGCAGTGTCTGGGGCACGGTGCAGGCGATGGGTGTCCGCCAGGGTGACAGCTTCCTGGGTGACGGTGCGCAGGACCAGGGTGTCGACCGCGGTGTCGTCGCCAGCGGCCAAGTGGGTGCTCACGTCGACGCAGACGACGACGGAGCCGTCGTGGTGCAGCTCGACCAGGGCGCCACGGCCGCGGGTGTGGCGGTCCGGGACGAGAAAGTTGCTACCGATCCAACGACGCAGTCCGACACGCACATCGTCGGCCAGGCGGTTGGAGAGGACCGCGGGCCTGGGACCTGCGATCCGAGCAGCCGAGACGATGGCCTGCTGAAAAACCTCAGCAGCCTCACTCCTGGTCGGCGCCGGCACCAGATGGGGGACCGGCCGAGTGAGCAGGGTGGCGACGATCAGTCACGCGTGGAAGTCCTCGGATTCACTCAGGACGACGTCGGTCACCTCTGCGAGGCGATCCTTGAGGAGCGCGTCTGCCGTGGCCCTGCGTGCGAAGCGTTCCTGGTAGGCGCGAGCGACCTGGTGCTCGGTCATGTAGAAGGTGTCGTCGTTGATTCGGTAGGGGGCGTTGAAGGTGACCCGGTCCTTGTCCCTCTGCTCCCAACCGTACTGAAAGTGTGGTGCCAGCTCGCTGGGCGGGACGTCGACGACCAGCAGGTCCGGACCGCTGCCGCCCGGCGCGCGCAGCTCGATGAAGTCGATACCAGAGATGTAGGGCTGGATGCCATTGTGTACGGCGCTGAGCATCTGCTTCTTGTCGGCTGCCACCAGGTCGACGCCGACCAGGTCGATCTGGTCGCTCACGCCATACACGAGCAACCCGCCCCGGGTGTTCGCCATGGCGGCGACGTCCTTGGCGAACTCGTTCCAGATACCCGGCTTCGGCGCGAAGTTCGGCGACACCTCTTTCCAGTCGAGGTCGTCGCTCTCGGCGAGCTTGTCCGCTACGGCGGTGGTGACCATGTCGTACGTGAGAGCGCCGGGACGGTGACCGAGGTGCTCGTGCAGCCGAGTCCATGAACGTGCCATTGGGCTACCCTAAGTGAGCCCGGCCTCACGTACGCCAGCCATTGCCTCGAGTGCAAGCCCAGGAAGGTCGGTGTCGAAGGGCGACCGGCCGCAGCGATCATCTGAGGGGTGTCAATCGTCTGCCGACGCTACGGACACTTTCACGGATGCATTCGAATCTGTGCTAGGTCGTTCTGCGTGGTGAGGGTGTCTGGATGGTCGGGCCCCAGTATGTGCTCTTGCCTGGCCAGCAGTCGCTCGTAGGCGCTGACTGCTCCGTCTATGTCCCTTGCTTCTCCTCGGAAGTAGGCAACATCTTGCAGAATACCGAGGACTTCGGGGTGGTCGGGTCCGATTGCGCGTTCCCAGTCGGCGAGTAGTTCAGCACACGCGTCGGCTGCGCCAACCGCATCCCCGTCCGTGCCACGCCAGTAGGCGAGCTCATGGCGAACGATGAGGGTCTCGTAGTGATCTGGGCCAAGCGCCCGGCGGCAGTCGGACAGTAGCTTGGCGAACGCCTCGGCCGCACCTGCCGCATCTCCAACTTCCCCAAGTGATACGGCCATCTCTCGGCGCGTGATGATGGTGTCGTTGTGGTCTGGGCCGAGTACCCGCAGGCAGTCGGGCATCAGTTCCGCAAGTGCGGCGGCCGCGCCGACCGCATCCCCGGCCTCCCTTCGAAATCGGGCGAGCAGTCGGCGCGTGATGAGTGTGTTGATGTCGTCCGGACCGAGTACCCGCAGGCAGTCGGGCAGCAGATCGGCGAGCATCGCGGCCGCCCCCGCCGCATCGCCATCCACGCCCCGCCAGCGGGCGACTTCCCGCCGCGTGGCGAGGGTGTCGGAGTGGTCAGGGCCGAGCACACGGTCACGGTCGGCGAGCAGTTTGGCGAATGCGCCCGCCGCGCCAGCCGCATCTCCGGAAAACGCCTGCAATCGGGCCATCGTCCATCGCGTGGCGAGGGTGTCAGGGTGGTCGGGGCCGAGTACCCGTAAACAGTCGGACAGCAGATCAGCCAGGATGGCAGCCGCCCCCGCCAAGTCCCACATGACCCTCCGCCAGCGGGCGAGTTCGCGGCGCGTGGCGAGGGTGTCGGGGTGGTGAGGGCCGAGCACCCGCACCCGATCGGGCAGCAGATCGGCAAACGCCACGGCCGCCCCCGACCCATCCCCGGCACATCCCCGCCAGTAGCCGAGGCGCTCCCGGGCAGTGAGGGTGTCGGGGTGGTCGGGGCCCAGGTGGAAGGTGGTGGTGTCCACCAGGTGCCGGAAGTAGGCGGCGGCAGCGCTGACCTGGCCGCTGCCGCCGAGGCTTTCACCGAGAAGATAGAGCACCTCATGGGTGTCTTGCCCATACAAGGCGTCCTCGGCAATGGGGGTCAGGGCGACGGTGTTGACGCGCAGGGCCTGTGCGAGAGCGGTGTCGCGTTCAATGTCGGGCCAGGCGGCCAGGAGGGCGTCGGCGGCGGTGACGACGTACTCGTCGTGCTGGTCGGGGGTGAGGGAGTCGCGGGTGGCGCGCTGGGTGAGTTGGTGGACCCGGACGGCCTGGTGAGGAGTGTCCGGGGTGTGGACGATGAGGCTGAGCCGGTGCAGGGCCCGCAGGGCGTGCACCGCGTCCCGGGGGGAAACCGGCTCCGATCCGCCGGGGACGTCCGGGCCGATTCGGGTGCGGTGTGCGGTGAGGTGGGCCAGGGCGGGGCGGCTGGTCAGCACGTCATGAGGGATGCCGTTGGCATCAAGCAGGGCGGCCAGGTGGAGCATGGGGCGGGCCAGGCCAGCGGGGCGGAGGGTATCGGCGCGTTCGATGGACAGGGACCAGGCAGCGGCGAGAGGGACGGCTTGCTCGTCGGGGAGCCGGTCGGGGGCGGTGTCGACTAGTCTTGTGGCGCGGTCGGCCAGCAGATCACGATAGGCGGCGGCGCCCAGGCCGGAGTCGACGAGATAGGCGGCGGCTTGGGCGAGGGCCAGCGGCAGGTACCCGAGATCGAGGGCCAGGCCGGTGAGCTGGTCGGCGGGCTCGGAGCGACCGTGCGCGGCCAGGGACGCATTGAGGTGGGCGACAGCTTCGGCCTCGGTGAACAGGCCGACCTCGATGCGGCGGCGGCCGTCTCCGAACAGGGCGGAGTCGCGGCGGCGTGTGGTGACCAGGGTCCGGCCGTACGGGCTGGCGGGCGGCCACAGGCTGTACCGGGTGTCGGGGTCGTCGAGGTTGGCGATCAGGTCGTCGGGGTCGGCGACGTCGTCCAGGACGACCAGCCACCGGCACGGCCGCTGTCCCGCCTTCGGGGCCAGCCAGGCCAGGAACTGCTTCGCGGCCTGCTCAGGGTTGTCAGGGTCGGCCCGGCACAGTTCGACGCCGGCCTGCGCGTATCCGGTCACCATGGGCGATTGGGCACTTGCGGCGACCCAGACAAGGACGTCCAGGCTACCGTCCTCCCATGCGGCGCGGGCGTAGTCGGCGGCGAGCTGGGTCTTGCCCACCCCGCCCATGCCAGTCAGCACCTGGGACAGCACTGCGGTGCCCCCGCCCTCGACCGGCGCCCGCAACCGGTCTACCTCGGTGCGGTGCTGGAAGGACTGTGCTCGGGAAGGGATGACACCGATCTGGTGCGGCCAGGGGGCCGGCTCCTGGGGCACACGCTGCTGCACCATGGTCAGCTTCTTGACGCTCACCTGGTGGATGTAGCCGGCGTTGGCGAGCCCGCCCCCGAAAGCGATGGCGTCCCCGGTCCCGGACACCCGTACCGCACCGGGGGCCCCGTCGGTTCCTGGCACTGGTCCCTGATAGCCGGTCACCGTCGTGGCTCCGGAGGCGGCCGCAGCGTTGCCGGTGTCTGACACCTCAACTGCTGCGTCGACGCCGTCCTTGGGGCATTGTTGTTTCTTGTTTCCTCTGCCCACGCGACCGTTCCCTTCTCGCCTGCGTTCTGCGTGGCGACCGGTCAGCTGTAATCGATGCCGGTGATGGCCTTCCCGTCACTTTCGGCGGTGGCGTTGCCGGTCCTCTCCGCCCTCGCCGACCCGCTTCCTTGGCCCTGTGGGCGCTTGATACCCGCCACAGCGGTGCCCCCGCTGCTCGCGTGTGCCTGTCCGGTGCGGACGGCCGCATCGTCCTCCCGGGTTTCCGGATGTTGGAACAGCGCCCAGATAAAGGCTGCGATGCCGACAGCGGCCTGTACCGAAGCCCCGGTCAGTTGCCCCGCATCGGGGCTGTCCAGCAGCCAGATCAACGGCGTGGAGAAAATCCCCGCCGCCGCCAGCACGAGGATCGTGATCTTCCACCTCTGTGGCATGCCTGCTCTCCCCTCGTCGCGACACGCGCCCGCTGCCGAGCTGACGGTCCGTCACTCTGTCTTGTCCCGGACGTTTCCTCTCAGACAGGAACGCATCCCCGTAGGGCCGTGGTTCCGCCTCGATCCGGTCCTCTCAGCTCTACGTGGGCCCTCCGTCGGCTGCGATGGGTTTCCTGTGGGAGTAGAGTCACGGCAGTTGAGGGGCCATACTGTTGGTTCCCTGGGGAGGCTCCCTGGAACCGCGCTCGTCCGGACACGATTAGCCACCAGATTCACCCTTCATGATGCGTGGATGCACATTCCTGGGACGCACCTGCCGTTCGGCTGATAGGGGAATGGCCGTTTCGGATCCCCGTCGTGTCAGGAGCGCCCCAGTACGCGGGTGAGGCCGGCTACGAGTGTGGTGGCGAGTATCCAGCCCAAGGCGAAGAGGACATAGGCGAACCACTGCAGTCCGCTCGCCGATAGGAACGCCTTCTCCTGGCCGAAGTCAATGATGGGCAGCAGTAGGTCGACTGTGTAGACGGGTTCGAGGCGGCCTACTACCGTTCGTTGGCCACCGCGAACGCGGCCTGAAGCACACAAGATCGGCCGCTACGAAACTCGGGGCAGCTCAGCTCTCCGGCCGCGAGGAGAGTTGGGGCAGGGTGGCCGATAGTTGGTGCCGGGTAGGTAGCGCCGCCACTCGGCGCGGGTGATCGTGCGGCGGGCCAGGACGCAGGCCCGGGCGGTGGCCGCAGGTACGGTGGTTTCCCAGATCTGGGCGGTGCGGTCGGCGCTGCCGCTGATCACCCGGGGGCCGTCGGTGGTGAAGGCGACCGACTGGGTTGCGCCGGTGTCTCCGGTGAGCGTGGCCAGTTGGGCGGGGTGCCTCGGGTCGGCGACGTTCCAGAGGCGTACGGTGCGGTCGTAGCTGCCCGTGGCAAGGGTCTGGCCGTCCGGGCTGAACGCCGTGTCGGTGACGACGTCGGCATACCCCCTGAGGATTCCGGAAAGGGCGGGAAGCTGTGGGTCGGCGACGTTCCACAGGCGTACGGTGCGGTCGTCGCTGCCGGAGGCGAGCGTGCGGCCGTCCGGGCTGAAGACGACCGGCTTGACGTTGAGGGTGTGCCCGGTGAGGGTGGCCGGGTGGTGGGGCTCGCTGACGTCCCACAGCCGCACTGTGTGGTCGTAGCTTCCGGTGGCCACGGTCTTCCCGTCCGGGCTGAAGACGACTGAAAAGATGGCCTGTGTGTCCGTGCAGGGCGAGTCCGTACGGGCTCGGTCGGCGGGGATGGGTGACGTCCCATGGCCGTAGCGTGCCGTCCGAGCTGCCGCTGGCCAGAGCGGTGCCGTCGTCGCTGAGGGCGACGACGGCACTGCCTGCGGCTTGGGCGGTGAACGTGGACAGGACCGCCGGGTGGTACGGGTCGGTGATGTCCCAGAGGCGGACGGTGCCGTCGTAGCTGCTGGTGACCAGGGTGCGTCCGTGCGGTCCCGGTGCCACGCTATTGAGTCCGGCGGCGCTGTCGGCGAGGGTGGTCGCCGTGGCGCTGAGCAGTCCGTCGCGGGTGATGGGGCCGGGAGCGAGACGGTAGGCGGCGAGGCTCAGCTGTGCGGCGAGTGACGGGTTGTCCCGGCGCAGCGCCGCCGCTGTTCGGCGACCCGTTGGGCGAGGATGACGTCGCGTTGGTGTCTGGCGGTGTTCTGGGCGTGCACGGCGTAACCGAAGGCTGTTCCAGCAGCGAGCAGGAGGACGACGAGGAGGGCTGCGAGCTGACGCACGCGCCGTAGCCGGCGGCGTACGAGGGCTGCTTCGGTGCTCTCGGCAGAGGTGCTCGCATCCAGGAAGTCGCGCTCGCGGCGGGTGAGAAGCGAGGGAGGGAGTTCCTGCGCGGCGACGAGGGGGCACCGCGATAGAGCGCGCCGGGGTCACGGTCGAGGGACTCCCAGATGTCGGTGGCCTCGGTGAGGCGACGGTGGGTCAGGAGCCTGTCGCGGTCCTCCGTAAGCCACTGGGTCAGGCGGGACCAGCAGCGGATCAGCGCTTCGTGGGCGATCTCCACCCGGTTGTCGTCGAGGGTAAGGAGGCGGGCGCGGGCGGCCTCTTCGAGGACGAGGGCGGTGTCGGCGGTGTCGTCGAGTTCGTCGCGGGTCAGCCGGCGTTTGGTGTCCTCGCCGCCCAGCGCAACCCACAGCGGCTCCGGCGCTGGCACCTCCAGGACCTCCGGCGCCGTGGCGAGCGAGGCGTCCGCGATGTCCTGATCGGCAACCGGGCTGAAGACCTCCAGGAACACCTCCTCCGACGCCTCGCTCGCCGCTTCCGCAGCCGCGTCCTGGACGTCGCGGGCAGGGGTGATCTCGTTCATGGCATGCCTCCATGCAGGTAAAGGGGAAGGTGGAAGCGGGGCTTGGACCGGATTCCGGCCGCCGCTGCCCTCACGGTGCCCCGCCGACGTGGCCCAGCGCACCTGTTTCCCGCCCCACTCCCGCCCCGCCCCGAGAGGAAACAGGTCCTGACCAGCACAAACAGTGACGTCCGTGCCGTGCTCGGTGGGGCCGGCCGGTGCAGGACCGGCCGCCGGCGCACGCGCCGGGCGATGTGCTCATCCGCATCGGCGGTGAGGCTCGTTGTCAGTGCTGGTCGATACGGTCCCGCTCATGACGTCGACTCCGCAATCCAACTCTGTACGGTGGCTGCTGGAGGTCACTGCTGCCGCGGCTCCCGCCGACCCGGCCGCCTTCGAACAGCAGCGGCAACTGTTGCGTTCCGTCGCCCAGTTCGACCGGGCCTCGCGGACGTGGTGGAGGTGTCTCGGCACTCTCGATGCCCGGGCGCTCGAGGTCCTGCAGTGCCTGTATGAGGCCGCCCGCCGGTTCGGGACCGAGGTGGGGATTCGGGCGGTGGCTGCTCCGGCGGGCTGGAGCGGGGACTGCTTCTGTGACGCCGGCGAGCTGGCGGCCTTCGCCCTGGCCCAGGCCGACGCCGGGCGTCCTTTGGGGCAGCTCCACCTCTCCTGAAGCGACCACCGCGAGACCGGTGTGCCGTGGGTGCGCAGGCGGCCGCCCGCACCGGCGGAAGCGGCAGATTCCCTTCGGTCGCTCCTCCCGCTGCCACGGGAGGAGGCCATGGTGTGAAGGGCCCCGTCACACCTCGGGCAGCGGCCCTGCACGTGTGCGCGGTGTCCCGCGCGATAGGACGCCACCAGCGTGGGGGAGCATCTGCTCGGCCACCGCCTGCCCGTGAAGGACCGTCATGCGCTCTGCCCGTCGTACCGTGCCGCCCGTCCTGCTCACCTGTCTGCTGCTGGCGGGCTGTTCGTCCGTCTCGCTCGGCACGTCGACATCGTCGTCCGCACAGAGCCGGGTGGCGGGTGCGCCGGGCTCGGTGTCGGGGCGGGCGATCGCGGTGGGGGCGGGCCCGCAAAAGCACTACACGGTGCAGCAGCAGCCCGCCGCGGGCTCGTGCCACTACCGCTATGAGCACGGGGAGCCGCTGGAGGACCCGGCGTGCACGCCGGGCGCGATCTCCCCGGCAGTCACCCAGGCGAACCTGTCCTCGACGATCTGCCGCACGGGCGGCTACACCTCCGGCGTGCGCCCCTCCGCGTATGTGACGGGCAAGGAGAAGAAGCTGAATGCCGCCTCGTACGGCTTCACGGGCTGGATGTCGGATGCCGAGTACGACCACTTGATCAGCCTGCAGCTGGGCGGGGACCCCAACGACCCGAGGAATCTGTGGGTGGAGCCGGCCGACCCCGGGCACAAGAAGGGCTCCGGGGTGAACAACAAGAAGGACCCGGTGGAGACGAAGCTGCACACCGCGGTCTGCAAGGGCCAGGTCACCCTCGCCGCCGCGCAGCACGCGATCGTCAGCGACTGGACCACCGCGCTCAGCCGCCTCGGCCTGCGCTGATCCGCCGACTGGCTTCCGCAGCGCGTCCGACCGCGCATCGGATGGTGATGCCGTGGCTAACGCGGCCGTGTCCGGGCTTTCAAGTTCGCCAGGGGACCGGTCACCGCCGGTTCACGCACGGCGCCGGGCCGACCGGCAGCTCGCAGGCGCAAGCGGTTCCCCGACGCTGTCGCCCGCGCGGCGGGCGCCGGGGCGCTCGCGAGGGTACCGGCGCCCGGGCCGGGGACCGGCGTCGACGGCGTCCTGGGGCCAGAGCCAGCTTCACACTGAGCGACCGTAGCGAGCGGGGGTGCTGTGCGGGCGGATGTTCGGAAAAATCCGTGCCGGTATTTCGGACGAGGGTCGGAAAGTCCCTGGTCGCGGCCGCGCCATAGCAGAGAGGCTGCCCTCTACGGGCGGGTACGGGAAACTTCAGCAGAATCTATTCGGCATAGATGTCGGCGGCGAACCTTTTATCGCGATACGCCCGTTTGTGATTCGACATATGCCGCCCAGATGGGCACAAAAAGCGCCGGGATTCTGTAGTTGGCAGAGCACTTTGCGTGAGGCTAGGGTCACGGGAGCGTGGGCTCCGAGGGGATTCCGGCCCCGTGGACGAAGCCCACGCGTTCCATGAAATACAAGATCCAAGGAGCGTCCCATGAGGTCGTCCCCGAACCGTGGCCGGACCAAACCCCCACGTCGGAGGCTCTTCCGGGTTTTCGACACTAACAGCCGTGACGAAAATAGCCAACGTCACGAACGGATGGTTCACATCCTCTTCTTCCTGGTCCATGCGCATCCCGACAGAGCATGCGTAACGGCCGCGCACCGCGCAGGAGCTGTCTTCCGGTCCTCCGACGGGCCGGCTGCGGCGTCGCGCAACCCCGGTATTGGGTGCCTGGTGTGGAATTTCCTCGTCCGCGAGTGCCGGGTGGCCTGATCTCGCCACCCGGGGAGCGCCTCTGCGCCCCCCGGCGCACATCCGGCGATTCGGTTCCCGACGAAACGGCTGAACGTGACCGCCGGTGTGACGAAATTCCTCACCCTTCCGCTTGATCCGAGAATTCGTGCCCGTTTCCGGAAGAGGACGACGATCCATGCTCCCCACGAGTGTTCCCTCACCGCAGTGCCGGTACTGCGGCAGCCCCATGCCCCCGGCCAAGAGCCAACGCGGCAGGCCAGCCGACTACTGCGGGCGCGCTTGCCGGCAGGCTGCCTACCGTGATCGGCAGCGTCAGCACGGCACGGGCGAGCCGGCGGCAGCGGCCCGCCGGCCGCTGCCCGACCAGTCGCCGGAGCAGCTGCAACTGCTCGAGCTCGCCCACGACACGCAGGAAGAATTGCGCCATCTTGTGCGGCTGCTGTCGAACAGTCACCAGGCGTCCGCGGCGGAGATCCTGGAGTACTCGGTCAAGGTGCAGCGGCGCCTGGAGGCCGTCACCGCCGGGGTGGTGCTGATGGCCCGCCGCCGGCGCATCCCCTGGGAAGCCCTCGGCCGGATCCTGAGCATCAGCCCGGAGACCGCCCGGCACACCTACCACGAGCGACTGGTGCAGCGCCGCCTGGACCAGTACGCCCCGGAGAATGCTCCGGCGCCGCTGCCCGGCACAGCCCCCGAGGCGGAGGAGGCGCAGGCCGCCGAAGCCGAGGAGGCTCCTCCCGCCCAGCAGCCCGCTCCGCCGGCTCTGCGGGCCACGAACCAGCTTGCCCCCGTCCTGTCCCGGCTGCAGAGCGTCAGCGGCATCCCGCTGCGCCAGCTGGGCCTGCGAACCCAGGTGTCGGCGAGTTTCCTCTCCCGGGTCCTCAGCGGCGAGAAGTTCCCGACGTGGGAACTGACCGAGAAGATAGGCCTGGTCCTGGGGGCGGACTCGGACGCCCTGCGCAAGGTGTGGCAGGACGAACGCGCACGCAACGGCACCCGCTCGCGCCGGCAGCGGTCCCGGCCTCCGGCCGGCGAGACGAAGACCGGGACGTCGCTTGCCGCGGCCCTGCGCACGCTGTACCAGCGGGCCGCCAGCCCCACCCCGCACAGCCTGGCGGTCGCCACCGGGCACCTGATCAGCGCCGACGACGTACGCCGGATCCTGCACGCGGAGCAGTCAGCCCCCTGGGAACACGTGGCCGCACTCATCCAGGCGCTGGACGGCGAGCCGTCGTTCTTCCGGCCGCACTGGGAGGAGGCCCGCCAGACGGCCCCGGCACCTGCACCGGCGCCGGTGGAAACCACCACGCACCGCCTCAACTCGCTGCTGAGCACGTTCGGCGACAGCTTCCACCAGGCCCGCACCCTGGTGCCGTCGCCCGGGCTGACGGCCCGGCGCCGGGAACTGCGCCGCCGGTGGGCGCAGGCGGGCCGTGCAGCCGGGTAGGGGCGGGACCGTGGTCCGGAACCGCTTCTCAGCGGTGGACGGGTCAGCTCGCGGCGGAGGCGACGAGGGCGTCCTCGCCGCCCAGGACGGCGACCTGCTCCTGGGCCCGGCGCAGGTAGTCCTGGCTCTGCTGCTGGAACTCCGGGCTGTGCACCTGGGTGTTGATGTGGGCTTCGACGGCCTCGCGGATCACCGCATTGGCGCTCTCGCCCACGACCGCTGCGAAGGCGTTGACCTTCTGCAGCAGAGGTTCCGGGAAGCGTACGGAGACGACGATCTGCCGTTCTTTGTCTCCGTGACGTGCCGTCTTTCGAGCGTGGTCTGCTGTCATGGATCCCTCTCTCAGGACGAGGGGCGCGCCGCCGTTGGTCAGAACTCCGGCGCGCCCCGTGCAGTCGCACGGGCAGGAGGGTGCCCGGGCGGAGCGAAACTCCGACGGTCCAGACTAGTCGTCTTGTAGTGCTGTAGTGCCACTACCAGGTAGTTACCTCGCTCTCACCACAGAGAGCGCCGACATTGTCACTCCCCGGAGCCTGCAACGGACAAACGAGGTCATCTAGGCATCAGAAACGGGGCTCAAACGTCCGAATCCACCCGGCCGGCCTCCGTTCGGCGTGTCGCCGGGCGCCGGATACCGCATGGAAGAGCTCATGTACTGGCACATTCAACCTCTAGAAATCGTGTAGGGCAAACATTCCGGCCTCTGGATGTCGCCCCTTCGTGTAGTCGAAACCACGTGTAGTCTCGTCGGCAAGTTTCTCGATTGCGATACCCAGTAGCTGGGAGGTACAGGTGAAGCCTCAGGGCGGCTCCGATTGCGACGGCGTACGACCGGCGCCCCGGGTCTCCACGGTCATAACGCAGGTCGCGGCCGAAGAGGCCGTCCGCGCGATCCTCGACGTCCGCAACGAGCTCGAGCGCGACCCGGACGTCAACGCCTCCAGCCACCTGGTGCCCCAGGCACGCACGGCCACCGAACAGCTGGCGCTGCTCTACGGCCGCGCTCCCGCCCGGCCGTCTGTGCACGCCGTTGCCGGCGTGCCGCACGCCAACCAGTTCTGGCGGGAGACCACCCACCGGGGGATCAGCGTCATCTCCCGGCGCATCCGCGGCACACTCTGGGAACGCGACGACCTGCGCAGCAACGAGCTGGAGATCATCGGCCCGCACGGAGGCCGGGCCTCACGCCTGTCCCGGATCCGCCAGTGCATCGCGCACGACCAGCCGTTCTTGTCCGTGGCCCTGTGCGGCAACGCCAGGGACCTGCTGATCCACGGCAATCCGTGGACGGCCTCCCTGTCCATCCTGGCCAAGGTCCCCGGCGAACCGCTGTCCGCAGCGGTCGCCACCATGCACAACGCGCTGTCCGCCGACTGCTCCGACGCCTACCGCCTGCTGCTGCCCGACGGCCTGTGGAAGCTGCGCACCGAGGACGACACCCGTCACCCGCCCGCACCCGGCTACGTCATCCTTCCCCGGCAACTGCGCGACTTCGAGACCCTGCTGGAACGCTTCTACAGCTGCCCGCAGTTCGTCGACGACACCGCCACCGCGATCGCGGAGGCCCTGCTCAGCAACCACGTGCCGCTCGCCGTCCACTACACCGGGCACGTACTGGAGGCAGCCGTCGTCCTCGTGGCCGCCACCCACAAGTTCGTCGTACGCACCCTGGCCCCGAACGGCACCGTCCTTGCCCCTTGGCAGTGCTCCAGCCTGCTGGCCGATGCCCTGAGCAACGACGTCGGCATCCCCCGGCTGGTCGTCGGACGAGACGAATTCAATGCCAAGAACCTCGCCCAGCACCTCGCGCGCGTCCCGTTGGCCGCCTCCTGAGACCCGCTCGCCGGTACCGCGCCGCTGCGCCCCGAGCCGGTACCGGCTCCCCCGTCCGTACCCCAGTCCCTGTTCAGGTCCGGTCCCCGCCCGTACGAAGGAACGCAAGATGTCCCCCGACGAAACCGACGACAACATCACCCCCTTCCCCAACACCCAGCCGCAGCCCAACTGGACGCGAAAGATCAACATTCCGCTTCCGGTGCTCCCGCTGCACATCCGGCAGCGTCTGCGCACGCCCGGCTACTGGACCGCCATGCTGGCCATCACGGCCTTCGCCACCACTTACGCATCGGGGCGGCTCGTCCACACCCGTGACGTCCTGGTCGGCCTCGCCCTGAGCGGCTTCGTGGTGTTCCTCGGCGCCGTCGGTATGGTCTGCCAGGCCATCAAGGACTCCCGCAACGTCGCCACCGACTACTCCCGGCCCGCGGCCGCCTCGTCCCGCAACACCGCGGCCTGACCTCTGCAATCGAGTTCCGTCGGATCAGGGCCCGCTCGTTCATGTGCCGCCGCTCGTGCCCGCGATCGGCGGCCCTCTGGTCAGCTGCGCATCTGCCGGGCGCCGGTGAGCGCCTTGTCGATCGAGGCCAGGAGCTTGTCGACGGCGCGGGTCTGCTGCTGGACACGGACGCGGTACTCGGCGAACGGACCTGCTGGCCGGTGCGCCGATCCAACTCGGTGCTGGGCCGGGTGAGACGCTTTTCTACCGGTGGCGCGGCCGCGTGAGATGGCCGGTGCGGCTGCATACCGCGCGGCCGGTTGAGGCGGGCATCGGCCAGAGCGAAGGCCATCGCGAGGGCGTTGTCGCTGCGGTAGTGCCGTGCGTTCGTCGCGCTGGGAGGAGTGGCCCGGCGGCCCTCCGGCCAGTGGATTCCTTCACATGCAGTAGGGGCACGAACACGTCACGGAATCAGAGGTGGCCAGCGCGGACGTCGGCGAAATGGAACGCTTTCTTTTTGACCGCTGAACGGGGGATGTTCATGGCAACTTCAACTCCACCTCCACGGCCACCAGTTCCACCGGAGGGGGCACCGCACGTCAAAAGGACACCCGAACACTGGACTGCCGTTGCCGCTCTCATCACTGCCGTAACAGGAGTTCTCACCTTTCTCGTGGGCTTCATCGGGCTGCCGGCGGCCGGGGTCAACTCGCCTGCCGCGAGCGTCGAGACCGCGACCACCACGGCCACGGTCACGGTCACGACAACAGCACCTGGATCCATCGACGCCTCCGGCACATCGGCTTCCGCTTCCAGCTCTTCAGCGGTGCGCTGGTCCGGACCGCTGCTTGTTTCAGGTGACTTCAATTTGGACTCGGTTCCCCCTGGGGGTGACCTTCCAACCGACGGTGACATCGAGTTGTCCCAGATCAGCGATGGCCAAGAGGCCGTACTGAGGAGCGACAGGGCAAACTTGGCTGTGGTCCCTCAAGGGGAGAAGCCGGATGCCGCGCGATGCGCCGTTCTCGCGCAGACCCAGGGACAGCGCCTCACGGACCTTCCAGTTGCCGTAGGAGGCAAGCTCTGCCTGGTCACCGACGAGGGACGTTCCGCGCTCGTCACCGTGACCGCCGTGCACCCGCAAGCCCAGAACGTGAGCGTTGATGTCCGCATCTGGCAGAAGACCGACTGACCCTGGTAAGGGCGCCGCTGACTCGGAAAGGGGCTTCCTGGGGTGCGGCGGGCCGTCAGGTCTTGAGCTGGCGACGGTCGGCAGGAGCCGCCCCGGTTGGGTCGCCATGCAGCAGATCGGGGCAGGCGCCGGCCAGGACGAAGGCCCTCGCGAGGCCGGCCGCGAGGGTGGCGTCGATGCGGTAGCGCCGTGCGCGTTCGTCGCGCTGGAGGAGCGGGCCGGCGCCGTCCGGGCCGACGCGGCGCTGTACTGCCCTGACGCTGGTCAGGACGGGGCCTGTCGTTGGGTGGCTCCGGGGAAGGCGTCGACCGCTGCCCTGACCGCGGCCAGCCGCGGGTGGCCCGGGCCGCTGAACAGGTGGACGTGCAGGGACGGGCCGCCGGTGAGTTCCGCCAGATCCCGTACCCGCAGCACCTCGGCGACCTGCAGGATCATCTCAAGTTTCGGAGTCCCCAGCCGCCCCGTCTCCACGCCCTTGACCCACGATGCGGACTTGCCGACCAGCCCGCCCAACTGCTCCCGCGTCATGCCCTTACGGGTACGCAGAATCTGCAGGCGCTGGCCGAACACCAACGGGTGGGCGTAGGGATCCGGGGAAGCATCGTCCGACATCAGCTCTGCCCCTCCTCGCAGCTAGACCAGGCTTGTGTGGAGATCGCCACTGCTGGCGCGCGTGCGCACCGGTACGCTGCCGGGCTATGCGATCCCGCATTGTGGAGATCATCCGATGGCAGAGCCCCCTGCCCCAGCAGGAGGCGACGAAATGCAGCGCGCACGGCCGGCAGGGCTGCTCACGTGACCTGGTGGCGGACGTCTACCTGGCCGATGCGGGCAGTGCCCGCATCCATTGGACCGTGTGCCAGCACTGGCTTGACCACGAGCCGGATGTGGCGCACTACGACGCCGGTCACGCCTGAGCGAGTGAGTGGCCCGCGGGGTGATGCCTGGTCCCGGGCCCTACCACGCCGGCTGAGGATGGTTTCGCCGGTGAGCCTGCGGCCCACGAGGCCGATCACTCCCGCATGCGTCGACCACGGCCTCGGCACGCTGCCGGTGCCTTTCGCAGTCACGGGTGAGGCCGCGGTGGCGCATGAACCGGGCGAAGCCGCCCCCGATGGCCAGGTGCGCCGCGTGCTGACGATGCTCGCAGCGGGAAGGGGCGAACCAACTGGGCTGGCTGCAAGGGGCGTTGGGTGTGATCCACGCCGCCCGGTGTCGTCGTGCCATAGCAGAGTTCCGGCAACGCCGCCGTGATATCGCGGCGATTGGGCCGCTGTCGGGCATCGTCCGGTTCACTGACATCGGCAGGCGCAGTGGACAGGCGAGCCGACATGTCGCCGATCCCTGTTGCGATCCGTGAACCACGACCTGGACTCCTGCCTCCAACCGTTCGCCCGCGAACGCCCCGGCATTCGCCTGACCCTTCCCAGCAGTGCCTGAGCTTTGCTGTCGGCGTGAACTCAGTTCTGACCGCTTCATGGTCGAACTGAGCAACACCCGTCGCCGGTTCGACCTCTGTCACGAAAGTGTCGAACCAGTGGATGTGTTGATCTTGTGGATCCTGGCTGCGGCAAGCGTTGTGAGTGTCGCGCTGTTCACCGTGCGCAGCCTCCTAGACCAGCTCCCTGACGTCTTCGAGGCCTGGCACCGGGTCAGGCGCGCGATTCATGACCGGTCCGATGATGATCGACGTTGCTGAGACTCTCGGGACCTTCCTGCTGCGCGCGAGACAGGCACAGCGCGAGCCCGGCGGCGGGGGAGCGCGGCCGGGCTGGGACGGGGATCATCCGGGGCAGGGGCTGGTGGGGGCGCCGGTTTGGTGTGGAGTGCCCCCGGGCGGGGTTGAGTTGCGTGGGTCGTCAGGTTACGGGCGGCCGTGTCGCCGCTTGCGCCGCCTATGCCGTTGAGGTGGTGTCTTGGTCGGGTGGGGCGGTGTCGATGCCGAGGGTGTGGCGCATCTGCTGCTGCATCAGGGCCAGTTGGTGCCATGACTCGTCGATGCCGGCGGCGAAGGCATCCAGTTCCTCCTGGTCGTGCGGTGTGGCCGCGGTGATGCGTTGGAGCTGTCCGTAGCCGGCGTTGAGCCGGTGCCCGGCGGCGGTGGCGGCCGCCAGCACCGCATCGGGGACCACCATTTCGGCCTGCGCGAAGCTGTCGCGCTGCGCGAGGCGGCAGGCTTCGAGCTGCTGGAGGCACGGCTCGATGCCGGTGCCCGCGCGCAGCGCGTGCAGGAGGTTGACCTGGGCGGTGAGGTACTGCCGTGAGGCGGTGTTGAGCGCGATGTAGCAAGAGCGCCGCAGATCGACCAGCGCCTGCGCCTTTTGTTCGGCGCGCTCGGCCTGCAGGACTTCCTGCGCGTGCCGGCGCTCCTCGCGCCGCACGGCATCGGCTGCCTCCAGCTCCATCTGCTTGGTCCGGTCGGCCCGCTGCTGCGTCAAAAGTGCCGCGCCGAGCGTGCCGACTACCCCCACCACGGCCGTGAAGACCGCGGACCACTGCCCACTCATGGATGCGCCCGCCCTTCTCCTACCCCTGCTGGCCCGTCCCCGCCCGATCATGCCGGAGCGTAGCCGGGCGATGGATGAGCTGGCACGGCGCCGCAACCGCGCCGGGTAACGCGGCCCGCCAGCTGCGCGGCGTTGCGCCGCGAGGCCGGCGCCGGCCCGCACGGGCGTCGGAGTCGGCCTGTCCGGCGCGAGGGGGCCCGCTGCTGGTCGCTTGCGGCAGCGTGTTCGCTGCTGTCGGTCGCCTCCTGCTGCCCGGCGTGGTGCTCGAGGCGGTGGTGGTGGGGATCTTTGGATTCGGCTCTGTCGGTGTCGGGGGGGGGTATGTGATCCCGTCGGCCGTCAGGAGGGGAACGGTGGCCAGGGATGTCCGTGGGGGTCGGTTTTTCTGGGCCGGCCGGCCGACAGGTAGTCGTGATACTCGTCCTGGGCCAGGCCGGCGTTGACCCACTTTCCGCGCACTGCTCCGGTGGCCTCCTCGGCGGTTTCGAGGGCGGCGTGCGGGTCGTCGCGGGTCGCGAGGAGGAGGCCGAAC
Source organism: Streptomyces cylindrosporus (assembly GCF_022698165.1). GTDB lineage: Bacteria > Actinomycetota > Actinomycetes > Streptomycetales > Streptomycetaceae > Streptomyces > Streptomyces cylindrosporus. The sequence continues at coordinate 355,175 of NZ_JALDAY010000013.1, forward strand.
TCCTCTTCCTCGTTGTCCGGGTCAAGGGGAGGGAACTCGACCAGGTCTGCGAAGGTTTCGTGGCCTACGTCTTCCAGGGTGTGCAGGAAGATCTCGTAGTGGGTGCTGACCGGTACGACCTCGACATAGCGGACGCCGGGGTGCTCGGGCGAGCCCGCAGGACCAAGGAACTGCTCGATGGCCCGGCCTCGTCTCAGGGCCCCGAGGGCGAAGGGTTCTGCCAGATAGCGCACGTGAAAAGCGTAGAGGGCAGAGCGGGAGCGTTGGCATGACGTCTCGTGGCCGGGTGAGGATCCGGATGCGGCAGAGCCGGACGGACGCCCGGCCGTATAGGGCCCGCGTGGGAGTTGTCACCCGGTTGACGTGGCCTTCCACCATCCAGGCAGGATTTGCGTGAAGCGTGACGGAGCATCATCTGCCGGGCATCGGCACCCTTCCATTCCGGCTCCCGGACTCCTGTCAGCAGCGTCGTCTCTGTCTCGCGCCATGGGCTACGACATCCACATCACCCGGCGTCAAGACCGGTGGGACGAGGACGGATCGGAGATTGCCGCGCACGAATGGCAGGCAGTCGTGGAGAGCGATGCCGACCTGTCCATGATTCCAGCACCGCCTGGATGGAGCGGGCCCTCGCAGTGGTCTGCAGTGCTGACCACACATCCTGACGAAGAACGGCTTGGCACCGCCTTGCACGGGGCGTCGGGAGAGATCGGCGCCAAGAACCCGAGCGACATTCTGATCGCGAAGATGCGCCAGGCCGCGAAAGCTCTCAACGCGCGGCTCCAGGGAGACGACGGCGAGTACTACGACCAGTGACATCCGGACCAGGTCACAGCCCGTGGACCGTTCCCGGCAACCGTGCTTGAACCAGGTGATCAGACCGCCTGCGGGAGCTTCGCATGTCCGCCTTCGTGCGGCGGGGCGGCGAGGCCGTCACCGTTGCCGCGAGGGCGAGTGGCAACCGGACGGCGGTGACGGCCCGCGGGCGCAGCCCGCGCTGCGCTTTGGGGTGGGGGCTTCGCAGGGTTGGCACCTACTAGGTACCATGGGGTGTATGCCATCACTGAACGTGTCTTTCACTGACGAGGAACTCGAGGGTGTGCGCGCGGCGGCTGCGGCGGACGGCAAGAGCCTCAAGCAGTACCTGCACGACCTGGGTGTGCGGGAGATGCAGCGCAAGCAGTTCGTTGCCGGCGCGCGCGGGTGGGCGGAGCGGCTGCGTGAGGAGTTCGACGCGGCGTTTCCCGACGAGGTGCCGCCCTCCGCGCGGCGCGGCGGGGCCGCCGCCTGATGCACCTGTACGTCGATGTCGCCTGGCTCCTCGATGTCCAGGAGGCCGCCCTGACGGAGGAGGACATGAGTGTCTCGGACTACTCCGCGCTCGTGGCGGCCGTGGCCCGGCACAAGACGAGGCTGCCGACGCTGGCCGCGGCAGACCCGGACGCTGCCTGGCGGGCGGCCGCGCTGATGCACACCATCGTGCGCCTGGAGCCGCTGCCGCACCGCAACAGCCTGTACGCGGCGTTCATCGCCGCGCAGTACATGGACCAGTGCGGTGAGGGCATCGACCCTCCCTACGGTGCCCTGTCCGATCTCGTGCGCAAGATCCGCGACACCCGCCTCGGCGTGCTTGCCGTCGCCGACCAGCTGCGGTCCTGGAAGCTCTGACCCACGAGGCCCATCCGCGACCGGCTGGACAGCCTCCAAAGGCAGTTCGCCGAGTGCACGGTTGTCTACGGCGCAAGCAGCCTGAGGCGCGCCCTCGCATGGGATTTTGTCGGCCTTCACGAAGGGTCCCGGCCCTATGCCGAGAAGACCTGTGCAGCCCTTCACGCGCTGGTGGACCAGCAACTGCAACCACTGAACCGTGTAGAACCACGGGCCTATGAACATCCGGAAGGGCATTCCCGTCACTGACGCCTCACGAGGCCTACGACGAATGCCGCGCCGACTACGGCGAGGAGGCCATGAACCTGGTGGAGGTGCTGGCTGGCCACGCCCCGGACGAGAGGGTGGACGCGTCACTTCCTCCCTCGTGCGCTGGGAGATCGACCTGGAGGCCGGCGATTCTGTCGGGGCCGCCCGCAAGGCTCTCGCTATCCAGCGCGATCCCGGCTCATGGGCCACGGTGTTTACTGTGCAGGGCGAGCACCAGGGCGCGGCCCGGGTGGCGACCGTCGACCTTGACCCCGAGGGACTCGACCTTTCCGGCACCGGGACGCCCGAGGTCGAGCTGACCGGCTGATCCCCGCGAGCCGTCCGCCCGCCCGCGCTGGGAGACATGGTCAAACTCCCAGGTCAGAACGTGTGATTGCTGACCTTGAGGAAACCCGGCGACCCCGACCCGACCACCGATCACGAACCCCCGACCACGGTCACGATGGGGACACGAAGTCCGTGGTCGGGGTCATGGTCGGCCCGACCACAGGCCCGGCCATGGGTCCCACGCAGGGCAGCCGGTGTTCACCGCGGCACCCGCCCACTCCCCGGCGGCGACGGCGCGCACCCGCTTGCCGCGCAGCGGCACAACGAGCGTGAGTGCGCACAAGGACACCGCCAGACCCGCGAGGGCGGTCTGCGCACCCGGAAACCCGGCTGTGCGCACGACGACGTCGGGCACCTGCGGCTGTACTGCGCAATCGCTGAACACACCCCGACTGCGCACGAGCCTCGCCCGGTTGCGCAGCCCCCAGCGCGCAACGCCGGCCGAGGCTGCGCAATCGGGCTACGCCACCACTGCGCACCGCGCCGGGGGCATGGTCGGCCCGCCCGTGACCCCGATCTGCCCCTTCGGGTGACGCCAACCGCCCCCTACACGCGGCTGACGGCCGGATCCGCTCCAGGGCCTGGAAGAAAGACGGTCCTCACGCAGCCGGCCCGGTGGCGTGTCCAGCGAGTCGACGGTGGGGGAGCGGCCCCCACCTGGGCTCCCGGGCGCTCGCTGGCCCGGGCGGTGAGCCGGAACAGCCCGCCACGCCACCGCCGTTGGCCGGGCCCGGGTGTGAGCGGACCGCATCGTCCACCCGTGGCCTGTCCGCGTGCACGCTGTCTGTACGCAGCCTGGGGGAGTTGGGAACATGAGCAGACAACCGGGCAGGTGGGGAGCGGTGTCATGGGTTCGGACGAGATCAGGTCCCAGGGCTTCAGCCTGAAGGAACTGTTCCGTGACGTGACCTACGAGATCGACTACTACCAGCGCGAATACACCTGGGGCGAGGACGAAGTCCGCACGCTGCTGCGGGATCTGTGCGGTTCGTTCAGGAACTGGTCCACCAACCCGTCCTACCTGCGCCGGCCGCACACCGCACCGCAGTACTTCCTGGGGCCGTTCGTCTACTACGAGCCCTCCAAAAACCGGCGCTACCTCGTCGACGGGCAGCAGCGCTTCGTCACGTTGCATCTGCTCTTTCTGCACCTGCGGCTGGCGGCACAGGAGCGGGGGGACATCCGGGCCGTCGACCGGCTCAACCGGGTGATCACGACAGACGGGGAGCACTTCTCGCTCGGCATCACCGATCACGAACCCGTCCTGCGCGCGGTCGCCGACGCCCGCACCTACGAAACAGGCGTGGGGGATTCGCTCTCCCGCCGCAATCTGTGGGCGCGCAGCCGGCAGGTCGAATCCCAGCTCGCGGAAGAACTCGACGCAGAAAACCTGACCCGGTTCACCGAGTGGCTGCTGGACCGGGTGGTCCTGGTCGGGATCCGCGCGGCCAGTGCCGACCACGGCTACCGGATGTTCGAGACGATGAACGACCGCGGCGCCCGCCTGACCGCTGTGGACCTCCTCAAGAGCCACCTGCTCTCCCACGTTGGAGCCAACGAGGACCAGCTGAACACCCAATGGCAGGAGATGCTGCGGGAACTGGCCACCGACCGGGAGGACCCCGCAGCCGCATCCCGCTTCATCAAAGCCTTCCTGCTGGCCCGCTGCGCACGCGAGGCCCAGGACGAGGACCGCCGGCAGATCGACAGCAACCTCAACGTATGGGTCCGCCAGAACGCCGTCCACCTGCACCTGGTGCCCGAACGCCCCGACAACTTCCTGCGCTTCGTGCAGGACCTGCTGAAGTCGGCCAGGCTGTTTAGGCCCTTCCTCGCCGCCGGCCGCGCACTCAAGACAGGCGACGACCGCCTGGAGACGGTGCTGTTCAACGAACGCAACGGCCTGAGCTGCCAGGCCGTCGCCATCCTCGCCGCCATCGGCCCCGACGACCGGCCCTCCGACGCCAAGGACAAAGGCCGCCTCGTCGCCGACTACATGGACCGCTGGTACGCCCTGAGGGTCCTGCAGGACCTGCCCGTGCAGTCAGCCGACGCCGACACCCTGGCCCACGACACCCTCGTGCCCCTCCTGCGCAGGTGCCGCACCGTGGCCGACGTCGCCGCCGCGCTCGGCGACCTCGTCACCCAGGACGCGGGCTCGATCCGCGATGCGATCACGCTCGGACTGCGCGGCAACAACGCCCACCAGATCCGCTACCTGCTGGCCCGGGCCACCGCCTACGTCGAAGAGGCCTGCCAGCGTCCCCACGACGTGCTCGCCTACCTCGACCGGGACCGGTTCCACATCGAGCACCTGTGGGCCAACCACCACCACCGCGTGAAAGAGGAAATCTCCGACCCTGTCGTCTTCCGCAGCCGCCGCAACCAACTGGGCGGCCTGGGCCTGCTCATGGGCCGTGAGAACTCATCCATCAACGACCTGCCCCTGCACGACAAGGCCGCCTACTACGCCCGCAGCAACATCCTGCTGGGCATCATCGCCCCCGGCTACGACCAACGAAACCCCCTGCTGCGCGAGTTCATCAAAACCCACAAGCTCGACAAGGTCCTCAGACCGTTCGGTCCCCGGGAGACCATGACCTCCGTCATCCAGACCCGCCAGGACCTGTATCTGAGCCTGTTCGAACACATCTGGAACCCCGAGCGTCTCGGCCTGCCCGTCACCGCTCCCAGCGAGCCAAGCGACAGCGACGAACCGCCTGCGCAGACCCGCGCGGCCACCGCACAGCGCAGGCCGGCCGCGGGGCGCCGCCGCACGGATGTCGCCCGCATGGTCGCAGCCCACGTCCTCGCGGCCGGCACACGGATCGTGCTCACCTACCGCTCCACCGATCACTGGGCCACCATCGACGAAGACGGCGGGATCGTTCTCGCTGCGACCGGAGGCACCCCCTACGGCCGGGTCGACGAAGCCGGCGCTGTCGCCCGCGGCACCAAAACCTGCCAAGGCATGAACGAATGGCACATCGAAGACGAAGCAGGAGTCCGTATCAGCCTGCGCACCCTGCGTGATCGCGCGGTGGCCTCCGGCGCTCTGTAACCCCCAATCCGGCAGCCGCCCCAGGCCCGCCGCGCAACGCCCCCGCCCACTGCTCAAGCGCACGGCGGCGGGCCGACAGCGACGCTCGGGATCTGCCGGCGGCCATCAGGACCTTCCCACCCGCCCGCCGGCTCGGCGCAGGCCGCGGGCGGGGCCGGCCCGTTCGTGACGGGTCCCTCCCGCCGGTACCGAATCCCGGCTGCGGTCCCCTCCTTGCTGGATGGGCATTGATGGACCTGCTCAGGGGCTGGCCGGCTCGGGCTGGCTTCCGGTCTGGGCGGCGGGTGCGGCCGTCTCTGCTGCGTCGGGGGCGGTGTAGAAGACGGACGTGCCCTGCTTGGTGCGCTGAGCCTGGCTTTTGGCCACGAGTCCTTCGAGCGTGGTGCGCACGACGGTTGTCTTGATGGTGCGCCCGGGATGGGCCTGGCCCAGCGCGCTGGTGATTTCGGCGGCGGAGCGGGGTTCGCTCTGGCCCGCGAGGTGGTCGCGCACGAGGTCGACGAGCGTGGGCGATGCCGACGACGCGGCCGGTGCCTTGGCCGCCGTCTTGCCGGTGCGCTTCCCGGCCGCGGCGGGCTGCTTGGCCGCCCCCGGTGCCTTCTTGCGGGCGGCGGGCACCGAGGCGGGGGATTCGGCTGTGGGCGCGGCAGCCGGCGCGGGGATACCGAGGGCCTGCTGGAGGTTCAGCAGGACCGTGTGGTCATGCTGCAGGGCAGTCAGCTGTGCCTGAAGTGCTTCGATTTCGCCGTTGAGGCGTTCTTGCTCCTTGAGGTTGCGTTCAAGATCACCCGGCCACCTGTGCGCTGTACTGCGAGGTCAACTCGGTGGTTGCGGCAGTGGTTTCGGACATGCTGCTCACACCCCTTCCGGGCGTTGCGGGCCAGCGAGCATGTTGCTCGTGGCGTATGCGTAATCCAACGTGGGTGCTCTTCCGCCTGGTGCTGTGTGACCAGGAGCAGTTACTGCCGCACAGTTATGCACAGCGATAGTACGCAAGCCACCTGCATTCTTCTCCGCCGCATGACCGAGACAGGGCAGGCAGGCCGATCCTGCGGCGGTCAGTGCGCAGACGAGCCCGCGGAGCCGGAGACGGGCCGGTGAAGGGGAGCTGCCGTCTGCGGGACTACACCCACTTCGCCGCCGAATCCTGTGGCAGTGAGCCGTCCGCTCTGTCGTGGGAAGAGCCGATACGGTCCATCTGCTTCCAGGCCGGGAAGATCACTGGACAGAGCGTGGCGAGCAGATACACCCCGCCAACTGCCAGCAGTGAGAAGGGCAGGCCGGCCGAGTCCACGAGGAAGCCCGCGGCCAGTGCGCCCAGCGGAGTAACCAGCTGGACCGAGGCCGTGGTCGCGCTCAGCACGCGGCTGCGCAGGTCCTCCGGCACCGTCTCATAGGTCACGGTGGCCATGATGGGGTTGAGGACACCGAAGGCGAGACCCTCTACCGCCATGATCATGGCCAGCGGGGTGAAGGTGTCGGTGAAGGCGGCCACCACGAAGCGCGGCAGGCCCCCGATGAGAAAGGCGATCGTGAACACGGGCCACCGCCGAAAGCGGCTGCCCACTGCCCCATAGACCAGCGCCCCCGTGAGCGCGCAGATGCCGAACGCCGCGTTCAGCAGACCGAGGTCGACGGCACCACCCAGCTCCTGGCGGGCCTGCACGGGCAGGAGCACGGCGCTCCATCCCTGGTCAAGGCCCCTGGTGACCAGTGTCATCAGGCACAGGCCCAGCAGCAGCGGCGTGGCCGCCACGAAGCGACACCCTTCGGCGAGGTCACGGCGGTAGGCACGCGGCGACGCCGGCTCGGCCCGCCGCTGGGGCTGCGCCTCGGGCAGGCCACGCACTCCGAACGCGAACAGTGGCGCGGCCACGGCGAAGGTCGCGGCATCTACCAACAGAACGTTCTCGGCTCCGAGTACGGCGATCAGCGCGCCTGCGAGAGCGGATCCGGTCAGCGCCGCACAGCGTGCCGCACCGTCATACAGCCCGGCAGCCCTGGCCAGCGGCATTGCGGCGCGTTCGGCGAGCGGGGGCAGCAGCACGCCGCGGGCGGTTTCACCCGGCGCACGGAACAGCCCTGTCATCGCCATCAGCACGCACAGCATCCAGAACTGCAGGAGGCCTGCGAAGTGCAGCAGCGGGATCGGCGCAACGGCGACGGCGCAGGCGAGGTCCGAGGCGACACTCACGTGGCGTCGCCCCAGCCGGTCGATGACCGGACCGGTGACGAGCGCGGCGAGCACTGCGGGCAGCAGTGTGCAGAACGCGACGATCCCGGCTTTGGCGGCGCTGTGTGTGCTCTGCAGCACGAACCACGGCACGCCCATGTAGGTGAGGCAATTCCCTGCGATCGAAATGAAGTTGGCGGCAAGAACCGTTGCCAGCGGACGGCGATCAGCCGTCCCGAGGTCTTCGGACACGACGGGGGTCTCCCATAAGGGGAAGCGCCCACCGTGGACGAAGCAGGTCAGCCGGTGGGCGAAGCGAAGTGGTCAGCGTCTGGCGCGCATGGCGAGGCGCACCGCGGTGCGGTGTTCACAAGCAGCGCCTCCAACACTTCGCCGGGATGACCACCCGGCACCTGCCCGCATTGTGACCTTGGGTACCGGCCCTCCGCAACGACGATCCGCTGCAACGGGCGCGTTCACACGGGGAATTGATCGAGTTGCGCCCACGAGGACAGATCTGCTGACCGTCTGGATCTGGGGCGCCGTGCGTCAACGCGCTCGGAAGAAAACACCTACTCCACGCCGAGTCCATGTATCGCCGGTGGCACGACCAGGTCCGCGCCGGGCAGCGGCACCTCCAGGACTTCCGTGCCCAGGCGCTGCGCGCCACCGGGCACGTGCGGATGTACTCCTTCAGCATCGTGCCGGGCCTGCTGCAGACCGAGGGCGACGCGCTCGCCGTGCTCGGCATCGCCGCGGCCGTCCACGACCTGCCCGCCGACGACAGCGCGGCCGCCGCACGCGCCCGCATCCTCGCCTGGGCGCCGCGTGGGCGGACCGGGCACTCCATCTTGGCCTGGTCTCAACCGCGCTGGGGTCGCTCGTCAGGCCCGTGGGGCGGACCGTACCGCGGTGATGATGGCGAGTCCGGGCAGTACGAGCGTGACTCCGGAGAGGGTGTAGGCCAGCGTCGGCGCCATGGATGTCCAGTGGTTCCAGGCAATGCCGACAACGCACCCGCCCGCCACGGCAAGGACACCGCCCACCGTCACCGAGGTCTTGGCCGCGGTCTGCACGCGACGGTTCAAGACGATCTCGTCGCGCCAGTGCTCAGGCCATCCAGCTGCGGTCACTCCGTTGGGCAGCGGGGTGGGCGGTGGTGGTGTCTGGGGGAGGCGTTTCAACCAGACGAAGAGGATGACGCCCATGAAGGCGACGCCGCCGCCGTACACGAGCCCGGTGGCGAGGCCGTTGACGTGCCGCTCGAGCACCGAGTTGTTGAATCCGTCAGAGGACACGGTGACCATCAGCATCGAGAACTGCGCCGCGAAGAGGATCAAGCCACGGAAGAAGCGGACTTCGCCGTGCTGGTTGCGGTCGTAGGCCGGCAGGAGCCAGGCGAGTGCGACGACCACGATCAGGGCGTCCGCGGCGAGGATGGCTCCGGAAAACAGCTGCTCTGTGATGGCCCGGGGGCACACCAGCTCCCCGGCCGTCAGGGCATACAGGTACGACGCCGTCGCCAGTCCGATGAAGCAGGGCAGGAAGAGTTTCAGGCCGCGTGACGCGTGGCCGTCCCCGCCCGCGGGGTTCTTCTGTCCGATCACGGTGACCAGGCCGGCGAGGACGAAGCCCGCCATGATGCCGCAGAAGGCGCTCATCGCCTCCGCGGAGGCGATGGCACTCCAGTCGATGCCGTCGGTGCCTAAGTTGCAGGTGTCGGGAGTGAAGTGGGTGGACGCCTCGAGAAAGGTCATAGCGGCCGATAGTGACACCCCGGCACCGCCTGTACATCCGTATCAGCGCAATCGTGACGGTCCAACGAACCCGACCGCACCAACCGCGTGAGCAAACCCAAGGCGGTCCTGGGCAAGCCTGCGTTGTCGGTGGCGGCTGCGACGCTGATCGGATGAACGGCGATGAGCAGCTGCTGAACGGCCGCGTCTACGGCGCCGACCACGATGCCCCTCATCCTGGCCCGCTGTCGCACCGGACCTACGCCGCCCTGGTCGGCGGGCCGCTGGACGGTCTGCTGCTGGACATCCACGGGTGGCGGGTGGCGGGGTCGGTCACGTTAGTCGGCTGGGGGCAGCGTGATTTTGATGGCGAGGGCGCCGAGGGCTTCTTTCTCGGGCGGGTAGATGGCGCGGATGGTGGTGAGTTGTTCGTCGCGGGTGGCGGTGGGGTTGACGTTGGCGGGTCCTTCGCCATCGAGGAGGGCCTCGAAGTCCGGATACTCCCTGACTCGTTCGACCTGGACGTCGCAGGTCTCATCGCTGCCTTTGATGCGGAAGCGGATGGTGTCGCCGGGGGCGAGGTCGGTGAGGTGGGGGTACTTCACCCGTACTTCGATGGTCTTGGTGCCGGCGGCGACGAGGTCGAAGTACTGCCGGTAGAGGTTGAGTTCGCGGAGGCGGGGAGTGCTGTCGGTCATGGTGCGGGGATGCTCCTGGGCGCTGGTGCGTTGATCAGGCGGCCGATCTCGGCCGCGGAGTACGAGCGGAAGAAGTGCCGGGGATCCGACAGCAAGGTCCGGGCTACGGCGAGGAGTTGATCGGCGTAGTCGGTGACGCTACCGGGCCACTGCCGGGTGTCGAGCATCCAGTCGGCGGCGCCGTCGGGCAAGGGGGCGCGGCCTTCGCGGATGAGGGACTTGGACAGCTTCGCGCCGGTGTGGGTGACGATCTGCGGGCAGAACAGGCGGGCGGGGAGCTGGGCGCGGGTGAGGCCAACGGCCTGGAGGGCCTCGTCGACCAGGAGGGAGCCGAAGATCCAGTCGCCGCCCTTGACCATGACGTGCAGGGTGGCGCCGGTCGGTGTGCTGGTGAGGGCGAGTTCCTTGACGAGGTTGCGGTAGAGGGTGGCCAGGTCGAGGTAGCCGCCGGCGGCGGGGGTGATGTCGGCCTGGTAGGGGCCGTGGTGCAGGCAGACGGCGGCGACGGTGGCGCTGTCGCGGTCGGTGAGATGCACGCTGGTGCGCTCGGCGTGTTTCTCGGCCCAGCCGCAGCCCGGGCGGGGGCATGGGATGCGCAGGTGCGGAGTGCCGGTGGAGGGCGCGAGCCACCAGCGGGCGGCGTCGAGGCGAGGCAGCAGACGCAGCCAGGTGCGGCGGAAGTGCTCGCCGGCCTGCTGCCGGCTGTAGGTCTCGACGCAGTAAGGGATACCCAGGCGTCGCGACAGGGCCGTGAACAGGGGCCGGTACAGGGCGCCGACGAGGTCGGTCAGGGCCTTCTCGCCGAGGGCCTGGGCGTAGGCGCGCTGATAGCAGTGGCCGCTGGCCGGGTCGGTGGCCAGCTCGTAGGGGGCGTTGTCGAGGGCGTGGAAGAGGACCTCGGTGGGGATGCCGAAGCGGTCGCGCAGGCGGCCGGCCAGGGCGAAGGCGAGGGATTGCACGAGGGAGGTGCCGATGTGCGGGGCGCCGTTGATCTGGGTGCCGACGGCCAGCACGATCCTCTCGGGCGCGGTGGCCAGGATGCGGGGCGTCAGGACGTCCTCGGCGCGCAGAAGGGCGTTGGCGAGGACGGTGTTGGGCGAGACGGGATCGATCGTCACGAGGTCCCCTCGGAGTCGGGTGGGGGGTGCTGCTGCGGCCGGCGGGGTGTCTGCTCTGGGCGGCAGGCGTCGGCGTGGCTCTCGTCCCTGGCCACGGCGGTGTACGGGTGCTGGAGCGCGGTGCGCAGGGCGTCGGAGTCGGTGAGGGTGTCGTCGTCGGGCAGCTCGCACCATCCGCCGAACCAGTCGTCGAGCAGTTCCAGGCCGGGCGCGACGAGCCAGGAATCGCTGGAGAGGTGCCGTACGGGCAGCCCGTCCCAGCAGGCGGCGGTACCGGTCGGGACGGCGTAGTAGAGGCAACTGTTGGGCTTGTCGTACAGGACGGGGCCGACGCAGGCCCCGGTGCCGCGCAGATAGGCCAACGCCAACAGGCCCATCTCGGCGCAGGTGCGCACGACGTCCCAGCCGTCGCCGACCTTCAGCAGCCGTAGTCCCGGCACGTCGCCGGCCAGGGGGGCGCTTCGCAAGGCGTCACGCACCGACATCACGTATCCCCCTGCTGCTGGAAGCTCAGGCTTGCGCTTGGCAAAGAGGCGGATCGCGGGGTCGGCGTGAGAGGACGGACCACGATCAGACGGGCGCCCGCCGCTGTTACCTGCCGCTTGCGCTCGGCCCCAAGGCTCCTGGGGCCGAGGTGGCTGAGGGCCGGAACGATGGCACCGTAGGTGTCAGGAAGCTCGAGGGCGTCGAGCAGGCCCACGAAGGCGGGGGAGCGGATGACAACGCTGCGGTCGCGTTCGGTGAAGACCGCGCACAGGGCCAGTTCGTGCCGGTCGCAGTATGCGGTGAGGCAGTCGACGAGCGCGGCGTGACGGGGCAGCCCGCCGGTGACGTGACGTAGGTAGCCGAAGACGGGCGGGAAGGTGACGGGGCGGCGTTCGGTGATGAGTTCGTCGTCCATGCCCACAGCGTCGGCTGGCGCCAACGGCCTCGAAATGGCCTGCTGTTGTACTTCCGTTGCACTTCCCGCCCCATGCCGTCACCGAGAGTGCTTCCATACGTGACGGAGGGAGGTCAGCCGTGGTCAGCGTGCAGCAGTGGAGTGGCAGGGAGGCGAGCGCCCTGCGCGCTGCGCTGCGCATGAGCACGCGCGCCTTCGCCGAGCACCTCGGTGTCGCCCTGCGCACGGTCGCGAAGTGGGAAAGTCTCGGCACCGAGACGCAGCCCCGGCCGGACACCCAGGCCATCCTCGACACCGCCCTCGCCCGCGCCGACTCAGCAGCCCAAGCCCGCTTCGAGACAGCGCTGTTCCCCGACCGCAAGAGCGCGCGGCCGGCGGACTACGAGACCTGGATGGAGGACATCGAGCGCGCTGTCGTGTGCATCAGCCGCCAGGACTTTCCTTTCGCCTCCACCCTGTTGAACCGCTGGCTTGGCAGCCGTGCACCCCATCAACTGGACGACAAGGGCCTCTACTTGTACGGCCGATCCCTCGTGCTGCTCGGCGACCTCCAGCGCGATCAGGGCGCCATCATCGGTCCGCTCTCCGCCCGGCACTCCTACCTGACCGCCCGCGGCATGTTCACCGAGCTCGACATCCCGCGCCGGGTGGCCCAGATCGAGCTGTCCCTGGCTGTCGTCCAGGAGATGTCGGGCCAGCTGGAATCCTCTGCCCGCCGCTACGAACTCCTCGCCGCCGACGAGCGCTTGAGTCCGCGCGACCGCGCCAGGGCCCGGCTGTGGGTGGGCACGGCGCTGAGCAAGGAGGGCAACAACGCGTACGCCACCGGCGTCATGGCCGAAGCCACCCGCTCCTTCGAAGACCTGGGCGAGCCCGAGGACTGGTCGGTCGCCCACCAGAAACTCGCCCTGGCCCACCGCGGCGGCGGCGACCTGAAGCAGGCCCTGCACTACATCGACATCGCACGCACCACCGGCACGGTCGACTCCCCGATGCAGCGGGTGCGACTGGACACCGCGTACGGGCACATCCTTCTGTCGGATACGGCGACCCGCAATGATGGGCTGTCCGTCCTCGACCAGGCGGCACAGGTGGCCCGCCAGTACGGGCTGAGCCACCAGCTGCGCAGCATCGAGGGCATCCGAAAGGACCAGCAGGGATGAGCCAGGGAGTGCCAGTGCCCCAGCACGAACAGCGCCAGATCACCGACGAGCAGTTCCACGACGCCACGCTGATCTGGAACTACCACCAGATGGGCCACAAGCAGCGGCCCTGCTCGGCGGCGATCGGCCTGGGCAGCCACGACCTCGGCGTCGCCACCGCAGCCGCCGACCTCTACCGCGCCGACCTCTTCCCCGTCGTGGTGTTCACCGGCGGCAACAGCCCCACCACCCGCGCCCGCTTCCCGCGCGGCGAAGCCGTCCACTACCGCGAGCACGCGCTGAACCTCGGTGTCCCGGACGAGGCGATCCTGGTCGAGCCGCAGGCCGCGAACACCGGCCAGAACATCACGTTCTCAAGGGAGTTGCTGGCCGAGACGGGTATCACGGTGGATTCGCTGCTGCTGATCTCCAAGCCCTACATGGAGCGCCGCTCCTATGCCACCTGCCGCAAGCTGTGGCCCGAGGCCGAGGTCGTCTGCGCCTCCGAGCCGCTGGAGTTGGACGACTACATCAAGTCGATCGGCGACGAGAAACTCGTCGTCGACATGCTCGTCGGCGACCTGCAGCGGGTGATCGAGTACCCGAAGCTCGGCTTCGCCGTCGAGCAGGACGTACCGGGGGATGTGCATGACGCTTACCAGCGCCTCTTGGGCGCCGGCTTCGACAGCCGCCTCATCGACCGGTGAGTCACCCCGCGTCGGTTCGCCGGGCGGGATGTGCGCGATCCATCAGCCCAACCTGTTCCCCCGGCTGTCCACGCTGGCCAAGCTCTATGCCGCGGACCGGTGGATCGTCCTGGACGACGTCCAGTTCACCCGGCGCGACTACCAGCACAGAACCCGCCTCGCTGCCCTGGACGACCCCGCCACGCAGCAGTGGCTCACCCTCCCGACCCACCTTCCCCACGGACGGCCGACACTGATCAGCCAGGCCAGGCTGGCTGATCAGCGCCGCTCACACCGAAGGGTCGAACTGCTCGTACGCCAGTACTACCGCCGCAGCCGCCATTGGGATGCCGTCCAAGACGTCCTGAACGCGGTCCTGGACACGCTGGACGCCTCAGCGCACGTCGCCGACTCCGCGAGAACATCAACGATCGCCCTCCTCACCGTGCTGGGCTGGTCAGGCGACGTGCGGGACAGCAGCGACATCCCGACCCGGTCCGGGCGTTCTGAGCGGCTCGCCGATCTCGCAGCAGCCACCAACAGTGCCCACTATCTATGCGGCACAGGAGGCCTGCGCTACCTCGACGTCGGCCCCTTCGACGTTCACGGCACCGTCGTGCTGCCCTTCCACACCCCGAAGAAGGGCCCAATTTGGCAGCAGTCCCGCAGAATCAGCAGCCTCTGGGCATTGAGCAGCATCGGTCCCGCGGAACTGGCGAACCGACTGGCAGCACTACGGGAAGCCCACCAGACGGCCACATGAGTAACCAGACAGCCCCAGAAGAGAAACCCTTCCTATATTGTCGGCGACGCCTCAAAAGTGATCCAGAATCACTTTTGAGGCGTCGCCGACAAACTGGAACGGTCTGCTTCACAGGAGCCTCCAGACGACCTTGGCCCTGGTTGTCAAACCGACGGCATGCCCAACAGCGTTCTGCCGGATCCCTTGCACCAGCCGGTGGGGATGCTCATCGTGGCCAGGAGCCGGCAGCCGTCGCTTGTGCGGAGGAGACTGGATCGGCGAACTCGCCTACCTGAGCCGGAGGGTGTTGCGCTGTGGCTAGGGGCTGGTCAGGTCGGTTCGGGTGCGGATGATCTTGTGGATCAGCAGGGCGGCGGCGTGGTCGGGTCGGTGGATGTCTGCCTGGCCGTGATCAGCCGCTTCGGTGCCGGAGTCGAACAACGGGACGGGGGAGCGGTAGTGGGCCGCCGCGCGGAAGGTTTCCGCGTCGATACGGTCCTCGAACAAGGCAAGACGCAAACCCAGGAGACCTTCGCCGCTGTGGCAGCCGGCCCAGCCTGCGCAGATGCGGCGGATGGAGCCGTCCGCATCAGCCTGGTGGCACTGGAATAAGCCCGGTGGCTGCTCGGGGGTGGCAGCGTCGTAGCGGCGGAGCTTTTCGTATTCCTCGTGTGACCAGACCCCGGAGGGCACATCGCGCCGGTAGGGGCAGCTGTCGCACGGACGCGGTGCGGGCGGACGCATCGGGGAGACCACCAGCCGAGTATGCCTCAACCGCTTCGTCGCGTGGTCTGTGACGGGGGACAACTCCTGGGCGCCTGTATCCGGCCGACCCGGGCGGCATACCGCGCGAGGAGTTCGACGCGGCGTTTCCCGACGAGGTGCCGCCCTCCGAGCGGCGTGACGGGGCCGCACCTGTACGTCGATGTTGCCTGGCTCCTCGATGTCCAGGAGGCCGCCCTGGCGGAGGAGGACATGAGTGTCTTGGACTACTCCGCGCTCGTGGCGGCCGTGGTCCGGCATAAGACCCGGCTGCCGACGCTGGCCGCGGCCGACCCGGACGCCGCCTGGCGGGCGGCCGCGCTGATGCACACCATCGTGCGCCTGGAGCCGCTGCCGCACCGCAACAGCCTGTACGCGGCGTTCATCGCCGCGCAGTACATGGACCAGTGCGGTGAGGGCATCGACCCTCCCTACGGGGCCCTGTCCGATCTCGTACGCAAGATCCGCGACACCCGCCTCGGCGTCCTCGCCGTCGCCGACCAACTGCGGTCCTGGAAGGTCTGACCCCGCCCCCTTCCCGCACGTCATCCGCACGCGGCTCCGGCTCGACGGGGCAGACCAGCCGGGGCCGCGGGGGCGGCGCCGAGCGGAGGGTGGCCGCAGGGCTCCATCCTGCTGGCCTTGTGCAGCGAGGAACCCCCGTACCGAAGACCGCAGTTGAGGTGTCGGCGATAGCTGGGCGAACTCGCGAACTCGTCCGGGGCGGCCCGGCGGATACCGGGGGTCTCGGCTTTGGCCCGCTCGGATCCCGCGCCTCCTCCGGCCACCACGAGGGTGGTCGTCTCGGAGATGCTCGATAGCCCTAACAATCGGCGCGCTGCAGTGACCGAAGCGCAGGCAAGCTCGGCGTTGCCGCCGCAAGGCCAGCACGATCCCCGTGCCGAACTCACGGGCACCTAAGACCCTACGGACACGTAGTCGCCTCGGGACCTGCGGTAAAGCACGGTGTGCCCTCTTGGGGTCTGCCAAGCTGAGCAGGTGCGCCACCGCTTCGCTGCCGCTGCTTTGGTCCTGCTCTTAGCTGCCGGCGGCTGTTCGTCTGTGTCCTCGCCGGAGGGCGGGCAGGCCGTGAGCAGCCCGTCACCGAGCCGGAGTTACCTGCACCCGGTCAAGGACCTGTACCGGGTGCAGAGCGACTGCGAGGTGGGGGACACGCCGCAGATGACGTTCTGGCTGCGCAATCACGCCGCGTACTCGATGGCGTATGACATCCGGTACGTGTTCCTCGACAAGAGCGGCAAGGTCGTCGGCTCGGTGGAGGGTGTTTTCTCCGTGGCGGCGCACCAGTTGCTCGGTGACGAGGCGCTCTACAGCGACGGTGGCCGGTGCGGCCCCACGTTCCGGCTCGCCTACGTCAACGCCTACGACAACACGAGCGACGGCGCTGACCAGCCCACCTTCTGACGACGGGGATCAGGGTGCGGCGGCTGAGATCCTGCCCGTAGAAATCACGTCCGCTGAGTGTCCAGTGCGGTTCTGATCCCCTCCAGGAAAGCGTCCAGATCGTCGAACGGGTAGCCGCGGTTGTTCGCTTTTTCTGCGAGTTTCGGCAGATCGTACTTGTCGCGTGCCCAGAGCCAGATTCCGTGGTTGATGTGGTTCCTGGAATCTTTTCCGATGAACTTGCCGATCATTCCCTGGCCGTCAGGCGACCACCACAGCTGGAACGCTCCCCACTGGTAGCGCTCACCGGTGTGGTCCCACCACGTGCCTGTCAAGAAGGTCGCGTCCTTGAGGCTGGCCTCGATCCCGGATGTTGCACGCTCGATGTCCCTTCCCGTCACGCGAGTCAGCAGCCGCTTGAGATCGAAGGTCACGATCGTGGTCGTGGTCTCCCTGGCCGTGGGTGAGGAGGTGGGATCCGAGGTGACGCCCCAGTAGGTTGCCCATTTGCCTGCGATCTCTCGGTTGGGTCTGCGGATCCGGCCGATGAGATGAGCCGCCGTGTTCTTGAGCTGGTCTTCGAACAACACGGTTATGACGAGGCCAACGACGGCGCCGGGCAGTGAAGTCAGCAGCAGGGTGACCACAGCTCTACCTCACACTCCATCACGTGTTGGGGAAGGCATCGTATGGGGTGAAGTGCGGAGTGCGGAGAACTTCGCCAGGGGTCCTCGGATCCCTCGGCCTGTTGGTGATGCGGCAGACAGGGGGCGTTGTCTTCCTACCGATCGGGGAGGCGGGGAAGACATGCGCCCGGTCTGGCTACCGGGACATCGGCCAAGGTCATCTCACACCGACAACACGAGCGTAACCAAGCCGAGTTGCCGGCCCGATCCGTGGAATCCCCCTGATACGAGTGCAGTTGACGGCGGGGCCCTCTGTTCGACACGGACGCTACCAGGTGTGGTCGGGGTGGGGGGTGGGGGTGCCGTCTGGTTCGATGCCGTGCGGCCAGAGCGCTTCCCAGAGGGGCGGGGTGCGGTGGAAGTAGGCGGCGTCTCCTCGGTCGAGTGCTTCGCGGGCGGTGCGGGCTGCGCCGTCGAGGTCGCGGGCTTCGTACTGGTAGCGGGCGATGGTGGCGAGTGCTTCGGGGTGGCCGTAAGCCGCGGCGGCTTCCCAGAGGCTTTCGGCGTGCTCGGTGTCTCCTGCTGTTTCGCGGCGTAGGGCCAGGTCGGTCAGGGCGTTGGTGAGTCCGTACTCGGCGGCGGCGCGTGCGTAGTGTTCGGCCTGGTCGAAGAGTCCCGCCGTTTCGCGCAGCAGGGACAGGTGGCTCAGGCAGTTCGGGGCTCCGTTGGCTGCGGCGTGGTGAGCGAGGTCGGATGCCTCGACGGTCAGCCCGGCCTCTTCGTGCTGTAGTGCGATCTCGGCGAGTGCCTCGGGCTGGCAGCATTCGGCGGCCTGCACGGCCAGGGCTGCCGCCTGGTCGTAGTCGGCTGCCTCGGCGGCGGTGAAGGCGAGGTCGGCCAGCGCCCTGCAGGCGAGATGGTTGGCCGGCTGGCTGGCGTCGTCGGGCCAGTCGTAGGCAGGGGGGGTGCTTTCTGTCTCGACGCCGGGATCGGGCCAGGGCAGTTGACGGGCGCGCTGGTCCAGGAGGCGGGCGTGGCGCAGCCGCCACCGGGCGAAGGCCGCGGAGGCCAGCGCGCTGATGTCCGCGCGGCGTGGCAGGTGCCGTAGGGCGGCTTCCCAGAAGGAGGCCGGCGGGCACAGGTGATGGCGGGTCCGGCGGCCGTGCTGCTCCATGTAGTCGGCCAGCCGGAGACTGCGGTCTTCCCGCTCGTTTTGCAGGGTGCGGCGTGTACGCCGCAGCAGGCTCGCGTTGCCGTGGACGGGACGGCCGGTGTAGGCGAGGGCCTGTTCGAACCAGTCATCGTCCAGGGAATCGAACTGTGACCGGGAGAGGTAGCCCGTTGCCGCTTCTTCGAGGAACGCTGCCGGCAGGTCCGTGCCGCACCCCAGACGGCGTGCGTCCATCGCGGCATCGAGGAGGGCCCGGGCGCCCGGGCCGGCGTGCCTGTGCCGTTCCAGCAGCGCCGGAACACCGGCAAGGAATTGTGTGATGCGCCGGTCGGCCGCCCCGGTCAGGGCCTGGGCGAGCCGCGCGTCGGTTCGTGCCGCGCTGCGCACGGCGACGAGATCCTGCTCGGTGAAGGCCTCCGGGACGTGCACCTGGCGTCCCGCCAGCAAAGTTCGGCTCTGCGCGTGCGGATCGGGTCCCGGCCCGGTTGCCAAGGAGGCCAACTGGTCCCAGTACACAGGCCATAACGTGCCCACCACGAGGACCGGAGCGCGATGGGCGTCCGTCAGCAAGGTCCGTAAGGCCGCAGCGACTTGCTCTCCGCTCTCAGGCTGCGCCAGATAGTGCTGTGCCTCGTTTAACCAGACCACGGTCTTCGGTCCCACCGTAGCCAGACCGGCCAGCGCCGCGTCGGCGCGGGTGGGGTCGATGGGATGCCACAGCCGCCAGCCGTCGACGGCCAGGACCTGGATCGCCTCCCAGCACGCGCGGGTCTTGCCGGTGGATGACGCGCCCACCAGCATGCACAGTTGGCTCCTGCCCGCCCGGGCGGCTTCCACGATGCGCTGCAGGTGGAGGTCGTGCTCGCGTGGCACATAGACGGGCAACTCGCCGTCCTCGGCGGCGACATGGATCGCGTGATGCACTTCCAGGTCGAGCGGATGGCACTCGCTGATGAGGCGGGCCGTGGGGGCTTTTGTGCCTGTGCCGCCGCCGGATGACGGCAGGATATAGACCTGCGTGACGGCATTGTGATCGCCGGTGATGGCTGTGCCGATGTCTCCGCCTGCGGCGATCGAGTCGTCGCTCGCCTGCACCCGGTAGCTCGCGCTCGCAGGAACCTGATCGCCGCTGCCCTGGTGGTCACGGCGGTGGAGTGAAGGGGTCACGTACGGTTTCCGCCCCCAGTGACGGTGGGATCGGCCGACGTTCTCTGCATGATCGTCACCTCAAACACGGTGTGTACGCAACGAGCGTCTCTCTTCCGCCTCTGCATGGGGCTATCAAACCGCTGTTCGAAGTCCGATGCCTGCAGAACTCTGCCCCTATACCGCTGTTGGACAGGAGAGTTGAGATGAGCGGGTGGTTTTGCCGGTGGCATGGGAGGACGTCTGCTGCCGGCACTGGTGACACCGCTTGTTCGCAGGCGCGCTTGCACCCCACGGACCGGCAGGGCCGTGGGGTGCAAGCCGATGGACTGCCGGGACCCGTACTGGGTTGTCGGAAACCATGACGGTGGGTGATGCGACCACGGTCATGGAGGTCCTCGCGTCGCGGCTGGCGAGAGGCCTCAGGGCTAGGGCTTATACGCGACCGGGTGGGCGGTGAGGCGAGCGCGTCCGTAGTGCAGGTGCCATCCGTCGTGGGTGGAGTGGCCGGTGGTGCCGGCCAGTCCGACGACGGGGTCGGTGAGGGCGGCATAGAGGTCTTCCGGGTGGGGATCGGAGTCCCAGTGGAGGGTGCACTGGTCGCCCTCGACGGACAGTCTGCGGTGGTGGGCGTACCCGCGCTCGGGCCGGTCGGTGAGATCGTAGAACCACATGCCGATGTCCCAGCTGCCGTCCGGGGCGTGCGTGCACAGGCGCACCGACAGCGCGGCGAGCAGGCTTTCGGTATCGGCGCCGAGATGGGGGAGGGCGCCCAGCGCGGCATGTTCCTCCTCGCTGAGGGGGACGTCGCTTGTCCAGAGGCGGCAGTAGTTGCTGCCGTGATCAGGCTTGCCCTGCAGGCGGCCGTGGCGGTCTGCGGTCACGGTCATGGTGGCGCCGGTGGGGAGGTGGCGCAGGCGCCATCCCTCGTCGTAGGAGTTCTCCACCCGCAGTCCCGGCACGCCGATCTGGGGGAGCCTGTCGCGGCCGACCAGCCAGCAGGTCACGTTGTACGGAGCGCGGGAGGTAATGACCAGATCGTCGTAGCGAGGAGAGACGACCAGGGTGTAGCGGGTGACATCGGCCAGGCTGACGTGGCGTGGCCACAGACTGGCCGGACCGTGGTTGAACATGCCCAGCGCCAGCAGCGCACGCAGCCGCCGCTGCGCAGCAGTGCAGACATCCAGGCCCAGCCCGCCGTCCCGGAAGGGGATGCGGCGGGCGATGCCGGGAGCGGCGAGGGCGGCAGTCTCTCTGGTGTAGGAGGCGCGGAGGCGGACGGCCTGACGGCGAAACGAGCTCGGCACGGTGAATCCTTCGTCGCCGCCCGGCCGGCTGGATCACCACGCGATGCGTGTCATGGAGGACAACAAGCGCGAAGTGGGTGCCCCACACCCTCTGTTGGTGCCGTGGAGCGTCCGGGACAGCTCCGGCACACGGTCCAGTCCTTCGCAGACCGGCGCTCGGAGGCTACCACTGCACAGCGCCGTTGACTGCTTTGACACGCACCACGTAGTGGCACGCGGGCGTGAGAGCGGCGCGTACTGGGCCAGTGGCACGACCGGTTCACGACCGCGTATGTCGGCACCCTCGCCGACCTGAGCGTCACCCGGGGACCTGGACGACCGCGCGTTCCTCGCGGCGATGGAACGCACATCAAGGGCGGCGACGCCGTCCTGGACGAAGGGGGAGGAGATGGCAGGAGAGAGCGCCAGGGGTTTCGGGCGTCCGGAGCCACTCGCGATGGCTCCGGACGCCCGCAACCGTACGCCGCCGCGACAAGCCGCTCTGCTATGGCCGTCCCGGACCACGCCAAGCACGCAGCCAGCCCCAGTGCCGCCGCTGGCGGCACTGCCGACCTGGACCTGAATCACTCGCCCGGGCTGCTGTCATCCGTACCTGTCTCGTCGTCTGCCGATTCGGCTTCCCGGGCGACAGGGGCGGCCGGTCCCGATTGCTCCTGCGTCGCGGCATCGTCCCTGCGCACGGCTTCACCACTGTGCGGCTGGTACGTATAGCCAGGAATGTCGATCCGGGGCACAGCGACGTCGAGCCGGGGCATGGCAGCGAGCTGCTGGGCGACCTGCTGGGCGATGTGCAGCCCGGGAGCGTTGATCGCTGCGTTGAGGGCAGCGCGGTTGGCCTCCAGCTGCCGTGCGATCTGTTGGGCAGGACCGTTGACCAGCCTCAGTTGTTCGGCGGCCTGCTGGGCGATGCGCTGTGTCGGGCCATAGAGGAGCGCCGCCTGTCGGGCAAGCCGGACGCTGGACAGGTCAAGGCCAGACAGAGCGGAGGCGACCCGGTCGGAGACCAACTGTTCCGCTGGGGTCCGGGCCGCGAGGACATTGCGCTTGGCGGCCGCCGCGATGTCGGTGACTCGCTTCTTGAGCCCCTGAAGGATCTTCATGCACAGCTCGTCATCGGCGTCCGGAGAGGCTGGCTCGCCCGACGTGAGCAGAGTCGGCCCCATGCCGTCGCCCGCCGAGAAGAGGATCTTTGTCTCCCAGACGCAGGCGATGTTTCCGGACAGAGCCTCACGCTCGTCGACCGCGAGACCGTACAGCAGCCACTGCGCCGTGGCCGTGTACCAGACGTCGCCCTCGATCGCGTGGCCCTTGACGTCCGTGACGGCGACCAGTTCGACCTCGGGCGTGCCGAACCATGCGTACCATTGTTCCGGTGCGTCCGCGTCGCCGAGACCGGTGTAGCCGGTGAGCGTGCTCAATCCACTCGCTGCCTCCGCCACGCCGTTCCGGACAGACGGCGACGCCAGCAGCTTTGCTGCAGCGGCCTC
Organism: Streptomyces cylindrosporus; assembly: GCF_022698165.1. Classification (GTDB taxonomy): domain Bacteria; phylum Actinomycetota; class Actinomycetes; order Streptomycetales; family Streptomycetaceae; genus Streptomyces; species Streptomyces cylindrosporus. The sequence goes on from NZ_JALDAY010000013.1 coordinate 377,600, forward strand.
CGCGTCCTTCCCGGAGACCTCCTGGGTGAACTGGGAAACGACCTGGGCGAAGTCCTTGAGCCTCGTCAGCCGGTTCTCCAGACCGCGGATGTCCTCGTTCATTGGGTACGGGTAGGTGGTGCCGTCGCCGAAATCGGAGGTGTTGTCGGTGACGAAGTATGCGTGTTGGTCGGGGTTCTGCTCAAGAAAATCCAGGATGGAGAACCAGATCGCCGCATCACGGCCGCCCTCGGAACGGTCCTTGTTTCGCTTCGCTGGCGGAAGAGCCATTGCCTCACGCTGATAGGCCCTGCGGATGGCCGCGTCGCTGGTCTCGATGACCTCGAAGATCTCCCCGTAAGCTTGCCGCCAGTAGTCCAGGAAGCGCTCCAGGTCCAAGGACTCCAGGGAGCTCTTCAGCTCCCAGGGAAGGATTTCGCGCAGCTTGTCCAAGGAGTTCACGATCGCTTGGTACCTGACGGGGTAGAACCGTGCCTGGTGAGCGGCCAGCTCCTCCAGGACCATCCAGGGCACGGCGACCCTGTGGTGTCCCGACTGCCTCAACTTCCGGATGATGTCGGCAGTGGGCCCCTCGGGATGCAGAAGGTTCACCGCGTTCGTGTCAAAGATGATCAATCGAGCCTCCGTCTAACTTGGGAGAAAGTATCTCAACCAGGCCGATCCGAACCCCAGGAATGAGGCCCGGCGGACATGCCACGGACTCTCGGAGGTCGGCCAGGTTGTCCCGGGGCCGGAATACGGGGGCACGCTGTTCTACGGGAGGCCGCCGCAGCGTCACGCAGGGCCCGCGCCCTCCTGTCGTGTCCAAGTATCTCTGTATTCCCGGCACCTGGCTGGTGGACCTGTCCGTGCCAGCTCTCCTGGGGTGTCCGGCTGGCGGGATCTCTGGTGCACGGGCCTGGGAATGCGGCAACGTCCTGGCTTCCACTCCCCGTATCTTGGCTGCCTGAGATCATCCAGTCACCCACCGACGGCGCGCCACGTATCCGCCTGCCCCTTCCCGGGGCAGGATCGGAAGGACGGGTGTTGAGCAAAGTGTCCATGGTGTGAGCGCTGGCGTTGAAGCACGGTGCAACGAAGACAGGGACCAGAGACGACATGCAAAACAAAGATCTTGAGCTAGCGCAGGCAGTGGCCGTGTTGCGCGATGAACTCCTGGATGCGGCTGCCCTCGGCGCGGGCTCGAACTTGGCGTTCGAGGTGGGCCCCATTGAACTGGAATTTGCCGTCGAGCTGCGGCGGGACGCCAAGGTGAAAGCTGGCTTCAAGGCGTGGGTCTTGACTGCCGACGCGGAGGCCGGCATGAGCCATGGCCGTATCCACCGGGTGAAGATCGCCCTGACGCCGAAGCAGCCGGGCGGCGGTGACCTGCTCATCCACAGCGCTCCTCAACAGGGGATCGGCCCAGGTGATGTCTCGGGCCGCATCCCTGACTGACAGACACAAGGGGCCCAGTGCAGCGGCAACGAGTGGTGGCCTTGGACGGGCCGTGCGGGCGAGGTTCCGGGTATGTAATTGCGCCGCGGCTGGTGCTGACCTCGGCGCATGTGGTCCCGCCTCAGGGCGCCGACGTGAGACTGTTCCGGCCAGGGGAGCGAGCGCAATGGAGCGCGTCCGTGGTCTGGCGCGGTGCTCCTGGCGACCGCGATGACGCGGCTTTGCTGCACGTGGCGGATCCAGCGTGGATCCCGCCCGACGGCAGCGGACCTGGGTGGGGACGCCTGGTTACGGACCGACCCGGCACACCATGTCAGACCATTGGGGTACCAGATGTGATCCAGCGCCCGGGCCGCCCCGTTGAGCTGTGGCAGGCCACCGGCACCGTCAACCCCTCCACCGGGCGGGTCGACAATCGCCACGTCCTAACCCTGCGCGAAACGCCGCCTGAGTCCAGTGGTGTAGGCACTTCGCCGTGGGGCGGTCTGTCGGGGGCGGCTGTCTTCTGTGATGACCTACTCACAGGGGTGATCACCGCGGACCTGACTGGGCTCGGGCATGCCGGCCTGGAAGTTGTCCCTGCCTACGTCCTCCACCACGATCTTGACTTCCGTGCCATGTTGGCCGCGTACAGTTCGGTCCCGGACAGCAGTGGTGTCCTGGAACCGGTGGAATGGCAGCACTTGGCAGATATCGCCGACATCCGCCGAGGCCCACGCCCGTTGCCCTCACCTGCCGCACTGTTGCGCGCCCGCCAGGCGGTCGTGCCCTTCCGCGGCCGCGCTGAATTCCTCAGCCAGCTGGGAGCTTGGTGCGCCGAGCCAGGCTTCGGCGTCTGGCTGGTGCATGGCCCTGCCGGGCAGGGCAAGACCCGCCTGGCCCATCATGTTGCCACTGAACTGGCTGGCGGCCGGCTGGCCGACAGCCGATGGTCTACCGTCTGGCTACGAGCCGACGCCCGTCACGCAGACCTTGCCCTGCTGGCCGCGGCCGCAGTCCCGGCGTTGGTGGTGGTGGATTACGCCGAGACCCGCACGGCTCAACTCGCCGATCTGTTGCGGGTTTTCGCCCGACACCATGGCGGTACACCTGTGAAGGTGTTGCTGCTGGCCCGCAGCGTCGAGGACTGGTGGGAGAATTTCCAGGCCGATACCCATGAAGCCGAAGAACTCCTCGACGGCGCCCCGGTGACCGCACTCGAGTCGCTGGAGCCGACTGACGGCGATAGAGCTGGAGCCTACCGGCAGGCGGTGGACAGCTTCGCTACCAGGCTGGGACATGTGCGCGGCTGGCAACACCACCCCTGGCCCGCACTCGCCGCCAGCCTCCCCACGCCGGCACTGGACGGTGCCGACACCGCCCTAGCCCTGCATATGACAGCCCTGGCCGACCTCCTCGACACGGCAGTCGGCACAACCAGCGAAGGGGCACATACCAGCATTGCCGAAACGGTCGAAGACAGGCTGCTGTGGCACGAGCGCCGATACTGGCAGGCCGCCGCGACCGCCCACCAACTGCATCCCGCCCTCAGCATGAACACCCTCATCGACGCCCTGGCTGCCGCCTTTTTGCTCAGTGCCCACGACCAGGACGAGGCCGACGCACTATTGGCACGAGTACCGGACTTGTCCGACCAGCCACGGGATCGTCGCAGCGCCGTTCGCGCCTGGATCCACGCCCTATACCCGTCCGCCGACGCCCGTCCATGGGACAGCCTGCAACCCGACCGGCTCGTCGAGCGCTTCCTCGGCCGCCACCTGTACCGGTACCCAGACCTGCCGGGCTACCTGTTGTCCGGCGCCACGCAGTCTCAACTCACCCAACTGCTTACCGTTTACGCCCGGGCTGCCGCACAAGCCACCGCGCGTGACCGCCTCGAAGCCAGCCTCACCGCCTTGTGCGTCACCCACCCAGACCATCTCGCCGAGCCGGCGATCGAGATCGCCACCCGGAGCGAGAATCCGCGTGCACTCGTCGATGCCCTCCAACGCATCCTCAACGACCCGACCACTTCCGCCGACCTTCTGGAACGCCTGGCCGGCCAGCTGCCGCGCACCAGCCACAACCTTGCCGACTTCGCCGCAGATCTGATCCAGCGCCTGGTCATGCTGCAACGCGAACACGCTGATGACCCCGCCCAGCTTCCTGCCCTCGCCCGATACCTGGATCGGTCGTCCTACCGGCTCGGCCAGCTGCGGCGGCACGAAGAAGGGCTGGCCGCCAGCACAGAGGCGGTGGCTATCTGGCGCCGGTTGGACGAGGAACAGCCCCAGGCTCACCTTGCTGACCTCGCTAAATGCCTCAACAGCCTGGCGGCTCGTCTGGGCGCGCTGGGCCACCAAGAGGAGGCGCTTGCTGCCATTCAAGAAGCGGTAGAGATCCGCCGCGAGCTGGCCGCCACACAGCCAGATCTCCATCTGAACGACCTGGCCAAGAGCCTCAACAACCTTGCATACAGGCTGGGAAAGCTGGGAGGCCATCAAGAAGCACTGGCCGCCATTGTCGAGGCAGTCGCGATTCGCCGCGAGCTGGCCGCCGCACAGCCGGAGCGATATCTGTTCCACCTCGCGAACAACGTACACAACATGTCAGTCCGGCTCCGGGACGTGGGGAGATTTGAGGAGGCGCTTGCTGCCGTTCAAGAGGCTGTGACGATTCGCCGCGAGCTGGCCGCCACACGTCCGGACGCATTTCTTCCGGTTCTTGCTCTCAGCCTTAACAACCTCTCCGCCCGTCTTGGACAGGCGGGACGTCACGACCAGGCACTCGCAGCCATCGACGAGGCAGTGATGATCCGGCGCCGGCTCGCCACTGCCCAGCCGGCAGTTCACGAGCCACCACTTGCGACGTGCCTGAGCAACCTGTCGTCCCGGCTGGAACCGCTGGGGCGTTACGAGGAAGCGGCGGCGGCGGTAGAAGAAGCGATTTCGATCCGGCGCCGGCTCGCTGCTGCCCAGCCGAGCATCTACATGCCTGCACTTGCCCACGGCCTGCACAAATACGCACGGTATTTGGAAGGCCTCGGGCGATTTGAGGAGGCGCAGGCAGCGGAAGAAGAAGCAGCCAGCGGCGACGCTGGCGTGCGCCAGTCAGACGGCCACTGAATGAACTTCATCATCCCTGGTCGGTGGTTGCTGAGTCGTTGGCCGATGGCTGCCTACGGCTGGCCCTTCTTCCTTGAGCCCCGGGACGGCTGGGTACGTGGATCAATGCTCGTCTGAACCTCCTTGGAGTCCTTCCTTACAGATAACGGCAGGTTCACGCAGGGCTCGATCGTTTCGAGGCTGCCTCACTTGTTGGGGGCCGGTGCAAGCGCCGGACTGGACATGGTCCTGGTGGGCTCGGCCGCCTGCGGGCCGCATGGCGTACTCACTGATCCGCGGGCAGCATGGAAGCATGAGCACGGCATCGCGCAGTGCGGAACTGCGCCTGGCCATCGCCATGCGTGGCGGAGTCAGCCTCGCTGTCTGGATGGGCGGCGCCTGCTGCGAAATGGCCCGGCTGCGATGCGCAGCCCCAGGGCCATCGGGAGCGGCCACGACCCAGAGCGAAGGAATGGCCGTCTACCGCAGTCTCCTGAAGATCTGCGGCTACGAGGACGTAGACGTCGATGTCCTCGCGGGAACTAGCGCTGGCGGCCTCAACGGGGTCTTGCTCGGTTGCCATCTGGTCTACGGCATGCCCTTCGGCCCCGGTGTGCGCGACCTGTGGTTACGTCTCGGCGACATCGAGGGACTGCTGCGCCGTTCGACGCCCTTTCACCCGCCGACTTCGCTGATGCAGGGCGACGAAGTCTTTTACTGCGAGTTGCGCCGGGCACTCGACGACCTTCTTGCCAAGCCCCGTGACCCGGGATGGAAGCGGGCCGACTCGCTCCGGCTGATCCTGACAGCGACTCGGCTACGCCCCCGCCGCGATTGGGTCCGACCGACGCTAGGCCAACCGCTGCTGGTGGGCCGGTCCCAGGCCTTCTTCCGCTTTCGGCATCGCCCAGGCCTCACGGACTTCCCCGGCGGGACCGCCCGACCCGCAGCATTGGACCGGCTCGCCTACGCGGCTCGTACGACGTCCTCCTTCCCTGGTGCCTTCGAACCCGGCCGCGCGTACGTCGGCGGCGAACTGCCCCCACCTGGCGCTCCTGAATACATCGATATACGCGGGGTCAGCAGTGAAACCGGCTACCCCGACGAGAACTTGGGCGGCTGCGCCGAGATGGTGGACGGTGGCCTACTGGACAACATCCCAGTCGCCTGGGCGGTCCGTGCCATCGCTGGCACTCCAGCCACTCGGCGGGTCGATCGCTGGTTGCTGTTCCTCCAGCCGGTCCCGGCCTTCCCACCGAAGTCGGAACAGGGAAACAGTAGCCGGGTCACTCGGTTGGTGCGGCTTGCTGCGAAGTCACTCGCGGTGAAAGCCAGTTCAGAATCCCTTCGTGACGACGCCCTCGAGCTTCGCGCGGCAGATGCTGCCGCTCACGGGCAGGAGACGCTTGCCGGGGTGCTGCCGCCAACCCTCCAAGCCCTGCGTTCCGCGGGAGCCGCCCAGCTGGACCGATACCGCGCCACCGTGGGGGCAGCAGAGGCAGGAAGACTCGTACGTCTACTGGAGGACCCAGCCGACGTGACCGGCCCCGATCCGCTGCCGATGCCGTCCGGCCCGAGCCCCCTGAAGCCTCTGGACGAGGAGGCTGGAGCGGGCTCCGTGCAGCTCTTCGCGGCGTTGCGTCAGGCCTCTGCCGAGTTGTTGCCCAGCCCGCGCAGCAGTCCCCTTGCCTTGGCCCGCGCTATCAGGTTTCTCCTGGACTGGGTCCGGGCCCACGAAGCCGGTACCACCCCACCCGCCCGGGTCGCCACCGCCGACTGTCGTCAGCAGCTTTATACGTACCGCTTCGCCATCGCTACACTGATCGCAGCCCGGGACCGGCTGCTGCTGCGGTGCTACGCGAACGCCCTCACAGGGGGCGTTCTTCCTCCGGATACCACCGCCGCCTATCAGCTGGCGACCAATCAGCTAGTGGCTCTGATGCCCGCACTGCCCGCCAGCACCGCCCCCACCGCATGGCGTGTCTGGTGCGCGGGTCTGGCGCGAGCGCTCAACCTGCCAGCAGAGCAATCGGCCGACGGCCTCCCTGAGCCACCGCAGCCATACGAAGAGCTGTGGCAGCGCGTCGGAGCGCTCGGCAGGAACATTGGCCGCAGTCTTGGCCCTATCGCCCCATACAACGCCCTGTACGAGGCCGCTGCCGGGACAGGACCGGAGATGGTCGACGCGCTGACCGCCGCCGAGACGCTCCTTGGACCGATGCGCCCCGACCCGCTTCTCGAAGCCCCTAACATCGCCTTCCACACAGTCTCTGCCGCCAACTCCAGCTGGGCGACACATACTGTGCTCGAAGCGAACGAACCAAACACACCAAAAGACCTGGTCAACGCCAAACTCAGTGGCAACCAGCTCAGCAACTTCGCCGCCTTCCTCAGCGCCCGCTGGCGGCTCGGCGATTGGACCTGGGGCCGACTGGATGCGGCCGCCTCTCTGGTCTCTGTCGTCGCCACCGACGAACGCCTCGCCGCCACTTTTGGCGGCGCGGAGAACCTAACGCTCCTACGCGCCCGGGTTGCGGCTCGAATGCCGGACCCCTCGCGCTTCCTCAACCTCTGGGAGGAAAGTCTGCGCCAGCAGCCGGACCTCTCCGCCTGGGACAGGGTGCGCTATGCGCTCACCGCACTGCGCCAGCGGGAGATCCTCGATGAGGAACTCCCCCTGATCGCCGCCCTGCACACACGGGGCATCCACTCTGGCAACCGCCCCGAAGCGCCTCGGGATCTCCAACCCCTCCCGAATGAGAAAGCCTTCAAGGCGGCCCTGAAGGCTTTCAAAGAGATCGGAGCTGAAGAGATCACCCAACTGATCCGGGCCCGAGATCCGCGCCGGGCCGCAGCACGCGCTGGACTGCTCGCCTGGCCCGCGGTACAGCCTTCTGGCGCGACCGTTGGCCCCCGGCTGATCCAAGGCCTGCTTGGGATGCTGAAGCCGTTGGTCTGGCTGATGCCACTGCTCTCCTTCCTTGCACCACCCACGACCCTTGCCGCAGTGGCCCTGATGTGGATCGCAGCCGCCTTCAGTACGGGCCGCTGGTGCTCGCTGCCTGTGCACATCCCGCTTTGCATCTTTGCCATGGCTGCCCTCGGGGCCTGGGCCTGGAGGCTTCGTGGGCCGGGGATACGCTGGCGCCTGGCCCCCACGCTCCTCGTGTTGATGCCCGCTCTCGCTGTTCCACCCCTCGCTCTCGCGTTGGCGGACGTTCACGACCTGCACACCCCAGCGCCTCCTGCCCTCGGCTGCTCTTTAGTCATCTGCACTGCATACGCCCTCGCTGCCGCATTCCTCTTCCAAGTTGGTGCAGACCGGGCCTGGTACCGGCTGACAGCCGCAGCCGCCACCATGGGCATCCTCGCCGGCGCTGCCCAGTCGGACCATGATCAGATCGGCGCTTGGTGGTCGGCCCTGATCCTCTACCTCGTACTGTTTTGGAACACAGCGGTGTTTCCCTGGCTTCGTCCGCGGCAGACGAAAGCGCAGCCAGTCTCTGAGTAGGTGACGCTGTCGAGAATCACGAACGCAGGCCGCGAGCCGCGGCTGGCCAACGCATTGACGGTCGTACTCGTGATGGCGGGTGCGGCTGTCCTTGGACTGCCTGACGCTGCACTCATCCCGCTGCTGCCGGTGGTGGTCATGTTCGTCGCCGTCGTCTTCCACCGTGGTCGGATGCCGACTGCAGGGCAGCTCACCGATCTGATCATTCCTCGGTGAGTCGGAAGCCCCTCGGTCGGCCTCCCGGCGCGATGTTCGGGGCGGGAGGCCGACCCAGGGGCAGCTGATTTTCGGAGGAGTGATGTGAAGGCTGGGCCCGGGTGGCTAGGGCGGCGTTCAGTGGGCTCTGGCACAGATCTTGTGGAGCGGTCGCGGAGCGTCACCCTGGTGTTCGATTGTGATGGGCAGGGCTTCTGTGAGACCGCGTGCGCCGTGCCTCCAGACAGCATTTACTGACGCTCCATCATGTCGGCGTGGAGCTCACCGTTCCGGGGCTGGCGTTGGTGACGGTGCCGGTCATGGAGACCGACGCAGCGTTGTGGAAGACGCTCATGTTCGACGGGATCGACGAGATGGCTGTCGAGAAGGTGACCGCCGCCTTCGGGACGATCGACATCGTGGCCAGTGGACGTGCGGTCGGGGCGGCCTGCCCGGACTGCGGCCACAACTCGGCGCGCGTGCACGGCTCCTACCAGCGCAGACTGCGGGACCTCCCGCTCGGCGAGTGGAGCGTCGTGATCCTGCTGACGGTCCGGCGCTTCGTCTGCGACGCAAGTACGTGTCCGCGCCGCACGTTCGTCGAGCCGTTCGCGCACCTGGCCTGCCCGTACGCGCGCTTCACCACCCGGCTCGGCCATCTGCTGGAGATCATCGGGCTCGCGCTGGCCGGACGGGCCGGCGCAAGGATGGCGGCCCAACTCGGCCTGGGAGCCGGGCGGATGACGCTTCTGCGCCGGGTGATGTCCCTGCCGGATCCGCAGTTCAGCACTCCACGGGTGATCGGCGTCGATGATTTCGCCACCCGCCGCGGCAACTCGTACGCCACCGTGATCACGGACGGCGAACGCCACCATCCGATCGACGTACTGCCCGGCCGCGAGGCAGCACCGCTGACAGCCTGGCTGAAGGCGCATCCAGGAGCTGACGTGATTTGCAGGGACCGCGCGGGGGCGTACGCCGAGGCCGCAGCACTCGGCGCCCCTGGCGCACTGCAGGTCGCCGACAGGTTTCACATTCTCCAGAACCTCAACCAGGCCGTCGAGAAGTGCGTCGCGGCGCACCGTGACTGCTTGCGCACCATAGTTCCCCCAGTGGACGATCAAGCCATCGTCGCGTCGGCCGCGAAAAGCGAGACCGAGGTTGACCCGTCCGTCGCTCCCATGCCCACTGGCCGTCGGGCCGAGCGGATGCGAGCCCATCACGCCCTGGTCCACGGCCTGTTGAGCGAGGGCATGGGGCTGCGGGCCATCGCCCGGCACCTCGGCTGGGGGCGGCACACCGTGCAGCGATACGCACGGGCAGATCGGTGGCAGGACATGGTCACAGGGCGTCGCACACGTCCCAGTCGCTTCGACGTGCACTTGTCCTACCTGCAACGGCGCATCGACGAAACCGACGGCGCGATCACCATCAAGGACCTGCGCGAAGAACTCGCCGGCCGCGGCCACCGAGTGCCCTACACGAGCCTGCGAGACTGGGCCCGCAGCCGCCTGGACTGGCCCGACGCACCCCTTACGGCCCGCGCCGCTCCGTCCGTTCGCACCGTCGTTGGCTGGATCACCCGCCACCCCGACACCCTCACCGAGGATGAAAGCACCCAGCTCAAGGCCGTCCTCGACGTTTGTCCCGAGTTGGACCAAGCCCACGACCTCGTACGGGACTTCGCCCAGATGCTCGCCCGCCGCACCGGCGCCGACCTGCCGGACTGGATCAGCGCCGCCCGCGCCGCGCAACTGCCCGGCATCACCGGATTCACCCACGGCCTCACTGCCGATCTGGAGGCCGTGATCGCCGGTCTCACCGTGCACTGGAGCTCCGGCGGTACGGAAGGCGCCGTGAATAGGGTGAAAAAGATCAAACGGCAGTTCTATGGTCGAGCCGGATTCGAACTACTCCGCAAGTTGATACTGCTTGAGTGACGTTCCGTGACCGCTCCACAAGATCTGTGCCAGAGCCCGCTGAACGCCGCCCTAGCCACAAGTGGGAGCGCCGACTACGGCTCAGTCGACTCCCTCACCAGGGTCGACAGCAGCTACAAGATCCTGGGTGACTGGGGCGAGATCAACCTGCAGTCAGACTCCCCTTCGCTGTCCATCGATCCGGTCCGCACCCTTGATCCAAACGAAACTGCCTAGCCCGCCTGCAGGACGAAGAACAGGAAACACAGGAAGCGCGGCGCGGCCGCGATGGCCTCGGGGAACAGCTCGCGGGCGGCGGGATCAGGCTCCGGCTCGCTGATGACTGTTATCCGGAAACCGGCCCCGATGAAAGCCTCGATCATCGCGTGCAGCGGCCTGTGCCATCTGCTCACCAGGGCGGTCTGGCCGTCCACGGTCCACTCTACGGTCCACTTGGTGGTGTCGAAGTAGTTGCACTCGGCCTCGCGACCGGCCTCGCGGTGTATGAGGTTGACGGCAAAAGGGTGGTCGACAGACACGATCAGCCGACCGCCCGGCCTGAGTATGCGTCGCAACTCGGCCAGCGCCGGCCCCCAGTCCTCCAGGTAGTGCAGCACCAGCGACGCCGCTACATCGTCGAACGTGTCATCAGCGTAAGGAAGCCGACTGCCCAGGTCCGCCACCTGCAGATCCGCACCGTCACCGAGCCGCTGCCGAGCCTGCTCCAGCATCCCGGCACTCGTGTCGAAGCCACTCACAATGGCGCCACGGTCGCGCAGCGCGGCCAACAGGGCCCCCGAGCCGCAGCCTGCGTCGAGGATCCGCCGACCGGCCACATCTCCAGCGAGAGCCAGCATCGCGGGCCGCTCGTAGTAGGCATTGACCAGGTTGGCTTCGTTTGCGGCCGTGTACGCCTCGGCGAAGCTGTTGTAGTCGTTGGCCTTCGACGGATCCACACTCACCGCGGACGGCGAGACTAGCCTGGTGGAAATCGCGTGCTCTTGGCGCTCACTTGAGATCATGGTGCGGGAGACGTGCGCTCCACCAATTCGGTTCCGGACCGCCCCCGATCGCCCTCACATCCTTGAAGACCCAACGAGCCGCGCGTTCAAGCGTCATGTCATGTCGGCCTCAGGAACAGGCTCTGAGCTTGTCTTTTAACCTCTGCCCGTGTCGTACGGCGGTGACGGTCGGTTCCAGACGTCATCACATCTGTCGATGATCTGACGGAGTTCGCGGGCAGTTCGAGGAGATATGGCCTGCGTCACGGTGTCGAGGAGCGCACGCGCTTCAAGGGGATTGCCGCAGCAGTACCAGTGGACGTTGCCCCACTCGTAGTCGTGCCACAGCTCGCGCTCGGGACGACGGACGTAGTCCCTCCACAAGCGCACGGCTGCGCTGACGTCGCCTGGCTGCAGATAATTCCGGCTGCGCTCGAGACGGGAGATCTCCGATAGCGCTCGCGAGGACAGGCCGTCGATGACGGGGTTTGCGTCTGGTGTCCGGTGGCGACGGGAGGTGCCGGCCCGGACGTGCCCTGGCCGTCTACGCGGCATGGACCTTTCGGTTCGTCGTCATGCCGAACATAGTGCCATGGCTCCGAACCACACCTCGAACGAGTTCGCTCGTCCGAGGATTCACCTGACAAGCGGACGGCCCTCGCATGATCCTGCGTTCCGCCAAGGAAACAGATGTATGCGAAGGCCGCAGAGGTGAGTGTGCTGCACGACGATGCCCGGCGGGACGCGTTCGACTTCACGTCACACTTCCGGGAGGACCTGTACGCGTGTCTGACCCGGCGCGGTGACACTCTGTTCGAGCTGTGCGACGCGATGCTCTGCGAGAACGGGCCGGTGACCTGGCCGGTGGACCTGACGCTGCTGGCCGAGCACCGGCGCGGCCACGGTGGGCTCTACGACGCGCTGAACTGTGGCCGCGTCGACGTGGCCGGGCTGCGCAGGGCGCTGGCGATGCTGCCGCAGCCCAAGGCCGCCGACAACCGGCTCGTCCTGGCGGTCGATGTGACCAACTGGCTGCGGTCGGACGCCCCGTGCAGCCCGGACCGCTTGTTCTGCCACGTCTATGGCCGCAACGGACGCTCCAGCGACCAGTTCGTCCCCGGCTGGCCGTACTCCTTCGTCGCCGCCCTGGAGGCTGGCCGCACCTCGTGGTGTCAGCTGCTGGACGCTGTCCGCCTTGGCCCCGACGACGACGTCGCCGAGGTCACCGTCGGCCAGGTCCGCCGGGTCGTGACCGACCTGATCGAGAGCGGCCAGTGGAGCCAGAGGACCCCGACATCCTGGTCATCTTCGACGCCGGCTCGACGCCCCGCGCATGGCCTACCTCCTCGATGGCCTGCCCGTCGAGGTGATGGGACGGATGCGCGCGGACCGCGTCATGCGGCGGCCCGCTCCTTCGCTCAAGGAATACGCCCTTGCCTATCCCCAGGGCGGCAGGCCGCCGAAGCACAGCAAGGAGTTCCGCTTCGCCAGGCCCGAGACCTAGGGCGAGCCCGACGCGGCGACGACGCAGGTCACCAACCGGTACGGCACCGCCCAGGCCATGGCCTGGGACCGCATCCATCCCCGGCTCACGACCCGCTCCGCGTGGATCGACCACGAGGGTGAGCTCCCGCTCCTCGAAGGCACGTTGCTCCGTCTCCAGGTCGACCGCCTGCCTGGCGGCCAGGACCCGCTGCCGATCTGGCTGTGGTCCTCCAAGACCGTCATGACCAGCGAGGACGTGGACCTGCGCTGGCAGGCGTTCCTGCGCCGCTTCGACCTGGAACATACCTTTCGCATGCTCAAGCAGACGCTCGGCTGGACCCGCCCGAAGCTCCGCATCCCCGAGGCTGCGGACCGGTGGACCTGGCTCGTGATCGCCGCCCACACCCAGCTGCGGCTCACCCGCGAGGCTGCCGCAGACCTCCGCCACCCTTGGGAGAAACCCGCAGAGCCCGCCCGCCTCACCCCGGCCCGAGTCCGCCGGGGGTTCAGGAACCTCCGTTCCCACCTCGTCTGTCCGGCCCGTGCGCCGAAACCATCAACTCCCGGCCCTGGAAGACCACTTGGATCGAAGAACCGGCGGCCCGCCACCCGCTACGACGTGGGCAAAACCGTGAAACGACCCGAGAGCATCACCGAACGAAACCGACTCAGACCATAAAGAACAAGCTGAGCGGCGGCACGGGGCCGGGAGGGCGCCCGCACCGAGGTGGGGGAGGGGCGGTCAGGCGGCCACCGGGGCGACGAGCTCGATTGGCTCGCCGGTGATGAACTCGGAGACCATGCGACCGATGTCGCGGGAGGGGTTCGGTGGCAGCGCCATGCCGTGGCTTTATCAATGAGTGCTGACACCGGTTGTCGATCGGGAGCGACAGCGCCCGGTGTCGGTGGTGGTGGTTCTGCTCTCGGCAGACTGGCCGACCTGGACGCCTGAACCTGACAGGCTGGCCGCATGGGGAAGAACATGTCGATGCGTCGGCTCGATCTCGGGTACTTCATCCGGCCCGCGTCGGAGACCGGCGGCCCGCAGCCGCGGGTCGAACCTGTTCTCGCCTACCTGGTGCAACACGATCACGGCCTGATCCTGTTCGACACCGGCATCGGCAAGGCGGACCCCGAGACCGAAGCCCATTACCGTCCCCGACGCCGAGACCTCCAGCGTGCGCTGTCCGCGGCCGGAGTCGCTCTTGAGGACATTGCCCTCGTCGCGAACTGCCACCTCCACTTCGACCACTGCGGCGGGAACCCTCTCCTGGGCGGCAAGCCCATCCTGGTCCAGAACGTTGAACTGGCCACCGCCCGCAACGGCGACTACACCTTCGACGAACTGATCGATTTCCCCACCGCGTCCTACGAGGAACTCGCTGGTGAGGCCGAGGTCTGGCCAGGAGTCTGGATCATTCCGACACCAGGGCATACCCAAGGGCATCAGTCGCTGGTCCTCCGGCAAGCCGACGGCACGGTCGTCCTCGCCGGCCAGGCCCACGACTTCGCCTCCCACTTCGCATCCGACCAGCTGGCCCGCCAAGCGGCACTTCACGGCGTGGAGCAGCCTCTTCCCGCCTACCAGCACTGGCTGGAGCGCCTCGCCGACTTCGATCCCCGACGCGTTCTCTTCGCTCACGACTGCTCGGTCTGGGAACCGTCGCAGAGCACCTTCTAGGACAGGCCGGACCACTCCAAGCCGCACCGCCCGAACGCGCACCTGCGCCGTTCATCATCGACGCCTGCGAACATCGGCTGTCCCTGCCAGAGTGGTGTCAGTTCTCATCGACATTTCGGGGCCCTGTGATCGACAAGTGGTGTTGGGACTCGTCGACAAGTGGTGTCCGTTTCCACCTACAAAGCCAATGCCGACCAGGGGGACCCGCGATCACACGGCGGGCAGCGCTGGCACGTCGTCCACTCCGAGTAGCAGG
>NZ_JALDAY010000014.1 GCF_022698165.1 Streptomyces cylindrosporus
TTGATTTTTGGCACGCTGTTGAGTTCTCAAGGAACGGACGCTTCCTTTGTACTCACCCTCTCGGGCTTTCCTCCGGGCTTCCCTTCGGTGTTTCCGACTCTATCAGATCCTTTCGGGCCTGATTCCCTGTCGGCGGGGCCTTTCGACATTCACTACGTTAGCCGATTCCCCCGGCAACTCATAATCGAGTTCCGCGAGTTCGAATTCGGGCATGCGGACATGCTGAATTCGCCCCCGCTGAGGGGTGATCGTTGGTAGTGGTTTGGCCGCTTCCGGCTGCTGGCGATTGCCGTACCCGGTTCAAGCGGCTCGGGCTACATTACGCACCTTCCAAGGACGCGTCAACTTCGGCGACGCCTCGGAACATGGGCCCGATAAGGGCTCACCGTGGGGTCGTCGGCGGCCCAGAAGCGCCAGGGGTGGACGCCCCCTTCGCCGGCCACCCCGGTACGCGGACCGTTGCGTACCTGGTCGGAGCTGATCGGGGTGCCCGTCAGGATGCGCAAGGGGGTGTCCCCCGGCGCGCACGCGTCCGTGCCGTCGAGGTCGCGGGCCACGCCCAGGGCCGTGGCCAGGCGTGCCGGGCCTTTGGCCAGTTCCTTGTCATTTCGGGCCGAGAGTCGACGTTTACGGGCGAGCTCGACGCCCTCGACGATCTCCCCGGCCCTCAGCAGGACTGCGCTCGCCCGGCCTTCGGGACCGCACACCAGGTTCATGCAGAACCACATGCCGTAGGTGAAGTAGACGTAGACGTACCCAGGCGGACCGAACATCACTCCATTGCGGGCCGTGGGGCCGCGATAGGCGTGGGAGCCGGGGTCGTTCTGGCCGTCGTACGCCTCGACCTCCGTGAGGCGCACCGCGATCGGACCGTCCGGTGTCGTGCGCACGAGGACGCGGCCCAGGAGATCGGGGGCGACTTCCAGGACGGGGCGGTCGAAGAACTCCCTGGGGAGTGGCGTACGGTCCACAGGCGCGATCATGGCGCCCGAGCCTAGTCCAGGCCGGTGTGGGCCAAGGGGTGGTCAAGCTTCGGTCTGCTTGCCAGGGTGAGGGCGCGGAACCGGTCGTACCCGGATCGCGTTTGTAGGGATCAAGGGTCCAGTCGTACAGCTCGTCGTATAGGGAGAGACATGGCGTTCAAGAAGCTGCTCGCGAGCCTGGGGGCCGGCGGGGCTTCGGTCGAGACCGTGCTGACCGAGGTCAACGTCGTGCCGGGTGGCGTCGTCCAGGGTGAGGTGCGGATCCAGGGCGGGTCCGTGAACCAGGACATCGAGGGCCTGTCCGTGGGGCTGCAGGCCAAGGTCGAGGTGGAGAGCGGCGACGAGGAGTACAAGCAGAACATCGAGTTCACCAAGGTGCGGCTCGGTGGCGCCTTCGAGCTGCAGGCGGGTGCCGTGCACGCCGTGCCGTTCGGGCTCGAGATTCCGTGGGAGACGCCGATCACGATGATCGACGGGCAGGCGCTGCGCGGGATGAACATCGGGGTGACGACGGAGCTGGCGATCGCGCGTGCCATCGACTCCGGTGACCTGGACCCGATCAACGTGCACCCGCTGCCGGCGCAGAAGGCGATCCTGGACGCCTTCATCCAGCTGGGCTTCCGCTTCAAGAACGCGGACATGGAGCGCGGTCACATCCGCAACACGCGGCAGCGGCTGCCGTTCTACCAGGAGATCGAGTTCTACCCGCCGTCGCAGTACCGGGGGCTGAACCAGGTCGAGCTGAGCTTCGTCGCCGACGAGCACGCCATGGATGTGGTGCTTGAGATGGACAAGAAGCCTGGGCTGTTCAGCGAGGGCAGTGACACGTTCCGGTCCTTCCAGGTGGGGTTGCACGACTTCCACGGGACCGACTGGGCGGCGTACCTCAACCAGTGGCTGTCCGAGGTCGGCAGCAAGCGCAACTGGTTCTAGGCTCGGGAGGCACTGGTTCCAGTAATCGTTCAGGAGGTACCGAGGTGACCGAGCTCAAGCGGCGGCCGCTCCCCCATGACTTCCACCCGCCCGTGCCGTCGTTCACGGTGACGAGCGAGGACGTCCAGGAGGGCGCCACGCTCAAGGAGGCCCAGGTCTACGCGGCCGGCAACACCTCGCCGCAGCTGCGCTGGGAGGGTTTCCCGGCCGAGACCAAGAGCTTCGCCGTGACCTGCTACGACCCCGACGCGCCCACGGGCAGCGGGTTCTGGCACTGGGTCGTGTTCGACATCCCGGCCTCGGTGACCGAGTTGCCGGCGGGTGCGGGCAGCGGGAAGTTCGAGGGGCTGCCCGAGGGTGCGGTGCAGGCTCGTAACGACTATGGGAGCAAGGACTTCGGCGGTGCCGCGCCGCCGCCCGGGGACGGGCCGCACCGGTACGTGTTCACGGTGTACGCCGTGGACCAGGAGAAGCTCGGTCCGGATTCGGATGCCTCTCCCGCCTATGTCGGCTTCAACCTGCGGTTCCACGCGATCGCGCGCGCCCAGCTCATCGGCGAGTACGAGAACCCGGCGGAGGGCTGAATAAGCCGAGCGTTCATTGAACGTTTGCCCGCCTCTGGTCATGGAAGTGATCAGAGGCGGGCAGTTTTTATTGCGTTGTCCATCTCGGCGTGCCCGGCCAGAGTTGATCCAAGCCCGCCAGGGGGTGGGCCGGTGAGCATGGGAGGTGGGCTGGATGCGGGACACGCTGGTGCTGAACGCGAGCTTCGAGCCGCTGTCTACGGTGACGTTGAATCGAGCCGTCGTTCTGGTGCTCCAGGACAAGGCCGTCGTCGAGCAGGCCCACCCCGAACTGCGTATGCGCGGAGCCGCGGTCGACATACCGGCGCCGCGGGTGATCAGACTGTGCAGGTATGTGCGGGTGCCGTTCCGAAGACAAGCCCCCTGGTCGAGGCGGGGTGTGCTGATCCGGGACCGGCACCGGTGCGCGTACTGCGGACGCAGGGCGACGACCGTGGACCATGTGGTGCCGCGGGCGCAGGGTGGTCAGGACTCGTGGCTGAACACGGTGGCCTCGTGCGCGGAGGACAACCACCGCAAGGCGGACCGGACTCCGGAGCAGGCGGGGATGCCGCTGCTGAGGCAGCCGTTCGAGCCGACGCCGCAGGACGCGATGCTGCTGGCCCTGGGGACCGAGGACTTCGAGGCACTGCCTGACTGGCTGGTGGTGGACGCCGCCTAGAGGGTACGTGCGACTGGGGCCCGCCTCCTGCGAGGCGGGCCCCAGTGTCGTACAGGAGAAGTCCGGGTCAGTCGATCGACGGCTTCTCTCGGCGTTCCGGGGTCTTGTCCGTGCCTCCGCCGCCCGAACCGCTCGCCATGGGGCCGAAGTTGCCCATGGCGCCGGAGAGGCCCTTGAGGGCGTCGCCGATCTCGCTGGGGACGATCCAGAGCTTGTTGGCGTCGCCCTCGGCGATCTTCGGGAGCATCTGGAGGTACTGGTAGGAGAGGAGCTTCTGGTCCGGGTCGCCGGCGTGGATGGCCTCGAAGACCGTGCGGACGGCCTGGGCTTCGCCCTCCGCGCGCAGGGCCGCGGCCTTCGCCTCACCTTCGGCGCGCAGGATCTGGGACTGCTTCTCGCCCTCAGCGGTGAGGATGGCGGCCTGGCGCGTACCTTCGGCGGTGAGGATCGCGGCGCGCTTGTCACGGTCGGCGCGCATCTGCTTCTCCATCGAGTCCTGGATGGAGGTGGGCGGTTCGATCGCCTTGAGCTCGACGCGGTTGACGCGGATGCCCCACTTGCCGGTGGCCTCGTCGAGGACGCCGCGCAGCGCCGCGTTGATCTCCTCGCGGGAGGTCAGGGTGCGTTCGAGGTCCATGCCGCCGATGATGTTGCGGAGCGTGGTGACGGTGAGCTGCTCGATGGCCTGGATGTAGCTGGCCACTTCGTACGTCGCCGCGCGGGCGTCGGTCACCTGGTAGTAGATGACCGTGTCGATGTTGACCACCAGGTTGTCCTGGGTGATCACCGGCTGCGGCGGGAACGGTACGACCTGTTCACGCAGGTCGATGCGGTTGCGGATGGTGTCGATGAACGGGACGACGATGTTGAGGCCCGCGTTCAGCGTCCGCGTGTAGCGGCCGAAGCGCTCGACGATCGCGGCGCTGGCCTGTGGAATGACTTGGATTGTCCTGATCAGGGCGATGAAGACCAACACCACCAGAATGATCAGGACGATGATGACCGGTTCCATCGTCGTTCCCCGTACCCTTCTCCGCCTCGGCGCTCTCGGAAGATCTTATGTTGTTGAAGATCTTGCTGGTCGAGTCTGACAGACCGTCGTACAACTCGTGGGCTGTTCGGTTCAGTTGAGTCGTACGAGGTCAGATGACGATCGCGGTGGCCCCCTCGATCTCCACGACGTCCACTTCCTGACCTACTTCGTAGGCACGTCCGGTGTCGAGGGCGCGGGCGGACCAGACCTCTCCGGCCAGCTTGATCCGGCCACCGGAGGCGTCCACGCGCTCCAGTACGACGGCCTGCTTTCCCTTCAACGCGTCCACGCCGGTGGCGAGTCGGGGGCGTTGGGCGCCGTGCCTGACCGCGATGGGCCGGACGACGGCGATGAGGGCGACCGAGACGACGACGAAGGCGAGTACCTGGCCCACGGCGCCGAAGCCGAGGCCGGCGAAGCCCGCTGCGGCGACGGCGCCCACCGCGAGCATGCCGAACTCCGGCATCGCCGTCACCACGAGCGGGATTCCGAGCGCGGCCGCGCCGACGAGCCACCACACCCATGCGTCGATGTCGTTCACATGGTCATGGTATGACCGCCGGTCACGTCACCGACAGGGCGCAAAGCCCGTAACCGGCTTCTTTGCAAGGGGAGTCAAGGGGAGTCAGGACAGCGGGAGGCCCTGGGCGGTCCAGCGCTCGCCGACCTGCTCGACGACGAGGGGGAGGCCGAAGCAGAGGGAGAGGTTGCGGGAGGTGAGTTCGAGCTCCAGCGGGCCGGCGGCGAGGACCCTGCCCTGGCGGATCATGAGGACGTGGGTGAAGCCCGGGGCGATCTCCTCGACGTGGTGGGTGACCATGAGCATCGAGGGGGCGATCGGGTCGCGGGCGAGCCGGCCGAGGCGGCGGACCAGGTCCTCGCGGCCGCCGAGGTCGAGGCCGGCGGCGGGCTCGTCGAGCAGGAGCAGCTCGGGGTCGGTCATCAGGGCGCGGGCGATGAGGGTGCGCTTGCGCTCGCCCTCGGAGAGGGTGCCGAACTTCCGGTCGAGGTAGTCGCTCATGCCGAGGCGGTCGAGGAAGGCCCGGGCGCGCTGCTCGTCGATCTCGTCGTACTCCTCCTGCCAGCCGGCGGTCATGCCGTACGCGGCGGTCAGGACGGTCTGCAGGACGGTCTGGCGCTTGGGGAGCTTGTCTGCCATGGCGATGCCGGCCACGCCGATGCGCGGGCGCAGTTCGAAGACGTCGGTGCCGGGCTTGCCGAGGGTCTCGCCGAGGATGGTCGCGGTGCCCTTGCTGGGGTAGAGGTAGCTCGACGCGACGTTGAGGAGCGTGGTCTTGCCGGCACCGTTGGGGCCGAGGATGACCCAGCGCTCGCCCTCCTTGACCGACCAGGAGACCTCCTCCACCAGAGCCCGGCCCTCGCGGACCACGGATACGTCCTCAAGCTCCAGAACATCGCTCATGAGCGCGTTGTCTCCCCTTGCAGTGTGACCGGTCTCGGCGTCTCGGCAGTCGTGCGCGCGCTTTCGGGCGCAGCCCTCGATGAAATCTACGCCACCGGTCGGCCGGTCCATTCCATCGGTCCGGTCCTTAGGGTGGGGGCATGCTTTCGGAACCACGTTCAGGGCGCCTCGCGGCTTGGGGAAACGCCCTTTTGGCCGGACTTGTGTCACCGGACGACGCCGTGCTGGCGATCGTCGGGGACGATGCCCTGCACCGGATGGAGGGGCTGCCCGGCGAGTCGGGGCCGGTCGGGCTGACGTTCGCGCTGGGCCGGCTGCGGGCGCTCGGGGTGACCGGGCTGCGCGTCGCGCTGCCGGCGCCGGGCCATCCGCTGGGGCTGAGCGGACCGCCGGAGTTCAACGCGCGGGCGATGGAGGCCGAGGAGGCGGTGGTCTGTTACGGCGCCGCGCTCGGGTTGGTGCCCGAGGTGTACGAGGCCGGGCCCGACGGTGATGTGCATGTCGAGGTCGTGTGGCACTGCCTGCCGGTGCGGGAGGCGCCGCCGGCCGATGTGCCCTCGCTGGGTGAGGCCGAGCGGGAGCTGGCGGAGGCGCTGCGGGAGGCGACCGAGGTGTTGTCGCGGCTGGACGTGGCCGGGTCGGGGCCGGTGGCGGAGGCGGCGATCGACGCCTACCGGGCGCGGGCCGAGCGGGGGCGCGAGGTGCTGGCGCCGGGGTATCCGCCGCGGGCGGTGCGGGTCCTTGAGCTGGCGCAGCGGGTGGGGCTGCTGGTGTCCCTCGCTTCCGGGAACGGGCACGGGGGTGCGGTGAGTGCAGGGGAGATGGCGGCGCGGGGGGCTGCGCTGCGGCCGGTGGAGCGGACGGCTCGGCGGGCGCTGGTGGCGGCGTACAACGCGTATGTGGAGGAGCGGGAGCGGGGGTGACCGCGCGGACGCGGTGAGTTCCGCGTACGCGAGAAGGGCCCCGCCGGTCGCCGTTGACCGGTGGGGCCCTTCTCGTGTCTGCCGACGTCAGTCGTTCATGCCCTTGTTGCCGAAGGCCGGGTTCAGCAGGGCGATCAGGTTGGCGGTGTTGCCGACCACGTTGACGGGGACGTGGACCGGGACCTGGACGAGGTTGCCCGAGCCGACGCCCGGCGACTTCACGGCCGCGCCGTCGGCACTCGAGTCCGCGACAGCGGCACCGGCAGCGGCACCCGTGGCCATACCGGCGACGGTGAGGGCCACGGCGGCCTTCTTGGCGATGTTCATGAGAAGCGTTCCTCCTGCGATTGCGTGACGACCCGGCCGCGGGTCGTGCGCTGCTCAACGCGGGAGGGTGGGGCGATGGCACGGAGAACTGACGCCTACTGCCCGTTCGGATCATTCGAACGACTAGCAGACCGGCCTCCCGGGAGCGCCCGGGAGGCCGGAGGTCACTGTCCGCCGTGCGGCGGACCTCAGCGGTTGAGGCCGAGGTTGCCGAAGGCGGGGTTGAGCACGCCGATGACGTTCACGCTGTTGCCCACGGCGTTCACCGGGACGTGCACCGGGGCCTGGACGAGGTTGCCCGAGACCACGCCCGGGGAGCCCACGGCCTGGCCGTCGGCGTGCGAGCCGCCGGTGGTGGCGGAGGCCATCCCCGCTCCGGCGGCGATCAGACCGCCGGCCACCATCGTCACGGCCGCTGCCTTCTTCAGGTTCTTCACTTCTGACCCCTCCTAGCGATTGCCGCGGCAGTCGCCGCGGCACGCACTGGAGAACGGCGGAGATCCACGGAGGATGCGCCGTCCGGGGGACATTCCCACGACGGTATGAATCTCAGTCCGGAGCGGAACCTTCCGTATTGCCGTCGCCGCACCGGCGCGCACGGCGTGTTTCAGCCGGTCACGCCGTGTCGTACGGCCCAGAGCGCGGCCTGGGTGCGGTCCGCGAGGTCGAGCTTCATCAGGATGTTCGAGACGTGGGTCTTGACGGTCTTCTCGGACAGCACGAGGGCGCGGGCGATCTCGCGGTTGGAGCGGCCGTCCGCTATCAGTCCGAGCACCTCGCGCTCCCGCTCGGTGAGTGAACCGCCTCTGCCCTGGCCCGAGTTGGCCTCCTCCTGGGACAGCAGGGCACCCGCCACCTCGGGTTGGAGCAGGATGTGGCCGGCGTGCACCGAGCGGATGGCCCCGGCGAGGGCGTCCGGGTCCACGTCCTTGTAGACGTACCCGGCGGCGCCCGCGCGCAGGGCCGGGACCACCGTGCGCTGTTCGGTGAAGCTGGTGACGATCAGCACGCGCGCGGGGTTGGCGAGTTCGCGGAGCTTGCGGAGGGCGTCCACGCCGTCCATGCCCGGCATCTTGACGTCCATGAGGACGACGTCGGGCCTCAACTCCTCGGCGCGGGCCACTCCTTCGGCGCCGTCGGCGGCCTCGCCCACGACCTCGATGTCGTCCTGCACTTCGAGGAACGTGCGCAGTCCGCGGCGGACCACCTGGTGGTCGTCGACCAACAGCACCTTGATTGCGTCAGCCACCGGGGACCTCCATCTCGATCGTGGTGCCCTTGCCGGGCGCCGATTCCACGGTCAGCACACCGCCGACCCCGCTCGCGCGGTCGCGCATCGACACCAGGCCGAGGTGGCGCCCCGCCCGCCGTGTCGTGTGCGGGTCGAAGCCGCCGCCGTCGTCCGTGACCCGCAGGACGGCGGCCGTGCCGCGCCGGGTCAGGGTCACGTCCACGTGCTCCGCGCCGGAGTGCCGCAGAGCGTTGTGCAGTGCCTCCTGGGCGACCCGCAGGAGGGCCTCCTCATGGGCTGCCGGTAGGGCGCGCACGCCGTGGCTCTCGAAGGTCACGCGCGCGGTGTGGGCGCGGTCGAGGACCTGGATCTGGGTGCGCAGGGTGGCGACGAGACCGTCCTCGTCGAGGGCGGCGGGGCGCAACTCGACCACGGCGGCGCGCAGTTCGTCGACGGCCTCGGCGGCGAGCGCGGCCACCTGCTGCATCTCCCCCTTGGCGCGGGACGGGTCGCGGTCGACGAGGGCCGCGGCGGCCTGGGCGGTAAGACGCAGCGAGAAGAGCTTCTGGCTCACGGCGTCGTGCAGTTCGTGCGCGAGCCGGGAGCGCTCCTCGGCGATGGTCAGTTCGCGGCTGCGCTCGTACAGGCGGGCGTTGGTGAGGGCGATCGCGGCGTGCTGGGCGAGGATGGCGAGCAGCTCCTCGTCCTCCTCGGTGAAGCCGCAACCGCCTTGAGGCTTGGGGCAGTTCTTGTTCGCGAGGAAGAGCGCCCCGATGACCTCGTCGCCGTCCCTGATCGGCAGGCCCAGGAAGTCGGACATGTCGGGGTGAGCGGACGGCCAGCCCTCGAAGCGGGGGTCCTCGCGCACGTCGGCCAGCCGCTCGACCTTGGCCTCCTGGAGCATCGCGGCGAGGATGCCGTGCTGGCGCGGGAGCGGGCCGATGGCCTTCCACTGCGCGTCGCTGACGCCGTCGACGACGAACTGGGCGAAGCCGCCGTGGTCGTCGGGGACGCCGAGCGCGGCGTACTGCGCGCCGAGCAGCTCGCGGGCCGAGGCGACGATCGTCTTGAGGACGTCGCGCACCTCCAGATGCCTGCTCATGGCCAGCAGCGCGGCACTGACCGCTGCGAGGCCGGACCGGGGGCCTTGACTCATGACCTCAAGGTACCGGCGGGGTGTGACACCGCGGATGGGACCTCCGGCCGCAGGCGGGGGACGGTGGGCGTAGGACGGACGGCCTAGGCCGCGGGCCCGGTACCGGCGGCGTAGGCCGAAGGGCCCCGGCGCTTTGCGGCCCGCGTCCGAGGCGCGGTGGGCGGCCCGGTTCCTACGTTGGGATCACCGCCGGTCGAGGGCGGGCGAGACGAGGGGACGTGGGTCATGCCGGTAGCGATCATCACGGGTGCGTCGAAGGGGCTGGGGCGGGCGCTCGCCGAGGCCCTGGCCGCGCGCGGCTGGGATCTGGTGCTCGACGCGAGGACGGCGGCGGTCCTCCGGGAGACGGCGGCGGGGCTCGACGCGTACGGCACGCGCGTGACGGCGCTGCCCGGGGACGTCACGGACGCCGCCCACCGGTCCGAGCTGGTGGCGGCGGCCGCCGGGCTCGGCGGTGTCGACCTGCTGGTGAACAACGCGAGCGCGCTGGGCGCCGAGCCGCTCGTACGGCTGGACGGGCTGCCCCTGGAGGGGCTGCGGACGGCGCTGGAGGTGAACGTGGTGGCCGCGCTGGGCCTGGTCCAGGAGGCGCTGCCGCTGCTGCGGGCGGCGGAGCGGGGCGCGGTGATCGCGGTCAGCTCGGACGCGGCCGCCGAGGCCTACGAGACCTGGGGCGGGTACGGCGCGTCCAAGGCGGCCCTGGACCATCTCGCGGCGGTGCTCGGCGAGGAGGAGCCCGGGCTGCGGGTGTGGGCGGTCGACCCCGGGGACATGGCGACGGACCTGTACGCGGCGGCCGTACCGGACGACGAGGAACCGCGGCCGGCGCCGGCCGGTGTGGTGCCCGGGTTCCTGCGGCTGCTGGACGAGCGGCCGGCAAGCGGGCGGTACTCGGCGCCGTCGCTGCTGGTGGAGGGGCGATAACGCTGGCGGTGAGCGTGCCGGAGGAGCTCTCGGCGCGGGTCCCGGTCGAGCAGCGCGGTCCCGGGCTCGACCGGGACGCCGTACGGCTGCTGGTGTCGCGTGGGACGGAGGTGTCGCACCACGCTTTCGCGGAGCTGCCGCGGCTGCTGCGGGCCGGGGATCTGCTCGTCGTCAACACCTCACCGACGCTGGCCGCCGCGGTGGACGGTCACCTCGGGCACGCGCGCGTGGTGGTGCACTTCTCCACGCGCGGGGACGACGGCCGGTGGGCGGTGGAGCTGCGGGAGCCGGACGGGAAGGGGACCACGCGCGCGCGTACGGGCGGGCCCGCGGAAGGTGAGGTGCGGCTGCCCGGGGGTGTGCGGCTCGTGCTGGAGGAGCCGGTGAGCGCGTGCGGGGAGCGGTTGTGGTGGGCGCGGGCCGCGGGGGCGGGGGTGCTCGGGATGCTGCGGGAGCACGGGCGGCCCATTCGGTACTCCTATACGGAGCGGGACCAGCCGCTGTCCGTCTATCAGACGGTGTTCGCGCTGCCGTCCGCCGACGGGACGGGCAGCGCGGAGATGCCGAGTGCCGCCCGGCCCTTCACCGCGCGGCTGGTGGCGGAGCTGGTGAGCCGGGGCGTGCAGTTCGCGCCGATCACCCTGCACACGGGCGTGGCCTCGCAGGAGGCGCACGAGCCGCCGTATCCGGAGCGGTTCTCGGTGCCGGAGGCGTCGGCCCGGCTGATCAATGCCGTGAAGGCCGGGGACGGGCGGGTGGTGGCCGTGGGGACGACCGCGGTGCGGGCCGTGGAGTCGGCGGTGGGGCCGGACGGCGTCGTACGCGCGCGTGCCGGGTGGACGGACCTCGTGGTGACCCCGGAGCGCGGGGTGCGGGTCGTGGACGGGCTGCTGACCGGGCTGCACGAGCCGGAGGCCTCGCATCTGCTGATGCTGGAGGCGATCGCCGGGCGGGCCGCGATCGACCGCGGCTACGACGAGGCGCTGCGCGGGCTCTACCTGTGGCACGAGTTCGGGGACCTCCATCTCCTCCTCCCGGAGGAGGACCCTCACACAGAGCATTGCTCCAGCAACTGCCGGTGAGACTGTTACCCGCTCGATGTGAGCCCGCGCATAGGGCGCACGTCACGTACGAAGGTCGGTAGGAGATACGGACTGACCTCATGAGCGGGATAGACGGTCCACTCTGTCCGGTTTTGCCCCTCGCGGATCAACTACCCGGCATCGTACGTCACACCTTTGCCTCCGCATTTTGCGGCCGCTAAGAATGGCTGCCGTCGCTCAGCGCCGCGGGTCTCCCCCGCGGCGTTCGTGCGGGACGGACCCGTGTCCCCCGCCGGACGTCGAGCGACCTCCGCGCTATTCGAAGAGGTCCGTCTGCCATGCCCAAGAACTCCAGCACTCGTGGTCACAGTCGTACGCTGACCCGCCACCACAAGATCGCGATCGCCGGTGTCGCCACCCTCGGTGCCGCCGCCCTCGCATTCTCCGCGGTGCCCAGCAACGCGGAGACCACCACGAGCGAGGCGGCCTCGCCGGCGCACGTGGCCTACAGCTCCGAGCAGATCAAGGACGTCAAGGCCAGCGTCACCGACCAGCTCGCCGCCGACAGCCTGAAGACCGAGGCCGCCAAGGCCCGCGCGCAGGCGAAGGCCGCCGCCGAGGCCGCCGCGAAGAAGAAGGCGGCCGCCGCGGCCGCCGCCAAGAAGGCCGCCGCCCAGAAGAAGGCCGAGGCCGCGCGCAAGGCCAAGGCGGCCGCGAGCCGGTCCGCCAAGCGTGCCGCGCTGAAGAAGGCCGCCGCGACCAAGACCTACGCCAACAACCTCGACGGCTGGATCAAGCACAGCCTCGACATCATGAAGGCGAAGGGCATCCCGGGCAGCTACAGCGGCCTGTACCGCAACATCATGCGGGAGTCCTCGGGCAACCCGAACGCGATCAACGGCTGGGACATCAACGCGATCAACGGCGTCCCGTCGAAGGGCCTGCTGCAGGTCATCCCGCCGACCTTCAACGCGTACCACGTCTCCGGCACGTCCTGGAACATCTACGACCCGGTCGCCAACATCACGGCCGCCGCCAACTACGCGGCCGACAAGTACGGCTCGATCGACAACGTCAACAGCGCGTACTGAGGTCGGCGCGGACCTCTCCGTACGTGAACGCCGATGGGCGGCACCCCCTGACGGGTGCCGCCCATCGGCGTCGTACGCGCGTGCTTACTTGCGCATGACCTCCGGCTCGTGACGGCGCAGGAAGCGGGCCACGAAGAAGGCGCAGATCACGCCGAGGGCGACCAGGGCGAGCATGTCCATGGTCCAGGCGCCGACGGTGTGCTCCCACAGCGGGTCGTTGGCCTTGCCCTTGCCCGGCGGGCTGATGCGGTTGAAGTCCAGCGTGGCGCCCGCGGCGGCGACCGCCCAGCGCGAGGGCATCAGATACGAGACCTGGTTGACGCCGATCGCGCCGTTCAGCGCGAACAGGCAGCCGGTGAAGACGACCTGGACGATCGCGAACATGACCAGCAGCGGCATGGTCTTCTCGGAGGTCTTCACCAGCGCGGAGATGATCAGGCCGAACATCATCGAGGTGAAGCCCAGCGCCATGATCGGAATGCACAGCTCCAGGAGCGTGAGATGGCCGAGGACCAGGCCCTCCTTCGGGATCCCCCGGCTGGCGAAGCCGATCATGCCGACCATCAGGCCCTGCAGCACCGTGATGAAGCCGAGCACGAAGACCTTCGACATCAGGTACGCGGAGCGGGACAGGCCGGTCGCGCGCTCCCGCTCGTAGATCACCCGTTCCTTGATCAGCTCACGCACGGAGTTCGCGGCGCCGGCGAAGCAGGCGCCGACCGCGAGGATCAGCAGGACCGTCTGGGCGGTGCTGTTCGGGACGGGCTGGTGGGTCTGCGGGTTGATCTCCGTGTTGACCAGCAGGTCCTTGCCCGACTCGATGAGCAGGCTGACCGAACCGAGGACCAGCGGCAGGATCACCGTCAGGGCCAGGAAGCCCTTGTCGGAGGCGATGACGGCGACGTACCGGCGCACCAGGGTGCCGAGCTGGCTCATCCAGCCCTGCGGTTTCGGCGGCTTCATCGCCTGCATCGGAGGCATCTGTACGGACTGCGGCGCAACCGCGTCGATGTCCGCGGCGTACATCTGGTAGTGCTGTGAGCCCTTCCAGCGTCCGGCCCAGTCGTAGTCGCGGTAGTTCTCGAAGGCGGAGAAGACGTCGGCCCAGGTGTCGTAGCCGAAGAAGTTCAGCGCCTCCTCCGGCGGGCCGAAGTAGGCGACCGCGCCGCCCGGCGCCATCACCAGCAGCTTGTCGCACAGCGCGAGTTCGGCCACCGAGTGGGTGACGACGAGGACCGTGCGGCCGTCGTCGGCGAGGCCGCGCAGCAGCTGCATGACGTCGCGGTCCATGCCCGGGTCGAGGCCGGAGGTGGGCTCGTCCAGGAAGATCAGGGAGGGCTTGGTGAGCAGCTCCAGGGCCACGGACACGCGCTTGCGCTGGCCGCCGGAGAGGGAGGTGACCTTCTTCTCCTTGTGCACGTCGAGCTTCAGCTCGCGCAGCACCTCGTCTATGCGGTTCTCGCGCTCCTGCGCCGTGGTGTCGGCGGGGAAGCGGAGCTTGGCCGCGTACTTGAGGGCCTTCTTGACGGTCAGTTCCTTGTGCAGGATGTCGTCCTGCGGGACCAGACCGATGCGCTGGCGCAGCTCGGCGAACTGCTTGTAGAGGTTCCGGTTGTCGTAGAGGACGTCGCCCTGGTTGGCGGGCCGGTAGCCGGTCAGCGCCTTGAGCAGGGTCGACTTGCCGGAGCCGGACGGTCCGATGACCGCGATCAGCGACTTCTCCGGTACGCCGAAGGAGACGTCCTTGAGGATCTGCTTGCCGCCGTCGACGGTCACCGTCAGATGGCGGGCGGAGAAGGAGACCTCACCGGTGTCGACGAACTCTTCCAGCCGGTCGCCGACGATACGGAACGTGGAGTGACCGACGCCGACGATGTCGGCGGGGCCGAGCAGCTGCGATCCGCCCTTGGGGATCGGCTGGCCGTTGACGTACGTGCCGTTGTGCGAGCCCAGGTCGCGGATCTCCATGCGGCCGTCGGGCGTCGAGTGGAACTCGGCGTGGTGCCGGGAGACCTGCAGGTCGGAGACGACCAGCTCGTTCTCCAGGGCACGGCCGATGCGCATCACGCGGCCGATGGAGAACTGGTGGAACGTGGTCGGGCTGCGGTCGCCGTAGACCGGCGGCGCCCCCGCGCCACCACCGGGGCCGTGCTGCTGCGGGATCGGCGCGGCGGCCTGCTGGGGCTGCGGCTGCTGCCAGCCGGCCTGCGGGGCCGCGTGCTGCTGAGGTGCCTGCTGCGGCGGTGCCTGCTGCGCCCAGCCGGGGGCCGCGCCCTGGGCGGCGTACGGCTGTTGCTGCGGCTGGGCCTGCGGCGTCGACACGGCCGCGGCGGTGCCGGAGACGGTCACGCGCGGGCCGTCGCTCGCGTTGCCGAGGTGGACCGCCGAGCCGGGGCCGATCTCCATCTGATGGATCCGCTGGCCCTGCGCGAAGGTGCCGTTGGTGGAGCCGTGGTCCTCGATGACCCAACTGCGGCCGACCCAGCTGATCGTGGCGTGCCGCCAGGAGACCCTGGCGTCGTCGAGCACGATGTCGCCCTGCGGATCGCGTCCGAGGGTGTACGTCCTGGACGGATCGAGCGTCCAGGTGCGTCCATTCAATTCCAGTACGAGTTCCGGCACTCCAAGCCCCACTGAGTAGTCCCCCGAGTTACCCCCATCACAGGGAGTCTAGGGATGTCGAACATCGTCGGGAACTATTTCAGGCTCGCCCCCCTGACCGAAAGTCGGACCTTTTGAAGACCACGCAAGGACGCGTCGTCCGGTTCCGTTGACGGGGTTGAAACCGACCCGGAGAGTGGGTAATCCACGCGAGGGGGACATGCGCGGCCAAGGTGCCGCGCCGCGGATCGGGGGGTCTGCCATGAGCGCGTCGTCGGGTGTCGGGTCCGTGAGCAGGGGCTCGAGGGTGCCGTGGGGAGATGTCCTGCTGTCCGCGATCGCCTCCGTGAGCTGGGCGTTGATCGGGATGGCGGGCACGGCCGCACTCGCGCTGCATCTGCTGGAGGCGGACTCGGCGGGCTCGTTGGGCCCGATGACCGCGGCTGCGGTGGCCCTTGCGGCGGGTGGTTCGGTCACACCGTCCGGGGATGTGTCGGCATTCGGCCTGAAAGGCGCGGAGGCGCACACGGCCGTCACGATCACGCCACTGGGCGTCAGCCTGGTGGGAGCGTTGTTGCTCTCCTGGTTCTTCCTACGATCCCTGCGGGCGGCCGGAGTTGTGATCGCGCCGGCCGAACTCCTCGCCCGCGCGGGCGCGGTGGTCGCCCTGTTCGTGGCGACGCTGGGTGGGCTGGCCTGGGCCGGGCACGACGTCATCACGATCGACGGCGCGTCACTGGGCCTGGACAAGCTCCCCGGCGGCGGAGGAGGCGGTGGCGGGGTCAGCATCCCGGGTCTCGGCGACCTCGGGGACATCGGTGGCCTGCTTCCGGACAACATCGGCAACCTCATCGACGCGAAGGCGGCGGTCGGCTTCACGGTCGACACCGCGCCGACGCTCCTCGGCGGCCTCGGCTGGTCGGCCGGCATCCTGCTGATCGCCCTGCTGGCGTCACGCCGTACGCCACTGCCGCACGGCTGGGAAGCGGTCCACCGTGTCGTCCGACCGGCGGCCTCCGCCCTGGTCACGGTCCTTCTGGTGGCGGTCGCGGCGGGGCTCGCGGCGGCGGCGTACGCGGCGATCGGGGACGACCATCCCAAGCGGATCTTCGGAGCGGCGCTGCTCGGTGCCCCCAACGGCACGTGGCTGGGCATCCCGATCGGCCTCTTCGTCCCATACGACGGCAAGGCGACGGGCGCCCTCACCCAGCTCCTCCCCGCCCCTCTGGACGACCTCCTCACAGCCAAGACGAACCAGTCGGTGACGATCGGCCGCCTGGCCGACCTGGACGGCAGGGTGTGGCTGCTGGCGGTGGCGACGGCACTGATGATGCTGCTGGCGGGGGTGCTGACGGCTGTGCGGACGCCGGTGGGGGGCGGTGGGGGCTGGGGGCTCGGGGGTGCGGCAGGTGGTGGCGGTGCGGTGGCCGGGGGTACATCGGGCGGGGGGACGGGTGCCGGGAGCGGGATGCTTGCGGGGCGGGGGGAACGCGGGGGCTCGGTGGGCTGGGGGCCGGGGCCGGGAGCGGGGGGTTCTGCGGACGGCGGGTCTTGGGGAGGCGGTGCGGGGGCTGCGGGTGGCGGGGCCTGGGGAAGTGGTGGGGCGGGGGCTGTGGGTTCCCGGGGCGGCGGAGTGTGGGAAAGCGGTGGCGGTGCGGCTGCGGGGTCTGCGGGCGGCGTGCCGGGGGTGGGGGCGCTTGGGTTCGCGGGGCGTTGTGCCTTGCGGTTGGGGGTTGTTACGGCGTTGACCTTGCCCTTGCTGGCCTGGCTGACGGAGGTGTCGGTGGATGCCTCGTTGTCGGTGTTCGGGTTCGACGCGTTCGGGGCCGGGATTCAGCTGCACGGCAACCTCGGGATGGCGTTGCTTCTCGGTGCGCTGTGGGGTGCGGGGGCGGGGGGCGTCGGGGCGTTGCTGGCTTGGGCGACCGGGGCGGCGGGGCGTCGGGCGGCGCCGCTGGCACTGGGGGGCGGGGCGGCCGGGGCGGCTGGGGTGCCGACGGGTGTGGGGGCCGGGCAGCCTCAGTACGTGCGGGAGTCGGGGGTGCCTGGGGGTGGTCCGGGGGTTCGTGCGGGTGGCGCGGGGGCGCAGGGGGGTTCGGGTTCGGCGTCGGGGCCGTACGCGCCGAACACCTCGTACCGGCCGCCCAACCCTGCCACCAACCCCTACCTCCAACTGCCGGACGGAGTACGGGAGCCGGAGGATGCGAGGCCGGCGGACGGGGGCTGGGCGGGTGGGGGTGCGGCGCCTGGCGGGGGCCGGGTGGGTGGGGTGACGCCGCCGGGCGCGGGGCGTGCGGGCGAGGGAGTGCCACCGCACCGACGCGAGCGGCTGTTCGGCGGGCCCGGGACTGCTGGGACCGGGCAGCCCGGCGGGACTCAGCAGCCCGGCGGGGCTCAGCAGCCCGGCGGGACCGGGGAGCCTGGACGAACCGGGCCGCCCTATGGAACCGGGCAGCCCTATGGAACTGGGCAGGCCTATGGAACCGGGCAGGCCGATGCCGCCGCGCGCTCCGACCCGGCTGGGCGGTCCGGTGCAACCGGTCGGCCCGATGCGGCAGGTCGGACCGATGCGGCCCAGCAGCGCGATCCTGCAGGGCAGCGCGAGGCGACCGGACGGTTCGGTAGGTGGGCGCGGTCGCGGGACGACAAGGACCGGCAGTCCGGCGACACGTCGGCGCCCGACGCCGGGAACACCGACATGTACGGCGCCCCGACCCAGGCCCGGCCCTACGACGGCCCCCCACCCCGGTCGCCGCGCCAGCCACCCCGCCCCCGCCGCGGATACCGCCCCCGCAACGAGGCACCACCCCCACCGAAGCCTCCCCCGCCCCCGAAGAGGCCGGAGGACGACCAGCAGTAGGTATCGCCGTGCCATGGATGGGGCGGGCCCGGACGCCGCGCCCCGCAGACCGCCGACGGTCACCGGCCCCCGATGCCGTAGTGGTCGGCGCGTAAAGTGTTCGCCACCGTGTCGACATCCACTGTTCCCTGTCCGCTAGGCGGACCGCGGCGGCGGTCGGCACTGCGTGCCGGATACGGTGGGTGCACCATGAGCGCTTCGCAGACCCCCGACGTTCCCGTTGACGTTCCCACCCTCCTCGTCAAGATCTTCGGCAAGGACAGGCCGGGCATCACGGCGGGCCTCTTCGACACCCTCGCCGCCTACTCGGTCGACGTGGTCGACATCGAGCAGGTCGTCACCCGTGGCCGGATCGTGCTGTGCGCGCTCGTGACCCAGCCGCCCGCCGGTCTGGAGGGCGACCTGCGGGCGACGGTCCACAGCTGGGCGGAGTCGATGAAGATGCAGGCGGAGATCATCTCCGGCCGCGGCGACAACCGGCCACGCGGACTCGGGCGCTCGCTGGTCACCGTCCTCGGCCACCCCCTCACCTCGGAGGCCACCGCCCAGATCGCCGCGCGGATCACCAAGGCCGGCGGCAACATCGACCGCATCTTCCGCCTCGCCAAGTACCCGGTGACGGCGGTCGAGTTCGCGGTGTCCGGCGTCGAGACCGAGCCCCTGCGCACCGCCCTGGTGACCGACGCCGCGGCACTCGGTGTCGACGTCGCCGTCGTCGCCGCGGGGCTGCACCGCCGGGCCCAGCGACTCGTCGTCATGGACGTCGACTCGACGCTCATCCAGGACGAGGTCATCGAGCTCTTCGCCGCACACGCCGGCTGCGAGGACAAGGTCGCCGAGGTGACCGCCGCCGCGATGCGCGGGGAACTGGACTTCGAGCAGTCGCTGCACGCGCGCGTGGCGCTGCTGGAGGGGCTGGACGCCTCGGTGGTGGAGAAGGTGCGCAGCGAGGTGCGGCTGACGCCGGGTGCCCGGACCCTGATCCGGACGCTGAAGCGGCTCGGGTACCAAGTCGGCGTGGTCTCCGGCGGATTCACCCAGGTCACCGACGATCTGAAGGAGCGGCTCGGGCTGGACTTCGCCCAGGCCAACACCCTGGAGATCGTCAACGGCAGGCTGACCGGCAAGGTCACCGGCGAGATCGTCGACCGCGCGGGCAAGGCACGGCTGCTGCGCAGGTTCGCCGCCGAGGCGGGCGTACCGCTCGCCCAGACCGTGGCGATCGGCGACGGCGCCAACGACCTGGACATGCTGAACGCGGCCGGCCTCGGCGTCGCCTTCAACGCCAAGCCGGTCGTCCGGCAGGCCGCGCACACCGCCGTGAACGTGCCCTTCCTCGACACCGTCCTGTACCTGCTCGGCGTCACCCGCGAAGAGGTCGAGGCGGCGGACACGCACGACGAGCGGTGAGCCGACAGCCGGCCGTGGGCGGAAGGTGAAGGGCCCGGCACCGCGCGGTGCCGGGCCCTGCCATGTCCGTGGTGCTCAGTCCTCCGGCGCCCAGTAGTCGCGCAGCGTGGCCACGCCCGGCTCCAGGCTCTTCCAGGAGCCGTCGAAGGAGAGGACGGCGAAGGCGGCGGCCGGGAAGCCGCGGCGGTTCATCCGCTCGCGGGCGTCGCCCTCGGCGGCGCCGGCCAGGATGTCGGCGAGTCCCTGAACGCCCGGGTTGTGGCCGATCAGGATGACGTTCTGCGCGTCGTCGGGCGTCTCGTTCAGCAGAGCGATCAGCTCGCCGGGCGAGGCCTCGTAGATCCGCTCCTCGTAGACGGTTTTCGGCCGCTGCGGGAACTCGTGGACGGCGAGCTTCCAGGTCTCGCGGGTCCGGATCGCGGTGGAGCACAGGGCCAGGTCGAAGGGGATGGCGGTGTCGGCCAGCTTGCGTCCGGCGACTGCGGCGTCCATTCGGCCCCGCTCGGCGAGGGGGCGCTCATGGTCGGTCACCTGTGGCCAGTCGGCTTTCGCATGGCGGAAGAGGACGATCCTGCGGGGTTCTGCGACGCTCATGGGTCCCAGCTTCGCATGAAACAGGCCATGGGGCGCAGGGAGTTGACCGGCGGCTCAGCCGGTGCTCAGCGGGCCAGGAGCTGCTGGGCGCGCTCGAAGAGGTGGGTGATCGCGGGGTCGCTCGCCGCGTGCCCGTCCGTGGGGTTCAGCATCAGTGCCAGGAGCACGATGAAGGCGAGCGCCGGCAGGGCGAGGGCCCACCAGGGGAGCCGTATGTCGACGCCGCCCGTGGTCGCCGGGCGGGGCCGGGGGTACGTAGGGGCCGACATGGGTGCCTCCGCTGGTCTTCGAGTGTTCCGTGGTCCGCGCCTCGCGGTCACGATTCGAAGTTACGGAATCCTCGGCCCCCAACCCATCCGGAGGTCCACCCAGTTGACCCTGACACTCACCCCCTAGGGGATGGTGGGGCTAGCCCCACCATCGACCGGGAACCGGGGTGGTCCGGGCGTCAGGGCGTCAGCGCGTCAGGGCGAGGCGATCGTCGCGATGACGGCGATGATCACGAAGATGGCGAAGAAAGAGCCGAAGACGAGCAGCATCTTCTTCTGCCCGTTCTTGGGGTTCGGGTCGAGCACTGGCATACGGCAAGTCTCGCACCCCTCGCGCGGGGCGGTTGCCCCGGGGTCAGCGGGCCGCCTCGTCCTCCACCGTGCGGTCACGCCCGGCCACCACGCCGACGACCATCTGCGGCACCATCAGCGCGGCCATGAGCGCGATCGGCAGGCCCCAGCCGCCGCTGTGCTGGTAGAGCACGCCCACCAGGAGCGGCCCGGGGATGGAGATCAGATAGCCGGTGCTCTGCGCGAAGGCGGACAGCTGGGCCACGCCCGCGCCGCTGCGGGCCCGCATGCCGACCATGGTGAGGGCGAGCGGGAAGGCGCAGTTGGAGACGCCGAGCAGCAGCGCCCAGGCCCAGGCGCCGCCGGCCGGCGCGAAGTACAGGCCGGCGTACCCGGCGAGACCGCAGGCGCCGAGCGCGAGCACGATCGGCCCCTGGTGGGGCAGCCTGGCGGCGACGCGCGGGATGACGAAGGCGAGCGGCACGCCCATCACCATCGTGACGGCGAGCAGCAGTCCGGCCGTGCTCGCGGCCACGCCCGCGTCCCGGAAGATCTGCGCCATCCAGCCCATGGTGATGTAGGCGGCGGTGGCCTGGAGCCCGAAGAAGACGGCGAGCGCCCAGGCGGTGCGGCTGCGGGTGATCCGCAGGGTCGGTGCCTGCACGCGCGCGTGGGCGTCGGCAGAGCCACCGGCGCCCTCCACGCGTGCGTGCGCGTCGGCGGAAGCCCCGGTGCCCTCCACGCGCGCGTGCTCCTGCTTCCCGGCCCCGCCCGGACGTCGTACGAACGCAATCCACGGCAGTACGGCCGCCGCCGCGAGCCCCGCCCACACCGCGAGCCCGGTCTGCCAGCTGCCGCCGAGCGCGTCGGTCATGGGCACCGTGACCGCCGCCGCGGCCGCGGTGCCCAGGGCCAGCGCCATGGAGTAGAGGCCGGTCATGGAGCCGACCCGGTCGGGGAACCAGCGCTTGACGATGACGGGCATCAGGACGTTGCTGACGGCGATGCCCATGAGGGCGAGTGCGCTGCCGGCCAGGAATCCGGCCGTACCGCCCGCGTACGGCCGTATGAGAAGGCCGGCGGTGATGGCCACCATGCCCGCGCAGACCACGGCGCCCGGGCCGAAGCGGCGGGCGAGGCGCGGGGCCGTGACGCCGAAGACGGCGAAGCAGAGCGGTGGCACGGAGGTGAGCAGTCCGGCGACGCTGCCGCTCATGCCGAGTCCGTCGCGGACCTCTTCGAGGAGCGCGCCGAGGCTGGTGATGGCGGGACGGAGGTTGAGGGCCGACAGCACGATGCCGACGACCAGCAGGCGCGTCGTCCACGCGCGCGTGGTGGGTCGCTGGGGCTCGTCCGCGGCCGAACTGCGTACGGCCGGGGACGTCGTCGTCCTGGTTTCCTGGCTTGCCATGCGACCATCATAGAATCATGGGATGATTGGTTGTCCATCCCCTGGTCGGCCGCACCCGGCCACCTCGTGCGAAGGTGTGCCATGCCCCTGAGTCATCCCCGTCGTTCGGCGCTCTCCGAGCAGGTCATCGCCGCGCTGCGCAACCAGATCACCTCGGGCGAGTGGCCGGTCGGCTCACGCATCCCCACGGAGCCGGAGCTCGTCGAGCAGCTCGGTGTCGCGCGCAACACGGTCCGCGAGGCCGTCCGCGCGCTCGCGCACAACGGTCTGCTGGACATCCGCCAGGGCTCGGGCACCTATGTCGTGGCGACCAGCGAGCTGGCGGGCGTGATGCACCGCCGCTTCGCCGACGCGGACCCCAGGCACGTCGCCGAGCTGCGTTCCACCCTGGAGTCCGCCGCGGCCAGGCTGGCCGCCGAGCGGCGCACGGAGAAGGACCTCAAGCAGCTCGACGCGCTGCTGGTGCGGCGCGAGGAGGCGTGGGAATCGGGCGACGCGGAGGCGTTCGTGACGGCGGACTCCACCTTCCACCTGGCGGTGGTGGCCGCGTCCCACAACGACGTGATGAGCGAGATGTACGCCGACCTCGGCGAGGTGCTGCGGGACTGGCTGCGCGAGGACGTCGGCCGGGAGCTGACCCCGGAGACGTACATGGACCACGCCCGGCTGGTGGACGCGATCCGCGCGGGCGACGCGGAGTCGGCGGGCCGGGAGGCGGCGAGCTATCCGTTCCTGTGCCGCCCGGGGCGGTTCACCGCCGCTGGTGGCTGACCCACGCCGAGCGCACGTCCTCCCAGCAGCGCCCGGTCAGCCGTACGGTCATCGCCGGCCCGGTGTCGACCGGGGTGCCGTCGGTGTCGATGTCCCACCACTTGTCGCACTCCACGTGCAGGCTGACGCCGTCGGTCCCCGGATAGGGGTTGTGGCAGTACGCGGTCACATGGGATCCGGTGATCCTGGTGCGGCACTCGGCGCCGAAGGGCTGCGCCGCGACGGGTCTCTTCACGCGCGCGTGCGGCACCGCCTCGTACGGCAGGGACATCACGAGAGCGACGGCGACGGTCACTGAGGCCAGGCTGCGGGACAGGCGCACAAGGGGACCTCCTCGGCCGTGCTGGGGAGGGGAGCGTGTGGTGAACGCGTAATCCAGGGTGCGCAGTTGTGGGCCGTCGGCGCCTGGTCGGTTAGCCCGAACGGGGGACGCCCCGCTCCTTTGCGGAACGGGGCGTCGACGACGTACCGGAGATCAGGCGCCGATGGCGTGCAGGCCGCCGTCCACGTGGACGATCTCGCCGGTGGTCTTCGGGAACCAGTCGCTCAGCAGGGCGACGACGCCCTTGCCGGCGGGCTCCGGGTCCTTGAGGTCCCACTCCAGCGGGGAGCGCTCGTCCCACACGGCGGCCAGGTCGCTGAAGCCCGGGATGGACTTGGCGGCCATGGAGCCCAGCGGGCCCGCGGAGACGAGGTTGCAGCGGATGTTCTGCTTGCCCAGGTCACGCGCCATGTAGCGGCTGGTGGCCTCCAGGGCGGCCTTGGCGGGGCCCATCCAGTCGTACTGCGGCCAGGCGAACTGCGCATCGAAGGTGAGGCCGACGACCGAGCCGCCGTTCTGCATCAGCGGCAGGCAGGCCATGGTCAGCGACTTCAGGGAGTACGCCGAGACGTGCATGGCGGTGGCGACCGACTCGAACGGCGTGTTGAGGAAGTTGCCGCCGAGCGCGTCCTGCGGCGCGAAGCCGATGGAGTGCACGAGACCGTCCAGGCCGCCGAGCTCCTCGCCGACGACGTCGGCCAGCCGGCCCAGGTGCTCGTCGTTGGTGACGTCGAGCTCGATGACCTTGGTCGGCTTCGGGAGCTTCTTGGCGATGCGCTCGGTCAGCGTGGGCCGCGGGAACGCGGTGAGGATGATCTCGGCACCCTGCTCCTGGGCCAGCCGGGCGGTGTGGAAGGCGATGGAGGACTCCGTCAGCACGCCCGTGATCAGGATGCGCTTGCCCTCGAGAATTCCGCTCATGGTGATCAGTGACCCATTCCCAGTCCGCCGTCAACGGGGATGACGGCTCCAGTGATGTACGAGGCGTCGTCCGAGGCGAGGAACCGCACCGTCGCGGCGACCTCCTCGGGCTGCGCGTAACGGCCGAGCGGCACCTGAGACACGATGTTCGCGCGCTGCTCGTCGGTGAGCACCTTGGTCATGTCGGTGTCCACGAAGCCGGGCGCGACGACGTTGAAGGTGATGTTGCGCGAGCCCAGCTCACGGGCGAGGGAGCGCGCGAAGCCGACCAGCGCGGCCTTGGAGGCGGCGTAGTTGGCCTGGCCGGGACCGCCGTACAGACCGACGACCGACGAGATGAGCACGACGCGGCCCTTCTTGGCGCGCAGCATGCCGCGGTTGGCGCGCTTGACCACGCGGAAGGTGCCGGTGAGGTTGGTGTCGAGGACGGACGTGAAGTCCTCCTCGGACATGCGCATCAGGAGCTGGTCCTTGGTGATGCCGGCGTTGGCGATCAGAACCTCGACCGGGCCGTGCTGGGCCTCGATCTCCTTGTAGGCCTGCTCCACCTGCTCGGGGTCGGTGATGTCGCACTTGACGGCCAGGAAGCCGGCCGGCGGCTCACCCGAGCGGTACGTGATCGCGACCTTGTCGCCGGCGTCGGCGAAAGCGCGGGCGATGGCGAGGCCGATGCCCCGGTTGCCTCCGGTGACGAGAACCGAGCGGCTCAACGGATCACCCTTTCGATAGGTGTCTGACACGCCCGCCCGAACAGCTGGATGACAGGCGGCTTCCCCGAAAACCTATCGGGCCGCTCGCGCTCAGGGACATTCGGGCACCGACAGTGGCTTACGGGACTCACTGTCGGGTCCCTACAGAAAGTTCCCGGCACCGGCCCGAAACCTGTGGCCCGCGGGCCCGCCCGCGCGAAATGATCGGGGTACCGCCGGTCCGACCACAGGTCACGACAACAAGGAGAGACCTCGGTGCCTCATACCATCGACGAAGCCTTCACGGCTCTACCTCTGCGCGCCCTCGCCGACGCGGCACTCGCACGCGCGCGTGCCCTGGGCGCCGAGCACGCGGACTTCCGGTTCGAGCGGGTGCGCAGCGCGTCCTGGCGGCTGCGGGACGCCAAGCTCGCCGGGTCGTCGGACACCACCGACCTCGGGTACGCGGTGCGGGTCGTGCACGGCGGGACGTGGGGCTTCGCGTCCGGCGTGGACCTGAGCCTGGACGCCGCGGCCAAGGTCGCCTCCCAGGCGGTGGCGATGGCGAAGCTGTCCGCCCAGGTGATCAGGGCGGCCGGCTCCGACGAGC
Source organism: Streptomyces cylindrosporus (assembly GCF_022698165.1). Classification (GTDB taxonomy): domain Bacteria; phylum Actinomycetota; class Actinomycetes; order Streptomycetales; family Streptomycetaceae; genus Streptomyces; species Streptomyces cylindrosporus. The sequence continues at coordinate 25,062 of NZ_JALDAY010000014.1, forward strand.
GCGTGGAGCTCGCCGACGAGCCCGTGCACGCGGACCGGACCTGGATCTCCTCGTACGAGATCGATCCCTTCTCGGTGCCCGACGAGGAGAAGACCGCGCTGCTGGCGGACTGGAGCGCGCGGCTGCTCGCGGCGAACGGCGTCAACCATGTCGACGCCTCGCTCCTGACCGTGCACGAGAACAAGTTCTACGCCGACACGGCGGGCACGGTCACCACGCAGCAGCGCGTGCGGCTGCACCCGCAGCTGACGGCCGTGTCGGTCGACGAGTCGAGCGGCGAGTTCGACTCGATGCGGACCATCGCGCCGCCGGTCGGGCGCGGCTGGGAGTACCTCACCGGCACGGGCTGGGACTGGGACTCCGAGCTCGAACAGATCCCGGAGCTGCTGGCGGAGAAGATGCGCGCCCCGAGCGTCGAGGCGGGCCTGTACGACCTGGTCGTCGACCCGTCCAACCTCTGGCTGACCATCCACGAGTCCATCGGCCACGCCACCGAGCTGGACCGCGCCCTCGGCTACGAGGCCGCCTACGCCGGCACCTCCTTCGCCACCTTCGACCAGCTCGGCAAGTTGAAGTACGGCTCCGAGCTGATGAACGTCACCGGCGACCGCACCGCCGAACACGGCCTCGCGACCATCGGTTACGACGACGAGGGCGTCGCCGGCCAGTCCTGGGACCTGGTGAAGGACGGCACGCTCGTCGGCTACCAGCTGGACCGCCGCATCGCGAAGCTGACCGGCTTCGAACGGTCGAACGGCTGCGCCTTCGCCGACTCCCCCGGGCACGTGCCGGTACAGCGCATGGCGAACGTGTCCCTGCGGCCGGACCCGGCGGGAATGTCGACCGAGGACCTGATCGGCAGCGTGGACCGCGGGATCTATGTGGTCGGGGACCGGTCGTGGTCGATCGACATGCAGCGGTACAACTTCCAGTTCACGGGCCAGCGGTTCTTCAGGATCGAGAACGGGCGGGTCACCGGGCAGCTTCGGGACGTGGCCTATCAGGCGACGACGACCGACTTCTGGGGGTCCATGGCGGCCGTCGGCGGCCCGCAGACCTATGTGCTCGGGGGCGCCTTCAACTGCGGCAAGGCCCAGCCGGGGCAGGTCGCGGCCGTGTCGCACGGTTGTCCGTCGGCCCTCTTCAAGGGCGTCAACATCCTCAACACCACGCAGGAGGCCGGTCGATGAGCGCCCGCAGCAACAAGCCGCACGAGATCGTCGAGCGGGCGCTGGAGCTGTCCACCGCCGACGGCTGTGTCGTCATCGCCGACGAGCACTCGACCGCCAACCTGCGGTGGGCGGGCAACGCGCTCACCACCAACGGCGTGACCAGGGGTCGTACCCTCACGGTCGTCGCGACCGTCGACGGCAAGGAGGGCACGGCCTCCGGTGTCGTCTCCCGCTCCGCCGTGACCGCGGACGAGCTGGAGTCCCTGGTGCGGGCCGCCGAGGCCGCCGCGCGCGGTGCCGGGCCCGCCGAGGACGCGCAGCCGCTGGTGACGGACGTACCGGCGTCTCCCGACTTCACGGACGCGCCCGCGGAGACCACCTCGGCCGTGTTCGCCGACTTCGCGCCCGCGCTCGGCGAGGCCTTCGCACGCGCGCGTGCGGGCGGACGGGAACTGTACGGCTTCGCCAACCATGAGCTCGTGTCGAGTTATGTGGGTACGTCGACGGGGGTGCGCCTGCGTCACGACCAGCCCAACGGCACGCTGGAGCTGAACGCCAAGTCGCCCGACCGTACGCGCTCGGCGTGGGCGGGGCGGTCGACGCGGGACTTCAAGGACGTCGCCCCGGCCGCGCTGGACGCCGAGCTCGCCGTACGCCTGGGATGGGCGGAGCGGCGGATCGAGCTGCCGGCCGGGCGGTACGAGACGCTGCTGCCGCCGACCGCGGTCGCGGACCTGCTGATCTACCAGCTGTGGTCGGCGTCGGGCCGGGACGCGGTCGAGGGGCGCACGGTGTTCTCCAAGCCGGGCGGCGGCACGCGCGTGGGCGACCGGCTCGCCGAGCTGCCGCTGACCCTGCGCAGCGACCCGAACGAGCCGGGCCTGGAGTCGGCGCCCTTCGTCATCGCGCACTCCTCCGGCGGCGACCAGTCGGTGTTCGACAACGGCCTGCCGCTCACGGCGACGGAGTGGCTGCGCGAGGGCGAGCTGAAGCACCTCATCACCAGCCGGCACAGCGCGGGGCTGACCGGGCTTCCGGTGGCCCCGGCCATCGACAACCTGATCCTGACCGGCGGGGACGACCGCTCGCTGGACGAGATGGTCGCGAACACGGAGCGCGGGCTGCTGCTGACCTGCCTCTGGTACATCCGCGAGGTCGACCCGGCCACGCTGCTGCTCACCGGCCTGACCAGGGACGGCGTCTACCTCGTCGAGAACGGCGAGGTGACCGGCGAGGTCAACAACTTCCGGTTCAACGAGTCGCCGGTCGACCTGCTGGGGCGGGCGACGGAGGCCGGGCGCACGGAGAAGACGCTGCCCAGGGAGTGGAGCGACTACTTCACCAGGGCCGCGATGCCGGCGCTGCGGGTGCCGGATTTCAATATGAGTTCTGTCAGTCAGGGCGTATAACCTCGTAGCCGGTAGTCACCCGACTGCCCGAGGCACTTTCTAGGAGATACGAGAACCGTGACGGACATCGTCGACGAGCTGAAGTGGCGCGGGCTGATCGCCCTCTCCACTGACGAGGACGCATTGCGCAAGGCGTTCGCGGACGGTCCCGTCACGTTCTATTGCGGCTTCGACCCGACCGCGCCCAGCCTGCACCTCGGCAACCTCGTGCAGATCCTGACGATGCGCCGGATCCAGCAGGCGGGCAACCGTCCGCTGGGTCTGGTCGGCGGCGCCACGGGCCTGATCGGCGACCCGAAGCCGAACGCGGAGCGCACGCTGAACGCGCCGGAGGTCGTCGCCCAGTGGGTCGAGCGGCTGCGCGCGCAGATCGCCCCGCTGCTGGACTTCGAGGGCCCGAACGCGGCGGTCATGGTGAACAACCTGGACTGGACGCAGGGCATGTCGGCCATCGAGTTCCTGCGGGACGTCGGCAAGCACTTCCGGGTGAACAAGATGATCGCCAAGGAGGCGGTCGCCCGGCGCCTGGAGTCCCAGGAGGGCATCAGCTACACCGAGTTCAGCTACCAGATCCTGCAGGGCATGGACTTCCTGGAGCTGTACCGGCGGTACGGCTGCACGCTGCAGACCGGCGGCAGCGACCAGTGGGGCAACCTCACCTCGGGCACCGACCTGATCCACAAGGTCGAGCCCGACGCGGTGGTGCACGCGCTGGGCACGCCGCTGATCACCAAGGCCGACGGCACGAAGTTCGGCAAGACCGAGTCCGGCACGGTGTGGCTGGACCCGGAGATGACCACGCCGTACGCCTTCTACCAGTTCTGGCTGAACGCGGACGACCGGGACGTCTCCAAGTTCCTGCGCATCTTCAGCTTCAGGTCGCGTGAGGAGATCGAGGAGCTGGAGCGGCAGACCGAGGAGCGTCCGCAGGCCCGGGCCGCCCAGCGGGCGCTGGCGGAGGAGCTGACGACGCTGGTGCACGGCGCCGACCAGACGGCCGCGGTGATCGCCGCGTCCAAGGCCCTGTTCGGGCAGGGCGAGCTGGCGGAGCTGGACGAGAGGACGCTGGCCGCGTCGCTCTCCGAGCTGCCGCACATCCAGGTCGCCGAGCTCGGCCAGGTCGTGGACCTGTTCGCCGAGGTGGGTCTCGTGGCCAGCAAGTCGGCCGCGCGCCGGACCGTGAAGGAGGGCGGGGCCTACGTGAACAACGTGAAGGTCGCGGCCGAGGACGCGGTCCCCGCGAAGGAGGACCTGCTGCACGGGCGGTGGCTGGTGCTGCGGCGCGGCAAGAAGAACCTGGCGGCCGTCGAGGTCACGTCCGCCTAGGGACGACGGCACAAGGGTGGGCCTCCGTGCGGGAGGCCCACCCTTGCCGTACCCAGGTCACTCAGGTCGTCTGTTTCCGCTTGCCGAGCGTCGCCATGTACAGCATGTCGACCACGAAGACGATGACGACCGCGGCGACGAGCTGGAAGGCGTGGCGGCTCCAGTCGATGCCGCGGGTCGCGTCCACGCCGAACGCCCGCGCGATGGCATTGCCGGCGATGGCGCCGAGGATGCCGCAGATGGTGGTCAGCCAGAGGGGACTGTGCTGCTTGCCCGGGATGATCGCCTTGGCGATCAGGCCCAGCACGAATCCGACGATGATCGCCCACAACCAGCCCATGGCTGCCTCCTTGTACGGCTCGACGTGAGCATTACGCCCAGTGTTGGCGCGTACGCCGTACGGCGCATGTCGGGTGCCGCCGTACGTGTTACGGCTGAGACCGTACGCCCAGGCGGGAGGCGACCCGGTCTCGTAGGCGACGCAGGCGCGGCGTAACGTTGGATGGGTCCGGACCTCGTTCCCCGACCGGGTACGGACCGTGCACGGGGCGGGCCGGGGTCGATGCGGGCGGATGGTGGAATGTGATGCGGAAGCAGCACGGTGGCGGCAACGGCCAGGTGTTCCGGATCACCGGAGCGCGCACGGGCCTCGACGAGGACGTGCGCGGGCGGCAGCGGCGCTACGTCATCTCGATGTCGATCCGTACGGTGTCGGTGATCCTCGCGGCGTCGCTGTGGAACGTCGAACGGCACGTCGCGATCGTGGCGTTGGTGCTCGGACTGGTGCTGCCGTACATCGCCGTGGTGATCGCGAACGCGGGGCGGGAGAACGCGCCGTCGCTTCCGTCGACCTTCGTGACGGTCCCGATGCGTCCGATGATCGCGCCGCCGCGGACGAACGACGGTTTCGCGGAACCGGTCCCGGAAGATGTCGCGCGAGAGGCGGCGCAAGGCGCACGAAGCGAGCCGCACGACCAGGTGTGACCGGCGCGGACGGGCGACAAACGGAATTCGCGCTACGCACCAAGCTCAAGAAAAGCTCAGAACTGATCATGCCGTTCCAGTGCCATGGGGCGTGCTACCCGTGACATACTTCCTAAGCGCTCCGCATCCCCCGTCGGAGCGACAGACCGACGCCGGGCAGCTCCCCCCGTGGCTGCTCGGCGTCGCCTTTTGTGGGGCTTGTAGGGTCGGGAGCGTGAATTTCGATCTCTCCGGCTCCGATCCCGTCACCCCGATCTGTTCGGCCAAGGGCTGTCGTGCCGGTGCCGTGTGGGTGCTGGCTTGGAACAATCCCAAACTGCACACGCCGGAGCGGCGCAAGACGTGGCTGGCCTGCGAGGAGCACCGGGAGCACCTGTCGCAGTTCCTGGGCGTACGGGGCTTCCTCAAGGACGTCGTGAGGTTCGAGGACTGGGAAGCGCCCGAGGGCTCCTAGCCTCCGATGGCCGACATCGGGCGGTCCGGCTGTACGAAGGTCGGGTCGTCCAGGCCCGCACCGGCCTTCTTGCCCCACATCGCCAGGCGCCAGATGCGGGCGATCTCCTCGTCGGGGGCGCTGGAGCGGAGGGCGGCTCGCAGGTCCGTCTCCTCCTGGGCGAACAGGCACGTCCGTATCTGGCCGTCCGCGGTGAGCCGGGTGCGGTCGCAGGCCGCGCAGAACGGGCGGGTCACCGAGGCGATGACGCCCACCCGCTGGGGGCCGCCGTCCACCAGCCAGCGCTCCGCGGGCGCCGAGCCGCGCTCCCCCGCGCCCTCGGGGGTGAGTTCGAAGCGGGTGCGCAGGGAGGCGAGGATGTCGCCCGCGGTCACCATGCCGTCGCGTTTCCAGCCGTGCTGGGCGTCCAGGGGCATCTGCTCGATGAAGCGCAGTTCGTACTCGTGCTCCAGGGCCCAGGACAGGAGGTCCGGGGCCTCGTCGTCGTTCAGGCCCGGCATCAGGACCGAGTTGACCTTGACGGGCGTGAGGCCCGCGTCGCGGGCTGCCTGGAGGCCGTCGAGGACGTCCTGGTGGCGGTCGCGGCGGGTGAGGGTCTTGAAGACGTCCGGGCGGAGGGTGTCCAGCGAGACGTTCACCCGGTCCAGGCCCGCGGCCTTGAGCGCCTTCGCGGTGCGCTTGAGGCCGATGCCGTTGGTGGTGAGGGACATCTGGGGGCGGGGGGCGAGGGCCGCGACGCGCTCGACGATGCCGACCAGGCCCGGGCGCAGCAGCGGCTCGCCGCCGGTGAAGCGGACCTCCTCGATGCCCAGGGAGGTGACGGCGATGTCGATCAGGCGGACGATCTCGTCGTCCGTGAGCAGGTCCGGCTTGGCCAGCCACTGCAGGCCCTCCTCGGGCATGCAGTACGTGCACCGGAGGTTGCAGCGGTCGGTCAGCGAGACCCTCAGGTCGGTGGCCACCCGGCCGTATGTGTCGATGAGCACGTGGGCCCCCTCCCTCGTAGCGAATCAGCGTGGATCGGTCGTCTTCCGTCACTTGCGAGCCTACGTGACCCGACTGACATCGACAGCGGCCCGATCCCACGAGGTACGGCGCGGCCGCGTCGTAGGGATCTACGACGCGGCCGCTCAGGGGGTGTGCCAGGGGGGCGTCAGTGGGCGCCGGTGCCGGTCAGGGACCGAACCTCGAGCTCCGCGTACTTGCCCTTGTCGGGCTCTTCCTTGGACAGGTAGGTGCCGAGGACTCCGAGCAGGAAGCCGACCGGGATCGAGATGATGCCCGGGTTCTCCAGCGGGAACCAGTGGAAGTCGACGTCCGGGAACATCGACGTCTCCTTGCCGGAGACGACCGGCGAGAAGAGCACCAGGCCGACCGCGGTGACGAGGCCGCCGTAGATCGACCACAGGGCCCCGCCGGTGGTGAACCGCTTCCAGAAGAGGCTGTAGAGGATCGTCGGCAGGTTGGCGGAGGCGGCGACCGCGAAGGCGAGGGCGACCAGGCCGGCGACGTTCAGGTCGCGGGCGAGGGCGCCGAGCACGATGGAGACCGCGCCGATGCCGACGGTGGCCCAGCGGGCCGCGCCGAGTTCCTGCTTCTCGGTGGCCTGGCCGCGCTTGATGACGTTCGCGTAGATGTCGTGCGCGAAGGACGAGGACGAGGCGAGGGTGAGGCCCGCGACGACCGCGAGGATCGTGGCGAAGGCGACCGCCGAGATGGTGGCGAGCAGGATCGCGCCCCAGTTGGAGTCCACGCCGCCCAGATGGAGGGCGAGGAGTGGCGCGGCCGTGTTGCCCGCCTTGTTGGAGGCGATGATCTCGTCCGGCTTGATCAGCGCGGCCGCGCCGAAGCCGAGGGCGAGGGTCATCAGGTAGAAGGCGCCGATCAGGCCGATGGCCCAGATGACCGACTTACGGGCGGCCTTGGCGGTCGGCACCGTGTAGAAGCGGATCAGGATGTGCGGCAGGCCCGCGGTGCCCAGGACCAGGGCGATGCCGAGGGAGATGAAGTCCAGCTTGGTGGTGCCGGTGGCGCCGTACTTCAGGCCGGGTTCCAGGAAGGCCGCGCCCTTGCCGCTGTTGTCGGCGGCGGAGCCGAGCAGGTCGGAGACGTTGAAGTCGAACTTCAGCAGGACCAGGAAGGTCAGCAGCAGGGCGCCGGCGATCAGCAGGACCGCCTTGACCATCTGGACCCAGGTGGTGCCCTTCATGCCGCCGATGGTGACGTAGACGATCATCAGTACGCCGACCAGGGCGACGATGCCGATCTTGCCGCCGTCGGAGGTGATGCCGAGCAGCAGGGAGACCAGGACGCCCGCGCCGGCCATCTGCGCGAGCAGGTAGAAGATCGACACGACGATGGTGGAGGTGCCGGCCGCCGTACGGACCGGGCGCTGGCGCATGCGGTACGCCAGGACGTCGCCCATGGTGTAGCGGCCGGAGTTGCGCAGCGGTTCGGCGACCAGGAGCAGGGCGACCAGCCAGGCCACCAGGAAGCCGATGGAGTAGAGGAAGCCGTCGTAGCCGAAGAGGGCGATGGCGCCCGCGATGCCGAGGAAGGACGCGGCGGACATGTAGTCGCCGGAGACGGCGAGGCCGTTCTGGAAGCCGGTGAACTGGCGGCCGCCCGCGTAGAAGTCGGCGGCGTCCTTGGTCTGGCGGCCCGCCCAGACGGTGATGACCAGGGTCGCGGCGACGAACACCGCGAACAGGGTGATGATCAGGGTCCGGTGCTCGCTGGCCTCGCCGGCCGCCAGGGTGATCGCGGGGCTCATTCGCCGCCCTCCATCCGGGACTTGATGGCCTCGGCCTTGGGGTCGAGCTGCGCGGCGGCGTGCCGCGAGTACCACCAGGCGATGAGGAAGGTGGTCAGGAACTGGGCGAGGCCCAGCACCAGGGCCACGTTGACGTTGCCGAACAGCTTGGTGCCCATGAAGTCGTCCGCGTAGTTGGACAGCAGGACGTACAGCAGGTACCAGGCGATGAAGCCGACCGTGAGCGGGAAGGCGAAGGAGCGGTAGGAGCGGCGCAGTTCACCGAACTCCGCGCTCTCCTGCACCGCTTCGAACTCCTCGGTGGACGGGAGTTGGACTGGGGATTTCGAGGGTGGCGGTGTCTCGGTGGCCACGGAGTCTCCTCGCGTTGCGGATGCGGTTGTGACGGGGATCGGGGGCGAGTGTCCTCGTGCTCCCTGTCCAAGGTCACGGCGCCACGCGAGGACGGGTTCAACGGCCTTGACCCTTTTCCGAACTCGCCATGGGGAACTCATTGCTGACCAGCGACTTCGGGGGATAGCTTCGGGCCTGCACCACCAGTCATGTACCTGCCCGAGCACCACCTGTGTCTCGGGCGGTTCTCGTTTCCGGATGATGTGGAGACCCCATGGCTCATCTGCGTTCCAGACGCCGGCTCGCCCTCGCCGTGCCGGTCGTGCTCTCCCTGACGGCCTCGCTCGGCTTCCTGCCGGCGGCGGCGCAGGCCGCTCCGCGCGCGGAGTCCGCCACCAGCGCGGCCGACGCGGACACCTTCGCGTATCTCGTCAACACGAAGACGGACCACCACACGATCGAGTCGGTCAAGCAGGCGATCAAGGCGGCCGGTGGTTCCGTCGTGGTGTCGTACGACCAGATCGGCGTGATCGTCGTCCATTCCTCGGACCCCGGATTCGCCGCGCAGATACGGAAGGTGCGCGGAGTGCAGTCGGCGGGTGCCTCGCGGACCGCGCCGGTGACGGCCGCGGGGACGACCGACGAGGGCGGGGTGCAGTACCTCTCGAAGGCTCAGGCCGCGCAGCTCTCGAAGAGTTCGGCGGCCGGCGAGGAGCCGCTGGAGGCCGACCAGTGGGACCTGAGGGCGATCGGCGCCGACAAGGCCGCGCGGATCGACCCGGGCAGCAAGAAGGTGACCGTCGCCGTGATCGACACCGGCGTCGACGACACCCACCCGGACATCGCGCCCAACTTCTCCGCCTCCCAGTCCGCGAACTGCGTGAGCGGCAAGGCGGACACCACGTACGGCTCGTGGCGGCCCGTGAACGACGGCGAGCACTACCACGGCACGCATGTGGCGGGCGAGATCGCCGCCGCCCGCAACGGCATCGGCGTCGCCGGTGTGGCACCCGGCGTGAAGGTCGCGAGCATCACCGTGGCGCAGCCGGACGAGAGCGTGCTGTTCTTCCCCGAGAGCGTGGTGTGCGCCTTCGTGTTCGCCGCCGACCACGGGGTCGAGGTGACCAACAACAGCTACTACGTTGATCCGTGGCTGTACAACTGCATGGACGATCCCGATCAACGCGCCATCGTTGATTCGGTCAACAGGGCCCAGCTGTACGCCCAGCGCAAGGGCACGCTCAATGTCGCCGCGGCCGGCAACTCCAACGACGACCTCGACTCCGACGCCCTGGTCGACGACTCCAGCCCGGACGACTCGACGCCGGTGACGCGGACGGTCGACCCGCACGAGTGCTTCGACGTGCCGACCCAGCTGCCGGGTGTCGTCACGGTCAGCGCGGTCGGCGTGACGGGCGCCAAGTCGTACTACTCCAGCTACGGCAAGGGCGTGATCGACGTCGCGGCGCCGGGCGGCGACAAGTACAAGATCCCGGACACGCCGTCGAAGAACGGCCGCATCCTGTCCACCCTGCCGAACAACGAGTACGGCTTCCTGCAGGGCACCTCGATGGCCTCGCCGCACGTGGCGGCCGTCGCCGCGCTGCTGAAGTCCACGCACCCGTGGGCGACTCCGGCCCAGCTGCAGGGGCTGCTGAAGGCGGAGGCGGACAACCCGGGCTGCCCGACCGACCCGTACGACGGGGACGGCGACGGCGTCGTGGACGCCACCTGCGTGGGCGGCAAGCGGGTCAACGGCTTCTACGGCTTCGGCATCGTCAACGCGCTGCGCGCGGTGAAGTAGGGAGACACAGACACATGACCGCGCCTCACCAGCGCCACCGTCGCGTCCTCGCCCTCCCGCTCGGGATGGCGATGGCGACGGCCCTCGCGTTCCTGCCCAACGTCACGGCCTCGGCCGCGGAGTCCGCTTCCGCGACCACGACCGCGACCACGGCCTCCGAGGACGCGACCTCGCTCAGCTATGTCGTCAACGTCCGCCCCGGGAACGGGCCTTCGGCGCGCGTCAAGAAGGCGATCGCCGAGGCCGGCGGCACGATCCTGACGTCGTACGACCAGATCGGCGTGATCGTCGTCCACTCGGCCAACCCCGACTTCGGCCTGATCATCCGCAAGGTGCCGGGCGTGCAGTCGGCCGGCAACACGCGCAACGCGCCGCTGCCCGCGCAGTCCACGACCGACGTGGGCACGCCGAAGGCACTCACCGCGGAAGAGCTGACGGACGTACAGGCCGCCGACGGGCAGGACCCGTTGGAGCCCCTCCAGTGGGACCTGGCGGCCATCAAGGCCGACAAGGCGCACGAGGTGGCGCTGGGCAGCCCGAAGGTCACCGTCGGCGTGATCGACACCGGTGTCGACGACACGCACCCCGACATCGCCCCGAACTTCGACCGCAAGGCGTCGGTCAACTGTGTGTCGGGCAAGCCGGACACGACGGACGGCGCCTGGCGGCCGACCGCGGCGGAGAGCCCGCACGGCACGCACGTGGCGGGCGAGATAGCCGCGGCGAAGAACGGCGTCGGCATGACCGGCGTGGCGCCCGGGGTGAAGGTGGCCGGCATCAAGGTGGCCACGACCGCCGGGTACTTCTACACGGAGGCCGTGGTGTGCGGCTTCGTGTGGGCGGCCGAGCACGGCGTCGACGTGACGAACAACAGCTATTACACCGACCCGTGGTACTTCAACTGCACCGACGACCCGAACCAGAAGGCGCTCGTGGACGCCGTCACCCGGGCCTCGCGGTACGCGGAGAACAAGGGCACGGTCAACGTCGCGGCGGCCGGGAACGAGAACTACGACCTGAACGCCGACGAGATCACCGACCCGGTCTCGCCGAACGACGGCACGCCCTCGGACCGGGTGATCGACCCGTCCGAGTGCTTCGACATACCGACCCAGCTGCCGGGTGTGGTGACGGTCGCGGCGACCGGGGCGAAGGGCCTCAAGTCGTCGTTCTCCAACTACGGCCTGGGCGTCATCGACGTGGCCGCGCCGGGCGGCGACGCGACCGCCTACCAGACACCGGCCCCGCCGGCCACCAGCGGTCTGATCCTGGGCACGCTGCCCGGTGGCAAGTGGGGCTACATGGCCGGTACGTCGATGGCCTCGCCGCATGTCGCGGCGGTGGCCGCATTGATCAAGTCAACCCATCCGCACGCCTCCGCGGCCCTGGTCAAGGCGCTGCTGTACGCGGAGGCCGACGCCACGCCGTGCACGGACCCGTACGACATCAACGGGGACGGCAAGGTCGACGCGGTGTGCGAGGGGTCGAAGAACCGCAACGGCTTCTACGGCTGGGGCACTGTGGACGCGCTGGACGCGGTGACGAAGTAGGGCTGATCCCGACTGATCTCGACCGATTCCGATCCTGGTTCGGTCCATATATTGATTCAGTCAATACTGCATAGTGAAGTAATGACTGGAATCAAGTTCATCGTGCGGGAGGGCGCTCTCGAAGGGCGCCTTCCCGTACGGGAGCTGGCGCGGGCCTGTGTCGCGGCCTGCGCGCAGGCCGCAGCCGAGCTCGGGGCGCGGCGGGCCGGGCTCGCCGAAGTGCCCGGCGTACGGGTCGACGACGGGGCGGTCGCGACGGCGTTCCACAGCGAGCGCCACCTGCGGATCGACGGGCGGGCACCGGTCTCCTTCGCGCCGATGTCACGGTTCTGGCGGACGGCGGACGGCTGGATCCGGACCCACGCCAACTATCCGCATCACCGCGCGCGGCTGCTGCACGCGCTGGGGGTGCCGGAGGACGTGGGTGCTGTCGAGGCCGCCCTGGCCGAGCGGTCCGCGCTCGAGGTCGAGGAGGCCGTGTACGCGGCCGGCGGGCTGGCCGTGGCGCTCCGGACGCCCGAGGAGTGGGCCGCGCACGAGCAGGCCGTCGCGGTGGCGGCCCGGCCGCTCGTCGAGCGTGACCGGCTCGACTCCGCACCCGCGCGCGTGCTCGCGCCCGTCAACGGGACTCCCCTGCTGCCCGCCGCCGGGCTGCGCGTCCTGGACCTGACGCGGGTCCTCGCGGGCCCGGTCGCCACCCGCACGCTCGCGCTCCTCGGTGCCGACGTGCTGCGCGTGGACTCCCCGCACCTGCCCGAACTCCCCGACCAGCACGCCGACACGGGCTTCGGGAAGCGGTCGGCGGTGCTGGACCTGGCGCGGGACCAGCGCGCCTTCGAGGAGCTGCTGGCCGGGGCGGACGTGGTCGTCACCGGGTACCGGCCGGGCGCGCTGGACCGGTTCGGGCTGTCCCCGCGGGCGCTGGCCGAGCGGCGGCCGGGGCTCGTCGTGGCGCAGTTGTCGGCGTGGGGCGCGTACGGGCCGTGGGGCGGGCGACGGGGTTTCGACAGTCTGGTGCAGGCCGCCACCGGGATCGCGGTGATCGAGGGTTCCGCGGCACGGCCCGGGGCGCTGCCCGCGCAGGCCCTCGACCACGGGACGGGGTATCTGCTGGCGGCGGCCGTGCTGCGGGCGCTGACCGAGCAGTCGTACGAGGGCGGCAGCCGGTTCGTGCGGCTGACGCTGGCCCGTACGGCCCAGTGGCTCATGGACGGCATGACGAAGGGCGGGGGCGGGGAGCTCTCGTACGACGGGCCGGAGCACTGGCTCGGCGAGACGGACAGCGCGCTGGGGCGGCTGCGGTACGCGCTGCCACCGGTTTCCTTCGAGGGCGGGCCGGCCGACTGGGCGCGCCCGCCGGTGCCCTGGGGGTCGCGGCCGGCCCGGTGGGTGTGAGTCACGGGGTGCCCAAAAACGTACCTACGGCCGGATTGCCGTACCGCCAGTTGTTTTACTGCAGTTGCCCGGTTCTGCGACGGCTGGTGAAGATCTTGAGGTGACCTTGATAAGACCCACGGCCGGGGTGGCCGACGCGAGCGGGCCCGTACGGCGTCCCGGTGTGGGCCGGGCCGTCGCCGTCCTCGTCCTGGTGGCACTGGGCGCGCTGATACCGCTGCTCGGGCCGTCCGCCGCGCTGCACGGCACCGGGGAGGCCGCGGCCCCCGGCGTCGGCGGCATCGCGCTGCTGCGGGCGGTGCTGTTCGGCGCGCTGTGCGTCCCGGTGGGCGAGTTCTTCGTGAACCGTCTGGCCCGTTCGCTGCCCGCCGCCCCCGGGGCCGCCGAGGGCGCGCCCCGCAGCTGGGCGCCGTACACGGCCGTCGCCGGTCTCGTCGCCGCGCTGGGGCTGGCCTCGGTGGTGTCGACGGGCAACCTGGTGCCGCACAGCCTCGCCCAGATCGACGTCGGCGGTCTCTACGCCTCGCGGGACGGCAAGCTCGCGCTGGTCGAGGTCAACGCCTTCCTGCTGGCCGCGGTGTGCGCCCGTTCACGCCGCCCCGCCACCCAACTGTGGCCGGTGGCCGCGGTGATCGTCGCGGAGGCCTTGCGCGCGCACCCCACGACCGAGCACAACCCGCTCCTCGGGTCCGGGCTGACGCTGGTGCACCTGACCTGCGCGACGCTGTGGGCGGGCGGTCTGCTGCACGCGCTGCGCACGCTGCGGCGCCGCAACGGCGACACCGCGGGCGCGGCCCTGCTGGGGCTCTACGCGCGCGTGGCCGCCGTACTCCTCGCCCTCATCACCGCGACCGGGGTGTGGAGTTCGCTGCGGCGCATGCCGTCGGGGACGATCCTGGACCAGCTGACGACGACGGCGTACGGGCGCACCCTGCTCGCCAAGGTGTTCCTCGTGGCCGCCGTCGCCGTGCTCGCCCTGTGGGCGCGGGTCCGGCTGCGCCGTGCCGACGATCCGCTGACCGCCTGCTCCCCCGCGCGTGCCGAGGTCGTCGTCCTGGGTGTGGTGGTCGTGGTGTCGGGGTTGTTGACGGCCTTGCCGGTGCCGATCCGTTGGTCGTGACACCGATCAAGTGTTGACGGGCAGACTCAACTGTTGGTGCAGACTCAACCGTTGGTGACGAGCACCTTCAGCGCGACCCGCTCGTCCATGGCCTTGTAGCCGTCGGGCACGCCCTCGACGTCGACCGTCATGTCGAAGACCGGCGAAGGGTCGATCGTGCCGTCGAGCACGTCGGGCAGCAGGTCCGGGATGTACGCGCGGACCGGTGCGACGCCGCCGCGCAGCGCGATGTTGCGGTCGAACATGACGCCGAGGTCGAGGCCGGTGCCGCTGCCGTGCGGGACGCCGACGAAGCCGATCGCGCCGCCGTCGCGGGTGATGTTGACGGCCGTACGCATTGACTGCTCGGTGCCGACGGCCTCGACGACGGCGTGTGCGCCCTGTCCGCGGGTGAGTTCGCGGACGGCCTCGACGGCCGCGTCGCCGCGCTCGGCGACGACGTCGGTGGCGCCGAAGCGGCGGGCGATGTCCGTGCGGACCTGGTGCCGGCCGAGGGCGATGATCCGCTCCGCGCCGAGGCGCCTGGCGGCGAGGACCGCGCACAGGCCGACGGCTCCGTCGCCGACGACGGCGACCGTGGCGCCCGGACGGGCGCCCGCTCCGAGGGCCGCGTGGTGGCCGGTGCCGAGCACGTCGGAGAGGGTCAGCAGGGCGGTCAGCAGGTGGTCGTCGGAGGCGGCGTCCTTGGGCAGCTGGACGAGCGTGCCGTCGGCGAAGGGGACGCGCACGGCCTCGCCCTGGCCGCCGTCGTGGCCGACGGAGCCCCAGAAGCCGCCGTGCTCGCAGGACGTCGTGAGGCCCTCTCGGCAGTAGTCGCAGACGCCGTCGGACCACATGAAGGGGGCGACCACGAGGTCGCCGCGCCTGACCGTGCTCACCTCGGAGCCGGTCTCCTCGACGAAGCCGAGGAACTCGTGGCCGATCCGCTGGCCGGGCTGCCGGGCCGCCTCGCCGCGGTAGGCCCACAGGTCGCTGCCGCAGATGCAGGCGCGCAGCACTCGCACCACGGCGTCGGTGGGCAGCTGCACCACGGGCTCGGGCACGTCCTGCACGCGCATGTCGTACGGGGCGTGGATGGTGGTGGCACGCATGTCGAGGGTCCTTCTCGTGCGGGGCGGAGAGCGCGCCCTGGGGGTGGTCGGGCGCACTTCACCGTACGCCGTGAGCTGCGCGGGGCGCGCATCGAGGGGGCGGGGGTGGAGGGCGCGACATGGATGGCAGGGCGGGAATGGCGACGGGGCGATCAGGCGCCCCTGCGGCGGGATGCCGACCGTGGGTCCCGGCCGGTCGGTGGCCGGCGTTTGGCCGCGAGACGGCGGTCCCGGCAGCCGGAGGCTGGACGTGGGGCGGGGCACCCCGGCGGCTGGCGGCTGTCGTCTGGCCATGAGACGGCGCACCCGGCGGCCGGCGTCTGGCAGCGGTCCCGGCGGCCCACGGTCACGCGTCCGGCACCGCACCCCGGCTGGACGCCCGCCGCCGCCTCGCGGCAGCCCAGCGGCTACACGCCGACCGCCCCCAGCAGCGTTCCGGCCGCGTACGTGACGCCCATCGCCAGGGCGCCGCCCACGACGTTGCGGAGTACCGCGCGGGTGGGGTCCGCCGCGCCCAGGCGGGCGCTGGTCCAGCCGGTGAGGACCAGGGCGGCCAGCACCGACACCACCGTGACCCACAGGCGCCAGCCCGCGGGCGGCAGGACGATCGCGAGCAGCGGCAGCAGCGCACCGACCGTGAACGCCAGGAAGCTCGCCCACGCGGCGTGCCAGGGGTTCGTCAGCGAGTCGGGGTCGATGCCGAGCTCCACGCGCGCGTGCGCCCTGAGCGCGTCCCGTTCGGTCAGCTGCTCGGCCGCCTCCCGGGCCACCTCGCGGGACATGCCCCGCTCCTCCAGCAGCTGGGTGAGCTCCTCCAGCTCGGCCTCCGGCTGCTCGCGCAACTCCCGCCGCTCCAGGGCGAGGGCGGCCATCTCCGAGTCGCGCTGGGTGGAGACGGACACGTACTCGCCGGCGGCCATGGACATCGACCCGGCGAGCAGTCCCGCGAGGCCGGCGGTGAGCAGGGCCGAACGGCTGTCCGTCGCGCCGGCCACGCCGACGACGAGGCCGGCGGTGGAGACGATGCCGTCGTTCGCGCCGAGCACGCCGGCCCGCAGCCAGTTCAGCCGCTCCGCCAGGGCCCCGCCGTGGGCCTCACCGCTGTGCGTTGGTTCCGTCACACGGGGAGGATGCCACCCCGGGCGGGGTCACAGGGGCATCGACGCTCCCCGGCCGCCGTCACCACACCCGCACCCTCGCCCCCCGAGCGAAAAGCGGACTCGTCGCGTCCGCCGGAGGCTCGGGCAGTGGTTCCGCGACTTCCGCCACCGTCGGTCCCACCTTTGCCGCGATCGGGTCCAGGAGGTCGAGGTCGAAGCCGTAGACGCGGGCCGCGTTGCCGCCCAGCATCGCCGTGAGTTCCTCGCGCGGCACGCCCGCGTAGGCGAAGCGCAGGCCCTCGCGGGTGTACGGGTAGGTGCCCTCGTCGTGCGGGTAGTCGCTGCCCCACATGATCTTGTCGACGCCGATGCGGTCGCGCAGCGGCACCTCGTGGGGGCGCATGAAGCTCGCGCCGACGAAGCAGTTGTCCTGCCACACCTCGGACGGCGGCTTGCCCATGCGCGCGGCGAGGCCCGCGCCGAACTTGGACTCGGCGGTGCCCGCCTTCGTCGCGGCGGCGACCAGGCGGCCGTGGTAGTAGTCCAGCATGTCCAGCACCCCGGGGATCCAGCCCGAGCCCTGCTCGGTCAGGACCAGCTTCAGGCCGGGGTGGCGGCGGAAGGCGCCGCCGAACACCAGGTGCCACAGCGCGCGGTGGGAGAACCAGGTCGTCTCGACCATGAAGACCGCGCGGGCCGCCGGTTCGTCGCCGAGCGGCGGGGACGCCGAGCCCGCGTGGTGGTTGACGGGGACGCCCAGTTCCTCGCAGACGGCCCAGATGGGGTCGTACGACTGCGAGTGGAGTTCCGGCAGGCCCGAGCCCGGCGGGGTGCCGGGGAGCATCAGGCCGCCCCTGAGGCCCGCCGAGGCCGCCCGGCGGATCTCCTTGACGGCCTCCTCGACGTCGTTGAGGAGGATCTGGAAGACGCCCGCGCGCCGGCCCGGTGCGGCGGCGCAGAAGTCCGCGAGCCAGCGGTTGTGGGCGCGCAGTCCGGCCCAGCGCCGTTCGAACTCCTCGGGCGCCGGGGCGGGCGCCATCAGTGAGCCGGAGGGGAAGAACGGCGGGATGGTGTTCGGGAACACCACCTCCGCGACGATGCCGTCCTGTTCCAGCTCCGCCAGGCGGCGCTCGGAGTTCCAGTTCTTGTCGGCCGTGTCGGCGAGCAGGTCCTCGTACGGGTTGACGTACGTGGCCGCCCAGTCGTCGAACTCGTCGTGGTAGCGCTTCTCCAGGTACGGCTTGTAGTCGAGGAGGTCGGCTCCCGCGTGGCAGTCGGCCGAGATGACCGTGTACCGCTCGTCGCTCACGGTGTCACCCCCAGGGTCGGGAAGTCATGGTCCGTCAGCCAGTGCCGGCCCACCTCGCGCGAGCGCGCCCAGGACGCCTCCACGGCCTCCTGGTCGTCGTCCTGGCCGAGGTCGGCCGGGGTGGGGCCGATGCGGCGGGCCAGCGGGGTCAGCCTCTCGACGTCGAAGCCGAAGACCTCGGCGGCCGCCAGGCCCAGCATGCGGCGCGTCTCCGCCACAGGGATGTCGTGGAAGGTGCGGCGCAGCCACGCGCGCGTGTCGGGCCAGGTGCCCTCGGGGTGCGGGAAGTCGCTGCCCCAGAGGATGTTGTCGACGCCGATCTCGTAGCGCTGGGCGAGTTCGCGGCGCTTGGTGTTGGTCGCGCAGACGAAGACCTGGCGGTCGAGGTACTCGCTGGGCGGACGCCTCAGCTCCGCGAAGGGCGACAGCTTCTTGCCGCCGTGCGCGCCCAGGTAGAGGCGGTCCATGAACCACAGCAGGTTCGGCAGCCACCAGCAGCCCGACTCCGCGACCCCGAACCTGAGTCCGGGATGGCGTTCGAAGACGCCGGACCAGAGGAGGAACCACAGCGGCCGGGCCGGCCACCAGGTCACCTCGCTGACGAAGATGCCCAGATGGTCACCGTACTCGTGGCGCGGCGCCGATCCGGAGTGGGTGAGCACGGGCATCCCGCAGTCGGCCGCGGCAGCCCACACCGGGTCGTAACGGCGGTCGTGGTACGGCTCTTTGTCGCCCCACAGCGCGGGGATCATCAGCGCGCGCAGCCCGGACTCCCTGGCCCGGCGGATCTCGGCGACGACCTTCGGCACCTCGGCCGTGATCGGCAGCAGGGCGACTCCGCAGTGCCGTTGCGGGTTCTGCGACACGAAGTCGGCGAGCCAGCGGTTGTGCGCCTGCGCGCCCGCCATGCCGAGCTCGGGGTCGTGGTCGCCGGACAGGCCCAGGCCCACGCCGAAGGGCGCGGCCGTCCGGCTGTCCACGGCGTCGGCGTCCGGGAAGACCACCTCGGCCGCGACCCCGTCGCCGTCGAGTTCCTTGAGCCGCTGCGCCGTCTCCCAACCTCCGCGCAGCCCTTCCTCGTTGTCGTGGAACCACTTGGTGGCGAAGGCCTCGTTGCGGATGCCGAGCCGGGTCATGTCCTCGCGACGCCGCTCGCGTCCGGCGAGGAACTCGTCGAAGTCCCGGTGGAAACGCGCGTCCAGATAGGGCCGGTACTCCTCGGTGGGCAGTCCGGCGTGGCAGTCGGAGGAGATGATCAGGTACGGCTCCCGGTCGGTCACATCGACCCCCAAGTCGGTCCAGGATGCGGTCAGTCGAGGATGAAGCTCTCCAGGTACGACGGGTTCGCGCGGTCCAGCATCGACTGTGCCCGTGCGCGGATCTGGGCGTCGCTGCGCTCGCTCGGGGGCAGCAGCCAGAAGCGGTCGGCGCGGATGCCCTCCACCACCAGCTCCGCGACCTCCTCGACGGGCGTGAAGTCGACCTCCTTGCCGGCGGCGCGCATCGCGCTCTCCCACTGGTCGAGGGTGCGGTACGGGGTCCTGCGCGGGCGTTCCTTGGCGTACCGCTCGGGCCGGTTGCGGTGCGACTCCCACAGGCCGGTGCGCAGCATGTGCGGGCCCGGGAAGAGCACCGACGCGCCCACGCGCGCGTGCTCCGCCCTCAGGTGGGCGTACAGGGACTCGGTCATGGTGACGACGGCCGCCTTGGTGACGGCGTACACGGAGGCGGTGGGCAGCGGGGCGATACCACCGTCGGCGGAGGACGTATTGACCACATGACCGGGTTGACCCGACTTGATCATGTGTGGAAGGAACGCCTGTATGCCGTGGAAGACGCCCCACACATTGACGGAGAAGGCCCACTTCCAGTCGTTCGGTTCGTGCTCCCACATCCGGCCCTCGGCGCCCGAGCCGACCCCGGCGTTGTTGCACAGCACATGGACGGCGCCGTACGTCTCGTACGCCGACTCGGCGAGTTCGAGGACCTGCCGGCGCTCCCCGACGTCGACCACGCGCGCGTGCACGTCGGCGCCCTCGGCCCGCAGACCGGCGGCCGCCTTGTCGAGCGCGGCCTCCTCGACGTCCGCGAGGACCACCTTCAGCCCCTCGGCCGCGAACCGCCGCGCCATGGCCAGCCCGACCCCGCTCGCCGCCCCGGTGACGACGGCGACCTGCCCTGCCTGAAGCTCCATCAGGCGCTTCCTTCCGGGGGGCCGTCGTGGACGTGCAGCGGGTCGTCGTAGCGCTGGTGGATGTACGGCAACAGGGCCTCCGCGCTGACCCGTTCGACGACCTTGCCCCGCTGGTCGCTGGTCTTCTCGCCGATGGTGATGTCCACCAGGCGCAGGACCGGGAGGTCGGCCACCGGGTCGTACATGGACTCGCGCAGGACGACGTCCCCGGTGACGCGCTCCAGCCTGCGCACCTTCTCGTTGCGCACGCAGTGCACGAGGACCGGGTCGGCGTCGAAGCCCGAACCGGCCACCGCGGGAAGGAACTTGAAGTAGAAGTCGGTCTTCCGGGCGGGCTCCGGCGGCGGCAGCTCCCCGCTCACCGCGCCGCGCACCTCGACGAAGGCGATGCCGTGCCGGGCCAGCGAGGCCCGGACCAGGAGCCCGTCCCGCTCCACCGTGACCTCGCCCAGCTTCTTCGGCTCCCCGAAGACCTCACGGCCGCCCGTGAGGGCTCGCTCATGGGTCATCGGCATGACGAGCGGATACCAGCCGTCGATGTCGTCGTGCCGGGCGGCGACCGCGAACGAGCCCGCGCCCAGCGGGTATCCGGGCAGGTCGACCTTGCTGATGTTGACCCGGGCGAGCGGCCGGTCGGCCGGTTTCAGCGGGGGTGGCAGGACCGCGGCGAGCGCGTCCGGGTCGGTCTCCCAGACGGCCACCACCCCGGTGGACCAGATGTCGGGAAGCCGTGCGCTCGCCGTGCGGGCGGCGCCGATCTCCGCCTCGGTGCGTGGGCCGTACCGTACGCGTGCCATCCGTCGTCCCGCCCCTCACAGACCGTCAACCGTCGGGCGGGGAGCACGCTTGCACCAGGTGCGCGAAAGGTCCATAGCCGCGAGCCCGGACATTCCGTGCGCGCGGCCCCTGTTGGCCGGGACTGTCAGTCCCGGCCCTTATCCTCAGGAACCATGCTCGAAGACCGTACGACCGCAGCGTCCTCCCCCATCGCGTGGCCGGCCGCGTATCCCCAGGGGTACGCGGTCGTCGACGTGGAGACCACGGGCCTGGCCCGGGACGACCGGATAATCTCCGCGGCCGTCTACCGCCTGGACGCGCGCGGCGAGGTCGAGGACCACTGGTACACGATGGTCAACCCGGAGCGGGACCCGGGGCCGGTGTGGATCCACGGTCTGACGAGCGAGATGCTGGAGGGCGCGCCCCTCTTCACGGACATCGCCGAGGAGTTCGCGACCCGGCTGGAGGGCCGGGTGCTGGTCGCGCACAACGCGGTCTTCGACTGGCAGATGATCGCGCGGGAGTACGCGCGTGCGCAGCGCGAGGCGCCGGTGCGGCAGCGGCTGTGCACGATCGCGCTCTCCAAGGAGCTGGGCCTGCCGCTGCCGAACCACAAGCTGGAGTCGCTGGCCGCCCACTTCGGCGTCGTACAGCAGCGGGCGCACCATGCGCTGGACGACGCGCGCGTGCTGGCGGAGGCGTTCCGGCCGAGCCTCGTGGCGGCGGCGGCGAGGGACGTACGGCTGCCGCTGCTGGAGTGCCGGCCGTTGACGGAGTGGACCGACCGGCCGGTGCCGCGCCAGTCCGGGGGCTACGGGAGCTATCGGCCGACCAGTTGGCGCCCGGCCCGCAAGCGGCCCGCCTGCCCGTACCCCAACCCCGGGCGTTACGAGGACGGCAGGCCGCTCAAGCAGGGCATGCGGGTCGCCTTCTCCGGCGACACCTCCGTCGAGCGGGACCTGCTGGAGGACCGCGCGGTGGAGGCGGGGCTGCATGTCGCCACCAGCATCTCCCGGCTGACCAGTCTGCTCGTCACCAACGACCCGGACTCGGGCACCTCGAAGGTGGTCAAGGCCCGGCAGTTCGGGACGCCGGTGGTGGACGAGGCGGCGTTCGGACAGCTGCTGAGGGATGTCGCGCCGGCGGACGAGTGACCCGTACGGACGGGTGATTGCCACGCGACTCGCCCACCGCCCGCTCGCCCGCGCGGCGCCGACGGCTCACCCTGTGGCGCATGGCGAGATGCGAAGTTTGCGGCAATGACTACGGAATGACCTTCGAGGTGCACGCGCAGGGCGCGATTCATGTCTTCGACTGCTTCTCCTGTGCGATCCATCGCATGGCACCCATCTGCGAGCACTGCCGGGTGCAGATCATCGGGCAGGGCGTCGAGGCCGAGGGCCAGTGGTACTGCGGTGCCCACTGCGCCCGCGCGGCCGGGAAGGCCGGCATCGTCGACAAGGTCTGAGCACCCCCCGGACCGCCTCCGGGCCACCCCTGGCGAGAGCACCCCGCGACCCGAGTTGTACCGTCGTGGGGTGTACCGCTTCCTGTTGACCCGGCAGTGGGTGATCCTCACGCTGGTCGCCCTGCTCCTCATCCCCACGATGATCAGGCTGGGCATCTGGCAGATGCACCGCTACGAGGAGCGCAGCGCCCGCAACCAGCTGGTCTCCGACGCGCTGCACGCCAAGCCGGTGCCCGTGGAGGAGCTGACCTCGGCGGGCCACACGGTGACCACCCACGACCGGTACCGCACGGTGACGGCGAAGGGCCACTTCGACACCGAGGACGAGGTCGTCGTCCGCCGCCGCACCAACTCCGACGACGAGGTCGGCTACCACGTGCTGACCCCGTTCGTGCTGACGGACGGCAAGGTGGTGCTGGTCAACCGCGGCTGGATCCCGTCCGACGGCCCGAGCCAGACGACGTTCCCGAAGGTGCCCGCGCCGCCGAGCGGCCAGGTCACCATCCAGGGCCGGCTGATGCCGGACGAGACGACCGCGGCGAGCGGCATCAAGGACCTCAAGGGCCTGCCGGACCGGCAGATCATGCTGATCAACAGCGAGGAGCAGGCCCGGCGGCTGCACGCCGAGGTGCTCGGCGGCTACCTCCAGCAGACGGCGCCCGAGCCCAAGGGCGACACCCCGGAGCAGATCTCCGACCCGGGCAAGGAGGACGCGCCGCTCAACTACGCGTACATGATCCAGTGGTGGCTGTTCGCGGCGGGCGTGCCGTACGGCTGGTGGGTTCTCGTACGGCGGGAGCGCCGGGACCGGGCGGAGAAGGCGGCCGAGGAGCAGGCGGCCGAGACCGGGGAACCCGCGGCGGTCTGAACCCCCGCCCACCGCGGCCGTCCCGCCTCACTCGCCCGGCCCACCACCGGATTGCCCCGTGGGCCCCCCGGGAACCCGCAATCTCGTGCACCCCCGTATCGAGGACTACGCCCTCATCGGCGACGAGCAGACGGCGGCCCTGGTCGGCAGGGACGGGTCCGTCGACTGGCTGTGTCTGCCCCGGTTCGACTCGGCGGCCTGCTTCGCGCGGCTGCTCGGCGACGAGGAGAACGGCCACTGGCGGATCGCCCCCAAGGACGCCGACGGCCCCTGCACCCGCCGCGCCTACCGCCCCGGCACCCTGGTCCTGGACACCGACTGGGAGACCGACGAGGGCGCCGTGCGGGTCACCGACCTGATGCCGCAGCGCGAGCGCGCCCCCGACCTCGTACGCATCGTCGAGGGTCTCCGCGGCCGCGTCACGGTGCGCAGCACCCTGCGGATCCGCTTCGACTACGGCTCGATCGTGCCCTGGGTGCGCAAGTCCGGCGGGCACCGGGTGGCCGTGGCCGGACCCGACTCGGTCTGGCTGCGCAGCGAACCCAAGGTGCACACCTGGGGCAAGGACTTCGGCACGCACTCGGAGTTCACGGTCGAGGAGGGCGAGAAGGTCGCGTTCGTCCTCACCTGGCACCCCTCGCACGAGCCGCGCCCGAAGCTCCTGGACCCCTACAAGGCGCTGCGCGCCAGCGTCCGCGACTGGGAGAAGTGGTCGCGGCGCTGCCGCTACGACGGCCCCTACCGCGACGCCGTCGTCCGCTCCCTGATCACCCTCAAGGCCCTCACCTACCGGCCCACCGGCGGCATCGTCGCCGCCCCCACCACCTCGCTGCCCGAGGAGCTGGGCGGCGTCCGCAACTGGGACTACCGCTACTGCTGGCTGCGCGACTCCACCCTCACCCTGAACGCGGGCCTCTCGGCGGGCTACCGGGAGGAGGCCGAGGCCTGGCGCGACTGGCTGCTGCGCGCGGTCGCGGGCGACCCGGCCGACCTGCAGATCATGTACGGCCTCGCGGGCGAGCGGCGGCTGCCCGAGGTGGAGCTGCCCTGGCTGAAGGGGTTCGCCGAGTCGGCGCCCGTACGGATCGGCAACGGGGCCGTGGACCAGCTGCAGCTGGACGTGTACGGCGAGGTGATGGACTCGCTGTCCCTGGCCCGCAGTTCGGGCCTGTCCACGAAGCCGCACATGTGGGCGATCCAGTGCTCGCTGGTCGAGTGGCTGCGGTCGCAGTGGCGGCAGCCGGACGAGGGGCTGTGGGAGGTGCGCGGCGGGCGGCGGCACTTCGTGCACTCGAAGGTGATGGTGTGGGTGGCCGCCGACCGGGCCGTGCGCGCGCTGGAGAAGGACCCGAAGCTGCCCGGCGACCTCGACGGCTGGCGGGAGCTGCGGGACGAGGTGCACCGCGAGGTGTGCGAGAAGGGCTTCGACGCCGGGCGGAACACCTTCGTGCAGTCCTACGGCTCGGCCGAGCTGGACGCCGCGCTGCTGCTGATCCCGCGCGTCGGCTTCCTGCCGCCGGACGATCCGCGGGTCGTGGGCACGGTCGACGCGATCCGCGCGGAGCTGGACCACGGCGGCTTCCTGCGCCGCTACAGCACCGACGGCACCACGGTCGACGGGCTGCCCGGCGAGGAGGGCACCTTCCTGGTGTGCTCGTTCTGGCTCGCGGATGCCCTGCACATGACGGGCCGGCGCAAGGAGGCCCGGGAGCTGTTCGAGCGGCTGCTGGGGGTCGCCAACGACGTGGGGCTGCTCGCCGAGGAGTACGACCCCGTGCAGGGGCGCCAGCTCGGCAACTTCCCACAGGCGTTCAGTCACATCGGGCTGGTGAACACCGCCCTCGCCCTGTTCGGGGACGAGGGGGCAGGATAGGGGCCATGGATCTTGGACTGAAGGACCGGGTGTACGTCGTCACCGGGGCCACCCGCGGCCTCGGCAACGCCGCGGCGCGTGAGCTGGTCGCCGACGGGGCGAAGGTGGTCGTCACCGGCCGGGACGAGAAGCGGACCGCCGACGCGGCGGCGGAGCTGGGGCCGAACGCGGCGGGGGTGGCCGTCGACAACGCGGACGCGGACGCGCCCGCGCGGCTGATCGCCGCCGCGCGTGAGCGGTTCGGCGGCTTCGACGGGATTCTCGTGAGCGTGGGCGGGCCCGCGCCGGGGTTCGTCGCCGACAACACCGACGAGCAGTGGCAGGCCGCGTTCGACTCGGTGTTCCTGGGAGCCGTTCGCCTCGCGCGTGCGGCCGCCGCCGAGCTGGAGGCCGGGGGTGTCATCGGGTTCGTGCTGTCGGCTTCGGTGCACGAGCCGATTCCGGGGCTGACGATCTCGAACGGGCTGCGGCCGGGGCTGGCGGGTTTCGCCAAGTCGCTGGCGGACGAGCTGGGGCCGCGCGGAATCCGGGTCGTGGGTCTGCTTCCCTCGCGCATCGACACGGACCGCGTGCGTGAGCTGGACGGGATGTCCGCCGACCCGGAGGCGACGCGTGCCGCGCACGAGTCCCGTATCCCGCTCAGGCGTTACGGGACTCCGGAGGAGTTCGGACGTACGGCCGCGTTCCTCATGTCTCCGGCCGCCTCCTACCTGACCGGGATCATGCTTCCCGTCGACGGCGGAATGCGGCACGGATTCTGAGTCTCAACTGACCCTTTCCGCACGGTGTTTGACGGCCTTCATGCGGACCTCCGCGGGGAGTGCGGCAAGGCCCGCCGAATTCCTCGCGTGCGTCAGCGCCTGGGACGTCAGGTGCTGGAGGGCCGTCCCCGGGTCCACGTGCGGTTCCAGCAGGAGCTGCACGCGGGTCTCGGGGGCCGTGCGGCGGCCGGTCAGGCGGACGTCGGCCTGTGCCACACCGTCCAGGTCGCTCGCCTCGCCGGCCAGTACGCCCTCCAGGGCCCGGCCGCGCAGCAGCGCGCCCTCGCCGTCGCCGGTGTCGACCAGCACCTCGGCCAGCCGGCGTCGGCGCAGGTTCGCCGTCAGCCACCACAGGGCGACGAGGACCAGGACCGCCAGTGCGGCGATGACCGCCGGCCACCACCAGCCGTGGTCCTGCCAGCGCGTGCGCTCGGCGTCGCTGAGCAGGACGTCGTGGCGGCCGTCGTGGATCCACCAGGACGGCGGGTTCGCGCCCAGTCCGACGGCGAGGACGGCGCCGCCCAGGAGGAGGAGTACGAGTCCCACGACGCCGATCAGTAGCCGGTTGGCGATCCTCAGCATCGCCGTCACCCCTTCCGTCCGGGACGCCGTACATGGACCGTCAGAGCCGGCTCCCGGGACAGTCCCAGGCCCCTGATGGCGTCGGTGAGGGTGGTGTCCAGGTCGGCGCGTACGTCGTCCAGTTCGCGGAAGTGCGAGGCGGCGTACACGTCGGCGCGGGAGCGGCGCATCCGGACCCGCACCGACTGGACACCGGCGACCTCCATGGCGCGGTCCCGCAGTACCAGCGCGGCGGCCTCCCGGTACAGGCCGGCCCGTACGTCGATCTGCGTGCGGCGCATCGGCAGGACGGAGCGCAGTCCGGGGGTCGCGGCGAGCACGATCAGCCAGACGCCGAGGGCGGCTGCGACGCCCGCGCCGACGAGCACCCAGGTGTCGTCCAGGGGGCGTTCGGCGAGCTGTCGGGCCAGTTCACGGCGCCAGCTCATCGCGGGCCGGTTCGCCCGTACGGCCGCGATGTCGTAGAGGAAGACGCCCGCGACGGCGAGCACCAGGATCGCCACGATGCCCGCGGGGACGCGGCGCGCGGACCAGAAGCGGCCCTGGTCGCCGTCCTGCCCGGACGGCGGGGGCCCGTAGGCCGGTTCGTACGTCGGTTCCGGTGCGGGTGGTTCCTGCGCGGGTGCCTGTTCGATCACCGGCAGCCGTTGTGTGGTGCCCTCGGAGCCCTGGGACTCGCTCATCGCGTCCTCCCGTGTGCCACGCCGTGCGCCGGGATCAGATGAAGCCGTTCCACGTGGACGGCGACCTCCGGCACCTCCATGCCCACCAACGCGCGTACCCGCAAAGCGACATGTCGACGCACGTCGGCGCAGCGGGCGCCGATGTCGCAGGGGTAGTCGAGTTCGAGATGGAGGCGGACGTGCACGGTGTCGTGGTGGACGACCACGGTTGCCTGCGGGCGTGCGGTGTCCGGGGACTGGTCGGTGAGCCGCTCGCGGGCCGCCTGGCCGGCGATCTTCGCGACGACCCGGTCGGCGATCCTGGTGGCGCCGCGCTCGCCGGGCGCGACGCCGGCCAGGGGTCTGCGCAGCTCACCGACCCCCTCGCTCACCGATGTCACCGCCGGCGGTCGTCACGCGTACGGAAGAAGTCGCCGAAGTCCAGGTCCCCCTCCAGGAACCGGCCGACGACGAAACCGATGGCGCCCAGGGCGGCCACCAGCAGGAAGGCCCCGAAGCCGCCGAAGTACCCGGCGAAGCCCAGGGCCATTCCGGCGATCATGCCGACCACGGCCATGCTCATCGTGCGCTCCCCTCACGGTTGTCCGCTCGCCGGCCGGTCACTGGATCCGGGGCTCCGGCTCCTCGTCCTCTTCCTCCGGCAGCTTCACGTCGCTCACGGCGATGTTGACCTCGACGACCTCGAGGCCGGTCATGCGTTCCACTGCCGCGATCACGTTCTCGCGCACGGCCCGGGCCACGTCGGCGATCGAGACGCCGTAGTCGACGACGACCTCCAGGTCGAGCGCCGTCTGCACCTCGCCGACCTCGGCCTTCACGCCGCGCGTCACGGACTTCGAGCCGCCGGGCACCCGGTCGCGCACGGCCCCGAAGGTGCGGCTGAGGCCGCTGCCCAGGGCGTGCACGCCGACCACGTCCCGTGCGGCCAGCCCGGCGATCTTCTCCACGACCCCGTCGGCGATGGTCGTGCGTCCCCTGGTGCCGGGGTCGCCGCCGCCGCGCCGGGTCACCTGTGCCTTTCGGGTGCCAGGGGTGTCGGGTACCTCCTTCTCGCCGCCGGGGGCCCTCGTGCGGTTCTGTTCCGTCATGTCGGTCATCGCCGTACGTCCCTTCCGGTTCGTCGTCCTTGAACCACCGTAAGTGGGGTTGCCCGCCCGCGCGCCGGGGATGCGGCAGGCTGGAGGAATGACGGCGGAGCAATGGACTCGTGCGGCGGTGCGGCATCGGCTGGGGCTCGGCAGACTGCTGCCGCTGGGCGGCGCGCACGACGGCGCGTGGATCACGGAGGAGGCGGCCGGGGCGGTGCTCCGGCGCGCCTGCGAGGAGCTGCGCGGGCTGCGCCTCGACGCGCTCCACATCTCCCTGGCCGACCCGGAGGACGCGCGCGAGCCCGTCGTACCGCCGCCGCCGAGCGCTCTGCCGCCGGGGCCGTTGCGGGTGACGGCGGAGTTCGCGGCCACGGCGGCCGAACCGCTGCCGGCGACGGCGGCCCTGCTGCGCACGACCCTGGCGGCCGCGGCGGAAGGGGTCGGCCTGGCGGTGACGGAGGTGGACCTGCGCGCGACGGCTCTGCTGGACGAGGAGCCGGAGCCGGTTCCGGTGGAGCCGCCCGACCCGCCGCGCGCCGCGGAGCCCGGCGACGAGGACGAGCGCCGGGCGGCGTCCGCGGCCCTGATGGTCCCGGGGGTGGCCCATCTGACCCGCGGCCTCGGCCGTGCGGTGCAGATCGAGGTACGGCGGGAGGAGGGCACGCTGCCGCACCGCCACGCGCGCGTGGAGCTGGCGGTGGAGGCGGGCCACCGGGCCGTGGAAGTGGCCCGGCGGGTCCGTGCGGTGGTCGCGGAGGCGCTACCGGGTCAGCCGACGGTGGCGGTACTGGTGACGTCGGTCGGCTGAACCGTCACTCGCCGAGACCGGCGAGGTCCCGCAGCCGCCGGGCCTGCGCGGCACGCTCGGCGGCGCGCTGGTCGTCGTACGAACGCCCCTGCGCGCCACGGATGAGGGCCTTGGTCTCGATCACCGCGTCCCGCGGCGCCGCCAGGATCGCCGCGGTCAGGTCCTTCACGGCCGCGTCGAGCTGGTCGGCCGGGACGGCGAGGTTGGCGAGGCCGGTGTTCACCGCCTCCTCGGCCTGGACGAAACGGCCGGTGATGCAGATCTCCAGCGCGCGGGCGTAGCCGAGCAGCCCGACGAGCGGGTGCGTGCCCGTGAGGTCCGGGACCAGGCCGAGGCTGGTCTCGCGCATGGCGAACTGCACGTCGTCGGCGACGACGCGCAGGTCACAGGAGAGCGCCAGCTGGAAGCCGGCGCCGATGGCATGCCCCTGGACGGCGGCGATGGACACGAGGTCGCTCCGGCGCCACCAGGTGAAGCCTTCCTGGAACCCGGCGATGCTCGCGTCGAGTTCACCATCGCTGCTGCGAGCGAGGTCGATGAACGTCGGCTCGCCCTCGATTCCCTCGGGCGTGAACATCTGCCGGTCGAGCCCGGCCGAGAAGGACTGTCCCTCGGCCCGCAGCACGACGACGCGGACGGACCCCGGCAGGACCCGCCCGGCCTCGGCGAGCGCACGCCACATCGCGGGGCTCTGCGCGTTGCGCTTGGCCGGGTTGGTCAGGGTCACCGTGGCGATCGCGTCGTCGACGGTGAGCCGTACGCCGTCCTTGTCGAGTACCGGACCGAGGTCCTTCGCGGGCGTGGCCATGGAAGCCTCCGATGAGTGCGGTCAGCAGAGCAAAACTACTAGCTAAGCGACTGCACAGTAACCACCCGGCCGATCGGACGACCGACCGGGTGGCCACCATCGAAGCCGATGGCCGCCCGCGATCAGCCTGCGGCCTTCTTGCCCCGTGTAGCCCCGCCACGCCCACGCAGCGTGACGCCGGACTCGCTGAGCATCCGGTGGACGAAGCCATACGAGCGGCCGGTTTCCTCGGCCAGCGCCCGAATGCTCGCACCGGAGTCGTACTTCTTCTTCAGGTCTGCCGCGAGCTTGTCGCGCGCGGCGCCGGTTACCCGGCTGCCCTTCTTCAGAGTCTCGGCCACCCGTGCCTCCTCATGGGAAGTGCGCTCTGGTCTCCTCATGATCACCCCTCCCGGGCTTCATGGCCACCCATTCGGCAAGGTCCGTGAGACAGGGTTTTGACGACAGGAGCGCGCCCCCACAAGCGGAACCTGTAATTCCACCATGTGGCGTTCGTACCGCCGAACGGGTTCTTTCGCGAAGTACCAGGTCAGGGATGCGGGACGGCCGAGCCCTTGTCGATAAAGGACTCGGCCGCGAAATGGATGTAGGACACACCTCGGTACGAGGAGATCTCACACAGATGGTGGATCACCGATAAGCCGAATGATCCATACGCCGTTGATCAAGCAAGGGCGACGAGATCCGCGTAGTCGGCGCCCCACAGGTCCTCGACGCCGTCCGGGAGCAGGATGATCCGCTCCGGCTGGAGCGCCTCGACGGCGCCCTCGTCGTGGGTGACCAGGACGACGGCGCCCTTGTAGGTTCGCAGCGCGCCGAGGATCTCCTCGCGGGAGGCCGGGTCGAGGTTGTTCGTCGGCTCGTCGAGGAGCAGGACGTTCGCCGAGGAGACGACCAGGGTGGCCAGGGCGAGCCGGGTCTTCTCGCCGCCGGAGAGGACGCCGGCGGGCTTGTCGACGTCGTCGCCGGAGAACAGGAAGGAGCCGAGCACCTTGCGGACCTCGACGAGGTCCATGTCGGGGGCGGCCGAGCGCATGTTCTCCAGGACGGTGCGGTCGGCGTCGAGGGTCTCGTGCTCCTGGGCGTAGTAGCCGAGCTTGAGGCCGTGGCCGGGGACGACGGCGCCGGTGTCCGGGGTCTCGACACCCGCCAGGAGCCTCAACAGGGTCGTTTTTCCGGCGCCGTTGAGACCGAGGATGACGACCCGCGAGCCCTTGTCGATGGCCAGGTCGACGTCGGTGAAGATCTCCAGCGAGCCGTACGACTTCGACAGCCCCTCCGCGGTGAGCGGGGTCCTGCCGCAGGGCGCGGGCTCGGGGAAGCGCAGCTTGGCGACCTTGTCCTGCATCCGCACCGCCTCAAGGCCCGCGAGGAGCCTGTCGGCGCGCTTGGCCATGTTCTGCGCGGCGACCGTCTTGGTGGCCTTGGCGCGCATCTTGTCGGCCTGCGAGTGCAGGGCCGCGGCCTTCTTCTCGGCGTTCTGCCGCTCGCGCTTGCGGCGCTTCTCGTCGGCCTCGCGCTGCTGCTGGTAGAGCTTCCAGCCCATGTTGTAGATGTCGATCTGGGCGCGGTTGGCGTCCAGGTAGAACACCTTGTTGACGACCGTCTCGACGAGGTCGACGTCGTGGGAGATCACGATGAAGCCGCCGCGGTACGTCTTGAGGTAGTCCCGCAGCCAGATGATCGAGTCGGCGTCGAGGTGGTTCGTCGGCTCGTCGAGCAGCAGCGTGTCCGCGTCCGAGAACAGGATCCGGGCCAGTTCGATACGGCGGCGCTGGCCGCCGGAGAGGGTGTGCAGCGGCTGGCCGAGCACCCGGTCGGGCAGGTTCAGCGCGGCGGCGATGGTGGCGGCCTCGGCCTCGGCGGCGTAACCGCCCTTGGTGAGGAACTCCGTCTCCTGGCGCTCGTACTGCTTGAGGGCCTTCTCCCGGGTGGCGCCCTGGCCGTTCGCGATCCGCTGTTCGTTGTCGCGCATCTTGCGGATCAGTACGTCGAGGCCGCGCGCGGAGAGGATGCGGTCGCGGGCGAGGACGTCGAGGTCGCCGGTGCGGGGGTCCTGCGGGAGGTAGCCGACCTCGCCGGAGCGGGTGATGGTGCCGGCGGCGGGGATGCCCTCGCCGGCGAGGCACTTGGTGAGCGTGGTCTTGCCCGCGCCGTTACGGCCGACCAGGCCGATGCGGTCGCCCTTGGCGACACGGAAGTTGGCGGACTCGATGAGGACTCGGGCGCCGGCGCGCAGCTCGATACCGGTGGCGGAGATCACGGACAGACTCCAAGGCGGACATGAGGTTGACGGATGGGCGGCTGAGGCGTTCCCGCCGTCTAATGCGCGAGGAGAATGGCCATGGGACAAGTCTAACGGTGGCGTGCAAGCACTTTTTCTACGTCCGGGTGTTCGTTACGGCACTCCTCAGTTCCCCCCGGTGTGCACCTGGAAGGCCGCCCTGCGGACCGCCTTCGCCAGGGCGGGGTCGGGGTGGGCCGCGGCGAGGGCGACCAGGACCTGGACGGTGCGGGGGTGGCCGACGGCGCGCACCTCGTCGAGGAGCATCGGCACGGTGGGCTGCACCGCGGACTCCAGGTGCCGTACCAGCATCGGGGCCTCGCCGTGGTCGGTGACCGCGGCCGCCGTGTCGACCCACAGCCAGGTGGCCTCTTCCCGGGTGAGCACCTCGTGGGCGTCCTCCGGGTCGATGCCGTCGTGCTCCGCCAGCCAGAGCAGGGCGTACGGCCGCAGGGTGGGCTCGTCGGCGACCGCGCGGACGTCCGGCTCGGCGGGGGCGCCGACCACGCGCAGCGCCTCGAAGGCGAGGCCCCGCAGCAGGGCGTCGTCGCCGCGGGCGGCGTCGATGAGCTCGCTGACGGCGCTGGAGACGGTGCGGGCGGCGAGCCAGGCGCGGTACTCGGCGCGGGCCGCGTTCGGGCGCAGCTGGGCGCAGCCGCGGAGCATCTCCTCGGCTGCGACCTCG
Organism: Streptomyces cylindrosporus; assembly: GCF_022698165.1. Taxonomy (GTDB): domain Bacteria; phylum Actinomycetota; class Actinomycetes; order Streptomycetales; family Streptomycetaceae; genus Streptomyces; species Streptomyces cylindrosporus. The sequence goes on from NZ_JALDAY010000014.1 coordinate 57,761, forward strand.
ATGTTGCCGGCCGGGCTCTGCGCGGCCACGCAGATCTGCTCCAGCTTGACCCACACCGCCCAGCTGCCGAGCGGGGTGAGCGTGGCCTGCGCCGCGTCGTAGGTGAGGGCGCCGACGGAGGCGAGGGCGTGCAGGGCCCATTCGAGGAGGGGGGCGAGGGGGGCGAGCGGCGCGTCGGTGGGCGCCGGCTGCTCGACGGGCTCCGGCTGGGGGCCGTACGGGATCTCGCAGCGTTCCGTGCGCAGTTCTGTGACGCGCTGCTCCAGGAGGTCCAGGAGCTGCTCGACCGGGACCGGTCCGGCGGACAGCTGGAGGAAGGAAAGCACCTGCGGCATGGCCGAGACGACCTCGGCGACGGCGGCGGGCTCGTGGTCCGCGGGCTCCGGGTGGGCCAGCGACCAGGCGTCGAAGAGGGCGACCCAGCCGCGCAGTACGGCGCTGTCGTCGCGGTCCCAGGCGCGCAGCCGCCAGCCGGGGCGGGCGCTGTCGCCGTGCACCTCGACGAGTCCGGCGAGCCGGGCGGTGTCCCAGTCGGCGCGGACCTGAGCGGCGGTCAGGCCCAGGTCGGCGGCGGCCCGTTCGGCGGTGGCGTCGGAGAGGGTGGCCTTGCCGTCGGCGGTGGCGCCGTCCCGGCCCGGGCCGAGCGAGGCGTCGGCCCAGTGGGCGACGCGGGCCGCGGCGGCCAGTCGGGAGCGCGCCATTCTGGCCAGCTCCGCGGGGGCCGGTGTGCCCTCCGGAGGGCGGGGTGCGGGGCGGCGTGGGCGCCGCTGGTTCACAGCTGAGGGGGCGGCGGCCAGGGGTCGCGGGCGGACGAGTCGAAGCCTGGAGTCGCGCGGGATACGGGACGTCACGGGTGCAGTCTTCCGGTTGACGGTCCGAAAACCCAAACGGAATGTCACCGGGGGCGACGGGACTGGCCAACGCCGGGCCCTTGAGGGGGCCCCGGGGACGGGTTCAGGCCAGCGGTTCGGCGTTAAACGGAATCAGGGCGACCGTCCAGTGCGGCGCTGCCGCGAGGGCTCACATCAGGGGGGTCAGGAAGCGTCGCAGAGCCTCTTCGTACGCCTTCGGGTCGGCGTTCCACATGGCGCCGTGCGGGGCGTCGCGGACGGTGTGGAGGGCGACGAGGTTCGGGCGGGCGTCGGCGAGGCGGCGGGAGTACGCCCAGGGGGCGAGGTGGTCGTCGGGGCCGTGGAAGATCAGCGTCGGGACGGTCAGCCGGGTCGCCTCGCGGGCGCGGTCGCCCTCCAGGCCCGTGCGCCCCTGTGCGGCCCGGACGGCGAGCGGCAGCAGGGCGCCCGGGGTGCGGCGGGCCGAGGCGAGGGCGCGCAGGGTGGTCGGCCAGCTGAGCACCGGGGAGTCGAGGATCAGCCCGGAGACACGGTCGCGCAGCCCGGAGTGGGCGGCGGCGCGCAGGGCCATGGTGGCGCCGGTGGACCAGCCGTACAGGACGACCTCGTCGGCGCCCTGCTGGACGGCGTGGCGGATCGCCGCGTCCAGGTCGCGCCACTCGGTCTCGCCGAGGTGGTTCAGGCCGTCCGGGGAGCGAGGGGCGCCGGGGTCGCCGCGGTAGGCGAGGTCGAGTACCGGGAAGCGCTGCTCGTGCAGGAACTCCATGACGTTCATGGGGTGTTCGCGGGTGGCGCCGAGGCCGTGCACGGTGATCACCCAGGTGTCGCGCAGGCCGGGCACGAACCAGGCGGGCAGGGTGCCGAGTTCGCCGAGGATCTCGACGTCCCGGTGGTCGAGGCCGAGGGCGGTGCGCGGGGTGCCGACGTGGGTGTTCGGGGTGAGCCACACCTTGTCGCCGGGTTCGAGGGTGCCGGTCGTGACGCGTTCCAGGCGGCGTACGACGGTGTCGGCGGAGTGGCTGGCGGTGCCGAGGACTGGGCCGACCACGGCGTGGGTGGCGTCGCCGGTGAGGCCGTACACGCCGGGGCGCATTGCCGCCAGGTCGCGGGTGAGGGCGATCTGGCCGGCGGCCGTGGCGTGCACGGTGAGCCGGGGTTCGGTGGGCAGGGGCCGGCCCGGGGGCGCCTTGAGCGCGGCGTCGCTGGCGAACCGGCCGACCGCCACGGAGGCTGCGCCGGCGGCCAGGGCTACGGTGACGGCGGCGGCCGTCGCTTTGACAGTGCGCACCCGTCCAGTGTCCTGGCCAAGGGCGCGACCGGCCAGCGGGAGGGAGGGGCGGGGTGACGGGAGACGTGGTCTGCTCACGGGGTGCGGGTACCCCGCGACCTCACTTCCGCTGCCCGTACCCCCGTAGCTTCTCGCCCACCTCGGCCAGCTGTTCCCGGGACAGCAGGTGGGGCGTCAGCCCCGGTACCGAGGTCGCCGTCAGCCACAGCCGGCACATCCACTCCAGTTGGGCCGTGCGGTCGTAGGCCTGGTCGAGGGTGGTGCCGTACGCCATCGTGCCGTGGTTCTGGAGGAGGCAGGCCGTGCGGTCGGTGAGGGCACGGAGCATGTTCTCGGCCAACTCGTCCGTGCCGTACGTCGCATAAGGGGCGACTCGGACAGGTCCGCCGAGGGCGGCGGCCATGTAGTGGATCAGCGGGAGCTCGGGGACGAGGGTCGAGACGGCCGTCGCGTGCACGGCGTGGGTGTGGACGACCGCGCGGGCGTCGGTCGTGCGGTACACGGCGAGGTGCATGGGCAGCTCGCTGGTCGGGACCAGGGTCCCGAGGAGCTGTCGCCCGTCGAGGTCGACGCCGGTGATGTCGTCCGGCGTGAGCCGGTCGTACGGGACGCCCGAGGGTGTGACCAGCACGGTGTCGCCGACGCGCACGGAGACGTTGCCGGAGGTGCCGACGACCAGCCCGTCGGACACGGTGCGGCGGGCGGTCGCGACGAGCGTCTCCCAGGCGCGCGCCTCCTCGGGGAGCGCACCCCTCCCCCACTCCGGGGGCACATCCTGTGCGCCCTCCCCGGCACCCCGCCCGTCCCGCTGGTCCCGCCGCTGCTCAGCCATGCCGCGATCCTGCCAGGGACGCCCTCAAGTCGCCGTGGGGCGGGCGCACTTTAGGGCGGAGGGCGCACTTCCGGGAGAGGACGTTATCTGACATATCCCTCTCTTCTCATGCTTGGCCGGAGATCAGCAAGCATTCGACGATCTTCCAGTAATCTCCCCGTGATTTGTCGTGCACGTCGCCATTCCGGGGGGAAACATGGCCCGTGATCGCAAACCGTTCCGCCGCCGCACCCGCGTGATCGCGGTCGCCGTCGCGGCACTCACCGCCGGCGGGACCGCCCTCGCCGAGTCACCGGCCTCCGCGGCGAGCCTGCCGAAGGGGCACGACGTCTCCTCGCACCAGAAGAACGTCAACTGGTCCAAGGCGAAGGCCAAGGGGTCCAAGTTCGTCTACATCAAGGCGACCGAGTCCACGAACTACAAGAACCCGTACTTCGGGCAGCAGTACAACGGCGCCCGCGACGCCGGCATCATCCGCGGCGCCTACCACTTCGCCCTGCCGAACAAGTCGTCGGGCCGGACGCAGGCGGCGTACTTCGTACACAACGGCGGCGCCTGGACCGCGGACGGCTGGACGCTGCCGCCGGCGCTCGACATCGAGTACAACCCGTACGACAAGAAGCACAAGTGCTACGGGATCAGCAAGGCCGCCATGGTGAACTGGATCACCTCGTTCAGCAACGAGGTGAAGCGGCTCACCGGTCGTCGCCCGGTGATCTACACGACGGCCCACTGGTGGAACACGTGCACCGGCGGCAGCCGCGCCTTCGCCGCTAATCATGCGCTGTGGATCGCCCGGCACGACTCGGCGGACGCGGGGTCGCTGCCGGCCGGCTGGTCGTTCTGGACCTTCTGGCAGTACGACAACAGCGGCAGCCTGCCGGGTGATCAGAATCTCTTCAACGGGTCGCAGGCCCAACTGAAGCGGTTCGCGCGCGGTTACTGACGGGTCTGGACACCGCGAAGCCCGCCGCAGTTCATCTTCCGTTTACCCAGGTTGCCTACGGTCAACCGACCGATGACTTCGAACGATTGCCTGGGTAAATGGAAAACTTCTCGCTGATCCTCGCGATTGTGGTCGTAACCGCACTCGCGTTTGATTTCACGAACGGTTTCCACGACACCGCCAACGCGATGGCCACGACCATCTCGACCGGTGCGCTCAAGCCCAAGGTCGCGGTGGCCATGTCCGCCGTGCTCAACCTTGTGGGTGCCTTTCTCTCCGTGGAGGTCGCCAACACGATCTCCAAGGGTCTCGTCGACGAGACCGGCATACGTCCCGAGGTCATATTCGCCGCCCTGGTGGGCGCGATCCTCTGGAACCTGGTGACCTGGCTGGTGGGCCTGCCCTCCAGCTCCTCGCACGCCCTGATGGGCGGTCTGATCGGCGCCACCATCGCCTCCGCGGGCATGGGCGCGGTCCACGGTGACGTGCTGGTCACCAAGGTGCTGATCCCGGCGCTCGCCGCCCCGGTCGTGGCGGGCGTCGCCGCGATGCTGGCGACCCGCTTCTCCTACACCCTCGGCAAGAAGGCCGACGGCAAGGCCGCGGAGAAGGGCTACCGCGCCGGCCAGATCGCCTCGGCCGGCCTGGTCTCCCTCGCGCACGGCACCAACGACGCGCAGAAGACGATGGGCATCATCACCCTCGCCCTGGTCGCCGGCGGCGCCGTCGCGCCCGACTCCGACCCGCCCACCTGGGTCATCCTCTCCGCGGGCCTGGCCATCGCGCTCGGCACGTACATCGGCGGCTGGCGCATCATCCGCACGATGGGCAAGGGCCTGACCGACCTCCAGCCGCAGCAGGGCTTCGCCGCCCAGACCAGTGCGGCCACCGCCATCCTGGCCTCCTCCCACCTCGGCTTCTCCCTCTCCACCACGCACGTCGTCTCCGGTTCGGTGATGGGCGCGGGCCTGGGCCGCAAGGGCGGCGCGGTCCGCTGGTCGACGGCCACCCGGATGTTCGTGGCGTGGGGCCTGACGCTCCCGGCCGCGGCCCTGGTGGGCGCGCTGGCCGAGTCGGTCACCGACCTCGGCGACTGGGGCACGGCGGTCGTCGCCGTCTTCCTGGTCGCTTCGAGCGCCGCGATCTGGAAGGTCTCCCGCCGCGAGGTCGTCGACGCGTCGAACGTCGTCGGCACGGAGGAGCCGGCCGGCGTGGTCACCACGGCGATCGCGGCCGTCACGCCGCCGCCGGCGGGCTCGGTCGCCGAGGACCTGACGGCCACGATCCCCGCTCCCGCCACCACGACCCCGGCCACCCCGCCGGCCGCCGTCTGAGCCCCGCGCACCGGTAACGAAGGAAAGCAGCAGCATGAGCATCGACTGGTCCGCCCTGGCCTCCGTCTTCGGCGTCAGCCTCGCGGTCACCGTGGGTCTCGTCGCCCTGTTCACCCTCGGCGTCATGGGCCTGTCCCGCCGCGAGCGCGCGGTGGCCCAGGGCGACTCCGCGACTCTCGCGGTCACCGGCGCGTACGTCTGCTTCGCGGGGTGCGCGGCGGCGGTGGCGTACGGGATCTCACTGATCGTGGCCTGACTCGTATCGCTCTGTGGGCCTCAGCACACTCCCCCGTCGCAGGTCAACGGCAAGTTGACTGCCGTTCGGGGGCGTGGTGGACTGCCGGAGCCATGTACGGCGGCAAGGGAGGAAGCCGGTGTGAGTCCGGCGCGGTCCCGCCACTGTCACCGGGGTAGGTAGCCCCGGGAGCCAGGAACTCCCACCGCCGGTCTCGTCGAACCAGGGCGTGGACACCCTGAGTGAGGACATATCGCCATGCGCGGCTGCCTGTTGAGCGTCAACGCCCGAGCGCTGCCCCATCCCACGGCCGGTTGAGCCGATGCGTGCCGATCGCGTTTTCGCGTACGGCGCCGCTGCCGGACTCCTCGGTGACCAGCTGCTCGGCGATCCGCGCCGCGGGCATCCGGTCGCCATCTTCGGGCGGGCCGCGGGCGCCGTGGAGCGGGTGCTGTGGCGCGACCACCGCGGGTGGGGTGCGCTGCACACCGCCGTGTGCGTCGGCGGGGCGGTGGGGCTCGGTGCCGTGGCGGAGAGAGTCGTACGACCGTCCCGTACCGCCTCCGTCGCGCTGACCGCCGCCGCCACCTGGGCCGTTGTCGGGGGGACTTCGCTGGCGCGTGAGGCCCGGGGTGTCGGGCGGGCTCTGGAGGCCGGGGACGTCGAGGGGGCGCGGGCCCGGCTGCCTCACTTGTGCGGGCGGGATCCGCAGGCGCTGGACGCCGACGGGATCGCGCGGGCTGTTGTGGAGTCCGTCGCCGAGAACACGTCGGACGCCGTCGTCGGGGCGCTGGTGTGGGGGGCCGTCGGCGGGGTGCCGGGGCTCGTCGGGTTCCGGGCCGTGAACACCCTCGACGCCATGGTCGGACACAAATCCGCCAAGTACCGGCGCTACGGCTGGGCTTCCGCCCGGCTGGACGACCTCGCCGGGTGGCCGGGGGCGCGGCTGACCGCCGCCCTCGCGACCGTGGCGGGCGACGACCCCCGGGGTGCGGTACGGGCCTGGCGTGCCGACGCCGCCAAGCATCCGAGCCCCAACGCCGGGCCCGTGGAGGCCTCCTTCGCGGGGGCGCTCGGCGTGCGGCTGGGCGGGACGCTGTCGTACGGCGGCCGCGTCGAGCACCGGCCCGTGCTGAACACCCAGGGACGCGCCGTCGCCGTACACGACATCGAGCGGGCGGTACGGCTCTCCCGGCGCGTCGGTCTGCTCGCGCTCGGCGTCAGCGTCGCCGCGCGGCTGCTGCTGAAGGGACGTACGACATGAGCGGGGGGCTGCTCGTCGCCGGTACCACCTCCGATGCCGGCAAGAGTGTCGTCACCGCGGGGATCTGCCGGTGGCTGGTGCGGCAGGGGGTCAAGGTCGCGCCCTTCAAGGCGCAGAACATGTCCCTGAACTCCTTCGTGACCAGGGAAGGCGCCGAGATCGGGCGGGCTCAGGCCATGCAGGCGCAGGCCTGCCGGATCGAGCCGACCGCGCTGATGAATCCCGTACTGCTCAAGCCGGGCGGCGAGCAGAGCAGTCAGGTCGTGCTCATGGGCAAGCCCGTGGGCGAGCTGAGTGCGCGCGGCTACCACGGCGGGCGGCAGCGGCAGTTGCTCGGGACCGTGCTGGAGTGCCTCGCCGAACTGCGGGGCACGTATGACGCGGTGATCTGTGAGGGGGCGGGCAGTCCGGCCGAGATCAACCTGCGCCGGACCGACATCGTGAACATGGGGATCGCCCGGAACGCCGGGCTGCCCGTGCTCGTGGTCGGGGACATCGATCGCGGGGGCGTCTTCGCCTCCTTCTTCGGGACCGTCGCGCTGCTGTCGCAGGAGGACCAGAGGCTTGTCGCCGGGTTCCTCGTCAACAAGTTCCGGGGGGATGTCTCCCTGCTGGAGCCCGGGCTCGACATGCTGCACGGGCTCACCGGGCGGCGGACGTACGGTGTGCTGCCCTTCCGGCACGGGCTCGGCATCGACGAGGAGGACGGGCTGCGCGTCTCCCTGCGCGGGACCGTGCGGGAGTCCAGCACCGCACCGCCGGTCGGGGAGGACGTGCTGCGGGTCGCCGTCTGCGCGATCCCCCTCATGTCCAACTTCACCGACGTGGACGCGCTGGCCGCCGAACCGGGTGTCGTGGTGCGGTTCGTGGACCGGCCCGAGGAGCTCGCCGACGCCGATCTCGTCGTCGTTCCGGGGACCCGGGGGACGGTGAAGGCCCTGGAGTGGCTGCGGGAGCGGGGACTTGCCGACGCCCTGGTCCGCAGGGCCGCCGAGCAGCGGCCCGTGCTCGGCATCTGCGGTGGCTTCCAGATTCTCGGTGAGCGCATCGAGGACGAGGTCGAGAGCCGGCGGGGGCGGGTGGAGGGTCTCGGGGTGCTGCCCCTAAGGGTGCGGTTCGCCCCCGACAAGATCCTTACCCGGCCGGAAGGACAGGCACTCGGCGAACGGGTCGAGGGATACGAGATCCATCACGGGGTCGCCGAAGTCACAGGTGGGGAACCGTTCCTGGACGGCTGCCGGGTCGGGCAGACCTGGGGTACCCACTGGCACGGTTCGCTGGAGTCGGACGGGTTCCGGCGGGCGTTCCTGCGGGAGGTGGCGGCCGCCGCGGGCCGCCGTTTCGTGCCGGCCCCCGACACCTCGTTCGCCGCGCTGCGCGAGGAGCAGCTCGACCGGCTCGGCGATCTGATCGAACAGCACGCGGACACGGACGCGCTGTGGCGGCTCATCGAGTCCGGCGCGCCGCAAGGACTGCCTTTCATTCCACCGGGAGCGCCCGCATGAGCACAGTGTTGTTGTTGTCGACCGCCGACACGGACCTGCTGGCGGCCCGCGCCGCCTCCGGTGCCGACTACCGGATCGGCAACCCGACGCGCGTGGACGTCGAGGGCGAGCTGCCCGCGCTGCTCGACGGCGCGGACATCGCCGTCGTACGGCTGCTCGGTGGCAAGCGCGCCTGGGAGGACGGGCTGGCCGCGCTGAAGGCGTCCGGTGTGCCGACCGTGCTGCTCGGCGGGGAGGCCGTCCCGGACGCGGAGTTGATGGCCGAGTCGTCGGTGCCCGCGGGTGTCGTCGCGGAGGCGCTGAAGTACCTCGTCGAGGGCGGGCCCGCGAACCTGGTGGAACTCTCCCGGTTCCTCTCCGACACCGTGCTGCTGACGGGCGAGGGGTTCGTCGAGCCGCAGAAGATGCCGGAGTACGGCGTCCACGGCGAGCGGGAGTTCGTGGCGGGCCGGCCGACCGTGGGCGTGCTCTTCTACCGGGCCCATGAGCTGAGCGGCAACACCGCCTTCGTCGACACCCTGTGCGACGCGATCGAGGCGCGGGGCGTCAACGCCCTTCCCGTGTACTGCGGTTCGCTGCGCGGCGCGGACGCGGGGCTGTACGAGATCCTCGCCAAGGCGGACTCCCTGGTCGCCACCGTCCTCGCCGCGGGCGGCACGCACGCCTCGCAGGCCTCGGCCGGCGGCGACGAGGAGGCCTGGGACATCGGGGCACTCGCGGACCTCAACATCCCTGTGCTGCAAGGACTTTGCCTCACGTCGTCGCGGGCGGCCTGGGAGGGGTCGGATGCCGCCCTCTCCCCCATGGACGCGGCGATGCAGGTCGCGATCCCGGAGTTCGACGGGCGGCTCATCACCGTGCCGTTCTCGTTCAAGGAGCAGGGTCCGGACGACGTTCCGGTGTACGTCGCCGACCCCGAGCGGGCCGCGCGGGTCGCCGGAATCGCCGTACGGCACGCGCGGTTGAAGCACAAGCCGAACGCCGACAAGAAGCTGGCGCTGGTCTTCACGGCGTACCCGACGAAGCACTCGCGGGTCGGCAACGCGGTGGGTCTGGACACGCCCGCTTCGGCGGTGCGGGTGCTGGACGCGCTCCGGGATGCCGGGTACGTCGTCGAGGGGCACCCCGACAACGGTGACGAGCTGATCCACCGGCTGATCAACGCCGGTGGTCACGATGTCGAGTGGCTGACCGAGGAGCAGCTGGCCGCCGCGCCCGCGCGGGTGCCGCTCGCGGACTACCGGGCGTGGTTCGACAAGCTGGACCCGGAGCTGCGGGACGGGATGCTGGAGGCGTGGGGCGAGCCGCCGGGCAGTCTCTATGTCGACGGGGACGACATCGTGCTCGCGTCCCTGCAGTTCGGGAACGTCGTCGTGATGATCCAGCCGCCGCGCGGCTTCGGCGAGAACCCGATCGCGATCTACCACGACCCGGACATGCCGCCGTCGCACCACTACATGGCGGCGTACCGGTGGTTGGAGAACTCGTTCGGCGCCGACGCCATCGTCCACATGGGCAAGCACGGCACGATGGAATGGCTGCCCGGCAAGGGACTTGGGCTCAGCGGCGGCTGCGCGCCGGACGCCGTCCTCGGTGAACTGCCGCTGGTCTACCCGTTCATCGTCAACGACCCCGGCGAGGGCACCCAGGCCAAGCGGCGCGGGCACGCCACGGTCGTCGACCACCTCGTGCCGCCGATGGCCCGGGCCGACACGTACGGCGACCTGGCCAAGCTGGAGCAGCTGCTCGACGAGTACGCGCTCGTCTCCGACCTGGACCCGACGAAGGCGCCTGCCGTGCGGGCGCAGATCTGGACGCTGGTCAAGGCGGCCGAGCTCCATCACGACCTGCATGTCGACGAGCAGCCGGACGACGGTGACTTCGACGAGTTCGTGATGCACATCGACGGCTATCTGTGCGAGATCAAGGACGTGCAGATCCGGGACGGGCTGCACATCCTGGGTGGCGGGCCGGTCGGTGAGCCGCGGGTGAACCTGGTGCTCGCCGTGCTGCGCGCCTCGCAGGTGTGGGGCGGGCAGGCGAACGCGCTACCGGGGCTCAGGGCTTCCCTGGCGGCCCATTTCGGGCTCAGCGAGAAGGAGTTGCTCGCCGAGCCGGGCGCCGGGGTGAAGGTCCCGGTCGAGCTGACGGACCTCGTCGAGGGTCCGTCCCGTACGGCGGCTGACGCGATCGACCTGCTGGAGCAGCTGTGCCGGCGGATCGCCGAGGGGATGGAGGAGCGCGGTTGGGTCACGGCCGAGAGCCGTGCCCTCGTGTCCGAGGTCCTCGGCATCGAACTCCCGGACGCCGTGGCGGTGTTGGAGTTCGCGTGCAATGAGGTCGTGCCGCGGCTGGCGCGGACCTCCGACGAGATCGGCCACATCCTCAAGGCGCTTGACGGCGGTTACGTCCCGGCGGGCCCGTCCGGTTCGCCGACGCGCGGGCTGGTCAACGTCCTGCCGACCGGACGGAACTTCTACTCGGTAGACCCCAAGGCGATTCCTTCCAGGCTGAGTTGGGAGGTCGGTCAGTCCCTCGCGGACTCGCTGGTGCAGCGGTACCTCCAGGACACGGGCGAGTACCCGAAGTCGGTCGGCCTCACGGTCTGGGGCACCTCGGCCATGCGTACGCAGGGCGACGACATCGCCGAGATCCTGGCGCTGCTTGGCTGCCGGCCGGTGTGGGACGACGCCTCGCGGCGGGTGACCGGCTTCGAGGTCGTGCCGTTGGACGAGCTCGGGCGACCGCGCATCGACGTCACCGTCCGCATCTCCGGGTTCTTCCGGGACGCGTTCCCGCACGTCGTCGGGCTCATCGACGACGCCGTGCGGAAGGTCGCCGAGCTGGACGAGCCCGCCGACCGGAACTTCGTCAAGGCGCACGCCGACGAGGACACCGCCGCGCACGGCGACCGGCGGCGCGCCACCGCCCGTGTCTTCGGCTCGAAGCCGGGCGCGTACGGCGCCGGGCTGCTGCCGCTGATCGACGCCCGCAACTGGCGCTCCGACGCCGACCTCGCCGAGGTGTACGCGGTGTGGGGCGGTTACGCGTACGGGCGCGGACTCGACGGGCGGGCGGCGCGGGGGGACATGGAGACGGCGTTCCGGCGCATCGCCGTGGCCGCCAAGAACGTCGACACCCGCGAGCACGATCTCGTCGACGCCGACGACTACTTCCAGTACCACGGCGGCATGGTCGCGATGGTCCGGCATCTGACGGGCGCGAGCCCGGAGGCGTACGTCGGCGACTCGGCGACCCCCGACCAGGTGAAGACGCGCACGCTCGGCGAGGAGACGCACCGCGTCTTCCGCGCGCGGGTGGTCAACCCGCGCTGGATGGCGGCCATGCGGCGGCACGGCTACAAGGGCGCCTTCGAGATGGCGGCGACCGTCGACTACCTCTTCGGCTACGACGCCACGGCCGGGGTCGTGGACGACTGGATGTACGAGAAGCTCAGCGCCGAGTACGTGTTCGCCCCGGAGAACCGGGAGTTCATGAAGAAGTCCAACCCGTGGGCGCTGCGCGGGATCACGGAGCGGCTCCTTGAGGCCGCCGAGCGCGGGCTGTGGGCCGAGCCGGACGCGGACACGCTGGAGCGGTTGCGTGCCACGTATCTGGAGCTTGAGGGCGACTTGGAGGGCGACGACCAGTGACAACCCCCTTTCCCTTCACGGCCGTTGTCGGCCAGGACGATCTGCGGCTGGCGCTGCTGCTGAACGCCGTCTCCCCGGCGGTCGGCGGGGTGCTGGTGCGCGGCGAGAAGGGCACCGCCAAGTCGACGGCCGTGCGCGCCCTTTCGGCGCTGCTGCCCGAGGTCGCGATCGTTCCCGGGTGCCGTTTCTCCTGCGACCCCGCGGCGCCGGACCCGTCCTGCCCGGACGGCCCGCACGAGCAGGGGCCCGGGGCCCGACGCCCGGCCCGCATGGTCGAGTTGCCGGTCGGTGCCTCCGAGGACCGGCTGGTCGGCGCCCTGGACATCGAGCGGGCGCTGGCCGAGGGCGTGAAGGCCTTCGAGCCCGGCCTGCTCGCCGACGCGCACCGCGGGATCCTCTACGTCGACGAGGTCAACCTCCTCCACGACCACCTCGTCGACCTGCTGCTGGACGCGGCGGCGATGGGCGCCTCGTACGTGGAGCGCGAGGGCGTGTCGGTCCGGCACGCCGCCCGCTTCCTGCTCGTCGGCACGATGAACCCCGAAGAGGGCGAGCTGCGGCCGCAGTTGCTCGACCGGTTCGGCCTGACCGTCGAGGTCGCGGCCTCGCGGGAGCCCGACCAGCGGGTGGAGGTCGTACGGCGCAGGCTCGCCTACGACGACGATCCGGCCGGTTTCGCGGCGCGTTGGGCGGACGAGGAGACGGCGGTACGTCAACGGATCGTCGCCGCGCGGGAGTTGCTGCCGTCGGTGCGGCTGGGCGACGGGGCGCTGCGGCAGATCGCGGCGACCTGTGCCGCCTTCGAGGTGGACGGCATGCGGGCCGACATCGTGATGGCGCGTACGGCGACGGCGCTGGCGGCCTGGGCCGGGCGGACCGACGTGCTCGCCGAGGACGTACGGCAGGCGGCGCTGCTCGCGCTGCCGCACCGGCGGCGCCGTAACCCCTTCGACGCGCCGGGGCTGGACGAGGACAAGCTCGACGAGACGCTGGAGGAGTTCGCCGAGCCGGAGGACGACGACCCCGGTCCGGACGGTGGCCCCGGCGGCGGTGGCGGGCAGCCTCCGTCCGAGCCGGACGGTCCGCAGGGCGGCGACACCGGTGCCCGGCCCGAGGCCGGCGAGGACGGGCAGCCGCAGGCCTCGGGGGCTGCCGAGCAGTCCCCCGTGCGGGCCTCGGAACCGTTCCGGACGAAGGTGCTGAGCGTGCCCGGGATCGGGGAGGGTGCGGCCGGGCGGCGTTCGCGGGCGCGCACCGAGCACGGGCGGACCACCGGGGCCCGGCGGCCCCGGGGGGCGCTGACCAAGCTGCACTTGGCGGCGACCGTGCAGGCCGCGGCGCCGCATCAGCGGGCGCGCGGCCGGTCGGGGCGCGGGCTGGTGGTGCGGCGGGACGATCTGCGGCAGGCGACCCGGGAGGGCCGCGAGGGGAACCTCGTGCTGTTCGTGGTCGACGCGTCCGGGTCGATGGCGGCCCGGCAGCGGATGAGCGCCGTGAAGGGCGCTGTGCTGTCGCTGCTGCTGGACGCCTACCAGCGGCGGGACAAGGTGGGCCTGGTGACGTTCCGGGGGTCGGCGGCCGATGTGGCGCTGCCGCCGACCTCGTCCGTGGACGCGGCGGCCGTACGGCTGGAGTCGTTGCCGACCGGTGGGCGTACGCCGCTCGCGGCCGGGCTGCTGAAGGCGCACGACGTGCTGCGGGTGGAGCGGTTGCGGGATCCGGCGCGGCGGGCGCTGGTCGTCGTGGTGACCGACGGGCGGGCCACGGGCGGCCCTGAGCCGGTCGCGCTGGCCTCGCGGGCGGCGCGGCTGTTCGCGGCCGAGGGGGTCGCGTCCGTGGTCGTCGACTGCGAGTCCGGGCCCGTGCGGCTGGGGCTGGCCGGGCAGCTCGCGGGTGAACTGGGGGGCCCGGCGGTCACCTTGGACGAGTTGCGGGCCGACTCGATCGCCGGGCTGGTCAAGGACGTACAGAGGAGGGCCGCGTAATGCCGCAGGGGCAGCCGAGTGTCGTACCGGACGATGGACTGACGACCCGTCAGCGCCGTAACCGGCCGCTTGTGGTCGTGCACACGGGAGTTGGGAAGGGCAAGTCCACGGCCGCCTTCGGGCTCGCGCTGCGGGCCTGGAACCAGGGGTGGCCGATCGGGGTGTTCCAGTTCGTCAAGTCGGCGAAGTGGAAGGTGGGCGAGGAGAACGCGCTGCGGGTGCTCGGTGCCAGCGGCGAGGGCGGCTCCGTCGACTGGCACAAGATGGGCGAGGGCTGGTCGTGGGTCCAGCGCGACGCCCAGATGGACAACGAGGAGAAGGCCCGGGAGGGCTGGGAGCAGGTCAAGCGGGACCTGGCGGCACAGACGTACCGGCTGTACGTGCTCGACGAGTTCGCGTACCCGATGCACTGGGGCTGGGTCGACACCGACGAGGTGATCGACGTGCTGCGCGACCGGCCGGGCACCCAGCATGTGGTGATCACCGGGCGGAACGCGCCCGAGAAGCTCGTCGGCTTCGCCGACCTCGTGACCGACATGTCCAAGGTCAAGCACCCGATGGACGCGGGCCAGAAGGGCCAGAGGGGCATCGAGTGGTGACTGCCGTACCCCGGTTGGTGATCGCCGCGCCGGCCTCCGGCAGCGGCAAGACCACCGTCGCCACGGGGCTGATGGCCGCGTTCGCCGCGCGGGGGCTCGCCGTGTCCCCGCACAAGGTGGGGCCGGACTACATCGATCCCGGGTATCACGCGCTCGCGACCGGGCGGGTGGGGCGCAATCTCGACGCGTACATGTGCGGGCCGGAGTCGATCGGGCCGCTGTTCGCGCACGGCGCTCGCGGGTGCGACGTCGCCGTCGTCGAGGGTGTGATGGGGCTGTACGACGGGGCCGCCGGGGAGGGTGAACTGGCGTCCACCGCGCATGTCGCGAAGTTGCTGCGGGCGCCGGTCGTGCTGGTCGTCGACGCGTCGTCGCAGTCCCGGTCGGTGGCCGCGCTGGTGCACGGGTTCGTGTCCTGGGACCCGGAGGTCCGGATCGGGGGCGTGATCCTCAACAAGGTCGCCTCGGACCGGCACGAGGAGCTGCTGCGGGAGGCGCTGGACCAGACGGGGGTGCCGGTTCTCGGCGTGCTGCGGCGGGTGGCGCAGGTGGACACGCCTTCGCGGCACCTGGGGCTGGTGCCGGTCGCCGAGCGGCGGGCCGAGGCCGTGGACGCGGTGGCGGCGATGGCCGCGCAGGTACGGCAAGGGTGCGATCTGGAAGGGCTGTTGGAGCTGGCGCGGAGTGCGGGGGCGCTGTCCTGTGCTCCGTGGGAACCGCCCGTCGTCGAGGCGGAGCGGCGTGCGGTGGTGGCCGTCGCCGGTGGCCACGCCTTCACCTTCGCCTACGCCGAGCACACCGAACTGCTCACCGCCGCCGGTGCCGAGGTCGTCACCTTCGATCCGCTGCGTGACGAGCAACTGCCCGACGGGACACAGGGGTTGGTCATCGGGGGCGGGTTCCCGGAGGTCTACGCGTCCGAGCTGTCCGCGAACGAGCCGCTGCGCAAGGCCGTCGCCGCGCTCGCCGAGAGCGGTGCGCCCGTCGCCGCCGAGTGTGCCGGGCTGCTGTATCTGTGCCGGGAACTCGACGGGCGGCCCATGTGCGGGGTGCTGGACGCCACCGCGCGGATGAGCGAGCGGCTCACCCTCGGCTATCGGGACGCCGTCGCCGTCAGTGACAGTGTGCTGGCCGTCGCCGGGACGCGGCTGCGGGGGCACGAGTTCCACCGGACCGTCGTCGAGCCCGGCGCGGGCACGGCTCCCGCCTGGGGGGTGCGCGCCGCCGACCGGCGGGTCGAAGGTTTCGTGGAAAAGGGCGTGCACGCGAGTTATCTGCACACGCACTGGGCTGCCGAGCCCGGTGTGGCCCGTCGGTTCGTGGAGAGGTGCCGGACGTCATGAGCAACAGCAGCAGGCTGATCGGGGTCGGGGTCGGGCCCGGTGATCCGGAGCTGGTGACCGTCAAGGGCGTCAACGCCCTGCGCGCCGCCGACGTCGTCGTCGTACCCGTGATGGACAGCGGGGAGCAGGGGCGGGCCGAGGCCACCGTGCTGCACTACGTGCCCGCGGAGAAGGTCGTCCGGGTCGTGTTCGCGCTCAACGAGCGCAGTGACCGCGGGCGGCGGGAGGCCGCCTGGGACGCGGCCGGGGAGCGGGTCGCCGCGTTGCTGCGGGCCCACTCCGCCGTCGCGTTCGCGACCATCGGCGATCCCAACGTGTACTCCACCTTCACCTACCTCGCGCAGACCGTCGCCGAGCTCGTGCCGGGGACCGTGGTCGAGACCGTGCCCGGCATCACCGCCATGCAGGATCTGGCGGCCAGGTCGGGCGCCGTGCTGACCGAGGGGACCGAACCGCTCACGCTCGTGCCGGTCACCGCGGGGGCCGCCGTGCTCAAGGACGCGCTGGCCGGGCCCGGCACGGTCGTCGCCTACAAGTTCGGGCGGCAGGCCGGTGAGGTCGCCGAGGCGCTGCGGGAGACCGGGCGGATCGACGACGCGGTGTGGGGGTCGGCGCTCGGTCTCGACGCCGAGTCCATCCGGCCCGCCGCGGAACTCGACGGCACCCCGCTGCCGTACCTCTCCACGCTCATCGCGCCCGCGCGGCGCGACGGCGGACGGGGCGGCAAGTTGTGACCGGTCGCAGCTCAGCCGGCCAGGCCGACGACCAGCCAGATGAACGCCGCCCCGGCGACCGTGCACAGCAGGGTCGAGCGGGCGGGGTGTTCGTGGTGGGCCTCGGGGAGGATCTCGGCGGCGGCCAGGTAGAGCAGTACGCCGCCGAAGAGGCCGAGATAGCCGCCGAGCAGGCCCTCGGGGATGGTGACGAAGGCCGTGGAGGCGGCGCCCACGACGGGGGCCGCCGCGTCCGCGAACAGCATGGCCAGGGCCCTGCGGCGGGCGTTCCCGTACAGGCTCGTGATCGTGTACGTGTTGAAGCCGTCCGCGAAGTCGTGGGCGACCACGGCCAGGGCGACGGCCGTGCCCATGCCGCCGCCGACCTGGAAGGCCGCGCCGATCGCCACGCCGTCCATCGCGCTGTGGCCGACCATCGCGGCCGCGGCCGTCAGGCCCACCTCGGGCGCCCGGCCGTCGGCCTCGGTCTCCTCGCCGCCGTGCGCGGCCTGACGGGCGGCGAGCAGGCGTTCGACCAGGTGGGCGAGGAGGAAGCCGGCCACGAACAACAGCAGGGCGGCGGGTACGCCGAAGACCTCCTCGCCGGCCGCCTCCAGCGCCTCCGGCAGCAGATCCAGGCCGACCACGCCCAGCATCAGGCCACCGGCCAGACCCAGGACGAGATGGCGACGGTCGGTCACGCGCTGTGCCGTCCAGCCGCCGGCCAGCGTCATCAGGAACGCGCCGAGCGCGACGAAGACCGCCATGGGGCCTTGTTATCCGATCAACCGTCGTTCGCGCACATCGGACGGCCACGGCGGCAGCACCCGTAAGAGCTTTTGTACTACTTGTTCACGAGAGGACCGAATTCCATGGCCGACGCCGCCGTCTCGACCGGTGCCCCCACCGGCAAGGTGACCTTCGTCGGTGCCGGCCCCGGCGCCGCCGACCTTCTCACGTTCCGTGCCGCGCGCGCCATCGCCGAGGCCGACGTGGTGATCTGGGCCGCGAGCCTGGTTCAGGCGAAGGTCCTCGAACACGCGCGCGAGGGTGCTGAGATCCTCGACTCGGCGACGATGTCGCTGGAGGACGTGGTGGCCGTGTACGAGCGGGCGCGGGCGGAGGGCCTGCGGGTCGCCCGCATCCACTCCGGCGACCCGGCCCTGTGGGGCGGTACGCAGGAGCAGCTGGACCGGTGCGCGGGGATCGGAATCGCCACGGAGGTCGTGCCCGGTGTCTCCGCCTTCTCCGCCGTCGCCGCGCTCGCGCAGCGCGAGCTGACCATTCCCGAGGTCGCGCAGTCCGTGGTCCTCACCCGGCTCGGCGGCGGCAAGACGCCGATGCCGCCGGGCGAGGAGGTGCGGGAGTTCGCCAAGCACGGAACGACCATGGCGATCTTCCTGTCCGCGGCGCGCAGCGGGCAGCTGGTGCGGGAGCTGCTGGAGGGCGGCTATCCGACGTCCACGCCGGTCGTCGTCGCCTACCAGGCGACCTGGCCGGAGGAGCTGGTCGTGCGGTGCACGGTCGGGACGCTGGAGGAGACGGTCAAGGAGCACAAGCTCTGGAAGCACACGCTGTTCCTGGTCGGCCCGGCGCTCGACGCCGAGGGCACGCGTTCGCACCTCTACCACCCCGGCCACTTCCACGGGTACCGCAAGGCCGACCCTCAGGCCCGTCGGGCGCTGCGCGAGCGAGGGGCCAGTACGTGAGTGGCCTGATCACTGTCGTCGGTACGGGGACGGGGGCGCCGCTTCCCGCCGGGGTGCTGGCCGGTGCCCGCCTCGTCGTGGGCGGCCGACGGCATCTGACGGCCGCCCCGGTGCCGGAGGGGGCCGAGCAGGTCGTGCTCGGGCCGCTGGCGCCGGCGCTGGACGTCATCGAACGGCACCTGGAGAAGGACGGCCGGGTCGTGGTGCTGGCCTCCGGTGATCCCGGGTTCTTCGGGATCGTGCGGGTGCTGGCGGAGCGGTTCGGGCCCGGGGCGCTGGATGTACGGCCCGGTGTCTCCTCCGTCGCCGCCGCGTTCGCGCGGGTGGGGGTGCCGTGGGACGACGCGGTCGTGGTGAGCGCGCACGGGCGGGATCTGCGGACGGCTGTGAACGTGTGCCGGGCGCGGGCGAAAGTGGCGGTGCTGACGGGACCGGGGGCGGGGCCTGCGGAGTTGGGGGCTGCGCTCGCAACAGGGGGTGCCGAGGAATGCAGTCGGGCGGGTGCGGCAGCGTCGTGGCCGGTCGCGCAGTTCCCCGCGCCCCTTGGGCGCGTCCTTGTGGTCGCCTCTGATCTGGGTACCGGTGACGAGCGTGTCGAATGGGTCAGCCCCGCCGAGGCCGCGGCCCGGGACTGGGGTACGGCGGTCAGTGTCGTGCTGTGTCTCGACGAGTCGCGGGCTCTCGGTGTCGTGCGCACGGTTGCCGGGCCTGCTCCCGCCCCCTCCCGATGGGCCCTGGAAGAAAGCGAGTTCGCGCACCGCGACTCGATGATCACCAAGTCCGAGGTACGGGCCCTGGCGCTGGCCCGGCTGGGGCCGCGGCTCGGGGACCTGGTGTGGGACGTCGGCGCGGGGTCCGGTTCCGTGGCCGTGGAGTGCGCGCGGTTCGGGGCCGCCGTCGTCGCCGTGGAGAAGGCCGCCGACGGGGTGGAGCGGATCACCGCCAACGCCCGCGCGCACGGGGTGTACGTGGACGCCGTGCACGGCTCGGCGCCCGGCGCGCTGGACCGGCTCCCCGACCCCGACGCCGTGTTCATCGGCGGCGGCGGGCACGAGCTGCCCGGGATCGTCACCGCGTGCGCTCGGCGGGCCCGGCGGACGGTCGTCGTCGCCATGGCCGCGCTGGACCGCGTACCGGCCGCCCGTGCCGCGCTCGCCGATGCCGGATTCACCTGCGACGGCGTGCTGTTGCAGTCGTCGCGGCTCGCGCCCCTGCCGGGGGACGTGACGCGGCTGGCCGCGACCAATCCCGTTTTCCTGTTGTGGGGCGACCGAACCCCCGTATCCGACGAAGGAGTTGCTCAGTGATCGGCCTCATTTCCGCCACCGCGGCGGGGGCGGCTGCGCGCGACCGGCTGGCCGCGGCGTGGCCGGAGCGGACGCGTGTGTACGAGGGTCCCGTGGGGGACGCCGTACGGGCCGCGTTCGCGGAGTGCGAGCAGCTCGTGTGCTTCCTCGCCACGGGGGCGGTCGTACGGCTCCTGGCGCCGCTGCTGGCGGACAAGGCGACCGACCCCGGTGTGGTGTGCGTCGACGAGGGCGGGCGGTTCGCCGTGTCGCTGGTCGGCGGACACGGGGGCGGGGCCAATGAACTCGCCGGTGAGGTCGGGGAGTTGCTGGGGGCGACCCCGGTGGTGACCACGGCCACGGACGCGGTGGGCTTGCCGGGCCTCGACACGCTCGGGATGCCGGTGGAGGGGGACGTCGCCGGGGTGTCGCGGGCGCTGCTCGACGGTGAACCGGTGGCTCTCGACGCCGAGTCGGCCTGGCCGCTGCCGCCGCTCCGGGCAGCCGCCGAGGGTTCGTATGTGATCCGTGTGTCGGATCGTCTCGTCGAGCCCGCCCCGCACGAGGTCGTGCTCCGGCCCCGGTCCATCGTCGTCGGCGTGGGCGCCTCCAAGGGCGCGTCCGTCGACGAGGTGCTGGAGTTGGTCGAGGGCGCCCTGCGCGACGCCGGACTGTCGGCGAGGTCCCTCGCCGAGCTCGCCACCGTCGACGCCAAGGCCGCAGAACCCGGGATCGTCGAGGCCGCCGCGCGGCTCGGTGTTCCTCTTGTCACGTACTCCGCCGAGGAGTTGGCGAAGGTCGAGGTGCCCAACCCCTCCGACGCGCCGCTCGCCGCCGTCGGCACCCCCTCCGTCGCCGAGGCCGCCGCTCTCGTGCGCGGTGGTGAACTCCTGGTCCCCAAGCGGAAGTCGGCGCGTGCGGACGGGCACGCCTCGATGGCGACCTGTGCCGTCGTACGGCGGCCCGGGCGCGGGCGGCTCGCGGTCGTCGGGCTCGGGCCCGGCGCACGGGACCTCGTGACCCCGCGGGCCACGGCCGAACTCCGGCGCGCCTCCGTACTCGTCGGGCTCGACCAGTACGTCGACCAGATCCGCGATCTGCTGCGTCCCGGCACCCTGGTCCTGGAGTCCGGGCTCGGCGCCGAGGAGGAGCGGGCGCGGACCGCCGTCGCCGAGGCCCGCAAGGGGCAGGCCGTCGCGCTCATCGGCAGCGGGGACGCCGGGGTGTACGCCATGGCGTCCCCCGCGCTCGCCGAGGCCTCGGACGACATCGACGTGATCGGCGTACCCGGTGTGACCGCCGCGCTCGCGGCCGGGGCGATCCTCGGTGCGCCGCTCGGGCACGACCACGTCTCCATCAGCCTCTCGGACCTGCACACGCCGTGGGAGGTCATCGAGCGGCGGGTGCGCGCGGCGGCCGAGGCGGACCTCGTGGTCACCTTCTACAACCCCCGCTCCCGGGGCCGGGACTGGCAGTTGCCGAAGGCGCTCGCGATCCTGGCCGGACACCGGGAGCCGGGCACGCCGGTCGGGGTCGTGCGGAACGCGTCGCGGCCGGACGAGTCCAGTCGGCTGACGACGTTGGCCTCGCTGGATCCGGCGACGGTCGACATGATGACGGTGGTGACCGTGGGCAACACGGCGACCCGCGAGATCGCGGGGCGCATGGTGACCCCGCGCGGCTATCGCTGGCAGACGTCGGAGGAGGGCGCCAAGTGAACCGTGTCGTCCACCCGATCGAGCAGGAGTCGTACCGGCGGCTGCGCGCCCGGCTCGACACCTCGCGCTTTCCGCCGCTGACCCGGGCGGTCGTGGAACGGGTCATCCACTCCGCGGCCGATCTGGAGTACGCGAGCGATCTCGTCATGGACGAGGGCGAGTTGGCGACGGCGCATGCCGCGCTGCACGCCGGTGCGCCCGTCGTGGTCGACGTGGAGATGGTCGGGGCCGGGATCACCCGGCGCGAGACCGTCTGCCGGCTGCGGGACGCCAGGGCCGAGGCCGGGCTGACCCGTTCGGCGCACGCGATACGGCTCGCCTACGAGCAGGTCGGGCCCGGCGCCCTGTGGGTGATCGGCAACGCCCCCACCGCGCTGGAGGAGTTGCTGACCCTCGACGCCTCCCCCGCGCTCGTCATCGGCCTGCCCGTCGGCTTCGTCGGCGCGGTCGAGTCCAAGGCCGCGTTGCGCGAGAGCGGGCTGCCCGCCGTGAGCAACGTGTCCGAGAAGGGCGGCTCGGCGGTCGCCGCTGCCGCGCTCAACGCCCTGCTGTACCACCCCACTTCACCGTCCGAGGAGAAATCGTGACCACCCCGCCCGCCCTGCTCATCGCCGGCCACGGCACCCGGGACGAGGCCGGAGCCGAGGCGTTCCGCGACTTCGTACGGCAGCTGCAGCTCCGGCTGTCCGACGTGCCCGTCGCGGGCGGCTTCATCGAGCTCTCCCCGCCGCCGCTGGGCGACGCCGTCGCCGGAATGGTGGCCCGGGGCGTACGCCGTTTCGCCGCCGTGCCGCTGATGCTGGTGTCCGCCGGGCACGCCAAGGGCGACATCCCGGCGGCGCTGGCCCGCGAGAAGGAACGGCACCCGGGGATCTCGTACACCTACGGGCGTCCGCTGGGGCCGCATCCGTCGCTGCTCGCGGTGCTGGAGCGGCGGCTGGACGAGGCGCTGGGCGGCACGGCCCGTACGCCCGAGGACCGGGCCGACGTGACCGTGCTGCTGGTGGGGCGCGGGTCGACCGACCCCGACGCGAACGCCGAGGTGCACAAGGCGGCGCGGCTGCTGTGGGAGGGGCGCGGTTACGCGGGCGTGGAGACGGCGTTCGTGTCGCTCGCGGCGCCGGACGTGCCGAGCGGGCTCGACCGGTGCGCGAAGCTGGGGGCGCGGCGGATCGTCGTACTCCCCTACTTCCTCTTCACCGGCATCCTGCCGGACCGGGTGAAGCAGCAGACCGAGGGGTGGGCGGCCGCGCACCCGGACGTCGAGGTGCGGTCCGCGGAGGTCATCGGGCCGGAGCCGGAGCTGCTCGATCTGGTGGTGGAGCGGTACGAGGAGGCGGTGCGCGGTGATCTGCGGATGAACTGCGACTCGTGCGTGTACCGGATCGCGCTGCCCGGGTTCGAGGACAAGGTCGGACTGCCGCAGCAGCCGCACTTCCACCCGGACGACGACGGCCACCACCACGGGCACCACCACCACGGCGGTCACGCCCATGCACACTGAGCACGATCTGCGGCACCACGGCGACTCCGAGACGCGCGACGAGGGTTCCACGCTGGTCGACCTGGCCGTGAACGTCCGCGCGGACACTCCCCCGGCCTGGCTGCGCGAGCACCTCGCCCGCTCGCTGGGCGGGCTCGCCGCGTATCCCGACGGGCGCGCCGCCCGGGCCGCGGTGGCGGCACGGCACGGGCTCGAAGCGGAGCGGGTGCTGCTGACGGCGGGGGCCGCCGAGGCCTTCGTCCTGCTCGCACGGGCCCTGAAGGTCCGTCAGGCGGTCGTCGTGCACCCGCAGTTCACCGAGCCGGAGGCCGCGCTGCGGGACGCCGGGCACGCGGTGGAGCGGGTGCTGCTGCGGGCGGAGAACGGTTTCCGGCTCGATGCCGCGGCCGTCCCCGAGGACGCGGACCTGGTGGTGATCGGCAACCCGACGAACCCGACGTCCGTGCTGCACCCGGCCGGGTCGATCGCCCGACTGGCGAGACCTGGGCGGACGTTGGTGGTCGACGAGGCCTTCATGGACGCCGTGCCGGGCGAGCGGGAGGCGCTGGCCGGGCGGCGGGACGTGCCCGGTCTCGTCGTGCTGCGCAGCCTGACGAAGACGTGGGGCCTGGCCGGGCTGCGGATCGGTTACGTCCTCGCCGCCCCGGAGACCGTCGCCGAACTGGAGCGGGCCCAGCCGCTGTGGCCGGTGTCCACGCCGGCGCTGGCCGCCGCCGAGGCCTGCATGGGCGCTCGGGCGCAGGCCGAGGCCGGCCACGCGGCACACCGCATCGCCGCGGACCGGGCCCATCTGGTCGCGGGGCTCAGTGAGTTCGCCTCGGACGGGCTGCGCCTGACCGAGCCCGCCGAGGGCCCCTTCGTGCTCATACGGCTGCCCCGGGCCGCGGCCGTGCGCAGGCACCTGCGCGACCTGGGGTTCGCGGTGCGGCGCGGCGACACGTTCCCGGGCCTGGACGAGGAGTGGCTGCGGATCGCGGTGCGGGACCGGGGGACGGTGAACCGTTTCCTCCAGGCGCTCGACCAGGCGGTGACGCTGGCGCAGGGATGAGCGGGGGATTCCCGCGAGCAAAGCAAGTACACAGGCACTTCACAGTAAGTGCTGCCCCTTGATGGTCACTTGATCACGCACGGGGGCGGGAAAGCGCGTGATCTCCGGAGACTTGGCGTGCCGCCGCCCGCTGCAGGGATTCAACCGGTTTCCTCTGCGCAAAGGGTTGATCATGCTCTGGCGAAGACATTTACTCCGCTCCGTCCCGCAGACCGCGTCGGCGGTCGGCTGCGACGGGGCCGACTGCACGGGTCTGAGTCCGGTCACCGAAGGATGTGACGGGGACGCGCTGCTGCTCGACGAGTACGACCAGGGGACGTCGATCAGCGTCAAGTTCTTCCGCTCGCCCGCCTGCGACGCCTCCTGGGCGAAGGTCACGCTCGACACCACCGACGGAAGTCTGTACCGCCAGTACGTGAGTCTCTTCTACGTGCCGCAGCTCGGCGGCAGCGAGACCCTGCTCTCCGGTGGCTCGGTGTCATCGGACGGCTACATGCAGGCCGACAACACCTCCTTCCCGAGCCAGAGCGGCGATCTGGACGTCGCCTACGACGCGGTGGTCTTCCAGCCGTCCGCGGCACCCGTCGACGGCATCTGCTTCGACGGCACCTGATCCCGACCCGCACCGCCGTCCGCACAGCGACACGTCCCGCTTCCCGACGGAGCCCCCCATGCGCCTCCCGACCGTCCGCCGCCGGTACGCCACCGCCGTACTCGCCCTCACCGCGCTGTCCCTGACCGGCTGTTCGTCCGGTCATGACACCGACAGCACCGGATCGTCCGCCTCGCCGGGCGCGACCTCCACCGCTCAGGCCTCGCCCGGCGCCTCCCCGGTGGCCGCCGGTCCGTCGGCCCGCCCCACGAGCATCGACGACTGGCCGACGACCCCCGGGCCTCCGCCGAACTTCCCCGTGAGCGTGCCGACTTCCGTCATCGTGAAGGGCTACACCGGGCAGAGCTTCCTCAAGCGGCTCGCGGCCGACTGGGACATCACGCTCAAGAAGCGGGAAACGCTCACCGGTGCCGGCGCCACGGTCCGGCGCGTCCTGGGCGAAGGACACCCGACGAAGGACGGCGAGCTGACGGTGGCGGCCTTCTGGGACCTCTCCGGCGACCTCAAGTCGCTTGAGTGCACGACGACCGGGAACGCCCCCAGGTACGAGGAGTTCCTGCGCGCCTGCACCGGCCTCGACTTCCCGGGCGCCGACCCGAAGGCCGCGGCGACCTGGCTCGACGGTATGAAGCCCCGGGTGGACAAGGTGTACGCCAAGTCCAAGGTGCCCATCATGAGCCCGCTGCTGCGCTCGGGCCCCACGGCGACCAGCCTTCTGAAGGGCCCCTACTCCACGTCGGGCACGTACGAGCTGAGAGTCTTCGGCACCGCCGACGCCGAGAAGTGACCCGGGGCCCCACGCGGTCTCAGCCCCGCCGCCGCGCCAGTACGACCGCGCCCCCGCCGGCCACGAGCAGGGCGACGGCCCCACCCGCGAGATACGGCGTCATCGAGCTGCCTCCGGTCTCGGCCAGGCCCGCCTCCTCGGCGGGCGCCCCCTGCGCCTTGACGTCACCGGCGGGCGACTCGGACGGGTCCGCGCTCGGATCCGCGCCGGGCTGGGAGGCGGCCACCGCCGGAGACTCGCAGCTGGCCTTCGCGAGGGTCAGGGTGCCCTCGACCTCGGCCACGTTGAGCTTCAACGGGTTGACGGAGACGGTGAGTTGGAGGGCGGTCGCGGCGGCCGTACGCGAGGTGGTCTCGGTCTTCGACAGGTCGAGGCGGACCTCGCCGACGCCCGGCACCTTGACGTCGGTCGTGCCGCCGGTCGTCACCGTGACCTTCTTGCCGAGCACGGTGACCGCGCCGAGCAGGTTGGAGGTGGCGACCGGCTCCTTGCCCGCCTCACAGGTCGCCTTGGAGGTGACCTGGCCGACCTCGATGAGGGAGAGGAGCGGCAGGCCGGGGACGTGCAGCCGCGCGTGGGCCAGGTTGGTGTAGCCCTCGGCCTTCGTGGCGGTCGCGGTCGCCTTCGCCGTCGCCACCTCCGCGTCCAGCACGTTGAAGGGCTTTCCGCCGTCCACGCCGTCCAGCGTGGCGGTGAGCGCGGTCTTCTCGGCGCTCCGCGGCGCCTCGACCTGGTTGAGCGAGACCGCGAGCGGGACGTTCACGGTCTTGTTGAGCAGCGACACGTCGAGCCCGGTGCGCAGGACGACGGCGCTCGCGCGGCCCTGGTCGGTCGTCGCGTGCGCGGTGCCCGCGGCGGCCAGGGCCGCGGGACCTGCGGCCAGGGCCGTGGCCGTCGCGACGGTGGCGAGACGGCGTGCGGGCATACGGAAGTTCTTGCCGTTCAAGGTGGGGACCCCTCAGAGGAGACTTGCTCGGGACCCGACAAGAATTGCGTATGAGGGGTGAACTGATGGCGTTACAGCGCCAGTTCACCCCATCGTGCGTTCTACGCGCACGTTTTCGAATCGCCCGGCACGGCTGTTCCACTCTTTCACCGCGATATCGCCGCCTGTTCCACAGTCCGCGCCGCGGTGGCGCACAGGGCGGTGTGCAGGGCGTCGGCTAGTCGACGACCCGTCCGTTGAGCACTACCCGCCGTGGAGCCGCCAACACCCGTACGTCGGCCCGCGGATCGCTCTCGTAGACGACCAGGTCGGCCGGCGCGCCCTCCTCCAGGCCCGGCCGTCCGAGCCACTCGCGCGCACCCCATGTCGTCGCCGACAGGGCCTCCAGGGCGGGGATGCCGGCGGTGACCAGTTCCGCCACCTCGGCCGCCACCAGGCCGTGGGCCAGGTGGCCGCCGGCGTCGGTGCCGACGTACACCGGGATGCCGGCGTCGTAGGCGCCCCGCACGGTGTCGTAGCGACGCTCGTGCAGGCGCCGCATGTGCGCCGACCAGCGCGGGAACCTGCTCTCGCCGCCCGCCGCGAGCTGCGGGAAGGTCGCGATGTTCACGAGGGTCGGGACGATCGCGACGCCGCGCTCGGCGAACAGCGGGATCAGGTCGTCGGTGAGGCCGGTGGCGTGCTCGATGCAGTCGATGCCCGCCTCGACCAGGTCCTGGAGGGAGTTCTCGGCGAAGCAGTGGGCGGTGACGCGGGCGCCGAGCCGGTGCGCCTCCGCGATCGCCGCCTCGACCGCGCCGCGCGGCCAGCTCGGGGCGAGGTCGCCGAGGTCGCGGTCGATCCAGTCGCCGACCAGCTTGACCCAGCCGTCGCCCCGGGTCGCCTCCCGGGCGACGTACGCGACGAGATCCTCCGGCTCGATCTCGTGCGCGTAGCCGCGCATGTAGCGGCGGGTGCGGGCGATGTGCCGGCCCGCCCTGATGATCTTCGGGAGGTCCTCGCGGTCGTCGATCCAGCGGGTGTCCGACGGGGAGCCGGCGTCGCGGATGAGGAGGGTGCCGGCGTCCCGGTCGGTGAGGGCCTGCTTCTCGGCGACGTCCTGGTCGACCGGGCCGTGCGGGCCGAGGCCGACATGGCAGTGGGCGTCGACCAGGCCGGGGAGGGTCCAGCCCTCGACGGTACGGATGTCCCGGGCGCCGGCGGGGCGGTCGTAGGAGACACGGCCGCCCACCACCCACAGCTCGTCGCGGATGTCCTCGGGTCCCACGAGGACCCGGCCCTTCACGTGCAGCACCGCCTGATCGCTCATGGCGTCAGCCTAGGACGACGGGCGGTCCCTGCTCGATCCGGGCGCCCGGGTCAGGTCTCGTCCGCCTCCACCTCCTCCACCTCCGCCATCGCCGGGTCGAGCAGCCGGGACAGGAAGTGGCGGGTGCGTTCGTGGGCGGGGTTGCCGATGACCCGGGCCGGGGAGCCGTCCTCGACGACGACCCCGCCGTCCATGAACACGACCCGGTCGGCGACCTCGCGCGCGAACGTCATCTCGTGCGTGACGACCATCATCGTCATGCCCTCGTTCGCCAGCATCCGCATCACCGCCAGCACGTCCCCCACCAGCTCCGGGTCGAGTGCCGAGGTCGGCTCGTCGAAGAGCATCACCTCGGGGCCCATCGAGAGGGAGCGCGCGATCGCCACCCGTTGCTGCTGGCCGCCGGAGAGGGAGGCGGGGTAGGCGTCGGCCTTCTCGGCCAGGCCCACGCGCTCCAGGTTCTCGGCGGCCACCCGTGCCGCCTTCGCCTTGTCCCGCTTGAGGACCCGGCGCTGCGGCAGTGTGAGGTTCTCGGTCACCGTCAGGTGCGGGAAGAGGTTGAACTGCTGGAAGACCATGCCGATACGGCGGCGTACGGCGTCGATGTCGACATCGGGGTCGGTGAGTTCGGTGCCGCCGACGAAGACCTGGCCCTTGGTGGGCTCTTCGAGGAGGTTCACGCAGCGCAGCAGCGTGGACTTGCCCGAGCCGGACGGGCCGATGACGCACACGACCTCGCCCTGGCCGATCTCCAGGTCGATGCCGCGCAGCACCTCGTTGTCGCCGAAGGACTTGTGCAGGCCCCGCACTTCGATCTCCGGCCGGCTCGTGTCAGGGCTCATCTCACGGCCTCCTGGGCCTTCGCCTCCATACGGCGCACGACGAAGCCGAGCGGGATGGTCACCAGCAGGTAGCACAGGCCGGCGACCAGGATCGGCGTGGAGTTGGCGGTCGTACTGGCCAGGTCGCGGCCGTACTTGGACAGTTCGCGCTCCTCCAGGGTGACGCCCAGGAACAGTACGAGGGAGGAGTCCTTGAACAGGAGCACCAACTCGTTGGTCAGGGGCGGGAGGATGATCCGGAACGCCTGCGGGATGATGATCGAGACCATCGCGCGGGCGGGCGAGAAGCCCAGTGAACGGGCCGCCTCCATCTGGCCCTTGGGGACCGCCTGGATGCCCGCGCGGATCGTCTCGGCCATGTAGGCGGCGGCCACCAGACCGAGCGCCAGGGCCACCTTGCCGTAGGTGCCGCCGACGATCTCCGTGCCGGGGAAGGCCAGCGGGACGGCGACGCCGATGAAGATGAAGATCAGCAGGGCGGGCAGACCGCGGAAGATCTCGATGTAGACACCGGCCAGCCAGCGGTAGGGGCCCACCGACGACAGCCGCATCAGCGCGATCACCATGCCGAGCGCCAGGCCCACGACGAAGCCGGACAGCGTGTACAGCACGGTGTTCTTCAGCGCCATGGTGATGACGTCCGGGAACATCTGCTTGGCGATGGACCACTGCGCGAACTGGTTCTTCAGCCGCCCCCAGTCGGCGCCGACCGCGAAGGCGATCACGGCGGCGACGAAGACGACGTACTGCACACCCCGTGACAGGCTGCGCTTCTGACGTCGGGTCAGGCCCTTCTTGCGGGGCTGGAGTTGTGCGTCGGCCGCGGTCATGAGGCAGAGGGAGAGGCCGCGGACTCGTCGTACGGGCCGATCCACTTCTCGTACAGCTTCTTGTACGTCCCGTCGGCCTTCGCGTCCTTGATGGCCTTGTTGATGGCGGCGAGGAGTTTCGTGTTGCCCTTCTTGACCGTGAAGCCGTACTGCTCACCGGTGTTGATGTTGTCGGCGAGCTTGAAGGCGTCCGCGTTGGCCTTGTCCTTCAGCCAGCCCTGGACCACCGGGTAGTCGATGATCACGGCCTTGACCTGGCCGGTGCGCAGGCCGTTGAGGACCGCGTCGGAGGACTCGAAGGAGACGGGGTCGAAGCCCTGGCTCTTGGCGTAGTCCTCGCCGGTGGTCTGCGCCTGGGCGCCGAGCTTGACCTTCTTGGCCTTGGCGTCGGCGAGCGAGGTGATGCCGCTCTTCTTGTCGACGAGCAGGGCCTGGGTGGCGTCGAAGTACGGGTCGGAGAAGTCGACGTTCTTCTTGCGCTCGGCGGTGATGGTCATGCCGGCCGCGGCCAGGTCGCACTCGCCGGAGTTGAGGAAGGCGCCGGTCTTGAAGTTCTCGAAGGGCGTGTCGAGGATCTGCTGCTTCACCCCGAGGTCCTTGGCCACCAGGTCGATCAGCGAGACGTCGAAGCCCTGCACCTTGCCGTCGATCTCCGACTGGAACGGCGGGTACGGCAGGTGCGTGCAGGTGGTGAGCTGTCCGGCCTTGACCAGCTCGACCCCTCCGGCGGCGGTCTTGCTGCCGCTGCCTCCGCTGTCGCTGGAGGTGCAGGCGGCCACGAGCAGCAGCCCGGCCGTGACGGTGGTGGCGGCCAGGGCGCGGGGCAGGGCGTGGTTTCTGCGGCCGGGGACGGTGTACACGGGGACCTCCGGTGGGGCGGGAGTGCGCAGTCACCGGCAGGGATGGATGTGGGGTGCCGGTTACTCTCGACACCTGTACCCCATGACCGAGGAGAAGGCACCGCCGTGACACACCCGTTCCTTGACCTGGCCCCGCTGAGCGCCGCCCGTTTCGCCGAGATCGAGGACCGGGTCGCCCGTTTGCTGGACACCCGGCAGGACGTCGTGATCATGCAGGGCGAGGCGCTGCTGCCGCTGGAGGGGGCGATCCGGGGGACGGCCGGTCCCGGCAATACCGCGCTGAACGTCATCACCGGGCCGTACGGGCAGACCTTCGGGAACTGGCTGCGGGACTGCGGGGCGACGGTGATCGACCTGTCGGTGCCGTTCCACACGGCGGTGACCGCGGAGCAGGTCCGGGAGGCCTTCGCCGAGCACCCGGAGATCGACTTCGTGTCGCTCGTCCACGCGGAGGCGGCGACCGGGAACACCAACCCCGTCGCGGAGATCGGGGAGGTCGTACGGGAGCACGGCGCGCTCTTCTACCTGGACGCCGTGGCCTCGATCGGGGCCGAGCCGGTGCTGCCGGACGCGTGGGGTGTGGACCTGTGCGTGATCGGGGCGCAGAAGGCGATGGGCGGGCCGGCCGGGGTGTCGGCGGTGTCCGTGAGCTCGCGGGCGTGGGCGCGGATGGCGGCGAATCCGCGGGCGCCGAGGAGGTCGTACCTCTCGCTGCTGGACTGGAAGGAGCGGTGGGTCGACGGCGGCCGCAAGGCGCTGCTGCACGCGCCGGCGCAGCTGGAGATGCTGGCGCTGGAGGCGTGCGTGGAGCGGATCGAGACGGTGGGTCTTGAGGCGGTGATGGGCCGGCACCGGGCCGCGGCGGAGGCTGCGCGGGCGGGGGCGCCGGGGGTGGGGCTCGAACCGTATGTGTACGAGGCCCGGGAGGCGGCGCCGGTCGCGACGACCTTGCGGGCCCCTTCCGGGGTTGTGGCGTCGGAGTTGGTGGCTCGGGCGTTGGAACGGGACCCCGCGCTGCCGCTGGCCGCGGGTGGGGGTGCGTTGGCCAAGGAGATGATCCGGGTCAACCACTACGGGATCGATGCGCGGGTGGAGGTTGTGGAGGCGTGTCTGGCGGCGCTGGGTGGGGCGCTTGCGGTGGTGGGTGGCTGAGGTTCCTGGGGGCTGCGCCCCCAGACCCCCGTCGGCCCTGAAGGGGCCTCGTCCTCAAACGCCGGACGGGCTGATAAACGAATCGACCGATGACATGCTCGGCCCATGACCACTCCGACACTTCCCGACGGCCGTCCCATCCCCCACTTCTCCGGTGACGAGCGCGCCATGCTCGACAGCTGGCTCGACTTCCATCGGGCCACGCTGGAGCTCAAGGTCAGGGATCTGGACGACGCCCAGGTGCGGGCCGCCGTGGCCGAGCCGTCGGAACTCACGCTGCTCGGACTCGTGCAGCACCTCGCGGAGGTCGAGCGGAACTGGTTCCAGCGCACGGTGGCCAGGCTGGACGTGCCGCCGGTGTACGGGGCGGAGAACGAGAGCGGGTACGGGCTGGATCCCGGGCGTGGGCTCGACGAGGCGCTGGACGTGTGGCGCCGGGAGGTCGCGCGGGGGCGGGAGCTGTGTGGTGGGCTGTCGCTGGAGCACACGGGGCGGATCCCCGAGGGGCCGATGGCCGGTGTGGAGGTCAGCTTCCGGTGGGTGCTCATTCACCTGATCGAGGAGTACGCCCGGCACAACGGCCACGCGGATATCCTGCGCGAGCGTATCGACGGAGTGACCGGAGCCTGAATTCCGACCTATTGCTGGCTTTATTCGAGTATCCTTTTCCGGAGCAGCTTCCCGTCTTCTTCTGCCCGCTTTTCCCCGTCCTAAACGCAAAGATTCCGCGAACGCCGAGGGGGGTAATTCGGGCAGATCTCGTGAGGGTTACACGCCTGTGACGCGTTACACATCAGGCCCGTTTTGTACGGTATTTACCGGACAGAGCGGGCCATTTCGCGCCCCTGCCACACCCCTGCTCGCGCCCGCGTGATAACACATGCACCCCGCACACGTAACCCCATTCAGCCATGCATTTTTGAATTTCCCTCGGTAAGTTCAATTCGCATGACTGCCGCTCAAGCAGACACGTCAGCAGAACTTGAAATCGACCGTCCGTCGGTGACGGACGGTGCCTCGCTGTGGCGGATCGCCCGGGACTCGAAGGCACTCGACCTGAACTCGTCGTACAGCTATCTGCTCTGGTGTCGCGACTTCGCGGCCACCTCGGCCGTGGCGCGTGACGGCCATGGGCAGCCGGTCGGCTTCGTCACCGGTTACGTACGGCCGGACCGCCCGCGCACCCTGCTCGTCTGGCAGGTGGCGGTGGACGAGGCGTACCGGGGCCGGGGTGTCGCGGCCGCGCTCCTCGACGGGCTGGTCGCGCGGACCTCCGGCGAGCACCGGATCACCGCCGTCGAGACCACCATCACGCCCGGCAACACCGGCTCCGAACGCCTGTTCACCTCCTTCGCCGCGCGGCACGGCGCCGGGGTGGAGCGCGAGGTGCTGTTCGACACGCGCCTGTTCCCCGACGGGCCGCACGACCCCGAAGTCCTGTACCGCATCGGTCCCCTCTCCCTCTGACCCCCCACGCACCCAAAGAGGAGCGATTCGTCGTGACCATCACCCAGCCCGACCTCAGCGTCTTCGAGACCCTCGAGTCCGAGGTGCGCAGCTACTGCCGAGGCTGGCCCACCGTCTTCGACCGCGCGCAGGGCAGCCGCATGTACGACGAGGACGGCCACGAGTACCTGGACTTCTTCGCCGGGGCCGGCTCCCTCAACTACGGGCACAACAACCCCGTCCTGAAACGGGCGTTGATCGACTACCTGGAGCGGGACGGCGTCACGCACGGGCTCGACATGTCGACCACCGCCAAGCGGGCCTTCCTGCAGACCTTCCAGGACCTGGTGCTGCGGCCCCGCGACCTGCCCTACAAGGTCATGTTCCCGGGCCCGACGGGGACGAACGCCGTGGAGTCCGCGCTCAAGCTCGCCCGGAAGGTGAAGGGGCGCGAGGCGATCGTGTCGTTCACCAACGCCTTCCACGGCATGTCGCTCGGCTCGCTGGCGGTGACCGGCAACGCCTTCAAGCGGGCCGGGGCCGGCATCCCGCTGGTGCACGGCACGCCGATGCCCTTCGACAACTACTTCGACGGCACGGTCGAGGACTTCCTGTGGTTCGAGCGGCTCCTCGAGGACCAGGGCTCCGGGCTCAACAAGCCGGCCGCGGTGATCGTCGAGACCGTGCAGGGCGAGGGCGGCATCAACGTGGCGCGGCCGGAGTGGCTGCGGGCGCTGGCCGAGCTGTGCGAGCGGCAGGACATGCTGCTGATCGTCGACGACATCCAGATGGGGTGCGGAAGGACCGGTGCCTTCTTCTCGTTCGAGGAGGCGGGCATCACCCCCGACATCGTGACCGTCTCGAAGTCCATCAGCGGCTACGGACTGCCCATGTCCCTCTGCCTGTTCAAGCCCGAGCTGGACATCTGGGAGCCGGGCGAGCACAACGGCACCTTCCGCGGGAACAACCCCGCCTTCGTCACGGCCACCGCCGCCCTGGAGGCGTACTGGGCGGACGGCTCCGTGATGGAGAAGCAGACCCGCGCGCGCGGCGAGCAGATCGAGCAGGCGCTCGTCGCCGTGGCCGAGGAGAACCGCGCCGAGGTCAAGGAGCACCGCGGGCGCGGGCTCGTGTGGGGCCTGGAGTTCCACGACAAGGAGCGGGCCGGGCGAGTGGCGCGCCGCGCCTTCGACCTCGGGCTCCTCATCGAGACGTCGGGCCCGGAGAGCGAGGTCGTCAAACTCCTCCCGGCCCTGACCGTGACGGCCGACGAACTCGACGAGGGGCTCAGCGTCCTCGCCCGGGCCGTCCGCGAAACCGCCTGACCGCCATCCACCGAGGAGGAAGAGCAGCACCGTGATCGTCCGTTCGTTCAAGGAGATCGAGGGCACCGACCGGCATGTGAAGGCCGCGTCCGGCACCTGGGAGAGCAAACGCATCGTCCTCGCCAAGGAGAAGGTCGGCTTCTCCGTGCACGAGACGATCCTGTACGCGGGTACGGAGACGTCGATGTGGTACGCGAACCACATCGAGGCCGTCGTCTGCGTCGAGGGCGAGGCCGAGCTGACCGACGACGAGACCGGGCGGAAGTACACGATCACGCCCGGCACCATGTACCTCCTCGACGGGCACGAGCGGCACACGATGCGGATCAAGGAGGACTTCCGCTGCATCTGTGTCTTCAACCCGCCCGTGACCGGCCGGGAGGACCACGACGAGAACGGTGTCTACCCCCTGCTGACGGAGGAGGTCTGAGCATGACCACGATCACCGACCTGTACCCGAGCCGCGGCGCCACCGAGGTGTCGATCCCGCGCAAGGACCCCGTCGTCTGGGGCTCTCCGGACACCCCGGGCCCGATCGCGACCGCCGACCTGCAGTCCTTCGAGCGGGACGGCTTCCTCGCCATCGACCAGCTGATCGGCCCGGACGAAGTCGCCGTCTACCAGCGGGAGTTGGAGCGGCTCGTCACCGACCCGGCGATCCGCGCCGACGAACGCTCGATCGTCGAGCCGAAGTCCAAGGAGATCCGCTCCGTCTTCGAGGTGCACCGGATCAGCGAGGTGTTCGCGAACCTGGTGCGCGACGAGCGGGTCGTCGGGCGGGCCCGGCAGATCCTCGGCTCGGACGTGTACGTCCACCAGTCGCGGATCAACGTCAAGCCCGGTTTCGGGGCGAGCGGCTTCTACTGGCACTCGGACTTCGAGACCTGGCACGCCGAGGACGGCCTGCCCAACATGCGCACGGTGTCCGTCTCGATCGCGCTGACCGAGAATTACGACACCAACGGCGGGCTCATGATCATGCCGGGCTCGCACCGGACGTTCCTGGGCTGCGCCGGTGCCACGCCCGAGGACAACTACAAGAAGTCGCTCCAGATGCAGGACGCGGGCACGCCCTCGGACGAGGCGCTGACGGCCATGGCGAGCGAGTACGGCATCAAGCTCTTCACGGGCAAGGCCGGTTCGGCGACCTGGTTCGACTGCAACTGCATGCACGGGTCCGGCGACAACATCACGCCGTTCCCGCGCAGCAACGTCTTCATCGTGTTCAACAGCGTGGAGAACCAGGCCGTGGAGCCGTTCGCGGCTCCGGTACGGCGGCCGGAGTTCATCGGGGCGCGGGACTTCACGCCCGTACGGTGATCTCTCCCGGAGCGGGCGGCGTCACCGGCTTCACAGCCACGACAGTGACGCCGCCCGCTCCAGTACGTTCCTGACCGCGCCCTGGTCTCCCGCGGCGCGGCGCGGCACCTCGGCGGGGGTGTGGCGGCCGCCGACCAGGAGGCAGAAGTCGACCGGGTCCAGGGTGAGTTCGGCGCGTACCGGTTCGGCCTCGGAGCCGAGTATCCACTCCTCGCCGCCGGTGACCGCGAACAGCACCGGCGGTGCGGTGGGGCCGAGGGCCAGGCCGAGGATGCGGACGGCGAGGCGGACCAGCCGCCACAGGTGCTCGGCGGGCGGTGGCGGTACGGCGAGGCCCAGGGCGCGGCCGATGTCGTCGGTGTGGATCCACGCCTCGAAGGCCCGCACCACGAAGTGGTCGGCAACGGGCAGCCGTACCCCCATCAAGGTCGTGGCGCGAGCGGCCGGTTCGGGGTCGCGGGCCTCGGGCGCGGCGAGCAGCGCGGCGGCCTGCGCGGCCCAGTCGGCGACGGTCTCCTCGGGGGTACGGGCGTGCTCCTGCGCGATGACCTCGGCGGTACGCCGGTTCCAGGCGTCCGTCCAGTCCACCGACGCGTCTTCCCCGGCGTCCGGCACCCGCGCCCCGACACCGAGCCGCCCGGCCAACGGCTCGTCGGCGGCCAGCAGATGGGCGACGGTGGCGTGCACGTCCCAGTCGTGCACCACCGGCGTGGACCACCGCCCCTCGGCCTCGGGCAGCAGCGCCTGGAGCCCGGCGACCGAGGCGGCGTAGGCGGCGGCGTGCGGGGCGACCCGGGCGGCGCCGGGGCGGGCGCGCAGGGCGGCAGTCAGGGCACGGGGCGTACCACCGGCGGGCACCGTGCCCTCGGCCCGTCCAGCCCTCGGCGGCCCGTCCAACAGCCGTACCGTCTCCCGCAGTTGCTCCGCCTCCGCCGCGCAGCTCTCGCAGCGGGCCAGGTGGCGTGGGACCGCCCTCTGTTCCGCGGGGGGCAGGGCGCCGAAGGCCCAGGCGGCCAGCAGGTCGCGTACGCCGTCGTGGTCGTCGGTCATCGCGCGCCTCCTTCCGCCCGTTCCGTCGGGAAACAGCCTCCCATGCGCCTTCTCGCCATCATGCGCCCCTTTCCAGCGCGGGATCGGGCGGGTCGGCCAAAGACTCGGCCAAGGTGCGTAAGGCAGTGCGGAGCCTGGTCTTGGCCGTGCCCTCTGGAATGCCGAGTTCCACGGCGGCCTGGCGGTAGGTGCGGCCGGCGAAGTAGGCGAGGTGGATCACTTCCCGCTGGGTCTGCGGGAGTTCGGCGAGGGCGGTGTGCAGCAGGAGGGAGCGTTCGCGGTCGACGACCGTCTCGTCGGGGCCGGGCGCCGCGTCCGGGATGGCGTGCAGCGCGGAGTCGTCGGCGCGGGCGTCCTTGCGGTGCCGGGCCTCGCTGCGCACCCAGTCCACGGCCCGCCGGTGGGCCAGCATGGACAGCCAGGTGCGCAGCGAGCCACGGCGCGCGTCGAAGGCGTAGGGCCGGCTCCACAGCTGGGCGAAGACCTCCTGCGCCACGTCCTCGGCGGCGCCCGGACTGCGGGTGACCCGCACGGCGACGCGCCGCACCAGCTCGCCGTATGCCGTGTACGCCTCGGCCAGCGCGGACTCGTCCCCGTACACGAGCCGCCTGTGCAGCTCCGCGTCGACGGGAAGCTGGACGGACGTATCGCCCGTGGACTCCACCGGCACCACCACCCCTGGTGCCTTTCCTAGCGTCCCGGCGGGGCCCGCGCCAGTGGTTCAGGAAGACAGCACGTCCAGCAGGCGATCGACATCGGACGGTGTGTTGTAGAGGTGGAAGGCGGCGCGGAGGTTGCCCGCGCGGTCGGACACCTGGACTCCGGCCTCGCTCAACTCGCCCTGACGGTGGCCGAGTTGGGGCACGGAGACGATCGGTGAGCCCGGCGCCGGGACGGGCTCGTGGCCCAGGGTCGCGAGCCCGGCGCGGAAGCGGTCGGCGAGCTCCAGGTCGTGGGCGCGTACGGCGTCCACGCCGAGCTCCTCCAGGAGTTCGAGGGAGCGGCGGGCACCGGCGTAGGAGAACAGGGCGGGGCTCTCGTCGAACCGGCGTGCGGAACGGGCGAGTTCGGCGATCGGGCCGTAGCAGGCGTCCCAGGGATGCTCCCCCGCCACCCAGCCCGCGAACAGCGGAGTGAGCCGGCCGAGGTCCGCCGGGACGACCAGGAAGGCCACGCCCCGCGGCGAGACGAGCCACTTGAAGGCGACGCAGGCGGAGTAGTCGTACGCGTCCGCGTCGAAGTCCAGCC
Source organism: Streptomyces cylindrosporus (assembly GCF_022698165.1). Classification (GTDB taxonomy): domain Bacteria; phylum Actinomycetota; class Actinomycetes; order Streptomycetales; family Streptomycetaceae; genus Streptomyces; species Streptomyces cylindrosporus. Next base: position 95,302 of record NZ_JALDAY010000014.1, read on the forward strand.
AGCCGGCGGCCTGGGACGCGTCGATGTACGTACGCGCCCCGTGCTCGCGCGCCGCGGCCCGGATCGCGGGCAGGTCGGCGACCCTGCCGTCGGCGGACTGGGCGGCGCTGACCGCGACCAGGGCGGTGCCGGGGCGCACGGACTCGGCGACGCGCTCCAGGGGGACGGTGCGCACCTTGAGGTCGGTGCGGACGTGGAAGGGGTTCACCACGGAGCTGAAGTCGCCCTCGGCGGTGAGGACTTCGGCGCCCTCGGGCAGGGAGGCGGCGATCAGGCCGCTGTAGACGGCGACCGAGGCACCCGCCGCCACGCGCGACGCCGGTACGCCGGCGAGCCGCGCGAAGCAGGCGCGGCTCGCCTCGACGTCCCCGAACATGTCGGTCGGCGCGCCCGCGGCCGCCGCCTCGACGGCGGTCCGCATGGCGGCGACGGTGCGGGCGGGCAGCAGCCCGGTGCTCGCGGTGTTGAGGTAGGTGTTCCTGGGGGCGAACTCGGCTCGGACGAGGTTCTCGAAGGTCTCCACGTTCTCCACGGTCTCCATGGGTCCACTGTGGGCCCGGGAGAACTCGTAGTCCATTGCCGATTTTTACGTGGATTCGCTAAGCGATCCTTATGGATCGGCCCCGACCTGCGCTTTTACTTCTGCGGTACGGCGCATCCGTCCGGGCCGCAGGCGTCCGCGTCGCCCTGGTCGAGCAGCTGGAGCGGGGAGCGCTCGCCCCAGGCCTGGGTCAGCGCCTGCTCGAAGACCTCGGCGGGCTGGGCGCCGGAGACGCCGTACTTGCGGTCGAGGACGAAGAAGGGCACGCCGTTGGCGCCGAGCTGAGCGGCCTCGCGCTCGTCGGCGCGGACCTCGTCGGCGTAGGCGGTGGGGTCGGCGAGGACCTTGCGGGCGTCGTCCGCGTCCAGCCCGGCGGCGACGGCGATCTCCACGAGCCGCTCGTCGCCCTCGGTGAACAGGGAGCGCTCCTCGGCGAAGTTGGCCTTGTAGAGGAGCTGGATCAGCTCGTCCTGGCGGCCCCGCTCCTTGGCGAAGTGCAGCAGGCGGTGCATGTCGAAGGTGTTGCCGTGGTCGCGGCCGCGGGTGCGGTACTCCAGGCCGATCGCGGCGGCCTGCGCGCCGAGGTTGTCCTCGCCGGCCTCGGCCTGGGCGGCGCTCATGCCGTACTTCTTGGTGAGCATGCTGATCACGGGCTGGACGTCGCCCTTGGCGCGGCCGGGGTCCAGCTCGAAGGAGCGGTGCACGACCTCGACCTGGTCGCGGTGCGGGAAGGCCTCCAGCGCCTGCTCGAAGCGGGCCTTGCCCACGTAGCACCAGGGGCACGCGATGTCCGACCAGATCTCGACCTTCATGTCCACTCCACCTCGTACGGTTACGGAGGCACCCTCCGCCAGAAGCGTGAACGTTCAAGCAGCCGCGATCATTCCCCGGCCACGGAGTACCTCAGGTACAGGTGATGGTCGTCCTCGGCGGGCGGGTTCTCCGGGTCCGGCACCCAGCCCTGGCGGGCGTAGAAGGCCTGGGCGCGCTCGTTGCCGGCATGCACGTCGAGTACGGCGGTGCGCCGGCCGTCGGCCCGCCACTGCTCGACACAGGCGGCGTGCAGGGCCGTACCGACTCCGCCGCGCCAGCGGTCGGGGTCGACGTGGAACTGGAAGAGCTTGACCGTTTCCGCGGAGGTGTCCGGCGGGGTGCGGAAGGAGGCGATCCCGATCAGGCGGGAGTCGCGGACGGCGCACAGGACGTGCCCGTCGGGGCGCTCGATGGCCTCACGCCACAGGGCGGGCCAGTCGAGGCCGTCGTCCGGGAGGCCGTCCGGGTAGTAGGTCGCCCGGGCCCGCAGGTGCAGCTCGGCCACGGCGGCCGCCTCGGCGGGCAGGGCCGTTCTGATCACCAGGGAGTCGACGGTTCGGTTCGCTTCGATCATGCAGCCGAGGACGAGTCCGCCTCGCCCACGGTTCCCAGGCGGCTGAACTGGGCCCGGTAGGCGCTCGGGGTCAGGCCCGTGCGGCGGACCACGTGGGCGCGCAGGGAGTCGGCGGTGCCCAGGCCGCAGGCGCGGGCCAGTTGGTCCATGGGGAGGGTGGTGGTCTCCAGGAGTTCCTTGGCACGCTCGATGCGCTGGTGGAGGAGCCACTGGAGGGGGCTCACGCCGCTCTCCGCGTGGAAGCGGCGGGTGAGCGTGCGCACCGAGACGCCCGCGTGGCGGGCCAGGTCGGCGAGGGTGAGCGGCTTGTCGAGGTTGCGCATGGCCCAGCCCCGGGTGTCGGCGCAGGCCGTGCCGCGCTCGGGCGGCAGCGGGGTGTGCGTGAACTGGGTCTGGCCGCCCGGGCGGACCGGTGCGACCAGGGCGAGCCGGGCGACCTCGTTGGCGACGGCGGCGCCGTAGTCGGTGCGGATGACGTGCAGGCAGAGGTCGATCCCGGCGGCGTAGCCGGACGCCGTGACGTAGGGGCCGTCCTGGACGTAGAGGACGTCTCCCTGGAGGTCGACGCCCGGGTAGCGGGCGCGCAGCGCCTCGGCGTGCGCCCAGTACGTCGTGGCCCGCCGCCCCTCCAGCAGGCCCGCCTCGGCGAGCTGGAAGGCGCCCGTGCACAGGGACGCGATCCGCTTCCCGGCCTCGGCCGCCTCGCGCACCGCGGCCACGATCCGCGGGTCCGGCTCGTAGGGCGCCCCGGTGCCGGCGACGACCACGGTGTCGGCCTCCCGCACGGCCTCCAGCCCGTGCCGCACGTACAGGTCGAGCCCGCCGCTGGTGGGCACGGGTCCCGGTTCGGCGGCGCAGATGACCACCTCGTAACCCGGCCGTCCGGCCAGCTCTACCTTGCCGAACAGCAGCTCGGGGATGGCCAGGTTGAACATCGAGACCGGCGAGGGCGCGATCACGGCGATGCGGTGCGGGGCGAGCCGCTCGGACATGGCCAGAACCTCCGGATGCATGGCATTCAGGTCACTACTGTACGCCGACGGAGATCCGCAGCATGGAGGCATGTCTACCGACCAGATCCTCGGGAGCGGACAACTCCCCCTTGCCGGGCGCGACTTGGCAGCCAAGAGGTCCTCCCCCGCGCTCACTCTCACCGCCGCGCTCCTCGGCTTCGCGCTGATCTGTCTCGACGCGTCCGTGGTGAACGTGGCCCTGCCCGCGATCGGCTCCACCCTCGGCGTCGGGATGTCGGGGCTCCAGTGGGTGGTGGACGCGTACACGCTGGCCTTCGCCGCGCTGATGCTGTCCACCGGGGCCTTCGCGGACCGGGCCGGGGCGAGCCGTGCGTTCGCGCTGGGGACCGCCGTGTTCACCCTCGCCTCGGCGGTCTGCGGGCTGGCGCCGAACCTGCCGTCCCTGATCGGGGCGCGGGTGGTGCAGGGCGTGGCGGCCGCCGTGGTGCTTCCGGCCTCGTTGGCGCTGGTGCGGCAGGCGTATCCGGAACCGGCGCGGCGGGCGCGTGCGGTGGCCGCCTGGGCGGCGGGCGGTTCGGCGGCGGTGGCGCTGGGTCCGGTGGCGGGTGGCCTGCTGACCACGGTGTGGGACTGGCGTGGGATCTTCTTCGTCAATCTGCCGGTGGGCGCGTTGATCCTGGCGCTGCTCGTCCGGGCCCCGCGCTCCGAACGCCGCCCGGCGCCGCTGGACCTGCCGGGGCAGGCGACGGCGGTGGTGGCGCTCACGGGCCTGACCTTCGCGGTGATCGAGGGCGGCACCGCGGGGTGGGCGGCCCTCGCGGTGGCCGTCGTGGCGGCCGTGGTCTTCTTCCGGGTGGAGGCGCGCAGCCCGCACCCGGTCGTCCCGCTCGGTCTCTTCCGCAATCGGACGGTGGCCGTGGCGGTGGCGGCGGGCGCGGCGGTGAGCGTGGCCTTCTACAGCGTGGTGTTCGTCTTCTCGCTCTTCTTCCAGCAGGTCCAGGGCCTGTCCGCGCTGCGCGCCGGGCTGGCGTTCCTGCCGATGACGGGCCTGATCGCGGTGACGAACGTGGTCGCGGGCAAGCTCGCGGGACGGTACGGGGCGAGGCTGCCGATGCTGATCGGGCAGGCCCTGGCCGTCGTGGGACTGCTCGTGCTGCTGTACGTCGACGCCGGGACGTCGTCCGCCCTGACGGCCGTGCTGCTCGTGCCGCTGGCGCTCGGGTGCGCGCTGACGGTGCCGCCCCTGACCGCCGCGATGATGGACGCCGTACCGGCGGAGCGGGCCGGACTCGCGGCGGGGGTGCTCAACTCGGCGCGGCAGGTGGCGGGCGGGCTGGGGATCGCCGTCTTCGGGACGCTGGTCTCCGGCGGTTTCGTCGACGGCATGCGGTTGAGCCTGGCCGTCGGCGCGGCCCTGCTGCTGGTGACCTTCGGGCTCAGCTTCCGTCTCGCAGGTCGCTAGGCCAGTTGGGCCGGAACTCGATGTGGTCGTACGTCACCACGCACCCCTCCCCCATCGGCGACTGCGTCATGAAGCCGACCAGGGCCGCGTCCGTCTCCTTCTCGCTGCCCAGGGTGAACAGGCGGACGAAGGTCCAGCGCCGGCCGTCGCGGGAGGCGTGGAAGGCGAAGGCACGCCCGGTGCGGCTGACCCGCAGCCACACCGAACTGCCGTCCACCGTGAAGGAGTTGGCGTCGTCGGAGTGTCCCCGGGTGACCACCGTGCAGACGGTGGGCACGTCCGGGGAGTTCTCCAGGCAGAGCTTGGCCCAGGCGTGCTCGCCGACATGGACGTAGAACACCCCCGCGTCGAAGGCCGCCGCGAAGCCGACGGTGACCCGGGCGATCAGCTGGAAGTCCCCTTCGGGCCAGCCCAGCAGCCGGGGCGCGTCGGAGGCGGGCTCCAGCGCCTCCCCGGTGGGCGGGACGAAACGGTCCTGCCGGGGTCCGGCCCAGCCGGTGAGGATGCCGTCCTCGTAGGACCAGTTGCCCTCGGGGCCGTATGTGCGGAGGGCGAAGGGGAGTTCGGGAAGTTCCACGTCCATGGAGGGAGTGTGTCAGGTGCCGGTGGTCACCGTTCCAGGCGGCCGTTGAATCGGCGCGGGAGGCCGAGCGGGTTGTCGTCGCGCAGCTCGGGCGGCAGCAGCGCCTCGGGGGCGCCCTGGTACGTCACCGGCCGCATCCACCGCTCGATGGCGGTGCCGCCGACGGAGGTGGAGGTCGAGGTCGTCGCCGGGTACGGGCCGCCGTGGTGCTGGGCCGGGGCCACCGCGACGCCGGTCGGCCAGCCGTTGACCAGCACGCGCCCGGCCAGCGGCGTCAGTTCGGCCAGCAGCTCGGGGCCGCGGCCCTCGCCGGCCGCCTCCTCCGTCGACAGGTGGACGGTCGCCGTGAGGTTGCCCGGCAGCCGGGAGAGCACGGCCTGAGCCTGGGCCTCGTCCTCGTACCGGGCGACGACGGTGACCGGCCCGAAGCACTCCTCCAGGAGCAGGTCGTACGCCCCCTCCTCGGCCAGCTTGTCCGCGCCCACCGTCAGGAAGCCCGCGCTCACCGTGTGCTCGCCGCCCGCCCCGGGGGTCACCGGCGACTCGACGTCGGGCAGTTCGGTGCGCTCGGCGACGCCGGCGAGGAAGTTGTCGCGCATGCGGTGGTCGAGCAGTACGCCCGCGTCGGTGTCGCTGACCGCGTCCGTCAGGGACTTGACCAGCCGGTCGCCGGCCGCGCCGCTCGGCGCGAGCACCAGACCGGGCTTCACGCAGAACTGTCCGACGCCCAGCGTCATGGACCCGGCCAGGCCGGTGCCGATGGCCTCAGCGCGCTCGGCCGCCGCGGCCTCCGTGACGAGCACGGGGTTGAGGGAGCCCAGCTCGCCGTGGAAGGGGATCGGGACCGGGCGCGCGGCGGCCGCGTCGAAGAGGGCGCGGCCTCCTCGTACCGACCCGGTGAAGCCGGCCGCGGCGACCAGCGGGTGCTTGACCAGCTCGACGCCCGCCTCGAAGCCGTGCACCAGGCCGACCACGCCCTCGGGGATGCCGTGCGCGGCGGCGGCGCGGCGCAGCACCTTGGCGACGTACTCGGACAGGGCCGGGTGGTCGGGGTGGGCCTTGACGACGACCGGGCAGCCCGCGGCCAGGGCGCTCGCGGTGTCGCCGCCGGCGACGGAGAAGGCGAAGGGGAAGTTGGAGGCCGAGTAGACGGCGACGACGCCGAGCGGCACCTTGTAGCGGCGCAGGTCCGGGATGGGCGGGGTCGCGGTGTCGTCGGGATGGTTGATGATCACGTCGAGGAAGGCGCCCTCGTCGACGATGTCCGCGAAGGCGCGCAACTGGTAGCAGGTGCGGGCGAGTTCGCCGGTGAGCCGGACCGGGCCGAGCGCGGTCTCCGCGTCGGCGGTCTCCACGAGCCCGTCCTTGGCGGCCTCCAGCTGCTCGGCGGCGGTGCGCAGGAAGGCGGCGCGGACGGCGCGGTCGGCGAGCGAGGAGCGCGCCGCGTGCGCCGCGCGGACGGTGGCGTCCACCTCCTGGGCTGTGGCCTCCACCGCAACCTGTTCCCGCTGCTTCCCGGTTCGGGGGTCGACACTCCAGACTGGTGCTGCTGCCACCGCGGGTCCCTCCACGTATGTCTTGCGCTCGTCATTGCCGCAGTATCGGGTCATCCACCAGGCTCGTTCGATATACTGAACGCTGTCTCTGATGATGAATATGCTGTCGGAGACTATAACTCTGTGTCTCGTCGAACGAAGGGGTCAAGGGCGATGTCGGCAGTCGAGACAGGCGGCGGGGCGCAGGTCAAGTCGGCGGTGCGCACCGTGGAATTGCTGGAGTACTTCGCCGGCCGCCCCGGTATGCACTCGCTCGCCTCGGTCCAGGAGGCCGTCGGCTATCCCAAGTCCAGCCTCTACATGCTGCTGCGCACGCTGGTCGAGCTGGGCTGGGTGGAGACGGACGCGACGGGCACGCGGTACGGCATCGGAGTGCGGGCCCTGCTGGTCGGCACCTCGTACATCGACGGCGACGAGGTGGTCGCGGCGGCCCGGCCCACCCTGGACCGACTCTCGGACGACACCACGGAGACCATCCACCTCGCGCGTCTGGACGGCACGAACGTGGTCTACCTGGCCACCCGCCAGTCGCAGCACTACCTGCGCCCCTTCACCCGGGTCGGCCGCCGCCTCCCGGCCCACTCGACCTCCCTCGGCAAGGCGCTGCTGAGCACGTACTCGGACGAGCAGGTCCGCAAGATGCTCCCGGAGACGCTGCCGGCCCTGACCGAGAACACGATCACCGACCGCGAGAAGCTGATCGAGGAGCTGCACCAGGTCCGCGAGCAGGGCTTCGCCGTCGACCGCGAGGAGAACACGCTGGGGCTGCGCTGCTTCGGCGTGGCGATCCCGTACCGCACCCCGGCCCGCGACGCGATCAGCTGCTCGGTGCCGGTGGCCCGGCTCACCCCGGCCCACGAGCAGATGGTGAAGGACGCCCTGTTCGACGCGCGCGACCGCCTCACCCTGGCGACCCGGAGGCTCTGACTCATAGGGTCGGGTCCCATGGACGTCGTACTCCGCGAAGTGCACGACAGCGATCTGCCCGTCTTCTTCCGGCAGATGAACGATCCCGAGGCCCTGCACATGGCCGCCTTCACCGCGAAGGACCCGGCCGACCGGGACGCCTTCGAGGCCCACTGGAAACGGATCCGGGCCTCCGAGGCCGTACTGCGCACGATCCTGGCGGACGGTGACGTGGTGGGCAGCGCGGCGGTGTACGGGGAGCCGGGCGAGCGCGAGGTCACCTACTGGGTGGACCGGGCGTACTGGGGGCGGGGCGTGGCCACGGCCGCGCTGCGGGGGCTGCTGGCGGAGGTGCCGGAGCGCCCGATGTACGCGCGCGCCGCCGCCGACAACACCGCCTCCCGGCGGGTCCTGGAGAAGTGCGGCTTCCGGATCACGGCCACGGCGACCGGGTTCGCGAACGCGCGGGGCGCGGAGATCGACGAGGTGGTGCTGACACTGAAGGCCGAGGACGGCTAGGGAGTGTCCGGCGGATCGGGCCGGCACCGAGCAGCGGTGGTTTGTCAGCGCACGTGAGCGGGGGCTGCAAGGCGGAGGACGGCGCCGACGCGGTGGGGCACCTCCCGGCCGAAGGCCAGCCCCCGCGACACCGGCATGATCCGCCGGACAGGCTCTAGCCCGCGGCCACGACCGCCTCGATCAGGCCCGGGAATCTGTGGTCCAGGTCCTCCTTGCGCAGGCGCATGTACAGCCCGTTGCCGGCGTCGCGCTGGTACACCAGGCCCGCCTCGCGCAGCACGCGCCAGTGCCGGGTGCGGCTGGACTTGCTCACCGGCAGGTCGAAGGAGGCGCACAGCCGCTCCTCGTCGGGGCGCTCGGCCAGTTCGGCCACGACGCGGCGCCGGTTCGGGTCGGCCAGCGCCAGGAGGACGGGCCCCACTTCGAGTTCCTCGGCGCGTGGATGCGCCAACTCGCCTTCTGTCATGCCGACTCCCTCGACAAGGTACGCACACGCGCGTACCTTCATAGAGGTACGCGCCTTGGCGTACCTTACCGCTTCCGGGGGAGTCATGTCCGCGCCCGTATCACCGCGCCGCCGTGTCCTGTCACGCATCGGCCTGTCGCTTCGCAGGCTCCTGCTCGCCGAGCACTCACCCTTCATGACCCTCTGACTTCCATGAACACCCGATGAGAAATCAGGTCGGACGGGAACGATCCGGACCGCACCGCTCGTCTTCCCAGCGGGATGAACAAGACGATCAGGCGGACCTCCGTCTTCGTGCTGCTGCTCGTGTTCGCGCTGCTGGTCAGGGCGACATGGGTGCAGTTCTACGACGGCAAGGCCCTAGCGGACGACAAGGACAACCGGCGCAACGCGATCGAGACGTACGCGGAGCCGCTCGGGAACATCATCGTGGCCGGGGAGTCGATCACCGGCTCGGCGCGCACCAGCGGCGGCGACCTCGCGTACAAGCGCACGTACAAGGACGGCAAGCTGTACGCGGCGGTGACGGGCTACGCCTCGCAGGCGTACGCGCCGACGCAGCTGGAGGGCATCTACCAGGACCTGCTCAACGGCACGGACAGCAGCCTGAAGACGGTCATGGACACGATCACCGACAAGCGCGCCGATCCGGGCAACGTGGTCACGACGATCGACCCGGACGTGCAGAAGGCCGCCTATGACGCGCTCGGCGACAAGAAGGGCGCGGCCGTCGCGATCGACCCCAAGACCGGCAGGATCCTGGGCGTGGTGTCGACACCGTCGTACGACCCCTCGTCGCTGACCGACGCCAACACGGCCGGTACCGCCTGGAAGAAGCTCAACGCCGACCCGGACAAGCCGCTCACCAACCGCGCGCTGCGGCAGCCGCTGCCGCCGGGGTCGACGTTCAAGCTGGTCGTGGCAGCGGCCGCGCTGGAGGACGGGCTGTACTCGTCGGTGGACGAGAAGACGGACAGCCCGGACCCCTACACGCTGCCGGGCACGGTCACGCCGCTGAGCAACGAGAGCAAGTCCGCGCCCTGCGAGAACGCCTCGATCCGCGTCGCGCTGCAGTACTCGTGCAACACCGTCTTCGCGAAGATGGCCGTCGACCTCGGCCAGGACAAGGTGCGGGCGATGGCCGAGAAGTTCGGCTTCAACGACACCGAGCAGGACGTGCCGGTGCGGGCCTACACCAGCGTCTACCCCAAGGACATGAACAAGTCGTCGACGGCCCTGACGGGCATCGGCCAGTACGACGTCACGGCGACGCCGCTCCAGATGGCCATGGTGTCCGCCGCTATCGCCAACGGCGGCAAGCTGGTCTCGCCGCACATGGTCTCGCAGATCACCGACAGCGGCGGTGACGTGCTGAAGAACTACGACGACAGCGCGAGCACGAAGGAGATCGTCAGCTCCTCGACCGCGGAGCAGCTCCAGTCGGCGATGCAGACGGTCGTCGAGCAGGGCACCGGTACGAACGCGCGGATATCGGGCGCGACGGTGGGCGGCAAGACGGGTACGGCCCAGCACGGCGAGAACAACAGCCAGACGCCGTACGCCTGGTTCACGTCCTACGCCAAGGCCGGCGACAAGGAGGTCGCCGTGGCGGTGGTGGTCGAACAGTCGAACGCGGCCCGCTCGGAGGTGAGCGGCAACGGACTGGCCGCCCCCGTGGCCAAGGCCATGATGGAGGCGGCGCTCAAGAACTAACCAGGAACTGTCCGGTCGCCTACTTCACGCCGAGGATCTGCTCCACCGGGTCGATCGCGAAGTACACCAGGAACAGGGCGGACACGCCCCACAGCAGCCAGTGCACCTCCTTCGCCTTGCCCAGGACCGCCTTGATGACGACGTAGGCCAGGAAGCCCGCGCCGATGCCGTCCGTGATCGAGTACGTGAACGGCATCGCGGCGATGGTCAGGAACGCCGGGATGGCGATCTCGTACCGGTCCCAGTCGATGTGCTTGACGTGGGTCATCATCAGGAACCCGACCGCGATCAGGGCGGGCGCGGCGGCCTGGAGCGGGACGATCGTCAGGATCGGTGTCAGGAAGAGCGCGAGGCCGAAGAGGCCGCCGGTGATCAGGTTCGCGAAGCCGGTGCGGGCGCCTTCGCCGACGCCCGCCGCCGATTCGATGTACGCGGTGTTGGAGGAGGCCGACCCGAGTCCGCCCGCGACCGCCGCCGCGCCGTCGATGAACAGCACGCGCCCGATCCCCGGCACCTGACCCTGCTCGTCGAGCAGCCCGGCCTCCGCGCTGATGCCGACGATCGTGCCCATGGCATCGAAGAAGTCGGACAGGATCAGCGTGAAGACGAGCAGTACGGCGGTGAGGATGCCGGCCTTCGCGAAGCCGCCGAACAGGCTGAAGTGACCGACCAGTCCGAAGTCGGGCGTGGAGACGATCTTGTCGGGCACGTGCGGGGTGGTCAGGCCCCAGCTCTTGATGTCGGCGACCGCGTCGATGATGATCGCGACGATCGTCATGGTGACGATGCTGATCAGGATCGCGCCCTTCACCTTGCGCGCGAGCAGCGCGATGGTGAGCAGCACGCCGAGACAGAACACGAGGACGGGCCAGCCGGTGAGCCGGCCGACCGCGCCCAGCTGCACGGGCACGGTGGTCTGCGCGGCGTCCGGGATCCGGCTGACGAACCCCGCGTCGACGAAGCCGATGAAGGCGATGAACAGCCCGATGCCGACGCCGATGGCCTGCTTGAGCTGCTGCGGAATCGCGTCCATGATCGCTTTCCGCAGCCCGGTGACGACCAGGACGCAGATCAGGATGCCCTCGAGGACGACGAGCCCCATCGCGTCGGCCCAGCTCATCAGCGGCGCCAGCTGGAAGGCGACGACGGCGTTCAGACCGAGGCCGGCGGCGATGGCGAGCGGGAGGTTGCCGCCGACGCCCATGATGATCGTCATCACACAGGCCACCAGGGCGGTGGCGGTGACGAGTTGGCCGGTGTCGAGGGTGTGCCCGAACTTGTCCTTCGCGCTGCCCAGGATGATGGGATTCAGGACAAGGATGTAGGCCATCGTGAAGAACGTGGCGAAGCCGCCGCGTATCTCCCGGCCGACGGTGGATCCCCGTTCGGAGATCCTGAAGAACCGGTCGACGCCGTTCACCCCTGGCGGCGCGGCACTTGGGCCGGCGGTCGCCCTCTTCGTCTCGGACATGGCGGGTGCTCCTAGGTGCCTGATTGATCGTGTGCGGATGCTGGCTGGATTGTTCCCGCGTTGAACGCGTTTCAGGTTTTCCCCGTGTTACGGAATCGGAGTCGACCCGTCAGACTGCGTTCGACAGCGCGTACGAACCATCGAGTCGATCACTGCTACGCTTCCGGATCTCGCCCGGACCACCTCCGGATGATCACATGTCATACACATGACACGCACAGGAAGGTCGCCCGTGGGCACTGTCGTCGACGACGCAGCCTCCGTGGAGTTCCATGCCTTCTTCGAGCGGCACTACGCCGAACTGTCCCGGCTCGCCCACCTGTTGACCGGTGAGGCGGACGCCGCCGACGACCTGGCGGCGGACGCGCTGCTGGCACTGTGGCACCGCTGGGACCGGGTGCGCGCCGCGGACCACCCGGTCGCGTACGCCCGTGGTGTGGTCGCCAACCTGGCCCGCACCCGCATCCGCAGCGCGGTGCGTGAGCGCCGGCGGATCTCGTTGTTCTGGTCGCAGCGCGAGGAGAAGACCGAGAATCCCGACATCGCGGGTGTGGTCGACGTCCAGGAGGCGCTGCGCCGGCTGCCGTTCCGGAAAAGGGCGTGTGTGGTGCTTCGGCACGCGTTCGACCTGTCGGAGAAGGACACCGCTCTCGCCCTGGGTGTTTCCGTGGGTACGGTTAAGTCCCAGACGTCCAAGGGGATGGCGGAGCTGCAGAAGCTGCTGGGCTCCCAGGGCGTCCCACAGAGGGTGCACGCGGCGATGGCGCGCGGCGGCGAGACCGGAGGACGGGACCGATGAGGCAGCAGGACGTGCACGACGAGCTGCGCGCCCGGCTGCACGAGGCGGCCGAGGCGCACGAGCCGGACCGGGCCAGGATCCTGGCCCGCGTCGAGCGGGGCATGGCCGGGCAGGACCGCCGCGACCACCGGGCGACCCGACCGCCGGTGTGGGGCTGGGCGCGCGTGGTCGGTGCCACGGCCGCGGTCGCGGGCATGCTCGCGGTCGGCGGCTACGCGGTGGCGTCGGCCGTCAAGGACGACGCCCACCCGCAGCAGCAGACCGTGGAGACCTCGCCGACGCCCACGCCGTCGCCGGACGCGACGAGCCGCGCGCCCGTCCCGCCGGTCAACCCGAAGCCGAGCCGGGCGCCGGAGACCGCCAAGGCGAGCAGTTCGCCCACCGCCCGCCCCTCGGCCTCCGTCTCCGTGCTGCCGTCGGCAGGCGGCGAGAGCGACGGCCCGCTGTGGTCGGACGGCTCGGTGGACCCGCACAGCAACGACTTCTGGGCGCAGAGCAACCTCACCCTGAAGACGAGCTCGCAACTCACCGCGCTCACCGTGCAGTTGAAGATCGCGCAGACCGGCGGGGTCAGCAACGCCGGCGCCTGGCGCTCGCTGCCGGAGCAGGACTTCGACCTCACGGTCGCCGAGCAGGACGGCTTCCTGGTCTATACCTGGACGCTCAAGCCGGGCAGCACGGTCGCCAAGGGCGAGTGGGTGTTCGCCGCGCAGTACAACCACGCGCGGGGCGGCCGGGACGCGAAGGACGACAGCTACACGATCACGGCGACGGCGGACGGCAAGCAGCGCTCGGTGGGCGGCGACTTCGCGGCCCACACGGACGGCGAGGGCGACTCGTAAAAAAGTTCCGCAGCCGCGGCAACTCTTTCCGCGCCGGTGGCGACCAGGAAACAGAAGGTTCCTCGAGTCCCCACGGAGCACGACCCTTGAGCACGCACAAGAAGCACCTCACCCGCAGACGTGTGCTGGGGGCCTCCGCGATCGGCGTGGCCGCCACCGGTGCCGCCGTCGCGGGCGGCACCGGCCTGCTGGCCTCCGCGTCCGCCGCGGGCTTCGGCTACAGCGACGACGGCGCGAACTACGTCGTGAACACCGGCTCCGCCCTCGTCTTCAAGGTCTCCAAGTCGACCGGCGACATCACGTCCCTGGCCTACAAGGGCAAGGAGTACGAGGGGTACGGCGGCAAGCACTCGCACGTCGAGTCGGGGCTCGGCGCCTCCACGGTCACGGTGAGGCAGTCGGGGTCGACGATCCTGATCAAGGTCGTGCACGGCTCGATCACCCAGTGGTACGCGGCCCGCAGCGGCCAGAACAACGTCTACCTGTGGACGAACAAGGCGGACGCGTCCTTCACCGCGACCCGCTACATCGTCCGCGTCAAGCCCGGCATGTTCCCCAACACCGGCTCGGACGCCTGGGACTCGACCAAGGACGAGATCATCGAGGCGGGTGACGTCTGGCGGGCCCCGGACGGCACGACCCACTCCAAGCACTACTCGGGCAAGCGGACCGTCGACTACGACTACGTCGGCTTCACCACGGGCTCGGTCGGCCTCTGGCTGGTCCGCTCCAACCACGAGAAGGCCTCCGGCGGCCCCTTCTACCGCTCGCTGCTGCGGCACTCGAACGAGGGCGGCGCGGGCCTGTACGAGATCCTGCACTACAACGAGGCCCAGACGGAGGCGGAACGCTTCGGCCTCCAGGGTCCGTACGTCATCTCGTTCACGGACGGCGGCGCACCCTCCTCCTCGCTCTTCCAGGCCGACCTCGACACCGGCTGGGTGGACGGCCTCGGCATCACCGGCTGGGTCGGCAGGGCGGGGCGCGGCAAGGTGGCGGGCGTCGGCCTGAAGGGCATGGACGCGAAGTACCCGTACACCGTGGGTTTCGCGAACGCGGACGCGCAGTACTGGGCGAAGGCCGCGGCCGGCACCGGGGCCTTCTCCTGCAAGGGGATGCTCCCGGGGACGTACACGCTGACCGTCTACAAGAACGAACTGGCCGTGCACACCCAGTCGGTGAAGGTCACGGCGGGCGGTACGACGTCCCTGCACACGCTCGCCATCACCGGTGACCCGTCCACCGCATCGGCCGTCTGGCGGCTCGGCGACTGGGACGGCACGCCGACGGGGTTCAAGAACGCCGAGCTGATGACGTACGCGCATCCGTCCGACGGGCGGGCGGCGAAGTGGACCGGCAACGTCACGATCGGCAGCGGCGGCGAGGCCGCGTCCTTCCCCGCGTACATCTGGAAGGACGTCAACGACGGGATCCTGGTCTACTTCAAGCTGACCAGGGCGCAGGCGGCCGCCGCACACACGCTGAGAGTGGGTGTGACCGACGCATTCTCCAACGGCCGCCCGCGGGTTACCGTGAACGAGTGGGTGTCCCCGATTCCCACAGCGCCCACACAGCCCTCAACGCGTTCCCTCACCACGGGTTCGTACCGTGGAAACAACCACACCTTCACTTTCAGCGTCCCTAGTAGTGCGTGGAAGACGGACACCTCCCAGTACAACGTCCTGAAGATCGACATCGTGAGCGGCTCGGGCGGCGCTGACTACCTCAGCGCCGGCACGTCGTTCGACTCCATGGACCTGCTGACCTGAGCCCCCCTCGGTCAGCAGCCGCCGACTGAGCCCCCCTCGTCGGCGACAGACGCCCCGCCGGTGACGACCGGCGGGGCGTTCGGTTTCCCGGTTCAGTTCATGGTGGCCCCGATGGTCGTGGACCCCGTGGTGAGGAACGTGGTCGCCGGGAGCGATCCGTCCGACTTGCGCGCCCCGTACGCGGTCGTCGCGTCCGTCGAGCTGAAGGCCGGTGTGCTCACTCCGCTGTCCCAGTTGTTCGCCGCGGACACCGTCGACGAACTCAGCTTGTCCAGACCGCCCTTGTTGCTCACCGCGAGGTTGCGCGCGAGCCGCGCCTTGCCCGTGGCG
The DNA here is from genome assembly GCF_022698165.1 of Streptomyces cylindrosporus. GTDB lineage: Bacteria > Actinomycetota > Actinomycetes > Streptomycetales > Streptomycetaceae > Streptomyces > Streptomyces cylindrosporus. The sequence goes on from NZ_JALDAY010000014.1 coordinate 110,620, forward strand.
AAGTAGAACCCGGCCTCCGTGTTGGAGTACGCGGTGTTGCGGTTCAGGGCGATCGCGCCGGTGTTGGAGTTCTCGGTGAAGCCGTTGAGGGTGTTGTCCCAGGCCGCGTTGTCGTTGACGACGTGCGCGACCGCGACGCCTCCGCCGCCCAGCTTGAACCCGTTGCCGTTGCCCTCGAACGCGGAGTCGTTCCAGCGGTTCTTGCCGTTGCCGAAGGCCCAGCTGTGCTCGATGGTGACCGGTGAGGAGAACTGCCACAGGTCGAGGCCGTCGTCCGAGTTGTTGTAGAGGCGGGCCCCGGTGACCTTGTTGCCCGTGCCCGAGCCGAACTTGATGGCGATGCCGTCGGCGTTCTGGCCGTGCCCGGCCGCGTCGTAGTTGCCGTAACTGTCCAGGTTCTGGACGAGGTTGTTCACCGTGTTGTCGCCGCGCAGCGTGAAGCCGGAGTCGCCGTTGTTCGCGGTGACGAGGTTCTTGAAGACGCCGCCGGTGGAGGAGGTGACGACGAAGCCCTGGGCCGGGGAGTTCTGGAAGGTGAGGTTCTGGACGGTCCAGTAGCTGCCGTAGATCCCGGTGAGCCAGGAGCCGGCGGGCAGCTTGGAGCCGTCGATCTTCACCTTCTCGCTACCGTACGCCTGGAGCGTGATCCGGCTCGAACTCGTGCCGCTGGCCGTGGACTTGAGGGTGGTCGTCGGATAGTACGTGCCGGCGCGCACCTGGATGAGGGTGCCCGCGGCGGCGTTCTGCACGGCCGACTCCAGCTGGGCGGTGGTGGACACGGTGACGGTCGTCGTCGCGGCCTGGGCGCCGCCGTTCGACAGGCCGAGCCAGACGCCGCCCGCCCCGGCGGAGACGGCCACCGCGGCGGCGATCGAGAGCGTGCGCGTCCGACGGTGGCGTCCGGTGCTGAGTCGCACTGGCCGTTCCTTTCCTAGGGGATTGCCTACGCCGTCGAGTCGCCGCCATGGCGGGAAAGGTTGCCGCGCCCCTTCGAAAACCCCCGAAACTTTCGCCCCGCCCCATCCCCCGCCTACCGGTTGACGTGCTGTTTCCCACTGGTGACACTCCGAAGGCGCGCGCACCCCCCAACAGAAACCCCCACACTCCGACAGGACTGCCCATGCGCCCGAGAGCCGTGCTCGTCGCCTGCCTAGCCCTCCTGCTCGCCCTGTTCACCGCGCCACCCGGCACCGCAGCCACCGCCCCCTCAGGAGCCCCGCCCGTGAACCATCCCCGGTACGCCGGTTATCTCTTCGCCTACTTCACCGGCGAGGGCACCGCCGACGGCGAGCAGATCCGCTACGCCCTCAGCCGCGGCAACGACCCGCTGCACTGGCGGGAGTTGAACCAGGGCAAGCCGGTCCTGACCTCGACGACCGGCGAGAAGGGCCTGCGGGACCCGTTCGTGATCCGCTCCCCGAAGGGCGACAAGTTCTATCTCATCGCCACCGACCTGCGCATGTACAACGGCAGCAGCGGCAGTTGGGACTACGTCCAGCGGCACGGCAGCAAGTCCATCATGATCTGGGAGTCCACCGACCTGGTCCACTGGACCGACCAGCGCCTGGTGAAGGTCGCGCCGGACAACGCGGGCAACACCTGGGCGCCGGAGGCCTATTGGGACGACTCCCTCGGCGAGTACGTCGTCTTCTGGGCGTCGAAGCTGTACGCCGACGACGATCCCGAGCACACCGGATCGACGTACAACAAGATGCTGTACGCGACGACGAAGGACTTCCGCACCTTCAGCGAGCCGAAGGTCTGGGACGACCCGGGTTACTCGGTCATCGACTCGACGGTCGTGAAGTACAAGGACACCTACTACCGCTACACCAAGGACGAGCGCGACCCGTCCTCCAGCTCGCCGTGCTCGAAGTTCATCACCGGCGAGAAGTCGACGAGCCTGACCTCCACCACGTACGACCTCGTCTCGGACTGCATCGGCAGCGGCGCGATCGACCGCGGCGAGGGGCCGACGGTCTTCAGGTCCAACACCGAGAAGAAGTGGTATCTGTTCATCGACGAGTACGGCGGCCGAGGTTACGTCCCCTTCGAGACCACCGACCTCGACTCCGGCACGTGGACGCCGTCCACGAACTACCAGCTGCCCGCAAGTCCCCGACACGGCACGGTACTTCCGGTGACGCAGCAGGAGTACGACCGGCTGCTGGCCGCGTATCCGGCGACCCCGACCTCGGTCGTGGACGCGACGGCCAAGGACCAGAAGGGGTACGCCGTCGTCACCGAGGCCTCCTCGAAGGTCGTGCTGCCGATGCAGCCGGCCGCCGACCTGTCCCGCCTCGCGCCGAGGCTCGCCGTGGGCGAGGGCGCGAGCGTCAGCCCCAGGTCCGGTACGCACCGCGACTTCCGCACACCGCAGACGTACACCGTGACCGCCGCCGACGGCACCACCCGTACCTGGACCGTCGAGGCCGTCCGCACCCGCAGCCCGATCCTGCCCGGCCTCAACGCCGACCCGGACGTGCACTATCTCGACGGCCGGTACTGGATCTACCCGACGACGGACGGCAACCAGGGCTGGGGCAGCACGAGTTTCAAGGCGTACTCGTCACCGGACCTGGTCCACTGGAAGGACCACGGGGTCGTCCTCGACCTCGGCCCGGACGTCTCCTGGGCGGACAAGTACGCGTGGGCGCCGGCCGTCGCCGAGCGGGACGGCAAGTACTACTTCTACTTCTGCGCCGAGCAGCAGATCGGCGTGGCGGTGGCGGACTCCCCCGCCGGGCCCTTCAAGGACGCGCTGGGCAAACCCCTGGTGGCGAAGGGCGGTTCGCTGCCGGGCCAGATGATCGACCCGGCGGTCTTCACGGACGACGACGGGACCTCGTACCTCTACTGGGGCAACGGGCACGGGTACGTCGTACCGCTGAACGAGGACATGACCTCGTACGACCCCGCGAAGGTGAAGGACATCACCCCGGACGGCTTCCGTGAGGGGTCCTTCGTCATCAAGCGGAAGGGCACGTACTACTTCATGTGGTCCGAGGACGACACCCGCAGCGAGAACTACCACGTCGCCTACGCGACGGGACCGTCCCCGCTCGGCCCGTGGACCAAGCAGGGGACGATCCTGTCCAAGCGTCCCGAGTACGGCGTCCTCGGCACCGGCCACCACTCCGTGGTGAACGTGCCCGGCACCGACGACTGGTACATCGTCTACCACCGGTTCGCCCTGAACGGGCCGGGCACACCCGGCGGTGACGGCATGCACCGGGAGACGACCGTCGACCGGCTGTGGTTCGCCGCGGACGGTACCCTTCAGCCGGTCGTGCCGACCCTGGAGTCGATCAGGCCGGTACGGACCGACAAGCCTAGCTGACGAAGTACGTCGGGTTCGGCAGCTTGTAGGTGCGGTCGGCGTATCCGCCGTCGAGGTCCGAGTACTGGTCGCCGAAGTTGGCGACGATCTCGTACCCGAGGTCGTCCTCGATGTGCTTGCGGGTGCCGGACTTGTACTGCACGGTGGTGCAGTTCCAGGTGCCCGGGGTGGCGCAGGCGCTCAGGTAGGCCGGCGGGTTCGCCTTGTCCTTGAGGAACATGTGGTCGGCGTCGAGGTTCACATCGGCGCCGATCTTCTTCAGGTTGGCGACGGCGGCGGTGCGCTGCGCCTCGCTCAGACCGGAGTTGTAGAAGACCTCGACGCCCTTGGACTCGGCGTACTGGACCAGCTCGGCGCTGCCGAAGACACCCGGACGGTCCGCCTTGTTCACGTAGTCGGCCCAAGTGGTCGAGTTGTACGTGTAGTTGTACCGCTTCTCGTAGTCCAGGCTGAGCAGCAGCGTGTCGTCGATGTCGAAGACGACCGCGGGCTTCTCGTCGCGGTGGTGGGCCTTGCGGGCCGCCTGGTCGATGTACTTGCGGGCAGCGGCGTCGATGCGCGCGAGGTCATCGGCGTACGGGCTGTCCGGGGACGCCTGGTACACGCCGTTGGCGTCGGCCGTGGTGCCGTAATAGGTGTCGATGTCCTTCACCAGGAGCCCGATGTTGTAGGGCTCGTGGGTGGAGTTGGCCGTGGACTGGCCGGCCGTGGCGGCACCGGCGCCGTAGAGAGCGGCGCCGGTGACGGCACACGCTGCGGCGATCGCCGCGATACGCAGTGGCTTATGCATGACAAGGTTCTACGCGCGTCACCCCCGTGGGCGCGAGACCCGTTGCCCGATCGAGACCTATGTGTCGGGCAAAGAACGGGTCAAGCGCCCCGGACGGGCGGGTTCCGGTTCAGTTCATGGTGGCGCCGATCGTGCTGCTGCCCGTCGTCAGGAACGTGGTCGCGGGCAGGGTGCCGCTGGAACTGCGGGCGTTGTACGTGCTGCTCGCGTCCGTCGAGATGAACGCCGGGGTGGAGATCCCGGAGTCCCAGTTGTTGCCGGCCGAGGTGACTGCGGAGCCCTTGGTGACCGAGCCGCTGCCGTTGCCGACGGCGAGGTTCTTGCCGAGCTTGGCGGAGCTGGTGGCGAAGTAGTAGCCCCACTTGGAGTTGGCGTAGGCCGTGGTGCGGTTGATGACGATCGCGCCGGTGTTGGAGTTCTCGGTGAAGCCGTTGCCGGCGTTGCCCCAGGCCGCGGAGTTGTTGACGACGTGCGCGACGACCTCGCCGTCGCCGCCCAGCTTGTAGCCGTTGCCGTCACCCGCGAAGGCGGAGTCGGACCAGCGGTTGACGCCGTTGCCGAAGGACCAGGTGTGCTCGACGGTGACCGGCGTGGAGAAGGACCAGAAGTCGATCCCGTCGTCCGAGTTGTTGTAGAGCCGGGCGCCGGTGACCAGGTTCCCGCTGCCGGAGCCGAACTTGATGGCGATCCCGTCGGCGTTCTCGCCGTGGTTGGCGGCGTCGTAGTTGCCGTACGAGTCGATGTTCTTGACCGTGTTGTTGACGGTTCCGTCGCCGGTGAGGGTGAAGCCCGAGTCGCCGCCGTTGATGGTCTTGATGTTGTTCCAGTTGGTGCCGGTGCAGGACTGGCAGACGACCGCGCTGTCCGGGGAGTTCTGGAAGGTGATGTTGGAGACGTTCCAGTAGTCGGCGGTCAGCTTGAAGATCCAGTCGCCGGAGGGCAGCGAGGACCCGTCGATCTTCACGGTCTCCGAGCCGTACGCGGTGAGCGTGATCGGCGCGGAGGAGGTGCCGTTGGCCGTGGACTGGAGGGTGGCCGTCGGGTAGTAGGTGCCACCGCGGACCTGGATGACGGTGTCGGCGGTGGCGTTCTTGATGGCGTTGGACAGGTCGGTGGAGTTGCTGACGACCACGGTGGCGGCCTGCGCCTGGGTGGGCAGGACGGCGAGGCCGGCGCCGAGGGCGAGGGCCGCCGCGGTGGCGAGAGCGGTACGACGAGACATGGAGTGCGGTCCTTTCGTCGTGCGGGGATGGTCGGGGGGAATCACAGGACGCGGTCGAGCCAGGTGAGGACCTCGTCCTGCATGCGGTCGGTGAAGACATGGCCGAGGTCGGGCCAGGACTTCAGGTGCAACCGCTCCTCGGCGTGGCGGGAACGCCAGACGTCACGCAGCCGCTCGTGGGCTGCCCGGACGCCGTCGGCGGGGAACAGCGGATCGAGGCCGCCGTCGAAGAGGAGCATCGGCCTGGGTGCGGCGATGCTCGCCACGTCGGGGAAGTCGAGGAACCGGGACAGGCCCGGGTGGAGCATGTAGTACGCGGACTGCCCGCGCAGGATGTTGTTGCCGGGCACCGTCAGCTGCTTGAGGCCGCTCATCCAGCAGACGGCGGCGACAGCGGCGACGGCGTCGGTGAGCGCCGCGGTCTGCCAGGCACGGTAGGCGCCCATGGAGAAGCCGACGGCCGCGATCCGCCGGGGGTCCACCCGGTCGAGGCCGGCGAGGAACTCGGCGGCGCGGGCGTCCTCGCGGGCCATGAGTCCCGCGAGGGAGGAGCCGAGGTGGTAGAAGGTGCTTGCCAGGGCCTGCTGTTGCTCGTAGGCGACGGGCCCGCGGTCGCCCCAGCCGGGAGCGTCCAGGCACAGCACGACGTATCCGCGCCGGGCCAGCTCGTCACCGACGAACCGCCCGCTGAAGTGGCAGCCCGCCCAGTCCCGCGCGGAGGCGAGGCGGTCGTCGTCGTACCAGGGCCGGACGAACTTCTCCTTCCCGATGTCGAACCGGGCCCCGTGGTCATGCAGGAGCAGGACGGCGGGGAAGGGCCCGGGGCGGCCCCGCGGGGTGAGCAGGGCGCCGCGGACACGTTCGTGACGGGTGAGGGAGAGGGTGACCAACTCCCTCTCATATCCGTCGCCTTCGGAGATCCCGTCGTACTCGGGTGCGTACGGCGTCTCGTCCTGCCGCTCCACCAGCAGGTGCTCCTCGACCTTGGCGCGGGCGGTGTGCCGCCACTCCTCGAAGTCGCGGATGGGTGAAGTGCCCCAGGCGAGCGGGAAGTCGAGCTCCTTCTTCAGTGCTCGGTAGAGTCCGTCAGGAGCGCTCATACGGCCGCCAGTCGCCCAGGTAGGCCTTCCTGGTGTGCGAGCCGGCCTCCTCGGGCGTCAGCTGCGGCCGGTTCTCCGGCACCGAAATCACCGCGCCGGGCCCGGAGTTGGCGTACTCCCGAAAACGCATGGTCTGCCAGGGATAGGCGTCCCGCATGTTGGTGTAGGGCGCCACCGCGTCGATGCCGGGCCCGATCCAGGAGTCGCGGACGACCAGCGAGGGCCAGGCGGTCGTCTCGTACGACGGGACCCAGGGGCGGGCCAGCTTGTACGCCGCGTCCTCGGCGCCGGAGGTGATCCGGCAGCGGACGGCGAGGATGCCGTGCGGGTTGGCGCGGGCGGTGGAGGGGGCGAACACCATGCCTTTGGGGGTGAAGGTCACGTCCCGCTGGAGGGTGCGGAAGTGGCACTCGTCGAAGACGGCGGTGGCCCGCCCGAAGACGAAGTCGACGTCGCCCTCGATGTGGCAGCGGTGGAAGTACTGCCGGTCGAAGGCGTCGAGCGCGCTCGTGTCGACGAAGAGGGTGTCCTGGTGGGCCTGGAGGCGGACGTTCTCGAAGTACGACCGGTCGCCCGTGACGTAGGCCGCGACCGCCTGGGTGCCGGTGATGTCGGGGTGGTCGGCGCGTAGCCAGTCGTTGGCGAGGGTCAGGTCGCGGACGGTCAGGCCGGGCGCCGCGGAGGTGAAGGTGGCGGAGCCGGCCGTGCCGTAGGTGGTGCCGTCGGGCTTCTTCGTGCCGTTGGCGTTGTCGAAGACGAGGACGGCGGCGCGGGGGTCGCGGGTGGCGCCGCGGATCGTCAACCCGCCTTTGTCTGCCGGGATGTTGACGACCTCGCGATACGTGCCCGGGTGCACGACGATCGTCCGGCCGGGGCCGTCCACCGCGTCGACGGCCGCCTGTACGGAGTCGCCGGGGCGGACGTGCAGGACACGGCGGGCCGGGGTGGCCGCGAGGGCGGGCCCGGCGCCCGCGGCGAGCAGGCCTCCGGTCAGGCCCGCCAGGAGAGCGCGTCGGGTGGGCATCTCAGCAGCTCTCCTTCCAGGGCTCCCAGTCGCCGAGGTACGCCTCACGGGTCGCCGACTCGGCTTCCGCGTCGGTGAGTTGGGGCCGGTTCGCGGGGACGGTGATCCTGGCCCCCGGCCCGCTGTTGCGGTACTCGGCGAACCGCTGGCTCTGCCACGGATAGGTGTCCGACATGTTGGTGTAGGGCGCGACCGCGTCGATGCCGGCGCCGAGGTGGGTGTCCCGGACGGTGAGCATCGGGCGGGCGGTGGGGTCGGATCCGGGGACCCAGGGGCGGGCCAACTTGTAGTAGCCGTCGGGCGCTTGACTGCTTACGCTGCTCCGCGTCACCAGATAGCCGCGCGGGTTGGCGACCGCGGTGGACGGAGCGAAGACGAAGCCGTAGGGCGCGGCGGCGAGGTCGGTGCGGTTCAGCGTCCGGAAGTGGCAGCGGTCGTAGACGGCCGTGGCCCGCCCGAAGACGAAGTCGACGTCACCCTCGACGTAGCACCCCGTGTAGTACTGGCGGGCGAAGGTGCCGAGGCTCATCGAGTCGGAGTACAGGGTGTCCTGGTGGCCGAGGAAGCGGCAGTGCGCGAAGGCGCTGCGGTCGCCCTGCACCTTGATGGCCACCGCCTGGGTGCCGGTGATGTCGGGGTGGTCGGCGCGCAGCCAGTCGTTGGCGAAGGTGATCCAGCGGGCGGTGAAGCCGTCGGCCTGCACGGTGGTGGTGGCCGAGCCGGTGGTGCCGTAGGTGCCGCCGTCGGGCTTGGGGGTGCCGGCCGCGTTGTCGTACACGATCACGACATCGCGCGGGTCCTCGGAGGCACCGATCCAGGTCGCCTCCGTACGGGTGGCGTCGACGGCGACCGTCTCCCGGTAGACGCCCGGCGCGAGGACCAGGGTCCAGCCGCTGCCGGCGGCCGCGGTGACGGCGTCCTTGACGGTGGTGTGGTCGCCGCGGCCCCGGGCGTCGACGTACAGGGTCCGGTCGGTGAGGCGGGCGGCGGGCGATCCGAAGCGGCCGAAGGGGCGTCGGGGGCCGTCGGCCCGGGCCGGGGTGGACGCCAGGCCGAGCGCGGTGGCCGTCGCGGCGGTCGCGAACAGGAATCCCCTTCTGGACAGGGGGAGTTGGCGGTGGTGCGAGGACATGCGGGTGCTCCTTGGAAGTGCGGCTCAAGCAGGGGTTTCCTCGCGTGGGGGGATGGGGCCGGGGCGGCGGGCGCCCCGGCCGGTACGGCGGTGTCAGCAGAGGTTGCCGGCGCCCGCGCCGCGGTCGACGATGCCCGGCACCTTCTTCGCCGGGTCGATCCTCGTGCGCAGGGTGGGTGTCCAGCCCGCGCCCGACTGGAGGATCTCCGTGGGCACTTCGGCGTTGTGGACGGCGATCAGGTCGGTGAGCTCACCGTTCACGTAGTTGTCGTCGGCGGTCAGCGGCGCTTCCTTCCACTTCTTCAGGATCGAACCGGCGCTCACCCCGTCGGCCAGCGTGAACGCGTTGTGCTCGGCGACGAGTTGGGACTCCATGCCGATGCCGTAGCTGTAGGAGAAGCCGTCCTCGGCGACGAAGTGGTTGTTGTACGAGTCGACCTGGCCGAAGCGGACGCGCGGAGCCCGCTCCACCAGGTTCGAGAACAGGTTGTGGTGGAAGGTGACCTTCAGATGCCCCCGGTCGACGGCGGCCGTCGAGGCGCTGTCGCTGTTGCCGATCAGGATCGTCTTGTCGTGGTCCTCGAAGACGTTCCAGGAGGCGGTCACGTAGTCGGCGCCCTTGACGATGTCGAGCTCGCCGTCGTGCTGCTCGTAGATCCTTCCGAAGTAGTACGGCAGCGTGCTGTCCGGGTGGTCGCCGTCGGTGAAGGTGTCGTGGTCCATCCACACATGGGTCGACCCGTAGACGACGGCGCTGTCGTACTCGGAGTTCCAGTTGCCGTCGGCGGTGTCGGTCGGGTCCCACTGCGGGAAGCAGTCGAGCGGGCTCTCGAAGGCGAGGTTGCGCACGATGACGTTGTCGACGCCCTTGATCTGCAGGCTGGCGCCCTTGAAGCCGGCGTCCTTGCCGATGCCGATGATCGTGGTGTTGGCCGGGATGTCCGCCTTGATGTAGGCGTCTTGCTGGGCGGCGGAGGCGCGGCGCAGGCCCTCGGGGCTGTCGTCGGGCTCGGCGTCGAGCGTCTTGTCGTGGCCCCAGACGGCGGGGTCGTACGTGGCGAGGTAGGCGTCGAAGTCGTACCCGGCCACCGCGAACGAATCGCAGCTCGGCCCGTCGGCGTCGATGGTGCCCTTCACCTTGATGATCTTCGGCGCGCTGCCTCCGGCGGCGAGGGCGGCCCTGAAGCCGGCCCAGTCGGTGACGGTGTAGACGTGCGCGGAGTCGGCGGCCGAGCCGCCGGTGGTGCCGGTGCCGTAGGAGCCCCAGCCGTCGTTCGCGCCCAGCACCTGACGGGCGAGGTCCCGGGGCTGGGCCTCGGCGGCGGAGGTCCCGGTGACGCCGAGCACCAGGGCGGTGCATCCCACGAGGGACGCTATGACGCGTCCATGACATTTCTGTGTACGCACTGTGCGGCTCTCCTCAGCTATGCGGGTGGCCAGGTGATCCAGGAGGTGGGGATGGACTGGTGCAGCCGGATGACGTCGTGCCGGTCCAGCACCCGCGTGCGCAGTGACTCCCGCGCCACGAGCCGGGCCACGGCGATGGCCCCCGGCGGATTGAAGTGCGTGTTGTCCTGCTCGGTGTCCGTCCAGTTGAAGTACGTCTTGGTCGCCTCCACCCCGAGCGACTGCCACAGCGCGAGCGACAGCGCCTCGATGTCGAGCAGCGGGACCTGTTGCTGTGCGGCGAGCGCGCGCATCGCCGCCGGGTAGTCGCCGTGGGTCGGCACGGCGTTGCCGTCCGCGTCGAACTTCCGCCGCTCGACGGGCGTGGCGAGCACGGGCCGGGCCCCCTTGGAGCGGGCACCCTCGATGTACAGCCGCAGATAGTCCTGGTACGTGGTCCAGGGCTCGGTGTAGCGGGTGGGATCGGCGCTCTTCTCGTCGTTGTGCGCGAACTGGACGAGAAGGAGATCGCCGGGCCGGATGAGCCCGAGAATGGCGTCGAGCCGGCCTTCGTCGACGAAACTCTTCGAACTCCGCCCGTTCACGGCGTGATTGGCGACGGAAAGACCTTCCCGAAGGAAGAACGGGAGCGCCATGCCCCACCCGGTCTCCGGGGCGGCGTCGGCGTATTTCTGGGCGGCGGTGGAATCACCGGCGATGTAGAGAGTGCGGTGGCGCTGCGCTGCTTGAGCGGGACTGCCCGCGAGCGCGAGAGGAACGGCGGCAAGAGCGGCCGCGGTGATCTGTCGACGGGTAACTGACAAGACCGTGCACCTTTCCAAGCCAAGGGGCGCGGGGAACTGCGCGACCAGCCACAACCAACCGGCAGTCCCCCACAAACCGCATCCACCCGAAACCTCAGTGATTCTTCTTCCAGTCCGCCTGAGCCTTGTTCAGCTGATCGGCCAGCGTGTCCAGAAATTCCTTCACGCTCATCTTCCCGAGCAGCACCTTCTGGAAGTTCGGCTCGTTGTCGGCCTTGGAAATGGTGTTCCAGTCCGGCAGGTAGTACGGCAGCTGCACGATCTTCGTACCGTCACCGTTCAACGCCTCGGCCGCCAGCTTCGTCGGCTCGGCCTTCTGGATCCACGCGTCCTGCGCGGCCTCCGTGTTCGCCGGAATCTGCCCCGCCGACTCGTTGAACTTCGAGTTCTCCGCGTGCGACACGGCGAATTCCACGAACTTCCACGCGGCCGCCTTGTTCTTGCTGGACTTGAAGACACTCAACCCGTCGACGGGGTTGGATATCTGCACCCGGGTGCCGTCGTCCTGCGTCGGGTTGGGCAGCCCCCGGAACTTGTCGGCACCGAGCGCCTTCAGATGGTCCTGGTAGGAGCCGAGGTTGTGGCTCAGCATGCCGATCGTGCCGCTGTCCCACTGCGCGACCATCTTGGTGAAGTCGTTGTTGACGTCGGCGGACGGCGTGTCCTTCTTGTACAGCGCGACGTACTTCTCCAACGCGGCGACGTTCTTGGGGTCGTTGACGGTCGTCGTGTCGCCGTTCCAGAACGAGGTGATCCCGCTCTGGCTGTACGCGGCGTCCAGCGCCGGCGCGATCGACCCCTCACCGCCGCGGATCGTGAACCCGAACTCGTTCTTGCCCTTGTTCGTGAGCTTGTCGGCGGCCGTGTAGAACTTCGACCACGTGGTCGGCGCGTCGAGGCCGGCCTTCTTGAACAGGTCCGTCCGGTACCACAGCGTGCCGTTGTTCGACGAGGTCGGGATCTGGTACAGCTTGCCGCCGCCACCGGCGGCCCTGCTGCTGTCCAGCAGGTTCTGGCTCAGCTTGCCGTTGAGCGAGCTCTTCGCCAGCCGGCTGTCCAGCGGCTCCAGCGCCCCCTGGACGGCCACCTCGGCGAGCATCGCCGTGCCGACCCCGCCGACGTCCGGCAGGCCGCCGCCCTGGATGGCCGTGTCGTACTTGGACTGCGCGCTCGCCGCGGGGATGCCGACGTACTTGACCTTGATGTCCGGGTTGGCCTTCTCGAAGTCGGCGATGATCTCCTTCCAGATGTCGGTACGGACACCGCCGTTGTTGTCCCAGAAGGTGATCTCGCCCTTGCCGGAGCCCTCGTTCCCCTTGTCCCCCGCGCTGCCGCTGCCGTCGTCGCCGCAGGCGGTGGCGGTCAGCGCGAGCACGGAGCCCAGGGCGACGGCGATGGCGGCGCGCCTGCTTCTGCGGATGCTGCTCTTCATTGGTCGGCTCTCTTCTTCTGGATCCAGCGGAGATATGAAGTTGTGGGGGGTCTGCAACGCGCTGTTCAACGGCGGGCGTGGGGCGCCCAGTTGTCGCCGCCCTCGAGGTAGTCGGCGACGGTGTGGGTGCGCGCGTCGGCGTCGCTCATCTGCGGGCGGTCGGCCGTGACGCCCGCGCCCGGCCCGAAGTTCCGGTACTCCGCGAACCGCGCGTCCTTCCACGAGAACCCGCTCATGTCGGTCCACGGAGACGTCTTGACCGCGGCCGGCAGCTCGGTGTCCCGGATCAACACCTGTGCGACGGCGGCCGGTTCACCGCCTGGGTGCCACGGCCGCCCCAGGTGGAAGGACTGCTCCGGCGCGTCGCTCACGACCTTCGACCGGGTGATCAGGAACCCGTACGGGTTGCCCGCCCAGGTCGAAGCGGCCGTCATATAGCCGTTGTTGGTGCTGGACCCCCGGCTCAGCAGCCGGATCACCGACCGCTCGATCACGGTCGTGGCCCGCCCGTAGACGAAGTCGACGTCGCCCTCGATGTACGAGTCGCGGACGTAGACCCGGCTGATCGCGTCCAGCTTCGGGCTGTCGGTCATCAGCGTGTCCTGGTTGCCCAGGAAGGCCGTGTCCTCGAAGACGATCCGGTCGCCGGTCGTCTTCATCGCGAGGGCCTGCTCGCCGTTCAGGTCGACCGCGGCCTCGTCGAAGTCGTTGCTGAAGGTGAGGTGGCGGGCGGTGACGTCGTTCGCCGCGATCCGCACGGTCGCGCTGCCCGTCGAACCCCCGTACTCGGCGGGCGTGTCGTAGACGATGACGGTGTCCGAGCGGTCCCGGCCGGTGCCCTGCAGCACGAGGTTCGGCTTGGTCGCGGGGACGTAGACCTTCGCCCGGTACGTGCCGGGCGCGACGGCGATCGTCACGGGCACGGAGTTCCCGTCCGGCACGGCGTCCACCGCGGCCTGCACGGTCGGGTACTCCCCGGGGACGTGCAGCGTGACCCCGATCTGCCGCTGCGGCCCGGAGAAGCGCTTCACCAACGCCGGTACGGCGGCGGCCGGGTCTAGCCGGTAGTCGTAGAACTCCCGCGGATCGAAGGCGGCACCCCACTCGTCGGTCCGCCCGGTCGTGTTCTTCAGGATCGACCCGCGCTGCACCAACTCCGCGGTGGCGTCGGCCTGGTAGGGGTGCTGGATCCCGTCGTAGTAGCTGTTCTCGATGACCATCTTCGTGTGGCCGCGGGACCAGTTCCCGTACGTCCAGACCGGGTCGCCGTCGGCCACCTGGTTCGAGAGGTAGTTGTTGTAGAGGTGGGCGTAGGCGCAGTTGTCGGCCGACGGGTTGCGCTGCTTGGTGCCCGTGAACCAGTTGTGGTCGATGGTGACCTGTGTCATGACGTTCGTCGTCCAGCCGATCCCGAACGCCTTGTTGTGGTTGCTGAATTGGTTGTACGAGACGGTGATGTACTGGCTGTCCTTGCGCAGGTCGATCAGCCCGTCGCCCATGTGCGTGAGGCGGTTGTGGTCGATCCACACGTGGTCGACGGTGTCGAGCTGGATCGCGTCGAAGTCCTGCGTCTTGCCGTCCCAGTCGCCCTCGACGTAGGAGTCCCGGATCGTCAGGTTGCGGATGATGACGTTGTGCGTACCGGGGTTGAGATGCAGTTCCCCGTGCAGGATCTCGCCGCTGTCGCCGACGCCGATGATGGTCTTGTCCGAGCCGACGACGACGTTCGAGCCGAAGGGCTCGACGGCGATCGACCCCGACACCCTGATGACATACGGCTCTTCGGCCGCCGCGTACTTCACGAGTGAGGCCTGGTCGGTGACCGTCACGACCTCTCCGCCCGCGCCACCGGTGGTGCCACCGGCGAGGGAGGCGAAGCCGTGCGCCTGGTCGCTGAAACGGTCGGCGGCGACAGACGCCTTCAGCGGAACCGCGGCCCTGGCCTGTCCGATCGCCCCGAGGCTCAGCGCGGCCACCAGCCCGATCACGGCGGCCAGTACCCGGCCGGCTCCCGGTCTCGATCCTGGCAAGCGCTTGCTATGGAGGTGCTGCGTCATTGCGGCTCCCAACAGGCGTACAGATGCGGTGGGTTACTGGTGGGTCACTGCGCTGGGTGGCGCTGGGCTACAAGGAGTCGATCCTGAAGTGCGTGAAGGTTGCCGCCCCGGCGTGCCCCGACCCGACGGGCGCGAGCGCGAACAGCCCCAGCAGGGCGCCGACCCAGCGCCAGGGGGTGGCGGCGAAGACGGGCCCGGACGGCCGCGGGCCGTCGCCGACGTCGGAGAGGAACCGGCAGCGCGCCCCGGCCCCGATCTCGATCCGCAGCCGCACCCGCCCCTCGGGCGCGAGCCGCGGCAGGTCGGCGTCCCGCTCCCTCTCGGCGACGCCTTCCGCGAACCGGTGCACGACCTGGACCGTCCCGTCGGCCCCGCGCTCCAGCCCGATCCACCCGAACGCGTCCCCGAGCACCGCGAGCCCGGCCCGCGCCCCCGGCTCCTCGCTGTGCAGCTCCAGTCCGACCTCGACGGCGGACGGCGCCCCGGGCAGCCGCTGGGTGAGGACGTTCGGGAGTTTCCGCAGGTCATGGGCGTCGACCGAGCGGACGCAGGACAGCCGTAGCCCGTCCCCGGAGTGGTGCGGAGCCCAGCCGTCCTGGGGGTTGGCGGTCCAGCTCCACTGGCGGCCGAAGCGTCCCCCGGGGAAGTCGTCGTCGGTGGCGGGCGCGGCGGCCGGCTGCGGCGGAAGGGCGGGCTTGCGGTGTACGGCGACGGGGGCCCCGTCGTCCCCGAGCACGGGCCAGCCCTCCGGACCCCAGCGCATCGGCTGGAGGTGCACGACACGGCCGTACGCGCCCCGCTGCTGGAAGTGCAGGAACCAGTCCTCGCCCGACGCCGTGCGCACCCAGCCGCCCTGGTGCGGTCCGTTGACCTCGGTGTCCTTCTGTTCCAGGACGATCCTCTCCTCGTACGGCCCGAAGAAGCCGCGCGAGCGGAAGGCGCCCTGCCAGCCGGTCTCCACTCCCCCGGCGGGGGCGAGGATCCAGAACCAGCCGTCATGCTTGTACAGCTTGGGACCCTCAAGGGTGAACCACCCCGGTATCCGGTCGCCGTCGACGATCAGCTTGCCCTCGTCGAGAAGTGACGTCCCGTCAGGTGCCATGCGGTGGCCGGTGAGGCGGTTCTTGACGCCGGAGCGGGACTTGGCCCAGGCGTGCACGAGGTAGGCCTCGCCGGTCTCCTCGTCCCACAGGGGGCAGGGGTCGATCAGGCCCTTGCCCTCCTTCACCAGGTGCGGGCTGGTCCAAGGGCCCCTGATCTCGGGGGCGTTGATCTGCAAGATGCCCTGGTCGGGGTCGCCCCAGAAGATCCAGAACCGTTCGTCGTGATGGCGGATCGACGGCGCCCAGACCCCGCAGTCGTGCCGGGGGACGGCGAACTCGGCCGCGGGTTCCAGGTGTTGGAGGGCGTGGCCGACCAGGGTCCAGTTGACCAGGTCGCGCGAGTGCAGCAGGGGCAGGCCGGGGACGCGGCCGAAGCTGGAGGCGGTGAGGTAGAAGTCCTCGCCGACGCGGACGACATCGGGGTCGGACCAGTCGGCGTTCAGGATCGGATTCGTGTACGTCACTGGCTCACCGCCTTGCGTACCAGGGCCGTTGCCTCGTCGTGGCCGAGACGGCCGTCGGCGACGACGGTCACGACGCGCCGTACGACGGTGTCGCCCGGCTCGATCGGCAGCCGCTCGTCGTGCGCCAACGACGAGCCCACGCCCGGGTATTCGGCGGTGCGCACGAACCACGGGTCGCGGCGGGTCTGTTCGGTGGCGCCGGCGAAGACGAGGGTCCAGTTCGCGCCCGCGAGGGCCAGCCAGTCGGCGCGGGAGCCGTGGACCTCGCTCTCGCCCTCGCGGTCGGGAGTGAAGACGTCCGGTGCCCGCCGCTCCTTGCGGGCGCGCCAGAAGAAGCCGCCGTACGCGGCGCCGGGGCGGCCGTTGGTGGCCGGGCTGCCGATGGAGAGCAGGCCGCCCGTGACGTTGGTGAGGGAGAAGGTGAAGTCCAACGCCCAGGCGGAGTCGGTCAGTTCGGTGGCCGCGACGGTCCTGCGCTCGCGCAGCAGCTCGGCTCCCGAGGCGACCCAGCGCAGCTCCTCCACGAAGCCGTCGGGGTCGCGGAGCTGGAAGGAGCTGTGGCGCTGGGCGCCGTGGTTGTCCAGCTCGGTCGGGCCCTGCTCGCGGACGTACGTCCGGCCGCCCCAGAAGTTGTGCCCCTCGACGTCGGGAACGGCGACACCGACGCCGAGGTGGTGGATGTGGTCGACGGGGCTCAACTCGGTGACCGCCGTGCCGGCCAGGGTGGTGACGGGGTGGAGGTAGGGGCGCGGGGAGAGCCGGGCGGGAAGTTCGGGCCGGGTGACGTATCGGCCGACCGGGCGGCCCGCGACGCGCAGGACCGGCGAGTCGTTGGTCGTCATCAGGTGCTCACCTCTTTCGGTAGGGCCCAGGTGGCGCCGAGCTCGGAGTAGGTGGAGAGGGTGTCCGCGCAGGCCGCGACGAGTGCGTCGATGCCAGGGACGACCCTGCGGTCCTCGTCGGGGATCAGGTGCCAGGCCTCGGCCGGCATGGCGGTCGGGTCGGGGGACTGTCGAATCGCTTCAACAACCGTCATGAAAGCGCCCGTCGAGTCGGGTGTGACCAGGAGTTCCGTGCCGTCGGTGAGGTGGTCGGCGAGGTTCTCCAGCAGGTCGGTGCGGCCGTACTCGTACTCCTCGGGGCCGTGGTCGGCGCGCTGGAGCAGGACGCGGTCCTGCTTGTACCAGAAGGTGATCCGGCCGCGGGTGCCGTGCAGGAGGACGTACGGCTCGGCGTCGCGTTCGGCGCACAGCGTGGCGGCGACGGTGATCCGGCGGCCCTGCGCGGTGCTGACGCGGACGCAGGAGGTGTCGTCGGACTCGATGTCGTTGGCGCGCAGCAGCTCCAGCTCGATGTCGGTGACGTCCTCGGCGCGGGTGGAGCCGTTCAGCGCGAGGGCGGTGGCGACGGCGTGCGCGAGGGGGTTGGTCAGCACGCCGTCGATGACGTCCACGCCGTTCAGCCGCCGCTTACCGGCCCAGGGCGCACGCCGGTAGTACGCCTGGGCACGCACCCAGGCCCCGGCCCCGCCGATCCCGACGACCTCGCCGATCGCTCCCTCGTCGACCATCTCCCGGATCGCCGGCACGGCGTGCGAGCCCAGCGACTGGAAGCCGATCTGGCAGGCCACGCCCGCCGCGGCGACCCCGTCGGCCATCCGGCGGAACTCCGCGTACGAGGGCGCGGGCGGCTTCTCCAGCAGTACGTGCACGCCCTTGCGGGCGGCGGTCAGCGCCAGGTCGGTGTGGGTCGGGATCGGCGTGCAGATCACCGCGATCCGGGCCCCGGTGGAGTCGAGGAGCGCGCCGAAGTCCGGGGACTGCTCGGGTGTGCCGAGCCCGTCGGGGATCTCGTCGGCGGCGAGCGGGGTCAGCTCGCAGATCCCCGCCAGCCGGACGATGCCCTTGTCCTGGAGCCGGCGGATGTTGTCCAGGTGCCAGCGGCCGTGGCCGCGCGCGCCCGCCAGGACGATGTCTACGGTGCTCATGGGATCCTCCCCGCGCCCGCGCCGCGCGCCACCTCTCGGTCGGCCGTCGCGGCGCTGTCGATCTTTCCGTGCAGGGTAGGCGTCCAGCCGACGTCCGCGGTCAGGTCGCGCTCGCTGCCGGAGTTGTAGGCGTCGTAGATGGCCAGGAGGTCGACCGGGTAGCCGTTGAAGAGGGTGCCCGTCTGGTGGAGGGCGGTGCCGTTCCAGCTCTTCACGAGGTCGACGACCTCGATGTGCCCCGGGGTGTGGAAGGCGTTGTTCTCGGCGTAGATCCCGGACTCCGTCGACACGCCGAGCGAGTAGCGGTACTCGCTGCCCTCTGGGACCACGTACCGGTTGTCGTAGACGTGCACCTGCCCGAAGCGGACGCGTGGCGCGCGCTGGACGACGGACTCGAACTGGTTGTGGTGCAGGGTCACGCGCAGCTTGCCGCGGTCCCCGGTCGCCGAGTCGCTGTTGCCGATGAGCATCGCCTTGTCGTGGTCCTGGAAGCGGCTCCAGGAGACGGTGACCAGGTCGGAGCCGTTGGTGATGTCCAGCAGGCCGTCGTGGCGGAGGTAGTTGCGGGCGAAGTAGGTGGGCTCGTCGGCGTCCGGGTGGCCCTTGTCGCTCGCGGTGACGTGGTCGATCCAGACGTGTGTGGCGCCGGTCAGCCAGATGTTGTCGTACGACGTCTTCCAGTCGCCGAGGCCGCCGGTGTTGGGCTGCCAGACGGGGAAGCAGTCGTAGGCGTCGCGCAGGTCGAGGTTGCGGATGATGACGTTGTTCGCGTTCTTGACCTGGAGGTTCACCCCCTTGAGGACGGCGGAGTCGCCGAGGCCGACGATGGTGGTGTTGGAGCCGACGGGCAGGGTGACGCGCTCGGCCTGCCTGGCCGCGGAGGCCTGGCGGGCGTCCTCCTGGGCGCCGCTGGGCTTGGCGGAGCCCCAGGTGCGCGGGTCGTAGGCGGCGAGGTACTTCTTGAGGCTGTAGCCGTCGGTGGCGTAGTCGGCGCAGTCCAGGTGGTGGCCGTCGTCGTCGGTGTTGGCGTCGATGGTGCCGGCGACCTTGATGATCTTCGGGGTGTCGCTGCCGCCGTCGAGGGCGCGGACCAGGCCGGCCCGGTCGGTGACGGTGTGGACATGGGCGTCGTCGGCCGCGGATCCGCCGGTGGTGCCGGTGCCGTACGCCGCCCAGCCGTCGTTCGCGGGCAGGGTGTCGCGGCTGATGTCCCTCGCTTCCGCGTGCGCGGGGACGCAGAGCACTCCCAACACGACTGTCGCGACTGCGATCTGACGGAGCCTCATCCCTTCACCGCCCCCGCGCTGAAGCCGGTGATCAGCCACTTCTGGATGAAGGCGAACACGATCACCACGGGTACGGCGGCGATGATGCCGCCCGCCGCCAGGGCGCCCAGGTCCACGCTGTCCGCACTCATCAGGGTGTTCAGGCCGACCGGGATGGTCTGCTTGCTCTGGTCGCTCAGGAACATCAGGGCGAACAGGAAGTGGTTCCAGGCGTGCACGAAGGCGAAGGAGCCGACGGCTATCAACCCGGGCCGAAGCAGCGGGAGTACGACGATCCGGAAGGCCGTGAAGCGGTTGCAGCCGTCGACCCAGGCGGCCTCTTCGAGCGAGTACGGCACGTTCCGGATGAAGCCGCTGATCAGGATCATCGACAGCGGCAGCTGGAAGACCGTCTCGGCGATGATCACGCTCGCCAGGGAGTTGATCATCCGCAGGTTGGCGAAGATCTCGAAGAGCGGCACCAGGAGCAGCGCGCCCGGCACGAACTGCGTGCAGAGCAGGGCCAGCATGAACGCCTTCTTGATCCGGAAGTCGAACCGGGCGAGGGCGTAGCCGCCGGCCAGCGCGACCAGGGTCGTCATCACCAGGGTCGCGACGCCGACCAGCACGCTGTTCTGGAAGTAGGTGCCGAACGCCCGCTCGTTCCAGACCTTCTCGAAGTGGTCGAAGGTCATCGGCCAGGGCACGAGGGAGGTCGAGCCGGCCGGGCGGAGCGCGAAGAGCAGGATCCAGTAGAAGGGGATCAGGGTGAAGAGGAGGTAGATCGACAGGGGTACGTAGATGTGCCATCGGGGGACCTCGTCCCAGGCGCGGCGCTTTCCGCGTGACTTGGCCGGGCGGGGCTCCACTCGCTCGGGAGCGGGTGCGATCTCGGTGATCACTTCTCGTCGCCTCCGAACTTGCTCAGCCGCAGATAGACCATCGAGCAGAAGAGCAGGATCACGAACGCCACCGTGGTCAGAGCGGATGCGTAGCCGAAGTTGTGCGCGTCGACGCTGGTGTTGGCGATGTACAGCGGGAGGGTGGTGGTCTCCCCCGCCGGTCCGCCGCCGGTCAGGGTGTAGAGCAGGTCGACGTTGTTGAACTCCCACACCGCGCGCAGCAGCGTCGACAGGACGATGGCGTCCTTCAGGTGCGGCAGCGTGATGTGCCAGAACTGCTTGAGGCGGCTCGCGCCGTCCACCTCGGCGGCCTCGTACAGGTCCTTCGAGACGGACTGGAGGTCGGCGAGGATGAGGATCGCGAAGAAGGGGACGCCTCGCCAGAGGTCGGCGACGATCGCCGCGGGGAAGACGGTCGAGGTGTCCGACAGCCAGCTGGTGCCGTACGAGCCGATGCCCGCGTCGGCGAGGTAACGGGTGATGCCCGTCTGGGAGTTGTAGAGCAGCACCCAGATCGCGGAGGTCAGCACACCGGAGACGGCCCACGGGGAGAAGACCAGGGCCCGGCCGAGCGCCCGCCCCACGAAGGTCTGGTTGACGATGAGGGCGAGTGCCAGGCCGAAGAGCAGCTGGAGCCCGACCTCGACGATGACCCACTTGGCGCTGAAGGTGAGCGTGTCCCAGAACTGGGTGTCCTTGGTGAAGATCTGGACGAAGTTGTCGAAGCCCGCGTAGCCGTTGCGCCATGGCTTGGTGGGGTTGAAGTTCTGCAGGCTGTAGTAGAAGACGCTGAGGACCGGGTAGGCGATGAAGCCCAGCATCAGCAGGGCCGCCGGCGCGATCAGCAGGTACGGGAGCCTGCGGGGCGTGGCGGAGGCACGGCGCCGCCGGGGTGGCGCGGGCGGTTTCGCCACGGCTGCGGCTTGGGCCATGACAGGGTCTCCGTTCTCGGTACGGAAAGCGCTTGCTCGCTGTACGTGGGTGCCACTTGCGGTTTGTGTGGCGGGTGCGGCTATGGGTGTGGCTGGTCGCGCAGTTCCCCGCGCCCCTGGGGGTTGGCCCGCTCAGCCGGCGTACGGGTCCGGGACCTTGCCCGGGCCGGCCAGGAACTCGAAGTCGCAGCCGGTGTCGGCCTGGGTGATCTGCTCGTTGTAGAGCGCTCCGTAGCCGCGCTCGTAACGGGTGGGCGGTGGCGTCCAGTTCGCCCGGCGCCGCGCCAACTCCTCGTCGTCCACGTTGAGTTGGAGGGTGCGGGCCTCGACGTCGAGGGTGATGAGGTCCCCGGTGCGGACGAGGGCCAGCGGGCCGCCGACGTACGACTCGGGGGCGATGTGCAGCACGCACGTGCCGTAACTCGTGCCGCTCATGCGGGCGTCGGAGATGCGGACCATGTCCCGTACGCCCTGCTTGAGCAGGTGGTCCGGGATCGGGAGCATGCCGTACTCGGGCATGCCGGGGCCGCCCTTGGGTCCCGCGTTGCGCAGCACCAGGACGCTGTCGGCGGTGATGCCCAACTCCGGGTCGTTGATGGTGCGTTGCATGGTCCTGTAGTCGTCGAAGACGACCGCGGGACCGGTGTGCTTCAGCAGGTGCTGCTCGGCGGCGATGTGCTTGATGACGGCGCCGTCCGGGCAGAGGTTGCCGCGCAGGACGGCGACTCCGCCCTCGGCCGCGACCGGGTTCTCGCGGGTGCGGATGACGTCGTCGTCGTGGACGACGGCACCCTCCAGCTGCTCGCCCAGGGTGCCGTTGACGGTCGGCCGGTCCAGGTGCAGCAGGTCGGTGATCCGGGAGAGGAAGGCGGGCAGTCCGCCGGCGAAGTGGAAGTCCTCCATCAGGTACGTCCGTCCGCCGGGCCGGACGTTCGCCAGCACCGGCACGGTACGCGCGATGCGGTCGAAGTCGTCGAGGGTGAGCCGGACGTGCGCCCGGCCGGCCATGGCGATCAGGTGGATGACGGCGTTGGTGGAGCCGCCGAGCCCGAGCACCGTCGTGACGGCGTCCTCGAAGGCCTCGCGGGTGAGGATCGCGGACGGCCTGAGCCCGGTCCAGGCGAGCTCCACGGCCCGGCGTCCGGAAGCGGCGGCCATCCGCTCGTGCCCGGACTCGACGGCCGGGATCGAGGAGGCGCCGGGCAGGGTCATCCCCAGGGCCTCGGCCGCCGCGGTCATGGTGGACGCCGTTCCCATGGTCATGCAGTGACCGGGTGAACGCGCCAACCCGCCCTGCAGCTCCCGCAGTTCACAGTCCGTCAGATTGCCCGCGCGGTGCTCGTCCCAGTACTTCCACATGTCGGTACCGGACCCGAGGGTCTCCCCGCGCCAGTGCCCCGGCAGCATCGGTCCCGCGGGCACGAAGACGGACGGTACGTCGGCCGAAGTGGCCCCCATGAGGAGCGCCGGGGTCGACTTGTCGCAGCCGCCGAGCAGCACCGCCGCGTCGATCGGGTACGAGCGCAGCAGCTCCTCCGTCTCCATCGCGAGGAGGTTGCGGTAGAGCATCGGGGTCGGCTTCTGGTAGGTCTCCGACAGGGTGGCGACCGGGAACTCCAGCGGGAAGCCGCCCGCCTGCCACACGCCCCGCTTGACGGCCTCGGCGCGCTCGCGCAGATGCACGTGGCAGGGGTTGATGTCGGACCAGGTGTTGAGGATCCCGATCACCGGGCGGCCCAGGTACTCCTCGGCCTCGTAACCGAGTTGGCGCATCCGGGCGTTGTGCGACCAGGTACGCAACTGGGCCTCGGTGCCGTACCACTGATGGCTTCTCAGTTCCTCGGGGCTCATCCGCTCTCTGCCGGTCATAGCGACCACCCCGCGGCTATGGTCGCGACCTCCGCGCGTTCTTCCTCCGGCAGTTGCCTGCTCGGCGGGCGGACGTCGCGGCGGCACAGGCCCAGGGAGGCGAGGGCCTCCTTGACGACGGTGACGTTGTCGGCGGAGCCGTTCGCGGCGCGCAGTTCCTCGAAGCGGCGGATCTGCTCCCAGACCTTCATCGCGGCCGGGTAGTCGCCGGATCGAAGCGCTTCAATCATGTTCAGCGAAACGGACGGGGCGACGTTCACGAGTCCGGAGGTGAAGCCGGTGGCGCCCGCCGAGAAGTAGGAGGGGGCGTACGGCTCCGCGAGCCCCGCCACCCACACGAAGCGGTCGAGGCCGGCGTCCCGCGCGAAGGCGGCGAACTTGGCGGCGTCCGGGACGGCGTACTTGACGCCGATGACGTTCGGGCAGGCCTCGCCGAGCTGGGCGAGCCGGGCGCCGGACAGCTGCGCGTTGCGGATGTATGGGACGACGCCCAGCTCGGGGACGGCCTCGGCGATGGCGCGGTGGTAGTCGACCCAGCCGGCCTGGGAGACGTACGGGTGGACGGGCTGGTGGACCATCACCATCCCGGCGCCGAGTTCGCGGGCGTGCCGGGCGGAGGCGACGGCGGTGGGCACGTCGTGGCCGACGCCGACGAGGATCGCGGCGCGCTCGCCGGCCTCGTCGACGGTCAACTCCGTTACGAGGCGGCGCTCTTCGGGGGTGAGGGCGTAGAACTCGCCGGTGTTCCCGTTCGGGGTGAGGATCCTGATCCCGCCCTCCAGCAGCCGACGCAGCAGGGTCCGGTGGGCGTCGGCGTCGACGGAGCCGTCCTCGGCGAACGGGGTCACCGGGATCGCCACCACGTCGGCCAGGGCCGCCCGCTGGGACTCGAACGTCACGCTGCTCATTCCTTGCCTTCCTCTGCCTGGTCGAGGGCCTGTTCGTCGAGGCGGGCGCCGGGGAAGGCTCGCTGCACGAACGACGCGATGTGGTCGTGGAGGGCACGGCCGGCGCCCTCGGCGTCGCCCTCCAGGGCGAGCCGCAGGATCTCCCGGTGCTCGCCGGCCTCCCGTTCCCAGGAGGGCTGGGCGGCCCAGGCGACGGCGGAGACCAGGGCGGCCTGGTCGCGGACCTCGTCGAGCATCCGACCCAGCAGCGGGTTGCCGCAGGGCAGGTAGAGGGCGCGGTGGAACTCCCGGTTGGCGAGGGAGCGTTCGGCGGTGTCGGTGGCGTCGTCGGCCCTGGTCAGGGCGTCCCGCGCGGCATCGAGGGAGGCCCCTCGCCGCACGGCCCGCTTCAGCGCCTCGGGCTCCAGGAGCAGCCGTACGTCGTAGACCTCGCGCGCCATGTCCGCGTCCACCATGCGCACCGTGACGCCCTTGTACTGGCTCATCACGACGAGCCCGGTCCCGGCGAGGGTCTTGAGCGCCTCGCGCACCGGGGTCTTCGACACCCCGAACTGCGCGGCGAGCTCCGTCTCGACCAGGGCCTGACCGGGCGTCAACTGCCCGGTGAGGATGCGGTGCTTGATCGCGTCCAGCACGAACTGCGTGCGGGACGGGATCGGCATGGGCACAGAGGTCATGCGCGCCTCTCGGAAGTCACGTGTCTGATCTCGCGTATCTGATCTCGCGTATCGCGTCTCATATATGACGTACGAAGTACGACGCGTTGAAGGTAGGAGGGGGCGCATGTTTCGTCAATGCTTCTGACAGAGGAAGTTGGGGTTGCGGAGCGTACGCAGGAGATCGGCGCCGAGCCTCCCGCCGCCACCCCGGGCAGCCGCGAGTGGGAGCAGTGTGCCCGGGTGGCGATCGGACAGGCGCTGGACGATGCGGGCGCCGCCGGGTCGAGATCGCGTTGATCGACTATTTACGGACGGAAAGCTCCGCAGGTTCGTGGCCAACGAGGACCTCGACGTACGGCGCTGCCTCCTGCCAGGGCTCGCCCTCGACCCGCGTCGTCAGCCGCCGGAACCGCACGACCTCGTGGCTGAGGTGGTACGGGTCGGGCTAATGCCCCCACCCCGGGTCGCGCCCGCTCAGTCCCACCGCGCGGTCCAGCAGCGGTGCCCCGGCCGGGACCGGGACGACCGGGCCGAAAATGCCGCCGCCCCTGCTCGGGTCGTTCGCGGCGGTGAACAGGAAGTCGTGGGAGAGCTGCAGGGCGGCCGGGTCGGGGGTGTACGGCCGGCCGGTCGCGCGGGCCAGGTCCCAGCCGTGGACGACCAGTTCGTCGACGGCGACGGCCGCCGCGACCTCGCCGGGCAGGTCGATCCCGCCCGCCCGGGTCATGCCGGTCCAGGCGGCCGGGTCGCGCCAGGCGTCGGCGAGTTCGTCGAGGACCTTGGGCAGTTCCGCGCGCCAGTCCGAGCCGATGTCCGGGGTGAGGTCGCCCGGGTCGGTGTCGGTCGTGGGGCCCAGCTCCTTGCGCGCGGCGTCCCGGAAGGCGACGGACAGGCCGAGCACATGGCCCAGCATGTTGCGCACCGCCCAGTCCGGACACGGCGTCGCGTCCGCGAGCTGCCCGTCGCTCACCCCCTCCGCCAGCCGCGCGATCACACGGACCTGCGGTCCCAGGTCGAGGGTCGGGTCGGTCATGCGGTGCTCCTCACGGTCGGTTCCGCTTCCGCTCACGGCGGTGGCCGGGAGACAGACCGGCCCGGCACCCGAAAGTCATCGCACGCCGTGTCCGATCCCTGTCATCGCACCCCTGACCCGATCTCCGTCGACTCCGTCATACGCGTCGCCCGCGCACCGCGCAGCAGCTCCGCCGGAGTCCGTCCCCCGCCCAGGCACCACACCGCGATCACCGGGTCGCAGATGGCGCACCCCAGCGACGAACCGTGCGCGAACGGCACGATCGGGTTGCCCTTGAGGTGGTGCACGACGTCCCACGCGGTGTGCAGCAGCCAGCCGACGCCGACGAAGGTCCAGGAGTCGAGGCCGCGGTAGGCGACGTACGTGGACAGCGCGGTGAACGCGAACTCCCAGCCGCCCAGCCCGCCCCCGCTGAGGTAGGCGGCCCCGGCCCCGGCGACCATGACCGCGTTCAGCCGGCGCCGGTGCGGTTCGCGGACGAGGCACATGAGAAGGACGTAGGCGATACCGATGAAGATCGGGGCGACATAGCTCATGGACGTCGACGCTAGGGCCGGCCGGCGGTGTGTCCCATGGGGACAACCGACAGGTTCCGACGGGTTCCCGCCGCCCCGCCCGGCCGCCGGTTCTGCCGGTTTCTAAGGCACTTGCCTCATCCGCCACCGCGGCCCTTAGCCCCACGATGGCCAGGCATGACGACATCGACATCGGCAACGACATCGACATGGGCGGTCGTGCGGGTCCTGCGCGACCGCAACGCCGGGCTGTATCTCACCGGCGTCGTGGTCTCCGGCTTCGGCACGTCCGCGCTGTGGCTGGCCTCCGGCGTCTGGGTCAAGCAGCTGACCGGCTCGGACGGGCTGGCCGCGCTGTGCCTGCTCGCCATGTGGGCCCCCACGCTCGCCGGCCCCCTGCTCGGCACCCTCGCCGACCGGGTCCGCCGCAAACCCCTCCTCATCTCGGCGAACCTCCTGCTCGCCGCCCTCCTCCTCACCCTCTTCACCGTCGACTCCCCCGGCCGGCTGTGGCTCCTCTACACGGTCCTCTTCGTGTACGGCGCCGCAGGCGTCGTCCATGACGCGGCCGAGTCGGCGCTGGTCGCTGCCGCCGTCGACCGGTCGCTGCTCGGCGACTTCAACGGGCTGCGGATGACCGCGACCGAGGGCATGAAGCTGCTCGCCCCGCTGGCCGGCGCCGGCCTCTTCGCGGCGTACGGCGGCCCGAGCGTCGCCCTGCTGGACGCCGTCACGTTCGTACTGGCCACGGGCGTGTACGCGCTGCTGCGGGTCCGCGAGGAACCGCCCGCGCCACCGGCGGGCGGCTGGTGGGCGCGGACCGCGGAGGGCGCCGGCCATCTGTGGTCGCACGCGCGGCTGCGCCCGCTGGTCCTGGCGGGCGGCGCGATGATGTTCTGCGCGGGGCTGGCCGGTGCGCTGCTGTACGCCGTCATCGACGGCCTCGGCCGCTCCCCCGCGTACGCCGGTGTCCTGTACGCCGTCCAGGGCGTCGGCTCGGTAGCCGTCGGGCTGGTCTCCGGCCCGGCCCTGCGCCGGCTCGGCGAACGCCGGTTCGCGGCCTGCGGGATCGCCCTCACCGGCCTCGCGGTCGCCGCCCGGTCCGTCCCCGCCGACCCGGTGGCCCTCCTGTCGAGTTTCGCGAGTGGCCTCGGACTGCCCTGCGTCCTGATCGCCGCGCTGACCGCCGTGCAGCGCGAGACGCCGGACGCGCTGCTGGGCCGTACCGCCGCGACCGCCAACACCCTGATGTTCACGCCGAACGTGCTGGGGCTGGCCGCGGGGGCGGTCCTGGTCGAACTCGTCGGCTACCGCCCGGTGTTGCTCGCCCTCGGCGCCGTCCTGCTCGGCACGGCCGCCCCGCTGCTTCAGAGCCCGGCGAGCGCCGAGCGCACCTCCTCCAGGTCGCCGTCCGACGCCAACCCGGCGTGATACAGCCGCAGTTCGGTGGCCCCCCGGCCCCGGGCCGCCGCCGCGTCCGCGGCCAGTGTGCCCGGGCTGCCGCCCATCCCGGACACCACCGGGAAGTTGGCCGCGATCACGGCACCCTCGCGGCCCTGCTCGGCGAACGGCGTCAGCAGTTCCGTACCGCCCGCGCACGGCACGACCACGCCGTCGGCGACGGAGAGGACGTGCTCGGGGTCGACGCCCGCGTTGGCGCCCACGTGATACGTCACCGGGTCCGCGTGCAGCAGCACCTGGAAGCCCTCGGGGGCCGCCTCGCGCACCGCGCGGACCGCCGCCTCCTGGAGCGTACGAGCGGTTTCGTCACGCCACGCGCGCGTGGCCGCCGCCTTCGCCTCGCCGAGCAGCTTCTCCACCCCCGCCCAGCCGCCGTCGTCGGGCGCACCCCGCCACAGCGGCTCCAGCGCGTCGCGCACCGCGGCCGCCAACTCGTCGGCGTCCAGGCCCTGTTCGCCGTAGCCCTCCCGGCAAGTCGGGCAGAAGCAGAGGGCCATCAGGTAGTGGCCCGCGTCGCCGAGGCCGACACCGGCGGTCTTGTCGTGGGCGTGCAGATGCTGGAGGCCGTACCAGCCCAGGGATTCGAGTTCGGTGCCGCGCGCGCCCGGTCGTACGGCGGCCTCGGCGGCCAGGTCGACGAGGTACGCGCGCGTGGCGGGCTGGGCGATGCAGGGGGCCCACGGGTAGCGGTCGCCGTAGGCGTTGACGACCGAGGTGTCCGGATGCTCGGCGCCCAGGCGGGAGTTGTGGGCGAGGACGACCCAGGTGTGGACTTCGAGGCCGGCGCCCGCGAGCGCCTCGGCCGCCTCGCCGTACGCGTCGCCGGGCGCCCAGTCGCCGGCCGCGTACGGCCGCAGCGCCCGCCCCTGCCAGCGGCCGTCCGTCGGGTACAGCACGGCCGCGTGCTCGGCGGTGACGATGCGGTGGCGGGGGTGGCGGGGGGTGAGCGCGCGCGTGGAGTGGTACGCGGCGGCGAGCGTCACCTGCGACACACCGAGCGCGGCGATACGGGCCGCGGCCGCCGGGTCCCCGTTGACGTCCCAGGGATAGACGAAAGTCGACGCCTTCACTTGCCTCCCTCCTTCAGCGCCTTCACTTACCTTCCCCCATCAGCGCCTTCACTTGCCTTCCTCCAGCAGCCCGTAGCCGCGCTCGATCAGCTCGGCGAGTCGCTTCACATGGTCCTCGGTGGGCTCGTGCAGCGGCGGCCGGACCTCCCCCACGTCGAGCCCGCGCAGCCGTACCCCCGCCTTGACCAGGGAGACGGCGTACCCGCGGCCCTGGGCCCGCAGCTCCACGAACGGCCGGTAGAAGCCGTCCAGAAGCCGGTTCACCATCGACTCGTCGCCCGCCTCCAGCGCCTGGTGGAAGGCGAGCGCGAGCTCTGGGGCGAAGCAGAACACGGCGGAGGAGTAGAGCGGGACGCCGATGGCGCGGTAGGCGAGCTGGGTCTGCTCGGCGGTCGGCAGGCCGTTGAAGTAGAGGAAGTCGCCGGGGACCTCGGTGCGTACGGCGCTGACGACGCGCTGCATCAGGTCGAGGTCGCCGAGCCCGTCCTTGAAGCCGATGATCCCGTCCGTGCGGGCCAGTTCGACGACGGTCTCCGGGGTGAACACGGCGTTGTCGCGCTGGTAGACGATCACCGGCAGCGCGATCGCGGCGGCCACCTCCCGGTAGTGCCGCAGCAGCCCCTCCTGCCCGGCGACCACGAGGTACGGCGGCATGGCGAGCAGCCCGTCCGCGCCGGCGGCCTCGGCCACGCGCGCGTACCGCACGGCGAGCGCGGTGCCGTAGCCGGCCCCCGCGACGACCGGAACCCGCCCGTCCGTCGCCTCGACGGCTGCCCGTACGCACGCCTCGAACTCCTCGGGCGTGAGCGCGTGGAACTCGCCGGTGCCGCAGCACGCGAAGACCGCGGCGGCCCCGGCGTCGACCCCGCGGCGCACATGGGCGCGGTAGACGTCGAGGTCGGGCGAGCCGTCCGGGCCGTAGGCGGTGACGGGGAAGAACAGCGGCCCGCTGGGGATGCTGAGTCGAGCGGCGAGAGGGGCAGGCGTCACGGGCTCTCCCTGAGGCAGGCGCGTACGTTCTTCTGATCGGCGTCTATATTTCTGAACATCGCCACCCTAAGGAGCCGCCTTGCGGCAGGTCAAGCGCGCAAACCCCCATGGCACCAGCAGATTTCCGCCGTCCACGGGATACTTGACGAGCCCTGTTCCAGCTCCTTAGCGTGTCCACGGATGTGAATACCGTGCACGCATGCAGCCACCCATCGAAGGAGACGCGAGATGCCGGCCCCCCGCACCGTTCTGCTCACCGGCGCCGCCGGCGGAGTCGGCACCCTGATGCGGGACCTGCTCCCCGAGTACGGCTACGAGCTGCGCCTGCTCGACCTGCGCCCGATCGAGGGCGCGCCGGACGCGATCACCGCGGACCTCGCCGACAAGCAGGCCGTGCGCGAGGCCGTGCGGGGCGTCGACGCGATCATCCACCTCGGGGGCATCTCCCTGGAAGCCCCCTTCGAGAAGATCCTCAGGGCGAACATCGAGGGCACCTACAACCTGTACGAGGCCGCCCGCGAGGAGGGCGTCGCCCGGATCGTCTTCGCCTCCTCCAACCACGCGATCGGCTTCACCCCGCGCCCCCAGGGCGACACACCTCTTGATCCAAGCGCGCTCGTCCCGATCGACACCCCACGCCGCCCGGACACCTTCTACGGCCTGTCCAAGTCCTTCGGCGAGGACCTCGCCCAGCTCTACTGGGACAAGCACGGCCTGGAGACGGTCTCCGTACGCATCGGCTCCTGCTTCCCGGAGCCGACCAGCGTGCGCATGCTGTCGGTGTGGATGAGCCCGGCCGACGGCGCCCGCCTCTTCCACGCGGCGCTGACCGCGGAGAACGTGGAGCACACGGTCGTCTACGGCTCCTCGGCCAACACCCGCCTCTGGTGGGACCTCACCACGGCCCGCGCCCTCGGCTACGACCCCCAGGACGACTCGGAGCCGTACGCGGAGAAGCTGATCGCGGAACAGGGCGACCTGGACCCGGAGAACATCGCCCACGCCTACATGGGCGGCCACTTCGTGAGCGACCCACCGATCTGGCCGTACTGACCGGCTGATTCTCATGGGGGCGGGCACCGAACGGACCCACCGACAGTCGCGTTCGGGCATGCCCACGCCCCCCTGATGGTCGCGCGCCAGCGCACCATCAGGGGCGCGGGGAACTGCGCGACCAGCCACAACAAACCCGCAGCCGCAGCACAACCGCACTCACCGCCCCCGTAGGCGCACCCCGCCCGAACGGGCACACACGGACAGGATCACCCCCGCAACAGACCTGGTCACCACCCCCCACCCGCTGTACAACTTCCTGCATACGGCCCGAACGGGCAGCACGCCAGGAAAGCGGGTGACCGAATGACCAGTACCGCGGAAGAACGCCAGCGGGAAATCGTACGAGTCGCCCGCACAACCGGCGCCGTGGACGTCAACACCCTCGCCACCCAACTCGGCGTGGCGAAGGAAACCGTGCGCCGGGACCTCCGCGCACTGGAGGACCACGGCCTGGTCCGCCGCACCCACGGCGGCGCCTACCCCGTGGAGAGCGCCGGTTTCGAGACGACCCTCGCCTTCCGCGCCACCAGCCACGTACCCGAGAAGCGCCGGATCGCGACCGCCGCGGCCGAGCTGCTCGGGGACGCCGAGACGGTCTTCGTCGACGAGGGCTTCACCCCGCAGCTCATCGCCGAGGCGCTGCCCGGGGACCGGCCGCTGACCGTGGTCACCGCGTCCCTGCCGGTCGCGGGCAGCCTCGCCGAGGCCGGCAACATCTCCGTACTGCTGCTCGGCGGCCGGGTCCGCCCCGGCACCCTGGCCACCGTCGACCACTGGACGACGAAGATGCTGGCCGGCTTCGTCATCGACCTCGCCTACATCGGCGCCAACGGCATCTCCCGCGAACACGGCCTGACCACTCCCGACCCGGCCGTCAGCGAGGTCAAGGCGCAGGCGATCCGGGCCGCCCGGCGCACGGTGTTCGCGGGCGTGCACACCAAGTTCGGGGCGGTCAGCTTCTGCCGGTTCGCGGAGATCGGCGCGCTGGAGACGATCGTCACGAGCACGCTGCTGCCCTCGGCCGAGGCTCACCGATATTCACTGCTGGGCCCACAGGTCATCCGAGTCTGAGAACGCATTGCCCCCTTCACCGGGCTCAGCCACGCCAAGCTGCGCCCTTTATATCCCTCTATGTCCAGGAGCGATCCATGCGCACCCAGAGCCGACGACGGCCGCCGCGAGCGATGCTCGCCATGGCCGCCGCAGGGACGCTGCTCGCCCCGCTGCTCTCCGGCTGTTGGGTCGGGGCGGGCGGGTCCGGTTCCGGCGGTGACTCCGTCAACGTCCTGATGGTCAACAACCCGCAGATGGTGGAGTTGCAGAAGCTCACCAAGGCGCACTTCACCAAGGAGACCGGCATCAAGGTGAACTTCACCGTGCTGCCGGAGAACGACGTCCGCGACAAGATCAGCCAGGACTTCGCCAACCAGGCCGGCCAGTACGACGTGGCGACGCTCTCCAACTACGAGATCCCGATCTACGCCAAGAACGGCTGGCTGCACGAGATGAACTCGTACGTGGCCAAGGACCCGTCGTACGACGAGCAGGACGTCCTCAAGCCGATGCGCCAGTCGCTGACGGCCGACGACGGCAAGCTCTACGGGCAGCCCTTCTACGGCGAGTCGTCCTTCCTGATGTACCGCAAGGACGTGTTCGAGAAGAAGGGCCTGACCATGCCGGCCCACCCCACCTGGGACCAGGTGGCGAAGCTCGCCGCCGAGGTCGACGGGGCCGAGTCCGGGATGCGCGGCATCTGTCTGCGCGGCCTGCCCGGCTGGGGCGAGCTGATGGCACCGCTCACCACGGTCGTGAACACCTTCGGCGGCACCTGGTTCACCAAGGACTGGAAGGCACAGCTCGACTCCCCCGCCTTCGAGAAGGCGACGAAGTTCTATGTCGACCTGGTCCGCAAGCACGGCGAGTCCGGCGCGGCCCAGTCCGGCTTCGCCGAGTGCCTGAACAACATGACGCAGGGCAAGGTCGCCATGTGGTACGACGCCACGAGCGCCGCAGGTTCGCTTGAGGCGAGCGGCTCCCCGGTCAAGGGCAAGCTCGGCTACGCGCCCGCCCCCGTCGAGAAGACCGACAACTCCGGCTGGCTCTACACCTGGGCCTGGGGCATCCAGAAGGCCTCGCGCAACCCCGACAAGGCCTGGAAGTTCGTCTCCTGGGCCTCCAGCAAGCAGTACGAGGAGCTCGTCGGCGAGACCAGCGGCTGGCCCAACGTGCCCGCCGGCAAGCGCGCCTCGACCTACACGAACGCCGAGTACGTCAAGTCGGCCGCCGCCTTCCAGGAGATGACGAAGGAGGCCATCGAGGGCGCCAAACCCAACGACCCGGGGGTGCAGCCGCGCCCCGCGCCCGGCATCCAGTTCGTCGGCATCCCCGAGTTCACCGATCTCGGCACCAAGGTCTCCCAGGAGATCAGCGCGGCCATCGCCGGACGCCAGTCCGTCGACTCGGCCCTGAAGAAGTCCCAGCAACTCGCCGAGAAGATCTCGAAGGAGTACGAGGGGCGATGAGCGCCACGACAACGGCTCCGATAGCCGCAACTCCCGTACGCACGACGCACCAGCCGTCCACCCGGATGCGCGCCTGGGCCACCCGCGCCCCACTGCTGCCCGCACTGGTCTTCATGATCGTGGTGACCCAGCTGCCGTTCGTGGCCACGCTGATCATCTCGTTCTTCGACTGGAACGCCCTCTACCCGAAGGCCCGGCACTTCACCGGCTTCGACAACTACAAGGAGGTCCTCACCGACGCGGACCTGCGCCACTCGGTGTGGACGACGATCCTGCTGACGGTGACCGTGGTCC
The DNA here is from genome assembly GCF_022698165.1 of Streptomyces cylindrosporus. Classification (GTDB taxonomy): domain Bacteria; phylum Actinomycetota; class Actinomycetes; order Streptomycetales; family Streptomycetaceae; genus Streptomyces; species Streptomyces cylindrosporus. The sequence goes on from NZ_JALDAY010000014.1 coordinate 143,957, forward strand.
TGGTCAGCCTGGTCCTGGGCCTGGCGCTCGCACTGCTCCTCGACCGTAGGTTCCGGGGCCGAGGAATAGTCCGGACGCTGCTGATCGCGCCCTTCCTGGTGGTCCCGGTGGCCGCGGCCCTGCTGTGGAAGCACGTGCTGTTCAACCCCGAATACGGCCTGCTGAACGGGCTGTTGCACTACGTCGGCGGGCCACAGCCCGACTGGATCTCGAACAACCCGCTGATCGCGGTCGAGGCCTCCCTGATCTGGCAGTGGACGCCGTTCATGATGCTGATCCTGCTGGCCGGCTTGCAGAGCCGCGACAACGAACAGCTGGAGGCCGCCCGCGTCGACGGCGCCAACGACTGGCAGATCTTCCGCCACTTGACGCTCCCGCACCTGCGCCGCTACCTCGAACTCGGCGCCCTGCTCGGCTCGATCTACATCGTGCAGAACTTCGACGCGGTCTTCACGATCACCTCCGGCGGCCTGGGCACCGCCAACCTCCCCTACACCGTCTACCAGAGCTTCTACCAGGCCCACGAGAACGGCCTCGCCTCGGCCGCGGGCGTCCTGGTGGTCATCGGCTCGATCATCATCGCGACCTTCGCGCTGCGCGTGGTGTCGTCCCTGTTCCGCGAGGAGGTGTCCCGCGCATGAACGCGGTACTGCGCCGCAACGGGCTCGGCCTGGTGGCCTGGCTGGTCGGCATCGTCTTCTTCCTGCCCATCGCCTGGATGGCGCTGACGTCCTTCCACTCGGAGGCGGACGCGGCCACCAACCCGCCCTCCTTCGGGGCCGCCCTCACCCTGGACGGCTACCGCGAGTTCTTCGGCACGGGCGGCGGCGCGAGCCCCTGGCCCGCCCTGATCAACTCCACCGTGGCATCGGTGGCGTCGACGGCCTTCGTGCTGCTCCTCGCACTGCCAGCGGCGTACGCGCTCTCCATCCGCCGCGTGCGCAAGTGGACGGACGTCCTGTTCTTCTTCCTGTCCACGAAGATGCTGCCGGTGGTGGCGGGCCTGCTGCCGATCTACCTGTTCGCGAAGAACACGGACATGCTCGACAACATCTGGTTCCTGGTCATCCTCTACACGTCCATGAACCTGCCGATCGCGGTGTGGATGATGCAGTCCTTCCTCTCCGAGGTCCCGGTGGCCATCATCGAGGCGGCCCGCGTGGACGGGGCCCGGCTGCCGACGATCCTCGCGCGCGTGGTCGCCCCGATCGCCCTGCCCGGCATCGCCGCCACCGCCCTGATCTGCTTCATCTTCAGCTGGAACGAGCTGCTGTTCGCCCGGGTCCTGACGGGCGTGGTCGCCGAGACCGCCCCCGTCTTCCTGACCGGCTTCATCACCAGCCAGGGCCTGTTCCTGGCGAAGGTGTGCGCCGCGTCGCTCGTCATCTCCCTGCCGGTGCTCGCCGCGGGGTTCGCCGCCCAGGACAAGCTGGTCCAGGGCCTGTCACTGGGAGCCGTCAAATGAAGGCCGCCGTCATCGAGTCCGTGGGCCGCGCCGTCGTCGCCGAGGTCCCCGACCCGACACCCGGCCCGCGTGAGGTCGTCGTCCAGGTCGCCGCGTGCGGCCTGTGCGGCACCGACCTGCACATCCTCCAGGGCGAGTTCGCGCCCAAGCTGCCGATCGTGCCGGGCCACGAGTTCGCCGGCGAGGTGGTGGGCGTCGGCGCCCAGGTCACCGAGGTCGCGGTCGGCGACCGGGTGGCCGTCGACCCGTCCCTGTACTGCTACGAGTGCCGGTACTGCCGTACGGGCCACAACAACCTCTGCGAACGCTGGGCCGCGATCGGCGTCACCACCGCCGGCGGCGCGGCCCAGTACGCCCTCGCCCCCGTGGCGAACTGCGTGAAGCTGCCCGAACACGTCCGCACCCAGGACGCGGCCCTGGTGGAGCCGCTGTCCTGCGCGGTCCGCGGCTACGACGTCCTCCAGTCCCGTCTGGGCGCACACGTCCTGATCTACGGCTCCGGCACGATGGGCCTGATGATGCTGGAGCTCGCCAAGCGCACCGGTGCGGCGAGCGTGGACGTGGTGGACCTGAACCCGGCCCGCCTGGAGACGGCGGTACGGCTGGGTGTCTCGGCGTCGGCGGCGAACCCGGACGAGCTGGACCGGCCGCAGGGCTGGGACCTGGTCGTCGACGCCACGGGCAACGCGGCGGCGATCCAGGACGGCCTGGACCGGGTGGCGAAGGCGGGCACGTTCCTGCAGTTCGGCGTGGCCGACTACGCGACCCGCGTGACGATCGACCCGTACCGCATCTACAACCAGGAGATCACCATCACCGGCTCCATGGCGGTCCTGCACAGCTTCGAGCGGGCGGCCGAGCTGTTCGCGACCGGGGTGCTCGACCCGGAGATCTTCATCAGCGACCGGATCCCGCTGGAGCGGTATCCGGAGGCGCTGGACCAGTTCGCGGCCGGGGTCGGCAGGAAGATCGTCGTGGTGCCGTAGGCGTCCGGGGGAGCCGTCGAAGTTTAAGGGAACGGTAAAGCGAGGTCGTTCGTTCACCGGGCATGACAGCTATGACCCCAGGCTCGAACATCCCTCTCCCCACCGCCCGCGTGACGGTGGACGTCGCCGCCCCGGTGCGGCTGGACGTGTCGGGCCTGCTGCTCACGGGCGACGGCAAGGTGCGCTCGGACGACGACTTCATCTTCTACAACCAGCCGAGCGGCCCGGGTGTGACGTACCGCTCCGGCGGCGGTACGTCACCGGACGCGATCCTCGTCGACACGGCCGCGCTGCCGCCGGGCATCGAGAAGATCGTGGTCACCGCCAGCCCGGACGCCGCCGGGCAGACCTTCCAGGGCATCGAGCCGACGGCCACCGTCCGGGGCACGGACGACGGCTCGGTGCTGGCCACCTTCACCCCTCCGCAGCTGGGCACCGAGACGGCGCTGGTGGTCGTGGAGATCTATCTCCGGGGCGGCCAGTGGAAGGCCCGGGCGGTCGGCCAGGGATACGCCAACGGGCTGGCGGGCATCGCCACCGACTTCGGCGTCACGGTGGAGGAGCCGGCCCCGGCCGCCGCCCCCGTCGCCCCGCCCGCGCCCACCATCCAGACGCCGGTGGCGCCGCCGGCCCCGCCGCTGACCATGCCGCCGCCTCCCCCGGCCAACCCCGCGCCCGCGGGGGGTCCTCCGGCGCCGGGCGCCGGGAAGATCAACCTCGACAAGGGCCGGGTCAGCCTCCAGAAGAACCAGACGGTGTCCCTGGTCAAGGGCGGCCGCCCGCTGCTCGCCCAGGTCAAGATGGGCCTCGGCTGGGAGCCGGCCTACCGTGGCAAGGACATCGACCTGGACGCGTCGGTCATCGCGTACGGCCCGCAGCGCAACCACATCGACAGCTGCTACTTCGGCAAGCTGTCCATCCTGAACGGCGCGATCAAGCACTCCGGCGACAACCTCACGGGCGAGGGCGGAGGCGACGACGAGGTCATCGTGGTCGACCTCGGCCGGCTCCCCCAGGAGGTCACCGGCCTGGTCTTCACGGTCAACTCCTTCTCCGGCCAGAAGTTCACGGAGGTCGCCAAGGCCTACTGCCGCCTCATCGACGCGGCCAGCGGAGAAGAACTGGTCCGCTTCGACCTCACGAACGCGGAGGCGCAGACGGGCGTGATGATGGCGAAGCTGATCCGCCAGTTCTCCGGCGAGTGGGACATGACGGCGATGGGCGACTTCGTGAAGTCCCGCACGGTGCGGGGGATGGTGAAGCCGGCGGCACAGGCTCTCTAGTCGTACGACGTCCACGGGTGCCTCCGGCGGGAGGCACCCGACGCTCCTCGCTCACCCGGGCCGCAGCCCCTCCGTGAGCAGCGACAGGTACCGGCGGACGTGCGACCCCCCGCCCTTCGCCAGCTCCGAGGCCGTGGCGACCCCGTGGGCCAGCCGCAGTACGTCGATCGGCTCCACGTCCCGGCGCAGCGTCCCCTCCTCCTGCGCCGCCCCGACCAGCCGCTCCGCCGCCGCCTTCATGTGCGTGGCGCAGGCGGTCAGTTCGACCCGGCTCCCGTCCGTGACCGCCGATCCCAGCAGGGACTTCAGCCCCCGCACCTCGGTCGTCCGCACACAGACCTCGTAGAGCCACTCCACCAGGGCCTCCCCGGGCGACAGTTCCTTCGCGATCTCGTCGGCCCGCTCCCCCAGCGCCTCGATGCGATCGACGTACGTGGCCTCCAACAGCGCCTGCCGCGTGGGGAAATGGCGATACAGCGTGCCCGACCCGACGCCCGCCCGCTTGGCGATGTCGTCGAGGGACGCATTCTCCCCGTGCTCGGCGAAGGCCTCCGCCGCGGCCTTCAACAGCCGTTCGTAGTTGCGCCGAGCGTCCGCTCGCATGGGCTTGACCTGCGCCATTCAGATACTCCTTGCGAACCGGGGACTCTCTCCGTATCTTAGCGAGAGTTAAACGGAGACAGTCCCCGCTTTTCTTCGCGGGCCGCCCCGCCCTGCCCACATCCGTTGCTTCGTGCTGCCCGCACACATCCCACCGGGGACCTCGAAACGGGAGAACTCCATGTCCACCCCGTCCATGACCACCGGCACACGCTCCGCCCCACCGGACCATCCGGCCCGGCTGGGCGCGGTCCTCCTCGTCATCGTCACCGCCTACCTGATGGTCGGCGTCGACTCCACCGTCGTCAATGTCGCGCTGCCCGACATCCAGCACGACCTCGACTTCAGCCGCACCGGCCTGTCCTGGGTCCTCAACGCCTACACGCTCGCCTTCGGCGGACTGCTGCTGCTCGGCGGGCGCGTCGGCGACATCCTCGGCCGGCGCCGTACGCTCACCGCCGGCGTGCTGCTCTTCGCCGCCTCCTCCCTGCTCGGCGGGCTCGCCGCCGACAGCGCCTGGCTGCTGGCGGCCCGCGCGCTGCAGGGCGTCGGCGCCGCCCTCACCGCGCCCTCCACCCTCGCCCTGATCACCACCAACTTCCCGGACGGCCCCCGCCGCCACCATGCCCTGGGCATCTACTCCTCCATGGCCGGCATAGGCGCCTCCGTCGGCCTGGTCCTCGGCGGCATGCTCACCTCCTGGGCGTCCTGGCGCTGGGCCCTGCTCATCAACGTCCCGATCGGCGCCGCGGTCGCCCTCGCCCTGCCCCGCTTCGTCACCGAGACCCCGCGCCACGCGGGCAAGTTCGACGCGGCGGGCGCGCTCACCGGCACGGCGGGGATGACCTCGCTCGTCTACGCCTTCATCCGGGTCTCGGAGGCGGGCTGGAGCGACAGCCAGGCGATGCTCGGATTCAGTACGGCCGCCGCTCTGCTGGTCGCCTTCACCCTCGTCGAGTCCCGCGCACCCCAGCCGATCATGCCGCTGCGCCTCTTCTCCGACCGCAACCGCGCGGGCGGCTACGCGGGCGTCCTGCTGCTGCCCGCGGGCATGTTCGGCGCCTTCTACTTCCTCACCCTGATCAGTCAACAGGTGCTGGAATACAGCCCGTTGCGCGCCGGGTTCGCCTTCCTGCCCATGACCCTGGCGATGTTCACGACCGTGCGCTTCGTGCCGCGGCTGCTGCCCCGGTTCGGCGCCAAGCCGGTACTGCTCACCGGCATGGCGCTGCTCGTGGTCGCCGCCGCGTGGCTGTGGCGCCTGGAACCCGGCGACGGGTACGCGGCCGGTCTGCTCGGTCCGCTGCTGCTGATGGGGGCCGGCGTCGGCCTGAGCTTCATGCCGCTCAACGCGACGATCCTGGCCCGCATCGAGCCGCACGAGGCGGGCGCGGCCTCGGGCCTGCTCCAGACCCTGCAGTGGCTCGGCGGCACGCTCGGACTGTCCGTCCTGGTCACGGTGTTCGGAACGGTGACCCGGCACGCGTCCGGCACCCCGGCGGAGGTGCTCACCGAAGGCTCGGCGCGAGCCTTCGGTGTGGGCGCCCTGATCGCCGTGACCGCCCTGCTGGTGTGTGCGCTCGTGATCACCGGGCGGCGCAGGCCCGCCGCGTAGGTACGGCACCGGACAAGGCGATCGCCCGGTGCCTGCCCGCTAGAACAGGGCGCTGTAGGCGTTGAGTGCGGGCTGGCCGCCCAGGTGGGCGTAGAGCACCGTGGAGTTCCGGTCGATCTCGCCGCGTTCGACCAGATCGACCATTCCGGCCATCGACTTCCCCTCGTACACGGGGTCGGTGACCATGCCCTCGGTGCGGGCGGCCAGCCGCATCGCCGCCAGGGTGGTCTCGTCGGGGATGCCGTAGATCCCGGCGTGGTACCGCTCGTCCAGCTCCACGTCCGCCTCGGTCAGCTCCCTCTTCACGCCGATGAGTTGGCCGGTGTTGTGGGCGATCCGGGCGATCTGCTCGCGGGTGGCGGCGGGCTTGGCCGAGGCGTCGATGCCGAGCACCCGGCGCCGCCGGCCGCCCGCCTCCTCCAGTGCGCGGAAGCCGGCGACCATGCCCGCCTGGGTCGACCCGGTCACCGAGCACACCACGACCGTGTCGAAGAAGACCCCCAACTCCCTCTCCTGATCTGCGACTTCATACGCCCAGCCGGCGAAGCCGAGGCCGCCGAGCGGGTGGTCGGAGGCGCCCGCCGGGATGGCGTACGGCTTGCCGCCCGACTCCTCGACGTCCCTGAGCGCCTGCTCCCAGCTCTCCTTGAAACCGATGCCGAACCCGGCCTTGACCAGGCGTACGTCGGCTCCGGCGAGGCGGCTGAGCAGGATGTTGCCGACCTTGTCGTAGACCGAGTCGGGCCAGTCGACCCAACTCTCCTGGACCAGCACGCACTTGAGCCCGGCGCGGGCGGCGACGGCCGCGACCTGGCGGGTGTGGTTGGACTGGACGCCGCCGATCGACACGAGGGTGTCGCAGCCCTTGGCGAGGGCGTCGGCGACCAGGTACTCCAGCTTGCGGGTCTTGTTCCCGCCGTACGCGATCCCGGAGTTGCAGTCCTCGCGCTTGGCCCACAGGGCGGCGCCGCCGAGGTGTGCGGTGAGCCGCTCCAGCGGGTGCACCGGGGACGGGCCGAAGAGCAGGGGGTAACGGTCGTACGAGGAAAGGGACATGGGTCCTCCCGGGGTGGGATCAGTCGCCGTCGGCGAGGTCGGCGAGGGTGCGCCAGATCTCCGCGGTGACGCGGACCGCCTCGTCCACGCGGCCGGCCGCGCAGGCGTCGATCAGCTGCTCGTGCAGTCCGGCCGAACGGCAGTTGCCGCCCTCGCCGAAGCGGTGCCGCTCCAGCCGGCGGACGAGGGGGGTGTAGCGGGCCACGGTGGCGGCCGCCGCGTGGTTCCCTGCGACCCGCACCAGCACGTCGTGGAGTTCGTCGTCGGCGCGCAGGGCCCCTTCGACGTCGCCGGAGTCGACGGCGGCCGCGAACCGCTCGTTGGCGGCGCGCATCGCCTGGACGTCCGCGTCGAGGAGGCGGGGCACGGCGACCCGGGTGGCCAGCTCGTGCATGGCCCCGACGACGGCGGCCGCGTCCCGTACGTCGGCGGCGTCGACCGGCGTCACCCGGGTGTAGCTCTGCGGCTTGCTCTCCAGGAGTCCCTCGTCGACCAGCCGGGAGAAGGCCTCCCGCACGGGCGCCCGGGACAGCCCGAGCCGCTCGGCGAGGTCGGCGTCCCGCACCACCGCGCCCGGCTCGATCTCCCCGGCGACGATGGCGTCCCGGATGGCTTCGTAGGCGCGGTCCCTCAGCAGGGTGCGCCGGACGGGTCGTATGGACTCCACAACTGAAATGTTAGATGTCAGCCCCCTCGGGGGCAAGGGTGTGGCCCGCACCCCCGTAGAAGTGCGGGCCACGATCGGGTGGCTCAGGCGGCCCAGGGCCAGTCGGCGTCCCGTGCCGCCTCCAGCAGCGGAACCATCCGGAAGGCCGCGTCCGTCAGGCCGCCGAAGGTGTGCCGGTTGGCGCTGCCGGACGGGCCGTGGCCCGCGCGGTACCCGGCGAGGTTCCAGGTGTAGACGGGCACCTTCGCCGGGACCTGCTCGGTCGGGTCGCCGTACCGGCTGTGGGCGTACTGCTCGTCGGTGACGATCAGCACCCGGTCCTGCCCCCGGTAGTGCGCGCGGACGGCACTGACGGTGTCGGTGCCGCCCAGGTCGCCGAAGCGCCCGAGGATCTTCAGGACCGACTCGCCCTTGCCGTAGCTCAGCCGCCGGCTGCTGGTGCCGAACTCGACGAGATCCGCGTGCTGCGCCCGCAGCGCGAGCGCCGTACCGAAGACCGCCGCCGCGTCGGCCCGGTTGAGCTGCGAGCGGTCCGACAGCGGTGCCCACATCGAGCCCGAGCGGTCGACGAGCACCAGCGTGCGGCCGGGCAGCGCGGGCACGTTGGCCAGCGAGTGGCCGAGCGCCTGCTCCAGCGGGTACGACCAGCGCAGCGACGGCGCGTGCTGGTACGCGGCGAGGTACCGGAAGGGGAACTGCCGCGAGCGCGCGACCTCGGCCGGGTCACTGATCCTGGCCGCGACCAGGGCCGCGACCTCGTCCGAGACCCCGGCCTGGTCGAAGTTCCGCAGATTCCGTACGAGCGCCATCGCGCCCATGGACGGGATCACGGCCTCCCAGGCCGCCTTGTCCATCGGACCCTGCAGCCACCCGGCCAGTGCCTCCCAGGTGATACCGGCAGCCGCGAGCCGCTCCGCACCGCCCGGCGAGGTCACCACCGCACGCCGCTCGGCCGGCGGCAGCGCCATCAGCTCGCGGTGCGCGGTGAGCACGCGGTTCGACGCGGGCGGGAGCGCGGTGTCCGGGTTGTGCCGGCGGTCGAGGGCGTACCGGAACAGCTCGCCCTGCCACGGCTTGTCCGGGTCCGGGGCCGCGTGCACCAGGTTGAGGATGTCGCCGAACCGGTAGCCCTTGGACGCGGTGTCGTACTTCAGCAGCGACCTGCCGCTGTAGAGGCGGCGCACGGCGTCGGCGATCCCGCGCTTGACGGGCTTGGGGACGCTGCGGCCGTACATCGCCGTCCAGTACGCGAGGAACTCGCCGGGCTCGTCGGGGCGTTGCAGCACGGAGGCCACGACCTGGCGGCTTGCCGGGCCGGCGGTGGCGCCCGTGTCGAGGCGTGCCTTCACGTACTCGGCGGCACCGACGATCGAGGCGGTACGGAGGTTTCCCTCGCCGCGCAGCCAGCCGAGCAGGCCCGCGGTCCACTCCGGGTCCTCGACGGCGAGCCGCCGCACGAGCCGCGCGAACCGGTCGTCGCGGTCGGCGCCGGACTCGTAGAAGGTCTGCTGCGACACGAAGTTGGCGACGGCAAGCAGAAAAAGCTCGGAACGCGCGTCGCGCTCACGGCCGCGGCCGCCCTCATAGGAACGGAGAATGCGGCCGGTGGAGGTGACACGCGAAGTGGGCTGCGCACGGGCGGCCTTGCTGTTGAATCGCGTCATGGTGAATTCCCCCGAATTCCGGACCGTTTCGGAGGGAGACGCAGCAAAGGGAACACCATGAACTGCGCCCCCCGAGATCAAATGCTTCGCACCGGGAGGTGCATTGAGTTTTGGTGTCCAGAGATCGAGGTCGGCGGAACCGACGTAGGTGCTCTAACCCCTGAGCTACACCGGCCTGTTGTACCGGTGGCGGGACTCGAACCCGCGGCCGCCCCATTATGAGTGGAAGTAGGTCCTGCCTTCGCACCTGGACGTGCACAACTTTAGGAGGACGGCCGCGGGTCGAGCGAACGAATTAAATCACCGACGAAAATCAGCCGCGCTTCTGGCGCTTCCAGGGACCGGTGATGGCGAGCATGATGCCCGGCTCCTGGATGTTGGCGAACAGGGTGCTGCCGTCGGGCGAGAAGGTGACCCCGGTGAACTCGCTGTACTCGGGCTCCGCCTCGGTGCCGAGGTTGAGCTCGTTACGGGCGATGGGGTAGGTACGGCCGCTGTCGGTGGCGCCGAACAGGTGCTGAAGGCCCTCGCCGTCCTCGGCGATGACGAGCCCGCCGTACGGGGAGACGGTGATGTTGTCGGGACCGTCGAAGTTGCCCTCGACCGACGGGTCGGGGTTGACGCCGATGAGGACCTTCAGCGTCAGGGTCCGGCGCTTGGGGTCGTAGAACCACACCGCGCCGTCGTGCTGGACGGGGCTCTCCTCACGGGCGTACGAGGAGACGATGTACGCACCGCCGTCGCCCCACCACATGCCCTCCAGCTTGCGGGCACGGGTGACCTGCCCGGCGGCGAACTGCTTGCGCACGGAGGTGGTCTTCGCGTCCCGGTCGGGAACGTCGACCCAGTCCACGCCGTAGACCGTGCCGATCTTCGTGGCGCGGGAGAGGTCGTCGACGAACTGGCCGCCGGAGTCGAAGCACTTGAAGGCCTGCAGTACGCCCGCGTCGTCGGCGAGGGTGCGCAGCTTGCCGCGGCCGTGGCGGAAGCCCTCCGGCGGGGTCCAGCGGTACAGCAGCCCGTTCGGGGTCGCCGCGTCCTCGGTCAGGTACAGGTGCCCGCGCTTGGGGTCGACGACGACGGCCTCGTGGGCGTACCGCCCGAGCGCCTTGACGGGCTTCGGCCCACGGTTGGCCCGACGGTCCTCGGGATCGACCTCGAAGACGTACCCGTGATCCTTGGTCATGCCGTTCTGGCCGGCCTTGTCCTCGGTCTCCTCGCAGGTGAGCCAGGTGCCCCAAGGGGTGTTGCCGCCCGCGCAGTTGGTGGAGGTGCCGGCGATGCCGACCCACTCGGCGACGTGGTCGCGGCGCACCTCGACGACCGTGCAGCCGCCGGACGCGGCGGGGTCGTAGACCAGGCCCTCGGTCAGCGGGACCGGGTACTTCCAGTTCGCCCGCGGGCCCTTGAGCTCGTGGTTGTTGACGAGGAGGGTGGCGCCGCGGGGCCCGTCGAAGGTGGACGTGCCGTCGTGGTTGGAGGGCGTGAACTCGCCCGACTCCAGCTTGGTCTTGCCGCTGTACGTGATGATCCGGTACTTGAAGCCGGCCGGGAGGGCGAGGATGCCGTTCGGGTCGGAGATCAGCGGCCCGTACCCGACGCCGTGCCCGTCCGCCGAGTGCTCTGCGCCTTCCGTCTCCGTGGACGCAAGGGCGTTGGGGGCGGTGGCGAGGGCGCCGACGCTGCCCGCCAGGGCGACCCCGGCACCGGTGATCGCGGATTTCCTGGCGAAGTCCCTGCGAGTGAGCGACATGGTGTCTCCTGTGACGCGGTGGGTGTGCCGTGGAGGGTGGCGGACCTCGGGTCGGCGACACCGTCCCGCTCACGACTGAACGGGGGTTGAACACCGGGCGACTTCATGCCTCGCAGTTCCATGAATCCGTACGCACCCGACCACGGGAACCAAAAGTCTCCCCGGTTCGGGTAATGCCGTACAGCACCGGACCGTGGTGGCGCGGACCCCCGTCGCGCCACCACGTACCAGCAGAGTGCCCCGCCCCCGGCCGGACCCGGTCATCGCCCGTCACCTGACGGGGAGGCTCCGGCGCGAAAGGGAGGACACATGGGCGCATACGGGGGCTCAAGGCGCCGACTGCTCCCGTGCGCGACCTCCCGACCCACAGGTGTCCGACGTGGGCGACTGCCCTTCTCCGGGCGCGGACGACGCCGACGGGGCGGTCATCGGGGTCAGCGTGGGGCGCTCGTCCAGGGAGCGCGAGGTCGCCGGCCCGGGGCGCTCGTGCGCGGCGGGCGCCGTCGCCTCCGACCAGGCCGACCCGTCACCAGGTGCCTCACCACGGGTCGTGGAGAAGGCCACGGGGACGAGCACGGCGACCGCGCAGGCCGCCATGGCCGGCACGAGGGCGGCGGCGAGCACGAGCTTGGGCACCGACCGGACCGCGTGTACGACCTTGCCGACCCGAGGGCACACGGTCCTGCGGAAGCACCGCCTCATCCGCGTCAGCAGCGAGGGGCTCACGACGGCGCGCACCTCGTCCGCCGTGCGGCCGGGCACGGCGAGCTGGGCGTCATGCGTCTCGTCGTACTTGTCGCGCACCTGGACGGGGACGAAGCCGGACCCGTCGACACCTACGGCATAGCCGTCGCGAATCGTTTGTTCATGGACATTGGCGTCGAAGATCAAGACCAGCTGCTGCTCGGGGAACTCCGCCTGCAGCCGCTTCGCCTGTACCGCCTCGACCAGGCGTTCCGCCTTGATGACCGCCGGCCCCGTGATGCCGAGAGCACCCGGCCCGGCGAACCCCGTGGTCATGGCGAGACGGACGCGCAGCAGCACGCCGGGCTCCCGGTCCACGTTCCGCTTTGCCAGGCTGTCCTGGAAGACCTGGACGTAGCACGAGACCACCTCGGGGCTCAGGTCGCTGGGCCACATCAGCTGGAACCCGTCGCCGGTCTCCTGGAAGTGCTTGAATTCGCGCTTCAGTTCGTCGGGCATCTGCCCGAGCGTGTCGTCGTGCGCCCCGCGCAGCGCCGCCTGTGCGGGGCCCATGTCCGGGCCCTTGAACCGGCTGTAGCCACCGAGGTCAACCCGGACGACGACAGCATGGAAGCGATTCTCGACCGAATTCGATCCGGACTCGGACGCGTTGTCGTGCAACGTACGCCTGACCAATCCTGAAGCAGGAGAACGACCTACAAGTCGTGTAGCAGCTCGTGCCTACCACATCTGTCCGAGTGGTCGCCACCCGGCACCGCGTTACCTCCGGTACCGTTCTTCACACTCCGTCGGCGACTCTCCGAAGCCCCGTCAGATCCGTGACGATGACGCGCCGGTGATGGGCGTCCACAAGATCCCGTAACTCCCGCAGCGCCCGGTACGCCGTACTCTCCGAGACCCCGATGAGCTCGCCCCACTCCATGTGCTTGAGGTCGACCGGAAGGATGACCTCGCGTCCGCGCACCGACTGCCCGAAGTCGTCGGCCATTTCGACCAGCACTCGCGCCAACCGCACTGTCGGAGACCGGTGATGGAAGTCGACCCGGCGCCGCGTCGCCGCCGTCAGCTTCCGACTGACCGTCTCCTGCAACCGCCGCAACACCTCCGGATACCGCTCGGCGACGGCATCGAACTCAGACCAGTCGAGCCGCATCGCACTCACCGGCACAACACCGCACGCCCGCACGGAGGCACTGCGCGGCGCCCCGCTCATGCCCGCCAGCTCCCCCACCAGATCACCGCTCATCCGCACGGCGACCAACGTCCAGCCCCCGTCGGCAAGGGCCGCGGTCACCTTGACGTACGACGCGACCAACAGGAAGACCTCGGAGCTGACATCACCCTCCCTGATGAGCAGGGCCCCCGAGGCGAAGGAGACGAGCTCGGCCCGCTCGGCCAGGGCGAGTTGGGCCGCACAGCTCAGCCCCCCGAGAAAACTGTCGGCACGCCAGCCCCGCCGCCCGTCCCGCACCAGCCGCTCGGCCACAGCCCGGTCCATGCGCACCGCCGCCCCCCGCCATACGGTCAAGGCAAGCGTGCCCGCGAACAGCAGCGCTTTCACGCCGAACCCAGAGCCCACGCACCCGCGAGACCACAAGAGGGACGACGGCCCGCAGCCGCCGACGCACGGGAGCGGGTCGTGGTGGTACGGCGCAACCCGCCGCGTACGAGGCCACTCGGGCTCGCCCACCCCTCAAGAGACGGCAACCCCGTGGGCGGCGGGTTCGCCGTACCACCACGACCCCGACCCACAACGCACCCGCCCGCGCGGCGGCGCCCGCTCAACCCCCTTGCTGCGACCGGGCCTTGAACGCGGCCTTCCGCGCCTCCTTGGCGATCCGCTTGTCCGGATGCAGCCGCCCCATCGCCTCCAGCACATCCGCCGTGGCCGGATGCTCCACCCGCCAGGCAGCCGCGAAGAACCCCTGATGCTGCTGCGCCAGCCCCTCCACGAGCTCCTGCAACTCGTCGGAGTTCCCCTCGGCGGCAAGCTGCGCGGCAACCGTGTCGACGGTCAGCCAGAAGATCATCGCCTCCGACGGCGGCGGCACATCCGCGGCCCCCCGCTCGGCCAGCCACACCCGCGCAAGCCCACCCAGCTCGGCATCGCCGAGCACCTCCCGCAAGGCCGGCTCAGCCTCCGCCCCCACCAGCGACAAGGCCTGCTGACACCGTAGCCGCCGCAACGGCGCCCCCGCGTCCCCGCCCTTCGCCGCCGCCAGCAACTCCCGCGCCGCCACGAGCGGTTCACGCCGAGCCAGCCACGCCTCGGTCTCGGCCTGCGCGGCCCGCCGCGGAAACGCCGCCGTCCCGTCGAACAGCGCGTCGGCCCCCTTGTCCGCAAGCTCCCCCACCGCGGGCGCGGTGAACCCGGCCTCCAGCAGCCGCGCCCGCAGCCCGTACCGCCCGAGCGGCGTGAGCCGCACCATCCCGTACCGCGTCACATCCGTGTCGTCGACCGGCGCGGCGGGCTCCTCCTCGGCGTCCGCCATCAACGCCTCGTCGACCGGCTGGTACTCGACCAGCCCCACCGGTTCGAGCAGCCGGAACTGGTCGTCCAGTTTCATCATCGCGTCGGAGACCTGCTCCAGCACGTCGTTGGTCGGCTCCCCCATGTCGGAGGGCACGATCATCGACGCGGCGAGCGCGGGCAGCGGCACGGGGGACTCGCCGGGCCCGTCCTCGCTGACGGTGAGCAGATACAGGTTGCCGAGAACCCCGTCGAGGAAGTCGGCCTCCGCGTCCGGATCCCACTCCAGCCGCGAGAAGTCGATCTCGCCGCCCTCGTCAAGGGCGTCGTCCAGCCCGTCGATGTCCGGCACGCTCGCGTCGGCGAGCACCGTCTCAAGAGCGCCCTGCCACACGGCCAGCACATCGTGCGGCGACCCACCGGTCAGCAGCGCCAGCTCCTCCCCCGCCGCAACCGTCCCCTCGTCCTCGTCGACGACCTCGACGAGCCCGGTGTCCACGGCGACCCGCCACGCCTCGCTCGCGTGCGCCTCGGCGTCCTCACCGGTAAGCCCCAGCACCTCCGCGGCGGCCGGCAGCTGCTCGTCGACCAGCCCCGCCCCGGCGTCGACCCGGGTGTCCGGACCGGCCCAGCGGGCGAGCCGCGCGGCCCGGGAGAGCAACGGCGTGGACAGGGCGTCCCGCGCCAGCTCCGCTTCGGGGTGCAGCCGCACCGGCGGCAGGGGGGAGCTGTCTGACATCGGCTGGTTCTCCTAGGGCGCCTCAGTGTCCGTACGACCACCTGGACGCCGTACGACTCAATCGCTCAGCGTAGACGGATTTCACCCCATGCCGCCCGGTTCATCTGCTCCTCAAGGTCCGTACATGGCCGAAACCTTGACAACTGACCTGACCAGGCAGGAGATTGACGCGCGTAGAAATTCGGGGGACAACTGTTCACTCGGTTCTACACGCGTAATTCAGCACCACGCACCTGCACCACACCTCACACCTCGTCCCGGCGCCCAGCACAGCACGCCCCCGGAGGGATCCCGTTGCCGAGCAAGAAGTCCGCACGCCTCGCCGCACTCACCGTCGCCGCCGTCTGTTCCGCGGCGTCCGCCGTCGCCCTGACCTCCCCCGCGCACGCGGACTCCGTGCGCATCCATGACATCCAGGGCGCCACGCGCATATCCCCATACGCGGGCCAGAAGGTCGGCGACGTGGCCGGAATCGTCACCGCCACGCGTACGTACGGCTCGTCCAGAGGTTTCTGGATGCAGGACCCGAACCCGGACGACAACCCGGCCACGAGCGAGGGCGTCTTCGTCTTCACCAGCTCCACCCCGAAGGTCGCCGTCGGTGACTCCGTCACGGTCACCGGCACGGTCTCCGAGTACGTCCCGGGCGGCGCCTCGACCGGCAACCAGTCGCTGACCGAGATCACCAAGCCGACCGTCACCACGGTCTCCACGGGCAACGCGGTCCCGGCCCCGACGGTGATCGACGCGAAGTCGGTGCCGGACGAGTACACCCCGGCGGGCGACGCCTCCGCGAACAACTCGATCAACGGCCTGACCCTCGACCCGTCGAAGTACGCCCTGGACTACTACGAGTCCCTGGAGGGCATGAACGTCCAGGTCGCCGACGCCCGCGTGGTCACCGCGACCGACCCGTACAGCGAGCTGTGGGTCACGGTGAAGCCGCACGAGCACCGCACCCGCCGCGGCGGCACCCTCTACGGCTCCTACGAGTCCCAGAACACCGGCCGCCTCCAGATCCAGTCCCTCGGCGCGACCGCCGACTTCCCGGTGGCGAACGTCGGCGACACCCTGACCGGCACCACCACCGGCCCGATGGACTTCAACCAGTACGGCGGCTACACGCTCGTCGCCAGTCAGCTCGGCACGCTGAAGAGCGGCGGCCTGGAGCGCGAGACGACGAAGAAGCAGTCGCGCGGCGAGCTCGCGGTGGCAACGTACAACGTCGAGAACCTCGACCCGTCCGACACCACCTTCGCCGCGCACGCCGCCGCGATCGTGAACAACCTGCAGTCGCCCGACATCGTGTCCCTGGAGGAGATCCAGGACAACGACGGCGCGACGGACGACGGCACGGTCGCCGCCGACGTGACGGTGAACAAGCTGATCGACGCGATCGTCGCGGCGGGCGGCCCGAAGTACGACTGGCGCTCCATCACCCCGACCAACGACACCGACGGCGGTGAGCCGGGCGGCAACATCCGCCAGGTGTTCCTGTTCAACCCGGAGCGGGTCTCCTTCACCGACCGCGCGGGCGGCGACGCCACGACCGCGGTCGGCGTCACCAAGGTGCACGGCAAGGCCCGGCTGACGGCCTCGCCCGGCCGCATCGACCCGACGAACACCGCCTGGAACGCCAGCCGCAAGCCGCTGGTCGGCGAGTTCGTCTTCCGTGGGCAGACCGTCTTCGTGATCGCCAACCACCTCAACTCCAAGGGCGGCGACCAGGGTCTGACCTCGCAGTACCAGCCGGTGGTGCGCAGCTCGGAGACCCAGCGCCACGCGCAGGCGACGCTGGTCAACGCGTTCGTCAAGAGCATCCTCGACGTCCAGAAGAACGCGGACGTCATCGCGCTCGGCGACATGAACGACTTCGAGTTCTCCGACACCACCAAGATCATGGAGGGTGACGGCGAGCTCTGGTCGGCGATCAAGTCGCTGCCGAAGAGCGAGCGTTACACCTACGACTACCAGGGCAACCAGCAGGTCCTGGACCAGATCCTGATCAGCCCGTCGATCCGGCGCGGCTGCGACTTCGAGTACGACAGCGTGCACGTCAACTCGGAGTTCCACGACCAGATCAGCGACCACGACCCGCAGGTCCTGCGGTTCCGCCCGTAATCCCGATCGGTCAGGGCCGGCTGAACACGCCGTTCAGCCAGCCCTGCCAGGCGCTCTCGTTCGCCTCGGCATCGGCGTCCGGCGCGAAGTCGTGGACGCTGATGCCGACGGGGGCACCCCAGTGGTTGCGGCCGAAGAAGCGGATCAGCGCGGTCTCGGTGCGCAGCCCGATGAAGTACGGGTCGCGGTAGTCGACTACGGCGTCGAAGGCCGCCGGCCCGCGCACGCTCACCCGGGCGCCCGGACCGTCGTCGTCCGTCAGCCCGAGCGCCGGTGCCACGGCGGCGAACGCGTCCGCCGCCTGCGAGGCCTCGGGCCCGTTCAGCTGGGCGAAGGTCACCGGGCGGGGCGCGAAGTGCGTGAGGTACTCGCGCAGGGTGTGCAGGTAGAAGTCGGTGTGCTTGGCGGCTCCGTCGTACTGGTTGTCCCAGTCGTCGGTGAAGATCCCGCTGTGCACGTAGCGCACCCAGGCCCGCTTGCCGCCGTCGCGCGGTTCGATGGTGTGGTCGAGCTGGTTGGCGCTCTGGGTGGGGAAGCCGACGTCCTCGCTGCGCACGGTGAGGCGGTGCGGCGGGTCGTAGGCGGTGACCTTCGAGCCGAAGGCGGCCGCGCCGCCCACCCGGGGCTCGGGCGGGTCCATCGGCCACAGGTAGGCCCCGCTCGCCTGGGTGATCGCCTCCCACACCTCCTCCGGCGTGGCGTCGACCTCGAACTCGCGGACGATCTCGAATTCCTTGGACATGGTCTGCTCCTGGCTATTCCGACTCGGTCTGTTTGAGCGTGGGATGGACCGCCACGACGATCCGGTGGTCCCGGCCGCCCTCGGCGTCCGGGGCGTCGTACTTCTGGATCAGCGCGGTGACACCGGCCGTCAACTCCTGGATGAACGCGGCCCGTTCGGCAGCGGAGGCGAAGCGCACCTCGCCGTCCAGGGCGTAAGTGGCCAGCCGCTTGCGGGCCTTGGCCGCGCCGGTGATCAGTGAGCCGACGTCCCGCACGAGCCGCGCGCCGAGGGCGAGCAGCCAGCGGGCGGACAGCTGGTCGCGGAAGCGGTCCGGGTCCGGCTGCACGGAGGCGAGGGCGAGCGGGGAGATGACGTACGACGCCGCCGTCGCCCGCATCAGCCGCTCGGTGACGTTGCCCTTGCGGCGCTCGCCGGCCAGCTCGACCAGGCCGTGCCGCTCCAGCGCCTTCAGGTGGTAGTTCACCTTCTGCCTGGGCAGCCCGACCTTCCCGGCCAGCATCGCCGCCGACGCGGGTCCGGCCGCCAGCTCGGCGAGCAGCCGGGCCCTTATGGGGTCCAGCGAGACGGCGGCGGCCTCGGGGTCCTCGATCACGGTCACGTCCAGCATGCGTCCACCGTCCCACCGAAAACTTTTTTTGTCCAGACGGGAAGAGTTTTCGGCGAGTCGGCAGAGCGTCGGCAGAGCGGAGAGGGCCGTCAGTCGGGGACGAGGCCCAGGGCGTGGTCGTAGCGGCTGACCGTCGAGCTCTTCAGGCCCGGCCAGGTCTGGACGCGTTCCCAGCGGGCGGTGGCGGAGCCGATGCCGTCGCCCGGGGCCGCGAGGGCTTCCTGGTGGGCCTGGGCGCTCTCCCACTCGGCGTAATTGAGGACGCGGGTGCCGTCGGTGGAGAGGTGGAAGTGGGCCGCGATGCCGCCGGGATGCGGGGCGGGTTCGTTCTCCAGCGCCTCGAACACGGCGTCCACCCAGGCGCGTTGGCGCTCCGGGTCCGCCGACTCGAACTCGACGTCGACGAGGACGACGCAGCCCGGCGTGCGGGCGGCCCGGTCCTCGGGGACGCGGCTGCGGTAATGCCGGTAGCGGCCCAGGCCGAGGCGCTCGATGCCGGGGACGGCGGTGTCGATCTCGTCGACGCGCTCCAGCCGCTGCGTCCTGGCGAAGGCCGCGTGGGCCTGCTCGTCCGTCCACTGCGAGTAGTGCAGGACGGTGGAGGCGTCGTGCCCGGTGTAGAGGTGGTGGCCGAGAAGGGCGGGGGAGGGCCAGGGGCGGCGCTCCCAGGCGGCCGCGAAGGCCTCCACGGTCCGGCGCTGGCGGAGGGGAGTGCCCACGCGCCAGGTGCTGAAGAGGGGGGCGCCGATACGGGGATCGGCGAGGTCGGGGTGGGTGTCGGTACGGCGGGTCATACGGGTCTCCTGCGGTCGTCGCCCGGTGCCTGTCGCCCGGTGCCTGTACCGACCACCCTTCAACCTCGACCGCGATTCAGGTCAAGCGCCGGCCTCGACGACGGTTCGCGCCGGACCGGCTTCGAGCCGGGCCGAATCCCTGTCGGCCCGGCTCCGCGGCTCGGCCCGTCACCGCTTCGGGTAGCGCCACCCCACCACGACGACCACGGCCAGCGCCGCGCCGATGACCAGGGCGGGACGGGGGTGCCGCAGCGCCGCCCTCACGACGGGGCGGGCGGGCCAGGGCGTGCCGTGTTCCGCGCGGTGCTGCAGGGTCTGGCCCGTCTCCGTGGCCCGGTGGGTCAGGGCGTGCCCCTTCTCCGTCGCGCGGTGGGTCAGCGCCTGGCCCTTCTCGGCGGCCCGGTGCGTGAGGGCGTGGCCCTTCTCGGTCGCCTTGTCGTGCATGGTGTGCCCGGCCTGCCCCGCGGTGCTGCGCAGTTGCACCGTCAGGGCGCCGGCCTTGTCCCTGAGATCTGCCGCCCGGGCGCGGGCCCGGCCCTTCACGTCCATCTTTCCTGCCAACTCCTCGATGGTGTCGCCGAGTTCACCGCGGGTCCGCTCGATCTGGCGTCGCAGCTCCTCGGGGCCCTTGGCCCCCGTGCTCCCCGCCGCCTGCTCCGTCATCGGTGTGCCCTTTCCCTGATCTCCTCCACGTCGGCCCTGACGCTGCCGAGGGTCTCCTCGGGGGTGGGCGGTGCGGCCCGGCGCAGCTGGGCGCGGCCGGTCGCGCCGAGGACGGCCGCGATCACGAACAGCACGGCCGTAACGATCAGCGCCGCGGCCCAGACGGACAGCGTCAGCGAGAGGGCGGCGGTCGCCGTGCCGGCCAGCGCGAGCAGTCCGGCGTACGCGAACGCCCCCGCCGCGCCGAGCAGTCCGCCCCCGCGTCCGGCGCGCCGCCCTTTGGCCGCCAACTCCTCTTTCGCGAGGGCAACTTCCTGTCGTACGAGCCGGGACAGCTGTTCGCTGGCCTGGCCGACGAGATCGCCCACCGAGTGGTGCTCGTCGCGCACCGGCCGGGGGTGGGTGGTGCCGGTCACGGGGTCGCCTCCCTACGGGTTCCGTTCTTCCTCGACTCCTCCGCGCGTCTTGTGCGCCTCGTCGAGTGCGGAACACCCGGGTACCCGGCCCGGCCCGCGCTATCCCTGCCCGCCGCCGCCCGCTCCGGGCTCGCGCAGGCGGGCCAGTTGGGTCTGGAACCAGTCGAGTCGCGCCTGCAACAGGGCGGCCTCCGCGACCAGTTCGGGTACGCCGAGATCGTCGGGGCTCGTCCCGAGGTCGGCGACCTTGCGCGCCCCCTCCCTTCCGGCGACGACCCGCAGCCCCTCCCCCGCCAGCCGCGCGAACGCGGCGAGCGACACGGACGTACGGCCTCGGACGCAGCCCGCGCAGGACGGGGCGAGGGCGCGCCAGCCGGGGCGGCCCCAGCCCGCGTCGGCCAGGGCCGCGGCCACGGTGCCGCAGGCGCAGGGGCCGACGGTCGCCGTGCGGACGCGCTGGCGGGCGTAGCGGAAGCCGCGTTCGAAGCGGATGAAACGGCCGAGGACGGCGACCTCCAGCAGCACGGCCGCGCGGTGCTCGGCCGTGCACAGCAGTGCCTCGGCGGCCGTACGGTCGTGCACGCAGTGGAAGCCGCAGTCGCAGCGGCGGTGCGGGGCCCGGTGCCGCAGGCCGTAGACGCAGGCCGCGTCGGCCAGGACGCCGTACGGCAGCGCGCCGCCGAGCGAGACACCGGTGAACCCGGCCCGGGTGCCGTCCTGGGACAGCACCGGGTGGGCGATCTTGTATCCGGTCGGCGGCTCCGTCGGGCGTTCCTCCGGAAGCCGCAGCCTCATCGGGCCGCCGGGACCTCTTCGGGGACCCGCACGTCCTCGATCTCTTCGGGCAGTTCGAGTTCGGGCTCCTCGACGGGGGCCCGTTCTTCCGCGACTCCGGTGGCCAGTGCCTTGCCGAGCTTCATGACGCCTCCCACACACAGGGTCCGTTCTGGCCATGGTGACCCATGTGGGCCGTAATGCCCATAGGGCCTCCGACGGATCAATGAAGCTTTCCTTATCGATATCTCGTAGGAGAATTAAGTGGAGCTTCACTGTCGGCGGGCCGACACTACAGGGCATGACGACAGCGACCCCTTTCGGCCGCGCCCTCTGCGCGATGATCACTCCCTTCACATCGGCGGGCGCGCTCGATGTCGACGGCGCCCAGCGGCTCGCCGCCCGGCTGGTGGCCGAGGGGTGCGACGGCCTGGTGCTGTCCGGTACGACGGGTGAGTCGCCGACCACCTCGGACGCGGAGAAGGCGGCCCTGGTGACGGCGGTCCGGGAGGCCGTGGGCGACCGGGCGTCGGTCGTGGCGGGCGTGGGCACCTTCGACACCCGGCACACCGTCGAGCTGGCCCTGGCGGCCGAGAAGGCGGGCGCCGACGGCGTGCTGGTGGTCAGCCCCTACTACAGCAGGCCCCCGCAGGACGCCCTGGAGGCCCACTTCCGCGAGGTCGCGGACGCCTCGGGACTGCCGGTGATGCTGTACGACATCCCGGGCCGCACCGGCACCCGCATCGAGCCGGAGACCCTGATCCGGCTCGCCGGGCACCCCCGGATCGTGGCGGTCAAGGACTGCTCGTACGACTTCCTCGGCGCCCAGAAGGTGCTCGCCCGCACGGAGTTGGCGTACTACGCGGGGTGCGACGAGCACAATCTCGCGTTGTACGCGGTGGGCGGCGCGGGATACGTGAGCACGGTCGCGAACGTCGTGCCCGCTCAACTCCGCGCGGTCATCGACGCGTTCGACGCGGGGGACACGGCGGGGGCGGCCCGGTCGCAGCAACGGGCCACCGCCCTCATCGAGTTGATGATGTCGGCGGGGCTGCCCGGCACCGTCACCGCGAAGGCGCTCCTCAACGAACTGGGGCTGCCCGCGGGTCCGGTGCGGGCGCCGCTGCGGCCCGCCGACCGGGCCGCGGTCGACGGGCTGCTGGCGGAGTACGAGCTGCTGGTCTGATCAGGACCGGGCGAAGACCGGCGTCCACCCCTGGCTGGGGCCGTACGGCTCCACCTCGCCGCTGAGCGGGACGACCTTGTCGCTGCCGATCGTCACCACGACCAGCCGGGCCCGGTACGGCCCGTCGAGACCCGTGGTGCGTTCCCAGGCGATGAGCCGGTGGTCGTCGACCCAGGCGAGGAGCTCCGCCCCGCGCACCTTGGTGATCTCCCTGCCGGTGCGCGGGTCACGGATCGAGGAGTACGACTTTGCGGGCCCGACCTCCTTGGCCAGCCCCAGCGCGGCGAGTTCGCCGTTCGGGGACAGCCGTGCCGGCACGTCGGAGCGCAGGTACTTCTCGTCCGCGGGCGCGGCGATCATGTTGCCGTCCAGGTCGTAGAACTGCTGCATGCCGTCGCGGGATCCGGCGATCCGCGCGTACACCTGCTCGCCGGTGCGGCTGAAGGAGAAGTCATGGCGGTAGGTGACGTTCCGGTCGGCCGCCACCCCGCTCCAGGGGCCCTCTCCGGAGGCCACGTCCAGGACGAAGAAGCCGGTCCGGCTCACGTCGTCGAGGACGTTGAACGCGCCTGTGCCCTTCGTTCCGCTGCCCACGCGCACCAGATCGGGGTTCTTGTCGTACGTCGTCGCCACCAGCCGGCGCCCGTCCTCCGAGAACGCGAGCCCGGCGACCCCCCGGTCCACCGGGATCCAGCGCTCGACCTTCCCCGTCGTGAGGTCGAGCAGGCCGATCCGGTGGGCCGGGAGGGTCCGCTCCAGGACGGCGGCGGTGCGCAGGCCCGGGGCGACGGCCACGTCGGACCACCTCGTGTCCTTCGCGTAGCGGCCGGTCTCCGGGTCGAGCAGCCAGTACGTGCGCTCCGCGAGGTCCCAGCCCGCGGACTGCTTGTGGATCTTCAGCGAGTAGTACGCGGCGAGGGTGGCCCCGCCGGCCCCGATCTCCTTCCGCGGCGGCCACTGCTCCGTGTCGCCGTGGACCCCGTCCGGCTGGACGGCGTGCGCGGGGCGGGCGTGCTGCCTGCCCGCGTCCAGCAGGGGCACCCCGACGGCGACGGCCAGCGCGGTGGTCGTGGCGACGGCGGCCGCGACGAGCCGGCGGGTGCGCCGGCGCCGCCGGACGCCCAGGACCCGGTCGGCGAACTCCGGTGCCACGGAGGGTTCTTCGGCCGCCATGTCGCGCAGCGAGTCGCGTACCAGTTCCTCGACGTTCACGGGCGCACCTCCACGGGCGAGTAGTCGCGCGACGGCTGCTGCCGTTCGCCGGCGGCCGGGTCGAGCGCGGTCAGTTCGGGCGCGAGGGTGCGCAGCCGGGCCAGCGCGCGGTGGGTGGTGGAGCGCACCGTGCCGACGGAGCAGCCGAGGATGCGTGCTACGTCCGCCTCCGGGAGGTCCTCGAAGTAGCGCAGGACCAGTACCGTGCGCTGGCGGGCGGTGAGGCGGGCCAGTGCGCCGCGCATCAGCAGGCGCAGTTCGGTGGCGGACGAGGCATCGGGGCCGGTGCCGGTGTCCGGCGGTTCGGCGACGCTCAGTTCGCGTCTGCGCCACTTCAGGCGCCAGCGGCTGATCTGCTGGCGGTACAGGATCTGCCGTACGTACGCCTCCGGCTCGTCGATGCGGTGCCAGCGGCCGGCCGCCTTGATCAGCGCGTTCTGCAGCAGGTCCTCGGCGGCGTGCCGGTCCCCGCCGCTGAGCAGCACCGCGGTCTTCAGCAGCGCGGACGATCTGTGCGCCACGAACTCCCGGAAGCCGTCCTGCGCCTCGGCGTCCATCGTCACCTTCGCTCTCCCCCGGACGGAACCGTCGTCCGTCTCTTCCGGTCCCGCACTTCCGTTCCTGCTCTTCTGCTCCTTGTGACGCGTGCGGGTGTCCGTCGCTATGCCGGTCCCGGGAAGATATTCCGCCGGGCGCCGGGGCGGGCTGCCGTACGTTGGGTGGGTGAGCCGCCCTTTGCTGTTCCTCGACGTGGACGGTCCCCTGAACCCGTACGCCGCCCAGCCCGAGCGGCGACCCGAGGGGTATACGACGATCCGGGTGGCCCTGCAGCCCGGGAGGCCGTTGCGGGTGTGGCTGAACCCCTCGCACGGGGCCGCGCTGCTCGGGCTCGGGTACGAGCTGTGCTGGGCGACCACCTGGATGGACGCGGCGAACCGCTGGATCGGGCCGGTGATCGGACTGCCGGAGTTGCCGTACGTCGACTTCGGGACGGGGCTGTTCGCGTTCCGGCCGGACGGGGTGCACTGGAAGACCGAGGCGATCGTGGCGCACGCCGAGGGGCGGGCCTTCGCCTGGGTGGACGACGAGCAGAGTCCGGCGGACGAGGCGTACGTCGCCTCGGTCCATCCCGGCCCGGCCCTCCTCCACCACGTCAGCCCCCGACTCGGCCTGCGCGAGGGCGACTTCACGGCGCTGGCGGAGTTCGCGGCGACCCTGCGCACGTGAACGGGCGCCCTTCCAGCCCCTGTTGGAAGGACGCCCGCCGAAGCCGCGCGGCCGGTCGGCTCAGTTGTGGCTGTGCAGGATCTCGTTCAGGCCGCCCCAGACCGCGTTGTTCGGGCGGGCCTCCACCGTGCCGGTGACCGAGTTGCGGCGGAAGAGGATGTTGGAGGCGCCGGACAGCTCGCGGGCCTTGACGATCTGGCCGTCGGGCATGGTGACGCGGGTGCCCGCGGTGACGTACAGGCCGGCCTCGACCACGCACTCGTCGCCGAGCGCGATGCCCACGCCTGCCTCGGCGCCGATCAGGCAGCGCTCGCCGATGGAGATGATGACGTTGCCGCCGCCGGAGAGGGTGCCCATCGTGGAGGCGCCGCCGCCGATGTCGGAGCCGTCGCCGACGATGACGCCGGCCGAGATACGGCCCTCGACCATCGACGTGCCGAGGGTGCCGGCGTTGAAGTTGACGAAGCCCTCGTGCATGACCGTGGTGCCCTCGGCCAGGTGCGCACCGAGCCGGACCCGGTCGGCGTCGGCGATCCGGACGCCCTTGGGGGCGACGTAGTCCGTCATCCTCGGGAACTTGTCGATGGACGTGACCTGGAGGTGCAGTCCCTCGGCGCGGGCGTTGAGGCGCACCTTCTCGACGTCGTCGACGGCGACCGGGCCGAGCGAGGTCCAGGCGACGTTGGCGAGGAAGCCGAACATGCCGTCGAGGCTCTGGCCGTGCGGGCGCACCAGACGGTGCGAGAGGAGGTGCAGGCGGAGGTAGACGTCGTGGGCGTCGATCGGCTTCTCGTCGAGGGAGGAGATGACCGTGCGGACCGCGACCACGTCGACACCGCGGCGGGCGTCGGGGCCGATCGCCTTGGCGGCGCCCTCGCCGAGGAGTTCCACGGCACGCTCGGCGGACAGGCGCTCGGTGCCGGACGGACCGGGTTCGGCGGAGAGCTCGGGCGCGGGGAACCAGGTGTCGAGGACGGTGCCGTCGGCGGCGATCGTGGCGAGGCCGGTGGCCACGGCGCCGGTGGTGCGCGGTGCAGTCGTGTCGGTCATGAGGGCAACCTAACCGGCTAGGGGGTGCGGAGGCTAACCGGGTGGGGCGGTGTCTCAGGGGACGAGCGGTCGGGCGCCGGCGCCGGGGTCGTGGCCGTGCGCCCGCGGGCCGACAGGAGTACGGCGGCGGCCGCCAGCGCGCCCAGGATCGCGCAGAGCGGCCACAGCGCGTTCGGGGCCGCCTCGTAGAGGGCTCCGCCCAGGGGCGCCGAGAGCACCACGCCGCTGATGGACGCCCCCGCGTAGAGGGACTGGAAGCGGCCCTGGACGTGCGGCGGGGCCTGGTCGGCCACGTACGCCGTCGCCGTCGTCTTGTACAGGGCCTCGCCGAGGGTCAGGAGGGCCATCATCACCGCCGCCGTGACGACTCCGGCGCCCAGGAGCAGTGCCCCGTAGCCGCCGGCGACCAGCAGCAGCCCCGTCCCGACGATCCGCAGCGGTGAGCGTCGGCGCAGGCCGAGCGCCAGCGGCAGCTCCAGGCACAGGAGCATGCCCCCGTTGATCGCCAGGAGCGAGCCGTACACCTGTGCGTCCATGCCGTGGTCGGCGAGGAAGACCGGGAAGGTGGAGTACTGCTGCCGGTACACGACGTCGATCACCACGATCGAGGGGAGCAGCACCAGGACCGCGGGGCGGGCTCGCAGAGCCGGCCAGACGCCGCCGAGTCCGCTTCCGTGACTCGCCTCCACGCGCTTGGGCACGGCGGGTGCCCGGACCACCCGCGCCGTCCAGCACGCCAGCCCCAGGCTTCCGGCGCCTTCGGCGACGTAGAGCCAGTCGTACGAGAAGTGGGTGGCGACCAGGGCTCCGAGGATCGGGCCGAGGGTGAAGCCGCCGTTGGACGCCGCCCGCATCAGCGCGAAGGCCTGGCGTCGTGAGCCCTCGGGGACGGTGGTCGCCACGAGGGCGGAGGACGAGGCGCGTTGGGTGCCGGAGAGGTACTGGGCGAGGGGCAGTGCGGCGAAGAGGGCCGGGGTGGGCAGGGCCGGGACCGCGAGGAGGGTGAGGCCGGAGAGGGCCGCCGAGGCGAGGAGCACGCGGCGGTGGCCGAAGTGGTCGCCGTACCAGCCGCCCGTGAAGTTGCCGGCCAGCAGACCGAGGCCGGCGGCGCCGCTGAGGATGCCCGCCTCGGCCGTGTCGAGCGCTCGGGGGCCGGTCAGGTACAGGAACGTGTACGCGAAGCTCACGCTCACGACCATGTTCACGAACGTGCCGCCGGCCAGCAGCCAGATGGGGCGCGGTATGTCGCGTAGCCCTCGCAATGTCGCTCCCCCGTTTGTGAGTTCCTTTTGGGAACTTACTATGGACGCACGACAGCTTCCGGTCAACGGCGACCGGCGCACGGACGGAACGGAAAGGGGACGCCCATGGCCCGCAGGACGAGCCTGGAGGACGCCACGTGCGCCATCGCCCAGGCCCTCGACGTCGTCGGCGACTGGTGGACCCTGCTGATCGTGCGGGACACGGCGCGCGGGGTGTGCCGCTTCGACGAGCTCCAGCGTGAACTCGGGCTCTCCAGAAAGGTGTTGACCGAGCGCCTGCGCCTGCTCGTGGAGGCGGACGTACTGACCCGGGTGCCCTATCAGGAGCGGCCGCCGCGGTACGAGTACCGGCTCACCGCGCGCGGTCGCGCGCTGCTGCCGGTGCTGATCGCCCTTCAGGACTGGGGGGATGCCTGGGTGTTGGGGGACGGTGGTACGACGGCCACCGCGGCGGAGGCCTCGCTGGAGGCCCGGCGGGTGCACGAGCTGCTGGGGGCGCGGGTGCCCGAGATCCAACTGGTCGACGACCGGGGCGAGTTGCGGGACCCGGTCGCCGACGACGTGCCGTACACCGTCCTTTACTGCTTCCCCGGCGCCTTCGCCCGAGCCGATGCGTATCCGCCGGGCTGGGGCGACATTCCCGGCGCTCCCGGCTGCACCTTGGAGTCCTGCACCTACCGGGACCGGCTCGACGAGTTCGGCGCGGCCGGCGCGGCCGTGCGCGGGGTCTCCACTCAACGGCCCGACGAGCAACGGGCGTTCGCGGACAAGGAGCGACTGGGGTTCCCGCTGCTGTCGGACGCCGGGCTCTCGCTCATCGCCGCGCTGCGGTTGCCCACCTTCCGGGCGGCGGGGGTCAGCCGGTTGAAGCGGCTCACCTTGGTCGTGGACCGGGAGCGGGTGGTGCGGGACGTGCAGTACCCGGTGACCGACGTCGCGGGGAGCGTGACCACCGCCCTCGCCGCGGTCGCGCGGCTCGGGTCGGCGTAGGGCAGCCGCCCGGGCGGCCCGCACTCCCCTCGCGGTGTGGGCCCCGTCCCGGGGGGGCGGGCGTCAGGCGCGGTCGCCGGGGGCGTTCACCACCGCCGTCGAGACCGTCACGCTTCCGGTCGCGATCCTGTCACCCTGGAGCAGGCGCATACCGAAGACCCGATAGGTCTGCGGGTCGATCAGCCACTCTTCCCGCATGTCCTGTCCGGCCCCGGGCCGGCCGTAGGTCAGGGCGATCGCCCGGCGCCCGGCGCCGGTGTCCACCAGGTGGTCGACGACCTTTCCACCGGGGACAGTCGCAAGGGCCCGGTAGAGAGAGGCCAGGGCCTTGGACGGCATGACGTCGGCGCGCAGCAGTACGGTGATCTCGGTGTAGTCGTCGCTCGACTGCGACTCCCCCTTGCCGTCGGCGATCGCGTTCTGCTCGCGCAGCGCCTTCAGCGTTCCCTCGGCGGTGGAGGGGAGGGCGGCCAGTGTTTGGTACATCTCACGTGGTGAACGGTCGTCACCCTCGGCCCCGTTCTCCAACTGCATCCCGCTGACCTGGAGTTCGAGCTTCTCGCCCGTGGTGTCCAGGTTCCAGCCCGCCTGCGCGGTGCCGTCGTAGCGGAGCCAGCTCTCCTGCGGGCCGGTCATCAGCTTCAGGGCGCCCTTCGGGAGGTTCTTGTACTGATCCGCCTTCGGGTCCTTGACCGGCTCCTGGACCACCTTGGTGTAGATCCACTGCTTGGCCGTCGGGACAGGGCCGTCCGGTTGCTTCGCCACCTCTTCGGCCATGCCGCGCAGCAACTCGCTCGCGCTCACCCCCTTCAGGTGGACGCCCGGTGTGGTCGCCGGCTGGACCTTCCGGTCGCCTCCGCCGCCGCCCAGCAGGAGGGAGACGGTCACCGCCACCGCGGTCACCGCCGCCACGACACCGCCGACGATCACGAACTCCCGGCGCCGCCACAGCGCCCGGTGCCGTTCGTCGGCCCGGGCCGCGTCCAGGAGCCTCGCCCGGCCCGGTGCGAGGCGGGCGCGGTCGGGGGCCTGGGCGTCGGCGCGCAGTTCACGCACCCTGGTCAGCTCGTCCATGGTCACGCCACCTCCGCCGCGTCGTTCACGAAAGCGGGGTCGGCCCCAAGTGCCGTACGCACCTTGCGCCTTGCCCGGTTGAGCCGGGAGCGGACCGTGCCGACCGGGATGCCCAGGGCCTCGGCGACCTCCTGGTAGGTCAGTTCGGCCCACGCGACCAGCAGCAGGACGTGCCGGTCGCCCGCCGAGAGAGCGGCAAGGGCGCCGGCCAGCGGGCCCTGTGCCGCGATCCGGCTGTCGGTGTCCTCCACCCACGACGCCGCCACCGGGTCGTGGCCGGTACGGGCCAGCGCCCTGAGCGCCCGCACCTCGGCGCGGCGCTGCTTGCCGATGAGGTTGCCGGCTATGCCGTACAGCCACGGGCGGGCGTTGGAGCGGGTGACGTCGTAGCGGGAGCGGATGCGGAAGGCGATGAGGAAGGTGTCGGCGGTGATGTCGTCCGCCGAGGTGTCGCCCAGACGCCGGGTCGCGTAGCGGTGGATGTCGGGTGCGTAGCGGTCGTAGAGCCGGGCGAACAGCTCCGGCTGGTCCAGGGACTGGGCGACGATCTGCGCGTCGTCCTCCGTCCCTGCCGTGGACGACGGTGGTCCGCTCACCGGGCTCCCCCTGATTGTTCGGTACGTGCGTGTCACCCCCTGTTCCCCGATGGGCGGCGGAGGGTTCACGCCGGGGCCGGGAAATCAGGCGCGGCCCGCAGGACAGGGGCGGTCAGGAAATCAGGCGCGCCAGTGCGTCACGGGCGAATCCTTCGTCGTACGGCGTTCCCGTGAGCAGGACCTGGAGGCAGATGCCGTCCAGCAGGGCGACCAGGGCTCGGGCCGTGGCCGGGTCGGTGCGGGTGGAGAGGCGGTCGGTCAGGTCCTCGGCCCACTCGGCAGCCACGGGGCGCAGGGCGGGGCGGCGGACGGCGGCGAGGTAGAGCTCGTACTCCAGTTCCACGCCGGTGCGGTCGCCGGACAGCCACTCGCCGAGGATCCGGGCGAGTTCCGCCGCGAGGTCGCTCTCCGGGTCCGCGAGCGCCGCGTGCGCGGCGACCACCTTGGCGAAGCCCTCGTTGGCCTGGCGCAGAGCCGCGAC
The DNA here is from genome assembly GCF_022698165.1 of Streptomyces cylindrosporus. GTDB lineage: Bacteria > Actinomycetota > Actinomycetes > Streptomycetales > Streptomycetaceae > Streptomyces > Streptomyces cylindrosporus. Next base: position 174,158 of record NZ_JALDAY010000014.1, read on the forward strand.
CATCAGCTCGTCGAGCGTGCTGAAGTGGTACGTCGTGGAGCCGAGCGGCACGTCCGCCTCGGCCGCGGCCGAGCGGTGGCTCAGGCCGGCCAGGCCCTTCTCCCCCACCACCCGGATCGCCGCGTCGATGATCCGCTGCCGGCGGTCGGGGTCGTAGCGGCGGGGCATCAGTGCGCGCCGCCGAGGTTCAGCACCACCACGCCGATGATGATCAGGGCCATGCCGGCGATCTTGGCCGCGGTCAGGCCCTCGCCGAAGAAGAGCAGGCCGATGGTGGCGATGGCCGCGGTGCCGATGCCGGACCAGATGGCGTAGGCGGTGCCGACCGAGATCGTCTTCAGGGTCTGGGCGAGCAGGAAGAAGGAGACGACGTATCCGACGACGGTGAGCAGCGTCGGCACCAGCCGGCTGAAGCCCTCGCTGTACTTCATGGCGGTCGTCGCACCCACCTCGGCGGCGATGGCCGTGCCGAGCAAGAGATATCCCATGTGTACGAGCGTACACAACGAAGCGTACGGGTGTACACATAGGGGGTTCGGCCGGCCACGCCGACTGCCGCGAGCTCTTTGCCACCGGACCCCTTGCCGCCGGGTGCCTTACCGCCGACCTCTGCCGTCGACTCCCGCGGTCGACTCCCGCGGTCGTCCTGCGGTCGACTCCTGCCGCCGCCCCACCCGCCGTCGACCCCCCTGCCGTCGACACCTACCGCCACCCCATCCGCCGTCGCCCCACCTGCCGTCGACACCTACCGCCACCCCACCCGCCGTCGCCCCCCCTGCCGTCGGATCCCTTGCCGTCGACCCCCTGCAGACGACTCTCCCGCGGCGGCCCCCTGCAGTCGCCCCCCCCCCAAAAAAAAGGTCAGCTCCTGCCGTCGGCTCTCCCGCTGTCGGCCCGTGGGTCAGGCGCCGGACTCGGACGTCGTGAGGGTGTGCGGGCGGGCCGCCACCGGGCCCGGTTCGCGGAGCCTCGTCACGTGGTCGAGCATGCGGCGCTTCGCGTGGGCGGCTCTGCGGAGGGTCACCACGCGGCGGTAGCGGAGGAGTTCGGCGGGGTCGGGGCGGACCGCCCCGCTGAGCTCGTAGCCGTTGCGGACCAGGCGGTCGCCCAACACGGCCTCGCAGAGCCGGATCTGATCCGGCGTCAGGCGCCGTGCCCAACTGCCCGCGCGCGAGGCGTCCAGTGTGCCGTGGGTGCGCCGGTGCCAGGTCTTGCGGGCGGGCACCGCGGTACGGGCCAGCCGGTGCGGCTCGGTCATCCCGGGGGCGTACTCCTCGCCCAAGTAGGCGCACAGGGCGCGGAGTTGGGGTTCGGGGTCGGTCAGCAGGTCCTCGTAGCGGAGCTCGTGCCAGGTGTCGGGGCCGAGGGTGCGGGCGTAGCGGCGGGTCACGTCCATCACCTGGGCCCAGGTGGCGACGGCCTCGTGGAAGCCGCGATGCCACCAGGGCATGCCGAGCAGGGAGGCGACGCAGTCGCGGCCGTCGCGTACGAGGTGCACGAACTGGGCGGTCGGGAAGAGCCGCAGGATCTCCTCGACGTGCAGGGCGTACGCCGGTCGCTTGTCGCCCCAGCGGACCTTGCCGTGACTCTCGGCGTACGACCTGAGCGCGATCCCGAGTGCGGAACCGAGCGTCGGCGGGCCGTCCGCGATGCGTTCGGCGACCCGGCCGGCGTCCAGGCCCAGCTCGTGGAAGCGGGTCTCCTTGCGGCCGGTGATCCAGGCGGCGAGCCCGGCCCGGTTGCCCTTGTCACGCAGGTCACCGAAGCGGAGCCGGTCCTCGTAGGCGGGGAGGACGAAGCGGGTCTCGGGCGGAAGGGCGATGCGCGGGTGGGCGTGCAGCATCAGCTGGAGCAGGGTGGTGCCGGAGCGGGGGCAGCCGAGGACGAACACGGGGCGGTCGGGGGCCGGTGCGGGGGTGAGTGCAGAGGTAGCCACACTGCCCGAGGCTGCCGCCCGGCGATGAGCCGGGACTGGGAAGGCCCTGAGAAGAAGATGTGAGGTTCAACAGGGAAGGTCGGCAGAGAAGTTCAACAGAGAGGTTCAATATTCATGGAAACCGCTCGCTGAAACACCTCCCGGCAATCCCGCGGCTCCACTAGTGTTTCACCGCTCACTCACCTCACCCTCACACCCCCGGCCGCCGCCCTGGGCGCCGCTGGAGGAACAGCGCATGCCAGACACCACGCCCCAGCCTCCGCAGCAGCCCTGGGAGAACGGCTGGGCCCCCGACACCTCGCGAGCTCCCGGCACCCGAAGACTCTGGCTGGCCGGCGGGCTGGCCATCGCCACGATCATCACGTGCGTGACGTCGATCGCCGTGATGGACAGCGACTCCGACAAGACGTCACACACGGCGTCGGCGGACCCGACCTCCTCCGCGACGGTGCCGGGACTGATCTCCTTCGCCTCACCGTCCACGGACGCGGCGTCACCACCGCACGCCGGGAAGAGCGGCCTGACGTCGGGCAGGCCCAGCACGTCCGCCGCCGCGCAGGAGAACGGCTCCCCGTCCCCCGCGTCGGGTTCGAAGCCCTCCAAGTCCCCCACGTCGCACGCGGGTTCACCGTCGAAGCCGCAGCCCACGACCACCTGGCGCTCGGTCCGCTCGGTCAACTACCCGGACCGCTACTGGCATGTGAGCGGCGGCTACGTGAAGCTGGACCCGATCGCCGGCTCGGAGTCCCGAGCGGACTCCACCTTCAAACTGGTCAAGGGCCTGGCGAACTCCTCCTGCTACTCCTTCGCCACGCACGATGGCAAGTACCTCCGCCACCGCAACTTCCTCCTGCGCGCCGACACCAACGACGGCTCCAGCCTCTTCAAACAGGACGCCACGTTCTGCGCCCGCTCGTCGTCGATCTCCGGCGCGATCATGCTGGAGTCGGTCAACTACCCCGGCCGCTACCTCCGCCACCAGAACTTCCAACTCAAACTGGACCCGTACCAGTACAGCGACCTCTACCGCCACGACTCGGCGTTCCGCCTGGTGGACGGGCTGGCCTGAGAAGGGCTCACCAGCCGCCGTACCGTTCGTCCACGGCATCGCTGCCCGCCACCGCCACCGTGAGCGGGAGGGTTTTCGGACGGACGGGGCGGACGGTGAAGACGGCTGTGGCGCCTTCGGCGGTGAGGAAGCAGTAGGTGTGGCCGGGGACGGCGTCGACTTGTAGTCCCCGGACCTCAGGAGTCTCGAAGAGCAGCAACTCGCAGTCCGAGAGAACCTGTTCGACGTCCGTGCCTTCAGTGAGGCGCGCGGACGTCCTCGTGGCGACTCCGCTTCCCACCACGACCTTGGTGGCCGTCGTGCTGTCGTCGGCCCGGAGGTCGGCACGAGTCTCGACGGGCAGTGCTCCGTACTGGCCGAAGGCGAAACCGTACGTGGACACCTTGCCGGGAGACAGTGGCAGGGCCACCGGCCCCCGCCAACCCGAGGGATAGGCACCGTTCCCGGAAGTAGGGCCGGCATAGGTGGCGCCGGCGCCGTCCGGCAGGCCCGTGTCATCACTGCTGGGCGCGGCCCCCACGCCTCCGGCGCTGTCGCCCGATTCACCGCCCCGGCTCCCCGAAGCAACCGGCCCGTCGCCGATCGTGGCGCTCTGCCCGGTCTGGAGCGCGGCCACCCCTGCCAGCAGTACGGCACACCCCGCTGCCCCCGCCATCACCCAGCGCATCCCGGTCAGTCCCGGCGCTCTCCCGCCGACCCTCACAAATCCCTGTGCACCAAACGAAGCCGACTGCCTCCGCCGTCCCCGGAGCCGTCCCGACGCCCCCTTGACCACCGCGCCGTTTCCATCCGCGGCATTCCCCTTCGGCCTCCCAGTCCCACGGGCCGCCCCACTCGGCCGTACTCCCAGCACGGCGCCCAAAATCCGCCGCCACAACGGCAGTTCGCGCCACACGACCACAACCCGCGGCCGAAACGCCGCCCGGCGCGCACTACGCCGTCCGTTCCGGCCGAACACCGCCGCCACCGTCCTGCGGCCGACCCCGGAGGTCACTGCTGGGCCTCCGCACCGGGCCCCTGTGTCGACGAGACTCCCGTCACCGCCTCGTCCACCATCTGCGTACGACCCAGCTGTGTCAGCAGAGTCGGTGCCGAAACTCCGACCACCAGAGCCGCGTACACCCCGCTGATCTGCCCGGAGAGTCCGAACAGCACGGCGCAGGCGGCGCCCATCCCCATGTGCACCACCGTCGCGACGGAGTCCGGAATGAGGTCGAAGTACTCACGGAACCTCGGGGGTTCCCCGGTGTCCTCCTCCTGCGCCACGGCCTTGCGGTGTGCGCGCCGTGCCTCCTGCCAGGCCATCGTCTGGTTGTAGACGTCGACCAACCCCCGCAGCGAACCACCCGCCGCGCCCAGCAGCACCAGTAACCATGCGTCCATGGCATGTCCCCCGACCACCGGCCGTTCCCCCGCGCGGGCCGCGACGGCCCGGCTATCTCACGAGGGTATTGCGCGCCGCCCACGGCGGGACCGGCCCTGAACACATTTGTGGCCTCCCGGCGCACTGCCGGAAGGCCACAAACAAAACAAACAAAACCAGACCGGCCCAGAAAGGGCCTCAGACGTTGAACCCGAGCGCCCGAAGCTGCTCCCGCCCGTCGTCCGTGATCTTGTCCGGGCCCCACGGCGGCATCCAGACCCAGTTGATGCGCAGTTCGTTGACGAGGCCGTCCGTGGCGGACTTGGCCTGGTCCTCGATGACGTCCGTCAGGGGGCAGGCCGCCGACGTCAGGGTCATGTCGATCGTCGCGATGTTCGCGTCGTCGATGTGGATGCCGTAGATCAGACCCAGGTTGACGACGTCGATGCCGAGTTCCGGGTCGACCACGTCGTACAGCGCCTCGCGGAGTTCCTCCTCCGAGGCCGGCTTCATCTCAACGGTCTCGCTCATGCCGTCTTCCTTTCGGCGTCGGCGCCACCCAGTGCCTGGGCCGTCGCGTCCTTCCACGCCATCCAGCTGAGGAGGGCGCACTTGACCCGGGCCGGGTACTTGGAGACACCGGCGAACGCGACCGCGTCCTCCAGCACCTCCTCCATCGCGTCGTCGGGCTCCAGCTTGCCCTTGGACTGCATCAGCTCCAGGAAGGTCTCCTGGATCTTCTGCGCCTCGGACACGTCCTTGCCGACGAGGAGCTCGTTCAGCACGGAGGCCGAGGCCTGGCTGATGCTGCAGCCCTGGCCCTCGTACGAGACGTCCTCGATCTTCGTGCCGTCGTACTTCACGCGGAGCGTGATCTCGTCGCCGCAGGTCGGGTTGACGTGGTGCACCTCGGCGTCGCCGTCCCGCAAGCCCCGCCCGTGCGGGTTCTTGTAGTGGTCCAGGATGACTTCCTGGTACATCGAGTCCAGCTTCACGGTCTCAGCTCACGCCCTTCAGCCGAAGAAGTTCCGTACGTGCTCCAGGCCGTCGACCAGAGCATCGATCTCGGCCGGCGTGGAGTACAGATAGAACGACGCTCGCGTGGTCGCAGGAATTCCGTACCGGAGGCAGACCGGGCGGGCGCAGTGGTGGCCGACCCGGACCGCGATGCCCTGCTCGTCGAGGACCTGGCCCACGTCGTGCGGGTGGATGTCGCCGAGCGTGAACGAGATCGCCGCGCCCCGGTCCTCGGCCGTCGTCGGGCCGATGATCCGCAGGTCGGGGACCTCCGACAGCCGCTTGACCGCGTACTCCGTCAGCGCGTGCTCATGGGCGAGGATCTTGTCCATGCCGATCGAGGAGAGGTAGTCGATCGCCGCGCCGAGGCCGACCGCCTGGGCGATCGGGGGCGTGCCCGCCTCGAACTTGTGGGGTGCCGGAGCGTAGGTCGAGGAGTGCATCGACACCGTCTCGATCATCTCGCCGCCGCCCAGGAACGGGGGCAGGTCCTCCAGCAGCTCCTGGCGGCCCCACAGGACGCCGATGCCCGTCGGACCGCACATCTTGTGGCCGGTGAAGGCCACGAAGTCGGCCTGCAGGGCCTGTACGTCCAGCGGCATGTGCGGGGCGGCCTGGGAGGCGTCGATGCAGACGAGGGCGCCGACTTCCTGAGCGCGCCGGATTATCGTCTCGACCGGGTTGACCGTGCCCAGGATGTTGGACACCAGCACGAAGGAGACGATCTTCGTCTTCTCGGTGATGATCTCCTCGATGTTGGACAGGTCGAGGCGGCCGTCGTCGGTCAGGCCGAACCACTTCAGCTTCGCGCCCGTGCGCTGCGACAGCAGCTGCCACGGGACGATGTTGGAGTGGTGCTCCATCTCCGTGATGACGATCTCGGTCTCGTCGTCCACGCGGTAGGGCTCGTCGGCCCAGCCCAGCATGTTCGCGACGAGGTTGAGCGACTCGGAGGCGTTCTTGGTGAAGATCACCTCGTCCCGCGAGGGCGCGTTGATGAACGACGCGACCTTGTCACGCGCGCCCTCGTACAGCGCCGTGGCCTCCTCGGCGAGCACATGCACACCGCGGTGGACGTTGGCGTTGTAGCGCTCGTAGTACTCGTTCAGGGCGTCCAGCACCTGCTGCGGCTTCTGGCTGGTCGCCGCGTTGTCCAGGTACACGAGCTTCCGGTCGTCGTGGACCAGTCGGTCCAGGACGGGGAAGTCCTTGCGGATCGCCTCTGTGTCGAGGAGGCCCGGCAGCTGTGTCACTCGGATGCGCCACCCTTCGTGTAAGCCTCGTAGCCCTCGTTCTCCAGCTTGTCGGCGAGCTCGGGGCCACCCGACTCGACGATCCTGCCGCCGGCGAACACGTGCACGTGGTCAGGCTTGATGTAGCGCAGGATGCGCGTGTAGTGCGTGATCAGCAGGGTGCCGACCTCGCCGGTCTCGCGGACGCGGTTGACGCCCTCGGAGACGATCCGCAGCGCGTCGACGTCCAGACCGGAGTCGGTCTCGTCGAGGATCGCGATCTTCGGCTTGAGCAGTTCGAGCTGGAGGATCTCGTGGCGCTTCTTCTCACCGCCGGAGAAGCCCTCGTTGACGTTGCGCTCGGCGAAGGAGGGGTCCATGTTGAGGCGCTCCATGGCCTCCTTGACCTCCTTCACCCAGGTGCGCAGCTTGGGGGCCTCGCCCCGGATGGCCGTGGCGGACGTACGGAGGAAGTTCGACACGGACACACCCGGGACCTCGACCGGGTACTGCATCGCCAGGAAGAGGCCGGCGCGGGCGCGCTCGTCGACCTCCATCTCCAGGACGTCCTCGCCGTCGAGGGTGACGGTGCCGCCGGTGATCGTGTACTTCGGGTGGCCCGCGAGGGAGTAGGCGAGGGTCGACTTGCCGGAGCCGTTGGGGCCCATGATGGCGTGCGTCTCGCCCTGCTTCACGGTCAGGTCGACGCCCTTGAGGATCTCCTTCGTGGCGTTGTCGGCCTCGACGGTGACGTGCAGGTCGCGGATTTCAAGCGTTGCCATGGGTGCCTCAGGACTCCTGGTTGAGGGAGACGAGCACGTCGTCCCCTTCGATCTTTACGGGGTATACGGGGACGGGGCGCGTCGCGGGCAGGCCGGACGGCTTGCCGGTGCGGAGGTCGAAGCTGGAGCCGTGCAGCCAGCACTCGATCTGGCAGTCCTCCACCTCGCCCTCGGAGAGCGAGACGTTCGCGTGCGAGCAGATGTCGTGGATCGCGAAGACCTCGCCCTCGGTCTGCACGACCGAGATGGGCGTGCCGTCGAGTTCCACCCGCTTCGGGGTGTCCTCCTCCAGCTCGCTCAGCCCGCAGGCGCGTACGAAGGCCGACATCAGACGGTGGCCTCCAGCTCGGCGTCGATCTTCTCCAGCAGCCGCGCCTCGATGTCGTCGACACCGATCTGCTGGACCAGCTCGGCGAAGAAGCCGCGGACCACGAGGCGACGGGCCTCGTCGGCCGGGATGCCGCGGGCCATCAGGTAGAAGAGCTGCTCGTCGTCGAAGCGGCCGGTCGCGGAGGCGTGGCCGGCGCCGACGATCTCGCCGGTCTCGATCTCCAGGTTCGGCACGGAGTCGACCCGGGCACCGTCGGTCAGCACGAGGTTGCGGTTCATCTCGTACGTGTCCGTGCCCTCGGCCTTGGCCTCGATCAGCACGTCGCCGATCCACACGGCGTGCGCGTCGTCGCCCTGGAGCGCGCCCTTGTAGACGACGTTCGACTTGCAGTGCGGGGCGTTGTGGTCGACCAGCAGGCGGTGCTCCTGGTGCTGGCCGGCGTCGGTGAAGTACAGCCCGAACAGCTCGGCCTCGCCACCGGTGCCGGCGTAGGACACGCGCGGGTGCAGTCGTACGACGTCGCCGCCGAAGGTGACGACCACGGACTTGAAGGACGCGTCCCGGCCGAGCAGGGCGTTGTGCTGGGCGACGTGCACGGCCTTGTCGTCCCAGTCCTGGACGGAGACGACGGTCAGCTTGGCGCCGTCGCCCAGGATGTAGTCGACGTTGGCGGCGAGCACGGCGTCACCGGTGTGGTCGATGACGACGACGGCCTCGGCGAACGCGCCCAGCTCGATCACCTGGTGCCCGAAGCGGGTACCGCCCTCGCCGTGCACGGCGATCCGGATCGGCTCGGTGAGCACCGTCTCCTTGGGGACGGTGACCACGCCGGCCTTCTCGAACGCCGAGTACGCCTGGGCGGCGATCCGGTCCACCGGGGCGCCGGCCCTGCCGACCCGGGCGTCGTCACGGCCGACGGTCTCGACGGTGACGCCCTCGGGGGCCTCCACCTCGACCTTGACGCCCTCGCCGGTCGCCACGGCGGTGCCGTCGTGCAGTCCGCGCAGGCGCTCCAGCGGGGTGAACCGCCACTCCTCCTCACGGCCGTGCGGGACGGGGAAGTCCTGCACGTCGAAGGACGGGGGCGCGCTCATGCGCGTGGCGACGGTCGACTCGGCGGCGACCGCGATCGAGCCGGCGGTGGTGGAACCCACCGGGATGTTCTGGGCCTCGGCCATGGCTGTCGTAATGCTCGCTTTCTTGCGTGAGTGGCTTGATGAGAGGGGCAGCTGGCGCCTAGCCGACCGCGCCCTCCATCTGGAGCTCGATCAGCCGGTTGAGCTCAAGGGCGTACTCCATCGGCAGCTCCTTGGCGATCGGCTCGACGAAGCCGCGCACGATCATCGCCATCGCCTCGAACTCGCTCAGACCGCGGCTCATCAGGTAGAAGAGCTGGTCCTCGGAGACCTTGGAGACGGTCGCCTCGTGGCCCATGGACACGTCGTCCTCGCGGACGTCGACGTACGGGTACGTGTCGGAGCGGGAGATGGTGTCGACGAGCAGCGCGTCGCACAGCACGTTCGACTTCGATCCCGCGGCGCCCTCGCCGATCTCCACCAGACCGCGGTAGGAGGTACGGCCGCCACCGCGCGCCACCGACTTGGAGACGATGTTCGAGGAGGTGTTCGGCGCCATGTGGACCATCTTGGAGCCGGCGTCCTGGTGCTGGCCCTCGCCCGCGAAGGCGATGGAGAGGGTCTCGCCCTTGGCGTGCTCGCCCATCAGGTAGACGGCCGGGTACTTCATCGTCACCTTGGAGCCGATGTTGCCGTCGATCCACTCCATGGTCGCGCCCTCGTAGGCGACGGCGCGCTTGGTGACCAGGTTGTAGACGTTGTTCGACCAGTTCTGGATGGTCGTGTAGCGGCAACGGGCGTTCTTCTTGACGATGATCTCGACGACCGCGGAGTGGAGCGAGTCGCTCTTGTAGATCGGGGCCGTACAACCCTCGACGTAGTGCACGTAGGCGCCCTCGTCGACGATGATCAGGGTCCGCTCGAACTGGCCCATGTTCTCCGTGTTGATACGGAAGTAGGCCTGGAGCGGGATCTCCACGTGCACGCCCGGCGGGACGTAGATGAAGGAGCCACCGGACCACACGGCGGTGTTCAGCGACGCGAACTTGTTGTCGCCGACCGGGATGACGGTCCCGAAGTACTCCTTGAAGAGCTCCGGGTGCTCCTTCAGCGCGGTGTCGGTGTCCAGGAAGATGACGCCCTGCTCCTCCAGGTCCTCACGGATCTGGTGGTAGACGACCTCGGACTCGTACTGGGCGGCGACACCGGCGACGAGGCGCTGCTTCTCCGCCTCGGGGATGCCGAGCTTGTCGTACGTGTTCTTGATGTCCTCGGGCAGGTCCTCCCAGGACTCCGCCTGCTTCTCCGTGGAGCGCACGAAGTACTTGATGTTGTCGAAGTCGATGCCCGACAGGTCCGAGCCCCAGTTCGGCATGGGCTTCTTGTCGAACAGGCGCAGGCCCTTGAGGCGGAGCTTGGTCATCCACTCCGGCTCGTTCTTCTTCGCGGAGATGTCGCGGACGACCTCCTCGCTCAGACCGCGCTTGGCAGAGGCGCCGGCCTCGTCGGAGTCCGCCCAGCCGTACTCGTACTTGCCCAGACCTTCGAGCTCAGGGTGGGCGGTCTCCTCGATGGGGAGAGTCATGCGGGGTTCCTCCCGGCCGTGCTTGCAGATGCTTTGTGGGTGGTCTGTGGTGAAACCTTGGGGATGAACGTCGTGCAGACGCCGTCACCGTGCGCGATGGTCGCCAGTCGCTGGACGTGCGTCCCCAGCAGCTGGGAGAAGACCTCGGTCTCCGCCTCGCAGAGCTGGGGGAACTTTTCCGCGACATGGGCGACGGGGCAGTGGTGCTGGCACAGCTGCTCGCCGACCGGTGCGCTGCGCGCCGTAGCAGCGTACCCGTCCGCGCTCAGGGCCTTGGCCAGGGCTTCGGTGCGGTCCTCGGGGGCGGCGGCCTCGATCGCCTTGCGGTAGGCGTCCGCCTGCTCGGCGAGCCTCGCGCGCGCGAAGGCGACGACCGCCTCGTCCCCGCCGAACCGCTCCGCGATGAAGCGCAGGGCGTCCGCGGCGAGCTTGTCGTACGACTGGTCGAAGGCGTCGCGGCCGCAGTCGGTGAGCGCGAAGACCTTCGCGGGACGGCCACGCGTGCGTGCGCCGTAGACCCGCTGCTCGCGCGCCTCCACGACCTCGTCGGCGGTCAGGGCGTCCAGATGACGGCGTACGGCGGCCTGGGTGAGCCCCAGCCGGCCGGCCAGCTCGGCGACGGTCGACGGCCCGTGGTCCAGGATGGACCGCGCGACCCGGTTGCGCGTCGAGCGATCCGAGCGCAGTCCGGCCGCGAGCTCCTCCTGAGGGGCCCCCGTGGGGGTCTCCCGAGCCTCGCCGACGTTTTTCACAACGCCATTGTTGCGTAATTCCTCAGGACCGGGCAACCCACGTCCGCGCCGCTGGACGGTGCCCTGCGTCACTTAGGCTTACCTAATCTGACCTGCGAGAACGATCTTTGATCGATCAAACGGGTGGCATCCCCGGGCCCCTTCGGGAAGACTCCCGAACCATGCCGACACCCCCCGCGACCGGCCCTCTTGTCACCCGCGACACACTCGCAGCCGAGCTGCGCCTCCTGGGTGTCGGGACCGGCGAGATCCTCCTGGTGCACTCCTCCCTCAGCAGCCTCGGCTGGGTCTGCGGAGGCCCGGTCGCGGTGGTCCAGGGACTGCTCGACGCGGTCGGCCCGGACGGCACGATCGTCGTCCCGACCCAGACCGGCGACCTCTCCGACCCGGCCCTGTGGGGCAATCCGCCGGTGCCGGAGGAGTGGTGGGACCGCATCCGGGCCACGATGCCCCCGTACGACCCCCTGATCACGCCTTCCCGCGGGGTCGGCGTCGTCCCGGAGACCGTGCGGACCTGGCCGGGCGCTCTGCGCAGCGCGCACCCGCAGACCTCGTTCGCGGCGCTCGGCCTGCGCGCGGCGGAGATCGTCGAGGGCCACGCCACGGACTGCCGGCTCGGCGAGCGCAGCCCGCTGGCCCGGCTGGAGCGCCTCGGCGCCCGGGTACTGCTGCTCGGCGCCGGCTACGCCTCGTGCACGAGCTTCCATCTCGCCGAGTACCGCATCCCGTCCCCGCTGGTCGCGGTGGGCCGCCCGGCGCCCGGGGGCGGCTGGGAGACGGTGACGGAGGTGTCGATCACCTCGGACCGGTTCGACGAGCTCGGGTACGACTTCGAACGGGACCGCGCGGTCGTACGGGGCCGGGTGGGCGCGGCGCACGTACGGCTGTTCCCCGTCGCGGACGCGGTGGCGTACGCGGAGCGGTGGCTGGCGGTGCACCGGTCCCGGGAGGACGAGATACCGAACACCGCCGACACCTGTGTGGATACGGGGGGAGATCCTGCACCCGCCCGTCGGAGCCGTGGACCGCGAACCTAGACTCGGGCCCATGCGAAGTGAGCCCGTGCTCCAGGTTCAGGCCCTGGTGAAGCGGTACGGCACGAAAACCGCCGTGGACGGCCTCGACCTGGTGGCCCAGGCGGGCGTGACCGCCGTACTCGGCCCGAACGGCGCGGGCAAGACCACCACCGTGGAGACCTGCGAGGGGTACCGCAGGCCGGACTCCGGCACGGTGCGCGTGCTGGGCCTCGACCCGGTACGCCAGGCCCGCGAGCTGCACCCCCGCATCGGCGTGATGCTCCAGTCCGGCGGCGTCTACTCGGGCGCGCGGGCGGACGAGATGCTGCGGCACGTGGCGAAGCTGCACGCGAACCCGCTCGACGTGGACGCGTTGATCGAGCGCCTCGGCCTCGGCGGCTGCGGCCGTACCTCCTACCGCCGCCTCTCCGGCGGCCAGCAGCAGCGGCTGGCCCTCGCGATGGCCGTGGTCGGCCGCCCGGAACTGGTCTTCCTGGACGAGCCCACCGCCGGCCTCGACCCGCAGGCCCGCCACGCGACCTGGGACCTGATCCGCGACCTGCGCGGCGACGGCGTCTCGGTCGTCCTGACCACGCACTACATGGAAGAGGCCGAGCAGCTCGCCGACGACGTCGCGATCATCGACGCGGGCCGGCTCATCGCGCAGGGCTCTCCCGAGGAGCTGTGCAAGGGCGGCGCGGAGAACACCCTGCGCTTCGTCGGCCGCCCCGGCCTGGACGTCGGTTCCCTCCTGAAGGCCCTCCCGGCGGACTGCACGGCGGCGGAGCTGACCCCGGGTTCCTACCGCGTGGTGGGCAAGGTCGACCCCCAACTACTGGCCACCGTCGCCTCCTGGTGCGCACAGCACGGCGTGATGCCGGACAAGATCTCGGTGGAACGGCACACCCTGGAAGACGTCTTCCTGGAACTGACGGGCAAGGAGCTGCGCTCGTGACTGTGGGTACGTACACGCCGAAGCCCGGCGCGGCCCCCCTCCCCCGCATGATCGCGGCCCAGGCGGCGCTGGAGACGAAGATGCTCCTGCGCAACGGCGAACAGCTGCTGCTGACGGTGGTGATCCCGACCCTGTTGCTGGTGCTGTTCAGCTCGGTGGACATCGTCGACACGGGCAAGGGCAAGGCGGTCGACTTCCTCACCCCCGGCATCCTGGCCCTCGCGGTCATGTCCACGGCCTTCACGGGCCAGGCGATCGCCACGGGCTTCGAACGCCGCTACGGCGTCCTGAAACGCCTCGCCTCCTCCCCGCTCCCGCGCTGGGGCCTGATGACGGCCAAAACGGCATCGGTCCTGGTCACGGAGCTCCTCCAGGTCGTACTCCTGACGGCAATCGCGTACGCCCTCGGCTGGTCCCCCCACGGAAACCCGGCGGCCGTCCTGCTCCTCCTGATCCTGGGCACAGCAGCCTTCTCGGGCCTCGGCCTCCTCATGGCAGGCACCCTGAAGGCAGAGGCGACCCTGGCCGCGGCCAACCTGGTCTTCCTCCTGCTGCTGGTGGGCGGCGGAGTGATCGTGCCGCTGGACAAGTTCCCGCAGGGCGCCCAGAACGTCCTCGGCCTGCTGCCGATCTCGGCCCTGTCGGACGGCTTGCGGGACGTACTGCGGGACGGGGCGGCGATGCCGTGGGGCGACCTGGGGATCCTGGGTGTGTGGGCGGTTGTGGGGCTGGCGGTGGCGGGGAGGTTCTTCCGCTGGGAGTGAGGGACTGGCTCAGCGGACCCACATCTGGGAGATGAGCGGCCCCAAGCCTGGCGAGGTCTGGTAGTTGCCGAGGCGGGTGGAGATGAAGGACACCTGCTTGACGTTGGCCACGGGAATCCGCACCGCCTCGTCGAGAACCTTCCGATCAACCTCTTCCCACAGCCGACCGGCCCGCCCGGGGTCGGTGCTCACGGCGGCCTGAGCGGAGGCCACGAGCTGGTCGAAGGCCGGGAAGCAGTACTCGGCGAAATTCATGCTGGCCCCGCTGGCCGGACGGAAGCCGTCGCAGGTGAGGAGCGGTGTGAAGTAGGTGGAGGAGGACGGGTAGTCGGGCCACCAGGCCTGGACCATCACCTGTGCCCGCGTACTCGAGTCCGCCACCGTCGGCCAGTACTTGTCGATGTCCGGGAGGACGTGCAGCGTCGCCCGGTAACCGAGCTCGTTCAGAAGGTCCACGAAGTAGGCGGTGGCCCGGCGGTTCGCCTCCGCGTTCCAGGTCCACGCACCCACCCGCATGCCCGCCGTACCGGACGCCCTGATCAGCTTCCTGGCCCGGTCGAGATCGCGTCCGTACGGGCAGTAAGGACGGTAGCCGGGGAAGCTGGGCGGCAGGGACTGGCAGGTCATGGAAGCGATTTCGGCCCCACCTACCAGGGACACCAGCTTCTTCCGGTCGACCGCGTAGGCCAGCGCCTGGCGGACCCGCTTGTCGTCGAAGGGCGGCACCCGCGTGTTGAGGACCTCGTACAGCATGAGGAACGACGGGTCGATACGCAGCCGGCTGGGGTACCGCACTGCGAGCCGTCCCAGATCGGGAAACCCGGGATGGCCGTTGAGGTGGATCGCGAGGTCCGCCCGGCCGGCGTTCACCTCGGCGATCTGCTTCTCAGCCGTAGGGACTGCCCGCCAGCGGATGACGTCGGGATAGCCGTCCGGCTGCGCCACCTGGGACCACCGCCGGAAGTACGGGTTCCGTACGAGGACGAGTTCCTTGCCCTTGTGGTACTCGCCGATCCGGTACGGGCCGGTCGAGGGGACGGGACGGCTGCCCACGTTCTCGGCCGGGGTGCCCGCCGGCGTCGGCACCACGAACAGGGTGAGCTTGCCAAGGAAGTCCGGGTCCGGCTCGGTGAGACGGAAGGTGACGGTGGACTTCACGTCGTCGGTCACGACCCCGCGCGACAGGTCGCAGCGGTCGGGATCGTCGATACACGTTGCCCCGCCGATGATCCGGATGAAGGACAGCGGGTTTCCTGCCTCGTCGGTCAGCGCCCGCTGTACGCCACGGCGGAAGTCCGAGGCCCTGACGGTCCGCCCGTCGGAGTAGTGGACTCCGCGACGCACCGTGAACGTGTAGGTCCGTCCGCCGTCGGTCGGCTGCGGGAGCGCGGTCGCCAGGTCCGGTACGAGGTTGAACTCCTGTCCCCCGGGCACCTGGCGCAAGCCGACGAGATGGTCGTAGGCCACGCTGAGGGCCAGGTACGCCTCTCCTACATAGACGTCGGCCGGGTCGATGCCGCCCTCGAAGGCCGCGCCCAGCCCGAGCACGTTCAGTGTGCCGCCCCGATGCGCAGGCGCCGCGAAGGCCCTGGCTCCGGCCCATACCCTCTCCCCCGCCAGCGCCAGCCCGCGCGGCGAACTCCCGGTACGGACCGTCCGCACCGGCAGTCCGGTACGAGGGTCGAGCCGGACGACCGTGGCGTCGTACTCGTTGCTCACCCAGACCGCGTCCTCCCCCGCGACCACCGTGCGGGGCCCGTCGCCGACCGCGTGGGTGGTGACGACGCCGGTGTGGGCGTCGATGCGGGAGACCGTCAGGGACAGCCCGTTGGCGACCCAGACCGCGTCCTCGGTGACGGCAACACTCCGCGGTCCCGTGCCCACCTGCACCGGTCCGCCGGCCTGCCCCGTAGCCGCGTCGACCGAAGTCACCGTACCGTCAAGGCTGTTGGCCACCCAGACCGTCCCCTGACCCACTCCTATCCCCGTCGGCGCCCGGCCCACCGCGATCTCCGGCCCCACCCGCCCCGTCTCGGGATCGATCCGCCGCACCGCGTTGTCACCGCTCAGCGCGACCCACACCCCACCGGGCCCGGCGGCCACAGCGGAAGGGAGATTGCCCACCTTCACGATGTCCACGACCCGGTTCACGGACGCGTTGATCCGCGA
Organism: Streptomyces cylindrosporus; assembly: GCF_022698165.1. GTDB lineage: Bacteria > Actinomycetota > Actinomycetes > Streptomycetales > Streptomycetaceae > Streptomyces > Streptomyces cylindrosporus. Next base: position 190,205 of record NZ_JALDAY010000014.1, read on the forward strand.
GACCGTCCCGTCCCCACTGTTGGCCACCCACACATCGTCACCGCTCACCGCAACGGCGACCGGCCCCGCCCCGACTGGAATCAACTGCACGGCCCGCGTCTCCGGATCGATGCGGCTGACCGAGCCGTCCCCGCTGTTCGCCGCCCACACCGAACCCGCCCCCCACGCCAGCCCGTCCGGACTCTGCCCGACGCGCACCGGCGGACCACCACCACCGGCCACGGCCCCCACGGTGTTGGCCTCCAGCGAGACGGGGACCGAACGAGGCGCGCTCGCCCCGGAGATGAGGCCGAGGCAGAGGACGGCGACAGCGGCGAAGGACACGACCGGGCTGGGAGTACGCCGACGCCGTCCCGGGGCACGACCCGACACCCGGCGTGGCGCCGCTGCCGTCGGATCGTGCGTCAGCACCGCCTGATGGACCCGCTGCACGGACTCGTCGGGATCCAGGCCCAGTTCGTCCGCGAGCCGGTCCCGTAACCGCCGATAGCAGGCCAGCGCCTCGGCCTGCCGACCGCTCCGGTACAGGGCGAGCATCAGCTGCGCGCACAACTGCTCCCGTAGCGGATGCGCGGCGGCCAACTGCTCCAACTCGCCCACGACGGCGGCGTGCCGCCCCGACGCCAGGTCGGTCTCGATGCGCGCTTCGAGCGCGGACAGCCGCACGTCCTCCAGGCGCGCGGCTTCACGTCGTACGAAGCCGTAGTCGCCCAGATCCTCCAGCACCGCCCCGCGCCACAGCTCCAAGGCCCCACGCAGCGTCCGGCCCGCCTCCGCACAGCGGCCCGCGTCAAGCTCCTCGCGCCCCTTGCGGACCGCCGCCTCGAAGCGCCCGGCGTCCGTCGCCGCGGGGTCGGTGCGCAGCACATAGCCGCGCCCCTGGGTCACGAGCACCTCGGCCGCGGCCCCGCGCGCCCGGTCCGGCTCCAGGATCCGGCGCAGATGGAAGACGTACGTCTGCAGGGAGGTCACCGCTCCGTCCGGGGGGTCGTCGCCCCAGATCTCGTCGACCAGCCGGTCCAGGGTGACGACCCGGTTCGCCTCGATCAGCAGCAGGGCGAGCACCGCTCGCTGCCGGGGGCCTCCCAGCGGCAGGGCGGAGCCGGCACGCATCACGCGCAAGGGGCCCAGTGCGCCGAATTCCATGGCTGACATGGGACATCGCCCTCGTTCCAAGCCGGTACCAAGGCGCTCCAAGCGCCCATTCAGGAGCGTAGCGGGACGGAGCGGTGGAGTGTGACCCACTTCACTCAACAGCCGCTCGCCCCCGGGGCGTTGCGGCCGGAATCCGGGAGAGTCACCATGATCCCTTCATCCGTCTCACGCCATCCGGTGTTCTGGGCCACCGTGCCGTTCCTGTGCGCGGCGCTCGCCGGCAGCGGTCTCGTGTCGACACCGGCCGCGGCCAACGTGCTGCTGGACGAGCCGACAGCCGTGTCCGGGTACACCTACGTGGAACGGCACAGCACGTACGACTCCAGCTCCTCGCGGTCCGTCAGCGCCCCGTGCCCCAGCGGCAAGGTGGTGCTGGCAGGCGGAGTGCGCATGGTCGGCGGCAGGCACGGCGTGCTGCTGCGCGGTTCGTACCCGGTCCACTCGTCCGCCGGGGACCGGTGGACCGCATCGGCCGAGGAGGTCGGAGCCGGCTCCACGGCCAAGTGGCAGCTGCGCGCCTACGCGGTGTGCGCCGACAAGCCGGCCGGGCTGACGTACAAGCAGGCCGACTCGGCGTTCGACTCCTTCAGCCCCAAGATCGTGGCCGTGGCCTGCCCGGCGTCCACCCGGCTGATCGGTCTCGGCGCGCGGATCACGGGCGCCGACCACCGGGTCGGCCTCAACTCCCTCACCCTCACCCGCGGGCTCAGGGCGGGCTACGCACGGGCCAGTGAGGCGATGCCCACAGCGCGGCGGTGGGACATCACAACGTACGCGGTGTGCGCCGATCCGCTCCAGCAGACCTTCCACGAGAGCGCGTGGAAGCACGCCGCCGCCACGGCCTCGTCGAAGACGGCCGTCGCCAGGTGCTGGCCGGGCAGCCGAGCGTACGCAACGGGACTCCGGTTCTACGGGAGCGGCGCCACCCTCGACCGGCTCGCCCCGACGGAGCTGCGCCCGACACCGATCCCGCCCGTTCGGGCCGAAGGAGTGGCGGGGCTGTCCGAACTGGCTCCCGGGACGCCCGCCACCTGGGCCGTCAAGGCGCAGGTGATCTGCGTCCGCTGAACCTCCCGCATGGGGGTGCGGGGTGCCGGAGGTGGCTCCCCGTACCCTCGTGAACGCGTGCACAAGCGGTCCGCCTACGATGGACCGCGTGCCAAACGTGACCCGCGCCGACGCCGTAGCCGCCGTGCGCAACCCGCTCGCCTTCATTGCCGCACGCTGGACGCCGACCCCGAGGACGGTTCAGCGGGCGGCGCTCGCCGCGCTCGTGATGTCCGTCGTCATCGTCGTCACCGGCGGTGCGGTGCGGCTGACCGGGTCCGGGCTCGGCTGCCCGACCTGGCCCAAGTGCACGGACGACTCGCTCACCACGACCAGCGCGATGGGCGTGCACGGCATGATCGAGTTCGGCAACCGCATGCTGACGTACGTGCTGTGCGCGGCCGTCGGCTGGGCGATCATCGCGGCGCGCTCCGAGAAGCCGTACCGCCGGAGCCTGACCCGTCTCGGCTGGGCGCAGTTCTGGATCGTCATGAGCAACGCCGTGCTGGGCGGAATCGTGGTGCTCGTCGGTCTCAACCCGTACACCGTCGCGGCGCACTTCCTGCTCTCCTCCGGGCTGATCGCGGTCGCCACGGTCATGTGGCAGCGGACCCGGGAGGGCGACGGCGCGGCCCGGCCGCTGGTCGGCAAGCCGGTGCAGCAGATGGTGTGGTTCCTGGTGCTCGCCTCGGTGCTGCTGATCGCGGTGGGCACGGTGGTGACCGGTTCCGGGCCGCACGCCGGCGACTCCAGCGAGGTCGAGCGGATGCCGCTGGACTGGGAGACGGTCAGCAAGCTGCACGCCGTACTGGCGTGGATCGTGGTGACGCTGACGTTCGCGCTGTGGTTCGTGCTGAAGGCCGTGGACGCCCCGAAGGGCCCTCTCGACCGCACCCGCGAGCTCTTCCTGATCCTCCTCTCCCAGGGTGTCATCGGGTACGTCCAGTACTTCACGAACCTCCCCGAGGCCCTGGTCGCCCTGCACATGCTCGGCTCGGGCCTGGTGTGGATCGGTGTGCTGAGGGTGCTGCTCGCGATGCGGGAGCGGCCGGACGCCGAGGTGCAGCTGCCGGGGCCGGCCCAGTCGGGGTCAGCGGTCGGGGCCGGGGTCTGAGGAGCCGGCCGGCGCGTTCGCGTCGGGGTCGGGGCGGGTCAGTCCCTCGCCGGGGCTGTCCTTCGGGGGCGTCAGCAGCATGTTGAACACGTCGCGCAGCTTGTCGACCGTCTGCCGCGAGAACATCCCGACGAGCGCGGCCACCGCCGCCATGCCGTACGGGTTGATGTCGGCGGACGACGCCATGCTCGTGGTGAGACCGCCGCGCAGCACGCAGTAGACGACGAGCGCGAGGGCGGCGCCGACGACGGGCTCGATGACGTACATCGGGATCCAGCTGCGCCGCAGCCGACGGTCGCCGACGTACTCGTAGAGCGAGCGCAGGACATGGATGACCGCGCCGAGACCCCCGGCCGCCGTCACGACCACGAAGAGCCGTGTGTCGCGCAGCAGCCGGGGCGTCCAGAAGAGGATCCGCATCCGGTCGGCCTTCTCCGTGCCGGCGCCCGGTGCGGCGGGCGGCGGCCAGGCCTGCACCAGCGCGGTCGCGAGCGCGACGGTCAGGGCCAGCAGTACGGCGATGATCACGACGACGTCCCGCGCCGACGCGAACTCCGTGCCCACGGTCATCTCCGCGGGCCGCGGTTCGCGAGCCGGCCGCGGTCTTCCCGGCTCCCCCTCCGTCACCGCGACTCCCCTGTCCGTCGGTCCGTCAGTCCGTGCCGGACACCTGAGCCTCGGCCAGACCGGCCTGCTCCAGGCAGGTCACGCCGCGCGGGGTGATGGTCCAGGCGTTGTGCCGCCACTGCCGGCTCTTCATGGCCACGCCCGCTGATGTCAGTTTGCGGCCGACGCGGCTGACCTCGGTGATGTCCACCTTGAGGCGGTCGGCGAGTTGCTCGTTGCTCAGGCCCGGCTCGCGGGCGATCTCCGTCAGGAAACGAGCGGCGTGGCCATGGGGGTCGAGGTTGAGCTGAAGTCCGGAGGGCAGCCGGCGCAGGGCCCAGAAGGTGATGTCGATCTGGCCCAGCAGCCGGCCACGCTGTTCGGCGACCTTGGGGTTGTCGCGGTCGGGCACGAGCTGTCCGTACAGGCGTCGCAGTCCGTCGTGGGCCGCGCGCAGAGCCGGCTCGTCGGCGGCCAGGGAGGCGTCGGTGATGAGCATGCCGAGGGCAGCGAAGGACCCCTCCGACATCCCGTAGTCCAACTGCATGTCGTCGATCAGATCCCGCACCTCGGTCGCCCTGTCGCGCCCGGCGCTCTCCCGCTCGCTCATGGTCGTCCCCCGATCTCCAGTCCGGCGTCCCTTCCTCTCCTCCACCATGAAGCGATGTCAAGCGAGTGTCAAGTGACCGTCCATGATTCTTTGCGGAGATCACCGAGTCCCATTCGTTACACATCCATTGACACACTCAATGCGCATATGCGGCGGCCCCCGTTAACATCTGGTTCACGCGCTTCACGCATCGGGGGGATGAATCATGGAAGACAAAGCGTCGCGCGATACCGACCCTTCGATCAGCAGGGTCGAATTATCGGCGGATCCGGCCGACCTCTTCGTGATTCTTTACGATCTGCTTCCGGAAGAGCGCTTCTGTGGCAACGAAGCGATCGACTGGTTTCAGAATTCGACCGTCAGGGGATTCGCGGACCACATCTGCAAGCAGGTGCTGCGGACCGGTCGCGTCACCGAGCGGCTGCGGGGGGAGATCGCCCGCGAGATCGACAACCACGCCCACCGGGGCATGTTCGCCGCCCTCGTCGGGCTCGACTGGGCCCTTGCCGCGGCAAACCCGTTCAGCCCGGCCTACGACGAGTCGGCCATGTCCTCGCTGCGCGTCCGCTATGTCCTGCACGGCCATCTCAACAACCCGCGGGAGACGACCGGCCTCCTGTTGCCCCGCTGCGCACGGCCGGGAAAGGTCGTGTCGGAGTGGGAGCACAAGGCGGACTTCTTCGGAGTGCACCGAGTCACCCGAAGCGACTGTGATCGAATTCGACTCGAGCGGATACCGAGCCGCAATGATCCGGGATTCACGGCCGGAGAAACAGTTTCGGTCGGCGCCGTTCCCGTGCTGCAGAATTACGACGATCTGGTGTTCGAATGGCCTCGGAGGGGTCCGGGCAGGCGATACCGGATCAGCCCTTCCAAGGATCTGGGCGACCGCTTCGGCGAGGTGATCGAGAATCTCCGGGAATCCGGCGCAGAGATAGGCGTCCTGCCCGAGAGCACGGTGTCCAAGCTGCTGGTACCGCGGTGGGAGAGCCGGCTCAGAGAGCTGCCCAAGGACAGCCGTCTGCGGTGGCTCCTGCTCGGTACCGGCCCGGTCGAGGACACCAACCCGCCACCCAACCGGGCCGTCCTGGTGGACTGCCGTACCGGCGAGACGATCCTGGAACAGGACAAGATGGCGGGCTTCACCCTGACCGCCGACCTGGCCGAGCAGTGGCGGCTGCCCGGGGGCCCGCACCGGGGACCCGCCCGCGAGGACATCTCCCGAGGACTCGACATCACCGTGCTGGACAGCTCGCTCGGCCGCCTCGCCGTCCTGATCTGCGAGGACGTCAAGCAGGCCGTCCCCTGGGCGGCCAAGCTCCAGGCCCTCGGCGTCTCGCACATCCTCGTCCCGCTCTTCGCCGCTCCGATCCAGCGCGCGAGGGCCCAGTGGGAGCGCCAGGCAGCCCAGCGCTGCGTCGAGGAGTTCGGCGCCTGGGTGGTCCTCTCCAACAGCCTCGCCGTCGGCGCGCAGTGGGACACGCCGCCCTATCTCGAACCGGGCGACGGCTTCAACTGCGCCGTGGTGGGCCCTCCCGAGCGCAGGGCGACCACCTACACAGAGCTTTACGACACCCAGCTCTGCCGTGCCGACAGCGCCGTGGATCCCTCCCGCGTGCACTACCGCAACGGCACCCCGGTCACCGCCGAGGACGGCATGCCGCTGCCCCTTCCGAGCGTGCGAGCGGGCTGGGCGGACACGGAACCGACCTGGGCGGAAGCGGACGAGGAGCCGGATTGGGGAGAGGCCGGATAGCGTATGCGCACCGTCGGCGGAAGGGCACCCGGACCGCGTGTCCCACCCCGGCCTCTGGAAGCACGCACGCCTCACGCCACCCCGTACACCCGCCGCGCGTTCCCCGCCGCCACCATCCCCGCCACCCGCTGCGCGTCCGCCAAGGACCACGCCCCCTCCGCCACCCAGCCGCCCAGCACCCGGCCCAGCGCCTCGCGGAACAGGCGGGCGGCCACCACGTGCAGTTCGGGCAGGCCGTGTGCGCCGCTGGAGAAGAGGATCTTGCCGAAGGGGGCCAGCTCCAGGAGTTCGGCGAGGACCGTGGCCGCGCGGGCGCCGGTGCGGACCAGGGCCGCGCCCGAGTCGGCGTACACGTGCGGGAAGATGCCGGCGAGATGGGCGGCGTGGCGGTGGTACGGGTAGCCGTGCAGCAGGATCAGGTCGGTGCCGAGGCCGGCCGTCGCGCGGACGAAGTCCGTCAGGAGCACGGGGTCCGTGCGGTCGATGCGCTGGCCCGGTTCGCCCAGCCCGGCGTGCAGTTGGAGGGGCAGCCCCGAGGCGACGGCGATCCACAGCAGATGCCGTAGCAGAACCGGATCGGTCAGCTCGCCGCCGACCCTGCGGCCCGCCAGCCACCGGCCCGCCGCGCCCCGCACCTCCCCCGGGCCCGGCGGCTCGGGCGCCAGCGCCAGGCCGTGCCGTACGCCCGCGACCGAGGTGAACGCGACCGCGCTGCCCGCCGCGCCGTGCACCGACTCGGCGAGGTTGGCGAGGAAGGACTCGACCGTGCCGGAGGTGTCGGCGACCTGCTCGGCGAGCAGTTCGAGCCGCACGATCTCGTGGGCGTCGGCCTCGCCCGTGGAGGCCATCTCGGAGGGGCCGATGAGGTCGCCGGGCAGGCCCGTGTCGACCAGGTAGGTCGTGATGCCGCTACCGCGCAGCAGCCTGCGGCCCGTTTCCAGTACGCCGAGTTCACGGCGGCGGGCGAGATAGCGGGCCGGGGAACAGTGCGGTTCCAGGCCGAGTAACGGCGGGCACCAGCGTCGTACGGCGAAACCGGTCTGGGTGTCGAAGAGCGTGGTGCCGGGGGCGGGCGGGCCCTCGGTGCGCGCCAGCTGGGCCTCGAAGGTGCCGAGGCCCAGTTCCGTGCGCAGTACGCCGTGGCAGTACTGGTCCACGAGGGACGGCGTTTCGATCATCCGGACTCCCGCGTGGACGCTGCGCTTGCTCACAGGTCCTAACGGGTGAACGGGGCACTAGGTGTTGCTACGACACACCCCGTGCGAAACGCCGAGAGAAGTCAGCCGTTGCTCGGGCCGCCCAGCTGGATCCCCGCCATCCGGGTCCACTCGTACGGACCCGTCCGCACCTTCGCCGCGAACTCGCCGTCGAAGTCCTCGTGGACCGTGATGCCGGCCTTCTCGACCGCCTTCTCGGCGATCTCGTACGAGGGTGCCACCAGGTCGCCCCAGCCGCCGTCCTCACCGACCAGGACGATCCGGGTGCCGCGTTCGCCGATGTAGGCCAGCTGCCCCTCGGCGCCGCCGTGCTCCTTGGAGAAGGCGCCGATCTGCTTCACGAGCCGGGCGATCCTGCGCTCGGCCCTCGCGTCAACCTGCTGCGTGTCTGCCATGGCCAGAATGCTACCGACGGGTAGAGGTGAGGACGACGTGACCCTCGCCTCAGGGCCTCACCTCAGGGCCTCACCTGAGGAAGGGGTCCACCGCGACGGCCACGAACAGCAGCGAGACGTACGTGATCGACCAGTGGAACAGGCGCATCTCCTTGAGCTTGCCGCCCGTCACCTCCGCCTTCGCGCGGTTCTGCAGCGCGTGCGCCTCCCAGAGCCACCAGCCGCCGGCGGCCAGGGCCACGGCCGTGTAGAACCAGCCGGTGTAGCCGAGGGGGGTGAGGAGCAGGGAGACCGCGACCATCACCCAGCTGTAGATCACGATCTGCTTGGCGACCACCTTGTTGGAGGCGATGACCGGCAGCATCGGCACGCCCACGCGCGCGTAGTCCTCCTTGACCTTCATGGACAGCGGCCAGTAGTGCGGCGGCGTCCAGAAGAAGATGACCAGGAAGAGGATGAGCGGCGCCCAGGAGAGCGAGTCGGTCACGGCCGACCAGCCGATGAGGACCGGCATACAGCCCGCGATGCCGCCCCACACGATGTTCTGCGAGGTACGGCGCTTGAGGATCATCGTGTAGACGACGACGTAGAAGAGGAGCGCGCCGAGGGACAGCCAGGCGGACAGCCAGTTGACGGTGAGGCCGAACAGGAGCGTCGAGACGACGGCGAGAGAGATGCCGAAGGCGAGGCACTCGCGCGGCGAGACCATGCCGGTGACCAGCGGGCGCTGCGAGGTGCGGTCCATGAGCGCGTCGATGTCGCGGTCGATGTACATGTTCAGCGCGTTGGCGCCGCCCGCCGAGAGGTAGCCGCCGACGCAGGTGAGCAGCACCAGCGTCAGGTCCGGTACGCCCTGCTGGGCGAGGAACATCACCGGAACGGTGGTGATGAGCAGGAGCTCGATGATCCGCGGCTTGGTCAGCGCCACGAACCCCTTGACACGGGCCCCGAACGGCCGGTGACGCGGGCTCTCGCTCGCACCGAGTAGACCCGCTGGACGGGATTCGACGGCCGTCACGCACACCCCTACAGAGACATCCCAGCGAGCCTCACCCGTGTGAAGTCCCGGTAAAGGCTCGCGCGTACCACGCCACTGTAGACGTTGCCCATACCCCGACATTCGCGGGGGTGGGGTCGTGTTGGGGAGGGTCGTACGGAAGGTCGATTGAGCACTCGGATGAGCAGCTCCGTATTCAGTTGCCGAATGCGATCTGCCCAGTCGGGAGGCGGATCCCCCGCGGGCCCGGCAGTCTGGAATGACTCGAAAAATTGCACGTACTCGCGGGGGTAGGCTCGACAACGGCCGGTGGGCGTCCAGTGCGCCGGCATTCGACATGCGTGACATGTGGAGAGGAGCCCTGACTCAGGGTGAGCACCAAGCCGACCACCACAGACCTCGAGTGGACCGAGTTGGACCAGCGGGCCGTGGACACCGCCCGCGTCCTGGCCGCCGACGCCGTACAGAAGGTCGGCAACGGCCATCCGGGTACGGCGATGAGCCTGGCGCCCGCCGCCTACACCCTCTTCCAGAAGGTGATGCGGCACGACCCGGCGGACCCGGAGTGGGTCGCGCGTGACCGCTTCGTGCTGTCCGCGGGCCACTCGTCCCTGACCCTCTACACGCAGCTCTACCTGGCCGGTTTCGGCCTGGAGCTGGACGACCTGAAGGCGTTCCGCACCTGGGGCTCGAAGACCCCGGGCCACCCGGAGTACGGCCACACCAAGGGCGTCGAGACCACCACCGGCCCGCTGGGCCAGGGGGTCGCCAACGCCGTGGGCATGGCCATGGCCGCCCGCTACGAGCGCGGGCTGTTCGACCCGGACGCGGCGCCGGGCGAGTCCCCCTTCGACCACTTCATCTACTGCGTCGCCGGTGACGGCTGCCTCCAGGAGGGCATCTCCGCCGAGGCGTCCTCGCTGGCCGGCCACCAGAGGCTCGGCAACCTGATCCTGCTGTGGGACGACAACCACATCTCGATCGAGGGCGACACCGAGACGGCCGTCTCCGAGGACACCGTCAAGCGGTACGAGGCCTACGGCTGGCATGTGCAGCGCGTCGCCCCGAAGCCGGACGGCGACCTCGACCCGCACGCCATCTACAACGCGATCGAGGCCGCGAAGAAGGTGACGGACCGGCCGTCCTTCATCGCGATGCGCTCGATCATCGCCTGGCCCGCCCCGAACGCGCAGAACACCGAGGCCGCGCACGGCTCGGCGCTGGGTGACGACGAGGTCGCGGCCACCAAGCGAGTCCTGGGCTTCGACCCGGAGAAGTCCTTCGAGGTCTCCGACGAGGTCCTCAAGCACACCCGGCAGGCGCTGGAGCGGGGCCGCGAGGCGAAGGCCGAGTGGGAGAAGTCGTTCCAGCTGTGGCGGCAGAACAACGCCGAGCGCGCCGCCGACTTCGACCGCATCAGCAAGGGCGAGCTGCCCACCGGCTGGGAGGAGAAGGTCCCCGTCTTCGAGCCGGGCAAGGGCATCGCGACCCGTGCCGCCTCCGGCAAGGTGCTGCAGGCCCTCGGCGCGGTGATCCCCGAGCTGTGGGGCGGCTCCGCCGACCTGGCGGGCTCGAACAACACGACCATCGACAAGACGAGTTCGTTCCTGCCGGCCGACAACCCGCTGCCGGAGGCGAACCCGTACGGCCGCACGATCCACTTCGGCATCCGCGAGCACTCCATGGCCGCGGAGATGAACGGCATCACCCTGCACGGCAACACCCGTGTCTACGGCGGTACGTTCCTGGTCTTCTCCGACTACATGCGCAACGCCGTGCGCCTGTCGGCGCTGATGCACCTGCCGGTGACGTACGTGTGGACGCACGACTCCATCGGCCTCGGCGAGGACGGTCCCACCCACCAGCCGGTCGAGCACCTGGCCTCGCTGCGCGCCATCCCGGGCCTGAACGTGGTCCGCCCGGCCGACGCCAACGAGACCGCGATCGCCTGGCGCGAGATCCTGGGGCGCTACACCAAGGTCTTCGGCAAGGGCGCCCCGCACGGTCTGGCGCTGACCCGGCAGGGCGTGCCGGTGTACGAGCCCAACGAGGACGCGGCCAAGGGTGGTTACGTCCTGTTCGAGGCCGAGGGCGGCAACGCGCAGGTCATCCTGATCGCCACCGGTTCCGAGGTGCACGTCGCCGTCGAGGCGCGCGAGCAGCTCCAGGCGGACGGGGTGCCGACGCGGGTCGTGTCCATGCCGTGCGTGGAGTGGTTCGAGGAGCAGGAGCAGGGGTACCGGGACAGCGTTCTGCCGCCGCAGGTGAAGGCGCGGGTCGCGGTCGAGGCCGGGATCGGTCTCACCTGGCACAAGTACGTCGGGGAGGCCGGTCGCATCGTTTCCCTGGAGCACTTCGGTGCTTCCGCCGACGGCAAGGTGCTCTTCCAGGAGTTCGGCTTCACTGCCGAGAACGTGGCCGCCAAGGCGCGGGAATCCCTCGCCGCCGCCCAGCGCTGACGCTCACATACGACACGTAGGAGATGTAATTCCATGACAGACGCACTCAAGCGCCTCTCCGAGGAAGGCGTCGCGATCTGGCTGGACGACCTGTCGCGCAAGCGGATCACGTCCGGCAACCTCGCCGAGCTGATCGACCAGCAGCACGTCGTGGGCGTCACCACCAACCCGACGATCTTCCAGAAGGCGATCTCCGAGGGCGACGGCTACGACCAGCAGCTGTCGGACCTCGCCGCGCGCAAGGTCACCGTCGAAGAGGCCATCCGCATGATCACCACGGCGGACGTCCGCGACGCCGCCGACATCCTGCGCCCGGTCTTCGACGCCACCGACGGCCAGGACGGCCGCGTGTCGATCGAGGTCGACCCGCGTCTCGCCCACAACACCAAGGCGACCGTCGCCGAGGCCAAGCAGCTGGCCTGGCTGGTGGACCGGCCGAACACGCTCATCAAGATCCCGGCCACCGAGGCGGGCCTCCCGGCGATCACCGAGACCATCGGCCTCGGCATCAGCGTCAACGTCACGCTGATCTTCTCCCTGGAGCGCTACCGCAAGGTCATGGACGCCTACCTGTCCGGCCTGGAGAAGGCCAAGGAGCGCGGCCTGGACCTGTCGAAGATCCACTCCGTGGCGTCCTTCTTCGTGTCCCGCGTGGACACCGAGATCGACAAGCGGCTGGACGCGCTGGGCACCGACGAGGCCAAGGCGCTGCGCGGCAAGGCCGCCGTCGCCAACGCCCGCCTGGCCTACCAGGCCTACGAGGAGGTCTTCTCCTCGGACCGCTGGAGCCGGCTGGAGAACGCGGGCGCCCGCAAGCAGCGTCCGCTGTGGGCCTCGACCGGCGTGAAGGACCCGGCGTACAAGCCGACCCTCTACGTCGACGACCTGGTGGCGCCGAACACGGTGAACACCATGCCGGAGGCCACCCTGCACGCCACCGAGGAGAGCGGCTCGATCACCGGCAACACCATCGCCGGCACGTACGAGCAGGCCCGCGCCGACATCGACGCCGTCGAGAAGCTCGGCATCTCGTACGACGACGTGGTGCAGCTCCTGGAGGACGAGGGCGTCGAGAAGTTCGAGGCGTCCTGGAACGACCTGCTCAAGTCGACCGAGGCGGAGCTGGAGCGCCTCGCCCCCTCGGAGGGCTGAAACCTTGGCTCCCCTTCCCGGTTCCGGAGCGAACCCGCTTCGTGACCCTGCAGACCGACGGCTCCCGCGTATCGCGGGGCCGTCGGGCCTGGTCATCTTCGGCGTCACGGGCGATTTGTCACGGAAGAAGCTCATGCCCGCCGTGTACGACCTCGCCAACCGGGGTCTGCTGCCGCCGGGCTTCTCGCTGGTGGGCTTCGCGCGCCGCGAGTGGGCGAACGAGGACTTCGCGGCCGAGGTCCACGACGCCGTCAAGGAGCACGCCCGTACGCCGTTCCGCGAGGAGGTCTGGCAGCAGCTCATCCAGGGGATGCGCTTCGTCCAGGGCACCTTCGACGACGACGACGCGTTCGAGCGGCTGCGCGGCACCATCGAGGAGCTCGACAAGGCGCAGGGCACGGGCGGCAACTTCGCCTTCTACCTGTCGGTGCCGCCGCGCTCCTTCCCGGTCGTCATCCAGCAGCTGAAGAAGCACGGCCTCGCCGACCAGTCCTCCGGCTCCTGGCGGCGCGCCGTCATCGAGAAGCCCTTCGGCCACGACCTGAAGTCGGCCGAGGAGCTCAACGCGATCGTCCACGAGGTCTTCGCCCCGGACCAGGTCTTCCGCATCGACCACTACCTGGGCAAGGAGACCGTCCAGAACATCCTGGCGCTGCGCTTCGCCAACACGATGTTCGAGCCGATCTGGAACCGGTCCTTCGTGGACCACGTGCAGATCACCATGGCCGAGGACATCGGTATCGGTGGCCGGGCCGGCTACTACGACGGCATCGGCGCGGCCCGTGACGTCATCCAGAACCACCTGCTCCAGCTGATGGCCCTCACGGCCATGGAGGAGCCCGCCTCCTTCGACGCGGACGCGCTGGCCGCGGAGAAGACCAAGGTGCTCGGCGCGGTACGGCTGCCGAAGGACCTCGGCCGGGACACGGTGCGCGGTCAGTACGCGGCCGGCTGGCAGGGCGGCGAGAAGGCGGTCGGGTACCTCCAGGAGGAGGGCATCGACCCGAACTCCAAGACCGACACCTACGCGGCCATCAAGGTGGAGGTGGACAACCGCCGTTGGGCGGGCGTCCCGTTCTATCTGCGCACCGGCAAGCGCCTGGGCCGCCGGGTCACCGAGATCGCGGTCGTCTTCCAGCGCGCCCCGCACTCCCCCTTCGACCACACGGCGACGGAGGAGCTCGGCAAGAACGCGATCGTCATCCGCGTCCAGCCCGACGAGGGCGTGACGGTCCGCTTCGGCTCGAAGGTGCCGGGCACGTCGATGGAGATCCGGGACGTGTCGATGGACTTCGCGTACGGCGAGTCCTTCACCGAGTCCTCCCCGGAGGCCTACGAGCGGCTGATCCTGGACGTCCTGCTCGGCGACTCGAACCTCTTCCCGCGCACCGAGGAGGTCGAGCTGTCCTGGAAGATCCTCGACCCGATCGAGGAGTACTGGGACACGCACGGCAAGCCCGCCCAGTACCCGTCCGGTACCTGGGGGCCCGTCGAGGCGGACGAAATGCTCGAGCGAGACGGACGGAGCTGGCGCCGGCCATGAAGATAGACCTCACGGACACCACGGCCAGCAAGATCAATAAGGCGCTGGTCAAGGGCCGCCGGGCCATCGGCACGCCGGCCGTCGGCATGGTGCTCACGCTGGTCATCGTCACGGACGAGGAGAACGCGTACGACGCGCTGAAGGCCGCCAACGACGCCTCGCGCGAGCACCCCTCGCGCACGCTCGTGGTCATCAAGCGCGTCTCGCGCACTCCCCGCGACCGTACGCAGTCCCGGCTGGACGCCGAGGTCCGGGTGGGCGCGGACGCGGGCACCGGCGAGACGGTCGTGCTGCGGCTGTACGGCGAGGTGTCCGACCACGCCCAGTCCGTCGTACTGCCCCTGCTGCTGCCGGACGCCCCGGTGGTGGTCTGGTGGCCGGTGAACGCGCCCCTCGACCCGGCGAACGACCCCCTGGGCGCCCTCGCCCAGCGCCGGGTGACCGACACCTACGCCGCCGAGCAGCCGGTACGGGAGCTCACGGCCCGCGCCGACACCTACACGCCCGGCGACACCGACCTCTCCTGGACCCGCATCACGCCCTGGCGCTCGATGCTGGCCGCCGCTCTCGACCAGGTCACCTGCGAGGTGGAGGCCGTCGAGGTGGAGGGCGAGGAGTTCAACCCGAGCTGCGAGCTGCTGGCGATGTGGCTGGCGGACCGGCTGGACGTGCCGGTGAAGCGGACGCTGTCGGGCGGGCCCGGGCTGACGGCGGTCCGTATGCACACCGACAGCGGGCCGATCGTGCTGGACCGCGCGGACGGCTCGCTTGCGACCCTCTCCATCCAGGGCCAGCCGGACCGCGCGGTGGCGCTGAAGCGGCGGGACACGGCCGAGCTGATCGCGGAGGAACTGCGCCGGCTCGACCCGGACGACACCTACGCCTCGGCGCTGCGGTTCGGCGTGGAGCGGCTGAACGCGGGGCCCTCGCACAGGGTCCCGGTCGAGGAGGCCATGGCCTCCCTGGAGCAGGCCGTCGCGTCCATGGAGGAGGCGGTCGCCACCGCCAAGGAGGGGGCATCCAAAAGTGCCGGCTCCGCGCCCGAAGGAGAAGCGCCGGACGAAGCCGCTGCTGAAGCTCCCGCACCGGAGGCGGCGGAAGCACCGGTGACGGAGGCGGACAAGAAGGCGAAGGCGTCGTGAGCACTCCGCAGCTGGTCGTGCACCGCGACAAGGAACTGATGGCGCAGGCCGCCGCGGCCCGCCTGATCACGAAGATCGTGGACGCGCAGGCCTCCCGGGGCTCCGCGTCCGTGGTCCTCACGGGCGGCCGCAACGGCAACGGCCTGCTGGCCGCCCTCGCGTCCCAGCCGGCCCGGGACGCGGTGGACTGGGGCCGGCTCGACCTGTGGTGGGGTGACGAGCGCTTCCTGCCCGAGGGCGATCCGGAGCGGAACGTCACGCAGGCCCGCGAGGCCCTGCTGGACTCCGTCCCGCTGGACCCCAAGCGGGTGCACGCCATGCCGGCGTCGGACGGCCAGTGGGGCGACGAGGTCGACGCGGCGGCCGCCGCCTACGCCGAGGAGCTGGCCCGCGCGGCCGGCCCCGAGAACCATGGCGCGGTACCCACCTTCGACGTCCTGATGCTGGGCGTCGGCCCGGACACGCACGTGGCCTCGCTGTTCCCGGAACTCCCCGCCGTACGGGAGACCGAGCGCACGGTGGTGGGCGTCCGCGGCGCCCCCAAGCCCCCGCCGACCCGAGTGACCCTCACGCTCCCCGCCATCCGGGCGGCCCGCGAGGTGTGGCTGCTGGCGGCCGGCGAGGACAAGGCCCAGGCGGCGGCGATCGCCCTGTCCGGGGCGGGCGAGATCCAGGCCCCGGCGGCGGGCGCTCGCGGTCGACAGCGCACCCTGTGGCTACTGGACTCGGCGGCGGCTTCCCAGCTGCCCCGGTCGCTGTATCCACCGGCTTCGCCGTGAGCGTCTGACGGCACCAGGACACCAGGGCACCGACCGGGGTGCGGCGAGGGTCGCCTCGCCGCACCCCGTCGCGTTTCACCGCCCGCGCAGCTCGCGGTACTTGGCCACCAGCGCCTTGCTGGACGGGTCCAGGCCCGGCACCTCCGCGCCCTCCGTCAGCGCCGGCTCGACGCGCTTGGCGAGCACCTTGCCGAGCTCGACGCCCCACTGGTCGAAGGAGTCGATGTTCCAGACGGCGCCCTGCACGAACACCTTGTGCTCGTAGAGGGCGATCAGCTGGCCGAGGACCGAGGGGGTCAGCTCGCGGGCCAGGATCGTGGTCGTCGGGTGGTTGCCCTTGAAGGTCTTGTGGGCCACCAGTTCCTCCGGCACGCCTTCCGCCCGCACCTCGTCCGGCGTCTTGCCGAAGGCCAACGCCTGCGTCTGCGCGAAGAAGTTGGCCATCAGCAGGTCGTGCTGCGCCTTGAGCCCCTCGCTCAGCTCGGCCACCGGCTCGGCGAAGCCGATGAAGTCCGCCGGGATCAACTTCGTGCCCTGGTGGATGAGTTGGTAGTACGCGTGCTGCCCGTTCGTCCCCGGCGTGCCCCACACCACCGGACCGGTCTGCCAGTCGACCTCCTGCCCGTCGCGGTCCACCGACTTGCCGTTGGACTCCATGTCCAGCTGCTGCAGATACGCGGTGAACTTGGAGAGGTAGTGGCTGTAGGGCAGCACCGCGTGCGACTGGGCGTCGTGGAAGTTGCCGTACCAGATGCCCAACAGGCCGAGCAGCAATGGCACGTTGGACTCGGCGGGCGCGGTCCTGAAGTGTTCGTCGACCAGCCGGAAGCCGTCGAGCATCTCGCGGAAGCGGTCCGCGCCGATGGCGATCATCAGGGAGAGGCCGATCGCCGAGTCGAAGGAGTAGCGTCCGCCGACCCAGTCCCAGAACTCGAACATGTTGGCCGTGTCGATGCCGAAGTCGGCGACCTTCTCCGCGTTCGTCGACAGCGCCACGAAGTGCTTGGCGACGGCCTCCTGACCGGCCTTCAGCTCACCGAGCAGCCAGTTCCGCGCGGAGGTCGCGTTGGTGATCGTCTCGATGGTGGTGAAGGTCTTGGACGCGATGACGAACAGCGTCTCCGCCGCGTCCAGGTCGCGGGTGGCCTCGTGCAGGTCGGCGCCGTCGACGTTCGACACGAAGCGGACCGTCAGGTCGCGGTCGGTGAACGAGCGCAGCACCTCGTACGCCATCGCCGGGCCCAGGTCGGAGCCGCCGATGCCGACGTTGACCACGTTCTTGATGCGCTTGCCGGTGTGGCCGGTCCACTCGCCGGAGCGGACGCGTCCGGCGAAGTCGGCCATCTTGTCGAGGACCGCGTGCACCTTGGGCACGACGTTCTCCCCGTCGACCTCGATCACCGCGTCGCGCGGGGCGCGCAGGGCGGTGTGCAGGACGGCGCGGTCCTCGGTCGTGTTGATCTTCTCGCCGCGGAACATCGCGTCCCGCAGCCCGGCCACGTCGGTGGCGGCGGCCAGGTCGCGCAGCAGCCGCAGGGTCTCGTCGGTGACCAGGTGCTTGGAGTAGTCGACGTACAGGTCGCCGACCTGGAGCGTGTAGCCGGTGCCGCGGTCCGGGGCGGCGGCGAAGAGCTCCCGCAGACCGGTGTCGGCGAGTTCCTCACGGTGCTTGGCCAGCGCGGTCCACTCGGGCGTCTGGTTGAGCCTGGTACGGCCGTCTGCGTTCATGTCCGACTTCAGCCTTCTTTCGTGCCTGTCCCAGCTGTTCCAACCTAGTTGATCAGCGCGGGGCGTGAGCCGTCGTGGCGTCGTCGTCCGGCGCAACAACAGGTACGTCCGGCTTGCGCCCGGGTATCAGCGCGAGGACCGACAGGACGAAGAAGGCGGCGGTGAGCAGCGCGGGCGTGTTCAGTCCCCAGGCGGTGGCGACGGCGCCGCCGAGCAGGGCGCCCAGGGGGGCTCCGGCGACGGCCAGGGTGCGGAAGGCGGAGCTGACCCGGCCCAGTAGCTCGGCGGGGGTCCGCTGCTGCATCAGGGTCGTGGTGTTGACGTTCCACACCATGCCCATGAACCCGAAGACGGCGAGGGCGGCCACCGTCGCGGCCAGGCTGCGCACGGAGCCCATGACGACGAGTGCACCGATCTGCACGCTCCCGGCGAGCAGCACGCTCCGCGCCGGCCCGAGCCGCGCGACGATCCGCCGGTTCCCCGCTCCCCCGGCGAGACCGCCGACGGTGTAGGCCGTGGTCGCCGCCGCGTATCCGGCCGTGCCGGCATCGAGCCAGCCGGTCACCAGGATCACCAGCGTGGCGATCAGCGCGCCCATACCGACGTTGCACAGCGCCGTAGCGGCACACAGCCCACGCAGATCCCGGTCACGCCACAGGGCACGCATGCCATCAGCGATCTCCCGACGCAGGGTACTGCCCGCAGATCTGGGACTGCGTCTGCCACCCGTCGATCCCTGACCGGGGATGCCGCCAGTCCGTCCCGGGCTACGGGCGCCGTCCGCCGATCCCGGGCTGCGGGCGCCGTCCGCCGATCCCGAGCCGCGCGTCCCGCCCGCCAGTCCCGGGCTGCGGGTGCTACCGGTCAGTCCCGGCCCGCGAGCGCCGTCCGCCGATCCCTGGCTGCGGGTGCCGTCCGCCGGTCCCAGCCCGCGCGTCCCGCCCGCGAGCCCCGGGCTACGAGCACCACCCACCTGTCCCGGCCCGCAGGTGCCGTCCGTCGATCCCAGCCCGCGGGTCCCGCCCGCCAGTCCCGGGCTACGAGTGCCACGCGCCGACCCCGACCCGCGCGTACCACCCACCGGTCCCAGCCCCCGCGTGCCCTCCGCCGGCCCCAGCCCGTGTGTGTCGGCCGTGGATCCCGGCGCGCTCCCCGGCGTCGGCGTCGGCCGCAACGAGGCCACCAGCGCGGCCGCCACCAGGAACGTCGCCGCGTCGGTCGCGAACGGGATGGATGCCCCCACGGCGATCAGGAGTGGGACCACCGGCGCCCCGAGCAGGCCGCCCGCGATCTGCTGCCCGGTCATCAGGCGGGCGTTGGCGCTGCCGAGCTCGGACCGGTCGACCAGGGCGGGCAGCAAGGCCGTGGCGGCGTTGTCGAAGAGGGTCTGCAGGGTGGTGAGGGCGAAGGCGAGGGCGATGAGCAGCGCGATCGAGGCGTGACCGAGCGCGACGGTCACCGCGAACGCGGCGACGAGCAGCCCTCGTACCGCATCCACCGTCCACATCGCGCGCCGCTGGTCGACCCGGTCCGCGACCGCGCCGCCGAGCAGGCCGAAGACGATCCAGGGCAGATAGCCGCACGCGGTCACGGAGGCGATGAGCAGGGGCCGGTCCGTCAGCGACGCGGCGAGCAGCGGCAGCGCCGCGCCCCGCAGCGCGTCCCCGAACCGGGACACCACCGCGGCCGTCCACAGCCGCCCGAATCCCCCACGCCACGCCGACTCACGCACGCCCGCGGACTCGACTCCCACCACAGCTCCCCCTCCGGTCCCACTCGCCACGAAGGCGATGAACAAACCGTAGAGGTCACCACTGACAATCGGTCCGCGAGCAGCCGCTCACCCGGCCGTGAAACACCTCCGGCCAGGCACCCCTCGGTGCCCGGCCGGCCGTCAACTCCCAGGGCCTGCGCAGCGGATCATGCCGGAGACGCGGGGCTTGGCACGCACTCCCCCAGAGGGGGCACCCCCAGCCGCGTTGTCGTCGCTCGCCGACGTCCCCCAGCCTTCGGCCGGGAGGTGCCCCCACCGCGTCGCCCGCCGCGGCAGCGGCTGATGTCCACGTCTCCTCCGCCTTGCAGCTGCACGCGCCAAGCCCCGCTCCCCTGCGCCGCATTGGCACCGCCGCTTTGCTCCGGCCTGATCCGCTGGGCAGGCCCTAGATCTCGCCCCGCAATTTGGCGAGCGCCTCGGCGAGGATCGCCTCGCCGTCCGCGTCGCTGCGCCGCTCCCGCACGTACGCGAGATGCGTCTTGTAGGGCTCGGTGCGCGGCGGGTCAGGCGGGTTGTCCCGGTCCTGTCCGGCCGGGAAGCCGCAGCGCGGGCAGTCCCAGGTCTCCGGAACCTGCGCGTCGCTGGCGAAGCTGGGCTGCGTCTCGTGCCCGTTCGAGCACCAGAAGGAGATGCGCAGACGCGGCGCGGACTCGCCGCGCTCGGCCTCGCCCATCGGCCCCGCCCCGACCCGGCTTCCTCGGATCGCGTTGCCACTTGCCACGGTGTAACTCCCTGCGTGATGGTGCCGCGAAGCGAGTCGGCGTGTCGCTTCGTTGCGAGCGCCTCAGTCTACGTAAGGCCCAACGCGCGTCCAGTGATTGGAGTTACAGCCCCCACATCTGGACGCAAGCCCCATGATAGGCCGCGCTCAGCTGCGCGTACCGAACATGGGGCGTTACGTGCGGAATGCAGGTGCTGCGTGTGCGTTGCTGCTCAGCTGTTCGTCTTCATGATGATGCCGAGGACGACAATGCACGCGAACCACAGCAGACCGATCACCAGGGTGATGCGGTCGAGGTTGCGCTCGGCGACCGAGGAGCCGCCGACGGACGACTGCATGCCGCCACCGAACATGTCGGAGAGGCCGCCGCCCTTCCCCTTGTGCATCAGCACCAGCAGCATCAGCAGCAGGCTGAAGACGATCAGGGCGATCGAGAACCCCAAAACCACGGCTGGACCAACTCTCTCGGATTCGGATGAAAAGACGGGGGCACGGTAGCTGCCTACCATGCCCCCGCAAGGGTACGACGGATCGCCGCTAGGGCCTACTCACTGGTCCCGGAAGCGCACGATCTTGACGAACTCGTCGGCATCCAGCGACGCACCGCCCACCAGGGCCCCGTCGATGTCGGCCTGCGCCATGATCTCGGCGACGTTGCCCGACTTCACGGAGCCGCCGTACTGGATGCGGACCCGGTCGGCCAGCTCCTGCGTGTACAGCTCGGCGACCTTGCCGCGGATGGCCGCGCAGACCTCCTGCGCGTCCTCGGCGCCGCAGACCTTGCCGGTGCCGATGGCCCAGACGGGCTCGTAGGCGATCACGACGGACTCGGCCTGCTCGGCCGGGAGGTCCTTGAGGCCGCCCTCGACCTGGGCGAGGGTGTGCGAGACGTGGTTGCCCGCCTCTCGGACCTCCAGTTCCTCGCCGACGCACAGGATCGGGGTCAGGCCGTGCTTGTAGGCGGCCTTGACCTTGGCGCCCACGATCTCGTCGGTCTCCGCGTGGTACTGGCGGCGCTCGGAGTGGCCGATGACCACGTACGTGCACTTCAGCTTGGCCAGCATCGGGCCCGAGATCTCGCCGGTGTAGGCGCCGGAGTCGTGCTGCGAGATGTCCTGGGCGCCGTACTTGATCTTGAGCTTGTCGCCGTCGACCAGGGTCTGCACGGAGCGCAGGTCGGTGAAGGGCGGCAGGACGGCGACCTCGACGGCCTCGTAGTCCTTGTCGGCCAGGGCGAAGGCGAGCTTCTGGACGTGCGCGATGGCCTCGAGGTGGTTGAGGTTCATCTTCCAGTTGCCCGCCATGATCGGCGTGCGCGTGCTCATTGAGGTCAGTCCTCCAGTGCGGCGAGGCCGGGGAGCGTCTTGCCCTCGAGGTATTCGAGGGAGGCGCCGCCACCGGTAGAGATGTGGCCGAATGCGGTCTCGTCGAAGCCCAGGATGCGGACGGCGGCGGCGGAGTCGCCACCGCCGACCACGGTGAAGGCCTGGGAGTCGAGGAGGGCCTGGGCGACCGCCTTGGTGCCCTCGGCGAACTCGGGGTGTTCGAAGACGCCCATCGGGCCGTTCCAGAAGACGGTGGCGGCGTCGGTGATCTTCGAGGCGTACAGCTTGCCGGACGCGGGGCCGATGTCCAGGCCCATCCGGTCGGCCGGGATGGCGTCCGCGGGGACGGTGGTGGCGCCGGCCGGGCCCTTGGTCTTCAGGTCGGGGAACGCGGGGGCGACCACCGCGTCGACCGGCAGGACCAGCTCGACGCCGGTCTTCTCGGCGCGCTCGATGTACTCCAGGACCGCCGGGATCTGGTCCTCCTGGAGGAGGGAGGCGCCGACCTCGTGGCCCTTGGCCTTGAGGAAGGTGAAGGCCATGCCGCCGCCGATGAGGATGCGGTCGGCCTTGCCGAGCAGCTCGTCGATGACGGCGAGCTTGTCGGAGACCTTGGCGCCGCCGAGGACGACCACGTAGGGCCGCTGGACCTCGTCGGTGAGCTTCTTCAGGACGCCGACCTCGGTGGCGATGAGGTAGCCGGCGTAGTGCGGCAGCCGGGCCGGGAGGTCGTACACGGAGGCGTGCTTGCGGTGCACCGCGCCGAAGCCGTCGCCGACGTACACGTCCGCGAGGGCGGCCAGCCGGTCCGCGAACTCGCCGCGCTCGGTGTCATCCTTGGACGTCTCACCGGCGTTGAAGCGCAGGTTCTCGATGACCGCGACCTGGCCGGGCTGCAGGCCGTTCACCGCGTCGTGGGCGGCGGGGCCGACGGTGTCCTGGGCGAACGCGACCGGGGCGCCGAGGAGTTCGGCCAGCCGCTCGGCGGCCGGGAGCAGGGAGAAGGCCGGGTCCGGGGCGCCCTTGGGGCGGCCCAGGTGCGAGGCGACGACCACCTTGGCGCCCGCCTCGGCGAGGGCCTTGACGGTGGGCAGTACGGCGCGGATGCGGCCGTCATCGGTGATCAGGCCGTCGGCGAGCGGCACGTTGAGGTCGGCGCGGACGAAGACCCGCTTGTTGTCCACGCCTTCGGCGAGAAGTTCGTCGATCGTCTTCATGAGGGAGGCTCCTGGTGAGGGTTGCTCTGATCGTACGAGGGCTGCTGCGTACGCGAGTCAGGGCCCGGGCGGCGCGTCCCTGCGCCGCCCGAGCCCTGCGTTCACATCGAGTTGCCTGCTCTGTGGATCAGGTCAGAGCTGGTTGCCCACGAAGACCGTGAGGTCGACGAGGCGGTTGGAGTAGCCCCACTCGTTGTCGTACCAGCCGAGGATCTTCACCGACGTGCCCTCCTGGACCATGGTCAGGGAGGAGTCGAAGGTGCAGGACGACGGGTCGCTGACGATGTCCGAGGAGACGATCTCGTCCTCGGTGTAGGACAGGTAGCCCTGCAGCTCGCCCTCGGAGGCCTTCTTGAAGGCCGCGTTGACCTCGTCCTTGGTGACCTCGCGGGAGAGCTCCACGACGAGGTCGGTGGCCGAGCCGGTCGGGACCGGGACGCGCATGGCGATGCCGTCCAGCTTGCCCTTGAGCTGCGGGAGGACCAGGGCGGTGGCCTTCGCGGCACCGGTGGTGGTCGGGATGATGTTCTCGGCGGCGGCACGGGCGCGGCGCAGGTCCTTGTGCGGGAAGTCCAGGATGCGCTGGTCGTTCGTGTACGCGTGCACCGTGGTCATCAGACCCTTGACGATGCCGAAGTTCTCGTCGAGGACCTTCGCCATCGGCGCCACACAGTTGGTGGTGCAGGAGGCGTTGGAGATGACGTGGTGGTTCGCCGGGTCGTACTTGTCCTGGTTGACGCCCATGACGATGGTGATGTCCTCGTCCTTGGCCGGAGCCGAGATGAGGACCTTCTTGGCGCCACCGGCGATGTGCTTGGCGGCGTCTTCCTTCTTGGTGAAGATGCCGGTCGACTCGATGACGATGTCGACGCCCAGCTCGCCCCACGGGATGTCGGCGGGGTTGCGCTCGGACAGGACCTTGATGGTCTTGCCGTCGACGGTGATGGTGTCGGCGGTGTGCGAGACCTCGGCCTTGAGACGGCCCAGGATGGTGTCGTACTTCAGCAGGTGAGCGGTGGTCGCGGTGTCACCCAGGTCGTTGACAGCCACGATCTCGATGTCAGCACCCTGCTCCAGCAGCGCGCGGAAGTAGTTGCGACCGATACGACCGAAGCCGTTGATGCCTACGCGGATCGTCACGAACCGATCTCCTCGTTGGTACGCCGGCCATGCGGTGCCGGCGAGCTCTGTTTGGGATGTCCCCGACCACCCACGACCCTACCTCCCTGAGGGCCCCGGAGTGACATCGAGATGCCGCATACACGGGCAGGCGGTCCGTACCCGCCAGTAGGGGTACGGACCGCCCGGGCCGGAAGGCCCGATCACTCCTTTTGACTACGGTGAGCTAGTCATCGTTGACCAGGGAGTTCACCCTTCGAGGGCCGCGAGGGCCTTCTTGACGAGGGTGTTGCGGTCCGCCGCCGCGGTGACGTGCTCCAGGCCGAAGCCCAGCAGCACGGTCCGGTCGGTGGTGACGGCGCCGTACGTCTTGAACAGCGCTCCGGTGCGCGCCCAGTCCTGGAGGACGGCCGGGCTGCCCGCGGGCGGTCCGGGCACGCTCCAGGCGCCCAGCGAGGTCTCGAAGCCCTCGGTCTGGGTGGCCGTGCCGCCGATGACGAGCGAGGCGTCGTCGGCGAGGACTCCGTGGCCGCCGGCGCCCGGGTCGGTCACGTAGCTGATCGAGACCTCGACGGACTTGCCGGCGTAGGCGCTCAGGTCGTAGCCGACCTGCTGCCACCCGCTGGAGGCGCCGGTGAGGCTGTTCCAGGCGCCGCTGGTGCCGGTCGGGGTGCAGGCGTTGTTCCCGATCGTCAGGTAGTGCTTGAGCCACGGGTGCTCGTTGATCAGGAAGCCCGCCCCGCACTCCGAGGGCACGGTCTGGGTGCTCGCGCCGCCCAGCTCCGGGAGGGTCGTCCAGTCGTCGGCGCCGGTGGTGTGGGCCTCGACGATCACATGGTCGTAGCCGGGCTCGGTGTCCCACAGCAGCCGGCTGCGCAGGAGCGGCTGCTGGGCCGCGGTGACACCGGTGAGGTCGACGGTGCGGGTGAGGCGCTTGTAGGCGTCGTCGGTGTGCACGGCCGCCGCCATGTAGGAGCCCGCGTACGGCCCGTACGGGTTGACCGTCCCGGCGAACTGGCCCGCCCCCGCGCTGGCGAACTGCGGGTACGTGTCGGCGGGCAGCGAGTCGGAGGTGACGCCGTAGGTGCCCGCCTTGTCGAGCGGGTTGCCGGGGGCGGCGCCGAGGGCCGCACCGGCGCCGTCGAGCTTGCCGGAGCCGGTGAAGCCGGTGGCCCCGGGGGTCGACGTACGCGAATAGGCGCCGAGGTAGTACTGGCTGAAGTCGTCGGAGAGGGTGCCGCCGCCGAGGTCGACGTTGCCGCCGGCCTGTTCGCCCGCCTCGATCAGCTTGCCGCCCTCGTTGAGGAAGGCGCGCAGCTGGAGCTGGGTGGCGACGCCGGGGACGCTCGCGCCGGTGTAGTGGACGACGGTCCCGAAGTGGCTGAGCACGCCGAGCGCGTCGGGCGCGCCCTGGGTGGCGACGTCCCACACGATCGCCTTGCGGCCGTTGGCCTTCAGCGCGTCGACGTAGGTCTGCGCCTGCGTGGCGGCGGCGCCTTCCTCGGCGACGACCAGGGTGTCGGCCTTGGCGCGCTGGGCGACGGTGTAGGTGAAGTGCTCGCTCGCGACCTTCTTGCCGCTCCTCGTCTCACCGGTGAACCAGACCTCGACCTTGTCGCCGGGGTCGCCGTCCCTGACCTTGGCCCGGTACTCGTCGAAGTGCAGGTTGTCCTCGCCGCCGTAGGTCTCGCCGCCCTTCCAGGCCCTGAGGTCCTGCTCCTGGGTACGGCCGCCGTTGACGCGGTACTTGAGCTCCTTGTCGCGCACGGACTTGCGTACGACGACCGAGACCTCCTGGTCGGCGCCGCGCGAGTACGACGTGGCGAACTCGGCCGGGGTGAAGTCGGCCGCCGTCAGGCCCAGCGAGGAGGAGGGCGTGTCGGGGTGCGCGGCGGTCTCGGCGACCGAGAGCGCGAACGGGATGTTCTTGACGAACTCCTGCTGGATCAGCTTCTCGTCGTCCGGGAAGTTGAACACGGACTGGCAGTCGGCCGCGTTCCACTGGTCGTTGGGGTCGATGTCCGACGCGGTCTGGCAGGTCGACATCTCCGGGGTGAACATCGACATGCCGTTGACGTTGGCCGCGTGGCCGTCCGCCTCGCCGTTGGTCGTGTAGAGCTCCGAGGAGACCTGGGGGCGGTAGCCGGGGATCGCGGAGTTGTCCGGCGTACCGGCGAGCGCCTTGTAGAGGACGTCGTCCGGGGTGGGCGTGGCGACCTGCCAGCCGACGCCGTAGAGCAGCAGCTCGGCGGCGGAGTGGTAGTTGACGCCGTACGAGAAGCCGATCCGCTTCTCGAAGTTGTCGAGCGCCTTCGTCTCGGGCTCGGAGCCGGGGCTCGCGCCGCGGTAGGTCTGGCTGGTGGGGTTGGGGGACGAACCCTCGTCGTCGTAGCCCCACTTGTAGGCGAAGTTGCGGTTGAGGTCGACGCCGTCGCCGGTGGAGATGACGCCGTCTCCGTTGACGTCCCGCAGGTTCTTGCGCCACAGGCGGGTGTCGGAGTTCTGGAAGGTGTAGTCGTAGCCGTCGGGGTTGGCCGAGATCACGAACCACAGCTCGGTGGAGTCGACGATCTTCTTGATGCGTTTGTCGGTCTTGTAGTTGTCGATGTAGTAGTGCATCAGACGCCGGGTCATCTCCGGCGTGATCCACTCGCGCGCGTGCTGGTTGGACACGTAGAGGACGGACGGCTTCGAGCCGTCCTTGGACTTCTTGGCGCCCTTGGTCAGTTTGAGCGCGAGGATGTCCTGTCCGTTGATCGTCTTGCCGATGGAGACGACCTTGGTGAGGCCGGGATTCTCCTGGCCGGTCCGGACGATCTCCTCCTTCAGGCCACCGCTTCCGCTGTACGGGCGGTACACGCCCTCGGCGGCGTTCTCGACCCGCGCCTCGGCCTTGGCCGAAAGCGTGTGCTCGGTGAGGTCGACGCCCTTCTTCTCCAGGGACTTGGCCTGCTGGTCGGTGAGGTAGACCTCGACGGTGGCCTTCCCCTTCTCGGGGACCTGCTCGCCGAGTTCGTGACCGTCCTGTCCGGCGGCCAGCAGCAGGGGTACCTGCTTGGCCGTGACTTCGGCGCGGTAGACGTTGACCTCGTTCGGGTCGTTCCCCTGTGAAGTCCCGTTCTGCGCCTGCGCGATGGGTGCGAGGCTCGCTCCGCCGATCAGGAGCGCGCCGACAGCGAGGATCGATCTCGCTCTAGGTCTCATGAACCCCCCTAGCAGTGGTCCGCCGCAGTAGCGAACAGATGCCAGGCTCATGACAGTTCATGATCGAGTCAAGAGTGCCTCAAAGACAGACAAACGAGCGCAGACGTACGCCGGTGCCGGCGCCCCAAGTGGGCGTCGGCACCGGCGTGTTGAGCGACCTTGATACGGCGTCAGCCGACCAGGTTGTCGGCCATCTCCTCGGTGATGCTGGACTCCGTGCCCGGGATGCCGAGGTCGGAGGCGCGCTTGTCGGCCATCGCGAGCAGCCGGCGGATACGGCCGGCCACGGCGTCCTTGGTCAGCGGCGGGTCGGCGAGCGCGCCCAGCTCCTCCAGGGAGGCCTGCTTGTGCTCCATGCGCAGCCGGCCGGCCGCCGCGAGGTGCTCGGGGACCTCGTCGGCGAGGATCTCGAGGGCGCGCTGGACGCGGGCGCCGGCGGCGACGGCCGCGCGGGCGGAGCGGCGGAGGTTGGCGTCGTCGAAGTTGGCGAGACGGTTCGCCGTGGCGCGCACCTCGCGGCGCATCCGGCGCTCCTCCCAGGCCAGCACCGACTCGTGGGCGCCGAGACGGGTGAGCAGGGCGCCGATCGCGTCGCCGTCGCGGACGACCACCCGGTCGACCCCGCGCACCTCACGGGCCTTGGCGGCGATCGACAGCCGGCGGGCGGCACCGACCAGGGCGAGCGCGGCCTCGGGCCCCGGGCAGGTCACCTCAAGGGAGGAGGAGCGGCCCGGCTCGGTGAGCGAACCGTGTGCCAGGAAGGCGCCGCGCCAGGCGGCTTCGGCGTCGCAGGTGGCCCCGGAGACCACCTGCGGGGGCAGCCCGCGGATCGGGCGGCCCCGCCCGTCCACCAGGCCGGTCTGCCGGGCCAGCTGGTCGCCGCCGGCGACGACCCGGACGACGTAACGCGAACCGCGGCGCAGTCCGCCGGGTGCCATCACGATCAGCTCGGAGGAGTGGCCGAAGATCTCCAGGATGTCCCGCTTCAGGCGCCGGGCCGCCATCGCGGTGTCCAGCTCCGCCTCGATCACGATGCGCCCGCTGACCAGGTGGAGGCCGCCGGCGAACCGCAGAATGGCGGAGACCTCCGCCTTTCTGCAGCAGGTCCGGGTGACGGGGAGCCGGGAGATCTCGTCCTTCACCGCTGCCGTCATCGCCATGGGCCGATCCTTCCATGCATCCGAAAAATACGGTCGTACGCGGCGGCCAGCAGCTCCGGGTCGTGCCGCGGAGTTCCGTCCCTCCGCGCCACCGGGGCCAGCTCGACCGCGGCTCCGAGCCGCTTGGCGGCCTCGGTGAGCACATCACGGTCGGGCACGGCGGCCTCGTCGGCCAGCACCACGTCCAGGGCGAGTTTAGGGGCGTGTCGTCCCAAAACCTCCAAATGACGCTGCGGGGAGAAGCCCTCGGTTTCTCCGGGCTGCGGGGCGAGGTTCAGCGAGAGTACCCGGCGCGCCTTGGTCTCCGTGAGCGCGTCCAGCAGTTCCGGCACCAGCAGGTGCGGGATGACGGAGGAGAACCAGGAGCCGGGGCCGAGGACCACCCAGTCGGCGTCCAGGACCGCCGCGACGGCCTCGGGCACGGCGGGCGGGTCGTGCGGCACCAGGTGCACGGACTGCACCTCGCCGGGCGTGAGCGCCACGGTCGCCTGCCCGCGCACGGTGTCCACGTCCTCCGGCCGCTCCGGGTCGTGCCCCTTGACCAGGGCCTGCAGCTCCAGGGGTACGGCGGACATGGGCAGCACGCGCCCGTGCGCGCCGAGCAGCTTGCCGACCAGGTCGAGGGCCTGGACATGGTCGCCGAGCTGCTCCCAGAGGGCGACGATCAAAAGGTTGCCGACCGCGTGTTCGTGCAGGTCGCCCTTGGACTGGAAGCGATGCTGGATGACGCGGGCCCAGGTCTGGCCCCAGTCGTCGTCCCCGCACAGCGCGGCCAGCGCCTTGCGCAGGTCGCCGGGCGGCAGCACGCCCAGCTCGTCCCGGAGGCGGCCGCTGGAGCCGCCGTCGTCGGCCACGGTGACGACGGCGGTGAGGTCGCCGGTGATCCGGCGCAGCGCGGCGAGCGAGGCGGACAGTCCCATGCCGCCGCCCAGCGCGACCACCTTGGGCTGGGCACCGCGCCGGCGCGGCCGGGCACCGCGGGCCTCGATGGTCCGGCTCACGCGGGACTCGGGCACCACCCGGCGCAGTCGGCTCAGCCGCGAAGAACGTTCCGTCATTCGCGTCCCATGTCCCGGTGTACGACCACGGTCTCCACGCCCTCGGCCGCGAGGCGTGCGGCGAGCTTCTCCGAGGTGGCGACGGAGCGGTGCTTGCCGCCGGTGCAGCCGATGGCGATCGTCACGTACCGCTTGCCCTCGCGGCGGTAGCCGGCCGCGATGAGCCTGAGCAGCTCGGCGTAGCGGTCGATGAACTCCTTGGCGCCGGGCTGGTTGAAGACGTACGCCGACACCTCCTCGTTCAGGCCGGTGAAGGGGCGCAGCTCCGGGACCCAGTGCGGGTTGGGCAGGAAGCGCATGTCCGCCACGAGGTCGGCGTCGACCGGGAGGCCGTACTTGAAGCCGAAGGACATGACGGTGGCCCGCAGCTCGGGCTCCTCGTCCCCGGCGAACTGGGCGTCCATCTTGGCGCGCAGCTCGTGCACGTTAAGGCTGGAGGTGTCGATGACCAGGTCGGCGTCTCCGCGCAGCTCGCGCAGCAGCTCGCGCTCGGCGGCGATGCCGTCGACGATGCGGCCGTCGCCCTGGAGGGGGTGCGGGCGGCGCACCGACTCGAAGCGGCGGACCAGGGCGTCGTCGGAGGACTCCAGGAAGACGATCCGCCGGGTGACGCCCCTGCTGTCGAGGTCGGCGAGGGACTCGCGGAGGTTGTCGAAGAAGCGCCGGCCGCGGACGTCGACGACGACCGCGATCCGCGCCACGTTGCCCTGCGAGCGGGCGCCGAGCTCCACCATGGTGGGGATCAGCGCGGGCGGCAGGTTGTCGACGACGAACCAGCCGAGGTCCTCCAGACACTTGGCGGCCGTCGACCTTCCCGCACCGGACATGCCGGAGATGATCACCAGCTCGGGGATGGCCGCGTCGGGAACCGCGGCCGTCTCGCTGGTCGTGCCCGTACTCACCTGTGCTCCGTCTCCGCCTTGGTCCTGTTGCCCGTCGTGCTTGTTCACATTCATGTCTCCTGCCCCCGTCGTTCGTCCGGGGCGCCCGTCGTCACGGGCTCCCCACCGGAACCCATGGTGCCGGGTTCCTCTTCCATGATCTCTCCAGTGGCCGTGTTGACGGCGGGTGCGGCCGGAGCCGCCTGGGCGAGGGCCGCGGCGATCGTCTCGGCCGTCTTGCGGCCTATGCCGGGCACCTCGCAGATCTGGTCGATGGTGGCGGACCGAAGTTTCTTCAAGGAACCGAAGTGTTTAAGAAGCGCCTGTTTACGAGCGTCGCCGAGGCCGGGCACGTCGTCCAAGGGGCTCGCCCGGAACCGCTTGGCCCGCTTGGTGCGCTGGTAGGTGATCGCGAACCGGTGCGCCTCGTCACGCACGCGTTGCAGCAGGTAGAGGCCCTCGCTGGTGCGGGGCAGGACGACCGGGTCCTCCTCGTCCGGCAGCCAGACCTCCTCCAGGCGCTTGGCGAGCCCGCAGACGGCGACGTCGTCGATGCCCAGTTCGTCGAGGGCCTTCTTCGCGGCGGCGACCTGGGGCCGGCCGCCGTCGACGACGACCAGCTGGGGCGGGTAGGCGAACTTCTTGGGCCGCCCGTCCTCGTCCTTGAGGCCGTTGCCGTTCGTCGGGCCCCCGCCCGTCTCGCCCGTCTCACCCGTCTCACCCGCGAGGCCGTCCTCGTGGCCGTCGTCGACCCACTCGCCGGTCTTCGCCTTCTCGGCGAGGTAGCGCCGGAAGCGGCGGTTGATCACCTCGTGCATGGAGCGGACGTCGTCCTGGCCCTCGAAGCCCTTGATCTGGAAGCGGCGGTACTCGCTCTTGCGCTGCAGGCCGTCCTCGAAGACGACCATGGAGGCGACCACGTCGTCGCCCTGGAGGTGGGAGATGTCGTAGCACTCGATGCGGAGCGGGGCGCTGTCCAGGTCGAGGGCCTCGGCGATCTCCTCCAGGGCGCGCGAGCGGGTGGTGAGGTCGGAGGCGCGCTTGGTCTTGTGCAGCACGAGGGCCTGCTGGGCGTTGCGCTCGACCGTCTCCATCAGGGCCTTCTTGTCGCCGCGCTGCGGGACGCGCAGCGAGACGCCCGAGCCGCGGCGGTCGGCGAGCCACTCCTGGACCGGCTCGACCGGGTCGGGCAGGGCGGGGACGAGGACCTCCTTGGGGACGGAGTCGCCCTTCTCCTCGCCGTAGAGCTGCTGCAGGGCGTGCTCGACGAGGGCGCCGGTGGTGATCTCCTCGACCTTGTCGGTGACCCAGCCGCGCTGGCCGCGGACGCGTCCGCCGCGGACGTGGAAGATCTGGACGGCCGCCTCCAGCTCGTCCTCGGCGACCGCGATCAGGTCGGCGTCGGTCGCGTCGGCGAGCACGACCGCGTTCTTCTCCATGGCCTTCTTCAGGGCCTCGATGTCGTCGCGCAGGCGTGCGGCCCGCTCGTACTCCATCTCCTCGGCCGCCTCCGTCATCTGCTTCTCCAGACGGCGGATGTACGTGCCGGTGCGGCCGGCCATGAAGTCGCAGAACTCCTCGGCCAGTTCGCGGTGCTCCTCGGGCGTGACGCGCCCGACGCAGGGGGCGGAGCACTTGCCGATGTAGCCGAGCAGGCAGGGGCGGCCGGTGCGGGCGGCGTTCTTGAAGACGCCGGCCGAGCAGGTGCGCACGGGGAAGACGCGCAGCAGCAGGTCCACGGTGTCGCGGATGGCCCAGGCGTGCCCGTACGGCCCGAAGTAGCGCACACCCTTGCGCTTCTGACCGCGCATCACCTGTACGCGCGGGAACTCCTCGTTCATCGTCACCGCGAGGTAGGGGTAGCTCTTGTCGTCGCGGTACTTGACGTTGAACCGGGGGTCGTACTCCTTGATCCAGGAGTACTCCAGCTGCAGGGCCTCGACCTCCGTGGACACCACGGTCCACTCCACGGACGCGGCGGTGGTGACCATCGTCCGGGTGCGCGGGTGCAGGTTCGCCAGGTCCTGGAAGTAGTTCGCCAGGCGCTGGCGCAGGCTCTTCGCCTTTCCGACGTAGATCACCCGGCGGTGCTCGTCGCGGAACCTGTACACCCCGGGAGAGTCCGGGATCTGTCCCGGCTTGGGGCGGTAGCTGGAGGGGTCGGCCATGTCTCACACCCTACTGGCGAGCACCGACACTCCGACGGGCCTGTGGACAGCGGCTAGCGCGACTCCAGGAAGGTCAGCACGGCCAGTACCCGGCGGTGGTCGTCGGTGTCCTCGGTGAGGTGGAGTTTGCCGAGGATGCTGCGGACGTGTTTCTCCACCGTGCCCTCGGTGACCCACAGGCGGCGGCCGATGCCCGCGTTGGAGCGGCCCTCGGCCATCAGGGCGAGGACCTCCTTCTCGCGGGCGCTGAGGTGGGACAGCGGGTCGTCGCGGCGGTGGACCGAGAACAGCTCCTGCACCAGGGAGGGGTCGACGACCGAGCCGCCCCGGTGGATGCGCTCCAGGGCCTCGATGAACTCGTCGACGACCGTGACCCGACTCTTGAGCAGGTAGCCGATCTTGCGGCCGCCGGCCAGCAGCTCCAGGGCCTCCTCGACCTCGACGAACGCCGACAGCACGAGGATGCCGGTGGCGGGGTGGTGGTCACGGATGGTGCGGGCCGCCTTGAGGCCCTCGGTGGAGTGGTCCGGCGGCATTCTTATGTCGACGATCGCGAGGTCGGGGCGGTGCGTGGCGACCAGGTCCAGAAGCCTCGCCGCGTCACCGGCCTGCCCTACCACCTCGTAGCCGACCCGCTCGCACAGGCTGGCCAGTCCCTCCCTGAGCAACACGTCGTCGTCGGCGAGGACGACCCGTCCCCGCGCGGGCTGCTGCGTTGCGTCGTCCATGGCCCCGGCTCCCCTTGCCCCGACCTATAGGTGCGCGCCCAACAGCCTGCCCGACCGGCGGGGTTCCGGCTAGCCGGAAGCGGAATTGGAGGCCTCCCGTGACGACATGAGGACGTGTCGGAGCGATTCTCGTACCAGTGCAGAGCAAGTGGGCCGGCCGGCTCGGGCGAGAGCCGGCGGGTCACGGGTCGAAGGGCTGCGGGAATGCGTCGGACGCGGATCGAGAAGCGGCAGCGGCCGGTCCGCGCCCGCCGGTATCAGGACGACACACGCGCGTGGAGCGACGTCCTGGACCCCAGGGACCCCGACATCGTGCGCGCCAAGCAGGTCGGCGGCGCGCAGGGCGGCGGCAGCGGCCGCCCCTAGGACCGGACGGCAGCCTCTCCGTCCGCACCCGACCGCCCGGACGTACGCGTACGTCACCGAGTCCATGGCCCCCCGTCCTGGACGACTCCCCTCCGCGTACGCCCGGGCGGTCACACCTGCGTCGAGGGTCCGCCGCTCAGGGGCAGCCGCACCCGCATGGTCGTGCCCCGGCCGGCCGGGCTGCTGACGGTCAGCTTGCCGCCGATCGCCTCGACCCGGTCGATCAGGCCGATGAGGCCGGAGCCGCGTCCGGTCTCGGCGCCGCCGACGCCGTCGTCGGCGATGGTCAGCTCCAGTACGTCGTCACGGATCCCGGCGTCGACGCTCACCACGCGTGCGTGCGCGTGTTTGGCGGCGTTGGTGAGGCACTCGGAGGTGACGTAGTACGCGGCCACCTCCAGCTGCTCCGGGAAACGGGCGGCCGGCAGCCGCAGGTCGAGCTCCACGGGGACGGCGGAACGCCGGGCCAGGGAGCGCAGCGCGGGGCCCAGGCCGCCCTTGGACAGGATGGCCGGGTGGATGCCGCGGGCCACCTGGAGCAGGTCCTGGAAGGCGTCGTCGAGGCCCTTGCTCACATGGGCGATCTGCTCGGCGAGCTCGGAGGTCGGATCGGTGAGCATGGACTCGGCCAGCCGCAGGTCGAGTTGGAGCGCGACGAGCCGCTGCTGGACGCCGTCGTGCAGATCGCGCTCGATACGGCGCCGGGAGGCGTCCCCGGCGGCCACCACGCGCGCGCGTGAAGCGGTCAGCTGGTCGCGGCTGTCGGCGTTGGCGATGGCGGTCGCGACCAGCTCGGTGAAGTCGGCCAGCCGTGACTCGGTCCCCTCGGGCAGCGAGTCCAGCGCGGAGGCGGCGACGACGAAGCCCCACAGCCGGTCGTCCACGACGATGGGCGCGGCTGCGGCACGGCCGGCCCGGGCCGCCCGCCGGGTCCTGGCCACCTCCGTCAGCGCGGCGTGCGCCGCCGTCCGGCGCACCTCGCGCGTGGCCTCCTCGGGCTCCTGGGGGATCCAGTGCACGGTCCCCAGGACCGTGCGGCTGCCGTCGGGCTCGTTGCGCAGCACGGCCGCGTTGGTGCTCAGCAGGTCGCCGACCTCCCGTGCCACCTTGGAGAACACCTCGGAGGGCGGGGCGCCGTGTGCCACGAGGGTGGCGACTCGGCGCAGTGCGGCCTGTTCCTCGGCGGCGCGGCGCCGCTCGGTGACGTCGCGGGCGGCGGCGTAGATGAGCCCCTCCTCGAGGACGGGCCGGGCGCTCCACTGCAGCCAGCACTCGGTGCCGTCGGCGCGCAGATAGCGGTTCTCGAACTCGGCCAGTTCGACGCCGACCGCCAGCCGTTCGAGGGCCTCGCGGGTGCCGGCCCGGTCGTCCTCGTGCACGAACTCGATGTACGGCTTGGACAGAAGCGTTTCTCCCGAGTAGCCGAGGGTGCGCTCGAAGGCCGGGTTGACCCGCTTCAGATAGCCGTCGAGCCCCGAGATGCACAGCAGGTCGGGGGAGAGGTTGAAGATGCTCTCCAGTTCCCGTTCGGCCTTCCTGCGCCGCCCGTGCGCGGCCGCGAAGGACGCCATGGTGCCGTTCATGCCGCCCAGCAGCTGGGCCCAGGTGCCGAGGAAGGAGCCGACGTCGGCGCGGTGTCCGAGCCGGTTGTCGTCGATCGCGGTGTTCATGGAACGGATCTCGGCGGCCAGTCGTTCAGTGGTCACCCGCAGTGCGCGGAACGTGTCGGCGACGTCCCCGAGTTCGTCGCGTCCCGCGTACCGGATGTCGTACGACAGGTCGCCGTCCGACAGCGCCCGCGCGCCCGCGGAGACCTCGCTCAGCGGCCGGGTGATCGAGCGTCTCAGCGCCAGGGCGAGGACCGTGACGACGCCGAGGACGGTGAGCGAGAGGGCCAGGTCGCGCACCGTCCGGGTCCTCGCGGTGCTCAGGTCGTGGGCTGCTGTGCGGGCGAGTTCGCGCGCGGCCCGGTCCTGGACGGCGCGCAGGGACTGGATGCGCGCCCCGGAGGCGGTCAGCCAGCTGTCGTACGAGGGCCAGTGGGAGGTCTGCGGGTCGGCGGCGGTGAGCATGTCGCGGACCTTGCGGACGGCGCGGCCGGGCGCCTCGAACTGGGTGGTGTACACCTCGGCCCACAGCCGGTCGGAGGTGTTCTGCCGGAACTCCCGCAGCTGGGCCTCCTCCAGGGCGGGCCAGCGTCCGGCGGCGGCCACGCTGCGTTCGGCGGGTGCGTCGAGCAGGATGGCCACCTCGGCGCGCTCGCGTTCACCGGCCTCGATGGCCTCCAGGAGCGCGACATGGGCGTCGGCCGCGCGGCCCGCCGCCCTGGTGGGGCGCTCGGACTCCAGGGCGGCGACGGTGTCGAGCAGCTGGTCCTCGACCGACTGGTAGCGCTGCACGACGTCCGGGGCGCCGAGCGAGCCGGTGCCGGTCTCCACGCGCACGGCGTGCAGTTGACGGCTGACGGCGTCGAGTTTGCCGGAGACGTCGGAGTGCGGCCAGGAGGTGGCCCGGTCGGCAGCGCGCAGCAGCGTCCGGTCGGTGGCGCGCTCGGCGGCGGAGCGCTCGGTCAGGGCGGCCCTGCCGGGGTGCAGCCGGGCCAGTACGGCGGCGATGCGCTCGCGCGCGACGGCGTCGGAGACCTCTGTGGTCGCGAACGACACCCCGATCGCCTGGTGGAAGCGGTCCAGCGTGCGCGCCTCCTCCCCCTGCGCGGCGGCGCTGAACGCGGTGAAGACCAGCATGCCGGTCACCGGCAGCAGCACGAGCAGCATCAGCTTGCTGCCGACGCGGAGGCGGGCCAGGAAGGGGGTACGGCCTTGCGGGGAGCGGGACTTGGGCGTCGTGGGCCCTTGTCTTCGCGGGAGCGTGGGGCGGCGCACGGCCGGTCCTCAGCGGCCGGTGGGCGGGTAGTAACGGTGGGCCGCGAGGTCCTCGTCGATGGCCTCGACGGCCCGGTCGAGCTCGGCCCCGACCGGCGCACGGGCGAGGACGATCCGTTGCTGAGGCCGGGAGAAGGCGTCGGTGACGGCCGCGTGGGCGGGGGTGCCCGGCCGGGGGCGGGCGGTGCCGTTCTGCAGTTGCTCGGTGCGCATCCGCTCGGGGCCACTGACGGTGAACCGCCCGGTGCGGGTGATCGCCGAACGGGTCGCCGGTATCGCGCCGTTGACGTCCGTCATGCACACCACCTCGTCGGGGCTCGGGAGAAAGGCCGGGAGGGCCTGGACGGCGTCCGGGGCGGCGCTGGTCACGGGGATCGCCCACCGCCAGGAGCCCATGCCGGTGACGGTGCCGTGGCCGCTCCAGGAGATGAGACTGCGGCCGTTGTCGAAGGCCCGGTCGTCCTCGTCGGGGTCGACGGGGCCCGCCTCGGCCCGGTCCTGCATGGTCGTGAACGCCGCGAAGGCCCGCGGGCCGTTCAGGAAGCCGTCGGCAGTCCGGAAGTTCTGGGGATCGATGAGGTCACCTCCCGCCGGCCACTCCGCGGGCGCGAAGCCGTACGTGTTCCACTCCGAGCCGGCGTGGCGAACCGGAGGCCGAGGGTGAGCGGCGCCCGGTGTCCCGCCGTGCGGAGTTTCCTCAGGATGCCCGTGAACTCGTCGGCGGTCCAGGCGTCCCCGGTGCCCCTGGGGATGCGGATGCAGGCCTTCTTCAGCACCGACGGGCGGACGGACGGCCCGAGTCCGGAATCGAAGGTTCCGAGGCCGGACAACTCGCCCCGGCAGGTGCCCTGTTGGAGGACCGAGGGGAGCAGGCCGGCGTGCCGGGACGCGCCGAACCGTCGTACGGGGGTTCGCCGGGTGCCGCCGGGGTCATGAGCCCTTCCGCGGATAGCCGTCGTGGGCCGCGATGTCCTTGTCGATGGCCTTGACGGCCTCGTCGAGCGTGGCCCGCACCGGGGCGCCGTGCAGCATGATCTTCGCGAAGGCCCGACTGAAGGCGGAGGTGACCGCCGGGTAGGCGGGGGTCTGCGGGCGCGGACGCGCGGTGCCGTCGCGCAGCTGCTCGATGAAGAGGTGCTCGCCGCCGCCGGTGTCGAAGTTCGGCGACAGCTCCACGGCGCTGTCGGTGGCGGGGATGCCGCCGTTGGCGACGCTCATCCGGTGCACCTGCTGCGGCTTGAGGAGGTAGGCGAGGAAGCTCCAGACGGCGTCGCCGTCGGTGGCGCCGGAGGTGATGCCCCACTGCCAGGAGCCCATGCCGGTGACGGTGCCGTGCCCGAAGTCGGGCAGCGGCACGATCGCCACGTCGCCCGGGAACGCCTTGGTGTACTCCGGATACCGCCAGTGGCCGCTCCAGGAGATGACGCTACGGCCCTTGTCGAACGCCTTCTCGTCCTTGTCCGGGTCGATGTAGCCCGCCTTGCTCCAGCTCTGCATGACGGTGAGCGCCTTGACCGACGCCGGGCTGTTCAGGAAGCCGTCGGCGGTGCGGTAGGTCTTCGGATCGATGAGGTCGCCGCCCGCCGACCACACCGCGGGCGCGAAGCCGTACGTGTTCCACTCGTCGCCCGCCGCGACGTACACGAGCCCGATGTCGAGCGGCGTCCGGTACCCCAGCTTGCGGAGCTTGGCCAGGATGCCGGTGAGCTCCTCGGCGGTCCAGGCGTCCCCGGTGCCCTTGGGGACGCGGACGCCCGCCTTCTTCAGCACCGACGGCCGTACGTACAGCCCCATCCCGGAGTCGAAGGCGCCGACGCCCCACAACCGCCCGGCGTAGGTGCCCTGTTTGCGGACCGAGGGCAGGAGGTCGTCGCGGACGCTCTTCGGGACACAGGAGTCGATCGGCTTGAGCTTGCCGGACCAGGCGTAGCTGTAGAGGTTCGGGCCGTCGAAGTCGAGCAGGTCCGGCAGGTCGCCGCTGGCCGCGGCGGAGTCGACCAGGTCGGAGTAGGGCCGCTGCTCGGGGAGCTTGACGAGTTCGACGCGCACCTTGTTCTGCGCCTTGTTGAAGTCGGCGACCTGCTTGGCCAGGGTGTCGACCTCGGTCACCGGCCCCGAGTGGTACCACACCGAGACATGGGCGGTGCCGTCGATCCTGCCGTCGCAGGTCGTGTCGCCGTGCGCCTTCTGCGCCTTGCCGTCACCTCCCCCACCACCGCATCCGGCCAGCAACAGGGCGGTCACCGACAGCCCCGAGACCAGAATCCTGCTGAGCGACGCCTGCATAGCGACCCCCACTCGACCGGACGTTCGCGGCCATCCCCAGGGCGCGCTCATGCTACCGCCGGTGACGCGCCGCTGCGCGGGGTAACCGCGAACTCTCCGGTTCGGCACAGGCCTTCAGCACATTCCGGCTGGCGAGTACCGCACGGCCCGGACTCTTTCCGGCTAGCTGGAAAGCGCAATCAACCGCCGATTGGGACGCTGTCCGCATGTCCATGCGCTGTCTTCTCGTCGATGACAGCATCCGGTTCCTGGAGGCCGCACGTACCCTGCTCGAACGCGACGGCATACCTGTCGTCGGCATGGCCTCGACGGGTGCGGAGGCGCTCGCGCGGGCGGCCGAACTGGCCCCCGACATCGTCCTGGTGGACCTCGACCTCGACGGCGAGAGCGGTTTCGACGTCGCGGCCGAACTGGCCGGCCGGGTCGCCTCCGTCATCATCCTGATCTCCACACACTCCCTCGACGACTTCCAGGAGCTGGTCGCCGCCAGTCCGGCCCGCGGTTTCCTGCACAAGTCCGACCTGTCCGCACGGGCCATCAGGGAGGTGCTCGGCAACGACGGTACGGCCGCGCCGACTTGAGCCCGCCGATCGGGTCTCGGCCAGGAGTACGGGACTGTTGGGCACCAGGTGTTGTCGGGACTTGGTCAACACGCTTCAATGCGGGGGAACTCGGGGCCGTGAACGACGGCGTACGGATGTGAAGACGCCCCGGCGCCGACGGGGTGGCCCCGGAACCCAGCGCGAAGCCGGCCCGACCAGCCGTAGCGAGCATTCACAGAAAGGCCCCTGCATGCCGCACGTCACACAGCACGCGGACGTCGCCGTCGTCACCGCGGAACTGGACTCGGCCCTGCGAGGCGGCCCCTTCCATGTCGCGCTGCGCGCCGCCATCGCCGCCCGCGGACTGCCGCTGCAGCGCGTGCAGCACCATCTGTCCCGCTACGGCGTCAAGGTCGGGGTCACCAGCCTGAGTTACTGGCAGCAGGGCGCCCGACGCCCGCAGCGCCCCGAGTCGCTGCGGGCCGTACGCGCGCTGGAGGAGATCCTGCAGCTGCCGGAGGAGTCCCTGATCCGGCTGCTCGCCGAGGCCGACGAGGACTCCTCGGGGCAGCGGCCCGCGGCCCGCTCCTACCGCTCCCTGGTGCAGGCCTCCGACGTCCTCGACCGGATGCTGACCGAACTGAACCTGCCACCGGACGGCGGGCTGCACACCCTCGGCCACCACGAGCGGGTACGGATAGGCGCGCGCCGTGAGCTGGCGGGGCGCGAGTCGCACCACATCGTGCGCGCCCACAAGGACGGCATCGACCGCTTCGTGGCCGTCCACCACGGCGACCCGGAGTGCGCGCCGGAACGGATGCGGGTGCACGCCCTGGAGAACTGCCGCACGGGACGTGTGCGCGTGCACCACGACAGCGGTGTCCTCGTGGCCGAGCTGCTCTTCGACACCCGGCTGCGGGCCGGCGACACCTTCCTCTTCCGCTACGGCGTCGAGGACGGCACCGCCGGTGTCTCGCGCGAGTACGTCCGCGGATTCGGCCCGGCGGGCGGACAGTACGCGCTCCAGGTCCACTTCGACGAACGCGCCCTCCCCGTCCGCTGCCACCGCTTCGCCCAGCACTCCCCGGCGGCCCCCCGCAGCGGCCGCCAGGAACTCCCCCTCAGCAACCACCACCGCTCGGTCCACCTCGTCGAACCAAGAGTGCGGACAGGGGTTGTGGGGATCGGGTGGGACTGGGAGTGAGCGTGGGGTGAGGGCGGTTCCGCCCGGGTTGGTCCGGTGGGTCTGGTCCCCGAAAGACGTAAACGCTTGCGCAAGCGTTTACGCGCGAGTTCGGATGGGATAGCTTCCCGCCCGAGGGTCCGCGTCGGAGAGGGGGACGGGATGGCCACCATGGCCGACGTCGCGCGGAGCGCCGGGGTGTCCGTGGCGACCGTCTCGCACGTCGTGAACGACACCCGCCCCGTCCTCCCCCGCACCCGCCAGGCCGTCCTGGACGCGATAGACCGCCTCGGCTACACCCCGAACACCCTCGCCCGCTCCCTGGTGACCTCCCGGACCCGCTCCATAGGGCTCGCGGTGTCGGCGATCAGCAACCCGTACTTCACGGAGATCCTCCAGGGCGTCGAGGCCGGCGCCCTGGAACACGGCTACAGCCTCCTCATCGCCGACCCGCACGACGACCCCGACCACGAGCGCAAGGTCGTCCAACTGCTGCACGAGCGCCGGGTGGACGGCATGATCGTCGCCCCCTCCGCCGACCCGCGCGAACTCCTCGCCTACCTCGGCCGCCACGAGGTCCCGACCGTCTTCCTCGACCGGGTCGTCGATGCCCCGGCGGACAGCGCCGCGCTCCGCTACGACCAGGTCTGCGCCGAGAGCACCGAGCCGACCGCCCGGCTCGTCACCCACCTCGCCGGACTCGGCCACCGCCGCATCGCCCTCGTCGCCGGTCTGCCCGGGCTCAGCACCACCCGCGAACGCATCGCCGGCTACCGGCACGGCCTGGCCGCCGCCGGCCTCGGGCACGACGAACGCCTTGTGGTGCACGGCGACTCCGAGTCGGCCGGCGCCGAACGGGCCACCGCCGCCCTGCTCTCCCTCCCCGCCCCGCCCACCGCCCTCGTCACCGCCAACAACACGATGACCATCGGCACCCTGCGCGCCCTGCGCGACCGCGGCCTGTCCGTCCCCGACGACATCGCCCTGTGCTGCTTCGACGACTTCGCCTGGGCCGACCTGTTCACACCCCGACTCACCGCGATCGCCCAGCCCAGCAGGGAGATCGGTGCCCAGGCGGTACGGGTCCTCCTGGACCGCCTCGCCGAACCGGACCGCCCCGGCCGCACGGTACGGCTCCCCTGCACGTTCGTGCACCGGACATCGTGCGGGTGCCCGGAGGGGCGTCAACAGCCCCAGAAGGTCGAGTAGTTCAAGCAGCCCCAGTGGACCCAGTGGTCCCAGTAGTCCGAGCAGTTCATGAAAGGAACGTCCCGTGATCGTCGTCGCCGGTGAGGCCCTGATCGACCTGGTACCGCAGGGCACGGGTGCCCTCGCGGGGCTGCAGCCGGCGCTCGGCGGCGGCCCGTACAACACCGCCGTGGCCCTCGGCCGCCTCGGCTCCCCCACCGCCTTCTGCTCCCGCACCTCGCGGGACGCCTTCGGCGAGGCCCTGCTCGACGGGCTGCGCCGGGCCGGCGTGGACGTCTCCGCCGTGCAGCGCGGCGCGGAGCCGACCACACTCGCGGTCGCCACCCTCGACGGGAACGGCTCGGCCTCCTACTCCTTCTACGTCGACGGCACCGCCGACCGGCTGTTCACCGCCCCCGAGGCGCTCCCCGCCGGGACCCGAGCGGTGTCCTTCGGCACCTGCTCGCTCGTCCTGGAACCGGGGGCGACGGCCTACGAGAGCCTGCTGCGAGCCGCTGCCGCCCAGGACGTGTTCACCGCGCTCGACCCCAACATCCGCGCGGGCCTGATCCCGGACGCGGACGCCTACCGGGCCCGGTTCAAGAGCTGGCTGCCCTCGGTGTCGCTGCTCAAGCTCTCCGAGGAGGACGCCCACTGGCTGGGCGGCACCCCGCGCGACTGGCTGGCCGCCGGCCCCGCGGCCGTCGTGATCACCCACGGCGGCGACGGTCTCACCGCCTTCACCCGGGGCGGGGCCGTGTATCCCGTGCCGGGCGAGAAGGTCGACGTGGTCGACACGATCGGCGCCGGCGACACGGTGAACGCGGCCCTGCTGCACGGCCTGTCCACCCGGGACGCCCTGTCCCCGGAGGCGCTCCTCGACCTGGGCAAGGACGGCTGGGCCCGCCTGCTGCGGTTCGCGGCACGCGCGGCGGCGATCACGTGTTCCCGCGCGGGGGCCGAGCCGCCGTACGCCTCCGAAGTGGGCGAGGTGTAGGGGCGGTTCGCCTCACTGCGGCGCCGGGTCCGTCAGCCGCTCACCGCGCGCAGCGCTCCCGGCCGACGCCCGTTGAGACGGTCGAGGGCCGTGGCCGTGGCCTCGTCGGCCGGGATGTGCACGACCAGCCGCTGGCCCTCGTCGGGCAGGGCGAGCGTCTCGTACGACAGGCGCAGGCGCCCCGCCTCCGGGTGGTCGACGAGCTCGGTGCCGGAGCGGGCGGGCAGGGCCGGGACGGCGGCGAGCCGCTCGCTGAACGGCGCCCCCGCCACCGCCGTCAACTCCTCGGCCAGCGCGGCGACATGGGGCTCGTACAGCGAGGCCTCGTGACGCAGGTGGGCGATCTGCTCGTCGGCCAGTCGGTCCCAGTCCGGGTACACGGTGTGTGCCCGGTCGTCGGTGAACAGGTACCGCACGATGTTGGGCGGGTCGCCGTCGAGCAGGCCCAGCGGGCGTGCGTAGCGCTCGTATCCCCCGGTGTACGCCACGAGGTCGCCGATCCAGTTGAGCAGGACGGCCGGTGCGGGCTCCAGGCGGTCGAGGAGTGCCCGGACGGTCGGTCGTACCGTGCGGACCGGCGCGGTGGCGGCCGACTGGCAGAGGACCTTGTCCTCACCGTGCGCCTTGGCCAGCCGGCGCAGCAGTATGTTGTCCGTCGTCGACAGCCGCAGGGCGTCGCCGAGCGCGATGAGCACCTGGGGTGAGGGATTGCGGTCACGCCCCTGTTCGAGCCGGGTGAGGTACTCGACGCTGATGCCGGCGAGGGTGGCCAGCTCGGCGCGGCGCAGCCCGGGTGTGCGGCGACGGGAGCCTGTGGGCAGGCCCACTTCCGCGGGGGTGACGGCTTCGCGGCGGGTGCGCAGGAAGGTGCCCAACTCGTTGTCGCTCACCGCTTGAACGTACAACGCGTGCCGTCGCGGAGGGTGCCCCTGTCACTACCACTCTTCACCCGGCCTCCCTCCCCCGGCACGGGACTCGCAGGGTGGGGACATGACTTACGACAACCCCGCGAACTCCGCCGCCGCTTCCGTCGCCGCTCTGCCGCTCGTGCCCGGCGAGTGGGAGCTCGACCCGCTGCACTCGGCCGTCAACTTCACCGTCCGGCACCTCGGGATCGCCAAGGTGCGCGGCCGGTTCACCGAGTTCAAGGCCGAGCTGTTCGTCGGCGGGACGGCCGACGAGGTGCGGGTGAGTGCCGAGATCGCGCTCGCCTCCATCGACACCGGGAACTCCGACCGGGACGCGCACACCCGCTCGCCCGAACTGCTCGACGTGGAGAAGCGGCCGACGATGTCCTTCCGCTCCACGCGCGTGTCCGGGCAGGGCGAGGACTGGTCGATGGAAGGGGACCTGACCATCGGGGACGTGACCCGCCCGGTCACGCTCGCCGTCGAGTTCGGCGGGGCCGTGGACTCCCCTGTGGATCAGAGGAAGCACGCCGGGTTCGAGGCGACGGGTGAGATCCGGCGCAGCGACTACCGGCTGGACTTCGGAGCCGGGTTTCTCGGTGATGTTGTCAAGGTTCATCTGGACATGCAGTTCGTGGAACCCGTCGGACCGCAGGGCCAGGGTGGCTGATGGTGGAACGAGCGGCGCCCCGCGGGGAGTTCCCGCGGGGCGCCGCATTTTTCTGGATTTGTTCGGCCGCGTTGCTCGTGCGCCTCAGGCCTTCCGTGCCCGCGTCGTCCTCTTCGCGGGGGTCGTCTTCTTCGTGGCCGCAGCCGCCTTCTTCGCGGCCGTGTTGTTGGCGGCCCTGGCCGTCGTGGTCTTGGCCGTCGCCGTCTTCTTCGCCGTCGACTTGGCCGCGACCGTCTTCCTGGCCGGCGTCTTGCGCGGGGCCTTCACCGAGGCCGCGTCGCTGATCCGGTCGGCGCCGAGGATCTCCCGCAGGAACTTGCCGGTGTGGCTGGCCGGAACCCCGGCGACCTCCTCCGGCGTGCCCTCGGCCACGACGAGTCCGCCGCCCGCGCCGCCCTCGGGGCCCATGTCGACGACCCAGTCGGCGGTCTTGATCACGTCGAGGTTGTGCTCGATGACGATGACCGTGTTGCCCTTGTCGACCAGTCCGGACAGCACCTTCAGCAGCTTGCTGATGTCCTCGAAGTGCAGACCCGTGGT
The DNA here is from genome assembly GCF_022698165.1 of Streptomyces cylindrosporus. GTDB lineage: Bacteria > Actinomycetota > Actinomycetes > Streptomycetales > Streptomycetaceae > Streptomyces > Streptomyces cylindrosporus. The sequence goes on from NZ_JALDAY010000014.1 coordinate 234,822, forward strand.
GGGCTCGTCCAGGACGTACACCGTACGGCCGGTGGAGCGCTTCTGCAGTTCGCTGGCGAGCTTGACGCGCTGCGCCTCACCGCCGGACAGGGTGGTCGCCGACTGGCCGAGACGGACGTAGCCGAGGCCGACGTCGTTGAGCGTCTTGAGGTGGCGGTTGATCGCCGGGACGGCCTCGAAGAAGTTCATGGCCTCTTCGATGGGCATGTTCAGGACCTCGGCGATGGACTTGCCCTTGTAGTGGACCTCCAGGGTCTCCCGGTTGTACCGGGCGCCGTGGCAGACCTCACACGGGACGTAGACGTCCGGGAGGAAGTTCATCTCGATCTTGATGGTGCCGTCGCCCGCGCAGTTCTCGCAGCGGCCACCCTTGACGTTGAAGGAGAAGCGGCCGGGCAGATAGCCGCGGACCTTCGCCTCGGTGGTCTCGGCGAACAGCTTGCGGACGTGGTCGAAGACGCCGGTGTACGTCGCCGGGTTGGAGCGCGGGGTGCGGCCGATGGGCGACTGGTCGACGTGCACGACCTTGTCGACGAGGTCGTCGCCGTCCACGCGCGTGTGCCGGCCGGGCACGCTCCTCGCGCCGTTCAGCTCGCGGGCCAGGTGCGTGTACAGGATGTCGTTGACCAGGGTCGACTTGCCGGAGCCGGACACGCCCGTGACGGCCGTGAACACGCCCAGCGGGAAGGACACGTCGATGTCCTGGAGGTTGTTCTCGCGGGCGCCGTGCACGGTGAGCCGGCGGGTCGGGTCCTGCGGGCGCCGGATGTCGGGCAGCGGGATCGACTTCTTGCCGGACAGGTACTGACCGGTCTGCGACTCGGCGTTGGCGAGCAGCTCCTTCAGGGAGCCGCTGTGCACGACCTTGCCGCCGTGCTCGCCCGCGCCGGGGCCGATGTCGACGACCCAGTCGGCGACCTTGATGGTGTCCTCGTCGTGCTCGACGACGATGAGCGTGTTGCCCATGTCGCGCAGGCGGACCAGGGTCTCGATCAGCCGATGGTTGTCGCGCTGGTGCAGGCCGATGGACGGCTCGTCGAGGACGTACAGGACGCCGACGAGTCCGGAGCCGATCTGGGTGGCCAGGCGGATGCGCTGGGCCTCGCCGCCGGAGAGCGTGCCGGCCGCGCGGTTGAGCGAGAGGTAGTCCAGGCCGACGTCGACCAGGAAGCGCAGCCGCTCGTTGACCTCCTTCAGCACGCGCTCGGCGATCTTCTTGTCGCGGGCGTTGAGCCTCAGCTCGCCCAGGAAGTCCGCGCAGTCGCTGATGGACATCGCGGAGACCTCGGCGATCGACTTCTCCATGATCGTGACCGCGAGGACGATCGGCTTCAGGCGCGTGCCCTCACAGGTGGGGCAGGGCACCTCGCGCATGTAGCCCTCGAAGCGCTCGCGGCTGGAGTCGCTCTCGGCCTCGCTGTGCCGGCGCTTCACGAAGGGGACGGCACCTTCGAAGGGCGTCGTGTACACGCGCTCGCGCCCGTACCGGTTGCGGTAGCGGACCTCGATCTGCGTCTTGTGGCCGTAGAGCAGGGCCTTCTTGGCGCGCTGCGGCAGGCCCGCGAAGGGGATGTCCGTCCGGAATCCCAACGCGTCCGCGAGGGCTCCGATCAGACGGCCGAAGTAGTCCTTGGTGTGCCCGTGCGACCAGGGGTGGATGGCGCCTTCGTCGAGGGACTTGTCCTCGTCCGGGACGATCAGTTCGGGGTCGACCTCCATGCGCGTGCCGATGCCGGTGCAGTCGGGGCAGGCGCCGAAGGGCGAGTTGAAGGAGAAGGAGCGAGGCTCCAGCTCCTCGAAGGACAGGTCGTCGTACGGGCAGTACAGATGCTCCGAGAACATGCGCTCGCGCTCTGGGTCGTCCTCCGGGAGGTCGACGAAGTCGAGTACGACCATGCCTCCGGACAGCCCGAGCGCGGTCTCCACGGAGTCGGTGAGGCGGCGCTTGGCGGAGTCCTTCACCGTGAGGCGGTCGACGACCACCTCGATGGTGTGCTTCTCCTGCTTCTTCAGGGTGGGCGGGTTGGAGAGCTGGACGGTCTCGCCGTCCACCCGCGCGCGGCTGTAGCCCTTGGTCTGGAGATCGGCGAAGAGGTCGACGAACTCGCCCTTGCGCTCGCGCACCAGCGGCGACAGCACCTGGAAGCGGCTCCCCTCCGGCAGCTCCAGGACCCGGTCGACGATGGCCTGCGGCGACTGGCGCGAGATCGGGCGGCCGCACTGGGGGCAGTGCGGCTTGCCGATGCGCGCGAAGAGCAGACGCAGGTAGTCGTAGACCTCGGTGATGGTGCCGACCGTGGAGCGCGGGTTGCGCGAGGTCGACTTCTGGTCGATGGAGACGGCGGGCGACAGACCCTCGATGAAGTCGACGTCCGGCTTGTCCATCTGGCCGAGGAACTGGCGGGCGTACGAGGAGAGCGACTCCACGTAGCGCCGCTGACCCTCGGCGAAAATGGTGTCGAAGGCCAGCGAGGACTTGCCCGACCCCGACAGGCCCGTGAAGACGATGAGCGAGTCGCGCGGCAGGTCGAGCGAGACATTCTTCAGATTGTGCTCGCGCGCGCCACGGACGATGAGACGGTCGGCCACGCCGGTCCGCACCTTTCTTGGCTTGAGAGGAGTGACAGGGGCGAGGCCCCCGTGCTTTCTCAGACTAGGGGGAGCCACTGACAACGCCGGTCGGATTCCCGGGACGCATAACAATCCCCGGCGGTCCAGCATGCCCGACGCCGCTTCCGACCATATAGCACGCGCATTCGATTTACGGCACAGCTTCACCACCTTCACCCAAAGGTGTGGCGGAGCTAGGGTCAGCACCATGATTGATCACGGTCATGACCTGGCGTCTGTACGCGACGCGACGGAACGGCTGCTCACCGCAGCGGTCAAACTGGACAACGCGTCGGTGGCCGAGCCGTCACGGCTGCCGGGCTGGACCCGCGGCCACGTCCTCGCCCACCTCGCCCGCAACGCGGACGCCCTCGTGAACGTTCTCGAGGGCCGTCCCATGTACGCCCCCGGCGACGCCCGCGACGCCGACATCGCGCGGGACGCCCCGCGCCCCCTCGACATCCAGGTCGCCGACCTGCGCGAGAGCGCCGCCCGCTTCCAGGCGGCAGGGGCCGCGCCGGCGGACTGGTCGCGGACGGTGGAGCTGCGCAACGGCATCACCGACTCCGCGTCCAGGGTGCCGTTCCGGCGATGGGTCGAGGTGGAGCTGCACCATGTCGACCTCGGGATCGGATACGAGCTGGAGGACCTGCCGGCGGAATTCCGGGAGCGGGAGATCGACTTCCTCGCGGAGCGCTTCTCGGGCCACCCGGACGTGGCGCCCACGCGTCTGACGGACGGCACGCGCGCGTGGCGGACGGGCCGGGAGGCCGACGCACCGGAGATCACCGTGACCGGCCCGTCCGCCGAGTTGCTCGGCTGGCTCGCCGGGCGGCGCGACGGCTCCGCACTGAGCGTGGCGGGCGGCCCGCTTCCGCAGCTACCGCCGCTCTAGTACGCCGGTCCCCGCAGTGGTCCGGGGGCGCACGCGGACGATTGCCGGGCCGCGGTCCCGCTATAGGCTGACCGCCATGACGTACAGCGGACAGGTGACGGTCGGCGGCCCGGCGGACGTGCACGAGCTCAAGGACCTGATGATCACCAAGATCGCGGTCGGCCCGATGGACAACAACGCCTATCTGCTGCGCTGCCGGGCCACCGACGAGCAGTTGCTGATCGACGCGGCCAACGACGCGGACACCCTGGTCGGGATGATCGGCGAGGACGGTGTCGCCTCCGTCGTCACCACGCACCAGCACGGCGACCACTGGCAGGCGCTCGCCCATGTCGTCGCGGCCACCGGCGCCCGTACGTACGCAGGCCGCGAGGACGCCCCCGGCATCCCCGTGCCGACCGACGTCCTCGTCGACGACGGCGACGTCATCCGGGTGGGGCGCGTGGAGCTCACCGCGCGCCACCTCGTCGGGCACACGCCGGGGTCGATCGCCCTCGTCTACGACGACCCGCACGGTCATCCCCATGTGTTCACCGGGGACTGCCTATTTCCCGGGGGCGTCGGCAACACCTGGAAGGATCCGAAGGCGTTCGCCAGTCTGATCCACGACGTCGAGACGAAGATCTTCGACGTGCTCCCGGACGAGACCTGGGTCTACCCGGGCCACGGCAACGACACGACGCTGGGCGCGGAGCGGCCGCAGCTGCCGGAGTGGCACGCGCGCGGGTGGTGAACGCCGGCGCGCATCGCATCGCCACGCGCCCCGTGTGAACGGTTCACACGCGCCGGTGCCGTGCGCGCGCTCGCGGCGCACCTTGTTGCGCAGTCAACTGGAAGCAGCCCCGCACAGGATGACGGCTCCTGCGCGGTACGGGCCGCCGGTCTTTCGATCCCCGCCCTCGGCCGGCGGCCCCGGCGTCCTGCCCGGAAGCGGTCAAGGTGTTCTGTCCGGAAACAGTTCACGGGCCTCTGTCCGGAAAGTGTTCACAGGACTGCAACACGGGTTCCCAGTATGCGGACAATTGCGGTCGTGACCTCGACAAACAGGACGTCCGACTGCCACTCTCCCGCCATGCACCTCGCCCCTCGCGCACTGCGCCGCGCCGTCGCCGCGGCCACCCTAGCCCTGCTCGCCACGGCCGTCGGCTGCGCGCCGCAGCCCGAGGACAAGGCGTCCGACCAGGCGTCCGGTTCGACCGGGAACACCTGTGCCAAGGGCAAGTTGGCCACCCACACCTCCGGCAAGCTGACGATCGCCACCGACGAGCCGGCGTACGAGCCCTGGTTCAAGGACGACAAGCCGGCCAACGGCCAGGGCTTCGAGTCGGCGGTCGCCTATGCCGTGGCGAAGCAGCTCGGCTACGACAAGAGCGCCGTCGTCTGGCAGAGCGTGCCCTTCAACAAGGCCTTCGCGCCCGGTGTGAAGACCTTCGACTTCGACATCAACCAGGTGTCCATCAGCGCCGAACGCAAGAAGGCCGTCGACTTCTCGTCCGGCTACTACGACGTGCGCCAGGCCGTCGTCGCGCTCAAGGGCAGCAAGGCCGCCAAGGCGACGAGTGTCGCGGACCTGAAGGGCCTGAAGCTCGGCGCCCAGGTGGGCACGACGAGCCTCAACTACATCAGCGACGTGGTGAAGCCGTCGCAGGAGGCGGCCGCGTTTTCCAAGAACGACCAGGCCGTCTCCGCGCTCAAGAACGGTCAGGTGGACGCCATCGTCGTCGACCTGCCGACGGCCTTCTACATCACCTCGGCCCAGGTGACGAACGCCGAGGTCGTCGGCCAGTTCGAGAACCAGGGTGGTACGCCCGAGCAGTTCGGGCTCGTCCTGGACAAGGGCAGCGACCTCACCTCGTGCGTGTCCTCGGCCGTGGACGCCCTGCGCAAGGACGGCACCCTGGCGAAGCTGGAGAAGCAGTGGCTCTCCGACGCCGTCGACGCCCCGGTGCTCAAGTGACGCTCGTGAAGGACGATTCCGGCCGGGAGAGCGAGGACGACAAGGGCGACATGCCCGGCGGGGGCGACGCGTACGTCCCCTCGCAGCGGCGCCTGGACCGCGAACGGTACAAGCGCGCACGCGCGCGTAGAGCGACCGCGATCGCCGCCCTGTCGACCCTGATCACGGCCGTCGTCCTGTATGTCGTCGTGGTCAGCGCGCCGGGCTGGGAGCGCACCAAGGAGACGTTCTTCGACGCGCACTACGCGCGCGAGGCGCTCCCCAAGGTCCTAGAAGGGCTGTGGCTGAACGTCCGGCTGCTGCTGATCTGCGGTGTCCTGGTGCTGGTCCTGGGCATGCTGATCGCCATCGCCCGCACCCTGCCCGGACCGGTGTTCTTCCCCCTGCGGGCGCTTGCGGCCGCCTACACGGACTTCTTCCGCGGGCTGCCGCTCATCATCAACCTGATGATCGTGGTCTTCGGTGTGCCCGCGCTGCGGCTGCAGGGCGTGACCGTGGATCCGGTGTGGCTCGGCGGTACGGCGCTGACCCTGACGTACTCGGCCTACGTCGCCGAGGTGTTCCGCGCCGGCATCGAGTCCGTCCATCCCTCGCAGCGCGCCGCGGCCCGCTCGCTGGGGCTGACCAACCGGCAGGCCCTGCGCCATGTGGTGCTCCCCCAGGCGGTGCGCCGACAGGTGCCGCCCCTCCTGAACGACCTGGTGTCCCTCCAGAAGGACACGGGCCTGGTGTCGATCGGCGGCGCGGTGGACGCCGTGCGCGCGGCCGACATCATCGCCCAGCGCAGCCTGAACTACACGCCGTACATCGTCGCGGGCCTGGTCTTCGTGGCGCTGACCATCCCGATGACCCGCTTCACGGACTGGGTGACGGCCCGGATGGACCGCCGGCGCGCCCAGGGAGGTGCGATATGAGCGACGTGCCCGTGCTGCGCATGGAGTCCGTGCGCAAGACCTTCGGCGACTCGGTCGTGCTGCGGGACGTCGACCTGGAGGTCGCCCCGCACACGGTGACCGCCCTGATCGGCGCCTCCGGTTCCGGCAAGTCGACGCTGCTGCGGTGCGCCAACCTGCTGGAGGAGATCGACGACGGCGCGATCTGGCTGGACGGCGAGGAGATCACCGACCCGCGCGTCGACCAGGACGCGGTACGGCGTCGTATCGGCGTGGTCTTCCAGGCGTACAACCTCTTCCCGCACATGACCGTCCTGGAGAACATCACCCTCGCCCCGCGGCGGGTGCACGGGGTGTCCCGGGAAGAGGCCGAGCAGCGTGGCAGGGAGCTGCTGGAGCGGCTCGGGCTGGGCGGGAAGGCCGGCGAGTACCCGGACCGGCTCAGTGGCGGCCAGCAGCAGCGTGTGGCGATCGTGCGCGCTCTCGCCGTACGTCCCCGGCTGCTGCTGCTCGACGAGGTCACCGCCGCCCTCGATCCGGAGCTCGTCGGCGAGGTCCTCAACGTCGTGCGCGACCTCAAGGAGGACGGCATGACCATGGTGCTGGCCACGCACGAGATGGGCTTCGCTCGGGACGTCGCCGACCAGGTTTGCTTTCTGGACTCGGGGGTCGTGCTGGAGCGCGGAACGGCCGAGCAGGTCTTCGGCGACCCGCAGCGGGAACGCACACAGCGGTTCCTGCGGCGGATCGTGGAGGCGGGACGGCTGTAAGAGTCGCCCGCCTGGTCAGCGGCCCTTACGTGTCGGCCTGTGCCGCTCCCGCGAGCGCAGCCACCCGCTCGACTCCGAACACGTACCCCTGCACCCCGCATCCCGCGATGACACCGTCGGCGCGCAGGGAGACGTAGGAGTGGTGCCGGAAGGACTCACGCCGGTGGATGTTGGAGATGTGGACCTCCAGGACGGGCAGCCCGTCGCAGGTGTTGAGTGCGTCCAGAATCGCGACCGACGTGTGCGAGTAGGCGCCGGGATTGATCACGATGCCGCAGTGGTTCAGCCGCGCCTCGTGGATCCAGTCGACCAGTTCGCCCTCGTGGTTGGACTGGCGGAAGTCGACCGTGCCGCCGTGCGCGGCCGCCGCCTTGGCGCACAGGGCCTCGACGTCGGCCAGCGTGTCCTTGCCGTAGATCTCCGGCTGGCGCTGGCCCAGCAGGTTCAGGTTGGGCCCGTTGAGGATCATGATCGGGGCGTTGGCCAGGGTGCGGGGCACGGTTCCTCCGGTCCGGTGAAGGTGGGCAGCTCAGCCCCGGTTTATCACGATGCGCCGACCGCGGTGCGGCCCGTACCCTCCCCGCATGACGACGATCGCGTACCCGCCCAAGCCCGCTCCCGGCGACCGCGTTGCCGTCGTCTCGCCGTCCGCCGGGCTTCCCGGGCTCTTTCCGCGCCCCTTTGAACTCGGCCTGGAGCGGCTGCGGAAGGAGTACGGGCTCGAACCGGTCGAGTATCCGGCGACGCGCAGGATGGGCTCGACGCCGCAGGAGCGCGCCGACGACATCCACGCCGCGTTCGCCGACCCGGACGTCAAGGCGGTGTTCGCGTCGATCGGCGGCGACGACCAGATCACCGTACTGCCGCTGCTGGACCGGGAGTTGATCCGGGCGAACCCGAAGCCGTTCTTCGGGATGAGCGACAACACGAACCTGCTCGCCTTCCTGTACACCACCGGAATCGTCGGCTACCACGGCGGGAACGTGATGTCGGCGCTCGGGCGGCCCGCGGCCATGGACCCGCTGACCGCCGCATCCCTCCAGGCCGCGCTGTTCACCTCCGGCGAGTACGACCTCGCGCCCGCCGAGCGCTGGAGCGACGTCGACCGCGACTGGGCCGACCCCGCGACCTTCGACGCCGAGCCGGAGACCCGGCCCGGCACCGGCTGGACCTGGGAGAACGCCGACCGAGTGGTGGAGGGCCGCAGTTGGGGCGGCTGCCTGGAGATCCTCGGCTGGCTGCTGATGGCCGGCCGCGAGATCGCACACGACCCGAGCGCGTACGACGGCGGAGTGCTGCTCCTGGAGACCTCCGAGGAACTGCCCGGCCCCGCCGAGGTCTTCCGCACCCTGCGCAACATGGGCGAACGCGGTCTCCTGCAGCGCTTCTCCGCACTGCTGATGGGCCGCCCCAAGACCTGGTCCTTCGACCACCCCAACGGCCCCGAGGAGGCGGCCCGTTACGCCGCCGAGCAGCGCGAGGCCGTAAGGCGGGCCATGCGCATATACGCCCCCACCACCCCGATCGTCTTCGACGTGGACTTCGGCCACACCGATCCACAACTCGTCATCCCTTACGGCGGTCTCGTCCGCGTCGACGGTCCCGCCCGGCGCATCACCGTCACGTACTGACGCCGCCCCGGCGCGCCCGCGCGCCCCCGTAACCCACGGTCACCGTGGGTAGTTGACGCGGCATGCACGACGTACGCACCGTAAGGGCACCCTCCATGCTGCGGCTCGCGGCGGCCTCGCTCGCCGGGACGGCCATCGAGTTCTACGACTTCTTCGTCTACGGGACCGCGGCCGCGCTGGTCCTCGGACCGTTGTTCTTCCCGACGTTCTCGCCCCTGGCCGGGACGCTGGCGGCGTTCGCGACCTTCGGGGTGGGGTTCGTGGCGCGGCCGTTGGGGTCGGTGCTGTTCGGGCACATCGGGGACCGACGCGGGCGGCGGCCGGTCCTCGTCGCCTCGCTGCTGCTGACCGGCGCCTCGACGGTCGCGGTCGGCTGTGTGCCGACGTACGACACGATCGGTGTGACGGCGCCGCTGCTGCTTCTGGTCCTGCGGTTTCTGCAGGGGCTGGGGCTCGGCGGGGAGTGGGGCGGGGCCGTACTGCTGACCGCGGAACACGCGCCGGCCGAGCGGCGGGCCCTGTGGTCGAGCTTCCCGCAGGTCGGACCCGCGCTCGGGTTTCTGCTCGCCAACGGGGTGATGCTGGCGCTGTCGGCATCACTGTCCGACGCGCAGTTCGCCGCTTGGGGATGGCGGGTGCCGTTCTGGACGGCCGGGGCGCTGGCCGCGGTGGGGCTGTGGCTCAGGTCGTCGCTCGCCGAGAGCCCCAGCTTCCTCGAGATCGACGACCACGCGCGCGTGCCGCTCGCGGAGGTGGTGCGCGACCACTGGCGGCTCGTCCTGCTGACGGCCGGGGCCCTGGCGGTCGGGTACGCGATCTTCTACGCCGTCACGACCTGGTCCCTCGCCTACGGGACGGAACGGCTGGGGGTGAGCCGTACCGTCATGCTGACCTGCATCATGGCCGCCGTCGTGGTGAAGGGCGCGCTCACACCACTGGCGGCGCTGCTCGGGGACCGTTACGGGCGGCGCCCGATGTGTCTGGCCGGATGCGCGGCCGCCGTCCTGTGGATGTTCCCGACGGTCGCGCTGCTCGCCACCGGACGGCCGCTGCCGATGTTCCTCGGCTTCCTGGGCGCGCTGCTCGCGTTCGTCGCGATGTTCGGGGTGATCGCCGCGTATCTGCCCGAGCTGTACGAGCCCCGGGTGCGCTGCACGGGGGCCGCAGTCGGCTACAACCTCGGCGGGGTGCTCGGCGGCGCGCTGACGCCGATCGCGGCGACGGCGCTGGCCGAGCACGGCGGCCGGGTGCCGTGGGGTGTGGGCGCGTATCTGACGGGGATCGCGCTGCTGAGCCTGGGGTGCTTCGCGCTGCTGCCCGAGACGCGGCCGGTGCCGGTGGGGGCGGTGGAGCCGGCCGCCGGGTGAGGCGGTACCGGAGTGGAGGCACGTTTCTGCTACGGGTTGATCGCCAGCTCCAAGTACGCCGCGAACAGCACCAGATGGACGCCTCCCTGCAGCGGCGTGGCCCGGCCCGGGACCACCGTCAGCGAGCTGACGACCACGGTCAGGGCGAGCAGCACCATGTGCGTCGAGCCGAGGCCGAGGACGAGCGGACCGGAGAGCCAGACGGAGGCCAGGGCGACCGCGGGGATGGTCAGGCCGATGCTGGCCATGGCCGAGCCGAGCGCGAGGTTCAGGCTGGTCTGGACCCGGTCGCGGCGGGCGGAGCGCAGGGCGGCGATGGTCTCGGGGAGCAGCACCAGCAGGGCGATGATCACGCCGACGACGGCGTGGTGCAGTCCGGCGGCCTCGACGCCGGACTCGATGGTGGGCGAGACGCCCTTGGCCAGGCCGACCACTCCGATCAGCGCCAGGCCGAGCAGGCCCAGGCTGATCCAGGCGGTGCGGGCGGAGGGCGCGTCGGCGTGGTCGTCCGCGGTGATCACATCGCCCTGGCGGGTGATGGGCAGGAAGTAGTCGCGGTGCCGCACGGTCTGGGTCGCGACGAACAGGCCGTACAGGATCAGGGACGAGATCGCGGCGAAGGTGAGCTGTACGCCGGAGAACTCCGGGCCCGGCTTGCTGGTGGTGAACGTCGGCAGGACCAGGCTGAGGGTGGCCAGGGTGGCGACGGTCGCGAGGGCGGCCCCGGTGCCCTCGGGGTTGAAGATCGCGGTGCCGTGGCGCAGGGAGGCGACGAGCAGGCAGATGCCGACGATGCCGTTGCAGGTGATCATCACGGCGGCGAAGACCGTGTCCCGGGCCAGGGTCGAGCCCTTGTCGCCACCGTCGGCCATCAGGGTGACGATCAGGGCGACCTCGATGACCGTGACGGCGACCGCGAGCACGAGGGAGCCGAACGGCTCGCCGACCCGGTGGGCCACCACCTCGGCGTGGTGAACGGCGGCCAGTACGGCTCCCGCGAGGACCAGCGTCACCAGCGCGACGACCGCGCCCGGCAGATGCCGCCCCCAGGTGAAGGCCAACAGGACGACCGCCAGTACCGGCACGAGTAGCGTCCACCGGGCGGTGAGCGACCTGAGCCGAGCGATCATGACGCGATCCTCGCAGAGGGGCGCAGGTCCCGCATTCCGGCTTTGCGGGGCCCGACGCACGTCACTTGAACTCGGTCATCCCTTCCAGGTCGCAGTCGGTGAAGGACGGCGGCCGGGTACACAGCGCGGCCATCCGCTGCGCGAACTCGGTGGTCTCGGGTGCGTCGTTGTTGGCCATGGCCTCCTCGTAGGAGTTGAACTCGATCACCACGAGGTAGCGGTTCGGCTGATTGCGGTCCTTGAGAAGGAGGCGGTGCGTGGGACCGCCGCTGCGGCCCGCGAATCGCTCCTCCGTCTCCTCGGCCAGCTTGCGCATCTCTTCGATGCGGTCGGTCTCGAAGTCGATGATCTGCACGAATTTGGTGGGTGCGGTCACGGGATCCTCCGCCCGGTCGTGGCTCTCCCGGGGCGGGAGCGCTCAGCACCCAACGAAGCACCGGGAGCGGTCGTCGGCAATTCATCCTGGGGCGCTCCCGGTGCTGGTTGTTCCTACGTCTGTCGTGGTCAGGCCTGGATGCTGTCCTTCGGAGCGCCTTCGCTCGACGCCTGCGCCGCCTCCTGGGCCGCCTGCTTCCTCGACGCCCGGAGGCTGGTGATCGTGGTGACGATCAGGACCGAGCAGATGACACCGAGGGAGACCGGGATGGAGATCTCCGGGACGTGGACGCCGGACTCGTGCAGCGCGTGCAGCACCAGCTTGACGCCGATGAAGCCGAGGATGATCGACAGGCCGTAGCTGAGGTGGACCAGCTTCTTGAGCAGGCCGCCGATGAGGAAGTACAGCTGGCGCAGGCCCATCAGGGCGAAGGCGTTCGCCGTGAAGACGATGTACGGGTCCTGGGTCAGGCCGAAGATCGCGGGGATGGAGTCGAGCGCGAACAGGACGTCGGTGGTGCCGATCGCGAGCATCACGACGAGCATCGGGGTCATGACCCGCTTGCCGTTCTGCTGGATCCACAGCTTGGTGCCGTGGTAGCGGTCGGCGACACCGAACCTGCGCTCGGCGGCCTTGAGTAGCTTGTTCTCCTCGAATTCCTCGTCGTCCTCGTCGGACCGGGCCTCCTGGATGAGCTTCCAGGCGGTCCAGATGAGGAAGGCGCCGAAGATGTAGAAGACCCACGCGAAGCTGGCGAGGATGGCGGCGCCCGCGGCGATGAAGACCGCCCGCAGGACCAGGGCTATGAGGACACCGACGAGCAGCACCCGCTGCTGGTACTGCGAGGGCACCGCGAACTTCGCCATGATCAGGACGAAGACGAAGAGGTTGTCGACGCTGAGCGACTTCTCGGTGATGAAGCCCGCGAAGAACTCGCCGCCGGCCTGGCCGCCGCCGAAGACGAGCAGACCGAGTCCGAAGAGTCCGGCGAGGGCGATCCAGACGACCGTCCAGATTCCGGCTTCCTTGATGGACACGTCGTGCGGCTTGCGGCCGATGAAGAAGTCGACCGCGATGAGGGCCGCCAGGCCCACGATGGTCAGGACCCAGAGGGTCGGGGAAACATCCATGTGCGCCTCCGGCATTACGTAACGGCAGATGACCAGCGTCGTCGCGCTGCCGGAGGTCTCTTCCACCCACGGTGGGCCGACGCCCCGGGATCGGATCCGATCCGTATTGACGGGTACGCCGCAGTCGACAGGGAGTACTCCCCTCCGTGCCGGAAACGATACCCCAATCACCAAGGAAAGGTAAAGTGATTGGCAAAGAAAGAATCAAATCAGCTGTTCAGGGGTGCTTTACGTGTACTTGGTGCGGGCCGCGGCCACCAAGGTGAGCACCTGCTGGAGCACCTGGCTGCCGGGCGGCACCAACGCCGACTCGTACGTCCAGGCATGGCCGACCCACGGGTCGGCCAGGTGGTCGTCGGGCAGCGGGGTCAGTCGCAGCAGCGAACGCCACAGGGGGTCGAGCAAAGGCCCGTAGGCCGAGGCCTCCTCGCGGTCCGCGACCATCATCAGGTGGACGCCGACGGCCGGGCCCTCGTCGGCGAGGTAGCGCAGCTGGTTCACGGCCCGGTCGTCGAAGCCGTGCGGGAAGTCGTTGACGATCAGCAGCTGCTGGGCCGTGTCGAAGCCGGGCGGGAGCGAGTCGGCCGCGCCGCCGCGCAGCGCCATCTGCACCAGGTCGACGCGCTGGGTGAGCCGGGTCAGGACGTCCGTCACCCCGGCGGCGCCCAGGGCGGGCGGGCCCGCGAGCACTCCGGACCGCACCAGCGGCGCGAGGGCCTGCGCGCCCGAGCCGGCCGGGTCGACGACGTGCACGGTGAACTCGCCCGCCGGATAGACCGCGAGCAGCCGGGCGGCCAGCGCCACAGCCGTGGTCATCGCGAGATGGCCGAGCGCGTGGGCGTCGGCGTACGACTCGTCGAAGGACCCCGAGCTGCCGCTGTCGATCCACAGACCGCGCTCCAGCGGCAGCCGCACCAGCATCGGGATGCGCAGCAGCTCGCTCTCGGGCAGGTAGAGGTCGCCCAGGCGCACGGCCATGGGGATCTCCATGGGTACGCGGTAGGCGTGCCACACGGGGTTGTCCCAGCGCGCGTACGCGGGCGGCAGCGCGGGCTCCACGACCTCGGCCTCGGCGGTGAGCTGGGCGAGGTCCCGGTCGAGGGCGGCCCTGGCCTGGTCGACGAGGTCCGCGTGCTTCGTGCGGGCGGCCTCGCGCGCCGCGTCGCCCGACCCGCCGATCCTGTTGCGCGGGTCGGACAGGGCCTGGTCGAGCTCCTTCTCCATCCGCGAGTCGGCGAAGTCGACGGCGCTGCGGTACGCGGCGGTGGTGCGGGCCAGGTCCTCGAACATGCCCCAGACCTGGTTGTAGAGCCGCTCGTCCATGGACCAGCCGGTCGCGTCGCCCGCGACGGGCTGCGCGGGCTGTCCGGGCGGGGCCGGGGGCGCGGTCGGCGGGGGCGGCGGCGGAGCGGCGGTCTGCCGGCCCGGATGGGTGTAGTTCACCGGCCCGCCCGCGGCGGGCGCGGACGGCTGGGTGACGGCGGAGGGGTCCGAGGATCCCGTGGGGTATCCGGGCTGTGCGCCCTGCGGGTGGTACGGGGACGAGGAATGCGGGGGTACGGGACCGGGGGCGCCCTGCGGCGCGGGGCCGGCCTGGTCGGGGCCGGGCGCGGGGGCGGCCGTCTGGCGGGTGCGGTCGCCGTCGGCCGTGCGCTGTGGCGCCGGTACCGAGCGGGCCAGGCCGCGGGCCACCGCGTCGTGGATGCCGCCCGCGAGGTGGTGGGCCTCGGGCAGACCCTGGTCGGCGAAGAGCTCGGCGAGGCCGCCGGAGTAGCCCTGGCCGACGGCGCGCACCTTCCAGGCGCCCTGGCGGCGGTAGAGCTCCAGGGCGACAACGGCCGACTCGGCGTCCAGGCCGGTGATCGTGTAGCTGGCCACCTCGGAGCCGTCCAGGCCGGTGACCGCGACGAAGGGGGCGGCGACGGCGCCGAAGCGGGGCGGGCCGCCCACGGCCGCCGTGGGCAGGGCGAGCAGCACGCTGACGCGGTGCACGGCCTCCGGCATGGCGGCCAGGTCCACCGCGAGCCGGTGGTCGGCGGCCGCCTGCCGGGAGACCTCCAGGCCCGGCAGGGTGGGTGCGCCGGGGTGGGCCACCCATTCCACGCCGCGGGCCTTGCCGTTCTCGTCGCCGAGCGTGGCCGAGGCCACGATCGGTGTGCCGGCCGAGATCCGGATCTCCAGACGGACCTGGGAGAGCGGGTGGTTCTGTCCCCGCACCAGCTCGGCCGTCATCGCCCTCGTCCCCCTGTGTCGCTGGTGTGTCGTGTCGTGTGCGGCCCTGGGCGGTCCTACAGGACCGGCAGGATGGCCGGCATCAGGTCCTGGAAGGTGCGGCCGTTGGCCGGGGAGCCGAGGGCCGTCATCGTCCAGCCCGGGCCCGAGCGGTGCACCTTCGCCATGATCTGGGCGGTGTAGGCGCCGCCGCCCGCGAGGGTGTAGCGGGCCAGCTCCTGGCCGTTGGTCTCGTCGACCAGGCGGCAGAACGCGTTCTGCACCTCCTGGAAGGTCTGGCCCGTGAAGGAGTTCACGGTGAAGACGATCTGGTCGATGTGGACCGGGACGCGCGCGAGGTCGACGAGGATCGCCTCGTCGTCGCCGCCCTGGCCGACACCACCGACGAGGTTGTCACCGGTGTGGCGCACCGAGCCGTCGTCGCTCACCAGGTGGCGGAAGAAGACGACGTCGACCGGCTGCTTGTCGGCGAACAGGACGGCCGAGGCGTCGAGGTCGATCTCCCGGGTGCGCGAGCCGAACAGGCCGCGCCGGGGAGCCGCCTGCCAGCCGAGACCCATGCGCACCGCGGTCAGGCTGCCTCCGTCGTTCTTCTGCAGACTGATGGCCTGACCCTTGGTCATGTTGACGGTCACGCGCTGATCCCCTCTCGAACTGTCCCCTGTTGCCGCGGAGTCCGCGGTTGACCAGAACCCTACGCAGCGCCACTGACAGTGCCGTACCCCGGCTCGTACTTTGTGTCGGTCTTGCAACACAGTGCGCATCCGCCGAGGTACGACGGGTGGCGCGGGGAGATCAGGCCAGGCCGGCCTCCTTCATCTGGCGCAGTTCCTTCTTCATCTCGGAGACCTCGTCGCGCAGCCGGGCGGCGATCTCGAATTGGAGATCCGCGGCGGCGGCGCGCATCCGTGCCGTCATCTCCTCGATCTGGTCGGCGAGTTCGGCCGCGGGGCGGTCGGTCGGCACCGTCTCCTTGGCCTTGCCCTTGGCGGACTTGGCGCCGCCGGCCTTTCCGAGTGCGGGCACGGGGGCCTTGGCTCCCTTGCCGTCCTTCGACTTGCGGTAGCCCGAGCCGAGCAGCTGCTCCGTGTCGACGTCCTCGCGGGCGATCTGCGCCACGATGTCGTTGATCTTCTTGCGCAGCGGCTGCGGGTCGATGCCGCGCTCCGTGTTGTACGCGACCTGCTTCTCCCGGCGGCGGTTGGTCTCCTCGATGGCCTTCTCCATCGCCGGGGTGATCTTGTCGGCGTACATGTGGACCTGGCCGGAGACATTGCGCGCCGCGCGGCCGATCGTCTGGATGAGGGACGTGCCGGAGCGTAGGAAGCCCTCCTTGTCGGCGTCCAGGATCGCGACCAGGGACACCTCGGGCAGGTCGAGGCCCTCACGCAGCAGGTTGATGCCGACCAGGACGTCGAACTCGCCGGAGCGCAGCTCCCGCAGCAGCTCGACGCGGCGCAGGGTGTCGACGTCGCTGTGCAGATAGCGAACCTGGATGCCGAGCTCCAGGAAGTAGTCCGTGAGGTCCTCGGCCATCTTCTTGGTGAGCGTGGTGACCAGGACGCGCTCGTCCTTCTCGGTGCGCTTGCGGATCTCGTGCACCAGGTCGTCGATCTGGCCCTCGGTGGGCTTGACGACGACCTCGGGGTCGACGAGGCCGGTGGGGCGGATGATCTGCTCCACGGCGCCGTCCGCGCGCGAGAGCTCGTACTTGCCCGGGGTCGCCGACAGGTACACCGTCTGCCCGATGCGCTCCTGGAACTCCTCCCACTTCAGCGGGCGGTTGTCGAGGGCGGAGGGCAGGCGGAAGCCGTGGTCGACGAGGGTGCGCTTGCGGGAGGCGTCGCCCTCGTACATGGCGCCGATCTGCGGGACGGTGTTGTGCGACTCGTCGATGACCAGCAGGAAGTCGTCCGGGAAGTAGTCCAGCAGGGTGTTCGGCGGGGAGCCGGGCAGGCGGCCGTCGAAGTGCATCGAGTAGTTCTCCACGCCGGAGCAGGAGCCGATCTGGCGGAGCATCTCGAGGTCGTACGTCGTGCGCATCCGAAGGCGCTGGGCCTCCAGGAGCTTGCCCTGCTTCTCGAGCTCGGCGAGGCGCTCGCCGAGCTCCTTCTCGATGTCGTTGACCGCGCGCTCCATGCGCTCGGGGCCCGCGACGTAGTGGGAGGCGGGGAAGACGTACAGGTGCTCGTCGTCGCTGATGATCTCGCCGGTGATCGGGTGGAGCGTCGAGAGGGCCTCGATCTCGTCGCCGAACATCTCGATGCGGACCGCGAGCTCCTCGTAGACCGGGAAGATCTCGATGGTGTCGCCGCGGACGCGGAAGGTGCCGCGGGTGAAGGCCAGGTCGTTGCGCGTGTACTGGATGTCCACGAAGCGGCGCAGCAGCTGGTCGCGGTCGATCTCCTCGCCGACCCGGAGCGGGACCATGCGGTCCACGTACTCCTGCGGTGTACCGAGGCCGTAGATGCAGGACACCGAGGCGACCACGACGACGTCGCGGCGGGTGAGCAGCGAGTTGGTCGCGGAGTGGCGCAGGCGCTCCACCTCCTCGTTGATCGAGGAGTCCTTCTCGATGTAGGTGTCCGACTGCGGGACGTAGGCCTCGGGCTGGTAGTAGTCGTAGTACGAGACGAAGTACTCGACCGCGTTGTTCGGCAGCAGCTCGCGGAACTCGTTCGCCAGCTGGGCGGCCAGGGTCTTGTTCGGCGCCATCACGAGCGTGGGGCGCTGGAGCTTCTCGATCATCCACGCGGTGGTGGCGGACTTGCCGGTGCCGGTGGCGCCGAGCAGGACGACGTCCTTCTCGCCCGCCTGGATGCGCCGGGCGAGCTCGGCGATGGCCTGGGGCTGGTCGCCGCTGGGCTGGTAGGGGCTGACGACCTCGAAGGGCGCCACCGTGCGTTCGATGTTGGAAACGGGCCGCATGGGTTCCACCGTACGACCCGCCACTGACAACGCGGCGCGATCAGCGGTTCTGCGGGGTGCGGGAGCTTTGTCGGGCGCCGCGGATCGGGCGCGGCCGGTGGGCCGGGTGGTGGACGGTGGGGTGGGCCGGGACGCCCGGCTTCTGCTCGACGGGGGTCCACTGGGGCTTGCCCATGACCATCAGCGGGTCGAACATCACCACCACGCCGGCGAGGACGAGGAAGGCGAGCGGGCCGACCAGCATGGGCCACAGCAGTGCGGCGGGCGAGTCGCCGGCGGTCGGGGCGGACGTGCCGTGGAGGTGGACGCTCATGGCCGCCATGCCCGTGTAGTGCATGCCGCTGACGGCGAGCCCCATGACGAGACTCGCGCCCACGCTCCACATGAAGCCCCTGACTTGTCCGGCGGCCCAGAGGGCGGCTGTGGCGGCGGCCATCGCTATGACGACGGAGGCGGCCACGGTGAGCGTGTTGTACTCCAGTTTTCCGTTCAGGCGCATTCCCGCCATGCCCAGGTAGTGCATCGAGGCGATGCCCAGGCCGGTGATCGTGCCGCCGGTGAACAGGGCCGTTCCCCTCGCGCCCTTGTAGCCGACTATGAAGATCCCGATGCCCACCATGACGATGGCGACGCCGAGGCTCGCGAAGGTCGTCGGTTTGTCGTAGTGGATCGGCGCCTGCTTGACGGTGAAGCCCATCATGGCGACGAAGTGCATGGTCCATATGCCGGAGCCGATGGCCGCCGAGCCGAGGGCCAGCCAGGCGGGGCGCCGGGAGTGGGTGACGAGCATCGATCTGGTGGTGCAGCGCAGGCCCAGGGCTCCGCCCAGAGAGGCCATGAGATAGGCCACCAGCGGTGTGACGAGTCCGTAGCTGAATCCGTCGACCGTGCCTTGCATGCGCGGCTGCCCTTCCCGCCCTCTTGCGTCCCTGATTTCCCTGAAATGCGCCCCCTCCCAGGACCGCCCGAGCGGTCAGGGTTGAGGCAGAGAGTATGACTCCCACCGGAATGGTCGAACGATTTTCCGGCAAAGAAACACGTCGTTGCCCCAGTTGTGCGGCACCAGTGAGCGGACTTGGACAACACCATTCGATGTGTGTCCATTCTGTACCGCGCCGACAATGACGCTCTGCTGTCACAGTTGAGCTGTCCGTGATTGCCCGACGCGAGGAGCACGCATGTACGCGCGCGCAATGGCCGCCATCACCACCGCGCTGCTGGGGGTCGCCGCCCTGCTGCTGCCCGGCTCCGACGCCCGGGCGGGCGACGTCGCCGGCGAGCACGTCGCGGTCATCGGCCACCGGGGCGCCTCCGCCTACGCGCCGGAGAACACCCTGGCCTCCATCGACAAGGCGGCGCGGCTGGGCATCACCTGGGTGGAGAACGACGTCCAGCGCACCAAGGACGGCGAACTCGTCGTCGTCCACGACGACAGCCTGCAGCGCACGACCGACGTCGAGCAGGTCTTCCCCGGGCGCTCGCCGTGGAAGGTAAAGGACTTCACAGCGGCCGAGATCGCGAGCCTGGACGCGGGGAGCTGGTTCGGCCCGAAGTACGCGGGCACGCGCGTGCCGACGCTGCGGCAGTACATGCGCCGGGTGGAGCACAACCACCAGAAGCTGCTTTTGGAGATCAAGAACCCCGAGCTGTACCCGGGTATCGAACGGCAGACTCTGAAGCTCCTCGCCAACGAGGGCTGGCTGGACCGGCAGCACCTGGCGGGCCGGCTGATCGTGCAGAGCTTCAGCGCGGACAGCCTCAAGATCGTCCACGACCTCGATCCCGCCGTCACGACCGGCTTCCTGGGCACGCCACGCGTGTCGGACCTGCCCGCGTACGCGGCCTTCACCGACGGGATCAACCCCTCGTACAGCTCGATCTCGACGGGTTACGTGGCCGCCGTGCACGCGTTCACCGGGCCGCACGACAGGCCGCTGGAGGTCTTCGCCTGGACCGTCAACGACGCGCCGACGGTACGGCGGGTCGTCCGCTACGGCGTGGACGGCGTCATCACCAACAAACCGGACGTGGTCCGGGCCGCGCTGCAGGCACCCTGAGTCCGGCCGGCCGGCTGGCGG
Organism: Streptomyces cylindrosporus; assembly: GCF_022698165.1. Taxonomy (GTDB): domain Bacteria; phylum Actinomycetota; class Actinomycetes; order Streptomycetales; family Streptomycetaceae; genus Streptomyces; species Streptomyces cylindrosporus. The sequence continues at coordinate 254,819 of NZ_JALDAY010000014.1, forward strand.
GGCGTTGTCAGTGGCGGGTCGTACGGTGGGCGCATGGACAGCCATGGGCAGTACGAGCAGCAGGTCGTGTGGGCCGTGGTGGACAGCGGTATCGGTCCACTGCTGCTGGCCGCGACCCGCGAGGGCCTGGTCAACGTCGTGTTCCACGCCACGGACGCGGTGCGGGACAGGGCCCTCAAGGGGCTTGCGTCCCGCTTGGGCGTCGAGCCCGTCGAGGCACTGGACTCGCCGCTGCTCGCCGAGGCGATACGGCAGGTCGACGAGTACTTCGCGGGCAAGCGGCGCGACTTCGAGCTGCCGCTGGACTGGTCGCTGATCTCCGGCTTCAACCGGCAGGTGCTGCGCGAGCTGGCCGCCGGTGTGCCGTACGGCGCCGTGGTGGGCTACGGCGACCTGGCCGGGCGCGTGGGCCAGCCGGGCGCGGCCCAGGCGGTGGGGGCCGCGATGGGGTCCAATCCGCTGCCGGTCGTGGTGCCCTGCCACCGTGTGGTCGAGAGCGACGGCGGCATAGGCGGGTTCGGGGGCGGACTGGAGACCAAGCGGAAGCTGCTCGCCCTGGAGGGAGTGCTGCCCGAGCCGCTGTTCTGACGATCCGTCGGCCGGCTCCCACCCACCCGTACGCGGAGGGTGGCCGGAAGGCCGAGCCGGTAGCAGACTCCGCCATGCGCACAGCCACTGGCATCCGAGGGCTCGGAGCCGAAGGGACGGCGAATTCGCATGAGCGGAAACAGGGCAGTCGCGTATCTCAAGCCGGGCGCGGTGGAGGTCCGGACCATCGAACACCCGACGCTTGAACTGCAGGACGGGCCGGGGGTGGCACCGGAGAACGTCGGCCGCAAGTGCCGGCACGGTGTGATCCTCAAAGTGCTCGCCAGCAACATCTGCGGCAGCGACCAGCACATGGTGCGCGGGCGGACGACCGCGCCCGAGGGGCTGGTCCTCGGACACGAGATCACCGGGGAGGTCGTCGAACGAGGGCCGGACGTCGAGTTCATCGAGGTCGGCGACATCGTCTCGGTACCGTTCAACATCGCCTGCGGGCGGTGCCGCAACTGCAAGGAGCGCAAGACCGGCATCTGCCTGAACGTCAACCCGGCCCGCCCCGGGGCGGCGTACGGCTATGTCGACATGGGCGGCTGGGTCGGCGGCCAGGCCGAGTACGCCATGGTCCCGTACGCGGACTTCAACCTGCTGAGGTTCCCGGACCGCGACGAGGCGCGTGAGAAGCTGCTCGACCTGACCATGCTGTCGGACATCTTCCCGACCGGCTTCCACGGCGTGGTGAGCTCGGGCGCGGGCGTCGGTTCGACGGTGTACGTCGCCGGGGCGGGCCCGGTCGGTCTGGCGGCGGCCGCTTCGGCGCAGCTGCTGGGTGCCGCCGTGGTCATCGTCGGCGACCTCAACCCCGAACGCCTCGCGCAGGCGCGGAGCTTCGGCTGCGAGACCGTCGACGTCTCGCAGGGCAGCATCGAGGAGCAGATCGCCCAGATCACCGGGGAGCCGGAGGTGGACGCGGCGGTCGACGCGGTCGGCTTCGAGGCCCGGGCGCACGGCCCCGACGCCCCGGAGGCGCCCGCGACCGTCCTGAACTCGCTGATGGGCATCACGCGTGCGGGCGGCGCACTGGGCATTCCCGGGCTCTACGTCACGGACGACCCGGGCGGGATCGACGAGGACGCGAAGTCCGGGACGCTGAAGGTGCGGCTCGGTCTCGGCTGGGCCAAGAGCCACCACTTCACGACCGGACAGTGCCCGGTGATGAAGTACCACCGCGGCCTGATGCAGGCGATCCGGCACGGGCGCGTGCACATCGCCAAGGCGGTGAACGCGACCGTCATCGGCATCGAGGACGCTCCCCGCGGCTACGCCGAGTTCGACCAGGGCGCCAGCCGCAAGTACGTGCTCGATCCACATGGGGCGCTGGACGGCGTACGGCCCGTCTGAGCCCCTGAGGCAGGGGTGGCCACGCGTTCCACGCGCGCGTGGCCGCCGCCTGCGCCCTGCTAGTCGTAGTGCCGGGCCTCGAAGACGTTCCCGTCCGGGTCGCGGAAGTAGAAGCTGCGGGTGGCGTTCCCGCGGGCGCCGAAGGAGTCGTAGGAGAGCTCGGAGACAGGGACGGCGCGTTCCCGCAGTCGGCTGTGGAGGGTGTCGAAGTCGGCGCCGGGCAGGGCCAGGCAGACGTGGTTGACGGGGTGGCCGGCGCTCTCGGCGGCGCCGGGGAGCATCTTCATGCGCTCCGCCATGGAGTGGGGCATCAGGTCGAGGATGGTCTCGTCGTTGAGCCGTACGGAGGGGAACGGAGCCTCTCCCGAGGTGAACTCGTGGACCCGGACGGGCCTGAGCCCGATCACCTTCTCGTAGAAGTCGGCCGAGGCGACCGGGTCGCGCACCCACAGGACGACGTGGTCGAGACGTGTCGTGTTGTCCGTCATGTTCCTCAGGCTGGTGTCGGCCGCCACAGGCCGCAAGTGTTTGACCGGGCACGGCGCTCGCCAGACATGAGGGAAGAACGAACGACAGGAGGCAGGCGCGTGGTGCTGGTGGTGTCGGAGGAAGTACGCGAGGCGATCGACGCGCGTCGACCCGTGGTGGCCCTGGAGTCCACGATCATCGCGCACGGGCTGCCGCGCCCGCGGAATCTGCAGGTGGCGCTGGAGCTGGAGGACGTCGTACGGCGGGAGGGCGCCGTTCCCGCGACGATCGCGGTGCTGGACGGGCGGCCCCATGTCGGGCTGGACAAGGAGCAGTTGGAGCGGGTCGCGAACGCGGACGGCATCCGCAAGCTGGGCCACCGGGACCTGCCGCTCGCGGTGGCGTCCGGGGCCAGCGGGGCCACCACGGTGTCGGCGACTGCGCTGCTGGCGGCTCTGGCGGGCGTACGGGTGTTCGCCACGGGCGGGCTCGGCGGGGTGCACCGGGAGTGGACGGTCACGCAGGACGAGTCGGCCGACCTCGGGCTGCTGGCGCGGACGCGGATCACCGTGGTGTGCGCGGGAGTGAAGTCGATCCTGGACGTGCCGGCGACCTTGCAGCGGCTGGAGACACTGGGCGTCGCCGTGGCCGGGTACGGCACGGACCGCTTCCCCGGCTTCTATCTGTCGGACTCGGGGCATCCCGTGGAGTGGACGCTGGAGAGCCCCGCGCAGGTGGCCGACGTGATGCGGGCGCAGGACGCGCTCGACGGTCCCGAGTCGTCGTTGATCGTCGCCAACCCCGTGCCCGAGGACGAGCAGCTGGATCCCGAGCTGCACGCGCGCGTACTCGCCGACGCGCTGCACGCGTGCGAGGCGGAGGGCGTGACCGGCCAGGCCGTGACGCCGTTCCTCCTGGACTATCTGGTACGGCACACCGACGGAGCCTCGCTGGAAGCGAATCTGGCGGCCGTACGGGGCAACGTACGCCTGGCGGCACGGATCGCGGCGGCCTGGGCCGGGGCGTGACGGCGGGGGTCGGTGGGGCGGCGGGCGCTGATGGCACGGGCTCATCGGTCGCGGCTCCCGGCAGTGGGGGCGCAGTGACGGGTGCGCCTGGTCCGCAGGCCGGGGCGCTGCTCGTCGTCGGGGATGTGGTCACCGATGTCGTCGCCCGGCATCGGGGGGCGCTGGCCGTGGGGACGGACACGGCTGCCGTCATTCGGAGGGTGCCGGGTGGGGCGGGGGCCAATGTGGCCTGCTGGGCGGCGCATTGGGGGTGGCCCGAGGTGCGGCTGCTCGGGCGGGTGGGGGTCGACGCGGCGGACTGGCACGAGCGGGAGCTGGCCGGGTGCGGGGTGCGGCCGCGGCTCGTCGTCGATCCGGAGGCGCCGACCGGGACGGTGATCTGCCTCGTCGCCACGGAGGACTCGGCCGAGCGGACGTTCCTGACCGACAGCGGGGCGTCGATGCGGCTGGATCCCGGGGACTGGTCGGAGACGTTGCTGGACGGCGTGGCCCGGCTGCATCTGTCCGGCTATCTGCTGTTCTCCGAGCCGAGCCGGGCGCTGGTGGCGGTGGCGCTGGAGTCTGCACGCGCGCGTGGCGTGCCGGTGAGTCTGGATCCCGCGTCGGCGGGCTTCCTGCTGGAGCTGGGCGTCGACCGGTTCCTGAAGCTCGTCGAAGGCGTGGACCTGCTGCTACCCAGCCGGGACGAGGCGTGCCTTCTCACGGGGCTGCCCAACGCGGCGGACGCGGCGGCGGAGCTGAGCCGGCACATCCCGCTGGTGATCATGAAGCAGGGCGCGGATGGAGCGCTGGTGGCCCGCGGCGGCACGGTACGCGCGCGCGTGCCGGCCGCACGGGCGACCCCGACGGACACCACGGGCGCCGGCGACGCCTTCACAGGCGCGTTCCTGGCCACGTTGCTCGCGGGCGCGGAACCGGAAGAGGCGGCGCGGGAGGGCTGCCGGGCGGGGGCGATGGCCGTCGAACGGGTTGGGGGGCGACCGCCGGGGCGGGCTGAGGGACTGGGCCGAGGGTGAGGGGCTGGGCCGAGGGTGAGAGGCGGGGCGGAGATGAGGAGCTGTGGCAGGGGTTGGAGACGGGGGCGGTGATGAGGAACTGCGGCGGGGGGGAGGGCCGGGCCGAGGATGAGGAGCGGGCCGAGGATGAGGAGCGGGGCGGAGATGACGAGCTGAGGCCGGGACGAGAGACGGGGGTGGCGATGAGGGACTCCGGCGGGGCCGAGAGGCGGCGGTGGCGACGAGGACTGCGGTGGGGGCGAGGAACTGGGCCGACGGCGAAAAGGGGGGCGGAGATGACGAGCTCCGGCAGGGTGAGGCACTGAACCGAGGATGAGAAGCGAGGCGGAGATGACGAGCTGACGCGGGGCGAGTAGCTGGGCGGAGCCCTCTGCGCCCGCAGCCCCGCGGCCTCGCCTACTCCCCCGCCCACTCTCTGCCGCCTAGCCCCGCTTCCCCGCCGCCTCGCTCGCGCCTCCTGCCGCCTCGCTCAACCTCCGCCGCCTCGCTCACACCCCCTGCCGCCTCGCCCGCACCCCTGCCGCCTCGCTCACACCCCCTGCCGCCTCGTCCGCTCCCCCGCCGCCTCACCCACCCCCGCCGCCTCGCTAAACCTCCACCGCCTAGCTCAACCTCCTCCGCCTCGCCCACACCCCCGTCGCCTACGCCTTCCTCCCCCACGCCGAAATCATCGGCGCCGTCGCCAGGTCCATTCCCCCGGCCTCGACGTTTGCCAGGTGGCGGTCGATGTCCTCGGGTGTGGCGATGCCCGCTTCGAGGAGTTGGGGGCGGATCTGGCGGACGGTGGCGGATTCGAGGGCCGCGCAGGACTGGGAGGTCAGGGGGAAGTACGCGTCGGCCTCCACTCGGCGCAGGCCGTGTTCGCGCAGCAGGCGCGGGAGTTGGCGGCCGTACGAGAGGTCCGCGCCGCGGTCAGCGAGGAGTTGGCGGAAGCCCTGGCGGAGGCGGTTGGCGAGGCGCTGTTCCGGGCCGTGTTCGTCGGGGCAGGCCAGGGGCTGGAGCGCCGGGTCGGCGTCCTCCAGCAGGAGGCGGCCACCGGGGCGCAGGGCCTTGATCATGGAGCGCAACGCCCGTTCGCGGTCCGGGACATGGACCAGGACCAGCCGGGCGTGCACCAGGTCGAAGCCCTCCCCCGGCGGCTCCTCGCCGGCCACGTCGTGGACGCGCACGTCCACCGGCGGCCGGGCGGCGGCCGCGAGCCGCGAGGTGTCGATGTCGGTGGCGACGACCTTTCCGGTCGGGCCGACCTTCTTGGCCAGCCAGGACACCACCGACGTACCGCCCGCGCCGACCTCCCAGCAGCGCCAGCCGGGGCCGATGCCGAATCCTTCGAGGTGCCGGAAGGTCGTGGGGTCGAAGAGGGTGGCGAAGGCGTCGAAGCGCTCGCCCGCCTCGGACTGCCGGTTGTCGAGGAGATACCCGTCGGATCGCGTCATGCCGCGATCATCCCAGTTGCCCGGCTTGCCGGGAGTGGTCGACGCGACGCTATGGCGAGATGTCCGGCGCCCGCGGGAGCGGGCACCTTCGTCCACAGGCGGGAACAAAGCGGAATCTTCTGTTCCCACAGGCTCACCTGCCGCTTACGCGGACCTGGCAAACTGGCTCGCCAGAGCGCAGGAGACGGCAGATCCGCCGGCTCCCGCGCCGAGCCCGAGGAGATCCACGCAAGGAGATCCAGATGTCCATGGCAGGGAATCTGCGGAAGGTCACGAGCCTCGGCAGGGTCGGTGGCCTTCGCAAGGTGGCACGGCTGGCCCGGCGGCGCCCCCGCGTCGACCTGAGCCACCCGGCCAGGTCCCCGCTGGGCTCCTCGGTGGTCAACTGCGTGACCTACCGGGAAGGCGTGCGGGTACCCGAGGGCAGCGACCTGGTCGACACCGTGGAGAAGGTGCGCAAGAGCAGGGACGGTTTCGTGTGGCTCGGTCTGCACGAGCCGACGGACCAGGAGTTCGCCGGCATCGCCGAGCTCTTCGACCTGCATCCGCTGGCGGTCGAGGACGCGGTCGAGGCACATCAGCGCCCGAAGCTGGAGCGGTACGGCGACACGCTGTTCGCCGTGTTCAAGACGGTCTGCTACGTCGAGCACGAGCAGCTGACCGCGACCAGCGAGGTGGTGAACACCGGCGAGATCATGGTGTTCGTCGGCGAGGAGTTCGTGATCACGGTACGGCACGGGATGCACGGCTCGCTGGGCCCGCTGCGCGAGGAGCTGGAGTCCGACTCCCGGCAGCTCGCGAAGGGGCCGGCGGCGGTGCTGCACGCGATCGCGGACCATGTGGTGGACGACTATCTGCACGTCACCGACCAGGTCCAGGCGGACATCGACCAGGTGGAGACGGACGTGTTCGCGGAGAACGGCGCGCGGGCCGACCCCGGCCGGATCTACCAGATGAAGCGTGAACTCCTGGAGCTCAAGCGGGCCGTGGCGCCCCTGGCCGGCCCGCTCGACGACCTGGCCACCAGGCCGAGCCGGGTGGTCGGCCCGGAGATACAGGCCTACTTCAGGGACGTCCTCGACCACCTCATGCGGGCGAAGGAGCAGATCGCCTCGTTCGACGAACTGCTCAACTCGATCCTGCAGGCCCACCTCGCGCAGGTCACCGTGGCCCAGAACGAGGACATGCGCAAGATCACGGCCTGGGCCGCGGTGATCGCCGTACCGACGATGGTCTGCGGTGTGTACGGCATGAACTTCGATCACATGCCGGAGCTGCACTGGAGGTTCGGGTACCCCCTGGTCATAGGCGCGATATCCGTGGCCTGCCTGGTGCTGTACCGGGGCTTTCGGCGCAACGGCTGGCTGTGACGGATCCCGTCGGGGAGATCAGGACGTCGCGCCCCTGGCGTAGACGCTGTGGGCGAAGTCGGCGATCTGGTCCTCCGTCAGGTGCCGGGCCAGGTCGGCCTCGCTGATCATGCCGACCAGCCGCTTGTTCTCGATGACGGGGAGCCGGCGGATCTGGTGGTCCTGCATCTCCCGCAGCACATCGCTCACGTCGGCGTCCGCCTCGATCCAGCGCGGGGTGCCCTGGGCCATCTCTCCGGCGGTGACCTTGGCCGGGTCGTGGCCCATGGCCACGCAGCCGACGACGATGTCACGGTCGGTGAGAATGCCGCAGAGCCGCTCGTTCTGGTCGCTGATGGGCAGGGCTCCGACGTTCAGCTCGCGCATCAGCTGGGCCGCGCGGTCCAGGGTCTCGTGGGCGGGGATCCACTGGGCGCCCCGGTGCATGATGTCTGAGGCGGTGGTCATGGAGTACCTCCCGGTGCCGGACGACCGGCGCGGCGCGGGGAGGCACCGCTGGGCCCGGAGTCCCGGCGCCCTACATTCTCGCCGCGCGGCAGAGCGGGCGCACGTGGAACTCCGCGGTAACCGCCGCCCCGGAGGGCCGGGGCGGACGCCCGCCGGGTTCAGGCGGAGAAGCCCAGGATCTTCCGTGGCACGACACGGATGATCACGCGTACCTCGTCGTCCTTCTCGCCGGGCGGGTCGATGCCGAGGTACTTGTGCGAGAGCTCGTGCGGGAGGCGCTTTTCCTCGTCGGGGAGGATCTCGGCGGTGCCGCGGATCTCGACCGAGGTATAGGGGTTGGTGAGGTCGAAGACCGTGAGGCTGATGCGGGGGTCGCGGCGGAGGTTGCGCACCTTCTGGCGGCCGTCGGTGGAGGAGAAGAGCACGGTGTCGCCCTCGCGCTTGATCCAAACGACGGAGTTCTGCGGGGCGCCGTCGGGGCCGAGGGTGGCGACGCCGGCGAAGTTCTTGCCGTCGAGGAGGGCGCGGACGGGATCGGAGAAGGAGAGCGCAGGTGTGGTGGAGATCGTCATGGGGCCACGGTAATTAGATGCACGTGCATTGAAAAGCGGTTTGCCGGATCGACTTCGTGATCCAGGTGGTCCACGTGATCCAGGTGGTTGGGTGATCCAGGTGGTCGAGTGATCCGGGTCAGCCGTTCCACGCCGGGTGGCGCGGGTCGTCTGCGCGGACCAGTACGTCGGCTGTGCCGGCCGGGTCGGTCTCGGCCTCGTAGCGCTCGTAGGCGGGGAGGGTCCAGTGGTCGGGCTCGGGGGTGCGGCGGCGCAGGGCGCCGGGTGAGAGGAGGACGTGGACGGTCAGGTCGAAGGGGAACCAGTGGCGCAGCAGGAGGGGGCCGTGCAGCAACAGGAGGCCGCCGGGCGGGAGTTGGACGTAGGGGCTGCGGGTGGCTCGGTCGGCGACCGGGTCCCAGAGGTCGGGCAGGACGCGGCCGTCACCGCCGGGTTCGAGGGGGCCGAAGACCTCGCGCCACAGGGCGCGGGTGTCGAACCAGCCGTCGTAGTAGGCGTCCACGTCCTGGTGGCCGTACTCCAGGCGGAGCGAGGCCGGGCGCAGGAAGCCCTCCGTGCCGATGGTCAGCGAGGGGCGGCCATGTATGCGCAAGGCTTCGGCGACGCGTTCGGCGAGGTCTCCGGGGCGGGCCGCCGGGGCGCCGTCGAAGGCGATGCGGGGCCAGGGGCTGCCGTCGGCCGGTTTCAGGTCGAGCAGGCGCTCGGCGAGGAGGTCGCCGAGCCGGTCCCAGGTGATCGCTTCGAGTCGCACACGGCCCATGATGCGCCAGGGGGTGGCCGGGGTGCGTGGCGCGTGGGCGGTCCGACGGATCGGGGCGCCGCTTCGCCGCTCGCCGCTTCCCTGTCGGCAGTACTGGCAGTACTGGCAGTACTGGCAGTGAGGGCAGTACCGGCAGTGCGGTCAGGTCGCGCCGCTCAGGGTGCTTCTTGTTCGTGGGCGGTGCGGGCGGCGAGCAGGAGCGGTAGGTGGGTTCGGCTCCAGGTGCGGGCTGCGTCAAGGAGGGGAAGGAGGGATCGGCCGAGGGGGGTGAGGGTGTATTCGACTCGGGGTGGGTTCTCGTCGTAGGAGGTGCGGGTCAGCAGACCGTCGCGTTCCATCGCGCGCAGGGTTTCGCTGAGGACCTTGGGGGTGACGGCCCTGAGCGGGGCGCGGAGTTCCGTGAAGCGGCGCGGGCCGTCTTCGAGGCAGCGGATGACCATGCCGGTCCACTTGTCGCCGACGCGGAAGGGCATCGCCGAGGAGGGGCAGAGGGGGTCGAACATGTCGGGGTCCAGCGGGGCGGGGCGCCGGGTGCCGGACGGGGAGTCGGTCATCGGTCGAGGTTAGCGCCGATACCGTTGAAGTAACCGGGGTCTGTGCTTCTAACGTCCAGGTCAGGCGGCCAAGTGCGCTGCCGGGCAAGGGGGTTGGGCATGGGCGGGATCGTGGTCTTCGGGGCCGGTGGGCGGGCTGGGCGGGCGGTGACGGCCGAGGCGCGACGGCGTGGGGTGACGGTGACGGCCGTGGTGCGGGAGCCGGCGCGTTATCCGGATCTCGGGGCTGAGGGTGTCGTGGTGGTGAGGGGTGATGTGACCGATTCCGGGTCGGTCGGCGGTGTCGTGGGCGGCCATGTGGCGGCCGTACATGCCGTGTCGCCGTTCAGTGGGCCGGAGCAGGGGTTCGACTCGTTGGATCCGGACTTCTTCGTCAGGGCGTCGGATGCGTTGCTGGATGGGCTCGGGGCGGCGGGGGTGGGGCGTCTGGTCGCCATCGGTTTGTTCGCGAATCTGCTGGGGGCGGACGGGCGGGCGGTGATGGACGACGCGGAGGTGTTCCCGCCGGAGATACGGCCGTTCGCGCTCGCCCACACCGCGGGTCTGCGTCGGCTGGGGTCGCGGGGCGGCGCGGGTCCCGTCGACTGGGTGATGCTCACGCCGGGCGGCGGGCTGGAGGAGGGTGCGGCGCGGACCGGGCGGTACCGGCTGGGCGGTGAGCGGGTTCCCGAGGGCGGATCGGGGTTGTCGTACGCGGATCTCGCGGTGGCTGTGCTCGACGAGATCGAGATGCCTACGCAGCATCGGGTTCGGGTGTCGGTGACTGGGGCGCGGTGACAGGGGCGCGGTGACCGGTGGTCGGAGATCGGTGGTCGGTGGTCGGGAGTGTGGCTGGATCGGAGTAGGTCCCGGGGGGTGTCCTGGGAAGGAAACACGTATGGCGCGTCTTGCAACTCCCTCGTCCCGTACCGGGCTTCTCGTCATCCAGCCGCTCAGGCGGCGGCTTTGCGGGGAGTGTCATGCGGGGCCGTTGTCGATGCTGGTGCCGGAGGAGGGGGCGCCGCGGTGTCTGGACTGTGCGGATCTCGGGCATCTGGTGTTTCTGGCGCGCGGTGACACGGCGCTCACTCGGCGGTCGCGGGAGGAGAGTGCGCTGTCGGCGGTGGTCGTGCGGTTCAACCGGCGCAAGGGGCGGTACGAGCGGCAGGGCGTGCTGGTCGAGGAGGCGGGGCTGGCCCGGGCCGAGGAGCGGTGCCTGGCGGACGCGGAGGCTCGGCGGCGGCGCAGGGTGCGGGACGCGCGGCGGCGGGCGGCGGAGGACGTGCGGTTCGCGGAGGCGTTCGCGGCGGAGATCCGGCGGTTGTTTCCCGGGTGTCCGGAGGAGCGGGCTCGGGCGATCGCCCGGCATGCGTCCGTGCGGGGCAGTGGGCGGGTGGGGCGGAGTGCGGCGGGGCGGGCGTTGTCGGAGGGGGCGGTGGTGTCGGCGGTGGTGGCGTCCGTACGGCATGTGGAGACGCCGTACGACCAGTTGCTGATGAGTGGGGTGCCGCGGCATGAGGCTCGGCGGCGGATCAGGGCGGGGGTGGAGACGGTGCTGCGGGGGTGGCGGGCCGAGGGGACGGGGGTGGAGGTCGGCTGAGGGAGCGGGGTGGGGCGGGGCGGGGGAAGGAGGGTCGGTTGCGGACGTATGGCACCGCCGGGATGCGTTGTGGGGGTTGCGCGCCGTTGCGGCGGATTGGGGAGACCGGCAGGGAAAAGAGGCCGGCAGAGGGGATGGGCGACCGAATCGAGGACCCGGCCGAGGAACGGAGGCCGGCGGAGGAGACCGGCAGACGGCACCGGCAGACGCAGCGGGCAGCGGGCAGCGGGCAGCGGGCAGCGGGCAGCGGGCAGCGGGCAGCGGCGGAGAGTAGCGGCAGAGGACCCGTCACAGAGAAGCGAGAGGGGACCAGCAGGGGGCCCGTCAGAGAGGAGCGAGAGGGACCGGCAGAGGCCAGCCGCGGAGAGGAGCGGCGCACGGCACCCTTCAGAGAGCAGCCGGCAAGCGGACTGGCAGAGGCCAGCGGCAGAGAGCAGCTGCGCACGCACCTATCGAGAGGAACCAGAGCGCGGACCGGCACAGGGCAGCCGCAGAGAGCAGCAGCGCACGGCACCTTCAGAGAGCAGCCAGCGAGCGGAACGGTAGAGAGCCCGCAGAGAAGGCCACCTTCGGAGAGGAGCGGCAGAGGGGGCCCTCCGAGAGCCCCCAGAGGAGGGTGGCGGGGAGGAGTGGGCGAGCGTTCGAGCGGGCGGTGGAGGAAGAGCGGGCCGCGTGAGGGGCGGGTGGGTGGTTCGAGGGGTGGCGAAGCAGGGGGTCGGTAGGCGGAGTGTGGGGTGGGTTTTGGAGGGGGCGGGGTGGTCTCGTGAGCGGGGGCTGGATGTTTGCGTATGGGTTCGGGCGTATTGGTTATGGGATTTGTGGGGTTGGGGGAATTGACTTGTGGTGATGGAGGGTGCCGGGGAGGATCTCGGGTCTATACGGGGAGTTGACGTCGTCGTGATCGATGGGCCGTACCTGTGGCTGACCGTGCTGGGTGTGCTCGGGACCGGGCTGGTGGCCGGGGTCTTCTGCGGGTTTTCCACCTTCGTCATGCGAGGCCTGGCCGCGTTGCCGCCCGCGCAGGGCGTCGCCGCCATGAACGCGATCAACGTGACGGCGGTGATGCCGGCGTTCATGCTCGTGTTCGTGGGGTCGGCCGTGCTGTGCGCGGTGATCGGCGTGGTGACGTTCGTGCTGTGGCCGGACGACGGGCGGGTGGAGCTGCTGGTCGGCAGCGCGCTGTATCTGTTCGGGTGCTTCGGCGTGACCATGGTCGCGAACGTGCCTCGCAACGACGCGCTGCTCAAGCTGGACCCGGGCACGCCGGAAGCGGCCGCGTACTGGCCGTCGTACGTGCGCGAGTGGACCATGTGGAACCACGTGCGGATGGTGGCCTCCGCCGGGTCGGCCGTGGCGTACGTGCTGGCGCTCACCTGAAACCAGCCTGACTGGGGCTGACCTGAGACCGGCCCGGCGGAGGCTGACCTGAGCCCAGCCTGACTGGGGCCGCACTGAAACCGGCCTGAAGACGCCCTGGGCGTGGGCTGAGGAGTTCTCCGTGGGAGTTGGGGGGAAGTCTGAGGAACCTGGGCGGAAAGCGCTGTCCGTCCCCTCTGCGTCCGTGGCCGACCCGTCGTATCGTGGCCGAAAGAGTGCCGTCCGATGTCGCATGGCCTGTCGTACGCGGACGCGAGGAAGACCGCCATGGCCGATCCCAAGGGTTTCATGACCACGCCGCGCCAGGACTGGCCCCGTCGGCCGGTCGGGGAGCGGGTCCGGGACTGGGACGAGGTGTACGTCCCCGGTGCGCTGCTGCCCATCATCAGCAAGCAGGCCGACCGGTGCATGGACTGCGGCATACCGTTCTGCCACGAAGCGTGTCCGCTCGGGAACCTGATCCCCGAGTGGAACGACCTGGTCAGCCGGGACGACTGGCGGGCCGCGGCGGATCGGCTGCACGCCACCAACAACTTCCCCGAGTTCACCGGCCGGTTGTGTCCGGCGCCGTGCGAGGCGGGGTGTGTGCTCGCCATCAACCAGCCTGCCGTCACCATCAAGAACGTCGAGGTCGCCATCGCCGACCGGGCGTGGGAGCTGGGGTTCGCCCCGCCGCAGGCGCCGGACCGGCTGTCCGGGCGGACGGTGGCCGTGGTCGGCTCGGGGCCGACGGGGCTGGCGGCGGCGCAGCAGTTGACCCGGGCCGGGCACACGGTCGCGGTCTACGAGAAGGACGACCGGCTCGGCGGGCTGATGCGGTACGGGATCCCCGAGTTCAAGATGGAGAAGCGGCATCTGGAGCGGCGGATCGAGCAGATGCGGGCCGAGGGGACGAAGTTCCGTACGTCGACCGCGGTCGGGCGGGACGTGGGGGCGGCGGAGTTGCGGGCCCGGTACGACGCGGTGGTGATCGCGACCGGGGCGACTGCCTGGCGCGAACTGCCGGTTCCGGGGCGGGAGTTGGCCGGGGTGCAGCAGGCGATGGAGTATCTGCCGCTGGCCAACCGGGTGTGTGAGGGGGACCTGGAGAGCTCGCCGATGTCCGCCGCCGGGAAGCATGTCGTCATCGTGGGCGGCGGGGACACCGGGGCGGACTGTCTGGGGACGGCGGTACGGGAAGGGGCCGCGTCGGTGACCCAGTTGGACATCTACGCGCAGCCCGGTGCCGAGCGGGACGAGGACGCGGAGCCCTGGCCGACGTACCCGAAGATCTACCGGTTGTCCGCGGCGCACGAGGAGGCGGGGGAACTGGGGACGGCGCCCACGGCGGACGCGGACGCGCGGTTGTTCGCGGCGTCGACGCTGCGGTTCGTGGGGGACGCGGACGGGCATGTGCGGTCGCTGCACCTGGTCGAGGTGGATGCGGGGCGGCGGCCGGTGGCGGGGACGGGTCGGAGCCTGCCGGCCGATCTCGTGCTGCTCGCGCTGGGGTTCTCCGGGCCCGACCGGGAGGACGGCCTGATCGGGCAGTTGGGGCTGGCGATGGAGGCGCGCGGGACGATCACCCGGGACGCGGGGTTCGCGACGAGCGTGCCGGGGGTGTTCGCGGCCGGGGACGCGGCTCGGGGGCAGTCGTTGATCGTGTGGGCGATCGCGGAGGGGCGGGCCGTGGCAGCGGCTGTGGACCGGTATCTGACAGGGAGTACGAGGTTGCCTGCGCCCATCGGGCCCTATGACCGGCCCATGACCGTATAGGGCCCGAAGGCGCGACGACACACAAACCCAAGGCGCGGAAAGAGGCGTCAGCGGCGGCGTTCGTCCGTGCCCGCCACCTTCGCCGTCGACAGGGCGACCCGGTTCCACGTGTTGATCGTGAGGATCAGGGACAGTACGTGGGCCAGTTCCTCGTCGTCGAAGTGGGCGGCGGCCTCCGCGTAGACGTCCGCCGGGACGCCCTTGTCGGCCACCAGGGTCACCGCCTCCGTCAGGGCCAGGGCCGCCTGTTCCCTCGGGGTGAAGAAGTGACGGGCCTCCCGCCAGACCGGAACCATGTGCAGGCGGTCCTCGCTCTCGCCGGCCTTGCGGGCGTCGTTGGTGTGCATGTGCAGGCAGTACGCGCAGTGGTTGAGGTGCGAGGCGCGGATCTGGATCAGCTCGACGAGGGCGGGGTCGAGGCCCTCGCGCGCGGCGGCGTCGAAGCCGACGAGGGCACGGAAGACCTTCGGGGCGGACTTGGCGAAGTCGATGCGAGCGGTGGTGGAGGTAGAGGTGGTAGTGGCGGCGGCGGTGCCGGTGGCGGTGGTGGTGTTCGTCGTCATGTCATTCAAGCTACGGGGGTGAAAGACCCACTGTAGGGTGCATTTCCATGGCTGAATCGTGGGTCAATTCCGCGGAGCGGATCGGGGCCGATCTGCATCTGGAGGTGGCGGCGGCGGGTGGGCGGCGGGCCGCCGTCGCCGCGGCGCTGCGTGAGGCCGTGCGGAGCGGGCGGCTCGCTCCCGGCACCCGGTTGCCGCCGTACCGTTCCCTGGCCGCGGACCTCGGCGTCGCCCGCAACACCGTCGCCGACGCCTACTCCGAGCTGGTCGCGGAGGGATGGCTCACGGCCCGGCAGGGCTCGGGCACACGGGTCGCGGAACGGGCGGAACCGCTGCGGCGCGGGGAGCGGGGTGCCATAAGCGCGCAGGCACGCGCGCGTGACGAAAGCCGTCCAGCACGCGCGCGTGACGAAAACCGCCCCGCACGCGCGCGTGGGTCCGAGTCGCTGCCGCCAAACGCCCGCGGCCGGCGGACTCCGCCCCCACCACTACCCCCTCCCCCTCCCCCGCGCCGCCCGCTCCACGACCTCCGGCAGGGCACCCCGGACGCCTCGGCGTTCCCCCGTGGCGAGTGGGTTGCCTCGTACCGGCGGGCTGTTCTCGGCGCGGCCGGTGAGGTGTTCGGGCCGGGGGAGCCGGCCGGGCGGGTGGAGTTGCGGGAGGCGCTCGCGGAGTATCTGGCACGTACTCGGGGGGTGCGGACGGAGCCGGGGCGGATCGTGGTGTGTTCCGGGTTCGCGCACGGTCTGCGGTTGCTGTTCGGGGGCGGCGTGCTGCGCGGGCCGCTCGCCGTGGAGGCGTACGGCCTGCCCTTCCACCGGGAGTTGCTCGCGGGCGCGGGCGTGCGCACCGTACCGCTGCCGTTGGACGAACACGGCGCGCTCGTGGGCCGGTTGGGGCGGGAGCGGGCCGTGCTGCTCACGCCCGCGCACCAGTTTCCGACCGGTGGGCCGCTGCACGCGGAGCGGCGGGCGGCCGTGGTCGACTGGGCACGCGCGCGTGACGGGGTGGTGCTGGAGGACGACTACGACGGGGAGTTCCGGTACGACCGCAAGCCCGTCGGCGCCGTGCAGGGGCTCGACCCCGAGCGGGTGATCCTGCTCGGCTCGGTCAGCAAGAGCCTGTCGCCGGCCGTACGGCTGGGCTGGATGGTGCTTCCGGAGCGGTACGTCGACGGGGTGCTCGCGGCCAAGGGCGAGCGGGAGGCATGGGCGAGCGTCCTCGACCAGCTGAGCCTCGCCGACTTCATCTCCAGTGGGTCGTACGACCGTCACGTGCGACGGATGCGGCAGCGGTACCGGCGTCGGCGCGACCGGCTCGTGGCGGCGCTCGCCGAGCACGCGCCGCACATCGAGGTCACCGGGGTCGCGGCGGGCCTGCACGCGGTGCTGCGGCTGCCGCCCGGCACCGAGCGGTCCGCCGTCAAGGCGGCGGTCTGGAACGGCGTCGCGCTCGACGGACTGGCCGAATTCCGGCACCCGGACGCGGAGATGGATACACCCGACGGCCTGGTCGTGGGGTACGCGACGCCCCCGGAGCACGCGTACGGGGCGGCGCTGGAGGCGCTGCTCCGGGTGCTGCCGCCGGGGGCGCCGGATACGGCGGTGTGAGTCGACGGAGACGGGCCCTCGCACCTGCGGAGGACGCCGTGCGTACTACCCCCGGACGAGGCCGTGTCGGCGGTCTCCTCCCGGCTCACGAAATCGGGGCGGAGCGGACGGGAAAGCGACGTCCAACCGACCTGTGGGGCAACGGCGGTGGGACCATGGGTGAGGAGGCGTGTCATGGCCGTGTCCCTCCGGAGCGGCCGGGGCCCGCCCCATCCTTCGTTCCGCCGTCAGGCGCTGGGCCACCCCCGCGCGTCCCCCCTGTTGGCGGTCGGTCCTGGAGGGTGTTGATGACGACGCTCGACGAACGTCAGGGTGACGGCCGTATCGCCGCGCGGGGTCGGGCCGGGGCGTACGGCCCGGCCGCCGTCCCGCTGGACGAACCCGCCGCCGCGCTCCCCCACCGCGCCGGTTCCAAGGCGGCGAACCTCGCGCGGGCCGCCCGGGCCGGGCTGCCGGTGCTTCCCGGTTTCGTGATCCCCGACGGCTCGGAAGACGACACGATCGCCCTGCGGCGGGCCTGGGACGAGCTGTCCGAGGGCGGTGCCCGGCCGCTCGTCGTGCGGTCCTCCTCGCCGCAGGAGGACACCCAGGAGTCGTCGCTGGCGGGGCAGTTCGCGTCCGTGCTGGATGTGCGGGGCTGGCGGGACTTCCTTACGGCGGTACGGGCGGTGCTCGACTCGGCGCGGCGGCCCGGCGGGGAGACGGCCCCGATGGCGGTGCTGGTGCAGCCGATGCTGGCGGCCCGGGTCGGCGGGGTGATGTTCGGGGCGGATCCCGTGGAGGGACGGGCCGACCGGATGCTGGTGAGCGCGGTGCGCGGTGGGCCGGACAGTCTGGTCAGCGGTGAACAGGCGGGAACCAACTACTGGTTGAGCCGGTCGGGGCGGCTGCTGCGAACCGAGCCGCCGACGGCGGACGCGGTCCTCACCCGTGGCGAACTGTTCCGGCTGGCCCGGCTCGCGCGGCGGGCCCGGCGGGTGTTCGGGGGGCCGCAGGACATCGAGTTCGGGTTCGACGGGGACGGGCGGCTGTGGCTGTTCCAGAGCCGGCCGATCACGGCGATGGCGGCGCGGCCCGCGCGTGGGGCGCGGCTGCTGGGGCCCGGACCGGTGGCGGAGACGCTGCCGGAGCAACTGCTGCCGCTGGAGGAGGACTTGTGGGTGACGCCGATGGCCCGCGGGCTCGCCGCCGCGCTGGACATCGGGGGCAGTGCGCCGCGGCGGCTGCTGCGCCGGGTGCCGGTGGTGACGACGGTCGGGGGGCGGGCCGCGGCGGATCTGCGGCTGCTGGGGGCGGCGCCGCCGAGGCACCGGTGGCTGGCGCTGCTGAACCCGGCGCCGGGTGCGCGGCGGCTGGGCGCGGCCTGGCGGGTGGGACGCCTCAGCGCGGCGCTGCCCGGCCTGGCCACGGACCTCGTCGCCGACGTCGACCGCCACCTCGCCGGGGTCCCGGCACCGGCCGAACTCACCGCGGCCGACCTGACCGCCGAACTCCGCTGGACCCGGAGGGCGTTGGTCTCCCTGCATGCCCAGGAGGCCCTGGCGGGGGCGCTGCTGCGGGAACCGCCGAGGAGCCGTACGGCGGCGGGGGCGGCCCTGAGCGCGCTGGCGCAGGCGCAGGCACGAGGCGTGCCGGACGAGCGGGCGGCGGCCGAGGATCCGGTGGTACTGGCACTTACGGCGCCGAGTCTGCGGGGGCCGGGGCGGTTGCCGGAGAGGGTGGCGTCGGGTGCGGGCGGGGACGGGGAGCGACGGGAGGTGGCGGCCGGGGTCGCGGCTACGACTGAGGCTGGTGCCGCGGCTGCGACTGGGGCTGGGGCTGGGGCTGGGGGCGACGGATTGGGGCATGCTTCGGCTTCGGTGCCCGGCATCGAGTCCCCGACAGCTCCAACTGCCGTACGCCACACCACTCACCGCTCCCCCGCACTCCCCCCGCGCGAAGCCCTCCGGCTCCGGGTTCGTTGGGTGCAGGAGCTTCAGGTGCGGCTTGTCCGGGAGGGTGGGCGGCGGCTGGGGCTCGGGGCGGAGCGCGTCGGGATGCTTCGTTGGCGGGAGTTGGGCACCGTACTGGAGGACGGGGTTTCGTTGCCGGGGGATCTTCACTCGCGGGTGCCGCAGGGGGCGTCGGCGCCGTTGCCGGACGCGTTCCGGCTCGCGGACGGGAAGGTCGTGGCCGAGCGGCACGGAGATGCCGACGGCGGTCGGGGGGTGTCCGGTGGGCGCGTCGTCGGGACGGTGTGGGACGGGAGCGGGCCCCGGCCACCGGACCCCGTGCTCGTCGTACGCACCCTCGACCCCGCCCTCGCCCCGCTGTTGCCCCGACTCACCGGCCTGATCGCCCAGACTGGCAGTCCGCTGTCCCATCTCGCCGTGCTGGCACGGGAGTTCGGCCTGCCGGCAGTGGTGGGAGCGACGGATGCGGTACGGCGTTTTCCGCCGGGGTCGCGCGTGGCGATGGACGGGGGTACGGGTGACGTACGCGCCGAGGAGCCCCGATGAGGCGTGTCGTCTATCTCTTCGGTGGGCTCGCGGCGGCCGGGGCCGGTACCTATCTCGTCGTCTACCTGTACCGGTGGCAGTGGCAGCGGGCCATTCTCTGCGGGATCCTGCTGCTCGTCGTCGAGGTCATGCTGCTCGGCATCGTGATGCTGGGGCGGCTGGGCCGGATCGAGGAGCGGATCCGAGACAGCGACGCCCGGCAACGGGAGTTGACGGCACGTCAGGAGGACGTGCTGGCGCGGTTGCGGGCGGCGCCGGAGAGCGGGCGGAGCGAGGCTGCGCGGTTCCGTTGGCTGGAGGAGAGCGGCGAGCGTACGTACGTCTTCGTGCCCGTCCTCATGGTCACCGGGGTGCTGCTGTCCGGGATCGCCTGGGTGGTGCAGCGGATCGCGTCGGCGACCGCCAAGCCGGCCGAGCGGAGGCTCGCGGGGCGGCTTGCCGTGCTCGCCGCGCCGCCCGAGACCGACACCGACACCGACACCGATCTGGAGGACCTTGCCCTGCTGGACCGGCGGCCCAAGGGCCGGGCCGCGCGGGTCGCCGCGGTCACCGTCGTCGGGGCCGCGCTGCTGACCGCGCTGGTCGTGGGGCTCGCTGACCTCACCCAGACGCGGGAACAGCACGAGAACGACAACGAGGCGACCTCGGTGCTGGTCCAGGTCGACACGCGGGGTTCCGGGATGACCGCGGAACGGCGTCGGCTAGCCGCCCAGCAGGTCTGGGAGCGGTGCCGGGACTCCACGTCCGTGCCGCTCAGCCACGCCACCCTGGGCGACCTGGGCGACGGCGTGTTCGCCGGCGTCGTACGCCCCGCGCTCACCGAGCACGACCGCATGCGGCTGCGCGGCTGCCTGGAGGACACCACCCTCGACCGCGCCCACCTCACGGTGGTCGGCATCGGCGACGCGGATGCGGACGACGACTGAAGGGGCGCCGGGGAGGGCCGAGTTGGAGGGGGCGCGGGCCGGGCCGAAGGGGGGCGACCGCCCGGGAGGGGACACCGACTGAGCCGGAGGTGACGGCGGCGGGCCTGGAAGCGACGGCGACTGAGCCGGAGACGAAGGCGGGCCTGGAAGTGGCGACGGCTGAGCCGGAGACGACAGCGGCCGACCCGGAGGCCCCGACGACCGAGCCGGAGACGACGGTGGGCCGAACGGGAGGACGGCTGTCCGGGAAGGGACACCGGCTGAGCCGGAGGTGACGACAGCGGGCCTGGAAGCGACGGCGACTGAGCCGGAGACGACCGTGGCCCCCGGAAGCGACGGCGACCGAGCCGCAGACGACGGTGGGCCGAACGGGAGGACGGCTGTCCGGGAAGGGACACCGGCTGAGCCGGAGGTGACGACAGCGGGCCTGGAAGCGACGGCGACTGAGCCGGAGACGACCGTGGCCCCCGGAAGCGACGGCGACCGAGCCGGAGACGACAGCGACCGCCCCGGAGGCCACGACGACCGAGCCGCAGATGAGCAGGGGGCCGTCTGGAGGCGACGGCGGCTGAGCCGGAGGTGGGGACGGACGCCCTCGAGATCACGCGCGGGTACCGGAGGCCCGTAAGGGCGCCACGGAACCGCAGGCCCGTAAAGCCGCCACGGAACCGGAAGCCCATCAGGCCGCCGCGGAACCGGAAGCCCGTAAAGCCTCCGCCTTGGAGATGACGATTGCCGCGCCGCAGGCCCCAGCCGCCGACCCGGCCCGGCCCGCCACGCCCCGGGTTACGATGCGCATCGCGCCCCCGTCCCCGAGTCTCCCGGGTCGCCCATGGCTGTCGTTCCCGCTCCGTTGCCCCGGCCCGTCCTGCCCAGGGGTCGGTTGTCGCGCCGTGCGTTGCGGGTCGTTGTGACGGTGGTCGTCGGTTATCTCGCGTTGTGGGCCGCCGGTTCGCTGGGCGTGCTCGCGCTCTCGTACTGGGCCCGCGAAGGAACACCCCCACCCACCGGCACCCGAACCGTCCAGGGCATCCACCACTTCCAACCCGTCGACGCCAAGGGCCGGTTGTGGCGCGGCGCCGCCCCCTCCCCCGCCGGATACCGCGAGTTGGCCCGGCTCGGCTTCACCACGGTCGTCGACCTGCGCGCCGAGGACCTCACCCCGGCCCAGCTCGCCGAACCGGGCAAGGCCGGGCTGGACGTCGTACGACTGCCGATCCGGGACGGGCAGACACCGAAGCCCGGGCAGGTGCGGAGGTTTCTGGACACCGTCGCCGCCGCGTCCGGGCCCGTGTTCGTGCACTGCGGGGCCGGGGTCGGGCGGACCGGCACGATGGCGGCGGCCTATCTCGTGCAGACCGGGGAGCAGTCGTCCGTGACGGCGGTCCGGCGCAATCTCGCCGTCGGACCGCCGTCGATCGAGCAGATCTACTACGGGCTGAGCCTCGCCCCCGGCCGGGTCGCACAGCCACCGCTGCCGGTGATCGCGATCAGCCGCCTGGTGGACGCACCCCGGCGCATGCGGTCCTGGCTGTAGGCCGCACCAGAGGCCCAGTTGACTCGTGCCATCACTCGCGCGCACGGGTGGACGGCGATTCTTCGCCCGCCTGTGTCGGTCTCGGCGATTCCAGCTGTCTCAGCCATCTCAGCCATCTCAGCCAATGATTGATTATCCATCAGTTCGCAATCAAGAAAGGGGAGTTGAACGGGCGTCGGACCATGCGCGTCACGACAGCAGGAAGTCGGCCTCCCCCGCCTTGGCACCCTCGATGAACGCGGTCATCTCGTCGGTGGTGTAGATCAGCGCCGGGCCGTCCGGGTCGGTGGACTGGCGGACGGCGATCCGGCCGTCGGCGAGCTTCATCGCCTCCAGGCAGTTGCCGCCGTTGCCACCGCTCCAGGGCTTGTGCCAGCCCTCACTGCCCAACTCCCGCGCGGGCATGCCGTTGTAGACGCCTTTGCGCGGCTTGATGCGATCCATTCACAGCTCCTTGCGGAGATCCCGGAGGATCTCCTTCGTGCGATGTGCCGTAGCGGCCTGCGCCGCCATGCGGTCCATGACCTCGAGGTGGGTCGCCACCTCGGCACGCGCGTCCAGGTAGACGGCGCCGGTCAGGTACTCGCTGTAGACCATGTCCGGAAGCTCCGGCATGGCGAATCGGAACAGCACGAAGGGCCCGTACGTGCCGGGGTGCGGCCCGTTCAGGAACGGTGCGACCTGCAACGTCACGTTGGGCAGCTTCGCGGCTTCGAGCAGCCTGTCGATCTGAGCACGCATCACCTCCGGACCGCCGACGGGGCGGCGCAGTGCGGTCTCGTCCATGACGGCCCAGAAGCGGGGCGCTCCGGGTCGGGTGAGCAGATCCTGGCGTTGTATGCGCAGGGCGACATGACGCTCGATGTCTTCCGGCCGCGTCTGGCCGATCGCGCCCGACAGCAGGACCCCACGCGCGTAGTCCTCGGTCTGGAGCAGGCCGGGCACGAAGTGCGGGTCGTAGGAGCGGATGAGGGAGGCCGCGCCCTCCAGGCTGACGTACATGGAGAACCAGCCCGGCAGGATGTCGTGGAACCGCTGCCACCAGCCGGGGCGGTTGGCCTCCTCGGCGAGCTGCACGAAGGTCTCGGCCTCGTCGTCCGAGACGCCGTAGGACTTCAGCAGCAGCTGGAGGTACGGGATCTTGAGGGCGACCTCGGCCATCTCCATGCGGCGGACCGTGGCAGGGGCGACGCGGAGGACGCGGGCGGCCTCCTCGCGCTTGAGGCCGGCGCGTTCCCGCAGGTCCAGCAGTCGCCGGCCGAGGACCACCTGGCCGACGGTCGGCGCGGACCGCGGTTCGCTCACGCTCCACCTCCACTGATCGCCGGCCCACTGGCTCGCCGGCTCGCCGGTTTTCCGAAGTCCCTGGCAGGACGGCCGCGAGGGTGCGGTCCGACCTCGAACTGCATGCTGACAGCCATACGGCGCCATTCGAAGACCTATTCGAAGATCTGTACGGTTTTGTACGGATCTACGTTGATCTCAACTGGCGCCGTTCGACGTGCTGTTGTCAGCAGTGTGCCACGGCCTTCCAGAGAGTCACACCGCACTCTGCAATTTTCAGAGTGACACTTGCCAAGTGTTCACGGCGGGGCGATAGTGGCAAGCGTGATTCCGTCCGCGCCCTTAGGAACAGACGCCGCCACGGGCCGCCGCCACGGCCCTGGTGCCGCTGCGGAAGCAGGCCCCGGCGGGGCCCCTGCCGAGCGCCGGTTCCGTTTCGAGCTGGCCGCACACCCGGGGTCCCCGGCGCAGGCGAGACGCCTGACCAGGGCCCGGCTGAACGGCTGGTCGGTGTGCGAGGACACCTGCGACACGGCGGCTCTGGTCATCACGGAGCTGGTCACCAACGCCCTCGTGCACACGGCGAGCAGCCTCATAGTCTGCGAGCTGCACGACGGTGAGGACCTGGTGCGCATAGCCGTGCGCGACGAGGGTTGTGCGCCGGGCGTACCCCACCCGTCACGGGCGCGACCCGAGGAGGAGCACGGGAGGGGACTGCTTCTCATCGACGCGATGTGCCATGCCTGGGGGGCGCACGAGCACGGTCCGGGGCTGCTGGTCTGGGCGGAGCTGCCGCGCAAGGCCGACGAACCCCGGCACGACTGCGGGCCCTGCAACGACCTGGGGTGGGGAGCCCGACCCAAGCCGGGGCCGGCCGGTGGTTCGGGTGACGAGGACGAACCGGAAGGGCACCACGGAACGGGCACTGGGCCGGACACGGGGACGGGGACGGGGTTCGCATGGGGGTGAGGGCCGCGTCCGGCGGCCGGGCGCTGAGCCTGGACACGCTGGTCCGCCTCGAGCGGGGGCTGAAGGCGTCGGGCACGCCCCGGCGGCTGCCCGTACCGGACGGGATGACGGCGCCCCTGGGGTGCGACGCGGTGGCGGTGCCGGCCCGTTTCGGCCCACTGGTACTGCCCCGGCTGCCACGAGTGGGGTGCGTCTACGCCGATGAGGCGCACTGGTGGTGGCTCGTCCCGTCCGATTCGGACTACGCCCTGGAGTGGCCGGCGCCCGCCCATTACGCCGCCGGGGCGGTTGTTCCGGACGCCCCGGCGGTCCCCGGCCTCATCCACAAGCCGGACGGCACGCTGCCGTACACCCCGCCGATCCCGCTGTACCTCGCGCTGTGCCGGGTGACGGGAACGACACCGACCTGGTCGCGCCCGGTGATCGCCTAGCAGTCCTGCCAGACATGGTTGCGTAAACATCGGGCTCCGGGTGCCGGAACTCCCTGACGCACGGCTGCGGGGTCCGTGCCGGGCGATCGCCGAGCTTCGGGGCGCGTACTGCAGGATCCTTACCGTCTGATCATCGACCTTCTGCCACATGGCCTGCGACACGAGCCCGGCGCGCCCGCCGGCCTTCTGGCGCGCGACGGCCGGACGACAGCCGCGTGGCCGCACGGCCTCTAGCACGCCCGCCGGATCACGGCCGCTGTGTGGCCTCGCGGCTGCCGGGCCACTACCGGCGGGCGCAGGCCCTCTGGTGCGGCCGCCCGACGCGACGACCGCGTGGCCGCCGACCTTGAGACGCGCGACTGCCACAGCATCGCCGTGCGGCCGTACGGCCTCTAAGGGCTCTGCTGGATGTGCGACGGTAGGTCGTGGGCGGCTGCTGCGCCGTCGTGGCTGGTCGCGCAGTTCCCCGCGCCCCTTGGCGGCGCTGCCCGACCGCAGCCGACTTCCCCAGGACCGCTGAGCACTCCCGCCGAACGGCCACCGCGTAGGCGCCAGGCTCCTGTCACGTGGCCGCCGAATCTCGACCGGGTGACCGTCGGGCCCCGGTCGGCCAACCGCCGGACCCCGATCGCGCAACCGCCGCACCTCAACCGCACGACCGCCGGACCCGGTCCCCCAACCACCAGGCCCCGATCGCGCAACCGCCGCACCTCAACCGCACGACCGCCGGACCCGATCCCCCAACCGCCAGGCCCCGATCGCGCAACCGCCGCACCTCGGCCGCACGACCGTCAGACCCGGTCGCATGACCGTCGGCCCCAGCCCCATGACCACCGGCCTCCAACCGCGTGGCCGCCGAGCCGCCGTAGGGCGTACGCCCGCGCGCTCGGGCTTCTCTCACCTGCGCCCTGCCACCAGCCGCGGACCCCCGCGATAGTGGCCGTCCGTCGAGGTGAAGGGGGAAGCCGACGGTGGCCAGTACGCGGGGCTCGGACGAGCGGGGGAAGGCCCGGGACTCCGACGGGCAGGGCACGGCGCAGGACTCCCACGGGCAGGGGAAAGCGCAGGACCCGCACGGGCAGAGCAAGGCGCAGGACCCGCACGGGCAGGGGAAAGCGCAGGACCCGCACGGGCCGAGCAAGGCGCCGGACTCGCACGGGCAGGGCAAGGCGCCGGACCCGCACGGGCACGGCAAGGCGCCGGACTCGGACGGGCGCGGGAAAGCGCCGGGCCCGGGTGGGTGGGCGGAAGCGTTGCGGGCCGGTGGGCGCGGGAAGATGTTGCGTTCGGGGCGGCGGCGGGCGCGGGGGCGTGGAGCGGAGGGTGGGGTGTCCGAGTCGGAGCAGTTGCTCTTCGGGGGGCCGCTGCGTTACGACATGGGCTGGAATCAGCACACCGACGCGTTCCTGGAGCTGAACTTCCGGGCGATGGTGACGCGGCTGCCCGCCCTGCTGGGCGCGAGCTGCCGGCTGGCCTGGCAGGCCGACCGGCGGGCCGCGCGGGTCGTGCTGGCGGCCGAGGCCGGCCGGGGCGTCGCGCAGGCGGTGAGTCTGCTCGCCATGAACAGCGTGCTGGGCCGGCTGATCGGCGGCGGCGCGATCGAGGACCGGCTGCGCGGCGCCGTACCGGTACTGGCCGCGCTGGCCGCCGTATCCCTGGTCGGAGCGCTGCTGCGAGCCGCGTCCACCTGGGCGACCGGTCGGCTGGAACCCAAGGTCGAGCGAGTGGCCACCGAGCTGTACCTGGAGCGCGCGGCGGCCGTGGAGCTCGCCGCGATCGAGGACCACGCCTTCCACAAGCTGCTGGACACCGCACAGTACGGCGCCGGATCGGCGCGGCGGATGATCTCGTACGCCACCCGCGTGGTGAGCGCGCTGATCTCGCTGATCGCGGCGGCGAGCGTACTGACCGTGCTGCACCCGGTCCTGCTCCCGCTGCTCGCGACCATGACACTCCCGACCGCGTGGAGCGCCCTGACCAACGCCCGGCGCCGCTACGAGTCCTGGCACAACTGGGTGCAGCACGTCCGGGCGAGCCATCTGATCAGCGGTCTGCTCACCGAACCCGACGCCGCTCCCGAGATCCGCGTGCACGGCGTCGGCCCCTTCCTGCTGCGGCACTACCGCGCCATGGCGGAGACGGCGGAGACCGAGCAGGCACGGCTTGCTCGGCTGGCGGCGCGCACGGGTGTGATCGCATCCGCCTGGACGGGCCTCGCGACCGTCGCGACGTACGCGACGCTCGCCGGGCTGCTGCTGGCCGGCGCGATGGCCCTGTCGGTGGCGGGTACGGCGGTGATCGCGATCCGGACGGGCTCGTCGAGCCTGGACAACCTGGTCGTGGCGGTCAACTCGCTGCACGAGGACGCGCTGTTCGTCGGCGACCTGCAACGGCTGTACGCCGAGGCGGCCGAGCGGGCGATCCCGCTCGGCGGCGATCCCCTGCCCGAGGATCCGCGCGAGATCCGCTTCGAGAACGTCACCTTCCGCTACCCCGGCGAGTCGGCTCGCCCCGCCCTCGACGACATCACCCTCACCATCCCCCTCGGCCGGATCGTGGCGCTGGTCGGCGAGAACGGCTCCGGCAAGACCACCCTGGTCAAGCTGCTCGCGGGCCTCTACAAGCCGGAGGGGGGCCGCATCCTGTGGGACGAGGTGGACACGGCGACCGCCGACCGGTACCAGCTGGCCGAGCGGGTCGCGATGGTGGCCCAGGACTTCAAGCGCTGGCCCTTCACGGCCCGCGTCAACGTGGCGATCGGACGCTCCTCCGCGCCGCTCACCGAGGATCGGATGGCCGCCTCGCTCGACGAGGCGGGGGCGGGCGAGGTGGTGGGCGATCTGCCGCGCGGCCTGGACACCCTGCTGGCCCGGCAGTTCAGCGGCGGGCACGAGCTGTCCGGCGGTCAGTGGCAGCGGCTCGGCATCGCGCGGGCGGCCTACCGGCGCGGCCGGATCCTGGTCGTGGACGAGCCGACGGCGGCGCTGGACGCGCGGGCCGAGCTGGAGGTCTTCGAGAAGATCCGGGCGCTGGCCTCGACCGGCCAGACCGTCATCCTGATCACCCACCGGCTGGCGTCGGTGCGCCACGCGGACCTCGTCCACGTGCTCGACCAGGGACGTCTCGCGGAGACCGGCACCCCTGACGAGCTGCTGGCCCGGGGTGGCATCTACGCGGAGCTGTACTCGCTCCAGGCGGAACAGTTCACGGCGCCGGTGCCCGCCCCGGAGGCGGGCTGACGCGTCCCGGGACGGACGCGCGCCTCAGGCGACCGCGTCCACGGTCTTGTCGCTGCGGACGATCACCAGGAACGTGTCCGTGGCGATGTCCATGACGACCTCGGCGGGCAGCCCTTCCAGCCGCCGCGCGTGCGCGAACTCCTCCGCCGGCCACGAACCTCGCGGCCCACCTGCGGGAAAGCGTTCGAGCACGGTACGCCCGTTCACCATCTCGCCACCTCCAGAATGCGTTGTGCTTGTAGGAGTTAACGCCTTCCGGGGGCCGAACGCCTCGCCGAGTTGCGGGACTGAGACGTAGTTGACACTCGTTCAACGCGGACCGTGAGGGTCCGGTCACATTGCGACGATCTCGGTCACTTTCCGTGTCAGAACTCGTACTCGTCGTGATAACGAATGCGCACACTGCCCGCCGGCGCCCCGAGCACGGACGCCCGCCCCGCCGGCTTCTCCCACTCCTCCTGCCGCCCCAGCGCGGTCAGATCGAGGAAGCTCGTCGTGGAACCCAGCCCGTCGAGACCGCGTTCGTACGTCGAGTAGGTGTGGAAGACGCGCTCCCCGTCCCGCAGGAAGCAGCTGACGCCGGGCCGCTCGGCGAGCTCCTCGTCGAGCTCGAAGGTGACCTCGAAGTCACGGTTGAAGTCGCTGCCGTAGGACGAGTACCAGGGCACCGTCCACCCCATCCGCGCCTTGAACGGCAGGATCTTCGTGTACGGCGCCCGGGAGACGGCCGCGAAGGTCGTGCCGCGCGCCTTCAGATGGGCCAGATGCCCGATCTGGTCGAGGAAGGCCGAGCAGCTGCGGCAGCCCGCGTCCCACTCCGGCGCGAACATGAAGTGGTAGACGACCAGTTGGGTCCGCCCCTCGAACAGCTCGGCCAGCGTGGCCTTCCCGTCGCCGCCCTCGAAGACGTACTCCTTGTCGATCTCGACCATGGGCAGGCGCCGCCGAGCGGCGTTCAGCGCGTCACGCGCGCGGGTGGCCGCCTTCTCCTCGGCGAGCAACTCCGCGCGCGCCGCCCGCCATTGCTCTCGCGAGACGATCTCCGGTAGCGACATGGCTCCTCCTGTGCAGCGGTCCGTTCTTGATGTGACTGCCGCACGGAGCGGAACTCATCGCCGCTTCGGAATCTTTTTCCCGGCGCGCCTCAGGATGCCTTTCGGGTGTACGACACCTGCAGCTCGACCAGGCCGCGGGCGCGCAGGGAGCGGCGCCAGCGCAGGTTCTCGTCCGCGAGGGCGAGTTCGTCGAACCGCTCCAGGAGTGCGGCCACGGCGATCTCCGTCTCGGCGCGGGCCAGGGGCGCGCCCAGGCAGTAGTGGATGCCGTGGCCGAGGGAGAGGTGGCCGGAGGCGTCGCGGGCGAGGTCGAGGCGGTCGGGGTCGGGGAAGCGGGAGGGGTCGCGGTTGGCGGCGGACGGAGACACCCAGACCGTCTCGCCTGCGGGGATCGTGACCCCGCCGATGGTCACGTCCTCGACCGGGAAGCGCCGGATGGCGAACAGGGCGGGGCCTTCGTAACGGGCGAACTCCTCGACGGCGGCCGGGAGTCGGGCCGGATCCGCGCGCAGGGCGGCCAGCTGGTCCGGGTGCTGGAGCAGGGCCAGCACGGCGTTGCCGATGAGCTGGACGGTGTTCTCGTACCCGGCGAAGAGGATGAGGAAGGCGAGGGACATCAGCTCGTCCTCGCTGAGCCGGTCGCCCTCGTCGCGCACGGCGATCAGGTCGGAGAGCAGGTCGTCGGCGGGCTGCCGGCGCTTGTCCGCGAGGAGCCGGGTCAGATACCCGAGCATGGCCACGACCGCCTCCTTGGCGGTCCCGGGCGGCGCCGCCGGGTCCGGGGCGACGAGGGTGTCGGTCCAGACGCGGAAGTCCATGCGGTGCTCGTCGGGAATGCCGAGCAGGTCGCAGATGACGGTGATGGGGAGGGGCGCGGCGTAGGAGGCGACGAGGTCCGCGGTGCCGTGCGGGCCGAGGGCGTCGAGGAGCCGGTCGGCGGTACGGCGGATCGGGGCGCGCAACTGCTCGATCCTGCGCGGGGTGAAGGCCCGGCCGACCAGCCGGCGGATTCGGGTGTGGTCCGGCGGGTCCATGTTCAACAGGTTGGCGTCGAGCGCCGGCGGCAGCGAGAAACCCTTGTAAGTACCCGCCGTGGCATGCCGCTTGTCGAGGGACAGCCGCGGATCGGCGAGTGCCGCCCGGACGTCGTCGTACCGGGTCACGAGCCAGGCCGGGGTGCCGTCGGGCCCGGCGATGCGGTGCACGGGCGCGGTGTCACGCAGACGCCGGTACACGTCGTACGGGTGGTCGAGAAGGCCGTCGGCGGGATCCATGGGGCTCAGCCTAGAAGATCACGGACTGGCCGACTGGGTTACTCCCTGGGCGAGTTGGCCCATGAAGTTGAAGACTCCCTGCCCGAAGGCGGTGGGCGCGATCAGCACGCCGAAGGCCAGCGCGAGGAACACCGTCAGCCACTGGTCGGTACGGCTGCGGGCCTGCACATCGCGGTGACGTACGCGCACGAAGATGATGACAGCGAGCAGCACCGCGACGTCGATCGTCAGCTCCACCGGACCGGCCCTCCCCCTCTGACGAGTACACCCCGGCTTTCCTGTGTAGCGTGAAACCACTTCCCGTGATGGCCCGGTCACCGGCGGTTGGCGACAAATTGCTTCTTCGCGACCGGATTTCAGGTCTTGTAATCCTGGATACGGCGGCCGTGTCCGCGGTCGACCAGTGCGGGCATCCGTTCCCCCAACTCCCGTACCACGGAAGGGACATCGAGGGTAAGGAGCTGCCGGTCCCGCATGAGGACCCGGCCGTCGACGATCGTCGTGCGGACGTCGGAGGAGCGGGCGCTGTGCACGAGGGTGGCGGCGAGGTCGTGGACGGGCTGGGTGTGCGGGCCGGTGAGGTCGGCGAGGACGATGTCGGCGCGGCGGCCCGGCGCGATCCTGCCGATCACGTCACCGAGGCCGACCGCCCGCGCGCTCTGGAGGCTTGCGTGGTGCAGGGCTTGACGGGACGTCAGCCAGCGCGGGTCGCCGGTCGTGGACTTCTGGATGAGGGCGGTGAGCGCCATCGACTCCCATACGTCCAGGGAGTTGTTGGAGGCGGCCCCGTCCGTGGCGAGCCCGACGGGGATGCCGATGCCGTGCAGGGCGCGCACCGGAGTGGTGGTGGGCCAGGCGAACTTGAGATAGCCGCGCGGCGCGGTGGCGACGGCGACCCGGCCGCCGGCGTCTTCGAGCAACGGCAGGTCGCGGTCGAGGATTCCGGTGCCGTGGGCGATGAGGACGTCGGTGTCGAGGATGCCGGTGCGCCGCAGGATCTCGATGGGCGTGACGCCGTACCGGTCGAGGCTGACGTCGGTCTGGTCGCGGTTCTCGGCCGCGTGGATGTGCACCGGCAGCCCGTGCTCGCGGGCGAGTTCGGCGGTGGCGGCGAGGTCGGCTTCGTCGACGGTGTAGGGGGCGTGCGGGGCGAGGGCGGTGGTGATGCGGCCGCCGGCGCCACCCCGGTGTCGTAGCGCGAACTCCAGTGACTTCTCCCGGCCTTGGGGTCCCGTCGAGGAGAAGTACGCCTCCCCCAGATGCGCCCGCATCCCGCACTCCTCCACCACCGCGGCCACCGCGTCCATGGCGAAGTAGTGGTCGGCGAAACAGGTGACCCCGGCCCGGATCATCTCGGCGCAGGCGAGCCGCGCGCCCAACTCCACGTCCTTCTCGGTGAGGTTGGACTCGATCGGCCACACGACGTCGTTGAACCACTCGTCGGTCGGCAGGTCCTCGGCGACGCCGCGCAGGGCGACCATCGGCGCGTGTGTGTGGCAGTTGATCAGGCCGGGCAGGGCGACCTGTCCGCGGGCGTCGATGCGCTCGCCGGCCGCGACGCCCGCGACGTCCGCCGCGCCGGTGACGGACTCGACGACTCCGTCCCGTACGACGATCGCCGCGTCCTCCTCGAACCCGATCCGTTCCTGGTCGTCGTGCACGAGGACGGTGCATCCGGTGATGATGAGATCGGCGGGGGTCTCGGTCATTGCGCCAACGTATGCCCTGACGGCTCCGGACAGGAGCCAGGCGTGCCTACACGGCGAGGGGCAGTTCGGGCAGTCGTAGCCGAGTGCGCGCCCGGCCCTTCGCCAACTCGTCCAGCAGCTCGGCTATTTGCTCCCTGTCCCTGGCCGACAGGTGCCCGGAGTCGTCGAGGTGGACGGCGCAGGCGGTGGTGGCGTCGACGAGCCGTTCGAGGGCGACGACGACCTCGTCCGCGCCTTCCGAGTGCCGGGCGAGCGGCGGGAGTTCGGCGGCGGCGAGGGCGATGGCGGTACGGGCCTCGGCGAGCGTGCGATAGGCCTCGCGGCGGAGGGTCCAGCGGGCGGCGCGGCGGGATTCGGAGTACGCGCGGCTCTCCTCGAGCACGTGACCGAGGTACGCGTACGCCGCCGAGCCCGCCGCCGCGACCCGCGCCCGCACTCCCCCGCCCCGCTGCCCCGGCATCGGCACATGCCCGACGACGAGCACGATCGCGCAGGCCAGCAGCGTCTCGCCGATCCGGCTGACGGAGGCCTGCGGTTCCCCGCCCACCATCACCAGGGCCAGCACGAGAACCGTCACCACGGCGGTCTGCGCGGCGAAGTGCCGGGTGGCGACGGGTATGAGCGCGCCGCTGACGGCGACGAGCACGATGAGCCCCTCGGGCCGCGGCAGC
The DNA here is from genome assembly GCF_022698165.1 of Streptomyces cylindrosporus. GTDB lineage: Bacteria > Actinomycetota > Actinomycetes > Streptomycetales > Streptomycetaceae > Streptomyces > Streptomyces cylindrosporus. The sequence goes on from NZ_JALDAY010000014.1 coordinate 286,891, forward strand.
ACGGCGGCGAACCCGGCGAAGACGAGGGCACCCAGCACGGTCCCGGCGGCCCGGCACAACACCCGGGAGACGAGCGGCCCGAGATCCGGCTTGACCAGAAAGACGGCGGTGGCGGGCAGCCAGTACCAGTGCTCGTGCTGCCCGTACCAGCGGGCGTGGTGCAGGGCCTGCGCCACGGCGGCACTGGCCCCGAAACAGAGGCCGACCCGAAGCCCGTACTCCCGCCCACCGGCTCCGAGGACGAGCCGCACCACACTCCTCCAACTCCGCCTGCGACTGTGCAGGTCGCTGCTGCCGTGGCCCTGGTCGAAGGCCTCGGCGGCGTGCAGCAGGGCGTCGTCGAGGGCGCGCAGCGCGGGCCCGGACCGGTGGGGCGCGGGCAACGGCCCGGTGGGCGTGTTCTCGCGTACGGCGCCGGCGAGCCGCCGCGGCCCCTCGGAGGCCCGCCCGCCGACGGCCTCCCCGGCCCAGGCGAGCGCGGTCGCGGCCTCGGCGAGCGGCAGGGCGGCGGCGTACTGCGCGTGCAGCCGCCGCTCGGCGGCGGAGCTGGCGTACCGCCGCAGCCGGGGCCCGGTGAGGGCGTCCTGCGCGTGATCGAGAGCGGCGGTGAGCGCGGCACGCCGGGCAAGGGCGTGGTCTCCTCCGACGGCGTCGAGCAGTTCGGCGACGGCGTCGTACACGGCGGCGACGGCTTCCCGCTCCCCGTCGAACCGGAAGTCCCCGGCGGTGGCCCCGGGCGTGGGCAGCACCAGCCGCAGCAGCACCAGCCATCCGGCCCCGGCAAGAAACGCGAGCGCCCTCGCCCACCCGGCCTCGGGCACGGGCATCCCGGCCCCGATGGCGGAGGCGACGAGCAGCTGCGTCCCGGCACCGGAGGCGACGGGCCCGACGGCGCTGATCCCGCCGGCGACGAGCCCGACACAGGTGAGGATCAGCGTGAGCACGAGGGGCTCCGCATGCGCCCCGGCATACGTCCCCACCAGCAGCCCCCCGGCCCCCGCGAGCGCGGGCACCCCGAGTCGCCGCACGGACGCCCGCCGGCTCCCCGGCCGGTCGTTGATCCCGGCGAGCATGGCGGCGATGGCGGCGACGACACCGAGGGAGGTGCGGTGGACGAGCACGGCGGTGAGCAGCAACGGCCCGGCGGCAAGAGCCCCCCGCACGACGGCGCTCCAGGGCACGGGGCCGCGCTGGGCACGGAGGGCATGCGCGAGCCAGGGTGGAAGCGCGGGCCTGCCAGGAGGACGTACATGGGTACGGATACGGGTCCTGATGCCGGTGCGGGCGGCGGGGCGGGACACGGGGAGCGGGCTCCTGTCGTCGTGACGAGGGCGGGGGTGAGCCTTCGGGCGACGGTGGCCGGGCTGGGCTGGACTGGGCTGGGGTGTGCGGTGTCCACGGTAGATCGCGGGGTTGTGGGGTTCGGGGCGGTTGTATTACCGGGGTGTGACGATGCCTGGAATGGCCATGTTCTTTATGAACGCAATCGGGTCAGGAGTCCGCACAGGCCGCTTCGAAGAGCTCATCGGCCTCTGTGACCAGCTGGGTGAGTGTCTCCGGCGCCGAGTCCGTCGACAAGGACGCGAGGATGTCGTCCACGCCCCGCAGCCCGGCGCGCTCCAGCAGCCGTTTCTCGTTCGTCACCCATTCCCCCCGCCCCGCCAGCACCGCGTGCCCCGTCTGGACCGCGGCCGTGGCGATCGCGCCGGCAAGTTCTGTGAGGCGGCGAGCGGGGGCGTGGTTGGTCTTCGCGTAGGCGAGGGTGGCGTGGGCGGTGCCGCGCCAGCGGGTGGCGGCGGCGGTGCGGAGCTTCTCCGGGTACGCGGCCGGGCGGGGCAGGTCGCCGCGGAGGGTCCGGTTGATCGCCAGTTCCGCGACGATCAGGTACGTCGGGATCCCCGCGAGGTGGAACATCAACGGCTCCACCCGGAACCGCCCTTGCTCCGCCTCCCCCAACTCCCGCTCCACGACATCGAGATCGCGGTAGTGCACGTCCACGCGCCGCCCGTCGATCGTCAGCCACGCGCCGCCGTTGAAGACACCACCGCCCCAGCCCCCGACCTCGGAGACCTCGCCCTCCCAGCCGACGGCCCGGAGGTCGTCGGGGTCGAAACGGCCCCGGTAGTAGATCGCCAAGTCCCAGTCACTGCCGGGCCGATGAGTGCCCTGCGCCCGGGAACCGCCCAGAGCCACGGCCTGGACCGCGGGGAGGGCGGCGAGACGGTCGGCGGTCGAGTCGAGGAAGGCGGGGTCGGTTGGGGCGGGCATGGGCGCGGCTCCTGGGGGGGGGTGGACGGGCGGGGCCGAAGGTGGGAGGTGGGAGGTGGGTTCAAGCTTCAGGCTTCACTTGAAAAAGGCTGGCGGTCCAGCGCGCACGTGTCGAACGGTTATCCCCCCCGCCTCACCCCTCGCCACCGATTGTCAGTGGCGCACGCTTCAATGGAATCGTCACTCAGAGTAACGACGGGGGGGTCGTGATGGTCGGGTACGACAGCGGATGTGCAGGTCAGGGGCAGGCGCAGGGGCCGGATGTGGCGTACGTGTCCGTGGCCCGGTTGCGGGCGCGTGGGTGGACGTTGGGGATGGTGCGGCAACTGCTCGGTGAGCCCGATCTGCTGCGTGACAATCCCTATGTCCGCACGGGGCCGCGGACCCGCCTCTACGCCGTGAAACGCGTCGAGGACGCCGAGCGCAGCGAGGAGTTCCGGGCCGCGTCGGCCGCCGCCGCCCGGCGGTCCCACGCGGCGCAGGCCGCCGCGCAGCGCCGGCGGCGTGAGGTGCTCGCGCGGGTCGCCGCTGAGCCCATCGACGTGCCGCGGATCGCGCCCCGACGGCTCGCCCGGCTCGCGGTCGAGCACCGGAACCGGCGCGACGAGGAGCGGACGGCGTACGCGTACGAGCGCTGGGATCGCGTGTCGGATCCCGCGACGGACGAGAGCGCCGATCCCGATCCCGATTCCCATCCCGATTCCCGTCCCCATCCCGCCGCCCTCACCCGCTGGAAGGTCGACTACCTGCGGCATCGTCTGACTCGCTATCACGATCTGCTCGACGAATTGTTCGGCAGAACCGGGCGCGCGGCGGCCGAGCGGTTGCTGCGGCGCAGGATCTACGCCGCCATCTCCGAGGCGTACCCCGACCTTGCACAGGAGTGCGAACGGCGACTGCTTGAACCGGAGCACGGTCCACCGCCGGAATGACACGCCGGGCCGAGGTGCGGGCAGAGCGGACCGCTCCCCTCGCGTCCTCCCTACGCTCCGGGCACATGGAGAACCAGCAAGCCCTGCACGTTCACGAACGCCTCGCCGCCCGGCCCGAGTTGTGTCCCGTCACCTTCGGCGAAGGACGCCGCTTCGCACTCTGGGACCTCGCCTCCCTCGCCGAGGGCGCCCTCGGCGAGTGCGTCGACCCGGACTCGCTCACGGTGGCGGGCGAGAAGCGGCTGCGGCTGAGGCTCGGTGCGGCCGGGCGGGAGTACCGGCACGACGACGAATTCGGCAGGAGGTACTGGATCCGGACGGCGAAGGACGGAGGTGGGCCGGTGGGAACCGTCGCCGTGAGCAGCCGGCCGACGGGCGCGGGCGCCCTGTGTGTCTCCTCGCTGTACGTCCATCCCGTCGCCCGGCGCCGCGGGCTCGCGTCGGCCGTGCTCGACACGGTGTACGAGGCCTGCCGCGCCGAAGGGCTGCACGGGTTCCGCCTCGACGCCTACTGGGCGTGGCAGCGGTCCGTGCGCTACTACCTCAACCGCGGGCTGTGGGTCACGTCGTGGAAGCACGCGCTCGGGCTGGCCCGGCTCTCGTATCTCCCGCGATACGAAGTCAGCGAGAGCGAGGCGGGCGACCAGCTGACCTTTGCAACGCGCGGCCCGGACGGGGCAACGGTCCCGCTCCTCGTCGCCGGACGGGCCGGCGGGCGGCTGCTACTACGGGAGACCGAGCAGTACGAGCGCACGGCGGACAAGCGCGACGCCGTACGGCTGTACGCGCGCTCCACGCTCGCGCTGCACCTCGCCGCGCGCGGGTGGCCGTTGGTGAGAGGGGAGGAGGAATGGGCCGAGGCGGGCTGGTCGTGCGACATCGGGCAACCGGAGGGACTGGCGTACAAGATCGGGATCTTCGAGCAGGTGGCCGCGGAGGAGGGCTGGCGGGTGGAGAGTCCGTACGCCGCGCCTTCGGCACTCGGCGTGCCGGGCCCCGTACGCGGAAATTCGGATGCGGATTCGTTCGTCGGCCCGGACCATCGGTGAGTTGTGAGTTGTGAGTTGTCCCGCGTCCGACGACGCCCCCTGTCCGCAGGAGCCGCCGCATGATCCAGCGTGTCACCATCCAGCGCGTCACCTCGCCCGCCCTCTTTCCGCCGCCGCGCTACTCCCACGCCTCCGTCGTCGAGGCCGGGACGAAGCTCGCCTTTCTCGCCGGGTCCGTGCCGCTCGATGCCGAGGGGAAGCTGGTCGGTGAGGGGGATCCGGTGCGGCAGGCCGAGCAGGTGCTCGTGAACCTCCAGGAGCAACTGCGGTCCGTGGGGAGCGACTTGGCGCATGTCCTCGCGACCGACGTCCACGTCGTGAGCAACGAGCCCGCGGCGCTGTCCGCCGTCTGGGAGGTCGTCGAGGCGTCCGGGCTCAGCACCGGGCCGCATTCGTCGACGCTCATCGGCGTGAACTGCCTTGGCTACACGGGACAGTTGGTGGAGATCACGGCCGTCGCCGTCGTCCCCGAGCAGGCGGACGCGTGAGCCTCGCCCGCACCGGGGTGACCCTGCGCCGGGCCGCCGCTCCCGACGCCCTCGCCGCGGCCGAAGTCTGGCTGCGTTCCTTCGCCGCCGCGTTGCCGACGGTGGTCAGCCCCCGGTCCGCCGACGAGGTGCGGGGGTACTTCCGGGAGGTGGTGGTGCCGTCACTGGAGACGTGGGTGGCGTCGGTGCCCGGTGACGAGGGCGCGGACGGCGTCGTCGGGGTCATGGTGCTCGACGGGGACGAGCTCGCCCAGCTGTATCTCGATCCCAGCCTGCGTGGACACGGCATCGGCGACCGGTTCATCGCGCTGGCCAAGGAACGGCGTCCGGGCGGGCTCGGCCTGTGGACCTTCCAGGTCAACAAGCCCGCCCACCGCTTCTACGAACGGCACGGCTTCGTCGCCACCGAGTACACGGACGGCAGCGGCAACGAGGAGCGGGAGCCGGATGTGCGGTACGTGTGGCGGCCCTGAACCCCCGCACCCGGTTCAGCCGGTCGCGTTGCGTGCCAGTTCCAGTGCGTACGACGGCCACCACTGGCCCGCCGGCGGCCCGCCCCGGCATGTGCCGTCCGACTCTCCCGGCCGTTTGATCCAGAGGTAGGCGTCGAGGAGGGCGTTGTCCGTGCGGGTCGTGGGCGGGGTGCCGAGGGCGCGGCCGGGCGGGTTGCACCAGGCGTCCGTCGCGTTCGTCGCGTCCGTGGTGTACGGCCCGTTTCCGTTGCGGCTGGTGTCGATGACGTAGTGCTTGCCGCCGAGGTCCTTCGAGAGCCAGTCGCCGTATGCCGAACTCGCCTTGTTCGTCTGGAAGTTGGAGACGTTCAAGGCGAATCCGTCGGCGTGGGCCACGCCCGAGGACTTCAGGGCCTCGACCTGGCGCCAGGCCTCGGGGATCCAGCTTGAGTTGCCAGCGTCGAGGTAGACGTGCGTGTGCGGCCGTCGTTCGAAACGGTCGACGGCGTACGCGAGCAGGGCGAAGCGCTGGGCCGCCACGACCCGTGTGCAGCCCGCGACCACCTGGGACACGGCGTCGGGTTCGACGATGACGTAGGCGCCCCGGTCGCCCAGCGCCGCCGCGAACCGGTCGACCCAGGCGCGGTAGTCCGCGGCGTCGGCGGCACCGCCCGTGGAGTACTGACCGCAGTCACGGTTCGGGATGTAGTACGCGACCAGGACGGCGAGCCGGCCGGCCCGTGCCGCGGCGGTGGTGCGGGCGCGGACCACGGGGCCGGGGTCGGGGCCGTTCAGCCACTCGGCCTGGGCGCGGGAGGCGATGCGGTCCATGATCGCGGCGTCCGCGACACGGCCCTCCCGGCGCCACGCGGCCGCCTGTTGCGCGGCGCGGGAGCCGGGGTCGACCCAGAACGGCGACGATGTGTCAGCCGCTCCCCTGGATGCCCCGGTGCAGCAGGCCCCGGCCAGCAGCGCGGCGAGCAGTGTGCGCCGTACCGGTCCGGGGAGAGTCCGTCGCATCGATGAGAAACGGGAGGGCAGGATTCTGGCCACCGGGCGACTCCGTTCCCGCCGCCGGAAGCACCGGGCGGGCGGGGCGCGGGGCGATGCGGCGGCGACGTACTGGTCTGACCGGAGTCTGCGGGCCGGGCACGCCCGTCCCGGCGCACGCCCGCCGAGGTCGCCGCAAGATCACCCCGACGGCGGCCGAATCCGCCCCCCGTACATCTACATCTAGGCTTCCTCTTCCGCCCCGGTCCCCGCCCCCGGCAACCGCTCCCGGATCTCGTCCATGACCGACGAGTCCGTGAGCGTCGTGACGTCACCCAGTGCCCGCTGCTCGGCCACATCCCGCAGCAGACGACGCATGATCTTCCCGGAACGGGTCTTGGGAAGCTCGGCGACGACCAGGATCTGGCGCGGCCGGGCGATGGGACCGATCTCCCGGGCAACATGCTCACGCAACCGCGCCGCCACCTCGTCCGCGCCGGAGTCGGCAGCGGGACCGGCGGCAGCCACCGCCTCCCCGCGCAGGATGACGAACGCCACCACGCCCTGCCCGGTCGTGGCGTCGCTCGCCCCCACCACCGCCGCCTCCGCCACCATCGGATGCGAGACCAGTGCGGACTCGACCTCGGTCGTGGAGATGCGGTGTCCGGAGACGTTCATGACGTCGTCGACCCGGCCGAGCAGCCAGATGTCGCCGTCCTCGTCCTTCTTCGCGCCGTCCCCGGCGAAGTACATGCCGGAGAAGCGCGACCAGTACGTCTCGACGTACCGCTTCTCGTCGCCCCAGATGGTCCGCAGCATGCCGGGCCACGGGTCGGTGAGGACGAGGTAGCCGCCGGAGCCGTCGGGCACCGGCTTGCCCGTGTCGTCGACGACGTCGGCCGTGATGCCGGGCAGCGGACGCAGTGCCGAACCCGGCTTGCAGACGCTCACGCCGGGCAGCGGGCTGATCATCTGGGCCCCGGTCTCGGTCTGCCACCAGGTGTCGACGACCGGACAGCGGTCACCGCCGATGTGCTTGCGGTACCAGATCCACGCCTCGGGGTTGATCGGTTCCCCGACCGAGCCCAGCAGCCGCAGCGACGAGAGGTCGAAGCCGTCGGGGATGTCGCCGCCCCACTTCATGAACGTGCGGATCGCGGTCGGCGCGCAGTAGAGGATCGACACGCGGTACTTCTCGACGATCTCCCACCAGCGGCCCTTGTGCGGGGTGTCGGGCGTCCCCTCGTACATGACGGAGGTGACGCCGTTGGCGAGCGGTCCGTAGACGATGTACGAGTGGCCGGTGACCCAGCCGATGTCGGCCGCCGTCCAGAAGACGTCCCGTTCGGGCTTGACGTCGAAGACCGCCCAGTGCGACCAGGCGACCTGGGTGAGATAGCCGCCGGTGGTGTGCAGGATGCCCTTCGGGCGCGCGGTCGTACCGGAGGTGTACATGATGTACAGCGGGTGTTCGCTGTCGAAGGCCTCGGCCTCGTGCTCGGGCGGCTGTTCGTCCACCAGGTCGTGCCACCACACGTCCCGCCCGTCGGCCCAGTCGACCTCCTGCCCGGTCCGCCGGACGACCAGCACGTTGCGTACGTCGGGACACTCGCGCAGGGCCTCGTCGACGGCCGGTTTCAGCGCGGCCGGCTTGCCCTTCCGGTATCCGCCGTCCGCGGTGATGACCACGCGGGCGTCGCAGTCGATGATCCGCCCGCGCAGCGCCTCGGCGGAGAAGCCGCCGAAGACCACGGTGTGCGGGGCGCCGATGCGGGCGCACGCCAGCATGGCGACCACCGTCTCCGGGATCATCGGCATGTAGATCGCCACCCGGTCGCCGGCGCCGACGGCGAGCGCCTGCAGGGCATTGGCGGCCCGGCAGACCTCGGCCGTCAGCTCGGCGTAGGTGATGGTGCGGGTGTCGCCGGGCTCGCCCTCCCAGTGGAAGGCGACCCGGTCGCCGTGCCCGGCGGCCACATGCCGGTCGAGGCAGTTGTACGCGGCGTTCAGCCGGCCGCCGACGAACCACCGGGCGAACGGGGCGCGGCTCCAGTCCAGCACCTCGTCCCAGGGCTGCGCCCAGTCGAGCCGGCGGGCCGCCTCGGCCCAGAAGGCGAGGCGGTCGGCGTCGGCCCTTTCGTACTCCGCCGCGGTGGCGTTGGCCGTGGCGGCCAGCTCCGGCGGCGGTGGGAAGCGCCGCTCCTCCCGCAGCAGGTTGGAGAGTGTCTCCCCACCGGTGTCACTCATGCGTGGGCTCCGAAGGGACCGCGGTGGTGGCTGCGGCGGGGCCGCATCCGCTCACCGGCGTTCGGGAAGACCGGCACGACGGACCGCTGGTACGTGGAGTTGGTGACGCCCGCGAAGGAGGCGTACCAGGCGCACACCGCGGTGACCAGGCCGAGCCAGCCGCCCGCCTTGGTGGTGTCGGGCGACTGCGCGAAGTCGCCGATGCACAGGACGATGAAGGTCGCCGACAGGGTGACGAACACGGCGAGGATCGCCCCGGTCGTCCGGGTGGCGGCGACGGTCATGTACACCGTGAAGACGGCCCACACCAGCAGGAACAGTCCGGTGGCCTGGTGCGCGGTGGAGGCCGGCAGCCCGTCGGCGACGAACTTCGCGTAGGCGGCGTACGCCAGCCAGAACGCGCCGAAGGACGTGAAGGCCGTGGCGCCGAAGGTGTTCGCCTTGCGGAACTCCCACATCCCGGCGAGGAGTTGGGCAAGCCCGCCGTAGAAGAGCGCGAGCGGCAGGACGACGGCGACGAGCTTCTTGTCGGTGATGAGGTCGGCGTTGAAGGTACTGAGGACGAAGGTCGTCGCGGCGAAGGCGGCGAGGCCGAGCGGGCCGGGGTCCGCGATGTTCGGAGAGTCGGTGGTCGGGGTGCTCATGGCGCCTCCTTCTGATGACCTGGATCGCCTGTCTGCGCGACCCACCGGTCAGGGGCCGACCACCGAGTGCCCCCGGAACGGAGGCCTACTCCGAAACCTCCGGCCCCCGATGCCGGAAGGCCCAGGCCGCCGCTCGCGCCGCCGGCCCCACCAGGTCGGGCGCGTCACCCCCACACCCGCCGCTTCACCACCGGCCGGGCCCAGCTCCCCGCCCGGCTCGTCGTGAGCCCCAGCCCCACCAGTGACTCCGCCAGTTTCACCGCGGCCCCGACGCCGTCGACGACCGGCACCCCGAGCTTCTCCCCCACGACCCGCTGCAGCCCGGTCATCCCGGCGCACCCCAGCACCAGCACCTCGGCCCCGGCCTCCCGTGCCCGCTCGGCGGCCGCCAGGAAGGCCGCCTCCGTACGGTCGGCGTCGCCCAGGTCCAGGACGCCGAGCCCGGTTCCGACGACGGCGGCGCAGTTACGGCCCACCCCGGCCAGTTCCAGGCTGTCCTCGATCTGTCCGCACGAGCGCTCCAGCGTCGTCACCACCCCGTACCGCCGCCCGAGCAGACAGGCCAGATGAGCCGCGGCCTCGGTGATGTCGACCACCGGTACGTCCACCAACTCCCGTACGCCTTCCCGGCCGTGCTCGCCGAACCCGGCCATGACGACGGCGTCGTACGAAGGCCCCTCGTAGGTCCGCAGCAGGTCGATGACGGCCGCGGCCGACAGATAGCTGTCGAGCCAGCCCTCGGCCGATTCCGGTCCCCACGCGGGAGTGAGTCCGAGCACGGCGGTGCCCGGACCGGCGGCGGCCCGGGCACCTCGTACGATCTCCTCGGTCATCTCCTGCGTGGTGTTGCAGTTGGTGACGACGATCCGCACGTTTCTCAGACCTCCTGGGGCTTCTCGGCCACGGGGGCGGAGTCGGCCGCCCGGTCGTCGCGGCACAGCAGCATGTACAGGCCGGCCGCGAGGGCCGTGCCGATGAACCAGGAGTACGGGGCCACGTCGCTGAAGGTCTTCACCAGGGCGAGGACGCCCGCGACGCCGGCCGCCGGCAGGAACGCCCACAGGGCCTTGGGGTTGACGCCCTTGCGGTAGTAGTAGCGCGAGCCGGGCGCGGCCTTGAACAGTTCGTCGACGTCCACGCGGCCCTTCTTGACCCAGTAGTAGTCGAGCATGATCACGCCGAACAGCGGGCCGAGGAAGGCACCGAGGCCGCCGAGGAAGTAGTTGACGACCGTGGGGTTGGAGAAGAGGTTCCACGGGGTGACGACGAGCGCGGCGACCGTGCTGATCATGCCGCCGATCTTGAAGGTGATCTTCTGCGGCCAGACGTTCGCCAGGTCGTACGCCGGTGAGACGAAGTTGGCGACGATGTTGACGCCCATGGTGGCGACGGCGAAGGTGAACGCGCCCAGCACCATGACCCAGGTGTTGCCGACCTTGGCGACCAGTTCGGCCGGGTCGGTGATGGCCTGGCCCCACACCTCCAGCGAGCCGGCGGTCACGATCACCGAGACCACCACGAACGCGGTGGAGTTGATCGGCAGCCCCCAGAAGTTGCCCCGTCGCACGGTCGGGTAGTCCGGCGCGAAACGCGAGAAGTCGCAGAAGTTGAGCATCAGCGTGCCGTAGGTGGCCAGGATGAGCCCGATGGCCCCGAACCACTGCCGCCACTGCTCGCCCGTGGAGACGGGATGCGGCGTGGAGGTGAGCGAGATGCTCCAGTCGGCCTTCGACAGCACCCACACGGCCAGCGCGATCATCACGAGCCAGATCGCGGGTCCGCAGAAGTCCTGGAACTTGCGCACCGACTCCATGCCCTGGCTGATGATCAGCGCCTGGATCAGCCACAGCGAGACGAACGAGCACCAGCCCAGCGCGTCGAGCCCCAGGAACGAGTGGTGGGTCCAGGACTCCAGTCCGGGCCAGGCGGCGAGCAGCATCACGTTCACCGCGACCGAGGCCAGATAGGTCTGGATGCCGTACCACATGATGGCGATCACGGCCCGGATGAGGGCGGGGATGTTGGCGCCCCACACGCCGAAGCTGATGCGGCTGACGACGGGGAAGGGGACGCCGTGCCGCTGGCCTATCCGGCCCATCCAGTTCATGCCGATGTAGATCAGCACGAACCCGACGAGCAGGGACGTGAAGACCTGCCACACGTTCATGCCGAGGACCAGCAGCCCGGCGGCGAAGGTGTAGTTGCCGAGGTTGTGGACGTCGGACATCCACATCGCGAAGAGGTCGAAGACCTTCCAGTTCCGCTTCTCGGCGGGGGCGAGGTCCTCGTTGGTGAGGCGGGGATCGGGGACGAACGCTGGGGCGCCGGTGGCTTCGGCGCGGTCGGCGAGGGACACGGGGCCTCCTGGGACAGGGGACGGAGGACGGCAGCCGTTTGGTATACCAAACTGCCGTCATGGTCCCGCCGTCAAGAGTTCGGACCGATGTCACGTCTGTTAACGCTCGGTAAAAGCCCCCCGGGGTCGGCGAAGATAGCCCCATGAGCTCCACGACGACGAAGATCGAACCCCTGGGCGCGGTCCGTGAGCGTGTCCTGGCGAACCTGCGGCAGGAGATCATCGCGGGCCGCCTCCGCCCGGGCGACCGGCTGGTCGAACGGGATCTGGCCGAGCGCTTCGGGGTCTCCCGGGTGCCGGTGCGGGAGGCGATCCGCGCGCTGGTCGCGGAGGGTTTCGTGCACTTCGAGACACCGCGCCGCACGGTCGTCCGCAGGCTCACCCCGAACGACGTCCGGGAACTGTTCGAACTGCGCGAGGCCCTGGAGGTCTACGCCGCCGGTCTGGCCGCGTCGAACGCCACTCCTCAGGACCTGGCGGAGATCCAGGAGCTCCTCGACCGCGCGGCCGACGCGACCGAGGCGGCGGACGCGGAGCTGATCACCGACATCAACAGCCGCCTGCACGACCGCATCGTGGCGATGGCCGGCAACAGCCTGCTCACAGCGGCCCTGGAACCGGTCGCCGGCCGACTGCGCTGGATGACCCGGCGCAACGAGGAGTGGCCCCAACTCCTGCTGGAGCACCGCGAGTTGTACGAGGCGATCGCCTCCGGCGACCCGGACCGGGCCCGCGCCCACGCACTGGCCCATGTGCGGACCAATTACCGGTCGACGGTTCGCCACCTCTTCGGGGAGACTGAACCGCCCGCGTGACGGCGAGGCACGGCGACCATTCATCCAGCGGGGGAAGACAGTGGCACGACCGGCACGTTTCGGCATCACCCTTGCCATGCTCATGACCGTGGCACCGCTCGCCGCCTGCGGTTCGGGAGAGGACTCCACGACGGACGTGGCGCCCGCCAGGACCCTGAGCGCGGCGGAACTGGAGAAGGCCACGGTCACCACGGCCGACCTCGACGGGTACGAGGTGCAGCGCGCCCTGTCCGCGACCTTCGCGTCGCGCAGGACGGCGGAGCCCTCGGAGTGCACGCCCCTCGCCCAGGCGCTGGGCGGCAGCAGCGGCTATGCGGCCACCGCGCGCGTCGCCCGTTCCGTCTCGCCGAACGCCAAGGGCCACGGGGTGCAGCTGACGCTCTCGTCGCACAGTGCCGAGGACGCCGTCCACGTGATGGACGCGCTGAAGAAGTCCGCCGAGAAGTGCGAGGCCTTCAAGGACGTCATGGCGGACTTCGACTACGAAGCCGTGGATGTCCGGTCCGGCACCGACTACGGCGACGACGCCGTGTCCCTGGAACTCACCCAGCTGCTGCCCGGTGACACGGTCCGGGTCCCGTACGCGGTGGTGGCCGTCCGGCAAGGGGCGACCATCGCGATGTTCACCACCTTCGTCAGACCCACGGCGGGCGGCAAGAGCTCGGCCGCCGAGCCCGAACCGGTCATCGAGGCGCAGTTGAAGAAGCTGTCCTGAGCGGTCGGAGCCCGGCGTACTTGTCCGTCGCCGCCACCAGTGCCTCACCCATGTCCGGCGCCCCCGCGTTGTGCCCCACCTCGTCGACCACGACCAACTCGCTCCCGTCCCAGGCCTGTTGGAGCCGCCAGGAGATCCCGAGCAGGTTGCCGAAGTCGAGGCCGCCCTGGACCAGCGTGCCCGGAATCCCCTTCAGCCGGTGCGCGTCGCGCAGCACGACACCCTCGTCGTTCCCCTCGCCGAGGAAGTGGTCGTTGCCGAAGTAGTGGGTGACCGTGCGTGCGAAGCCCATCCGGAACCCGGCGTCCTCGAACCGCTCGACCGACCTCGGCGGCGCCGGGATCGTCGCCGTCTCCCAGTCGGTCCAGGCCCGCGCCGCCCGCGTCCGCACCTCCGGGTCGGGCGACTCCAGCAGCCGGTTGTAGGCGGCGGCGAGGTTGGAGTCCCGTTCGCCCTCGGGCAGTTCGCTCACGAACCGCTCGAAGGCCTCGGGGAAGATCCGCCCAAGTCCTCTGGTCAGCAAGGCGACTTCGGCGTTGGAGCCGGTCGCGACCCCGGTGAGCACCATCTCGCTCACCGCCTCCGGATGCGTCTGCGCGTACCGCAGCCCGAGCACCGACCCAAAGGACACGCCCCACACCAGCCAGCGCCCGATGCCCAGCTCCCGCCGCAGCAGCTCCAGATCGGCGATGAGGTGGCCCGTCGTGTTGACGCTCATGTCGGTGTCGTACGCGCTCGCGTTCGGCGTGGAGCGTCCGCAGCCGCGCTGGTCGAGGAGGACGATCCGGTAGGCGGCCGGGTCGAAGAGGCGCCGGAAGTACGGGGAGCAGCCGGAGCCGGGGCCGCCGTGCAGCACGACCGCCGGCTTGCCGTCCGGGTTTCCGCAGGTCTCCCAGTACACGAGGTTGCCGTCGCCGACGTCGAGGAGGCCGTGGTCGTACGGTTCGATCTCCGGGTAGAGAGGCATCCGGGCACCGTAACCCTCCGCCCGCCGTGCCGCCTCCTCATTTCACCGGCAGCCCCGCCGCCTCCCCCGCCGTGCGCAGGACGGCCCGCAGCATCTCCGGGGTGAGCTTGCCGGTGAAGGTGTTGCGCTGGCTGACGTGGAAGCAGCCGAAGAGGTCGAGGCCGTCGAGCGGGACGCGGGTGCCGTGCCCGAAGGCGGGCCGGGGCCGCGGTACCGTCCAGCCCGCCTCGGCGAACGCGGGCAGCGCGGCCTGCCAGCCGAAGGCGCCGAGGACGACCACGGCACGCAGGGTCGGGCGCAGCAGCTTCAGCTCCTGGACGAGCCAGGGCCGGCAGGCGTCCCGCTCGCCCGGCGTCGGCTTGTTCTCGGGCGGGGCGCAGTGGACGGGCGCGGTGATGCGCACGCCGTGCAGTTCGAGGCCGTCGTCGATGCTCACCGAGGTGGGCTGGGAGGCGAGCCCCACGTCGTACAGCGCCCGGTACAGCACATCGCCGGAGCGGTCGCCGGTGAACATGCGGCCGGTGCGGTTGCCGCCGTGCGCGGCGGGGGCGAGGCCGATGATCAGCAGCGGGGCGTCGGCGGGCCCGAAGCCGGGGACCGGGCGTGCCCAGTAGTCCCAGTCCTGGAAGGCGGCCCGCTTGGTCCGCCCGACCTCCTCCCGCCACGCCACGAGCCGGGGGCAGGCCACGCATCCGGCGACCCGGTCGTCGAGGAGGGCGAGACTGTCCATGCGTCAACGGTATGGCCCAAGGAACCCCGCCGTCAGCGCGCTCCCGACGGCGGCGACGGCGCATGCTGGAGGCATGGACGCGCATCCCAGTGTGGTCGTGCTCCCGCCGGAACCGGACGGCGGACGGCAGGTGACGGTCGACGGCGAGGCCACGGGCACCGCATACAGCCTGTTCGACGTGCTGGACATCGTGCACCGGGCGGGCCTGCCGGCCGAGGACCGGGCGGTCGACGACCCCGAGCTGATCGAGTGGCGGGGCGGCGGACCGTACGAGTGGGGCAACACGCCATAGCCCCTGGTCAGGCCTCCGCGTCGGTGCTCGCGGGCACCGCCCGCGCCGGAGCCGGCGTGGCCGGTGCCGGGCGTGGCATGAGCAGCAGCGCGATCATGGCTACGGCGCAGCAGCCGATGATGTACCAGCTGACGCCGGTGCTGGAGCCGGTGTGCTCCAGGATCGCCGTGGCGATGAGCGGCGCCGGTCCGCCCGCGATGACCGAGGCGAGCTGGTAGCCGAGCCCGGCGCCGCTGTAGCGGACGTTCGTGCCGAAGCCCTCGGCGATCAGCGCGGCCTGGGGGCCGTACTGGATGTCGTGGAAGACCAGGGAGAGCACGATCGCGAGCAGGACCAGCCCGGAGCTGCCCGTGTCGAGCAGCCCGAAGTACGGGAACGCGAAGGCGGCCGTGCAGACGATGCCGATGCCGTAGATCCTGCGTCGTCCGAAGCGGTCGGAGAGGTGGCCGAACAACGGCACGCTGACCAGGCCTACGGCCGCCGCGACGAGGGTGTAGTTCAGCAGGTCGCCGCGGGGAAGGCCGAGCTCCTTCGTGCCGTAGGTGAGCACGAAGGTGATGAAGAGGTAGAACGGCGCCTGCTCCGACATCCGCACGAAGGCCGAGGTCAGCACGGTGAGCGGCTGGTGCCGCAGCACGCTCCAGACCGGCTGCCGCACGAGCACCCGCTCCTGCTTCACCTCGGTGAAGGCCGGGCTCTCCAGCACGCGCAGCCGCACGTACAGCCCGACGCCGATCAGTACCGCGCTGGCGAGGAAGGGGATCCGCCAGCCCCAGCTGTCGAAGGCGTCGCCGGAGCTGGTGGCGTTCATCAGCTTGACCATGCCCGTGGAGGCGAGGAGCCCGAGCGGCACGCCGAGCTGCGGCCAGCTGGCCATCAGCCCGCGGCGGCGTTCGGAGCCCCACTCCATGGACAGCAGCACCGAGCCGCCCCACTCCCCGCCGACGCCGATGCCCTGGACGACCCGCAGCAGCACCAGCAGCAGGGGCGCGGCGAGACCGAAGGTGGCGTAACCCGGGAGCAGGCCGATGAGGAAGGTGCTGGCACCCATCAGGATCAGGGTGGTCACGAGGGTGGACTTGCGGCCGATCCGGTCCCCGACGTGCCCGAAGATCGCCGCGCCGAGCGGGCGCGCCGCGAACCCCACGAACTGCGTGGCGAACGAGGCGAGCACCCCGGCGTACGGCTCCGCGCCGGGAAAGAACACGTGCGGGAAGACCAGGGCCGCGGCGGTGCCGTAGAGGAAGAAGTCGTACCACTCGATCGCGGTACCGACCGTGGCGGCGACCACGGCCCGGCGGCGGTGCCGGTGCATCGCTTCGGGGACGGGGGACTCCTGCGCGGTCATGGCGGCTCCCGAACGGGGTGCGGTGAGCGTGCTCCCCGGCCGCGGACATGTCAAGAGGGGGTGCGGTCGCGAGGTGAGTGCGCCGATACGGCGGTGAGGTCGCCCAGCATCCGCAGTGCCGCCTCGCACGGGGAGCCGGGCTCGGCGGTGTAGGCGATCAGCCGCTGGCCGGAGCTGCCGGGGATGTCGAGGTTCTCGAAGGCGAGGTCCATCGGGCCGACCAGCGGGTGGTGCAGGCGTTTGACGCCCGAGGTGCAGGTGCGCACCGGATGCCTGGCCCACAGGGAGGCGAACTCCCCTGACTTCATGGAGAGTTCGCCGATCAGCTCGGCCAGCCGCCGGTCGTCGGGGTGCCGTCCCGCCACCAACCGCAGGGAGGCGACGGCGAGTTGGGCCTCCTCCGCCCGGTCCGGGTAGAGGTCCCGGTAGCGCTCGTCCAGGAAGAGCATCCGGATCAGATTGGGGTGGGCGTCCGGCTCCAGGTGCCCGGCGAGCAGCGCGTGCCCGAGCCGGTTCCAGGCGAGGACGTCACCGCGCCGGTCCAGGACGAGGGCCGGCACCTCGGTCATGGCGGTGAGCAACTGCCTGGCCGACGCGCTGACTTGAGGGACACGCGCCGAGGTCGCCCGGGACGGGGAGGCGGGCCGGGCGAGGCGCTTCAGATGCGCCGTCTCGTCCTCGCTCAGCCGCAGCGTGCGCGCGATCGCCTCCAGCACGGAGTCCGAGGCGCCGTTCCCGCGACCCTGCTCCAGGCGCGTGTAGTGCGTGACGCTGACGCCCGCGAGCATGGCCAGCTCCTCGCGGCGCAGCCCCGCGACACGGCGGCGGCCCGGCTGCGGGCCGATCCCGACGTCCTCCGGACGCACCGCGGCACGGCGGGACTTGAGGAACTCCCCCAGCTCGGACAATGCCTCCACCACCGCCTCCTCGGTCTCACCCCCATGATGCCCGCCGCCCCGCCCGAACGGGATCGCCGTGGGTGGTCACGCCATGACCACCCACGAGGGGGTTCTGGCTCGCCCCACCGAGCCGCGCGAGCCTTCCTGCACGACACCGCACTCCGCGATCCGCAATCCGCGCGACGGCACCGCCCGTCGCCGATTCGGCCTGTCAGGAAGGGTTACGACGTCATGACCGCCATCGATCCGAGGGCCCCCGGCACCACGGCCCCCGCCGCCCTCACCCCCCGCCTCCGTCTGGTGCTGGTCCTCCTCCTCGCCGCCCAGTTCATGCTGGCCGTGGACTTCTCGATCCTGAACGTCGCCCTCCCCGTGATCGGCGACGGCCTGGGCTTCTCGCTGGCGCACCTCCAGTGGATCGGTACGGCGTTCGCCCTGTGCGCGGCCGGGTTCACCCTGCTCTTCGGCCGGATCGCGGACCTGTTCGGCCGCCGCCGGCTGTTCCTCGGCGGCCTCGCCGTCCTGGGTGCCGCCTCGCTGCTGGGCGGCCTGGCACAGAGCCCGGAGGTGCTGATCACCGCGCGGGTCCTCCAGGGTCTGGCGACCGCCGCGGTCACCCCGGCCGCGCTGTCCCTGCTGACCACGTCGTTCCCGGAGGGGCCGCTGCGGGAGAAGGCGCTCGGCCTCAACGGGGCGCTGATGTCGGCCGGTTTCACCACCGGCGCGATCCTCGGCGGCCTCCTGACCGATCTCCTGTCCTGGCGCTGGGCGTTCTTCGTCAACGTCCCGGTGGCCCTCGCCGTGCTCCTCGTCGCCCCGACGGTCGTCGAGGAGTCCCGCCCGGACGAACGCCCGAAGCTGGACCTGCCCGGCGCGGCCACCGTCACCCTCGGCCTGCTGGCGGTCGTCCTCGGCCTCACCCGGGCCGGCGAGTCCGGCTGGGGCTCCCCCGCCGCCCTGCTGCCGCTCGCGGCCGGCGTCGTACTGCTGCTGGTCTTCCTCGGCGTCGAGCGCCGGGTCGCCGCCCCGCTGGTGCCCCTGTCCGTGCTCGGCAGGCGCTCCGTGGCCTGGGGAAACGCCGTCGGTCTGATCGCGTTCCTGACCGAGACCTCGCTCGTCTTCCTCCTCACCCTCTACCTCCAGGAGGTGCTCGGATTCTCCCCGCTGGCCGCCGGTCTGAGCTTCGGCGTGCTCGGTCTGGGTACGGTCGTCGGCGGCTCCGTCGCCCCCCGGGTCATCGGGCGGATCGGCAGCCGTGCCGCCCTGCTCGCCGGTGGTGTCACCCAGGCCCTCGCCACGGCCGCCCTGCTGGGCCTCGGCGACACCCGCTCCTCGCTGTGGCTGCTGCTGACCTGCACCTTCGTCGGCGGGGTCGGGAACATGCTGGTCATCGTCGGCTTCATGGTCACCGCGACCTCGGGCCTTGCCGACCACGAGCAGGGCCTGGCCACCGGGCTCGCCACCATGACTCAGCAGATCGGCATCACCATGGGCACGCCGGTCATGAGCGCGGTCGCCACGGCCGCCATGACGGGTTCCGGCACCGCGGCGGTCCTCGGCGGCCTCAAGACGGCGATCGCGGTGAACGCGGCCGTCGTACTCCTCGGCGTCTTCGGCGGATGCCGGACATCGAAGTGAAAACCGTGCGGGGCACCCGGGCCACGGGAGCTAGGGTCGGAACATGGCTGACGAGCAGGAAAGCGGGCGGGACCCCGTCGAGACGACCGTCGACCCCGCGGTGGCCGCCGCGATCGCCGCCGCCGAGGCGGCCGGGCCCGCGGACGGCGCGTCCGTGCGGGTCGACAGCTGGATCTGGGCGGTACGGCTGATCAAGACCCGCTCACTCGGCGCCACCGCCTGCAAGGGCGGCCATGTGCGGGTGAACGGCCAGAACGTGAAGCCCTCGCACTCCCTGCGCATCGGCGACGAGGTGCGGCTGCGCCACGAAGGCCGGGAGCGGATCGTCGTCGTCAAGCGCCTGATCCGCAAGCGCGTCGGCGCCCCCGTGGCGGTTCAGTGCTACGTCGACAACTCGCCTCCCCCGCCGCCCCGCGAGGCCGTCGCCCCCATCGGCATCCGCGACCGCGGCACCGGCCGCCCCACCAAGCGCGACCGCCGCGACCTGGAACGTCTGCGCGGCCTGATGGGCGGCGGCGCGGAGCGTCCGGGCCGGCACTGACCCGGACGTACGACGGAGGTGGCGGCCGGCATGAACACCCGGCCGCCACCTCCGTCGTACGGGCTCAGGCCCGTCGTCGTACCAGATTCACCAGCTCCCGGTTGGAGCCCCGCCGCGCCCAGGCGATCAGCAGCAGCGGCACGATCAGGATCAGCGGTGTCGCCGCGTTCTCGCCGCCGAAGACGATCAGCTGGACGAAGAACGCCCCGAGCATGAGCAGGCTCAGCGCGCCCGCGGCCACCGACTGCAGCACCGGGATCAACAGGGCCACCGCACCGGCGAGTTCGAGCGCGCCGATGGTGTACATGCCCGCGCTGCCCCAGCCGATCTCGTGGAAGGCGTCCACGGCGTAGGAGTTCGCGATCAGCTTGGGCAGGGCGCTCGCGATGCCGTAGAAGAGGGCGAGCACGACCTGCAGGGTGCGCAGGGCGATCCGGGCGCGGCGGCCGCGGGCGGTCGCGGACTCGGCGACGACGGTGGCGGACGAGCCGGAAGCGAGGGGGACGGTGGTCTCGGACATGAGGTTCTCCTGCGGTGAGCGGTTGGTGTCGCTGTCGCAGGGATAGACCGGGGTGCGCGTCCGAACTCATCGGTGGGAAGGGAAGGGAATCGGTGGGAAGGGAAGGGAAAGCGAACTAGAGCGGAAACCACCCGTGCCCGACGTACCAGTGCCCGCCCGCCCGCAGATGGTCCCCCACGGCCCGCTCCACCGCGGTCCGCCGGGGCAGTGACTCCACCGCCAGGTCCGGGTCGCCGAACACGAACTGGACCGGTTCGGTGTCGGCGGGCTCCGCGAGCCGGCGGGCCACCCGGAACCTCTCCTGGAAGCGGACGATGTTGGAGTCGGCGGGCAGGTACTCCTTCAACTGCGGGTCCAGCAGCCAGGAGTGGCACAGCACGGTCCGGTACTTCTCCTCGGGAAAGTGCCGGGCGAAGAACTCGGCGGCCAGCGCGAGCGAACGTTCGCAGGCCCGCGGCGACAGCGGGCCGAGGTAGTCGGGGATGTGGAGGCTGAGGCACGGCATGCCGGCGGACACGTCGAGGCCTGCCCCCGCGATCATCCGCGCCGTGCGCTCCCCGTGCCGGGCCCGCTCGAACTGCAGCCGCCCCAGCTGGTAGAGCTCGCCGCGGAAGTGGTGGACCAGCCACCAGGGGGCCTGTACGCCGGCCACGCCGTGCCGCCTCCGGTGCACGGCCATGTTCCGCCCGAGGTCGGCGAGGGTGTGCCGGGTGACCTCGGCCGGGACGCCCCGTGCGCGGTGGTACGCGCGCGTGTAGGGCAGCGCGGCGACGAACACGTACACGGAGAAGCAGCGCTGGAGCGGCCCCGAGGGCCAGTCGAGCTCGGGCAGGTCGACCGGGCTGCCCACCTCGCCCATGTCCTGGACGAGTTCGCGGACCGACGCCTCCAGGATCGCCCGCAGCTCCGGGTCGTCGGTCACCCGCCGGCCCATGCGTACGAGCTCGTTGATGTCCTCGTGCGGTACGGCGAGGTCGAGCAGCTCCTCGGCCAGCTCATCGGCATCGGGCAGCACGCGTCCCCCTGGTCCGGGCTCTTTGGTGAACGTCCGCATCGAAGAGTACGTTGCAAAGAGGAGTAGTGATCAGACGATGCGTACGGGCAGTGAGCCGACGACCGCGCGCAGTGCGCTGCGGGCGCGGTTCTGGCTGAGCGTGTGGGGGCTGGTCTGGTCGGTCTTCGGTACGGCGGCCTTCGCGCTGGCCGGGCGCCCGGGCTGGGCGGCGGCCTGCGGGGTGCTGTGGCTGGTGGTCACCGTCGACATGACCGTGATCCTCCACCACATCCGCCAGGGCCCGCACTACCAGCCGGGCCCGGACATCCCCCCGTACCGGCCCCCGGAGAACCCGCCCCGCTAGGTCGAAGGGCTCACGCCGACTCGTCGAACCGTGCCGCCTTCAGGTACTGCGGGTTGGGGTCCAGCGCTGCGGCGAGTCTGAAGTGCCGCTTGGCCTGTTCTCGTCGGCCCTGGCGCTCGTAGGTGCGGGCGAGCGCGAAGTGGGCGAAGGAGTTGTCCGGCTCGCGCTCCAGGACGATCGTGAACTCCAGCTCCGCGGGCCGCAGTTGGGCGGCGGCGAAGAAGGCACGCGCGCGCAGCAGCCGGGCGGCGGTGTTCTCGGGGTGCGCGGCGATGACTGAGTCGAGCAGCTTCACCGCGCCCCGCGGGTCCCGTGCGTTGAGCAGATGCTCGGCGGCACGGAAGTCGATGACATGCGTCTCCGGAGTACGTCCGGTCGAACCGCTGGTCTCGGGCACGGCAGAGTCCTTCCCTCACTGGAAGGGTTCAACGCGCTCGAAAGCGCCTGCTATTCCTGGGGCTGCCGGGACGAGTCCCCGGTTTCCCGCGCTCTGCGCACCAGCTCGGCCCAGACCTCCTTCACCCGGCGCTCCAGCTCCTCCAGCGGTACGTCGTTGTCGATGACGATGTCCGCGATGGCCCGGCGCTGCTCCCGGGTCGCCTGCGCCGCCATGCGCGCACGTGCGTCGGCCTCGGTCATGCCGCGCAGCCGCACGAGGCGGTCGAGCTGGGTCTCGGGGGCCGCGTCGACGACGATCACCAGGTCGTAGAGCCCGGCGAGGCCGTTCTCGGCGAGCAGCGGCACGTCGTGGATGACGACCGCGTCCTCGGCAGCGGCCTGTTCCAGCTCCCGGGAGCGCGCGCCGACCAGGGGGTGCACGATCGAGTTCAGCACGGCGAGCTTCTCGGGGTCGGCGAAGACGATGGACCCGAGCTTCGGCCGGTCGAGGGTGCCGTCGGCGGCGAGCACGTCCTCGCCGAAGGCCTCCACGACGGCGGCGAGCCCGGGAGTCCCGGGCTCGACGACCTCGCGTGCGATGCGGTCCGCGTCGATCAGCACGGCCCCGCTCGCCACGAGCAGCCGCGACACCTCACTCTTACCGGCACCGATGCCCCCGGTCAGGCCCACCTTCAGCATGTCCCGAAGCCTACGGCCCGCCTCTGACAACGCGCCCCTCAGGAGTCAGTTGTCTCCCTCGCGCTCCGCCAGGAACTTCTCGAACTCCAGGCCGATCTCGTCCGCCGACGGGATGTCGACGGGCTCGGCGAGCATGTTGCCCCGGCTCTCGGCGCCCGCGACGGCGTCGTACTGGTTCTCCAGGCCGGAGACGAGCGAGGTGAGCTCCTCGTCGCCCTCCTGGATCTGCCGGTCGATCTCGGTCTGTGTACGGTGCGCGTCCGTGCGCAGCGAGTGCGCGATGCCCGGCAGCACAAGGCCGGTGGCGGCCGTGATGGCCTCCAGGACGGTCAGCGCGGCGTCCGGGTACGGGGAGCGGGCGATGTAGTGCGGCACGTGCGCGGCGACGCCCAGGACGTCGTGCCCGGCCTGCATGAGGCGGTACTCGACGAGCGACTCGGCGCTGCCGGGGACCTGGGCCTCGTCGAAGGGGCTGCGGTGGCCCGGGACGAGGTCGGTGCGGTTGCCGTGCGGGGTGAGGCCGACCGGGCGGGTGTGCGGGACGCCCATCGGGATGCCGTGGAAGTTCACGGCCAGGCGTACGCCGAGCCGCTCCACGATCTGCTCGACGGCCTTCGCGAAGCGCTCCCACTCCACGTCCGGCTCCGGCCCCGACAGCAGCAGGAAGGGCGCCCCGGTGGCGTCCTGGACGAGCCGCACGTCGATGGTGGGCTCCTCGTAGTCGGTCCACTCGTCGCGCTTGAACGTCAGCAGCGGGCGGCGGGCGCGGTAGTCCACGAGCCGGTCGTGGTCGAAGCGGGCGACGACCTGGTGGGGCAGCGAGTCGAGCAGCCGGTCGACGATCTGGTCGCCGGTCTCGCCCGCGTCGATGTATCCGTCGAAGTGGTAGAGCATGACCAGTCCGGCCGACTCCTGGGCCAGCGCCATGTCGACGACGGCAAGCCCCTTCGGCTCCCATGCGTACAAACCCTGCGGATCAAGCACAGTGACCGCTCCTCCTCGTGTTCGTACTGCACAACGCGCCTCGGGACACGGGCATTCCCGCCCGTGCCCCTGATCAGGCCTCTTCTTACGGCCTTTTCATGACGCCGGTGGCGCTCACGACGCCATCACGCGCGCGTGCAGCGCACTCACCGCCTTCCGCGCCGACGAGAACGCCCCGTGCTGCCAGGCGTCCGTGTAGCTGAGCCAGTCACCGGCGAACCAGACGCGTCCGGTGGGCTCGTTGAGCGGCTTGTAGCGGGCGTCGTCGGGTCCGCCGGGGGTGTCGTGCCAGGCGGCCTCCAGGTGGGGCGTCTGGCGCCAGTGGTGGGAGAAGGAGGACGCGAGCTCGCTGCGGTACTTCTCGCCGTAGATCTTCACCCCGGCGGCCACCGCCCGCTGCTCACGCTGTTTCGGGGTCAGCTTCGCGTAGGAGTCGGCGTTGTCGTCGTAGTTGTAGTACCCGATGAGGACGCCCCGCTCACCGTGGAAGCCGTACGACGGATGCCAGATGTGCGTGACGTCCTGGTCGGTCTCGGTGATCCCGCCGTAGATGTTGTGGTCGAGCTCCCACCACCGCGACCGGTACTCCAGCCCTATCTTGGCCGCGGACGAGGGCGTGATCGCCTCCAGTGCGGACTGCACGCCGGTGCCGAGGTTGTGCGGCACCTTGGCGAGGATGTTGGGCGGCAGGGCGGCGACGCAGTAGTCGGCGTCGATCACCTTGGTGCGGCCGCCCTGGGTGTAGGTGACCGACACGCCGCTCCCCTTGTCGGTGATCCTGGAGACGACGGCACCCGTGTGGATCCGCCGGGCTCCGATCGCCCTGGTCAGCGCCTTGGGGATCTGGTCCATCCCGCCGACCGGCTGGAACATCAGCATGGCCTGGTCGAAGCCGAACTCGAAGGAGAAGTAGCGTCCGACGCCGCTCGCGAACACCTGGGAGGCGGTCGGCACGTCTCCGAGCAGCACACCCGGTGTTCCGGCGGCGGCGGGGACCGTCGTGTATCCCCGCCGCTCCCCGCCCTCGTACGTCAGCTTGTCCCCGAGCTCGCCCCAGTCCTCCAGAAAGGCCACCAGCCGCTCCTGGTCGTCGGCCGTCAGCTCCTTGTCGAGCGCGCCCTTGTCGGTGGCCTTGGCCAGCAGCTCCGAGACGTAGCCGTATACATCGGCCTTCGCGGTCCGGTACCGCACGGGCTTCGTCATCCCGGCGGACTCGTTGTAGATGTACGCGTCGGCGTTGACGTTGGTGAACACCTCGATGGGGACGCCGAGTTCACGGCAGTAGTCGAGAGTGATCATCCACTGCGGGATCCGGGCCGGGCCGCAGTTCATGTAGTGCCCGTCGGCGAAGCGGGCGGTCTGGGTGTTCCCGTACAGGTCCGTCGTGGTGTCCCCGCCGCGCGCGGTGAAGTTGCGCCCGCCGGTCCGCCCTCTGGCTTCCAGGACCGTACAGTCGTAGCCGGCCTTGCCCAGTTCGTACGCGGTGGTGAGTCCCGCTATGCCACCGCCGACGATGACGACCTTGGCGGCGGCGCGCCCGGTGAGGCTGAAGTCGCCCGCGCCGGGCGCCCGGAAGGGTGCTTCGCGCTGCGCGGCCGCGGCGGTGGGGGCGAGGCCGAGGGCCCCCATGGTGGCGAACATGGCCCCGGCACCGCTGGTGAGTCCGACGTCGCGCAGGAACGACCGCCGGCTGGTTGTGGAGACGCGCTGAGTCT
Organism: Streptomyces cylindrosporus; assembly: GCF_022698165.1. GTDB lineage: Bacteria > Actinomycetota > Actinomycetes > Streptomycetales > Streptomycetaceae > Streptomyces > Streptomyces cylindrosporus. The sequence goes on from NZ_JALDAY010000014.1 coordinate 311,916, forward strand.
GTGCCATCTATCGGCTCCCCTTTTCCGATCACCGTTGACCGGGGGAGCCTCCCAATGAGCAGTTACGGCCCATCGGTTACTCGTGTATCCCGCACGTTTCTGCAATCTCGCCGGGACAACGACACCCTGAAGGGGCGCGGGGCTGTATCTGAAATGCGGCTCCGCCGCGTGGGCGCGACCAGCCCCCACCGGGCCCGCACCCGAAAACACTGAAGGGCCGCACCTCGAAAGGTGCAGCCCCTCAGCTACTGGCTAAGCCTCAGCGGCAGCGTTCAGCTCTGGCCGCCGGCCAGCTTCTCGCGCAGCGCGGCAAGCGCCTCGTCGGAGGCCAGCGCACCGGAGGTGTCCGCACCCTCGGAGGAGTACGAACCGCCACCCGCGGCCGGAGCCGCACCGGCGGCGTCGCCGCCCTCGGCGGCAGCGGCAGCGTCGGCCTCGCGGCTCTTGATGACCTGCTGCTGGTGCTGCTCGAAGCGCTGCTGCGCCTCGGCGTACTGGGTCTCCCACGCCTCGCGCTGGGTCTCGTAGCCCTCGAGCCAGTCGTTGGTCTCGGGGTCGAAGCCCTCGGGGTAGATGTAGTTGCCCTGGTCGTCGTACGACGCGGCCATGCCGTACAGCGTCGGGTCGAACTCGACCGAGGCCGGGTCGGCGCCGAAGGACTCGTTGGCCTGCTTCAGGGACAGCGAGATCCGGCGACGCTCCAGGTCGATGTCGATGACCTTGACGAAGATCTCGTCGTTGACCTGGACGACCTGCTCCGGGATCTCCACGTGGCGCTCGGCCAGCTCGGAGATGTGGACCAGACCCTCGATGCCCTCGTCCACGCGGACGAACGCACCGAACGGAACCAGCTTCGTGACCTTGCCGGGCACGACCTGGCCGATCTGGTGCGTGCGGGCGAACTGCTGCCACGGGTCTTCCTGGGTCGCCTTCAGCGACAGGGAGACGCGCTCGCGGTCCATGTCGACGTCGAGGACCTCGACCGTGACCTCCTGGCCGACCTCGACGACCTCGGAGGGGTGGTCGATGTGCTTCCAGGACAGCTCGGAGACGTGGACCAGACCGTCGACGCCGCCCAGGTCCACGAAGGCACCGAAGTTGACGATCGAGGAGACCACACCGGAGCGGACCTGACCCTTCTGGAGGGTCGTGAGGAACGTCTGGCGGACCTCGGACTGGGTCTGCTCCAGCCAGGCACGGCGGGACAGGACCACGTTGTTGCGGTTCTTGTCCAGCTCGATGATCTTCGCCTCGAGCTCCTTGCCCACGTAGGGCTGGAGGTCGCGGACGCGGCGCATCTCGACCAGGGAGGCCGGGAGGAAGCCGCGGAGGCCGATGTCGAGGATGAGACCACCCTTGACGACCTCGATGACGGTACCGGTGACGATGCCGTCCTCTTCCTTGATCTTCTCGATGGTGCCCCAGGCACGCTCGTACTGGGCGCGCTTCTTCGAGAGGATCAGGCGGCCTTCCTTGTCCTCCTTCTGGAGGACCAGGGCCTCGATCTCGTCGCCGACGGCCACGACCTCGTTCGGGTCGACGTCGTGCTTGATCGAGAGCTCGCGGCTCGGGATGACACCTTCGGTCTTGTAACCGATGTCGAGCAGGACCTCGTCCCGGTCGACCTTCACGATGACGCCGTCGACGATGTCGCCGTCGTTGAAGTACTTGATCGTCTCGTCGATCGCTGCGAGGAAGGCTTCCTCGTTACCGATGTCGTTGACCGCAACCTGCGGGGTGGTGGCGGTGGTCTCGGTGCTGCTCGTCATGTGGGAAAGGGCTCCGGTACGGACATTGAAGTCGTAGGTACTGCTTACGCCGGGAGCCCGTTTCGCTCTGAAGAAGCCGGACAGCCAAGGAAGCGCCACACAAAACCACTGGTGGCGCCTCGAAAACCGAGGGGACATACAACAGATGCGAGCGCAGCCTGCTACGTCTGAGGTGCGCAGGCCCGCAGCGCAACTTGTAGCATACGGGGGCAGCCGGACAGGGTCAATGCGCGAAGGCGCACACCCGGGGCGGATCGCCGCATACCCGGCACAAGAACTGTCTCTGGAGGCCACGCAGGCCTGAGACACCCCTTCCGTGACACCCCGTGGGCGTCGGGTTGGAGGGAAGAGTACGACGAGGGAGCCGATCATCCAAGAGCCCGTTTCCTCCGAGCCCGACTTCGAGCCGGAGGCCACCCGACGCGAGGCCGACGTCACCGAGAGCGCCCGGGCCAACCGCGGCTGGTGGGACCGGAACGCGGACGAGTACCAGGTCGAGCACGGCACCTTCCTCGGCGACGACCGCTTCGTGTGGGGCCCCGAGGGCCTCGACGAGGTGGAGGCCGAGCTGCTCGGCCCGCCCGAGGACCTCAAGGGCCGGGCGGTCCTGGAGATCGGCGCCGGCGCAGCCCAGTGCTCGCGCTGGCTGACCGCACAGGGCGCCCGCCCGGTCGCCCTGGACATCTCCCACCGCCAGCTCCAGCACGCCCTGCGCATCGGCGGAACGTTCCCCCTCGTCTGTGCCGACGCGGGCGCCCTCCCCTTCGCGGACGCCTCCTTCGACCTGGCCTGCTCGGCGTACGGCGCGCTGCCCTTCGTCGCCGACCCGGTCCAGGTCCTCCGCGAGGTGCGGCGGGTGCTGCGCCCCGGCGGCCGCTTCGTCTTCTCGGTGACGCACCCGATCCGCTGGGCCTTCCCGGACGAGCCGGGCCCCGAGGGCCTGTCGGTCTCGGCGTCCTACTTCGACCGCACGCCGTACGTCGAGCAGGACGAGGAAGGCCGCGCGGTCTACGTCGAGCACCACAGGACGGTCGGCGACCGCGTCCGGGACGTCGTGGCCTCGGGCTTCCGCCTGGTCGACCTGGTCGAGCCGGAGTGGCCGGCCTGGAACACCTCGGAGTGGGGCGGCTGGTCGCCGCTGCGCGGGAACCTGATCCCGGGCACGGCCATCTTCGTGTGCGTACGAGACTGAACATGTGATCCGTTACGACGCCCTGGACGCGCTGCCCGTACGCGGCGCCCTGCCCGCCCTGGACGACGCTCTGGAGGCGCACGGCACCGCGGTGCTGGTGGCCCCTCCGGGCACCGGCAAGACGACGCTGGTGCCGCTGGAGCTGGCCGGGCTGCTCGGGAACGGCCCGGCGCGGCGGGTTGTCGTCGCGGAGCCCCGCCGTATCGCCGCCCGTGCCGCGGCCCGGCGGATGGCGTGGCTGCTGGGCGAGAAGGTCGGCGCGAGCGTCGGCTACACGGTGCGCGGCGAGCGGGTCGTCGGGCGGCACGCGCGCGTGGAGGTCGTGACGACCGGTGTGCTGTTGCAGCGGCTGCAACGCGACCAGGAGCTGACCGGCGTCGACGTGGTCGTCCTCGACGAGTGCCACGAACGGCACCTGGACGCGGACACGACGGCCGCCTTCCTGTGGGACGTACGCGAGACGCTGCGGCCGGAGCTGCGGCTGGTGGCGGCGTCGGCGACCACGGACGCGGACGGCTGGGCCCGGCTGCTGGGCGGGGCGCCGGTGGTCGAGGCGGAGGGGGCCGCGTATCCGGTGGAGGTGATCTGGTCCCCGCCGGCCCGTCCGGTACGTCCGCCGCACGGCATGCGCGTGGACCCGGCGCTGCTCGCCCACGTGGCGTCGACGGTACGGCGGGCGCTGGCCGAGCGGGACGGGGACGTGCTGTGCTTCCTGCCCGGCGTGGGCGAGATCGCGCGCGTGGCGGGGCAGTTGGGGTCTCTGGACGGCGTGGACGTGCTCCAGGTGCACGGGAGGACGCCGGCGGCCGTGCAGGACGCGGTGCTGGCGCCGGGCGAACGGCGCCGGGTCGTGCTGGCCACCTCGGTGGCGGAGTCCTCGCTGACGGTGCCGGGCGTGCGGGTGGTCGTCGACTCCGGGCTGGCCCGGGAGCCACGTGTCGACCACGCGCGCGGGCTGAGCGCGCTGACGACGGTACGGGCCTCGCAGGCGGCCGGGCGGCAGCGGGCGGGGCGGGCCGGGCGTGAGGCACCGGGGGCGGTGTACCGCTGCTGGGCGGAGGCCGAGGACGCCCGTCTGCCGCGCTTTCCGGCGCCGGAGATAAAGGTGGCCGACCTGACGGCGTTCGCGCTCCAGACGGCGTGCTGGGGCGATCCGGACGCGACCGGGCTGGCGCTGCTGGATCCGCCGCCGGGCGGGGCGATGGCGGCGGCGCGGGCGGTACTGACGGCGATCGGTGCGGTGGACTCCGCCGGCCGGGCCACGGAACGCGGGCTGCGGCTGGCGCGACTGGGGCTGCATCCGCGGTTGGGCCGGGCGCTGCTGGACACGGCGGGCGAAGGCGCCGAGGTGGTCGCCCTGCTGTCGGAGGAGGCACCGCGTGAGTACGGGGACGACCTGGCGGCTGCTTTGCGGGCCGCTCGGCGTGGGGGCGACGCCTATGCGGGACGGTGGCGTGCGGAAGTGCGCAGGCTCCGGGCGAACGAAGAAGACGCGTCCGCGACACAGAACGCGGCCGACGACCGCACCATCGAGCTCGTCGCCGCGCTCGCCTTTCCCGAGCGGGTGGCCAAAGCCGACGGCGGGTCCTATCTCATGGCCTCCGGGACCCGTGCCGAGCTCGGTGAGGGCAGCCCTCTGCGCGGGGCCCCCTGGATCGCCGTCGCCGTCGCCGACCGGCCCGTCGGGAAGGGGCACGCGCGTGTGCAGCTTGCGAGTGTGATCGACGAGGACGTGGCCCGGCGTGCCGCCGCGTCCCTGTACTCCGAGGGCCAGGAGGTGCACTGGGCCGACGGGGACGTCGTCGCGCGGCGCGTGGAGCGGCTCGGGGCCATCGAGCTCGCCGTGCGCCCGTTGAGGGACGCCGACCCCGTACTCGTACGCGATGCGCTTCTTGAAGGGCTGCGGGAGGAGGGGCTCGGCCTGTTGCGGTGGTCGGCCGATGCCGTCGTACTGCGGCAGCGGCTCGCGTTTCTGCGGCTGCGCCTCGGGGAGCCCTGGCCCGATGTGTCCGACGACGCGCTCCACGCGCGCGTGGACGAGTGGCTGGAGCCGGAGCTGGGCCGGGCCCGACGGCGGGCGGACCTCGGGCGGATCGACGCCGGGCAGGCGCTGGCGCGGCTGCTGCCGTGGGCCTCGGGAGAGGCCGGGCGGCTCGACGAGCTGGCGCCGGAGCGGATCGTCGTGCCCAGTGGGTCCAGGATCCGGATCGACTACGGGGACCCCGAACAGCCCGTGCTGGCCGTGAAGTTGCAGGAGATGTTCGGGCTGCACGAGTCGCCCTCGGTGGCCGGGGGGCCGTTGCTGGTGCATCTGCTGTCCCCCGCCGGGCGGCCCGCCGCCGTGACCGCCGATCTCGCCTCCTTCTGGAAGGACGGATACAAGGGGGTGCGGGCGGAACTGCGGGGGCGGTATCCGAAGCATCCGTGGCCGGAGGACCCGGCGAGCGCCGAGCCGACCCGGTTCACCAACGCGCGGCTCAGGCGATGACCGGTTCCGGCGCCTCGGACTCGGCCGGTTCCGGGTCCGCCGGGCGCCGGCTGCGGGCCTCCAGCCAGAGGGAGAGGGCCAGCAGGAGGACACCGAGGAACAGGAAGCCCCAGGGGAGGTACGAGGTCATCAGCAGGACCAGCGTGCGGTTGGACTTGACCAGCGCGACCGTGTGCTTGATGTAGTCCTCGCGCATCTTCACGTGGCCGGCGAACGCCGTCACCTTGTCGCGGTCGCCGAGGAGGGTGCCGCCGCGCAGTTCCTCCTTGTGGATCTCCTCGCCGTAGACGGGGGCGCCGGTGACCGGCTCGACCCAGAACTTGCGGACCGTGGTGTACCAGCGGGTGGTGCCGGTCTTGGCGACCGACTCGGGGGTGATGCCCGCGACGGGCATGGTCTTGGGGAAGGGGACCTTGGTCCAGGGGATGGTCTGCTCGAAGTAGTAGACCTTCAGGCCGCGGAAGTCCTGGGTGCCCTTGTAGTGGATGGGGTTGGTGGTGCGGGTCTGCGCGTCGAAGTACTCGTAGTCCCGTTTCTGCGTCAGGAAGGGCCATTTGAACTCGATGCCGGTCCGCTTGACCGGGTCGCCGTCGACCATCTCGCCGGTCGCGTGGACCGGGGCCTGGCTGTGGGCGTCGAAGATGTAGCGCTCGGGGATCCGCGAGACCATCTTGCCGTCGGGGCCCTGGACGTAGGAGAGGCCGTCCCAGACGACGACGTCCCGGCCCGCGGTCTTCTCGATCTTCTTCGCGGCCTCCACGTTGCCCTTGAGGGTCTGCACGATGGTGACCTCGGGGACCGTGCGCGCCTTCATGGTGCCGTAGTCGAGGAGGGTCGCGTTCTTCGCCTCCAGGACCATGTCCTGGTACTGGTTGGCCGGGATCTTGGCCAGGCGCGGGAAGGCGTACCAGCGCAGCAGCGGGGACAGGGCCGCGAAGAACACGGCGAAGGCGAGCAGGACCAGACTGGCCTTGCGGCGCATCTCGGCCTCCCGGGCGGACGGCTACGGGTGTGCGGGGACCGTCGTGAGCAGCGGTTTCGGGGACGTCTTTCCGGCCGGCTGCCCCATCGCGGTGATGGTGAGGACGAACGCGAACGCGAGGGCGAGACCGGTCGCCGCGGCGATCAGGGCGCGCATGCCTGCCTCCCGACGGACTGGAACTGATACATCGTCAGGTCCGGCACCGTAGCAACGGGTGGGCGAGATGAGAACACGTCGCACACGACGGAGGCGCGCGCGGGACGGACGAAGGGCGCCCGCTCCGCCGTGGCGGACCGGGCGCCCTGTCGTGAAGGGGCTTGTTCTCTCTTACGAGGTGGCGCTCGCCGACGGGCTCGGGCTCGCCGAGGATGAGGCAGCCGCCGTCACCGTCAGCTGGACGTCGAGCGTGGCGCCGCCCGCGGTGGTGATGCGGAGCAGGAAGGTGCCGGCGGTGTCGTCGGCGTACAGCTTGGGCAGCGTGAGCACGCCGTTCGCGTCCGTCGTCAGACCCGTCAGGGTGCGTACGGTCTTGCCGTCGGCGTCCTTGAAGTAGGGGCCCTTGTCGTTCTCGGTCGCGTCGTCCGCCGACTTGATCAGGGTGGCGGTGGCCGCGACCTTGTCGGCGACGGCGCTCTTGTAGGTGGCCTTCACCTCGACCTGGTCGGCGAACTCGCCACCCGCGGTGCAGGTCAGCGCGGTGTCGCTGGTGCGGACGAGGGTGTCGGCGACGCGCTCGGTGACGGTGGCCGTGTAGTCGAGGCCGGTGATCGTGCGGCCCACGACGGTCGCGCGGACCTTGAAGTCACCGGTCTTCTCGCCGGCCTGGAGCGCGGGCGCGACAGCGGTGCCGGAGCTGTTGGTGACGACCGTGGCCACGCTCTCGCCGCCGGTGAAGGTGGCGTCGGTGTCGCCGACGATGGTGAAGCGGATGCGCACCTTGGCGACGGCCTTGCCGGCCTTGGTCTCGGCCTTGGTGCTGATCTTCTTGGTGAAGGCGTCGCCGGCCATCGCGGTGAGCTTGACGGTGCCCGCGTCCTCCAGGTGGTCCACCGTGTCAGTGGGCGTGGGCGTGGGCGACGGCGAGCTCGGCGTGGAGGGGCTGCCGCTGCTGCCCGGCGTGGGGCTCGGGGAACCGGTGCTCGGCGGGTTCTTGGACGGCTTCGACGACGGCTTGGAGCTGGTCTTCTGGCCGTCGTCGCTGCGGTTCGAGGGGACCGAGCCGGTGCCGTCCGGGATCTCGTGGGTGCCCTTGCGGTAGTACTCCAGCCACGACAGGACCGTGTTGAGGTAGTCCTGCGAGTTGTTGTAGCTGAGGATCGCGCTGTCGAGGCCGGACTGGGTGGACATGTCCCAGTTGTTGCGGCACAGGTAGTGGGCGGCGGCGAGGGCGGCGTCGTAGACGTTGTTGGGGTCCTTGACCCCGTCGCCGTTGCCGTCCCGGCCGGCCCAGGCCCAGGTGGACGGGATGAACTGCATGGGGCCGACGGCCTGGTCGTACGAGCTGTTGCCATCGTACTTGCCGCCGTCGGTGTCCTTGATGAGCGCGAAGCCGTTGCCGTCGAGCTGCGGGCCGAGGATCGGGGTGATCGTGGTGCCGTCGGCGTCGACCTGGCCGCCGCGGGCCTGGCCGGACTCGACCTTGCCGATGGCGGCGAGCAGTTGCCAGGGCAGGTTGCAGCCGGGCTTGGCCTCCCGCATGGCCTGCTCGGCCTTCTTGTAGGCGTCGAGGACGGTCGCGGGGATGCCGGACTCGGCGTCCCCCTGGGCGACCGGGGTGCCCGTGCTCGTGCTGGGCGAGGGGCTCGGGCTGTTCAGCGGCGGGAGGTCCGTGTAATAGGGGGAGTTGCCGGTGGCGGCGCCCGCGTCGGCGGTGGCCTCGGGCGTGGGCTGGGCGTCGGACGCGGACTGTCTGCCGTGGTCGTCCACGGTGACGCCGGGCGCCTGGGACGCGGACAGAGCCGCGACCGCGAGTGCCGCCACGGCGGTGGTCGCCGCTCCCTTGGCCAGCCTCCTGCCGAATTGCGCCGACATAGAGTGAACCCCTCCCGTGGACGCCCGAGCGCCCGTCTCTGTCTCTGTGCTCGCCCTGTTGTGACGATCGGTCTGCCTCGCCGGTTGCCCCGCCACGCCTTTCGATTTCCGTTCGACGCGTTCCCCGGCAGGGCGACCCAGGCGACCCTATGACAACTTCCTTTCCATGGGGACCCGTTCGCGCCCGGTTTTCACCAGTTGGCCATGTCCTGTTGCCCCATGGGTTCGCGCTCGTACGGGGCCCATACTGGACGGAATCGATCACCCCCGGCCAATCCACCGCGCGAGGAGCTCCGTTGCCGTTCACCCTGAGTCATGCGGCGGCCGTACTGCCCGCCGTACGCACTGACGGAACGGGCCGGGGGCGACTGGTTCCGGCCATGCTCGTCGCGGGTTCCTTCGCGCCCGACATGACCTATTACGCGGCGAGTGTCGTGCCCGGGGCGATGGAGTTCGGCGAGGTCACGCACTCCTTCCCCGGCGTCTTCACGGTCGACGTGGGGGTGGCCTGGGCGCTGGTGGGCCTGTGGCTGCTGCTCCGCGAACCCCTGCTGGCCCTGCTCCCCCGCACCTGGCAGCCCCGCCCGGCGGCCCTCCTCCACAGCGGCACGCCCCGAGCACGCGTGACACCGTCGCTGCTGACCCGCTGGTACGCCTCCGCGGCGCTGGGCGCGCTGACCCACGTGGTGTGGGACGCGTTCACGCACCACGACCGGTGGGGTGTGCGCCTCTTTCCGGTACTGGGGGAGGACTTCGGCGGCTCACCGCTGTTCTGGTACCTGCAGTACGGGAGCTCGGTGGCGGCGGCGCTGGTGATCGCCGGGTGGGTGGGGTGGGCGTTGCGGCGGGGCGTCGGGAGCACTGCGCCGGTGGCCGTGGTGGCGGCGGTTCCTGTGTTGTCCGTACGGGACCGGTGGTGGGCCGGGGTCGTGATCGGGGGGTGTGCCGGGGTCGCGGCGGTGGAGCGGGCGACGCGGTGGTGGGCCTACTGGGGCTCCACCGCGAAGCCGTACGAACTGATCCCGACGGTGTGCTTCGGCGCGGGCGCGGGCCTGGCACTGGGCCTGCTGCTCTACGGGGTGGGGGTACGGCTGTGGCGCCCTGCCCCGACGACGAAGCAGCCGGACCCGGTCAGCGCCGCCGGGCGGGGCGGTCCTGGGGGCCGGTGAGGGTGTCGGCGGTGGCGACGAAGACGGTGATGGCGCCGCGGGCACGACGGGCACGACGGGCCCGACGAGCACGGACGAGGAGCCCGGCGAGGTAGCTGCGCCCGAGGCCCACCCAGAGACGCCAGGCGGGTGGGTCGGCGGGGGTGGTGGGTGGTGGGGTGACGGGGCGGGGGGGGGCGGGGGGGGGGGGGGGGGGGGGGGGGACGGGGCCGGGCGGGTCGGGGAGGGGGGCGGGGGGGGGGGTGCCGGGGGGGGGGGGGGCG
>NZ_JALDAY010000015.1 GCF_022698165.1 Streptomyces cylindrosporus
CGCAGCAAGTGGGTCTTCACGGTCGACTCGCCGATGAACAGCCGGCGACCGATCTCCGCGTTCGTGCAGCCCTCCGCCACCAGCCGCAGTACCGCCGTCTCCCGCTCGGAGAGCCGGGGGCGGTCCGGCTTGGTGCGCAGCTGGTCCACCAGGCGGGCCGCCACCGACGGGGCCAGTACCGTCTCGCCGCGGGCCGCGGCCCGTACCGCTTCCGCCAGTTCGGCCCGGGGCATGTCCTTGAGCAGGTAGCCGGCCGCTCCGGCCTCCACCGCGCGCAGGATGTCCCGGTCCGTCTCGTACGTGGTCAGGACGATGACCCGGCACGGCAGGCCCGCCTCGCTCATCCGCACGATCGAGTCCACGCCGCCACCGCCCGGCATGCGCAGGTCCATCAGCACGATGTCGGGCCGGAGTTCGGCCGCGAGCGCCTCCGCCTGCGGGCCGCTCGCCGCGTCCGCGAGCACTTCCAGGTCCGGCTCGGCGCTGAGTATCGCGCGCAGGCCCTCCCGTACGACGGGGTGGTCGTCGGCCAGGACGATCCGGATCACGAAGAGCTCCTCGAAGGGGATACCGGCAGGCTGACGGTCACGGTCGTGCCGTCGCCCGGCGCGCTGCGGATCCGTGCCGTGCCGCCGACCTCGGTGGCCCGCGCGCGCAGTCCGGCGAGACCGTAGCCCTCGCAGGGGGTGCCCGGGTCGAAGCCGCAGCCGTCGTCCCGTACGGAGAGGGTGAGCGTGTCGTCGGCGTACGCCAGCTCGATGCCCACCCCCGCTGAACTCCCCGCGTGCTTGCGGGCGTTGGCCAGGGCCTCCTGGCAGGAGCGCAGCGCGACGACCTCGGGTCCCGCCGGTAGCGGGCGTACCGGACCGGTCACGTCCAGGGTCGCCTTGTGGCGGGCGGCGAGGCGGCGCAGGGCGTCCGGGAGGGAGGCGCCGTCGAGGTCGGCGGGGGAGCCGCCGGCGACCAGGGCGCGGGCCTCGGCGAGGTTCTGCCGGGCCGTCTCGTCCATCAGGGCGAGATGGCGGCGGGCCTGCGGCAGGTCGTGGTCGAGCTCGGCCTCCACCGCCTGGATCAGCATCAGCAGACTGGTGAAGCCCTGCGCGAGGGTGTCGTGGATCTCGCGGGCCATGCGTTCGCGCTCGGTCGACGCACCGTGCGCGGCCGAGAGCCGGGCGATCTCGTGGCGGCTGGCGTCCAGTTCGGCGATCAACTCGGCCCGCTCCATGCTCTGTTCGATGATGCGGATGATCCAGCTGCCGATCACCACGGCGAAGACGAGGGTGACCGCGGAGAACAGGACGTTGGCGATCAGTGCCTCGGCGTCGGGCCGCCACAGCAGCGCCCAGCCCGCGACCGGCGCCAGGTTGATCACGGTGACGACCACCAGGGACCACCGCATGCGCAGCGTCATGAAGCACTGGGGGATGAGCGCGAACGCCATCAGCCGGGTCTCGCCGACCATCACGGCCGAGGGCAGGAACAGTGCGATCGCCCCGGCGAGATAGCGCAGCGCCCGCCGCTGGTCCGGCGGGTCCTCCTGGAGGAGTGGGCGCCCGACGACGGCGTACCAGGGCACCAGCGGCACCAGCAGCGCCGCCGCGGCCACCCGGACCGGCGAGTCCGGGTGCGCCGCGTTGAGCACGAAGGCAAGGGTGGCCGCCCAGGAGACCGCGAAGTACGCGTCCCAGAGCCGGATCGTGCGGTCCCAGGCATGCGCGCCGGGATCGGTCATCCCGTGCGCCGGTCCTTCCAGCGGAACGTCAGCAGACACAGCACCAATCCTCCGACGCACCACGCCCCGAGCACCAGCGCGATCCGCCCGAACTCCCAGCTCCCCGCCTGCTCCAGCACCCGCGCCGAGTCGGGCAGGAACACACCCCGCAGCCCCTGGCACAGCCACTTCAGCGGGAACAGGGCGCCGATGTCCAGCATCCAGCCGGGGATCGTGTCGATCGAGATGTACACCCCGGAGATGAACTGCAGGACCAGGAAGGGGAGTACGACGACCGAGCTCGCGCTCTTCGCCGACTTGGGCACCGAGCTGATCGCGATGCCGAGCAGCGAGCACCCGGTCAGCCCGAGGACGAAGATCCACGCGAAGTCGAACCAGCGGGACGCGTCGGTCGGCAGGTCGACGCCGTAGAACCCGGTCCCGACCAGCAGCAGGATCGCCGTCTCCACGATCCCGGTGAACAGAACCAGCCAGATCTTGCCCAGGAAGTACGCGGCCGGCGGCATCGGGGTGCCGCGCAGCCGGCGCAGCACCTTCTCGTCGCGTTCCACGGCGATCGAGATGCCGAGCGACTGGAAGCTCGTCGACATGATGCCGGAGGCCATCATCGCGGGGACGTACAGCTGCGAGGCGGTGACCCCGCTGCCGTGCACGTCGTCGTGGAAGATCGAGGCGAACAGGAACAGGAAGACGACCGGGAAGGAGAAGGTGAAGACCACCTGGTCGCGCTGGCGGAAGAACTGCTTGATCTCCAGGAGGCCGCGCTGGAATCCCAGCCCCCACGCCCCGGGCAGCCGCTCCGCGGGCGCCTGGGTCCGGGTCGGTACGGCGGTCGTGGTCATCGCGCGTCCTCCTGTCCGGTCAGCCGGAGGTACACGTCCTCCAGGGTGGGGCGGGTCACCAGCAGCCCCGGGATCTCGCCGTCGAAGCGGCCCGTCAGCTCCGCGACCGTCCTGGTCGGGGTGTCCGTGTGCTCCTCGCGCGGGCTGCCGTCGGCCTCGGTCCAGCGGACGGTCGCCCCGGTGCCGTACCGCTCCCGCAGCGCGCCCGGCTCGCCCTCCGCGACGACCCGCCCCTTGGCGACGACCGCGAGCCGGTCGGCGAGCGCCTCCGCCTCCTCCAGGTAGTGCGTGGTCAGCACGATGGTCGTGCCCTCGTCGGAGAGCAGCCGGATCAGGTCCCAGAACTGCCGCCTGGCCGCGGGGTCGAAGCCGGTCGTCGGCTCGTCCAGGAGCAGCAGCTCGGGATCGCCGATCACCCCCAGGGCCACGTCGAGACGGCGCCGCTGGCCGCCCGACAGACCCTTGACACGGCTGTCGGCCTTGGCCTCCAGACCCACCAGGCCGATGACCTCCTCCGGGTCGCGCGGCCTCGGGTAGTAGCGCGCGAAATGCCGCACGGTCTCGCGGACCGTCAACTCGGCGGGCGCCGATTCGTCCTGCCAGACGATTCCCACACGGGACCTCCACGCGCGCGTGCCGGTCGCCGGATCGGAGCCGAGCACCGACACCTCGCCGCCGTCCCGGTCCCGGTTGCCCTGGAGGATCTCCACCGTGGTGCTCTTGCCCGCGCCATTGGGTCCGAGCAGGCCGAACACCTCTCCCCGGCGGATGCCGAGATCGATGCCGTCCACCGCGGTCACGTCCCCGTACTGCTTGCGCAGCCCCCGTACGTCCACCGCGAGTTCGTTCGCGTGTGCTGTCATGCGCCGAGCCTCGTCCGGAACCGAACGCTCGGGGACGACCGTGCGTACTTCCTTATGTCCACCGAACGGTGGACAGCGGCCCCTGTACGGCACAATGGCCCCTGCCCGAAGAAGGTCCAACTCTCAAGCAGACGGAATCGGCGTGATGAGCAAGACGACAGTCAAGGACGTCTCCACCGAGCCCGAGCCCCCCGAGGAGCGCGCGCCCGACGGGCCCCGGACGGTGGGCGGCAGCCGGGCGTTCGCGCTGCTGCTGATCATCACCGGCGCGGCCGGCCTGCTCGCGGCGTGGGTCATCACGATCGACAAGTTCAAGCTGCTCGAGGCGAAGGTCGAGGGCAAGACCTTCACGCCCGGCTGCAGCCTCAACCCGGTCGTCTCCTGCGGCAGCGTCATGGAGTCCAAGCAGGCCGCCGCCTTCGGCTTCCCGAACCCGATGCTCGGCCTGGTCGCCTACGGCATCGTCATCTGCGTCGGCATGAGCCTGCTGGCCCGCGCCCGCTTCCCGCGCTGGTACTGGCTCACCTTCAACTTCGGCACGCTCTTCGGTGTCGCCTTCTGCACCTGGCTGCAGTTCCAGTCCCTGTACCGGATCAACGCGCTGTGCCTGTGGTGCTCGCTGGCCTGGGTCGCGACGATCACCATGTTCTGGTACGTCACCTCGTTCAACATCCGCAACGACCTCCTGCCGGCCCCGCGCTGGCTGAAGAGCTTCTTCGGCGAGTTCACCTGGGTCGTGCCGGTTCTGCACATCGGCATCATCGGCATGCTGGTGCTCACGCGCTGGTGGGACTTCTGGACCAGCTGACCCGGTCTTCTCCAGGGCCCGGAGGGATTGTCAGTGCGGTGATTTAGGGTTTCAGCGTGGAGCCCGACCTGTTCACCGCCGCCGCAGAAGAACGCCAGGAGAAGGACCCGACCGGGAGTCCCCTGGCGGTGCGGATGCGCCCGCGCACCCTCGACGAGGTGGTGGGCCAGCAGCACCTGCTCAAGCCCGGCTCGCCCCTGCGCCGCCTGGTCGGCGAGGGCGCGGGCGGACCGGCGGGACCGTCCTCGGTGATCCTGTGGGGCCCGCCCGGCACCGGCAAGACGACCCTCGCCTACGTCGTCTCCAAGGCCACCAACAAGCGCTTCGTCGAGCTGTCGGCGATCACCGCGGGCGTCAAGGAGGTCCGCGCGGTCATCGACGGCGCCCGCCGTGCCACCGGGGGATACGGCAAGGAGACCGTCCTCTTCCTCGACGAGATCCACCGCTTCAGCAAGGCCCAGCAGGACTCCCTGCTCCCCGCGGTCGAGAACCGCTGGGTGACCCTCATCGCGGCGACCACCGAGAACCCGTACTTCTCGGTGATCTCCCCGCTGCTGTCCCGCTCTCTGCTCCTCACCCTCGAACCCCTCACCGACGACGACGTCCGCGGCCTCCTCAAGCGCGCGCTGAGCGACGAGCGCGGCCTGAAGGACGCCGTCGCCCTGCCCGAGGACACCGAGGACCACCTCCTGCGCATCGCCGGCGGCGACGCCCGCCGCGCCCTGACCGCTCTGGAGGCCGCCGCCGGGGCCGCCCTCGACAAGGGCGAGACGGAGATCTCCCTCACCACCCTGGAGGAGGTCGTCGACCGGGCCGCGGTGAAGTACGACCGCGACGGCGACCAGCACTACGACGTCGCCAGCGCCCTCATCAAGTCCATCAGGGGCTCCGACGTCGACGCCGCCCTGCACTACCTGGCCCGCATGATCGAGGCCGGCGAGGACCCCCGCTTCATCGCCCGCCGCCTGATGATCTCCGCGAGCGAGGACATCGGCCTGGCCGACCCGAACGCCCTGCCGATCGCGGTCGCCGCCGCCCAGGCCGTCGCCATGATCGGCTTCCCCGAGGCCGCCCTCACCCTCAGCCACGCCACCATCGCCCTCGCCCTGGCCCCGAAGTCGAACGCCGCGACCACGGCGATCGGCGCCGCCCTGGAGGACGTACGCAAGGGAATGGCCGGACAGGTGCCCCCGCATCTGCGGGACGGCCACTACAAGGGCGCCGCCAAGCTCGGGCACGCGCAGGGGTACGTGTATCCGCACGACCTGCCCGAGGGGATCGCCGAGCAGCAGTACGCGCCGGACGCCCTCAAGGACCGCGAGTACTACACGCCGACCCGGCACGGCGCGGAGGCGCGGTACGCGGACGCCGTCGAGTGGACCAGGAAGCACCTCGGTCGGAAGCGGTCCTGAGCACCCTGTAGAATCCCTCGAAGTGCTGTGTCCCGTGCTGTCAGAACGGGACGGCCGGCCGGAACCCCCAGCGGGTTCCAGGAGCGTCGCGCACCGTTCGATTGGTGTCGCGGGCAGCCCACCACCACTCGTCGTACGACGGGACCGGTCGGTGGGCCACTCGCGTGCTGCACGTATGTGCCCAGACCAGGGAGCGGCTGCCCACCAGGTCCGTCAAAAGGACCCGGCGGGTTTCCCCGGCTGCGGATGCGACCTCCCTCAACCCTGACAAGCCGAAAACAAGGAAACGAGAAACAGTGGCGAATCAGTCCCGCCCCAAGGTCAAGAAGTCGCGTGCCCTCGGCATCGCGCTGACCCCCAAGGCCGTCAAGTACTTCGAGGCCCGCCCCTACCCGCCGGGTGAGCACGGCCGTGGCCGCAAGCAGAACTCGGACTACAAGGTCCGTCTGCTGGAGAAGCAGCGTCTGCGCGCGCAGTACGACATCTCCGAGCGCCAGCTGGTCCGCGCCTACGAGCGTGCCTCCAAGGTGCAGGGCAAGACCGGTGAGGCCCTGATCGTGGAGCTCGAGCGCCGTCTCGACGCCCTGGTCCTGCGTTCGGGCATCGCCCGCACCATCTACCAGGCCCGTCAGATGGTCGTTCACGGCCACATCGAGGTCAACGGCCAGAAGGTCGACAAGCCCTCGTTCCGCGTCCGTCCCGACGACGTCGTGATGGTCCGCGAGCGCAGCCGCCAGAAGCCGCTGTTCGAGATCGCCCGCGAGGGTGGCTTCGCGGCCGACGGTGAGACCCCCCGCTACCTGCAGGTGAACCTCAAGGCCCTGGCGTTCCGCCTGGACCGCGAGCCGAACCGCAAGGAAGTCCCGGTCATCTGCGACGAGCAGCTCGTCGTCGAGTACTACGCCCGCTGATCTCCCTCAGCAGGCGGTAGCACCACCTCAGCCCGCCGTCTCCCCGCCCTTGTGGGCACGGGAGGCGGCGGGTTGCTGCTTTTCCACCGCCGTCGCCGTCGTGTGCCGCACCGGCCCGCGTGGCGTCGGCAGCGCGTCCAGCGGCCGCTCCAGCGCCCGGGACACCGCCGCCTCCCGCACCAGCCGCGCACCTTCCCGTACGCACTCCTCGTACCGCTCGTCGCCCAGCCGCTCCCGGGCCGTCGCCTCGCACAGCTCGTGCGGGGCGTTGTAGTACGCCGAGCCGAACAGCGGCAGCCCCACCGACGGCCACATCCGCCCCGCCGCGCCCTGCAGCACCGCGGCCTCCGCGGCGTCGCCCTCCACCACCGTGACCAGGGCCAGCAGCTCCACCGCCAGCACCGAGCCCAGCAGGTCGTGGAAGGCGTGCGCGCTGCCCAGGCAGTCGGTCAGCAGGGTCCGCGCCCTGGCCGGGTCGCCCTCGGCCCAGGCGGCGTAGGCCAGGACGTACAGCGCGTACGAGCGGGTCCAGCGCTCGCCGTGGTCCTCGCAGACCCGGCGCACGTCCTCGCACATCCGCACCGCGCCCGGCAGATCGCCCTGGAAGGCCCGCGCCATCGCCAGCTCGACCTGCCCCATCAGGACGTTGCTGTTGAGCTCGCCGATCTCCTGGTAGCGGTCGAGGGCCGAGCGCAGCAGCGTTTCCGCACGCGGCATGTCGTCCGTGACCAGGGCCAGACAGCCGGTGCGGTGCTCCGCGTACGCCACCGCCGTCGGGTCGGCCGAGCGCTCCGCCTCCTCGCGGCACTCGGCGAGCGCGGCCAGCGCCGGCACGGTGTCGCCCTGCAGGATCGCGACGTAACCGAGCACCCACAGCGCCTTCAGCCGGGACTGCTCGTGGCCCGAGTCCAGCTGCACCACCTGCTCCAGCCAGTGCCGTCCCTCCGACAGCCGTCCGCAGCCCGCCCAGTAGAACCACAGCGAGCCCGCCAGGTACTGGCCCAGATGCGCCTCGCCGGGTTCGCTCAGGCAGTGTTCGAGCGCGCACCGCAGGTTCGGCAGCTCCGCCTCCACCCGCGCGGCCACCTCCGCCTGGCGCGGCGAGAACCAGTCCAGCTCGCACCAGGTCGCCAGGCCCAGGTACCAGTCCCGGTGCCGCCGCCGCAGCCGCGCCGCGTCCCCCGTCGCCTCCAGCCACTCGGCGCCGTACGCCCGGACCGTGTCGAGCATGCGGTAGCGCGTGCCCAAGGGCGTCTCCTCGCGGGCGACCACCGACTGCGCGAGCAGTTCGCCGAGCACGTCGAGGACGTCGTCGGCGTCCAGCCCCTGCCCGCTGCACACGTACTCCACGGCCTCCAGCTCGAACGGCCCGGCGAACACCGAAAGCCGCGACCAGAGCAACCGCTCGCGCGGGGTGCACAGTTCATGGCTCCAGCCGATCGCCGTACGCAGCGTCTGATGGCGGGGGAGCACGTCCCGGCCGCCGCCGGTCAGCAGCCGGAACCGGTCGTCGAGCCGCTCCAGCAACTGCCCCGGCGACAGCGCCCGCAGCCGCCCCGCCGCCAGCTCGACGGCGAGGGGGATCCCGTCGAGGCGCCGGCACAGCTCCCGTACCTCCGGACCCTCGTCCGGCACCGGCCCGTGCTGCGCCGTCCGCTCCCGCAGCAGCTCGACCGCCTCCTGTTCGCCCAGCGGCGCCAGCGGGAACACCCGCTCGCCCGCCACGCCCAGCGGCCGGCGCCCCACCGCGAGCACCCGCAGCCCGGGCACCTCGCGCAGCAGCTCGGCCACCAGCCCGGCACACGCGTCCACCAGATGCTCGAACCCGTCGAGAACCAGCAGGAGTTGCCGTTCGGCGAGATGCGCGAGCAGCGTCTCGCGCGGCAGCCGGGTCGTGTGGTCCTTCAGACCGAGAGCCTCTACGACGGCGTAGTCGACGAACTCCGCGTCGCGCACCGGCGCCAGCTCCACCCGCCACACCCCGCCGGGCGGTGCGCACCGCCCGGCCGCCCGGGCCGCCAGCCGTGACTTGCCGACCCCGCCCGGCCCGGTGACGGTCACCAGCCGCGCGGCGTCGAGCACCCGTGCCAGCCCGGCCAGTTCGGCCGTACGTCCGACGAAGGCGTTGAGCTCCAGGGGCAGATTGCCGTCGGCAGGGCCGCTGCTGCGCTGATGATCCCGCATGGAATACGGAGCGTACTGAACCGTATTCAGTCCGTACAATCGCTTCGCGCAACTCGGCCGTGCGCGGACGGGAATGCGGTACGGAGCGCCGCGCCCGGCGCGATAGGCTCACGTCGTCTATTCACAGGTGTTCATGAGAGCGGGTGCACGCGGTGTCCGGTGGCGAGGTGGCCGGGATGCTGGTGGCCGTCTTCTGGGCGATCCTGGTCTCCTTCCTCGCCGTCGCGCTGGCGAGGGTGGCCCAGACGCTCAAGGCGACCACCAAGCTGGTGGCGGACGTGACCGACCAGGCCGTCCCGCTGCTGGCCGACGCCTCCGCGGCGGTGCGCTCCGCGCAGACGCAGATCGACCGGGTGGACGCGATCGCGACGGACGTCCAGGAGGTCACGTCGAACGCGTCGGCCCTGTCGACCACCGTCGCCTCCACCTTCGGCGGCCCCCTGGTCAAGGTCGCGGCCTTCGGCTACGGCGTCCGCCGGGCCCTGGGCGCCCGCCGGGAGGACGTGCCCGCCAAGGAGTCCCGGCGTACCGTGATCGTGGGCCGGACGGTCCCGGCGTCGCGGCGGGAGAAGCGCAAGTATCGCGAGAACCGCGGGAAGAGGGACTGAGCCGACCGATGTTCCGCCGTACGTTCTGGTTCACCACGGGTGTCGCCGCCGGTGTGTGGGCCACCACCAAGGTCAACCGCAAGCTGAAGCAGCTGACGCCGGAGAACCTCGCCGTCACCGCCGCCAACAAGGCCATCGACGCCGGTCACCGGCTCAAGGACAGAGCGGTCGGCTTCGCGCTGGACGTCCGCGACAACATGGCCCAGCGGGAGGACGAGCTCGGAGAGGCCCTCGGCATCAACGCGGCCCCCGAACTCCCCGCACCCCGGCGGTTCGCCGCCATCGAGAACCGCAACAGCCCGAAGTACGTCGAGGGCTCGACGTACCAGACGTACTCGTACAACCGGAATGAGGACCACTGATGGAGTCGGCCGAGATTCGCCGCCGCTGGCTGAGCTTCTTCGAGGAGCGCGGGCACACCGTCGTCCCTTCGGCGTCGCTCATCGCGGACGACCCGACTCTGCTCCTGGTCCCCGCCGGCATGGTGCCCTTCAAGCCGTACTTCCTGGGTGAGGTCAAGCCGCCCTTCGCCCGCGCCACCAGCGTCCAGAAGTGCGTGCGCACCCCGGACATCGAAGAGGTCGGCAAGACCACCCGGCACGGCACCTTCTTCCAGATGTGCGGCAACTTCTCCTTCGGCGACTACTTCAAGGAAGGCGCCATCAAGTACGCCTGGGAGCTGCTCACCACGCCCCAGGACAAGGGCGGTTACGGCCTGGAGCCCGACCGCCTCTGGATCACCGTCTACAAGGACGACGACGAGGCCGAGCGCATCTGGCACGAGGTCGTCGGCGTGCCGAAGGAGCGCATCCAGCGCCTCGGCATGAAGGACAACTACTGGTCCATGGGCGTCCCCGGCCCCTGCGGCCCGTGTTCCGAGATCAACTACGACCGCGGCCCCGAGTTCGGCGTCGAGGGCGGCCCCGCCGTCAACGACGAGCGGTACGTGGAGATCTGGAACCTCGTCTTCATGCAGTACGAGCGCGGCGAGGGCATCGGCAAGGACAACTTCGAGATCCTCGGCGAGCTGCCGAGCAAGAACATCGACACGGGCCTCGGCCTGGAGCGTCTCGCCATGATTCTGCAGGGCGTGCAGAACATGTACGAGATCGACACCTCCATGGCCGTCATCAAGAAGGCCACCGAGCTGACCGGCGTCCACTACGGCGACGCCCACGCCTCGGACGTCTCCCTCCGCGTCGTGACCGACCACATGCGCACCTCGGTGATGCTCATCGGCGACGGCGTGACCCCCGGCAACGAGGGCCGCGGTTACGTCCTGCGCCGCATCATGCGCCGCGCCATCCGCAACATGCGCCTCCTCGGCGCCACCGGCCCGGTCGTCCTGGACCTCATCGACACCGTGATCGCGATGATGGGCCAGCAGTACCCGGAGCTGGTCACCGACCGCGAGCGCATCGAGAAGGTCGCCGTCGCCGAGGAGAACGCCTTCCTCAAGACGCTGAAGGCCGGCACCAACATCCTCGACACCGCCGTCACCGAGACCAAGGAGTCCGGCGGCACGGTCCTCGCCGGCGACAAGGCGTTCCTGCTCCACGACACCTGGGGCTTCCCGATCGACCTCACCCTGGAGATGGCCGCCGAGCAGGGCCTCTCCGTGGACGAGGAGGGCTTCCGCCGCCTGATGAAGGAGCAGCGGGAGCGCGCCAAGGCCGACGCCCAGGCCAAGAAGACCGGCCACGCCGGCGCCGGCGCCTACCGCGAGATCGCGGACAAGGTCGGCGAGACCGACTTCATCGGATATTCCGACACCGAGGGCGAGTCCACCGTCGTCGGCATCCTCGTCGACGGCGCCTCCTCGCCGGCCGCCACCGAGGGCGACGAGGTCGAGATCGTCCTCGACCGCACCCCGTTCTACGCCGAGGGCGGCGGCCAGATCGGCGACACCGGCAAGATCAAGGTCGACTCCGGTGCCGTCATCGAGGTCCGCGACTGCCAGAAGCCGGTCCCGGGCGTCTACGTCCACAAGGGCGTCGTCCAGGTCGGCGAGGTGACGGTCGGAGCCAAGGCCGTCGCCTCCATCGACGCTCGGCGGCGCAAGGCGATCGCCCGCGCCCACTCGGCCACCCACCTCACCCACCAGGCGCTGCGCGACGCGCTCGGCCCGACGGCCGCCCAGGCCGGTTCCGAGAACCAGCCGGGCCGCTTCCGCTTCGACTTCGGATCTCCGTCCGCCGTCCCGACGGCCGTGATGAGCGACGTCGAGCAGAAGATCAACGAGGTCCTCGCCCGCGACCTCGACGTCCGCGCCGACATCATGGGCATCGACGAGGCCAAGAAGCAGGGCGCCATCGCCGAGTTCGGCGAGAAGTACGGCGAGCGGGTCCGGGTGGTGACCATCGGCGACTTCTCCAAGGAGCTGTGCGGCGGCACGCACGTCCACAACACCGCCCAGCTGGGCCTGGTGAAGCTGCTCGGCGAGTCGTCGATCGGCTCGGGTGTGCGCCGTATCGAGGCTCTCGTCGGTGTGGACGCCTACAACTTCCTCGCCCGCGAGCACACGGTCGTCAACCAGCTGACCGAGCTGCTCAAGGGCCGCCCGGAGGAGCTGCCGGAGAAGGTCTCCTCGATGCTCGGCAAGCTGAAGGACGCCGAGAAGGAGATCGAGAAGTTCCGCGCCGAGAAGGTGCTGCAGGCCGCCGCCGGACTCGCCGAGTCCGCCAAGGACGTCCGCGGCATCGCCGTCGTCACCGGCCGGGTCCCGGACGGTACGACCCCCGACGACCTGCGCAAGCTGGTCCTCGACGTGCGCGGCCGCATCCAGGGCGGACGCGCCGCGGTCGTGGCCCTGTTCACGGTCAACAACGGCAAGCCCCTCACGGTCATCGCCACCAACGAGCCCGCCCGCGAGCGCGGTCTCAAGGCCGGTGACCTGGTCCGCACCGCCGCCAAGACCCTCGGCGGCGGCGGTGGCGGCAAGCCGGACGTCGCCCAGGGCGGCGGCCAGAACCCGGCCGTGATCGGCGAGGCCGTCGACGCGGTCGAGCGCCTCGTGGCGGACACGGCCAAGTGACCGCCGAGGGCCAGACCGGGGAGGGCCGGTCCATGCGCCGGGGCCGCCGACTCGCCATCGACGTCGGCGACGCCCGGATCGGGGTCGCCTCCTGCGACCCCGACGGGATCCTCGCCACACCGGTCGAGACGGTCCCCGGCCGGGACGTCCCCCAGGCCCACCGCCGGCTGCGCCAGCTGGTCGAGGAGTACGAGCCGATCGAGGTCGTCGTCGGACTCCCTCGCTCCCTCAAGGGGGGCGAGGGCCCGGCCGCGGTAAAGGTTCGGGCCTTCGCGCAGGAGCTGGCCAAGGGCATCAAACCGATCCCCGTCCGACTGGTCGACGAACGGATGACCACGGTGACGGCCACTCAGGGACTGCGCGCCTCGGGCGTGAAGGCCAAGAAGGGCCGCTCGGTCATCGACCAGGCAGCCGCTGTGATCATCCTGCAGCAGGCCCTGGAATCCGAACGGGTGTCAGGTAAAGCACCCGGCGAGGGCGTCGAAGTGGTCATCTGATCGCGATACGGTAACGTTCCGCGCGATGTGGCGGCGTTCGAACAGGCGCCGCACAGAAAGAGGCGGAACGATGGCGGGCCCGAAAAGGCCGCGTGATCACCGCCTCGCGGCTCTAGGGGTTTGATGACTGAGTATGGCCGGGGCCAAGGCTCCGAACCGTGGCATCCGGAGGACCCGTACTACGGGGACGACGGATGGGGAGGACAGCAGGCCAATGGCCAGCAGTCCCCCTACGGCGGCCAGCCGCAGCACTATCCAGAGCAGCCGCAGCAGCAGTACGGCGGCTGGAACGACGGCCAACAGGCCGGATACGGTCAGGCGCAGCAGTACCAGCAGCAGTACCAGGAGTACGACCAGCAGTACTACGCGGGTCAGGGCCAGCAGCAGTCGTACGACCAGCAGGCCTGGGGCCAGGGCACGCATACGCATGTCCAGTACACGGACCCCCAGGACCCGTACGCCCAGCAGGCCGCCGCCTACGGGGGCGGTGACGACTACTACGGCACCCCGGACGCCTACCCGCCGCCCGAGCCGCCGAGCCGCAGGCAGGCCGAGCCCGAACCGCCGCAGACCGACTGGGACCCGGGCCCCGACCAGGGCGAACGCGCCTTCTTCGCGGGCGGCGACGCCGATGCCGACGAGGAGGACGAGGACGACGACCCGCGCGCCGGCCGCAAGGCCCGCGGCGGCAAGAAACCCAAGAAGAAGAGCCGCAACGGCTGCGCCTGCCTCGTCCTCGTCCTGGTCTTCGGCGGCGGCATCGGCGGCGTCGGCTATTTCGGCTGGCAGTTCTACCAAAATCGTTTCGGCCCGGCCCCGGACTACGCGGGCGACGGCAATGGGACGCAGGTCACCGTGACGATCCCCAAGGGCGCCGGCGGCTATGTGATCGGGCAGAAGCTCAAGGAGGCGGGCGTCGTCGAGAGCGTCGACGCGTTCGTGTCGGCTCAGCAGTCGAACCCCAAGGGCAAGACGATCCAGGACGGCGTCTACACGCTGGAGAAACAGATGTCGGCCGCGAGCGCGGTCGAACTGATGCTCAGCCCGAAGAGCCGCAGCAACCTGATCTTCGCCGAGGGCATGCGCAACTCGAAGATCTACGAGGTGATCGACACTCGCCTCGGCGTGGCGGCAGGCACCACGGCCAAGGTCGCGAAGAACGACTACAAGAAGCTCGGCCTGCCCTCCTGGGCACTGAACCACGCGAACCTCAAGGATCCGCTGGAAGGGTTCCTCTACCCCTCCAGCTATGCGGTCACCAAGGGGCAGAAGCCCGAGACCGTCCTCAAGGAGATGGTCACCCGGGCCAACGACAAGTACGAGGAACTGGGCCTGACGAAGAAGGCCAAGAGCCTCGGGCTCGACAACCCCTGGCAGCTGCTCACCGTGGCGAGCCTGGTGCAGGCCGAGGGTGTCAGCCACGACGACTTCCGCAAGATGGCCGAGGTCGTCTACAACCGCCTCAAGCCCGGCAACCCCGAGACCTACGGCTCGCTCGAGTTCGACTCGACGTACAACTACATCAAGAACCAGAGCAAGATCGACCTGAGCATCTCCGAGCTGCGGAAGTACAACAACCCGTACAACACGTACTACGTCAAGGGCCTGCCTCCCGGTCCCATCGACAACCCCGGTGAGGACGCGATCAAGGGCGCGCTCGACCCCACGCACGACGGCTGGTACTACTTCATCTCGCTGGACGGCAAGACCAGCAAGTTCACGAAGACCCTCGCCGAGCACAACAAGCTCGTCGAGGAGTTCAACGCGTCGAGGAACAGCAACTGATGTCAGCAACCCGCCGGGCGGCCGTGCTCGGCTCGCCCATCACCCACTCCCTGTCGCCGCGGCTGCACAACGCGGCGTACCGGGCGCTCGGCCTGGACGACTGGTCGTACGACAGGTTCGAGGTGGACGAGGCCGCGCTGCCCGGATTCCTCGGGCAGCTCGGTCCGGAGTGGGCGGGGCTGTCCCTGACCATGCCGCTGAAGCGGGCGGTCATTCCGCTGCTCGACGAGATCACCGACACGGCGGCCTCCGTCGAGGCCGTCAACACCGTGGTCTTCCGGCCCGACGGAAGCAAGGCCGGCGACAACACCGACATACCCGGCCTGATCGCCGCGCTGCACGAGAAGGGCGTCGAGAAGACCGAGTCGGCGGCCATCCTGGGCGCCGGCGCCACCGCCTCCTCCGCCCTCGCCGCCCTCGCCCGCGTCTGCACCGGTGAGGTCACCGTGTACGTGCGCAGCGAGCGGCGCGCCGCCGAGATGCGGCACTGGGGGGAGCGGCTGGGGGTCCGGGTCCGTCCGGCGGACTGGGCCGACGCGGTACGGGCCTTCGAGGCACCCCTGGTGATCTCGACGACGCCCGCGGGGGGCACCGACGAGCTGGCCGAGCGGCTTCCCGCCCAGGTCGGCACCCTGTTCGACGTCCTGTACGACCCGTGGCCCACGCCCCTCGCCGCGGCCTGGGCACAGCGGTGCGGGCCGGTCCTCAGCGGCCTCGATCTGCTGCTGCACCAGGCCGTGCTGCAGTTCCACCAGTTCACGGGCGACCCGCGCTCCCCACTGGCGGCGATGCGGGCGGCCGCGGGACTCGGCTGATCCGCGCACCGGGCCCGCTCCACCTCTCCTCGCCCCGCGCACGTCCGCCCGGGCCCCCGTGCCGGGCGTCCATCACCTGTCCGTCTGCCGGACTCGGACCTGAGCCGACATCCGGACGTGGGAGGATCGGAGGTGGCGGGCCAGGGCCGCGCACCTGGTCGAGCCGCCGCCGTACGCGAGGACGTGCGTACGCAAGGGCAGTACCAGGGCGCGAGCACTGAGGAGCAGCGTTGAGCAGGTTGCGTTGGCTGACCGCGGGGGAGTCCCACGGTCCCGCACTCGTGGCGACGCTGGAGGGTCTTCCCGCCGGCGTGCCGATCACCACGGAGATGGTGGCGGACCACCTGGCCCGGCGCCGGCTCGGCTACGGACGCGGCGCGCGCATGAAGTTCGAGCGCGACGAGGTCACCTTCCTCGGCGGCGTCCGGCACGGCCTGACCCTTGGTTCCCCGGTCGCGATCATGGTGGGCAACACCGAGTGGCCCAAGTGGGAGCAGGTCATGGCGGCCGACCCGGTCGACCCGGAGATCCTCGCCGGCCTTGCCCGCAACGCCCCGCTGACCCGTCCGCGCCCTGGCCACGCCGACCTGGCGGGCATGCAGAAGTACGGCTTCGACGAGGCCCGCCCGATCCTGGAGCGCGCGTCCGCCCGGGAGACCGCGGCCCGCGTGGCGCTGGGCGCGGTGGCCCGGTCGTACCTGAAGGAGACGGCCGGCATCGAGATCGTCTCGCACGTCGTCGAGCTGTGCTCGGTGAAGGCCCCGGCCGGTGTGTACCCGACCCCGGCCGACGTCGAGAAGCTGGACGCCGACCCGCTGCGCTGCCTGGACGCGGACGCGTCGAAGGCGATGGTGGCCGAGGTCGACCAGGCCCACAAGGACGGCGACACCCTCGGCGGTGTCGTCGAGGTGCTCGCGTACGACGTCCCGGTGGGCCTCGGCTCGCATGTCCACTGGGACCGCAAGCTGGACGCCCGGCTGGCCGGTGCCCTCATGGGCATCCAGGCGATCAAGGGCGTCGAGATCGGCGACGGCTTCGACCTGGCCCGGGTCCCCGGCTCGAAGGCGCACGACGAGATCGTGGGCACGCCCGAGGGCATCCGGCGCGTCTCCGGGCGCTCCGGCGGCACCGAGGGCGGTCTGACCACGGGTGAACTGCTGCGGGTCCGGGCCGCGATGAAGCCGATCGCGACCGTGCCGCGCGCCCTGCAGACCGTGGACGTGGCCACCGGCGAGGCCGCCCAGGCCCACCACCAGCGCTCCGACGTCTCCGCCGTCCCGGCCGCCGGCATCGTCGCCGAGGCCATGGTCGCGCTGGTCCTCGCGGACGCGGTCGCGGAGAAGTTCGGCGGCGACTCGGTCACCGAGACCCGGCGCAACGTGCGGTCGTACCTCGACAACCTGGCCATCCGGTGAGCGCGGTGCCTGTCGTCGTGCTGGTCGGCCCGATGGGCGTGGGCAAGTCCACCGTCGGGCAGCTGCTGGCCGAGCGCCTCGGCGTCGGCTACCGGGACACCGACGAGGACATCGTCGCGGCCGAGGGCCGCACCATCGCCGAGATCTTCGTGGACGAGGGCGAGCCGGTCTTCCGGGCGATCGAGAAGCGGGCCGTGCAGCGGGCGCTCGCCGAGCACGACGGCGTCCTGTCGCTGGGCGGCGGCTCCATCCTCGACGCGGACACGCGCGCCCTGCTCGCCGGGCACCGCGTCCTCTACCTCTCGATGGACGTCGAGGAGGCGGTCAAGCGCACCGGCCTGAACGCGGCCCGCCCGCTGCTCGCCGTCAACCCGCGCAAGCAGTGGCGCGAGCTGATGGAGGCCCGGCGCTCGCTGTACGAGGAGGTCGCCACGGCCGTCGTCGCGACGGACAGCCGTACGCCCGAAGAGGTCACGCAAGTCGCGCTGGATTCACTGGAGTTGAAAGAAGCATGAGCGAGGCAGTCACCCGGATCCAGGTCGGCGGGACCGCCGGCAGCGACCCGTACGAGGTGCTGGTGGGTCGTCAACTCCTGGGCGAGCTCGGTGGGTTGATCGGGGAGAAGGCCAAGC
Source organism: Streptomyces cylindrosporus (assembly GCF_022698165.1). Classification (GTDB taxonomy): domain Bacteria; phylum Actinomycetota; class Actinomycetes; order Streptomycetales; family Streptomycetaceae; genus Streptomyces; species Streptomyces cylindrosporus. Next base: position 17,539 of record NZ_JALDAY010000015.1, read on the forward strand.
GGGTGGCCGTGGTCCACCCCGAGGCGCTCGCCGAGACCGGTGACGCGCTGCGCGCCGACCTCGCCGGGCAGGGCTACGACGCCGTCGCCATCCAGGTACCGAACGCGGAGGAGGCCAAGACCGCCGAGGTCGCCGCCTACTGCTGGAAGGCGCTCGGCCAGTCCGGCTTCACCCGCTCCGACGTGATCGTGGGCGTCGGCGGCGGCGCCACCACCGACCTGGCCGGCTTCGTGGCGGCGACCTGGCTGCGCGGTGTGCGCTGGATCGCGATCCCCACCACCGTCCTGGCGATGGTGGACGCGGCCGTCGGCGGCAAGACCGGCATCAACACCGCCGAGGGCAAGAACCTCGTCGGCGCCTTCCACCCGCCGGCCGGCGTGCTGTGCGACCTGGCCGCGCTGGACTCCCTCCCGGTCAACGACTACGTCTCCGGGCTCGCCGAGATCATCAAGGCCGGCTTCATCGCCGACCCCGTGATCCTGGACCTCATCGAGTCCGACCCCGAGGCGGCGCGCACCCCGGCGGGCCCGCACACCGCCGAGCTCATCGAGCGCTCCATCCGGGTCAAGGCCGAGGTCGTCTCGGCGGACCTCAAGGAGTCGGGCCTCAGGGAGATCCTCAACTACGGCCACACCCTCGGCCACGCCATCGAGAAGAACGAGCGCTACAAGTGGCGGCACGGCGCCGCCGTCGCGGTCGGCATGCACTTCGCCGCCGAACTCGGCCGCCTGGCGGGCAGGTTGGACGACGCGACGGCGGACCGCCACCGCACGGTTCTCGAGTCCGTCGGCCTGCCCCTCCACTACCGCTACGACCAGTGGCCCAAGCTGCTGGAGACGATGAAGGTCGACAAGAAGTCCCGCGGCGACCTGCTGCGCTTCATCGTCCTGGACGGCCTGGCCAAGCCGACCGTCCTGGAGGGCCCGGACCCGGCCGTGCTGCTGGCCGCGTACGGCGAAGTGGGCGAGTAAGTCCGCGGGCGCGCCGTCCGCCCGATTTGCCTTACGGACATGGGCACTTAGGGCCGTCCCCGGCCGTTCACCAAATGGCGGCCGGGGAAGGTACCGTTCGGTAGGGAGCGGGGTTCATGCCCCGCTGCCAGCGTCGATTGCCTGTACGAGACGGAGTGGCACCGGATGCAGCACGCAGTGGGTTCTCCGCTGCCGCCGCCCCATCAGCCGGGGCACGGACCGGCCGCCGGCTGGACGCCGGCCGCACACCACCCGGGTCACCCGGGCCCCCACCAGGGCCCGACCCCCGTGCCGCCACCGCCCCCGGGCTCCGTCCCGCCCTCGCACCAGGGTTCGGCCCCGGTGCCTCCGCCGCCCCCCGCCCCCGGGTTTCCCGGAGCCCCCGCGGCCCCGCCCCAGCCCGCCCCCCACCACGCACCGCCCCCACCGGCCCCGGACACCACGGGCCATGTCCCGCTGCCGCCCGGCGCCCCGGTCCCCATGCCCAGCGCCCCGCCCACCACCGCGGCCCCCGACCTGGCCGCCACGACCCTCGCGGTCCTGCTGATCGGCCCCGCGGGCGCCGGCAAGACGAGCGTCGCCAAGTACTGGGCGGACCACCGCCGGGTCCCCACCGCCCACATCAGCCTCGACGACGTACGCGAATGGGTCCGCTCGGGCTTCGCCGACCCCCAGTCGGGCTGGAATGACCACTCCGAGGCCCAGTACCGCCTGGCCCGCCGCACCTGCGGCTTCGCCGCCCGCAACTTCCTGGCCAACGGCATCTCCTGCATCCTCGACGACGCGGTCTTCCCCGACCGCCCGGTGGTGGGCCTGGGCGGCTGGAAGCGCCACGTGGGCCCCGGCCTCCTCCCGGTGGTCCTCCTCCCCGGCCTGGAAATAGTCCTGGAACGCAACGCCCAACGCGCCGGCAACCGCCGCCTCACCGACGAGGAGGTGGCCCGCATCCACGGCCGCATGGCGGGCTGGTACGGCTCGGGCCTCCCGATCATCGACAACAGCCAACTCGACGTTCCCCAGACGGCCCGGGTCCTGGACGACGTACTGGCACGATCGATCGCAAGCCCGCCGAGCTGGTAACCAGGGATGAGTACACGCCGCTAAGGGGCGCGAGGCTGTATCGATTTGCGGCTCCGCCGCGTGGGCGCGACCAGCCCCCACGCACCCGCACACGGCATACAACCGTTCCAGTCCCCCCATCCCCCGAACGGCACCCCTCCAACCGGCACAAAACCCCCACCCCTCCTACGCTCATCTCATGTCCGAGATGTACGCAATCCGCCGAACCCGGCTGAGGGAGCAGTTCAACGCCGCCGGCAACGCGGCAGCGCTCGTCTCCCGCCCCGCCAACGTCCGCTACCTCGCCGGCCCCGCCCCGCACGGCGCCGTCCTCCTCCTCGGCAGGACCGAAGACGTACTGGTCTGCACGGAACCCCCCGAGGACCGCCCCACCGAAGGCCGCCCCGACGACACCCTCCGCATCCAGACCCTCCCCGGCACCTTCGGCGACCCCGCGGTCGCGGCTGCCGACTTCGCCGCAGCCAAGGGCGACGACTCCCTCGCCGTGGAAGAGCAGCACCTGACGGTCACCCGGCACCGGGCCATCCGCTCCGTCGCCCCCCGCCTGCGCGTCGCGGACCTCGGCGGCGCGGTCGAACAGCTCAGGGTGGTGAAGGACGAGGAGGAGATCTCCTCCCTGCGCATCGGCGCCGAGATCGCCGACCAGGCCCTCGGCGAACTCCTGGAGTCCATCCTCGTCGGCCGCACGGAACGCCACCTCGCCCTCGAACTGGAACGCCGCCTGGTCGACCACGGCGCAGACGGCCCCGCCTTCGCCACCTCCGTCGCCACCGGCCCCAACGCCGGCCGCCGGGGCCACCGCCCCACCGACCGCCGCGTCGAGGAGGGCGACTTCCTCTCCGTCTGCCTCGGCGCCACCTATCGCGGCTACCGCTGTGAGATCGGCCGTACGTTCGTCATCGGCACCTCGCCCGCGGACTGGCAGATCGAGCTGTACGACCTGGTCTTCGCCGCCCAGCGCGCCGGCCGGGAGTCCCTGGCACCCGGCGCGGCCTACCGGGACGTGGACCGCGCGGCACGGCAGGTGCTGGACTCCGCGGGACACGGCGCGGGCCTTCCCGCCCTGACCGGACACGGTGTAGGGCTCGAAATCGACGAGGACCCGCAGCTGGCCCCTGCGGCCATGGGTAAACTGGACGCTTGCGTGCCGGTCACCGTCGAACCGGGGGTCCACCTCCCGGGCCGGGGCGGCGTCCGGATCGATGACACGCTCGTCGTCCGCCCCGAGGCGGACGGCGGACCCGAGCTACTCACCATCACGACCAAGGAGCTGCTCGCCCTCTAGGCAGAGGCGTGCGCCGGGGTCGTCCACGTCAGTCCAGGAGATTCCGCAACCGTGGCTTCCACGAACGACCTCAAGAACGGCCTGGTGCTCAAGCTCGAAGGCGGCCAGCTCTGGTCCGTCGTCGAGTTCCAGCACGTCAAGCCCGGCAAGGGCCCCGCCTTCGTGCGCACCAAGCTCAAGAACGTGCTCTCCGGCAAGGTCGTCGACAAGACGTTCAACGCCGGCGTCAAGGTCGAGACGGCCACTGTCGACAAGCGCGACATGCAGTTCTCGTACATGGACGGCGAGTACTTCGTCTTCATGGACATGGAGACGTACGACCAGCTGATGGTCGACCGCAAGACGGTCGCCGACGCCGCCAACTTCCTGATCGAGGGCTTCACCGCCACCGTCGCGCAGCACGAGGGCGAGGTGCTCTTCGTCGAGCTGCCGGCCGCCGTCGAGCTGACCGTCCAGGAGACCGAGCCGGGCGTCCAGGGCGACCGCTCCACCGGCGGCACCAAGCCCGCCACCCTGGAGACCGGCCACCAGATCCAGGTCCCGCTCTTCATCACCACCGGTGAGAAGATCAAGGTCGACACCCGCACCAGCGACTACCTCGGCCGGGTGAACAGCTAACCGTGGCTGCCCGCAACACGGCCCGCAAGCGCGCCTTCCAGATCCTCTTCGAGGGCGACCAGCGCGGCGCGGACGTCCTGACGGTCCTCGCGGACTGGATCCGGCTGTCCCGGGACGACACCCGGCAGCCGCCGGTGAGCGAGTACACGATGCAGCTGGTCGAGGGCTACGCCAAGCAGGCGAAGCGGATCGACGAGCTGATCGCGCAGTACTCGGTGGGCTGGACGCTGGACCGGATGCCGGTCGTGGACCGCAACATCCTGCGCCTGGGCGCCTACGAACTGATCTGGGTCGACGAGGTCCCGGACGCCGTCGTCCTCGACGAGATGGTGCAGCTCGCCAAGGAGTTCTCCACGGACGAGTCGCCCGCCTTCGTCAACGGCCTGCTCGGCCGGCTCAAGGAACTCAAGCCGACGCTCCGCCGGGACGAGGCGTAGGACGGTCCAGGCACAAGAGGTACGGCATTGCCAGGGGGCCCGCAGCGAGACTGCTGCGGGCCCCCTGGCGTTGCGGTGCCCGCGAGGTGTCCGAAGGCCGCAGAAAGCCGCCGGGGTGGCCGGAACGGTGAAGTTCCGGCCACCCCGGCGGCACGTTTCTGCTGAAGTGCTGTGCGGCTCAGCTGTCCTCGTGGGAGGCGACCGCGCGGCGCGCGTCCGCGTCCAGCACGCCCCAGCTGATCAGCTGCTCGGTGAGGACCGAGGGGGACTGGTCGTAGATGACGGCGAGTGTGCGCAGGTCGTCCTGGCGGATCGACAGCACCTTGCCGTTGTAGTCACCGCGCTGGGACTGGATCGTCGCCGCGTAGCGCTGCAGGGGACCCGCCTTCTCGGCCGGCACGGTGGCCAGCCGCTCCAGGTCCAGGACCAGCTTCGGCGGCGGCTCGGCCGCGCCGCCCGGGGTGGTGCCCGGCAGGAGCTCCTGCACCGGGACCCCATAGAAATCCGCCAGCTCGGCAAGGCGCTGCACGGTCACGGCACGGTCGCCGCGCTCGTACGAACCGACCACGACCGCCTTCCAGCGTCCCTGGCTCTTCTCCTCGACACCGTGGAGGGAAAGGCCCTGCTGGGTGCGGATGGCCCGGAGCTTGGCCCCGAGCTGTTTGGCGTATTCGCTGGACATATAGCTCCCCGGACACTGTGTCGACGCGGCTGCAGAGGATCCGAGCCGCGCGTCTGGTAACTCACTGTGAGGTTACGCAGCGTGACTCTCGTGCGTCAAGCCGAATGGTCCACACCGACTCTTCCGTGGCAGCCGTGGCCGATTACGCCAAGGGGGTGATCAGGGGTGTCGGCCCGGCCTGCTAACGTTGATGGCGCAAATCCGACGTCCTTTAAGGTCCGTCCCGTGAGGCGGAGAAGGGGGTCCGTTTCGTATGGACAAGCAGGACACGTCCGGGATTCCGGCGTCCGATGCCCGGCCCGTGCTCGAAGGCCCGGACATCGCGCGGGTGTTGACCCGCATTGCCCACGAGATCGTCGAGCGCGCCAAGGGCGCCGACGACGTGGTGCTCCTCGGCATTCCGACCCGAGGCGTCTTCCTCGCCCAGCGGCTCGCCGCGAAGCTGGAGGAGATCACCGGCCGCAAGATTCCCTGCGGCTCCCTCGACATCACCATGTACCGCGACGACCTGCGCATGCACCCGCCGCGTGCGCTGGCCCGCACCGAGATCCCCGGTGACGGCATCGACGGCCGCCTCGTCGTGCTCGTCGACGACGTGCTCTTCTCCGGCCGCACCATCCGCGCCGCCCTGGACGCCCTGAACGACATCGGGCGCCCGCGCGCGGTCCAGCTCGCCGTCCTCGTCGACAGAGGCCACCGCGAACTGCCCATCCGCGCCGACTACGTCGGCAAGAACCTCCCCACGTCGCTGCGGGAGACGGTCAAGGTCCTGCTCGCCGAGGAGGACGGTCGCGACACCGTGCTGCTCGGCGCGAAGCCGACCCAGTAGCAGGCCGAAGGGCACACCGGCCATCGGTATGCCCTGGCTTGCCCGGAATCTCCCCGACTGAACTGCCTTACGGAGCCTGACAGATGCAGCGTCATCTCATCTCGGCCGCCGACCTCACCCGCGACGACGCCGTCCTGATCCTCGACACCGCCGAGGAGATGGCCCGGGTCGCCGACCGGCCGATCAAGAAACTGCCGACCCTGCGCGGACGTACCGTCGTCAACCTCTTCTTCGAGGACTCCACGCGCACGCGTATCTCCTTCGAGGCCGCGGAGAAGCGCCTCTCCGCGGACGTCATCAACTTCACCGCCAAGGGATCGAGCGTCTCCAAGGGCGAGTCCCTGAAGGACACCGCGCAGACCCTGGAGGCCATGGGCGTCGACGCCGTGGTCATCCGGCACGGCGCCTCCGGAGCGCCGTACCGGCTCGCGAACTCCGGCTGGATCGACGCCGCCGTCATCAACGCCGGTGACGGCACCCACCAGCACCCGACGCAGGCCCTGCTCGACGCCTTCACCATGCGCCGCCGACTGGTCGGCCGGGACGCCGGGATCGGGCAGGACCTGGCCGGCAGGCGCATCACGATCGTCGGCGACGTCCTGCACAGCCGGGTCGCCCGCTCCAACGTCGACCTGCTGCACACCCTCGGCGCCGAGGTCACCCTGGTCGCGCCGCCCACCCTGGTGCCGGTCGGCGTCGAGACCTGGCCGTGCGAGGTGTCGTACGACCTTGATTCCGTACTGCCCAAGTCCGATGCCGTGATGATGCTGCGCGTCCAGCGCGAGCGCATGAACGCCGCGTTCTTCCCGACCGAGCGCGAGTACTCGCGGCGCTACGGCCTCGACGGCGACCGCATGGCGCGGATGCCCGAGCACGCCATCGTGATGCACCCCGGCCCGATGGTCCGCGGCATGGAGATCACCGCCGAGGTCGCCGACTCCGAGCGCTGCACCGTCGTCGAGCAGGTCGCAAACGGAGTGTCCATCCGGATGGCCGTCCTGTACCTGCTCCTCGGGGGCAACGAACCCGCCGTCACCCACGCCCGCACCATCGAGGAGAAGTAAGACCATGAGCAAGATCCTGATCCGTGGTGCGAAGGTGCTCGGCGGCGAGCCGCAGGACGTGCTGATCGACGGGGAGGTCGTCGAGGCCGTCGGTACCGGGCTGTCCGCCGAGGGCGCCGAGGTCGTCGAGGCGGCGGGCAAGGTGCTGCTGCCGGGGCTCGTCGACCTGCACACCCATCTGCGCGAGCCCGGCCGCGAGGACTCCGAGACCGTCCTGACCGGTACGCGCGCGGCGGCGAGCGGCGGCTACACGGCCGTGTTCGCCATGGCCAACACCTTCCCGGTCGCCGACACCGCCGGCGTGGTCGAGCAGGTCTACCGGCTCGGGCAGGAGCACGGCTACTGCGACGTGCAGCCCATCGGCGCCGTCACCGTCGGCCTGGAGGGCAAGAAGCTCGCCGAGCTGGGCGCGATGCACGAGTCGGCCGCGGGCGTCACCGTGTTCTCCGACGACGGCAAGTGCGTCGACGACGCCGTGATCATGCGGCGGGCGCTGGAGTACGTGAAGGCCTTCGGCGGGGTCGTCGCCCAGCACGCGCAGGAGCCGCGGCTGACCGAGGGCGCCCAGATGAACGAGGGGATCGTCTCCGCCGAGCTGGGGCTCGGGGGCTGGCCCGCGGTGGCCGAAGAATCGATCATCGCCCGGGATGTCCTGCTCGCCGAGCACGTGGGCTCCCGGGTCCACATCTGCCACCTGTCGACCGCGGGCTCGGTGGAGATCGTGCGCTGGGCCAAGTCCCGCGGCATCGACGTCACCGCCGAGGTCACCCCGCACCACCTGCTCCTCACCGACGAGCTGGTCCGGACGTACAACCCGGTCTACAAGGTCAACCCGCCGCTGCGCACCGAGCGGGACGTGTTCGCCCTGCGCGAGGCGCTGGCCGACGGCACGATCGACATCGTCGCCACCGACCACGCCCCGCACCCGCACGAGGACAAGGACTGCGAGTGGGCCGCGGCCGCCATGGGGATGGTGGGCCTGGAGACCGCGTTGTCAGTGGTGCAGGAGACCATGGTGGACACCGGGCTCCTCACCTGGGCCGGGGTCGCCGAGCGCATGTCCTTCAAGCCCGCCGAGATCGGGCGGGCGAAGGGCCACGGGCGTCCCGTCTCGGCTGGTGAGCCCGCCAACCTCACGCTCGTCGACACGGCATACCGTGGGTCAGTGGACCCCGCGGGCTTCGCCTCGCGCAGCCGGAACACCCCGTACGAGGGGCGTGAGCTGCCGGGCCGTGTGACGCACACCTGGCTCCGGGGCAAGGCCACGCTCGTCGACGGGAAGCTCACGTGACACCTGTAATCCTGCTCGCGGCCGAGAAGAAGTCGGCCGAGGTCACCGACTGGGCCGCACGCGTCGGCTGGCTGGTCGGCCTCGCCCTCTTCGTCGCGCTCGTCTACTGGCTGATGCGCGAGGGCTGGAAGTGGCGCGGCACGCTCCAGGGCGACCTTCCGGAGCTGCCTACCCGCCCGTCTCCCACCACCGCCCTCAACGGAGGCGGCGAGCCGCCGCTGCCCGGAATGCCGGAAGACCCGGGCCCGGTGAAACTGAGCATGACCGGCCGCTACCACGGCTCCACCACCGCCGGTCAGTGGCTGGACCGCATCGTGGCGCGCGGTCTCGGCACCCGCAGCCGGGTCGAGCTCACGCTGACGGACGCGGGACTGGACGTCGTACGGCCCGGAGCGACGGACTTCTTCGTCCCGCGCGAGGCGCTGCGCGAGGCCCTGCTGGGCAAGGGCATCGCCGGCAAGGTCCTCACCGAGGGCGGACTGCTGGTGGTGACCTGGGCGCACGGCGACAGGCTGATCGACTCGGGCTTCCGCTCGGACCACGCGGCCGAGCACGCGGAGTGGGTCGACGCCATCAACTCCATGATCAACAAGACGGAAACGGAAGGCGCACGATGACTACCTCCACAAGGGGAGCCTCAAGGACTCCCGCGGTGCTCGTCCTGGAGGACGGCCGGATCTTCCGCGGCCGTGCCTACGGGGCCGTGGGGGTGACCTTCGGCGAGGCGGTCTTCTCGACCGGCATGACCGGCTACCAGGAGACCCTGACCGACCCGTCGTACCACCGCCAGGTCGTGGTGATGACCGCCCCGCACGTCGGCAACACCGGCGTGAACGACGAGGACCCGGAGTCCAAGCGGATCTGGGTCGCCGGTTACGTCGTGCGCGACCCCGCGCGCGTGCCGTCCAACTGGCGCTCCCGGCGCTCCCTCGACGAGGAGCTGCGCAAGCAGGGCGTCGTCGGGATCTCCGGCATCGACACGCGCGCGTTGACGCGCCATCTGCGCGAGCGCGGCGCCATGCGCGTCGGCATCTTCTCCGGCAACGCGCTGCCCGACGAGGGCACCATGCTCGCCGAGGTGCGCCAGGCCCCCGAGATGAAGGGCGCCGACCTCTCCGCGGAGGTCGCCACCAAGGAGGCTTACGTCGTCCCCGCGATCGGCGAGAAGAAGTTCACCGTCGCCGCCGTCGACCTCGGCATCAAGGGCATGACCCCGCACCGGATGGCCGAGCGCGGCATCGAGGTGCACGTACTGCCCGCCACGGCCACCGTCGAGGACGTGTACGCCGTCAACCCCGACGGCGTCTTCTTCTCCAACGGTCCCGGCGACCCGGCCACCGCCGACCACGCCGTCTCCGTCATGCAGGGCGTGCTGGAGCGCAAGACCCCGCTCTTCGGCATCTGCTTCGGCAACCAGATCCTGGGCCGCGCGCTGGGCTTCGGCACCTACAAGCTCAAGTACGGCCACCGCGGCATCAACCAGCCCGTGCAGGACCGTACGACCGGCAAGGTCGAGGTCACCGCGCACAACCACGGCTTCGCCGTCGACGCGCCGCTCGACAAGGTCTCCGACACGCCCTACGGGCGCGCCGAGGTCTCGCACGTCTGCCTGAACGACAACGTGGTGGAGGGGCTTCAGCTCCTCGACCAGCCGGCCTTCAGCGTCCAGTACCACCCCGAAGCGGCTGCGGGCCCGCACGACGCCGCCTACCTGTTCGACCGCTTCGTAGCTCTGATGGAGGGCCAGCGTGCCTAAGCGCACCGATATCCAGTCCGTCCTGGTCATCGGCTCCGGCCCGATCGTCATCGGCCAGGCCGCCGAGTTCGACTACTCCGGCACCCAGGCGTGCCGCGTGCTCAAGGCCGAGGGCCTGCGCGTGATCCTCGTCAACTCCAACCCGGCGACGATCATGACCGACCCGGAGATCGCCGACGCGACCTACGTCGAGCCGATCACCCCGGAGTTCGTCGAGAAGATCATCGCCAAGGAGCGCCCCGACGCCCTGCTGCCGACTCTGGGCGGCCAGACAGCCCTCAACACCGCCATCTCGCTGCACGAGGCGGGGACGCTGGAGAAGTACGGCGTCGAGCTGATCGGCGCCAACGTCGAGGCCATCAACAAGGGCGAGGACCGCGACCTCTTCAAGGATGTCGTCGAGGAGGTCCGCAAGAAGATCGGGCACGGCGAGTCCGCCCGCTCGGTCATCTGCCACTCCATGGAGGACGTCCTCGCCGGTGTCGAGACGCTCGGCGGCTACCCCGTCGTCGTCCGCCCCTCCTTCACCATGGGCGGCGCCGGCTCCGGCTTCGCGCACGACGAGGAGGAACTGCGCCGCATCGCGGGCCAGGGCCTCACGCTCTCCCCGACCACCGAGGTGCTCCTGGAGGAGTCCATCCTCGGCTGGAAGGAGTACGAGCTGGAGCTGATGCGCGACAAGCACGACAACGTCGTGGTCGTCTGCTCCATCGAGAACTTCGACCCCATGGGCGTGCACACCGGCGACTCGATCACCGTCGCGCCCGCGATGACGCTCACCGACCGCGAGTACCAGGTGCTGCGCGACGTCGGCATCGCGATCATCCGCGAGGTCGGCGTGGACACCGGTGGCTGCAACATCCAGTTCGCGGTGAACCCCGAGGACGGTCGCGTGATCGTCATCGAGATGAACCCGCGCGTGTCGCGGTCCTCGGCCCTCGCCTCCAAGGCGACCGGCTTCCCGATCGCCAAGATCGCCGCCAAGCTCGCCGTCGGCTACACCCTCGACGAGATCCCGAACGACATCACGCAGGAGACGCCGGCCTCCTTCGAGCCGACGCTCGACTACGTGGTCGTGAAGGCCCCGCGCTTCGCCTTCGAGAAGTTCCCGCAGGCCGACTCCACGCTGACCACGACCATGAAGTCGGTCGGCGAGGCCATGGCCATCGGCCGCAACTTCACCGAGGCCTTCCAGAAGGCGCTTCGCTCGCTGGAGAAGAAGGGCAGCCAGTTCACCTTCGTGGGCGAGCCGGGCGACAAGGCGCGGCTCCTCGAAGAGTCGGTCCGGCCGACCGACGGCCGCATCAACACCGTCATGCAGGCGATCCGCGCGGGAGCCACGCCGGAGGAGGTCTTCGAGTACACGAAGATCGACCCCTGGTTCGTCGACCAGCTCTTCCTCATCAAGGAGATCGCGGACGAGCTCGCCGAGGCGCCCGAGCTGACGCCCGACCTGCTCGCCGAGGCCAAGCGGCACGGCTTCTCCGACCAGCAGATCGGCGAGATCCGCGGCCTGCGCGAGGACGTCGTCCGCGAGGTGCGGCACGCGCTGGGCGTCCGGCCGGTCTACAAGACGGTCGACACCTGCGCCGCCGAGTTCGCCGCGAAGACGCCGTACTTCTACTCCTCCTACGACGAGGAGACCGAGGTCGCGCCGCGCGAGAAGCCGGCCGTCATCATCCTCGGCTCCGGCCCCAACCGCATCGGCCAGGGCATCGAGTTCGACTACTCGTGCGTGCACGCCTCCTTCGCGCTGTCCGACGCCGGGTACGAGACCGTGATGGTCAACTGCAACCCGGAGACCGTCTCCACGGACTACGACACCTCCGACCGCCTGTACTTCGAGCCGCTGACGCTGGAAGACGTGCTGGAGATCGTCCACGCCGAGCAGCAGGCCGGTCCCGTGGCGGGTGTCGTCGTCCAGCTCGGCGGCCAGACCCCGCTGGGTCTGTCCCAGGCGCTCAAGGACAACGGCGTGCCGATCGTGGGCACTTCGCCGGAGGCCATCCACGCCGCCGAGGACCGCGGCGCCTTCGGCCGCGTGCTCGCCGAGGCGGGCCTGCCGGCGCCTAAGCACGGCACCGCGACCACCTTCGCCGAGGCCAAGGCCATCGCCGACGAGATCGGCTACCCGGTCCTCGTACGGCCGTCGTACGTCCTCGGCGGACGCGGTATGGAGATCGTGTACGACGAGACGCGCCTGGCGTCCTACATCGCCGAGTCGACCGAGATCAGCCCCTCCCGGCCGGTCCTCGTCGACCGGTTCCTGGACGACGCCATCGAGATCGACGTCGACGCGCTCTACGACGGCGAGGAGCTCTACCTCGGCGGCGTGATGGAGCACATCGAGGAGGCCGGCATCCACTCCGGCGACTCGGCGTGCGCCCTGCCCCCGATCACCCTGGGCGGCTTCGACATCAAGCGGCTGCGGGCCTCCACGGAAGCGATCGCTCGCGGTGTCGGGGTGCGCGGGCTGATCAACATCCAGTTCGCGATGGCCGGCGACATCCTCTACGTCCTGGAGGCCAACCCGCGCGCGTCCCGCACGGTCCCCTTCACCTCGAAGGCGACCGCGGTGCCGCTCGCGAAGGCCGCCGCCCGGATCTCGCTGGGCGCGACCATCGCCGAACTGCGCGCCGAGGGCGTGCTCCCGGCGAACGGCGACGGCGGCGAGCTGCCGTTCGACGCGCCGATCTCCGTCAAGGAGGCCGTCATGCCGTGGTCGCGCTTCCGCGACATCCACGGCCGTGGCGTCGACACGGTCCTCGGCCCGGAGATGCGCTCCACGGGCGAGGTCATGGGCATCGACTCCGTCTTCGGCACGGCGTACGCCAAGTCGCAGGCGGGCGCCTACGGTCCGCTGCCGACCAAGGGCCGCGCGTTCATCTCGGTCGCCAACCGCGACAAGCGCTCGATGATCTTCCCGGCGCGCGAGCTGGTCGCCCACGGCTTCGAGCTGCTCGCCACCTCCGGCACGGCCGAGGTCCTCAAGCGCAACGGCATCAACGCCACCATCGTGCGCAAGCAGTCCGAGGGCACCGGTCCGGGCGGCGAGAAGACCATCGTCCAGCTGATCCACGACGGCGAGGTCGACCTGATCGTCAACACCCCGTACGGCACCGGCGGCCGCCTCGACGGCTACGAGATCCGTACGGCGGCCGTGGCGCGGTCGGTCCCGTGCCTGACGACGGTCCAGGCGCTCGCCGCCGCCGTCCAGGGCATCGACGCCCTCAATCACGGTGACGTGGGCGTCCGTTCGCTCCAGGAACACGCGGAACATCTGACCGCCGCCCGCGACTAGCAGCCCCGAGGGGGACACCGGAAACGGTGTCCCCCTCTGCATGAGGCTTCATGAGGACACCATGTACAAGATCTTCTTCAACCTCGTCTTCAAGCGGATGGACCCCGAGCGGGCTCACCACCTCGCCTTCCGCTGGATCCGGCTCGCCGCCCGCGTCCCCGTGCTGCGCACCTTCGTCGCCGCCGCGCTCGCGCCCCGCCACAAGGAACTGCGCACCGAGGCCTTCGGGCTGCGCATGCACGGCCCCTTCGGGCTCGCCGCGGGCTTCGACAAGAACGCGGTCGCCGTCGACGGCATGTCGATGCTCGGCTTCGACCACGTCGAGATCGGCACGGTCACGGGGGAGGCCCAGCCGGGGAACCCCAGGAAGCGGCTGTTCCGGCTCGTGAAGGACCGTGCGCTCATCAACCGCATGGGCTTCAACAACGAGGGCTCGCTGGCCGTGGCGGCCCGTCTGGCGACCCGTGAGCCGGTCTTCAGGACGGTCGTGGGCGTCAACATCGGCAAGACCAAGGCCGTACCGGAGGCCGAGGCGGTCGGCGACTACGTGAAGTCGACCGAGCGGCTCGCCCCGTACGCCGACTACCTGGTCGTGAACGTGTCGTCGCCCAACACGCCCGGGCTGCGCAATCTGCAGGCCACGGAGGCGCTGCGACCGCTGCTGAGCGCCGTCCGGGAGGCTGCCGACCGGATCGTCGCGAACCGGCACGTCCCGCTCCTGGTGAAGATCGCGCCGGACCTCGCCGACGAGGACGTCGACGCCGTCGCCGACCTGGCCGTCGAGCTCGGCCTGGACGGGATCATCGCCACGAACACCACCATCGCCCGCGACGGCATCGGTTTGAAATCCGAACCCTCTCTGGTGAAGGAGACGGGCGGCCTGTCCGGCGCCCCGCTGAAGGCGCGCTCCCTTGAGGTGCTGCGCCGCCTCTACGCGCGCGTGGGCGACCGCATCACCCTGGTGGGCGTCGGCGGCATCGAGAACGCCGAGGACGCCTGGCAGCGCATCCTCGCCGGCGCCACCCTCGTACAGGGCTACAGCGCGTTCGTCTACGAGGGGCCCTTCTGGGCCCGCGCGATCCACAAGGGGCTCGCCGCGCGCCTGCGCACCAGCCCGTACGCCACCCTCGCCGACGCGGTCGGCGCCGACGTGAGGAAGACGACCGTATGACCGAGCCCTTCGGCGCACGCCTGCGCCGCTCCATGGACGAGCGCGGCCCGCTGTGCGTGGGCATCGACCCGCACGCCTCCCTGCTCACCGAGTGGGGCCTGAACGACGACGTGGCCGGCCTGGAGCGGTTCAGCCGTACCGTCGTCGAGGCGATGGCCGACCGGGTCGCCGTCCTCAAGCCGCAGAGCGCCTTCTTCGAGCGCTTCGGCTCGCGCGGCATCGCGGTCCTGGAGAAGACGGTCCAGGAGGCGCGGGCGGCCGGTGCGCTGGTCGTCATGGACGCCAAGCGCGGCGACATCGGCTCCACCATGGCCGGGTACGCGGAGGCCTTCCTGCACAAGGACGCGCCGCTGTTCTCGGACGCGCTGACCGTCTCTCCCTACCTCGGCTACGGCTCGCTGAGCCCGGCGGTCGCGCTGGCCCGGGAGAGCGGCACGGGCCTGTTCGTGCTCGCCCTGACCTCCAACCCGGAGGGCGGCGAGGTGCAGCACGCGGTGCGGACGGACGGCCGGAACGTGGGAGCGACGATCCTGGGCCACCTGGCCGCCGAGAACGAGGGCGAGACTCCCCTGGGCTCCTTCGGGGCCGTCGTCGGCGCCACGCTGGGCGATCTGTCCTCCTACGAGCTGGACATCAACGGTCCGCTCCTGGCCCCCGGCGTCGGCGCCCAGGGCGCCACACCGGCCGACCTTCCCCGGGTCTTCGGGGCCGCCGCGCGCAATGTCGTCCCGAACGTCAGCCGCGGGGTGCTGCGGCAGGGGCCGGACGTCGGCGCGCTGCGGGCCGCGGCGGAGCGCTTCGCGGTGGAGATTGGGGACGCCCTGGCGGCCGTATGACTCTTCGGTGGCGGCCGTAGAAGATCCGTAACAGTCGAAGAATTTCCGTAGAGGATTTCCGCGACGACCGTATGAGGCTTTCTCGACGGTCGTCGCGGGCGTTCGAGCTGGTCGACGGAGTCCTCCGATGAGTGCTTCGAAGCCCACTTGAGTCTGAATACATCCTCAAATCCGGGGCATTATGTCCTAAATGTCCGGCCTGACGGAGGCTGACCAGGACTTTTCCGCTGTTCTCGCTGACTCTGGCGGAGTTGGCCGCTAGTCTCCGAGCAGAGTGAACGGGCAAGCGTGTTGCTCGTGGCTCCCCAGGTGTGGGGCGACTAGGTTCCTCACCGGTCCGTATCCGACAGTTCGACATCCGAGGTGACGTAGGCGTGGCTCTTCCGCCCCTTACCCCTGAACAGCGCGCAGCCGCGCTCGAAAAGGCCGCCGCGGCTCGCCGGGAGCGGGCCGAGGTCAAGAATCGACTCAAGCACTCCGGCGCCTCCCTGCACGAGGTCATCAAGCAGGGCCAGGAGAACGACGTCATCGGCAAGATGAAGGTCTCCGCGCTGCTCGAGTCCCTGCCGGGCGTGGGCAAGGTCCGCGCCAAGCAGATCATGGAGCGACTCGGCATCTCCGAGAGCCGCCGTGTTCGCGGCCTCGGCTCCAACCAGATCGCTTCCCTGGAGCGTGAGTTCGGCAGCACCGGTTCCTGAGTCCGGATCCACCGGACCGGGAGTCCCGGGCAGCCCGGGATTGCTGGAATAATCGCTGCATGAGTGAACGTCCGCGGCTGACCGTGCTCTCCGGCCCCTCCGGGGTCGGCAAGAGCACGGTCGTCGCCCATATGCGCAAGGAACACCCCGAGGTCTGGCTGTCGGTGTCGGCGACGACCCGCAGGCCCCGCCCCGGCGAGAAGCACGGAGTCCACTACTTCTTCGTCAGCGACGAGGAGATGGACAAGCTGATCGCCAACGGCGAGCTGCTGGAGTGGGCCGAGTTCGCCGGCAACCGGTACGGCACGCCGCGTGCGGCCGTGCTGGACCGCCTGGAGGCGGGCGAGCCGGTGCTCCTGGAGATCGACCTCCAGGGTGCCCGGCAGGTCCGCGAGTCCATGGCGGACGCCCAGCTGGTGTTCCTGGCTCCGCCCTCCTGGGAGGAGCTGGTGCGCAGGCTCACCGGGCGGGGGACCGAGCCGCCCGAGGTGATCGAGCGCCGCCTGGACGCGGCGCGGATCGAGCTGGCGGCGGAGCCGGAGTTCGACGTGACCTTGGTCAACACCTCCGTCGAGGATGTGGCGCGCGAGCTGCTAGCCTTGATGGATGTCCTGTGATCACAAGTGCTGATCGCTAGTGCCGTGATCGCGACCGATCTTTTCCCATCCATCGGAAGGTAGAGCGTGTCCTCTTCCATCTCCGCGCCCGAGGGCATCATCAACCCGCCGATCGACGAGCTCCTCGAGGCCACCGACTCGAAGTACAGCCTCGTGATCTACGCGGCCAAGCGTGCCCGCCAGATCAACGCGTACTACTCGCAGCTCGGCGAGGGCCTCCTCGAGTACGTCGGTCCGCTTGTCGACACCCACGTCCACGAGAAGCCGCTCTCGATCGCCCTGCGCGAGATCAACGCGGGTCTGCTGACGTCCGAGGCCGTTGAGGGCCCCGCGCAGTAGCACTCCGCCGCAGTAGTACTTTCGTATTGCAGTTGGCTTTTCCACAGGCCCGACAGCGCGACTGTCGGGCCTGTGGTGTGTCATGGGAGTCGTACGTTTCGACGAAGGGGAGACCTGGTGGACAAGCCGAAGGTCGTGCTGGGGGTCAGCGGTGGCATCGCCGCCTACAAGGCCTGTGAGCTGCTGAGAAGGTTCTCCGAGTCGGGCCATGACGTACGCGTGGTCCCCACCGCCTCCGCACTGCACTTCGTCGGCGCCGCCACCTGGTCCGCCCTCTCCGGCAACCCCGTCTCCACGGAGGTCTGGGACGACGTCCACGAGGTCCCGCACGTCCGCATCGGGCAGCACGCCGACCTGGTCGTCGTCGCCCCGGCCACCGCCGACGTCCTCGCCAAGGCCGCCCACGGCCTGGCCGACGACCTGCTCACCAACACGCTCCTGACCGCCCGCTGCCCGGTCGTCTTCGCACCCGCGATGCACACGGAGATGTGGGAACACCCGGCGACGCAGGAGAACGTGGCGACGCTGCGGCGGCGCGGCGCCGTCGTCATCGAGCCCGCCGTCGGCCGCCTCACCGGCGTCGACACCGGCAAGGGCCGCCTGCCCGACCCCACGGAGATCTACGCGGTCTGCCGTCGCGTGCTGTCCCGGGGCGTCACCGAACCCGACCTCGAGGGCCGGCACGTCGTCGTCAGCGCCGGCGGCACCCGCGAGCCCCTCGACCCGGTGCGCTTCCTCGGCAACCGCTCCTCCGGCAAGCAGGGTTACGCCCTCGCCCGCACCGCCGCCGCGCGCGGCGCCCGGGTCACGCTGATCGCCGCCAACACCGGGCTGCCGGACCCGGCGGGCGTGGACGTCGTCCAGGTCGGCACGGCCGTACAACTGCGTGAGGCGGTGCTGAAGGCGGCGCCCGAGGCGGACGCGATCGTCATGGCGGCCGCGGTCGCGGACTTCCGGCCCGCCGAGTACGCGACCGGGAAGATCAAGAAGAAGGACGACAAGGACCCCGACCCGATCGTCCTCGTACGGAATCCGGACATCCTTGCGGAGATCTCCGCGGACCGCGCCCGCCCCGGACAGGTGATCGTCGGCTTCGCCGCGGAGACCGACGACGTGCTCGCCAACGGACGCGCCAAGCTGACGCGCAAGGGATGCGATCTGCTGGTGGTGAACGAGGTGGGGGAGCGCAAGACCTTCGGCTCCGAGGAGAACGAGGCGGTGGTGCTCGGCGCCGACGGCAGCGAGACCCCGGTGTCGCACGGACCCAAGGAACACCTGGCCGAAACCGTCTGGGACCTGGTGGCGCGGCGTCTCGGCTGAATGTTTCATTCGATTCTCGGTCCCCTCAAACCTCTGCCACAGAGGTGTGGCGACTCTGGTCAAGGCAGCCAGGGATTGGGCAGAATGCCCGTGCCGCAGGTCACGGCCCTCCCGAGAGGCGAGACAGGGGGGCGGGTGGCCGAGCGCGACCGATAAACTGTTCTCGGACGATGCCGGGCGCAGCCCCCGAGCCCGTCCGCCAATGATCAGCCAGCAGCCGCTGCAACCCCAGGGAGCGTTGTGTCCCGTCGCCTGTTCACCTCGGAGTCCGTGACCGAGGGTCACCCCGACAAGATCGCTGACCAGATCAGCGACACCATTCTCGACGCGCTTCTGCGCGAGGACCCGACCTCCCGGGTCGCCGTCGAGACGCTCATCACCACCGGCCTGGTGCACGTCGCCGGTGAGGTCACCACCAAGACCTACGCGGACATCGCGACCCTCGTCCGCAACAAGATCCTCGAGATCGGCTACGACTCCTCGAAGAAGGGCTTCGACGGCGCCTCCTGCGGTGTCTCGGTGTCCATCGGCGCGCAGTCCCCGGACATCGCGCAGGGTGTCGACACGGCGTACGAGAACCGCGTCGAGGGCGACGAGGACGAGCTGGACCGCCAGGGCGCCGGCGACCAGGGTCTGATGTTCGGCTACGCGACCGACGAGACGCCCACCCTGATGCCGCTGCCGATCTTCCTGGCGCACCGCCTGTCCAAGCGGCTGTCCGAGGTCCGCAAGAACGGCACCATCCCCTACCTGCGCCCCGACGGCAAGACGCAGGTCACCATCGAGTACGACGGCGACAAGGCCGTGCGCCTCGACACCGTGGTCGTCTCCTCGCAGCACGCCAGCGACATCGACCTGGAGTCGCTGCTCGCCCCCGACATCCGCGAGTTCGTCGTGGAGCCGGAGCTGAAGGCGCTCCTGGACGAGGGCATCAAGCTCGACACGGAGAACTACCGCCTTCTGGTCAACCCGACCGGCCGCTTCGAGATCGGCGGCCCGATGGGCGACGCCGGCCTCACCGGCCGCAAGATCATCATCGACACGTACGGCGGCATGGCCCGCCACGGCGGCGGCGCCTTCTCCGGCAAGGACCCGTCCAAGGTCGACCGCTCCGCCGCGTACGCGATGCGCTGGGTCGCGAAGAACGTCGTCGCCGCGGGCCTCGCCTCCCGCTGCGAGGTCCAGGTCGCGTACGCGATCGGCAAGGCCGAGCCCGTCGGTCTCTTCGTCGAGACCTTCGGCACGGCCAAGGTCGACGCCGAGAAGATCGAGAAGGCCATCGACGAGGTCTTCGACCTCCGCCCGGCCGCGATCATCCGCGACCTCGACCTGCTCCGCCCGATCTACGCCCAGACGGCGGCCTACGGCCACTTCGGCCGTGAGCTCCCGGAGTTCACCTGGGAGAAGACGGACCGTGTGGACGCGCTGCGGAAGGCCGCGGGTTTGTAAGCCCTGAGGATTGCAGCGAGGCCCGGTTCCCTTCGGGGGCCGGGCCTCGGGCTTGTCCGGAGACCGGCACCCCGCCATCGTGGGTTGTGTCGCCGCCGGGGAGTCGGCCACCGGCCGGGCGGGGACGCCTTCGGGGGTGGGGCGGGGTGTCGCAGTACGAACGGCAAGTGCCCTTCTTCGGCAGGGGCGACGAACTCGCACAGCTCGACGCGCGGCTGCGCCGGGCCCTTGCCGGCGAGCCGCAACTCGTCGTGGTGGACGGCCCCGCCGGCATCGGCAAGACCTCGCTCGTCAGGCGCTTCCTGTACGAGAGCTGCCGGAGTCACTGCGTGCTGCGCGGCAGCGGCGAGGAACTCGAGACCGGGCTCTCGTACGGCGCCGTCGTGCAACTGCTGGCCGGCGTGCCGGACCCGCTGGACGAACCGCTTGCCGGGCTGGTCCGGGGCGGGGCCGCCGACAGCCGGCTGCCCGATCCGATCACCGTCGGCTCGGCACTGGTCGATCTCTTCGGCTCGCTCCAGGACCGCGCCCCGCTCGTCGTGGTGCTCGACGACGTCCACTGGGCCGACACGCCCTCCCTGCAAGCCGTCACCTTCGCGCTGCGGCGCCTGCGGGTGGACCGGGTGCTGACCCTGCTCACGGCACGCGACGTGACCGACCCCCGCCTGCCGGAGGGACTGCGCCGCCTCCTCGGGGACGACGGCACCCTGAAGGTGACCCTGACCGGGCTCGCCGTCGACGACGTCGTACGGCTGAATGAGGCGTTCGGTCCCGCGGAACTGCCGCACTGGGCGGCCGCGCGGCTGTGCCGGCACACCGGCGGCAACCCGCTGCACACGAAGGCCCTGCTCCGGCAGTTCCCGGTCGACGTGTTCGTCTCGGACCGGGCGACACTGCCGGCACCGCGGGGGTACGAGCGGCTGATCGCCGCCCGGCTGGAGGCATGCACCATGCCGGCGCGGCGGCTCGTCGACGCCGCGAGCGTGCTCGGGATGTCCAGCCCGCTGCACCTGGCGGCCGAGCTCGGCGCCGTGCACGAGCCCCTCGGCGCGCTCGCGGAGGCGATGGCCTGCGAACTGCTGGAGGAGGGGCCGGCCGGTGACATGCCGCAGGCGGTCTTTCCGCACCCCCTCTCCCGCGCGGCCGTCTACCAGGGCCTGGAGCCCGCCTTGCGGACCCATCTGCATCTGCGGGCGGCCAGCCTCGCCGACGACCTCGCGCTGCGCCTCCAGCACCGGGCCCGGGCCGCCCTCGGGCCGGACCCGGAGCTGGCCGCGGAACTGGGGCGCCTGGCCGGGCTCCAGGCGGACGCGGCGGCCTGGTCGGCAGCCGCGGCATCCGCCCAGGCCGCGGGGAGGCTCTCGCCGGACCCGGAGCGGCGCGCACGGTGGCTGCGCCAGGCGGTCGAGTACCTGCTGCTCGCCGGTGACGTGAGCCAGGCCGCCCGGCTGGAGCACCGGGTGCGGGAACTGCCACCGGGAGCCGAACAGCACTACGTCCTCGGCCACTTGGCGCTCGTCGCCGGCCGCCACGACGAGGCCCGCCGCGAACTCACCGCCTGCTGGAACAGCCGGGACACCGGCACGTCGACCGAGACGATGCGTTCCGCGGCCGAGCAACTGGCCTGGCTGTCCCTCATCGAGAGCGACGGCTGCGCCACCGTCGACTGGGCGTACCGGGGCCTGGCCCTCCCGCGGGCCCGCCGCTCGACCTTCCTGCGGGACTCGCTGGCCCTGGGCCTGGCCTTCGCCGGCCGGCCCAAGGAGGCACGGGCGGCCGTGGCGCACCTGCCGGCGGGCGGTGCGCACAGCCGTCCGGAGGAACGCGACGGACTGTTCGCCCGCGGAGTCATCAACCTGATGAGCGGCGCCCTCGACACCGCCTGCGGTGACCTGAAGGACGCCTACGTCTCGCACCGCCACGGCGGGCTCGCCTCCACCGCGCTCGCGGCACTCGCCTTCCTCGCCGACGCCGAGTTCCGCGCCGGACGGTGGGACGACGCCGTGGCCCACAGCACCCAGGCCGTGTCCCTGGCCGAGGACACCCGGATGTCGAGCCTCGCCCTCGCGCACGCTTTCGCGGCCTGCCCGCTCGCCGGGCGGGGCCTCTTCCAGGCGGCCGAGGCACACGCGAGCGCCGCCGTCGAGCACGCCCGGGCCTACGCGGACGTCAACGACGCCGTGATCGCGGCCGCCGCCCTCGCCCAGGTGCGCGCCGCCCAGGGCGACCACGAGGCGGTCGTCACCGCCCTGCACCCCTTCCTCGACCCCGCGATCGAGCCCCGTGACGCCCTCGACGAGGTCGGCCTCGTGACCTGGCACGCCCCGCTCGTGGAGGCTCTGACCCGGACCGGGCGTACCGACGAGGCCGACCGGGTGCTGCGCGGCTACGAGAGCCGCGCCGCCGAGCGCGACCGCTGGCTCGACCTGGCCGCCGCCGCCCGTTGCCGAGGCCTGCTGGACGGCGTCCGCGGCGACACCGACACCGCCGAACAGGCTTTCCGAGCCGGACTCGAACACTGCGCGCGGGGCGAACCCTGCTGGGAGAAGGCGCTGTTGCAGCTGTCGTACGGCACCTTCCTGCGCCGTACCGGCAAGCGCGGTGCGGCCGTGGACCAACTGGAGGACGCCTGGGCCGTGTTCCGGCGGCTGGAGGCGGCGCCCTACCTCGACCAGTGCCTGACCGAACTGGCCGCCTGCGGGCGCCGGACCAGCCGCCCGGCGGACGCGGCACGCCCCGTGCTCACCGCGCAGGAACTGACCGTGGCACGACTGGCCGTCCAGGGACTGACCAACCGCCAGATAGCCCGGGAACTCGTCCTCAGCGTGAAGACCATCGAGTACCACCTGGGCAACACCTACGCCAAGCTCGGCATCACCTCGCGCATGGGCCTCGTCTCGAAGGTGGGCCCGAGTCCCTGAACCGGGCGCCCCGGGGGACAACCCGGGGATTTCCCCGGGGCGCGACGGCCGCCCCCGGGCCTAGCTTCGCGGCCAAGACAGTCCGTTCCCGGCGGTCCGCACCGGGCCGCCGGGACATCCGTGCCAGGAGAAGGGGGAAAACCGTGTCTCTGGACGATCTCATCACCCCGGTCGGTGCCGACGACATGGCGAAGTTCACCGGCAAGGGCGGAAAGGCCGCCGGAATCAACTACGACGTACCGCTGCCCGGTGCCTACGACTGGCGCCGGATCGTCCCGCTCGCGTTTCCCGGCGCCGTCTTCACCGACTTCGCGCGCCGCAGCGGTACCTCACTGCTCCAGCTCGGCGTGGTCAAGGGCGACGACGGCCGGCTGACCGGCATCGACCGCGACAAGCTCGTACAGCTCTACCGGCGGACCATGCCGGTGACGGCCAAACCCTCCCTCCGGCTGGTCGCCGAGGTCGGCGGCGACGTCAATCCGCTGCTCGGCGGCGCCGTAGCCGCGCGGGGGCTCGACACACCCCAGGGCACCGAGAGCGTGCGAGACAAGCTGATCGCGCGTCGGCAGCTGAACGCCGAGCCCGAGGACGTGCCCCTGCAGCGGACCCGGATCGACTCCTACCTGGAGAAGCTGGCCGACCGTGAGGCCGCCGTCACGGTCCCGGCGAACCAGGCGACCGCGACGATCACGGTGCCGGCCCCGGGCCTGGGGGACAGCGTGGTACCGGTGACCGTCGACCCGGTGGCCTCCGTCGCGCCCCGGCTGGCGCTCGTCGAGACCTGGGAACTCCGGTCGTTCCTGGGCGACTACGGACTCGGCCGCACCCTGCAGACCTTCTCACTGCTGCCCGGCGAACGGCAGACCATCACCGTGGAGACGTGGCGCAGTGCGGCGGCCACCCGTGAGGACGCCACCTCGGTCTTCGAGTCCGCCGACTCGGCGGCCCAGACCCGCTTCACCTCGTCGCTGCTCAACGAGTCCGGAGCGGCCCAGCAGGACCAGGGCGGCTGGGCGCTGTCCGTGTCGTCCTCCAGCAAGGGCGGCGCGCACTTCCTCGGCCTGGTCGACCTGGAGACCCGCCTCGACACGTCGTTCGCCGCCAACCACCAGGAGGCCAGCCAGCGGTGGGCGAGCTCGGTCAGCCAGACCGCCCGCGACCACGCCGCGCAGGTCAACAACAGCCGCAGGCAGAGCGCCGAGTCCACGAGCCAGGTCAGCACCGCGTCCGGGGCCACCAGCACCATCGTGCGCGAGATCAGCAACACCAATCTGCGGCGCGTGCTGAACTTCGTCTTCCGCGAGCTCAACCAGACGTACGAGACGCACATCGTGCTGCGCGACATCAAGGTGGCGTTCTTCAACGGGCGGCTCGGCTCCGCCGAGATCGTCGCGCTGCCCGACCTGGGCAGGCTGCTGGAGCGCCATGTCGTCGAAGGCGAGCGCGCCGAGGTGGCGGCCAAGATCCTCTCGCTGTGCGCCGAGCGGATCGACGCCGACGGCGACCTCGTCACGACGCTCCAGGTGGGCCGCAACCCGCGCGGGGTGAAGTACGACTGGAAGACCGCCCCGCTGGGCGACGACGGCCGTGTGGTGCCCCAGCACGCCGATCCGTTCGAGGGCGGCGCCCGCTGGCGGTTCAGGCCCGTCAAGGTCGTCGACGGACGGGAGCAGGAGCTGGACGGCGTGGTGATGGACCGCACCGACGTCGTGCTGCGGACCGACAACCTCGTCGTCGAGGCCCTGCTCGGGCAGGCCGACGCGCTCGACCCGTACGCGGCCGCGCTCCAGGCGCTGGACCTGGTGAACCGGCAGTCCGAGACCGCCGCTCGGGACGGCGAGACGCGGCGCACCACGGACGCCCTGGGGCTCGTGCTGGCGCAGAAGGAGGACCAGCGCATCGACGCCTGGCAGAAGCTCTTCCCGGACGAGCCGGACATCGAGGTGGTCCCCGTGGCGGCCGTCAGCCACAACGGCGACGAGTCCCACGGCTAGGGGCCGGGCGCCATGCCGGACACGAGTGAGCCGTACGACGGGGTCGTCGTCTTCGACGAGTCCGAGGCCGAGCCGATCGTCGGACGCGTCCCGTCCGCCTACGCGCGGGTGATCGTCTTCGACGACTCGGACGCCGAGGTGATCGTCGCGCGGCCGCCGGCCCCCGACGAGGACACACCGGCGCTCGACGCCTACGAGGACGTCGTGGCCGCACCGCCCGCGGGCCGGGAGCAGCCGTACCGGCGAGCGGTCGAGGACACGGCCGTGACCCGGGCCGAGGCGGCCGTGGCACCCGCTCCGGTCCGGATCCGCACCACCGGGCCGGAGGACCGGCCCGAGTGGTGGCCGGAGGCGACGGGCATCTCCTTCGAACTCCAGGACGCCTGGCTGCTGCCGCCGCCCGACGACATCGAGACCGAACTGCCCCTGGCGCAGACCCAGGTGCTCAGCTGGCTGCGGGCCCACCGCGAGCTGATCGACGCCGCGGCCGCGCGCCGGCGCATCGACCGGCGGGCCATCGCCGCCGCGATCGCGTGGGAGGCGCTGGTCAACGTCCGCAGCGCGTCCTGGCGGGCGGTCGGACCGGGCAAGGTGCACGTCGACGCGGCGGTGGTGCGCGAGACGGAGGCGGCCGGGTACCTGCCCCGGCGCACCTCGGCCGAACGGGAGCGGATCCTCGCCAGACCGGCCGGAGCCGTCGACTACATCGCCGCCGTCATGGCGGCGAAGGCCGACATCGCCGCGGTCTTCGGCTTCGACATCCGTTCCCGGGTCGACATCCTCACCAACGAGTACCAGGGGCGCAGCCTGCGCGAGTGGACCGAACACCTGGTGAACAAGCGCGAGACCACCCTGAAGGGAGAGAACGCCATGGCCGTCTGGTCCCTGCGCCACCTGCACTACCTGGAGTTGGCGGGCGGCGGTCCGACCGCACCCTGAGCACCGTCGGCTGTCAGTGGGGTCTGATACCAATGATGCTGTGAGCAGCGAGAACGAGGATCCGGAGCGCCCGGCCGAGGCCGGGCCTCCGGAGCAGCTTGCGCTGATCCGGGAGAGCGTGCGCAAGGCCGAGGTGCCCCGGGCCAAGCCCCGGACCTGGCGTGGGGCCGCGCTCGCCGAGGAGTTGCCGGTCGCGCGGGTGCTCGTGGACAAGGGGGTGCTGCATCTCGACCGGTACTTCGACTACGCCGTGCCCGCCGAGCTCGATGCCGACGCGCAGCCCGGGGTGCGGGTGCGGGTGCGGTTCGGGGCCGGGCGGCACCGGGTGCGGGACGGGCGGCGTGAGGGCGGCGGGCTGATCGACGGGTTTCTCGTCGAGCGGCTGGCCGAGTCCGACTACTCCGGGCCCCTCGCGGCGCTGGCCCAGGTCGTGTCGCCCGAGCGGGTGCTGAGCGAGGAGCTGCTGGGGCTCGCGCGGGCCGTTGCCGACCGGTACGCGGGGAGCCTCGCCGATGTGCTGCAGCTCGCCGTGCCGCCGCGCAGCGCACGGGCCGAGCAGCGGGCCTCGGCCGAGCCGCTGCCGCCGCCAGCGGCGCCGGAGGCGGGCTCCTGGGCGCGGTACGAGCGGGGCGGCGCCTTTCTGGAGGCCCTCGCGTCGGGCGGCGCTCCTCGGGCCGTGTGGAACGCCCTGCCCGGGCCCGAGTGGAGTGACGAGCTCGCGCGGGCCGTGGCGGCGACGCTGGCCTCCGGGCGGGGCGCGCTGGTCGTCGTACCCGACGGGCGGGCCGTTGCCCGGGTGGATGCCGCGCTGACCTCCTTGTTGGGGGAGGGGCGGCACGCGGTGCTCACCGCCGATGCCGGGCCCGAGAAGCGGTACCGGGAGTGGCTCGCGGTGCGGCGGGGGGCCGTGCGGGCCGTGGTCGGCACCCGGGCCGCCATGTTCGCGCCCGTCCAGGATCTCGGGCTCGTCGCCATCTGGGACGACGGGGACGACAGCCACAGCGAGCAGCACGCGCCCCAGCCGCATGCGCGCGAGGTACTGCTGCTGCGGGCCGCCCAGGACAAGTGCGCCTTCCTGCTGGGGAGTTGGAGCTGCACCGTGGAGGCGGCCCAGCTCGTCGAGAGCGGCTGGGCGCGGCCGCTCGTCGCCGGGCGGGAGCAGGTGCGGGCCGCGGCTCCGCTGGTGCGGACCGTGGGGGACACGGACCTCGCCCGGGACGAGGCCGCCCGGGCCGCGCGGCTGCCGACCCTGGCCTGGCAGGTGGTGCGGGAGGGCCTGCGGCACGGGCCCGTCCTCGTCCAGGTGCCGCGCCGGGGGTACGTGCCCCGGATGGCCTGCGCCAACTGCCGTGCGCCCGCGCGCTGTCGGCACTGCGCCGGGCCGCTGGAGGCGCAGGAGTCGGGGGCCGCGGGGCTGCGCTGCGGATGGTGTGCGCGGGAGGAGAACGCCTGGCACTGCCCGGAGTGCGGCGGCTTCCGGCTGCGGGCCCAGGTCGTGGGGGCGCGGCGGACCGCCGAGGAACTGGGGCGGGCGTTCCCCGCCGTGCCGGTGCGGACCTCGGGCCGCGAGCAGGTGCTGGACACCGTGCCGGGCGCGCCCGCGCTGGTCGTGAGTACACCGGGGGCCGAGCCCGTCGCCGAGGGCGGTTACGCGGCCGCGCTCTTGCTGGACGGCTGGGCGATGCTCGGGCGGCCCGATCTGCGCGCCGGCGAGGACGCGCTGCGGCGGTGGATCGCGGCCGCCGCGCTGGTACGGCCGCAAGGTGCCGGCGGCACGGTGGTCGCCCTCGCCGAACCGACGTTGCGGCCCGTGCAGGCGCTGGTGCGGTGGGATCCCGTCGGCCATGCGGTGCGGGAGCTGGGCGAGCGGGCCGAGCTGGGATTCCCGCCGGTGTCCCGGATGGCGGCCGTGTCGGGGCCGGCGGAGGCGGTGACCGAGTTCCTGCGTACGGCCGAACTGCCGCGGGAGGCCGAGGTGTTGGGGCCTGTGCCGCTGCCCGTCACCGGCGCGGGGCAGCCCCGGCGCGTGGGGGCGCCGCCGCCCGGGGAGCACTGGCAGCGGGCGCTGGTACGGGTACCGCCGGGGAGCGGAGCCGCACTGGCCGCCGCGTTGAAGGCCGCGCAGGCGGCGCGGATGGCGAAGGGGACCGCGGAGGCGGGGGTTCGGGTGCGGATCGACCCGCCGGACATCGGGTGAGTCCCGGAGGGGGACACCCACGGGGGACACGAGTCTGCCCTCCCGGATGCGTGCCGGGAGGGCAGGAGGTGAGGGCGGGTCAGCCGTTGCGGGGGCCGGGGAAGGCTGTCGGTCGGACCTCGTCGCGCAGGACGGGGCTGCCCGCCGTCGGCTGGGTCGGCATCGAGCGGGCCGCGGGGACCGTCGGCACCGCGGGGAGACCGGTGTTCACGCCGACCGTCCGGCTGCCCGACGGCTCGGTGGTCCGCTCGGCCTCCGCGGCCGCCTGCGCGGCGGCGCGACGGGCGCCGTAACGGCGGTGCACCGCCTGCTTGGTGACGCCGAGCGCGGAACCCACCGCGTCCCACGAGAAGCCGAGGGAACGGTCGAAGTCCACCGCGGCCGTCACCAGGGTCTCGACACTGTCCCGCAGCTCCTGGGCGAGACGGACCGTCGGGGCGGGGGCGCGTCCGTAGACGACGAAGCCCGTGGACGGGCCGGAGCGGCGCGGGCGGTAGACGTTGCCCAGCTGGGCGGTGAGCGTGCGCAGTGCGTCCACCTGCCGGCGGACCCGCTCGATGTCGCGCACCAGCAAGTGCAGGCTGGCCCGAGCCTGGGCGTCGTGGGTTGCGTGGTCGGCCATGAACAAGCCTCTCGAACCGGCGTATGAAGAAAAGGACCGGGCCGCGGTGATGCGGCCCGTTGTGGTCAACTCCTTCTTGACCAACGCGGGAGCGGTCCGCGGGTCACGCAGTGGGGGCGTGTCGGCATATGCGTGCGCCCCGGGGGGGTGGGTGCGCGCCTCGGCCGTCGGCCGTCGCCCGGCTTCCCCGCCGGGGTCATAGACTGGGGCGCTGCCCGTCATCAACCTCCCCGAGAGGCCCGTACGCACCCATGAAGCTCGTCTTCGCCGGGACCCCCGAGGTCGCCGTTCCCGCTCTGGACGCTCTCATCGCCTCCGGGCGGCACGAGGTGGCCGCCGTCGTCACCCGGCCCGACGCACCGGCGGGGCGTGGGCGCAGGCTGGTCGCGTCGCCCGTGGCGCAGCGGGCGGAGGAGGCCGGGATCGAGGTGCTCAAGCCGGTCAGGCCGCGGGATCCGGAGTTCCTGGAGCGGCTGCGGGAGATCGCGCCGGACTGCTGTCCCGTCGTGGCGTACGGGGCGCTGCTGCCCCGGGTCGCGCTGGACGTCCCCGCCCACGGGTGGGTCAATCTGCACTTCTCCCTGCTGCCGGCCTGGCGCGGGGCCGCGCCCGTGCAGCACTCCATCATGGCGGGGGACGAGATCACGGGCGCCTCGACCTTCCTCATCGAGGAGGGGCTCGACTCCGGTCCCGTCTACGGGACGGTCACCGAGGAGATCCGGCCCACCGACACCAGCGGCGACCTGCTCACCCGGCTCGCCTTCGCCGGGGCCGGACTGCTCGCCGCGACCATGGACGGGATCGCGGACGGCTCGCTGAAGGCCGTACCGCAGCCCGCCGACGGCATCACGCTCGCCCCGAAGATCACCGTCGAGGACGCCCGGGTCGACTGGGCCGCCCCGGCCTTGCGGGTCGACCGGGTGGTGCGCGGCTGCACCCCGGCGCCCGGTGCCTGGACCACCTTCCGCGGGGAGCGGCTCAAGCTCATCCAGGTCACCCCGGTGCCCGACCGGACCGATCTCGCGCCCGGGCAGATCGCCGTCGGGAAGAACACCGTCCATGCCGGCACCGGCTCGTACGCCGTCGAGCTGCTCTGGGTGCAGGCCCAGGGCAAGAAGCCGATGAAGGCCGCCGACTGGGCGCGCGGGGTGCGGATCGGCGACGCGGAGACGCTCGGCGGGTAGCGGGGGAGGGGGCAGGCGGGACGGTCGGACGTAGGCTTGGTCCCGTATCCCCCGCGTGACGCACGTGTGTGCCGCGCGTGACTCACCGATGTACCGGAGCACCTTTTACGTGAGCGACACCCCCCGCCGGACCGACAAGCCCGGCAAGCCCTACCGGCGGCCCAAGAAGGACCCCGTCCGCATCCTCGCCTTCGAGGCGCTGAGGGCCGTGGACGAGCGGGACGCGTACGCCAACCTCGTACTGCCGCCGCTGCTCCGCAAGGCGCGCGAGAAGGGCGACTTCGACGGGCGGGACGCGGCCCTCGCCACCGAGCTGGTGTACGGGACGCTGCGGCGGCAGGGGACGTACGACGCGGTCATCGCGGCGTGTGTGGACCGGCCGTTGAGGGAAGTCGACCCGCCGGTGCTGGATGTGCTCAGCCTCGGCGTGCATCAGCTGCTCGGGACCCGGATTCCGACGCACGCCGCCGTGTCCTCCTCCGTCGAGCTGGCGCGAGTCGTGCTGGGCGACGGGCGGGCCAAGTTCGTCAACGCCGTGCTGCGGAAGGTCGCGCAGGACGACCTCGACGGGTGGATCGCCAAGGTCGCGCCGCCCTACGAGGACGACCCCGAGGACCATCTCGCCGTCGTGCACTCGCATCCCCGCTGGGTCGTCTCGGCGCTGTGGGACTCGCTCGGCGGCGGTCGGGCCGGCATCGAGGAACTCCTCGCCGCCGACAACGAACGGCCCGAGGTGACGCTCGTGGCGCGTCCCGGCCGGGCCACCACCGAGGAGTTGCTCGGCACCGAGGCCGCCGTGCCGGGGCGCTGGTCGCCGTATGCCGTGCGGCTGACCGAGGGCGGGGAGCCCGGGGCCATCGACGCCGTGCGGGACGGGCGGGCCGGCGTCCAGGACGAGGGCAGCCAGCTCGTCGCGCTCGCGCTGGCCGGCGCGCCGCTCGACGGGCCGGACGAGAAGTGGCTCGACGGGTGCGCCGGACCCGGTGGCAAGGCGGCGCTGCTGGCCGCGCTCGCCGCGGAGCGCGGGGCCGTGCTGCTCGCCGCCGAGAAGCAGCCGCACCGGGCCGGGCTGGTCGCGAAGGCCCTCGCCGGGAACCCCGGGCCCTACCAGGTCATCGCCGCCGACGGGACCAAGCCGCCGTGGCGGCCCGGCTCCTTCGACCGGGTGCTGATGGACGTGCCGTGCACCGGGCTCGGCGCACTTCGCCGGCGGCCCGAGGCGCGCTGGCGGCGCCGCCCCGAGGACCTGGACGGGTTCGCGCCGCTCCAGCGCGGCCTGCTGCTGAGCGCGCTGGACGCCGTACGGGTCGGCGGTGTCGTCGGCTACGCCACCTGCTCGCCGCACCTCGCCGAGACCAGGGCCGTCGTCGAGGACGTGCTCAAGCAGCGCCCCGACGCCGAGATCCTCGACGCCCGGCCGCTGCTGCCCGGCGTACCCGACCTCGGCGAGGGGCCCGACGTACAGCTGTGGCCGCACCGGCACGGGACCGACGCCATGTACCTGGCCCTCATTCGGAGGACTGGCTGACCTTCGGGCCGACCGACTCGGGCGTGTGGGTCGCCCCGTCCTCGCGCGCCAGGCGGTGCGGCCACCACACCTTCTTCCCCACGTCGAGGAAGAGGGCGGTGACCAGCACGGACCGTACGACGAAGGTGTCGAGCAGGACGCCGAGGGCGACGGCGAAGCCGATCTCCGCGAAGCCCACCATGGGGAGTGTCCCCAGGGCGGCGAACGTGCCCGCGAGGACCAGCCCCGCCGAGGTGATCACCGCGCCGGTCGCGGCCAGGCCCGTGACCACGCCGGACCGGGTGCCCTGGCGTATGGCCTCCTCGCGGATGCGGGTGGTCAGGAAGATGTTGTAGTCGATGCCCAGCGCGACCAGGAAGACGAAGACGAACAGAGGGAAGGCCACGTCCTCGCCCGCGTAGTCGAAGACGTGCCGGAACGCGAGGGCGCTCAGGCCCAGCGCCGTGGCCAGGGACAGCATCACGGTCCCGATCAGCAGCAGCGGGGCGACCAGAGCGCGCAGCAGGATGCCGAGCACGAGCAGGACGACGGCCAGGACGAGGGGGATGACCAGGTAGTTGTCGTGGGTCTGGGCGTTCTCCATGTCCAGCAGCGCGGCCGTTCCGCCGCCCACCCGGGCGTGCGCGCCCGGCACGGCGTGCACCGCGTCGCGCACCCGCTCCACGGTCGCCTTCGCCGCGTCGCTGTCGGAGGGGGCGCGCATGGTCGCCTCCAGGAGAACCCGTCCGTCGTGCTCGGGCGCGGTGCCGAGCGGTACGCCGATGCTCCGCGGCACGACACCGCGGTCGGCGGCGACGGCCCGGCCCACCTGCTCGGCCTGCGCCTTGTCGGCGACGACGACGAGCGGATCTCCGGTGCCCGCGGGGAAGTAGCGTGCGGAGACCTGCTGCCCGGTGATCGAGTCGGGCGTGTTGGTGAAGGCGTCCGCGTTGGCGATGCCCGCCGCGCGGAGCTGGAGCAGGCCCAGGGAGAGGGCGACCAGCACCGCGGCCGTGATGCCCCAGACCACCCGGGGGCGGACGGCGATGCCACGGCCCATGCGGGCCCAGACACCACGCTCGGTCGGATCGGCCGAGCCGAAGTGCGGGATCGCCGGCCAGAAGATCCAGCGGCCGAAGATCAGCAGCAGGGCCGGGAAGAGGGTGAGCATGGCCAGCAGCGCGATCGTGACGCCGATGGCCGCGACCGGGCCCAGGCCCCGTGTCGAGTTCATCTCGGCCACCAGCAGGACAAGCATGCTCAGCACGACGGTCGCGCCGGAGGCGAGGACGGCGGGGCCCGCGCGGTTCATGGCGAGCTCCATCGCCTCGTGCCGGTCGGTGTGGCGGCGCAGCTCTTCCCGGTAGCGGGCCACCAGCAGCAGGGCGTAGTCGGTCCCCGCGCCGAAGACGAGCACCGTGAGGATGCCGGCGCTCTGGCCGTTCACGGTCAGACCGGCGTGCCTGGCCAGCAGATAGATCAGTGCCTGAGCCGTGAACAGGGCGGCCACCACCCCGAGCAGCGGCACGAACAGCAGGGTCGGACTGCGGTACGTGAACAGCAGGATCACGACCACGATGCCCATCGCCGAGAACAGCAGGGTCGAGTCGATCCCCTCGAAGGCCTTGGAGAAGTCCGCGGATGTGCCTCCGGGCCCGGTGATGTGCACGGCGAGCCCGCCACCGCCCTTGCCGACCTGGTCACGAATGGAGTCGACCGCGGGCGCGATGCGCTGCCAGCCCTGGGCGTCCATGGTGATCGGCACGTAGATCTGCGCGGCGCGCGGAGCCGTCTGCCGGTCGAAGACCGGGCCGCGGGTCTCCGCGCCGCGGATGCCGTGGTCGTGCAGGGCCTTGAGCTGCTGGGCGTCCTCGGCGATCTGCCGCCTGTCCTGGACGGTCAGTCCGCCCTCGCGCGCGTAGACGACGACCGCGGGGATCTGCTCGGGCCTGAAGCCCTCCGAGGCGTTCAGCACCTGGGTGGACTCGGCGGAACCGGGCAGCCAGGACTGGGCGTCGTTGTCCTGGGCGGAGTTGAGCTTCGACCCGAAGGGAAGCGCGACTCCCAGGATCACCACCCACAGGAGCACGATCAGCCACTTCGAGCGGCGTCCGCACACGAATCCGATGACGTTCCGCTTCCAGACGTCCAGCTGCCTCATGGCGACCCCCGTGGGCGTACGTGGTGCCGATCGGCGGCCCAGCATGGCACGTGGGCCTGCGGAGCAACATCCGATGAACGGCTTAGGTCTGGACCGGCGCGAACAAACGTGCCCGGACATGGCAGGCTTGGGTCATGGCCGTGCAGATCAACCCCAGCATCCTGTCCGCCGACTTCGCCCGCCTTGCGGACGAGGCGAAGGCGGTCGAAGGAGCCGACTGGCTCCACGTCGACGTCATGGACAACCATTTCGTCCCGAACCTCACGCTCGGAGTGCCGGTCGTAGAGTCCCTGGCCCGTGCGACGGACACCCCGCTGGACTGCCATCTGATGATCGAGGCCCCCGATCGGTGGGCGCCCCAGTACGTCGAGGCGGGGGCCGGATCCGTCACCTTCCACGTCGAGGCGGCCACCGCCCCGGTACGGCTCGCCCGGGAGATCCGGGCCAAGGGCGCCCGCGCCTCCATGGCCCTGCGGCCCGCGACGCCCATCGAGCCCTACGAGGACCTGCTCCCCGAACTCGACATGCTCCTGATCATGACGGTGGAGCCGGGCTTCGGCGGGCAGGCGTTCCTCGACATCATGCTCCCCAAGATTCGCCGCACCCGCGAGTTGATCAGCAAGCACGGACTCGATCTCTGGCTCCAGGTGGACGGCGGGGTCTCGGCCGAGACGATCGAGCGCTGTGCGGACGCCGGAGCGGACGTCTTCGTCGCCGGTTCGGCGGTCTACGGAGCCTCCGACCCGGCCGAAGCGGTACGTGCACTACGCACCCAGGCTGAATCGACGACCGCCAAGGCGTCGTGGGCATGCGACCACTGAGCCACAGGTCGGTGAACAGCTTTCTGAACGCCGCCCATCAGGGCGGATCAAGTACGCCGGATCTGCAAGGATGAACGGCGAATCCAGAGTGTGAACAGCAGTGAGGAGATCGCCGTGTCGGGTATGTCGGCGGGCCGGTCAGCAGTGCGGATGGGACCCGCTGAGCTGGTGCAGGCGGCGGCCATGGCCCGCCGCTTCTACCTCGAGGGCAAGTCCAAGATCCAGATCGCGGAGGAGTTCGGCGTCAGCCGCTTCAAGGTGGCCCGGGTGCTGGAAACGGCCCTCGAACGGGATCTCGTACGCATCGAGATCCGCGTCCCGGCCGAGCTGGACGCCGAGCGCTCGGACGCGCTGCGCGCCCGGTACGGCCTCAGGCACGCCGTCGTGGTCGAGTCCCCGGCGGAGGCAGAGGACTCGCCCGACCCCGAGAACCTCGGAGAGGTGGCCGCCGACCTGCTCGGCGAGCTCGTGAACGAGGGCGATGTGCTCGGCCTTGCCTGGGGCCGCTCCACCATCCACATGGCCGCGGCCCTGGACAAGCTGCCGCCGTGCACGGTGGTGCAGCTGACGGGTGTGTACGACGCCGGGACCGCCGAGCGCGGCTCGGTCGAGGCCGTGCGCCGCGCCGCCCAGGTGTCCGGCGGCGACGCGCATCCCATCTACGCGCCGATGCTGCTGCCGGACGCGGCCACCGCGGCGGCACTGCGCAACCAGACCGGGATCGCCCGGGCCTTCGAGTACTTCGACAAGGTCACCGTCGCCTGTGTCTCCATCGGCTCCTGGGAGCCCGGCATCTCCACGGTGCACGACATGCTCAGCGACGAGGAGCGGGCGCACTACGCCTCCCTCGGCGTGGCCGCCGAGATGTCCGCGCACCTCTTCAACGGGGAGGGCCGCCGGGTCGGACGGGACCTCGGCGAGCGGTGCATCACCGTCAAGGCCGACCAGCTGCGCCGTATCCCCGAAGTCGTCGCGATCGCGGGCGGGGCGCGCAAGGCGGCCGCGATCGACGCCGTGCTGCGTTCCGGTCTGGTCACCAGCCTGGTGACGGACACGTCGGCCGCGGACGTGCTGATGACGTCGGGTCCGACGCCGAAGCCGGCGCTCAACAGGAACGACCCGGACGGGCCCTGACGGCAGGTCGGACGCGGGCGGCCGTGGCAGCATCGGCGGCATGGTGCTGCTGCGGTTCGTCCCCCGGGTGCTGCTGTGCGTGCTGGCCGTGGTGGTGCTGGGGTGCTCCTCCGCCACCGGCTCGGCACCCGCGCGGACCGACGGCATGGCGACCGTCCGGGTCTCCCAACTCCCTTCCGAGGCACGGCAGACGCTCGCCCTCATCGACAAGGGCGGCCCCTACCCGTACGCCAGGGACGGCGCCGTCTTCGGGAACTTCGAGGGACTGCTGCCCGGGCACCGGCGGGGCTACTACCACGAATACACGGTCAGGACGCCGGGCTCGCCCGATCGCGGGGCCCGGCGCATTGTCACCGGGCAGGGCGGGGAGATCTACTACACCGACGATCACTACGACTCGTTCAGGGCGGTACTGAGATGACGCAGCTCGTGGTCACGTTGGACCTCGACGGGGTCATGGACAAGGCGGGGCTGATGGACAGGTGCGCGAGGGCCCTGCAACTGCCCGACTGGTTCGGGCGCAACTGGGACGCGCTGGCCGACAGCCTCTCCGACCACACCGTCTGGCCCGAGGGCGCCGTGGAGAGGGGTCTGTGCGTCGTCGTCCGGAACTGGCAGCCGTACGCGAAGGCGCGGCCGGACGAGTGGGATGTCGCGGTCGACGTCTTCGGCGAGGCGGTGGACCGGGCGGTGGGGCTGTCCGTGGTGCTGGCTCTTGGCGGTGGCCGCTAGCTCACTGGTCGGGGGCCGGGGTCCCGGAGCTGTGGATGGTGAGGTTCGAGAAGGACCGGCCCTGGAACACGGGGCCGTACTGGCGGCCGCCCGTAATGCTGTTGATCACCCCGCCGGTCTCACCGCTTGGCGCCTTGGGCGCGAACTCCTCCACGAGGAGCCGGAGTTCTTCGGCGGCTTCGGGGTGCTGCTCCAGCAGTCGGCGCAGCCGGAGCCGTAGCGTCGCGGTGACGTCGGATGTGAGGTCCTCCTCGTCCGGGGTGCCGGCCGCTGCGGTCAGGGTTGCGCGGGACGCGTTCAGCTCGCTGTCGATGGCGGTTGCGTCGGCTCCTTCGCGGGCGAAGAGGCGCAGCAGGCGCAGCTTCGCCTGCTCCCAGGTGTCGGTGACCATGAGCCCGACCATCGTCGTGGCACCGGTCCCCACGAGCATTCCTAACTCCGGGTCCATGAGACTCCTCGGTTGATTTGCGGATGGGAACGATACGGGAGGCGTAGTCGGTTCATGGTCTACCACAAACTTTCGAGTACCGGAGGGGCATTCGCGCGAACCGCGAGCGTCCGCTAGCGTCTGCCTCGCCGGTGTGATCATCTGGGCCGGCGCCGATCCAAACATGATGGAAGGTGTACGTTGAAGGTTCCCTCGAGACGCATCGTCGCCCGCCCGGTCGAGCCGGAGAGCTCGATCTGGATGTGGTGGCTGCGTTCCTAGGCCGTCGCCGACGGCTCCTGGGAGGGGGCTCAGGAGCCGGTCGACTTGTGACCGGTCAGTAGCTTTAGCAACCGTTCTGCTTCGGTGTCGGCGCCCAGGCCGCGGTACAGCGCGATCGCCTGTTCGCCGTACATGTGGGCCTCCTGGGCGCTCCCGGTGGTGCGGGTCAGGCCGTCGAGGGCCTGGGCGGTGCCCAGAGGAACGTCGATGTCGCGTGCCACGGCCAGCGCTTCCTCGTAGCTCTTGAAGGCGATGTCGGTCCGGCCCGACTCCCGCTGGACGTCGGCGGTCGCCAGCAGGGCGCGGAGTCGTTCGAAGGGGTTGTCGATGCTCGTGGCGACCCGTTGGGCCATGGCGAGGTGCAGCAGGGCCTCGCCCCGGCGGCCGGAGCGGGCGTGGGCCAGGCCGAGTCTGACGAGGACGGCGGCCTCGCCGAGGACGTCGCCGCTGCTGCGATGGGCGTCGAGGGCGCGTCGGTAGTAGCTCAGGGCGAGATCGGTGCGGCCCGTCGCCTGGTGGACACCGCCCAGGTTGGTCGCCAGAATCGCCAGCTCCTTCGGGCCGCCGTGACCCCGCATCAGCTGAAGGGAACCCTCATAACAGGCGCGGGCCTCGTCGTGGCGCCCTTGGAGGCTCGCCAACTCGCCGCGATTGTTGAGGGCTTGGGCCAGGCCGTAGGGGTCGGGCAGTTCCTCGTAGATGGTCTGCATGAGCTGGACCCGGTGCAGGGCCTCCTCGTACTGGCCGGCGAAGTACATCAGCGCACCCTGCACATTCAGACATTCGGCCTCACCGGAGCGGTCGCGGGTCTCGCGGTACAGCGTCAGGGCCCGGTCCAGGGCCTGCATCGCCCGGTCGCTGTGCCCTGCCGCCAGGTGGGCCCGGCCGCACTGGAGGAGGGCATCGGCCCGGCCGAGGGTGTCATGCATGTCCTCGCAGAGGGAGAGGGCCTCGGTGGCCCGGCGCAGGGCCTCGGCGTGGTTGCGCTGGGCCAACAGGTCCGCGTGGGCCGTCAGGGTGTGCGCGAGCGCGGCGCGGTCGCCCGAGGCGCGCAGGGCCGGGAGGGCGGCGTCGAAGAGATCCGCGGTCAGGTCCCAGGTGCCCCACAGCTTGAGGGACCTGGCGAGGACGGCCGGGAACAGCGCGGCGTACTCCGGGTACCGCGCGGCTGCCGTGCGGGCGACCGCGAGGAGGTTGGAGCGTTCCACGGTGAGCCAGACCGAGGCCTCGTCCGCGTCGGCGAAGTGCGGGGCGTGCCGGTCCTGTTCCAGGGCCGCGGGCAGCGTGACGGTCCGGCGGTGCGGGTGGGCGGTGCGGTCGGCCCGGTGGGCGGTGGTGAGGTGGTGGGCCAGCAGGCGCGGGAGTGCCGCCCGGTCGGCGGGCGTGGCGGACCGCAGTCCGAAGGCGCGGGTGAGGTCGTGGAGCCGGTGACGGCCGCGGACCGGGTCTTCGAGGAGGCTCGCGTCCAGCAGTTCCTCCACGCAGCCCGCCAGCAGGCCCGGTGTCTCCTCGAACTCCGGACCGGCGAGGGCGGCTGCCGCCGCGAGGGTGATGTCGGGACCGGGGTGCAGGGCGAGTCGCCGTAGCAACGTCCTTGCCGCGGTGCCGAGTTCGGCGTAGGAGACCTGGAAGGCCGCACGGACTTGGTCGTCGAACTCCGCGAGCGGATCGGCCGCGTGGGCCAGTCGGTCGAGGAGATCCTGGAGCACCCATGACTCCCGGTGGCGAAAGCGGCTCGCCAGCAGTTGCAGGGCGAGCGGATGGCATGCCGACGCGTCCACCACCCGCTCCAGCGCCTCGGGTTCGGCGGAGGTGCGCGACGACCCGACGATCCGGGTGAACAAGGCCTTCGCCTCCGCCCTCGACAGCGCGTCCACGCGCAGGAACGTGGCACCGTCCAGCCCGGCCAACCGGCTTCGCGTGGTCACGATGGCCCGGCAGGCGGGCGTCCCCGGCAGCAGTGGGGCGACCTGGGCCGCGTCCCTGGCGTTGTCCAGCAGTACCACGGCGCGGTGTCGCGCGGTCCACTCCCGCCACCGCGCCGCACGCTCGTCCGGCGTGGCCGGCAGCTCGCCCGACCAGCCCGCCGAGTGCAGCAGGAGGGCCAGTGCCTCGGCGGGATCCAACGGCTGCTCACTGCTGTAGCCGCGCAGATCGACGTAGAACTGGCCGTCCGGGTAGGCGGCGCGGAGCCGGTGCGCGGCGCGGACCGCCAGGGCCGTCTTGCCGATGCCGGGCATACCGTGCAGAACGGTGACGGGGAGGGGGTAGGCCTCGCCCGGCGGGCCCGCCGGATCGTTCTCCCGGGCGAGCAGGATGCGCAGTTCGCCGACGCGCCCCGTGAAGTCCGCCGTGTCCCGCGGCAGGCAGTTGCGTGGTTCGGATCCGGCCGGCGCCACCGCCTCGGCCGAGCCCCGGGTGCGCATCAGCGTCCGGTCCTGCTCCAGCATCCGCAGATGCAGCTCCTGCAGTTCCGCCCCCGGCTCGATGCCCTGGGTCTCGTGCAGCCGGCCCCGCAGGTCCCGGTACACGGCGAGCGCCTCGTCGTGCCGGCCGCAGCGGTACAGCGCCAGCATCAGCGAAGCGAGCACCTTCTGCGCGAAGGGGTTCTGCGAGGCCAGTTCCCGGAGTTCGCCGACGAGGTCGTCGTGGCGGCCCAGCTCCATCTCCAGACCGATGCGTTCCTCGCGCACCCGGCGATGGTCCTCGACCAGCCGCGAACGCGCCGACGCCGCCCAGTCGTTGTCGCCGAACTCGCGCAGCGGTTCGCCTCGCCACATGCTCTCGGCGGTCCGCAACAGGCCGATGGCGAGCTCGTGTTCACCCCGTCCGGCGGCGGCTGCCGCGTCCGTGCGCAGCCTCTGGAAGCGCAGCAGGTCGATGTCCTCCGCGTCGGCGGCCCGCAGTTGGTACAGCCGTGGCGAGACCCGGCCCACCCAGGCCTGCTCGTCGCCCACGGCCCCGCGTAATCGGCCCCGCAGCCGGGAGAGGTAGCTCTGCAGCGTCTCCACGGCGGTCGGCGGCGGCTCGCCGTTCCAGACCCGGTCCGTCAGCGTGTCGACGGAGACCGGTTCGCAGCGGGCGTGGATCAGGATCAGGAGCACCCGGCGCTCCTGCAGGGACCCGAGTCCGTACTGCCGCCCGTCGTGCCACAGCTCCAGCGGTCCCAGCGCGAGAAGTTCCACCCCTACCCCCGTGGGTGTCTGCGGTTCCTGCCACCTCGGCATTGCCGTACGTATGTGCGGAACTCAGTCCACTGTTCTGCGGGATTCCGGGGAGAGGGCAGGGGCGCACGGGAGCGCGAGGGGCGCACGGCGGGAGAGCACAGGGTTCCTGCAAGCCCGCCATCCAGTTCCCGGGGCACGGCACCGATGACCGGCCGCTCGCAACCGCGGCCGAGAAGGCATCGAACGAGAACCGGGGGACGACAACGATGAGTGTGACAGTGCCCGAGTCGCAGTGGCGTCATGTGCCGGTACGGCCGGACGTCGAGCGCTGGGCCACTCGCAGGACCCGCAGGCGGGTGCTGGTCGTGGTGCACACCATGATCGCGGGACAGCGACTGCTCGACACGATCCGCCTGCTGGAGGGCGACGTCAGGGTGCAGGTCTTCTTCACCCAGGCACCCGACGTGTTCGGAAACGGCGTGGCCGAGTTCCTGGACGGGCTGGGCGGCCTGGTCCTGCCCTGGAGCCAGGCCGTCCAGACGGTCTTCGACCTCGCCCTGGCCGCCGGCCACGGCGGCCTGCACGAACTGCCCACCCCGGTGATCGTGCTCCCGCACGGGGCCGGGCACAACAAGCTCGCCCCGGCCGGGCGGCCGGGCCGGACCGTGGCGCAGCGCGGGGTGTACGGACTGAGCCGGCAGCGGCTGGTGCGGGACGGGGCGTTGGTGCCCGAGGTGATCGTGCTGGCCCATCACGAGGAGCTGACCAGGCTGGGCCGCGAATGCCCCGAGGCGCTGCCGGTGGCCGAGGTGGTGGGCGACCCGTGTTTCGACCGGATCGTCACGAGCCTGCCCTCCCGGGCGCTGTACCGGGACGCGCTGAGCGCGCGGGCCGGACAGCGGCTGGTCCTGGTCTGCTCCACCTGGGGGCCCGACTCCCTGCTCGGACAGGGCTGGGAGATCCTGGAACGGCTGGTCGACGAGCTGCCCCGGGACGAGTTCCGGATCGCCGCGCTCCTGCATCCCCATGTGTGGAACGCACACGGCGCCTGGCAGGTACGGGCCTGGCTCGCCGGACTGGGCCGCTCCGGGCTGACCCTGGTGAGCCCGTACGGCGACTGGACCGGGGCTCTCGTCGCCGCCGACTACATCGTGGGCGACCACGGCTCGGTCACCCTCTACGGGGCGATGACCGGAGCGCCCGTCCTCATGGCGGGCCGGTCCGACGCCGATGTCGACCCGGGATCGCCGCTCGCCGAGCTGATGTCCTTCGCGCCGCGCCTGCGCCCGGACCGTCCGCTGCGCGCGCAGCTCAAGCGGAGCTCCGCGACCTGCCGCCCGCAACGGTACGAGAAGGTGGCCTCCCGCATCTCCTCGGAACCCGGCAGGTTCTCCCGCAAGATGCGCGCCCTGCTCTACCGGAAGCTGCGCCTGCGGGCCCCCGTCTCCCGTACGACGACGGAACCGGCGCCTCTCCCGGCCACCGTGCCCTACGGCGAGCCCGGCGGCGTGGGGGTGCCATGGCGACGCACGTGACCGTGGACGAGCACGTCAGGGTCAGGCTTCCGGCGCCCGCGTGGCTGGCCCAACTCGCCGACGTGCTGATCGAGCACGGCACGGGAGCGGACCGGGCCCGGGAGACGGCGGCGACCCACCCGGGCGCCCTGGTCGTGGCGGTGCACCACCGGGACCGGTGCTGGCTGAGCTGTGGCGCCGGCGGGACCGTGATCGAACTGCGTGGACCCGCCTGCGACGACACCTGGGCCGCCCTCGCCTCGCTGGCCCATGCCTGGCTGGTGGCGGGGCTGCCGGCGGAGGAGTTCGCTCACCCCTCCAGCTCCCGGAGCCGACGGCGCGCCGACTCCGCCTCCTCGGACCCGGAACGGCCCGCGGTCGTGTAGTGCTCCAGTGCCTCCCGGCAGTGGTCCCGAGCGGCACGGCGGTCCCCGCGCCGCTCGGCGACCTCCGCCAGCACACCGAGGGCGCGGGCCACCTCGTACCCGGCCGCCATGCGGCGCAGGATCCTCAGGGCGTACGACAACTGCCGTGTCGCCTCGTCGAGTTCGCCCACGGCGAGGGAGGCATGGCCCAGTAGTGTGGCCGCGCGGGCCGCGTTGTACGGATCGCCCTCCCCGTCGAGCACGGTGCGAGCGGCACCGGCGTGTCGGAGCGCCGCCCCGGCGTCCCCGGTGGCGAGAGCCACGTTCGCCAGGTTCAGCCGGGCCAGCGCACCGGCCCGTCGGTCGCCCTGCTCCGGCAGTTCCGCGGCGGCACGCCGGAACAGGTCCGCGGCTGTGTCGCGTTGCCCGAGCCGCTGCAGGGCGAGCCCGCGGTAGTTGAGGGTGCGGGCCTGCCCGAGCCGGTCGTCGGAATCGGCGAAGAGCCGTGCCGCGCGCTCGAACATCTCCAGCGCGCGCTCGTGGTCCCCGGCGCCGAGCCGCCCCACTCCGCCGGAGGTGAGCATCCGGCACTCGGCCACCGTGTCGCCCGACTCCCGCGCGGCCAGCAGCCCTTCGTCGTGCGCGGCCCGCCAGTCGTCGTAGAACTTCCGCCGCAGGAACAACGGCCACAGGGCGTCGGCCAGTTGCCAGGCGATGGACGGGAAGCCCGCCGGCCGGGCCCGGTGGAGCACCGCCATCAGGGTCGGCAACTCCCGCTCCAGCCAGTCCAGGGCGGTCTCGGCGTCCTCGCCGACCTCCGCGACGACGACCGGCCCGGCGCCGAAGTCCCGTGCCAGGGTGCGGTGCTGAGGGTCGATCAGCTCCTCGGCTCGGGTGGCGCTCGCCAGGTAGTGGTCGGCGATACGGCGCAGCGCCCGGGCGCGTTCCGGCGGTGGCTCGTCCTCCTCCGCCCGCGCGGCGGCGTGCAGCCGCACCAGATCGTGGAAGCGGTGGCGCCCGTCCCCGGCGTCCAGGAGCAGACTCGCGTCGTGCAGCGCCTCCAGGAGCGGCTCCCCGTCGCCGCACAGGGCGTCCGCCAGCGCGCTCCCGAACTCCGGGGCGGGGTGCAGCCCCAGCAGCCGGTACAGCCGGGCGGCCTCGGGCGGCAGCGCCCGGTACGACAGGTCCAGTGCCGCCCGTACATCGTGGTCGCCGTCGATCGCCAATGCCTCCAGCCGGTCGCGTTCCTCGGCGAGGGCGCGCACCATCGTGGTGATCCGGCGCTCCGGCCGCGCCGCCAGCCGGGCGCCGGCGACCCGCACGGCCAGCGGCAGTCCGGCGCACAGCTCGACCAGGGTGCGGGCGGCGTCGGGCTGCGCGGACACCCGGTCGTCGGACAGGGTGTCCGCGAGCAGTTCGACCGCCGCCTCGACACCGAGCGGCTGCACCTGTACGGAGACACAGCCGTCGACGGCCAGCCCCGGTAATCGCCTGCGACTGGTGACCGCAGTGACGTTTCCGCCCGCGGGCAGCAGCGGCCGTACCTGGGCCGCGGTCGCGGCGTCGTCGAGCAGTACCACCAGGCGCCGGCCCTCGGTCGACGACCGGTACAGTGCGGTCCGCTCGGCGAGCGTCGCGGGAATCTCCGGCGCGGGGACGCCCAGGGCCCGCAGGAAGCGGCCGAGGACCTCGGCCGGGGACGCCGGGCCGTCGGCGGACTGGGCGCCCAGATCGGCGTAGAGCTGCCCGTCCGGGAAGTGCGGGCGCAGGGTGCGCAGCCAGCGCAGCGCGAGGGCGGTCTTCCCGACCCCGCCCAGCCCGCTCACCACGGCCAGCGCCGGCCGCTCCTCGCGCCGGGCGCGGGCCCGGTGCCGCTCCAGTACGGCCAGCTCCTCGGAGCGGTCGACCATGCGCACGGAGGGCGGGAACTGCCACGGAATCCGCCCGGCGGCAGGGGCCGCCGGCGTCTCGGAGACGATGCGGATACCGCCGTGGAGCACGCCCGCCTGGATGCTCGCGCCGTGCACCGTGCCGCTGAGCTCGTTGTTCGACCCGAACTCGTGACTCCGCACGCGTGCCCCCGAGGTCTTTCGCCGGTTGCTCCTTACACGGATCATTTCCACACATGCGATCGATATCCATGGGCGCGGGGCCGCTTTCGGCGGATCCTCCAAGGCAGGGGTCCCGGCCTCTGGACGA
The DNA here is from genome assembly GCF_022698165.1 of Streptomyces cylindrosporus. Classification (GTDB taxonomy): domain Bacteria; phylum Actinomycetota; class Actinomycetes; order Streptomycetales; family Streptomycetaceae; genus Streptomyces; species Streptomyces cylindrosporus. The sequence goes on from NZ_JALDAY010000015.1 coordinate 61,449, forward strand.
ATCGCCCGGGCATGGCATTCCGGTGGTCATGGGACAATGAAGTACGTGCTCTTTCCCCCTGGCTGACCTGTCCGGGGGCCACCTCTGATCGACTGGGATGTGCAGCACGTGCGTTTCCTCAACGACATCCAGCCCCCGTACGACCTGACGTACGACGACGTCTTCATGGTGCCGAGCCGCAGCGCGGTCGGGTCGCGGCAGGGTGTGGACCTCAGCTCCCCGGACGGCACGGGCACCACGATCCCGCTGGTCGTCGCCAACATGACCGCCATCGCCGGGCGCCGGATGGCCGAGACGATGGCCCGGCGCGGTGGTCTCGTCGTCATCCCGCAGGACATCCCGATCGAGGTTGTCACCGAGGTCGTCTCCTGGGTGAAGAGCCGCCACCTCGTGCTGGACACCCCGATCCGGCTGGCGCCCCACCAGACCGTCGCCGACGCGCTGTCCCTGCTGCCCAAGCGCGCGCACAACGCCGGTGTGGTCGTCGACGAGGACGGGCGGCCGCTGGGTGTCGTCACCGACCAGGACCTGACCGGCGTGGACCGCTTCACGCAGCTCGAACTCGTCATGTCCCGCGACCTGTTGCTGCTCGACGCGGACATCGACCCGCGCGAGGCCTTCAACCGGCTCGACGCGGCCAACCGGCGTTACGCCCCCGCGGTCGACGCGGAGGGCCGCCTCGCCGGCATCCTCACCCGCAAGGGCGCGCTGCGCGCCACGCTGTACACGCCGGCCGTCGACGCGAACGGCAGGCTGCGCATCGCCGCGGCCGTCGGGATCAACGGCGACGTCGCGGGCAAGGCCAAGCAGCTGCTCGACGCGGGCGTGGACACGCTCGTCATCGACACGGCGCACGGGCACCAGGAGTCGATGATCGGCGCGATCAAGGTCGTGCGGGCGCTCGACCCGCAGGTGCCGATCGTCGCCGGCAACATCGTCGCCGCGGAGGGTGTCCGGGATCTGATCGAGGCGGGCGCGGACATCATCAAGGTCGGTGTCGGGCCGGGCGCGATGTGCACGACCCGGATGATGACCGGTGTCGGGCGGCCGCAGTTCTCCGCCGTGCTGGAGTGCGCGGCCGAGGCGAGGAAGTACGGCAAGCACGTGTGGGCCGACGGTGGTGTACGGCACCCCCGGGACGTCGCGATGGCGCTGGCCGCCGGGGCGTCGAACGTGATGATCGGGTCGTGGTTCGCGGGGACGTACGAGTCGCCGGGCGATCTGCAGCAGGACGCGAACGGCCGCCTCTACAAGGAGTCGTTCGGCATGGCGTCCGCGCGGGCCGTGCGCAACCGCACCTCGGACGAGTCGGCGTACGACCGCGCCCGCAAGGCCCTGTTCGAGGAGGGCATCTCGACCTCCCGCATGTTCCTCGACCCGGCCCGTCCGGGCGTCGAGGACCTGATCGACTCGATCATCGCGGGCGTCCGCTCCTCCTGCACGTACGCCGGCGCGGGCTCCCTGGAGGAGTTCGCGGAGAAGGCCGTCGTCGGCATCCAGAGCGCGGCGGGCTACGCCGAGGGCAAGCCACTGCACGCCAGCTGGAGTTGAGCCGAGTTCCGCGCGTACGGCTCCCGTCGACATCCGGGGGCCGTACCGCGAGGTCGACAGCGCCCGCGCAACGAAGGCCCGTGGGCCCGCGATGAACGCAAGGATCTTGCGGGTGTACGCAAGGTTGCTGCATTTCGTCTGCGAAGCATCCGCCCGTAGTGTCATGCGCTGTACGTGGCGTGGCAGGGACCCCGCTCGGTGGGTTCCTGTTCGCGCAGGGCGCCGCCGGTCCCCGCCCGCCTGACCGTCATGACGAAGGAGTCAGCGCGTGCTGGACCAAGGCGCACCCCCGCAGAGCCGCACCTCACCGGCCCCGCCGCCCCCGGGGGCGATAGCGAGCCTCATGCGGCGCAAGCCCGTGGAACGCCTGGTCGCCGAGGGAGGCCAGGGCGAGGGCGGCAGTCTCCGCCGCTCGCTCGGGCTGTGGCAGCTCACCATGATCAGCATCGGCGCCACCCTCGGCACCGGCATCTTCGTGGTCCTCGGCGAAGCCGTCCCGAAGGCCGGTCCCGCCGTCACCCTCTCCTTCGTGATCGCCGGTCTGACCGCCCTGTTCTCCGCCCTCTCCTACGCCGAGCTGGCCGGCACCATCCCGGTCTCCGGCTCCTCGTACTCGTACGCATACGCAACCATGGGCGAGCTGATCGCCTGGATCTGCGGCTGGTGCCTGGTCCTGGAGTACGGCGTGTCCGTCGCCGCCGTCGCGGTCGGCTGGGGCGAGTACCTCAACGAACTGCTCGACGGGACCATCGGCGTCACCATCCCGGACGCGCTGTCCGCCCCGCCCGGCGACGGCGGCATCTTCAACCTGCCCGCGCTGATCGTCGTACTCCTCGCCATGGCCTTCCTGCTCGGCGGCGCCCGCGAGTCGGCGCGCGCCAACACCGTCATGGTGTGCGTGAAGATCGCCGCGCTGGTGCTGTTCTGCGCCATCGGCATCCAGGGCTTCCGGTCCGGGAACTACGAGCACTTCATGCCGCTCGGCATGGCGGGCGTGAGCGCCGCGGGTGCCACGCTGTTCTTCTCGTACATCGGCTTCGACGCCGCCTCCACCGCCGGCGAGGAGGCGAAGAACGCCCAGCGCGACCTGCCCCGCGCCATCATGCTGTCGCTCGTCATCGTCACCGCGCTGTACGTGCTGGTCGCCGCCGTCGCCGTCGGCGCCAAGCCCTGGCAGCGGTTCAACGACTCCGAGGCCGCGCTCGCCCAGATCATGCGGGACGTCACCGGGCAGAGCTTCTGGGGCACGCTGCTCGCCGCCTGCGCCGTCATCGCCATCGCGAGCGTCGTGCTGACCGTGCTCTACGGCCAGACCCGCATCCTCTTCGCCATGTCCCGCGACGGCCTGGTGCCCAAGGTGTTCGCCAAGGTCCACCCGAAGACCGGCACACCCCGCGCCAACACCGTAATCGTGTCCCTGTTCTGCGGTGTCCTCGCCGCCGCGATCCCGCTCGGCCAGCTCGCCGACGCCACCAGCATCGGCACCCTCTTCGCCTTCGGGCTGGTCAACATCGCCGTGGTCGTGCTGCGCCGCACCCGCCCGGAGATGCCCCGCACCTTCCGCGTCCCGCTCTCACCCGTGCTGCCCGTGCTGGGCCTCGGCTTCTGCGTCTGGATGATGGGCAGCCTGTCCGCCGTCACCTGGATCGTCTTCGGTGTCTGGATGGCCGCCGGGCTCGTGTTCTACTTCGGGTACGGCCATCGCCGATCCCGACTGGCAACACCGGAAAGCTGACCGAACCACCGTGCTGAACGATCTCGACGAACGCATCGTGCACGCCCTCGCCGAGGACGCCCGCCGCTCCTACGCGGACATCGGGCAGATCGTGGGCCTCTCCGCCCCCGCCGTGAAGCGGCGGGTGGACCGGCTGCGCGCCACCGGCGCCATCACCGGGTTCACCGTACGGGTGGACCCGTCGGCCCTCGGCTGGGAGACCGAGGGGTTCGTCGAGATCTACTGCCGGCACAACACCTCGCCGGAGACCATCCGGCGAGGCCTGGAGCGCTACCAGGAGGTCGTCGCCGCGTCGACCGTCACCGGCGACGCGGACGCGATCGTGCAGGTCTTCGCCTCCGACATGCGGCACTTCGAGCGGGTCCTGGAGCGGATCGCCGGGGAGCCCTTCGTCGAGCGCACCAAGTCGGTGCTGGTCCTGTCGCCGCTGCTGCGCCGCTTCTCGTCGGGGTCGCCGACGTAATCCGGGGGACGGCTGCTCCGGGTCCGCCTACCATCGATGGCATGACCTGGCGACATTGATCCACCACCTCCGGCGTCCGCCGGCTCACGGCCACGCTGTACGGCTACGCGTTCCTGGACGACTTCGTCCTCCTGTACCCGGTGTACGCGCTGCTGTTCAGCGACACCGGCCTGTCCGTCCAGCAGATCTCCTCCCTCTTCGCCCTCTGGTCCCTAACCGGTGTCGTGCTGGAGGTGCCCTCGGGCGCCTGGGCCGACGCCGTCTCCCGACGGCTCCTGCTGTGGCTCGGCCCGCTGCTGACCGCGGTCGGCTTCGCGCTGTGGGTGCTCGTCCCGTCGTACTGGGCCTTCGCCCTCGGTTTCGTGTTGTGGGGCACACGCGGAGCACTGGTGTCCGGCGCCCTGGAGGCGCTCGTCTACGAGGAGCTGGACCGACTCGGCGCCGCCGACCGGTACGCCCACGTCATGGGCCGGGCCCATGCGGCGGGGCTGGTCGCGGTGATGGCGGCGACGGGGCTCGCCGGGCCCGTGTTCGCGTGGGGCGGCTATCCGGCCATCGGCGCGGCGAGCGTGCTGGTCTGTCTGGCGTCCGCGGCGACGGCGACCCGGTTCCCCGAGCACCGCGGCCCCGCGGGCGAGGGCGGTGAGAGCTGGGCCGCGACGTTGAGGGCCGGGCTCGTGGAGGTGCGGCGCGAGCGGTCGGTGCGCGGGGCGATCCTGCTGGTCCCGGCCGTGACCGCCGTATGGGGAGCGCTGGACGAGTACACGCCGCTGCTGGTGCGGGACACCGGGGTGGCGGAGGCGGCAGTTCCGTATCTGCTGCTGGTGATCTGGGCCGGGGCGACGGCCGGGAGCCTGCCGGCGGGGCGGTGCGAACGGCTGGGGAGGCCGGGGCTCGCCTGGCTGCTCGGGGGAGCGGCCGCGGCGCTGGCCGTGGGAGCCATGGGCCGGACACCGGTCGCCCTCGGCCTGGTCGCGCTCGCCTTCGGCGGCTTCCAGCTGACGACCGTCCTCGCCGACGCACGGCTGCAGCGGCGCCTCGACGACTCCGGGCGGGCGACCGTGACCTCGGTCGCGGGCCTCGGCACGGATCTGGCCACGGTCGCCGTGTACGAGGGGTACGGGGCGATCGCGACGAGGGCCGGGCATGCGGTCACCTTCGCCGTGTTCGCGGTGCCCTACCTGCTCATTGCCCTGCTGCTGGCGGTGCCGCGCAACGAATCGCCGTCGGACCGGCGCCGTGCGCAATGAACCGCCCACCGCCGCGCAACGGCTCCTTCTTGCTGGTCGGCGGCCGGCGGCCGTACCGTCTAAAAGGCCCCCCGAACCCCCCTTCGCCCCGGTGAGGAACACGCATGCGCACCGCCCTGCTCCAGAGCTCCGGCCGACCCGGCTCCGTCGTCGAGAACCTCAAGGTCCTCGACGCGGCCGCGGGCCGTGCCGCCGCCGCGGGGGCCGCGCTGCTGGCCGCGCCGGAGATGTTCCTGACCGGGTACGCGATCGGTGACGACATCGCGCGCCTCGCCGAGCCCGCCGACGGCGACTCCGCCGACGCGATCGCCGACATCGCCGCCCGGCACGGGCTCGCGATCGCGTACGGCTACCCGGAGCGCGAGGGCGAGACCGTCTTCAACTCCGCCCAGCTGATCTCCGCCGAGGGCGACCGGCTCGCGAACTACCGCAAGACCCACCTCTTCGGCTGCTTCGAGCACGACCACTTCGCACCGGGCGAGCAGCCGGTCGTCCAGGCCGAGCTGGACGGGATCACCGTCGGGCTGATGATCTGCTACGACGTCGAGTTCCCGGAGAACGTCCGCGCCCACGCCCTGGCCGGCACCGACCTCCTCGTGGTGCCCACGGCGCAGATGCACCCGTTCCAGTTCGTCGCCGAGGCCCTGGTCCCGGTGCGCGCCTGGGAGAACCAGATGTACGTCGCGTACGTCAACCGGGTCGGCCAGGAAGGGGAGTTCGACTTCGTCGGCCTCTCCACGCTGGCCGGGCCCGACGGGGTCGCCCGCACCCGGGCCGGCCGCGGCGAGGAGCTGCTCCTCGCCGACGTGGACCCCGCCTTCCTCGCCGCCTCCCGCGAGGCCAACCCGTACCTGAAGGACCGCCGCCCCGGTCTGTACGGGTCCCTCATCTGAATTCCCCCGGCTTTCACCAGTTTTCGCAAGGAGTCCGTACCCCATGACGTCCACGGTGCCCAACGCCGTCGAGCACGCCGACGAGCAGCAGCTGCCGCCGATCACCATGTTCGGCCCGGACTTCCCGTACGCCTACGACGACTTCCTCGCCCACCCGGCGGGCCTCGGCCAGATACCGGCAACCGAGCACGGCACCGAGGTCGCCGTCATCGGCGGCGGACTGTCCGGCATCGTGGCCGCGTACGAGCTGATGAAGATGGGCCTCAAGCCGGTCGTGTACGAGGCCGACCGGATCGGCGGGCGGCTGCGGACCGTCGGCTTCGAGGGCCAGGGGACCGAGGGCCTGACCGCCGAGATGGGCGCGATGCGCTTCCCGCCGTCCTCCACCGCCCTCCAGCACTACATCGACCTGGTGGGCCTTGAGACCCGGCCCTTCCCCAACCCCCTTGCCGAGGCGACCCCTTCGACCGTCGTCGACCTCAAGGGCGAGTCGCACTACGCCGAGACGGTCGACGACCTGCCGCAGGTCTACCGCGATGTCGCCGACGCCTGGAACAAGTGCCTCGAAGAGGGCGCCGACTTCTCCGACATGAACCGCGCCCTGCGCGAGCGCGACGTCCCGCGCATCCGCGAGATCTGGGCCCGGCTCGTCGAGAAGCTCGACAACCAGACCTTCTACGGCTTCCTGTGCGACTCCGAGGCCTTCAAGTCCTTCCGCCACCGCGAGATCTTCGGCCAGGTCGGCTTCGGCACCGGCGGCTGGGACACCGACTTCCCCAACTCCATCCTGGAGATCCTGCGGGTCGTCTACACCGAGGCCGACGACCACCACCGCGGTATCGTCGGCGGCTCCCAGCAGCTGCCGCTGCGCCTGTGGGAGCGTGAGCCGGAGAAGATCGTGCACTGGCCGTACGGCACCTCGCTCGCGGAGCTGCACGACAACCGCGCACCCCGCCCGGCCGTCACGCGCCTGCACCGCACCGCCGGCAACCGGATCACGGTGACCGACGCGAACGGCGACATCCGCACCTACCAGGCGGCGATCTTCACCGCCCAGTCCTGGATGCTGCTGTCGAAGATCGCCTGCGACGACTCGCTCTTCCCGATCGACCACTGGACCGCGATCGAGCGCACCCACTACATGGAGTCCAGCAAGCTCTTCGTGCCCGTCGACCGCCCCTTCTGGCTGGACAAGGACGAGGAGACCGGCCGGGACGTCATGTCGATGACCCTCACCGACCGTATGACGCGCGGGACTTACCTCCTGGACGACGGCCCGGACAAGCCCGCGGTCATCTGCCTCTCGTACACCTGGTGCGACGACAGCCTGAAGTGGCTGCCGCTGTCCGCGAACGAGCGGATGGAGGTCATGCTGAAGTCGCTCGGCGAGATCTATCCGAAGGTCGACATCAGGAAGCACATCATCGGCAACCCGGTGACCGTGTCCTGGGAGAACGAGCCCTACTTCATGGGCGCCTTCAAGGCCAACCTGCCCGGCCACTACCGCTACCAGCGGCGCCTGTTCACGCACTTCATGCAGGACCGGCTGCCCGAGGACAAGCGGGGCATCTTCCTCGCCGGCGACGACATCTCCTGGACGGCCGGCTGGGCCGAGGGCGCGATCCAGACCGCCCTGAACGCCGTCTGGGGCGTGATGCACCACTTCGGCGGTACGACGGACGCGAGCAACCCGGGCCCGGGCGACCTGTACGACGAGATCGCGCCCGTGGAGCTCCCGGAGGACTAGCGCAGGCCAGTCCGGGCTAGTCCGGCAGTGGGGTGAGCAGCATGCGGCCCGCGAACCCCACCGCCGTGTCCAGCCGCTGGGTGAACTCGGCGGCCACGTCGGGCAGTCCGCGCAGCGCCCACAGGGCCCGGGCCGCGGTCCAGGTGGCGTCCCGCGCGCGCTCCAGGCTCCACGAGCCGAGCAGATGGGTGAGCGGGTCGGCGATCTGCAGGAGGTCGGGGCCCGGCATCAGATCTTCGCGGATGCGCTCCTCCAGCGAGACGAGGAGCTCGCCCACGCGGTCGAACTCGTCCTCCAGCGCGGCCGGTTCGCAGTCCAAGGTACGACAGGCGTCCACCACGGCGAGCGCCAGGTCGTGCCCGATGTGCGCGTTGATGCCCGCCAGCGCGAACTGCAGCGGACGTACACCGGGATGGCGGCGGAACTGGAACAGGGGGCGCCAGCAGGCCGGCGGGCGGCGCTCGTCGGCCACCGCCTCGACGGCGGCGAGGTAGCGCTCCGCGAACCGCACGTCCAGGGTGATCGCGGCCCGCCGGTCCGGGAACCCGCCGGTGTCGATGCGCCGGTCGACCGCCTCGGTGACGGCGAGGTAGACGCGGTTGAAGACCGCGATCCCGTCCCGCTCGGGCAGCGCCGAGTCCAGGGCGCGCATACGGGAGACGACCGCGTCTACGGATGTGGTGAACTGTTCCAATTGCGGCATGGGGGAAGGGTCCCAGTCCTAGGCTGACGGGAGTGGCGGCGAGCCCGAGGCTTCCCCAGAACGGGGGAACGCGCCCGCTGCGGGGGAGGGGCACGGGTGGTGTCGGGCTTACGTGCGCAGCGTCTGGCCGCCCGCAGGGCCGAGCGCAGGCGGGCCGCGCGACGCGGCGCGATGGTGGCCGCCGCCTCCGTCGTGGTCGCCGTGGGCACGGCGACCGGCATGATGTCCGCCCTCGCCGACGGCCACGGCGCCGACCGGGCGCGGCCCCAGGCGACCGGCTCGCCGCGGCTGGAGCAGCTCCCGGTGGTGCCGTCGCCGTCGGCCACGGTCACCAAGTCGGCGTCCCCGAAGCCGAGTTCGTCGAAGAAGCCCAGTCCCTCGCCCGCGCGGACGGAGCCCGAGCCGCGGCCCACGCCCGCGTCCGCCGGCCTCTACCGCCACCCCGACTCCCAGGTCCTCGACTGGGTCCGGGCCCACCCTGACGACCCGCGCACGCCGGTCATCGAGTCCCGGATCGCCGACCTGCCGGCCGCCGTGTGGTTCGCCGACTTCACCCCGTCGACCATCGCCTCCCGCGTCCGTGCCGTCACCTCGGGCGCGGCGGCGCAGGGCCGGGTCCCGGTGGTCGTGCCCTACGCGATACCCGAGCGCGACTGCGGCGGCGCGTCCCAGGGCGGGGCGCCCGACCTCGACGCCTACGACGACTGGATCGACGACTTCGCCGACGGCCTCGGCACCGGCGAGGTCGTGGTCGTCCTGGAGCCCGACTCCATCGCCCAGTCCGCGTGCCTCTCCGACGACCGACGCGCCCACCGCTTCGCCTCGTTGGCCCGCGCGGGCCGCGTCCTCAAGGCCGCCGATCCCAAGGCGCGGGTCTACTACGACGCCGGGCACTCCGGCTGGAACGAGCCCGCCGAGCAGGCGTCCCTGCTGAAACAGGCGGGCGCCGCCTCGGCCGCCTCCTCCGACGGGATCTTCAGCAACGTCTCCAACTTCCAGGCGACGGCCGACGAGATCGCGTACGACCGTGACGTCCTCGCCGCGCTCGGCGGCCCCGCGAGCCTGGGCGCCGTCATCGACACCAGCCGCAACGGCAACGGCGCCCCGGCCGACGGCCAGTGGTGCGACCCCGCCGGCCGGAAGATCGGCCGGGCGCCGACGCTGGCCACCGGCCAGGCACGCATCGACGCCTACCTGTGGGTGAAGCTGCCGGGCGAGTCGGACGGGTGCAAGGGGTCGCCGGGGACGTTCAGTCCGTCGTACGCCTACGCCTTGGCGTCGTCGTAGGAGGACGTCCCCTCGTCCAGGAGCGGCTCCTGGGTCTTCAGGTGGGCCGGGGCGAAGGCGCGCAGGGCGTGGTAGCCGGTGATGACGACCAGCGTGCCGAGGGCGATGCCGCTGAGGGAGAAGTTGTCGGTGAACTTCATGGTGACGTTGCCGACGCCGATGATGATGCCCGCGGCGGCCGGGACCAGGTTCAGCGGATTGCGCAGGTCCACCCGGGCGTTGGTCCAGATCTGCGCGCCGAGCAGGCCGATCATGCCGTACAGGATGACGGTGATGCCGCCGAGGACGCCGCCCGGGATCGCGGCCACGATCGCGCCGAACTTCGGGCAGAGGCCGAAGAGGAGGGCGAAGCCGGCGGCGGCCCAGTAGGCGGCGGTGGAGTAGACGCGGGTCGCGGCCATCACGCCGATGTTCTCCGAGTACGTGGTGTTGGGCGGGCCGCCGACCGCCGTGGACAGCATCGAGCCGATGCCGTCGGCCGAGATCGCCGTGCCGAGCCTGTCGTCGAGCGGGTCGCCGGTCATCTCGCCGACCGCCTTGACGTGTCCGGCGTTCTCCGCGACCAGGGCGATCACGACGGGCAGCGCGACCAGGATCGCCGACCACTGGAAGGTGGGCCCGTGGAAGGAGGGCAGGCCGATCCAGTCGGCCTTGCCGACGCCGGACAGGTCGAGCCGCCAGTGGTCGGTGACCTTGCCGCTCGCGTCGGCCGAGTGGATGCGGCCGAAGATCCGGTCGAAGGCCCAGGAGATGCCGTACCCGAAGACCAGGCCCAGGAAGATCGCGACGCGGGACCAGAATCCACGCAGGCAGACGACCGCCAGACCGGTGAACAGCATGACCAGCAGGGCCGTCCACTGGTCCTGCGGCCAGTAGGTCGAGGCGGTCACGGGCGCCAGGTTGAAGCCGATCAGCATCACCACCGCGCCGGTGACGATCGGCGGCATCGCCGCGTGGATGATCCGCGCCCCGAAGCGCTGCACGGCGAGACCCACCAGGAAGAGCGCGACGCCGACCACGAAGACCGCGCCGGTGACTGTGGCGCTCGTACCGCCCTGGGCGCGGATCACGGCCGCGACGCCCACGAAGGACAGTGAGCAGCCCAGGTAGCTGGGCACCCGGCCGCGCGTCGCCAGCAGGAAGATCACGGTCGCGACGCCCGACATCATGATCGCGAGGTTGGGGTCGAGGCCCATCAGCACCGGGGCCACGAAGGACGCGCCGAACATGGCCACCACGTGCTGGGCGCCGAGGCCGACCGTGCGCGGCCAGGAGAGGCGTTCGTCGGGGCGGACCACCGCTCCGGGCGCGGGGGTCCGCCCGTCGCCGTGCAGTTTCCAGCGGACGCCGAGATCCATGTGGGGTGTCGCTTTCTCTGTGCGTGAAGTTCTGTACGTGAAGTCCTGTCCGGACCATTGTCACGGCTACCTCGCACCTCTACGCTCGCACGGTCCTACTCATGAACCACGTTCACATTTCTGACCCTTCGTTCGATGGATCGGAGTGCTCGATGAGTGGAAGATCCCGTGCGGCCGTCCTGCTGGCCGCGGTGGTGAGTCTCGGCGCCGTCCTCGTCCCCTCGGCGCAGGCGAGTCCGAAGGCCCCGGACACCGCGGTCCTCGACGGCGTCCGGCTGCAGCAGACCAAGGCCCGGCTGGACCGCGGCGATCCCCAACTGCGCCGGGCGGTCGAGGACTTGACGGCCCGTGCCGACAACTGGCTGTCCCAGGGCCCCTGGACGGTCACCGACAAGCCGAGACCCGCACCCGGCGGGGACGTCCACGACTACCTCAGCCAGGCCCCCTACTGGTGGCCCACCACGACCCCGACCCCCGACAACCCCTGGGGCTGCCCGTACGTCCAGCGCGACGGACAGCGCAACCCCGAGGTCGACTCCGGCACCGACCGCCAGGACGTCGAGCACGTCTTCGACTCGACGTACGACCTCTCCCTGGCCTGGTACTACACGGGCAGGAAGGCGTACGCCGAGAAGGCGGCCAAGATCCTTCGCACCTGGTTCCTCGACCCGGCCACCCGCATGAACCCGAACCTGAACCACGCCCAGTTCATCCCGTGCAAGTACGACGGCCGCTCGATCGGCATCATCGACTTCTCGCAGTCGTACACCAGCGTGCTCGACGCCCAGGCGATCCTCGCCGCCGGAGCGCCCGGCTGGAGCGCCGAGGACCGCACCGCGATGGGCAAGTGGAACGCGGACTTCCTCGGCTGGCTGAAGAACAGCGACTTCGGCAAGGAGGAGGGGGCGGCGGCCAACAACCACGGCACCTTCTACGACATGCAGCTCGCCGCCCTCGCCTACGCGACCGGCGACCGGGCGCTGGCCCGGCGGACCGTGCTGGACGCCCGTACCAAGCGCGTCGATCCGCAGATCGCGGCCGACGGCAGCCAGCCGCAGGAGCTGGCCCGCACCCGCAGCTGGCACTACTCGACCTTCGACCTGGTCGCCTACACCCGGCTCGCGGCGATCGGCCGGCACGTCGGCGTGAACCTGTGGGCCTATCAAGGCCCGGACGGGCAGGGGCTGTTCAAGGCCGTGGACTTCCTGCTGCCCGCCGCGACCGGGGCCGCCGCGTGGTCGTATCCGGAGCTGGAGTTCCACCGGTTCGCGGCGAGCGACGTCGTGCACGCCGCGGCGGACGCGGGGGACAAGGCCGCGCGGCAGGCCGTGCCGAAGCTGGAGGCGCCGCCCGGCGGCGACCTCTGGGCGCTGCGCCCGGCGGCCGAGCAGCTGGACTCGATCGCGGGCTGAGGTCGCCCTTCCCGGACTTCAGGGCCGCGGGTCGGGAACGGCGGCGCTCGGCGGGCCGACCGTCCTCCTGCGGCCGCGCTCGCCGCTGCGCAGCACCCCGGCGAAGGCGGCGAGCCCGCAGGCCAGCACGGTCACCAGCACGAACGACACCACCAGGCTCGTCGCCTGCGCCACCCCGCCGATCAGGCTGGGCGCGATCAGCCCCGAGGTGTACGTGATGGTCGCGACGCCCGCGATGGCCTGGCTGGGGTTGGGGCCGGCGTGCCCGGCCGCCGCGAAGCACAGCGGTACGACGACGGCGATGCCCAGGCCCAGCAGGGCGAAGCCCGCCATCGCGACGGCCGGATGGCCCGCGAGGACGATCAGCACTCCGCCGAGGACGGCGAAGCCGCCGCCGATACGGACCGTGCGGACCGAGCCGAAGCGGTTGACGACCGTGTCGCCGACCAGCCGGGCCACGGCCATGGTGAGCATGAAGCCGGTCGTGCAGGCGGCGGCCAGGCCGGCCGACGTCTCCAGCTGGTCGCGCAGATAGACCGCCGACCAGTCGAGGCTCGCGCCCTCCGCGAAGACCGCGCAGAAGCCGACCGTGCCGATCAGCAGCGCGGACCTCGGCGGCAGCGCGAACCTCGGGGGCGGCTCCTCGTCCTCGGCCGGCTGCAGGTCCAGGACCCAGGTGCAGGCCACGAGGCCGAGCACGGTCAGGGTCGCCGCCGCCAGCGCGAAGTGCAGCCGCGCGTCCGCGCCGAGGTGCGCGGCGAGCGTGCCGCCCGCCGAGCCGATCAGGGCGCCCGCGCTCCACATGCCGTGCAGCCCGGACATGATCGACTTGTCGAGGAGCCGCTCCACCTCGACGCCCAGCGCGTTCATGGCGACGTCGGCCATGCCCGCGCTCGCGCCGTACACGAACATCGACAGGCACAGGGTGAGCATGTTCGGCGCGAGGGACGGCAGGACCAGGGCCAGCGTCCACATGGTGATCAGGCCGCGCAGGGCGGTGCGGCTGCCGAAGCGGTGGCTGACGCGGCCCGCGAGCGGCATCGAGCAGGAGGCGCCGAAGGCCGTGAAGGCGAGCGCGAAGCCCAGCTGGCCCGCGCTGAGCCCCGCGTGTTCCTGGATCCACGGCACGCGGGTCGCGAACGAACCGGTCACGGCGCCGTGCACGGCGAACACGGCGGCCACGGCGTACCGGGCCCGCCGTACCTCACGCAGGTCACAGACCATGTCGCTCATTCTCCGGCCCCTCCCGGTTCTCTGGCCCTCACTGGCTTCCGAAAACTATCAGGAACCCTGCCTGATAGATAGTGCAATACTGGCCGCAGCGCCGATCTGGAAGGATCCCGGCATGCCCGCATCCCCCAGCACCGCACGGGCCATCAACGACCGGCTCGCCCTGCGACTGCTGCAGCAGGAAGGCCCGTTGACGGCGGGTCGGCTCAAGCAGCTGACCGGACTGTCCCGGCCGACCGTCGCCGACCTGGTCGAGCGGCTCACCGCGGCCGGACTGATCACCGTGGTCGGAGAGGCGGGGGAGCAGCGGCGCGGGCCCAACGCCAAGCTGTACGGGATCGTGGCCGACCGGGCGCATCTCGCCGCCCTCGACGTCCGTACCGAGGGTGTGTCCGTGGTGGTCACCGACCTCGTGGGGCGGGAACTCGCCGAGGCGTCCGTGCCGATCGGGGGCGACACGGGGACGGGGCCCGCGGTGGAGCAGGCGGTCACGTTGGTGGAGCGGGTGGTGAAGGAGGCGGGCGCGGACCGGCTGCACACTGTCGGCATCGGCGCGCCCGGCCTGATCGATCCGGCGACCGGTGACCTCCGCGACACCTCCGGCCTGCCCGAATGGCATCGCCGTCTGGTCGCCGCGTTGCAGGAGCGGCTGCCCGAGGCCCGGGTGAGCGTCGAGAACGAGACCAACCTCGCGGCACTGGCCGAACAGCGCGAGGGCGCGGCCCGGGACCGCGACACCTTCGTCCTGCTGTGGCTGAGTCACGGCACGGGCGCGGCGGTGGTCCTCGACGGCGCGCTGCGCCGCGGGGTGTCCGGGGGCATGGGCGAGATCGGCTTCCTGCCGGTGCCCGGCACCGCGGGCCTGCCGTCGGCGACGGACTGCGAGGGCGGCTTCCATTCGCTGGCGGGGGCGGCGGCGATCGTGGGGCTGGCGGGGGAGTACGGGGTGACGGTGGAGGGGGTGGGGGCCGAGCCGGTGGCCGCGGGGGTTGTGCGGGGGGCGGTGGCGGCGGTTTCGGGGGGAGGGGGAGACGCGGCGGGGGCTTTGTCGGGCGGAGGGGGAGACGCGGCGGGGGCTTCGTCGGGCGGAGGAGAAGAGGCGGCGGGGGCTTCGTCGGGGGGAGGGGGAGACGCGGAGGGGGCTCCGTCGGAGGCAGGAAAAGACGCAGCGAGGGCTCTGTCGGGGGTGAGCGGTGAGCATGCGGGGGCGCCGTCGGAGGGGCGCGGCGGTGAGATCGGGCCGCTGTCGGAAGAACGTGGCGGTGAGACGGGGGCGCCCTCGGAGGAGCGCGGTGGTGAGGAGGGGCCGCGGTCGGAAGAGCGCGGTGGTGAGGCGGGGGCGCCGGTGGAGGTGAGCCGGGATGCGGTGGCGGCGCCGGTCGAGTTGAGCCGGGATGCGGCGGCGGTGTCGGTGGAGGGGAGCCGGGATGCGGTGGCCGTGCCGGTGGGCGTGAGCCCGGATGCGGTGGTGGCGGTGGCCTCGCAGGCGGGTGGCGGTGTCCTCGGCGATCGGCTTGTCGTCGACGCTGCCGGCCGTTTCCTCGATGCCCTCGCCGATCGGCTTGCCGTCGGTGTCGCCTCTGTCGTGGCGATCCTCGATCCCGGGTGTGTCGTCCTCGGCGGGGAGGTCGGGCAGGCCGGTGGGGAGGAGCTCGCCGCTCGGGTGGAGGCGCGGGTGCGGCGGATGTCGCCGCTGGTCACCGAGGTGCGGCCGAGTCTGCTCGGCGGCGATGCCGTACTGCGCGGTGCGCTGCTCACCGCACGGGACCGTGCCCAGGACGAGCTGTTCGGGTCACCCGAGCGCTGAATGCCCTATGCGGGATGTCGGCTCCACTCACCCCTTCCGCCCCGCGAGGTACTCCTCGAACGTCCCCTTCCCGACCGCCCGTTCCGGCGTGAGGTGGCCGCCCTCGCGGAAGGCCCGGTACGCCCTGCCCCACAGCGGCACGTTCAGCACCACCCGGCGTCGGCCCGTCGACCTCAGCCAGGCGTGGGCGAAGGACTCGAACGTCCGGGTCTCCGGCCCGCCCATGTCCTCGACCCGCCCCGCGGGACCCGCACCGGCGAGTTCCGCCAGCCGGTCCGCGACCTCCGCGACCTCGATCGGCTGGTCGCGCACCCCGGCCGGGAGGAGCAGCACCGGCAGCTTCGACAGCGCGCGGAACACCTTCACCAGCAGGTCGTGGAACTGCGTCGTTCGCAGCACCGTCCAGCCCAGCCCCGACTCCTCGATCATCCTCTCGACGTCGAGCTTGGCCCGGTAGTACGGGAACGGCACCCGGTCGACACCGACGATCGAGATGTAGACGAGGTGCCCCATGCCCGCCCGCCGCGCCGCCGCGACCAGGTTCGCCGCCGCCTTCCGGTCCCCGCCGGTCTGGGTGGTCGCGCAGTGCACGACCGTCTCCACACCTTCCACCGCCGCGTCCAGCCCGGCACCGCCTTCCCGCAGGTCGACGGCGTACGGCCGGGCATGGCGGCTGAGCACCCGCACATCGTGCCCGGCCGCCCGCAGCCGCTCGGCGACGAGCCGGCCGAGGGTTCCGGTTCCGCCGGTCACCAGGATCGTGGTCATGCCGTTCAGTCCCTTCCGATGGCGGGCGGGCCGGGCCGGACCACCCTGCCCAGCTGAGACCGATCAGCCCGGCGGAACGTGACAGGCCGCTACGGACGTGCGAGCTGACGTCGTACGAAATCCAGCTTGTCCGGGTTCAGTACGGACCGCACATGGGAGATCAGCCCGTCCCGCACCTCGAACGCGACCGTGCCGAAGAGCGTGTCGCCCGCCCACGCGGCCAGACCGGGCTCGCCGTTGATCTCGGCCGGGGTGAAGGTCAGACCGGCCGCGAACCGCTCGGCACCGCCCAGCGTGAGGCGTCCCACCTTGTCGCGTCCGTGCACCGCCCGCCGGGCCGCGCTGACCTTGCCGCCGCCGTCGCTGGTCCAGGTCACGTCCGCCGCCAGCACCTTCTCCAAGCCGGCCAGATCACCGTCCCGGGCGGCCGTGAGGAACGACGCGACGAGCTCCCGCTGCCGCTCGGGCGCCGGCTCGAAGCGCGGCCGTCCCTCGCCCACGCGCTGCACCGCCCGCCGGTACAGCTGACGGGAGTTGGCCTCGGCGAGGTCCAGCACACCGGCGATCTCCCGGTGCCCGTAACCGAAGGCCTCCCGCAGCACGTACACCGCGCGCTCGGTCGGGGTGAGCCGCTCCAGCAGGACCAGCATCGCCATGGACACGGCCTCGCGCTGCTCGGCCGACTCCATCGGGCCGAGGGCGCCGTCGGAGGTGACGACGGGTTCCGGCAGCCACTCGCCGACGTACCGCTCGCGCCGGGCCCGCGCCGAGGTGAGCCGGGAGAGGCAGAGGTTGGTGACGACCTTGGCGAGCCAGGCCGCCGGATGCTCGATGTGGGCGCGGTCGGCCGAGCTGAAGCGGAGATACGCGTCCTGCACCGCGTCCTCGGCCTCCTCCGCGGAACCCAGCAGCCGGTAGGCGAGCCCGAACAGCCGGGGCCGGTGCGGCTCGAAGTCGTCGGCGATCATGCTGCTCATGGCACCACCCTGCCACCAGGGCAGGGTCGTCGCGGAGTTGGGGGCCCGGCGGCGGGCAAGGGCCGTCGTCACCGCCGCCGGGCCGGTCTTGAGGAGTCCTTGGAGGTGAAAGGACTAGACCAAAGCCTCCATCAGGTCGGGCGAGTTGAGAAGTCCAGGGACGGCGCCTGTGAGCCACCCCACAGCCTTCACCCGTATGGACCTCGATCAGGCGTGGCACACTGGCCATGTACCAGAAGCAGCGCACTCCGGGGTCGGTGAAAGTCCGAACCGGCGGTTACAGTCCGCGACCCGGTCGCTTCCAGCGGCCGGTTGACCAGGTGAAATTCCTGGACCGACGGTTAAAGTCCGGATGGGAGGCAGTGCGCGGCGGGCGGGCATTCGTGCGCGTCGCCGTATCCGCTTCGTCCTTCGGGACGAATGTGTCCGGCGCCGCCCCCGGTGTCCCTGCCCGTACATTCTGTCGTCATCGACAGCCCCGGAGTCCGTGCCCGAATGAGGCAGGAGGACCCGGGAAGTGTTCACCGGAATCGTCGAAGAGCTGGGCGAGATCACCGACGTCGAGAACCTCGGTGACTCCTGTCGCTTCCGAGTGCGCGGCCCCGTCGTCACCGAGGGCGCGAAGCACGGGGACTCCATCGCGGTCAACGGCGTCTGCCTGACCGTCGTCGAGCACGAGGGCGACGAGTTCACCGCCGACGTCATGGCCGAGACCCTCGACCGCTCCAGCCTCGGCGCCATCGCCGTCGGCTCCCGCGTCAACCTCGAACGGCCCACGGCCGTGGGCGCGCGGCTCGGCGGACACATCGTGCAGGGCCACGTCGACGGCACCGGCCAAGTGCTGGAGCGCAAGCCCTCCGAGAACTGGGAGATCATCAAGATCTCGCTGCCCGCGGACCTCGCGCGCTACGTCGTCGAGAAGGGCTCCATCACCGTCGACGGCATCAGCCTCACCGTCGTCGACGCGGGCCCGGACTACTTCACCGTCAGCCTGATCCCCACCACGCTCGCCCTCACCACCCTGGGCATCAAGCAGCCCGGTGACCCGGTCAACCTCGAGGTCGACGTCGTCGCCAAGTACGTCGAGCGGCTGCTCGCGGCCGGTCAGGGGGCCGGGAAGTGAACTCGCTGAACTCCGAGGCCTTCGTCCTGTTCGGCCAGCACATCCTCTGGTCGGACATGATCGGCAACATCCTCGGACTGATCGCCCTGGCCCTCGGCTGGCGGCGCAACCTGTGGAGCTGGCCGGTGCAGTTCGCCTCCGGTCTCATCCTCTTCGGCGCCTTCTTCGGCCACCTGACCGGCAGCGCGGGCAAGCAGGCGGTCGTCATGGCCGTCGCCCTGTACGGCTGGTGGCAGTGGAACCGCGACAAGGGCCGGGGCACCGACGGCCACATCACCCCGCGGTTCGCCACCTGGCGCGAGCGCGGCGCGATGGTCGCCGCCGCCGCGGTCGGCACGGTCGCGGTCGCCCTCCTCTTCAAGGCCTACCCGTCCCTGTCCTGGGACCCCTGGCCGGACGCCTACATCTTCGTCGGCACCATCGTCGCCATGTACGCCCAGGCCCGCGGCATGACCGAGTTCTGGATCGCCTGGCTCCTGGTCGACCTGGTCGGAGTCCCCCTCAACTTCGCCAACGGCTACGCCTTCTCCGGCTTCGTCTACGTCATCTACGGCGCGCTCGTCCTGTGGGGCATGCGCGACTGGTGGCTGCGCTCCCGCAGGACGCCGCAGCCCGTCCTGGAAGGAGCGCCGGCATGAGTACGGCACCGATCCTGTACAGCACGGACGGCATCGAGGACTGGTCCCTCGACCCGGTCGAGCAGGCCATCGCCGACATCGCGGCCGGCCGCCCGATCGTGGTCGTCGACGACGAGGACCGCGAGAACGAGGGCGACCTCGTCGTCGCCGCCGAGAAGATCACCCCCGAGATCGTCGCCTTCATGATGAGCGAGTGCCGCGGCCTGATCTGCGCCCCCATGGAGGGCGAGGAACTGGACCGGCTCAAGCTGCCGCAGATGGTCGACGACAACACCGAGTCGATGAAGACCGCCTTCACCGTCTCCGTCGACGCCTCCGGCGCACACGGCGTCACCACCGGAATCTCGGCCTCCGACCGCGCGACCACGCTCCGGCTGCTGGCGAGCGGCGACGCCGAACCGGGCGACTTCGTCCGCCCCGGCCACATCTTCCCGCTGCGCGCCCGCCCCGGCGGCGTCCTGACCCGCAACGGCCACACCGAGGCCGCCGTCGACCTCGCCCGCCTCGCCGGCCTGCGCCCGGCCGGCGCGATCGTCGAGATCGCCGGCGAGGACGGCCGCATGCTGCGCCTGCCCGAGCTGATCCCGTTCGCCCGCAAGCACGGCCTGACGATCATCTCCATCGAGGACCTGATCGCCTACCGGCAGACCGCCGAGCCCACCGTCCGGCGCGAGGCCGAGACCCGACTGCCCACCGCCCACGGCGAGTTCAAGGCCTACGGCTACCGCTCCACCGTCGACGGCGTCGAGCACGTCGCCCTCGTCCACGGCGAGATCGGCGACGGCGAGAACGTCCTGGTCCGCGTCCACTCCGAGTGCCTCACCGGCGACATCTTCGCCTCCCTGCGCTGCGACTGCGGCCCCCAGCTGGAGGCCTCCCTGGAGCGCATCCAGGCCGAGGGCCGGGGCGTCGTCGTCTACCTGCGCGGCCACGAGGGACGCGGCATCGGCCTGCTGTCCAAGCTGCGCGCGTACGAGCTCCAGGAGCGCGGCCGCGACACCCTCGACGCCAACCTGGAACTGGGCCTGCCCGCCGACGCCCGGGACTACGCCGCCGGCGCCCAGATCCTCCAGGACCTCGGCGTGCGCAGCGTGCGCCTGATGACCAACAACCCCGCCAAGACCGACGCCCTGCTGCGGCACGGGCTCAAGGTCACCGGCCGGGAGCCGATGCCCGTACAGGCGGGCGAGCACAACCTCCGCTACCTGCGCACCAAGCGGGACCGGATGGGCCACGACCTGCCCTGGCTGGACACGACCCCCGTGTCCACCTGCAACAACCAGTAGATCCGTACTTCTAGGAGACAAGAGAACGTGAGCGGCAAGGGCGCACCGGAACTGTCCGTACGCAACGTCGGAGACCTGCGGGTCGCCGTCATCGCGGCGCAGTGGCACGAAAAGGTGATGGACGGCCTGGTGGACGGCGCCCTGCGCGCCCTGCACGACCTGGGCATCGACGAGCCGACCCTGCTCCGGGTCCCCGGCAGCTGGGAGCTCCCCGTCGTCGCCAAGGTCCTCGCGGGCCGCGGCTACGACGCGATCGTCGCCCTCGGTGTCGTCATCCGCGGCGGCACCCCGCACTTCGAGTACGTGTGCCAGGGAGTCACGGCAGGCCTCACCCAGGTCTCCGTCGAGACCGGCGTCCCCGTCGGCTTCGGCGTACTGACCTGCGACACCGAGGAGCAGGCCCTGGACCGGGCCGGCATCGAGGGTTCCAACGAGGACAAGGGACACGAGGCGGTGACGGCCGCGGTCGCCACCGCGGCCACGCTCCGCTCAGTATCTGAACCGTGGCGCTGAGCTTTTCGCACACCGCGTAGAGTGGGCGCCACCATGTCCAAGAAGACGTTCGAGAAGCTCTTCACCGAGCTCCAGCACAAGGCCGCCAACGGCGATCCCGCCACCTCCCGCACCGCCGAGCTGGTCGGCAAGGGCGTCCATGCCATCGGCAAGAAGGTCGTCGAGGAGGCCGCCGAGGTCTGGATGGCCGCCGAGTACGAGGGCAAGGAAGCGGCCGCCGAGGAGATCTCGCAGCTGCTGTACCACGTCCAGGTGATGATGGTCGCCCGCGGCATCTCCCTGGACGACGTGTACGCCCACCTCTGAAATCTCCCGCCGCATCACCCCCTTGAGAGCAAAGGAAGCCGACCTCATGCTGCGCATCGCCGTCCCCAACAAGGGTTCCCTGTCAGGCCCTGCGGCGGACATGCTGCATGAGGCCGGCTACCAGCAGCGCCGCGAGTCCAAGGAACTACGGATCGTCGACCCGGTCAACGACGTGGAGTTCTTCTACCTCCGCCCGCGTGACATCGCGATCTACGTCTCCTCCGGCCAGCTGGACATCGGCATCACCGGCCGCGACCTGCTGATCGACTCCGGCGCCGACGCCGAGGAGATCCTCCCGCTCGGCTTCGCCCGCTCCACCTTCCGCTTCGCCTCCAAGCCGGGCGAGGCGAACGGGGTGGCGGACCTCAAGGGCAAGACCGTCGCCACCTCGTACGAGGGGATCGTCGCCGGTCACCTCGCCGAGCAGGGCATCGACGCCTCCGTCGTCCACCTCGACGGCGCCGTCGAGACCGCCATCGAACTCGGCGTCGCCGAGGTCATCGCGGACGTCGTCGAGACCGGCACCAGCCTGCGCAACGCGGGCCTGGAGGTCTTCGGCGAGCCCATCATGAAGTCCGAGGCCGTCGTCATCCGGCGCACCGGCGCCGACGCCGAGGAGCCCAAGGTGCAGCAGTTCCTGCGCCGGCTCCAGGGCGTCCTGGTGGCCCGCACCTACGTGATGATGGACTACGACTGCCGCGTCGAGCAGCTGGAGAAGGCCGTCGCCCTGACCCCCGGCCTGGAGTCGCCGACCGTCTCCCCGCTGCACAACGAGGGCTGGGTCGCCGTACGCGCGATGGTCCCCGCCAAGGAGGCGCAGCGGATCATGGACGACCTGTACGACATCGGTGCCCGCGCCATCCTGACCACGGCCATCCACGCCTGCCGTCTCTGAGGAGCCGTACCAGATGTCCTCCGAGCTGCCCGCCCTGCCGGTCACGTTCCGGCCGGGGCCCACGCGTGCCGTGCTGCTCGTCGCCGGTGGCGCGATCTTCGTGACCATCACGGCGGTCGCGCTGCTGCTGGAGCAACTCGGTCCGGGCGAGCGCCTGAGCTTCATCGTCACGGCGGCCCTGCTCGCCGGTGTCCTGTTCCTGCTGGCCCGGGTGAAGGTCGTCGCCGACGACAGCGGGGTCACCGTCCAGAACATCGCCAGCAGGCGCCGTCTGGCCTGGGCCGAGATCGTCCAGGTGAATCTCCGCCCCGGCGACCCGTGGGTGTTCCTCAACCTGAGCGACGGCACCAGCCTGCCGGCGCTCGGCATCCAGCCGGGCATCGCCAAGGAGCGTGCGATCGCCGACGCACGCGCCCTGCGGGCTCTGGTGGAGGCTCGTTCCCCGAGGGATCTGCCGTAGAGGGCCGTGTCTTGATTAATCTGTTGGCGGAGGCGCTTTTCGTGACGCCTCCGCCGCTTCATGTTCCTGCTACCCGAGGAGTGACTCCCTCCAGCGATGGACGGATCGTCCTGTAGTACCTGCGCCGCCCCCTCACGACATACCGAGGCGGCGGCATCATGACCACCCCCCTGCTGCTTCTCGCAGCCGCCCTCCTGCTGATCCTCGCCAACGGCTTCTTCGTGGCGGCCGAGTTCGGCCTGGTCACGGTCGAGTCGACGGACGCCGAGAAGGCCGCCGCCGAGGGCGACCGACGGGCCCGTAGGGTCGCGGAATCCCTCAAGGAGCTGTCCTTCCAGCTCTCCGGCACCCAGCTCGGCATCACCATCACCTCCCTCGTCGTCGGCATGCTCGCCGAACCGGCCCTCGCGGAGCTGCTGCACGGCCCGTTCGCCGCGATCGGCATCCCCGAGGGCGCCGTCTCCGGCGTCGCGGTGGTCGTCGGCATGCTGGCGGCCTCCGCCGTGCAGATGGTGATCGGCGAACTCGTGCCCAAGAACTGGGCGGTGTCCAAGCCCATGCAGGTCGCCCGCTTCGTGGCCGGCCCGCAGCACGCCTTCGCGCGCCTGTTCCGCCCGGTCATCGCGGCACTGAACGCCGTCGCCAACCGTCTCGTCCGCGCCCTGGGCGTCGAGCCCGCCGAGGAGCTGGCCTCCGCCCGCACCCCCGGCGAACTGGTCTCCCTGGCCCGCCACTCGGCGCAGGCCGGCGCGCTGGAACAGGACACCGCCGACCTCTTCGTACGAACCCTCTCCCTCGCCGAGCTGACCGCGCAGCACGTCATGACCCCGCGGGTGAAGGTCAGCGCGCTGCAGTCCTCGGCCACCGCCGAGGACGTGGTCAACCTGACCCGCGCAACCGGCCTGTCCCGCTTCCCCGTCTACAAGGAGAAGATCGACGAGGTCGTCGGCATGGTCCACCTCAAGGACGCCCTCGCGGTCCCCGCGCACGAGCGCCTGCGCACCCCCGTCGGCCGCATCGCCCGCCCGGCCCTCCTGGTCCCCGAGACCCTGCCGGTCCAGCCGCTCCTCGCCCAGCTGCGCAGCGAGCAGCCCATCGCGGTCGTCGTCGACGAGTACGGCGGCACGGCCGGCGTGGTCACGCTGGAGGACATCGTCGAGGAGATCGTCGGCGAGGTCCGCGACGAGCACGACGGGCAGGACGTGCCCGAACTCGCCGCCGCCCCGCCCGAGGACGGCCGGCCCGCCTGGGACGCCGACGGCAGCTGCCGGGTCGACATCCTCCAGCGCATAGGCCTCGACGTGCCCGAGGGGCCCTACGAGACGGTCGCGGGCCTGGTCGCCGACCTGCTCGGCCGCATCCCGGCCCCGGGGGACAAGGCCGAGCTCCCCGGCTGGCGGCTCACGGTCCGCCGGGTCGGCCACTACCGGGCCGAGCGCGTCCGCCTGGTGCGGACCGGGCCGGTCGTGGAGGTCGCCCGATGAGCGTGCTCCAACTCCTGTTCGCCGGGCTGCTCGTGCTCGCCAACGGCTTCTTCGTCGGCGCCGAGTTCGCCCTCGTCTCCGTCCGCCGCAGCCAGATCGAACCGCTCGGCACGGCCAGGGCCCGTCAGGTGCTGTACGGCCTCGAACGGCTTCCGCAGATGATGGCTGCGGCCCAGTTCGGCATCACGGTCTGCTCGTTGACCCTGGGCGCGGTCGCCGAACCCACGGTCGCGCACCTGCTGGAACCCGTCTTCGAGTGGATCCACCTGCCGGAGGGCATGATCCACCCGCTGGGGTACGTCATCGCCCTCGCCGCGGTCGTCTTCTTCCACCTCGTCATCGGCGAGATGGTCCCGAAGAACCTGGCGATGGCTGCTCCGGAGAAGGCGGCCCTGTGGCTCAGCCCCGGCCTGGTCGCCTTCGCCCGCCTCTGCAAGCCGATCACCATCGCCCTCGGCGCGGTCGCCCAGGCCATCCTGCGGCTCTTCCGCGTCGAGCCGAAGGACGAGGTCGAGGCCGTCTTCACCAGCGAGCAGCTCAACCGCCTGGTCGAGGACTCCGGCCAGGCGGGCCTCCTCGACCCCGAGGAGCAGGAGCGCCTGGAGGACGCGCTGGAACTGGGCTCCCGGCCGGTGACGGACGTACTCCTCGGCCGCGAGTCCCTGGTCACGGTCCCGCCATCGGTCACCCCGGGCCAGATCGTCGCCCTCACCGCCCGCACCGGCTACTCCCGCTTCCCGGTCGCCGCGGAGAAGGGCGCCTTCATGGGCTACCTGCACGTGAAGGACGTACTCGACCTGGAGGACTCGGACCGGGCCGTCCCCCAGCAACTGTGGCGCCCGATGACGACCCTCCGCCCGGAACTGCCGCTGGACGACGCGCTGACGGTGATGCGCCGCGCGGCCACACACCTGGCCCAGGTGGCGGACGCGTCCGGCCGGGTGCTGGGGCTGGTGGCACTGGAGGACGTACTGGAGCTGCTGGTGGGCGAGGTGACCGACCCGGCACATCGTGAGCCACGCGAGGTGAAGGTGACGGAGCCCCGGGGCAGCGGGGAGCCGGAGGGCGTGCTGGCTACTTAGGCCTAGCGGGGCGTGGGGGCAGTGCCGCCTCGAAACCAGCGGGTTCGGGAGATCTGGAGGTACTTGGGGGTGAGTTACGACCTGCGAGCGGTGATCGCCGATGGAGCGGCGCTGCGTGGCCCGGCGCGGGGCCTGCCTGCCGCCCGACTGGCGTCGATCGGCCAGGGCCTCTCCCTGATGCCGATGACGGAAGCACTGTTCGATTCCGTCGCAGACGGCAGCGCTGTCGGCTTGTTGGGGTTCCAGGGGTTGCCAGGAGGGTTTGAAAAGATCCTCGCTGCCTGGTCAGCCGGTGGGCCGGTGGCCTACGTGGAAGCTGAGTATTTCGGCGGCGTAGGCGAGCAACGGGCTGTCGTATGGAACGGCGGCAGCATCGTGCTGGGACCGCTCCACGTGGGGGAGGGACAGTCCTTTCCGCCCGCCGGCAGTCCGATCTCGCAAGCGCTACGGCAGTTGGGCGTAGTGGCGAGCGCCGGTGAGGACGAGTTCTCGGCCGTGGGGTTGGACCGGCATCGACATGCTGAGGCGTGGATTGCCTGACGCCTGTCACATGGCACTGGGATCCTGCGGCCCCCGCCCCGACAGCACCTCCCCGTACGCCTGCATCAGGTCCGGCAGCCGTAGTGTCGACAGGTCGTCTCGTGACAGCATCCCGGGATACGTCGTCAGGCGCAGGTCCCGGTACGCGCAGCTCTTCTCGTACAGGGTGCGCAGGAAGCGGCCGTTGCCCAGTTCGTCGATCCAGCCCTGGTCGACCACGTGGCCGGCGATGGAGCGGAGCTCGTCCAGGGCCTCCTCGTCCCAGACGTCACCGTTCTCCGCGGCCAGCACCTCGCCGATCGAGGTGAGTTCGAGGGGGCGGTAGGACGGGAAGTCGACGCGGGTCGTGAAGCGGGAGGACAGGCCCGGGTTGGCGGCGAGGAGGCGGTCCATGCCTTCCGGATAGCCGGCGAGGATGACCACCAGGTGGTCGCGGTTGTCCTCGGCCCGCTTCAGCAGCACCTGCAGCGCCTCGTCGCCGTACGCGTCCCCCTTGCCGTAGCCGGAGTTGGAGAGCGAGTACGCCTCGTCGACGAAGAGGACGCCGCCGATCGCGGAGTCGATGAGTTCGTTGGCCTTGACGGCGGTCTGGCCGAGGTACTCGCCGACGAGGTCGGCCCGTTGGGCCTCGACGAGGTGGTCGCCGCCGAGCAGGCCGAGGGCGTAGAAGACGCGGCCCAGGATGCGGGCGACGGTGGTCTTGCCGGTGCCGGAGGGGCCGGAGAAGACGAAGTGCCGTTTGGGCGGCTGGACTGGAAGTCCCTGGCCGGCCCGTAGCCGCGCCATGTTCAACTGGGCCGACAGCGCCTTCACTTGGCGCTTCACGGGCTCCAGGCCCACCATGCGCTCCAGCTCGGCGAGCGCCTCCTCGAGTAATGCCGGGTCGGTGGGGCCGGCGGGCAGCGGCGAGCCCGGGAAGTTCCGCTCGCGCACCGCCGGGTCGATCACCGACGGCACCGCGCCGACCGGCGGAAGTTCCGGCTCGGGCAGTCTCAGGTCCCGGCCCTCCGTGCCGAACAGCGGGTCGAGGGCGTCGGGCCCCTCCAGGACGTCCTGCGCGCCGGTGAGGGCGATCGCGGCGAGGTCGGTGGAGTCGTCGTAGCCGTCGCCCTCGGCGATCGCGGCGAGCCGCGCCGAGGTGTCCATGAAGGCGGGGTCGACGCGGTGCACGGCCCGGTACAGGGGGAGCGCGGCCGCCGTGCGGCCGGTGCCTTCGTGGGCCCGCGCCAGCCAGTACCGCAGTTCCTTGCGCTGCGGCTGCTCGCTGCGGCAGCGCATCAGCGCCGAGGAGAGCAGCGGCTCCGCCTGGCCGTACATCTCCAGGCGCACCCGGGCCATCCCGCCGAACAGGCCCGCCTCGATGCCCAGCAGCGCGTCGTCGATCAGCGGGTCGGTGTGGCGGACCAGCTGCTCCCAGTCCTTGACGAGGTAGGCGCGGCAGGCGTGCAGGAAGCGGACCTGGTGGTCGGTGTCCACGGGCGGCAGTCCCGCGAGTGCCCGGTCGAGCTCCGGGACGTGGCGGCCGTCGAGCCAGTGCGAGGCGTGCGCGAGCAGCAGGTCGCGCGGGCTCTCCAGGACCGGCTGCACCCACCAGCCGAGCCAGTACCAGGAGTTGAGGGCGCGGCGGTGCCGGGCGCGCTGCTCCCCGAAGCGGTCCCGGTGCCGGAACATCCGCAGCAGCGCGGTCGTCGTGTCGACGCGCAGCGCGTGCAGCCCGAGCCAGCCGTCGGCCATCCCGGGATCCATCCGGACCGCGGCCCGGAACTCCTCCTCCGCCTGCGGATAGGCGCCCATCGTGTAGGCATCCACACCTCGCAGCCAGGCGAGGTCGGCCGGGGCCTCGGGGCCCTGCGTGCCGAAGTCCATCACGTCCCCCACAAACCGTGCCCCCGTCGGTTGGTCACCGGGCCCGTCGCCGGTGTCCGCCTTGATCGAACCGCCGTGCCGCGGACCGGAGTTGCGGTGCGCGCACCCGCGTTCGTAGGTCGCACCCAGGGCATCGTACCTGCGGGGGTGTCGCCCGCCGAAGGGTGCCGCACAGGCCGTTTGACGAGGTGGGAGCGGATGGGGCGAAGATCGGACGGTGACCGAGGGTGAGCGAATCGGGGCTCACGGCGTCCGGATCGTGGAGTGAGGGCAGAACGAAGCCCCCGATCACGGGGGAACAACCGGGGGCTTCGCGACAAAGGGCGGCTTCGAATGACCGCACATTCAGAACGTAAGTCCTGTACGGCCCCCCGGTCAAGCCGAGTTGGAGCACTCCGGGAAGTTCCGGGACAAGGGTCTTCACAAGTTCAGCACACTGCGGATGGTCCGTCACCGTGCGTGAGCGGCTGGTCCGGTCCAACTGTCGTTCCCGGCCCCGGGAGTACCTCGTATCCCTTCTCGCACTGCCGTACCAGAAGGTCCGCGAAGGGTCGCGACGGATCTTCGGCGAAGTGTCGTCGTTCCGCCGCGACCCACCTGGCCCAGAACTCCCGTTGCTCCGCCCCGTCCCGGAGCTGCCCGCGCGTCCAGGAGTCCTCGCGTGGCAGCTCCATCCACAACAGGTGTGCCAGATACGGGCGAAGGGCGCGGCGGCCCGCGCCGACGCCCTCGACGAGGACCACCGGCGCGCAGGGCAGGGTGCGCGGCGGACCGAAGCGGCGGGCGCGCCAGTCGTAAGGGGCGTAGTGCGCGCTCTCGCCGCGGCTGAGCGGCTCGATCACCTGTGTCAGGAGGCGGTCGGTCCATGCGAACAGCTCGTCGTGGCTGGCGATGTCGTCGAGGTGCAGTACGGGGGCGTCGCCCAGGGCCGTGGCCAACTCCCCGGCGAACGTGGACTTTCCGGAGCCGGCGTGTCCGTCGACGCCGACCAGCCGGACCGGACCGCAGGAGGGCGGGAGGCGGCGCAGCCGCGAGGCGAGGTCGTGAATGGTCGTTCCTTGGCCGGTCGGAGGGGGGTGGGCATACTCGACGGGGACATTCTAGGAGCGGATGAAATCGGGACATACCGACGACCCGGAACCTTGTGTCCTATTGAACCGATTCGCTGTGCAGGTCATGCCAGTGGTGAAGACCAATATTGGCGGGCGCGGCGCGGGTCGAAGTGCTGGCAGGACGCCCGGCCCGCGGCCATAGTGGGCGCATTCCGCACCTGCCCCGACTCGGACACCTGGGGGTCATGCCACCCATGAGCAGAGCCGAACAGCCGTCCCGCAGAACCGTTCTCGCCGCCGCGGTGGCCGCCGCTGTCGTGGCCCCGGCGATCACCGCGGGCGCGGCCGACGCCTCGGACGCCGCCGAGGACCCGGCCAGCCCCGTCGACTACCGCTCCTGGACCTCGTACAAGGACTGGCGCAGTGGCACCGCCCAGGGCACCCGTGCCCTCGCCGGTGTCCGCCCCGGTGTGGTGATCGCCGCGCCCGTCGGCACCACCGACTACCCGGACCCGCACACCGGTACGACCGCCACCTGGGAGTACGCGACCTGGACCTCGCCCGTCCACCGGCTGAGCGTCCCCTCGACCGAGGCGATCGCCTCCTGGAACGCGCACACCCCGGCCGGCACCTGGCTCCAGGTCGAACTGCACGGCACGTACTCCGACGGCACCGACACCCCGTGGTACGTGATGGGCCGCTGGGCGGCCGGCGACCAGGACATCAGGCGGACCTCGGTGGACGGCCAGACCGACGGCAAGAGCACCATCTGGACCGACACCTTCGCCGTCGACGACGCGACGACCGGCCTGCGCCTGGTGTCGTACCGACTGCGCCTCACCCTCTACCGCAGGCCCGGCACCAAGCTCACCCCCACGGTGTGGCGGCTCGGCGCGATGGGCTCCGACATCCCCGACCGCTTCACCGTCCCCGCCTCCACCCCCGGCCTGGCCGGGGAACTGATCGTCCCGCGCTACTCGCAGGAGATCCACAAGGGCCAGTACCCCGAGTACGACAACGGCGGCGAGGCCTGGTGCAGCCCCACCTCCTCCCAGATGATCATCGAGTACTGGGGCGGCCGCCTCACCCCCGAGCAACTGGCCTGGGTGGACCCGGCCTACGCCGATCCGCAGGTCGACTACGCGGCCCGCTTCACGTACGACTACCAGTACGAGGGCTGCGGCAACTGGCCCTTCAACGCGGCCTACGCGGCCACCTACAAGGACCTGCAGGGCGTGGTCACCCGGCTCGGCTCGCTCGCCGACCTGGAGACGCTGATCGCGGCCGGCATCCCGGCCATAACGTCCCAGTCCTTCCTCAAGGAGGAGCTGACCGGGGCGGGTTACGGCACCTCCGGCCACCTGATGACGGTGATCGGCTTCACCGCGGACGGCGATGTCATCGCCAACGACCCCGCCTCGCCCAGCGATGACGCGGTGCGCCGGGTCTACAAGCGGCGCGAGTGGGAGAACATCTGGCTCAGGACCAAGCGGTACAACGCCTCCGGCAAGGTCGTCTCCGGCACCGGCGGGGTCTGCTACCTGTACTTCCCGGCCCGCCCCACCGCCCGCCAGCGCAAGGCGCTCGCGGCGGTCGGCGTCCGCTGAGACGCCCGGTCACCTGCGAAGGCCCCGGGAAACCGGGGCCTTTCCGCTGTGACCAAGGTCTCTGCCGCAAAAGCCGTTCCAGGTGGCAAGGTGGACAGAACACCGGGGGGTCCACCGCACACCCGAGCTCAGCGAGACGCCATGACCACACACTCAGCCACCGCCGCCCGCGCCCGCACCGGCGGGCCCAAGGACGCCGGCCCGAAGATCTTCGAGCACGTCATGGGCTGGACGCTCGTCGTGGTCGTCGCGATGCTCGTCACCCAGCTCGGCCTGCTGTGATCTGACGCACGCCGTCCCGGCCCCACCGGTTCCCACGAGATCGATCAGACTCGAACGAGGGGGAGCGGTTGTTCTGACATACTGCGGATGTCCCAGCGCCCCTCTCAGACCAGGGTCGACATTGAAGATCAGCGAACAGAGCGACAGCGCCCGTCCGAAGGCCCGGGGCACCGAGCGTTCGCTGGCGCGTCGCGCCGAACTCATCGCCATCGGGCGGAAGTTGTTCGCGGACACGTCCTACGACACGCTCTCCATGGACGACATCGCCCGCCAGGCCCATGTCGCCAAGGGGCTGATCTACTACTACTTCCAGTCCAAGCGCGGCTACTACCTGGCGATCATCCACGACTCCGTCGCCGACCTGGTCAACTTCGCGTCGAGCGAGATCGAACTGGAGCAGCTGGACCGGGTCCACCGCACCATGGAGGGCTACCTGCGCTACGCCGAGCACAACCAGGCGGCGTTCCGCGCGATCGTCAGCGGCGGCGTCGGCTTCGACGCCGAGGTGCACGCCATCCGGGACGGAGTGCGCGACGCGATAGTGGCGACCGTCGCCGAGGGGGCGTACGGCCGTACCGACATCTCCCCGCTCGCGCGCATGGGCCTGTTCTCCTGGGTGTGCAGCGTGGAGGGCGCCACCCTCGACTGGATCGACCGCCCCCGGCTCACCCGCGACAAGATGCGCGAACTCCTGGTCAAGACCCTCGGCGGCGCCATGCGGGCCATCGAGGAACTGGACCCGGACTACCCGGCCCCCGCCCCGGCCCGCCGCGACACCTGAACAAGGGTCGCAAAGGGCGCGAGGGGCGGAGGCTCCCGCGCCCCCGCCCCAAATCCCTGACCCGCGAGGCTAGTTGATCGCCTTGATCAGCTCCCCGTTCGCCGTGTCCCCGCTCAGCTCCCAGAAGAACGTACCGCCGAGACCCTGCTGGTTCTTGTACGTCATCTTCGTCCCGATGGTGGCGGGCGTGTCGTAACTCCACCAGTCGTTCCCGCACTTGGCGTAGGCGGTGCCGCCCACCGTGCCGGTCGCCGGGCACTTGGTCCTGAGCACCTTGTAGTCGTCGATGCCCTGCTCGTACGTCCCCGCCGCCGGGCCGGTCGCCGTGCCGCCGGGCGCGGCCTGGGTCACGCCGGTCCAGCCGCGGCCGTAGAAACCTATGCCGAGCAGCAGCTTCGAGGCCGGGATGCCGAGCCCCTTGAGCTTGGCGATCGTCGCCGAGGTGTAGAAGTTGGCCTTCGGGATGCCGGAGTAGGAGTTCAGCGGCGAGTGCGGAGCCGTCGGTCCCGCCGCGTCCCAGGCGCCGAAGTAGTCGTACGTCATCGGGTTGTACCAGTCGACGTACTGCGCGGCCCCGGCGTAGTCCGCCGCGTCGATCTTGCCGCCGCTGGTGGCGTCCGCGGTGATCGCCGCGGTGACCAGCGAGCCGCCGAACTTCGAACGCAGCGCCGCCATCAGGTTCTTGAAGGCGTCCCGCCCGCTGGTGTCACAGCTGTTGCCGCAGGCGTTCGGGTACTCCCAGTCGATGTCGATGCCGTCGAAGACACCCGCCCACTTGGAGTTCTTCACCAGGTCGTAGCAGGACTGGGCGAACGCGGCCGGGTTCTTCGCGGCCTCGCCGAAGCCGCTCGACCAGGTCCAGCCGCCGAAGGACCACAGGACCTTGAGCCCCGGGTGCTTCTTCTTCAGCTTCAGCAGCTGGTTGAAGTTGCCGCGCAGCGGCTGGTCCCAGGTGTCGGCCACGCCGTCCACCGACTCGGCGGCCGTGTAGGCCCGGTCGGTGGCCGCGTAGGAGTCGCCCATCGCGCACTTGCCGCCGGTGACGTTGCCGAAGGCGTAGTTGATGTGCGTGAGCTTGGCGGCGGAGCCGGACGTCTCGATGTTCTTGACGAAGTACTTGCGGTCGTAGGTGCCCCATTCGGTGAAGTAGCCGACGACCTTCGAGCCGGCGGCCTCCTGGGCCGAGGGTTTCGCGGTGGCGGTGCCCGCGCCGGCGAGCAGCCCGGCGCCGAGGACCGCGCAACACGCGGCCGAGACGAGCGCCCGGAAAGAGGCGCGGGGAAGGTGCGGAACGTGCATCGGGTGTCTCCTCGTGGGGGAGAGGGGAACGCGCGCCGATTGGCATGAACGCGGTAAAGCGTTGGTCATGAACATTAGGAGGACTAGACCAGTCCGGTCAATGGTGCGGACCAATTTCCCGGTCATCCGATGCGGCTTTCCGTCGGCCCGGGATATTCTTGAAGTGAGCGGTCGTTAACTGGTGACTGGCAGCCTCCGATCGGGCATACTCACAGCGCAGAGCCGCTGGTCAGCAGCTTCCGAGACCCGGAGGCGGAGCCTCGGCCAGGACCCGGTACGACCCGGCGGCGCCGCCCCACCCAAGGCGCTCGTCCGCCGCATGCCCGACACAGGGAGGAGAGCGTCGACATGCCCGACCGCGCCCCGCAGCCGCTGGACCGTCAACTGCCCACGGACGAGGCCCGGGACCTGATCTCGCTCGTCCGTGACATCGCCCAGCGCGAGATCGCCCCGAAGGCGGCCGAGGAGGAGGACGCCGGACGCTTCCCGCGCGAGGTCTTCACCCTGCTGTCCCGGTCGGGCCTGCTCGGACTGCCGTACGACTCCGAGTACGGCGGCGGCGACCAGCCGTACGAGGTCTACCTCCAGGTCCTCGAAGAGCTCGCCGCGGCCCGCCTCACCGTCGGCCTCGGCGTCAGCGTCCACACCCTCGCCTCCTACGCGCTCGCCGCCTACGGCACCAAGAAACAGCAGGTGGAGCATCTGCCGGCGATGCTCGGCGGGGGACTGCTCGGCGCGTACTGCCTCTCCGAACCCTCCTCCGGCTCCGACGCGGCCTCCCTGCGCACGAAGGCGGTGCGCGACGGCGAGGAGTGGGTGATCAGCGGCACCAAGGCCTGGATCACCCACGGCGGGATCGCCGACTTCTACACCGTCATGGCCCGCACCGGCGAGGACGGGGCGCGCGGGATCACCGCCTTCCTGGTGCCCGGCGACGCCGAAGGGCTGAGCGGTGCGGCGCCCGAGCGGAAGATGGGCATGAAGGGCTCGCCCACCGCCCAGGTCCACTTCGACGGGGTGCGGGTGCCCGACGAACGGCGCATCGGCGACGAGGGGCAGGGTTTCGCGATCGCGCTGTCCGCCCTCGACTCCGGCCGGCTCGGCATCGCCGCCTGCGCGATCGGCCTCGCCCAGGCCGCACTGGACGAGGCGGTCGCGTACGCCACCGGCCGCCGGCAGTTCGGCCGCCCGATCGCCGACTTCCAGGGGCTGCGCTTCATGCTCGCCGACATGGCCACGCAGATCGAGGCGGGCCGCGCCCTCTACCTGGCGGCGGCACGGCTGCGGGACGCCGGGCGCCCGTTCGCCAAGCAGGCGGCCATGGCCAAGCTGCACTGCACCGACACCGCGATGAAGGTGACGACCGACGCCGTGCAGGTCCTCGGCGGGTACGGCTACACCGCGGACTTCCCGGCCGAGCGCTACATGCGCGAGGCCAAGGTGCTGCAGATCGTCGAGGGCACCAACCAGATCCAGCGGATGGTCATCGCCCGTCACCTGGCAGGTCCGGAGACGCGCTGAACTGACCCGGGCGCACCTGCGGGGCCGCCAGCCTGACCCACTCCGGGTCGTGACGGCCCGGCAGGGTGCGGCCCCGGTCGGCCCAGGTGCGCATCAGATCGCGGTAGATCGGCGGGTCCTGGTGCTGCGGCGGCGCCAGCGGAACCGTTCCTGCGGGTGGCGGAACGAAGATGCGGCGCTGACGCCCGGTCGCTGTATGGGTGGGGGTCATACCAGGGCAACGCGGCGGTACGCGGACAGGTCACCGATCCGTGGAATCGAGCGTGAGTTCGCGGCCGTCCGGCGGCTTGTCTGGTCACCTCCGCGTTCCTGACGTACCGTCAGCCAAGCCGTCTCCAGGGAGGTTTGGCGTGGCCGACGACCGCCCCGTACCGCTCGACGAATACCCCGTGCACCAGGTCCCGCTGTCCATGAGGCACGTCGCGACCGGCGACCGCAACGCCTACGACCGCTGCATCTTCCACGTCCTCGACCACGAGGGCCGCGCACTGCTGATCGCCGGGCTCGGCGTGTATCCGAACGTCGGTGTGATCGACGCCTACGCGACCCTCCGCGTGGGCGACCGACTGCACGCCGTCCGGGCCTCGGACGCGCTCGGCGAGGACCGCATGAAGCTCGCCGTCGGACCACTGCGGATCGAGGTCCGGGAACCACTGCGGCGGCTGCGGCTCGTGTGCGACGACGACCTGATGTCGTACGACCTCACCTGGACCGCCGACTTCCCGGCCCTGTGGGAACCCCATCACCTCCAGCGCCGCGGCGACCGGCTCACGCTCGAAGGGCGCCGGTTCGTGCAGGCGGGCAGCGTCGAGGGCGTGATCCGGGCCGCGGGCGAGGAGTTCCCGGTCACCGCGGGTGGCTGGACCGGGACGCGCGACCGCAGTTGGGGCGTGCGGCCGATACCGGGGGAGGAAGGCGGACGGCTCGCCGAGGAGCATCCGACCGAGGGGTTCCACTGGGTGTGGTGCCCGGTCCGGTTCGAGGACCGGTTTCTGATGGTGATCGTGCAGGAGGATGCGGACGGGTATCGGACTTTGAACGACGCCACTCTGGTCCACGGCGTCAGTGCTATGTCACATAGCACTGGGAGTCGCGACAGTGCTATGTCACATACCACTGCCCGCAGCCGCGACCGTCAGCTCGGCTGGCCCATCCCCGAGATCACCTACCGCCCCGGCACCCGCCACCCCGAACGCGCCCTGATCCACCTCGGCGACCCCCGCAAACCGCAGGAACTCGAAGTCGAGATCCTCACCTCCTCCCCGCTCGCGATCGGCGCCGGCTACCCGCCGGCCGACGACTGGCAGCACGGCACCTGGCAGGGCCGGGGCTGGACCGACCGCCGTACCTACGACCTCACCCAGCCGCACCCGCTCGCCGCGTACGGCGTCACCGACCACGCGGCACGCTTCCGCCTGGACGGCCGGACCGGTTACGGCATCTTCGAGCACGGTTCGTTCGGGCGGCACGACCCGAGCGGGTTCACGGACTTCAAGTCGACGGCACCGTAAGGGGGTTCACGAACATGGCAGCCACGGCACCCCGCCCCCGCACCAGCACCCGCGACCCGGAGGAGATCGCCCGCCGCCTCACCGCCTGGCTCGGCACCCGCCTGCCCGGCGCCAAGGCGGTCGGCGTCACCGTCCCCGAGTCGAACGGCATGTCCAGCGAGACCCTGCTCTTCGACATCGAGCACCCCGAACCACCCGTGCGGGCCTGCGCGTTGAGGCTCGCGGCGGACCCGGCGGCGTACACCGTCTTCCCCGTCTACGACATGCCGCGCCAGTACCGCACGATGCGCGCCGTCGCCGAGCACACGGACCTGCCCGTGCCGAAGGTGTTCTGGCTGGAGGAGGAACCGGGTCCGCTCGGGGCGCCGTTCTTCGTGATGGAGCGCGTCGAGGGGCGCGTGCCGCCGGACGTGATGCCGTACACCTACGAGGGCAACTGGCTGCACGCGGCGACCGATGCCGAACGCGAGCGGCTGGAGGCGGCCTCGATCGGGCTGCTGGCCCGGCTGCACGACCAAGTGCCCCTGGAAGCAGCCGAGTTCCTCGCGCTCCCCGGCGAGGGCGACGCACTGCGCCGCCATGTCACCGCTCAACGCGCCTACTACGACTGGGTCGTCGACGGACGCGCCCGCTCACCGCTCATCGAGGCCGCCTTCGACCGGCTGACCGACCTCTGGCCCCGCGATCCCGGCCCACCCGTGCTCAACTGGGGCGACGCGCGCATCGGGAACGTCGTCTACGACGGCTTCGAACCCGTCGCCGTACTCGACTGGGAGATGGCGGCCCTGGCCCCGCGCGAGGTCGACCTCGGCTGGACCGTGTACCTGCACCGCTTCTTCCACGACCTGACGGTCGCCTTCGGCCAGCACGGTCTGCCGGACTTCCTGCGCCGCGACCGCGTCGAGGCACGCTATGCCGAACTCACCGGCCACACACCGCGCGACATGGACTTCTACACCCTGTACGCGGCTCTGCGGCACGCGATCGTCATGCTCCGGGTTGCTTATCGGCAGGTGCACTTCGGTGAATCGGCCGTCCCGCCGGACCCGGACACACTGATCCTGCACCACGGCAGCCTGCGGGCCATGGTGCAGGGCAGTTACTGGGACTGAGCGAGCCGGCTCAGGCGGCCTGGCGGCGCATCACCGGCACGCGCATCGGGCGCGAGCCCGGGCCGCCGACGTGCGAGAACGGCTGCGTCCGCCAGTCGAGCCCCTGAGGGAGCGTCAACAGGAGGGCCGTGTCCTGCTCCTGGGGCTCCGCCGACTCGTCCGCGGAGCGGGCCTCGGCGGCCCTGCGGCCCGTACCGGCACAGACCGTGAGGCCGAACGGGTTCCACGGCGAGGCGCACAGCGCGTGCTCCGGCAGCACCTCCTCGTCCGCCAGCAGCGCGATGGGCTGCGCGCAGTCCGGGCAGATCACCCGGTACATCTCGAAGGTGTCGTACGCGTCGAGCTCGTCGCCGTACTCGTCGGCGTCGGGTTCGACGCCCTCCGGCTCGGGCTCGACGACCGCCTGGAGCCGCTTGGGCGCGGTACGACCAGGGCGCTTAAGACTCTGCATGGATAACTCCCCCTCGGGCTGGGGCCGTGAAGGCGCTGCGGCCTCGACCACAGCAAGCACTTCCCGTCCGGTCACGGCGGTAATCACGGGAGCATCACGGAGACGTCTCGACGACTGTGGCGTTCGTCACATGCCGCTCGCAGGTGCCCATGGCGGACGCCTACATCACGAACCGGGCATGACCTGGGCTGCTGAGGTATCCGAGGAGATCAAGCGCACTGTAGGTTCTTGCGCCATGGAGGAGCTCGACCGACAAATCGTTCAGCTGCTCGTCAAGGACGGGCGGATGAGCTACACGGACCTGGGCAAGGCCACGGGCCTGTCCACGTCGGCCGTGCATCAGCGGGTGCGGCGGCTGGAACAGCGTGGCGTCATCCGCGGCTATGCCGCGGTGGTCGACCCCGAGGCGGTCGGGCTGCCCATGACCGCGTTCATCTCGGTCAAACCGTTCGATCCCAGCGCACCGGACGACATCGCGGACCGGTTGGCCGGGGTCCCCGAGATCGAGGCGTGTCACAGCGTCGCCGGGGACGAGAACTACATCCTCAAGGTGCGGGTGGCCACGCCCCACGAGCTGGAGGAGCTCCTGGCGCGACTGCGGACGCTGGCGGGGGTCTCGACCCGCACGACAGTGGTCCTTTCGACGCCTTACGAGGCACGGCCGCCGCGGATCTGACCGCCCTGCGTACAGAGCCGTCCCGGTGAGGCGCGAGACTGGTCCCCATGAGTGAGCGCGCCCCCGAGCCCAAGACCGTCCTGCTGCGTCGCGGTGAGGTCCACAGTCCCGCCGATCCCTTCGCGACCGCGATGGTCGTCGAGCGCGGGCAGGTGGCCTGGGTCGGATCCGAGGGGGCCGCCGACGCCTTCGCGGACGGGGTCGACGAGGTGGTCGACCTCGACGGCGCCCTGGTCACACCGGCGTTCACCGACGCCCATGTGCACACCACGGCCACCGGCCTCGCCCTCACCGGCCTCGACCTGTCCGACGCGCCGTCCCTGGAGGCGGCACTCGCTCTCGTACGGGACTTCGCCGCCGGTCGTCCCGATGACCGGGTCCTGCTCGGCCACGGGTGGGACGCGGCCCGCTGGCCGGGCGGCCGGCCCCCGACGCGTGCCGAGCTGGACGCGGCCACCGGCGGGCGCCCCCTGTATCTGAGCCGTATCGACGTCCACTCGGCGGTCGTCACCACGGCCCTGCTCGACCTCGCCCCCGGCCTCGGCACCGTCGACGGTCCGCTCACCGCCGACGCCCATCACGCCGTCCGCGCCGCCGCGTTCGCAGCCGTAACCCCCGAGCAGCGCACCGCGGCCCAGCGCGCCGCCCTCGCCCGCGCCGCCTCCCTAGGCATCGGCTCGGTCCACGAGTGCGCCGGGCCGGACATCTCCTCCGAGGACGACTTCACCGGCCTGCTGCGGCTCGCGGCCGAGGAACCGGGGCCGCGGGTCGTCGGGTACTGGGCGGAACAGGACGTCGAGAAGGCCCGGGAACTCGGCGCGGCCGGCGCCGCCGGGGATCTGTTCGTCGACGGCTCCCTCGGCTCGCACACCGCCTGTCTGCACCAGCCGTACACCGACGCCGGCCACACCGGCACCGCCTACCTGGACGCCACCGCCGTCGCCGCACACGTGGTCGCCTGCACCGAGGCCGGACTACAGGCGGGCTTCCACGCCATCGGCGACGCGGCCGTCACCGCCGTCGTCGAGGGCGTGCGCGCCGCCGCCGAGAAGGTCGGGCTCGCCCGGATCCGCGCCGCCCGGCACCGCGTCGAGCACGCCGAGATGCTCACCCCGGAGGCGATCGCCGCCTTCGCCGAGCTGGGCCTGACCGCGTCCGTCCAGCCCGCCTTCGACGCGCTGTGGGGCGGCGAGGAGGGCATGTACGCGCGGCGCCTCGGCGTGGAGCGGGCGCGGTCCCTGAACCCCTTCGCGGCCCTGCTGCGCGCCGGTGTCCCCCTCGCGTTCGGCTCCGACAGCCCGGTCACGCCCCTCGACCCGTGGGGCACGGTCCGCGCCGCCGCCTTCCACCGCACCCCCGAGCACCGGGTCTCCGTCCGCGCCGGCTTCACCGCCCACACCCGCGGGGGCTGGCGGGCGGTCGGGCGCGACGACGCGGGCGTCCTGGTGCCGGGCGCGCCCGCCGACTACACCGTGTGGCGCACCGACGAACTCGTGGTCCAGGCCCCCGACGACCGGGTCGCCCGCTGGTCCACCGATCCCCGCTCCGGCACCCCGGGACTGCCCGACCTGACACCGGGCCACGACCTGCCGGTCTGTCTGCGCACCGTCGTGGGCGGCCGGACGGTGTTCGTACGGCCGGGCGAGTGATCTACCGGGGTGGCGCGCCGCGGATCGGCGGCCGCCGCCCTGTCGCGCGACCTGCGCATCCTCCGCGCTGACCAGGCCTTTGAGGACAGAAGCGCAGGTCAAACAGCTGTTGACAGGCGGCGGCAGGGGGCCGGTAGGTTCGGCCGAGTCCACCACCGGACGCCCGACCGGGGAACCTCCGCGCACTCGCCCGCGGCACCGCTGGGTCAGGGACGGTGTGCCGCACCGGGGCACCGCCACTGGGAGCCAGGCTCAGCGCCCGTGCCGCAGCGAGGGAACGTTCCGGCCGGTCGGGGAGGTGTGACCCGGGTGGGGCCCGGGCTCAGTAGACAACGGCTTCAGGTCGACCCGCAGCCAGCGGGTCCCAGGTCGGCCCGAAGGGCGCCGGGCCCCCATCCGCCGCGGACACGCATGACGGTACGCCGACCGGTCGGCACGCAAACGGGCCGAATCCGGGCTCTTACCCCGCTCTTGTGGAATCGACACCACCATACGAACCTTCTGTCACGTCATCGCAGGCGGCGGCCATTATGGTGGACGTCTGCGTACGGACAGAAGGGGCAGCAGTGAACGACGGCGACGGTACCCTCGCGGCACAGGACCGGGGGAAGTTCGGCCCGCTCGGCACGGCCTTGGTGATCATTCCGACCTACAACGAGGCGGAGAACATCAAGTCCATCGTCGGCCGGGTGCGCAAGGCCGTCCCCGAGGCGCACGTCCTCGTGGCCGACGACAACAGCCCCGACGGCACCGGCAAGCTCGCCGACGAGCTGGCCGTCGAGGACGACCAGGTCCAGGTGCTGCACCGCAAGGGCAAGGAGGGCCTCGGCGCCGCCTACCTCGCGGGCTTCCGCTGGGGCCTGGAGCACGGCTACGGCGTGCTGGTCGAGATGGACGCCGACGGCTCCCACCAGCCCGAGGAGCTGCCCCGGCTGCTCACCGCGCTCAAGACCGCCGACCTGGTGCTCGGCTCCCGCTGGGTGCCCGGCGGCCGGGTGGTGAACTGGCCCAGGTCCCGCGAGATGATCTCCCGCGGCGGCAGCCTCTACTCCCGCCTCGCCCTCGACCTCCCGCTGCGCGACATCACCGGCGGCTACCGCGCCTTCCGCCGCGAGACCCTCGAGGGCCTCGGCCTGGACGAGGTCGCCTCCCAGGGCTACTGCTTCCAGGTCGACCTCGCCCGCCGCGCGGTCAAGGCCGGCTACCACGTCGTCGAGGTGCCCATCACCTTCGTCGAGCGCGAGCTGGGCGACTCCAAGATGAGCCGCGACATCCTCGTCGAGGCCCTGTGGCGGGTCACCGCATGGGGCGCCACGGAGCGGGCCGCCAAGGTCGGCAAGGTGCTCGGCCGCGGCAAGAAGGCCTGACGACGGGCGCCACGGCCACCGGGCATCAGGTTCTCGTACGGCTTCACAGGCCCCGTTGATCGTTCCCTTATCCCGCCCTGAGCCGGGCCCAGGCACACTGGACGCATGACGACTGGTGCTCCGACCCCCACGTACCCCGCCCGGCCCCGCCGCTCGCGGCTGCGGACCTTCCTGCCGCTGGGCGTGGCCGCCTGGCTGGTGCTGGAGATCTGGCTGCTGACCGTGGTGGCGGGCGCGTCGAGCGGATTCACGGTGTTTCTGCTGCTGCTCGCCGGCTTCGTGCTCGGCGCCGCGGTGATCAAGAAGGCGGGCCGCCGCGCCTTCCAGAACCTGAACGAGGCGCTCCAGCGAGGCACCGCCCCGCAGAGCGGCGGGGGCAACGGGCTGATGATGCTCGGCGGCCTGCTCCTGATGATCCCCGGCCTGATCTCCGACGCGGTGGGGCTGCTCCTGTTGATCCCGCCGGTCCAGAAGGCGCTGGGCCGTCTCACCGAGCGCACGGTCGACCGCAAGCTGCGCGAGGCCGCCCCGGGCAGCTTCGGCGACGCCTTCCAGCAGGTCCGTATCCACCGCCCCGACGGCAAGGTCGTGCAGGGCGAGGTGATCCGGGACGAGACGCCGGGCGGCGACGCCCCGCAGGACCCGCGCCCGCCGCTGACGCGATGACGGCGCCGTAGGGGCCTGGACGCACGACTGCGGGCGGCTACGTGATTTCACGTAGCCGCCCGCAGTCTCTTGCGTGTGTTGTAGTCCGCCCGACCCCGGCAGGGACTAAGCCGACTTGCGGCTGTCCCGCGGATGGATCGCGATGTTCATCGCGCCCGAGCGGAGAACGGCCAGGCGCTCCTCGAGGACCTCTTCGAGCTCCTCGCGGGTGCGCCGTTCCATCAGCATGTCCCAATGCGTACGCGCGGGCTTGGCCTTCTTCTCTTCAGGGCCGTCGCCGTCAACGAGGAGTGCCTGGGCCCCGCAGACCTTGCACTCCCACTCCGGCGGGATCTC
Source organism: Streptomyces cylindrosporus (assembly GCF_022698165.1). Classification (GTDB taxonomy): domain Bacteria; phylum Actinomycetota; class Actinomycetes; order Streptomycetales; family Streptomycetaceae; genus Streptomyces; species Streptomyces cylindrosporus. The sequence continues at coordinate 103,133 of NZ_JALDAY010000015.1, forward strand.
CGCCTCGACCGAGAAGGGCATCTCAAAGCGGTGCCCCTTCTCGCATGCGTACTCCACGGCCTGGCGCGGGGCCAGGTCGATGCCGCGGTCCGTCTCGTAGCTGGTCACCACGAGGCGCGTGCCGCGAAGAGCTCGCTCACTCATGAATCGTGCCTCCCGGGCTTGTCGCCCACAGGACAGGTGTCGCTGTCGTCGTCATCCGGTCAACGTCCGGTCGGCGGTAAAGATTCCCGTTCCGGGTCATGCGTCGCCGTCGTAGCCGCCCCTTGTTGTACCCACCAGCGCCCGGTTTGTCACATCTGCTAGCAGATGTCACCCAGCGTTTCGGCATCTTTGACGCGCAGTAACGGTACGCCTGGCAGGCCAAACGCGTACACTACCGCCCTTTCGCGCCGAACGCTAAATCCTCTCGGGAACCGGATTGCCCGCGTCGGAGATCGCCCGCCGCACCGGAACCCGTGCGAGCAGCACGAACCCGATGACGAAGAAGGCGATCAGCGAGATGATCGCGTCCCGATAACTTCCGGTCAGCTGGTAGGTGATCCCGAACAGAAGCGGACCGAGCCAGCTCATACCCCGGTCGCTCATCTCGTACGCCGAGAAGTACTCGGCCTCCTTGCCGGGTGGGACCAGATGCGAGAAGAGGGACCGGGACAGGGCCTGGCTGCCGCCCAGCACCAGGCCGATTCCGGCCGCGAGCACGAAGAACCACATCGGAGCCCCGGCCGGCAGGAAGTACCCGGCCGCCAGCGTCACCGTCCACGCCACCAGCGAGCCGAGGATCGTCCGCTTCGCGCCGTACGTCCGTGCCAGTCGTCCCATCCCCAGGGCGCCGGCGACCGCGAGCACCTGGACCATCAGGACGGCCGTGATCAGCGTGGACTGGCTCAGGCCCAGCTCCTCGGAGCCGTACACCGAGGCCTGGGAGATCACGGTCTGGATGCCGTCGTTGTAGACGAGGTAGGCGAGCAGGAAGGCGAGGGTGAGCGGTTTGCCCCGCATGTCCCGGACGGTGGCCGCCAGCTGCCGCCAGCCGTGCACGGCGGGTGCCGCGGATGTCGCGGCGGTCGTACGGCGGTCGTGCAGTCGCTTCAGCGGTACGAGGGTGAAGGCGCCCCACCACAGGCCCGCCGAGGCCAGACAGATGCGTACGGCCGTGGACTCGGAGACGCCGAAGGAGTCGTGCGCCGTGAACAGGACCAGGTTCACGATCAGCATCGACGAACCGGCCGCGTAGCCGAACGCCCAGCCGCGCGAGGAGACCCGGTCGCGGTCCTCGGGCGGGGCGATCTGCGGCAGGTAGGAGTTGTAGACGACCATCGACACGGCCACGGAGGAGTTGGCGACGATCAGCAGCAGGCCGCCGAGCAGATAGCGGTCCCCGGAGAGGAAGAAGAGGCCGGTCGTGGCCGTCGCGCCCACGTAGGCGCAGGCGGCGAGCAGCGGCTTCTTCCGTCCCGTGCGGTCGGCGGCGGCGCCCACCAGCGGCATCACCAGGATCGAGACGATCACGGACGCGGAGACGCAGTACGCGAAGAACGACCCCGCCCGCACCGGGATCCCCAGCGGATGCACGAACCCGTCCGCGTCCGCCGCCGACTTGGCGACCGAGGTCAGATAGGGGCCGAGGAACACGGTGAGCACGCTCGTCGAGTAGACGGAGCAGGCCCAGTCGTAGAAGTACCAGCCGCGCTGCTCGCGCCGCAGGTCATGGGCTTGTGCCCGCACGGTGTCGGTGCTCACCCGTGCCCTCGCTTCCCCGCCGAAGGTGCCGTGCCAAGGGGGCGGTGGTGCGGAGGTGTCAGGTGTGGGGCACCCAGACGCCGCGGTCCTCCATGACCTTGCGCAACGTGTCGATGTGATCGGTCATGATGCCATCGACTCCCAGGTCCAGGAGCCGGTGCATGCGATCGGGTTCGTTGATGGTCCACACGTGCACCTGCAGACCACGCGCGTGTGCCGTGCGCACGAAACGGTGGTCGACGACCTGGATGCCCGACTGGGCCTCGGGCACCTGGGCGGCGACGGCGGAGGCGCGCAGCGCCGCGGGCATGCCCCAGGAGCGCAGCCGCAGGTTGAGCACGCCCCGGGTGCCGTACGAGGTCGCAAGGCGCGGCCCGGCCAGCCGCTGGGCGCGGACCACGCGTGCTTCGGAGAAGGAGCCGACGCAGATCCGGTCCCAGGCGTTGGTGCGCTCGATCAGGTCCAGGAAGGGGTGGAGCGAGGACTCCGCCTTGAGGTCGACGTTCCAGCGCACCTCGGGAAAGGTCTCCAGCAGCTCCTCGAAGAGCGGCACCGGCTCCTTGCCCGCCACGCGCGCGTGGCTGACGTCCTTCCACGGCAGGTCGGCTATGCGGCCCGCGCCGTCCGTCACCCGGTCGAGGGTCGAGTCGTGGAAGGCGACCAGCTTGCCGTCCGCCGTGGTGTGCACGTCGGTCTCGATGTACCGGTAGCCCGCCTCCACCGCCCGCCGGAACTGCAGCACGGTGTTCTCCAGGCCGTCGGCCGCCCCGCCCCTGTGGGCGAAGGCGATCGGGCCGGGATGGTCGAGGTAGGGGTGGCGTATCCGCGAGGTCACCGTCGCAGTATGGCTCCCCGCGGTTGCCCTTCGGCAACGACCGTGCTGCCGCCGGATGCAGAGGGGACGTCGAACACCCGCAGGAAGAGCTGCGCGAGCGGTCCGATCGACACCGCGTACAGGACGGTGCCGATGCCGACGGTGCCGCCGAGGGCGAACCCCGTCACGACCACGGCCACCTCGACCGCCGTGCGCATCAGCCGGATCGAGCGGCCGGTACGGCGGTGCAGCCCCGTCATCAGCCCGTCGCGCGGGCCCGGGCCGAAGCGGGCGGAGATGTAGAGCCCGGTGGCCACGCCGTTGAGGACGATGCCGGCCAGGAGGAGCGGGACACGCACGGCCAGGGAGTGCACGGCGGGCACGAGGGCGAGCGTGCCGTCCATGGCTATGCCGACCACGAAGACGTTGGAGACCGTGCCGAGCCCCGGGCGCTGGCGCAGCGGGATCCACAGCAGCAACACCGCCGCGCCCACGATGATCGACACGACACCGATGGTGAGGCCGGTGAGCTCGGCGAGGCCCTGGTGCAGCACGTTCCAGGGCTCAAGGCCCAGGCCCGCCTCGACGAGAAGCGCGGAACTCGCGCCGTACAGCGCGAGCCCGGCGTAGAGCTGGATCAGCCGTCGCCCGAGACGGTCCTTCGTGGCCAAGGGATACCCCCTGTGGTCGTAGTGGCCTGCTGCATGTCACCCTGGAATCCGAGTGGAGATGTCATCCATGGCCAATTCGAGGAAGGTGGACTGATTTCCATGGCGCAGTGGACCTCGGCGATGGGTGCCGCTCAGCTCGCCCGGCTGCTCAACTCCCAGCAGGACCGCCCGGCGGGCCCCGGCACGCGCCGCCCGCCGGCCTACCGTTCGCTGGCCGACGGCATCCGTCTGCTGGTCCTGGAGGGCCGTGTCCCGGTGGCCGCCCGGCTGCCCGCCGAACGCGAGCTGGCCCTGGCCCTCTCCGTCAGCCGTACGACGGTGGCAGCGGCCTACGAGGCCCTGCGCACCGAGGGATTCCTGGAGTCCCGGCGCGGCGCCGGCAGCTGGACGGCCGTACCGGCCGGAAACCCGCTGCCCGCGCGCGGCCTGGAACCCCTCCCGCCCGAGGCCCTCGGCTCGATGATCGACCTGGGCTGCGCGGCCCTCCCGGCGCCCGAGCCCTGGCTGACCCGCGCCGTCCAGGGCGCCCTGGAGGAACTCCCGCCGTACGCCCACACGCACGGCGACTATCCCGCCGGCCTCCCCGCCCTGCGCTCGATGATCGCGGACCGCTACACCGCGCGCGGGATCCCCACCATGCCCGAGCAGATCATGGTGACCACCGGTGCCATGGGCGCGATCGACGCCATCTGCCACCTCTTCTCCGGGCGCGGCGAGCGGATCGCCGTCGAGTCGCCGTCGTACGCGAACATCCTCCAGCTGATGCGGGAGGCGGGCGCACGACTCGTCCCCGTGGCGATGGCCGCGGGACTCGCCGGCTGGGACCTGGACCGCTGGCGGCAGGTGCTGCGGGACGCGGCGCCGCGGATCGCGTACGTCGTCGCCGACTTCCACAACCCGACCGGCGCGCTCGCCGACGAGGACCAGCGACGGCAACTCGTGGAGGCGGCGCGCTCGGCGGGGACGGTGCTGGTCGCCGACGAGACGATGAGCGAGCTGTGGCTCGACGAGGGTGTCGAGATGCCGCGGGCGGTGTGCGCGTTCGACCCCGCAGGGTCCACCGTGATCACCGTCGGGTCGGCGAGCAAGGCGTTCTGGGCCGGGATGCGGATCGGCTGGGTACGCGCGGCACCGGACGTGATCCGCAGCCTGGTCGCCGCACGGGCCTATGCCGACCTGGGCACGCCGGTGCTGGAGCAGCTGGCCGTGAACTGGCTGTTCAACACCGGGGGCTGGGAGCAGGCCGTGGCGATTCGACGCGGTCAGGCCCGGGAGAACCGGGACGCGCTGGTCGCGGCGGTGCGACGGGAGCTGCCGGACTGGGAGTTCGAGGTCCCGCGGGGCGGCCTGACGCTGTGGGTGCGGACGGGGGGCCTGTCCGGGTCCCGGCTCGCGGAGGCGGGGGAGCGGGTGGGGGTACGGGTGCCGTCCGGGCCGCGCTTCGGGGTGGACGGCGCCTTCGAGGGGTATGTGCGGCTGCCGTTCACCGTCGGGGGAGCGGTGGCGGAGGAGGCGGCGGTGAGGCTGGCCGCGGCGGCGAAGCTGGTGGAGTCGGGGGCGACGGGGGGCGGGGAGACGCCGAGGACGTTCGTGGCGTAGCCCCACCTCCCTCGATTCACGAACTCTCGACCACGACGGCTTCCGCGGGCACCGGCTCCGCCTCCACGCCCTCCGCGTCGGCCGGCCTGGTCCGCGGCGGCAGCAACGCCAGCACCGCCTGCCGGTCGGCATCGCTCGTCGCGTCGTCGTACGGATCCGGCGTCGACGGCACCTGAAGCCGGTGCACCGGCCCCGTCCCCAACCGCGCGTACCCCCGCCCCGGCGGCACCTGCGCCACCGGTGTCGTGTGCGGCCGCGCGCCCAGCACCGCCTCCAGCTGGACCGGCGTCGCGGGCCCGAGCACGACACGCGCGCGCGTGTGCTGCCGTACCCCGTCGCTCAGCGCGTCCGCGCTGTCGAACTGGTCGGCCACCACCACGGTGACCCCTGCGGCGCGCCCGTGGCGAAGCGGGACCTGGAGGAGGGCCTGCGGATCCTTGCGGCCGTCGGCCGCGGCGAGGTGGGAGAAGGCGCTCGGGCGGTCCAGGAGGATCCACAGCGGGCGCTTGGTGTCGTCCGGGGCGGGGTGGCCCGCCTGGCGGGCGCGGTTGGCCGCGATGAGGCGGCGCTCCGTCTCCGTCGACGCCCACTCCAGGCTCGCCAGCGCCCCGGCCAGCCCGCTCTCGACGGCGAGGACGCCGTCCCGGCCGGTGAGGCAGGCGTACTCGCCGGTGCCGCCGCCGTCGACGATCACGACGTCGCCGTACTGAAGGGCCTGGAGGGCGATGGAGCGGAGGAGGGTCGACGTGCCGCTGCCCGGCTGGCCCATGACCAGGAGGTGCGGCTCCGTGGAGCGGATGCCGGTGCGCCAGACGACCGGCGGGACGTCCCGCCGCTCCTCGCCGTGGGTGAGCGGGAGCGTGCGCTGGACCTGGGAGGCATCGGTGAAGCCGAGGACCGTCTCGCCCGGGGCCGTGACGAAGCGCTGGGCGGCGATGTCGGTGGGCAGCGGGGACAGGACCGTGACGGTGAGCTCGTTGCCCTCCTCGTCCCAGGCGAAGTGGTACTCGCGGCCGCGGCCCGACTTGGCGTGCAGCAGCTGCTCGATCCGCGCCCGCGCCTCCGGTTCGCCGTCCGGGAAGTAGGCGGGGTAGCGGACCAGGAGGTGGGTGATGCGGCCGGACTCGTCGAAGTCGTACGCCGGGAAGGCCTTCTCCCACTCGCCGCCGTGGGCGTAGGCGGGCGCCGGGTCCTCCGGCGTCGAGAAGTACGGGACCAGGGCCTCGTACAGCGACTTGAGGCGCTGCGTCTGCGACTCGTCCGGTCCCTCGGGGGCCGGCGGCCTGCGGTCGCGGCCCTGCCAGGCTGCCGCCGCCATCAGGGCGATGGCGGCGAGCAGCGGGCCGTACGGCACGAGCGCCACGACCAGGACCACCGACGCCACCAGGAACAGCAGCGGCCCGCGCTTGTCCTTGGGTGTCTCGGCCCATCTGCGCCGCCCGGCCGCCGCCAGCCGGCGCAGACCGCGCGTGATCGTGATCAGCGGATGGAGGACGTCGGTGGCGCTGTCGGCCGCCGTCCGGGCCAGCTCCCGGCTCCGGGCGATCTGCGCGCTGCCTGTGCTCAGGATGCGGGGGAGGGGGCGCCGGGCCACTGCTGTCTCCTGAAGGTGCGTACGGACGGGAGGAACGGCGTCAGAACTTGATGCCGCCGAGGAGGCTGGCCAGGCTCTCGCCGCCGGCCTTGATGCTGGGCGCGATCGCCGTGCTCGCCAGGTAGAAGCCGAACAGGGCCGACACCATGGCGTGCGACGCCTTGAGGCCGTCCTTGCGGAAGAAGAGGAAGACGATGATGCCGAGCAGGACCACGCCTGAGATGGACAGGATCATTTGGGATCTCCTGGTTTCGTGGGGACAGTCACCATGAGTACTTCCAGGCTCACAGGATGTATCCATACGATAAAAGGTGCAACTGGGTGAATTTCGGTGGATTTCCCTCGGTTGGCGGAGCCGTTCGGGACCGGTTGAGCAGGGCACTTGCGTCCGGCCGGGTCTGTGGTGATCTTTACCTCCGGCACATCGGGTCATGTGCCGCGCGAGCCAGTACCCTTGCGATTCACCTGAACGGTTGTATGAGAGGCGGTCCGGCCGATGACTGAAGCCCCCGACCCCGAGGTCGTGGAGCTGGCGACCAAGATCTTCGATCTGGCCCGGCAGGGACAGACCGAGGCGCTCGTGGCGTACGTCGACGCGGGTGTTCCGGCCACCCTCACCAACGACCGCGGGGACTCGCTCGTGATGCTCTCCGCGTACCACGGGCACGCGGAGACGGTACGTGCGCTGCTCGCCCGGGGAGCGGAGGCGGGCCGGATCAACGACCGGGGTCAGACCCCGCTCGCCGGGGCCGTCTTCAAGGGCGAGACGGAAGTGATCAAGGCCCTTCTGGAGGGTGGCGCCGACCCCTCCGAGGGCACCCCGTCGGCCGTGGACACGGCCCGGATGTTTGGCAGGACCGAACTGCTCGACTTGTTCGGCGCACACTGATCCGCATGTTCTGACCAGCGAAAACACAGAAAACGGGGGAGGCGGTACAGGGCCGCCGAAATTTCGGTCGCGGCAGGTCGAAGTGCCGAGTCATCATGACGTCGTGATTCACGGACGCGATGGCTGGGCAGGTGTTGCCGCACCGCGCGGGCCGTGATGCGGTCCGCGAGGGCCACTGACGAGAGGCAGAGGAAGATGGTCTACAGCAAGCAGGAAACGGCGGGCGCCCCGACGTGTTGTCACGCGGCCAGGTGAAGCAGGAACCCCGGTTGCGTCGACGCTTGATGTGAGGCTGTTTCCCATGTTCGAATCGGTCATAGCGCCCAGCGGTACGCTGCTCGGCCTCCTCCAGAGGGGCCGCGGCGACGGCACGCTGCACGCGCTCACCGCACCGCGCGCCGAGGCGCTCGCGGCCCTGAACCACTGCGTGCTGCGCGATCCCCGCCACGACTGGCAGGTGGAGAACCGCTCCCTGTACTACGCCCGTCTCTACCTCGACCTGAACGGCGAGCTGGACGAGATCGAGGCACACCTCTTCGACGTCGAGGACGCCTTCGACGACGAGGAGTCACGCACGGGCCTGGCCCTCGCCGTCCTCGGCCACCTCGCCTCCTACGGCAGGCTGGACGCGCTCGCCCTGCTGCGCAGGTACGCCGCCTCCGGCTCCAACTGGGCCTGGGCGCTGGACGAACTGGCGCTGCGCGACGACGACGCCGGGCTGCGCGCCCTCGCGGCGCCCGTGCTGGCCCGGTTCGCCACCGACGCCGAGGGCGAGGCCGAGCTGGCCGCCGCCGTGCGCGACGCCTTCGAACCCCGGCCCTGGCGGCTGTGGGCCGAGGATCCGCGCGAATCGATCGCCACGCGCGTGCGTGCCGCCCAGGAGGCCGGCTGCTTCGACCGCTGGCAACGCCAGATGCGACCAACCGGGCCCCGTCCGGGGTGGAGCGTGCAGGCGGTGTTCGAATGGGCCCAACAGGGCGTCGAACGCGGCGCGGCGCTGCACGTGCCCGCCGCCCGCTGTCTCACCGCCGTCGCCGGGCCCGAGGACCGTCCGGAGATCGTCCGGGCCGCCCTGGACGGCACCGACGGAGCCCGCTGCACCGCCCTGCGCTATCTCGCCGACAGCAATGATCCCGACGCCCTCGACCTGATCGAGGGCGCCGTGACCACCGGGACGCCGCCCGTCGTGGAGGCCGCCGTGGACGCCTTCGAGCGGATGCGCAGCATCGCCGCCGTCGACCGGGCCCGCGGCTGGGCCCACCGCCCCGATCCGCTGGGCGCCGCCGCCGGCCGCATGCTCGCCTGCCGGGGCGGAGCCGAGGACAAGGACCTGGTCCTGGGCGCACTACGCGAAGCCGTACGAGGCGAGGGCCCCGACGCCCCGACCCTGTGGACCCTCGTCGACGGCACCGGCCGGCTCGGCATCGTCTGCGCCGCACCCGTCCTGCGGCACATCTACCGGGAGACCGCCTCCTCCCACCTCCGTGGCCGAGCCGCCCGCGCCCTCGCCGCGACCGACCCCTCCTTCCCCGCCGGCTTCGCCGTCGAATGTCTCTGGGACTGCGAGGAGACCACCCGCGAGATCGCCGCCCGGCACGCCGAGACCGGTGACGCCCGGGTCGTCGAGCAGCTCCGCCGCCTCGCCGCCGATCCGGCCGAGGAGGCCGAGGTGCAGACCGCCGTACGCAGCCGGATCGCACCGGACGGACCCGGTGTCTGAGATCGCTGCCTGATTTCGCTGTCTGATTTCGCTGTCTGAGCCGGCCGCACGTACTTGCCCCGGGGTGCGGCTCGGCCTTCGGGTGAACAGGGGGTGACTCGCGGGTCAGGAGGTCATGGACAGGGCCTGACCTGCTCGGGTGTGCGAAGGAACGCTCACGGGACGTTCATCGTTCGCAAAGATCGACGTTGACGCGACCACGTCCAGCCCGGCGAGAACACCGGTATGCGTGTCGTCATCGTGACCGAATCCTTTCCCCCCGATGTGAACGGCGTGGCCCACTGCGCGCTCCAGACCGCCCGGCACCTCGTAGATCGCGGTCACTCCCCGCTCGTCGTCGCCCCGGCCAGCACCGCACTCGTCGGTCGAGCCGGCACCGGGCCCGACGCCTCGGCGCCGTGCCCCGTCGTCCGTGTCCCCTCCCTCCCCCTCCCCGGCTACCCCCAGGTCCGCGTCGCCCTCCCCAGCCGACGTCTGGCCGCGGCCATCGTCGAGCACCGGGCCGACATCGTGCACCTGGCCAGCCCCTTCGTCCTCGGCGTCCGCGGCATGGCGGCCGCCGCCCGGCTCGGCATCCCCGCCGTCGCCGTCTACCAGACCGACCTGGCCGGATACGCCCGCACCTACATGGGCGCCGGCGAGGCCGCGGCCTGGCGGCGCATACGGTCCGTCCACTCCGCCGCCGACCTGACCCTCGCCCCTTCCAGCGCCTCCATGCACGACCTGGAGACCCACGACGTGCCCCGCGTCAAGCTGTGGCAGCGCGGCGTGGACACCGTCCGCTTCCGCCCCGAGCTGCGCGACGAGTCCCTGCGCCGCGAACTCGCCCCGAACGGCGAGGTGATCGTCGGATACGTCGGCCGCCTCGCCCCCGAGAAGCACATCGAGCTGCTGTCCGGCGTCTGCGGCCTCGACGGCGTGAAGGTCGTCGTCGTGGGCGACGGCCCGAGCCAGCCGAGCCTCGCCGAGGCCCTGCCCGGCGCGATCTTCCTGGGCCGCCGTACCGGCGACGACCTGGCAAGGATCTACGCCTCGCTGGACGTCTTCGCGCACACCGGCCCCTTCGAGACCTTCTGCCAGACCGTGCAGGAGGCCATGGCCAGCGGGGTCGCCGTGGTGGCGCCCGCCGTCGGCGGCCCCCTCGACCTGGTCGCCGAGGGGCGCACCGGGCTGCTGGTACCGCCGCGGGACGCGGACGCCGTCCGGGACGCCGTCCGGTCCCTGGTGGCCGACCCGGCACGCCGGGCCGCCTTCGGCGCCACCGCGCGCGTCACCGTCGAGGGGCGCACCTGGGCGGCCGTCGGCGACCAGCTGATCGGCCACTACGGGGACGTGCTCGCCGCACGCAAGAAGACGGCGGTGGCGGCATGACCTCGCTGCGCATCGTGCGCCTCGCCAACTTCGTCGCGCCCGCGTCGGGCGGTCTGCGCACCGCCCTGCGCGAGCTCGGCAAGGGCTACAAGGCGGCCGGGCACGAGCCCGTGCTGATCGTGCCCGGCGAGCGCGCCGACGACCGGGACACCGAGCAGGGCCGCGTCATCACCCTGCCCGGCCCGCTGCTGCCCGGCACGGGCGGCTACCGGGTGCTGACCGACAAGCGGCGCGTGGCCCGGCTCCTGGAGGAGCTGGCGCCGGACCGCCTGGAGGTCTCCGACCGTACGACCCTGCGCTGGACCGGCAAGTGGGCCCGCCGGGCCCGGGTCCCCGCCGTGATGGTCTCCCACGAGACCGCCGACGGGGTCCTGCGCACCTGGGGCCTGTCCGAGAACGCGGCCCGGCGCGCCGCGGACGCCCTCAACGTCCGTACGGCGCACACGTACGCGCGCGTGGTGTGCACCACCGAGTTCGCCGAGCGCGAGTTCGTACGGATCGGCGCCCGCAATGTCGTACGCGCCCCGCTGGGCGTCGACCTGGTGGAACGGCATCCCGCCCTGTACGACCCGGAGCTGCGCGCACGCCACGCGCGCGAGGACGAGACGCTGCTCGTCACCTGCACCCGGCTGTCCGTGGAGAAGCGGCCCGGCACGGCGCTGGACGCCGTCGAGGCGCTGCGGCGGCGCGGCCGCAAGGCCGTCCTGGTGGTGGCCGGCGACGGGCCGCTGCGGGCGCGGCTCGAACAGCGCGCGCGTGAGCGCAGGCTGCCGGTGACGTTCCTCGGGCACGTCTCCGACCGCGCTCTGCTCGGTTCGCTCCAGGCCTCCGCCGACGTGTGCCTGGCGCCCGGGCCGGCCGAGACCTTCGGGCTCGCCGCGCTGGAGGCCATGGCCTGCGGCACGCCCGTGGTGGTCAGCACCTCGTCCGCGCTGCCGGAGGTCGTCGGATCCGCGGGCGCCGTCGCCGCGGACCACGGGGACGCCTTCGCGGACGCCGTCGACATGCTCCTGGAACTCCCCGAGCGGGAGCGCCGGGAGACCGCACGCGCGCGTGCGGAGTGCTTCGGGTGGAACACGGCGGTCGACGCGTTCCTCGCCGCCCACGAAGCGACGGTACCGGTGCGTCGTTACGTGCCCGGGGGCGTGGCATGAGACCGGTACGTTTCGTGGCTCTCGGCGACTCGCTCACCGAAGGGGTGGGCGACCGCGTCGGCGACGGGTGGCGCGGCTGGGCCGCGCTGCTCGCCGCCGGGCTGGCCGAGGACTCCGTCGAGTTCACCAACCTCGCGGTGAGCGGGGCGCAGACCCGGGAGGTGCTGGAGATCCAGACGCTGGCCGGGCTCGCCCTGAAGCCGGACTTCGCATCCGTGGTGATCGGCGTGAACGACACCCTGCGCTGCACGTTCGACATCCATGCCGTCGCCGAACGCCTCGACAAGGTGTACGCGGCCTTCACCCGGCAGGGGGCGACGCTGCTCACGGCGTGTCTGCCCGACCCCGGCTCGATGCTCGGTCTGCCGGGGGCGCTGGCGCGTCCGCTGGCCCGGCGGCAGCGGGCGGTGAACCGGGTGGTCCACGCCCTCTCCGAGCGGTACGGGGCCGTGCATCTGCACGCCGCCGAGGAGGACTGGATCATGGACCGCGGGATGTGGAGCGCGGACCGGCTGCATCCGGGGGAGCGGGGGCATCGTCAACTGGCGGTGCGGTTCCATGCGTTGCTGGCGGAGGCCGGGCGGGCTTCCGGGCCGGCGCCCCTGGCCGAGCCGGAGTTTCCCGAACCGACCAAGTCGGCGAGTCTGTTGTGGCTGGCCACGGCGGGGACGGGGTGGGTGGCTCGGCGGTGCACCGACCTGCTGCCGCAGCTGTTGCGCCTTGCCGCGGACGAGATGCGGCATCGGGCCCGGGGGACCAGTGCGCGGCTTGATCTGCGGGCTTCGGCGGCTGTGTCGGCGGCTTTGGCCGCGTTGTCTGTGGAGGCCGACGTGGTGTAGCTGCGGGTGCGTGGGGGCTGGTCGCGCAGTTCCCCGCGCCCCTTTGGGGCGCGTCAACGCCTCCGTACTTCTATGAAGCGGATCGGCGTTCCCGGTGTGGCCTGGGCCGTGGCCGGGAGGTCCTGGGGGTGCACCACCGCGATCACCGGGTAGCCGCCTGTGGTCGGGTGGTCGGCGAGGAAGATCACCGGTCGGCCGTCGGGCGGTACCTGGACTGCGCCCAGGACCATGCCCTCGCTGGGGAGTTCACCCCGCACGGCTCGGGCCAGCGTGGGGCCCTCCGTGCGTAGGCCGATGCGGTTGCTGGCGGGGGAGACGCGGTACGTGCTCGTCGTGAAGGTGTGTTGTGCCTCCGGGGTGAACCAGTCGTCCCGTGGGCCGAGGGTTACGCGTAGGACCAGTTCGGACGGGGGCGCGGGCTGGGGGGCCACGTCCACGCGCGCGTGGTGTGTGGTCGGCGTTCCCACGGGGAGGACCATGCCGTCCGTCAGTGGCGCCGGGCCCAGGCCGGACAGGAGGTCCGTGGAGCGGCTGCCCAGGATCGGCTCCACGGCTACGCCGCCGGAGACGGCCACATAGCTGCGTACACCGGAGGCGGCCGTGCCGACGTCCAGGAGTGCGCCCGCGGGGACCCGGATCGAGGCTCCCCAGGCGACCGGGCGGCCGTCCACCGTGACCGGGCAGGGCGCGCCGGTGACGGCCGCCGTGACCGTCGAACGCGGGCGTACGGCGCAGCCGTTGACGGTGGTCTCCAGGACTGCCGCGTCGGTGGGGTTGCCGACCAGGCGGTTGGCCAGGGCCGCCGCCGGGGCGTCCAGGGCGCCGGAGCGGGGGACGCCCAGGTGGGCGTGGCCGGGGCGGCCTTGGTCCTGGACGGTGGTGAGGGCTCCGGCCCGTACGACGACGAGCGCGCGGTCCGTCATGAGGGGGCCACCGGGACGAAGCGCACGCGCGTGCCGGGTGAGAGCAGGGCGGCCGGTACGCGCGCGTGGTCCCACAGGACGGTGTCGGTGCGGCCGATCAGCTGCCAGCCGCCGGGAGAGGAACGCGGGTACACGCCCGTGTACGGGCCCGCCAGCGCCACCGAACCCGCCGGGACGGCCGTGCGCGGGGTGGATCGGCGCGGGACGTCGTAGCGGGCGGGCAGTCCGGTGAGGTAGCCGAAGCCGGGTGCGAATCCGCAGAAGGCGACGCTGAATTCGGTGTCCGCGTGGATGCGGGCGGCTTCGCGCTCGGTCACGCCCCAGTGCGCGGCGACCTCGGTGAGGTCCGGGCCGTCGTAGTGCACCGGGATCTCGATCGCGGCACGCGCGCGTGGGGGAGCGGGGGGTACGTCGGAGGCGGTGAGCTCGTCGGCGAGGCGGGCCGGGTCGTCCAGGCCGTCGAGGAGCACCGTGCGGGCCGCGGGGACGATCTCGCGGACCGACAGGGCGCCCTCCGCGCGACGGCGCAGCAACTCGGCGTGCAGGGCTTGGGCTTCTTCGCCGGAGGACACCTCGACGAGCAGGGCCCGGTCGCCGACGGGCAGCGCCCTCATGCGAAGGCCTCCACCCGGACCCCGGACTCCTGCAGACGGGTTCGCACCAGGCGGGCCAGTTCGACGGCGCCCGGCGTGTCCCCGTGCAGGCACAGGGAACGCGCGCGTACCTCGACCCGCGCCCCGGAGTGGGAGCTGACCACGCCGTCGCGCGCCAGGCCCACCGAACGCTCCACGACCGCCTCGGGGTCGGTGACGACGGCGCCGTCCCGGCCGCGCGGCACGAGCGTGCCCTCCTCGGTGTACGCGCGGTCCGCGAACGCCTCCGTGACGGCCGGGAGGCCCGCCTTGTCGGCGTACTCCAGGAGCCGGGAGCCGGGCAGGCCGAGCACCGGCAGGGCGGCGTCGGCGAGGCGTACGCCGTCCACGACCGCGCCGGCCTGCTCCTCGTCGTGCACGACGCGGTTGTAGAGCGCGCCGTGCGGTTTGACGTACGACACGCGCGTGCCCGCCGCACGCGCGAAGACCTCCAGGGCGCCGATCTGGTACGCCACCTCGGCGGCGAGCTCGGCGGGCGGCACGTCCATCGCGCGCCGCCCGAAGCCCGCCAGGTCGCGGTAGGAGACCTGGGCGCCGACGCGGACGCCGCGCTCGGCCGCCAGCTCGCACACCCGCCGCATGGTGGCCGCGTCCCCGGCGTGGAAGCCGCAGGCCACGTTGGCGCTGGTGACGACGGACAGCAGCCGTTCGTCGTCGGTCAGGCGCCAGCGGCCGAAGCCCTCGCCGAGGTCGGCGTTGAGATCGATCGAGGTCATGGATCCTTCGTGTCTCTTCTCGGGAGTGCGTTTTCTCGGGGGTGTCTCTTCTCAGGCCACGCGGTACTGCTCGTCGCGGGCATCGGTCAGGAACATCTGGCCCGGGGCGTGCGTGATGGCGAAGGGCGGGCGGGACGCCATCACCGCGGCCTGCGGGGTCACACCGCACGCCCAGAACACCGGGATGTCGTCCGGCGCGGCGTCCACCGGGTCGCCGAAGTCGGGGCGGCCGAGGTCGTCGATGCCGAGCCCCGAGGGATCGCCGCAGTGGACTGGGCTGCCGTGCACCGCCGGGAGCAGCGCGCTCTCGTCGATCGCCGCCGCCAGGTGCCGCGGTGGCACGGGCCGCATGGACACCACCATGGGCCCGCGCAGCCGCCCCGCCGGACGGCACTGGCGATCGGTGACGTACATCGGCACGTTGCGGCCCTGTTCGAGATGGCGGATGGGGACGCCCGCCCGGGCCAGCGCCGACTCGAAGGTGAAGCTGCAGCCGATCAGGAACGACACCAGGTCGTCGCGCCAGTACGCGCGCACGTCCGTCGGCTCGTCCACCAGCTCGCCGTCCCGCCACACCCGGTAGCGCGGCAGATCGGTGCGCAGGTCCGCGCCCTCGGCGAGGACGGTCGTCCAGTCGCCCGCGTCCGTGACGTCGAGCACCGGACAGGGCTTGGGGTTGCGCTGGCAGAACAGCAGCATGTCGTACGCCCAGTCGGCGGGCACGGTGATCAGGTTGGCCTGGGTGTGGCCGGCCGCGACCCCGGCGGTGGGGCCCGTGAGGCCGTCGCGGAAGCGGATCCTCGCCGTTTTCGGGCTCCACGCGTGCGCGTGCTCGTCAACGAGGGTCACGGGGCGGTCGTCGGTGACGATCCGGTCGTCGGTCCGGTTCACGCGAGCTCCTTCCCGCGCGTCTCCGGCAGCCCGAACAGCGCCAGCGCGGCGATGCCGTAGCCGATCGCACCGAACACCAGCGCGCCGCCCACGCCCCAGCTGTCGGCCAGGAAGCCGACCGTGGTGGGGAAGACGGCACCGACGGCCCGCCCGGTGTTGTACGTGAAGCCCTGACCCGTGCCCCGCACCGCGGTCGGGTACAGCTCGCTCAGGTAGGACCCGAAGCCGCTGAAGATGGCCGACATGCAGAACCCCAGCGGGAAGCCGAGCACCAGCAGCAGGGTGTTGGCGCCGTGCGGGATGTTCGCGTACGCCAGGATGCAGACCGCCGACAGCAGGGCGAACAGCCAGATGTTGCGGCGGCGGCCGAGCCGGTCGGTGAGATAGCCGCCGGTCAGATAGCCGAGGAAGGCCCCGGAGATCAGGAACGTCAGATAGCCGCCGGTTCCGACCACCGACAGCCCGCGGTCGCTCTTCAGGTACGTCGGCACCCAGGTGGCCAGCGTGTAGTAGCCGCCCTGGACGCCGGTGGAGAGCAGACCGGCGAAGATCGTCGTGCGCAGCAGGCCGGGCTTGAAGATCGCCGTGAACGAGCCCCTCTCGGCGCTGTGTTCACGTACGGCGACCGCCTTCGGGGCGTCGTGCACCCGGCGCCGCATCCAGATCACCAGCAGCGCGGGCAACGCGCCCGTCCAGAACATGATCCGCCAGGCCAGGTCGTCGCCGGCGAACGAGAACACCAGGGTGTACACGATCGCGGCCAGCGCCCAGCCCACGGCCCAGGAGCTCTGGATCGCGCCGAGCGTGCGCCCCCGGTGCTTCGCGCTCGCGTACTCGGCGACCAGGATCGCCCCGACCGCCCACTCGCCGCCGAAACCGAGGCCCTGGAGCGCCCGGAAGACCAGCAGCGTCTCGTAGTTGGGCGCGAAGCCGCAGGCCACGGTGAACACCGCGTAGGTGACCACCGTGATCATCAGCGCCTTGACCCGGCCCACCCGGTCGGCCACCACCCCCGCGAGGGCGCCGCCGACCGCCGAGACGACCAGCGTGACGGTCGTGAAGAGGCCGGTCTGACCGCTGTCCAGGCCGAAGTAGGCGGCCAGAGCCACCATGCTCAACGGCAGCGTGAAGTAGTCGTACGAGTCGAGGGCATAGCCGCCGAACGCGCCGGCGAAGGCGCGCTGGCCGCGCGGACCCAGCGCGCGCAGCCAGCCCAACGCGCCGTCGTGATCGGAGAGTTCACCGGTCTGTGAGCCGGTGACCAGGGCCTGCGGTGGAGGGGTCGTGCTCATGGGCACCTCGCAGAGGGAGACGGAGGGTGCGGAGCTGAGCGGTGCAATGAGCAGCAAGGTAGAGGATCGTTCAACGATCCTTCAATACCCGTGTTGTTTCGTTCTCGTGTCTGCGATTGAATTCCGGCATGGCAGAGCAGCTGAGCGGACTGGCCGACGACCGCGCCCTCCTGGGCCGTACCAGCACCGCCGAACGCGTCTCCGACATCCTCAGGAGCCGTATCGCCGAGGGCTACTTCCCGCCCGGAACCCGCCTGTCCGAGGACAGCATCGGCGGCGCGCTCGGTGTCTCCCGCAACACCCTGCGCGAGGCGTTCCGGCTGCTCACGCACGAACGGCTGCTCGTCCACGAGCTCAACCGGGGCGTGTTCGTACGGGTCCTGACCGTCGAGGACGTCGAGGACATCTACCGCACCCGCAGCCTCGTCGAGTGCGCCGTCGTCCGCGGCCTCGGCGCTCCGCCGTACGGCCTCGAAGCCCTCACCGCGGCCGTCGCGGAGGGCCTGCGGGCCGCCCGCGAAGGTGACTGGAAAGCAGTGGGTACGGCCAACATCCACTTCCACCGCGAACTGGTCTCCCTGGCCGGCAGCGCCCGCACCGACGAACTGATGCGCAGCGTCTTCGCCGAACTCCGCCTGGCTTTCCACATCGTGGACGACCCAAAGGCCCTGCATGAGCCGTATTTGGCCAGAAATCGCCAGATTCTGGGGGCTTTGGAGGCGGGAGAACGGGCGGAGGCCGAGAGGTTGCTTTCGGTCTACCTTGACGACTCCTTGGAGCGGGTGGTCGACGTCTACCGCCGAAGGGTCGGCGACGAGGGGGTCTTTCAGGGGCGCGGGGAACTGCGCGATCAACCCCCACCGGCCCGCACGGTTTAGACAACCCGCAGTCACCCGGCCCTACCAGCGGAGCGTTCCGCGTCGTTTGGGCCGTTGTCAGACCGAGGACCTAGTCTGTGCACCGTGACTTCGCCTGCATCGACGGACCGTGTTCCGCCCCAGCTCAGCGCGGGGCCGCGCCCCGCGCCGGGCCCGGCCGCCGACGAGGGACTGGCGCGGCGGCTGCGCGCGCTCGCCTGCACCGCGCCGCTGCACGACCTCGACGCACGCAAGGCCAACCTCGCCGGCGAGTACTCGGTGTACGGCATGGCGGAGGTCGCCCTCGCCGCCATCGACCTGGTCACCCTGAACATGGACTTCGACACGGGCGCCGACCACGACCAGATAGTGGCCCGGCTCATCCCGCGCATCGCCGCCCAGGCCCCGCAGCGCCCGGTCGCCGAGCACGAGCGCGTGGCGCGCTGGGTGCTGGAGAACCTGATCAACGTCGGCAGCGTCGACCGCGGCTTCCGGGCGGTGTACGGCACGTTCTCGACGGACGGCAGCTATGTCCGCCGCGACTACGACTTCAAGCTGATCGAGGAGGTGCCGGGCCCCGGCGGCACGGTCTACCTGCGGACCACCGACGAGGCGGTCAACGTCCTGGTCGGCGCCCTCGACACCGACGTCACCAGCGCCCAGATCGCCGCCGAGGTCAAGCTGGAGGTCCTGATCAACCGGGGCCGCCTGGCCGACGCCCAGCTCGCCGCCGAGCAGGCCCGGTACCGGACCGTGCAGTACTCGGAGACGCTGCGCCGCGCCCTGGACGCGACGCGGCGCAACGTGCGGGCGGTGGACTGGCTGAACTCCGTGCCCGACATGATCGCCGAGGCCCTGGACCACGTGGCCGACCGCTACCGCCACGAGAACGCGATCCTCACCAACATCCGCAAGGCCCGGGACGAGACGGAGGACGCCGAGCACAAGCGGCGGGCCGCCGAGCTCGTCGACATCGTCAAGGACTGCATCCGCCGGCACACGCAGCTCCAGTCCCGACTGCTGGAGGCCGGACCGCTGTTCCGCGCGGAGCAGGACCGGCAGGCCTTCGCCACACCGATGACGTCCTCGGGGATAGACCTGTACGGCCACCTGGTCTCGCCCGTGCTGCCGCTGCCGCTGGAGCAGGCGGTCCGGGTCACGGACGCGTTCTTCGCGCACGGGACCGGGATGCGTACGCCGGTGGCGGTGCGGGTCTCGGACCTCGTCGACATACTGCTGACGCCGCCCGTCGAGCGGGAGCACCTCGGCGCCGAGATGCCGGAGCCGGACCTGATCGCCACCCCGGACGACAGCCGCTTCAGCGAGGAGCAGCTGGCTGCGGCCAAGGAGTTGCTCGACCTGCCGGCCGACGCGCCGCGCCGCCTGTCGGGCCTGCTCGCCGAGGCGCGCCGCACCGGCGACCTCGAACTGCCGTACCTGGTGGCGCTGTTGTCGGTCCATGCGGCGAGCCCGGCCGTGGGCACCGCCTATCGGCAGGGCGAGGAGAAGCTGCTGTTCGCCGTGGACGACGGGACCGAGCTGGACGACCCCGAGTTCGGCGGGGCCGACCTGATCGTGGGGACCGCCCTGCTGGACGCGGCGGGGATGGCGGCGGACCGGACGGAAGCAGCATGAGCGAGCACGTGATGGACAAGGAGCCCGAGCAGTGACCGAGCACGTCGAATGGAGCGACCCGGAGACCCCGGCCCCGTCGGCGACCGCCGCCGTCACGCCCGCCGACGCCGCCGACGCGGCCCGGCTCGTCGCCTTCGGGCTGCAGCCCAAGCTGCAGCCCGCGCGCGACCAGGAGTACGCCGAACTGCTCCGGCGCTACCGGGAGGACCCGTCGTTCGCCCGGCTCGCGGACGCCGTTGCCGCCGGGCTCGGGCTCGTCGTCCTCGAGGTGTCCCCGCGCGCGGGGATGGCCGTGACGGCCGCCGAGGACTCGGTGTTCGCCGTCCGCATGGGCGACTACGCGCGTCGTACGTCCGCCGACGGCGGCGACCGCTTCCTGCACGGCCTGGCTCATCTCGCCGTCGCCGCGATGGCGTTCCCGCGCCCCGAGGACCTGGCCGACGACGGATACATCGGGCGCGTCACGGTCAACGGCGTCGACGCCTTCGTACGGCAGGCCTGCCGGCGACTGGAGGAGCGGGCCGAGGAGCAGGGCGAGAACACCGACCCGGCCTCCGACGCGCCCGGTCTGGAGGCCGCCTGGCGGATCTGGGTGAGACGCAGCGCCGCCGGTGCCACCAAGGACGCTCGCAGACTCGCCGGTTCGACGACCGGCATCATCGGCAAGGCGGTCGCCTTCCTCACCGACTCCGGGTTCCTGCAGCGCACCGGTGACGACAACGGCGGGACCTACCGGACGACGGCCCGCTACCAGCTCCAGGTGCGGGACATGGCCGGCAGCGCCGCCATGGCCGAGCTGCTGGAGCTCGGTGTCGTCCCGGTGACCGACGGCACGCCCACCCTGCTGCCCCCCGAGGACACCGAGGACCTGGAGCTGGCGGCCGACGCCGGACTGCCGTTCCACGCCTCGTCCGCCTCCTGAACCTTCCCGACCTGCCGAAGACTTACGAGAGTCCGCCATGTACGAGCTGTCCCGGGTCCGCCTCTACTCCATCGGCCCCGCCGGTGCGCGCTACGCCGACACCGTGCTTGACCTGCGGGGCGTCGGCGAGCCCGTCCCCGACCCCGCGCCGACGCAGGCGGAGTTCTTCGAGGACGAGCCGGTCGGCCCGCCGCGCCGCCCCGCGCCCGCCGGTGTGCTCTTCCTGGAGAACGGCGGCGGCAAGTCGGTGCTGCTCAAGCTGATCTTCTCGGTCATGCTGCCGGGCCACCGCAACACCCTCGGCGGCGCCAGCTCCGGCGTGCTGCGCAAGTTCCTGCTCGCCGACGACTGCGGGCATGTCGCACTGGAGTGGCAGCACACACTGACCGGCGAGTGCGTCGTGGTCGGCAAGGTCAGCGAATGGCGGGGGCGTCAGGTCTCCAACGACCCGCGGAAGTTCGCCGAGGCCTGGTACTCCTTCCGGCCCGGACCGGGCCTGTCGCTGGACAACCTGCCGGTCGCCGAGGCCACTTCGGTACGGCCGCCCGCCGAGGGCCAGTCGGGTGCCCAGGGCCGCCGCCGCACCATGAAGGGCTTCCGGGACGCCATCACCGAGGCGGGCAAGGCGTATCCGCACCTGGAGGTGCACTGGGAGGAGATCCACGACCGCTGGATCGAGCACCTCGGCGACCTCGGCCTCGACCCGGAACTCTTCCGCTACCAGCGGGAGATGAACGCCGACGAGGGCGAGGCCGCAGGCCTCTTCGCGGTCAAGAAGGACTCCGACTTCACCGACCTGCTGCTGCGCGCGGTCACCGACACCCGGGACACCGACGGACTCGCCGACCTGGTCAGCGGCTTCGGCAACAAGCTGGGCCGCCGCGCCGAGCTGATCGCCGAACGGGACTTCACCGCCGGGTCGGTGGACCTCCTCGGGCGGATCGTCGAGGCCGCCGAGAGCCGTGCGCGTGCGCGTGACATCCACGCGGGCGCCGAACGCCGTACGCGCACCTTGGCGCGGCGGCTGTCCGCGCGGGGCGTGCAGGAGCGGGCGCGGGCCGCCGACCTCGCCCAGCGCGTCACGGCGGCCGCCTACGCCGTCACGCACGCCGAGGCGGCGCGGGAGCGCAGCGCCCTGATCGCGGCCGAACTCGCCTACCGCAACGCCTCGCTGGCGCTCGCCCGCGCCGAGAAGTCGGCCGCCGCACAGAAGCGCGAACTCGCCGACGCGCGCACCCTGCACTCCGCCTGGCAGGCCGCCGAGGCCGCGCTGCGCCACCGCGCCGCCGCCGACCGCGTCGCCCGGGTGGCCGCCGCCATCCAGGAGGCCGAGCGTGACGCGGCCCCCGCCCTCGCCGCCCGCGCCAAGGCCGCCGTGGACCTCGTACGGGCCCTGCACGCGGCCGCGGAGAGCGCCGAGGCCCTCGCCAACGAGGAGGAGGAGCGGTCCGCCGCGCTCCAGGAGACGGGCGAGGCCGCCTACCGGGACTCGACCGCCGCCGCCACGGAGGCGCAGCGGGCCCGCAGCGAGGTCGGCCATCTGCGCCAGCGCCTCAGCGAGGTCGAGCAGGAGACCGCCGAGGCGGTACGGGCCGGCTGGCTCGACGACAGCGCACCCGACGCCGACCCGGCCCGCGCCGCCCTCGCGGCCAGCGACGCCGAGAAGAGCGCGGTCGCCGCCTGGGACACGGCCCGCGAGGCCGCGCGCAAGACCGCCGAGCACGCGCGCGAGGCGGCCTCGGCCGAATCCCGCGCGGAACTGACCGCGGCCCGCGCGGCCGACGCCGCCACGGCGAGCCGACGGGCGTACGAGGCCGAGCGCCGCATCGCCGAGGCCCTGGCGGCGGAGGAGCGGCTCGCCGAACTGCTCAGCCTCTTCGGCAGCGGCCCCGCCCGGTCCGCGGTCCCGCAGCCCCGCCAGGAGGCGGAGGGCGACGAGGGAGTCCTCACCCCGGAGGAACTGGACCGCTTCGCCGACGAACTGCGCGAACTGCTCGACGACTCCGTCTCCTCCGCCGAGCGGCAGCTCTTCGAGCTGCGCACCGCCGCGGCCGACGACGCGCGCATCCTCGGCGCGCTCGGCGACGGCGGGCTGCTGCCGCCCGGCCCGGACGTGCTCGCCACGGTGGAGTTCCTGGGTGAGCACGGCATCCCGGCGCTGCCGGGCTGGCGCTACCTCGCGCAGGCCGTCGACCCCGCCGACCACGCGCGCGTACTCGCTGCCCGGCCCGAACTGGTCGACGGCGTGATCATCACCGACCCCGACACGCACGCGCGTGCCCGCGACGCACTCGCCGACGCCGCACTGCTCCCACGGTCCGCGGTGGCCGTGGGCACGGCGGCCGCCCTGCTCGCACCGACACCCGCCCCGGACGACCAGCCCGGCGAGGTGTTCCTCGTACCGCCGAACCCGGCCATGCACGACGAACACGCCGCCGACGAGGAGCGCCAGGCGCTGCGGGCGCGGGCCGGCGAGCGGGACGAGGAGATCCGCACGCTCGCCGCGCGGCTCGGCAAGGACCGGGAGCTCGCGGCACGGCTCGCCTCCTGGCGCACCGGCTGCCCGGCGGGGCGGCTCGTCGAACTGGCGCAGGCCGCGCACGACGCGGGCGCGTTCGCCGAGGAGGCGGAGGCCGAACTGGCCGAGGCGCGCACCGTCCGCGCGGAGGCGGACGAGGCCGCCGCCGAGGCCGCACAGGTGCGGGACGAACGGCAGGAGGCCGCGCAGAAGGCCCGGCGCGCCGCCGACGCCCTCGCCGGGCTCGCCTTCCGGCTGCGCGAGCGGGCCGGCTGGCAGGTCAAGGTGCGCGAACTGGCCGACGAGGGCGCCGAGTCGGAGGCCCGCGCCCAGGCCTGTCTGGAGCGCGCCCGCGCCGCCGACGAGGACCGGCGCGCCGCCCAGCGGGCCGCCGACGACGCCCGCCGCACCGCCCGCGCGCTGCGTGCCGAGCGCTCCGAGATCGCGGGCGCCCCCGACGACGTACCGGACACGGATGCCGACGCGGGTGCCCCCAAGGCCTCCCTGCCGGCCCTCCGCGAGGCCTACCGGGCCGCCTCCCAGGTCTACGAGAAGGTCGGCGTCGGTGCCGACCTGCGCGCCGAACAGGCCCGGGCGGAGAGTGACGAGAGCGCGGCCCGCGCCGAGCTGGACCGGCTCAGCAACAAGGTCCGCACCCGCGCCGAGCAGCTGCTCCAGTCGCCGGACGGCTCCGACGGACCGTCCCGGCAGGCCGCCGCCGCCCGCGCCGAGGAGCTGGTGCAGCTCCTGGAGACCCGGATGTCCACCGCCAGCGAGCAGCTCGGCCGGCTGCGTGGCGAGGCCGAGCGGCACGCGCCCGAGGACGGCGAGGCCCACACCGAGCTGCCCGAGGAGCTGGAGCCGCGCGACGCCGAGCACGCCCAGGCCCTGCTGCGCACGGCCACCGCCGAACTGGCCTCGCGCACCGAGGCGTTGACCCAGGCCCGGGAGGCCCACGCCGAGCTGCTCGACGCCCACCGCGCGGCCGAGGACGGCGCCGGCGGCTTCGACGAGACCGCCGCGATGCTGCGGGACCTGCTGCGCGAGCACACTTTCGAGGAGGAGCCGGAAGAGCCGGAGCCGTACCCCGGCAGCCTCGAGGAGGCCCGGCACGCCGCCGCCGAGGCCCGGCGTTCCCTGCGCGGCTGCGCCGCCGACCTGTCCGCCGCCGAGACAGCCGTACGGGAAGCGAGCGACGTCCTCGTCCGGCACGCCAACTCCACGCGCTACGAACAGGTCCGCACCCCCGCCCGGCAGCAGATCCGCGAGCTGCCCGCCTCCGCGCTGCCCGAGCACGCCCAGAAGTGGGCGGACGCCTTCGCGCCCCGACTGCGGGTGCTCACCGACGAGTTGGCCCAGCTGGAGCGGAACCGCGACTCGATCGTGGACCGCCTGCGCGGACTGGTCGAGTCCGCGCTCGCGACCCTGCGCTCCGCCCAGCGGCTGTCCCGGCTGCCCGAGGGGCTCGGCGAGTGGTCCGGGCAGGAGTTCCTGCGCATCCGCTTCGAGGAGCCCGACCAGGCCACCCTCACCGAGCGGCTCGGCGAGGTCATCGACGAGGCGACCCGGGCCGCCGTGAAGAAGAACTCCGACCTGCGCCGCGACGGCATGTCCCTGCTGCTGCGGGGCGTGGGCGCGGCACTCCAGCCCAGGGGCGTCGCCGTCGAGATCCTCAAGCCGGACGCCGTGCTGCGCGCCGAGCGGGTGCCCGTCGGCCAGATGGGCGACGTCTTCTCGGGCGGCCAGCTGCTCACCGCCGCCATCGCCCTGTACTGCACGATGGCCGCCCTGCGGTCGAACGACCGGGGCCGCGACCGGCACCGTCACGCGGGCACGCTGTTCCTCGACAACCCCATCGGCCGCGCCAACGCCACCTATCTGCTGGAGCTCCAGCGGGCTGTGTCGGACGCGCTCGGTGTCCAACTCCTGTACACCACGGGCCTGTTCGACACCACGGCACTGGCGGAGTTCCCGCTCGTCATCCGGCTGCGCAACGACGCGGACCTCAGGGCCGGTCTGAAGTACATCAGCGTGGAGGAGCACCTGAGGCCCGGGCTTCCCCAGCAGTCGGCCGGCGAGGACGAGGCCGTGCACAGCGAGATCACGGCGACCCGCATGTTCAAGCGGCCCGCACCGGCGGCCGGCTGACGGAGGCGCGCGTCAGGAGTGCGACAGCCGGCCGGCGCCGCCCTGCCCGCGTATCCGCTCCTGTGCCCGCTCCGCGGCCCGTCCCTGCCGCCGCGCCCGGCGACGCTCGCGGCGCAGGGCACGGGCCGTGCTGCTGGGCGTGGAGACCACGCCGTTGCGCTGGTTCCACACCTGGCGGGTCACCCACACGTCCAGCGCGCCCCAGGTGGCCACCACCGTGCTGACGACACTGCTGATGACCATGGGGAAGGCCAGCCACGATCCGGCCATGGTGCAGAAGAAGGCCACCATCGCCTGGATCATCGTCACGGCGATGATGATCACCGCGCGCACCGCCGCCGTACGCACCGGATCCGGCATCCGGCGCCGCCGCGCCGGCTCCTCGACCCACAGCGGTCGGGCCTGAACCTGCCCCGCACCGCCCACCGCCTCGTACGCGTCCGCCGGAATGTCGCGATCCGGTGCCTCAAGGCTCCGCTGCTGCACCGTCACGTGCGCTCCCGCCCCATCCCCGGACGCCCTGCGCCGCTCCGCCGTGCCCATCACCGTGTCACTCCCCACCGCCAGCAGACCGCTCGCCCCGTGCCGGACGGCACGGCTCCCCAGTGGTTGCCCGGCTTGCGCTGTTTTACGCCGCCGGGGTGCGGGATGCGGCTCCTGTGGCCGATTCCGCCCCCATTTCCCATAGAGAAGGACGAACGGCGCGTCCTGAAGATTCCCAAGCAACGAAAAATTTCGGCCAACTGTCCTGGCGGGCCCGCCGGATGGGGCCCGGCCGCCACTTCGGGAAACGGGGAGGCGATCTCCCCTCATGAGCGGACAACTCCCCATGTCTCGTCGCCCGCGCGGAAGTTCAGCTTCCGGACCGCTCTTCGAGTTACCTGTGTGTCAGTAGTAGGCTCGCGCCGTTTGTTGACGTACATGTGTACCCCCGGCCGGCGGGGGACGAGCTGGGGGAGGCCATGCGCTTTCGCGGGAAGTCGATCCGCCGGAAGATCGTGGCGCTGCTTCTCGTGCCGCTGGTGTCCCTGACAGCCATCTGGGGTTTCGCCACGGTACTGACGGGACGCCAGGCGGAACAGCTGTTCAACGTGTCCGACGTGGTGGAGAAGATCGCCTATCCGATCGAGGACACCGTCCGGGTCGTGCAGCAGGAACGCCGTCAGTCCCTGGTCTACCTCGCCGATCCGCGGGCCTCCGACGGGCTGGTCGATCTCCGGCGCAGCCGGACCGCCACGGACAAGGCCGTCGCCGAGATCCGCAAGAACGCCAAGGACCCCGATGTCCGCGACGCCATGGGCACGGACGCGGGCGAGCGGCTGACCGCCGTGATGGACTCCTTCGACGGCATCGAGTCGCTGCGCCGCAGCGTGGAGGACGGCACCGTCAGCCGCGCCCAGGCCCTCGACCTCTACAACCGCCTGGTCGACCCCTGCTACGTCCTGCTCGCCAACCTCCATGTCGTCGACAACGTGGAGATGGACAAGCAGTACCGCGCCCTGGTCAACCTCGCCCGCGCCCGGGAGCTGCTCTCCCGCGAGGACGCCCTCCTCGGCTCCGCCCTGATCGTCGGCAAGCTCTCGCGCGACGAGGACCGCGAAGTCACCGACCTGGTGGCCCAGCGCAGCCTCCTGTACGACATCAACCTGCCGCTGCTGCCCTCCTCGGAGCGCGACCGCTACGAGCGGTTCTGGAAGAACGCCGCCACCGCCCCGCTGCGCGTGGCCGAACAGTCCGCCGTCTCCGCCACGAGCGGCACCGGAGAGGTCACCGCGCAGAGCTGGGACACGGCGGCCGGAAGCGTGCTCGACAAGCTCGGCACCCTCAACGACCAGGCCGGTGACCGGTATCAGGACCGTGTCCGGCCGGTGGCCCTGAACGTCATCGCCAAGGCGGCCGTCGCCGGCGTCCTCGGGCTGTTCGCCCTGCTGTTCTCGCTCTTCCTGTCCGTGCGCGTCGGCCGCGCCCTCATCCGCGACCTGCGCCAGCTGCGCCTGGAGGCCCACGAGGCGTCCGGTGTACGGCTGCCCAGCGTCATGCGGCGTCTGTCGGCGGGCGAACAGGTCGACGTGGAGACCGAGGTCCCGCGCCTGGAGTACGACAAGAACGAGATCGGCGAGGTCGGCCAGGCCCTCAACACCCTGCAGCGCGCGGCCGTCGAAGCGGCCGTCAAGCAGGCCGAGTTGCGCGCCGGCGTCTCCGAGGTCTTCGTCAACCTCGCGCGCCGCAGCCAGGTCCTGCTGCACAAGCAGCTCACCCTCCTCGACACCATGGAGCGCCGGACCGAGGACACCGACGAACTCGCCGACCTCTTCCGCCTCGACCACCTGACCACCCGTATGCGCCGGCACGCCGAGGGCCTGGTGATCCTCTCCGGCGCCGCCCCCTCCCGGCAGTGGCGCAAACCCGTCCAGCTCATGGACGTCGTCCGGGCCGCCGTCGCCGAGGTCGAGGACTACGAGCGCATCGAGGTCCGCCGGCTGCCCCGGGTCGCCGTCACCGGCCCGGCCGTCGCCGACCTCACCCACCTCGTGGCCGAACTCCTGGAGAACGCCACGGTGTTCTCCCCGCCGCACACCGCCGTCCAGGTCCTGGGCGAGCGGGTCGCCAACGGCTTTACCCTGGAGATCCACGACCGCGGCCTCGGCATGGCCGCCGACGCTCTCCTGGACGCCAACCTGCGGCTCGCCGAGACACCCGAGTTCGAGCTGTCCGACACCGACCGGCTCGGCCTGTTCGTGGTCAGCCGGCTCGCCCAGCGGCAGAACGTCCGGGTCTCCCTGCAGCCCTCCCCGTACGGCGGCACCACCGCCGTGGTCTTCATCCCCGACGCCCTGCTCACGGACGACGTCCCGGACACCAACGGCATCGGCTTCCGCCTCGACCGGCCGCACCCCTCGAAGGAGGCCGAGCTCGAGGAGAGCCACCGCGCCGCGCTCTCCCACGTGCCCGTGCAACTGCCCGGGCTGCCCGCCTCCGTCCTGGACGGCCCGGTGGAGCTGGAGGCCCCCGTCGACCTCGACGCCATCGAGGACTTGCCGGGCGCGCTCGACGACGAGGACGGCGAACGCGGCGGGATCTTCCGCCCGCGCCGCTCCATAGCCCTCGCCCAGGACGACACCGCGCCACACCACGGCGATCACCTCCCGTACGCGGACGACGGCCACGAACCGGCCCACGGCGGCCCGGACGACCAGCCGGGCGCCCCGGTGGCGCTGCCCCGCCGCCGTACGCCCAAGCTGGTCAGCTCGCACGGGCGGCCGGTCACCGAGCAGCGGTCGCGGCGCGCGGACACCGACGACGTGCCGTCGACGGGCCCCGGCCGGCCCGAAGCGGACGCCATCGCCCCGCTGCCCGCGCGTCGCAGAGGCGAGGAGCCGCTCATGGGCGGCGGCCCGGACCGGTCGGCCCCGGAGGACGCACCGCCCCTGCCGACCCGCCGGCGCGGCGCCTCGTCGCTGCGCCCCGGAGGAACCGACCGGCTCGGCGGACACGCCACAGGCCCGATGCCCGAGAAACAGGCTCCCGGCGCCGGCTCGCAGGCGCCCGGCCTTCCCGCGCGCACCGGCCCCGCCCAGATCGCACCGGGCAGCGGGGACGGCGCGGCCCAGCACCCCGGCGCGGCCCCGCTGCCCCGGCGCGTGCGCCAGGCCAGCCTGGCCCCGCAGCTGAAGCAGAGCCCACCGCGGCGCCCCGAGACCAGCGCCGAGCCGGCGGAGCGGGACGCCGACGAGGTACGCAGCCGTATGGCCTCGCTCCAGCGCGGCTGGCAGCGTGGCCGCGAGGAGAACGCCGCGGGCGACAATGCCCACAGCGGCACAGCACCACGAGGAACGACTAAGGGGGACGGTCGATGACCGCACCGAAGGCGACCGGCCACAGCGCGACCAACAAGGCCGGGGAGCTGAACTGGCTCCTGGACGAGCTGGTGGATCGCGTCGCGAGCATCCGCAAGGCCATCGTGCTCTCCGGCGACGGCCTGCCGACCGGCGTGTCCAAGGACCTGTCCCGCGAGGACAGCGAGCACCTCGCCGCCGTCGCCTCCGGGTTCCACAGCCTGGCCAAGGGCGTGGGCCGGCATTTCGAGGCGGGCAATGTCCGGCAGACCGTCGTCGAGCTCGACGACGCCTTCCTGTTCGTGACGGCCGCGGGCGACGGCAGCTGCCTCGCCGTCCTCTCGGACGCCGACTCGGACGTCGGCCAGGTCGCCTACGAGATGACGCTCCTGGTCAAGCGGGTCGGCGTGCATCTGGGCGCCACTCCGCGCACCGATCTGCCCGCGGGCGGGTAGTGGGATGTCATGAGCGCTGACGGTCAGGGAAGAAGCCACTGGTTCGACGACGAGGCCGGTCCGGTCGTCCGTCCGTTCGCGATGACGCGCGGCCGGACCAGCAGTCCGGGCCAGCACCGCCTCGACCTGATCGCGGTGGTCGTCACCGAACCCGACGCGGACGATCCGGACACCGACTCGACGCTCTCGCCGGAGCACGTGGACATCGTCGACCTCTGCCGGGACGCCCCGCAGTCCGTCGCCGAGCTCTCCGCCGAACTCGATCTGCCCATCGGAGTGGTACGGGTCCTCATCATGGATCTCGTGGCCGGAGAATTCGTCCATGTCACCCGGCCCGTGCCACCTGCGGAGCTGGTGGACGAGAGTATTCTGCGCGACGTGATCAGCGGCCTCAGGGCGCTGTGAGCGGCGCGGAAGCGGGGTAGCGACGTGACAGGCTGGCAGTTCTGGGTCGACCGAGGCGGCACCTTCACGGACATCGTCGCGCGACGCCCGGACGGCCGTCTGCTCACGCACAAGCTGCTGTCGGAGAATCCGGCGCGCTACTCCGACGCGGCCGTCGCGGGCGTCCACGCGCTGCTGGACGGCTCCCGTGACCCCGTCGAGGCCGTCCGCATGGGGACGACGGTCGCCACCAACGCCCTGCTGGAGCGCAAGGGCGAGCGCACGCTCCTGGTCGTCACGCGCGGCTTCCGTGACGCCCTGCGCATCGCCTACCAGAACCGCCCGCACATCTTCGCCCGCCGCATCGAGCTGCCCGGACTGCTCCACGAGCGCGTGGTGGAGGCCGACGAGCGCATCGCCGCCGACGGCACCGTCCTCACCGCCCCCGACCTGGACGCCCTGGCCGGGCCGCTCCAGGAGGCCTACGACGACGGGATCCGCGCCGTCGCCGTCGTCTGCATGCACAGCCACCTCCACCCGGCCCACGAACAGGCGATCGGCGAGCTGGCCGCCCGTATCGGCTTCCCGCAGATCTCGCTGTCCAGCGAGGTCAGCCCGCTGATGAAGCTCGTGCCGCGCGGGGACACCGCGGTCGTCGACGCCTACCTGTCGCCCGTGCTGCGCCGTTACGTCGAGCACGTCGCCGACCAACTCACGGGTGTCCGGCTGATGTTCATGCAGTCCAACGGCGGCCTCGCCGAGGCCGGGCAGTTCCGCGGCAAGGACGCCATCCTCTCCGGGCCCGCCGGCGGCATCGTCGGCATGGCCCGCATGTCGCAGCTCGCCGGCTTCGACCGGGTCATCGGCTTCGACATGGGCGGCACCTCCACCGATGTCTCGCACTTCGCCGGCGAGTACGAGCGCGTCTTCACCACCCAGATCGCCGGTGTCCGGCTGCGCGCCCCCATGCTGGACATCCATACCGTGGCGGCCGGCGGCGGCTCGGTCCTGCACTTCGACGGCAGCCGCTACCGCGTAGGGCCGGACTCGGCGGGCGCGGATCCGGGGCCCGCCTGCTACCGCGGCGGCGGCCCGCTCGCCGTCACCGACGCCAACGTCATGCTCGGCCGCATCCAACCCGCCCACTTCCCCAGGGTGTTCGGCCCCGACGGCGACCAGCCCCTCGACGAGCACCTCGTCCGCGAACGCTTCGCCGCCCTCGCGCGCGAGATCCGCGAGAAGACCGGCGACGACCGCACGCCCGAGCAGGTCGCCGAGGGCTACCTGCAGATCGCCGTCGCCAACATCGCCAACGCCGTCAAGCGCATCTCCGTCCAGAAGGGCCACGACGTCACCCGCTACGCCCTGACCACCTTCGGCGGGGCCGGCGGCCAGCACGCGTGCATGGTCGCCGACTCGCTCGGCATCCGCACCGTCCTCGTCCCGCCCATGGCCGGCGTCCTGTCCGCCCTCGGCATCGGCCTCGCCGACACCACCGCCATGCGCGAACAGTCCGTCGAGGCACCCCTGGAGCCCGCCTCGATGCCGGCCGTCCTCAAGACAGCCGACGACCTCGAAGGAGCGGCCCGCGCCGAACTCCTCGCCGAGGACATCCCCGAGGACCGCGTCCGGGTCACCCGCCGCGCCCAGCTCCGCTACGACGGCACCGACACCACCCTCACCGTCGAGCTGACCGAGCCGGACACGATGCGTCACGCCTTCGAAGAACGTCATCGCGCCACGTACTCCTTCACGCTCGACCGCCCGATCGTCGTCGAAGCCCTCTCCGTGGAAGCCACCGGCATCACCGAACCCCCCGATCTCTCGGCCCTCGCTCCGTACGAAGGCCGCTGCGCCACCCCGGACACCGTCCGCCTCCACACCGGCGGCACCTGGCGCGACGTACCCCTCCACCGCCGAGAGGACCTCCCTCCCGGCGACACCGTCACCGGCCCCGCGATCATCACCGAGGCCAGTGCGACGACCGTCGTCGACGACGGCTGGCGGGCCGTGGCACGAGACGACGGGCATCTGGTCATGGAACGCGCGGCGATTACGCAGAGTTCCGATCTCGGCACAGAAGCCGACCCGGTTCTGCTGGAGGTCTTCAACAACCTCTTCATGTCCATCGCCGAACAGATGGGCGCCCGGCTGGAGTCCACGGCCCAGTCCGTCAACATCAAGGAACGGCTCGACTTCTCCTGCGCGCTCTTCGACCCGGACGGGAACCTGGTGGCCAACGCCCCGCACATCCCCGTCCACCTGGGCTCGATGGGCACGAGCGTCAAGGAGGTCATCCGGCGCCGCGGCTCCTCGATGCGCCCCGGCGACACCTATGCCGTCAACGACCCTTACCACGGCGGCACCCATCTGCCCGACGTCACGGTGATCACCCCCGTCTTCGACACCGCGGACACGCAGGGTGACCGGATCCTGTTCTACGTCGCCTCCCGCGGCCACCACGCCGAGATCGGCGGCATCGCCCCGGGCTCCATGCCCGCGAACAGCCGCACCATCGAGGAGGAGGGCATCCTCTTCGACAACTGGCTGCTCGCCGAGGACGGGCGCTTCCGCGAGGCGGAGACCCTCCGCCTGCTCACCGAGGCGCCTTACCCCTCCCGCAACCCGAAGACCAACCTGGCCGACCTGCGCGCCCAGATCGCGGCCAACCAGAAGGGCGTCGACGAAGTCGGCCGCATGATCGAGAACTTCGGCCTCGACGTCGTCCAGGCGTACATGAAGCACGTCCAGGACAACGCCGAAGAAGCCGTACGCCGGGTCGTCGACGCCCTAGAGGACGGCGAGTACGCCTACGAGACCGACTCGGGCGCCGTCATCCGGGTACGCGTGCGCGTGGACCGCGAGAACCGCTCCGCCACCGTCGACTTCACCGGCACGTCACCCCAGCTCACCAGCAACTTCAACGCCCCCTTCGCGGTGGTCAACGCGGCCGTCCTGTACGTCTTCCGCACCCTCGTCGCCGACGACATCCCGCTCAACGACGGCTGTCTGCGCCCCCTGAAGATCGTCGTGCCGCCCGGTTCCATGCTCG
Source organism: Streptomyces cylindrosporus (assembly GCF_022698165.1). GTDB lineage: Bacteria > Actinomycetota > Actinomycetes > Streptomycetales > Streptomycetaceae > Streptomyces > Streptomyces cylindrosporus. The sequence continues at coordinate 135,809 of NZ_JALDAY010000015.1, forward strand.
GTCCCGAACCGCCGGCCGCCGTCGTCGCGGGCAACGTCGAGACCTCCCAGGCCATCACCGGCGCCCTGTACGCGGCGCTCGGCGTCCAGGCCGAGGGCTCCGGAACGATGAACAACGTCACCTTCGGCAACGAACGCCACCAGTACTACGAGACGGTCGCCTCCGGATCCGGCGCGGGCGACGGCTTCCCCGGCGCGCCCGTCGTCCAGACCCATATGACCAACTCCCGCCTGACCGACCCCGAGGTCCTGGAGTGGCGGCTGCCGGTACGGCTCGACGAGTTCGCCGTACGGCGCGGCAGCGGCGGCGCCGGGCGCTGGCCGGGCGGGGACGGCGCCGTACGCCGTATCCGCTTCCTGGAGCCCATGACGGTCTCCACGCTGTCCCAGCACCGCAGGGTCCCGCCGTACGGCATGGCGGGCGGCGAGCCCGGCGCGCTGGGCGCCAACCGCGTGGAACGCGCCGACGGGACGGTCACCGCGCTCGCCGGCAGCGACGCGGCGGACGTCGGCCCCGGCGACGTACTCGTCATCGAGACCCCAGGCGGCGGAGGCTACGGCCCACCGTCGCCGCACCCCCAACAAGCCCATCGAGCAGGAGAAGAGATCGATGATCTTCGGGCGTTCTGAGCGCGGGAAGCCTCCGGTCGAGCCCGTCACGCTCAAGATCCTTGTGGCCGGCGGCTTCGGCGTCGGCAAGACCACCCTGGTCGGCGCGGTCAGCGAGATCCGGCCGCTGCGCACCGAGGAACTGCTCACCGAGGCCGGGCGTCCCGTCGACGACACGAGCGGCGTGGAGGGCAAGCACACCACCACCGTGGCCATGGACTTCGGCCGCATCACGCTCCGCGAGGACCTGGTGCTCTACCTGTTCGGCACGCCCGGGCAGGAGCGGTTCTGGTTCATGTGGGACGAGCTCTCCGAAGGCGCCCTCGGCGCCGTCGTGCTCGCCGACACCCGCCGCCTGGAGGACTGCTTCGCCGCCGTCGACTACTTCGAGCGGCGCTCCATACCCTTCGTCGTCGGCGTCAACTGCTTCGAGGGAGCGGTCCGTTACCCGCAGGACGCCGTCCGCCAGGCCCTCGACCTCGACGAGGACGTACCGGTCCTGCTCTGCGACGCCCGCGACCGGGCCTCCGTCAAGGAGGTGCTCATCGGAGTGGTCGAGCACGCGATGGCGTACGCCGCCGAACGCCGGCAGACCATCACGACCTGAGGCACGCGCACGGCCCGTACCCCCGCCGACCGGGGTACGGGCCGCGGTCATGCGCGCACGCGCGCGTGCCCGGTTCCGCGCACGCGCGCGTGCCTAGCTCTCCGTGTCCTCCGCCCAGCCGAAGCTCTTCTCCACGGCCTTGCGCCAGTTGTGGTACTCACGGTCGCGCACCGACGCCTCCATGGACGGCGTCCACTCGACGTCCTTCTGCCAGTGCGACTTCAGCTCGTCGAGGTCGTTCCACACCCCGGTGGCCAGACCGGCGGCGTAGGCGGCGCCCAGGCAGGTGGTCTCGGAGACCTTCGGGCGGACCACCGGAACGTCGAGCACGTCCGCCTGGTGCTGCATGAGCAGGTTGTTCTTGGTCATGCCGCCGTCCACCTTCAGGGTGGTGATGTGCACCCCGGAGTCCTGGTACATGGCGTCCACGACCTCACGGGTCTGCCAGCTGGTCGCCTCCAGCACGGCCCGGGCGAGGTGTGCCTTGGTGACGTACCGGGTCAGGCCCGTGACGACCCCGCGCGCGTCGGAGCGCCAGTACGGCGCGAACAGGCCCGAGAACGCGGGCACGATGTACGCGCCGCCGTTGTCCTCGACGCTCTCCGCGAGCGGCTCGATCTCGTCGGCGGTGCGGATGATGCCGAGCTGGTCCCGGAACCACTGGACGAGCGCGCCCGTTATGGCGATCGAACCCTCCAGGCAGTAGACGGGAGCCTCACTGCCGATCTTGTAGCCCATCGTCGTCAGCAGCCCGCTCTTCGACGGCACCGGCCGGTTGCCCGTGTTGAGCAGCAGGAAGGAGCCCGTGCCGTACGTGTTCTTCGCCGTGCCCACGTCGTAGCAGGCCTGCCCGAACACGGCCGCCTGCTGGTCGCCGAGCGCCGACGCCACCGGCACCCCGGCCAGCTGGCCCACGGCCGTACCGTACACCTCGGCGGACGACCTGATCTCGGGGAGCAGGGCCTCGGGGACGTTCATCGCCGAGAGGATGGACGGGTCCCACTGCAGGGTCTCCAGGTTCATCAGCATGGTGCGGCCGGCGTTGGTCACGTCGGTGACGTGCTGTCCGCCGTCGGTGCCGCCCGTCAGGTTCCAGATGAGCCAGGAGTCGATGGTGCCGAAGGCGATCTCGCCGTTCTCGGCGCGGGCCCGCAGACCGGGCACGTTGTCGAGCAGCCAGGCGGCCTTCGGGCCGGAGAAGTAGGTGGCCAGCGGCAGCCCGGTCTGCTCGCGGAAGCGGTCCTGGCCGTCGGAGCCGCCGAGCTGGTTGACCAGCCCCGCGGTGCGGGTGTCCTGCCAGACGATCGCGTTGTGCACGGGCTTGCCCGTCGCGCGGTCCCACAGGACCGTCGTCTCGCGCTGGTTGGTGATGCCGAGCGCGCTGAGCTGGTCGGCGCGCAGTCCCGCCTTGGCGATCGCGCCCGCGACCACCGCCTGCACCTTGGACCAGATCTCGGTGGCGTCGTGCTCCACCCAGCCCGGCTTGGGGAAGATCTGGCGATGCTCACGCTGGTCGACGGCGACGATCGCGCCGTCCTGGTTGAAGACGATGCAGCGGCTGGAGGTGGTGCCCTGGTCGATAGCGGCGACGAACTTGTCCGTCATGACGTCCCCTTCGTCGTTCCTGCGAGAGGCTGCCTGGGTCAGGAGGCTGCTGTGAAGATCAGAAGGCTGCCTTGAAGATGAGCCCGGAAAGCACCCCGCCGATCAGCGGTCCGACCACCGGGATCCACGAGTAGCTCCAGTCCGAGGTCCCCTTGTTGGGGATCGGGAGCAGGGCGTGGACGATGCGGGGGCCCAGGTCCCGGGCCGGGTTGATGGCGTATCCCGTCGGCCCACCGAGCGACAGACCGATGCCGACCACCAGGAACGACACGACGAGCACCGCCGTGCCGGACTCGCCGAGCCCCTTGGTCAGGCCGAAGGCGAGGATGGGGAGCACCAGGCCGATCGTTGCGATGATCTCGGTCATGAGGTTCGCCACCGGATTGCGGATCGCGGGCGCCGTGGAGAAGATCCCGAGCGTCGGCTGGGCGATCTCCTCCTCGGCGTTGGCCTGGAACTGAGCGTAGTAGACCAGCCAGCACAGCACCGCCCCGAGCATCGCGCCCACCATCTGCCCGGCGATGTAGAGCGGAACCTTGTCCCACTTCCCCGTGTCGATGGCGATACCGACCGTCACCGCGGGGTTGAGCTGCCCGCCGGACAGCGGCGCGGCCGTGTAGGCCCCGGCCATCACGCCGAAACCCCAGCCGAACGCGATGACGACCCAGCCGGCGTTCTGCGCCTTCGAGTAGTTGAGTACGACCGCGGCGACCACACCGGCGCCGAAGAGGATCAGAATCGCGGTACCGATGACCTCACCGACGAATATGTCTCCGTTGCTCATGGCGGCTCCTAGGCCCTGGCCCGGGGTGTTCGACCCCGGTCCTCCGTGCAGGGTGCGTTTCCCATGGCGACTTCAGCCGAAGGGCAGGGAAGTCCCGCGCCCCGCCCGGCGTCCGTGACGAGCGTGCCGTCGCAGCCGAATCGCCCGTGGGGGAGTGGGCCTGTTCTTCAGGCGGGGCCCGCGCGGCGTGTGCCTGGATACACCGTGTATGTACGGCGATGTCGACTGACACCGGAAGTGTTCCCCGGCGCCCAGGGAGCGTCAAGGTCGCGGACCGCAACGGTGACAGCAGGCGGGACGGCCCCCGCCCAGGAAGCAGGGCCGATGGGGGTACGACGATGAGCTCGTCCCGGGTTCTCCGGCGGTTCAGCCGGCCTGGGCGGGGGCCGCGTGCACGCCCCGCAGGATCTCGTGCCCGGGCAGCCCTGCCCGGCCCAGCACCCAGCTGGCCCCCTGCAGGGCCTTGGCGGCCTTCTTCAGGGGCGCCAGACAGGCGGCGGCCTGCCGGTGGTCCGTCACGCTGCCCGGCGGGCACAGGACCGTCGCCAGGGACAGCGTGACCGGTAGCCCGCCCGCCGACCAGGGCGCGTCCAGCACCGAGACGGCCAGCGGATCCAGCCGCTCCGGATCGGCCAGCACGAGGAAGTCGTCCCCGCCGATGTGGCCCACGCGTGTGCTCCCCGACGCCGAGTGCTGCAGCGCCCGCCCGACGGACCTGATCAGCTCGTCGCCGGCGGCGAACCCGGCCCCGTCGTTGACCTGCTTGAAGTGGTCCACGTCCAGCCAGCTCAGGGCGAAGATCCGCCCGTCCGCGATGCGCCGGTCGACCTCCGCCGTGATCGCGTCCGAGCCGGGCAGCCGCGTCAGCGGATTGAGCCCGGCCGCCTCCTCGACCCGGCTCTCGGCCAGCGCCCGTACGAGGTCCGCGAGCCGTACGACGCCCACGCACCGCCCGTACCGGTCCACCACCGCCACGTCGTCCGAGGTGCGGTCGCTGCCGCCGACGGCCACCACGTCCAGGACCTCCCAGGCGGTGGCGTCGACGCCCACCGTCCGCGGCGGATCACCGAGCTTGGCGGCGGGCCGGTCGGCGTACAGGGCGTGCCCGTAGCGGCCGGACATCGACAGCAGGAAGCGCGAGCGGTGCACCGACCTGACCGGCGCCCCGTTCACGTCCACGAGCAGCACCCCGGACACCTCGGGCGAGCCCGTCAGCAGGGCCCGGACCTGCGCCGCGGACGCGGTCACGGGCAGCAGGGCGGCCGGCCGCACGAACTCGCGCACCGACGGCCCCGACTTCGGAATCGCCGCGGTAGCCGGGAAACGGGGCGGAATGTATACGTCCGCCGCGGGCAGCCGGGCCGGTGGCGCGAACAGCTCGCCCTGGGCCAGCTGGGCACCGGCCGCCACCGCGGCCGCGTACTGCAGCTCCGTCTCCACGCCCTCGACGGACAGCAGTGCCCCCAGCTGCTCGCACAGGGTCCGCATCGCCCGCACCGCCGCCGGCCGCGCCAGCAGCGAGGCGTCGAGTTTCACCAGGTCGGGCGCCATATCGGTGAGCAGCCGCAGCGGTACGTCCCCGTCCCCGATGCCGTCCGCGCTGATCCGGAAGCCCTGCGCCCGAAGCCCGCCCACAGCCTCCAGGAGCGCCTGCTGGGGCACGTGCGTGTACGGGGGCCCGACATCGATCGTCACCTCCCAGGGCAGCCGTCCAGCCTCGCGCACGGCGTCGTGCAGCGGGGTGAGCCCGCCGAGGTCGGCGAGCGTGCCCGCGAACACGTTGATGTGCAGGGGCAGCAGCGTCTCCTTGCGCGCGGCCGCGCGGAGCGCCAACACCGCCAGCCTGCCGTCGAGTTCGGGATCCCGGCGGGCCTCGGCCAGGATGTCGCCGGCCTCCGGGCGGGCGAGTATCTCCAGCCCTGCCACCCCTCCGGTGGTCAGATTGACCACCGGCTGGAAGGCGAAGCGGAGAGTATCCGTCCAGGAGTGCACGGGAGCATGATGACCCCGCGGGCGCACGCCCGGGCGCGGTTCATGAGACGTTCACGCAGGATTCCGGGGCGATCACACAGCGTACGAGAAAGGGCTTGCGCCGTGTCGCGACGCGGGGGTGCGCGCCGGGGCCGAGGGGCTGAGGCCCGGTCGCGCGCCACAGTGCCGCGCGCGTCCGCCCGAGCCCGTGCGTCCGCCCGATGCGAACGCCCCCGCCCCTCACCGCACCGCGATCACCGCCGACCCGTGCCCGAACAAGCCCTGGTTCGCCGTTATCCCCACGCGCGCTCCCGCCACTTGCCGGCCACCCGCCTCCCCCCTCAACTGCCATGTCAGCTCACACACTTGGGCGATCGCCTGGGCCGGAACGGCCTCCCCGAAGGAGGCCAGCCCGCCGCTCGCGTTGACCGGTATTCGCCCACCGAGCGTCGTCGCGCCCTCCCGCAGCAGCTTGGCGCCCTCGCCCTCCCCGCACAGCCCCAGATCCTCGTACCACTGCAACTCCAGCGCCGTGGACAGGTCGTAGACCTCCGCGAGGGAGAGATCCTCGGGCCCGATGCCGGCCTCCTCGTACGCCGCCCGCGCGATGGACGCCCGGAACGTCTCGTCGGCGGGCTCCACCGCCACCGCGGAGTCCGTCGCGATGTCCGGCAGATCGAGCACGGTGCTCGGATACCTCGGGGTCACCGTCGACACGGCCCGGATCCGCACCGGCTCCACGACCCCGTGCCGCCGGGCGAACTCCATGCTGGAGAGCACCAGTGCCGCCCCGCCGTCCGACGTCGCGCAGATGTCGAGCAGCCGCAGCGGATCCGCGACCACGGCGGAGGCCGCGACCTCCTCGACCGTGACCCGCTTGCGGTAGCGGGCGTTGGGATTGAGCGCCCCCAGGGCCGAGTTCTTCACCTTGACCTGCGCGAAGTCCTCCGGGGTGTCCCCGTGCACGGCCATGCGGCGGCGGGCGTACAGCCCGAAATACGTCGGATTGGTCGCGCCCAGCACACGGAAGCGCAGCCAGTCCGGGTCGTCGGGGCGGTCCCCGCCGGCGGGCCGGAAGAACCCCTTGGGCGCGGCGTCGGCGCCCACCACCAGCACCACGTCCGTGAGCCCCGAAAGTATCTGCGCCCGCGCCGTGTTGACCGCCTGCGCGCCGGACGCGCACGCCGCGTACACGCTCGCCACCCGGGCGCCCTGCCACCCCAGCGCCTTCGCGAACGTCGCGCCGGCCACATAGCCCGGATAGCCGCCACGCACCGTGTCCGCGCCGACCACCGACCCGACCTCGCGCCACTCCAGTCCCGCGTCCGCGAGCGCGGCGCGCGCCGCCGCCACCCCGTACTCGACGAAGCCGCGCCCCCACTTGCCCCACGGGTGCATGCCCGCGCCGAGCACCGCCACCTCACCCGTCATGCCCCCACTCCCGTCGGCCTCCAGTGCCAGGTCGTCCAGGTCGTGTCCCCGTCCTCGTTCATCACACCGGGGACGACCTCCACCTCCATGCCCACCGCCAGCTCGGCGACGGTGATCCCGGGAGCCGCCTGCCCCAGCACCACCAGCCGCTCCGCCTCCAGCTCTACGGCGATCAACGCGTACGGCTCCCACGGAAGTTCCGGATTCGTCACATAGGGTGACGGCGGCCGGTACCGGCTGTCCGTGTACGACCAGACGCGCCCGCGCCGGGACAGCGGCACCTCCTCCAGATCCCCGCCGGGACACCCGGGATTGCGGCAGTGCATGTCCTCGCGGGGGAAGAAGACCGAGCTGCATGCCGCGCAGCGGGTGCCGAGGAGTCTGAAGTCGTCCCCCTCGCCGGTGAACCAGCCGTCGACCACAGGCGTGCGTGTGCGAGACACAACCCCTCCATGCCGCATCCTCTGACGGGACGTCAGAAAGTGTGTCACGGGCATGCGGAATTGGGCAGGGCAGGAGACATGACACGACTCACGAGTGCAGTACGCGGGCTGATCACCGCCCTCGCCGCCCTGCTGGCGGTGACCGCGGCCTCGGCCACCGCCCGGGCGGACTCCGGACCCAAGGCGCCGGCGGACTTCGTGGCCCTGAGAACCGTGGACCCGACGATCATCCAGGAGATGCGCTACTTCACCCCGCACAACTTCGTCGGCGAGCGCATCGACGGCTACAAGCAGCCGATCTGCATCCTCACCCGCCCGGCCGCCGAAGCCCTCCACGAGGCCCAACTGAAGCTGCTGAGCGAGGGATACACCCTCAAGGTTTACGACTGCTACCGGCCGCAGCGTGCCGTGAACCACTTCGTCCGCTGGGCCGAGGATCTCGACGACCAGGCGATGAAGAGCGAGTTCTACCCGAACGTCGACAAGACCCGGCTGTTCGAGGACGGCTACATCGCGGAGAAATCCGGCCACAGTCGAGGCTCGACCATGGACCTGACCATCGTGAAACTCCCCGCCGCGCCGACCCGCCCGTACCACCCCGGAGAGCCGCTCGTGCCCTGCTACGCGCCCCAGGCGGAGCGCTTCCCGGACAACTCCGTCGACATGGGCACCGGCTTCGACTGCTTCGACCCCGGGATAACACCAATACACTGAGCTAGTCCCTGGGCGGCTCCAGAAGGAGGAAGAGCGTGCTCCTGACCCCGCAACGGCCGTGCTTCTACGCGCGCCTGTCCTACGCACCGGACGGCACGCTGGAGAAGGTGGAACGGCAGCAGGAGGACGGCGAGGCCACCAGGGGGCGGCTGAACTGGCCCGAGTTCTGCTGCGTCTACATCGACAACTCCCGCTCGGCCTGGCAGCGCAACCGGAAGCGTCCCGACTGGGAGCGCATGCTCGTCACCTTCGACGCCACGGGGCAGACCTTCATCCCGAGCGACCCGAAGGCCAACCACCACCACGACGGCATCATGGTCTACCACGGCGACCGGCTCATCCGGCAGCCGTACGACCTGGAACTGCTGCTGCGCCTCGCGGATCAGAGACAGATCCCCCTCGCATCGGTCTCCGGTGTCAGGAACCTCGCGAGCGAGGACGACCGGTTCGTCCTGCGCATCGAGGCCGCGCAGGCCTGCCGTGAGTCCGCCAACTTGTCCCGTCGGCGCACTAACGGCTACAAGAAGGACGTCGTCAGGCACGGCACGAGCCAGCAGGGCGGCAAGCGGCCGTACGGCTGGGGTGAGCCGACCGGCCGCTTCAAGACACGCAGGGACAAGGAGACCGGCGAGTCGTACGAGGTCGAGATCCTCGACTACGACAAGCCGGTCCCGGAGGAGACCAAGCACCTGGCGGAGGCCGCGGCGCGGCTGCTGGCCGGCGCTTCCATGAACGGTGCCCTGCGGTACATGAACTCGGTGTCCACGACGACCGAAGGCAATCCCTGGGAATCCCGAGTCCTCTGGTCGGTGCTGACCTCGCCGCGGATCTCCGGCCTCATCGAGGTCGATGGGGTGCTCTACGAGGCCGTCTGGGACGAGGTGATCCCCGAGGAGGACCGACAGGCACTCATCGCCCTGCGCGAGCAGCACCGCAAGGAGAACCCCAACCCGGGCCCCGCTCGGGTCCATCTTCTGCCGGGGGCACTCAAGTGCGGGAGGTGCGACGGGACGACGTGGCGCAGCAAGCCCATGGGCGGCAAGGGGCGGAACAAGAAGCCGGGCTACAACGCCTACCGCGTCTACCACTGCAAGCAGTGCAACGTCGCGCGCAACGTCGAGCACCTGGACGCGTATGTCACAGGCCGCGTGCTTCGGCTGCTCAACTCGCCTCGTTTCCTCCGGGAGCTCCAGTCCGCCGGCACGGATGGCTCGCCGGACGTAGCCGCGAAGATTGCTGCGCTGGAGACCCGCAAGGCGCAGACGAAGCAACAGATCGAAGAGCTCGCTGACCATCCGGATGTCGACCCGGCCCTGGCACTGCTGTCCCTGGCCTCCTTCGACAAGAAGATCGGCGAACTGCGCAACCAGATGGCGCTCACGTCCCGGCAACGACTGCTGACCCGCATGGTCGGCATCAGCAAGGACGACTGGGACGTCGAGCCCATCGACGTGCGGGCAGACACCGTCAGGTCCTTGTTCGAAGTGGTCGTCCTGCCAACACAGAAGCGGGGCCCTGGATTCGACCCCGCTTCCGTGAACATGCTCCGCAAGCCGCTACAGGCGGAGTAGGCAGGCCTCCACATCGAGCACCGGCGCGACGTCGGCGATCAGGCACAGCGCGCTGTTGGCCGTCTGCTCAGGCGGCGGGGATTCGGCCGGCGGAGCTACGGGCGGGCTTTCCGTCGGCGGCGTACTGCCGCCGGGGGTCACGGTGGGGCTTGATCCGCCTGAAGCCTCGCCCTGCCCCGGAGTGGATGCCGACTCGACGGGTGATGCGTCGCCCACAGGCACGAGCGAGCTGGTGTCCATCGGGCTCGGCAAGTTGGACTGGCTCGGTGTGGCGCTCGCGCTCAGGCTCGGCTCTGGCCCTGATGCGGACGGCGACGGGGACCTGGTCGCCAGGCCGGGCTGTGGCGGCTGAATGGTCGGCGGCGGCCAGAACGTCGCCGACGGGGCCGCGGTTGGTGCGGAGGACCGCGCCCCGCCGTCGGCGTCGTCCGACCACGGCTGGACCGTGACCATGGTGACGGTCGCCGCGGTGACGGCCGCCCCCGTGATGGCGCCGATGAACTGGCCGCGGTGGTACCGCAGCGCGTCGCGGCAAACGGTGCCGACCATGGCCACGGCGGCTGCCAGGCCGCCGATGTAGAGGCGCAGGTGCTTCTTCCGGCGTACGGGTTCGGTTTCCGACACAGCAGGCGCCGGCTCGGGGTTGCCGTTGACGACCGCCGCCTGCTCTGGTGGTTCTTCGTCCTCACTGTCAGTGAGTAGGTATCTCAGAAAAGTCACGTGGGCTCGCTGGGCGCGCATCTGCCTGTCGATCCCTGTGATCTGTCGCCTCAGCTCGGCCAGTTGGCCGAGGAGGCGCCGCAAGAACAGACCCCCAGTGATGATGATGACGCCGAGCGCACCCGCGACGATGACCGCGGTCATGCCGCTCCCCTGTCTGTGTGCGCATCGGACCTCGTACATGTCGGTGTATGTACGAGGAATGCATCGTGCGTCGCATGTGACAGGTGAACGTGCATATATGCGCGGAACGTGACGTACTCGTTACAAAGCTTTGGCCTGAAGCTATCCGGTCCGTCGCGGCCGCCGTGCCGGCGGCGACTGCGTGCCCCGCCTCTTGGTGACGGCGTCGTAGTCGGTGGCCATCTGCCGCAGTACCTCTGCGCGATCCTCGGGGTCCACGTCTTCCAGGGCGGCGTCGATCATCCGGCGCACGTGCGCCGGCGCGGAGCGCAGCGCGTCCTCCGCCGCCCGGGTCTGCTGCGCTTCCTGGAGCTCCATCTCCCGCAGAATCGCGGCGGCTTCCTCGTGATGCTCTTGCAGTCGGTCGGCGGTCACTCCGACAGTGCGCGCCATCGCTGCCACGGTCGATGGCTTGCCGGACACCTGCTTGCGGTTCGCGCCGGTGCCCCGATAGCCGGCCTCGATCTGCCGCCAGCTGCTGCCGCTGAAGGTGAACGGCATACGTGCTGCCGCGGTTTCCGGGCTGATGCCCTGCGCTTCCCGGGCCAGGCGGATGAGTGCTCCGTAGCCGGGCGGCCCTAGATCTCGTGTCGCCATGCTGTCTCTTCTCCCCCTCGTAGGGACTCGTACTTTCTCGAAATTTATTGAAGATCAGCAGGTAGCGCGAGTGCGTGCACGACTCCTTCACAAGCGGCAGGAGTATTCAGGACTTGTCACTTGTGGAAACTAGTGGTGAGTCGTACAGTCGGACGCATGAACGAAGACCCCCGACAGTTCCGCCGTCGGCGGATCGAGGCCGGTCTGAGCCAGACCGACCTCGCCATGCGAGCCGGGGTCGCGCCGAGCCACATCTCGGACGTGGAGAACGGGCGCGCCGGCTTCTCTCCCAAGAACCTCAAGGCCATCGCCGACGTCCTCGGCTGCGCGATCCACGACCTGCTGCTTCCGGAGCCGGAACACGCGGCCGGCGCACCCGCCAAGAGCGTGGCCTGATGCGCGCCCGGATCGACGCCGTGTGCCGGTGGGTGTGCACCAACTGCGGTCACCGGAACGGCATCCTCCGCGCCCAGTGCCGCGTCTGCGGCGCCGACCGCGAGTTCAAAGCGGGCGTGGCCTGATGTCCGGGCCGCGCATCTGCCGCACGGCGGAGGAAGCGTTCCAGGCCGGATACGAGGCGCCCTGCGAGCACCACGTGCCCGACCCGAACGACTGCCCCCGCTGCCGCCTCACCGATGCCGAGATCGCGCGCCTGGCCGTGCTGCACCGGCCCCACCTGCTCCCGGCCCCGCTCCAGCGGGCCGCCTGAACGCACTGAGGGCCCGTCGGATGCCCCCGACGAGCCCTCGGCCCACCAGCCCATCACCTTGAGAGGAATGAGGTGGACCCGATGCGCACCAGCATCGCACACGCCGCCCACGGCGCGGCCCCCAAGCCGCGACACACGGCAGCCGGAGAGCCGACGTTCGTTCCGCCGCTCGACATCGCCCGCGACAACGCGCGCCGTGTCCTGACCGAGGCACAGGAACTGGACCTGGACACGGCCACCGTCGGCGAGGTCTACGGCCAGCGCGGAGCCCTTCAGGAGAGCCTTCGCCAGGTGCTGGCCGCGCTCGACGCGGAGGACGGCCGCGATGCCTGAGCCCCTCACCGACGCCTATCTGAAGGAGACGCAGCGGATCATCGCTGCCGTCCCGAAGGGCCCCTGGAAGGTCGAGCCGAACGAGCACGGGCTTCCCGACCAGGTGGGCCCCATCGCCTTCCTGGAGACCTGGGTCGACAGCGACCGGCTGCCCGTCGTCGAGTTCGTCGCCTTCGCCCGCGAAGCCCTTCCCCGGTACGTCGGCGAGAACGCTCGGCAGCAAGACGAGAACAAGCGCCTCCGAGCCGAGGTGGCCGCGGCCCGCCGATTCGCGGAAGAGATGCGGAACTTCTGCTCCCCGCACGGCGTGTCCGTGCACTACGCGAACCAGCTCGTCGAGGCCATGGACCGCGCCAAGGGCGGTGCCCGCAATGGCCGATGACAACCTCACCTTCCCGTGGGCCCGCTCGTACGACGCGGACCAACTCGCCGCCTTCGTCGAGGACCTGTGGGGCGCCGCCTCGGGCGACAACGACCTGGAGACCCTCGACGCCATCGAGCGCGTTATCGCCGCGCACCGCCCCGAGCCCGAGCCCGAGGAAGCCCCGGTCGAGTGCCCGCTGGACGCCCGCGACATCGAAGTCCTCGTCTGCCTGGCCAACGGACACACACGGCTGGGTGCCGCCCGCAAGGTCAGCATGAGCGAGGACGCCGTTCGCGCCCTGTTGGCCCGGATGTACCTGCGCCTGGGCGTCCAGAACGCGGCCCACGCCGTCGCCACCGCACAGCACTACCGATGGCTGCCCACCGACAAGCTCAACATCCCGCAGCCCATCGTCGTGCAGCGCATGAGCCCGCAGGCCTGGAAGGCGCACTACCGCGAGCGCGCCCAGCAACTGCGCGCCCGGCCGGGCGAGTTCGTCACCGTCGGCCCCTACTTCAGCTTCGACGGCGCCCGCAGGGCGGTGCACCGGATCCAACTGGGCCTCCTCGACGACTTCCGGCCCGCCGGTTCCTTCGAGGCCACCGCGTACACCGAGGCCGGCCTGTGGGCCGTCCGGGCCCGCTACGTCGGAACCGCCTCCACTCCCCAGAAAGCCGTCTCATGACCTTCGACACGCCCACCAGGCGTCTGGACTATAAGCCGACCGCCAAGGTGGACAGCAGCGAGCAGATGACCGCGTTCCTGGACGCGGCCGAGGAGGGCTGGCCGGACTACCAGCCGGTTCTCCACCGGCGGTACGGCACGTACGGCGTCGTCCGTAGCGACAGCTGCGCCAACGTGCCCTTCCTGTTCGACGGCAAGCCCCGCCGCGTGTGCCTCGACTTCGAGGGCCACACCTGGGTGTCCGTCGTCTGGAACCCGGGCGGCGCCTTCCCGTTGCGCTGCTGGGTCCCCGCCCGCCGCATCCGCACCTGCGGGCGGAGGTACTGAGCATGCGCTACGCGATCATCGCCACCGACGGCCAGCTCACACACGCGGCCGACGAGCCCGACTGGGACGCCCTCATCGGCCCCGAGGGAAAGTCGCGCGTTCACCTTCCCGGCCTCGCCGTGGCCGCCTGGGCGTCCGACGTCGGACTGCTCTTCCCGAAGCGGTACCCGCGCAACATCACCGCATCGTGCGTGCTCGCCGCTTTCGGCGCCCGCGTGCAGCCGTACGCCGGACCGATCGTGTTCACCGGCTGGAACCCGGCCAACACCGGGCTCGGCCTGTCGGAGATCGAGCCCCTGCCGCAGCCCGTGGAAGCCCTCGACATGGTGCACGGCGCCGTGCTCAAGGCCCTCGACGGCCAGACGCCGCGGGACTTCACCCCGAGCTGGGCGGAGCAGATGCGCGAGATCGCCGAGCACGCCCGCACCGCGCCCACGCAGGGCATCACGATCCGGGCGGTGAAACTGTGACGGCCGCCGACCACATCCGCTTCGAGTCCCCGGCGCCTCACCTGCCGCTGCCGTCAGCGGAGATGCGCGACGCCTTCATCGCCGCCCTGCGCACGCGTCCCGGGGAGTGGGCCCTCATAGGCCAGAACCGGTCGCCAGGGGCGGCACGGCAGGCGGCCTACGCCCTTCGGAACTCGCTGAGCCCCTGGACCTATCTGCCCGGCAGCCTCTTCGAGACCGACTGCAAGACCGTCATCGGGGAGCACCGCGTCTACGTCCGCTACATGGGCGACGCCGCCGAGGCCGCGACCAGCGAGGTGCCGCCCGCATGAAGACCACCCGCCCGGCGTCAAAGTCGACTGCCCCCGCCGACTGGATGGCGGCCCCGGCAGCAGCCAAGGCAGAAGAGGTGCACCGTGCCGCTCCTGTGACGCTGCCTGCGCCGGGCGGGCCCCAGACCACCCGTTCCGCGTCAACGTCACCCACCCGCGGTCTCCGTTCAGCCGCATCGGGAGCGAAGGGAGGCGAGGGGCCGCGACTTACCTGGGCGCCGGAGACCCTCCCTGCGCGGAACGGGTCCCAGACCGCTCGCCCGGAGTCAACGTCACCCGACGAGTCCGGATTGCCCCGATCGGGAGCCAAGGCCGGGGAGGCGCCGCTGACAGATCCGGCGCCGATGACCCGACCTGCTCCGGGCGAGCACCCCACCGCACGGCTGCCGCTGGCCGCCGATGCCAGCCGAGACCAGTGAGCAGACATGAACGAACGACTGACCGAAGAGGCCATCGCGCAAGCGCTCAGCGCGCGTGGCTACCGGACCATGACGACCGAGCAGTGGAGCCGCCAAGGCGCCCTCGACGTCATCCGTGAGCAGCGGCGACGGAACGCCGACGATCCGCGCGTCCGAAGCCTGGACGAGATCGCTTCCAGGCTTGCGGATCGCCTCACCAAGTACGTGGACGTACCCGCAGCGGACATGGCCACCGTGCTCCTGGCGGCCGGCGCGTCGGTCGGTGCCCTCGCCCTGATGCACTCCCTACCCGGCCCGGTCATCTCCGAGATCCTCCAGGTGACTGGCGCGGAACTGGACCGGCGTGCCACCGAGGGCGGTCAGGGATGACGCTCACCGACGCTGAACTGGACCAGCTGATCGAGGACATCGGCCTGAAAAGGCCTGATGAGGACCTCGAACACGGGGCCATCGAGCACGGCACAGAAAAGGGTGCCCTTCAGCACCGCCACCGCGAGGAACGGCTGTGCCCCCGCTGCCGCCAGGCCGTACGAGACGCCTACGACCAGCGCCGCTACGGACGCACCGGCTACCTCACCGAGGCCGAGTGGCAGGCCCAGAAGGGCTCGCGCGGAGACGGCGGTGAGAAGCCATGACCCGACTCGCCCTGACGATCACCGTGCATGGCACCCCGGGCCCGCAGGGATCGAAGACCCGGAACGCCGCCGGAGCGCTCTACGAGTCGTCCGCGAAGGTCAAGCCGTGGCGCGAGGCAGTCAAGTCGGCCGCCCTCGACAAGCTCGTCCTCGACACAGAGTGGCAGCCGCTTCGCGAAGCGGTCCGGCTGGAGGTCGTGTTCACCCTCGGGCGTCCGAAGAGCCACTTCGGCACGGGCAAGAACGCTGGCCTGGTGAAGCCGTCCGCTCCGCGCTTCCCCACCGGGAAGCCCGACACGGACAAGCTGCTCCGTTCCACCCAGGACGCCCTGAAGGACGCGGGCGTGCTCCTGGACGACTCCGTCGTGACCGACACGGTCGCCGCCAAGCGCTACGTGCTCACCACCGACGACACCCTCTCGCACCCCGGCGCCGTCATCCGCGTGTGGCGCCTGAACGAGCCCAAGGAGCCCACGCCGTGACCCAGTTGAAGTTCGACCCGAAAGTCTCCGCGTCGGCACAGGAGGCCCTGGAGCCGCACGTCCGGCCCGTGTACGCCACGCCCGCCTCCCGCCGGTTGTTCATCGGGGAGTTCGCGGCGATCGAGCGGACCGAGCCCGCACCGGGCTCGGAGAAGGAGGCGTCCGTCAAGGTCCGCATCGTCGCCCTGGAGCTGCCGAACGAGTCCCAGGAGGGCTACGTCCGCGAGGCCCTGCGCTTCCTGCACCTCCAGCGCACGGCCCGCGGAACCCTCGACGACGACGGCCAGCTGGAGCTCGACGAGAGCACGCTGCGCCTGACCGGCGGCCAACTCGCCTACATGGAGACCGCACGCCTGCGGGCCGGCCTCATGCACTGGGCGGCGTACGCCCGACGCGTCCTGCACACCTCGAACATCACCGTCACCGAGGCCATGCACGAGATCAAGACCGTCGCCGACGGACTCACGGCGGCCCTCGACGGCGCGCTCGGAGACGACGACTCCTGACACCCATCACGCGCCCATGAGGCGCGCGTGACTCAACCCGACCAGGCCCTGAAGGGAGGTGACCCCTATGCCTCAACGCGTCCGTGTACCCCTGCGCGTCGTCGTCGGCCACTACGCCGACGCGACCGTCAGCGTGTACGTGAAGATCGCCGCGCTCGACCGGCGCGACAGCGGCTGCGAGGCAGGGGTCGCCTATCTCTCCGGCCTGCTCGGCCTGGCGCGCTCCACGGTCGAACGCGCGCTGACGCAGCTGATGAGGCCTGCGCCGGACGACGACATAGTGGAGCTGACGAGCCAGCGGCGCACCCGGCAGGGCGGCGAGGGCTGGACGGCTGTGCGCCGGGTCCGCGCCACCAACCCGCAGCGTGAGCACGGGGCTTGGGTTCCGTCGCGCGCCGCCGAGAGTCTCAGCCCGCGCCAGCTGCGCTGCTACGCGGCTCTGGCGTACGCCACCGCGACCGGCGTGCACGCCACGCTCGCCGAGCTGGCGCGCGTGCTGCGCCACCGCTCCGGACAGAAGGCCGGCCAGCCCCTGGCCGTGCGCTCGGTGCGCCGCATCCTGCGCGACCTGGAGCAGCTCGGCTGGATCACCGTCGAGCCGCGCGCCGGGTACCGCGGCCGCCACATCTACACCGTCCACGACGAGCCGGTCCAGGCCGTGCTCACTGCGGACTCTGGAGAGGGATCGGGTGGGGATCTTGGTGAGGGATCGCTAACAGTGGATCACCACCAGACTGACTCACCCGATGATCAACCGCCCACTGCCGCCTTGGACTTCCGCCGTAGGCGAGAGCAGGTAGTAGCGGGCGGCCCTGTGGAAAACCCTCCGCTTCCCGCCGCAGTTCGCCGCCCGTACGGGGGGCCTCAGCTGAGTCTCGCTCCGCGGATCTGGCGAGTCCTCGAACCGGTGAAGACGCTGCTGCCCGGCCTGTCGCCGTACGTCGTGCGGGAGCTCGCCAGGGAGATCGGCCGCCAGCTGGACGAGGGCCAGGAGGTTGAACGGCTGCGCAGCCGACTGGAGTTCCGCTTCGCGTCCACCGACACGATCCGCGACCCCGGCCGGTGGCTGCTCGGCGCAGGCATCGTCCGCCGCGGCTGCGGGCTGGCCGCGTGCGAGTCCGGCCTGATCTGGCACACCGGCCGCCTGTGCTCCAGCTGCGTCGCCACCTGGTCGTCCGCGGAGCGGTTGCGCCGCATCGAACGCGAACTCGACCAGCGCGAGCGCGACATGGGCATCCGCACCCCGTACCAGCTTCCCCCGGGGCGCCCGCAGCCCTCCGCGCTCCCGATGGGGAGGCGGAGATGAACGACGACTCCGAGCTGCCCCGCCCGGCCACCGGCCAGCTCCTGGCCCTCGCCACCGCCGCTCGACCGGACTGGCCCCTGGACCAGCTGCGCGACGCGATCGCCCAGGCCCGCACGGCCGGCATGACCTTCGGCCGCGCCCTGGTCGTCGTCGCGCAGATGATCGCCGACCCCATGGCCCAACCCGGGGACCTGCTCGCCGAGTTGCCGGAGCCGTGGCGCCACCGTCGGCGCCCGCCCGGACCCGAGACCTACCACCGCGGAGCCGCCGCCGTACGCGCGGCCCTGCACCACACCGAAACCGACTGAACCCGAAGGGAGGCGATGGCGATGACCGCAACGCTGCACATCGGCCGTCGCACCACCCCGCACCACCCGCTCACCGGCCTGCGCGCCCGCTGGGAGACCTTCCAGTTGAAGCGCTCCCGCCGCGTGCAGACCGCCACCTTTCAGCGGCTCCACGACGCGCTGCCCCTGGACAACATGGACCGGCACGCGCTGGACGCCCCGGCCCTTGAGAGCGCCTTCGCGGACCTGGCCGCCGACCACCCCGACACGGTCACCCCGGCCGACGGCGGCAGCGCGGCCCGCGAGGCCGACCGCGAGCAGCTGCTCATCGCGCTGCGCGACCACGCGTTCCGCGAGGCCCACCCGACGCCGGAACACGGCTGGTCCCCGGAGGTCGTCGCCGCCCATCAGCGCCTGATCGCCGACGTCCACGCCTGCTTCCACCCCGGCGGCGACTCATGAGCGCCGCGGCGAAGGAATTCCAGGCGGACGCGACCACACGGTCCCTGCTGCACCAGCGGCTCTACACGCTGTTCGGGCGCCGCGTGAGCGAGGTCCGCATCACCCGCGTCACCTGGCCCGAGGGACACCGCTGGGTGGCCATGGTGCTCGGCCCCGGCGACAAGGAGGTCCCCCCCGTGCGAGGGAGCGGCCTGCACGTCCAGGCGGCCCTCGTCCTCAAGGAGGCCTTCCCGCAGGCGAACTGGGGCCGCGGCCAGAACTACGACGTCACCACCGGGGTCCTGCGCGAGCACGTCGTACGGCAGCCCGCCAGCGCGAGGAAGGCGCGGAACACCTGATGCGCACGTATGAGGAAGCCTCCAAGGAGGCGCTCCCCGAGGGAACGTTCTCGAACAGCTCCCAGTGGGAGGTCTGGTCGGCGAAGAACTGCGACCGCTGCGTCCACGACGAGCCGGGCCGCCAGGGCGACGCCGCGAACGGCTGCCCGCTGATCCTGATCGCCCTGGAGGGCAGACGCCCGGCCGAGTGGCTCACGCAGACCGAGCAGCAGGAAGTCCACGCCGACTACACCTGCACCGAGTTCCGCGACGAGAACGACTCCGACCCGGAGCCGCACCCCGTGCCCACCCCGGACGGCCAGGGCGAGCTCGTACCCCGCGAGCCGTACGAGGGCCACCGCGTCCTCACACCGCTCAACTGGCAAGACCGCGGGGGCCGCGACTTCGCCGCGTCCATCGAGTCCGGCCTGACCGAGGACTTCGACGCCTTCGAGCGCCGTGTCACCGCAGCCGACACCACACGGAGGCCCTGATGCTGAACACCTCTGAGTGCGCCGTCCCCTCGTCGAGGGAGAAGGAACTCCAAGCCGAGAACCGGGACCTGCGCGAGCTCGTCGCCAAGCTCACGGACCGGCTCGACATGCTCCAGACGGCCAACGAGGGCGCCTACAAGGAACTTTCGATCGCGACCGGGGGCCCGCGCTTCGACCCCGCGCAGCCGTTCGGCACCGACCCGAAGCGGAAGCTCGGCACGCTCTTCATGAAGGGCAGCCGCCCGTGATCGGCTACGTCTTCCTCGCGATCGGCTCGGCCGGCACGGCGGCCGTCGCCTACTGCGTGGCACCCACCGGGCGAGGCCTGCACCGGTACGTCGTGCCCCGCTCCCAGCTGCGCGCGCAGATCGTCTTCTGCGATAACGAGAACGACGAGCTCGTGTGCAAGCTGATTGGCCTCGCTGCGGAGGTGGACGGCGCCTACGAAGAGCTGCGCGAAGCGCTGACCGGCAAGGAGAAGGCCGAGCAGCAGGTCGCGGACCTCGAAGAGCAGCTGAAGGCCTTCGACGCGCTGTGTGCCGAGAACACGGAACTGCGGGCCCGCCTCGCCAACGCGACCGCCGTGCGTCAGATGCTGCCCGGTCCCAGCCCGGCCGACGACGCGAGCGCGCTCCCCGACGAGCTCCAGGACTTCGTCGACCAGACCGCTTCCGCCTGGCGCGCCACCGCCTGAAAGAGCCCCGCTCGCCGCCCGGATGTCACCGGCCGGGCGGCGGGCGGCAGATCAAGGAGAACCATCTTGAAGAAGAAGCCCACCCGCATCACCGAGCGCCTGAACACGACCAAGCTGATCGAGGTCGTGGCCGCCGACCTCGACACCACCCCGGCCGCCGTACGGCCGATGGTGATGGCCACCTTCAACGCCATCGCCCGCGCCAACGCCTCCGGCTACGACGTGGCCATCACCAACTTCGTCACGTTCTTCTCCCGCAAGCTGAAGCGCGCCAAGCGCCGCAACCCGCGGACCGGCGAGATGATCATGTCGCCCGCGCACCAGGTCGTCCGGTTCAGGGTGTCCGACCACCTCGCCGACGCCGTCCGGCGCCAGGACCGCAAGGTCACCATCAGTAAGGCGGCCAAGGGCACCGCGGGCGGTGCGAAGTGACCAGCACCCTGCTTGCCCCGCCGCCCCGCATGGCCCGGCTCCCGCGCGACCGGCACGGCAGGCCGATCCCCTGGTTCGTGGACTACGTGAACGGACAGCCCGACTTCCGCCTGGCCGACACCCGCAAGCTCCACGACGCGATCGCCTTCCGCTGCTGCTGGCTCTGCGGCCACACGCTCCGGAACTTCACGCTCGGCCCGGCCGCCACCCAGTGCGCGTACGTGGTCGGACCCATGTGCGCCGTGAACCGGGTCAGCTCCGAGCCGCCCGCCCACCGCGACTGCGCCATCTACGCGGCCTTGGCCTGCCCGTTCCTGACGACGCCGCACATGCAGCGGCGGCCCATCGACCTACCGGACCTCGTGAAGCCGGACGGGGAGATGATCCTCCGCAATCCGGGCGTCGCCCTGGTGTGGGTGACGAACACCTGGCGCATGGTGGCCGGCCACCAGCTGTTCAACATCGGCGAGCCGGCGACCGCCTTGTGGTTCCGCGAGGGCCGACCCGCGACCCGCGACGAGGCCCTGGCCGCCATCGACTCCGGCATGCCGATCCTGCGCGAGGCCGCCGACGCCGACACCGACCCGGAAGCCGCGCTCGCCCACCTCGACAGCCAGTACGCGCGCGCCCTCGAACTGCTTCCCGCCGAGACGGCCGCGGAGTGAGCCATGACCTACACCGGATCCACCCCCGACACGGCCGCGCGCCCCCTCGACTGGATGGCGCGCATGGCCTGCCGTGACGAGGACCCCGACCTGTTCTTCGACAAGACCAAGACGCATGAGGCGCGCCTCGTGTGCGCCGTGCGCTGCACCGTCCGGGCCGAGTGCCTGGCCAACGTGAAAGCAGCGGAGCGAGGCACCCCCAGGGCCTATCGCGACGGCGTCGCCGCCGGCCTCGCCCACAACGAACGCTGGCGACTCGACCTCGACGCCACCCGCGGCAAGGACGACCCAGCCCCCCTCATCCTCGACGGCACCGAACCCTGCGGCACGCACAACGCGCTCTTGGGCCACCTCTGGAGGGGCGAGCGCATCGACCCCGAGTGCTGGAGCGCGGAGGTGCGCCGCGACCGCCTGGACCGGGTCACAGCCGCGCGCAGGGACGAGGAAGACGGACCAGGCGAAGAACCGCTGAAGGCTGCTTCGTGACCTCGACAACTACGAATCCCCGCAAGGACCTTGATGCACCACATCGGCCCCGCCGTGCTCGCGGTCGCCGCCCTTGCCGCGCTCGCACTGCTGCTCGGCGCACGGGCCTCCTGGTTCTACGCCCTGCTGTCCCTCGCCTGCCTTCTTCAGGGAGCCAGCGAGGCCTACCAGGAACACCGCTTTCCCACCCTCGGCTGCCTCGTGGCCGCAGCCTTCTTCGCCGGCGCGGCTTTCCACGCCCTCTTCGCCAACACGGCCGCCCACGAAAGCGGCAGCTGATGGCCACCTTTTCCACCATCGAAGACCTCAAGGACCAACCCGTGAACATCGGCCCTGTTCATACCGGGGACAGCGTCTCCGTCCTCACCGTCATCGGGATCTGCGCCAATGCGGCGATGGCCTGCCTGGCGCTCGCACTCCTTCCCTGGAGGGGTACCGGCAGGCACCGGGCAACCCGATCCGACCCGGCGCGCATTGAGGCTTCGGCTGATGCCCCGGACATCGACCACGACACCGTCCAGATCCCGCGCCTCCCCGTCGCGAAGTTGCTCGACCCCGACACCGAGACCACCCTCAGCACGCCGCTACCGCGCCAGCGCACTGGCCCGGTCATGTCCGAAGGAACCCTCCGATGATCCGGAACACCACTCACGACGCGCAGAACCCGGGCGACAGCATGCTCTTCCTCGCCGCCAGCATGGGCCCCGGCGGGGTCGCCCAGGCCGTCGACGAACAGGAGCGCGCTGGCCAGGCCCAGCTCGTCAACTCCACACAGCTGCCCACCGACCTGCGCGGAGGCAGCCGCGAGGACTTCGAGGCCGTCGGCTTCCAGTTCGGCGAACCCACGCCGGGCGACCATCTCTTCATGGAGGCGACGTTGCCCGACGGGTGGACGCGCCAGGCGTCCGATCACCCGATGGGCTCGTACATCGTCGACGAGCACGGCCGGCAGCGCGTGTCCATCTTCTACAAGGCCGCGTACTACGACCGCAGCGCACACATGACGCTGACCAGCCACTTCAGCTACGTATACGGCTGCGTGCAGCGCGGCCAGCCGGTTGTGCCCGACGACAACTGGGCCACCCGCGAGGCCCTCACCGCGGCTGCGAAGAGCTGCGCCAAGCAGGCCCAGGACGACATCGACACGTGGACGGAGCTCTCCAACCCGGGCTACGTCGCGGAGTACACCGCGATGCGCGACAAGTTCATCGCGCTCGAAGCCGAGTACGGGCCGGTGACGAAGTGAGCGCCGACGAGCAGCGCCGCAAGGTCCTCGCCGACGTCGCCGAGGCGTACGACGTCCCGGTGGCCCTGCTCGGCACCGAGAGCGAACGGGTGTACCTGCACCACTGGCTCACTCAGGCCGTCGCCGAGGCGTGGAAGAAGGGTGCGGAGACACACCAGCTGGCGAAGAAGGCCCGCTCGGACATCGTCGATGCGGTCATGCCCATCGTCGGCCAGCTCCAGGAGCAGCGCGACTCGGCCCTGCGCCCCAACGGCCGCGCGTACGGACTGGCCCGCACATGGCAGCGCGCCCACGGCTCAGCGATGTTCCTCGTCCGGGCCGCCGGCGCCGAGCTGCTCGACGTACTGGACGACTCCGGCGCCCAAGAGCGGGGAGTTGTCCACCCCGAGCCGAACGGCCAGGCCAGCCAGCTGCACAGGGTGGACGAAATGCCGGTCGCGGCCGAGTGTTCCGCCCAGTACTACAAGGCCAACTTCGGCCCCGCGCGTCAGTGCATCCGAGCGGCCCAACACCACGGCGACCACATCGACGAGCATGGCTTCCACTGGTCCGACACGGTGGCCGCCTACCCCGTCGTCGATGACCAGCAGCCGACGAACCAGGGCCTGTTGACAGGCATCGAGGTACGGGATCCGTGCCCGTACTGCGAGAGCTGCCCGCTCATTCCGCGCACGCTGTTGGACGATCACGTGCGCGAGCACCATCCGGACGTGGCCATCGCCAGCCACGAGAACGGCAGTTCGGCACCGACGGAGCCTCCCACCTGCGAGGCTTACCGGACGCCCGCCACAGCCGCCGAGACCGGCCTGTGCGCCCGCTGCGGCATGTACGACTACAAGCATCACGTCGCATCCTCGTCGGACGAGGGGGGCGTCGACCGCGCCGAGCCAGCACAGCGGCAGCGCGATGCACTAGCTCAGGCACTCCGAGAAGCCCTCGCCGCCTTCCACGAAGTGAAGACCGGGCTCAGCGGCACCGTCATCGTGCACGAGGCCTCCTACGGCATCCATCCCAGCAACTTCAACCGGTGGCGCGCAGCCCTCGACGGCGTGCCCGTCAACTGCGCGAAGCCCGGCGGCTGTTGCGGCTGCCCGCACGAGATGGAGGCCTGATCGTGGCACGCCGTATCAAGGCTGCGTCGGTCGAGCGGCTCCTCATCGACCAGGGCCACAAGTTCTCCGAGTTCGAGGGAGGGGAGTGGGACCCCGGGTTCCGCGTTGCCCAGGGCGGCACCCGCTACGTGTTCGTCTTCTACGACGGTCCCGGCGAGGCCGAACAGCTCGAAGCCATCACCACGGAGCTCCGCGCCGCCGGGTATCACGTGGTCGCCACCCAGCAGGACCGCAGTGGGCGTCGGCGCCTGGAGGTGACCCGGCCGTGACCATGCTCGCGCCCGAACCCATATCGACAGACACCGTCGATGACGGCATCACGCACCTCGTCTGCTGCAAGGAGGACATCGCCCTCTGCGGTACCGACGTAAGCGGTGAGCCTTACGTCACCGAAGACGTGCCTATCGACTGCGTCGTCTGCCTCGATTTCGAGGCCTGCCCCGTATGTGGCTCGCCCATCGACTCCGTGTACGAGCAGGAAGCACTGTGAGACCGACCTTCACTCGCGGTTTCCGCCTGCACCACAACGGCCGGATCATCCACGGCGCCGAGCTCCCCGACGGGGAGGTCATCGTCGCCGACGACCCTCAGTACGGGCTCGGGACGGCCGCGCTGTCGCTGGAAGACCTGCTGAAGAGCTACCACGGTGCACGCGTCGAGTGGCCCGGCGACCTGCTCGTGCCCACCATGCTCTTCCAGGAGCTCGTCGAAATCGCCGCCATGGCCCAGTCGGGGGCCATGGCCGACCCTCGACGCGCCAGGAACGTCCTCGGTCGGCTGACCACGTACCTCGGCTACGACGTGGTCGGGCGCGCCGCTGACGCGCTGGACGCTGCCGTGTACGCGGTGCACGCGTGGGTCTCCAACGAGGACGCTCCGATGCCTTGTTGCGGGCGTACGCGTCGAGAGGTCCCGACCACGAACCGGGTGACCTCGAACCCGGAGCAGGTGACCTGCCGCGGCCGGGAGCCGGGGGAGTCGCACCGGTGAGCGCGCACCCCGGCGACGTGATCGTCGAGCACCCGACCGTCGTGGAGACGGCGCTCGCCCTGGCGGACGCCGACCTTCGCGACCGGTACGGGCCCGAGAACGGCGTCGAGCCCTGGTACATGGCGCCCCTCGGCCCCACCGACCACATCTACCCGAACTGCCCGCACCTGCTCCGCTCCCTCCGCGGAGCCGACCCACAGCAGGGCAGCGGCGCCCTGTACCCCGACGCCGGCGACGTGTGCGGCTGGTGCTGCCGCGTCTGGCGTGCACGACGAAACAAGGACCGATCATGACCAACACCCAGTGGAACGGCGAGCCGTGCACGGCCACGCAAGTCACTGTCACCGTCGCTGACAACGGATTCTTCCCCGCCTATTGGGCCCGGGAGTTCGTCGGCACCCGCCGCAAAGCGGTCGAGGTCGAGTACGGCGACCACACCTTCTACCTCGACGACGAGGACGGCTCCGGCTGGGACAAGGTCACCCACGGCGGCGCGCCGGACTGGGGACACCGCGACCTCGCCATCGAACCCGGAAGCGTCGAACCGCGCGCCGTCGCGATGCCGGAGTTCGACTACCCCCGCGACCCGGACGCCGAGGAAATCCTTAACACCCTGCCCACCGACGTCCAGCAGCGCATCCGCGCCCGGCTGGCCGCCGAGGCAGCCGAAGGAACGGAGCAGTCCCATGAGCACTGAGAGGCACGTAAACGTCAGCCTCGACTTCGTCACCGACGCAGACCCGGCCGCCGTCGGCGCCCGCGTGGTCGAAATCGTCGTCGCCGAGGTGGTCGAGCGACTCACCGGCGCGAGCTGGCACGGCTTCGAACTCGACGACGACCAGCAGACGGAGGCCACCGATGCCTGAACTGCCTTTCCCCGCCACGGACCCGCAATCCTTCGACCTGGACACCGCCTCGAACGCCATCGGCGAAGCCACCTTGAGGCTCGTCAAGCTGACGTTCCGGGAGCCCGGAACCCTCCCGAGCGCGGCAGATGGGCGAGCGTTCATGGAGAGCCTGCGAGGTGCCCTCACGGCCGGCTCCGCCGCCTGCTCCGAGGTCACCCGCATACGCGGCGAGCTCACGGTGCTCCGCGATGGCCACCGGCCGCAGCCGCACGCCGACCCCACGAAACCCGGGGCCCTGTGTGCGGCCTGCTCCGTCCACGGCTCCATCGTCGCGTGGCCGTGCGCCACATGGTCGGCTGCGGAACGGATCCTCACCCACGGAAAGGCCTAAGCACGTTGCTCAACGAGGACCGTGTCGTACTCGTCTTCAAGCGGTACGCACAGCAATTCCTGGTCGGCGAGGAACTCATGCTCGACCTCGACGTCTCGGTGCAGCGCGAGATATTCGGCCAGTACCTCTTCCAACTGCGCACGAAGATCCTGGCCGACGACCTTCCACCCCAGCAGCTCACCCAGCGGACCAGGGTCACGTACGAGGTGCCGGCCTCCACCTGGCAGATATGGAAAAAACGTCACGCCCAACGCTGGTATGCGCGCCGCTTGGTCGCCCGCTGGCCGGTCCGCTACGAGCCCGACCCGGACGGCCGCGGCACCGACGCCGTCTGCACCTTCGACCTGGAGCGCTTCCGTACATACCCGCGCGCCCGGGTGCAGCTACCCCCGGATCGTTTCGGCATGGAGGTCCTCGCGCACGGCATCCGGAACGTGCGCTGGAACGTAGGGGAGGACCTCTGATCATGCCCGACAACTTGCGCGTGCCCGGCTACTGCCCGATGGGCTGCGGCCGGACTCTGGAGTGCCGCGGCACCGACGGGGCGATCCTGTGCCAGGCGACGAACTGCCCCAGGCCGTACGCCGTCCGCGACCTCCTGGCCGACCGTGAGACCGAGCACGTCGTCCAGTTCGACACGGCAGGCTTCACCATCCGGCACCCCCTCCGCGAGCGCCTGGACGACGAGCTGATGCGGTGCGGCCTGCACAGCCACTGTTCCCACATGTCCGGGCCGCTGGATCCTCCAGGCCGATACCGGGCCGTGCTCTCGGACGACGGGCACTGGATCTTTCATCTGCTTGAAGTCCGACGGTCCACCCATGACGGCGTCTGAGGACAACCCGGCCCCGTGCGCGCAGCCCGGCATCTCCGCCTACCGGCGGGGGTGCCGGTGCCAGGGGTGCCGGGCCGCGAACACCGCGAAATGCCAGCAGGGACACGAACGTCGCGTCGCGAAAGCCGCTGACGCCGACTTCGAGCACGGGGCCAGCGGCTACAAGAACTGGGGCTGCCGATGCCCCGTCTGCACAAAGGCCAACACTGCGGCCGGCCGCGGGGCCGTCCAGCGGTTCGCAGCGAAACACCCCGGCACCGAGGCGCCGAATCGGTACACCCGGTGGACCCCGCAGGAGACGCGTCTGTTGCTCAGCGATGCGCTGACGAACAGCGAGATCGCCGTCCAACTCGGCCGTTCGTACACGGCAGTTGCCACCAAGCGCAGCCAGGTCAGGAAAGCCAAGGAGACCACCGATGCAGACGCTTGACGAGCTGGTCGCCGACCTCGTCGACCGCTATACCGGCGACAAGGAGCACCCGGGCGACGGCGGCCCCGGCCTCATCCACCGCCTCGACACCCTCGGCCTGCGCTCCCGGCAGCCGAGCGACGGCGGACACGCTCCGCCCGGCTCCCGGCCCCCGATGCCCCTGGACGCCGCGTCGTGGTCGCAGCGCATCAAGATCGAAGCCATCGACTTGGACATGCGGCTGCGCGGCTCGGCGCGCACACAGGCCTGGTACCGGGCGCTCAAGGCGATCCCGCCCGGAGCCGAGGCCGCTGGCCGTGTGCCCGAGGTGATCCGGACGGTAGGTCGCTGGCACGGGACGGTGCTCACCGTTCTCGGGCTGCGCGGGCCCAGCGTGCACTTCCGGCACGCTCTCTGCCTGGCCTGCGGGGAGCGCACCGTGTACGGCCGGGCGGACGACGACCGGCCGCGCGCCTGGTGCATCAACGACGCGTGCGACGACGGCGACACCGGGCAGCCCGCGCGCTACGAGGGGCCGCGGCTGTACCTGCTGACGGAGAACCGGACGTCTGGAGCGCCTGAAGCCCAGGTGTGAAGGGGACGGGAACCCAGGAAGTTCGGCGAGAAAGTACGACTAACCACTTGTGGCAACTAGTACTTTCTCGTACTCTGGTTACAGAGGTCGGGGCACAAAGCCCCACCGAACTCCGAGGGGGTGCCATGCCGACCGCCGACGTGAACATCGCGTTCGCCGCCGAGAAGACCAGCCAGATCGAGGCCGCCCGCAGCCGGGACCGCGCGTTCAAGAGCCGCATCGACCGGGGCGAGATCCGCATGATCGGCGGCGACCGGTACGAGGTCCTCACCGGCTGGGACCGGGGCGAGGTCTTCACCGTCACCCGCAACACCAAGGGCGAGATCGACGCCATCATCGCCAACCACGGACTGGACTCCCGCGCGGACGGCACGATCGCCCTCTACGCGGCCTCTCCGGCCTGGCACGACCTCGGGCAGATCATCCCCGGCGGCACCACCGACATCGACACCGTGCTCGGCGCAGGGGGCCTCGACTTCACCGTCACCACCGTCCCCGCCCTCTACGAGTGGAACGGCGAACTGCGCCAGCACGAGGACCAGTTCCACACCGTCCGCACGGACACCGGCGCCCCGCTCGGCGTCGTCGGCCGCCGCTACCAGCCCATCCAGAACCGGCAGGCATTCGAGTTCCTCCAGGAACTCGTCGGCCGCTTCGACGTCATCTGGGAATCCGCCGGAGTCATCCGGGGCGGCAAGCGCGTCTTCGTCTCCATCCGCCTGCCCGAGACCGTCACCGTCGACGCGGACGGCATCAACGACATCGTGGTGCCATACGTGGCCGTCATGAACGACCACTCCGGCAACGGCCAGTTCCAGTGCGTCGTCACCCCCTGGCGCCCCGTCTGCGCCAACACCGAACGCTTCGCCGTCCGCGACGCCGTCACCCGCTGGGCCGTCCGGCACACGGCGGGCGCCACCTCCCAGATCAGGGAGGCGCGCCGCACTCTCGGCCTGTCGGCCCAGTACTTCGAGCGCTTCGCCGAAGAGGAGACCGCCCTCGCCCGCACCGACCTCGCCATCAGCGAGTTCCACAAGGTGATCGGCGACCTCTACCCGCTCGACGACGACGCCACCGACGCCAAGAAGAACAACTTCGCGGCACGGCTCGGCCTCCTGGACGCCGGATTCCGCGCCGAGGGCGAGCGCCTCGGCTTCACCGCCTACGCCGCCGAGCGCGCCATCACCGGCTACGTCGACCACCTCGCGCCCCGCCGTCCCGCCAAGTCCATGACCGAGGAGATCGCGCGCGCCACGGCTGCCTTCGAAGGAGCCGACGACGACCTCAAGTCTCGCGCCCACAAGCGGCTGATGCTCCTCACTCGCCGCTGACCACAGACCGGCGGCCGGACTGACTCCCCCCAGCCCAGTCGCCACCCCGGGGCCGCGCCCCGTGCTTCCCCCGAGCGGGGCGCGGCCCACCCCACAACTCAACACCGAAGCGGCGTAGCTCAGTTGGTAGAGCGCGGATCTTATAAGTCCTGGGTCGCGGGTTCGAGTCCCGTCGCCGCCACTTCGCCCAACGTCCGGCGGCCGGACACGCGACCAGCGCCACGGCGCACAGACTCGCTTCCGGCCGCCGGGCCTATCCCACCCCTGGAGAACGCCGTGACGACACCCGGCCGGACCGCCTCGAAGGCCGGCGACCTCATCCGCCAGTTCAACCACGACACGATCACCACCGGCGACGGCTGGCAGTACCCGCCGCACGCGTACGACGCGATCGGCTCCCTCGCCTACCTGGTGGGCATGCTGCCCCAGGCCATTGAGCAGACCCTGCTGCCCGTGAAGCGGACCCACGAACACGGTCGCGTCGCAGTCGACGGCGGCGGCGATCCCGAGAGGGCCGTCACCGAGCTGGGTGCGGCCGTCGCCACCGCCGCCGGCCTCGCGCGGTCGCTGAGCCGGTCCATGGACCAGATGCACGCAGCCGTCTCCCCACTCGGCCTCGACACCCGTGGCATGCCGGAGTTCGCCGAGGACGGTGAGGTCTGATGCCGCGCGAGGCCTACGTCCCGAAGACGTTCACCGCCGCTCACCAGCGGCTGATCGAGATGGCCGACCGGATCTGCCGCGAGTACGCCGCGCAGGGATTCGACCTGACGCTGCGACAGTTGTACTACCAGTTCGTCGCGCGCGATGTGATCGCGAACAAGCAGACCGAGTACAAGCGCCTCGGCGGCATCATCAACGACGCGCGCCTGGCGGGACTGCTCGACTGGGACTACATCGTCGACCGCACCCGCAACCTGCGCGGCCTGCCGCACTGGGACAACCCCCACTCGGTCATCCGGTCCGCGGCGTCCAGCTACCGCACCGAGCGATGGGCCGACCAGCCGCACCGCGTCGAGGTGTGGATCGAGAAGGACGCGCTCGTCGGCGTGATCGCCGGAGTCTGCAATAGGTACGACGTCGACTACTTCTCCTGCCGCGGCTACACCTCACAGTCCGAACTGTGGGGAGCCGCCCAGCGGATGATCCGCTACCAGAGCGCCGGGCAGAAGCCAGTCATCATCCACCTGGGGGACCACGACCCGTCCGGGGTGGACATGACCCGGGACATCCGCGAGCGCCTGGCCCTGTTCGAGGCCGACGTCGAGGTCCGGCGGATCGCCCTGAACATGGACCAGATCGAAGAGCATCAGCCGCCTCCCAACCCGGCCAAGCTCACCGACTCCCGCGCCACCGGCTACATCCATGCGTACGGGCGCAGCAGTTGGGAGCTCGACGCCCTTGAGCCGACGCTGCTGGACCGGCTCATCGAGGAAGAGATCTGGGACTGCCGGGACGTCGACCTGTGGCATCAGGCGACCCGGGCCATGGATGCCGAGCGCCAGCTCCTGCGCAACGTGGCCGGCCGCTGGGACGAGGTCGCCGAGTTCCTTACCGAAGGCGGTGACCAGTGATGCCCGCCCCGGAGAACTCGCCGCGCAGCGTGGACTGTCCACCGTCCCCACTCGGCTGCGCGGCCTCCGCCGGTGAGCCGTGCCTCAGCCACGGCGGCACCCGTGAGCGTCACAACTTCCACCGGGCTCGTACCGCCGCGTGGGAGGCCGCACGGATCGCCGCTGTCCCGGCGGCCCAGCTCGTCGCCGACGCCGCCGCCCGGAAGGGAGTCCGGCACGCCAAGCACGCCGCCGAGATGCTCGCCGCGAACGGCTTCACTGCTGAGGCCGAGCGGATCCGCCGGGCCGTCTCCGACCGCAACGGCCTGATGTCGGCGAAGCAGGCCGTCGCGCTGCTGGTCGACGAGGACGGCGATCATGGCTGAGACCCGCATCCCGCTGAAGATGGCACTCCTCATGGGCAAGGTGAGCGCCGAGGACGCTGACACCCTGCTCGACGAGCACGACGCACACGTCCTCCGCGAGGCTGCCGCCGCGATCAACGCGATGCCGCCGGACTACGAGTGCGACCCCGGTCGCGGCGACGCGGTCCAGCTCCTGAACCTCATGGCCGACGCCAGCAACGAGAAGAGCACCCCCGACGGCAGCCCGCCGGCCGAGGGCGACGCCACTCCTGCTGCTCCCACCGGTCTACTCGCGCACGCCACGGTCTTCGAGATCCCGTGGGCTGGCAGCATATTGCCGCTCCAGGTAAGGCGCAGCACCGAGGGCGGCGACCGATGGGCGATCTGCGATCGCCAGGGGCGCCGCTGGGACCGGCAGAGCGGCTTCGTCTACGAGCGCCAGGACCTCGACGAGCGGACCCGCACGGATACCCGCTTCCCGCTCGCCGACGCGTGGCCGCTGGCGCACCAGATCGCCGCAGGGGACCACTCGGCGCACGCCACTGATCCGGACGGAGCGAGCCAGTGAACATGCCCGCGCCGCTCACGATCGCCGCGCGCCGCGCCATGGTGGAGGAACTGCTGCGCCAGGAGCCGGGCATCAGCGCCAGGACCATCGCTGCTCGGCTGGGAGTTGGCAAGGACACGATCCGCCGGGACCTCGCCGCGATCGAGGCGGCGCAGCGCCAGGCCGCGTCGGAACCGGCCGCCAAGGAGCCGGATCCCGCGCCGGATGCGCCCGCCCCAAATGCCGTCTCTGCGCCGCGCGACCCGCTCGATGAGCCACTGCGCCGGTGGCTCACCCCCGAGGCGCACGCCGACCTCGCCGTCCTCATGGAGGCTGGTCACTCGGTCAGCTTCGCCGTACGGCGCGCGCTGGAGGTCCTCGCCGACGCCTACCGCGGCGCCTGGGACCGGGACCGGTACCCGCGCGGTACGGCACCCGAGATCACCTCCATCAGCGTCGCCCCGTATCGCCAGAAAGGAGCTGAGCGGTGATCAGCACGGCCACCGTGGACGCGATCAAGAGCGAGCTGACTGCTCACCTGCGTTCCCGAACCGAATGGGACGAACTGCCTGCCGTCTTCACCATGCACAAGGGCCCTGCTGGTCCGGTCCTGTCGGAGGTGCCCGTACCGGAAGTCCTGTGGGTGGCCCACGGACACCCGCCGACCGCAGTCGCCGCCATAGCCGCAGCCGCCCCGAGAATGCCGCGCAGCCCCAACGGGACCCACCTTCTGGTGAGGCCGCTCCAGGGGCCGCTGATCGGCGTGGTGTTCCGGTACGAGGCGTACGCCCTGCGATCCGACTCTCCCAACCCGGTCGCCCGCGAAGCCGCCCGGCGACAGCAGGCTGGCGGCTCGGTGCCCGACTACAAGGACGTCCCCGGCCGCATCGAGCAGCGCTGCATGACGGCCGTCGACCTCGACGGCGGCCGGTACATGGCCAGTAGCGGCCGCATCGCCGAGGGCGAGCCGGACGCCACCGACCCGGTCGTCCATTACCTCGCGTTTGCGGATCCGGACAGGGACCAGCTGTCGGGCAACGTCGTCGATGCCGTCATCCGCCTCCTCAACGCCATCAAGCCGCTGCCGACGAAAGGTGCCACCCCGTGACCCCGCGCCCCGAAGCCGTCGCCGCCGCCGACTGGTGGGCGCAGAAGCTCGCCGGCCCGGCCGAGCACGACAACGGCCGAGGCGCCGAGGAATCGACGGCCCTCGCCAACGCGGTGTCCGCGCTCGTGCGGCGGCAGCGCAGCGCAGCCGAGATCGAGGCATTCCGCGAGGCCCTCGCCGACGAGATCGAGCAGCACATCGGCCAGTACGGCTGGCGCCCGGACGAGCCCGACTTCGGCTCCGCGATGCGCGCCATCCTCGTCGACTACGGGCCCGATCCGGTGCTCGCCCACGCCGCTGAGAAGGCCGGCTTCCAGCTGAGAATGCTCGACCTCCCGCTGAAGACCGTCATGTGGATCAACCCGGGCATCGTCAAGGTCGCCGAGGGCTACTCCGCGCAACCCGTCGTGATCTGGAGCGCTGCGGCATGAACTACCGCCCGTACCCCGACGTGAGCCGCTCGCTTGCCCAGGTGCAGCGCGGACGCGTGCGACCTGAGCACTACGTTCGGCAGCGGCCCGACGGTGTGATCGAGGAGTCGTACGTCATCCCGGAAGCCGAGCTGGCCGCGTTCCACGAGTGGTGGCTGAGCTCGCCCAGGTCCAGCGGCGCAGACGCCAACGTCACCGTGTTCAGCACCAGCAACACCTCGGCCGGTGCTGGTGCCGAATCCCCGCGCGCACGCGCTCAGGCCACCGGATTCACCGGCATCTCGGCAGCCGGCATCGCCTACGCGGCGGAGGCACTGCGGCACTTCGGCGAGTCCCTGGCCGAGCGTCCGCGCGGCACCGGCAAAGCCGCCATCATCGAGGCGATCGTCGACCAGGCCGTGAAGGCCGGCGAGCATGTCCACGTGGCCGGTCACGACGGCGTACGGTGCGCCGGGGGCGACGACACGTGCACGCTTCCGCGAACGATGCCGCGCCAGTGCCCGGGCTGCGGGCACGCCCAGCATGCCCCTGGCGTCGAGTGCGAGACCAGCGTCGAGCACGGGCCGAATCGCTGGCACCGCTGCCTGTGCCTGGCCACGCCCGGCGCGTCGCGAGCCTGCCCGCCGCAGATGGACTGCCAGGGCGGCACGTTGGGTTTTGCGGACATCGTCCACCTCCGCGAGGGCCGCACGCTCCGTGGCACTGACGGCGAGACCATCACCCCCGACGTCCTCGCGGAGCCGCATCCGATCGTCCTCGCGCGGACCGTCAGGACCTGCACCGCAGTCCCCTCGCAGTGGAACGCCTGGACCGTCGACGGCCAGTACCTGTACCTGCGGTACCGGTCCGGCATCGGCACCGCGGACGCCTACGCCGACGAGCACTCTGAGAACTGGACCCGCATCCCGGACGGCGCCGTCGCTCGCTTCGACACCGGGGACCGCCTCGACGGCGAGATGACCCTCATCGAGTTCTGTCAGCGAGCTGGCCTCCAGCTGGCCGACGACGCGGAGGTGATCGGCGAATGAGCCGGGACGGCCATGGCCCGACGGAAGGTGAGCTGCGCCGGGCTGGTGTGGAACTGCGCGTCGGCCGGCTGAACGACGAGATCGACGCGCTCTTTCGGTCGACCAGGCGCGGTCGCCTGCTACTCCGCGTCGCCCGCTGGTACGCCCGGCGGAAGCGTTGACCGCGCCGATACCCCGGCCGCCGGGCCTATGGCGGGCGATCGCGCGGGACCACGTCCTGAACCCGGAGGAAGCAGCCACCCGTGCCACGGTCCTGGCCGACCTCACTCAGCCGACCGAGCCGCCGCCCGCCCAGCCGACCCCACCGCAGGAGGACGTCGACGAGCAGCCACCGAGACTGCGGCTCAGCCCCTACCAGTCCCTCATAGACCGGTCGGGCTGGAAGCCGTTCCTCACCCACACGGAAGACCGCGCACGGCTGGAAGGCTTCCAGCCGGACGGGGCCGCCGTCATCGCGATCGCCGTACGGGGCGAGAAGACCAAGGCGTACGTGCTGCCCGCCGCGCCGAAACGTCAACCACGCTGGCGAGCCATCGCGCCTGCGGACCTGGGGGAGTTCCTGACCGGCCGCAGGGTGATCGCCCCTCGGCCTCCGGCCTCCAACTGCTCTTGCGAGAAGCGCCGTTACCCGACGGAGGCACGTGCGAAGGCCGCCATCGTCGACGTGACGATCCGACGCGTCGTCAAGCTCCGAGGCCTGCAATCCGAGCGCCGGGCGTACCGATGCCCGGACGACGACCTGACCTGGCACCTCACGCACATCGCGAAGTGGTACGACGACAAGAACTCCAAGCACCGGGAGAAGACTTCATGACCGCCCCTCTGCAAGTCCGCCCTGCGACATTCCCGCCGGTCGGATTCAGCAACGCCCCCTCCGGCCGCGCGTGGAGCGCCGGATGTCGGCCGTGCGGCAGCCGCGGCGTCCCGTTGCTCATCGCCCGGTCGGCGGTCCTGGACCGCGCCGGGTGGGAAGCGTGTATGGCCGCCGCGCACGCCCACGTCGCCAGGCACAAGGAAGGCGGACGCCTGTGACCGGCCGACCTACCCGCCGCAGCGACCGCACACCCAAGCACCGCCGACAGCCAGCCGCTGACGGCCGCCCGAGCGGGCCGTCCCCGGTCCAGGTCCGCCTCATGGGAGACGACGCGGCCGTCCGCCAGTTGGTCGCCGCGTTGCAGAACGCTGCCCACTGCGGGCCCGCCAGCTACCTTCCCATGCGGAACAGCGACGGCACCCGGGCCTACCTCGATGTCGTCGTGCCCCTCGGCACGCCGGTCCCACCAACGGAAGGATGAACGAGATGATCAGCGAACGAGCGCGTGTCAGTGTCCTGCTGCTCGTCGGCGACCAGGCCGAGGTCGTCGCCGACGTACCGCCGGCGGAGCGCGCCGAACCGGAACGGTACGCGGCGGACGAGATCGCGGCGGCGGTCGGCGTCCCCGTCGAGTCGCTGCCCGGCAGCCGCCTGACGGCCGACGTGGGGGAGGACGGTCGGCTCTCCGGCTGGCAGCTGGCGTAACGAGAAGGCCTCGGACTCCGTCGGGAATCCGGGGCCTCTTTCACACCCATGGGTGTTGCAATCCACTACTCCAATGCTGTAAAGTACTACTCAGAGGTGAGGGGCTGCGAACCCCAACCCTCCGATCCATCTCAACTCAACAGAGGGAAGGAAGGCCACAATGGCTGACCGAGAGGAAGAGATGCTGAGGGTGCTCGCCCTCGGAATCTCACAGGTCTACTCGATCCTCGTCGACGTCTGCGGACTGCTCCCCAGCCCGCTCCGTCTCCCCGTCGAGGGGCGGATCTCCAGCAGGGAAGCCGTCCCTGCGGTGATCCGAGTCGACGAACTGGCCACCGACCAGCCGCTCGGTGAGATGCAGGCAGCGCAGCTGCACACCGGATGCATCCACTGGCTGGCAGCGGTCGACCTGTACATGCTCTGCTCGGAGCACGAGTACAGGTTCAACAGGATCGAAGGAATCTCCGCGAACCTCCTCTACGCAGAGGAGGCGCTCACGAGGCTCCACCTGTGGCTCCTGAGCAGCCGAAACTGAAATAACCGCAGCTGCCCCCGGCATCCAGCCGGGGGCAGCCCCACATCAAGAACAAGGCCGGTGAGGGCCAGGCCGAAGCCTCAGCGCGCGAGCGCCGTTGCGAAACCCTCACCGGTCGATCCATCCCTCAACAGAAGGACAGAACCTCATGGTAGACCGCGCCCCCGAGACCGTCGCCGAGATCGCCAGCCGCACCGGCCGGCCCCTGACCACCGTGAAGAACACCTGGACACGACACCCCGCGTGGCCCGACCCACTCCCGCAGCGCCGCGGCCGATGGAGACTGTACGACCCGGCCGACGTCGACGCCTTCATCCGGGACCACATCGACCGCCAGGTCGCCGACCTGGAACCGACGCGGCTCTACACCGCCCAGCAGCTCGAAGACGCCGGAATCGGCATCAGGGCCGGGACGATCCGCTCCGACCTCACCCGCCGCCGCTGGCCCGAACCCGACGACACCGAGGGCGGCACCAACCGGTGGTACGGCGCCACCGTCACCGAGGCTCTCGCCGGACGCCGCGGCTACCGCAGGACAGAGGGAGAATGACCGCCGTGACGGCCATGCCCGAACCCACCGCACCCCAAGAGGAAGACCAGCCCCGCCCGACCAGCCGTCGGGAAGCCGCCCTGGACGCCCTGCTCGACGGCTGGCAGGAGGACGGGCCAGATCGCACGAACCACCTGCTCACGGCACTCACCCACGCCGTACTCGCCATCTCCGAACCGCCGACCGTCCCAGAGCACGCTCTGGCACCCACCACCGCGCCGCGTGCCATGCAACTCCTCGCGTTGATGCGGAGCGCCGGCGGCGTCTGGGACGGCAAGCGCGCTCTCGCCGCCTATGAGGTCCTCGGGGTCAAGAGCGACGGCGTCAGGCCCCTTGACGCGCAGACCGCCCGCCGGGACCTGATCAACCTTGCTGACGCAGGGCTGGTCCACCGAGTCGATGCCAGCAGGACCTTCGCGGTGGGGGGCTGATTCCGCGTTCGTCTACGATGCCGGTGAGCCCCTCCAGGGGAAGGCGTACCGGGCGGCCGTACACCGCCCGCGTCGGGGGCGGGCCGCGCGAACCCGTGCGCCCGGGAGGGGTTGAACTCCGGCCGGGCCCAAGGATTCCCACCAAGGGGTGACGCGAAGGGATGGGTTGTCGGACTGGCCTACGGGCCTACGAACCGGCGAGGCTGTCGCAAGCCTGAAGAGCGGCCCCTGTCACCCCGCCCACCGAAAGGCCCGGGGCGCCACCACCCGTGGCGTCCCGGGCCGTCGGTCAATCCGAACTGGCTGCCGCAGCGGGCCGACGGCGCCAACGCCTGGCTTTCCACCACGCGACCCGGTACACCTGCCATCGCGTCGGCAGGTACCACAGGTCGTCGCGGCAGACATCGGTGAACTCACGCTGAGCCTCGATGACTCGGAAGATCGCCTCATTGACCTGGTCGTCCGTGGCCGCCACCGTCAGGTCGAACACGGCGGTCAGCCGCTCCAGCACCACGTCGGCCGCTTCCAGGGGCCGCGGATTCGCCACGAGACGCAGGTCCAGATAGGCCTGGAGCGTCTCGGTGTGATTCAGGGACATCTGGCCGAGCGCTTCGCTCGTGGCTCGCCGAGCCCCCTTCGGACTCAGGACCAGGGGTCTGCGGCGCTTGCCCAGAAACACGGCGTACAGGCGCATCTCCAGGTACCAGCGAGCCGCACCGGCGTGAGCCTGAGTCACCGCCGCCTGGAACCGCGCATACACCTGGCGGCGCTCATTCCTGCTCCCCAGCCGTACACCCGCCTTGGACTGAAGCTGCTTCGTCAGGGCGGACGTCACGGTCTTCGCGGCGGAAGAGGCCGCAGCACTGATCGGATCAACCACGGCGCCAGTGTGCACCCTCAACCCCGCCTTTACGCGGCCCAGTTGAGCGTGTCGCCGTCAACTACCAGTCTCGGGCGATCTAGTAGATCGAGTGGTAGTTCTGGTAGATGCGACGTGCGTGGCGTGCTGCCGACCTCGCGGTCCCCTCCCGGTACCCCAGCCTCCCGGTCGGGTTACACCATGCCCGCGCCACTGGGTGCGCGCAGCGGGACTCGAACCCGTACTTCCACGCTCTTACCGGCACGTCGCCAGCCGGAAGCGTTCAGCGTACGCCGTTCAGTCCTCGTCGTCGTACAGCGCAGAGAAGGACCGGCGGGCCACGGCCCCGGTATACGCGTCCAGTTCGGCCCACTCCTCTGCGGTCAGCGGGCGCGGATCACGCAGACCAGCCGCCATGCTCTCCGCCAAGGCGCGGCCGAAGGACTCGTACCGCTCACTGATGGAAGGCCTGCCGAGCAGGCGACGGACCAGACGGTTCATGCACCCAGGATGGCACCCTGACCAGGCCGGGCACACTGGATCTGTGACCACCATCCCCACCGGGCGTGACGGCCGGCCCCTCGTCACCACGGCCATGGCCGCCTACTCGCTCGGCATGAAGCCAGGATCATTCCGTGGCTGGGCTGCCCGGCATGCCGTCACCGCCTCCGCCTATCAGGCCAATCCCAACGGAGGTCAGCCGACTGCCCTGTGGGATCTGGCCGACATCGCGGACTGCTGGGTCGTGGCGGTCGAGTAGGCGTACCGATGCACCGACGCGGCGATGTAGCGATGTAGCGGCACAACGTGCTTGACGTGCGGATATGCCGCAGCGCATGCTGTGTCATGTTGCGCTTACTGCCTCATGAGCCCGGCCGCAGAGCCGGGCTCTGGCATGTCAGGGGTGGTGCGCATGCCCCAGCTCAGTGAGCAGGACATCGCACGACGTACCAAGCAGGCCCGTAGCGGACGCCCCTGGCTCCGCCTCCAGGCCCAGGTCTACGAGGAAGAGACCCACTGCTGGTGGTGTCACCAGTACGTCGACCAGTCCCTGCCTGGTACCACCCACCCCATGGGCCGCACCGTGGACCATGTCCATCCGCTCTGGCTCGGCGGTGAGCCGCTCGAACGATCGAACGTCCGACTCGCTCATCGCCGGTGCAACACCATCCGCAACAACCAGCTCCGAGCCGCCCAGCGTCCACGCCCCAGCTACACCGTCGACGCCTCCGCCCTCTGACCCCCGGCCGGCCCCCGCGAGGCCGGTGCCGCGCCCAGCGGCCGACGGATCACTGCGGCTGACCTGCGGCGATGCCCACGGGCCAGCAGGTGCGGGCACGGCCGCCAGGCCTCGCCAGGCATGATCAAGGCTCTGACCTGCGGAAACGTCGTGGATCTTGCTGCACCCGACCAAGATCGCCTTTTTTGATCTTGGGGGCGGATGACCCCGCACCCAACTCAAAAAAATATCCCCCCGCAGAAAACGGCAGCCGTCTTCCGGGGTGGTGATCTTGGTGAGTGAGGCCATCGAGGAACCCGTCGGCCTGGGGGAGCGGGGCCGGCGGATGTGGGGCGAGTCCCTGGCGATCTGGTCTCTGACTCCGGCGCACCTGGTGCTGCTGGAGGAGGCTTGTCGGATCGCTGACCGGCTTGACCTTCTGAACGCCATGTTGCTCCGTCCG
Organism: Streptomyces cylindrosporus; assembly: GCF_022698165.1. Taxonomy (GTDB): domain Bacteria; phylum Actinomycetota; class Actinomycetes; order Streptomycetales; family Streptomycetaceae; genus Streptomyces; species Streptomyces cylindrosporus. The sequence continues at coordinate 175,791 of NZ_JALDAY010000015.1, forward strand.
GCAGGGGATGTCAACCCCGATGTCGCGCAATTCGCTGATATTTCGGGGCTGTTGGCGGAGTCTCGGCAGCAATCCAGCGCTCTCAAGCTGCTGTTGGCGGAGATCCGGCAGGGTCAGAAGGCCTCCGGACCGGCAAAGGCGGATCCGGCGGGAGGTGTCGGTGTCGCCGACCTCACCGCGCGAATCGCTCAGCGCCGCCGCGAAGCCGAGAGTTGAAGTCCACCCTCCCTACGCCTACACGCTCGGCCAAGAGGCGGACGACCTCGCCCGGAAGGCCGGCCTCGTCGCGGACCCGTGGCAGCGCGACGCCATCGACCTGCTGCTGGCCTGCCGGGCAGACGGCAAGTGGGCGTGCTTCGAGTACGCCGAGCTAGTCGCCCGCCAGAACGGCAAGGGAAGCCTCCTCGAGATCAGGGTTCTGATCGGCTTCCTGGTCCTGGGCGAGGAGACGATCCTCTGGTCGGCCCACGAGTACAAGACCTCGATGGAGGCCTTCCGCCGCGTCCGCAGGCTCATCAAGAGACTCGGCACGCAGGTCGGCAACAACGAGAACCTGTACGAGGTCGACGGCGTCCGCATCAAGATCTCGAACACCAACGGCGAGGAAGGGTTCGAGCGCCTCGACACCGAGGCGAGGATCAAGTTCGTCGCCCGCTCGAAGGGCTCCGGCCGCGGCTTCTCCGGCGACTTGGTCATCATCGACGAAGCGTTCGCGTACACGCTGATGCAGCAGGACGCGCTGATGCCGACGATGCGGGCCCGCCCCAACCCGCAGATCATCTACACGTCGTCTCCCCCGCTGGACGGCGAGTCCGGCGACGTGCTGTACATGCTGCGCGCGCGAGCCGAAGCCGGAGGGGACGACTCGCTCGGGTACCGCGACTGGGGCGCGGCCGGCGACCTCGACCACCTGGACCAGGTCGACCTGGACGACCGGGAGCTGTGGGCGGCTACGAACCCGGCCTGGGGGAAGCGGGTCACCCCGGAGGCCATGGTGCGCGACCGCCGGGGCATGTCGGCGAAGGGATTCGCGAGGGAGATCCTCGGCATCTGGCCGAAGCGCGCGCAGGGCAACGTCGTCATCGACCCGAAGCTGTGGGCGCAGATGGCCGACGAGACGTCCCGGCGCACGACGGACGGCGGCATCGCCATCGGCGTCGACGTCTCGCCGCTGCGCGACTACGCCGCGGTGTGCGTGTACGGCGTCCGCGACGACGGTCTCGGGCACGTGCAGCTCGCCGACTACCGGCCCGGCACCAAGTGGCTCGTGCCCCGTCTGGTCGAACTCCGGGAAGCGCTGGAGCCGATCGCCGTGGCGATGGGCCGCGGCACGCACGCCTTCCTCGACACGGCCCTCCGAGAGGCCGACTTCAAGGTCCCGGAGGACAAGGACGCGCCGCAGGCCGGGGACCTCGCCGTCACCTCCGCGATCGACATGGCGGCCGCTGCCGGCCAGGTCCTCGAAGGAGTCCGTGAGCAGGCCTTCCGGTACATGCCGAACCAGCATCTCGATACCGCGGTCGCGGGCGCGAAGACCAAGCAGTCCGGCGACACGATCGCGTGGACCTCGAACGGCTCCGAGGTCGACATCAGCCCGCTCGTCGCCATGACCCTCGCCCGCTGGAGCTACGCGAGCCGCTCGCACCTTCTGGCGGACGCCGAATACGACGTCCTCGACTCGGTCTTCTAGGAGGTGCGCGTGGACGGCCCGGACCTCCAGGTGAAGAAGCTCGGAGCCCTCGTTCCCGTGACCGTCGAGCAGCTGCTCGACGCCGGTCTCCCGCTGCCGCCCGGCATGGAGCCGCCGCCCCCGCCGAAGCCGCTGCCGCGGCGCATCCGGTGGCGCATCGCGCGCGCCAACGTCATCTGGTCCCTGCGCCGCCGGGTCGGGTTCTGGATCGCCAACTACGAGCCGGACGACGAGGATTGGTAGGCGAGCGCGCGTGAAGCTGCCCTGGCGCAAGACGGCGCGGCGCGACGACGACGGGGGCCCGGTCCTGGTCGGCGACGTGTGGATGGACGCCCGCGGCCGTACGGCGAGCTGGCGCGCGACGGCGCGCGCCACCTGGGGGCGTCGGCTCGGCGTCGCGGCGCGCGGCTTCGCCCGCGCCGGCGCATGGATCGTCGGCGTTGAGTCGCGTGGCGCAGTCGAGAGCCGCGCCATTACCTCATTGCCCTGGGATCAGGGCGGCTCCCCGAACTCCGGCTCGGTCAGCACCGAACGCGCGCTGCGCCTGGCGCCGGTGTACGCGGCCGGCCGTCTGCTCGCCAGCAACATCGCCGCCGCCCCGCTGCGCCAGTACCGCGAGACCACCGCCGGCGTGCAGCGGCTGCAACTCTCCAGCCTCTTCACGAGCCCCTCGACACAGGGCAACCTCAACGACTGGATCTGGCGGGCCGTGCTCAGCATGGTCTACCGGGGCAACGCCGTCGGCTACGTGACCGCCCGCGACTACTACGGCTACCCGACGATGGTCGAGTGGCTGCCGATGGACTGGGTCCAGGTCGTCGACTCGATGCCGTACGGCCCCGGCTCGTTCGTCAACCCGATCTGGTACGTCCTCGGGAGCCGGGTCGACGCCGAGGACATCGTGCACATCCCCTGGTTCACGCTGCCGGGCAAGGTTCTCGGCCTCAGCCCGATCGGCGCCTTCGCGTCGATGGCGTCGACGAACCTGGCCGCGCAGGAGTACATGGAGGCCTGGCACGCCACCGGCGGCGTCCCGCCCGGCACCTTCAAGTCGACGACACAGAAGATCGACCAGAAGGAAGCCGCGATCATCAAGGCCCGCCTGGTCGAGGCGATCCGCTCCCGGCAGCCGATCGTGCACGGCAAGGACTGGGACTACACGGCCATCACCGTCCCGGCGTACGAGGCCCAGTTCATCGCCACGCTGAAGCTCGGCGCGACGCAGCTCGCGGCCATCTACGGCGTGCCGCCTGAGCTCATCGGCGGCGAGACCGGCGGCTCGATGTCCTACAGCAGCCCCGAGCAGCGCGAGATCGAACTGATCCAACTCACGCTCCTGCCGTGGATGTCGAAGCTGGAGTCGCACCTCACGATGCTCACCCCGCGCGGGCAGTGCGTGAAGTTCGACGCCGACGCCCTGATCCGCCTGGACCCGCTGACCCGGTGGGGGATCTACGAGAAGGCCCGCCTCATCGGCGGCATGAACATCGACGAGATCCGCAACCGCGAGGACCTCGCGCCGCTCCCGAACGGCCAGGGCCAGGACTACACACCGCTGCCCATCGCGGCCGGCGTCTCCATTACCCCGCCCACGATCCGCAGCGACGACGACCCCCGCCTGCGCCTGATCCCGGGAAGGGGACAGCAGCATGGCTGATCAGGGCAACATCACCACCCCGAACCCCGCCGACCTGGACGCGGCAGCACGCCGGTACGCAGCCGCGCAGGGATGGGCGATGCCGGACGGCTCGTATCCGATCCGTCCCACGGACATGCACGGCCGCGACGACCTCGAAGCGGCGATCCGCGCGGTGGGCCGCGGCGGCGCCAGCCACAACGCGATCCGCGCCCACATCATCAAGCGCGCCCAGGCCATCGGCCTGAGCGACCTCATCCCCAGCAACTGGGGAGCCGACGGCAGCATCACCGGTCAGAACAGCCTGGAGGGCACTGTGGAGATCGAACGCCGGTACACCTCCGGCGACACCGGCAAGGCCGAACTGCGCGCCGACGACGGCGCCAAGCGCATCGGCGGCTATGCGGCCACCTTCAACCGGCAGTCCAAGAACCTCGGAGGGTTCATCGAGGTCGTCGACCCCGTGGCCTTCAACCAGAGCCGTGGCGACGGCTGGCCGGAGGTCATCGCCCGCTACAACCACGACGACATGGCGCTCCTTGGCACCACGGCGGCCGGCACGCTGCGCATGGGCATCGACTCGTACGGCCTGTCGTACGACGTGCTGCCGCCGTCATCGATGTCCTACGTCACCGAGCTCGTCGAGCGGGGCGACGTCCGCAAGTCCAGCTTCGCGTTCCGCACGCTGGACGACGACTGGACCATGACCGATCAGGGCTACCCGCTGCGGCGCCTGCTCGGCGTGCAGCTCGTCGACGTCGCCCCGGTCAACACCCCGGCCTACAACGACACCTCGGCTGGCCTGCGCTCGCTCGCGACGAAGTTCGACGCCGACCTCGAAGAGGTCCGGTCGATGGCCCAGGCCGACGAGCTGCGGAAGTTCTTCGTCCGCAGCGACGGCCCGACGCCGGCCGTGCGGAAGAAGAAGGGCATGTTCGGGCCCGCTGCTGCTGCGGCGCTCCTGGCCCGGCGCGAAGACCCGTACGTCTGAGCCCTTTCGGGCCGCGTACGCACTGCATCACCAAGACCCCCTCACGAGGGGGCGGCACGACCGTCCTGGACCGCGTAACCGCGCCGCCACGGCGTCGACTTGGGCAACCCCCGGTCGGCGTCCGCTCTGGGCGCGGCGAAGCACACAACGGGCTGCGTGTGACACGGAGAGGGATCAGCGGACCGCCAGTTGCGCAAAGGCGCTGGCCACCGGCACCCCACGGGGTGCGGGACCGCGAGGGCTCCCGGTCGAGATCGATTCGATCGGACGGGAGTCCACCCATGTCAGGAATGGTTCAGACGCTCCGCGAGCGTCGCGCCAGCGTCTGGGAGCAGATGAAGGGGCTCGCGGACAAGGCGAGCGAGGAGAACCGCGCCTTCTCCGCCGAGGAGCAGGGCCAGTGGGACGCGATGACCGAGGAGCTCGACAACCTCGACAAGCGCATCAAGTCCGCGCTGGACACCGAGCAGCGCGCCAAGGACGCCGACGACGCCTTCAACCGCCTGCACGGCAACGGCGGCGGCCAGGGCGGCGGAAGCGGCCAGCGGGGCACCGGCCCACAGCCGCCGGAGGGCCAGCAGGCCTCCGAGCTGCGCAACTGGATGCGCGGCGAGGGTCCCCGCTTCTACGAGGTCAAGCCGTCCGGGCCGATCGACGTCCGTAGCCTCACCAAGGGCTCCGCGACGGCCGGCGGCAACACGGTGCCGACCAACTTCTACGACCGCCTGGTCCAGCACCTCATCCAGACCAGCGCGATCCTCCAGTCCGGGGCGACGATCCTCAACACCGACTCCGGCGAGACGATCCAGATCCCGAAGACCACCGCGCACTCCACGGCGGCGATCGTCACCGAAGGCAACGCGATCGGGGCCAGCGAGCCCACGTTCGGCCAGGTCCCGCTCGGCGCCTACAAGTACGGCGCCCTCATCCAGGTCTCCCGCGAGCTCCTGGACGACACCGGCGTCGACCTGGAGGGCTACCTCGCCATGCAGGCCGGCCGCGCGCTCGGCAACGCGTTCGGCGCGCACGCCATCACCGGCACCGGCACCGGCCAGCCGCGCGGTGTGGTCACCGACGCGACCACGGGCGTCACCGGCGCCACCGGCGTGACGGGCGCGTTCAGCTCGGACAACCTCATCGACCTGTTCTTCTCCGTCATCGCCCCCTACCGGCGCTCGGAGGCGGCGGTGTGGATGATGGCGGACTCGTCGATCGCCAACGCCCGCAAGCTCAAGGACACGACCGGCCAGTACATCTGGCAGCCGGGTCTCCAGGCGGGCGTCCCGGACACGATCCTCGGCAAGCCCGTGCTGACCGAGCCGAACATGGCCGCGGTCGGCCTGTCGGCGAAGTCGGTGGCCTTCGGCGACATGTCGCAGTACTTCGTGCGGCTCGCCGGCGGCATCCGCTTCGAGCGCTCGGACGACTACGCCTTCAACACCGACTTGGTCACCTTCCGGGCGCTCATGCGCGCGGACGGCGCCCTCGTCGACCTGACCGGCGCCGTCAAGACGTTCGCCGGCGGGGCTTCCTGACCCGCAACTTCCGGCCGGAGGCGGCACACACCGCCTCCGGCCGTCCAGCCCGAGACTTCTGGGAGATGCCATGGCCAAGGGCCAGCAAGTACTCGCCACCGACCTGTCGCTTGCCGTCGGCGCAGCTCTCGCGGCTCTGACGAGCGCCGCAGGTACCCCCGCCGCGGGCACGGTCGACGTCACCGCGACGCCGACGCAGGCCGCGATCAACAACAACTTCGCGACCATCGTGACCAGGCTCAACGCGATCACGGCGGTGCTCAAGGACGCCGGGATCCTCGCCTGATGGCTCGCGCTATCCCCCTCGCCACCGGCACGGCCGACGCCCAGGCCGTGACCGGGGCGTGCACGCTCGTGGGCTTCTCCGCGCGGGAGACCGGCGGAACCAACTCGGCCGACGTGACCTTCCGGGACGGCACCGACGCCAGCGGGGCGATCAAGGCGATCGCCCGCCTGGTCGCCAACGGCAGCCAGGCCGGTCCGCTGCCGCCCGTGGACTTCGCGACCGGCATCTTCATCGACCGCTCAGGCACCGGCTCTTCCGAGCTGGTCCTCTACCTGCTGTGAGGAAGCATGCAGATCCGTATGAAGACCACCGTGTCCGGCTCGCGCAACGGGGTCCCCTGGCCGCCGCGTGGCGAGACCGTCGAGCTGCCCGACGACGAGGCGACCGCTCTGTGCGCCTCCGGCATGGCCGAGCCCGTCGAGCATGATGAGGAAGCGTCGGAGGCGATCGGCGACGAAGAGACTCGGCCGGCACCTGACGACGACGTGGAGAAGCGGACGCTGACCACCCAGACCGCCGCAGCCGTCACGCCGGGCGCGGGCGACTCGCAGCCGAAGACGCTAGCCAAGCAGGCGGCGCCCGCGAAGAAGACCGCCGCGAAGAAGACGACGGCCGCGCCGGCCAAGGACTGAGGTGCCCGGCTTCGGGCTGCTCGTCGACGACTTCGACGACGGCGTGCGCGACCCGGCCACGTGGTCTGGCTCGTACGGCGACATCGTCGAGGTGGGCGGCCGGGCCCGGGTGCCGTGCACGACCGCCTACTCGGCCTACGCCTCGGCCGCCGCGTACACGCTGGCCGGATCGCAGATCGCCTGCCGCGTCTATCCGCCAGCTGCGGGCGGGGCCGGCGTCGAGGCCCTGGCGGAGGTCCTCGTTCTGTCCAGCGTCGGCGGCACCGACGCGGGCTTCAGCCTCAACCTCGTCACCGGCCTGCTGCACCTCATCTCCCGCACCGGCTACGGCGACCCGAACGAAGTGGCCCTGATCTACTCGCCGTCCGCGCACGCATGGGTGAGGCTGCGCGAGGGCGCCGGGACGCTGGCCTGGGACACCTCGGCGGACGGCGCGACCTGGACGACCCGCCGCAGCGCGACCTCACCGGCCTGGGTGGCCGAGGCGAACCTTGAAGTGATCCTCGCCGGTCACCGCGACAGCGGCGCCGGGGACTACGCGGAGTTCGACAACTTCAATCTGCTGCGCAAGACCACGGTGGGGGCTGTCGCACGGAACGCGCCCACCCTCACCTCCTTGGCCCGCACCGGGCCGGTCCTGAGCGGGAGTTGATATGGCGTACGACCTCGGCGACGTCGTCCCCCTCGGGGTCACGGTCACCGACGCCGGCGGCACCCTCGTGAACGCCGGGAGCATGGCCCTGACGATCACGCTGCCGGACGACAGCACGGTCACCGTCACCCCGGTTACCCCGGTCAGCACCGGGACCTACACTTACGACTACGCCACCACGCAGGCCGGGCGACACCTCGTACGGTGGCTGGCCACGGGCGCCTACGCCAACGCGTACACCGACGTGTTCGACGTCCGCGAGCAGACCCTCGTCGCGATCGTGTCGCTCGCAGACGCGAAGAAGCAGCTCAACATCGACCTGGCGGACACCAGCCAGGACGACGAGCTACGCGGCTTCATCACCGGCGCATCCCTGGCCGTGGAGCGGGAACTCGGCACGATCGTCGCCCGGCGCTCCTTCACCGAGCGGCGCGCGGCCGACGGCGACGGCCAGATCCTGCTGAGCAACGTTCCCGTGCTCGCCCTCGTCAGCGCGCAGAGCCCGGACGGGGCCACGACATGGAACGTCGCCGACCTCGACGTCGACTCGGCCACCGGCCTCGTTGCCGCGAAGACAGGCGCGCCCCTGAGCGGCGACGTCCAGTTCGTCTACAAGGCCGGCCTGCGGATCGTCCCGGACGACTACCAGCTGGCGACGAACATCATCATCCAGCACCTGTGGGACACCCAGCGCGGCAAGATGGGCGCGGTCCCTGGCGGCGGCGAAGAGCCGACCTACATGTCCGGCCGAGGCTTCGCCCTTCCGCGCCGGGCCCTGGAACTGCTCGACACACCACTCCCGGGGATTGCGTAGATGGACAGCTCCCGCGTACCCGAGCTCATCGACAACTTCGTCGCGGCCCTCACGGCCGCCTCGGGCCTGTCCGGCGTACAGGTCGTCGATGGGCCGTTCGTCACCGACTCGGCGGCCACGGAGTGGGTGTTCGTCGGCTACGACGGTGACCCCGAGGGCGAGTACATGACGGCCCAGACGACCCAGGAGTGGGCGGGCCTGGGCGCGAAGGCGAAGAACGAGGCCATTCTCCTGACCTGCGCCGTGCTCGTACGGCGCGGCACGACCGACGTGAAGGCCTGCCGGAAGCGCACCTTCGAGATCTTCGCCGAGGTCGAGGCCGTCGTACGGGCGGACCCATCGGTGGGCATGCCCCCGCCCTCCATCTGCTCGATCGCCGAGCACACCTTCCACACCGAGCAGACCGACCGCGGCATCCAAGGCCGCATGCCGTTCACGCTCACCAGTTCCACCCGCATCTGACCGCCGAGCAAGGAGACACCGATGGGCGCCGTACGCCTGCGCAACCTCGGGGAGGCCGTGCACCTGTACGCGCCCCCCGGCAGTCCCAACAGCCTGCCCGTCGACGAGGGTCAGGTCGTCACCGTCGCCGGACCCCTGGAAGAGACCGACGACGCGTACGTGTGCGGCGAGGACGCCGACGCGCGCGCCTTCCCCAAGTCCCGCTGGGCGGTCGTGAGCCCGACCTCCCGTACCAAGAAGGCCCCCGCGGCCGATGACGAGAAGGGCGGCGAGGACTGATGGCGACCGGAACCGGTCTCGACGCACAGCTGATGGTCGGCCAGGAGAGCGTGTGGGGAACCCTGGTCACCCCCGACCACGCCCTGGAGTTCAACGACGAGTCCCTCAAGCTGGACCCCACGTTCCTGGAGCCCACCGGACTGCGCGTGGGCACCAAGTTCAAGCGCGCCAGCCGCGTGTCGATCTCCCGCAAGAGCGTGTCCGGCGACGTCACCCTCGAGCACGCCACCCGCAACATGGGACTGCTGTGGAAGCACGCCCTGGCCTCCAGCGCGGTGCCCACCCAGATCAGCAGCTCGACCGCGTACGAGCAGATCCACGTCCCCGGCGACCACCGCGGTCTCGGCCTGACCATCCAGGTCGGACGCCCCGAGCCGTCCACCGGCACCGTGCGCCCGTTCACGTTCGCCGGATGCAAGGTCACTGCCTGGGAGTTCAGCCTCTCCGACAACGCCATCCCGACGCTGAAGCTCACCTTCGACGGTCGCAGCGAGGACACCGCGACCGCGCTGGCCGCGCCCGCGTACGTGTCCGGGTCGGCGGTCTTCAGCTTCGCGTCCGCCACGCTGAAGCTGGGCGGCACCGCGACGACAGCGAGCGGCAAGACCACGGTCGCCAGCAACACAGCGGTCGCCACCATCATCAACGAGATCACCATCGCCGGGGCCGTACCGGTGGCCGCCGACCGGTACGGCATCGGCAACTCCGGCCTGAAGGCCGAGCAGCTGGAGAACGACACCCCGACGATCACGGGGTCGCTGGGTGCCGAGTTCGGCAAGACCGAGCTGTACGACGTGTTCTCCTCCAACACGACCAAGGCCCTGGTGCTGGCGTTGACCGGCGCCGACGCCGGCGGAGGCAACCTCGAAACCCTGGAGTTCGTCCTCCCGGCGGTCAAGTTCAAGCAGGCGGCCCCGAACGTGGGCGGCCCCGACGTCGTCTCGATGAGCACCGACTTCGAGGCCTACTCGGACGAGGTCAACCCCGCCATCCAGGTCCGCATCGTCTCGAAGGACACAACCCTGTGATCAAGCTGACCGTCGAAGGCCAGGTCTACGAGTTCGACGACCAGAAGATGCTCGTAGCCGAGGCCCGTGAGATCAAGACGCTCACGGGCCTCACGGTGCCGAAGCTGTTCGCCGGCATCGACGACGGCGACGCGGACGCGATCGCCGCCCTCGTGTTCCTGGCGAAGAAGCGCACGGGGGAGACCCTCCGGTTCTCCGACCTGGACACCCTCGACCTCGCAGACGTGAACCTCGACGTCGTCCAGCCCCCCGTCGACACCGAGTCCACGGAGCAGGCCGTGCAGGACGTCCATGAAGCGGCCGTCGCTGCTGTTGCAGCAGCGGCGGACCCTACGCAGCCGTCCGCCAGTGGGGCGACCCCGACGGACGGTACTGGCGCTACCTCGGTCCCCTCGCCTACTACTTCAAGTACACCCCTGCCGACATCGGCGCCCTGACGATCTTCGAGTTCGACGCGCTCGCCGACACGTGCGACGAGCTCGCCAAGGACGCCGGCGCCCAGCCGGAGCTGACGGACTAGAGCTCCAGGTACCGCAGCCGGTAACCCTCCCGGTCCCCGGGCCGGTTGCGGATCCAGGTGTCGCCGCTCACCAGCGTGCTGGGATCGACGCCGAGCTCGCGGCCCTTGTCCACCAGCTCGCACAGCTCGGCGAAGGTGATCCCGTCCCGCTTGGACTTCTCGGTGACCTTGAGACTGGTGCTGCTCTGAATCTCGACCATGCTTTCCCCCCTTGGCAGTTGGGCCGATTGTTCCCACCGGACCCCAACTCGGTCAACTGGATCAGGAGGGGCCATGGTCGCTGATGTGACTCTGCGGACCGGCCGGGATCTCGCGCGGATCACGGCCGAGCTGCGGCGCATGAACAACCCGGAGCTGAAGAAGCGGTTCCGGCAGGAACTGCGGGCGGCCGGCAAGCCCATGGTGCCGGCCGTGCGGCAGGCGATCCGGCAGATCCCCTCCAAGCGCGGCTACAGCGCCGACGGGCTGCGCGGGAACATGTCGCGGGCCGTGAAGCTCGAAGTGCGCACCACCGGGCGGGACGCGGGCGTCAGGCTGCGCGTCGACGGCCGCAAGATGCCCGACAAGATGAAGGCCCTCCAGGCGTACATGGAGGGCGTCAAGCCCCGCTGGAGGCACCCGGTTTACGGCAACCGGGAGGTGTGGGTGCAGCAGCCCCCGCAGCCGTACTTCTACCGCACGGTCGAGCCCATGGGGCTGCGCGCCCAGCAGAACATCCAGCGGGCCGCCGACAGCGTGGCCCGCGACATCACGTAACACCCCGCTGTCCCGCACACGTATGACCTGACGTACTGAACGGCGCCACCGCGCCCCGACCCCAGCGAGGGGAGGTGGCGCGGCGTGTCGACGCGTACCAGCCGGGTCGTGTGGGACCTGATCGCCCGCGACAACGCCAGCCGGACCTTCGCCAGGGTCAGCGGCGCGGCGAACGGCCTCTCCCGGACCGGCGCCGGAGTGGGTGCGGCCCTGCGGCGCTCCTTCGCCGCGGGCAGCGTCGCCGCCGCAGGCCTCGGAGTCTCCGTCCTCAAGATGGCGGGCGACTTCGAGAAGAACATGAACCGCGTCGAGGCCCTCAGCGGCGCGACCGGTTCGCAGCTGGAGAAGCTGCGCAACCAGGCCAAGGAGCTCGGCCGCAGCACCCAGTACGGGGCCGCCCAGTCCGCCGACGCGATGGCCCAGCTGGCGACGGCCGGCCTGAACGTCAACCAGATCTACGGCGCGATGCCCAGCGTGCTGTCGCTCGCCTCCAGCGAGCAGCTGGACCTGACCCGGGCCGCGGAGATCACCACGTCGGTCCTCACCGGCTACGGGATGTCCGTCAAGGAGATCCCGCACGCCGTCGACGCCATGGTGAAGGCCTCCGTCAAGGCCAACACCTCGGTCGACGACCTCGGCGAGGCCTTCAAGTACTCCGGGCCGATCGCCCACCAGGCGGGCATCAAGTTCGAGGAAGCAGCCGCCGCGACCGCCCTCATGGGCAACGCCGGCATCAAGGCCTCCATGGCCGGTACCGCGCTGCGCGGCGCCGTCACCCGCCTCCTGTCGCCCACCGACAAGATCAAGAAGACGCTCGACAACCTCGGGGTCAGCGTCACCACGTCCGGCGGCAAGCTGCGCCCGCTGACGGACATCGTCGGCCAGCTGGCGAAGAAGGGCGCCACCACCGGCGACATCATGACGATCTTCGGTCAGCGTGCCGGCCCGGGCATGGCCGCGCTGATCCAGCAGGGCTCCGACAAGCTCGCGGGCCTCACCAAGGAGCTGGAGAACTCCGGCGGCACCGCCGAGAAGATCTCCAAGGTCCAGATGAAGGGCTGGCGCGGCGAGATCACCAGGCTGAAGAACGCCTGGGAAGGCCTGATGATCGAGATCGGCGACTCGGGCGTCCTGACCGGAGCCACCAAGGTCCTGTCCGGGATCACCGGCGGCGTGCGTGACTTCGCCGGCTGGGTCAACACCAGCGGCGTCCCCGCCGCCAAGCACTTCGGCGGCGCCCTCGCCGACATGGTGCCGGTCGGAGCCCTGAAGAAGCGGCTCGGCGCGGCGAAGACCGCGGTCGGCGACTTCTTCTCGGGCCTGTCCGGCAAGGGCACGAAGAACGTCGCGACCCCGCGCGTCGACAAGGCGCCCATGGTCCTGCCGCAGTCGCAGGCCACGCAGATCGGCTCGCAGATCCGCGACGCGATCAGCGGCGGCGTCAGCAACATCGACTGGTCCACGCTCGGCTCCGGCCTCGGCAAGGGCCTGAGTACCGCGTTCGGCTGGATCGGCAAGCATGCCGCGGACCTGACGAAGAAGGTCGGCAGCGTCATCGCGAGCATCGACTGGGTCAACGTCGGAAAGTCGGTCGGCGGTCAGGCGATTCCGTTCGCCATCGGCTTTATCGTCAACCTTTTCGAGCCTCTTTTCCACCTGGATTTTTGGAAAAAGCACTGGCTTGACACGATCCTTGCCGTCCTCTCGATTATCCCCATCGGGAAAGCGGCCGGTGTTCTCGAAAAGCTCTTCACGAAGATCCCAATTCTCAAAGCCTTCTCGCCTCTCCTGAAGGGAATTGAGGGGCTGGGAAGCTTTGTCGAAAAGGGCTTCATGCGGTTCGTTGTGAAGCCGATCGGGAAGTTCGGATCCAGCGTCCTCAAGGGAATTTCCGACGGCTTCGTGCACGTCTTCCCGGCGACAAAGGGCAAGCTCGGCGAGATCATCGGCAAGCTGGCCCTGAACATCCTGGGGTACACCGCCCGGTTCGTCGCGGCCGGGGACCGAATGATCGGCGGATTCGGTCGCGGAATCCTGAAGGCGGGAGCCCAGACCGGCAAGTGGATCGGCCAAGTGATCGGCTGGGCCTTGAAGCCGTTCGCCAAGATCGGCGGATGGCTCATCGGCAAGGGACAGGCCTTCCTCGGCGGCCTGAAGACCGGCGTCGTGAACGGCGCGAAGGGCCTCGGCGGATGGGTATGGCGCACCGCGGGCCGGCCGACCGTGGACGCCTTCAAGGGCGTCGGGGGCTGGCTCCTCAGCAAGGGCAGCTCCTTCGTCGGCGGCCTGAAGACCGGCGTCGTGAACGGCGCGAAGGGCCTCGGCGGATGGGTATGGCGGACCGCCGGACGCCCGGCAGTAAACGCCTTCAAGGACACCGGAAGCTGGCTGAAGAGCAAAGGCGCAGCCTTCGTCTCCGGAATGAAGAACGGAATCGTCGGCGCCGTAAAGGGAATTGGCAGCTGGATCAAGAAATATCTCGTCGATCCGGTCGTCAACGCGGTAAAGCACTTCTTCGGAATCCGCTCCCCTTCGCGGGTCTTCATGGGTATCGGCGGTCACCTGGTCGCCGGACTGATGAAGGGCATGGCCAAGACGAGCGGAAAATCCATCGCGACCAAGGTATTCGGGTCCCTGCCGAAGGCCCTGGCGGCCATCGTCAAGAAGGGCCTCGTCTCCGTTTCCAGCCTGCCCAGCAAGGCCTTGAAGGCTCTCGGCGGGCTCGGTGGAGACATCCTCAGCTTCCTCGGCCTCGGCGGAGGCAGCGGAAGCGGCTCGTCGAAGAACCAGCAGATCGGCCAGCTGCTCGCTGCGACCCGCGGCTGGTCCGGCCCCCAGTGGGCTGCGCTGAAGAACCTGTGGAACGGGGAGAGCGGCTGGAACGAGCGCGCCCTCAACGCGAGTTCAGGCGCCTACGGCATCCCACAGTCACTGCCGGCCAGCAAGATGGCCTCTGCCGGCGCGGACTGGAAGACGAACGCGTCCACGCAGATCAAGTGGGGCCTGTCGTACATCGCCAGCCGCTACGGGAACCCCGTCAACGCGTACAGCGCATGGCTGTCCCGCTCCCCGCACTGGTACGCCAAGGGCACCCGCGGAGCAGCGCGCGGTCTGGCGTGGGTGGGGGAGAAGGGCGCCGAGCTGGTCAACTTCGGCGGTGGCGAGGACGTCCTCAACCATGAGGACTCCATCGCCTTCGCGAAGACGCACGGGATCCGCCTGCCCGGCTACGCCTCCGGCACCGTCGCCAACGCCCAGGCCAAGGTGAACCAGGCCAAGAAGGAGCTGGAGCAGGCCCAAGAGCGGCACTACGGCATCCAGGCCGCGAAGACCCGGCTGAAGGCCGCCCAGCAGGAACTCGCCAACGCGAAACGCCGTACGAAGATCTCCGTCGAGAACGCGATCAACAACGGCTTCAAGAAGACCCTCACCACGGGCACCGCCGCGGCGATCGGCTCGGCCATCAAGTCGATGATCGACAAGCTCCAGAACGCGGGCGTGAGCAAGAAGTTCGCGGACTCGGTCCTCAAGGCGGGGGAGAAGCTCCAGTCCCTGGCGACGAAGAAGGCCTCGGTCGCCGCGACCATCAAGCAGGCCAACGAGTACGCCGCCGACCAGTCCAGCAGCATCAAGGACTTCCTGTCGATCTCCGGCACGTCGGCGACCACCGTGGGAGGCCTCATCTCACAGATGCAGTCCGGGCAGCAGACCGTCTCCGGCTTCGCCAACCTCACGAAGTCCCTGAAGTCGCGCGGCGCCTCCAAGGAACTACTCGAACAGCTCGCCGAGGCCGGCCCCGGCAGCCAGCTGGCGACCATCCTCGGCGACAAGAGCGTCACCACCGGCGACATCGGCAAGCTGAACTCCCTGGTGAAGTCCGGGAACAAGCTGGCGGACAACTTCGGCAAGTCCATGGCCGACACGATGTACGACAGCGGGAAACACGCTGGTGAGGGCTTCCTGGCCGGGCTGAAGGCCCAGGAAAAGGACCTCCAGAAGGCCATGGAGAGCCTCGCCGACGGACTGATCAAGTCGATCAAGAAGAAGCTGAAGATCAAGTCCCCGTCCGGTGTGTTCCGGGACCAGATCGGCAAGCAGCTCGCCCTCGGCATGGCCCGCGGCATGGACGACCACCGGCCGCACGTCGAGGCCGCCGCCCGCCGCCTCGCCGACTCCGCGTACGGCGGGGCCAAGGCGACCAGCAGCGACGCCGCGTTCAACCAACTCGCCCAGATGCTCGGTTCGGACGGCTTCGCGGCTGCCTTCGACGTCCAGGTCAAGTACAACGACGCGGCCCTGCGCGACCTCATCGACGTGCAGGTCACCCCGAAGATCAAGGCGAGCGAGGACCGGCAGGCGTACCGGGCGAGAGTCGGGAGGCGCGGATGACCATCACGCTGACCAACACCGGCGCCGGGGTAACGCACACGGACACCATCACGGCCGTCCTCCCGACGCCCGTGGCCAACCAGCTGGCTCTCTTCGTCGTCGCCTCGGGACACACGAACGACTCGATCCCGTCCACGCCCAGCGGCTGGACCCGCGCCGGCACCTTCTCCGGCGGCGGAGGAACCTTCGGCTCCAACGCAGGTCCCAGGAGGCTGACGTTCTTTACCCGGGTGCTAGTGGGATCGGACGCCAACCCGACCACCGCGATCCCCACGGGCTCTACGGGTTCCGTGATCGCCGGACGCATCTTCACGTTCACGCGCACCGCTGGCACCGGATGGCGCTGGGCAGTCAGCTTCGGCGAGGACACCAGCTCGGGAACCGGGTTCTCGGCGGCCACGTCCACGGCGCTCACGTTCAAAGCAGGCGACTTCACCTGGATCAGCTACAGCATCGGTAACGGCGCCGACTCCCTCACCGCCGAGGCCATCACCGCCACCGGTGTCGCCTTCGGCGGTGTCACCGAGCGCAGTGACAATGCGGTGGCCACCGGCAACGGACTGACCGTCACATCGGCCAGCTGCGTTGTGTCGACCGGGTCGAGCACCGCCCAGGCGCCGACGGTGAGCGCGACCTTGGCGACGGCATCCGTTGGCGTAGCCGGTGTCCTGCGCCTGCGGGAGGCCAGCTCCGACGTCAACGCCTCCCCGCAGAGCGTGTTCCCGCCTCGCAACCTGGTGGCCGTTACGGGCCTGGAGGCCGACGACATCACCAGCGTCACCATGTACCGGCAGGTCGGCACGACGCTGACGGCCGTACGGGCCGCCTCCGCCATCGACACCACCGGCGTCGACGCCCTCCTGCGCGTGGACGCCGAGCAGCCCTTCGGCGTGAGCCTGAACTACGCCGCCCAGCTGACCGACGTCAACGGCAACACCTGGACGGCCTACTCGGGACCGATCACCTCGACCGTCACCGGGGACGTCATCTCCGACGCTGTCCGCGGCACCGGCGCGAAGGTGTTCATTGAGAGCTGGGACGACAAGAAGCGCACCCGCGACGCCAGCGTTTTCAACGTCGGCGGCCGATACGTCGTCGTCGGCAGGCCCCGATCGGCGGCACAGGCCCAGGTCACCGTCTCGACCGACACCGATGACGACGGCGACGCCCTCCAGGACGTCCTCGACAACGCCACCGAGGGCGTGATCCTCATCCGCAAGCAGGTCACCCTTGCCGGCGTCGACGGCCACCTAGCCCTCCTGGACGACGACGAACGCCGCACCTGGACCATCCCCTTCCGCATGTGGGACCTGAACACCGCCGAGACCGAGCCGTGGCCCGACGCCCTCGAAGCCGCCGGCTTCACCCTCCAGGACATCGCCGACAACTACACGACGCTGGCCGACCTGGCCGCGGACTTCGCGACCCTGCTCGCCATCGCCCTCTTCGACTTCGGGTGACCTCGTGCTCGACATGTCCGCCACCGCGCTCTCGGTCGTACAGCGGTCCTTCACCATGCGCGTACGCGCCGAATCGTGGCTCGACGGCGAGCTGCTCGCCGCGGACATCCCCGTCGACAGCGGTAGCGAGGACCGAGACCGGTCCCTCAACGTGCCTGAGCGCGTCAGCCTCACCGTGCCCCGCCGCGACCGCGGCTTCGACTGGGACCCCGGAGCCGACCCCGCCCACCCGCTCGCCGCCTATGGCCAGCAGCTGCGCGTCTCCTACGGCGTCGATATCGGCGGCGACTTCGAGTGGATCGACCGCGGATGGTTCTTGATCACCGAGTCCGGAGCCGACGAGGACACCGTCACCGTCACCGCGCAAGGGCTGCTCACCCTCATCGATGAGGCCAAGTTCGTCGCCCCGTTCCAGCCGTCGGGCACCTTCACCTCGACGATCCGTTCCCTCGTCGAGCCCGCCCTGACCGTGCAGTTCGACTCGGGCCTCACCGACAAGTCCGTGCCCGTCGGCATGCAGTGGGACGACGACCGCCTCGGGGGTCTCACCGAGATCCTCGACTCGTGGGCAGCCGACGCCTCCGTCACCACCGACGGCACCCTGTTCGTGGAGCCGCTCACCGACACCGGCACTCCGGTTCTGGCCCTGACCGATGGCACGGGAGGCACGGTGCTGCGCTGGCAGGGTGCGACGACCAGGGACGGCGCCTTCAACTGCGTCGTCGCCCAGGGCGAGGACGCCAACGGCAACACGGTCCAGGGCGTCGCCTACGACACCGACCCGAACAGCCCCTTCATGTACGGGGGCCCGTTCAACTCGCTGCCCGTCCCGTATCCGTTCTCGTCGTCGCTGATGACGAGCGTCGCGCAATGCCGGGCCGCCGCTGCGGCCAAGCTGATCCAGCTGCGGCGCTCCGCGTCCCGGAAGCTGACGGTGACCATGGTTCCCCACCCAGGCCTGATGACCGGCGACGTCATCTCCGCCACCGGTGCCGGCCTCACAGCGGCCCCCTGCATGATCGAGGGCCTGTCGCTGCCGTACGCGCCGGACACGATGAGCCTGACCGTGAGGGTGCTCTGACATGGCGGACTGGGCAGACACCCGCGTATCTCTGGCCGGACAAGGAGTCCTCTACGGCGTCGCGGTCACCGCATCAGCCAGCGGAGCCTGTCTGGCCTCCGTGGGCGGCATCCAGGTCACCGTGCGCGTCGTCCCGGCCGTCACCGTCGCCGCCAAGGACAAGATCCTCATCTTGCGCCGCGGATCCACCTACTGGGCGGTGGCCGTCATCACGGCCGCGCCCGCTGTGCCCCCCACTCCGCCCGCGGCCGATGACAGCACCCCGTCCGCCAGCGACCCGGCACCCGCACCCAAGCCGACCGTCACCACCGGCTCGCTCGTGTGCACGCCCGTCGCGACCTCGACCTGGCGGGACGGCGGTTGGCGTACCGACATCGGCTCGTCGACGTCGGCCGACACCTACCAGGGCCGCTACGGCGGATCGTCGTTCGGACGCAACAGCGGCTTCGCGTTCTACGGCAGCAAGCCGCGCTCCCTGTCCGGCGCCACCATCACCAAGGCCACGGTGAAGCTGCGGCGCCTGACGTCCGGCGACTACGGCAAGCGCTCGCCCACCATGCGCCTGGTCTCCCAGTCCACGCGTCCCTCGTCGTTCCCCACCCTCAACGAGTCGACCAGCGGGCCCTCGCTCGGCGTCATCCACCAGGTCAGCCCCTGGGAAACCACCTTCGTCCTACCTGTCTCGTGGGGTCAGGCCATGGTCGACGGCACCCGCGGCGGCCTGTGCATCACCGTCAGCTCCGACGACCCGTACATCCGGCTCGCCGGGCGCAATTCCTGGTCCGCTGCGTGGACGCTCACGCTGTACTGGAGGAGAAGCAGTTGAGCCAGACCACCGGCAAGGGACTCACGTACCCGGAGAGTTCGGACCACACGCGCATCTGGGAATGGCTCCAGACCCTCGCGACCAACGCCGACGCGGTCATCCCCGGCTCCGTCGACGTGCAGGTGTTCACCGCATCGGGCACGTGGACGCGGCCCTCCGGCGCGCTGTGGGTCGAGGTCCACGTCCAGGCCGCCGGCGGAGGCTCGGGGGGCGTCCCGGCGACCACCACCAACCAAGGCTCCTGCGCGGGCGGCGGCGGTGGCGGCGAGTACGCGCGCGGAGTCTTCACCGCGACGGCCGCCGGCAGCAGCCAGGCCGTCACCGTCGGCGCGGGCGGAACTGCTGCCTCAGCAGGCGCGAACAACGGCAGCGCCGGCGGCAACAGCTCCTTCGGCGCGCTGATCACCGCCGTCGGCGGAGGCGGCGGCACGGCGGGCGGCGCCGCGAGCACCGGCAACGTGTCCGTCGGCGGCGCCAACGGCGGTACCGGCGGAACCGGCGGGGACTGGCGAATCAAGGGCGGCGGCGGGGGCGCCGGCGTCGTGGTGGGCGGCTTCCCCGTGAAGTGCAATCAGGGCGGCAACGCCTTCCTCGGCCACGGCGGGCGCGCCACCGGCACCGCATCGGGCTCCGACGACGGCTTCGACGGCGACATCTACGGCGGTGGCGCCTCCGGAGCATCCAACGGCCCGTCCGGGGGCTCAGCCCAGCCGGGCTCGGCAGGCGCAGCAGGCATCGTCATCGTCTACACCTACAAGGCCTGAGCGTGTCCACGCCGGAAGAGGAAGAACCGGCGGCCGACTCGCCGCCTCCCTTCACGTCGGAAGCACGCGATGCCTCCGTCGTCGAGCAGTGGGACGTTCCCTCCCGCACCTACCGCCGCTACGAGGCCGGCGCACTCGTCGTCGAGCGACCGTTCACCGACGCCGAGAACGCCTGCGCGGACCAGGCCCTCGCCGACGCCGCTCGCCGCGCCACACAGGCCGCGCTGATAGAGCGGGCCCGCGCGGACCTCGCCGCCAACCAGGCCTACCTCGACGCGGTGGCCGCGGGAACGGCCACCACCGAGGACGCCGTCGCCCAGGTCGCCGCACTGACCCGTCAGGCGCTCGGCTTCATCCGCCTGACCGTCGGATCCGACCTGCTCGACCAGGTCGACGCGCTCATCGAGACCGCCGGAGGCTGACATGGACTTCCCCCTGTGGCTGTGGGCCATCCCGGCCGGCTCCTTCGCCGTCATGGAGGGCCTCGCCATCGCCAACCGGCGCAGCGGAGACAACGCCAGCGAACTCATCCGACGGGCCGCCGGCATCAGCCCGGCGCGCCCGTGGCGACCCCTCGGCATCGCCGCGATCGCCACCTTCTGCGTGTGGTTCGGACACCACCTGATCGGAGGCTGACGTGCCCCGTCCCGTCATCACGTTCCGCGGCGGCCGACGGCCCCACGACCCCGACCGCCCCCACCTCAAGGTCTCCCGCCTCCTGACCACCGATCTCCCCGCGCCACCCGCCGCGGCCGACTGGCTCAGCCCGGTGCCGGCCGACGCGTGGGGAATGCTCGGCAACGACGAGGTCGGCGACTGCACGATCGCTGGCATCGCCCACAAGCGCATCGGTGACGCGTACGCCAACCAGGGCCTGCGCCTGGACATCAGCACCGCCGACTGCCTCAAGTACTACGGCCACTTCGGCTACCGCCCGGGCGACCCGAGCACCGACAACGGGGCCGTGTGCCAGGACGTCCTCGCCTACTGGCACACGCACGGCTTCCGCGGCGAGAAGAACCTGGCGTACGCCCGGATCAACGTCGACGACCACAACGAGGTCAAGCAGGCGATCCACTTGTTCGGGCAGATCTACTGCGGCGTCACCATCACCCAGGCCGCCGAGGACCAGTTCAACGGCGAAGAGGTGTGGTCCCTCAAGCGCTCGCCCGTCCTCGGTGGACACTGCATCACCATCGGCGCCTACGACAGGCGGGGCCTGGACGCCGTGACGTGGGGCACCGTCCACCGGATGACCTGGCGCTGGTGGGACGTGTACGGCGACGAGGCCTGGGCCGTGTTCAACCCCTCCGACTTCGTCGACCCCAAGACCGGCCGCGACCGCGCAGGCCTCGACCTGGCCACGATGCGCGCCGACTACACCGCCCTCACCGGTCGGTCGCTCGCCGCAGGCGCCTGAGAGGAGACGCTCGTGCCATCCGTTGACCGGAGCAAGCCCCCGACCGACTGGCCGGGGCTGGAAACAGCTGGCCTCACCCAGCTCACCGAGGACCTCTACTACGGCTGGCTCGAGGACGAGGCCAACCCGATGTTCTGGCACCGGTGCGCTGCTCTGGCCGGCGTTCCCGAGGACCGCACGGTGAGCGGGCAGTGGGTGGGAGCGGGAACGCACAAGCACACCCTCGTCTCCCGCGAGCCCCTACACATGGAGCCGAGCCTCCTGTGGCGCTGCTGCAACATGCACGGCTTCGTCCGCAACGGGGTGTGGATCCCCGCCTGACCATCGAAGGAGGCTTCCGTGTCCCAGCCACCGCCCGGCAATCTGCGGCTCCTGTGCTGCCACTGCCGGAAAATTACCGAGGTGGATCCCGAAGGGGAGCCGCTTCGCGCCTGCCCGCACTGCGGCTCCACAGCCATCCCGGCGGACGCCGACGACACGGCGACCGTGACGCTGACCAAGCACGAGCTGCGGATCCTCGGCATCTGGGCGAGCAACTACGCCGAGGGCATCAAGAACAGTCCCGGCTGCGAGGACAGCCCGAAGGTCATCTACGGGATCCTTGACCACCTCGGCACGCAGACCGATGTCGCCCTGTCCATGCGTCAGGAGATGGCCGACGTACGGGCAGCCTTCCCCGAATCCAAGGTCACCGTCTACCGCAATGGCGAGGAGACCGATCTGTGATGGCCCGCCATGACCCGACCGAGCTCGCGAAGGCCGCGTACGCCGCGTACGGCGGCGCGACCGGTGGCAAGAACTACCGCGGCGAACCCATGCCCGCCTGGGATGACCTAGGCACTCAGATCCAGACCGCGTGGGAGGTCGCTGCGGAGGCGACCGCCCGCATGGTACTCGGCCTCACCCGCCGCGCTGACGGCCAGTCGGAGAGGAAGGGTGCAGCGCGATGACGATCAAGGGCATCGACGTCTCGAACTACCAGAGCGCGACGTACGACCTGACGGGATGCGACTTCGTGTTCGTCAAGGCGACGGAGGGCGTCTCGTACGTCAACCCCAAGCACGCCGACCAGGTGGCCCGCGCCCGTGCGAACGGCCGCGTCGTCGGCCACTACCACTACCTGCGCGCCACTTCGTCGTTGGCCGCGCAGATGGACTACTTCCTCGCGCACGCAGCGCCGCGCGCCGGCGAGCTGATGGCCGTCGACTGGGAAGAAGCAGGCGTCTCCTGCGCGGAGAAGGACTCCGCGATCAAGTACCTGCGGAGCAAGGCCGGCGGACGGAAGGTCCTCCTGTACTGCTCCCAGTCCTACTGGACCGGGCGGGACACCACCTCCTACGCAGGAGACGGCCTGTGGATCGCTCAGTACAACGGCAAGCCCGGCCAGCCGAGCATCCAGGCGAAGTGGGTGATCCACCAGTACACGTCCACACCGCTGGACACCAACGTCGCGGCGTTCTCCAGCCGCGCCGAGATGGCCGCGTGGGCGGCCGGAGAGGACCAGGACATGGCCCTGACCAAGGACGACGTCGAGACGCTGGCCGGGACGGACGGAGTCTTCTTGGCCCCGAAGGACGCGGCGGACTACTCCGACGACGAGTCGAGCCCTGACCACTACTGGTCGTTCGGCTCGCACGTCAACGACAACACGACCCGGATCAGGCGCGTGGACAAGGCAGTTGCCGCGCTCACCGCTCAGGTAGCCGCGCTCACCGCCACGATCGGAACGCTCGCCCAGGGCGGCGCTCTCACCGCGGCCGAGGTCCAGGCCGCCGCCGAGGCCGGCGCGAAGGCCGCCCTCGAACAGCTCGGCGCGAAGCTCCAGGAGGACTGAGCCATGAAGGTCTCGCGCATGTGGAAGGCCATCGTGGGCGGCGCAGCCGCCGCAACCGCAGCGGCAGGCACCGCCGTCCAGGACGGCGCACTGACGACCGCTGAAGTCGTCACCATCGTGCTCGCGGCCGTCGGCGGACTCGGCATCGTCTGGAAGGTGCCGAACCGGGGGACCAAGGACTCGGCATGACCGCGGCCCCGGACCCGACGACGAACGTCGCTGTTGAGCTGGCTCAGCTACGAGGGGAGATCAACACGGGTCTGGAGAACATCAAGGGCACGCTCGGCATCCTCGTCGAACGCACGTCGCGGACCGACGCCGACGTCCGGCAGCTCCGCAGCGACATGGACGACGAACTCAAGAAGATCCGCGAGGACGAGCTGAAGCCGCTGCGCGCGGAGATCGAGGCACTGAAGCAGAGCCGTTGGCCGCTGGCACAGATCGGCGCCCTCACCGCGGTTGCCGGTGTGGTCGCCGCGGTCATCGCGATCTTCGTCAGCTGACCCTGGCCTGACCTCTACAGACGCTACAGATCGTCTACTGAGCCCCGCCGCCCTCGGGCGGCGGGGCCTTCGTCGTGTCTGGGGCCTCAGCGCTTCCACTCGTCCGGGCCGCCGCCCCGCCACTCGATCAACTTCGAGGTGATCACGTCGATGCGGTCCCAGTCCTCCAGGCCTGCCCGGCGCAGGAACTCCACGATGTCCCGTACCCGGAACGCGCGGCCCAGGATCACCCCGTCGATACGGACCCGACGGCCGCCGTCCTCGTCAGGCGGGTACACGATCACTGGGCGGTCCATGGCCATGGCTCCAGCGTGGAGCCGACGCTGGAGCCCCGCATGTCGACTTGTCCAGTAATTCGAACACGCGCTCTAATCTAGGCATGGTCCGCAACAAGGTCGACTACCTCACGGACGTACAGGCCCGCCTCCTGCGCGTGATCCGCGAGCGCATCACCGAAGACGGAGAGGCCCCGACGGTCAAGGAACTCTGCGCCGCAGCGGGCATGAGCGTCGGCGGCGTCCACTACCAGCTCGGCGAGCTGGAGGCGAAGCACGCGATCATTCGCGATCGCCGCCGGGCGCGAGGAATCAGGCTGACATGAGCCCGGAGCGCTTCCACCTCACGCTGGCGACCGGCGACCGCCCCACCATGCATGGCTGGTGGGGCCGCGAGGAAACCGCCCGCGGCAAGTTCGATTCGTGGGTGGGCACCTGGGGGACGCCCGGGGCGCGCGTCAGCCTCGTGGACGAGGAGAACGGCAGCCTGTTGACGGCCTGGCCCGACGAGTCGTAGTGGGCTGGCATGCTGGGCGCCATGATCGAAGATCACGCCTCCGTAGAGTCACCCGTCGAGACGAGCGAGCCCATCGCCGAGGAGTACGACGACCCCGGCTTCGCGCCCGACTGGGCGCCGGAGGCTGGCGAGTACCGGATCTCCACCCGCTGAAGGCGATCAGCCAGCAGCGGGCTCGGGGTGCCGTACTGCCTTCTTCACCTCGGCCTCGACCACGCTACGCGGCTTGCCCTCGTTCTTCGCGTACTCGGTGACCGCGGCCTGGGCGATGGCGGCGAGGTCGCGCCAGGCCATCCACGCTTCGCCGTATGCCTCAGCCTGCTGCTCGCCCTGTTCGTTCTTGTCCCGCAGTGCCAGGACCTGAGCGTGCGCGTCGTCGGCTGCGCGCTGCCTGGTCACGAGATCTTCGAAGGTGTGTGCCACGTGCATGGATCCTACGGGGGCGGTGCCGAGGTCTGGGGGAGCGGGCCGCAGGGCGGCGGGTAGCTCCCTTCACAGCGCCCTCGGTTCCCTACAGGGCGGCGCGGTAGAAGACCTTGCCCTGGTCGGGGTCGACGCCCAAGGCCTTGTAGAAGTCGAGCGCCGGAGGATTGTCGGCGTCCGCGTGCCACTCCAGGCGCGAGCAACCAGCCGTGCGGCCGGCCTCGCGGACGGCGTCCATAAGCTGTCCAGCGACTCCCTTGCGCCGGTGCGCCTCGCGCACGTACAGCTCCTTGAGGAAGATCGAGGTGTCGGCGCCGGCGGCGGGCCACAGAAAGCTGTAGGAGGCGAAGCCCAGGACGTCGCCGCCGTCGCGGGCGATGAGTGTCGTGGCGACGGGCTGCGGGCCGAAGAGCGCCGCGCGGATCTGTTCCGGATCAGCCGGAGCGTCGGTGCCGCCGTAGTAGGCCTCGACCTCCCCGAGAAGCTGAGACAGGATCTCGACGTCTGCCTCAGTCGCCTTCTCGATCGTCACTGCTACCCCTCTCGCCAGCGGGCAGCGCCAACACCTCGCGCAGTACCCGCACTTCCGATACGGCTCGTGCCTGGGGCACCTTAGCCGCAACCTCACGGGCCCGATAGATGATCAGTGAGGAGCGGTGTTGCTCCGGCAGGTCGACGATCGTCTGTGTGGCGTGGACTGCGGCGCCGGCCGGGTCCCCGTCCAGGGCGAGGCACATCGCACGGTCGAGACCGATCAGCGCGATGTCCGTATGGTCGGAGGCGGGATACAGCTCAAGGGCGCGTTCATGCTCGGTGGCTGCGCGGGATGTCTCGCCCAGGTGCGTCCATGCGTTTCCAGAGTGGAATCGCAACTGGCTCTCGCTGTAGCCGAACGCTGACCCGATCTGCTCGCCCTCGGGAAGCCGGCCGAGCGCCGCTTCGGCGGTGGCGAGGGCGTGTGCCGTCTGCTCGCGGGCTCCGAGGATGGCGTGTGCCCGTGCTTCCAGCGGCGCGGCCAGGGCCGGTCCGACGCATGGGAGGCCGCCGGCGAGGTGCTGTGCTCGGGAGGCCAGGTCGACGGCCCCGAAGAGGTCTCCGCCGTAGTACAGCTGGTAGGCCTCCTGGGCGTAGATCCAACTCATGGTGGCCCGGTCGTCCGCAGCGGCGGCCGCCGCGCGCCCGGTGCGCCACCAGGCGCGGGATCGGTCGTCGCCGAGCTTGAGGAGAGTGAGGGCCATCAGTCCGGCGAGCCGGGCCGCCGTGATGGTGAGCTTCTTGTGCGTGGCGGCCGGGTGCCGGTGTGTGAGAACGAGCCGCAGATCCTGGAAGTCTGAGACCAGTTCACCCAGTAGTTCGCCCTCGGCCCGGTAGCGGGTGGCGCGGCCGTGGCGTTCGACGGTGTACGCCCACTCATCGAGTGCCGCATCTGTCATCGGACCGGCAGCCAGAGACTCGGTGAGCCCCCGCTGGAGTGCGTCGACCTGGTCCAGGACGGATGAGCCCGGGCGGCGCTCGGCGAGCGCGATCAGCTCCCCGTCTGCCCCGAGAGCCCGGTCCAGCGTGGCAGCCATCTCGGCGGTAGGTAAGCGCCGTCCGGACTCCAGGTCGGAGACGTGGGTCTTGCCGCAGGAAGCCAGCGCCGCGACATCCCGTACAGATCTGCTGCCACGCAGGCGCCGTAACGCCTGGCCGAAGGTCTCGCTCATCACCAGTCCTCTGTCCGCGCTGTCCGCGGTGTCCGCAGGCTTGCGGACGGTTGCGGACACGCAGGTTCTGGTCCTGACGATCCGCACAGGAAACGCTACTCACAAGAGCTGGCATCGTCAGCGAATTGGACATTGGCCCTAAGTCGAACCCGGCGACCGCGCGAACGGCCCCGGGAGTGGCCAACGCTCAATGCAGAAAGGGAGCGTCGACATGACGAACGGTACCGCCCCGCCCCGGGAGCGCACACGGGGCGCGAAGATGACGATCAGGGTGTACACGGTGACCGCCGAGGGCGTGATCACAGCGCCGCGTGCCACGGTCAAGGTCACCTACGGGCAGACGCCTCCGCTGGAGGGCATGGGCACACAACTGCCGCCCTGTGCGTGCCCGTTGCACCGGCAGGCGGGAGCGGTCCGGTGAAGACCGACGACCACGCCACCCTGGACGTGCTGGCCCTGCGTAAGGTCGCCCGCGACTACATGTCCCCGGACATGGTGCCGCGTTACGAGATCATCAAGAGGCACAGCGCGAGCTTCAGCCGTGATCTGTGGGCGCTGATCAAGGAGATCGAGCAGATCGCCTCGTGTACTCCTGACGAGGTCGTGGTGAAGGTGGCCCTGGCCGGCGTCGGTGAGGCACGGCGTCGGCTCGGCTTGATCGAGCGGGCCGGGCTGATGGGTGAGCACGACCGCGTGACGATGCTGGCGCGATCGGTTCTGGCCCTCTGCGACCACTACGAGGCGCTCACCCAGGTGACCGTGTGCCTGGCCTGCGACCAGACGATCGAGGCGACGGACGTATCTGTGCCCTACGACAAGGTCAGCCCGTCCGGAGGCGCCGCCCGCTCCGGCCGCATCCATGCCCGTTGCGCACGGGCGGGGCGTCCTCGCCGCTGAGGCCGCGGCCGCCCTCGCCCGGAGATAGGGCCCCAGGCGACCGCAGGGTCAGGGTCGCACCCCCAACGCCCCTCCCGTCGCGGAACGCAAGCCGCGGCGGGAGGGGTTCCACGGCTGCCGCCTTCCCACCTGGGCCGGCGGAGAGCACGATGACCAACAGGAGACACCGATGAGGAACGAAGTGATCTGCATGGCCGGCGGTGGCGGCGGAGAGGGCGGAGATGGACTGCCCGGAGAGCCGTGGCCCGGCCCGTCGGACCCGCCGTCCCCCGATGGCGGGCCGAAGGCAATCGGCTGAGATGGCCTTCGACGGAATGGAGGAGGGGCGGTCCGCACTGGGCCGCTCCCTCCTGGAACGCAACGCCCTGACAACGGACTGGGTCGGATCCTTCGCCGCTGTGCGTCGTGCCGACTTCCTCCCCGAGCTGATGTGGCCGTACGACATGGACTCCGGCACCACCGTCGCCGTGGACGTGCGGGAGGAGCCCGGCCTGTGGTTCTCGTACGCCGACGCCGACGTGCCGATTGTGACGCAATGGGACGACGGCAAAAGCGTGGGCCGCGGCGACGTGCCGACGTCGTCCGCGTCGATGCCGTCCGTTGTCTTCCGCATGCTGCGAGACCTGGACGTGCGCGCCGGACAGCGCGTGCTGGAGATCGGCACGGGCACGGGCTGGAACGCGGCCCTGCTCGCTCACCGGCTCGGCCACGACAATGTGGTGAGCATCGAGATCGACGCCTCGGTGGCTGCCGAGGCGCGGGACCGGCTCGCCCGTGTGGGGCTGCCCGTCACGGTTCTCGCCCGCGACGGCGAGGACGGCGATGAGCCGGGCGCCCCTTACGACCGGCTCATCGCCACGGCCGGACTGCGCAGCATCCCGTCGAGCTGGCTCGGGCAAGTCCGGCCTGGCGGCTTGATCGTGGCTCCGTGGGGCACGCACTACAGCAACCAGGATGCCGTCGCGCGTCTGGAGGTGACCGAGGACGGCAAGTCCGCGGAAGGCCGGTTCACCGGCCCGGCGGAGTTCATGAAGCTGCGCTCCCAGCGGCTTCCCTTCGCAGGGCATGACGTGTACGTGCCTCAAGGTGTCGGCGGGGCCGACCGGTCCACGACGACCGTCACGGAGGAGCAGCTGCTCGGCGACCGGTTTGCCGCCAGCTCTTTCGCCGTCGGACTTCGTGTCCGCGACTGCTACCGCCAGGCGGCGGCCGCGCGGGAGGGAGTTCGGCCCGTGTGGTTCTACGGGCTGACTGACCGGTCGTGGGCGTGCGTCATGTTCCGCGAAGGCCATGATGAGGCTCAGGTCTGGCAGTCCGGGCCGCGCACGCTCTGGGACCAGGTGGTTGCCGCGCTCGATTGGTGGCGCGATTCCGGCGAGCCGGGCTACGAGCGCCTCGGCCTGACGGTCACAGCCGACGGTCAACGTGCGTGGCTTGACGATCCGTCGCAGGCCTGGGATATCTGAGCTGGCCCCGCTCGTCTGCTTCCCCCGTGGCGGACGGGCGGGGTCATCCGCCCGGCTGCCGCTGCGCGACGAAGCTGCCGAGGCCGGGTTCGGTGTAGATCAGTCCGTCCTCCCGCAGCTGCCGGTGGACCTTCTGCCCTGTCGCCCCTGCGATGCCGAACTCCTGCTGCAACTGGATCACTGAGGGGACGCGGGAGCGGGGCGCGTAGGTGCCGTCGGCGATGCGCTGACGGATCACCTCGTAGACCTGGCGCCAGCGCGGCACGTCGGGGGCGAAGTCGATCACCGAGACAAGCTAGGCGTCCTACAGCACATCAGGCGAGACACGGTATGCCTAGTACGCCATAGCATGCTCCATGTAATGTGAAGGCAAGCCAGGCCTCGGCGGTAATCAGCCACCTGGGGCGTGCGCCACCTCGGCGGCGACAGGCCGCCCCATGAACGCCCGTCCTGTCGGAGTCCCGCAAGACTCCGACAGGACGGGCTCTTTCACGCCCGGCTCCGGCCCTGGAAGGGCCTTTTCGGCCATCGCCCCGCGACAGCTCCGACCTATGCCTATATTGGTGTCATCCTGCATTCGAACTGCTTCGACACCCTCGCGCACACCCTCGACCCCCGCATCCAGGGCGAACAGCGCGACAACCGGCTGCTGCTCAAGAGCACCCTGGAGGACCTCGGGTTCGTGAACCTCGCCGAGGAGTGGTGGCACTACACGTACAAGCCGGGCGGTGTCGAGCCCTATCCGGACACCTACTTCGACTTCCCCGTGGCCTGGAAGTCCCTCATCAGCGGCGACTGAGCCGCCTCCGGAAGACGCCCTTCCCCTGATCGGATACAGTCCGCCGCGTGTCCGAAACTCAATCCTCCACCCCCAACTCCGCGCCCGACTCACATTGTTCGAGCTGCGGAGCGCCCTATGGAGAGGGCGTCTCCGGCTGGCCCCGCACCTGTCCGGTCTGCCACGCCGTGGCCTATCGCAACCCGCTGCCGGTCGCGATCGCACTCCAGCCCGTGTACGACACCAAGGGCACCGCCCTGGTCGTCATCACCCGAACCGTCGCCCCCGCGCGCGGCGGCATCGCACTGCCCGGCGGTTACGTCGACCACCGGGAGGACTGGCGGCAGGCCGTCGTCCGCGAACTCAAGGAAGAGACCGGCATCGACGCGGCGAGCCGTGACGTACGGCTCGTCGACGCCATGAGCTCCCCCGACGGGCACCTCCTGCTGTTCGGGCTGCTGCCGGAACGCCCGGCGGACGGCCTGCCGTCGTCCGCCGCCACGGACGAGACCGAGGGCTGGCACCTGCTGCGCAGGCCGGAGGAGCTCGCCTTCCCGCTGCACACGCTGGCCGTGCGGGCGTGGTTCGAGGGCCGCTACGTCTGAGCCCCGTCCGCCCCGAGTCCCCGCACTCGGACCGGGTAGGGCGGCTCGACCGGGCCGCCCTCGCCCTCCCGCTCGACCACCAGCCTCCGTCCCGCCCAACGGGCGACGTAGCGCTCGAGTTCCGGCTCGTCCCATCCGTCGCCCGTGTCCGGGACCACCAGGCCGCCTCCCGTGCGGCCCTGGGCGGGCGCCCACACCTCCAGCTCCAGCCCGCCGTCGTCCCCGCGCACGGGGACGACGGCCCCCGCGCGTGCCAGCACCGGGATCCGCGCCAAGGGGGCGTCGAGCAGCACCTGCCCCGGTCCCTCGTACGCCCGCTCGGTCACCGTGTCGTACCAGCGCCCGCGCGGCAGCTGGACCGCCCGCCGGTCCGCGCCCGGGTCGAGCACCGGCGCCACCAGCAGGCAGTCGCCCAGCAGGAAGGCGTCCTCGCAGTCGCGCAACGCACGGTCCTCGGGCGCACCCCACCACAACGGCCGCACATAGGGCGCGCCCGTACGCCGGGCCAGATGCGCCAGCGTCATGAAGTACGGCAGCAGCCGCCGGCGCTCGACGAGCGCCACGCGCGCGTGCTCCAGCACCTCGGCACCGAACTCCCACGGCTCCCGGCGCCCCGCCCGCATGCTCGCGTGGGTGCGGAACAGCGGCAGGTACGCGCCCAGTTGGAACCAGCGCAGATACAGCTCGGGGGAGGGGCTCCCGTCGAATCCGCCCACGTCCGGCCCCGAGTACGGCACCCCGCACAGCCCGAGCCCCATGACCAGCGACAGCGACGCCCGCAGCCCGGGCCAGCCCGTGGCCACGTCGCCGGACCAGGTGCCCCCGTAGCGCTGCATGCCGGCCCACCCGGACCGTGAGAAGACGAACGGCCGCTCCTGGGGCGCCAGTTCACGCAGCCCTTCGTAGCCCGCCCTGGCCATGCACAGGGCGTAGACGTTGTGCGCCTCCCGGTGGTCGCCTCCGCGGCCCTCCAGGGCGTGCCTGGCCGAGCGCGGCAGCGTCGACTCCCCGAACGCGGTGAACGAGGTCGGTTCGTTCATGTCGTGCCAGAAACCCGCGAACCCCTGGGCCAGCCGCTCCTCGTAGAGCCCGCCCCACCACGCACGCACGCGCGCGTGCGTGAAGTCGGGAAAGACCGCCTCCCCGGGCCACACGACCCCGCGCACCACCCGGCCCGAAGCGTCCCGCACGAACACGTCCTCGGCGGTGCCGCTGTCGTACACGGCGTTGCCCGGCTCCGCCTTGACCGCGGGATCCACGATCGACACCAGGCGGATGCCGTCCCGCCGCAGTTCCTCGGCCAGCACCGGCAGCTTGGGGAAGTGCTCGTGGTCGACCGTGAACACCTGGTGATCGTCGTAGTGGTCGATGTCCAGATGGACGGCGTCGAGGGGCAGCCCACGCTCCTGGTAGCCGGCGACGATCCGCCGCACCTCCTGCTCGCTGCCGAAGCCCCAGCGCGCGTGGTGATGCCCCAGCGCCCAGGCGGGCGGCAGCGCCGGCGCACCCGTCAGCGACGCCCAGGCGAGCAGCACGCGCGCGGGGGTGCCCACCATCACCCAGCAGCGCAACGGGCCGCCGTCCACGCGCAGTTCACTCGTCCCCGCCCGGTCGTGCCCGGAACCCGCGCCCTCCTCGCCCTCCCGCAGCGTGACCGTGCCGTCCCAGGAGGTGTCGTGGAACACCAGGTGCGTCGCCGCGTCGGCCACCACCAGCTGCACCGGCATGGTGATGTACAGCGGATCGTCGCCGGGACCGAACGCGCCCCCCGGGTCGGTGTTCCAGAGGCGGTACGTTCCGGCGCGCAGCCGCGGGCCCGACGCACGACCCCCGAGCCCGAAGAACCGCGCGTCCGCGGCGACCTCGGAGCGCTGCATCCAGCGCGCCTCGCCACCCCCGACCGGCTCCCACCATCTGGGCGGCAGATCGCGGCGCAGGGTCACACCACCGGGCGTACGCACCTCGACCGCGCCGTGCCGCGAGACGACGACCGTCATCCGCTCGGCCACGACCCGCCAGCCGCCGTCCTTGTCCGGCTCCAGGACCGCCCTGGGATCAGGCTCCGGAAAACGGCCCCCAAGGGCGTACGACGGCTCGGGAGCGGCCCCGTCCCAGCCCCAGAAGACCGCCCCGTTCACCGCGACCACGATCCGAAGCTCGGACCGGCCGAACCGGACGACGCCGCCTCCCGGACCGGGCTCCACCTCCCGCACAGGCCCGGGCACCCGCGCACGCTCGGCACCCCGCGGCGGCAGCGCCCCGGCGTCGGCACGCCTCCTGCGCCACGCCGCCCGCACGGTCCGCAACCTCTGGGCCGCTCCCGCAGAACCGACCACCCTCATCGAACGCACCAGGTCACGACCGTCCATGCTGCTCACCCTGCCATTCACCGCCCCACACGCGCGTGCCGTTCAACTGCCGTTCACCCGTGCTGGGACCACATCTTCACGACACGGACTAAGTCATCAGACCGTTCCGCGCCGTGGGCGGATCTTCCGCCAGACTACTTCCGTCGCTGGTCAGAGCCCGTGCCTTCCTCCGCGCCTCGGACAGTCCGTGAGATGCGTGTGAGAGATCCGTGAGGTGTCCCACGGCCCTTGCCGGGCCGTCCGGAGGCAAACGAAGCCGCCCCCGTCGCAGAGCCGGGGGCGGCTTCCGTCGTCTCTGTCAACCTCCTTCACCGCAAAGGAGGTGGACGTTCATGGAGTATCGATTCGCCGCAGGTGACGCTCCTGCTCGGGCATCAGCTGGGTGACATCGCGGGCCCGGCTGCGGCCGAGCGTCGGCGCGGCCGTCCCGTCGCTCCCGGCGACGCGCAAGTGCCCGTAGCCCTTCGACGTGAACTGCTGCCTCGCCAGCATCAGTTCCTCGACAATCAGCTGGTTGCGCTCGTCGTTGACCTCGTCGAGTTCCTGCTGCAGCTCGACGACCTTGCTCTGGAGACGGGCATTGGCGTTGCGGGCTTCGTCCAGGGACGCGGCGTAGCTGGCAATCCTGATCGCCGCCACGGTGCGCTGCCGGTCGACGGCCGCCTCGCGCCTGCCTACGTCGTGTTCGCGCTGCTGCATGGCCAAATCGTTGCGACGCTGCGTATCGGCATGGGCCTGGGTGCGGGCGTCGAACGCCTTCAGCGTGTACCGCATGGCCGCGCCTACGGCGCCGACGGCTCCTGCAGCCATGATGCCCGTACCAGTGACCGCGGCTTCCCAGCTGTGTCTCCAGATGCCGTCACCGACGAGGACGCCGCCGGCCACGCTGAAGGCCGCAGACGCCACCGCCAATCTGAATGCCACCTGTTACCCCCTGCTTGCTGTGGCCCCCCGGTCGGCAGCATCGATCTCCTGCTGGAGAGAACGCGCTTGCTCGATGTTTCCGGTGAGCATCTTGCGGATTTTGGGATCAGTGATCCCCCAGGCATCCATCGCCACATCCGGGGTGAGTGTGGCTGAGGGTACCTCCTCCTTTGCGTCCCCTGGGGGGCGTTTGGGAGGAATGAGTCCGGATTCAACCAGTAGCTCGCCATGATCAATGCCGAGTACTGATGCCCAGGCGGTCAGCTGCGAGGGGAGCGGCAGGGTCTTGCCGTCCAGGGTCCGGCTGACCGTTGTGAGACTCACGCTGAGCAGGCCGGCGAGTTGGGCGCGTCCGCCTGCTCTCTGGCGGACGTCGAAGCCAGCCTCGTGGGCGCGGTCGGTGAGGTACGCACCGACCCGCGCCGCGAGCGCCTGCCGTTCCTCGCGCGTCTTGCCGTGGGGGGGATCTTCCATGCTCCGCATGTCGCGAGAGTAGCGCGCATGTGTGCAACTCACAGGAGGGTTACACGCGTGCAAGTTCGCAGGTCAGCGTGGGGATTTTCGTTTCCGCAGGCGGCGCGGTCTTGCTCGCTCACGCGTGCGCTCAAAAAAATTCCGCGTCGACTTCCGTGATGCAACTTGCATGCGTGCGAGTTAGTCGCATACGTTGCATGCATGCAAACCAACTTGCACACGTGCAAGTTCCAGAGGGGGGCCATGCCCATGCTCCGCCTGAACATGACCAAGGTCCTGAAAAAGGCCAGGTCACAAGGCGCAAAGTCCGTAGCTGACGTCGCGCGGCAGACCGGAATCACACACGCGACGCTCTCCCGGCTCGCGGCCGGCCACAAGGAGCCCAGCCTCGGCACCGTCTGGCGCATCCGCGCCGTCTACGGCGGCCACGTCGAGACGTACGTCTACGAAGACCCGCAGGCCACACGCGGCAGCAGCGTTCCCCGCCAGCGGAAGGCGCCGGCCAAGGGCCAGCTCGCGACCTGACACCACAGGGCTGCCCAGGCCGGGCCATGGCCAAGAGCAGCCCCGTGCAACTTCCAGCCCACCACAGTTCATCCGTACATGAACGGAGCAGGCCTTGATCACTGAGGCTAACGCCATCCAGCAGGACGACGGAACGAGAGAACCGGCCCTCATCACCCGCGCGCAGGAAGGCGACCTTGACGCCTTCGGCGAGCTGTACGCCATGCACCGCGTCTCCGTCGCCGCTTTCATCCGTCAGCGGGTCGGCAACCACAGGGCGCTGACCGAGGACATCACCGCGGAGGTGTTCCTCAGGGCTTTCCGAAAGTTGAAGACCTTCCAGTGGACCGGAAAGTCTCTGCGCTCGTGGCTTTTCACCATCGCCCGGAACATCGTCAACGACCACTACAAGTCGCGGGCCACACAGCGGCTCGTCCTCTTCGACGACATGCCCGTCCTGTCGGACCACTTGGGCGTCGTCGCTCCTCCGCCGGAGGAGGAGATCCTCGAGCAGGCGGAGGCCGACGCGCTGGTCTCGGCCATGGGCAAGATCACGGAGCAGCAGCGCCGCATCCTTGAGCTGCGCTTCCTGCAAGAACTGTCCGTCCCGGAGACGGCCGCGGCCCTCGGCCTCAGTGAGGGAGCCACGAAGACCGCCCAGTACCGGGCGCTGCGCACGCTCCAGCAGAACCGCACCCTCCGCGCCACGTACCTGGGGGCGGCATGACGACCACACCCGAGACCCTCGATGCCGTCGAGCAGGAACTCGCCAACAGGCTCGGGATGTTGGCCCGGTCCTTCGTCGCCGACCTGAAGGCGCAGGGACGCCTGGTGGGTCCCCGCGGAGCCGAGACCCTCGAGCGGCTGCGGACCCAGATCGAAGCGCGCCGCGACCTGCCCGAGTCCTACAGGGTCGCCGTCGAAACGATCATCGAGGACTGCGGCTACCCCAGCGAAGTGGCCGTGTCCGTCTGCACCGCTCTGCGCCGCAAGGGTCTGCTCAGCGACACCAGCGGACCGCGCCCCCAGCAGGAGGTCACGGCGGCGGAGCCGCTCGCGGCGACCCGCGGCGCGGTCGTCGTCCCCCGCACCCGCCGGCCGGCGGACTCCGCTCCGCAGCCGATGATGCAGCGAGTCGACGGGCCTGCACAGGTCCGCCCCGGCGCCGCCCGGCCGCCGCAGGCCGAGGACGGCCCGGCCGCCCGCTGGGACGCGGCGAGGGCACGCGCCGTCACCGTCGCAACCGGCCTCAGGGCCCGGCACGCCGGCCGTCTCGAGGTGATGGAGATCGCGGCTGACCACGAGCGGGTCACCGTGGCGATCAGGGCACTCGCGCTCTCCGACTGGGAATACTGGCTCGAAGCGATCGGCGCCCCGCTCAACGCCCCGACCCGGACTGCCGGTTACGCGCAGGTCGCAGCCGGAAAGATCGACGGCGTCGACGTCCATCTCACCGCCCACGACGTCCCCAGGCTCCTCCAGGCCGCGAGCGACGCTGCCGGCGAGCCGTTCTACCTGTGGGGCCGGATCTACGACCTCAGCCGCGGCCTTGTCGACCAGGGCGGGCGGACATGGGTCTACCTCGGCCAGCGGCAGGCCGAAGGCGGAATGCCGCTGATGGCCCTGCGCGGTGGCGACGGGAAGCTGTATCCCCTCGCGTCCATCGTGATGGCGGGCGGATCAATGACCCCGGTAGATCTGCCGCCCGTCCCGGCCGAGAAGCCCCGCGAGAGCGCCGGGGGTGAGCGGTGAACATCGTCCGCGACCTCTACCTCGGCTGGACGGACATCAACCACGGCCAGGACTGCCCGCTGCCCGTGTGGGAGCCGCAGCTGTGCGTCGACCAGGGCCTGCGCGGGCGTCTCCTCGTCCAGGACCAGGTCCATGGGTGCCAGGCGGAGGAGTGCGACCACGCGAACGTCTTCAGCCGGTTCACGATCCGGCTGGTGTGCCGCTCCTGCACCACGGTGCACCTCATCCACGGCGAAGAAGTCGCGATGACGACCACCACGACCCCGGCCTACGGATACGGGCAGGCGGCCCGCGAGCTCGAGGGCCTGTGGCTGTGGCCCGGCGAACGGCTCGCGGCCGGCCGTGTCGAGGCGCCGCGCGAGTACCTGGTCACCCGCACCCCCAACATCCCGACGCGGGCCGCGGACGTCGCCGGAACGATCTCCCAGTACCCCAACTCCCAGTACCGCAAGCGGTGGCAGGCCAGCGCCATCTCGGACCCGACCGGCCCGTACGGCGACGACCAACTGCGCTGGGCGCGCCGCCGGAACGAGCTGGACACGGTCGACGAGGCCGCCGCATGGATCTCCGCCCAGTACCAGCCCCAGATCGTCGAGGTGGCCGTATGACCCTCATCGAACTCGCTGTCGCAGCCCACGCCGAGTACGAGGCCGAAGCCCCGCGACAGCTCGCCGAGATCGCGGAGGAGACCCGCGCCGAGTTCCTCTGCTTCGCCCGCGGCAGCGCGAAGGCTGTGCTGGGCGAGGAATTCGAGGAGCTCAAGTGGCAGTACAGCACCGGGCCCGACCTTCCTGACGAGACCGAGGAGGCGACCGCCCACCTCGAGCCCGGGCGGCCCGAGTACCTCCGGTACCGGATCGATCACAGCAAGGAAAAGACCGAGGTCAGGCTTGAGCTCGTGCAGCCCTGCAGCTCGTGCAGGCGCGACCGCATCACCCGGATCGACAGCCTCATCACGCTCGGGCAGCTGCTCGCCGAGGGCGGTGAAGAGCGATGACGCGCCGCAACTGGGCCGTAGACATCATCACCGAGACGCTGGTCAAGCTCGTGCCGGGCGCCAGCGAGGCGCGCACGACCGTCACGGTCGCGCACACCCTCGACCGCGCGATGAACGCGGCTGACACCTGGACGGGCAGCCCGCAAGGGCTCGCCGAGCGGCTCGCGACCGCCCTCTACGGACGCGGTCCCCAGCAGCAGAGTCCGCTGGAAGCCGCGCAGGACGCCAAGCGCGCCCGCGACATCGGCGGCGAGATCGGCGCCCTGCGCGCCGGGGACCGGGCGCTCAAGACGGCGCCCTG
The DNA here is from genome assembly GCF_022698165.1 of Streptomyces cylindrosporus. Classification (GTDB taxonomy): domain Bacteria; phylum Actinomycetota; class Actinomycetes; order Streptomycetales; family Streptomycetaceae; genus Streptomyces; species Streptomyces cylindrosporus. The sequence continues at coordinate 213,337 of NZ_JALDAY010000015.1, forward strand.
GTACCCCAGCCGCGCGGGCGACTTGGTCCACGTCCACTACGAGGCCGCCGGTTCCGCCCCGGCCTGGGGCGAGACGTATGCCGTCGAGCCCGGTGAGGGCTTCTACCCCGGCGAGCTCGAGCTGCGCCTGCTCCACCACACCGCCCCGGACGCGGGACTGGCCGGCTGCTTCGCACCGACGGAGACGCCCGACGAGCCGCTGTACCAGCTGTGGTTCGAGGCGGGCCCGCACACCCTCACCGTCGTACGGAACGGCCGAACAGTGCACGACGGGCGGCGCGCATGAAGGGCCCCCTCAACTCCTACGTCGGCTGGCACGACCTCCCTCACGCCCCGCGCTGCCCGCGCCCGAACTGGGAAGCCCAGGTCCACACTGACCACGAGGCGCTGCGCGGCCGGACGGCCAGCCCGGTGCACTCGTGCTCGGACGAGGACTGCCCGCACCGCGATGAGTTCGAGCTGACGACGATCCGCCTCGTCTGCCGGGCCTGCGGCAACGCGCACGTCCTGACGGCGGAACTCCGCAGCGAGCAGCACACCCGGACGACGGCGATCGGCTACGGCATGCGGCCTCGCCGCGCCAGCCGCCTCCTGCTGTGGCCCGGGCAGCCCTGGTCGTCGCACGGCCGCATGGCGGAGCACCCCTACCCGCACGACTACGTCGTCACCCGCGAGGGCGTGAAGCGGGTCAACGAGGGCGACGTCGTCGGCACTATCACCCTGACCTCCGGCAAACGGGGCGGCCTCGTGTGGACCGCAGCCGCCGTCCCGGACCCCGACAACGAGTTCGCGGCGCTCGCGCCCGGGCTGACGCGGTGGAAGCACGTCCAGCAGGACCTCCGCAGCATCCCCGCGGCCGCCAAGTTCATCGCGGCCCACCTCGAAGGCGGTGACGCCTGATGCCACCCCGGCTCGAGCGTGACGCCGACGGCCTCTGGCTGAGCCCCAAGGGCAAGCGGAAGCCGGCACCCAAGAAGGACGCCGTCCCGTCCGCACCGGTCATCGAGGCCTGCCACGTCGACGGCTGCGGCACCCCGGCCAGCGGCCCACGCCCTGCGCCTGGGATGGTCCGCGTCCCCGGGAGCAAGGACGGCGCCGCAGCGCACTGGTACTGCCCGGGACGGTGCGCGGCGATCGCCCGCGCCCGCACCGACCTCCGGAACGTGGGAGGACGACGATGACGGTGGCATTTCCTGCCCGCACCCTGACGCAAGAGGAACTCTGGGCCGAGGCCCGGGAGCGATTCGGCGACAACTCGCGCGACTGGGCCTTCCAGTGCCCCAGCTGCCTCGACATCGCCACCGGCATCGACATCCAGCAGGCCCTGCTGGCCAACCCGCGGACGAACCCGCAGGACCACGAACGCGAGGGCCGCCCGACCGCGTGGATGGACGTCCTCGGCCAGGAGTGCATCGGCCGCCTCCTCGGGAAGACCGCCAGCCGCGGCTGCAAGTACGCCGCGTTCGGCTTCATCCACGGCCCCTGGCTCGTCGCCATCCCGTACCGCCGCGCGCCGATGTACTCCTTCCCACTCGCTCCCGCGCCGGGGACTCAGGGCCAGGCCACGGGTGCAGCGGAGGCAGCCGCCGCGCTCCCGTCCCCGCCTCCGGCTGACGAGCGGCTGCCCCGGCTGCTCAAGCACATCCAGGACAAGGGGAAGCCGGTGACCACGGCCGACGTGCACCGCGTCTACCGCAGCTGGGGATGGAAGGGACTGAACCGCTCCCAGACCCGCGGAGAACTTGAGGCACTCGCCCAGGCAGGCCATCTGATCGTGGATGACGGGAACCCGGCTCGGCGCCTCTACCGGCCCGTGCGTACCAGCCGAGGCGGTGGCACGTCATGAGGTGGTTCCTGATCGTTCCGGTCGGCCTGTTGGCCTACCTGGCGCTCGTCAGTGGCGTCGGCAAGCTGCTCGCGCGCGTCAGCCCCTTCCAATCCGAGCCGCTTGATCACGACGACCCCTCGGATCGAGACGAGGAGCGAGTCGACGCAGAGGGCTTGGAGGAGGCCATGGGCCGGCACCCGGCCAGCGGTCTGCCGTCCGCACGGGCCCGCGGGCGGGCCGGTCGCCCGCTTTTCCTGCCGCGGCCGCGTGCCCCGAGGGAGAGGTGAGCCGCGTGCCGATCCGAAACAACCAGGAAGCCGACATGCGCAGGCTGATCGAGGCCGGCGTGACCGGCACCCAGATCGGCGCCCGCGGCCGCATCTCTCGTGGGACGGCCGCGCGCGCGTGGGCTCATATCGAGCAGCTGAGCGTGCCGGAGAAGTTCACCCTCAACACGGTCGTGCTCGACGGCGGACACATGGTGTGGACCGGAGAACGGGATCAGGGGCTCGCACCGGTCCTGACCCACCGCGGCCGGAAACTGTCTGTCCGGAAGATTGCCTACGGGATCGAGCACGGGCACCCCCCGGTCGGGTCTACCAAGTCAGCCTGCGAATACGCCTGGTGCGTGGCACCTGAGCACCAGGCGGATGCCGCCCTCGACAGCGATAACGCCCGCAGTTTCGCCGCCCAACTCGACGCTGCTGCCGAACGGTTGGGGGCGAACTGAATGCCGGACCTGGAATGGGCGCACGGCGCGGACGGGCGTGAGTGGGCGCTGGACGCCGCCTGCGGCAAGGGAATCGGCCCCGGGCCGGACGACTTCCACGCGAAGTCCAGGGCGAAGCGCGAGGCCACGGCCCGGTTCTGCGTCTCCCACTGCGCCGTACGCCTGCAGTGCCTCGAGGACGCGATGCGGATCGAGGCGGTGTGCGGGAGCCGGTTCGGCGTGTACGGCGGCTACACCGCGGCCGGCCGGGACGAACTCGCCCGGCAGCGCCAGCGCATGGCTGCGGTTCTCGAATCCACGGACGGTGTGCGGTGAGCGGGTTGTGGCGGGGCAGCCTGCAGCCGCGGGTGTGCGGGCACTGGATAGGCGCTGAGCGCCGGCACTGCCTGGCTGTCGAGGGCGTGCGGGAGTACCTGACGGGGCTGCGATGCCCCCTGCACACGCCCTCCGCGCTGCAGAACAAGGACGAGCCCCGCCCCTCGTTACCGGCCGCCGCCCGGGCCGTCCGCCCGCATCAACGCGAGTAGCACCCGTACCTCTGTCCCTTCGCACGATCGGAGCCACCGTGCCCCACGCAGCCACCAGGAGCGCACTCTCGTGAACGCCAACGAGCCGGTGGCCCCCCGGACCGCGTGGATGAACTCTCTGCGGGACGAGGCGCTGCGAATGGACCGCCCGGAGATCTCCAAGGTGGTGCACATCGGCTGGGTCATCGCGTCGTACGCCAACTCCGACGGCACCAACGCTGATCCCGCGACCGCCACCATCGCGACCGTCGCCGGATGCAGCGACGAGACCGTCTCCCGGGCCAAGAAGGTCCTCAAGGCCCTGGGCGTACTCGAAGAGCAGCGGCGGCCCAACAGCAACTCCGTGTACCGGCTCGTCCCGCTCGAGGCCGGATGCCTGGACTGGGACGTGCACATGAACCTCTACACCGACAACCCGCAGGCCCGGCACAAGAAGCGGGTCAAGGAGCAGAAGCTCGCCGAGCAGATGGCGAGCGGTGCGGCCGAACCGGCCGCCGGGCGGACCCCGTTGCAGAACGGGGTCCGGAACCCGTCGCGGAACGGGGTCCACGACCGCCGGCCCCCGCTCCCGGCGGGGAGCCCAGAAGCGCCGGGACCCGTTCACGGGCCCGCGCTCGCGCCCGTCCCCACACCCTCCGGCCGCACACGCCGGACCACGGCCTCTTCGGCGTCGACACAGCCGCCCCTGCTGCTCGCCGTACCCGGCCACGACGAACCCGCCACGGACGACATCCGCCACACGCTCGCCGAGCACGGCGTCCCTGAGGCCCTGCGCCTCTACGGCCGCGAACGCGTCACACGCGAACTCGCCGCCGGCAGCAGCGTGGCCCCGTACGTCCCGCCCGAGCTGACGGTGCCCTGCGGCTACTGCGAAGCGCCGCCCGGCGGTGCGTGCCGCAACAGCGCCGGCCTGCGCGGCACCGCGCACGAGGCACGGATGGACGCCTGGGCCATCGCCAACGCCGACTGCCCCGACTGCAAGGCCACCGTCGACAAACCGTGCACCGGCCCCGACGGCGCTCCCCAGGACGGCATCCACCGGCAACGCGCCGAACTGGGCGCCCAGATGAGGGCGGTCGCCGAACGGCAGCCCCGCACCGAAACCGGAACCTGACCCAGGGGGACCTCCATATGACCTCGCGCGCCGAACGCCGGCACCCCGAACTCGAGCAGCGCTGCGGCTGGTGCCACGCCGCCCCCGGCAGCCCCTGCACCAACCGCCACAACAACGCGCGCCCCGAGCCCCACCCCAGCCGCAAGGACGCCTGGATCGCCGCCCACTTCGACTGCCCCTGCTGCCAGGCGTCCGCCGGACAGGCCTGCCGCGCGGACAGCGGGCAGCCCCTGGCCGGCGTCCACTCCGAGCGCGCCCAGGCCGCTGCCGCGGCGTACGCGGCGGCGCTCGAGGAGGCCTCGCACGACGTGAAGGGACGGCCCCGGTGAACAACGGCCCCGGCATCTGCCCCGACTGCCGCCGCCGGGTCCTGTGGACCCGCACCCTCCCGGGCGCGACGACGCCCGGCGGCAAGCGCCTGGCGGTCGACCCCACACCGCACCCCGAAGGAAACACCGCGGTCCGCCGCGACGGCACCACGGCCTGGGTCTCACGCCGGGTCACCGAGCAGCAGCCCCTCATGGGCTACGAGCGCCTCCACATGCCCCACCCCGCCACCTGCCCCAACCAGCAGGAACAGCTGCCCCTCCAGCTGCCCCAGAACGTTGTCCGCCTCGACCGCCGCCGCACCCCGCGCGGCCGCAGCTGACCGAAGGGACACCACCCGATGCTCGGTCTCACCACCACCAGACGCCTCCGCGCCGTCCAGGCCGGCCTCCAGGAGCAGCTCACCCAGACCTGCACGGCGGCGGAACTCGAACAGCGCCGCCTAGGGACCGCGCTGGAGCAGCAGCGGCAGAACCTGCGGGGACGCCTCGACCGCGCGCTCAGCGCCCTCGCCGCAACCCGACGCGACCTGTCCACCGCCAACGGGGCCCTGCAGCTCGTCGCCGAACAGCTCCTGGACCAGCGCGCGGAGGCCCGCTCATGAGCCTCGTCCGCGAGCGCGAGCGCCTCCACGCGCTGACCCGCGCAGACGTCGCAGCCCACGTCCGGGCCGGCTGGATGAACCGAGACATCGTCCGCCGCCTCGGCGTCGCCCCTGCCGTCGTGACCGCCGTACGGGAGCAACTCGGAGCCCCGGCCAACTCCGCGCACGGCTTCAGGCCGAGCAGCCTGGAGGACGCCTTCTGGGGACAGGTCCGCCACATCCCCGACGGGCACCTGCTCTGGCTCGGCGGCCTCGACCCCGACGGCGGCCCGTGCTTCCAGCACGGCCCGCACGTCTACGCCGCGCGCCGCGTCGCCTACCAGCTCGGCCACCGGCGCGACCCCGACGGCCCGGCCACCCCCGCCTGCGGCCACGACCGCTGCGTCGAACCGCACCACCTCGTCGACCAGCCCCAACGGCGCTACCTCGTCAGCGTCCTGACCGCCCTCTTCGGAGACACCCGCTCATGACCCTCACCACCCCCTGCCCGCCCCCGCCCCGACCAGCGCCCGCCCCGACGCCCGCAGGCGTCTCGGAAGCGATCAGCGCGGCCGACACGCTCCTCGTCCTCCAGCACTTCGGCTACCACCCGCCCGGGCGACCGGACCAGACCAGCAACTTCCGGGAACGCCTCGTCGCGCTGATCGCCGGAGCCGACACCACCCACCGGCGCCACTTCGCTCGCGCCTACCCGGCCCTCGTCGCCGCCGTCCAGCTCGCCCGCTCCAGCCCGACCGGCATCGACACCCTGCACACCATCGCCAACCACCGGCATCCCGCGACCGATCGGAGCCCCAGCGTGTACCCGGACTACGACAGCCCCCGTCGCACCGGCCCCTACCTCGACATCCACACCGAACGAGAGGAGCAGAAGACCAAGTTGGGCACCGAGGAGCACACGCTCCAGGAGTGGGTGCTGGCCCTGGTCGAGGACATCGGCAGTCTGGCGGAGAGCGTCCTTGCCGCCACCCGCGCCGACGGTACTCCCCACACCGGCCTCGACGCCGTCCGGCAGGAAGCCGTACACGCCGGCGCCGGTCTCCTCGCGCTCATCGAGCACATCGACACTCTCCAGGCGTCGTCGACGTGACAGCGGAGGTCCGCTGCAGCGACTGCGACCACGTCCTTCTCCGGCCGAGCCCTGACGGCCTCGGCCCCCGCTGCCGCCGCAAACGCCGCGACCGCTGGCTCCGAACCCCGGCTGGCCGCGCCGCGGCCGCCGTCCGACGCAACCTCAACACCCCGCGCCCCGCCCCACCCGGCCAACTCGCCATCCCGAAAGACCACTTGACCATGCCCGACATCCGACTCGCCTGCCTCGACGAACAGCACGCCGCCGCCGTCATCGCCGAAGCCCACCGCCCCGACGACCCCGACCACAAGGTCCGCCAGGACGGCCCGGTCGTCGTCATCACGTACTTCGACAAGCGCTACCCGCTCGACATCGCGGACTGGGCCGGCCAACACGGCCACGCCACCGACCGCGACGCCGCCAACGTCATCGCCCGCCTGTAACCGCCCGACCACGAAGGGCACAGAGCATGACCACGCTGCCTCCTGCCTCGCAGAAGCTCCTCCGCGAGATCGCCAAGTACGACACCGGTAACGGCGTCCTCTTTCGGTACGCCAGCCGCGGTCGGTTCTCCCACCCGAACACTCTGTCTTGCTACAACGCCCGCACCTTCTGGCCGCTGAGCAAGGCAAAGCTCATCGACTACGAGAATGAGGACGCCCCCGTTCGCATCACCGACGCCGGCCGCCAGGCCCTCGCCGAACTCGACGCCCAGCAGGCCGAGAAGAAGACGCGCCCGAAGCCGTCCGCGAACGGCGCCACTGCACTGCGACTGCTGCGGGAGATCGCCAAGTACGACGAGCCGCCGATGGTCTACGACGACGGCCTGCGCCGGGTCTGGCGGGTTGCGTCTCGCGACGGCCACCGCGCCTCCATCGGTATCTGGGTGGCGCTGGAGAAGGCCGGCTACATCCGCACGACCCGCGTGTCCAACATCGGCGGCCACCGCGTGACCGTGACCGACGCGGGCCGACAGCGCCTCACCGCCGCCTGACCTGCATTGCCGACCGACCGCCCCAGGAGGACCAGATCAATGCCCGGCCAGCCCCCTGACGATCTGACCGATACGCAGAAGGCGTACAACGTCGCCCACTCTGAGATGTTCCAGCTCGCTGCTTACGGCCACCACAAGTACCACCCGAGCGGCGAGGCCCTCACCGCCGAGGGCAAGCGGCAGCAGGCCGATTACAACGACCGCATCGAGGAGGCGCGCGACGGCCTGGAGGCGGCGCTGCTGCGTCTCGTTGCCGAGCATGTCGAGACCTACCACCGGCGACAGGACGTCCCGACAGGCTGGCTGCGCGCTCTCGCTGACGATCCGGCCGAGCTGTCGTTGCTGGCCGTGACACCCGAAGAGCTGGAGGAGGCCGGGCTGCACCTGGTTGAGCCTGCTGCCCCGCCTGCCGTCGGCGTGCTCCGCGACCGCGTCGTCAAGACGCTTGCGCCCATGGCTGTCGTCGGGGGCTCGCCTCCTCAGATGGTCGTCCCCCTCCTCGAAGCGGGCAGTGCGCGCACGCCCCGGATCGTCGCCTGGCAGCCGCTCGACGTGCTCGTGGAGCGGCTCCTCGCCGCTGTCGTGTCTGGTGTTGACGGCAGCCTCCGCGACCGCATCGCCGCGCTGCACCAGCCCGTCGCAGGGGAAGGCGACACCCGCTGGTGCCAGACCTGTTCGCAGGAGGAGCGGCAGCCGGATCCGGTGGGTTGGTGGGTGCCGTGGCCGTGCCCGACCATGCAGGCCGTCAGCGGGGCGTCCGCTGTCGATGTGCCGCCGCCTGCACTCACCGAGGAGGGCCGCCTCCGCGCGCAGGTCGAGGTCCTGACGCAGGACAACGAGCGTGACCGAGGTTTGGCCAAGGTGGGCGCACGCTGCATGCGCGAGGGCCACCAGGGGCTGATCGAGCAGGGTCGATCCGTCATCGGTGGCTGGCGCTTTGCTCTGTCTCTCGCGCTCCGTCTCGACACTGAGACAGCCTCCTGGGAGGAGATCCACAGGAAGGTGAACGAGCTGGCCGCCGAGGCGCCCCAGCCCGACACCGAGACGCAGCCTGCGTCCTGCGCGCACTGCGGCAAGCCCATCCGGCGCATCACCGGCACCCTCGCCGCATGGTGGGTCCACGACCCGGGCGGTAACACGGTCTGCTTCCCGGAGCAGGCAGCGAGCAGCCCCCGCGCCATGCCGACGACGCACACCGTGCCGGTGCAGCCCGCGGCAGCCGACACCGGCGAGGAGACGGAGACGTCGCTCGGGCAACTAGAGAATGCCGCGATCGAGGCGCACGCTGCACTCGGTGCCCTGTGCTGCGACCTGGACGACCCCGGGAGTAATGCCCTTGGGGCTCTGTACCTGCTATCGCAGGCCACGAGCGGCATCAGTGCACAGCCGGACGACGCAGCACGAGCGCTGGCTCGCTACGAGGCCCAGGTCATGCGCCGCTGCGCCGACTTCGTCCGTGACGCCTACGAGGAGGCGTGGGCGGACGATGTCGCCGCCACGCTGGAGCACGGCGCCGACCGGGTCGAACACGGCGGCCCCGTCGACGGCACCGGCGCGGAGAACGTTACGGGGCCGGCGACGTGAATGAGGTCGTCCACACCGTCGTCGTCTTCATCGCCGCAGCCCTGGCCTGGATCGCCGCCGGCGTACTGAGCGGAACCGCACTCCTACTCGGCCTCCCGGCTGTGGTCGTGCACATCGCGCGGCGCCGCCGCGGAAAATCCGCGCCCAGCTACGACGCCGAGGCGCCAGCCACTGGCAGTCCGCCTGACGAGCCACCCGACGAATCCCGGCCCTAAGCCCCGTAGGCCCCAACCATCTGTCCTCAACTCACCACCCTCACCCAGGAGTTCTTCATGTCGCACACGGAGCGTGCCTTCACGGTCACCCGGCGCGAGTTCGTCGTCCCCGCCGACCCGGCGTACGGCGCCAACCACGCCGAGATCAGCAAGGCCTGGACATCCGCCACCCGCTCCTACCGCGAGGCCCACCAACTCCCCGCCGACGCCCCGCTCCCGGACAACGCGATCGCGTTCTGGCCCGCCGCTGCGGAGATCGTCATCAGCTACGAGACCGAGAAGCCCGCCTCCCCGTCGGCCGACGACGTCGCGGTCCTCCTCGCCACCCACGACCACCGCGGAGGCCGCATCAGCCTGCCGTACGCCCACCTGGCCGCGGCCGTGCAGGAGGAGTACCGGGCCACCGCCCGCACAGTCATCGACGCCCTCGGCCTCGGCCGTCCCTGACCCATCGCGACGGGGGGCTGGCCGACCACTGCAGCAGCGACCGGCCCCTGCCCCCGCACCTCCATCTCACCGCCAAGGAAACCGATTTGACCAGCACCACCGAGGCGAACCCAGGAGCGCCCCTCAGCCCGGCTCAAGTCCGCGTGATCGCCGCCTACGCCTGCGGCGGCAGCACAGCGACCCTCACCGCCGACTTGGGCATGTCCGAGCGGACCATCCGCCGCCACGTCCAACGCGCCGCCCGACGCGCCACCATCAGCAACCGCGTGCTCCCCGGCCTCGTCGACTACGCCTACCGCCACGGCTACTTCGCCGACATCCCCGACCTCGCGATCAAGCCCCGGACCCCGCCGCCGCACCTACGACTCCCCATCTCCCAGCTGCGGACCCTCCAGTACATGGCGCAGGGCCTGTCGACCGGCGCGACAGCCCGCAAGCTCGGGATCAAACGGGAATCGGCCCGCGCGTACCGGGACCGGCTGTACGAGCGGCTCGGCACCACCTGCGCTTACCGAGCGGTCGCTCTCGGCTGGCAGTGGGGACTCCTGGGCCCCGCCAATTCGGGAACGGCGATGTCACGGTGATCGTCGAACGAACCGGCCGCGCCCGGGCCGGACGAGGATGCCGCTGGTGCGGACCGCGGGTCGAGACCGTGCTCTTCGAGGTCGAAGACACGAAGACCGGTGGCGTCGGCACGGAAGCCGTGTGCTGCACCTGCGGCAAGTCCCAGCACCGCTGGGGCCTGGAGCGCCGCTTCTGGGCGGCCGAACGCCACAAAGAGCTCGTCGTCGCCCTCCTGGTCGGCGTGTGGCTCTCCGAGCAGGTCATCCGGCTTGCCAAGCACCTGCAGCTCTCAGCCACGCAGTTGGCCCTGTTCACTCCGGTCGCTCCGCCCTGACCAGCGCCGCCCCCCCCCAGGATCCCCACTGTCCATCACGCCCGCGACTTCCTCGGAGCACCCCGTGGCCCAACCACTCGAAGACATCGCCGCCGCGATCAAAGCCCTGAAAGACGCCCCCGCCCGGGGCCGCGTCGACAGCAACAACCAGCGCATGCTCGAGCACCTCGCCGCCCTCATGCGCATGCGCGATCCCATCACCGCCTGGCTCGAAGCCGAAGGCGAGCGCCTCGCCCTCACCCCGATCACCACCGACCTGTCGGGCGAGCACGCAGTCATCGTCGCTCGGGCCTTCCTCACACCGGTCGCAGGCCGCCCGGGCCCGGGCCAGCCCGGCCCCGTGATCGACAAGGTGGAAGCCGCGCTCGCCGGCATCCTCCGTGAAACCGAGGGCTGATGAGCACGAGCATCCACCTCCACTGCAACCAGCAGTGGTCTGAGGGCGGTTGCGCGACCTTCCTGGTCACCGACGCCCACACAGTCGAAGAAGCGGAGGCGGCCGGCCGCCGCCTGGGCTGGCGCACCCACACCGACGGGAAGGCCTACTGCCCCGGCCACTCCGGCAACCGCCGCCCGGTCCCGGACCAGACCGTCGTCCAGCTCCGCCCCAGCACCCCAAGCCGCCCGGCGCCCGTCAAGGACGCCGCGGAGGCACCAGCTCCCGTCGAGCTCGTCCTGGACGCTGCTCAGCACCTGCGCACGCTTGCGGCCGCCACTGACACCGAGATGGCTACCAACACCTACTGGCGCTCCGAACTCGCCGACCAGGAGCACCTCTTCGCGCACGGCATCCACAACGCCGTCGGCGGCCCGCCCGGGCTCCTCGCAGGCCTCTTCGGTCCGGGCAACGCCCGTCTCCTCGCCCAGATCCTCGAACGCCACACCCGCCCCCAGACCCCGATCCCCGCCGAGATCTTCCTCCTGGCCCGCAACATCCACCGGAGCCGCAACCGATGACCGCCAGCGACCGCCTCGGGGAGCCGCCGTGCTGAACTTCCTGCGCCGCAAGCCCACCCGCCCCGACCCCGTCCGAGCCTCGGCGCCCGAACCGCCCAAGCCGGTACGCGAGCCCCGCGCCTTCGACTACACGTCAGAACGGTGCGGATGGGGGCACAACATCGTGATCCACCACGTCGCCGAGGACGGTCAGGTCCGTGTCTCCGGCTGGGGCGACGGCATCGAGGAGGGCGATCACCTTCTCATCGACTACGGCGGCCAGCGCCAGCGCTTCACGGTCGCCGAGATCGAGTACCACCGCGACCCGCCCGACATGTGGGCCGCAACCCTCACCCCTCCTACGAAAGGCGCCAACTGATGCGCAAGATCCCCACGTTGTTCGTACGCGACCCCGAAGACCGCCGCCGCGTCCTCCCGACCGTGACCCCGGGCTGCGAGTGGGTCCTTGCCGGTCAGGGGCGCCCGACCCGCAAGCTCGACGGCACCTGCGTCATGTACGACGAACACGGTGCCTGGTGGGCCCGCCGCGAGGTCAAGCCCGGAAAGACCATCCCGCCCGGCTTCGTGACCGTCCAGCACGACGAGAACACCAGCAAGCTCGTCGGCTGGGAACCCATCGTCCAGTCCTCGTTCGCGAAGTACCACGCCGAGGCCCTCGACGCCGCCGAGACCACCCACAACGCCGCCGAGCCCTGGATCGTGGGCACGTACGAGCTGATCGGCCCGAACATCAACGGGAACCCGGAGCGTTACGACCGGCACTGGCTCGTCGCCCACACCTACACCGAAACCCTCCGCGTCGACGAGCTCACCTTCGACGGCATCCGCGACAGCGTGCTTCGCTGGCACCGGATCGGCCACATCGAAGGGATCGTGTGGCACCACCCCGACGGCCGCATGGTCAAGATCAAGGCCCGCGACTTCACCGACCCCGAGCCACTCCCGCCGAGCCCGACCGACGAACTACACACCGCGGCCGTGAGGATGCGCACCCTGAACGGGCCGGCCGCCGAGCCCATCGCGAAGCTCCTCGAAACGACCGCCGACCACATCGACTTCGGCAGCGGCGCCCCGGGCCACCCCCTCATCGACGCCGCGATCGCCGTCGCCCAGGCGATCAACGGGGGTCAGAAGCGATGACACCCCTCGAGGAGATCCGCGCTGCCGCAGCCAAGCTCGAGCAGCGCGTCGAGGCTCTCGATGACTGCCGAGGCCCCTGGTACATCGTCAACGAACAGGCGCGCCCGTACCCGCAGAACATCAGCAACATCGGCGTGCCCTACTGCGTCGCCACCACAACCACCGACCCCAGCCACGAGCCGACCCTGGCGCAGTACATCTGCACCATGAACCCCCGCGTCGGCGCCGCGCTTCTGCAACTGCTGCAGCAGGGCGCCGAAGCCCTCGAGGGCCACACCATCGCGGACGACGAACCCCTCCTGGTCGCAGCCCGGGCCATCAACTACCAGCACGTCACGGCCGGAGGACAGCGGTGAAGCCCGTCGACGAACTCGCCGCCGCGGCCGCAACCCTACGAAAGGCCACCTTCAGCGGCGCCATGACCGCCACGCCCGCGGTGGCCGCCCTCCTGGCCGCGCGTGAGCCGTTGGCCGAGTGGCTGGAGCACTGCCGCGGCAGCGCCCTTGCCCTGCACAAACTCACCGCGGCCTTCGACGAACCCCCGGTGAATACGCACGCCCTCGCCACGGCCCGAGCGATCAACGGAGGTGGCCGGCAGTGACCTTCGACTACCGCGACGACCGGTGCGAGTCCGTTCGGTTCACCGACGTCGACGGCGACCAGCTCCACCTCGAACCCGCTGTCCGCCACGGCAAACCCGCGATCAGCCTCCGCACCGCCCGCGGCGACGGAAGGGGCGGTGGCGCGGTCCACGTCCTGGCCGAGGAGACCGAGGAACTCGTCACCGGCATCCGCCGCATCACCCGCGCCTCCGTCAACGAGAACCCCCACACCTTCCTTGGTGAGGTCCGGTTCGCGCGCCGATTCGTCGCCCAGCGTCCCGGCCAACCCGACATCCACGGCGTCGAGTACCCCTCCGGGCACGTCATCGCCGACGTCCCGTACACGGGCCTCACAGCCTTCCTCACCATCTCCGTGATCACCGACGAGTACGAGAACACCGTCATCCACTGGGCAGACGAGCCCACCAGGAGCAGCTCATGACCTGGCGTGCGTCCGCCCGATGGGCCTTCAACGCCGCAGGCGCCATGTGGCTGGCCTGGTGTGCCGATCTCGAGGCGCAGCACAACCACCCCGGGGCAGGCGCCTTCTTCGGCCTGGCGGCAGCCGGACTGGTCGTGATCGTTGCCGAACAGGCAGTCCTCGCCGTCCGCGGGGCCGCACAGGATCAGAAGGCCCAGCTGGCTCGTCGCCGGGCCGCCCGGTACCGCGACGCCCACGAAACCCAGTTGCGAGCAGCCGGCCTCGAGAGGGTGGACGTCCCGTGAGTGAACTTGTCATCTTCCGCTGGCTGTGCCCGTTCTGCACGAACGGAGACATGGGCGAAACACAGGGCCGGTGTCTGCACTGCCACGGTGTCGGCCTGACCAACGACGTCGACGGCTGGGACGAGTCCGAACTCACCCCGGCCCCGGTCCCGCCCGGCGTGATGCGCCGGGCGTGCGGCGACTGCGCGCTGCGCCGCGGCAGCCCGGAACTCGAGAACGCCGGCGTCCAGTTGCCGGAGGACTCGCCGTTCTGGTGCCACCACGGCATGGCCACCGGCTACGCCGGCTCCTACCAGCCGCCCGGCTACTACCGGCCCGACGGTGCGAAGAAGGAGATCCCGCTCGGCGAGCTGATCTGCGCGGGCTGGTGGGCCCTCAAGACCGGCCGCCCGCTGCCCGCCGAGCCCTACCGCGAACCGAAGGGAGCACCACCGTGCCCCAGCGAATGACCAGCCACACGGCGCTGGCCGAGCGCATGAAACGCCACGAGGCCGCCCACCGCAGCGTCCTCCCGCGCCGGACCTATACCCTGCTCCGCGTCGACGGCCGCTCGTTCCACAGCTACCTGCGTGGCGCGCAGAAGCCCTTCGACACCGAGTTCATGGCCGACATGGACGCGGTCGCCGAAGCCCTCTGCGGCGAGATCACCGGCAGCGTGTGCGCCTACACCCAGTCCGACGAGATCAGCGTGCTCGTCACGGACTTCGCCGTTGAGAACACGGAGCCGTGGTTCGGAGGCGTCACCGCGAAGTGGCTCAGCCTCTCGGCAGCCCTCGCCACCGCGGTCCTCAACGAGCGCAGGCCCGGCGCCCGCGCGCTCTTCGACGCCCGCGTCTTCACCCTCTCCGACCCCGTCGAGGTCGCGAACTACCTCATCTGGCGCCAGCGCGACACCGTACGCAACAGCATCGCCATGGCCGCCCAGGCCCACTTCTCCCACAAACGGCTCCAAGGCGTCTCCGCCGGTGGCATGCAGGAGCTGCTGTGGTCCGAGGCCGGCGTGAACTGGAACGACTACCCCGACGGAGCCAAGAGAGGACGGATCACGGTCCGCAAGTCCGGTCAACGGCTGGTCACTTACACGGACAAGCGCACCCAGCAGCGCAACGCGACGATGGCCCTGCGCTCCTGGTGGGAGACCAGCCCGGCCCCGCGCTTCACGACCGAACCCGGCAGCTGGCTCAGCCAGACGATCCCGCAACTCCCCACCCTCCAGGCAGCCCCGCTCGACACCACCTCGGCACCACGTCCGGAAGGAGTCCCCGCCCCGTGACCACCAGCCGACCGCTCGACGGCCTCGAGGACCAGCTCCGCACCGAGGTGCACATCGCGCTCACCACCTCGCGCATCACCCAGGCCGCGGCCGCCAAGGAACTCGGCCTGAGCGAGAAACACGTCAGCCAACTCCTCACCGGTCTCGCCCCGATGAGCCTCCGGCGCGCCCAGCAGTTCCTCCGGCTGTGCGGCCTCACGCTCACGCTCGCCATCAACGCCCACCCGGCCGACGGACACCCCGCCCGGACACACGGGCGGACAGAAACCATGACCACAATCAGGAACCAGCAGGTCAACCCAGCTGCCAGGGAGGACACTCCCGCGGACAGCAGGCCGGCCATCGGTGAACCCGTACAAGCCACGGCTGACGCCTGGGTACGGCGCGGCGACGGTACCTGGGCACTGCCCTTCGGCGACGGCGTGCTCGAGGTGCCCGCCGCGGTCACTCCCGATGAGCGGGCCCAGCTGGCTGCAGCGCTGGCGTCCGCCATCCGCCCCGGCGACGAAGCCGCCGCCCTCAAGCGCGTCCTCGAGCTGAACCGCCGTTGGACGCAAGCCGGACCGCCTCCCCTCGGTACGTCCGTGTCCCGCTGGTGGGACGCCCGACTGATCGAACTCCACCAAGCCCTCCGCCGCGCCCCTCAGGAGAAGTAGCCCGTGCACTTCCTCGTACTCCTCGGCGCGTCCGTCGCGCTGTTCCTCGCCCTTCCGTGGCTCGTCATCCCCTTCAACAAGTACTGCGACGCCGTCAACCGCTTCATGGCCAAGCGGAAGAAGGGCTGATCCATGGCCGACACGATCCGCGCCCCGTGGACGTCAGAGCAGGTCGACGCCCTCAACGCATTCCAGGAGCGGGGCGGCATGCACCCGTTCACCTGCGGTGGCGAACACACGCCAGGCTCGCCCGTCCTCGTAGCCCGCGAAGACGGCTGGCACTGCTCCGACCCGTACGACGAGGGCTGCGGCTTCACTCAGGACTGGGCCCACGCCTTCATGGCAAACCCGGACGAGTGGCCCACACCGTTCACGGGTCGCGCGCTCACCGACGAAGAGATGACGGCCCTCCGCACTGCCAACCTCCCTGCCGGCACCCGCATCACCCGCGCCGTGGTCGACGAGGCCGTACGTCAGGCCGCCGCCGCAGAGGGCAGGACGGAACAGGCCGAGACCGGACATGGGGAACAACAGCCCGCTGCCCCGGCCGTCGAAGCTGAGCAACACGAGTACGTGGCCGCTGTCGAATGCGCCATCGGCCTCACCATCGACTGCGGTGGCACCCCTGGCGTCCATCGCGTACGCGACGCCGTCCTCGCCGTACGCGACCCCGAGATGGACCGGCTCCGCAGCGAGGTACAGCGTCTCGGGGACTGGTGCCGGGCCGTCAGCGACCGCGCTGCGACCGCCGAGGCCGACCGGGACCGCTACCACGATGAACTCGCCGTCAACGAGGCCGACCGCATCGCCACCCTCAACCGCGCCAACCAATACGACCGTCTCCTCGCCGAGGCCCATCAGGTCATCAGCGTGCAGAAAGACCTCATCGGTGCCGAACGCCGGATCGTCGCTACTGCCCTCGAACACCGCGAGAACGAGCGCGTGAAGGCCAACGAGTGCGGGGACTGCGGTCGGGACCACATGGCCGAACTGGACAAGGAGATCGCCGCTGCCGACCAGGCCTACGGCCAGCTCTTCCCGCCCACCACCGACGGCCCCGCTCGCCGCCCCGGCCAGCTGCCCGACACAGCCGAGCGCACCCCACGCCAGCGCGCTTACAAGGCTGTGAGCACCTACCTTGAGAGCCTCGGCGACCGCCTCCCGACCACGAAGGCCGCCCGCACCGCTCAGGTGTGGCTCGTGGCGAACGCCGTCCTCGAAGCCGCCGCCCCGTCCCGCCTCCGCGATGAGGACGAGGCGGACGATTCACGGCCGCAGGGCACGGCTCTCGTCCACCTCGCGGCCGAGCCGCAGGTCAACGAGGCGGACTCGGCGGGTGAAGATCAGCCTGCACCGGACGCGTGCCGCCCGGTCGAGGTCGGCGGCGAGACCATCCGCGTCCGCGGCGGCGGCGAGCTCACCAAGGAGGGACAGGCCGCGCTCGCCGAGGTGGTCCGGGCCGGGAAACGGAGGATGGCCGAAGAAGCCCTGACGACCGACAAGTCTGTACTGCGCCGGCACATCGCCGAAGCCCTGTACGCAGCCGATCACCCCGAGGGCCGGGGTTTCCGCGCCCTCGAACAGGACGTCAAGGAGCGGTACGGGAAGCGGGCGGACGCCGTGCTTGCCGTCGTCCTCCCACACGGCAAGATCCTCGGCAGCCTGCTCCGAGACTCCGAGGCCCAACTCGCCGAGACCCGCGCTGTGCTCGAGGAGGTGCTGCGCCACTTCGTTCACAAGGGGCACCCCGGGGAGTCGTGCCTCTCCTCCGGCTGGATCCGCCTGAACACCGTCGAACGCTGGCGCACTTTCCTGCACCCGAAGGAACCCACCCGGTGAGCGGCGCCGCGCTCGATCAGGACCTGGAGGAAGCCCGCCGTCGTGTCAGCGAATCCACGCGGCGGGCGATCCAGACCGTGCTGCGGCGCCTCGTCCGAAAGGCGTCGCAGTCCCCGAGCCGGATCTGCATCGGCGATTCGGCAACCAAGGAGCAGTGACCAAGCATGACCCTCGCTATCGACTTCGACGGCGTCATCCACGCCTACAGCAAGGGCTGGCACGACGGCACCATCTACGACCCGCCCCTCCCCGGAGCCATCGACGGACTGCACCAACTCCTGCAGCTGGACGCGGTGTTCATCCACACCACCCGCGAACCTGAGCAGATCATGCCCTGGCTCGAGCAGCACGGCTTCAACGTCACCATCGACGAACGATGCGGCACCTGCCTCGGCGCCAGCGGCGACCAGGCCGTCGACCTCGACGACCGGCCAACCCAGCCCGCGCGGCAGTGCGACGACTGCCAAGGCTCCGGCGAGCTCCTCTTCTGGAACCTGCGCGGCCAGCTCCTCGTGACCAACCGCAAGCTCCCCGCCACGGTGTATCTCGATGACCGCGCGGTCCGCTTCGAGAGCTGGGCCCACGCCCTCACCACCATCACCAACCTCGTACGAGACCAGACCGCCGTACCGCGGCTCCTCGACTGCGGCTGGTGCTACGAAGAGCAAGGCGAGGAGGTCCACCCCCACCCCGAATGCCCCATCGGCTATACCACGCCCCCGGGACAAGGCCCCGGTGCCGCTCAAGCGGCGGCCATGGACACCTTCGTCCCCAACGGATACACCGCGGTGCTCGCCGACGCCCACCCCGGCCATCCCCACACCATTCCGCACGTCATCGACTTCACCGGCTACGCCTTCGGCGACCCGGACCACCAACGCGCCCGCCGCCTCATCGTCCACCCCTCCCTCGCCGCCGACCTCGCGAAAGACCTCACCGACCTCGCCCCAGACGGACCACAGCACGTCGCCGACGTGCAGGGCCGCTGCCCGGCCTGCCGCTGGCGATCTCTGTTCGTTGGCGACGGTGGCCACATCACCTGCTCACGTCTCGAATGCCCCACCCCCGAGGCCGCCGACCAACTCCTCCACGGCGAACGCATCACCGCCGGCACACCCCTCGTCTGCACCGACGAACGCCACGCCGCCAAAGTCACCGCCCTCGAGGGCGAGCGAGACCAGCTCGCCACCGCCCTCCGCGAGGTCCTCGACGCGTTCACCACGCTGCGCCGCGTCAACGGCGAGACCGTCGGCCACATCGCCGAACACCCGATCCACCCCGACGACATGACCCGCTGGCGCACCGCCCTCAACCCCACAACCCCCGAAGGAGGGGCAAGCACGTGACCCCCAACTCGCCGGCTGCCGTCGATGCTCTCCTCGACGCCTACGCCGCCCGCGGCACCACCATCCAACTCGTACGCAGCGTCGAACAGGAGTGGGCCAGGAAGGCGCTCCCGCACTCCGAAGCGCACCGCATGCTCGGCGACTTGCGTACCGCCCTCGACGGCACCGAGCAGCCCACCACCGACACCACGAACGAGGCCTGACCATGGGATGGGGCAGCGCAGGCAGCAAGTTCATCGACCCCGTGGCCCGTGCCCTGCAAGAGGCCGGCGCGAGCGACGAACTGAAGGAGAAGACCCTCACCCCGATGATCGCAAACCTCCAAGAGGAGGACTGGGACACGGAGCTGGACTCACTTCAGCTGTTCCTAGACGACCCGGGCGTGGTCCGGGCGTTCGCGAACAACGGGATCACGTGGGACTGATCGGGAACCGCCCGCGTTGTCCCATGCGTCCCCGCGTGTACCACCAGCACGACCCGACCAAGGAGCACCATGTCCGACCAGACCCCTTCTCCCAGCGCCGCAGTGAAGGCAGTCCTCTACGACGCCATCACCGAAGCCGTCGCCGACCTGCGTAAGAACGCAGGGGCAGCAGCGCAGACCGAGGGGCTGAAGAACCTCGCCGAGGCGTATGCCTGGCTGACTTACCCGAACCAGCAGCACGGCTGACGACGCAGACAGACGCCCCGTCACCCCGTCACGACGACGGCGGAGGCGGGGCGTCGCCATGCGCCCTACCCGCGCCCAGGATGCCCCCATGGCCACCGTCGAGATCAGCCTCCACGGCCGCATCACCTCGGGCCCCGACGAGGACAACCCCGCCTGGACGCTGCGCTGCTCGACGTGCGGCGCCACCCCCGCCCACACCATCCGAGGCGACCTCGGTGACGAAACGGTGCCCGTCACCCTCACCTGCGTGAACGGGCACGAGGTGCCCACCCCCGACTGGCTGGACGCTCGCGAGCTCCTGTTCACCATCGCCATGCGGGCTGAATAGCGGAGTCCCGCAACGACGGACAAGACGGGGCGTCGTTGTACCTGGCGTCGGCCCCTCACGCGACCGGCGCCACCCAGGGCACGCAGATCAGGAAGGGAACGACCCGTGCGCATCACCCGGCTTACGCCCGAACAGGCCCGCGCCGCCGGGCACATGCTCCAGCGCGCTCTCGACTACCTCCGCAGACTCAGGGACCAGCTCTGTGCAGCGGCTCTCCGCGTCCTCGATGCCCTCCGCCGCGTCGCCTGACAGGCCCGGGTACTCCAGCCCGTACTCACCCGGCCGCCCCGGCCCGCTTGGGCGAGCCCCTACGGGCCTGCGCCGACGCGGCGATGAGCCGCTGCGACTTCACCGACCTCGAGCCGTCCATGTGCGCGCACTGCCGCCCAGCACCGTCGGCCCTGACCAACCGGCGATCGCGCCGGGCGCCAGCCAACTCGACGACCAGGAGCACCGCGCGCACCCGCCCTTGGTTCACCGCACCGCGCCCCGGGACCTGCGCTGCCTGCCTCCGCCCGTACACCGCTGGCACGCAGATCCGCCTCGAGGTCCCCGCGGGCTGGCGCGCCACCTGCTGCCCAGACCTCACACGCCCGACCGAGTAATCCAGACGGGCGTCGGTGTTGCTGCCCTCGACGGTGGCGCGCATGGTCGACAGTAGGCCCACGGCAAGACACGTACGCCAGTGCCGGACGCGGTCAAGGTCTCTTGGGGCCCGTGTAGGAAGTCCTCGCCGCCGGTGGCGGGAACGACCGAGGGCGGCACGCGACGCCCGAACCTTGAGGTCAAGGGTCACAGACTCCGCGTGACGGCAGGACGCGCACGCCCAACCGGGAGGTCACACTCCAGTCGGCGAAGGCCCACGGGGCCCGCGTACCGAACGCCCCTCCCCGCGAGGGGCGTTCCGGTTTCCAGAGCCGCCCGACCGCCCGCGCCCGCTTTGGGCCAGCAGGGGCAATTTGCGTTGTACGAGACGTAATCGCTCCGCTACGGTGAGCTCCGCCCAGGTGCGCAGGCAACGGTTACTTCATTTGGGATGACGAGGTCGCGGGTTCAAATCCCGCCCGGACAACATCGTTTGGCCGGTGGCTCAGTTTGGCAGAGCGCGTACGTGTCCGTCGCCGACCTTGATCTCTGGGCAACAACTTCAGACTTCTGCACCTCCCGGTGCGCAGGCCGCGGCTACTTCATTGCATGGAACCGCCGCAGCCGTCCTTGATCTCGGGAGGCTCAAGCATCGGGGGCGCCCGGTGCGCAGGCAGGTGGTACTTCCACTGTTAATGGGGTGGTCGCGGGTTCGAATCCCGCCCGTTGCCGTTGACGACCGCAAGGTCCGAGGCTCGGTAGCTCAGCGGCCCAGAGCGCCTTGTCCCATCCGCCGACCTTGACCTCGGGCGCCCCGACCGCTTGCGCTTCCCCTCCACAGCGAGGGGCTTCTACATGTCGCGCTTCAACACCCGCACCGCCCGCCCGGCCGCCACCTCCCCGGTCACCACGACCGGCCAGACGACCCGGACCCACGAGGGCGGCACCGGCCATCTCCGCGACGCACGCTCCGAGCTCTACCTCCTCGCCGTCTCGAACATGGTCGCCACCGACACCTTCTACGAGGACGGCAAGGCCCGCGACGACCGCTACGAGCGCCTCATCCACCAGCTGGCCGTCGAGGACCCCGCCTGGACCGCCGGCCTCCTCGGCTGGCTGCGCGGGGAAGGCAACCTGCGGTCGGCCGCGCTCGTCGGCGCGGCCGAGTTCACCAAGGCCCGCCTCGACGCCGACGCCGGAGACAGCGGCCTCGGCGACCAGATGACCATCGAGCAGCAGGACAGCGGCTGGAACCGACGCGTCATCAACTCCGTCCTCCAGCGCGCGGACGAGCCGGGCGAGCTCCTCGGCTACTGGACGTCGAAGTACGGCCGGCGTCTACCGAAGCCGGTGAAGCGGGGCATCGCCGACGCCGTGCAGCGCCTGTACACGGAGCGGTCCCTGCTGAAGTACGACACCGACAGCAAGGGCTACCGCTTCGGCGACGTCCTCGAGCTGGTCCATGCAGCCCCGGCGGTGGACAAGCCGTGGCAGGGCGACCTGTTCAAGCACGCCCTCGACCGCCGCCACGGCCGCGACGAGGAGATCCCCGAGAGCCTGGCGATGGCGCGCCACCGCGCCCACATGATGAAGGCGCCGGCCGACGTGCGCCGCAGCCTCCTCTCCGAGGACACGGATTGCCTCGCCAAGGCAGGGATGACGTGGGAGGCGCTGGCAGGCTGGCTTCAGGGCCCGATGGACAAGGAAGCGTGGGAGGCAATCATCCCGTCCATGGGCTACATGGCCCTGCTGCGGAACTTGCGGAACTTCGACGAGGCCGGCGTCTCGGACGACGTCGCCGAGACCGTGGCGCGGACGCTCGCAGATCCAGAGCAGATTGCCCGATCGCGGCAGCTGCCGATCCGGTTCCACTCCGCGTACCGCGCGGCGCCGTCGCTGCGCTGGGGCCACGCGCTGGAGAAGGCGCTCACCGCGTCGCTGGCGAACATCCCGAGGGTTGGCGGCCGCACGCTGGTCCTGGTGGACACCTCGTCGTCGATGGAAGACGCCTTCTCCAAGGACGGCACGGTCATGCGGTGGGACGCGGCAGCGTTGTTCGGGATCGCCCTCGGACAGCGATGCGCGCAGGCGGACGTCATCTCGTTCTCGTCGGCCCGCTACTACATGCACGACGCACCCGGCGCGAAGACCAAGGCGTTCCCCTTGCAGCGCGGCGAGTCCCTGCTACGGGCGGTCGGCCGGTGGAAGGACGGCGGCTGGTTCCTCGGCGGCGGTACAGACACCGCGGCGGCTCTCCGGAAGGAGTTCCACAGCCACGACCGCGTCGTCATCGTCACCGACGAGCAGGCCGGCTACGACTACCTCGAGGTCGACCGGTCCATCCCGCCCACGACACCGCTGTACACCTGGAACCTCGCCGGATACGAGGCCGGACACGCGCCCTCCGGCCGGGGACAGCGGCACACGTTCGGCGGGCTCACGGACGCGGCCTTCCGCACGATCCCGCTCCTCGAGGCAGGCCGGGACACGGCGTGGCCGTGGATGAACCGCGCAGCCTGACCTGAGCCGCGTACGCTCTTTCCAGGCGATCACGCCGAAGGACTCCCACATAAAAATGATCAGGGGCGTCCAGGGATGGGATGCCGGTCTGGCCCTACGGGGCCCGCACCCGGCGAGGCTGCCGCACCACGGCCTGAACGCGGACCCTGCCGCCCCGCCAACAAAAACTCGGACAACGGCACCGGCAGTACCGGGAAGGTGCACGCCCCGAGTCAACCGAAGCCCCGCCACCATGGCGGGGCTTCGGCGTCCGCACTCCAGCCGAAGCCCGAGGGGGGGCCCGCCAGTGCACGCCCTGCGCGCCCTATAGCCCCGCCTCCCACTCCACGTACGCGGCCGACTGCGTGCCGAGCGCTGCATCGGCACCGTGGCCAGCCGCCTGGTCGACCACGGTCACTGCTCGGCGGCCGTCTGGCTGTGGCGGGCCTGCAGCCTGTTGTGACACGTCGGCGGCGGAGCCCGAGGCTACGTGCCGTCCGGGGCGGGCAATTGGATCCCCCTCGCCCGCGACACCCAGTGGATGCGCTGCCTGGGCGGCAGGAGGCTGTACTCCATGGTCCGCAGGCCTGAGCCCTCGGTGATGTGCCAGGGCACGACCCGCCACAGGCCGTCCTGATCGGGGACCGGCTCGACAGGGCAGCCCGTCAGCGTCAGATCCCAGCGGTCAGTGCTCCCATTGTCGCGGTCGTCTTCCGCCGTCACGCTGCCGCGTACCTGATGGGGCAGCTCCCGACCGTCCTGCTTCGCCAGGTAGTTCTCCGACAGCGCCTTGATCGTGAAGTCCCGCTGGAGATAGATGTCCGGGCTTCGGACGCCCGGCTCCAGGACGAACACCCCCGCGGCCGTGGGCCGGTTCTCGACGTCGGCCATGACCAGATCGCCTTCGCACCGGACCTGGAGGCGCCGGTCGCTGAGGTTCTCCAGCACCAGGACCTGCTGCAGCACGATCCGGTTCGCGCCCTCCTGATCCCTGGGGAAGTGCCAAGTGTGCCCGTTCGGCCAGGTGTTGCAGGGCATGCCGTGGTTCGTCGCCGCCAGCGGCTCCCACGGTGGCTCACTGAGCCGGAGCGTGACGCCCGGGGCCTGGGAATCCAGCCGGGTACGTATCGCGTCAGCGGCCATGAGCTGCGTGACCTTGAGCGTGCCGCGCGTGAGGTACCCCTGCCAGAAGACGCCGGCGAGAGCAGGAATGCTGCAGACCGCCGCGAGAGCGGTCCAGAAAGTGTCTGACATAGCGGAAGATTGTGGCCTCAACACGTCAGCCCCGTACGCCCACCCCGCTGTCCGGCAGGCAGTCGCTGGTCAGGCGGGGCCAGCCCACCCCGCGTCGTACACCTCGATCCCGTCCAGATGCGCGGTGAACGCCACCCAGGACCGCGGACCGAACGCGAGCGCCCCGGCCCAGCCGCCAGGCGCCGGCCACGAATCCGGACGGACCAGCACGCCTGCGATCACCTCCATCACCTCCTGGCGACCGCGCTCGGGAAGGTCGGCCAGCGCCTCCTCCACCCGGAACGCCAGATCCACTTCGTACGGCATGCGCACCCCCGTGCTCGTGATCAGCCAGGGCAGCACCGTACGGCCGACGGGCAGGCCGCGTGAGAGCCTGTGGATAACTCAGCCGCGCGGCTCCGGGCCCCAGCGCTCCGGCCCCACCCCGCGCCAGTCGATCCACACCAGCTCCGCCACGTCCGCCGGGTCGATCTCCAGCCCGGCCCGGCGGAGGAACTCGGCGAGGTCGACGACGTTGTGCGCCAGGCCGAGGATCTCGCCGTCGACGCGCACGCGGCGGCCGCCCGTCGGTGACGGCGGGTGCACGACCACGCGAATCGGTCCGGCCACGTCTTCAGGATCATCCGGGGCGTACGGCTCCGCATCCGGGCGGATCAGTCCAGCATGCCCAGGGCGGTGTCGGGCTGGCAGTGCGGGCACGCCTTGATCCCGTCGGCGAGCGCGCGCCGGGCCTGGTCCCGGGTCATGGGCTGGCTGCGCTTGCCCGCGTTCCAGCAGTCCCCGCTGTGCACGAAGACGGGTGGGGCATGCCGGTTGAGGCCGAGTTCGAGCAGCCAATCCGGAGCGGGCGGGCGGGCCTGGACGCCGCGCTGGTGCTCGGCTTCGCGGCGCTCCTCATCGGCGATCCACCGGCGCGTACGCGCCAGGTCCCGTTCCTGCACCCGCAGCAGAAAGCGGAGCAGATCGAGCCTCGACGGGACAACATCGTTCACATGTTCGATTCTAGACAGTAGGCTTCCACCTGCACACCGAGGGGAGGCCACATGCGACAGCGCATGGAACTAGGCGACCTGCTACACCAGCAGCACGTCGACCCGTCCGGACTGGATCCGGCGCCGGGCAGACCAACCGAGCGCGAGTACTTCCGCCGCATCCACCGCATGCTGCCCTGCACCGCGTGCGGCGAGACGGCCGCCAGCACCCGCGTCCACAACAGCCCCAACCACGGCCCACGCTGGGTAGACCTGTGCATGCCGCACATGATCCTCACCATGAAGCCAGCACCCCGCATGCCCACCACCCTGGAAGGCATCCTCGACGACGTGCGCGAAGTCGCCGCCGAAGTCGGACTCACCCTGCGCCCCATCAGCCAGGAGGAGTGGGAGGAGACAGGCCGCCGCGCGGCCCTCCGGCACGGCTGGCGCTACCGCATCACCATCTCTGCCCCTGGCCAGCCCACGCTCGACGGCGTCGCTTCGGACGAAGAGACCGCACGCGAACGGTTCGCCGCCCGCGTCAGCAAGTACGAAGGAACTCCCGGGGTGCGCATCGTCCTCGTCGACCTGGCCGAACGCAAAACCCTGGACGTCTGGCCCGACCAGCCCTAACCCTCAACCCGCCGACGCGGGATGCCGTACGGCCTTCTTCACCGCCTGCTCCACCTCGTAGCGCGACATCGTCACGCCGTCGCGCGCCGCGTACTCCGTCACCGCGGCCTGAAAGACCGCGGCCGCCTCGTGCCACGCCCTCCACTGCGCCTCGTACGCCTCGCCCTCGAGACCGGACAGCTTCGCGTGCGCCTCGACGGCGGAACGTTCCAGCTTGATCAATTCGTCGGGGATGTCTGCCACGACCACGGATCCTAAGCGACACCCGCACACACCCAGGCGCCCCGCCCCGCCCCGCCAGCCCGACGGCGCGGCGCCGGCGCCACCTCATGGCCCGGGCGCGCCACGCCCGGACCCATCGCCCGTACAACCCGGTCATCTCCGGACCGTGCGCGTCGTCTGCGGTGAGCTCGTGTGCCGTGAACCTCCAGCGCCAGGCCCTTTACGGCAACCGCTCCTGCGTGCCGGTGCTGCCACGCCGTCTCGCCCGCCTGAGCTCTGAAAGCGGTCGGTCCCTCCCGGAGCCCTTGAAGCCGCGCAGCAGGTCTTGCGCGGTCGCCGGCTCCACGCCCAGTCGCCTCGCAATGCTGCGCACCGATTCCCCCGCGGCCTTCAGCTGCCGGGCCAGTACGCCCCGCTCGGCGTTCCACTCGGCCGCGCGCTCCCTGGTCCTTGCTGCGACTCGCGCTTGTGCTCGTGAGCGTGCTTCCGGGTCTGCGATGCGTTCCACGGCGGCGAGCGCGCTGAGGATGAGACGGACTTCCTCGCACTCCTCGGATGCATCCAGCTCGTTGCCGGTGTGCCGTATGGGCCTCTCCGGATTGTCCGTGACGTTGTACCGGGGCAGCTCGCTTCGGATGGCAACTGTCTCTTCGGCGTACGCAGTCTCGCGGTCGCGGTACCAGCGGTCTTCGCGGCGCGCGATCTCGGGGCCCCAGGGCTTGCGCGCATGGTGTCCCTGGCGGACCGCGGGCTGGAAGGCCGAACCGATGTAGAGAAGCTGGCCGTCGGCGTCGTACAGCCGGTAGACGGCAGCCGGCTGCGCGCTCTGCCACGGTTCCGCGCGGGCGGCCGGCCTCCCATTGACGGGCGAGTGCGCGCTCTGCGGCGAGGGGCCGGTAGTGGGCTGCGACGGCTGGTCGTTGTGCGGCTCTCGCGTGCCTGTCATCTCACTCCTGGTCGGGCCCTGGTGCGGGGGTGCTCTCCGGCTTCGCCGCTGGCCTGTGTTTCCCGGAACCCCCGTAGCCGCGCAGGATGTCCTGGATGGTGCTCGGCGACGTGCCGACCCGTTCGGCGATCTTGCGGATCGACACTCCTTCCCCCTTGAGCTTGAACACCATGGCCTGGCGCTCTTTCGACCACTCCTTGTTGCGGCGCACTTGCTCGGCCATGACCTCGCTCATGGCGCGCACGCGTTCTTCTGGGTCAGGGATGGCCTCTACGGCGTTAAGGGCCTCAGACACCCACAGCACCTCTTCGTCGTGACTCAACGCCCGCACCTTTCCGAATTCTGGGCGGGCTACTTGCGCGCCACCGTATGGGTCCCATACGGTGGCGCGCAAGTAGCCCACAGGGCTGCTCTGCAAAAAGCCCCCGACCCGGCGCTGGAACGCCATTTGGGCCGGGGGCACCCGCCCTCACAGCGACGAAAGGGCAGGCAATGCCCGAGAGTACCCACCCCGTTCCCGGCGGGGGATCACAGGCGCCGGAACCGGCGCCCACCTACTTCCTCGACGTCATCTACCCGCTCGCGATCGCCCTGGAGAGCGGTCACCGCGCGCTGGAGCTGTACGGCGACGTGCGAGGCGGCGACAGTTCGATGGAGGTGGCTGAGGCGATCGGCTACATCCGGCACTCGGTCGCCCAGCTCTGCGACTCGCGGCGGGCTGAGCAGCTCCCGGTGACGGCCGCGGACACGGTGGCACGCTCGGTCCTCGAGCAGTACGGCGACGCTCACCCTGGTACGTCGGGGTCCGGCCTGGTGGCGGAGGCGCTCGGCGCTCTGCGGGCGGCACTGCTCACGTTGCTCGCCGAGTTGCCCCGGGGCCCGGAGCCCAGTTCGGCGGCGACGGCATGAGCGAGCAGCCCGACATCCTCACGCAGTACGCGGACGCGAACCAAGCCGTCCGCGAGACCGCCCACCGGCTCGGCGCCGGCTACGACGAGACGCCCGAGTGGCGTGGCGCCGAGCGGACGGCCGAGCAGCTGTGGTCGCAGGCCCGGGCGGAGGGCCACAGCCCGGCGGCGATCAGCGCCGCCCGGCCCAGCGAGGAGACCAGCTGATGGGCTGGCTGCTCGAGCGACGCCTGAAGGCCATCAACCCCCACGCCGCGAACCCCAGCACCACCGAGCGGGACCGCGCGGAGCGCAAGGAGCGGCGCCGGGCCCGCGTGAGCAGCGTGCGCCGTGCGCTCGTCAGTTCGCGCCGGGAGCCCAAGGTGCGCTGGCGGTCCTAGGCCGCGCACAAACTGCCGGGCCCGCAGGCCACACCCCCGGGCCGCGGGCCCGGCCCTCAACTCACCAGACCGTTCCCTGGAAGGGACACACCACTCGTGAAGATCGTCGTGATGGGGCAGGGCTACGTCGGCCTGCCTCTCGCCATGGCCGCCGTCGAGGCTGGCCACGAGGTCGTCGGGTTCGAGCCCGACGAGCAGCGCCTCCAGAAGCTCAACACCAGCCTGTCGTACGTCGAGGACGTCCCGGACAAGGTCCTGCGCGCTGCGCGGGAGACCGGCCGCTACGTCCCGACCCGGGGCGAGGGGATGCTGGCCGACTTCGATGTCGCCGTCATCACCGTGCCGACCCCGCTCAAGGAACGCCAGCCCGACCTCAGTTACGTGCGCGCCGCCACCGAGACCCTCGCCGCACATCTGAAGGCTGGCGCCACGGTGATCCTGGAGTCGACCACGCACCCGGGCACGACCCGGGAGTTCGTCGCCCCGATCCTGGAGAAGCTGACCGGCTGGACGGCCGGGGAGGACTTCCACGTCGGGTTCAGCCCGGAGCGCATCGACCCGGGCAACCAGCAGTGGCAGTTCACCAACACCCCGAAGATCGTGTCCGGGCTCACGGCCGCCTGCCGCGACCGGGTCAAGGACTTCTACGCGCACATCACGCAGGACGTCGTCGTCGCCGAGGGCCTGGAGGAGGCGGAGCTGGCGAAGGTGTTCGAGAACACCTTCCGGCACGTCAACATCGCCCTCGTCAACGAACTCGCCCGCATGAGCCGCCTGTTGGGCGTCAACGTGTGGCACACCCTCGACCTGGCCGGAACGAAGCCGTTCGGGTTCACGAAATTCCAGCCCGGCCCCGGTGTGGGCGGTCACTGCCTGCCCGTCGACCCGGTCTACCTCTCCCACCACCTGCGCACGACGTACGGGCAGGCCTTCCGCCTCGTCGAGCTGGCGCAGGACATCAACGAGAGCCAGCCCGGCTACGTCGCCACGCGTCTGCAGGCGGCGCTGAACGAGCGTGGCCGGGCCGTCAACGGCTCCCGGATCCTCGCGCTCGGCCTGGCGTACAAGGCGGACACCGCCGACATGCGGGAGTCGCCGGCCGTCGAGGTTGTCGAGCTGTTGCGGGATGCCGGCGCCCACGTGGTCGCCGTCGACCCCTACGCGCCGCACGACGGCTCTGACACCGGTGTGCTCGCGGAGATCCCGGCGGCGGTCGACGGCCGCCTCGACTTCGACGCCGTGGTGCTGCTCACCGCGCACACCGACTTCGACCTCCAGCGCGTCGCCAGCCAGGCGCTCTACGTGCTGGACACGCGGGGCGTCATGCCCGTCGCCCCGCACATCGAGCGGCTCTGAGCCGCAGGAATCACGGCCCCCAGGCCGTACGAACAGAAAGGACGTCATGTACGACGAAGGAGCGCTGGCGAAGACCGGCGTAGGCGCACTGACCATCGCGGGCGTCAGCCTCACCCTTGACTGGCTGCTCGGGCTGGCGATCGCGCTGATCCTGCTCGGCGCGGTCTCCTACCGGATCGTCACGCGGAACCGTGCCGATGGCTAACAGGCACCGCAGGAAGTCCGGGCGGAGCAGATCCCCCTGGCAGGTGCTCGTGTGTGTGGCCGCCCTCGCGGCGGCCACCGCATGGTCGCTGCTCTACCACTTCATGTGGAGCAAGCAGCCCTTCGGCGTCTCGATGGTCTTCTATTTCACGATCACCGGGATGCTGATCTTCTCCCTCGGCGCTGCCGTCCGAGGCCGCAGCTTCGCCCATCTGCCGGCGGACGAATCCCGCGTGCTCGCCATCGTCCCGGCCTACAACGAGCCACCCGAAGCCCTCTACGCCACCGTCCGCGCGCTCATCGACCAGGTGCGGCCGCCGCAGGCCATTCACGTCGTCGACGACGGCTCGCGGGTTCCCGTGGTGCCCTTCCACCATCCGCTGGTGACGTGGCACCGACAGGACAATGCCGGCAAGCGCGAAGCCCAGGCCCACGTGCTGCGCCTGGTTCCCCCGGACTCGTACGACATGATCCTCACCGTCGACTCGGATTCCGTGCTGCACAAGACGGCGCTGTGGCACTGCATGAAGGCCATGTCGGATCCGCAGGTCCAGGCGTGCACCGGCCTGACCCTGGTGAGGAACCGACTCGACAACTGGCTGACCCGGATCATCGACGTCGAGATCGTCACCTGGTGCTTGGTCACGCGCATGGCCCGCTCGGCTCTCGGCGCGGTGGCACCCACCTCGGGGATCCTCGCCGTCTACCGCAAGGACGTCGTCCTCGACAACCTCGACGACTACGTCACCTCCGGCACCGCCGGCGACGACCGCCGACTCACCCACTACGCCCTGCAGCGCGGCCAGGTCGTCGCCGTCAACGAAGCCCTCGTCTACAGCGCGATGCCCGCCGAGCTCGGAGAACTGTGGACGCAGCGGGTGCGCTGGTTCAAGTCGTACTGGAGGTACGTCGGCTGGGAGCTCACCTACTTCGACGGGGCGCCGCTGTTCTTCCGCCTCTACGGAATGGTCCTCACCGGCGTGGCACCGGTGCTGTACGCCTGGGTGTTCTTCGCGCTGCCGTACCACCAGGGCGAGTACTTCGTATTCCTGCAGGGCTTCGGCTACTGGGTGATCATGACGTACGCGCAGACGGGCATGTACGCCGCGCTACGACCGGAGTTGAAGGCGCGGGAGAAGTTCCTCGCCTGGCTGCTCCTCACCCCATTCGTGTCGCTGCTCAACCTGCTCCTGATCAAGCCCGCCATGTACTGGGCGCTGACGCAGGCGCGCACCAC
Organism: Streptomyces cylindrosporus; assembly: GCF_022698165.1. Classification (GTDB taxonomy): domain Bacteria; phylum Actinomycetota; class Actinomycetes; order Streptomycetales; family Streptomycetaceae; genus Streptomyces; species Streptomyces cylindrosporus. The sequence continues at coordinate 244,412 of NZ_JALDAY010000015.1, forward strand.
GCACTGGGGGACGCGCAAGAGCCCCGCCGTGGACGCGGAGGGCGCCACCTCCGGCTCGGATCCGACCGTGGCGTTCCCGGTGTTCAACGACCCCATGCCGCTGCCCGTCGCCAAGCTCCTCGACCCCGACTCCGAAACCACCCTCCAGATCTCCCTCGTACGCCGCTGACGTCGGCACACGCCAGCGCAACATCTCGACTACCCCAGGAGAAGCACGTGCCCAACCAGCCCACCACGCGCGAGCAGGACTTCCGCTTCGCCCGCTACGCCACCGTCACCGTTGCCGTCGCCATCGCCGCGGTCATTTCGATCGTCCTCGGCTGCATGTTCGGCTTCAAGGCCTACGGCCGCTACCAGGCCCGCCAGGACGTCCAGAACTACGTTAAGACCAGTCAGGTCCGCGCGAACAACCAGGTCAAGCTCAACGAGATCGAGATCGGGCAACAGCAGCAGCGCGTAAAGATCGAGCAGCAGAAAGCCGAGATCCGCAAGCAGAACGCGATCGGCATCCGCGAAGCCCAAGACATCATCAACAAGACGCTGACGCCGTTGTACGTCCAGCACGAGATGGTCGACCAGCTCGGCGAGATCGCCAAGTCCGGGAAGAACAGTTCGGTCATCTACATCCCGGTCGGCCCGGATGGGCTGCCGGTCGTAGCGACCGCCGGTGCGAAGCGGTGAACCGCACCCCTGACACGGAACTCAGCCAGCTCCAGCAGGAACTGCGCAGCATGATCGCCAGCACGGTCCGGGGCGGCATCCTGAACGACGTCGCCGACAGGATCGAAGCCCTGCCCCTGGACTGGGAGCTCGACCCGGGCCGCGGCGATGCCGTGCAGCAGCTGCGCGGTTGGGCGCAGGAGAAGGCCACGGCCCCGCTGACGGTCCGGGTCAACTGGGCCGGCACCGTGCGCTACCCCGACGGTAGCGCCCTCGCCCACAGGGCCGTCATCGACGGCGAAACCCCCAATGGGATCAGCGCCGAGCTGGTCGTCGCGGGCGACGACAGGGTCAAGCTCGCCGCCCTCCTGGACATGGAGGTCCGCGGTATCTACGCGACGTGCCTTACCACCGGGTGCGGGACCGCCGACGACTGCGACCCCTCTGACCCGGCCCTGCTCGGCTGGACCCGCCTCCACGTCGCCGGTACCGACGACGAGCCCCGCTGGTACTGCTCGCCGCCGTGTGTCTCCAACGCGCTCGCCCGCGCCGGTGACGAACTCGCCGCCGTCGAGGCCTGCAACGAGTTGGACGGTGGACTGTGAGCGACCCTCTGACGACGACGGAGGCCGCGGTTCGTGAGCTGGGCGCGCTGCCCGTCCCGATCGGCCATCAACAGCAGCCTCTGCGGCAGCTCATCGTCGCCTGCCCGTTCTGCCACGCGGAGGCCGGCGAGAACTGCAGCAGCCACGGCGGTGCCCGCATCTTCTTCCACACCGTCCACCAGGCGCGCACGGCCGCCTGGAACCTGTGGCGGTTCGACAGCCACCCGGCGGCCAAACTCGTCGCCGACGCGGCCAAGGACCGGACCATCCGGCACGCCCGCCACGCCGCCGACCTCCTCGCCGAACACGGCTACTCCACGGAGGCCGACACGGTCCGGGCCGCGGTGAAAGCCCGCAAGGGTCACATGTCCGCCCACCAGGCCGCCCAGCTCCTCCTCGCGAACGCCGAGGGAGGCGAGCCCGAATGAGCTCGGACCGAACTACGGACTGGACTCCCGTCGAGCGACTGCACACGATCGTCGCCCAGGAGATCAACGACGTCCCCGCCGAGGAACTGATCAAGGCCGCCACGGACGACGTACTCCGCGCGTGGGCGGCCAGGATCCGCGCGGTCGGGAAGGCGAAGGGCTGGTCCACGTGGGCCGCCGACTACATGGACCCCGACACCGAGTTCACCGACATCGGCACACCGCCCGTCGAGGAGATCGAGAAAGCCGTCGCCGAGGGCGCGGAGAAGGACACCAGCGGCGGCAACCGGCCAGCCGAGGGCGAGTCCACTCCCGGCCCCGAACTCCTCAAGTACGCCAGCTCCTTCGAGTTCCCGCGCGCCGAAGCGCATAAGCCGCCCCTGCTCATGCAGCGTGTCCACGGTCAAGACGACGCCTGGGCGATCCTGGACCAGACTGATCACTGCTGGAGCCGCGACAACGGCGGCCAGTGGGTAGCCTGCCTCGGCGGCCCCGCCTGGCTGGAACAGCAGCGGTCCGTGCTGTTCACGTTCGGCCATGCCTGGACGCTGGCCGAGCGGATCGCGGCCACCGACGTCGACGGCAAGTGCTGGCGCAACGTCGTGTTCGGCGAGTTCAGCGATCACTTCTTCAAGAAGGGCGCCCTCACCGACGCCCCGCAGGCCTGCATCTACTGCGGTCTCCAGAAACCGGAAGAGTCCGTCACCCCCGGGGCCGGCCAGTGACCCGGCACCAGGTCCTCGCATGGGCTGCTGGCCATCCGTGGTCGGCAGCCGCTGCAGCCGCACTGGTCCTGGCCGCGCTCACCGCCGCCCTGCGGGCGCTCGCAGGGCGCACGAAGCCGGCCGTCTTCGCCGCCGGGACCGGCGCTATCGTGTGCACGGCGTACAGCGGGGACACGAGCTGGCGGTTCGCTGCGCACCGCCTCGGCATGCACGCCGTCGACGAGCGCGCCGCGATGTTCGCGGCCGGGGAGATCGCGCTCCTCGCCTGCGGAATCATGGCCCGCGCCAACAAGCGCGCGACCGCCACCGACGACCACGCCGGCACCCCGGGCGTCCCCGGGGTACTGGTCTGGTGCATCACCGGCGTCCAGATCATCCCCGCCTTCGCCGAGTCCGGATTCTGGGGCGGCATCGTGCGCGCCGCGATCGGCCCGGTCATGGCCGGCCTGCTCTGGCACCTCGCCATGGGCCTCGAGATCCGCATCACCAAACCGAACGCCCTGTCCACCGGCCTGCCCGCGCAGATCGGCCACGAACTCCGCGAACGCCTCCTGTCCTACCTCGGCCTATCGGTCCGCGGCCGGGACGCGGCCCAGCTCACCCGCGACCGTGCCACCGCGCGCGCCGTACGCCTCGCGTCGCGCCGCCGCCTCGGCTGGTGGGGAAGGGGAGCCCTCAAGGCCGCCGTCGCCCGCTCGGGTGCCGCTGTCGATGACACCCAGCGCGACCAGCTCCTCGCTCTCCTGGCCGGCCGCCGTACGGCCGACCAGCTCCGCACCATCGACCTCGCCTCGCCCTGGACCGCGCGGACCCCACCCGCGCCCGCATCTGAACCCCTACCTGCACCTGCACCTGCGAGCGCCTCTGCACCCGCTGCCCAGGCGAGCGGACCCGCCGCCTTCGACGGGCCGGCGCTGCGGCGGATGGAGCCGATTGACGCCGTTCTCCGGGTGCACGCCGTGCACCCGCACCTGGCCCCGCGTGAGCTCGCCGAGCTGTGCAACGGGTACGGGCTGTTCGTCACGGAAGACCTCGTGCGCGCCGCCCTCCAAGTCGCGGGGCGCGACCCCGCCCAAGCCGCGCCCGCACCTGCACCCGAGCGCGTACCTGCCCAGGCAGAGCCGCCACGACTCACCGATGTACCCAGCCCTGCCGACAAGCCGCTCCCGGGCCTGCTCGCCTTCGCGAGCCGAATCGGCAGCCTGCACCTCGACGTCGTCACCGAGGACCGGGTGCGCCCCGAGGATGCTTGCACGGTACCCGCCGCGTCCTTCAACCCGGCCCGCAGCCTTACCCAGGTGCACGCCCGTGTACCCGATGGGCTCGGCAACCTCGGGTACATCCTGAGCCGTGCCCCGGGGGCTAGCCCGGGCGCCGCGGCGACCCTCCGCCGCCCCCTCAACCTCATCCGAGCGGGCGCTTCCTCTGCGAAGACTGCACCCGCGCCCCGGCCGCCTGCGGCGGCGGGTGCGGCTGCGGGCGGCGGCCGTACGGAAGCGGAGGAACTCGAGCGGGCCCGCGAGGTTGACGCCGACCACCGTCGCACGCGCGGCAAGCCGGCCTCTGTCCGCGCGCTCAAGAAGGGCGTGGGCGTCGGCCAGCCCAAGGCAGAACGCCTCCGCGCGCTCCTCGACGCCGAGCAGAACGCCGCCGCGTCCGCCAGCAGCCAGAAAGCCACCCCATGATGTATGCCGTCGCCGGCGTCTTCGCCGGCTCTCTCGGGGTCCTGGCCCGCGCCCGCAGCGCCGAGACCCGCTACTACGCCGCGCTCATCGGTATCACGGCCGCCATGGCGTCCTGTCTGTTTTGGGGGCCGAGATGACCGCCGGGCCCGACGGCCGACCGCCCGGCGAAGGGCTGTTCACCCCGGCCGTGCAGGCATTCCACCTGTGCGTGCTCGCAGGCGTCACCTCCCCGACGGCGGCCACCTGCACCGATCTCGGCGCGGTCGCGCTCGCGCTCGTTGCGTGCGCTCGCGGGCGGGTCCGCCCCGCGGCCACGCTCTCCGCTGCTGTGGCCGCCAGCACGGTCGCCGTCTCCCTCCTGCACTGAGGAACCGTCATGCCGCCCACCATCCACCTGATCCTCAACAGCCTCGTCTGGATCCTGCTCGCAGTGACCCTCGGGCTGCTCCTGGTCGCCCAGCGCAGAGGCGGCGTGGCACTCGCGGTGATGTGCTCGCTGGCGGCCGTCGGCTTCCACGCCCTGGACACGGGGAGGCCCCTGTGACCGAGCCACCCGAGATCCCGCGCGAACAGGACTGGTGGGACCGGCTCTACCCCGAGGCGGTCCAGTCGCCCGACGACGAGCAGAAGCAGCCGGCCGAGCCGGAGATAGCCAACGGCCCCACCGCCGACGCGGACGGTTCCGCCGACGAAACCGAGGACGACGCCCCCGACGACGACTCCCGGCCCCGGCTGCTGAACGTCATCCTCGGCCGCAGCCCCGGCAAGACCAAGCAGCGGGAGCGCGAGGACCCCGAGCCCGAGGAGCCGGAGTGCGCGCACGAGCACACCGTGCCGGTCCACGCCCAGCCGTACGGCGAGCTCGTCGCGATGCTCTGCCTGGACTGCGACGAGCAACTCCCCGTCCCTGAACCGGCCGACGAGGACGCCGAGCAGGCGACCGCCAGGCCCGCGGTCGTGCCCAAGCCGAACAGGCGAGGGCGCACCCCGACGTCGAAGCGGCCCCAGCGGCGCAGCCCGGCGGCGGTCGGCCGCAGCTACGTCCGCCCCATCGCCTTCACCCTCTCTGCGGGCCTGTTCGGCTACAGCATCGGCCTCGTCGACGTCATGGGCAGCTTCCTGACGGCCGCCGACCACGGAGCCACGGGGGCAGCGGGGACGTTCCTGGCCCTCGCCAGTGGCTACGCCAGCTGGCGCGTGCTCGGGATTCCGGGGGTGGCAGGCATCGTTCCGGCCGGGATCGTGGGCCGTGCGATCGCCGCGGTATTCGTGGCCTCCGTCGCCCCGGGCCTCGCCCCCGACGCAGTGCAGATCCTCAACCAGTACGGCGCCTACGTGGGCCTGGACGCCTCGGCGGTGGCGCTGCTGGCCACCTCAACTGCCCTGTGCGGGGGCCTGTACTGGCTCGTCGACCGTCGCTTCAAGGCCATGCCGCTCGCCGTGCGGTGGCTCGTACGGATCCCGCTCGCCTCCGCTGCCCTCGCCGTCGCCCTGTACGCCCCCGGACCGCGCTGAAAGGCCGCTGACTGATGCTCACCCTCGCCGCCACCGGCACCCTCGCCAAGGGCAACTGGCTCGGCACGATGACCCTGAGCGGAATCGCCGCCGTGATGTTCCTCGCCCTGTTCCTGGGCGTGACCGGCTCCGACACCATCAAGATCAACACGAAGGAGCGCATCACCGTCTGGGCCCTGCTCACCGGCTCGATGTGCCTGGCGGCCGGCGGGAACTGGGTGGACGTCATCACCGGCCTCGGCTCCATCCCGTCGTCCGTCGTCGCGCAGTCCGGACTGCCCGCCTTCGGGCCGGCGGCCGTGGGCGCCTGCCTCGTCCTCCTCGCCATCGGCCGCAACTACAAGCGGAAATGGATCCACGCGATGTACGCCCTGATGGCCTCGGGCTTCCTGGTCGAGGCGGGCGGGATCGGAGCGGTCGTCCTCAACGCCGCTCGCCTCAGCATCGGGCACTTGGGGGCCCACGGATGAGCGCCACCCCTCGCGCCGGGCGCGTCCTGATGGTCTTCGTGCGGGACGTCGTCCACGGCAGTGCCCTGCTGGCGAAGCGCATCGGTACAGGTGCCCGCCGCTTGTACCGGCGCGCGCGGCACCCTGGCCTGCGCGGGCTGAACCTCGCGGCGGGCTACGGAGGGACGGACGGGACCACGCCCGCGGTGGAGACCAGTGGCAGCACGTCGGCTGAACCGGTGCCCGCGGTGGCGCAGGAGACCGCCCGGGCTGCCGCACGCGGGAAGGCCCGGCCGTGGACGCTGGACCGCGTCGCCGGAGTCGGTTTCTTCGGCTGGGTCGGCTGGTGCTTCACTCACCGGCCGATCGCGGCCGGGTGGCGCGCGCTCGCGCCCGACCTGGCCGCCATCACCCCGTGGGCGGCCCTGTGGTGGCTCGTGGCCGCGTGGCTGGCCGCCCAGTACGACAAGGCAGGCCGCGCCACCCCCGCACAGCACGGCGACGGTCACGGCGACGCTGCGGGCCCGGACGCCGGCGATGTCCGGGCGGCCGGGTACTGGCTCTGGCATCTGGTGTGCGTGCGCGTGCGGGACGCGGTGGCCGAAGGGCGGCGCGGAGTCCACCTCAAGGCGCTCCTCGATGAGCCCGGGGTGCCGGAGGCGTGGACGGTGACGACGCTGCGGGAGCACTGCGGGCGGCTGGGGATCCCGGTCAAGTCGATGCAGATCCGGGGCACCGGCGGCGGCCCCACGCACGGGGTGCACGTGGACGAACTCACCGCCGCCCTCGGCCGGCCCCTCGAGGACGCCATCGCGGTCCTCGAAACCCTCCTCGCCCAGCCCGCGCGGAGCACCGTCCCGGAGGGTGCGGCGGAGGTGCCCCTCGAGCGGGCGGAGGAGGCCCCCGCCGGCCCCGACTCCCGCCTCCGGAAGAGGCGGACTTTCGAGGAGCTCCTGCGGGCCTATTTCACCCGCCCTGCCAGCCCCACCAGCACCCCCGGTCCCACCCCACTTCCCGACCCCTCTCCGACGCCTCCTGGAAGGGGGTAGACGCCCAGGTCACACGCCATCTACCGCACCCATCTACCGGCCGTCTACCGTGGCTCATCTACCACCCTGCCCCTGACCCTGAGAGCAGGCCCGCAATGCCGCACCTCTACAGCTGCCCCGTCTGCCGTATCGAGTCGCGCCCGTACGCGCTCGAGGAAGCAGCGCAGCGCCAGGGGCAGAGGCATCGCGATGAGCGCCACGGTGGCGACCACCCGCATGGCGAGACCATCCAGGAAGTCCCCTACCAGCTGCCCGACACGGCGCAGCTGCGGATCCTCGCCGCGATCGTCGCAGTCGTCCTCTTCGCCTTGATCATTAAGGCGTTCTGACTCTGAGGAACCCGCCGTGGAAGCACCACCCACCGAAGACTCCATCAACAAGATCACCACCGCGTACGGCGGCCTGCGCGCGCTGTACACCCCGAGTGTCGTCGCCGAGGCCGCACACCTCCTCGACGCCCTGTACGAGACCGCCGCCGGGCACGGACACCCCCGGGAAGACCGGCTCGGCCGGCTCGGCGGTCTCATCACCGCGGCGGCCGAGGCCACCTCCGGGAAGTACGGGCGCCCCGCCGCCGAGCGCACCCCCACCGAGATCGTCGCCCTCCAGGCCGAGCTCGGGCTCGCCTTCCTCGACGAGGGACTCACCCCGGCCGCCAGCCAGGTCCACATGTGCGTCGCTGTCGAGCCGCTCCCCGGCGGCCCCCGCTGGGGATGGGACGGCCATGTAGGGCTCGCTGTAGCCCTGTACGCGGACAGCGGCTGGGAACTCATGGTCAACCAGGCCCGGACCCGCGTCTTCACCATTCATGCCCCCGGGACGCCGGAGGGGGCGCGGGAGGTCGCAGCGATCGTCCACAGCATCCTCGCCGGCGACCTCGAGGACCCCTTCCGCAAGACGGCGTGGCAGTAGCGATGCCCACCCACTGGAACAACCTCGACGACCAGGTCGCCACGCTGCTCCAGGCCGGCGCGACGCACGAAGCCATCTGCCGGAAGCTGAACGTCGGCACCGCGAGGATCCGACGCGTACGCGACGAACGACGCATCACGCCGCCGCCCGGCCGCACCAGGCGCAGCCCGGAGGAACTCGGCGACCGCTCGCCTCCAGCGCGCCCTCATCGATCACGATCATCTGCCCTTCCGGACAGTGCGGACTGGCGAGCACGGTCAAGTGCCCCACCCGCCCCGTCTAATGGGAGCCGTCCGCACCGCTCTCACCCCGCGTCCAGCTCCTCGCGGACGCACTCACCGCCTGGAAGGCCTCATGCGAACGCACGCCACTGCCCAGCTGATCGGGGACCGCACCCACCAGTGCGACGCCACCGCCACAGCCACCGGCCCCGACGGAACCCGCGCCTATGTCCTGCTGGACGGCATCGGCTCCACCCAGGAAGTCCGTGACTGGACGCGCACCGCGGCCCGCCGACTCGCCCGCAGCGCCGCCTACCACGGCGATGCCGAAACCGGCCTGCGCACCCAGTACGACCGCTACGCCGCCGACGCCCTCTGGGTGTCCCAGCCCGACGCCTGCGCGGTCGTCGCCGTCACCGCCGGCCGCTGGCTGACCATCGCATGGTGCGGCGACGTGCGCGCCTACCTCCTCGTCCGCGGTACCGCGCTGCGCCTCACACAGGATCACAACCTGCGGCGCGTCTCCCCGCCCAGCGACCTGCACGGCGGCGGCGACCGGAACGTCGTCACCTCCTGCCTCGGCGCCCCGGAAACCGACCAGGCGGTGAAAGACCGCTACGGGCACCCGGCGATCGAAACCACCACCCGCCTCCTGGAAGACTCCCGTCTCCTCCTCGCCAGCGACGGCGCATACGAGCCTCTGGAGGACGCGGGGCGCAACGTGTCCGACTTCCTCGTTGGTGAGCCGGGCGAGACCGCCCGGCACTTCGTCAGCGCCGCCGTCGACACGGCCCGCGCTGTTCCCGACCCGTTTGCCGACAACGCCACCGTCCTCATCGCCGACCTCAAGCCCGCCACTTGACCGCCCCCGCCGGCACGGGGAGCTGTCGAACGCCCCGTCACAACACGGTGACATCCCGCCCGCAGGGGGCGGTAGGCGGCCACTCTCGCGGGCATGAAACGAGCCCTCACCGCGGCTACCGTCCTGCTGCTCGCCTCCCTCACCGCGTGCGGCGCCGGCAGTCCCACCGGCGGCACTGACAAACCATCGGCCTCGTACGCTACCGACAGCCTCGAGGCACTCTGCCGCGCACAACACTGGCCACAGCCCATGCCGGAGACCGTCGGCAAGACATTCGACCCCCTGGGTAAAGACCTTCAGTGCTTCGACCACATCAAGGCACTCGCGCCCGACGGTCACGACGTAATGAACGATTCCGCCGCGGACACACAGACGTGGACCGTGGCCTCCAGCCAGCCACGCAACGGTGCCCAGGTACGCAGGACGACGCCGATCACACTGGAACTCCGTGAACCGACCGCGACCGGAACGCCAGCGGCCGGGAAACTCCCCACCGCCCAGGCGCGGAAGAAGGCCGCCGCGATCCTCGAGAAGGAAGACCAGGACTTCCGGGACTTCCTCGCCAAGGGCCAAGACGTCGTCGGCACGCTCGACTTCACCCCCTGGTACAAGCAGGCCATCGTCGGCCTGGACATGAAGCAGACCGCGTTCAACAAGGCCGAGGCGTACTTGAGCGACGGCAACGAACCCACCAGCCTGCTGGAGAAGTGGCGGGACGACAACGGCGACGGGAACGCGGCGATCACCCAGTTCGCAGTAGACGGCCTGAGCCCCGACGCGCCGGACGAGAAGACGAGGAAGGACGCGTCGGATGCTCTGGGGGCCCTGGCCAAGGCAGACGAGGATGCCGAGGGCATCGCCGGAAGCGGTTGAAGCGGACGACGCACGGCATCACCCGCGCGGTCTCCGCTCGATGCGGCTCTGGACCGGCCGGGAGCAGAGTCAACGCGCGAGCGGACAGGAGACGGCATCTCCCGTGACGCGATGGGCTGTTTGCCCTGCTTCCTTGCTCCTGCTGAGGACCATGGGGCAAGATCGAAGCCTGCCAGGTCCGTTCCCGGTCAGGTCGCATCACAACGTACGGCCCCGCTCTTCCAGCGGGGCCGTACGCGTACCACCACCCCGCTCTCCCACCCACCGCCCGGGGAGGCCCCCACGATGTCAACTCCCGCTCCCTGCCTCGGAGTCTGCAACACCGCCTGGCGCCGCGCCGAACACGACCACGCGACCACCGGCACCCCCCACGACATCCCCGTCACCTGGGGCACCCCCGTCCACTGCCAGGCCTGCGTCGACCGCGCCCGCCGACACCTCGCCGAGCTCCCCGAACTCCTCGTCGCCATCAGCCTCGAACCCCTCCACGGCACCCGCGGCCCCACGTCCGCCACGACGAACAGCGCACCCACCGACACCACCCCCTGGCCCGGCCAGGCCGCCCGCCTCCTCACCGACCTCATCGCCGGCGGCCTCGCCGAAACCGCCGCCGACGTACGCCGCCTGCGCGGCCTCGGCGACCACCCCACCCGCCAGCCCGGCGTACGCGAGGGCGAGTGGATCAACACGACGGTCCGGCTCCTGGTCGCTCACGTCGACTGGCTCCTGCAGGAACACCCCTGCGCCACCGAATCCCACGATCCCGTCCGCCAGGGCCGCGACCTCATCCCGTCCGGGAACCCCGCCGCCCAGATCGCCCACTGGCACCGCGCCGCCACGCGCTTCACCCGCCGTGACCACGCCCCCGAAGCGAAACGATTCGCCCCCTGCAAGCGCTGCGGCGGCCCCTGGCTCGCCGAGTCTGCCGACCTGCGCCTCGTCGACGACCAGCCCTACATCGAGTGCCAGGACCCCGACTGCCGCGCCCTGTTCACCCACGCCGAGTACGCCCGCTACGTCAAAGACCTCGCCGCCCAGGAGACTGCCGCCCGGCGCGCGCCGGTTCACCCGGACGGCGCGCAGGCTGAGGCAGTTGCTTGATCGCCGGATCGCGTTACGCGTAACGTGGGGGCACACGCAGCGTGCCCGCACGCAGGTAGGCCCCGTTTCGACGGGGCCTTTGCCGTTTCCAGGACCTTCGGGGGTGATCCATGATCGATCTGGCTGTCGACCTTCAGACTGCGCGCTGGACCGTCGCCGAGGCTGCCGAGGCCGCGGGGGTACGCCCCGGCGTCATCCGTGCCTGGAAACACCGAGGCCATCTCCCCGCGGCTGCCCACGATGACCACGGGCGCCCGCTCTTCAAGCCGATCGACGTGATCAAGGCTGAGAAGGCAACTCGGGAGCGCGCCCGGAGAACCCACTAAAAGGGTCAAATCCCGTTACAGTCGGGCCTGTTCAGGCCTCGGCGAGTGCGTCACCACCCGCCGAGGCGCGGGTACGACGCTTACGGGAGCGCCGGACGGATGAATACTAGGTGGATTGCCTCAACAGGCAGGCAGCGAATCCACGCCGAGGATGAAGGCCCACGCCCCAGCGGCGCGCGGCTCCTGGCCCTCGTCGACACTCAAGATCCTGCCTTCATGAGAATTGCCGCAGTACTGCGCGAGGTACAGGACCGTGGCGAGGAACTCGACGCGGAGACGGTGGCCCGCGCCGTGGAGATGGGCCGACGCCAGTGGGAAGAGCAGCAGGCCAAGCCTTCTGTTCCAGTCGAGAAGATCGCCCCGCACTTTGAGTCGATCGTGTACTACGTGCTCCGCGGCCCACTCGTGAAGATCGGGACGACCGTCAGGCCGGCACGCAGATTCGCGGCCCTCATGCCCGACGCCATCCTGGCAGTCGAGCCCGGAGACAAGCGCCGCGAGCGCCAGCGGCATGCCGAATTCCGTCCCTTGCGGGTCGGTACCTCCGAGTACTTCCAACGCAGCCAGGAGCTCGACGCCCATATCGAGCGTGTACGAGCAGAGTTCGGAGCGCCGAACCCCTCGTGGCCCACCACGCAGGATCTCGGGCGCCCCCGTCCCGACTTTCACCCGGCGCCCCCGCCTGCGGTGTCAGCAGACACGGCGACCGTCAGGGAGGCCGCGCGCGTCCTTGGCGTGGCGGCGAACACCATCAGCGGATGGGTCTACCGCCAACTCCTGTCCCCCGTCGGGAAGAACGAACAAGGACGCCCCCTCTACCTACTTGACGAGATGCGCTTCCTCGCAGGCCGGTCGAAGGATCTAGTGGCCGCCCGGAAGGTCTCCGCCAAGTAGCCGCCTGCTTCCATGAACTCCCTGGTACCTCGGCATCCCAGCCGCGGAGCCAGGGATGGACCGTCGCCGGGTAGCGCTGAGGGTCGCCGCTCGACGGCGGTCCGCCACACCAACTCCGCTGTCCGGCACTGTGCGCCCGGGCGGGGCGCCGTGAGCTTTCCGGGACGAGGTCTCACCGCCGGGCAGCGGCCACCCTCCTCGCCAGGCGAAGCGGCCACTCCTGCCCGCGGACGCGCCTGGCGAGGCCCGAGTTCCTGCAGCGGGCTGGCCCCAGTCTCCCCGCCCGTCCGGTGCACCGCCTCCCGGGCCCGCGGGGCCAACTTCCCGCCCACTCCGCCCGCCTGGAGGCATCCCCATGTCGAACCGCCACCGTCTCGTTGTGCGCAGCGAGGGCGCCCCTGATACCACCACCATCGAACTCGACGGTGAGCCGCTCTCGTTCGTCTCCCGCGTCGAGCTCGTCGTTGATGCACGAGGCCACGCTGAGGCGCGGATCGTCGTCCCCGGGGCGATCGTCGACATGGAGGCCGACGCCGAGGCCTTCGTTCTCGCCCACGTCCCGCGCGGCACTGACGGGAACGACGCCCGTGATGATCGCTGAGGCGCCCCCTCCCGATCCAGAAGCGGCGCCGCGCACGGCCAGGGAGGCCGCGGAGCGGCTCGTCGCGGAAGGCAAGCACGTGCACTTCGTCTCGTTCGGCGAGTCCGACTGCCTCTCCGGCATCTGTCCGACGCACTACCGCTGAACCGGGCCGGCCCGGCAGCACCGAGCCCGGACGGAGGCGACATGGACACGAGCAGCACGGATCCCGTCCACGGGGCGGAAGCCGAGCGATGGGGCGGCTGGTCGTGGCGAGAGGCCTCCCGCGGCGAGCACTACCGCACCTGCTCCTACTGCGGGTGCATCCACCCCGATGACCTCGCCGCCGAAACCGACTGGCGCGCCGAGTGGGCCGACCGCAAGTACGGCTACCCCCACAAGTTCTACGTGACCTTGGCGAACCGGCGGCCGGAGCAGCGGTTCATCACCGGGGCGACGACCGGCACGCCGACCGGACTCGTCGGTACCACGTGGATCCGCGCGGACGAGGTGCCGGACGACGTCAACACCGACGGCTGGCGCGACCTCGCGGGCACCTACGAGTGGGTGTCCATCGGTACCCGGCCGACGCACCACGCCAAGTTCTACACCGTCCACCTCGCCGACCCGGCCCTCGGTCACGAGGCGCGGGATCGGATCCAGTCCGTGTCCGGTCTGCGTCTTCGCTTCGAGGACGGCCGCGTGTGGTGGGAACCGTACGCGTGAAGCCGAGCACCGCCCCACCTGAACGAGCGCACAGTCGCTCGTAGATGGCGCAGAGGTGGTGACCGGTGCACCAGGTCACCCAGACGATCTTCCACGACGACCCGCAGGGCCGCCCCGGCAACTGCCTCCAGGCCGCCACCGCCTCGCTCCTCGAGCTGCCCCTCGACGCGGTGCCGCACTTCGTCACCTTCACCGACTGGCTGGAGCGGTTCGCCGCGTTCTGCGTTGCCCACGGTTACCGGCCCCTCAACCGCCGCCTCGACGCCCACGTCACGTACGGGATGGGCTGGGGGCCTTCCCCGCGCGCCGTACGGCACGCCGTCTGCTGGGCCGACGGCCAGATGGCGTGGGATCCCCACCCTTCCCGCGCCGGCCTGCTCGAGGTGACGGAACTGATCGCCTTCGTCCCCACCCCGGCCGACGGGGCGCCTGCCCTCGAGGAGGACTTCCGTGTCCCAGACCCTCACTGACCCCGCCGTCGACGAAGTTGAGCACCCGACGGGCCGGGCGCTGGCCGTCCCGCAGATCGGGCAGCGGGTCTTCTACCGCCTCGACGACGGCGCCATCCGCGCCATCCACCGCCAGCGCCTCACCGCCCACGTCCGCGGTGGCCCCGTACGCGCCGGGGACGTGTTCCCCGCGCTCATCGTCCGCGTCCACGGCAGCACCCCGGACGCGCCGTGCAGTCTGCAGGTCTTCCTCGACGGACCCGACACCTACTGGGCGCAGCACGTCATCTGCGGCGCGCAGGCGGGGACTTGGGCGTGGCCGGTACGGCAGGAGGTCTGACATGGTCGCGCTTCCCGCCCACCTCACCATCGGCTGCCCGGTCTGTGACACCCCGTTCGACCTCCCGCTGACGACCGGCCCGGCCCGGCGCGACGGCGGACCCCTGGTCGTCGCCCTCAGCCTCGACATGGAGCCGATCAGGTCGCACCTGCGCGCCGCCCACCCTGAGCTGCTGGCAGCCAAGCCACCCGATACGGAGACGACAGCGGCCGCTACGTCGGCGGCCAGCGTCACCTTCACGGTCCGTCAGCCGCCCGCCGCAAACGACGTGGAATCGGCTGCGCGCCACGTCATGGCGGCGTACGCGGCCGGCAAAGTGCGGGCTCGGTGAGCTGGGCCCGGACACACGTCCGCCACTCCAGCGAACTGCGCGTGGTCATCCGCCCGCCCGACGGAAGCGTCCACGACCGCGGCCTGGTCGCGGCGGACTACTCCAGTTGGCGGCGCCAGACCTGGTGGCGACTGGTCGGCCGACCGCGCGCCTGGTACCGCATGGCGCGCTCGCGAAGCAGCAGGAGGAGAGCACGCCGCAGGAGCGCCAGCCACGTACGCCACACAACCTGAACATCCAACGTGAGGAGGCCTCGTGGCCGACGAGCACGCCTTTGTCCTGACCATGGAGGCATCCGGCGAGGTCACCCCCGCCCATGCCGCCGAGGACACCACCGAACCAGGGCCTGAGGAGGCTGAGCAGTGACCGCAGGACTTGCCTCCAGCCTCGTCTCCGGCTGGCTCAACACACAGCGCGCCGCCGGCTCCGCATACAACGCGGTGGCCGCTACCTACGTTCAGCTCCACACCGGTGACCCCGGTGCGGTCGGCACTTCCAACGTCAGCGCCGGTTCGGCGACCCGCAACAGCTTCACCTTCGCCGCGTCCTCGTCGGGGTCGGCGCTGGCGCTGAGCTCCGCGCCGTCGGCGTGGACGAACGGCGGCACGAGCGAAACGCTCACGCACATCTCCGTGTGGACGGCGTCGACATCCGGGACGTTCCTGTACTCGGTGGCACTGACGGCGTCGAAGGCCTGGGCCTCGGGTGACACGTTCACCCTGACCACGCTCGGACTCTCACTCGGGGCGCAGGCGGCATAGCGCCCTGACGGGGAGGTCGCCGTGACCACCTTCACCGACGACTTCAACAGGGCCGACGGCGCCCCCGGCGCCAACTGGGTCGATGGGAGCGGCCTGTGGACCATCGTCTCCAACCAGCTCTCGTCCGGGAGCGCGGGCGGCACGATCGTCATCCGTGCCGCCACCGCGATGGCCACGTCGGACAACTCGGCGCAGGTGACGATCGCCGCCACCGCAGCCGTCTCCCACGGCGTGTGGTGCCGTGGCAACACTGGGTTCACCAGCGGCTATCTGTGGCGCAATGACGGCACGTCGTGGAACCTCTTCTCGAACGTGGGCGGCTCGTTCACGTCGCTCGGTTCCTTCTCCGGGGCCGCTGTCGCCGGCGACGTCGCGAAAGTAACGGCCGTCGGCAGCACCATCACGGGCTACGTCAACGGCATCGCGCGCGTCACGGTCACCAACACGGCCGTTACGACGGGAACCAGCGTCGGCCTCCGCGCGGAATCCACCAACGCGCTCAGGTTCGACGACTTCACCGGCGCCGACGTCACCTCCGGCGCCACCGGCGACGCCGCACTGGCCGCGACCGCCACGCTCTCCGCCACCGCCCTGCGGGCCACCACGGGTGGCACGGCGCTCGCCGCGACCGCGACCCTCACCACGTCAGGTCTGCGCGCCACCACCGCCGACGCGGCCCTCGCGGTTACCGTCGGCCTGACCGCTACCGGGGCACGCGCCACCAGCGGCGACGCCAGCCTCACCGCCACGGCCAGCCTCACAGCAGACGGCACCCGAGGCACAAACGGATCGGCCGGCCTCACCGCCACGGCCACCCTGACCGCATCCGGCGCCGTCGCCGCCGCCGGGGACGGAGCTCTCTCGGCGAATGCGAGCCTCACTGCATCCGGCCAACGGGCGGCAGCAGGCGACACCGCGCTTGCAGCCACCGCGACCCTCACGGCAGACGGACAACGCGCGACCACCGCCGACGCAAGCCTCGCCGCCGCGGCCTCACTCTCCGCGAACGGAGTACGCGCCACCCAAGGCGACACCGGGCTCACCGCCACCGCGGCGCTGACCGCACAGGGCCAGATCGACCACACCAGCACCGCCGCTCTGGTCGCCACAGCGACACTCACGGCCGAGGGGACCACCGGTGCGGCGCCCGTACGTGGCGACGCCGCCCTGAACGCGACAGGCACCCTCACAGCAGACGGCTCCCGAGCCACAGCCTCTGGAACCGACCTCAACGCCGCCGCCACGCTCACAGCAGCCGGCGCCACAAACGGTGCTGGGAACGCGGCCACCGCTTTCACAGCCACCCTCACCGCCAGCGGCACAACGCACTCCTCCACCCCGGACACGGGCGCCGACATCACCGTGGGGGAGCCGTACAGCCCGTGGGCGGCCCAGGCTGCCGGGCGCTGGTCCGCGGCCGAAGTGTCCGCCTCGTGGTCTGCCTGGGAGGCGCCGTGATCACTCAGTCGTCGTTGTCCCGTGAATTCGTGTCAGCGGCCGTCAGCGTCTCCACGGCGGGCACCCCGGTCAACCCCACCAGCGATGTAGTTGAGTTCGCGTTCACGACGGGCATCGCTAAGCCCGCCTCCGGTGATTGGAAGACCGGCTCGTGGGACGGCACGGAGCCCCGCGCGCCCGACGGCGCCTACCTTGCGCGCTGCCTCGTCGGCCCCGGAGGCACCGTTGAACTGCCCGTCGGCCAGTACACGATGTGGATCCGGATCACCGACAACCCCGAGGTGCCCGTCATCCCCTTCGGACTGCTCCGCATCACCTGACCGCGACGCCACACCCGGTGTGCTTGCACACCACCCCCAACCCGTGGAGCACCGCCATGGCCACACCCTCACCCCACCCGGCCGCCCTTGCCTCATCCGAGCTTCCCGCCCCAACTCCGGCTCCACCGGCCATGCCGTCCGGCCCCGTGTGCGCGGCGTGCGGGGAGCCCGCCGTCGTGCACTGGCAGCGCCGCCCGACCGACGACGAGCTCGCCGAGCTGGTCGCGGCCGAGCAGTCCCGCCGCGACGAACGCCTGCTCCTGGCCGACCCGCAGCTCCCGGCCCCGCAGTTCGGGCCGCTCCCGACCGCCGGCGACACGACCCGCATCGTGCACGCGTGCGCCGAGCACGCCATCGGCCTCGAGGCCGCAGCGCTCATCCACCAGGCGACGTGCACAGCGCCAGCTGCGGGGCCGCGAGACAAGCTCCGGGTGGACGCTGACGAGGTACCTGTCTGCGACTGCACACCCGAACACCGTGCTGAGCCTGCGGAGTTGCTGCCCCAGGTGCAGGCGCCGAGCCGACTGCCGGCGCACTGGGTGTCCGGCGGCGTGTGATGACCAACCGCACCGGCAACCTCGCCGCGCCGACCGATGAGCGCCGCTGCACGGCCCACAAGAAGGGCCCGAACGGGGAGAAGGGGGAGCGCTGCCAGGCCTGGGCCCTCAAGGGCCAGACCGT
The DNA here is from genome assembly GCF_022698165.1 of Streptomyces cylindrosporus. Taxonomy (GTDB): domain Bacteria; phylum Actinomycetota; class Actinomycetes; order Streptomycetales; family Streptomycetaceae; genus Streptomyces; species Streptomyces cylindrosporus. The sequence continues at coordinate 262,363 of NZ_JALDAY010000015.1, forward strand.
GTGCCGCGTCCACGGCGGCAAGGCCCCGCAGAACCTGGCCGCCGCCCGGCGCCGACAGACCGAGGAGCGGGCCCTCGAGCTCGTCGAGACCTACGGCCGGCCGGTCGACACGACGCCCAGCGACGCGCTGCTCGACGAGGTCAAGTGGACCGCCGGGCACGTCGCATGGCTGCGCCAGCGCGTCCAGGAAATCGAAGCCCAGGACGCCGAAGCCGGGCGCACTGACCCTGACGCCGACGAAGACGAGGAGCAGACCTCTGGCCCTGGCAGCGAGCGTCCTCATCCACTCGTGTGGGGCGTCACCCGGCGGAAGACCGGCGGTGACGACTGGGGGCGCACCGAGGAGGCCGCCCCGAACATCTGGCTGCGCCTCTACCAGCAGGAGCGCGCGCACCTGGTGAAGGTGTGCGAGGCCGCGATCCGCGCCGGGATCGAAGAGCGCAAGGTCCGTGTCGCCGAGCAGCAGGGCGCGCTGGTCGCCCAGGTCATCCGGGCCATCCTGGCCGACCTGCGGCTGACCAAGGAACAGCAGGCCCGCGTCCCCGAGGTAGTGCCCCGGCACCTGCGCGCGCTCGCCTCCTAGCGCCGGGAGGAGGCGGCTGCCCATGGCCGCCACACCCGACTGGGCCGAATACGCCGCCCGCTCCTTCGAACCCCGCCCGGACGCCGACCGCTGGCCCACCCCCGGCGCGCTCGCCAAGGTCGTCGAACCGGCGAGCATGCAGACCCCCGCCCTCGACCTCGTCGACGAGGCCGTGGTCTGGGCGTACAGCACGCCGCACGCCCGCCTGATCATTTCGATGCCCCCGCAGGAGGGGAAGTCCCAGCGGGTCACCAAGACCGGGTCTCTGTGGGCCTTGCACCGCAACCGCGACCTGCGGATCGGGATCGTCTCCTACAACAAGCCGCTCGCCGAGAGCTTCGGCCGCGACGTCCGCAACTGGATCACCACCTACAACGGCGACGACGGCACCACCGACCTCGGCCTGCGGATCGCCCGCGACAACGGCGCCGCCTCCCGCTGGCAGCTCGCCGGCCACGCCGGCGGCATCATCTGCGTCGGCCTCAAGGGCTCCCTGACCGGCCGTCCCCTCGACGCGCTCGTCATCGACGACCCCTTCGCCGACAAGGAACAGGCCGACTCCGCCTACTACCGCGACCGAGTCTGGGGCTGGTGGCAGACCGTCGGCTCCACCCGACTCGCCCCCGGCGCCCCCGTCATCGTCATCCTGACCCGCTGGCACGAGGACGACATCGCCGGCCGCCTTAAGGCCGCAGAGGACGGACACCGCTGGCGGACCATCAACATCCCCGCCCTCGCCGACCACGACCCCGAGAAGGGCCAGAGCGACCCCCTCGGCCGTGAGCCCGGCGAGTGGCTGCAGTCCGCTCGCGGCCGTACGGACGAAGAGTGGGAAGCGATCCGGATCCAGGCCGGCACCCGCGGCTTCAACGCCCTCTACCAGGGCCGTCCGTCCCCGGACACCGGCAACGTCTGGCAGCGCCCCTGGTGGCGCCGCTACACCACGCCGCTGTGGTCGCAGCACCCCACCATCCCGGACGGCTACACCGTCGCCGAGTTCGACCAGATGATCATGTCCTGGGACATGGCCTTCAAGGACACGAAGTCGAGCGACTACGTGGTCGGGCAGGTCTGGGCGCGCCGAGGCGCGAACGTCTACCTGCTGGACCAGATCCGCAAGCGGCTCACGTTCACCGAGACCCTGACCGCCTTCCAGGCCATGGTCAAACGGTGGCCCCAGGCCACGGCCAAGCTGGTCGAGGACAAGGCCAACGGCACCGCGGTCATCAACACGCTCAAGTCGAAGATCCCGGGGATTGTCGAGATCACTCCGACCGAGAGCAAGTACGCGCGCGCCAACGCGGTCGCCCCGGTCGTCCAGGCCGGCAACGTCTTCCTCCCCGAGGGGGAGATCGCTCTGTTCGACCCCGAAGAACTCATCGGCGAGGCCGCCGACTTCCCGAGCGGCGCCCACGACGACCAGGTCGACGCCACCAGCCAGGCCCTGGCCCACATGCTCCTCGACGGCACCGGCGCCCAGGCATGGATCGAGTACGTCAAGCGCCTCGCCAAAGCCCGCGTCCAGGGAGCCCAGGCCGACGACCAGCCGCCGGCTGCCGAGGCCACCGAGGGCATGGAGCCCGGTGCCGCGCCGGAGGGCGAGCGCGACGCCCCCGCCCCACCGACCACCCCAGCTGCTGACGTGCCGGAAGACCCGGTGGCGGCCCGCCAGCGAGCCCGTGACGCCGCGTTCCGGCAGCACCAGCGCAGATAGGAGGCACAGCAGCAGATGGGCCTCCGCTCCCGCTTCACTCAGCTGGCCAAGGTGTTCGGCAACCGTGAACCCGCTGACATGCAGGCCGGCGAGGCCGCCGCCGGCATGACCCCCAGCAAGCCGTTCTCGCCCGGCGCGCCGATCGGCCCCTACGACGGGTTCTCCCGCCACCCCCGAACCCACGACTTCGTCACCGGCTACAACATCAGCGCCCGCCCGCGCAGCCACAGCGCGGTCGCGTTCGACACCCTCCGCGGAATGATCGACGCCTACGACGTCGCCCAGATGTGCATCTGGCACCGCATCGACTCGATCCGCGCCCTGGACTGGGCGCTCGTCCCCAAGCAGGGCTTCAAGGGCGACGCCTCCGAGGCGATCGCCCTCGGCATGCAGGTGCTGCACAAGCCGGACCGCCAGAATCTCTTCCCGACCTGGCTGGCCAAGTGGCTCTACGACGTCCTCGCCTACGACGCCGGCGCCCTCTCCCGCGTGAAGAACCGCCGGGGCGACGTGATCGGCCTCAAGGTCGTGGACGGCACCACCATCGCCCCGCTGCTGGACTACTGGGGCGACAGCCCGGAGCCGCCCGCCGAGGCGTATGTGCAGTACGTCAACGGGCTGCCGTGGAACTGGCTCACCCGCAACGACCTCGTGTACGCCCCGTTCCGGCCGCGCTCGAACTCCCCGTACGGGTACGCGCCCCTCGAGAGCATCCTGTTGAACGCCAACACGGACCTGCGGTTCCAGACGTACTTCCTGCAGCGGTTCACCGAGGGCAACATCCCCCAGGCGATCGGCTCGTCGCCCGAGAACTGGACTCCCGACCAGGTCCAGCAGTTCCAGGGCTGGTGGGACCAGTTCATGATGGGCGACCAGTCCATCAAGTCGCAGATCCGGTGGATCCCCGGCGGCAGCAAGATCGAATGGTCCAACGAGAAGGACTTCGACGACACCTTCTCCCTGTTCCTCATGCGCAAGACCTGCGCCGCCTACCACGTCGTCCCCGCCGACCTGGGCTTCACGGAGACCGTCAACCGGTCGTCCGGGGAGACCCAGGCGGACGTCCAGCACCGCGTCGGCGACCTGCCGCTCGTCACCCACCTGCAAGGCGTGCTCACCGCGTTCCTGCAGCACGACCTCCACCTCCCGCTCGACTTCCGCTTCGACACCGGGCAGGAGAAGGAGGACCGGCTCACCCTCGCGCAGGCCTGGCAGATCTACATCGACGCCGGCATGGCCTCCGCGGACGAAGGCCGCAAGGAACTCCTCGGCCTCCCCGTCGACCCCCGCCGGCCGGTGCCGCGCTTCCACAACACCCCGCGGCTCGGCCCGGTGCCTCTGCTGGCCATCGAGGGCATCGCAGGAAAGATCGACCCGCTCACGTACGGGCCGGCCGAGGACCAGCTGCCGCTGCCCCAGCCGTTCGTACCCGCCCCCGGGGTCATCTCCGACGCGGGCACCAGCGACGCCAAGGCCGCGAACACCGCGGAGGACGGCTACCAGACCCTCGTCCGGGAGGCCTCCCAGCACCAGGCTGTCGACGCGGCAGCGGAAGCGGCGCAGATGTCCAAGGACGGCGCCGCAACGGCCGGGATCACCGCGCAGACCGGGCTCGTCGGCTACGACCTCCTCGACCACGACGAGCACCAGGAGGAGAGCGAGGAACCCGGGCAGGAAGCGGAGTTGGCCAAGCAGGAGCTGGCCGCATTCCGCCGATTCCGCCAGGCACGGCGCCGCAGCAAGGTGTGGCGGGACTTCGAGTTCCGGCACGTCGACCGCGTCCGCGCGCACCGCCTCAACGACGCCGGCCGGCTCGCCGTCCGCAAGGACACCGGGCAGATCGCCGCCGCGGGCCTCGCCGTACGGGCCGCGGACACCGGCCGCGTCCTCATGCTCCAGCGCGCCCTCGCGCCAGACGACCCGGCTGGCGGGGCGTGGGAGTTCCCCGGCGGCGGCATCGAAGAGGGCGAGAAACCCCTGGCGGCCGCCGTGCGGGAGTGGGGAGAGGAGACCGGCCTGATCCTGCCGTACGCCCCGGAGGCCGCGGCCGCGCACGCCTTCGATAACGGGCCGATGTGGACGCACGGCATCTACCAGGGCTTCGTCTACACCATCGACGCCGAGGACATGCTCGACCTCGGCTACCGCGACGCGGTCACCAACCCTGACGACCCCGACGGCGACCAGGTCGAGAGCATCGCCTGGTGGGACCCCGCCCAGCTCGCCGGCAACCCCGCCGTACGACGGGAGCTGCAGGACTCCCTGGGGACGGTGCTGCCGCTGCTCGCCGTCTGCCCTTGCTGCGACGGGGGAGGGGAGCACAGCAACGGATCCGAGTGCCTGCACTGCGACGCCTCCGGCACCAGCATCGGGGCGAGCGGGCCCATGCCGTGCGAAGGAGCCCTCGAGGGGACCGCGGACGTCACCGTGACCCCGGACGGCGTCTACACCTCGACGTGCCCGTGCGGCACTCCGGCCGTGTACGACGACCTCGACGGCTGGCAGCACGCCGACGGCTCGATCGGCCACGACGAGGACCTCGAGTCCGTCGCCGACAAGATGCGCGCCATCGCCAAGGCGGCCGGCGGCCGCCCAAAAGGCGGAGGCGCTGAGGGCGAGAACATGGCGGCACGGTGGCCCGGCTGGAAGGTGGACCTGAAGGCCATCGCCTACTGGACACCGCGTCTGGCACGAGCCCTCAGCGCCGCGGTGGACAGCCACCAGCTCGCCGAAGGCTGGCTGTCCGTCGCCGTCCAACCCTCCGCGTCGACGAAGCGGGAGCGGATCCGGCTCCTCGGCGCCCAGGCCCGCGCCTGGCTCGCCGCGCACGACCCCGGCCTCGCCGCAGCCCTCGAGTCGACGCTGCACGGCGTCTACACCGACGGCTACCTCATCGGCACCGTCGCCGCCCGCGTCGCCATCGCCGAGGCCGGCGTCAGCGTCGCCGGAGCGTCGAGCCTGACCACCGGCTTCGGCGAGTGGACGCCCGGCGACACCAAGGCCGCCCAGCTCCTCCTCGGACGGACCGGCGACGGCGCAGGCCTTCGCCAGTTGCTGGACGACAGCGGCATCACCATCCGCTCCATCGCCGACACCCGCCTCAACGCCCTCGGCCGGATCCTGGCCCGGGCCGCCGAGCGCGGGGACGCCCCGACCACGATCGCCGCGGCGATCGAGGACCTCCTCAGCAACCCCTCGCGCGCCGAGATGATCGCCACCACCGAGCTGTGCCGCGCGGTCTCCAAGGCCAGCCTCGGCACGTACCTCGCGAACGGCATCGAGGCCGTGGAGTGGGTCAGTGCCGGCGACGGCCGCGTCTGCAACATCTGCGCCACCAACGAGGAAGCCGGACCGCGGCGCCCCGGCAACCTCTTCCCCAACGGCCGCTCCAGTCCACCAGGCCACCCATGGTGTCGGTGTGCTCTTACCCCCGTGACAGGCGCTGGCTGAAATGCCAAGACAAGCCGCAGTGGCTCGTGCCGCTGTTACGCAGGCGCAGGGGAGGTGTCAGACGCGGCGTGCTTGAGCGCGGCGTTTCTTCCATTCTCGGGTGCTGATCCGATTGCATTCGGCGCAGCGGCGCGTGAGGTAACCCTCTTTGTTTCGCCTCCACTGAGTATTCCCGGAGAACGGATGCCCCTTGGGGCAATGGGTCACCTCTTCGCGGTAGCGGGCGTAGTACTCGATTGTCTTCTCCGGCGCCTGGCTCCTACGAATGTTGGCGGTACGGCTGACTGCTTCGAGGTGGGCAGGATTGCAGCACTTGCGGTGCGGGTCGCCGTACCCAGGCGTCGGACACTCCTTGGTGTGGCACGTATGGTCGATCTCCAGCCCGGCTGGGATAGTGCCGTTGGTCAGCTGGTACGCGAAGCGGTGGGCCTTTTGGAGACGCGGCCTGCCGCCGTTCACGAAGAAGGTGCCGTAGCCGCTCGGATGCACACTTCCAATCCACGGCCAACACGTTTCCCGTCCCCCGCTGGTGTCGACGCACTTCCAGAACCGCTGCTCAAGGCTTTCAGGCTGTGCGGCTTCGAACGCCTCGCTCTTCCTGTGCCGCTGGTAATGCTTACTGCAAAGACCTCGGGCCACAGCCTTGTTGGAGCACGAGGAATCGGTGCAGTTCGGTTTCTCCGTCTTCGGCCTACCCATGAAATACACCTTATCGACGGGGCGGTGAAAAAGTGCCGGAACCGCAAAGATATGTTTTGGGCATCGCCTACCAGGCTGGCCCCGACCCGCGGATCCGCCGCGGCGCTGACGGCGGCCGCGACTACTTCACCGCCGAAGAGCTCGAGCGGGCGGCCTGGGGCTTCCTGCAGAAGGGCGCCCAGGTCGGCCTCTTCCACGGCCCCGACGCCACGGTCGGCGCCGCGACCGTCGTCGAGTCGTACATCTGGCGCGGCAAGGACTGGGACCTCGGCGACGGGACCGTCGTCCGCAAAGGCGACTGGCTGATCGGCGCGATCCTCGACGAACGCGCCTGGCAGCTCTACAAGTCCGGCCGGATCACCGGCTTCTCGCCGCAGGGACAGGCGCGGCGCATCACCCGACGGAGCACCGAATGACCCCTGCAGAGGAGGACGAGTTCACCGAGCTCGTCGACGCCGACATCCCGCGAGTGGACCTCGTCGACAAGGCCGCGAACGGCACCAGCTTCTTGATCGCAAAGAGCGCCGTCGGTGCCCCGGGGCTTCTCGAACCCGACCTGGTGCGCGACCTCATCGGCGCGCCCGAACCGGCCCCTGCGGGCCCGGAGACGGTGACGATGACGGGCAGCGTGGCCGCGATCGCCAAGGTGATCTACGCGGCAGCCGTACGCTCCCGCGAAGCACCCGCCCCAGCCAACGAGCCGGCCGGCGAGCAGGTCGCCAAGGCCAAGTACGACGCCGACGACCTGCGCCGCATGGCCGCCAACGGGCAGGCCATGGACGACGAGTCCTACCCCATCGCCGACCGCGAGGACCTCGAGCACGCGGTCCGCGCCGTCGGCCGCGGGGGCGCCGGCCACGACTCGATCCGCCGGCACATCATCGCCCGCGCCAAGGCCCTCGGCGCCTCAGCCGAGATCCCCGACAACTGGAACGCCGACGGAAGCCTGAAGGTGGCCAAAATGGCTGTCACTGCCGAACTGGACGAGGGAACGGACCGCCTGGACCCGACCGTGCCCCTCGCCGCACCCACCGAGGACGCGCCGGGTAATCCGGCCGAGCCGGGCTCCCCGGCCTGGGAGGCCATCGACGCGGCCACCGCCCAGAAGTGGACCAGCATTCTCGCCCGGGCGAAGACCGCGATCGACCTGCTCGCCGAGCGCGAGATGCTCGAGGCCGCCGCGGCCGACCCCGGCGACGCCGAGCAGGCGATGGACCTGCAGGACGCCTGCTGCGCCATCGACTACGCCATCAGCGTGCTCGCCCCGTTCGCGGTCGCCGAGCAGGCCGAAGCCGACTGCGCCGCCGACTCCATGGCCGCAGTCGGCAAGGCGCTGGCCGGGTTCGACACCGGCCCGCTCGACACGATCGAGGCCCTCGCCTCCATCACCAAGGCCGGCCGCGTGCTGTCCGCGAGCAACGAGGCCGCCATCCGCGGCGCCGTGGAGCAGCTGCAGAAGGTCCTCACCAGCCTCCCGCAGGCCCCGACCACCGACGAGGAGGGCGGCCGGCCGGTCGCCAAGACCGCCAACGAGGAGCCCGACATGCCCCAGCCCACCCCCAGCGCAGACGTCACCGAGGCCTCCGGCCAGGAACCGGCCATGGGCGCCGCCGAGCCCGCCCCGCAGCCGCCCGCCGGCGTCCCTGTGAGCGTCGAGGCGGGCCTGGCCAAGGGACTTGAGCCCCCGGCAGCCGCGCCAGTGGTGAAGGCGGACGGCGAGAAGGAGATGGTCGCCGTCTACGACGCCAAGGGCAAGCTCGTCGGCATCGTCGACCCGGAGAAGATCACCCGCATCGCCGGCGCCGACACCGACGACGACGGCGGCAAGGACGACGCCCCGGCCGACGACTCCGGCGACGCCGCGGACGCGGCCGCACAGACCCCCGACCTCGAGCCCGCCCCGCCGGCAGAGGTCGGCACCCCGGCCGACGCCGTCCCCGACGACGACGTCGCCAAGCAGACCACCACCCCGGATGCCGACAACAGCAGCGCCGCGGACGTGGCCAAGAAGCTCGACGACTACAGCGCCACCCAGGAGCAGGTCCTGTCCGAGCAGGCGGGGAAGATCGCCAAGCAGGAGAAGGACCTGACGGAGCTGGCGGAAGCCGTCGAGGTACTCAAGGGCCAGATCCGGGTGCTGGAGGAGCAGCCCGCTGTTCCGGGCGTGTTCACCAACGGAGCCGTCCCGCCGGCGCACCAGATGCGCGGCCAGGACCGAGGCGCCCAGCCCGTCGACGTCGCCAAGGCCCAGGAGCTGAAGAAGCAGCTGTACCGCGGGCCCGACGCGGGCGAGCAGAACGCCATCCACGGCCAGCTGAACGAGATGGCCATCGACGCGCTCCACGCGATTCACCAGGGCGGCGCCCGCCAGTAAGCGCCCCGCCCCGCACCACCCCGCAGCCACACCCCCGAGCAGCCACCGGCGCCGGGGGTTTTCTCATGCCCAGGAGGCATCCGTGAGCGCAACGCTCGAAAACGTCACCGAGGAGACGCTGGCCGCCATCGCCAAGGCGCAGACCACCGGCATCCTCCAGTCCACCGGCATCTACAGCTACGACCTGTCCCCGCTGGTCCAGCTGATCCCCGTCGTCACCCCGTTCCGCGACATGGTGCCCCGGGTCTCGTCCCCGGACGGCAACCCGTTCGCGGTCTGGCGCTCCATCATGGACGCGACCAACTCGCAGCCGGACCCGTCCATGGGTATCGACTACGCCGCGAACGAGGTCATCTTCAAGGAGCAGGACTTCCAGGCGAAGTACATGCCCACCGGCCTCGCCGGTCTGGCCACGCAGGACGCCTTCGACTTCGCCAAGGGCTACGGCGACCCCTACGCCGTCGCCACCTTCCAGACCCTCAACCAGGTCCTGATCGGCGACGACCGCAAGCTGATCGGCGCGCAGTCGTTCGCGCTCGCGCGGCCGGCGGCCCCGACGCTGACGCAGTCCTCGACGGGCGGCACCATCGGCGCCGTCACCGCGTACGTGGGCGTCGCCGCCCGCACCGGCTCCGGCTACTACTACGGCAGCGGCAACAGCCGCGGCAACAGCGCGTCGACGACGTTCGGTTCGGGCTCCACCAACAAGATCACCGCCACCGTCGCCTCCGTGAGGGGGGCCGTCGCGTACGACTGGTTCTACTCGGCCGACGGCACGACCTGGTACTACTACACCACCACGACCACCAACACGGTCACCATCACCAAGACCATCGCCGCGAACCAGGCGCTCCCGGCGAGCACCGTCACGCCGGACATGTCCAGCGTCGTCCCGACCATCAACACGGCGGCCGACAACGGGTCGGCGAACGCGAAGGACTACGACGGCTTCCTCGCCTCCCTCGCCGGCGACTACACCTCCGCCGGGCAGTGGGCCCAGCCCGGCACCGCCACGGCGAACCCGTCGATCAACAGCAGCCTCGACGGCGCCGCGCTCACCCTGGCCGGCGGCAGTATCGCCGAGATCGAGAACCTGCTGTTCCTGCCGCTGTGGCAGCAGGTCAAGTGCTCCCCGACCGCGCTCATGATGAACGCGGTCCAGGCTCAGGAGATCGCCAACCTGGTCCTCGGCTCCAGCGCCGCGACGACGTTCCTGAACACCGACGCTTCGGGCCGTCTCAGCACGACCGCGGGCGGCCGCGTCGGCGAGATCGTCAACGCCCCGGCCGGCGGCGTGACCGTCCCGATCGAGGTCCACGTCTCCCTGCCCCCGGGCACCATCGTGGCGCGCACCGACCGGGTCCCGTTCCCGCAGGCGAACATCAGCTCCGTGCTGGAGTACCGCAACCTGCGCGACACCGCGCAGTTCGACTACGGCATCAGCCGCGTCGCGAACACCGCGGGTGGCGGCCCGCGCCGGGAGTTCGAAATCCGCAGCATCGGCGCCTTCGTCAACCGGGCCCCGGTCGCCATGGGCGTCCTGCAGAACGTCGCCTGACCTCCGGCGTAGGGCGCAGGCCCCGGCGCCTGCGCCCTACGCACCTCCCACCCTCACCGATCCAACCTCCCTGGAGTGCAGGCATGCGCCTCTACACACTCACGGGCGCCACCGCGCTCGACGCCGAGGAAGGCCACTTCGAAGCCGACGAGCAGGGCGGCTTCGACTTCCCCGACGAACTGTCCGACCAGCTCCACGCCTTCCACGTCGGCGGGAAGCCCCAGTGGGAGACCGACGTCGAGCGCCAGCAGCGCCTCCTCGCGGAAGAGCTGGAGCGCCGCAAGGACCCGGCGACCCTGCTCGCGGCCGTCGAGAAGCTCGTCAGCGCCGCCGAAGCCACCCCGGCCCCCGAAGAGCCACCGGCCGCCCCGGCACCGGCGAAGAAGGCCACCCGGCGCTCGGCGGCCAAGACGACGTCCGACTAGCCCCGCTGCTGGGAGGTGACCACGCGTGGCCATCAACCCCTACGTCACGGCGCCGGAGTTCGAAGCCCACCCCACCTACCTGGACCTGGGCGACCTGCGCTCCGGCATCGCCGACCCCGACGCACAGACCGCCGAGCTCGAGAACGTCCTGCTCATGGCGTCCAGTTGGGCCGACGGGGAGTGCAACCAGCCACTCGCCGCCCACCAGCTGACCCTGGCGACCCGGGGACGCTGCGACGCCCAAGGCGTCCTCCACGTCTACCCCACGGACCGGCCCGTCCGATCGGTGTCGAAGGTCGCCTTCGGCGAGACGGTCGGCGCCCAGACCACGCTCACCTCCCCGGCGTACCGGGTCGAACAGAACCAGACGATCCTGATCTCCATCGGGGCCGGCGCCGCGCGCCCCGGCGCGTGGCTGTACGTCGACCTCACCTACATCGCGGGCTGGGTGACCACGACCCTGACCGCCGGCGCGACAGCAGGGTCGACGTCGCTGACGGTGGCCGATCCGACCGGGATCCTGCCCGGGCACAGGTACCGCCTGTGGGAACCCGGCGTCGAGGAAGTCGTGACCGTCTCGGAGGCATACGCGCCCGCGGCGGTGACGGTCCCGCCGACGGCGACCGCGATCCCGCTCGCCGCCCCCACCACGTCCGACCACACGCCCGGCGGCGGCTGGTCGGGCATGCCCAGCGACATGCGGCTCGCGGTCGTCAACTACGGCGTCTCGCAGCTGATGCGGCCGGACACCGCGGCCGAGGACTCCTACCCGGACACCCCCCTCGCCTCCGGCACACGGCAGAAAGACCCCCGCCGCGACGGCTCCGGCCTCGTCGCCGAAGCCGTGCGCCTCCTCCACCCGTTCGCGAGGCGCATGTGAGCATCGAGACAGCCCTGGACGGGATCTGCAAGTACTTCGGCGGCCCCTACGATCCGCGGACCCGCACCTACCGGTCCTCACCGCTCTCCCAGTACGGCGTCGGTGTCGTGCGCCGCGCGTGGGCCAAGCGCGACGACCACCGCGACTACTTCTGGGGCCAGCCGTCCGGCGCGCGTACGGGCGTCCAGATCGTCGTCTTCATCCCGCACCACCACGAGTTCCGCATCGCGCTCGGCGGCGAGCACGGCGGCATGAAGCAGATCAACTACGACGTGCAGCTGCTCTGCTACGTCCGCTCCACCACGCCGTACGCCGAGGATGCCCAGGACGACGTCTACGCCCTGCGCCGGGCTCTCGTCGAGCACATGCGTCTCGACCGCACCCTCGGCGGCGCGGTGTTCCAGGCCGGCGAGCACGTCGACGGCGGCATGGACGGCATCGACTTCAAGTACGGTCAGCCGGAGACCAAGGCCGAGCTCACCAAGTCGTTCCTCCAACTCGACTTCGGAGCCATCGAGTTCGTCAACGCCTGACCCGCCGAGCCTCCTCTTCCACCCCCTTTCCGTTCCCTCTGCCTGCGGAGTTCGCATGCCCCCCGCCAAGACCCCCAGGAAGCCGCAGCCGGAGACACCCCCCGCCGCGGCCCAAGACACCACACCGGCCGAGCCCGCCGACACCGAGGAGACGCCCCCCGCCGCGGCCCCGGAGCCGACACCCGACGAGGCCGTCGACCCCGAGCAGCCGACCGGGCTCCTCGACCCCGGCGTGTACGAGTACACGCACGTCAGCGACTGCGTGTACCCACACGTTCCGCTCACCGCCCGCGCCGCACGCCCCGAACGCCCGGCCACCGACGACGACCCGGGCGCCCCGGCCGTCGCCGCGACCGTCTTCGACTGGGCCTTCGGCGCCCCGGACGACGGCCGCTGGACCCCCACCCGCAAGAAGCCCAACCAGGCCGCCGACAACGAGCCGGCCCCGTCCAGCGAGGAGTGACCGGTGCCGACCCCCACCACCTACGCACCCGCCAAGCAATTCGTGGGCATCGCACCGGAGACCTCGCAGGGCACCCCGGTCGCGATGACGACGACGATCCTCGTCGACGAGGCGAAGCCAAAGGACAACCCGACCTGGCTCGACGACAAGAGCTGGCGCGGGAGCATGGCCACCGACGCCTTCGCGAAGATCCAAGGCGTCAAGATGGCCGAGTTCGAGCTCGGCGGCCCCGCCTACGGCGACGGCCTCGGGTTCTTCCTCCGCAACATCCTCGGCGACCTCGCCTACACCGGCACGTCCACCGGCAGCGGCGGCACCACCCTCTCCGCCAGCGCCGCCGCGGGCGCCGCGTCCATCTCGACGGTGGCGACCATCCCGAACGGCACGATCATCCAGATCGGCACCGGGGCGACCGCCGAAGTCTTCACGACCGGCACGCCCACGGGATCGGGCCCGTACACGATCCCGCTAACCACCCCCTCCGGCGGTCTGGCGTTCGCACACGCCTCCGCCCAGCCGGTACAGCCCGTCACCGGCCCCTACACCCAGGCCCACTCCCTGCTCAACTCGGGCACCGGGCAGCCGCCTTCGCACACGATCACCCACTTCCTCGGCCCGACCGCGACGTCCGGCGCCCGCCAGTACCCCGGCGCGTGCCTGTCCGAGCTGGGCCTGAAGTGGAACGCGGAGTCCGAACTCCTCACCTGGTCCGGGAAGGCCACCACGTGGCCGTCCGTGGCCCTCGGATCGGCCCCGGTCGCAGCCCCGTCGACGGTGCTGCCGGTCGCCTCCTGGCGCATGCAGGTCGGCATCGGCGGCCCCGCCGCCGGCGGCACCCTCGTCGCGACCATCACGGACGGCGAGCTCACGATCAAGCGCGAGCTGTCGCCGTACTTCACGGCGAACGGCGTCCAGACGCCGTACATCATCCAGCGCGGCGGCCTGTCGGTGGAGGGCAAGCTCAACTTCGTCGCGGCCGACGAGAGCCCACTGCTCTACATGCTCAACAACAGCCAGCCGCAGCTGCAGATCCTCCTCGACAACGGCCTCTCCGGCACCAACAAGATCACCTTCCAGGTCGACTGCCAGATCGCCGCTTTCACCGAGAGCGAGCCCGACGGCAGCAAGTCCGCGGTCGAGTACGGCAACAGCTGGACCGCCGTCCTGAACACGACCAACGCCGGCGGATCGGGCGGCTACAGCCCGGTCAAGGTGTCCGTCACCAACAACGTTCCCGCCGGCACCTACTGACCGCCGGCCTCAACCCTCAACACCCTCGGAGCACACCCATGTCCACCACCGAACGCTTCACGCTGCCCTCCGGCGCCTGGATCCAGTTCCGCGACTCCAATACCCTGCGCCGCGGCGACAAGAAGAAGGCGCTCAAGGCCGTGCCGGTCGACGAGACCGGCACCATGTCCCTGGCGACCCCCAAGGAGATGGACGACGGCCTCCTCCAGGTCCTCGTCATGGACTGGTCCTACCCCTTCCCCATCCCCGCAGAGTCGCCCGGCTCCCTCGAGCTGATCCCGTGGGAGGACGACGACGCCCTGACGGAGAAGCTCGGCCCCATCCGCGACCGGCTGTTCGCGAGCAAGCCCGACCCGGTCAAGGACGCCACGGACCCGGCGTCCCCTACCGAGCCCTCCGCCGTCTGAGGGCCCGGCTGGAGGGACACGACGTCCCAGCCGGGCACCCCATCACGCCGATCGACGAGGCGTACGACTACCTCTGGTACGCCGAGCGCTACCACTGGACCCCCGAACAGGTCGATCAGCTTCCGGCGTGGTTGGACACCTGGCTCCCGCTCATGGCGCTCGAGGTCGACAACGCCCGCGAGCGCGCCCACGAGAAGGCCATGAAAGAGGCCGAGAGGGGGTGACCATGTGGGGCGCGGGTTCGAGGTCGAGGGCGTAGCCGGGCTGAACATGGCTCTCGAGAAGCTGCTCGCGGGTTTCAACCTCGCGACCCGTACGGCGACCGCGCATGCCGCGCATCTCCTCGAGGCGGAGATCAAGACCACGCTGGCGACGTCCAGCCACCCCCGCGGCACCCCCACACCCTCACGCCCGGGGGAGCCGCCTTCGCTGGTGACCGGCACGCTGCGCCGCTCGATCAGCGTGAAGGGCCCGCATCCGCTCGGCCTCGGCCGCTGGGAGGCCCAGATCGGGCCCACCGCGATCTACGGGCGGATCCAGGAGCTCGGCGGCGTCACCGGCCGCGGCCACTCCACGACCCTGCCGGCCCGCCCGTTCGTACAGCCCTCGTACACGAAGCTCGTCTCCACGGGCGCCCTCGCCCGCGTCTACCACGAGGCGTGGCGCTCGGCCATCGCCCGCTGACCTAGCGACAACGCCTCCCTGCGCCCCCTTCGGCGCCCAACCCGCGCGAAGGGGGTGGGCGCCGTGTCCGAGGGTGCCCTGCTGCCGCCCGTCCTGGTCCGCCTCATCGGCGACATGACCCAGCTGCGCGGCACGTTCCGCCAGGCACGCGCCGAAGCCAGCGGTCTCGAGGGCAGCTTCAAGCGGTCCGGCGCCACCATCGCGGCCGGCATGGCGAAGGCCGGCCGGTCCGTGTCGCTCATCGGGGTCGGTGTGGCAGCCGCCTCGACGAAGATGGCCGCGGACTTCGAGTCCGAGACCATGGTCCTGCACACCGCGGCCGGGGAAAGCCTCAAGGGCCTCCAGACGGTCCGGCAGGGCATCAAGGACATCGCGACCGGCACCGGCACCGACTGGCGCAACCTGACCGACGGCATGTACCAGGTCGAAAAGGCCGGGTACCAGGGTGCCGAGGGGATCACGGTCCTGCGGGCGGCCGCCCAGGGCGCCCGAGAGGAGAACGCTCAACTCTCCACGGTCACCAACGCCATGACCTCGGTCATGGCGTCGTACCACCTGCACGCCAGCGACTCCGTGCGCGTCATGAACGCGCTTAAAACAGCGGCCGGCCAGGGCAAGATGACCATGGAGGAATTCTCCGGGTCGCTCTCCACGGTCCTCCCGATCGCCAGCGCGAACAAGATCAGCCTCGAGCAGGTGACCGGCGCGCTCGCCACCCTCACCCAGCACGGCACGAGCGCTCGTGAGGGTACTCAGGAGCTCGCGTCGACGATCCGCTCGCTGGCCTCACCGAACAACGTCGCGGTACAGACCATGCAGCGCTTTGGCCTGTCCGCCACCGACGTTCAGACCAAGCTGGGCCAGCGCGGCCTGACCGGAACACTGGACCTACTCTCGAAGACCGTCCTGTCGCGGATGGGGCATTCCGGCACGATCCTGCTGAACACGTTCAACACGTCGAAGCAGGCCGCCAAGGACGCGGACATCATGATCCGCAGCATGCCCAAGTCCATCCAGGGCCTGGCCCGTTCGTACGACAGCGGGAAGCTCAGCCTGGCGGACTGGCGGAAGGAACTGAAGGGACTCCCGCCGGAGCAGGCCAATCTCTTGTCGCAGTACGCGACGCTGCAGAACAAGAGCAAGGGCTTCAATGACGCCCTCAAGCGCGGTGGGCCAGCCGCGACCACGTACACCGACGCGATCCGGAAGATGACCGGCGGCGCGATCGGCCTCAACACCACGCTCCAGCTCACGGGCGAGAGTAGCGACGACTTCAAGGAACGCGTACGGAAAGTCGGGGAGAGCTTCCACAACGGCAGCAAGGACGTTGAGGGCTGGAAGGAGACATCGAAGCTCCTCAACGTCCAGCTCGCCCAGACGAAGCAGAAGGCCGAAGTCCTCGCGATCGAGATCGGCAGCAAGCTCATCCCGGTAGTCTCCGCCGTGATCAGCTTCTTCGCCGAGCACAAGACCGCAGCAACCGCCCTGGCTGCGGTCATCGGCGGCGTCCTCGCCCTCTCCGTGGTCGCGTACGCGGCCAAGCTCACCATGAGCGCGGCCAAAGGCGCGGTCGCGTTCGGGAAGATGGGCGTCTCCGCTGTCCAAATGGGGGGCCGCGTCGTCCAGGGCTTCCGATCGGCCCAGGTCGCCGAATCGGCGTTCTCTGGGCGTGCTGGCTCCTTCGGCGGGGCCATGCGTAAGGGCTTCGACGCCGTCGTGTCGGGCGCCAGAACCGCGGGCAGTGCGACCGTCGGGATGGGGAAGCGCGTAGCGCAGGGATTCCGGGATGCCCGAGTCGCCGAATCGGCGTTCTCTGGGCGCGCTGGCTCCTTCGGCGGGGCCATGCGTAAGAGCTTTGACGCCGTCGTGTCCGGTGCGAAGACTGCCGGCGGCGCCGTGAAGAGCTTCGCGCTCAGCATCGGCCGGGTGTCGGCGACCGCGGGCAAGGCGGCCTGGTCTGGCCTGATCTCCGGCATCAAGAGCGTCGGTCTGGCGATGAAGACGGCGAGCCTCGCCGCCCTGGACTTCGCGAAGAAGATGGCGATCTCGGCGCTGTCCGCCTTGCGTACGGCGGCGTCGTACGTCGCGCAGAAGGTCGCTCTGGTCGCGTCGACCATCGCGACGAAAGCGGCCGCGGCGGCGCAGTTCCTGCTGGACGCCGCGATGGACGCCAACCCGATCACGCTGATCATCTTGGCGATCATCGCGCTCGTGGGCGTACTCGTCCTCGCCTACAACAAGATCGGCTGGTTCAGGGCGTTCGTCGACGGCGCATTCAAGGCCATCGGCGCGATCATCGGCTGGTGCGTCGACTTCGTGAAGGCGCACTGGCCGCTCCTCCTGGCGATTCTCACCGGCCCGATCGGCATCGCGGTCGCGTTCATCGTCAAGTACTGGAAGCAGATCAGCAGCGGCTTCGTCGAGGCCTACCACGCCACCGTGGGCGCCGGAAAGACCTTGATCGGCTGGATCGCCGGCCTGCCTGGCAAGGCGAAGGCCGCCATCGTCGGGCTCACCGTCGCCATTCTGTCCGTCGCGATCAAAGCCTGGGCCGACTTCCGCACCGCCACGATCCAGAAGGCCCTGGCAGCCGTCGCCTGGGTGAAAGGCCTGCCAGGGCGGGTCAGGTCGGCGCTCGGGAACCTGGGCAGTCTGCTGCTGGGCGCCGGTAAGGCTCTGATCGGCGGTTTCATCGCCGGGATCAAGAACATGGCCGGGTCGGCGTACAGCGCCGCGAAGGGCGTGGTCTCGAAGATCGCCGGCCTGTTCCCGCACTCACCCGCGAAGGAAGGCCCCTTCTCGGGACGCGGCTGGACGCTGCACTCGGGCCGGGCCCTGATGGACGGCCTGGCGGACGGCATCCGAGCAGGCGCGCCGCGCGCCCACGCCACGATGCGTGGCGCCGCGAAAGCGACTGCGGACGCCTTCGCGCGCACCCTCGGCATCGCCAGCCCGTCGAAGGTGTTCCGGCAGCTCGGCGTCTACATCAACACGGGCCTCGTCGACGGCCTCACCGGCTCCATGGCCAAGGTCAAGGCCGCGACCCGGCGTATCGAGTCGCTGTTGATGCAGACGTACAGCAAGGTCGCCGACCTCAAGGGCACCCGGGGCGTCTCCAACTCGTGGGTGAAGTCCCACGAGAAGACGATCAAGAAGCTGGAGGCGTACGCGAAGAAGGAGGACAAGGTCCTCCGCGGCCTGGCGGCGAAGCGCGACTCGGTCGCCGCCAAGCTGAAGACCGCTCAGAAGAAGCTGAAAGACCTCCAGAAGGCCTGGTCGGACGAGGTCAAGAACGTCAGCCAGGGCATCATGCAGGGCTTCTCCATCGTCACCGAGGCCCCGCAAGAGGGCTTCGCATTGACCGCGCAAGACGTGGTCAACAAGATGCGCGACCAGCAGCAGAAGGCCGTCCAGTTCGCGGCCCAGCTGCAGGCCCTGAAGAAGAAGGGCCTCAGCGCGGATCTGATCGCGCAGATCGCCGCCGCCGGTGTGGACCAGGGCGGCGCGACCGCCACGGCTCTGGCCGGAGCGACGAAGGACCAGATCAAGCAGATCAACGCGGCGAACACGGCCACGAAGAACGCGGCCACCAGCGCCGGCAAGTCGGTGGCCGACGCGATGTACGGGTCCGGGATCAAGGCCGCCCAAGGGCTGGTCAAGGGCCTGCAGTCGCAGGAAAAGGCGATCGAGAAGCAGATGCTCAAGATCGCGAAGAAGATGGCCACCACCATCAAGAACGCCCTCAAGATCAAGAGCCCGAGCCAGGTCTTCGCCCAGATCGGCCAGTGGATCCCCAGAGGCCTCGCCGCCGGTATCACCCGCCACGCCCACCACGCCACGACCGCCGTCCACCGCCTCGCCGGATCCGTCGCAGGCGCCGGCTCGTTCGCCGGAACAGGGCTGGCCGTTGCCGGAGCCGGCGGCACAGTGATCCACCAGCACTTCCACTTCAACATCGAGGGCAACGCGGTCACCGTGGACCGCCTCGCGAAGGACGTCGAGACCGCGTTCCTTCGCCGCGGCATGCGCAACCCGTCGACCTACCCCGCCTACAAGCGCTGACCTACCCAGAGTTCGAGGGCGCCGCCGGGCGCCAGATCGGCGGTGCCCGGTGGCGAAACTGTCTGCCCTGTCCGACGCGTTCACCGCCTCGTCCATCAACTCGGCGCTGTGGAACAGCGTCACCGGCGGCGCGGCGACGCTGGACACAGACAACGACCTCGTGGTCCTGGCCGTGCCCACCACGAACGGGGCGACTAACACCTTCGGCACGACCACCACGTTCGACGCGACCTCCGGTGCTCTCTACGCCCAGATCGGAGTCCCCGCGAACGGCGCCGGAGGCACGAAGGTCGCCTACAAGCTCCTGGTCGACGCCAACAACTCCGTCGCGATCCGCGTCGAATCGGGCGTTTTCAAGACGACCCTGCAGACCGCCGGGTCAACGGTGACGACCACCCTGCCCACCTACGACCCCCACGCCCACCGCTGGTGGAGACTGAAGGAGACCGGCGGCTCGTGGTCGGCGGACACCTCCCCGGACGGCCTGAACTGGACCACCCAGTGGACGAGCGCTTACACCTGGTCCCCGACGGCCATGTCCTTCGTGTTCCAGACCGGCGCCTCCGTCACCGAGGTGGCGGGCAGCGTCGCAACGATCGAGAACGTCAACACCCCGAATGGCGGGAAGTTCAATCCGAACTGGCCACTGACCGAAGACAGTTGGGCGCCGTACTGGAACGCCAACGCGGGCACTCAGCCGCTGGACCGGTACGTCGAGGTGTCGGACCGCACCCGCTCCGGGATCTCGATCAGCCGAGGACGGCAGTACGAACTCGACCAGGTTCGCTCCGGTGAGGCCAGCCTGACCCTGGCCAACCCGGACGCAGCCCTCGACCCGACCAATGCCAGCGGCCCCTGGTACGGACACGTCCAGCCGTACCAGCCGTACCGGAAGCGCGCCCAGTGGCCAGCGACCCGGAATCTGTTGGACCAGGCCATGGCGACGGCCGGTGACCTCGGAGGCCTGAGCGGCACCATCAGCGTGGTCACCAGCGACATCTTCTCGACCACGGACACCAGCGGGGGCACCTTCGTCGCGTCGGCGACCGCGTGGATGGGCGGGACCGTCATCCAGATGTCTGTGCCGTCCGGGTCGACGACCGGGAGCCGGCCCTGCCACACACCGCGCTGGTCCCCGATCCCGGGCCAGACGTACACGATGACGATCCGCGTCCGCAACGTCACCGCGTCCACATCGCTGGGCGTCCAGCCGTTCATCGGCTGGTACACCGCAGGCAGCGGCGGTACGCCCACCTCGTACAGCTACGGCACCGGGACCACACTGACCGGGTCGACAACGGCGGCCTGGACGTACCTCGTCGTCACCGGGACAGCGCCGGCCAACGCGGCCGGCATGGACGTCGGCGTCGCCCTCACGGCGAACGCCGCTGCCACGTGCAGCCTCCAAGTCGACGGATGGCAGCTGGAGAAGGGCACGGTCGCCTCGTCCTGGACGTGCCCGGGCGTCTGGTACCCGATGTACGCGGGCTGGACGGAGCGGTGGACGCCTTCGTGGGACATGGACGGCACGTACAGCCTCGTCTCCCCGAACGTGGTGGACACCTTCAGCCTGCTCTCGCAGCAGCAGTTGGACGACCCGCTCACGCAGGAGATCAACAGCCACGCTCCGCGGTTCGTCTACCGGCTGGACGACCCGGCAGGATCGACCGCGGCTACTGACTGGACGGGTAACAATCCGCCCGCGCAGCTGGGCATCAGCAAGTACGGCGCCGGTTCGTGGGTGTGGGGCTCGTCCATCACCTCCACGGACTCCGGTGGCACGTACACGGGCAGCTCCGGTGCGGTGGCGACGCTGAACAACCCGAACCCCGGGCAGCCGACCACTTCGGCCTCGACGTTCCTGAAGCTGGCCAGCGCCGGAATCAAGGGGCCCGCTGACCCGACGGTCTGGGTCAGGATGATTGCTTTCCGGTACACGGGGCCGACGCCGACCAACGCGGCGTACCTGTGGTCCAGCATGGATGGGCAGCGTGCGAACGGCAGCCAGTCGGGGTCGTTTATCCACGTGCTCCTCAGCACGGACGGCAAGCCGTACGTTCAGATCGCCGGCCCCACGGGGGGTGGCGGGAGCTATCAAGCCGGTGGCGCCACGAACTGCGTTGATGGCGACTGGCATCTGCTGATTTTCGGATACAACCAGTCGACCCAGCAGGTCATGGTCTCGCAAGACGGCGCGACGGCCGCCTTCTACGGCAGCGTCCCCACCAGCTACACGCCCACCGGGATCGTCTCGGACTGCATCGGCGCCTACGTCGACGCCACCGTGGGCAATGGAGTGATCGACAACTTCAAGGGCGACATCAGTTTCGTCTGCGAATTCGGTTCCTTCTTCGGGTCCACGCCTATCCTGGACCTGTACAACGCGTGGAAGAGCGCCTGCTCCGGAGAGTCGAGCAACGCCCGCTACTCGCGGATCCTCCGCTACGCCGGGTACAGCGGCTGGACCTCGATCCAGACCGGCCTGACCACCAGCATGGGCCCCGCCGCGTTCGACGGCCAGGACGCGATGTCGGCGCTCCAGGCGGTCGTGGACACGGAGAACGGCGCCCATTTCGTATCCCGGGACGGGACGATCACCTTCAAGGCCCGCTCGGCCCGCTACAACGCGACGACGCCGCTGTTCGTGTTCGGGGAGAAGACGGAGCTCGGCGAGTGGCCGTACGAGAACTGCGAGCTGGACTACGACAGCACCCACTTGTCGAACCAGATCACGGTCACGCAGGAGGGCACGTCCCAGAACTTCTACGCCACCGACGCGACTTCCGTCACGAACTTCTTCCCGCGGACGATGTCGCGCAGCATCAACGCCAGCGACGCCAACGAGTGCTCCGACGCCGCCTACTACCTCCTGAGCAGGTACAAGCAGCCCGCACAGCGTGTCGGTTCGCTGCGGTTGCATCCGAGCGCGAACCCGGCGATGTGGCCGGTCTGCCTGCAACTGGAGCTCGGCATGCGGGTCCGGGTGATGCGGCGGGCGCAGAACGTCCCAGCGACGACCGTTGACTGTTTCATCGAGAACATCCAGTGGGACATCGACGACACCGGCGAGGCGTTCGTCACCCTCCAGTGCTCGCCGGCCGACCTCACGCCGTACGCCGTCTTCTCGTCCTGGCACACGACCCTGGCGTCCAGCATCGCCTCCGGGGTCACGAGTATCACGGTCAACGCGAGCGCGGACAACACCAACCCGCTCGCCGCGCAGCTCGCGGCGGGGGACCTGATCGTGCTGGGCCAGAACTCCGCCAACCAGGAGACGGTGACCGTGTCGGCGGTGGGGGCCACGTCGCCCGGCTGGACGACCGCCACGATCACTCTGACCGCCGCGACCACGAAGGCCCACACGGCGGGGGACACGGTGTGTGAGCCGCTGCCGACCGGGGTGACCGACCCGACCACCTACGACGCCGTCAGCAAGTTCGACAGCGTCGCCTTCGCCTACTGATTCCCCGGGCCCGCGCGGGCCCCACGCTCCTGGAGGTGCCCGCGTGCCCCGCACCGTGCCCAGCATTGCCGCCGAAGTCCCCGGCAACTTCGTCACCAGCGCGCTGTGGACCGCCCAGGTCGGCGCGATCATGCAGTGGCTCGTCGGCAGCGGAAGCAACGGTCTGCCGATGTTCTTCGGCTACCAAGCCACCAGCCAGTCCGTCGCTTCCGGGACCACGGGCGCCGCGATCACGATCGATACCGAGGTCATCGACACGGACGGCGGCCACTCCACCGTCACCAACACCAGCCGGTACACCTGCCAGGTCGCGGGCTACTACCTGCTGTGGGGATCGACCGCCTGGGCAATCAACGCGACCGAGGAGCGCATCACCTACTACCAGAAGAACGGGACCACCATCCCGGGCGGGTCGTCCGTGCAGATTCAGTCGGTGTCCTCGGGGCACGCGACCGTGGTTGTAGGCACCCTCATGATCGTGCCTCTCGCCGTCGGCGACTACGTCGAGGTGTGGGGCTCCCAGGTGTCCGGAGGCGCCCTGTCCACCCAGGCCGACGTCGCCGCCGGCAAGAACTGCAGCATGCTCGTCATGTGGCTCCACGCCTGACCCAACCACCGCCCAGCCGGCTTCCAGAACCACCCGGCATGGCTGCTCGGGGGCCGCTGTGTGGAACCCGTTCCGCGACGGGTTCCGGAACCCGTCCCCGCAGGGGTTTCCGGGCCGGGCGGAACCCGTTCCCGCAGGGGGTTCCGGACCCCGTTCCGCGACGGGTTCCGAGCCGCCCAGAAAGCCGGACCCCGTTCCGGGACGGGTTCCGGAACCCGTTCCCGCAGGGGGGTCCGCACTAGTACCTGGCTGAGCAACCCCCACCCACCGGCCTTCAAGACCACCGCCGCCCCCACGCGCGCGCATCCTTCACACCGGTCTCGTCGCCCGAAACCTGTGGCATCTCTTCCTGCCCCTTGTCGGCCTCAGCCACAGAAAGCACGCCACGGCGATACCCGCGGACGAACGAGCTGGCGCGCGTATGTCACGTCAACCACATCCGGTCCCAGCCACGCCTCTTGCTGTTGAAAGCCCCGCGTACCTTCAGCCGCCGACCGAGGGCGAGCCCATACGCACAGGGAAGGCGACCAAGCCCACCCACCATCTCACCCCAGCTGGACCGCGCCGTCGTACGACGGATCCACCGCCTCAGGAGGTCCTTCATGGCAACCAACCCCGACGAACTGGGCGCTCTCGCCTACACGGTGTACGCCGACACCGTCGGCCACCGCGCGGTCAACGGCGACCAGCTGCCCGACTGGAGCGGCCTCGACGACCGGGTGCAGGGCGCCTGGCGGGCCGCGGCACACGCCGTCCAGCTGAAGATCACCCGAGACCAGGAAGAGGGCGCGTGATGACGACCAACACCTGCCGCGGCATCGACGTCTCCGCCTACCAGAGCACCCAGGACTGGGCCGCCCACAAGAAAGACGGCGTCGCTTTCGCCTTCGCCAAGGCCACCGAAGGCGAACACACCCGCGACCAGCGATTCGACACCCACATCGCCGGCATCATCAAGGCCGGACTCACCCCCGGCGCCTACCACCTCGCCTGGCCCACCCAGGACGCAGACGCCGAGGCCGCGAACTACATCGCCGCCGTCGCCCCCTACGCCCGCAGCACCCACCTGATCCACTGGCTCGACCTCGAGGCCTACAACGACGGCCGCAACTACCAAGGACGCAGCGACGCGCAGATCCTCGCCTGGGCCACCACCTGGCTCGCCATCGTCCAGACCGCGTTCCCCACACAGCGCGTCGGCGCCTACACCTCCGCCGCCGACGTCGCTCAGGGCCACATCCCGCCCGACACCCCCCTGTGGTTCCCGCGCTACCCCGGCCCCTCCGTCGACACCTACGCCGAGGCCGAGCGCGCGGCGCGGCCGGCGCCGTCCGGACACACGGCGCTGTTCTGGCAGTTCACCAGCAGCCCCCTCGACCGGTCGATCTGCTACATGAGCGCGGACGACCTGCACACCTGGGCCACCGGCGGCACAACGCCCGCACACCCGAAGTACGAGCCGTACCCAGGACGCTCCTTCTTCCTCAGGGGGGCCGGGCCTGCCTACGGGAAGCGGTCGCCCATCTTCACCGCGATGGGCCGCCGGCTCGTCGACGTCGGCTGCGGCCACTACAAGGTCGGCCCGGGTCCCGTCCTCGGCAAGGCCGACGTCACCTCGTACGAGGCCTGGCAGCGCCAGTACAACGCCACCCACCACAAGCGCTGGACGGGCGACGCCCTGACCTGGCCGCCCGGCCGAGAGACCTGGGACGCCCTCAAGGTCCCGAAGACCTGAACCGGACACTCTGAGCCGCCGGGCGCCGAGGAGGCCGTATGGACGCTGCCCTGATCACGGCCATCGCGAGCCTCGTGGCCGCACCCGTGACGGCAGCAGCGGCCATATACGGCCAGCGTGGCGCGAACCGGGCAGCCCGCGAAGGCAGCGCCGCTGTCATCTACAACGACCTGACCCGGCACCTCACCCACGAGCGGGACAAGGCGGAGACCGACGAGGCCGCCGCCGAGGCCCGGGCCAGCGCAGCCGAAGCCAGAGCATCAGCGGCCGAAGCCAGGTCGTCCGTAGCCGATGCGGAGAGCAGCCGGCTCCGCGCCGAGAACGATCGCCTCCGGGCTCTCATCGCCCAGCTGGGAGGGCAACCCCCGTGACACGCACGGAAGGCGCCCTCTACCGGGCCCGGCACCTGCTGTGGATCGCCACCACCCTGTTGGTCCTCGCCAGCGGCCTCGCGTTCGCCTTCTACCTCATCGGGCGCGAATCTCACAGGGCCGACCGTTTCGCCGAGGAATCAACCCTCCGCGGAGACGCCGTCGCCACCCTTGCCGGCGACGTCCGCGCGCTGCGCCGGCAAGTGCAGGCAGAGGGCAAGACACCCGTCGCCCCGGACCCGAGCCGCGCGGTCGACAACCTCGGCGACCGGACCAAGTCCCCGGGACCGATTGCAGGCCCTCAGGGCCAGGAGGGGAGCCCCGGTCCCTCCGGAGCGCCGGGCAAGAACGGCGCGGCCGGCCAGCCGGGCGCCAGCGGCGCTCCCGGAGCGGCCGGTCCGGCGGGCCCTCCCGGACCAACAGGCCCTCCAGGCCCAGCCGGACCCACCGGTCCAGCAGGCCCGGCTGGCCCAGTTGGCCCAGCCGGGCAGGATGGCCGCGATGGCCAGGACGGCCAGAACTGCCCGTCGGGATACAGCCTCCAGACACCCTCGTACGACACGAGCGCCCTCGTGTGCCGGCAGGACGGAGCGCCCGACCCGGGCGGATCCTCCCCAGCATCGCAGGCCGCCGCCCTGGACCCCCGCCGCAAGACCGCTTGAGGAGACGCCCCCGCTCCGGGCGACCCACGCCGAGGAATCCCAGGAGAGCGACGGACGCGATCTGCGATCCCAAGACGTGGCCGCGGGGCTGACGTCTTCGAAAGCAAGTTGGGCCCCCACCCCGTCCGGGGTGGGGGCCCAACTCGGCGTTTCTGCGGACGTCAGACCTGACGGCGAAGGATCATCGCGTCGTACGGCGGGGCATCAGGGAACGGCAGCACCTCGCCGAACCACTCGTACCCCCAGGCCTCGTACAGGGCGCGCACCTTCGGATGATCCCGCTCCACCAGGAGCGTCACGCGTTCCTCCGGCCGGCCACGCAGCAATTCGTCGTGAATCTGCCCCGCGAGCCCGGTGCCGCGGACCCGCTCCACGACCATCAGCTCCGACAGCGCGAAGGTCCGGCTCCCCGTCTCCTCGGTCGCGCCTTTCGGTACGGCGGTGCGCAGGCCGTTCCACCAACGGGTACCGGGCTGCAGCGTGCAGCCGTAGGCGTAGCCGACCGGGACGTCGTCAAGGTAGGCGACTACGGCGGCGAAACCGGGCACCTCCGTGTTCCAGCCCAGCCGTTCGTCGAACCGGGCCACCGAGTGGAACTCCTCGCCGAGCCGGTCGGCATAGATCTCGGCGTACACATCCAGGAGTTGAGGCCGGATGTCCTTGAG
Organism: Streptomyces cylindrosporus; assembly: GCF_022698165.1. Lineage (GTDB taxonomy): Bacteria > Actinomycetota > Actinomycetes > Streptomycetales > Streptomycetaceae > Streptomyces > Streptomyces cylindrosporus. The sequence goes on from NZ_JALDAY010000015.1 coordinate 288,949, forward strand.
TCCTGCCGCGTCCCTGCGTTCCAGGCGTGGCCCGTTCACATCTCACCTTTCCGTAGCCCGTGTCTGCTCGATGAAGTCGGCTGCCTCGGGCACGCTGCCCGCGTAGCGGCGCATCTGCACGCGGAGATCGCTTAGCCTGCTCCGTACCCGGTCGCTCTGCACCCGCTCCATCATGGCGGCCGTCCTGTGCGCCTCGTCGACGGCCTGCTCGACGTCCCCGCCGTCGAGTAGTGCCTGTGCCCGCTGCAGCTGGTAGTACACGCGGTTGCGCTCGAAGCGCGAGTCCAGCATGCCCAGTGCCGCGCCCGTCAGTTCCTGTGCCCGCTGGTGCTTGCCGAGAGCCTGGTGCGCGGCGCCAGCGAGACCGGTGAGCTCGGCCGGGGTGAGGAACGACAGCCAGGCCGCCGGTTCGCCCTTGGCCCGCCCGTACGCCGTCTCGGCGTGGACCAGGGACCGCTCGGCGCGCACCCGCTCCCCGACGCGCGCGTGCCCGACCGCCTGCCGGCAGTGCAACAGCGCCATCAGCCACGGATCCGTCTTGGCCTGCCGGGTCTCCACGGCCGCGCGGCCGATCCGCAGCGCCTCCTGATCGCGACCGAGAAGCCGAGCCTGCATCGCCAGATTCGACCAGACGCGGGCCTGCAGCTGGCCGTCCCCGGCGAGCATTCCGGCCTGCAGCGCCTCGTTGTAGAGGCCGGTCGCGGCTTCCTGCCTTCCCGCGTCGTAGGCGAACCAGCCCGCCGAGGCGGCGAGATCGCCTGATGCCGCATACAGGGCGCGCTCGACGCGGTCGCCGTAGGTGCAGTGGTTGAGCGCGTGGTGCACCTGTCCCAGGGCCAGCGCGGCGACCTCGTGGAGAGCGCCGCCGCCCAGGGAGTGGTCGTAGTTGTACAAGGCCGGGACGATCGCCCGGATCCGCTCGACGTCGCTGGCGCCGAGACGGCCGGCGGACGGGATGGCGTCGAGGCCTAAGGCGGCAGCCAGGCCCACCGCGATGAACTCCCGTCGTCGCACCGGGCGTTCCTCCTTCACGCGCGTCGGTCGCGGCGGCGGGGCCGGTACGCGTGACGACTTGCGCGGGACGAACCCCATGGCCTCCGGGCTGCGGCCGAAGATTTCCTGAAGGGCCAGAAGATAGCGAGACCAAGGCCACTGGACGTCGCCGCTGATCCAGCGCCGCACGTGCCGGTCCGTGCACTGGGTGGCCTTACCGAAGAGGACCTCGGCGGTCCTGTTCACCTGGTCGGCGAGCTCCTGGTGGGTGTAGCCGCACTCCTTGAGCAGGGCTTCGAGCTTCACATTCCGCTGTCTCGCCATGATGTCCCCTCGTCAACGCGCCCTACGACGGTAGTCCGACCGCCACCCACCGTGAAGTAAAACTGTCCGGTTGGCAGTTGGTAACTCACCCGGATCCGTCCTGACGGCAACTGGACAGTTCCTGTTGGCTCGTAAGGGACAGGCGAAACCCGGCGACCGCTGACACGGCCCCGGGGATGGCCAACGCTCTTTGCAGAGAGGGAGCGTCGACATGACGCAAGTTACCGCCTCACGCCCCGCACGCCCACAGGACGTTGAAAAGTCCAGGGGCGTCTACACCGTCACGCGTACAGGACTCGTCGCCGTCCCCGGCACCGAAGACTCCGGGTCCGTACGCGCCCGGAACGTCTCGCAGCGCCACTTCCCGGGAGGCCGCGATGACGGACAGCAGTGAGCCGACCCTGGCGGCGGGCTCCCAGGCGACGAGAGAACTCGCAGTGGCTGAGTGGCTCCTCGTCGCGGCCCACAACGCCGACGAGGCCGTTACCGACTGGCGCAACACCGGACTCGCCGTCCTTGAGTGCGGTGGCGTCTTCGCGGCACTGCGCATCCCCGCGCTCCTGGTCGTCGCCGCGGCCCGTACCAGCCACCCGGGCGACGTCGCCGAGTACCTCGCCGGCGCCCTGCACGGTGGTCCCGTCATCGTCAGCGCCAACGGCGACCAGTACTACGCCCTCGTGCCTCCGAGCACGGCGAAACGGAAACTTCCCCACGGCATCGAGTGCCTCACCCGCTCGTCGCTCCTGTTCGTCCCGCGCCCAGATCTCACCGACCCGAACCAGCACGCTCACACCTCCTACTGGGCCGTGCCGATGGATGGCCCCGGCGCCCTGTGCCAGCCCGACGCCGTGCTCCAAGTCGCGACCGTCGGCCGGTTCCGGCACACCCAGCAAGGAGGAGACCAGTGATTGCTCCCGACCATCGCATCCTCCAGTGGCTGGCACGTGTCCACGGCAGCGCCCGGGAGGCCAACACCGAATGGCGCACGCAGGGAGTCGCGATGCTCCCCATGGGCGATCGCCTGTGCGCCATCAAACTGCGCGGCGAACTCGTCCACGCGGCGTGCAACACCGACGACCCTGCACAAGTCGCCACGATCCTCGCCGAACGGCTCGACGGGGCCGTGATCGGCGATGACCGTGTCGGCGCCACCTACTACCCCCTCATCAACAACCACGCCGGCCTGGTCTGGGACCTCGACAACGATGCCCCTTGCCTTGGTGACGGCGTCTACCTCGGAGTCCCGGATCTTCACCGCGTCGCCCCGCCCGGTGCTCACTGGGTAGTGCGTCCCCGCTACGAAGGCGATCTCTGCCGACCCCAGTTCGTGCGCGACCTCGTAGCGGCCGGGACCCAGCGACTGCGCCCCGCAGGGTGCTCGTAGCCCACCCACGGCATGCGCTCAGATTTGCCGCCGAGCCCTAGGCCGCCGGCGACGGCTCTCGGCCCCGCTCTCGAAGGAGTCTCCCGTGGAACGGCAATGGGTCACCGGCGCCTGCAGCTCGGCTGCGGCCGTGACGACCTGCCGGTGATCTACCTCGGGCCGGTCCAGTGGGACGGCCAGCACGCCCCTTCCCACGCCTGCTCGGACTGCCTCGCCCGCCTCATGCGGCAGGCGACCACCTACTTCAGGCAGCGGCAGCCCGCCGCTGCCGCCCTCAGCACCCGCCCCGCCCGTGCTTGCCCCGGCGTACGGGCGGGGCGGGCCCCACATCCCAGGGGAGGACTGACGTGACAGCCCTGACCGCCCGACCGATCATCAGCCAACAGCAGGCCGCGTCCTGCTACTTCCGCACGACCGTGGAGGCGCCGTACCGCAAGGCGCTCATCCAGATCTGCGAGCCCTGCAACGAGAAGTGCGCCCACTGCTTCGTCTCGGCGACGAAGCGCGGCACCTACATGCGCCTCGAGGACATCCGCGACCGCCTGATTCCCCAGCTGGCCGAGGCCTGCGCGACCAGGATCACCCTCACCGGCGGAGAGCCGTTCCTGCACGCCGACCTCCTGGGCATCGTCCGCGAGTTCCGCTCGGCTGGCATGTCCGTCGGCATCTGCACCAACGCGACGCTGGTGACGGACCACCAGATCGACGTGCTCGCCGAGCTCGACGTCCACATGAACGTCTCCCTCGACGGCTTCTCCCACGGCTCCCACGACAAGTTCCGCGGCCATCCCGGGGGCTTCGAGGAGACGACCGAGACGGTCAGGCGGTTCGGACGCGCGGGCATCCTGCAGGGGCTCCTGTGCACCCCGAACAACCTCGCCGAGGACGAGGAGTACGCGCGCCTGTGCGCCTTCGCCCGCGACCAGGGCGCCGACTACGTGCTGATGAACCCCCTCGGCCCGATGGGCCGGGGCGAGAACTCCGAACGCAAGCTGCGCCGGCCGGACGACCGCATGCGGCACATCCGCGATATCACGCTCCCGTTCGCCGACGAGGGCCTCGACATGGTCCACATCCGCTTCCCGAACGACGACAAGCCCCTGAGTAACTGCGAAGCCGGCAGGATCATCTACGTCTTCACCCAGGGTGAAGTCACCGTCTGCCCCTACCTCGTGTTCGCGGCCAGGACCAAGGCGTCCCAGCACCCCGACACGGACTTCGTCGTCGGCAACGCGTGGACCGACGACGACATCGCGGCACGCCTGGACGCCTACAACTTCCACGAGCGTTGGCAGGTCGGCGCGAACAACAGCTGCGGCAGCTGCGCCATGTCCAGCGCGTGCGGCAAGGGCTGCCCGGCCGCCGTCGTCGCCGCCGGGCACCGCATCGGTGAGGTCGACAGCGAACTGTGCCCCGTCGTCCCCACCACCTCCCGCGTCCTGCCCCTGATCGAGGTCTCGTGAACGGCCAGGGAATGCTCATCGCCGTCGAAGGGCCCGGAGGAGTCGGCAAGTCCACGGTCACCGCCGCCTTGACCACGCTGCTCCGCGACGAGTTCGCGGTCAACGTGTGCGCGACACGGGAGCCCACGGACACTCCGCTGGGCACGATGGCGCGCCAAGGGACCGACGTCTACCGCGGCCTGGCGATGGCTCACCTCATCGCCGCCGACCGGTACCAGCACCTCGACGAGCAGATCCGGCCTGCCATGGCGCGCGGCGAGATCGTCGTCTGCGACCGGTACATCGCCTCGTCGCTGGTCCTCCAGGTCATGGACGGCGTCGACCGCGAGACCGTGTGGCGGATGAACGAGGCCGCCGAGCGCCCCGACCTCGTCGTGCTCCTCACCGCGCACCCCGACGTGCTCACCAACCGGCTGGCTCGCCGCGGCACGCACAGCCGCTTCGAGCGAGAGACCGACAGCAGTCACATCGAGTACGGGCTGTTCGCCGAAGCCGCTAAGTTCCTCGCAGACCGCGACGTTCCGATCGTGGAACTGGACGCGACCGCCGCCGATCCCGACACGCTCGCCCGCATCATCGCGGGCGACGTACTGACCATGCGGAGCCACAAGTCCCATGCCCCTGGACGTGCTGACCTTCAACCTCAACAACCCGTCCCGGGAGCGAGCGGAGAGGCAACTCTCGTACCTGACCGCCCGGCCGGAGCAGGTCCTCGTACTGACAGAGACGGCGCCTAGCGCCGGCTGCGAGTACCTGGCCTCCCGCTTCACAAGGGCTGGCTATCACGTCCGCTTCCCGGTACCGGAGCGTGGCGAGCGCGGAGTCATGGTCGTCAGCCGCCTCGCGCTCGTCCCTAGCGGCATCGCGTTCGGATACCTCCCGCACCGGGGCGTCGCCGTCAACGTCGAGACGGAGACCGGTCCCCTCGAGGTCCTTGGCCTGTACGTGCCCTCCCGCGACGCGACAGCGGTCAAGACGCAACGGAAGATGGACTTCCTCCGCGAGGCGTACCGGGCGATCCCCTCAGGCGACGACCCGGGCGCCCGCATCGTGCTCGGGGACTTCAACATCCTGGAGCCGAACCACCAGCCCCGGTATCCGTTCTTCCAGCCGTTCGAGTACGGCTTCTATTCGTGGCTCGTCCTCAACGGCTACCAGGACGCCTTCCGCTACCTGCACCCCGACGCAGCCGAGTACTCGTGGGTCGGCCGGACCGGGGACGGCTACCGCTACGACCACGCCCACGTGTCCGCTGGCCTCGCGGATTCCGTGCTCGGCTGCCTCTACCTCCACGAGCCACGCACCATGGCAAACCGACTCACCGACCACTCCGGCCTAACCGTCAGCCTCGACCTGGTCCCGGCCGCCCCACTGCCCGTAGTGGACCCGACCAGCACCGCCGAAACGGCGCTGTTCTGAGCGCCCCATACCCCGGAAGGACATCATGGACGCAACAACCTGGGAGCTGGTGCACCGCCTCGTCGGCTGGCTCGACGATCAGAGCCCGGTTCAGGGCGACATGGCCAAAGCGATGCGCGTGCTCAAGATCGGCGAGGAGTTCGGCGAAGTCGCTGAGGCGCTGCACGGCGTGATGGGGGCCAACCCGCGCAAGGGCACGAGCCACACGTGGGACGACGTCCACAAGGAGCTCAGCGACGTGGCGATCACCGCCCTGATCGCGCTGGCCTCCCTGACTCCCGACGCACAGAAGCTCTTCGACGAGCGGCTCCAGCAGATCGGCGAGCGCTCCCTGTCCTGATCGCCCTGTCCCGGCCCGCGCCTGAGGGATCTCAGCGCGTGGGCCGGTGGTCCCTGTGGACGTTGCGCAGATCGAGCTCGAGGGTGTCGGCGACCAGTACCGCCAGGGGCACGTCCAAGGCGTCCGCGATCGCGATGAGCAGCGACAACGGGGTATCCCGCTGACCCGTTTCGTGCCGGTGAACGGTGCGCCGTTCAAGCCCGACAGCGTGTGCCAGCTGCTCCTGCGTCAGCTTGCGATGCCGGCGCACCGTCCGGATGCGATCTCCGATGGCACGACGGCGGAGAACACTCCATTCCGGCTCTGGCTCAGGCACCCCACAAACCTGGTGGGGAAAAGATCATGTGTCAGTGCCCACAGTGGGCACTTTTCAGCCGCGCGGCGGGGTGCTTAAATGCTGACTTCAGCCAAGAAGTGCACTTGGCTCGCTACTTGCCGCTCCCAGCATCCCGAGTGGTGAGCCGTCTCTCCCCATGCTCCGCAAAGCCAGGAGGGGCGGATCCGTCTGGGGTCGGCGCTGTCGTCGCCGACCCCAGACGTGAGTGGTCAGCTGGCTGGCGACAGTGTCTGGTCGGCGTTCCCGGTCTCCAGGAGCCGCACGAGAGATGCCGTTACCACTCGCTTCACGCCGGAGATCGGAAGAACGCGGACCGGCGCCGCCCCTGCGTTGACCTGGTCGTACAAGGTGGTCTTGCCGATGCCCATGGCGGCAGCTGCCTCGGGGATGCTCACCGTCGCGGGCCATCCGCGGACCTCGGCGAGAGTGGGGGGCTTCTTGGCTCTGCTCATCCGGTGGCTCCATATCGCGATGCCGGCGCCTGCGCCCCGAGTGGGGGCTGATCTCGTGGCGCGCTTACGTCTCGCGTCTGCCGCGACTCCCCGGACGCCGCCGGAAATTCGCGGACTCCGCGACCTGAGACGGACGGTAAGGCATCATATGGAATCCGTGCAACTAACTCTCACGCGCGCAACTTGCGCGAACCGTCCTCGGCTTTCCGCCCGACAGCCGACACGCAGAACAGTCCCGACGCCGACAGCCGACCGATCCAGGTGGACGGAGGGCACCGGCTGGGCCCGGCCCGCAAGGGGGTTCCATGTCCCAACCGATCAAGCTGCAGCGATGGGCTCTCCGCCGCTACAGCCAGCCGGCCTCGGACACTGCTCGGTGGCCAAGGCGCGAGGACCTCGGCGGTCTCTCCGCGGTGCGCCTTGCTGACCTAACCCCCGACCAGGTCCGCCGATGGCTGGGCGAGGCGCGCCGTGGCTGATCCGATCAAAGAGATCACGCTGCCGAGCGGGAAGAAGCGCTACCGCTTCGTCCTTGACGTCGGCCGGCGACCGGACGGCGGCCGACGACAGCTCACCGTCACCAAGAACACGCTCAAGGACGCCCGGGCCGAGTACGCGCGACTCCTGGCCGCGAAGAACTCTGGCACGCTGATCGTTCCCAATAAGATCACCGTCGGGCAGTGGATCGACCAGTGGCTCAAGCTCAAGGAGGAGGACGTCGAGTCCACCACCCTCAACTCGTATGTGACCACGCTCAAGCCCGCCAAGAAGCACCTGGGACACATCCAGCTCCAGGAGCTCACCGAAGAAGACGTCGTGGCCTGGGTGAAGTGGCTGCTTACAGAAGGACGCGTCCGCCCGCGAAACGGCAACAAGGGCCTGTCGACCACGACGGCCGACATGGCGCTCGGCCGGTTGAAAGAGGTTCTGACCCGAGCCGTGACCAAACGCCTGGTCGGCCTCAACGTCGCTTCCGAAGTCTCCATCCCGAGGAAGGCCCGCCGGGCCGACCGCAAGGCCAGGCCCAAGACGAAGCCGTGGAACACGACCGAAGTGCGCACCTTCGTGGCCGGTATCCGAGAGGAACGGCTCTTCGCCGTGTTCCTGCTCAGTCTCATGGGACTGCGGCCGGCGGAGGTCTGCGGCCTGCGCTGGAGCGATATCGACTTGGCTGCGCGCGTCCTGGTCGTCGACAACACCCGAACCATGATCAACAACAATGAGGTCGTCGAGAAGGACACCAAATCGGAGTCGAGCGACCGAGACCTCCCGCTCCCCGCTCTGCTCTTCGAGGCGCTGAAGAGATTCCGTGCGCAGCAGGCGTCGGAGAAACTGGCGCTGGGGCAGGACTACCGGGAGTCCGGGTACGTCCTCGTCGACGAGATGGGCGAGCCCCTGAACGTCCGGCTGCTGCGCGTCGAGGCCAAGAAGCTCATGGACAAGCTCGGGATGCGCAAGGTGCGCCTCTACGACGCGCGAGCGTCGTGTCTGACCTTCTTGGCGAACGAGGGCGTTGCCCGGCACATCCTCGCTCGTTGGGCGGGCCACGGTAATCCGAAGACGACGGAGATGTTCTACCTGAAGCCGGACGTCGAGGATCTGCGCGGCGCTGCCGAGAGCTGGGGAGGCCTGGGGGGAGGCCCGCTGTGAGAGATTGTGAGATGGGCGGGTTCAGCCCTGGTGAGCGATCGGGGCGTGTAGGCCTTCGGATGAGCCCCTGGCCTGGGCGGGAGCGCTTGTTCCGTGATCTCTGACGCTGTGTCGTGGCCACATCTTCACGACACGGACTATGTGGGGCGCACCCTGGTGTAGAAGTCGATCACATGGCATCGTCCCCTATCAGCCGCGTCACGCGCACACCCCAGCACGTGCGCGACCGACGCACACGACGCGCACAGTCCGGGAGCCGCCCCAATGTCGACCGTGAACCCCCAGCCGCTCTGGCAGCCAGATCCGGAACGCATCACGCAGGCACAGGTCACGAAGTTCCAGGCCTGGGCGGCCGAACACCACGGCGCCCCGGCCGAGGGCGGCTACGCGGCACTGCACCGCTGGTCCGTCCAGGAACTGGACGCGTTCTGGAAAGCCGTCACCGAGTGGTTCGACGTACGGTTCTCGACGCCCTACGCGCGCGTACTCGGCGACCGCTCGATGCCGGGTGCCGAGTGGTTCCCCGGGGCGACCCTGAACTACGCCGAACACGCCCTGCGCGCGGCCGAGGCCCGGGAGGACCAACCCGCGCTCCTGCATGTCGACGAGACACACGAGCCACGCCCCGTGACCTGGTCCGAGCTGCGCCGCCAGGTCGGCTCCCTGGCGGCCGAGCTGCGCGCCCTCGGCGTACGCCCGGGAGACCGTGTCAGCGGCTATCTCCCGAACGTTCCACAGGCCGTCGTCGCCCTCCTCGCCACGGCCGCCGTGGGCGGCGTCTGGACGTCCTGCGCCCCCGACTTCGGCGCCCGCAGCGTCCTCGACCGCTTCCAGCAGGTCGAACCGGTCGTGCTGTTCACCGTCGACGGCTACCGGTACGGCGGCAAGGAGCACGACCGCCGTGAGATCGTCGCCGAACTCCGCCGCGAACTGCCCACGCTGCGCGCCGTGGTCCACATCCCGCTCCTCGGCACCGACGCCCCGGACGGCGCCCTGGAGTGGTCGGCCCTCACCGGCGCGGACGTGGAGCCCGAGTTCGAGCAGGTCCCCTTCGACCACCCGCTGTGGGTGCTCTACTCCTCGGGCACGACGGGCCTGCCCAAGGCCATCGTGCAGTCCCAGGGCGGCATCCTGGTCGAACACCTCAAGCAGCTCGGCCTGCACTGCGACCTCGGCCCCGAGGATCGTTTCTTCTGGTACACCTCGACCGGCTGGATGATGTGGAACTTCCTCGTCTCCGGCCTGCTCACGGGCACCACGATCGTGCTCTACGACGGCAGCCCCGGCTTCCCGGACACGGGCGCCCAGTGGCGCATCGCCGAACGCACCGGAGCCACTCTCTACGGCACCTCCGCGGCCTACGTCATGGCCTGCCGCAAGGCCGGCGTCCATCCCGCGCGCGACTTCGACCTCGCCAAGGTGAAGTGCGTCGCCACCACCGGGTCACCGCTGCCGCCCGACGGGTTCCGCTGGCTGCACGACGAGGTCCGCGACGACCTGTGGATCGCGTCCGTCAGCGGCGGCACGGACGTGTGCTCCTGCTTCGCCGGAGCCGTACCGACCCTCCCGGTCCACATCGGCGAACTCCAGGCCGCCGGCCTCGGCACCGACCTGCAGTCCTGGGACCCCAGCGGCGAACCCTTGATCGACGAGGTCGGGGAGCTCGTCGTCACCAACCCCATGCCGTCGATGCCGATCCGCTTCTGGAACGATCCCGACGGCAGCCGCTACCACGACAGCTACTTCGACACCTACCCCGGCGTGTGGCGCCACGGTGACTGGATCACCGTCACCTCGCGCGGCTCCGTCGTCATCCACGGCCGCTCCGACTCGACGCTCAACCGCCAGGGCGTGCGCATGGGCTCGGCGGACATCTACGAAGCCGTCGAGCGCCTCCCGGAGATCAGGGAATCCCTCGTCATCGGCATCGAACAGCCCGACGGCGGCTACTGGATGCCCCTCTTCGTGCACCTGGCCCCCGGCGCAGTCCTGGACGAGGCCCTGCTCGACCGCATCAAGCAGACCATCCGCGAACAGCTCTCCCCACGTCATGTACCCGACGAGATCATCGAGGTCCCGGGCGTCCCGCACACCCTCACCGGCAAGCGCATCGAGGTCCCGGTGAAACGCCTCCTCCAGGGCGCTCCGCTGGAGAAGGCGGTCAACCCCGGCTCCATCGACAACCTCGACCTGCTGTCCTTCTACGAGGACCTCGCCCGCAAACGCGCCTGACCGTCAGCCGCCGTAGGTGGCCTCGGACTCGCCGAGCACGGTGGCGAAGTCCGAGGCCAGCGCTGCCGCGTCGGCCGGCTCCAGCTCCGCGACGGTGATCCGCACACCCGGTGGCGACGACAGCCGGAACCGGGCTCCGGCGGCCACCCACCAGCCGTACGACCGCAGCCCGTTCACCACGGCCGACTCGTCCCGCACGGGCACCCACAGGTTCATCCCGCTCGTCCCGCGCGCGGGGATGCCACGATCGCCGAGTTCCCGCAGGAGGGCGCCGCGGCGCTCTTCGTACGTCTCCTGGGCACGCGCCACCAACGCGCGCGTGGCGGTGTCGGTCAGCAGCCCGTGCACGGTCTCCTGGAGCAGATGACTGACCCAGCCCGAGGTCAGCAGCAACCGCCCGTCGTGGCGGGCCAGCGTGGTCGCGTCACACGCGGCCGCGGCCCACCGCAGGTCGGTCCCGAGGAACTTGCTCACCGTCCGCACATGCACCCAGCGGGGCAGCCCGCTCACGGCCAGCGAACGCAGGGGCGCAGCGGCGACGGCGGACGCATGGTCGTTCTCGACGACCAGCACGTCCGGCTCGTCCCGAAGCACCTCCACGAGCGCGTCCCGACGCGTCACGGAGAAGCAGCCGCCGTACGGGTTCTGCGCCCGAGGACTGCACACCAGAGCCCGCACACCCGCCCGCAGCGCCCCACGCAGGGCATCCGGCCGCACACCCTCGTCGTCCACGGCCACCGGCACGATGCGCAACCCCAACGCCGTGACCAGGTCCAGCAGATGGTGATACCCAGGGTCCTCCATGGCCACGGCATCGCCCGGCCGCAGCTCCACGGACAACAGCCGCCCGATCAGATCGAGCGCCCCGTGCGCGAACGTCACATGCTCCACGGGCACACCATCGGCCCCGACCCACTCCCGCGTCGCGTCCTCCAGACGCGCCAGCCTCGGAGTCGAGCGATGCGAGCGAGAGCCGGGAGACAGACGCGACGGCGGTACGAGAGCGGGCAGCAGCCTCGGATCCGGGTGCCCGCCCGCCAAGTCCCGCAGCCCCTCCGGAACCCTGGGCGGCCGCCTCGACGCCACGGCGGGCGCGGGCGCCACCACCGTCCCGCCACGCCCGCGCGTGACGACGATCCCGCGACCGCGCAGCTCCTTGTACGCGGTGGCCACCGTCCCCGGACTCACGCCGAGGTCCTCCGCCAGCCGCCGCACCGGAGGCAGCGCCGCCCCCGGGCCCAACGCGCCCTCGGTCACACGGCGTTCGACGGACGCGGCAATTCCCTTGGCCGTCGTACCACGGATCCCATATTGTATTGCCACGTTTCCAATTATGTATCAGTACATAAATAGAGGCAAGGGGGAGCAGTGCATCCGATGCGCCGCGCAGCCGCATGGTCGAGCCGAATACCCGGAGGACGCGACGGACGCAGAATGCTCGCCGTCGCCCTCGTCGACCGCACCGGCAGCGGACTGTGGGCCTCGGTGTCCGTCCTGTACTTCACCTACGTGTCCGGCCTCTCCGTCGCCCAGGTCGGCACACTCGCCGCAACGGCAGGGGCCATCGGCATCGCCGGCGCACCCCTCGGCGGCCGCCTCGCCGACCGCTTCCCGCTCACCCGCGTCCTGATCGCCCTCCAACTCCTGCGCGCCCTGGCCTCCTTCGCCCTCCTCACCACCAACGACTACGCCCTGCTGCTCGCCTTCGCGGCGACCGGCAGCCTCGGCGACCGCGCCGCGAGCGTCCTCACCAAGCTCTACGCCACCCGCGCCGCCGGACCAGACCGGGTCCGCTACCAGGCCGTACAGCGCACTGTCGCCAACGTCGGCTGGGCCCTCGGCGGCCTCGCAGCAGCCGCGGCCCTCGCCCTCGGCACCACCACCGCGTACCAGTGGCTCCTCGTCGGCGACGCGGTCTCCTTCGTCGCCTCCGCGCTCCTCACCCTGCGCTGCGGCGAACCCCCGTCCACGGCCCGGACCGTCACCACCTCCAAGACCCGGGCACCCGCGACCAAGCCCCCAAACCCCTGGCGCGACCGCACGTACCTCGTCTACGTCGCCACGGAAACGGTCCTCTTCCTCGACGACGCCGTCTTCAAGGTCGGCCTGCCCCTGTGGATCGCGCACGCGAGCAACGCACCACACGGCCTCGCACCCCTGCTGATGGTCCTCAACAACGTGATGGTGGTGGCCCTCCAGGTCCCCCTGGCCCGCTTCGGCACCACCACGGCCGCCGCACGCGCCCTGCTGATCCCGCTGTCCGCCGCCTTCGCCCTCGGCGGTGCCGCACTGGCGCTCTCGGCGACCGGCGGAGCCGTCACCGCAACGCTGCTGCTCACCACCTCGGCCGTCCTCTTCACCCTGGCCGAGATGCTCCACGCCACCGTCTCCTGGGAACTCTCCGTCGCTCTGGCGCCTGACACCGCACAGGGCGCCTACCTCGGCGTCCACGGCCTGGCCCAGTCGGCGCAGCGCAGCGTCGGACCACTCGCCGTCACCGCAGCCATCGCCACCGGCCCGGCCGGCTGGACCGTCTTCGGCGCCACCATCGCCCTGACCTGCATCTTCCAGCACCGACTGGTCCGCGAACGCCTCGCCCGGACGGCGTTGTCAGTGCCGCCAGTTACTGTGAGTGAGCATTGATCGACCGTGCACAGGGGGAAAGATGACGCGCACCGACCACCAGACCATGCGACGCGTCCTGCGCCGCGAAATCGCCGGCACCATCGGCCTGCTGACCGACGAGCACGACTTCCGGGCCATGCGGCGCTACCGCAGCTTCACCTTCGGCGACCACACGACCTACCTGAACCAGGTGGAGGCGCTCCTCAAGACACGCGCCTCCCAGGGCAGCCACACCACGGTGGCCCTCTTCGACCCGCAGGAGTACGCCGAATTCTGCGCGGACACGGGCCTGGACCCCGACCTCCCGTCCAGCCGCACCCGCTTCACCGCGGAACTGGCGACCACAGGACCGACCGTCCCGTACGACGGCCGGCCCCTGGCCGACCTCGTCCCCGCCCTCGTCGACGAAGCCGTACGACAGGCCACCTGGGAGTACGCCTCGACACTCCTCGCCCGACTCGGCGCCTGCGCCTCCTGCGGAGAGGACATCGGCCGCGCCTCCTTCACCCGCGCGTCCGACCTCCTCGTTCGCATCCTCGACACGGCAGGACCGGGCAACCGCCACCTCGTCTGCAGCGTCAAGGGGACACCGGAAACACTCGTCTCCGTCCTGCACGCCGACGAGGACGACGAGGGCACGGTCCAACTGGACGAAGCCGAAGCCCTCGAATTCACCACGGTGCTGGCCCTCGGCATCGCCACCCGGAGCCCCGGCGGACTCGTCATGCGCACCACCGCTCCCGGGACCGGCGACCGCATCTACGGCTGGCGCCTGCGCGGGGAGGGCCTGGAACCCCTCACTGCCGGCGAGGTGTTCGACGCCTACTGCACCGACATCGAATCGGGAGACCTGATCTCCCCCGAGTCAGATGTCGACTACTGCGTACCGCCCGACCTCGGACAGGAGGGCCAGACACCGGGCCACCGCCACTGAACGCATGAGGGGCGCCCCACCCGCAGGCGGAGCGCCCCTCACGAACAGCCGTTCCGGCTCCTACTCGCCGGACAGCACCGCCTGAGCCGCGTTGCGCGCCTCCTCGGCGCTCTCCGTGGCCCGGGCGGCCGCGGCGGCCCGCTCGCACTGGGCCAGCGTGTACTTGGCCAGCGTCGCCCGGACGTAAGGAATCGACGCCGCACCCATGGAGAGGGAGGTGACACCCAGACCCGTCAGCACACACGCCAGCAGCGGATCGGACGCCGCCTCACCGCAGACGCCACAGCTCTTGCCCTCGGCCTTGGCCGCCTCCGCGGACAGAGCGACCAGGTCGAGCAGCGCGGGCTGCCACGGATCCTGCAGCCGGGACACCGCACCGACCTGCCGGTCGGCGGCGAAGGTGTACTGGGCGAGGTCATTCGTGCCCAGCGACAGGAACTCGACCTCCTGAAGGATCGAGCGGGCCCGCAGCGCGGCAGACGGAATCTCGACCATCGCACCGAACTTCGCCTGCAGACCCGCCTCACGGCAGGCGTCGGCGAACGCCTTGGCGTCGGCGCGGTCCGCCACCATCGGGGCCATCACCTCGAGGTAGACGGGCAGTCCCTCCGACGCCTTCGCGAGCGCTGTCAGCTGGGTGCGCAACACCTCGGGGTGGTCGAGCAGCGTCCGCAGCCCACGGACGCCCAGCGCCGGGTTCGGCTCGTCCGCCGGCGTCAGGAAGTCCAGCGGCTTGTCCGCGCCCGCGTCCAGCGCACGGACGACGACACGACCCTCCGGGAACGCCTCCAGCACCTGCCGGTAGGCCTCGACCTGCTTCTCCTCCGACGGGGCGTTCTTGCTGTCGTCCAGGAAGAGGAACTCGGTACGGAACAGACCGACGCCCTCGGCCCCGGCCTCTACGGCGGCCGGCACGTCGGCGGGACCGCCGACATTGGCCAGCAGCGGCACCTTGTGCCCGTCCGAGGTCGCGCCCGGCCCGGTCGAGGCGGCCAGCGCGGCCTTGCGCTCCGAGGCCGCGGCCTCGAGCTGCGCCCGCTTCTCCGCACTGGGGTTCACGAAGATCTCGCCGGTGCTGCCGTCCACGGCGATCACCGTGCCCTCGGCGAGCTCGCCGGCACCCGGCAGAGCCACCACGGCCGGCACGCCGAGCGCCCTCGCGAGAATCGCGCTGTGGCTGGTCGGCCCGCCCTCCTCGGTGACGAAGCCGAGGACCAGGGTCGGATCCAGCAGCGCCGTGTCGGCGGGCGCGAGGTCACGCGCGATGAGTACGTACGGCTCGTCGCTGTCCGGGACGCCCGGCATCGGAACCCCGAGCAGCCGGGCGACGATACGATTCCGCACATCGTCCAGGTCGGCCACGCGGCCGGCGAGGTACTCCCCGGCACCGGCCAGCAGGGCGCGATACGCGGCGAAGGCGTCGTACACGGCCCGCTCGGCCGTGCTGCCGACGGCGATACGCCGCTCGACGTCCGCCATCAGCTCCGGGTCCTGGGCCATCATGGCCTGCGCCTCGAGCACCGCCTGGGCTTCGCCCCCCGCCAGATTGCCGCGCGCCATCAGATCGGCCGCCACAGCCTGAACGGCCTGGCGGGCGCGCCCCTGTTCGCGCTCCGCGTCCTCCGCCGGGATCTGCTTGGCAGGCGGCTCGAGCACCGCCGTTCCCATGTGCCGAACCTCGCCGATCGCCACACCGTGGCTCACGCCGACGCCTCGCAGCGTTGTCTCCATCTCACCCGTCTCCGATAGTGCGGCGGGTCCCGCCGCCGCGATGGTTGTCCTACTCGCCGTCATACGACGGCAGTGACGTCACTTCCAGACGAAGAGACTGTCGCCGGCCTTCACATCGCCGTTGTCACGAAGATCGGAGAGGGCCTCGGTGGTGGCCTCCAGCGCCACCACCGGGCACACCGCGGACTTGCCTGCGGCCTCCACGGCGGCCGGGTTCCAGCGCACGACGCCCTGGCCGCGCGTCACGGTGTCGCCCTTGTTCACGAGGAGCTCGAAGCCCTCGCCGTTGAGCTGAACGGTGTCGATGCCGAGGTGGGTGAGGACTCCGTGCCCCTGATCGTCGACGACGACGAAAGCGTGCGGGTGCAGAGAGACGATCACGCCGTCCACGGGAGCGACGGCCTCGGAGGGCTCACGGACAGGGTCGATCGCCGTACCCGGGCCGACCATGGCCCCGGAGAAGACCGGATCAGGGACTGCGGCCAGTCCGATGGCGCGTCCGGCCAGAGGGGACGTCACGGTGGTCATGGGAAGCCTCCCAGGGGTGGAGATGCATATACGGGCCGTCACTGTGTGTCCCGGACGGCGCACTGTGCAGCAGGGTATGTCATATGAAGTGCTGGTTCCGCACGAAAGATACCGGTTAGTGGTCTAGACCACCAGCCCCAATCGATTTGCACCCGCTCTGCGGCCCCGTGTACAGTCGTACTCCTGCTTGAGGCCGAGCGACGCGACCAAGCGTCCTTGCTCAGCAGCACCCATACTCGTCAGATCCTATCTCGGGGTCATCTTCCGCATGCCTGCGGGAGGGTGGTCAGGGAGACGGAAAAACACTGATAGAGTTTGGAACACCGAAGGGAAGCCCGGAGGAAAGCCCGCGAGGGTGAGTACGAAGGAAGCGTCCGTTCCTTGAGAACTCAACAGCGTGCCAAAAATCAACGCCAGATATGTTGATACCCCGTCTCCGGTCGGCTTTGCCGGTTGGGGCGAGGTTCCTTTGAAATAAAACACAGCGAGGACGCTGTGAACCGTCGGGG
>NZ_JALDAY010000016.1 GCF_022698165.1 Streptomyces cylindrosporus
CGAGACCAGCGGGGTCTGCCACTTCGCCTACGACGACGAAGAGACCTGCATCGCCGAGGTCCGCTACCTGCTCTCGCTGCTGCCGCAGAACAACCGCGAGAACCCGCCGCGGGTGGAGCCCACGGACGCCGTGGACCGCCGCAGCGACATCCTGCTCGACCTGGTCCCGGCCGACGGCAACCGCCCGTACGACATGGCCAAGGTCATCGAGGAGATCGTCGACGACGGCGAGTACCTGGAGGTCCACGAGCGCTGGGCGCGCAACATCATCTGCGCGCTGGCCCGCCTCGACGGCCAGGTGGTCGGCATCGTCGCCAACCAGCCGCAGACCCTCGCCGGCGTCCTGGACATCGAGGCCAGCGAAAAAGCTGCGCGCTTTGTCCAGATGTGTGACGCTTTTAACATCCCGATCGTCACTTTCCTGGACGTCCCCGGGTTCCTCCCGGGCGTCGACCAGGAGCACGGCGGGATCATCCGCCACGGCGCGAAGCTCCTGTACGCCTACTGCAACGCGACCGTGCCCCGGATCTCCCTGATCCTGCGCAAGGCCTACGGAGGTGCGTACATCGTCATGGACAGCCAGTCCATCGGTGCCGACCTCACGTATGCCTGGCCGACGAACGAGATCGCCGTGATGGGCGCCGAAGGTGCCGCCGGCGTCATCTTCCGGCGGCAGATCGCCGAGGCCGAGGACCCCGAGGCCATGCGGGCCCGCATG
Organism: Streptomyces cylindrosporus; assembly: GCF_022698165.1. Taxonomy (GTDB): domain Bacteria; phylum Actinomycetota; class Actinomycetes; order Streptomycetales; family Streptomycetaceae; genus Streptomyces; species Streptomyces cylindrosporus. Next base: position 719 of record NZ_JALDAY010000016.1, read on the forward strand.
GTCAAGGAGTACAAGTCCGAGCTGATGCACCCCTACTACGCGGCCGAGCGCGGCCTGGTCGACGACGTCATCGACCCGACCGAGACCCGCGAAGTCCTCATCCGCTCCCTCGCCATGCTGCAGACCAAGCACGCCGACCTGCCCTCCCGCAAGCACGGCAACCCCCCGCAGTAACCCAGCGGACCCTCCGCGACACCCTCGCGGAAACCTCTCTCACGGAGACTGAGACCTATGAACACCCCTGACATCCGCGTCGAGAAGGGCCACGCCGAGCCCGAGGAAGTCGCCGCCATCACGGCCGTCCTCCTCGCCCGCGCCGCCGCCCGGCCCGCCGAGACCCCGGCCCACCGCGGCCCCAAGGCGGGCTGGCGTCGCCTGGAGCGCGAGGGCGGCTTCCGGGCCCCGCACAGCTGGCACTGAGCCCCGCAGCACGCAGAAGGGCCCCTCCCGGCCGGGAGGGGCCCTTCTGCGTGCACGTCGTCGCCCCCGAACAGAACAGGCCCCTCCGAGGAGGGGCCTGTTCCGCAGGGACTGCTACCGCAGGCGGGCCATCAGGGCGTGCTCGACCAGGGTGATCAGTGCCGACTTCGCGTCCGCGCGGTGGCGGGCGTCCGTCGTGATGATCGGGGTGTCGGGGCCGATCTGCAGGGCCTCGCGCACCTCGTCGGGGTTGTACGGCTGGTTGCCGTCGAAGCCGTTGAGGGCGATGACGAAGGGAAGACCCGAGTTCTCGAAGTAGTCGACCGCGGGGAAGCAGTCGGCCAGGCGCCGGGTGTCGACCAGCACGATCGCGCCGATCGCGCCGCGGACCAGGTCGTCCCACATGAACCAGAAGCGGTCCTGGCCCGGCGTACCGAAGAGGTACAGGATCAGGTCCTGGTCCAGGGTGATGCGGCCGAAGTCCATGGCGACCGTCGTGGTCGTCTTGTCTCCGGTGTGGGTGAGGTCGTCGATGCCCGCCGAAGCGGATGTCATCACGGCCTCTGTGCGCAGCGGGTTGATCTCCGAGACGGCGCCGACGAACGTGGTCTTGCCCACGCCGAAGCCGCCCGCCACCACGATCTTCGCGGAGGTGGTGGAGCGGGAAGGACCGCCGCTAGAGCTTGCGAAGTCCACTGAGCACCCTTTCGAGCAGTGTCACGTCTGGCTGGCCGCCGGCGTTCTCGTCGCCGCCGGGCTGATGGATGGCGACCAGTCCCGCCTCCGCCAAGTCGGCGACGAGGATCCTGGCCACGCCGAGAGGGATGGTCAGAAGGGCCGAGATCTCGGCCACCGACTTGATCTCACGGCAGAGGTTGCAGATCCGCTGATGCTCGGGCAACTGGCCCTGCATCTGGTGCGGCTGCGCGGTGGTGTGCACCAGCGCCTCGATGGCGAGCTGGTAGCGCGGGCGGGTCCGGCCACCGGTCATGGCGTACGGACGCACCAGCGGGTTGTTCGACGCCCCCGCGGGCGCCGGCTCGGGGGAGCGTCGCTGCGGCTGCACGGGCTGGATACGCGGCGCCGGCGGCTGGTCGTACGGCGACGGCCCGGGACCCTGGGGGCCCTGGGGCGCGTACGGTCCACGCCGCTGGCTCGGGGCGGAGGGGAAGTTGTAACGGTTCGGGTTCTGGGAACCGTCGTTCGGGCCCTGGGCAGGGCCGTACGACCAGTTGCCCGAATTCGAACCGCCTGGGGGTGTTGCCACTTTCTCCTCCTCCGACTGTGCCGGGCACCCATCCCTGTGGAGCCGCGTCCCGAAACCTTATGGCCTCGGGACGCCAAAACGCACCGTCTGTCTGTCAGTTGAGCAGGCTGCCCTGGAGTTCCGCACGGAGATCCGGCGTCAGGACCGTACCGGCACGGTCCACCAGAAGGGCCATCTCGTACCCGATGAGGCCGATGTCCGCCTCGGGGTGGGCCAGGACCGCGAGCGAGGATCCGTCGGAGATGGACATGATGAACAGGAATCCCCGCTCCATCTCCACAACCGTCTGGTTCACGCTGCCGCCCTCGAAGATGCGCGAGGCACCGGCGGTCAGCGAGGTCAGACCGGAGGCGACGGCCGCGAGCTGATCGGCGCGGTCGCGCGGAAACCCTTCGGACATCGCCAGAAGGAGTCCGTCGGCGGAGACCACCACGGTGTGGGACACCCCCGGGGTGTTGTCCACGAAGTTGGTGATCAACCAGTTCAGGTTCTGTGCCGCCTGGCTCATCGGGCTCACACTAACGCTCCTGGTTGTAGGTGCTGTCAGGACCGAAGCCCTGGCCGTTCGTTTCACTGCCTGCGTTGCGCCCGCGCTGGACGCCGCGACGCAGGTTGCTCAGCCTGCCCCGGACGTCCTCCGGAGCGCGGGAGACCTGTGGGCCTCCCTGGGGGGTGCTGGTGGCGGCTCCCTCGACCAGGTTGGCCTTGGGGACCCGCCGCGGCAGACCGGAGGAGGTGACCCCGCCCGCCTTGGGCTTCCGGAGCGCGGAAGCCTGCTGCCAGCGCTCGTCGTTGGCCGAGCGCCAGTCGCCGTTCCCGTTGGTGCCGGTGTTGCTCTCCGGCGCGGAGACCGGTGCCGGCGCCTCCTGGCTCACGTGCCGAGTGCCGTTCGAACCGCTCGTGCCGTTCGCGAAGGAACCGCGGCGCGGCAGTCCGGCGTCGGTCAGCTCGTGGGCGGCGGAGGGAGCCGGTCCCGGACGCTCGAAGCCTACGCGGTCGCGCTCACTGACGTCAGCGGCCTGCGCAGATTCCGTTTCCGGAGCGTACTGGTCCTGGTACCCGGTCTGGTAGCTGTCCTGCTGCGGCCAGTCGTCCTGGTGGCGGCGCTCCTCGAAGGCCGGGAAGGACTCCGGTACGCCACCGCGGACGGACCCGGGCTCGTCCTGGACCGGCTCCGCATACGAGGGCTCGGGGTAGCCGCCGTTGGACGAGAACGTGTCGTTCTGCGGCAGCCCGCCGTTCGGCGCGAAGTACGGCTCCTCGTACGACGGGCGCTGCTGCTCCTCGTACGGAGTCTGCTGCTGCTCCTCGTACGCCGGGCGCGGGTCGAAGGAGCCGGTGTTCTGCTCCGGGAAGCCGCCGTGGCCGTTGTCGTAGGCCTGGGGCGCGTCGAACGCGTCGGCGTACGGCGCGGACTCGGGGGAGTCCTGGCCCGGCTGGCCCTGCCCCTGCCGGCCCTCCAGGGCCGCGCGGCGCTCCTCACGCATCAGTGAGCGGCCGACCGGGTCGAGCTCGCGGATGTCGTCCGGGATCTCGGCGTAGCGGCTGTCGTCGAAGCCGAGTTCGGCGGCCGTGCGCATCGGCAGGCCGTTGTTGAAGTCCTCACCCTGGAAGTTCTGCTCCGGGATGATCTGCGAGACGGTGAACTCGTCGACCGGAGCCTGCTGTTCGCCACCACCGCCGTGGGTGATCGCGTCGGGCAGCATGACCAGCGAGGTGGTGCCGGCCTGCTCGCCCGAGGGGCGCAGCTGGACCCGGATGCCGTGCCGGTCGGACAGCCGGCCGACCACGAACAGGCCCATGCGCTGGGAGATCGCGGCGTCGACGGTGGGCGGGTTCGCGAGCTTGTGGTTGATGTCCGCGAAGTCCTCGGCGGTGAGGCCGATGCCCTTGTCGTGGATCTCGATCATGATGCGGCCGTCGGGCAGCCGGGTCGCGGTGACGCGGACCTTGGTCTGCGGGGAGGAGAACGTCGTCGCGTTCTCAAGCAGCTCCGCGAGCAGGTGCACGAGGTCGGTGACCGCGCGGCCGTGGATCTCGGCCTCCGGGACGCCGGAGAGCTCGATGCGCTCGTACTGCTCCACCTCGGAGGAGGCGGCGCGCAGCACGTCGACCAGCGGGACCGGCTGGTCCCAGCGGCGGCCGGGCTCCTCGCCGGCGAGGACCAGGAGGTTCTCGCCGTTGCGGCGCATACGGGTCGCGAGGTGGTCCAGGCGGAAGAGGTTCTCCAGCTGGTCCGGGTCGGCCTCGTTGTTCTCCAGGTCGGTGATCAGGGTCAGCTGGCCCTCGATCAGCGACTGGTTGCGGCGCGAGAGGTTGGTGAAGATCGCGTTGATGTTGCCCCGCAGCAGGGCCTGCTCGGCGGCGAGCCGGACGGCCTCACGGTGGACCTGGTCGAAGGCGCGGGCGACCTCGCCGATCTCGTCCCGGGTGTTGATCGGGATGGGCGCGACCCGGGTGTCGACCCGGCCGGGGTCGGTGCGCGAGAGCTGGTCGACCAGCATCGGCAGCCGCTGCTCGGCGATGCCGAAGGCGGCGTTGCGCAGCTGGCGCATCGAGCGGGACATCTGCCGGGCGACGGCGCCGGCCAGGATGAACGCGAGCAGCAGGGCGACCACGACGACGGCACCGGTGATCAGCGCGTCACGCTTGGCGTTGTCCGCGATGGTCGACGCCTCGCTCACCGCGGTGTCGGCCTTGGTCTTCTCCAGCTTGCGGTAGGCGTCGAACTTGAGGGTCGTGATGCCCCACCAGTTCTCGGCCGTGATGCCCTGCTCCGCCAGGGCCTCGCGCGCGGCGGGGTCCGTGGTCTGCAGGGACGCCATGCCCTTGACCATGTCGGTCGGGTCGTCGGACGGCGGCGGCACGTACTTCGTGCCCGCGGCGGCGGCCTTCGCGGCCGCCTGCTTCGCCAGCGCCGTGCCGTCGGCCTTGATCTGCGCGACGGCCGCGTTCAGCTTGGCGAGGTCCTCGTCGGTGCCACCGGCCTGGTACTCCTGGAGCGCGATGCCCTCCAGATAGGCGTACGAGGTCAGGGCGACGCGCTGGGTGGCCAGGTCGCTGGCCTTGGGGCCCGGGTTGACCAGCAGATGCATGCCGATGGCGCGCTCCAGCGAGAGAGCGCCCTTGGCGAGTGCGATGGCGTAGACCGAGCGGCCGTAGCTGGTGATGTTTCCGGTGCCGAGGCCGAGCTCGTTGGAGAACTCGAGCAGCGGGTGCTCGATGTCGACGTACTTCTCCTCGGTCTGCACGCCCGAGTACTTGGAGGTGTACGCGTTCTCGCGGATGGTCGCGAGTTCCGGCTCGACCTTGCGGAAGCGCTCCAGGCGGCGGACCAGGTTGGGCCGGTCCGGCATGTTCTGGGCGGCCTCGTCGAAGACGTCGGCGGCCTCGTCGGTGTCCTTGCGGAGCTTGGCGACGGTCGCCTTGTCGGCGGCGGTCATGCTCTTGCCCTTGAGCAGCGGCGCGGCGGTGGCGTCACGCTCGACCAGCACCGCGTTGCTGTAGGTCAGGGCGGCCTGCACCAGACGGGCGGTGTTCTCCGCGTCCTTGGCGTCCTGCCAGGTGTCGATCGAGCCCTTCACCTGGAAGCCGCCCATCACCAGGCCGACCGCCACGGGTATGAGCAGGATCGCGTTCAGCCGGGTCGGAACGCGCCAGTTGCGCGGGGAGAGACGGCCGCCGCTTGGGGCCGGCGCGGCCGTTGGCTCCGATCCGGGCACAGGGGCGGGCGCCGCTCCGCGCGGCGGCGGGGTGAAGTTGCCCCGGGCCGACGGCTCGGGACCGTTCTTGCTTCGCCTCACTCGACCAACAACCTCTCGGCGGCGGGCACCAACGTTGTGCCGCAGTGTCTCAGAGCCCAGTTCGCCACTGAGTACGCAGTACTACTGAGTACGTCTTTGACTATTGGGCAGTTCAGGCATTCCAGCACGACGACCAGCGCTCTTCCAAACAGTGGAAAGCGAGGATTCCGTGTGATGTAAGCCCCAGATAAAACGGTCATAAAGAGCGAGCCCCGTCAAAAGACGGGGCCTTTGTGTGCGCAGCGACACCAGTTGGCAACGACCCGTGGCCGTACCACCCGATTCCTCTGCCGAAACGTTATGAACACCGGGGCCGACCGTGTCAAAGGCCACAGCCGGCTCCGATGCGTCTACGACAACTGCCGTACGACATGGCTGACTTGAGTGCTATCGCAGCCGTGCCATGAGCGCGTGCTCGACCAGCGTGATCAGCGCGCTCTTGGCGTCGGCCCGATGCCGGGCGTCGGTCGTGATGATGGGGGTGTCGGGGCCGATCTGCAGGGCCTCGCGCACCTCTTCGGGCTGGTAGGGCTGGTGTCCGTCGAAGCCGTTGAGGGCGACGACGAACGGCAGTCCGCTGTTCTCGAAGTAGTCGACCGCGGGGAAGCAGTCGGCCAGGCGCCGGGTGTCCACGAGCACCACCGCGCCGATCGCACCACGGACCAGGTCGTCCCACATGAACCAGAAACGGTCCTGGCCCGGCGTGCCGAACAGGTAGAGGATCAGGTCCTGGTCGAGCGTGATGCGGCCGAAGTCCATGGCCACCGTGGTGGTGGTCTTGTCCCCGGTGTGGGTGAGGTCGTCGATGCCCGCGGACGCGGACGTCATGACGGCCTCGGTGCGCAGCGGGTTGATCTCGGAGACGGCGCCGACGAAGGTCGTCTTGCCGACGCCGAAACCACCCGCCACCACGATCTTCGCGGAGGTGGTGGCCCGCCCTCCGTCAGAGCTTGCGAAGTCCACTGAGCACCCTTTCGAGCAGTGTCACGTCCGGCGCACCGGTCGTCTCGTCGCCGCCCGGCTGGTGGATGGCGACGAGCCCGGCCTCCGCCAGGTCCGCGACGAGAATGCGGGCCACGCCCAGCGGCATGGCCAGGAGCGCGGACACCTCGGCGACCGACTTGACCTCACGGCACAGGTGGCAGATGCGCTGGTGCTCCGGGAGCAGCCCCATGAGTGCTGCGGGATCGGCCGTGGTGCTGATCAGCGCCTCGATGGCGAGCTGATAGCGCGGCCGGGTCCGGCCACCGGTCATCGCGTACGGACGTACCAGCGGCTGGTCGCCCTCATCCTCGTACGGCTCCGCGTACGGATCATGAGAGGCGGTGGGCGGGGTCATGAATCCTCCGGGCGGGACAGCAAGTCGGTCGGGCTGGCCGTCTTTCGGGGCCGGTGGGGGGATTGTGTCGGCCGGACGGTGATGTCGTGAGGGGGGTGGATCCTAGCCGGTCAGTGGAGCAGACTGCCCTGTAGTTCGGCGCGCAGGTCCGGTGTGAGGACCGCACCTGCACGGTCGACGAGCAGCGCCATCTCGTAGCCGACCAGGCCGATGTCGCACTCGGGGTGCGCGAGCACGGCCAGGGACGAACCGTCCGAGACGGACATGAGGAAGAGAAACCCGCGCTCCATCTCGACGACCGTCTGCGCCACGTTGCCGCCCTCGAAGATCCGGGAGGCCCCGGCCGTCAGTGAGGTCAGCCCGGAGGCCACGGCCGCCAGCTGATCGGCGCGGTCGCGCGGAAAGCCTTCCGACATCGCCAGAAGGAGACCGTCGGCGGAGACGACGACGGTGTGGGACACACCAGGGGTGTTGTCCACGAAGTTGGTGATCAACCAGTTGAGGTTCTGTGCCGCCTGGCTCATCTGGCTCAACTAACGCTCCTGCTGGTGAGTGGGGCTCGGGAAGCTGCCGGTCTGGCCGGTACCGGCCTGTCGACCCTGCGCGATGCCCCGACGGAGATTGGTCAGACGGCCGCGTACGTCGTCAGGCGCACGCGAGACTGCCGGACCGCTTTGGTGCTGTTGCTGCTGAGCCGTGCCCGGGACGAGGTTCGCCCGGGGCACCCGGCGCGGCAGGCCGGAGGTGGTGACGCCGCCCGCGGCCGGCTGCCGGACGCGCTCTGCCTGCCGGACGAGGTCGTCGTTCGGCGAGCTGCGCCAGCTGGAGGTCGCGGGACGCTGGGGTGCGGCGGGCGCGGCCGGAGCCTGCGACTGCTGCGGGGCGGGAGCGGAGCCGTTGCCGTTCGGCCGGCCACCGCCCGGTCCGCCGTGGAACCAGTTGGTCTCCAGGGTGTCGTACAGCGGGGTACGACCGTCGCCGGGGCCGGAGGCCGGCGGCAGCGCCTCGGGCTCCTGGCGGGCGGGCCGCTGCTGCGGACGCGGCGGGACCGGCGGACGCTGGGCACCGAAGTCGCCCTGCGGACGCTCGAACTGCCCGGTGCCGCCGCCGTTCTGACGGCCCGGCAGCGAGTGCTGGCCGGTGGAGCTGCCGTCGTAGCCCGGGGTGGCGAACTGGCCCGTGGAGCTGGGGTCGTAGGCCGTCGGGCTCGCGAACTGGCCGGTGTTCGCCGGGTTGTTCGGGTTGTTCTGGCCGCTCGGCCCGCCGAAGACGTCCGAGCGGACGAACTGACCCGAGCTGCCGTTCGCACCGGGCTGCGCGTACTCCTGGCGGCCGAACTGCCCGGTGTTCTGCGGCGATTCGGCGCCCGGACGCGGGAACTGCCCGGTGTTCTGCGAGGGGTTGGCGCCGGGACGGCCGTACTGGCCCGTGTGCTGCGGGTTGTTCGGGTTGCTCGCGCCGAAGTCGGGGCGGGGGAACTCGGAGGTGGCGGCGGGACCCTGGCGCTCGTCGGTGCGCCCGATCGCCGGCATCTCGGAGGTCGCGTCGATGCGCGGCATCCGGGAGGTCTCGTCGTGACCGCGCGGGGTGTCGAGCGAGGCGCGCGGCACCGGCGGCTGCGCGTTCTCGTCGCTCCAGCTCGGCGTGCGCGGCTGGTTGCCGCCCGGCAGCTCGGCGCGCGGACCACCACGCCCCGGCAGCTGCGGGATGCGCCCACGACGTCCGCGGCCCTGCTTCTGCTCGGAGGGGTTCGAGGAGTTGCCGGACTGCGGGGACTGCGAGGACTGCGGCGGTACGGCGCCACGAGCGCCGCCGAAGCTGTCCTGACCGCCGAAGGCGTCCTGGGCGCCGAAACCGTCCCGGCCCGTGCCCGCGGCCTGGAGGCCCTGCGGCGCGCCCGGCGCCTGCCCGAACCCGGCACCCGCGCCCGCGGGAGCCGGCCGGCCCTGCGGAGGAGCGGTCGGCGACTGCGGTCCACGCGCACCACCCGGCGCACCCGGACGGCCGTTGCCGTCCCCGGCGCCCGGCAGTGCGGCCCGCGGCCCCTGACCGGCCCCGAGCCGCCCGCCACCGGAGGGCGCGCCGGCACCGAGGGCACCACCGGGAGCACCGCCCGGCGCACCCGCGCCGAGGGCGGGACCACCGGGCGCACCGGCACCCGCCTGGCGCCGGGCCGCTGCCACACCGGCGGCGGCCTGCGCGGCGGCCGGGCCACCGGCACCGGCGCCCTGACCGGGCTTGCCCTGCGGCTTCTTGCCGCCCTGGGCGACGTCCACGGGCAGCATGACCAGCGCGGTCGTACCACCGGAGTCGGACGGGCGCAGCTGGATGCGGATGCCGTGGCGCTGGGACAGCCGGCCGACCACGAACAGACCCATGCGGCGGGAGACGGAGACGTCCACGGTGGGCGGCGAGGCGAGCCGCTCGTTGATCGCCGCGAGGTCCTCGGGGGAGAGGCCGATACCGGTGTCGTGGATCTCGATCAGCACGCGGCCGTCGGGCAGCGCGTGACCGGTGACCTTGACCTTGGTCTGCGGGGAGGAGAAGGAGGTCGCGTTCTCGAGGAGCTCGGCGAGCAGGTGCACGAGGTCGTTGACCACTCGGCCGGCGACCTCGGTCGTCGGCACGGCGGCCAGCTCGATGCGCTCGTACTGCTCCACCTCGGACGCGGCGGCGCGGAGCACGTCGACCAGCGGGACCGGGCGGGTCCAGCGGCGGCCGGGCTCCTCACCCGCGAGGACGAGGAGGTTCTCACCGTTACGGCGCATGCGCGTCGCGAGGTGGTCGAGCTTGAACAGCGAGGAGAGCTGGTCCGGGTCGGCCTCGCGGGACTCCAGTTCGGAGATGAGCGAGAGCTGACGCTGGATGAGGCCCTGGGAGCGGCGCGAGAGGTTGGTGAACATCGCGTTGACGTTGCCCCGCAGGAGGGCCTGCTCGGCGGCGAGGCGGACCGCCTCGCGGTGCACGTCGTCGAAGGCCGCGGCCACCTGGCCGATCTCGTCCCGGGAGTGCACACCGACCGACTCGACGGAGGTGTCGACGTCCTGCGGGTCCGACTCCGACAGCTGCTTGACCAGCTCGGGCAGCCGGTCCTGGGCGACCTTGTTGGCGGTCTCCTGCAGGCGGCGCAGCGAGCGGATCATGGAGCGGGCGATGACGAAGGCGCCGACGAGGGAGACGCCGAGCACGAGCAGGATCAGCGCACCGGAGATGATCGCCTCGCGCTCGGAGGCGGAGCGCAGCTCGCGGGCCTTCTGCTCCATGTCCTCGAGCAGCGTGTGCTCGATCTTCTTCATCTGCTCGATCTTGGTCGAGCTGTCGTCCACCCAGTCCTGGTACGACCGCTTCTGCAGGTCCTGCAAGCCGCCCTGGCCGGCCAGCGCGCGGCTGGCGTAGGTGTCGGTGGCCTTGATGGTCGCGTTGTTCTCCTCGATGGGCTTGAGGAGCGCGGCGGCCTTCTCGGTGCCGTAGATGCTCTTGAAGCTGCGCAGCTCGGAGATCTGGCTCTCCAGCGCCGAGTCGGCGTAGAGGCGGTCGTTCTCCGACAGCTGGCCGAAGCTGGAGTTGTTCGCGGGCAGGGCGGCCGCCAGGATCGCACGCTGCATCGACGCGTACTCCTTGGCGGAGGAGAACGCCGCCAGGGCGCGGGTGCGCTGGATCATCTCGGGGTTGCTGGTGGCCTCGGCCATGTCCTGGGAGAGGTCCAGCAGGTGCGTGATGAGCCGGTGGTAGGCCTCGACGGTCTGCGAGGAGTTGAGCTTCGCCTCGTACGCGCTGGCCCGGTCCTTCGGCAGGTCCTCCAGGTCGCTGACCACGCCGACGAGGCTCTCGCGGACACCCTGGAGGGAACCGTCGCCGTTGGAGGTGTCGATCTGCTCGGCGGCGTCGATGAAGTTCTGCTTGGCCCGGTCCGTCTTGTCCCGGTAGCCCTTGACCGTGTAGTCGCTCGCCTTGGAGCCGTGCGCCAGCGGACCGGCCGACTGGTCGCGCTCCTCCTGGAGCGCGGCGGCCAGCTCGGTGGCCTGCTTGGTCATCTCCGTCAGCAGCTTCATGTTGTCGAGCTGCTGGATGTCGTCCATGTTGTCGCTGATGCGCAGGGCACCCAGCGAGGTGGCGGCGACCACGGGGAGCGCGAGCAGCGAGACCAGGCGCGTGGAGATACGCCAGTTGCGCAGCGCGACGCGCGAGCCGGGGCCGCTCGGACCCTTGGGCGGCTTGACCGGCGGAGCGGTGGCCGGCGATCCGGTGGGGGCCGACGCGCCGGGGCGCCCGGAGCGCTCACCGCCGTCGCCGGACGGTGCCGGGCCCGGGTTCTGGGCGTGCTGGGGCGAGGAACTGCCGTTTACGGGGCCAGTCCCGCCGTGCGGCTCCGGCTCAGCCGAAGCACTGCCATCCCTCTTGAAACGTCCCTGCACTAGCGTCGCAACCTCTGGACCAGGCGCCCCTCCGCGTGAACGGAAAGACACGGTGTCGGCGTTTGGGGAGCGCCCTGAACGCGCCCCCCTGATGGTCTTGAGTGACCGGCGCTGGTTCCCCCTCTCGCCGCCACTCGGCGCTCGGTTGCGCCCCCTGTGCGCCGGCTCGATCCTGCGGCGGTCCGTGGCATTCCAGCACAGTGCAGGATCTCCAACAAGGCTCACGGGTCATGCCGTGACCTAAGTGACAGCACGTGAGTACGGAGTAACCAGGCGTAGAAAGGGATCTTCCCTAAAACGGGCGTAACTCCGCGAGTTGGACGGGATCGGGCGGTGTCCCAGTCGCCATGATCAGGAGCGGAATGATGCCTTCAGGGGGTCAATGTCCGTTTCGTTGGGGTGGGTTGCGGGCCTGAATTGACCGGTTTGCCGGTCGCCCCGTGAGCAAACTCACACGCCGATCATGGGCTCCTCACGGCTTCCCGTGGGAATTGGATGTTTAGCCTGACGCTTTACAAGATGCAGGCAACTGCCAACCCACACACCGACGACAGGGTCAGTACAACCGTGAAGACGACGATGATGTTCCACAACATAGCCAACCCGCGGCGCACGACCCTGGCGCACCTCGAGGACGCCGACACCCTGCAGACCCCCGAGCAGGAGCACGCCCTCGACCTTCCCGCACAGACCGCCAACCCCAGGCGCACCGTCCTCATGGAGATCCCCGCCACCGCCTCCGTCGCGGAGTAGTACGCACCCGGCGCACTGATCACTCAAGCCGCCCGCCCGCAGTAATGCGCAAGTCGGCGGCTTGCTCCCGCGTTAGCCTGGAGCGTCAGACTCCACCGGCTTCAGTGAGGGGCGCCAGGATCCCGTGCGCATCGCCAGATTCTCCATCGACGGGAACGTCGCCTTCGGCGCGGTCGAGGGCGACAGGCCGGACGAGCTCGTCCTCGACATCATCAAGGGCATCCCGTTCGCGGACTTCGAGCTCTCCGGCACGAAGGTCCCGGTGAGCAAGGTCAGGCTGCTGCCGCCGGTGCTCCCCAACAAGGTCGTGGCCTTCGGCCGCAACTACGCGGAGCACGCGCGCGAGCTGGGCAACGAGGTGCCGGACGCGCCGTTCGCCTTCTTCAAGCCCGCCACCTCCGTGATCGGCCCCGGCGACGAGATCCAGTACCCCTCCTTCTCCGAGGAACTGCACCACGAGGCCGAGCTCGCCGTGGTCATCGGCCGGATGTGCCGCGAGGTCCCGCGCGAGCGGGTGGCCGACGTGATCTTCGGCTACACCTGCGCCAACGACGTCACCGCGCGTGACGTGCAGCGGCGCGAGAAGCAGTGGGCCCGGGCCAAGGGCTTCGACACCTCCTGCCCGCTCGGCCCCTGGGTGGAGACGGACATCGGCCTCGCCACCGCGTCCGACCTGACCATCCAGCTCACGGTCAACGGCGAACAACGCCAGCTCGGCCGCACCAGCGAGATGATCCACCCGATCGAGGATCTGATCGTCAACATCACCGAGGCCATGACGCTGCTCCCCGGCGACGTGATCCTCACGGGCACCCCGGCAGGCGTCGGGCCGCTCACCGTCGGCGACGAGGTCGCCGTCACCATCGAAGGCATCGGCACTCTCACCAACAAGGTTGTCAAGCGTGGCTAGCGCACCCGTCCGCGTACGTTTCTGCCCGTCGCCCACCGGTAACCCCCATGTGGGCCTGGTCCGCACCGCCCTGTTCAACTGGGCCTTCGCCCGCCACCACCAGGGCACGCTCGTCTTCCGCATCGAGGACACCGACGCGGCCCGCGACTCCGAGGAGTCGTACGACCAGCTCCTCGACGCGATGCGCTGGCTGGGCTTCGACTGGGACGAGGGCCCCGAGATCGGCGGCCCGCACGCGCCCTACCGCCAGTCGCAGCGGATGGACATCTACGCCGACGTCGCGCGGAAGCTCCTCGCCGCCGGGCACGCCTACCACTGCTACTGCTCCCAGGAGGAGCTGGACACCCGCCGCGAGGCCGCCCGCGCCGCCGGTCGGCCGTCCGGTTACGACGGCCACTGCCGCGACCTCACCGAGGCGCAGGTCGAGGAGTACAAGGCCCAGGGCCGCACCCCGATCGTCCGCTTCCGGATGCCCGACGAGACGATCACCTTCACGGACCTGGTCCGCGGCGAGCTGACGTTCACCCCGGAGAACGTCCCGGACTACGGGATCGTACGAGCCAACGGCGCGCCCCTGTACACGCTCGTGAACCCGGTCGACGATGCCCTGATGGAGATCACCCACGTCCTGCGCGGCGAGGACCTGCTGTCCTCCACCCCGCGGCAGATCGCGCTCTACAAGGCGCTGATCGAGCTGGGCATCGCCAAGCAGACCCCGGCCTTCGGGCACCTGCCCTACGTCATGGGCGAGGGCAACAAGAAGCTCTCCAAGCGCGACCCGGAGTCCTCGCTCAACCTCTACCGCGAGCGCGGCTTTCTGCCCGAGGGGCTGCTCAACTACCTCTCCCTGCTCGGCTGGTCGCTCTCCGCCGACCAGGACATCTTCACGATCGACGAGATGGTCGCGGCCTTCGACATCGCGGACGTCCAGCCCAACCCGGCCCGCTTCGACCTGAAGAAGTGCGAGTCGATCAACGGCGACCACATCCGCATGCTGGACGTGAAGGACTTCACGGAGCGCTGTGCCCCCTGGCTGCGGGCGCCGTTCGCGCCCTGGGCCCCGGAGGACTTCGACGAGTCCAAGTGGCACGCGATCGCCCCGCACGCCCAGACCCGCCTCAAGGTCCTGTCGGAGATCACCGACAACGTCGACTTCCTGTTCCTGCCGGAGCCGGTCTTCGACGAGGCGTCCTGGAACAAGGCGATGAAGGAGGGCAGCGACGCGCTCCTGACGACCGCCCGCGAGAAGCTGGAGTCCGCCGACTGGACCTCCGCGGAGTCCCTCAAGGAGGCCGTCCTGGCCGCCGGCGAGGCCCACGGCCTCAAGCTCGGCAAGGCTCAGGCCCCGGTCCGCGTCGCGGTCACCGGCCGCACGGTGGGCCTGCCCCTCTTCGAGTCCCTGGAGGTCCTGGGCAAGGAGAAGACCCTGGCGAGGATCGACAGGGCCCTGGCGAAGCTGACGTCGTAACGCACCAGCGCGACAAGGGCGGTGGCCGACACGGCTGCCGCCCTTCGGCTTTTCCCCAGGCCTGCGCACGTTCCGCCTCCCGGCACACCCCTCGGGGCGTTACCGTCGGATCATGAGCATTCGCGCCGTGGTCTGGGACGTCGACGACACCCTCTTCGACTACACGACCGCGGACCGCGTCGGCATGGGGGCGCATCTCGCCGCCGAGGGCCTGCTCGGCGGGTACGACACCGTGGAGCAGGCCCTCGTGCGGTGGCGGGAGGTCACCGATCTGCAGTGGGCGCGGTTCTCCGCGGGGGAGTTGTCCTTCGAGGACCAGCGGCGCGAGCGGATCCGGGTGTTCCTCGGCGAGGCGCTGAGCGACGCCGAGGCCGACGGCTGGTTCGCGCGGTACCTGACGCACTACGAGGCCGCCTGGGCCCTCTTCCCGGACGTCCTGCCGGTCCTGGACGCCCTCGCCGCCAGCCACCGGCACGCCGTGCTGTCCAACTCCAGCATCCACGTCCAGGACCGCAAGCTGCGCGCCCTCGGTGTGCACGACCGCTTCGAGGTCATCCTCTGCGCCGCCGAACTCGGTGTCTCCAAACCCGAGGCCGGCGCCTTCCTGGCCGCCTGCGACGCCCTCGACCTCGCACCGCGGGAGGTCGCGTACGTCGGCGACCACCCGGAGATCGACGGACGCGGCGCCGCCGAGGCCGGGCTGCTGTCCGTGTGGATCGACCGTGCGGGCGTCCACATCGGCGACGATGCCCCCGTCGGCCGCCGCAGGATCGCCTCCCTCGCCGAACTCCCCGCGATCCTCGGCGCGGATACCCGTTTTGGAGCCCCGTCCACCTTCGGGTAATGTTCTTCCTGCGCCGCCGGGGAGCGGGCCGAAAGGCCGGAACCGACGGAGCGAACTAGAACAAGATCCCCGCAGGGGCTTGCGTTCCAGTGGCCTATGGTGTAATTGGCAGCACGACTGATTCTGGTTCAGTTAGTCTTGGTTCGAGTCCAGGTAGGCCAGCTCGCGGAGCTCATCCGCAAAAGCCCCCGTTGTGTAGCGGCCTAGCACGCTGCCCTCTCAAGGCAGTAGCGCCGGTTCGAATCCGGTCGGGGGTACGGAGATCTTCTACGGATGATCGCTAGGGCCCCCGTTGTGTAGCGGCCTAGCACGCCGCCCTCTCAAGGCGGTAGCGCCGGTTCGAATCCGGTCGGGGGTACAAACTGGTCTAAACCATCATTGGTCTATGGTGTAATTGGCAGCACGACTGATTCTGGTTCAGTTAGTCTTGGTTCGAGTCCAGGTAGACCAGCTCGGATCTGCGGCGGTGCACGTCAACGCTCGCAAGATCCTCGCCCCCGTTGTGTAGCGGCCTAGCACGCCGCCCTCTCAAGGCGGTAGCGCCGGTTCGAATCCGGTCGGGGGTACTCGAAAGGAAGGCCCTCCGCTGAGGCGGGGGGCCTTCGTCGTGTCCGCCGGTCACTCGCCGAAGCCGTACCGCCGTGCCGTCTCCTCCTCCTGGGCCAGTCGGTGGAGCGACTGCAGGATCGGCTCGTTGATGATCGCCCCGAGGATCGCGAACTCGATCCGCTCCTCCTCCGAGGGATGCGTCTCCATGTTGTCCAGGTCGAGGACGGCCGTGCGGTGCATCAACTCGGCGTACGGCGCCATCAGTTCCGCCCCCCAGCCGTAACCGAGCCGGCGGAACGCGGCCACCGACACCACCAGTGAGCGGTACGCGGGGGAGATGGTCGCGAGCTGCTTGGCGTTCTCCCAGCCCAGCCGGTCCAGGAGCGCGGCCACCTCCTGCTGGGCGGCCTGTACGTACTCGTCGTCCTCGTCCGGCTCGGGCACCTGCGGCAGTGACCACAGTGCCGCGCCCAGACGGATCGTGCGGGGCAGGGAGTCGTCGTCCACATGCCCCAGCACCTCCCTGACCGTCGCCACTGGCACCCGGCCCACCTGGATCATCGCGCGGACCAGCCGCAGCCGGCGCAGATGCTCCTCGTCGTACTCGGCGGTCGTCGTGTTGATCTGGCGGCCCGGCGGCAACAGGCCTTCGCGCAGGTAGTACTTGATCGTCGCGGTGGACACGCCACTGCGCGTGCTCAGTTCGGCGAGCCGCATGTCTTGCGCTCCTTCTCGGATACCGGCACTATCCAAGCATCGTCGCTCGGATAGCGCTGCTCACCAACGAGGGGGAGTCGTCATGGTGTCCCGTACGACAGCCGATGCGAAGGGCGATGTCGTCGTCCTGCTGATCGGCATGCGCGTCAACCGCTTCTGGGCCATCCATCTGTGGCTGCCGGTGATGCTCGCGATGTTCCGCATGCTGCGGGAGCTGGAGAAGGACCCCGCCCGGGGCCTGCTCAGCCGTGTCCTGCTGACGGCCTCGCCCCGCACGTACTACGTCGTCCAGTACTGGGAGTCCAAGGAGAAGCTGTACGCCTACGCGACCGCGCCGGACGCCTTCCACCACAAGGCGTGGGCCACGCTCAACCGCAAGGAGCGCGAGGGCAGGCTGCGAGGTGAGGTGGGGATCTGGCACGAGGCGTACGTCGTGCCGGAGGGCTCGTACGAGGCGATCTACGGGGACATGCCGGCGTTCGGCCTCGCTGCCGCGCACGGGCAGATCCCGCTGGAGAAGCGAGGCCGGTACGCGAAGGACCGGTTCGCCCACCGCTCGCAGCCGGAGGCGGTGGCCGAGAAGACCGGGTGACCAGGGGGGGCATCGGGGGAGCGGGGAGGGCCTGCCGCGGCGTTGGGGCGGCTCTCCCCGCTAACGCTCCCGTGTGCCGGCCCGGTACGTCAGCCGGTGCGGCGCAGGGCCTCCGAGAGGCGGGCCGCGGCGTCGATGACCGCCTGGGCGTGCATCCGGCCCGGGTGGCGGGTCAGGCGCTCGATGGGGCCGGAGACCGAGACGGCGGCCACCACGCGGTTGGAGGGGCCGCGCACGGGCGCGGAGACGGACGCGACGCCCGGCTCGCGCTCGCCGATGGACTGGGCCCAGCCGCGGCGGCGTACGCCCGAGAGCGCGGTGGCGGTGAAGCGGGCGCCCTGCAGGCCCCGGTGCAGGCGCTCCGGCTCTTCCCAGGCCATCAGGATCTGCGCGGAGGAGCCGGCCTTCATGGTGAGCGTCGAACCGACCGGGACCGTGTCCCGCAGTCCGGACAGGCGCTCCGCGGCGGCGACGCAGATGCGCATGTCGCCCTGGCGGCGGTAGAGCTGGGCGCTCTCGCCCGTCACGTCCCGCAGATGCGTGAGCACCGGGCCCGCGGTCGCGAGCAGACGGTCCTCGCCGGCCGCCGCGGCCAGCTCCGCGAGACGGGGGCCGAGAATGAAACGGCCCTGCATGTCGCGTGCCACCATGCGGTGGTGCTCCAGGGCCACGGCCAGTCGGTGGGCCGTTGGTCGTGCCAGTCCGGTGGCCGCCACCAATCCTGCGAGCGTGGCGGGCCCGGACTCCAGGGCGCTCAGGACAAGGGCTGCCTTGTCCAGAACGCCGACGCCGCTACTGTTGTCCATGCAACGATACTCACGTCTCACTCTGTGAAACGCAAGTTCATTTTTCCGTGAGACGCGCAACCCTTGTATGCACAGCGGCCCGCTGACCGGACGGGCCGGATGACGGTTGCCCGTGAACTGGGGCCGGGTGCCGTCTCCTCAAGATCTCTAGTTGGGCCGGTGGACGTTTGCCGGCCGGAGGGAAAGCGATGGGTAGGACACTCGCGGAGAAGGTCTGGGACGACCATGTCGTCCGGCGCGCCGAGGGCGAGCCCGACCTCCTCTTCATCGATCTGCACCTCCTGCACGAGGTGACCAGCCCGCAGGCCTTCGACGGACTGCGCAAGAGCGGCCGCAAGGTGCGCCGCCTCGACCTCACCATCGCGACCGAGGACCACAACACCCCGACCCTCGACATCGACAAGCCGATCGCCGACCCGGTCTCCCGCGTCCAGCTGGAGACGCTGCGCAAGAACGCCGCCGAGTTCGGCGTGCGCCTGCACTCGCTGGGCGACGTCGAGCAGGGCGTCGTGCACGTCGTCGGCCCGCAGCTGGGCCTGACCCAGCCCGGCATGACGGTCGTGTGCGGCGACTCCCACACCTCCACGCACGGCGCGTTCGGCGGTCTGGCCTTCGGTATCGGCACCTCCCAGGTCGAGCACGTGCTGGCCACCCAGACGCTGCCCATGGCCCGCCCGAAGACCATGGCCATCACGGTCAACGGCGAACTGCCCGAGGGCGTCACCGCCAAGGACCTGATCCTCGCGATCATCGCGAAGATCGGCACCGGCGGCGGCCAGGGCTATGTCCTGGAGTACCGGGGCCCGGCCATCGAGAAACTCTCGATGGAGGCCCGGATGACCATCTGCAACATGTCGATCGAGGCCGGTGCCCGCGCGGGCATGGTCGCCCCCGACGAGACCACCTTCGAGTACCTCAAGGGCCGCCCGCACGCCCCGCAGGGCGAGGACTGGGACGCGGCCGTCGCGTACTGGAAGACCCTGAAGACGGACGAGGACGCCGAGTTCGACGCCGAGGTCGTCATCGAGGCCGCCGAACTGTCGCCGTTCGTCACCTGGGGCACCAACCCCGGTCAGGGCGCGCCGCTTTCGGCCGCCGTCCCCGACCCGGCTTCGTACGAAGACGCTTCGGAGCGCCTCGCCGCCGAAAAGGCCCTGGAATACATGGGGTTGGAGGCCGGGCAGTCGCTGCGCTCCATCAAGGTGGACACCGTCTTCGTAGGTTCGTGCACCAACGGCCGCATCGAGGACCTGCGTGCGGCGGCCGAGCTCGTCAAGGGCCGCAAAGTCGCCGACGGCGTACGGATGCTGGTCGTCCCGGGCTCCGCTCGCGTCGGTCTGCAGGCCGTCTCCGAGGGCCTGGACGTCGTCTTCAAGGAGGCCGGCGCCGAATGGCGGCACGCGGGCTGCTCGATGTGTCTGGGCATGAACCCGGACCAGCTGGCCCCGGGTGAGCGCTCCGCGTCCACCTCCAACCGCAACTTCGAGGGCAGGCAGGGCAAGGGCGGTCGTACGCACCTGGTCTCGCCGCAGGTCGCCGCGGCCACGGCCGTGCTGGGCCACCTCGCCTCGCCCGCCGACCTCGCCGACGTCCCCGCTGGAGTCTGATCAGTCATGGAAGCATTCACCAAGCACACCGGCCGGGCCGTCCCGCTGCGCCGCTCGAACGTCGACACCGACCAGATCATCCCTGCTCACTGGCTCAAGAAGGTGACCCGGGACGGTTTCGAGGACGGGCTGTTCGAGGCCTGGCGCAAGGACGAGAACTTCATCCTCAACCGGCCCGAGCGCAAGGGAGCCACGGTCCTGGTCGCGGGCCCCGACTTCGGCACCGGCTCCTCCCGCGAGCACGCCGTGTGGGCGCTGCAGAACTACGGCTTCAAGACCGTCATCTCCTCCCGCTTCGCCGACATCTTCCGCGGCAACTCGCTCAAGAACGGCCTGCTCACGGTGGTTCTGGACCAGAAGATCGTGGAAGCGCTGCAGGAGCTCAGCGAGAACGACCCCCAGGCCGAGATCACCGTCGACCTGGAGGCCCGCGAGGTGCTCGCCGAGGGCATCACCGCGAGCTTCGAGCTGGACGAGAACTCCCGCTGGCGGCTGCTGAACGGGCTGGACGACATCTCCATCACCCTCCAGAACGAGGCGGACATCGCGGCGTACGAGGCCAAGCGCCCCTCGTTCAAGCCGCGCACGCTCCAGGCGTGACGGCAACCCTCCTTCGGAGCAACTGAACAGGTCGAGATCCGGCCACCCACACCCCCCGCTGTACCCCCGATCAGCCCGATCGGGGGTACAGCCGTGTCTGCGGACGAATGTCTTCGCACAGGCACTGGCTTTCGTTCAACTTCCCACGTTACAAAGGGTGTTGCGGGGGTACGCGGATGCAGAGACCGTGGCTTTCGCACACGCCTGGAAGGCCGTTTGAGGGCACAGTTGCGACCCCCGCAGGCGACAACTCGCCCCAGATGGCACAATCTGTGCATGGAACACGACGGCCAACTCGAGCTCTATGCGGCAGTCGCGGTCCAACTCAAGGAAGCGCACACAAGGGTGCGCGCACTGCAAGTCCCGGAGGGCGTACGGATGGCGCTGACCCGGAAGCTGCTGGTCATTACGGCCGCGGCCAAGCACGATCTCGCCGACGCGGCAAGGCGACTGGAGGCGTTCACCGCGGACCTCGACGAGGGTCGAATCCCCGAAGAGGACTGCTGAACGCAGCCGAGACAGCCGAGTTCGTTGCGGCGCATGGGTGATAAGCCCGTTTCGTGTTTGATTTGCGGTATATATCTGCCTAACGTGCGAAAAAGCTTGAACACTTTCGTTCTGGCAATGTCTCCGAAGGGGAAGACGTGAACAAGGCGCAGCTCGTAGAAGCGATTGCCGACAAGGTCGGTGGCCGTCAGCAGGCCGCCGAGGCCGTCGACGCGGTCCTGGACGCCATCGTCCGCGCGACCGTCGCGGGGGACCGGGTCTCGGTCACCGGCTTCGGTTCGTTCGAGAAGGTCGACCGTCCGGCCCGCTACGCCCGCAACCCCCAGACGGGCGAGCGGGTTCGGGTCAAGAAGACCTCCGTGCCGCGCTTCCGCGCGGGCCAGGGGTTCAAGGACCTGGTGAGCGGCTCGAAGAAGCTGCCGCGCGGTGGCGAGGTGGCCGTAAAGAAGGCGCCCAAGGGCAGCCTGTCCGGCGGGGCGACGGCGACGGTGAAGAAGGCCGCCGCGAAGAAGGCCGCCCCGGCGAAGAAGGCGACGGCCGCGGCGAAGAAGACCACCGCGAAGAAGACGACGGCCAAGAAGACCACGGCCACCGCCAAGAAGACGACCGCGAAGAAGACCACGGCCAAGAAGGCCACCGGCGCCGCCAAGACCACCGCGGCGAAGAAGACCACGGCCAAGAAGGCGACGGCCAAGAAGGCCCCGGCGAAGAAGGCGACCGCCAAGAAGGCGCCCGCCAAGAAGTCGACGGCTCGCACCACCACCGCCAAGAAGGCCACCGCCCGCAAGAGGTAAGGGCACAGGGGTACTCACGCGCCGGGCCGGACTCCGCATCGGAGTCCGGCCCGCGGCGTGTTCGGGACTGGGTTCAGCCCGGGTTCAGAACGTCTGCAGCGTCACGAGGGTGACCCGGACGACCGTGCCCTCGGTCTCCGTCTCGATACGGACCCGCTGACCGGGCCGGAGCAGCCGCAGCCCACCCGCGTCGAACGCCGCCGCGTCGAACGACACGGGCGTGCCGTCGTCCAGCAACACCTGCCCGCTGCGGGTCTCGGGGTCGTACGTGTACGCGGTCGCCTGCATGCCGGCAGCCTACTGCCCGGGGATCAGCAACTGCGCGGCCACCGCGGCCGTCCGGGCGCCCACGCCGAGGGCGAGGGCCGTGCGCAGGTCGTCGCCGGTGTCCACGTCCTGGCGTACGGAATCCACCGCGGCCAGGCGGAGTTCCACCGCTCCCGACGCGCGATGGCGGGCCCGGGAATCGGGGCCGAATGCCGGGAGCAATTCCAGGCCCGGGGCCGCGGTCAGCAGCGTGGTGCCGATGGCCGCCGCATCCGCGAGAAAAGCGCGCGGGAATTCCGCGGCCGCGTCCAGGACCCGGGACAATTCCAGGGGGCGCAGAGCCGGGAGATCCGCGTTCAGGGCGGCCACGGCGCATTCCGGGCGCTCGGCGCGCACGACGGCCGCCCCGTGCGCCAGCGCCGCGTTCAGGCCGCCGGAGGGCTCGTCGGCGACGATCCGGGCGCCCAGCGCGGCCAGCTCACGGCCCGCGCGGGCGTCGTCCGTGACGACCGCCACATCCTTGACCGCCGGGCAGGCCAGCGCCGCCGCCACGGTGTCCTGCGCGAACGCGAGGGCGAGGCCCGGGCGCACCCCGTCGTGCGCGGTGTCCGAGAGCCTGCTCTTGGCCCGCGCCAGGGGTTTCACGGGTATGACCAACGTCCACTGCACGAGCGTTCCGTCCCTCTCTTGTCGCGGCCATTGTCACTCAGCCGTCACCTCGGCCATCTGGCGGTCGCGCCATCGGGGCGTACCGTGTTCTCGACAGACCGGCGGCCTGGGGCGACACTTGTGCGGCCCCATGGGCCGATGTCCTCGACGCCTAGAGAAAGGTGCGCGCGTGCCCCGCCGCAGAGTCGGATTCTGGTACCGCTTCGCCGCGGTGCTCTGCAAACCGCCGCTGGTGGTTCTGATCAAGCGGGACTGGCGCGGAATGGAGCACATTCCGGCCGAGGGCGGATTTATCACCGCGGTGAACCACAATTCCCACGTGGACCCCTTCGCGTACGCGCACTATCAGTACAACACCGGACGGGTTCCGCGATTCCTCGCGAAGAGCGGGCTTTTCAAGAAGGGATTCGTCGGCGCCGCGATGCGCGGCACCGGACAGATCCCCGTCTACCGCGAGTCCACCGACGCGCTCAGCGCCTTCCGGGCCGCCGTGGACGCCGTACAGCGCGGCGAGTGCGTGGTGTTCTACCCGGAGGGAACGATCACCCGCGACCCGGACGGCTGGCCCATGACCGCCAAGACCGGTGCCGCGCGCGTCGCCCTGCAGACCAAGTGCCCGGTGATCCCCATCGCCCAGTGGGGCGCCAACGAACTCCTGCCGCCGTACAGCAAGAAGGCGTACATCCTGCCGCGCAAGACCCACCACGTCCTGGCCGGCCCGCCGGTGGACCTCTCGCGCTTCTACGACAAGGAGATGTCCGCGGACGTCCTCAAGGAGGCGACCGAGGTCATCATGGCCGCCGTCACCCGCCAGCTGGAGGACATCCGCGGCGAGAAGGCGCCCGAGACGCCCTACGACCCGCGCCGCGAGCGGATCGAGCAGCGCCGCAGGACCGAGGCCCAGACGCAGGAGAAGGAACAGCGGGAACACCAGGAAGAGGGGCAGGGTACGTGAGCAAGCCCGTCAAGGCGGCGGTGTTCAGCGCCGGTTCGTGGGGTACGGCGTTCGGGATGGTGCTGGCCGACGCGGGGTGCGAGGTCACCCTGTGGGCGCGGCGCGCGGAGGTGGCCGAGGCGATCAACTCCGGCCGTACGAACCCCGACTACCTGCCCGGCGTCGAACTCCCGGCGAACCTGCGGGCCACCACCGACCCCGCCGAGGCAGCCGCGGGCGCCGACTTCACGATCCTGTCGGTGCCGTCCCAGACCATGCGCGCGAACCTCGCCGAGTGGACGCCGCTGCTCGCGCCCGACACCATCCTCGTCTCCCTCATGAAGGGCGTCGAACTCGGCTCCGCCATGCGGATGAGCGAGGTGATCGAGGACGTCGCCAAGGTCGGCGCCGACCGCATCGCCGTCGTCACCGGACCCAACCTCGCGCGGGAGATCGCCGCCCGGATGCCGGCCGCCGCGGTGGTCGCGTGCACCGACGAGGCGGTGGCCCAGCGGCTCCAGGCGGCCTGCCACACGCCGTACTTCAGGCCGTACACCAACACCGACGTGGTCGGCTGCGAGCTCGGCGGCGCGGTGAAGAACGTGATCGGGCTCGCCGTCGGCATCGCGGACGGCATGGGGCTCGGCGACAACGCGAAGGGCTCGCTGATCACGCGCGGCCTCGCGGAGACCACCCGGCTCGGCATCGCGCTCGGCGCCGACCCGCTGACCTTCTCCGGACTCGCGGGCCTCGGCGACCTGGTGGCGACCTGCTCCTCGCCGCTGTCCCGCAACCACACCTTCGGCACCAACCTCGGCAAGGGCATGACCCTCCAGGAGACCATCGCGGTCACCAAGCAGACCGCCGAGGGCGTCAAGTCCTGTGAGTCCGTCGCGGACTTGGCCCGCCGGCACGGCGTGGAGATGCCGATCACCGAGACGGTCGTGGACATCGTGCACGAGGGCAAGCCTCCGGTGGTCGCCCTCAAGGAGCTGATGTCGCGCAGCGCGAAGCCCGAACGACGCTGAGCGACGCCGTTCTCCCCGGCGGGGCGGTCGCTGTCTCAGCGCACTACCAACGGGTACTCTCATCGCGATATGAGCACCGAGAACCTTCCCCAGAGCCCTGAGCAGCCCGCCCGCAAGCCGCGCGTGGCCGTCGTGTTCGGCGGCCGCAGCTCCGAACACGGGATCTCCGTGGTCACCGCCGGCGCCGTGCTGCGTGCCATCGACCGGACGAAGTACGACGTCCTGCCGATCGGCATCACCCGGGAAGGCCGCTGGATGCTCACGGCCGACGAGCCCGACCGCATGGCGATCGCCGACCGCCGCACCCCCGAGGTCGACGACCTCGCGGAGTCCAGCGAGGGCGGCGTGGTGCTCCCCGTCGACCCGGCGAGCCGCGAAGTCGTCTACAGCGAACCGGGATCGGTGCCCAAGGCGCTCGGCGAGATCGACGTCGTCTTCCCGGTGCTGCACGGCCCGTACGGCGAGGACGGCACCCTCCAGGGCCTGCTGGAGCTCTCCGGTGTCCCGTACGTGGGTTCGGGCGTGCTCGCCTCGGCCGTCGGCCAGGACAAGGAGTACATGAAGCGGGTGTTCACCTCCTTCGGGCTCAAGGTCGGCCCGTATGTGGTGATCCGGCCGCGCGAGTGGGAGCTGGACGAGTCCGCCGCCCGCAAGAAGATCGTCGACCTGGCCGGCGACCACGGCTGGCCGCTGTTCGTGAAGCCGGCGCGCGCGGGTTCCTCGATCGGCATCACCAAGGTCGACGACCTCTCCGGGCTCGACGAGGCGATCGCCGAGGCGCAGCGGCACGACCCGAAGATCCTGGTCGAGGCGGCGCTCCGGGGCCGCGAGATCGAGTGCGGGGTGCTGGAGTTCGCGGACGGGCCGCGGGCGAGCGTGCCCTCGGAGATCCCGCCGGCCCAGGCGCACGCCTACTACGACTTCGAGGCCAAGTACATCGACTCGACGCCGGGCATCGTGCCGGCGCCGCTCACGCCGGAGCAGACCGCCGAGGTGCGGCGCCTCGCGGTGGACGCCTTCGAGGCCGCGTCCTGCGAGGGCCTGGTCCGCGCGGACTTCTTCCTCACCGAGGACGACGAGTTCGTCATCAACGAGATCAACACCATGCCGGGCATGACACCGATCTCGATGTACCCGCAGATGTGGGCGGCGAGCGGAATCAGCTACCCGGAGCTGGTGGACCGGCTCATCCAGGCGGCGCTGCGCCGCTCCACCGGACTTCGCTGACCTAGTCGGCGATCCCTTCGGGGATCGCCTTCTTTATCGCCGGGGCCAGATCCACCAACGGCGCCATGCCGTCCCCCGTGCGGTCCTTCGGGATGGTCACCTCGACGTACGCCCTGCGCAGGGTCGTCGTGAAGCGGAACGACCCGTCGCTCTGCTTCTCCAGCAGCCAGCCCACGCCGTTGACCTCGACGCCGTCGGCCTCCGGGTCGCTCATCTTCGCGGGCCGCTCGACACCGCAGCGCAGTATGATCGCCGGGTTCCCCCAGCCCGCGGTCAGCGCGGACGCGGGCTCGGGATCCCGGCGGCCTTGACCGTCGACCTTGGCCGGCACCACCTTGTCCAGGTTCCGGCACAGCTCGGCGACCTTCGTACCCGGCGAGGGAACCGCGGCCCGGGCACTGTCGTCTGCTGATGAGCAGCCCGCGACCGTGATCAGCAGGGCGAGCACGGGCAGGCCGATGAGCCGGTGACGGAAGAAGTTCACCGGCCAAGGGTAGACGGGGGCTACAGATGCACGACCGGGCAGGTCAGTGTGCGGGTGATGCCGTCCACTTGCTGGACCTTCGCGACCACCATGCGGCCGAGGTCGTCCACGGTGTCGGCCTGTGCCCGCACGATCACGTCATAGGGTCCTGTCACGTCCTCGGCCTGGATCACCCCAGGAATCTTGCTGATCGTCTCGGCGACGGTCGACGCTTTGCCGACCTCCGTCTGGATCAGGATGTACGCCTGTACCACGGAACCTCCAGGGCGGCCACGAGGATCATGTGGGGAAAAGGAACGCCACGGTATCGCGTCGCCGCTCGCCGCGGGGAGACCCGGGGCCCCCGCGCCGGGGTGCCGGGACGACACGGGTTGACGGATGTCTCGACCGTATCGAGGACACTGGTGACGCGCGACCGGGCACGGCAAGGGACAGAAGGGGAGCAAGGGCAATGAAGGGCACTGTTGGTGAGCTCGGGGAGTTCGGGCTCATCAGGGAGCTCACCTCCCGTCTCACCACCACCTCGGCGGTCCGGGTCGGCCCCGGCGACGACGCCGCGGTGGTCGCCGCGCCCGACCGAAGGGTCGTGGCGTCCACCGACATCCTCCTGGAGGGCCGGCACTTCCGCCGCGACTGGTCCACGGCCTACGACGTGGGCCGCAAGGCCGCCGCCCAGAACCTCGCGGACATCGCCGCCATGGGCGCCGTACCGACCGCCCTGCTGCTCGGCCTGGTCGTCCCCGCCGAACTCCCGGTGACCTGGCCCAGCGAGCTGATGGACGGGCTGCGCGACGAGTGCCAGGTGGCGGGCGCGTCGGTGGTGGGCGGCGATGTCGTACGAGGCGACACGATCATGGTGTCGATCACCGCGCTCGGCGATCTGCGCAACCAGGAGCCGATCACCCGGGCCGGCGCCCAGCCCGGCGACCTCGTCGCGGTGACCGGCTGGCTGGGCTGGTCCGCGGCCGGGTACGCGGTGCTCTCCCGCGGCTTCCGCTCGCCGCGCGCCTTCGTGGAGGCGCACCGGCGCCCCGAGCCGCCGTACCACGCGGGACCGGCGGCGGCCGGGCTCGGTGCCACGGCCATGTGCGACGTCAGCGACGGGCTGATCGCCGACCTCGGGCACATCGCCGAGGCCAGCAAGGTCCGCATCGACATCCGCTCCGGCGCGATCGACATCCCGTCCCAGATGAACGACATCGGGCAGGCCGTCGGCGTCGACCCGATGCAGTGGGTGCTGACCGGGGGAGAGGACCACGCGATCGTGGCGACCTTCCCGCCGGACGTGAAGCTGCCGGCCCGCTGGAAGGTGATCGGCGAGGTGCTCAACCCGTCGGCGCTGCCCCAGGTGACGGTGGACGGGGCGCCGTGGACGAGCAAGGGCGGCTGGGACCACTTCGGGGACATCGAGTCGTGAAGCCCCGCGTTCTGACGGTGGCCGGCTCCGACTCCGGTGGAGGGGCCGGAATCCAGGCCGACTTGAAGACCATGCTCGCGCTCGGCGTGCACGGCATGAGCGTGATCACGGCGGTCACGGCCCAGAACTCCCTTGGTGTGCAGGGGGCTTGGCCGCTGCCGGTCGAGGCGGTGCGGGCGCAGTACCGGAGTGTCGTCGACGACATCGGCGTACAGGCCGTCAAGACGGGGATGCTGGCGTCCGCCGAACTCGTCGACGCGGTCGCCGAGTTGATCGCCGGTACGGACGCTCCGGCGGTCGTCGACCCGGTGGGCGTCTCCAAGCACGGGGACTCCCTGCTGGCCGCGGAGGCGCTTGACTCCGTGCGCCGGCGCCTGCTCCCGGTCGCCACCGTCGCCACGCCGAACCTCGACGAGGTGGCCCAACTCACCGGAGTACAGGTCGAGTCGGAGGAGCAGCTGCGGGAGGCCGCGGCGGCCGTGCTGGCGTACGGGCCGACGTGGGTCCTCGTCAAGGGCGGTCATCTGCCCGGTGACGCGGTCGACTTGCTCACCGACGGCAGTCAGGAGCACTGGTTCCGTGCTCCCCGTCTCGACAACCGGCACACGCACGGCACGGGCTGCACCCTCGCGTCCGCGATCGCGTCGCAGCTCGCGAGGGGGCGGTCCGTGCCGGAGGCGGTGGCGGCGGCCAAGGAGTACGTCACCGGGGCGATCGCCGCCGGGTTCGCGCTCGGCGGGGGGATCGGGCCCGTGGACCACGGCTGGGCCCTTACGCGGGGTACTCGGGGAGCTTGATGGCGGTCGCCGCCTTCACGGTGATCTTCTTGAAGAAGGCGGCCAGCGGGCGGGAGGCCAGCAGCCGGTACATGCGGTCCCGGCTGCGGATGCGCCGCTCGGTGGGCGGCGCGAAGAACGGGCCCGCGTTGCCCGAGGTCTTCTGGCAGCCCTTGGCGAAGTCGGTGATCCGGGCCTCGTAGGCGGCGAACGCCGTACGGTGGTCCCCGCCCGCGAGCGCCAGCTCACCGGCGAGGACGTACGAGCCGACGACCGCCACGCCCGTCCCCATGCCGCCCATGGTCGCCCCGTAGCCCGCGTCCCCGAGGAGCGCCACGCGCCCCTTGGTGAGCCGGTCGACGTGGATCTGGGCGATCGCGTCGAAGTAGAGGTCGTCGGTCTCCTCGAGGGCCTTGAGGGCGGCCGGGACCTCCCAGCCCATACCGGCGAACCGCTCCATGAGGATCCGTTTCTGCGCCGTGAGGTCCCTGCGGTCGTACGAGAGCTGCTCGGACCGGAAGCACAGCAGGGCGTGCGAGCGCTCCGGATCGCCGTCGTAGTTGGCGATGACGATGGCGCGGCCGGGTTCGCTGTAGACGCGGCCCGTGCGGTCCAGGCCCAGGTGGTTGGGGACCTCGAAGCCGGCCACGTAGTGGTCGAAGAAGCGCAGGTAACGCGACTCGTCGCCGAAGGCGAGCCGACGGGTGTGGGAGTGCAGTCCGTCCGCGCCGACGACCAGGTCGAAGCGGCGCGCGGGGCCCTTCTCGAAGGTGACGTCGACGCCGTCGCCCGTGTCGGTGAGCGTGGCGATCGAGTCGCCGAACACGTACTCGACGCGGTCGCGGGTGCGCTCGTACATGATCCGCGCGAGCTCGCCCCGGAAGATCTCGACGTCGCCGCTCATCATCTCCGAGGGCAGGTCCACCTTCGGGGAGCCGTCCGCGTCGACGACCGTCTGACGGCCCATGTGCGTCTGGCGGGCGTGGATGTCGTCCCAGATACCCATGTCGGTGAGGACCCTGCGGTGGACATGGCCGCGGAAGTCGACCGCGAAGCCGCCGCCGCGCAGCTCCGGCGCCTTCTCGACGACGGTGACGCGGGCGCCGTAGCGGAGCAGGTTGAGGGCGAGGGCCGGGCCGGCGACGCTGGCGCCGGAGATGAGGACGTTCAGGTGGGCGAGGCTCCGCGCGTTCGTCGTGCCCTGCGTGTTCGTGCTCTGCGTGTTGTTCGTGCTGGGTGTCTTCGTCATGGGTCGAGCTTCGGCGGCGGCGCTGACCGTCCTCCTACCGTTCGCTGACCGCCGCTGACCGCAGGCTCCGGCCCTGCTCGAAGGCCTCCTCGTAGGCCGCGGGCGACAGTTTCGCGCGTACGTCCCGCTCCACTCGTACGACATCGGGGTCGCCCTCGACCCGGCCGCCCCGCAGGCCCGCCCCGGCGCCGAGCAGCACGGCGGCCCGCTCCGGGGACTCGGCGACCGCGGCCAACGCCTCCGCGGTGTCGGCGAGTTCGAGGACGCCGGGACCCTCGGTGGCGAGCTCGGCGGCCTGCCGGAACCAGTCGCGGGCCTCCTCGGTGCGGCCCTCGGCGGCGGCCGTACGGCCGAGCCCGATGAGGCCCCGGACGGTCTCGCCGACGCTGAACCAGTTGGCGGCGCACTCCTGGAGGGCGTTCTCGTAGTGCACGCGCGCGCGTGCCGTGTCCCCGGCCAGCCGGGCCGTGTCGCCGAGGCCGCGCCGGGCGCCCGCCGCCTTGTCGGGGAGCCCGGCGCCACGCGCGAGCGTCAGCGCCTCCTCGAAGTGGGCCTCGGCGCCGGCCCCGTCGCCCAGGTGCAGCAGCACGGTGCCCCGGGTGCGCAGCACGTCGGCGGTCTCCTCCGGCGCGGCCAGCTCCCGTACGTGCGCCAGCCCTTCGTCGAGCAGCTCCAGGGCGCGCTCGGACTCACCGCGCGCGTGGGCGAACATGCCGAGCGGGTCGAGGCAGTTGGCCATGCCCCAGCGGTCCCCGGTGGCCCGGTATCCCGCGAGCGCCCGGGTGAAGCACTCCTCGGACTCCCGCGGCCGGCCCGCGAACTGCGCCCGGAAGCCGAGGCCCACGTCGAGCAGGGCGTTCGCCCAGGGCGAGCCGCCCGCCAAGGCGCGGGCGTGCGCGTCGACGGCGGGCCGGGGACCGGCCGCGACCGCCCACAGCACGAGGATGTACGGCAGCCGCAACGGCCCCTGACACGCGTTCAGGATCGCGTCCACGCGCGCGATGAGTTCCGGCTCCTCGCCCGCGCCGGAGAGCGCGTTGATCGCGCACAGGACGTACTCCTCCTCCAGGCCCGGCGGTGGCGCGTCCCCCACGGCGGTCAGCAACTCCCGTGCTGTCGCCACCCGTTCGCCGTACACGCCGCGCAGCCGCCAGAACCAGGAGAGCGGTCCCATGAGGCGCAGGGCCCCGCCGGTGTCGTGGCGCGCGAGGTGACGGAGCGCGGCGTCCAGATTGCCGTGCTCGGCGGTGAGCCGGGCGAGCCAGGGCAGTTGTTCCGCGCCGCGCAGCCGGGGCTCGGCCTCCTCGGCGAGCCTCAGGAAGTAGGCGGCGTGCGCGTCCTTGAGGTCCGGTGGGTCCTCCGCGGCGAACGCCCGGATCGTCTCCAGCATCCGGTAGCGCCCCTCGGGCACGTCGGCGGACGCCACGAACTCCACGAAGGACTTCTCGACCAGCGAGGCGAGCACGTCCTCCGGATACGGCAGCCCGCACACCGCCTCGATCGCCTCCAGCGTCGCGCCCCCGGAGAACACCGTCAGCCGCCGCGCCAGTTCCCGCTCCTCCTCGTCCAGCAGCTCCCAGCTCCACTCCACGACGGCGCGCAGGGTGCGGTGCCGGGGTGCCTTGGAGCGGTCGCCCCGGGACAGCAGCCGGAACCGGTCGTCGAGGCGGTCGGCGAGCTCGTCCGGGGTGAGGGTCCGCAGCCGGGCCGCGGCGAGCTCGATGGCGAGGGGGAGCCCGTCGAGGGCGGCACAGATGTCGCCCACGCGCGCGTGGCCGTCGAAACCGGGGCGCACGGCCCGGGCCCGGTCCAGGAACAGCGCGGTCGCCGGCTCCGGCCGCAGCGGCGGCACCGGGACCAGGACCTCACCGGTGACGCCGAGCGA
The DNA here is from genome assembly GCF_022698165.1 of Streptomyces cylindrosporus. Lineage (GTDB taxonomy): Bacteria > Actinomycetota > Actinomycetes > Streptomycetales > Streptomycetaceae > Streptomyces > Streptomyces cylindrosporus. The sequence goes on from NZ_JALDAY010000016.1 coordinate 32,046, forward strand.
CTCCCGGCTGGTGGCGAGGACGCGCACGCCGGGGCAGGCGGCGAGCGTCATGGAGGCGACCCTCGCGGCGTCCTCGACGAGATGCTCACAGTTGTCGAGAACCAGCAGAACCTCACGGTCCTCCAGCGCGGCCAACAGCCTCCCGAGACCGTCGCTCGCCGGAGTGCGGAAGCCTTCGCGGACACCGAGGGCGCTCAGGACGGCGTGGGTGATGTGGCGCCCGTCGGTGAGCGGGGCGAGTTCCACGAAGCAGACGTCGGGGGTGGGGTGGGGAGCGACCGGGTGGGGGTCTCTCACCGGCGTCGCGGAACGTGCCCGGGTGTTTGTGCCCGTCCTGGGCGAGCGGGTCGTGAGGGCGGTTGCCGCCTCGATGGCCAGGCGGGTCTTGCCTGCCCCGCCGGGGCCCGTGAGGGTGACCAGGCGGGCGTCGGTCAGGAGGGTGGCGATGCGGGTGAGTTCGGGCTCGCGGCCGACGAAGCGGGTGAGCTGGACGGGGAGGCGGGGGCGTTCGGGCCCGGTGCCCTGGAGGAGTTCCAGGTGCAGGGCGGACAGTTCGGGTGACGGGTCGGCGCCCAGCTCGTCAGCGAGGGTGCGCCGGGCCTCCTCGTACACGGTGAGCGCCTCCGCCGGCCGGCCCGCCGCGTGCAGCGCCCGCATCAGCTGCCCGTACAGCCGCTCGCTCAGCGGATGCGCGGTCAGCAGCGCCCGCAGCTCCGGTACGAGGTCGGGACCGCCGCCGAGCGCCAGCTCCGCCTCCACGCGGTTCTGCACGGCGGCCAGCCTCAGCTCCTCGAACCGGGCGGCCTCGGCATGGGCGTCCGGGAGGTCGGGCAGGGCGGGGCCGCGCCAGAGGGCGAGTGCCTCGCGGAGCCGGTCCACGGCCAGCGCGTGATCACCGGCGTCGAGCGCTTCCCGGCCCTGCGCGGCCAGGCGCTCGAAACGGTGGGCGTCGACGCTCTCGGCGGAGGCGGTGAGACGGTAGCCCGCCGAGCCCGCCTCGATGTCCGTGTGCGGGGCCAGACGGCGGCGCAGACGGGAGATCTGGGACTGGAGGGCGTTGGCGGCCCCGGAGGGCGGCTCGGCGCCGTACAGGCCGTCTGTGAGGCGCTGCGTGGAGACCGCGTGACCGACGTCCAGGAGCAGGAGGGTGAGCAGGGCGCGGGGGCGGGGGCCGCCGGGGTCGACGGGGGTGCCGTCGTCGGTGCGTACCTCCAGGGGGCCCAGGATGCCGAAGCGCATGCGTACAGCTTGTCAGGTACAGCAAAAAGCCGGCCCACCTTCCGGTGGACCGGCTCGATGCAGCGAACCAGCAGTGGCCGCGCGCTTAACTGTGCGTCAGCGCGAGACCTTGCCGGCCTTGATGCACGAGGTGCAAGCGTTCACGCGCTTCGGCGTCCCGCCGACCACGGTACGGACGCGCTGGATGTTGGGGTTCCAGCGACGGGACGTACGGCGGTGCGAGTGCGAGATGTTGTTGCCGAAGCCCGGGCCCTTGCCGCAGACGTCGCAGTTGGCAGCCACGGGTCACTCCAAAAGCTTCAGATGCACTTACGGTTAATCCCGGCATGCCGGGATCGAGATCTGAGATCTGAGTGGCGCTGCCAGGGGAACGGCCCGATCGGATCGGGCAACCGGAGCAGCATACAACGACTGCGCCAGTAGAACGAAACTACCATGGCTGCTCTACGCTGCGTGCAGTCCAGCAGCTCAGGGAGGCCGTAGGTGGCGCAGGTGCCGCAGACATTCTTCGATGCTCTCGCGGTGCGCACCTGGTGCGGCCTCGCGCTGGAGGCGCTCGGGCGCGCGCGCGAGGAGATCGACGCGATCAACGTCTATCCCGTGGCGGACGGGGACACCGGCACCAACCTGTATCTGACCGTGGAGTCCGCGGTCGCCGCCGTGGAGGCCGTCTTCGCAGGTCACGCGGTCGGCCTCGCGGAGGCTGGGAAGCCCGCGCTCACCGATGCCGTGCGCGCGATGGCGCACGGCGCGCTGATAGGCGCCCAGGGCAACTCCGGGACCATCCTCGCCCAGCTGCTGCGCGGCATGGCCCAGGTCCTCGCCGCCGACGGTGAGACGCCTCACACCGACGGCCCCGGCCTGCGCCTCGCCCTGCGGCACGCCGCCGACTCCGCCCGCGAGGCCGTCGCGCACCCCGTCGAGGGCACGGTCCTGTCGGTCGCCTCGGCCGCCGCCGACGCGGCCGACGGGACGGAGGGCGACTGCGGGGCGGTCGCCCGCGCCGCCTACGAGGGAGCGCGCACCGCCCTGGCCGCGACCCCCGGGCAGCTGCCGGTCCTGGGGCGGGCCGGGGTGGTCGACGCCGGCGGGCGAGGGCTCGTGGCGGTGCTCGGGGCGCTGGTGGAGACGTTCACGGGCGAGGTGCCGGGGGCGGTCGCGGTTTCGGCGGGGCACGCGCGCGTGAGGCGCGGCGGTACGGAACCGTGGGCCGCGCACGGAGACTCGGGGGGCGGCGAAGCCGGCGAATCCCGTTCTCAGGCACATTCGCAGGCATACGGCGCCGATCCGCTCCATGCACTCGGCGCCGACGCGCTCCAAGCACCCGGCGCCGACGCGCTCCACACGCGCGTGGACGGCGATACGGCCGTCACCCCCGACGCCCTCGCCGACGACTGCGCCCCGGGGGAGGGCGGCCCCGCCTTCGAGGTGATCTACCTGCTGGAGGCCGAGGACGCGGCAGTGTCCCGCCTGCGCAGCCGGCTCGACGCCCTCGGTGACTCCCTGGTCGTGGTCGGCGGCGACGGGCTGTGGAACGTCCATGTGCACGTCGACGACGCCGGCGCCGCCGTGGAGGCGGGCGTCGAGGCCGGGCGGCCGTACCGGATCCGGATCACCCACTTCGGCGCCGGTGACGTGCACACCACCGGTGCCGAACGGCCGCCCCGGGAGCGTGTCCAGCGGGCCGTGGTGGCCGTCGTGCCCGGCGAGGGCCTGGCCGGGCTGTACACCGAGGCCGGCGCGACCACCGTGCTCGCGCGCCCCGGGGAGCCGCCCGCGAGCGGCGAGCTCCTCGACGCCGTACGGCGGGCCCACGCGCGCGAGGTCGTGCTGCTGCCCAACGACGCCGACCTGCGCCACACCGCCGCCGCGGCGGCCGAGCAGGCCCGCGCCGAGGGCATCCGCGTGGCGCTGATCCCGACCCGGTCCGCCGTCCAGGGCATCGCGGCGCTCGCCGTGCACGAGCCGGAGCGCCGCTTCGACGAGGACGTCGTGTCGATGACCAGCGCGGCCGGCGCGACCCGTTACGCCGAGGTCGCCGTCGCCGAGCGCCAGTCCTGGACCATGGCCGGCATCTGCCAGGCCGGTGACGTCCTGGGTCTCGTCGACGGCGATGTGGCCGTGATCGGCACCGACGTCACCACCACGGCCGAGTCCGTCCTGGACCGCATGCTCCAGGCCGGCGGCGAACTCGTCACCCTGGTCATCGGCGACGAGGCCCCCGAGTCCGTCGCCGCGCACCTGGAGGCACGCGTGCGTGAGTCGTACCTCGCCGTCGACACGGTGGTGTACCGGGGCGGCCGGCAGGGCGCCCTGCTGCTGATCGGCGTCGAATAACCGGCCCGAGCCGGCCGTCGAACAACCGGCTCAAGGCCGCCTACGGGCCTCCGCTACCCCGCCCCCTGCTCCTCCACGACCTGGAGCATCTGCTCCGCCTCCGAGCGCCGTTCCTGGGCCGTCTCGTCCGCCTCGTCGGCGCCGTCGTAGGCCGCCAGCACCGCACGTGCGCGTGCCGCCGCACGAGCGGGGCGGCTGAGGTCGGCCTCCAGCCAGCCCGCGGCGAGTTCGGCGCCGGTACGGCTGTGCAGGGCGTCGTCCCCGAGGGAGGCGAACACCGCGACGGCCTCGCCGACTTGGGCCAGGGCCTCCTCCAGGGCGGCCCGTATCGAGTCGTCGTCGGCGTCCTCGGCGGCCGAGCGGGCCAGCAGGTCGCCGAACTGGCGGTGGGTGTGCCCGAGTTCGGCGACGAGCCGCTCGCGCGCCTCCTCGTCGTCCACGCCGTCGCCCAGCACCGACTCGCACTCCCGGACCGCGGCCGCCATCAACTCCCGCGCCTGGTCCGCCCCGTCGTCCGCGCGCAGCGCCAGCCACGCGCGTGCGCGCAGGGAACGCACCAGGCCGTGCACATTGCCGAGCGATCGCCACAGCTCGCCCGCGCGCGCGTACGCCCGGTCCGCCTCGGCGGGCAGCCCCGCGGCCCCGAGGGACTCCGCGGCGAGGTGGGCAAGTGTCGCGTGGTCGTGCTGCTCGGGCCAGTGCCGGGCGGTCTCGGCCGCCTGCAGCCGCCGTTCGGCCGCCTCCCGGTGCTCGCCGAGCTCGCTCAGACAGTCGCCCAGCCACCACTGCGTCTGTACGACCGCGCCGTCGCCGTGCGTCTCGGCGCTCAGGTCGGGCAGCGCCGACTCCAGCACCTCGGCGGCCTCGGCCCAGCGCCCCTGGCGCAGCAGGAACCCGCCCAGCTGATGCCGGGCCCAGGCGCCCAGCGTGCGGCCCTCGCCCGCCTCGTCGGCCCAGTGCGCGGCCTCCAGGGCGTGCTCCGAGGCCTCCACGGACAGCCCGCGGCCACCGAGCACCTCGGCAAGCTGGAGGTGCAGCTGGGCCCGCCCGACGGCCTCCAGATGGGCTCCGCCGTGCTCCAGGGCCGCCCGCAGCGCCCGCTCCGTCTCCGCGATGTCGCCGAGGTGGTGCGCGAGACCGGCCAGCCGCGCCTCGTACTCCACGGCGAACCACGGCAGCCCGGCCGCCACGAACCCGGCCGAGGCCCGCCCGAACAGCTCGACGGCCCCCTCCAGGTCACCGCGTTGCAGCGCCAGTTCGGCGAGCATGGCCCGCCCCTCGGCCTCCCGCGCGGCGATCCGCACGTCGGCCCCGGCGTACCCACCGACCAACGCGAGCAACTCCCGCACGGCGGCCTCGGCCTCGACCAGAACCGTCTCACCGGACGGCCGGTCGGCCGCGCCCGCCTCGTCCGTCACACCGTTGACCTGCCCGGCGTCCTCCGCGGCCTCGCTCGCCTCGTGCACCCGCCGCATCAGGATCCGCGCCCGGCCCATCAGCACCGACGCCGTCTGCCGCACCTCCGTCGCGTCGTCGGCGTAGAGCGCGAGGATCTCGTCGTACGGTTCGGCGACCGCGGCGAGGGCCTCGTCCACCCGGCCCGTCAGGGCGCGTACGTACGCCGCACGCGTGCGTGCCGCCAGCGCCTCCCCGGGGTCGCCCGCCTCGGCGTACAGCTCGGCGGCCCGCTCGAAGAGCTCGGCGCCCTCGGGGCCCCGGTCCATCGCCTCGTGGTCGACGATCTCCGCGCGGTCGCGGACGTCCAGTTCGACGCCCTCCGCGGCCCGGGAGACGGCCGCCCACGCCTCCACGGCGTTCGGCTGCAAGGTGTCGGACAGCCGCCGCGCCTCGGCCAGCAGCGCCGGCAGATCCGGCTCCACCGCGGTCACGGCGACCGGTGCCACCGGGGCGGCCGGGGCCGCGACCGGGCGCACCGCCGCGCGCACCCCGAGCGGCAGCCGGTCCACCAGCGGGCGCTGCGCCATACGCGCGCGTGCCCGCTCACTGACGTACGCCGTGCCGTTGCGCTCGTCGAAACGCGCCGCCAGCGCGAGCGCCTCCGCACGCGCGTGTGCGGCGAGTTCGCGCGCGGTCCACTTGCGGCCGGCCGGCCCCGGCACCTCACGGTCGCCCAGCCCGACCTCGTCCAGGCGCTCCATGAGCAGCGCCACCACGCTCAGGAAATCCAGCCGGCTGCGCGGATGCCCGGTGTCCGTGAAGTACGCCGGCCGCTCCGCGAGCAGCTCCAGACCGCGCGCCTCGTTGCCGGTCAGCGCGCAGAACTCGACGTGATCCGCGTACGCGCCCCGCATGCTCTCCATGGGCCGCACGAGCCGGAAGCCGCGCAGATGGTTCGCGCGCGCCTCGTCCGTGCGGCCCAGCCGCAGCAGCGGCACCAGGGACGACGCCAGCACCGTGTGCGGCTCGTGCGCGCACGTGAACTCGCCCTCCAGGACCGGCCGCCACAGCAGCAGCGCCTCCGCGTCCCGCCCCTGCTCCGCCTGCCACCAGCCCTGCCCGTGCAGCTCGCACGCGTGGCAGTCGGCCATGTCGTCCCGGTCCGCGGCCAGCCACGCGGCATACGCGCGCTGCGCGCGCGTGACGTCCCCGACATGCGCGGCCACGCTGAACTCCGCGCTGCGCACGGCCCGTTCGGAGTGCCCGGCGAGCCGGTAGCGGTGCTCCATCTCGCCGAGCCACTTCTCGATCGAGGCGAGCGGCACGTGCGGCTGGTCGAGCATGCCGGACGACATCCACTTGAAGACCCAGTGCAGCGAGTGCACCTCGTACTCGTCGAAGTCCTCGGGCCGCTCGTCCCACATGCGCAGCAGACGCGCGAAGGGGACGAACATCTTGTCCTTCTCGGAGCTGTAGTTGTAGACCTTCAGCTGGTGCCCGAGCGCCTCCACGACGGCGAGCGGAATGCCCAGCTTCTCGGCCTCGGCGAGCAGCTCCTCCGCGCGCGCGTTGCGCGCCGGGCCCTCCGGCCGCTCGGAGTTCTCCGCCATCGCCCGGCGCAGGGCGTCGAAGTCCGTGATCTCGCTCATCAGTGACCGCCCCCCGCGGAGTTGCCCGGCGTGTCGGATTCGCCGTGGGTCGCCCATTCCAGCAGACCGATGAACGCCCGGTTCAACAGCGCGGTGTCCGCCGGCCGCAGCGGGCGCTGCGCCATCAGCAGCGCCTGCCCATAGAGGGACTCCGTGGCGGTGCCGATCAGTTCCGCGTCACCCAGCGAACTGATCCTGCGGACCAGCGGGTTGAGGTGGTTGAGCACCAGACGCGCGCGCGGGGCGCTGCCACGCAGCGAACCCAGGATGCCCGCCCACAGGTCGTCGGCCTGCTCCTCGGCCTCGGCGCGGGCCTGTTCGTGGCGGGTCCGGCGGTCGTCGAGGTGCAGGGCCGGCACCGAGATGGGGTGGAAGGAGCGCAGTACTATGTCACATTGCACTGCGTCCAGCCGGGCCCGAGCCGCCGCCAGGAACCCCGACAACGCCAGCTCCTCCGCCGGATCCACCGCGTCCAGATGCGCGGTCACCGTGTCCGAGTCCAGCTCCGCGACCACCGTCCCCGGCCGCACCGACGGCAGCGCCTCGACCAGTTCGCTGTCGTACGTGTAGCCGCCGTTGATCACCCCGACGCCCTGCGCGGACGCGATCGGCGCGACCTGCCGGTACTCCTCGACGGTCCGCGTGAAGTGCACCACCGGGTGCCGCTGCGCGAACTCCTCCAGCGACAGCCGCCCGTCGGTCGTCTCGAAGGGCAGCCACGGCAGCATCGTCCGCAGCATCTCCGTGTCGTGCCGGGCAAGGGACTTCACGCCCAGGTGGTGCACGGACAGGAAGGCGGCGAGCCGTTCCGGATCCCCCGCCGCGAGCCCCGTCAGCCAGGACCGAATCCTTTCGCCGAGCGCGTCCCGTACGGCGGCCAGCGTCTCGTCCTCGTACAGCGCCTCGCGAGAGGCCGTGGGCCGCAGACTGTCCGTGTCCAGCACGCAGCGCACGAAGAACGCCCAGTCCGGCAGCAGCTGTTCGGCCCGCTCGGTCAGCAGCATGCCCTTGAGGTGCACACGATGCGTGGCCCGCTGGGCGGGGCTGACCGCCGAGGGCAGCACATACGCGACCCCGCGGATCCCGGCCAGCGGAACGCTCAGCTCGATCGTGTCCAGCGGCGTGAAGCCGAACAGGTCGTGACAGTGCCGGGCCAGCGCCACGCGCCGGTTGGCGGGGGAGGGGTACGCCCGGTCCCACGGAGCCGGCAGGTCGGTGACCGCCTCCTCGCCGACCCGCACGTCGTACGGCAGCAGCGACCCGAAGTCCCGCGCCAGCGCGAGCACCCGCTCGGGCGTCAGCCACTCGCCGGCCCCCGCCCGCGCCACCAGATGCACGGTCGTACCGGGTTCGGGCCGGGCCTCCGCGGGCAGCGTCCGCACGGTGTAGGAGCCGTCGTCGCTCGCCGTCCACTCCACGGGCGCCGCGTCCGGCGTACGAGCACTGCGGCTGACGACCCGGATCCGCTCGGCCACCACGAAACAGGCCAGCAGCCCGATGCCGAACTGCCCGAGGAACTCGGACCGGGCCGCTTCGAGCCCCTCGGCCCGCTTGGAGCTGCGCCCGATCGTGGCCAACAGGTTGTGCACGTCCGCCTCGGTGAGCCCCACGCCGGTGTCCTCGACACGCAGGGCACCGCCCTCCGCGTACAAGCGCACCCGCGCCGGGGCGTCGGGCTGCTCGGCGCGCCGGGCGGTGATGGCGTCCACGGCGTTCTGCAGGAGCTCCCGCAGATACACCTTGGGGCTGGAGTAGAGGTGGTGCGAGAGCAGGTCCACCAGGCCGCGCAGGTCGACCTGGAAGGTGTGAGGCGGCTGGGGTGACTGGGACGGCTGGGGTGACTTCGAGGTCTGGGAGTCCATCGTCGCAGCGCCGGTGGGGGGGACTTCGTGTCGGCGCGGGGTCGGGCGGTCCCGGATGGGGCGGTGACCGCGGGGGATGGCCGGAGCGCGTCATCCTAGAGCCCGAACCAGCCGTCTGACCAGGGGTTTCTGGGTACGTATACGGCAATGTCAGTGGCGTGGTGTGCAATGGATCTCGTGCCCGCACTGCAAGAACCGCTGCAACAGCCGCTGAAGTCGGTGCTCGGACCAGCCACCGCGAAGGTGATGGCCGAGCACCTCGCCCTGCACACCGTCGGCGACCTCCTGCACCACTACCCGCGCAGATACGAGGAGCGCGGGCAGCTCACCCACCTCGCCGACCTCCCCATGGACGAGCACGTCACGGTGGTCGCCATGGTCGCCGACGCCCGCCTGCACACCTTCGCCTCCGCCAAGGCGCCCCGTGGCAAGGGCCAGCGCCTGGAGGTCACGATCACGGACGGCAGCGGCCGCCTCCAACTGGTCTTCTTCGGCAACGGCGTCCACAAGCCCCACAAGGAACTGCTGCCGGGCACACGCGCGATGTTCGCGGGCAAGGTCTCCGCCTTCAACCGCCGCCTGCAACTGGCCCATCCGGCCTACGAGTTGCTCCGGGGCGACACGGACGAGACCGTCGAGACCTGGGCCGGCGCCCTGATCCCCATCTACCCCGCCACCGCCAAGCTGGAGTCCTGGAAGATCGGCAAGGCGATCCAGACGGTCCTGCCGACCGCCCAGGAGGCCATCGACCCCCTCCCCGAGGCACTGAGGTCGGGCCGTGGCCTGGTCACCCTCCCCGAGGCCCTCCTCAAGATCCACCGGCCGCACACCAAGGCCGACATCGAGGACGCCCGCTCCCGCCTCAAGTGGGACGAGGCCTTCGTCCTCCAGGTGGCCCTGGCCCGCCGCCGCCACGCGGACGCCCAACTCCCCGCGGTGGCCCGCAAACCCAAGCCGGACGGCCTCCTCGCAGCCTTCGACGACCGCCTCCCCTTCACCCTCACGGAGGGCCAGCAGAAGGTCTCGAAGGAGATCTTCGACGACCTGGCGACGGAGCATCCGATGCACCGGCTGTTGCAGGGGGAAGTGGGATCGGGCAAGGCCCAGCCTCTCGACTCGCTTGTCCTCACGCCTGCCGGTTTCCGCCGCATGGGGGACATGAGAGTGGGTGACGAGATCGTTGTGCCCGACGGGGAGATCGCGCTGATCGACGGCGTCTTTCCGCAGGGCGAGCGCGATGTCTGGCGCCTGGTTCTCTCGGACGGCAGCTCCGTCGAGTGCGATGACGAACATCTGTGGATCGTCGGCACGAGTTGCGGCTGGCACCGTGGCCAGACCCCCAAGGTCATGACGACGCGCGAGATTCGGCTGGACACCTTCAAGGCCAACGGATCGTCGAAGTGGTACCTCCCGGCCGCCACCCCCGTCGATCTCGGAGACGACTGTGGGCTGCCTCTCGATCCGTACCTGTTCGGCCTTCTCCTGGGAGACGGCTCCTTCCGGCACAACCTGCGGCTGTCCACGGTCGATGCCGAGATCCGTGATGCGGTGGAGGCCGCCGTGGCACCGGACTGCCGACTGGTGCCGGTGAGCGGTTCCCGCTGCGACTACACGATCCAGTTGACCCACCGCGCGGGCGGCGTGCGCAATCCGGTGATCCAGGCCGTACGGGACCTGGGCCTCTGGGGAGTGTCGTCGCATGGCAAGTTCGTACCCGACGAGTTCAAGAACACGTCGATCAAAAACCGTCTCGCCGTGTTGCAAGGGCTCATGGACACGGACGGGACTGTCGACAAGGCGGGCCTGAGCATCTCGTTCTGCTCCGCTTCACGGAGGCTGGCGGAAGACGTCGCGTGGCTGGTCCGTTCCTTGGGCGGAAGGGCGCGAGTGCTGCCGAAGCGGGCCGCGTTCAACGTCTTCGTCTCTCTGCCCGACGAATACCCCCCGTTCAGGCTGGGGCGCAAGGCCGAACGGGTAGGTCCCCGCCCGAAGTACAACACGTTTCGACGGGGTGTCCGGGCGGTCGAGCATGTGGGACGGAAGCCCGTCCAGTGCATCAGTGTCGCGCACCCCAGCCACGCCTACGTCACCGACAACTTCACAGTGACCCACAACACCATGGTCGCCCTCCGCGCCATGCTCGCCACCGTCGACGCGGGCGGCCAGGCCGCCATGCTCGCGCCCACCGAGGTCCTCGCCCAGCAGCACCACCGCTCGATCGTGGAGATGATGGGCGAGCTGGCCGAGGGCGGGATGCTGGGCGGCGCCGAGCACGCCACCAAGGTGGTGCTGCTGACCGGGTCCATGGGGGCTGCCGCGCGCAAACAGGCCCTGCTCGACCTGGTCACCGGCGAGGCCGGCATCGTCATCGGCACCCACGCCCTGATCGAGGACAAGGTCCAGTTCCACGACCTCGGCCTGGTCGTCGTCGACGAGCAGCACCGCTTCGGCGTCGAGCAGCGCGACGCCCTGCGCGGCAAGGGCAAACAGCCCCCGCACCTCCTGGTCATGACGGCCACGCCCATCCCGCGCACCGTCGCCATGACGGTCTTCGGCGACCTGGAGACCTCGGTCCTCGACCAGCTCCCGGCGGGCCGCTCCCCGATCGCCAGCCATGTCGTCCCGGCCGCCGACAAGCCCCACTTCCTGGCCCGCGCCTGGCAGCGGGTGCGCGAGGAGGTGGAGAACGGCCATCAGGGGTACGTCGTCTGCCCCCGCATCGGCGACGACGAGGACGACCCCAAGAAGGCCCGCAAGTCCGCCGAGGACGAGGCCGAGAAGCGCCCGCCGCTGGCCGTCCTGGAGGTCGCCGAGCAGCTCACCAAGGGCCCGCTGAGCGGCCTCAGGGTCGAGGTGCTGCACGGCCGTATGCACCCCGACGACAAGGACGCGGTCATGCGCCGCTTCGCCGCGGGCGACACCGACGTCCTGGTCGCCACGACGGTCATCGAGGTCGGTGTCAACGTCCCCAACGCCACCGCCATGGTGATCATGGACGCCGACCGCTTCGGCGTCTCCCAGCTCCACCAGCTCCGCGGCCGGGTGGGCCGAGGCTCGGCGGCGGGCCTGTGCCTCCTGGTCACGGAGATGCCGGAGGCGAGCGCGGCCCGCCAACGCCTCAACGCCGTGGCCTCGACACTGGACGGCTTCGAGCTCTCCCGCATCGACCTGGAGCAGCGCCGCGAGGGCGACGTCCTGGGCCAGGCCCAGTCGGGGGCACGGACCAGCCTCCGGGTCCTGGCAGTCATCGAGGACGAGGACGTCATCGCGGAGGCGAGGGAGGAAGCAATGGCCGTGGTGGAGGCGGACCCGGACCTGACGAGCCTGCCCGGCCTGCGAACGGCCCTGGACGCCCTCTTGGACGAGGAGAGGGAGCAGTACTTGGAAAAGGGCTAGAAGGGAGCCGACCTGCTTTCAGGGGCGCGGGGCACTGCGCGAGCAACCACGACGGACCTGCTGCCAAACTGAATCCGTAACCACCCTCGAACAAGGACCGAAGATGACCCGCGTGATCGCCGGCGCAGCCGGCGGACGACGCCTAGCCGTCCCACCCGGCAACGGAACCCGCCCCACCTCCGACCGCGCACGCGAAGGTCTCTTCTCCACCTGGCAGTCCCTCCTCGGCGGCCCGTTGGACGGCGAACGAGTCCTGGACCTCTACGCCGGTTCAGGAGCCGTGGGCCTGGAGGCCCTCTCCCGCGGCGCCGGCCACGCCCTCCTCGTCGAGGCCGACGCCAGAGCCGCCCGCACCATCCGCGAGAACGTCAAGAGCATCGGCCTTCCCGGCGCCGAGGTCAGGGCCGGAAAGGCCGAGCAGATCATCCAGACGGGTCCGCCGACAGCCCCGTACGACCTGGTCTTCCTGGACCCCCCGTACCGTGTGACAGATCACGATCTTCGCGAGATTCTGCTCACACTCCGCACCGAACACTGGCTCGCGCCGGAGGCCCTCGTCACCGTGGAGCGCAGCACCAGAGGCGGTGAATTCGGGTGGCCGGAGGGTTTTGAAGCACTCCGGTCCCGCCGTTACGGCGAGGGAACGTTTTGGTACGGTCGCGCCGCCTCTACGTGCGAAGACGCACGATGACCGGACCGGAGAGCGAGGGACCTCAAGTGCGCCGTGCCGTCTGTCCCGGGTCGTTCGACCCGATCACCAACGGACACCTCGACATCATTTCCCGCGCCTCCCGTCTGTACGACGAGGTCTATGTCGCGGTCATGATCAACAAGTCCAAGAAGGGCCTGTTCGAGATCGACGAGCGGATCGACCTGATCCGCGCGGTCACCGCCGAGTACGGCAACGTGAAGGTCGAGGCCTTCCACGGCCTCCTCGTGGACTACTGCAAGCAGCGTGACATCCCCGCCATCGTCAAGGGCCTGCGCGCGGTCAGCGACTTCGACTACGAGCTGCAGATGGCCCAGATGAACAACGGCCTGTCCGGCGTGGAGACCCTCTTCGTGCCGACCAACCCCACCTACAGCTTCCTGTCCTCCTCGCTCGTCAAGGAGGTCGCGACCTGGGGCGGAGACGTCTCCCACCTGGTGCCGCCGCTGGTCCTGCAGGCCCTCAACGAGCGTCTGCGCAAGGACTGATGAGGCGCGGGGACCGATGGGGCTACAGTCGTCCCGTCCGTCTCCAACACATCGGTAGAGAGTGGCGAGCACACGGTGGACGTGCAGAAGAAGCTCGACGAGATCGTCGCGGCGGTCTCCAGCGCCCGGTCGATGCCCATGTCCGCGTCGTGCGTGGTCAACCGCGCGGAACTGCTCGCCATGCTCGAAGAGGTGCGTGAGGCGCTGCCCGGCTCCCTGGCACAGGCCCAGGAGCTGATCGGCGACCGGGAGCAGATGGTCGAGCAGGCCCGCCAGGAGGCCGACCGGATCATCGGCCAGGCGCACCAGGAGCGCGGCTCGTTGATCTCCGACACCGAGGTCGCCCGCCGCTCCCAGGCCGAGGCCGACCGGATCCTCGCCGAGGCCCGCCAGGAGGCCGAGGAGGTCCGCGCCGAGGCCGACGACTACGTCGACTCCAAGCTCGCCAACTTCGAGGTCGTCCTCACCAAGACCCTCGGCTCCGTCGGCCGCGGCCGCGAGAAGCTCCTCGGCACCGGCCCGGGCCTCGACGAGCAGGGTTACGAGGACGAGGACGCCCCCGAGCGCAGCCACGACCCGGAGACCCTGCGCAAGGACGCCGACGCCTACGTGGACGCCAAGCTGGGCGCCTTCGAGGCGGTCCTGGCCAAGACCCTGGAGGCGGTCGGCCGCGGCCGGCAGAAGCTGCACGGCCGTATCGCCACCGACGACCTGAGCGCCCTCGCCGACGACCAGACGTCCTTCCAGCACTCCAGCGACGCCGACTACCTGGCCGACCTCGCCGCCCTGGCCCAGCAGGACGCCCCGGCGGAGCAGCCGCAGCCCGCCGCTCAGCAGCAGGGCTACGCCGAGCCGGAGCCGGTCTACGGCTACCAGCAGCAGGCGGACCCGTACGCGGGCCAGTACCAGCAGCAGGGCTACGGCCAGCAGGACGCCTACGGCTACCAGCAGGCCGATCCCTACGCCTACCAGGGCTACGACACCGGCCAGCACGCGGTGTACGACCCGAACCAGGCGCACCAGCCCCAGCAGCCCCAGCAGCCCCAGCAGCAGTCGTACGCCCTCGACGAGACCAGCCTCTTCGACACTGGCATGATCACGCCGGAGCAGCTGAGGGCCTACGAGCAGGGGCGCGGCCAGTAAGGGACCACCGGATTGGGCCGTGAGCGAAAGGTCCAGTATCCTGGCTCTTCGGTCGCGTGTACGTCCGCGATCAGCGCTGCCCCGGAACACCATAGGGTGGCGTCCCTCTGAGCTCAGAAGAACGAAAGCAGGATGGCTCCCAACGCTCGCCTCGATCACCGCAACCCCCTCGTGTTCGACACGCACGAGCTGGGTCGGCGTCCCGGTGCGCTGCAGCGGCTGTCCCGCACGATCGACGCTCCCAAGGACTTCGGTGTCCAGGGAGTCGTCGGAGTACCGGAAGGTGCTCCGGTGGAGCTCGAACTCCGCCTCGAGTCGGTCATGGAAGGGGTGCTTGTCACAGGCACCGCCCGTGCACAGGCCGAGGGGGAGTGCGTAAGGTGTCTGGAGCCGCTTCAGCTGGACGTCGAAGCGGAATTCCAGGAGATGTTCTCGTACCCTGACGCCGACGATCGGGGCCGCCCCAAGGCGGAACCGACCGACGACGCCGAGGAAGACGAGGACAGGCTCTTCATCGAGGACGGCCTGTTCGACCTCGAACCCGTGCTGCGTGATGCGGTGGTGCTCGCACTGCCGATGCAGCCGGTGTGCCAGGACGACTGCCCCGGCCTGTGCTCCGAGTGCGGAGCCCGGCTGGCGGACGACCCGGACCACCACCACGACGCCGTCGACATCCGTTGGGCGGCACTGCAGGGACTCGCCGGTTCACTCGGAGACGGCGAGAAGGACGAGATGAGCGGCGCTGACGCGGAAGCGGGCGTCGACGAGAAGCAGGAGAAGTAGCCGTGGCTGTTCCGAAGCGGAAGATGTCGCGCAGCAACACGCGCCACCGCCGGTCGCAGTGGAAGGCTGCGGTCCCCACCCTGGTTGCGTGCGAGCGCTGCCACGAGCCCAAGCAGCAGCACATCGCGTGCCCGTCTTGCGGCACCTACAACAAGCGCCAGGTCCTCGAGGTCTGAGCGGCTGGTGAGAGGCACCGTGTCCACTGCCAAGAAGGCGGAAGACGCCAAGGCGGACCCATCCGCCCGGAAAAAGTCGGACAACACGGCCTCGTCCCACACGCTTCTGGAAGGGCGGCTCGGGTACAAGCTCGAGTCCGCCCTTCTGGTGCGTGCGCTGACCCACCGTTCGTACGCGTACGAGAACGGCGGTCTGCCGACCAACGAGCGGCTGGAGTTCCTCGGGGACTCCGTGCTCGGCCTGGTCGTCACGGACACGCTGTACCGCACCCACCCCGACCTGCCCGAAGGCCAGCTGGCCAAGCTGCGGGCCGCGGTGG
Organism: Streptomyces cylindrosporus; assembly: GCF_022698165.1. Classification (GTDB taxonomy): domain Bacteria; phylum Actinomycetota; class Actinomycetes; order Streptomycetales; family Streptomycetaceae; genus Streptomyces; species Streptomyces cylindrosporus. Next base: position 47,546 of record NZ_JALDAY010000016.1, read on the forward strand.
TCAACTCGCGTGCGCTGGCGGAGGTCGGTCGTGGTCTCGACCTGGGCTCCTTCATCCGGCTCGGCCGTGGTGAAGAGGGCACGGGCGGCCGGGACAAGGCGTCCATCCTCGCCGACACCCTGGAAGCGGTGATCGGCGCGGTCTATCTCGATCAGGGCCTCGACGCGGCCTCCGAACTGGTGCACCGCCTGTTCGACCCGCTCATCGAGAAGTCCTCGAACCTCGGAGCCGGCCTGGACTGGAAGACCAGCCTCCAGGAGCTCACCGCGACGGAGTCCCTCGGCGTGCCCGAGTACCTCGTCACGGAGACCGGCCCCGACCACGAGAAGACCTTCACTGCTGCCGCCCGCGTCGGAGGCGTCTCGTACGGCACCGGCACCGGCCGCAGCAAGAAGGAGGCGGAGCAGCAGGCCGCCGAGTCCGCCTGGCGGTCCATCCGGGCCGCGGCGGACGAGCGGGCCGAGAAGGCCGCAGCCGAGAAGGCGGCGGCCGAACAGGCCGCCGAGCACGGCGAAGGCCCCGCCTCCGTCTCTGCCTGACGGTTTCTCCGCCGTACGGCGGAGTCGCCGTCCCGAGAGAACAGCGCACCCGAGCGCCCGTCCCGCCATGGGGCGGGCGCTCGGTTCATCAACAGTGGTTCGGTACGGGGGTCGTGATGCCCGAGTTGCCCGAGGTCGAGGTCGTCAGGCGTGGCCTGGAACGGTGGGTCGCCCACCGTGTCGTCGCCGACGCCGAGGTGCTGCACCCGCGTGCCGTGCGCCGCCACATCGCGGGCGCCGACGACTTCGCGCACCGCCTCAAGGGACACCGCGTCGGCGTGCCCAGCCGTCGTGGCAAGTACCTGTGGCTGCCCCTGGAGGACACCCACCAGTCGGTCCTGGCGCACCTCGGCATGAGCGGCCAGCTGCTCGTCCAGCCGAACACGGCGCCCGACGAGAAGCACCTGCGCATCCGCGTCCGCTTCGCCGACGACCTCGCCACCGAACTCCGCTTCGTCGACCAACGCACCTTCGGCGGACTGTCGTTGCACGACAACACCCCCGAGGGCCTGCCCGACGTCATCGCGCACATCGCCCGCGACCCCCTCGACCCGCTGTTCGACGACGAGGCCTTCCACCAGGCCCTGCGCCGCAAGCGCACGACCATCAAACGGGCCCTGCTGGACCAGTCGTTGATCAGCGGCGTCGGCAACATCTACGCGGACGAGGCCCTTTGGCGCGCCCGCGTCCACTACGAGCGCCCCACGGCCGGCTTCACCCGCCCGCGCACGGCCGAACTCCTGGGCCACGTAAGGGATGTGATGAACGCCGCGCTGGCCGTCGGCGGCACCAGCTTCGACAGCCTGTACGTCAACGTGAACGGCGAGTCGGGGTACTTCGACCGGTCACTGGACGCGTACGGCCGCGAGGGGCTGCCGTGCAAGCGGTGCGGTACGCCGATGCGCCGGCGTCCCTGGATGAACCGCTCCAGCTACTTCTGCCCGAAGTGTCAGAGGGCGCCGCGCGTCCCGTCGTAACGCTCCCGGGCGGCGAGGACGTCGTCCATGCGGCCCTCCAGCAGGTGGATGAGTCCGAGCAGCCGCTCGGCGACCTCATGCCCGAGCGGGGTCAGTTCGTAGTCCACGCGGGGCGGGTTGGTCGGCTGGGCCTCGCGGTGCACCAGGCCGTCGCGCTCCAGCGCGTGCAGCGTCTGGGACAGCATCTTCTCGCTCACGCCGTCGACGCGGCGGCGCAGCTCGTTGAAGCGCAGCGAGCCCTCGTGCAGGGCGCCGAGCGTCAGCGCGCCCCAGCGTCCCGTGACGTGCTCCAGGGTGCCGCGCGAGGGACAGGCCTTGGCGAACACGTTGTACGGGAGGTCCTGCACCTCGGGGCGCTCCTGCGTGATGTCCATACCACAAGCGTACTCGAAGGCAGCGCTAACCGATAGGTTGCACTAATCATAAGTTAGTGCTTTCCTTTTCTCATTGTCAGCGACCTGCTCATTCCAGGAGTACCCATCGTGACCACCCCTGTTGTCTCCATCGCCTACCACTCCGGCTACGGCCACACCGCCGTCCTCGCGGAGGCCGTCCGGAACGGCGCCGCCGAGGCGGGTGCCGAGGTGCATCTGATCAAGGTCGACGAGATCACCGAGGACCAGTGGGCACTGCTGGACCGCTCCGACGCCGTGGTCTTCGGCTCGCCGACCTACATGGGCACCGCCTCCGGCGCCTTCCACGTCTTCGCCGAGGCGTCCTCGAAGCGCTGGTTCGGCCAGGACTGGAAGGACAAGCTGGCCGCCGGCTTCACCAATTCCGGCTCCAAGAGCGGCGACAAGCTGCACACCCTGCAGTTCTTCCAGATCCTCGCCGCGCAGCACGGCATGCACTGGGTCAACCTCGGCCTGCACCCCGGCTGGAACAACAGCGAGGGCTCCGAGCACGACCTCAACCGCCTCGGCGTCTTCGCCGGCGCGGCCGCCCAGACCAACGTCGACGAGGGCCCGGACGCCGTGCACAAGGCGGACATCAAGACGGCGGAGCACCTCGGCCGCCGGGTGACTCGGACGGCGCGGGTGTTCCTGCAGGGCCGCGCCGCCTGACCGTCGCAACGGGGACCGTCCTGCCCGAGGCCCGGGACCGGTACGGGACTAGTAGCCGAAGTCCTGCGTCCACCAAGGGCCGCCCGTGCCGAAGTGCACGCCGACGCCGAGGGTCTTGAAGTCGCAGTTCAGGATGTTCGCGCGGTGGCCCTCGCTGTTCATCCAGGCCTCCATCACCGCGGCCGCGGTGGCCTGGCCCCGGGCGATGTTCTCGCCGCCCAGGTTGGTGATGCCGAGCTTCGCCGCCCGGTCCCACGGGGTCGCCCCGCTGGGGTCGGTGTGGTCGAAGAAGCCGTCCGCGGCCATCGCGTCGCTGAACTGCTCCGCGAGGTCCGACAGCGCGCTGTTGGCGGCGACCGGGCTGCACCCGACCTTGGCCCGCTCCTCGTTCACCAGCTTGAGCACCTCCGCCTCGGCGGCGGCCTCCACGGAGACCGTCACCGGGGCGGTGGTCTCCTTCGGCGGCTTGGTCTCCTTCTGGGAGGGCGTCGTCTTCGGCTTCTTGCTGGGTGTCGCCTTCGGCTTCTTCGTCGGCGCCTCGGTCGTCGGCGCGGCCGACGCGGACACGCTCGGCGAGGGCGAGGCCGTACGGTCCGAGTCGCGGCTCGTGGAGGAGCCCTGGTCGCGGCCGTCGACGCTGCCGGAGGTGCCGCCCTGCTCGGCCGCCGAGTTGGTCGGCGTGCTCGCGGCCCGCACCTTGTCGTTGCCGCCACCGCCGAGCTTGTAGTTCTCCAGGCCCGGGACCGCGCCCGTGGCGACCGCGACCGTGCCGATGGCGACCGCCGCCGAGACCCCGAGCAGCCCGGTCTTCACCGGCGTGACGACCTTCTTCTTACGGCGGCGCGAACCACCGCGCCGGCCCTTGTCGGAAGAGAGCCCGTGCTCCGGGAAGACGGTCGCGTAGTCGTCCTCCGTGGCGAACAGGTACGCGGCACTGCGCGCCGAGGCCCGCTCGTGCTCCGCGGACGTCCGCGTGAGCTCGTCGGTGTTCAGGTACGGAGCGGTGCCCAGGGTGCTGTTCCCGCCGCCGGCGAACGCCTCCGGCGGGTCGTAGCTGTAGTCGTAGCTGGGCGAGTGGTACCGGGGGTCGTAGCCGCTCGTGTACGAGCCGTCCGTTCCTGTGACCCCCGTGGCGCGGCCCGTGGCGGCGCGGCCGGCGGCGGAGCGTCGGTGGCGTCCCATGTCCTTGCCTTCCTCGTCCATGCGGTCAACCCGCGTCGTGAAGATCCTGCGAGTGACGCGACTCACTCCTTCGAGTGAGTTTCATATGAGATTCATTGGGTGGGGACGGTACCGCATGGCGCCAGAGGAAGGAGTGCCCCGAGAGACATTGGCCGGTTAGGTTGCACCCATGAGCGAGGATGTGCGACTGGTCGCCTGGGTGCGGGGACGTGTCCAAGGTGTGGGTTTCCGCTGGTTCACGCGTGCCAAGGCGCTGGAGCTGGGGAGCCTTAGTGGTTTTGCTCTCAATTTGGGGGACGGCCGGGTCCAGGTGGTTGCGGAGGGCCCGCGGGAGCGGTGTGAAGGTCTTCTGGACTGGCTTCAGAGCGACGACACGCCCGGCCGCGTGGAGGGTGTCACCGAGATCTGGGACACACCTCGTGGGGGTTACGACGGCTTCGCCATCCGCTGAGCGGTTTCTGTAAAGCGGACCAGGTACAAGCGGCGGGACCTGCCACCGGCAGTTGCCCCGAGCGGAAAGAGCCTGGTGGTTGCCAAGAACCCCCGGCTCTGGCAGGCTCCGCACCTAAGAATGATCGTCACGCCCTGAGGGCCCCGCAGGAGCCGCAGCGCCGCCGTTTCAGGCCGCGCAGCCCCCGGTTGCCCGCCAATACAGGGCGTGATCGTGTTGACCGTCAAACTTTTTGGTGAGACGCTGAAAGCCCCGCGCACCTTAGCTGTTTGGCATGGATGAACGGCAGCACAAACTCAACAGTGCCAAGCACCGCGGGTGCGATTCCCTCACGACCCACACCGCTTCGGTCGGTCACTCAGTGTGGAGGACCATCCATCATGGCAAAGGCGCTTCTCGGTTACGTCGGCGGCTCCGACCCGCGACTCCTCGCCGAGATGCGACGGCTCCAGCAGCGCGTCCAGGACCTGGAATCCGAGCTCGTACGGATCCAGGCGGAGAACGACGCGCTGACGGCTGCCGCTTCTCACGACTCGCTTATGGAGAGCATCGACGCACACCAGGCGGAGCCTGCGCTCACCTGATCACTGCATCGAACAACGACAGCAGTGGTTGGGCTGCCCGTGTCAACCGCTAAGTTGTCAGAGTTTGCAAGGGACGCTTCGGCGTCCCTTCTTTCTTGCCCCCGTCTTCCTTGCCCCCGCGCACTCTTTCACTCTCTTTAACGTCTGGTGTGCCCTGCACGTTCATGGGTGAAACCGCGGGTTCATGGAGTGAGACACCCCCGGGAGGTAGAGTCCAGCGGCGTGCACCTCAAGGCCCTGACCCTCCGCGGGTTCAAGTCGTTCGCCTCGGCGACCACGCTCCGGTTCGAGCCGGGCATCACGTGTGTCGTGGGGCCGAACGGCTCGGGCAAGTCCAATGTCGTCGACGCCCTCTCCTGGGTCATGGGCGAGCAGGGCGCCAAGTCGTTGCGCGGCGGCAAGATGGAGGACGTCATCTTCGCCGGCACCACCGGCCGCCCGCCGCTGGGCCGCGCCGAGGTGTCCCTGACCATCGACAACTCCGACGGCGCCCTCCCGATCGAGTACGCCGAGGTCACCATCACGCGGATCATGTTCCGCAACGGCGGCAGCGAGTACCAGATCAACGGCGACACCTGCCGCCTCCTGGACATCCAGGAACTCCTCTCCGACTCCGGCATCGGCCGCGAGATGCACGTCATCGTCGGCCAGGGCCAGCTGGACTCCGTCCTGCACGCCGACCCGATGGGCCGCAGGGCCTTCATCGAGGAAGCAGCGGGCGTACTCAAGCACCGCAAGCGCAAGGAGAAGGCCCTGCGCAAGCTGGACGCGATGCAGGCCAACCTCGCGCGCGTGCAGGACCTCACCGACGAACTCCGCCGCCAGCTCAAGCCCCTGGGCCGCCAGGCCGCCGTGGCCCGCAGGGCGGCCGTCATCCAGGCCGACCTCCGCGACTCCCGCCTCCGCCTGCTCGCCGACGATCTCGTACGACTGCGCCAGGCACTGCAGACCGAGATCGCGGACGAGGCCGCCCTCAAGGAGCGCAAGGAGACCGCCGAGCAGGACCTGAAGAAGGCCCTGCAGCGCGAGGCACTCCTGGAGGACGAGGTTCGGCAGCTCACCCCGCGCCTCCAGCGCGCCCAGCAGACCTGGTACGAGCTCTCCCAGCTCGCCGAACGCGTCCGGGGCACCATCTCCCTCGCCGACGCACGCGTGAAGAGCGCGACCTCCGTACCGCCCGAGGAGCGCCGGGGCCGCGACCCCGAGGACATGGAGCGCGAGGCCGCCCGCATCCGCGAGCAGGAGGCCGAGCTCGAAGCGGCCCTGGAAGCCGCCGAGCGAGCCCTGGAGGACACGGTCGCCCACCGCGCCGAGCTGGAGCGCGAACTCACCCAGGAAGAACGCCGGCTGAAGGACGTGGCCCGAGCCATCGCCGACCGCCGCGAGGGCCTGGCCCGCCTCAACGGCCAGGTGAACGCGGCCCGCTCCCGCGCGGCCTCCGCCCAGGCCGAGATCGACCGCCTGGCGGCGGCCCGCGACGAGGCGCAGGAACGTGCCGTCGCTGCCCAGGAGGAGTACGAGGCCCTCAAGGCCGAGGTGGACGCCCTCGACGCGGGCGACGAGACCCTCGCCGACCAGCACGAGGCGGCCAAGCAGCAGCTGAAGGAGGCGGAGGCGACCCTGTCGGCGGCCCGGGAGGCGGCGACAACGGCGGAACGCAGCCGCGCGGCAACCCAGGCCCGCCACGAGGCCCTGGCCCTGGGGCTGCGAAGGAAGGACGGCACGGGCGCGCTGCTGGGCGCGAAGGACCGCCTGAGCGGCTTGCTGGGCCCGGCGGCGGAACTGCTGACGATCACGCCGGGCTACGAGGTGGCGTTGGCGGCGGCTTTCGGAGCAGCGGCGGACGCGCTGGCGGTCACTTCTCCGTCGGCTGCGGCCGACGCCATCCGACTGCTGAGGAAGCAGGACGGCGGACGGGCGTCGCTGTTGCTGGCTGGCGCCCCTGAAGACGCGGCCACTGCAGCGCACCCAAGGGGCGCGGGGAACTGCGCGACCAGCCACGACGAACCCGCAGACGCCACACATCAGCACGCGGCAGATCTCGTCCGCGCCCCCTCCGACCTCATGCCCGCCATCCGCCGCCTCCTCCACGGCATCGTCGTCGTCGCCACCCTCGAAGACGCCGAAGAACTGGTCTACGCAAACCCCCACCTCACCGCCGTGACCTCCGAAGGCGACCTACTCGCCGCCCACTTCGCCCACGGCGGCTCCGCAGGCGCCCCCAGCCTCCTCGAAGTACAGGCCTCCGTGGACGAAGCCGCAGCCGAGCTGGAAGAGCTCGCGATCCGCTGCGAGGAACTCACCGAGGCCCAACACGCGGCAGCGGACCGCCGTAAGCAGTGCGCCACCCTCGTCGAGGAGCTGGCCGACCGCCGCCGGGCAGCAGACCGCGAGAAGTCCGCCGTGGCCCAGCAGCTCGGCAGGCTGGCCGGCCAGGCCAAGGGCGCTGCGGGCGAGGCAGACCGTTCAGCCGCGGCAGCGACCCGCGCACAGGAGTCCCTCGACAAGGCCCTCCAAGAGGTGGAGGAACTCGCCGAACGCCTCGCCGTGGCCGAGGAGATGCCGGTGGAGGAGGAACCCGACACCTCCGTCCGCGACCGCCTCGCGGCAGACGGCGCCAACGCCCGCCAGACCGAGATGGAGGCCCGCCTCCAGGTCCGTACGCACGAGGAACGCGTCAAGGGCCTGGCCGGCCGCGCCGACTCCCTCGACCGCGCCGCCCGAGCGGAGCGCGACGCACGCGCGCGTGCCGAGCAGCGCCGCGCCCGGCTGCGCCACGAGGCGGCCGTCGCCGAGGCCGTCGCCTCCGGCGCCCGCCAGCTGCTCGCCCACGTCGAGGTCTCCCTCGCCCGCGCCGAGGCGGAGCGGGCCGCGGCCGAGGCCGCCAAGGCCCACCGGGAGCAGGAACTCACCGCCGCCCGCAACACCGGCCGCGACCTCAAGTCCGAGCTCGACAAGCTCACCGACTCGGTGCACCGCGGCGAGGTGCTCGGCGCCGAGAAGCGCATGCGGATCGAGCAGCTGGAGACCAAGGCGCTGGAGGAGCTGGGCGTGGAGCCCGCCGGGCTCGTCGAGGAGTACGGCCCGCACCAGCCCGTACCGCCGTCCCCGCCCGCCGAGGGCGAGGAGCTGCCCGAGGACCCGGAGCACCCGCGCAACCAGCCCAGGCCCTTCCACCGGGCCGAACAGGAGCGGCGGCTCAAGGCGGCCGAGCGGGCCTACCAGCAGCTCGGCAAGGTCAACCCCCTGGCGCTGGAGGAGTTCGCCGCGCTGGAGGAACGCCACAAGTTCCTCAGCGAGCAGCTGGAGGACCTGAAGAAGACCCGCGCCGACCTGCTCCAGGTCGTCAAGGAGGTCGACGAGCGGGTCGAGCAGGTCTTCACCGAGGCCTACCGGGACACGGCCCGCGAGTTCGAGGGCGTCTTCAGCCGGCTCTTCCCGGGCGGCGACGGGCGGCTCATCCTGACCGACCCGGACAACATGCTCACCACGGGCGTCGACGTCGAGGCCCGGCCGCCGGGCAAGAAGGTCAAGCGGCTCAGCCTGCTCTCCGGTGGCGAGCGCTCACTCACGGCCGTAGCGTTGCTGGTGTCGATCTTCAAGGCTCGCCCGAGCCCGTTCTATGTCATGGACGAGGTCGAGGCGGCGCTCGACGACACCAACCTGCAGCGGCTGATCCGGATCATGCAGGAGCTGCAGGAGGCCTCGCAGCTGATCGTGATCACGCATCAGAAGCGGACCATGGAGGTCGCCGACGCGCTGTACGGCGTCTCCATGCAGGGCGACGGCGTCTCGAAGGTCATCAGCCAACGACTCCGCTGAGCTGTCGCCTCAAGACCGTCTCTTCCAACGTTCTCTTCAAGAGTTGAACACATTCCCGTTACTCCTGCGCTGAAAAGTCACAGCCAGACCCTCTTGACTTCGAAACTTGAAGGCATAGTCTCGGCAACGTTGCTTTTACCTTCAGGTACCACCTACCTGGAAGGGTCCCCCACCCGGCAGCGTTGCCGGTGGCCCGAGGAGTTGAACGTGACCAGCACAGCGCAGGCACAGAAGTCAGGAGCCAGGCCGGCTCATCCCGATCATCTCGGGCACGTCATCTTCATCGCGGCGGCGGCCGCGATGGGCGGTTTCCTCTTCGGCTACGACAGCTCCGTGATCAACGGCGCCGTCGAAGCCATCCGAGGCCGGTACGACATCGGCTCCGCGGCCCTCGCGCAGGTCATCGCCATCGCCCTGATCGGCTGTGCCATCGGCGCCGCGACCGCCGGCCGGATAGCCGACCGCATCGGCCGTATCCGCTGCATGCAGATCTCCGCCGTGCTGTTCACCATCAGCGCCGTCGGCTCGGCGCTCCCCTTCGCCCTCTGGGACCTCGCCTTCTGGCGGGTCGTCGGCGGCTTCGCCATCGGCATGGCCTCCGTGATCGGCCCCGCCTACATCGCCGAGGTCGCCCCGCCGGCGTACCGCGGGCGGCTCGGTTCCTTCCAGCAGGCCGCGATCGTGGTCGGCATCGCCATCTCGCAGCTGGTCAACTGGGGTCTGCTCAACGCGGCCGGCGGCGACCAGCGCGGCAAGCTGATGGGCCTCGAGGCCTGGCAGGTCATGCTCGGCGTCATGGTGATCCCGGCCGTCCTCTACGGCCTGCTCTCCTTCGCCATCCCCGAGTCCCCGCGGTTCCTGATCTCCGTCGGCAAGCACGAGCGCGCCCGCGAGATCCTCGAAGAGGTCGAGGGCAAGAGCGTCGACCTCGACGCCCGGGTCACCGAGATCGAGCACGCCATGAAGAGCGAGCACAAGTCCACGTTCAAGGACCTGCTCGGCGGCTCCTTCTTCTTCAAGCCGATCGTCTGGGTCGGCATCGGCCTCTCGGTCTTCCAGCAGTTCGTCGGCATCAACGTCGCGTTCTACTACTCCTCGACCCTGTGGCAGTCGGTCGGCGTCGACCCGACGGACTCGTTCTTCTACTCCTTCACGACGTCGATCATCAACATCGTCGGCACCGTGATCGCCATGATCTTCGTGGACCGCATCGGCCGTAAGCCGCTGGCCCTGATCGGCTCGGTCGGCATGGTGATCGGTCTCGCGCTGGAGGCCTGGGCGTTCTCGTACGACCTGGTCGACGGCAAGCTGCCGGCCGCGCAGGGCTGGACCGCGCTGATCGCCGCCCATGTCTTCGTGCTCTTCTTCGCCCTGTCCTGGGGTGTGGTCGTCTGGGTCATGCTCGGCGAGATGTTCCCGAACAAGATCCGCGCCGCCGCCCTGGGCGTGGCCGCCTCCGCGCAGTGGATCGCCAACTGGGCGATCACCGCGAGCTTCCCGTCCCTGTCCGACTGGAACCTCTCCGCGACCTACGTGATCTACACGGTCTTCGCCGCGCTCTCCATCCCCTTCGTCCTGAAGTTCGTGAAGGAGACGAAGGGCAAGGCCCTGGAGGAGATGGGCTGACCGCCCACCCGAACCCGGGGAGAAGGGCCAAGTCCCCGCTGCCCCTCTCCCCGTATCCCCAAGGCGTACTGCCCCGGCTCACCCCCCGAGCCGGGGCAGTACGTCGTCGCAGAACAGCCGCAGGCTCCGCCAGCCCTCCTCCACCGGCATCCCGCCGGCCAGCGGATGCAGTACGAGGTTGTCGAGGCCCTGGGCCACGCACTCGTCCGGCGTGAGGATCCGGTAGACGCCCTCGGCGCGCAGCTCGTCCACGGTCGTGGCCGCCGACCGCACCGCCGAGGTGATGTCACCGGACTGCCAGGAGGCGTACGTCCGTGCCTCGTGCAGGAAGTGCTCGCCGTGCTCGGCCCAGGCCCGGTCCGGATCCTCGGCGAGGTGCAGCAGCGGGGTCTCGGCGGTCGGCATCATGGTCCAGCCCTCGGTGCCGTACTCCACGAGCCGTTCCTTGTAGTAGGCCTCCAGCTCGGGGAGGTGGGCGCTGGGGAAGAAGGGCAGGCCCAGGCGGGCGGCCCGGCGGGCGGCGGCCTTCGAGGAGCCGCCGACCAGCAGCAGGGGGTGCGGCTCGGTGAAGGGGCGCGGGGTGACCCGTACCGTACGGCCCCGGTACTCGAACTCCTCGCCGGACCAGGCCTTCAGGAGCGTCTCCAGCAGCTCGTCCTGGAGCTTGCCGCGCCGCTTCCACTCCACGTCGAAGTGGGCGTACTCCTCGGGCCGGTAGCCGATCCCGGCGACCGTCACCAGGCGGCCCCCGCTCAGCAGGTCGAGTACCGCGATCTCCTCGGCCAGCCGGAGCGGGTCGTGCAGCGGGCCGATGATCGCCCCGACGGTGACCGCGATCCGGCGGGTGGCCCCGAAGACGGCCGCCGCGAAGGCGAAGGGGGAGGGGAGCCAGTTGTTGTCGACGCCGTGGTGCTCCTCGGTCTGCACGGTGGTGATCCCGTGCTCGTCGGCGTACGCGGCCATCTCCAGGGCGGCCCGGTAGCGAGCGCTGAGGGAGGCGGGGGTGGCGCCGGGTTCGACGAGATTGAAACGTACGACCGTGACGGGCATGGGGGTCCCCTTCGCCGGGCGGATGTGGAGGGGGACGTTAGCTGACGGTGTGTCAGACATCCAGAGGGGTGTCGTAGGACTCCATGACTGATACTGGACGGGTTATGGAAACCGTCATCCTTGCTGTAGTCATCGCCGTGGTCGTGCTCGGTGCGCTCGGTGGGCTCGTCGTCGGCAGCCGACGCAAGAAGTCGCTGCCCCCGCCGCCCCCCGCCGCCCCCGACATCACCGCCCCTCCGGCCGAACCGCACATCGGCGACGAGGCCGAGACGCCGCGCGACGAACCGCGCCGGACGATAGAGGAGGTGGATCTTCCGGACGGCTCGGCCCCGGTCACCGTCGAGGAGCCCCCGTCCCTCGAAGTCCCCGAGATCGAGGTCCCCGAGCCGACCGCCGGCCGGCTCGTGCGCCTGCGTGCCCGCCTCTCCCGCTCGCAGAACGCGCTCGGCAAGGGGCTGCTCACGCTCCTGTCCCGCGAGCACCTCGACGACGACACCTGGGAGGAGATCGAGGACACGCTGCTCACCGCCGACGTCGGCGTGGCCCCCACCCAGGAGCTGGTCGAGGGGCTGCGCGCACGCGTGAAGGTGCTCGGCACCCGCACCCCCGAGGAACTGCGCGGCCTGCTGCGCGAGGAACTCCTCAAGCTGGTCGGCACCGACCTCGACCGCACCGTGCGGACCGAGCCCGAGGACCGCAAGCCCGGCATCGTGATGGTCGTCGGGGTCAACGGCACCGGCAAGACCACCACCACCGGCAAGCTCGCCCGGGTCCTGGTGGCCGACGGCAACAGCGTCGTGCTGGGCGCCGCCGACACCTTCCGGGCCGCCGCCGCCGACCAGCTGCAGACCTGGGGCGAGCGGGTCGGCGCCCACACCGTGCGCGGGCCCGAGGGCGGCGACCCCGCCTCCGTCGCCTTCGACGCGGTGAAGGAGGGCAAGGAGATGGGGTCGGACGTCGTCCTCATCGACACCGCCGGGCGCCTGCACACCAAGACCGGGCTCATGGACGAGCTCGGCAAGGTCAAGCGCGTCGTCGAGAAGCACGCCCCGCTGGACGAGGTCCTGCTCGTCCTGGACGCCACGACCGGGCAGAACGGCCTGGTGCAGGCCCGCGTCTTCGCCGAGGTCGTCGACATCACCGGCATCGTGCTCACCAAGCTGGACGGCACGGCCAAGGGCGGCATCGTGGTCGCGGTCCAGCGCGAGCTGGGCGTGCCGGTCAAGCTGGTGGGTCTGGGTGAGGGCGCGGACGATCTGGCACCGTTCGAGCCGGAGGCGTTCGTGGATGCGCTTATCGGCGAGTGAGACACGTCGTCCACACGGTCGTACACGCGCAGGAAGCGCCCGCCCCCAAGGTGCAGTTGGGAACGGGCGCTTCGTCGTGTACGGCTATGCGCGCGACCGGTGTGCCACATACGCCAGCGTCCCCAGCAGGAGCCGGGCCGCCGGTGGCTTCGTCGCCGAGTCCAGGGCGGGCTGGCGCAGCCAGCGGACGGGGCCGAGGCCGCCCCGGTCGGACGGCGGGGCCGTGATGAACGTGCCCGGACCCAGGCCGCGCAGGTCGAGGGAGGTCGGGTCGTCCCAGCCCATGCGGTAGAGGAGCTCGGAGAGCTCGGCGGCGGCGCCGGGGGCGACGAAGAAGTGGGCGCGGCCCTCGGGGGTGGCGGTGACCGGGCCGACCGGGAGGCCCATGCGCTCCAGGCGGACCAGGGCGCGGCGGCCGGCCGGCTCGGCGACCTCGATGACGTCGAACGCGCGGCCCACCGCGAGCATGACCGACGCGCCGGGGAACTCGCTCCAGGTCTTGGTCACTTCGTCGAGGGTGGCGCCGGCCTGCACCTGGGGCGCGAACTCCAGTGGATGCGCCCCCGGTTCACCACAATCCGTCCGGCCGCAGGAACAGGCGCCTCCGGCGGCCCGTGCCCCGGCCACCACGTCCCAGCCCCAGAGGCCGGTGAACTCGGCGACGGCGGTGCACTCGGAGGAGCGGCCGCCGCGCCTGCGCGTGCCGGAGCGGATCTCCCGGATGCCGCCGATCGTGAAGCCCATGCCCCCTCCAACGGGTCCGACGCGTCGGTGGTTACGACGCGGATGCGGAACGTGACGCTGTGTTCCCGACTTCCCGGCCCCGCGTGGTCCAGGCGGCGCTCTGAAGTACCCCGGGTGGTGAGCTGGGCGACGCGCGCCCCTGAGTGCATCGCTCCGCCCGCACCCGGTCGTCCTATGTCAAGTGAATCGCGTGCGGGCGACCGTCAGTTCATTCGAAGGGGTGGCGAATGGTGGCGTTTCCGGGATCGCCATGGCTGGACGGGTGATCGTAGGATTACTTTGAGTGCACGAGTCCTGGGGGCACATGCACTCGTGGGTATGCCGGAGGCAACTCGGGTTTCCGTTCGAAGGGTGAGAACTACCGGACGGGCGGACCTATTTACCGGCATTCTGATAGGGCTTGGCGCACTCGGCGACAAGTGGTCTCAGGGATGGGGGCGTTCCAGTGAGCGGCAACGGCGGAAGCGGGACGACCGCGACCAGCACGGACAAGCGCCCGAACGAACTGCTCACGTCCTGGTTCGTGCGCAGCGGCTGGTCGAAGGGCGAACTCGCCCGCCAAGTCAACCGCCGGGCACGCCAGTTGGGCGCCAACCACATCTCCACCGACACCTCCCGGGTGCGCCGCTGGCTGGACGGCGAGAACCCCCGCGAGCCCATCCCCAGGATCCTGTCCGAGCTGTTCTCCGAGCGCTTCGGCTGCGTGGTCTCCGTCGAGGACCTCGGCCTGCGCGCGGCACGCCAGTCACCCTCCGTGTCCGGCGTCGACCTGCCCTGGACGGGCCCGCAGACGGTGGCCCTGCTCAGCGAGTTCTCGCGCAGCGACCTGATGCTGGCGCGGCGCGGCTTCCTCGGGACCTCGCTGGTCCTGTCCGCGGGCCCGTCCCTCATCGAGCCGATGCAGCGCTGGCTGGTGCCCACGGCCCAGGCCGCCCAGCCGGAGCCCGAGCCCGTCGGCGCGAGCCGCCGCGCCGGCCGGCTCTCCAAGCCCGAGCTGGACCTCCTGGAGTCGACCACGGTGATGTTCCGCCAGTGGGACGCCCAGTGCGGCGGCGGCCTGCGCCGCAAGGCGGTCGTCGGCCAGCTGCACGAGGTGACCGACCTACTCCAGGAACCCCAGCCCGAGTCCACCACCCGCAAGCTGTTCAAGGTCGCCGCCGAGCTGGCCGAGCTGGCCGGCTGGATGTCGTACGACGTGGGGCTCCAGCCGACCGCCCAGAAGTACTTCGTCCTCGCCCTGCACGCGGCCAAGGAGGCCGGCGACAAGCCCCTCGGCTCGTACGTGCTGTCCAGCATGAGCCGCCAGATGATCCACCTCGGCCGGCCCGACGACGCGCTGGAGCTGATCCACCTCGCGCAGTACGGCAGCCGGGACTGCGCGAGCCCGCGCACCCAGTCGATGCTGTATGCGATGGAGGCCCGCGCCTACGCCAACATGGGCCAGCCCGGAAAGTGCAAGCGGGCCGTCCGGATGGCCGAGGACACCTTCGCCGACGTCGAGGAGTGGGACGAGCCGGACCCGGACTGGATCCGCTTCTTCTCCGAGGCCGAGCTGCACGGCGAGAACAGCCACTCCTACCGCGACCTCGCCTATGTCGCGGGGCGCAGCCCGACCTACGCATCCCTGGCCCAGCCCGTCATGGAGCGGGCCGTAGACCTGTTCGCCAAGGACGCCGAGCACCAGCGGTCGTACGCACTGAACCTCATCGGGATGGCCACGGTCCACCTGCTCCAGCGCGAGCCCGAGCAGAGCACGGTGCTGGCCGAACAGGCCATGCACATCGCCAAGAAGGTCCGCTCCGAGCGGGTGAACACTCGTATTCGAAAGACCGTCGACACGGCGGTGCGCGACTTCGGGGACCTCGCCGAGGTCGTCGACCTCACCGAGAAGCTCTCCGTCGAGCTGCCGGAGACCGCCGAGGCGGTCTGAGAAACCGCCGTATCCCTTGAACCCCGGCCGCGGCCGGCCTTCCCGAACCGCCCGACTCGGCTCCCCCGTGCCAGGTCATCGGAAGGCCCGTCGCGGCCGGATCCTTTCCGTCCCGGAAGGTTGCGCCACGATAACGATCGACGCTGCCGGGATCCAGCAGTTCATCGAGGCGTAACACACGAGGCGCCTTCGTCACTGCGGCGAAACAACGAGGGGCTTCCACCGAAACCGCGCTGCGCCAATCTCTTGGCGCATAACCGGCCCACCCCTCATGCCCGCTTCAGGCTTCGCCCGCACGGGGCCGTACCAATGACGAGGAGACGCCGATGGCCCCAGCCATCACGCTCGCCGCAGAAGCTCCCAAGCTGTCTGCCGCCAACACGGGCTTCATGCTCATCTGTTCCGCCCTGGTGCTGCTCATGACCCCGGGCCTGGCCTTCTTCTACGGAGGCATGGTCCGCGTCAAGAGCACCCTGAACATGCTGATGATGAGCTTCGTCAGCATCGGGATCGTCACCATCCTGTGGGTGCTCTACGGCTTCTCCCTGGCCTTCGGCTCCAGCAACGGCTTCATCGGCT
Source organism: Streptomyces cylindrosporus (assembly GCF_022698165.1). Classification (GTDB taxonomy): domain Bacteria; phylum Actinomycetota; class Actinomycetes; order Streptomycetales; family Streptomycetaceae; genus Streptomyces; species Streptomyces cylindrosporus. The sequence continues at coordinate 63,401 of NZ_JALDAY010000016.1, forward strand.
TCAACTCCGACTGGCTGGGCATGAGCAACGTCGGCCTGACGGAGCTCTGGGACGGCTACACGATCCCGATCTTCGTCTTCATGGTCTTCCAGATGATGTTCGCGGTCATCACGCCGGCCCTGATAAGCGGCGCCATCGCGGACCGCGTCAAGTTCTCGGCCTGGTCGCTCTTCGTGGCCCTGTGGCTGACGGTCGTCTACGTCCCGGTCGCCCACTGGGTCTGGGGCGCCGACGGCTGGGCCTTCAAGCTCGGTGTGATCGACTTCGCCGGTGGTACGGCGGTCCACATCAACGCCGGTGCCGGCGCCCTCGGCGTCATCCTGGTCATCGGCAAGCGCGTCGGCTTCAAGAAGGACCCGATGCGCCCGCACAGCCTCCCGCTGGTCATGCTCGGCGCCGGTCTCCTGTGGTTCGGCTGGTTCGGCTTCAACGCCGGTTCGTGGCTGGGCAACGACGACGGCGTCGGCGCGCTGATGTTCGTCAACACGCAGGTCGCCACCGCCGCCGCCATGCTGGCCTGGCTCGCCTACGAGAAGATCCGCCACGGCGCGTTCACCACGCTGGGCGCCGCCTCCGGCGCGGTCGCCGGTCTGGTCGCGATCACCCCGTCCGGTGGTGCGGTCTCCCCGCTCGGCGCGATCGCGGTCGGTGTCATCGCCGGTGTCGCCTGCGCCGCGGCCGTCGGCCTGAAGTACAAGTTCGGCTACGACGACTCACTCGACGTCGTCGGCGTCCACATGGTCGGCGGTATCGCCGGCTCCCTGCTCATCGGCTTCTTCGCCACCGGCAAGGGCCAGTCCACCGCGACCGGCGTCTTCTACGGCGACCACTCCTTCACCCAGCTGTGGAAGCAGTTCGCCGGTGTCGGCGCGGTCCTCGGCTACTCCCTGGTCGCCTCCGCGGTGCTCGCCTTCCTCCTCGACAAGACCATCGGAATGCGGGTCACCGAGGACGAAGAGGTCTCCGGTATCGACCAGGCCGAGCACGCCGAGACCGCATACGACTTCAGCGGTGCCGGTGGCGGCTCCGCCAAGGTCGCCGTGGCTGCCGCGGCCGAGTCCAAGAAGGTGGACGCATGAAGCTCATCACCGCCGTCGTCAAGCCCCACCGGCTCGACGAGATCAAGGAAGCCCTCCAGGCCTTCGGAGTCCACGGCCTGACGGTCACCGAGGCGAGCGGCTACGGTCGTCAGCGGGGCCACACCGAGGTCTACCGCGGCGCCGAGTACACCGTCGACCTGGTCCCCAAGATCCGGATCGAGGTGCTGGCCGAGGACGACGACGCCGAGCAGCTGATCGACGTCATCGTCAAGGCGGCCCGTACCGGCAAGATCGGTGACGGCAAGGTCTGGTCCCTGCCGGTCGAGACGGCCGTCCGGGTACGGACCGGCGAGCGCGGCCCCGACGCGCTCTGACAGAAGAAGAACAGGAGCTGCTGGGTGTCGAGTACTGAAGTGCACAGCGAAGCAGAGGACTCGGGACCCAGCGGCTATGCGGCGGCCCGGCTGCGTCTCCTCACCGAGGGGGTGCAGTCCGGGCCGCCGCGCCGTGCGGCCCTGTCGGAGCTCACCGACGACTGGCTGACCGGCCTCTTCGGGGCCGGTGCCGAAGGACTGCGCGGGGTCTCCCTGGTCGCCGTCGGCGGCTACGGCCGCGGTGAGCTGTCCCCGCGCAGCGACCTGGACCTGCTGCTCCTGCACGACGGCGGCGACGCCAAGGCGGTGGCCGCGCTCGCCGACCGCATCTGGTACCCCGTGTGGGACCTCGGCCTCGCCCTCGACCACTCCGTGCGCACCCCGGGGGAGGCACGCAAGACCGCCGCCGAGGACCTGAAGGTCCAGCTCGGCCTCCTGGACGCCCGCCACATCGCCGGTGACCTGGGCCTGACCGCCGGACTGCGCACCGCGGTCCTCGCCGACTGGCGCAACCAGGCGCCCAAACGCCTCCCCGAACTCCAGGAGCTGTGCTCCGAACGCGCCGAGCGCCAGGGCGAGTTGCAGTTCCTCCTCGAACCCGACCTCAAGGAGGCCCGCGGCGGCCTGCGCGACGCCACCGCCCTGCGCGCCGTCGCCGCCTCCTGGCTGGCCGACGCCCCGCGCGAGGGCCTCGACGACGCCCGGCGCCGCCTCCTCGACGTCCGCGACGCCCTGCACCTCGCCACGGGCCGCGCGACCGACCGGCTGGCGCTCCAGGAGCAGGACCAGGTCGCCGCCGAGCTCGGCCTGCTGGACGCGGACACGCTGCTGCGCCAGGTGTACGAGTCGGCGCGAGTCATCTCGTACGCCAGTGACGTCACCTGGCGCGAGGTGGGGCGCGTGCTCAGGTCGCGCGCCGTACGGCCGCGGCTGCGCGCCATGCTCGGCGGCGGCAAGCCCGTCGCCGAACGGTCGCCCCTGGCGGAGGGCGTGGTCGAGCACGACGGCGAGGTGGTGCTCGCCCGCACCGCGCGCCCCGAGCGCGACCCGGTGCTGCCGCTGCGCGCCGCGGCCGCCGCCGCCCAGGCCGGCCTCCCGCTCTCCCTGCACGCCGTACGGCGCATGGCGTCCATCGCGCGCCCCCTGCCCACGCCCTGGCCCGCCGAGGCCCGCGAACAGCTGGTCACCCTGCTCGGCTCCGGCCACCCCACCATCGAGGTGTGGGAGGCGCTGGAGGCGGAGGGCCTGATCACCCAGCTGCTGCCCGACTGGGAGCGGGTGCGCTGCCGGCCGCAGCGCAACGCCGTGCACATCTGGACCGTCGACCGCCACCTCATCGAGACGGCCGTCCGCGCCTCCGAGTTCACCCGCCGCGTCCACCGCCCCGACCTGCTCCTGGTCGCGGCGCTGCTGCACGACATCGGCAAGGGCTGGCCCGGCGACCACTCGGTGGCCGGCGAGATCATCGCCAAGGACGTCGCCGCCCGCATCGGCTTCGACCGCGAGGACGTCGCCGTACTCGCGACTCTCGTACGTCACCATCTGCTGCTCATCGACACGGCCACCCGGCGTGACCTGGAGGACCCGGCGACGGTCCGGTCGGTCGCCGAGGCCGTCGGGACCCAGTCCACGCTGGAGCTGCTGCACGCGCTGACCGAGGCCGACGCGCTGGCCACCGGACCGGCCGCCTGGTCGTCCTGGCGGGGCTCGCTCGTCGCCGACCTGGTCAAGCGGGTCGGCGCCGTGCTCGCCGGGGACCTGCCCGAGGAGCCCGAGGCCGCCGCGCCCACCGCCGAGCAGGAGCGGCTCGCCATCGAGGCGGTCGCCACCGGCAGCCCGGTGCTGTCCCTGCGCGCCCAGACCGAGCCGCCGACCGAGGACCAGCCGCCCTCCGGCGACCCCGAGCCGCTCGGCGTCGAGCTGCTCATCGCCGTACCGGACCAGCCGGGCGTGCTGCCCGCGGTGGCCGGCGTGCTCGCCGTGCACCGGCTGACCGTGCGCACCGCCGAACTGCGCGCCCTGGACCTGCCGGACGGCGTCGAGGGCTCGGTGCTGCTCCTTGACTGGCGGGTCGCCGCCGAGTACGGCTCACTGCCGCAGGCCGCCCGGCTGCGCGCCGATCTCGTACGGGCCCTGGACGGGTCCCTGGACATCGCGGGTCGGCTCGCCGAGCGGGACGCCGCCTATCCGCGCCGCCGGGGTGTCGTGGCGCCGCCGCCGCGGGTGACGGTCGCCTCGGCCGCTTCCCGGCTGGCCACGGTGATCGAGGTGCGCGCGCAGGACGCCCCGGGGCTGCTGCACCGGATCGGGCGGGCGCTGGACGACGCGAAGGTGCGGGTGCGCAGCATGCACGTGTCGACGCTGGGCGCGAACGCCGTGGACGCCTTCTACGTGACCGGGCCGGAGGGTGCGCCCCTGCCCGGCGAGGAGGCGGCGTCCGTGGCGCGCAAGCTGGAGGAGACCCTCAGGGGATGACGGACGCGGGATCCCGGTGTCGTACCGAGCCGGGATACCCTTGAAGACGCTCACCCTGCCCCCGACTCCCGAGGACCGACGCCGCCGTGTTCGACACTCTCTCCGATCGCCTCTCAGCGACCTTCAAGAATCTGCGCGGCAAGGGGCGTCTGAGCGAGGCGGACATCGACGCCACCGCGCGCGAGATCCGTATCGCGCTGCTCGAAGCGGACGTGGCGCTGCCGGTCGTCCGGACGTTCATCAAGAACGTCAAGGAGCGCGCTCTCGGCGCCGACGTGTCCCGCGCGCTCAACCCGGCCCAGCAGGTCCTGAAGATCGTGAACGAGGAACTCGTCACGATCCTCGGCGGCGAGACCCGGCGGCTGCGCTTCGCCAAGAACCCGCCCACCGTGATCATGCTGGCGGGTCTGCAGGGTGCCGGTAAGACCACCCTCGCGGGCAAGCTCGGCCACTGGCTGAAGGAGCAGGGTCACTCGCCGCTCCTGGTCGCCGCCGACCTCCAGCGCCCGAACGCCGTGAACCAGCTGAGCGTGGTCGCCGAGCGCGCCGGCGTCGCCGTGTACGCCCCGGAGCCGGGCAACGGCGTGGGCGACCCGGTCAAGGTCGCCAAGGACTCCATCGAGTTCGCGAAGTCGAAGGTCCACGACATCGTGATCGTGGACACCGCCGGCCGGCTCGGTATCGACCAGGAGCTGATGCAGCAGGCGGCGGACATTCGCGACGCGGTCTCGCCCGACGAGATCCTCTTCGTCGTCGACGCGATGATCGGTCAGGACGCGGTCACCACCGCCGAGGCCTTCCGCGACGGCGTCGGCTTCGACGGCGTGGTGCTCTCCAAGCTCGACGGTGACGCCCGCGGTGGTGCCGCCCTGTCGATCCGCCAGGTCACCGGCAAGCCGATCATGTTCGCGTCGAACGGTGAGAAGCTGGAGGACTTCGACGCCTTCCACCCGGACCGGATGGCCTCCCGCATCCTCGACATGGGTGACCTGCTCACCCTGATCGAGCAGGCGGAGAAGACGTTCAGCCAGGAAGAGGCCCAGAAGATGGCCTCCAAGCTGGCGTCCAAAAAGGGCCAGGACTTCACCCTGGACGACTTCCTGGCCCAGATGGAGCAGGTCAGGAAGATGGGCAGCATCAGTAAGCTGCTCGGGATGCTGCCCGGCATGGGCCAGATCAAGGACCAGATCAACAATCTGGACGAGCGGGACGTCGACCGCACCGCCGCGATCATCAAGTCGATGACCCCGGGCGAGCGCCAGGACCCGAACATCATCAACGGCTCGCGTCGCGCCCGTATCGCCAAGGGCTCCGGCGTCGAGGTGAGCGCGGTCAAGAACCTCGTCGAGCGGTTCTTCGAGGCCCGCAAGATGATGTCCCGCATGGCCCAGGGCGGCGGCATGCCCGGTATGCCGGGAGTGCCCGGGATGGGCGGTGGTCCGGGTCGTACGAAGAAGCAGCCCAAGAAGGCCAAGGGCAAGCAGCGCTCGGGCAACCCGATGAAGCGCAAGCAGCAGGAGCAGGAGGAGGCCGAGCGCAGGGCCGCCGGCGCCCAGGGCGGCGCCGTGCCGGGCGGCGCCTTCGGGCTGCCGGGCCAGCAGGGCGGTCAGGACTTCGAGCTGCCGGACGAGTTCAAGAAGTTCATGGGCTGAGTTCACTCTCTGCACGTGCCGGGGGTTGGTCGTTGTCGTAACGTCCCGATATGACCAACCCCGCGCCGCCGCGCAAGTCGCCCGACCAGCCCTGGCGTACCGAGGGCACCCCGGAGGAGCCGCCGAAGCCGCCGCCGGGCGGCCGGAAGATGCGCGGCGGCTGGTGGAGCCTCATCCTGACCGCGCTGGTCGTGTACCTGATCGCCAACCTGATCCTGTCGTTCTTCAACGAGGGCAACGAGCCGACGATCTCCTACACGGAGTTCAGCAAGCAGGTCGACGCGGGCAACGTCACCAAGATCTACGCCAAGGGCGACGCGATCCAGGGCCAGCTCAAGAAGGAGCAGGACAACCCGGACGGCGGCGGCAAGTACACCAAGTTCAACACCCAGCGCCCGTCCTTCGCGGACGACCAGCTCTGGGAGGACCTGACCAAGCACAACGTCACGGTCACGGCCGAGCCGGTCGTCCAGCACCGCAGCTTTCTGGCCAACCTGCTGATCTCGCTGGCGCCGATGCTGCTGCTGATCGCGGTGTGGGTGTTCATCGCGCGCCGGATGAGCTCGGGCCTCGGCGGCGCGGGCGGCATGCTCGGGCGCAAGGCGCCGCCCAAGCCGGTCGAACTGGAACCGGGACAGCAGCGCACGACCTTCGAGGACGTGGCCGGCATCGACGAGGTCGAGGGCGAGCTCAACGACGTCGTCGACTTCCTGAAGAACCCGGACGCCTATCGCCGCATGGGCGCCAAGATGCCCCGGGGCGTCCTGCTCGCGGGCCCGCCCGGCACCGGCAAGACCCTGCTCGCGCGGGCGGTCGCCGGCGAGGCCGGCGTGCCGTTCTTCTCGGCCTCCGCCTCCGAGTTCATCGAGATGATCGTCGGCGTCGGCGCCTCGCGCGTGCGTGAACTGTTCGCGGAGGCCCGCAAGGTGGCCCCCTCCATCATCTTCATCGACGAGATCGACACCATCGGCCGAGCCCGCGGCGGCGGCGCCTCCATGGGCGGTCACGACGAGCGCGAGCAGACCCTCAACCAGATCCTCACCGAGATGGACGGCTTCTCCGGCTCCGAGGGCGTCATCGTCATCGCCGCCACCAACCGCGCCGACATCCTCGACCCGGCCCTGACCCGCCCGGGCCGCTTCGACCGGGTCGTGCAGGTCTCGCCCCCGGACCGCGGCGGCCGCGAGGCCATCCTGCGGATCCACACCCGCGAGATCCCCCTCGCGGAGAACGTCGACCTCGCCCAGGTGGCCCGTACGACCCCGGGCATGACCGGCGCGGAACTCGCCAACCTCGCCAACGAGGCCGCCCTCCTCGCGGTCAAGCGCAAGCAGGAGCGCGTCACCCAGTCCGACCTCTCCGAGGCCCTGGAGAAGGTCCAACTGGGCGCCGAGCGGCCCCTGGTGATGCCCGAGGAGGAGCGCCGCAGGACGGCGTACCACGAGAGCGGCCACGCCCTCCTCGGTATGCTCCAGCCCGGCGCCGACCCCGTCCGCAAGATCACCATCGTGCCGCGCGGCCGCGCCCTCGGCGTCACCCTCTCCACGCCGGAGTCCGACAAGTACGCCTACACCGAGGAGTACCTGCGCGGCCGGATCATCGGCGCGCTCGGCGGCATGGCGGCCGAGCAGGTCGTCTACGGGGTGATCACCACCGGCGCCGAGAACGACCTCGAACAGGTCACCAACATCGCGCGCGGGATGGTCGCCCGCTGGGGCATGAGCGAGCGCGTCGGCCGCCTCTCGGCCCTCCCGAACGACGCCCAGCAGGCGTACGGCCTCGCCGCCGCCCCGCAGACCCTCGACGTCATCGACGGCGAGATGCGCCGCATCGTCGACGAGTGCTACGAGGAGGCCTGCCGCAAGCTCGTCGACCACCGCGGCCAGCTGGACGCGCTCGCCGAGGCGTTGCTGGAACGCGAGACCCTGGAGGAGGCCGACGCGTACCACATCGCCGGCATCACCCGCCTCAAGAAGGACGCCGACGTCTAGGGCGTGCGCGCGGACGTCTAGGGCGTGCGTGCGATCAGGTACCGGAAGACGTTCGGCATCCACACCGTCCCGTCCGTGCGGAGGTACGGGTGCAGCGCCTCCGCCAGCTCCTTCTCGACCTGCGTCGCGTCGGTCGCCGCGATCGCCGCGTCGAACAGGCCCGTCGACAGCAGCCCGCGCACCGCGCTGTCCATGCCGGCGTAGCCGAAGGGGCAGGCGACCCGGCCCGAGCCGTCGGGCTTCAGCCCCGCCCGCTGGGCCACCTCCTCCAGGTCGTCGCGAAGGGCGGGGCGCCAACTGCCCGCACTGCGCAGCGGATCCGCCAGCCTGGTGGCCACCCGCAGTACGGACGACGTGGCGCAGCGCTCCGGCGGACCCCAGCCGGCGAGCACCACGGGCGCCCCGCGCTCGGCGAGCGGTGTCGCTGCCCGCAGCAGCCCGCCGAGCCCCTCCGAGTCGCCCGCCAGACACCCGATCGGCTCGAAAGCCGTCACCAGGGTGTACGCGGGCGTCTCCGCGCCGCCCGCGGACGTGAGGTCGGCGGGCGAACCGTCGACGAGCCGGGTGTCCGCACGCGCGCGTGCGTCCGACGCGTCCGGAAGCAGCCGCTCGCGCGCCAGGGCGAGCCGTTCGGGGGAGGAGTGGTCGACACCGGTGACCGCCGCGCCTCTCGCCGCGGCCATCAGCAGGGCCAGCCCGGAACCGCAGCCGATCCCCATCATCCGGGTGCCCTGGCCCACTTCGAGTCGCTCGTAGACGGCCTCGTAGAGCGGCACCAGCATCCGCTCCTGGATCTCGGACCAGTCACGCGCGCGTGCACACAGATCCACGCGGGGCGAACCGCCCGCATGGGGTGGGTGCCGCCGCACGAGCGTAGGTGTCATCAAAGCGCCCCAATCCGCCGAGAGTTGCCGCTGTGCCCGTTTCCGTAGCCCCCGTGACGTGCGCTCGCTCTCCCCCCGTATGCCAGGTAACTCCGCACTCGACCGCTCGTCCAGGGTTTTGGGGCCCGGCTTGTGGGTTGACTGTGCGGGGGAAAAAGAATTCACATCGGCGCAACGTGAGCCCGTAACATCCCGTCATGGCAAAGGCACCCGTACTCACACCCCGGGCGGACGACTTCCCCCGCTGGTACCAGGATCTGGTCAACAAGGCCGAGCTGGCCGACAACGGTCCGGTGCGCGGCACCATGGTCATCCGACCGTACGGGTACGGGCTGTGGGAGCGGATGCAGGCCGAGATGGACGCCCGGATCAAGGCCACGGGCACCCAGAACGCGTACTTCCCGCTGCTGATCCCCCAGTCGTACTTCGCCCGGGAGGCCGACCACGTCGAGGGCTTCGCGCCCGAGCTGGCCGTGGTCACCCATGGCGGCGGCAAGGAGCTGGAGGAGCCCGCGGTCGTCCGCCCCACCTCCGAGATGATCATCAACGACTACTTCTCGAAGTGGGTGCAGAGTTACCGCGACCTGCCCCTGAAGATCAACCAGTGGGCCAACGTGGTCCGCTGGGAGCTGCGCCCCCGTCTCTTCCTCCGTACGACGGAATTCCTGTGGCAGGAGGGCCACACCGCGCACGCGAGCTACGAGGAGGCGCGCGACTTCGCCGCGCACATCCAGCGGGACGTGTACGGGGAGTTCATCGAGAACGTCCTCGCCATGGACTTCGTCGCCGGCCGCAAGACGGTCAAGGAGCGCTTCGCCGGCGCGATCAACACCCTCACGCTGGAAAGCATGATGGGCGACGGCAAGGCCCTCCAGATGGTCACCAGCCACGAGCTCGGCCAGAACTTCGCCAAGGCCTTCAACACCCGGTACCTGTCGAGGGAAGGCAAGCAGGAACTCGTCTGGCAGACCTCCTGGGGCTCCACCACCCGCATGATCGGCGCCCTGGTGATGACTCACGGGGATGACAACGGCCTGCGCGTCCCGCCGCGGCTCGCGCAGATCCAGGTTGTCGTCCTCGCCGTCAAGGGCGACGAGCCGGTTCTGGCCAAGGTCCGCGAGATCGGCGACCGGCTGACGGCGGCGGGCGTCCGCGTCCACGTCGACGACCGCACCGAGACCCCCTTCGGCCGCCGCGCGGTCGACTGGGAGCTCAAGGGCGTGCCGGTCCGCATCGAGGTCGGCCCCCGTGACCTGGAGAACGGCACGGCGATGCTCGCCCGCCGGATCCCGGGCGGCAAGGAGCCGGTCGCGATCGACTCCCTCGTACGACTGCTGCCCGCGATCCTGGAGGAGGACCAGGCGCTGCTGCTCGCCCAGTCCCGGGAGCGCCGCCAGGCGCGTACGTCCGACGTGTCGACGATCGAGGAGGCCGTCGAGGCGACCGGTGCCGGCGGCTGGGCCCGCATCCCGTGGGCCGACCTCGGCGAAGAGGGCGAGGCCAGGCTGGCCGAGCACGCGGTGACCGTACGGTGTCTGGTCGCTTCCGACGGGTCGGTGCCGGACTCCCAGGACGCACCCGGTAACGTCGCGGTCGTCGCGCGCGCTTACTGAGACACAGGGCTTCCGCCGCGAGAGCGACCGAAACGCCTCTTGCGCACCTGCGGATCACAGCCGCACCGGCGCGTGGACATCCGCTACGCGCCGGTGCGTACGTCAGGCTACGTACCGGCTTGGTACGAGCTGTGAGGCTTCTCCGCAGATCAGCGCACCCGCCCTCGTCTCCACGCATCAGCGGCAACTGACGGGTACGTGCAAATTATTTGGGATGCCCCGGAATAGGAACACAGCGGCACCCCCGCTCGTTGTCATTACGTGAGCACGACACAGACACCACCTGTTCTCGCCGCAGAGCTGGCAGAGGCGTGGGCCGACATTCAGCGGTACCACCCCGAGCTGCCGGACCTTGCCGCGCCAGAGTCCCTGATCGGAGAGTCCTCGTCCGCGTGCGGTCACGAGCTCTCCTTCGAGCGACTGCTCCATGAAGCAGTCCACGGCATCGCCGCGGCACGCGGCGTGCGAGACACGTCCCGCGCCGGCCGGTACCACAACCGCAGATTCCTCGCGATCGCCGAGGAGCTGGGCCTGGACCACCCCGAGGAGCCGCACCCCAGCAGCGGCTTCTCGCTGGTCACGCTCAACCCCGAGGCCAAGCGCCGCTACCGCCCCACCATGGAGCGGCTGCAGCGCGCCCTCAAGGCCCACACGGCGGCCACCTCCGCGGACACCCCGAAGAGCTTCCGCGGCCCGGCGGCCCGGCACGGCTCCTCCGGGGGCGGGGTGCGCGTCAAGGCGGTCTGCGACTGCGGTCGTAACGTCCGGGTCGTTCCGTCGGTCCTTGCCCAGGCACCGATCGTGTGCGGCGGCTGCGGGAAGCCCTTCCGGATTCCCGAGGCGGTCGCGGCGTAACGCGGGAGCACGAAGTACCGGCATCTCGTGGCTGCCGGTGCGGCCGGCGCCCGGCGTGACTCACCTCCACGCCGGGTGCCGCTTCGGCATGTCCGCGCGGGTGTCCTGGGGCGGTCCGTCCCCGGCGGCGGAACCGACCGGCCGGGTGTGGCACAATGGCTAGCTGTACTCGACAGCCGCACAGGACCCCTCTCTCCTCCGGCTGACGCGTCCATCGGGCACTCGGGTACCGCAACCCCACGCGGCAATCTCGCCGTGCCCAACCACGTCAAAACCAGGAGAACCCACTCCCGTGGCAGTCAAGATCAAGCTGAAGCGTCTGGGCAAGATCCGTTCGCCTCACTACCGCATCGTCGTCGCCGACTCCCGCACCCGCCGTGACGGCCGTGCGATCGAGGAGATCGGCAAGTACCACCCGACCTACAACCCGTCGGTCATCGAGGTGGACGCCGACCGTGTGGCCTACTGGCTGGGTGTCGGCGCGCAGCCGACCGAGCCCGTCCTCGCCATTCTGAAGAAGACCGGCGACTGGCAGAAGTTCAAGGGCGAGCCCGCCCCGGCTCCGCTGCTGGTCGCCGAGCCGAAGAAGGCGCGCCCGTCGTTCGAGGCCCTCGGTGGCGAGGACGAGGGCAAGGGTGAGGCGATCACCCAGAAGAAGAAGGCGGAGAAGAAGGACGAGGCTGCCGCCGAGTCCGAGTCGGCCGAGGCCTGAGCATGCTCGAGGAGGCTCTCGAGCACCTCGTGAAGGGCATCGTCGACAACCCTGACGATGTGCAGGTCGCATCCCGCAACCTGCGCCGCGGGCGCGTGCTCGAGGTCCGGGTCCACCCCGACGACCTCGGCAAGGTGATCGGCCGCAACGGCCGCACCGCACGCGCTCTGCGCACCGTCGTGGGCGCCATCGGCGGCCGCGGTGTCCGCGTCGACCTCGTCGACGTCGACCACGTCCGCTGACGCCGAACACAGCACCGGCTCGGGCCGGGGAGGGCCACTGGGCCGTCCCCGGCCCGTAGTCGTATGACAGGAGATGTGGACACGTGCAGCTGGTAGTCGCACGGATCGGCCGTGCCCATGGCATCAAGGGCGAGGTCACCGTCGAGGTACGCACCGACGAGCCGGAGCTCAGGCTCGCGCCCGGAGCCGTGCTCGCCACCGATCCCGCCACTGCGGGACCCCTCACGATCGAGACCGGCCGCGTCCACAGCGGCCGCCTCCTCCTGCGCTTCGAGGGCGTCAAGGACCGCAACGCCGCCGAAGCCCTCCGCAACATCCTCCTGATCGCCGAGGTCGACCCTCAGGAGCTGCCCGAGGAGGAGGACGAGTACTACGACCACCAGCTGATGGACCTGGACGTGGTCACCGCGGACGGCGTCGAGGTCGGCCGCATCACCGAGATCTCGCACCTGCCCTCCCAGGACCTCTTCATCGTGGAGCGGCCCGACGGGAGCGAAGTGATGATCCCCTTCGTCCAGGAGATCGTCACCGAGATCGACCTGGAGGAGCAGAGGGCGGTCATCAAGCCCCCGCCCGGGCTGATCGACGGCCAGGCGGAGATCGCGGGCTCGCGGGAAGAGTCGTAAGAGATGCGCCTCGACGTCGTCACGATCTTCCCCGAGTACCTGGAACCCCTGAACGTCTCCCTCGTGGGCAAGGCACGCGCGCGTGGACAGCTCGACGTCCATGTGCACGACCTGCGCGCGTGGACGTACGACCGCCACAACACGGTCGACGACACCCCCTACGGCGGCGGCCCCGGCATGGTCATGAAGACCGAGCCCTGGGGCGACGCCCTCGACTCGGCCCTCGCCGACGGCTACGAGACCGGCTCGCACACGCCCGCCCTGATCGTCCCCACCCCCAGCGGCCGCCCCTTCACCCAGGAACTCGCCGTCGAGCTCTCCGAGCGCCCCTGGCTGATCTTCACACCGGCGCGCTACGAGGGCATCGACCGCCGTGTGATCGACGAGTACGCGACCCGGATGCCGGTCCACGAGGTGTCCATCGGCGACTACGTCCTCGCCGGCGGCGAGGCGGCCGTACTGGTCATCACGGAAGCGGTGGCGCGACTGCTCCCCGGCGTCCTCGGCAACGCCGAGTCCCACCGCGACGACTCCTTCGCGCCCGGTGCCATGGCCAACCTCCTGGAGGGCCCCGTCTACACCAAGCCCCCTGAGTGGCGCGGCCGCGGGATCCCGGACGTGCTGCTCAGCGGCCACCACGGCAGGATCGCCCGCTGGCGCCGCGACGAGGCGCTCAGGCGTACGACGGCCAACCGGCCCGACCTCATCGAGCGCTGCGACCCCAAGGCCTTCGACAAGAAGGACCGCGAGATGCTCTCCATCCTGGGCTGGGCCCCGGACCCGGCGGGGGAGCCGTACGGCCGATTTTGGCGCAGGCCCGAGGGCGTGGAAGAATAGGTCGCTGTTGTGCGTCGTCCGGCGTGCGCCCCTGCCACAGGGGGACACGACGCCCGCCCCGACACGGACAGCATCCTCTCGGAAACCTAGTTACCGCCTATGACCTGTGGCATGGGTGAAGAAAGCAGACGAAATGTCTCACCTGCTCGACTCCGTCGACGCCGCGTCGCTGCGCAGCGACGTCCCGGCCTTCCGCCCGGGTGACACCGTCAACGTCCACGTCCGCGTCATCGAGGGCAACCGCTCCCGTGTGCAGCAGTTCAAGGGCGTTGTGATCCGCCGCCAGGGCGCCGGTGTCCGCGAGACCTTCACGGTCCGCAAGGTCTCCTTCTCCGTCGGCGTCGAGCGCACCTTCCCGGTGCACACTCCGATCGTCGAGAAGATCGAGCTCGTCACCCGCGGTGACGTGCGTCGCGCCAAGCTGTACTACCTGCGCGAGCTGCGCGGTAAGGCCGCGAAGATCAAGGAGAAGCGCGACAGCTGAGCTCGCGCCGGGATCCATAGAACCGCCGGATAGCATCTGGCCTCGATGGAGACCGAAGCACAGCAGACGGAGCGCGACCGCTCCTCCCGCCCTGATCCAGTGGCCGCGGAGGGACGGTCGCGTTTCGCGTTGGTGGCGAAGGTCACCGACTGGCTGCCGGGCGGGCGGATCACCCTGACCGTGCTGGTCTGCCTGGTCTTTTTGCTGCTCCTCAACACTTTCGTGGTGCAACCCTTCCAGATTCCCAGCGGATCCATGGAAAACGGATTGAGGATCGGCGACCGCGTTCTCGTAAATAAGTTGGCGTACCGTTTCGGTGCCCAGCCGCGGCGGGGAGATGTCGTTGTGTTCGACGGCACCGGCTACTTCGGGAGCGCCGACTACATCAAACGCGTCGTGGGTGTGGGGGGAGACCGAGTGGTCTGCTGTGACAAGGAGGGGAGGATCGAGGTGAACGGCCGGTCGGTCGACGAGTCGTCGTTCCTGTACCCCGGGGACACCCCGTCCACGGTGCCCTTCAGCGTCGTCGTGCCCGACGGCACCCTCTTCGTCCTCGGCGACCACCGCAGCGTCTCCAGCGACTCCCGCGACCACCTGGGCTCGCCCGGCGGCGGCATGATCCCGCTCTCCGACGTGATCGGACGAGCCGACTGGATCGTCTGGCCCGCCGGCCACCTCACGCGCCTGCACCGGCCGAGCGCCTACGCGCGCGTGCCCGCCGACGCCTCGGAGGCGACCGCGAAGAGAGCCGGCGGTGCGCATGGGTAACCGCGGCAAGCCGCGCGGCGCGGCGCCCAGCAGCCCCTTCGGCACCGAGAACCTGCTGCCCACCGGATCGCGGCGCACCAGTGGCTCCGCGGGCGTCGCCGGCCCGGCCGGCGGCCGCTCCCGGGCGGAGCGGCGCAAGCTTCAGCGCAAGGTCAAGCGAAAGCGCAGGCGCAGCGCGGTCAAGGAGATACCGCTCCTGGTCGGCGTCGCCGTACTCATAGCCCTGGTCCTGAAGACGTTCCTCGTCCAGGCGTTCGTGATCCCGTCGGGCTCCATGGAGCAGACGATCCGGATCGGCGACCGTGTCCTGGTCGACAAGTTCACCCCGTGGTTCGGCTCCGAGCCCAAGCGCGGCGACGTCGTCGTCTTCAAGGACCCCGGCGGCTGGCTCGCGGACGAGCAGACCACGACGACCGGCAACGACCCCATCGTGGTCAAGCAGGTCAAGGAGGCGCTGACGTTCATCGGCCTGCTGCCGTCCAACAACGAGAAGGACCTCATCAAGCGGGTCATCGGCGTCGGCGGCGACCACGTCAAGTGCTGCGACGCACAGGGCCGGATGACCGTCAACGGCGTGCCGCTGACCGAGGGCGACTACCTGTATCCCGGAAACGCCCCGTCCACACAGGAGTTCGACATCACCGTCCCGAAGGGCCGGCTGTGGGTGATGGGCGACCACCGGGCCAACTCCGCGGACTCCCGCGCCCATATGAACACCGCCTACGGCGGCACGGTCTCCCTGGACTCCGTGGTGGGACGGGCGAAGGTCATCGCCTGGCCCATGGGGCACTGGACTTCCTTGGAAGAACCTAAAACTTTCGCCTCCGTTTCCAACTCCGTGTCGGGGACGACCGCGGCCCCGCAGCTGTCGCATAGGGTTGCTCCCGACGATCTGAACACAGCCATCCAGCTCCCGACCCCTGCGGAACTCCCGCTCGTTATGGGAGTGGTGGGCCTGCGTCGCGTATGGGGCAGGCAGCGGCACAGAGTAAGGAGTTGGCGTGGGGGATGTGGCGGTTGGCGCACGGTCCGGACACGACGGCGAGGAGCACCGCGGGCAGCCCGGTCAAGGGATGTCGGCAGCCGTCCCGGCCGCGGACGGCGCCGTGACCTCCGGGAGTGACCCCTCGGCGGACGACGACGGCGTGCCGCGCGACGCGCAGACCAGGGCGGACGGCCAGGGGCCGGGCGACGCGGCGCCCAGGGCGAAGAAGCAGCGCTCCTTCTGGAAGGAGCTGCCCATCCTCATCGGCATCGCGCTCGTCCTCGCGCTGCTGATCAAGACCTTCCTGGTGCAGGCGTTCTCGATCCCGTCGGACTCGATGCAGAACACCCTCCAGCAGGGCGACCGCGTTCTGGTCGACAAGCTCACCCCCTGGTTCGGCTCCAAGCCCGAGCGCGGCGAGGTCGTCGTCTTCCACGACCCGGACAACTGGCTGGCGGGCGAGCCCACCGCCAACCCGAACGCGCTGCAGAAGGTCCTCAGCTGGATCGGCCTGATGCCGTCCGCCGAGGAGAAGGACCTCATCAAGCGCGTCATCGGCGTCGGCGGCGACACGGTCTCCTGCAAGGGCAGCGGCCCGCTGAAGGTCAACGGCAAGCCGCTGAACGACACGTCGTTCGTGTACGCGGGCAACACCCCGTGCAGCGTGGACGACCAGGGCGGCCAGTTCACGGTGAAGGTCCCCAAGGGCTACATCTGGGTCATGGGCGACCACCGGCAGAACTCCCGTGACTCCCGCTACAACCAGAGCGACAAGAACCACGGCATGGTCCCGGTCGACAAGGTCGTCGGACGCGCCATCGTCATCGCCTGGCCGATCAACCGCTGGGACACCCTGCCGATCCCGGACACCTTCGACCAGCCCGGTCTCGGCGACCAGTCCTCGGCGGCCGGCGCCCTGACGGCGGCACCGAACGCGCTCGCCCTCACCGGTGTCGTGCCGGTCGCGCTGTGGCGCCGCAGGAGGATCGCGCCCGCCGAGACCCGCTGAGCGGGGTCCTCGACCCCGCCTTGGTGAAAGCCTGGTGCAGCTGTGACCTCGGCGGCCAGGGAAGGGCTGACCGCTCCAGGTACCGCCGGGTAGGGTGCGGACCCATGGGTGGCGAGAGCACTACACGTACGGCCCCGCGCAGCGGCGGCAGGAGCACGGGCCCGGTGGGCAGCAAGGCCGGACAGCGACTGTCCGGGATCGCGGTCGCACTGGGCATTGTGCTGTTCCTCGGAGGCTTCGCCTGGGGAGCGGTGGTGTACCGGCCGTACACCGTGCCGACCACCTCGATGACGCCGACCATCGACGCCGGCGACCGGGTGCTGGCGCAGCGCGTCGACGGCAGCGAGATACACCGGGGCGACGTGGTCGTCTTCACCGACAAGACGTGGGTGACCAACGCCCCCGTGGTCAAGCGCGTGGTCGCGGTCGGCGGTGACACGGTCTCCTGCTGCACCGACGGCAAGCTGACCGTCAACGGCAAGCAGATCGACGAGGGCTACCTCAAGGGCAGCGCGGTCGAGGACAAGAAGATCCCGACCGTGAAGGTCCCCAAGGGCCGCCTGTTCCTCCTCGGCGACGAGCGCCAGGGCTCCCTGGACTCCTCCGCCCACCTCAGCGACGCGGCCCAGGGCACGGTCGCCGAGTCCGCCGTGACGGCTCGCGTGGACGCCGTGGTCTGGCCGATGAAGGGCATGCTGGAGCGCCCCACGGGCTTCGAGGCCCTGGGCGCCCTGTCGACGGCGGGCCCGCTGCGCATCATCGTCACGCTGATCGTCGTCGGCGCGGTCCTGGTCCTCGGCGGTGGGGCGTACGGCCCGATCGCCAAGCGCATGGGCAACCGCCGCGCCCGCACCCGGACGGAGCCCGTGGGTGCCCGCTGAGCCGGCGGACGGCCCCGGGACCGCGCCGCGCAAGGTGGCCCGGGTCGTGCTGCTGGATCCCGACGACCGCATCCTGCTCCTGTACGGCCACGAACCGGACGACCCGACGGACGACTGGTGGTTCACGCCGGGCGGTGGCGTCGAGGGCGACGAGACGCGTGAGGAGGCCGCGGTACGGGAACTCGCCGAGGAGACCGGCATCACCGAGGTCGAGCTCGGGCCCGTGCTGTGGCGTCGGCAGTGCTCCTTCCCGTTCGCCGGCCGCCGCTGGGACCAGGACGAGTGGTACTACCTGGCCAGGACGGCGCAGACGTCCGACGCGTTGCCCGGGGCCAGAGGGCTGACGGAGCTGGAGCGGCGCAGTGTCGCCGGAGCACGCTGGTGGACGTGTGCGGAACTGACCCGGGCACATGAGACGGTGTATCCGACCAGACTCGCCGAGCTGCTCCGCAGGCTGCTCGACGAAGGTCCCCCTGCCGGACCCGTGACCCTCGACACGGAAATCGTCTAGAGGCTCATGGGACTGGCGCACAATGGTGGGATCGCACGGCTGAAGGGGAACATGCCATGAGCGCCGAGGACCTCGAGAAGTACGAGACCGAGATGGAGCTGAAGCTCTACCGGGAGTACCGCGATGTCGTCGGTCTGTTCAAATACGTGATCGAGACCGAGCGGCGCTTCTACCTGACCAACGACTACGAGATGCAGGTGCACTCGGTCCAGGGCGAGGTGTTCTTCGAGGTCTCGATGGCGGACGCGTGGGTCTGGGACATGTACCGACCGGCTCGGTTCGTCAAGCAGGTGCGAGTGCTCACGTTCAAGGACGTGAACATCGAGGAGCTGAACAAGAGCGATCTGGAGCTGCCGGGCAGCTGAGTGTCACCCGTGGGGGTGACGGAGTTCTCCACAACCGCTGAGTAGTCCACCAAGATCAACTCGGTGGGCGGGTTCGCGTGATCGTTGGCGCCGGAGGTGGTGCCGACATGAACGCACGCAGTGCACTCGGCAGGTACGGCGAGGAGCTGGCCGCGCGGCGGCTGGCCGAGGCCGGGATGACGGTCCTGGAGCGCAACTGGCGCTGTGGCAGGACCGGGGAGATCGACATCGTCGCGAGGGACGGGGACGTCCTGGTCGTCTGCGAGGTCAAGACGCGCCGCGCGGGGCCCTTCGAGCACCCCATGGCCGCGGTGACGCCAGAGAAGGCGGAGCGGCTGCGGGGGCTCGCCGCGCACTGGATCCACACCCACGGAGGCGCACCACCGGGCGGCGTCCGCATCGACCTGGTGGGCGTCCTGCTGCCACAACGCGGGGCACCGGTCGTCGAGCACGCGCGGGGGGTGGCCTGAGATGGGGTTCGCGCGTACGTGCTCGGTGGCGCTGGTGGGCGTCGAGGGCGTGGTGGTGGAGGTCCAGGCGGACCTGGAGCCCGGGGTGGCGGCGTTCACGCTGGTGGGGTTGCCGGACAAGAGCCTGAGTGAGAGTCGGGATCGGGTGCGGGCGGCGGTGGTGAATTCGGGAGGCGAGTGGCCGCAGAAGAAGCTCACCGTCGGACTGAGCCCGGCGTCGGTGCCGAAGGCGGGTTCCGGCTTCGACCTGGCGGTGGCCTGCGCGGTGCTGGGTGCCTCCGAGCGGATCGACCCACGGGTGCTGGCCGACATCGTGATGATCGGCGAGCTGGGTCTCGACGGCAGGGTGAGGCCGGTCCGGGGCATCCTGCCGGCGGTGCTGGCGGCGGCGGACGCGGGCTATGAACAGGTGGTCGTGCCCGAGTGCGCGGCCGCGGAGGCCTCGCTCGTGCCCGGGGTGTCCGTGCTGGGTGTGCGGAGCCTGCGGCAGCTCATCGCCGTCCTCGCGGACGAGCCCGTGCCCGACGAGGAACCGGATGAGCCGGGCCGCCCGGACCCGCTCCTGGCCGGTCTGCGGGTGCCCGGTACGGGCGCGGCCACGGGCATGCACAGCATGGGCGCCGCACAGCAGGACCACGGCCACGACCTCGCGGACGTCGTGGGCCAGATCTCGGCGAGGACGGCGGTGGAGGTCTCGGCAGCCGGTGGGCACCACCTGTTCCTGGAAGGGCCGCCCGGTGCCGGCAAGACGATGCTCGCGGAGCGGCTGCCCGCCGTCCTGCCCAGGCTGACCCGGGAGGAGTCGCTGGAGGTCACGGCCGTCCACTCGGTGGCGGGCCTGCTGCCCCCGGGCAAGCCCTTGGTCGATGCCGCCCCGTACTGCGCCCCGCACCATTCGGCGACCATGCAGGCACTGGTGGGCGGCGGAGCGGGCATCGCCCGGCCCGGCGCGGTGTCGCTCTCGCACCGGGGTGTCCTCTTCCTGGACGAGACTCCCGAGTTCAACAGCCAGGCCCTCGACGCGCTGCGGCAGCCGCTGGAGGCCGGGCACGTCGTGATCGCCCGCAGTGCGGGGGTCGTGCGCTTCCCGGCGAAGTTCCTGATGGTGCTCGCGGCCAACCCCTGTCCCTGTGGCCGGTTCTCGCAGATGGACGACTTCTGCGAGTGTCCGCCCTCGGCGATCCGCCGCTACCAGGCACGGCTGTCCGGGCCGCTGCTCGACCGGGTGGACCTGCGGGTCGAGGTGGACCGGGTGACGCGCTCCGAGCTGGCCCGGCGTGGGGCCGGAGGCGAGTCGACGGCGACTGTCGCCGACCGGGTCAGGGCGGCGCGGGAGCGTGCGGCGGCACGGTTCACCGGCACCCCGTGGCGCACCAACAGCGAGGTACCGGGCCGCGAGCTGCGCAGTCGCTGGCATGCCGTGAGCGGGGCGATGGACGAGGCCGAGCGCAACCTGGAGCGGGGCGTGCTGACCGCCCGGGGAATCGACCGGGTCCTGCGCGTCGCCTGGACCGTCGCCGACCTCGTCGGCCATGACCGCCCCGACGCGACGGACGTCGCCCTGGCGCTGCAACTGCGCACGGGAGTGCCGCGCGGCGTGCCGATGGCCATCGGGGCGCTGACATGAGCGACGACGACTCCGGCCGCGAGCTGCTCGCCCGAGTCTTCCTAGCCCGTGTCCTCGAACCCGGTGACGAGGTCGGGGGCAGGTGGGTGCGGGAGCTCGGGGCCGTGGAGGTCGCGCGGTGTCTCAAGGCCGGTGGGCCGCAGCTCGTCGGGGTCACTGACAAGCGGTGGGGCGGATTGTTGGCGCGGGCGTCCGAGGACCGGGCGGAGATGGATCTCGATGTGGCCCGGGCCGCCGGGATGCGGTTCGTCGTGCCGGGGGACGCCGAGTGGCCGGGGCAGCTCGACGACCTCGGCGACGGGCGGCCGCTCGGGGTGTGGGTGCGCGGGATGCCCAGCCTGCGGATGTGGGCGCTCAGGTCGGTCGCCGTCGTGGGCGCCCGCGCCTGCACCGAATACGGCGCCCACATGGCCGCCACCCTGGGCGCGGGGCTCGCCGAGCGCGGCTGGGTCGTCGTCTCCGGCGGAGCCTACGGCGTCGACGGCGCGGCCCACCGCGGCGCTCTCGGCGCCGGCGGAGCCACCGTCGCCGTACTGGCCTGCGGAGTCGACCGGCCCTACCCGCGCGGCCACACCGAGTTGATCACCAGGATCGCGGAACAGGGACTCGTCATCGGGGAGTTGCCGCCGGGAGATCACCCGACCCCCAGCCGCTTCATCGTCCGCAACCGCGTGATCGCCGCTCTCACCAGAGGCACCGTGGTCGTCGAGGCCGCCCACCGCAGCGGCTCCCTCGTCACCGCCCGGGCCGCACAACGCCTCGGACGCCACACGATAGGGGTACCCGGCCCGGCCACTAGCAGCCTGTCCGCCGGCGTGCACGAACTCCTGCGCGGCGACGCCGTCCTCGTCACCGACGCCGCCGAAGTCGTCGAACTGGTCGGTGACATCGGCGAACTGGCCCCGCAGCGGCGCGGCCCCGTGCTGCCGACGGACCTGCTGGAGCCCGGTGCCAGGCGGGTGCTGGCCGCGCTGCCCGGACGCGGCGCGGCCACGGCCGACGCGGTGGCCCGGGGCGCGCTGACCACGCGGGACGACGCGATCGCGAGACTGTACGAACTCCGATCACTTGGTTACGTCGAACGACACGGCGACGGCTGGAAGTTGACACGCCAGACGATGATCTCCGTCCGCGGCGGCCGGGGCCGATGCTGACCGAGCGTGTTCGGCCGTCCGGGGGAAGCCTGACACCTGTGGAAATACCCGCAGTTGGCGCCCCCGGGCGGTCACGTACAGCGACGGCCGTGACTCGGTGGAGCGCCCTGAGGAACGTATCTGCGTACGCGTCCCGCCCCTCTCTTCGCGCACCGCGACGCTCCAGTCACGCTACGCTCACGTGGATTCCGACACAGTCCCCCACATCTCCCCCTTCACGTACTTCACGGCAGAACGGCACAAGGCGACGAATGCCCCAGCACACCTCCGGCTCCGACCGGGCGGCGATCCCCCCAGCCGCCCGTGACGGTGGCAGCGTGCGGCCGCCCGCTCCCTCGACGCTCGACGAGCTGTGGCGGTCGTACAAGGCGACCGGGGACGAGCGGCTGCGGGAGCAGCTGATCCTGCACTACTCGCCGCTGGTGAAGTACGTGGCGGGGCGGGTGAGCGTCGGGCTGCCGCCCAACGTGGAGCAGGCCGACTTCGTGTCGTCCGGGGTGTTCGGGCTGATCGACGCGATCGAGAAGTTCGACGTCGACCGGGAGATCAAGTTCGAGACGTACGCGATCACCCGGATCCGCGGCGCGATGATCGACGAGCTGCGGGCCCTTGACTGGATCCCGCGGTCGGTGCGGCAGAAGGCGCGGAACGTCGAGCGGGCCTACGCGACCCTGGAGGCGCGGC
Organism: Streptomyces cylindrosporus; assembly: GCF_022698165.1. Taxonomy (GTDB): domain Bacteria; phylum Actinomycetota; class Actinomycetes; order Streptomycetales; family Streptomycetaceae; genus Streptomyces; species Streptomyces cylindrosporus. The sequence goes on from NZ_JALDAY010000016.1 coordinate 85,640, forward strand.
TTCGGCGGACGCCGTCGGAGCAGGAGGTGGCCGCCGAGATGAGCATCCCGGTGGACGAACTGCACGCCGTGTTCAGTCAGTTGTCGCTGGCCAACGTGGTGGCGCTGGAGGAGCTGCTGCACGTCGGGGGCGAGGGCGGGGACCGGCTCAGCCTCATGGACACGCTGGAGGACACCGCCGCGGACAACCCCGTGGAGGTGGCGGAGGACCGGGAGCTCAGACGGTTCCTGGCGCGGGCGATCAACACGCTGCCCGAGCGGGAGAAGACCGTCGTCACGCTCTACTACTACGAGGGGCTCACGCTCGCCGAGATCGGGAACGTGCTCGGAGTGACCGAGAGCCGGGTCAGCCAGATCCACACCAAGTCGGTGCTGCAGCTGCGGGCGAAGCTGGCGAGTTTCGGACGCTGAGCGGAGCGGGAGTGAGGGTGAGTCCCTCCCGTCGGCGGCGGTGCGTCCGTAAAGTGGTTGACGTGCCAAGGATTCGAGCGGCCTCCGTGGCCGAGCACCGGTCGATGCAGCGAGCCGCCCTGCTGGACGCGGCTCGGTCGTTGTTGTCCGAGGGCGGGACGGAGGCGCTGACGTTCCCGGCGCTGGCCGAGCGGACGGGGCTCGCGCGCTCGTCGGTGTACGAGTACTTCCGGTCGCGGGCGGCCGTGGTCGAGGAGCTGTGCGCGGTCGACTTTCCCGTCTGGGCCGCCGAGGTCGAGGCCGCCATGGAGCGGGCGGACACGGCCGAGGCCAAGGTCGAGGCGTATGTGCGCCGGCAGCTCGCGCTGGTGGGGGACCGCCGGCACCGGGCCGTCGTGGCGATCTCCGCGAGCGAGCTGGACGCGGGGGCCCGGGAGAAGATCCGGGCCGCGCACGGCGGGCTCGTCGCGATGATCGTCGAGGCGCTCGGGGAGCTGGGGCACACCGAGCCCCGGCTGGCCGCGATGCTGCTGCAGGGCGTCGTGGACGCGGCCGTGCGGCGCATCGAACTGGGCGCCGCGGAGGACCCGACGGCGATCACCGAGGCGGCCGTCACCATGGCGCTGCGCGGCGTCCGGGGTTAGGGGAGCGGGACCCCCAGTACCGGCAGCAGTCTCGACGGCCCCCTGTACAGCAGCCACGGCGGGAGCAGTGACAGCGGGTCCAGATAGGTCCTCCCTCTCCGCAGGCCCCAGTGCACGCACATGACCGTGCAGTGCGAGCCCGTCGGCTCGACCGTCCCCACCACCTCGCCCGGCCCGACCTCGTCGCCCTTCCGCACGGAGGGTGACACCGGCTCGTACGTCGTCCGCAGATCCGTGCCCGTCAGCTCCACGGAGACCACGCCCCGGCCCGCGACCCGGCCGGCGAAGGACACCCGGCCGGCCGCCACCGCCCGTACCGGGGTCCCGGCCGGGGCCGCCAGGTCGACGCCGCGGTGGCCGGGGCCGTAGACCGTCGCCGGGGGCTCCCAGCCCCGTAACACCGAAGGGTGTGCGCCCACCGGCCAGAGGCGGGCGACGGCCGGGACCGGTGGGCCCGGCGCCGTCGGGGACGGCGGTGACGGCGGTGGTGTTGGCGGGTCGTCCGCCCGGGCCCGGGGAGTCAGGACGGCAAGGACCGCCAGGGTCAGTCCCAGCAGCAGTGCCCACGTCAGCCGCACACATCGGTTCGCTCGCATGCGAGAACCGTCCCGTACCCGGCCCGATCATGGCCGGTACCTGTGGACTACTCCCGGGTTGTGGACAACGGCGTCACCCGCCACCTCGCGGGTCCCGTACACTTCTTCTGGCGATCCGGGTCACCGGGTCGACTTCGCACGCCCCGACACGGCGGCCGGCAACGGTCCCCTGTCAGCGCCCCTCGGTCCTTCGCGGCACGGCGCACGCGGGCGTCAGGCGCGAGTGCCCACCGGCACCCGCGGTACAACCGAGAAAATCAAGGAGAACGGCCATGGCCGTCGTCACGATGCGGGAGCTGCTGGAGAGCGGCGTCCACTTCGGTCACCAGACCCGTCGTTGGAACCCGAAGATGAAGCGCTTCATCTTCACCGAGCGCAACGGCATCTACATCATCGACCTGCTCCAGTCGCTGTCGTACATCGACCGCGCCTACGAGTTCGTCAAGGAGACCGTCGCCCACGGCGGCACGGTCATGTTCGTCGGCACGAAGAAGCAGGCGCAGGAGGCCATCGCCGAGCAGGCCACCCGCGTCGGCATGCCCTACGTCAACCAGCGCTGGCTGGGCGGCATGCTCACCAACTTCTCGACCGTCTACAAGCGTCTGCAGCGCCTCAAGGAGCTCGAGCAGATCGACTTCGAGGACGTCGCGGCCTCGGGTCTGACCAAGAAGGAGCTTCTCGTGCTCTCGCGCGAGAAGGCCAAGCTGGAGAAGACCCTCGGTGGTATCCGCGAGATGCAGAAGGTGCCCAGCGCCGTCTGGATCGTGGACACCAAGAAGGAGCACATCGCGGTCGGCGAGGCCCGCAAGCTCAACATCCCGGTCGTCGCCATCCTCGACACCAACTGCGACCCCGACGAGGTCGACTACAAGATCCCGGGCAACGACGACGCGATCCGCTCCGTCACCCTGCTCACCCGTGTGATCGCCGACGCCGTCGCCGAGGGCCTCATCTCCCGCTCTCGCGTCGCCACCGGTGACAAGGGCGAGAAGGCCGCGGGCGAGCCGCTCGCCGAGTGGGAGCGCGACCTGCTCGAGGGCGAGAAGAAGGCCGACGAGGCCGCTCCCGCCGACGAGGCCGCTCCGGCCGCCGAGGCCGCTCCGGCCGCGGAGGCCCCCGCCGAGGCTGCCGAGGCTCCTGCCGCCGAGGCTCCGGCCGCGGACGCCGAGCAGGCCTGATCAGTCAGCGTTGACGGCGGGGGCGGCGACATCCGGTTCGCCCCCGCCGTTCACCCATAGGTTCGCTTTCCACACCCACATGTGGTTCGTGGACCGGGTAGATCTTCCGACTTCGAGAAAGACTTAACGACTCATGGCGAACTACACCGCCGCCGACGTCAAGAAGCTTCGTGAGCTCACCGGCGCCGGCATGATGGACTGCAAGAAGGCGCTGGACGAGGCCGAGGGCAACGTCGACAAGGCCGTCGAGGCGCTCCGTATCAAGGGCCAGAAGGGCGTCGCCAAGCGCGAGGGCCGCTCCGCCGAGAACGGCGCCGTGGTCTCCCTCATCGCCGACGACAACACCTCCGGTGTCCTGGTCGAGCTGAAGTGCGAGACGGACTTCGTCGCCAAGGGCGAGAAGTTCCAGGCCGTCGCCAACCAGATCGCCCAGCACGTCGCCGCGACCTCCCCGGCCGACATCGAGGCCCTGCTCGCCTCCGAGATCGAGGCCGGCAAGACCGTCCAGGCGTTCGTGGACGAGGCCAACGCCAACCTCGGCGAGAAGATCGTCCTGGACCGCTTCGCGCAGTTCTCCGACGGCTTCGTCTACGCCTACATGCACCGCACCATGCCCGACCTGCCCCCGCAGATCGGTGTCCTGGTCGAGCTGGACAAGGCCGACGCCGACCTCGCCAAGGGCGTCGCCCAGCACATCGCCGCCTTCGCGCCGAAGTACCTCTCCAAGGAGGACGTCCCGGCCGAGGTCGTCGAGTCCGAGCGCCGCGTCGCCGAGGAGACCACCCGCGCCGAGGGCAAGCCCGAGGCCGCCCTGCCGAAGATCGTCGAGGGTCGCCTCAACGGCTTCTTCAAGGACGCCACGCTGCTCGGTCAGCCGTACGCGCTCGACAACAAGAAGTCGGTCCAGAAGGTCCTGGACGAGGCCGGTGTCACCCTGAAGCGCTTCACGCGCATCAAGGTCGGCATCTGAGTCCGTACCGCGATCGGCGCGCGACCCCGATAGGGTCGTACGCAGTTGTCAGCGGGTGACGGACGACAGCAGATCTGACGAGGAGGCCATTGCCGAGCATGGGATGCGAACGACACCCCACCGGCAATGGCCTTCTTCGTATGTGCAACAGGTGAAAGAGGCGGGATCCCCATGACCACCAAGCCCCAGAAGAGCGACGACGGCAAAGTGCGCGGCCGGTTTCTGCTGAAGCTGTCCGGTGAGGCCTTCTCCGGTGGCGGGGGCCTGGGCGTGGACCCCGACGTGGTGCACAAGATCGCCCGCGAGATCGCCGCCGTCGTCCGCGACGGCGCCCAGGTCGCGGTCGTCATCGGCGGCGGCAACTTCTTCCGCGGCGCCGAGCTCCAGCAGCGCGGCATGGACCGGGCCCGCTCCGACTACATGGGCATGCTCGGCACCGTGATGAACTGCCTCGCCCTCCAGGACTTCCTGGAGAAGGAGGGCATCGACAGCCGGGTGCAGACCGCCATCACCATGGGCCAGGTCGCCGAGCCGTACATCCCGCTGCGCGCCGTGCGCCACCTGGAGAAGGGCCGCGTGGTCATCTTCGGCGCCGGTATGGGCATGCCGTACTTCTCCACCGACACCACCGCCGCCCAGCGCGCCCTGGAGATCGACGCCGAGGCGCTGCTGATGGGCAAGAACGGCGTGGACGGGGTCTACGACTCCGACCCCAAGCGCAACCCGGACGCCGTCAAGTTCGACTCGCTCGGCTACGGCGAGGTCATCACCCGCGACCTCAAGGTCGCCGACGCCACCGCGATCACGCTGTGCCGTGACAACAAGCTCCCGATCCTCGTCTTCGAGCTTCTGGCCGAGGGCAATATCGCCCGCGCCGTCAAGGGTGAGAAGATCGGCACGCTTGTGGGTGACCAGGACAGCCGGGACTGACAGGCAACACCTACGGACCCTGACCGGGGGATGGACAATGTCCCGCAGGTCGGGAACCGTGCAGGAAGAAGACGCGACGCAGCCGGCCGCCGCCCCCACGCATACGGAACAGCAGCCGGGCCTACTCAAGACACGCAGGAGCAAGTGGTGATCGAAGAGACCCTCCTCGAGGCCGAGGAGAAGATGGAGAAGGCCGTCGTGGTCGCCAAGGAGGACTTCGCCGCGATCCGCACCGGCCGTGCGCACCCGGCGATGTTCAACAAGATCGTGGCCGACTACTACGGCGCGCCGACGCCGATCAACCAGCTGGCTTCGTTCTCCGTGCCGGAGCCGCGCATGGCGGTCGTGACCCCGTTCGACAAGTCGGCCCTGCGCAACATCGAGCAGGCCATCCGCGACTCCGACCTCGGCGTCAACCCGAGCAACGACGGCAACATCATCCGTGTGGTGTTCCCCGAGCTGACCGAGGAGCGCCGCCGCGACTACATCAAGGTCGCCAAGGGCAAGGCCGAGGACGCGCGCGTGTCGATCCGCTCCGTGCGCCGCAAGGCCAAGGACGCGATCGACAAGCTGATCAAGGACGGCGAGGTCGGCGAGGACGAGGGCCGCCGCGCCGAGAAGGAGCTCGACGACTCCACCCACAAGTACGTGGCCCAGGTGGACGAACTCCTCAAGCACAAGGAAGCGGAGCTGCTCGAGGTCTGATGAACGACCATTCCTGGGGAGCGCCGCCACAGACCGGGTACTGGGGGCCGAACGACCAGGGGCCTGCCCCGGCGGGTCCCGCGTACGATGCGCCCGAGGCGCAGCAGACTCGCCCCATGCCCATCGTGCCCGAGGTACCCGCGTACGGCGGTGACCAGGATGACGACCGGGGGGCCGCTCGGCTGAGCGGTCCCTTGTTCCGCGACGAATCGCCGCAGGCGCAGCCTTACGACATGCAGCAGGCACCGCCGTATCAGCCGGTGCAGCAGAATCCGGAGCCCATGCCCGACGCCCCACAGCCGGCGCCCCCGCCGCAGAAGAAGAGCGCGGGGCGCGACCTGGGCGCGGCCATAGGGGTCGGCGTCGGACTCGGTGCGGTCATCCTCGCGTCGCTGTTCGTCGTCAAGGCCGTGTTCGTCGGTGTGGTGGCGGTCGCGGTGGTCGTCGGGCTGTGGGAGCTGACCAGCAGGCTGCAGGAGCGCAAGGGCATCAAGGCGCCCCTGGTGCCGCTGGCGCTCGGGGGCGCGGCGATGGTCGTCGCCGGGTACGTCCGGGGCGCGGAGGGTGCGTGGGTCGCCATGGCGCTCACGGCGCTCGCCGTCCTCGTATGGCGGATGACGGAACCGCCCGAGGGCTACCTCAAGGACGTCACGGCGGGTGTCTTCGCGGCCTTCTACGTCCCGTTCCTGGCGACCTTCGTCGCGATGATGCTGACCGCCGAGGACGGCCCCTGGCGTGTCCTGACCTTCCTGCTCCTCACGGTGGTCAGCGACACGGGCGCGTACGCCGTCGGCTGGCGCTTCGGCAGCCACAAGCTCGCGCCGCGCATCAGCCCCGGCAAGACCCGCGAGGGCCTGCTCGGCGCGGTGACGTTCGCGATGGTGGCGGGCGCGCTGTGCATGCAGTTCCTGATCGACGAGGGCACCTGGTGGCAGGGCCTGCTCCTGGGCCTCGCGGTGGCGGCGAGTGCCACGCTGGGCGACCTCGGCGAGTCGATGATCAAACGCGACCTGGGCATCAAGGACATGGGCACCCTCCTCCCGGGCCACGGCGGAATCATGGACCGACTGGATTCCTTGCTGCCTACGGCTCCGGTGGTGTGGCTGCTGCTGGTGTTGTTCGTCGGGTCGGGCTGACAGCGGGACAGCGGGCTTGGCTGCCGGTTGCGGTGGTGGCGGATGGATGTGTACTGGTCGGCCGCCGCAGCGGGCCATGGCGCCGCGCCGCGGTAGCGGCACATGGGCACAGCATGGACCGCCTGGATTCCTTGCTGCCTACGGCTCCGGTGGTGTGGCTGCTGTTGGTGCTGTTCGTCGGGTCCGGCTGACGCATCGTCGTGCGGAGCAGGGCATTGACTTGACCAGGGGCACGTAAATTGTGTGTCAGTGCCCTGCTCCGACTGCGTAAAAGATCCTTTCCGGACGGGCGTTCCCCGGACATGCTGGCGATGGCCAGGCATTCGACAGGGGAGCGCGATGAGCGGGCAGTTCGGGGTGGACCCGGCCACGCTGACGGACCTCGCGGGCAAGTTCGACCGGGAGGCCACGGGGCTGTCCGGGCCGATCGAGGGCTTCGCGGCGGGGGCGTCCGAGATCGGGCAGGCGTTCGGCCTGCTCGGCGTCTGCGACGGCGCGGCACAGAAGTACGGGCAACTGCTGAGCAACACCGTCAAGGCGCTCGGCCACATCCCCACCGTGCTGGGCAGCCACGGCGACCGTCTGCGGGTCAACGCGGCCAACTACACGGACTCCGACCAGACCGCCGTCGACTACCTGCACGCCGCCGTCCGGCGCCCGGGAGGCCCGGCGTGAGCCTCAACGGCTGGATCGACGGCAAGGTCCTGGAGCTCCTCGAGGCCTGCGGTGTGGAACTCCCCGGCGGCGACGGCCCCACCCTCCGCTCCGTGGCCCACAGCTGGGACACCATGGGCAAGGAGCTGACCGACCTCGTGCACGCCGTGGACGTCGCCATCGAGGGCGTCGACAAGCAGGGCTGGCACGGCGAGGCACGGGACGCCTTCGAGAAGCACTGGCAGGAGCAGCGCAAGGTCGTCCTACAGGTCGCCGACAACTTCCACCATGTCGCCGACGGCCTGCGCGCCTACGCCACGCAGATCGACGGGATCAACGAGGAGATCATCGACATCTGCGTCGAGATCGCCGAGATGGAGATCGCCGGCGCCGCGCTGTCCTTCTTCACCGGCTTCCTCTCCGACCTCGTCGCCAACACCGCCGTGGCCGAGCGGGTCGCGAAGATCGTGGACCTGGTCCGGCTGTTCGAGTCGGCCGCCGAGAAGGTGTCGGCCCTCCTGGAGGAGTTCGCGGGCCTGAGCGCGGAGACCGCCGCCACCCTGGAGAAGGTCCTCACGACCGTCGCCCGCGTCACCGCGGACTTCACCAAGACGGGCCTGGAGAGCTTCACGACCAACTTCGTCGCCGACTCGGGCAGCCTCATGGTGAACCAGGCCGTCCACGGCCAGCCGGTGACGGTGGGCGCGGACCTCACCGCCGGCAGCCGCGCCGCCGCGGGCACGGCGGCGTTCACCGCGGTCGCCGGCACCGCGGGCGCGCGTCTGACCGGAACGGCCGGCGACATCCTCCGTGGCGACGGCCTTCTCGGTACGACTGTCAACGGCGCCGCCGGCAACGTCGCGGGCGGTCTCACGGCCGACGTCATCGCCGGCCAGGACCCGTCGACCATCGGCCAGGACGCCCTCACCAACGCCGCCACCGGCGCCTTCGGCAACGCGCAGAACCACGGCGTCAACCACGCCTTGACGGAACACGGCAGCCTGGGCGGCGAGAACCTCAGCGACCAGGGCAAGCTTGCCGACGGCTCCTTCAAGAACACCGTCGGCACGACCCTCAACACCGGCGTCTACGCGGCCGGTTCCGGCATCGAGGCGGACGTACAGGACCTGATGAAGCACGAGAACGACGAGTGAACCTCCTCAGCGCCGGCGACCTCGCCGCCGTATGGACCCCGAACCCGGACCACCCCTACACCTGGGCCAAGTTCTTCGGGTTCCTGGCCGTGGTCGTCGGCTGCCTGATCGCCTTCGCCGGGGTGTACGCGGCGCGCAGCACATGGCGCGGGCTCGACCCGTCCCGCCGGCGCACCCAACTGCGTCCGCTCGCCGTCATGGCGGGCGTCTTCCTGGCGATCGGCCTGGCGGTGGTGGCGTTCGGCGTCTGGCTGTTCTGACCGGTCAGGAACAGACGTTCTTGAGCTCGTCGGCAGCCTTGTCGATCTTGCTTGAGTCCGGCTTCTCGCCGTCCAGTACGGCCTTGTTGTAGTCGGAGATGGCCTGGTTGAGGTCGTCGACGGCCTTCTCCACCTTGCTGTCGCCGTCCGAGTCGTCGTTCTCGGCCTTGATCTTGTCGAGGTTCTTCTCGATGGTGTCGATGGACTCGTCGGTCTGCGAGGGGTCCTTCGCCGCGTCCCACCCGGCCTCGTGGATCGCCTTGAGGCTGTCGGCGATGTCGTCGTAGTTCCGTACGCAGTCGAGCGAGTTGTCGACGTCGTCGGGGTCGCAGCCGGTGACGAGTCCTGCGGTCAGTGCGACGGCTGCCACGGTGGTGGCGAGAGTGGCGATACGACGTTGGCGACGGCGGTTGACGGCCATGGGACGGTCCCCTCCTGGAAAGGCGCTGGCGGCACGGTGTGTCTGCGTGCCCGTGTGCCGTCTACGATCCCGGCGAGGGGGCTGCGCCCACGAGGGAACCTTCACCCGGATCGATGGTGTAGCCCGCTACACCACGAGGAGGGCGGGGGACATGGACAGCGTCGACGACCTGCGCGAATGGCTGGCGGCACAAGGCGTGCCGTACGACACCTGGGGCCGAGACGGCACGAAGTCGGTCCGGCGTCTGTGGGAGGAGATCGCCGCCGGCGAGACCTGGCTGTCCTCCGGCCCGCCGCTGCGGGAGGTCGCGGTGGTGAGCGTGACGATCGAGACGGCCGGGAGACGCCTGACGGAGGTACGGCAGCTCATGGCGGACGGAGCGGTACGGGAGCGCGACAGCCCGCCGACGGAGAAGATGCTCCCCGGCGAGACCCCGGAGGCCGCGGCCCTGCGCTGCATCGCCGAGGAACTCGGCGTGGACCCGGACGCCGTCACGATCACGGCCCGCGCCCCGTTCCCGACCGTCGAGCAGTCGGACTCCCCGTCGTACCCGGGCCTCCCCTCGCGCTACCACCTGCACACGGTCACCGCGGAGGTCCCCGGCCTCCCGCTCACTCCCTTCACCACGGAGGAGGCCCCCGGCCACGGTGACGCGGCGGTGCGCACGCACTACTGGGAATGGCGCTAGGAGAGGCCACCCGTGTCGATCTGCGACACTGGTACAGCCATGCCTAAGCCCGGAGAACTCACTTTCGTCGCCCCCCGCGGAGCCCAGAAGCCGCCGCGGCATCTTGCCGATCTCACGCCCGCCGAACGCAAGGACGTCGTCGCCGGGATCGGGGAGAAGCCGTTTCGTGCCAAGCAGCTGTCGCAGCACTACTTCGCGCGGTACGCGCACGACCCCGCGGAGTGGACCGACATTCCGGCCGCGGCGCGGCCCAAGCTGCAGGAGGCGCTGCTTCCCGAGCTGATGACCGTCGTGCGGCATCTGGCCACCGACCAGGGCACCACGCGCAAGACCCTGTGGCGGCTGTTCGACGGGACGCTCGTCGAGTCCGTGCTGATGCGGTACCCGGACCGGGTGACCATGTGCATCAGCTCGCAGGCAGGGTGCGGGATGAACTGCCCGTTCTGTGCCACCGGGCAGGCCGGGCTGGACCGGAATCTGTCCACCGCCGAGATCGTCCACCAGATCGTGGACGGGATGCGGGCGCTGAGGGACGGAGAGGTCCCGGGCGGGCCCGCGCGGCTGTCCAACATCGTCTTCATGGGGATGGGCGAGCCCCTCGCCAACTACAAGCGGGTCGTCGGTGCCATCCGGGCGCTGACCGACCCCGCCCCCGACGGCCTGGGCCTCTCGCAGCGCGGGATCACCGTCTCGACCGTCGGACTCGTCCCCGCCATCCACCGCTTCGCCGACGAGGGCTTCAAGTGCCGGCTCGCCATCTCGCTGCACGCCCCCGACGACGAGCTGCGCGACACCCTCGTCCCCGTGAACACCAGGTGGAAGGTCCGCGAGGTCCTCGACGCCGGGTTCGAGTACGTCGAGAAGAGCGGGCGCAGGCTCAGCATCGAGTACGCGCTCATCCGGGACATCAACGACCAGGCCTGGCGCGGTGACCGGCTCGGGCGGCTGCTCAAGGGCAAGCCCGTGCACGTCAACCTCATCCCGCTGAACCCGACCCCGGGCTCGAAGTGGACCGCCTCCCGGCCCGAGGACGAGAAGGCGTTCGTCGAGGCCATCGCCGCGCACGGCGTTCCGGTGACCATCCGGGACACCCGCGGTCAGGAGATCGACGGGGCGTGTGGACAGCTCGCCGCCACCGAGCGGTAGTCTGACGTTCGTACGTACATCTTCATATCTGGCATTCGTATCCGACAGGGGAGCGCCACAGCGCTGAGAGTGCGGCAATCGGGCCGCAGACCCTCTGAACCTCGCCCAGGTCATTCTGGGTAGGAAGTTCGGTCATCACCGTGAACACCAAGAAGTACTGGGCTGCCGTCGTGGGCCTCGGCCTGGTCACGCTGTCCGCGTGCGGGTCCTCGTCCGGCGACGAGGGCTCCGGGTCCAAGACCGTCACGCTCGTCAGCCACGACTCGTGGGCCGTCTCCAAGAGCGTCCTCGCCGACTTCGAGAAGCAGTCCGGCTACAAGGTCCGGGTCCTCAAGGACGGCGACGCCGGACAGGCCGTCAACAAGGCCATCCTCACCAAGGACAACCCGCAGGGCGACGTCTTCTTCGGCGTCGACAACACCCTGCTGTCCCGGGCGCTCGACAACGGGCTCTTCCAGTCGTACGAGGCGAAGGGCGCGGACGCGATCAAGTCCGGGTTCCGCGTCGACCAGGACAAGCACCGGGTCACGCCCATCGACTCCGGCGACATCTGCGTCAACTACGACAAGGCGTACTTCAGCGAGCACAAGCTGACCCCGCCGCAGTCCTTCGACGACCTGGTCAAGCCCGAGTACAAGAACCTCCTCGTCACCGAGAACGCCTCCACCTCCTCGCCCGGCCTCGGCTTCCTGCTCGGCACCGCCGCCAAGTACGGGGACGACGGCTGGCAGGACTACTGGAAGAAGCTCAAGGCCAACGGCGTCAAGGTCGTCGACGGCTGGGAGCAGGCCTACAACGAGGAGTTCTCCGGCTCGGCGGGCGGCAAGAAGGCCAAGGCCGACCGGCCGCTCGTCGTCTCCTACGCCTCCTCGCCGCCCGCCGAGGTCATCTACGGCGACCCGAAGCCGAAGACCGCGCCGACCGGGGTGTCGTACGGGACCTGCTTCCGGCAGATCGAGTACGCGGGGCTGCTCAGCAACGCGAAGAACACCAAGGGCGGCAAGGCGTTCATCGACTTCCTGGTCGGCAAGGAGTTCCAGGAGGACATGCCGCTGAACATGTTCGTCTACCCGGTACGGGAGGGCGCGACGGTCCCGGCGGAGTTCGAGAAGTACGGCAAGCCGGCCACCGACCCCGAGACGATGGCGCCCGACAAGATCGCCGACAACCGTGACCAGTGGGTCAAGTCGTGGACGTCACTCGTACTGAAGTAGTACGACCGCCGAAGGCGAGAGGCGGGAGCGCGGCTCGGCTCGGGCTCATGGCCCTGCCCGTCGCGTTCTTCGCCGTCTTCTTCGCCTGGCCCGTCGCCGCGATCGTGGCGCGCGGGCTCAAGGTCGACGGGGCCTGGCAGTTCGGGCGGATCCTCGATGTCGTCGCCCAGGACGACATCCGGCACGTCCTGTGGTTCACCACCTGGCAGGCGCTCGCCTCCACCGCGCTCACGCTGCTGATCGCGCTCCCCGGCGCGTACGTCTTCGCGCGCTTCGACTTCCCGGGCAAGCAGGTGCTGCGGGCCGTCGTCACCGTCCCGTTCGTGCTGCCGACCGTCGTCGTCGGTACGGCGTTCCTCGCGCTCCTCGGACGCGGGGGCCTGCTCGACGAGCTGTGGGGCGTACGGCTGGACACCACCGTGTGGGCCATCCTGCTGGCGCACGTCTTCTTCAACTACGCGGTCGTCGTACGGACGGTGGGCGGGCTGTGGGGACAGCTCGACCCGCGTCAGGAGGAAGCGGCGCGGATGCTGGGCGCCTCTCCGCTGCGGGCCTGGCGGAAGGTGACGCTGCCCGCCCTCGCGCCCGCCGTGGCCGCCGCCGCGCTCATGGTCTTCCTCTTCACCTTCACCTCCTTCGGCGTGGTGCAGATCCTCGGTGGGCCCACCTTCTCCACGCTCGAGGTCGAGATCTACCGGCAGACCTCCGAGATCTTCGACCTGTCCACGGCCGCCGTCCTCACCATCGTCCAGTTCGTGGCGGTGGGCGCGATCCTCGCCGTGCACGCGTGGACCGTACGGCGGCGGGAGACCGCCCTGCGCCTGGTGGACGCGGGCACCACGGCCCGGCGGCCGCGCGGGAGAGGCCAGTGGGCGCTGCTCGCCGGGGTCCTGGCCACCATCGCCGTACTGCTCCTGCTGCCGCTCGCCGTGCTCGTCCAACGCTCCCTGGACGCACCCGACTTCGGCTACTACCGCGCGCTGACCCACGAGGACGGCGGGACCTTCCTCGTCCCGCCGATCGACACGATCGGCAACTCGCTCCAGTACGCCCTCGCCGCCACCGCCATCGCCGTGCTGATCGGTGCTCTCGCCGCCGCGGCCCTCGCGCGCCGGGACGCCGGCCGGCTGGTGCGCGGCTTCGACGCGCTGCTGATGCTGCCGCTGGGCGTCTCCGCGGTGACCGTCGGCTTCGGGTTCCTGATCGCCCTCGACGAACCGCCGCTGGACCTGAGGTCCTCCTGGATCCTGGTGCCGCTCGCGCAGGCGCTGGTGGGCGTCCCCTTCGTCGTACGGACGATGCTGCCCGTGCTGCGGGCCGTGGACGGGCGGTTGAGGGAAGCCGCGGCCGTCCTCGGGGCCTCGCCGTGGCGGGTGTGGCGGGAGGTCGATCTGCCGCTGGTGCGGCGGGCGCTGCTGGTCGCGGCGGGCTTCGCGTTCGCGGTGTCGCTGGGGGAGTTCGGGGCGACCGTGTTCATCGCGCGGCCTGACAACCCGACACTGCCGGTCGCCGTGGCCCGGCTGCTCGGCCGCCCCGGAGACCTCAACTACGGCCAGGCGATGGCCCTTTCCACGATTCTGATGGTGGTGTGCGCGGTGGCGCTGCTGGTGCTCGAGCGGCTCCGTACCGACCGGACCGGGGAGTTCTAGATGCTGCTGAGCCTTCAGGACGCCACCGTCCGCTTCGGCGGGCGGGCCGTGCTCGACGCCGTCGGCCTCGATGTCGCCGAGCACGAGGTGGTGTGCGTGCTCGGGCCCAGCGGTAGCGGCAAGTCGACGCTGCTGCGGGCGGTCGCCGGGCTCCAATCCCTGTCCGGGGGGCGGGTGTTGCTCGACGGCCGGGACCAGACCGGAGTTCCCGCGCACAGGCGCGAGGTCGGGCTGATGTTCCAGGACCATCAGCTGTTCCCGCAGCGGGACGTGGGCGGGAACGTCGCCTTCGGCCTGCGGATGCACGGCGCGTCCAAAACCCAACAGGGCGAGCGGGTAGGAGAGTTGCTGGAACTCGTCGGCCTCCCGGGCGCCGCCCGCCGGGCCGTCGCCTCGCTCTCCGGCGGCGAGCAGCAGCGCGTCGCGCTCGCCCGCGCTCTCGCGCCCAGTCCCCGGCTGCTGATGCTCGACGAACCGCTCGGCCAGCTGGACCGTTCCCTGCGGGAGCGCCTCGTCGTCGAACTCCGGGAGCTGTTCGGGCAGTTGGGCACCACCGTCCTCGCCGTCACACACGACCAGGGCGAGGCCTTCGCGCTCGCCGACCGGGTCGTGGTGATGCGGGACGGGCGGATCGCCCAGTCCGGTACGCCACTCGATGTGTGGCAGCGGCCGGCGGACGAGTTCGTGGCCCGCTTCCTCGGCTTCGACAACGTCGTGGAGGGCACGGTGACCGCGGAGGCCGCCGACACCCCCTGGGGTAAGGTCCCGGTCCCCGAGGGCGCCCCCCAGGGCCCGCGCACCCTCCTCGTCCGCCCCGCCGGCGTCCGTCTCGTCCCCGCCGACGAGGGCCTGCGCTGCACGGTCGCCGCGCGCACCTTCAGGGGCACCCATGTCGCCGTACACCTGCAGCCGGAGGACGCGCCGCGGCTGGAGGCGGCCTGTGCGCTGCGGGAGGCGCCGGGGGTCGGGGACGCGGTCGGGGTGGAGTTCGACGCTGCCGAAATCGTGGTGCTCGGACCGGAGGCCCGTCCCTAGGCTGAGGGCATGACGCTTCTCGCACACGATCGGTACGTCGACGAAATCGCCCACCAGGTACAGCAGTTGAGGGCGGTGGTGACGAGCGGCGCGGATCTGACGGCGACCGTGCCGACCTGCCCGGACTGGACGCTGGAGCAGCTCGTGCTGCACATGGGCGGCGCCCTGCGCTGGTCGGGCACGCTGGTGCGCACCCGGGCGCAGGAGAACATCCCCGACAAGCAGGTGGCGCGCGGCGACGGCCCCGAGGTCGCGGGCGACGCCGCCGCCCTCGACGCCTGGCTGGCGGAGGCCGGCGAACTGGTCGTGGACGCCCTGCGCGAGGCCGGGCCCGACGCCAAGGTGTGGGGCTGGGCCGGGGTCCAGACCTCCGGTTTCTGGGCCCGCCGGATGACCCACGAGATCGTCATCCACCGCGCCGACGCCACGCTCGCCGCGGGCATGCCGTACGAAGTGGCGCACGGCATCGCCGCCGACGCCATCGACGAGTGGCTGGAGATCGTGGAGTACGTACAGCGGACCAACCCGCACCAGGCGGCCGAGGAGCTGCGCGGGTCCGGCCGCAGCCTCCACCTGCACGCGACCGACGCCCCGCCCGGGCTGAACGCCGAGTGGCTCGTCGAGCTCACCGAGGACGGGATCGCCTGGCGCCGCGGCCACGAGAAGGCGACGGTCGCCCTGCGCGGCCCCCTCACCTCCGTGCTGCTCGCCTTTTACCGCCGACTCCCGCTGGACAGCCCGGAGTTGGAGATCGTCGGCGAGCGGGAGCTGCTGGAGTTCTGGCTGGAGCGGGCGAGCTTCGGATGAGGGCCTGAACGACGATGGCCCGTCCCCCGGGGATACGGGGACGGGCCACGGCGTAGTGCGCGAGGAGCGTCAGCGGCTGCTGTTCGCCCCACGACGGCGCATGCCGAAGAACACGGCGCCACCGCCGACGACGACGAGCGCGCCCGCGATACCGGCGATCATGCCGGTGTTGGAGCTCGCACCGGTCTCGGCGAGGTTGGAGTCACCGGCCGCGGGGGACGGCGCGTTGGACGAGGTGTCGGCCGGAGCGGTGCTGCTCTCCGAGGCCGACGGGGTCGGGGTCGCGGACTCCTCGGCCGGAGGCGTGGTCGAGTCCGACGGCGACGGGGTGGCCGGCGGGGTCGACTCGTCCTTCGAGCAGCCCTCGGACGGGGTGGTCAGGTTCGGAGTGATGTCCTTGTCGACGATCAGGTGATCCTTGTCCTTGCCGGCCTGGACACGGATGCGGTACTCGGCGTTCGGCGCCCAGTCCTCTTCGAAGGTGACGTCGACACCTTCCTTGGTGCCGGTGACGTCCTGCGAACCGACGGTCTTCGCGTCGGAGCCGTTGTTCTCCAGGAACACGGTGATCGTCGCCGGCGTACCGGAGGCGTCCTTGTCGGTGACGACGATGACGCCCTTGCTGCCGTCGCACTTGGCTTCGGCGGAGAACTCACTGATGTTGCAGGCGAGCGCGGAGCCCGCGGCGCTCAGCGCGAGCGCGGAGGAGGCGGCGGCGACGCCCAGGATCTGCACGGAACGACGCGCGGTGCGGCGAGTTATGGACACTTTTGCCCTTCACGGGATGGCACAACTGCGGGGGGTTTGAAGGGGAAGTGAGGCGACGATGAGGTGAGGCTTCACGTTCCCCAGGAGTCTCACAGGTCTATAAGCGTTCCATAAGGAGTGTCAATCCGTAGGCACGCCTTGACGGTTGGCTTTACCTCGTTATTAACCACCGAGACGTTTCAACGCGTCCGGAGCCTCCTCGATCCGGTCAACGAGGGCGATACGGGACTCCATCGACCGTTCCCGGGCGAGTGACTGCAAGAGGGGCCAGGCCGGCAACCGCTCGGTCCAGTGTGCCCGGTCGACCAGGACCATGGGGGTCGGTTCCCCGCGCGACTCGTAGTAGTTGGGCGTCGCGTTGTCGAAGATCTCCTGTACGGTCCCGGCGGCGCCCGGCAGGAACACCACTCCCGCGTTGCAGCGGGCCAGCAGGCCGTCCTCGCGGGTGGCGTTGGCGAAGTACTTGGCGATGTGCGACGCGAAGGGGTTCGGCGGCTCGTGGCCGTAGAACCAGGTCGGGATGCCGATCGAGTGGTTGCCCTTCGGCCAGCGGGTGCGCACCTCGAAGGCGGCCCGCGCCCACTCGGTGATCGACGGCGTGAACGACGGTGCCCCGCCCAGCAGTTGGCAGGCCTCCTCCAGCACCTCGTCCTCGTACGGCGCGGTATACGCGCCCAGGTTCGCCGCCTCCATCGCGCCCGGCCCGCCGCCGGTCGCGACGGTCAGCCCGGACCGGCTCAACTCCCGCCCGAGCCGGGCCGCGCCGGCGTACGCCGCCGTCCCGCGCGCCATCGCGTGGCCGCCCATCACGCCCACCACCCGTGCCCCGCGCAGGAGTTCGTCGAGGGCGTCGGAGATGGAGTCGTCGTGCACGGCGCGCAGCATGGAGGCCCAGATGTCACCGTCGGCCTTGGTGGTCTGGAACCACGCGTAGGCGAGGGCGTCCGGGGTCCGCTCGTACCCCTGGTCGAGGCCGGCGAACAGCTCCTCCGCGCGGTAGAGATGCCCGCGGTACGGGTCGAAGGGCAGGCCCGGCACGGGCGGGAAGACCAGGGCGCCCTCGGCGCGGACCTTCGCCTCCGCGTCCGGCCGCATCGGGCAGCCGAGGAAGACGGCGTCGGACGTGTCGGTGGTGAGCAACTCCCTTGTGCGGTCCGTCAGATCGACGGCCTGCACTCGGTGTCCGGAGAGCGTTCCGCGGGCCGAGACGGTCGCGTCGAAGTCCTCGAGCGTCTCGATCTCGCGGTCGTCGTGATGGGCCGCATGGGCCGGGCTGGTCTGCACGGGCCCATGCTAGGCACGGCGTTCGGCTGCGGCGGGGTCAGCCCTGGACGGCGGCCGGGTCCATCCACATGACCTCCCAGGAGTGGCCGTCGAGGTCGTCGAAGGAACGGCCGTACATGAATCCGTGGTCCTGGATGTCGTCGTTGGCGGTGCCGCCGGCCGCGACCGCCTTGTTCACGAGCTCGTCGACCTTCTCGCGGCTCTCCGCACTCAGACAGATCAGCACCTCGCTGGTCTTCGTCGAGTCGGCGATCTCCTTCTTCGTGAAGTCGGCGTACCGCTGCTTGCTGAGCAGCATCGCGACGATGGTGTCGCTGATCACGACGCAGGTGCAGTCGTCCGTGGAGAACTGCGGGTTGATCGTGTAGCCGAGCTCCGTGAAGAACTTCCTCGAGGCGACGACGTCGTCGGTGGCGAGGTTCACGAAGATCATCTGCTGGTACATGGGGGCTCTCCCGTCGAGTGCAGCGTGTCTGGTGCGTGCTGTTCGGTGGGTAGACCCGGGGGTCGTGCGGAACTCATCGGTGAGCGGGGATTTGGATCCCAGGAATTTTCAGGGCGTCAGGGGAAGGGCGGCCAGTTCGGCGACCAGGAGGGTCAGGGGGCCGAAGAGGGCGAGCAGGGCGGCGGCCCGGAGGGCGGCGGCGCTGCGGAGCATCGTGGCGGGGGCGCCGAGGCGGAGCAGGGCGGCGGTGGTGTCGGCCCTGGCCTGTCTGGCTTCCACGGCCGCGGTGAGGAGGGTGGCGACGGTGCAGCCGGCGACCAGGAGTGTGCCGAGGGTGGTGAGGGGGCCGAAGGAGGGTTCGGCGGGGTCGTAAAGGGCGGTCATCGCGTACGCGGCGGAGGCCACGGCGCAGACGATGCCGAGGGGACGGCCGATGCGGGTGGCTTCCTCCATGAGCACGCGGCCGGCGAGGAGGCGGAGGGCGCCGGGGCGGGCGGACTGGAGGAGGCGGCCGGTGAGGTGGGTGAGGCCGGGGGCGGCGAGGGCGAGGCCGACCGCGGTGAGGAGGAAGCCGACGAGGATGGCGGGGGTGGTGCCGGTGAGGCCGCCGGGGAGGCCGAGGGTGGGGGTGGAGGTGGCCGCGGTGCGGCCGGCGTAGGCCTCCACGGCCAGGCCGACGGCGAGGATCGCGGTGCCCCAGGGGAGGCCGGAGGGGGCGGTGCGGGGGGCTGGGGGAGCGGTGGGGTCCGGGTCGTGGGGGGCCGCTGCCTCGACGGGGTGCAGGTTGTGGGGATCGGTTCCGGGGGTGAGGGTTGCCGTGGGGGGCGTATCGCCTGCCCGGTTCTTGGCCGGATCCGGACGCAACCGTGCGCCGAAGCGGCCGTATGCGCCGAACGTCTCTCGTCGTGTCGAGCGTCCGTACGCCCCGAAGCGGCCGTACGAGCGTCCCGGCGGCCGGGTCGGGGTCGGCCGGGCGTCCCGGGGGCGCAGGACCACGCCCACAGCCAGTGACGCGATCGCCGGGACCAGGGCCAGCAGGGTCAGGGCCGCGGGTAGGGGCAACGGCTTGTCCGCGGCGAGGAATTCGGAGGCCGCGCCGTCGAAGGGCATGCCCGTCAGGTCGCCCCGGAGGTGGAGGAAGAAGAGGAGGGCCACCATCGAGCCGAGGGTGCAGGACAGGGCGGTTGTCGTTGCCGAGACGGCCATCAGACGGGCCGGACCGAGGCCGATCGCCGAGAGGCCCGGGCGGGGTTTGGTGGCCGGGTCCGTGCGGGCCACCGCGACCGCGAAGTGGACCGTGGCGGCGAGCGGGGTGAGGCACCAGGCGAGGCGGAGCACGGAGGCCGAGGGGGAGTCGGGGTGGGTCATGGCGTAGCCGAGGGTGCACAGGAGGAGGAAGCCGGTGCCTGCCGCGGCCGTGGCCACGAGGAGGCGGCGCAGGTGTACGGCGGGGCGGGCGGCGCGGGTCAGACGGAGAGCGAGCACGCGGCCCCCCGGCCTTCCTGCTCGGCTACCCGACCACCCTGCTCGGCCTCCGGAGCTACCTGGGCGTCTCCGCGGGTCGCATGTTGGGCGTTCGCGTGGGTTGCTTGCTGGGCGTCTCCGCGGGTCGCATGTTGGGCGTTCGCGTGGGTTGCTTGCTGGGCGTCTCCGCGGGTCGCTCGTTGTGCGTCTCCGCGGGTCGCTTGCCGGGCGTCCTCGCGGGTTGCTTGCTGTGCGTCTCCGCTGGTTACCCGCTGGGCGTCCGCGTGGGGTTCGTGAGCGTTGTCGTGGGCTGCGGGCCGTGGGTCTGTCGGGGGTTCGTGAGCCTTCCCGTATGCCGTTTGCTGCGCGTCCGCGCGAGCCCCTCGCACTGCCCCGCGACCGTCCTGCGCGGTTCCCCGGGTGACAGCCGCGACGCTCCGGCCTTCCGGCCTGGCTTCCTGGCTTCCGTCCGCGGCGTCCCGGCTTTCCGGCCTGGCTTCCTGGCTTCCGTCCGCGGCGTCCCGGCTTTCCGGCCTGGCATCCCGGCTTCCCGCCCCGGCTTCCTGGCTTCCGTCCGCGGCGTCCCAGCCTTCCGGTCTGGCGCCCCGGCTTCCCGCTGCGGCTTCCCGGCTTGTCGCCCAGGCTTCCCGACCTTCCAGCCCGCGGACCTTGCCCTCCGGCCCTCCGGGCCTGCCTTCCGCGCCGGCTGCGCTGCTCTCCTGCCCGCGGACCCTGCTCTCCGGCTCGCGGATTCTGTCTTGCGGCTCGCGGATCCTGCTCTTCGGCTCGCGGACCTTGCTTTCCGGGCCGCCGACCCTGCTCTTCGGCTCGCGGACCCTGCCTTCCGGGCCGCCGACCCTGCTCTTCGGCTCGCGCACCCTGCCTTCCGGCCCGCCAGCCCTGCCTTCCTGCGCCGCCTCCCGGTCTCGCCGCGTCGCTTCCCGGTCCTGTCGCGGTGCTCCCCCGCCCTGACGCGGTGCTTCCCTGTCCTGCCGCGTCGCTTCCCTGCCCTGCCGCGCCGCCCCCCGGTCCCCCGGCTCCGGCAGCGGTGGCAGGTGGAGGGTGTTTACGCGGCGGCCGTCCAGGAGGGTCAGTGTGCGGTCGGCCAGGGCTGCTGTTTCCGCGTCGTGGGTGGCCAGGACGACCGTGATGCCGTGGGAGCGGGCTGCCGTGGTCAGCGTCCGCAGGACATGGGCTCGGTCGGCGCGGTGCAGGGGGGCCGTGGGTTCGTCCGCGAAGAGGACCGTCGGCGCGGGGGCCAGGGCCCGGGCGATGGAGACGCGCTGGCGTTCCGCTTGCGTCATCTCGTGCGGGCGGCTGCGGGATCTGTCGCCGATGTCCAGGCGCTCCAGCCACTCCAGCGCGGCCGTCTTGGCGCGGCGGCGGCTCGTGCCGCGGAGCATCAGCGGGAGCGCGGCGTTCTCCCAGGCGTTCAGCTCGGGGACCAGGACCGGCGCCGGGTCGATCCAGCCGAAGCGGTCGCGGCGCAGGCGTTCCCGGGTCAGCGGGCCCATCGTGTGGACCGGCACGCTGTTGAACCAGACCTCGCCGCGCTGGGCCGGGACGAGTCCCGACAGACAGCGCAGCAGGGTCGTCTTGCCGCTGCCGCGCGGGCCGCCGACGGCGAGGATCTCGCCCTCCTGGACGCCGAGCGAGACACCGGTCAGCCCTGGTGAGCCGTCCTGGTGGGTGAAGTGCAGGGCGCGAGCCCACAGCACGTCGTTGTCCGGCGGTGCCTCCATCGGCGTACACCTCGTTCTGGTCCGTAGTGCCTTGCAATCCCCCGTGCGGGGGAACGAAAGCAGGGCCGATCGGTTACCAGGCACGCTAGGGAGCGGGGGCGCCGAGGCCGGACAGCACGCGGCCCGGGGTGCACCGTTCTCACTCGAACGGGTGCACCCCGGGCCGTATAAGCCGTCTAACCGCCGGAGGTCAGAGCTTCGTCCACGCCTCCGTCAGCGTCGCGCGCAGGATCTGCTCGATCTCGTCGAACGTCTCCTGGTTGGAGATCAGCGGCGGGGCGAGCTGGACGACCGGGTCGCCGCGGTCGTCGGCGCGGCAGTACAGGCCGTTGTCGAAGAGCGCCTTCGACAGGAAGCCGTAGAGGACGCGCTCGGTCTCCTCGTCGTTGAAGGACTCCTTCGTGGCCTTGTCCTTCACCAGCTCGATGCCGTAGAAGAAGCCGTTGCCGCGGACGTCGCCGACGATCGGCAGGTCGTGCAGCTTCTGGAGGGTGGAGAGGAACGCGCCCTCGTTGTCGAGGACGTGCTGGTTCAGGCCCTCGCGCTCGAAGAGGTCCAGGTTCGCCAGGCCGACCGCGGCCGAGACCGGGTGGCCGCCGAAGGTGTAGCCGTGCAGGAAGGTGTTGTCGCCCTTGTAGAACGGCTCCGCCAGGCGGTCGCTGACGATGCACGCGCCGATGGGGGAGTAGCCGGACGTCATGCCCTTGGCGCAGGTGATCATGTCCGGGACGTAACCGAACTTGTCACAGGCGAACATCGTGCCCAGGCGGCCGAAGGCGCAGATGACCTCGTCCGAGACCAGCAGTACGTCGTACTGGTCGCAGATCTCGCGCACGCGCTGGAAGTAGCCGGGCGGGGGCGGGAAGCAGCCGCCCGCGTTCTGGACCGGCTCCAGGAAGACCGCCGCGACCGTGTCCGGGCCCTCGAAGAGGATCTGCTGCTCGATCTGGTCGGCGGCCCAGCGGCCGAAGGCCTCCGGGTCGTCGCCGTGGATCGGGGCGCGGTAGATGTTGGTGTTCGGGACCTTGTGGGCGCCGGGGACGAGCGGCTCGAACGGCGCCTTCAGGCCGGGCAGACCCGTGATCGACAGGGCGCCCTGCGGGGTGCCGTGGTAGGCGACCGCGCGGGAGATGACCTTGTACTTGGTGGGCTTGCCGACCAGCTTGAAGTACTGCTTGGCGAGCTTCCAGGCGGTCTCGACCGCCTCGCCGCCGCCGGTGGTGAAGAAGACCTTGTTCAGGTCGCCGGGCGCGTGGTCGGCCAGCCGCTCCGCGAGCTCCACGGCCTTCGGGTGGGCGTAGGACCACACCGGGAAGAACGCCAGCTCCTGCGCCTGCTTGAAGGCGGTCTCGGCAAGCTCCGTGCGGCCGTGGCCGGCCTGGACCACGAACAGGCCCGCGAGACCGTCGAGGTAGCGCTTGCCCTTGTCGTCGTAGATGTAGGTGCCCTCGCCCCGGACGATGGTCGGGACGGGGGAGTTCTCGTACGAGGACATGCGGGTGAAGTGCATCCACAGGTGGTCGTACGCGGTCTTGCTGAGGTCCTTCTGGCTCACGGTTATCGGGTTCCCCACATGTAGGTCTGCTTCTTCAGCTTCAGGTAGACGAAGCTTTCGGTGGAGCGCACGCCGGGCAGCGCCCGGATGCGTTTGTTGATGACGTCCAGCAGGTGGTCGTCGTCCTCGCAGACGATCTCGGCGAGGATGTCGAACGAGCCCGCGGTCATCACCACGTACTCGACTTCCGACATGTCAGTCAGCGCCTCGGCTATGGACTCGACGTCGCCCTCGACATTGACACCGACCATCGCCTGCCGGCGGAAGCCCACGGTGAGCGGGTCCGTGACGGCGACGATCTGCATCACGCCCTGGTCGAGCAGCTTCTGGACGCGCTGGCGCACGGCTGCCTCGGACAGGCCCACGGCCTTGCCGATGGCGGCGTACGGACGCCTGCCGTCCTCCTGGAGCTGTTCGATGATGGCGAGGGAGACGGCATCCAGATGGGGAGTGCCGTTCCTGGACTCCCGCGAGTCCCGCTGCTCTGCGCTTCGACTGGCCACGACCTCACTGTGCACGACGTCTCGACGGTTCCGCAAGGGTGGACCGATGAAATTCGTTGTTTACGCGAGCGAGATCTGCGGATTCCGCAGTCTTGGCGCGATCAGGGGTGTTGAAAACGTGGGCGTGCGGATTAGGGTGGGTGTCTCAGCCAATGGACAGTTCGACCTGACACAGGAGGCCGGCAGTGAGCACCGAGCTGCGTCGTCTGCGCAACTACATCGACGGTGAGTTCCGGGACGCCGCCGACGGACGGACCACCGAGGTGGTCAACCCCGCGACGGGCGAGGCGTACGCGACCGCGCCGCTGTCCGGAGCGGCGGACGTGGACGCCGCGATGGCGGCCGCCGCCGCGGCCTTCCCGGGCTGGCGCGACACCACCCCGGCCGAGCGTCAGAAGGCCCTCCTCAAGATCGCGGACGCGTTCGAGGAGCGGGCCGAGGAGCTGATCGCGGCCGAGGTGGAGAACACCGGCAAGCCGATCGGGCTCACGCGGTCCGAGGAGATCCCGCCGATGGTCGACCAGATCCGCTTCTTCGCGGGTGCGGCCCGGATGCTGGAGGGGCGCTCGGCCGGCGAGTACATGGACGGGATGACCTCGATCATCCGCCGTGAGCCGGTCGGCGTCTGCGCGCAGGTCGCGCCGTGGAACTACCCGATGATGATGGCCGTGTGGAAGTTCGCGCCGGCCATCGCGGCGGGCAACACGGTGGTGTTGAAGCCGTCGGACACCACCCCCGCCTCCACCGTCCTGATCGCCGACATCATCGGCTCGATCCTGCCCAAGGGCGTCTTCAACGTCGTCACCGGCGACCGTGACACGGGCCGGCTGATGGTCGAGCACCCGATCCCGGCGATGGCCTCCATCACCGGCTCGGTGCGGGCCGGCATGTCGGTCGCCGAGTCGGCCTCCAAGGACCTCAAGCGGGTCCACCTGGAGCTCGGCGGCAAGGCGCCGGTCGTCGTCTTCGAGGACACGGACATCGCCAAGGCCGTCGAGGACATCTCGGTGGCGGGCTTCTTCAACGCCGGCCAGGACTGTACGGCCGCCACGCGCGTGCTCGTGCAGGAGGGCATCCACGACGAGTTCGTGGCCGCGCTCGCGAAGGCCGCGGCCGAGACGAAGACCGGGCAGCCGGACGACGAGGACGTGCTCTTCGGTCCCCTCAACAACCCGAACCAGCTCAAGCAGGTCTCCGGGTTCATCGAGCGGCTGCCGGCGCACGCCAAGGTCGAGGCGGGCGGCCAGCGGGTCGGTGACAAGGGGTACTTCTACGCGCCGACCGTCGTCTCGGGGCTGAAGCAGGACGACGAGATCATCCAGAACGAGGTCTTCGGGCCGGTCATCACCGTCCAGTCCTTCACGGACGAGGACCAGGCGGTGGAGTGGGCCAACGGCGTCGACTACGCGCTGGCGTCCTCGGTGTGGACCAAGGACCACGGGCGTGCGATGCGGATGTCGAAGAAGCTGGACTTCGGGTGCGTGTGGATCAACACGCACATTCCGCTGGTCGCGGAGATGCCGCACGGCGGGTTCAAGAAGTCCGGGTACGGCAAGGACCTGTCGGGGTACGGGTTCGAGGACTACACGCGGATCAAGCATGTGATGACGTCGCTGGACGCGTAGTCGGTTGTTTGTTGCCTGCAGGGGCGTGGGGGCTGGTCGCGCAGTTCCCCGCGCCCCTTTGGGGCGTTGCTGTCAGGCCTCCTTGAAACTGGTCGTCAGGCCGGGGCCGCTGTCCTCGCCCTTGCCGCCCTTCTCCGTGTGCAGGGTCGGGCCCTCCTTACCCGGCTTTCCCGGGAGTGGCGGCAGGTCCGACAGGGCGGGGAAGGTGATGCCTGCCTTCTCCATGATCGGGCCGCACTTCTTCATCGCCTTCTTGTACGCCTTCGACGTCGGGTCGAAGTCGCCGCCGCCGACCTTCACTTCGAGGCGTACGCGGCCCTCGGCGTCCTTGGAGGCGTGGAAGGCCGGGTAGACCGACTGGCCCTGGTCCTTCATGCAGGCGGCGAAGTCGTCGTTGGCGGTGTTGACGTCGCCGGGGGCGTTCGACGTCGGGTGGTACGACACCCCGAAGCCGGTGCGCACGTGGTGCGGCTCGGTCGTGGTGGTCGACGTGCCGGACGCCTGCGCGGCCGAGGCGCTGACCGTGCCGAGCGCGGCGGCCGTCAGCACGGCGATGCCGAGGGCGAGCCGCTGCGGCCGGGTCACCGGAACACGCATGGTTCCTCCTGGTGTTGAGTCGCTGTCGCTTACGCCGCCCAGGCAACTCCCTGCGCGGTTACAGCGGCGGAACGGCCGCGCTTATCCGCGTGTAACCACGCCCGCGCCACACTGAAGGCCATGCGTGTGCTGGTGGTCGAGGACCATGAAGAGCTCGCCGAGATGGTGGCCGTGGGGCTGCGCCGGGAGGGCATGGCGGTCGACCTCGCCCTCGACGGCCCGACCGCGCTGGAGCGCGCCGAGATCAACGGTTACGACGTCGTCGTACTCGATCGTGATCTGCCCGGCCTGCACGGGGATCAGGTGTGCAGGAGGCTGGCCGGCGGGGGCAGTCGGGCGCGGGTGCTGATGCTCACCGCGTCCGGGACCGTGGCCGACCGGGTGGCGGGGCTCGGGCTGGGGGCCGACGACTATCTGTCGAAGCCGTTCGCCTTCGCCGAACTCGTCGCGCGGATACGGGCGTTGGCGCGCCGTGCGCAGCCCGCGTTGCCGCCGGTTCTCGTGCGCGGGGCGCTGCGGCTGGACCCGGCGCGCCGGGAGGCCATGCGGGACGGATGCCAACTGCCGCTCAGTCCCAAGGAGTTCGCCGTCCTGGAGCTGCTGCTCGGGGCGCAGGGGGCGGTCGTGTCGACCGAGGAGCTGCTGGAGCGGGCGTGGGACGAGGCCGCGGATCCGTTCAGCCAGACGGTCAAGGTCACGGTGAGCAGGCTGCGCCGGAAGCTGGGGGAGCCGCCGTTGATCGAGACGGTGGACCGGGCCGGGTACCGGATCCCGTGAACCGCCGTATGCGGGAGTTCCGTTGGCGGCCGCGCAGCATCCGGTGGCGGCTGACGCTGCTGTACAGCGCGCTGTTCGTGGTCGCGGGCTCGCTGTTGCTGGGCTTCGTCTACTTCCTCGCCGCGCACTCCGCGGGCAGCCCGTCGCGGACCATCACCTCCGTCGAGGGGCCGGGGGTGTCGGTCGCGGACGGTGCCCCGGCCCCGCCGGCGACGGTCCGGGCCGTCGCCGAGGTGGTCCGCCGGGACCAGCTGCACGACCTGCTCGTCTACACCGTCCTCGCGCTCGCGGTGATGGCGCTGGCCTCCCTCGCGCTGGGCTGGCTGATGGCCGGGCGGGTGCTGTCGCCGCTGCGGAGCATGACCGCCACCGCCCGCCGGATCTCCGCCGACAATCTGCACGAGCGGCTCGCGGTCGGCGGGCCCGAGGACGAGCTGAAGGCGGTGGCGGACACCTTCGACGACGTGCTCGCGCGGCTGGAGGGGGCGTTCGAGGCGCAGAAGCAGTTCGTCGCCAACGCCTCGCACGAGCTGCGCACCCCGCTCACCCTCCAGCAGACGATCGTGGACGTCACCCTCGCCGACCCGGACGCGACGGAAGAGGCTCTGCGGGCCGCGCTGCGCCGGGTGCGGGCCGCCGGGCAGGAGCAGGAGCGGCTGATCGACGCCCTGTTGACGCTGGCGCGCAGTCAACGCGGGCTTGAGCGGAGGGAGTTCGTCGATCTCGCCGAGGTCGTGGGGGAGCGGCTGCCGGTGGGTGGGCCCCGGGTCGAGGCGCGGCTGGAGGCGGCGCCCGTGCTGGGGGATCCACAGCTGATCGAGCGGCTGGTGGTCAACCTGATCGAGAACGCCGTACGGCACAACCTCCCGGTGGGGGAGGGGGGTTGGGTGACCGTGTGGACGGGGGTGGACGCGGCGGGGGCGCCCGGGCTGCGGATCGAGAACAGCGGGCCGGTGATCCCGGCGGACCAGGCGGCGGGGCTCTTCCAGCCGTTCCGCCGACTCGGTCCGGACCGGGTGCGCAAGCGGGACGGACTGGGCCTCGGTATGTCCATCGTCGCGGCCGTCGTCACCGCGCACGGCGGGCGGGTACGGGCCCGGACACGACCGACGGGCGGACTGACCGTGGAGGTGACCCTGCCATGCTGCGAGCGCACAGCACCGGCACCGCCCGTCGCGTCGTCTGCGTCGGCTGCTGCGCCGCCCGCGTCGGCTGCCGTGTCGCCCGGGCTGCCCGCCGCGTCGCCCGTGCCGTCCGCCGCGCAGCCCGTGCCGTCCGCCGCCTCGGCTGCTGCGTCGCCCCCGCGCCCTGTTGGTGCGCCCGCGCCGTCTACCGCGCAGTCCGCGACACCCTCGCGGGTCGCTGGTGTGTCAGCGTCGGCTGCCGCGTCGGCTTCGGGTCTCGTTGGTGCGCCAGTGCCGCCCGGCCCGTCGCCCGCGCCGTTCGCCGTGTCGCCCGCGTCGGCTGCTGCGTCGCCCCCGCGCCCTGTTGGTGCGCCCGCGCCGTCTACCGCGCAGTCCGCGACACCCTCGCGGGTCGCTGGTGTGTCAGCGTCGGCTGCCGCGTCGGCTTCGGGTCTCGTCGGTGCGCCAGTGCCGCCGGGCCCGTCGGCCGCGCCGTTCGCCGAGTCTCCGCCTGCCGCTGCCGCTGCCGCTGCCGCTGCCGCTGCCGCGCCGGCGTCGGGGCTCGTCGGTGCGCCAGTGCCGCCCGGCACGCCGTCCGCGCCGCTCGCCGCGTCTCCGCCAGCCGCTGCCGCGTCTCCACCGGCCGCTGCCGCAGCCTCGTCGCCCGCCGACACGCCCTCCCCGCCCGCCGCGGCACCCCTTGCCGCCCCGCGGCCCGCGCCCCGAAGGCCGTAAACCTGGCTCATTGCCTTGACCTGGTGAGAGCGATCGACAAGGTGTCCGTCGGACCCGGTGGTCCGCTCGACGCAGCGTCGATTGTTCGTCCACAGGTGGGGGCGGCATGCTGCGTCAATGCCCCTGACTTCGAAGACTCCCCCGCTCTCCCGCCGGTCCCTGCTGCGTGTGCTGGGCGGGGGCGCCGTGCTCGGCGGTCTGGCCGGGTGCGGGGTGCCGGCCGCGTATGTGAAGCCCGGCCAGCGGGCCGTCGCGGACATGTCGGCCAGCGACAAGCGGCTGACCTGGGCGAACTGGCCGCTGTACATCGACACGGACGACGACAACCCGAACAGCCGGCCCACCCTTGAGGCCTTCGAGAAGCGCACGGGGATCTCCGTCAAGTACACCGAGGAGATCAACGACAACGACGAGTTCTTCGGCAAGATCAGCCCCGCGCTGATGAACCACCAGCAGACCGGCCGCGACCTCATCGTCATGAGCGATTGGATGTGCGCGCGGTTCGTGCGGCTGGGGTGGGTCCAGGAGATGGACCGGGCGAAGCAGCCGAACGTCACCAAGTACCTTGACCCGCAGCTGCGTTCGCCCGCCTTCGACCCGGGCCGCAGATACTCGGTGCCGTGGCAGTCGGGCATCACCGGCATCGCCTACAACCGCAAGAAGCTGGGCCGCGAGATCCGCCATGTCTCCGAGCTGTGGGCGAGCGACCTCAAGGGGCGCGTCACCCTGCTGTCCGGCCTCGACGAGGCGTTCGCGCTGCTGATGCAGGGCAACGGCGTCGACATCACCCGGTGGAAGGCCGCCGACTTCGACAAGGTCTGCGACCAGGTCGAGAAGTACGTGGCGGGCGGCCAGATCCGGCGCTTCACCGGCAACGACTACACCAAGGACCTGGTCAGCGGTGACGTCCTGGCCTGTCAGGCGTACTCCGGAGACGTCATCCAACTCCAGGCCGACAACCCGGACATCCGCTTCGTCGTCCCCGAGGAGGGCGCGGAGCTGTGGGCCGACTCGCTGATGATCCCGGACCGCGCCCTGCACAAGAGCAACGCGGAGAAGCTCGTCGACTACTACTACGAGCCCGAGGTGGCCGCCGAACTCGCGGCCTGGGTCAACTACGTCTGCCCCGTCCCCGCGGCCCAGGAGATCCTCGCCGCCGACAAGGACAAGGACACCGCCGCCCTCGCCGAGAACCCGCTGATCTTCCCGGACGCGACGATGCGCAAGCGGCTCGCCATCGCCCGGGACATCACCTCGACGGAACGGGTGGAGTTCGCCAAGCGGTGGAACAAGATCGTGGGGTTGTGAGGGGCGCGGCCGGTCGGTTGCGCCTGCTGTGCCGGGAGCGGTTCACCGGCACCGAGACATGGTTGCGGGCCGCTCTCACCAGCGCGCGGTCGTACTGCCGGAGCACCTTCCGCGGTGACGAGCCGGACCTGCTGTGGGCGCCGCGGATGCTGCACGCCGGCCTGTCGCCGGACCCGCTTCGGGCGGCCTGATGCTGCCCGTCCTGGCCGCCACGCTGCACCGCTTCGGCCTGGCCGTGGTCGCGGGCGGAGCCGGGAACTTCGTCAGCCGTCAGCGCCTTCGAGGCACTGCTCGGTGAGCTCGGCGTGGACGTCTGCACCGGCCGGCCGGTGGAGCGGCTGCTCGTCAGCGACGGCAGGGTCCGCGGTGTCGTCTGTGGCGGTGAGACCATCCGGGCCCGTCGCGCCGTCCTCGCCTCTGTGACCCCGACCGCGTTGTACGGAGATCTGCTGCCCGATGACGCCCCTGTCCCGCCCGTGGTACGCGACCAAGCCCGGCGCTCCCGGTACGGGCGTGCGGCTGCATGTGAGCGACGGATCGGCGAGTACCGCGATCGCCTGCGCGGAGGCCGAGGCGGGCCCGCTGCCCCGCCGGCCCACGGTGGTCGTGGGCCGGCAGCACGTCCTCGACCCGTCGCGCGTACCCGAAGGGGCCGCCGCACTGGCTGCAACCGCAGGAATTGCCCTACGAGCCGAAAGGCGACGCGGCGGACGAGCTGGATGTCACCGGTGGCTGGACGAAGGGGTTGACCGACGGCTACGCCCGCCGGGTGCTCGCACGCGTGGCCCGGCACTCGCCCGATCTGCCAGGCAAGACGCTCGCCTGGGATGCCGTCACCCCCGACGACCTCGCCCGGCACAACCCCAACGCGGTGGGCGGCTACCCCTACGGAGGATCCGCCGAACTCGACCAGAACCTGCTGTGGCGCTCGCTGCCCGCGGCGTCCCGGCATGCGACCCCGGTGGCCGGTCTGTGGCACATCGGTGCCTCCACCCATCCCGGCCTCGGCCTCGGCCTCGGCGGAGGATCGGGGCACCTCGTGGTGCAGCAGCTCATGCGCGCGCGTCGGCACACCCGCGGGTGACCGGTGCGGCCTGGACTTGAGGTCGATTGCCCCTAAGCCTCGCCGGCAGGCAAGGCAGCCGTGCGCAGGAGGGCGCTCCTGCAGGCCAGGATCGCGGGGTGTCGGCTGCGGCCGTGGCGTACGACGGTGAAGATCCGGCGGGTGCGCTGACCGCGGGGGAGTTCCCGCAGGGCGACGGTCGGGGGCCGCCCGTTCCAGACGAGGTCGGGCAGGAAGGCGGCCGCGTGTCCCTGCTCGACCAGGCGGAGATGGAGCAGGAGGTCGGTGGTCTCGAACCGTACGTCGGGTTCGAAGCCGGCGTTGCGGCACAGGGCTGTGGTCCAGTGGCGGGCAGGGGTGCCCTCGGGTTCCATCACCCAGGGGTGGTCGGCGAGTCGGCGCAGTGCCGCCGTCGGGCCCTCGGTGCCGGGGCCGTCGGCCCGTTCGGGCAGGGCGAGGTACAGGGGGTCGTCGAGCAGGTCCTCCTGTTCGAGTTCGGTGGGCCGGGGGTTGGGGTTGCCGGGGTACTCCTCGGCGAGGACCAGGTCGAAGTCGCGGGCCTGCAGGGCGGGCAGGGACTTCACCGGTTCCATGTGGGTGACGTGGACCCGCAGTTGGGGGTGCCGGTCGCGCAGCAGGCCGAGTGCGGGCGGGACCAGGGTCAGGGCGGCCGTCTGGAACGAGGCGACGCGCAGGGTGCCGGTCAGGTCGGTCAGGGAGGCGGCGATGTCCGCCTCCGCGCGCTCCAGGCGTTCGAGCACCGCTTCGGTGTGAGCGACGAGAATCTCGGCCTGCGCGGTCAGCCGTACCCGCCGCCCAACCGGTTCCAGGAGCGGGACACCGGCCTCGGCCTCCAGCTGGGAGAGCTGCTGGGAGACGGAGGAGGGGGCGTAGGACAGGGCGGCGGCGACGGCCGCGAGCGTGCCGCGATGCTTGAGCTCGCGCAGCAGGCGCAGTCGGTGCAAGTCGAACATCGGCGGACCGCGCTCCTTGCCGTGGGCTCGATCGGTCGGTTTTTCCGATGACTATAGGTAGGAAACATTCGCTGGACCGATCGTAGGTGAAGATCGGACCCTGATCGTGTGACTGAGAACGCTTCCTCCTCCCTCCGTACGCTGCCGTGCTTTGTGCGGCCCGGTGCCCGTGCCTGGCGGTGTGCACCCGTATCCGCCGAGGTGCGGGGCTTTCACGCCGCGCTGCCCGGCTACTCACCCACCCCGCTGACCGAACTCCCCCAGCTGGCCGCGGAGTTGGGGGTGGGCCGGGTCTTCGTCAAGGACGAGTCGTCCCGTCTCGGGCTGCCCGCGTTCAAGGCGCTGGGTGCCTCCTGGGCGGTCCACCGCATCCTTGCCGAGCGGGCCGCGAGCGGAAAGGAACCGGGCCCCGTCACCCTGGTGACCGCCACCGACGGCAACCACGGCCGGGCCGTGGCCCGTATGGCATGCCTGCTCGGACAGCGCGCCCACGTCTTCGTGCCGCGGGGTGTGCATCCGCAGGCCGTGGCGGCCATCGCCGCTGAGGGGGCGACGGTCACCGAGGTCGCGGGGGCGTACGACGAGGCCGTGCGCCTGGCGGCCGAGGCGGCTGCGGGGCCGGACGCGGTCCTCGTCCAGGACACCGCCTGGGCGGGCTATGAGCGGATCCCGGGGTGGATCGTCGAGGGCTACTCCACCCTCTGCGCCGAGATCGACGAGCAACTGGCGGACGGAGGATACGCCCAGGGCCCCGACCTCGTCGCCATACCCGTGGGCGTGGGCTCACTGGCCCAGGCCGTCGTCACCCACTACCGCAGCCGCCCGTCCGGGCGGGCTCCGGCGCTGCTGTCGGTCGAGCCCGAGGCTGCGGCCTGCGTCCTCGAAAGCCTCAACGTCGGCGAACCCGTCAGCGTCTCCACCGGGGACACCACCATGGCCGGGCTGAACTGCGGCACCCCGTCCAGCATCGCCTGGCCCTTCCTGCGCGGCGGGCTGGACGCCGCGGTCGCCGTCGCCGACCTCGACAGCGCGGACGCAGCCGGTGATCTCGCAGACCTCGGTGTCTCCTCGGGTCCTTGCGGGGCCGCGGCGCTGGCCGGCCTCCGCGCGGTGCTCGCCGGTGCGGGCGCCGAAGAACGCCGTACGGCACTGGGACTCGACGCGTCCTCGGTGGTCGTGCTGCTGAGCACCGAGGGCACGGCCGCGAACCCGCACGCCACCGCGGGCCACTGAACCCGGAGAAGCGGAAGGATCACATGTTCCCCGAGCCCTTGGACCCGGATGTCGGCCGACTGCTGGCCCATCTGGTATCCATCGACTCCGTCAATCCGGACCTCGTTCCGGGTGGCGCGGGCGAGACCGTCATCGCCGGCTTCTGCGGCGAATGGCTGGCCGCCCACGGCTTCGAGGTCCACACCCTGGAGAGGCGTTCCGGCAGGCCCTCGCTCGTCGCTGTCGCCCGCGGCACCGGCGGCGGTCGGTCCCTGATGCTCAACGGCCATCTCGACACGGTCGGCCTCGCCGGCTACGACGGCGACCCGCTCGACCCACAGATCCGCGACGGCAGGATGTACGGCCGCGGCACCTTCGACATGAAGGCCGGCATCGCGGCCATGATGGTGGCCGCCGCCCGCGCCACCGCCCACGGCTTCCTGCGCGGCGACGTGCTGCTCGCCTGTGTCGCCGACGAGGAGCACGGCAGCCTCGGCACCGAGGAGGTGTTGGAGTCCTTCACCGCCGACGCGGCGATCGTCACCGAGCCCAGCCATCTCGAAGTCACCCTCGCCCACAAGGGCTTCGCATGGTTCGACGTGGAGATCGAGGGCCGTGCCGCCCATGGTTCGCGGCCCGAGCTCGGCATCGACGCCATCGCCAAAGCGGGGCATTTCCTGGTCGCCCTGGAGGAACTGGGCCGGCACCTCGCGCAGGGGCCCGCGCATCCCCTCCTCGGCACCGGGACCGTACACGCCTCCGTCATCCACGGCGGCGAGGAACCGTCCACCTACCCCGCGCGCTGCCGCATCACCCTGGAGCGCCGCACCGTACCGGGTGAGAGCGCTGAGAGTGTCGAGCGGGAACTGACCGACGTCCTCGACCGCCTCGCCGCCACGGTCCCCGACTTCCGCTACCGCCTGGCCCGCGGCCTGCACCGCGAACCCTTCGAAGCCGACCCCGAAGCCCTGATCGTCCGCACTCTCACCCACCACGCCGAGCAGACCCTCGGCCACCCGCCGGTGATACGCGCCGAGCCCTTCTGGACGGACTGCGCCCTCCTGGACCGCGCGGGTATCCCCTGTCTGCTCTTCGGCGTCGACGGCGAGGGCGCCCACGCGGCCACCGAGTACGTCGACCTGGCCTCGCTGGACCGCCTCACCGACATTCTCACCGGCACCATCACCGACTTCTGTTCCGGAGCCGTCGGCGGATCCGGTGCGGACCTTTTTCTGCTCAGCGAGTCTGCCGGATGCCGGTGCGTCCGAGGGCGGCGGCGATCAGCAGCGCGCCGAGGGCGGTGAGGGCGGTGCCCTGCCAGCCGAGGGTGTTGAGCAGGGGTGCGGCGAGGCCCGTGCCGACGGCGCCGATCGCGAAGTAGAACACGAGATAGACGCTGCTGAGGCTGCCGGAGCGGTGAGGGTCGAGGGCGATGACACGGCTCTGGTTCGCGGCCTGGGCGGCGAAGCAGCCGGCGTCGAAGAGCGCGAGGCCGACTGCCGCGACCGGCGGGCTGTCCAGGCCGGTGGCCAGCAGGGCGGTTCCGGCGGCGGCGGCCAGCATGGCGGCGGTGATCACGGCTTGGGAGCCGTACCGGTCGGTGAGACGTCCCGTGAGGGGGAGCACGGCGAAGCCGAGGAGTCCGGCAAGGCTGTACAGGCCGATGGCGGCCGGGGCGAGGGAGTGGGGCGGCTGGGCCAGGGTGAGGACGAGGGCGACCCAGGTGAGGTTGAAGGCGAAGTACCACAGCCCGC
This sequence comes from Streptomyces cylindrosporus, assembly GCF_022698165.1. Classification (GTDB taxonomy): domain Bacteria; phylum Actinomycetota; class Actinomycetes; order Streptomycetales; family Streptomycetaceae; genus Streptomyces; species Streptomyces cylindrosporus. The sequence goes on from NZ_JALDAY010000016.1 coordinate 120,167, forward strand.
CGGTGGCCACCGCGCGACGCAGTTGCGGATGGTGGCGCAGGAGCGGGAGCAGTGCGGCGAGGGTGGCGCGGTAGCTGCGGCCGGAGTGCGGACGCTGCCGGGGCAGGAGCGTGGCGGCCGAGAGCGCGCCGAGCAGGGCGAGGGCGGCGAAGACGAGGAGCATCCGCCGCCAGCCGAGGAGGTCGGTGAGTGCGCCGCCCGCCAGGCGGCTGAGCAGGATGCCGGCCGACATGCCGGCGGCCACGATCGCGACCCCCCTTCCGCTGCGCCCGGGTGGGGCGTGGCGGCCGGCGACGCTGCTCGCCTGGGCCGCGACGCCGGCGGCGGCGCCGATGACCAGGTAGGCGGCCAGGAGCACGGCTGCGTCGGGCGCGGCCGCGGCGAGGGCGAGGCCGGCGGCCAGGGCGGTGAGCTGTGCGGTGACCAGGCGGTTGGGGGCGAGGTGGTCGGTGAGGGGGAGCAGGAGGGCGAAGCCGGTCATGCACCCCGTGAGCGCGGCGGTCGGCACGAGGTCGATCAGCGAGAGAGGGACGTCCAGGTCGGCGGCGACGGAGGTGAGCGCGGGCTGGATGGCGTAGTTGTTCGCTATCGCCGTTCCGGCTATGACGGCCAGGAGGAACGTGCCGCCTCGGGGAAGGAGGCGGGTCATGGCTGTGTGGCGCGGGTGAGGATGACGGCGTAGCGGCAGTCGGCGTCGGTGGTGTTGGCGAAGACGCGCGGGGTGGGATCGCCGAGTTCGATGGTGTCGCCCGCGTCGAGTTCGTGGACCGTGTCGCCGTCATGGAAGGTCAGCCGGCCGTCGAGGACCCAGACGACCTGTCGTACGAAGACGAAGGCCGCGGCGGGATACGGCACGCGGGCTCCGGCGGGCAGGTGGATCTCGGCGATCTCCGCGGGGAACTGGGGCCCGGTGATCTGGCGGCGCCGGTAGCCGGTGTCGGGGTCGCGCCACTCGGCCGCGTCGGCCTGGCGGCGCACCCCCGCGATATCGCCCGAGTCGCCCTGTGTTCCTTCGGCCGTTCCCTCGGCGAGGGCAAGCAGGGAGGAGACGCTGAGCTGGAAGGCGGCGGACAACTTGCCGAGGACGACGGCGGTGGGGCTGCTCTCGCCGCGCTCGATCCTGCTGATCATGGCCTGGGAGACACCTGAGGCGTCTGCGAGCTGGGCCAGCGTCCATCGGCGGCGTTCCCGCTCGGTGCGGACACGGTCCGCGATCTGTCGCACCAGAGGATCTACTATGTTGGACATGAATCCAATATACGAGAGAAGCCGGGCGGTGACGGTACGCCCGGCCCACCCCGGTGACACGGAGGCCGTCCGTGCCATCCGCAATCACGCGATCGAACACTCGACGGCCCTGTGGACGCAGACACCGCAGTCCGCTACGGAGGGGGCCGCCTGGCTGCGCGCCCACCTCGAGCGTGGCACGGCGTTCGTGGCCGAGGCGGCGGGCGAGGTGGCCGGTTTCGGGGTCTATGCGCCGTGGCGGGATCTGGACGGGTTCCGCCACACCGTGGAGGATTCGGTGTACGTCCGCGAAGGCCGGCACGGGCTCGGCATCGGCTCCGCGTTGCTGGCCGCCCTCATCGCATCGGCGCGTGATGCGGGCCACCACGCCGTGATCGCCGACATCGAATCCGGGAACGCCGGATCCATCCGGCTGCATGAACGGTTCGGGTTCCACCACATCGGCACGGTGCCGGAGGCGGGCACCAAGTTCGGTCGCTGGTTCGACCTCACGATCATGCGGCTGCCGCTGACCTGAGCCGCGGACAGGGAGCACGGCGTAGGTCGATAGTTTCACCCTTCGTCACCTGCCAAGAGGGCGACGAATGAGGGACTTGTCGAGCTGAGGCAGGGGCGGCACGGGTGCCCTGTCTGCGATGACCTCGCGCGAGGTCCGATATCGACGCGGGGTGCGTCACCTGTCAGTATGGGTACGTGGCTGAGTTTGTCTTTGTGAGTGGTCGTCTGTGCCTCGACCTTGCGGGTACCCAGTTGTGGCGGCGCAGCCTCCGCACGGAACTGCTGAACTCTCCGGAGGACCTGCGGCTCTGGGTCCGTCAGGCAGACCTTCTGGACGATCCCGGCACGATGGACGCCCGAGCGTTGGACCGGGTTTGCCGGCTGCGTGAGGCCGTGTACACGCTTGTCAGAGCCTGGTCCCCGGGGAACCCTCCGGACACCGGTGCCCGGGATGCCCTTGCCGAAGTGAACGAAGCGGCCCGGCTTCCGTTGCCGAAGCATCAGCTCGACGAGACGGGACGGCTGACGCGCACCGGCAGTACTGACGAGATCCTCGGGGCTATCGCCCGAGACGCGGTCGACCTGCTGAGCTCGGACCAGTTTCCGCGGATGAGGGAGTGCGCCAACGCGGATTGCACGCGTCTGTTCGTCGATCTGTCCCGCTCAGGAGCGAGACGGTGGTGCGGGATGGCGGAGTGCGGGAACAGGAACAAGGCCGCCAGCTACCGGAAGCGGAAGAAGCAGCAGGCCGTGGCCGAAACCGGAACGTGAGGCCTCTCACCGCGCATCCGGCGGGGGCAGCAGGAACGCCGTCATGAGGTCGACAGAGCCGTTGAAGCAGGTGTCGCCGTGGTCGCGGAGATGTCCGCTGGTTTCGAGGGTGATGGCGCCGATGAGCTGGGTCCATCCGGTGAACATGCGTGGCATCGTGTCCGCGTCCCGGTGGTCCGTGAGGATGCCGGCCAGGAGGAGCGGGATGCGTGACGCGGCGGGGGCGGGTGAGCCGGGTCCGTTCGCTGCCGGCGCGGGGGCGTAGAGCAGCGCGAACTCGTGGGGGTGCTCGTGCGCCCATGCCCGGAGCGCGTGGCAGGCGGTGCGCCATCTGAGGGCCGGGGTGGCGGGGGCGCAGTCGGCGACTCGGTGCTCGACGAAGTCCGCCGCGTTGTGGTGGGCGTCGTCGGCCAGGGCGTTCAGGAGGGCCGCGCGGCCGGGGAAGTAGCGGTAGAGCGCCGAGGACGTGACGCCGATCTCCCGGGCCACCGCGCGCAGGGAGAGGGCCTGGATGCCGTGCTGGGCGAGCAGGCGGCGTGCGATGTCGCGTATCTCCCGGACGAAGTCGTCGTGGGCGCGCTGGCGGATGGTCCGGGCGGTGGTCATGGCGGCCTGCTCTCTGGCTGCTGCTCAGGTGCTTGCTGGGGGGCGCCCCGCCCGCGCGGGGTGCGGGCGGGGCGCGGTGCGCCGCCCGCGGGGGATTCGGGCCGCGCGGTCCCCTCCCCGGATCAGGATCTCCGGGCGGGGTGGTCGGTGATCGTCACGGGTCGAGGGGACTGCCCGGTGCAGTGGGCAGCGTTTGGTGTGCGGCGGTCAGCCGTGCGGTGAGGGCGCCGACGGCGTAACCACCGAGGAGAAGGGCGAGTGCGGGGATCAGGCCGGGTTTGGCGAGCATGACGGCGAGGACGGCGGCACCGACGCCGGTGCGGGTGAGTACGGAGGACCAGAGGCGGGGGTGGTAGATCTTGGCGGCCAGCTTGGGCGTGACGTCGTCGTCGGCTTTCCGGGCGGCCTTGGCCATCTTGCGGAGGTCCTTGCCGGTCAGGGGTTCGCCGAGGGCGACGAGCGCGGTCCAGCCGAGGAGGCCGGCGATGATCCAGCCCTGCCAGTGCCAGGCGTCGATGGCCAGCCACAGCCCGGTGGCCAGGACGGCGAGGCGGCCCCAGACACCGAAAGCGGCCGACATTTCGAGGATGGCGACGCCTCTGCGGGCCTGGGCGAGGGTGGTGGCGTGGCGCAGGCGCAGGACGCCGATCCAGTCGGTTGCCAGGCTGGCCAGCATCGTCAGGACCGCGAGGACGTGGACGGTAAGGAGCGCGGCGTCGACCGGCATCGGGGGTTTCCCTTCCTGGGATGGTCTGCGCGTCGGGTCTGCCGCCGGCTCCGGAATCCGGGGTGGGCACCGGCGGCCCGGCCAGGGCCCGGGGGGGGGAGTCCCCCGGACCCCGGCCGGCGGGGTTCAGCTGTTGGCGGCGTCGATGTCGGCGTCGGGGATCCAGGAGCCGTGGATGCCGCCGGTCACCCGGCGCGGGAGATGGACGGTGGCGATCCGGTCGAGGCCGGAGGCGTCCAGGACGAGGAGCTGGGAGGCGTCCTGCTTGAGGTCGGAGATGACGGTGAGCAGGTAACCGTCGTCCTCGCGGGTGGCGCCGGCGGCCGGGACGAAAACGGCCTCGCTGGGCAGGCGGGCGTCGCCGGCCTGGTGGATGCGGCGGGCGCCGGTGGTGCGGTCGTACTTGACGATGCCGTAGCCGCCGTAACCCTCCTGGTCGGGGAAGGAAACCGCGTACTGATAGCGGTTCTCGACGCCGAGGAAGTCCTCGTTCAGGGTGGGGAATTCGACGGCGAGGTCGTCGATGATCTGCTCGTCGACGCTGCCGGCGGCCACGTCTATCACCCAACGGCGGTTGTAGGAACGGGTGTTGGGCTCGGAGCCGCGGCCGGGCGCGCCGACCCACCAGTTCCAGGAGAGCTGGAAGCCCTCCTTGTCCACGGTCGGGCCCTCCAGGACGATGCGGCCCTCGGCGTCCTCGTAGGCGTTGCCGGCGTGCAGCATGTTGCCCGGCTCGATGGAGAACCAGCGGATCTTCTCGGCGCCCTGCGGGCCGCGGGGCATCACGCCGATCCGGGCGGGCTGCGCGTCGTTCCAGCCGTAGGGGATGCCGGAGTGCTCGTTCGGGTCGAAGGTGACCGTGCCCTCGACGAAGACCACGTAGTGGCGGGTGACGGCGAAGTCGTGCTTGAGGGAGGCGGTCGCCCCGGGGACCTCGGCGCTGTGCGTGACCTGGCCCTTGGCGTCGGCGACGTAATACATCAGGTACGGCGGGAACGGCGACGAGCCGAAGAAGTGCAGCTCCCCGGTGACCGGGTCGGTCTTGGGGTGCGCGGTCATCGCGCTGCGCAGCTTGCCGTCGAAGTCGTAGGCGCCGACGGTGTCGAGGTCCCGGGTGAGCTCGAAGGGGAAGTTGGCCTCGCACAGGGCCAGGAGGCGTCCGGCATGCTCGATGACGTGGGTGCCGGCGGTGCTGGCGGTGAGGTCGACGCCCTTGTCGGTGATGTAGGGGGCGCCGTCCAGGGCGGGGGTGCGCACCCAGCGGTTGCGGTACCACTCGGCGCGGCCCTCACGCAGCCGGATGCCGTGGACCATGCCGCTGCCCTTGAACCAGTGGGTGGGGGTGACACCGGGCTTGGGGTTGTGGCTGTTGCGGATCAGCCGGCCGGTCAGCTCCGGCGGCAGGGCGCCCTCGACGGTCAGCTCGGTGGCGCTGATCTCGTCGACGGCCGGCGTGTAGTGGCCGATCAGGTAGGGCTTGTCGGTGCTGGTCATGGCAGAACCTCGTTTCCGTGAAGGGTGGGTTGGTGGCGGTGAGGGTCAGGCGGTGTGCTCGGCGCGGGGCTTGAGGGCGGTGAGCCAGGTGGTGAGGGAGTTGTTCAGGGCCTGGCCGAGTTCGACGGTGGCGGCCTCGACGGGGGCGCCGCTCCAGGACTCCTCGGTGTGGACGGTGACCTGGTCGCCGGTTCGCTGGAAGGTCCACACGTGGACGCCCTCGATCCCGCCTGCGGGGCCGCCCCAGACCAGGCGCTCGCCGGGGACGATCTCGCGGATGGTGGAGGTGATGTCCAGGCCGTGGGTCTTCCAGCGGAAGGACGTGCCGGGCAGCAGCGGGCCGTCGAGCTTGGCCTCGTCCACGTCCGCGTTCCACTCGGCCCAGGAGTCGATGTCGGTGTGCAGGTCCCAGACCCGCTCCAGCGGGGCGTCGATCACGGTGGACAGCCGGACGATGACGGGGGCGGTCTCGTCGATGGTGAACATGGCGGGGATTCCTCTCGGTTGACGTGTCGTGGGGTGCGGTCAGGCCGGGCGGTCGGTGGCGGCCGCGGGCTGTGCTGCCGGCCGCGGACTCGTGGCCTCGGTGCGACGGGTGAGGAGCAGGGCGAGGGCGGCGGCGGTCACGAGGACGGCGGCGGAGACGGCGAAGGCGGTGCGGTAGCCGGCGGTGAGCGATTCCAGGTGCGGCTGGTGGCCGGCCGCGTGTGCGGTGGTGGTGCCGGCGAGGGTGGCCAGCACCGCCAGTCCGATCGCGCCGCCGACCTGCCGGGTGGTGTTGACCAGGCCGCCGGCCAGCCCGGCGTCCTGCTGCGGGACACCCTCGACGGACAGGGCGGTCAGCTGGACGAAGGCGACGCTCAGGCCCAGGCCGACCAGGACGGTGGGGCCCAGGACGTCGGCGAGGTAGCTGCCGTCGACGCTGATCCGGGACAGCCACAGCAGTCCGGCGGCCTCCGCCAGCAGTGCACCGGTGACGGTCGCGGTGGAGCCGATCCGGCGGGAGATCCGGGGCGCCAGCGTGGAGCCGAGCATGTTGGCGAAGGCCAGCGGGAGTTGACCGAGCCCGGTGACCAGCGGGCTCAGGCCGAGGACCTGTTGCTGGTAGAGGGGCAGGAAGAAGAACAGGGCGATCCATACCGAACCCAGTAGCGCCATCAGCAGGTTGCCGGCGCTGACCCGTCCGGTGCGGAACAGACGGGGCGGCAGCAGCGGGTTCGGATGGCGGCGCTCGACCAGGACGAACGCGGTCAGCAATACGGCGGTGGCGGCGAAGGCCCCGAGGACCGCGGTGTCCGTCCAGCCCGAGCGGCGGGCCGAGGTCAGCCCCCACACCAGGGCGGTGAGCGCCAGGGTCACGGTGGCGGTGCCGATCACGTCGAACCGCCCTCGACCGGTGGCCTTCGCCCTCGGCACGCTCGCCGCTACGGCGGCCAGGACCGCGAACGTGCCGATGGCGACCACGTAGAAGATCCACTGCCAGCCCCATGCCTGGGTGAGGACACCGCCGAGGAGGACTCCGGCTGCGCCTCCCGCCCCGGACACCGCTCCCCACACCCCCAGGGCGCGGCCCCGGGCGGGGCCGGGCGGGAACAGGTCCATCACCAGGGCCAGCGCGGCGGGGGCGATCGCCGCGGCGCCCAGTCCCTGGACCGCCCGGGCCGCGATCAGCACCGTGGACGAGGTGGCCAGGCCCGCCGCCAGCGAGGAGATCCCGAAGACCGCGAGTCCGGCCAGTAGCACCAGGCGGCGGCCCAGCAGGTCCGCGGCCCGGCCACCGACCAGCAGCAGTGCCCCGAAGGCGAGGCCGTAGGCGTTGACCACCCAGGTGGTGCCGCTGTCGGACAGTCCGACACCGTCGCGGATCTGGGGCAGGGCCACGTTCACGATCGAGGTGGCCAGCATGACGGTGAACTGCGCCGCGGCCAGGGCCGCGAGCGCGGTTCCGGGGCCGCGGCGGGGGTCGGTGGTGTCGGTGGGTTTCACAGCGTTCTCCCTGTGTGGTTAACCACTCACATGTGATGCCTAAGGGGGGCGGGGCTGTTTGCCCCGCCGATGAGCCCGTCGCGCGGTCGCGCCGGGCGTCAGTAGTGCCTGATGCCGGCCGACAGCGTCCGGGTCCAGGGGGCGTCCACCTCGTCGGCCCCCATGGAGACGATGAGGTGGCACAGCATCCCGCGTGCGAAGAACTCCTGGATCTGTGCCTCCGTCCCGCCCGAGGCGCCGCGCACGTACTCCACCACCCGGGCGTACCCCTGCCGGACCGCCTCGCGCACGGCCGGCTCGGACACTGCCGCCGCCTGGGCGTGAAGCTGGATCAACATCAGGTCGTTGTCGCTGATCAGCTGCGCGTAGGCGGCCCCCATGGCCCCGAGGACCACCTCCGCCGAGCTCCCCCTCGCCTCGGCCGCGGCCTGCTCCAGGCAGGCTCTGACCTGTACGAAGCAGTGCTCGACCACCGCCGTGAACAGCAGCTCCTTGTTCGGGAACAGCCGGTAGACGTACGCCTGTGAGATCCCCGCCGCCTTCGCCACCTCGGTCGTGGTGGTGCCCCAGTACCCCCGGGCGGCGAAGGCGCCGATCGCGGTGCGCAGCACCGTCTCGCGGCGCTCCTCGGCGGTGGACAACTGGCGGGGACGTTCGTTCTTCATGTGAGTACTCAACCACTCACACTTTTCGGTGTCAATGTGTTCGCGCCAGCCGCTCACGGGCGGGCCGCGTACGCCGGGGGCCGGCGGGGTTCGTGGGAGACGCGGTGTCCATGACTCGAAGCCTGGCCGCAACGGATGTCCACTTTCCAGGCCCTGACGGGGCCGGGCACTGTCCACTGCTGTCTACGGCCCCTGCGCCGTGGGACTCGGACTGTCGAGCCGTAGGGCTCCTTGTGCCACAGGGACTCGCACAGCAGGTCGAGCCCCTGGCGCAGACAGATGGCGCCGGAACGTGCCGTACGGCAGTCCGAGACGCCGGGCGGCGGCCTCCTGCGGGGGCGCACCTCAGGAGGCCACCGGCGGTGTCACCGGCTCGGTCAGCGGTCGTCGGGGACGGCGAGCGCGTCGATCTCCACCAGCAACCCCGGTGGCAGCCCCACATAGACCGTGGTGCGAGCCGGCATGATCGTGCACCCCTGCTCGCCGAGGTAGTCACGGTAGGCGCCGTTGAACTCGTCGAAGTGGCTGGTCGCGATGAGATAGACGCGAATCATGAGGACGTCTTCCCATCCGGTCCCGCCCTCGGCGAGGATTTCTCCCACGTTGCCGAGGGCCTGCCGCGTCTGGGCGCGCACCGACGCCTCGGGGGCAGGTGCGGAACCTTCCGGCGGAGCCGGTGCGATACCGACCTGGCCGGCCACCTGAAGGAGTGGCCCGAGACGGATACCGGGCGAGAAGGGGCCGGCCGTCGTGGAACGGGAGGCGGGGACGATCGGCGCTCTGGTTCCCGTACGGCTCATGAGGCGTTCCTCGGCGGGGCAAGTGCCTGGGTAACGCCGGCCAGGACGTCTTCCAGGACCGCGTGCGAGGTGGCGAAGTTCAGGCGCAGGAACCCGTCCGCGTCCGGACCGAAGGGGCTCCCGCCGTCCAGCAGGACGTTGCCGGTTTTCAGCACCCTCTCCACCGGTGGTTCGCCGAGCCCCAGTGGCCTGGTGTCGATCCAGGCCAGGTAGGTGGCCTCGGGCAGGTGATGGCGTACCTGCGGCAGTTGTGCGTGCAGCACCTGGTGGACCCGTCGGCGGTTGCGGTCCAGGACGGTCAGCAGTTCGCGTTGCCAGGCGTCACCCTCGCGCCATGCGGCCTGGGTGGCAACGACTCCGAGGGGCGACACGGTGCCGTACAGATCCGGTGGCTGAGCGTCGCGGAGGGCGAGCAGCCGGTCCGGTCCGTAGTGGGTGAGGGCGCAGCGGATGGCGGCGAGGTTGAACGCCTTGGTGGCGGACGTCAGCGTGACGGTCCGGCGCGCCGCGTCGGGGGAGAGGCTCGCGAAGGGAATGTGCCGGTGGGGAGCGTAGGTCAGTTCGGCATGGATCTCGTCGCTGATGACCAGCAGGTCGTGCCGGCGGGCGATGGCGGCGATCTCCTCCAGTTCTCCGTGGGTCAGGACGCGGCCCGTCGGGTTGTGCGGGTTCACCAGCACCAGCACCTTGCAGTGCTTCCGTGCCACCGCCGCGTCCAGCGCGGCGAGGTCCATGTGCCATCCCGTGTCGGTGTCCTGCATCGGGACGGGCACGGCCCGGCGCCCCATGGTCGACAACGTCGCCAGGAACGGAGGGTAGTTCGGGGTCTGTACGGCGACCGCGTCTCCCGGACCGGTCGCCAGGTGCAGGACCAGCTGGAGGCACTGGATCAGGTCGGTCTGCTCGCGCACCCGCTCCGCCGCTGCTGCCCATCCGTAGCGGTCGGCCATCCGCCGTGCGAAGGCGGTGCGCAGCGGGCTGCCGTCCGGCCAGTCCGGATAGCCCAGATCGCGACGGTCGACGGCGTCCCGCAACGCGGCGGTGACGGCCGCAGGGACGGGGAAGTCCATGTCCGCCACCCAGGCGGGCAGTACGCGCGGTCCCGGACGATGCCACTTCACACTGCCACGCGCCCGTAGCCAGTCCCGCTCCAGATCGTCGAAGCCCGGCACCGGCCGCGGCGCCGTTGTGGTGCTCATGCGGAGCCTCCCTGCTTGAGCAGATCGCGGGTGATCTGTATCTGGCCGTGGTGCTGGGCGAGTTCCTCCAGCACGTGCAGCTGGACGCCCTGCACGCTCAGCGGGCGGTCAGGTCCCTCGAAGTCGGCGGGCGGGGTGTTCAGCGGTCGCGCCGCGGGCGCCACCGAGGCGAGGTCGGCCTCCAACTGCTCGAACAGCGCATCAATCTGCTGCCGCAGCTGCCGTCCCTGGCCCCTGGCGGTGAACTCCGAGGCACGGTCACGGTCGACCTCACGCCCCGCGATGACGTGCCCGGTCCAGTAGTCGGCGACCGCCGCGCAGTGATACGTGATCGCGTAGACGGAGTTGGCACCGGCCAGCGGGGGGCGGGCGTTGCTCAGGTCGTCGCCCAGGTCCTCCAGCACTCCGAGCATCCCGTCGAAAGCGCGACGCAGGAAATACAGGTACTCGTTCTGATCTTGCAAGGTGGGTTCCTCGTCCATGAAGCAGCTCTGAGGTCACCTGTATATGTGGTGACGAGATCAGGGTGATGTAGCGATGTGGCACCTGTCAATGCGGTAGCCATCCTTGAGTCACGCCTGCGCAAGTGAGTCAGAATTGGACGTAAGTCGCGAAAGTCGTTCAGGTAGACCGAGTACCTCTGCGCTGTTATCCGCAATGAGTAACCCTATTGACAGGTCACTTTCTGGGTGCAACGGTGAGCCACCGCCCGGATGAGCCGGCGGCCCGGCAGCCGAGCGCGGGCCACCACGGGCACCACAGCCCACACACCGACACCGTCGAGTGGCACCGCGCGGGCCCCGTCGTCTCCACCACGCACTCCAGAGGACGCCATGAAGAAAGACCGTGCTGTGTCAGGCCGGACGGAAAGACCCCTCACCGAGCACCACGGCATCGACTGGGTCGACGACAGCCGTCGGCACGGCCGCGAGCGGGACCAGTTCTCGATGCGCTTCGCACCCGTCGTCTACCTGGCACCGGTGGTGCTCGGTGGTGCCGGCGTGCCGCTCGGGCTGGGCCTCGTCGGGAGCGTCACCGCGATCGCCGCCGGCAACCTCCTCGGCTCGCTGGCCACCGCCGCCTGCGCGGTGATGGGGCCGCGCCTGGGCATACCGCAGGTCACGATGACCAGGTCGGCGTTCGGTTACCGGGGAAACTACGTCCCCGCGTTCCTCGGCATCCTGTTGTTCATCGGCTACTTCAGCCTGGGCACGGTGCTCGGCGCGCGCTCACTGACGAACCTGACCGGACTGCCGTACACGCCGATGATCGTGGTGGTCGCCGGGCTGAGCGTGCTGATCGCCGTCTTCGGTTACGACACCCTGCAAGCCATGGGCCGATGGCTGACACGCGCGAGTCTGGTGGTCTTCGGCATCGTGTCCATCGCCGTGGTGGTGCACGGGACCGGACCCGCTGCGACCACCAACGCCTCCTCGGGCCACTCTGTGACCACGTGGCTGCTGGTGTGCAGCGTCGTGTTCTCCTACACCGTCAGCTGGACCATCTACGCCTCCGACTACTCGCGCTACCTCCCCGCGAACGGGCGCGCCCGGTCCATGTTCCTCTGGGCGTTCGGCGGACTCTTCAGCTCTGCCACCTGGATGATGGTGCTGGGCGCCGCACTGACCACGCTGGCCGGCGGAGACCCGCTCGCAGGTCTCGGCGTCGTGCTGCCGGCACCGCTGCTGAAACTGGTACTGGCCGTCTTCGTGGCCGGAGCCCTCTCCCACAACGCCGTCAATCTCTACAGCGGCGCCATGGCCGGTCTGACCTGCGACCTCCCCCTGCGCCGCACCACCGTCGTCGTGGCCGGCGGAGCGGTCGGCTGTGTGCTGTCACTCCTTCTGGGCGGCGGCAACTTCCAGTCGCACTTCAACACGTTCCTGCTGATGGTCTCTTACTTCGTCATGCCCTGGCTGGCCATCCTTCTCATCGACTTCTACCGGACGCACCAGGGCGGCCGCGGCTACCCGCAGCCCACGGCCTTCCAGGACCGGACCGGCCCGTACCGGGGCACACGCCCCCGCGCACTGCTGGCGTTCTTCCTGGGCATCGGCGCGTCGGTGCCGTTCATGGCCACCGACGTCTACACCGGTCCGATCGGACACTTGCTGGGCGGCGTCGACGTCAGCTACGCGGCCTCCTTCATGGTGGCCGCCCTCGCCCACGAACTGCTCAGGGCGCCGCACACCGACCGGGAGACCGCGGCAGTCGATTCGGCTCTCACGACGTTGTGAACGCCCCGGCGCCGCCTGCGACCTGCCGTGTACCGAAGCGCCGAACACACCTCTGACCCCGGGCCTCGGGCTGATGCGTTCGATCGGTCCCGGGGTGGGGGACTTCACGAACGTTGCCCAGTGTCAACTACCGATCCTGGTCACGCCGGCGGCTCACGCCCCGTACAGACGGGCCTCCCGGCGGGCGTGTGCGCGGCGGCCGGACAGGCGCCACAGGATGCGGGCCGGCAGGGGGGCCTTGGCGAGGAACGTGCGCCGCTCCGCCGGCGTCGCCACCGCCATCAACGCGCTGAAGGCGCGCAGCAGATGCTTCTTCTCCACCTTCGCCAGGCTGATCTCGCCGAGCCGCTCCCATTCGGCGACGCCGAGATGTTCGGCGGCCAGCGGCAGGATGGTCCTCTCCTCCTCGTCCATGTGCGCGGTCAACACCAGGCCGAGTTCGGTGAGTTGGTCCGCCACCTCGGCGCAGACGGCGGGCTGGGGGGCGGCCATCAGTCCGTCCAGTGCGCCGGTCACCTTCGTGACCAGCTCTTCGAGCCGGTGGTGCTGTTCCTCCATGCGCGCGATCGCCTCGGCGTGCGCCGCCGCGCGGTCCGCGAGCAGGGGCCAGAGGTATTCGTCCTCGCTGGTGTGGTGGGCTTCCAGGCCCATGAGCATGAACCGGACCTCGTCGACGACCAGCGCGGCCCGCGCGGTGTCGCCGGCTCGCACTCCGCGCACCAGGTCCGGCAATTGCGCGCACGCCTGCCGGAAGCTGCGATGCACCACCACCATGTCGTGGACGTCCGGCTTCGAGCCGGCCGCTCGGTCGACCATCTCGGACATGCTGCTCCTATCCCTTGCTCAGTCGGTCGTGAAAGCGGTGTGCGAGGTCCGTCAGCTCTTCCGCGTTCCGCGCGGTCTGCTGGAGGTCGACGAGGACCTCGTCGGCCCCGGCCGCATGGGCGGCGAGCAGGTGGTCCGCCACCTGCTCGACCGTTCCCCGGTGCGGGACGGCGTCGCTCGGCGCGGCCTCGGCCGTCACCACGGGGTTGACCCGCACGACGGTGCGCAGGGCCTCGGGGTCACGTCCGTTCGCCTCCGCGATCCGCCTGATCTCGCTGATGACGTAGGCCAGTTGGGGCACCGGCAGGGCCACGCCCGCCCAGCCGTCCGCCCGCCGCCCGATACGTTCCAGCGTGGCCGGGGTGAACCCGCCCAGGAGCACCGGCGGGCGGGGACGCTGCACGGGGAAGGTCTCGTAATGCGCGCTCGGGATCGTCCACAGCGCGCCCTTGTGCTCGGCCGCCGTACCGGACCAGACGTGGTCCAGGACGTCCAGGATCTCCTCGAGGCGTGCCCCGCGCCCCGCCCACGGCACCCCGATGGCCTCGTACTCGTCGGACGACCAGCCGAGCCCGAACCCGATGTCGAGCCGCCCCTGGCTGAGGATGTCGAGGGACGTCAGCGAACGGGCCAGCAGCAGCGGGGAGTAGAAGGGCGCGTTCAGGGTGCTGGTCCCCAGGCGCAGCCGTCGGGTGGCGTGCGCCAGGAAGGACAGGGTGACGAGGGGGTCCAGGAAGGTGCGGTACTCCTCCGGTACGGGACCGCCACCCGGATACGGGTCACGGGGACGGGTCGGTACGAGGGCCCGGTCGCCCACCCACAGGCTGTCGAAGCCGATGGCTTCGACCGTGGCGGCGAACTCCGAGACCGTGGCGGGGTCGGTGAACGGACCGTACTGGGGGGAGCCCAGACCGATCTTGAGCGTGTCAGTCACCCGGCCACCGTGCCGAACAGGGATCGGCATCCGGTCGACGACGGGTGAACGCGCAGCTCAGAGCCTTGCCGCTGCCCGTCGCAGGCGGTCGCTGACCTCGTTCACATGCTGTGCCGCGGAGATGTCCACCTCCGCCCGGTCCGAGCTCAGCGCGGTGAACAGGCGGCCCACCTCCCGGTGGAAGGAGGCCGGGCTGTTCGGATCGTCCTCGGAGCCGGCCACGGCCTCCGACTCGGCGAAGAACCCGAGGGCCTCCGGCATCCGCCCCTGGTCGGCCAGGACGACCGACAGCAGCCGGGTGGACATGAAGTACGGCACCGGTTCGTCGACGGCGCGCTCACGCGGGATCGCCTCGCGCAGGTCGGTCTCCGCCGCGGTCAGGTCACCGCGGATGAAGGCGAGCCAGGCCCGGATGTGCCGGGTCTGCGCCTGCCAGGCGAGGTCGTCGCCCGATTCGGCCGTCGCGACCGCCTGGTCGGCGAGGCGTTCCAGCTCACGTTGGTGCGCGGGCCCGGCGAAGAGACCGCTCGCCGCGATCACCGACAGCGCGGCGGCGACGATCCGCGAGGCGTCCGGGATGTCGCGCAGCACCCGCGAGAACACGGCGACCAGCAGTGTGTGCTCGGCCAGCAGCCAGGTACGGGCCTGCTCGGCGTCGGCGAACCGCAGCCCGGGCAGTGGTACGGAGAAGAGATGGGTGGTGAGCGAACCGGCCTGCTCGGTCGCGCTCATGGCCTGGAGCAGGGTGGCGTGCAGGAACATCGTCAACCGCACCAGTGCCGCCTCGCGTTCGGCGACCGGGTCCTCGCGGTCGGCACGCCGGGCCGCGAACGCCCGTACCAGATCGTGGAAGCGGTAGCGGTCCGCCGAGTGCGGTTCGAGCAGGCCGGCCTCCACCAGATGCTCCAGCTGCTCCTCTGTCTCCGCCTCGGGCCGGTCGAGCAGCACCGCCGCGACCGCCACGGGGAAGTCGGCGGCGTCGAGCAGCGCGCACAGGCGCATCGCGCGGGCCTGTTCGGGGGCGAGGGCGCGGTAACCGACCTGGAAGGTGGCCTCCACCGACATACCACCGGCCCGCAACTCGTCGAGCTGGTGCTCCTCGGCGCGCAGGCGCAGCAACTGGGCGCCGAGCCCGCGTCCGGGACGGGCCGCCGCACGGGCCCCGATGATGCGCAGCGCCAGCGGCAACTGGCCGCAGGCGCTGACCAGTTCGCGCGCGAGTTCCGGGGCGGCGGCGATCTCGGCGTCCCCGGTGAACCGGCCCAGCATGGCCACCGCCTCCCGCTGATCGGGCACCGGCACCTCGAACCGTGTCGCACCCGGCGGTACGAGCGAGCGGTGCCGGGTCGTGATCAGCGCGGCGTTGCCGGGGGTGCCCGGGAGCAGCGGGGTCACCTGGGCGGTGTCGGACGCGTTGTCCAGCAGCACCAGGATCCGGCGATCGGCGGTCAGGGTGCGGTATGCCCCGGCGCGGGCGCTGGGCGTCGCGGGGATCGCGGCGGCGGGCATGCCGAGGGCGAGCAGGAAGTCGACCAGCACGTCGGCGGGGTCGGCGGGCTGGTCGCCGTCGCCGCGCAGGTCGACGTAGAGCTGGCCGTCCGGATAGTCGCCGCGGATGCCGTGGGCCACGCGGAGCGCGAGCGCCGTCTTTCCCACGCCGCCGATGCCGCTGAGCACCGAGAGTGCGACGGCTTCCGCGGTGGGCCGCAGGGCGAGCCGGAGCCGCTCGCACAGCCGTTCCCGGCCGACGAAGTCGCCCGGCGCGGGCGGAAGTTGCTGCGGGCGGAGACCGGTCGCGGCTTCCGGGAGCTCAGCGATCTCAGGGAACTCGGGGTCCTCCGAGGCGTCCTGGGCCTCCGTGCCGCTCAGGATGCGTGCCTGCAGCTCGCGCAGCTCCGGCCCCGGATCCATGCCCAGCTCGGCCACCATCGTCTCGCGGGCCGTGGCGTAGACCGCCAGCGCCTCGGCCGCCCGCCCGGCGTGGTGCAGCGCACGCATGCGCAGCGCGTACAGGTCCTCCCGCAGGGGATGGTCGGCGATCAGCGAGACCAGTTCCGTCGCCACGCGCGTGTGCTCGCCCAGTTCGTCGGCGCACTCCAACTGCGCCACCTGGGCGTTCAGCCGCAGCTCGGCGATCCGCCGCCGGTACCGCTGGGCGTAGGGGCCGGGTACGCCGGACAGCGGCTCCCCCGACCACAGTGCCAGCGCGGCGTCGAACGCGCGCAGGGCGGGGCCGGGCTGCCGCCCGGCCCGCAGCGCCTCGCCCTCGCGGACGAGCCGCTCGAAACGCAGGACGTCCACGGCCTGTTCCGGGATGTCGAGCTGGTAGCCGCCCGGCGTGGTCTCCAGCCGGGAACGCTCCTCGCCGAGCGCGAGACGGATGCGGTAGACGTACGTCTGCACCGAGCGCACCGCGTTGACGGGCGGCTCCTCCCACAGCGCGTCGACGAGGTGGTCGAGGCCGCACTGACGTCCTTGGGCGAGCAGCAGCCGCACCAGGACCGCACGCTGCATCGGGCTGCCCAGATCCAGCTCGCGCCCGTCACGGCGGCCGATCAGCGGCCCCAGCAGCCCGAACTCGTACCCCTGTACCCCCGTTACCACCTGCCGGAGTCTAGCGGGCAGCGGCCCGGTGCAGCGCGCTCGGCTTCGGTCAGGCCTGGTCGGCGGGGGTCTCGAAGTCCGGGGCCTCGGGCAGGAGCACCAGGTCGATCTCCGGCCGGGAGAGGAGCGGTCCCAGGGCCATGCCGCGCTCCGCCGGCCAGAACTGGGGCTCCTCGCCGGGGACGGGGTCGTCCCCGCCTTCCAGCCACAGCGTCTCGCCTCCACCGGGAGTGAAGAAGGAGATCATGTGCGCCCGTTCGTCGGTGCGGTTGCGGAACCGGTGCCGCGTGCCCCGGGGTACGAAGACGAAGTCACCGGGGTTCGCCGTGAAGGTCTCCTCGCCGTTCAGGAACTCCACCGCACCCGAGATGACGTAGAACGACTCGTCGGCACTTCTGTGCACGTGCGCTATCGGCCCGCCGCCCGGCGGCAGCCAGCAGTCGGTGAAGCCGAGGATGCCGCCGGTGGAGGCGGCCGGCGCCAGGGTCGAGTAGACGTCGCCCGACATCCACTTGACGACGCCCTTCTCGGCGGGGACGTGCATGACGCGCGGACGGAGGTAGTCCGCCATCTCGGCGTCGTTCGTCTCGGTGTCGTTCGTCTCCGTGCCGCTGTTCGACGGTGCGGAACTCATGTCTTCTCCTGGGGGAGTTCGGGGAGTTCGGGGAGTTCGGGGAGTTCGGAAGGATCGGGAGGATCGGGACGTCAGCGGACGCCGTACTCGCGTGCCAGCCGGGCCGCGGTCGCGGCGCCGCCCGTGAAGGGCTCGCCGTGGCCGGGCAGCAGCACGCCCGCCGTCGGCAGTTCGTCGAGCCGGTCGAGCGCGGCGAGCGCGGCGCGGCTGTCGTGGGTGAAGCAGCGGCACACCACCGTGGGCCCGGTGCGGCCGGAGAACGCGTCGGCGGTGACCAGGGCGTCGCCCGTGAACAGCAGCCCACGGTCGGCGAAGTGGTACGCGGTGCTGCCGGGCGTGTGCCCGGCCATGACGACGGCCCGCGGGGCGCCCGGAAGGTCCTTGAGCACCAGGTCGGTGTCGAAGACCCGCGCGCCCTGCACGGCGGGGGCGGTGAAGGCCCCGGAGCGGGCCAACTGGAGGGGGAGGGCGAGCGCGGAGGGGCGGCGCAGCAGGTAGGGGAGCATCGAACGCTCCGGCTCGGCATGGCGGTTGGCGCTGCGCGGGCCGTCGCGCAGGATGCCGGCGTCCCGCTCGTGGATCCAGATGCCGGCGCCGGCCTGCTGGAGGGTGTGGGCCAGGCCGGTGTGGTCGAGATGGCCGTGGGTCAGGAGCACGGCGCGGATGTCGGCCAGGGGGCGGCCGAGGTCGTCCAGCAGCGCGCCGAGCTGTTCCAGATGCGCGGGCAGCCCCGCGTCGACCAGGACGAGGCCGTCGGGCTCCTCGATCAGGTAGAAGTTGACGCCGTGATCGCCGAGGCGATGGACGCCGGGTGCCACCCGCACGGTCGCGGGACGGGACATGAGAGCCTCCGGCAACGGGGCTGGATATATTCGATACAGCGGACTGTAACAGATTAAGGGGAGTGCCGATGGCAGGCGAGACGCCACGCCGGCCCTACAACTCCGAGCGCCGGCGCGAGGCCGCGCGCCGCAACCGTGCCGCGGTGCTGGAGGCCTGCCGCGAGCTGCTCTTCCGGGACGGGTTCCACGCCACGACCATCCGTGCGGTGGCCGAGCGGGCGGGTGTCTCGGCCGAGACGGTGTACAAGTCGTTCGGCGGCAAACCGGGCATGGTCAAGGCCCTGTGGGACATCACGCTGGCTGGCGACGACGAACCGGTGCCCATGGCGGACCGCCCCCAGACTCGCGAGATCCTGCGCACGGCGGACCCGGTCGCCAAGCTCCGGCTCTACGCCGCGTACGTGCGCGGCATCCATGAACGCGTGGCCGCGCTGTTCTCCCTGCTCACCCAGGCCGGGCCGGAGGTCGGGGAGATCCTTGAGACCGCCGAGCGGGAGCGGCTGACCGGGGTCACCGGGTTCGTCACGCACTGCGACGAGGCCGGTGTGCTGCGCACGGGGGCGGATCCGGCCCGTCTGGTGGACGCGGTCTGGGCGCTGGCCGGACCGCAGCTGTTCACCCAGCTCACCGCGGGACGGGGCTGGTCGGCCGACGCCTACGAGGAATGGCTGGCCGACACCCTCACCGCCACGCTCCTGCCGCTCCCGTCCCGGGAGGGGTGAGCCGCGGGGCCGACACGTGCCGCGCCGGAGGACGGGCCCCGCTCTCCTCACGCGCCCCGAGGCGCTGAAGCCGTTCGGCGCCGGCGCGGGTCACGACATGCGGGTCACGACATGCGGGTCACGACATGCGGATCGCGGCGATGTCGAACTGGAGGCGGACCTTCTCGCTCACCATCGCACCGCCCTCCGCCAGTCGCTGGTTGTAACTCAGGCCCCACTCCGAGCGGTTGATGGTGGTCGTGCCGTCGAAGCCCACCCGCTCGTCCCCGAACGCGTCGGTGACATGGCCGATGTAGGTGAGCTCCAGGTCCACCGGGCGGGTGACGTTCTTGATGGTGAGGTCGCCGGTCATGCGGTAGACGTCGTTGCCCGCGAGGCGTACTGCCGTACTGGTGAAACGCATCTGCGGATAGGCGCGGGCGTCCAGGAAGTCGCGGCCGACCAGGTGGGCGTCGCGCTGTTCCACGCCGGTGTCGACGGACGCGGTGGACAGGACGATCTCGGCGCGCGAGCGCGAGGGGTCGCGGCCGTCGAAGTAGAGGCGGCTCTCGAACTCCGTGAACGCCCCGCGCACGGTCGTCACCAGGGCATGCCGTACGGAGAAGCCGATCCGGCTGTGCGCCGGGTCGACGACCCACTCCCCGGTCAGTGCAGCGAGGGCCGGATCCAGCACGCCGGTCGGCGCGAACTGCTGCTGTCCGGGGCGGTGTTGGGGAGCGGCGGGGGGCGTGGGGGGGGGGGGGGGGGGGGGAGCCGGGCGGCGCAGGGACGCAGCACGGGTGAACAGGTTCATGATTCACGTAACTACGTCATGGCAGGAAGTGCCGCAAGACACCTTCCGGACCCGCACACACGGTCGGCACGAATTGTTTCCACGTCGCTCACCTGTGCGGTTCGCCGTACGACTTTGCCGGCTCTTTACAACCTGTGTCCCGGCTGTCTCGTCTCTCCGCTCGATCAATGACACAGCCCGCCGGCCGACCACCGGCGGGCCGACGAAAGAGAGCGATTCATGCGCCGAACCGGCTTCAGTGCCCTGGCCCTCGCCTGCACGGCCGTACTGGCGGGCGCGCTGCCCGCGTTCGCCGACGGGACGTCCCCGGCCCCGACCGCCGTTCCGAGCCGGGCCGCCACCAAGGCGCCCAGCCCCGCCCCGAGCGAGGCGCGCACCCCCACCACCGAGCCGACCCGGGTGCCGTCCGGCCAGGTCTCCGTCGTGCCGAGCGGAGCGCCCGACACCGGTGTGGCGCCCACCTCCTCGGACTCCTCCGACACCGGCGCCCTGGTGGGCGGGGGCGCCGGTGCGGCCCTCGTCCTCGGCGGCGGCGCCGTCGTCCTCGTGCGCCGCCGGCGGGCGAACGGGGCATGAGCCGGCTGCCCGGGCGCGCCCTCGCCGCGGTCGCCCTGGCCGCGCTGCTCGCCGGCTGCGGCGGCACCGGCGCCACGACCGGGAGTTCCGCGAGCCGGCCGTCCACCTCGGCCACGCCTCCGCCCGCCGCCAAGTCGGTGCCGACGGTGGGGCGATCGGTCCCGGTCGGGCTCCGGATACCGGCCATCGGGGTCGACACCCCGGTGATGAAGCTGGGCCTGGCCGGGGACGGCAGCGTGCAGGTGCCGCCGATCGCGGCGCACGACCGGGCGGGCTGGTACGAGCACTCCCCGACGCCGGGGCAGACCGGCCCGTCGGTGATCCTCGGCCATGTCACGGTCGGCGCCTACGGGGACGGAGTCTTCCGGCACCTGGCCGACCTCGAGCAGGGCGCGAGGATCGAGGTGCGCCTGGCCAACGGCAAGGCTGCGGAGTTCGCCGTCACGAGGGTGGAGACGGTGGCCAAGGCCGAGTTCCCCACGGGTGAGGTGTACGGGAACGTCGACCGGCCGGAGCTGCGGCTCATCACCTGCGGCGGCCCGCGCACCGGTGACGGCTATCAGGACAATGTGATCGTCTTCGCGACGCTCGGATCGGCGGCCGCGAAGCACTGAGCCGCCGTCCGGATCCCGGACCGACGGAACGTACGCCGACGGTCCGGGCTCTACCCCTACGAGCGCCCCACCCCCCACCTGGAGAACCTTGAAACGGTCCCGCGAGAAGGCAGCGTCCGAACTGTTCGCCGCCCTCTACCCGCGTCTCGCCGGCTGGTGCCGCCGTCTCGTCGACGACGACGAGACGGCCCACGAGATCGCCTCGGAGGCGTTCACCCGCCTGTGGGCCCGCTGGACGTCCGTCGCGGAACCGCGCGGCTTCCTGTACGTCACCGCGGCCAACCTCGTCCGGGACCACTGGCGCAAACTGGAGCGCGAGCGCCGGGCCGTGCGCCGGGCGACGACGGAGGCCGCGGTGGCCCCGCACGCAGAACAGACGGATCCTTCGGTACGACTCCTCGTGCAGTCCCTGCCCGAACGCCTGCGGGTCCCGATCCTGCTGCACTACTACGCTGACATGCCGATCCGGGAGGTGTCCGTGCTCACCGGACGCAAGGAAGGAACCGTCAAGGCCGACCTCCACACGGCCCGCGAACTGCTCCGCGCCCACCTGAGGAGAAGCCTTGATCACACACTCTGACGAGGGCCCGGACCACGACCCCGAGGACCCCCTCACCGTCATCCTGCGCCCGCCGGCCGAGTACCTGGGCCCGCCCGCCGGCCGCTACGAGGCGATCCGCCGCGGCGCCGCCCGCCGCCGGCTCCTGCGCGCCGCGGCCGGTGCCGCCCTGACCTGCGGCGTCGCGGCCCTCGTCATCCTGCCGCTGCGGCTCACGGCCTCCGACACCCCCGGCGCGCCGACCGTCCCGCTCGCCCCGCCGCCCGCGAGCAGCCCCTCGGCCGTGCCCAGCCCCTCCGTCTCCTCCCAGGACTCGGTCCCCACGAAGGCGCCGAGCGACAGCGCCGCCCCCGACAGGTCCGCCACCGCGGTCCCCGGCGTGCGTTCCCCGACCCCGACCGCCCCGACCACCACCCCGACCACCTCGTCCACCCGGACCACCCGGCCGTCGACGGCGTCGAGCCAGGCGCCCTCCGCCCGGCCCTCGACCACCGCGGACCGCCCCTGAAAGGAGTTTTGAACGCGTTCAGAAACAGGCGTACGCTGCCGCCATGAGCGACAGAGCCGCCCTGCTGAAGGGCATCCGCGCCTGGCTGGTCCTGTTCGTCGTCTGCCTGGTGCTCAGCGGCGCCACGGCCTTCCCCCTGGTCCACGAACTTCGCTGGACCGAGGACCTGCTCAGGTGGCTGTCCGTGCCGGAGCACCTGCCCGCGCTCATGGAGTGGATCGAGCGCGTCCGGCGCGGCCTCGACACCGCCGACACCGACTACCCCTTCCTGCTCTACGGCACGGACTGGCTCGCCTTCGCCCACCTCGTCATCGCGGTCGCCTTCTACGGCCCCTACCGCGACCCCGTCCGCAACATCTGGGCCGTCGAGTTCGCGATGATCGCCTGCGCCGGCATCATCCCGCTCGCGCTGATCTGCGGCCCGATCCGCGGGATCCCCTTCTGGTGGTCGGTGATCGACATGTCGTTCGGGGTGTTCGGCGTGCTCCCGCTGTACGTCGTCCGGCGCAAGATCAAGCGCCTGGAAACCCTGACCACCCCGAACCCCGCCCCGGCGCTCGCTACTTGAGCGCGGCGAGCACGATCCGCTCGGCCACCTTGTTCATGTCCTCGCTCTTCGAGTCGGTCGAGTTGACGGAGTAGACCAGGGTCCGGCGCAGGTCCCGGCTCCCGCCGACCGCCGTGCTGTAGCCGTACCGCGCCCCCGACTTGAACCAGTACACCTCCCCGTCCAGCTCGAACCGCTGGAACCCCGCGCTGTAGGTGGCCCCCTCGATGCCGGCCGGTACCGTGAACATCTCCTCCAACTCCGGCCCGGGCGGCACGATCCGGCCCCCGAACAGCGCCGTCACGAGCCGTTGCAGATCGGCGGTCGTGGAGATCATGTCGCCGGCCGCGAACCGGTCCGCCTGGTTCCAGTCGGTCACGTCGACCAGTTCGGTCGTCCCGTCCGCCCGCCGCACCGCCTGGTAGCCGTGGTTGTGCGGGCCCCGGATGCGGGGATCGGTGCCGGGGAAGTACGTGTCCCGCATGCCGGCCGGGCGCAGCACGAGACGGGCGACCTCGTCGGCGTACGGGCGTCCCGTCACCTTCTCGATCAGCAGGCCGAGGACCGTGTAGTTGATGTTGAGGTAGTCCTGCTGTGTGCCGGGCCGGAACTCGGGGCCCTTGGCCACCGCGGACGCCACCACCTGCCGCGGGGTGAGCGTGTCGAAGCGGTGCGCGTACTGCTCCTCGAAGGTGTCGCCCCAGCCGTCGCCCGGCTGGATGCCGCTGGTGTGGTTCAGCAACTGCCGTACGGTGACGGGCTCGAAGGCGCGGGTGAGCAGGCCGGGGAGGTAGTGCTGGACCGGTGTGCCGAGGTCGATCCGGCCTTGTGCCGCCAGCTTCAGTACGGCCGCCGCCGTCACCACCTTCGTCGTGGAACCGGCCCGGAAGCGGGCGTCGGGGTCGGCCGCCGTGCCGCTCGCCAGGTCGTGCACGCCCGCGCTGCCGCGCCAACTGCCCGCCGTGCCGCCGACCCTGACCAGCGCGGCAGTGGCGTCGGCGTCGGGGATCCCGGCGATCGCGGCGCGCAGGGCGCTGGCGTCGGGGGCGGTCGTGGTGCGGGCCGAGGCGGGCGCGGGTACGGCGAGGGCCGGTGCGGCCAGGGGGCCCGCGGTCAGGGCGAGGGCCACGGTGGCGGCGAGGACGGTCGGGGTGCGGGGGCGCATGGGCTGCTCCTGGGAGGCGTCGCGCTGGATGTCGTAGATCATCCTGAGGCGGTCGAGGCACCCGCGGATCGTCGGCGGGGAGGGGACGGCACCCCGACCGGACCCGGAACAAATCCCCTACAGCGCAAGGGAGTTGTGAGGGTTCACCCCTACGGGTGGGGCAGGTCCGTGCCGAAAAAGTGTTATCGCGAGGCCGCCCCCGCCGTCACCGGAGGTGTGATCTCCGACATTGCCAACCGCGGGGGCCCGGCTGAGAGGGTGCGGGCATGAGGACGTATGCCGAGACCGGACGGCACTGGCGTGCCACCATCACCGCGGCGCAGGCCGGTGACCGGCAGGCGCTGGACGAGCTGGTCGCCGGCTGGCTGCCGCTGGTCTACAACGTCGTCGGCCGCGCCCTGAACGGGCACGCGGACGTCGACGACGTCGTCCAGGAGACCATGCTGCGCGCGGTCGACAACCTCGGTTCGCTGCGCGACCCGGACAGCTTCCGGTCCTGGCTGATGGCCATCGCGATGCGGCAGATACGGGACCGGGCGCGCCGCAGGTCCCCGCAGCAGCTGGACGAGAGCGCGGCCCGCGAGGCCGCCGACTTCGCCGAACTCACCGTGCTGCGGCTCCAGTTGGAGGGCCAGCGGCGCGAGGTCGCGGAGGCGGTGCGCTGGCTGGACGACGAGGACCGGCAACTGCTGTCGCTGTGGTGGCTGGAGGTCGCGGGGGAGCTGACCCGGCGCGAGCTGGCCGACGCGGTCGGCATCAGCCGGCAGCACGCGGCGGTCCGCGTCCAGCGGATGAAGGAGCGACTGGAGACCGCGCGCGGGATCGTGCGCGCGCTGGACGGCGCCTGCCCCGGGCTGCGGGAGCTGACCGGCCGCTGGGACGGCCGCCCCGACTCGGTCTGGCGCAAGCGCCTGGCCCGGCACATCCGGGGCTGCGCCTACTGCGGCGACGCGCGCGAGTCCGTCGTACCGGCCGAGCGCCTGCTCGTCGGCCTCGCGCTGGTGCCGCTGCCCGCCGGCTTCACGCTCTCGCTGGCCTTCGGCGCCAAGACGGCCGCGGCCGCCACCTCGGCCGGCTGGTCCGCGAAGCTGCTCGGCGTCCTGACCAAGCCCGCCGTCGCCGTCACGGCGGGCGCGACGATCGTCGCGGGCGGCGCGTACGTCGTCACCCGGCCCGCCGACCCCTCGCCCCCGCGCGCCACGGTCACCCCCACGGCCGCGAGCACCCACCGCGCACCGCCCGCCACCGCCACGACCTCACCGCCGCCCTCCCCGTCCCCGTCACCGTCACCGACGAAGAAGACCGAGCTGTACGGCAGTGTCGTCGACGCCGTGGACACGGCACCGGACCCGGACACCCCGCCCGCCGCGCTGCCGCACCGCCCGGAGTCCGGCATCACCAGCACCGGCGGGGCGCACGCCGTCATGAACCACCGCGGCGACAGCGTGACCCTCACCGGCCGGGGCTATGTCCTGGTCCGCTGGCAGATCACCCCGTCGTCCCGCTCCGGCAGCCTGGTCCCGCCCGCCTGGACCGGCCTGAAGGGCAAGCTCTTCCACGTGGCCTCGGGCGGCGGCCGCCGCATGGACGACCCGGTCAGCGCGACGGACCCCACCGCCACCGGCATGGGCAGCACGACCACGGGCTACGACGTCCTGCCCGCCGGCACCCAGCAGATGTGGCAGAACGAGTACTTCTACCTCGACGGCACGGTCACCCTCACCGTGAACGAACGCGGCGCCGACTACGGCCTCGCCGTCTTCCCGAGCAGCTGGGACGCGGCGGAGAAGGACATCACCACCGGCCCCGCCCAGGGCGCCATCCGCTACGGCCTGGTCCGCGACACCGGCAAGGACGACACCCCGGTACCGCAGTACGTCACCCGGGCGACGCCCTCCGACCCGGCGACCGTGCTCCAACACTCCCGCGTCTAACCGGCCTTGCGCAGGGCGCACAGCAGGTCGACGCGGTTCGTGGTGATCGAGTCGACTCCCAGGCCGAGGAGGCGGCGCAGCGAGCGGCGGGTGTCGGGGGTCCAGGCCGAGACCAGATAGCCGGAGCGGTGGACGTGGGCCGTGAGGTCGTGGTCGAGCAGGGAGAAGCGGAAGTTGAGCCAGCGGGGGCGGATCGCCTCCAGGAGCGCGGGGCGGGCCGGGGCCAGGGTGGTGCGGGTCAGGGCGATCTCGGCGGACGGGTCGGCGCCCCGGACCGCGAGCATCTCCGTGGCGCCCGCGCAGTAGTAGACGCGGTCCCGCGCCCCGGCCTCGCGCACGGCGCCCACCACCCGGCGGGCCCCCTTCACGTCCGAGGTGCCGGGCAGGTCGATCATCAGGCGGCAGCCGTCGGTCGCGGCCAGCGCCTCGGCCAGCGTCGGCACCCCGCCGTCCGTGAGGCCGCGCACCTCGGCCGCCGACAGGGAGACGAGGGGGCGTTCGTGCCCCCACAGCCGCTCCAGCGTCTCGTCGTGCAGCAGCACCGGGACACCGTCCCGGGTGAGCCGTACGTCGATCTCCACTGCGTCCGCGCCCTGTTCGAGCGCGGACCGCAGCGAGCCGATCGTGTTCTCGCGGACGCGGTAGGGGTCGCCGCGGTGGGCCACGGCGGTCACGTTCTGCATGGCGCCCATTGTGCTGGTGCCGATCGTGCTCGTGTCAGGGGGCGAGCCAGCCCGCGGTGTACGTGTCGATCTCGTCCCTGATACGGGCCTTGCCCGCCTCGTCGAGGAAGGAGGCGTCGACCGCGTTCTTCGCGAGGGCCGCGAGGCCCTGCTCGTCGAGGTCGAGGAGGCGGGCGGCGACCGCGTACTCGTTGTTCAGGTCGGTGCCGAACATCGGCGGGTCGTCGGAGTTGATCGTCACCAGGATCCCGGCCTTCACGAACTCCTTGACCGGGTGCTCGTCGAGGGTGCGGACCGCGCGCGTGGCGATGTTGGAGGTCGGGCAGACCTCCAGCGGGATCCGCCGCTCGGCCAGGTGCTCCAGCAGCCTCGGGTCCTGGAAGGAGTTCGTGCCGTGCCCGATGCGCTCGGCGCGCAGATGCGTCAGGGCGTCCCACACCGTCTCCGGGCCGGTGGTCTCCCCGGCGTGCGGCACCGAGCGCAGGCCGGCCGCGATCGCCCGGTCGAAGTACGGCTTGAACTGCGGCCGCGGTACGCCGATCTCCGGCCCGCCGAGCCCGAACGAGACCAGCCCCTCGGGCCGCACCCTGTCGTCCGTCGCCAGCCGCGCCGTCTCCTCCGCGGCCTCCAGGCCGGCCTCGCCCGGAATGTCGAAGCACCAGCGCAGCACGGTCCCGAACTCGGCCTCGGCCGCCTTGCGGGCGTCCTCGATCGCGGCCATGAATGCCAGCTCGTCGATGTTGCGGCGGGTCGAGGACCAGGGCGTGATGGTCAGCTCGGCGTAGCGCACCTGCTGCCGGGCCAGGTCCCGCGCCACCTCGTACGTCAGCAGCCGGACGTCCTCCGGGGTGCGGATCAGGTCGACGACGGACAGGTACACCTCGATGAAGTGGGCGAAGTCCGTGAAGGTGAAGTAGTCGACCAGGGCCTCGGGGTCGGTGGGGACCTTGGAGTCGGGGTGGCGGGCGGCCAGTTCCGAGACGATGCGGGGGGAGGCGGAGCCGACGTGGTGGACGTGGAGTTCGGCTTTCGGCAGGCCGGCGATGAAGGCGTGCGGGTCTTGGGTGCGCAAGGGTTCTCCCCGGGTGATCGGCTGATCGGTGAATCGGGGTCATGGTAGGCAGATCGTCCGAGGGGGGTGCAGGCAGTGGTGGTGCCAGGCCCAGGCTTTAACATGGCGTGACGAACGACTGAGGGGGACAGTGACGTGGCGGAGCAGACACAGCCGGGTGGGGGTGCGCCCGAGCAGGATCCGTGGGCGCCGCCGGAGCGGAAGACCTCGCTGGAGAAGGGCGCCCAGCCGGCCGCTCCGCAGGATCAGCAGCCCTACTCGCAGGCCCAGTCGCCCGCCTCGCAGCAGCCCGCCGGGCAGCCGCCGTCCATGCACGACCAGGCCACCGTGACCTCCGTACCGCCGTCCGACGGCTTCGCCCCGCCCGGCACGGGTGCGCCCGGTGCGGCCACCCCGGGTTACGGCTATCCGGGCGCCCCCGCTCCCGGCTACGGCACCCCTCCCTACGGCGCCCCCCAGAACGGCTGGGCCGAGTCCGCCGTACCGCCCCCGCCGACGGCTCCCGGCGGCCCCGCGCCCCAGGGGCCCCCGCCGCCCGGCGGATACGGCTACCCCGCCTACCCGCAGGGCTACGGCTGGCCCGGTATGCAGCCGCCCCCGCAGAACGGCATGGGCACCTCGGCGATGGTGCTCGGCATCGTCTCCTGCTGCCTCTTCTGCTTCTACGGCGTCTTCGGTCTCGTCCTCGGCATCCTCGCCGTGATCTTCGGGATCAAGGGCAAGCGGCGGGCCGACCGCGGCGAGGCCACCAACCGCGGCCAGGCGCAGGCCGGCTTCATCACCGGCATCATCGGGATCATCCTGAGCCTCGCCATGATCGCCCTGGTGATCGTCGGGATCGTGCTCGCGATCAACGACAGCGACGACGGCTCGGACTACGACCCCTACTACAACTCCGCGCCCAGCGTCTCGGCCCCGCTGCTCGCCGAGAGCTGAGCCCGCGCCTCCATCAGCGCGAACCCCAGCAGGTTCGGCCCCCGCCAGCGCTCCGGATCCGCCGCGGCCTCGTCGTCCGCGGCGAGGCCGATGCCCCACACCCGGTCCACGGGGCTCGCCTCCACCAGCACCCGGTCCCCGGTGTTCAGCAGGAACTCCCGCAGCTCGGGGTGGGCCGCGAACTTGTGCACGCTGCCCTCGACGACGATCCGGAACCGCTCCCGCCGCCATATCTCCTCGTCGAAGCCGCGCACCAGCCGCCCCGCCTTCTTGGCGAGGGAGGGGTGCCCCGCGGCCAGCGCGCGTGCCTCCGCCTCCGCGTCGCCGAACAGCCGCGCTTTCCGCGCCATCATCCAGTGCTCGGCCGTCCCATAGGTCACCCCGTCCACCACGAACGGTGACGGCCACCACTGGCTCAGACAGCTCGGCCCCACCCGCCCGTCCGGTCGCGCGCGGTGCCCCCAGAAGTACAGATACTTGACCTTCAGCCCCTCGCGGACCGCGCTGACCAGCGCTTCCCGCGAGTCGATCTTCCCCGTGATCCTCTCCATGCACGCGAGTCTGGCAGGCACCACTGACACTCCGTCCCCCCTTTTCCATGCTCACTCGACACCTGGTCGACAGATTCCGTCGCGTAACCGAAAGGCAACAACGGAATCACTTGTAGGAGTCCCTTTGCTCTGTCAGGATCGGCACTCAAATCGAGCTGGAGCTACGCCACCCGCCCCCATGGAGCAGCGGGGCGAAGGCGGAGGAGAGCGACATGCAGAACCCGGGCACCGCCACCCCGGAACGATTCCCGGCGCAGGAGCGCTTCGCGGACGGCGCGCAGTTCATCGCGGGCCGCCCGGCCAAGGGCACCTCGGGCCGCAGCTTCGCGGTCGTCGATCCCGCGACCGGCGAGGACGTGTACACGTACGAGCTGGCCGGAACCGACGACGTGGACGCGGCCGTCGCCGCGGCCCGGGCGGCCTTCCCCGGCTGGGCGGGCGCGACCCCGGGCGAGCGCTCGGACGCGCTGCACCGCTTCGCCGCCGTGCTCGCCGACCGCGCCGAGGAGTTCGCCCGCGCCGAGTCCCTTCAGTGCGGCAAGCCGCTGAAGCTGACGCGCGAGTTCGACGTGCCGGGGACCATCGACAACATCGCCTTCTTCGCGGGTGCCGCCCGGCATCTGCAGGGGCAGTCGGCGGGGGAGTACTCCGGCGACCACACCTCGTACGTCCGTCGTGAACCCATCGGGGTCGTCGGGTCGATCGCGCCCTGGAACTACCCCCTCCAGATGGCCGCCTGGAAGATCCTCCCGGCGATCGCCGCGGGCAACACCATCGTGCTCAAGCCCGCCGAGCTCACCCCGCTCACCTCGCTGCTGTTCGCGCAGGCCGCGACCGACGCGGGCATCCCGGACGGTGTCGTCAACATCGTCACGGGGACGGGCAAGGAGGCCGGTGAGCATCTCGTCGGGCATCCCGACGTGGCCATGACCTCCTTCACCGGCTCCACCGCCGTCGGCAAGCGCGTCGCCGAGGTCGCCACCGCGACCGTCAAGCGCATCCACCTGGAGCTCGGCGGCAAGGCGCCCTTCGTCGTCTTCGACGACGCCGACCTGGAGGCCGCCGTCAACGGCGCGGTCGCGGGCGCGCTCATCAACACCGGCCAGGACTGCACGGCCGCCACGCGCGCGTACGTACAGCGGCCTCTCTACGACGCGTTCGTCGAGCAGACCGCCGCCCTCATGGACACCGTCCGGGTCGGCGACCCCTTCGCCGCGGGCACCGACCTCGGCCCGCTGATCTCGCACGTCCAGCGCGACCGCGTCGCCGGTTTCGTCGAGCGGGCGCGTTCCTACGCGCGCGTGGTGACCGGCGGCGAGGCTCCTCAGGGAGATCTCAAGAACGGCGCGTACTATCGCCCCACCCTGGTCGCGGACGCCGCCCAGGACAGCGAGATCGTGCAGTCCGAGATCTTCGGGCCGGTGCTGGTGGTCCTTCCCTTCGACAGCGACGACGACGGGATCCGGCTCGCCAACGACACCCCGTACGGCCTCGCCGCCTCCGCCTGGAGCCGTGACGTCTACCGGGCGAACCGCGCCACCCGCGAGATCAAGGCGGGCTGCGTGTGGATCAACGATCACATCCCGATCATCAGCGAGATGCCCCACGGGGGCTACAAGGCGTCCGGCTTCGGCAAGGACATGTCCGCGTACTCCTTCGAGGAGTACACCCAGATCAAGCACGTCATGTTCGACAACACCGCGGTGGTCCGCAAGGACTGGCACCGCACCGTCTTCGGGGACCGATAGAAGCAGTGCAGGCCGCCCGACCCGCGGCCGCCACTCCCGAAAGGGCATCAGCGCATGGAGCAGTACGAGCCCGACCGCCTCTCACCGGTCGTGGCGGCCGCGATGCGGCGCAGCCTGCACAAGAGCCGGGCGGCGGCGACATCCCGCCGGTCCCTGTTGCGTGCCTCCGCGGGCGGCGCACTCGCCCTCGGCGGTCTCGCCACCCTGAGCGGCTGCGGCATCCCCGCGGCCGGCAAGACGAGCGGCGGGGTCTCCGCCGACGACCACTCGGCCAAGGAGAAGGTCGTCAACTTCTCCAACTGGCCCGAGTACATCGACGTGGACGACAGCGAGAAGCGCCACCCGACGCTGGACGAGTTCCGCAAACGGACCGGCATCACGGTCAAGTACACCGAGGACATCAACGACAACGACGAGTTCTTCGGCAAGATCCAGCCGCAGCTCGCCGCCGGCCAGGACACCGGCCGGGACCTGATCGTCCTCACCGACTGGCTGGCCGCCCGCATGATCCGGCTCGGGTACGTCCAGAAACTGGACGCGTCCAACCTGCCGCACGCCTACGCCAACCTCTCGGACCAGTTCCGCAGTCCCGACTGGGACCCGGGACGCGCCTACTCGTACGTCTGGCAGGGCATCTCCACGGTCGTCGCGTACAACAAGAAGGCGCTCGACGGCGTCGAGGTGAAGTCGGTCTCCGACCTGCTCGACAACCCCAAGCTCAAGGGCCGGGTCGGCCTCCTGACCGAGATGCGCGACACCGTCGGCATGACCATGCTCGACATGGGCAAGGACCCGGCGAAGTTCACCGACGATGACTACGACGCCGTCATCGCCCGCCTCCAGAAGGCCGTCGACAAGGGCCAGATCCGCCGCTTCACCGGCAACGACTACACGTCCGACCTCACCAAGGGCGACTTCGCCGCGTGCGTCGCCTGGGGCGGCGACATCATCCAGCTGCAGGCGGACAACCCGGACGTCGGCTACGTCATCCCCGACAGCGGCTACATGACGTCGACCGACAACATGCTGATCCCGAACAAGGCCCGGCACAAGACGAACGCCGAACGGCTCATCGACTACTACTACGAGCCCGAGCCGGCCGCCGAACTCGCCGCCTACATCAACTACGTCAGTCCGGTCGCGGACGTGGCGCCGTACCTCGCCAAGATCGACAAGTCGGCGGCGACCAATCCGCTGATCCTTCCCGACAAGGCCATGCAGGCGAAGTCGCACGCCTTCCGCTCGCTGAGCTCGAAGGAAGAGACGGCCTACCAGCAGAAGTTCGCAAAGCTCACAGGGGCGTGACGAGGATGAAGACCACAGACAGCAGCGGCGACGTCCGCCTCTCCGGAATCGGCAAGACCTACGGCTCCTTCACCGCCGTACACCCGCTGGACCTGACCGTGCCGCAGGGCTCCTTCTTCGCCCTGCTCGGCGCGTCCGGCTGCGGCAAGACCACCACCCTGCGGATGATCGCCGGCCTGGAGGAGCCCACCAGCGGCACGGTGTTCCTGGGCGACCAGGAGGTCACCCATCTGCCGCCGTACAAGCGGCCGGTGAACACCGTCTTCCAGTCGTACGCCCTCTTCCCGCACCTCGACATCTTCGAGAACGTCGCCTTCGGCCTGCGCCGGCGCGGCATCAAGTCGGTGAAGAAGCAGGTCGAGGACATGCTGGAGCTGGTCCAGCTCGGCGAGCAGGCGCGCAAGAAGCCGCACCAGCTCTCCGGCGGCCAGCAGCAGCGAGTGGCCGTGGCCCGCGCCCTCATCAACCACCCCAAGGTGCTCCTGCTCGACGAGCCGCTCGGCGCCCTCGACCTCAAGCTGCGCCGCCAGATGCAGCTGGAGCTCAAGCGCATCCAGACCGAGGTCGGCATCACCTTCATCCACGTCACGCACGACCAGGAGGAGGCCATGACCATGGCCGACACGGTCGCCGTGATGAACGCGGGCCGCGTCGAGCAGCTCGGCTCGCCGACCGACCTCTACGAGAACCCGAACACCACGTTCGTCGCCAACTTCCTCGGCACCTCCAACCTGATCGAGGCCGAGGTCGACACCAAGAGCGGCGACGACATCGTCCTCAAGGCGGGCGGCGGCAAGCTGGTGCTGCCCGAGTCGCGATGTTCCGCGCCGACGACCACCGGCGGCAAGGTGCTGGTCGGCGTGCGCCCCGAGAAGATCTCCCTCACCCACGCCGACGACGCGGGCGAGATCTCCGAGGGCCGCAACCGCATCACCGGCAAGATCGCCGACTCCTCCTTCATCGGCGTCTCCACCCAGTACGTCATCGACAGCCCCGTCTGCCCCGAGTTCGAGGTCTACGCCCAGAACATCGACCGGGACGCCCGCCTGGTGCCCGGCGCCGAGGTCGTCCTGCACTGGAACCCGGCGCACACCTTCGGCCTCGACGCGGCCCAGGACATCGACGCCGGCGTCGCCGAGGTCGAGGAGGACGCCGCCTGATGGCCGCCGTCACCGAGGCGCCACCCCTGGCGCCGGTCCCCGAGAAGAAGCCCCCGCGCAAAAGGGGCCGCTGGACGCCGTACCTGCTCCTGCTGCCCGGTCTGCTCTGGCTGATCGTCTTCTTCGCGCTGCCGATGATCTACCAGGCCTCCACGTCCGTGCAGACGGGCTCCCTGGAGGAGGGCTACAAGGTCACCTGGCACTTCGCCACCTACTGGGACGCGCTGTCCGAGTACTGGCCGCAGTTCCTGCGCTCGATCCTGTACGCCGGTGCCGCGACGATCCTGTGTCTGCTGCTCGGCTACCCGCTGGCGTACCTGATCGCCTTCCGTGCGGGCCGCTGGCGGAACCTGATCATGATCCTGGTGATCGCGCCGTTCTTCACCAGCTTCCTGATCCGCACGCTCGCCTGGAAGACGATCCTCGCGGACAGCGGCCCGGTGGTCGGCGCGCTCAACTCGCTGCACATCCTGGACCTCACCAACGCCCTCGGCTGGACCTCCGGCGACCGTGTGCTGGCCACGCCACTGGCCGTGGTGTGCGGTCTGACGTACAACTTCCTGCCGTTCATGATCCTGCCGCTCTACACCTCCCTGGAGCGCATCGACGGACGGCTGCACGAGGCGGCGGGCGACCTGTACGCCAAGCCCTTCACGACCTTCCGCAAGGTCACCTTCCCGCTGTCGATGCCCGGTGTCGTCTCCGGCACCCTGCTCACCTTCATCCCGGCGGCCGGTGACTACGTCAACGCGGAACTCCTCGGCTCGACCGACACCCGCATGATCGGAAACGTCATCCAGACGCAGTTCCTGCGAATCCTGGACTATCCGACGGCCGCGGCCCTTTCCTTCATCCTCATGGCCGCGATTCTGCTCATGGTCACCCTCTACATCCGCCGGGCCGGGACGGAGGATCTGGTCTAAATGCCTTTCGTCAACTGGCTCAAGCGCCATCTCGTCGTGATCGCGGGACTGATCACGCTCGGATATCTGCTGCTGCCGAACGTCGTCGTCACGGTGTTCTCCTTCAACAAACCGAAGGGGCGCTTCAACTACGAATGGCAGCAGTTCTCCACGGACGCCTGGAAGGACCCGTGCGGGGTCGCCGACATGTGCGGCTCGCTGTCCATCAGCCTCCAGATCGCCTTCTGGGCGACGGTCGGCGCGACCGTCCTCGGCACGATGATCGCCTTCGCCCTGGTCCGCTACCGCTTCCGCGCCCGCGGCTCCGTGAACTCGCTGATCTTCCTGCCGATGGCCATGCCCGAGGTGGTCATGGCGGCCTCGCTGCTCACCCTGTTCCTCAACCTGGGTGCTCAGTTGGGCTTCTGGACGATTCTCATCGCGCACATCATGTTCTGCCTCAGCTTCGTCGTCGTCGCCGTCAAGGCGCGCGTGATGTCGATGGACCCGCGCCTGGAACAGGCCGCCCAGGACCTCTACGCCGGCCCGGTGCAGACCTTCCTGCGCGTCACCCTGCCCATCGCGGCCCCCGGAATCGCGGCAGGTGCGCTGCTCTCCTTCGCGCTCTCCTTCGACGATTTCATCATCACCAATTTCAACGCGGGCTCGACCGTCACCTTCCCCATGTTCGTCTGGGGTTCGGCACAGCGCGGAACACCCGTTCAGATCAATGTCATCGGTACGGCCATGTTCCTGGTCGCCGTACTGTTGGTGCTTTCCTCGATGATCATCAGCAATCGCCGCAACAGGCAGAAGGCATAACCGCACAGCCCTGGTAGGGAGTTGAAATCATGGCCCCAAGCGCCATGAGTCGTGGCAACAACTGGACGAAGTCCCTTTCCGACGCACAGCCGGTCCCGTACTGGCTCGAAGACCCCGGCAAGCCCCACCCCGAGCCCGCGCTCACCGGCGCCGAGACCTGCGACCTGCTGGTCGTCGGCGGCGGCTACAGCGGACTGTGGACCGCGCTCATCGCCAAGGAGCGCGACCCGCAGCGGGATGTCGTCCTGCTGGAAGGCCGTGAGGTGGGCTGGGCCGCCTCCGGCCGCAACGGCGGCTTCTGCGCCGCCTCCCTCACCCACGGCCTGCCCAACGGCCTGACCCGCTGGCCGGAGGAGATCCGCAAGCTCCAGGAGCTGGGCGCCCGCAATCTCGACGAGATCGAGAAGGCGGTCGCCCGGCACGACCTCGACTGCGACTTCGAGCGCACCGGCGAGATCGACGTGGCGACCGAGACGTACCAGGCCTGGGAACTGCGCGACTGGTACGAGGAGATGGAGCGCGAGGGCCTCGCCGAGGGCGTGGAGTTCCTGGACGCCGAAGCGGTACGGGAACAAGTCGACTCACCGACATTCCAGGCGGGTCTGTGGGACCGCCGGGGCGTCGCCATGCTCCACCCCGCCAAGCTCGCCTGGGGCCTCAAGCGCGCCTGCCTGCGCCTCGGCGTCCGGGTCTACGAGCACACGCCCGCCCTCACCCTGAAGACCTACGGCGCCGGCATGGCCGTACGCACCCCGTACGGCTCGGTCCGCGCCCGCAAGGTCGCGCTCGGCACCAACATCTTCCCGAACCTGGTCAAGCGGGTGCGCGCGTACACCGTCCCGGTCTACGACTACGCCCTGATGACCGAGCCGCTGAGCGCGGAGCAGCTCTCCTCGATCGGCTGGAAGAACCGCCAGGGCCTCGGGGACTCTGCGAACCAGTTCCACTACTTCCGGCTGTCCGCCGACAACCGGATCCTGTGGGGCGGTTACGACGCGATCTACCCGTACGGCGGCCGGGTGCGCCGCGAGTACGACGACCGACCGGAGACGTACGCCAAGCTCGCCGGGCACTTCTTCACCTGCTTCCCGCAGCTGGAGGGCGTCCGCTTCACGCACGCGTGGGGCGGCGCGATCGACACCTGCTCGCGCTTCTCGGCGTTCTTCGGCACCGCCCACCAGGGCAACGTCGCGTACGCCGCCGGGTACACGGGCCTCGGCGTCGGCGCCACCCGCTTCGGGGCCGACGTCATGCTCGACCTGCTGTCCGGCGAGGAGACCGAGCGCACCTCGCTCGAAATGGTCCGCAAGAAGCCGCTGCCGTTCCCGCCCGAGCCCTTCGCCTGGACCGGCATCGCGCTCACCAAGTGGTCGCTGGCCCGCGCGGACGCGCACGGCGGCCGGCGCAACCTGTGGCTGCGGACCATGGACAAGCTGGGCCTGGGCTTCGACAGCTGAGACCGGCGCGCCGGTCGGATGTGATCCAGTTCACTCGCAATTGGTTCTGCAAACCCGCGTAATGCCCGCCGGAGACCTCCCTCTCCCTCGTGACGCGACTCGCGTCGACGACAGAGAGGGAGGTCTTCTCATGACTGGGGCGAAGACGGCAGTCGAGTGGCTGGCATCGGTAGCTCCCGATCCCGAGGCCTGCCGTTGGGAATGGGAACGCAATCCCCTGGGGGTCGCGCTGCTGCCCGCGGGCAAGGCCTGGGACGTGCTCATCCTGCCCGCCGACCTCGGCTATCCGACGCTCGACGTGCTCACCCGGATCATCGACCAGCCCGGCCCGGTGCTGGTCGACTTCGGGGACGCGCGCATGGGCTTCTTCGTGCCGCCCGGCACGGCGGCCCGCTGGCTAGGCACCGGGATCCGTACGGCCGGGGCCGGCACCTGGATCGTCGTGCCGTACCCGGGCCGCTCCACCGGCGGGGTCCGCTGGCTGGTCCCGCCGGACGGCTCGGGCACCCTCACCGACCCGGCGCTCCTCGAACTGGCCATGCACGAGGCGGCGGCGGGGCTGGCCATAGAGGAGGGGGAGGACGGGAGGTCTTGACAACCCGGATTGGTCTGGACCAAGTTGAGTGCGCTCCACCCCTCCAATTCCCCCATGCCCGGAGGTACTTGTGGACCGCCCAAGACGCACCAGACCCGTCCTCGCCGCGCTCACGGCCGTACTCCTGACCGTGCCCGGCATCACCGCGCTCTCGTCGGCCGCCCGTGCGGCCGACGCGGACCTGGCGCGCAACGGAGGCTTCGAGTCCGGCCTCGACGGCTGGTCCTGCACAGCCGGTACGACCGTCAACTCACCCCTCCACAGCGGCAGTTCGGCACTCCAGGCGACCCCGGCCGGCAGCGACAACGCACAGTGCGCGCAGACCGTGACCGTGCAGCCGAACGCGCAGTACACGCTGAGCGGTTACGTCCGCGGCTCCTACGTCTATCTCGGCGCGTCCGGCACCGGCACCACCGACGTCTCCAGCTGGACCCAGTCCGCCCCCGACTGGCAGAAGCTCACCACGACCTTCACCACCGGTGCCGCCACCACCAAGGTGACCATCTACACCCACGGCTGGTACGGCACCGGCGCCTACTACGCCGACGACGTCTCCCTGGTCGGCCCGGGCGCCTCCACCGGCCAGCCACCGGCCGCGCCCACCGGCCTCAAGGCCGGCACCGTCACGTCCTCCTCGGTCGCCCTGTCCTGGAGCGCGGTCACCGGCGCCACGAGCTACGCGATCTACCGCGACGGCACCAAGGTCCAGACGGCGAGCGGCACTTCGGCCACCG
This sequence comes from Streptomyces cylindrosporus, assembly GCF_022698165.1. Lineage (GTDB taxonomy): Bacteria > Actinomycetota > Actinomycetes > Streptomycetales > Streptomycetaceae > Streptomyces > Streptomyces cylindrosporus. Next base: position 157,620 of record NZ_JALDAY010000016.1, read on the forward strand.
TGAGCGGACTGTCCCCGTCGACGGCGTACAGCTTCCAGGTCACCGCGGTGAACGACGCCGGCGAGTCCGCGAAGTCGGCCGCGGTGACGGCCACCACGACCGCCGGGTCCACCGGATCGTCGGACCTGCCCACCCACGCCCTGGTCGGCTACCTCCACGCGAGCTTCGCCAACGGCTCCGGCTACACGCGCCTGGCCGACGTCCCCGACAGCTGGGACGTCATCGACCTGGCCTTCGGCGAGCCGACCTCCACCACCTCGGGGGACATCCGCTTCAACCGCTGCCCGGTGTCGGAGTGCCCGAACGTCGAGTCGGACGCCGACTTCAAGGCGGCGGTCAAGGCCAAGCAGGCGGCCGGCAAGAAGGTGCTGATCTCCATCGGCGGCGCCAATGGCCAGGTCCAGCTGACCACGACCGCGGCCCGGGACACCTTCGTGTCGTCGGTCTCGTCCATCATCGACACCTACGGCCTGGACGGCCTGGACATCGACTTCGAGGGCCACTCGCTCTCCCTGAACGCCGACGACACGGACTTCAAGAACCCGAAGACCCCGGTGATCGTGAACCTGATCTCGGCGCTGAAGACCCTGAAGGCGAAGTACGGCACGAAATTCGTGCTCTCCATGGCCCCGGAGACGTTCTTCGTACAGATGGGCTACCAGTACTACGGCACCGGCAAGTGGGGCGGCCAGGACCCGCGCTGCGGCGCCTACCTCCCGGTGATCTACGCCCTCCGCGACGACCTGACCCTGCTCCACGTCCAGGACTACAACTCGGGCCCGATCATGGGCCTCGACAACCAGTACCACTCCATGGGCGGCGCCGACTTCCACATCGCCATGACCGACATGCTGCTCACCGGCTTCCCGGTCGCGGGCGACGCGAACAACGTCTTCCCGCCCCTGCGCCCGGACCAGGTGGCGATCGGCATGCCGGCGTCGACGAACGCGGGGAACGGTTACGTGGCCCCCGCGGAGGTGGTGAAGACCCTCGACTGCCTGACGAAGAAGTCGAACTGCGGCTCGTACGGCACCCATGGCACCTGGCCCGCCCTGCGCGGCCTGATGACCTGGTCGGTCAACTGGGACCGCTACTCGAACTGGGAGTTCCAGCGGACGTTCGACGGCTACTTCGGCTGAGGCGCTGAATGTGATGCCCGACGGAAAGGTGTCGGGCATCACATTCAAATTATCGGCTGAATCTTTTTGCTGCAGACAATGCTTCCGCAGTCGTCATTTTCCGCAGCCCATCTCCGTCGCGGACATAGTATTCGCCTTCAAACCCGGAGAGATCTCGCTGTGCCGGTATCCTCGCCACCACGTAGGAGCGCCCAGAATAAGAGATCGTATCTATGTTCGCGAGAATGTCACCCTTCAAGGGATCATCCAATGCGGACGACTGTATAGCCTGAATGATATGACGCACGTAGGATGCCATGTCGATGCCCAGAACGAGGCATTCTCGATCAATGCCGAACAATACTTGCCGAGCCAGCGGTACGGGCGTTATTGAGTCGAGTTCGGAAATTCGTTTAGCGGCGGCTTCATTATCGGCCACTCCGAAAATGACATAGCCGTCTGCCTCTGGCCCCGTGTTGGCTATGGCCGACATCAATTTGGGTAGCTTCCTGAGGAGATCCCTGTTGATCGTACGCCTCTTGTCGAGTGAGACGATTCCCTGTTTGAACTCATATCTGGCGCTTTCGATGGGGGCTCGTCTGATCAGGTTTGGAAATTCTATCTCCATTGCCGGACCGTGAGTCAACGCGCCCCTGGGCGACTCGGTGAAGTATTTATCGATGAGGCCTCGCACAATATCTATGTTCGCTTGGCGCTGCGCCTCAGTCGTGGTGTTCCTGCTGGGCGTTAACTTACCGGTCACCCTATATATCGCGGCGAAAGCGCCGTGGGGATCAGTGAGCTGCTTTTCTCTTCGGATCATCAGATCGAAGAAGGCCATAAACACCGCGTAGAAAGGCGTCTTTGCCGAGGACCACCCACTCGTGCTGACGTGAGAGCGGAACGCTCCCACCACATCAGGTTTCGTGGAGTCCACCATTGTTTTCATGGCTCCGAGCACGACCTTGACGTCATCGGCCAACTTTTCCGTGCCGTACGCGGCAAGGTCTGCAGCCAATGATTTACTCTCCGCAGCCTCCAGGTCGAAATACTTGTCCAGGACGTCGGAGCTGACGCTGAAGGTATTTCCGCGTACTGCTGAAATGCAGATGTCGGCCAGCAGTTGCTCGTCCTCGCTCTGCTGGAGCTGCTTTGTGCTCAACACTCCAAGACTGCACCAGAAAGTCTCTTCCGCGGCGATCCCGTAGCCCAGCCGCTCGCGAGCGGAGTCGATAGATACGACAGGCATCTTCGTGAGAGGGAGTACGTCCGGCGATCCATCGTACCGAAATTCTGAGGCTAGGCGCCTCAGTAGCCGGACGAATTCGCTCACAACTCCGGCTTGCCTTTTTTCTTGCGCGCTCAACTGGCGCCCACCCGAGTTAATGCGCCGAAACACTTCAGTCACTTGTGTTTCTTCGCTGGAGCTGAAGATGGTCACCGCAAGTTGATAATCCAGGAGGTCTGCGCATTGAGATGCCGTTATCAAATCCGGCTTATTGGGCTCTCGCGTGAAGGCGCCCGATTCCGATAACTGGCGAGCTCTCGAAAATTCGGCCAGATCGAAGAATCTGGGCGTTCCGTTCTCAGTGGTAAGTCCGTATCGCTGCTCAATGAATCCAAACACGGCGTCAAGGCGTTGCATCCCATCAATTATTTCGTAGTTTTGATCGGATGTCTCCGCCAAGAGGAATAGTGGGATCGGGAATCCACGCAGAATGCTGTCGATGAGGTGGGCTTTCTCGTCGACGCCCCATACCAGCTTTCTCTGATAGTTTCGGTTAACTGTGAGCTTTTCGCTGCGGTAAAGGTTGTACGCTTCTTGGATCGACATTCCGCGCGGGGTGATTGACATGATTCCTCATGATCGCATGTATTGAGGGGGCTAGGCCGATCATGGTCGCGCGCTGTTAACCGGTGCGCAGTCGGAGGGTTGATTCTTTTGGGTAATGCCTAGTTAGGGTGTTGATTTGCGTTCGATCGTGATCGGTTGCGTGATTCGCGGAGAAGCAGCCACAGCGAGCACAGCAGCACCGTGCACAGGCACCAGCTGGCCACCACGTCGAGCGGCCAGTGGTAGCCGCGTCGTACGAGACCGAAGCCCACGGCGAGGTTGACGACGGCGCAGGCGATCACCAGCTCACGCCGGGCGTAGGCGCTGCTCAGCCAGGGGAGGAGGAGCAGGGTCGCCGCGCCGTACGCGATCGAGGCCGTCGCGGTGTGGCCGGAGGGGTAGTAGCCGGTGCCCGGCGGCACGGCCGGGGTGCCCGGGCGGTCGACCAGCACCTTGAGCGGCACGATCAGCGCCGGGACCAGCGCCATCAGGACGGCGGCCGCGAGCGGCGGCAGCCACCAGCGCGGCGTCCCGGCGCCACGGCCGCGCCAGGCGACGTACACGAGGACGACGGCGAGCACCGGGACCGCGACTTGGACGTTGCCGAGGTCGGCGAGGAGTTCGGAGAAGCGGTCCGGGTGGACGAGGGCCCGGCTGACCCGCTCGTCCACGCGCAGAAGCAGGCCGTCGGAGACGACCTGCCAGGTGATCAGCGCGAAGAGGAGGGCGGGAAGCCCGAGAAGGAGGAAGGAGGCCGGCCGCCCCGGAACAGGGGGGGTAGTTCCGAGGCGGCCGATCAGATCGGATCGACGCCCGTCCCGGGGGGTTTGGGGCGGGCGACTGTCCGATCGGTGAGGAGATCCGGAGCCGGAAGCTCCGTGTGTGTGCGCGAGGGCACGACCAGGTCGTAGCTGGGGAGGCCACGGCCTGAGATCGCCCACAGTCCCCTGTGGGCGGGGTGTATCTCTCATCTGGGTAGAACCTACGGCAGGGGGTGGCCGGAAAACAGGCGGAATCGCGTCCCGTCATGCACCTCGCACACGTTCTTCACACGGCCTGACGCCGACCGCCCCAGCCCCGGAATCGCGGCGCTCGCGAGGGCTGGGACGGGTGGGGCGCAGGAGGTCGGCACCCTGTGCGTGAGCTGCGGATTCCGTGTGGTTCCGGGTGGCTCAGATCCGTGCGAAGGCCTGCTCGATGATGTCGAGGCCCTCGTTGAGCAGGTCGTCGCCGATGACCAGCGGGGGCAGGAAGCGGAGGACGTTGCCGTAGGTGCCACAGGTCAGGACCAGCAGGCCCTCCTGGTGGCAGGCCTTGGCCAGCGCCGCGGTGGCCTCCGGGTTCGGCTCCTTGGTCGCCCGGTCCTTGACGAGCTCGATCGCGATCATCGCGCCGCGCCCGCGCACATCGCCGATGATGTCGAACTTCTCGGCCATGGCGGTGAGGCGGCCCTTCATGGTGGCCTCGATCGCCTTCGCCTTCCCGTTGAGGTCGAGCTCCTTCATGGTCTCGATGGCGCCGAGCGCACCGGCGCAGGCGACCGGGTTGCCGCCGTAGGTGCCGCCGAGGCCGCCGGCGTGGGCGGCGTCCATGATCTCGGCGCGCCCGGTGACGGCGGCGAGGGGCAGACCGCCGGCGATGCCCTTGGCGGTGGTGATGAGGTCCGGGACGATCCCCTCGTCCTCACAGGCGAACCACTGCCCGGTCCGGCAGAAGCCACTCTGGATCTCGTCGGCGACGAAGACGATCCCGTTGTCGGCGGCGAACTTCCGGACGGCCGGCAGGAAGCCCTTGGCGGGCTCGATGAAGCCGCCCTCGCCGAGCACCGGCTCGATGATGATCGCGGCGACGTTATCCGGGCCGACCTGCTTGGTGATCTGGTCGATGGCCTGCGCGGCGGCCTCCGGGCCGGCGTTCTCCGGGCCGGTGGGCCAGCGGTAGCCGTAGGCGACGGGGACGCGGTAGACCTCGGGCGCGAAGGGCCCGAAGCCGTGCTTGTACGGCATGTTCTTCGCCGTCAGTGCCATGGTGAGGTTGGTCCGCCCGTGGTACCCGTGGTCGAAGACGACGACGGCCTGCCGCTTGGTGTAGGCACGCGCGATCTTGACGGCGTTCTCGACGGCCTCGGCGCCGGAGTTGAACAGCGCGGACTTCTTGGCGTGGTCACCGGGGGTCAGCTCGGCCAGCGCCTCCGCGACCTCCACGTACCCCTCGTACGGGGTGACCATGAAACAGGTGTGGGTGAAGTCGGCGAGCTGGGCGCTCGCGCGGCGTACGACGGCCTCGGCGGAGGCGCCGACGCTGGTCACGGCGATACCGGAACCGAAGTCGATCAGACGGTTCCCGTCGACGTCCTCGATGATCCCGCCGCCCGCGCGCGCGGTGAACACGGGCAGCACGGAGCCCACGCCCTGCGCGACCGCGGCGGTACGGCGGGCCTGCAGCTCCTGCGACTTCGGACCGGGGATGGCGGTGACGACGCGGCGCTCCTGCGGAATTGCGCTCATGCGGGGCTCCTGGGGGTGTTGCGGGCTTACGGACGGCCGGGCTGGAGAGCCGGAGGGCCGGAGAACCGTTTACGGCCTCTTGTCTTCTTTTCTCGCAGGCTAGGACGGGGAGAGGGGGGTGGGCATGCTCCATGTGGGCGTTGTCGCGGATTCGGGTTGTCCGCGGTGGACATGGCGCCCATCGCGATGCGCGGCCACGTAAGCGGTGAACTCCCCATGCCGGGGCGTTAGATTGACCGCTGATGGTGGACGGAACGGCTGGTCAAGGGGCGAGGGCGATGGACAGCGACGGGACGCGGGACACGCGGGGTACGCATGCGAACCCCGTGCCACGTCCGGCGGGGCCCCCGGAGGTGCCGGCGATGCCGGTCAGGCCGCCCGCGGCGCCGGGGGTGCCGCCGCGGCCGGACGGGTCGGGGTTCCTGGCGTGGCTGCGGGCGCCGCGGCCGGAGGCGCTGCCGGGGGTGTGGCGGTTCGGGTACCGGCCGCGGCCGGAGCAGGAGCCGGAGCTCATTCCGGCCCGGCAGCTGATCGGCGGCGCGGTGATCGCGTTCCTCGTCGGCTGGCTGATCTGGTCGCTGTTGTGGAACGGCTACCTCGGCGGCTGGTGGCTGCTCCCGCTCTACGCGATGATCCCGGACTCCTGGGCCCAGCCGCACAGCTTCGCGTCGGTCGTGGTCGTCTACGCCTACTACGTGCTGATCGCCCTGGTCATCATGATCGGCGTCGGCAGGCTCGGCCGCTGGTCCGAGATCTGGCGTCGATACGGCCCGCCCGCCTGGCGTCAGGTCAAGCCGCGCGCCGAGCGTCCGCCCGCCCCCGACCAGGACCCCGCCGAGTGGCCGCAGCTGCGTGCCGCCGGAGCCGTCGACGCCGCCGAGCGGCTGGCGGCCGAGGCCCGGGCCGGGCTGATGCGGGACGTCGACCTGGCTCGGATCGCCCGCGCCTGGCAGGGCGTGCGCAGTGGCCGGCACAGCCTCGCCGCGTTCACCGGCGCCGTACTCAAGGACGGAGCCGCCGCCTGTCTGCATCCGTCCGGCGAGCGCGACCTCCCGGCCCGGCTGGCCCGGCACGACCTGCTCACCGGCCAGGTGCGGCTCGGCACGACCGCCGACGACCCCCGCAATCCGTACGTGTACCGGGGCGCCGGCCTCGGCCTCGGCCCCGACCTGCTCGGCACCTCCCTGCTGGCGGTCGGCCCGGCCGGCTCCGGCAAGACCGGCACGGTCGTCCGGCCGCTCGCCGAGTCCCTGTGCCTGCACGCGCTCGCCGGACGCGCCGCCGTGGTCGTGGTCGGCGCGGCGGGCGCCGGGCTCGGACCGATCGACGCGTACGACGTCGTCGTACGGATCGGGAATCCGGAATCCGTCTACGACCTGGACCTGTACGGCGGCACGGCCGACCCCGACGAGGCGGCGGCCGTGCTCGCCGAGGCGCTGGTCGGGGACCTCGCCGATCCGCACCCGGGCAGCGACAGCCGGCGGTCGACGACCGTGCTGGCGCAGCTTCTCGGGCCCTTCCGGGCGGTCCACGGGCGTTTCCCCTCCGTGCCGGAGCTGCGGCAGCTGCTGGACGGGGCACCCGGGCCGCTGGCGGAGCTGCGGGCGGCGCTGGAGGGCTCCGGGCAGGAGTCGTTGCTGCGCGAACTGGACGCCCGGCAGCGGCAGTCGGGGCACCCGGGTGACGTGGCGGCGGTGCTCGCGGACCGCGTGGCCCTGCTCGACCGGCCCGCCTTCGCCGGGTTCTTCGACACCTCCGGGCAGTCGAAGCCCTTCTCGCTCAAGGCGCTGGATCATCCCGTCCGCGTCCGGATCGACCTGCCCGAGCGCGGGCACGCCGATGCCTCGCGGATGCTTGCGCGGCTGGTGTTGGCGCAGTTCACGGCGAGTGTGGCGGTGCGGGAGGACCGGTCGCTGTTCGCCTGTCTGGTGCTGGACGACGCGACCGGGGTCGTGACTCCGGAGGCCGTACGGGGGATTCAGCGGTTGCGGTCGGCGAACGCCGGGGCCGTGCTGACCCTGAGGACGCTCGACGATGTGCCCCGGCCGCTGCGCGGGCCCCTGCTCGGGGCCACCGGATGCCGGATGGCGCTGTCGGGACTCACCCCCTGGGACGGGCAGGACTTCGCCGAGGTATGGGGCAAGGAGTGGACCGAGGCGCGGGACGTCACCGACCGGCAGATCATCGCCGAGACCCCGGCCGGCAAGGCCGTACACATGCTGCGACGGGTGATCACCGGCAAGGCGCCCACCGCGCGCGCCGTGACCGTGCGCCAGGTGGAACGGGAGCGGTGGTCGGCATCGGAGCTTGCGCACGGCGTCCCGCCGGGCCACGCCGTGCTGTCCCTGACCAGTGTGAAGGGGGAGCACGCTCCGCCGCTGCTGGTGGATCTGCGGGCATAGGGCCCGGGTCTGGACTTCGGTACGGCGGGCTGTCGTACGGTGAGGCAGAATCTGCATCAGCCGTTCATACACGGCGGCCAAATGATCACAAGGTTCGCCCGATCCCCGCAGACCTGAAGGCCCCATGCCACCCACGCTCGCCTCGCTCGTCCATCATTCCGCGCTCAAGCTGACCGTGCGGGCGGGCGAGGACCGCCTGGACGTGCCCGTCCGCTGGGCGCACGTCAGCGAACTCGCCGACCCCGTGCCGTACATGGAGGGCGGGGAGCTGCTGCTGGTCACCGCGCTGAAACTGGACGCGGAGGATCCGGAAGCGATGCGGCGGTACGTGAAGCGGCTGGTGGGGGCGGGTGTCGTCGGGCTCGGGTTCGCCGTCGGGGTGAACTACGAGGAGATCCCCAAGGCGCTCGTCGACGCGGCCAAGGAAGAGGGGCTGCCGCTGCTGGAAGTGCCGCGGCGCACTCCCTTCCTCGCCATCAGCAAGGCCGTGTCCGCGGCGATCGCGGCGGACCAGTACCGCGCGGTGACGGCCGGCTTCGCCGCGCAGCGCGAGCTGACCAGGCAGGCACTGGCCGAGGGACCGGAAGGGCTGCTCGCCGCGCTCGCCTCGCAGGTCGACGGATGGGCGGCGCTGTACGACGCCTCGGGCGCCGTCGTCGCGACCGCCCCGGAGTGGGCGGGGCGGCGCGCCGCGCGGCTGACGGCGGACGTGGAGCGGCTGCGCGAGCGGCCGGCACCGGCCTCCTCCGTGGTCGGCGGACCGGAGAACGAGGACCGCGTCGAACTCCACTCCATCGGCACCGGGCGACGGCCGCGCGCCGCGCTCGCCGTCGGCACGGCCGCGGCGCCGGGTACGGCGGAGCGCTACGCCGTCCATTCGGCGATCGCGCTGCTGACGCTCACGACCGAGCGGTCGCGTTCGCTGCACGCGGCCGAGCAGCGGATCGGGGCGGCGGTGCTGCGGATGCTGCTCGCCGGGGAGCCGGACCACGCCCGGGCCGTGGCGGGGGATCTGTACGGGGGGCTGCTGGACGCGCCCTTCCGGATGATCGTCGCCGAGTCGGCCCCGGTGGCACGGATGTCCGTGGACTCGCACGCGCATCTGGAGGTCGCGGGGAAGACGAACCCGGCCGACAGGGCGGAGGGCGACCCGCTCGCCGGGCTGACCGAGGCCGTGGAGGCGGCGGCCGCGCGGGCGGGGGAGGCCGTGCTGGTCGTACCCGAGGGAGACGGGGAAGGGATGCGGCTGGTGGTGCTGGCCGCGGACGGGGGAGCGGCGGTGGGCGCCTGCGCGGACTACGCGAGCGCGATGGAGGCCGCGCGGGGCGGTGCGGTGCGGGAGCAGACCGGTGCCGACGAGGACGAGCTGGTGATCGGGGAGTCCGCGCCGGTCGGGCCGATCGCCGCGGCGGCGGGGTACAAGCAGGCCGAGCAGGCGTTGTCGGTGGCTCGGCGGCGAGGGCGGGTGTTCGTGGAGCACGAGCAGCTGGCGGCGGGGTCGGTGGTGCCGTTGCTGGCCGACGACGCGGTGAAGGCGTTCGCGGACGGGTTGCTGCGACCGCTGTACGAGCACGACGCGACCGGGCGGGGGGACCTGGTGGCCTCGCTCAGGGCGTGGTTGTCGCGGCACGGGCAGTGGGACGCGGCGGCCGCGGATCTGGGGGTGCACCGGCATACGCTGCGGTACCGGATGCGGCGGGTGGAGGAGATCCTGGGACGGTCGCTGGACGATCCGGATGTGCGGATGGAGCTGTGGCTGGCGCTGAAGGCGACGTCGGCGGAGTAGGCACCCGGCGTTGGTGGGGCCGTCGCTGGGGGCTGCCGCCCCCAGACCCCCGCTTCGGCCTGGGCGGCCTCGTCCTCAAACGCCGGACGGGCTGAAATCGCCAAACCGGCGCGTAGATGTCCCCCACCACTACACCCCGGCCAAACACCCCCACCCCCACCCCGTCCTACCGTGGACCCGAAAGCCAGCAACATCGCCCCCAACAGGGAAGGGCCGGGACTCGCACATGACTTCCACCACCGCCTTCTGGCTCGCCGGCCGCCAGGTCACCGGCGAGGACACGTTCGACGTCACCTCGCCCTGGGACGGGCGGCTCGTCGGCAAGGTGAGTGTGCCGACGGACGCGCAGGTCGAGGAGGCCGTCGCCGCCGCGTACGCCGTGCGGGACGAGTTCGCCGCCACGCCCGCCCATGTGCGTGCCGCCGCCCTCGACCACGTCAGCCGGCGTCTCGTCGAGCGCACCGAGGAGATCGCCCAGCTGATCTCCGCCGAGAACGGCAAGCCCATCAAGTGGGCGCGCGGGGAAGTCGGCCGTGCCGTCTCCGTGTTCCGGTTCGCCGCCGAAGAGGCCCGGCGCTTCAACGGCGGTGAGGCCCAGCGTCTCGACACCGACCTCGGCGGCCAGGGCCGGCTCGCCCTCACCCGCCGCTTCCCGAAGGGCGTCGTCCTCGGCATCGCGCCCTTCAACTTCCCGCTGAACCTCTGTGCCCACAAGGTCGCCCCGGCGATCGCGGCCGGTGCGCCGATCATCCTCAAGCCGGCCCCCGCCACCCCGCTCTCCGGCCTGATCATCGGCGACCTGCTCGCCGAGACCGAGCTGCCGGCCGGCTCCTGGAGCATCCTCCCGGTCGCCAACGACAAGATGCCCGCCCTCGTCCAGGACGAGCGCCTGCCGGTCATCTCCTTCACCGGTTCCGAGAAGGTCGGTTACGCGATCATGGACTCGGTGCCGCGCAAGCACTGCACCCTGGAGCTGGGCGGCAACGGCGCCGCCGTCGTCCTCGGCGACTACGCCTCCGACGCCGACCTGGACTGGGCCGCCACCCGCATCGCCACCTTCTCCAACTACCAGGGCGGCCAGTCCTGCATCTCCGTGCAGCGGGTCATCGCCGACGCGTCCGTGTACGACCGGCTGCTCCCGCGCATCGTCGCCGCCGTCGAGGCCCAGGTCACCGGCGACCCGGCCGACGACAAGACGGACGTCGGCCCGCTGGTGAGCGAGGACGCGGCCAAGCGCGTCGAGTCCTGGGTCAAGGAGGCCGTGGAGGCCGGGGCGACGCTGCTCACCGGTGGCGACCGCGACGGCGCCTCCTACGCGCCGACCGTCCTCACCGACGTACCGGCCGACACGACGATCTCCTGCGAGGAGGTCTTCGGGCCCGTCCTCACCGTGCAGAAGGTGGACGGGGAGGTGGAGGCCTTCGCCGCTGTCAACTCCTCCAAGTACGGCCTCCAGGCGGGTGTGTTCACCCACGACCTCCAGGTCGCCTTCCGCGCCCACCGCGCGCTCGAGGTCGGCGGCGTCGTCATCGGTGACGTCCCCTCCTACCGCGCGGACCAGATGCCGTACGGCGGCGCCAAGCAGTCCGGTGTCGGCCGCGAGGGCGTGAAGTTCGCGATGGACGACTACACGTACGAGCGGGTGCTGGTGCTGACGGGCCTCGCCCTCTAGTAACTCGCTCTCTAGTAACGACAATCGTTTTCAGATAACCTCTTGGAAGGGGCCCGGCACCGATGCCTTCCGGTGCCGGGCCCCTTCACCTCGTCGGCCTGGTCCGGACCCTCAACCGGAGAAGCCGACGTGCGCGAGCCGCAGCGGGCCGCGCAGTCTGATGTGCACGTCGTGCACGCCCTCGGCGACGATGTCGGCGGTGAGCGTCGTGTAGTCGTACGGGCCCGAGGTTGCCGTCTCTGTGCTGAGTACGGCCAGGACCGGGCCGCCGTCCAAGGAGAGTTCGAGCACTCCCTCGCCCGCCACCGACACCCTCACCTCGGTGACGCCGTCGCCCAAGTCGCAGTCGCGGTAGACCAGTTCGGCCGTCCGGTTCGGTTCCGGCGTCACCGCGTCGCCCGCCACCTTCGTCCGGTCGACGATCGCCGCGCCGCTCTGCTCGTCGAAGTCGGCCGCGTCGAGCCCCCGTTGGAGGACCGGACGCGGGGCGCCCGGCTCGCCGTCCAGAACCACCGTCGTCCGCAGGCGGACGTCCTCGCTGGAGGCGCCCGCCAGGAGGTCGTACGGGCCCGGCTCCAGGCGCGGTCCGCCGCGTGCCACGTCCCAGAACTCGAAGGCGCGGAGCGGGACTTCGAAGGCGATGTCGGCCTTCTCGCCCGGGGCGAGGGTGACTCTGCGGTGGGCGACCAGCTCGCGGCGCGGGCGGGTCACCGTCGGCTCCACGGCGCGGGTGTAGAGCTGGGCCACCTCGTCGGCCGACACGTCCCCGGTGTTGGTGACCGTGAAGGAGACGTGCACCGCGTCGCCGGTCACCGAGGTCGTCAGGTCGGCATAGGAGAAGCTCGCGTACGACAGGCCGTGTCCGAACGGGAACAGTGGCGTGCCCTCGAAGTACAGGTACGTCTGGCGGCTGCCGATCACGTCGTAGTCGAGCAGGCCGGGCAGGTCGCCGTCGTCCTCGTACCAGGTCTGTGGAAGCCGGCCGGCCGGGGAGACGTCGCCGGACAGGACCCGGGCGAGGGCGGTACCGGCCGCCTGGCCGCCGTGCGCCGTCCACAGGACCGCCGGGAGGGACGTCGTGCGGACCGTGTACGGATACGCCGAGACCAAGGTCAGGACGGTGCGCGGGTTCGCGGCGCGGGCCGCGCGCAGCAGGCGCTCCTGGTGCTCGGGCAGCCGCAGGGTCGTACGGTCCTCGGTCTCCCGGCCGTTGATGTGCGGGTCGTTGCCCGCCACGACCACGACAACGTCCGCCTGCTCGGCGGCCCGCCGCACCGCCTCCTCGCCGCGCTCGACGACGACCAGCTCGAAGATTTCCGGATTCTCGTCGGCAACCTTCACTCCGTCCGCGGCGACGCACACATGGCGACCCGTGCCGATGTGCCTGAGGAGGTGACCGCTCGCATGGGGTTCCAGGCGGAACGTCTCCTGAACGACCCAGCCGCCGGGCTGGTCCGCGGAGGCGCGTACGTAGTCGTCGTCGGCCACCGAGAGATAGCGGCCGTCGGGCGCGCGCAGCGTGAGGACGCCCTCGCCCCAGTCGATCAGGGCGAGTTCGGTGCCGGCCGGGTCGGTGGTCAGCGGCGGCAGGTCGGTGCGGCCGGAGAGCAGGGCCGGGTCCAACGCGCCCTCGGCGCCGCGTACTTCGTCGTCCGCGTCCACGGCCGGGACCTGGAGGAAGGTGCCCGCCGAGGTCTTCAGGCGGATGCGGTCCACGCCCTCCGCGAACTCGACGCGCTCCGCGCCGAACCGCTCGTACAGGCCCTCCAGCGGGGTCGAGCGGTGGATCAACGTGCCGCTGTACCAGTCGAGTTTGCACTCGTCGGCCAGCAGGCCCACGACGGCCACGCGGGTGTCAGGCGCGAGCGGGAGCAGACCGTCGTTCTTGAGCAGGACGATCGCCTGCTCGGCCGCCTCCAGCGCGAGCGCACGGTGCGCCGGGGTGTCGAAGTCGTGCGTGCCGGCGTACGGGTCGTAGCGCGGGTCGAACTCGCCGAGCCGGAAGCGCACGGAGAGCTGACGGCGGACGGCCGTGTCGATGTCGGCCTCCGTCAACAGCCCTTCCTCGTACGCCCTTTGGACGCGCCCGACGATCTGCGCGCTCTCGGTCCCGTGGTCGGTGAAGCTGTCGACCCCGGCGAGGAGCGCGGCCGCGGTGGCCTCCTCGTGGGTGTCGTAGTAGTGCTCGTGGTCGACCAGGTTGGAGGGCGCGCCCGCGTCCGAGCAGACCAGCAGCTCCTCGTCGGTCCAGCTGCGCAACTGCTCGCGCAGATACGGGGACACGTGGTTCGGGCGGCCGTTGACCAGGTTGTACGCCGGCATCACACCGGCCACCGCGCCCGCCTCGACCGTCTCGCGGAAGGCGCGCAGGTCGTACTCGTGCAGCACCCGCGGGCGGACCGAGGACGACGAAGTCGCCCTGTCCGTCTCGTTGTTGTGGGCCAGCCAGTGCTTGAGGACGGGTGCCGTGCGCCAGTACGTCGGATGGTCGCCGCGCAGGCCCCGGGTGTACGCCGTCGCAATCGCCGACGTCAGCTTCGGATCCTCGGAGTAGCCCTCCTCGTTGCGGCCCCACAGCGGGTGGCGCAGCAGGTTGACCGTCGGCGACCAGACGTTGAGGCCGACACGGTCGTCGCGGGCGCGCATCGCCCGGGCCTCCTTGGAGACGGCCTCGCCGACGCGGCGTACGAGATCCGTGTTCCAGGTGGCGCCGAGGCCCACGGCCTGCGGGAACACGGTCGCCGGGCCCATCCAGGCCACGCCGTGCAGGGCCTCCTGACCGGTGCGCCAGGCGTCGACGCCGAGGCGCTCGACGGCGGGCGTGTACTGGTGCAGGAAGGAGATCTTCTCCTCCAGGGTCAGCCGCTCCAACAGGTCGTCGATGCGCTTCGCGAAGGGCAGTTGCGGATCGCGGAACGGCGGCGTGGGCGGCGTCTGTTCGGTCACTGGGGATCCCCTTGCGATGGAGCGGCCAGGCGCTTTCGAAGCGCTTCGATGCTCATTCGATTGACCACCGGGTGTCAAGACACCCCGGGGCAACAACTCCGAAGCCGTGCCGACATATCAAGCGGCATATGAGCGCGGCTGGTTCGTGGACACCTCGGATCAATCTTGGAATCGACCCTTGTGCACCCTCTGGCCTTCACTTAACCTCGCAGCAACATCGAAGCGCTTCGACTGTCGAATGCATCCGCAGTGGTCGGAGCACCGCTTCAGCTCAGCCAGTTCCACTCGAGACACCGCAGCCGACGGCCACCGCCGGGTGTCCTGGTGCGCCACGAAGGGTTGACGCAATGACGCCGAACGCCGCTTCCGCTTCCTCCGGCTCCTCCGGACCCAGCCGGAGAAGCTTCCTCGCCTCGACCGCGGTCGCCAGCGTGGCGGTGGCGGGTGGGATGCCGTTGCTCGCCGCCTGTGGGAGTTCGGACAGCGACTCGCGCGGCGGCACGACGTCGGGCAAGAACGCGAAGAAGCTGCTGCCGGCGTATGTGGCCAGCAATGTGGTGACCCCGGACATCCCGTCCAAGAACGGCTCCTCGATGGGGTTCACCAGCAAGCTCGACGTCACCACTCTGAAGACCTCGGTGCCCAAGAAGCTCGGCAAGGGCGGCAAGGTCACCATCATGTCGCCGTTCTGGGGCTCGCCGCCCAAGAGCGACAACCCCTACTACACGTCGATGAACAGCCTGATCGGCGTCGACGTCCAGTGGCAGAACCAGGACGGCAACACCTACGACCAGAAGCTCGGCGCGGTCCTCGCCTCCAGCGACGTACCGGACGTGGTGGTCATCCCCGGCTGGAACATGGGCGGCAAGATACCCAGCGCCATCATCAGCAAGTTCGCCGACCTGGGACCGTACCTCTCCGGCGACAAGGTCAAGGAGTACCCGAACCTCGCCGCGATCCCGACCGACGCCTGGCAACGCTCCATCTTCGGCGGCAAGTTGCGCGGTCTGCCGATGCCGGCCTCCTATGTCACCAACATCGTGCCGCTGTACCGCAAGGACCTCTTCGACAAGGCAGGCTACCAACTGCCCAAGTCGGCCGACGAGTTCACCGCACTGTGCAAGGAGATCACCAACGCCAGGGCGAAGCGCTGGGCGTGCGGTGACATGAAGTGGACGGCGTTCAACATCTTCGGTGTGCTGTCCGGCTCCGAGAAGGCGCTCGGCTGGAACCAGGTCGACGGCAAGCTGGTCTACCGCGTCGAGACCGAGGAGTACCTCGAAGCCCTGGAGTGGACCCGCAAGCTCTTCGCCGCCGGTTACGTCCATCCCGACTTCAAGCTCGGCAAGAGCCAGGCCACCGACCCGGGCAGCAAGTTCGGCGCCGGAGAGTTCCTGATCTGGAACAACGACATCTCCAACTGGTACGGCCAGCAGGCCGCCCAGGCCGCCCAGAACCCGGACTTCAAGATCTGGGGCATGGACCTCTTCGGCCACGACGGTGACGACCCCACCCTGTGGGCCGCGGAACCGGCCGGCATCTTCGCCTTCGTCAACCGGAAGGCCTCCGAGTCGGTCATCCGTGACGTGCTGGCCGTCGCCAACGTCACCGCGGCGCCGTACGGCACCAAGGAGTGGATGATGACCAACTACGGCGTCGAAGGCACCCACTACACGATCAAGGACGGCGTGCCCGTCAAGAACGACAAGGGCAACAACGAGGTCGTCAACGCCTTCGTCATGGTCGCCAGCCCCGCTTCGACCATCGCCCACCCCGACTTCCCGGACGTCACCAAGGCGAGCGTCGAGTGGCAGCAGCGGATGGGCGCCTTCACCAAGAAGTCGTCCTTCTGGGGCCTGCAGATCACCGAGCCCGCCCGCTACACCAACCTCTCCAACGACTTCGAGCAGTTGGAGGACGACATCGCCCGCGGTCACAAGAAGATCAGCGACATGCAGCAGGCGGTCTCCGACTGGAAGAAGCAGGGCGGGGACAAGCTGCGCGACTGGTACAAGCAACTGCTCGACGAGAACGGCTCGGCGGCGAGCTGACCCGGTACCGAGGCAAGGAGAACGGCCGTGTCCCACAGCACGGTGCCTCGTAGCAGGGCCGAGGCCAACACGAAGCCGGCGAAGACCCCGGTGGCGTCCGGCGGTGCCACCGGTGCACGGAAACGGACCGGAAAGCTCGGCCTCCGGCTGAGATTCAGACGCGACCGCGTGCTGCTGCTGATGACGCTGCCCGCGCTGCTGCTGATCCTGGTCTTCAACTACCTGCCGATCCTGGGCAACATCGTCGCCTTCGAGGACTACGACCCCTACGTCAGCGACAACGGCATCGTCTCCATGCTGCACAGTCCCTGGGTCGGCCTGGAGAACTTCCAGCGGATCTTCCAGGACTCGGCCTTCTGGGACGCGGTCCAGAACACCTTCGTGCTGTTCTTCCTCCAGCTGGTGCTGTTCTTCCCGATCCCGATCCTGCTCGCGCTGCTCATCAACAGCGTGGTCAGACCCCGGGTGCGGGCCGTCGCGCAGGCCGTCCTCTACCTGCCGCACTTCTTCTCCTGGGTGCTGGTCATCGCCGTCTTCCAGCAGATGTTCGGCGGCGCCGGCATGCTCGCCCAGCAGTTGCGCGAACACGGCCACAACGGCATCGATCTGATGACCGACCCGGCCATCTTCAAGCTGCTGGTCACCGCGCAGAGCGTGTGGAAGGACGCCGGCTGGGGGATCATCGTCTTCCTCGCCGCGCTGGCCTCGGTCAGCCCGGACCTCTACGAGGCCGCCGCGATGGACGGCGCGGGCCGCTGGCGCCGCATGTGGCACGTCACCCTGCCCGCACTGCGCCCGGTCGTCGCGCTCCTGCTGGTCCTGCGGGTCGGCGACGCGCTGACCGTCGGCTTCGAGCAGATCCTGCTGCAACGCGATGCCGTCGGACCGGGCGCCGCGGAGGTCCTCGACACCTTCGTCTGGTGGAACGGCGTCCGCAACCAGGACTTCGGCTACGCGGCCGCCGCCGGACTCGTCAAGGGCGTGGTCAGCATCGGTCTGGTCCTCGCCGCGAACAAGGTGGCCCATCTCATGGGCGAGCAGGGGGTGTACAAGAAGTGACCGCCGTCGTCGACGAACGGGTGCGCAAGTCCTCGTCCCGGTGGGCTGCCCCGCCCCGGCCGACCTGGGAGGAGGCACCCTCCAGGGCGGGTCTGGCCGGCAAGGGCATAGCCCTGACCTTCGCCTGCCTCGCGGTCCTCTTCCCGCTGTGGATCGTGGTCGTCACCAGCCTCTCGTCCAAGAAGACCATCACCGAGGCCGGTGGCCTGGTGATGGTGCCCAAGGGCCTCACCTTCATCGCCTACAAGGAACTCCTCAGCGGCGGCCAGGTCACCCGTGCCGCGATCATCAGCGTCCTCGTCACCCTCGTCGGCACCGTGTTCTCGATGACGGTGTCGGTGCTGTGCGCCTACGGCCTCTCCCGGATCGGCACGCTGGGACACCGCTGGATCCTGATGATGCTGCTGGCGACCATGTTCTTCAGCGCCGGGCTCATTCCGACGTATCTACTCGTGCAGTCCCTCGGGCTGACGGACAGCTATCTGGCGCTGATCCTGCCCAGTGCGATCAGCGTGTTCAACATCCTTGTGCTGCGCGGGTTCTTCATGGGGATCTCCTCGGAACTCACCGACAGCGCGCGGATCGACGGGGCCGGGGACTTCCGGATCCTCTGGCAGATCGTGATGCCGCTGTCGCGTGCCGTGCTTGCCGTGATCACGCTGTTCTACGCCGTGGGGTACTGGAGTGCCTGGTTCAACGCGTCGTTGTACCTGAACAACCAGGACATGATGCCGCTGCAGAACGTCATGATCCAGCTGGTGCAGAAGCAGGAGGCGCCGGTGGGGTTGGGGCAGGCGATCAGGACGGGGCAACTGTCCGGGCTCGCGGTGCAGATGGCGGTCATGGTGATGGCGCTGCTTCCGGTGGCCGTCCTGTCGCCGTTCGTGCAGCGGCATTTCAAGAAGGGCATGTTGACCGGCGCGGTCAAGGGGTGACCGGTTGCCCAATGGGCCGCGGCCCTGAAGGGGCGCTCCCCATCCCTCTCTTCACAGAACGAGGTATGTGTCATGTTCGCGTCCCGTCTGAGTCGTCGCACCGTCCTCGCCGGGACCGTGGCCGCTGCCGCGATCGCCGCGCTGCCGCCCCTCGAAGGGCGCGCGCAGGCTGCCGATGACGTCACCGCCCCCACCTACCGCTGGCGCAACGCCGTCATCGGCGGCACCGGATTCATCACCGGCGTCCTCTTCCACCCCTCCGTGCGCGGCCTTGCCTACGCCCGTACTGACATCGGCGGCGCCTACCGCTGGGACGACCGGGCCGCCCGCTGGATCCCCCTCATCGATCATCTCGGCTGGGACGACTGGAACCTCCTCGGGGTCGAGGCCATGGCGGTGGACCCGGCGCACCCGGACCGGCTCTACCTCGCCCTCGGCACCTACGCCCAGTCCTGGGCCGGCAACGGAGCCGTGCTGCGGTCCGACGATCGCGGGGCGACCTGGGCCCGTGCCGATCTGGGCGTCAAGCTCGGGGCCAACGAGGACGGGCGGGGCATGGGCGAGCGGCTGCTCGTCGATCCTCGGGACAGGGACACCCTCTGGCTCGGTACCAGACACGACGGGTTGCTCAAGTCGAGGGACCGGGGCGCAACTTGGGCAGCCGCGAGTGGCTTTCCGGGCGTGCCGTCCGCCTCCGGGCAGGGCGTCACCCTCCTCGTCGCCGCCGGACGCACCCTGTACGCCGGGTGGGGTGACGGGGACGGGAGCTCCACCAATCTGTTCCGCACCGCCGACGGGGAGAGATGGGAGGCCGTTCCCGGGCAGCCCACCGGCGTCTCCGCCAAGGTGCCGGTGCGGGCCGCCTATGACGGTCACGCCCGTGAGCTGTACGTCAGCTACGCCGACGCCCCCGGGCCCAACGGGCAGTCCGACGGAAGCGTGCACAAGCTGGGCACGGCCACCGGCACCTGGACGGACGTCACTCCCGTGGTGCCGGGTGGCAGTGACGCCTTCGGGTACGGCGGCGTCGCCGTCGATGCCCGGCGGGCCGGCACCGTCGTCGTCTCCACCAACAACCGGTGGGCGGACGTCGACACGCTCTTCCGGACCACCGACGGCGGTCGCTCCTGGACGTCCCTCAAGGACGCGGCCGTCTTCGACGTGTCCGAGACTCCTTATCTCGACTGGGGGGACGACAAGCCGAAGTTCGGCTGGTGGATCCAGGCCGTCGCCGTCGACCCGTACGACTCGCGGCACGTCGTGTACGGCACCGGGGCCACCCTCTACGGCACCCGGGACCTGACCCACTGGGCCCCGTGGATCCGCGGCCTGGAAGAGGCCTCCGTGGTGCAGCTGGTGTCGCCCCCGGTCGGGGAGGCGCACCTGCTGAGCGGGTCCAGGGACATCGGGGTCATGTACCACGAGCGGCTCACGGCCTCGCCGGCCCGCGGCATGGCCACGAACCCCGTGTTCGGGTCGGCGACGGGGCTCGCGCAGGCCGCGGGCAGGCCGGCGTACGTCGTACGCACCGGGTGGGGCGACCACGGCAACGGGGCGTACTCGAACGACGGCGGCCGGACCTGGGCGCCCTTCGCTGCCCAGCCCTCCATCGCCCACGACGCACCGGGGCCGATCGCCGCCAGTGCCGACGGCGGCGTGCTGCTGTGGTCCTTCGTGCACTGGGACGGGACCAAGTACCCCGCCCACCGGTCGGACGACAACGGCACCACCTGGACCGAGATCTCCTCCTTCCCGAAGGGCGCCACGCCGGTCGCCGACCCGGCCGACCCGACGCTCTTCTACGCGTACGACACCGATACGGGAAAAGTACTCGCCAGCACTGACAGTGGCCGCACCTTCACCGAACGTGTGTCCGGGCTGCCCTCCGGCGACAGCCAGTTCAAGCTGGTCGCGGCGCCGGGTCGGTCCGGCGACCTGTGGCTGAGCGCCAAGGAGAACGGGCTGTACCGGTCCACCGACGGCGGGGCCACCTTCTCGAAGGTCGACAGCTGCCGGGCCTCGTACACCCTCGGCTTCGGGAAGGCGGCCGACGGGGCCGACTTTCCGGCGATCTACCAGGTCGGCTCGACGGAGGCCGTCACGGCCGTCTACCGCTCGGACGACGGCGCGAAGAGCTGGGTGCGGATCAACGACGACCGGCACCAGTGGGGGTGGATCGGGGAGACGATCGTCGGGGACCCGCGGGTGTACGGGCGCGTCTACCTCGCCACCAACGGGCGCGGGATCCAGTACGGGGAGCCCGTCTGATGGGCCCCGGCAAGGCGGCCTCCCTCGCCGACGCCACCCGGGGGCGCATCCTCTTCGGCGGTGACTACAACCCCGAGCAGTGGCCCGAGGAGACCTGGCACGAGGACGTACGTCTGATGAAGGACGCCGGCGTCAACTCCGTCACCCTCGGCGTCTTCTCCTGGGCGAAGCTCGAACCACGCCCGGGGGAGCGGGAGTTCGGCTGGCTGGACCGGCTCATGGACCTGATGCACACGAACGGCATCGGCGTCGTCCTCGCCACCCCCACCTCCTCGCCCCCGCCCTGGCTGGGCCGGCTGCATCCCGAGACCCTCCCCGTCGACGAGGACGGCCGCACCGAGTGGTGGGGCGGCCGGCAGCACTTCTCGCACTCCAGCGCCGTGTACCGCCGCCACGCCGCCGCGATCACGGAGGACCTCGCCGCCCGCTACGGCGGCCACCCCGCCCTCGTCATGTGGCACATCAACAACGAGTACTGCACCTACGACTGGGGCGACGAGGCCGCCGCCCGGTTCAGGCAGTGGCTGCGGGACAAGTACGGCACCCTCGACGCCCTCAACTCCGCCTGGGGCACGGCCTTCTGGAGTCAGGGCTACGGCGACTGGGCGGAGGTCCACACACCCCGCCGCGCCCACTATCTGAAGAACCCCGGCCAGGTGCTGGACTTCAAACGGTTCACCTCCGACATGCTCCTGGAGTGTTACGTCGCCGAGCGTGACATCGTGCGGCGGCACAGCCCGGACCACATCCCCGTCACCACCAACTTCATGCCGCTGTGGGCCGGTCAGGACGCCTGGCGGTGGGCGGAGGAGGAGGACGTCGTCTCCGTCGACCTCTACCCCGACCCGCGTGATCCCTTCGGCGCCCAACACGGGGCGCTCGTCCAGGACATGACCCGCTCACAGGCCCGCGGCCCCTGGATGCTGATGGAGCAGGCGGCGGGCCCCGTCAACTGGCGGGGCGTCAACCACCCCAAGCCGCGCGGCCTCAACCGTCTCTGGTCCCTCCAGGCCGTCGCCCGCGGCGCCGATGCCGTCTGCTACTTCCAGTGGCGGCAGTCCCGGCAGGGCGCGGAGAAGTTCCACTCCGGGATGGTCGGCCACGCGGGGGAGGAGGGCCGCACCTTCCAGGAGGTCAAGCGGCTCGGTGCCGAACTCCGTCGGATCGGCGGGCATGTGACGGGCAGTCATACGCGCAACGACATCGCGGTCCTCCACGACTGGCACTCCTGGTGGGCCGGCGCCCACGAGGGCCGCCTCTCCACCCGCGTCGACCACACCGCCGTACTCACCGCCTGGCACCGCGCCCTCTGGCAGGCCCACCTCACCACCGACTTCGCCCACCCCGAACACGACCTGAGCGCCTACAAGCTGGTCGTCGTCCCGCAGTTGTACGCCCTCACGGACCCGGCCATAGACAACCTCCTCGCCTACGTCCGCGGCGGCGGCACCCTCGTCTCCGGCTTCCTGACCGGCGTCGCGGACCAGGACGACCGGGTGCGGACCGGCGGCATGGACGCCCGGCTGCGCGGGCTCTTCGGCATCCGCACGCTGCACGAGTGGTGGCCGCTGGACGAGGGGGAGACCGTCGAGACCGACGGCTTCCGCGGGACCCTGTGGTCGGAGGAGATCGAGAAGGGGGACGGCGGTACGGTCGAAGTCGCCTACAAGGGCGGCGAGTTGGGCGGGCTGCCCGCCGTGCTGCGCAACGGGCGTGCCTGGTACGTCTCCACGCTTCCCGAGCCGCACGCCCTGCGCACCCTGCTCGCCCAGGTCGCCGACGGGGCCGGTGTCCGGCCCGTGCTGCACGGGCTGCCCGACCAGGTCGAGGCGGTCCGCCGCGGCGACCTGCTCTTCGTGCTCAACCACGGGCGCGAGTCGGTGACCGTCGAGGTGCCGGGCAGCCACCAGGACCTGCTGACGGGGGCGACCGTCGAGGGTGAGGTCACGCTCGGCCGGTACGGCGTGATGGTGTTGCGCCCATGAACCACATCCACGGCACCTGGGAACCCCGTCCCGCCACCCGCTGGGAGGACGGCTTCCTGAGCGGCAACGGCCATCACGGCGCCCTCGTGTTCGGCGATCCGAACGACGAGCGCGTGGTCGTCACCCATCACGCCCTCGTCCGCCCCAACGGCGGCGAGAGCGCCCGCCCGCCGCGGCTCGCCGCTCAACTCCCCCTCCTTCAGGACGAGTTGCTCGCGGGCGAACTGAAGGCCGCCGAGACCTTCACCGACGGCCGTGACCTCCAGTGGGTGCAGCCCTTCCACCCGGCTTTCCAGGTACGGCTGCGCAGGCCCGCCGGTGACGACCCGCGCGGCTACCGCCGTTCCGTCGACTTCGCCACCGGCGTGGTGGAGGCCGAGTGCGAGGGTCGGCGCAGCCGCGTCTTCGTGTCGCGGGCGGACGACGTGATCGTCCAGCACATCACCGGCGGCGACCTGGACATCGCGCTGGATCCCCGCCTCCCGGGCGCGCCCGCCGACCTGGCCGTCGGCGACGGCGCAGTGCTCACGCCCGAGGGCGCCCTGCTCACCCTGCGCGTGCGCTACCCCGGCAGCGAGACGGCGTACACCGGCCTGACGCTGGTCGCGGTCAGCGGCGGTCGTACGACGGTCACGCCCCCGGGGGTACGGGTCACCGGCGCGCGGTCGGTGCTCCTGCTGACCCGCGTCCTGCGCCACACGGGCGAGCTGGACACCGCCCCTCACGCACGCACCCTGCACGACCTGCTGGGGGAGGCGGAAGCCACGGCGACGGAACCCCCGGCCGACCCGACTGCACCGTCCGCCCCCGACCCGTACACCGCCCTCCTCGCCCGCCACACCCCCCTCCACCGCACCGCCTACGAACGCGTCACCCTCGACCTGGCCGCCGACCCCGCCGAACGCGTCCTCCCCGGCTCGGAGTTGCTCACTCGCCCCGACAGCCCTGCCCTCTTGGAGCGTCTCTTCGCCGCCGGCCGCTACCACCTGCTCTCCGCGAGCGGTCTGAACCCGCCCCGCCTCACCGGTCTGTGGACCGGCGACTGGGACACCGCCTGGTCCGCGGCCTTCACCAACGACGCCAACGTCAACCTCCAGACCGCGTCCGCCGCAGCCGCCGCCCTGCCCGAAGTGACGGCCGCCCTCGCCTCTCTGATCGACCGTCAGCTCGACGACTGGGCCGAGAACGCCCGCACGGTCTTCGGCTGCCGCGGAGTCGTCGCTCCCGCCCACACCGACGGCGAGTCCGGGCTGTCGTACCACTTCAGCCGCGAATACCCGCTGCACCTGTGGACGGCCGGCGCCGACTGGCTGCTCAAGCCCATCGTCGACCACGACGAGACCGAGGGGACGAGGAGTCCGCGGACGGCTCACGCGCTGGGCCAAGTGGCCCTGTTCTACGAGGACTTCCTCACCCGGGTGGACCCGGAGGGCAACCTGGTCGTCGTCCCCTCCTACTCGCCCGAGAACCGTCCGGCGAACGCGAGCTGGGGCGCGATCAACGCGGCCATGGACCTCTCGGCCGCCCGGCACGCGCTGCTCACCGGCGCCGAATACCACCCGGGCACCCCGGAGGCCGACCGCCGGCGTGCCCTCGCCGAGCGGCTCCCGCCGCACCGGATCAACGCCGACGGCGCGCTGGCCGAATGGGCCTGGCCGGGCCTCGACGACACCTACGACCACCGCCATCTCAGCCACCTCTACGGGGTCTGGCCGCTCGACGAGATCAACCCGTACGACACCCCGGAGCTCGCGGCCGCCGCCCACCGCGCCCTCGAACTGCGCGGCGCCGAGAACGACTCCGCCCACGGCCATCTGCACCACGCCCTGGTCGCCGCCCGCCTCCGCGACGGCGAACGGGTCGCGCACGCGCTCGGCCAGGTGCTCAAGGGCGACTTCTTCCACGCCTCCTTGATGAGCGCCCACTACCCGCACCTCGACGTCTACAACGCGGACGCCGCGCACACCCTGCCGGCCGTGATCATCGAGTCCCTCGTCCAGTCCACCCCGGACCGGCTGGTCCTGCTGCCCGCACTGCCGGCCGCTTACCCGAACGGCCGACTCCTCGGCGTCCGCACCCGGTTCGGAGCCGAACTCGACCTCACCTGGAGCCCGCACGAAGCGACCGCGGTGATCCGCCCCACCCGGACCCACCGCGTCGAACTCCGGACTTCCTCCGGCGCCCGGCCGCTCGACCTGGTCGCCGGAGAAGACCACGTCCTCGCCCTGGGGACGTGGTAACCCGCGCAATTCCCCCCACCCATGGAAGGGACACCATGGCAACAAGCACGCTGAAGAAGCGGATCACGATGGCGATCGTCGCCCCCGCCCTCGCGCTCGGCGCCACCGTCGGACTCGCCTCCGCCCCCGCCTCGGCCGCCGTCTGGAGCTCCTGCGACCAGTGGGGCAGCACCACCCTGAACGGCTACACGCTCTACAACAACATCTGGGGCTCCGGCGCCGGCAGCCAGTGCATCTGGGCCAACTCCGGCACCAACTGGGGCGTCAACGCCAACCACCCCAACACCGGCGGCATCAAGTCCTACCCCAACGCCAAGAAGGTGATCAACAAGTCGATCACCTCGCTCGGTTCGCTCTCCAGCAGCTACAACGTGACCGTGCCGCCGTCCGGCGCGTACAACACGTCGTACGACATCTGGGACACCAACTACGACTACGAGATCATGCTCTGGGTCAACAAGACCGGAGCCGTCGGCCCGCTCGGCACCTCGCAGGGCACCCTCACCCTCGGCGGCCACACCTGGACCGTCTACAAGGGCAACAACGGCGCCAACGACGTGTTCTCCTTCGTCCGCACCTCGAACTCGTCCTCCGGCACCGTCAACATCCTCCCGATCCTGAAGTGGATCAAGGACACCAAGGGCTGGTTCGGCAACGTGACCATCGGTGACCTCCAGTTCGGCTTCGAGATCACCTCGTCGTCCGGCGGCCTGGACTTCACCGTCAACAGCGAGAGCGTCAGCAGCAGTTGAGCAACCGGGTCGGCCCTCGCGCGAGGGCCGACCCGTCCGGCTCAGTCCCTGACCGGCAGCCGCGCCTCGTCCCGGAAGAACAACGGGATCCGGTCCAGCGGTGCGTCCACCGTCACCGCCGCGCCGCCCGCGTACGTCCGCCCGGTCCACGCGTCCGTCCAGGTCGCCCCCGCCGGGAGATAGGCCGTGCGGGCCGTCGCCCCGGCCACCAGCACCGGCGCGACCAGCAGGTCCCGCCCGAAGAGGTACGAGTCGTCGACCCCCCAGGCCCCCTGGTCCTCCGGGAACTCCAGGAACAGCGGCCGCATCACCGGCAGCCCCTCCTCGTGCGCCTCCCGCATGACCTCCAGCACATACGGCTTCAGCCGCTCCCGCAGCCGCAGGTACCGCTCCAGGATCGCCCCGGCCTCCTCGCCGTACGACCACACCTCGTTCGGGCCGCCGGTCATGTCCGGCCCGAGCGGCATCCCCGGATCCCGGAAGCCGTGCAGCCGCATCAACGGCGACAACGCCCCGAACTGGAACCACCGGACCATCACCTCGCGGTACGCCGGATCGTCCGGGTCCCCGCCGTGGAAGCCGCCGATGTCCGTGTTCCACCAGGGGATCCCGGACATCGCGGTGTTGAGCCCGGCCGCGATCTGCCGCCGCAGGGTGGCGAAGTCCGTCCCGATGTCGCCGGACCACAACGCGGCGCCGTACCGCTGACTGCCCGCCCAGGCCGACCGGTTGAGGGTGATGACCTCTTCCCCCTCGGCCCTCAACCCCTCATAGAACGTGCGGGAGTTCTCGGCCGGATAGCTGTTGCCGACCTCCAGTCCCGGCCCCGTCCAGTACCGCAGGTTCTCCTGGAACCCCGGCTTCAGCTCCGGTTCGCACGCGTCCAGCCAGAACGCCGTGATGCCGTACGGCGCAAGGTAGTTGTCCCGTACCTTCGACCACACGAACTCCCGCGCGTCCGGGTTGGTCGCGTCGTAGAACGCCACCTGGACGGTCGACGCGACCTCCTTGTCCGGCCAGTCCGCGTGCGCCATGGGCCCGTACTGCGTGCCGATGAAGTACCCGCGCTGCTCCATCACCGGATGGTTCTCGCTCAGCGGGGACACCGACGGCCAGACGCTGACCACCAACTTGATGCCCAGCTCGTCGAGTTCACGGACCATCGCGGCCGGGTCCGGCCACTCGGCCGGGTCGAACCTCCACTCGCCCAGATGCGTCCAGTGGAAGAAGTCGCAGACGATCGCGGCGATCGGCAGCCCCCGCCGCTTGTACTCCCGTGCCACGCCGAGGAGTTCGTCCTGCGTGCGGTACCGCAGCTTGCACTGCCAGAACCCCGCCGCCCACTCCGGCAGCATCGGCGTACGCCCGGTCACCGCGCTGTAGCGCCGCTGGCCGTCGGCCGGCGGCCCCGCCGTGATCCAGTAGTCGATCTGCCGGGCCGAGTCGGCGACCCACCGGGTGCCGTTGCCCGCCAGCTCCACCCGCCCGATGGCCGGGTTGTTCCACAGCAGTGTGTAGCCGCGACTCGACGACAGCACCGGAATGCCGACCTCGGCGTTGCGCTGCACCAGGTCGAGCACCAGCCCCTTCTGGTCGAACCGCCCGTGCTGGTGCTGCCCCAGCCCGTACAGCCTCTCGCCCTCGTATGCGGCGAACCGCTGCTCCAGCCGGTGGTGGCCGTTGCCCACCGCCGTGTAGAGCCGCGACCCCGGCCACCAGAAGTGCGCCCGCTCCTCGGCGAGCACCTCGCTGCGATCGTCCGTGCGCAGGAAGCGGACCAGGCCCTCGGCGCTCACTTCCACCGTCAGGGCGCCGACCGTCAACTGCCCTTCCCCGTCACCGATCTTGACGCTGCTCTCGGTGGCCGGGGCGGTGTCGAACAGTGCGCCCGGCAGCCCCTCCAGGATCGGACCGCCGAGCCGCGCCCGGACCCGGACCGCGTCCGGACCCCACGGCTCGATCCGGACCGTCTCCTGACGGCCGCTCCACTCCAGCGCCCCGTCCCGCTCACGGAACGTCCCGACGGTGGGCGAGGACTGCGCCAGGCTGACCTGAGTCCGGTTTTCGGCAGGCTGGTTCACGAGGAGTGCTCCCGAAGACATGAGGGTGCCCCACAGGGCACGCGAGAGAACGGGGTCAGAAAGAGCGGGGTGAAGGGAAGAACGGGGTTCAGGAAGTACCGGGTCAGGAAGCACGGGCGGGCGCCGGGCCCGTGCTCGCCCGCACCGTCAACTCCGGTGCGATCAGCACGACTTCGTCGGTCCCGCGCCCGTCGAGCTTGGCCACCAGATGCTCCACGGCGTAACGGCCCATCTCCTGCGCGGGGATGGCCACGGACGTCAGCCGCACCGAGGCCTGCACGGCAACCTGGTCCGGACAGATCGCCACCACGGACACGTCCTCCGGGACCGCCCGGCCCTGCTGCCGCAGCAGCGCGAGAAGCGGTTCGACGGCGGACTCGTTCTGCACGACGAACCCGGTCGTCCCGGGACGCTCGTCGAGGATCCGGGCGAGCGTGACGGCCATCGCGTCGTACCCGCCCTCGCACGGCCGGTGCAGCAGCCGTACCCCCAACTCCTGGGCACGCGACCGGAGTCCGTCGAGCGTGCGCTCGGCGAAGCCGGTGTGCCGCTCGTAGACGGCCGGTGCCTCGCCGATGACAGCGATGTCGCGGTGGCCCAGCATCGCCAGGTGCTCCACGCACAGCGCGCCCGTGGCCCTGAAGTCAAGGTCCACGCAGGTGAGGCCGGTTGTGTCGGCCGGCAGCCCGATGAGCACGGACGGCTGGTCGGTGCCGCGCAGCAACGGCAGCCGCTCGTCGTCCAGTTCGACGTCCATCAGGATCATCGCGTCCGCGAGCCCGCTGCCGGTGACCCGGCGCACGGCGTCCGGGCCCTCCTCGCCGGTCAGCAGCAGGACGTCGTAGCCATGGGTCCGTGCCGTGGTGGCGACCGCGATGGCGATCTCCATCATCACCGGTACGTACATGTCGGTGCGCAGCGGGACCATCAGGGCGATGATGTTGGAACGGCTGCTGGCCAGGGCCCGCGCGCCCGCGTTCGGGTGGTAGCCCAGTTCGCGGATGCTCTGCTCGACCCGCAGCCGGGTGGTCGCGGAGATGGACCGCTTGCCGCTGAGGACATAGCTCACCGTGCTCGCCGAGACTCCGGCGTGCTGGGCGACCTCGGCGAGGGTGACCATCCAGCTCTCCCAGCGGTGTGAAGCGCTTCGACAGTGCGCGTTGCGTATAGGGGTGGGTGTGAGGGTGGTTCGACACTAGCTCTGGCGGGCGTGGGTGTCCATAGGTTGTCGAAGCGCTTCGACAGCAATTCTCTTACGAGGGTGTCGGTGCCGTGGGGGGGGCAACCTCCGGCGGGGTCGGCGGCCACTGAGAGGCCGTAGAGGTCGTAGACGAACCGTCCCCCGGAAGGACCCCCGATGCAACACCGCAGACCGCGCCTGTCCAAGAAGAGGAAGACCCTCCTCGCCTCCGCGGTCGCCCTCGCGGCGGCGGCCGGCGTGACCGTTGCGCAGGCCGGCGAGACCGACAAGGAGTGCACCGCCTTCGACACGATCACCCTCGGCAAGTACTACGTGAACAACAACCTCTGGAACGAGGGGAAGTACACGGGCACCCAGTGCGTGTGGGCCAACTCCCGGTCGGGCTCGACGATCTCGTGGGGCACGGACTACAGCCTGGCGAACAGCTCCACCGGCAAGGACTACGACGTGAAGTCGTACGCGAGCACCGTGCTCGGCTGGCACTGGGGCTGGAAGGTCGACAAGGCGACGACCGGGCTGCCGATCCGGGTCGGCGACCGCAAGAAGGTGACCGCCACCTGGGACTTCTCCCTCCCGTCCAGCCCCGGCACCATGAACGTCTCGTACGACCTGTGGCTGCACGCCAAGAACACCGCGGACTGGCAGGACCAGCCCACCGACGAGATCATGATCTGGCTCAACCGGCAGGGCGGCGCGGGCCCCCTCGGCACCAAGTACGGCAGCGTCAGCCTCGGTGGGGCGATGTGGGACATCTACCAGGGGGACATCGGCTGGAACGTGTACTCCTTCGTCCGCCGCGCGAACGCCACCAGCGCCACCCTCGACCTGGACGACTTCACCCAGGCACTCGTCCGGCGCAAGCTGCTCTCCAACGACAAGTACGTCTCCGGCATCGAGTCCGGCACCGAGGTTTTCAAGGGAACCGGCCGCCTGGACACGAAGTCGTACTCCGTCAACATCGGCTGAACGGGCGCGCGAAGGGTGGTGGGCTCGCCCCGGATCGGGTACATACGATCGAGTAGCACCCGTCGGTAACCAATTACGGTCCGAGATCCCGATTCGCGGCGAGGTGAGCCTCATGTCCGCAAGCCCCACAGAATCTGCTGGACGCCCTACCGTCTCCGAACGTGAGGCCCGCCAGGTGGCCGAGGCGGCCCGGGAACAGGAGTGGCGCAAGCCCAGCTTCGCCAAGGAACTGTTCCTCGGCCGCTTCCGGCTCGACCTGGTCCACCCGCACCCCATGCCGACCGACGAGGCGGCCCAGCGCGGCGAGGAGTTCCTCGCCAAGCTCCGCGACTTCTGCGAGACCAAGGTCGACGGCGCCCTCATCGAGCGCGAGGCCCGCATCCCCGACGAGGTCATCAACGGCCTCAAGGAACTCGGCGCCTTCGGCATGAAGATCGACACCAAGTACGGCGGGCTCGGCCTCACCCAGGTGTACTACAACAAGGCGCTGACGCTGGCCGGTTCGGCGTCCCCGGCGATCGGCGTGCTGCTGTCGGCGCACCAGTCGATCGGCGTACCGCAGCCGCTCAAGCTGTTCGGCACGACCGAGCAGAAGGAGCAGTTCCTGCCGCGCTGCGCCCGCACCGACATCAGCGCCTTCCTGCTCACCGAGCCCGACGTGGGCTCCGACCCGGCCCGCCTCGCGACCTCGGCCGTACCGGACGGGGACGACTACGTCCTCGACGGCGTGAAGCTGTGGACCACCAACGGTGTCGTGGCCGACCTGCTGGTCGTCATGGCGCGCGTCCCGAAGTCCGAGGGCCACAAGGGCGGCATCACCGCCTTCGTCGTCGAGACGAACTCGCCCGGCGTCACCGTCGAGAACCGCAACGCCTTCATGGGCCTGCGCGGCATCGAGAACGGCGTCACCCGCTTCCACCAGGTCCGCGTCCCGGCGGCGAACCGTATCGGCCCGGAGGGCGCGGGCCTGAAGATCGCGCTCACCACCCTCAACACGGGCCGGCTCTCCCTCCCCGCCTCCTGTGTGGCCGCCGGCAAGTGGTGCCTGAAGATCGCCCGCGAGTGGTCGGCGGCGCGTGAGCAGTGGGGCAAGCCGATCGCCCACCACGAGGCCGTCGGCCAGAAGATCTCCTTCATCGCGGCGACGACCTTCGCGCTGGAGGCCGTACTGGACCTGTCCTCGCAGATGGCCGACGAGGACCGCAACGACATCCGCATCGAGGGCGCCCTCGCCAAGCTGTACGCGTCCGAGATGGCCTGGCTGATCGCCGACGAGCTGGTCCAGATCCGGGGCGGCCGCGGCTTCGAGACGGCGGAGTCGCTGCGGGCCCGCGGCGAACGGGCCGTCCCCGCCGAGCAGGTCCTGCGCGACCTCCGGATCAACCGCATCTTCGAGGGCTCGACGGAGATCATGCACCTCCTGATCGCCCGCGAGGCCGTCGACGCCCACCTGTCCGTCGCCGGTGACCTCATCGACCCGGAGAAGTCCCTCCAGGACAAGGCGAAGGCGGGCGCGAACGCGGGCGTCTTCTACGCGAAGTGGCTGCCGAAGCTCGTCGCGGGACAGGGTCAACTCCCGTACTCCTACGGCGAGTTCAAACACGGAGTCGACCTCTCCCCGCACCTCCGCTACGTCGAACGCACCTCCCGCAAGCTGGCCCGCTCCACCTTCTACGCCATGTCCCGCTGGCAGGGGAAGATGGAGACCAAGCAGGGCTTCCTGGGCCGGATCGTCGACATCGGCGCCGAGCTCTTCGCGATGAGCGCGGCCTGTGTCCGCGCCGAGCTCCTGCGCAGCCAGGGCGACCACGGCCGCGAGGCCTACCAGCTCGCCGACGCCTTCTGCCGTCAGTCCCGGCTGCGCGTCGAGGAACTCTTCGGGCGCCTGTGGAACAACACCGACGACCTCGACCGCAAGGTCGTCAAGGGCGTCATGTCCGGCACGTACGAATG
The DNA here is from genome assembly GCF_022698165.1 of Streptomyces cylindrosporus. GTDB lineage: Bacteria > Actinomycetota > Actinomycetes > Streptomycetales > Streptomycetaceae > Streptomyces > Streptomyces cylindrosporus. The sequence continues at coordinate 189,376 of NZ_JALDAY010000016.1, forward strand.
GCTGGAGGAGGGCATCGTCGACCCGTCCGGCGAGGGCCTGTGGATCGCCGAGGCCGACCCCGGCCCGTCGAAGAAGGAGAACGTCCACCGCCCGATCCGCTGACCCGACCCGACAGCGCGTTCCCCTCCCCGCCCCCCGAGAGGGGGACGCGCTGTCCTCACACACCGTCCTTACGGCAACAATGGAGGGATGAGCGACAGTCCAGCACCTCTCGCGGATCCACACCTCGTCTACGACCCGGTGGCGGGCAGCGGCCCGAAGGACGTGGTGATCCTCGGCTCCACGGGCTCGATCGGGACCCAGGCCATCGACCTCGTGCTCCGCAACCCCGACCGGTTCCGGGTCACCGCGCTCTCCGCCAACGGCGGCCGGGTCGGCCTCCTCGCCGAGCAGGCGCACCGGCTCCGGGTGCGGACCGTCGCGGTCGCCCGCGAGGACGTCGTACCGCAGCTGCGCGAAGCGCTGAGCGGTCTGTACGGCGCCGGGGAGGCGCTGCCCGAGATCCTCGCCGGGCCCGACGCGGCCACCGCCCTCGCCGCCTCCGACTGCCACACCGTCCTCAACGGCATCACCGGCTCCATCGGGCTCGCCCCGACCCTCGCCGCCCTGGAGGCGGGCCGCACCCTCGCGCTCGCCAACAAGGAGTCGCTCATCGTCGGCGGCCCGCTGGTCAAGGCGCTCGCCAAGCCCGGTCAGATCATCCCGGTCGACTCCGAGCACGCGGCGCTGTTCCAGGCGCTCGCGGCGGGGACGAGAGCGGATGTGCGCAAGCTGGTCGTCACCGCCTCCGGCGGGCCCTTCCGCGGCCGTACGAAGGCCGAGCTGGCGGACGTGACCGTCGAGGACGCGCTCGCGCACCCCACCTGGGCCATGGGCCCGGTCATCACGATCAACTCCGCGACCCTCGTGAACAAGGGCCTGGAGGTGATCGAGGCACACCTCCTCTACGACATTCCCTTCAGCCGCATTGAGGTGGTCGTGCACCCCCAGTCGTATGTCCACTCGATGATTGAGTTCACGGACGGATCGACCATCGCCCAGGCGACGCCCCCCGACATGCGCGGGCCCATCGCCATCGGCCTCGGCTGGCCCGAGCGCGTCCCGGACGCGGCCCCGGCCTTCGACTGGAGCAAGGCGTCGACGTGGGAGTTCTTCCCGCTCGACAATGACGCGTTCCCTTCGGTCAACCTTGCGAGGCACGTGGGTGAGCTCGCGGGCACCGCCCCGGCGGTGTTCAATGCGGCCAACGAGGAGTGCGTGGAGGCGTTCCGCACCGGCGCGCTGCCCTTCAACGGGATCATGGAGACGGTGACACGGGTGGTCGAGGAGCACGGCACCCCGCGTACGGGAACCTCACTCACCGTGTCGGACGTCCTCGAAGCGGAGACCTGGGCAAGGGCCCGGGCCAGGGAACTGACGGCGATCGCGGAGGCGCGTGCATGACGACCTTGATGATGATCCTCGGCATAGTCGTCTTCGCGTTCGGCCTGCTGGTCTCGATCGCGTGGCACGAGCTGGGGCACCTGTCCACGGCCAAGCTCTTCGGCATCCGCGTGCCCCAGTACATGGTCGGCTTCGGCCCGACCATCTGGTCGCGCAAGAAGGGCGAGACCGAGTACGGGATCAAGGCCGTCCCGTTCGGCGGCTACATCCGCATGATCGGCATGTTCCCGCCCGGCCCCGACGGCCAGCTCACCGCCCGCTCCACCTCGCCCTGGCGCGGCATGATCGAGGACGCCCGCTCGGCCGCCTTCGAGGAGCTCAAGCCCGGCGACGAGACCCGCCTCTTCTACACCCGCGCCCCCTGGAAGCGGGTCATCGTGATGTTCGCGGGCCCGTTCATGAACCTCATCCTGGCCGTGGCCCTGTTCTTCACGGTCCTGATGGGCTTCGGCATCTCCCAGCAGACCACCACGGTCAGCTCGGTCTCCCAGTGCGTCATCGCGCAGAGCGAGAACCGCGACACCTGCAAGAAGGGCGACGCGGCCTCCCCGGCCGCGGCGGCGGGCCTCAAGCCCGGCGACAAGATCGTCTCCTTCGACGGGGTACGGACCGACGACTGGAACAAGCTCTCCGACCTGATCCGCTCCGACCCCGGCAAGAACGTCGCGATCGTCGTCGACCGCAAGGGCCAGGAGGTCACCCTCCACGCCACGATCGCCACCAACCAGGTCGCCAAGAAGGACTCCAGCGGCCAGATCGTCGAGGGCAAGTACGTCAGCGCCGGCTTCCTCGGCTTCAGCGCCGCCACCGGCATCGTCAAGCAGGACTTCGGCGAGTCCCTGACCTGGATGGGCGACCGCGTCGGCGACGCCGTCGACTCCATCGCGGGCCTGCCCGGCAAGATCCCCGGCCTGTGGGACGCGGCCTTCGGCGACGGCAAGCGAGCGGCCGACTCCCCGATGGGCGTGGTCGGCGCGGCCCGGGTCGGCGGCGAGATCTTCACCCTGGACATCCCGGCCACCCAGCAGCTGGCGATGTTCGTGATGCTGGTCGCCGGCTTCAACCTCTCCCTGTTCCTGTTCAACATGCTCCCGCTGCTGCCGCTCGACGGCGGACACATCGCGGGGGCGCTGTGGGAGTCCCTGCGGCGGAACGTGGCGAAGGTTCTCAAGCGCCCGGACCCGGGCCCGTTCGACGTGGCGAAGCTGATGCCGGTGGCCTATGTGGTGGCCGGGATCTTCGTCTGCTTCACGCTGCTCGTGCTGGTGGCGGACGTGGTTAACCCGGTGAAAATCACCTAGCCATGTGGAGTTCGTGACGGCCCGGGACCCTCGGTTCCGGGCCGCCTTCCTTTGAGTGCGTTTGAAGGCGGGATGTGCTCGGGCCTGCGCGGGTGCCGTAATCTCGAAGCCTGGAGCCCGCTGTTCCGGGACCGGACCTTGATCCACGACTTGGGGTTGCACAGCAGATGACTGCGATTTCTCTCGGCATGCCGTCCGTTCCGACCAGGGTTGCCGAGCGGCGGAAGAGCCGGCAGATCCAGGTCGGATCCGTCGCGGTCGGCGGCGACGCCCCGGTATCCGTGCAGTCGATGACCACGACCCGTACGTCCGACATCGGCGCGACCCTCCAGCAGATCGCCGAGCTCACCGCGTCCGGCTGCCAGATCGTCCGCGTGGCCTGCCCGACCCAGGACGACGCGGACGCGCTCGCGACCATCGCGAAGAAGTCGCAGATCCCGGTCATCGCCGACATCCACTTCCAGCCGAAGTACGTCTTCGCCGCCATCGAGGCCGGCTGCGCCGCGGTCCGGGTGAACCCGGGCAACATCAAGCAGTTCGACGACAAGGTCAAGGAGATCGCGCGGGCCGCCAAGGACCACGGCACCCCGATCCGCATCGGCGTCAACGCCGGCTCCCTCGACCGGCGCCTGCTGCAGAAGTACGGCAAGGCGACCCCCGAGGCGCTCGTCGAGTCCGCCCTGTGGGAGGCCTCGCTCTTCGAGGAGCACGACTTCCGGGACATCAAGATCTCGGTGAAGCACAACGACCCGGTCGTGATGATCGAGGCCTACAAGCAGCTCGCCGCCCAGTGCGACTACCCGCTGCACCTCGGCGTCACCGAGGCGGGCCCGGCGTTCCAGGGCACGATCAAGTCGGCGGTGGCCTTCGGCGCGCTGCTCTCCCAGGGCATCGGCGACACGATCCGCGTGTCCCTCTCCGCACCTCCCGTGGAGGAGGTCAAGGTCGGCAACCAGATCCTGGAGTCGCTGAACCTCAAGCAGCGCGGCCTGGAGATCGTCTCCTGCCCCTCCTGCGGCCGCGCCCAGGTCGACGTCTACAAGCTCGCCGAAGAGGTCACGGCCGGCCTCACCGGCATGGAGGTCCCGCTCCGCGTCGCCGTCATGGGCTGTGTCGTCAACGGCCCCGGCGAGGCCCGCGAGGCCGACCTCGGCGTCGCCTCCGGCAACGGCAAGGGGCAGATCTTCGTCAAGGGCGAGGTCATCAAGACCGTCCCCGAGTCCAAGATCGTGGAGACCCTGATCGAGGAGGCCATGAAGCTGGCCGAGCAGATGGAGGCCGACGGCGTCACCTCCGGCGAGCCCGAGGTCTCCGTCGCGGGCTGACCCCGCCGTTCACTCCCACGCCCCGTCACATTCCCAGTGGCGGGGCGTTGGCCTCCCGGCGGGCCCGCGCACCCGCCGCCTCCGCCTCGACGTGCCCACGACCTGGTCCGCCGCGACCGCCCCCGCCTTCCACCGACAGCTGCGGATCGACGAGACACACGTGGGTTACGGCCACCCCACGGGCCACCGCTGACGCACCCGCTCTGCCGCGTCGCCGCACGGGGCGGCGCGGCACAAAATCGGCAGGTACAGTGCGGAGATCAGCGAACCCTCAGGGTGAGGTCCCGCACGTGTTGACCCAGACCACCTCCCGGGTGCTCGAACCGAGCGACCTGGACGCCGCGCTCGCCGTCCTCGACCGCGAGCCGGTCGCGAACGCCTTCGTGACGTCCCGGGTGCAGGTCGCGGGCCTCGACCCGTGGCGGCTGGGCGGCGAGATGTGGGGCTACTACGAGGACGGCATGCTGACGTCCCTCTGCTACGCCGGCGCCAACCTGGTCCCGATCTGCGCCACCCCGCGCGCCGTGCGCGCCTTCGCGGACCGCGCGCGGAGGGCCGGCCGCCGCTGCTCCTCGATCGTCGGCCCGGCCGAGCCCACCGCCCAGCTGTGGCGCCTGCTCGAAGCCGGCTGGGGCCCGGCCCGCGAGGTCCGCGCCCACCAGCCGCTGATGGTCACCGACCGCATGCCCGCCGACATCGCCCCGGATCCGTACGTCCGCCGCATCCGCAAGGACGAGATGGAGACGATCATGCCGGCGTGCGTGGCGATGTTCACCGAGGAGGTGGGCGTCTCGCCGCTCGCGGGGGACGGCGGGCTGCTCTACCAGGCCCGGGTCGCCGAACTGGTCGGCTCCGGCCGCTCCTTCGCCCGCCTCGACGACCGGGGCAAGGTCGTCTTCAAGGCGGAGATCGGCGCGGCGACCCCGCAGGCCTGCCAGATCCAGGGCGTGTGGGTGGCCCCCGAGTACCGGGGGAGGGGCATCGCGGCCCCGGGCATGGCGGCGGTCCTGCGCTACGCCCTGGCGGACGTGGCCCCGATCGTCAGCCTCTACGTCAACGACTTCAACACCCCGGCGAGAAGGACGTACCACCGAGTCGGCTTCCAGGAGGTCGGCGCGTTCATGAGCGTTCTGTTCTAGCCGCTGTTCACAGTGCTGTTCTGAGGCTCGTACGGGACCTGTAGTCTCCCCCGCATGCTGCACTTTCCCGGTCACGGACATCGCCGCCGGCCCGACGACGTCGTGATCGGTCCGCTCGATCTGTCCGCCCGGGTCGACGAGGCGCTCGCGGTGCAGGCCGTCGCCTTCGGTCTCGGCGCGGACGAGGTCGCCGTACGCCGTCAGATCGTGGTGCGGCACATGACCTACCCGGGGGCCCGCGCGCTCGGCGCGACCGTCGGCGGCGACCTGGTCGGCTTCGTCTACGGCATGCCGAACGACCGTACCCACTGGTGGTCCACGGTCGTTGAGCCCTACCTCCGCGCCCAGGGCCACGAGCACTGGCTCGACGACTCCTTCGTGATCACCGAGCTGCACGTGCACCCCCGGCACCAGAACCTCGGCATCGGCCGCGCCCTGATCACCAGGATCACCGACGGCGCCACCGAACCCCGCTCGATCCTCTCCGCGATCGACGTCGACAGTCCCGCCCGCGGCCTGTACCGCTCCCTCGGCTACCAGGACCTGGCCCGCCAGGTCCTCTTCCCCAGCGCCCCCAAGCCGTACGCGGTCATGGGCGCCCCTCTGCCGCTCCGCCGCCGCTGACGGATTTCCACCGGCACAGCGACCCCGGCTAACCTCCTAGCCATCACCGTTTTCCCGGCAGGAGTACGAGAACCATGGCCAACGCACCGGTCCAGCGCATGTCCCAGTTGATGGCGAAGACGCTGCGCGACGACCCGGCGGACGCCGAGGTCCTCAGCCACAAGCTGCTCGTCCGCGCCGGCTACGTCCGCCGTACCGCCGCCGGCATCTGGAGCTGGCTGCCGCTCGGCAAGAAGGTGCTGGCCAACGTCGAGCGGATCGTCCGCGAGGAGATGGACGCGATCGGCGCCCAGGAGGTCAGCCTCCCCGCGCTGCTGCCCCGCGAGCCGTACGACGCGACCGGCCGCTGGGACGAGTACGGCCCGGAGCTGTTCCGCCTCAACGACCGCAAGGGCGGCGACTACCTGCTCGGCCCCACCCACGAGGAGATCTTCACGCTGATCGTGAAGGACCAGGCCTCCTCCTACAAGGACCTGCCGGTCATCCTCTACCAGATCCAGACGAAGTTCCGCGACGAGGCCCGCCCCCGCGCCGGCATCCTGCGCGGCCGCGAGTTCCTGATGAAGGACTCGTACTCCTTCGACACCGAGGACGAGGGCCTCGCCCGGTCCTACGCCCTGCACCGCGAGGCCTACCAGCGCGTCTTCGAGCGCCTCGGCCTCGACTACCGCATCTGCGCCGCCACCGCCGGCGCCATGGGCGGCTCCAAGTCGGAGGAGTTCCTCGCCCCGGCCGAGGCCGGCGAGGACACCTTCGCCGACTGCCCGAACTGCGACTTCGCGGCCAACACCGAGGCGATCACATACGAGCTGAAGCCGGTGGACGCCGCCGCCGTCCCCGCCCTCGAAGAGATCCCCACCCCCGACACCCCGACCATCGAGACCCTCGCCGCCCACCTCGGCGTCCAGGCCTCCGAGACGCTCAAGAACCTTCTCGTGAAGGTGGACGGCGAGATCATCGCCGTCGGCGTGCCCGGCGACCGCGAGGTCGACATGGACAAGGTCGAGGCGCACTTCGCGCCGGGCGTCGTGGAGATGGTCACCGAGGCCGACTTCGCGGGCCGCCCCGACCTGGTTCGCGGTTACGTCGGCCCGCAGGGCCTGGGCGAGAAGGTCAAGTACGTCGCCGACCCGCGCGTGGCCCCCGGCACCGCCTGGATCACCGGCGCCAACAAGGACGGCATGCACGCCAAGCACGTCGTCGCCGGCCGTGACTTCGAGGTCGACGAGTACGTCGACGTCGTGGTCGTCCAGGAGGGCGACCCGTGCCCGAACTGCGGCACCGGCCTCAAGCTGGACCGCGCCATCGAGATCGGCCACATCTTCCAGCTGGGCCGCAAGTACGCCGACGCCCTCAAGCTCGACGTCCTCGGCCAGAACGGCAAGCCCGTCCGCGTCACCATGGGCTCCTACGGCATCGGCGTCTCCCGCGCCGTCGCCGCCCTCGCCGAGCAGACCGCCGACGAGCAGGGCCTGTGCTGGCCCGCCGAGGTCGCCCCGGCCGACGTGCACGTCGTCGCCGCGGGCAAGGCCCTCCAGATCGAGCTGGCCCTGGAGGTCTCCGAGAAGCTGCGCGCGGCCGGCCTGCGCGTCCTGGTCGACGACCGGGCCGGCGTCTCCCCGGGCGTGAAGTTCACGGACGCCGAGCTCATCGGCGTACCGAAGATCCTGGTCGCGGGCCGCCGCTCCGGCGAGGGCGTCCTGGAGCTCAAGGACCGCAAGTCCGGCGAGCGCGAGGAACTGACGGTGGACGAGGCGATCGCCCGCCTCACCGCGTAAAGGAACTCCTCAGAAACGTCTCTGGGGGCCTAAAGGGACCTCACAGACTTCTCTCAGACCGTTCCCCGAACGTAGTGCGTGACAGAACGTCACCACATTCGGGAGGGGAACGGCCATGGAAGGCAGGGGAAGGGAGCGGGGCGCCGCCGCGCTGGTCCGCAGAGGGGCCCGGCGCACGGCGGCCACCGCGGCGGCGGTCACGCTGGCGGCGGCGGCCGGGATGTTCGCGCTGATCGGCACGATGAACACGGACACCAGCGCCGTGTCGTCCACCACGAGCAGCGACACGGGTTCGAGCAGTACCAGTACGAGTTCCGGCAGCAGCGATACGAGTTCGTCCTCGTCGTCCAGCAGCTCGTCATCGAGCGACTCCTCGTCCTCCTCCGGCGGGCTCACGTCCTCCAACGGCAGCGGCTCCTCCGACTCCACCTCGGGAGCGTCGTGATGAGCACGCTGCTGAAGCCGCGTACCACCGCCGCCGCCGACTGGCGCGCCCTCGGCACCACGGTCCGCCTGGTCGTCACCGACCCGGCCCTGCTCGACTCCTGCAACCTGCTCCTGGCCCGGCACCTCGCCGAGGTCGACGCGGCCTGCAGCCGTTTCCGCCCCGACTCCGAACTCGCCGCCCTGGACGACAGCGCCGGCCGCCCGGTCCGGGTCAGCCCGCTGCTCGCGGAGGCCCTCGCGGTCGCCCTGCGCGCGGCCGAGGCGACCGACGGGGCCGTGGACCCCACGGTCGGCTCGGCGATGGAGGCGATCGGCTACGACCGCGACTTCACGCTGGTCCAGGAGGACGACCGCCCGGTGCGCCTCACGGTGAAGCGGGCCCCGGGCTGGCGCACGGTCCGCCTCGACCGCGCGACCGGCACGGTCACGGTCCCGCCCGGCGTACGCCTCGACCTCGGCGCCACGGCGAAGGCCTGGGCCGCCGACAAGGCCGCGACGATGCTCGCGCGGACGGCGGGCTGCGGAGTCCTGGTGAGCCTGGGCGGCGACACGGCGGTCGCGGGAAAGCCCCCGGCGGACGGCTGGCAGATCCGCGTCCAGGACGTAACGGCCCCGGTGGACCGGACGCCGCCCGAGGGCCCGCACACCACGGTGGGCCTGCACAGCGGAGGCCTCGCCACATCGGGCACGTCGGCCCGCAACTGGCGCCGCGGCGACACCACCCTCCACCACATCACCGACCCGAACACGGGCCTGCCGGCCCAGACCCCGTGGCGCACGGTGTCGGTAGCGGCCCCCACCTGCGCAGAAGCCAACGCGGCAACGACGGCGGCGTTGGTGAAGGGCCCGGGCGCAGAGCGCTGGCTGACGCGCCTGGGCCTCCCGGCCCGACTGGTGGCGCTGGACGGCCTGGTCATAACAACACCGGGCTGGCCTACGCCCCCCAGGGGCGCGGGGAACTGCGCGACCAGCCCCCACCGAGGGACAGCCGCATGACAAGCGCAACCCTCTGGTACGCAAACCGAGCCACCGGTGCCGTCTCCCTGGTCCTCTTCACGCTCGTAGTCGTCCTGGGCATCGCGGTGCGACTCCGCGGCCGCATCCCCGGCCTCCCCCGCTTCGGCACCGTCTCCCTGCACCGCACCCTCTCCCTCTCCGCAACAGCCTTCCTGGCCCTGCACATCGCACTCGCGGTGATGGACAGCTACGTCAACATCACCCTCACCGACGTCCTCATCCCGTTCATCGGCGACTACGAGCCCCTCTGGCTCGGCCTCGGCACAGTCGCCCTGGACCTCCTGCTCGCCGTCCTGATCACCAGCCTCCTGCGCGAACGCATCGGCTACCGCACCTGGCGCGCCCTCCACTGGCTGGCCTACGCCTCCTGGCCCGTCGCCCTGATCCACGGCCTGGGCATCGGCACCGACGCCGGCACCGACTGGATGACCTGGCTGACCATCACCTGCGTGGCCACCGTCATCACCGCCGGAGGCATCCGCACCGCCACCACCCTGCTCCGCCCCGCCCAAGGAGCCCACTGATGACCGCGACCTTCCCCGACCTCCACATGTCCCCGCGCCTGCTGGCCCCCGGCGGCGCCCCGGCCGACCTGCCCACCCACGAACAGCGTTACGGCCCGCTGCGCCACGGCGATCCGGCCGCCCTGCTCAGATCCGTGGCCGAGGCCGGGCTGACCGGCCGCGGGGGAGCGGCGTTCCCGGTGCACCGCAAGCTCGCCGCGGTCGCCGAGGCGGCCCGCCGCACCGGCCGCGCCCCGGTGGTCGTCGCGAACGGCGCGGAGGGCGAACCCGCGAGCCGCAAGGACAAGACCCTGCTCGCCCTCTCCCCGCACCTGGTCCTGGACGGCCTCCAGGTGGCCGCGCGGGCGGTCGGCGCGGGGGAGGCCTACCTCGCGGCCGAGGAGGGCGTGTCCTACCTGGAGTCGGCCGCGGCCCACCGCAGGGACCCGGTCGCCGTCAAGGTCGTACGACTCCCCAGACGCTTCCTGTCCGGCCAGGCGTCCGCGCTGGCCCGCTTCGTGGGCGGAGCCGAGGCCCTGCCCACCCACCAGGACCCGCCGGTCCGGGAACGCGGCGTGGGCCGTGCCCCCACCCTCGTCCAGAACGTCGAGACCCTCGCCCACCTGGCCCTGATCGCCCGCTACGGCCCCGACTGGTACCGCACGGCCGGCACCCCCTCCCAGCCCGGCAGCGCCCTGTGCACGCTGCACACGCCGGGCAGCCAACCCCGGGTCGTGGAAGCCCCGTTCGGCATGCCCCTGCACCGCCTGGTCCCGCTGAACGGCATGTCCGCGGTCCTCCTCGGCGGCTACCACGGCACCTGGTTCCCGGCGACGGAAGCGGCGCAACTCCCCCTGGACGCCACGACAATGGGAGCCGGCGTCATCGCCACCCTCCCCACCACCCGCTGCGGCCTGACCGAAACGGCCCGAGTCCTGCGTTACTTGGCACTTCAGTCGGCAGGCCAGTGCGGCCCCTGCCTGAACGGCCTGCCCCGCATGGCCGCCGCCTTCCGGACCCTCGCCACCCCCGGCCCCCAGTCCACCACCCGCACCGACCTGGCCCGCTGGTCCGGCCTGGTCGAGGGCCGCGGCGCCTGCCACCACCCCGACGGCACGGTCCGCCTGGTCCGCAGCGCCCTCACCACCTTCGCGCCCGAACTGGACGCCCACGCAAGGGGTTTGTGCACCGCGACCGACCCGACGCCCCTGCTGCCCGTCCCCCAGGAGCCCTGACATGGACCAGAAGCCGGCCCAGAAGATCGACATCGACTGGACGTCCTGCCGGGGCCACGGCCTGTGCGCCGAGCTCCTCCCCGACCACATCACCCTCGACGAGTGGGGCTACCCCCTGGTCGACGGCACCCCCGTCCCCGCCCGCACCCTCAAACGGGCCCGCAGAGCCGCGGCCGACTGCCCCGTCCTCGCGCTCAAACTGACGGCGACGGGAATGTCCTGAGCGGCCCACGGCTGGGCAGTCTCCTGACACTGCCCAAGCGTTGGACGTACGAGGGGGAACGGGATGAGTCTGCGAGCGGACGCACACGAGATCCAGGGCGAACTGGCCCAGCTGCGCCGGGCGTTGCACCGGGAACCGGAGATCGGCCTGCACCTGCCGCGCACCCAGGAGAAGGTGCTGGCGGCACTGGACGGACTGCCGCTGGAGATCAGCACGGGCACGACCCTGTCCTCCGTCACCGCGGTCCTGCGCGGCGGCGCGGCCCCCGAAGGCCCCGGCCCCGTCGTGCTGCTGCGCGGCGACATGGACGCCCTGCCGGTCTCCGAGCGCACCGGCGTGGAGTTCAGCTCCCGGATCGACGGCGCCATGCACGCCTGCGGCCACGACCTGCACACCGCCGGCCTCGTCGGCGCCGCCCGGCTGCTCGCCGACCGGCGTGAACTCCTCGCCGGGGACGTGGTGTTCATGTTCCAGCCGGGGGAGGAGGGCTGGGACGGCGCCGGGCACATGATCGAGGAGGGCGTGCTGGAGGCGGCGGGCCGCCCGGCCGACGCCGCCTACGGACTGCACGTGACCTCGTCGTCGTACCCCACGGGCGTCTTCACCTCCCGCCCCGGGCCCCTGATGGCGGCCTCGGCGGGCCTGCACGTGCGCGTGCTCGGCGCCGGCGGCCACGGCTCCCGGCCGCACGACGCCCTCGACCCCATCCAGACGGCCTGCGAGATGGTCACCGCCCTGCAGACGATGGTGACCCGCCGCTTCGACGTCTTCGACCCGGTGGTGATCACCGTCGGCACCTTCCACGCCGGCACCAGGCGCAACATCATCCCGGACGAGGCGGTCTTCGAGGCGACGATACGAACGTTCAGCGCACAGGCCGCGGAACGCGTCGCCGAGGCCGCCGTGCGCCTGTGCCAGGACATGGCGACGGCCCACGGCCTGACGGCGGAGGCGGACTTCAGCCCGGAGTACCCGCTCACGGTGAACGACACCGTCGAGCACATCTTCCTGGCCGACACGGTCCGCGAGACCTTCGGCGAGGAGTACTTCGAGCCGATGCCGGACCCGATCACCGGTTCGGAGGACTTCTCGAGGGTCCTGGACCGCGTGCCGGGCGCCTTCGCCTTCTTGGGCGCCGACGCGACGGGTGACCCGAAAACGGCCCCAACCAACCACTCCCCGAGGGCCACCTTCGACGACACGGTCCTGTCAGACGCGGCAGCCTTGCTGGCCAATTTGGCAGAACGCCGCCTGCAACGCCCCTAGAGGGGCGCGGGGAACTGCGCGACAAGCCACGACGCACCCGCAGCCCGACCACAACCCGAACCCCCGAGCTGATCCGCCCTAAAGCCACCCGGCAAATTCAAGCAACAGCTCGGCATCCCGAGGCCGCCCCACTCGCCGCGCCCGAACCCCCGACTCCACGGCCCGGAACAACGTCCACCCCCGAAGCCGCTCCTGATCCACGTCCAAAGACTCCGCCAGCCGCTTCACCCGCCGCCGAGTCGTCGCCGCCCCCGACGGCGAGGCGATCAAGTCCTCCACCCGATCCCGCACCAGCCGCGCCAGATCGAACGCACACTCACCCACCACCGGATCCGGCCCCACCGCAAGCCACGGCATCCGCTCCCCGGCCAGCACCTTGCTCTGCCGGAACGTCCCGTGCAGCAACCGTTCCTCCGGCGGCGCGGCCAACAACTCCGCACGCGAGGCCAACGCGGCGTCGACGAGCGACGCCACCTCTCCGTCGGCCCCGGCCCGCATCGCCTCCGCCTGCCGCCCCGTCCGCTCGGCCACCGTCTCGAAGGAATGCCCACCCGGCGGCTCCACCCACAGCCGCCGCAACGTCCCCGCCGCCTCCAGCAACGCCTTCGCCTCCGGCAACGACCGCAGGGACACATCCGGATGCAGCCGCTCCAACAGGAGCACACCCTCCGCGGTGAACGGCTCCAGCAGTTGTACGGCCCCCACCCCGCCCCAATGGGACAGCGCCGCCCGCTCACCCTCCGGCCGGGCCCGCCGCGGCGCCAGCTTCAGCACGGCCGGGGCGCCGTCGGGCCGCCGTACCAGCACCACCAGGCTGCTGCGCCCACCCGGCACCTGCACCCGCTCCACGGTCAACTCGCGTAGCGCGACGGCCTGTTGCGCCGCCGTCGGCAGCTTCTCCAACCAGTCGTCACCGTCCGGTGCCGTCTCACCGAGCGCCCTCACCAGACGCGGCGGCGGTTCGAAAGCCATACGCGAGCAGATCCCTTCCGGTACGGGTCACGCCGTGGGTGACGGCGAGGCCGACCCGGTGGCCGCCCGCTCGGCGAGACCAGGGAAGGCTACGCTCTCGCCGCGCCAGCGCACCGCCCGCACCGCCGCCTCCCGCAGGGCCCCCGCGGCCGACCGCCGCCGCTCGCCCTCGGTCGCCCGCACGACGTCGGAGTACACCCCGGCCACCCGGTCCTCCAGCTCCGCCGCCAGCCGCACGGCCGCCGCCGAGTCCGGCACCGGGAACGGCAGCGCGTACGCGGCGGCCGCGGCCACCGGCGTGCCGCCGAGGTCCCGGACCTCCCGCACCAGGGCGTCGCGCCGGGCGCGGTGGGCGTCGTACGCGGACCTGGCCTCCGTACGACGGCCCTCGCGGATCCTGCCGCCGACGACCCCGTAGCCGTAGACGGCCGCGTGCTCGGCGGCGAGCGCCGCCTGGAGCGCCTTGAGCTCCTTCTCGTCCGTCTCGCTCACTTGGCCCCCTCCGTCAGCAGATACGCGTGCGCCGCCCCGGCCGCCGCGACCGAGGCCAGCAGCCGCGCCAGCTCGCCGGGCACGTCCAGCAGCGCGGCGGTTCGCTGATCGGCGAGGGCCCGCTCGGCGGCGGCGAGTTCCGCGAGGGCGTCCTGCTCGGTGGTGGCGGGCGAGGAGCTCGGCGCGGACGGGGACCCGGCCGACGGTGACTGCGGCGTGCCGCTCCCGCTCGCACCGGCCTTTCCGACCGTCCCCCCGAACGCCGCCACATGCCGTGCGACCTCCGCCCGCAGCGGTGCCAGCCGCTCCGCCGCCGTCGGGTGCGCGGCGAGGACGGCGTCGTACCGCTCCACCAGCCCCACGCTGTCCCGCGCCGCACGCGCGCGTGCCTTCGCGGTGACCGACGGGCTGCCGCCGGTGCTCTCCTCCGAGTCGGCGCCGGACGAGCAGCCCACGAGCAGGGCGGCTCCGGCGGCCGAGGCGAGCAGGGATCTTCTGCGCGGCCCCGAGGGGGTGCGCGGCGGTGGGGGGTACGGCACGGCTGACGTCCTCGGGGGGCTCGTACGAACACACGGGCGGGTAGACCGGCCCGCCGTGATCACGGTACCCGCGCCCCCGCCCGGCGTCGCTCATCGGCACCCGCCCGTCCACAGGTGGACGGCAACACCGTCTGCGACCGGATACCCTTTGACCAGACACGCGACCATCCCACAACAGCACACGCGGCCGAGGAGTCACCCGGATGAGCACCACCCAGAGCGAGAGGCTGCGAGAGCTCCTGGAACCGCTCGTCAGCTCCCAGGGCCTGGATCTCGAAGAGATCGCAGTGGACTCCGTCGGACGCAAGCGGGTGCTGCGGGTGGTCGTCGACTCCGACACCGGTGCCGACCTGGACCAGATCGCCGATGTGAGCCGCGCGCTCTCGGCGAAGCTCGACGAGACCGACGCGATGGGCGAGGGGGAGTACACCCTCGAGGTCGGCACCCCGGGCGCGGAGCGCCCCCTCAAGGAACACCGGCACTATGTGCGCGCCGTGGACCGGCTGGTGAGGTTCCAGCTGGCCGAGGGCGGGGAACTGGTGGCGCGGATCCTGAAGGTCGACGACGAGGGTCTCGACCTCGAGGTGCCCGGCGTGAAGGGACGTAAGGCCACCGCTCGCAGACTCGCCTTCTCCGACATCGACAAGGCGCGCGTGCAGGTCGAGTTCAACCGCAAGGACAGCAAGAACGAGATGGAAGAGGAGGCGTAGCCGTGGACATCGACATGAGTGCCCTGCGGGGCTTGGTACGGGAGAAGGAGATCTCCTTCGACCTGTTGGTCGAGGCGATCGAGTCGGCCCTCCTCATCGCCTACCACCGCACCGAGGGAAGCCACCGCCACGCGCGCGTGAAGCTCGACCGGGAGACCGGGCACGTCGTCGTGTGGGCGAAGGAAGACCCCGAGGACCTCGAAGAGGGCCAGGAGCCCCGCGAGTTCGACGACACCCCGTCCGACTTCGGCCGTATCGCCGCCACCACCGCCAAGCAGGTCATCCTGCAGCGGCTGCGCGACGCCGAGGACGACGCGACGCTCGGCGAGTACGCCGGCCGCGAGGGCGACATCGTCACCGGAGTCGTGCAGCAGGGCCGCGACCCGAAGAACGTGCTCGTGGACATCGGCAAGCTGGAGGCCATCCTGCCGGTGCAGGAGCAGGTGCCGGGCGAGACGTACCCGCACGGGATGCGGCTGCGGTCGTACGTCGTCCGGGTGGCGAAGGGTGTGCGCGGCCCGTCCGTCACCCTGTCGCGCACGCACCCCGCCCTGGTGAAGAAGCTCTTCGCCCTGGAGGTGCCGGAGATCGCCGACGGTTCGGTGGAGATCGCCGCCATCGCGCGCGAGGCCGGCCACCGGACGAAGATCGCCGTGCGGTCCACCCGCAGCGGCCTGAACGCCAAGGGAGCCTGCATCGGCCCCATGGGCGGCCGGGTGCGCAACGTCATGGGCGAGCTGAACGGCGAGAAGATCGACATCGTCGACTGGTCGGACGACCCGGCCGAGATGGTCGCGAACGCGCTCTCCCCGGCCCGCGTCTCCAAGGTCGAGGTCGTGGACCTGGCCGCCCGTTCCGCGCGCGTGACGGTGCCGGACTACCAGCTGTCGCTGGCGATCGGCAAGGAGGGCCAGAACGCCCGCCTGGCGGCCCGGCTGACCGGCTGGCGGATCGACATCCGGCCGGACACCGAGCAGACCGAGCAGCCCGAGGAATAGATCTGAGCCGCTGCTGGCTTAGATCACGACAACAACCGTTCGACTTTTGCCCCAAAGGGATGAGGTCGGTGCGGGGAGGTAGACTTAAGAGTGTCTGGCCGGACGCGAGCCCGCGCATGCCCTGAGCGCACCTGTGTGGGGTGCCGGGAGCGAGCGGCCCAGAAGGATCTGCTGCGGATCGTGGCGATCGGGGAACAGTGCGTCCCCGATCATCGCGGTACGCTGCCTGGCCGGGGTGCCTATGTGCACCCCACCCTGGTCTGTCTCGACCTGGCGGTCCGTCGCCGGGCGGTCCCGCGGGCGCTGCGCGTCCCGGGACCGCTCGACACCGAGGCGTTGCGCCTCTACGTCGAGCAGGCAACACCGTAAGACGTGTCGTGCGGAACCTCCGTACGGCCTGGTACCCCGCGAGTTGGAAGTAGGTCGAGATTGCGATGAGCACTCGATGAGCACGCGATGAGTACGCCCATGAAGTAGCGACGGTCCGGACGCACCCGGACCTAAAAGGAGCGAAGTGGCTAAGGTCCGGGTATACGAACTCGCCAAGGAGTTCGGGGTTGAGAGCAAGGTCGTCATGGCCAAGCTCCAGGAACTCGGTGAATTCGTCCGTTCGGCGTCTTCGACCATCGAAGCGCCCGTCGTCCGTAAGCTGACGGACGCCCTCCAGCAGGGCAACGGAGGCGGCAAGCCCGCCCCCGCACGCAAGGCTGCCCCGGCACGTCCGGCAGCCCCCTCTCCCGCGCAGGCCGCCCGTCCGGCCGCCCCGCGCCCGCCGGCCCCCAAGCCGGCCGCCGCCGAGAGGCCCGCGGCACCCGCCGCGCCGGCCGCTCCCGGCCCCCGTCCCACCCCGGGCCCGAAGCCCGCGCCGCGGCCCGCCCCGGCGTCCCCGGCTCCGACCACGCCCGAGTTCACCGCGCCTCCGGCGGCTCCCGCCGCTCCGGCCCAGGGTCAGGGCTCCGGCCCGCGTCCGGGTGCCCCGCGCCCGGCCGGCCAGGCCCCGCGTCCCGGCGCCCCGCGTCCGGGCGGTCCCGGTCAGGGCGGCCAGGGCCGCGGCGACCGCGGTGACCGTCCCGGCACCGCGCGTCCGGGCGGCCAGGCGCCGCGTCCCGGCGCCCGTCCGGCCGGTCCCCGTCCGGGCAACAACCCCTTCACCTCCGGCGGCTCCACCGGCATGGCGCGCCCGCAGGCGCCCCGTCCGGGCGGCGCCCCGCGTCCCGGCGGCCCGGGTGCCCCGGGTGAGCGTCCCGGCGGTGCTCCGCGGCCGCAGGGCCAGGGCGGTCCCCGTCCCCAGGGTGCTGCCGGCGGTCCCCGCCCGCAGGCTCCGGGCGGCGCGCGTCCCACCCCGGGCGGTATGCCCCGTCCGCAGGGCGGTCCGCGTCCCGGTGGCGGCGGCCCCGGCGGCCCGCGTCCGAACCCCGGCATGATGCCGCAGCGTCCCGCTGCCGGCCCCCGCCCCGGTGGCGGCGGTCCCGGCGGCCGTGGTCCCGGTGGCGGCGGTCGTCCCGGCGGTGGCGGCGGCGGTCGTCCGGGCGGTGGCGGCTTCGCCGGTCGTCCGGGTGGCGGCGGCGGTGGCGGCTTCGCCGGCCGTCCCGGCGGTCCCGGTGGCGGTGGCGGCGGTTTCGCCGGCCGTCCCGGTGGTCCCGGTGCGGGTGCCGGCGGCGGTGGCCGTCCCGGCTTCGGCGGTCGTCCCGGTGGTCCGGGCGGTCGTGGTGGCACGCAGGGCGCCTTCGGCCGTCCCGGCGGTCCCGCGCGCCGCGGCCGCAAGTCGAAGCGGCAGAGGCGCCAGGAGTACGAGGCCATGCAGGCCCCGAGCGTCGGCGGCGTGATGCTGCCGCGCGGCAACGGCGAGAGCATCCGTCTCTCCCGTGGCGCGTCGCTCACCGACTTCGCGGAGAAGATCAACGCCAACCCGGCGTCGCTCGTCGCGGTCATGATGAACCTCGGCGAGATGGTCACGGCCACGCAGTCCGTCTCCGACGAGACGCTGCAGCTCCTCGCCGACGAGATGAACTACACGGTTCAGATCGTCAGCCCCGAGGAGGAGGACCGTGAGCTGCTCGAGTCCTTCGACATCGAGTTCGGCGAGGACGAGGGCGGCGAGGAGGACCTGGTCGTCCGTCCGCCGGTCGTGACCGTCATGGGTCACGTCGACCACGGTAAGACCCGACTGCTCGACGCCATCCGCAAGACGAACGTCATCGCGGGCGAGGCCGGCGGCATCACCCAGCACATCGGTGCCTACCAGGTCGCGACCGAGGTCAACGACGAAGAGCGCAAGATCACCTTCATCGACACCCCGGGTCACGAGGCGTTCACCGCCATGCGTGCCCGTGGTGCGAAGTCGACCGACATCGCGATCCTGGTCGTCGCGGCCAACGACGGCGTCATGCCGCAGACGGTCGAGGCGCTCAACCACGCCAAGGCGGCCGACGTCCCGATCGTCGTCGCGGTCAACAAGATCGACGTCGAGGGCGCCGACCCGACCAAGGTGCGCGGTCAGCTGACCGAGTACGGCCTGGTGGCCGAGGAGTACGGCGGCGACACCATGTTCGTCGACATCTCCGCCAAGCAGGGGCTGCACATCGACTCCCTGCTGGAGGCCGTGGTCCTCACCGCGGACGCCTCGCTCGACCTGCGGGCCAACCCGAACCAGGACGCGCAGGGCATCTCCATCGAGTCCCGGCTCGACCGCGGCCGCGGTGCCGTCTCCACGGTCCTCGTCCAGCGAGGCACCCTGCGGGTCGGCGACACGATGGTCGTGGGCGACGCCTACGGTCGCGTCCGCGCCATGCTCGACGACAACGGCAACAACGTCACCGAGGCCGGGCCCTCGACGCCGGTCCAGGTCCTGGGCCTGACCAACGTCCCGGGTGCGGGCGACAACTTCCTGGTGGTGGACGAGGACCGTACGGCCCGTCAGATCGCCGAGAAGCGCGCCGCCCGCGAGCGCAACGCCGCGTTCGCCAAGCGCACGCGCCGCGTGTCGCTGGAGGACCTGGACAAGGTGCTGAAGGCCGGCGAGGTCCAGCAGCTGAACCTGATCATCAAGGGCGACGCGTCCGGATCGGTCGAGGCCCTGGAATCCTCCCTGCTCCAGCTGGACGTCGGCGAAGAGGTCGACATCCGCGTCCTGCACCGCGGCGTCGGTGCGGTCACGGAGTCGGACATCGACCTGGCGATGGGCTCGGACGCCATCGTGATCGGCTTCAACGTCCGTGCGGCAGGCCGCGCGGCGCAGATGGCCGAGCGCGAGGGCGTGGACGTCCGCTACTACTCGGTCATCTACCAGGCGATCGAGGAGATCGAGGCGGCCCTCAAGGGCATGCTCAAGCCGGAGTTCGAGGAGGTCGAGCTCGGTACGGCGGAGATCCGCGAGGTCTTCAAGTCGTCCAAGCTGGGCAACATCGCGGGTGTTCTCATCCGCTCCGGCGAGGTCAAGCGCAACACCAAGGCGCGCCTCATCCGCGACGGCAAGGTGGTCGCGGAGAACCTCAACATCGAGGGTCTGCGTCGCTTCAAGGACGACGTCACCGAGATCCGCGAAGGGTTCGAGGGCGGTATCAACCTCGGCAACTTCAACGACATCAAGGTCGACGACGTCATCGCGACGTACGAGATGCGCGAGAAGCCGCGCGTCTGATCCAGCACGCGATCGGGGCCGGTCGGCGGGGAAGTTCCTCACGGAATTTCCGTCGATCGGCCCCGGCCGTTGCGTGTACGGTTCCCGTATCGGCGTCGACGCGGCGCCCGTACCCCGAACCGGCGGGACATCCGGACACACATGTATGTGGGGACTCTGTCCTTCGACCTGCTCCTCGGCGACGTCCACTCGCTGAAGGAGAAACGCTCTCTCGTCCGTCCGATCGTGGCCGAGCTCCAGCGCAAGTACGCGGTGAGCGTGGCGGAGACGGGCAGCCAGAACCTCCATCGCAGGGCCGAGATCGGGCTCGCGATGGTCTCCGGGGACACGGGACACCTCTCCGACGTACTGGACCGCTGCGAGCGGCTGGTCGCCGGGCGGCCCGAGGTGGAACTGCTCTCGGTTCGACGCAGGCTCCACAGCGACGAAGACTGAAGCAAGAAGTAAGCACTTAAGGAGACGGACCAGTGGCCGACAACGCGCGTGCCAAGAGGCTGGCGGACCTCATCCGAGAGGTGGTGGCCCAGAAGCTGCAGCGTGGGATCAAGGACCCGCGGCTCGGCTCGCACGTCACCATCACGGACACCCGGGTCACCGGGGACCTGAGGGAGGCGACCGTCTTCTACACGGTGTACGGGGACGACGAGGAGCGGGCGGCCGCGGCGGCCGGCCTGGAGAGCGCCAAGGGCGTGCTCCGCTCCGCGGTCGGCGCGGCTGCGGGCGTGAAGTTCACGCCGACGCTCACCTTCGTGGCCGACGCCCTGCCGGACACCGCCCGTACCATCGAGGACCTCCTCGACAAGGCGCGCCTGTCCGACGAGAAGGTGCGTGAGGTCTCGGCCGGCGCCACCTACGCGGGCGACGCCGACCCGTACAAGAAGCCGGGCGACGAGGACGAGACGGACGACACCGCCGAATGACCCAGCAGAACCGGACGCCCGACGGGCTTGTCATCGTCGACAAGCCGTCGGGCTTCACTTCGCACGACGTGGTCGCGAAGATGCGCGGCATCGCGAGGACGCGGCGCGTCGGCCACGCCGGCACCCTCGACCCGATGGCGACCGGCGTGCTCGTCCTGGGTGTCGAGCGCGCGACCAAGCTCCTCGGGCACCTCGCGCTGACCGAGAAGGAGTACCTGGGCACGATCCGCCTGGGCCAGACGACCCTGACCGACGACGCCGAGGGCGAGATCACGGGGTCGGCCGACGCCTCGAAGGTCACCCGGGAGGCCGTCGACGCCGGGATCGCCAAGCTCACCGGCGAGATCATGCAGGTGCCGTCCAAGGTCAGCGCCATCAAGATCAACGGCGTCCGGTCCTACAAACGGGCCCGCGAGGGCGAGGAGTTCGAGATCCCGGCCAGGCCGGTGACCGTCTCGTCCTTCTCGGTGTACGACGTCCGGGACGCCGTAGCCGAGGACGGCACCCCGGTCCTCGACCTGGTCGTCTCGGTGGTCTGCTCCTCCGGCACCTACATCCGGGCCCTCGCCCGCGACCTGGGCGCCGACCTGGGCGTGGGCGGCCATCTCACCGCACTGCGGCGCACCCGCGTCGGCCCCTACAAGCTGGACGCGGCGAGGACGCTCGACCAGCTCCAGCAGGAGCTGACGGTCATGCCGATCGCCGAGGCCGCCACGGCCGCCTTCCGGCGCTGGAACGTGGACACCAAGCGGGCCCGGCTGCTGACCAACGGCGTACGTCTGGACATGCCGGACGAGTACGCTGGCGCCGGCCCGGTGGCCGTCTTCGACCCCGACGGCCGCCTTCTCGCGCTGGTCGAGGCGGAGAAGGGCAAGGCCAAGAGCCTGGCCGTCTTCGCCTGACACCGGTCGGTCCGGGGGCCGGGGTCACCGAGGCTGCCCGACCGTGGAGCGGCGATCACGGGGTTGCATCGCCGCTCCACGGTCCCCCCTCGGTTCCCCCCACCCCTAGGGTGTATCCAGCGACCCCCGCCTGTTCACCCGTCCGGGCAGGCGCTCGGAGTGAACCGAGGGAGTGGAAGGGGGCGCGTTCGCCACGCGATCTGTCCCACTGATCACCACGCGCCTACGGTCGAAGAGCAGGGCACAGGTGTACGGCGGGGAGGTTCGGCCATGACGGGACGAGAGCGGTCCCGGCGGGCGACGGGGGGCGCCGAGCGGGGGTCTCGGGAGCAGGCCGGGCGCGGTGGTGCGCAGCGGGAGCAGGCCGGGCGTGGTGGGGCGCATCGGGGGCGGGACCGCGCGGGGCGGGGCGGCGAGGAATCGGCGGCCGGGGGGCGGGCTGAGGCTGGGCGGGATTCCGGCGGGCTGGGTTCTGGGGGGCGGGGATCCGCAGAGCAGGGGCAGGGGCAGGGGCAGGGGCAGGCCTCGGGCGGACGGGCTTCGGGCGGACGGGCTTCGGGCGGGCAAGCTTTCGGCGGGCGTGCTCAGGCTTCTGGGGGACGTGCTTCTGACGGGTCGGCTCAGGCGTCTGGCGGGCGTGGTCAGGGTTCTGGCGGGCGTGCCTCCGGTGGGCGTGCTTCTGGCGGGCGGGTCGCCGATGCGCGGGTTTCCGGCGGTCGGGATCCCGAAGCCTCTCTCGCCCTCGCCCTCGTCCGCATCCACGACCTCGCCGGCCGCCCCCGCGGCACCGGGTTCGTCGCCGATCACCACGGCACCGTCGTCACCAGTCACGAGGCGGTCGACGGGCTGCCCAGGCTCGTGCTGCACGCCGCCGGGGACCGGAGCTGTCTGGTCACCGCCGATGCCGTGACCCCGTTGCCGGAGCTGGACCTGGCCCTCGTACGGACCGAGGGGCTCGGGGTCGATCCCCTGCCGGTCACCGTCCGGGAGCGCGTCGAGACCGGGACGTACGTACGGCTGGCCGCCGGGTGCTGGCGCGAGGCGCGGGTGCTGGGTACGACGTCGGTGACCTACGCGGCCACGGACCGATTCCGGATCGTGGACGAGGCGTTGGAGCTGGCGATCGGCACCGCGGGCCAGGACGCGCTGCGGCTGGGCGGGGGAGCGGCCGGGGGACCGGTGATCGACGCGGAGACGGGCGCGGTCATCGCCGTACTCGGAACCGCCCTGCAGTCCGGGCACCGCGACACCGGGTTCGCCGTGCCGCTGCGCCCCGCGCCGGACGGTCCGCTCGCCGAGCTGCTCGCCCGCAACGCGGCGACCGTCCCGGCGTACGGGGCCGACCTCAACCTGGCCGGCGTACTGGAGCTGACGGCCACGTCGGTGGGGCAGGACGGCCCGCCGGGGACGCTGGCCGGATACGTCGGGCGGGCCGCCGCCACGCCGCCCGCGTGCGTGGAGCCGGTCGAACGGGCGGCGCCGGCAAGGGAGTTCGCGGCGTTCACGCAAGGGTCGGCCGCGGTCCTGGGCCTCGTCGGCGCACCCGGCAGCGGCCGTACGACGGAACTCGCGACCCTCGCCGCCCGCCGCAACCGCGCCCCCGAACCGGCCCCCACGCTGTGGCTCCGCGGCGCCGATCTACACGAGGACGACACGTCGATCGCGGACGCGGCGGAGCGCGCACTGACGCGTGCCGCGCGCATTGTGGCGGGGCTGGGGGCGGGAGCAGGCGCGGGCGCAGGCGCAGGAGCGGGAGCGGGAGCTGGCGCGGGCGCAGGAGCGGGGGCGGACGCGGGAGCGGAGGTGGACGCGGGAGCGGAGGTGGACGCGGGAGCGGAGGTGGGGATGGGGGCGGGAGCGGGAGCGGGCAACGCGACCGACTCGGGCCACCTGGACGGCACCGACTTCACTCGCTTCGACGGCACCGGCCCTGCTTGCTTTGGCGGCACCGGCCGCGCTTGCTGCGGCGGCACCGACCCCGCTTGCTTCGACGGAGCCGGCCGTGCTTGCACCGGCACCGCTCGCCTCGCCGGCGCCGGCCGTGCTTGCTTCGGCGGCACCGACCCCACCCGCCCCGGCGGCACCGACCCGACCCGCCCCGGCGACCCCGACCCCACCCCCCTCGGCGACACCGGCCCGACCCGTGTGGCCGGCGTCGCCCAGGCTGCCGGGCGGGCTCTGCTTCTTCTGCTCGACGGGCCCGAGGAGATGCCGCCCGTGTTGGCGCATCGGCTCGGCAAGTGGTCGGAGGGGACGGCGAGTTGGCTGCGGGAGACCGGGGCGCGGTTGGTGGTGGCGTGCCGGGCGGAGTACTGGGAGGGGGCCGGGGCGGAGTTTCCGGGGGAGTTGCTGCACAGGCCCACCTCGTCGTCCGGCGGCGGTCCGCAGCCCTGTGTGCACCTCGGTGACCTGCAACCGGAGGAGGCCCGCAAGGCCCGTGCGCGGTACCGCGTCCCGGAGGGGGCCCTCGGTGATCCCGACGCCCGCCACCCCCTCACCCTCCGTCTCCTCTCCGAGGTCCGCACCGCCCTTCCCGACACCACCCCCCATCCCCACCCCCACCTCGACCGCGACGACGTCTTCTCGGCCTACCTCGACCTGATGTGCCTCCGCGTCGCCGTCCGCCTCGCCGCCGGGAACGGCCTGCGCGGCACCGCCGTACGCCGCCTCGCCGCGAAGGTCTCCGGCCAGGTGCACGAGGCCGCCCGCCGCAGCCTCGGCCCCGGACAGGGCGAGCTGGACCGGGCGTCCTTCGAGGCCGTCTTCCCCTGGGGCCAGGCCCCGGCCGGGCTCGGCGGCGGCACCGGCTGGGCGTCCGCCGTCCTCACCGAGGGCCTCCTCGTGCCCGCCGGCAACGGCTACCGCTTCGCCCACGAGGAACTCGCCGACTGGATCCAGGGCATGCACCTCGACCTCGACGAGGCCCTGCACGTCCTGGTCCACCGCCGCCGCGCCCCGGACGACACCGGCCACCCCCTCCCCGTTCCGCGCCACCGCATCGGCCCCGTCGTACAGGCCCTGCTCCTCCTCGCCCGGGAACACGGCACCGACCGACTCGCCGCCCGCCTGGAGGAGTTGGTGCAGGCCCTCGAGACCGACCCGCACTCCTGGTGGCCCGCCCACCTCCTCGCCGGGACGCTGCTGCGGGTGCCGGACGCCATGCCGTATCTGCGTGTGCTGCAACGGCTCGCGGACTGGCTGGTGGCGAGGGCACGGGACACCTCACGGTCCGTTTCCGGCCAGAGTCCGAACCCCCTGGCCGGCACCTTCGATCCCGCCTTCTGGACCGAACTCCCCCTGCCGGAAGGCCCACGCTTCGACCTCCTCCGCCGTCTCCTCCTCGCCGACGGCCCCCCGGAGCCCACCACCACCGCCCCGACCCCCCGCTTCCTCGACACCGTCTCCCGTCTCCTCGCCGCCGACCCCACCGCCGTACAACCGCTCCTCACCCACTGGTTCGACGACGACCGTCCGCTCCCCGCGACCCCGCACGCGACCGTCGCCAAGGCCGCGCAGGCGCTGTTGCACACGCATCGGCATCTCGCGCTGGACGATCTCACCGAGGCGCTGGTGGAGTGTGCGCACCGGCGGGCCGACGAGTTGCTGGCCGTGCTGGCGGAGGACGAGCCCTCGGCGGTGTGCCGGGCCGTGGACCGGTGGGCGCACGACGAGCGGCCGGCCCGGCGGGTGGCGGCGGTGGCGTACGGCCTGCGGGCCGCCCCGCACGTGCGTACGGACGCCGACCGCGAGCTGCTCCGGTACGTCGCCCTCGCCCTGCTCGCCCGCCCCGCCGACTGCACCCTGCACGGCGGCGCGCTCGCCCTCCTCGTCCGCGACCCGCAGACCCGGGCCCGCCATCTCCCGCAGGCGCTGCGGCACTTCGCGGCCGGTGACCCGCACTTCCCGCCGAGCGCCCTCGTCGCCGCCCTCACGACCCACCCCGAGCCGGTCCTCGAGGCCTTCCGGGCACGGCTCGGCGGCCCGGACGCGGGCGCGGCGCTGCGCACGCTCGCCGACGTCACCACGCCCCCGCTGGCCCGACGGGTCGCCGCGCTGGTGCGGGAGGCCGTCGAGCGACGCCCGGAGACGGCCGCCGACGTGGCCGCGTACGTGGACCGGCGGCTCGACCAGGGGGCGGGGGCGCGGGCCGTTCTCCTCCCGCTCGTGACCGGGCTGCTGGACGGCGGCACGGAGGACGTCCGGGCCGCGCTCGCCGCTGTACTCGCCGCCCCCGGCACCCCCGCCTCCCGCCCGCTCCGCCGTGAACTCCTGGAGTTCCTGCTGGCCCACGAGCACGCCCCGGCCGTCCTGGACGCCCTGCTGCACGCCACCGCCCTGCACACCGGCGACGAGATCCGCGACCTCGTCCACCGCACCGGACTGCTCCTGGTCCGCACCCCGGACGGCGCGGCCCGTTTCGACCGCGGCCTGGTCGACCTGGGCCGCCGGGTCCCCGGCTTCGCGGCCCGGATGGCGGGCTGGCTGACCGACGCCCCGCAGACCTGGGCGGCCGTGGTCGGCCCCAGCACCCGCCGGATGATCGAGAACCTGTCGGGCGTACGCGTGCCCGCGTGAGCCCTCGTCGCCGCGTGCGTCGGGTCACAGCCCCCATGCCGATGCGGGCGGGACGGGTCCGGCATGGCACCCTTAGACCTGCGTAAGAGTCGGTACACACGGACACGGGTTCGAGGAGCGGTCACAGTGCAGCGCTGGCGTGGCTTGGAGGACATCCCCGAGGACTGGGGGCGCAGCGTCGTCACCATCGGCTCGTACGACGGAGTCCACCGCGGTCACCAGTTGATCATCCGGCATGCCGTGGACCGCGCCCGTGAGCTGGGCGTCCCCTCCGTCGTCGTCACGTTCGACCCGCACCCCAGCGAGGTCGTGCGGCCGGGCAGCCACCCGCCGCTCCTCGCCCCGCACCACCGGCGCGCCGAGCTGATGGCGGAGCTGGGCGTGGACGCGCTGCTGATCCTGCCGTTCACGACGGAGTTCTCGAAGCTCTCTCCCGCCGAGTTCGTCGTCAAGGTCCTGGTCGACAAGCTGCACGCCAAGGCGGTCGTCGAGGGCCCGAACTTCCGCTTCGGCCACAAGGCCGCGGGCAACGTCGAGTTCCTCGCCGAGCAGGGCAAGACGTACGACTTCGAGGTCGAGGTCGTCGACCTGTACGTGCGCGGTGAGGCCGGGGGCGGCGAGCCCTTCTCCTCCACCCTCACCCGGCGCCTGGTCGCCGAGGGAGACGTCGAGGGGGCCGCGGAGATCCTCGGCCGCCCGCACCGCGTGGAGGGGGTCGTCGTACGGGGTGCTCAGCGCGGACGGGAGCTGGGCTTCCCGACCGCGAACGTCGAGACCCTCCCGCACACCGCCATCCCGGCCGACGGCGTCTACGCCGGCTGGCTGCACGCGGCGGGCGAGGCGATGCCGGCGGCGATCTCCGTCGGCACCAACCCGCAGTTCGACGGCACCGAGCGCACGGTGGAGGCGTACGCCATCGACCGCGTCGGACTCGACCTGTACGGCCTGCACGTCGCCGTCGACTTCCTCGCCTACGTCCGCGGCCAGGCCAAGTTCGACTCCCTCGAGGCCCTGCTGGAGCAGATGGCCGAGGACGTGAAGCGGTGCCGGGAGCTGATCGCGGCCGCCGAGTAGCCGTTCCGGCTCTGGTGTTGTTACGACGACGAAGGGCGGCCGGTGCTTCAACGCACCGGCCGCCCTTCGCTGTTGAGGCTACTGCTGTGTCCACCCGGGAGGTACGGCACCCGGCGGAGGCGGCTGCTGCCCCTGGTCCTGCTGCGGTGCCGGTGGCTGCTGCCAGCCCTGGCCCGGAGCGGGCTGCTGCGGGGGCTGGCCCCAGCCCTGACCCGGCTGCGGGGCGCCGCCGGGCTGGGCGTACGGCTGCTGGGGCTGCTGCGGCGGGGCCGGGTAACCCGGCTGCGGCTGCTGCTGGTACTGCATGTTCGGGTTGCCGAAGCCCTGCTGGGTGCGCGCGATGTCCTCGGCGATGAGGGCGGCCAGGTCGAAGTACGCCTCACGGGTCTTCGGCCGCATCATGTCGAGGTCCACCTCGGCGCCCGCCGCGAGATGCTCGTCGAAGGGGATCACGACGACACCGCGGCAACGGGTCTCGAAGTGCGCGACGATGTCCTCCACCTTGATCATCTTGCCCGTCTCGCGGACACCGGAGATCACGGTGACCGAGCGCTGGACGAGGTCGGCGAAGCCGTTCGCCGACAGCCAGTCGAGCGTGGTCGAGGCGCTGCTCGCGCCGTCCACCGACGGGGTGGAGATGATGATCAACTGGTCGGCCAGGTCGAGCACTCCGCGCATCGCGCTGTAGAGCAGACCGGTGCCCGAGTCCGTGAGGATGATCGGGTACTGACGGCCCAGCACGTCGAGCGCGCTGCGGTAGTCCTGGTCGTTGAAGGTGGTGGAGACCGCCGGGTCCACGTCGTTGGCGATGATCTCCAGGCCCGAGGGAGCCTGCGAGGTGAAGCGGCGGATGTCCATGTAGCTGTTGAGCTGCGGGATCGCCTGGACCAGGTCACGGATGGTGGCACCGGTCTCGCGCCGCACCCGGCGGCCGAGGGTGCCGGCGTCCGGGTTGGCGTCGATCGCCAGGATCTTGTCCTGCCGCTCGGTGGCGAGCGTGGCGCCCAGCGACATGGTCGTGGTCGTCTTGCCGACGCCGCCCTTGAGGCTGATGACGGCGATGCGGTAGCAGGACATCACGGGCGTGCGGATCAGCCCGAGCTTCCGCTCCCGCTCGGCCTGCTCCTTCTTGGCGCCGAGCTTGAAGCGGGACGGGCCCTGGTTGTTCTTGCGGGCCTTGGGCTGGTTGCGCAGCAGCCGGTCGGAGGACAGCTCGACGGCGGCGTTGTAGCCGAGGGGCGTGCCGGGGGCGGCTTGCTGCTGCTGGGGGGCACCGGGACCGGACTGGGGGCCGGGGGGCGCGGTCCAGCCCTGGCCGCCCTGGTTCCCGTAGGGGGCGGGCTGCTGCTGGTCGGGCTGGGGGTAGCCGTAGCCGGGCTGCGGCGGGGGCGGGTAGCCGTAACCGGGCTGCTGCCCTGGCTGCTCGGGCTGACCCGGCTGCGAGGGGTAGCCGTATCCGGCGGCGGGCGGCTGACCGGGGTGGGGCTGCGGCTGCGCGGGCTGCTGCGGCGGCTGGCCGGGGGCCTGCGGGGGGTAGCCGTAACCGCCGGCCTCGGGCTGGGGCGGCTGAGGCGGCTGGGGTTGTCCCGGCCGGCCGGCCAAGCGGGGGTCGACGGGCGCGGGCTGACCGGGCTGCGCCGGGTGACCGGGCTGCGGTTGGGCCGGGCCGAAGGCGCCCTGGGGCGGGGGCTGCTGGCCGGGGTGGCCGGGCTGGCCGGGTTGTGGCTGGGCGGGGGGCTGCGGGTAGCCGTAGCCGGCGGGCTGGGGCGGCTGGCCCGGGGCGGCGTGCGGTTGACCGGGGGTGGGCTGCGGCTGGCCGGTCGTCGGGTGCGGCTGGCCCGGGGCGGCTTGCGGGTCTGCCTGGGGGGCCTGCTGGGGGTAGCCGTAGGCGGCGGGCTGTGGTTGACCGGCGGCGGGCTGGGCTGCGGTTGCTGCTGCGGCCTGGTCCGGGTGGCCGGGGTGCTGGGGGGTGGCCTGGCCGGGGTGGGTGGGCGTGCCGTAGCCGGGTGTTGGGGGCTGGCCCGCGGCGGCGGCCGCGTGCTGGTCCGGGTGGCCGGGCTGCTGCGGGGCGCCCTCGGCGGGGTGCGCGGGGGTGAAGCCCTGCGGCAGCGGGGGGAGGCCGGGGGTGGCGGCTTGGGGCGGTGCCGGGGCTTGCGGGGCCGGGGGCTGGGCCGGGGCCGCGGGCGGCTGCGCGGCGGCTGCGTCCCGGGTCGCGTCCGGCGTCGCCGCAGCTGTCGCCTGGGCTGCTTCGGGGTCGGTCTGCGCGGGCGCGTCCGCGTCGGACTGGCCGTGCTGGGCGGGCTCGTCGGCGTCGGAAGCGGCCACCTCGGCCGACTCCGCCTCGGCGGTGCCGTCCGCCTCCGGCTCGTCCTCGTCCGCACCGCCGAACAGCCGCGCCGCCTCGGCGTCGGCCGCGGCGTAGTTCAGCTCGGGCTCCGGGGAGGGGGCGGTGGCGGGGACGGGGGCGGGGTGTTCAGGGGCGTCGGCCGCGGGGACGCCGGCTGCCGGGGTGGCGGACGCGGGGGTGCCTGCGCCTGCGGCGGGGGTGGTGGATGTGGGGGTGCCTGCGGTGGGGGTGGACGTCGCTGGAACGCCCGCCGCAGGGGTGGTCGTTGCGGGGGTGCCCGCGGCGGGGGTGGCTGATGTCGGCACGCCTGCCGCCGGGGTGGACGGCGCCGGGACGCCCGCTGCGGGGGTGTTGGTCGAGGGGACGCCGGTTGACGGGACTCCGGCGGGCGGAGTGGCCGTGGCGGACGCGCCGCCCTGGGTGTCCTCGTCGACCGGCCGCAGCACGGGGAAGCCGGGCGCGGCGGCGGGCGGGGCAGCCGGGGGCTGTTGGGGCGCGGCGGGCGACTGCGCGGGTGCCGCGGGCGGCTGGGCGGCCGTCGGCTGCTGAGCGGCGGCGGGCGTGGACTGCGGGGGCACGCCGAAACCGCCGGGCGCGTCTTGACCCGGTTGACCCGGCTGCTGGGGTGCGGTGAAGCCGCCGGAGGTGTCCTGACCCGATTGCGGGGGAGTTCCGTATCCGCCCGAAGGGTCCTGCCCGGGCTGCGGTGGAGTTCCGAATCCGCCCGAGGTGTCCTGGCCCGCCTGCGGGGGCGTCCCGAAGCCGCCGGGCTGGCCCGCCTGTGCCGGCGCCCCGAAACCACCGGGCTGACCCGGCTGCTGGGGCGCCCCGAAACCGCCGGACGTGCCCTGGCTCGGCTGAGGCGTGCCGAAAGCGGCGGGCGTGTCCTGGCCCTGTGGTGGCGTGCCGGGGCCGGGCTGCTGTGGGTAGCCGTAGCCGCTGCCCGGCGCGGCCGCCGGTGCGCCGGGGCCGGGCTGCTGCTGGGGGAAGCCGTAGCCACTCGGGCCCTGGCCGGCGCCCTGGCCCTGCGCGGGTGGGGGAGTGGTGCGCGCGGGACCCTGGGGAGCGATGCCCGGGGGCCCCGTGGGTGAGCCGATGGGCGGGCCCGTCGGAGGTGGTGGGGACGTGCGGCCGGTGTCCTGCTGTCCCCCGCCCGAAGAGCCACCCTGTGTGCTTTGGGCGTACCAGGCGGGCGGCTCGTAGACGATCTCGAACTCGCCGGTGAGATCCACCTCGTGATCGTCCCCGTCCGAGGCGGCACCGCCGTTGTACTCGGACCGATCCCTGTTCACTGCTTGCCTCCTGGTCAGCCACTGCTGCTGAGCTGGTCGTCGTCGCGGCCGGGCGGACCGAGTGGCGAGTCCCACGCGACTGCGATCGTCACCGCACCACCAGAAGCCTAATCACTCGCATGGCGGGACGGAAAAGCCCCCGGAGCCACCGAGGCCGAAGCCTCGCGGGCACCGGGCCGAAGCCCCGGCCCAGGGCGCCCAACCCCTCGTACGAGCAAACCGGTTGCTCCACCGGTTGCTCCGAGGGGCCGGTCCGTCCGCGTGGACGACGACCCGTCCCGGTCCGTTCAGTCCATCCGGCGGGCCACGCCCAGCAGCCCCGTCTCCGCGTCCGTGGACTCCGTCATGACGAACTTCTGGTGCTTGCGGGTGCACCACATGGCGACCGCGTCGTGCAGGGTCGGCAGATGCTGAAGCTGTTCGCCCGGGATGCCCAGAGTGTCCCGTACGATCTCGGTCTCCTGCGGCGAGATCCGCTGGATGCCGACCAGATGGGCCTGCGACAGCCAGCGCGGCGCGTGCTCGCTGACGAACGGCAGCACGGTGACGACCGCCTGCCACGGCACGGACGTCACACGGCCGCGCGGCGGACGGATGCCGCAGTCGCGGATCAGGACGACCGGACTCGACACCGACGGTCCCTGCGCGGGCACGCGGCCCACCGGGTACACCGTCACGCACTGCTGGCCGCCGCCCGCCGCCTGCGCCAACTGCTGCCAGGCCTGCGGGCGTCCGGTCTCCACGCCCACGCGGGCGCCGGTCGCGGCGGCGCGCAGCGCCAGCACCTGGGCGAGCCAGAGACCGCCGACCAGTACGACGTCGAAGGGAGTCGGGCGGGACAGGCCGAGCACGGCCGGCTGCCCCTCCGCGTCATTGCCGATGAGCACACCGTCGTCGCCGATCGGCATGCTGATCGCCGCGAGTTCGTCGGCGGTGACGACGTGCCGGCCCCGGCGCGGGCCGCGCAACCCGAACCCCGGGCTGAAGATGCGCCGTTGCTGCTGCGCGGTCTCCGGCTGCCGGATGATCGGGATCATGCCGGTGTCGGTGGGCGAGGCCACGTGCGCGGGCGTGCGTCCGGGGGTACGGCCCTGCTGTCCCGGCGGCATGGGAGGAGCGGGATGCGACATCAGTACGTACCTCCGAGCGGCAGAGTGGCGAGGGCGCCGGGCACCTGTTCGCGGTCGAGACGGACCAGGCCGACCTTCGCGGCACCCGCGGCCCGCTCCAACTCCCTTCCCACCTGGCCGAGTTCACTGTCACCGCGCGCGGTGACCCGGATGTGCCCGGTGAGCGAGACGCCTCGGTTGCCGGCCTTGCTCAGGGTCATGCTGAACGTCGTGGCGAGCACCGGCAGCGAGGTGAACCGCGTGACCAGCTCGGGCAGTTGGACCCCGCCGCTGCCCAACTGCGGCCAGCGGGACACCCAGTAGGTGGTGTGCCACCGGTCGTCGACCCGCCAGGTCTTCACCGCTTCGACGGTACGGCGCTGGGTGCGCCCGTCCTGTGCGGAGTGCTGCTGGTTGGCGCGCGGGTTGAGGCAGCTGGACGTGGCCAGTGCCTGGACCAGCTCGGTCTCGTCCAGGATCGTCGCCTTGAACCCGGCGCCGGCCAGCCGGCTGGTCAGCTGGTCCGCCACCCGCAGCAGCGCCCGCTGCGCGCCGGGGACCCCGTCGCCGCGCGCCTGCACGGCCTCCGGGCACAGCTCCGGGTCGAGCTTGAGGGCGACCCAGGTCAGCCGCAGCGCGGGCGAGCCGACCTGCGCCTGCAGGGGGCCGTACGACCGCGCGGCGAGCGACTGCTGGGGCAGGTGCGGGGCAGGTGCGGGCTGGGTGTGCTGGACGACCTGCGCGGAGGCGAGGCGGATCCCGTCGACCTCCAGGGCGTCCTGGATCAGCCGCAGCGGCAGCTGGCGTCCGGCGGCCGCGGGGCGCAGCGGCTCGTCCGCAGGCTGCACGAAGAGGACGGCGGTCAGGAAGGTCCCGTCGCCGATCATGCCGATCGAGCGGTTGTCCCGGGAGACGAAGGCATACGTCCGCAGGGCCGGGTCGCACTCCACGACCGGGGCGAGCATCGCGTCCGTACCCGGCGGCACGGGCAGCTTGGCGTCGCGGCGGCGCTGCCGCAGGGCGCGGGTGGTCTCGTACCACTCGGGCAGCGGACGGCGGCCGCGGCGCAGCACCGCGAGGAGCAGCAGCAGCGCGGCGACGCCGCCGGCCGGGGCCAGCAGCCAGGAGGTGTCGGCGGCCCAGGCGGCCAGCATGACCGCGGCCGCGAGCTCCACGAGGACGAGCTGCTGCAGCCGTACCGGCCCCAGCCCGCCGGGGCGGGGGAGCGTGCGCGGCGACGCGGCGGTGGACGCGGCCGGAGCGGCCGGCGTACGTCTGCCGCCCGGACCTCCCTGTTGCTGCGGTGCGCGGCGTCCGCGCCGAGTGCTCGTAGCGCTGCTCATCCCCCGGGACATCCCTTTCGCGAAGTAGTGGCCGTTCGCCGGGCCTACGTCGTCAGTGCTCGCACATGCCCGTCGAGCGGGCTCGTCGATGCGAGTGGCTCACGGTACCCGCTGCGAATCGTGAGGCGACACAGGGGACACCGAAACCCCAGGTGGCCAGCCTTTCACGGACCGGCGCCGGGTGAAGGCGCGCTGTGGAGAAGCTCTGTGAAGATGCGGGGGCGGCCGTACACCTGGTGGACCGGCCTCCCGTGGCGCAGGGCATAGTAGGGGCCTGCGGGGCCGGAGAGGCCCGCTGTGCAGGACAAAACGGGAGAAACGGGGACCATGGCCAAGCGTCAGGACGAGCTCGCCGCCTACAACTTCGCTCGCAAGCGCACCGTCGCGGCCTTCCTGGCACCGTCGCCGGGCGGTTCGGAGGAGGGCGCGCCGCGGCCCATGCGCACGGTGACGCCGAGTCTGGCGCTCGGCGTGGTCCTGGTCGTCGGCTTCATCGCCTGGGGCGTGATCAAGCCGACGGCGCCCGCGGGCTGGGACAAGCCCGGCGAGTACATCATCGTCGACAGCGACTCCACGACGCGCTACGTCGTCCTCAACGACAAGACGTCGAGCGGCAAGAAGGTCCCGACGCTGCACCCCGTCCTCAACTACGCCTCGGCCAAGCTCCTGTTGGACAAGGGCAAGGGCAGCGTGCTGGAGGTCTCCGGCAAGGAGATCGACAAGAGCGGCATCGCGCACGGCGCGACCCTCGGCATCCCGTACGCGCCCGACCGGCTGCCCTCCGCGGACGACGCGCAGAAGACGAAGACCTGGGCGGTGTGCGAGCGCCCGGCCGAGGGCTCGGACGACGCCATCTCCCGCGCCGTCTTCGTCCTCGACGCCGACGACGCCAAGACGCTGGCCGGCCCGGGCAAGGTGGACTCCCGCGAGGCCCTGTACGTCGTCGACAAGAAGACCGGGCGGGAGTACCTGGTCGACGGCAAGGGCAACGCCTTCCTGCTGGGCGGCACCACGCCGCTCGACGACACGACCATGCAGCAGCTGAAGTCCGCGGTCATCGGCGGCCGGGCCGAGGCGCAGCCGGTGAGCCAGGAGTGGCTGAAGACCCTCAACTACGACGGGGTCATCACCTTCCCGACGGTCCCGGACGCCGGTGCCGCGACCTCGGTCCAGGGACTGCCCGCCGAGGCGGGCAAGGTCGGCCAGGTGGTCAAGTCCCAGGACGCCCAGGGCGAGGGCTACTTCGTCGTGCTCAAGGACAAGGTCGCCGCGATCACCCCGTTCGTCGCCGCCCTCCTCATGGCGTCGCCGGACGCGGTCGGCACCTCCGCCGTCGAGGTCCCGTCCCAGACGATCTCGGCCGCGAACGGCGGTGCCGCGGAGTCCTTCTACGGCGACAAGGGCTGGCCCCAGCAGGTACCGCGACAGGCGAACCCCGCCGCCGCGACCGGCACGGGCGAGGCCCGTACCACTTCCTGCAGCGTGTACGACGGCACGATCGGCGCGGACAAGAAGCCGGAGCTAGCCGCCTGGGCGGGCACGGCGTTCCCGAAGCGGGCCGTCTCCAACTCGCTGAGCGCGTACGTCTCTTCGGGCTCCGGCCTGCTCTTCCGCGAGGTCTCCGGCACGGCGGTGGGCGGCGGTGCGACGTACCTGCTGACCGACACGGGCCTGCGGTACGCGCTGCCGGCGAACAACGACAGCGAGGCGGCGGCGAGCGGCACGGACACGTCGTCCTCGTCGTCCTCGTCCTCGTCGGGTGACGCGAGCGAGACGGACAAGGCGCGTACGCGACTGGGGTACGAGGACGTCTCCAACCCCGCGGTGGTGCCGCAGACATGGGCGACATTCATCCCGAAGGGCCCGACTCTGGACACCGGCAGCGCGGCGCAGGAACAGAGCCAGTGAGTCGGTGAATCGGTGAGTCGGTGAAGCCGTTGACCCGTCAACGGACGGGTCAGCAGGGGCACTTGAGGGTAAGACGGCCTGTGGGTCACAAGTCGATCGCTCAAGTGTGTGAGCCGTGTAACTGATTGGTCCTGTCTGTGGATGAGTGACAGGCTGACGATAGAGTGTTTGCAGCGCTCAACGGTGCGAAGTCTTCCGGGCACCAGGCAGGGTTTCGGTTTCCCGGATCCATCAACACGAACGACGACATGGGGGAAGGTCAACATGGCCGGCCAGTTCCGGGTAACAGAGGACGAACTCACCAAGCTCTCCAATGACATCAACACGGTCAACGGGCAGCTGCAGGGCGAGATCCGCCGTCTCAACGGAGTGATCGAGCAGATCGCGGGTGGCTGGAAGGGCCAGGCGGCCACGTCGTACCACCAGCTGCAGGAGCGCTGGAACGCGGACGCGAAGAAGATGAGCGACATCCTCAACGACATCAAGGAAGCCGTGGACTCCACGCGGAGCAACTACTCCGCGTCGGAAGAGCAGCAGAACTCCGAGATCAGCAAGATCATGTCGGACTTCGGCTGACAGAGCCGGATCACCGAACTCGCCACACGCTTCCCAGCTTGATGTCTTCCTGATCACTTCCTGATCACTTCCTGAAAGGGAATGACGATGTCGATCCTCGTCAATTACGCGACCATCACCAACGCCTCCACGGACGTGCGCAGCACCGCCGGCCGTATCAAGCAGCAGCTCGAGGACCTCGAGGCCTCGGTCAAGCGCGTCGCCGCCACCTGGGAGGGTGAGGCGCAGGAGGGTTACCAGCGCAAGCAGCGCGAATGGGACCAGACCGCGCAGGACCTGCACTCGACCCTGCTGAAGATCTCGACCGCCCTGCAGAACGCGGCCGAGAACTACCAGTCCACCGAGAAGAGCAACGCCGCGACCTGGGGCTGAGCCCGCCGGCGACCCGAGGGACCTAAGGGACCTGAGATGAAGAGAATCGGCCCAGCGGACGCCAACGCGACCGCTGGGCCGACCTCTGCTTCGGGGTCGTACACAGCAATTCCGGCAAATCTTCACATTCGTTATCGGTACGTCCGTCATTGGTACGTCGAGGAAGCCCTGGGGGCCTGGACATGAGGGGCCTGAACGTGAAGGGCCACAGCGCCCGTTCGCGTAGCCGCGCCGGCAAGAACACGGCAACCCGCCCGTTGCAGCGGGTGTTCGGCGTGCTGGCGGCGGCCGGGATCAGCGTGGTGACGGCACTGCCGGCCCAGCCCGCACTGGCGGACACGGGCAGCTCCGGGGGCGCGGGCAAGGGCGCGGACTTCGGTCTCGCCGCGAGCACGGAGTGCGTCTTCGGCGGCGACGTCATCAAGTCGACGCCGTGGTCGCTCCAGCGCATCCTCCTGGACCAGCTCTGGGCTCAGGCGACGGGCAAGGGCGTCACGGTGGCGGTGATCGACACGGGCGTCGACGCCTCCAACCCCCAGCTGAGCGGTGCGATGGCGACGGGCAGCAAGTCGTACGTCGGCGGCTCCGGCACCCAGGACCTGGAGGGCCACGGCACCCGGGTGGCGGGCATCATCGCGGCCCGCCCGATCAAGGGCACGGGCTTCGAGGGCATCGCGCCGGACGCCAAGATCATCTCGTACCGCTACACGGGCGGCGAGGAGAAGCAGGGCAACTCGGGAACGATGTCCCAGGCGATCCGGGCGGCGGTTGCGGCCGGCGCTCGCATCATCAACATCTCCTCGGACACGGCGAACAAGAAGCCGGACGCGACGCTGGAGAGCGCCGTGTCCGATGCCGTGAACGCGGGCGCCTTGATCGTGGCGGCGGCCGGCAATGACGGGGCGGACGGCAAGTCGGCGGACACGTACCCGGCGTCGTATCCGGGCGTGCTGGCGGTGGCGGCGTCCGACCGCAACGACGAACGCGCGTACTTCTCGCAGTCCGGCGATTTCGTGGACGTGGCGGCCCCGGGCGTGGACATGGTGTCGACGGTCCCGAAGGGCGGCCAGTGCACGGCCGACGGCACGAGCTTCGCGGCACCGTACGTGGCGGGGGTCGCAGCCCTGCTGAAGGAGAAGCACCCCACGTGGAAGGCGGCCCAGATCGCCACCCGGATCGAGGAGACGGCACAACGGACGGGCCGCGGCCCCAACCGCTTCATCGGCTGGGGCGTGGTGGACCCGGTGGCAGCACTGTCCGACGACTCGACCCCGGCGTCTTCCCCGACCCCGGACCCGGTGGTGAAGGCCGGGGCCGGCGGGGCCGTGCCCATGGCAGTGACCATGGGCGAGAGCGAGGCGGAACGGCAGCGACGGACGGCCATCTACGTCCTGGGGACCGGGTTGGCGCTGGTGTTGGTGGTTGCGGGGAGCGGGGTGGCTGTGCGGGACTGGCGTGGGCGACGGGTTGGACGGGCCGGGCGATGACGCGGCCATTGAGTGCTGCTGACAACTTGAGTTACAGGGGAGAGGACAACGGGGTATGAGCAACGGAATGCGGGTTGATCTGAGCGCGCTGGATGAGGTTATCCGGAAGCTCAACGGCCTTCTCTCGGACATGGACAAGGCCAACACGAAGGCCAAGTACGAGACGGACATCCCGAGTACGGCGTTCGGCAGCGCGAAGTTCTTGGAGTCCAATGAACTTCACGACGCTCACCAAAAGCAGAAGACCAGGATCGAGAACATCATCAAGGCCCTGCACGGGCTGATCGACGACTTCGGCTCAAGCACCTCGAAGGTCAGAGACAAGTACAGCAACCAGGAGCAGGCGAACTCGCAGGGTGTGAGTACTACTTCCAAGGGTTCGATCAACTAAGCGGTTCGGCGACCGGTCACTGACGGAGGGGATGTTCAAGAATGTACGGCTACGGTTACACGCCGACTGCAGAGCAGATCG
This sequence comes from Streptomyces cylindrosporus, assembly GCF_022698165.1. Lineage (GTDB taxonomy): Bacteria > Actinomycetota > Actinomycetes > Streptomycetales > Streptomycetaceae > Streptomyces > Streptomyces cylindrosporus. The sequence goes on from NZ_JALDAY010000016.1 coordinate 227,406, forward strand.
AGGCTCAGCAGCAGGCAGAAAAGCAGCGGATCAAGGACAAGCACGACGAAAAGCTAGAGTCGCTCCCAAACGGGGGTATGGGTGGGCCGGATCGCAGCAAGCTCGACACGCCCTTCATGAAGATGGGTATCCCCGAGCTGCGATCCATGATCCTCGACGCGGATCCCAACCGTATCTACGAGGTCAGCCAGCACTGGAAGTCGGTCCATAACATCCTGTCCGGTGGCGACGGCGATGGCAAGACCGGCGGTGTGGACTCGGTCTCCGCGAAGGACAGTGTCGCGGGCATGATGCAGAGCGCTGTGGAGAATGTCCTCGAACATTGGGAGGGCGACGCGGCCGAGGCGTTCCGCAAGAAGGCCAACGAGATTATGGGAAACATTCGGACCGGAGCCGCGTGGGCCAACCACTACGGCGAAATCATGCACGCCGTTCAGAATGACCTGCGCAACTCAATGGCCAAGATGCGCGACGTCAACGAGCCTTCCGGTTGGGACAGGGCTTGGGACAAGCTCACGGACGACAATCGTAGCGATGAGCAACTGCTGGCCGACATCAACAAGGGCGTGAGTACCGATGCCGCCCGCCAGGCGAATGCGGACTCGTTGTCGAAGGGCAAGGAAGAGCAGCTGAAGGGGGTGGCAATCATGGAGCAACTTGGGGTCAATTACAAGGTCTACGCCAAGCCGCCCGGCGGAATTGACGATCAGAAGGACATCTTCTCGCCTCCGAATCCGCAAACACCGATGCCCACACCCATTTCCATGCCGTCTTCCGGTAGTTCAAGTCCAGGGAGTGGGAGCTATACCGCCAAGCCGTGGAGTGCAGGGCCGACGGCAAACATTAAGCCGACGCCCACGGTGCCCCGGGACCCGGGAATCACAGGAGGCTCCCAGCTGCCGACGACCAAGACGAGTCTCCCAACAACCGGGACGAACGTGGACAGCATTTCTCCCTTGCCTGGGAGCGGTGCTGGTACGGGCGTTGGCGGAGCCGGCGCAGGTGTTGGTGGTGGGTTCGGTACTGGTGGAGCGCAAAGCCCCGGCATCGGAGCTGCTGGCGGAACTGCCGGTCTTGCCGGCGGTGCCGCTGGCGGCATTGGAGCCATGGGCGGGCGCGGCGGGCTTACCGGTGGAGCGGCGGCAGGCCGTGGTGCCGGAGGCAGAGCTGGTATGGGCGGCATGGGCGGTGGACTCGGTGCAGCTGGCCGCGGCGGCGCCAGCGCCGGTGGTCGTGGAGCCCTCGCGAGGGCCCGTGGTGGCGTGGTCGGCGCGGCCAAGGGGGTCGGCAAGGGTGCTGGTGGCGGTGCGGGCTTGCACGGCAGCCGAGGTGGAACGCAGGCAGGTGCAGCCGGCGCGGGTGGCAAGGGCCGACGGTCTGAGAAGGAGAAGAACCAGGGCGACCGTCCCGACTACCTGGTCGAGGACGAAGAGACCTGGGTCTCGGAAGAGGACCGCAACCGGAACGTGCCGCGAACCATCGAGTAAACGTACAAGTGGGCCGGACGGAAGGTTGTGGTTCGCCCACGTATAGGGTTGGTGTGGCCAGCCATAGCTGAGTGAGGAGCGAGGAATTGGGTTTCAAGCAAGTCTTGTCCACGACAGGAGTCGTGGCTTTGACGGGAGCCGTGCTCCTCACCTCAGCGCCAATTGCGGCAGCGGATCAAGTCCGAGACGCCCAGTGGCCTCTGACGGCTTATGATGCCGCGAAGGTCTGGAAGACCTCTCAAGGTGCAGGGGTTACTGTTGCTGTAGTTGACTCAGGTGTGGACGCCAGTCTTCCAGACCTGACCGGACAGGTTTTGCCAGGTAAGGACTTCACCGGGCAGGGCAGTCCTCATCAGGATGACAACGGGCACGGCACGGGTATGGCCAGTCTTATCGCTGGCCATGGACATGGGGCGGATGGTTCGGCGGGTGTAAAAGGCCTTGCCCCCAAGGCAAAGATCCTTCCAGTGCGTGTAAGTTCAGGCAAGAGCGATAAGTACATTGACGATTGGGGCGCTGGAGTTCGCTACGCAGTGGACCAGGGTGCCTCGGTAATTAATCTATCGTTCAATGACTCTTCCGCCTACCCTGGATCAAAGGCTGCCGAAGCGATCGCTTATGCGCAAGAAAAGGGCGCTGTGGTTGTTTCGGGCACGGGCAACGACGCGGGGACTGTGAATTACCCGGCCGCCCTACCGGGGGTTGTCGCTGTGTCTGCTGTGGACCAGGATCTTAACTTCTGGTCTAAATCAAACACTGGGAACGTAACCGTCGCAGCACCTGGTGTGCGAACCCCGCAGGCTGACCCGACTAGCAGCAGTGGCTACGTTGTGGCCGATGGAACCTCTGGTTCCACAGCCTACATCTCGGCCATTGTCGCCCTCCTTCGATCCAAGTACCCCGATCTGACTGCAGGCCAGATCATCAACCGCCTGGTCAAGTCGGCGTCCTTCGTCAACTACAAGGACAAGAAGGCCCCCGACAAGGAACTCGGCTACGGCATCGCCCGCCCAGGCACAGCGCTGACGATGGACATCCCCAAGGGCCCCAAGGAGGGCCCCCTCGCCCAGGCGTCCCCGTCAACGTCCACGAATTCGGGTACCGCTTCCGGGGACAACGAAAGCACGAGCGCGGCCAAGGAGAAGAGCGACTCTTCCTCCGGCAGCACTCTCCTCATCGTCGGCATCGCAGCCGCCGTGATCGTTATCGGCATCGTCTTCGCAGTGATCCGCAGCCGTCGCAACGGCAGCGGAAATGGTGGCCCCGGCCCCGGCGGCGGAACCCCCTCCCATGGCGCCGGTTACCCGCCCCAACCCCCCACGAGCTACCAGCAGTACCCCAACACACCTCCCAACCCGGGCGGCTACCCCACACCTCCGGGCCAGCCCCCGCAGCACCACAACCCCTACGCCCAATAATCCCATTCCGGGCAACAGGAGTAGTCCGGCCGCATCCGCTGTGGGTGCGGCCGTTCCGTTGCCATGCCCCCTCAGGCCGGTGACGCCTCGCCGAGCTCGTTCATCCGCGAGCGTGCGGCAGTGTTGTGTTGCGTCGGCGAATCGCAGGGCAGCGAACCAGTTCTAGAACGAGAAAGGTGTCTTCCGCAATGGGCGCCATCGCTCTTGTCATCGGAGTAATCGGCTTCGGAATCGTGGCCGTCACTGTCATTACCGTCGTGCTGACCCGCAGCCGACGGAGCGCTGGCCGTACCACTGGGCCAAGCTATCCGTCATCACAGTCTGCGTATCCATTCACTCAACCGCCGTACCCTCCGTCAGCCCCAGGCCAGGGAAACTTCACTCCTCCGGGGAATCCGCAGGAGTGGCCCAACCCCTATACTCAGCAACCCCCGTACCAGGGCTAGTAGTAGGCGCGCTCTCCCTCAATGTCTACCGCGCTACGATCCTGCTGCGAGTGGATTACCTGTTGAGGGAAATCCTTCACCCCTTTCATGGTTCAGCTTCACCCCTTTAATGGTTCAGACGTAAAAATAGTACTGGAGACGGTGATGTCCGACGGCGGAACGTCATTCTATGATCCTGACTCGGGGCGCAAGCTGGCTCGCAAATTTGAAATGCAGGCCTACGACCTGAGGGCGTACCTGAAGGAGTTCTCCGAGAAGACCGGTGAAGAAGCCATCACTGATGGATTTGGTGTACTGACGGAATCTGAAGAGGTGACTTCCGCCTACATCGGATACTCCACGGATGTTGCTGCTGCGATGAAGGTCGTCCATGAACATTTGGACAGGATCGCGGACGCCTTGCGGAAGGTGAACCGCAATACTGAAGTGACAGACGATGACGTAGCCGTTCTCTTCGGGAAGAATGACGGTGCCGGACAGTGAGTGGAAATGAATCGGTAGCCGAGGAGATCATTGAGCTCGGTATCGAAGTGATCAATCCCGGCGGACGTCCGGATGTGCTAGAAGACGCAGCGAAGGCATGGCGGAAGCTCCAATCGGACGTTGAAAGCCTCGTCAGGGATCTCGACAAAGAAGTCAAGAGGACCGTCGGACACACATGGCGCGGTGAGGCGGCTGATGCTTTCGAAAAACACTGGGAGGTGTTTTCGGCTGCGGTCCTTGATGCCACGGATGACTTCGACAAAGCCGCCAAGGGCCTTGACGATGCCGCGAAGAGTATTCGTGAGGTAAACGAAGAGATTCACGACATCTACATCGAGATCGGGATTTCCGTCGGAGTATCGGTGGGGATGTCATTTCTCACGCTGGGCGTCTCGGCGGCGGCCGGTACGGCACGGGTGACCATGTTGGTCACAAGGGCCATCGATGCTGCAGGACGACTAGGGAAACTGCTGAGGATCATCGCGGAGTCTTTTCGTTGGCTATATAACTCCGGAAAGGCCGGAAAGCTCCTGGCCGACGGCATGCTGAACTGGGTCGGCGGCACCGCAGGTGGAATGGCCACGAGCCAACTCAGTGGCAAGGGGTGGGAACTTGAGACGAACATGGTTGGAGGTCTGACGGGCGCTACGGTCGGGACCGTAGCGGGTAAGGCCGCGACCGCGCTCGGCGGTGGAGACATCATCAGTGGGATGGCTGGTGGCGCAGCTGGAGGGATGTCGGGAGACTATCTGGACTCCGTGCGTAAAGGCGAGGACTTCGACATCAGGCAAGGTCTCGTCACCGGTATCACTGGAGCCGCTTCTGGCGGGATCGGTGGTGGGGCGAGGGTCGTCGACAGGGGCTTCGATGACATGGCCCGAGGTCTGAAGAACGACAATGATTTCGTCTACAGTGCGGATCGACCGGAGCACCAACAGGCCGGAATCGACGCTGGTTTCGGTGCCTCGACCCCAGTAGCGGGGGGAGTTTCTGCGAACACCGCCAAAGATGGTTTCGAGGGCGTGGACAAGAATGCGGGAGAGGCCCAGAAGGCTGCTGGCAGAGGCGTGACGGGGAACCACCAGTCGGCGACGGACCGGATTCGCGAGGATTTCGGCTAATGCTTATGAGGAAACAGCCGGTTGGTGTCATTAAGATTCGAGTGGTCGAGACACTGTGTGCAACCCTGGGTTTCCTGGTGGTAACGTCGGTTCCGGCTCTATGGCTGTTCAGTAGGGATCCCGAGTCGCGCAGGCAAGCGATCCTGGCCGCTTTGGGCTTCGCCATCGTCTGCGTGGTAGTGCTCGTTGTGTGCCAGCGTCGTGCCGGAGGTTGGCGACCATTCAGTGAGGTCGCCAGGGAAGAAACCTCCAAGCTGATTCAGGGGGATCGGCAAAGGGGTGGTGAATCCCCCGAGTTGCCGAGTACTTTGCCTTCCCGCCGGTGTCAGCAACAGCGTACCCTTTTTTGGGGTCTGAGCCTGTGCACGGCGATAATTGGTGTAGTCGCCCTGGCGGCAGGAACGCCTCAGCGATCAGCGTTGGTACAGCGCCTCCATGATGCCGGCGCTGAATTCTCTTCGGTCCGGGTGGAAAAAGTGAGCGATGTGCGCCAACTGTCGCGTAGTGGCAAGGACCCCTATGTGGCAACGGTAGTCGTTCAACTTCCGGATGCAGCAGCGGGTGAGTTCGTATATGCGACCGTCAAAACGGAAACTTATGATCGCCTATACGCGGGTGATCAAGTGGAAGTCCTCTATGCGCCCACTCAACCGCGGTTGGGTGCCATTGCAGGAGATGAGCGCAAACTTGGTCCGGAACTCCGTGGGGAAACGATGCCCGCGTACCTTCGGTGGGGTTGCATCGTTTTGTGGGTGCTAGGTGCTTTGAGTGTGCTCAATGTTGTCTCGCGGAAACATGGATTTCGTGGTTTCTCTCGAATGGGCGATGGGGACAGGGCTGTCCGCGGTCGCTACGTGAGAATAGGGCAGTACCACCATGAGGGCGCTGGAGGGGAAGGTGAGCCGCGTAATGGAAAGTACCTTGAGATCCACACCGATGTTGGGCGTATTCCCTTTCTCGCGGACGTAGCGGATCACGGGTTGCCAGAGGACGTGCTGGGTCATGAAGTCTGGTTGTGTTGGGATGCGCGTCGAGGGTCACAGGGCGGGCGTTTCTCTGCGGAAAGGACGCCGGCGGCGCTCGTCTTCGATAGTGGTTGGGTGATTCACGGAATGCTTAATGTCACCAAGGCTGCGGCGTTCAAGGGAGCCGGCACCTCTTTTGAAAAGGCCATTCCCTCGGTGGAAGGGAGCCCGCCGCTGAGAGTCTTGGATCCCCGATCCAATTGGTTGCTGTCCATGTCGCCCTTGCTTTCGAGTCTCTGCGTCGTGGCTACTGTATGCGCTGCCCTGCTGGTGCTCGATCTCGATAACATGTGGCGCTGGGTGGTAGCCGTCGTCGGTCTGTTGTGCCTGATTGCGGCGGCCAACCCACATGTGAGTCTTGCGTCCGATTCGGTCAAGCTGGACTCTCAATAGAGCGATGTTGCTCAGATCGGTGCACCGGGGGCGGGCCGTGCTGGGTTGGTCATGAATAGCGACTTCGGATGGGGACGGAGCCCGTTTATGGATAATCCGCCGAGTGTTCCCGATATTACGCAGGTGCTTAACCACAACCGCACGCTCTTGTATCGGCACATCGCTATGCGTCTTGTGCTTGCCATGACTCTTTTCGCAGTGCCGATCGCGATGCGTTCAGTTGGCTGGGACGCTGCCTTGCCCGCCTTGTGTGCTCCAGCGGCTCTGCTCGTGTTGATATACCTGGTCCTCCGGTTGCGTCACGGGTCGCGCCTCAAGGTGTGCGAGAAGGTGCTGCGCACCTACCCCCTGGAGTACCGCACCCGGGTGTCCAAGAAGGGCACCGAGTGGAAGTACCTCGGCGATGTGCACACCGTCCGCCTGTCGGTTCGAGGCCAGCACGGTGCGCCGTATCTGCGGGCGATCAATGCCTCGACGGTGCGCAGCTGGCCGAAGGGGGCTGAGGACGCTGGTGCATGGTTCGCCGGTGACCTGGCCTTCGGCGGCGTCATGGTCGTACCAGGGAGCAATGACATGCTTTTCGTGCAGCCTGCGGATTGGGAGAAGTACGAGCAGGAGCGTGACCAGGCCGACCCGCAGCGCAAGGCCCGTGCTGAACAGGCCGGTATTTCCAAGCTGTTGGAGAAGGAGCCGCTGATCATGGTGCACGGATGATGCGTGTCTTGGGCAGGGTGTGTGGCGGCATCCTCGCTCTTGTTGTCGGCTTCTGGTTCGTTACCGCGACTGGCGACCTTGCCCTGGCCGCAGGTCTCTACGGCACCCCTGGGACGTACAAGGTGGACAGCTGCGTAGACACGAGCAACACCCGTAAGGACTCCGACTACGACTGTTACGGGGAGTTCACGCCGGACGGCGGTACCGACAGCGATGCCGTCTCGGTGAAGCTCAAGGACACAGGGCACGATTACCCGGACGGCACTGAGTTCGACGCGCGACAGGGAATCGAGCCCGAGACCATTCAGCGGGTCGGGTTCTGGGGTGTCGTCGGTGAGCTCTGGCAGGTCGGGATCTGTATGGCGGTTCTGGCGGGCCTTGGGTATCAAGCGGTCAAGCCACGCGGGCAGTCCCGGCGTCGGGAAGACCACCGCCGGGAGCCTTCGCGACGTCAGAAGGTGGCCGATCGGATCGGCTATGCCGTCGTAGTCGCGATCTCCGTGGGCATCCTGAGTTGGATTGCCATGGCCGCAGAGCCGACCCCGTAGATGCGGATGTGCTCTGCGACAGCGGGGGGGCGTCATCACCTGCGGACGCCAGTCATATCATCGAGGGCTCGTAGAGGCCGCCTGATGGGGGACAGGTTCGGAGCTCGGCAGGAATTCGCCATGCCTTATGGGGCCTCGTAGGCGGATTTACCCATGCCCATGTCGCGGTGCGCAGCGTGTCTGCTCCTTCCGCACCGCCCGGGCGCTCGCGTCCGGCTCCGTACCCTGTGCCGAAGACACGGATCCAGGAGGACTTCGGATGAGCGTCGGCCAGTACGGCCCACCACAGCCCATCTTCGAGCCGCCTCTGTTCGGCGGCGGCTCCCATGTGCCGTTGATCGCGCCGTGGCTGCAGCCGCACGAGAGTCTGTTCGGGATCGTCGAGGTGAGGTTGAGCAGTGTGATCCGCCGCTCCCTGCCCCGCAAGCTGCGGGCCGGCAAGGAGTGGAGGGGTGCGCGGGGCGTGGTGGGGCGCGCCTTCGAAGGCGTCGTCTCGGTTGCGGAAGCCTTCGAGTTCTTCGACTTCGGCATCATCCGCAGGATCCGACGCATTGTGCGGGGAGCCGGTCTCAAGGGCGGATGGCAGAGCGTGGCCGGACAGTTCGTGATCGCTGTGCGCACCGGGCCCGACCCCTCAAGCAGCCGCTACGACAACGAACGGGCGCTGATGGTCTTCACCGACCGCAGGATCGTGCTGATGTGCGCGGTTTCCATGCGGAACGAGAAGCCCCTGTTCGGCAAGCTGCCGCCAAGAATGCAGGTGAGCAGAAGGGAGGCCCGGTGTCTGGGCGAGATCCCGCCGGGACAGCTCCGAGGTGTTGCCACGCGGCACAATTGGCTCTCGGGCCGGGTGGACATCCACTTCGCCGACGGCTCCTTGGTTGCGCTCGAACTGTCAGAGAAGGATGCCCGGGCTCTGGAGGCGTTGAGTCAGGGCATCGTCCCACCACCACGGTCCTGATCCTCGGAGCCGACGCGAACGTGGCCTTGGCGGGGGTCCGTTAGGCAGTGACGAGGTCGTCAGGGAGTCGGTTCCGCCAGCATGACAGCCCAGCTCAATATGCCCACGGGGACGGTGAAAGGCCTCGCGTTCTCCGGACAGGCATCTGACTGTCCATTTCACGCGGCGATTCGCAACTTCTTGTATTCGGCCGGGAGTTCGCAATCTGGGCATTCCTTGCCCAGTCTTGGCGGACCTGCGGCTCAGTACTGAACCGGCATGGGATCGCGGCCCATGTGCGACGTGCGCAGCGTGTTGACGCTTCGGTCGACCGGCACACCCGGGGGGGCAGCCGGTCAGGGATCGCACGTGCCCGACTGGCTCGCGCACTGCCAGTCGGAGAAACCGTCCTCGGGGTTGCGGACGGCATGATCGAAGCCGATGAGGTCTCGCACAAGGACGAAGGTGAGTGCGATGGCGGCAAGTCCTGCCAACGCAAGCGCGATCCGGAGTACCGGCCTCAACACCCGGCGCTGGCCGGTCTCCTGCTCCGTCGTCCGGTCCCCGGCCCGTCGCGCCCCGCTGCTGGGAGAGTGCTGGCCCTTCATGCGCACGACGTGATCTCCTCGGAGGTGCCGCGGACATTGAAGTCCTGGGCCAGGCCCACGGTGTTGAGGTGGGCGATGTCGGCCTGCTCCATTTCCTGCCCGCCTCCGCCGACGTCGCTTCGGTGCTCGCTGGGGATGCCCCAGTCGTAGCGCTTCTGGACCTCGACCCGGTAGGTCACCTCGCCGTTGTGGACGTAACCCGTCAGCCGGTACTGGAAATGGTTGAGCGCGTAGTACCAATCCGCACTGCTGTGGCCGTCCTTGGGGTCGGGCGCGGTGCTCTGCCACGTGGTGGTGAAGGGGCCGTCCGGGCGGCCGTGGACGTCGTTGCGCAGGGTCCCGTCCACGTCCTTCTGGAAGGCCGGCACCTGGTCCATCAGCACCTGCGGATCGACCTCTACATCCGTGCCGCTGGCGTCCAGGTAGTGCTGGATCAGCCCGGCGGCGTTGGGATAGTCATAGTACGGACTGGCGAAGACCGCGCCGACGTTGTTGAGCTTGTTGCGGGTCTCGCGGTCCTTGGCGTCCGGTTCCGCGATGTTGAACCTGCGGTCCTCGCTCTCGAAGTTGTGGACCGTGCCGAAGGCGATCTTCAGTCGCTTGGCCAGCCACTCGTCGTCATCGGTCGCTTCGTCGAGCACCTTTCGCAGCCGCTTCTGCAGGGCTTCGGCGATGCGCTCGTGCTCTTCGTAGTTCTTGTGCACGTCCGGATCGTCGGGATCGTCGACGACGCACATCTCGACCTGACCGTCCGCGCTGATCGTCATGCCCTGTTCCAGTGCCTGCCGCTGGATCTCCTGGGCCTTGAGCTGGCGTTCCCGCAGATTCTTAGTCCCGCCGGTGCCCTTGGTGCCGTCGGCCTCCGTGTCGATGTAGTCCCGCAGCGCCCGGACCTCTTTGTCCAGGGCGTCGATGTCCATCTGGACGCGGTCGCAGAACTCCTGCGCCCGCTCACCGGCCTTGCCCTGCCAGTGGTCCTGGTGCAGCTTTCGGACCACTCCGTCGTGGAACTCCGTACGGGCGTCCTTGATCTTGCGGTGTATGGCGTTCCAGTCGTCGGCGAACGTCTCCAGCGCGTTGACGTCGAGCTCCATGAGCTGCTGGAAGGTGACCACGATGCTGTTGCCTCCGGCTCAGCGGAACGGGTTCGGGGCGTGCCGGTCGGCGAACTGCGAGGCGGTCGCGACCTCGTTGCGGTCGTACGCGTCCGCACTGTCGCGGAAGTTCTGCGCGGCCTCGTCCAGGCGGTCCGTGACGACCTTGAGCAGGGCCTCCCAGCGGCGCTGCATGTCATCGATGCTGCCGACGAAGGACCAACCGGCCGCCGCCTTCGCGAGATCGCCGTCGGCGTCCTCGGCCGCGCCCCTGGTCTTGCGGATGATCTCCGACGTGCTGTCGCAGACATCGGCCCTGTCCCGCAGGAAGGACGAGCTGACGCCGACGTCAGGGTCACCGCCCCACACCGGTGGCGCGGGCGGCGGAGGCGTGGGTGTCGGGCCCGGCGAGGGAGATGGCTCGGGCTGCGGCGCGGCGGTCGTGGCTGGTGCCGAGACCTGGGCATACGACAGCCGCGGATCGACCGGTTGACTCATTTCCGACTCCTCCAGAACCGGTCTCCCGGCCCTCACCCCGTACGGAAGGAACGTTCTTGCTCAGCCTAGGCCAGTAGCGGATTGGCATGCCACCGACATCTCGCTGGTCCGCGTGTCGTGGCCCTACCGGTTACGCGAACCTCACGTGAAGAACACCACCAACAAGCTGATCACCAGCCCGATCACCCCCGTCACCCCCATCACATAGATCGTCCGCTGCAACCCCCGGCCAGCCGCCTCCCCCGCCCGCCGCACATCCGCCGGCCCGCCAAACGCGAACCCCGTGGCGACGAAGAACAGCCCCGCCCCCAGCGGCAGCAGCGCGCCGAAGCACCAAGCGGTGCCGAGGGCGATCGCGTGGGTCCAGCCCTGGTCCAACTGGTACGACGCGTCAGAGGACTTGCGGGCCTCCAGGACATGGCCCCGCGTGTACAACGCGTCGCTCTTCAGCTCGGCGTTCAGGTCCTTCGTGCTGCCGTCCGTCGCGGTGAACGTGCCGTAGCACCAACGGGTCCTGGTCTTCTTGCGTGAGCTGCTCGACGAGGACGAGCGGTACTTGTAGGCGACCGTGCACGTCTCCACCGTCAGCTTGCCCGGTGTCGACGTCGCATAGCGGTACGGGCCCAGGAACGCTCCGAGGGCCAGCAGGACCAGGCCGGCCAGGATCAGGCCCGCGCCGATGAGGCGGCCGAGGCCCGGTTGGCCTTCCTGGGTCGCGGCGTCGGGCGCGGAGTTCCCCTGTACTTGTGTCATCGATAAGCCTCGGAATTCTCCGGATTTCTGAATCGGTCGTCGGTTCGGTTCACAAGGCCAGCGCGCAGACCAGTGCCGCCAGCGCGCCCACCGCGAAGACGCCGCCCAGGAGCGGGCCGGTGATGTTCCGGGCCGGCAGGTTCTGCCAGGAAGTCGACAAGGCCGGGCCGCCGCGGGCACCGAAGCCGGTGAGGAGACAGAAGACGCCGAGTGCCGCCAAGGAGAGGCAGAACGCCAGGATCGCCGCGTCGTTTCCCGGGTCGCGGTCCTGAGGTTGTTCGAAGGTGTCGTCCACCCGTATCACCGGGATTTTCGAACCGGATTCGAAACGCGAGGACGTATCCACGGTCACGTCCTCGTACGTGGCTCCGCCCTTTTCCGCTGTCCACGTCCCGGTGCAGCTGAACTTGAGTTCCGTGGTACGTCTGTGCGTGCCGTAGTGGGTCTTCGTGTGCGCTTCGCATGAAGAAACGGTGAGAGTCCCGTCGGTGCCCTCGCCGGCGAGTTCGCTGCGCAGTTCGGGAACGGTCACGGCGGCGACCACCGCGGCTGCCAGGAGGAGTCCCGCGCCGACCAGCCTGCCCACCCACAGGCGCCCTGTACTGCCGTAACGTGCCTGTGTCGTCACCACTGTTGGCCATCCCCCGGGAAACTTGACGATCTCTTGACTGACGGGTTCGCTGGGCTGTGCGCGAGGAGTCTAAGGTATCCGTCTGTCGTCCAATATGAACTGCAGCAAAGGGTCTCGGGGGAGAGCAATGGAGTTCGGCACCTTTGACGTCGACACGACGGTGCTCCGTAAGCAGGGGCAGAACTTCGTCGATCTCGGGGGTGATTTCGCCAAAGCCTCCAAGGGACTTCAGGACACCCTCGAAGGGCTGGGAGAGCCCTGGGCGGACGCCGACTTCGGAGAGGTCTTCGGTCAGGTGTACACGCCGATTCGCGACGGAATCTTCACATCGATGGACAGTCTCGCGAAAAGGCTTCAGCAGATCGGTTACGGCCTTCAGGACATGGCAGGCAACTACGACGCCTCGGACGCGTCGAACATGGGCCTGATGAACGGCCTCTCCGGTCAGCTCTGAATCCCAGTCGACTCTGAATCCCAGTCGACTCCGACTCCCGGCCGACTCTGACTCCCGGCCGACTCCGGCTTGAATCCGCGCTATTGGGGCTATTGGCATGTCGCTCACACTGCCCAGTGAACTCGTCTGGGTGCTCGATCTCCTCGGCTACAGCTGGCCCGAGGCCGACGAAGAAGCACTGCACGAAGTCGCCGAGACCTGGCGGAGTTTCGGCAGGACACTCGAAGAGATCGAGACGAACGGCGCACGCTTCGCCGGTGCCGTCGTGGCTCACAACGCCGGCCAGGCCGTCGACGGCTTCGGCAAGGCCTGGGGCGCGTACACCGGCACGAACGGCGAGGACAGTTACCTCCCCGACGCGAAGACCGCCTGCGAGGTGATCGCCCTCGCCTTCGACGGCGCCGCGATCGCGGTCCTCACGGCGAAGCTCGCCGTCATCGCCCAACTCATCGCCCTGGCCATCGAGATCATCGCCGCCCAGGCCTCCGCCCCCTTCACCTTCGGTCTCTCCGAGGTCGGCGCGCTCGGCGCGACCCAGGCGACCCGGGTGATCGTCCGCGAGCTCCTGGCGAAGCTTCGGAAGGAGGTCATGGAGGCGATCACCAAGGCCATGGAGCACGCCACCATGGACGCCCTGAAGAAGATCGCCAAGGAGCAGCTGGAGAAGATCACCAAGGAGAAGGTCAAGCAGTTCGCCAAGGACAAGATCAAGGAAGAGGCCAAGCAGTTCGTCCAGGAGAAGGTCGTCGACGCGGCCAAGGACAAGGCCAAGGAAGCCGCCGTCGGCATGGCGCAGAACATCGGGCAACAGAGCGTCGAGACCTACTTCGACGCCCGCTCCGGCATCGACCTCGGTGAGACGGCGGACGTCGCCAGGACCGCGGCCGGCGAGTACGTGGCCGGCCTCAAGAACGAGGTAACCGGCGGCGAGGGATCGACCATCGCCGGCTACACGGACGTCGGCGGTCACGTGGACGGTGCCGTGGACGCGGCGACGGAGAAGGTGACCGGGGCGGTCGGGGGCCGCGTCCAGCACGGGGTCGACGCGTTGTCGGGGCACGGTGGCAGCGGCGCCGAGGTGGCCGACGGGGGTGCGTCCGGTGGGCGTGCGGACGCGGCTGCCGCATCGAGCTCCGGTGCCTCGGGCTCCTCGGGCGCCGGCAGCCAGTCGTCCAACAGGGCGGCGGCCACGGCAAGTTCGGGATCCTCGCACTCCTCGGGGAGCGCGCAGGACTGGGCCCGTAGCGAATTCGGCTGATACGGCGGCGGCCTCGGAAGCTGCTGCCCCGCACCGTCCGTCGGTGCCGAGCCGCAGCACTTCACCCCCACCGACACTGAGCCGCACCGCACTGAACCCCCGCCACCACCCAGCCGCAAGCCACCACCCCCACCCCGCCCCCACCGCCAACAACAAGCCCCCGAAAGGACCCTCCCCACCCATGACCGCGGACCGCGAGATCCAGGACGAGGAACTCCTGGGCATCGCCCAGGACCCCGAACAGGCCCTGCGGCTGCGCCGCTCCCTGCGGACCATCGCCGGCGCGGACTCCCTCGACCCCGACCTGCGCGACATGGCGCGTTCGGTGCTGAGCGGGCGCGTCGACATCAAGGACGCCGTTCAGGACCCGCGGTACACCGAGGCCGTGTTCCAGCGGCTGCACGAGATGCGACGGGCGGCCGAGGAGCAGTCGTACGCCGAACAGCAGCGGTCCAAGGCCCAGTTCGGGGACTGGGAGCGGCGCGAGCAGGCGGAGCTGGACCGTGCGCGCGCCGAGAGGGACGCGCCGGTGCACGGGTCCGGCCGGGGCGATCGGCACGCCCGGCGCTGAGCCGTGGGTGACGGCGCCCGCCCTGACGTGGACTTGGTCATGGCAGGAACATGTCGGTTAGGGTGAGCGCCTCGAACTCATGAGTGAGCAGCAGCAACGGGGGTTGCCTTATGGCCACTTGGGTGGACTTGCCATGCCCTGAAGGGCCGTCGGGCCGGGCGTACGGGAGCCGGCATGGCCTCTGACTTCTCCCGGCTGATGAAGCAGGACTTCTCCGATCTCGAAGCCGCGGCCAAGGCCTGGCGCGAGCTGTCGACGACGATGGACTCCCTCACCGACCGCCACCGACGGCAGGTCACCGGCCCGCTGCACGCCTCCTGGAAGGGCGACGACGCCGACGCGGCCCTCTTCTACCTGGAGGACGTCGAGTCGCGGATCGGCGTGGTCGAGACCGAGGCCATGGCCGTCGCCGAGGTCCTGGACACCACGAAGTTCTGGATGGAGGCGGCCCAGACGGACCTGCGCAACGCGGTGCGGCGGGCCGAGGAGGACCACTTCGAGGTCGACGGGGACGGCTGGGTCACTGACCCGACGACCGACGACCTGCCCCGGCAGGACCCCGACGCCAGGCAGATCATCGCCGACCGCAGTGGCCTGCTCGGCGAGCACCGCGCGGCCATCGACAAGGCTCTGGCCGACGCGCACAAGGCGAGCGACGACGGCGCGAAGGCCCTGGCCGGTCTGGACGGCGACATCCTCACGGACCCGTTGAGCCATGACGCGGCGGCCGAGTCGGCGCAGGACGTCAAGGACGCGATGAAGGCCATCGGCGTTCAGGGCCCGCAGATCCCCGAGGACGACCCGAAGGCCGCCGCCGAGTGGTGGAAGGCGCTCAGTCCCGAGGAAAGGCAGACCTACACCACGCTCTACCCGAAGGAGATCGGCGCCACCGACGGCCTGCCGACGGACGTACGCGACGACGCCAATCGCACGGCCCTCGCCCAGGAGCTCAACCTGATCCAGGAGGGCAACTGGGACGAGGGGTTCCCGGGCGAGACCGACGAGACCGTCAACAACCGTCAGAGCAACCTCCTGGTGCTCAACGAGCAGCTCGAAAAGGCGGACGGCGCGCCCAAGGGCAAGGAGCTGTACCTCCTCGGCTACGACTCCAAGGACGACGGCCGGGCCATCATCGCCCAGGGAAACCCGGACACGGCCGCGCACACCGGGATCCTCGTACCGGGCACCAACACGGACATGGAGAGCGTGCCCGGCCAGCTCGAACGCATCGACAGACTGCACAACGCCGCCGACAAGCAGGCCGACGGCGAGAGCGTCGCCATGATCACCTGGCTCGGCTACGACGCCCCGGAGGCGTCCTCGACCGACTTCGACAGCGTCGGCGGTACCGGCCGCGCCGAGGACGCGGCCCCCGACCTGCGTCAGTTCGTGGCGGGCACGCACGCCGCGCACGACGGCTCACCGAGCCACACCACCGTCCTCGGGCACAGTTACGGCTCCACGGTCGTCGGCGCCGCCGCGTCGGGCGGTTCCGGGCTGGGCGCGGACGACGTCGTGGTGGTCGGCAGCCCCGGAATGACGGTGGACAACGCGAGCGATCTCCAGATGGATCCGGAGCACGTGTGGATCGGCGGGGCCGACGACGACGCCGTCATCAAGCACGCCTCCGGCCTCACCCTCGGACCCGACCCGATGTGGCAGGAGTTCGGGGGCAACAACTTCGAGGTCGACACCCATGGGCACAGCGGCTACTGGGACAAGGGCAGCGATTCCCTCGCCAACCAGGGAGCGGTCATCGCGGGCAGACAGCCCACGGAGGTGCCGAAGAGGACCCTGCCGCCGGAGGGCGAAGTCGTCCCCGGTCTGTGACCCCGTTCCGCCACCTGCTCAGCCGTGTGCTTTCCCCTGGAGGCCGTATGTCCCGAAACGACGATCCCAACGCCCCGCTGCCCGGCATGGCAAAGGACGCCGCGACGAAATGGGCCGAGGACTACATCGCGTACGTGGCCGGGCTCGCCGGTGCCGAACTGCTCCCCGACACGGCCCGGGCGCACTTCGAAGCGTGCGTCGGGGCGAACGGCGAGGTGGCCGACGACGGCCGCTACAGCCTCTTCTACTACGTGTACTCGCCCGCCCCCGCCACCGAGCACACCCGCATCGTCCGCGAGCTGCGCGCCGAACTCCCCGAACACGGCTATGAAGTGACGGGTTATCGGGAATTCCAGAGCGCCTACGCCTCGGCGGTGTTCCGCGCCCGCAACACGACGAACGAGTACAGGGTGGAGGCGGAGACGGTCGGTTCCGGCAGAACCAAGCCCCAGCGTTTCTCCTTCGCCGTACGGACGCCGTGCATGCTCCCGCCCGGCGTCGACCAACAGCAGTTCTGAATCAACAGCAGTTCTGAATCAGCAGTTCTGAATCCTTGAGAGGAACACCGAGGTCGACGCCGATGAACTCACTGGCTCGCGGCTCAACGGCATTCGGCCGTACGGCGATTGCGGTCGGCGCCGCTCTGCTCCTGGCGGTCGGCTGCACGTCCCAGGACGACGGCCGCAACGCCCCGCTGCCCCGTATGGCGAAGGACGACGCCTTGAAGTGGGCCAAGGACTCCACCGCCCACATGGCCGAACTCACCGGTGCTGAACTGCTCCCCGACACGGTCAGGGTGAACTGGGAGGAGTGCGTCGGGGAGAACGACGAGGTCGCCGAGGACGGCCGGTACAGCCTCTTCTACTACGTCTACTCCCCGGCCCCCGCCACGGAGCACACCCGCATGGTGCGCAAGCTCCGCAGCGAACTGCCCGGCGAGGGCTACGAGGTGACGTCGTACCGCGAGTTCAAGAGCGCCTACGCGTCCGCGGTCTTCCGTGCCCGCGACAAGAAGAACGACTACAGCGTCGAGGCGGAGACGGTCGGTTCCGGCAAGTCGAAGCCGCAGCGTTTCTCCTTCGCCGTACGCACTCCCTGCCTGCTTCCGCCCGGCGACAAGCAGCAGAAGTTCTGACCGCCCCCCGCACACGAGTAATCGAAACACGAGCAATCGAGAGGAACCCGACGTGTCCCAGGGGACCGATGTCGACCCGGCCGAACTGCGTGCGTCCGCCGGAGCCTGTAACGGGATCGCCCGCGCGATGAAGGGTCCCGCCGACAAGGCCGTGAAGGAGGCCGGGGCGGCCGGTGGCTCGCTCGCCGGCTGGTCGATGGGGTCCGCTCTCGCCGAGATCTCCAGCAGTTGGAAGCCCGCGCTCGACGGCCTGCACGACCGCGTCCAGGCCGGCGGCGACAATCTCAGATCCTCCGCGGACGGCCACGAGTGGAACGACGAACGTGTCTCCCAGGACTTCGAGAAAACGGGCAGCGATACGTCGACACAGGCCACGCCCGGCGAAATGCCCGCGGTGCTGCGCCCGGCCCCGCTCGACCCGCGCGCCTCGTACGGCACGAACATGCCGACCTACGAGGAAACCGTCAGTACCCGCCCCACACCCGGCACGAACGACTTCGGCTGATCGGGGTGACCGCCGTATCTGCACAGGACACGTGTTGAAGCATTTGCGGATGCGTTGGTAGGTTCACGCCGGTCGAGACCCGCCGACCCTTCGACCCTCCGACGAGGTACCCCTTGGACAGCGCACCCGACAGCTCCGGCAAGCGCGTGGACGACTCCGAGTTCCTGGAGATGACCCAGCAGGACCCCGTGCAGGCGAAGATCCTGCGGCGGTCCCTGGAGCATCTGGCCTCGGGGCTGGGCGGTGACGCGCTCAAGGAGATGGCCCAGGAGGTCCTCTCCGGGCGTATGGGTCTGCGCGAGGCGGCCGATGTGTCGGCGTACGCCGAGCAGGCCGTCGAACGGGCGGCGCCGCTCGCCGAGAGGTGGGCCGCCCTGTCCGACGGCGAGCGGGAGGCGCTCGCTGCGGAGGGCGAGCGGCAGATCGAGGACGAGCGGCGGCGGCTCGACGAGGAACGGCGCACGGAGTCCGAGAACCGGCCGGGCACGAAGTCGCGCCACGACGGCAGCGGCTGGTCCCTGTACTGACCGACCGGACCGGTTCCTTGCACTGAGCGGCTGATGGGGGAGATGTGGACTTTCGGGTGGAGCCCGGCGCGATCGACGGCTTCTCGAAGCTGGTCGGGCGGGCCGCGGACGGCAGTGCGCAGGCCGTGACGTACACCGGCACCAACGCGCGGATCGAGAAGACGGCGGGCGGCGACGCCTGGGACCTCGTCGCGGGCGACCACGACCACTACGTGAGCGAGGCCAAGAAGGCGCTCGAGAAGGTCAAGGGCGTACTGGAGTCGTCCGCGAAGGAGCTGACCGGCACGGCCAAGTACTACCGCGAGACCGACCGCGGCGAGGCCGCCAAGCTCGACGCCACGTATCCCGGCTCCAAGGTGCCGGCCGGCCCTTCCGGGGGCGATCCTCAGGACTTCTCCGACGCCAGTGACGCCGTGGACACGCTGAAGGCGCCGGGCGGCGACAGCAGCAACCCGCTCGTGAAGTACGCCTCCGGGCACGCCGACGAGTACAAGATGAGCCCGGTGCAGAAGACGCTCGGCAGCGCCCTCGACCTGGGCAGCCCCTCCGCGATGGCGGTGGAGGCGTCCAAGCTGCTCTTCGACTTCGACCCGTTCGCCGTCGTGACCAACTGGGTCTTCGGCGACTGGAATTCGTACAACGACTGCTCGGACGTATGGGGCAACCTGGCGTCCTTCTGTGACGCGGTGGCCGCCAACATCCGCAAGGGCAACCAGAACGTCGGTCTCAGCTGGGACGGCAACGCGGCCGATGCCGCGACCGTCTACTTCGACGAGTTCGAGAAGAAGCTCGGCGAGATCAAGGAGACCTTCAAGTCCCTGCAGAGCTGTTACGCGCAGGCGGCCCAACTGGCCTTCCAGTTCGCCGAGTTCCTCAAGTCCTTCCTGGTGATGTTCTGCGATCTGCTGGTGATCTGGCTGGTCAACCTGCTCGCGGCCGAGGCCGTCAACGCGATCCCCGTCGGCGGTCAGGTCGCCTCCGCGGCCATGTTCGCGCTGGCCGCGGCGGAGGCGATCCGGCTGATGGAGATGTGGGCCGAGGCGTCGAAGGCGTTCGACACGTTCGCCTCCGCACTGAGCGCGCTCGGCGTGGTGATGTCCACGGCGATCAACGGTTTCTCCGCGGCGGACGGATTTCCCCAGGTGGGCAGCGGCTACGACCACGCCGCGGTGTGAGACGGCCGGCACAAGGAGCTTCGATCATGAGTTTCCCCGGCGGGTCGGGAACCCTCGACCTGTTCCTCTCCCGCAGCCGCGTCGCCACCGTCGCGTCGGTGCCGGTCTGCCTGGCGGCGATGGTCTTCTTCATCATGGAGGAGGGCTGGCACTTCAGCCTCCTCCTGTGCTGCGTCCTGCCGCCGATCGCCGCCTACCTGGGCATCCGCGGCATGCGCGAGATCCGCGCCGGGCTGGCGGCGACGGGCCTGGCGCTGGCGGTCGCCACGCTGCCGCTCGCCTTCGTACTGGCGTCGATCGAGGCGTCGTAACCCTCCGATCGGCTTGGTGCGACGGTCAGTTGGAGGAGCCGCCCGTTCGTTCCCGGTGGCCCTTCCGGTCAGGTGCGCCCATGTAGCCGGGCTCCCGTTGCGACTCGCCGAACCACAGGTGAGGCGCCTGCTTCCGGATCGCCGCGACGACGTGCTCGTGTGAACTCGCCGGGACGGGAAGGCGGTAGCGCAGTCGCGGGAGCCCGGGGTGCAGGGGCTCCTCGTCGCGGACCAGGGGCCACAGGACCGGATCGTCGCGCTGGATGGGGTAGTTGGGGCACAGCTCGACGGAGTACACCTTTACCCGGCCGCGGCCCCTGCCCACCTCGCTCCAGTGCAGACCGACTCCGGCGAGGCCCTGCCAGGGGATGACGTTCTGCGTCTTGCCGTCGCTGACCCACAGGCCGGTGTGGTCGACGCTCACGCTGGAGTGCCGGGCTGACCAGGTGGCGATCAGGCTGGTCACGCCGATGAAGCCGATGAACAGCCCCATGACGATTCCGCCGATTCCTTTGAGGCTCGGGTCGCCGCTTCCGAGCCCGGCGGTCACCGCGATGCCGCCGACGAGGACCAGTGCGGCGATCGCCGTGAGCACGATGCCGAGGGGGAGCATCCGCGTGGAGGCTCGGCGGCCGGTGGGCACGACGACGGCGGTGGGGGAGGGGGTGAGTTCGCTGGAGGATGACATACGGAGGATCCCTGGTCCGGTGCGGGGCGTCAGGCCGGCCGGCGCCTGTTGCCGATGACGTGAGCGAGACCGGCGGCGGCGACCGCCGCGAGGACGAGACCGAGCGGGGAGAACCAGTCGATCCCGCCGTCGGCACCGCTGTGCCACCACGCCTTGACCGGGTAGAAGGGCTCGGCCCGCAGCAAGTCCCCGACGAACGTGGGCGATTGCTCGACGGCGCCGACGAGCGGCACGGCGTTGGTGTAACCGAACAGGGCCCCGAGCGCGGCGACGACGGCCCCGCCGATCCGGGCGCCGTTGCTGTGCGGAGCCATCCTGCCGACGAGACAGCCGACGAGCGCGCCGTTGACCAACGCGTGGAGCAGATAAAGGGTGTTGGCCGTGGTGACCGACTGGTCCTTGTACGTGCCCAGGATGAGCCCGGTGTAGAGCAGCGAGACGACGAACGAGACCAGGAAGCCGAGGAGCACGGCACCGACCGGGTTCCCGCCGACGCCGCTCGGCTGCTGCCCGTACGGCATCGCCTGGTACGGCGGCATCGGCTGCGGCTGTCCCGGGTACATCGGCGGCTGACCGGGCACGGGGGCCATCGGAGGCTGTCCGGGCACGGGAGCCATCGGAGGCTGTCCGGGCACGGGCGGCGGCCCGAATCCCGGCGCCTGCTGCGGCGGCGGGACGGGCTGGGCGTACGGGTTGTACGCGCCCTGGGGCGGCTGGGGTGGCTGCGGCGGCAGTGGAGGCTGCGACGGCGGTTGGAACGGCGGCTGACTCATCGGTTTCCCACGAGGTGAACGGACTCGGACTGCCACGGAGTGAACAGGCAAGAGCAGCAAGTTACCAGTGAGATCAGGAGGCGGTCGTCGGGGCTGGAGCAGGGTGCGTGAAGGGTGAGGGGCGAGTGAACGATCAGCGGATACGCAGCGCCTTCGCGCCGAACTCCGTGGCGACGACCAGGATTCCGTCGGGGGAGAGGGCCGCCGCGGTGAAAGGGGCGTCGGAGAGCAGCGTCGCCATGACCTTCTCGCCGGCCTCGTCCCACACGCGCACGTAGTCCGCGCCGCGGCTCAGCCGCATCCGGGCGGCGGCCTGCTGTTCCTCGGACGGGTGCAGGAGCGCAGCGGGATCGGTGCCGTCGAAGGCATCCGCCTGTACGAGGCCGCGGACGAGCACCGCGGACGGGGCAGGTCCGTTCTCCTCGCCGGCGGCCTGCGTGAGTACGGCGACGGGGACGCCCGGTCCCTCCGGACGCGGCAGGACGGCCGTCGTGACCGCGCTGACACCGGGGACCGGCAGGCTCCACAGGGTCTGCCAGGGCAGGTCGAGGCCGAGGCGGCCATGGATGGCCTCGGCGTAGTCGGGCAGGCCGTCCTCGACGAACGCCGTCTCCAGCAGGGCGGCCCGGAGGGCGGCCGGTGCCTGGGTGCGGGTGAGGAGGGGCGCCGTACGCAGGTACGTGCGGGCGGGCGCGCCGAGTTCCGCGGGCGGGACCGCCTCGATGGCGGCGCGCAGCCGCACCGGGTCGGCGTGGACGAACAGGCCCGGGTCGGTGAGGAGTTGGGGCAGCAGACCCGCCTCCAGGGTGTGGCCCGCGATGTGGTCGCGGACGTACGGGTCGGCCTTGCTCCAGTCCTGCTCCGGCACCGCCTCCAGCAGCGTCATCGCGATCCGGGTCTGGGCGGCGCGGACGTTCGGCAGGCCGGCGCGGATGTCGTCGGCGACGGCCGGGTGCAGCAGCCGCAGCAGTGTGCGCGGGCCGCCGTCCCCGTCCGGACGCAGCGACTCGACGAACGGTCCCGCGAGCGCGCCGCTGTTCGCGAGGGCCGCGCTCATGTCCTTGCCCGCAAGGGAGTTGACCAGCCGGATCCACAGATCGATGGGCAGACCGTCGCCCTCCGCGAGCGCCAGCGGCGCCAGCAGCTGACGCAGGGTCTGCGGGTCCGCTCCGAGACGGTGCGCGTGCAGGTCGACTGCCTCGCCGACGGTGGAGGGCAGGAGCTTCTCGTCGTACGGGGTGTCGGTGGCCGGGCCCGTGAGGATGCTCTGGACGGCGAGCTGCACGACGAGCGGGCTGGTGCCGGCCCGGCGTGCGATCGCCTCGGCGAGGGCTCGCCGGGCCGAGGGATCCGAGGTGAAGGGCCGCTCCGGCGCACCGGCGGCCCGCGGATCGAGCAGTGCGTCGGCCCCCGGACCGAGAAGTGCGGCGGCCTGCCGCACCAACCCCGGCCCGTCGGCCCACCGCGGCTCGTCGAGGTCGATGACCTGGACCGCGCCGGGCGGGAGCGCGCCGGCCAGCTCGGCGGCGAAGTCTCGCGGTACGTCCGCGAGCAGCCGGACGCCTGCGGTCGCGGCGAGCGGCTTGAGCACCTCACGTACGACTCGGGCCGGCTCGCCCGCCGTACGCACCGGTCCTGCCCGGTCGACGTCGGGGACGACGACCGTCTCGGTCCGGCCGAGGGCGCCGAGGGCGGCGTACACCTCCTCGACGCGGTCGGCCCGCACGCCGTAGTGCTCGGCGATCAGCCACCCGAGCTGCGCCGCGGTCAGCCCCGCCGCACTCGGCACCGCCGGGGCGGGAAGCTCGGGCGGTACGGTCGACGGGTCGAGGTCCGCCAGCGGCAGCCGCCCGCGGAACTCCGGGTCGCACAGCATCAGGAACCCGGTGAGCAGATGCGAGCGCCCGCTGCCCGGGCTGCCGGTGAGGACGACGACACGGGGTGCGCCCGGCGCCCCCGCCCGCCAGTCGGCGAGTGCGCGCAGCACAGCCGTGCGGCCGCCTATGTAGGGGTGGAGCGCGTAGCCGGTGGTCGGGGCGGTCATGCGGGTGTCAGTCCTCGGGTGGGCCGGAGCGGGGGACGGAGGCTAGGCGTGGCGCTCGACGTTCCTGCGGTAGAGCGCGATCGCCTGCTCGGTCGGGAAGTTGGGGACGGTCACGGACTCACCGGTCGCCTTCGACACCACGATCTTGGCTCCGCCGGGCGGGGCGGGCCGGGGCGGGCCGGTGGTCTCCGCGGGCGGCGGGAAGACCGGGTACACGAGGTAGCCGATGTCGAACTCGTGGACGTGGAGCTCGGCGGGGGTGCCGTCGGGCAGCTTGGGCTCGGCGTACCGCGCGCGGACGATGTCGAGGGCCTGGTCCGGGGTGGTGGGCGGGGTCTGCGGTGCCGGGGGCGGGGTGTCCGAGGTCATGGGCTTCCTTCGTCTGTCACCTGGGGCGGGGGCGGCTGCGGTCAGGTGGGGAACTCGTTGACCCAGGCCCCTTCGAGGAGATGCTTCGGCAGGTACTCGGACTCGACGGTGATGGTGAAGCCGGCCTGGACGGCGAGGCAGGACACGGCCAGCGGGCCCAGAGCCACGAGACCCTCGGCGGTCAGCGCACGGTCCTCGTCACTGGTCCAGTACTCCTTGTGCCACTCCACGGCTTTGGCCAGCTCGGCGTTGAACCTCTCCTGGTCACCGCGCGCCAGCTGGGTCAGGAGGTTCATCGGCGGATACATGATCTTCAGTACGCCGTCGCGCGGCGCGTGCCGCAGCGCGGCGGGATCCGTCCCCTCCACCGCGGCCACCAGCTTGTCGCCGAACTCCGGACGCTTGAGCCAGTACGCCTGGAGCGCCTCCACCCAGTCGTAGATGTACTCGTCGAGAACCCCGTCGGCCTGCCGAAGAAGCGACACGGGGAACTGGCACAGCTCGGTCATCCGCTTCTTCTCGCGGCAGACACAGGCGAGCCAGAAGGCCTTGATCCAGTTGCCGGCGTGGGCGCGGGGCAGGGCGCCGGCGCGGATCGTCCGCATCTCGTGACCGATGCGGTACTCGAAGGTGGTGCCGGCCGGGGCCCGCGCCGACACGAAGAGGGCGGCGCCGACCTGCATGGCGGTGACGCAGGCTTCCCAGGTCTCGAGCTTGTCGGCCTCCGGGTCCAGGACGCAGTGCTCGCCGAAGAGCTCGATGGCGGTGGCCAGAACGTTCGAGAACCACGAGGGTTCATTCTGCAGCCCGTCGATGTCTTCCCAGAAGTCCTTGGTGTGGGTTGCGAGGATCCTCGCGGAATTGCGCGTCGGGAACTCATGTCGCGGAATCTGCATCGCGTTCCTTCTCTGCTTCCGTTCTGATGTCGAACTGCTTCATCTCGTAGCCCTGGTGCTCGCCCCCCGAGGAGTTGCCCTTGACGAGTATGTACTTGACCCGCGACGGGTTCGCTTCGAGCGCCTTCCTGAGGTCGCCTGCCAGTTTCCGCTCCGCCTGCGCGGCTTCCAGTTCGGCGTCGGTCGTCGCGGTCCGCTCGTTCCGGCGTGCGCGCGCCTCCATCTCATGCAGGATCGTCTCAAAGTACGCGCGAGTGCCCTGCCGGACCCTCGGCACACCGGGACTCGGAGCGTCCTGGCTGTCCAGGCCGTCGCCGTTCTGCGCGCCGTCGCCCTGGTCCTGACCTGGATCGCCCGGTGAAACGGGCTGGTCGGAGCCGGCCTCCGGTGCGAGCCCCCGCCGGTCGCCGAGCTCGGCCTCCAACGAGCCCTTGGCCTCCACGACGACGTAGTGGGGCGGGTCGGTGCTGGGGTCCCTCCAGATCTGGTCGAACCGGTTGTTTCCCATGGACCGGTCGTCGACGCGGTCGTAGTCCGGGAAGTGCCGGGGCATCACGTGGTGCTCGGCGACGGCCTCGCCGTAGTCCTCACTGGCCCGCGTCATCTTCCCGTGCAGCGGACTGTGCTTCGCGTCGGCTTCCTCGAATTTCTTGAGGTTCTCCGGCGTCTTGTTCGCCTCATAGGCGTCCTTGGCCGCCCTGCGGTCCTTGTGCGGCTGGTTGTCGGCGTCGATCGCGTCCTGACGTTCCTTGGCGGCCTGGTCCAGCCGCTTCAGGTTCTCGTCGGAGATCTCCGTGTGCCGCTGGCCCGAAGCAGCGCCCTCGTCGATGTAGGACTCCGGATCGGCCTCCGGGGCGTCCTTGGCCAGCATCCAGGGAGCGTTCGGATCGTTCGTGGGATGCAGCTGGGGGACGGGACGGCCGTCCTCGGCGGGGGCGGTCACGCTGCGCCGGTAGCCGCTCCTCGGGTGGTAGTACTTCTCGAACCAGGCCTTGTCCTTCGGGTCGTTCGAATTGGCCCGCGCGAGCATGTCCAGATCACGCTGCCTGCGCTGGTCCGGGTCGCCGGAACCGTCGCCCGCGGGCTCCGCGGGAGTGGAGGGGTGTTCCGGGTGCGCGGGCCCGGGCGGCTGCGTGGACTGCGTCGGCTGCGCCGGCTGTTCGGCGGCGATGTCGCCGTACAGCGGCTTCTTCCCGTCGACGGAGTCCTTGACGTAGTGGGCCGCGTCGGCGTTCCTGCTCTCCGGCAGGCTCTCACGCGCGGGGACCTCGGAGTCCTTGGTCATACGACCCGGACGGTCACGGTGGTCGTCGGCCGCGGAGGGGGTCGAGCCGTCGGGGCGTGCCTGGTCCGGGGGCGCGGGCCGATCGTGGTCCGGGACGTCGGGCCGGTCGTGGTCCGGCGCCTGCGACCGCGGATCCTCGGCGTGATCGGTGTGGTTCTGGTCCGGGGCCGGTTCGGAGTCCGGACGCGGATCGTCCAGACGCCGGCCGTCGGGGTGCTCGGTGGTGTCCGGGTGCTTCTGCGTGGGGGTGTCGTGGTCCGGGTCCGACGCGCGGGGGTCCGGGGTGCGGGGATCGGTCGTACGCGGATCGGTTGTTGTATGTGGATCCGTGGCGCGCGGGTCGTTGGTGTGCGAATCGGCGGTGTGCGGATCGGCGGTGTCCGGGGCGGGCCTGCCATCGGCCTGAGAGTGCTGCGTCTCCGTCCGCGGGTCCGGGTGCTTCTGCTCCGAGGGGCTGTCGTCGGACTCGCTCGCGGGCCGGTCGTTCTCGCTTTCGGGCCGGTCGTCCCCGTGCCCGTCCCCGGTCTCGGCGTTCGTCGTGTCCGGGTCGGGCGTCGACGGCTGGGCCGGGTCGTCGTCGCCCTGCTTCGGCGCGTCGCCCGAGGCGTCGTCCTGCGGGGCCTGGGTGCTGTCCGCGTCCCCGCCGTTGTTCTCGGAACTCTCCGGCTGGCCTTGGCCGTTGTCCTGGGCCGCGGGCACCGCGGGATGCAGCGGGTTGCCGTTGGGGTCCAGCGGGATGTGCCAGACGTGGTCCGCGTTGGTGATGTGGAGCGGGGTGTGGCTGACGTCCCCGGTCTGCGTGTCGATCCAGATGATGTTGCCGTGGTGGTTGACGGCGTTGAAGGCGTGGCCGCCCCCGTTGTTCGGCCAGCCGACCTGGACGATGGCCGCGGAGCCGTGCCCGGCCTGCTGGAGGTCCCACGCGATACGGGCGGGGGTGTCGGGGTCGTCACCCCGGCCGGCATACGTGTGCGGCGCACCCGCCCAGCGGATCTGGTTGTCGTTCGCGTTGTCCTCGGGGGACCAGTAGTCTGGCTTGCCGTTCGCGTCGAGGTCGAGCGTGCGCGGCGCGGAGACCTGCGGATTGCCGTACCAGGTCTCCAGGAACGAACGGGAGCAGTCGGCACAGTTGTTGCTGCGCCCCGGGACGGTGTTGCCGCCGTCGTTCTGGAGCTGGGACCAGTTGCCGAAGGGGTCGGGGTAGCGCTGCGGGGTGCCGTCCTCGTTGCGCGGCACGGCGTCGGCCAGCGCCTGCTGGTCCGCCGGGTCGGGCTGGGTCAGACCGCCGGGGTAGTGGTCCAGGTCGGCGCGGATGTTCTCCAGGCTGTCCTGGTTGGGGTTCTGCTGGTGGTTGGGGTCGCCGGGGGTGCCCATGGGCGAGGCGGGGGCGTTCGGGGTGGCGGGACCCGCGTGCGCCGGGGCCGCGGGGGCGCTCGGCGTGCGGACGACGGTGGGCACCGGGACGGGCGTGACCTGCTGCTGGTGCTGTTGCTGCTGGGAGTTGGACGGGGTCTGCTGCGACGGGGACGCGCCCTGCCCGGCCGGTGGCGGCGGGGTGTTGGGCGTGCCGCCGGAGGGCTGCGGGGGGCGGGCCGGGGTGGCGCCGGTGCCGGGCTGGTTCTGGGTGCCGGGTGTGGTGGTTTGCGCGGCGGGGCCGGGCTGGGGGGTGGAGTTGGGGGTACGACTGCTCGGGGACGCCGGGTTCGAGGTGCCGTTGTTCGGCGTCGAGGTCGACGCGCGGTCGGACCCGGACCCGGACCCGGAGCCGGTGCTGGTGCCGGTGCTGGTCGAAGTGGACGCCGTCGTGGCGGACGAGGTCCTGGGTGCGGTCGACTGACCCGAGTTCTGGCTCGGAGTGGTCGTGGTGGTCGAGTTCTGGCCCGGCGTACGGGTACGGGTGCCGTCGTTCGAATCCGTGGTGCCGCGGGGTGTGGTGCGGTCCCCCGGGGTGGTGCCGGGCGTGGTCCGGGACGTCGTCCCGTCTCCTGGCCTGGTCCCGTCTCCCGGCCTCGTCCCGTTCGCATCGCGCGGGACCGTGCCGTCCCCCGGCCGTGTACCGGGCGTGTTCCGCGAGGAAGTCCCGTCACCCGGCGCCGTGTTGGTGCTCGTGTTCCCAGGAGTGTTACGGGTGTTGGTGGCATCCCCGACCGGCGTGCCGGGCGTGCGCTGCGTCGGCGTGCGCCCGTCCGCCGGGCCCTGCGTGCGCCCGTCCGCCGACGGCGTGGACGTACCACCCCGAGGCGTGGTCGCCGTCGCCGACGCGCTCGCCGTGGACGCGGACCCGGTGCCGGCAGAGGACGTAACCGTCGTACTGGCCGAAGGCGTCCTCCCCGCCCCCGAGTTGGCGCTCGGCGTGGACGCGGGCCCGCTCCCCGTGCCGGCCGACGACGTGACCGCCGTACCCGCTGAAGCCGAAGGCGTCCTCCCCGCCCCCGAGTTGGGACTCGGCGTCGAAGCCGGCCCGCTCCCCGTGCCGGCCGACGACGTGACCGACGCGCCTGCCGAAGTGCCCCTGCCCGCACCCGAGTTGGCCGTCGGGCTCGTCGGCGTGGAACCCGACGCCGCGCTCCCCGACGTACCCCCGCCCTGGTGCGAACCGCCCATGCCGCCGCCACCGCCCCCGACGGAAGGCGCCACCGGCGACGTCGGTATCGCGTTACCGCCGTCCGCACGACCACCCCCCGCCCCCGCCGCCGACGGATCGCTCGCCGTCGGCGTGGGTGCCGCGTTGGTGTGGGTCGGCACACTCGCGGCCAGGCTGTCGACCGAAGTGCTGATGCCGCCGCCGTGACCGCCCGCCGACGACGAGCCGCCTCCGGACGACGCCGAGGCCGAGGCCGACACCGTGTGCGGCGTCGGCGACGCCAGCCCCGACACGGACGAGCCGCCGCCGGAGTGGGACGGACCGGACGTGCTCGGCGCGGCGCCGCCACCGCCCGAGTCCCCGCCACCGTTCGAACCGCCGCTCGGCGAGGGGTCGTCGAAGTCGGACAGGGTCGGACCCGAGGTCGCGGGTGCCGGCCTCGCGTAGGAGTCCGGCGTGGACCCACCGTTCCCGGAACCGGAACCGGAATCGGACCCGGACCCCGCCCCCGACCCGGAGTCGGAACCCGGTCCCGAACCCAGATCCACGCCACCGACGTTGTGCCCCCCGGTGTCGGCGGAGATCCCGCCACCGATGTTCGTCCCGCCCGCCGAACGCGTCGACCCCGACGAGTCGGAGCCCCCGCCGTCACCACTAGACGAGTCGGAGGAGTTCGAACTCCCCCCACCGTCCGACGAGTTGGAACCCCCGTCGCCGTCACTCCCTGACGACCCCGACGGCTCTGACGACCCCGACGACCCTTCCGACCCTGACGAGCCCCCGTCGTACCCGTCGATACGACTGTCGACCGCATGGTGGGCCCGATGCCCCGCCTTCTCGCCCAGACTGTCCCGCACGCCCTCCAACAGCGTCTGCGGCGTCTGCTTGATGGCCTCCCACGCGCCGTCCTTGCCGGCCTTCACGGTCGTGGCGAGGTCGTAGCCCGACTGGGCGCCGAAGCCGACGTTCACCGTCTGGCGGATCAGGTCGGTGATGATCGCCTCGATCGCGGAGATCGCGGGCTCCTTCATCGCCTCCACGATCGCCTCGATCAACGCCTCTTTCAGCTCGTCGAGGAGCCGGCGCACGATCAGCCGGGTGACCTGGGTCGCCCCCAGCGCGCCGGCCTCGGACAGCCCGAAGGTGAACGGCGCGGCGGCCTGGGCCGCGACGATCTCGATGGCCAGCGCGATCAGCTGGGCGATCACCGCCCACTTGGCGAACTCGACGACGTAGGCGCACGCCTCCATCACGTTCGCGATGGTGTAGGCGGCGGTCGCGGCGTTCGCGAGGTAGCCGTCGCCACCCCCGCCACCTCCGGCACCGCCGTCGAACTTCGCGTACGTCTTGGTGAACGCGTCGATCGACTCACCGGCGTTGTGCGCGACCACCTGCCGGGCACTGGCGTTGGCCGTGGTGTGCAGCCCGGTGACGTCGTCGCCGAACTTCCGCCACAGGTCGGCCGAGTCCCTGAGCTTGTCCTCGTTCGCCGTAGGCCAGCGGTAGCCGAGCATCTCGAGCACCCACTCGAGTTCGTCCGGCAGCATCATCGCCACAGCAGAAAGCACCCCCGTATGCCGACACGGCCGTACAACTCCCTCGTCGGTCAAGGGAAATCACACAGGAGTACAGCCGCCCGCAGAGTTTACGGAATCACCGGCAGCCGACTTCAGGGGATTGCTGTCACAAATCCGTTTCAGGTCCCGGAGCCGCTCAGACGAAGTAGCTCACGACGTACGACACCCCGGCGCCCAACAGCCCCACCCCGAGCATCCCGATCAGGACCGGGCGCGTCACACCCCGGCCCGACGCCTCCCACGCCTCGTCGTACGAGACCCGGCTCGGGCCGAACGGCGCGTACCCCGTGGCGAGGCAGAAGACGCCGAGCCCGGTGAGGACCCAGCCGCCGAAGAACGCGGCGAAGAAGCGCCAGGCGCGGGGCCTGTCGGTGCGCACGTAGTCGCCGTCGCCCGCGCCGGCCGACGTCGGCGCGTCGACCTGCTGCACCGACAGCTCCGTGCCCGGCGCGTAGTGGGACCTGACGCGCACGGCCGCGTCGGCGTCGGTGCTCCCGCCGTCCGCGGACACGAACCGGCCGTCGCAGCGCACGGTGAGCCGCTTCTTGCGGCTGTTGCGCGAGCTGTTCAGCGAGGAGTCGTCCACGCACCGCTTCACCGTGAGCGTGCCGTGCGTCCCCGCCCAGCCGACGGTGTACGCCCCCTCGTACGCGCCCCAGCCGCTCATCGCGAGCCCGGCGAGCAGGAAGACCAGGCCGCCCCAGCGCCCGAGCCGCCCGACGAGGCCGCCGCCGGCACCGGCGCCGCCCTTTGCTGCTTTCTGCGCTCCTGTGCCCTGTGTCTGAGCCATGGCAGTGAGGCCTTCTCCTTCTCCCCTTCGGCGCCTTCTCCTCTGCGGCGGGTGGGTGTCAGCATGGCACCTCGGCGTTACGGGAGATACTGCGGGTGCCGAGAGGGAGCCGAGCGCGCGCCGGCCGGCGAGGCACAGGAGGAGAAGCGAAGCGACATGACCAGTCAGCCCGAGAACTCACCGAACCCGCAAGGCACTTCGACCGACCGCGGGGTTCTGGACGAGGCCCTCGAACCGGAGCAGATCCGTTCCCTGAACACCGCCCTGCGCAAGCTGACCGAGACCGACGCCGCCGGCAGGGACCTCCAGGACGCGGCGAAGAAGCTGCTCTCCGGCCGCCTCGCCCTGCGCGACGCCCTGGACGATCCGGGCGTCTCGCGTGCCCTGGGCAGCGGCATGGCGAACCTGCGCGGCCAGTGGGAGTCGCTCTCCGACGAGGAGCGCGACCGCATCCGCCACGGCGAGCCGCTGGGGACGACCGACCCCTCCGCTGAGCAGCCCGAGCCCAGGCGGGAGGAAGGCCGCCCCTCCCGGCCCCCCAGGAAGGAACAGGGCCGGCACAGCGGCGGCTTCTCGCTCTACTGACAGGCTCCGGCCACTGGCAGGTTCCGGTACCGACCCGTCCTACTCGGCCGGCACCCCGCCGTTGCGCGGTGTCGGCTCCAGGTCGAACTCCCCGTCCCGGGCGCCCAGTACGAAGGCCCGCCACTCCGCCTCGGTGTAGCGCAGCACGGTGTCGGGGTCCAGGGAGGAGCGCATGGCCACCGCACCCTCGGGGAGGTAGGCGATCTCGACGCGCTCCTCGTCCTCCTCGGTGCCGGGGGCGCAGTGCCACTCGACGTCCGAGATGTCGAGGGCGTACAGCTCGTCCCGCTCCCGCTCCTTGCGTGCCCTGATGTCCTCGGCCTGAGTCCCGACCTCGTTGTCCCGTGCCTCGGTCATGCTGCTGGGGCCTCTTTCTGACGTGCGAACCGACTGTGTGCCACACCTTACTTGCGCGCGTGGTGCTCACGCTGCGGAAGGGAAAGGTTCCAGGGGGTCACCCCGACACGGATCTCAGGTCTGCTGGCGGCGCAGATGGTGCACACCCGTCGGTATCTGGACCTGACCGTCGTACTCGGCGGTCGTCTGCTTCCAGATCTCGTCCTGCTTCGCCTCGTTCTCCTCGTGGGCGATGCCCATCTTCGTGAACGCGATGCCCATGCCCGCGAGGCGCTCCGCCAGGCTGCCCATCGACTGGTACATGCCGTCGCGCAGACCCTCGTACACGACACCGAACTTCTCGCCGATGTCGTCGTCACCCCACGGCGGGGTGTCGCCCTGGCCGCCTTCGAGCTGGCCGAGGCCGGTCTGCAGGGCCTTCACGGCCTTGGCGAAGTCCTGGCCGACCGTGAACATGTTGAAGCCCTCGGTCTTGAGGACCTTGGGATCGGAGTCCATGTAGTCCGACGACACAACTGCCCCCCGTGCTCGTCTCTGTCCCTCGTGGCTCGTCTTTTCTCTCGCAACGTCACCATAGCCGCCGCCACTGACACAAGGGGGCGGCACCCGTGCGGGTACCGCCCCCTAGTGCACCGTCGGCGCCGATCAGAACCGGGCCGGCAGCCACCCCGTCTGGATGAGCTGCCCGCCACGGCGCCGTGTGTGGAAGTACCCACGGCCGGGCGGCAGTTGGGTCGCCGTGATGCTGCCGAGCAGCTGTCCCTCCGAGCGGTCGCCGGAGAGCACGACACCCTGGGCGCCGAGCTCGCGCATGCGCTGCATCACCGGCTCGTACAGCGACCGGCTCGCACCGCCCGAGGAGCGCGCGATGATGACGCGCAGGCCGACGTCACGGGCGAACGGCAGGTACTCCAGCAGCGGGGCCAGCGGGTTCACGCCGGTCGCCACCAGGTCGTAGTCGTCGACGATGACGAACGCGTCCGGGCTGCTGTACCAGCTGCGGTTGCGCAGCTGCTCCGGCGTGACGTCCGGTCCGGGCATACGGCGGTTCATCGAACCGGCGAGCCCCTCCAGCGTCTCCGACAGCGCGGGCGCCGAGGCGCAGTACCGGGACAGGTGCGTCTCCGGCACGCCCTCCAGGTGCGCACGCCGGTAGTCGCCCATGACGATCTTCGCCTGGTCCGGCGTGTACCGCTCGGTGATCTGCTTGACCAGCAGCCGCAGCAGCGCCGACTTACCGGACTCGCTCTCACCGAACACGATGAACAGCGGGTCGGTCTCGAAGTCGACGAAGACCGGCGACAGCGAGGACTCGTCGATGCCGATGGCCACACCGCGGTCCGGGTGCTCGAAGCCCTTCGGCAGCCGGTCGGAGGCCAGCATCGTCGGCAGCAGACGTACCGCCGGGGCGTGGTTGCCCTGCCAGTTGTCGTTGATCCCGCGGACCAGGATCGACGTCGCCTCGGACAGGTCCTCGGTCGCCGAGGAGCCGTCGACCCGGGGGAGCGCGGTCATGAAGTGCAGCTTGTCCTGGGTCAGACCGCGGCCCGGCACGCTCGCCGGCACGTTCTGCGCGACCTTGCGGTCGATCTCGGACTCCGTCGGGTCACCGAGCCGGAGCTCGATGCGGTTCTGCAACATGTCCTTGAGCGCGGGCCGCACCTCGGTGTAGCGGCTCGCGGTCAGGATCACGTGCACACCGAAGCCGAGGCCGCGCGTGGCGATCTCGGTGACGGTCGACTCCAGCAGCTCGTAGTCCGTCTTGAAGGTCGCCCAGCCGTCGATGACGAGGAAGACGTCACCCCAGGGCTGGTCGGGCAGATGACCGGCCGCCCGGCGCTGCCGGTAGGTCTGCACGGAGTCGATGTTGTTGGTACGGAAGTACTCCTCGCGCGAGTTGAGGATGCCCTCGACCTCGCTGACCGTACGCCGCACCTTCTCCGCGTCGAGCCGGTTGGCGACCCCGCCGACATGGGCCAGCTCCTCCATCGCGATCAGACCGCCACCGCCGAAGTCCAGGCAGTAGAACTGCACTTCGGACGGCGTGTGGGTGAGCGCGAACGACGAGATCAGCGAGCGCAGCAGCGTCGACTTGCCGGACTGCGGGCCGCCGACGAACAGACCGTGACCGGCGCCGCCGGAGAAGTCCCGGTACAGCACGTCACGCCGCTGCTCGAAGGGCTTGTCCACCAGGCCGACCGGCACGTTCAGCCGGCCGAGCGCCGTGTAGTCGGGCGCGGTCAGGCCGCGGTCCTGGGTGACGGCGAGCTGCGGGAGCAGCTGCTCCAGCGAGGGCGCCTCCTCCAGCGGCGGCAGCCACACCTGGTGGGCGGGCGGGCCCTGGTTGACCATCTTGCCGACGATGACGTCGAGGACGGTGTCCGCGAGCGCGTCGTCGATCCGGTTGTCGGCCTCCGGCTCCTCGATCACCGGCTGCGGCGGCAGCGCCACGTGCGCCGCCGTGAACAGCGCGGGCCGCAGCTGCGTCGAGCGGTTGACCCGGGAGGGACCCTCGCCGTGGTACGCCCCCGACACGTACGCCGCCTTGAAGCGGACCATGGTGTCGGTGTCGTAGCGCAGATAACCGGAACCGGGGATCGACGGCAGGTGGTAGGCGTCCGGGACACCGATCGCCGTCCGCGACTCGGCGGCCGAGAAGGTCCGCAGACCGATCCGGTACGAGAGGTAGGTGTCGAGGCCGCGCAGCTTGCCCTCCTCCAGGCGCTGCGAGGCGAGCAGCAGATGCACACCCAGCGAACGGCCGATCCGGCCGATCTGGATGAACATGTCGATGAAGTCCGGCTTGGCGGTGAGGAGTTCGGAGAACTCGTCGAGCACGATCACCAGCGAGGCCATCGGTTCGAGGGCGGCGCCGGCGGCCCGGGCCTTCTCGTAGTCGTGCAGGTTGGCGTAGTTGCCCGCGGTGCGCAGCAGCTCCTGGCGGCGCTGCATCTCACCGGTGATGGCGTCCCGCATACGGTCGACGAGCGTGAGGTCGTCGGCGAGGTTGGTGATGACGGCCGCGGTGTGCGGCATGTCCGCCATGCCCGCGAAGGTCGCACCGCCCTTGAAGTCCGCCAGGATGAAGTTCAGCGTCTCCGAGGAGTGCGTGACGGCGAGACCGAGGACGAGCGTGCGCAGCAGCTCCGACTTGCCGGAACCCGTCGCACCGACGCACAGACCGTGCGGGCCCATGCCCTCCTGGGAGGCCTCCTTGAGGTCGAGCATGACCGGCTCGCCGTTCTCGCCGACACCGATCGGCACCCGCAGCCGCTCGTGCAGCGTGCGCGGCCGCCAGGTGCGCGAGACGTCCACCGAACCGGCGTCACCGATGCCCATGAGGTCGGTGAAGTCCAGGTTGGACAGCAGGGGTTCGCCCTCTTCGGCCGAACCGACCCGGAACGGCGCGAGCTGCCGGGCCAGCGACTCGGCCTGCTCCGGGCTCAGCACGTCGGGCTTGCCGCTGTACGCGGACTCGTGGCCGACGAACAGCTGCATCCGGTTCGGCTTCACATACGCCGTGAGCCCCGCGCGCAGCTCCTCCTCCAGCTCGCCCGGCGCGATCTCCAGGAAGGTGACGCCCTGCAGGCCCTCGGCGCTGGCGAGTTCGGAGTCCGGCGGTACGGTGCCGCCGTCGAGGACGACGATCAGGTGCGGCTGGTCGTAGACCGGGTTGGCGTCCCGGTTCCAGCGGGGACGGTCGTCCAGCTGGGTCGCCAGCGCCTCCTCCAGCTCACCGAGGTCGTCGAAGAGCAGCCGGGAAGAGCCCGCGCCGTCCTTGGACTTCGGGTGCTGGGCGTGCGGCAGCCACTTGATCCAGTCCCAGTCGGCCGCCGCGGACGGGTGGGCGACGACGGCGACCATCAGGTCCTCGGGCGAGTGCAGCGTGGCCAGTTGGGACAGGGTCGCGCGGGCGTTGCCGTAGACCGTGTCGGAGTCGCCGCAGATCGTCACGTGGTAGAAGGCGCGCAGCGAGACGGAGACCGGCAGGTCGCTCAGGCTGCCGTGCGCGTCGAGGAAGGCCTTCATGGCCGCCGCGGTCAGCGGCTCCAGCTCCTCCTTGGGCGCCGTGTCCGGCGCGACCAGCGGCGTGTTGAGCTGCTGCACACCGCGGCCGATCCGCACGGACGCGAAGTCCGCGTCGGTCGGGCGCCGCTCCCACAGCCGCTTGCCGTCGGCCGCCACCGCCCACAGCTGCTCCGGGTCGGGGTGCTGGAACAGCTGGCTGAGCCGCTGCAGCTCCGCGGTCTTGTGGACGTCCTTGCGGACCTGCTCCAGATAACGGAAGTAGTCGCGCCGGTCCTGGGCCATCCCCGCGCCGCCGCCCTGCCGGGACTTGGCGAACTGCGCGATGGCCATGGCCAGCGTCGAGGCCAGCATCAGCCCGCCGACCACCCTCATGTACGAGGGCAGGTTGGGCATGAAGAAGAAGCCGACGGAACCCAGCATGCCCATCATGGGCAGCAGGTTCATCAGCATGCTCTCGTCGCCCTCACGAGGGATCTCGGGGGGCGTCTCCAGTCTGACCTCGCCGTCCGGTACGACCGGGGGCGCTATCCGCGGTGGCCGTTTGATGATGACGACGCTCACCGATGCACTCATCCTTCGTGATTGATACGTCCAGGCATCGACGCCCCCGTGTACCGCGACGTGTTTCCGATCGCGTAGGCGTCCGCGTAGACGTCGATCCTACTGATGCGCGCCGGGCGCGAGGGAGCCAGGAGGATGGAGAAGCCGAGGGGGTCCGGGGAGAATTGCGGGAGGGAGCCCCTGCGGCCCGTACGGCAAGGGATAGGGTGGCGACTCGCGTCGTACGAACTGCATGAATGCAGCCTTGTCTAGCAGGGGGAACACCAGGTGAGCACGGGGACTTCGACAGGTTTCTGCCGAATCACCATCGCAGCGCCGGACAGCCGAGTCGATGTCGCGCTGCCCGAGGACCTTCCGATCCAGGACCTCTTTCCTGAGATCATCCGGCTCTCGGGCCTCGTCCAGTCCGACACCAGTCTCTCCGGATACCACCT
This sequence comes from Streptomyces cylindrosporus, assembly GCF_022698165.1. Classification (GTDB taxonomy): domain Bacteria; phylum Actinomycetota; class Actinomycetes; order Streptomycetales; family Streptomycetaceae; genus Streptomyces; species Streptomyces cylindrosporus. Next base: position 264,303 of record NZ_JALDAY010000016.1, read on the forward strand.
GGTGACCCGCGAGGGCCAAGTGCTCGACGCGAGCCGCTCGTTGCTCGAACACCGGGTGCGCGACGGCGAGGTGCTGCTGCTGCGCACCTTCGCCGACTCGCTGCCGCCGGCCGTCCACGACGACGTGGTCGACGCCATCGCCGCCGCGGTCAAACAGGACATTCGCAGCTGGAACGACAATCTGATGCGGGTGGCCGGCCTGGTCGCCGGTTCGCTGCTGCTGATCATGCTCGGCTTCGTGTTCTGGTTCGCCGACCCGATCCGGCACGACATGCACGGCCTCCAGGGCATCCTCGCCGGCGTCACGGCCCTCGCCCTGACCGCCCTCGCCGGCATCCGCGCCCGGGTCTACGACGACCGGGCCTCGGCCGTGGCGCTGGGCATCTCGGCGCTGCCGCACGCGCTCATCGCGGGCTCCGGCGTCATCCCGCAGGACGCGCACGAGGGACCTGGCCGCATCCAGTTCCTGGTCGGCTGTGTCGCCGTCCTCGTCTTCTCCGTCGTACTGATCATGCTGCTGCCGCAGGGCGACGCCCCGTTCGTGGCCGCCGCGCTGGCCTCCGCGATCGGCACCCTCGCCGTGTTCTGCGGTGTCCTCACCGACGCCGCGCCGCGCGAGATCGCCGCCGGCACCTCGGTCGTCGCCCTGGCCGTGGTCGGCTTCCTGCCCGGCTGGTCGGCCCGCTTCGCCAAGCTGCCGATCGGCTTCCGCAACCCCGAGGAACTCGCCCGCGCGCGCCGCGAGGGCCAGGAGGGCGACCTCGAAGCCGTCGACGTCCAGCGCATCGTCGCCCAGACCAGCCGGGGCCACGAGCTGCTGCTCGGCCTGGTCGGCGGCTGCGCCGCGGTCGTCGTCGGCGCGGGCGGCGCGGTGCTCGGCTTCAGCGACAGCGGCTGGGCCCAGCTGCTCGCCCTGTGCACCGGCCTCGCCGCCATGCTGCGGGCCCGCCTGTTCCGCTACACCGCCCAGGTCACCTGCCTGTTCGTGGCCGGTGTGGTCACCCTCGCGCTGCTGGTCCTCGGCCTCGCGATCTCGCCGCCCGCCTCCGTGATCATGGACCTGCTGCAGGGCAACTCCGGCCCGGTCGACGTACGCACCCTGTGGCTCGGCGCCTCCGTCGGCGCGGGCGTCCTCCTGCTGATCGCGATCGCCCTGATCGTCCCGCAGAAGGGCCTCTCCCCGTTCTGGGGCCGGATGCTCGACCTCGCGGACTCCCTGGTCCTGCTCTCCCTGGTCCCGGTCTGCCTGGCCGTCCTCGACGTGTACGGCAAGGTCCGGGGCGGCGTCTAGGCCTGGTACTCTGTGTGACGGCCGTTTGTGTACACACCCGGACGGCCCTCAGCCTCCCGAGTAACGGAAGCTCCCCCGAGATGTGGACCGGGGGCACTCGGAGGCCACTCACAGACTACGAGGAGTACGCGTGCCGCTCGACGCCGCTACGAAGAAGCAGATCATCAGCGAGTTCGGCCAGAAGGAGGGCGACACCGGCTCCCCCGAGGTCCAGGTCGCGATGCTCTCCCGTCGGATCTCCGACCTGACCGAGCACCTCAAGACCCACAAGCACGACCACCACTCCCGTCGTGGTCTGCTCATCCTGGTCGGTCAGCGTCGCCGCCTGCTGCAGTACCTGGCCAAGAAGGACATCCAGCGCTTCCGTGCGCTGGTCGACCGCCTCGGCATCCGCCGCGGTGCGGCGGGCGCCAAGTAAGACGTGCCGAGGGGAGCGGTTCCCGAAAGGATCGGGGACCGCTCCCTTTGCGTACGTGCGGAAACGTGCGCAGTGTCACACCCGCTTTGTAGTGTGGTAGCACAACGCAGTAACACGAGGAGAAGTGCACCTCGCCGCCGCCGGTCCTCGGTAGTGGCCCCCGGGCGATGCGAACCCCGGGTGCTTCGATCGAAGACCGGCCCGCACCAGACGGAGCGCTTCTCCGCGTACGTCCCCCCGCCACACGGGCGGAAAGGGACAAAAGACGAAACGCAGACGAAAGTAACGGAGAAAACGCTAGTGGAGAACGAGACCCACTACGCCGAGGCCGTCATCGACAACGGCTCCTTCGGCACCCGCACCATCCGCTTCGAGACGGGCCGCCTCGCCAAGCAGGCCGCCGGCTCCGCCGTGGCGTACCTGGACGACGACACCATGGTGCTGTCGGCCACCACCGCCTCCAAGAACCCCAAGGACCAGCTCGACTTCTTCCCCCTGACGGTGGACGTCGAGGAGCGGATGTACGCCGCCGGCAAGATCCCCGGCAGCTTCTTCCGCCGTGAGGGCCGCCCCTCCGAGGACGCGATCCTCACCTGCCGCCTGATCGACCGCCCGCTGCGCCCGTCCTTCAAGAAGGGCCTGCGCAACGAGATCCAGGTCGTCGCCACGATCATGGCCCTCAACCCCGACCACCTGTACGACGTCGTGGCGATCAACGCCGCCTCCGCGTCCACCCAGCTGGCCGGTCTGCCCTTCTCCGGCCCGATCGGCGGCGTCCGCGTCGCGCTGATCAACGGCCAGTGGGTCGCCTTCCCGACGCACTCCGAGCTCGAGGACGCCGTCTTCGACATGGTCGTCGCGGGCCGCACCCTGGAGGACGGCGACGTCGCGATCATGATGGTCGAGGCCGAGGCCACCGAGAAGACCATCCAGCTGGTCAAGGGCGGCGCCGAGGCCCCCACCGAGGAGGTCGTCGCCGCCGGTCTGGACGCCGCGAAGCCCTTCATCAAGGTCCTCTGCAAGGCCCAGGCCGACCTCGCCGCGAAGGCCGCCAAGCCGACCGCCGAGTTCCCGATCTTCCTCGACTACCAGGACGACGTCATGGAGGCGCTGACCGCCGCCGTCAAGCCGGAGCTCGCCTCCGCGCTGACCATCGCGGGCAAGCAGGAGCGCGAGGCCGAGCTGGACCGCGTCAAGGGCCTGGCCGCCGAGAAGCTCCTGCCGGAGTTCGAGGGCCGCGAGAAGGAGATCTCCGCCGCGTACCGCTCGCTGACCAAGTCCCTGGTCCGAGAGCGCGTCATCAAGGAGAAGAAGCGCATCGACGGCCGTGGCGTGACGGACATCCGTACGCTCGCCGCCGAGGTCGAGGCCATCCCGCGCGTGCACGGCTCGGCGCTGTTCGAGCGTGGCGAGACCCAGATCCTGGGCGTCACCACCCTCAACATGCTCCGCATGGAGCAGCAGCTGGACACCCTCTCCCCGGTGACCCGCAAGCGCTACATGCACAACTACAACTTCCCGCCGTACTCCACCGGCGAGACCGGCCGCGTCGGCTCCCCGAAGCGCCGCGAGATCGGCCACGGCGCCCTCGCCGAGCGCGCGCTGGTCCCGGTCCTGCCGACCCGCGAGGAGTTCCCCTACGCGATCCGTCAGGTGTCCGAGGCCCTCGGCTCCAACGGTTCGACGTCCATGGGCTCGGTGTGCGCCTCCACCATGTCGCTGCTGAACGCCGGTGTGCCGCTGAAGGCCCCCGTCGCCGGTATCGCCATGGGCCTGATCTCCCAGGAGATCGAGGGCGAGACGCACTACGTCACCCTCACCGACATCCTCGGTGCGGAGGACGCCTTCGGTGACATGGACTTCAAGGTCGCGGGTACCAAGGAGTTCGTGACCGCGCTCCAGCTGGACACCAAGCTGGACGGCATCCCGGCCTCGGTCCTGGCCGCCGCCCTGAAGCAGGCCCGTGACGCCCGCCTCCACATCCTCGACGTGATGATGGAAGCGATCGACACGCCCGACGAGATGTCCCCGAACGCCCCGCGGATCATCACCGTCAAGATCCCCGTGGACAAGATCGGTGAGGTCATCGGCCCCAAGGGCAAGATGATCAACCAGATCCAGGAGGACACCGGCGCCGAGATCACCATCGAGGACGACGGCACCATCTACATCGGTGCCGCCGACGGCCCCTCCGCCGAGGCCGCCCGTACGACCATCAACGGCATCGCCAACCCGACGATGCCCGAGGTCGGCGAGCGCTACCTGGGCACGGTCGTGAAGACGACGACGTTCGGCGCCTTCGTCTCGCTCCTCCCCGGCAAGGACGGTCTGCTGCACATCTCGCAGATCCGCAAGCTCGCCGGCGGCAAGCGCGTGGAGAACGTCGAGGATGTCCTCGGCGTGGGCCAGAAGGTCCAGGTCGAGATCGCCGAGATCGACTCCCGCGGCAAGCTCTCCCTCGTCCCCGTCATCGAGGGCGAAGACGCTGAGGACGACAAGAAGGACGACTCCGACAAGTGACGTCGAGCAGCTCCACGGCGACGGCCCGCACCTCCTCGGAGGCGCGGGCCGTCGCCCGTACCCAAACCCTGATCAAGGGCGAGAACGGCATCGGCACGGTCCGCAAGACCACCCTCCCGGGCGGCCTGCGCATCGTCACCGAGACCCTCCCCTCGGTCCGCTCCGCCACGTTCGGCATCTGGGCGCAGGTCGGCTCCCGCGACGAGACGCCGGCCCTGAACGGCGCCACGCACTACCTGGAACACCTCCTCTTCAAGGGCACGACCCGGCGCAGCGCCCTGGACATCTCCTCGGCGATCGACGCGGTCGGCGGCGAGATGAACGCGTTCACGGCGAAGGAGTACACGTGCTACTACGCGCGCGTGCTCGACGCCGACCTGCCGCTCGCCATGGACGTCGTCTGCGACATGCTGACGGGCTCCCTGATCCTCGAGGACGACGTCAACGTCGAGCGCGGCGCCATCCTCGAAGAGATCGCCATGACCGAGGACGACCCGGGCGACTGCGTGCACGACCTGTTCGCGCACACGATGTTCGGCGACAACCCCCTCGGCCGTCCGGTCCTCGGCACGGTCGACACGGTCAACGCCCTCACCGCCGACCGCATCCGCCGCTTCTACAGGAAGCACTACGACCCGACCCACCTGGTCGTGGCGGCCGCCGGCAACATCGACCACAACAAGGTCGTACGACAGGTCCGCGCGGCCTTCGAGAAGGCGGGCGCCTTCAAGAGGTCCGACGCCGCGCCCATCGCCCCGCGCGACGGCCGCCGCGCGCTGCGCACCGCCGGCCGGGTCGAGCTCCTCGGCCGCAAGACCGAGCAGGCGCACGTCGTCCTCGGCATGCCGGGCCTGGCCCGCACCGACGACCGCCGCTGGGCCCTCGGCGTGCTGAACACGGCCCTCGGCGGCGGCATGTCCTCCCGCCTGTTCCAGGAGGTTCGCGAGAAGCGCGGCCTGGCCTACAGCGTGTACTCGTACACCTCCGGCTTCGCCGACTGCGGCCTGTTCGGCGTGTACGCCGGCTGTCGGCCCTCGCAGGTCCACGACGTGCTGAAGATCTGCCGCGACGAACTCGACCACGTCGCCCAGCACGGCCTCTCGGACGACGAGATCGCCCGCGCCATCGGGCAGTTGCGGGGTTCCACGGTCCTCGGCCTGGAGGACACCGGCGCGCTGATGAACCGTATCGGCAAGAGCGAACTGTGCTGGGGCGAGCAGATGTCCGTCGACGACATGCTGACCCGGATAGCCTCGGTCACCCCGGACGACGTCCGCTCGGTCGCCCGCGACATCCTGGGACAGCGGCCCTCGCTGTCGGTCATCGGCCCGCTCAAGGACAAGCAGGCCTCCCGGCTGCACGAAGCGGTCGCGTAAGCCCCCTCCCGAAGGAAACCAAGAAGATGAGCAAGCTGCGTGTGGCGGTCCTCGGTGCCAAGGGCCGGATCGGCTCCGAGGCGGTCAAGGCCGTGGAGGCCGCCGAGGACATGGAGCTGGTCGCCGCCCTGAGCCGGGGCGACAAGCTGGAGACCCTGGCCGAGACCGGCGCCCAGGTCGCCGTCGAACTGACCACGCCGGCCTCGGTGATGGACAACCTCGAGTACTGCGTCGGCCACGGCATCCACGCGGTCGTCGGTACGACGGGCTGGACCGACGAGCGCCTCGCGCAGCTGAACGGCTGGTTGGCCGCCTCCCCGGAGACGGGCGTCCTCATCGCGCCGAACTTCTCCATCGGGGCCGTCCTGAACATGAAGTTCGCGCAGATCGCGGCGCCGTACTTCGAGTCGGTGGAGGTCATCGAGCTCCACCACCCGAAGAAGGTGGACGCGCCTTCGGGTACCGCCACGCGCACGGCTCAGCTCATCGCCGAGGCCCGCCGCGAGGCCGGCACGGCCCCGGCGCCGGACGCCACCGAGACCGCCCTCGACGGCGCGCGGGGCGCGGACGTCGACGGGATCCCGGTCCACTCCGTCCGCCTCCGTGGCCTGCTGGCCCACCAGGAAGTACTGCTGGGCGGCGAGGGCGAGACCCTCACGATCCGCCACGACTCGCTCCACCACAGCAGCTTCATGCCGGGCATCCTGCTCGGCGCCCGCCGCGTGGTGACCGCTCCGGGCCTCACCTTCGGCCTGGAAAACTTCCTGGACCTGGGCTGACGACACGATGCGCGCAAAGCTCTCGTACGCGATAACGGCCGCCGTCCTGGTCTTCTACTTCGTCCTGGTCGGCAGCCGCGGCGTCATGCTCATCCAGTCCGGCACGCTCATCACCGTCACTTTCGGCGTGGCGGTGCTGATCCTGCCGGTCATCGGCCTGTGGTTCCTGTGGAAGAACACCCAGTTCGTCCGCAGGGCCAACGCCCTCGCCGCCGAACTCGACGCCGAAGGCGGCCTGCCCGTCGACGAGTTGAAGCGCACCCCCGGCGGCCGGATCGACCGCGACTCGGCCGACGAGGTCTTCGCCAAGCGCAAGGCCGAGACCGAGGCCGCCCCCGACGACTGGCGCAGCTGGTTCCGCCTCGCCGTCGCCTACCACGACGCCCGCGACACCCCACGCGCCCGCAAGGCCATGCAAAGGGCCATCGCCCTGCACGACGGAAGGCCGACGGAGGCCTGAGCGCTCCGAAGTGGCGCGGGGCTGTATCGCGGCGTAGCCCGCCCGAGTCAGCCCCGTCCGTACTCCGCGGCCCACGCCTCGACCGTGTCCGCCGCCCGGTCGAACGACCCCGGCCGCGCGAGGAAGTCGGCGTTGTGCGTCGTCAGCAGCGTCGGGGCGTCCTGCCCACCACGGTCCTTGCGTACGAGGATCAGCGCCTGCCCCTGCACGGTCCGCGGCAGCCCCAGCCAGCGCACCGGCTGCTGCACCGTCCGCACCGCGGCGACCCGGTCCCAGGGAGTCGTACGCGTCCCGAAGAAGCTGACGCGGCGCAAACCCCGCGCGCTCACCCAGACGCCCACGCGCAGCAGCCGCAGGGCGCCCGCGATGACGGCCAGCGCGATACCCAGGACGACACCGGCCTCGGACCTCGACGCGGTCGCCGCGATGGCGACCGCGGCGAACAGCACGAACGAGGCGAGCAGCAGCCACAGCGCCGCCACACCCACGCGCCACGGACCGGGACGGTAGGGACGCCGCCAGCGGTCTCGGTCGTCGAAGGGCAGCGCGAGGTCGTCGGCTGTCTCGATGGCACGGTCGGCCGTCAGGAAGGGCAGGGGCACGGCTGGTCCTCACTCAATCCATGCGTGGGCTGTGCCCGGTGAGGCTATCCGGCCGGATGCCCGCTCACCACCCTTGGGGGTCCGGATGGAGTCAGTGCCCCTGGGACGCCTGGGACTGTTGAGTCGGCGTACTGGTGTTCGTGGACAGCGCCGGCATCCCGAGGACCAGGGAGCCGACGAGCGCGGCGACGATGGTCAGCCCGAGCAGCCAGCGCGCGGCTATCTGACCGGCGGACGCCCGCTCGGGGGTCGGTGGGGTGACATTGCTGCGGAACCTGTCGGCTTCGGCGAGGAAGGCGAACGGGACGGGTTCGCGCCGACGGAACATGGGGGTGCGTCTCCTTCTGGATCTCGGTCTCGAACTGCGGGAGTCGAACGAGTGGCTGTCATCTACACAGACGAGCGAGTGCCCCAATAGGTGCCCGGTTTCGCCGAATTCACAGAAATTCGCCGCCGTATGTCGCGACCCGGCACCGAACGCCCCGTTGTCAGTGCCGGGCCGTAGAGTGGGCGCCGCCCGCCAGAAGTGATGGAAGGACCCTCCGAGCCGTGACCGACACCCCCGCCGACGACCTCAAGCCCAGCTTCCGCAGCGACGTCACCGTCGAGCTGGTCAAGCACAGCGCGGCCGACTCCGACGTGCTGTGGGCCGCCCGCGTCTCCACCGCCGGCGAGCAGTCCCTGGAGGAGCTGCAGAAGGACCCCGAGCGCTCCAAGGGCCTGATCAACTACCTGATGCGGGACCGCCACGGCAGCCCCTTCGAGCACAACTCGATGACCTTCTTCATCAGCGCCCCGATCTTCGTCTTCCGCGAGTTCATGCGGCACCGGGTGGGCTGGTGCATTGCGGGGGACACGCAGATCACGCTGGAGAGCGAGGCCGGCCATTTGCGCCGACGCACTATCGCCGAGCTGTACCGGCTGTGGCACACGGGAGTCGAGGACCGTCTGCCGCACTCGGCCGGAGGCGTGACCTGGCACAGCCGGGCGGGCAAGTGGATGGCCCAGGTGCGACGCGGCGACACCAACCACTACCTCGGCCTGTACGAGAACCGCGAGGCTGCTGAGTCCGCTGTCGCCGAGTTCCGGGAGCTGCATCCCAGCACCCGTATCCGCAAGCTCGAATCGGTGCGTCGAAACCATGTCCGCTGCTACGACGAGGAGACCTTGCTCGCCCAGCGCGCCAGGATCGTCGACGTAATCGAGTCCGGTGTGAAGCCACTCGTAAAAATCACCACGGCCTCGGGCAAGACCCTCCGCTGCACGGTCGACCACGCTCTGTTCACCCCGGAGGGCTGGTGCAAGGCGGGGGAGCTCACCATCGGCGACGACGTGCTGGTGGGTGGCACCGAGCCGCGTCCGTCACAGGCGCTGATTCCGCCGAGCCTGCGGCGCGGCATCGGCGTGTGGACCTCGATGCAGCGCGAGCGGCTGATCAAGGAGGTCGACGCCTGCCACCTGTGCGGTGGGGAGTTCCCGCGCGACCAACTCGCCCTGGACCACGTGGTCCCCGTGGCCGGCGACCTGCTCCAAGCCCTCAATGAGAAGAACCTCGCGCCCGCCTGTGAACCTTGTCATGCCACCAAGAGCGCGGGGGAGCAAGCGCTGGCCCAGCGTGGCGGCAAGATCGCCACAGCGGTACCGGACCGGGTCGTCACCATCGAGGCCGACGGCGAGGAAATGACGTACGACCTCTCCGTGGAAGGCCCTTGGCACAACTTCCTCGCAGACGGTTTCATCGTGCACAACTCGTACAACGAGGAGTCCGGCCGTTACAGGGAGCTTCAGCCGGTCTTCTACGTCCCCGGCGAGGACCGCAAACTCGTCCAGCAGGGCCGCCCCGGCAAGTACGAGTTCGTGCAGGGCACCGAAGCCCAGCAGGAGATCGTGGAACGCGCGATGCAGGAGTCGTACATCCAGGCGTACGAGCGCTATCAGGAAATGCTCGCCGCCGGCGTCGCACGCGAGGTCGCCCGGGCCGTCCTGCCCGTCGGCCTGTTCTCCTCGATGTACGCCACCTGCAACGCCCGGTCGCTGATGCACTTCCTCGGCCTGCGCACCCAGCACGAGCTCGCCAAGGTCCCGTCCTTCCCGCAGCGGGAGATCGAGATGGTCGGCGAGAAGATGGAGGCGGAGTGGGCCAGGCTCATGCCGCTGACCTACGCGGCCTTCAATGCGAACGGCCGTGTGGCGCCGTAACGCACCCGCGTTCCCCGGCAGGGCACACATGTACGGGTCAGTCGCATGAAGTGTCCCAATTGCGGGCATTGGTGAAGTTCATCTAGCCTGATCAAACGGACCCGGTACTGCTTGAACCCCCGAGCAGGCAGTACCGGGCTCCGCATTTGTCCGGACTTATCCCGCACCCCAAGGGCAGACCACGCGATGAGCACCGAGTAGCGTGTTACCCATGGCTCCGACCTCCACTCCGCAGACCCCCTTCGGGCGGGTCCTCACCGCCATGGTCACGCCCTTCACGGCGGACGGCGCACTCGACCTCGATGGCGCCCAGCGGCTCGCCACCCACCTGGTGGACGCAGGCAACGACGGCCTGATCATCAACGGCACCACCGGTGAGTCCCCCACCACCAGCGACGCGGAGAAATCGGAACTCGTACGGGCGGTCCTGGAGGCGGTCGGCGACCGGGCCCACGTGGTCGCCGGCGTCGGCACCAACGACACCCACCACAGCATCGAGCTGGCCCGCGAGGCCCAGCGCATCGGCGCGCACGGCCTCCTGGTCGTCACGCCGTACTACAACAAGCCCCCGCAGGAGGGCCTGTACCGGCACTTCACAGCCGTCGCCGACGCCGCTGAGCTGCCGGTCATGCTCTACGACATTCCCGGCCGCAGCGGCGTCCCGATCAACACCGAGACGCTGGTCCGGCTGGCGGAGCACCCGCGTATCGTCGCCAACAAGGACGCCAAGGGCGATCTCGGCCGGGCGAGCTGGGCCATCGCCCGTTCGGGCCTCGCCTGGTACTCCGGCGACGACATGCTGAACCTGCCGCTGCTCTCCGTGGGCGCGGTCGGCTTCGTCTCCGTCGTCGGCCATGTGGTCACGCCCGACCTGCGCGCCCTCGTCGAGGCCTTCACCTCGGGCGACGTACAGAAGGCGACCGAGATCCACCAGAAGCTGCTCCCGGTCTACACGGGCATGTTCCGCACCCAGGGCGTCATGACCACCAAGGCCGCCCTCGCCCTCCAGGGCCTGCCCGCAGGACCGCTGCGCGCACCGATGGTCGAGTGCTCACCCGAAGAGATCGAGCAGCTCAAGATCGATCTTGCCGCGGGCGGGGTACAGCTCTAGCAACAGACTTGGCACCACCAGGCTTCACAACTGAATAGGCAGGCCACCGGTGCCTGCATTCCACAACGACAACTGCTACACGCACGAACGTCACGCGCGCCACGTGCCCACCGGTACGTGGCGCGTGTGGTGAGGAGAGTCTTTTGAGTCATCCGCATCCTGAACTCGGCCCGCCCCCGCCGCTTCCCGAGGGCGGCCTCCGGGTCACCCCGCTCGGTGGCCTCGGCGAGATCGGCCGGAACATGACGGTCTTCGAGTACGGCGGCCGTCTGCTGATCGTCGACTGCGGAGTGCTCTTCCCCGAGGAGGAGCAGCCCGGAATCGACCTGATCCTGCCCGACTTCTCGTCCATCCGGGACCGCCTCGACGACATCGAGGGCATCGTCCTGACGCATGGCCACGAGGACCACATCGGCGGCGTCCCCTTCCTCCTGCGGGAGAAGCCGGACATCCCGCTGATCGGCTCCAAGCTGACCCTCGCCCTGATCGAGGCCAAGCTCCAGGAGCACCGCATCCGCCCGTACACCCTTGAGGTGGCGGAGGGGAACCGCGAGCGCGTGGGCCCCTTCGACTGCGAGTTCGTCGCGGTCAACCACTCCATCCCGGACGCCCTGGCGGTCGCCATCCGCACCCCCGCGGGCATGGTGGTCCACACGGGCGACTTCAAGATGGACCAGCTCCCGCTGGACAACCGCCTCACGGATCTACACGCGTTCGCGCGCCTGAGCGAGGAAGGCATCGACCTCCTCCTCGCGGACTCGACGAACGCCGAGGTTCCGGGCTTCGTCCCGCCCGAGCGCGACATCTCGAACGTCCTCCGCCAGGTCTTCGCCAGCGCCCGCAAGCGGATCATCGTGGCGAGCTTCGCCAGCCACGTCCACCGCATCCAGCAGATCCTGGACGCGGCCCACGAGTACGGCCGCCGGGTCGCCTTCGTCGGTCGCTCGATGGTCCGCAACATGGGCATCGCCCGCGACCTGGGCTATCTGAAGGTCCCGCCGGGCCTGGTCGTCGACGTCAAGACCCTCGACGACCTCCCGGACCACGAGGTGGTCCTGGTCTGCACGGGCTCCCAGGGCGAGCCGATGGCGGCCCTGTCCCGCATGGCCAACCGCGATCACCAGATCCGGATCGTCGACGGCGACACGGTGATCCTGGCGTCCTCGCTCATCCCCGGCAACGAGAACGCGGTCTACCGCGTGATCAACGGCCTGACCCGCTGGGGCGCCAACGTCGTCCACAAGGGCAACGCCAAGGTGCACGTCTCGGGCCACGCGTCCGCCGGCGAGCTCCTGTACTTCTACAACATCTGCCGCCCGAAGAACCTGATGCCGGTCCACGGCGAATGGCGCCACCTGCGCGCCAACGCGGAACTCGGCGCCCTCACCGGCGTCCCGCACGACCGGATCGTCATCGCCGAGGACGGCGTGGTCGTCGACCTCGTCGAGGGCAAGGCGAAGATCTCGGGCAAGGTCCAGGCCGGTTACGTCTACGTCGACGGCCTCTCCGTCGGTGACGTCGGCGAGCCGGCCCTGAAGGACCGCAAGATCCTCGGCGACGAGGGCATCATCTCGGTCTTCGTGGTCGTCGACGCGTCCACGGGCAAGATCACCGGTGGTCCGCACGTCCAGGCCCGCGGCTCGGGCATCGAGGACTCCGCCTTCAGCGAGGTGATCCCGAAGATCACGGAGGTTCTCGAACGCTCGGCCCAGGACGGCGTGGTGGAGCCGCACCAGTTGCAGCAACTCATCCGCCGGACGCTCGGCAAGTGGGTCTCCGACACGTATCGGCGCAGGCCGATGATCCTCCCGGTGGTCGTGGAGGTCTGATCGCGCACGACCCCTCGTACGCGTGAACTGGGAGCGGGGCGCCTCGATTTGCATCGAGGCGCCCCGCTCCAGTACGTTTACGGCTCCGCCAGCAGGGGAACCCGGCCGCTTCGTGCGCCGGGAGCAGACCCGGAGGGCGGGAAAACCGACTCAGAACTTCTGATAAAGTCGGAACCGCCGGAAAGGAAACCGCGAAACAAAAGCGGGAACCTGGAAAGCGCCGAGGAAATCGGATCGGAAAAGGATCTGATAGAGTCGGAAACGCAAGACCGAAGGGAAGCCCGGAGGAAAGCCCGCGAGGGTGAGTACGAAGGAAGCGTCCGTTCCTTGAGAACTCAACAGCGTGCCAAAAATCAACGCCAGATATGTTGATACCCCGTTCCCGGTCGGCTTTGCCGGTTGGGGCGT
>NZ_JALDAY010000017.1 GCF_022698165.1 Streptomyces cylindrosporus
GCCCCGACACCACCACCAACCGGGCCTCCCGCGGCCACACCCGAGGCCCCGACACCACCACCAGCCGACGCCCCCGCCACCAGACCCGAGGCCCCGACACCACCACCAGCCGACGCCCCCTTCGCCAGAACCGACGCGCCGTCCAGGTCCGCGCTCCCGCCTCCCGCCCCCATCCTCAGCGTCCCTTCCAGACCGGTGCCCGTTTCTCCGCGAACGCCGATGCGCCCTCCTTCGCGTCCTCGGAGCGGAACACCGGCTCGGCGATGTCGAACTGCCTGCCCCAGGCCTCGTCCAGCGTCCAGTCGGCGGTCGAGCGGGCGATCTCCTTGGTCGCCGCGACCGCCAGGGGACCGTTCGCCGCGATGGTCCCGGCGAGTTCCAACGCCTCTTCGAGCGCCCCTCCCTCGTCGGTTAGCCGGTTGATCAGGCCGTACGCGGCGGCCCGTTCGGCGTCGATCGGTTGGCCGGTGAGGAGCAGTTCCAGGGCTATCGCGTACGGGATCCGGCGCGGCAGGTGGAGAGCCGCGCCGGCGCGGGCGACGAGGGACCGCGTCACCTCGGGCACGCCCAGCCGTGCCGTGCGGGCGGCGACGACCAGGTCGCAGGCCAGCAGGAGCTCGAAGCCGCCGGCCAGGGCCCAGCCCTCGACCGCGGCGATCAGCGGCTTGCGGGGCGGGGTCATGCTGATCCCGCACAGGCCGCGCCCTTCGATCGCGGGCGTCTCGCCGCGCAGCCACGCCTTGAGGTCCATGCCGGCCGAGAAGGTCCCGCCCGCTCCGGTGAGCACGCCGACCCGCAGCTCGTCCGACTCGTCGAGCTCGTCCACCGCGGCCGCCACTCCGTCGGCCACCGCCCGGTCCAGCGCGTTCTTCACCGTCGGGCGGTTGATCGTGATGACCTGGACCGCGCCCCGGCGTTCCACCAGCACCTCGTCGGACACGCCTACCTCCTCGCTTCGTGCTGTTGATCGCCGGTCACGGCGAATCGGGTCAGTTCATGGGCGACCATGCCGTCGAGGTCCTCGGCGGGCGGCGCCGGGAGTTCGACCGGACGGTCGCGGGTCGGCAGCAGGACGACGGCCCGGCCCGGGGTGGTGACCTCGCCGCGCTGGTTCTCGCACCGCACGTCGACATCGACCTCGTACCGCCCGTCCGTCTCCCGCTTGCCGACGACCGTGCCGCGCACCCACGTGGTGTCGCCGAGGTAGTTGAACTTGCGGTGCTCGCAGCGGAGTTTCCACAGCCAGCCGTCGTCGCCCATCCAGTCGGTGAGGAGATGGCACAGCCAGGTCTCGCGCATACCGCCGTAGTCGTAGGGGTTCGGCAGGCCCAACTCCCTTGCCCGTTCCGGCTCCCAGTGCAGGCGCTGCACGGTGTCGGGGATGTTCATCGGGTTCGGCGGGTACAGGCCGGGCGCCTTGCGCCGGACCTTCGCGGCGATCCCGAACGCCCCGGGCGGGGTGAGCTGCATGCCCCAGCCCAGATGCCAGACGACCACGTCGGTGGTGGTCAACGGGCCCTTCACGCGGGGCTGGAGCTCCTGCCCGATCTCGACGTCCTCCCAGTACCGCGGCTCGGCACCGCGCCGGGTCTCGGCCGCGTACGCGGCGTCGATCGTGGCCAACTGCTCGGCCGTATAAGGCTGTTGGACGAGGGTTTCCTTGGCCTTCCGCTTCGAGGTGTGCCGCTCGGCGTTGATCCAGGTACCCCGCCGCAGCGCGTGCATCTCGCCGCGCCCGTTGGCGTAGAGGTAGTCGCGGACCACGTGCGCGGTGCGCCCGCCGAAGCTGCTGGGCTTGAGGTGCACTCCCACCTGGGTCTGCAACACCCGGCAGCGGTCGCCGAGTTGCAGCGGGCGCCACCACTCGAACTCCATCACCGCCTGGTAGGAGCCGAGCCCGGCGAAGGGGTCGCCCTTCAGCAGCGCCTTGGTCTCCGCGTCGGGCTTCGGGGCGGCGTCCTCCCCCATCGTGTAGAGGAAGGTGGGCGGGGCGACGAGCGAGCCCCAGCGGGTACCGGCCGCGTAGTCCGGGTCGCAGTAGAGGGGGTTGTCGTCGCCGTAGCCGTACGCGAAGTGGCGTACGCCGTCCCGGGTCACCTCGTAGTTGTGCGGCGGGTTGCGCTGGGGCTCGGGGATGCCGAGGCGGCGGCGGGAGCGCTCGACCGCCTCGTCGGTCAGGACGCCGAACTGCTCCTTCGTCCGCGTCACCGCTGTTCCTCCTTCTGTCCCAGCCGGTCACGGACCAGGCCCAGCAGTTCCACGCGGCTGACCTTGCTCGACGGGGTGCGGGGCAGGGCGTCCAGGACGACGATGTGCGCCGGGACCTCGTACGGGGTCAGCCGCGAGCGGCACAGGGCGGTCAACTCGGCTGGTTCCGGGGCGGGTTGGTGGGGCTCGATCTCGACGGCCGCGACCGGGACCTCGCCGAGGCGGGTGTCCGGGAGCCCCGCCACGGCCGCCTCCCGTACGGCCGGGTGCGACTCCAGTACGCGTTTGACCGTCTCCGGCTGCACCTTGAAGCCGCCCCGGATGATGGTGTCGTCCGCGCGCCCCTCGATCCAGACGAACCGGTCGGCGTCGATACGGGCGAGGTCGCTGGTCCGCGTCCACGCCCGACCGCCCCGGGTGCTCTGCTCGGTACGGACCTCCAGCCGGCCGGTCCTGCCGACCGGCAGCTCGGTCCCGTCGTCGCCGGTCACCCGCAGTTCGACCCCGTCGAAGGCCCGCCCGGCGCTGCCCGCCTTGCGCTGCCACCACCGGTCGTGCAGCGGCAGCGTCCAGCCGACCACCGCACCGGCGAACTCCGTTGCGCCGTAGGTCATCAGGACGGGGATGCCGTACGTCCGGAAGAACGCGTCGGCGAGTTCGGCCGGGCAGGGCGCGGTGCCGGAGGTGACGACCTGGAGGCTCGCCAGCCGCTCCTTCGGCACGCCCGCGTCGAGCACGGAGCGGATCGCCGCCGGTACCAGGCTCGCCGCCCGCAGCCGGTGCGTCTCCACGGCCCGCACCCAGGGTTCGACGGCGAACTTGGGCATCAGGATCATGCGCCGCCCGGTGGCGAGACAGCCGAGCGCCCGCCACAGTCCGCCGATGTGCACGAGCGGCGCGGCCACGAGCGAGGCCGAGGAGGACAGCAGCCGCTCGGACTTCGGGATCTGTCCGCCGGAGACCAGGGCCTGGTCGAGCTGTCGGGTGCGCAGATGGACGCGTTTCGGGGGGCCGGTGGTGCCGGAGGTGAGCATCTCCACGGCGACACCCGGGTTGGCCGGGGCGTCGGCGGGTGCCGTGCCGCCGACGTGCTCCAGGGTGCCGTCCGGGCCGAGTTCCAGGGCCGCCCCGTGCGCGGTGACCGCCGCCGACACGCCCTCGCGGGCGAGGGGTTCGGCTCCGGAGACGACGACGGGCGGCCGGCAGCGGGCGATGTCGGCGGCGAGGCGCGCGGCCGGCTGCAGCGGGCTGAGCATCACCAGGCAGCGTCCGGAGGCGATCACGGCGGCGACCACGGCGACGTGTTCGGGCCGGTTCTCCAGTACGACCCCGACGCGCGCGCCGGCGTCCAGGCCCGCCGCGTCCAGGGCGTCGGTGACCTGCCGGGCGGTCTTCTGGACCTGGCCCCAGGTCCACCACTCCCCCTGGTGCTCGATCGCCTCGGCGTCGGCGGCCGCTTCGCTCAGCAGCCGGGACAGGCGGTCGCGAATTCCCACGTACTCAGCCTTTCGTCGCGGTGGCCGGAGAGATTCCGACCAGCTCGGCCAGCCGCCCGCGGTGCGTCGCTGGGCTGCCGAAGAGCTGCTCGGAGGACTTCGCGCGCTTGAGGTGGAGGTGCGCGTCGTGCTCCCACGTGTAGCCGATGCCGCCGTGGATCTGGATGTTCTCCTTGGCGGCGTGGGTGTGGGCGTCCGCGCAGTAGGCGGCGGCGAGCGCGGCGGAGACCGGCAGTTCGTCCGGGGTGTCGGCGGCCACGGACAGCGCGTGGTACGCGGCCGACCGTGCGGCCTCCACCTTGAGCAGCATGTCGGCGCACTTGTGCTTGATCGCCTGGAACGACCCGATGGGCCGGCCGAACTGCACGCGGGTCTTCGCGTACTCGACGGACGCGTCCAGGCAGGCCTGCGCCCCGCCGACCTGTTCGGCGGCCAGCGCGACGGCCGCGAGGTCGGTCACCGTGCGCAGAAAGGCGGTGGCGTCGCCCTCGGGGCCGACCCGGGTGGCCGGAGCGCCGTCGAGGTCGACGCGGGCGAGCCGCCTCGTCGGGTCGAGCGTCTCCAGGCGGGCACGGGAGACGCCTGCCGCGGTGCCGTCGACCGCGTACAGTCCGGGGCCGTCGGCCGAGCGGGCCACGACCAGCAGCAGGTCCGCGCTGTGGCCGTCGATCACGAACATCTTGGTGCCCGACACCCGCCAGGCTGCGTCACCGTGGACGGCCTCGGCCGTGACGTCGTCGATGTTCCACGACCCGCTCTCCTCGGCCAGTGCGAGCGTGCCGGTGAGCGAGCCGTCGGCGATCGCGGGCAGCCAGCGGGCCTTCGCCGCCTCGTCGCCGGACGCGGCGAGGGCCTGTCCGGCGAGGGCCACGGTGGCGAAGTAGGGCGAGGGCAGCAGGGCCCGGCCCAGTTCCTCCAGGACGATGCCCAACTCGACCGGGCCGCCGCCGAAACCGCCGTACTCCTGGGGCAACGGGAGCCCGTGTAGGCCGAGTTGGCCGGCCATCTGCTGCCAGAGCCGCGGGTCGTGGCCCTCTTCGGACTCCATGGCCCGGCGTACCGCCTCGCTCGGTGCCTTGTCGGTGAGGAAGCGGCGCAGGGTGGAACGGAGTGCCGTGTGCTCCTCGGTGAACGTCAGTGCCACGTCGGCGCCTTCGAGCGGAGGTAGGCGTCGAGGTCCGGGATCCGGGCCCGGTCCACGATCTCGATCCGCACGCCGGAGGGGGCGAGGTGGTAGGCGAAGATCGACGGTTCGCCGTCGGCGATCGCGCAGGCCTCCAGGGCGAAGCCGGCCTCCTCCAGGCGTTTCGAGGTCGTCGTGACGTCGTCGCAGAAGTAGCCGAGGTGGTGTGTGGCGATGTGCTCGGTCGCCGTCCACGGGGTTCCGGGGATCTCCTGCACGAGTTCGATGTGCGGGGCGTCCAGGGAGTAGGCGTAGCGCAGTTCCAGCACGCGTTCGCCGTCGGCCAGCCGGACCGGCAGCCGTGCGGACAGGGTCTCGGTCCACCGGTGGCCGGCGACCTCGGTCATCCGGGCCTTCCAGACCTCCAGGTCCGGGACGACGATGCCGGTGTGGTAGAGATCCGTCGCGTCGAGGGGCGGAGTCATGTGCGTCACCACTCCAGTCGCAGCGACTTGATGCCGTACATGTTTCCGTGCTGCCACAGCTCCTGGCCTTCGGCGATGCGGTAGTGGGGGATGCGGCGGTGCCACTCCTCGACGGCCACGTTGAGTTCGAGGCGGGCCAGGTGCGAGCCGAGGCAGCGGTGCGGGCCGGAGCCGAAGGCGATGTGGTTGGTGGCCTTGCGGTGCAGGTCCACCTCCAGCGGGTTGTCGTAGCGCTCGGGGTCGCGGTTGGCGACGACGATCGGCAGCATCACCATCTCGCCCGCCTTCACCGGGCAGCCGCCGATCTCGACGTCCCGGGTGGCCTTGCGTGCCGGGACGACGGGTGAGTACACGCGCAGGATCTCCTCGACGCCGGTCGCGATGAGCGAGGGGTCGGCGACGATCTCCGCGCGCTGCTCGGGGTGCGCGGCGAAGTGGTAGAGCGCCCAGCCGACGGAGATCGGCACCGTGTCGAAGCCCGCCTGGAACATCAGGACGCAGAAGCCGAGCATGTCCCGGTCGTCGATCGGTTCGCCGTCGATCGTCCAGGCCATCGCGGTGGAGAGCAGGTCGTCGCGCGGTGCCTTGCGGCGCAGGGCGATCTGCTCCTCGAAGTAGGCCGACACCTCCGCCATGGCGGTCAACTGCCGGGCGCCGTCCGGGTCCTCGCGGTGCGAGAGGTGCAGCAGTTCGTGGGTCCACGCGAGGAACGTGCCGAGGTCCTCCTCCGGCAGGCCCATCAGGCGCATGAAGATCAGGGTGGGGAAGCAGCGCGCGAACTCGTCGAGCACCTCGGCGCCGTCGCGGGTCCGCAGTTCGTCGATCATCTCGCCCGCGACCTGGCGGACCTCGGGCTCCCGGGCGGCGACGGCGCCCGGGGAGAAGAAGCGGCCCAGCAGGCGCCGCCACACGGAGTGCGTGGGCGGGTCCAGCATCTCGGGGATCCACAGGAACTTGGGATCGGGTTCCAGCACGGTCACCGACGTGCTGGAGAAGGTCCGCCAGTCCTGGAGCGCCTCCTGCACGGCGGGGCCGTCCGTGACGACCCAGAAGCCGCGGGCGACGGTGGAGCGGAAGCCGCCGTGCGTGCCGGCCATCTCGTCCCAGCGCTCGTGGTGGCTGAGGACCGGGCCGCCGAGCCGGTTGTCGAAGCGATAGGCGGGCAGCCCCTCGTGGGTTCCGTCGGGTTCGAGCGTCGTACTCATCACGGCTCCTCTCGTCGTACGTCCGTCAGGTCGCCGCGCCGTCGATCTTCAGGGCGATGAGCTCCTCGTCGCCGAGGCCCAGGGAGCGCAGGACCTCGTCGGTGTGTTCCGCGAACTGGGGTGCCCGGGTGAGGTCGGCCGGGGTCTCGTCGAACTGGACGGGGTTGGCGACCAGTTCGCGGTCGACGCCGTCGGCGTCCACGACGGGGGCGATGAGACCGTTGGCCCGCAGGGCGGGGTCCTGGCCGACCTCCCAGGCGTTCTGCACGGCCGCCCACTGGCCCTCGCCCCGGGCGAGGATCGCGGCCCACTCCTCGTAGGGCCGGGACGCGATGATCCCGGCGACGAGCTCGGCCGCCTCGGCCGCGTTGGCCATCAGTTTCTCGGTGCTGTCGAAGCGTTCGTCGGCGGCGAGTTCCTCACGGCCGGCCAGCTTGCAGAACTCGCCCCAGTACCGGCCCGGTTGCAGCATGGACAGCTCGATCCAGCGGCCGTCGGCGGTGAGGTAGGCGCCGATCAGCGGGTTGGTGGCCGAGCCGTAGCGGGGCCCGGTGGACACGGGGAGCGGGCCGCCGTTCAGCAGGGCCAGGTTGACCGTGAACTGCGTCGCCCAGGCGCCGACGCCGATCAGCGACACGTCGACCACGGAGGGCTCGCCGGTGGTGGCCCGGGAGTACAGGGCGGCGGCGATGCCTCCGGCGATGGTCATGCCGCCCATCGAGTCGCCGTAGGCGCCGGCGGGCATCCGGGTCATCCGCTCCGCGCCGGGCGGGGTGACGCCGGCGGCGCTGCCGCCGCGCGCCCAGAAGGCCGTGCTGTCGTAGCCGCCCTTGCCGGCCTCCTCGCCGCGGGCGCCGAAGCCGCTGCCGCGGACGTAGATGATGTCGGGGTTGATCGCCCGGACGTCCTCCAGGTCGATGCGCAGCTTCGCCCGTGCCTCGGGCAAGAAGTTGGTCAGGAACACGTCGCTGCGGCGGATCAGCTCCTCCAGCACCGGCCGCGCGGACGGTTTTTCCAGGGCCAGGCCGACGCTGCGCTTGCCGCGGTTGGGCCCCTCCATGATCGGGAAGAAGGACGAGCCCTCGCTGGCGGTGGCGTAGCCGAGCACCCGGCTCAGCCCGCGCTGGCCGTCGCCCCGTTCGGCGTGCTCGATCTTGATCACGTCGGCACCCCAGTCGGCGAGCACGGCGCCCGCCGCCGGGACGAAGGTGAACTGGGCGACTTCGAGCACCCGCACGCCCTCCATCGGCCTCTGCATCAGACCTCCACCTCCACGGATCATGCTATTGCGCATACCCAATGCGCCGAGTCTGCCGTCAAGTATGGACCGGGAGCCTCAAAAAGTATACTGTTTTCGGCATGCTGGATTTCACGATCGAACCCGACTTCCAGGCGAAGCTGGACTGGGCGGCGACCTTCGTCCGTACGGAGGTCGAGCCGCTCGACCTGCTCTTCCCGCACGGCGGCGACCCGTACGACACCCGCAACGAGAAGGCCCGCGCGATCCTGCGGCCGTTGCAGGACCAGGTCCGCGAACAGGGCCTGTGGGCCTGCCACTTGGGCCCGGAGCTGGACGGGCCGGGCTACGGCCAGGTGAAGCTCGCGCTGCTCAACGAGATCCTCGGCCGCTCCTACTGGGCCCCGACCGTCTTCGGCACGGCCGCCCCGGACACCGGGAACGCGGAGATCCTGGCCATGTTCGGCACCGCCGAGCAGAAGGCCCGCTATCTCCGGCCGCTGCTGGACGGGGAGATCGTCTCGACGTTCTCGATGACCGAGCCGCAGGCGGGCGCCGACCCCAAGGAGTTCGTCTGCCGGGCCTGGCGGGACGGCGACGAATGGGTGATCGACGGGGAGAAGTGGTTCTCCTCCAACGCCCGTTACGCGGCCTTCCTGATCGTCATGGCCGTCACGGACCCGGACGCGCCCCCGCACAAGCGCATGTCGATGTTCATCGTCCCGTCCGAGACGCCCGGCATCGAGATCAAGCGCAATGTCGGCACGATGGACGAGCGGGAGAACCTCGACGAGGGCATCCACGCCTACATCCGCTACCACCAGGTCCGCGTCCCGCTGGACGCCATGCTCGGCGGCCCCGGCGAGGGCTTCAAGGTGGCCCAGGCCCGGCTCGGCGGCGGCCGGGTGCACCACGCCATGCGGACGGTCGGCAAGTGCACCCGTGCCTTCGACATGATGTGCGAGCGCGCGCTGTCCCGCCGTACCCAGGGCACCCTGCTGGCGGACAAGCAGGCGGTGCAGCAGTTCATCGCGGACTCCTGGGTGGAGTTGCAGCAGTTCCGGCTGCTGGTGCTGCACACCGCGTGGATCATCGACACCCAGCCGCACGGCGCGGCCCGCACCCAGATCGCGATGTGCAAGGTGCAGACGGCGAAGGTGCTGCACGACATCATCCAGCGGGCGGTCCATGTGCACGGCTCGCTCGGCACCACGGGCGAACTCCCGCTCGCGAAGTGGTGGATGGCCGCCCCGAACCTCGCCCTCGCCGACGGCCCCACCGAGGTGCACCGCACCACGATCGCCAAGCAGCTGCTGAAGAACTACCGCCCCGCGGAAGGGCTGTTCCCCAGCGAGCACATCCCGCCGAAGCTGGAGGCCGCCCGGAAGCGGTACGCGCACATCATCGACGACGACGCGCTGACCGGCCGGGTGGACGCATGAGCGGTGAGCGCGAGACGGGCGGTGGGCGCGACGACAAGTCGATCGCCCCGGCCGACCTGTTCGACCTGTCCGGCAAGGTCGCCCTCGTCACCGGCGGCAGCCGCGGGCTCGGCCGTGAGATGGTGCGGGCCTTCGCCACGGCGGGCGCGGACGTGGTGATCGCCAGCCGCAAGGCGGACGCGTGCGAGACGGCGGCGGCGGAGGTACGTGACCTGGGCCGCCGCGCGCTGCCGGTGGCGGCCCACGTGGGCCACTGGGACGACCTGTCCCGCCTCGCGGATGCGGCCTACGCCGAGTTCGGCAAGGTCGACGTCCTGGTCAACAACGCCGGCATGTCCCCGCTGGCCCCCTCCTCGGCCGAGACCAGCGAGGAACTGTTCGACAAGGTGATCGCGGTCAACTTCAAGGGCCCGTTCCGGCTGGCCTCGCTGATCGGGCAGCGGATGGCGGAGGGCGACGGCGGCTCGATCATCAACGTGTCGTCCTCCGGCGCCCTGTTCCCCCAGCCGCGCTTCGGACCGTACGCCGGCGCCAAGGCGGCCCTGAACACCCTGACCACCGTCTTCGCCCTGGAGTACGGCCCGAAGGTGCGCGTGAACACCATCTCGGCAGGCCCGTTCCTGACGGACATCTCCAAGGCGTGGACGGAGGAGAAACGGCACAGCGCACGCAGCGCGGTGGGCCGACCGGGGCGCCCCGAGGAGATCATCAGCACGGCGCTGTATCTGGCGAGCGACGCGTCCAGCTACACGACGGGCTCGCTGATCAGGGTCGACGGCGGCCTGTACTGAGCAGTTCCAACGCCTCTTCCAACAGCACCGGCAGTGCGGGGAGCATGCGCCGGTGCATGTCGGTCAACCGGCCCGCCTTTCGGCCCCGTTTGATCAGGAGTGCGGTCGCCGCGGCCTCCTTGTACTTCGTCAGCGCCTCGAACCACTCCAGGTCCGGCAGAGCCGAGCCCCGGGCCTCCTGGTAGGCGTCGATCAGTTCCGCCTTGCCCGGCATGCCCGTCGGCTCGTCCGACACGGACGCCGGGTGGCGGGCCTCGTCCGTGAAGAAGGTCAGCCAGGTGATGTCGACGCGCGGGTCGCCGAGCGACCAGATCTCCCAGTCGATGACCGCGTTGACCGAGACTCCGTCGCACAGCGTGTTGCCGAGGCGGTAGTCGCCGTGGGTGAACACCGGCATCATCGCCCCGGGGCGGGTCGCCCGCAGCCGTGCCTCGGCCTTCTCGCAGCCGGCCCGCAGATCCTCGGGAACGGTCGTGAAGGCCCGGGCCCAGCGGTCGATCTCGGCGTCGGGTGTGACGACCGGTTCCACCGCGAGCGGTGTCCGCTTGGGGTCCGCCCGGTGCAGCCGTGCCAGCATCCGCGCCGCGTCGAGGGCCCGGGCCCGGACCTGCTCGGCCGGTACCCGCCCGCGCGGCACGAGCACCGGCTCCACGCACTCCCCCGCGACCAGCTCCATGGCCATGAAGGGCTGGCGGGCGGGCGGCTCCCCCTCGTCCAGGAACAGCACCTTCGGCACCCGCACCCCGGGCACGCCCGCCAGCACCTGCATCAGCCGTGCCTGCCGCAGTACGTCCCGGTTGCGGACCGGAGCCAGACCGGGCGGCGCCACCTTGAGGACCACGCGCTCGTACGGCGCCGGGACACCCGCCAGCCGCGCCACGTAGGTGAGACTCGACGTGCCGCCGGTGAGCGGCTCGACCGACACCACGGTGGCCCCCGGAACCCAGCCGCGCACCGCGGTGGCCGTCCGCTCGGTCAACTCCACGATCGGATCGGCACTGTTGGCGACGATGCTCATGTCCTCACCCCTGTCGGCCGACGGCCTCGCGGCCTTCGGCGGTCAGCGCTTCGACGACGTCCCGGCGCACGAGCTTCCCGGTGGGCGTGCGCGGCAGTTCGGGCCAGCACTCGATCCGCTCCGGTGTCCGGGAGCCGCGCAGCGTGCCGCGCACCTGCGCGCGCAGGGCATCCGCGTCGACCGTCACGCCCTCGCGCAGCACGACCACCGCCTCGATCCGCTGGCCCCACTCCTCGTCCGGCACGCCGACGACGACCGCGTCGAGCACGTCCGGGTGTCCCAGGAGTACGTCCTCGATCTCGGCCGGCGCGATGTTCTCGGCGCCGCGGATGATCGTGTCGTCGGCCCTGCCCTCGATGTGGAGGTAGCCGTCGGCGTCGACGTGCCCCTGGTCGCGGGTGTGGAAGAAGCCGCGCTCGTCGACGACCGGTCCGCCGCCGGCGTACTCCCCCGAGACCTGCTCGCCCCGCACCCAGATCTGCCCGGTCTCCCCGGGCGCGACGACCTCGCCGAACGGGTCGCGCACCTCCAGCTCGATGCCCGGCACCGGCAGCCCCGCCGAGCCGAGCCGGGCCCGCACCACGGGATCGTCGCTGGCCAGGGCCCTCCGGTGCTCCTCCGGTCCGAGGACCGTGATGGTGGAGGAGGTCTCGGTGAGTCCGTAGGCGTTGACGAAGTCCACGTGCGGCCATGCGCCGAGCGCGGCCTCGATGACCCGAACCGGCATCCGGGCCCCGCCGTAGGCGAGCGTGCGCAGGGTCGGCACCGAGCGGTCCAGGCCGTCCGTGTCCATGATGCGGGCGAGCATCGTCGGTACGACCATCGCGTTGGTGATCCGTTCCCGCCGTACGAGGCCGAGCCAGCCGTCCGGGGTGAACTGCTCCAGCGTCAGCGCCCGGCGGCCCGCGTACAGGTTCGTCAGCACATTGGAGACGGCCGCGATGTGGTACGGCGGCACACTCACCAGCGCCGCCTCCTCGGGGTCGGCGGCCGCGAACTCCACCGTGCCGAGCACGTACGACACGAGGTTGCGGTGGCGCAGGACCACGCCCTTGGGGGCGGAGGTCGTCCCGCTGGTGTAGATGAGGGCGGCGGGCGCATCCGGCTGCGCCGGTTCGTCGTCGGCGGCGAGTCCGGCGTTCTCGGCGGCCTGGGCCAGCCATTCGGCCGGGGTGCGCACCGGCAGCCCGGCTCGGCGCAGCGCCCCGGCGTGCTCGGCGTCGGCGATGCCCAGCGCGCGGGGGTGGTTGGCCAGCAGCGCGTCCAGCTGTTCCTCGCCCAGGCGGTAGTTGACCGGGACCAGGGGTACGGCGGCGCGGGCGGCGGCGAACAGGGCGACCGGGAGGGCCGGGCCGTTCACCGCGAGGTACAGGATCGCGTCGGCCTCGGACGCGCGCGCCAAGTGCGCGCCGCCCACGGCCAGTTCACGCAGCCGCCGGGCGGACAGCCCCTCGTCCTTGTGCCCGATGACGATCCGGTCGCCGAAGCCGTCGGCGGCCATGTCCAACAGCATCCCTATGTTCACGGGCCGCCCGCCCCTCAGTCCGAGGCCGGGAGCGGCTTGGCGGTCTTCACCGGCAGCGGGACGCCGTTCACCGCCAGCGTGCCCGGTCCGGGCTTCGTGCACAGCAGCTCGACGCCGAGATCCTCGTCCGCGTACCGCTTGCCGAGCAGCGCGCCGCCCATCAGGCCGGGGTCGGGGGTGCCGCCGGCGGCGGGCCCCGGTCCGTTCCCCTCGGCCATGGCGGCTCCGCCGCAGGTGATCTCCAGGTCCTCGTCCGGGCACCGCACGACGATCACCGCCGTCGTGTCGACCGTACTGGCGAGCATCTGCCCCACGCGTGGCCTCATCGCAGTGTCCTCCGCGGCTCTCGTGGTACCGATCAGTGGCACCGAGTAACCAGAGAAAAGTATACTACTTTCCTCGATCGCGTCGAGAACGGAGCTGTCGGATGGAACTCACGACCGTGCTGTACGAGGTCACCGATCACGTCGCCACGATCACGCTCAACCGGCCCCAGGCGATGAACGGCTTCAACCAGCCGATGCTGGAGGAGTTCTCGACCCTCTGGGACACCGTCAAGGCCGACGACGACGTTCGGGTCGTCGTGCTGCGCGGGGCGGGCGACCGGGCCTTCTGCACGGGCATGGACGTGAAGGAGGGGATCGACCGGCACCCCAACGTCTGGTCGCAGACCGACCCCGGGGAGTTCCTCTCGCCGAAGCTCAACCAGGTGTGGAAACCCCTGGTCTGCGCGGTGCACGGGATGGCCGCCGGCGGCGCGTTCTACTGGCTCAACGAGGCCGACATCCTGATCTGCTCGGAGGAGGCCACCTTCTTCGATCCGCACGTCAGTTACGGCCTGACCGCGGCCCTCGAACCCATCGGCCTGGCCCGGCGGATCCCGCTCGGCGAGACGCTGCGCATCGCCCTGCTCGGCCTCGACGAGCGCGTCTCCGCCGCGCGCGCCCTGCAGATCGGCCTGGTCAGCGAGGTGCTGCCGCGCGAGCGGCTGTGGGAGCGGGCCGACGAGATCGCCCGCATCATCGCCGCCAAGCCGCCGGCCGCGATCCAGGGCACGGTCCGCGCGATCTGGGAGTCCCTCGACTCGACCCGTACCCAGGCGCTGCGCACGGGACTGTCGTACACCCAGATCGGCAACCCGATCGGGAAGGCCGAGGTGGACCGCTCGGCGGTGCCGCGCGCAGGGTGGACCCTGCGCTGAGGCGTCCCGTCACCCCTCTCCCCACCCCAACCAAATAAGTGTACTGTTTTACGGGATTCGACTTCAGGGTGACCATCGGGAGGCTCTCATGCGGTTCGGCATGCCCTGGCCCGGCCGGGACGTCGGGCGGGAGGCCGAGCAGGCCGGCGTCGGCGCCTTCTGCGCCGGGGAGTTCGCCGACCACGACTCCTACCTGACGGTGGCCGACATCGTGGCGAACACCGAACACGCCCTGGCGGGGCCCGCCATCGCGTACGCCTTCGCCCGCACGCCCTACGCGCACGCGACGGCCCTGCGCCATCTGCACGCCCAGGCGCCGGGCCGGCTCTTCCTCGGCCTCGGCAGCGCGGCCTTCCGGATCAACCGGGACTGGCTCGGCGTACCCCCGGAGCGGCCGGTGGCCCGTATCGCCGAGACCGTCGGCGCCGTACGGGCCTGGCTGCACGCGGAGAACGGCGACCGCGTCCGCTACCGGGGCGAGTACTACGCGCTCGACGCCGACGTGCGCGCTCCGGTGCTCGGCCGGCTGGACATCCCGATCCTGCTGGCCGGGTTCAACACGCGCATGGCCGCGACCGCGGGCCGGGTGGCCGACGGGGTGATCGGGCACGGGCTGTTCACGGACTCCTGGTGGAACGAGGTCGTACGGCCCGGGGTCGAGCGGGGCGCGGGCGAGCGGGAGACGGCGGCCGACGGCCGGCTGCTCGAACACGGCTGGATCATCACCGCGGTCGACGACTCCGCGCCGGAGCGGGCCGTCGCCGACGCCCGCCGGATGATCGCCTTCTACCTCACCGTGAAGACGTACGACCCCTTCGTCGCCCACCACGGATGGGAGGAGCCGGTGGCGCGGCTGCGTGCGGCGTTCAGGGCGGGCGACACGGATGCCATGGGCCGGGCGGTCACCGACGAGATGCTCGCGGAGATCGCCGTCTGCGGCACGACCGCGGACGCGAAGGACGCCCTCGGGCGCAGGGCGGGCTCGCTCCCGCGCGACGTCGGCTACTTCGCGCCCCCGAGCTTCATGGTGAGCCCCAGGCGCCGGTCCGCCTACGCCCGGGCCGCCCTCGCACTGATCGGCGCCGTACCGGCACAGGCGGACTGAGCAGAGCCGACTCGACGAACCGGCCCCGGAGCGGTGCGCGCTCCGGGGCCGGTCCTCGTTCCAGGGAGCCGGTACCGGCCCGTCAGACCCCTTCGGAGACCGGGGCCAGCTTCTTGCTCGTGTCGAAGCCGACCACCTTGGCGAGCGTGCCACCCAGGATGGCGGCGCGGTCCTCGTCGGACACCGAGTCGTCGATGTTCTCGGCGATGCACTCGGCGCTGCTGCGGAAGGTGCCCTCGGCGTGCGGGTAGTCGTTGCCCCACATGATCGTGGACAGGCCGGTGATGTGCCGGGCCTGGACCGCGATCGGGTCGTCCGCGAACTGCACGTGGATCTGCCGCCGGATGTACTCGCTGGGCTTGAGCGGGTAGGGCCACTTGTCGTTGACCAGGAACAGGCGTCCCATGGCGGGCTGGTCCTTGGGCCCGCGGCTGTCGTCCCAGAAGCCGAGCCACCAGTCGGCGTCCTGGCCGGTGCCGGTCCGCCAGGCCTTGTCGATGTAGCCCATGAAGGAGACCAGCCAGCCGGCGCCGTACTCGATGAGGTTGAAGTGGAGGTCGGGGAAGCGCTCGCAGACCCCGCCGCCGACGAGGCCCGCGACGATGCGGCGCGGGCCGCCGTCCCCGCCGCCGCCGGCCAGGAGCCGGCCCGAGACCATGTCGTCGGTCAGCTGGCCCTTGCCCATGTTGACGGCCGTCATCATGCCGCGGACGGTGACCGCGGTCTCGGACTCGGCCTCCTTGACGCGCACCCCGCCGGTCGCGACATGGATGAACACCGGCATCCCGTGCGCCTGCGCGGCGGCCCAGACCGGGTCGTACTCCCGGGAGTAGTACGGCAGCGGCGGAGTCTCCGGCAGCAGGATCGCGCCGAGCCCCATGCGTGAGCAGCGCTCGATCTCGGCGACCGCCTCGGGGACGTCGGTGAGCGGGATCGCCGCCGTCGGCCGCAGCCGGTCCTTGTACTTGAGGAAGCGCTCGGCGATGTAGTCGTTCCACACGCGCGCGTGCGCCATCGACAGTTCGTGGTCGTCGGTGAAGAGCACGAACAGCGACAGGTTGGGGAACATGACGGAGGCGTCGACGCCGTCGAGGTTCATGTCCCGGATGATGTGCTCGGGCTCGCCGTCCGGGGTCTCGCCCCCGAACTGCCGGTACTTGGAGATGGTCCAGCCGTCGAAACCGATGGTGTGCAGCTTCTTGAACTCGGTGTGCCCGCCCTCGACGATCGGCTCGTCGAGGGTGAACTCCTCCTCCCACAGAGCGCGGTCGCGCAGCCCCTTGGGAAGCCGGTCCCTGAACAGATCCGCCGGCTCGATGATGTGCGAATCGCCGGACACGACAAATTCCTTGAACACAGGCCGTACCTCTTTCGAACCTCGTCGTTCGTGGCAGAACGCCAACCCGCCGTCCAGGCCGAAGTTAGCTGTACCGACCGGTCGAGTCAATAATTACGCATACGGAATGACGGGGTGCTTTGCTACAGGAAGCTGACAGATCCCTGACCTGCCACTGACCCACCCGCCTCCCTTCCCCACCCCCTTCTGCGGCCGTCGTAATTCAGTACACTTAAATGGACGCATTGGCTGGCGATCAGGAGACGGCACATGACGACGGCGTACTCGTTCTCTGCGCGGCTCTACATCGACGGGCGTCGCACCGACGGCCGCGCGGACACCCCGGTCCTCGTCCGCAACCCCGCGACCGAGGAGACCATCGCCGAGGTCCCCGGCTCGTCGGCGGCGGACGTACGGCTGGCCGTCGAGGCGGCCCGGCGCGCCTTCGACGAGGGGCCGTGGCCGCGGATGCGGCCCGCCGAGCGGGCGGCCGTCCTGCTGCGCATGGCCGAGGAGATGGAGCGCCGGCTGCCGGAGCTGGTGGCCGTGAACATGGCCGAGGCGGGCTCGGTCCGGGCGCTGGCCGAGTCGCTGCAGACACGGGTTCCGGTGGCCCATCTGCGGGACATGGCCGAGCGGGTGATGCCGCGCTTCGACTGGGAGCGGCCGATGGATCCGACGATCACGCCGGGCCTGGGCATCACCCAGGGAGTGCTGCGCCGCGAGGCCTTCGGGGTGTGCGCGCTGATCTCGGCGTACAACTTCCCGTTCTTCCTCAGCATGATGAAGGTGATCCCGGCGCTCGCGGCGGGCTGCACCGCCGTACTCAAGCCCGCGCCCACGACTCCCCTGGAGTCCCTGCTGATCGGCGACTTCGCGGACGCGGCCGGGCTGCCGCCGGGTGTGCTGAACATCGTGACCGGTGACGTGGAGGCGGGCCGCGAGCTGACCACCCATCCCATGGTGGACCTCGTCAGTTTCACCGGCTCGGACACGGTCGGGCGCATGGTCTACACGCAGGCCGCGGCCTCCCTGAAGAAGGTCGTCCTCGAACTCGGCGGCAAGTCCGTCAACATCGTCCGTGCCGACGGCGACCTCGACGGCGCCGTGCGCGCGGCGTTCATGGGCATCACCGCCCATGCGGGGCAGGGCTGTTCCCTGCTGACCCGCACGCTGGTGCACGAGTCCGTCCACGACGAGCTGGTCGACCGGCTGACCGCGGCCCTCGCGAAGGTGAAGGTCGGCGATCCGGCCGACCCGGCCACCACCATGGGCCCGTTGATCAGCGAGGCGCAGCGGGACAAGGTCGAGAAGCTGATCCGCGTCGGCGAGGAGGAGGGAGCCCGTCTCGTCTGCGGCGGCCGCCGGCCTCCCGGTCTCGACCGCGGGTACTTCGTCGAACCCACGCTCTTCACCGGCGTCGACAACTCCATGACCGTCGCGCGCACGGAGTTCTTCGGCCCGGTCGGCGTCGTCATTCCGTTCGCCGACGACGAGGAGGCGGTACGGATCGCGAACGACAGCCCGTACGGCCTCGCCGGCGCCGTGTGGAGCGCCGACACGGTGGCCGCGTACGAAATGGCGTCCCGTGTCCGCACCGGCTCGGTCGCCGTCAACGCGAGCAGCGCCGGAGTGATCCCGCGGGCCGCGTTCGGCGGGTATAAGCAGAGCGGACTCGGCCGGGAGTGGGGCGAGTTCGGCCTGGACGAGTACCTCCAAACCAAGACGGTGAGCTGGGCCGCGCGCTGAGCGGGCGCCGCCCTCGCCCTCAACTCCGGCTTGCAACACCGCCGTTCACACGGTCAGGACCATCGCCGAGCCCATGCCGCCGCCCGCGCACATGGCCGCGACCGCGGTCCCGCCGCCCCGGCGGCGCAGTTCGTGGGCCAGGGTCACGACCATGCGGGTGCCGGTGGTCGCGATCGGGTGGCCGAGGCTGCACCCGCTGCCGAAGGGGTTGACCCGCTCGGGGTCGAGGCCCAGCTCACGCGTGGTGGCGACGGCGACCGCGGCGAAGGCCTCGTTGACCTCGAACAGGTCGACGTCGTCGATGCCCAGTTCGGCGCGGTCGAGGGCCTTGCAGATCGCGGCGATCGGCGCGAGCCCCGTCTCGACGGGGTCCACCCCGACGCTCGCCCAGGAGCGGATGGTCGCGATGGGCGTGAGACCGTGCGCGGCGGCCAGGTCCGCACCGGCGACGACGACCGCCGCCGCCCCGTCGTTGACGCCGCTGGAGTTGCCGGCCGTGATGGAGAACCCGTCGATCTCGGGGTGCAGCACCTTCAGCGCGCCCAGTTTCTCCGCGCTGGTGTCGCGGCGCGGATGCTCGTCGGTGTCGAAGACCGAGGTGGCTCCGTCCCGGCCGGTGACCTTGACCGGCACGATCTCGTCGGTGAACCGGCCCTCGTCGATGGCCCGTACCGCCCGCTCGTGCGAGCGCAGTGCCCAGCCGTCCATCTCCTCGCGGGTGAGGCCGGCCAGCCTGGCGGTGTTCCAGCCGACCAGGACCGCCATGTCGTTGTTCGGCGCCCCGGGCCTCGGGACATGGGTCGGGGCCATCCAGGGGTCCAGCCAGTCGTCGGTGCCGGGGATGCGCCGCCGGGCCACCGGCGCGGTGGACGAGGAGTGCGTCCCGCCCGCGACGACCGCCCGGTCCATCCCGGCCCGCACGCTCGCGGCGGCGGTGGCGACGCTCGCGAGCCCCGAGGCGCAGTGCCGGTTGTGGGCCAGGCCGGGGACGTGGGTCAGCCCCGCCTCCAGCGCCGCGTACCGGGCGATGTCACCGCCTCCGGCGAGGGATTCGCCGAGGACGACGTCGTCGATGGTCTCGGGCGGCAGCCCGCTGCGTTGCGCGGCCTCGCGCACGACGACGGTGGCGAGTTCGAAGGCGTCGGTGTCCCGCAGGGTTCCCCGGCGGGCGGTTCCGATCGCGGTACGGCACGCGGAGAGAAGAACGGCATCAACCATGTAATTCAGAGTACTTAAATGGGCTGGCGGCCGATAAAGGATCGGCCATATCGCGTCTGCTTCTCGACCTCACCGGTAAAAGAGGATACCTTGCTAGGGTGAACTTCGACCTCAGCGAGGAGCAGGACATGCTGCGCGAGGCCTCGCGCGACCTGCTGTCGGACCGGGCCCCGATCGAGCACGTACGGGCGTGGGCGGACCGTGACGAGGACGTCGATCCCGAGGTGTGGCGGCTGACCGCCGACCTCGGCTGGCCCGGTCTGGGTCTGCCCGAGGAGTACGGCGGCGCGGGGCAGGGCCTGGTGGAACTGGCGCTCGTCGCCGAGGAGATCGGGCGGGCGCTCGGGCGGGGCCCGTTCGCGCCCACCGGGATCGTCGGCCGGGCGCTTGCCGCGGCGGGCCCGCCCGAACTGCGGGCCGAGGTGCTGCCGGGGCTGGCCGCCGGATCGGACTGGGCCGCCTGGGCCTTCGCCGAACCGCGCGCCCCGTGGTCGCTCGACGGCATCCGTGCCACCGCCCGGACCGACGGGGACGCGATCGTCCTCGACGGGGTCAAGACGACCGTGCAGGACGCCGGCGGCGCCCGCTGGCTCCTGACCACCGCACTTCACGACGGGGTCCCGGCGTCGTTCCTCGTCGACCGGGCGGCCCCCGGGGTCACCGTGCGCAGGCAGCAGGTCCTGGACCTGACCCGCTCGTTCCACGAGGTCCGGTTCAAGGGCGTACGGATCCCGCGCACGCGTCGCCTGGGCGGAGGGCCCGCGGAGATCCAGCGGTGCCTCGACGAGGCCTCGGTGCTGCGGTGCGCCGACGCGCTCGGGGTGATGGAGCGCATGCTGGAGCTCACCGTCGAACACACCACGTCCCGCGTGCAGTTCGGGCGGCCCATCGGCACGTTCCAGGCCGTCAAGCACGCCTGCGCCGACATGGCGCTGCTGGTGCACGGTGCGCGAGCCGCCACGGCGTACGCCGCGATGGCCGTCGACGCGGACGCGGAGGACGCCGAGCGGGCCGTCTGCGCCGCGGCCTCCTACGTCGCGTCCGGGGCCCCCGAAACAGCCGCCCGCGCGCTCCAGTTGCACGGCGGCATCGGCTTCACCTGGGAGCACGACCTCCACCTCCACCTGCGCCGCGCACGGGCCGACAGCGTGCTGCACGGCGACGCGGCCGTACACCGCGACCGCCTGTGCGGGCTGCTGCGCGGGCCTTCCGCGAAGGCATGAGGGCTCGCTCGCGGCCCCGCGTCGGCGATCGATCCGACCCGAGCGAACGATCCGCCCCGAGCTGACGATCCGAAAGGTTCCCGATGGAGATCAAGGGCAAGAAGGCCGTGGTGTTCGGCGGCGCCTCCGGCATGGGCCGGGCCACCGCCGAGCTGCTCGCGGCCCGCGGCGCCGAGGTCGCCGTACTCGATCGTCCGGCGTCGGCGGGAGCCGAGGTCGCCGCCGTGTTCGGGGGGAGCTTCCATCCCGTCGACGTGACGGAGTTCGAAGCGACGGAGAACGCGCTGGCCGAGGCCGTGGACGCGCTCGGCGGACTGCACGTGTCGGTGACCACGGCGGGCGGCGGCAGCGTACGCCGCACGCTCGGCAAGGACGGCCCGCACGACCTGGAGACCTTCCGCCGGGTGCTCGACCTCAACGCCGTGGCGACCTTCAACATCAGCCGTCTCGCCGCCGCCCACATGAGCCGCAACGAACCCGAGGACCCCGACGGTGAACGCGGTGTCATCGTCAACACGTCCTCGATCGCCGCCTTCGAGGGGCAGATCGGGCAGGTCGCCTACTCGGCGGCCAAGGCGGCCATCGCCGGGATGAGCCTCACCATGGCCCGCGACCTCGGCTCGCTCGGCATCCGCGTGGTCGCCATCGCGCCGAGCCTGTTCGAGACGGGCGCCACCGAGAAGATCCCCGCCGAGACGCGGGCCGCGCTGGTGAAGGACGCCGCGTTCCCGCGGCGGCTCGGCCGGCCCGAGGAGTACGCGAGGCTCGCCCTGGCCGTCGTCGACAACCCGATGCTGAACGGCCAGTGCCTGCGCCTGGACGCGGGCCAGCGGTTCGGGCCCAGGTGAGGTACTGATGGCGGACGACACGGAACACCGGGGCAGGGTCGCGCTCGTCACCGGAGGCGGGCGGGGCTTCGGCAAGGCCTTCGGCCAGGCGCTGTCGGCACTCGGCGCGCATGTCGTGCTCGCCGACGTCGACGGCGAGGTCGCGGCGGAGGCGGCGGCGGAGATCACCGCAAAGGGCGGGAAGGCGACGGGGGTCGCCTGCGACGTGGCCGACGAGGGCCAGGTCGACGCCGTCGTGACCGGGATCGTCGAACAGCACGGCGGACTCGACGTCCTGGTCAACAACGCCGGCCTGCACGCCGCCTACAACAGGCCGTTCACCGAGCTCGGCCTGGCCAACGTGCGGCGGGTGCTCGACGTCAACGTCATGGGCGTCATCATCTGCTCGCTCGCCGCCCGGGAGGCCATGCGGGGCCGCCCCGGCGCCTCCATCGTCAACATCTCGTCCTCGGCGGCGTACGCGAACCGCAGCATCTACGGCGTGTCCAAGCTCGCGGTACGGGGGCTGACGGTGGCCCTCGCGCGGGAGTTCGCGGACGCCGGAATCCGGGTCAACGCGATCGCGCCGGGCCTCATCCTCACCGACACGGTGCGTGCGCAGCTGTCCGAGGCCGAGGCGGAACGTGTCCTCGGTGAGCAGATCCTGCGTCGGGCGGGGCGGGAGCAGGACATCGTCGAGGCGCTGCTGTACCTGGTCTCGTCGAAGGCGTCCTTCGTCACGGGCGAGACCCTGCGGGTGACGGGCGGGTTCGCGCTCTCGGTGTGAAACACATACGACGGTGGCCGTGACCTCTTGGCGAGGTCACGGCCACCGTCGTATGCGCCGCGGAAGGTCAGACGGTCGCGGGCGCGGCCTCCGCCTGCTCGGTCGGCTCCTGCTCCTCCGACTTGATCGCCTTGAGCAGCACATAGGGAGTGGCGATCTTCCACACGAAGTAGGTCAGCGAGGGGATGACGTTGGCGAGCAGGCCGTTCCAGGCGAACGGGCCGCTGTGGACGACGAAGACGAACGCTCCCGGGATGAGCAGCACGCCCAGCACGATGCTCAGCCAGCCGTACCACCTGGGGAACACCTGCTTCTCGCGGTGGTCGATGAACGCCGTGTAGCCGATCGACCAGACCTGGAGGACGAAGATGCACGCGTTGCCGACCAGCATGAGGTTGAAGGTGTCGGTCATCGCGGACAGCACGTCGGGCGAGTGGATCTCCGGCCGGTACGCGGCGGCGGAGAGGATGGCGAGGGGGAAGAAGAAGCCCAGCGGGGCGACGACACCGGTGGTCAGCTGGATCATGGACAGCAGTCCCCAGCCGCCCTCGACGCGCTTCATCTGAAGACTCGTCACGACGACGTAGGGGTACTCGAAGGGCACGGCCAGCACCATGATCACGGTGCACCACAGGATCCCTGTGCGGTGGTCGTGCAGGAAGGCGACGAGGTCCGTGGCACTCATGTCCGGATCCACCGGGGTGAGCAGGTGGCCCGCGCCGAAGGCGGCGATGAAGCCCACCAGCAGGACGACTCCGCACCACGCGGAGATGCGCTCGAGTCTTATGTAGCGGTCTTTGCTCACTGCGGCTCCCTATCTTTCCGCCGGCCGGTGTCTACCGGCCGATCTCGTGCCAGCCCACGAGGCTGTCGAGCAGCAGTCCCGCGCTCGACAGGTAGTCGCCGTAGCCGCCCCGGAAGAACAGCAGCGGGGTCTTCGGCGATTCGACGCGCAGGTCCTGGACCCGCCCGACGACCAACAGGTGATCGCCGATCTCGACGACCTGCTCGACCGTGCAGTCGACCCAGGCGACGATCCCGTCCAGCACGGGATTGCCCAGGTCGGACGCCTGCCAGGTGATGTCCGCGAACCGCTCCTTCGCCGGGCCCGCCATCCGCCTGGACAGCCGTTCCTGGTTGCCGGCGAGCGCGTTGGCGCAGAACCGGCCCGCCGCCGTGATGGTCGGCAGCGTCGAGGAGGAGCGGTCGGCGAGGAAGGACACCAGGGGCGGGTCCAGCGAGACGGAGGTGAAGGTGCCGACGATCATGCCCTGCGGCCGGCCCTCGGTGTCCGTGGTGGTGATCGCGACGACGCTCGTGGGGAAGTTGCCGAGCACGTCGCGGAACTGCCGGCTCATATCACGGCGCGCATCGACTCGGGCACCTCAAGTCCCATCTTGGCCAGGACGTTGGCGTGATAGGCGGTGCCGGGCACGTGGATCATGTGCTGGAGCCCGACGTGGGCGTCCCGCCAGTACCGCTGGATCGGGTTGGAGCGGCGGATCGCGTTGCCGCCGGAGCGGGCGAAGATCTCGTCCAGCGCGGAGACGGCACGCCAGGCACAGCGGACCTGGTTGCGCCGTACGTCGGCGCGGTCCTCGATGGTGACCGGCTTGCCGGCCTCCACCTTGTCGTACAGCCGGCTGATGCCGTCGATGAGCTGGACGCGCGAGGCGGCGATCTCGGCGGCCGCCTCGCCCGCGGCGTAGAGGACGTACGGGTCGTCGCGGACCTGGACGCCGGTGACGGCGACGCGGTCCTTCTGCTGGGCGAGGTGGACGGCGAGGGCGCCCTCGCAGATGCCGATGACCGCGGCGGTGATGCCGAGCGGGAACATGGAGGTGAACGGCAGCCGGTAGAGCGTGTCGAGCCCGGCCGCTCCCGCCGCGGCCCCGTCCTGGACGGCCTCCTGACGGATCGTGCGGTACTCGGGGACGAACGCCTTGTCGACGACGACGTCCTTGCTGCCGGTGCCCGCGAGGCCCACGACGTCCCAGGTGCCGTCGATGATCTCGTAGTCGTCACGAGGCAGCACGACGTGCATCACGGTGATGGGCCCGGCGGGCCTGCCCTTGCCGTCTCCGAGGAGGGCGCCCAGGAAGTCCCAGCGGCAGTGGTCGCTGCCGGAGGAGAACGGCCAGCGTCCGCTGAGGACGTAGCCGCCGTCCACCGGGTCGGCGACGCCGTTGGGCATGTAGGGCGAGGCGATCCAGGTGTCCGGGTCCTCGTCCCACACCTCGTGGGCGAGGCGCGGGTCCATCTGGGCCAGCTCCCAGGGGTGCACGCCGACCACACCGCACACCCAGCCGGCGGCGCCGTCGTGCCGGGCGACCGCCATCACCGCTTCGGCGAAGTCCCGGGGGTGGGCGCCGAAGCCGCCGAACTCCTTGGGCTGCAGGAGCCGTATGACACCCGCGGAACGGAGCAGTTCGACGGTCCGGTCGCTCAGCTTGCCGAGTGACTCGTTCTCGTCGGCGAGCCCGGCCAGTTCGGCACCCAGTTCCTCGACACGGCCGACCACTTCATGCGTCACTCCGCACACCTCCCGGTCACTGTTCCCACGCTGTGCCGCACGTCGCCGGCGGCCAGACGGCCTCAGTGTCGGGGCGTACGAGGGGCCCTCGCCGAGCGCTTTCCGCTGACCGGGACTGAGCGAGGGCCGCGAGGGCATCCCTGCCAATCCGCGACCAATAGAGTGTACTTTATTGCCACTATGTTGACGCTATCGCGGCGAGAAGGGTGGGGTCTGGATGCGAATCGGTATGCCCTTGAGCTACAGCGGCGGCTTCAAGGATGCCGTCGCCGAACTCGGTGACTACGAGAAGGCCGGGCTGGACATCGTCTTCGTGCCGGAGGCGTACTCCTTCGACGCGATCAGTCAGCTCGGGTTCATCGCGGCGCGCACCGAGCGGCTGGAGATCGCCTCCGGGATCCTGCAGATCTACACCCGCACGCCCACGCTGACCGCGATGACGGCGGCCGGGCTCGACCATGTCTCCGACGGCCGGTTCACGCTGGGCATCGGCGCCTCCGGGCCGCAGGTGATCGAGGGCTTCCACGGGCAGCCGTACACCGCTCCGCTGGCCCGGACCCGCGAGATCGTGGAGATCTGCCGGTCGGTGTGGCGCCGGGAGAAGGTCGTGCACGAGGGCCGCCACTACCGGATCCCGCTGCCGCCCGGGGAGGGCACGGGGCTCGGCCGGCCGCTCCGGCTGATCAACCACCCGGTGCGCGAACGCATCCCGGTCGTCCTGGCCGCCATCGGGCCGAAGAACGTGGCGCTGGCCGCCGAGATCGCCGAGGGCTGGATGCCGATGTTCTTCCACCCCGAGCGGGCGGCCGAGGTGTGGGGCCCGGCGCTGGCCGAGGGCTCGGCCCGGCGGGACCCCGCGCTCGGCGCCCTGGACGTGGTGGTCTCGCCGCCGCTGGCCATCGGCGAGGACGCCGACGACCTGATCGACCTGACCCGGCCCCAACTCGCCCTGTACATCGGCGGGATGGGGGCGCGCGGCCACAACTTCTACAACGACCTCGCCCGCCGTTACGGCTACGAGTCCGCCGCTGCCACCATCCAGGACCTGTACCTCTCCGGCCGCAAGGACGAGGCCGCGGCCGCCGTGCCCGCCGACCTGCTGCGGGCGATCTCGCTGGTCGGGCCCGCCTCCCACGTCGCCGAACGGGTCGCGGCCTTCCGCGCCGCCGGGGTCACCACCCTCCAGGTCCGCCCGCTGGCCCCCACCACGGCCCGGCGGCTGGCCGACGTCGAACGGCTCAGGGCGATGGTGTCCTGAACCGTCCCCTCCGCGCGGTCACCAGGTCGCCGAGGCCTCGACCGCCAGCCCCCGCATGACGTGTTCGAGCAGCGCCAGCACCACCGACTTCACCGACTCCCGGTCGCGGGCGTCGCAGAGCACCAGCGGTACGTCCGGGCCGAGGTCGAGCGCCGCGCGGATCTCGTCCTCGTCCTCCTCGCAGCGGCCGTCGAAGCAGTTGACGCCGATGGCGAAGGGGATCCCGCGGTGCTCGAAGAAGTCGACGGACGGGAAGCAGCTCTCCAGCCGCCGGGTGTCCGCCAGGACGACCGCGCCGAGCGCCCCGCGCGAGAGGTCGTCCCACATGAACCAGAAGCGGTCCTGGCCGGGGGCGCCGAAGAGGTAGACGATCAGGGCCGGGCTGAGGGTGATCCGGCCGAAGTCCATGGCGACCGTGGTCGTGGTCTTGCGCTCCACGCCGGCCAGGTCGTCGATGCCGACGCTGGCCTCGGTGATGAGCTCCTCGGTGCGCAGGGGCTCCGTCTCGCTGATCGCGCCGACCAGGGTGGTCTTGCCGACCCCGAAGCCGCCGGCGACGAGGATCTTGGCCGTGGCCGCGTCGGGCGCGAGCGCGGTGCGGCCGGGGTCAGAGTCTGCGTATGCCATCGATCACTGCCTGGATGAAACGGGCGTCGGTGGAACCGACCGCGGAGGGCGGGGAGACGGAGACGAGCTGATGGTCCAGGAGGTCGTCGAGGAGGACCCGGACGACCGCGACGGGCAGGTCGAGCCGGGCGGCGACCTCCACC
This sequence comes from Streptomyces cylindrosporus, assembly GCF_022698165.1. Lineage (GTDB taxonomy): Bacteria > Actinomycetota > Actinomycetes > Streptomycetales > Streptomycetaceae > Streptomyces > Streptomyces cylindrosporus. Next base: position 26,538 of record NZ_JALDAY010000017.1, read on the forward strand.
AGTGCGGTCGGGGTGCGGCACAGGGCGAGCAGGCGGTTCTGCTCCGGTTGCAGCCGCTGGTCGCGGGTCGGCGGCCGGACGGTGCTGATCAGTGAGATCAGTTCGAGGCCGGGGCGGGCGGACGAGGTCCGGCCGCGCGTGACGGTGTACGGGCGGACGAGCGGACCGGGGTCGTCGTCCGCCCAGGGGTCTTCCTCCGACCAGTGCCTCATTCATGCTCACCCGCGAAGGCCGCGCCGTCGTAGTCGGGGAACCGTGGGGCGGCGCTGAGGAACTGGCCGACCTGGCGCACCAGCATGGTCATCTCGTAGCCGACGTTGCCGACGTCCACCGCGGAGGTGGCCAGCACGGCGAGCCGGGCGCCGCCGCCCGCGGTGGTGACGAAGAGGAAGAGGTCGTCCATCTCGATGACGGTCTGCTGCACCCGTCCCCCGCCGAAGTGCCTGCTGGTGCCCTGCGCCAGCGAGTGCACACCCGAGGCGATGGCGGCGAGCTGCTCGGCGTCGGCCCGTTCAAGGTCCGCGGAGCCGCCGACGAGCAGGCCGTCCTCCGACAGGACGATCGCGTGCAGCGTCTCCGGGATCCGTTCGATCAGGCTGTCCAGAAGCCAGGCCAGTCCGCCGTGCGTGGTGTTGGTCGCTGTCATGGGGTGTTCCTTGTCGGGCGGTTACGGGTGGGCAGCGGACGCCGCTCGGACGGGGCCGAGGGCCAGACGGGTGCGGGGACTTCCTCCTGGGCCCGGGCCCGGCGGGTGCCGTCCCGCAGGGCGGCGAGCATCGAGCGCGCCTGCTCGGGCCGGCGCTCGGGGGCGGGCCGCCCGGCCTCCGAGCCACCGTCCGGATCCCGGGGCCGCTCCCTGAGCTGCGGCGCGAGGCTCGCCTGCCGCACCCGGCGCGGGAGACGGCTGGGGCGAGCACCACCAGGGGCGGCTGGACGCCCGGCCGGGTCGGTGGACGCGTACTCCCGGACCGACGGTGTGGCCGGGAACCGGCCGTCGGCCATGAAGGCGCCGCCGGGAGCCGCGGGGGCGGGGCCGCCGGGCGTGGGCATGCCGTGACGGACCGACGATGCGGCATCGGGGCGATCGAAGCCGCGCACGCCCTGGTGAACCGGCGACGTGGCGTCGGCGCCACCGAGCGTCCGCGTGCCCTCGTGAACGGGCGATGGGGTGCCGGGGCCGCCGAGCGTCCGCGTGCCCTCGTGAACAGGCGGTGCGGGTACGGCGTCGCGGACTCGGCGTGCGGCGGTGGCGCGGTCGCCGGGTGCGGTGCCTTGGCGGGCGGGTGGGCCGGAGGAAGCGGGGCCGTCGGCCACGCCGGTCGGCGTCGGGGCGGAAGTGGGTTCCCAGTCGGTGGGCACGGGCTGCGGGCGTCCCGTGGTGCGGGTGCGTCTCGGCAAGCCGCCGGTCGTCGCGGACACGTCGTCCGACGGGTCGGTGACCGACGCCAGATGGCGTTCCGCCCGGGGGTCCAGCGGCTCCATCGTCTCGGCGGCCGGCTCGGTCAGCGCGTGCGGGAGCACGACGACGGCCAGCGTTCCGCCGTACGACGAGGCCTGCAGCCCGGCCGTGATCGCGTGCCGATGGGCGAGGTGGCCGACGGTGAACAGGCCCAGGCGCGGGTCCTGGCCGAGCGCGGTGAAGCTGAAGTCCTTGGGTTCGTGCAGCAGTTCGTTGGCCGCCTCGTACTCCTCGGCCGACAGGCCCAGGCCCCGGTCCTCCACCTCGACGGCGTACCCCTGCGCCACCGGCAGCGCCCGGACCCGCACTTCGGTGTGCGGGGGCGAGAAGGTGACGCCGTTCTCGATGAGTTCGGCCATCAGGTGGATCACGTCGCCGACCGCAGGCGCCGCCACCGCGACCGGCGGCATCGGCTCGACCACGACCCGGGCGTAACCCTCGATCTCGGAGACCGCGCTGCGCAGGACGTCCCCGAGGGGCACCGCCTGCTTCCAGCGCCGCCGCGGCGGTGCGCCGGACAGCACGGTCAGGCTCTCGGCGTTGCGGCGCATCCGCGTGGCGAGGTGGTCGACGCGGTACAGGTCGGCCAGCTGCTGCGGGTTCTGCTCCTTGCGCTCCATGCCGTCGATGACCGTGAGCTGACGGTGCACCAGGATCTGGATGCGCCGGGACATGTTGTGGAACACCAGGCGGGCGCCCTCGCGCAGCGAGGCCTGTTCCAGTGCGACGCTCACCGCGGTCCGCTGGGCGCTGTTGAAGGCCTCGGCGACCTTGCCCAACTCGTCGGTGCCGTAGTCGAGTTCGGGCAGCTCGCCGATGTCGGCGCGGCTGCCCTCGGTGCGCAGCCTGGTGATGAGTTCGGGCAGCCGGTCCTGGGCGAGTTCGAGCGTCTGGGCGCGCAGGCCCGCCATGCGGCCGATGAGCGAGCGGGTGATGCGCCAGGACATGAAGCCGACCGCGAGGACCGCGACCAGGGCGAGGGCGCTGCCGCCCAGCACCCGGGCGAGCAGCTCGTCGGTCCGCGCCTCGGCCTCCTCGGTGACCTTGGGCAGATACCGGCCCTGCACGCTCTGCACCGCGTCGGACACACGCCCTGGCGCGGCTGCCCGTTCGGTGGCGGCACGTGGGACGTCGACGGTGCCGTCCGTCGCCACGGCCGCCTCGGCCACCGCCTTCTCGGCGGCCGTCATGGCGGCCCAGTCCGGTCCGCCCATGGCCTTGTCCAGCGCCGTCCGCAGGTCCGAGGGCAGGTAGGGCACCACCTCGTTGGCGAAGACGGAGCCCCGGACGGCGGCCGCGGCCGACAGGTCCGTGCGTTCGCGGACACTCAACCGCCCGGTGGCGACGGCGCCGTCGAGGATCGTCCCTTCCTGCGAGAGCGCCTCCGTCCCGCGCATGAACGCCAGCGCGTGGGCGGCGTCGGACGCGGTGGCCGCGTTGCCGTTGTCGGAGCTGAGCGTGCCGAAGAGGTTCAGCGCGGAGGCCACGGCGTCGGAGTAGACGTCGTAGGCGCGCTGACGGGTGGTCTTCCCCTTGTCGACGGCGGTGCGCTCGGCGGTCAGCGCGGTGAGCTGCTTGCGCACGACCTTCAACTGGGCCCGGTACTGCGCCGATCCCTGGCCGGCCGCGGCGGCGTCCGCCTTGTGGAAGGCGGCGAGTACGGCGTCGGTCCGGCGCCGCTGCGCCTCCAGCGCGTCGTCACCGCCCGGTGCGGACAGCCGGCGGATCGTCAGCCGTCGCTCCTCCTGGAAGGCGCTGACACCGGGGATCAGGGCGTAGGTCGTCCTCGCCGCGTCGCCCTCGTTCGACGCCTTGTGCCACTGGTCGAGCTGGAGAGCCGAACCGCTGGCCCACAGCAGGGCCATGCCGGCCGCCGGGACCACCGCGAGGGCGATGAGGGAGGCCCGGATGCTGCGGCCGCGACCGGCGTTCGACCTGGTCCGCGCGGCTCCGACCCGGTGTCGGCTCACCTCGCCCACCCGCGTCGAAGGGTACGGCCGAGGGCATGAACGGGCGCGATGAACGGGGGCACCGGGGTGTTTCCTTTCGGGGTGGCGCGTGGCACGGCGAAGCGTCCGGGCATGCGGGAACGCGCCAGGAAGAGCTGGGGATGTGACAGACGGTTAGGTACTAAACCGAGCCCTGTGACCCCGGTCAAGAGATCGCGTAAGCGGACCGACCCCTTCGATTAGGACGATCAGTCCACTACGCGCGTAGAACCCCTGATGGCATCAAACCGGAGGCTTTCAATGTGAACTAGATCACACGCACCGGAGAGGGCGTCACTCGTCCCGGACGGCGGCGTACAGGCCGCCGTCGACGACGATGTCGACACCGCTCACGAAACTCGCCTCGTCCGACAGCAGGAACGCGACGACGGCCGCGACCTCCTCGTACCGGCCGACACGGCCCAGCGGTGTGCGCCCGATGAGCTGCTGCACCGACGGGTTCCGGGCCGCCTCCAGCCGGATCTGCGGGGTGTCGATGGCGCCGGGCGACACCGAGCAGGCGCGGGCGCCCGCCGGACCGAGCCGCACCGCCTCGGCGCGGGCGAAGCGGTGCACGCCGTAGGTGGCCCACGGGTAGGCCCACGCCGGGTCCTCCAGGGCGGGGCCGATCGCCTCGCGGATCCGGTCGACGAAGTCCTCCTCCGCCGGTCCGTCCAGGACGGCCGCGACCTCCGGGTCGGGGTCGATGTGGGCGATCAGGGGCGACACCGAGGCGCAGTACACGAAGGCGGTGCCGGCCGTGGCCAGCGGGCGCAGCGCCTCGGCGAGCAGGACGGTGCCGACGAAGTCGACCTCGATGATCCCGCGCCAGTCGGCGTCCTCGGGCTCCACGTTGTCGGCGTGCGCGACGGCGCGCAGCGTGCCGAGGCCGGCGACCCGGTCGGCCAGGCGCGCGAGGTCCTCCCGGTCGGTGACGTCCATGCCGAACGGCTCGGCGACGGCTCTGCGGCCGGAGCCGGTCAGGTCCTTGGCGAGCGCGGCGACCGCCGCCTCGTTCCGGTCGGCGAGCAGGAGCACGTCCACCAGGTCGGCCAGGCGCCGCGCGCATGCCTCCCCGGTCCCGCGACCGGCACCGGTGGCGATCCCTACCGTGGTCATGCGCCGCTCCTCACTCGAGACACCCGTGGCAGGAAGAGTGTCTCGCGACTGTCGGTGTCCGGACCCCTGTTCGCACGGGCAGCGCGCCCATGTCCCGCCCGGTCATCATCCTTTAACGTACCGTTGGGTCCAGCAAACCAGGTGACGTTCCCGGAGACCGCTTCCCCCGGATGTGCGCAAGCCGTCCGACGCGGTGCCGGGAGTCGGTTTCCGTCGATAGCTCGTCACAGCGAGCGGGGAGAGGACCCATGCCACGACCGCCGGGCCACGGACCGGGCTTCGAGGTCAGACGACAGAAGATCATCGACGTCGCGGCGGAGCTGTTCGCCAGGCAGGGGTACGCCGCGACGTCCATCAACGACCTGGGCCGCGCGGTCGGTCTCGCCAAGGGAGCCCTGTACTACTACATCGGCTCCAAGGAGAACCTCCTCGTCGAGATCCAGGGGCGGGTGATGGGCCCGCTGCTGACCCGTACCCGGCAGATCACGGAGCTCGACGCGGATCCGCTGCTGCGGCTGCGGCTGCTGTCGGAGTCGCTGCTGACGATCATCTTCCGTCGGCTGGACCACATCTGGGTCTACGAGCACGACTACCGCAGCCTGAGCGGGCCCGAGCTGAAGACGCTGCTGGGCCAGCGCTCCGACTTCGAGCAGCTGATCTCCGACCTGCTCGCGGAGGCCGTCGACCAGGGCACGTTCCGTGCGCTGCCGCCCCGGCTGGCCACGCTGCAGTTCCTCAACCTCCACAACCACACCTACCAGTGGGTCAAACCGGACGGGCAGTGGGACGCGGCGTTTCTGGCCCGGGAGTACTGCACGACCCTGTTCCGCGGATTCGGCGCGCCCGAGCACGCGCTGCCCAAGGTCGAGGAGCAGGCGGAGGAGTTCAAGCGGGACCGCCCCGAGCTGCCGCTGGACCCCGAGGCGGAGTGGGGGTCCGCGGCCGGCTGACGGCACACGGCCCGGACGCACCTGCGCGTCCGGGCCGTACCCGATGCGGGTGTCAGCGGTGGTGCGGCGACGTCAGGTAGTGCTGCCGCAGCAGCTCGCTGCCGTAGTCGTTGCCGTTCGGGGTGCGGACGACGGAGTGGATGTGCAGCTGGCTCGGGCCGTCGGCCCGGGTCTTGCCGTACGCGCCGCCCAGCGGGCCGGCCGCCTGGCAGTCGACCTCGATCCACACGACGGGGCTGTGCACCCGCAGGTAGAAGGGGTCGTCGTCGCCGGTGCCGCCGATCCAGGCGGCATACGTGTCGTCCAGGTGGGCGCGGATCTCGGCCATACGCGCCCTCGCGACGTCCGCCTTCGCGCGGTCCACGAACGCCTCGGCGACCGCGAGGAGCTTCTTCCGCTGCGCCGCGGTCAGCGCGGTCGCGCGGATGCCGGCGTACGCCTCGACCGCGTTGTCGGCGAAGGCGCCCGCCTTCATGTCCTCGTCCGCCTTGGTGGCCGAGACGATCGCGGTCTGCTGCTGGGCGGCGGTGAGCGACTGGATGAACGCCAGGCTCGCCGCGACCTCCTCCTGGCAGACCGAGACGGTCTCGCCGTCAATCTCCATCGAGGTGGGCTCGGAGCCCCAGAAGCAGGGGCTCATCACGACCTGGTCGCCGAGCACGAAGTAGTTGACGACCAGGTGGTGTCCGTCGAGCTGGAAGCCCCAGGGCTCGGTCGTGGACGGGGTGCCCATCACGGTCCAGTAGAAGAGCACGTCGTTGAAGTCGTCGCTCTTGCCGAGGAGTTCACCGGCGGCGTTGTTGATACGGCGGATCTTCTCGGTGGTCTCCAGCCCGTCGGCGCTCAGCGCGGCCTTCAACAGGGCCGTACCGAGCACGTTCTGATCAGCCGTCAGATCGGCGAAGGAGACGCCCTTGCGGGGGAACTCCCCCGGGTCGAGGTTGCTCCACGTCCGCCACTCGGTGGAGCGCAGGGTGAACTGCGTCGCCGTCTTCTGGGTGTCGGTGAGGCCGGCCAGGAACGCGTTCGCGGCCGCGACGACCGGGGCGGTGTCGACGCCCTGGGAGTGGATCGTGAACAGGTCGTCGAGCCGGCGGCCGTCGGTGGTCAGGCCGAAGAAGTCCTCCGTGATGGTCTGCGCACCCGGCCCGCCACCACCGGGCGCGCGAGTGGGGCTCGCGCTCGGGGAGGGGCTCGCGCTGTCGGTGGGCGTGGCGGAGGGGGTGGAGCCGTCGTCGGCGAAGGCCAGCGCGCCCGCGCCGCCCATGGCGGTGAACGCCGTGGCGCCCCCGGCCAGGAACACCCGGCGCATGAAGCCGCGCCGATCCGCCTCTCTGTTTCCGTTCGTCTCGCTGTCGGCCATCCTGTCGTACCTCGCAATTCTCGATGACGGACGGTTCATGTCAGCGGCTGCGGACGACTGTGGCCGACAAAAATGAGAGACCCATGAATCGCCGCCGGTGCGGTGAGATGTGAGGCCGAAAATCTTGCGGTCACTTTGTGCTGTCCGCCCGAATGAACCGATTCTTTGGACTTCCTGTGTTTCTGTGGGATTCCTCGGCGTCTTCGCGCGGTACGGGGCTGCCCCGCAGGTGGGGGCCAGTGTCGTCAACCTGCGCAACCATAGATCCCGCACCGCCGTCGTTGACCGCCCGGCACACCGGTGCCACGCTCACGGAACGCCGGCTCGCCATTCCCTTTTCCACTTCCCTTCGCCGGGAAAAGTGGCTTGTTATCGCCCGCCATATACCGAGGGATCGAATCCGGCCAGCCAGTCTCATTCCCCCCACCGATGAAGGAGTTTGTTTTGGTCACCAGGCGTACTGTCATCGCCGGATCGGCCGGGATCGGCACCGCGGCCGTGTTCGGCGGCGGAGCCGTCGCGGTCGCCTCCGGCTCGGACGCCCCGGCGTCGCGGAGCGGGCACATCGTCGGCGCCACGGCGATCACCAGGGTCTACGGCGAGGGGCAGAAGCTCATCGCCGTGGCGGTCGAGTACGACCACGACATCGCCGACTCGTCGCTCTCGACCTCGTCGTTCGCGGTCGCGGACCGTACGGTCACCAAGGTCTACGCGAACCGGACCGCCGCACTCGCCGACCGGGGCCGGGACGGCCGGTATGTCGTCGTCGAGCTGTCGCCCGACGACAAGGCGGCCCTGCTGTGGGGCAAGGACGCGGTCGGTGCGTCGCCGAGCCCGACCGCGTCCACGTCCGCCTCCGCCTCTGCCTCCGCCGAGCCCAGCCCGTCGGGCAGCTCCGGCACCAACCCCGGCACCGGTGGACCGACGGCCGGCGACACCACCCCGGGCGGCCCGATCGTGCCCGCGCAGGCCACCGTCACCCAGACGGGCACGATCAGCACCAGCCGCGGCGCACGTTTCCCGGCGAGCGGAACCGCGGTGGCCACGAGCGCGGTGGTGAACCTGATCGTCGACGACTTCCGGCAGTTCACCTTCGAGGACCCGGCGACCGGCCGCACCCTCAAGTACAACCTGTTCGTCCCCAAGGGCTACGACCCGCGCAGGAAGTACCCGCTGGTGCTCTTCATGCACGACGCGAGCGTCGTCAACGTCGACACCGTGGGCCCGCTGGTCCAGGGGCTGGGCGCGGTCTGCTGGGCCAGTCCCGAGGACCAGGCCAGGCACGAGTCGTTCGTGCTCGCGCCCGAGTACGGCGAGGTGGTGATCGACGACAACTACAAGCCCACCACGCTCTTCGAGACCACCGCCCATCTCGTCGAGGCGGTGACGGAGAAGTACGCCATCGATCCCAAGCGGCGGTACACCACCGGTCAGTCGATGGGCGCGATGCTCTCCCTAGGGCTGAACATCCGGTACCCGGACCTCTTCGCGGCGGCCTACATCGTCGCCGGGCAGTGGCCGGACAGCGAGGCCGCGCCCCTGGCGCAGAAGAAGCTGTGGATCCTCGTGGCGCAGGACGACACCAAGGCCTACCCCGGTGAGAACGCCATCACCAAGGTCATCGAGGCGGCAGGCACCAAGGTCGGTACGGCGGTGTGGGACGCGGGGTCCACCGCCACCCAGTTCGCGGCGGACGTACGCAACCTGAAGAAGCAGCAGGCGCCGGTGAACTACGCCGCCTTCCAGACCGGGACGGTCACCGCCACCACCGGCGCCACGAGCCCGCACATGGGCACCTGGCAGATCGCGTACTCGATCCCCGGCATCCGCGAGTGGCTGATGAAGCAGTCCCTGTGAGCACTCTCGCCCGCACCGGACGGCTACGCCGGAGGTCGCGGACGGCCGGGTGACGGGCGGACCGGCAGGCCGCGCAGCAGTACGTCGAGGAAGAGGTCGAAGCGCGGCGCCAGGCCGTGGAGTTCACCGGCGGACTCCACGGCGCCGACCCACTGCACCACGCTCAGTCCGTAGACGGTCCAGCTCTGCTCGGCCGCCGTCTCGTCGCAGCCGGCGACCCGGAACGCCCCGACGACCCGGTCGCGCAGCCGCGCGAACGAGGCCGCGTTGTGCCGATGCGGGCGTGCGACGTGTGTGGCGTATCCGGGGACGGCCAGGAACTGGTCGTGCATGGACCAGGCCAGCTCGGCGAGCCAGTCCCGCCAGGAGTCCTCGGTCGGCTCGCCCTCCGGCAGGATCCGCTCGACCATGGTCTCGCTGATCAGGTCGAGGAGCTGGTCGCGGTCGGCGACCCAGCGGTACAGCGCCGAGTGCGAGACACCGAGGCGCCCGGCGAGCTCCCGCATGGTGAGCGTGGCCAGGTCGCTCTGCATGGCGGTGGCCACGATCAGCTCGTGACTCAGGCGGGCGGGACGCCCGATCTTGGGGGTGCGGGGCTGCATGATCCGACCCTAACGGCCAGGAGGGGATGCTTGCCGAACCACTTAGTGACCAATGGTCACTATTCTGTTAGGGTCACCTAACCACGCGAGTGATGGAGGTGGACGGGTGACCCTTGAACCGGCGTTCCCCACATGGCCGTTGGTGGTCGTGGACGTATCGGAACGGACCGGCGACGAAGCGCCGGCCGCGGTGGCGGGCGCGCTTGGCGCCGCCGTGGAGACGGCGCGGGCCCGGCGTGAGGGCTTCGCAGCCGTCGTACAAATGCCCTCGACGGTGCGGCGTGGCCCCCGCCCGGCGGCCGCGACGGAACGGGTGCGCATGCTCAGGCGGTTGCGTCCCGGGCTTGCCGAGTCCTGCCGCGGACTGGCGTTCGTGGTCTCCGCCGAGGTGCAGCGGGCCAACGCGAAGGCGATCCGGGCGGGCGCGAGGCTGTGGGGCTGCCCCACGTACACGGTCGACACCGTGGTGGCCGCACAGGCGTGGGCGCGGGAACAGCTGAAGCCCAGTGGGGATCCGGGGGACGGGCGGGACGCGCGTCGTGCGCGGGGCGGGAGCGGCGCCTGATGTGGATCCTTGTCGCCGTGGGCGGTCTGGTCCTGTCCGCACGCCGTTCGCTCCGGCGCTCCGGTACGGTTCGCGCGCCGCGGGAAGCGGCCGGACACAGGCAGGCCGGCGGTCAACCGGCCGTAGCGGTACTGCTGTTGGCCGCCTTCGGAGTCGCCGCTTGCCAGACGATCGTGCTCGCCGCGCTGCCCGTGCTGGCCCGCGACTTCGAGGTGACCACACCGTCGGCCACTTGGCTGCTCACCGCCTTCATGCTGGCCTCCGCGGTGGCCACGCCGATCGCCGGCCGTCTCGGAGACCAGTACGGGCACCGGACCGTGCTGGCCGCCGGACTCGGCTGTCTGGCCGCCGGCAGCGCGCTGGCCGCGGTCGGCGCGGACGCCGGCTGGTTCGCCGGGGCGCTGGCGGGCCGCGCGGTCCAGGGGTTGTCCGGCGGGGTGTTCCCGGCCGCCTTCGGGCTGGCCCGGGCGACGGTGCCGCCGGAGCGGCTCGGGAGAGTCGTCGCGGGTCTGAGCGCGATGTTCGGTGTGGGCGGCGCGGTCGGCATGGTCGCCGCCGGCCCGGTCGTCGGCGTCGCCGCGCCGGCCTGGCTGTTCTTGGGCTGTCTGGCCGTCGCGCTGCTCGCGCTCGCCGGAACGGCTCGACTGCCCGCGCCAGGCGCGCGGGGCGACCGTGCGCGCATCGACGTACCCGGCGCTCTGCTGCTGACCGCCGCCGTGGCCGGCCTGCTCCTGACGATCAGTCAAGGTCGGCTGTGGGGATGGTCGTCGGCGGCGATCCTCCTGACGGCTTCCGTGACCCTGGTGTCCGCGGTCGCGTTCGTGGTGACGGAGACTCGAACCCGCGAACCGCTGGTGGACCTCCGCGTGCTGGCGGGGCGCCGGCTCGCCCCGGTCAGCATCGCCACGCTGGTCGTGAGCGTGGGCATGTTCGCCGCCGTCACGCTGCTGCCGGCGCTGGCCCAGACGCCCAGCGCCGCGGGCTACGGCTTCGGCTACTCCGCCGCCCGGACCGCCCTGCTCATCGCGCCGATCGCGGCCTTCATGGTCCTGGCGGCGCCGCTCGCGGCCCGGCTCACGTCGACGGTCGGGGCGCGACGGGTGTTCCAGTCCGGCGCCGCCCTGGGCTCCGTGTCCCTGCTGGCTCTGGCGCTCGCCCACGACCACCCGTGGCAGCTCGCGTCGGCCGGGGCGGTGCTCGGCATCGCCTACGGGCTGGCCTTCGCCTCCGTCGGGAACCTGGTCGTGGGCGCCGTCGACGCGGGGCGCACCGGGGTCGCCACGGGGATGAACACGATCCTGCGCACCATCGGCGGGGCGCTCGGCGCACAGATCGCCGCCGCGATCGTGGCGGGAGCCACCCCGGCGCACGCCGCGGTACCGTCCGAGTCCGGCTACCGCGCCGCGTTCCTCGTCGCCGCCGTGATCGTCTTCCTCGCGCTGCCGGCGGTCGCGGAGCTTCCTCGCCGCGCCGAGCCGACGCGGACGTGATGGAGCCCAGCCCGCCAGCCGGGGTTCCGCAGTCGGGCAGGACCGGAGATCATTGGTCCAGGAGGTTTGACGTACCGCGGATGCGTGAACGACCGAACTGGCGTCGGCGGGCGGGGAGTTCACGCCCGGCATGGCCGTTCTTCGGGTGGCGGATCCGCGCCGCGCCGGGTAAACGGACGGCAAAAAGGGAACTCGGTCCCTGCGCGCGGGCCGTACAGGCGGGGCGGCCCCATCGGCGAAGGAGGAGGCGAGGCGAGGACATGGTCGTGCCGGAGAACCCGGAGACCACCCGGAGGCGGTCCGCGCCCACGGTCTCCGACGACCTCGGCCGTGCCCTGGAGGCCATCGGCACCGGGGCGTACGTCGTCGACGCGGAGGGCTGCATCGTCGCCGTCAACAGCCGCGCCGAGGAACTCCTGGCCCGGTCCGCCGACCAGCTGCTCGGCCACGACGCCCACGACCTGCTGCACCGCGGGCCGCAGGGCCGGCCGATGCCGAGGACGCGGTGCAGCATGCGGCAGGCCTTCCACGCCGGGCACGCGGCCCAGGGCGAGGGGGAGCACTTCGCCCGCCCGGACGGCTCGCTGCTGCGCGTGTCCTGGCTGGTCAGCCCGTACGACCTCGGCGCCGACGACACCGGGACCCTGGTCGTCTTCCACACCGCCCGGCACGAGCCGGACACCGCTCCCCCGCCCGAGCCCACCGCATCGCTCACGGAGCTGGAACGGCTGACCCTGCTGGCCGAGACCACGACCCGGCTCACCTCCACCCTCGACGCCGACGAGACACTGCGCCGGCTGGTCGGCCTGGTCGTGCCCCGGCTCGCGGACTGGGCGATCGTCGACCTGATCACGGAGCGCGACGAGGTGTGGCGCTCGGTCGTGATGCACGCCGACGGCGACAGCGTGGTGCGCCGCGAGGATCTCCAGGGGCCGATGCCGCCGGTCCCCGAGGCGTCCCCGATGCCGCTGTCCCGGGCCCTGCGCGGCGTGGCCTCCACGCTGGCCGGGCCCCAGACCTACCGACGCACCCCGGACTCCGGCATCGCCGTCGAGCAACGCCATCTGTTCGAGGCCACCGGCATGCACTCCGCGGCCATCGCCCCCATCCGCAGCACCCGCGCCGTCCTGGGCGCCCTCACCCTGGGCCGCGCCGAGAACCCGGTCCCCTTCACCCCGGCCGAACTCCCGCTGATCGAGGACATCGCGCGCCGGGCCGGCCTCGCCCTCGACAACGCCCGTCTCTACCAGCGCCAGCGCAAGGTCGCCGAGACCATGCAGAACCATCTGCTGCCGCAGATGCCCGGCGCACCGGATCTGCAGATGACCGCCCGCTACCTGCCCGCGCCCGACGCGTCACAGGTCGGCGGGGACTGGTACGACGCCTTCCGGCTGTCCGACGGCTCCACCGCCCTGGCCATCGGCGACGTCGTCGGCCACGACCTGGAGGCCGCGGCCGGTATGGCCCAGGTGCGCAACATGCTGCGCGCCTACGCCTGGTCCCAGCAGGAGCCGCCCAGCCGGATCGTCGAGCGGCTCGACCAGGCGGTCCAGCACATCACCGACGTCACCATGGCCACCATGGTCTTCGGCAGGCTCGAGGAGACCGACACCGGGGACTGGCGGCTGTCGTGGACCAACGCGGGCCATCCGCCGCCGCTGCTGATCACCCACGACGGCCTGGCCCAGTACCTCACCGACGGCCACGGCATCCTTCTGGGCGTCGGCGCCACCGCCCCGCGTCCCGACGCGACGGCCGCCGTGCCGCCCGGCGCCACCCTGGTGCTGTACACCGACGGCCTCATCGAAGCGCCCGGCCACAGCCTCGACACGGGTCTGAACCGGTTGCGCCGCCATGCCGCCGCCCTCGTCCACCGTCCTCTGTCCTCGTTCACCGACCTGCTTCTGCAGCGCGTCCGCCCGACCACGAACGACGACGACGTCGCTCTCCTGGCTCTGCGGACGCCTGCCCGGGACGACAGCCTGAAATCCACGGGCAGCTGACACAGCATCACACAGCGAAATCTGTGGGTTGTTCGATTCGGTCCACAGGGCCGGCTGGTCGAATTTATCTCGCCCAGACAACGGTGCAGGGCCCCACAAAAGCCCCGTTTGTTCTGGTTGCGCGAAATCATTCTCAGCCTACCCGAAGAAGGGACCTTCAAGGTGCCGGAAAACAATACTCATCGCCGGTTACGGAATCGGTGGAAGCGGGCCGGTGTGGCCTTCGCAGCAGGTACTGCCCTTCTTTTCGGGGCGGTGTACGTCAATGCCAACGCGGCGACCACTTCGAGCAATTCGAGCGATTCAAGTGATTCGAGCGAGGCGGCGACCACCACGGCGGCGTCCTCTTCCGTCTCGGACGTCGTCGACGCGGCCAACGCCTTCCTGGACACCCTGGACGACGACCAGCAGTCCGAGGTGCTCCTCGACTTCACCGAGGCGAACGCCACCGCCTGGTCCAACCTGCCGTGCGGTTCGACCTGCCGCGTCGGCATCGAGTTCAGCACGCTCAGCGACACCCAGCTGACCGCGGCCAAGGCCGTGATCGAGGCGGCCACCGGCACCGGCAGCGGTACCGGGTACGACCAGATCACGCAGATCCTGGCGGCCGACGACTACCTCGGCGAGACCGCCAGCGGCTACGGCAGCGGCAACTACTACCTGGCGTTCCTCGGCACCCCGAGCACCAGCGGCACCTGGCAGCTGCACTTCGGCGGCCATCACCTCGCGCTCAACCTCACCTACAAGGACGGCGAGGTCGAGGGCACCACGCCGTACTTCGTCGGGGTGGAGCCGACCAGCTGGACGGAGGACGGCACCTCGTACGAGCCGTTGGCCGCGCAGAGCGACGCCATGCAGTCCATGCTGAGCAGCCTGAGCACCAGCGAGTTGTCGGAGGCGAAGCTCTCGGAGTCGTTCAGCGACGTGCTGCTCGGCCCGGGTGACGACGGCGACTTCCCGACCACCAAGGAGGGCCTCGCGGTCAGCGAACTCACGTCCGCACAGCAGAAGTTGGTGCTGGCAGCCATCACCCCGTGGGTGGAGGTGGCGGACGACACGACCGCCGAGTCGGTGCTGAGCACCTATGAGTCGGAGCTCGACGAGACCTACATCGCGTACTCCGGCGGGACCGACTTCGACACCCAGGGTGACTACGTCCGCATCGACGGACCCGGCGTCTGGATCGAGTTCGTCTGCCAGGACGGCGTGGTCTACACGAGCAAGATCCACTACCACACCGTCTACCGGGACCACAACACCGACTACGGGGGAGAGTTCTCGTTCTGATGAACCGCCTGCCGATCTCCCCCTCGCGTGCGCTGCGCACGCTGGCCGGGATCGTGCTGACGGTGACGGCGGCGCTGCTTCTGGCAGCGCCGCCCGCCGCCGCGCATCCCATGCCCCACTCGGTGCTGCTGCTCGATGTGCACGAGACGTCGGTCTCCGCCGAACTGGAACTGCCGGCCGGTGACTTCTCCCGGGCCTCCGGCATCACCCTGGACGACTCGACCACGGCCGAGGAACTGTCGGAGCGGACCCCCGCGATCCGCCGCTACCTGGCCGCCCACGTCCACCTCACGACCCGTCAGGGCAAGGCCTGGTCCGTGGCGTTCGGAGCCATGGCGCTGGGCCGGACGTCGCAGACCTCCACCGGCACCTATCGCGAACTGACCGTGCGGGCCACGCTCACGCCGCCCGCCGGCGGGGACCCGCGCCGCTTCCTCCTCGACTACGACGCCGTCGTCCACCAGGTCGTCACCCACACCGTCCTGGTCTCCGTGCGCCAGGACTGGGCCGCGGGGAAGGTGGCCGACTCCGCGACCCAGGTCGGCGTCATCCGCATCGACCCGCGCACGATGACCATCGCCCCGCTCACGGTGAACCTGGAGAGCGGAAGCTTCTGGAGCGGGACCTACGCGATGTTCCGGCTCGGTGCCCACCACATCCTCGAAGGCACCGACCACCTGCTGTTCCTGCTCATCCTGCTGCTGCCCGCGCCCCTGCAAGCGGCCGGGAGGCGCTGGAGCGGGCTCGTGACCGGTTCGGTCGCCGTCCGCCGCATCGCCAGGACCACGCTCGCATTCACCCTCGGGCATTCCGCCGCGCTCGCCGTGAGCGCTTTCGGCCGTCTCGACATTCCGGCCCAGCCGGTCGAGGTTTTCATCGCCCTGAGCATTCTTGTCGGGGCCGTTCATGCCATGCGTCCGCTTTTCCCCGGTCACGAGGCCGTCGTCGCCGGTGTTTTCGGCCTCGGGCACGGACTGGCCTTTTCGCTCACTCTCGCCGAAATGAACCTTTCCACCCCGCAGTTGGCCCTCAGCCTCGCGGGATTCAATCTCGGCATCGAATGCGTGCAACTGCTTCTGGTCCTTCTCGCCCTGCCGAGCCTGATCCTCCTCAGCCGGCTGCGCAGGCACTCCGTGGTGCGCAGTGCCTGCGCGGCGCTGACCGCCTGCGCGGCCCTCGGCTGGCTGCTGGACCGCCTCGGGCTGGCCAACCCGGTGGCCCGGGCGGCGGACGGCGCCGGCACGCACACGTCCCAGCTGCTCGCCGTCCTCGCCACCGCCGCTCTGCTCGCCACCGCCTGGATGACCACCGCCTGGGTCAGCTCCAGGCAGTCACCGGTACGAACGAGCCGTCCTGCCGGAACAGATCCGTCCCGTCCGTCAGGTTGAGGACCAGCTGGTAGTTGTAGTGGCGCAGGTAGTAGCCGGGATAGTTGTACGACTCCCAGCGGATCGAGCCGGACGAGGAGCCCGTGCGGGCGATGAACGTCGCGTCCTTGGCGAAGGTCGACGTCCCGTCGTCGGCGTCGAAGCGGGCCCGGTAGTTGTAGTGGCGCAGGTAGTTGCCGGAGGCGTCACGGAAGGAGAAGCCGTTCGAGTCGGCGAGGCCCGCCACCACGGTGAAGGTGGACGCCGACTTCTCCGCACTGGTGCTGGAGCTCGTCACCACGGGGAGGTTGAGGAGCGAGGACTGCTCCTGCCAGTAGCGGGTGGTGTAGTTGGCCGACCGGAAGGAGCGCGTGACGTTCTTCGCGAGGCTCGGGCCGCCCGACACGGTCTCCTTGATGACCGTGAAGTGGCGGGCCGTGCCGGAGATGGCGGGCAGGGCCTTCGGGGTGCTCCAGGTGGCGAAGGTGTCGTAGCTGTCGCTGTAGTAGTAGTTGCCGTCGCCGTAGCCGTCGAAGAAGATCCGCCAGCCGCCGTTGTCGAGCTGGATCACGGACGGGCCCTCGCGGTAGCTGCCCCAGCCGGCCCAGTCGCCGGTCCTGGAGATCGTGTACGGGCCGGCGAGGCTGGACGCCGTGCCGTACTCGATGTACTTCGCCGTCTCGTTCTTGGTGAACGCGTGGTAGGTCGAGCCGGTCCGCACGATGTAGGTGTCGATGTGGTTCGAGCCGATGCCGGACAGCGCGACCGGTGAAGTCCACGCCGTGAGCGCGGAGTTGGTCGCGGTGAGCAGATACGGCGTGAAGATCCACTCGTCGCTGGTGAGCGAGCAGGACACGATGATGTTGACGCTGCCGTCGCTGTCGACGAACCACTCCGGCGCCCACGCCCGGGACAGGTTCGTGATCGGGACCGTGTAGTCGTACAGGAAGGTCCAGTTGACGCGGTCCGGGCTGCGGGCGAAGCCGATGGTCGTGCTGACGTCCTGCCAGGTGTGCGTGGTGTAGGTGATGTAGTAGTAGCCGTCCGTGTGCTTGAAGACGCTCGCGTCGCGGATGCGGTTGCTCGGCGGGGTGTACGCGGAGGACTGCACGAGGCGGAAGTCGGTGGCGTCGTCGGACTGGTAGACGTTGACCGTGCCGTCGTCGCTGTTGAGGAACGGCACGATCGTGTACCGGGTGGCGGAGCCGCTCGCCGGTGCGGCGGCGAAGGCGCCGCCGGGCAGTTCGCCCAGCAGCACGGCCGAGGCGGGCAGGGCGGCCATCGCTCGCAGCAGGGTACGGCGGGACAGGCTGGGGGGACGTGTGGTCACGGCGGCTCTCCCTGGTACGAAAACATCACTCCAATGTCCGACATGCCGAACAAGGTTCGGAAAGTCGATCAGAAGGTAAGGGTGAGGTTTCTGGGACGTCAATGCTTCGCACACGACTCGCCGAGCCCTGTGTGCACGCTGTGGCGCGCACGTCCAACTGCCGGTCCCCGCAAGGCGTTCCGGCGAAGCGCTTTCGGACGTTACCGTTCGGTAGACAGTGTCGTCCCGGAGGTGTGCCGCATGACGCCAGACCGTTCCGCAGGCTTGCTGGAGACCGCGCGTGCGCTGGCCGACGGCGCCTGCACCTCCCGGGCGCTCGTCGAGCGGACTCTCGCGCGGATCGAGGCGACCCAGCCCTCCCTCAACGCCTTCCGGATCGTTCGCACCGAGGCCGCGCTCGCCGAAGCGGAGGCCGCGGACAAGGAGTTGGCCGCCGGAGTGCGCAAGCCGCTGCTGGGGGTGCCCGTCGCCGTCAAGGACGACATGGACGTCGCGGGCGAGCCGACGGCCTTCGGCTGCGAAGGCGAGTGGCCGGCCGTCGCCGAGGACGGGGAGGCGGTACGGCGGCTGCGCGCGGCCGGGGCCGTGATCGTCGGGAAGACCAACACCTGCGAGTTCGGGCAGTGGCCGTTCACGGAGGGACCGGCGTTCGGCGCGACCCGCAACCCCTGGAACCCCGAGCACACGCCGGGCGGTTCCTCGGGAGGTTCAGCCGCCGCCGTGGCCGCCGGACTCGTGCCCGCCGCGCTCGGCTCGGACGGCGCCGGGTCCGTGCGCATCCCCGCCTCCTGGACGCACCTCATCGGCATCAAGCCGCAGCGCGGCCGCATCTCGACCTGGCCGCGCGGCGAGTCCTTCCAGGGCATCACCGTCAACGGCACCCTCGCCCGCACGGTCGCCGACGCCGCCCTGCTCCTCGACGCGGCCGCCGGCAACCACGAGCGGGACCCGCACCGGCCGCCGGCCATCGACGCCTCCGGGGCCGTCGGCCGCGAGCCAGGGCGGCTGCGCATCGCGCTCTCCCTCAAGCCGCCGTTCACCGCCCTGCCCGCCCGCCTCCAGCCGGAGGTGCGCCGCCAGGTCCTTCAACTCGCCGAGACGATCAGCGGGTTGGGGCACGCGGTCGAGGAGGCCGACCCGCCCTACGGCCAGATCGGGCTCACCTTCATCCCCCGCGCCACCGTCGGCCTCGCCGAGCGCGTCGGCGACGCCCCCTTCCCCGCGCTCCTCGACCGCCGCACCCGCGACGCCGCCCGGCTGGGCCGGCTCCTGGGCGGGGCACCCCTGCGGGCGGCACGGCGGGCGGAGGCGGTGCTGCACCGTCGTATCGGCGGATTCTTCGAGTCGTACGACGTGGTCCTCGCGCCCACCACGGCCGCTCCCCCACCGCGCATCGGGGCGATGCTGCCGCTGAGCGGCTTCGCGACCGACCGGGCGATGATCGCCGCGTGCCCCTACGCCTGGCCGTGGAACGTGCTGGGCTGGCCCGGTGTCAACGTGCCCGCCGGGTTCGTGGGCGGCGGGCTGCCGGTCGGTGCGCAGCTGCTCGGTCCGGCCGGCAGCGAGCCGCTGCTGATCTCGCTCGCCGCGCAACTGGAGGCGGAACTGCGCTGGCACGAGGCGTGGCCGCCGGGGCGGGCCGTGACGGATTCCCCGGCGGCGTAAGGGGGTTGGGCCCGTGGTCCCGTCTTTTCGTGCCCCCGCTTTCGTGCCCCCGGTGCTTCGAGCGCCCTCTTGTCCGCTCGCTTTCCGCGCCAGGAGCATCGCCATGTGCACGGTCACGGGCGCAACCGGAGGAGGACACCCCGATGTTCGAGTCCCTGAAGAACCTCAAGGACAAGGCCGAGGACGTCGCCGAGGCCCATGGCGAGGCCATCGGTGACGGGCTGGAGAAGGCGGGCGACCTGATCGACGAGAAGACGGACGGCAAGTACGGCGACCAGATCGACACCGGCGTGGACAAGGCCCAGGCCCTGGTCGAGCGCCTGGGCGAACAGGCCCGGGAATCCGGCAACTGACCTGTCCTCTAAGGTGCGTGCGTGACTGCGTCTACCGAAGAGAACGTTCCGGGCCGCTTCGGGCCCACCGCCACCACCGAGGCCGATCCGCGCGAGGTCGGCACGGTGCGCACCGAGTACGCGCCCGCACACGACGGCGACCCCGACCCCGGCGAGATCGTGTGGACCTGGGTCCCCTTCGAGGAGAACGACGGCCGCGGCAAGGACCGGCCGGTCCTGGTCGTCGCCCGGGAGCCGGCCGGCACGCTGCTCGCGGTGCAGCTGTCCAGCAAGCGGCACGACGGCGACCGCGAGTGGGTGGCGATCGGCAGCGGACCGTGGGACAGGTCGGGGCGCGACTCCTGGGTCGACGTGGACCGGGTACTGCGCCTGCACGAGGCCGGGATGCGCCGCGAGGCGTGCGCCCTGGACCGGGGCCGGTTCAACCTGGTCCGGCACCGGCTGCACGAGCGCTACGGCTGGAACTGAACAACGCGCGGGACGGGAACCCGACCCGTCCCTTCGCCATCTTCCTGGGTGAGTCCCCCGCAGCCATCCCCCGTCTGCGGGGGACTCGCCTTGCCCGCCTAACTCTCTAATTCCCCTTGACTGGTTAGCCCGGGGGTGCTTGACTCCACTCGTAACCACTGAATGCAAGATCAACGGTTAGACAGGGAGTCGGGCATGGCGACCATCCACCACCGTTACGCGACCGTTCGCGGCCGGCGGCTGTTCTACCGGGAGGCGGGCCCCGTCGACGCTCCCGCCATCGTGCTGCTGCACGGCTTCCCCACCAGCTCGTTCATGTTCCGCAACCTCATCCCGCTGCTCGCCGACCGCTACCACGTGATCGCCCCCGACCACCTGGGCTTCGGCCTGTCCGACGCGCCGTCCGTCGACGAGTTCGACTACACCTTCGACGCCCTGGCCGACCTGACCAGGGACCTGCTGGCACAGATCGGGGTGGACAGGTACGCCCTGTACGTGCAGGACTACGGCGCGCCCGTCGGCTGGCGGCTCGCGCTGGCGGACCCGGACGCGGTCACGGCGATCGTCAGCCAGAACGGCAACGGCTACGAGGCGGGGTTCGCGGAGAAGTTCTGGACGCCGATACGCGCGTACTGGCAGGCCCGGACCCCCGAGACCGAGGCGTCGATGCGCGAGGCGCTGACCCTGGAGGTCACCAAGTGGCAGTACCTGCACGGGGTGCCCGACGAGAGCCTGGTCAGCCCCGACACCTGGGAGCACGACTTCGCCCTGCTGTCCCGACCCGGCAACGACCTGGTGCAGTTGCAGCTGTTCGCCGACTACGCCGGCAACCTGCCGCTCTACCCGAAGCTGCACGCCTATCTGCGCGACAGCCGTGTGCCCCTGCTCGCGGTGTGGGGCCGCAACGACGAGATCTTCCAGGCCCCGGGCGCGCTCGCCTTCGCCGAGGACTCCCCCGACGCCGAGATCTGCCTCCTCAACGGCGGGCACTTCCTGCTGGAGAGCCACCTCGACGCAGTCGCGGGGATCATCCGGAGCTTCCTGGAGCGGTCTCTGCCGGAACGCTAGGGCTGCAACTGGCGCTCCGGGAACGCCCGTACGAAGGCGGCTCGGGTCGTGCTGCCCGGCGTACGGTCCAGAATCCCGAACGCCACGTGCTCGAAGGTGCGGGCGAAGCGGCCGTCGGCGAGGAGCAGCGCGCGGAAGGCGTCGGCCACCTGCGCCGGCTCGTTCTGGAACACCCCGCAGCCCCAGGCGCCCAGCACCAGTCTCCGGTAGCCGTTCGCCGCGGCCGTCTCCAGCACCCGCTCGGCGCGGACGGCAAGGGCTCCCGGGAGGTCCGCGGCCCGCTCCGGGGTCGTACGGCGTACAACTCCCGCGTTCGGTGCCGCGGCCGTCAGGAAGCCCGCCGTGTACGGCTCGTCCAGCAGACGGCCGCGGTCGTCGCGGAAGACGGGGACGGACGGCGAGTGGATGACGCGGTCCGTGTAGAAGGCGTCGCGGTGGGAGCGGTGGTGGTCGTAGAACTCCGGGGCCCGCAGCAGGCAGGTGTACAGCGCGGAGGCGCGGCACAGGGCCTCTTCCTGGGCCTGGGCGCCGTTGAGGAAACCGCCGCCGGGGTTGCGGGCCGAGGCGAAGTTCAGAACGGCGACCTCGCCGCCGAGCCGGCGGGCGGCCTCCAGGCTGCTCTCGCCCGTGACCTCGAAGAACGTGTCGACGGGAACGACCTCGGGGACGGGCACGGGCTCCGGGCCGTACATGCGCGTACCGGCTCGCGCCGCCTCCACCGCCGTACCGATGGACACCTCACGGCCGTCGGAGGAGCGATACGTCCCCGCCGCGACGATCTGCTCCGTCTCGCGCGCGATGCCGCGCAGGCGCGCGCTCATGGCGCCACCCCCGTGTGCGCCACGCTCGCACGCCCTGCGCGCTCCCCCGTCGTGCTCATGCAGGCATCGTGGGCGATGCTGGACATGCGGTGCAACGGAGTTTTTTCCGCGTCCGCGAACAGCTGGGAAAGCCGCAGGAAACGTCGGGAACGAGGAGATTACCGAGCCGGAACGTGCCGGTACGCACCCTTGTGCGAATCGACATCAGGGTTTTGGGTGGGACGAGTGCCGCCGTCCGGGCACCTGACGGGCCGGGTCGGCGGCATGGTGGAACCTCAGAAAGGGATCCCGACATGTCCGATTCCGCCACCGACTGCAGCGACTGTACGGAGCCTCGCACCGCCCTGACCGAAGCCGAGGTGGAGGCGCTGGTCAGGGGCATCTGCTTCAAGACCGGCCCGCCTCGCGGCCTCGGGGTCGAAGTCGAATGGCTCGTCCACGAGCTGCGGATGCCGCAGCTCCCCGTGACACCCGAACGACTCGCAGCGGCCTACGCCGCACTGCGCACCGTGCCCCTGAGGTCGGCGCTCACCGTTGAGCCCGGCGGCCAGCTGGAGCTGAGCTCGCCGCCCGCCACCTCCCTGATGGAGTGCATCGGTACCGTCTCCGCCGACCTCGACGCCGTCCGCACGGCGCTCGCCGAGCACGGTCTCGGCCTCGTCGGCATCGGCCACGACCCCTGGCACCAGCCCCGCCGGTTCCTGCACGAACCGCGCTACGACGCCATGGAGACCTGCCTCGACCGGACCGGACCGGCCGGTCGCCGCATGATGTGCACCTCGGCCTCCGTCCAGGTCTGCCTGGACGCCGGGTACGAGGAGCCCGGCCCGCTCGGCCACGGGCGGCGCTGGTGGCTGGCGCACCAGCTGGGGGCGGTCCTGGTGGCCGCCTTCGCCAACTCCCCGCTGGCCGGGCACGAGCCCACGGGCTGGCGCTCCACCCGGCAGCTGACATGGATGGAGATCGGCGCGGGCCGGGCGGGCGCGCCCGAGCTCGACGGCGACCCGCGCACGGCCTGGGCCCGGCACGTCCTGGACGCCCCGGTGATGTGCGTACGCCAGGAGGGCGGACCCTGGGACGTGCCCGAGGGCCTGACCTTCCGGGAGTGGACCAGGTCGGGGGCGCCGCGGCCGCCGACCCGGGAGGACCTCGACTACCACATCACGACACTGTTCCCGCCGGTCAGACCGCGCGGTTTCCTCGAACTGCGGATGATCGACGCACAGCCCGGCGACGACGGGTGGATCGTGCCGCTGGCCGTGACGGCGGCGCTGTTCGAGGACGCGGAGGCCGCCGAGACCGCCTACCGGACCGTGAAGCCGCTGGCCGAGCGCTCCGTCGGGCTGCCGGCCCCGCACAACCCGCTGTGGACCGACGCCGCCCGGCACGCCCTCGCCGATCCGGAGCTGCAGGAGGCGGCCGTCGCCTGCTTCGAGGCGGCACTGGACGCGCTGCCCCGGCTCGGCGCGACCACCTCCGTCACCGACGCCGTGACGGCGTACCTGGACCGCTATGTCGTCCAGGGCCGCACCCCCGCCGACGACCTGCTGGACCGACTGCGCGGCACGGACGACCGCGCCCATGGGAAGGACACCCGCACATGACCGACCCCGCCATCGACGCCGAAGCGCTCCGGGAGCGGGCCCTGACCACCCTCACCACCGCCCGTGCCCGCACCACGCTGCTGACCAGCTGCGTCGAGGACCCCGACCTCACCGCCCAGCACTCGCCGCTGATGTCCCCGCTGGTCTGGGACCTCGCCCACATCGGCAACCAGGAGGAGCTGTGGCTGCTGCGGGCCGTCGCCGGCCGGGACGCGATGCGCCCCGAGATCGACGGCCTGTACGACGCCTTCGAGCACCCGCGTTCCGAACGCCCGTCGCTGCCGCTGCTGCCGCCCGGCGAGGCCCGCGCTTACGCGGCCGAGGTGCGCGGCCGGGTGATGGACGTGCTGGAGAGCGCCGACTTCCACGGGACGCGGCTGACGGAGGCGGGCTTCGCCTTCGGGATGATCGCTCAGCACGAACAGCAGCACGACGAAACGATGCTGATCACCCATCAGCTGCGGAAGGGCCCGCAGGCCCTGACCGCCCCGGATCCGGAGCCGGTCCCGCTGTTCACCGGCCCGTCCGAAGTCCTCGTCCCCGGCGGCCCGTTCACCATGGGCACCTCCACCGAGCCGTGGGCGCTGGACAACGAACGCCCGGCGCACCGGCGCGAGGTGGCCCCCTTCCACATCGACACGACACCGGTCACCAACGGCGCCTACCAGGCGTTCATCGAGGACGGCGGCTACGACAACGAGCGCTGGTGGACCGCGGCCGGCTGGGCGCACATCCGCGAACACTCCATCCACGCACCGCTGTTCTGGAAGCGCGACGGCAAGCAGTGGCTGCGGCGCCGCTTCGGCGTCACCGAGGTGGTGCCGGCCGACGAGCCCGTGCTGCACGTGAGCTGGTACGAGGCCGACGCCTACGCCCGCTGGGCCGGCCGGCGGCTGCCCACCGAGGCCGAGTGGGAGAAGGCCGCCCGGCACGACCCGGCGACCGGCCGTTCGATGCGCTACCCGTGGGGCGACGCCGACCCGGCGCCGGAGCACGCCAACCTCGGCCAGCGCCATCTGCGCCCGGCCCCGGCGGGCAGCTACCCGGCCGGTGAATCGCCGCTCGGCGTACGGCAGTTGATCGGCGACGTGTGGGAGTGGACCGCCAGCGACCTCACGCCCTACCCGGGCTTCCAGGCCTTCCCCTACAAGGAGTACTCGGAGGTGTTCTTCGGGCCGGAGTACAAGGTGCTGCGCGGCGGTTCGTTCGCCGTGGACCCGGTGGCCTGCCGGGGGACGTTCCGCAACTGGGACTACCCGATCCGGCGGCAGATCTTCTCAGGGTTCCGCACCGCCCGGTCCGCGGGGGCCGTCTGATGTGCCGTCACCTGGCCTATCTGGGACCCGAGGAGCCGCTCGGCAGACTCCTCGTGGAGCCCGCGCACAGCCTGTACCGGCAGTCGTGGGAACCCCGGCGACAGCGGTACGGGACGGTCAACGCCGATGGTTTCGGGGTGGGTTGGTACGCCGAGGGCGACCCGGTGCCGGCCCGCTACCGCCGGGCCGGGCCCATCTGGGCGGACCTGTCCTTCGCCGACCTGGCGCGGGTGATCCGCACCGGGGCGCTGCTGGCCGCCGTACGCGACGCGACCCTGTCGGGTGCCGACGCCGAGGCCGCGGCGGCGCCCTATGCGAGCGGGCCGTGGCTGTTCAGCCACAACGGTGCGGTCAAGGGGTGGCCGCGTTCGCTGTCCCCGCTCGTGCCGAGCCTGCCCGCGGCGGATGTGCTCTCACTGGAGGCGCGAAACGACTCCGCGCTGGTGTGGGCGCTGGTCCTGGCGCGGCTGCGGGGCGGTGACGAGGAAGGGCAGGCGCTGGCCGACACGGTGCTGGAGGTCGCCGAGGCGGCCCCCGGCTCCCGGCTGAACCTGCTGCTCACCAACGGCGAGAGCATCACCGCCACCACCTGGGGCGACACCCTCTGGTACCTCCACCGACCCGGCCGCGGCACCGTCGTGGCCTCCGAGCCCTACGACGACGACCCGCACTGGCAGGAGGTCCCCGACCGCACCCTCCTCGCGGCGAGCCGCACCGACGTACTGCTGACGCCTCTGAAAGAGCCGAGCGACACCTTGGCCACCGCACTGCCGAAGGAGCCCCGTACGTGAGTCCGTTCCTTCTCACCCGCACCCTGCCCGAGGACGCCACGGACGCGGCGCTGCGCGCCGACGTCCACCACGGCCTCACGGGCACCCCCAAGACGCTGCCGCCGAAATGGTTCTACGACGCCCACGGCAGCGAGCTGTTCGAGCAGATCACCGAACTGCCCGAGTACTACCCCACCCGCGCCGAGCGGGAGATCCTCATCGCCCGCTCCGGCGAGATCGCCGCGGCGACGCACGCCCGCACCCTGGTCGAGCTCGGCTCCGGATCCTCGGAGAAGACGCGGTACCTGCTCGACGCGCTGACCGGGCTGCACACGTACGTGCCCGTCGACGTCAGCGAGAGCGCGCTCACGCAGGCCGGACAGGCGCTCGTCGCGGAGCGTCCCGGGCTCCAGGTGCACGCCCTGATCGCCGACTTCACGGCGGGCCTCACCCTGCCGGACACGCCGGGCCCCCGGCTGCTCGCCTTCCTCGGCGGCACGATCGGCAACCTGCTGCCGGCCGAACGCGCCGCCTTCTTCGCCGCCGTCCGCTCACTCCTGTCCCCCGGTGACGCGCTGCTGCTCGGCACCGACCTGGTGAAGGACGAGAAGGTGCTCGTCGAGGCGTACGACGACGCGGCCGGGGTGACGGCGGCGTTCAACAAGAACGTGCTCACCGTCGTCAACCGCGAGCTGCACGCCGACTTCGATCCCGGCGCCTTCGACCATGTCGCCCTGTGGGACGCCGCGAACGAGTGGATCGAGATGCGGCTGCGCTCCCGCACCGCACAGACGGTGAAGATCCCCGCGCTGGACCTCGCCGTCGACTTCGCCGAGGGCGAGGAGCTGCGCACCGAGGTGTCGGCGAAGTTCCGCAAGGAGGGCGTGCGGGCCGAGCTGGCCGCGGCGGGACTGGATCTCGCGCACTGGTGGACGGACCAGGAGGGCCGCTTCGCGCTGTCGCTGAGCGTGGCGCGCTGAGCGTGGCGCGCTGACCTCTCCATACGGCGGGGCGGGTGGACCGGACGGACACCCACCCCGCCGTCGTGCCCCCGCGCGAATGACGGTCAGTTTTCGAGAAGCCTCCGCCCGTTGCCGGTTCCTAGCATGGGATCGTCCCCATCCGGACCGGCCCAGGAGGCACCCCATGAAGCGCACGCAGACGCCCGCCGAGACCACCTCCGCGACCGAGAAGTCGTACGACGGATTCACGGACGAGGAGCGCGGCGCCATGAAGGAGCGCGCGCAGGAGCTGAAGGCGGCCGCGCGGCGTGGGTCGCGGGCGGGCAAGGCCGATCCCGAGGCCGAGGTGCTCGCGAAGATCGCCGAGATGACGGACGCGGACCGGGTGCTCGCCGAGCGGATCCACGCGATCGTCAGGGAGAGCGCGCCGGAACTGTCGCCGAAGCTCTGGTATGGGATGCCCGCGTACGCCAGGAACGGCAAGGTCGTCTGCTTCTTCCAGGCCGCGCAGAAGTTCAAGGCGCGGTACGCCACGCTCGGCTTCAACGACGAGGCGCGGCTCGACGAGGGCTCCGTGTGGCCGACCGCGTTCGCGGTACGGGAGTTGACTGCCGAGGACGAGGCGCTGGTCGCCGCGCTGGTCAAGAGGGCGGTGGGCTGAGGCCGGGCGGCGGTGCCGTGCTGCCGCGCACCTCGAGGGACGGGGCCGCGAGGTCGACCCGGGCCGGGCGGCCCGGGTCCGCGATCCGGTCGAGGAGGTGCTGGGCGGCGCGTCGGCCGACGTCGTGGCCGGCGTTGTCCACGGTGGTGAGCCACAGGTGGCGCAGCTGGGAGAGGTACGTGTTGTCGTAGCCGACCAGGGACAGGTCCCGGGGCACGACCAGTCCGGTCTCCTCGGCCGCCGACAGGGCGCCGACGCAGGTCACGTCGTTGACGGCGAAGACGGCGGTCGGGCGCTGGGGGCGGTTCAGGAGGCGGACGGTGGCCCGGTAGCCGCCCTCCTCCGTGAGGTCGCCCTGTTCCACCACGGCCGATCCGGCCAGGCCGTGCTCCCGCATCGTGGTCTCGAAGCTGCGGCGGCGCAGCTCGCCGATGGCGCCCCGGCCCGCGATGTGGGCGATGCGCCGGTGGCCGAGGGCGATGAGGTGTTCGGTGGCCAGGCGGGCGCCGAGTCCGTCGTCGCCCGCGACGATGTCGACCGCGGGCAGGTCGGGTTCCCGGGTGCCCGCGACGACGGTGGGGACACGGGCGGCCGCGGTGCGCAGCACGCCGGGGTCCTGCAGGGTGCCGACGGCGACCAGGCCGTCGACGCGCAGCTCGGTGAAGGTGTGGGTGAGGTCCTCGCCGAGGCGCCGGTTGAGGTGGCCGTCGGCGAGCAGCACGTGCAGCCCGCTGTCGTACAGGCGGGCGTGGAGTCCGTCGAGGAGGTCCACGAACCAGGGGTTGCGCATGTCGTTGAGGAGCACGCCCACGGTGCGGGTGCGGCGCTCGCTGAGGCTGCGGGCGGCGGCGTTGGGCCGGTAGCCGAGCTCCTCGACGGCCGTGAGGACGGCCTGCCGTTTCTCGGGCCGGACCTGCTCCGAGCCGCGCAGCACCAGCGAGACCAGCGACTTCGAGACACCGGCGCGCTCGGCGACGTCGCGGATCGTGGGCGGCTTCATCCTTGGACCGTTCCATAGTCCTTGCGGCCTTGTAAAGACCTTGACACGTGGAGCTATGCGCTCCATCGTGTGGCTTCAAGATTCTGGACCGGTCCAATGAAGGGCAGTCATCGTGAGTACGCTCGGCGTCGCCGTCGTGGGATTCGGCTGGATGGGACGGGTGCACACCCAGGCGTACGCCCGTGTCCTGCACCATTTCCCGCAGCTGTCCGTCCGTCCGGAGCTGGTCTCCGTGGCCGACGAGGTGCCAGGCCGTCCCGAGGAGGCCGTGGCGCAGTACGGCTTCGCCTCCGGGGTGCGTGACTGGCGGGAGGTGGCGGCCGATCCGCGGGTGCGGGCGGTCAGCATCACCGCGCCGAACTTCCTGCACCGGGAGATCGGCGTCGCGATGGCCGAGGCCGGCAAGCACATCTGGATCGAGAAGCCGGTCGGCCTGACCGCACAGGACGCCCGCGCGGTCGCCGACGCGGTCACCAAGTCGGGCGTCCAGGGCACGGTCGGCTTCAACTACCGCAACGCTCCAGCGGTTTCGTACGCCCGCGAGCTGATCGCCTCCGGCGGGATCGGCACCGTCACGCACGTCCGCATCCGGCTGTTCAGCGATTACGCGGCGCACCCGGAGTCCGCACTGACCTGGCGTTACGAGCGTGAGCGCGGCGGCAGCGGGGTGCTGGGCGACCTGGCCTCGCACGGCGTGGACCTGGCCCGCTTCCTGCTCGGCGACATCGCCTCGCTGGCCGCCGACACGGCCGTGTTCATCCCGGAGCGGGCCCGGCCCACCGGCGCGACCGCGGGCCACACGCGGGCCGCGGGCGGCGAGTTGGGCCCGGTGGAGAACGAGGACTACGTCAACTGCCTGCTCCGCTTCGCCTCCGGCGCCCGCGGTGTCCTGGAGGCCTGCCGGGTCTCGGTCGGCGAGCAGAACAACTACGGCTTCGAGGTGCACGGCACCAAGGGCGCGGTCTTCTGGGACTTCCGCCGGATGGGCGAGATCGCCGTCAGCCGCGGCACCGCCTACCAGGACCAGCCCGTCAGCACGGTCTTCGTCGGGCCCGGGCAGGGCGAGTACGCGGCCTTCCAGCCCGGCGCGGCCAATCCCATGGGCTACGACGACCTCAAGGTGATCGAGGCGCACAACTTCCTGCGGTCCGTCGCCGAGAACTCCCCGCACGGGGCGACCCTCGCCGACGCCGTGCACAGCGCGACCGCCCTGGACGCCATGGTCCGGTCGGCCGAGCAGGGCAGCTGGGTGAGCCTGGCATGAGCGCCGTGCGCATCGGGGTCGTAGGTGTGAGCACGCCGCACCGGTGGGTGTCCGGAGCCGAGGTCACGTATGTCGCCGACGTCGGCAACGCCCCGTGTGAGGGTCTCGTCCGACCAGGTGGGCGCCGCTGCGCGGAGGCCCTTGGGCGGTAACGCCTCCACCGTCGAGGCCCCGGGGTCGGGCCGCGTCGTCACCACCGGCCTCAAGCCCCCCCACCCTCTGCGGAGGCACCGCGACCTCGAAGGCCCGCTGATGAACAGCGAGTTCAACGGCCGTCCGGAGCGCGCCGCCGAGAGGGAGGCCGCTTGCCGGCGCTCGTCGCGGCCTGCGTCTTCGTCTGGGAGGGGCGCGGCCGGCGCGTCAGTCCAGGCGGTTCAGGATCTCCGTGATCCGCTTTGAGGCACGGCGTGCCTCGGTCGCCGGGTCGGCCCCCAGCAGGACCTTGGTCATGTACGGCTTGATCGGGTTGTCGGCCTCGACGGCGCCCCACTGAGGCGTGCTCGGAGTAGCCCGGCCCCGCGCGGCCCCGGCCGCCATGGCCGCGACCCCCTCCTCGTCGGCGACGGACTCGGCGAGCTTCTTCTTGTTCGGGACGTAGTTCATGGTCCGGGCGAGCTCGGTGTCCCACTTGGCGCCGGTGAGCGCGGCCACCACCGCGACGGCGCCCTCCCGTTCGCCGGTGTTGTTCGGTACGACGAGGTCGGAGCCGCCGGTGAAGACCGCGCCGGGCGCCGCCGCGGTCCTGCCCGGTACCGGGAAGAAGCCCAACTTCCCTTCCAGGTCCGGGTTCTGCTGCACGACCGTACGGGCGAGTCCGGGTACCGCCACGATCTGCGCGACCCGCCCCTTGGCGAACACGCCCGCCTGGGGCGGGTGTTCCTCGTCCGCGCGGGCCGGGCCGTCACCGAGGGCGTGCAGGCGCCGGTAGTGGTCCATGCCGCGCAGGGCGGCCGGGGTGTCCAGCGTGCCGCGCCAGCCACCGCCGTTGCCGCCGTCGTCCGCGAGGTCGCCGCCCTCGTCCCAGATGAAGCCCGCGAGGGTGTACCAGTCCTGCCCGGCGAGGTAAATGCCCTGGTTGCCGCCGGAGTTGAGCCGCTCGGTGACGGTGAGCCACTCGTCGCGGGTGCGCGGCGGGGTCTTCACGCCGGCCCGGGCGAAGAGGTCCTTGCGGTAGACGACGACGCGGTTGGCGGCGTACCAGGGGATGCCGTACTGGTGGGACAGGGACTGTCCGGGTTCGGCGAGGCCCGGCAGCCAGTCGTCGCGGCCCCAACGCAGCGCGGACTCCAGGGTCAGGTCGAGCAGCCGGTCGCCCTCCACGTACTGCGGGACCTGGGTGTTGCCGACCTCGATGACGTCGGGCCCCTGTCCCGAGTCGGCGTCGAGCGCGGCCTGCACCTTCTGGCCGATGCCGGTCCACTGCTGGATGCGGATGTCCAGCCGCAGGTTCGAGTGCTCGTGCTCGAAGGCCTCGGTGAACCGGCGCAGGAAGGCCGGTGAGGCGCTGTCCTTCATCAGCCACATGGTGACGGTGCGGCGGTCGGACCCGTGCGGTACGAGTCCGCACGCGCCGACGAGACCGAGCGGGGCCAGGGCGAGGAGGCTGCGGCGTCTCACGTTGGGTCCTGTTCTGTCTGGCGGACAGGGCGAGGGGCCCGACATGGGGGGACGAGCACAGGGCTCGAACGGGTGTGCTGGATTTTGGTATGGACCAATGCCGGGGGTCAAGGGGTGCCGGGCCCACGGAACCGACGTCTCGCGCTCCGTCGCAGCTTGGGGCACGGTGGAGTGACGCGTGACACACGTGACGCTCCGGTCATCACGGACGTACGGAGAGGAGCACCCGCATGTCGAACCACACCTACCGGGTCACCGAGATCGTCGGTACCTCGCCCGAAGGTGTCGACGAGGCGATCCGTAACGGCATCAGCCGCGCCTCGCAGACCCTGCGCAATCTGGACTGGTTCGAGGTGACCCAGGTCAGGGGGCAGATCGAGGAGGGGCGCATCGCGCACTGGCAGGTCGGCCTGAAGGTGGGTTTCCGGCTGGACGAGTCGGACTGACCGCCGCCGCCCCGCGGTTCAGGTCCGCCCCTCCCCCTCCTGCGCCGCCTCCAGCGCGGCCGACGGGGCGGTCCACCGTGCCCGTACGACCGTGAACCCGGCCCGTTCGGCGTCCTCGCAGACCAGCTCGTCGTCGTCCACGAGCACCCGGATCTCCCGGGTACGGGCGAGGCGGCTCAGGATCTCCAGCTTGGTGCGGCGGGCGGGTCTGCGGTCGTCGTTGCGCCGCATGTGGACCCGCCCTTCGGGCAGCCCCTGCGCGGTGAGCCAGTCGAGGGTGTCGCGCCGGCAGCGCTCGGGCCGCCCGGTCAGATAGACGATCTCGCACTCCTCGGCGTTCGCCAGCACCAGCTCGACGCCCTCCGGGATCGGCGGGTCGGCGGGCGCGGCGGCGAAGAACCCGTCCCAGTCCCGCGGCCTGCGCTCCAGGAACCGCTGCCGATGACTGGTGTCGGCAAGGGTGTTGTCCAGGTCGAAGACGGCGACGGGGCGAGCGCTGCGATCGGTCACACACCCACCCTAGACAGCCACCACCACCGCGGACGGCGGCAGCGGCGAGCGCGGCTGCGGTCCGACGGACCCGGTGGCGCGGGCCGTGCGGTGTATCGATCATGCTTCTCCCATGCCATCCGCCTTCCCCTCCCCCCGCCGGTCCCTGATCGGTGCGGCCGGGCAGCGCCCCTGCACGCTCGTCGTGTGCCGGGGCTGCTGCTGCGGCGACCCGCGCAAGCACCCCGGAACCGACCACGCCTGGCAGCTGGAACGGCTGCGCGCCGCAGCGGCCGAGCACGGCTTCCTGGTCCGTACGACCGACTGCCTCGGCCCCTGCGATCAGGCCAACGTCGTCGTCGTACAGCCCTCGGCCGCGGGCCGCCGGGCCGGCGGCAGGGCCACCTGGGTCGGTTTCGCCATGGACGACGACTGCACGGACGAGCTGATCGGCTGGGCGGCGGCGGGCGGACCGGGCCTGGCGCAGCCGCCGGTGGCACTGGAGCTGCAGTTCGTCCGGCCACCGCGGGACGCCCGGGTGCGCAGCCGCCGCTGATGCGGCCACAGGTCCGAGCGAGGAATCCTGGGAGCTCCTGAGCGTTGAACCCTGCATGAGCTCCCTGATCAGCCGGACCCGCTTCTCCGTGCTCGACCGTTCCCGCACCCGCGAAGGGCACACGAACGCCGAGGCGTTGCGGGACACCGTCGGGCTGGCCCGGGAGGTGGAGCGGCTCGGGTATCACCGGTTCTGGGTGTCCGAGCACCACGGCGTGCCCGGGGTCGCCGGGTCCGCGCCGACCGTGCTGGCCGCCGCCGTCGCGGGGGCGACGCGGGCCATTCGGGTCGGTACGGGCGGCGTGATGCTGCCCAATCACCGGCCGCTGGTGGTCGCCGAGCAGTTCGGGGTGCTGGAGTCCCTCTTTCCCGGGCGGATCGACATGGGGCTCGGGCGGTCCGTGGGCTTCACCGACGGCGTGCGCCGGGCGCTGGGCCGGGACAAGGGAGACGCCGAGGACTTCGCCGGGCAGCTCGGCGAACTGCTCGGCTGGTTCCGGGGCACCTCGCCGACCGGGGTGCACGCCCGCCCCGCCGAGGGCCTGACCGTGCCGCCGTTCGTGCTCGCCATGGGCGAGGGCGCCGGCATCGCGGCCCGCGCGGGCCTGCCCATGGTCATCGGCGACCTCCGCGACCGGGAGAAGATGCAGCGCGGCATCGACCACTACCGCGAGCACTTCCGGCCCTCCGAGTGGGCCCGGGAGCCGTACGTCGTCGTCTCGGGGACGGTCGCGGTGGCCGCCACGCCCGAGCAGGCCCGGCGGCTGCTGGTACCGGAGGCCTGGTCGATGGCGTACTCCCGCACCCACGGCACCTTCCCGCCGCTGCCGCCCGCCGAGCGCGTCGAGGGCCTCGCCCTGAGCGACAAGGAACGCGGCTTCTACGAGGCGGGGCTCGCCGGGCACATCGCGGGCACCGAGGAGCAGGTCGCGCACGAGCTGGAGACCGTGCTGAAGGAGACGGGGGCGCAGGAGGTGCTGGTGACGACCAGCACGTACGACCGGGCGGCGCTCGTGGAGTCGTACCGGAGGCTGGCGGGGATCTTCGCCGGGAGCTGACGCCTCCGATCAGTATTCGAGAAGCGCCGGCCCCGGGGGCCCGGCTAGCGTGGCGGTCGTGTGCGGCACCCTGCACACGAGCCTCTTCCCCGCAGCCGATGGAGACACCATGAGCACGTCCCCGCACGTCGCCGACAGTCACGGTCTGATCCGCGTGCACGGCGCGCGCGAGAACAATCTCAAGGACGTCAGCATCGAGATCCCCAAGCGCCGGCTGACGGTGTTCACCGGAGTCTCCGGCTCGGGCAAGAGCTCGCTGGTGTTCGACACCATCGCGGCGGAGTCGCAGCGGCTGATCAACGAGACGTACCCGGCCTTCGTCCAGGGCTTCATGGCGAACCTGGCGCGGCCCGAGGTCGACGTGCTCGACGGGCTGACCACGGCGATCAGCGTCGACCAGCAGCGGATGGGCGGCGACCCGCGCTCGACCGTCGGCACCGCGACCGACGCCAACGCGATGCTGCGGATCCTCTTCAGCCGCCTCGGCAAGCCCCACGTCGGCCCGCCCGGGGCGTTCGCCTTCAACGTGCCCTCGGTCTCCGCGGCCGGTGCGATCTCGGTGGGCGGCGGCGCCAAGCAGAAGGTCACCTTCAACAAGGTCGGCGGCATGTGCCCGCGCTGCGAGGGCCGCGGCTCGGTCTCCGACCTCGATCTGAGCCAGCTCTACGACGACACCAAGTCGATCAACGAGGGCGCCTTCACCATCCCCGGCTACACCGGCGGCGGCTGGAACTCCCGGCTGTACGCGGAGTCCGGCTTCTTCGACCCGGACAAGCCGATCAGCAAGTTCACCAAGAAGGAACTGCACGACCTGCTGCACCGCGAGCCGACCCGGATGAAGATCGCCGGGATCAACATGACCTACGAGGGTCTGATCCCGCGCATCCAGAAGTCGATGCTGTCCAAGGACAAGGAGGCGATGCAGCCGCACGTGCGGGCGTTCGTGGAGCGCGCGGTCACCTTCGCCGTCTGCCCCGAGTGCGAGGGCACCCGGCTCGCCGAGCACGCCCGCTCCTCGAAGATCGGGAAGATCTCCATCGCGGACGCCTGCCGGATGGAGATCCGGGACCTGGCCGACTGGGTGCGCGGGCTCAAGGAGCCGTCGGTGGCGCCGCTGCTGAGTGCGCTGCGGCAGACTCTCGACTCGTTCGTCGAGATCGGCCTCGGCTATCTCTCGCTGGACCGGCCCGCGGGCACGCTGTCCGGCGGTGAGGCGCAGCGCGTCAAGATGATCCGCCACCTCGGCTCCTCGCTCACCGACGTCACGTACGTCTTCGACGAGCCGACCGCGGGTCTGCACCCGCACGACATCCAGCGCATGAACGACCTGCTGCTGCGACTGCGGGACAAGGGCAACACGGTGCTCGTCGTGGAGCACAAGCCGGAGGTCATCGAGATCGCCGACCACGTCGTCGACCTCGGCCCCGGCGCGGGCACCGCGGGCGGCACCGTCTGCTTCGAGGGCACCCTCGACGGGCTGCGCCGCAGCGACACCGTGACCGGCCGCCACCTCGACGACCGGTCCAAGCTCAAGGACGCGGTGCGCGAGTCCACCGGCGCCCTGGAGATCCGCGGTGCCACGGCGAACAACCTGCGCAACGTCGACGTGGACGTGCCGCTCGGCGTGCTCACCGTGATCACCGGCGTCGCGGGCTCCGGCAAGAGCTCGCTCGTGCACGGGTCGATCCCCGCGGAGCTCGGCGTGATCTCGGTCGACCAGAGCCCGATCCGGGGTTCGCGGCGCAGCAACCCGGCGACGTACACCGGTCTGCTGGAGCCGATCCGCAAGGCGTTCGCCAAGGCCAACGACGTCAAGCCCGCCCTGTTCAGCGCGAATTCCGAGGGCGCGTGCCCCACCTGCAACGGCGCGGGGGTGATCTACACCGACCTGGCGATGATGGCGGGGGTCGCCAGCACCTGCGAGGACTGCGAGGGCAAGCGGTTCGACGCCGCGGTGCTGGAGTACCGGCTCGGCGGCCGGGACATCTCCGAGGTGCTCGCGATGCCGGTGTCCCAGGCCCTGGAGTTCTTCGCCGCGGGCGAGGCACGCACCCCGGCCGCGCACAAGATCCTCGAACGCCTCGCGGACGTCGGCCTCGGTTACCTCACCCTCGGCCAGCCGCTGACCACTCTGTCCGGCGGTGAGCGCCAGCGGCTGAAGCTGGCCACGCACATGGCGGACAAGGGCGGCGTCTACGTCCTCGACGAGCCGACGACGGGTCTGCACCTGGCCGATGTGGAGCAACTCCTCGGTCTGCTCGACCGGTTGGTGGACTCCGGCAAGTCCGTGATCGTGATCGAGCACCATCAGGCGGTCATGGCGCACGCCGACTGGATCATCGACCTCGGTCCGGGTGCCGGCCACGACGGCGGCAGGATCGTCTTCGAGGGCACCCCGGCCGACCTGATCGCCGCCCGCTCGACCCTGACGGGCGAGCACCTCGCGGCGTACGTCGGCGCCTGATCAGTCGCGCAGTCCGTCGACGACCAGGGCGAGGATGCGGACGGCCCGCTCCTCGCCGTGGCGGTCCGGGGCGATTCGCGACATCCGCTCGCTGAGCCGCAGCAGTACGTCCTCGGGGTCCAGGCCCGGCTTGGGGGAGCCGTCGGCGGCGCCGAATTTGAGCCGCCCGTAGCGGGCGACCTCGTCGAACCAGCGCCGGAGCACTTGAAGCGGCTCCCCTTCGGGACGGCGGACCTGGGCCCGGATCCCGCGCGACGGCCTGGGCGAGCACGGGCGCCGGGTGTCCACCCGGCAGGTCCCGGACTTCACCGTCCGGCTCGCGGCCCGCTTCCGGGACCCGTCCCTCCGCGAGATCGCCCCCGCGCTCGGCCGCCGCAACCGGCACAGGACCGAGAAGGCGCGCACGGCGCCCGCTGAGAGCCGTCGGGGCATCGCCCGACGAGCGCCGCGCACCCGGCTCGCATAGACTCGCGTGGTTTGTCCCGCCGCAGTCGACGACGTGTACGGAGTTCCCCATGCCGAGCCCACACGACCCGTACGTCCGGGTCCGCGGCGCCCGTGAGCACAACCTCAAGGGCGTGGACGTCGACATCCCGCGGGACGTGCTGACCGTGTTCACGGGCGTGTCGGGGTCGGGGAAGTCGTCGCTCGCGTTCGGCACGATCTACGCCGAGGCCCAGCGCCGCTACTTCGAGTCGGTCGCCCCGTACGCCCGCCGTCTCATCCACCAGGTCGGCGCCCCGAAGGTCGGCGAGATGACCGGTCTGCCCCCCGCGGTCTCCCTCCAGCAGCGCCGCTCGGCCCCGACGTCCCGCTCGTCCGTCGGCACGGTCACGAACCTCTCCAACTCCCTGCGCATGCTCTTCTCCCGCGCCGGCGACCATCCGCCCGGCGCCGAGCGTCTCGACTCCGACGCCTTCTCCCCCAACACGGCCGCCGGAGCCTGCCCCGAGTGCCACGGCCTGGGCCAAGTGCACGGTACGACCGAGGAGTTGCTGGTCCCCGACCCGTCGCTGTCGATCCGCGAGGGCGCGATCGCCGCGTGGCCGGGCGCCTGGCAGGGCAAGAACCTGCGGGACATCCTCGACACGCTGGGCCACGACGTGGACCGGCCGTGGCGCGAACTCCCGGCCCGCGACCGCGAATGGATCCTGTTCACGGACGAGCAGCCGGTCGTCACCGTCCATCCGGTGCGGGACGCGGACCGCATCCAACGCCCGTACCAGGGCACGTACATGAGCGCCCGCCGCTATGTGATGAAGACGTTCTCCGACACCAAGAGCCAGACCCTGCGGACGAAGGCGGAGCGCTTCCTGACCAGCACCCCGTGTCCGGTCTGCGGCGGCAGCAGGCTGCGCCCGGAGGCGCTGGCGGTGACCTTCGCCGGCCGTACGATCGCCGAGCTCGCGGCCCTGCCGCTGGTGGAGCTGGCGGCGTGCCTGGACGGCACCTCGGAGGCGGCCCGCGTCCTGACCGACGACCTCAAGTCCCGTATCGCGCCGGTCCTCGAACTCGGCCTGGGCTACCTCAGCCTGGACCGCGCGGCCCCCACCCTCTCGGCGGGCGAACTCCAACGCCTGCGCCTGGCAACGCAGTTGCGCTCCGGCCTGTTCGGCGTGGTGTACGTCCTGGACGAGCCGTCGGCGGGCCTGCACCCGGCGGACACGGAGGCCCTGCTCACCGTACTCGACCGCTTGAAGTCGGCCGGCAACTCGGTCTTCGTCGTCGAGCACCACCTCGACGTCGTACGCGGCGCCGACTGGCTGGTGGAGGTGGGCCCGCGCGCCGGCGAACACGGCGGCGAGGTGCTGCACAGCGGCCCGGTGGCGGACCTGGCCACGGTCGCGGACTCGGCGACGGCCCGCTTCCTCTTCGCCGACTCCCCCGCCGCCGTACGCCAAGTACGCACTCCCGGCGGCAACTTGAAGGTCGGCCCGGTCACGCGGCACAACCTGCGCGGGGTGACGGCCCAGTTCCCGCTGGGCGTGCTGACGGCGGTCACCGGCGTCTCGGGATCGGGCAAGTCGACGCTGATCGGCGAGATCACGGAAGACCTCCCGGGCGTCGGCCGCCTGGTCTGCGTCGACCAGAAGCCGATCGGCCGGACCCCGCGCTCCAACCTGGCCACCTACACCGGCCTCTTCGACGTCGTACGCAAGGTGTTCGCGGCCACCGCCGAGGCACGCGACCGCGGTTACGGGGTGGGCCGCTTCTCCTTCAACGTGGCGGGCGGCCGCTGCGAGACCTGTCAGGGCGAGGGCTTCGTCAGCGTGGAGCTCCTCTTCCTGCCCAGCACCTACGCGCCCTGCCCGGACTGCGGCGGGGCCCGCTACAACCCCGAGACGCTCGAAGTGACCTACCGGAAGCGGAACATCGCCCAGGTGCTCGACCTGACGGTGGAGTCGGCCGCGGCCTTCTTCGCGGACGCCGACACCCCCGCCGTCACCCGCAGCCTGAAGGCCCTCCTCGACGTCGGACTCGGCTACCTCCGGCTTGGCCAGCCCGCGACGGAGCTCTCCGGTGGAGAGGCCCAACGCATCAAACTCGCCACGGAGTTGCAGCGTGGCCGCCGGGGCCACACCCTCTACCTCCTCGACGAACCGACGACCGGACTGCACCCCGCCGACGTCGAGGTCCTGATGTGCCGGCTCCACGGCCTGGTCGACGCCGGCCACACGGTCGTCGTCGTCGAGCACGACATGACGGTGGTGGCCGGCGCGGACTGGGTCATCGACCTGGGGCCGGGCGGCGGCGACGCGGGCGGCCGGATCGTGGCCACGGGGACGCCGGTGGAGGTTGCCGGGGCGGGCGAAAGCGCAACGGCGCGGTATCTGGCGGGGGTTGTGGGGCGAGGACGGCCGTAGGACGGGACGTCAGTCCACGGGCACCAGGGTCAGATACGCCAGCCCCAGCACGCCTCGATAACCCCGCAGCCACATGCTCCGGTGCCGGTCGACGCGTTCACGCGTCTCCTTCGCCGACGGGTGATCGGCGTGGGTGGCGAGCCACTCCTCCACGTCGGACTGGTACGCGGACTCGAACTCCTCCCATTCGTCGTCGTTCGCCGTCTCGATCCAGGCGGGACGGAAGCCCGCGGCGACGGCGAGGTCCACGAGACCGGCGAGGTCGTGGTGCTCGGAGGCCGAGGCGCCCGGCCACATGGCCGCCAACTCGGCCCGAGTGGGCGGGCGTTGCCAGAAGCCCTCGCCCAGGAGGACGCGGCCGTTCGGGGTGACCAGGCGGCGCAGGGCGTGCAGGGCGGCCGCGGTGTGGGCGGGAGCCTCCGCGTCACTGAGGGCCTGGGTGGCGCCGAGGCACAGGACGAGGTCGGCGGGACCGTGAGCGGTGCCGACGGCCGACTCCCGTACGAAGCGGACGCGCCCGGAGACTCCGCGGGCCTCGGCGTTCGCCCGGCCGCGCGCCAGGTCGTCCTCGCTCAGGTCGAGCCCGACGCCCGTCGCGTCCGGCGCCGCTTCGAGGACGCGGAGCATCAACTCGCCCCAGCCGCAGCCGATGTCGAGCACGGTGGCCGGGGGCGCGGCGGCGGTGAGGCGGCGGACCAGCGCGGCGGCGCGGGCCTCGGACAAGGGGCCGTGGAAGGTGAGCCGGGTCAGGCGCGGCGGGGCATCGGTGGCGTCCATGACCCCGAACAGTAGGGACGCCCGCGGCACGTTCGCCAACAATTAACTCCGCTTCCACTCGTGTGGAACGAGCCCCTGTCGGACCCACGACAAGCTTGGGTAACCAGCGGTAACTTCTGTCTTGTTCCTCCACCACAACCGCTTACTAGCCCAGGAGCAACACCCCCATGCGCAGACTCCTCGCCTGCCTGGCGGCGGCAGCCGCCGCCCTCGGCGGGCTCACCGCGGCCGCCCCCTCCGCGGCGGCCGCCGACTCGGGCACCTTCAGCGTCCTCAGCTACAACGTGGCCGGC
Source organism: Streptomyces cylindrosporus (assembly GCF_022698165.1). Taxonomy (GTDB): domain Bacteria; phylum Actinomycetota; class Actinomycetes; order Streptomycetales; family Streptomycetaceae; genus Streptomyces; species Streptomyces cylindrosporus. The sequence goes on from NZ_JALDAY010000017.1 coordinate 66,433, forward strand.
CTCCCCGAAGGCCTCTCCAGCGCGCCGACGCCCCGCCAGTCGAGCACCACGACGATCGGGCAGCGCATCGCGCCGTACGACATCGTCCAGGTGCAGGAGGACTTCAACTACCACGCGTACCTGTACGCGGCGGACACCGCGCACGCTTACCGCACCGCGACCAGCGGCGGCGCCGGCATCGGCAGCGGCCTCAACACGCTCTCGAAGATCCCGTACGACGAGGACGACTTCGAGCGGGTCGGCTGGAACTCCTGCCAGGTCGACTCGGGCGACTGCCTGACCCCCAAGGGCTTCACCTTCATGCGGGAGCGTCTCGCCGAGGGCGTGTACGTCGACTTCTACAACCTGCACACCAACGCCGGTACCAACGACGGCGACGAGGCCTCCCGCGCGGACAACCTCAACCAGCTGACGGACTTCATCAAGACCCACTCGGCCGGCAACGCCGTCGTGGTGATGGGTGACACCAACACCCGCTACACCCGCGCGGCCGACACCATCGCCGAGTTCGGCGCGGCCAACGGGCTCACCGACGCCTGGGTGCAGCTGATACGCGGCGGCACCCCGCCCGCGAAGGGCAGCGACGCGCTGGTCTGCGACCAGTCCGGGGCCACCGTCCCGAACACCTGCGAGGTCGTCGACAAGGTCCTGTACCGCAGCAGCAAGCTGGTCTCGCTCAACGCGACCTCGTACAACAACGAACACGCCAAGTTCCTCACCGACGACGGGCTCATGCTCTCCGACCACGACCCGATCACGGTCGGCTTCTCCTGGTCGCGCAACTCGGCGTTCCAGCTCAGCGACCAGTTCGGCGGGCCGCACGGCGACTACTACAACGACATCGACAGCGTGCCGGCCGCCGCCCGCGCCACCACCATCGCGCTGCGGTCGGGGTCGCGGGTCGACCAGATGAGCGTCACCCTGGCCAACGGCACGACCCTCGCCCACGGCGGCACGGGCGGCACCGCCTCCTCCCTCACCCTGGGCAGCGGCGAGTACGTCACCACCGCCTACCTGTGCCAGGGCGTGAAGGACGACCACACCCGCATCTTCTACGCGAAGTTCACGACCAACCTCGGCCGCACCCTGGCCGGCGGCACCACCACCTCCGACTGCGTGACCCGCACCGCGCCCTCCGGCTGGCAGATCGCCGGATTCCACGGGCGCTCGGGCGACGAGGTCGACAAGGTCGGCTTCATCTACACCCAGCGCTGAGCCACCGGCCTGGGCACCTCACCTGGCGGACAGCAGCCCCGTGACGAGGTCGCGGGGCAGGCCGTGGGTGTCGTGGAGGTATCCGTAGTCCTCCTCGGTGAGGTGCCCTCGGAAGCGCGGCCGGGAGAGCACCCGCCGACCGCGTTCGAGCAGGCTGGTGAACCGCCTTTCCTCGTCGAGGAGTTGCTCGCGGACCGGGCCGGTTCCGACGGGCTGCTCGAAGTGGTCGAGGGTGTGCCGGAGGAGTTCCTCCGGCAGGTCGGTCAGGGTGCGCGTCGGGTCGTCGCGCTTCAGCGTGGTGAGCAGACGGCGGATCAGGCGGCGCAGGACATGGCCGCGTCCCGTGTTGGACGGCCGTACCCCGTCGCCGAGCACGACGATGCTCGACCGCAGGTGGTCGCAGACCAGGCGGGTGGAGGGCTCGTCGTCGAGGTGCCACAGGGAGGGCACCGTCCGCGTCCAGGGCTCGAACAGGTCGGTCTCGTAGACCGAGTCGCGGCCCTGGAGGACGGTGACGAGTCGCTCCAGGCCCATGCCCGTGTCGATGCCGGGCTGCCGGAGGGGGACGAGGGTGCCGTCCTCGTCGCGGTGGTAGCGCATGTGCACGTGGTTCCAGATCTCCACCCAGCGGGGGTCCGTGGTGGGAGTGCCCTCGGGCGGGGTGTCGCCGGTCCAGACGAAGATCTCCGAGTCGGGTCCGCAGGGGCCGACGGGTCCGTTGGACCACCAGTTGTCGTCGCGGGTGAGCTCCACCGGCACTCCCAACTCGTCCCAGGTACGCAGGGATTCGGAGTCGGGGCCCACCTGGTCGTCGCCGCCGAAGACCGTGACGTACAGCTCGCTCTGCGGGATGCCGAAGCCGTCGCGCAGCAGCTCGTGGCCCCAGCGCAGGCTCTGCGGATGGCCGTAGTCGCCGAGCGACCAGGAGCCGAGCATCTCGAAGACCGTGAGATGCGTCGGATCGCCCACCTCTTCGAGGTCGGTGGTGCGCAGACAGCGCTGCAAGTTGACCAGACGCCGGCCCTGGGGATGGGGACGGCCGAGGAGGTACGGCGTGAGGGGGTGCATGCCGGACGTGGTGAACAGGACCGGGTCAGAGGGCGGCGGCAGGAGGGTGCCGCCGGTGATGAGGTGGTGGCCGCGCTCCCGGTAGAAGTCGATGAAGGTGCGTACGGTCTCGTCGGTGTTCATGGCGGTGTCCGTTCGGGTCGTGGGACCGGAAAGGACCGCGCGGCGAAGACGTGGGCGGGCACGAAGAACCCCGGCGGTCCGTCTCCGGCCGCCGGGGAATCCGGTTGAGGTCAGGCGTCGGCAGCCGGCGAGCTGGTCGCTCGCGCCGCCGTGCCGTGGGTTCGCCTCATGACCTCCATGGACTCGACGCTAACAGGCCCGCCGCCGGCCGTCCCGTGATTTTCCGGCGGCTCAGCAGCCGGTGGTCCAGATGTGGGAGTCGCCGCGGTCGTTGGCGTTCGCGTCGTAGCCGACCTCCTGGCCGGGTGCCAGGCAGATGGTGACGCCGCCGTTCTGCCAGGCGCTGGCGTAGACCTTGACGTGGTCCTTGATCCCCGGACCCGAGATCCCGTGGTTGGCCCACGAGCTGTCCTCGTCCGCGATGTTGCTCTCCCACCAGCCGTCGTCCCCCGTCCAACTGACCGACAGCCCGCCGAAGTTGGCGTCGGTGTAGGCGCAGAAGCTCCCGGAGGCACAGGTCGCGGCGGCCTGGGCGGTGCCCGGTACGGCGGCCAGGGCGGTCCCGGCGGCGAGGAGGACACCGGCGGTGGCGATGAATGACTTGCGCATGATGGCTTTCCTTTCGATGGGCATGGTTGTGCCGTGCGGTTGTGCGGGTGATGTGGACTCAGAGGCCGTGCTGTACGGCGTAGCGCAGGCCGTGCTCGCGCAGCCGACGGTGGTCGTCGAGCTGGTCGGCGTACTGTGCGCGCAACTCGGCCGTGTACCACCGCTCCAGCCGGACGCCGGTGCCCGCGAGGCCGGTGCGGCGCACGCAGCGGGCCTCGGCGACGGCGTAGCGCCGTTGCAGGGCGGCGGCGCGGCGGGCGTCGAGGTCATGTGCGCCGCGCTGCCAGGCGCTGCGCAGTTCGGCGGGGTCCGTGGCCTTGTGCACGGGCGCGATGCAGCGCGACCAGTCGGCGAGGGCGGCGCGGTAGGCCGGGTCGCGGGTGACGCGCTGGTGTGCGGCGGCGGCGAGGTTGTTGACCGTGACGTCGGTGCGGAACCAGGCGGCCTGGTCGCCGTAGAGGACGCGCTGCGCCTGCGCCAGGCAGCCGTCGCTGTTGGCCTTGACGAGGAGGCCGGTGGCCGTACGAGTGGACAGTTCGCGGCGTCCGGTGCCGAACAGGGCGTCGGACAGCCGCTGTTGCTCGGCCGCCGCCTTCCTGTCGAGCTTCGGCGTCGCCGGCCCGCCCTGTCCCGTACTGCCCGCCGTGATGCCGAAGCCGTGTTCGGCCGCCCAGGCGGGGTCGTCGATGCCGTACGGGAACTGGCGTTGCCCGCCTGCCGGTTGAGGTGCGGCGGACGTGGTGACCGGCGCGGGTGCCTCGACCTCACGGTCCGTCAGGCAGCGCCGTACGAGCTCGTTCTGGGCGCTCTTCAGCAGGTCGTCCCGGGCCTGGGCGGTGCGCGGCACGGAACGTACCGCGTCCCCCGACCCGTCACCGCCCGCGCAGCCGCCCACGAGGCCCGCCACGCACATCGACAGCGCCACCGTGGACACGATCCTGGAAGCCCGCACCGGGGCCACCCCCTGCCTTCAGCCGTCTTCCGACTCCCCCGTCGGCTCGGTCTCCATTAGAGGGGGAGGGACAGGCGGTTGTGATCCTCTGAAGTCATAGGGCGGATCTTGCGCGGGCTTCACCTGACACGGGCTTCAGGCCACCAACGCGGCGTGCGTCCAGTCGGGTTGGGGCGTGGCTCCGGGCTGGGCGGCGCGGGCGAGGGAACGGCGGTCGGGGTGGGTGCCGGCCGGGATGACCGGCCGTACGTCCACCTCGGCGACGAGCCCGCGCACCGACACCACGCGCCACACCGAGGCGAGCAGCGAGTCGTCGCCGATGAAGGCGGGCGCCGTGCTGGCGGCGCCGCCGGCGAGGCGGTAGCGCAGGCGTACGGGCTGGACGGGGACGTCGGCGTCGAGGGCGGCCTGGAAGACGGCCCGCCGGAAGTTGCCCTGGGCGCGGCCGCACCAGGTGCTGCCCTCGGGGAAGACGCCGACGGCCTGTCCGGCGCGCAGGGCCTCGGCGATGCAGGCGACCGTGCCGGGCAGCGCCCGCAGCCGGTTGCGGTCGATGAACAGGACACCGCCGCGGGCGGCCACCGGCCCGGCGACCGGCCAGTCCCGGATGTCCGACTTGGCGAGCATCCGGGCCGGGCGGACGGCCCCCAGCAGCGGGATGTCCAGCCAGGAGATGTGGTTGGCGACCAGCAGCAGACCGCCGGTGGGCGCGGTGGCGCCGGTGATACGGACCCGCACCCCCGCGGCCCGTACGATCCACCGGCACCAGCGCTTCACCAGCTCGGCGGGGATCCTCCCGCCGAGCGGTGCCAGGGCGATCCCGACGAGCATCAGGACCGCGACAGCCGTGATCCGCAGTACGGCCAGGGGTACGGCCGTGACGGATCCCGTCGCCTCTATGCACGCCCGGGGGGTGCAGGGCGCGCTGGGCTGCCAGACGCTCATCAGGCCGGGACGAGCGAGAGGAAGTGCCGCAGATAGCGCGGGTTGACCCGGCGCATCGACAGCAGCACGTACAGGTCGGCGACCCCGAAGTCCGGGTCGTGGGCGGGCTCGGCGCACACCCAGGCGCCGAGGCGGAGGTAGCCGCGCAGGAGGGCGGGGAGTTCGGCCCTGGCCGCGGGGGCGGCGGCCGCGGCGGGGATCCACGGCAGCAGCGGACGTACCCGGTACTCCTCCGGGGCAAGGTACTTGGCCCGCACCCGGTCCCAGGTCGCGGAGGCGAGCGCGCCGCCGTCGGCCAGCGGGATGGAGCAGCAGCCGGCCAGCCACTCGTGCCCGCCCGCCACCATGTAGCGGGCGATACCGGCCCAGATCAGGCCGATGACGGCGCCGTCGCGGTGGTCGGGGTGCACGCAGGAGCGGCCGACCTCGACCAGGCCGGGGCGGATCGGGGCGAGCGCGGAGAGGTCGAACTCGCCCTCGGAGTACAGCCGTCCGGCGACCGCGGCCCGCTCCGGGGGCAGCAGCCGGTAGGTGCCGACGACCTGGCCGGTCACCTCCTCGCGCACCAGCAGGTGGTCGCAGTACGCGTCGAAGGCGTCGATGTCGTGGCCGGGCTGGGGAGTGGCCAGCAGGGCGCCCATCTCACCGGCGAACACGTCGTGCCGCAGCCGCTGGGCGGCGCGCACGTCCGCCTCGTCGCGGGCGAGGGAGACGGTGTAGCGGGTGGGGGCGGCGGGCTGCGGGGGACGGTCGAGCGTGGTTACGCCGGTCATGGCTCTCTCCTGGTCACCGGGGTCGGCGGTACTGCGAGCGGGGCCGGTGTCCGTGTGTCCGGCCGCAACAGTTCTTCCGATGCCGGTTGGCGAGCGCGTGACCTGTGCCAGGAGAGCGGATGTGCGGATGTTGAACGTCACACTCGCGGGCGGTGCACGACGACGTCGAGGCGGAGATCGAAGCGTACGCCGTCCGGCTGCCGGGGCAGGGTGACGGCGTGGAAAGGCTCGGTAATGGCGCACGTGACGACGTCCCGCGGGCCTGGTCGGGTCTCCCGCGCCTCGACCCGCACGACGTCGTCCTCACGGATCAGCCGGGTGATCTCCACCGTGTAGCCGCCGGAGTTGCGGGTGCCGATGGCCACGAACAGCACCATGGAGGAGGCCCAGTCCACAGCCGGTGGCTCCGGCGGCGGGATGTGGTTGCCCGAGACGTTCCGCCACAGCACGGCCCAGCTCTCCGGATCCTTCACGGCCTCGGCGAACGGTGTCCGCGCGGTCGACCAGTGTGTCCGCACCAGTTCGTGGAACGGAATCTCGACGGGACGTCCCATGGCTCCCTCCCTGGTCTACCGCTTCGCCGCCTTCCGAGTAGCCCGCAGCCACTCCTTGTTCATGCTCGTGATGGACACCAGCGGGATGCCCTTCGGGCAGGCCGTCGCGCACTCCCCGGTGAGGGTGCAGCCTCCGAACCCTTCCTCGTCCATCTGCGCCACCATGTCAAGCACCCGCGTCTCCCGCTCGGGCGCCCCCTGCGGCAGCACGTTCAGATGGTTGACCTTGGCCGAAGTGAACAGCATCGCCGCCCCGTTGGGGCACGCGGCCACGCACGCCCCGCAGCCGATGCACTCGGCGTGCTCGAAGGCGAAGTCGGCGTCCGGCTTGGGTACGGGCGTGGCGTGGGCCTCCGGCGCGGAGCCGGTCGGCGCGGTGATGTAGCCGCCGGCCTGGATGATCCGGTCGAACGCGGACCGGTCCACGACCAGGTCCTTGATCACCGGGAACGCGGACGCCCGCCACGGCTCGATGTCGATCGTGTCGCCGTCCTCGAAGGACCGCATGTGCAGCTGGCAGGTGGTCGTGCGCTCCGGCCCGTGCGCGTCGCCGTTGATGACGAGCGAACACGCGCCGCAGATGCCCTCGCGGCAGTCGTGGTCGAAGGCGACCGGGTCCTCGCCCTTGAGGATGAGTTCCTCGTTGAGGGTGTCGAGCATCTCCAGGAAGGACATGTCGGAGGAGATGCCGTCCACCTCGTACGTGGACATGGCGCCGTCGGCGTCGGCGTTCCGCTGCCGCCAGACGCGCAGGGTGAGCTTCATGCGTAGCTCCGCTGGGTGGGGTGGACGTACTCGAAGACCAGGTCTTCCTTGTGCAGGGTCGGAGCCTCGCCGGTGCCGGTGAACTCCCAGGCCGCCACGTAGCCGAACTCCTCGTCCCGGCGGGCCGCTTCGCCGTCCGGAGTCTGGGACTCCTCGCGGAAGTGGCCGCCGCAGGACTCGGCTCGATGCAGCGCGTCGAGGCACATCAGCTCGGCGAGTTCGAGGTAGTCGACGATCCGGTTGGCCTTCTCCAGCGACTGGTTGAACTCCTCGCCGGTGCCGGGCACCTTGATGCGCCGCCAGAACTCCTCGCGGATCTGCGGGATGCGCTCCAGCGCCTTGCGCAGACCGGCGTCGGTGCGGGCCATCCCGCAGAACTCCCACATGAGTTCGCCGAGTTCACGGTGGAAGGAGTCGGGCGTACGGTCGCCGTCGACGGCCAGGAGCAGGTTGATGCGGTCCTCGGTCTCCGCCAACACGTCCTGGACCACGGGGTGTTCGTCGGTCACCGGGTCCTGGTGCGGGTGGCGGGCGAGGTAGTCGTTGATGGTCGCCGGGAGGACGAAGTAGCCGTCGGCCAGGCCCTGCATCAGGGCACTCGCACCCAGCCGGTTCGCCCCGTGGTCCGAGAAGTTGGCCTCCCCGATCGCGAACAGGCCCGGGATCGTGGTCTGCAGGTCGTAGTCGACCCACAGTCCGCCCATCGTGTAGTGCACGGCGGGGTAGATCCGCATCGGCACCTCGTACGGATCCTCGTCGGTGATCCGCTGGTACATGTCGAAGAGGTTGCCGTACTTGGCCTCGACGGCCTTGCGGCCCATCCGCTTGATCGCGTCGGCGAAGTCCAGGTAGACGCCCTGCCCGCCGGGCCCGACGCCCCTGCCCTCGTCGCAGACGTTCTTCGCGGCGCGGGAGGCGATGTCACGCGGGACCAGGTTGCCGAAGGACGGGTAGATGCGCTCCAGGTAGTAGTCGCGCTCGTCCTCGGGGATCCGGTTCGGCGGGCGGTCGTCGCCCTTGGCCTTCGGCACCCAGATCCGGCCGTCGTTGCGCAGCGACTCGCTCATCAGGGTGAGTTTCGACTGGTGGTCGCCGGTGCGCGGGATACAGGTCGGATGGATCTGGGTGAAGCAGGGGTTGGCGAAGTACGCCCCGCGCCGGTGGGCCCGCCAGATGGCGGTGGCGTTGGAGTTCATGGCGTTCGTCGACAGGTAGAAGACGTTGCCGTAGCCGCCGCTGGCGAGTACGACGGCGTCCGCGAAGTACGTGTCGATCCTGCCCGTGATCAGGTCCCGGGCCACGATCCCGCGCGCCCGCCCGTCGACGACGATCAGGTCCAGCATCTCGGTGCGCGGGTGCATCTCGACGTTGCCCGCGGCGATCTGCCGGCTCAGGGCCTGGTAGGCGCCCAGCAGCAGCTGCTGGCCCGTCTGGCCGCGGGCGTAGAAGGTCCGCGAGACCTGGACGCCGCCGAAGGAGCGGGTGTCGAGGAGACCGCCGTACTCCCGGGCGAACGGGACGCCCTGCGCGACGCACTGGTCGATGATCTCGACGGAGATCTGCGCGAGGCGGTGGACGTTGGACTCCCGCGCCCTGAAGTCGCCGCCCTTGACGGTGTCGTAGAAGAGCCGGTGGATGGAGTCGCCGTCGTTGCGGTAGTTCTTGGCCGCGTTGATGCCGCCCTGGGCGGCGATGGAGTGGGCGCGGCGCGGCGAGTCCTGGTAGCAGAACTGGACGACGTGGTAGCCCTGTTCGGCGAGGGTGGCGCCCGCGGAGCCGCCCGCGAGGCCGGTGCCGACGACGATGACGGTGTGCTTGCGCCGGTTGGCGGGGTTGACGAGCTTGGCCTCGAAGCGGCGCTTGTCCCAGCGCTCGTTGATGGGGCCGGAGGGGGCTTTGCCGTCGGTGAGCGGCTCGCCCGTCCCGTAGTCCACGAAGGTAGTCATGTTCAGCTCACCACTCCGGTCATGACGCCCACGGGTACGGCGATGAAGCCGGCCGTGAGCAGCAGCGCGAGGACGTTGGCCGTGGCCTTGAGGGCGCGGTCGCGGGTGCGGCTGCCGGCGCCGAGGGTCTGGGCGGCGCTCCAGAAGCCGTGCCGGACGTGCAGGCCGAGCGCGAGCATCGCGACGATGTAGATGACGTTGCCGTACCAGGTGGAGAAGGTGTCCACGACGTTCTGGTAGGGGTGCCCCTCCTGGAAGCCGCCGGAGTGCACGGTGCCGGTGGTCAGGTCGAGGATGTGCCACACGATGAACAGGCCGAGGATGATCCCGCCCCAGCGCATGGTGCGCGTGGCGTAACTGGCCCGGGGCCTGCTGTGCACGTACTTGGTGGGCCGCGCCCTGATGTCACGGCGGCTGAGCTGGTACGCGGAGGTGGCGTGCGCGACCACGGCGACGACCAGCACCACACGGATGAGCCACAGCGTCCACTCGTAGTGCATGAACGGTTCGCCGATGGTGCGCAGCCAGTGCGCGTAGTGGTTGAACTCGCCAGGCCCGAAGTAGATCTTCAGGTTGCCGATCATGTGGACGACCAGGTACAGCAGCATGATCAGTCCGCTGACCGCCATCACGGTCTTCTTGCCGACGGAGCTGTCCCACACGGTGCGTGCCATGGACGGCCGTCGGTCCGTCCGCGTTGCCAGAGCCATGGGTCAAGACGCTAGGGCCGAACGGCCCCATCGGTCCAAGACATGGTCCGGCTGGATTCAATAGGCGGAAGCTATCGTGACACCATGCAGTTCCAGCAGCTTCAGTATTTCGTCGCCGTCGCCGAGACCCGGCACTTCACCCGGGCCGCCGATCTGGTGCACGTGGCCCAGCCCTCCCTGTCTCAGCAGATCAAGGCGCTGGAGCGGGAGCTGGGGGCCGATCTGTTCCTGCGGGCGCGCGGGAACATCACCCTCACCGACGCGGGCGAGGCGCTGTTGCCGCTGGCCCGGCGGATCCTGGCCGACGCGGACACGGCCCGGCACGAGGTGCAGGAGCTGGTGCAGCTGCGCAGCGGGCGGGTGCGGCTGGGCGCGACGCCGAGTCTGTGCACGGGTCTGCTGCCGGACGTGCTGCGCGCCTTCCACGACCGCTATCCCGGCATCCGGCTGCTGATCGAGGAGGGCGGCTCGCACGACCTGGTCCGGGAGCTCGCGCGCGGAGCGCTGGACCTCGCGCTGGTCGTACTGCCCCTTCCGACGCCGTCGCCCGCGCTGACCACGGTGGAGCTGCTGCGCGAGGACCTGGTGGTGGTGTCCTCGCCGGAGGCACCGGCGCCGGGCGGCCCCGGCCGGCGGACCGTGCGCATCGCCGACCTGGAGGGCGAACGGCTCGTGATGTTCCGGCACGGCTACGACCTGCGCGAGCTGACCGTGGCGGCCTGCCGCGCGGAGGGGTTCGAGCCGGCGTTCGCGGTGGAGGGCGGCGAGATGGACGCGGTGCTGGGCTTCGTGCGGGCGGGGCTCGGCGTGGCCGTCGTACCGCGCATGGTCGCGACCCGGACCGGGCGCGGGCTACGGGTCACCCCGCTCGCCCGCCCCGGCCTGCACCGCACGATCGCCCTGGCCCACCGCAGCGACGTGGCTCCACCGCGGGCGGCACGGGAGTTGCAGCGGATGCTGCTGGAGCGCTGAGGGCTCACCAGGTCGGGATGAAGCCCCCGTCGACCACCACATCGCTGCCGGTGATGTTGGCGGCCCGGTCGCCGGCCAGGAACAGGACCGCCTCGGCGATCTCCGCGGGCGTCGAGAACCGGCCGGTGACCATGGCGCCGCGGGCTTGGGCCACCACCTCGTCCGGGGTGATCCCGGCCGCGGCCGACACGGTCTGCGCCACTCCCCCGCCGCCGAGCCACAGCTCCGTCTCGACCGGACCGGGACTGACGGTGTTGACGCGGATGCCCCGCGGGCCGACCTCCTTGGACAGCGCCTTGGAGAAGGCGACGAGGGCGGCCTTGCCCGCGCTGTAGTCGATGACCAGCGGGTCGGGAAGCGTGGCGTTCACGGAGGCGACGGTGATCACCGAGCCCCGGCCGGCCGCCAGCATCGTGGGCAGCGCGGCACGCGTGACGCGCACGGCGGCGAGCAGGTTCAGGTCGACGGTACGGCGCCACTCCTCGTCGGTGACCGAGAGGAAGCCGCCGGTGCGGGCGGGGGCGGTGCCGACGTTGTTGACCAGCACGTCCACACGGCCGTCGGCCGCCGCGACCAGTTCCCCGGCCGCCTCCGGCCGCGCGAGGTCGACCGGCACCCAGGTCGCCGCCCCTTCCTTCACCAGCGTGTCGAGGCGTTCGGAGGTGCCGCGCGACCCCGCCACGACATGGGCGCCGGCCCGGGCGAGGGCCTCCACGACCGCGAGGCCGATGCCCTTGCTGGCGCCCGTCACCACGGCGGTCCTGCCCCGAAGTTCGCTGCTCATCGAGTCCAACTCCCTTGGTCCGCGGGGGTCGGCCCCGGCCGCCGCTCAGCCCGTCGCGTCCACCAGGGCCAGTTCGTGCAGTCGCTCCGGTGGGCCCGGGCGGGCGTAGTACCAGCCCTGGGCCGTGTCGCAGCCCAGTATGCGCAGCTGCTCGGCCTGGGCGCCCGTCTCCACGCCCTCCACCGTGACCGCGAGGTCCAGGCTGTGGGCGAGGGAGACGATCCCCTCGACGATCTTGAGGTCGACGGGGTCGGCGGGGAACTGCTGCATGCTCTGAGTGAAGGAGCGGTCCAGCTTGAGAATGCTGACCGGGAGCCGGCGCAGGTTCGCGAGGTTCGAGTAGCCGGTGCCGAAGTCGTCGAGGGCGATGTCGACGCCCATCTCCGCGAGGCGGCGCAGCGGCTTGAGGAGGTCGTCGTCGGCGCCGATGAGGGCCGACTCGGTGACCTCCAGGCACAGCGCGTCCGGCTCGACGCCGGCGCGCTCCAGGATGTCGACCGTGTCCTGGACCAGCCCGGGGTGCGTGAGCTGGCAGGGCGAGAGGTTGACGTTGATGCGCAGCGGGCCCGCGTCGTCGTACCGCTCTCGCCACTCGCGCGCCTGGCGCACGGACTGTTCGAGCACCCAGCGGCCCAACGGGACGATCAGGCCGGTGTGTTCGGCGAGCGGGATGAAGCGGTCGGGGCCGAGGACGCCGTGCTGCGGATGGAGCCAGCGGACCAGTGCCTCGGCGCCGCGGACGCTGCCGTCGCCGAGGTGGACCAGCGGCTGGTACTCGATGAAGAACTCGCCCCGGTCCAGGGCCGCCGGCAGCGCCGTGGTCAGCCCGTGCCGGGTGATGGCGCGGGCGTCGGCCTCCTCGTCGGCCAGCTCGAAGCGGTTGCCGCCCGCCGACTTGGCCCGGTACATGGTGATGTCGGCGCTGCGCAGCACCTCCGCCGGGCCGCGCTCCCCCGCCGGGCCCTCGACGATGCCGATGGAGCCGCGCACGGTGAGCTCGCGGCCGTCGATGCTGATCGGGGCGACCAGGGCGTTCATGATGCGAGCGGCGAGCTCGTCGACCTCGCGCTCGGTGTCGGGGCCGGTGGTCAGCGCCACGAACTCGTCGCCGCCGAGCCGGGCGACCATCTCGCCGGGCGCGGTCGTGCACGCCTGCAGCCGGTCGGCGACCTCGACGAGCAGCCGGTCACCGGCCGAGTGGCCGAGGCTGTCGTTGACGGTCTTGAACCCGTCTAGGTCGAGGTAGCACAGGCCGAAGCGCTGGCCCTTGCCCGCGCCCAGTGCCTTCTCCAGGCGCTCGAAGAAGAAGGTGCGGTTGGGCAGGCCGGTGAGCGCGTCGTGGGTGGCCTCGTAGCGCAGCCGGAGGTTGAGCAGCCGCCGCTCGGTGGTGTCCTCCATGAGGGCGAGCTGGTACTGCGGTTCGCCGTCGGCGTCGCGCAGCAGGGAGACCGTCAGATTGGTCCACAGGACCGTTCCGTCGGGCCGGTAGAAAGCTTTCTCGAGGTGGTAGTGCTCGCGCTCGCCGCGGACGAGTTCCTCGTAGAGCGTCCAGGTCTGCGGGGCGTCCTCGGGGTGGGTCCACTCCTTGACGTTGCGGGAGCGCAGGTTCTGCTCGGAGAGCCCGAACATGCGCAGCAGCGCGCCGTTCACCTGGAGGATGTTGCCGTCCAGGTCGGCCATGCCGATCCCTATGGCCGCGCCCTCGAACACCGCGCGGAAGCGGGCCTCGCTCGCGTGCAGCGCCTGCGCGACCACGCCCTGCGCCTGCAGGGCGGCGGCGGAGATGGCCTCCTGCTCGGCCAGCGTCCGCTCGCGCAGCGCCTGCGCGAACCCGGCCGCCATGGCGTGCTGGAGCCGCGCGGCGCGCACCCGCAGCTCCTCCTGGTCGCCGTCCTCGCCGCAGTAGAGCACCAGATAGGCGTCGACGCAGTCCAGGGTGCGGCTGAGCGCCTCCGGGTCGGTGCAGTGCGCGGCGACCAGCGCGGCGCCCACCGCCCTGCCCTCGTCCGCGTCGAGCGTCCGGGTGTGCAGGGCCTCGCTCAACCGCCGGGCCAGCGGCAGGAGTTGCTCCTCCAGCTCGGGGCGGGTCAGGGACGTCGAGGTCACCGGGAACACCGCCCGGCTCCAGATCGTCGCGAACCGGCGCAGTCTGTCCTCCGGCCCGTCCGGCTCGGCGCTCACGCGGTACGCCCCACGCCGGCGAACCCGGAGAAGGCATAAGGATCCTCGTCCTCCGGTGCCGTTTCCGGCCGCCAGTGCGGCATCGGCACCAGTCCCGGTTCCACCATGTCGTACCCCTCGAAGAACCGCGCGATCTCCTCGCGCGAACGCATGATCAGCGGGTTGCGGATGTCCTTGTACACGTCGACCGTGCCCGCGGCCCGCTGTGACGGCAGCGGGATTCCCTCGTACGAGGCATGCGTGAGGACGAGCAGGCTGCCGGGCGCGAGCGCGTCGCGCAGCTCGGCCACCGCCTCGTACGGGTCGTCCGCGTCTTCCACGAAGTGCAGTATGGCAACGAGAAGCAGCGCCACCGGCCGGTTCAGGTCGATCAGCCGCTCCACTGCGTCGCCGCCGAGGATCTCCTGGGGCTTGCGGAGGTCTGCTGCGACAACTCCCGCCCGCTCGTTGCCGGTCAGGACCGCCTCGCTGTGCGCGACGGCGACCGGGTCGTGGTCGACGTACACCACCCGCGCCTCGGGGTCCGCGGCCTGGGCCACCTCGTGGACGTTGCCGAAGGTCGGGATGCCGGAACCGACGTCCAGGAACTGGGTGATGCCCTCCCCCACGGCGAAGCGCACCGCGCGGCGCATGAACGCCCGGTTCGCCTGCATGATCTTGGGGAGCCCCGGCATGAACTCCATGGCCTTGCGGGCCGCCTCCCGGTCGACCTCGAAGTTGTGCGAACCGCCCAGGTAGTAGTCGTACATCCGCGAGACGCTGGGCACCGAGATGTCGATGCCCCGGGGGGCCCAGGCGGGACGCTCCATCTATCTCTCCAAGGCGTAGGCGATCCGGTGTTCGAGCTGAGGCTACTGATCGCCTGCCAACGGGGCGAGCCGAAACGGAAATTGACCGTCCGTTCCCGGTCACTGCCTGCGGCACGTGCCGTTCCGCACCTGCTGAAAAACGACAAAAACGGCGCCACGCCGAAAGCGGTCCGCCCCCTCCGTGCGGTGCGGAGGGGGCGGACCTGCGATCGTGCGCGCGTCCGGTGCGATCAACCCTGGGGAGGTGATGCCTACTTCTTCGGCGCGCCGATCGGCTTTCCGTCGGGCGACATGACGTACCAGGTGCCGCCGACGCCCTGGCCGTTGGTGTCGCCCGGCTTGGTGTCACCGGAGAAGGTGTACGCCGGCCAGCAGTCGACGGTCATCTGCTTGACGCCGTCGGGCCGGGTGAAGCCCATCAGGCCCTTCTTCTCGATGCCCTCGGTGTCGTTCGCCGCGACCGGCGCGACGGCCGGCCACTTCTCCAGGCAGGAGCCGGTGCAGTTCGAGATCGGGTCGGGCCAGGCGACGTCCTTGATGAAGCGGTAGACCGTCATGCCGTTCTTGTCGACGACGATCTTGCCCAGCTTGGGGTCGTTCTTGACCGACAGGCCCGGCAGGCTCGCGAGGGTCGCCTTCTTGCCGGTGGGGGCCAGCGCGAACCACTTGCCGCCCACGCCCTGACCGGCGACGTCGCCGGCCTTGGTGTCCTTGGCGTAGCGGTACGCGGGCCAGCCGGCGATGGTCAGCTGCTTGGTGCCGTCGGCCCGGGTGACCTCGCCGAGCAGTGCCTTGTCGATGCCGGCGCCCGCCGTGGCGTCGTCCGCGGGGACGGGCGGCCAGGTCTTGGCGCAGTCGCCGTCACAGTTCGACTTCGGCGGCTCGGCGGTGTCCGCGTCGAAGCGGTAGAGGGTGAGCCCGGCACCGTCGGTCAGCACCTTGCCGAGCTCGGCGTTGTCGGTGACGGCGAGCTTGCCCGCGGGGGTGGTCTGGGTGGCGGCGCCCTGCTGGCCGTCGGCGCCGTAGCCGTTGCTCGGGCTGGCGCTCGCACCGGCACCGACGCTGCCGTAGTCACCGGCCGCGGCCGTGGCGCCCACGTTCTGGCTGCCCACCCCCGAACTGGTGCTTTCCTGGCCGCACGCCGTAGTAAGGGCCAGCACGGCCGCGGCGCCCACCACGAACGAGGCGCTCCGCCAGGAGGTCTTCATCGTCAACAACTCCCCATAATCGCAAGGGTGTTGCAGCGCCCTGCTGCGCCGCCGCACGAGCATGGGTACGCATGGGAGCTGCGGTTGTGTTCAACCGCCCCACAAATTTCTTTCCAGAACCTGTGACACCGACGCTCCGACTCGCACACCCGTGCGCCGTTACGCGCCCACGGGCGCACGCCGGTCAAACCTCCGCACACCCCCAATCCCCCGTTCGGATCAATCCCGGCGCGCTCGGGCGTGCCCGGGCGCGCGAGGGCTCATGATCTCCGTCGTGCATGGACCCGAACCGACCCAAACCACCCGCGTGGCAAGGGTGTTGGCGTTGACGACGCTCACCTGGCTGCTCGTCGGCGCACCGGCCGGCGCGGCCAGGGCCGACGCCTGCGCGTACGCCTCGACCGGCCCGGACGGCACCCGGGCGGTGGCGGTCGCCGGAACCCTCTCCTGGCCGACGCCGCCGGCCTGCCCGAAGCCCACGCCGACGCCCACGCCCGAGCCACCGTGCCCGAGCCCTACGCCGACGCCCACGCCGACTCCGACGCCCAAGCCGCCCCCCAAACCGAAGCCGACTCCCAAGCCCACGCCGAAGCCGGTGCCGCCGCCTCCGCCGCGGCCCGCGCCACCGAAACCGACCCCCACTCCCCCGCCCGCGGCGGCGCCGGCCCCCACCCCGCCACCGCCCCCCACGCCGAAGCCATCGGCCAAGCCCACCCCGCACCCCTCCGCGACGCCGGTCGCCTACCCGCGCTACCGCTCGCCCGCACCCGACAGACCCACCCACGACGCCACGTCGCCGCTCACCTTCGTCCTGCTCATCACCGCGCCCGCCGCGATCGCCGTCGCCGCACTGCGCCCCCGCTGACCCTCAGGAGGCACCTCTTGCCGGAATGGCTTGTTCTCATCCTCGCGATGCTGGCCGCCTGCGCGGTGGTGGTCGTCATCACCCTCGTACGGCACCGCGCCGCCCCCGACGACGAGGACACCACCGAGACGCCCGACGTCATCGAGTACATGACGATGTGGATCGGGGTCGTCTACGCCATCGTCCTCGGCCTGGCCATCGCGGGGGTGTGGGAGGGGCGCAGCGCCGCCCAGGACCACGTCCAGGCGGAGGCGGCCGCGCTGCACGAGATCTCCGAGCGGGTACGGGTCTATCCGCCCGACACCCGTGAACGCATTCGGGACGATGTCAACGCCTATGTCGGACAAGTCGTCAACACGGAGTGGAAGGTGATGGCCGACCACGGGAAGATCACCGTGCGCGGCGACGAGCTCTTCGAGCGCATCCGGCGGGACGTCACCGACTACCAGCCCGGGAACGACTTCGAGGCGCAGGCCTATCAGCCGCTGCTGGA
This sequence comes from Streptomyces cylindrosporus, assembly GCF_022698165.1. Taxonomy (GTDB): domain Bacteria; phylum Actinomycetota; class Actinomycetes; order Streptomycetales; family Streptomycetaceae; genus Streptomyces; species Streptomyces cylindrosporus. Next base: position 83,405 of record NZ_JALDAY010000017.1, read on the forward strand.
CCAGGTGACCGCGGCCAACCAGGCCCGCGCTGCCCGGGCCGACTCCCTGGGGGCGACCATGCCGGGCGTGGTGTGGTTCGGGCTGCTGGGCGGGGCCGTGATCACCATCGGCATGATCTTCGCGCTGCAGATCCGGCGCACGATGCGCGAACTGGCGCTCGCCGGGCTGTTCTCCGCGCTGATCGCCTTCCTGCTCTTCCTCATCTGGGACTTCGACGCCCCCTACTCCCGCGGCATCACGGCCTCTGCGGAGCCCTTCCTGAACCTGTTCCCGCACATCGGGGCCTGACTCGCCCTCACCTGACGGGCCGCCGGGAGACGGGTGCCACGCCGCCTCCGTCCCCTGGGTGGCCCACACTCTTGCCCCATTCGCCCGACTGCGATCGCGCAGACGCACACGTGTTCCTAGCGTTTCGGTCATCGAGGTGCATTTCAGGCGCATGCGGAAAAGGTCCGCAGCTGCTCCTCGGGGACCCGGAGGATTCACCATGCGCGCGATACGCGTCGCTTCGGCCGCACTGTTGGGCGCCTGTGCCCTCGCCGTTTCCGCGCCGGCCGCCGTGGCCGGCAACATCACGCCGTTCGGCTTCAGCGTCCTGCCCTCGACCATCGCGGCGGGCGGCCAGGTCACGCTGCAGCTCAACCGGGACGGCGGCTGCAAGGGGCCGGCGACGGTCACCTCGGCGGTGTTCGACACGGTCACCATTCCCACGGGACAGTCGTCGAGGACGGCGATGGTCGACTGGGACGCCAAGCCGGGCGCGGTGTACCAGGTGACGTTCACCTGTGACGGGGTGAGCGGATCCACGGATCTGACCATCGCCGGCGGCCGCCCGGTGGGCCCCACGCCGGTGCCGATCAATCCGGTCAGCCCCAACCGGGGTGTGCATGCCGGTGAGGGCGGCAGCATCGCCGGGTTCGACCTCCGGGAGATCGGGCTCGGGGCCGCGCTCATCGCGGGCTCGGTCGGGGCGGCGTACCACTTCTCGCGCCGCCGTACCGGCCAGGACGGCGCCTGACGGAGAGAGGGCCTCGGCCCCGGATTCCTGACGAGGAATCCGGGGCCGAGGCCTTTTGACGTGCGATCCGCTCTCCGAAGGGGTGAAGCCCGGATCAGTGGGTCAGATGCGCTTCTCCGACCGCCGGCGCATCCAGAACAGCCCACCGCCGACGACGGCCGCGGCCACGAGCCCGCCGCCGATCGCCATGTCGGTCGGCGTGGCCCCGCTGGAGCTGCTGCCGCCGAGACCGCCGCGGACGCCGCCGATGACGGTGAACGCGGTCGGGTTGGTCACCGAGCCGTTCTGGCACATGACCGTGATGCTGTGCGAGCCCTGGCGTGCGTTCCGGTGGACCGTCGCGGTGCCGGTCGCCAGGTTGTTGACCCCCGTGCTGAGCGTGGTCGTCGGGAACGCGTCCGAGCTCGCGGTGGCGGTGCCGGTGCAGTTGTTGACCGTGATGGTCAGCTGTCCGCCGCGGGCGATGACGCTGGGCAGGGCGACGACGTTGCTCGGGGTCAGGTTCATACCGTCCGCGACGGCCGCCGGGGCGGCGGCTGCGAGGACGGCGACCGCGGCGGCAGAGGCCGCCAGGGCACGAGTGGTACGCATGTGATCCTCCGCGGAAGACGCCCCGGGGCCCGTCCCCGGCATGTCGGCGAGAAAGCGCCTCCCAGAAAGACCCTCAGTTGCCGTGCACGTGCCCGCATTTCGGCGATGGTCCGTCCTGGTGAGAGGACACGCCGAGAGACAACCGCACAATCGGATATCACCGCAGGTCACGGACCGTCAGAAAATTCCTGTGCGCGGCAACTCGGATGGCGCACCAAGGGAGTCGGGGCCACCCGTTCGCGTCTGTCCCGTCGCCGGTTTTGCCCGCCGCATTTAGCGTTCACGTATGCGCGAATGACGTGGCGACGGCCACGTCGAGAGGGGAAAGCGAATGTCTGCGTTCGAGCTGGCCGAAGAGGAGGAGCCGCAGCCGAAGAAGCGTGCTCCTTGGGGCGTGATAGCGCTTGTTCTGCTGACCGGCCTCGCGCTCATTCGGAATGGTTCGGGGGAATTCGACGTGGGTCCGCCGCAGCCCGCCTCGGCGGCCGCGGCGGACAGCCGCGTCCCCAGCACCTTCGCGAAGGCCCAGCCGCTGCCGTTCTCTCAGCCGGACCGGGTGCGGATCCCGGCGATCCGGGTGGACGCGCCGGTCATGCCGGTCGGTCTGGACACGGACGGCTGGGTCGGGGCACCGCCGCCGGACGACCCGAACCTGGCAGGCTGGTTCACCGGCGCGGTCTCACCCGGCGAGAAGGGCACGGCGGTGGTGGTCGGCCACGTGGACAACATGAGGGGCCCCGCCGTGTTCTACGGACTCGGGGCCCTCAAGAAGGGAAACCGCGTCGACATCGCCCGCAAGGACGGAAAGACGGCCGTGTTCGAGATCTACGGAATCGAGGTCTTCTCGAAGAGCGACTTCCCCGGCGACCGCGTCTACGGTTCGAAGGGCACCCCGGAATTGCGGGTCATCACCTGCGGGGGCGGTTTCTCCAAGCAGCATGGTTACGACGGGAATGTCGTCGTCTTCGCCCGCCTGGTCGAGGTCCGCTGAGCGTTCCCCGACCGGGCGGGCGGAATCGGTTACGCGTAACGCCGTGTCGGCACGGTCATGTGATAGCCGGAGTCCAGCAGCTGCGGCAGATAGTCCTTCAGCGCCCGGACACTCTGGGAGCGGTCGCCCCCGGCGTCGTGCGAGAGCACCACGACGCCGGGGGCGGCGCCTTCCTCGACCCGGTGGACGATGGTGCGGGTGCCGGGGGTGGTCCAGTCGAGGGTGTCGACGGTCCAGGCGAGCGGTTCCATGCCGAGTTCGGCGCCGAGTTGGAAGGCGGCGCGGTTCCAGGCGCCATAGGGCGCGCGGAACCACTGCGGCCGCTCGCCGTACGCCTCCTCGATGACGTCGCTCGTGCGCTCCATCTCCGAGCGGATCCGGGACCGGGTCAGGCGGGTCAGCAGCGGATGGGACCAGGTGTGGTTGCCGACGACGTGCCCCTCGTCGGCCATCCGGCCCAGCAGGTCCCGGTTCCAGTCGGCCTGCTCCCCGCACACGAAGAACGTGGCGCGCACGTCGTACTCGGCGAGGGTGTCCAGGATGTGCGGGGTGTAGCGGGGATCGGGGCCGTCGTCGAAGGTCAGCACCATGGTGCGACCACGGCCGGACATCCGCAGGAACGGCTCGTGCCGGACGACGGTGCGGCCGGGCGTGGAGCGGGGCGGGCCGTATCCGGTCAGGGGCTGGAGCCGGTACGCGGAGGGCTTGAGCGCGGGACGCGCCTGGGGTCCGGCGGCGGGCAGGGTATGAGGCGCGGCGGCCTCGTCGCCCCCACCGAGCCCGAGCGCCGCGGCGGTACCGGCCGCTCCCACAGCACCGGCTCCGGCGATCAACACCCGGCGCCGCGTGAACAACTGATCCTTCTTCATGACTCATCAGTCGCCCGAGGAGAGCCCGACGCACCCCAGCAACACCGGGGCGGCGGCAGGAAAACACCCACACGGCCCAAGCGAGCGGGGATTATTCGCTTTCGGCGGGCGGGCGTTCGGACGTAGCGTCGTCGTCTCATGTCCACGCCACCGCCGCTCCTCGGCGCCACCCCCGACGAGACCCTGGCCGCCTTCGTCACCCGTGCGCGGGCCGATCCCGGCGTCGTCGGGCTGGTCCTCAGCGGTTCACAGGTGCACGACGGGATGGTGACCGCCCTGTCCGATCACGATCTGCATGTCGTGCTGCGTGATCGCGACGCCTCGCCGCTCAGCGGGCTGGACTGGTTCCGGTCCGGGCACCTGGACCTGGTGGTGCTCACCCTCGACGAGTTCCGCCGGCGCGGGCTGCCCGGCGATGCGGCGGCGTTCAGCCGGTACTCGTACGTGCACGCCAAGGTGCTGCTCGACCGGCTGGACGGGGAGATCGGCGCCGTCCTCGACCGCAAGCGGGTGCTGGAGCCCGACGAGGCCCGGGCCGCCGCGGCCGGACATCTCGACGCCTATGTGAACCAGACCTATCGCTCGCTGAAGAGTTTCCGGGACGGGCGGGACGCGCTCGGGCATCTCGACGCCGCCGAGAGCGTGCCGTACGCGCTGGAGGTCGTGTTCGCGCTGCACCGGCGGGTGCGGCCGTACAACAAGTACCTCCGGTGGGAGTTGGAGCGGCAGCCCCTCGGGGACCGTCGCGAGTGGAGTGCCGAGCGGCTGCTTGACGTGCTGCGCCGGATCCTCGCGGACGGGGACCCTGCCGCCCAGCGCGCGCTGTTCCAGGACATCGAGCGGGCCGCCCGGGGCGCCGGGCACGGCGATGTGCTCGACGCCTGGGGAGACGATCTGCGACTGCTGCGGCCCCCGTCCCTCAGTGGCGGCGGACCAGCGGGAAGGGAAGGGTCTCGCGGATCGTCCGGCCCGTGAGGAACATGACGAGCCGGTCCACGCCGATGCCCAGGCCGCCGGTGGGCGGCATCGCGTATTCGAGGGCGTCCAGGAAGTCCTCGTCCAGTTCCATCGCCTCCGGGTCGCCGCCGGCGGCGAGGAGGGACTGGGCGGTGAGGCGGCGGCGCTGTTCGACCGGGTCGGTCAACTCCGAGTACGCGGTGCCCAGTTCGGTGCCGAAGGCGACCAGGTCCCAGCGTTCGGCGAGGCGCGGGTCCGTGCGGTGCTGACGGGTGAGCGGCGAGACGTCCGTGGGGAAGTCCTTGTAGAAGGTGGGGAGTTGGGTCCTCTCCTCGACCAGGCGCTCGTACATCTCGAGGACCACGTCGCCCCTGCCGTCGTCCGCCGTGTAGGGGACGCCCGCGCGGTCGCAGAGGGAGTGGAGGGCATCCAGCGGTGTGTCCGCGTCGACCTGCTCCCCCAGTGCCTCCGAGATCGCGCCGTACACCGTCTTCACCGGCCACGCGCCCGAGATGTCGTACTCCTTGCCGTCCTTGTGCGCGACGGGCGTGCCGAAGGCCGCTGCGGCCGCGCCCTGGATCAGTTCGCGGGTGAGGTCGAGCATGACGTCGTAGTCGGCGAAGGCCTGGTACGCCTCCAGCATCGTGAACTCGGGGTTGTGCTTGTAGGAGACGCCCTCGTTGCGGAAGGTGCGGCCCATCTCGAAGACCTTCTCCAGGCCGCCGACGCACAGCCGCTTGAGGTACAGCTCGGGGGCGATGCGCAGATAGAGGTCGAGGTCGTAGGCGTTGATGTGGGTGGTGAAGGGGCGGGCGTTGGCGCCGCCGTGGATCTGCTGGAGCATCGGCGTCTCGACCTCCAGGTAGCCGCGCTCCAGGAGGCCCTGGCGCAGGGCCTGTACGGCGGTGGAGCGGGCGCGGACGACGTCGCGGGCGACGGGGCTGGACATCAGGTCGACGTAACGCATGCGGACCTTGGCCTCCGGGTCGGCCAGGCCCCGGCGTTTGTCGGGCAGCGGGCGCAGGCACTTGCCGGTCAGCTGCCAGGAAGTGACGAAGACGGTCGGTTCGCCCTTGTCGCTGAGGCCCGCGCGGCCTGTCGCGGTGATGTGGTCGCCGATGTCGATGTCCGACGTGAAGCGGTCGAGGGCGGGGCCGGAGTCCGCGCGGGTGAGGGCGAGTTGGCGGTCGCCGGACCAGTCGCGCAGGACCGCGAAGACGATGCCTCCGAAGTCGCGGACGAGCATCACCCGGCCCGCGACGGTGACTTCGCCGCTCTCCGGGATCTCGGCGAGGACGTGGGTGCGGGCGGGGACGCCGACCGGGTAGGGGTCGGTGCCGTGGGCGCGCAGCCGGTCCAGCTTGTGGTGCCGGACGCGGACCTGTTCGGGCAGGCCGGAGAGGGGATCGCCGGGCCCGGCCTCGTCCCCTCCCTCGAGGCCGAGCGCCGACAGCGACGGCAGGCCCTCGGTGGTCGCGGGCCTGGACGCGCCCTTCGGGTGCCCCTTTCCCCAGAGTTTGCGCAACGACGGTACGGAGACGAAGCCTTCGGCGATCGCGGAGGCCAGGCCGATCCGGGCGAGGGCGCCGGTGTCGCCGTAGCAGATGAAGCGCGGGTACCACTCGGGCTGGTACTTGGCGTTGGAGCGGTACAGGGCCTCCAGTTGCCACCAGCGGGAGAAGAACAGGAGCAGGCGGCGCCACAGGCGCAGGACCGGGCCCGCGCCGATGCGGGCGCCCTCCTCGAAGGCCGAGCGGAAGACCGCGAAGTTGAGCGAGATCCTGCGCACTCCCAGCTTGGGGGCGGCGGCGCAGAGTTCGGCGACCATGAACTCCATGACGCCGTTGGGGGCGCTGCGGTCACGGCGCATCAGGTCGAGGGAGACGCCGTCGCGGCCCCAAGGGACGAAGGAGAGCAGGGCGAGGAGGCGGCCGTCCGCGCCGATCGCCTCCACCAGGAGGCAGTCGCCGTCGGCCGGGTCGCCGAGGCGGTCCAGGGCCATGGAGAAGCCGCGTTCGGTCTCGGTGTCGCGCCAGGCGTCGGCCTTGTCGATGATCCCCTCCATTTCCTGGTCGGTGAGGGAGGCGTGGCGGCGGATGCGGGTGGTGGCGCCGGTGCGGCGGACCCGGTGCACGGCCTGCCGGGTGACGCGCATGTCGCGGCCGTCGAGGTCGAAGTCGGCGGCGTTCAGGATCGCCTCGTCGCCGAGCTGGAGGGCGCCGAGGCCCGCGCGGGCGAAGGCCTTGGCGCCGTCCTCGGAGGCGCCCATCGCGGCCGGTGCCCAGGCGTGCCGGCGGGCCACGTCCAGCCAGGCGGCGATGGCGTGCGGCCAGGCCTCCCGGTCGCCGACGGGGTCGCCGCTGGCGAGGCAGACGCCGGCCTCGACGCGGTAGGTGACGGCGGCCTTGCCGCTGGGTGAGAAGACGACGGCCTTGTCGCGGCGGGTGGCGAAGTAGCCGAGGGAGTCCTGGTCGCCGTACGCCTTGAGGAGGGCGCGGATGCGGGACTCCTCGTCGCCGTGCAGGGCGGCCTCCATGCGCTGCGAACGGAACATCGTGGCGGCCGCGTTGAGCAGGGCGAGCGCGCCGAACAGGCCGAGCAGGAAGAACAGGGCGCGGGGTGGGCGACCGTCGAAGGACCGGTTCGAGACCAGGCCGCCGAGGACGCGGTTGGCGGCCCAGCCGAGGCGCTGGCCGTGCGGCAGGGTGCCGGGGAACAGCTCGACCAGGCCCCAGCCGAGCAGGATGCCGAGGGCCAGGCCGACGAACAGGACGAGGAGGGCGCGGCGGACGGCGCCGCGGCGGGAGGCGGCGTAGAACTCCCCGCGGGCGACGATCAGCACGACGAGCGCGAGGGTGCAGACGACGAGGGAGGGGATCGAGTCGGCGTACAGGCCGAGGGCGACGCCCAGGGCGTCGGTGAGGACGAGCAGGCCGAGGTAGACGACCACCAGCCACCAGGCGATCTTCTTGCGGGCGGCGGTGGCGGCGGCCAGCAGGAAGAGGAAGACGGCGTAGGCGAGGTTGGCGCTGACCGGGACGATGAGCAGGTCCAGGAAGCGGACGACCGGGCGGAGCAGTGCGCGCAGCGGTGGGACGAGGGCCAGCAGGACGCACAGAAGGCCGAGGGCGCCGAAGAAGGTGGCGAACACCTCCGGCACCCTGCTCAGCCGGCCGCTGCCGGGCGGCCGTATCGGACCCGCCGTGTCCCTGGGCGGGGAGGCGGCCGCGGTGGCACTCATGTTCCGACTGTAGGAAGGCCCCGGCCGCGGCGCCCGTCGAGCGGCCCCGCCCGGCGTCGGGACCTGCGGTTTCCGATAGCCTCACAGCCGTGACGGAACAGCACTCGCACCAGTTCGAGCGGGGTACGGACGGGCCCAAGGTCATCGTGGTCGGAGTGGACGGCTCCGACTCCTCGCTGCGCGCGGCGGCATATGCCGGTGGCCTGGCCCGGCGCCAGCACGCGCTGCTCGCCGTGGTCTACGTCCAGCCGGTGATGGCGGCGGGCGCGGCCATGGGGGCGCCGGTGGCGGAGACCACGGACGAGATCGCCGAGGACCTCAAGGCGTACATCCTGGACGCGACCGAGCGCCTGAAGGGGATATTCGACGTGCGCTGGGAGTTCCACACCTTCCGCGGCGACCCCTACAGCGGCCTGGTGAAGGCGGCGGACGAACTCAAGGCGGACGCGGTGGTGGTGGGCGCGTCGGAGCAGGCGGGCCACCGGATCGTGGGCTCGGTGGCGGTACGCCTGGTGAAGGCGGGGCGCTGGCCGGTCACGGTCGTGCCGTAGACGCGCCACCGGTGCGGAGGAAGTCCAGCAGGAGCGCGTTGAACTCCTCGGGCTTCTCCAGGTTCGGGTAGTGCGAGGTGCCCTCCACCCGTACGGCCCGTCCGTCGCGGACGGTACGGGCGAGCCGTTCCGCGTCCTCGATCAGGTCCGGTGAGTCGAGCGCGCCGTTGACGACGAGGACCGGGACCTCGACCTCGGGGACGCGCGGCCAGGTGTCGGTCATGGGCACGTGCCAGTCGCGCTCTCCCGGCGTGTGCTTGGAGATGGTGTGCAGCGCCATCTCGCGGAGCCGGTCGAGGATGGCGGGGTCGATGTCGTCGGCGGTGCGGAACGGCCCGGCGACGCCCCGCAGGAACACGTCGAGCCAGCCGTCGATGTCGCCCGAGTGCAGGGTACGGAGGGAGTCCGCCAGGACCTGCTGGGTCGCCTCGTACGTGTACTTGAAGTCGCTGACCGAGGCGCCGCTGAGGACGATCCCCCGGACCAGTTCGGGATACTCGATCGCGGTGTCGCCGGCGATGGCCCCGCCCATCGAGACGCCGACCAGGACCGCGGGGCCCGCGTCGAGGTGCTGGAGCAGGCCCGCGAGGTCGTCGGCCCAGCGGAAGGGCTCGCTCGCGTTGGCGGACCAGCCGTGGCCCCGGACGTCCGCCGCGATCACGCGGTATCCGGCCTCGACGAGCGCTGGCGTCTGCCCCTCGAAGAGGCGGTGGTCGACGTAGCCGGAGTGCAGGAGGACGACCAGGTCGCCCGTGCCGCTGTCGCGGTAGGCGAGGTCGCCGTCGGTGGACGCGTAGTGGCTCAGTTCGGAAGTGACCGTCATGACAACCAAGGTGTCATCTTCACGCGACTTTGACAACCCGGTTGTCATGATGATCCGGTGCATGATGTCCGGGTGAACGACGACGCCCCCCTCTCCCCCGACGAACTCGGCCACCGCGTCTCCGAGGTGTTCGATCTGATCGGCGCGCTCTACCGGCGCGGCCTGCGCAAGGTCGAGCAGGGCGAACAGGTCGAGGGCGTCTCCGTCGGCGTGCGCTCCGTGCTCGTCCTGCTGCGCCGGTACGGGTCCATGACGGTGCCCCAGATGGGCCGGATCATGGCGCTCACCCGGCAGTTCGTGCAGCGCATGGTCAACGACGCGGTGGCCGAGGGCTGGGTCGAGGTCACGCCCAATCCCGCGCACCAGCGGTCCTCGCTGATCCGGATCACGAGGGCGGGCGAGGCGATGATCGACACGATCCTGGAGCGCGAGCACGCCCTGAACCGGCAGGTCGGCGGTGATCTCACCGACGCCGAACTGCGGGCGTGCGTGCGGGTGCTGAAGGAGATGCTGCGAACCTTCGACCACGAGGAGACCGACTGAGGTCTACTCCCCCATCACCAGCCCGTCCTTCGCCGCGCCGCGGCTGAGCACGACGTCCCGGATGCGGTCGCGGACGCCCTGCACGTCGGCGCCCTGCTTCAGCGCCTGGTTGAGGTTGACGACCCGGCCGGCGTCGATGTCGAAGAGCTGCGGGATGAACTCGGCCTTGGTGACCTCCCAGCGTCCGCCCGGCCGGGCCGGCGGGGCGAAGATGAAGCGGCCGATGGTGGACTGGTTGCCGCGCGGGTCCTGGACGCCCTCGTGGTTGTACATCTCGCCGGCGATCTGGTCACCCATGCCGTAGACGACCCAGGTGCCGTTGACCTTCTCGTACGCCTGCGGGATGTGGGCGTGGGTGCCGAGGACGAGGTCGATGTCGGGGCGGCCGTTCGTGCGGGAGGCGGTGAGCGCGCGGGCGAGGGTGAGCTGCATCTCGTCGGGCGCGTCCTGCCACTCGGTGCCCCAGTGCAGGGAGACCACGACCACGTCGGCGCCCGCCTGCCGGGCGGCCCGGGCGTCCGCGACGACCCGGTTCTGGTCGATGAGGTTGACGGCCCAGGGCTCGCCCTGCGGGAGCGGGAAGCCGTTGGTGTCGTAGGTGTACGCGAGGTGCGCCACCTTGGCCGCGCCCGCCCGCAGGATCGTCACGGTGCGCGCCTCGGCCTCGGTGCGGGCGGATCCGGCGTGCCGTACGCCCGCGCGGTCGAGGGCGTCGAGGGTGCGGCGGATGCCTTCGGGGCCGTCGTCGAGGGTGTGGTTGGAGGCGGTGGAGCAGCCGTCGTAGCCGGTGGCCGCGAGACCCTGGGCCACCTCGGGCGGGGACTTGAAGGTGGGGTAGCCGGTGTAGGCGCCGTCCGCCCCGTAGACGGTCTCCATGTGACACAGCGCCAGATCGGCGCGGGAGACGACGGGTTTGACGCCGGCGAGCATCGGGCGGAAGTCGTAGCCCGTCCCGCCCGCGTCGAACTGCGCGCGGTCGATGATCGAGCTGTGCGGGAGGACGTCACCGGAGGCGACGAGCGTGAACCCGCGGGCGGGGGCCGGGGCCGGGGCGCCGGCCGCCCTGTCGTGGTGCTGTGCCTGGCAGGCGGCGCCCCCGGCGAGGACGGCCGTCAGAGCCAGGGCGACCTGCTGTCTGCGTGCAATCATCAGCTCACCCCACTGTTGTCATATTTACTGACAAACCGTACGAAGCGGGATGGCCTCCCACGTGACTCCGGCACGCCGATTAGCCCGTCCGGGACCGTTCGTCGAACCGTTCGTCGACGCGATCGACCGTCCGCCGCAGATCCCCGTACGGGCCCTGTCCCGAAACGGCCCCCTGCGATGCCATACGCGCATGACGGCCGGAACCACCCTCACGAACGGGACGACCGCCGAGCACGAGCTCGCCGCACTGCAGCGGGAGCACGGCCGGCCCCTCTTCGCGCTTCTCCTCCGGCTCTGTGACGGCGACCGGCAACGCGCCGAGGACCTCGTGCAGGAGACCCTCGTCCGCGCCTGGCAGCACCCCGAGGCGCTGCGCGCCGACGACTTCGAGTCCGTACGGCCGTGGCTCATGACCGTGGGCCGGCGACTCGCCATCGACGCCCGGCGGGCCCGGCAGGCGCGGCCGGCCGAGGTCGGGGACGCGATCCTGGAGAACGCGCGGGTGATCGCCGACCATGCCGAGCGGGCCGCCGCCGCCCTCGACGTGCGCGAGGCTGTGAAGACACTCACTCCGGAACACCGTGAAGTCCTGGTGCTCGTGTACTTCCAGGGTGCGAGTGTTGCGGAAGCCGCGGAAGCCCTCGGCATCCCTCCCGGTACCGTGAAGTCCCGCGCGTTCTACGCGCTGCGCGCCCTGCGCCGGGTGCTTCCCGGATATGCGGCCGACCTGCGGTGAAACCAACGGATCAGTCAAACCTCCGTAAAGCGCCTTGCTGAGGACCCCGGTTGAGTAATCGGCTGTCCTCATCCGTGTTCCGGACTGGGGGCTCGGGGCTCCGAGAACGGGGCCCGGAGTCGGGCGACGCGCACGCACCGGAGGAAGGGCAGGAAGGGATGCTGCACAGAGGTCAAGAGAGCACGGACGGCACCGGCGGCGGTGAACTGGTCGTCCCGATGGCCTGGTTGTACGCCGAGTACATCGCCGACGAGCTGCTGCGGACCGGCGATCTCATGCCGCCGACGTCCATGGAGTTCCGCGCCGGGCGCGACGCCCTCGCGCTGACCGTCTTCCTCTCGGACACGGACGGCGAACTCTCGGGCATCCGGGTGGTCTCCCAGCTGGAGACCTGGCTGTCGCTCACCGCGTACGACCAGCCGTGGCAGGACTGGGTGCGCGAGCGGATGGCGGACCTCGCGGCCCGGGCGGTCGAATCCGGCGCCCCCGCACCCGACCTGGATCTGGCCGCGGCGGCCTGGCGCTGGCTGGAGGAGACCGAGTTGCTCGCGCCGGATCTGAACGCGGTGCCGGGCGGCGGTGCCGGGATCGGTGAGGACGAGGGTCCAAAGGTGTGGACGAAGGCCTGGCAGCTCGGGCTGCCCCTCGGCCATCTCGCCATCCACCTTTTTTAGATTCGTTTCGATCCGCACCAATCCTCGGGCCGGGCCGCTACGAATCCCTTGGTTGCGATTCTGTGTGTGCCTTGAGTGATTCGGCGGTCTGGTGCGTACCGGTGGGAGCAAGGAGTAACCCAACCCGCACCCAACGGCACGAGGATTCGGCATGAGGTCCCAGGAGAGGCATCGCGACGTCGCCGCGTACGCGCTCGGCGTGCTGGACGAGGCGGACGCCTTCCGCTTCGAGGACCATCTGATGGAGTGCGCGCGCTGCGCGGCGCACGTGACCGAGTTCGGTCCCGTCACCCGGCAGCTGATGCTGTATCACCGGGCGACACCGCGGTTCGTGCATCCCATGACGAAGCCCGGGCCGCAGCTGCTGGAGCGGCTGATGGCCGCGGTGGCGACGCGGCATCGGGCCGGCCGGCGCAAGGTGCTGTTCGCACTCGCCGCGTCGGTGGCGGTCGCCGTGGCCGGGCCCGGGATCGCGATGATGGCGGGCGGCGGTGACGGCGGGAACGCCGTGCGGCTCACCGCGACCGACGCGACCTCCGGGGTGTGGGCCCGCGTGACGACCCAGGACGCGGACTCCGGCAGCCAGGTGGAGCTGGAGGTCAAGGACGGCGCGGGCCCGCGCTCCTGTCGTCTCGTCGCCGTGGGCCGTGACGGCTCCGAGCAGATCCTGACCAGCTGGACCGTGCCGAGCCACGACGCGCATGCGATCACCATGCAGGGCAGCTCGGCGATGCACGTGAGCGAGATCGCCCGGTACGAGGTGCGCACGGCCGACGGCGAGCACCTGGTGACGCTGCGGGCCCACTAGCCCGCTGTGACGTTGTGAACGACCGCTGCGCTGTACCGAGTACGCCCCAGGTACGCTGACGCCCCCCGGCCCAAATGATCATCAATGGTGAGATTTCGGGTCGCGCGGGAGTGAGATGTCGTAGTACTGCGGGGTGGGAGTACAGGTGTTGTTGGCGGAGCGCTATCGGCTGGACGAGCTGCTGGGGCGCGGCGCGATGGGCGACGTGTGGCGGGCCACCGACCAGGTCCTCGGGCGTGGTGTCGCGGTCAAGCTGCTGCGGGCCGAGGAGGCCACGGACAGCGAGCGGTTCCGGCTGGAGGCACGGACCGCGGGGAGCCTCAACCACCCCAATGTCGTGGGGGTTTACGACTTCGGCGCGCATGGCGGGCAGCTGTATCTGGTCATGGAGCTCGTCGACGGGTGGAGTCTGGCCCAGGAGCGGTCGCTGCGCGGGGTTCTGCCGCCGGGCGAGGTGGCCGCGGTCGGCGCGCAGCTGGCGGCGGGGCTCGCGGCGGCGCATCGGCAGGGCGTGATCCATCGGGACGTCAAACCCGCCAACGTCATGCTCACCACGGACGGTACGGCGAAGATCACCGACTTCGGCATCGCGCGGTTCGCGGACGAGGCGGCCGCCGGGATGACGGCGACCGGGAAGGTGCTGGGCACCGCCGACTATCTGGCTCCGGAACGGGCGTTGGGGCGGCCCGCGCAACCCGCGGTCGACGTGTACTCGTTGGGGTGCGTGCTGTACGAACTGCTCACCGGGCAGCCGCCGTTCCGTGGTGCGACCTCGCTGGCGGTGGTGCAGCAGCATGTGGACGCGACACCGGTGCCACCGGCGCGGCTCCGCCCGGAGACCCCCCGACCGCTCTCCGACTTCGTCCTGCGCCTCCTGGCGAAGGACCCGGCGGCGAGACCGACCGCGGAGGAGGCGGCGGCGTGGTTGGCGGGGGTGGATCGGAGGGGGACGCGGGGCGAGCGCGCCGACGCGGGTGGCGGGTCCGTTCCGGGTGATGCGTCCGACCCGGGCCGTGCGTCCGTCCCAAGTCGTACGTCCGTGCCGGGTGCTGTGTCCGTTCCGCCCGCCCCGGCGATGTCGCCGCCGCCTCCTGTCGGTGTGCGTGCCTCGCGCTCCCGGCGGCGCGGGCGAGGACGCCTTGCCGTGAAGGCGGGGGTGGGCGCCGGTGCGGTGGCTTTGTTCGCCGGTGCGGCAGCCCTCGGCGCATCCCTCAACGCCGGGGACGGGACGCCCTCGACGCCCGTCTCACCGACGCCGACCGCGTCCGCGCCCACGCGTGCCGACCAGACGCCGACGGCCGGCAGCCCGGCTGCCGCTCCGTCCACCTCGGCGCCTCCGGCGAAGGACCCCGGTGCGAAGGAACACCACAAGGGCAAGGGGAAGGGGGAGGGGAAGCACGGCAAGGGGGACGGCTAGGACTCCGACGAGCGCTACTTCAGCAAGCGGGACATGCGTCTGTCCGCCAGCGGCTTGCCGCCCGTCTGGCACGTCGGGCAGTACTGGAGGGACGAGTCGCTGAAGGAGACCTCGCGGATGGTGTCGCCGCAGACCGGGCAGGGTAGGCCGGTGCGGCCGTGGACGCGCAGGGCGCTCTTCTTCTCCGCCTTGAGGCGGCCGGCCGCGACACCCCGGGAGCGCTCGACCGCTTCCGTGAGCGTGGTGCGCAGGGCGTCGTAGAGGCGGGTCGTCTCCTCCGGTGTGAGGGACGCGGCGAGTTTGAAGGGGGACATCCTCGCGGCGTGGAGGATCTCGTCGCTGTACGCGTTGCCGACCCCGGCGATGAGGCTCTGGTCGCGCAGGGCGCCCTTGATCTGGCGTCTCTCGCGGACGAGCAGCGCGGCGAACGACTGCTCGTCGAAGTCGTCCGCGAGCGGGTCGGGGCCGAGGCGGGCCACGCCCGGGACCTCCTGGGGGTCGTGGACGACGTACACGGCGAGGCGCTTCTGCGTGCCGGCCTCCGTGAGGTCGAAGCCCTCTCCCGTCTCCAGGGCGACGCGCAGCGCGAGGGGGCCCTTGCCGGGGCGGGGCGGCCCGTCGGGCAGCCGGTCCTTCCACTGGAGCCAGCCCGCGCGGGCCAGGTGGGTCACGAAGTGCGGGCCGCCGTCGGTGGCGAGGTCGAGGAACTTGCCGTACCGGTGCACGGCGGTGACCTCGCGGCCTTCCAGCGCGGCGAGCGGAGGGTCGTACGTCTTCAGGACACTGATCGCGACGGGCAGCACCCGGACGATCTCGTGACCGACCAGGTGCTCGGTGAGGAAGTCCTTGAGGGCTTCCACCTCGGGGAGTTCCGGCATACGTCCAGAGTGCCACCCGGCACCGACAACGCCACGCGGGTTCAGTCGGGCACCGCTGCCACGAACTCGCACCACACGCACTTGCCGCCGCCCCGCGCCTCCACGCCCCACACGTCGGCCAGCAGGTCGACCAGCATCAGGCCACGGCCGGAGACGCCCTGCTCCCCCGCCTCGCGGCGGCGTGGCAGGGCGCTGGAGGAGTCCTCGACCTCGACGCGCAGGCGGCGTTCGCTGCCGGTGAGGGCTCTGAGGGTGACGATCGCGGCGCCCTCGGTGTGCATCAGGGCGTTGGTGATCAGTTCGTCGGCGACGAGTTCGATCTCGTCCGCCCGGTCCTTGGCGCCCCAGGCGCGGACGGCCGCTCTGATCATGTGCCGGGCCTGGGTGAGCGCCTCGGGGTCGCCCGGTGCCACGTGCTGCTGGAGCCGGCCGCCGGACTTCGGGGTGTCGAGGCCGCGGCGGCGCAGCAGGAGCAGGGCCACGTCGTCGTCCCCGCCGCGCTCCTCGGCGACGTCGATGAGGCGGTCCGCGAGGTCGCGTACGTCGTCGGGGCCGGTGGCGACGAGGGCGGTGAGGGTCTGCATGCCGTCGTCGAGGTCGGCGCCGGGCTGTTCCACCAGGCCGTCGGTGCACAGCAGGAGGGTGTGGCCGGGGTCGAGTTCGATGGTGCCGACCGGGTATTCGAGGCTGCCGAACTCGGCGGACAGACCGAGCGGCAGCCCGCCCTCCACGGAGACGCGCCGGCTGCTGCCGTCGGCCGCCCGGATCAGCGGGTCGATGTGCCCGGCCCGGACCACCTGCACCACGCCGGTCGCCAGGTCCGCCTCGGCGTACAGGCAGGTCGCGAAGCGGTCGGTGTCGAGTTCGTGGAGGAACACGGAGGCGCGGGCCATCACGGTGGCGGGAGTGTGGCCCTCGGCGGCGTAGGCGCGCAGCACGATCCGCAGCTGCCCCATGACGGCGGCCGCGTGGGTGTCGTGGCCCTGGACGTCGCCGATGACGGCGCCGACCCGGCCGCCGGGCAGCGGGATCAGGTCGTACCAGTCGCCGCCGATGTCCCGGCCCAGCGAGCCCGCGGCGGTGCCTGCGCGGTAGCGGACGGCGACGTCGGCGCCGCGCACGCTGGGGATGGTGCGCGGCAGCATGGCCTGCTGGAGCCCGGTCGCGAGGTCCTTCTCCTGTTCGTAGAACATGGCGCGCTGGATGCTCTGCGCGATGCTGCTGCCGAGGGCGACCAGGACGTTGCGGTCCTCGGGCGAGAAGCCCCGGCGGTCGCTGTAGAGCAGGCCCATGGCGCCGATGGGACGGGCCTGCACGATCAGCGGGAGGTAGGCGGCCGAGGTGATGTTGAGGTCGGTGATGTGCGGCCACAGCACGGGGAAGCCCTCGGCGAACTCCTCCGGGGACTCGATGAAGCGCGGGCTGAGGGTGCGCACGACCTCGCTCATCGGGTAGGGCTCGTCGATCCGGGTGACGAGGGTGCCGGGGACGAAGCTGCCCTCGGGACCCTCGGCGATCAGCCGGATCCGGCCGGCCTCGACCAGGCCCATGACCAGGCTGGTGGCGCCGAGGTGGGTGAGGCCGTGGGTGTCCTTGAGCACGTCGATGACGTCCTGGACGGTACGTGCGTGCGCGAGGGCGGCCGTGGTGAGCTGGACGACGTTGGTCTGCTCGCGCCGGGCCGCGTCCTGGGCGGC
Source organism: Streptomyces cylindrosporus (assembly GCF_022698165.1). Taxonomy (GTDB): domain Bacteria; phylum Actinomycetota; class Actinomycetes; order Streptomycetales; family Streptomycetaceae; genus Streptomyces; species Streptomyces cylindrosporus. The sequence goes on from NZ_JALDAY010000017.1 coordinate 100,349, forward strand.
CTGCTCGTGCCGGGCGGCGCTCTCGCTGAGCTCCTGGGTGGCGTCCCGGACGATGCCGATGATCCTGCGCGGCCGGCCGGTCTCGTCGCGCCGGATGTAGCCCTGGGTGTGGGTCCAGCGCAGGCTGCCGTCGCGGCGGCGGATGCGGAAGTAGGCGCCGTAGTTCTCGCTGCCGTCCTTCATGGCCTGGGCGACCAGGGCGTCGAGCCGGTACCCCTCGGCGCGCGGGACCCGGACGGCGAGGGTCTCGGGGCGGTCGTCGTACTCCTCGGGGCGCAGGTCGAAGACCTCGTGGGCCTGGGCGTCCATGTGGAACAGGCCGGTGTCCAGGTCCCAGTCGAAGCTGCCCATCTGGTTGAGCGCCAGGATCGGGTCCGGGTGGGCGGGCCAGTCTTCCGGGAGTGACAGGGCGCTCGCTCCCCGATCAGCCATGGGGCCACCTTGCCAGGGTTTGCCCGATTCTTCGACCGGGACGACAGGATGGTTAGCCGGAGTTCCGGTGCGCGGTCAGCCGTCGAACACGTCGGTGGGGCTGTCGAAGATGCTGCCGGTGTCGTCGGGGATCAGCCCGCCGCCGTCGGGGAGATCGGGGGTGTCCGGCACGGTCTCCGGGCCGATCTCGTCCGAGTCCGACGGGGACTGCGGCTGCCCGGGGACCGTCGTGGCGGTGAGGCCGGGGGTGCGGGGCGTCGGCGGGCCGGTCGGCGGCGTTGCGGTCACCGTGGCCGTGGGGCAGACGGTGGGTCCGACGACCGGCTCCCCGGTCTGTACGTCGTCGGTGGCGCCCGGGGTGACGGTCACGGTCGGCGTGACGCAGTCGGTGGGCGATCCGGAGGGGCTGGAGCTCGCGGGGCTGGAGCTGGAAGGGTTGGAGCTGGAGGGGCCGGTGCTCGTGTCGCTCGGCGTGAGGGTGGGCGTGGGCGTCGGTGTCCGTGTCGGAGTCGGGGTCACCGGGAGCGGCGGTGGCACGACGTGGTCCTGGTGCACGCCGTGCCCCATGGGCCGTTCGATCCAGGTGTTGTTCACGATGTCGATGATCGTGATGTTGGTGATCACCTGGGGTGCCGGGGTCACCACGATCACCTCGGAGGGCCGGTAGCCGGACCAGGCGCGGCCGGCGGTGCCGTGTCCGCCGTGCTGGGCGACGGCGGGCCTGAGCGGGTTGCCGCAGGCGCAGCGGACGCGCGGTGTGCCGCGGTTGTCGACGAGGACGGCGGTGCCGGCCTGGAGGACCGACTGGAAGCCGTTCGCCCGCCCGCCGCGGAAGCCGTGGTTGGTGACGCGGGTGTCCGCGCGCAGCACGACCGGGGCGAGGCCCCGCAGATACGAGGGGATCGACGCGGCCGCGATGCCCTCGGCCTCGGCGAAGGCGCGGGCCTTGGCCCGGTCGGAGGTCAGGCGGTCGATCTGTTGGTTCACGTCGCAGCTGCCGACGCGTTCGGTGCCGCCGTAGAGACCGGGTGTGCCGCCCGATATGGACCGCACGCCCCGGGAGGCGCCGGTCGGTTGCTGCGTTCGGGTGACCGGGGGCGGGGCGGGTGTGGAGGTGGCCGTGGACTCCGTGAAGGGGTCCGGTCCCTGTGCCGCGACCGGCTGCAGGAAGACCTCTCCGCTCGACTTCGTGTCCTTGCCGCCGTCACCGCCGCAGCCGGCGACGAGGAGCGCCGCCGAGAGCGCGCAGGCGGTGGCGAGGGTCTTGGTGACTGTGCGCACCTCGTCCTCCTGCCTCACTTCAGGCAATGCGCCACCATTGTCTGCTTCACTCGCTTGGGTTACGCAAGCGGAGGAGGGTTACACGCAGAGTGACATAGAGTTCCGGCGCGACAATGGAACGAGGAGCGCACGGCCGTGGACTGGTTCACCGCACCCGAGTACTGGACGAGCCGGCTGGTCTTCCAGCGGGCTCTGGCCGGCGTGTATCTCGTGGCGTTCCTGACGGCGGCGCTGCAGTTCCGCGCGCTGATGGGCGAGCGCGGGATGCTGCCCGTGCCCCGCTTCGTCGAACGGGTACCGTTCAAGCGGGCTCCCAGCCTCTTCCAGCTCCACTACTCCGACCGCTTCTTCGCCGCCTGCTGTTGGACGGGCTGCGCGGTCTCGGCGGCGCTGGCCGCCGGTCTGGACTCCGAACTCCCTCTGTGGGCGGGCATGTTGCTGTGGCTGGCCCCCTGGGCGCTGTACCTGTCGATCGTCAACGTCGGCCAGACCTGGTACGCGTTCGGCTGGGAGTCGCTGCTCCTGGAGGTCGGCTTCCTCGCCGTGTTCCTCGGCAACGACGAGGTGGCGCCGCCGGTCGTCGTGCTGTTCCTGCTGCGCTGGGTCCTGTTCCGCGTGGAGTTCGGGGCCGGTCTGATCAAGATGCGGGGCGACGCGTGCTGGCGGAAGCTGACGTGCCTGGACTACCACCACGAGACCCAGCCGATGCCGGGTCCGCTGAGCTGGTTCTTCCACCATCTGCCGCGGCCGTTGCACCGGGCGGAGGTGGCGGCGAACCACTTCACCCAACTCGCCGTCCCGTTCCTCCTGTTCACGCCGCAGCCGGTCGCGACGGCGGCGGCGTCCCTGATGATCGTCACCCAGCTGTGGCTGGTCCTGTCGGGCAACTTCTCTTGGCTGAACTGGATCACCATCGTCCTGGCGGTCTCGGCACTGCGACTCCCGTCCGACGCACCCTCCTTGCCCGACACCCCGCTCTGGTACGAGGTGGTGGTCCTGGCGGTCGCCGCGCTCCTGCTCGGCCTCGGCTACCACCCGGTCCGGAACATGATCTCCCGCCGCCAGATCATGAACCGCTCCTTCGACCCGCTCCATCTGGTCAACACCTACGGGGCGTTCGGGAGCGTGAGCAGGATCCGCTACGAGGTGGTGATCGAGGGCACGGCCGACACGGTGCCGCACGAGGACTCGCGGTGGCTGGAGTACGAGTTCAGGGGCAAGCCGGGCGACCCCCGGCGCTGGCCGCGCCAGTTCGCCCCGTACCACCTCCGCCTGGACTGGCTGATGTGGTTCGCCGCGCTCTCCCCCTCGTACGCCGGTGCCTGGTTCGGCGCCCTGGTGGAACGGCTCCTGGAGAACGACCGCGACACCCTGCGGCTGCTGCGCCGCTCCCCCTTCCCGCCCGACGCCCCGCCCCGTTTCGTCCGCGCCCGCCTCTTCCGCTACCGGTACACGAGCTGGCGCGAACTGCGGGAGACGGGGGCGTGCTGGGAGCGGACGTTCGTGCGGGAGTATCTGCCGCCCACGCGGTTGGCCGGGGTGGCTCAGAGGTCGTAGACGCGGGTGGCCGTCGCCTCGAAGAGCTGCGTGCGCTCGGCCGGGTCGAGACCGCCCGTCAACTCCTGTGTGGCGACGAGCACTTCGGCGTACGAGGCCCTCTCCGTGCACACCGGCCAGTCCGAGCCGAACATCAGGCGGTCGGGGCCGAAGGTCTCCAACGCCGTGTCGGTGTACGGGCGGAGGTCGTCCGTCGCCCAGGAGGCGGGGTCGGCCTCGGTGATCAGGCCGGAGAGTTTGGCGACCGTGTTGGGGAGAGCGGCGAGGGCCCGGAGGTCCGAGGACCACGGGGTGAGGGTGCCCGAGGCGATCGGCGGTTTGCCCAAGTGGTCGAGGACGAACGTCAGTTGAGGGAGAGTGGCGGCCGCCTTCGTGCAGGCCGGGAGTTGGCGGGGCAGGACGACCAGGTCGTAGACGAGGCCTGCCTCGGCGACCGCTGTGAGGCCTCGGTGAACGTCGGGGCGCAGGAGCCAGTCCGGGTCGGGTTCGGCCTGGACCTGGTGGCGGATGCCCTTCAGGTAGGAGCCGCCGGGGAGTTCGCTCAGGCGGGCGAGTTCGTCGGCGATGTCCGGGCGGGTGAGGTCGGTCCAGCCGACCACGCCGGCGATCAGGTCGTGGGTGGCGGCCAGGGCGAGGAACTCCGGGGTCTCCTCCGGCACTGTGATCGTCTGGACCAGGACCGTGCGGTCCACCCCGGCCGCCCGCGCCTCGGGTTCGAGGTCGGTGACGGTGAAGTTCCGGCGGAGCGGACTGTGTTCGGGGATCCAGTCCTGGTCCCGGACCGCGAGGTCCCAGACGTGGTGGTGGGCGTCCACGAGCGTCATGGCAGCTCCCAGACCACGGGCAGGCCCGCGTTCGCGCCCTCGTCGGAGTAGTCGTGGACGACGTCGAGGAGTTCGGCCATGCGGGCCTGCCAGGCGATGTTGACCGGGAGTTGCTCCAGTTCCGCGAGGAGGCGGGCGTAGTCCTCGCACTCCAGGAGGTGGAAGAGGTCGGTGCCGCTGCGCCAGATGGTCCAGGAGGTGGCGCCGGCCGCCCGGATCGCGTCGGTGAGTTCCTTCGGTACCTCGCGGTGGGCGGCCTCGTACTCGGCGACGCGGTCCGCGCGGACCTTGGTGTGCAGGGCGACTCTCATGACGGCTCCTCGGTCACCAGGAGGCCGGCCTCCCGCAGCTCCTGCCAGAAGGCGGCGGGCACCGGTGTCGCGAACTGGTCGGCGCAGTCCTGGACCTCCGCCGCCGAGCGGGCTCCCACCAGCACGCTCGTGACGGCCGGGTGGGCCGCGCAGAAGGCGAGGGCGGCGGCCCGCAGGGTGATGCCGTGCCGTTCGGCGATCTTGTTCATGCGCAGGGCCCGGTCCAGCAACTCGGGTGACGCGGCGGCGTAGTTGTAGGTCGCCCCTGGCTTCGGGTCCGCCAGCAGCCCCGAGTTGAAGGCGCCGCCGATCACCACCGACACGCCCCGTTCGACGGCAGCGGGGAGGAGTTCCGTGAGCGCGCTCTGGTCGAGCAGGGTGTAGCGGCCCGCGCACAGCACCACGTCGACGTCGGTCTCGCGGACGAAACGGGTGAGCATCTCGGCCTGGTTCATGCCCGCGCCGATCGCGCCGACCACGCCTTCCGAGCGGAGCTTCTCCAGCGCGGGATAGCCCTCCCTGAAGGCCTGTTCGGCGTGGTCATCGGGGTCGTGCAGGTAGACGATGTCGACGCGGTCGACGCCGAGCCTCTCGAGACTGGCGTCGAGGGTGCGGCGGATGCCGTCCGCGGTGAAGTCCCAGATCCTTCGGTGGGTGGCGGGGACGGCGAAGCCGTTCGCCAGGTCGTCTCCGCCGCCGTCCCGTGGCTCGAGGCGGCGGCCGACCTTGGTGGAGAGGACGTACTCCTCGCGCGGGTGCTCTCGGAGGGCCGCGCCGAGGCGGCGTTCGGACAGGCCGAGGCCGTAGTGGGGCGCGGTGTCGTAGTAGCGGATGCCGCGCTGCCAGGCGGCGGAGACGGCCTCGTACGCCTGCTCGTCGGTGACCTCGGTGTAGAGGTTCCCGATGCCGGCGGCTCCGAGGCCGAGTCCGCGGGGCGCGGTCACCGGCCCACCGGGCGCAGCCGCAGGCCCTGCATCCCGCCGTCCACGGCGAGGGAGGTGCCGGTGGTGGCGCCGGACAGCGGACTGGCCAAGTAGGCGATGGCGCCCGCGACTTCGTCGGCCGAGACGAGGCGGCCGGTGGGCTGGCGGGCCTCCAGGGCGGCGCGTTCGGCGGCCGGGTCGGGGGCCTTGGCGAGGAGCCGGCCGATCCACGGGGTGTCCGCCGTACCGGGGTTGACGCAGTTGACGCGGATGCCCTCGCGGATGTGGTCGGCGGCCATGGCGAGGGTCAGCGAGTACACGGCGCCCTTGGTCGCGGAGTAGAGGGCGCGCTGCGGGAGGCCGGCCGTGGCGGCGATGGAGCAGGTGTTGACGATCGCCGCGTGCCGCGACTCGCGCAGGTGCGGCAGGGCGGCGCGGGCGGTGCGGACCATGCCGAAGAGGTTGACGTCGAAGACGCGCTGCCACTCGGCGTCGTCGTTGTCCTCGACGGTGCCCTGGGCGCCGATGCCCGCGTTGTTGACCAGGACGTCGAGGCCGCCGAGCTCGGCGACGGCGGCCGCCACCGCCTCCCGTACGGACGTGTCGTCGGTGACGTCGGCGCGGAAGCCGAGCAGGGGCTTGTCCACCGAGGAGGGGTCGAGGTCGAGGACGGCGACCTGGGCGCCGCGGGCGGCGAGGAGTTCGGCCGTGGCCCGTCCGATGCCGGAGGCTCCGCCGGTGACCAGTGCCTTCAGCCCCTGGAAGTCGGTCATGCCGCCCGTCCCTTCTTCTCGTCGAGGTCGGCGGCCCAGAAGGTGCCGCCGGGGAAGGTGTACCGCGTGATGGACTCCGGTCGCATGGCGGCCGAGAAACCCGGCGCGGTGGGTGCCGTGTAGTGACCCTCGCGGATCACCACGGGATCCTGGAAGTGGTCGTGCAGATGGTCGACGTACTCGATGACGCGGTTCTCGGTGGTGCCGGAGACGGCGACGTAGTCGAACATCGAGAGGTGCTGGACGAGTTCGCACAGGCCGACGCCGCCCGCGTGCGGACAGACCGGGACGCCGAACTTGGCGGCGAGCAGGAGGATCGCGAGGTTCTCGTTGACGCCGCCGACGCGGGCCGCGTCGATCTGGACGACGTCGAGGGCGCCCGCCTGGAGGAGCTGCTTGAAGACGACACGGTTCTGGACGTGCTCGCCGGTGGCCACCTTGACCGGGGCGACGGCCTCACGGATCGCGGCGTGGCCGAGGACGTCGTCGGGGCTGGTGGGCTCCTCGATCCAGTACGGTTCGAACTCGGCGAGGGCCTTGGTCCAGCGGATGGCCTCGGCGACGTCCCAGCGCTGGTTGGCGTCGATCGCCATGCGGATGTCCGGGCCGATCACCGAGCGGGCGACGCGGCAGCGGCGGATGTCGTCGTCGAGGTCGGCGCCGACCTTGAGCTTGATCTGGGTGAAGCCGTCGGCGACGGCCTGGGCGGCGAGGCGGGTGAGTTTCTCGTCGCTGTAGCCGAGCCAGCCGGCGGAGGTGGTGTAGCCGGGGTAGCCGCGCTCCAGCAGGCGCTGCGTGCGCTCGCCCGCCCCCGCCCTGCCGCGGCGCAGGATGTCCAGCGCCTCCTCGCGGGTCAGCGCGTCCGTGAGGTACCGGAAGTCGATCTGGGCGACCAGCCACTCGGGTTCGGCCTCGGCGAGCAGCCGCCACAGGGGCTTGTCGGCGCGCTTGGCGGCGAGGTCCCACACGGCGTTGATCACCGCGCCGATCGCCATGTGCATCACGCCCTTCTCGGGCCCCAGCCAGCGCAGTTGGCTGTCGCCGACGAGCTCCTGGTAGAGCGCCCCCGGGTTCGCGCACACCTCGTCCACGTCCCGTCCCACCACGTGGTGGCGCAGCGCGTGGATCGCGGCGACCTGGACCTCGTTGCCCCGCCCGATGGTGAAGGTGAAGCCGTGTCCCTCGATGCCGTCCTCGGCGTCGGTGCGCAGCACGACGTACGCGGCCGAGTAGTCGGGGTCCGGGTTCATCGCGTCGGAGCCGTCGAGCTCGCGCGAGGTGGGGAAACGGATGTCGAAGGTGTCGACCGCACTGATGCGGAGGGGCGTCGGGGACACGGAGGGCCTTTCGGTCGGGGGCAGGTCGGGCGGGGGTCAGTCCTGGGCGCGGCCCGTGGTCACCCGGGCGATCATGAGGGCGACCAGGATGATTCCGCCGTAGATGGCCTGGATCCAGAAGGACGGCACCTGGGCGAGGGTGAGCAGGTTCTGCACCACCCCGAGGAGGAGTACGCCGGTGAGGGCGCCGAACATGGTGCCCTTGCCGCCGTCGAGGCTCAGGCCGCCGATCACCGCGGCCGCCATCACCGTGAAGATCATGTTGTTGCCCTGGTTGGCGCTGATCGCGCCGACGTACCCGGTCTGCATGATCCCGCCCAGCGCGGCGAGGACGCCCGCGACGACGGACACCCCGAGCACCACGCGTTCGACGCGGATGCCGGCCGCGCGGGCCGCGTCCGCGTTTCCGCCGATCGCGTACAGGGCGCGGCCGACCCGGTGGTACTTGAGGATCAGTCCGGCGATGCCGAAGGCGGCCCCGGCCAGCCACACCGAGAGCGGGACGCGCAGGAAGGTGGAGGTGGCCAGGGTGAAGAATCCGTCGGGCATGCCGAACAGCGTCTTGCCCTTGGTGGCGCCCACCAGCAGCCCGCGCAGGACGATCAGCATCGCGAGGGTGACGATGAAGGCGTTGAGCTTGAACCGCACCACGAGGAAGCCGTTGAAGGCGCCGATCGCACCGCCCACGACGAGGATCGCGAGGAGGGCGAGCGCGGTCGGCCATTCCGTGCCCCAGCCGGACTCGGCGGTGGGCAGCACCAGCAGGGCGCCGACGGCGGGCGCGATGCCGACCACCGACTCCAGCGACAGGTCGATCTTGCCGGTGATGAGTATCAGGGACTCGGCCAGCACCACCATGGCGAGCGCGGCGGAGGAACCCAGGATGGAGATCAGGTTGCGTTCGGTGAGGAACGAGTCGTTGACGAACGCGCCGATCACCATGAGCACCAGCAGTGCCGGTACCAGGGCGAGTTCACGTGCCCTGCGCAGCAGCACGGCCCGGGCCGCCCGCACATCGGGCACGCTCACCGGCTTCACCGGCGGAGCCTTGGTGTCAGCCATGGTCCACTCCTTCGATGGAGGCGATCAGCTCGTGGTCGCGCCAGCCCGCCGGGTGCTCGGCGACGACGCGGCCGTGGAAGAGGACGAGGACGCGGTCGCAGCGCCGCAGGTCGTCGAGTTCGTCGGAGACGACCAGTACGGCGGTGCCGTCCTCGCGGGCGGTGTCCACGCGGGCGAGCAGTGACTCCTTGGACTTCACGTCGACGCCGGCGGTGGGGTTGATGAGGACGAGCAGTCGGGGGTCGGAGGCGAGGGCGCGGGCCATGACGACCTTCTGCGCGTTGCCGCCGGACAGGTCGGAGACGGGTTGTTCGGGGCCCTCGGTGTGGATGTCGAGGCGGTCGATCAGCTCGGTGGCGAAGCCGCGTCTGCGGTCGGTGCCGATGAAGCCGAAGCGGCCGAGCCGGTCGAGGACGCTCATGGTGGCGTTGTCGCCGATGGTCATGCCGGCGACCAGGCCCTGCTCGTGCCGGTCGCGCGGCACGCAGCCGACGCCGGCCTTGAGGGCGGCCTGAACGTCGCCGAACGGCAGCCGCTCGCCGTCGAGTTGGGCGGTGCCGGCGGTCGGTGTGTACAGCCCGGCGAAGGACTCGGCGAGTTCGATCTTGCCGCTTCCGCTGATGCCGGCGAGCCCGACGACCTCGCCCTTGCGGACGGTGAGGTCGACGTCCTGGTAGGCGTCCGAGGTGAGCCCGCGGGCGTCGAGGAGGACGGGGGCGCCGGCGTCGACGAGTTGTTCCTGTACGGCCTGTTCGGCGATCGTCTCGATGGACTCCCCCGCCATGGCCTCCACCAGGGCGGCGCGCGGCAGGTCGGCCACGGGGGCCGTGGTGATCCAACGGGCGTCGCGCAGCACCGTCACGGTCTGGCAGACCTCGTACACCTCCTGGAGGTGGTGCGAGATGAACAGGAAGGTGACGCCGGAGTCCTGGAGTGCGCGCATACGGCTGAACAGCCGCTCGATCTCGCGGTTGTCGAGCTGGGCGGTCGGCTCGTCGAGGACGATGAAGCGGGCGCCGAAGCTCAACGCCCGGGCGATCTCCACCATTTGGCGGTCCTCGACCTTGAGGTCGGCGGTGCGCGCGTCCGGGTCGACGCGTACGTCCCAGGTGTCGAGGAGCTGGGCCGCCTCGCTCCTGAGCCGGCGCCAGCTGATGAACCCGCGGTGCTGGGGCTGGCGGTTGATGCTGTGCTTGTCCGGGGGACAACCCCCGGACCCCCGGCCGACCCTGAAGCCGAGCCTTGCCGGCCTGGCGGCGTGGATCTCCGCCATGAAGAGATTTTCGGCGACCGTCAGTTCCGGGACGAGGGTGGGGTGCTGGTAGACGCAGGCCACCTTGCGGCGCCAGGCGTCCCGGTCGGCGAGTGGCGGCGCGGGCTCGCCGTCGAAGCGGACCGTGCCCTCGTCCGGAGCCTCCAGGCCGGTGAGGATCCGGACGAGGGTCGACTTGCCGGCGCCGTTGCGGCCGACGAGGGCGTGCGACTCACCGGACACCACGGTGAGCCGCCCGTCCGCGAGGGCCGTGGTGGGGCCGTAGCGCTTGACGACGTCCCGCGCCTCAACGAGTGGCGTACTCATTTGACCGTGTTGCCCCAGAGCTTGGGGTCGTCGACGTTGTCCTTGGTCACCAGCGGCGCGGGCAGCTGGTCCTCCAGGATGCCGCTGGGCAGCTTGACGATGGTGGAGTCGTGGTCCGTCGGGCCGGGCTTGAAGGTCTTCCCCTCCATCGCCGCCTTGATGTAGTACATGCCGTACTTGGCGTAGGCGTCGGCGGGCTGGGAGACGGTCGCGTCGATCTGGCCCTTGCGGATGGCGTCGTACTCCTGCGGGATGCCGTCGTTGGAGACGATGACGATGTGGCCCTTCTGGCCCGCCGTCTTCAGCAGGTTCTTCGACTTGAGGGTCTGCAGCGTCGGGGCGAGGTAGACGCCGCCGGCCTGCATGTAGATGCCCTTGATGTCGGGGTTGGCGTTCAGGAGCGTGTCGAGCTTGGCGGCCGCGGTGTCGGACTCCCACTTGGCGGGGATCTCCAGGACCTTCAGCTTCGGGTACTTCTTCTTGACGCAGTCCCGGAAGGCCTCGGAGCGGTCGCGGCCGTTGACCGAGGCGAGGTCGCCCATGATCTGCACGACCTTGCCGCTGGTGACGTGCTGCCCGAGGTAGTCGCAGGCCTTCGTGCCGTACGCGACGTTGTCGGCGCGGACGACCATCGCGACCTTGCCCTTGTCGGGCGCGACGTCGACGGCGACGACCGGGACGCCCTTGCGCTCGGCCTGGTCGAGGCCGGCCTCGATGGCGGCGCTGTCGAGCGGGGCGACGACGAGGCCCTTCACGCCCTGGTTGAGCTGGTTGTTGATGTCGGTGATCTGCTGCGAGGGGTCACTGTTGGAGTTGACCGTCTTCAGGGCGTCGACGCCCTCGGACTTGGCCATCTTGGGCACGTAGTCGTTGTACGACTGCCAGAACGGCGAGGTCAGCAGGGGCAGGATCACCCCGACCTTGCCGGTGCCGCCGCCTCCCGTGCTGCCGGAGCCGGTGTCCTTGGTGCTGCCGCAAGCGGTGAGGGCGAGCGAGGCGCCGACGAGCGTGGCCATCGCGCCGAGGATTCTTGACCTGTTCTGCTTCCGCGCTGTTGTGCCGGGCATGTGGGCGGCTCCTCGTTGAGCGTGTTCCAGCAGATGCCCGCATACTTATCAGACCACTTCCCCGGAGCAACACCCTCCGGCCGCAGATTTTCGCCGTTCCTGACGGTATTGGTCGGACCACCCCCACGGTTAGACTTCGGCGCACCGGTCGACGGGAGGAACGGCGTGGACGAGACCGCCCCACAGAAGGGCACGGTGACGCAGCGCGCCATCGAGCAGATCAAGGCGATGATCGCGGGGGGCCGGCTGGAGCCCGGCCAGCGGCTGCCCACCGAGCGCGACCTCGCGGTCCAGCTGGGCATCTCCCGCAGCTCGATGCGCGAGGCGATCCGGGCGCTGACGGTGCTGGGCGTGCTGGAGGCCCGCCACGGCTCCGGCATCTACGTCACCCAACTGGAGGCCGGCGACCTGCTGGAGACGTTCGGCGTGGTCGCCGACCTCTCCCGGGGGCCGCGGCTGGTGGAGCTCCTGGAGGTCCGCCGCATCCTGGAGTCGACGGCGACGGCCCTGGCGGCGGCCCGTATCACGCCCGACCAGCTGGCCGAGGTCGAGAAACACCTCACGGCGATGAACGCGACCGACGACCCCGAGGAGATCCTCGCCCACGACCTCGCCTTCCACCGCGAGATCGCGGCGGCCGCGGGCAACGAGACCATGGCGGCGATCCTGGAGGGCCTGTCGTCGCGCACCTTCCGCGCGCGGGTGTGGCGGGGCTACCAGGAGGAGGGCGCGTTCGCCCGCACCCGCCGCGAGCACGCCGCCATCCACCGGGCCCTGGTGGCCCACGACCCGGAGGCGGCGCGGGCGGCGGCGGCCGCGCATGTGGGGGAGGTGGAGGAGTGGCTGCGGGCACAGCTGGGCGGCTAAGCGGTCCGGGTGAAGTCGACTGCGGTTCGGCAGCGCCCCAAAGGGGCGCGGGGAACTGCGCGACCAGCCACGACGGCGCCGCAGCCGAACGACGGCCCATCACGGTACATCCAGCGGAGCGCTCAGCGCCGAGGGGCCCGGCATCGCCCAGGCCCGGCATGGCTCAGGAGTCGCCGGGCGCGGCTCGGGCGGTCGGTTCAGGACCAGGCGATCTCGCCGTACCGGTCGACGAAGCGTCCTGAACCCGAGCCCGGCTTCTCGGTCGCGAGCGTCACGATCGCGTCCGTCCCCTCGGTGACGGTCTGCGGGCCGCTGTGGCCGTTGAGGTCGGTGGCCGTGTAGCCGGGGTCGGCGGCGTTGACGCGGATGTCCGGGAGAGCCTTGGCGTACTGGGTGGTGAGCATCGTGAGGGCCGCCTTCGAGGCGGTGTAGAGGGGCGCGAGGGCGTGGGACTCGGCGCGGGACGGGTCGTGGGTGAACGCCAGGGAGCCCATGCCGCTGCTGACATTCACGATGACCGGGTCCGAGGACCGGCGCAGCAGCGGCAGGAACGCGGTGGTCGTGCGGACCACGCCCGCGAGGTTGACGTCGAAGACGGCGAGGACGTCGGCGCCGGTCAGCCGACCGGGGTCGCCGGACGGCCCGTGGATGCCCGCGTTGTTGACCAGGACGTCGATCCGCCCCTCGCGCTCGGCGACATCGGCGGCCGCGGCGGCGACCGACGCGTCGTCCGTGACGTCGACGCGCACGAACCGCGCGCCCAGTGCGGCCGCCGCCTCCGCCCCCTGCTCGGGGTCGCGGGCACCGACCAGCACGGTGTGCCCGAGTCCGACGAGACGGCGGGCGGTCTCGCGGCCGAGACCCTTGTTCGCTCCGGTGATGAAAGTGATCGTCATGCCGTCCATGCTCGATCGCCCGACGACATCCGGGCCAGGGACGGCTCGACGGTAGGAAAAGCAGTACCACCCGCCCACGCCTCCGGTGCAGGACGATGGACACCATGACGACGCCCCCCGGTGCCGAGCTCGGCGCGACGATCCGCACCTGGCGTGACCGGCTGCACCCGTCCGCCGCCGCGCTGCCGGTCGGCCGGACCCGCCGCGCGGCCGGTCTGCGCCGCGAGGAGCTCGCCGAGCTCGCGGGCGTGTCGGTGGACTACGTCGTACGCTTGGAACAGGGGCGGGCGACGACTCCCTCCGCGCAGGTCGTGGCGTCCCTGGCCCGCGCGCTCCAGCTGTCCGCCGCCGAGCGTGACCACCTCTACCGCCTGGCCCACCTCGCCCCGCCCGCGGACGGCACGATCTCGGGTCACATCACCCCCGGTGTCCAACGCGTCCTCAGCCGGCTCGCGGACGTCGCGGTCGCCGTGTTCGCGGCCGACTGGCAGCTGGTGTGGTGGAACCGCGGCTGGGCCGCTCTGCTGGGCGACCCCTCCTCCTCGCCGGCGCACCTGCGCAACTTCGCCCGCGACAGGTTCCCCCTGGACGCGGGCCCGCCCCGCCTGGCGCGGTGGCCGGTGACCGAGCTCGACCCGGACACCACCGACGCCGCCGTCGTCTCCGACCTGCGCCGGGCCACCGGCCGCTTCCCGCACGACCCGCGCCTGGCACAGCTGATCCGCCAACTGGCCGCAGGCAACGCGCGGTTCGCCGAACTGTGGGCGAGCGGCACGGTGGCCGGCCACCGCGAGGACCACAAGACGATCGAGCACCCCTCGGTGGGACCGGTCACGGTCGACTGCGACGTCCTGACCGACGGCGACTCCGACCTCAAGATCGTGATCATGAGCGCCGTGCCCGGCAGCGCGGACGAGACGAACCTCCGCCTCGCCGCGCTCGCCGGCGTGCCGGACGCACGGTGACGCCGAGAGCCGGCTAGGCCCGCCGCAGCCTCAGCGTCACCAGCTCGAAAGGACGCAGTCGTACGGCGATGCGGTTGCCGTCGCGCTCCGGCGTGGCCGACTCGGCCCACGGGCGCTCCAGCAGGTCGGTGACCGTCACCTCGGCCACCTCGAAGCCGGCCGTCAGTACCGCCTTGGCCCGTCCGCCGTGCGCCTCATGGAAGCGGACCACCACGTCGCCGCTGCCGTCGTCCGCGAGCTTCAACGCCGTCACCACCACGGCTTCCTGATCGACCGTCACCAGCGGAGCGACCTCGCCGCCGCCGGTGAGGCGTCGTTCCGGAAGGTTGATCCGCCATCCCTCGCGCACCGCGTCGCCGATGCCCGCACCGGGGACCAGGGCGTGCCGGAAGCGGTGGACGCCCTGGTCGGTCTCGGGGTCGGGGAAGCGCGGGGCGCGCAGCAGGGACACCCGGACCGTGGTGGTCGTACCGCGGTCGCCGTCCGTGCGGACCGTGCGGGTGACGTCGTGGCCGTAGGTCGAGTCGTTGACGACCGCCACGCCCCAGCCGGGTTCCCCGAGGTGGACGAAGCGGTGGTTGCAGGCCTCGAACTTGGCCGCCTCCCAGGAGGTGTTGGTGTGCGTGGGCCGGTGGAAGTGCCCGAACTGGGTCTCGGACGCGTACCGTTCGGCGTGCACGTCGAGCGGGAAGGCGAGCTTGAGGAACTTCTCCGTCTCGTGCCAGTCCACCTCGGTGTCCAGCACCAGCCGCCGCTCCTCCGGCGGCAGCGACAACACCTGCGTGACACGTGACGCACCGAAGGTACGGACGATCCGCACCGACGCCCCGTCCTCGCCGGCGGTCACCTCGTCGGCGTCCGTCAGGTCGGTGACGGTGTTGCGGTAGAACTCGTCGACGTCCCAGGCGTCCCACATGTTCGGGAAGTCCGGGTGCAGCTGGAGCAGGTTGGCGGCCCGCCCGGGGGCGATGGTCTCGCGGTCGGCGGCGATGTCGTGGACCGACACGACGAGACCGTGCCCGTCGATCTCCACTCTGAGCAGGCTGTTGTGCAGCACGAAACCGCCGCCCGCGCGAGGCACGAGTGCCGTCTCGCCCTCGACGGCCGAGGTGCCCGCGCCGCCCGCCGCCACCCCGCCCCGCGCATGCGGAGCCGAGTTGAAGACGAGCGGCGTCGATCCCTCCCCGGCCAGAGCACGCTGGGCCGCGTCGATGATGGCGTTCAGCTCGGCGGCGAGGCGCTCGTAGGTCGCCCGCGCCTCGCGGTGGACCCATGCGATGGAGGAGCCCGGCAGGATGTCGTGGAACTGGTGCAGCAGCACCGTCTTCCAGATGCGGTCCAACTCCTCGTAGGGGTAGGGGAATCCGGTGCGTACGGCGGCCGTCGCCGCCCAGAGTTCGGCCTCGCGCAGGAGGTGTTCGCTGCGGCGGTTGCCCTGCTTGGTCCTCGCCTGACTGGTCAGGGTGGCGCGGTGGAGTTCTAGGTAGAGCTCGCCGACCCAGACGGGCGGTTCGGGATACTCGGCCTCGGCCTTCGCGAAGAACTCCCCGGGCGTCTCCCAGACGACGGTGGCCGAGCCCTCCAGGTCCCGCAGCCGGGCCGCCTTGGCGACCATCTCGCGGGTCGTGCCGCCGCCTCCGTCGCCCCAGCCGGTGGGGGCGAGGGAGTGCCTGGCGACTCCCTTGTCCTTGAAGTTGCCCGCCGCGTGGGCGATCTCGCCGCCCTTCATGGAGCAGTTGTAGGTGTCGACGGGCGGGAAGTGCGTGAAGATCCGGGTGCCGTCGATGCCCTCCCAACGGAAGGTGTGGTGCGGGAACTTGTTCGTCTGCGACCAGGAGATCTTCTGCGTCAGCAGCCACTTGGAGCCCGCCGCCCGGATGATCTGCGGCAGCCCCGCGGCGAAGCCGAAGGTGTCCGGGAGCCAGGCCTCGTCGTTCTCGATGCCGAACTCGTCGAGGAAGAACCGCTTTCCGTGCACGAACTGACGGGCCATCGCCTCCGAGCCCGGCATGTTGGTGTCCGACTCCACCCACATCCCGCCGGCCGGCACGAACCGCCCGTCCGCCACCGCCTTCTTCACCCGCGCCCACACCTCGGGCCGGTGCTCCTTCACCCACGCCCACTGCTGGGCCTGGGACATGGCGAACACGAACTCGGGCTCGTCCTCCAGCAGCGCGGTCATGTTGGAGGTCGTGCGCGCCACCTTGCGGACCGTCTCGCGCAGCGGCCACAGCCACGCCGAGTCGATGTGCGCGTGGCCGACGGCGCTGATGCGGTGCGCGGAAGGGACGGCGGGCGCGGACAGGACGCCCGCGAGATGCGAACGGGCCGCGTCCGCCGTGCCGTTGACGTCCTGCAGGTCGACCGCGTCGAGCGCCTTCTCCACCGCCCGCAGGATCTCCCACCGGCGCGCCGACTCCACCGGCAGCTCGGCCATCAGCTCGCCGAGCACCTCCAGGTCGATCACCAGCTGCCACACCTGCTCGTCGAAGACGGCGAGGTCCATGCGGGTGAGCGTGTACTGGGGTTCACTGCCGGCGGTCTCCTTGTCGCCCAACCGCGTGGGCAGGAAGGGGTGGTAGTCGAGGATGACGGGATTGGAGGCGGCTTCGACGTGCAGGCGCACCTCCTCGCCGCCCTCGACGGGCGCGCCGATCCGCACCCACTGGTTGCGTGGGTTGAGGCCCTTCACCGGCGTGCCGTCGGGCCGGTAGACCAGGCCCTCGCACTGGAAGCCGGGCATGTTCTCGTCGAAGCCGAGGTCGAGGATCGCCTCGACGGTCTTCCCGGCCCACTCCTCGGGGACTCTTCCGGTCACCCGGAACCAGCTGGTGCCCCAGGGAGCACCCCACCGGGCGCCGACCGCGATCGGCTCGGGCTCGGCCGCAAGCCCCTCCGCCACGGGCACCGGCTCGCCGGGGGCATGCCACACCGCGACCTCCAGCGGCACGGACCGCGGGTACACGGCGGGGCGGATGCGCTCGTCGAGAACGCGCTTGAGACGGGCTTCGACCAGGCTGCGGTCGTCATGCATGCGGGGTGCTCCAAGGCTGGTGGCGGACGGTTGCCGGGGGTGGGTCGCGGACGGTTACCAGGTGTGGGTCACGGTGACGGGATCCGAGGTGTCGTACAGCTCCCCCACGGACCGCAGCTCGAACCGCGCGGCCCGCTCACCCTGCTCGGGCTGGAGGCCGGCCACGAAGAAGGCCTGCTGACCGGTGCCGCCGAGGAAGCGCCGGGTGCCGTCGGGGAGGAGGCGGTGCAGCTCGTAGTGGCGGACGGGGCCGGGGGCGGCGCTCCAGGCGAAGCGGAGGTCGCCGGCGGTGGCCGCGGTGACGCGAAGGTCGGTGGGGGCTTCGGGGGACAGTGCTATGTCACATATCACCAGCCCGCCGAGCCGCCACCGCACCGCCCCACCGGCCCCCGTAAGCCGAACCCCCACCCTCCGCAGACCCCCGGCCCCCACCCCCGTGAGCGGCACAGTCACCGTCTCCCACTCGTCGACCGAGTTCACAGGCAGATAGGTGTACGACGGTGTCGCCCCGGGCGAACCCGGCTCCACGGTGGCCACGGCCAGCTCGACGTTCACGCTCCCCTCGTCCGTCCGGTGCGTGAGCTGGACAACCGTGTTCACACCGACCGGCAGCTGTGTCGCGTACAGCTCCACGACCGCCGGCTGGTCCAGTTCACCGTCCACCAGCACACTGCTGCCGCCCCGCCACGCGTCCGCGAAGTCGAAGGAAACAGCCGGCCGCTCCCCGTCCGTCCGCACCACCCATTGCCGCGACGGCAGCCGGTCCTGGAGTCCGAGGTGGTTCCAGGGCGCGTCCGAGGTGACCACCCCGTCCTCGTACCAGCGCAGCCCATGCCCCGTGTTGAACACGGTCCCGAACGGCAGCGAGCCGACCGTGGACCGGTCGGCCACGGACACGGCGGGCGCCCGCCAGGGGTCGCTCGCGTCCGGGCGCGAGGGGTCCAGCGACCTTCCGGTCCAGAAGCGCTGGTCGGCGGCGTGGAAGTCGCCGGGTGTCCGGGAGGCGGGCAGGTGGTTGCGGGTCCACTCCGGCCGGTAGAAGCCGATCGAGGTGACGTGCGCCTTGCTGCTCGGCACGATCGCGTCCCAGCTCACACTCGTGTCGGACCCGTTGGACTCGACGTCGACGCCCGCCCACAACTCGTAGCGGCTGCGCCCCAGTTGGTCGGCCGTCGTCCCGGAGGAGGCGAGCGACGCCGTACTCCACCGGAAGTCGACGAACATGTCGTCGGCCGCCTGGAAGAACGCCTGGTTCTGGCTGTCGAGCGCTCCCTGCCAGCTGACGCTCCCGTTCACGGTCATCGCGTCGTACCAGGTCACCCGCTGCCCCCGCGCGCCGGCCAGGGACTTCAGCTCTTTGACGAAGCCGAGCATGTCGGCGCCGAGCGCGGCGTTCCCGCCCCCGGTCTCGGCGTTGACGAACCAGCCGTCGAAGCCGTACGCGGCGGCGACGGCGACCAGTTGGGCGGCGAGCGGGTAGTGCCCGGCGGAGTCCTTCTGCACCAGGTCCCGCGTCCACTGCAGCTGGCCGCCGTACGCGGTCGGCGGCAGGAAGATGTTCCCGAGGACCGGCACCCCGTGCCGGTGGGCGGCGTCGACGATCGGCGCGTTCGGCGCGAGGATCAGCCCCTCCCCCGCCGACCCGCCCCAGAACACCAGCTCGTCCACGTACCCCCAGTGCGTGAAGGCGTAGTAGTCGGCGCTCGCCGACCCCTGCGACGGGTTGCTCGACGTCGGCCCGAAGGAGACCAGCGACTGGACACGGGCCTGCCCGGACCGGGCGGTGGTGTTCACCGGCGTCGGGGTGAAGCGGGGCGCGAGCGGCACGGACGCGGCGTTGAAGGCGAGGTCCGCGTCACCGGCGGCCGTCCAGGTCTTCAGGCTGCGCCAGGTGATGCCGGAGCCCGGCGTCCCGGACGGCAGCGAGTCCGGGTACCAGTAGGAGGCGTACGGCGGGGTGGCGGCGGCGTCGGCCTTCGGGGCCGCGGCGAAGGCGGGCAGCGGCGGCAGGAGCGCGGCCGCCGCGCCGGCGAGCAGGACGGTGCGTCTGGTGGGGTTCACGAGCTGGTGCCTCCTTGTGGGGTGGGGAGTACCTGTTCGGGAGTGACGACTTCGGTGATGCCGCGCGCGGCGAGGTGGTCCTTGTCGTCCGCGCGGGTGTCCAGGACGGTCGTGGGCCGGGCGCCGTCGGCGGCCAGCCGGAAGTAGGCGTCGAAGACCGGGCCGCCGGGGGCGCAGCGGGAGCGCGCCGCCGGATCGTCCGGCACGACCAGGGCAACGGTCCGGTGCGCGGCCGGAACGTGCGTCCGCCCGGCCGCCTCCGCCAGCACCCGTGCCGTGTCCTTGGGGCGCCGGTCGTTGGTCAACAGGCCGAGCCCGTACTCGAGTTCGGGGAAGTCGGCGAGGTCCCGGGCCACGTCGTGCGAGCACCACCAGGTCACGCCCCACAGGTCGGGGCAGTCCAGGGCGTTCGCGACGGTCGCCGCGGTGAAGGCGGCGGCGTGCTCGGGCGGGATCAGCGGGGCGGGCGCGCCGACCTCCTGGAGCCAGACGGGGCGGTGCGGGTCGTCGGACCAGGCCTTGCTCAGTTCGACGAGGTACGCGGCGTGGTGTTCGGTCGGGACGGAGGTACGGCCGTGGCGCTGGGCGGTGCCGTTGAAGACCCAGGAGTGCACGGCGGTGACCGCGCCCTGCCGGGCGGCCTGGGCCGGGGTGAACGGCATGTCGTCCTGGTACCAGGTCGCGTCGTACTCGGCGTGCAGGTGCAGCCTGCCGGGGGCGCCCTCCTCGCAGGCGGCCAGCATGCGCTCCAGCCAGGCGTCGATCTGCGCCTCGGACGCCCGGTCGGGGTCGGGGTGCGGGCCCGCGGAGAACTGGTTGACCTCGTTGCCGAGGGTCATGCCGAGGAAGTTGGGCCGGTCGGCGAGGGCGGCGGCGAGGGTGCGCAGGTAGGCCGCCTGGCCCTCGATCACCTCGGGGTCGGTGAAGAGGTTGCGCCGGTGCCAGGTGCGGGTCCACGCCGGCAGGAAGTCGAAGCTGCTCAAGTGCCCTTGCAGACCGTCGACGTTGACGTCGAGCCCGCGCTCGGCGGCCGCGTCCGCCAGCGCGACGAGCTGCTCGACCGCGCGCGGCCGGATCAGCGTCCGGTTGGGCTGGAAGTACGGCCACAGCGGGAAGACCCGGACGTGGTCGAGGCCGAGCGCGGCGATGGAGTCGAGGTCGGCCCGTACCGCGTCGAGGTCGAAGTCGAGCCAGTGGTGGAACCACCCTTCGCTGGGGGTGTAGTTGACGCCGAAGCGCACGGCAGCAGGCATGCGGTGTCCTTGAACTCGTAGACGGCGGTCAGCCCTTGACCGCTCCCTCGCCCACCCCGCGGAAGAAGTACCGCTGCAGACAGGCGAAGAGGGCGATCAGCGGTGCCACGGCGATGACCGTGCCCGCCGCGACCAGGCGTTCGTCGTTGGCGAAGGTGCCGTGCAGGTAGTTGAGGCCGATGGTCAGGGTGAACTTGGAGGGGTCGCTGAGCACGATCAGCGGCCACAGGAAGTCGTCCCAGGCGCCCATGAAGGCGAAGATCGCGACGACGGCCACGGTCCCCCGTACCGACGGCAGCGCGATGCGCAGGAACCGCTGCCAGGCGTTGGCGCCGTCGACGTAGGCCGCCTCCTCGATCTCGTAGGGCAGGTTGAGGAAGGCGTTGCGCATCAGCAGCACGTTCATGGCGCCGATGGAGCCCGGCAGGACGACGCCGATGAGGGTGTTGTTGAGGCCGAGTTCCCGCATGGTCGTGAACTGGGCGATGATGATGCCCTCCACGGGCACGAGCATCGCCAGGACGAAGACCAGCGTGGTCACGCGGCGGCCCCGGTAGCGCAGCCGGGCCAGGGCGTACCCGGCGAGGGCCGAGCCGACGCAGTTGGTGACGACGTTGGCGGTGGCGACCTTCAGGGAGTTGAGGGCGTAGTCCCACACCGGGATGGTGTCGGCGACCCGCTCGTAGTTGTGCAGGGTGGGGTGGCTGGGCAGGAACTTGGGCGGCGAGCTGAAGATGTCCTCCGTCGGGCCCTTCAGCGAGGTCGACAGCTGCCACAGGAACGGGCCCGCGGTCAGGGCGAGTACGGCGAGCAACAGGACGTAGCGCAGCACCAGTTCACGCGTCCGCACCGCCCTCATGACTCGCCCCTCCGGTCGGTCCGCAGTACGAGCAGCATCAGCGCGACGGTGACGACGAAGACGACCACGGAGATCGCCGACGCGTAGCCGACCCGTCCGGTCAGGCCGGTGCCGGTGCGCTGGACGAGCATCACGAGGGTGGTGTCCTCGCCCGCCGGTCCGCCGCTGGGGCCGGCCATCAGGTACACCTCGGAGAACACCTTGAAGGCCGCCACCGAGGACAGCGCGCCCACCAGTGCCATGGTCGAGCGGACGGCGGGCACCGTGACGGTCAGGAACCGGCGCACCGCTCCCGCCCCGTCCACGGCCGCGGCCTCGTGCAGCTCGCGCGGCACGTTCGCCAGCGCCGCCAGGTAAATGATCATGTAGTAGCCGAGGCCCTTCCAGACCGTCACGGCCATGGCGCTCAGCAGGAGCAGCCACTGGTCGCTGAGGAAGCCGACCCGGCCGATACCGACCGTCTCCAGCAGGGAGTTGATCAGGCCGCGTTCGTCGAGGAGCCACACCCAGATCAGCCCGACCACGACGATCGAGGCGACGACCGGGGTGTAGAAGGCGGAGCGGAAGAAGGTGATGCCGGGGATGTTCTTCTGCACGAGCAGCGCGAGCAGCAGCGGCAGGATCACCAGCGCCGGGACGACCCCGAGGACGTACAGGGTGCTGTTGCGCAGGCCGATCCAGAACATGTCGTCGTGCAGCAGCTCGCGGAAGTTGGCGAGCCCGACGAACTCGCCGGGGATCAGGGTCCGCCGGTCGGTGAAGGCGTTCACCAGCGTGGAGACGAAGGGGTAGAGGATGAACGCGCCGGTGATCAGCAGTCCGGGGGCGGCGAACAGCCAGGGGCTGGTGGGCAGTTGGCGCCGGACGCGGCGCACGCGCCCGACGCTCTCCGCGCGCCGCACCCCGGTGACGGTGGACGAGACCATCTCCGTGCCTAACCCTGCTGCTGGAGCAGCGTGTCGCACTGCTTGACAGCGTTGTCGAGAGCCGCCTTGGGGCTCTCCTTGCCCTGCAGGGCCTTCGCCACCTCGTTGCGCAGCGCGGTCTTCATCTGCTCGCTGAACAGCACGGGCGTGTAATTGACCGCGTTCTTCAGGGACTTGGCGGCGGCGATCCGCACCCGGGTCTCGTCGGTGCCGTCCTCCTTGGTGAAGTACGGGTCGTCCAGCGAGCCGGCGGTGCTCGGGAAGATGGCGACCTTCTTCGCGAAGGACATCTGGTGCTCGGCGTCGGTGACGAAGTGCGCGAAGGCGACCGAGGCCGGGGTGTGCTTGGTCTTGGAGTTGACCATGACGCCCATCACGTACATGTTGACGTGGCCGGTGCTGGTGATCTGGTCGGTGATGCCGATGTTCTTGTACAGGTTCGGCGCCTGCTTCTTGAAGTTGTCCAGGTCGAGGGCGCTGCCGGGGTTCATGGCGACGGCCTCGGTGAGGAACTTCTTGCCGGAGGACTCGGGGGTGGCGGTGAGCGCCTGCGGGTCGAGGGCCTTGGCGTCGTACAACTCCTTGTACTTGGTGAGGAGTTTGACGCCCTTCGCGTCGTTGAAGGCGAAGGCGGTGCCCTCCTTGTTCATCAGCTCGACGCCGTAGCGGCCGAAGTCCTCGATGGTGGGCACGTTGGCGAGGGTGGCGACCTTGCCGTCGCTCTCCTTCGCCATCCGGAGGGCGTCGGCGAACAGGTCGTCGTACGTCTTCGGCGGCTGGTCGGGGTCGAGGCCGGCTTCCTTGAACAGGGACTTGTTGTAGAAGAGCGGCCCGGTGTTGAGGTACCAGGGGAAGGCGTACGTGCCGGTCATGCCCGGTATCCGGTGGCTCGCCCAGGCGCCGGCGAGGTACTCCTTCTTGTACTTCGCGGCGGCCTTGTCGAGGTCGAGCGCGAGGCCCGCCTTGGCGAGCGGGGCGACCAGGTCCGGGGAGACGTTGACGACGTCCGGGAGGGTACCGCCGGCGGCGTCGGCGCTGATCTTGTCGGCGTAGCCCTCGGCGGGCTGGTCGATCCACTTGACGTGGGTGTCCGGGTACTTCTTCTCGAACTCGGCGATGACGCCCTCGAAGTAGTCCTTGAAGTTGGCGCGCAGGTTCCAGGTCTGGAACGTGATGTCGCCCTCGACCTTGCCGGAGGCGTCGGTCGAGCCGCCCGAGTCGTCTCCCGAGCCGCAGGCGCTCAGCGGCAGCAGGACGGCACAGACGGCGGCGACGGCTAGGGCTCTGCGGAAAACGGACACGGCGAACCGGCCTCCTTTGCAGGGGAGTCGACCAACGAGGCAGACCCTGCACGCCGTTTCACAGGCCCGTCAATGGCTCTCGCAGAGCTAATTTCATTAGTGACTAATACGCTTTAGGTTGGCCGAACTTAAGCGCATTAGTGCACACTGGCCCGGAACAGCTCGGCAGAAATGGGAGACCCATGTCGGACAAGCGATCACCGGCCCGCCGGCCGACGATGAAGGACGTGGCCCGGCACGCCGGCGTCTCCCAGAGCGCGGTCTCCTTCGCGCTCAACGGCCGCCCGGGCGTGTCCGAGGAGACCCGCGACCGGGTGCGCCGGGCCGCCGAGCAGCTGGGCTGGCGGCCCAGCGCGGCGGCGCGGCAGCTGTCCGGCGAGGGCGCGGCGACCGTCGGCTTCGTGCTGGCCCGGCCCGCCGACACCCTCGGCGTGGACTCCTTCTTCCTCCAGCTCGTCTCCGGCATCCAGGAGGTGCTGGCGGAGCGTCATCTCGGCCTGCTCTTCCAGGTGGTGGAGGACGTCGACGACGAGTGCGCGGTCTACCGGCGCTGGTGGGCCGAGCACCGGGTCGACGGTGTCCTGGTCGTGGACCCGCGCACCGACGACCCGCGCCCCGACCTCCTCGACGAACTCGGCCTGCCCGCCGTGGTGATCGGCGGCGCGCCCGACGAGCGCCACCCCGGGCTGTCGACGGTGTGGGCGGACGACGCGGGCGCGATGGCCTCGGTGGTCGACGAGCTGTACGCGCTCGGCCACCGCCGGATCGTGCACATCGCCGGCCTGCCGGGCCTGGCCCACACCGAACGCCGTATCCGCACCCTGCGCGCCGAGGCCGGACGGCGGGGCCTCGCCGAGGTGGAGTCGGTGACCACCAACTACTCGGACGCGGAGAGCGCGGCGGTCACCCGCCGGGTCCTGGGGCGGTCCGCTCCCCCGACGGCCCTGATCTACGACAACGACGTGATGGCCGTGGCCGGTGTGGCCACCGCGGCCGAACTGGGCTTCTCCGTACCGGCCGACGTGTCCGTGCTGGCCTGGGAGGACTCGGCCCTGTGCCGCATGGTCAAGCCCTGGCTGTCCGCCCTGTCCCGGGACAGCGTGGAGTTCGGGCGTACGGCGGCCAGGGAGCTGACCGCGCTGGTGGACGGCGGGCCCGCGCGGACGGTACGGGTGCCGGTGCCGCGGGTGATCGTGCGGGACAGCACCGGGGTCGCGCGGCGGGGGTGACTCAGTAGCGTGCCGTGCTCTCCAGGAGCGGCGGATACACGAGGCTCGGCTCGCCGTCGACCGTGGCGCCCGCGTACTTGAGCATGGCGCCCACATTGCGGTTGAGGTCGTAGGGGAAGTTCAGCGTCGGCGCCGACACCTCGTCCAGCCTCGCCGTCTGCTCGGGGGTGAGCCGGACGTCGAGCCCCGCGAGGTTGGCCTCCAGGTGGTCCAGGGTGCGCGGGCCGATGATCGTGGAGCTGACGCCGGGACGATTCTGCACCCAGGCCAGCGCCACGGCCGCCGGGGTCGCACCGGCCTCCTCGGCGACGGCCGCGAGCGCCTCGATCACGGTGAACTGGGCGTCGGTGGGCTGCCCGAGGACGGCCGACCGCCTGGCGTCCGCGGGACCGGCCTGGCCCCGGCGGTACTTGCCCGACAGATAGCCGCTCTTCAGCGGGCTCCACGGCAGTACGCCCATCCCCGCGTCCTGGGCGAGCGGGACCAGCTCGCCCTCGATGGTGCGCTCCAGCAGGGAGTACTCCATCTGCAGCGCGGTCACCGGGGTCCAGCCGCGCAGCAGGGCGGTGGTGTGGGCCTTGGCGGTGAACCAGGCGGGCGTGTCGGAGAAGCCGACGTAACGGATCTTTCCCGCGGTCACGAGGTCGTCCAGGGTGCGCAAGGTCTCCTCGATCGGAGTGGCCCAGTCGTAGTTGTGCAGCCAGTACAGGTCGACGTAGTCGGTCCGCAGCCGCCGCAGGGAGTCCTCCAGCTGCCCGACGATCGCCTTGCGGCTCGCGCCGCCGCCGTTGGGGTCGCCGAGGTGGAGGTTGCCGTAGAACTTGGTGGCCAGGACCAGTCGGTCGCGCAGTCCGGGGCGGGCGGCGAGGAAGTCGCCGAGGATCGCCTCGGAGTGGCCGTTGGTGTAGAAGTTCGCGGTGTCGACGAAGTTGCCCCCGCGGTCGAGGTAGGCCTGGAGGATCTTCTCGGACTCCTCGACGGAGCAGCCGAAGCCGCCGTCCTCGCCGAAGTTCATCGCGCCGAGACAGAACGGGCTGACCTTGAGCCCGGACCGGCCGAGGCCGACGTAAGAGTCGAGTGTCATGAAATGCTCCTTCGGAGATGCGCCGGAAAGGTCACGCTTCGAGGAAAGCAGCCTGACCAGCGCAGCCGTTAGTGCGATCCCACCGGGCTCTTGCACGATCCTGTCGATTTCGCGCGGACGGCGATTGCGCGGAATTCGTCCGCGGTCTTCAATCGGAGGGTGTCCCTGGATGAACTGCGCACCCTGATCGCCCGGCACGCGGCGCGGCCCACCGCCGTCGACTGGCTGATGTTCTCCGCCCAGGAGCGCCCCACAGCGCCGCAGGCCGGGATCGCCGATCCCGTGGTGGCGCTCGTCGCGCAGGGCTCGAAGCGGCTCGTCCTCGGGGACCGGGTCTACGACTACGGAGCCGGCCGGTATCTGGTCGTGCCGCTCGGGCTGCCGGTCACCGGGCATGTCACGCAGGCGAGTGCCGAGCGGCCGATGCTCGGGGCGGGGATCGCGCTGCGGCCGGCCGCGATCGCCTCGCTGCTGCTGGAGACGGGCTCGGGGCGCGGCGGCAGGGGCACGGTGTCCGGGCTGACGGTGAGCGACGCGCCCGGCGAGCTGATCGACGCCTTCGTGCGCCTGATCCGGCTGCTCGAAGCGCCCGCCGACCTGCCGGTGCTCGCGCCGATGATCGAGCGGGAGATCCTCTGGCGGCTGATCAACGGTCAACAGGGCGACCTGGTACGGCAGATCGGGCTGGCCGACAGCCGGCTCACCCAGATCGGCCACGCCCTGCGCTGGATCCGCGACCACTACGCCCAGGCGCTGCGCGTCGAGGACCTCGCCCGGATGTCCGGGATGAGCCTGTCCCCGTTCCACCGGCACTTCCGGGCGCTGACCACGATGACGCCGATCCAGTACCAGAAGCAGATCCGGCTCCAGGAGGCCCGGCTGCTGCTGATGAGCAGCACCGAGGACGTCTCGGCCGTCGGGTTCGCGGTCGGCTACGACAGCGCCTCCCAGTTCAGCCGTGAGTACCGCCGCCACTTCGGGCTGCCGCCGGGCCAGGACGCGCTGCGCCTGCGCGCCGAACGGCCGGACACCGCACAGCACTTCATGTGACGCTTTCCCCATGACTTCCGAAGACCCGCTGGCCGACCGGCTGCAGCTGGACCAGCCCCACTCCGCGCGCGTGTGGAACTTCCTGCTCGGCGGCAAGGACAACTACGCCGCCGACCGCCAGGCCGGCGAGATGATCCTCCAGATGTTCCCGGACATCGCCCTGCTCGCCCGGCTCCAACGGCGCTTCCTCGTCCGGGCCGTGCGCTATCTGGCCGCCGACGCGGGGATCCGCCAGTTCCTCGACATCGGCACCGGCCTGCCCACCGTCGACAACACCCACGAGGTGGCCCAGCGGGTCGCGCCCGAGAGCCGGATCGTGTACGTCGACAACGACCCGCTGGTGCTGGTGCACGCCGAGGCGCTGCTCACCAGCACACCGGAGGGCACCTGCGACTATCTGGACGCCGACGTGCGCGACCCGGAGCGGATTCTCGAAGCGGCCGCGCGGACACTGGACTTCGGCAAGCCCGTGGCGCTCACCATGCTCGGCATCCTGGGCCAGATCCCGGACTCCGACGACCCCTGGGCCCTGGTGGCGCGCTACCTCGAAGGGCTGCCGCCGGGCAGCTACCTCGCGCTGGCCGACGGCACCGACACCAACGAGGCGCTCAACCAGGCCATCGCGGTGTACAACGCCAACTCCGCCAGCTCGTACCACCTGCGCTCACCCGACCGGATCGGGGCCTACTTCGACGGCCTCGAACTCGTCGAACCCGGCATCGTCCCCACCTCGCAGTGGCACCCCGAGCCCGTCGACGTCGGCCGCTCCCCCTCCGACGTGGACGCGATCTGCGGGATCGGCCGCAAGGACTGAAAAACGCAATTACCGCTGCAATTGCAGACGATCTTGGTAGTGTCGTTCTCGTAGCAACTGCAGTGTCTGTCATGCGAGTTGATCCCGAAGAGGCCTCAGATGCAGCACGTGCGCAACGGCATGCCGGCGACGGAGCTGACCGGAGTGGACTGGCGCAAGAGCCACCACAGCAACCCCGAGGGCAACTGCGTCGAGCTGGCCGCACTCCCGGACGGCAGCGTCGCCGTGCGCAACTCCCGTCACCCCGAAGGTCCGGCACTCGTCTACACCGGCGCCGAGATCTCCGCCTTCGTCCGCGGTGTGAAGGACGGCGACTTCGACGGCCTACTCCCCGGCCGCTGAGGTCAGGCACACCCGCGGACCGCCCGAGGGCGTCGGCCTGTGGCCGTCGCCCTCCGGCATTTTCACACCCCGCGGCCGTACGACTCCGCGGTGCTACTCTCCTGTCAAGTCCCGACATCATTCAACGGGAGCCGGTGCGGCGGCGGTCCGAGGGGATGACCATGACGGCAGTTCGACCCGAACACGCTTCCCCTGCCCCCGAGTTCGTCGGCCTCGGGCACGGCGGGCCCACGGTGCAGCGCATCATGCTCGGCACGAGGCTGCGCCGGCTGCGCGAGTCCCTCGACATCAGCCGCGAGGCGGCCGCCGCCTCGATACGCGCCTCGGACGCCAAGCTCTGCCGCATGGAGCTGGGCCGCGTCGGCTTCAAGGTCCGTGACGTGGCCGACCTGCTGACGCTGTACGGCGTCCAGGACCCGGACGTACGACAGGAGTTGCTGGACTCGGTACGGCGGGCCAACGCACCCGGCTGGTGGCGGGCGTACGGGGACGCCTTCCCGAGCTGGTTCGAGCAGCATCTGGGCCTGGAGGAGGCCGCCTCCCTCATCCGTACCTACGAAGTCCAGTTCGTCCCGGGCCTGTTGCAGACCCCCGCCTACGCCGAGGCGGTCATCCGGCTCGGCCACGGCGTCACCACGGCGGAGGCGGTCCAGCGCCGGGTCGAGCTGCGGATGACCCGGCAGGCGCTGCTGTCCCGGCCCGACTCGCCGAAGCTGTGGGTCGTGGTGGACGAGGCGGCCCTGCGCCGCCCGCTCGGCGGCGCCGAGGTGATGCGCGAGCAGCTGAAGCGTCTTGTCGAGGCGGCGGCCCTGCCGAACGTCACCCTCCAGGTACTGCCCTTCCACGTCGGCGGGCACGCGGCGGCCGGCGGCCCGATCACCGTGCTGCGCTTCCCGGTGCCCGACCTGCCGGACATCGTCTACCTGGAGCAGCTCTCCAGCGCGCTCTACCTGGACAAGCCGGAGGAGGTCGACCACTACCTCGCGGTCATGGACCGCCTGAGCCTGGTGGCGCTGTCGGCCGCGGACTCCGTGCCCTTCCTGGAACAGGTCCTCGCCGAGACCTGAGCCGTCGGCGGGGGCGCCCGGCGGCTATCGTGCCGCGAATGGGAACAGTGACCACCACGCTGAGCGAGTCGGACTTCGCGGTCCCCGTCGAGGACCGCTGGTTCGAGGACTACGTACCGGGCTCGGTCTACGAGTACGGCAGCGTCACGATGACCGAGGAGGACATCCTCCGCTTCGCCGGCGAGTTCGATCCGCAGAGCATCCACACCGATCCGCGGGCGGCACGGCAGGGTCCGTTCGGCGGCCTGATCGCCAGCGGCTGGCACACCTGCGGCGTGATGATGCGGATGTACGCCGACCACTACGTCAGTCGCTGCGCGAGCCTCGCCTCCCCCGGCGTCGACGAACTGCGCTGGGTACGGCCGGTGCGGCCCGGTGACAGCCTGTCGCTGCGGACCACCGTCCGCGAGGCGCGCCCCTCCCGCTCCAAGCCCGACCGCGGAGTCGTCCACACTGGGATCGAGGTTCTCGACCAGCACGGCCGGCCGGTCCTGACCATGACCGCGATCAACATCCTGCTGCGCCGCCCGGCCAAGGACGAGGACGAGGGCACGGCTTCGCGCTAGCGGGGTACCCGTCGGAGGCCTGCCGGAAGGGAGTCCGCGGATGAGCGCCCTCACCCACTGGCTCTCCGAGTTGTCGGGGCCCGTGGTGTACGTCGTGGTCGCGGCCCTGGTCTTCGCCGAGGACGCGTTCTTCTTCGGGTTCGTCCTGCCCGGCGAGACCGCGGTGATCGTCGGCGGGGTGCTGGCCCGCCAGGGCGTCGTCGACCCGGTCTGGCTGTCGGTCGCCGTCGTCCTCGCGGCGATCGCCGGGGACGGCGTGGGCTACGAGATCGGCCGGCGCCTGGAGCCACGGCTCATCGGCGACCGCCGGCGCGCCCACCGGGTGGAGAAGGCGCGCGACCTCGTCCGGCGGCGCGGTCCGGCCGCCGTGTTCGTGGGGCGTTTCATCGCCTTCCTCCGCTCCTTCGTCCCGGCGATGGCGGGCGCCTCGGAGATGCCGTACCGCCGCTTCCTGCTCTACAACGCGCTCGGCGGGCTGCTGTGGGGTGTCGGCAACGTCGTCCTCGGCTATGCGGCGGGCGCCGCCTACGAACGCGCCGAGAGCCTCGTCGGCCGCACCCTCGCGCTGGTCGCGGCCCTGCTGGTGATCGTGGCCCTCGTCGTCTGGCGCATTCGCCGGCACCGTGAGCGCAATTCGTGACGGCATTCGCGGCCGCATTCCGGTGGAGTTGCCGGTGCCCGGGTTGCGTGAAAACCTGAAGGGAGTTATCCGGATTCACCGGATCGGAGGTCTCCCATGCGCCTCGGTCCATTCACCGGCATTGCGGCCGTCATTCTGATCGTGGTCTCCTTCGCACTGGGCGGTTCGACACCGGACATCGGGGATCCCGGCCCCAGGGTCAAGCTGTACTACCACCAGCACGACACCCGGCTCGCCGTCGCCCTCTACCTGCTGATCCTGGCCGGCGCGCTCCTGGTGTTCTTCGCGGGCAGCCTCCGGCACAGCCTCGCCGAGGTGGACTTCCATGGCTGGCTGCCCCAAGTCGCCTTCGCCGGGGGCATCCTGTCGGCCGTCGGGTTCTGGACCGCCTCCAGCCTGTCCCTCGCGCTGGTCGACGCCTCCGACAAACGCCAGGTCGGCGGCGAGGCGTTCAACGCGATGAATGCCATCAGCGAGGACTTCTTCATTCCCTTCGTCGCCGGAATCGGCATCATGCTGATCGCGGCCGGCCTGGGCACGGCCCGCTCCGGAATTCCGTTGCCGGGCTGGCTGGGCTGGGCCGGAATCGTCGTCGGTGTGGCCGTCTTCATTCCGTGGGTGGGATTCTTCGCCTTCATGGTCGCCGGGCTGTGGATCATCGCGGCCGCCCTGTTCCTGGCCCGCGGACCCGCCGCCGCGACACCGCGGAGCCGGCAGGAACAGGCCCAACCGGTCTGACCGGAAGGGGCGGTCACCAGATCGCCGACGCCCTGGTGACCGCCCCGCTTCGGGCCCCCGTCAGCCCGCGGACCGGAACAGCGCGAACTCTTCGATGTGTACGGCGGCCCGCGCCGCCGTCACCCGCAGCCGCCACCTGCGCGACCGTACCGGACTGTCGAGCAGCAGGATGCGGCTCGCGCCCATCGTGCCCGCCGCCGCGACCCGGCTCCAGGCACCGCCCACGAAGGCCTCCACCACGAAGCCCTCGACCTGCTGTCCGTACCGGATGTCCTCGGCGAGCCGGACGCGGTCCACCTCACGGACCGCGCCCAGGTCGACGGTCCGGGTGCCGGCCGCCTCGGTGACCCGGGCGCCGCGGGCCAGGTCGGCGGGCAGCTCGCGCTCGATCCGCTCCCGGAACTCGCGCAGCCGGGTGACGTCGGTGGCGTGCAGCAAGCCGTCCGTGTCCGGCGGCACGTTCAGCAGCAGCACCGAGTTCCGGCCGACCGAGCCGAAGTAGATCTCCGTCAACTGGTCGACAGACTTGGGCAGTTGGTCCGCATGATAGAACCAGCCGTCCCGGATCGACACATCGCACTCGGCCGGCCACCACTGGAGGTAGTCGGTCTTCGGCTGGGCGGCGACGAGCGCGCTGCGACTGCCCTCGTCCGGGGTGTCGTACGACAGCGCCCAGTCCGTACGGCCGTACTGGTTCTCCTTGACCGGCAGGACGCTCCACTCGTTCTCCCGCGCCGTGCCGCCCTCGTTGCCGACCCAGCGGACGTCCGGGCCGGTGACGGCGATCGCCGCGTCCGGGGCGAGGGAGCGGACGAGCGTGTACCAGCTGTCCCAGTCGTACTGCTCCACCTTGTCCGGCGGGATGTGGCCCTGGGCGCCGTCGAACCACACCTCGTCGACGGGCCCGTACTCGGTGAGCACCTCGTACAGCGTGTTGAGCATGTGCGCGCCGTAGTCGGTGGCGTCCAGCGTGTGGAAGCGGTCCGGGCTGCGGTCGTCGCCGTCCACCAGGGTGGGGACGGTGTGCGGGACGCGGGCGCTGCCGTTGGCGTACACGCCGTGCAGGTACTGGTTCTCGTCGGCGGGCGAGATGTACACGCCGACCTTGATGCCGTGGCCGCGCATGGAGTCGGCGAAGGAGCGCAGGACGTCGCCGTGGCCGCCGCGCCAACTGCTGGACGCCACCGAGTGATTGGTGTATCGGGACGGGTAGAGGACGAAGCCGTCGTGGTGCTTGACGGTGAGGATGGCGAGCCTGAAGCCGCCGTCGAGCAGGGCCCGAGCCCACTGGTCGGTGTCGAGGCCGGTGGGCTGGAAGACGTTCGGGTCCTCGTCGCCGGTGCCCCATTCGAGGCCGGTGAAGGTGTTCACCCCGAAGTGCAGGAAGGCTGTTCGCCCGAGCCGCTGCCAGGCGATCTGCCGTGCGGTGGGCCGGACCTGGGAGGCCTTGCGGACGAGTTCTTCGGGGGTGTCGTCGGGGCTCACGGGGATCAGGGAGCGGTCGTCGGCCGGGTGAGGGGCTCCGGATGCGGCCGCGGCCGGGAAGCCGGTCGAGGCGAGGGCGGAGACCGTCGCGGCGGCCGAGGCGACGAAGAGGCGTCTGGACAGTGCCATGGCGTGTGCTTCCTCGGGTCAGTGGGCGGTCAGCTGCCACACGGCGGGGGTGTGCTGGTCCGGCGGGTACTGCACGAGCCGGCCGTCGTCGGTCACGTCCACCGCCATCTGCGTGATGGCGTTGACGAGGCGGTAGCCACCCGCGACCGGCTCCAACTGCCAGCGCTGCAAGGTGTTCGAGGTGTCGCAGGCCGCCCGGTCGAGTTCGACGCCGGGCTGCAGCGGCACGTTGAGCGTGAGCCTGCCGCCGGTCACCTCCAGACAGCCCTCGGACGTCTTGAGGGCCGCGTATCCGTCGGCCGTGCGGCTCACCTCGGCGTCGAAGGAGACACCACCGGCCTGGAAGGTGTACGCCCCCTGGGCCACCGGGAGTTGCGCGAGGTCCCGCCAACCGGGCGCATGCCCGACGGTCGTGCCGCGCGCGGTGAACTCGGCGTAGGTCGCGTCCGGATGCGGGTCGCCCCAGGTCGCCTGGGCGATGTGCCGCAGGGCGGGCCAGAGTCCGACGGCGACCTCGTTCTCGGTCTCGCCGCGGCCGTTGTCCGGCCAGAGGCTGATCTTCGCTCCGGTGATGCCCTTGCTGGAGGCGACCTTCTCACCGTCGAAGCTCCGCGGGTCCCAGCTCTGGTCGTACAGCGACCCGGTGTCGGAGTGGAAGCCGCCGCGGATGAGGTAGAGCGAGTAGGCGGCGTTCATCAACGGGTAGCCCTGGGCGATGAGCCGGCTCGGCTTCACGGCCACGTCCAGCCAGTGCTCGACGGTCGTACCGGCCGCCACCGGCACGGTGTTGGCGCCGGTCAGCCCGTCGTTCCAGATGCGCAGCCTCTTGCCCTTGCCCGCCGCGTAGGCCTGCACGCGGTTGATGAAGTCGACGTACGCGTCCTGCGGGGTGGCGTTCGAACCGTACTTCTCCCGGGCGTACTGGAGCATCTGCGGGTACTTGGAGTAGTCCGAGCCGAGCATGTACTCGTCGGCGCCCATGTGCCAGGACTTCGCGGTGAAGACCTGCGCGTACTCGTCCATCAGGCTGGTGTAGTAGTCGAACGCCGCCTGCCGGGTGACGTCGAGCCGTGCCGTCTGCTTGTTGCCGTCGGAGTCGGTCAGCTGCAGATCGGGGCGGTTCTCGATCCAGGGGTCCATGTGGCCAGGGGAGTTGATCTCCGGGATGATCTCGACGTGGTACCTGGCGCCGAGCGCGACGAGCCGCCGTATCTCGTCCTTGGTGTAGTAGCCCCAGGTGTTCGCCTCGGGGTGGGTGTCGCTCTTCACCTTCAGCTCGACGAGCAGCTGGTTGAGCTTGTCATACGCCATCTCCCGGACGAGGTTCTCCAGCCAGGGCAGCGTGATGTGGATGTAGCAGGCGCACACCCCGACGCCCCGCTCCTTGTAGCGCGGCACGTCGACCGTGCGCCCGGCGGGGACGCGGTCGCCCCGCGCGAGGAGTTGCAGGACGGTGCGGGTGCCGTAGAAGGCGCCGGTCTCGGTGGCACCGGTCACTGACAGCCGCCTGCCGGAGTCGAGTCGGTAGCCCTCGGCGCCCAGGGAGCCGCGGGAGGCCTGTACGTCGATCACGATGTCGCCGTTGCGGGCCGGACCGCCGACAACCGGCACGATCCCGTGCCCCGCGGCCCGCAGATCCCCGGCGAGCGTGTCGGCGACCCGCCGTTCGGCAGGGCTGTCTGCGACGAGCCGGGTGCTCTTGCCGTAGACGTAACTCCCCTGCTCCGCAGTCCAGTTGGCCAGCGCGGGCACCGTCACCGGCACCACCGCATCCCGCTGCTCCTGCGCGACCGCCCGCACCGGCGCCACCAGCAGCGTCAGCGCCGCCGTGACGCCGAGCAGCCTCAGGAGTCTCCTTCTCGGCTCACCCATGCCACTCCACCTTGAACACCCACACGTGCTGTCCCGTCTTCCGGGCCGTCTCGGGTACGTCGATCACCAGGGCTCCCTTGCCGACCGTCCAGGTCAGCGGCCGGTCGTGGCCGAGCAGGGTCACCTTGTCGCCGGCCCGGACCGGCACCGGCGCCTCGACGGTGACCTTGGCCCCCGGCCTGCTCAGGGAGTGGATGTAGAAGGCCTCGCCGGGGCGGACCGTGAACCGCAGGTCCTCGCCGAGCTGGGCCATGCGCGACCAGTAGGTGGTGTCGTAGATCGCCTCGCCGTTGACCTCGAGCCAGGCGCCCACCTCGCGCAGCCGGGTCTGCATGACCTGTGCGATGGTGCCGTCGGCGCGCGGGCCGATGTCGAGCAGGAAGTTGCCGTTCTTGGAGACGATGTCGACGAGGCTGTGCACGACCTCGTCGGCCGTCATGTAGGCGTCGTCCGGGGTCGCGGCGTTGTAGCCGTAGCTGAAGGGATCGAGCCCCCGGCTGGACTCCCACTTCGCGACGACCGTGTTCTCGTACGTCGTGTACTCGGGCGTCGTGAAGTCGTGGAAGGCGATGCCCGCACGGTTGTTGACCGTCACGTCCACCGGGCGGGCCCGGTTCTTGGCGTGGTTGAAGTACTCGGCGAGGACATGGAGGCTGTCGTTCACGCCGCCGATGTCGCACCAGATGATCTCGGGGTCGTAGCCGTGGACCAGTTCGAGCATCTGCGGGGCCTGATAGTCCCTCACATAGTCCTTGCCCGCGGTGTATCCGGTGTACGGGACCGGCTCCAGGGTGTAGGGATTGCGCGGGGCGTGGCCCATCCAGGGGTTGTCGGGGTTGAACCACTCGGGCATCGAGAAGTAGAGCCCGCGGTGGAGTTCGGGCGCGTACCGCCGGGAGGCGTCGAACAGCTCCCTGACCAGGTCCCGCTTCGGTCCGAGCCGCACGGCGTTGCGGTCGGAGACCTTGGTGTCCCACAGCGCGAAGCCCTCGTGGTGCTTGGACGTCAGCACGTGGTACTGGGCGCCCGCGTCCCGGAACAGCTCCACCCACGCCCGCGGGTCGAACTTCTCAGCGGTGAAGCGCGGGATGAAGTCGTCGTACGCGAAGTCCGCGCCGTAGGTGTCCCGGTGGTGGGCGTATGTGGGGTTGCTCGGGTCCTGCATCTGGTCCCAGTACCACTCGGCGTACTGCGTGCCGACGGGCGCCCAGGCGGGTACGGAGTACACGCCCCAGTGGATGAAGATGCCGAACTTGGCGCCCTGGAACCAGTAGGGCGCCTGGTGACCGGCCAACGAGGCCTCGGTGGGCCGGTAGTCGGCGGTGCCGAGGGTCAACGTGCGCTTGCTGGAGGTCACTTGGGAGCCTCGGCCGACCACGGAGACCGAACCGTCCTGCGCCGTGCCGGGTGCCGTGCCCGCGCGGTTGCGGATGCCGACGCGGACGCGGGCCTGCTCGCCGGGGTCGAGGCGGCGGACGCGCGCGGGCTCGACCGTGCGGGCGCCGGGGACGTCGACGCGTACGGACACCTCGTCGGCGGCGAGGATCACGACGGTGCCCGCGTTGACGACGGTCGCCTCGACGCTCTGGGCGCCGCTGCCTTCGAGGAGGGAGCTCGTGGAGTGGGCGTCGCGCAGGGCCAACGCCCGTCCCTGGGCCACGGGTTGGAGGGTGAGCGCGAAGACGTGCAGCGAGGTCTTCCCGGCCTCGGCCGGGTCGGTGACCGGCAGGGTCACGGCGACGGCTTCGCGCTGCGGGTCGGTCCACACCTCCGCGGTGCCGATCCCGACGCTGTGCTCGTCCTTGGTGCCGTCCGGCCGGTAGCGGTACGGAGCCGACAGCGACCCGCCCGCCGAGTACCAGTCGGCGCCGCCGAGGCCGGCGGTGGTGGTCGTACCGTCGGCGTAGTGGACGGTGGCCGTGCCGGAGGCGTCGCCGTAACTCCCGGCGGTGAGGAACACGGCCGACAGATAGCGCCCCTGGGGCAGGTCGATGCGTTGGCCGAGCGCGACAACGTTGTTCTTCGCGCCGGCCGTCGAGGCCGGGAAGAGGAAGGGGACGCCGTCGACCTCGACGCGGCCGGCGGGGAGTTCCTCGCCCGGGAACGTGTAGCCGGAGCCGTCGAAGTCGCCGCCCCGGGCGTCGGCGGTGTCGATGCCGTCGTTGTCGTACAGGCCGTCGAGCGGGACGGGAAGCGGGTCGGGGACGGGGACCCAGGGGGACACCGGCCGTTCGGCGGCGCGCGCCGGGTGTGCCGTGGCGAGGGGAAGGGCGGCCGCGGCGGCGACTCCCGCCGCGGCACCCAGTACCTGACGTCTTGGATACGGACTCATGCTCATGAGCGGCTCCCAATTCATCGGAGGTTTGATGATTGAGCGAGCCCAGAGGCCTGTCAATGGGGCGCGATCGGACGGGAGTTGAGCGAGTGATCGGATGACCTGCGGGTCAGGGCGCCGTGGCCGACTTGCACCCCTCGAAAAGTCCAACAACAGCCGTCCGAATGTCCAAGAGCGGATGCTCTCGACGTGGGGCGCGCGCCGGGGCAGAGTGCTGCCCGTAGTGACGTCGTACCGACGAGTAAGCCTTCGTTCCGCACCCCCGAGGAGCGCCCGTGACCAGCTGGGTCGGCCGGACCGCCGCCGAGATCGCCACCGCCGTACAGGAGAAGCGGGTCACGCCGCGGGAGGTGGTGGCCGAGCACCTCGACCGGATCGGGCGGCTCGACGGACGGGTCGGGGCGTTCCGGGTGGTGCGTGCGCAGGCGGCCCTCGCGGAGGCGGACGAGGTGGGCTCGCGCGGTGATCTGGCGGAACTGCCGCTGGCCGGTGTGCCGGTGGCGGTCAAGGACAACCTCGCGGTGCGCGGCGAGTCCACCCGGGTCGGCTCGGCGGCGACGCCGGACACGCCCGCCGCCGAGGACCATGTCACGGTGGCCCGGCTGCGGGCCGCGGGCGCGGTGGTCGTGGGGCTGACGAACGTGCCCGAGCTGTGTGTCTTCGGCACCACCGAGGGCGTGCACGGAAACGCCCGCAACCCGTGGGACCTGTCCCGCACGGCGGGCGGCTCCTCCGGCGGCAGCGGGGCCGCGGTGGCCGCCGGGATGGTGCCGGTCGCGCTCGGCAACGACGGGATGGGCTCGCTGCGCATCCCCGCCGCCAACTGCGGTCTGGTCACCATCAAGCCGGGGCACGGAGTGGTGCCCGCGGGCATCGGCGACGGGGACTGGTTCGGCATGTCGGAGAACGGGCCGCTCGCGACGACGGTCGAGGACGTCCGGCTGCTGCTGTCGGTCCTCGCCGACGAGGAGCCCGAGGCGCTGCGGCCCGCCGAGCCCGGCATGCGCCGGATCGCCGTCTCGGTGCGCAGCCCCCTGCTCGGCGTCACCATCAGCAGGCCGTACGCCACCGCGGCGCGCGACGCCGCCGGCGTCCTGATCAAGGCCGGCCACCAGGTCCGCCGGGCCGACCCGCCCTACCCGGCCTCGCTGAGCACGACCTCCCTCATGCACTGGACGGCGGGCACGGCCGTCGACGCCCAGGGCCTGGACCCGCGACTTCTGACCAGGCGCACCCGGGTGCACGCGGCCGTCGGCCGCCGCTTCGTGAACAGCGTGCGCACCGGCGACAGCAGGGACCGGCTGCGCAGCCGTATGGAGGAGTTCTTCTCCTCGTACGACGTCCTGCTCACGCCCGCGCTCGCGCGCCGCTCCCCCGCGTCGGTGGACTGGCACGAGCGGGGCTGGCTGCGCAACATCCTGATCAACACGAACTACTCGCCGCTGACCCCGCCCTGGAACCTCACCGGCTGGCCCGCGATGGCCGTCCCCTTCGGCAGCCTGCCCTCCGGCGCCCCGACCGCCGTACAGCTGGTGGGGCGGCCCGGTTCGGAGGGGATGCTGCTGGAGCTGGCGGGGCAGCTGGAGAAGCTGCATCCGTGGCGGCGGACGGCTCCGCTGGAGGAAGGCTGACAGCCGCGGGAAAATTGGGCTGAAGCCCTGCCCGTCCCCGTGCTGTCATGGACCGCATGATGTCCACCGACCGACTGCTCGCCTTCGCGGCGCTGTCCTTCCTGCTGATCGTGATACCCGGCCCGAGTGTGCTGTTCGTGATCGGCCGGGCGCTCGCGCAGGGCCGCCGGGCCGCGCTGCTGACCGTGGTCGGCAACACCCTCGGCGCCTATCTGCTGGTGGTGGCCGTGGCGGTCGGGATCGGGTCCGTGGTGGAGCGGTCGGTCCTCGTCTACACGGTGCTCAAGCTGGCCGGCGCCGCCTATCTGGTGTACCTCGGCGTCCGGGCCTGGCGTGAACGCGGCTCGCTGCGGGCCGTGTTCACGGGTGACGCGGTGGCGCACAGCCCGCTGCGCACCTTCTGGGAGGGGTTCGCGGTCGGCGTCTCCAACCCCAAGACCATCGTGTTCTTCGCGGCCGTTCTGCCCCAGTTCGTCGACCGGGACCACGGCCACGTCACGCTGCAGATGCTGCTGCTCGGCCTCGTCTTCAACGCGATCGCGATCGCCTCGGACAGCGTGTGGGGCCTGGCCGCGTCCACGGCCCGCGACTGGTTCGCCCGCTCCCCGCGCCGCCTGTCGCTGGTCGGCGGCATCGGCGGCCTGACCATGATCGGCCTGGGCGTGACGGTGGCGGCGACGGGGCGCAAGGACTAGGGCCTGTCCTATGCGGTTCCGGTCGGGGTGCCGTCGAGGGTGTCCGGTGTGCGCAGCAGGCGGAGGAAGGCCTTCACGCCGGTGATGATCTCCTGGTTGTCGGTGAGGCGGTTCACCGTGGACTCGAACTCCCTGCCCAGCGCGGCGATCCTGCGGTCCGCGTCCTCGGCCCGCTCGTAGGTGCTCATGGTCAGCGCGTCCACCGTGCGGCGCAGCTCGGCGAGGGCGCGGTACTGCTCCTCCGCCTTCTCCTCCAGGACCCGCGTGCCGGACTCGGCGCGGTCCAGCCGGGAGCGCAGCTCGACGACGTCGTCGCGTGGGTGGGTGACGTCCTTGAGGAGGGTGCCAAGGCGGCCCCGGAGCTGGCTGAAGTAGGCGCCGGCCGGCCGGAAGAAGGTGCTCAGCAGGAAGAAGGCGGCGAACCAGTATCCCGTGAACCCGCCCGTCGCCCAGGTGACCGCGACCACGAGCGCCGCCGTCAGGACATGGCCCGCGACCGCCACCCGGAGCATCGTGCGGGCGATGCGCGCGGCCTCGGCGTCCCGGGCCGCCGGCACCTCGATGCCCTTCTCCCGGCTCACCGCGATCTCGGCGAGCACGGCATGCGCCCGGAAGTACAGGTTCCACGGCAGCGTGAGCAGGAACAGCAGCCACAGCAGGCTCAGCACACCCGCGGCGACGGCGAACACCACCGCGGTCGGCGCCCCTGCCGCGTACGCGAGGACCAGCGCCGCGGCCGCCGCACCGACTGCCGCCACCGCGGCCAGAAACCTGCCCATGCCCCCGCCCCCGTCCCCCGTCGGTACGTCGACACGCTCCAGCGTCCCGCGCCGGGCGCGGGCCGGCATGAGTAGGCGTACTCAGTCCAGCGAGCGGTACATCACGTGCAGCCCCACCAGCCCGTGCCGCGGGTGCTCGAAGGCGTCGGGGACGGTGCCCAGGATCGTGAACCCCAGGGACAGCCACAGCTTCAGCGCCGGGTTGGTCTCCACGACCGCGTTGAACACCATTCCGCGGTAGCCGTCGGCCCGGGCGGCGGACAGGACGTGTTCGGCGAGGGCCCGGCCGATGCCGCGCCCGGCGTGGTCCGGATCGACCATGAAGCCCGCGTTGGCGACGCGGGCGGCGGGTCCGCCGTAGTTGGGGGTGACGAAGGCGGAGGCGACGAGCGTGCCGGTCTCGTCCTCGACGACGTACACGCGCTTGGCCGGGCCCATCCACAGGGACCGGGCCGCCTCCTCGGAGGTGTCCCGGTCCCAGGCGTAGGTCTCACCGGCGGCGACGATGCGGTGCCAGAAAGGCCAGATCCGCGGCCAGTCCTCGGCCGCGGCTTCTCTGATCTGCATGGGCGTGAGTCTGGCACGCCCATGCGGTCGGCGATCGCGAATATCCCGCGGGGCCGGTGTCAGTCGACGCTGGGCAGGATGTGGGGCTCGGCGAGGTCGTCCTCGTAACCCGCCAGGCGGATCGGGGCCGCGTGGGCCCACACTTCCAGGCTGCCGAGTTCGTCCGACCGTCGGCCGGCGCGCTCCGTGCGTTCCTTGGGGCGCTGTTCGCGATTCGTCTTCTCCGGTGTCACCGCGCACTCCTTATGTGTCGGGTCACCCTCGGGGCGTGCCGGCCACTCTGCGGTCCGGCGCCTGACGCTCCCTCGGGTATCAGTCGAAAGCAGTTCGGACGCGGTGGCGCCGGTAACTCCTGCAGAGCAGACGGTTGTCGACCGGCCTGCCCCGGGACGGACGTGGGTGTGGGTGGGACCCGGTGGTGCTGTCCGTCCGCTCCAGATTAACCAAATGAGCGGTCCCCCGCTCTATGGGGCTGAAAACTCGGGGTTACTGTCTTAAGTCGCCCCGTTTCATCCCTGTCTCCTGTCACTCGTTCGGGCTAGAGGCGTGCCGAACGGCAACAGCCGTTCCACTCTGGGTTCGAGGACCCGTCCGGGAGGGGGCTGTCATGGCGTCCGTCACCTTCGAGAAGGTCACCCGGCGCTTCGCGTCGGGCGGCCGGCCGGCCGTCGACTCGCTCGACCTCGACATCGAGGACGGCGAGTTCATGGTGCTGCTCGGACCTTCCGGCTGCGGAAAGTCCACCTGCCTTCGTCTGCTCGCCGGACTCGAGGACGTCGACTCGGGGTCGATCCACATCGGCGTCCGGGACGTCACCCATCTTCCGCCGCGGGAGCGGGACGTGGCGATGGTGTTCCAGAACTACGCGCTGTACCCGCATTTGTCGGCTGCCGACAACATCGGCTTCGCGCTGAGGATCGCCCGCATGCCCCGGAAACGGGCCCGGCAGCGCGTGCAGTTCGCCGCCTCCGTGCTGGACATGGAGGACTATCTGGGGCGCAGGCCCAGGTCGCTGTCGGGTGGCGAGCAGCAGCGGGTGGCGACCGGGCGGGCGCTGGTGCGGGATCCCCGGGCCTATCTGATGGACGAGCCGTTGTCGAACCTCGACGCCCGGCTGCGGGTGGAGACCCGCGCGCAGATCGTGCGGATGCAGCACCACCTCGGCATCACCACCGTGTACGTCACCCACGACCAGACCGAGGCGATGTCCATGGGAGACCGGCTCGCCGTGCTCAAGGACGGCGTGCTGCAGCAGGTGGGCCGACCGCGGGAGGTCTTCGCCCGCCCGGCCAACACCTTCGTGGGCGGCTTCATCGGCTCGCCCGCGATGAACCTGTTCCGGCTGCCGCTGTCCGCCGAGGGCGTCCGCCTCGGCACCCTGGACGTCCCGCTGCCCCGGGGCGTCCTGCGGGCGGCTACCGCCGAGCGCTCCGCGCGTATCGTGGTCGGTGTCCGCCCGGAACAGTTCGAGGTGCTGCCGCCGCAGGACCGCACGACACCCGCGCTCGATCTGGTGGTCGAGGCGGTCGAGGACACCGGAGCCGTCGTGTACGTCCACGCGAGCGCGCGGTCCGGCGAGGGTCTCGGCGACATCGTGGTCCGCCTCCCCGGCCGCCCCACCCACACCCAGGGAGCACCCCTGCGCGTCGCACTCCGCCCCGACGACATGCACTGCTTCTCGGCGGTGACGGGCCTGCGTCTCGAACATCCCTGACGCCACGGCGATCACGCACCGCACCGAAGTGGCCACGCAGTTCAGGTCCCGTTGGCCGAATCGAAAGCCGGCCATGATCTGCTGGCGGACGGCAACGGCTTGTCCGGCGGGAGGACTGACGCATGGAGCTGCGCAGTGTCGAAGAGCTGATGGATCTGCTGTACGCCTGCCGGCATCAGCATGCGCTGCGCACCGCCGCGCTGCTGCGGCGAAGTCGCCCCGCCGACAAGGAGCTCCAGGTGGCGGGCCTGGTGCACGACATCGGGCAGGTGATCTCCCCCGGCGACGAGTCCCGCCGGGCGGAGTGCGCCGCCGAGGCCGTACGGCCGCTGCTCGGCGAGCGCGTCTACCGCCTCGTACGCCGGGACGGCTCGGCCGCCGAGGACGACCTGCTGCGTC
Organism: Streptomyces cylindrosporus; assembly: GCF_022698165.1. Lineage (GTDB taxonomy): Bacteria > Actinomycetota > Actinomycetes > Streptomycetales > Streptomycetaceae > Streptomyces > Streptomyces cylindrosporus. The sequence continues at coordinate 142,793 of NZ_JALDAY010000017.1, forward strand.
TCAGGCTGGCGGACGAGGAGAGCCTGGCCGCCGGCTTCGACGCCGGGGTCCTGGAGGACTGGCGCACGGTCCTGGAACTCGTCGCCGCCCGGAACTCCCGTCTCGGGGCTGTCGACTGACGGTCCGTCATGAGACGGTACGGCGATGACGTCGTCGTACGGGCTGGAAGGCAGGGCCGCCGTCGTCACCGGGGCGACGCGCGGTATCGGGCGGGCGGTGGCCGAGCGGCTGGCCGCGGCCGGGGCGCTGGTGTGCGTGACCGCGCGGGACGCGGACGAGGTGCGGCGCACGGCCGCGGAGCTGGGCGGGATCGGGGTGAGCGGAAGCGTCGCCGATCCGGGGCATCTGCGGGACGTCACGGACACCGCTCTGCGTGAGTTCGGCCGGATCGACGTCGTGGTCAACAACGCGGCGACCAACCAGCCGTACGGGCCCCTCATGGACGCCGATCCGGGGGCGTGGCGGGAGGCGTTCGCGGTGAACGTCGAGGCGCCGCTGCGGCTGGTCCAGGGGGCGTGGCACGGCTGGATGCGGGAGCACGGCGGGTCGGTCGTGAACATCTGCACCGAGGGGGCCGGGCATGTGGGCCCGAATGTGGGCGCCTACGGCACCAGCAAAGCGGCCCTGCTGCATCTGACCCAGCAGCTCGCGGGCGAGCTCGCGCCGAAGGTGCGCGTCAACTCCGTCTCCCCCGGGCTCGTGCGCACCGAGATGGCGCGGTTCGTGTGGGAGGCGGGCGAGGAGCAGCTCGCCGCGGGGCTGCCGCTCGGGCGGATCGGGGAGCCGGCGGACGTGGCGCGGGCGGTGGTGTGGCTGGCCTCGGACGCGGCGGAGTGGATCACTGGCGCGGATCTGCTGGTGGACGGGGGCACACGCGTGAGGACGGCGCACTCCGCGCGGGAGTACGCCGTCCACGACCGCCTTCGTTCATACGCACCACCTCGCTCATGACGGTGGCTGGGGCTCCCTCACGGGAACAGTGCGATCCCGAGGAGGATCAGCAGGATGATGCCGGCGACGAGCGCGACCGTGGCCCACGTGCCGCGGTGCTTCACCTGGCCCGTGTCGCCGCCGCCGCGCGGGCGGTCCTCCGGCAGTACGGCGTGGTCGGGGCGGTCGCTGCCGTAGAACTCTTCGTCGGTCGGGTAGCGATTGCGCGGGTCGTTCTGCGCTCGCGGATCGATTCCGTGCGGACTGCTCATGGTCACACTCCCTGGCGCGGTTCTCACCAGGGTCCGGGTTCCCGACCGGCGCCGGGACACACACGTCACGGCCGGCGGATCACCACTTGCCGGGCGCGTAGTCCTTCAGGAAGACGCCGTACAGGTCCTCGCCCTGCTCGCCGCGCACAATCGGATCGTAAACCCGGGCGGCCCCGTCGACCAGGTCGAGCGGGGCGTGGAAGCCCTCCTCGGCCAGGCGCAGCTTGTCGTAGTGCGGGCGCTCGTCGGTGATCCAGCCGGTGTCGACGGAGGTCATGAGGATGCCGTCGGTCTGGAACATCTCCTGGGCGCTGGTCCGGGTGACCATGTTCATGGCGGCTTTGGCGGCGTTGGTGTTCGGGTGCCCGGCGCCCTTGTAACCGCGGCCGAAGACGCCCTCCATCGCGGAGACGTTCACGACGTAGGCGCGCCCCGCGGCCGCCTTCCGCGCCGCGTCCGCCATGACCGGGCGCAGGGCGCTGATCAGGATGAACGGCGAGGTGTAGTTGCACAGCTGGGTCTCCAGCAGCTCCACCGGGGAGATCTGGTCGATGGTCTGCACCCAGGTGTTGGTGTCGACGACGTCGGGGACCAACCCGCCGGCGTCGATCGCGGTGCCGTCGAGGTGCCGGGCGACGCTGGCGTTGCCCGCGACCAGGGCGAGGTCGGCGACCTTCTGGGCGTCGAGGCCGCTGGTGCCCACGGGCAGCGCGGCGAGGCCGTCCACTGCGCCGGAGTTGAAGGCGCCGATGACATGGTGGGCGGGCAGCTCGCCGGCGGGCAGCGGGGCGCTCTCGCCGTCGACCAGGGCGGCGTACGCGGACGGCAGGCGCCGTACGGTCTGGGTCGCGTTGTTGATCAGGATGTCGAGGGGGCCCGCCGCGGCGACCTGCTCGGCGAGGGCCACGGCCTGGGCCGGGTCGCGCAGGTCGATGCCGACGACCTCCAGGCGGTGGATCCAGTCCGCGGAGTCGTCCATGGCCTTGAACCGGCGGATGGCGTCCTTGGGGAAGCGCGTGGTGATGGTGGTGTGCGCGCCGTCGCGCAGCAGCCTGAGCGCGATGTACATGCCGATCTTGGCGCGGCCGCCGGTGAGCAGGGCGCGCTTGCCGGTGAGGTCGGCGCGGGCGTCGCGCTTGTCGCGGTTGAGGCGGGCGCAGTCGGGACAGAGCTGGTGGTAGAAGTAGTCGACTTCCACGTACCGGGTCTTGCAGGTGTAGCAGGAGCGCGGGCGCTGGAGTATCCCGGCGATCCGCCCCTCCTCCGTCGCCGAGGATGGCAGCAGGCCCTCGGTCTCGTCGTCGATGCGCTGGGCGGAGCCGGTGGCCGTGGCCTCGGTGACCGCCTTGTCGTGGGCGGTCTTGGCGGCCCGGCGCTCCTGGCGGCGGCGCTGCTTGACCGTGCGGTAGACGCCGGCGGTGGCGCGGCGCACGGCGATCGCGTCCGGGTGGTCGACCTCCAGCTTGTCGAGCTCTTCGAGCACGCTCAAACAGACGGCGAGCCGCTCCGGGTCGATGCCGGGCCCGTACACGACCTCGTCCGTGGTCGCCGGGCCTTCCTCTGTCACCGTCATCGCGCTGCCGTTTCCCTGATCACCCGAGCGGCGCTCCGATCGCACCCGCTGTCGAACCGCGAATTTTACGGAGCGCCTGCCCGGTCCTCCAAATACACGCGAGACGAAAAGGCGCTCAGGAGCCGCAGGCCGTGATCAGCGTCTCCACCTCCGCGGTCAGCGCGGCGGCCAGTCGGTCCAGGTCCGGTACGGCCTTGGCGTCGGCGACGAGGCCGTAGTGGACGTGTCCGCGGTACGTGGAGACGGCGACCGCCAGGGCCTGGCCGCGGGCCAGCGGGGCGAGCGGGTAGACCTCGGTGACCGGGTTGCCGCCGAGCTTCAGGCCGATGCCGGGCAGCGGGACGCTGGTGACCAGGATGTCGAACCAGAGCCGGGCGGCCTGGCCGGCCAGCGGTCCGCCGAGCCGGTGGGCGAGCGGTGGCACGTGGTCGGCGAGCAGGGCGACGGCACCGGCGCCCCGGTTGGGCCCGGCGTCCTTGTTGCGGTCCATGGCCTCGCGGACCGTGTCGAGCCGGGCCAGCGGGTCGGGGTCGTCGACCGGGAGCCGTATCAGGTAGCCGGAGAGGCGGTTGCCCTGGGGTGTGGCGGTGCGCGGGCGGCGCTTGGAGACGGGGATCAGGGCGCGCGGGCGGACGCCCTCGCTGCCGTCGCCGCGCTCGTCCAGCCAGCGGCGCAGGGCGCCCGCGACGACCGCGATCAGGACGTCGTTGACGGTGCCGCCCTCGGACTTGCGGATGCGGTGCACGTCGTCGAGGTCGACGACCACGCCGGCGGTGCGGCGGGTGCCGGTGGGTTCGGCGGCGAGCGCGGCCGAGGAGCGTACGCCCAGGCTGGACACGGCCAGGGAGGCGCCGATGTCGAGGGCGCGGCCCACGTCGGACACCGCGCCCCGGACCAGCCCCGGCAGCCTGCGCACGTCGGGCAGCAGTCCGCGCTTCGGCTCCGCGGGCCGCGGCTTGCGCTCCGGCATGTCCATCGGGTCCATGACCGCGGCGGCGAGCGTCAGCGCGCGCAGCCCGTCGGCCAGGGCGTGGTGGAACTTGAACAGCACCGCGAAGGAGACCCCGTCCTCCCCCGGCAGCACATGCGCCTCCCACGGCGGCCGGCCGCGCTCCAGGGGGCGCTCCATCAGCCGCCCCGCGTCCGCGTGGAAGTCGGCGGTCGGGGCGTGCAGCCGGACGTGGTGCAGCGGGTCGAAGTCGGGGTCGGGCTCCCGGGCGGCGCCGCCGAACGCCAGCGGCCGGAAGGAGAACGGCTGCCATACGTCCCGGATCCGCATCCGCAGTCCCGGGACCCCGGCGGCGCGGGAGGCCAGCAGGTCGGCCGCGTGGGCGCCCGCGGTGGGCGAGTGGGCCGAGAAGACGCCGAGGGCGCCGAGGTGCATGGGGTGCTCGGCGGACTCGATGTTCCAGAACGCCAGGTCGAGAGGAGCGAGCAGGTCAGAAGTCAATGGCTTGCCTCGCGTCGACGACGGGTGGACAAGCAGTCAAGCGCCCTCGCGCGATTACGGTCAAGTACGATCAAGCTACACACAGTTAACAGCAGATTAAGTCCCGCCCCTTTCGGAAGGGGCGGGACTCTGTGCGACTCATGGGGCCAGGGTGATCACTTCAGTGCGGGCGGCGCGGCCCCCGGTGACGTACCCCACTCCGACGGGTGCGGGCCGACCGTGAACGCGAGCGAGCGCAGGGTGCGCAGATCGCCGGTCGTCAGGTAGGTCCGGTCGTACGCCGCCCCGTCCGTGCGGGCCGACTGGATGTACCGGTCGGTGGCGGAGGTGCCGGGTGCGGTGACGGTGAGGGCGCCGCGCGGGTAGTACCGCCGGTCCAGGGTCAGGTCGACCCGCTCGAACACCGGCGTGGACAGGCCCCAGGTGTCGTAGCCGGGCTGCACCGGGAAGATCCCGATGGACGACAGCACGTTCCAGGCGGACATGGTGCCGAGGTCGTCGTTGCCGGTCATGCCGGTCGGGGCGTCGGTGAAGAGGGTCAGCGCCGCGTGCACGACGTCGGTGGTTTTCCAGGGCTGACCGGTGGACAGGTAGGTGTACGGGGCGATCAGATCGGGCTCGTTCTGCGGGTTGTACTTGTCGGCGTTGTAGTAGTCGTACGGCCCGTTGACCCACACCTCGCGCGCGGTCTTCGCCGGGTCGGCCAACAGCTGGTCGTAGGCGAAGAAGGAGTCGAGCCGGGCGTTGGCGGCCTGCTCGCCGCCGATCAGGCCGACCATGCCGGGCAGGTCCTGCGGGACCAGCCACTGGTACTGCCAGGACGTGCCCTCGTGGAAGCCCTCGCTCTGCGCCGGGTCGGCCGGTCCGGTGAAGGCGCCGGAGGCGTCGCGGGCGCGGAAGAAGCCGGTGGAGGGGTCGAAGATGTTCCGGTAGCTCTGCGAGCGGGCGGCATAGCGCGCGGCGTCCGCGTCGTGCCCGAGGTCGCGGGCCATCTGCGCGAGCATCGCGTCGGACAGGGCGTACTCCAGGGTGGCCGAGGCCCCGTGGTCGTAGTCCGAGTCGCCGGGCTTCACATGCGGGCGGCCCTTGACGTACGGCGCGAACCCGTCGGCGATGTACTCCTTGTTCGCCTCGCGCCCCACCGCCGGGGAGTCGGCCGGCGGCACGCCGTCGGCGTTCCGCTTCAGCGCCCGGTAGGCCCGTTCCTCGTAGCCCTTGAGCAGTCCCTGCTGGTAGGCGTTGGTGAGGAAGGGGGTCACCGGGTCGCCGGTCATGATGTTCGTCTCGACCGTGCCGTAGCCCCACTTGGGCAGCCAGCCGCTCTCCTCGGAGATCCTGATCACCGAGATCGCCATGTCCCGGGCCTCGCGGGGCGCGAGCAGGGACAGCAGCTGGGACTGGGTGCGGTAGGTGTCCCACAGGGACCAGTTCTGGTAGTACGTGAAGCCGTCGGTGCGGTGGATCCGCTGGTCCCAGCCGGTGTAGCGGCCGTCGGCGTCGCTGCCGATGTTGGGCGCGAGGAAGGACCGGTACAGGGACGAGTAGAAGGTCCGGCGCAGGCTGTCGTCGCCGCCTTGCACGCGCACGTCGTCGAGCCGGTCCTCCCAGGCCTGCCGGGCCCGGTCGCGCACGGCGTCGAAGGAACGGCCGCCCTCCGCACGGAGGTTGACGGCCGCGCCGTGCGCGTCGACGTACGAGAGGGCGGTGGTCGCCTCGACGGTACGGTCCTTCGTCGTGTCGAAGCGGACGTAGGCGCCGCCGGCTCCGGTCTTCGAGCCCGCGGTCACCGTCGAGCCGTCCCAGGTGCCGTAGGCGGTGAAGGGGCGGTCGAAGCGGGTGACGGTGTAGACGGTGTACGGCTTGGTGTCCTGGCAGAAGCCGCGGCCCGTGATGGCGGTGCGCACGGTGCGGTTGTCGAGGACCTCGACCTTGCCGGCGACCCCGGTGTGCAGCGACTGGGCCGCGTTCAGCAGGACGTTGGCCTTGTCGGTGGCCGGGAAGGTGTAGCGCTGCACGCCGGTGCGCTCGGTCGCCGTCAGCTCGGCCTCGATGCCGGTCTTCAGGCCGACCCGGTAGTAGCCGGGGCTCGCGGTCTCGTCGTCATGGCTGAACTCGGCGGCGTACCGGGCGTAGTCCGTCTGCGTGACGTCGCCGGTGGTCGGCAGCACGGGCAGGTCGCCGCCGAGGCCGCAGCCGACGCCGGACAGGTGGACCAGGGAGAAGCCGCGGATGTGGTTCTGGGAGTAGTCGTAGCCGGTGTTGTGGCCGGTGTCCGGCGAGAACTGCACCATGCCGAAGGGCACGGCGGCGCCGGGGTAGGTGTTGCCCTCGTTCTCGGTGCCGATGAACGGGTTGACCAGATCGGTGAGTTGAGCGTCCTTCGGCTGGGTGGCCTGCGCGGCAGCGGGTGCGGCGAACAGCGCGGACGCTGCCACCGCCCCGGCCACGCACAGGCGCAGGCGCCGGGTCCGTCTCATGTCGGGAGTCCTCCGGGGTTCAGGGGGTCGGGCAGCCTGCGGGAGCCGCCTGGGAAGCGTCGCGGATCAGGGCCTGCTGGGCGGCGCGCACACGCTGGACGTCCGGCTTGAGCACCCGCCGGTCGTACGTCGTCAGGCCGTTCAGCTCACCCTCGACGTCCGAGATCTGGGTGTAGACGGCGCCGTTGCTCCCCTTGCAGGCCAGGGGGTGCACCTCGGCGAGCTTGGTCAGGTAGTCGTCGGTGTAGGTCGCCGGGTCGACGTCGACGTACGACTGCTGCACGGACCAGGCGTGTCCCGGTACCGCGAGGCCGAGGCCGCCGTACTCGCCGCTGACCAGGGCGCGTTGACCGTCGGGGTGCGGTGGGAGGGCGGGGCTGGGATAGCCGTGCTCGTCCATGATGTCGCCGGTGCCGCCGTCGGCCCCGAGGTTGAGCCCGGACATGGAGTTGACCAGGCGGGTCGGGTCCCAGGCCTTCGCCTGGTCGGCGATGCGGGCCATGTCGTACTGGCCCCAGCCCTCGTTGAAGGTCACCCACATGACCACCGACGGGCTGCTGATGTGCTCGTCGATCATCTGCTTCATCTCGCGCTCGTACTCGGCGCGGGCCGCGGTGCCCGGGTCGACGCCGGCGGTCATCGCGGGCATGTCCTGCCACACCATGAGGCCGAGCCGGTCGGCCCAGTAGAACCAGCGGTCAGGCTCGACCTTGATGTGCTTGCGCACGGCGTTGAAGCCGAGCTGCTTGTGCACCTTCAGGTCGTGGGCGAGGGCCTCGTCGGTCGGGGCCGTGTAGAGGCCGTCGGGCCAGAAGCCCTGGTCGAGGGTGGCCATCATGAAGACGGGTGTGCCGTTGAGGACCGTGCGCGGGACGCCGTTCACCTTCTCGACGGCGATCGAGCGCATACCGAAGTAGCTGCCGACGCGGTCGGCGCCGACGGTGACCTTCAGGTCGTAGAGGAAGGGGTCGTCGGGCGACCACAGGTGCGGGTCGTGGATGGTCAGGGTGAGCGGTCCGCCGGTGCGGCCGCGGGCCGTGGCGACCTTGCGCTTTCCGTCGTACGCCGTCGCCGTGATCGGTACGCCGTCCCGGACTCCCCTTGCCTCGACGGCGAGTTGGCCCTTGGTGACGTCGGGGGTGAGTTTCAGCGAGTCGACGTGGTCGGGGGCGACCGGCTCCATCCACACCGTCTGCCAGATGCCCGAGGTCGGCGTGTACCAGATGCCGCTGGGGTCGAGGCGCTGCTTGCCGAGGGGCGGGTTCTCGCCGTCAGCCGCGTCGGTCGGGTCGTACACCCCGACGATCAGCTCCTGGGTGCGCCCCGGCTTCAGCGCGTCGGTGATGTCGGCGCCGAACTTGTCGTAGCCGCCCTGGTGTTCGGCGACCTCGGTGCCGTTGACGTACACCACGGCACGCCAGTCGACGGCGCCGAAGTTGAGCCGCAGCCGCTTGCCGGAGCCGATCTTCCAGTCGGCCGGGACGGTGAAGGTGCGGCGGTACCACATGCGGTCCTCGTGCCGCTCCAGGCCGGAGAGCTGGGACTCGACCGGGTACGGGACGAGAATGCGCTCGGCGAGGTCCTTGCCGACCGGGGGCTGTTCGCCCGCCGTGGCCGCCGCGAACTGCCAACGGCCGTTCAGGTTGCGCCAGTCGGCGCGGGTGAGCTGGGGGCGCGGGTACTCCGGGAGGGCGTTGTCGGGGCCCACCTGGTCGGCCCACTTGGTGCGCAGCTCGTACGTGGAGCGGTTGGGGCCGCTGCTCCAGAACGCCTTGACAACGTTGCCTTCCGCGTCGGTGAGGCCGCCGTTCCCGTCGTAGCGGACGTCGGCGGTGCCGCGGGCGGTGCCGGTCTTGTTGCCGACGACGGGTTCGCCGAGGGAGACAAGGAGGGCGCGGGCGTCGGAGGGGTCCGGCTCGGCGCTCTTCAACGGCCACTTGGCGCCGCCGATCACCGCCACGAGGTGGTCGGTGAGGCCGGCCGGGGGCGCGGCGAGGGGCCGGGCGAAGTCGAGCCTGAGGGTGCGGCCGGTGCCGAGGACGGTCGTCGCGATCGCCCCGTCGTAGTCCCATCCGTCGGGCAGGCGGAACGCGGACTGCGGGACCGGCACCTTGGTGCCGCCCGGCTCGGTCCAGCGCAGGTGGAGGTTGGAGCCGCCGTAGTGCTCGAAGTACTCGACCTTGATGTCGTAGGCCTGCCCGGCGGTCAGGTCGACGGGTTCGGCGGTCTGTTCGCGGTCCCAGTCGTCGACCCAGTGGTCGATGACGAGCCGTCCGCCGACCCACAGGCGGAAGCCGTTGTCGCCGATGATCGAGAAGGTGTGCGGTCCGGTCTTCTCCGGCACGATCTTCCCGGTCCAGCGGACGCTGACGTCGTCGGACTGCCCGGTGGTGAAGGCGAGGCGCGGCTCCAGGTTGTCGAAGTCGAGGTTCGGGTCGAAGCCGATGGCCCTGAGCCGGTCGAAGTCGAAGGCGCCGGGGGCGGACTGGGTGTAGTACTCGCCCTTCAGGCCGTGGATCTCGACGGGGTCCGCGGCGGCGTGCGCGGTGGAGACGGCGGTGAGCCCGGCGAGGCCGAGCGCCACGGCGAGCAGTAACGAGAGTCGTTCTCTGAGGCGTCGCAAATGCACGGAACCTCCCATAACAACGTTGTCATGGACAGCAGTTGGCATGACAACACGGATTCCGCTTCACGTCCAGGGACATGACAAAGCCCCGGTGGCCGAAGCACACCGGGGCCGTCGATCGGCCACAAGGAGTCAGCCGCCAGAGTCAGCCGCTAGGACACGATCTGTCCCTTGCCCAGCGCGATCACGCCACCCTTGGAGACGGTGTACAGCTCGGCGTCCCGTTCCGGGTTGACGCCGATCGTGGCGCCCGGGGGCACCTCGACGTTCTTGTCCAGCACCGCGCCCCGCACCACCGCACCCCGGCCGATCTTGACGTTGTCGTGCAGGATCGAGCCCTGGACCACGGCGCCCGGGTCGATCAGGACGCCCGGGGACAGGATCGAGCGGGTGACCTGGCCGCGGATCAGACAGCCGGCGCTGATGATCGACTCGCTGGCCATGCCGCCCGCGTTGAAACGGGCCGGCGAGAGCTGGTTGGAGTGGGTGTAGATGGGCCACTGCCGGTTGAAGAGGTTGAAGGCGGGGCGCTCGGCGATCAGGTCCATGTGGGCGTCGTAGTAGGCGTCCAGGGTGCCGACGTCCCGCCAGTAGCCGCGGTCGCGGTTGGTCTCGCCGGGCACGTGGTTGGCGCTGAAGTCGTAGAGCTGGGCCTCGCCGCGGTCGGTGAGCTGGGGCAGGATCGAGCCGCCCATGTCGTGCACGGAGTGCTCGTCCTCGGCGTCCCGCTGCAGGGCCTCGATCAGGGCCTTGGTGGTGAAGATGTAGTTGCCCATGGAGGCGAACACGCACTCCGGGTCGTCGGCGAGACCGGGCGGGTCGGCCGGCTTCTCCAGGAAGCGTTCGACCGTCAGGCCGTCCGAGCCCGGCGTGATCACGCCGAACTGGGAGGACTCCGAGCGCGGCACCCGGATGCCGGCCACCGTCACGCCCGCGCCGCTCTCGATGTGCTGGGCGAGCATCTGGCGCGGGTCCATGCGGTACACGTGGTCGGCGCCGAAGACGACGACGTACTCGGGACTCTCGTCGTGCACCAGGTTCAGCGACTGCAGGATCGCGTCGGCGCTGCCCAGGTACCAGCGCTTGCCGAGCCGCTGCTGGGCCGGGACCGGGGTGACGTAGTTGCCGAGCAGGCTGGACATCCGCCAGGTGGTGGTGATGTGCCGGTCCAGCGAGTGCGACTTGTACTGCGTGAGCACGCAGATGCGCAGGATGTCGCCGTTGACGAGGTTGGACAGGACGAAGTCGACGAGGCGGTACGTACCGCCGAAGGTGACCGCTGGTTTCGCCCGGTCCGCGGTCAGGGGCATCAGGCGTTTGCCTTCTCCGCCCGCCAGTACGATCCCGAGCACCGAAGGTCCGCCACGACGCATGGCCGCTCCCCTCACCGTGGTTGATCCATGCTTGCCCCTGCCCAGGGCGGTGTAAGCCTGTTCGAGGAACTCCCCTGCCGTTCTATTCCTTTTTGAGGATCTCCTCGTAAAGCCGGACCGTACGGCGGGCGACGGCATCCCAGCCGAATTCCCCCACCGCGCGCTCGCGCCCCGCTTCTCCCATCCGCCGCGCGGTCTCCGGATCGCCGGTCACCGCGTCCAGCGCCCGTGCGAGACCCGCCTCGAAGTCCTCGTCCACGTCGACGAGCAGTCCCGTCTTGCCGTCGTCGACGACCTCGGGGATGCCACCGACCCGGGACGCGACGACGGGTGTCCCGCAGGCCATCGCCTCCAGGTTGACGATACCGAGGGGTTCGTACACCGAGGGGCAGACGAAGGCGGTCGCGTGGGTGAGCAGCTGGATCACCTCGGGGCGGGGCAGCATCTGCGGGATCCAGTGCACGCCCTCGCGGACGCGGCTGAGCTCCTGGTAGAGCTCGCGGAACTCCCGGTCGATCTCCGGCGTGTCGGGCGCCCCCGCGCACAGCACGACCTGCGCGGCCGGGTCGATGTCCCGCACGGCGCGCAGCAGGTGGGGCACGCCCTTCTGCCGGGTGATGCGGCCCACGAACAGGATGTACGGGCGGCCGGTGTCCAGGCCGATGCGGTGCAGTACGTCCGTGCCGTGGTCGGGGCGGTAGAGGGCGGTGTCGATGCCGTTGTGCACGACGTGGACCTTGTCGGCGTCCAGCGTCGGGTAGCAGGTGAGGATGTCCTCGCGCATGGCCCCGGAGACGGCGACCACGGCGTCGGCGCTCTCGATCGCGGTGCGCTCGGCCCAGCTGGACAGGGCGTATCCGCCGCCGAGTTGCTCGGCCTTCCAGGGGCGCAGCGGCTCCAGCGAGTGGGCGGTCATCACGTGCGGGACGCCGTACAGCATCTTCCCGAGATGGCCGGCGAGGTTGGCGTACCAGGTGTGCGAGTGGATCAGCTCGCGGCCTTCGAGGCCGGCCGCCATGGCGAGGTCCACGGAGAAGGTGCGCAGCGCGTCGTTGGTGGCGTCGAGGGCGGCCCAGGGCCGGTGGCGTACGACGCCCACTCCGCGGCCCTCGCCCCAGCAGTGCACCTCCAGGTCGACCAGGGAGCCCAACTCCCGGGCGAGGAACTCGACATGGACACCCGCGCCGCCGTACACGTCCGGCGGGTACTCCCGGGTCAACAGGCCCACTCGCACCCGGAACCCCCTGTTCTCAGCGGCTGGTCCCCCACATGGTCACCCAGATGCGGCGCGCGGGGAAGAGCGCGGCGGTCGTGTGAAGCAACAGTCACCGCACACTCCCCCGCCGGGTACCCGGTAGTAGAGGCAGCAACTGCGGCGGCGGAAAGCCGTGCCGGTGAGGGTGCCGGTACCTGCGAGGAGGGGGTGGGCGAGGAGTCCGTCGGTGAGGGCGCGGACGGCCGGCGGGGCGCCCAGCTGGCGGGCGGTGGCGACCAGGGCGGAGGCCGCGTTGCCCCGCAGCAGGCCGGGGGCGACGCGGTAGTGGGCGCGCAGGGCGGCGGCCAGCGGTTCGAGGTGGCGGTGCAGGACGATGTCCGCGATCGTCGCCGGATCCGCGGGCAGCGGGCGGACCTCGGACAGCCACAGGTCGTCGGGGGCGCTCGCGTCGGGGTTCCAGTGCAGCAGCTGCGGGTCGAGGTCGGGGACCTGTCCGTAGGCGGCGGCGCAGCCCAGGGCGACCGACCAGAGGCGGGCCGCGAGTCCCTGCTGGAAGACCGAGGCACCGATCCGCAACTCGGGGGCACGCAGGGCCGCCGTGACCTTTTCGGTACGGAAAGTTATGGAATTTCCGTAAACCTCTGTGGGTCGGTTTTCGTATGCCTGTGCCAGCGTGGGGAGAGCGGAACTCGGCGCTCCGCCCGTGCGTAGTACGAAGAAGCCGCCGAGCGGGGCGAGGGCGGCGAGTTCCTGGTCGAGGTCCACGAGAAGCAGTAGTACCAAGGCCCCTAGGGGGCCGCCTCCAGGGGGCGTCCCTCGCGGGTCCCCCACCCTGGGTATGAGGGTGCCCGATTCGTACTCCATCGGCAGTAGGACACATTGGGTGCTCAGGGACGACGACGGGAACAGATCGACAAGGCATCGTGTTGGTTATGAAGGCCGACCGTTCGTCGCGCGGGGCTCACCCCCGCCACACGCAGAGGAGCAGCTCATGAGTGCCCTCGCGTTGTCCGTCCTGCTGTCGCTCGTCTCCGCCGTCGCCTACGCCGGCGGGGCGATCGTGCAGGAGCACGTGGCGGTCTCCTCCCCCGACGAGCACTACGCGCCGCTGCGCCGCCCCACGTGGTGGGCCGCGGTCGCGCTGAACGGCCTCGGCGGTCTGCTGCACGTGGTGGCGCTGGCCTACGGCCCGCTCAGCCTGGTGCAGCCGCTGGGCGCCCTGACGATCGTGTTCGCGCTGCCGATGGCGGCGCTGTTCGTGGGCCGCAAGGCCGGCGCGACCGCCTGGCGGGGCGCGATCATGGCGACGGTGGGCCTGGCCGGTCTGCTGGCCCTGGTCGGCACCTCCGACGGGCAGTCGCTGGACACGGCGCAGCGGGTGGCCGTGGCGGTGGTCACCGGCGGTGTGGTCGTGGCGCTGATGATCGCGGGCCGGGCCGCCCACCGGCATCCGGCGGTGCGCAGCATGCTGCTGGCGACCGCGTCCGGCATAGCGTTCGGCATGTCCTCGGTCTTCACCAAGACGGTCGCGGTCGACTGGACCGGCGGCGTCACCCTCTCCGACCTGCCGTCGCTGGCCGTCATCGGCGTCTTCGCGACGGCCGGCATGCTGCTGTCGCAGGCCTCCTACCGCGGCGCGGGCCTCGCGGCCCCGCTGGCCACACTGACGGTGGTCAACCCGGTGGTGGCGGCCGCGGTCGGCATCACGATGTTCGGCGAGACCTTCCGCTACGGCACCACGGGCACGATGCTCGCGCTGAGCTGCGGCGTGGTCGCGGCGGGCGGCCTGATCCTGCTGACGACGGAGCGCATCGCCCGCACCACCGCCGAGTCCGCCCCGGCCGAGCAGGCGCCCACGGAGCCCGCGCCCGTCGAGGACCTCCTCGCCGCGCTGCCCGAGCAGCCGGTGGCCGCGCTGCACGAGAAGGTCGTCGTCCCCGCCCAGGCGGGGCCCACGGTCCTGGCGGTGGCATACGACGCGGAGGACGCCGAGCAGCCCGCCGACCCGGCCCGGTACCGCTTCTACGGCCCCTTCTACGGCGGCTCGTACGTCGCGGCGCCGGACCTGGACCGGCACCGGGTGCGCGTCAAATCCTGACGCCGCCGGCCCTCAGATAGGCCAGAGGGTCGATGTCCGTACCGAAGCCGGGCCCCGTCCGCACCTCGAAGTGCAGATGCGGGCCCGTCGCGTTGCCCGTGGCCCCCGAGCGCCCGATCCGCTGGCCGCCGCCGACGCTCTGCCCGGCCCGCACGGAGATCGCCGAGAGATGGGCGTACTGCGTGTAGCGGCCGTCGGCATGCCGGATCACCACCTGGTAGCCGTAGGACCCGCCCCAGCCGGCGCTGACGACCGTGCCCGCCCCGACCGCCTTGACGGAGGTGCCGGTGGGGACGGGGAAGTCGACGCCGGTGTGGTAGCCCTTCGACCAGGAGGAGCCCGCCACGTGGTACGCCGTGCCGATCGGCCCGGGCACCGGGGCGACCAGGGAGTGGCTGCTGGTCCTGGCCTTCTCCTCGGTGACCGAGGACGCCTTCTCGGTCTTGTCCTCCTTCTTCGTGGAGGACTTGGCGGAGGACTTGGTCGACTTGGTGGTGGACTTCGTCGACGCGGGGTGCGTCGCGGGGGCCTTCCCGTTCAGGTTCAGCCGCTGTCCGGGGAGGATCAGGTCCGGGTCCGAGCCGATCGTCTTCCGGTTCGCGGCGTACAGGCGCTGCCAGCCGCCCCGTACGTCCTCGGTCTCGGCGATCTCGGAGAGGCTGTCGCCGCGCACGACGGTGTACATCTCGGCCGTGCCCGCCCGCGACTGGGGCGTGGTCTGCGGCTGTACGTCCCGCACGGAGGTCTTCTTCGTGGTGCCGCCCGCCGGGTGGACGTCCGGTGTGTCCCCGCCCCGCGTCAGTCCGGCCTTCACCGAGCAGACCGGCCAGGCGCGCGGGCCCTGGCCCGCGAGGACCTTCTCCGCCACGGCTATCTGCTGGTCCTTGGTGGCCAGATCGGCCCGGCTCGCGTACTTCGCGCCGCCGTACGCCTCCCAGGTGGACTGGGTGAACTGGAGCCCGCCGTAGAAGCCGTTGCCGGTGTTGATGCTCCAGTTGTCGCTGGACTCGCACGCGGCGACCTTGTTCCAGGTCGACACGTCGGCCGCGTGGGCGGTGCCGGCGCCGATCAGCGGGATCGCCATGCCGGCGCTTCCGGCGGTGACGGTCAGTGAGGCCCGGTTGATCCTGTTCGGCTGGTACCGGCGGTGCCGGCCGCGTACGGCCATGGAGATCCCCCTCGACAAGCGTCAGGAGGGCCAAAAGTAAGCGCCGCGAACAGGCCATGACAAGACGGCAATCGGCCGCCCTGTCCCGCAAGGGGCCAGGAATGAACCGCAGTTGCGGAAACGCTGAGGCAGGTGGGGCCTGTCGTGCGTATCTGCCTTCGGCAGGCCGGGCGGCTCGGATGTGCGCCCGGCGTACCGGCAAGTCAGGATGGTCGGTGGGGCGATACTGACGGGCACGACCGGCACCACCGATACCGGATCCTTTAGGAGCCAACCGAATGAGCAACTCAGCCCAGATCGGCGTCACCGGACTCGCGGTCATGGGCCGCAATCTCGCCCGGAACTTCGCGCGCAACGGCTACACGGTCGCACTGCACAACCGGACGGCGGCGCGTACGCACGCCCTGGTGGAGGAGTTCGGGGACGAGGGCGACTTCATCGCGGCGGAGACCGCGAAGGAGTTCGTGGCCGCGCTGGAGCGGCCGCGGCGCCTGGTCATCATGGTCAAGGCGGGCGGTCCGACGGACGCGGTGATCGACGAGTTCGCCCCGCTCCTGGAGCCCGGCGACATGATCATCGACGGCGGCAACGCGCACTTCGCGGACACCCGCCGCCGGGAGAAGGCACTGCGCGAGCAGGGCATCCACTTCGTCGGCATGGGCGTCTCCGGCGGCGAGGAGGGCGCGCTGAACGGGCCGAGCATCATGCCGGGCGGCCCGAAGGAGTCGTACGACTCGCTCGGCCCGATGCTGGAGAAGATCTCCGCGAAGGCGAAGGACGGCGCGCCCTGTGTGACGCACGTCGGTCCCGACGGCGCCGGGCACTTCGTGAAGATGGTCCACAACGGCATCGAGTACGCCGACATGCAGCTGATCGGCGAGGCGTACCAGCTGCTGCGCGATGTCGCCGGGTACTCCCCCGCGCAGATCGCCGAGATCTTCCGCACCTGGAACACCGGCCGCCTCGACTCGTACCTGATCGAGATCACGGCCGAGGTGCTGTCCCACGTGGACGCGGCGACGGGCAAGCCGTTCGTGGACGTGGTGGTGGACCAGGCCGAGCAGAAGGGCACCGGCCGCTGGACCGTCCAGATCGCCCTGGACCTGGGCGTCCCGGTGTCGGGCATCGCGGAGGCCGTCTTCGCCCGGTCCCTCTCCGGCCACGCGGACCTGCGCGAGGCGTCCCGCGGGCTGGCCGGCCCGAAGGCGACTCCCCTGTCCGAGGCGGAGGCCGGGGCCTTCGCGGACCGCGTCGAGCAGGCGCTGTACGCCTCGAAGATCGTCTCCTACACGCAGGGCTTCCACGAGATCCAGGCGGGCAGCGAGGAGTACGACTGGGACATCGACCTGGGCGCGGTCTCCGCGATCTGGCGCGGCGGCTGCATCATCCGCGCGGCCTTCCTGGACCGGATCCGGGCCGCCTACGACGCCCGCGCGGACCTGCCGAGCCTGCTGTCGGACGAGACGTTCGCGCAGGAGATCGCGGCCGCCCAGGACGACTGGCGCGAGGTCCTGATCGCGGCGACCCGCCAGGGCGTCCCGACGCCGGGCTTCGCCGCGGCCCTCGCCTACTACGACGCGCTGCGCGCGGAGCGCCTGCCCGCCGCGCTGACGCAGGGGCAGCGGGACTTCTTCGGTGCGCACACCTACCGGCGCACGGACCGCGAGGGCTCGTTCCACACACTGTGGGGCGGGGACCGGTCGGAGGTCGACGCGTAGCGGTTCACGGTACGAGGCGGCGGGCGGCCAGGGTGGCCGGCCGCCGCCTCTTCCGTTGCCGCGACGGTGGGCACGGGCCGGGCGGCCGCAGCCCGGCCTCGTGGGCCTCGCTGGCCAGTCGCACGGTGGGGTCGATGCGGTGCTGAAGGCTGAGCGCTGCGCCGTGACATCCGGGCCAACCGGCGTGCGGGGAAAGGGCATTCCCGGTGGCGGGCAGACGGGTGTGCCGCGGCGCCGGGGCCCGGGGGCCGGATCGCCCCCGGGCTCGGGACGGCCGCCGTTCGAGCGGTGCTCAGGTCAACGGCGGTCCCGGTTCCGGGTTCGGTACGGGTTCCGGGCCGGGCGGGACCGGTGAGGGCGACGGGTCCGGGGGTTGGCCGGGGGTCGGCGAGGGGTTCGGGGGCGGCCCAGGTGTCGGCGAGGGGTCCGGTCCCGGTGCCGGAGGGGTGGGTTCCGGTCCCGGGGCCGGTGGGGGCGTGGGGACCGGTGACGGGTACGGGTCCGGGGGCCGGGGATCCGGTCCGGGCGTGGGTCCGGGTGGCGTGGGGGTGGGGTACGGGTCGGTCATGGCGTCCTCCGGCCAGTCGGTCGACATCGGCTCTGGACTACTCCCCCGCGTACCCGGCGCCCGCCTCCCCCACTCACCCGCCCGCATGACGGCAAGGGACCAGCCGGTCTACTCGCCGGACACCACCCGCGCGCCCGCCGCGAGCCCCCGCCGCGGACTCGACAGGACCGGGATCGTGGTCGTCGTCAGTCGCTCTGCCGGTGCCAGGGAGCCCTGGGCCAGGACGATCGCGTCGGCCCCGGTGATCGCGTCGGCCGCGTCCGCCACCAGGCGTGCGCACCCCTCGCCGTCTCCGGCCGCGAAGCGGTCCCAGGCGCCCTCGACCAGGCGGGTCCGCACCTCGACGGGGCGACCGGCGCGCCGGGCCTCCTCCTCGATCAGGGACGTCGTCGGGCCGAACGTGCTCTCCACGCTGGCCAGCACGGCGATCCGGGGCCCGAGCGCCACCGCGGCGGCCGCCATCGGGCGGTCCGAACGCAGCACCGGGATCGGCACGTCCGCCGCATCCGCCACCGCGCCGATGGTCGAGCAGGTGCACACGACCGCCCGCGCGCCCTCGCCAACGGCCTTGTCCAGCACGGCCCGTACCTCGTCCGCCACCGCCTCCGGGCTTTCGCGCCGGGCCCGGGCCAGCAGTTCCTCGTCGACGAAGTGCCGCAGTTCCAGGCCCGGATGGTCCTCGTCACGCAGCGCTTCGAAGACGGGGACGTGCGCGGGTGAGGTGTGCAGGAGAGCGAGCAGCATGGCGGTCCTCGCTCTCAGAAACGTCCGGGGTGCGCCACGAGCCACTCCTTCGCCGCCCGCAGCAGCTCGGGGTCGGTCGCGGGGGCCACGTCGGGGTGGCGCTCGGCCCACTTGGTGACGTACGGGCAGAGCGGGGCGACGACGACGCCCTCGCGCTCGGCGATGGCGTACAACTCCCGTGCCAGCGAACCCGCGATGCCCTTTCCCTCGTGGGCCGGTTCGACGATCGTGTGGACGGGGACCAGGGCGCGCGCGGGCGATTCGAGGACGAAGTACTCGATGTGACCGACGACTTCGCCGTCCGTGCCGTCGCCGAAGGCCTCCAGGCGGCCCGCCGCCCGGTCGTCGCGGATCTCGATGTCGCTCATGGGCACGCTCCTGGTCCGAGGGTCGGGGTTCGGGATCAGGCCGGTACGGCCTGCGGGCTGCGCTCCTGGTCCGAGCCCGGCACCGGCTCGGACGGGTCGGCGCCGAGGGCCACGACACGGTTGTCGCGGTCCACGTGCACCACCCGGGGTTCGAGTGCCCGCGCCTCGGCGTCGGTCACCTGAGCGTAGCTGATGATGATCACCAGGTCGCCGGGGTGGACGAGATGGGCGGCGGCCCCGTTGATCCCGACGACGCCCGAACCGCGTTCGCCCTCGATGACGTACGTCTCCAGGCGGGCGCCGTTGGTGATGTCCACGATGTGCACGAGCTCGCCGGGCAACAGGTCCGCGGCGTCGAGCAGTTCGGCGTCGATGGTCACCGATCCCACGTAGTGCAGGTCGGCCTGGGTGACGGTGGCACGGTGGATCTTGGACTTGAACATGGTGCGCAGCATGCGGTGCTCCCAGGATTCGGCTCCCTGCCCGCGTGCGGGTCAAGGGCTCTCAGTCGAGGCGCAGCCCAGGGTACGGAACGGCTCCGGGACCCGCACCGAGAACCGCGTCACACCGCGCGCACGCGAGCGGGGGCGGACCGCGCCTGGCGGCCCGCCCCCGCATCCCGTACGCCGGCTACGAGGCCGCCGGGCTCCCCGGCGCCGGAAGCGCCGGCAGGGAGGGCAGCGAGGGCAGGGACGGGAGGCCGCCGCCCAGGAGGCCCGTGACGATGGAGAGGACGGGTGAGAGCAGGCCGGTCACCGCGCTGAGCACTCCGCCGAGGTCGAGCGAGGTGAGGGCCTTGAGCAGGTCGGCGACCGTGGACTGGAGCTGGGCCACGGCGTCCCCGATCGGGTCGGCCGCGGGTGCCGCGGCCCGGTCGGTGCCGCCGGCCCGCTGCTCGACGCCGCGCAGCGCGGAGGCGTAGGCCTTCTCGACGGCCTTGCGGTAGTCGGCCGCCTCCTGGACGCCGAGCGGAGCGGTGCCCCGCTGCGTGAGGTCGGTCAGCACACCGAGCAGCGGAGCGAGCGCGTCGGTGCCGTGGACGTGCACGTCGTCCCGCATCTCGTGCTTCATCTCGTCGAGCCACCGACCGATGTCCTCGGTCTCCTCGGCCGCGACGGACCCGGGGACGGACGACCGCGAGGAGGCCGGGTCCGCGGCTCCTCGGTACGCGCCGACCGTGGCGGCGGCGGTGCCGACGGGGCCGAAGACCAGCGCGGCGCAGATGACGGACGGCAGCAGCAGTCCACGGGTTACGAGGGGGGACATGCAGGTTCCTTTCGGGGCTGGCTGAGAGCAGCTGTCTTGCGCTCACCGTGAGAACCCGTCAGGTGCCCCGCAACCGGTCGCACGCCGCACGCCCTGCCCACCGACCGCCCTCAGAAGGCGCCCACCTGCGGGTTTTCCGTCCCTTACGGGGTGTCCGGGGCACTGCGCCGTCAGGGTGCGGGCGGCCTCAGGCGACCGCCTCCTCGGCCGCGATCGGCGGCACCGCGTCGCCGCGCTCCTCGAACTGCGTCCGGTACAGCTCCGCGTACCGGCCGCCCGCCGCCAGGAGTTCCTCGTGGGTGCCGCGTTCCACGACCAGGCCGCCCTCGATCACCAGGATCACGTCGGCGGCCCGGACCGTGGACAGGCGGTGGGCGATGACCACCGCGGTGCGGCCCTCCAGGGCCTCCGTCAGGGCCTCCTGGACGGCGGCCTCGGAGGTGTTGTCGAGGTGGGCGGTTGCCTCGTCGAGGATGACGACGTGCTGGCGGGCCAGCAGCAGCCGGGCGATGGTCATCCGCTGGCGCTCGCCGCCGGAGAGGCGGTAGCCGCGCTCGCCGACCACCGTGTCCAGGCCGTCGGGCAGGGACCGTACGAGCTCGTCGAGGCGGGAGCGGCGCAGGGCGTCCCACAGTTCGGTCTCGGTCGCCGTGGGCCGGGCCAGCAGCAGGTTGGCGCGGACCGTGTCGTGGAAGAGGTGGCCGTCCTGGGTGACCATGCCGAGGGTGGCGCGCAGGGAGCCGGCGGTCAGGTCGCGGACGTCGACGCCGCCGACGCGTACCGCACCCCCGTCGACGTCGTACAGGCGCGGCAGCAGTTGCGCGATGGTCGACTTGCCGGCGCCGGAGGAGCCGACCAGGGCGACGGTCTGGCCGGGTTCGGCGCGGAAGGAGATGCCGTGCAGCACCTCGGCGCCGCCTCGCGTGTCCAGGGAGGCGACCTCTTCGAGGGAGGCGAGGGAGACCTTGTCGGCGGACGGGTAGCCGAAGCGGACGTCGTCGAACTCCACGGCGACCGGGCCCTCGGGCACCTCGCGGGCGTCCGGTTTCTCCTCGATGAGCGGCTTGAGGTCCAGTACCTCGAAGACCCGCTCGAAGCTGACCAGGGCGCTCATCACCTCGACGCGGGCGCCGGCGAGCGCGGTGAGCGGCGCGTACATGCGGGTCAGCAGCAGGGCGAGGGAGACGACGGCGCCGGGTTCCAGGCTGCCGCGCAGCGCGAACCAGCCGCCGAGTCCGTAGACCAGGGCGAGGGCCAGGGAGGACACCAAGGTCAGCGCGGTGATGAACACCGACTGGGCGGTGGCCGTCCGTACGCCGATGTCCGCGACCCGGCGGGCGCGCGCCGCGAACTCCTCGGACTCCTCCTCGGGGCGGCCGAAGAGCTTGACGAGGGTGGCGCCGGGGGCGGAGAAGCGCTCGGTCATCCGGGTGCCCATCGCCGCGTTCAGCGTCGCCGCCTCCCGCTGCATCCGGGCCATCCGGGTGCCCATGCGGCGGGCCGGGACCACGAACAACGGCAGCAGCACCAGCGCGAGCAGGGTGATCTGCCAGGACAGGGTCAGCATGACGGCGAGGGTGAGCACGAGCGTGACCAGGTTGCTGACCACTCCGGAGAGTGTGTTGCTGAACGCACGCTGCGCGCCGATGACGTCGTTGTTGAGACGGGAGACCAGCGCGCCCGTACGTGTCCGTGTGAAGAACGCGACCGGCATCCGCTGCACATGATCGAACACAGCCGTGCGCAGATCGAGGATGAGACCCTCGCCGAGCGACGCCGACAGCCGCCTGCCGAGGATGCCGAGCGCCGCCTCGGCGACCGCGATGAGCGCGATGAGCAGGGCCAGGCGTACGACCGTGCCCTCGTCGCCGTGCGACACGATCGCGTCGACGACATGTCCGGCGAGCACGGGGGTCGCGACGGCGAGCAGTGCGGTCACCACCCCGAGCAGCACGAACTGCGCGATGCGGGCGCGGTGCGGACGGGCGAACGCTCCGATGCGCCGCAGTGTGGCGCGCGCGAAGGGCCGGTGTTCCGGCTGGGCGGTCATGACACTGTGCAGCTGTGTCCAGGCTGTGGTCTCCATGCTCATGGGAGAGAACGTAGAACCTCGAGCGTCGTTGAGGTCAACACTCCCGCTGATTCGTCCCCGTCCCCGAAGGACCCCATGGCACTGCCTCCCCAGCCGCTTTCCGTCCGTAAGGCGCCCGCCGCAATCCCGCAACCCGCAGTTGGCGCGGTGCGGAAAACCTCTTCGAGTGTGACTGCGGTTCAACTTCCCCAAGGCCCCACGCCGGGACGGTTCCCCCGTCGCGTCCCGGTCCGCCAGATCCTGTGCCTGCTTCCGCTCCTGCTGGTCACCGTCATCGCCGTGCAGCACCGTGACGTCCTCGCCGAGGGCTTCGGCCATCTGCGGTCGGCCGAGTGGCCGTGGCTGCTCGCCGCGGCCGGTGCCACCTGTCTGACCTGGGTGGCGGCCGCGTTCACCCGGCAGGGCGCGGTGGTCGACCGGCTGCCCCGGCGGCGGCTGCTGGCGACCCAGTTCGCGGCGGGCTCGGCCAACCACCTGCTGCCGACCGGCCTCGGCGCCGGGGCGGTCAACCTGCGTTTCATGACCGTGTGCGGCATCCCGCTCGCCCGCTCCTCGGCCGCGCTGGCGCTGTATCTGCTGGCGGAGTCGGTCACGCGGGTGGGTCTGCTGCTCGCCCTGCTGCTCGCCTTCCCGGACGCGCTGCGGTTCGGCTCGCTGCTGCCGGACGACGCGATGGGCCCGCTGCTGCTGACGATCGGCGCGCTCGCCGTCGTCGCGGCTCTGGTCCTCGCCTTCGTACGACGGCTGCGCACGACCGCGGTGTCCTTCCTGCGCACGGCCCTCGGTGAACTGCGCTCGGTGCACACCCGTCCGTCCCGGGCGCTGGCGCTGTGGGGCGGTTCGCTCGCCTTCCCCGCGCTCCAGGCGGCCGGGCTGGTCCTGGTGGGCCTGTCGCTGGGGCTGCCGGTGCCGCCGGTGCACATGGCGGTCGCCTACCTCGCCGCGACGGTCGCGGTGGCGCTGGTGCCGACGCCGGGCGGGCTCGGCTCGGTGGAGGCGGCGCTGGTCGTGGCGCTGGTGGCGGCGGGCGGCCCGGTGGCAGTGGCGACGGCGGTGGTGCTCGCCTACCGGATCATCACGGTGTGGCTGCCGCTGCTGCCGGGGGCGCTGACGCTGGGGGCGCTGGTGCGGCTGAAGGTGATCTGAAGTCGTGGTCCCTCACCACGGCACCGGTTTGCCGTCGCGGAAGAAGCCGCCGGTCGGGCCGTCGTCCGGGAGGGTGGCCGCCCAGACGACGCCGGCGGCGCCCTCGGTGACCGGGCGGCCGCCCCGGCCGCCCATGTCGGTGGCGACCCAGCCGGGGCAGATCGCGTTGACGAGGACGCGATCGCGGCGCAGTTCACCGGCGAGCAGCCTGGTGAGCGCGTTGAGAGCGGCCTTGGAGACGCTGTAGGCGGGGGTGCCACCGCTCATCGACTGGAGTGAACCGCCCTCGCTGCTCACCATGACGACCCGTGGATGCGGGCCGCGCCGCAGCAGCGGGAGCAGTGCCTGGGTGACCCGCCAGGCGCCGAACAGGTTGGTGTCCAGGGCCCGTTGCACCTCGCCGAGGTCGGCGGACCGGGCCTGGGCCCAGGTGTCGTACAGGATCGCCGCGTTGTTGACGACCACGGACACACGTCCCAGCTCGCGGGTGACGCGGTCGGCCATCGCGGACACGCTCGCCTCGTCGGAGACGTCGAGCTGCACGGCGGTGACGCGCTCGCCGCCCGGGTCGATGCGTGCGGCGGCGGCGCGGCCCCGGTCGAGGTCGCGGGAGCCGAGGACCACGTGGTGTCCGCGGTCGGCGAGCTGCCGTACCACCTCGTACCCGATGCCCCGGTTGGCGCCGGTCACGACGGCGACCGGCGGGGTCGTGCGATCGGCTGCCATCGCGACCACTCCCTCACTGTTGACCTTCAGCCTCGCACAGCGGCCCGCCCCCGGGACGGCCGGTCGACGTGCGCACCGGCACTATCGGAGATGACCGTCCGACCCACGACAGGAGCCGACATGCCGGTGCGAATCGAGCGCCAAGGACCCGTGACCACGGTCGTCCTCTCCCGACCCGAGGTCCGCAACGCCGTCGACGGGCCGACGGCCGGTGAACTCGCCGCCGCGTTCCGGGAGTTCGAGGCGGACGAGGAGGCCGCGGTGGCGGTGCTGTGGGGCGAGGGCGGCACGTTCTGCGCGGGTGCCGACCTGAAGGCGCTCGGCACGGAGCGGGGGAACCGGGTCGCGGAGGACGGGGACGGTCCGATGGGGCCGACCCGGATGCGGCTGTCCAAGCCGGTGATCGCCGCGGTCGCCGGGCATGCGGTGGCGGGCGGTCTGGAGCTCGCTCTCTGGTGCGATCTGCGGGTGGCCGAGGAGGACGCGGTCTTCGGGGTGTTCTGCCGCCGCTGGGGCGTGCCGCTGATCGACGGCGGGACGGTACGGCTGCCCCGGCTGATCGGGCGGAGCCGCGCGCTGGACATGATCCTCACGGGTCGGGCGGTGGGGGCGCCGGAGGCCCACGAGATGGGGCTGGCGAACCGGGTGGTGCCGACCGGGACGGCCCGCGCCGCGGCGGAGGCGCTGGCCGCCGGGATCGCCCGCTTCCCGCAGGCCTGTCTGCGGGGCGACCGGGCTTCGGTGCTGGAGCAGGACGGGTTGGACGAGGCGGCGGCGATGGGCGTGGAACTCCGTTACGGGACGGGCGTGTTGGCGCAGAGCCTGGAGGGGGCGGCGCGGTTCGCGTCGGGGGCGGGGCGGCACGGGTCGTTCACGGATCTGTGAGGTACGGTCGGAAGCGGCCCCGAGTTCTCAGGGGGAACGAATGACAGGCCAGTCCGCGACACCGAGGGACATCTGCCCGAGCTGCCGGCACTCATGGTCCCACCAACAGGGCTGTGAGCTCTCCGCGTTGAGCGTGCAGGACGCCTCCCTCCTCGGTTACGACGGCGCGCGCGAGCACCTCCGGGCGCGTGCCGCCGGTGAGAATCCGCCCGGCCCGGCGCCGCCGTACAGCGGTCTGCGTACCTGGCTGCGCCGGGTTCTGCGGCACTGACCGGAGGTCCCGGCGGGTGGCGTCAGGTGGGTACCGCCTGTGGGGTCTGTTCCGGTTCGGGGCCGGCCGCCGCCCTCGCCGTGTCCCGGCGGTCGAGCCAGGACAGCACCGGTGCGGTCATCACCGTGGTCACCAGGGCGACGAGGACGAGGACGGAGAAGAGCGACTCGCTGACGATCCCCGCGGACAGGCCGACGTTCAGGGCGATCAGCTGCATCAGCCCGCGGGCGTTCATCAGGGCCCCGACCCGGACCGCCACCGCCCGCGGTTCGCGACGCAGGCGGGCCGCGGCCCAGCAGCCGCCGAACTTGCCGACCACGGCCAGCACGACGGCCGCCGCGCCGAAGAACAGGACTCCGGGGTCGGCGAACACGTCGAAGCGGGTGTTGAGGCCGGAGTAGGTGAAGAACATCGGGACGAAGACCACTTGGGTGATGGACTGGGTGGTGCGTACGACGCGTTCGGCGGCCTCGCCGCGGGGCATGGCCATGCCCACGCAGAACGCGCCGAACACGGCGTACAGGTCGATGACGTCCGTGAACCAGGCGGCGCAGAACAGCACCGCGACGGTGCCGAGGAGACGGGTGTCGTCGCGCAGGCCGGGCCGGTCGACGATCCAGGCGAGCAGCCGGCGGCCGATCAGGAGCAGCACGGCCACGAAGAGCAGTGAGCCGCCGACGGTGGTGAGCACCTTGCTCGGCCGGCCGGAGGCCGCGCTGAGCACGCCGGCCAGCAGGATCCAGGCGACCGCGTCGTCGGTGGCACCGGACGCGAGCGACAGGGAGCCGAACCGGGTGCCGGCCAGGCCGCGTTCGGTGATGATGCGGGCCAGCATCGGGAACGCCGTGATGGCCAGGGCGACGCCGACGAACGCGGCGGTCACCCACACCGAGACGCCGGGGACGAAGATGTCCACCCGTCCGTGCGCCGCGAGCGCGAGGCCGACGCCGAGCGCCAGCGGGACGGTGACCCCGGCGGCCGACACGGCCACGGCGGTGCCGGCGAGTCCGCGGCTCGCGTGGGCCCGGAACTCGTGTCCGGCGTGGAACATCAGGGCGACGAGGCCGATCTGTCCGGCCACGTACAGCACCGGCTTCAGCTCGGCCGGGAAGAGGGCGGCGGACGCGGCGGGCGCGACGAGCCCGAACAGCGAGGGGCCGAGCAGCACTCCGGCGATCATCTCGCCGACGACCGGCGGCTGTCCGAACCGGCCGCAGACTGCGACGACCGCCCGGCAGGTCAGCAGGATGACGACGACGGCCGCGAAGAAGGCGGGCGCGAGTTCGACAGGTGTCATGGGTCGCTCCTTCTCAGCGGCCGTCTCAACGGCTGCCGACGACGGACGGGGACGGGCCGCCGGACGATTCGGCGAAGTAGCGGCGGCACAGGCCCTGGCGGCGGGCGTCCCACACCATGTAGGTGCCGAGCACCAGTTGGGTGAGGCTGCGCGGCACGTTCGCCCAGTGGTCGGCCAGGCGCATCGCCGCGAGCCGCAGCCGGGGCCTGCGCGGGTCCGTGCGCGGGACGAGCAGGCAGGGGCCGCGGTTGGGCAGCGAGCGGGTGTGCTCGACGGCGGACTCCAGGCGGAACCGCCGTAACACCTCCTCGGCCGCGACCCGCATGGTGAGCACGGCGAAACCGCGGGCCGGGCAGGGCCGGTTGGCGGTGACGCCGAACGGGATGGACGCGGTGGGGCGGGTGTCCTTCGACAACCAGCGGTCGGGGTCGAAGCGTTCGGCCTCGGTGGTGCCCGAGCGCTGGTACTCGGGGTAGTTGAACAGGAGCACGGAGCCCGAGGGGATGGCGGGCCGGCCCGCGCGCGGGATCTCCGCCGTGGTGATGCGGTGGGCCACGCCGAAGAGGGGGAAGTGCTGGAGGGTCTCGTCGACGACGTGGTCGAGGTAGTCGCCGTCCGTGGAGGTCAGCCGCTCCTGTACGTCCTGGTGTGTGGCGAGGGCGAGCAGCAGATGGGCCATGGCCTCCGACATCTGCACGACGGCCGTGTTGAAGAAGGTGCCCTGGAGGTAGTACGCCCGCTCCGGCTCGGTCAGCAGGGCGGGCAGGGGTACCGGCGGCGGGTCGTGGGCGAGGCGCTCGCGGAGGTACGCGGTGAGGCGGGTCCGGCGGTCCATGTGGCGCAGGCGGGTGCACTTGAGGGCGGAGACCACGTCGTCGGCGTTGCCGACGATCAGGTCGCGCACGGGGCGCGGACACGGCTCGCGGAAGACGACCTCGTGGTAGACCTCGGCCCACACCGGCATCATCAGGTCGCGCAGCCGCACGCGGTGGACGCGCTCGTCGCCGCCCAGTTCGTCCAGGACGCGCCCGGTGCAGCGGCCGACCAGCTCGGTCCACTCGGCGCGGGACGGGCCGGCGAGGATGTGCCGGGTGGTGCGGGCCACGTCGTCGTAGCGGGGGCCGGGCTCCAGATGCTCCTGGTGGACCTCGGGGCCGGGCGAGAGCCAGTACCAGAACAGGTCGGAAAGGGCGGCGCCCCGGCTGCGACCGTTCGCGGCCGGGTGGCCGTACACCTGCCTGAACTCCTCGGCGGGGACTTCCCGGCCGGGCGCGCTGATGCCCTCCTCGCCGTTGACGCGGGCGAAGATGCGCACGCGCAGCGCGACCACGGACTTCGGCAGCCAGTACGGCAGGCTCGCCACCAGCGCGACGGCGGCCGCGGCCAGCAGCCATCCGGGCGCGCTCATGAGACCGCTCCGCCGAACAGCGGCCCGGACCAGGCCGGACGGACCAGATCCGGGGTGAGTTCGTCGAGCCCGGCCGCCCCGCACAGGGCGAGCGCGTCCTCGATCTCCTCGCGCAGCAGCTCCAGCAGCCGCCGTACGCCCTTCTCGCCGTCGGCGGCCAGCGCCCACATCACCGGGCGGCCGATGCCGACCGCCCGCGCGCCGAGCGCGAGCGCCTTGACCGCGTCGGTGCCGCGGCGCACGCCGCCGTCCAGCAGCACCGGGATCCGGCCGGCCACCGCCGCGACGATCGCGGGCAGCGCCTCCAACGTGGCGGGAACGGTGTCGAGTTGACGGCCTCCGTGGTTCGACAGCAGCAGCCCGGACACGCCGTGCCGGACCGCGAGCCGGGCGTCCTCGGGGTGCAGGACGCCCTTGAGGAGGATCGGCAGTTCGGTGACGGAGCGCAGCCAGGTGATGTGCTCCCAGGAGAACTCCGGGGACATGGCGATCTGGCGGACGTGTCCGAACTCGCCGTCGCGCAGGTCGACGAGGTTCTCGCAGCGCAGGCCGGCGGGGAGGTCGTGGAAGCCGTTGCGCCGGTTGCGTTCGCTCGCGCCGAGGACCGGGGAGTCGACGGTGACGACCAGGGCGGTGCAGCCGGCGTCGGTGGCGCGGCGGACGAGAGCCTCGGTGATCTCCGGGTCGGGCTGGAGGTAGAGCTGGAACCACAGCGGTACGGTCTCGCCGGGCCCGGCGGCGGCGCGGGCCGCGTCGGCGATCTCACCGACGGCCACGGTCGACGCCATGCTCGCGATCATGACGGCTCCGGCGGCGGCCGCGGCCCGGGCGGTGGCCAACTCCCCTTCCGGGTCGACGAGTTTGTGGAAGGCGGTCGGCGAGAGCAGCACCGGCAGCCGGGCGTGGCCGCCGAGGAGGGTGACGTCCAGGCCGGGCACGGCACGGCCGCGCAGGACGCGGGGCAGCAGCCGCAGCCGGGCGAAGGCCTCCTCGTTGGCCCGTACGGTGATCTCGTCGCGGGCGCCGCCGGCGATGAAGTCGGCGTGCACGGGGTCGAGCTTCTCCCGTGCCGCCGCCTCGAAGTCCTTCACGCAGAACATCACGGCCGCCTCACCGCCCCGTGCCGGCGGGTTCCGATGCCGGCTCCCGGTTCAGCTCGCGGGCGAGGAAGGCGGCGAGCGGGGCGTGGTGGACGTCCGGGTGGTCCCACTCGTTCTCCAGGTTCTCGGCCAGGTGGTGGGTGGCGAGAAGCCCGCCGTCGCGGAAGTGGCGTATCACCGGGTGGAGATACGACGCGTCGAAGGCGTCGTCGACGGAGTTCTGCGCGGTGCGGCGCACGGTGATGTCGAAGGGGTCGACCTTGTCGTGGTCCGGGCCGTACTCCAGGGTGACGGTGAAGTAGTCGCGCTCGCGGGTGAGTTCGGACCCATGGGTGTAGTCGACGGGGACTTCCTCGTGGTAGCGGGCCGTCCCGTCGGGCTGCGTGACGATCAGGTCGCCGAGCACGCCGAACTGCTGCCACAGCGCCGAGCTCCGGTTGACGCGCTCCACCACGGCGTCCGCGAGCCGGGCCGGTTCGGCCGTGAGCGGGCGGTGGGGCCAGGGGCGGTCGTGGTGGCGTTCGTCGAGGATGCGGCTCAACGCCCGTACGGCGTAACGGAATCCGTGGATGAAGCCGCCGGTGGACTTCTTGAAGTCGCGTTGCTGCATCAGGGTGCCGGCGAAGTAGAGGCCGGGCACGTTGACGGACTCGTAGGCCGGGGTGAGCGCGGCGAAGCGGTCGTTGATGACGAGGTCGGGCCGGCAGTCCTCGTCGAAGGGCGAGGCGTCGAAGCGGAAGCCCGTGCACACGATCACCCGGTCGTAGACCAGCTCCTTCACCACCTCGTCGGCCCGGGAGAAGCCGAAGCGCACGCGATAGCGGGCGCCGTCCTTCTCGATGGACTGGACATGGCCGTCCAGCAGGGCGTTCTGGGACTTGAGCTGGTAGGTGTCGAGGAAGTTGTTGTTGACCGCGCGCAGATGGCCGACGAAGTGCGTGTTCCAGGCCAGTTTGATGCCGTGCGGTCCGGCCACGTGGATGACGGCGGCCGTCTCGACGAGGTTGTCGGCGGTCTCCAGTGCGGAGTTGCCCTTGCCGAGGATCAGGACCCGCAGGTCGGTGAACTCCTCGGGGTCGACGGAGACTTCGGGGTACTGCTCCGCCGTCTCGATGCCGGGGACATCGGGGATGTAGGGCCGGGTCACGCCGGTGGCCATGACCAGTCTGTGGGCGCGGTGCACGGTGCCGCGCTGGTCGGTGACGACGAACCCGTGCTCGTCGCGCGCGATGCGGACGGCCCGGGTGTCGTGGGCGATGTCCAGTTTGAACGCCTCGGCGAAGTCGGCGAGATAGCGCACGAGGTCGTCGGCGGCCGGGAAGTAGCGCTTGGTGTAGCGGGTGAAGAGCAGGTCGGGGTCGTCGGACAGCAGCGAGTTCCAGTCCATGCGGAGGTTGAGCTCGGGGTCCGAAGTGCCGTTGTGGACCTTGTTGATGGAGATGAGCTTGCGGTGGCGCGGGAACGTACGGAAGAAGGTGCCCGGCGTGCCGCCGCTCTCCAGGATGCGGTAGTCGTGTCCGGCCGCCTGGAGGAGCTGTCCGAGCTGGAGTCCGGCGGGACCGGCGCCTATGACGAGGTAGTCGAGCGATTCCTGGTGCACAGTGTCTGCCTTCCGTTGGAGGTGGGGGGTCCGGAAGCCGTTGTGCGGTGAGCCAGGGCAGCAGCCAAGTCCGCCGGGAGCCGAAGGGGAAGCCAACTGCCGTTCCTCGACAGGAAGTTGACAGCTTCGCTTGACCGGCCCCAGACCTGCCGGGTACGCACCTGTGTGCGGATGCGGCAGGATGAGCGGCTGCACATCCTGAGTTTTGGAGGTAACCGGTGAACCGAGCGCTCACCGCGGACGACCTGGTCATAGCCGGAATCGCGCTGGCCGCCGGCCTGCTCGCGGCCTTCCTGCTGCGGATTCTGATGCGCTGGCTGGGCAAGCACGCCGACCGTACCCGCTGGAGCGGTGACGACGTGATCGTGGACGCGTTGCGTACGGTGGTGCCGTGGGCGGCGTTCCTGGGCGGCGCGGCCTCCGCGGGCGCGGCGCTGCCGCTGACCAGGACGGTCCAGAACCACGTCAACCAGGCGCTGACCGTGGTGCTCATCTTCGTCGTCACGGTGACGGCGGCCCGGGTGATCGCCGGCCTGGTGCGGGCCGTCACCACCTCGCGCTCCGGGGTCGCCGGCTCGGCCACGATTTTCGTGAACATCACGCGGGTGCTGGTCCTGGCGATCGGCTTCCTGGTGGTGCTGCAGACGCTGGGCATCTCGATAGCCCCGATGCTCACCGCCCTGGGCGTCGGCGGCCTGGCCGTCGCGCTGGCCCTGCAGGACACCCTCGCGAACCTCTTCGCGGGCATCCACATCCTCGCGTCGAAGACCGTGCAGCCCGGCGACTACATCCGCCTCAGCAGCGGCGAGGAGGGTTACGTCGAGGACATCAACTGGCGCCAGACGACGGTCCGGGCGCTCTCCAACAACCTGGTCGTCATCCCCAACGGGCAGCTCGCCAAGACGAACATGACCAACTTCATGCGTCCCGAGCAGCAGTTGACGATCCTGGTGCAGGTCGGGGTCGCCTACGACAGCGACCTGGAGCAGGTCGAGCGGGTGACCATGGAGGTCATCGCGGAGGTGATGACGGAGGTCACCGGCGCTGTCCCGGACCACGAGCCGGCGATCCGCTTCCACACCTTCGGCGACTCCCGCATCGGCTTCACGGTCATCCTGGGCGTCGGCGAGTTCAGCGACCAGTTCCGCATCAAGCACGAGTTCATCAAGGCCCTGCACAAGCGCTACCGCGAGGAGGGCATCCGGATCCCGGCACCGGCGCGGACGGTGGCGCTGCAGCAGGGCTCGATCGCGATCCCGCAGCAGCGCACCGCGCACGAGGTGGGAGACGCGAGCGCCCCCCACCTCGACTGAGCTACAGGGTCGCGGAGTTGTCGTGGTACCCGCTCGTCCGCCGGTGCGGTGCGAGCGTGGCGCTCACCGGGGTGACCGTCCAGTCCGGGTGGCCGGGCATGCGGGGGGTCTTCGTGCCGTAGAGCCAGTCGCGCAGGAAACCGGACTGGTCCTGCCCCGACACGTCCGAGGCGACGGCGATGTAGTCCTCCGTCGTCGCCGAGGAGCCCCGGTGGCGGTCGAGGAAGGCGCGCTCGACGGCGTGGAAGGTGTCCTCGCCGACCAGCTCGCGGAAGGCGTACAGGACCAGTACGCCGCCCAGGTAGCGCTGGCTGTCGAAGAGGTTGGCCGCGTTCGGCGCGGCCACCGGGCCGGAGTCGTGGCGCCATTGGTCGCCGCGCGCGTAGGTGTCCTTCATGCGGGCTTCCATCGTGGTCAGGCCGAGGGAGTCGGCCCAGCCGCGCTCGTAGCGGTACAGCAGCCCGTAGAAGTCGGCGTGGCCCTCGTTGAGCCACAGGTCGGACCAGGTGGCGGGGCTGACCATGTTGCCGAACCAGGAATGGACCAGCTCGTGCATCATGTGCGAGCCGATCTTCTTCTCCTCCTGGAGCAGGAAGTTCGGCTTGTACAGGGTGAGGGTCTGCGTCTCCAGGCCGGTGAAGTCGAAGGCGTTCGGGTCGTCGGAGTTGCAGGGCAGCAGTCCGTACGTCTCGAACGGGAACGCCCCGAGCCGCTGCTCCAGCCAGTCGACGAGGCCGGGGGTCAGCGCGAGGGCGGGCTCCAGGGCGGTGGCCCGGGCGGCGGGGACGACGTCGCGCAGGGGCAGGCCGTGCGGGCCCTGGCGGTCCTTGACGACGTAGTCGCCGACGGTGATCTGCGCGAGCTCGGTGGCCATCGGCTCGCGGGAGCGGTACGAGTACGCCGTGCGGCCGTCGGCGAGGGTCTCGACGCCGGTGAGCAGGCCGTTCGCGACGCCGCGCAGGCCGGCCGGGACGGTGACGCGGAAGGTGAAGTCCGCCTTGTCCGACGGGTGGTCGTTGCACGGGAAGACGGTGTGCGCCGAGTTCGGCTGCGGGCAGATCGCGAAGCCGTCCGGGGTGACGACCCAGGCGGTGTGCGCGAGGGCGCGGCTCGGGTCGGCGCCGTACTCGACGCAGATCGTGACGCGCGCCTTCGCGGGCAGCGGGCGGGCCGGGGTGATGCGCAGCTTCTCGTCCGCCTGCTCGAAGGCGGCGGTGCGGCCGCCGACGCGGACGGTGCGTATGTCCAGGCCGAGGGCGTCCAGGGAGAGCCGGGTCAGGGCCTGGGTGGTGCGGATCTTCAGGGTCGCCTTCGCGTCGACCAGCCTCGTCGTCGCGTCGTAGGAGAGGTCGAGGTGGTAGGCGGCGACGCGGTAGCCATCGTTGCCGAGGCTCGGGAAAACGGGGTCGCCGAGGGTCTCGGGGCCGGGAGCCGCGGCGTCCTTCGGCGCGGCGTGCGCCGTACCCCCCACCGTCAGTGCCGCGGCCGTACCGATCAGGGCGGCCGCGGGGGCCGTCACTCTGCTGCGATATCTCATGGTCAGCTTTCGCTCGGACGGCCGGGTGGTCAGCTCCGGCCGTCGACGATCAGATGCACGATCTACATCCGAGACCACGAGATCCGATGTTTGGTTGCATCGCGGCGGCAGGCACGAAGCCCGCAACCACGTAAAAGCGGTGGGGACTTCGTCCTGCGGCCGGGCGGAGGCGGGGGTCAGACGTGCCGGACGACGTCGTAGAAGGTCTGCGAGGCCGGAGCCGGATGCGGTACGTCGTGCCAGCCGATCTCCGCGGCGCGCTGCTCGATGGCCGCCCGGGCCGCCGCGGCGGCGGCCTCGTCCTCGAAGAACGCGATGGAGAGTCCGTTGCCGGTGGCGGGGTCGATCAGGTGATACGCGCCATGGACGCCGGGAACGCCGGCCGAGGCCTCCAGGACCCAGTCCCGGTCGTCGGTCGGCATCGGTTCCCACACAGCCACTCGAGCGATCACGGCCGCCTCCTCATGTCCGTTTTGTAGACCGTACCCCTGTCGAGTCGGCCTCGGTCACGAGATATCTTGATGTCGAGCAATGTTGCAGACGTGGAGCGGAGCACCCGGTGACTGACTCGACCATCATCTATACGCACACTGACGAGGCCCCGGCCCTGGCGACGTATTCCTTCCTGCCGGTGGTCCAGGCGTACGCCTCGCAGGCGGGTGTCGCCGTGGCGACCCGTGACATCTCGCTGGCCGGGCGCATCATCGCCGTGTTCCCGGAGTACCTGACCGAGGACCAGCGCATCCCGGACGCGCTGAGCGAGCTCGGCGAGCTGGCGAAGACGCCCGCGGCCAACATCATCAAACTGCCGAACATCTCGGCGTCGATCCCGCAGCTCAAGGCCGCGATCGCCGAGCTGCAGGGCCAGGGCTACGCGCTGCCGAACTACCCGGACGACCCGAAGACCGACGAGGAGCGGGAGATCCAGGCCCGCTACGACAAGGTCAAGGGCTCCGCCGTGAACCCGGTCCTGCGCGAGGGCAACTCCGACCGCCGCGCCCCCGCCTCGGTCAAGAACTACGCCAAGACCCACCCGCACCGCATGGGCGCCTGGTCGGCCGAGTCCAAGACCAACGTCGCGACCATGGGTGAGAACGACTTCCGCTCCACCGAGAAGTCCGTGGTGATCTCCGAGGCCGGTTCGGTGCGGATCGAGCTGGTCGCCGAGGACGGCTCCACCACCGTGCTGCGCGAGTCCGTACCGGTCCTCGAGGGCGAGGTCGTCGACGCGTCCGTGCTGCACGTGGCCGCGCTGCGCGAGTTCCTCACCGCGCAGATCGCCGAGGCCAAGGCGCAGGGCGTGCTCTTCTCCGTGCACCTGAAGGCCACGATGATGAAGGTCTCCGACCCGATCATCTTCGGCCACGTGGTGCGCGCCTTCTTCCCGAAGACCTTCGAGCAGTACGGCGCCGTCCTCGCCGCCGCCGGCCTGTCCCCGAACAACGGTCTGGGCGGCATCCTGGGCGGCCTCGCCGCCCTGCCCGAGGGCGACGCGATCAAGGCGTCCATCGAGGCCGAGCTCGCCGAGGGCCCGGCCCTCGCGATGGTCGACTCCGACAAGGGCATCACCAACCTGCACGTGCCGTCCGACGTCATCGTCGACGCCTCGATGCCGGCCATGATCCGCACCTCCGGCCACATGTGGGGCCCGGACGGCCAGGAGGCCGACACCCTCGCGGTCCTGCCCGACTCGTCCTACTCGGGCGTCTACCAGGCCGTGATCGACGACTGCCGGGCCAACGGCGCCTACGACCCGTCCACCATGGGCTCGGTCCCGAACGTCGGCCTGATGGCGCAGAAGGCCGAGGAGTACGGCTCCCACGACAAGACCTTCGAGATCAAGGCGGCCGGCACGGTCCGTCTGGTCGACCAGGCCGGCAACGTCCTCATCGAGCAGCCGGTCGCCGAGGGCGACATCTTCCGCGCCTGCCAGACCAAGGACGCGCCGATCAAGGACTGGGTGAAGCTCGCCGTCACCCGCGCCCGCGCCACCGGCGACCCGGCCGTGTTCTGGCTGGACGAGACCCGCGCGCACGACGCCAACCTGATCGCCAAGGTCAACGCGTACCTGCCGGAGCACGACACCGAGGGCCTGGACATCCGCATCCTGGCTCCGGTCGAGGCCACCAAGCTGTCGGTGGAGCGCATCCGCCGCGGCGAGAACACCATCTCGGTGACCGGCAACGTGCTGCGTGACTACCTGACCGACCTCTTCCCGATCCTGGAGCTGGGCACCAGCGCCAAGATGCTGTCGGTCGTCCCGCTGATGGCGGGCGGCGGCCTGTTCGAGACGGGCGCCGGCGGCTCCGCGCCGAAGCACGTCCAGCAGCTGGTCAAGGAGAACTACCTGCGCTGGGACTCGCTCGGCGA
Organism: Streptomyces cylindrosporus; assembly: GCF_022698165.1. Taxonomy (GTDB): domain Bacteria; phylum Actinomycetota; class Actinomycetes; order Streptomycetales; family Streptomycetaceae; genus Streptomyces; species Streptomyces cylindrosporus. Next base: position 178,385 of record NZ_JALDAY010000017.1, read on the forward strand.
GTTCTTCGCGCTGGTCCCGTCCCTGGAGCAGTACGCCACGGCCACGGACAACCCGAAGGCCAAGGTCCTCGCCGACACCCTCGACCGCGCCACGGCGACCTTCCTCAACGAGGACAAGTCCCCGACCCGTCGCGTCGGCGGCATCGACAACCGCGGCAGCCACTTCTACCTGTCCCTGTACTGGGCGCAGGAGCTCGCCGCGCAGACCGACGACGCCGACCTGGCGAAGGCCTTCGCCCCGCTGGCGGAGACCCTCTCGGCCAACGAGCAGAAGATCGTCGACGAGCTGCTCGCCGTCCAGGGCAAGCCGGCCGACATCGGCGGCTACTACCAGCCCGACCCGGCGAAGGCGGCCGCGGTGATGCGCCCGTCCGCCACGTGGAACGAGGCGCTGGCGTCCCTCAGCTGAACTCGGTGACCTGACGCCGGTGACCTGACGGTCCCCGAGTCGCCGCCCCGGCAGGGCATTCCGCCTGCCGGGGCGGCGGCGTTTCCGGCAGAGGGACTTCCTCCACGCAATTGCGTGAGCCAAATGTCTCGAACCAAGTCGGCACCGGTACAAGGCGGTTGGGCAGCGGGCACACTTGCATGAAGCAAGGCATCGGACTGTCGAGTGCGAGGGGTGAGGCGATGGCCACGGCCGGGGGCCCGACGGTACGGCGGCGCCAGCTCGGATCCGAACTGCGGCGCCTGCGGGAGCACGCCGGCATGCGGATCGAGGACGTGGCGACCCACCTGGAGTGCTCCATGTCCAAGATCAGCCGGGTGGAGACGGGCCAGGCCCCGATCAAGGCACGGGACGTACGGGACCTGCTCCAGTGGTACGGGGTCAGCGACCCGGTGCGCATCGAGACGGTCATGCAGATCCACAAGGACGCCCAGCAGCAGGGCTGGTGGACCCACTACGCGGAGGTGCTGCCCTCGGGCATGGCCACCTACGCGGGACTTGAGGCCGACGCCCGCGTCCTGCGCTCGTACGAGCCGACGTTCGTGCACGGCCTGCTGCAGACCGAGGAGTACGCCCGCGCCGTGATCGCGGCCGTACGGCCCAACGAACCGCAGGAAGTGGACCAGTTGGTGCGCTTCCGCAAGGAGCGGCAGGCGCTGCTGACCCGCGATCCGGACCCGCTGGAGCTGTGGGTGGTGATCGAGGAGAGCGCCCTGCGCCGGCCGGTCGGCGGCCGGGAGGTGATGGTGGCCCAGCTGGAGCACCTCATCGAGGCGACGCGCCTGCCGAACGTGACGATCCAGGTCATGCCGACGTCCAAGGGCGCGCATGCCGCGCTGGCGGGCACCTTCTCCCTGCTGGAGTTCGAACCCCGCACGCCCACCGTCGTCTACGTCAACTCCATCGCAGGCAACGTCTACCTGGAGAAGGAGCGCGACGTGCGCACCTTCATCCAGACCTTCGACCTGGTGCGGGCCGCCGCTCCGGACCCGCACGACACATCCGTGACCCTGGAGCGGATCGCAAGGGAGATGCACGCGTCATGAGCACGCACCACGTCCGCCAACCGTCGCAGGCCGAGCTGATATGCGCCGACTGGCGCAAGAGCAGCCGCAGTTCGGGCAATGGAGCATGCGTCGAGGTCGCCGTCGTCGGCGATGTCGTCGCCGTCCGGGACTCCAAGCACACCGACGGCGACGCCCTCGTGTTCTCGCCGCACGAATGGCGCAGGTTCCTCGACGCGGCGGGCGCGGGCCCCGTCCGCCGTCACTGAGCGGAGCAGCCCATGGACGCCCACGCCTCCGGCCCCTTCTACGCGACGGACACCTTCTGGGCCGCGGCCGGAGTGGTCGTCGCCGTCCTCGGGGGCTGGGGCGCGATCTGGGCGGCGTTCAGGGTCTCCCATCCCAGGCGGCGCCTGACCTACGCCGTGACCCATGCCCGGCTGGTGCGGCGGCGTATCGACGGCAGCCTGGAGATCCGGCGCAACGGCACCCTGCTGGCCGATCCGCACCTGGTCACGGTGGTGCTGACCAACCGGGGGCGGCGGGACATCGCCAGCAGCGCCTTCGACCGGGGCGAGCCGTTCCGGGTGAGCCTCGGTGTGCCGTACGCCGAGATCCTCGCCGGCGAGTGCCTGCCGAGCGCGGCGCTGGCCCCGCCGGCCCGGATCCACGGCACGGAGCTGAGGATCGGTCCCGGGCGGATCGGCAGCGGCACGACGATCACCTACCAGTTGCTGGTCGACAGGGAACCGTCGTACTCCTGCCGGCACTCCCTCCTGGACGTACGCGTGCAGTCCGCCCCCGCGCCGCCCCTTCAGTGGGGAAGGACCAGTTCCAGGTCGAGCCAGCGGGCCAGGTCCGCGATCTCCTGACCGACCTCGTGGCGCACGGCCGCTTCGAAGGGCACGTCCTCGTGGATCGCGTGCACCTCCAGCACCCCGGCCTTGCGGTCGGCGGTGGCGTCCAGCTTCCCGACCAGTCGGTCGCCGTGCAGGATCGGGAGCGCGAAGTAGCCCCAGCGGCGCTTGGCGGCGGGCTTGTACATCTCCAGCTGGTACTCGTACTCGAACAGCTGGGTGGTGCGTCTGCGGTCGTGGACGAGGCGGTCGAACGGGGACAGCAGGGCCGTACGACCCTCGAAGGGCCGCCCCAACTGGGCGGGATCCACGCGCCACTTGCCCCGCACGCCCTCGACGACGGCCTCCTCGCCCGCCTCGCCCACGTCGGCCGGTTCGACCTGGCACTCGGGTCCGCGGGCGCGGGCTATGCCGAGGGCGCGCAGGCGCCGTTCGTCGCGGATGCGCAGGGCCTCCTCGACCGGGACCGGCGGGGTGTCCGGATAGACCCGCTCGGCGAGGTCCCAGAGGCGGTCGCCGCCGCCACGGCCCGCGACGGCGACCTCGCCCCGCTGCACCATCAGCTCCAGGAGCTTGGTGACATTGCGGTTGTTCGTCCAGCCGCTCGACCTCCACGGCTCGGCGCAGGTGTCCGGCAGGGCGCGGGAGGGCAGCGGTCCCTCGGCGCCGAGGCGGGCGAGGACGTCCTTGCGGCAGGCGTCGTTGGCCGCCACCCAGGTGCGGTGGTACTCCCGCCACGAGGACGGCGTCCCCCGCTCCGGCCACTCGGCCATCTCGGCGCGGTACAGGGCGAGATCCTCGGCGGGCCGGATCATCGCCTGCAGCTCGAGCAGCGACCGCTTCTCCAGCGCGGCCGTCAACTCGTCCGGTTCGTACGTCGGTCCAAGTCTGCTCCAGGCCACCAGATCGGCGTTGGGGGCGACCGCCGCGGTCGGGTCGATCTGCAGCAGGGTCAGCCCGCGGACCACGGCGGGCAGCCCGTCCGGGCGCACGGCGTCCAGGAGCTGGGCACGGACGGCGATACGGCGGGCGTCGGTACGCGAGAGCTCGTGGACGGTCATGGTTCGAGACTAGGACCCGGGTCTGACAACGGCCCGTGCTCAGCCGTCATACTGTCGGCATGGGATTCGCCGTCTTCATGACCCTGCCGGGGCTGGTCATCCTGCTCACCGTCATCGCCTTCGCCGATCAGCTGCTGCTGCGGGCCGGACGGGCCGGGCTGCTGCCGTGGCGCGGCGGGCGGCAGGGGCAGGTGTCGGCGACCGGGTTCGAGCAGCTTCACGCGAGCTTCTCGCCGGGCAAGCAGAACGAGCTCAAGGAGCGGCAGTCGTCGCTGGTGATGCGGGACGACGAGGAGGACGGGGCACCGCCGCACCGGACGACCGTCGATCTGGACGGCGGTCTCGCGGTCGTACGGATATCCCGGGGCGACCGCTAGCCACCGGCTGGCAGGCTGTGGCCATGGAGTTCTTCTGTTACCACCGTGACCGGGTCGGGTCCCTCGCGCTGCGGGAAGAGCTGGCGGAAGCGCACTGGTCGTACATGGACCGGTTCGAGGCCGAGCTGATCGCACGTGGTCCGACCTTCGGTGGCGACGGTGAGACGCCCACCGGCAGTGTGCACGTCGTCGATCTCCCGGATCCCGCCGCCGCCCGCGCGTTCGCCTTCGACGAGCCCAACTACCAGGCCGGCGTGTACCGCGACGTGCTGCTGCGCCGGTGGCGCAATCTGCTGGGGCGCACCATGTGGGAGTTCCCGGGTGGCCGCAGCGGCGGCAACCGGTACCTGGTGCTCGGGTTCGGTTCAGGCGAGGCCGCCGATCTCGACGTACCGGCCGACGAGGACCTTGTCGCCTACGGTCCGCTGCTGTCGGACGACGGCGCCCGCTGGCTCGGCACCGCGGCGCTGGTCCGGGCGCCGGACCCGGACAAGGCGCGGGCCGTGCTGACCGCCGAGCGGTACGCCGACATCGAGGTGCACGAGTGGGAGTTCGGCGGGCGGCGATGACGGCACCCTCGTACGAGTTCCTGCCCGGCGCCGCCGACTCCCCCGTGATCCTGCACGTGCCGCACTCGGCGCGGGAGGTACCGGCCTCGGTGCGGGCCGGGATCGTGCTGGACGACGCCGCCCTGGCGCGGGAGTTGGACCACATCACCGACGCGCACACGGCCGAACTCGCCGAGGCCGCCGCCGAGTTGGCGGGACCGGCTCCCTGGCGGTTCGTGAACCGGCTGTCGCGGCTGGTCGTCGACCCGGAGCGCTTCCCCGACGAGCGGGAGGAGATGCTGTCCGTCGGGATGGGCGCCGTGTACACGCGGACGACCCACCGGGAGGTGCTGCGGCCCGGCGACGGCGACCCCCAGCCATTGATCGACCGCTACTTCCGGCCGTACGCGCAGGCCATGACGGAGGCGGTGGCGGACCGGCTGGCGGCGACCGGGCGGGCCGTCATCATCGACGTCCACTCCTATCCGAGCGCCGCGCTGCCCTACGAGCTGCACGGCGCGGGGCCGCGGCCGCCCGTCTGCCTGGGCACCGACCCCTTCCACACGCCGCCCGAACTGCTGGAGGCCGCACGAGAGGCCTTCGCCGGCTGCGGGGAGACGGGGCTGGACAGTCCGTTCAGCGGGACGTACGTACCCCTGGAGTTCTACGGCAAGGACGCGCGCGTGTCCGCTCTCATGGTGGAGATCCGGCGGGACACGTACATGACCGAGCCGAGTGGGCCCGCCGGGCCGGGGCTCGGGCGGCTCGCGGCGGCGCTGGCCGGGCTCGTCGACGCCGTGTCGGGCTGACCTCCGGCTGGAGCACTCCCGCGCGACAGGCGGGCGGGGGCCGGTGAGGGTGGGGGCATGACCGAGGATCCCACCCTGCTGACCGCCCAGGTCCCGCCGCCCGTGCGGGACTGGCCCGCGCTCGACCTGGCCGGCACCGAGTTCGACCCGGTGCTCGCGGACCTGATGCGCGAGGGCCCGCTGACCCGCGTCCGGCTGCCGCACGGCGAGGGCTGGGCCTGGCTGGCCACCCGCCACGCCGACGTGAAGGCGATCACCAACGACCCGCGGTTCGGCCGCGCCGAGGTCACCCGGCGCCAGGTGACCAGGCTGGCCCCGCACTTCAAGCCGCGGCCCGGTTCGCTGGCCTTCGCCGACCAGCCCGACCACAACCGGCTGCGCAAGCCGGTCGCGGGCGCCTTCACGGTGGGGGCGATGAAACGGCTGCGGCCCCGGGCGCAGGAGCTGCTCGACGAGCTGGTGGCGGGGGTGCTGCGGGACGGGCCGCCGGCCGACCTGGTCGAGCGGGTGCTGGAGCCCTTCCCGATCGCCGTGGTCAGCGAGGTGATGGGGGTGCCCGCCGAGGACCGGGAGCGGGTGCACGCCTGGACCCGGCAGATCATCTCCACCAGCGGTGGCGCCGAGGCCGCCGAGCAGGCCAAGCAGGGCATGTACGGGTGGATCACCGACACCGTCCGGGCTCGCGCGCACAGCACCGACGAGGACGTGTACTCGCTGCTCGGTGCCGCCGTCGCGCGCGGTGAGATCGGCGAGGAGGAGGCCGTCGGGCTCGCCGGGCCGCTGCAGATCGGCGGCGAGGCCGTCACCCACAACTGCGGCCAGATGCTGTTCCTGATGCTCACCCGGCCGGAGCTGATGGCCGACATGCGTTCGCGCGAGCCGTCGGCCCGGGGACCCGTGCTCGACGAGCTGCTGCGCTACATCCCGCACCGCACCTCGGTGGGCCTGGCCCGCATCGCCCTGGAGGACGTCGACCTGCACGGCCACCGCATCGCGGCGGGCGACCCGGTGTACGTCTCCTATCTGGCCGCCAACCGCGACCCGGACGTCTTCCCGGAACCGGACCGGATCGACACCGGCCGCGATCCCAACCCGCACCTGTCCTTCGGGAACGGCTCGCACTACTGCACGGGCGCCGTACTGGCCCGTATGCAGACCGAGTTGATCGTCGACACACTGCTGGAGCGGATGCCGGAGCTGCGGCTCGCGGTCCCCGCGGACCAGGTCGTGTGGCGGCGCCGGACGATGATCCGGGGGCCGCTGACCCTGCCCGTCACCTGGTGAGGGCGCGGGCAGGGGCGCGGGTCAGGCCGTCAGCCAGTCCGTGACGAGGACTCCCTCGCCGGTCCGCAGCCGCAGCGCGAAGGGACCGGCGGGGGGTTCGCCGTACGTGAACCGCCCCATGTCGTCGGTGGTCAGCGGGGCGCCCGCCTGCGGGCCGCGCAGCACCTCGATACGGGCCGACTGCGGGGGCAGCACCTGCCCCATCAGACCCTGCGCGGTCAGCTCCACGTCGACGGTGACGCCGCCCGCGTGGAACGTCAGCATCCGCGGTACGTCCACCGCTCCCCTCACGGGAATGGCGTCGACCACCGAGTCGAAGGTCAGCTCGGCGATACGGGCGTCCAGGTCGTGCAGGGCGAAGGCCTCCACGGCGATCTGCCGCAGTTCGGCCGGCACCGGGTCCAGGATGCCGGCGGCCTGGCGGAGTTCCTCCTCCAGCAGGTCGAAGCCGAGGTCGTCGGTGTCGTCCGGGTCCTCGATGTCGTCCGGATCCTCGCCGTTGATGTCACTCATGTCGTCCATGTCCCTCACGCCGCCCCCCGTGCTTCGAGTCGTGCCCGCAGGCGCCGCAGACAGCGCTGGCGCAGCGGTCCGATGCTGCCCACGGCGATACCGAGGGCCGCGGACACCTCCTGGTAACTGGGCGGCGGTGAGGCCATCAGGACGCGCAGCAGCAGTCTGCACCGCTCGCCCAGCTCCTCGAACTCCTGCCACAGGTGCCGGATGCGCTCGCGGTCGGCGGCCGCCTCCTCCAGGTCGAGGAACGACTGCTCGGGCGTACGGTCCTCGCTGATCCGGTCGAGGACCTGGGGATCGTCCGTGGGCGTGAGCCGCCTTAAGCTCTTGAGCACCTTCAGGCATTCGTGCCGCGCGGTGCTCGCGAGCCAGGACCCCGTCTTCTCCGGTTCGCGGATCCGCCCCAGATGCTGGGCGAAGCGGAACCACACGGTCTGGTACACCTCGTGCGCGTCGGCGTCGGAGAGCCGGTGCGCGCGCACGACGGACCACACCAGCGGGCTCAGCCCTTCCACGAGCGCCTTCCAGGCCGCCGCGTCGCCGTCGACGGCGGACTGGACCAACGCGCCGACATCTGCTCGGTCCACGGCCCCACCCCTCGTGTACGGCATGACATCGTACGCCGTGGAAGGGGCCGTTCCGCACCTCATGCCGGAGGAGCCAGCTGCGTGACCGGCGCCGGGCGCCAAGTCGGCGGGCGCAGCGCCGGTACGTGCGCCCCGCGCACCTCCGCGTACGCGCCGTTGGCGGCCAGGAGCTGGGTACGGGCGGCGCGCGCGTCGCCCATCTTGTTGGCGGTCATGTAGGCGGCGACCATGCCGGCGGCCACCGGGGTGGCGAACGAGGTGCCGCTCCAGTGCGCGTACCCCTCGAACATCACCTGGTCCGCCTTGACGGCGCTGGGCGTGCCGGCCGCGCTGAGCACGCCGGTGTGGCGCGGGTACTGGCAGGTGCAGGCGTAGGTGAAGCCGAAGCGGCACTCGTCGTAGGTGGTGTGCTGGTAGACGTACGGCACGGGCGCGTCGAAGCCGGTGAGGGCGCTGGTGAGGCGCTCGCCGGGGGCGTACACGTTGACCCATGCGCCGTGGTTGCTGAAGCAGGCGCCGTACTCGCCGTCGCCGCGCAGGGCGCCGACCGACAGCACGACGTCGGCGTAGTCGGGCAGGCTCGCGTAGGCGGCGGGCCAGAACGGGGTGGCGCTGGAGTTGTTGCCGGCGGCGGCGACCAGGAGGGTGCCCTGGGCGCGGAGTTCCTCCATGAAGGCGTCGAGGCCGATGAGGCCTTCGGTGCTGCCGTTGGCGGTTCCGGCGGACAGGCTGATGACGTCCGGCCAGCCGTGCTCGTCCACGGCGTCGAACAGGCGCTGTCCGAGCTCGGACTCCAGGATGGCGCCCGCGTCGTTCAGGGTGTTGCGGACGGTGACGTTCGTGTTGGGGGCGACGGCGGCCAGGAGGCCGGCGATGAACGTGCCGTGGCCGACGTACTGGAGCAGGTTGCCGTTCGCGTCGGTCTCGGTGCCGTGCAGGTCGCCCTGGACGTGGGCGAGGAGCGGGACGGCGGAGTAGTCGTGGGTGAGGCCGTTGTCGATGACCAGCACGCTCACCGCGGTGTCCGCGTCGTGACCGGCCGAGGCGGCGGCCGGGTTGGTGCCCCCGGTGAGCGGGGCGGGCACGGGCTCGTCCCCGGGACAGGAGTTGACCGGCGCGATCGAGACGACGTGGTTGCGGCTGATCAGCCGGCGCTGCTGACGTCCCTCATGCTCGCGCATGGCGCGCAGGGCGTGGGCGACGGCGCGGTCGGAGTGCCGGTCGCCGTGGCCGGGGTCGCCGACCTGGATGCGGGTGATGCCCGAGCGGTTGGTCTCCGGGCTCGCCCGGCGCACATGGTCGGCGGTCAGCCCGGTCGCCTCGGTGAAGTGGGTGCGCACGCTGTCCTCGACGAGCCGCGCCTCCTCACCGTCCCGGGCCAGGACCACGCCCTTCTCATAGATGAACTCCGCCGCGTCGTCGGGCCCCATCGCCAGGGGGACGTCGGGCATGGAGCGCTGGATCTGTTCGAACTGCTCGTGGAATCGCTGTGGTGCCATGGCGTGTCCTCCCACTGAGGCGACAGTCGTCAATCAGAGTCGCGGGCCCGTTGATTGATACAGCGACAAACCGGTGTGGGTCGTGACCAGGGCCACTACCATCCTTTGGGTGACAGCGGGAAGCGACTCGGTTCTCGAACTGCTGCCGATGGTGTTCGCCGCCCCGAACGAGGCTCTGGCGCGGGCCCAGGGCGTGCTTGCGTCCGATCCGTCGCCCTGGCATGCCTCCGTGGCGCACCAGGTGATCGGGATCTGGCAGCGGGACTGGGGCGACATCAAACTGGCGCTGCACCATCTGCGCCGGGCCCGGGACCTGGCGGCGCGCGCCCAGGACGCCGACCGCGAGGGGGACGTCCTGGCCACGCTCGGTGTGGCCCTCGTCCACTCCGGCCGCACCCGGCAGGGCTTGGAGGCGCTGGAGCGGGGTGTCGTCGTCAGCAGCGGGCACACACGCGCGCGTGTGCTGTACCGGCGGGCGTACGCCTCCTGGGTGCTGGGCCGGCACCGGGAGTCGCTGGAGGACGTACGGCGGGCGATTCCCGTGCTGCGGCAGGCCGAGGACGTCATCTGGACGGCGCGGGCGCTGACCCTGCGGGCCACCGTGCATCTCGCGCTCGGCGCGGTGGACCGGGCGGACGCCGACTTCGCGGCCGCCGAGGCGATGTGGGACACCACCGGTCAGGAGCACGAGAAGGCGGACATCGTGGAGAGCCGGGGCCTGGCCGCCTTCCAGCAGGGGGACGTTCCCGTCGCGTTGCGGCTCCTCGACGAGGCCGAGGAGCAGTACGCCAAGCTGGGCACGCCGTCCTTCATGCTCTACATCCGGCGCTGCGAGGTCCTGATGGCGGCCGGCCTCGCCGCGGAGGCGCTCGCCGAGGCGGACTCGGCCATCGGTGTGCTGGACGGGATCGGCGGGCAGTCCACGCGCAAGGCGGAGCTGCTGCTGGTCGCGGCCCGGGCGGCCCGGCTCGCGAACGACCCGCACACCGCGATCGCGCGGGCGGCACTGGCGGTGCGGCTGTTCGCGGGGCAGCGGCGGCCCTGGTGGGAGACGCACGCCCGGCTGGTGCTGATCGAGGCGCGGCTCGCCGCGGGGCGAGGTTCCGGGCGGTTGGTCGCGGACGCCGCCGCGGTCGCCGAGCGGCTCGCCTCCTTCGGCGCGCCGGCCGCACCGGAGGCCTCGCTGCTGGCGGGCCGGATCGCGCTGGGCCTGGGCTGGACGGCGGACGCCGAGCGGCATCTGGCGGTGGCCGCGCGCAGCCGGCGCAGCGGACCGCCGCTGGCGCGGATGACGGGCTGGGCCGCGCAGGCGCTGCGGGCCCGCGCCGCCGGTTCCGGGCGGGGGGTGCTGGAGGCGTGCCGGCGCGGGCTCGACGTGCTCGACGACCATCGGATGACGCTGGGCGCCTCGGAGTTGCGTGCCCGTGCGACCGCGCGGGGCGCGGAGCTCGCGGCGTTGGCCCAGCAGGCCAGTCTGGACTCCGGTGGGCCGCGGCGGCTGCTGGTGTGGAGCGAGCGCTGGCGGGCCACGGTGCTGTCCGCACCGCCGACCCGGCCGCCCGCCGACGCGGCGTTGCTCGGCACTCTGACCGCGTTCCGGGAGATCGCGGCCCGTGCGGCCGAGGCGCGCAGCGACGGCCGGCCGATCCCCGCCCTGGAGCGTGAACAGCGGCGCCTGGAGCGGGAGATCCGTTCCCGTACCCTGCACATCCGCGGCGGCGCGTCCGGCGCCGAGGACCGTTTCGACGTGGGCCGGCTGCTGGCGAGTCTCGGCGAGGTCCGGCTGGTGGAGCTCGCGGTGCTGGACGGGCGGGTGCAGGTGCTGCTGTGCGGGGGCGGACGGGTGCGGCGGTTCGAGGCGGGGCTGCTCGCGGACGCCGAGATCGAGGCGGATCACGTGCAGGCCGGGCTGCGGCGGCTGGCCCACCCCGGGGCGGAGGCGCGGCTGCCGCTGGTGGAGGCGATGGGGCGCCGGCTGGAGGAGCTGCTGCTCGGACCGGCCGCCGCGCATCTGGGCTCGGGGCCCGTGGTCGTCGTACCGCCGGGTCGGCTGCACCGCGTGCCGTGGGCGCTGCTGCCGTCGCTGCGGGACCGGGTGCTCAGCGTGTCGCCGTCGGCGAGCAGCTGGCTGCGGGCGCGGGAGACCGAGCCGCCGCCCGGCAACCGGCATGTGCTGGTGCGCGGTCCGGGACTGGCCACCGGGGGTGCGGAGGTGCCCGAGCTGGCCGGGCTGTACGGCGGGCCGGCCGTGCCGACGCTGCTGGAGCACGAGGACGCGCGCGTGCCGCGGGTGCTGGAGGAGATCGACGGGGCCACGCTGGCGCACATCGCCGCGCACGGCACGTTCCGGGCCGACAGCCCGTTGTTCTCCTCGCTCCGCATGGCCGACGGGCCGCTGATCGTGCACGACTTCGAGCGGCTGGACCGCAGCCCGTACCGGATCATCCTGTCCAGCTGCGACACTGCCCGGCTCGCCTCGGTCGGTGCGGACGAGCTGCTCGGGCTGGTCACCGCGCTGCTGCCGCTGGGTACGGCGGGGGTGGTGGCGAGCAGCGCGCCGGTCAACGACCACGCGGTGGTCCCGCTGATGCTGGCGCTGCACAAGGGGCTGAGCGCGGGTCTCTCGCTGGCCGAGGCGCTGCGCGACGCGCGGACGGCGCTGCCGGGCGACGCGCTGCACCAGGCGACGGGGTGGGCGTTCACGGCGTTCGGGGCGGCCTGAGCCGGGGCACCATGATCGTGTGACATACGCGGTGACTGTGGACGTGCAACTCCCGGCGGGCTCCCCGGAGCTCGACGCGCTGCAGCGGGAGGGCGTCGCCTTCCTGCTGCGCAAGGGCCTCGACTCGGTCGAGGCGATCGAGGGGCCCGACGGGATGGAGGTCGGCCTCACGGACGACCTCATCGCCGTCCATCCCGGCGGAGCGATCCTGAAGCTCTTCGTCGACGCGCCCGCGCTGGAGTTCGCCGAGGAGGCGGCCGGTGAGGTGGTGGCGGAGCTGCTGGAGCGCAGCGAGTTGCTGGGCGAGTGGGACATCACCCGGTGCGAGGTGGATCTCCACCCCGACCTGCTGCAGGAGAGCCTGGACGCGGCGGACGGTCCGGACGCGCCGCCGGCCGACCCGGCGGAGCGGGCGCGGCGCCATCGGGCAGGGGCGCCGCCGGTCGCGCCGCACCGTCTGGACCACTCCGAGGTCGAGGCGATGCGCGACCGGCTGCGCTCGCTGGCGCCGGCGTTGAAGGCGTTCCCGCTGGAGGCGTTCGGTCACTCGGCGACTGACGGGACCGTCGGCCGGGAGGCGGCCGAGGTGGCGGCCGGGGCGGTCGTCCACTCCATCGACCTCTTGGTCGACGGGCTCTTCACGGATCTGGCCGGGCTGGAGGAGGACGGGCCCACGGTCGCCGACAGCGACGCGGCGTTCATGATCCTCGACGACCTGCCGCCGCAGTTCGCGGTGCACTACACGGCCCTGTTCGCGCGGCGCCTCACGGCCACGGCGGTGACGATGACGGGCCGCCTCACCCAGCCGCACTTCGGCGGCCTGAGCTGCGTCGCGGAGGAACTCCTCATGCGCTTCCTCCTGGCCCAGGCCGAGGTCACCACGGACCTGTACGGCCTCCTGACGGAGGAGGTCGGCACGGCCCTGGAGACCTTCGCGAACGGCCTGTACTCGTACGAGGACACGGACCCCGAGTCGAAGACAGAGGACTGGTTCACGCCCTTCGACGCGGGGCGGTATGTGCATCCCTATGCGGCGAACGACGACTAGTGCCGTGATCGCGAAGGTTCACCGGGTTGGCGGCGGAAGCGGTTGGATGGGCGTGACGTCCGATCCGACCGCTGGAGGTGCGGTGGCGGAGCCGGTCCGTGTACGCCGATTGACAGACCAGGAGGGGCAACGGCTGCAGCAGATCGAGCGTCGCGGCAGTACGAGTTCCGTGCGCTACCGGCGTGCGATGATGCTGCTGGCCTCGGCCTGCGGGAATCGGGTGCCGGTAATCGCGCAGCTGGTCCAGGCCGACGAGGACAACGTCCGGGACGCCATCCACCGGTTCAACGAGATCGGCCTGGCCTGTCTGGACCCTCGATGGGCGGCAGGCCGTCCCCGCCGACTCAGCTCTGACGACGAGGACTTCGTCGTGGCGACGGCCACCACCCGCCCGACCAAGCTCGGCCAGCCATTCACCCGCTGGTCGCTGCGCAAACTCGTCGCCTACCTGCGGAAAGTCCACGTCCGGATGATCCGCATCAGCCGTGAAGCGTTACGCGGTCTGCTCGCCCGCCGCGGCGTGACCTTCCAGCGCACCAAGACCTGGAAGGGATCCCCCGACCCGGACCGTGAGGCGAAGCTGGACCGGATCGAGGAGGTCGTGGACCGCTTGACCGGGTGTTCGCCTTCGATGAGTTCGGTCCGCTCGGCATCCGGCCCACCCATGGCTCGGGCTGGGCCGAACGCAATCATCCCGACCGGGTGCCCGCTACCTATCACCGCACTCACGGGGTCCGGTACTTCCACGGCTGCTACTCGGTCGGCGATGACCGCCTGTGGGGCGTCAACCACCGTAAGAAAGGTGCCGCGAATACGCTGGCCGCGCTGAAGTCGATCCGCGCTGCCCGGCCTGATGGCGCACCGATATACGTGATCCTGGACAACTTGTCCGCCCACAAAGGCGCCGACATCCGCCGCTGGGCGAAGAAGAACAAGGTCGAGTTGTGCTTCACCCCGACCTACGCCTCGTGGGCGAACCCGATCGAGGCGCACTTCGGACCGCTGAGGCAGTTCACCATCGCCAACTCCAACCACCCCAACCACACCGTGCAGACCCGGGCCCTGCACGCCTACCTGCGCTGGCGCAACGCCAACGCTCGCCATCCCGACGTGCTGGCCGCTCAGCGCCGCGAGCGAGCCCGTGTCCGCAGCGAGAAGGGCATCCGCTGGGGAGTGCGGCCACTCGTCCGGGCGGTCTGATCCGTGCCGCAGCAGACCGTGCATCATTCGGTCGGCGAATCGCCAGACGGAATGGGCAACGTGGTCACTCCAGGTGCTCAACCGAAGCGATGTCCACGACGGACAGGTCATCCAGCGTGGTGATCGCACAGGAGGGGACACCGTGCTGCATCAATGTGACCGGCACCGCATCGTCACCGATCAAGGTACGCAGCAGGTCCACGGTGACCCCGCCATGCGTCACCAGGACGACGGGGCCCGGCTCTTTGGCCAAGTCGACCAGGCAGGACCGAAATCGCTCTGCGGCGTCGCAGGAGGAGTCACCGGAGGCAGGAACGAAGTCCCGGTCCTTCACCGATGCGGCCCAATCCGCCAGAAAGTCTTCCATGGGCTGGGATCCGTCCCAGTTCATCCTCTCGCGCAGGCGGGAGTCCTCTCGAACATGCAGGCCGGTCCTGGAAGCTATAGACCACGCGGTCTCGCGAGCGCGCCGCAGGGGACTGCTGAACACCGCGTGCACGCCGGCGTGCTCCACCCAGTCGGCAGTCCTGTCTGCCTGTCGTCGTCCCAGTTCGGTCAACCCCGGGTCACCGAGCTGACGTTCCTTCTCAGCGTGCTGCACCAGATAGAAGACGGTCATGCGCGCAGGGTGCCGGTTCGGCACGACAACAGGCCACTGAAATACCCGCGACCGAGCCCACACCGTCGCGGCCACAACCCCAGGAGCGAACAATCAGCAACCGGCGAACCTTCACGGTCAGAGCACTAGGGGGTGCGGGCGGCCTGACCCCTCCCCCGAATACTGGGGGTCAGACCGCCGGTTCTTGGGTGGCTCAGGCCGGTTGGGCCGTCGGGGGTTCCATGAGCCACGGGAGGGCCGCGCGGTCGCTTGCGCCGAGGCGGGCGTACGCGCTGTACAGGTGGTTGCCGACCGTGCGGATGGAGAGCGTCAGCCGCTCGGCGATCTGCCGGTTGCTCAGGCCCGCGGCGGCCAGCGTGACGATCTGGCGCTGGCGGGCGGTGAGTTCGCCCAGGACCAGGCCGGCGAGGGCCGGGGTGCGGGCGCCCTGGCAGCGGCGGGCGAGGGCCACGGCACGCGTGCGTGACGTGCGGGCGGCGTGCGGGTCGCGGTGCGCCCGTACCGCCTGCGCGTGCGCCTCCGCGGCGAAGAGCAGGAACCCCTGCTCCTCCAGCGCCTCGGCCGCCCGGTCCAGCCCCGGACCGTCCGACCGGGCGAGCGCGTCGGCGTGGCGGGCGAAGACGCCCCCGGCGGGCAGCAGCCCGGCGACCTTCTCGGGCGCCCCGAGGCGTACGGCGTCGTAGAGCGCGTACGTCCCCGCCCCCTCGAACGCCTCCAGGATCGCCCCCTCCACGTCCCCACGCACGACCGCCAGCCAGACGGCGACTTCACCGGAAAGCGCCGCCCTCGCGTCGACCGCTCCCGCATCACCCGCACGCACATCGGCGAGCGCCTCCCCCGCCACAGCGGCTCCACCGGCACCTTCGCCCGAGGGCATCTCGCCGGCCACCGACGCTCCCGCAGCACCGGCGGCCACACCGGACGGCGCACCGCGGCGCATCCCACCCGCGCCGTCGCCGGAGCGCCCCTCCCCCGCCAGGGTCGCTCCTCCCGCACCGGCGCCCTCGGCGGAAGGCGTCCTGCGCACCCCAGCCGCTCCCCCGACAGCGGTGCCCCCATCGGCGAGCACCGCCCCCGCCACAATCCCCTCCACAGTGGCCGTGTCCCCCGACTGTGCGGCGGCCAGGGCGAGTTCGGTGCGGCAGGTCGCGTCCCCCGGCGCGTGCCGCAAGCCCTCCCTCGCCCAGGCCGCCGCCTCCCGCAGCTCCCCCCGAAGCCGCGAGTAGCGGGCCCGCGCTGCCGCGTATCCGGCCGGCAGCGGAGCCCCTTCGCGTACCGGCCACTCCCCCGCGGGAGCCGGCAGCGCACGTACGTCGGTGTGTTCGATCCGCGCGGTCAGTTCGGCCGCCTCCGCCGCGAGCGCCGCCTCCTGCTGGTCCGGCGTGCGCGCCAGCCGCCGCGCCCTGAGCCGGCCGGCCGCGGCCCGCAGCACCGGGCCGTGCAGGGGGTGGGAGAGGCGGACGGCGCCGTCGTCGTCGATGCGGATCAGGTCGTCGGTCTCCAGGCCTTCGAGGACATGCAGGTCCAGGCCGTCCATGTGCAGCGGCAGGGGTTCGGAGAAGGCGAGGCGTTCCAAGGTCGTCCGCTCCTCTCGGTGGGGGCGGTCGAGGGCCTCGGCGGCACGGTCGCGGATCGCCGGGGCCATCGGGACCGGGCCGCGCCAGGCCCACGCGTCCGTGTCCCGGTCCCGCGTCAGCAGCCCGCGCTCGCGCACCGCGTCCACCAGGTCGCGCAGCAGGCGCAGATCGCCGCGCGAGAGGTGCAGCAGGCGGTTCAGGGTGAGGGGCTCGACAGGGCCGCCGACCGCGGTGGCGAGCAGTTGTTCGGTGTCCTCGCGCGGCAGCGGCTCCAGGGCCAGGCGCGGGAGGAGTTCCCCGGTCCAGAGGCGGGAGACCGCGCCGGGGACGGCGGCGCCGTCGGCCGCGACGACGATCAGGCGGGTACGGCCGTGCACCGCGAGCTGGTGGACGAGGGCGGCCGAGGCGTCGTCGAGCAGCTGGGCGTCGTCGATCAGCAGCAGCCGTACGCCCGAGAGGAGTTGGACCGCCCGGTGCAGGGAGACCGTCTCGGGCAGCAGGTGGGTGAACGCGGCGAAGGGGATGTGACGGGTCTCCGGCGTGCCGGCCGCGCGGGCGCGGTCGCCGCCGCGGACCGCTTCCGTGGCGAGCCGGGTCTTGCCGCAGCCCTCCGGGCCGGTGACCACGATGCCGTGGTGGCCGGCGGTGAGGGACCGGCGGATCAGTTCGAGCTCGTCCTCACGTCCGGTGAACGGCCAGGGCAGTTCAAGGGTCTTCGCGTCGCGTTCGAAGGTCGTCACGGGAGTATGAGTGCGAGTACTCACTCCTGATACAGGGTGACTTGAGTAGACCCCGACTCAGGCGCCTGTGACCCTGCTCACGGCAGTCTGTTCGCATGACCGGACGCTACTGCAGCCTCGCGCAGCAGTCGGCCCCCGCATTCGCACCGGGGCTGACCGCCGAACGGCTCAGTGCGCTCGTCTCGGGAAACCGGATGTGGGTCAACGGCACGGTCCTGCACTACCACTTCCTCGACCGCGACACCGACGCGTCGGTCATCCCCGTACCGGGGACCGGCTCGTTGCGCAGGGTGTCGTGGGTCGGTGCAAAGGAGCAGCGCGACGTGGTGCGCGAGTGCTTCCAGGAGTGGCAAGACCTCGGGATCGGAGTCAGGTTCGTCGAGGTCGGCGACCGTTCGGAGGCCGAACTGCGGATCGGCTTCCAGCTCGGCGGCGGCTCCTGGTCGGCGGTGGGCCGGGACGCGCTGCGGTCCGGGCAGCACGAACGCACCATGAACTTCGGCTGGGACCTGACCGCGCCGGGGGAACGCGGGACGGCCCTGCACGAGATCGGGCACGCGCTCGGCATGCTGCACGAGCACCAGAACCCGTTCGCCGGCATCCACTGGGACGACGAGGCCGTGTACGCCGACCTGGCGGGCCCGCCGAACTTCTGGAGCAGGGACACGACCTTCTACAACATCCTGCGCAAGCTGGACGAGGACGAGGTCAACGGCTCGGTCTGGGACCCGCAGTCGATCATGGAGTACGCCTTCCCGGGCGGGCTCGTCCTGGAGCCGGAGCAGTTCCGCGGCGGTCTCAACCCGCCGGGCACGCTGTCGCCGGCCGACAAGGAGTTCGTGCTGCGCTGGTACCCGCCGGTCGAGCTACCGCGACCACCGGGGCTCGTCCCCTTCCGGTCCGTGCCGCTGGGTCTCGGCCCGGGCGAGCAGGCCGACTTCGTCGTCGACCCGCCGGAGACCCGTGAGTACACCATCGGGACCTTCGGCGCGAGCGACACCGTCCTGGTGGTCTTCGAGGAGCGGGACGGGGAGCCGCGCTACCTCGCCGGCCGGGACGACGGGGGACAACCGCACAACGCCACCATGAGAGCCAGGCTCGTCAAGGGCCGCCGCTACTACGTCCGCGTACGTCTGTACTCCGCGTGGGGTCCGGGGGAAACAGCGGTCATGTGCTGGTGACGGCACACGACCGCCCCACGCGGTCGGCTGGACCACAGTCCGGCGCCGGGGGAAGGGCGAGGACGGTCACCTTCGGGGGAGGGAGACCGTCCTCGCCCCATGCCACGTCAACCGTAGAGCGCTGCCGTGCGCCGGGCCGTCTCCGCCAACTCCGCTCGTACGTCCGCCGGTTCGAGGACCTCGACGTCCGGGCCGAAGGCCAGCAGGCGGCGGCAGGCGGCGGTCGGTGAGTCGAAGTGGAGGGTCAGGCGGTGCCGGCCGTCGGGGTCCGGGGTTGCTCTGGCGGACGCCGTCGGGTCGCCCAGGACCGCGGGGAGGGCGGCCAGGCCTGCCGGTGACAGGCTTACCGTCACCGGGAGTTGGTCCAGGCTCGCCTCGAACTCCGTTGTCCAGGTGGTCCAGAACGCCGTCAGGTCGAAGTCTGGTGGGCGGGTGAAGGCGGTGGGGAGCGATTCGGCCTGGGTGATGCGGGACGCGCGGTGGGCGCGGGTGTCGGGGCCGCTTCGGGCCACCAGGTACCAGACGCCCGCCTTCGCGACCAGGCCGAGCGGGTCGACGGTCCTGGTGGTGGTACGGCCGTCCCGGCGGCGGTGTGTGACGCGCAGGCGTCTGTCCCGCCGTACCGCGTCCACCAACTCCGCGAGGCACGGCACCGGTTCGGGCGGCTTGAACCAGGCCTCCGTGTCGATGTGGAAGCGGGCGGCCGCCGCGCGCGTACGGTCGCGGCCGGCCGGTGGGAGGGCCGCCAGGAGTTTCAGACGGGCCTGCGACAGGGCGTCTCCCAGCGCGATCCGCTCCAGCGGGCCGCCCGCCGACACCGCCAGCAGTGCCGTCGCCTCCTCCGCGCTGATCCCGAGCAGCGGGCTGCGCCAGCCCTCCAGCAGCCGGCAGCCCCCGCCGGGGCCGCCGCTCGCCACGACCGGCACCCCGGCCGCGCCCAGCGCCTCCAGGTCCCGGTAGACGGTACGGACCGACACCTCCAGCTCGTCAGCTAGTTGACGGGCCGTCAGCTGCCCACGGGACTGAAGGCACAGCAGCAACGACAGCAACCGGTCCGCTCGCATCGGGCGGTCACCTCCTCACCGTATGACTGACACAGGATGTCAGCCATGCGCTCGTAGTGTCGGCGCATGATCAGTGGATACGTCATCGGTGAAAGCCTGCGCCCCGGCGCCGAGTTCGGGCCCGGAGGGCTGCGGCTGCGGCTTCGCAAGGTCGGGCGGGTCGACGTCTCGGGCAGTGCCACCGCCGAGCAGCCGTCGTACTGGACGCTCGTGGAGTGGGAGGCCGACGGGGACGATGTCGACGGGCTCGCGCGGGCGTTGGCCGAGGTGCTCGAGCCGGCGAACGGCTGGTACGCCGACTTCGTCGCCGGGGAGGAACGTGTCGTGGTGTTCGCCGGGAAGGTGTTCCGGTATCGGCGGGGGGACGCTGCGGGGCGGGCCGAGGCGCAGGCGTACGGGCGGGCCGTGGGTACGCCCGAGCATCAGTTGGACTGGGCGGAGTGAGGGGCCCTGCCGGGCTTCAGCCGGTCGGGCGTTGTTGTCGGATGCGCTGGGCGACCTCGCTGTTCTCGGTCTCCCACCACGGCCGTACGAGATCCGGCGACTCGGCGGCGCCTTCCGCGGGCGGCGCCGGGACCAGTTCCGTGGCCAGGCGGCGGTCCAGTACGACCGTCTCCGCGCGCTCCGTGCGGGCCCACTGGACCAGGATCGCGAGGAGGAAGGGCAGCGCCACCAGCTCCGCGATCCCGATCATCGCGCCGCCACCGAGCTGCTGGTCGTGCCGGACGTCGTTCGACCAGGTGGGGTGGTGGTGCAGGTACCAGGCACTGGCGATGAGAGTGCCGTGGGTCATGACGACGATGCCGGGTACGGCGTCGATGATGCCGTCGAGGAACACCAGCGCGGCCCGGACCGGGTGGGTGCACCAGCGCGGGAGCGTCTCCTCGCGGGTGAGTACCGGCACCACGAACAGGCTTCCGGCCAGCAGCAGATGGAGATACATCAGCTCGTGCAGCCAGCCCACGCGCAGGGCGGTCCCGAAGTACGGCGTGAAGTAGATCGTCAGTTCGGTTGCGAGGACCAGGGCCGTGCTGACCAGGGGAAAGGTGAGCAGGCGTACGACGCGGCCGGTCATCGCCCGCTGCACGCGCCCGGCTGACCGCTCCGGCAGGGCGCGGGCGGCCAGGCGCAGTGGGTCGCCCAGGGCCAGGCC
The DNA here is from genome assembly GCF_022698165.1 of Streptomyces cylindrosporus. GTDB lineage: Bacteria > Actinomycetota > Actinomycetes > Streptomycetales > Streptomycetaceae > Streptomyces > Streptomyces cylindrosporus. The sequence continues at coordinate 198,679 of NZ_JALDAY010000017.1, forward strand.
GAGCGGTGCGATCAGGTCGAGCAGGATGTTCTGCACCGCGGCCGGCCAGAACAGGACGTGGTCGTAGACGGCGAGGGCGGACATGGTCGCCACGACGATCGAACCGAGGCCGAGCAGGGCGAAGGCCGCGGTGCGAGGCACGGGCCAGTGCTCGCCCCGGCGCCTCAGCCGTCGCACGCCACAGCCGTACAGGGCACCGAGCAGGGCGACCAGGAGCAGCGCCGGTACGTCCGGCTGCCAGGAGGAGAACAGTCGCTCCACCGTGAACTCCGGCGGACCCGACATCACGCACTCCCTCCACCACACCTGACCGGACGTGCGGCCACCGCCGACCGGGCCGGCCACGGCCAGGCACTCTACGCCGCGGGCAACCGTCCGGACGCCGCTCCACCCGGCGATCGCGCCCGGTCACACCGATCTCATGCCGAACCCTTACCGTGACCGACGGACTGATCGTTTCCGACCGGTGATCGGCTACGCTGACGGCCGATCTCAGGGGGAAGCATGTCCATGGCACGTCAGCTGCTCGTCGCCGGTCTGGTGGCCGTCCTCGTGGCGGGACTGGGCGCGTGCGGCGGGGGCGGGGACGACAGCTCGGGACACGACACCACCGCCGCCGCCGGAGAGACCCGGCCCGGTCCGGAGACCGTCTCCGGGCTACGGGACACCGTCCGCCACGTCTCCCGGAAGACCGTCTCCGACACCCGAGCCCACCTGGTGCGCAAGTGCGCCCCCGCCACCAGGCGGGTCAGGCACACGAGCCGTTCGGGCACCGGCAGCCACCGGACGACCCGCGTCTGGTACTCCACCGAGCACTACCGGAGCTGCAAGAAGGTCCGGCAGGGCACGGAGAGGTACCAGCGGGTCGTCCGCCCCGAGCGGTGGTGCGTGAGCCTCGACGACGTGAACGGCGTCGGGTCGCGGGACGACGTCTGGTACCGGGTCACGCGCGAGACGTACGGCGACGTCCTCCAGGCCGGCGAGCACGCGCGCGTGGAGTTCGTTCCGGCCGGCGCCGGCTGCTGAGCGTCAGCGTCGGCTCCATTCCTCCGCCAGGAGTTCGTACGAGCGCACCCGGTCCGCGTGGTCGTGGGTGATGGTCGTGATGAGGAGTTCGTCCGCGCCCGTCGCCTCCTGGAGCTGTGCCAGCCGGTCGGCGACCCGGGCCGGGGAACCGACGAACTGGGTGTCGAGGCGGTCCTGGACCAGTGCGCGGTCCTCCTCGGTCCAGGTGTGGGCGCGGGCCTCCTGCGGGGTCGGGAACTCGATCGCGCCCTCGGCGGTGCGGATGCTGCGCACCCACGGGCCGTAGCCGGTGGCGAGTTCCCGGGCCGTCTCGTCGTCCTCGGCGACCACGACGTCCGCCGAGACGCTGACGTACGGCTTGTCGAGGTCGTCGGAGGGCTCGAAGCGGGCGCGGTAGCCGTCCACCGCTTCGAGGACCGTGGCCGGGCTGACGTGGTAGTTCGCCGCGAACCGCAGGCCTCTGGCCCCCGCGGCCTCGGCGCTCTGGCCGCCGCTGCTGCCGAGGATCCACACCTGCAGATCCGCGCCCTCGCCCGGCACGACATGCGCCTCCACGCCCTCCGGGGAGCGGTAGGTGCCGGCCAGCAGGGCGAGGATGTCGTCGATCTGCTCGGCGTAGTCCTGGGACTCGGCGCCCGGGAGGAGTAGCAGTTTGCGTTGCAGGGCGATGCGCGGTGAGCCGAGGAGGTGTTCGAAGGAGAAGCGGGGCGGGATGAGCAGGCCGTTCGGGGCCCGGCCGTCGACGACCGGGGTCGCTGTCGGGCCGGGTGCCTTCTCGCCCGGGGGGCGGCCGCCGGAGCGGCCCAGGCCCAGGTCGAAGCGGCCGGGGTGCAGGGCGTCCAGCAGGCCGAACTCCTCCACCGTGGACAGCGCGGTGCGGTGGCCGAGCTGTACGGCACCCGAGCCGAGGCGGATGGTGGAGGTGGCCGAGGCCGTGAGGGCCAGGACGACCGCGGGGGACGTACCCGCGACGCCCGGGTTGAGGTGGTGCTCCGCGAACCAGTAACGGGCATAGCCGAAACGCTCCGTCTGCCGGGCCAGGTCGATGGAGTTGCGCAGGGCGTCGGCGGCCGTCGAGCCGGAGGAGATCGGGACCAGGTCCAGGACGCCGAGGGGGATGTCAGACATGGGCCGCCGCCTCCCCGGCCGGCCGCACCGGGCCCCAGTCGAAGGGCGGGTCCGGGATGTCCTTGCGCAGGACCGGGGCGACCGCCGACTGGAAGAGTTCCAGGGAGTCGCGGTGCTGGGCGTCGGTGAGGCCGCCCGCGTCCGCGTGCAGGTGGACCACCGTGTGGCCGAACCGCTCGTGGTAGCGGTGCACCTTGTCGACGACCTGCTGCGGGCTGCCGATCAGCGCCGAGCTGCGCTCGACGAAGTCCTCCAGCGTCTCGAAGACGACCGGAAGGTCCGCCTGTTTGAAGAAGGCCAGGTTCGAGTCGAAGATCGGGCGGTACGCGGCCAGCGCCTCCTGGGTGGTGGGGGCGACGCAGATGCCCGCCGTGCCCGCGCCGACGGCGATGTCGGCCGGGTCGTGGCCGTGGAATTCCCAGCGCTCTCGGTAGTACCGGATCAACTCGGCATACGGCTCGATGGGGTTGGTGACGTTCGCCGAGAAGAGCGGGTCGCCGTAGCGGGCGGCCAGGTCGACCGACTCCTTGCTGGTGGCGCTGCCGTGCCAGACCCGGACCGGCCGCTGGTACGGCCGCGGCCACACCTCCGCCTCCGTCAGCGGCGGCCGGAAGCGGGTGTCCGCGGTGACCTTCTCCTCGCGCCAGAGCTGCCGGAACACCTCGTAGCTCTCGGCGTTGCGGTCCCACTGGTCCTCGGGCGTGACATGGAACAAGTCGCGCTGGGCGGCGCCGTTGCCCTTGCCGATGATCAGGTCGAGGCGGCCGTTCGAGAGGTGGTCGAGGGTGGCGTAGTCCTCGTAGGCGCGGACCGGGTCCAGGAGGCTGAGGGTGGTGACGGCGGTGAAGAGCCGTATCCGCCTGGTCAGGGCGGCGACATGGCTGAGTACGACGGTGGGGGACGAGGAGATGAACGGGCGCTCGTGCCGCTCCCCCACGCCGAAGCCGTCGAAGCCCAACTCCTCGGCGAGCACGGCGTTTTCGAGGACCTCACGGAACCGCTCGTGGGTGGATTTCCGCACCCCCGTGACCGGGTCCGGCCGGTGCACGATCAGGGTGATCGCGAGGAACTTCACGACGCCACCCGCTGCTCGGGCGCCTCGTCCGGGTGGGCGAGGCCCAGGTGGTCGCGGAGGGTCGGGCCCTCGTAGTCGGTGCGGAAGACGCCCTGTTCCTGCAGGAGCGGGACGACCTTGTCGGCGAAGACGTCGAGGCCGCCGGGCGTGATGTGCGGGACGAGGATGAAGCCGTCGCTCGCGTCGGCCTGGACGTACTCGTTGATGGTCTTCGCGACGGTCTGCGGGGAGCCGACGAAGGTCTGGCGGTTGCCGGTGTTGATGACCAGGTCGCGGATGGACCAGTTGTTCGCGGCGGCCAGCTCGCGCCACTCGCGGGCGGTGGCCAACGGGTCACGGTACATGCGGACTTGGGCGCGGCCCTTGGAGATGTGGTTCTCACTGACGTCCGGGTCGATGTCGGGCAGCGGGCCCTCGGGGTCGTACGAGGACAGGTCGCGGTTCCAGACGAACTCCAGGTGCTTGATCGCGGTGGCGCCGCTGACCTGCTGTCGGCGTACCTCGCGGGCGAGTTCCTCGGCCTCGGCGTCGGTGTCGCCGAGGGCGAAGCTCGCGGCGGGGAGGATCAGCAACTGGTCGTGCCTGCGGCCGTACTTGGCGAGGCGGTTCTTGACGTCCGTGTAGAACGCCTGCCCCTCCTCCAGGGCGGCGTACCGGCTGAAGATGGCGTCGGCGGACGAGGCGGCGAACTCGCGGCCCTCGTCGGAGTCGCCGGCCTGGAAGATCACCGGGCGGCCCTGCGGGGAGCGCGGGACGTTGAACTGGCCCTGGATGTCGAAGTGTTGTCCCTGGTGGACGAAGGCGCCGGCTTTCGCGTCGCGCAGGAAGACGCCCGTGGCCTGGTCGGCCACGATCTCGTCGCCGCGCCAGGAGTCGAAGAGCTCCTGCGTGGTGGCGAGGAACTCCTTGGCGCGGGAGTAGCGCTCGTCCTGCGGGAGGAAGCCGCCGCGGCGGAAGTTCTCGCCGGTAAAGGCGTCCCAGGAGGTGACGACGTTCCAGGCGGAGCGGCCGCCGGAGAGGTGGTCGAGGCTGGCGAACTGGCGGGCCACCTCGTAGGGCTCGTTGAAGGTGGAGTTGATGGTGCCGGTCAGGCCGAGGTGGTCGGTGACGGCGGCGAGCGCGGCGAGGACCGTGAAGGTGTCGGGGCGGCCGACGACGTCCAAGTCGTATATCTTTCCGCCCTGTTCGCGCAGCCTGAGTCCCTCGGCGAGGAACAGGAAGTCGAACTTGGCGCGTTCGGCGGTCTGCGCGAAGTGCACGAAGGAGCTGAACTCGATGTGGCTGCCGGCCTGCGGGTCGCTCCACACGGTGGTGTTGTTGACGCCGGGGAAGTGCGCGGCCAGGTGGATCTGCTTCAGCGGCTTGCTCATGTCGGTGCGGTCCTTCCGGCTCAGGCGGCGGTGGCGGCGTAGCGGTTGGCGGGGCGGGGCAGGCCCAGCAGACCGCGCAGGGTGTCGGCTTCGTAGGCGGTGCGGAAGGCGCCCCGGCGCTGGAGTTCGGGGACCAGGCCGCGGGAGATCGCCGGGAGGTCGTGCCCGGTGACGGCGGGCCGCAGCCGGAAGCCGCTCAGGCCTTCGGCCGCCAACTCCTGGAGCAGGTCGGCCAGTTGGGCGGGCGTGCCGGCGAAGACGCGGGCGTCGCTGGTGTACGGCTCCCCCGCGAGGGCGTCGAGGCGTGCGCGTCGGTCCTCGGCCGCGGCTCGGTCGTCGTCGAGGAAGACCACCAAGTCGCCGAAGACGTGCAGGAGTTCACCCGCGCGTCCGGCCGCTTCCTGTTCGGCGCGGATCTCGGCGACGATCGCGCGGGCCTGGTCGGGGTCTTGCGGGGTGACGTACCCGACGTCGGTCTGGCGGGCGATCAGCCGGTACGGGACGGTCTGGTGTCCGAGGGAGGTGACGAGCGGCTGGCCCTGCGGCGGGCGCGGGGTGATGGAGGGGCCCTTGACGCTGAAGTGCCGGCCCTCGAAGTCGATGTAGTGCAGCTTGTCGCGGTCGATGAAGCGGCCGGTGGCGACGTCCCGGATCTCTGCGTCGTCCTCCCAGCTGTCCCACAGGCGGCGTACGACCTCCACGTAGTCGGCGGCCTCGTCGAAGAGGTCGCTCACCACCGGGCTGTCGTAGGTGTCGAGCGGTGGAAGGGTGCGGCGGCCGAAGTGGGCCGCCTCGTGCGGGCGGGCGCTGATCTGCACGCGCAGTCCCGCGCGGCCGGTGCTGACGTAGTCGAGGGTGGCGATCGCCTTGGAGATGTGGAACGGCTCGGTGTGGGTGGCGATCACGGTCGGGACCAGGCCGATATGGCGGGTGAGGGGTGCGATGCGGGCCGCGATCAGTACGGCGTCCAGGCGTCCGCGTACCTGGTCGGTGCGGCCGTCCAGCTCGCCGTAGTGCGAGGACTGGAGGCCGAGCCCGTCCTCGAAGGTGACGAAGTCGAGCAGTCCGCGCTCGGCCTCGGCGACCTGGTCGGCCCAGTATCCGGCGGTGAACAGGTCCCGGGGGCGGGCGACTTGCTCGCGCCAGGAGGCGGGGTGCCAGCCGGTGCCGTCCAGGGCGACGGCAAGGTGCAGAGGGGAAACGGGGGTTGAGGACACGAGGGTGCCTTTCCTGGAGGTCCGTACGAGATCACGCCGGCCCGTGGAAATGGGCGTACGGCGGCGGGGAAACCGGTCAGGAACAACAGAGGGCGCCGGCCACGCGCAGAAGGTCGATGTGGGGCCGGGAGTGCAGACGGACGCGGCGGCCGAGGACACGGGTCATCTACCGCACCTCCGCAGGCTCGCGCGAACAATCGCCTTCGACAGGGACAACGGCACGGCTATGCCGTTTCTTCCAGGACGGCGGCACCGATTCGCCGTACGAGCGCGAAGACGGTGCGACGGCGCAGGGTGAAGCCGATCGACTCGTACAGCCGGATCGCGTTCGTGTTGCCTGCCGCGGCGTGCAGGAAGGGGTGCTCGCCGCGTTCCCTGATGCCGGCCGCGACCGCGCGGACCAGGCGGGTGGCCAGGCCCCGGCCGCGGTACGCCGGGTCGGTGCACACGGCGCTGATCTCGGTCCAGCCGGGCGGGTGGAGGCGTTCCCCGGCCAGCGCGACGAGCCGGCCGTGGTGGCGGATGCCGAGGTAGGTGCCCATGTCGACGGTGCGGGGCAGGTAGGGGCCGGGCTCGGTGCGGGCGATCAGGTCGAGGATCTCCGGGACGTCGGCGGGGCCGAGGCGCACGGCCTCGGGGGCGGGTTCGGCGTGCAGGGCGGTGTCGACGAGCTGGACGCCGTGGCCGGTGCGCACGACCTCCCAGCCAGGCGGCGGCTCGGTGACGCCCCGGACGGAGGCGGTGCCGCCGGGGCCGACGAGGGTGGCCAGGTCGGCCCAGGCGCGCGGGTCGTCGAGGTCGGCGACGGCGTGGAAGGGGGCCACGTCGGCCGGGTAGCGGGCCGCGCGGCCCACGCGCTCGGCGAAGTGGGCGTGCGGGCCGGTGAGTGCGGCCCAGGCGGGGTTGTCGAGGATGTGGGCAGCGGTGGCTTCGATGCTGGCGGTGGACATCGTGACGGTCTCCAGGGTGGGGCCCCGCCGCGGGGAGGCGGCGGAGCCCCGGCACGTGACGGCGGGTCAGGAGTTGTCGAGCGGCAGGCCGGGTGGGTTGATCTCCGACTTGGCGACGGCGTCGTTGGAGAGGTTCCAGGCCTTGAGCCACTGGGCGTACTGGCCGTGCTCGATCAGGTAGTTGATCGCCTCGGAGAGGGGCTTGGCGAGGCCGCTGCCCTTCTTCGCGGTCGCGGCGATCAGGCCCTGAAGGTCGGCACCCGCGCCGGAGTACTGGCCCGCGATCTTCGTCGGGTTGGGTGTGCTCGCGGTCTGGGTGACGTGGTAGGAGAGGTTGGGGCTGGGGCCCAGGTAGGCGTCGATCTTGCCGCTGTTGAGGGCCAGGTAGATGCTCGGGCTGTCCTGGAAGTACTTGACGGTGAGCTTCTTGCCCTCCTTCGCCAGCTTGGACTTCCACTCCAGGAGGATGCGCTCCTGGTTGGTGCCGGCGCCGACCGAGACGGTCTTGCCGGCGAGGGCCTCGTAGTCCCCGTCGAAGCTGAACTTGGAGCTCTTGAGGGTCTCGAAGGCGAGGTCGTCCTTGCGGTAGGAGGCGAACTCGTACTTCTGCTTGCGCTCCTCGGTGTCGGTGATGTTCGAGAAGCCGACGTCCACCTTGCCGCTGTCGATGCCGACGAAGAGGTTCTCCCAGGTGAACCGCTTGACCTCGGGCTTCAGGCCGAACACGGCGGCGACCAGGCGGGCCAGGTCGGACTCGGAGCCGGTGAGCGTCTTCTGGTCGCTGCCGATGAAACCGAGCGGCGGGGAGCCGGAGGGCAGGGTGCCGGAGCCGATGACCAGCTTGCCGCTCCTTCTGATCGCGGCGGGCAGCTGGGCGCTGATGGACTTGACCTCGGAGACCTTGAGGGTGGTCTCCTTGGCGGCGCCGTTGGAGACGAGACCGACGGTGACCGTACCGGTGGCGTCGGACGTCTTGGTCGCGGCGTCGCTGTCCCCACCGCAGGCGGCGAGCCCGGTGGCGAGGGTGGCGACGGCGGTCGCCGCGGTGATGCCGCGTATCAGGCTGCGTCGGGAGATGTGGGTGGGCATGGCTGTCCTTAGAGATGAGAGAAACGGTTGTGCAGGGGAAGGAAGTTGACGGAGGGTCAGAGGACTTTGCTCAGGAAGTCCCTGGTCCGCTCGTGCCGCGGCTTGTCGAGGACCTCGGAGGGCGGGCCCTGCTCGACGATGCGGCCGTCGTCGATGAAGACGACCCGGTCGGCGATCTCGCGGGCGAAGCCGATCTCGTGGGTGACGATGACGAGGGTGGTGCCGCTGGTCGCCAAGTCCTTGATGACGGAGAGGACTTCACCGACGAGCTCGGGGTCGAGGGCGGAGGTCGGCTCGTCGAAGAGGATGACGCCGGGCCGCAGGGCGAGGGCCCGGGCGATGGCCACGCGCTGCTGCTGGCCGCCCGACAACTGCCGTGGATAGGCAGCGGCCTTGTCGGCGAGGCCGACCCGGCCCAGCAGTTCGCGGGCGAGCTCCAGGGCCTCGGGCTTGGCGAGCTTCCCGGTGGCGACCGGGGCGGCGGCCACGTTGTCGAGGACGGTCAGGTGCGGGAAGAGGTTGAAGTTCTGGAAGACGAACCCGATCCGGCTGCGCTGCGCCAGGATGGCCCGCTCGCTCAGCTCCTTGAGGCGGTCGCCCTGCCGGCGTACGCCGATCAGCTCGCCGTTGAGGCTGACGTGGCCGATCTCGGGCTTCTCCAGGTGGTTGACGACCCGCAGCAGGGTGGACTTGCCGGAGCCGGAGGGGCCGAGGATCACGGTGACCTCGCCGGGGCGGACGGTCAGGTCCACGCCGTTGAGGACGCGGTGGGCGCCGTACCACTTGTGTACGTCGCGCACTTCGACGGTGGCGGCCGCGGTGTCGAGCGCGGTGCTGGTCATACGGCGGCCTCCCGGCGGATGCGGGCGCGCAGGTCGGCGAGGCCGGCCCGCAGCTTCTGGAGCGGGGTCGGCGGCAGGGAGCGCGTGGCACCCCGGGCGTAGTACCGCTCGACGTAGAACTGGACGACGGAGACGACGCTGGTGAGGATCAGGTACCAGACGGTGACGACAAGCAGCAGCGGTACGACGTCGCCGGGGTAGGTGGCGCCCATCGACTGGGCGACGCCGAACAGGTCGAGGAGCGAGACGTAGAAGACCAGCGAGCTGCTCTTGATCAGGCCGATCAGCTGGTTGACGTAGTTCGGGGTGATCGAGCGCAGCGCCTGCGGGAACACGATCTTGCGGAACTGGTAGCCCTTGGGCAGGCCGAGGGCCGCGGCCGCCTCGTGCTGGCCCTGGTCGACGGAGAGGATGCCGCCGCGGACCACCTCGGCCGCGTAGGCCGCCTCGTTGAGGCTGAGGCCGATGACGGCGATGACCATGTCGGTGGCGAGCTTCGACTCGTCGAAGGAGAAGAAGGCCGGCCCGAAGGGCACGCCGACGCTCAACGTCTTGTACAGGGCCGAGAAGTTGTAGAGGAAGAGCAGGACGACGATGAGCGGGATGGAGCGCAGCGCCCAGACGTAGGTCCAGCTGACCGCGCGCAGCACCGGGCTGCGGGAGAGCCGGGCCAGGGCGAGCAGGATGCCGCCGAGGAGGCCCAACACGGCGCTGTAGGCGGTGACTTCGAGGGTGATGAGCAGACCGTCGAGGATGGTCGGCCGCAGGAACCAGTAGCCGAAGCGGTCCCACTGGTAGAAGGGGTTGGTCGCCAGGCCGTGCACGAACTGGGCCGCCAGGACCAGGACGACGGCGGTGGCGATCCACCGCCCGGGCCGCCTGAGCGGAAGAACTCGCTGTGCGGTGAGGGGCTTTGACGGTACGTCGGTGGGTGGCGGCGGCTCGGTCAGGGACACGGCGGTGCCTGGGGGTTCGGTCATGGAGGGCTCCGGCAGGGTCGGTTCACCCCCGGACACGGCGAAGCAGGCGTACTACGAGTGCAGGACGCGACGCACGGGCACCGGGAGCTGGGCGGACAACGGCACACCGCGGGCGCGGTGTTCGTCAGGAACGCGGCGGCTGGGAGGAGCGGGGCTGGAAGGAGACGTCAGCCCCGACAGCGGGCACGGCCCGGTGCGGTACACAGTGCGCTGCTGACCCGGAGCAGATCGACGCTCCGGTCGGCGACGAGCACCTGCGCGTACGGCTGTACGCAGCCCGGGGCGCGGCGCGTAGCCGTCCTGGAGGCTGCGTACATGTCCGTCACCGTGCTCTTCCGGCCCTGGGGCCACTCGCGCTTACCGAAACGTCATCCGGTCCGGTCGTCACCTGGGGCACCCCACCGCGTGCGAGGGTTGCCGGTCAGCAAGCCAGGGCTTGTCGCTGACACTCATGACCGTTCTGGGTCGCAGTGAAGCCAATCGCCCGAACGTATGTCAATGGCTGTCCACTTGATGGACAGGCTCAGGGCCGGTCGACCTGGGGTCCGGCGCCTTTGCCGTCCCCTGCGTGAGCGGCCCAGTCCAGGATCTGGACAGCGGCACCGGCGGCCTCCAGGCCCTGGCAGCGGGCGTGGTGGCGGCGCTCGATGCCGTCGAGGTCGAGGTGCCCGCCGAAGGCCGGGTGGGCGGTGAGCCGGCGGGCGTAGGCCCACAGGGCGGGGTGGTCGGCGATGCGCTGCACCGCGGCGGCGTCGAGATGGTTGCGGTGCACGGTGTCGAGCTGGACCAGCGCGACCCACAACTCCACGTCGGCGGCGGTGATTTCGTCGCGGATCATGTAGGTGCGGCCGTCCAGCCAGCGGTCGAGGGCGCCGAGGGTTTCCAGCAGCGTGCCCAGTGCTATGTCACATACCACTGGCTCCCCGCCGGCCGACCCGGCCCGCTGCGCCGCCTCCTCGACCCCCTCCCCGCACATCCGCTCCACGGCCTCGATCTCCGACTCCGCCCCGCACGGGTACAGCGAGAGGCGGTCGCCCCCGAACCGTCGGGCCAGGTCGCGCATGATGTCCGGTGCGTGCGTGCTGACGATCCGGCCGGACCAGCCGTCGCTGAGCACCGGCCCGACGGCCGGCCCGGCGTACCGGTGAGCGCTGGCCTCGTACAGCGGGCGCAGGACGGAGTGGCCGCCCTCCGGACAGTCGGGGACGGCGGGCAGGAAGGTGGCCGGACAGACGGTGTCCAGGCCGAGCAGGGCGTGGGTGACGGCGATGCGCAGGCCGTCGGGACACGCGGTGGACAGATGGAGCCGGTAGCGGCCCGGCACGGCGTAGTGGCCGCTGCGCGCGTCCCGGCCGATGCGGCCGCGGAAGGCGGGCGCGGGCCGGTCGGACGCGTGGGCGGCCAGTGGTGTGACGGTCATGACTCTCCCCGGGAGCGGGCGCGGACGTACGCGCGGCGGTAGCGACGTCGGACGAGGGAGCAGGGCTCACCCTTGCGGGCCGGACGGGACGACACCCTCGTGAGGCGTCCGTCGGCACGGGATGGGCGCGGCTCAGCCCTGGAGGTCGATCGCGCTGCAGACGCGCTGCAGATCGATGTGACGGCGGGAGGTCAGAAGAGGCGAACGGCTCACTGGGACGGTGACCGGCTCAAGGCGCCTCATGTTTCCCTACCTATTCACTAGGATTCCTCTCTGGGAGTGTCGATCGAGGTCGGGGCGGCGTCAAGAGGGCCGTCCCGCATCGCGGACAGTCGCATGGACACAGGGCGGGTGCCGTACGCCGGCAGAAGGCGCACCCTCGTAGGAACGCCCTTGCACGACAAGCGACTTCACGAACGGAGCTCGTATGACCCCCGTCCCCGAACGCTTCGCCGGCAAGACCGTCCTCGTCACCGGGGCCGGTACCGGTTACGGAGCCGAGATCGCCGTGCGGGCGGCGCAGGAGGGTGCCGATGTCGCCGTCCACTACCGCAGTTCACGGAAGGGCGCGGAGGCGACGGCCGAACGGATCACGGCGCTGGGCCGCGAGTCCGTGCTCGTCCAGGGCGACATCTCCGTCCACCAGGACGTCATCCGCATGGCCGAGGAGGTGTTCGGCCACTTCGGGGCGCTCGACGTGCTGGTCAACAACGTGGGCGATGTCGCGGGCGACCAGATGTCCTGGCGGGACCTCACCGAGGAGTCGATCGACCATGTGCTCGCCGTGGACGTCAAGGGAACCATGCTGTGCGTCCACGAGTTCGGGTCCCGGATGCTGGACCAGGGGCACGGCGCGATCGTCAACATCGGCTCGACGGTGATCGTGCGCGGCAGCGCGCGAGCGCCCCAGTACGCCGCCGCGAAGTACGGCATCCTCGGCATCACCAAGTCCTATGCGCAGGCGTTCGCGCCCGTGGTGCGGGTCAACACGTTCGCGCCCGGGTTCATCGAGACGGAGACCCTGCTGAACCGGGCCGACTGGAAGTCCGGGCGCCGGGAGGACATGATCTCCAAGACCCCGATGGGCCGGATCCCGGGACCGTCCGAGGTCGCCGGCACGGCCCTCTTCCTCGCCACGGACGACGCCGCCCACATGACGGGGGTGTACCTCAACGCCGACGGCGGCTTCAACATGATCGGGGCGTAGCCGCTGTCAAAGCGGGCCGGCGGCCCGTCCGCGCGGCCGGTCACCGGATCGGAATCGCCAGGTACTGGTACTCCAGGAACTCGTCGATCCCCAGCCGGCCGCCCTCCCTCCCCAGCCCCGACTGCTTGACGCCGCCGAAGGGAGCGGCGGGGTTGGAGACCAGGCCCGTGTTGAGGCCGACCATGCCCACCTCCATGCGTTCGCTGACCCGCAGGGCCCGGTCCAGGTTCTGGGTGAACAGGTAGCCGACCAGGCCCCAGTGGGTGTCGTTGGCCCGGGCCAGGACCTCGTCCTCCTCCTCGAAGGTGAGGATCGCGGCCACGGGGCCGAAGATCTCGGTGCCCGTCAACCGGCTGTCCGGGGACACGTCCGTCAGGACCGTCGGCGGATAGAAGCAGCCGGGGCCCTCGGGCGTGCGGCCGCCGACCAGCACCCGGGCGCCCCGGGCGACCGCGTCCTCGACCAGTTGCTCCACCTTCGCGCGGCCCGCAGCGTCGATCAGCGGGCCGACGTCGACGCCGTCCCGCGTTCCCGGGCCCACGACCAGCGCGCCCATGCGCTCGGCCAGCCGCCCCGCGAACTCCTCCGCGACCGAGCGGTGGACGAAGAAGCGGTTGGCGGCCGTGCACGCCTCCCCCATGTTGCGCATCTTGGCGGTCATCGCGCCGTCCACGGCCACGTCCAGGTCGGCGTCGTCGAAGACGATGAAGGGGGCGTTGCCGCCGAGCTCCATGGAGGTCCGTACGACCGTCTCGGCGCACTGGGCGAGCAGGAGCCGGCCGACGGCCGTGGAGCCGGTGAAGGAGAGCTTGCGGATACGGCCGCCGCGCAGGAGCGGTTCGCAGACCTCGCCGGCGCGGGAGGTGGTGACGACGTTCAGGACGCCGTCGGGCAGGCCCGCCTCCTTGAGGATCGCGGCCAGGGCGAGCACGGACAGCGGGGTCTGCGGGGCCGGTTTGAGGACCATCGTGCAGCCCGCCGCGATCGCCGGGCCGATCTTCCGCGTCCCCATCGCGAGGGGGAAGTTCCAGGGGGTGACGAGGAGGCAGGGGCCCACCGGGCGGCGGGAGAGGAGCATGCGGTTGCGGCCGTCGGGGAGGGTGCCGTAGTCGCCGCCGACCCGGACCGCCTCCTCCGAGAACCAGCGGAAGAACTCGGCGGCGTACGCCACTTCGCCCCGCGCCTCGGCGAGCGGCTTGCCCATCTCGGACGTCATCAGGAGGGCGAGTTCCTCGGTGCGGGCGAGGAGGATCTCGTAGGCGCGGCGCAGGATCTCGCTGCGCGCGCGGGGTGCCGTACGGGCCCACTCCGGCTGTGCCGCGACGGCCGCGTCCTCCGCGAGCCGGGCGTCCTTGGGGCCCGCGTCGGCGACATGGCAGAGGATCTCGCCGGTCGCCGGGTCGTCGACGGGCATGGTGGTGCCGTCCGCGGCGTCCTGCCACATGCCGCCGATGAACAGTTGCTTGGGTACGTCGCTCAGGGATGTCATGCCCGTTCTCCTTCCCCGGAAGTGCCGTTCTCCACCGCGGCGGCCCAGGCCGCGAGGCCGGCGTCCACGCCCGCCTCGTCGATCACCAGCGCCGGGATCATCCGCACGACCTGGTTCCAGGCCCCGCACAGCAGCAGGAGCAGTCCCTCGTCGACGGCGGCGCGCTGCACACGGGCGGCGGTCGCGGGGTCCGGGTCGCCGTCCTCGGTGACGAACTCGCTGGCCAGCATCAGCCCGAGGCCGCGGACGTCCCCGATGGCCGGTGTCCGCTCCGCCACCGCCCGCAGGCCTGCCCGCAGCCGGGCGCCCATCGCGTCGGCGTTCTCGACGAGCTTCTCGTCGCGTACGACGTCCAGGGTGGCGCAGGCCGCCGCGCAGGCCACGGCGTTGGCGCCGTACGTACCGCCCTGCGAACCCGGCCACGCCCTGCTCATCAGCTCCTCGGGGGCGGCGATGCCGGACAGCGGGAAGCCGCTGGCCAGGCCCTTGGCGGTGACGAGGATGTCCGGGGTGACGCCGAAGTGGTCGTGACCCCAGAAGCGGCCGGTGCGGCCGACGCCGGTCTGCACCTCGTCGAGGACGAGCAGGAAGCCGTGCCGGTCGGCCCGTTCGCGCAGGCCCTCCAGGAAGGCGCGGGTGGCGGGGACGTAGCCGCCCTCGCCGAGGACGGGTTCGACGACGATCGCGGCGGTATCGGCGGGCGAGGAGACGGTCTGGAGGGTGTAGTCGAGTTCCTGGAGGGCGAAGCGGGTGGCGGTGTCCTCGTCCCAGCCGTAGCGGAAGGCCGTCGGGAAGGGGGTGACGACGACTCCGCCCATCAGCGGCGAGAAGCCTGAGCGGAAGCGGACGCCGGAGGTCGTCATGGAGGCGGCGGCGACGGTACGGCCGTGGAAACCGCCGTGGCAGACAAGGACGTTGGGGCGGCCGGTGGCCTGACGCGCCAGCCGCAGGGCGGCCTCGACGGCCTCGCTGCCGGAGTTGGTGAAGAAGAGGCTGTCCAGGCCGGGCGGGAGGACCTCGCCGAGCTTGTCGACGAGCCGCTGGAGCGGCTGGTGCATGACCGTCGTGTACTGGCCGTGGATCAGTGTGCCGGCCTGCTCCCGGGCGGCCTCCACCACCCTCGGATGGCAGTGCCCGGTGCTGGTGACGCCGATTCCGGCGGTGAAGTCCAGATAGCGGCGGCCGTCCTCGCCGTAGAGGTGGACGCCCTCGCCCCGGACCGCCACGACGGGGGTGGCCTGGCGGAGGTGCGGCGACAGTGCGGTCATGGTCGTCTCCCGGCACGTGGGGGCCTGTTCCTCGTACGAGCGTCCGGGGGCGGCGCGGGCGGCGGCAACGGCCGAACTGTCCGGCCGGGACACGGTGTTCGGACGTTGTGTCAACCGGGTCGGCGGGGGCAGGGGTCCGCCATGAGCGACACCGCGGGCGCACCCCTGACCGTCGCCGACGTGCTGGCCCTGCCGGTCCTGGCCGCCGGCCGGCCACAGGTCCTCACCGGGCTGACCCGCCTCGACCGCCCGGTCCGCTGGGTCCACATCACCGAACTCACCGACCCCGCCTCCTTCCTCAAGGGCGGCGAACTCGTCCTGACCACCGGCATGCCCCTGCCCGAGGACCCGGCGGGCGTGCGCCGTTACGTCGACGAGCTGGCCGAGGTCGATGCGGCGGCCCTGGTCATCGAGCTGGTACGGCGCTACCACCGCCCGCCCGACGCCCTCGTGCACGCCTGCCGTGCCCGCGACCTGCCGCTGATCACCCTGGCCCGGGACGTCAACTTCCTGGAGGTCACCCAGGTCGTCCACGCGCTGCTGCTCGGCAACCAGGCGGACGCGATGCGCCGCACCCAGCGCATCCACGAGGCCTTCACCGCGCTGACGCTGCGCGGCGCCGGGCCACAGGAAGTGGTCCGCGCGGCAGCGGGGATGAGCGGCCGTACCGTCGTACTGGAGAACCTGGTGCATCAGGCGCTGATCTGCGAGGCCTCCGGCGCCACGGTCGAGGAGGCGCTCACCGGCTGGGAAGCGCGCTCCCGGGCCGTCCCCGCCTCCGGTGAGGTGGGCGGGCCGGAGGGGTGGCTGGTCGCGCCGGTGGAGTACCAGGGCGAGCGGTGGGGCAGGGTGGCCATGCTGCCGACGAGCGCCGGCTTCACCTCCGAGGACGTCACCGTCCTGGAGCGCACGGCGATGGCCCTGACGATCGCCCGTCTCATCCACACCACGCCCTGGGAACGCGCCGCACACCGCGGCGCCCTGCACGACCTGGCCGAACAACGCCACCACTCCCCCGCGGACGCCCGGGCCCGCTGTGCCGCACTGGGCCTGCCGACGGAGGGGGTCGGATTCCTCGCCGTACTACTGGACGTCGAGGCCCAGGCGGCGGAGACCACCGTCGCGGAGGAACTCCGCACGGCCGGGATCGCGGCGCTCGTCGGCACCCTCACGCCCACCCGGCTCGGTGTGCTCCTCGCGCTGCGCCCGTCCCAGTCCTGGCGTCCGGCCGTCGAACGGCTGAGCCGCAGCGCGCTCGCCCTCGACCCCGAAGCGGTCGTCAGCGTCGGCTCGGAGGTCGACGACCTGTCCGCGACCGCCCGCTCCTTCCGCGAGGCGGCCCGGGTGGCCGAGGCTGCCCTGCCGTCGCCCGACGGCCGTGCCTTTCACGAGCTGTCGGACATCGGTCTGCGCCAACTCCTGTACTCCCTGCGGGAGGACACCCGCGTCCAGGAGTACGCGGAACGGCAACTTGGCCGACTGCTGGACCACGACACCCGGCACGGCACGGACCTGCTGACGACCCTGCGCCACTACCTCGACTCGGCCGGCAACAAGACCACCACCGCCCGCCGCGGCAACCTCTCCCGGGAGACCGTCTACCAGCGCCTGCGCACCGTCGAACGGCTCCTGGACCGCGACCTCGAATCGGGCGAGCAGCGGACCGAACTGCACGTGGCGCTGGCGGTGTTGGACGTCCTGCGCCCGCGCTGAGGTCAAGGCCGGCTCAGGTCGTCAGCGCGGCACGCCGTCCGCCCGGTCGGTGCCCGGCTGCCGGGTGGTCCACGAGGTGAGGATGCGCAGGGCGTCGTACGAAGGGCTGCCGGGTTCGGCGGTCAGGACCATCAGCCGCTGCCCGGAGCCGTCGGGGCTGCTCCAGGTGTCGCAGTCGAGGGTGAGGTCGCCCACCAGGTGGTGGCGGTAGTGCTTGGTGCCGTAACTGGCGCTGTTGACGCGGTGTTCGGCCCACCAGGTGCGGAAGTCCGGGTCCTGGAGGGAGAGTTCGCCGACGAGCCGGGCGAGGTCGGGATCGTCCGGGTCGCCCGCGGCCTCCATGCGCAGCGCGGCGACGGCGTCCCGGGCGTCCTGGGCCCAGTCCCGGTGCAGTTGCCGGACCGTCGGGTCGGTGAACAGCAGCCGCAGGTAGTTGCGCCGGTCCGCCGGGAGGGCGGCGAAGTCGGTGTAGAGGGCCCTGGCGGTGGGGTTCCAGGCGAGGATGTCGAGGCGTTTGCCGAGGACGAGTGCGGGGGTCTCGGTGAGCTGGTCGAGCAGGCGGCGCATGGCCGGGCGCAGGCGCTCGGCGGGCCGGCGGCGGCGCGGCCGGGCGTCGGACCGGCCGGCGAGTTCGTAGAGGTACCTCTGCTGGTCGTCGTCGAGGCGCAGGGCCCGGGCCAGAGTGGTCAGCACGGGTGCGGAGGCGCGGACACGGCCCTGTTCCAGCCGGGTGTAGTAGTCCACGCTGATGGCGGCGATGCGGGCGACCTCCTCGCGGCGCAGTCCGGCGACCTTGCGGGCGGAGTCCGTGTCGGGAAGGCCGCACTCCCGCGGCGTCAGCTGGGCCCGGCGGGCCTTGAGGAAGGCCCCCAGCGCACGCGGGTCGGAGTCTGGAGTCATGCCCTCCAGTCTCCCGCCACCGCGACGACCACGGCGTACGGCTGAGGGGGCAGATCCTTTCCCAGGCAGATCCTTGCCCAGGCAGAAACCTGGCTCTCCCGCCCTTGCCGAGGGTGTCGGAACGTTGCTGTGTGCCCGGCGTGGCGCGGGCTTCGAGTCCGCCGCCGGTGCGCTCACCTCACGTCGTTTCCGTCCAAGGGAGTTGTTCTCATGACCAGGACCACCGTCACCTTCGACAGCGCCGGCATCCCGCTCGCCGGGCACCTCTACACCCCCGACACTCCGGCCGCCGGTCCGCTTCCGGCACTGGTGGTCGGGCATCCCGGTACCGGGGTGAAGGAGCAGACGTCCGGCACGTATGCGCGTCTGATGGCCGAGCGGGGGTTCGTGACCCTGGCCTTCGACGCCGCCCACCAGGGTGAGTCCGGTGGTCTGCCGCGCGGTCTGGAGGACCCCGCCCAGCGGGTCGAGGACTTCAAGGCCGCCGTCTCCTTCCTCACCACCCGGCCCGAGGCGGACGCCGACCGGATCGGCCTGCTGGGCATCTGCGCCTCCGGCGGCTATTCGCTTGCCGCGACCGGCGGCGATCCCCGGGTCCGGGCCGTGGCGACGGTGTGCACCGCCGAACCCGCCCGGCAGTTCCGGTACGGCGCCGACGGCACCCAGGACCCTGCCGTGTTCCGCTCCCTGCTGGACGCCTCCGCCCGGGCCCGCACGGCCGCCGCGAACGGCGAGGACCCCGGGGTGATGACCATGTTCCCGGCGACCGCCGCGGAGGCCGGCGCGCTCGGCGGCGAGCACGGCGTCGAGGGCTGGGAGTACTACTGCGGTCCCCGTGGCCACCACGAGCGCTCGGCGAAGTTCCTCACCTGGGAGAGCGTCGACAAGATGGCCTCCAGCGACGTCTTCCACGCCGTTCCGCTGATCGGCCCGCGCCCGATCCTGCAGATCCTCGGCGAGCGCGCCGTCACCGCGTGGATGGGCCTGGAGGCCCACCGGCACGCCACCGGCCCGGCGGAGATCCACTGGATCAAGGGTGCGAGCCACGTCGACCTCTACGACAAGCGCGAGTACATCGACCCCGCCGTGGACCGGCTCGCCGACTTCTTCACCAGCAACCTCGACAAGTGACGGGGCCGGGGGAGCCGGGATCCCGGCCCCGTATCCTGCGGCCGTGACCGAGACCGAGCCGATGCAGCTCCCCGGGATGCCGCTGCACGATCCCTTCGTCGTGGCCGACGAGGAGACCCGCACCTACCACCTCTACACGTCCAACGAGCCGTCCGTGTCGGGCGTGGAGGGCGTCGGCACGATGGTCTACCGCAGCCGGGACCTGCGCGAGTGGACGCGCCCGGTCGTGGTGTTCCTGGCCGCCGACCAGCCGGGAATCTGGGCGGGCGACGGGGGTTGGGCGCCGGAGGTGCACAAGTGGCGTGGCAGGTACTACCTGTTCACCACCCTGCACGCCGAGGACAGGCCGCTCCCGGTGCCGCCGGCCGGCCGCTGGGGCACGCCGTTCCAGGTGCCGAACCACATGCGCGGCACGATCACCGCGGTGTCCGACTCCCTGCTCGGCCCCTTCACCGCCGTGGACCCGGCCCGGCCCACCCCGCCCGAGCACCTCATGACCCTCGACGGCACGCTGTACGTCGACCGCGCCGGACAACCGTGGATGGTGTACGCGCACGAGTGGCTGCAGACCGTCGACGGAACGATGGAGGCGATCCGGCTCACCCCCGACCTGACCGGCACGACCGGCGCCCCGGTCCTCCTCTTCAAGGCCTCCGACGCGCCCTGGCTCACCGAGCAGATCCCGGCCGGCGTACCGCACCAGCTCGCCCCGTACATCACCGACGGCCCCCAGTTGTACGACACCCCCGACGGGTCGCTCCTCATGCTGTGGTCGACGTACGAGAAGAACGTGGCCGACAGGGACGGATCGATCAGCGGCGGCTATGTGCAGACCTACGCGGTCGCCAAGTCCGGTGACATCAGGGGGCCTTGGGAACAGCGGCGGCCCCTGGTCCGGGACGACAGCGGTCACGGCATGATGTTCCGCACCTTCGACGGCGACCTGATGCTGATCCTCCACCGCCCGTTCGAGAACGCCCGCGGCAAGCTGTACGAGATGCGGCTCGACGGCCACGAGCTGCGGGTGCTCCGCCGCCGCGACGACCTCGACGGCGGCGGGTGACGAGTCGGGCTATCTCTGTGCGCCCGCGCCGGTCGTGAGCGCTCGTCGTATCGTTGACTCCCGACCCGAGGGGGACGCATGGCAACCGTTGTCGACACGGACTCCCCCGACGACGGGACGAAGGCGTTCATCGCGGCGCGGCCCCAGCTCTTCGGCATCGCGTACCGCGTGCTCGGCAGCACGGCGGAGGCCGAGGACGTCGTACAGGAGGCGTGGCTGCGGTGGCAGCACGCCGACCGCGACGCCGTGCGCGAACCGTCCGCCTTCCTCGCCACGGTCACCGCCCGGCTGGCGATCAACGTCGCCCAGTCCGCCCGGGTGCGGCGCGAGTCGTACATCGGTCCCTGGATCCCGGAGCCGGTCGACACGCGGGCGGATCCGCAGCTGGGCGCGGAGCGGGCCGAGGCACTCGACCTGGCGCTGCTCTTCCTGCTGGAGAAGCTGAATCCGGTGGAGCGGGCCGCGTACGTGCTGCGGGAGGCCTTCGACTACCCGTACCAGCAGATCGCCGAGATGCTGGAGACCAGCGAGGCCAACACGCGCCAGCTGGTGAGCCGCGCCCGCAAGCGCCTCTCGTCGGACCGCCGGCAGCCCGTCGGCCCCGATGCGCACCGGCGGCTGATGGAGGTGTTCCTGGCCGCGGCGCAGGGTGGCGATCTGGCCGTACTGGAGGACGTCCTCACCGAGGACGTGGTCAGCTACACCGACGGCGGAGGAATCCGCGGCGCGTCGAGGATCCCGGTCGTCGGACGGCTGCACGTCTCCAAGTACCTCGCCGCGTTCGCCCCGCGGTTCTGGCCCGGCAAGTCCGTCCGGTGGGTGGAGGCGAACGGCGGACCGGCCGCCCTCGTACTGGACGGCGCCCAGGCCGTGGCGCTGCTCACCGCCGAGACCTCGGAGCACGGCATCGAACGGCTCCTGTGGATCATGAATCCGCAGAAACTGGCACCTTACGTCGCCTCGCTGGACGCCTCGTCCGACGACTGAGCCCCGGCACCAGCACGCGACGGATCGGCGCCGGAATCTCGTCGAAGGAATCCGTGTCACAAGCGCGACCCCTGTCCGGTCTCTTCTACGGAAGGCGCAAGAAGATCCTGAAAGGAATTCCGTCATGAAGGTCGTAGTGATCGGTGGTACCGGGCTCATCGGCTCGAAGGTGGTGGCAGGGCTCCGCGAACACGGGCACGAGGCGGTCGCGGCCTCGCCCAACACCGGCGTCAACACGCTGACGGGCGAGGGACTGGCCGAGGTCCTGCAGGGCGCGCAGGTCGTGGTCGACGTGTCCAACTCGCCCTCGTTCGCGGACGACGACGTCATGGAGTTCTTCCGCACCTCCACCACCAACCTGCTCAAGGCCGAGGCCGAGGCCGGTGTGGCGCACCACGTGGCGCTGTCCGTGGTCGGCACCGACCGGCTCCAGGGCAGCGGGTACTTCCGGGCCAAGCAGGTCCAGGAGGACCTGATCACCGGGTCCGGCCTGCCCTACACCATCGTCCACGCCACCCAGTTCTTCGAGTTCGCGAAGGGGCTCGCGGACGGGGTCACCCAGGGCGACACCGTGCACCTGCCCGACGCGAAGATCCAGCCCATCGTCTCCGACGACGTGGCCGCGGCGGTCGCCCGCGCGGCGGTCGGCGCACCGGTCGACGGGACGGTCGAGGTCGCCGGCCCCGAGGCGTTCCAGCTGGAGGAGTTCATCCGCATGGGGCTCTCCGCGACGGACGACCCCCGCAAGATCGTCACGGACCCGGAGGCCACGTACTGGGGCGCCCCGCTGGAGGAGAACACGCTCCTTCCGGGCCCGGACGCGCACATCGCGGAAACCAGGTTCGCGGACTGGCTGGCACAGCAGAGGTAATTCCCTCCTCGCCGGGTGGCCCGCTCCTTTCGGATGTCTCCGGAAAGGAGCGGGCCACCGGTTGTACGGGCGCGGAGAAATTCTTCAGCCCGTCGACGCGAGGACCACCACGACGCACGCGACCATCGCCAGGGTGACGAGGACCATCGCGGTGAGGGTTCCGCGCATCCACTGCCGGATCCGGGCGTGGTGTCGCTGTTCCACCGTGTTGATGCTGTCGGCGATGTGGTCGGTGACCATGCGGGCGACGTATTGCTGCTCGTCGAGGTACCACTGCTCTATTTCGAGCTTCTGCTCCGGGCTGAGCTCCCGTGCCCGTGCGGTGAAATCCGCCACGCGCCGACGTGCCGCCTCCAGATGAGCGTTCCGGTACAGGAAACCCTCGATGTCGATCAGGCCGCGGGCGGCCTCGTCACGTGCGTCCATGGCGTACTCCCGATGCTCCCGATGCGAACGAGAACCCCACCTACGCCTTTAAGACTGCCCAGGGGCGTGGAATGTGACATACGGGGACGGCGGATCCATGGGAAAAGGCCCCCGCGGACTCTCGCCCGCGAAGGCCCTTCGCACCGTCGGGACGACAGGATTTGAACCTGCGACCCCTTGACCCCCAGTCAAGTGCGCTACCAAGCTGCGCCACGTCCCGGTGCGTCCCGCGCGGTGGACCGCGCGATCGTGCAGGTCAACCTTACCGTACGGGTACGGGTGTTCCCGCGGGGTCGGGGGGACGCGGCCCCCCGACCGTCAGCCGCGCGTGCCGGACGTGATCACTTCCGGCTCGCTCCCGGCCACCGGCGCCGTACCGGCGAGCCGTCCCGTCCGCGCCACCGGCACCAGCAGCGCCGCGAGCGCGGCGGCCAGGCAGAGCACCGCCAGGAGCGTGAAGCCGTGGGTGTAGCCGGAGGCATACGGCAGGCCCGAGGGCTGGAGCCGGCCGGTGACCAGGACGCTGGTCACGGCGGCGCCTATGGAGCCGCCGATGGTGCGGATGTTGGCGTTCATGCCGGTCGCGGCGCCGGTCTGGGAGGCCGGGACGCTGCCGACGATGAGGTTGGCCATGGAGGCGAAGGCGAGTCCGATGCCGAGGCCGAACACCCCGGAGACCAGGGCGACCTGCCACTGCGCGGAGTGCCAGGCGGCGAGCAGCCCCAGCGCGACGGCGCCGAGCGCGGCCCCCGTGGTCAGCAGGGACTTGGCGCCCACGACGGGCTCCAGCCGGCCGCTGAGGATGCCGGAGAAGAACATCGCCACCAGCATGGGCAGCATCAGCAGCCCGGAGGCGGTGACGCTCGCGCCGAAGCCGTATCCCGCGGAGCCGGGCGTCTGCACGAAGCCGGGCAGGAAGGACCAGAGCGCGTACATGCCCGCGCCGAAGAGCAGGGCCACGGTGTTGGTGGTCCACACGGCGGGCAGCCGCATGACGCGCAGGTCGATCAGCGGGGTCCGGGACCGGGCCTCCGTCAGCATCCACAGGACGAACAGGGCGGCCGCGGCGGCGAACAGGCCGATCACCTTGGCCGAGCCCCAGCCCCACGCGCTCGCCTGGCTCAGCGGCAGCAGCAGCGCCACCAGCCAGGCCGACAGCAGGACGGCACCGAGCCAACTGACGTTGCCCTCGGCCCTGTTGGGCGACTCGGGCACATAGCGCAGGGCGATGAAGACGGTGGCCGCGACGACGGCGACCGGGATCCAGAACAGCCAGCGGTAGTCGAGGGCCGACACGATCGGGCCGGCCGCGACGATGCCGACGCCGCCGCCCGCGGCGATCACGGCGGACAGGTTGCTGATGCTGCCGGGGACCCGGGACGGGTCGAACTCGTCCCGGATGATGCCGAAGGAGAGCGGGAAGAGCGCGCCGCCGACGCCCTGCACGACCCGGGCGACGATCAGTACGCCGATGTTCGGGGCGAGCGCGGCGAGCAGACAGCCGGCCAGCACGACGAGCAGGACGGCGACGAGGGTGCGCTTCTTGCCGACCAGGTCGCCGACGCGGCCGAGGATCGGGGTGAAGACGGAGGCGGACAGCAGATAGGCCGTCATCACCCAGGTCGCGGTGGACTGGGAGGTGTGCAGCGCGTGCTGGACCGTCGGCAGGGCCGGTGCGATCAGCGACTGCAGCATGGCGAACACACCAGCGCCGGTCGCGAGGACGGCGAAGGTGAGACGGGTGGACTTGCGGGGCATGGAAGGCCTCTCCGAACGAACGGGGTGCGGCCGAGGTTCTCGGGCCACGGTCGTACGGGCCCTGAGCGCGGGGGCGTGCACACCCACACTGCTAAAGTGGAGGTACGCCTCCACTGTAGCGGAGGCACACCTCCGGTTTCAACCGAGTCCTGTCCGGGAGGCAGCAGTGACGGCCCAGCAGTACCCCGTCCGGGAACTCGTCGCGTCCCGGCGCCCGCACCGCAAGGACGCCGCGCGCAACTACGACGCCCTGCTGGCGGCGGCGCGGGAGGCGTTCGCCGAGCACGGGGCGGAGGCGTCGCTGGAGGACATCGCGAAGCGTGCGGGGGTGGGCATCGGCACGCTGTACCGGAACTTCCCGTCGCGGCGCGAGCTGTTCGAGAGCGTGTACGCGGACGAGGTGAACGAGCTCGTGCGGGTGGCCGAGGAGGTCGCCGAGCGGGAGCCGTGGGAGGCGCTGACCTCGTGGCTCACGCGCTTCACCGACTACATGGTGACCAAGCGGGCCGTCCGGGAGGCGCTGGACGACGAGTCCGAGATCTTCGACGCGTGCCGGGAGTCCATGTATGCCGCGGGGGGTCCGTTGTTCGTGCGGGCCCAGGAGGCGGGGGTGGCCCGGCGGGACATGGACTTCGGGGATCTGCTGCGGATGGTCGCGGGGATCACGGCGACGGTGTTCGTCGACGAGGCCCAGCGGGACCGGGTGCTGGGTATCGCGCTGGACGGGGTGCGGGTGCGCGCGTAGCCGCACAGCGAAACAGCCCCGCGCTCCTGAAGGGGCACGGGGCTGTTCCACGACTTGGCTAACCGACCGGCTGCGGCAGCGTCACGCCCAGCTTCTCCGCCTGTTCCGTCAGGTCTCGCCAGACCTTCGGGGGTACGGGGATGCCCTGCGCCCCACGCTTGGACGCCACCGTCGCGCTGCGCTCGCCGGGGTAGTACACCCCGTCCGCGTCGTCCGCCACGGGCAGGCCCTTCAGGGTGGCCAGGGTGGTGTCCACGTCCGCGGTGAACTCGTCCGTGCCGCCGAAGGCCGCCGGGTCCACGGCGATCAGCAGGGCGTTCTGGCGGTGCTTGCGGCCCGCCGGGTCGTCCGAGTGGAACGACGCGAAGATCGGGGCGCCCACCAGGACGCTCGTCAGGAGCTCGAAGGCCAGGGACATGCCCGAGCCCTTCGCGCCGCCCAGCGGCAGGGGCATGACCGCCTTCTCCGGGTCGGTCGTCGGGGTGCCGTCCTCCGTGGCCGCCGCGCCCTCCGGCAACGGGGTCCCGCTCGCCTTCGCCTGGCGGATCTTACCGAGGGCGATCGTCGCGGTGGCCATGTCGAGGAGCAGCGGGGCGTGGTCGCGGGCCGGTACCGCGATCGCGAGGGGGCTGGTGGCGACCGCGGCGCCCTTGACGCCGGTGTAGCCCATGTTGGGCATGCCGGCCACGAAGCCGATGCCGACCAGGCCCTGCTCGGCGATCCGGGAGACGTAGTACCCGATGGCGCCGGTGTGCACGGTGCGCCGTACGCCCACGGAGGCGATGCCGGTCTCGCGGGCCCGCCGTACCGCCTCGTCGGCAGCAGCGGTCAGCGCCACCGGGCCCGGGGCGCGGTCGGCGTCGACGACCGCGGCGGCCGGGGTGGTCGACTCGACCTTGATGTCGGCGGCGGCGTTGGCGACACCCTTGGCGAGCAGCTCCAGGTAGGCGGGGACGCGGGCGATGCCGTGCGAGTCGACGCCCCGCAGCGCGGCCCAGACGAACACGTCGGCGGTGGTGGCGGCGTGCTCGGGGCTCAGGCCGCCCTTTTCGAGGAGTGCCGCGGAGAAGGTGCGCAGGTCGTCGGCGGGGACCAGGACCTTCTTGGGGGGTGTGGTGGACATGGGGTCTCCTGGATCAGCGGGTGACGAGGACGTCGACGACCGCGGTGGTGCCCTCGGCCACGGCCTTGAGGGCGCGCTCCAGCGCGGGGGCGAGCGCGTCCCGGGTGTCGACGGTCTCGGTGTGCATGTCGAACGGCTCGGCGAAGGAGGCCAGCCTGGGCAGCCGGTGCAGATCGGTGCCGAGCCACTCCCCCGTCTCGGCCGCCGCGCCCTCGGGGTAGAAGCGCCGGTGGTTGAGGTTCATGGACTTGTAGACGCGGTTGTTGAACACCACGATCAGCAGCGGGAGTTCGTACGCCTTCGACGCGTCGTACGAGGGGATGACCGGGTTGTACGTGAAGGCGCCGTCGCCGATCGTGAGCACCACCGGGCGTTGTTTCGCGGCGAGTTTGACGCCGAGCGCGACCGCGATGCCCTGGCCCAGGCCGCCCTGCACGTAGAAGTACGAGTCGGGGTCGGCGGTCTGGACGTGCCGCTTGACGACGCGGCTGTGGGTGATCGTCTCGTCGACGACGATGCCGTCCTTGCCGTCGAGGAGCTTGCGCAGGGTGGCCGCGACGAGCACCGGGTCGATGCCCTCGGCCTCCTCCGCCTTTGCCTCGGCGGCGGCGATGGCCGACAACTCCCCGGCGTGCCGCGCCTCTTGGGCCGTACGACGAGAGGCCACGACGACCTCGTCGAGGTCCTTCGCCCGCTTCGTCAGCTGACGCAGGGTGTTGGCGACGTTCCCTTCCAAGTACCGGTCGGCGAACAGCACTTGGTAGACCACATGCGGACGTTGGGGCACTTCATCGATGACGACGACCTTCGCCTTGGACGGGCGGCGCGACGGCGGGTAGAAGGGCGCGCGGCAGTTGACCAGGAGGATCAGGTCCGCCTCGTCGATCCACGGGCCGATGTCGCTGCCCGCGTGCAGCGGATGCGTGCGCGGGAAGTTGCCGCACACCGCGGAGTCGGGCTCGACGACCGGGATGTTCCAGGCCTCGGCGAAGGCGACCAGGGCCTCGAAGCCGCCCGCCTCGCGGCCCGCCGTCTCCGTGACGATCACGGGGTTGGCGGCCTCGCGGATCATCTGGGCGACGGGGTCGACCTCTTCGGGCGAGCTGTGCGTGGAGCCGGGCGCCACGATCGGCTTGGCCTCGCGGCCGTCCCACTCCTCCAGCAGGATCTCCAGCGGGATGTTCAGGTACGCCGGTCCGGCCGGCGCCCGCCAGGACAACTCGGCGGCGCGGGTGACCATCGTCGGCAGCGTGTGCACGCTGGCGGCCTCGTTGGACCACTTGGTGAAGGGCTGCGCGATCTGGTGCGGCCCGCCCACGACCGACAGGTTGCGGTACCACTGTCCGCCCGGGTCGTGCCCGGGGGCGTCGCCGTACGTGGTGGACTCGGACGAGGAGACCACCATGGGGACGCCGGCGAGGAGCGCGCCGTGCACCGCCATGGAGCCCTGGAGCAGGCCGGGGGCGGCGTGCAGGAGGACCCCCTGGGGGCGGCGCTTGATCAGGCCGTAGCCGGTGGCCATGCCGACCGCGACGGTCTCGTGGGTGAGGTCCAGGTACTCGGGGCAGGGCAGCCCGTCCCGGTGGCGCCGGGCGAGGGACTCCCACACGGGGGCCCACTCGGAGCCCGACGAGCAGAAGATGTAGTCGGCGCCGACGGCGTTGAAGGCGGTTACGAGAGCGTCGCCGCCGTCGGCGCCTGGGGTGTTGCGGGTGTCGGTCATCTCTCGTGCTTCCTCAGCCCTCGATCGGCCAGTTCAGGACCTCGGAGATGCCGCGGCCCATGATCCATTCAAGCTCCTCGGGCGTGAAGTCCCAGTGCTTGGTGAACTGCTCGATCGTGTCGGTGTAGGTGATGCCGTGGCCGAGCAGACGGGTGATGTCGGTGCCGTAGAAGCAGCGCTGCGGGCCCATCTTGTCGACCATCTCGCGCACGTACTTCTGGATGTTGTTGTTCGGGAAGGGCTGCGTGGAGTAGCCCGGCAGCGCCGACACCTTCACGTAGATGTTCGGGTGGACGTGCAGGTCGGCGGTCTCCTGGACCCAGTAGCCGATCGCGTCGTCGACGCAGCGGGCCATGATGCCCATGTGGTCGATGATGATCTTCAGCTCGGGGTGCTTGGCGGCGATCTCGCCGAGCTCGCGCTTCCAGATCGGGGCGTGGACCATCGTCGGGATGCGGAGCTCCTCGGCGATCGGCCAGTACCAGTCGTTGGTGCCGTCGATCATCCAGTTGCGGTCCTGCGGCCGGTGGAAGGTCAGGCGCGTGCCCTTCACATGGGGGTTTTCGGCGAAGTCCTTCAGCATCGCCTTGCCCTCCTCGGGCTTGTTCTGCGGGATGCGGGCCATGATGCCGAAGCGGTCGGGGTGCGCCTCGCACGCCTCCAGGGCGTAGTCGATGCGGTCGCCCTCCCAGGACGGCGGCAGGATCAGCGCGCGGTTGACGCCGGCCTCGTCCATCAGCTCCAGGGCCTCCTCGTACGAGAAGGGGTCCTCGCGGTGTCCGTTGAGGCGGATGCGCTCCCGCGCGCCGGGGACCCAGGGGCGGTCCGGGGTCTCTTCCTTCCAGATGTGGATCTGGGTGTCGACGACGAACATGTTGTTCAACTCTTTCCGTAGAGCGGCGTGGTGGGGTGATGCGGAAGGAACGCTAGGCGGGTGGTGAGCGCTTGCGGAGCCCCCTGGTGTGCAACCAGAAAGTGCGTCGTACGCAGGGAACTCTCAGATTGCGGACCGGTTCTTGAACATGGCTTGGACGAGGTGTTCGGCGATGGCCATGGAGGCCGTCGCAGCCGGCGAGGGGGCGTTGCGCACGGCGGTGATCCGGCCGACCTGGTGGATGCGGAAGTCGTCCACGAGGGTGCCGTCCCGGTCCAGCGCCTGGGCGCGCAGGCCCGCTCCGCCGCGTACCACGTCGGCGGCCGAGACCCCGGGGACGTACAGCTTGGCGTCCTTCATGAAGGCCGCCGTTGAGAAGGAGCCGCGGTACTCCTTGATTCCGGTACGCCAGTGCTGGGCCGCCATCTTCCAGGCGCCGGGGTAGGCGGCGAGGCCCAGGAGATGCGCCGGGGAGATCCGGGTCCTGGTGTAGCCCTCCCTCGCGAGGGCCAGGACCGCGTTGGGGCCGACCTCCACGGTGCCGTCGACGCGCGGGGTGAAGTGCACGCCGAGGAACGGGTAGCGCGGGTCCGGCACCGGGTACAGCAGGCCCCGTACCAGGTGGGTCTTCTCCGGCTTGAGGAGCATGTACTCGCCCCGGAAGGGGACGATCTTCGGCTCCTGCTTGTCCTGTGCGAGCTTCGCGACCAGGTCCGACTGGAGGCCCGCGCACAGGATCAGCCGGTCGACCGTGACACGCTCCTGCCCCGAGGCCACCTCGACGCCGCCGGGCACGGTGGTGATGCCGGTGACCGGGAAGCCGAGTCGCACCTCGCCGCCGGAGTCGACGACGTCCTTCGCGAAGGCGCGGGCGATCGCCGGGTAGTCGGTGATCGCGGTGCGCGGGGAGTGCAGGGCGGCGACACCGCCGGCGTGCGGTTCGAGCTCCCGGATCTCCTCCCTGGAGATCTTCCTCAGGTCGGGCACGTGGTTGTTCCTCGCCCGCTCGTAGAGGTCGTTCATCCGGCCGAGCTCGTCCTCGCGCACGGCCACTACGAGCTTGCCGATCTCCCGGTACGGCAGTTCGCGCTCCTGGCAGTACTCGCGCAGCAGGGCGACGCCCCGGACCGTGAGGTCGGCCTTCAGGCTGCCGGGCTTGTAGTAGATGCCCGCGTGTACGACGCCCGAGTTGTGGCCGGTCTGGTGGAGGGAGACCTCCTGCTCCTTCTCCAGGACCACGACCCGGGTGCCGGGGCGGCTCAGCGCGATCTCGCGGGCCGTGGCCAGGCCCACGATGCCGGCGCCGACGATGCCGATGGTCTCGTCAGCCACGCACGGCCTCCCCGAGGTTGATGGCGACGGTCTTGACGCGGGTGGAGAACTTCAGGACTTCCTCGCCCTGCTCCTTGTAGCCCGTACCGGAGTCGCGGAAGCCGCCGAAGGGCAGGTGGACGTCCCAGCCGGGGGTGGTCGTGTTGACCGCGATCTGGCCGCACTCGGCCTCGTCGGCGAAGCGGTACGCGCTCGCCAGGTCGCGGGTGAACACGGCGGCGGCAAGACCGAAGTCCGAGTCGTTGACCGCCTCCACGGCGGACGCGAAGTCCTCGACGGCGAGGAGGGCGACGACCGGCCCGAAGACCTCCTCGCGCCAGATCGCCGTCTCGGGCGTGACATCGGCGAGGACGGTGGGCCGGACGTAGCAGCCGTGCGCCCGCTCGCCCTCGGTGTCCGCCGAGCCGCCGGTGAGGACGGTGGCGCCCTGCTCGACGGCCCTGTTCAGGTCGGCGAGGACGGAGTCGCGCTGCTTGGGGCTGGACAGCGGGCACAGCGTGGTCGCCGGGTCGCTGCCCGGGCCGATCCTGAGCGCCTCGACCTCGGTGACCAGGAGCCGGGTGAACTCCTCGTACACCGGCCGTTCGACGATGACCCGGCTGGTGGCGGTGCAGCGCTGGCCGGCCTGGCCGAAGGAGGCGGCGACGACGGCCTTGGCGGCGGTCGGCAGGTCGGCGTCGCGCAGCACGACGGAGGCGTTCTTGCCGCCGAGCTCGCCCTGGAAGCGGACGTTGCGGTCGGCGAGGCGGCGGCGGATGCGGTTGCCGACGGCGTTGGAGCCGGTGAAGGTGATGCCGACGATCCGCGGGTCGTCGAGGAGTGCCTCCTCGATCTCGGCGGTACGGCCGGTGACGACGTTGAGGACCCCGGCGGGCAGCCCCGCGTCGTGCAGGGCGCGCGCGAAGTGCAGGCCCGACAACGGTGTCTCGGTGGCCGGCTTGAACACGGCCGCGTTGCCGACGGCGAGCAGCGGGGCCAGCTTGCGGGCGGGGGTGATCAGCGGGTCGTTCCAAGGGCTGATCACCAGGATCACGCCGATCGGCTCGCGCTGGGTGTGCGTACGATGGTTGGGGCGTACGTCGTGCAGGAGCGTGCCGTAGCCCTGGCGGGCCAGGCCGGCGTAGTACTCCAGGAAGTCGGCCGCCTTGAGCGTCTCGCCGGTCGCCTCGGCCAGGGTCTTGCCGTTCTCCGCGGTGACGTCGGCGGCGATCTCCTCGACCCGCTCCCGGATCAGCCGGGCCGCCTCGGTGAAGACGCGGGCCCGCTCGAAGGGGCTGGTGCGCTTCCAGACGGCGAAGCCCCGCTCGGCGTGGTCGTAGGCGCGGGTGACGTCCTTGGCGGCGAGGGCGGGGACACGGGCGATCGGGGTGCGGACGTCGGCGGGGTTCTGGACGCCGATCCACTCGCCGGTCGCGACCCACTCGCCGCCGGAGAGGGTTTCGAGGGTACGCATGGAGATCACTTCCTTGGTCGTCCGCGCGGCGCGGATCGTGCGGGCCCTGCGACAACACACCATGTCGGGGCGGTGGCACCAGGCCCGTGGGGGCAGGCATTGCTTGCGCCGTGCGCGGGTGGGCGGGCGCATGATCCGTGCTGGAATCGGCGGACCCGAGATCACGAGGAGGAGACCGATGGCCTACACCGTCATCGCCCGCTACCACTGCGACCCCGCCGACGAGGCCACGGTGCGCGCCGCGCTGCTGAAGGTGCGCGAGCACACGCGTGCGGAGCCGGCGAACCTGGCCTACGAGGTGCACGCGGAGGTGGGCGAGAGGGGCAGCTTCGCGCTGTACGAGCAGTACGCCGACCAGAACGGTTTCGAGGCGCACAAGGCGGCCGATCACTTCAGGGAGCTGATCGTGGAGACCGTGTGGCCGTTGCTCACCGGTCGCTCCGTGACCTTCGCCGAGTCCCTCTGAGACAAGAAGGGGCCGGGGAGTCCCGGCCCCTGAACGTCAGAACTCGTTGCCCCAGACGTAGCGGGCGATCGTCTCGATCAGCACCAGCTTCCTGCGCTGGTCCTCCGCCGAGAGCAGGGGCCGGGACGCCACGTCCGCGAAGCCCCTCGACGGGGATACGGCCCCGTCCTCCAGGTCCTTGAACTCGCCGACCGCGTCGATGCGTTGCATCACCGCGTCGATGTCCTCCAGCTCCGGCGCGGTCGCGTCGACCACGCCCAAGCAGAAGTCGCGGTCCTCCGGCAACGCCTTGACCAGGGCCAGTTCGGCCGGGGTGCCCTGGTCGAAGGGGAGGACCCAGCGATCGGCCGGGATTCCGGCGTAGAGCTGCTCGACGCGGGCCGGGTCGAGGTCGGCGGGGGCCCTCCACCCCGGAGACACCGCGATCCGTACACCCTCGGGACGTTCGTCCAGGCGCACCGCCAGAGCGTCGACGGCCAACGCGTCCTCGAAGGACAGGGCGCCCGTGGCGCCGTCCAGCAGCAGCGGGTTGTTGAGCTGGATCAGGCGTACGCCCTTGGAGACCAGCAGCTCGATCTCGGCCTGGATGATCTCGGCCAGGGCCTCGCCCAGCTCGCGGGCGGAGGACGGGCCGAGGCCCTCCTGGTAGGTGGTCGCCGCCAGGTACGCCGGGGAGGGCAGCGAGGCCTTCGGGGCGATCAGGGTCAGTTCGGCGAGACGCGCCGCCCAGTCCGCGAGCAGCGGGCCGTTGGCCTTGGGAAGGGACTCGGCGACCCACCGGGTGAGCCCGTCCGCGTCCGTCCCGTCCGTACGACGGAACCCTGACACTCCGTCAAGAACCGCGCTGCGGAAGTCCTCCCGGGGGAAGTCGCCGTCCGTGACGACCGTCGAGCGCAGCCTGCGCTGGTAGGCGACCACGTCCTGGACGGCCTGGTCCACGCCCACGGTCGCGAGGTCGTTCGGGCGGACCAGGCTTCCGTGGTGGTCGATGCGGTAGTTGAAGGTGTCCGCCATGGCTCAGGCGTCCTTTCCTGAAGGCTTGCCGGAAACGCCCCAGGCGGCGAACTCCAGTTCGTAGCCGAGCGACTGGAGGACCTCCTCGGCGATCTGCTGGTCCTCGTCCGCGGTGCCGCCGGCGATGCCGAGGCCGCCGATGATCTCGCCGTCCTTCTTGATGGTGACGCTGCCCTCGGTGGCCATGATCGGCAGGGCGGCGCCGGGGAGCTGGGAGAGCTGGGAGAAGAAGACGGGCTGGCTCTCCTGCCACTTCTTCAGCATCTTGCCGGGGCGCTGCATGATGGCCGCGGTGTAGGCCTTGGCGCGGGCGATGTCGGGGGTGAGCGGGCGGGCGCCGTCGGGGCGGCGGATGGCGATCGGGAAGCCGCCGGCGTCCACGACCGCGACGCTCACCGCCTTGCCGATGGCCTGGGCGCGCTTGTGGGCGGCGTCGATGATCTCCTCGGCGGCGTCCAGGGTGAGGCTGGTCATGCGGCTTCCTTCGGTGCGGTGAGGGTGCGGCGCAGACGGGCGATCGCCGCGTTGTACTTGTCGGGCGTCTCCCAGTACATGGAGTGCGGGGCGCCCTCGACGATCTCCAGGTGCGAGCCGGGCAGGAGTTCGTGGGCGCGGGTCACGGTCTTCACGCTGAGCACCGCGTCCTTCTCGCCGGCGAGGAAGGCGACCTTGACGCCGGAGGCCTGGATGTCCTCCAGGGAGGGGCCGTTGGTGTCGAGGTTGCGCAGGTCCTGCATCTTGGCGACGTTGAAGGTGCCCATCTGCTGGAACAGGAAGGTGAGATCGGCGCGGCCGGTCTGGAACTCCTTGGTCAGCAGTCGGTCGATGACGGGCAGTTTGACGGCCTCGGCGCGGTCCGCGGCGGCCAGTTCCCTGAGCTCGGGGTGGCTGATGCCGCCGAGGGAGTGGCCGAGGACGACGGAGGAGACGCGCTCGGGCCGGAGCAGGCCGGCGCGCAGGGCGGCGACGGAGCCGATGGACTGGCCCACCAGCATCGCGTCGGTGATGTCCTCCTGGTCGAGGACGGCGACGACGTCACCGGGGAAGTCCTGGCCGTCGAACTCGTCCATGGACGAGTCGGACTTGCCGAAGCCGCGCAGGTCCACGGTGACGACCGTGAACTCCTCGCGCAGTGCGGCCACTTGCTGCCACCAGGCCGCGTGATGGCCACCGCTGCCGTGCACGAACAGGATCGCCGGACCGCTGCCGTGGCGCTCGTAGTAGATGGAGGTGCCGTCGGAGTCGGCAATGGGCATGAGGGTGAACTCCCGTACGTGCAGGCTTAGTTGGGACGGCGACCGTGGTAGACCAGCTCGATCATGGTGTGGTCGGGGTCGTGGATGTAGCAGAACTTCGACTGGTTCTCGGGGCGTTCGATCGGCCGGGTGTGCCGGATGCCCAGCTCGGTGAGGTGGGCGAGGAACTCGTCCCAGTCGTCGACCTCGACGGCGAAGTGATAGGGCGCCATGCGCTCCATCTCCTCGACCGGGGTGAAGTGCAGGTCGAAGTTGCCCCGGGTCATCAGCACCACACGGGTGTTGGACTTGGGCTGGATGCGCTTCATCCCGAAGACCTTGGTGTACCACTCGGCGGTGCGGTCGGGGTCGGTGGTGGGGAAGTTGACGTGGTGGATGTAGCGGGGTTCCTTGCTCATGGCTGATTCCCTTCGAGTTGTACGGGGTTGGACAGCACGCCGATGCCGCTGATCTCGACGTCCACGGTGTCGCCCGGCTCGATCCGGCAGACGGACTCGGCGCCCATCCACAGCACGTCGCCGGGGTGCACGGTGAGGTGTCTGGTCATCTCGACGAGGTAGTCGAAGGGGTCGAACACCATGTCGCCGGTGGGGAATTCGGACCGGACCTCGCCGTTGACGCGGAGTGTGGTGGTCTGTGCGAGGGCGTCGACGTCGGTCTCGATCCAGGGCCCCATCGGCTTGAACGTGTCGCTGTTCTTGCTGCGCCAGAAGGTGCGGTCCTGGTGCTGCCAGGCGCGGGCGCTGACGTCGTTGCCGATGGTCCAGCCGAAGACGGCCTTGCGCGCCTCCTCGTGGGTGGCGTGCCGCAGCGTACGGCCGATGACGGCGACGAGTTCGGGCTCGGCCTCGAAGCGGCCCTCGACCTCGGCGGGCTTGACGATCGGCGAACCGTGCCCGGTGAGCGCGTTGTTGGCGCGGTAGCCGATCTCGGGGCGGGCCGGGGTCTCGACGCCGGCGTGGGCGATGTGCCGCGGGTAGTTCATGCCGACCGCGTAGAACACGGGCGGCACGACCGGCGGCAGCCATACGGCAGTCGAGCGGGCGACCGCGCCGAGGACCTCCGGTTCGCCCTCGATCGGGGACCCGGACAGCAGCTCGATCTCCTCCTCCCCCACCCGGCCCCACACCGGCCGGCCGTCGACGAGGATGCGGGCGTACCTCATGGCGCCAGCAGGTGGGAGACGCGCTTGGTGATCAGGTAGGCGTCGAGGGCCTCGGGCCCGCCCTCACGGCCGTAACCGCTCTCCTTCACACCGCCCGAGGGCGCCTCGTGGACGGAGCCGCCGCAGTGGTTGAGGGAGAGGATCCCGGCCTCCAGCTCGTCCGAGAGGCGCTCGGCGGTGGCGGCGGACCGGGTGAAGCCGTAGGCGGCCAGGCCGTACGGCAGTTCGTTCGCGGTCCTCAGGGCCTCGTCGAGGTCGGTGAAGGGGACGATGGGGGCGAGCGGTCCGAAGGGCTCCTCGTGCAGGAGATCGGCGTTCGCCGGTACGTCCGTCAGGACGGTCGGCGCGAAGAAGTAGCCGGGGCGGTCCGGGCGTTCGCCGCCGGTGAGCACCTTGGCGCCCTTGGCGACGGCGTCCCCGGTCAGGCGGATCATGGCGTCGAGGCGGCGCTCGTTGGCCAGCGGGCCCATCTTCGTGCCCTCGGCCAGTCCGTCGCCGACGACCACGGCCTCGGCGGCCTTGACGAACTCGGCGGTGAACTCCTCGACCAGGCTCTCGTGGACCAGGAAGCGGCTGGGCGAGGTGCACACCTGCCCGGCGTTCACGAACTTCGCCTGCGCGGCGCGGCGGGCCGCGATGGCGGGGTCGGCGTCCTCGCACACGATCACCGGGGCGTGACCGCCCAGCTCCATCAGCGTCGGCTTCATGACCTTGCCCGCCTCGGCGGCCAGCAGTTTGCCGACGGGCACCGAACCGGTGAAGGCGATCAGGCGCGTGATGGGAGAGGCGATGAGGTGGGCGGAGACCTCGGCGGGTTCGCCGAAGACGAGGTTGAGGACACCGGCCGGCAGCCCCGCGTCGGCGAAGCAGGCGACCAGCGCTGCGGCCGTCGCCGGGGTCTCCTCGGAGGCCTTGATGACGATCGAGCAGCCCGCGGTCAGCGCGGAGGAGATCTTCCGCATGGGGCCGCCGGCCGGGAAGTTCCACGGCACGAACGCGGCGACGGGGCCCACCGGTTCACGGCGCACGGTCAGTACGGTGCCGGGGGCCGAGGGGATGATACGGCCGTACGCGCGGCGGGCGTCCTCGATGTGCCAGCGCAGGGTGTCGGCGACCCGGCGGGCCTCGCCGGTGGACTCGGCGAGGGGCTTGCCCTGCTCCAGGGTCATGATCCGGCCCACCTCGGCGGCGCGCTCGGTGAGCAGGTCGGCGGCGGCGTGCAGGATCTGGGTCCGCTTGGCGACGGAGGTGTTCCGCCAGGTGCGGAAGCCCTTCTCGGCGGCTTCGAGGGCGCGGTCGAGGTCGGCGGTGGTGGCGAGCGGGACCTGTCCGATCACCTCCTCGGTCGCGGGGTTCACGATGGGGGCGGTGCGTCCGGTGCCGCCCTGGCACCACTCGCCCGCGATGTACATGCGGACGGCGGGGTAGCCGTGGTCGGTGGTCATGGGTGGGTGCCCTCTCAAGAGGCTTCGTTGTCGCGGTTGGTGCGCAGGGCCCAGATGTGGTGCGGCGGGGTCGTCTCGTGGACGCGGGTCTCGTAGCTGTCGTCGACCCGGTCCATGTCGGCGGCGTACTCGACGCGGCCGCCGCACGGGGCGTGCAGGAAGCGGAAGACGTTGGAGCCGATGGTGTGGCGGCCCAGCCGGCGGGCCTCCCGCCAGCCGTGCTCGATCATGTGGTTGCCGCCCTCGATCACGTCGTCGAAGCCCGGCACCTCGTACGCGATGTGGTTGATCCCGGCCTTGTCGGGCCGGTGGCAGAGCAGCATGGTGTGCTGGTCCTGGTCACCCGGGGCCTGCATGAACACGCCCATCGGCTCGACGACGTCGGTGGGGCGGAAGCCGAGGAGGTCGGTGTAGAAGGCGACTGCCTCGTCCTTGCCCGGCTTGGGGATGTTCAGTGCCACGTGGCACATCCGCAGCGGCCGGACCCGCTCGATGGCGTCCAGGGCGGTGTTCCAGCGGTTGACGTTGCCGAGCGCGTTGGCGGGACGCGGCGTGACCGGGGCCGGCTTGGGGCGGGCCAGGGTCAGGCCGACGCCGAAGCCGGTGTCGTCGACGGTGTGGTGGACGCCGTCGGCGCTCTCGCGGACCTCGCGGTCCTTGGCGACGGCGGTCACCAGCCGCTCCAGCTCCTGAGGGGTGTCGACACCCCACACGACCTCGCGCAGGGTGGGCCCGGACTCCACCGGGGGCGGCAGCAGCGGGCCGGGGAGGGTGTCCAGGTGGAGGGTCTGCCCGGTGAGCGTCTCGAACACGGCGTGCTCGTCGGTCCGCTCCACCGGGAACAGCCCGAAGTCGTCGAAGAAACGGACGCATTCGTCGAGGTCGTCGATACCGTAGGTGACCGATTCGATCCTCTGGATTCCCATGGATTCCTCTTTTCGCGGGTCGCCTGTGAGCGTAGATTTCCGCAGGCCGCGGGCTCAATGGATGGGGGCCCGCGGGATGCGCAATCGTTTCTTGCGCCTACTGGTCGATCGCGGGGATGGGGTTGCGCGAGAACCAGTCGGTGAGGAAGTCCAGGAACACGCTGATCTTGCGCGGGGTGCCCTGCCCGGGGCCGTAGATCGCGTACAGCGGGCGGTCGGGCACCGCCAGCTCCGGCAGCAGGACCCGCAGCGCTCCGGAGACGAGGTCGTCGTACGCCGGACGCTGCGGCAGCAGCGCGATGCCCCGCCCGTGGACGGCCGCCTTCTGCAGCGCGAGGTACGAGTTCGACGAGAAGGCGATGTTGCGGATCTTGTGCAGGGTGGACGCGTGGCCGTGGCCCAGGCGCCAGACCGGGTCGTTCACATGGACCAGGCAGTCGTGGTTCGCGAGGGCGTTGGGCTCGTCCAGCGGGCCCTCGCGGTCCAGGTACGCCTCCGACGCGCACAGCACGAACGGCAGCGAGGCGATCTTCTTGAGCCGGACGCTCGAGTCCCTGAGGTCCCGGGTGTGGAAGGCGACGTCGAAACCGCCGTCCAGGAAGTCGTAGGTGCGGTCGGACATTCCGCCGAGTTCGAATCTCACCTGGATTTTCGGGTGGGCCGCGGAAAAGGCGGCGATGGCGTCCCCGAGATCGAGGCTGCCTATCCATTTCGGGCAGATGATGCTGAGGGTGCCTTCCGGCCGGTCGTGCAGCTGGGCTATACCGGCGTCCTCGGCCTCGATCTCGTTCAGAATGCGTTCGGCGAATTCCGCGTAGCGCCGGCCCGGTTCGGTGAGGCTCACCGAGCGGGCCGTGCGGTTGACCAGCCGCACGCCGACCTGCCGCTCCAGCTCCGCCACGTGCCGTGACACCAGCGAGCCCGACGAGCCCAGCTTCTTGGCGGCTCCACTGAAGCTGCCGACCTGTGCGACGGTGACGAAGCTGTGCATCAGGAGCAAGCGATCCATTTGTCTTTTCCTCCGGCCCTCCCGCTCACGTCCTTGTGAGGGGGGTGTCCTACTTGGGGCAGTACTGGGGCGCGTCGCCCAGGTTGTCCTTGGTCACCAAGACAAGGGGAATGTTGGCAATCTTGTCAACCTTCTTGTTGTCCAGTAGACCGACGGCGTTCGTGACCGCGGTGTCGCCGATCGTCTTCGCCGAATTCGCCACGGTGGCGGAGAAGTCACCGCTCTTCACGGCCGCGAGACCCTCGTCGGTGCCGTTCGCGGTGACGATCTTGACGTTCTTCTTGCCGGCCGCGTCGAAGGCCTTGCGGACGGCGAAGGCCATGTCCTCGTTGGCGACGAAGGCGTAATCCAGGTCCGGGTGGGCCTCGATCATGTTCTCGGCGACGTCCTGCGCCTTGGCCGGGTTGAACATGCCGGGCTGGTTCGCGACCACCTTGGCGTTGGCCGGCAGGGCGCCCTTGAAGCCGCCCACCATGAGGTCGGAGGCGGCCCCCGGGGCGCCGGCCACGATGCCGACCTTGACGTCCTTGCCGCCGGCGTCCTTCGCGATCCAGCCGGCGTCCAGGCTGCCGAGCTTCTTCAGGTCGACGACGGCCGCGCCGAGGATGTCATCGACGTCGCTGGTGGCGACGGACGTCAGGTAGATCGGGATGCCCGAGGCCTTCGCCTTGGCTATGTCGCCCTTGAGCGAGTCGACGTTGACCGTCTGCACGATCAGCGCGCTCACGTTGCGGGAGATCATGTCCTCGATGTTGGACAGCTCGGTGCCCGCGTTCTGGTGCGAGTTGGCCGTGTAGACCTTGGCGCCCTCGGTCTTGGCGGTCTCCTCGACGGCCTTCTGCAGACAGGTGTGGAAGCTGGTGTCGCCGCCGTTGACGAATCCGAGGGTGAGGTCGCCGGAGCTGCTGCTGCTTCCGTTGTCGTCACCGCATCCGCTCAGCACGAGCGTGGAGGTGACGGCGGTGGCGAACAGCGCGCTGCGGGAACGGGCGGAGAATCTCATGAGGTGCCGCCTTTCAAAGGAGAAGCAGGTCAAGTAGCAAGGGAATTACGGGAATTCAGTGCCGGGAGGCGGAGCGCGCCTTGTGCATCTCGTTGGCGATCGCCGCGACGAGCAGCACCGCGCCGACCGAGACCGGCTGGTAATTGCTGGAGAAATCCAGGAGGTTGAGCGCGTTGGCGACCACGCCGAGGAGCACCAGGCCCAGGGCGGTGCCGATCACGGTGCCGTAGCCGCCCGCGAGGGAGGTGCCGCCGATGACGACCGCGGCGACTACGGCGAGCTGGAGCGAGAGCCCCGCGGTGCCGCCGGGGCTGGAGGAGCCCAGCCGGGAGAGCAGCATCAGGCCGGCGAGGCCGGAGAGGGTGCCGGTCAGGCCGTAGAGGGTCAGCTTCCGTGCGGTGACGTTGATGCCGCTGAGGCGGGCGACGTGCTCGTTGCCGCCGATCGCGAAGGCGTCGCGGCCGAACACGGTGAACCGCATGACCAGCGCCGTCGCGACGAGCACCAGGACCGCCACGACCAGCAGGTACGGCACGCCGAGGACCTTGTCGTTGCCGAGGGCGAACATGCGGGTCCCGATGGAGATGGTGTTGCCGTCGTGCACGAGGAGCGCGACGCCGTCGAGGAGGGTGGCCGAGGCCAGGGTCACGACGAACGGCGCCACGTTGGTGAAGGTCACCACCAGTCCGTTGACCAGCCCGATCGCGGTGCCGAGCAACAGCGCGACGACCACCGCGTAGGCCGTGGCGTGTCCGCCGGCAAGGAGTTTCGCGGCGACAGCGGCGGTCACGGCGACGTTGGAGCCCATGGAGAAGTCCATGCCGCCCGCGGTCATCAGCAGGGTGAGCCCGGCGGCGAGCACCGCGTTGACGCTGATCTGGCCGAGCACGTTGATGATGTTGCGGTCGGTGGCGAAGGTGTCGCTCTGGACGGCGGTGAAGACCACGACCAGGGCGAGGACCACGATGAGCCCGGCGTGCGGGATGTCCCGCAACCGCCCTATGGAGACACGGGACTTGGACGGGCCGGAGACGCCGGGGGCATCGGGAAGTGTCTTGACGCTCACTGCGGTTCGCCTCCGAGGGCCGTGGCGACGAGTTCGTCGCGGGTGATGGCGGTGATGTCGTGCTCGGCGACCGTGCGGCCGGCGCTCACGACGACGACCCGGTCGGCCAGGCGCATGACCTCCTCGGCGGAGGAGGAGGCGAGCAGTACGGCCACGCCCCGGGAGGCGAGGTCGTCGACGAGGGTGTGGATGTCGGCCATGGCGGCGATGTCCACACCGTTGGTGGGGTCCTCCAGGAAGCAGGCGGCGGGCGAGGTCTCCAGCCACTTGCCGAGCAGCACCTTCTGCTGGTTGCCGCCGGACAGCGCGCTCACCGGCGGGTTGCCGGCCAGCGCCTTGACTCCGTAGCTGCGCCTCAACGGGGCGGCGCGGCGGGCGAGTTCGGTACGGCGGTGCAGACGCCGGCGGGCGAACCGGTCGTCGGCGAGCATCAGGTTCTCGTCCAGGGAGAGCTCCGGGACGAGGCCGAGGGCGCGGCGGTCGCCGGTGACGCAGCGCAGGCCGCTGCCGAGGGAGGCGGGGACGCGCCCGAAGGGCACCGGCCGTCCCTCGACGTGGAGTTCGCCGGTGTCGGGGCGCCGGCGGCCGGAGAGCAGGTCGAACAGGCGGGACTGGGCGTCCCCGGCCGGCCCCAGGACGGCGACGATCTCGCCCTTGCGTACCTCGACGGTGAAGTCCCGGATCGCCCGGCCGTGGGTCAACCCCCTGATGGACAGGCCGACTTCGTCCTTCGGGGCGGGGCGCTCGGGCCGGGTGGAGACGACGTCCCGGCCCACCATGGCCCGTACCAGCTCCGCGTGATCCATCTCCGTGGCGGGCGCCGTGCGCACCACTGCCCCGTCCCGCAGGACGGTGAGGCGGTCGGCGACGGCCATGACCTCGTCGATGTAGTGCGAGATGTAGACGACGGCGACGCCCTCGTCCCGCAACTTCCGCACCAGGGCCCGAATTTGGTTGGCCGCTTCGGCGCTCAGGCAGGCGGTGGGCTCGTCGAGGATCAGGATGCGGCCGCCGCGGCGGACCTCGCGGGCCACCTCGACCATGGTCTGCTCGGCGACGCTGAGCGAACCGGCGGTGCGCTCGACGTCGATGTCGATGCCGAGGCCGTGCAGGGCCTCGCGGGCCGCGTCCCGGACCGCCTTCCAGTGGACGGTGCCGGCGCGGGTGGGCAGGTCGCCGAGGAGGACGTTCTCGGCGACGGTCAGGCCCATCGCGAGTTCGCGGCGCTGCGGGACCGAGGCGACGCCGAGGCGGCGGGCCCGGCGCACGGTGAGTCCGTGCTGCGCGTGCCCGTCGACCTCGATCGTGCCGCCGTCGGCCTGGTGGACCCCGGAGAGGATCTGCACCAGGGTCGACTTGCCCGCGCCGTTCATGCCCATCAGGGCGTGGATCTCGCCCGGGTACAGGTCGAGGTCGACGCCTTTGAGGGCGGCGGCTCCGCCGAAGCTCTTGGTGACGCCCCGGACGCGGAGCACGGCCGCGGGCTGCGCGTCGCTCGTCGGTGTCACGGCGGTGCCTCCCTGCGTGCCCGGGTCGGTGAGAGGGGTCATGGCTGCGGACGGTCGTCGCCGTCCGGGGTCACGCGTCCGTAGCCGCGGATGTCGGGGAAGGGGGGCTCCTTGTCGGCCTGCAGGTCCACCTGGAAGGTGTTCAGGCACATGCCGAGCATGGTGAAGTTGCCGAGCGCGCCGATGGTGTCGACCAGCCCCTTGGGGCCGAAGTGCGCAAGGGCCCGGGCGAAGGTCTCGTCGGTGACGAAGTGCTCGTCGAGGATCTCCCGGCAGAACTGGTAGAAGGCCTGGTCGGCCTCGTTGTCGAAGACCGCCTCGCGCTTCTCGGCGATGGCCTTGACGGCGGCCTCCGGGATGCCGGCCTCGATCGCCTGGTGCACATGGGCGTTCCAGGAGTACTGGGCGTCCCAGTTCCGGGCGGCCATCAGCAGCGACAGTTCGCGCAGGTGCTTGGGGAGGCTGCAGTCGAAGCGGGCGAAGGCGCCCAGCGACTCGGCGCGCTCGCACATCTCGGGGCTGTGCAGCCACACCCGGAACGGGCCGCGCACGGCTCCGCGCCGGCCGGCGATGCGGGCGGCCAGCTCCTGCTGCCGCGCATCCATTTCCTCTTCGCTGAGAACGGGGAGCCTCATCTGGCCGATACCTGCCTTTTCTTTCCGGCGCGTTACTGGCACGGAAACGGGAAGCCGTGCGACGCCAGCCGACCGTACAGCCGGGTTCCGGCAGCTCAGCCCCCCTCGGACTGCAACGTAAAGCTGCACGCTGGAGGGCACCCAATAAGAGGGACGCCGCCTAACGTCGGTCGACGCAACATCCCGAAATGGAGAGGAACTCCGGATGACCACGATCATCAAGGTCGCGTCCGTCCCGCCGCTGGCCCGAGGGGGCGCCGTCGTCTCGACGCCGCTGATCACCACGCCGTCCGCGAACGGCGAGAACAAGATCACCAGCGGGATGAGCGTCTACCCGGTCGGCTCCGGAGCGCCGCTGCACTCGCACAACTGCGACGAGCACGTGACCATCCTGGAAGGCCAGGCGGAGGTGGTGGTCGACGGCGAGGTGACGAAGCTGGAGCAGTACGACACCACCTATGTCCCGTCACCGATCCCCCACCTGTTCCGCAACGTCGGCGACGTCCCGCTGCGCATCCTGTGGGTGTACTCGTCGGGTCATGTGACGCGTACCTTCACCGAGACCGGGAAGACGGTGGAGCACCTGTCCGCGGAGGACCAGATGGGCCAGGACTGATCGCGATGGAGAACCTGCCCGAGGTGGTGTCGCGCGAGGAGTGGC
This sequence comes from Streptomyces cylindrosporus, assembly GCF_022698165.1. GTDB lineage: Bacteria > Actinomycetota > Actinomycetes > Streptomycetales > Streptomycetaceae > Streptomyces > Streptomyces cylindrosporus. The sequence goes on from NZ_JALDAY010000017.1 coordinate 241,993, forward strand.
TCGCCGCCCGCAAGGAGCTGCTGGCCGAGGAGAAGGAGCTCACCCGGCTGCGGGACCGGGTCAACGCCGACCGGCGGCGACTGCCGATGGTCCGCGTCGACAAGCCCTACACCTTCGAGGGCCCGGACGGCCCGGCGAGCCTGCTCGACCTGTTCGAGGGGCGGCCGCAGCTCGTCGTGCACCACTTCATGTGGATGTACGACATCGATGCCGACGGTGTCGAGCACCCCCGTCGGTCGGGCTGCTCCAGCTGCTCCTCCGCGGCCGACCAGATCGGCAGGCTGCGGCAGTTGCACGTCCGCAACACCTCGCTGGCCGCGGTGAGCCGGGCGCCGTATCCGCTGCTGGCGGCGTTCCGCGAGCGGATGGGGTGGACGTTCCCCTGGTACTCCTCGGCCGGCGGCGACTTCAACTACGACTTCCACGCGACCGTGGACGAGCGGGTCGCGCCGGTGCAGATCTTCCATCGGTCGGCGGCGGAGCTGGCCGAGGCCGGGACGCCGTGGACGCCGGACATGCGCGGCGACTGGCCGGGCATCAGCGCGTTCCTGCGCGTCGGGGACGAGGTGTTCCACACCTACTCCACCTTCGGCCGGGGCATCGAGGAGTTCCACAACGGCTACCCGTGGCTCGACCTCACCGCCCTCGGCCGCCAGGAGGAGTGGGAGGAGCCGAAGGGCCGTGCGCGCCCGCTGGGCCTGCAGGTCGGGGGCCCCGCGATGCGACTGCCCGACGAGTACGACGTCTGAGCTCCGCGAAGGCCCGTGCCCGACCCGACCGCTGAGGGCTCAGAGCGCGGCGGCCGCCTCCGCGATCACCTCGGCGACGCGGGCGGGCTGCTCCACGAGGAGCATGTGGCCGGCGTCGGGAACCGTGACCAGCCGGATCTGCGGGCAGTCCTCCAGGCCTCGCCGCTCGTCGTCCGTCAGGCCGATCTCGTCGTGGTCGCCGCGGACGACCCAGGCGGGGACGGCGGCGCCGCACAGCCGTGGGACCAGTGAGGGATACCGGTCCAGGTACTCGTAGTAGCTCCGGACGATCCGCCGGCAGACCGCGGGATCGTTGCCCGCCATGTCGGCCGACAGGGTCTGTGCCCGGTCGGCCGGCATCTCGCGTCTCATGACCTTGGGCAGCAGCCACAGCATGCCGGCCCAGACCGCGCCGCCCAGGCCCGGGACCTTCCCCACCGTGTTCATCACCGCGAGGAACTTCGCCTCGTCCCCGCGCGAGAAGGTGGGCGACAGCAGTACCAGCGGGCCCTTGAAGAGGCCGGCCGCGGCCATCTCTATCGCCACGTTCGCCCCGAGGCTGTGGCCGACCAGCACATCGCAGCCGGTGTCGGCCGCGAAGCGTGCGAGCAGCTCCGCGTAGTGCTCCATGCTCACGTCCGCGGGCGCGGCGGTCCCGGCGAACCCCGGCTGCGTCACCGCGACGGTACTCAGCCCCGCGAGAACCGGCTCGGCCATCACATCGGCGTAGAACTCGGTCGAGCACATCCCGCCAGGGATCATCAGCACCCGGTGCGTGGCCTCAGCGGGCCCCGCGCGCCGAACGTCCCAGCGCTCGTTCATACCTAGAGCGTGACTCCACGACCGCCAACCCGCATCCGCACCGACCGCCCACGCCACTCCAGGCCGGGTACGGGTACGGGCACGGTCCTCCGCCCCACACCCGTGCCGGGGGCATCGAACATCCCCACCGCCCCAGGCAGGGCCGCGCACACCCTGCCGCCCCTCGGGCGCCGGATACCGGCCCCGCATCTCCTACGCGCATCCCGCCGCCCCCGGATCACCCACGGCCCGCCTCCCCGCCGGACCGCATCTCCTACGATCACCCCGCCGTTCCTCCTCCCCGCCAGCCCCGGCTCACCCCCGACCCACCGGACGCCAGGCCCCCTCCTGCCGGCACCCGGCCGCCCCTCCACTCAGACGGCCAGGAACACCCACGGCCCTCCCACCCACCAGCCCCGGATCACCCCGACACCGGACCGCCAGACCCCACCCCCTGCGGACACCCCGCCGCCCCTCCACTCCGGCAGCCCGGAACACCCACAGCCCTCCCACCACCGGCCCCGGATCACCCCGACACCGGACGCCACACCCCACCTCCCGCGGACATCCCGCCCCCCCCCCCCCCCCCCCCCCCCCCCCCCCCCCCCCCCCCGCCCCCCCGCCCCCCCCCCCCCCCCCCGCCCC
>NZ_JALDAY010000018.1 GCF_022698165.1 Streptomyces cylindrosporus
TTACCTGAGGCCACCCGGGACGACCGCGACCCGCCTCGCAGGAATCCGACGGCCTCCCTGCCGCGCCGCCCGGCCCCTGTGCGGTCGGGGACGGTGAACAACCGAGCGTCTCGGCGGTAATGGGCCGGTGGGCATGATCTGTGACCCGTTGGGCTCATGCCCCGTGGAGCCCGCCGTCAAAGGCTGGGATGTGGATGGGGCTGACCGGGCCTCAACCGGGCGGCGAGCAAGAAAAAGATCCTGGAAGCGGTGGGAGTGATGAAAGAGCGGAAGACCCTCTGGGACTACGGTGCCTACGCTCCAGGACCCGTGCTGACCGGGCACGTTCTGGTCGGCGTGGACGGCTCTCACGAGGCGGTACGCGCGCTCGACCACGCCACCGCCGAGGCGCGGGCCCGCACGGCGCCGTTGGAGATCCTGCACGCCTGGCCGTGGTCCAGGCACGGAGCGGTCGATGTACCACCGGGCGCGAAGAACATGGGCTCGCTCATGGACGGGGCACAGGGTGTGCTGGAGCGCGCCGCCGCGCGGGTGCGTGAACGGGCTCCCGAACTCGACGTGGTGCCGACCCTGAGTCCGGAACCGGCGGCCACGGAGCTGGTGCGCCGCGGTGACTGCGCGGCGCTGACCGTCGTCGGCGGCCGCGGTCCGGGCCGGGTCGCCGAACTGCTGGCCGGCTCGGTGAGCCTGCGTGTCGCCGCCCGCTGCGGCAGCCCGCTGATGGTGGTGCGCGGCGAGCTGACGCCGGGCGAACCGGAACACGGCACGGTGCTGGTGGGGGTGGCCGACGACACCGACGCGAGCGCCGCGCTGTTCGCCTTCGAGGAGGCCCAGCGGCGAGGCGCGCAGGTGCGGGTCCTGCACGTGTCCACCGCACCGCGGCCCTCGGGCAGGGTGCCCGTCCCTCCCACCACGCGTCCGGAGGCGGAGCGGAAGACGCTGCTGCGCAGCGAGGACGCGGTGCCGCGGACGGCGGTTTCCGCGCTCCGGGAGAAGTTTCCCGAGGTCGGGGTGCGGATCGACACCGTGTGGAGTGGCGGGGCGGCTGCGCTGGTGGAGGCCGGCCGGGCGGCCGACCTGGTCGTGATCACGGCGCGCCACCGGCACGGGCGGAGGCTCGGACCGCCGGTCGGCTCGTTCACCCACGCGTTGCTGCACGAAGCGCACTGCCCGGTCGTACTCGCACCCGTCGGCTGAGGACGCCGGAGGGGATCGCAGGTCGCAAGGCGAAGGGAGGAAAAGGGCGATGATGAACTGCAGGGTCAGGGACGTCATGACCCACGAGGTCGTGCGCGCCCATGGCGAGACGTCGTTCAAGGCGGTCGCCCGGCTGCTCGCGGACAACCGCATCAGCGGGCTGCCCGTGGTGGACGACGAGGAGAAGGTCGTCGGGGTGATCTCGGAGACCGATCTCCTGCAGCATCAGACGCTACAGGTGCAGGGGTACGGGCGCAGGCACGTCAGTCGGCCGAAGGTGGCCCGCTCGGCGTGGGCGGCCGCGGCCAGGGCCCCCGCCAGGACCGCGGATCACCTGATGACCCGGCCCGCGATCACCGCCACTCCGGAGCACTACGTGACGGAGGCGGCGCGGATCATGCGTGAGCACGGCGTGGAACGGCTGCCCGTGGTGGACGACGAGGGCCGGCTGGTCGGCATCGTCACCCGAGGCGACCTGCTCCGGGTCTTCCTGCGCACGGACGAGGATATCCGCCGCGAGGTGACCCGACGGGTGGCCCTGGGGCTCGATGTCCCCCGCTATGTCGTGGACGTCGGGGTCGACGCCGGGGTGGTGACGCTGAGGGGGCATCTGGAGCGACGCGACAACGCCGAACTCGCGGCACGGATCGCCGATCGCGTGGACGGGGTCGTGGCGGTCGACAGCCGCCTCACGCACCGCCCGAACGGTACTCGGGCACGCGCCGCCGTCGGCACCTCCGGCCACATGTGACGAGGAATGTGCCGGGCCCTGCCGTCGCCTCCCGGTGGCCGTCCCTGACAAGTGTCGGTCGACTCGTCCAGGATCCCGGAGATCGGGTCGAGAAGTGTGGGGACGCCGTCGGTGTCGACAACGGCCGGCGGCCGGATCGTCCGCACCTCACAGGCGCAGACCGGAAGGGCTCCGTCCGGCCATGGCAGGAGGGCCGACCGGCCCAAGCGCACCCGGTCGGACCAGGACAAACTGAGCTCAGGGGACAATCCCGGCGCCGGGTCCGCGCCCGGTCGTACGAGAGGAAGTGACGGGCCATGGCGGAGCAGGCACCGTCCCGGGCGGCGCAGGGGCAGGCCCTGGGCGATCTCGGGCGCCGTATCGCCGCGCGGCGCGTGGAACTCGGGCTCAGCCGGCACGAGACGGCCGACCGGGCCGGCATGGCGCCGGGCTACCTCAAGTACCTGGAGGAGCGCCCCGGCGCCGCCCCCGGTTCGGGCGTCCTGCTGCGGCTGGCCGAGGTGCTGGAGACCACCGTGCGCGACCTCACCGGCGGCGACGCCGGTCTGCCGCCCGGCCCCGGGCGGCCCGCGCCTGGTGCCCGCCTCGTCGAGCTGAGCGTCCCGGAGTGCCGGGCTCTGCTCGCGGACCACGGCGTGGGACGGATCGCCGTGCCGACCGCCTCCGGTCCCGTCGTCGTGCCCGTCAACTACAGCGTCGTCGACGGCGCGATCGTCTTCCGCACCGAACCCGGCAGTACTCCCGCCCAGGCGTCCGGCTGCCAGGTCGCCTTCGAGGCCGACCGCATCGACGACGCCTTCAGCACGGGCTGGAGCGTGCTCGTGCGGGGACACGCCCGGACCGTGACGGACCCCGGCGAAGCGGCGCGGTTCGACGGGCTGGCCCGCGGCGCGCCCTGGGCCGGCGGGCACCGCGAGGAGTGGGTGCGCATCGACCCCGTGGCCATCACCGGGCGACGTATCACGGCGTGACCCGGGACGTTCTCCGGCCGGACCGGGACCGATGGTCCCTCACCCCGGGTCCGGGCCCGGCGGAGCATGGAGGGAACGCTCCGGCGCTGTATCCAGGTGAGAGACGGACTGGCCCATGTATCCGAACGACGGTTTCCGAGAACTCGAACGGCAGGAGTGCCTGCGTCTGCTGGCGCAGGTGCCTGTCGGCCGTATCGTCCACACGCGTCAGGCGCTGCCCGCGGTGCTGCCCGTCAACTTCTGTCTGGACGGCGACGGGGCGGTCCTGCTGCGGACCTCGGCGGCCTCGGAGCTGGTCCGCGCGGTCGACGGTGTCGTGGTCGCCTTCGAGGCCGACGAGGTCGACTCGGCCGCGCACGCCGGCTGGAGCGTCGTCGTCACCGGCTCGGCCAGGGTGGTGACCGACCCGGCCGAGCACGCCCGGCTGGTGCGCACCGGCCCGCGTTCCTGGGTGCCCTCGCCGGAAGAGGTGTTCATCCGCATAGAGCCCGAGCTGGTCACCGGCCGCGAACTCGTGGGCGGACGTAGCCTGTACGGAGTCGATCTGGCGCACTGAACGACGGTGCCGAGCGCCGCCGGTAGACCAGGTACGGCCGGGTGAGGTAGCCCACCGGGGCGCTCCACACGTGCACGAGGCGGGTGAACGGCCAGGCCGCGAAGAGCAGGCAGGCGCTCAAGGCGTGCAGCCGGAACAGGAGCGGGGCGCCGGCCATCGCCTCCGGCTGCGGCTGGAGGACGAACACACCGCGGAACCAGACCGAGACGGTCTCCCGGTAGTCGTAGCCGCCGCCGAACACGTTGTGCGTGGCGGTCGCGGCGATGCCCAGCAGGACCGTGGCGGACAGCAACGGGAACAGGAGCTTGTCGCTGCGGTCGGTGCCGAGCCGGATCCGCCGGGTCAGCAGCCGCCGCGCACTCAGCATGCCCAGCCCGGCGACCATGGCCGCGCCGGCCACGGAACCCAGCCAGACGGCGGTGGTGTGGTACGCGTGCTCCGAGATCCCGGCGGCGTCCGTCCAGGACGACGGTACGGCGAGCCCGATCACATGACCGGCGATCACGGCGAAGGCGCCCAGGTGGAACAGCGGGCTGCCCCAGCGCAGCCAGCGGTGTTCGAGGAGCTGGCTGGTGCGCGAGGTCCAGCCGAACTGGTCCTGCCGGTAGCGCCAGACGTGGCCGACGGCGAACACCGTGAGGCAGACGTACGGGAGGACGACCCACAGCAGCAGGTCGGCGGTCGAGACGTTCATGGGGTGTCTTCCTCATGTGCGGGCGCGACCACGGTCGGTGCGGCCGGCTCGGGCGGGGTGAAGGTGCCGGGCGGGGCGAACTCCCCGCTGCCGTACGGGTCCAGGCCCACGTCCTCGGCGGGCGGGCCCTCGGCCGCGAGCTCGGCGACGGCCGCCAGGTCGGCCTCGGTGGGCGGCGGCAGCAGCTCGCGCAGCGCGCCGAGCAGGTGCCGGTAGGGCGAGCCGGCGTCCGTCAGGGCGTGGTGGATCAGCTCCAGTCCCCGCCGGTGCTGCCGCAGCGGAGCCTCGCCCCGGCCGGGTCCGGCGAGCGCCGCGAACTCCAGCACGACCGGGAGATGGTCGGGCAGTTCACCACCGTCGATCTCCCAGCCGGCCGCCCGGTAGCGCTGCGCCAGCGCGAGCAGCGCCATGCCCCGGCGCCGGGTGTCGCCGTGCAGGTAGTAGGTCAGGTAGAGGCTGCTCTTGCGGCGTAGGTCGAACATCTCGACGTAGTGCCGTTGCAGCACGTCCGGCTCCTGCCGTGCGAACCAGTCCATGAACGTGGTGAGTTCGGCGGCGGCCGGGGACGGACGCAGTGCGGCGACCGCCCTCGCCAACTGTCCCCGCCCGTTGGCCAGTTCGCTGTCCGGGTACTGCAGGAGCAGGGAGAGCAGGCGGAGTTGCAGGGCACGGCGCTCGGCCTCTTCCGGGGTCGGCGCGGTGCGGCGGCGGGCGGCGGCACGGATACGGGTGCGGACGATCGCCGGGATGGTGGCGGGCAGCGGGCTCATGCGCGGTCTCCGTCGGATGTGCGGCGCAGGGTGGGGAGGCCGAGCATGACCCGGCGTCCGGACGGCTGCCCGTCGGACTCCACCGGGCAGCGGTTCTCCATCGCGGTCAGCGCGGCCGCGTCCTCCTTGTGCGCGGCCGGGACGACATAGCGGTCGGCGTACTTGGCGACGGCGAGCAGCCGGTGCAGGTCCTCCGCCTCACGGGCAGTCAGGCCTACGGCGTCCAGCGCCGCCTCGTCGCCGTCCTCGCCCAGCGTGCGCAGCCGCATGTGCGAACGCAGCGCCGTGAGTTTCATCAGCACCCCGGCCACCACGTCCGTGTCGCCCGCGGTGAACAGGCTCGCCAGATAGTCCAGCGGGATGCGCAGCCGGGTGACGGCGGCGAAGACGTGGTCCGGGTCGTCCTGGTCGCCGCCCGCGCCGGTGACGGCGTCGAGGACGGGGGAGAGGGGAGGCACGTACCAGACCATCGGCAGCGTCCGGTACTCCGGATGCAGCGGAAGCGCGACCTTGTACCGCATGACCAGGTCGTACACCGGCGAACGGCGGGCCGCGTCCAGCCAGTCCTCGGGGATGCCGGACTCCCGTGCCGCGGCCCGTACTTCGGGGTCGTTCGGGTCGAGGAGCACGCCGCGCTGCGCGTCGAGCAGGTCCTGCTCGTCGGGGGTCGCCGCGGCCTCGCCGACCCGGTCGGCGTCGTAGAGCACCACCCCGAGGTAGCGCAGCCTGCCCACGCAGGTCTCCGAGCAGACCGTCGGCTGCCCCGCCTCGATGCGCGGGAAGCAGAAGGTGCACTTCTCGGCCTTGCCGGTGGCGTGGTTGACGTACACCTTCTTGTACGGGCACGCCGTCACGCACATCCGCCAGCCCCGGCAGCGGTTCTGGTCGACCAGGACGATGCCGTCCTCGACCCGCTTGTACAGCGCACCCGACGGACAGGCCGACACACAGGCCGGGTTGAGGCAGTGCTCGCACAGTCGGGGGAGGTGGAAGAGGAAGGTCTGCTCGAACTCGAACCTCACCTTCTCGGCCCATTCCCCGGTGAGGTTGGGGTCGGCGCCGGCGTGCTCGGGCGCGCCGCCCAGGCTGTCCTCCCAGTTGGCACCCCAGGCGATGGCGGTGGGCCTGCCGGTGAGGACGGATCGGGGGCGGGCCACGGGGATGTCCTGGCCTGCCGGGGCGCTGACGAGGTTGTCGTAGTCGTAGGTGACCGGCTCGTAGTAGTCCTCGATGGACGGCAGGTCCGGGTTGGAGAAGATCGACAGCAGGCGCTTGACGCGTCCGCCCGAGCGCAGGACCAGGCGCCCGCGCCTGTCGAGCATCCAGCCGCCCTTCCACTGCTCCTGGTCCTCGTGGCGGCGCGGATAGCCGACGCCCGGCTTGGTCTCCACGTTGTTGAACCAGGCGTACTCGACGCCGGTGCGGTTGGTCCACGTCTGCTTGCAGGTGACCGAGCAGGTGTGGCAGCCGATGCACTTGTCGAGATTCATCACCATCGCGATCTGTGCCATACAGCGTCCAATAGTGGCTTTGCCACGGGGCATGTCAGTACTCCACTTGCTGGCTGCGACGGCGGATGACCGTGACCTCGTCACGCTGGTTGCCGGTCGGGCCGTAGTAGTTGAAGGCGTACGTGAACTGCGCGTAGCCGCCCGCCAGATGGGTGGGTTTGAGCAGCAGCCGCGTCAGGGAGTTGTGGATGCCGCCGCGCCTGCCGCTGACCTCGGTCCTAGGCACGTTCACCGTGCGGTCCTTGGCGTGGTACATGTACACCGTGCCCTCGGGCATCCGGTGGCTGACCACGGCCCGGGCCGCGACGACGCCGTTGCGGTTGTACGCCTCGATCCACTCGTTGTCCTTGACGCCGATCTTCTCGGCGTCCTGCGTGGACATCCAGATCACCGGGCCGCCGCGGGAGAGCGCCAGCATGAAGGCGTTGTCCTGGTACTCGGAGTGGATGGACCACTTGGAGTGCGGGGTGAGGTAACGCACCGTCACCTCCGCGGCTCCGTCGTGGAGTTCCTCGTCGCCGTAGTGGCGGCGGGCGTCCAACGGCGGCCGGTAGACGGGCAGTTGCTCGCCGACTTCGGCCATCCAGTCGTGATCGACGAAGAAGTGCTGGCGGCCGGTGAGGGTGTGCCAGGGCTTCTTGTGCTCGGTGTTGATGACGAACGGGGAGTAGCGGCGCCCGCCGGTCTCGCTGCCCGACCACTCGTACGAGGTGATCACCGGGCGGGGCTGGACGCGGGTGTCAGCGAAGGTGATCCGCTCGGCCTCGCGTTCGGCGGACAGCTCCGCGAGGCCCTCGCTGCCCGTCCGGCGCTCCAGCGCGCGGAAGCCCTCGGTGGCCAGCCGGCCGTTGGTGGTGCCGGACAGGGCGAGGATCGCCTCGCACATGTCGGAGGCGGTGGCCAGGGACGGCCGGCCGGCGGCCACGCCGTCGCGGACGGTGCCGCAGCGGCGGCGCAGTTCGGCGAGTTCCTGGTCCGGCTTGACGGTGACGCCCTTGGTCGTCGTACCCAACTCGTCCAGCAGCGGGCCGACGGCGCGCATCTTCTCGGCGACGGCCGCATAGTCGCGCTCGACGGTGACCAACTTCGGCATGGTCTTGCCCGGGATCGGCGCGCACTCGCCGGCCTTCCAGTCCCGCACGGTCCCGCGGGGCTGGGCGAGTTCGTCGGGCGTGTCGTGCAGCAGCGGCACGGCCAGGACGTCGGTGCGGGTGCCGAGGTGCCCGGCCGCCAGCTCGCTGAACCGGTCGGCGATCGTCAGGAACGCGTCGTAGTCCGTGCGGGCCTGCCAGGGCGGGGCGATCGCCGGGGTGAAGGCGTGCACGAAGGGGTGCATGTCCGTGCTGGACAGGTCGTCCTTCTCGTACCAGGTCGCGGCCGGCACGACGACATCGGCCAGCAGGCCGGTGGAGGTCATCCGGAAGTCCATGGCGACCAGCAGGTCGAGCTTGCCCTCGGGCGCCTCCTCGCGCCACACCACGTCCTTCGGGCGGGCCTCGGGCGGGGACTCCCGGCTGCGCACCGCGCTGTCCGTGCCGAGCAGATGGCGCAGGAAGTACTCGTTGCCCTTGCCGGAGGAGCCGAGCAGGTTGGCCCGCCAGACGGTCAGCACACGCGGGAAGTCGGCCGGGTCGTCGGGGTCCTCGACGGCGAACCGCAGCTTCCCCGAGGCGAGTTCGCGCACGACATGGTCCGCGACCGTGCGCCCGGCCGCCGTCGCCTCGTCGGCGAGGTCCAGCGGGTTGCGGTTGAAGCCGGGGTGGCCCGGCGTCCAGCCCAGCCGGACCGCCTGCGCCAGGCAGTCGGCGAACGCCTGCCCCTTGAAGCGTCCCGCACCGAGCGGCGACGCCAACTCCTCTGGCCCGAAGGCCTCGTAGCGCCACTGGTCGGTGTTGAGGTACCAGTACGAGGTGCCCGCCATGTGCCGGGTGGGCCGCTGCCAGTCGAAGGCGAACGCGAGGTGCTGCAGACCGGTGACCGGACGGATCTTCTCCTGGCCGACGTAGTGGGCCCAGCCGCCGCCGTTGACGCCCTGGCAGCCGGTCATCGTGGTCAGCGCGAGGAACGCGCGGTAGATGGTGTCGGAGTGGAACCAGTGGTTGGTGCCCGCCCCCATCGCGATCATCGAACGGCCGCGAGTGCGCTCGGCGTTGCGCGCGAACTCCCGGGCGACACGGGCCGCCTGCTCGGCCGGCACGGAGGTGACCGTCTCCTGCCAGGCCGGTGTGTACGGCTGGGAGGCGTCCTCGTACGACGTGGGCCAGCTGCCCGGCAGACCGGGCCGCGCCACCCCGTACTGGGCCAGCATCAGATCGAGGACGGTGGTGACGAGCCGTCCGCCGATCCGGCGCGCCGGGACTCCGCGCACCATGACCGAACCGCCCTCGGTGCCGCCCTCGTCGAACCGGGGCAGGGCGATCACGACCGTCTCCTCGGCCCGCTCCAGCAGGCTCAACTCGGGCACCACATCGCCCAGTTCGAGGTTCCAGCGGCCTCGCCCGGCTTCCCCCCACCGGAAGCCGAGCGAGCCGCCCGGGACCACCGGCTGTCCGGTGGCCCGGTCCAGGAGGACCGTCTTGAACTCGGCGTGCTCCTCGTCACGTCCGAGATCGGCGGCGGTCAGGAACCCGTCGGGCACTAGTCCGTGTTCGTCGTGCTCGCGCAGGGCGACCAGGAACGGGGCGTCGGTGAACGTCCTCAAGTAGTCCCGGAAGTACGGCACCTCGCGGTCGACCAGGAACTCGCGCAAAATCACGTGCCCCATCGCCATGGCCAGCGCCCCGTCCGTGCCGGGGTGCGGGGCGAGCCACTCGTCGGCGTGCTTCACGTTGTCCGCGTAGTCGGGGCTGACCGCGACGACCTTGGTGCCGTTGTAGCGGGTCTCGGTCAGGAAGTGCGCGTCGGGTGTGCGGGTGACGGGGATGTTGGAGCCCCACATCACCAGGTAGCCGGCGTTCCACCAGTCGGCCGCCTCCGGCACGTCCGTCTGGTCGCCGAAGACCTGCGGGGAGGCGATCGGCAGGTCGGCGTACCAGTCGTAGAAGGAGAGCAGGGTGCCGCCGATCAGCGACATGAAGCGGGCGCCGGCCGCGAAGGAGGCCATCGACATCGCGGGGATCGGGGAGAAGCCGGCGACACGGTCGGGGCCGTACGCCTTGACGGTGTGGACGTGGGCGGCGGCGACCAGCTCGCTCACCTCGTCCCAGTCGGCGCGCACCAGGCCGCCCTTGCCGCGGGCCCGCTTGTACGCGCGTGCCTTCGCGGGGTCGGAGGTGATCTCCGCCCAGGCCGCCACCGGGTCGCCCAGCCGCTTACGGGCCTCCCGCCACAGCTTGAGCAACTCGCCCCGCACGTACGGGTAGCGCACCCGGCTGGGGGAGTACGTGTACCAGGAGAAGGACGCCCCGCGAGGGCAGCCGCGCGGCTCGTACTCCGGGCAGTCCGTCCCGATGGAGGGATAGTCGGTGGCCTGGTGCTCCCAGGTGATGATGCCGTCCTTGACGTACACCATCCACGAGCAGGAGCCGGTGCAGTTGACGCCGTGGGTGGAGCGCACCACCTTGTCGTGGGCCCAGCGGTCCCGGTAGAAGCCCTCCCACTCGCCGTCGGCCGGGCCGAACACGGCGCGTCCGTCGGCCGACACCTCACGGCGGTTCAGCAGGCGCCGGGCCGCCATCGGCCAGCCCGCGTCGGCGCGCCGGTGCGGCGGTCGGGCCTTCTCGTCGTTCTCCATGGGACGGGACGTTAGGCAGCCACGGCAGCCGACGCCTGGGGCCGGGCGGCCCCATCGGGGTCCCTACCGGCCCCAGGCGGGCCGTCCTCAGCCGGTCGCGATGTACCGGCCGTGCCAGGTGTGGTCCCATACGGCACCGGAGGAGGCGTTGACCGAGAGCATGCCGTCGATCTTCCCGGAGCGCAGGGTGTGCAGGGTGTAGTAGCCGGGGTATGCCTCGGCCTCGCCGACGGTCAGGTCGCTGCTCCGGTCGCGCAGCCACTGGCGGGCGCGGGCCCGGGCCTGGGCCGGGGTGAAGCGGGCCGGGATCGCGCCGCGGTGGTGCATGCCGTACTCGGTGTTCCACATCATCGCGGGGCCGTACTCGATGCCGGTGTCGCCGTCCGCCGGGTCGACGAGGATCTCGGTGGCGGGCTTCCCGGCCGGCGTGCGCAGTTCGGCGTAGAAGTTGCGCGAGAACTGCATGACCTCGCCGACGCGCAGGCCGAACCGGCGGGCGAAGGCGTCGGCGTGGGCGCGGGCCTGGGCCAGGGTGCTGACGGGGACGCCGTCCCCGGGCAGCCAGTAGTACCCGCCCATCATGGCGGGAGCCCAGGATTGCGGGGTGCCGCCCATCATGCCGGAGCTCCACGACTGCGAGTTGCCGCCCATCATGGAGCGGTTGTGGGACGTGCCGCCGATTGCGCCGTCGCCTGTCGAGCATGCGGCGATGGGTACGGCGATCAGGACCAGGGCCGCCAGCGCGGCGGCGGTTCGCCTGCTGGACACGGTCATCACCTTCCGAGCGGTTGCCATTGGGGCGGGACCCGGTGGGTCGGGTCCGTGCTGCTTCCCAGCCTGACCCCGCAAGGGAGGCGAACCCAGGGGCCGGCCGGCCCGTCGGCCGTGCCGGTCGGGCCGGTCAGCCTCAGCCCCGGTCCGTGCGCAGGGCCAGGACGGGGCAGGCGGCGACGGCGCGACGGGCGTGCCCGCGGAGGCGGGCGGGGACGGTGGTCCGCAGCAGGACGGGGTAGCCCCATTCGTCGAGGTCGACGAGTTCCGGGAGGAGTTCGGCGCACAGACCTCGGCCGGTGCAGGCGATGCGGTCGACGCGAAGGGTACGGGTGTGGGTCATCGCCAGGTCTCCGGGGGTGTCGCGGGCGGCACGGGGAGCCGGGGCGGCCGGTGTGCGGCCGGGCAGGCGCCGTGGGTGAGGTGGTGCTCGACGTCGTCCGCGAAGCAGCCGAGGGCGGAGGCGGCGAGGCGGGCCGCGCCATCGGGGTGACGGCAGGCGCCCCGGTCCGGCAGCAGACCGGTGCGGCGGCGCAGCCGGGAGAGCAGGAGTTGGTCGGCCTGCCCGGCGGCCAGGGCGGCGAAGTCGTCGGCCGCCGCGGGCAGTCCGAACCGGCACGGGCCGCACTGCCCTGCGCTCTGCGCGGCCAGGTAGGCGAGGATCCGGGCCGTCTCGGTGAGCCCGCAGGCGGAGCGCGGGAGCGCGACGAGCACGCCCGCGCCGGGTGCGGCACCCAGCGGGGCCAAGGCTTGCCGAGACAAGGGGATGCCCAGGTGCCGGGCCGGGAGCCAGCCGCCGGCGAACCCGCCGAGCAGGACCGCCCGCAGCGGCTCGGCGGGCCCGCCCGCGCGGTCCAGGACCGTGGCGAGCGGTGTGCCGAGGGCGACCTCCAGGACACCCGGCGCGGCGACGGCGCCGGAGACCGTGACGAGCGTGGTGCCGGGCTCCTGCGCCGTCCCGGCCTGCCGGAACCAGCCGGGCCCGTAGCGCGCGACGAGAGCGAGATGGGCGAGGGTCTCCGCGTTGTGGACCAGGGTGGGGCGGCGTCCGACGCCCCGTTCGTGGCTGCGCGGCGGGGCGCCCAGCGGACGGGCCTCGCCCCCGTCGAGCCAGCGCACCAGGGACGTCGACTCGCTGGAGACATACGCGTGCGGAAGCGCGTGCAGCCGCAGCGACACCTCGTCGAGACACGCGTCCCGACGCTCGTCCATGGCCCTGCTCAGCTGCCAGTACTGCGCCGAACGGCCGCGCGGCACGCACAGGTGGACCGTGTCGGCGCCGACCGCCTCCGCCGCCAGTACCGCGCCGTCGAGGACGAGGTGGGGAGCGACGGCGAGCAGGAACTGGTCCTTGCGGCTGGCCGGTTCGCTCTCCATGGCGTTGACGACGACCACGGGCCGGCCGCGCCCCGCTGCCACCGCCCGCAGTTTCCGGGCGGTGGGGAACCCGGCGCCGCCCCGGCCGGTGAGCCCGGCCGCCTCCAACGCCCGTATCAGGGGCATGGCGTGACGGTTGCCGTGCGCCGCGGTGACCGGTGGCGTTCCGTACCGGCGCAGGTGGTCGGTGAGGTCGGCCGGGCGGCCGGTGGCGTACCAGCCGCTCAGCAGCCGGGTGTCGGTGGCGTGCCAAGTGGCCGTCCGGGCGGGGGCGTTCACCGGCCGCCTCCGAGGTGGAGCGCCGTCGCGGTGGCGGCACGCTGGGCCCAGCCGGGCTGGAGCGGGCCGGCGGCCAGGAACGCGGTGAGGACGACGGGCACGGCGCCCGCGGCCGTGGCGGCGACGAGCCGCCCGGCGGCCCGCCCCGGACCGGCCTTCGCCAGCCGCCACCACACGGCACCGACGACAGAGGCCAGACACCCCGCGTACAGCCACAGTTGGAGGGAGAGCCGGGTGTCGGTGCCCGTGCCCGCGCCGTGGAAGAGCGCGAACGGCCAGGCCGCGTACGCCAGCCAGTGCACGGCCTTCCACCGGCGCACCCCGATCCGCAGCCGCAGCGCGCTGGTGGCCAGCACCGCCAGCAGCAGATCGAAGGCGACCGTGCCGAGGCCGAGCCACAGCGGCCGGTAGGAGGCCGCGAACGGCAGTACCGTCACCGCCCAGCCCAGGTGCACGAATGGGTCGAGCACCGCGGTGACCACGTGCACGACGAGGAACACCAGGGTGAGCAGGGACAGGTTGCGGTGCAGCAGGCCGATCTCGAAGCGGCCGACCGTGCGGGGCGCGGCCCGTCCGCCGGAGGCGACGCCGAGCACCACTGTCGCCGTGAGCAGCACCAGGGCGAGGGTGCCGCCGGCGCGACTGGCGTACCAGAGCGGGCTGCCCACCAGGGCGAGGTTCGTCATCGCGGTCCTCCTGCCGGCGTGGCTTCCGACGGCCATCCGCCGAGCCGTACGACCCGGCCGTCCAGGGCCACCATGCGGGCGGGCAGCCCGGTGCCGCGCAGCCAGTCGACGGCCGCGTGGCCCCGCACGACCGCCGCCGTGCTCGCCGTGTTGGCGTCCACGCAGGTGCCCGCCGCGACGGTGACGGTGCGCCAGACGGGCGCGGCGGGTTCCCCGGTGGCCGGGTCGACGATGTGGTGCACGGTGCGGCCCGCACGTCGCCAGGTGCGTACGCGGATGCCCGAAGTGGCCAGCGCGCCGCTGGTCACGGTGACGGCGGGGCCGCCGTGCGGCGCGGGCCGGGCGTGGTCGTCGGCGAGCGCGATACGCCAGCCGCCGTCCGGCGCGGGACCGGCCACCGCCAGATCGCCGCCCAGGCCGACCAGGACCCCGCACCCCGCCATGGCGGCGGCCCGCCGGGCGGCCCGGTCGGCGGCGAGGGCCTTGGCGGTCGCACCGAGGTCGAGGGACGTGTCCGGGGGCAGGCACAGGGTCGCGGTGCGCGGGTCCCAGTCGATCCGCTGCCACCCGGGCGCGGGCCGGAACACCGGCAGCGGACGGGCGTCCTCGGGACGGACGCAGGCGAACGTACGGTCGTAGCCGAGCGCGATCACCGCACGGCCCACGGTCGGGTCGACCGCACCGTCGGTGAGTTCGGCCGCCCGGAGCGCGGCCTGCAGGGCCTCGGCGAACCGCATGCCCACCATCACCGGGGTGCCCGCGGACAGGTTCACCCGGGTGAGTTCCGAGTCCGGCCGGAAACGGCTGCAGGCCGCGTCGACGGCGGCCAGCTCGGCCCGCAGCACCGTTTCCGCGGCGGGCAGCGCGGCCGGTTCGGTGACCAGGAGGACGGCGGTGGTACCGAGGGCGGGGAACCGCACCTCGGCGGGCGGTGTCGCGGTCGGGGCCGTCATGACGCCCCCGTGGTGGCCTGGGGCGGCTGCTGGGTGGGGGCGGGCGGTTGCGCGGGGAGCTGGAGTGCGGGCCGAGCGCCCCCGTCGTCGCCTTCCTCGCCGCCCTGATCGTCCTCGCCCGAGCGTTGGGCGGCCTGGGGCGAGGACGAGGACGGCACCGCCGGAGTATGGGCGGGCGCCGGAGACGCCGAACTCCCGGGCAACACATGGGTGTAGACGGTCCCCAGGGCGGCGCCGCCGGCGGCAGCGGCGACGACGATCCACCGGGTCAGACCGCGGACCCGCGCCACGCCGCGATCGCGTGCGCGGGCCGCGCCGCCGGGCGGTACGGCGGACTGGTCGAAATCGTGGGGCGGATACGACATGGCAGCGGCTCCCGGGAATCGGCGGCCCTCTCTCGGCTGCGTGCACATCCAGCCTCCGCCGCCGGCTCCCGGGAACCTGCTCAACTCTCCTTCAGAACCGGTTAAGATCTCCGCCCCCGGGAAGGAGCCACCGCGGCAGATCCCGTCCACAGCGGCAGTTCCATTACGACGGTCAGCCCCGATCCGGGAGTGTCCTCCAGCCGTACGACGCCTCCGTTGGCCGTGACCAGCCGGTGGACGATGGCCAGCCCCAGACCGGTGTTCCTGGCCTCCGGATTGCCGAACCGGTGGAACGCCACCTCCTTCGCCGCCGCGTCCATCCCGGGCCCGTCGTCCCGCACCCGCACCTCGGCCGAGCCCCCGGCCACCCGGTGGCCGACCGTGACGTTCCCGCCGTCGGGTACGGCGTCCAGGGCGTTCGCGATCAGGTTGTCGAGGATCTGCTCCAGATGTCCGCTGCCCAGCCCCGCGGTGAGGGCGGGCCCCGCGACCTCCGTGAGTTCGACCCCCCGTTCCCCGGCGACCGGCGACCACGCGGCCACCCGCTCCGCCACCACCTCGTCGACCCGCACGGCGACCGGACGGGGCGTGGCCTGCTCGGCGCGCGCCACCGCCAGCAGCCCGTCCACCAGCCGGGACAGCCGGGCGATCTCCTCCTGGGCGGCGGCCAGCTCCGCCGCCGTCCCGGCCTCCGCACCCGCGGCCAGGACGTCGAGCCGCAGCCGGAGCGCGGCGAGCGGGGTGCGCAGCTGGTGCGACACATCGGCGATCACCGCCCGATGACCGTGCACCAGCGCCTCCGTACGGCCCGCCATCGTGTTGAACGTGGCCGTCAGCCGCCGTACTTCGGGCGGCCCGCCGTCGACGACCGCACGCTCGCCAAGGTCTCCCTCGCCCAGCCGCCGGGCCGTCGCGTCCAGCGTCGACAGCGGGCGGCTCACCCAGCGGGCGAGCCGGACCGACAGCAGGACGCACGCGGCGAGCCCCAGCGCGCCGATCCCCGCGGACCAGCCCCAGATCGCGGCGATCCGCGCGTCGAGCGGATCCGCGGAACGGGCCAGGACGACGGCCCCGGCGGGCTGCCGGACATCGCCGGCCGGCTCCGCGGCCAGCAGTCGGCCCTCGTTCTCCGGCGGCTCGGGCTCGTGCCCGGCGAGCACCCGCTCCACCAGCTCCTCGGCCTCCTCGCCCTGGGCGGCGGCGCACGGCGTGCTCGCCACCGGGCGGCCCGCGGCGTCGTACACGGCGGCGCAGTCCCCGGCGTCGGCCGCCGCCTTCAGTTCCTTGCGCATGGCGGCGTCCGACCGGTGGTCGGAGAGGTGTTCCTCGGCCGCCGCCGCGATCACCCGGGTCGCCGAGCGCTGTTCGTCGCGGAAGGACACCCGCTCCCGGGCCGTCATGAGCACCCCGAGAGGCACCACCGCCAGCACCAGCAGCACGGTCGTCAGGACGAGGAACGTCAGGGCGATGCGGCGTTTCACGGCGGCCCCGCGGACTCCTCGACGGTGCCGAGCCGGAACCCGTGCCCGTAGACCGTCTCGATCAGCCCCGGCACGCCGAGCTTGCGGCGCAAGGCCGCCACGTGCACGTCCAGCACCTTGGTGGGGCCGTACCAGTGGGCGTCCCAGGCCCGTTCGAGGATCTCCTGCCGGCTCACCGTCCGGCCCGGGTCGGCACTCAGGCACTCCAGGATGCCGAACTCCTTCGGCGTCAGCGCGACGGGGCGGTCTGCCACGGAGACCTGCCGGGTGCGCAGATCCACCGCCAGCGGCCCGTGCCGCAGGATCTCCGGCCCGGCCGGGCGCCTGCGCCGCAGCACGGCACGGATCCGCGCCATCAGCTCGGCCAGCCCGAACGGTTTGACCAGGTAGTCGTCGGCCCCCTCGTCCAGGGCCACCACCCGGTCCGCCTCCTCGCCCCGCGCGGTCACCGCGATGATCGCGGCGTCCGACCTGGCCCGCAGCCGTCGGCAGACCTCGATGCCGTCGATGTCCGGCAGCCCCAGGTCGAGCAGGACCACGTCGGCGGAGGCGGCCGCCAGCGCGTCCCGGCCGTTGCGGACACCGTCGACCGTGTAGCCGGCCTGCCGCAGCCCGCGCACCAGGGAGTCAGCGATACCGCGGTCGTCCTCGACCACCAGTACCCGCGTCTCCCCGGAACCGCCGGTGACCTGCCCGTTCATGGGTACGACCGCCTCCTGGGCCCTGCGTCGTGCCGATCCCCGCTGCTTTCAGCCTGTGTGACCCACCGGGCCCGGGAAAAGGGGCCGTTCGTCCTCTGCCGCCGAGCCGGGCACGCGCCGCATCCTCCGGAAGCGACGACGCCGATGTGCGGGGGCTGCGATGACGACACCCGGACGTGCACCGATCGTGGTCGGTATCGCTTCCGGCCCGACCCACCACCCGGCCCTGGCCTGGGGCGCTGACGAGGCCGCCCGTCGCGGCGTGCCCCTCCGGCTGGTCCACGCCCTGGCGACGCCGGACGACGGGCGCGGGGCGGCGGCGCACACCCTGCGCGACGCGGTCGGCTTCGCCCTCGCCCGCCACCCGCGGCTGGAGGTCTCCACGGTGCTCGCCGCGGGCGATCCGGTGCGGCTCCTGCGCGATCAGGCGCGCACGGCGGCGGCCGTGGCGATCGGCTCCGCCTCCCTCGCGCTGCCGGTCATGGCACGCACCCACTGCCCGGTCGTGGTCGTCGGCGATGCGCCTGGGGCCGGAGGGCGGCGGCCGTACTTCGTCGTCGGCGTGGATGTCGGAGTGGACGGCTCCCGGCACTCCGTGGCCGCCGTCGACCACGCCTTCGAGGCGGCGGCCCGGCACGGCGCGCGGCTGCGGGTGGTGTACGTGTGGCACACACCGCTGCTCGGCGTGCTGGACGAACGGGCGGCCCTGCGGGAGGGGCGCAGGCTCCTGGCGGAGACGGTGGAGGCCCGCCGGGTGGCGCACCCGGAGGTGGATGCCCGCCACGAAGTGGTCCGGGGCCGTCCGGCCCGGGTCCTGGCCCAGGAGTCCGCGCACGCCCTCGGTCTCGTCGTGGGCATCCGCGGCCACGGCGGCGTCACCGGCCTGCTGCTCGGCTCGGTCGTCCGCGGCGTGCTGCGCCGTGCCCGGTGCCCGGTCGTCGCGGTTCCCCGGCCGGGCGAGCCCGGCCTCCGGAACGGCCGGGTGCCCCGCGTCCGGGCACCCCGCCGGGCACGAGGCGCCGCGGCACGCTGGACCCGCCTGCTCACCAGGGCGCATCGCAACGGCGTGACCCGTCTCCGCGGCGCGGCCCGGCGGGCCCGCCCCCGCGCCTTGTGGTACCGGTGACGCGGCTTGTGTCACTCCTCCGAGAGGACCGCGACCGGCGGCCGGCGCGGGGTCGCGGCCCCCCGGGCGGCGTGGCCGAGGCGGAGGATCATCTGGGGGAACTCACCCCGGGCGATCGAAGTGCGGATCCGCTCGCGCAGCCCGGGCACTTCGAGGGGCTGTGTGTGGAAGGCGGCCGCGGTCCAGCGGACCGTGGCGTGCAGCAGGACGCGTTGGAGGGCCTGGCCGGCGCGCAGCCGGTCCTCAGGCGTGTCGTGCCGGGTGGTGAGCAGGAGGACCAGCCCTGTGCCGGACGGCCACACGGCGGGCGCGGCGGGCAGGCCACGCGCGGGACGGAGGAACGCGCGCCCCACCAGGCCGGTGCCGTCCGGAGGGCCGGCGCAGGCGTCCAGCGGGACGCCGTCCTGGTGCCCGTCCCGGGCGGCGTGGGTCCAGCGGGCCAACTCGGCGAGCTGCCCGGGGTCGTCGCGGCGCATGGCCTCGGCGGTGCGGACCAGTTCCGCGAGGTGCTCCCGGGCGGGCCGGGACTCCACCCGGTACAACTCGGCGCCCTCGGCGCCGGCCTGCGCACGCAGCTCCCCGAACAGCGGTGTCGGGAGCGGGAGTTGCCGAAAGGGCCCGCGGTGCGTGCGCCGCTGCCACAGGGCACGGTACGCCAGGTCGTCGGCGGTGCCCGGCCGGGCGTACGGCCCCCAGCCCACGTGAGCGAGATGCGCGGGATCCCGCGGGTCGGGGAACAGCCGCACCACGGGCGCAGAACCCAGGTGGCGCATGGCCAGTCGCACGTTGAGCAGGGCCGCCCCACAGCTGATGAGCTGTTCGCGGCCGTCCGGGTCGGTGAGCGGGAGCCGGCGCCCGGCGTCCGCGTAGAGGTCGAGCCCGTCCTCCCGGTGGACGAACGTCCAGGGCTGGGTGTTGTGGACGGAGGGCGCCGCGACGGCCGCGCGGACCAGGTGGCCGGCGGCGTGGTGGCCCTGGATGTGCGTCGTGTACACGGTCGACTTCAGCCGTTCGCTGTGTCGGGGTGGATGCGGAAGACGGGGATGCGGTCGGCGATCCGCTCGAACTCCTCCAGCGGCGCCCGCCGGTCCAGCCGCAGATGCGGCCGGGCCCCCGGGGCCAGGGCGAGATAGCGGCGCAGCACGGGCGCGCGGGCGCCGACCTCGACCTCCTCCAGACGTACGGCCGCGCGCCGGCCGTGCCGCAGCACCGCACGCCCGTCGGCCGCACGGACGTTGCGCACCCAGTTCACGTCCTCGCCGAGCATCGACACCAGAAAGCGCTCGCCCTCGTGGTCCGCGACCACCACGGGCAGCGAGCGAACGCGGCCCGTACGGCGCCCGGACACCTCCAGCGTGACGAGACGGCGCGGCGACAGCCCCGCGGAAGCGGCGAGTGCCGTCAGCCGGTTCATCAGGCGGGCCGGCCGGCCCGGGCGGCCGTCGCGGTACATCCGCCGGTCCAACCGGTGGAGCAGGTGGGTCGAGTCGTCATGTCCCATGTCTCCCCCTTACAGCCTCACTGTCCAGCCTCGCCGGGCGCGCACGGGTCGCGCAGAGGCCGAACGGCCCGCTCGGTGCCCTACGGGTCCCTGGCGATCCGCGACCTGGGTCTGCCGGCCCCGTGAAGAGGACGGTCGGCCCAGCGCGGCCGGGACGTGCGCCGCGGACAGTGGCTGCGGACACCGGGTTGCGTCGCGCGTCCGGTGCCGGTGGCCCCATGCCGATTGCGGGGCCGCGCCGACACGAGCAGAAGGGAAGGCGGCATGTTCCAGTCGTCGACGAGGAGAAACGGTACGGCGGCCGACCCGGCCCGCGTGCCCGGCAGGGCGTGGCCGATGCTGGCCCTGGCCACCATCGGATTCGCCGTCAACTTCTGGGCGTGGGCGCTGCTCAGCCCGCTCGGCCCCCGCTTCAAGGACACCCTGGAGCTCAGCTCCTTCCAGCAGTCGCTGCTGGTGGCCGTGCCGGTCGTGGTGGGCTCGCTGGGCCGCATCCCGGTCGGCGCGCTCACCGACCGCTACGGGGGCCGGGTGATGTTCCCGCTGGTCTCCACGGCCACCGTGGTCCCGGTGCTCTACCTCGGTCTCGCCGGGCACTCCTCCCTCGCCGCGCTGCTGTTCGGCGGGTTCTTCCTCGGCATCGGCGGCACGGCGTTCGCGGTGGGCGTGCCCTTCGTGGGCGCCTGGTTCCCGCCGGAGCGGCGGGGCCTGGCCATCGGTGTCTTCGGAATGGGCATGGGCGGCACCGCGATCAGCGCCCTGACCACGGTGAAGCTGGTGAAGGCCCACGCCACGGCCGTGCCCTTCCTGCTCACCGCCGCGGCACTCGTGACCTACGCCGTGGTCGCGGCCGTGTTCCTGCGTGACGCCCCGGACCGCACGGTGCCCACCGAGCCGCTGTCGCACCGGCTGGCGGCCACCCTCCGCCTCGGCATCACCTGGCAGGCGTCCGCCCTCTACGCGGTGGCGTTCGGCGGCTACGTCGCCTTCTCTGTGTACCTGCCGACGTATCTGAAGACCGGCTACGGCCTCAGCCAGGCGGACGCGGCGAACCGGATGGCCGGATTCGTGCTGCTCGCGGTCGCGATGCGGCCGGTGGGCGGGTGGCTGGCGGACCGCGTCGGCCCCGTGCGCGTGCTGGGCGGAGCGCTGACCGCCGTGGTCGCCGGCGCGGTGCTGCAGTCCTTCACCCCGGCCCTCGCACCCCTGGGCACCCTCGCCTGCCTGCTCATGGCCGGCGCGCTGGGCGCGGGCAGCGGCGCGGTGTTCGCGCTGGTGGCCCTCCTCGCCCCGGCGGACAAGGTCGGCTCCGTCACCGGTGTCGTCGGCGCGGCGGGCGGCCTGGGCGGGTTCGTACCGCCGCTGGTGATGGGTTCGGTGTACGGCGCCCTGGGCTCGTACGCGCTGGGACTGGTCCTGCTGGCGGTCGTGGCCGTCGCCGCCCTGGCCTTCACCGGCACCGGCGTGCGCCGGACGGTCACCCGGCGGCGCCCGGCCGTACAGGCCGGCTGAAGGAGGGCAGACGGCCGCGGGGCCGGACTCGGGCATCGAGTCCGGCCCCGCGGCCGTTCGCCGTGCCTTCTATCGGCGGTGCATGGTCTCCAGGGCGGCGGCCAGCACGTGCGGGTCGTGGTGGCCCTTGTAGACCGCGGGCGGCCGACGGTCGAGGTGCAGTAGCCCGGCCACGGCCGTCCACGCGGTACGCACCGAGTACTCGACGGTGAAGACGACGTCGTCCGGCACCTCCGCGAACTGCCCGATGAACGCGAGGTTCACCGACCCCTCGGGTACGACCCGGGGACGGTCGGAGCGTCGGCGGACCAGGAACTGGCTGGTGATGTACGGCATCAGACAGGGCACCACGGTCGAGGTCGAGAGGACCCGCGCCGATGTCGCCTTGTCGAAGGACAGGTGGTGCAGGACCTCCTCGAGGATCTCCCGGCCGGAGCACATGGTCATGGGCTTCGGCGTGTGGTTGCCCGGGCGCCCGGGGAAGAGGCCATAGCCCCACCAGACGGAGACGCCGTCGGGCTGGTCGCGGTAGACGGGCTGGCGGTTGGCGACGATCGTGAGCAGCCAGTTGGAGGCGGTGAAGGTCATCAGCCCGCCCCGGCCGGTCTCACGGCCGCTGAACTTCTCCAGCGCCTCCAGGAACACGGGATCCTTGGCGGTGACCGTGAACGACTCCCAACGGGACTCCTTGACGAACTTGTCGAAGGCGGCCGGATTGCCGAACTCCGGGCGCCCGCGGGCGATGCGGTGCCACAGCAACCAGGCCTGCGACCGGTGGGCGGGCGGGGGCGGGGCGGCCGTGTGCGAGCCGAGGCTGGAGGCGTCCGTCATGGAGCCGTTGGTGACCAGGACCAGGTCCTCGGGGGACACGGCGATCCGCTCCTCGTCGCCGCCCCGGGAGAGGTGGACGGTCTCGACCGTGCCGCTGTGCGACCCCGGCGTGAACCCGAGGTCGACGACCCGGCAGTCGGTGTGCACGGTGACCCCGCGTTCGCTCAGCCAGGCCGTCAGCGGGCGCACGATCGAGTCGTACTGGTTGTAGCGGGTCCGGTGGATGCCCGACATCGAGGCGAACTCGGGGAAGAGGTGGACGAACCGCCTGAGGTAGCGGCGGAACTCGATCGCGCTGTGCCAGGGCTGGAAGGCGAACGTCGTGCACCACATGAACCAGAAGTTCGTGGTGAGGAAGTGCTCGCTGAAGCAGTCCGTGATCCGCTTCCCGTCCAGACGCCCCTCGGGAGCCGCCAGACAGCGCACCAGGTCC
Organism: Streptomyces cylindrosporus; assembly: GCF_022698165.1. Classification (GTDB taxonomy): domain Bacteria; phylum Actinomycetota; class Actinomycetes; order Streptomycetales; family Streptomycetaceae; genus Streptomyces; species Streptomyces cylindrosporus. The sequence continues at coordinate 22,200 of NZ_JALDAY010000018.1, forward strand.
AGCCGGTCGCGCTCGGAGAACCCCATCGAGGCGGTGTCGACGATCAGCCCGTCCCCGTCCACCAGCCGCGCGACGTCGTCCCACGCGAACTCCTCGTGCCCGGCGAGGATCTCCTCGGTCACGGACACCGCCGGGTCGTCGAGGGTGGGGATGCCGGACAGCAGGTCGTACGTGCAGCGGAACTCGGCCTCGAACATCCGCCCGCCGCGCATGGAATAGCCGGTCCGCGGCGTGCCGCCCGCGTCCAGGCTGCCGCCGACGTCGCGTTGCTCCTCGAACAGATGGATGTCGGCGCCGTCGAAGCCGCCGTCGCGGATCAGGAACGCCGCCGCGGCGAGCGCCGCGATTCCGCTGCCCACCAGATACGCCTTCGCCATCACACAACTCCTCGTACTCGCCCGTCGATCGGGAACCACGGCTCCCACGGTTTCGTGCGCACCGGCCCCCGGTCTGTGGGCCGTTGGTCACTGCAGGGGCCCGGTCGGCCCGCCCCGGACGAGGTGCGCGCACGGGAAAGGCCCGGTCGGCGGCCGTCCGCCGACCGGGCCCGCGCTCCCCGGGACCTACGCCGGGCGCCGGTCACCGCCGCGCCACGGGGGCGTCGTACGGTGCCCGGCCTCCCACGCGTGGGCGGCCTTCTCGGTCTGGCGGCGCAGCCGGTCCTGGAGCCGGTCGACGAGCTCCTGCCCGGTGGCCTCCTCCGCGACGGCGATCACCTGACGGCCGCCGACGTGCAGGTCGGCCGTGGCCAGCCACGGGCACTCGGCGTGCCGGGCGCCCGCTCGCACGATGCGTATCTCACCGGTGACGGCGGGCAGTCCGGAGCGGCCGACGACGGCATCGATCTTCGTCCGCGCGTACGTGCGGGTCTCCTGGTCCACCGGGCCGTCGAACCGCAGCCGAACCGTGGGCCCGGCCTGGGTGTTGTCGCTGGTCATGCTGACCCCTTTCCTCGCAGGTGCGGTGTCGTTCAGGCGGCGGTGGCGGGCAGCCACAGGTCGGGGCCGAAGACCTCGTACCGGATGCGCCTCGCCGGAACCCCGGCGCCGATCAGCTGGGCGCGGACATCGCGCATGAAGGGCAGCGGCCCGCACAGGAACACCGTTGCCCCGTCGGGGAGTTCGACCCCGGAGAGGTCCATCAGGCCCACCCGGGCGTCCGGTTCCTCCAGCCCGGGGTGCTCGTACCAGAAGACCGCGCGGGCGCCGGGCAGTTGGCCGACGAGTTCGCGGGTCTCGGTGCGCAGCGCGTGGTCGGCGGGGGAACGGTCGGCGTGCAGGACCAGCACCGGGCGGGCCGAGCTGTTGGCTTCGAGGTGGGCCAGGATGCCGGTCATCGGAGTGCAGCCGATGCCCGCCGAGACCAGCACCAGCGGGCCGGTGTCGGCGGCCCGGTCGTCCAGGAACACGTCGCCGAAGGGCGCGGAGAGCGTCAGCCGGTCTCCCACACGGACCTGACTGTGCAGCAGGTTGGACACCTCGCCGCCGGGCGCCGTGGCCGTGGCGGCCACCCGCTTCACGGTGATGCGGCGCAGTTCCCGGCCCGGGTCCGAGGACAGGCTGTACTGACGGGCCTGGTGCACGCCGTCGGCCATGCGCACCCGCACGCTCACGTACTGGCCCGCCCGCGCCCGCGGCGCCCGCCGGCCGTCCGCCGGACGGAGCAGGAACGACACCACTTCCGGGGCCTCGGTGCGGCGGTCGACCACCGTCCACTGCCGCCAGATCCGGCCCGGCTCGACACCGGCCTCCTGGTAGAGGCGGGCCTCCCGGCCGATCAGCGCACCCGCCATCAGCCAGTACACCTCGTCCCAGGCCGCCGCCACCTGAGGGGTGACGGCGTCGCCGAGGACCTCGGCTATCGCACCGAACAAGTACTTGTGTACGACGGTGTACTGGTCGTCGGTGACCCCGACGGCCGCGTGCTTGTGCGCGATCCGGTTCAGCAGGGCGTCGGGCCGCACATCCGGGTTGTCGAGCAGGGCGGTCGCGAACCCGGCGATCGAGGCGGCCAGGGCCTGCCGCTGGGTTCCGCCGGCCTGGTTGCCCCTGTTGAACATCCCGTCGAGCAGTTCGGGCCGGTCCCGGAACATCGCCGCGTAGAAGCGCGTCGTGATCTCGTCGAGCGCTCCGGCCACCGCGGGCAGCGTGGCGCGTACGACGGCGGCGGACTCTGCGGACAGCATGGGGCCTCCCGGGCAGGGGACGGGGTGAGGGTTGGCCGCGTCGAAGGCGCGGCGGCTTTCTGTGTAGCAGTGGCGCACCGGCGTTCGGGCCGCGATCGGGGGCTCGGGGCCCAAGTGGGGCCCTCCGGCCCCATGACTCGGGCCGGTTGGTCCCCACGGCCGCGGCCGCCCGGGGTCGTACGGCACCGCCATGACCCCCCGCTCGGCCCTGTGGGGACGGCGGGGCCGGGCGGAGCGGGGGACGTGCCCGCGCCGGTGCGACCGGAGCGGGCACGCGGCCGACGACCCACGTGCGGCCACGGCCCCTTGAAAGGACCGTCCCCCTGGCGCGGTGCCGTCTCCGGAGGGGACGGGGGAGCCCCTTACGGATCGCGTGCCCGGCACCTCGCCTGACTCAAGGATCACTCTGTCGCCAGGTGCGCAGCAGGGGCGACCGGACCTGTTCCGGGGCCGGTGGGGTCCTTCCGGAAACCTCATGACGTGTCACGCCTGCCCCGACGGGAGAGGCGGCGGTCCGCGACGCACCGCATTCCTTCCCGGTACGCCGCCGCGTCGATCCGGCCGTGCAGCCGCTGTGCGACCAGCCGCCGCTCCGCCGTCTCCAGTGCCGTGCGCCGCAGCCGGCGCCGGCGGGGGGCGAGGAGGGCGGCCGTGTCGTACAACGCGCCCGCGAGGATCAGCAGTTGGAGTACGACGGCTGCGGTGGTCATGGCATCGGCTCCGTACACAAGGGGTCCGCCCCTTCGAGCGGTCACCTCCAGCGTCGTGCGGGGCGGCCTGCCGCAGGAGGGGCCGCCCGGGGCACCGGCGGGGCCGCGCGGCCCGTTGCCGGTCGGACTCCCGACGCGAAGGCGCCGGCGTGCGTGCCGCGGCAGGGCCGATCGGGGAGCCGGTCGGGGGACCAACGGGTCCTCGGGGGGACCTGTGGCCGCTCACCGCTGTCCGGGCCGCGCAGAAGGATCGATCTCGAAGAGACCCGAACGCAAGCGACCCGCACGAGGAGCCCCGCCATGCCCACACCCAGACGGACCGAGCCGGGGGCCGCTCCCCGCGCGGCGCTCGGACTGCCCGCCGCCTCCGCGCTCGTGATCGGCAGCATCATCGGCACCGGCGTCTTCGCGCTTCCTTCCGCCCTGGCCCCGTACGGCCCGATCTCCCTGGTGGCGTTCGTCGCCGTCACCCTGGGCGCCCTCGCCCTCGCGGTGACCTTCGGAGCGCTGTCCAGGCGGGTCCCGGCGAGCGGCGGGCCGTACGTCTACGCGCGTGCGGCCTTCGGGGAGTTCGCCGGATTCCTCAACGCCTGGTCGTACTGGATCACCGCGTGGGCCGGGAACGCGGCGATCGTGGTCGCCTGGGTCGGCTACGTCGAGGTGTTCGTCAACACCGGGCACAAGACCGGGATCTCGGTGCTCATCGCCCTGGTCGGACTGTGGATCCCCGCGGCCGTCAACCTCACCGGCGCGCGCAACACCGGCGCCTTCCAGGTGATCACCACCGTGCTGAAGTTCGTACCGCTGGTCTTCATGGCCACCGTCGGCCTGCTCTTCATCGATCCCGACAACTTCGGCCCGTTCAAGGCCAGTCACCAGTCGGCGCTCGGCGCGATCTCCGCCGCCGCGGCCATCGCGCTCTTCAGCTACCTGGGCCTGGAGGCCGCGTCCGTGGTCGCGAGCCGGGTCCGCGAACCCGGGCGCAACGTCCCGCGCGCCACCGTCTACGGCACCCTTGTCTGCGCCGTCATCTACATCCTCGGCACCCTCGCCGTCCTCGGCACCGTCTCGCACACCGAACTCGGCGCCTCCACAGCGCCGTTCACCGACGCCGCGAACAACATCCTCGGCGGCACCTGGGCCGGTGACGCGGTCGCCGTGGCCGCCATCGTCTCCGGCATCGGCGCCCTGAACGGCTGGACCATGCTGTGCGCCGAGATGCCGTACGCCGCCGCCCGCGACGGACTCTTCCCAGCCGCGTTCGCCAGGCTGCGCGGCGAGAGCGGCGTCCCCGTCTTCGGCATCGTCGCCTCCACCGTGCTGGCCTCGCTGATCACCGTCTTCAGCTACACCCGCTTCGAGGACGTGTTCACCAAGATCGTGCTGCTGAGCGTGCTGACCGCGGTGATCCCCTACCTGTTCTCGGCGGCGGCCCAGCTGTACTGGCTGCTGGTGCGCGGCCGCGAGGGCCTGAGCCGGCGGCGGCTGGCCAGGGACGTCACGGTCTCGGCGCTGGCGATGGCCTTCTCGTACTGGTCGATCCAGGGCAGCGGCTACCAGACCGTCTACTACGGCCTGTTCGTGCTGCTGCTCGGACTGCCCGTGTACGTGTGGCTGAAGCGGGACCGCGGCGAGTACGGCGAACTGGCCGCGCCGCAGCCGGAGGCGGGCGAGGTCCGGGCGCCGGAGACCCCGCCCGCCCCGCACACATCCGGCAGGCGGCGGCCGCACCGGCCCGGCGCCTTCCGCAAGAACACGCTCCGCCACCGCGACTGACCCCCGGACCCCGAGGACGTCCCGCCATGAACACCTTCCACGTCGACTCCGAGGCCGGCCGCCTGCGCCAGGTGATCCTGCACCGGCCCGGACTCGAACTGTCCCGCCTCACCCCGCGCAACATCGACGCCCTGCTCTTCGACGACATCCTGTGGGCCAAGCGTGCCCGCGAGGAGCACGACGCCTTTGCCCAGGTGCTGCGCGACCACGGCGTCCGCGTGCACTACTTCGCCGACCTGCTGGCCCGGACCCTCGACGGTCCCGCGGCCCGTGACTGGCTCCTGGACCGGGTCGTCACCCCGGCGAGCGTCGGCCCGGCGCTCGTGGACCCGGTGCGCGAACTGTGCGCCGAGCTCGACGGAGAGACCCTGGCCGGCTACCTGATCGGCGGCCTGCTCAAGAGCGACCTGCCGCTCGCCACCCCGCACAGCCTGGTGTGGAGCGCGCTGGACGCCGAGGACTTCGCGCTCGCGCCGCTGCCCAACCACCTCTTCCCGCGCGACAACTCCTGCTGGATGTACGACCGGTTGTCGGTCAATCCGATGGCCAAACCGGCCCGGCGCCGCGAGAGCCTGCACGCCGAGGCCGTCTACCGGTTCCACCCGATGTTCCAGGGCGTCGCGCCCGAACCGATCCTCGACGGACCGGTGGGGACCCTGGAGGGCGGCGACGTCCATGTGCTGGGCAACGGCGCCGTCATGGTCGGCATGGGGGAGCGGACCACCGCCCAGGCGGTGGAGAACCTGGCCGCCCGGCTCTTCGCCGGCGGCACCGCGAACCGGCTGATCGCCGTCCAACTCCCGGCCACGCGCGCCTACATGCACCTCGACACCGTGCTGACCATGGTCGACCGCGACGCCTTCGTCATCTACCCGGGTCTCGCCGACTCCCTGCGCTCCTGGACGCTGACCCCCAGCGGCACCCGCAGGGCCGGCTTCGACGTCGTCCCGAACTCCGACCTGGCGACCGCGCTCGCCGAGGCCCTCGACCTGGACAAGGTGCGGATGCTGTCGGCACCGCAGGACATCCGCAACGCCGAGCGCGAGCAGTGGGACGACGGCAGCAACTTCCTCGCCCTGGCGCCCGGGGTGATCGTCGGCTACGAGCGCAACGTCACCACCAACACCTACCTGCGCAAGCAGGGCATCGAGATCGTCACCATCGCCGGCGCCGAACTCGGCCGCGGCCGGGGCGGACCCCGCTGCATGAGCTGCCCCGTCGAACGCGACCCCGTCGACCGACCGCACTCCCACGAGGACACACAATGATCACCGACCTGCGCGGCCGCTCCTTCCTGAGCGAACACGACTTCACCCCGGCCGAGATCCACCACCTTCTCGACCTCGCCGCCGACCTCAAGGCGGCCAAGCGCGCCGGCACCGAGCGGCCCCGGCTGACCGGCCGCAACCTCGCGCTCGTCTTCGAGAAGACCTCCACCCGCACCCGCTGCGCCTTCGAGGTCGCCGCCGCCGACCAGGGCGCCGCCACCACCTACCTGGGACCCGGCGACACCCATCTCGGCACCAAGGAGTCCGTCGCCGACACCGCACGGGTCCTCGGCCGCATGTTCGACGGCATCGAGTACCGGGGCTCGGCGCAGTCGATCGTCACCGAACTCGCCACGCACTCCGGCGTCCCCGTCTACAACGGCCTGACCGACACCGCGCACCCCACCCAGAGCCTGTGCGACGTCTTCACCATGCGCGAGCACAGCCCGAAGCCGCTGACCGACATCAGCTACTGCTACCTCGGCGACGCCCGCAACAACATGGGCAACTCGCTGCTGTCCATGGGCGCCCTGCTCGGGATGGACGTACGGATCGCCGCCCCCCGCGCCCTGTGGCCCGACCCCGGTCTCGTCGCCGACTGCCGCTGGTTCGGCGAGCGCAGCGGAGCCCGGATCACCCTGACCGAGAACGTCGACACCGCCGTCCGGGGCGTCGACTTCCTGCACACCGACGTGTGGGTCTCCATGGGCGAGCCGGCCGCCGCCTGGCGCGAGCGCATCGAGCTCCTGCTGCCGTACCAGGTGAACGAGAAGACCCTCGCGGCCACCGGCAACCCGGACGTGAGGTTCATGCACTGCCTGCCCGCCCTCCACGACGACCGGACCACGCTCGGCCGTTCACTGCTCGACCTGTACGGGCTGAGCGCGCTCGAAGTCACCGACGAGGTGTTCTCCTCGCCCGCGTCGCTCGTCTTCGACCAGGCGGAGAACCGGCTGCACACCATCAAGGCCGTGCTCGTGGCCACCCTGGAGGACTGAACCGTGCGGATCGTGATCGCCCTCGGGGGCAACGCCCTGCTGCACCGCGGCGAACGCCCCGACGCCGCCGTCCAGTCGGCGAACATCGACCGCGTCGCCGGCGCGATCGCCGCGCTCGCGCACGAACACGAGGTCGTCCTCACCCACGGCAACGGCCCGCAGATCGGCCTGCTCGCCATGGAGAGCGCGGCCGACCCCGCCCTGAGCACCCCCTACCCGCTGGACCTGCTCGGCGCGCAGACCCAGGGAATGATCGGCTCCCTGCTGGTGCGCACCCTGCACGACGCGCTGCCCGGACACCGCGTCGCCGCGCTCGTCACCCACACCCTCGTACGCGCCGACGACCCCGCATTCCGGCACCCGACCAAGTTCGTCGGCCAGGTCTACCCGCTGGACGTGGCCAGGTCGCTCGCGCTGGAGCGCGGCTGGCAGATCGCCCGGGACGGCACCGGCTGGCGGCGCGTGGTCGCCTCGCCGGCGCCCGAGCGGATCGTGGAGACCGACACGATCCACGAACTGCTCGTCGGCGGCACGCTGGTGATCTGCGCCGGCGGCGGGGGGATTCCCGTCGTCGCCGACCAGGACTGCGGCGCGCTGAGCGGTATCGAGGCCGTCGTGGACAAGGACCTGACGGCCGCCCTGCTGGCCGAGGACCTCAGGGCCGACTTCCTGCTCATCCTCACCGACGTGCCCAACGTCTACGCCGACTTCGGCACGCCCAGGCAGCGGGCCGTCCTCGACGCCACGCCCGGGGAGCTGCGCCGGGCCGGTCTCCCCGCCGGTTCGATGGGCCCCAAGGCCGAGGCGGCCGCCCGCTTCGTCGAACGCACCGGTGGTCTCGCCGCCATCGGTGCCCTCGACGCGGCCGACGCGATCGTGCACGGCCGCTCGGGCACGCTCGTCCGCCCGGCCCTGCCCGCCTGAGGACCGGCGCGGCAGCCGAGACCGGGTCAACTGCCGTACGACGAGGGCCGATCGGTCCCCGGCAAGGACCTGCGGCCCCTCCTGCACCACCCGCGCCGCCGCGGAGACTGGCCAGGCATCCCCGAAGGAGGACCCCACATGCCCACCATCACCGCCGGCCTCGACGGTTCCCCGCAGAGCCTCGCCGCCGCCGACTGGGCCGCGCGCGAGGCGGAACAGCGCGGAGCGGACCTGCGCCTCGTGTACGGCCTGGAACAACCCGCCTACACCTATGCGCCGTTCGCCGGCCTCCCCGCCGCCGGCGCGCTCGACGTGCAGCGTCCCTGGGCCGAGAAGCTGCTGGACGAGACGCGGTCCCGGCTCGCCCACCGCCATCCGGCGCTGCGGATCACCGTCGGGGTGAGCGGGGACCAGCCGGTCGCGGCCCTGCTGGCGGCGGCCGAGAGCTCCGAGCTGCTGGTCCTCGGCTCCCGCGGGCTCGGCGCGCTCGCCGGTTTCGTCGTCGGATCGGTCGCCCTCGCGGTCGTGGCCCGCGCCGAGCGGCCCGTCGTCCTGGTACGGGCCGGGGAGCGCGCCGAGGACGAGCATCTGCCCGACGCCGGTGGTGAGGCGGCCACCACCACGCCGTACCGCGATGTCGTGCTGGGGGTCGACCTGGAGAACCCGGCCGACGCCGTCGTCGGCTTCGCCTTCGAGGCGGCCCAGCGCCGTGCGGCGGGCCTGCGGGTCGTCCACGGCTGGAGCCTGCCCGCCGCCTACGGTTACGGCGCCGCGATGGACGCCGACCTGAACGAGGAACTGGCCGAGCAGGCACGGGAGCGGCTGGCCGAGGTGCTGGCGCCCTGGCGGGCGAAGTTCCCCGGCGTCGAGGTGCGCGAGCAGGCCGTGATCGGCAGCGCGGGCCGCCATCTCGTGCACGCGTCGCGCGACGCCGCACTGGTCGTCGTCGGCCGCAGGATCCGCCGCGCGGCCGTCGGCGGCCACATCGGTCCGGTGACCCACGCGGCGCTGCAGCACGCCGTCGCGCCGGTCGCGGTGGTGCCGCACGACTGAGCCGCCGAGGGCCCGCCTCGATACCGCGAGTCGGGACGGCTCAGTACAGCGAGGCGGGCCAGGACGCGGCCACCGCGGTGATGACGCCCACGTCCAGCAGCACACCCACGCTCAGCCACGGGTCGAACCAGACCACCTTGAGCACGAGTGCGCTCGACGCCGCGAGCAGGGCGGCCGTGGGCCACCACCCGCTGCCCGCCATCACCCCGCCCCCGGCCACGGCGTACACGAGAGCCGTGTACCAGGCGAGCGCGAGCGCCGCCGCCCTGGCCGGCGCCGCGGCGACGCCCGCGGACGTCAGCAGCCACGAGTGGCCGGGAGCGAACGGGGCAGGGGCGCCGCCGGGCTGCTGCTGGGGTGCCGTCCACACCCCGGGGTGCAGCAGCCCGTGCACGACCAGGAACACCCCGACGAGCAGGGCGGTCACGGCCGGTCCTCGAGCGTCTGGGGTTCGGCGCCGCCCATGTCGAGGCGGAAGGGCGGATAGACGTCCGTCATCAGGGCGACATAGGCGGCCACCCGCAGCACCCACCGGTTCAGCCCGAGGATCAGGTCGAACAGACTGCGCGGGTACTTCTCGGTGAAGGCCAGCGTCACCGCGGCGATCAACGCGAGGACGGCCACCAGGCCGCCGTCCCACCAGCCGACGTGCCAGCCGCCGAGGAAGAACCCGATGACGATGTAGTGCGGGACGGCCAGCAGCCACCACTTCACCAGCACCAGTCCGCGCGACAGACGCTCGGGGTAGGCGATGTCCAGCCGGGCCGGATAGTCGGGCTCCTCGCCCAGGCTGAACGGCGGATAGCGGTCGGTGCCCAGGGCGCCGTACGAGTAGTACGCCACCCGCCAGCTCCAGCGCAGCACACCCAGGTTGAAGTCGAACAGGGACCGCGGATAGCGCTCGGTGAACAGGATCGCGAAGAACGCGACCACGCTCACCGCGGTGAAGGCGATCCAGAGGAAGAACAGCACCACGTAGTGGGGGATCACCAGGATCCACTTCACCAGCCACAGCCACCGGGACAGCGGCGCGTCCAGCACCGCGTTCACCCGCACGGGACGGTCCGGTGTTTCCGCCAGGGTCGTCATGGCGATCAGCTCCTTCGGCCCGTGGCGCCGCGGCGGCGACCCGGGGGCCCAAGTCCAGCGTGGCCGCGACACGCCGAGGCCCGCGAGGGCCGCTCGGGGCTCGCCCCGGGGCCATGGGTCCCCACTCGCCGGCGCGCCTCAGCCGTGCGGCGGCCGGCTCGGGTCCGCGTCGGTCAGGCGGATGCCGGTGACCAGGTCGGGCCGGATGCGGACCGCGTAGTCCATGGTCTGCTGCACCCAGGGATGCAGCAGACGCTGATACCGGGCCAGCTCCCGCGGGTCGGTCACCAGATGCGCGAAGCCGGTGACCACGACACTCCAGCCGAGATGTGTGTCCGGGTCGATGGTGTCGGCCTCGTAGGCCACGACCACGCCCGAGGACGCGGACTCGCGGGTACGGGAGGTCAGGGCCGCGCCCTCGTGGGTGCGGATGACGATGTCGCCGCCGTCGAGGACGTGGTTGACGGGCCGGACGGTGGGCAGCGCGTGCCGCGTGAACACGATCCGTCCCACGGACACGCTGCCCAGCAGCCGGAGGGCTTCGCGGCTGTCGAGCTCGATGCTCCGGCGCGGCCCGACCGGGACCGGCTGGGTGTTGTCGAGGCGCATGGCGGGTTTCCGTGGGGTCGGCGGCTCACTTCCGCCCGCCATTGGAACCGCGGGACGGTACGCGCGGTAAGGGCCGTTCGGCCCTGCTCCCGGCCCGGTCGGCCCCACCGGGTGCCTCACGCCAGACCGTTCACGACGCCGACCACGCCGTCGACCCGCCACGTCCGCCGGATCACGAGCGGGATGTCAGCGCCCGGCTCCAGCCGTCCGGAGAGGGTGACCATGCCGTCCTCGACCGTGACGGTCACGCCGTGCTGCGGCGCGGACGGCGCGGAGGTGAACACCTCGTCGAGGATCTCCCGGCGGATCTCCTCGTCGGTGCGCAGGAAGACGCGCAGCAGGTCGCGGCGGGTGGCGATGCCGATCAGCCGGTCCTCCTCGTCCACGACCGGCAGCCGCTCCACGCCGTGGCGTTCCATCACGCGCGCGGCGTCCGCGACCCGCTGCTGCGGGTGCACCGTGATCGCCGGCGTCGACATCAGGTCCCCGGCGGTGGGCGCGTGCCCGTTCACGGGCCGCTCGGCCTGACGGCGGATCAGGTCGGTGCCGGAGACCACTCCGAGAACCTTGTCGTCGTGGTCGACCACCGGGAGCCCGCTGATGCGGTGCTCGTCCAGGAGCCGGGCCACGTCCTTGAACGGTGTCTCACGGCGGGCCTCGACGACCTCGCGGGTCATCACCTCGCCGACGATGCGGGTCATCGCGCCCACTCCCTTCCTCGTCCGTCGACCGGATGCAGACCACCAACGGGCAGGCCTGCGGGGCCGCTGGTCCGGACAGCCTGTCGTGCGCACACGGCCTCGGGGCAGGGGCCGAGCGTCCCGGGCCCGAGGCCGGACCGGTCCCCCCGGGGGAATGCGAGAAGGGGAGCGGTACGGAGATCAGGGCCGACCGGCCCTGGCCCTTCGGCCCGCGACCGGGGGAGGATCTCGGAACCGAGGCCGGCCCGTGGAAGCCGGCGCGGAGCGCAGGAGTGAGGAGCTTGCGATGGCGGACGGCGAGCGGCCGGGCCCCGACAGCCCGATCCGGGTGTTCCTGCTGGACGACCACGAAGTGGTACGGCGGGGGGTGCGCGACCTCCTCGACGACGAGCCGGACATCAGCGTGGTCGGCGAGGCCTCCACGGCCGAGCAGGCGCTGGTCCGCGTCCCGGCGCTGCGACCGCGGGTGGCGGTCCTCGACGTACGCCTGCCCGACGGCGACGGCGTGAGCGTCTGCCGGGAACTGCGCTCGCACCTGCCCGACCTGGCCTGTCTCATGCTGACCTCGTTCGACGACGAGGAGGCCCTGCTGGACTCGATCATGGCCGGCGCGTCCGGGTACGTCCTCAAGCAGATCCAGGGCTCCGACCTGGTGTCGGCCGTGCGGACCGTAGCCGCGGGCCAGTCGCTGCTCGACCCGAGCGCCACCACGAGGCTGATGGCCCGGCTGCGCGGCGGGCACGAGCCGGAGGAGGAGCCGGACGCCCTGCCGGGCCTGACCGACCGGGAACGGGAGATCCTCGCCCTGATCGGCGAGGGCCTGACCAACCGGCAGATCGGCCAGCGGCTCTTCCTCGCCGAGAAGACGGTGAAGAACCACATCTCCCGCCTGCTGGCCAAGCTCGGGGTGGAGCGGCGCATCCAGGCCGCCGTGATCGCCACCCAGGCCCAGGACCGGCTCCGCCAGGAAGGCCGCTGAGGCCCCGGGGACCGGCTCCGCCGGGAAGGCCGCTGAAACCCAGGGCCGATCGTCCCGGGATCGTCCCCGTCCGGCCCAAGCCCCGCCGGGCCCGCTGTCAGCAGGCTGGCGGCATACCCCGGACACCGCCGGGGCAACGATCGGGAGGGCGACGGACATGAGCGTACGCGTGGGCATCAACGGCTTCGGCCGTATCGGACGCAACTACCTGCGCTGTGTGCTGGAGCGGGCGGAGAAGGGCACCGGCACACCGGTCGAGGTCGTCGCGGTCAACGACATCACCTCGCCGGCGACGCTGGCCCACCTGCTGGAGTACGACTCCACCTACGGCCGGCTGCACCGCACCGTCGAGCACGACGAGAACTCCCTCACGGTCGACGGCCACCGCGTCGCCGTGACCGCCGAGCGCGACCCGGCCGCCCTCGCCTGGGGCGAGTACGGCGTGGACATCGTCATCGAGTCCACCGGCCGCTTCCGCACCCGGGAGCAGGCCGGAGCGCACCTGAAGGCGGGCGCCCGCAAGGTCCTGCTCTCCGTGCCGGGCAAGGACGTCGACGCCACCCTCGTCATGGGGGTCAACGAAGGCACCTACGACCCGGACAGCGACCACGTCGTGTCCAACGCCTCCTGCACCACCAACTGCGTGGCGCCCATGGTGAAGGTGCTCGACGAGCACTTCGGGATCGTCAAGGGCCTGATGACCACCATCCACGGCTACACCAACGACCAGGTCGTCCTGGACGGCCCGCACAAGGACCTGCGCCGGGGCCGCACCGCCGCCGTGAACATCATCCCCACCAGCACCGGGGCGGCACGGGCCGTCGGCCTCGTCCTGCCGGAACTGGCCGGGACCCTCGACGGGATCGCCGTGCGCGTGCCCGTGGAGGACGGCTCGCTGACCGACCTGAGCGTGCTCCTGGACCGGTCCGTGACCGCCGAGGAGGTCAACGCCGCGTACCGCGAGGCCGCCGAAGGACCGCTGAAGGGCGTGCTGCGGGTCTCCGACGCCCCGATCGTCTCCCGTGACGTCGTCGGCGACCCCGCCTCCTGCGTCCTGGACGCCCCGCTGACCCAGGCGAGCGGCGAACTCGTCAAGGTCTTCGGTTGGTACGACAACGAGTGGGGCTACACCAACCGCCTGCTCGACCTCACCGAGTACGTCGCGGCCCGCCTTCCGGGCGTCTGACCGGGCGCGCAGCCCCGCCCTGCCTGCAGGTCCCCCGTACCGCCCTCAGCCCTGGACCGTTACCGTGGCACATGACCGACGCGGTCGGCCGGCGGCGGTACTAGGGAGCTGGAGGAGCACCGGTGGGAAGTCCTGAGGGGACCCAGGATGCGCGCATAAGGCTTCCGCAGCTCAGGCTGGACGATCTGCTGGAGGAGCTGCAGGCCCGCCTCGACGCGGCCCGCGGCACGCGCGACCGGGTGCACAGCCTCCTGGAGGCGGTGCTCTCGGTCGGCCGCGAGCTCGACCTGGAGCAGGCCCTGCACAGCATCGTCGAGGCAGCGGCGACACTCGTCGACGCCGAGTACGCGGCCCTCGGCGTGATCGGCCCCGACGGCAGCCGGCTGTCGGCCTTCCACACCGTCGGCGTCAGCGACGAGCAGATCGCCAGGATCGGCCCCTACCCCGAGGGCCACGGAATCCTCGGCGAACTCATCCGCCACCCCGAGCCGCTGCGGCTGGTGAAGATCTCCCAGCACCCGGCGTCGTACGGCTTCCCGGCCCACCACCCGCCGATGAACACCTTCCTCGGAGTCCCGATCCGGGTGCGCGACCAGGTGTTCGGCAACCTGTACCTGACGGAGAAGCGCGGCGGGGTGCAGTTCGACGAGGAGGACGAGTCGGTGCTGGCGACCCTCGCCGTGGCCGCCGGTGTCGCGATCGACAACGCCCGCCTGTACGAGGAGTCCAGGCTCCGCGAACGCTGGCTGGAGGCCAACGCCGAAGTCACCCACAACCTGATGTCCGGCGGCCCCGGCAGCGAGGTCCTCGGGCTGATCGCCGAGCGGGCCGGAGAGATCACCGGATCGGCGCTGGCGGTGGTCGCGCTGCCCATGGAGGACACCGGGTCCCTCGCCGTGGAGATCGCCGTCGGGATGGACGCCGAGGCACACCGGGGCCTCGTGCTGCCCATGGACACGAGCCTGATGGGGCTGGCCTTCTCCGGAGGCGCCCCGATCACCAGCGAGGACGTGGCCCACGACCGGCGGATCTCCCCGGAGCCGCCGCGCTTCCAGGGCCTGGGCCCCGCCGTGGCCGTGCCCATCGGCACGGGCGAGGCGGGCACGCGTGGCGTGGTCCTGCTGGCGCGCAGGGCCGGTCAGCCCGGGTACACGGCGGCGGAGACCGTGCCCCTGCAGGCCTTCGCCGCGCAGGCAGCCATCGCGATGGAACTCGCGGAGCGCAGGCGGGACGCCGAGGAGATCGCGGTGCTCCAGGACCGCGACCGGATCGCCCGGGACCTGCACGACCTGGCGATCCAGCGCCTGTTCGCCACCGGCATGACCCTGCAGAGCGCGGGCCGCTTCATCGAGCACCAGGAGGCTGCCGAGCGGGTGGTGCGGGCGGTCGACGACCTGGACGAGACCATCAAGATCATCAGGTCGACGATCTTCGGTCTGCGCGCGCGTGAGGGCGGTGCCGGGACGGGCCTGCGCGCCCGCGTGGTGCGCGTGGTCGGCGAGGCGGCGCCGGTGCTCGGCTTCGCGCCGAGCCTGCGGATGGAGGGACTGCTGGACACCGATGTGCCGCGGGAGGTCGCCGACCATGTGGTGGCCGTCCTGTCCGAGGCGCTCACCAATGTCGCCCGGCATGCCAGGGCCCGCCGCAGCGACGTCGTCCTGGAGCTGAACGGAGGGGAGATCCGGTTGACGGTGTCGGACGACGGCGTGGGCATCCCGCCCGAGGGCCGGCGCAGCGGCCTGCGCAACATGGCCGAGCGCGCCGAACAACTGGGGGGAGCCCTGGACCTCGGCGGCGGTGCCGAGGGCGGCAGCGTGCTCGTGTGGCACGCGCCGGTGCTCCCCAAGTAGGCGCGCCCGCAGCAGCGTCCTCGCCGCGCGTCACCTGAATCCCCGCGTGCCGAGTCCCTCCCGATCCGAGCCCGAGCGGCCCCTGCCGCAGGGACGTTCGGCCTCTCCAGCCCTCCCCGTGCCGGAGTGAGGCTGGTGGTGCCGGTCCGGGAGGACGGCATCCAGGAGGTGACATGGACGCTTCCACAGCGGCCCCGGCTTCCGCGCTGCGCGCCGCGCACGAGCGGCTCGCGGACTCGCCCGGAGCACCACGAGCCGTGCGCGGCCTGGTCGCCGAGTCGTGGCGGCGCTGCGCCGCCTGTGACCTACGGGCCGACGGCGGCCGGCTGCCCCCTGTGCGGGCCACGCCGGAGGAACTGACCGCCTACCGCCGTGCGCATCCACTGGCCGCCGTGCTGCCCCTGTTCCGGGAGCTGCTGGGGGCCGGTGCCGCCGACGACGGCCACCTCTTCGCGGTCGGCGACGCCGACGGGACCCTGCTGTGGGTGGAGGGGGACTCCACCACCCTGCGGCGGGCCGAGTCCATGAACTTCGCCGAGGGCGCCCTGTGGGCCGAGGCACAGGCCGGGACGAACGCCCCCGGCACCGCCCTGCAACTGGCGCGCCCCGTCCAGATCGTGGCCGGCGAGCACTACAGCCCGGCGGTGCACGACTGGTCCTGTGCCGCAGCACCCGTCAGGGACCTCGCCACCGGCCGGGTCCTGGGCGTCGTGGACCTCACGGGCGGCGCCACCATCGCCACGCCTCCCGCGTTCGCCGCCGTGCGTGCCGCCGCGCTGGCGGCGGAGGCGGAACTCGCACACCGGCCGTCCGGGCCGCCGGGCACCGACGCACGGCTGACCGCGCTGGGCCGCGACAGCGCGGTCCTGGAGACCGATGGACGCCTGTTCCAGCTCAGCCCGCGGCACAGCGAGATCGTCGTCGCACTGGCCCTCGCGGGCCACGGGGTGAGCGGGGAACGGCTCGCCGTCGACCTGTCCGAGCGGGAGGTACCGGCCTCGACACTGCGTGCCGAGATGACGCGGCTGCGCGCGGTGCTCGGCCCCGGCCTGCTCGGCTCCCGCCCGTACGCGCTGCTGTGCACCGTGCGCAGCGACTTCACCGACGTGGCCGAGCTGCTCGCGGCGGGCCGCGTCGCCGAGGCGCTCGCCCGCTACCCCGGCCCGCTGCTGCCGCGCTCCGAGGCGCCGGTGGTGGTGGAGCAACGGCGCGCCCTGGAGCAGCAGTTGCGCGGCGCCGTACTCGCCGCCGGCGACACCGTGCTGCTGCGCCGCTGGGTGGGCGCCGAATGGGGCACGGACGACGCCTCCGCGTGGCTGGCGCTCGCCCACCGGCTCCCGGGCGGCTCCGCGCAGCGGGCCGCGGCCGCGGCACGGGCCCGCGCGCTGGACTCCCGGCTGACGGTCGGACCGCGGCTCGTCCGGCATGCAGCGTGGTTGCAGCGTTCCCGCTCCTAGCGTCTGGACCATCACCCGATCGTCGTGTCCGGAAAGGGGACGATCATGAAGTACCAGCCTCCCGGCAGGCCCGGCAGTCCCGTGGACGTCGCGCCCCGGTACGAGAACTTCATCGGTGGCAAGTGGCAGGCGCCCAGCACCGGCCAGTACTCCGTCGACCTGTGCCCCGCGACCGCCAAGCCGCTCTGCGAGGTCCCGAAGTCGGGCGCCGAGGACATCGAACTCGCCCTGGACGCCGCGCACTCCGCCAAGGACGCCTGGGGGGAGGCCTCCACGGCCCAGCGCGCCGCCGTCCTGAACAAGGTGGCCGACGCCATCGACGCCCACCGCGAGGAACTCGCCGTCGCGGAGAGCTGGGACAACGGCAAGCCGGTCCGCGAGACCCTGGCCGCCGACATCCCCCTCGCGGCCGACCACTTCCGCTACTTCGCGGCCGCGATCCGGGCCGAGGAGAGCGAGATCACCGAGATCGACAAGGACCTGATCGCCTATCACTTCCACGAGCCGCTCGGCGTGGTCGGCCAGATCATCCCCTTCAACTTCCCGCTGCTGATGGCCGCGTGGAAGCTGGCACCGGCGCTCGCCGCGGGCAACACCTCGGTGCTCAAGCCCGCCTCCCCGACCCCGTGGTCGATCCTGAAGCTGATGGAGGTCGTCGGCGACATCCTGCCACCCGGCACGGTCAACGTCGTGGGCGGACCCGGCGCCGAGATCGGCAAGGCCCTCGCCACCAACAAGCGCATCGCCAAGGTCGCCTTCACCGGCGAGACCACCACCGGCCGGCTGATCATGCAGTACGCGTCCCAGAACATCATCCCGGTCACCCTGGAACTGGGCGGCAAGTCGCCGAACATCTTCTTCAACGACGTGGCCGCGGCCGACGACGACTTCCTGAACAAGGCCGTCGAGGGACTGGTGCTCTACGCGTTCAACAAGGGCGAGGTGTGCACCTGCCCCTCCCGCGCGCTCATCCAGGAGGACATCTACGAGGAGTTCATGGGCCGCTGCCTGGAGCGCATCCGCGCCATCAAGCAGGGCGACCCGCTCGACACCGAGACCATGATCGGCCCGCAGGTGTCCAAGCAGCAGATCGAGAAGATCGCGTCGTACGTCGAGATCGGCGTCAAGGAGGGCGCCGAGCTCCTGACCGGCGGCCACCGGCCCACCGTCGGCGGCGAGTTCACCGACGGCTACTTCTACGAGCCGACCGTCCTCAAGGGCCACAACAAGATGCGGGTCTTCCAGGAGGAGATCTTCGGACCCGTCCTCGCCGTGACCACGTTCAAGGACGAGGCCGAGGCACTGGAGATCGCCAACGACACGCTGTACGGCCTCGGGGCCGGTGTGTGGAGCCGCGACACCCGCCGCACCTACCGGATGGGCCGGGCCATCAAGGCCGGCCGCGTCTGGACGAACTGCTACCACCAGTACCCCGCGGGTGCCGCGTTCGGTGGCTACAAGGTCTCCGGCATCGGCCGCGAGACGCACAAGATGATGCTCGAGCACTACAGCCAGACCAAGAACCTCCTGGTCAGCTACAGCGACAAGCCGCTCGGGCTGTTCTAGGAGAGGTGCGGCGACATGCCCGAGAACGGCACCGTCGGACGCGTCACCGCCACGCGGGCGGCGCGCAGGGCCATCGCGGCCCTGTGCGCCTCCCGCGGCGGGCCGGTGATGTTCGTCCAGTCGGGCGGCTGCTGCGACGGCAGCGACCCGATGTGCTTCCCGGGCGGCGAACTCGCCCTGGGAGACGGCGACATGCTCGTCGGCGTGGTGGAGGGCTGCACCTTCCACACGGACGCCGCACAGTACGAGGCGCTCGGCCGCCCCTTCTACGTCCTGGACGTCGAAGAGGGCGCACCGGGCGGATTCTCCCTCGCAGCCGGAGACGGGCTGCACTTCGTGACCCGGGTCAAGGCGCCCCGGAAACAGACCAGTTGAGGAGAGGAACGATGAAGGCAGCGGTCGTCACCGACTTCGGCAAGCCCCTGGAGATCCAGGAGCTGCCGACACCCGAGCCCGGCCCCGGCCAGGTACTCGTGAAGATGGAGGCCTCCGGCCTCTGCCACACCGACATCCACGCCGCCCACGGCGACTGGCCGGTCAAGCCCCGGCCGCCGTTCATCCCCGGCCACGAGGGCATCGGCCCCGTGACCGCCGTCGGCGCCGGCGTCTCCACCGACCTGATCGGCAAGCGGGTCGCCGTCCCGTGGCTCGGCTCGTCCTGCGGCACCTGCCGCTACTGCGTCTCCGGCTGGGAGACCCTGTGCGAGGCGCAGGTCAACTCCGGCTACTCCGTGGACGGTTGCTACGCCGAGTACGCCGTCGCGAGCGCGGGCGCGGTCGTCCGGGTCCCGGACGGTGTCACGTCCTTCGACGCGGCGCCCCTGACCTGCGCGGGCGTCACCACCTACAAGGCGATCAAGGTCGCCCGCGTGGTCCCGGCCGAACGCGTCGCGGTCTTCGGCATCGGCGGCCTCGGCCACCTCGCGCTGCAGTACGCGCGCCTGGTGGGCGGCCTGGTCACCGCCGTCGACCTGGAACCCGACAAGCTGGGCCTGGCCCACCGGCTCGGCGCCGACCAGATCGTCAACGCCCGCACCCACGACCCGGTCGAGGAGATCAGGAAGGCCGGCGGCGCGGACGTCGCGGTGGTGCTGGCCGCCGCACCCAAGGCGTTCGAGCAGGCGTACAGGTCCCTCAACCGCGGCGGACGGCTCGTCATGGTCGCCCTGCCCGCGGACGACGCGGCCATCAACGTGCCGATCTTCGAGACCGTCCTGGGCGGCATCTCGGTCATCGGCTCCATCGTCGGCACCCGCCAGGACCTGACCGAGGTGTTCGCGCTGCACGCGGCCGGACGCACCCAGGTCATCGCCGAGACCCGGCGCCTGGACGAGGTCAACGACTCCTTCGACGAGGTCCTCGGCGGCCGGGCCGAAGCCCGGCTCGTCTTCGAGTTCTGAGACCCGCCACCACCGGGTCACACAGAGAGGCAGCAGATCATGGCCACCGTCACCGTGGGTGCCGTACGGGAACGGGCGCCCGGCGAACGCCGCGTCGCCCTTGTCCCCGAGGCCGTCACCCTTCTGCGCCGGGCCGGACTCGACGTCCTGATCGAGACCGGGGCCGGAGCCGGCGCCTGGTTCACGGACGCCGAGTACACCGACGTCGGCGCGCGGGTCGTACCCCCGGAAGAGCTGTACGCCCACGCGGACGTCGTCCTGTGCGTCGGCCCGCCGGATCCGGAGACCGCGCAGGCACTGCGCGGCGGGCAGACCCTGATCGGCCTGCTCGAACCACTGCGCCACCCCGCCCTCGTGCAGGAGCTGTACCGGCGCGGAGTGCGCCCGGTGAGCCTCGATCTGCTGCCGCGCACCCTCAGCCGCGCCCAGTCCATGGACGCGCTGACCTCCCAGGCCGCCGTCGCCGGGTACAAGGCGGCCGTGCTGGCAGCCGATTCGTACGACCGCTTCTTCCCGATGCTGACCACCGCGGCGGGCACCATGCGTCCGGCGCAGGTCCTGGTCCTCGGCGCCGGAGTGGCCGGGCTGCAGGCCATCGCCACCGCCCGCCGCCTCGGCGCCGTCGTCACGGCGTACGACGTACGCCCCGAGTCCCGAGAGGAGGTGGAGTCGCTCGGCGCCCGATTCCTGGACATCAAGCGCCCGCCAGGCACCGAATCGGGCGCCGGACAGGGCGGTTACGCACGGGAGTTGTCGGCGGCGGAGCAGGCGGCCCAGCGGGAGGCGCTGGACGCCCACATCGCCCGTACCGACATCGTCATCACCACCGCGCAGGTGCCGGGCCGCAGGCCGCCGCTGCTGGTGACCGCGGCCGCCGTCGAGACGATGAAGCCCGGCTCGGTCGTCGTCGACCTCGCGGCGAGCGAACTCGGCGGCAACGTCGAGGGTTCCGAGCCGGAGAAGACGGTCGTGCTGGACAACGGCGTCACCGTCATCGGAGCCGGACATCTGCCGTCCGCGATGGCGACCGCCGCCTCCACGGCCTACGCCCGCAACCTCGTCGCGCTCCTGCGCCACCTCGTGCGCGACGGCGAACTCGTCCTCGACCCGGCCGACGAGATCACGGCCGCACTCATGGGCGAAGCGTCACTGAAGGGAGGCGCCTCCTCATGAACAACCTCGATCTGCTCACCGCGATCACCGTCTTCGTGCTGAGCGTCCTGGTCGGCGTCGAGGTCATCAGCAAGGTCCCCGCGACCCTGCACACACCCCTGATGTCCGGCTCCAACTCGGTGCACGGCATCGTCGTCATCGGCGCCATGCTGATCGCGGCCGAGTCGCACACCTTGCTCGGCTACGTCCTGGCCTTCGTGGCCATGGTGTTCGGCGCGATGAACGTCGTCGGCGGGTATGTCGTCACCGACCGGATGCTGGAGATGTTCAAGGCCAAGCCCCGCAGCGACGAGAAGGCGGAGGTGTGAGCGCCATGGACACCGTCTCCAACGCCGTGCACTACGTCTTCCTGGCCGCCGCCGTCTGCTTCGTCCTCGGCCTGCACCTGATGAACCACCCCCGTACGGCCCGCCGGGGCAACGCGATCTCCGCGTCCGGCATGGCCGTCGCGATCGCGGCCACGGTGTGGCTGGTGGCCCACGAGGGCACGATCACCACGACCGGCTGGCTCGTGCTCGTCTCGGGCGGGCTCGTCGGCGCCGCGCTCGGCCTGTACGCGGCGCGCGAGGTCAAGATGACCGCCATGCCGCAACTGGTCAGCCTGTTCAACGCGGTGGGCGGCGGGGCGGCCGCGCTCATCGCGGTCAACGACCTGCTGCAGGCCGACGACCCGGCCGCGCTGGGCGCACGGGTCTCCCTCCCGGGCGCCCTGGACATCGTCATCGGCGCGGTCACCTTCTCCGGATCGCTGATCGCCGCCGGCAAGCTGCAAGGGGTCGTCTCCGGCGCGCCGGTGGTGTTCCCGGGAGCGCGGCTGCTGAACGTGGCGCTGCCGCTGTCCTTCGTGGCCGGCACGGTCTGGCTGGTCCTGTCGCCGGACTCGCTGACCGCCCTGTACGGGCTCGTGGCCGTCGCGCTGCTCTTCGGCGTGACGATGGTGCTGCCCATCGGCGGCGCGGACATGCCGGTCGTCATCGCCCTGCTGAACGCCTTCACCGGGTCGGCCGTCGCGATGGCGGGCTTCGTCCTTGACGAGACCGCGTTGATCATCGCGGGCATGCTGGTCAGCTCCTCGGGCGGCATCCTGACCAAACTGATGGCCGACGCGATGAACCGCTCGATCGCCAACGTGGTGGTCGGCGGCTTCGGCACCGGGGACAGCGCTCCCGCCGCGACCGGGGGAGCCCCGGCCCAAGTGCGCTCGGTCTCCGCGGACGACGTGGCGGTCCAGCTGGCGTACGCGAGCCGGGTCGTCTTCGTCCCGGGCTACGGTCTCGCCGCCGCCCAGGCCCAGCACGAACTCGGCGACCTGGCCCAGCTGCTGACCGACCACGGCGTCGAGGTCAGCTACGCCATCCACCCGGTCGCGGGCCGCATGCCCGGGCACATGAACGTGCTGCTGGCGGAGGCCAACGTGCCCTACCCGCAGCTGAAGGAGATGGACGAGGTCAACCCCGAGTTCCCGCAGGCCGACGTCGCCCTCGTCATCGGCGCGAACGACGTCACCAACCCGATCGCCCGCAAGCCCGGCAACGCGATCTCCGGCATGCCGATCCTCGACGTCGACAAGGCGAAGAGCGTCGTCGTCATCAAGCGGTCCATGGGCCACGGCTACGCCGGAATCGACAACGAGCTCTACACCAACCCGAAGACCGGGATGTTCTTCACCGACGCGAAGAAAGGACTGAGCGAACTGAAGGCGGCGGTCGGCGAGTTCGTCGGCTGACACCGGGCGCGGTGAACCCCCGCGTACGTCGCGGGGGTTCTGTCCTGTCCGTCACCTGTACGAGCTTCGGCCCGATTCTCCACCGGGCCGGTGCTCCCCATCGCCCTTGCGGCCACAGTGAGTTCACCGTGACCGGAAGGGGGATCCGCCATGTCGATGCTGCTGATCGAGGGCGTGTACAGAATCGTGGGCGCGAGTCCGGACGGGGACTCGGTGCGCTTCTACCCGGACGACCCCAGCCAGTGGGACCTGCTGCGAGGACGGAGGGTACGGTGCAACCAGGCGGGCGGCGCCCAGCTGCGGCTGGACGGCATCGACACCCTGGAGACCCACTACCGTCCGCCGCACGGACCCGAACTCCACCAGCCCGCGCCCTACGCCGGCAAGGCCGCCGACGAGCTGCTGGACCGGCTGGGCTTCAGCGGCGTCGAGCGCGACAGCCGCGGCATCGTCAAGCAGGCCACCCCGGAGTCCCGGCCCGGCTACATCTTCACCCGCAGCGCGGACGTGCACGGCCGGTGCGTGGCCTTCGCGGGCGTCGGTGCCGCTCCGGGTACGAGCGGCACCTTCGTGAGGTTCGAGGTCGCCGATCTCCTCAACACGCTCAACCACCATCAGCTCGCCGAGGGCCTGGCCTACCCCACCTTCTACCGTCAGCTCTTCGTCGACCTCCGTGAGGCGATGGCCACGGCGGCACAGGAGGCGCGGGCGGCCGACAAGGGCCTGTGGCAGAGCGACCAGACCCAGAGCGGCGCGAAGATCACCGGGCTCGACTCGCTGACCACGTCCGCCGTGCTGCTGCCCAAGCTGTTCCGCCGCCTGGCCGACTACCTCGTACTGGGCGACGGGAACCCCTCGCTCGACGGCTTCCACGACTACCTCGCGCAGCGCGACGACCGGCTTCTGATCGTCTCCAACGGTCAGTGGACCGGCTTCGACACCGTCGTCGACGTCACCGCCGACACCGTGAAACTCACCCATGCGCCGGAGGACCTGGTGTTCGACGAGAAGTAGCCCGTCACTCCTCCGGCACCATCTCGATCGCCCCGCACGGACACTCGGCCGCGCACAGCCCGCACCCCTTGCAGTAGTCGAGGTCGATCGCGAACCCCTTGCCGGGGCCCAGCTTGGTGATCGCGTTGTCCGGGCAGACGCCGTAGCAGTTGTCGCACTCGAAGCAGTTCCCGCACGACATGCAGCGCCGCGCCTCGAACAGGGCGGTGGACTCGTCGAGACCCTGCACGACCTCGTCGAACGTCGAGACGCGGCGGGCGAGTTCGAGCGTCGGCCGCACCTGCGCCGGGGCGTCGGAGTAGTACCAGGTGTTGAGCCGGTCGGAGGACGCGAGGGCGTGCTTGGGGCCGGGCTCGTACACCGTGCCGCGCAGATACGCGTCGATGTGCCGCGCCGCCTTCTTGCCGTGCCCCACCGCCACGGTCACCGTGCGCTCGGCGGGCACCATGTCGCCGCCGGCGAAGATGCCCTGACGGCCCGTCATCAGACCGTCGGCGACCTGCACCGTGCCGTGGTCCAGGGTCAGCTCCGGCACGTCCCGCAGCAGGGACAGGTCGGAGTCCTGGCCGAGGGCGAGGACCACGCTGTCCGCCTCCAGTTCCTCGAACTCGCCGGTGGGCTGCGGGAATCCGGTCTCGTCCAGTTCCATGCGCTCGATGGTCAGCCGGCCCTCGTCGGCGTGCTTGATGGTGGACAGCCACTTCATCCGCACGCCCTCCTCCAGCGCCTCCTCGACCTCGATGTCATGGGCGGGCATACGGTCCCGGGTGCGCCGGTAGACCACCACGGCCTCCGTCGCGCCCAGCCTGCGTGCCGTGCGGGCGGCGTCCATGGCCGTGTTGCCGCCGCCGTAGACGGCGACCCGGCGACCGAGGAGCGGCGGGCCCTCGCCCTCCATGCTGCCCAGCACGGACACCGCGTCGAGGATGCGGGCGCTGTCCCCGGCCGGGATGTAGGCGCGCTTGCCGATGCCCGCGCCCACGGCCAGGAACACGGCGTCGAAGCCGCCGTCGGCCTGCGCGCTGAGCACGTCCTCGACCTTCGTGCCGAGTTCGAGGGTGACGCCCATGGCCGTGATCCGGTCGATCTCCGCGTCCAGCACCTCGCGCGGCAGCCGGTAGCGCGGGATGCCGTAACGCATCATGCCGCCGGGCTTCTCCTGTGCCTCACGGACCGTCACCTCGTGCCCGAGCAGCCGCAGATGGTACGCGGCCGACAGCCCGGCCGGACCGGAGCCGACGACCAGGACACGCTTCCCGCTCGACTCCGCCGGAGCCTCGACGCTCCAGCCCCGCCTGATCGCCTCGTCGCCAAGGAACCGCTCGATCGAGTTGATGCCGACCGCGTTGTCGACCTGGACGCGGTTGCAGGCGGTCTCGCACGGGTGGTAGCAGACGCGGCCCATCACGGCGGGCAGCGGGTTGTCCCGCATCAGCTGCCGCCAGGCGGACTCGTAGTCGCCGCTCTCCGCGTGGTACAGCCACTGCTGGATGTTCTCCCCGGCCGGGCACGCCTGGTTGCACGGCGGCAACCGGTCGACGTAGAGCGGCCGTTCGGTGCGCCAGGCGCCGGTGTGGTTGGCCAGGCTGGAACCGACGTTCAAAGTGATCGCGAACGGTTTGTCCTTCACGGCACGTCCTCCTGTGCCAGCAGCCCGAAGCGGCTGATGTTGCGGTCGGCGGCCCGTTGCAGCCGGGCGATGACATCGGTGCGGAGTTCCGGCTCGAAGAGGTGCGCGTACCGCTTCTGCGGGCGCAGGTACTCCTCGACGGGCAGGCGCCGCCGGATCGGCGTGACATCGGTGACCTCGCCGTCCCTGGCCTCGAACACCGGGAACAGGCCGGTCTGTTCGGCCAGCCGGGCGATGCGCACCGTGTCGTGGGACGCCGTGCCCCAGCCCAGCGGGCAGGGCACCAGCACATGCAGATAGCGGGCGCCGCGCATGCTCATCGCCCGGTGCACCTTGGCCTCCAGGTCGCGCAGCCCCGCGACGGTGGCCGTGGCGACGTACGGGATCCGGTGCGCCATCGCGATCAGCGGCAGGCTCTTGCCCTGCCCGAAGGGGGCGCCGGGGTCATCGCCGACGGCCTGGGTGGTGGCGGTGCGCGCGGTCGGGGGAGTGGCCCCGGAGCGCTGCACGCCGGTGTTCATGTAGGCCTCGTTGTCGTAACAGACGTACAGGACGTCGTCGTTGCGCTCGAACATGCCCGACAGACAGCCGAGACCGATGTCGACGGTGCCGCCGTCGCCACCCTGCCCGACCACCCGGATGTCCGTACGGCCTTTGGCCCGCAGGGCAGCCGCCACACCGGCGGCGACCGTCGGCGCGTTGCCGAACAGCGAGTGCAGCCACGGCAGTTGCCACGACGTCTCCGGATACGGGGTGGAGAACACCTCCAGGCAGCCGGTCGCGTTGACCGCGATGACCTTGCCGCCGGCCGCCCGCTGTGCCGCGTCCAGGGCGTAGCGGGCGCCGAGCGCCTCGCCGCAGCCCTGACAGGCGCGGTGACCGCAGGTGAGCGTGTTGGAACGGCCGGGGTCGGCCTGGTCGGACTGAGCGTCCGGGCCCAGCAGCCGGTTCCCGGCGGCGAAGCTGCCCACCTGGTAGAACTTGACCTGAGGTGCGGCACTCATCGGTTGCTCCCCACATCGCGCAGCATGTTCTCCGCCGACGGACCCGACCGCCTGGTCTTCGCCATCCGCGCCAACTCCCGGTCCACCAGCTCGGTGTTGAGGTCGAGGAAGGTCAGCTGTTCCAGCCGGCCGGCCATCGCGTCGTCGAACAGCCGGTGCAGGGACGTCTTGGTGATCGGACGCCCGCCCAGCCCCGCGACCACGGTGTGACCGTCGAGCTGGATCCCGGACAGCGCGGTCCGTACGTTCGCCGACACGATCCCGCCGATGCCGACCGCCAACGCCCGCTCCAGCACGACCACTTGCCGGGCCCGGCCGAGCACGGCCCGTACCGCGTCGAGCGGGAAGGGCCGGAAGGACGTGATCGCCAGGGCACCGATCCGCACCCCGCGCGCACGCATCTCGTCGACGACGTCGCACACCGTGCCGAACACCGAGCCGAGCACGACCACGATCGTCTCGGCGTCCTCGCAGGCGTACGGATGCACCAGCCCGCCGGAGTGCCGTCCGAAGACCTGCCGGAACTCCTGGGCGACGCGCGGGATCGCGTCCAGCGCCTGCATCTGCTTGGCGTGCGCCAGATAGCGCACCTCGGTGAAGGCGTCCGGGCCGACCATCGCGCCGATCGACACGGGGTCCTGCGGATCCAGCACCTGACGGGGCTCGTACGGCGGCAGAAACGCGTCGACCTGCGACTGCTCCGGCACCTCGATCCGCTCCCAGGCGTGGGTGAGCACGAAGCCGTCCATGCACACCATCACCGGCAGCGACAGCTCCTCCGCCAGCCGGAAGGCCTGCGGATGCAGGTCGGCGGCCTCCTGGTTGTCGCGCGCGTACAGCTGGATCCAGCCGGAGTCGCGCTGCGACATGGTGTCGCTGTGGTCGTTCCAGATGTTGATGGGCGCGCCGATGGCCCGGTTGGCGACCGTCATCACGATCGGCAGCCCGAGCCCGGAGGCGTTGTAGAGGGCCTCCACCATGTACAGCAGGCCCTGGCTCGCGGTCGCCGTGTAGGTGCGGGCGCCCGCGGCCGAGGCCCCGATGCACATCGACATCGCGGCGAACTCCGACTCGACGTTGACGTACTCGCACGGCTTCAGCGACCCGGACTTCACCAGGCGGCTGAGCTCCTCGACGATGTGGGTCTGCGGCGAGATCGGGTACGCCGCGATCACCTCGGGCCGGCAGCAGGCGACGCTCTCGGCGACCGCGCGCGACCCCTCAGTCTGCTTGAGCATGCGCCCGCTCCTCCCGCTGGGCCTTGCTGACGTGGGCGTGGGCCTCCCGGGCCGCGGCGGCGTTGGCCCGCCCCAGCTCGCCGGGGAACCGCTCGTGGACGGCGGCGGTGAGCGAGTCGATCGTCACGCAGCCGGTGAGTGCGGCAAGGCCGCCGAGCAGGACGATGTTCGGCACGGGCCGGCCGAAGTGGCGCACCGCGAGGGCGGTGGCGGGGACGGTGAGCACGGGACCCGGCAGCTCCATGAGGCCCAACTCCTCCACTGACATGGGTGAGTTGACCAGCACGGAGCCGCCGGGCCGCAGCCCTTCGAAGACGTTCACCTGATGCAGCAGCGTGGGGTCCTGGACCACCAGCGCGTCGGGCCGCATGACGGGCTCCCGGACCCGGATCGGCCGGTCGTCGATCCGGCAGAACGCCACCACCGGCGCCCCCGTCCGCTCCGATCCGAAACTCGGGAACGCCTGCGCGTGGCGGCCCTCCATGAACGCCGCCACCGACAACAACTCGGCGGCCGTGACGGCACCCTGGCCGCCACGGCCGTGGATACGAACCTGGAACACGGCACCTTCCCTTCCGGACGGGGATCCGTGTCTGTGGACGGGTCATTCGTGCGGGACGATCGCGACCGGGCAGCGGACGTGGTGCATCACCGCGTGCGCGACCGGTCCGGTGTGCGCGCCGAGCCTGCCCGGACGGAGCCTGCGGCCGACGACCAGCAGTCCCGCGTCCCGCGCGGCGTGCAGCAGCAGTTGCGCCGGACGCTCGTCCTCCACCAGCGTCCGGACCTGAACCGTCGGATACTTCTCCTGCCACGGCCCGAGCGCACCGGCCAGCATCTGTTCGGCCGTCCGCTGCGCGGTGACGCTCATCGTGGCCGCCGTCGCGGGCGGGGCGTACGGGAGATGCCAGGCGTGGGCGACCAGCAGCGGCGCCGAACGCAGCGCGGCACTCTCGAAGGCGAACGCCAGCAGCTCCTCGCAGGAGTGAGCCGTGTCCAGACCGGCCACCACGTCGCGGAACGGCGTGTGCACCGACGGCCGGCCCTCCGCATCCGGCAGATGGTCGTCCTCGGCGGTCCGGTCGGCCCGTACCAGCACCACGGGCCTGGTCGCATGGGCGACGGTGGACAGCGCCACGGACCCGGCCATGAACCCGCCGAACCCGCTGAACGCCCGGCTGCCCAGCACCAGCAGCTCGGCATCGGCACCGGCCGCGACCAGCGCGTCCGCAGCCGGCAGGGGGATCTGCTCGGCGCTCAGATAGACCTGCGGATGGCGCTCGTTGAGCTCGTCCATGGCTCCGCGCAGGATCCGCCGGGCCCAGTAGCGCGGCGCCTCCAGCTCGGGCAGTTGCGACACGTCGGGGGACAGGCCCTCCCACGCGTGCACCAGGCGCAGCGGCAGGCCGCGCCTGAGTGCCTCCCCGGCCGCCCAGTCGGCGGCGGCGAGGCTCTCACGTGAACCGTCCAGGCCTACGACTACGGGGCGAAGCACGGCCGACACCTCCCCGGATCGTGGTCCGCCCACTTCCCGGCGGACCTCCGCACCTACAGCGTCCGGCGGGCGGGTGCGCGCGGGCAGGGGCTGCGTGGCCTCAGGAAGGGGCCGAACGGCCCCGGGCCGCCGATCGCGCCGGGTCCGGGTGGTGCACGCTCACAGCTTGAGCGTGAACCAGGTGGTCTTGCCCTCGTCGGTGGGGCGGACGCCCCAGTCCGCGGCGAGCGCGCGGACCAGGATCAGGCCCCGGCCGGACTCCTCGTCGTCGGCCGCCAGACGCGGCTGAGGGAGGTGCGGACTGTGGTCGCTGACCTCGACGGTGAGATCCGACTCGGTGCGGCGCAGCTGCAGGCCGATGGGGCCGACGGCGTGCTGGACGGCGTTGGTGAGGGTCTCCGACAGCAGCAGGACCGCGTCGTCCCGTGCGGCGGTGCAGTCCCAGGCGAGGAGCGCCTTGTGCAGGAAGGCCCGGCCCTCGGGCACGGACGACGGTACAGCGTCCAGATCGGTGCTCAGGGACGCCAGCGGCGCGGCCGGCAACTGCGCCAGCAGCAGGGTCACGTCGTCGTTGTGGCTGTCCGCGTCGGGCAGCAGGCCCGCCAGGACGCTGTCGGCGACGGTCTCCAGGCAGGCCGTGTCGGTGAAGGACTTCTCCAGGACGACGGCGAGTTCGCTGACCCGGCCCTCGATGTCGCTCTCGGGCGTCTCGATGAGGCCGTCGGTGTAGAGGGCGAGGGTGGCGCCCGGCGGGATGGCCGTGCAGGACTGCTGGTAGAGGACACCACCGACGCCCAGCGGTGCGTTCACGGGGCTGTCCAGGCCGTGCACTGCCTGCCCGGGAGCGGCGACCAGGGTCGGCAGATGACCGGCCGAGCACACGGTCACCGTGCCGTCGTCCGGGGCGATGACCAGGTAGCAGCAGGTCACGAGCTGGTCGGGGACGTCGAGGTCGGCCACGCAGGCGTCCAGGGCCTGCATCAGCTGGCGCGGCTGCATGCCGGTCTTGGCGAGCGCGTGCGCCGCCGAGCGCAACTGGCCCATGACGGCCGCCGCCTCCAGACCACGGCCCATCACATCGCCCATCAGCACTCCGACCCGGTCCGCCCCCAGCGGAATGAGGTCGAACCAGTCGCCTCCCACACCGGCGCCCTGGGTGGCGGGCCGGTAGCGGCTCGCGGTGGCCAGACCCGGTATGGCCGGCGGGGCGCCCATCAGGCTGCGCTGCAGGGTGAGGGCGATGTGGCGCTGTTGCTCGTACAGTGCGGTCAGTTCGGCCTCCGCCCGCTTGCGGTCGCTGATGTCCCGCACGATGGCGCACGCGCCGACGACCGTGCCCTCGGTGTCCCGGGTGGGCCACAGGGTGACGTCGACGTCCAGCATCCCGGCGGTGTTGGTGACCCGCAGCGTCTCGAAGTGCTCGACCTTCTCGCCGTGCCGCAACCGCTCCAGCAGCGCGTTGATCTCGCCCCTCCGGTCGGGCGGGGCGAGCAGGGACACGTGCCGGCCGATGACCTCCTCGGCCGTGTAGCCGTACAGGTTCTGCGCGGCGGCGTTCCAGTAGGTGATGTACCCGTCGAGGGTCTTGGCCAGGATCGCGTCCTGGGAGGACTCGACGAGGGCCGCGAGTTCGTTGATGCGGGCCTCGGCGGCCTTGCGGTCGCTGACGTCGCGCACGGCGGCCGAGACGAGCAGTCCGTCGGTCGTCTCCAGCGGGCTCAGGCTGATCTCGACGGGGAACTCGGTGCCGTCCTTGCGCAGTCCGTGCAGGTCGAGACCGGCTCCCATCGGGCGGACCTGGCGGTTGGCCGCGTAGCCGCCGCGGTGCTGGGTGTGCTGGGCGTGGAAGCGGTGCGGCATCAGCAACTCGACCGGGCGGTCGAGCAGTTCCTCGCGGCGGTAGCCGAAGAGGGCCTCGGTCTGGGCGTTGACCAGCTTGATCGTCCCGGTGTCGTCGACGATCACCATGGCGTCCGGGGCTGCCTCCAGCAGGCCCCTGAACCTTTCTTCAGCGGTCCCCGGCCCGCCCCGCACCGGTCCGCCCCCGCATCGACAGGGCTCGCCGTCGGCCGGCCCCGCCGACGGGGCCGTCTCCACTCTCACGAAGTCGCCCATGTCCACCCCCACTTCGCCGCGCACGGTGGTCCGCGTCATCCCAGCGCAACCGAGACGGACGCGCTGTCATTTGTCCCTTACTGTCCGTCACTTGCCCGAACCTGTCCGTCACCGGAACCGGAAAGGTCGACCGGGACCCCGGCAGCGGGCCGTTCGGCCCATGGCGACGGCGTGCGGGTGACCGACGCTGAAGGTGGCGCGCGGCACGAGCGCGCCGTGCGCCACGAGCACCCAGGAGGACGCCATGGACGGCACTCCGCACATCGTGAGCGATGTGATGACCCGCACGGTCGTCGCCCTCGGCCGCCGGGCGACGTTCAAGGAGATCGTGAAGACCATGCAGCAGTGGAAGGTCAGCGCCATGCCCGTGGTGGAGGGCGGGACCAGGGTCGTCGGGATCGTCTCCGAGGCCGATCTGCTGCCCAAGGAGGAGTTCCGCGACGGTGACCCGGACCGGTACACCCAACTGCGCCGCCTGAGCGACCTGGTCAAGGCCGGCGCCGTGACCGCCGAGGAGCTGATGACCGCGCCCGCCGTCACCGTCCCGGCCCACGCCTCCCTCGCCCGTGCCGCCCGGACCATGGCGCTCCACAAGGTGAAGCGGCTGCCCGTCGTCGGCGACGACGACGTACTGGTGGGCATCGTCAGCAGGTCCGACCTGCTCACGGTCTTCCTGCGCGACGACGAGGACATCGCCGAGGAGGTACGGCGCGAGGTCGTCGCCGAGCTGTTCCCCGCCGCGGCCGAGCCGATCCGGGTCGAGGTCCGCGACGGGGTCGTGCGGCTCACCGGAAGGGTCCCGGACACGACCCTGGTGCCTGTGGTCACACGTCTGGCGCGCGCGGTGGAGGGGGTCGTGGACGTGGAGTGCGCGCTCATGGGCCCGCCCCGCCGTCCCGCCCTCGAACCGGACCTGCCGGACCCGCCGGACCGTGAACACGCCGTGCCGCCAGGGCCGGCAGGGTCCGGTTCGGGCCCGGTCGGCTCAGGCGCGCGCCCATGACGGCGCGGGACGCTGGAAGCGGCGAAGAAGAGGAGGAGGGAGACATGACCGGCATGATCGAACGGCTGCCGGGCTGGCCGACCCTGCCCGACCTGTTCGGCTGGGTCGAGTCGGGCTTCCCCGGAGCGCACACGGTTCCGGGCCTGCACGGCATCCGCATCGAGGAGTTCCTGGCGGACGAGAAGTACGTGCTGCGGGCCGAGCTCCCGGGCATCGACCCCGCCAAGGAAGTCGAGATCACCGTGACAGCGGGCGTTCTGACCCTGCGGGCGGAGCGCAGTGAGGAGACGACGCAGAAGCACCGCACGGAGTTCCGTTACGGCACCTTCGCCCGCTCCGTCCGGCTGCCGGCCGGGGCCAAGGGCGACGAGGCCACTGCCGAGTACAAGGACGGCGTCCTGACCGTCACGATCCCGGTGCCCGAGTTGAAGACGGGCACGAAGACCATCCCGGTGCGGCAGGGCTGAGCGCGGGTGGGCGCTCGGTCGCAACCGCGGTGCGCGGCCGGTACGCCGGCCGCGCACTCTTCTGACCGGGGCCCGGTGTCGCGTCGGGGCAGCAAGGACGGGAAGGGCTCCACCCGCTTCTCGCGGATCCTGATTGCGCGGTGCGCGACCGTCGGCCGCTTCCCCGCGTCTTTCACGGGCCCTTCCCGTCACCTCCAGCACACCACCCGGACACCGCGCGCACCAGGGCCACTCGGCCCCGGTTCCCGGCCCGGGACAGTGAGGAGAAGGACGACATGACCGTGCACGAACCGCTCCCGACCGACACCTCACAGCCACGCCCCAGGCCCGCACTGCTGACCTTCCTGGGCGGCGTGGGAACGGTCACCGGCAGCAAGTTCCTCGTCGAGAGCGACCACGCCCGCGTCCTCGTGGACTGCGGACTCTTCCAGGGCCTGGCCGACCTGCGCAGGCGGAACTGGCGCGGCCTGCCCTGCGACGCCGAGGACATCGAGGCGGTGGTCGTCACCCACGCGCACCTCGATCACTGCGGGTACCTGCCGCGGCTGGTGCGCCACGGCTTCCGGGGCCGGGTCGTGACGACGGAGCACACCGCCCGGCTGATGGAGATCGTGCTGCGCGACAGCGCGAAGCTGCAGATCGAGGCGGCCCGGCACGCCAACGAGCACGGCTGGTCCAAGCACCGGCCCGCGCAACCGCTGTACGACGAGTCGGACGTGGACCACGCCCTGGAGCTCATCGCCCCCGTCCCCGTGGGCAAGCCCGCCGACATCGCCGACGGGACCACCCTGACCCTGCACCCCGCCGGCCACATCCTCGGCTCGGCCTGGGCCCGGCTCACCCTGGAGGACGGGCACACCCTCGCCGTCAGCGGCGACCTCGGCCGCCCAGGACACCCGCTGCTGCGCCCGGCGGAACCCTTCCTCGGCGCGGACGTGCTGCTGATGGAGTCCACGTACGGCAACCGGCGCCACGAGGAACAGGCGGGCCGCACCCACTTCGCGGACGTCCTCACCCGGACCCTGGCCCGCGGCGGCACCGTCGTGATCCCCGCGTTCGCCCTCGACCGCACCGAGGTCGTCCTGCACGAGCTGGCGGAGCTGCGCCGCGAGGGCCGGCTTCCCGCCGGCGTGCCGGTGTACGTCGACAGCCCGATGGCCCTGGCCGCCCTCGACGTCTACCGCGACGCCGTCCGCTCCGGGTCTCCGGAGCTGCGGCCCGAGGTCACGGCCGCGGGCGGCGCCGCGCTGAGCCCCGAACCGTTCCTGACGGCGCGCTCCGTCCAGGAGTCGGTCGACATCGGGAAGGCCGGGGGGCCGGCCGTCATCGTCTCCGCGTCCGGCATGGCGACCGGCGGCCGGGTCCTGCACCACCTCAGGCGACTGCTGCCGGACCCGCGCAACGCCGTCGTCGTGGTGGGCTTCGCCGCCAAGGGCACCCGCGCCCGCGACCTCGTCGACGGGGCCAAGGCCCTGAAGATGTTCGGCGAGTACGTGCCCGTGCGGGCGCAGGT
Organism: Streptomyces cylindrosporus; assembly: GCF_022698165.1. Taxonomy (GTDB): domain Bacteria; phylum Actinomycetota; class Actinomycetes; order Streptomycetales; family Streptomycetaceae; genus Streptomyces; species Streptomyces cylindrosporus. Next base: position 56,329 of record NZ_JALDAY010000018.1, read on the forward strand.
CGCCGACGTACCGCACTTCTCGGCACACGCCGACGCGGCGCAGATCATCGACTGGCTGCGCGGCGCCCCCGCGCCCCACGCCACCTACCTGGTGCACGGCGAGCCCGACGCGGCCGAGGCGCTGCGCGACCGCATCGACCGGACCCTCGGCTGGACCGCCGTGGTGCCGCGGTCCGGGGAGCGTGTGCTCGTGCGGTGACCGGTGCGCCCGACGTGCACACCGCTGCCCTCCTGGGGCCGACCGGCCCATGCGGATCCGCCGCGTCCCGGCCAAGCTGGACGTGCGGGAGCAATTCCGGCGAGAGGGTGAGGTCGGACATGAAAGGCTACGTGTTCCACGGTCCGGGACAGGCCGCCTGGGAAGAGGTCGCGGACCCGGGCATCCAGGAGGCCACCGACGCGATCGTCAGGGTCGACGCCGTCACCATCTGCGGAACGGACCTGCACATCCTCAAGGGCGACGTACCCGAGGTGCGCCCGGGCACGGTGCTCGGGCACGAGGCGGTCGGCGAGATCGTCGAGGTCGGCGGCGATGTGCGCACGGTGCGGCCCGGGGACCGCGTCCTGATCTCCTGCATCAGCGCCTGCGGACGCTGCCGCTACTGCCGGGAAGCCATGTACGGCCAGTGCCTGGGCGGGGGCGGCTGGATCCTCGGCCACCTGATCAACGGCACCCAGGCCGAGTACGTCCGGGTTCCGTACGCCGACCTCTCCGTGCACGTGCTGCCCGGCGCGGTCCGGAACGAGGAGGCCGTACTGCTCGCCGACATCTTCCCGACGGCCTACGAGGTGGGCGTGCTCAACGGCCATGTGCGCCCCGGAGACACCGTCGCCGTCGTCGGGGCCGGTCCCATCGGCCTCGCCGCGATCGCCACGGCCCAGCTGTTCGCCCCCGAACGTGTCGTCGCCGTGGACCTGGCCGCGTCTCGCCTGGAGGCGGCGAGGAAGCTGGGCGCGGAGGCGGTGGCCGACGCGAGCGAGGGGCCGGAGCAGCTGATCGCCGACCTCACCGACGGACTCGGGGCCGACGTGGTGATCGAGGCGGTCGGCGTGCCGGAGAGCTTCGAACTGTGCACGCGCATGGTGCGGCCCGGCGGACACGTGGCCAACGTCGGCGTGCACGGCAAGCCGGCCACGCTCCACCTCGAAGACCTGTGGATCAAGAACGTCACGATCACCACGGGCCTGGTCGACACACACTCCACGCCCACCCTGCTGCGGATGGCGGCGGCGGGCCGGCTGCCGACCTCGCAGCTGGTCACCCACGGCTTCCCGATCGACAGCATGGAGGAGGCGTACGAGGTCTTCGCCCACGCGGGCGAGACCGGCGCCCTCAAGGTCGTGCTCGGCGGGCCGCAGCGTGAGATCGTCCCGGTGTCCACGCCATGACGGGCGGCCGGCACCGGGCGGGGGCCCGCGGTGCGGGCCCCCGGATGGCGCGGCTCACGTCCGGTAGTGCCGGTGATCGTCGTGATCACCGATGAAGTGCCGTTCCTCGATGACGGTCTCGCGTTCGCCGGGCCGCCGTACCGTCCCGGGCGTGCTCATGAAGACGATCAGGCCCAGGATGCCGGCGCCCATGAGGACGAAGCCGACGACGAAGGAGCTGTATCCGAAGATCAGGCACGCGCCGACCACGGCCGCGCCGATCAGGATGAGAGGGACCATGACTGCCTTCCTTCTGTCGGTATTGCCTCGGCCCGGACATGCAGAAACGATCCGGTAACTCTCAGTGTCGACGTGGTGTACGCACCGGCCCAGAGACTGTCCGGGCACCGGCCCGGGCCGAGTGGCCCCGGGCCGAGGGTCGAATCACCCCTGCTGAAGCACGGCCACCGGTGTCACGGTGGAGTCGGAGCTCTGTGCCCAGTTCTCGCGCGGACCGATGAAAGGCGGTGGGGACGATGGAGCTGCCCCTGGTCGTGGGCGTCGACGGATCGGACGGGAGTCTCACGGCGGTCGACTGGGCCGTGGACGAAGCGGCCCGGCACGGGCTGCCGGTGCGGCTGGTGTACGCCTCGTTGTGGGAACGCTACGAGGGTGGCGTGCCGTCCGACGGCCCCGGGCGTCCCTCCGAACGCGTCATGGCGGAACATGTCGTCGCCTCCGCCGCGGAGCGCGCCCGGCGGCGCAATCCCGAGGTGAAGGTGTCCGCCGAGGTGGTTCCCGAGGACGCGGTGTCCGCGCTCCTGGACGAGGGGCGCAACGCCTCCTTCCTGGTGACCGGTTCCCGTGGCCGGGGCGAGCTGGCCGGACTGCTCCTCGGCTCGGTCGGACTGGCCGTGGCGTCCCGGGCGCACGGTCCGGTGGTGGTCGTCCGCGGCGACAAGGCCGCACTGGCGGGCACCCATGAGCGCATCCTGCTCGGCGCCGGCGAGCCGGCGACCGGCGGTGAGGCGGTGCGGTTCGCCTTCCGGGAGGCCGAGGCCCGCGGCTGCACCCTGGACGTGGTACGTGCCTGGCGCTGCCCGGCGCACGAGAGCGCGGACGACCCCCACCTGGCCCAGGATCCGGCGCACCGCCACGAGCAGCGCGCCTCCGAACTCCTCGACCGCCTGCTGGAGGAAGCCGTGCTGGACCACCCCGGTGTCCGGTTGCGCACCGTCACGGTCGAGGGCCCGGCGCGCAGGGTGCTGCTGAACCGCTCCGCCGCCGCGGACCTGCTGATCGTCGGAGCGCAGCGCCGCAAGGGCCACATCGGTCTCCAGCTCGGCCGGGTGGCGCACACGCTGCTGCATCACGCCGACTGCCCGGTGGCGATCGTGCCGCAACAGGCGTGACCGTGCGCGGCCACCTCGGAGAACCGGTCGGGCGGCAAGGAGGGCCGAAGTGACGAGCTGGACCTGGGAGTACGAGGGCTACGAGCCCGCCGACGTGCGCCTGCGGGAGGCGCTGTGCACGCTGGGCAACGGGTGCTTCGCCACGCGCGGAGCGCTGCCCGAGTGCGCCGCCGACGAGGTGCACTATCCGGGCACCTATGTGGCGGGCTGCTACAACCGCCTGACCTCCGACGTGGCGGGGCGACAAGTCGAGAACGAGGACATGGTCAACCTGCCGAACTGGCTGCCCCTTCGCTTCCGCCTCCCCGGCGAAGCCTGGCTCACCCCCGACACCGCGACCGTCGACGAGCACCGGGAGACCCTGCACCTGTCCTCGGGTCTCCTGGAGCGCCTGACGCGCTACGGCCTCGGCGAGGGACGGGCGCTGACGGTGCGCCAGCAGCGGCTGGTCCACATGGCCGACCCTCATCTGGCCGCGCTGCGCACCGAGTTCACGGCCGAGGGCTTCACGGGCCGCCTCGACGTCAAGGCGGCCCTCGACGGCTCGGTCACCAACGCCGGCGTACCCCGCTACCGGGACCTGGACGGCCGCCACCTCACCCATCTGCACACCGGTACGGCGGCCCCGGACACCGTCTGGCTGCGCTGCCGCACCCGCACCTCGGACATCCGCATCGGCATGGCGGCCCGCCTGGCCGCCCCCGTCCCCGCGACGATCAGCCACGAAAGCCCGCGCGCCGTACAGCGGTTGAGCCTGGAGCTGGAGGCCGGGCGGACCCTCACCGTCGACAAGACCGTCGCCCTGCACACCTCGCGCGACCCGGCGATCAGCGACCCGCTGTTCGCCGCGGTCGACCGGGTGACCCGGGCGCCGGGCTTCGAGGACCTCCTGGAGTCCCACCTCACCGCCTGGGACCAGCTGTGGCGCCGAGCCGACCTCGACGTCGACGGCAAGGCCGGCACCATCCTGCGGCTGCACCTCTTCCACGTCCTGCAGACCCTCTCCCCGCACACCGCCGACCTCGACGTCGGCGTGCCCGCGCGCGGGCTGCACGGCGAGGCGTACCGCGGACACGTCTTCTGGGACGAGCTGTTCGTGCTGCCGTATCTCAACCTGCACTTCCCCGAGGTCTCCCGCGCCCTGCTCCGCTACCGGCACCGCCGCCTCGAACAGGCCTGCACCGCCGCCCGCGAGGCGGGCCGACGGGGCGCGCTGTACCCCTGGCAGAGCGGCAGCGACGGCCGCGAGGAGACCCAGCAGCTGCACCTCAACCCGCGCTCCGGGCGCTGGCTGCCCGACCACTCCCGGCTCCAGCACCACGTCGGCTCGGCCATCGCGTACAACGTGTGGCAGTACTGCGAGGCCAGCGGCGACACCGAGTTCCGGCACACCAAGGGCGCCGAGATGCTGCTGCAGATCGCCCGCTTCTGGGCCGACTCCGCCGTCTACGACGAGACCCTGGGCCGCCACCGCATCAAGGGCGTCGTCGGCCCCGACGAGTACCACGACGCCTACCCCGGCGCCACGGAGCCCGGCCTCGACGACAACGCGTACACGAACGTCACGGCCGCCTGGGTGCTCGCCCGCGCCCTGGAGCTGCTGGAGTCGCTGCCCGAGCCGCGCCGCCGCGAACTCGTCGAGCGCACCGGCCTGGACGGCGGCGAGCTCGAACAGTGGCAGGACGTCTCCCGCACCCTCCACGTGCCTTTCCACGAGGGTGTCATCAGCCAGTTCGAGGGCTACGGCGACCTCGCCGAGCTCGACTGGGACGGCTATCGCGAGCGATACGGCGACATCCGCCGGCTGGACCGGATCCTGGAGGCCGAGGGGGACACCGTCAACCGCTACCGGGCGTCCAAGCAGGCGGACGTCCTGATGCTCGGCTACCTCTTCGGACCCGCCGAACTGCAGGGACTGTTCCGCCGGTTGGGGCTGCGGCTGGACGAGGACACCTGGCGGCGCACCGTCGACCACTACCTGCGGCGCACCAGCCACGGCTCCACGCTCAGCGGGCTGGTCCACGGCTGGGTGCTGGCCCGGGCCCGGCGGGCCGAGGCGTGGAAGTTCTGCCTGGAGGCCCTGCGCGGCGATGTCGCGGACGTCCAGGGCGGCACCACCGGCGAGGGCATCCACCTCGGCGCCATGGCCGGCACCCTCGACCTCGTCCAGCGCGGACTGACCGGCCTGGAGACACGAGGCGGGGCGCTGTGGCTCGACCCGGTGCCGCTGCCGGAACTGTCCTCGTACGGGTTCGCACTGCGCTACCAGGAGCACTGGGGCGTACGCCTGCGCCTGGAGCGCGGGCTGCTGGAGATCGCGGTGCCGTCGTCCGACGGCTCGCCGATCGACATCCGGCTGCCGGACCGCGCGGTCTGCCTGAAGCCGGGGGACACCGGCCGCCTCGTGCTCGGGGAGTGAGCGACGACGGGGCCGCATGGACCCCGGGCGAGACCGGACGGCCCATGCCCGCCGGTTTCCGCGGGTGTGACGCTGGCCGTGTGGAGGAGTCCGCACGTACGACCCGCCCAAGCGGCCCGTCGTACGCCCGAATGAAAGGAAGCGGCCCTGATGTACTGGAACGGACATGACATGAACGGCTGGGGCTGGTTCACGATGTCGGTCGGCACGGTCCTGCTGTGGGCCCTGCTCATCGGCGCCGGCGTCCTGCTCTTCCGCGCCCTGAACCGCACCCCGCCGCCCCCGCCCGGCCCCACCCCGACCCCCGCCACCCCGGAGCGACTGCTGTCCGAGCGCTTCGCCCGCGGGGAGATCGACGAGGAGCAGTACCGCCGGAGCCTGGCCGTGCTGCGCGAGAACGGCCCCACACTCACCAAGAACTGACCGCGGAGGTACGCCCCATGCCGACGCAACCGCTCGACACGTCGAAGCTGAGGGACCTGGTGAGCGCCGCCACGGCCGCGCCCTCGCTGCACAACGCGCAGCCGTGGCGCTTCTGCCACGATCGGGCGAGCGGCGCCCTCGAACTCCGTGCCGACCTGGGACGGGCCATGCCGCACACGGACCCCGACAACCGCGCCCTCCACCTCGGCTGCGGCGCTGCACTCCTCAACCTCCGGGTGGCCGCGGCCCACAGCGCCCTGCACACGGAGACAGCGCTTCTTCCCGACCCGGCCGACCGCGACCTGCTCGCCGTGGTGCACCTCACCGGCACCGGCCGCCCCGACGCGGACCTCGCGGTGCTGTTCCCGGCGATCGCCCGCCGGCACACCAGCCGCCATCCCTTCCAGGACCGGCCCGTGCCGCCCGCCGTTCAGGACGCGCTGAGCGACGCCGCCCGGCTGGAGGGGGCGCGGCTCGTCTTCCCGAGCAAGTGGCACGTGGAGGCCCTGCTGGAGCACGTCCGTGACGTCGAGGGACGCGACAGCGCGGAGCCCGAGCGGCTGGCGGACGTGCAGCGGTGGACCCGGACCGGGGCCGAGGCCGCCGACGGGATCCCCGAGCGGGCCTTCGGGCCCAGCAGGCGGGGCGGGCGGGCCCCGGTCCGCGACTTCGCCGGACGCCGAGCCGTGCCCGGCCGTGCGGCGGCCGTCTTCGAGACCACCCCGCAGCTGGCCCTGCTGGGCACCGGCCGGGACCGCCCGGACGACTGGCTGCGCGCCGGACAGGCACTGGAGCGGGTCCTGCTGCTGGCCACCCTCGACGGACTGGCCACCTCCCTCACCTCCCACTCCCTGGAACACCAGGACCTGCGCGAACTGGCCCGCGACCCCCGCTCGGCCCTGGGCTTCGTCCACATGGTCCTGCGCCTCGGCTACGGCCCCGCGGGAACCGCGACCCCACGCCGTCCCGTGGACGAGGTGCTGGAGGTCCGCTGAACGGTCGAAACGCCGGTGAACGTCAGCGGGCCGGGCGGGCCTCCGGCTCGGGCTGTTCCAGGTGCGTGGCCAGCACCGCGGCCTGTACGCGGCGCTGGACGCCCAGCTTGGCCAGCAGCCGGGAGATGTGGTTCTTGACGGTCTTCTCCGACAGATACAGCCGCTTGCCGATCTCGCGGTTGGTCAGGCCGTCCCCGATCAGCGCGAGGATCTCCCGTTCGCGCGGGGACAGGCCCGCGAGCTCCGGCGCGACTTCCGGCGCCTCGGTGGGCTCGGCGCGCAGCGAGCGCATCAGCCGGGCCGTCGTCGCCGGGTCCAGCATCGACTGGCCCGAGGCGACCGTGCGCACCGCCGAGACCAGGTCCGAGCCCCGGATCTGCTTGAGCACATAGCCGGAGGCCCCGGCCATGATCGCGTCGAGCAGCGCGTCCTCGTCGTCGAACGAGGTCAGCATCAGCACGGCCAGTTCGGGCATACGGTCGCGCAGCTCGCGGCAGACGGAGATGCCGTCGCCGTCGGGCAGGCGTACGTCCAGGACGGCCACGTGCGGCCGGACCGCGGGCGCGCGGACGAGGGCGTGCTCGACGTTCTCGGCGTCGCCGACGACGGAGATGTCCGTCTCGGCGTCCAGCAGGTCGGCAAGCCCCCGTCGGACCACCTCGTGGTCGTCGAGCAGGAAGACGCGGATGGGATCCTGCGCCGTGAAGGTGCGTGTCTCGGTCATGTCGGCCTCTTGTTCCCCGGGAGTGTGACGCACGGACTGCGGGCCGCCCGTCACGAGGATCATCACCCGGTGGGACCGGACGCACTAGGGCCGACCGGCCCCACTCCTGGTGACGGTACCCGGACCGGCCGCGGCTCAGTCGCCGGACCGCTCCGGTCCGTCGAGCGCGAACTGCACGTCCACGACGCCCTCGACCGCCCGGACCAACCGCGCGGCCACGGGCACGAGCGAGGTGTCGTGGACCCGGCCGCCGAGGGTCACCACGCCGTCCCGGACCTCGACCAGTACCGTCGACGCCGGGGCGGGGAACAGGTACGAGACGATCTCCCGCCGTACCTCCTCGGCGATGTCCTCGTCCTCCCGCAGGAACACCTTGAGCAGGTCCGCGCGGCTGACGATGCCCTCCAGCCGGCCGTCCGCGTCGACGACGGGCAGCCGCTTGACCCGCGCCCGCGCCATCTCACGTGCCGCCTGGGCGAGCGTGGCGTCCGCAGGGACGGTGAGGGCGGGGGAGGTCATCAGCTCGCCCGCGGTGACCGAGCCGGCCTTGGCGAGGTCGGACAGCCTGCGCAACTGGGTGTACCGGTCGGGGTCGCTGTCCCGGAACTCCTCCTTGGGCAGCAGGTCCGCCTCCGACACCACCCCCACGACCCGGTTCCCGCCGTCCACCACGGGCACCGCGCTGACCTTGCGGTCCTGCATGGTCCGCACGATGTCCTTGAAGGCGGCGCCACGGCCGACGGCGGCGACGGAACGGGTCATCACGTCGCTCACGATGTGCACGGACGCGTGCACGACGCGTCCTGGATCGCTCTGGTTCACCGCGCACTCCCGCTGCCGTAGGGGGCGTACAGGTCCAGCAGCCGGACCCGGGCCGCCTGCAGCCGGTGGGCGACGACCCTGCCGACCCACTCCGCCACGGTGCGGCCGAACGCCGGGTCCTCGTCGCAGACCGTCCGCACGGTGGTGGCGTCGAACTCGTACGCCCGCACCGGCGAGGACGCCTCGGCGCCGAGCTGCCAGGTGTGGGGGGCGTACAGCCAGGACCAGCCGACGAGTTCGTTGTGCCCGAGGGACTCGATGACGGCGGCCCGGCGGCCGGGCACCCGCATGTCGAGGTCGACCGTGCCGGTGCGGATGATCCAGAACCGGTCGGCGCGACCGCCCTCCTCGAAGAGCCGGGAGCCCTCGGGGAACGAAACCTCCCGGGCGAGTCGCATGAGCCGCTGCCGGTGCTCGGCGGGCAGCGCCCGCGGCAGGCTCGTGGTGGCGGGAGCGTTCATGGGGTGCCTCCAGTAAGGCGTACGGAGCTACCACTTCCAGCGTGGGCCCGGGTGGCGCCCGGTACCAGGGGCCACCCGGCCCTGGGAACGGGCCGCCCGGCAGGCCGCGCCACCCCAGTGGCACCCTGTGCCACCCGGCGTCCGGCGGTTCGATGGTGGTGAGAGAGCCACTCCGTGCAGCGGAAAGGGGAGGAACACCATGGGTACCAGCCTGACGCCGGAGTTCTGGCGGCAGTTCGCCGTTCTCCTGGTGATCGCCATGACGGTCACCTTCGTGCTCAGTGCGGCGCTCGACGCGCTGTACCTGCGGTCGCGGCAGCGCCGCGCCGTCCGGCGGGCATCGGGCACCGGGACGACCGGGACGACGATCCGTGGTCCTCAGCGTCCGTCCGGCCGCCCGCTCGTGAAGAGCTGACGCGGCTAGCCCCTGCGGCTCCACTTGCGGTACGCGGCCACGGCGGTCGGCAGGGTGGGAAAGATCAGGTCCCGGCCCACCGCCTCGGCCAGTCCGTACGCCTCCAGGTCGTCCAGGAGGTCCTGCTTCACCCGGGCGAGGGCGAACACGACGCCCCGGCCGGTGAGTTCCCGGCGCAGGTCGTCGACCGCGTCCAGGGCGGTGATGTCCACCTCCACGTTCGCCTCGGTGTTGAGGACGAACCAGCGGACCGGGCCGGTCTGTTCGTCCACCGCGGCCAGGGCCCGGCGGTGGAAGTCCTGGGCGTTGGCGAAGAACAGCGGTGAGTCGTAGCGGTAGACCAGCAGGCCGGGGACCGTGCGGGCCTGCGGGTAGTCGTCCACGTCGTGCATGCCGGCCACCCCGGGCACCAGCCCCTCGACGGCGTCGTGGGGCCGGGCCACCCGGCTCAGCAGCTCGGCCACGGACATGCCGACGGCGACCAGCACCCCGTACAGGATGTCCAGGGCGAGCACCCCGGCCAGACAGCCGAGCGCGAGCAGCAGTTCGCGTCTGCGGAAGGACGCCAGGCGGCGGAAACCCGCGAGGTCGATCATGCGGACGGCCGCGTACACGACGAGTGCGCCCAGTACGGCCGAGGGGGTTCGGGTCAGCAGAGGGCTGAGGAAGAGCAGTACGGCGAGCACCGCCGCACCCGCGACCAGGGAGTACACCTGGCTGCGCGCGCCGGCCGAGGAGGCCAGCGCGGTGCGGCTGGCGCTGCTGCTCACCGGGAAGCCGTGCAGACAGCCCGCCCCCAGGTTGGCCGCACCCAGTGCCAGGAACTCCTGGTTGGCGTCGAGCGGCGGGCCGTTCTCGCCGCCGGTGAAGGCGCGCGCGGTGAGGATGAAGTCCGTGTAGGCGACGAGCAGGATGCCCAGCGCGGGCAGCACCAGATGCGGCAGCTCGGTGAGGTCCGGCAGCGCGACGGCGGGCAGCCCGGCCGGGACCTCGCCGATCACCTTGATGCCGAACCTCTCGTCGAGGTCGAGGGCGGCCACCGCCGCGGTACTCAGGACGACCGCCAGCAGTGGGCCGGGGACCGCGCGGGTCAGCCGCGTCACCGTGAACAGCAGGGCGAGGACGACGGCGGAGAACAGCACCGTGGCTGGGTGCGCCTGGCTCAGATGCCGTACGAACGACCACAGTTGGGGGAAGAACTCCGAACCCGTCGTGTCCACGCCCGTCAGTTTCGGCAGCTGGTCCACGATCATGATCAGGGCGACGCCCGCCAGATAGCCGATCAGGACCGGGCGGGAGAGCAGGTCGGCGAGAAAGCCCAGGCGCAGCGCCCAGGCCGCCAGGCACAGCAGGCCGACGGTGAGCGCGAGGGCGGCGGCCAGGGCGGCGTAGTGCCCGGGATCGGCGCCGGCGAGCGGGCCCACCACGGTCGCCGTCATCAGTGCCGTGGTCGACTCGGGGCCGACGGAGAGCAGCCGCGAGGAGCCGAGCAGCGCGTACACCGCGAGGGCGGGCAGGATCGCCCACAGACCGGCGACCGGCGGCAGCCCGGCCACACCCGCGTACGCCATCACCTGCGGCACCAGATAGGCGGCCACCGTCAGACCGGCCAGCGCGTCGCCGCGCAGCCAGGACCGGCGGTAACCGGTCAGCACGGTGATCCCGGGCACCGTACGGCTCCACCACGACCCGTGGGACATGCAACTCCTCTCACCGGCTGCCTCAAGAATCCATCGCGGCCGCTGCCACCGCGAGAGATCCGCTCCCCGCAGTCCAACAGGACCAGCGGAAAGGGCCGTTCAGCCCCACCGGGACCGACCTTCGGCATCAGGCCGGGCACGGTGACGCGGAGCATCGTCGGGAGTGCGAGAGGCAGAGCCTGCCGACCGCGGGAGCGTGGCGGGCCCCCTGCACGGGGGCCCGCCACGCGGGTGTGTTGGGCCGGTCGGTCCCGGCCGGGGACATGCGGCCCCTGCAGCACGGCCGTTCGAGAGCCGACGCTGGAGACAGATCACGATCAGGAGGCGGAATCATGGTGCGCACCGTTGTCGCAGGTCTGGACGGCTCGGCCGAGAGCCGCGCCGCGGTGGAGTGGGCGGCCCGCGAGGCGCAGTTGCGGGACCTGCCGCTGAACATCGTCCACGTGTGGGAGCCCGTCCCGGAGCCCATGGCGCAGGCCCCCCTGGTCGGCGCGGAGACCCAGCAGCACTGGACCGAGCGGATTCCGCGCGAGACCGCCGAGGGCGTCCGGCTGCGTCACCCCGGCCTCGAAGTGACCATGGAGCAGCCGAGCGGCCGGCCCGCAGACGTGCTGGCCGAGACGGCACGGGACGCCGAACTGCTCGTGCTCGGCTCCCGCGGGCTGAGCGGCATCGGCGGATTCCTCGTCGGATCCGTCGGCCTGGGCACCATCGCGCACGCCGAACGCCCCGTGGTGCTGGTGCGGGCCGGGGAACAGGCCGCCGACGAGCACGAGCCGGACCCGGCGGGCATCCCGTCCGCCGCCACCGCGTACCGGCCCGTCGTCCTCGGCCTCGACCCCGCCGCCCCTGACGAGTCCGTGATCGAGTTCGCCTTCGACGCGGCCGCCCGGCGCAGCACCGTCCTGCGGGTCCTGTACGGCTGGAACCTGCCGCCGTACTACACCTACGGCCTGTCCGCCGACCCGGACTACCACGACGAGATCGCCCGGCAGCAGTCGGCCGCTCTGGCCGATGCCGTGCGCCCCTGGCGCCGGAAGTACCCGGACGTGGAAGTGGTGGAGGAGTCCCGGGCCGGCAGCGCGGCGAACTACCTGGTCGACGTCTCCTCGGGGGCCTCGCTGGTCGTCGTCGGCCGTCGCGTCCGCCGCAACCCGGTCGGTTTCCACATCGGCCCCATCACCCACGCCGTCCTGCACCACGCCACCGCACCCGTCGCGGTCGTCGCCCACAACTGACACCGAAACCCGAGGAGTTGAACCATGAAGGCAGCGGTCGTACGAGCGTTCGGCGAGCCCCTGGTCATCGAGGAGCACCCTGACCCCGAGCCCGGCCCCGGCCAGGTCCGCATCCGTGTCGAGGCCTCCGGGCTGTGCCACACCGACATCCACGCCGCCCACGGCGACTGGCCCGTCAAGCCGAACCCGCCGTTCGTCCCCGGCCACGAGGGCGTCGGCCTGGTCGAGAAGCTCGGCGCCGGCGTCACCCACCTGAGCGTGGGCGACCGGGTCGCCGTGCCGTGGCTCGGCAGGGCCTGCGGACGGTGCGAGCACTGCCTCTCCGGCTGGGAGACCCTGTGCGAGCAGCAGATCAACACCGGTTACGGCTGTGACGGCGGGTACGCCGAGAAGATGCTGGCCTGGGCCGACTTCGCCCAGCCCGTGCCCGAGGGCGTCAGCGCCGTCGAGGCCGCCCCGCTGACCTGCGCCGGCGTCACCACGTACAAGGCGCTCAAGGTCGCGGACGTCAGGCCGGCCCAGCTCGTGGCCGTCTCCGGCGTCGGCGGGCTCGGGCACCTGGCCGTGCAGTACGCGAAGATCGCCGGAGCCACCGTCGCCGCGATCGACGTCACCGACGAGAAGCTCGAACTGGCCCGGGAACTCGGCGCCGACATCACGATCGACGCCCGCAAGGAGGACGTCGGCGAGGTCCTCAAGGGGCACGGCGGCGCCCACGCCGCGATCGCCCTGGCCGTGAACGAGGCCGCGTTCGGCGCCGTCAACTCCGGCCTGCGGCGCGGCGGCAAGCTCGTCATGGTCGCCCTGCCGGCGCACGGCACCATACAGGTCCCGATCTTCGACACCGTCCTCAACGGGACGAGCGTGATCGGCTCCATCGTCGGCACCCGGCAGGACCTCGCCGAGGTCTTCCGGCTGCACGCGGCCGGCCGCACCAAGGTCATCTGCGAGACCCGTCCGCTGGCCTCCGTCAACGAGTCCATCGACGAGGTGCTGCGCGGCCAGGTCAAGGCCCGGATCGTGTTCGACCTCGGCGCGGGACGGTGAGGACGATGGACCTGCCCCTGGTCGTCGGCGTGGACGGCTCCGAGCCGAGCCTGCGGGCCGTGGACTGGGCGGCCGACGAGGCCGTGCTGCGCGGGATCGGGCTGCGGGTGGTGTACGCCTCGCTGTGGGAGCGCTACGAGGGCGGCTCGCTCTCGGAGGACCTCGGCAAGCCGTCCGAGGAGGTGCTCGCCGAGGACGTCGTCGAGAGCGCCGCCCGGCGGGCCCGGGAGCGCCACCCCGACCTGAAGGTGACGCCGGTGGTACTGCCGGAGGAGCCCGAGTACGCCCTGGTGCACGAGGGACGGCAGGCCTCCGCGGTGGTCGTGGGCAGCCGTGGCCGCAGCGGCGTCGCAGAGTTCCTGCTGGGCTCCGTCAGCCTCACCGTCGCAGCGCAGGCCGACTGCCCGGTGATCGTGCTGCGCGGCAATCAGGACAAGCAGGCGGTGCCCGGCACCCACGGCCGGGTCGTCCTGGGCGTGGGGGAGGACGGCGCCGAGTCGCCGGCCGTGCGCTTCGCCGTGGGCGAGGCCCAGCTGCGGGGGGTGCCTCTGGAGGCCGTACGGGCCTGGCGGTGCCCCGCGCACGAGACCACCGACCACCCGCTCATGGCCGGCGAACCCGCCCGGCTGCACGAGCAGCGGGCGGCGGAGGCCCTGGACGGGGCGCTGCACGACGTCCCGGCGGACGCCGATGTGCACCGGCGCACCGTCGAGGGTCACGCCCGCCGCGTGCTGGCCGACCTCTCGCACGACGCCGACCTGCTGGTCGTGGGCGCCAAGCGCCGGGAGGGGCACTTCGGGCTCCAGCTCGGCCGGGTCACCCACGCGGCACTGCACCACTCGGCCTGCCCGGTCGCGGTCGTACCGGGCCCGGTGCGACCGAAGTGACCCGGCTACAGGCTCGCCGCGTGATCGGGGACGTACGTCTGCAGATCACGCGGCGGGCGCTGGTAGCCGGTCGACGCCGGCCGCTCCGGCAACTCCAGCACCGGCGGTGGAACGTCGTGATAGGGCAGGGAGCCCAGCAGATGGGCGATCATGTTCAGCCGCGCCCGGCGCTTGTCGTCGCTCTCCACCACGAACCACGGCGCCTCACTGATGTCCGTGTGCACCAGCATCTCGTCCTTGGCCCGGGAGTACGCCTCCCAGCGCGTGATCGACTCCAGGTCCATCGGCGACAGCTTCCAGCGCCGTACCGGATCGTCCAGCCGGCGCCGGAAGCGCTCCTGCTGCTCGGTGTCGCTCACCGAGAACCAGTACTTGCGCAGCAGGATCCGGTCCTCCACCAGCATCCGCTCGAAAATCGGGCATTGCCGCAGGAAGAGTTGGTACTCCTCCTTGGTGCAGAAGCCCATCACATGCTCGACGCCGGCCCGGTTGTACCAGGACCGGTCGAACAGCACGATCTCCCCGGCGGCCGGCAGATGCTCCACGTACCGCTGGAAGTACCACTGGGTGCGCTCGCGCTCCGTCGGCTTGGGCAGCGCCGCGATGCGCGCCACCCGCGGGTTCAGATGCTCCGCCACCCGCTTGATGGTGCCTCCCTTGCCCGCCGCGTCCCTCCCCTCGAAGATGACGACAAGGCGGGCGCCCTCGGCGCGCACCCACTCCTGAAGCTTCACCAGCTCCGTCTGCAGCCGCAGCAGTTCCTTCTCGTACGTCTTGCGCGGCAGCGTCGCCGCCTTCTTGCCGGCCATGCCGCCTCCACCACCCGCTGAGCCACGTCGATGACTTCCGGAGTCAATCCCATGCCCAAGGTCGAACACCAGAACGCCACCGTACTTTCCGACGAGGAACTGCGCACCCTGGACATGCACTGGAGGGCCGCCAACTACCTGTCCGCCGGGCAGATCTACCTGATGGCCAACCCCCTGCTGCGCGAACCCCTGAAGCCGGAGCACATCAAGCCGCGGCTGCTGGGCCACTGGGGCACCTCGCCCGGCCTCAACCTCGTCTACACCCACCTCAACCGGGTCATCAAGGCCCGCGGCATCGACGCCCTGTGCATCTGGGGCCCCGGGCACGGCGGACCGTCGGTGGTGGCCAACTCCTGGCTGGAGGGCACCTACAGCCAGACCTATCCCGACGTCGGCCGGGACGAGGCCGGCATGGGACGCCTGTTCCGGCAGTTCTCCTTCCCCGGCGGAGTGCCGAGCCACGTGGCACCGGAGACCCCCGGCTCCATCCACGAGGGCGGCGAGCTGGGCTACTCGCTCTCGCACGCCTACGGCGCGGCCCTCGACAACCCGGACCTGCTGGTCGCCTGCGTGGTCGGCGACGGCGAGGCGGAGACCGGGCCGCTGGCCGCGTCCTGGCACTCCAACAAGTTCCTCGACCCCGTCCACGACGGGGCCGTCCTGCCGATCCTCCACCTCAACGGCTACAAGATCGCCAACCCGACCGTGCTCTCCCGCCTCCCCGAGCACGAACTCGACGAGCTGCTGCGCGGCTACGGACACTCGCCCATCCACGTCAGCGGCGACGACCCGGCCACCGTCCACCGGGCGATGGCCGAGGCCATGGACACCGCCCTGGACCGCATCGCCCTGCTCCAGCAGTCGGCCCGCGAGGACGGAGTGGCGGAGCGCGCGCACTGGCCCGTCATCGTCCTGCGCACCCCCAAGGGCTGGACCGGCCCCGCCGAGGTCGACGGCGTTCCGGTCGAGGGCACCTGGCGCGCCCATCAGGTCCCGCTGGCCGGTGTCCGCGAGAACCCGGACCACCTGCGGCAGCTGGAGCAGTGGCTGCTCTCCTACCGCCCCGAGGAGCTCTTCGACGCCGACGGCCGTCCCGTCGCCGACGCCCTCGCCTGCGTACCCGAGGGCACGCACCGCCTCGGTGCCACCCCGCACGCCAACGGCGGCCTGCTCGTACGGGATCTGCCCGTCCCGTCCCTCGACGACTTCGCCGTACCCGTCGACAAGCCGGGCAGCACGCTGCACGAGCCCACCCGCGTCCTCGGTGACCTCCTCGAAAAGGTCATGGAGGACACCTCGGCGCGCCGCGACTTCCGCGTCGTGGGCCCCGACGAGACCGCCTCCAACCGGCTCCAGGCCGTCTTCGACGCCAGCGGCAAGGCCTGGCAGGCCCAGCACCTCCCGGTCGACGAACACCTCGACCGGCACGGCCGCGTGATGGAGATCCTCTCCGAACACACCTGCCAGGGCTGGCTGGAGGGCTACCTCCTCACCGGCAGGCACGGACTGTTCTCCTGCTACGAGGCCTTCGTGCACATCGTCGACTCGATGGTCAACCAGCACATCAAGTGGCTGCGCACATCACGGCAGTTGCCGTGGCGCGCCCCGATCGCCTCCCTCAACTACCTGCTCACCTCGCATGTGTGGCGCCAGGACCACAACGGCTTCTCCCACCAGGACCCCGGCTTCGTCGACCACGTCCTCAACAAGAGCCCCGAGGTCGTACGGGTCTACCTGCCGCCGGACGCCAACACGCTGCTGTCGGTCGCCGACCACGCGCTGCGCAGCCGGGACTACGTGAACGTGATCGTGGCCGGGAAGCAGCCCTGCTTCGACTGGCTGTCGATGGACCAGGCCCGCGCCCACTGCGCGCGCGGAGCCGGCATCTGGGAGTGGGCCGGCACCGAGAACGGCGGCGAGCCCGATGTCGTCCTCGCCTGCGCGGGCGACGTCCCCACCCAGGAGATCCTCGCCGCCGCCCAGCTGCTCCGCCGCCACCTGCCCGAACTCGCGGTCCGCGTGGTCAACGTCGTCGACATGGCCCGGCTGATGCCGCGCGAGGAACACCCGCACGGCATGAGCGACTTCGAGTACGACGGCCTGTTCACCCAGGACAAGCCGGTGATCTTCGCCTACCACGGCTACCCCTGGCTGATCCACCGCCTCGCCTACCGGCGCACCGGCCACCGGAACCTGCACGTGCGCGGCTACAAGGAGTCCGGCACCACGACCACGCCGTTCGACATGGTCGTCCGCAACGACCTGGACCGCTACCGGCTGGTCATGGACGTGATCGACCGGGTGCCGGGTCTCGCGGTGCGCGCCGCGGCCGTACGCCAGCGCATGGAGGACGCGCGCCAGCGCCACCACGACTGGATCCGCGAGCACGGCACCGACCTGCCGGAGGTCGCGGACTGGACGTGGAACGGCTGAGCCGGCGCTGACGGGGCCGTCGGGGCGGGTCGCCGAACCTGCCCCGACGGCCCTTCGACGGGGACCGGTCGGCCCATGTGCGCCCCGCCGGCGTGACCGACGCTGAAGGCAGGCGATGTCCACCGGTGACGACCGCAGCGTCGGCCCGGCGCAGGAGGAGGCGCAGCCATGACCACCGCGACCACACCCCGCATGACCAGGAACCTCCCCGCCGTCTACCGGGGACGGCTGATGAGCCTGGCGCACGACGTGCGCTACCCGCCGGACACCCGCCTGTTCAACGAGGGCGGCCGGGCGGACCACTTCTGGATCGTCGACTCGGGCGCCGTCGCGCTCGACATGCGCGTACCCGGACGCCGCGCCGCCGTGATCGACAGCGTGGGCGCCGGTGAGCTCCTCGGCTGGTCCTGGCTGTACACCCCGCACTCGTGGCGGTTCGGCGCCCGCACGGTGGGGCCGGTGCGGGCCCACGAGTTCGACGCCGCGGCCGTCCGGCGGATGTGCGAGGACGACCCCGAGATGGGGCGCGCGATCGCCCTGTGGGTCGGCGAAGCCGTGGCCCGCAGGCTGAACGCGGCCCGGACCCGGCTGCTGGACCTGTACGCCCCCTACGGCAGCGGCGCCCGGGGCTGACCGGGTCCGTCGCACGGCCGTCCGGCCCCGGACCATGCCTGGTCGGCCTCTGCGCAGCCGCCCGCGCACGTGAGACATTCGAGGTGAGAGGCGAGGGGGTGTGACCCCATGACGCGGACGCGTGCCACCCGGGTGAAGAAGGTGCCGCTGTGGCGATGGCGGCACAATCCCCTGCGGCGCAGCAGCGACCGCGTGGAGGCCTGGATCGTGCTCGCCGCCTGGTTCGTGGCCCTGGTGGGCGGCCTGCTCGCCGGCGTGGCGGCGGACGCCGGGATGGCGGACAGCCTCGCCGCACGGCGCGCGTCCGTGCACACCGTGTCGGCCGTGCTCACCGGGAACGCGCCCAAGAGCGCGACCGTGACGACGGCCGGCGGCAGCGGTGACACGGTGTGGGCGAAGGTGCGCTGGAGTGGCGCCGACGGATCCACACACACCGGCATGGCGAGGGTCGCGACGGGCAGCACGGCGGGAACGTCGGTCAAGGTCTGGGTCGACACCCGCAACCGCCTGGTGACCAGCCCGCCCACCGCCCTGGAGGCGAGGCTGCAGTCGGCGCTCGCCGGTGTGCTGGTCGCGTTCGGCACCGGCGGCGCGGCGGCGGGCTGCGCCTGCTTGGCACGCTTCCGGCTGGACCGGCGGCGGATGCGGGCCTGGGAGGCGGAGTGGAAGCGGGTCGGCCCCCAGTGGCGCAAGAAGATGAACGGCTGACCCGGCCGGAAGAGGGGGCTCACTGGAAGATCGCGTGCACCTCGTCCTCCGTGGCGCTGTGCGAGACCACCAGGACCTCGTCGCCCTCCCGCAGCTCCAGCTCCGGCGTGGGGGCCAGCGGCTCGCCGGCACGGACGACCGTGGCGACGACCAGTCCCGGCGGCACGGCCACCTCGGCCAGCGCGTGACCGGCGGCCTGGGAATGCGCGCCGATGGTCGTCTCGATCACGTTGACACCCGCCTTGCTCAGCCGCAGCAGGGCCACCGTGTCGCTGGCGCTGGTCGCCTCCTCGATGAGGGAGACGAGCGGCGCGGCGGCCGGTACGGCGGCGTCGACGCCCCAGTGATGGGTGAACAGCCAGGCGTTCTCCTCGTCGTTGACGCGTGCGATGACCCGGGGGACCTTGAACTGGCGTTTGGCGAGCAGGCTGACGACCAGGTTGTCCTCGTCCTCGCCGGTGGCGGCCACCACCAGGTCGGCGGCGTGGGCGCCCGCGTCCTCCAGGACCGCGGGCTCGCAGGCGTCACCGATGCGCAGAACCGCGGGGACATTGCCCTGGAGCGCGGCGACCCGGTCGTCGTCCTGGTCCACGAGCGTGACCTGGTTGCGGGCGCCGCCGAGGACCTCGGCGATCTGGGTACCGAGGCGCCCGGCCCCGGCGACGATGACCTTCATGTGCCGAGCTCCTTGTCCAGGAAGCCGCGCAGCCGGCCGAGGGCGTCGGCGGCGACGGCGAACGTGATCAGGTCGTCCGCTTCCGCGGGCGTGTGGGCTGTGGGCAGGAACGACCGTCCGCCGCGGGTGACCTCGACGACCCGGATCTCGCCGTCGACCTCCAGATCGCCCATCCGCCGGCCGGTGAGGTAGGCGGGCAGCCGGGAGCGCAGCAGCATCGTCTCGCCGTTGCCGAAGTCCAGTTCCGGGGTGAGATGGCGGTGCAGCAGCATCTGGTGGAGCTGGTGCACCGTCCAGCGCACGCTGGCGATCGTCGGGATGCCGAGGTCGCGGTAGATGTCGGCGCGCCTCGGGTCGTAGATGCGGGCCAGCACGATCGGCACCCGGTACGTCTCCTTCGCCGTGCGGGCGCTGACGATGTTGGTGTTGTCGCCGGAGGTGACGGCGACGAAGGCGTCGGCGAGTCCGACGCCCGCGGATTCGAGCAGCGTGCGGCTGAAGCCGTTGCCGTGCAGCACCTGTCCGCGGAAGCCCTCCGGCAGCAGTCGCCGGGTCCTGGGGTCGCGGTCGATGACGCGTACGTCGTGGCCTTCGTTGACCAGCTGGACGGCGAGCGCGGAACCGACCCGGCCGCAGCCCACCACGATGACCCTCATGGCGCAGCCTCCTTCTCTTCCGGGGCGGGGACCGGGGCACGGCGCACCCACCACTTGCGGGCCTCCTCCGCGGCCAATAGCAGGACGCCGAAGCCGGTGAGGACGGCCCAGTCGACGGCGGACAGGGCCGCGGTGTTGAACACGTCCTGCAGCACGGGCACGTAGCTGATGGCCGCCATCAGTCCGATGCCGAAGCAACCGGCCGCGATCAGCCGGGGGTTGGAGAACAGTCCGAGGCCGAACACGCTCTGCCGGTCCGTGCGCACCGCCAGCGCGTTGAAGAACTGGCTCACCACGATCGCGGCCTGGGTGAGTGTGATGGCCTTGCGGTAGGCGGGGTCGGAGCTGGTGAAGTCGTCGTACGGGATCCCCGAGGCGTGGATCTGCCAGAAGAACACCGTGCACACGCCGATCGACTGCACGGTTCCCAGGAAGAGGAAGCGGCGGACGAGTTCGGCGGAGAAGAGCCGTTCGCGGCGGGAGCGGGGCGGGCGGTCCATGGTGTCCGGCTCGGGCGGTTCGGCGCCCAGCGCCAGCGCGGGCAGTACGTCGGAGCCGAGGTCGATGGCGAGGATCTGCACGGCGGTCAGGGGCACCAGCGGGAAGCCGGCGAACGCGGCCGCGAGGATCGGGGTGAGTTCGGCGATGTTGTGGCTGAACAGGTAGGCGAGGAACTTGCGGATGTTGCGGTAGACGGACCGGCCCAGTTCCACGGCCGCGGTGATGGAGGCGAACGAGTCGTCGAGGAGCACCATCTCGGACGCCTCGCGGGCGACGTCGGTGCCGGTGGCACCCATGGACACGCCGATGTCGGCATGTTTGAGCGCGGGCGCGTCGTTGGCGCCGTCACCGGTGACCGCCACCACCTCGCCGCGCGCCTGCAGCGCCGCCACGACCCGCATCTTGTGCTCGGGGCTGACCCGGCACAGCAGCAGCTGCCCGGGCCGGGCGAGCAGCCCGTCGAGCGCAGCATCGTCCAGAGAGTCCAGCCCGGGGCCGGTCACCACGGTGGGGGAGGGCCCGGTCACTATGCCGACGCGCCGGGCGATCGCCTCGGCCGTGAGCGGGTGGTCGCCGGTCAGCATCACGATCCGGATTCCGGCCCGGTGGCAGGCCCGCACCGCCTCGGCGACCTCGGGCCGGGGCGGGTCGAGCATGCCGATCAGACCGAGGAACGTCAGGTCCGACTCGGCCTGCTCCGCCGTGCCGGGACGTTCCCCGACGGGACGCACGGCGACGCCCAGCACGCGCAGCCCCCGGCCGGCCATGGTGTCGTCGGCCGCGACGACCGCGTCCCGGAGCCGGGGGCCGAGCTCCTGGTCGGTCCCGTCGAAGCGGATGCGGGTGCACCGCGCGAGGACCTCCTGCGGGGCGCCCTTGACGCACAGGACGTCGCCGTCGGCCGTCCGGTTGACGGTGCTCATCAGCTTGCGTACCGGGTCGAAGGGGAACTCGCCGACCCGTGGCGACGCCTCCTTCTCCGCGGCCGTGTGCAGTCCCGTCTTGGCCGCGGCGACGAGGATCGCGCCCTCCGTGGTGTCGCCGAGCACCCGCCAGCCGTCGGCCGCCGCCGGGGGCACCAGCCGGGCGTCCGTGCACAGCACCGCACTGAGCAGCAGGTCGCGCAGGTCCTGCGCGTCGGACACCTCGCCGACCGGGGCGTATCCCACGCCGGACACCTCGTGCCAGCCGCCGCCGCTCCAGATCCGGGTGACCGTCATCTCGGCCTGGGTGAGGGTGCCGGTCTTGTCGGTGCACACGACGGTGGTGGAGCCCAGGGCCTCGACCGCCAGCAGCTTCTTGACCAGGGCCCGACGGCGGGCCATCCGCCGTACGCCGATGGCCAGCGACACCGACAGGGTCGCCGGCAGTCCCTCGGGCACCAGCGCGACCATCACCCCGAGCGCGAACACGAAGGCCGACACCAGCGGCTGCCCCGTCTGCAGGCGCAGCGCGAACATGCCCGCGCCGATCGCCACGGCCAGGGCCGCGACGCGCCGCGCCATGACGGCGACCTCGCGCTGCAGCGGCGTCTTCTGGCGTGGGGCCTCGTCGGTGAGCCGGAAGATCCTGCCGAACTCCGTCGCCGCGCCGGTGGCGTACACGACGGCCTTGCCCGATCCGGACACCACGGTCGTGCCCATGAAGACGCAGTTGCGGGACTCCAGGGCGGTGTCCGTGGCGGTCGGCTCGGCGACCCGGGCGACGGCCGAACTCTCCCCGGTCAGCGGTGCGTTGTTCACGGACAGGCCGTGCGCCTCGACGACCCGGCAGTCCGCGGACACGGCGTCACCGGCCTCCAGGGCGACGAGATCTCCCGGTACCAGGTCACCGGACGGCAGCTCCAGACGTTCCCCGTCCCGCAGCACCCGGCAGGTGTGCGGCACCATGGCCTGCAGTGTCTGGGCGGTGCGCTCGGCCGAGTACTCCTGAACGAAGCCGATCACCGCGTTGAGCACGACCACGCCCAGGATCGCGAAGGCGAGCTGGAGGTTGCCGACGTCCCGCGGATCCTGCAGGGCGTAGGCGAGGAAGGTCAGCGCCGACGCCGCGATCAGGACGAGAGCGAAGAGGTCGGTGAACTGGGCCAGGAAGCGCCGCCACACTCCCTTGCGGCGCGGGCGGGGCAGCTCATTGGGGCCGTACGTCTCCTGCCGGGCACGCGCCTCGCCGGCGGACAGTCCGTGCGGCGAACCGCCGAACGCCGTGAACACCTCGTCGGCGCGCAGCCGCTGAACCGGCGGTGCCGGCTCGCCGGCGGACGGGACCGCTCCCGTGGCCTGTGCGGTACGGCCGTTCGGTGCTTCGTCACCTCGGCGGGCACCGCCATGGGCCGTCCGGCCCGCATCCGTGGTCACGGTTCCTGCGGCTCCAGTCCGATGTCGATCCGCGGTGGCAGGCGCAGTGTGTTGTGCACCGTGCAGTGCGAGGCGACGGCGAGCAGGGCGGCGTGGCGCTGGGCGGACAGGGCCGGCGGGGGAGTGATCGTCAAACGCAACGAGTCGACGCGGGCCGGCGGTTCGGCGGCCATCGTGAACTCCGTGTGCACCCGCAGCCCGTGCCGGGGCAGGCCGTGCCGCTTGAGGTAGCGGCCCGCGTAGAAGGCGACGCAGGTGGCCAGGGACGCGGCGAAGAGCTCGACGGGTGTGGGCGCGACGTCCGTGCCGCCCGCCTCCATGGGCTGGTCGACCAGCAGCCGGTGGCCGCGGATGTCGACGTCGTACGCGTCGCCGTGCACGTGGGTCACGTCGAGGCCGTGCACGTCCGGGGCGGATGTCCCGGGTGGGCTGACGATCTCCGGTGCCGTGTGGGTCATGACCCGGCCTCCCCTGGTCGGCGTCGACTGCGGTCGATGGGCGGTGGAAGGAAAGTGGCATGGGAAAAGGACGGGACCGGGCGTCAGACCGCCCTGAGGTGGTCCACCACGTCGAGGACGTCCGGAATACGCGCCACCGCCTCGGTCAGGCGTGGCACCAGGTCTGCGGCCAGAGGGCCGGTGAGGGTGACGACACCGTTGCGGACCTGTACGTGCACGCGCTCGGGGTCGATCGCCGGCTCGTCCCTCAGCACGTGGGAGACGATCTCCGCGCGGATGGCGCCGTCGTCCCGGACCAGGGCGTGCAGCAGTTCGCTGCGGCTGACGACGCCCACGAGCCGGTCCTTGTGATCGGTCACGTACACCTGCCTGATCCGGGACCGCGCGGCGGTACGGGCCGCCTCGACGACCGGCGTCCAGGGGTGAACGGTCAGCGCGGGTGCCGACATCAGTGAGGCGGCCGTACCCCCGGCGTCCCCGGTCGGCTGCCGGCGGCCGAGCAGCTTGCCCAGGGTGCCGGTGCGTTCCTCGGCGGAGGCGAGCGCGGCCGCCCGGGCCAGGAGGTCGGACTCCGCGACCACGCCGACGACCCGGTCGAAGGCGTCCACCACGGGAAGGGCACCGGTCTGCTCACGGGCCAGCCTGCGCGCGACGTCCACGAAAGGCATGTCGGGAGGAACACCGGCCGCGGACCGCTTGGTGATGTGGCTGACCTGAAGGTCGGCGACGGTCGCCGGACGGGCGTCGGCATGCCGGGTGCGACCGCTCGCAGGCCGTCCCACTGGGGGCGACTCGGTGGCGGCGGCCTGCGCGTCGTGCGAGGCCATGGCCTGCAGGTAGCGCACCATCATGTTCTGCCGGAAGTCCTCGGCCGGCTTCCTGGCGGTGGTGGGCACCGCATGGCGTGCCTCCACCGATGCGGCGGTGGCTTGCCGGGCCTCACGGTCAGTCATGGCAACCTCCCATGCTCCGCGCGGAACGCGCCTCCTACCCACACCATCCCGCCCGCTCCGCCGGCCGGGACAGGGCCGCCCGGCCCCTTCCGCAGGTCGACCGGCCCCGGTCGTGTGCGGGTGAGCAGGGGATCAGTAGGGGAGGGGTCGTCCCGACGGCGTGCGCAGGTCCTGGGGCTCCGGCCGGCGCGGAGGCCTGGGGCGGCGTTCTTCCTGTATCCGCTTCATGACCGCGCCTCCGCCCGGTGGTCCGCGGGGTGCCGGTGGTTCCGGCAGCGCCCGCACGGAGAAGCCTCGTCGGGGACGGCACGGTCGGCCATGGGACGAACGCCCCGGACCAGGGGTCGGTTCGGGACCGACATCGGGGTCGATCGACCCACCGGCAGCAGGGGGCCGGGCTTCCTTCCGGCCACGTCGGGCGCTAGGCGGCACCGCTTCGGATCCGGTCCGGCGCCTGCGCGGTCTCCGACGGCACCTCGCCCGGGTCGGAAGCGGGCACCATGACCACGGGCACCGCGGAGCGGCGCAGGCACTCGCGGCCCACCGGGCCCACCGCCGGCAGCTCCCACTGGCTGTGGGGCGCGCGGCCGAGGGCGAGCAGCAGCGCCCCGCGCGCCCGCTGCAGCAGAACCCGCACGGGCGGTCCCTCCACGAGCAGGGCACGTACGCGGGGATCGACGCGCGCGCCGAAGGCCGCGCGCACGGTCGTCGCAAGGAGCTCGGCGGCCCGTTCGCGCTGCTCCGCCGTGGTGGGCCGCTCGGACACCGGGGCGTAGGGGGCGAAGGCCGCGGCAGGTTCCCAGGCGTGCACGGCCACGACCTGCGTGTCCAGTACGTGTGCCTGCTCCACGGCCCAGCGCAGTGCGGCGCGTGACGCCTTGGAGCCGTCGACACCCACGACGATGACCCTGGAGCCGGTGTGTTCGGTCATGGTGGCCTCCCCGGACGGACTCTGGTTCCAGGGTTCCGCCGCCGGGCGCGGGGCGCGTGGGCCGAGTGGCACCCTGCTCGTGACCAACGGCCCCTGCCCGGTGCGGGACGGACGTCCGTCCCCATGGCGTCGGCCCCGCCTGTTCACAGCTTGCGCAGCCAGCTCTCGGACGTTGCCTGCAGGGCCCGTTCGGTGCGCCGCAGACGCGTGTCGTCGAACCGGTAGGTCAGCCGGTCGGCGACCGCGACGACGCCGTCGATCCGCTCCGTCATGCCGAGTGCGACGGACTTCTCGCTGCGCCGCTCCAGCCTGCCCGTGAGCGTGACGACGCCGTCCCGCACGGAGACCCGGACGATGTGCGGCGTCAGCAGCAGCGTCTTCACGAAGACCTCCTGCTGGACGTCGCGCCGGATCTGGTCGTCGGTGCGCAGGAAGGCACCCAGCAGGTCGTGGCGGGTGACGATGCCGACGAGCCCGTTCTCCTCGTCCACCACGGGCAACCGCTCGACTCCGTGGCGGAGCATGGTCCGGGCGGCCTCGGCAGACGTGGCATCGGTATGGACGGTCACCGCGGGCGTGGACATCAGTTCGCCCGCGGTGCGCGCACGGATCTTCGTGCCGACGTGCCTGACACCGAGGCTCATCCGGGCGAACCGGCCGCCGAGGAACCCGTCGCCCGCCGGCCGCCGGGACTGGTGCAGCATGAGATCCGTCTCGGAGACGACCCCGAGGACCCGGCCGTCCGCATCGGTCACCGGGAGCCCGCTGACGCGGTGCCTGCCGAGCAGCCGGGCGACCTCCTTGAACGGGGTGTCCGGGCGCACGGTGACGACGTCCCGGACCATGAGGGCGCCGATCTTCGTGGGCTTCATCGCTGTTCCTCCTTCGCCGCGGATGGTGAAGCCGGCGGTCGGCGGCACGCGTACCGGCGTCAGCCGGACACCGCGCAGCCCGCACCTTCCCTCCCGGCTCCAGCTCCAGCGTCCGCCCGGAGCGTGCCCCGTCACAGGTGCTGACCGGGCAGGACGCCGGGCCGGTCGGCCCTCGCGCCAAGCGGCCCGCGGGCGGGTCAGGTAGGCGGCCGGGTCGTCGCCGTGAGCCAGGACACGGCGCGGCTGATGTCGGCGAGCGTGACGATCCCGACGAGGCGCCCGGCGTCGAGCACGAGGGCCCGCCGCTCCGCGCTCGCCTCAAGGCGCGGGAGGAGGCCCACGACCGCTTCGTCGGGTGCCGCGGTCGTGACATCCACGAGCGGGCGCATCACGTCGGCGATCGTCGTCGACGCGCGGGCCTGCGGGGCGACCCGGTCGAGGAGCCTGACCGTGACCAGGCCGACCGGTGCACCGTCCGGTGCCAGCACGGGGAACGCCGAGTGGCGGTACGTGCCGAATGGGCCCTCGGCGAGGAAACCGGCGACGGTCTTCGTGGCCGCGACCGTGATCGGGCCGTGGGTCATCACCCGCCGCACGGGCAGCCCCGCCAGGAGAGCCGCCAGTTCGGCGTGCCGGGTCTCCTCGGTGGCGGCGGTGATCAGGAACCAGCCGACCAACGCCGGCCACAGCCCCGACACATCGGCTCCGAAGAGCACGGCCGCGAAGCCGGCGATCACCATGAACCAGCCCAGGGCCCGGCCCGCCGCGGAGGCGCTGCGTGTGGCCCGGACCGCATCGCCCGTGCGGTGCCACAGGAACGCCCGCAACAGGCGTCCGCCGTCCAGCGGAGCGGCGGGAACGGCGTTGAACACCGCCAGCACGATGTTGATCGCGGCCAGCCATCCGACCGCCTCCACGACCAGTCCTGAGGCGCCGAACACGTCCAGTCCCACGGCCAGGCCGGCGAACGCGGCGCCCAGCACGGCACTGGTCAGCGGCCCCACGCCGGCGATGCGCAGCTCCACTCCCGGGCTGGGCGCCTCACTGCGCAGCCGTGCGACGCCGCCGAGCATCCACAGGGTGATGCCGTCGACCCGGACGCCGTTGCGCTGGGCGACGACGGCATGCGCGAGTTCGTGGGCCGGCAGGGAGGCGAGGAAGACCAGTGCCGTGAGCAGTGCGAGGGATCAGTAGGCCCTGGAGGAACGGCCCACCGGCGATCCGCCCCAGCGGCAGGGTCTCCTTCACGGCAGCCCTCCGGTCAGTCGGGGGTGTCCAGACACTGCGCGGCGAGTTCCCTCATCCGCAGCTCCTTGGCCCGCAGCCGCCGGCCCTCCGCGTGCCATCGGGCGCGCGCCCAGGGACGCCAGTGGGACGGCTCACGGTGCGCCCAGTCGCGCAGGGCGATGACGGTGCACGCGTCCTCGACCACCAGCACCATCACAGTGGGCAGTCGCAGCGCCGCCTCCACGCCCACGGTGCGCCGGGCGCAGGACAGGTGCAGAACGGTCGAGGGGTACCTGGACGACCGTCGTGAGGGAACCGTGCTCATGGGCCACCTCCGCAACTCCTGGATGCCGCCGCCCTCCGCCCCCCCGGGCGTGGGTACACGGACATCCTGAGCACGCCTCGGCCGCACCCGGCATGGGCCGACCGGTCCTCCTGACGGCCGACAGGGCCCTGCCCCGTCAACCGTCGGCGCGGATACCGGAGATCAGCTGCGACTCCAATCGGACTGGATGCGTGGAACTCGGACCGCCCTCGCGGGCCGGCGCGGTGCTCGTCGCACTGGTCGGCATCGGTCGGTCACGCCCCGGGGCTGGTCGTCAGGCGGTGGCGCAGGGCCAGTGACGCGCAGGTCAGGAGCGCGACCGCGAAAGCCGTGAGGACGGTCAGTTCCCGTGCGACCGACGACAGGTCGCCGTCGCGGGACAGCAGCGTCGTCCACGCGTCGACCGCCCAGGCCTGCGGTACCGCGTGCCCCGCGGTGCGCAGCCAGCCCGGCACCAGGGCCAGCGGCCACATGCACCCGCCGAGCATGCCGAGCCCGATCCCGAGCGCGGGACCGATGGCGTGCACCTGTTCCGGCGTACGGAACAGCGCGCCCGCCAGCACCCCTGCCCCGGTGCCGACCAGCGCCCACACGGTGACCAGGACACCGGCGGCCAACGGATCGCCCCAGGCGACGTCGAAGGCCAGCGCGCCAATGCCCACGATCAGCAGGGACTGCAGCAGCGCGAGCAGGAGATACGCGATCGTCTCGCCGGCCACGAGGGCGCGGGCCGGGACCGGTGCCGCGAGCGCCCGCGCGTACACCCCGGTCCGCCGCGTCTGCACGATGGCGGCACCGCCCGCCAGGGCGTTGATGAACACGAACAGCACCAGCATGGTCGGGGTGCTGTAGCTGTAGCCCAACGGCAGGTAGTCGCTCTGTCCGTTGACGGTCTCGGCCCGCACGGCGACCGGGGAGGAAGCCCGTTCCGCGCCGCGGGCGAGAGCGAGGTTGCCGTCGAAGGTCCCGCCGCTCTGCCCGGTGGCGAAGCGGGCGGCCTGCAGACGCCCGGCGTGGTCGGCCACCACGGCGGACACCGAGGAAACGGCGGCGTGCCCCGCGCTGCCCGAGGGCTCCACCAGGACCCGGACCGTGACGGACCGCCCGGCCCGTACGCTCTCGTCGAGGCCGGCCGGCATCAGGATCACCGCGTCCAGTTCGGCGCGGCGCAGCGCGGTGCGCGCGTCGGCGGCGTCGGCGTACGAACGGGTGCGCAGCCCCGGCGCCTTCGCCAGATCCGCCGCCAGCTCCTGGGCCACCGGCCCGGACCGGGGATCCGGCACGAGACCCACCCGGAACTGGTCGAAGCCGCGCACGGTGACGCCGATGACGACGATGATCGCGACCGGGAGCAGCACCATGAAGAACAGGGCGGTCCGGTCGCGCAGGACACGGGTCAGGGTCGCGCGGGTGACGGCGAGAGCGGTCATGGTGTCCTCCTCAGCCGGAGCAGCACGGCCGTCACCGCGGCCACGACCGCCGAGAAGGCGGCGATGCCGAGCAGCGGCGCGCCCACCGCGTCCCAGCCGCGCACCCCGGTGCCCAGGTCGGTGAAGCCGCGCAGCGCCCAGCCGTTGGGCGTGAACTGCGCGAGCCGCCGGATCAGCGGTGTGGTGCCGGACGCGAACACGAAGTTGCCGCCGAGCAGGGCGAGCGCGAAGACCAGGATCGACGCCAGTCCCTGGGCCTGCTGTTCGGTTCGCACGAGTGCGATGACCAGCGCGGTCAGACACACCACGCACACCGCCATGGCCACGCTGAGCACGGCGACCCCGAGCGGATCGGCCCAGCGGGCACCGAAGGCGAGCCAGGACACGAGCGTGACCGTGGCGAGCCCCGCCAGGCTGTAGACGAATGTCGACACGGACTTCCCGATCAGCAGCGCACCCCGTCCGACGGGAGCGGCCGCGATCCGGTCGAGGGTGCCCTGCTGCTGCTCGACGAAGTAGCTGCGCGCGCCGAAGCCCACGGTGAACAGCACGAAGAACATGCCCATGCTGGGACCGAAGTAGCTGATGACCTTCAGCGGGTCGTCGGGCAGGCCTTGCGCCCGGACCTGTTCGGGCAGCCGCAGCAGGGCGGCCTTCGCCGCGAGGCGTGAGACGTCCCGCTCGGGGGTGCCCGCGGCCACGGCCGTGGTGACGGACAACCGGTCGGCGTTGACCTGGGCGACGTACGACTCGGTGACGGCGCGGGCGAGTTGGGCCTGCAGGCCGTAGTCGACGCTGTCCAGGACCTTCACCGGTGCGGCGGCGCCGCCGTGCAGCGAGGCGGTGAACCCCGCGGGCACGACGACGGCGGCGTGCACGTCGGCCGCGTCGACCGCCCGCCGGGCGGCGGCTTCGGTGCCGTACGACCGCACATGGACCGTGCCCCTGAGTTCGGGGCTCTTCAGAACCTGGGTGAGGCCTGCCGCGGCCGGGCCCCGGTCCAGGTCCACGACCGCGATGTCCGCGCGGAACTCGTCGTTGTTGTTGAAGGCGAGGGCCATCAGCGCGGAGATCAGCACGGGCGCCAGGAACACGATCACCCAGGCCGACCGGTCCCGCATCCGCTGCCTCAGGTCCTTGGCGGCGATGGCGAGTACGGCACCCACGGCGGCTCACTCCCTCAGGGCGGTGCCCGTCAGATGGAGGAACACCGCCTCCAGGTCGGGCTCGTCGATCTCCACACTGCGGATGTCGACGCCCTGCTCGTGCGCGAGGTCGAGCAGGTCCGGCAGCAGGCTCCGCGCGTCCTTGACGACCAGCTCGACCACGTCGCCGTGGTCGCCGCCGCGGGCCAGGCCCTCCACGCGTGGCAGGCGGCGGCAGGCCTCCGCGTAGCCGGACAGTCCACCGGCCGCCGTGAGCCGGATACGGTCGCGCTCGGCCACCAGCCGCACCAGCTCGCGCGGGCTGCCCTCGGCGACCAGCCGGCCGCGGTCGATGATGCCGACCCGGTCGCACAGCCGCTCGGCCTCCTCCATGTAGTGCGTGGTGTAGAGGACGGCCATGCCCTCTTCACCGAACCGGTTGACGCTCTCCAGGATCGCGTGCCGGCTCTGCGGATCGACGCCCACCGTCGGCTCGTCCAGCACCAGCAGGGTCGGCGAATGCACCAGTCCCGCACCGATGTTGAGGCGCCGGCGCATACCGCCGGACAGCGAGTCGACGCGGTCACCGGCCCGCGCGGTCAGGTCGATGAGGTCCAGTACCTCGTCCACGCGGCGGTCGAGCCGTCGGCGCGGGAGCCGGTAGAGCCGTCCGAAGAAGCGGAGGTTCTCCCGGACACTGAGGTCCGGGTAGAGCGCCACGTCCTGCGGGACGAAGCCGATCAGCTGCTTGGCGGGCCCGGCCGCGGTGCTCACCGGACGGTCCGCCACGCGGACGGTTCCGGCGTCGGGGCGCAGCAGCCCGCAGACCATCCGGATCGTCGTCGTCTTGCCCGCGCCGTTGGGGCCGAGCAGACCGTAGGTCTCGCCCGGCGCGATGCGCAGACTCACGTCGTCGACGGCGACGCGCTCGCCGAACCGCCGGGCGAGACGGGCGCAGTCGAGAACCGGCCGTACGGTGTCCGGGCTTCCCGGAGGATCGGTCATGGCGTCTCCTTGTCGGCGCGGTCCGCTCAGGGCACGAGGGAGAAGTAGCTCTCCTCCTCCTGCGTGAAGTGCAGCCGCAGCACGGTGTGCAGGCCGTAGAGACAGGCCCGCAGGTCGTCGAGCTGGTCCTGGGCCAGGGCCCCGTCACGGTCCGCGAGGGCCAGGTGGGTGGCGACGCGCCGGGCGAGCCGCTCGATCTCCGCGTGCGCGCGGCTCATGGTGACCGTTGCCTCGGGACCGCCGAGCGTCGGGGCGAGCGCGGGATACAACTGGTGCTCCTCCGCGTACTCGTGCGGCAGCAGGCGCTCGGTGAGCAGCCGGTGCACCTCGCGCACCGCGGCCAGCGACTGCGGCCCCACACCGTCGGCCAGTCGGTCGGCGGCGTCGCGTACGGCGTCCAGGACGTCCTGGAGGTCACCGTGTTCGGCGGCGAAGCGGCGGAGGAGAGCCTCCGTCGAGGGCGGCAGCGCGGGCCGGCCCTGCCCGTCGTCGTGCAGCACCCGCAGCGCGTTGAGGATCACCGCGACGTCGATCCCCTCCTGCAGCAGCGCGCCGGCGGCCGGCGGCAGCAGACCGAAGGCGGCCGCGACCATCGCGGCCAGCGACAGCACCATGCCGCCGAGCGCGCTCTGCACGGCGATGCGCCGGGCCCGTACGGCGATGGCGACCGCGTCGGCAAGCCGGTCCACGCGGTCGGTGGTCAGCACGATGTCGGCGGCCTCCGAGGAGGCCGTGGACCCCCGGGCGCCCATGGCCACGCCGATGTCCGCGGCCGCGAGCGCGGGAGCGTCGTTGACGCCGTCGCCCACCATCACGGTGACCGCGCGCTCGCGCTCGGCGCGCACCGCGGCGACCTTGTCGGCGGGGGTGAGACCGGCCCGCACGTCGTCGAGGCCGAGGACGGCGCCCACCTCGCGCGCGGGTTCGGCACGGTCGCCGGTGAGCATCACGAGCCGCTCGATACCCGCGCCGCGCAGGCGGCGCAGGGTGCGTGGCGCGTCCGGGCGCGGGGGATCCCACAGGAGCACGGCACCGACGGGGCTGCCGTCCACGCCGAGCCAGGCCACCGCCGCTCCGTCGAGGAGCGCCCGGTTGTCCACCGACCGCGCCCAGTCCGGGAGTCGTACGTCTTCCGGGAGGCGGCCGATCGTCATACGACGCCCGGCGACCGTGCCGGCCGCACCCCGGCCGGGCTCCTCCGACACGTCCGAGGGCACGGACAGGCGAAGCCCCCGCTCGTGGGCCGCGTCGACCACGGCGCGGGCCAGGACGTGCGGGGAGTACTGGTCGAGCGATGCCGCCAGCCGCAGCACCTGCGTCGGCTGCCAGCGCGGTGCGGCGATGACGTCGAGGACCCGGGGACGCCCGCCGGTGAGCGTGCCCGTCTTGTCCAGCAGCAGCGTCCGCGCCCGGCCCAGATTCTCCAGCGCCCCTCCGTCGCGGATCACCGCGCCGAGCCGGGAGGCCCGGGACAGACCCGAGACGACGGCCACCGGTGCCGCCAGCAGCAGCGGACACGGAGTGGCCACCACCAGGACCGCCACCGCACGTACCGCGGAACCGCTCGCGAGCCAGGCCAGAGCGGCGACCGCCAGGGACAGCGGCAGGAACCAGGCCGCGTACCGGTCGGCCAGCCGCACCACGGGCGCCGACTCGGCGCCCGCCTGCCGGGCCAGCCGTACGATCCCCGCGTACGTGCTGTCCTGCTCGGTCGCGGTGGCGCGCAGCTCGAAGGCGTCGCCCGCGTTGACCACTCCGCTGCGCACCGACTCGCCCCGCGCGCGGCGCACGGCGAGCGGCTCGCCCGTGAGCGCGGACTCGTCCAGCACCGCCGGTGTCCGGGCCACCCGGCCGTCGACGGGCACGACCTCGCCGGGCCCCACGACGAGCAGGTCGCCGGCGGCGACCTCGGACGCGGGGACCGTGGTCACCCGCGCGTCGGTGAGCAGCCGGGCGGTGCGGGGCGCGCGCTCCAGCAGGGCTCGCAGATCGCGGGAGGCGCGCCGCTGCGCCGCCGCCTCGAGGGTGCGGCCAGTGGCGAGCATCAGCGCGATGAGGGCGCCGGCCAGGTACTCGCGCACGGCCAGCGTGCCGCCGAGCGCCAGGACGGCGATCACGTCGACGCCCGCCCGGCCGCGCCGGAGGGCGTCGAGCACCCAGCCGACCGCCGGGACCACGGTGGCGACCGTGCCCAGACCCCAGCACAGGTCGGCCAGGTCCGGGGCGCCGGCGAGCCGGCAGGCGCCGCCCGCGACGAGCGCGGCGGTGGTCACGGACAGCAGCACGGATTCGGGCGTCGGCGGCACGAACAGCGCCCTGCACAGCCTGCGCAACTGCCCTGCCGCGGTGACATGATCCATGACGTGCCTCGCTCGGGTGGCCGGTAGGGCTCAGTCGTGGGGAACGACGGCGACGGGGCACGGGGCGTGGTGCAGCGCCGCGTGCGTGACGGGACCGAGCCTCCAGCTCAGCGGCGACGGGTGCCGCCTACGGCCGACGACGGTGAGCATGCTGTGGCTGGAAGCGGCGAGCAGTACCTGCGCCGCGGGACCCCGGGCCACATGGTCCACGACGTCGACGGCGGGGAACTTCTGCCGCCACGGCGCGAGGGCGGCCTCGAGCCTGCCGTGCTCGTCCGTCTCGTACCCCTCGTCGGAACGGTGGATGGGCGGATGCGTCACGAGCGAGCTCAGTGGCAGCGCCCGGACCGCGCGCACCCGGGCCCGGCGCAGCTCGGCGGCGGTGAACGCGAACTCCAGCAGCGGGTCGGTGGCCGGTCCGGCCTCCCGGACGCCGACGACGATCTCCTGGAGGTCGGCCGCGGCCGGGCGACCCCAGCCGGCCTCCACCGCGGGATCGTCCGCCCGGACGGTGACGGCCGGGCACCGGGCCAGGCCGAGGACGTGCAGACTGATCGAACCGAGCAGGAAGCCGGCCACCGAACCGTGGCCGCGGGAGCCCAGCACCAGGAGCGCGGCGTTGTCGCTCGCGTCCAGCAGGGACTGTGCGGCGGGGACCGAGACGAGCTCCGTGATGACGGAGAGGCCCTTGTAGCGGTGCAGCAGTTCGGCCTCCGTCCGCTGGAGCACCTGTCCTCCGTGGCGCTGCTTGCCGAGGGCTTCCTTGGCCATCGGCACGTCGAGCGGCTGGGTCGTCCAGGAGTGCAGCAGCAGGACGGGCACGTGCCGGGCCATGGCCTCGCGCGCCGCCCACCATGCGGCCGTCACGCTCGCGGCTGAGCCGTCGAGACCGACGACGACGGGTCCGGTCATGGCACACCTCCGGTGTCGGCGCGACGCATGCCGCGCAAGGTGCCTCCCACCTCCAGGCTCGCCGCCCCACGAGCGGCGAGGGAGGGCCGGACGGTGCCGCGTTGGGCCCGTACGGCCCACTGCGCAGGCATGTTCGCGGGGCGGACGCTGGGTGCCGTCAGGGGAGGCGGGGCCGTCCCCGCCGATGAGGGCGGGCACGGTCCCGCCGCGCGATGCCGCCCTGGCCCCCCTCGTGAGGAGGGGCCCGCCAGGAGCAGGCCGGAGACAGGAGGACCGCCGTGAACGGGCCGGTTGTGGTGGGAGTCGACGGATCGTGGGCGAGCCTGGCCGCGGTGCAGACCGCGGCACTGGAGGCCGAGCGACGAGGAACGGGGCTGCGCCTGGCGCACGCCCTCGCGTGGTCGTCGGCGCGCGTGCCGGCCGGGGTGCCGCCGTGGGACCCGGACGGCGCCGGACGACGCGACCTCGTCGGCCGCCCGCTGGACGAGGCCGAGCGGTGGGCCCGGAAGGTCGCCCCGGAGGTGACCGTCACCGGTGACGTGCTGATGGGCGATCCCGGCCGCGTGCTGGAGTCCGAGTCACGCACCGCGTCACTCGCCGTGGTGGCCGGCCGGCGGGCGACCGGGATCGCGGGCCGGCTGACCGGCCATGGCCGCTGCCCGCTGCTCGTGGTGCGGGGGCGGGCACAGCGGCACGGCTGCGTCGTACTGGCGGACGCCGCTTCGGAGGACGCCGCCGAGTTCGCCTTCGCGGAGGCGGCGGTGCGCAACGTGGACCTGGTGGTGCTGCACGCGCGTGCCCGCGGGGCACTGGCGGGGTTGCGGAAGAAGTACCCCGGCGTCACCGTCCACGACCGGCGTCTGCGGCGCCGTACCGGACGAGCGCTCGTCGAAGCCAGCGACGGTGCCCAGCTGGTCGTGATCGCGGCCCACCACCGGGCCGCGGAACTGCTGCCGGGCTGGGCCGGGCGCACGCTGATGAGCCGCGCCCACTGCCCCGTCGCCGTGGTCCCGGCCGGGAAGGCCTGACCGTGGACGGACCGTCGACGACAGCGGCCGGACCGGCGACGGCGTCGGAACGCCTGGAGTTCGACGGGCTGACACCCGCGCGGGCGGCCGACCGCCTCGGCGTCGATCCGGGTCGCGGACCGAGCGCCCGGCAGGTCGCCGAGCGCACGGCCGCCCACGGCCCGAACCGGCTGGCCGAGCCCGCCCGACGGCCCGAGTGGCTGAAGTTCCTCGACCAGTTCCGCAACTGGCTGATCGGCATCCTGCTGATCGCCGCCGTCGTCGCCGGAGCCATCGGAGACGTCAGGGACGCCGTGGTGATCACCGTCGTCCTGCAGATCAACGCGGTCCTCGGCTACCTCCAGGAGCGGCGCGCCGAACGCAGCCTGGAGGCGCTGCGCCGGATGCTCGTACCGACCGCCAGGGTCCGCCGCGACGGCACCGAACAGGTCGTCGAGGCGGACACGCTGGTCCCGGGGGACGTGGTCCTGCTGGAGGCGGGCGACCGCGTGCCCGCCGACGGGCGGCTGCTCGTGGCGGAGTCGGTCGAGGTCGCCGAGGCCGCTCTGACCGGCGAGTCGCAGCCCGTCGCCAAGTCCGCGGCAGCCCTGGAACCGGCCGGCACCGCTCCCGTGCCGCTCGCCGAGCGCACCGGCATGCTCTTCATGAACACCGCGCTGACCCGCGGCCGCGCCGAGATGATCGTCACGGCCACCGGCATGCACACCGAACTCGGCGCGATCGCCGAGGCCTTGCGCACCGGCGCCGAACCGCCCAGCCCGCTGCAGATCCAACTCGACAGCCTGGGGCGGCGGTTGGCGGTGGTGAGCGGCGTCGCCGTCGTGGCGTACGCCCTCGTCGCGCTGGCACGCGGCGAGTCGCTGTCCGCCATCGCGCTGCGCGCGGTGGCCCTGGCCGTCGCAGCCATCCCCGAAGGCCTGCCCGCCGTGATGGCGCTGACCCTGGCCCTCGGGGTGAACCGCATGGCCCGGCGCGGGGCGATCGTCAAACGCCTGGCCTCCGTGGAGTCCCTGGGCGCGGCGACGGTCGTGTGCAGCGACAAGACCGGCACGCTGACCCTCAACGAGATGACCGTACGGGCTCTGTGGAGTGCCGGCCGGCTCCATGACGTCACCGGCGAGGGCTATGGGACGGCCGGAGACATCGGCACCGGCACCGCCGCCGACCGCGACGGGCTGCGGAGCGCGGTGACGCCCTTCGCCCTGTGCAACGACGCCCGGCTGACCGGCGAGGGCTTCATCGGCGACCCCACGGAGG
This sequence comes from Streptomyces cylindrosporus, assembly GCF_022698165.1. GTDB lineage: Bacteria > Actinomycetota > Actinomycetes > Streptomycetales > Streptomycetaceae > Streptomyces > Streptomyces cylindrosporus. Next base: position 92,916 of record NZ_JALDAY010000018.1, read on the forward strand.
CCGCGCTGGTGGTACTGGCCGCGAAGGCGGGCGTCGACGCCGACCGGCTGCGGGCCGAGCGGCCCCGGCGCGGCGAACTGCCCTTCGACGCCGCCACCAAGTACATGGCCACCTTCCACACCGACCCCGACGGCCGCACCCGCGTCCACGTCAAGGGCGCGGTGGACGTCCTGCTGGAGCGGTGCGCCGACGCGCTCACCGTCGAGGGCGCACGCCCCCTCGACGACCGGCGCAGGAACGAGGTCATGGCCGTCGTCGGGATGCTCGGCGCCCGTGGCCTGCGGGTCCTGGGCGCCGCGACGGCCCGCACGGACGGCCGGGTGGACGCCTCCGCTCTCACCGGCCTGACCCTGGTGTCGATCGCCGGCATAGCCGATCCGCCGCGCCCGCAGGCACGCGACGCCATGGCGGTGTGCCGCAGCGCCGGAGTGGCCGTCAAGATGATCACCGGGGACCATGCCGGCACCGCGGCGGCCGTCGCACGCGAACTGGGCATCGACGGCGAGGTGGTGACCGGGGGCGACCTGGACCGGATGTCCGAGGACGAACTGGCCGCGCGCGTCGACGGCATCGGCGTCCTCGCCCGTGTCGCGCCCGAGCACAAGGTCGCCGTCGTGCGGGCGCTGTCCGGCCGCGGCCACATCGTCGCCATGACCGGCGACGGCGTGAACGACGCGGCGGCGCTGCGGGCCGCCCACATCGGCGTGGCCATGGGCCGCACCGGCACGGACGTGGCCAAGGAAGCCGCCGACATGGTCCTCACCGACGACGACTTCTCCACGATCGTGCGCGCGGTCCGCGAGGGCCGCGCCATCTACGCGAACATCGTCAAGTTCGTCCGCTTCCAGCTGGCGACCAACATCGGCGCCATCCTCACCCTGCTGGGCGCCTCGCTGGCCGGTCTGCCCGCACCGCTGACGGCGGCCCAGCTGCTGTGGATCAACATCATCATGGACGGTCCGCCCGCGATGGCCCTGGCCGTCGACCCGCCCCGCGACGACCTCATGCGGCACCCGCCGCGCGACCCGGACGAGCGCATCCTGGACGCCCGCCGGCTGTACGGCATCGGCCGGGCCGGCGCGGTCATGGCCGCCGGCACCGTCACCCTGCTGGCCCTGGCCCGGCCGCGCGTCGGCACGGACACCGCGCTGACAATGGCGTTCACCGCGTTCGTGCTGTACCAGCTGTTCAACTCCCTGGTCGCCCGCTCGGACGACGGCCCGCTGCTCGGCCGTCACCAGCTGCGCAACCGGACCCTGTGGCTGTGCCTCGCCGGGATGCTGGCCGTGCAGGTCGCCGCCGTGCACCTGCCCTGGGCGCGCAGCGTCTTCGGGACTGTCGCGCTCTACCCCGGCCAGTGGGCGGTGTGTCTGGCCACCGCGTCCACGGTGCTGCTCGCCGAACTGGCCGTGCGCGGGCTGCGGGCCCTCGCGCACCGAGGGCCGTCCGGCCCCCATGGCACCCCCGGTCAGCCCATGGGACCTCGCCCCGATCCGCTGGACGCTCGAAGCGTAGAGACTTCTGGAGGAGATCCGCGATGACGGACGACAAGCACGGTGGGCCCCCGGTCCACGCCCTGCTCGCGGACGGCACCACCGTGTGCATCCGTCCCGTGGCGCGGCACGACCACGAGCAACTGCGGGGACTGTACGAGGAGATGTCCCCGGAGAACCTGCGGCTGAGGTTCTTCGGCGCGAGCCGGCGCTCCGCCGAGATGGCCGCCGACCGCGCCTGCGCGGCACCGCACCCGGGATACCGGGCGCTGCTGGCCGAGCGGCAGGGACAGGTGATCGGCCTCGCCGAGTACGACACCAGCGGCGCCGGCACCGAGGCGGAGATCTCCATCGCGGTCGCCGACGGACTGCACCACCGGGGCGTCGGCACCCTCCTCGTCGAGCACCTCGTCTCCGCCGCGCGCGCGGAGGGCGTCACGGCCTTCGTCGCCGACGCGCTCAGCGAGAACCGCGAGGTGCTCCGGCTCTTCGCCGACCTCGGTCTGCGTACCACCCGGCGCTTCGAGGGGCCCGAGGTGCGCTGCACCATCGTGCTGGACGAGGACGACACCTACCTCTCCGCGGTGGAGGAACGCGGCCGGGCCGCCGACGTGGCCAGCCTCGAACCGCTGCTGCGGCCGAACGCCGTCGCCGTCGTCGGCGCCGGACGCAGGGCGGGCTCGGTCGGCCGGGCGATCCTGCACCAGCTGCACGCCGGCGGCTTCACCCGGCGCCTGTTCGCGGTGAACCCCGCGGCCACCGCCATCCTCGGCGTGCCGTGCCACCCGTCCGTCACGGCGCTGCCCATGACACCCGACCTCGCGGTGCTCGCGGTACCCGCCGCCACGGTCCCCGAGACCGCCGAGGAGTGCGGCAAGGCGGGCGTGCGCGCCCTCCTCGTCGTCACCGCGGGCCTCGACCCCGACCAGGTCCGGTCACTGCTGGCGACCTGCCGCACGTACGGCATGCGCCTCGTCGGCCCCAACTGCCTCGGCATCTCCAACACGGACCCGGCGCTGCGGCTCGACGCCACCTTCGCCGCCGGCCACCCGCGCCCCGGAACGGCGGGGGTGGCCGTGCAGTCCGGCGGCGTCGGGATCGCTCTGCTCGACGGGCTGTCCCGGCTCGGCATCGGCGTCTCCACCTTCGCCTCGCTCGGCGACAAGTACGACGTCAGCGGCAACGACATGCTCCAGTGGTGGGAGAGCGACAGCCGCACCGACCTCGCCCTGCTGCACCTGGAGTCCTTCGGCAACCCGCGGGCCTTCTCCCGCACCGCACGCCGCGTCACCCGCCGCATCCCGGTGCTCACCGTCGACGCGGGCCGCACCGACGCGGGCCGGCGCGCCGCCGCCTCGCACACCGCGGCCGCCGCCACCCGCACCATGACCCGCGGCGCCCTGTTCACCCAGGCGGGCATCACCGCCACCCGTTCGGTCGGCGAACTCCTGGAAGCCGCCGCCCTGTTGCACTCCCAGCCGCTGCCCGCCGAGGCGCGCGTCGCGATCGTCACCAACGCGGGCGGAGCGGGCGTGCTCGCGGCGGACGCCTGCGCCGAGGCCGGGCTGCGGCTGCCGGCGCCCACCCCGCAGCTGGTCGACGACCTGCTCGCCGTACTGCCCGAGGGCGCCGCCGTCGGCAACCCCGTCGACGCGACCGCCGCGGTCACCGAGGAGGAGCTCGCGAACTGCGTGGACCGCCTCATGCGGCACAGCGGCGTCGACGCGGTGCTGGTGGCCCTCGTCCCCACGGCCGTCGCCGCGGCCACCGGCGACGACCTGGTCCGCGCGCTGACCCGGGCCCCCGCGCGGCGGGTCAAGCCCGTCGCCGTGATCCGCCTCGAACAGGCGCTGCCCGTCGAACTGCTCCCGGCCGACGGCGGCACCGTGCCGTCGTACTCCGAACCCCAGGCCGCGGCGCGGGCACTGGCCCACGCGGTCGAGCGCTCCGCCTGGCTGGCCCGGCCCGCCGGGACCGTGCCCGCGCTCGAAGGCGTCGAGACGGAGCGCGCCCACGCCGTCGTCGAGAGGTACCTGGACAGGAACCTGGACGGTGGCTGGCTCGACCCGCGGAGCTGCGCCGAACTCCTCGACTGCTACGGCATCCCGCAGCTGTCCTGGGCCTGGGCCGAGACCGAGGACGACGCCGTCCTCGCCGCCGACCGGCTGCGCGGCGCCGACGGCCGGGTGGTCATGAAGGGCTACTGGCCGGGTCTGCTGCACAAGAGCGCCGAGCACGCCGTCCATCTCGACCTGCGCGGCGACTCCCAGGTCCGGGCCGCCTTCCGGGACCTGGAGACCCGGTTCGCCGGGCTGCTGACCGGCGTGGTGCTCCAGCCGCTCGCCGACCGCGGCACCGAACTGTTCGCCGGCGTCGTCCAGGACCAGGTCTTCGGACCGCTCGTGCTGTTCGGCCTCGGCGGCACCGCCACCGAGATCCTCGCCGACCACGCCGCCCGGCTCGCCCCGCTCACCGACCACGACGTGCACGACCTGATCACGGCGCCGCGCTGCGCCCCGCTCCTGTTCGGTGCGGACGGCGCGCGCCCCGTCGACCTCGAAGGCCTCGAACAACTGCTGCTGCGGCTGTCCCGGATGGCGAGCGACCTGCCGCAGCTGGCCGAGGCCGACTTCAACCCCGTTCTCGCGACACCGGGCGGAGTCAGTGTGCTCGATGCGCGTGTGCGCCTGCTTCCCCGCAGGCCCCAGGACCCGTATCTGCGCCGGCTCCGCTGAGGAGGAAGAGACATGAAGCACAACAAGGTCGGCTCCGTGATGGCCACGGAGGTCGTCCGCGCCGAATACGGCACCCCGTTCAAGGAGGTGGCGCGCCGGCTCGGCGAGAACCGCATCAGCGGACTGCCGGTGGTCGACGAGGACGACAAGGTCATCGGAGTCATCTCCGAGACCGATCTGATGATCCGCCAGGCGGACACTCCTGATCCCTACGAGCCGAGGAAGCGCTTCCGGCCGGCCCGCCTGACCTCCGGCGCCAGGAAGCAGGCTGCCAAGGCCAGGGCACGCACGGCGGGCCAGCTGATGACCGAACCGCCCGTCACGGTGCACGCCGACGACACGATCGTCGAGGCCGCCCGGACCATGGCCCAGCACCACGTGGAGCGGCTGCCGGTCCTCGACGAGGCGGACCGGCTCGTCGGCATCGTCACCCGCCGTGACCTGCTGACGGTCTTCCTGCGGCCCGACGCCGACATCCGCACCGAGGTCGTCGAGGAGGTGCTGGTGCACGCCCTGTGGCTGGCGCCGCGCAGCATCGACGTCTCCGTGACCGAGGGCGTGGTCACCCTCACCGGCCACATGGAACGCAAGAGCGAGAAGGAGATCGCCCTCTCCATGACCCGGCAGATCGACGGTGTCGTCGCCGTCGTCGACAAGCTCACCTTCCGGCTGGACGACGCGAGGATCCGGCCCGACGAACAGACCGTGCACGGCGTGGCCGACGACTGGCTGCGCAGGATATGAGAGGAGGCGGACCGTCATGCCCGGCAATGTGCTGGTCGCCTACGGGACGACGAACGGATCCACCGCGCAGATCGCCGAGGCCGTGGCCGCGGTCCTCGGCAAGGAGGGACTCACCGCCGAGGCACTGCCCGCCGGGTCCGTCACCGATGTGACGCGGTACGACGCCGTCGTCGTCGGCGGTGGTCTGTACGCCGGCCGCTGGCACCGGGACGCCCGCCGGTTCGTGCGCCGCAACCGCCGCGCGCTGGCCGAGCGCCCGCTGTGGTTCTTCAGCAGCGGCCCGCTCGACGCCTCGGCGTCCGAGAAGGACATCCCGCCCGTGTCGGGTGTGCGCCGCGCCATGATCCGGCTCGACGCCCGCGGACACGTCACCTTCGGCGGCTGTCTGCAGGAGGGCGCCAAGGGACGCATCGCCCGGATGATCGTCCGCAACGGCAAGGGCGGCGACTTCCGCGACTTCCCCGGGATCGAGGCGTGGGCGGCACGGGTCGCCGGCCAACTGCTCGACGAACAGGAGAAGAACTGACCGCACCGCACAACCTCCCGGAGGGAGGCGCGTCATGAACATCCGTCAGATCCCCACGATCACCGCCGAGGCGGTGCTCTACACGATCGCCGCGATCCTGGTGGTCCTCTGCCTCGGGCTGACCGCCTCGATCGTGGGCCTGCCGCTCGTCCCGCTGGTGGTCCCGGCCGTCGTGGCGCTGGTCCTGCTGGCCCGGCGCCTGGGCCGCGGCCACCACCCGCCCACCGCCAAGGTGTAGCGAGCGAGGCCGAGCGGGCCGTACGGGTCCTGCGTGTCCGCGATGGACGACCCCGGCGCGTCGTACGCGCCGGGGCTTGTCGTGCCGAGGACCGGTGTCAGCGGTTCACGGTCAGCGGCACGGTGTCGACGGTCACGGGCCGGCCGTCCTTCGGCGACAGGAAGTACGCCGTGAGCAGGCCCGGCCCCGTACGGGCGGCCTTGTAGGGGAACGTCACGTCGAAGGTGCCCCGGGTGCCGGTGCCCGACGTCGCCCTGACCCGGACGTCGGCGGCGGTGCGCCCCGTGGAGTCGGTGACCTTCAGCCGGAACACCGCCTCGAAGGTGTTGGCGCTGCCCCAGACCCGTACCGGCGTGCGCACGGTCCGGCCGATCAGCGGGGACTCGACCAGGACGGCCGGGGACAGATCCTCGAAGTCGGCCCGGCCGACGGGTCCGTTGAGCACCACGCCCTCGCCTCCGAAGGCCTGCACCGGCTTGCCGTCGAGTTCGAAGGCGTCCTTGTGCGGGCGCGACTGCAGCCGTGTCCCGGAGGGTACGGCCGTGGTCCGGCCATGGCGGCCCTCGTAGCCGCTGGGACCGGCGAGGAGGGCCCGGACCGCGGCGGTGGCGGTGGCGGGCGCGCTCACGGTGCGTGGAGCGGGGGAGACCTGCTCACCGTGCAGGAAGTAGACCGCCGTCTGGATCCGCTTGGCGGTGGTGCCGCCCGACCCGCCGGTCGCGGGCGCCGAAGGCGTGGCGGTGGAGGGTGCGGTGTCCGAGCCGCACGCGGTGAGGGTGAGTGCGGGAAGCGCCAGCGCCGTGGCGAGCAGGGCTCGACGGTGACGGCGGGCGCGTACGACGGACAGTGGCCGGCTGGACATGGCAACCTCCTCCGACACTTCCAGCCAACCGCGCGCCACCGGTCCCCTGAAGTGCCGCACGGCATGCGCGCCAGGGCCGAACGGCCGTACCGCGCAGGGCCGTTCGGCGCGCTGGGCGTCCGATGCCGACACCCTCGGCGGCCGGGGCCGAAGGAGGGCCGCTGAGGCCGGGCAGGCGGGACGGACGGCCCATGTCCCGGGGGCCGGAGGGCGCGGAGGCTGAAGGTGCACGCTTCGTGAAAGGCGGGACGCATCATGTCGGTCACCCACGAAAAGCCCGGCCGCGCCGCACTCCACCTGGCCCGCGCCGCCTCCCTCGCGCCCTCCGCGCACAACACCCAGCCCTGGCTGTTCGTCGAGGAGGGCCACGACCACGGCTTCGAGGTGCACCTGGACGGTGCGCGGCGGATGCTGCTGACCGACCCCGACGGCAGGGAGGCCGTGATCGCCTGCGGGGCGGCCCTGTTCAACGCCCGCCTCGCCGTACGGCACCTGGGCTTCCGGCCCGTGGTCGACCTGCTGCCGCAACCGGGCGACTCCGGCCACCTGGCCCGTGTCGGCTTCGCGGCACATACGCCGTGCACCCCCGAGGAGACCCTGCTGGCCGACGCCATGGTCCACCGGCACACCCACCGGGGCCGGTTCGGCGCCGAGCCGGTCGCACAGTCGCTCCTCGACGAGCTGCACGAGCAGGCCCGGGTCGAGGGGGCCACCTTCCAGGTCGTCGACGATCCGGATCAGCTGGAGCTGCTCGCCGACCTGGTGCGCACCGCGGAGGAGGCGCACCGCGCGGACTTCGGGCACACCGTCGAACTGGCGCGCCGCGTCGGCCCGTACGGCGTGCCCGTCGAGGCGTGCCGCTTTCACCCGGACACCACCGCGCTGGCCGGCCGCGACTACCTCGGCCTCGCCCGCCGCTATGTGGTTCCGTCCCGCAGCCGGGGCGGCGGGACCGGCACCGTCGCCGTACTGTCGACCCCCTACGACCGGCGTACGGACTGGCTGCGGGCCGGACAGGCGCTGCAGCGCATGCTGCTGTACGCCGCGGCCCACGGCGTCATGGCCGCCTTCCACACACAGCCCCTCGAACTGCCCGAGCCGCGCGCCCGGTTGCGCACGGGCCTGACCGCCGGCCGCCACCCCCAGCTGGTCCTGCGGCTCGGTCATGTGCCGCAGCCACGGACCTGGTACGTCCCCCGGCGTCCGCCCACGCAGGTGCTCGTCCACGCCGACGCCCGGGCACGGTGGTGACGATGCGGTGGACCAGGGGCGGAAGGCGGGGCCGGGTGAGCTGGTGGCGGATCCGGCGCAATCCGCTGCGGCGCCGCAGCTACCTCGTCGAGGCCTGGCTGCTCGCGGCGACCGGGATCCTCGCGGTGGCGGCGGCCGTCGTCGTGGGCGTGCTGACCGCCGTCGCGATCGAGCGCAACCTCGACGGCCTGCGGGCGGTGCGGTACGCCGTCCCGGCCGTGCTCACCGAGGACGCGGACCGGGCGACCTCCGGGTCCGACGGCACGGACGGCGACCACGCGTGGGCCACCGTGCGCTGGACCGCGGCGGACGGTACGACGCGGACGGGCCTCACCCGGGTCGACGCCACGAGCAAGGCCGGCAGCACCACCCGGGTGTGGCTGGACGCGAAGGGCCGTCTGGTGCCCGAGCCCGCGTCGGCCGACGAGGCCGAGCTGGAGGGTTCGGTGCTCGGTACGGCGGCCGCGGTGAGCGCGGGTGCGTCGGTGATCCTCGTCGGCTGCTGGGCGTACACGCGCCTGGAACGGCGGCGGCTGGAGCAGTGGGACACGGAGTGGGCCCTGATCGGTCCGCAGTGGGGCCGCAGGACCGGCTGAGCGTCAGCAGATACGGGGGAGTTGCTCACCCAGCGGCATGTCGACGATCCGCCGCGCGCCCACCAGCGTCCGCAGGGTGACCCGCCCCCGCGGGTCCCGCTCCAGTACCTCGCCGATCCGCACCGCCCGCGCCCCCTCGGGCAGCGAGCGCAGGGCGTCCAGCGCCTCCTCGGCCGACCCGGCGTCGACGAAGGCCACCAGACAGCCCTCGTTGGCGACGACCAGCGGATCCAGGCCGAGCAGGTCGCAGGCGGACGCCACCGCCTCCGGAACGGGGACGGCGCTCTCCTCGATCTCCACGGCGACGGACGAGTCCCGGGCGATCTCGTTGAGCGCGGCGGCCAGACCGCCCCGGGTCGGATCGCGCAGCACGTGCACCGCCTCGCCGAGCGGCGCCAGGGCGTGCACCAGCCGGTGCAGTGGCCGACTGTCCGAGGCGATGTCGCTCTCGAACCCGAGCCTTTCCCGGGTGCTGAGCACGGTTGTGCCGTGCAGCCCGATCGGCCCCGACAGCAGCACGGCATCCCCCGGGCGCGCCAACGCGGCCGACGGGCACAGCAGTTCGTGCCGCTGGCCGACGCCGGTGGTGTTGATGAACAGCCGGTCGGCGGCGCCGCGACCGACGACCTTGGTGTCGCCGGTGATCACGGGCACGCCCACGTCCTGGGCCGCCTTGCCCAACGAGGCCATCACGGACCGCAGTTCGGCCAGCGGCAGCCCCTCCTCGACGATCAGGGACACCGACAGCGCGAGCGGCCGGGCCCCGCGCATCGCGAGGTCGTTGACGGTGCCGTGCACAGCCAGGGCCCCGATGTCCCCGCCGGGGAAGAACAGCGGGCTGACGACGAAGCTGTCGGTGCTCATCACCAGGCCGGGATGGCCGGGCAGCAGCGCGGCGTCCTCCAGCGGTCCCGTGCCGCCGCCCACGGCGGGCAGCACCAACTGGTCGAGCAGCTCCGCGGTGAGGCGTCCGCCGGCGCCGTGGCCGAGCAGCACGACCTCGTCCTCGTGGGTGGGGGTGGGGCATTGGATGTTCATGCCGTGCTCCTCGTCGGCGTGCGTCCGGCCGCGTGGAAGGCGGCGCAGGTGCCCTCGGACGACACCATCGGTGCGCCCAGGGGGTGGCGGGGGGTGCAGCGGGTGCCGTACGCGGCGCAGTCCGTGGGCAGCTTCGCCCCGGTGAGGATGGCGCCCGCGATGCACTCGGGGTCCTCGACGGGACACAGGCCGCCGACGTCGAAGCGGCGCGCGGCGTCGAACCGCTCGTACTCCTCGGCCAGTTCGAGTCCGCTGTCCGGCAGCGCCCCGATGCCGCGCCAGGCCCGGTCGGTGACCCGGAAGACCCGGCGGACGGCGTCCTGGGCGGCGGTGTTGCCGGAGCGGCGCACGGCCCGTACGTACTGGTTCTCCACCTCGGCCCGACCCTCCTCCAGCTGCCGCACCGCCATCAGAATGCCCTCCAGCAGGTCCAGCGGCTCGAAGCCGGTGACCACGACGGGGACCTCGTAGCGGGCGGCGATCGGCTCGTACTCGGTCCAGCCCATCACCGCGCACACGTGCCCGGCGGCCAGGAAGGCCTGCACCTCGCAGTCGGGGTCGTCGAGCAGTGCCGTCATGGCGGGCGGTACGAGGACGTGGCTGACCAGCATCGAGAAGTTGGCCAGGCCCAGGCGGGCCGCGTGCAGTACGGCCATCGCGTTGGCCGGCGCGGTCGTCTCGAAGCCGACGGCGAGGAAGACCACCTCGCGGTCGGGGTGCGCGGCGGCCAGGCGTACGGCGTCCATCGGGGCGTACACGACCCGGACGTCCGCGCCGCGGGCCCGCAGCGACAACAGGTCGGTGTCCGTGCCGGGGACGCGCAGCATGTCGCCGAAGCTGGTGAGGATCACGCCGGGGCGGGCCGCTATGGCCATGGCGCGGTCCAGGGTCTCCAGCGGGGTGACGCAGACCGGGCAGCCGGGGCCGTGGATCATCCGCATCCGGGCGGGCAGCAGTTCGTCGATGCCCTGGCGGACCAGGGTGTGGGTCTGACCGCCGCACACCTCCATGATCCGCCAGGGCCGGGTGGCCGTCCGTCGCAGCTCGTCCAGCAGCCGCCGGGCGAGGACGGGATCGCGGTACTCGTCGAGGTACTTCATCGGTGCGTGAGGTCGAGCCGGATGTCCACGACCCCCTCCACCGCCCGGATCGCCCGCGCCACCACGGGCACCAGCATCCGGTCGGGCAGGGAGCCGCCCAAAGTGACCACGCCCTCCTCCACACTGACCGTCAGGGGAGTGGTCACCGGGAGCTGGCCGAGCACGCTGTGCCGGATTTCCCCGGCGATCTCCTCGTCGTCCCGCAGGAACACCTTCAGCAGGTCACTGCGGCTCACCACGCCCTGCAGCAGGCCCACCGTGTCCACGACGGGCAGTCGCTTGACGTGCCGGCGGGCCATGATCCGGGCGGCCTCGGCCAGCGAGGCGTCGGCGTGCACGGTCACGGCGGGCGCGCTCATCAGTTCGCCCGCGGTCACCGCTCCCGCCTTCTTCCGCTCGGCCGGATCACCCTCGTCGGTGTCCCGGAACTCCTCCTTGGCCAGCAGATCCGCCTCGGAGACCACCCCCACGACCCGGCCCTCGCCCGCCAGGACCGGCAGGGCGCTGACCTTCCACTGGTCGAGCAGTTCGACGATCTCCTTGAAGGGCGCCTCGCTGCCGACGGCGACGACGGTGTGCGTCATCACATCGCTCACGGTGTACGGAGATTCAGGCATCGCAGCCTCCCGTGGTCGGACCCGAGGTACGGACGACCGTCAGGTCGAGGAAGTGGGTGGAGCACGAGATGCACGGGTCGTGGTTGCGGATCGCCCGCTCGCACAGGGCCGTCAACTCGTCGTCGTCCGGGTCGTGTTCACCGATCGCGTGCTGGGCCAGCCGGCGCAGGTCGTCCTCGATCGCGCCCTGGTTCTGCGCCGTCGGCGGGACCATCAGGGCATCGGTGACGATGCCGTCGGCGTCCAGCTCGTAGCGGTGGTAGAGCATCCCGCGCGGTGCCTCGGTGGCGCCGTGGCCGACGCCCGCGACCGGGGGCACCTCGGTGTACGGCCGGGCGGGCTGCTCGTACGCGTCGATGATCCGCAGCGCCTCGGAGACGGCGTACACACTCTCCACGGCCCGGACCAGGATCGACCGGAACGGGTTGCGGCACACCGCGCCCTCGCGCGGATCGCCCAGCCCGGCCGCCACGGCCGCCTCCAGTGCGACCGGCGACAGCTTGGCGCCGCCGATCGCGAACCGGGCCAGGGAGCCGGTGAGATGCAGTCGGCCGTCCAGCCGGGAGTGCAGCGCGGTGGAGTGCTCCACATGGGTCTCGGTGACGTGCTCGGTGAACTCCCGCACCGGGAAGGAGGCGGTGGAGCCGTCCGTGCGCAGCACCGTCGGGGTCCCGCCCTCGATGGCGTACGTGTCCGGCTCGGCCAGCGCCAGCAGATCGGCCTCGACCCGGGCGTCCGGGAACTCGAACCCGGCCACCCAGCGCACGGTCTCCCACGCGTCGTCCAGCGCCTGCTTCAACTCCTCGTGCAGCGGGCGCAGTTCCGCACGCGTCGGCACCCGGTGGAAGCCGCCGAGCCGCACGTTCACGGGATGGACCGCCCGGCCGCCGATCACCTCCATCAAGGAGTTGCCGACCTTCTTCAGCCTCAACCCCCGCTCCACCTCGGCCCGATGGGTGCGGGCCAGGTCGATCGCGCTGGTCCGGCCCAGGAAGTCCGGGGCGTGCAGCAGATAGATGTGCAGGACCTGGCTCTCGATCCACTCCCCGCAGTACAGCAGCCGGCGCAGGTCCCGGATCACCGGATCGACGCTCACCCCGCACGCGTCCTCGATCGCCGCGCACGCGCTCATCTGGTACGCCACCGGACAGATCCCGCACACCCGCGCCGTGATGTCCGGCGGCTCGGTGTACGAGCGGCCGCGCAGGAACGCCTCGAAGAACCGCGGCGGTTCGTAGATCTCCAGCCGCGCGTCGGTGACCGTGCCGTCGTGCACATGCAGGCTCAGCGCGCCCTCGCCCTCGACCCGGGACAGCGAGCCGACGTGCAGGACACGGGATCCGCGGTGCGTCACTTGCCCAACTCCTCGTCGAAAGCGGCGGTGTTGAAGGTGTGCAGGAAGCGCCCCACGGCGTCCTCGTCGAGGCCGTCGCGGCGCAGCAGCGGGATCAGCGCGGGCAGGTTCACCGACCCGGACGGGCCGAAGCAGCCGAAGCACCCGCGGTGGTACGCCGGGCACAGCGCCCCGCACCCGGCGTGCGTGACCGGGCCCAGGCAGGGCGTGCCGTGCGCGACCGTGACACAGACCGTGCCACGGCGCTTGCACTCGAAGCACACGCTGTGGTCCGGCACGTCCGGCTTGCGCCCGGCAAGGAAGGCGGTGATCACCTCGATGAGCTGCCGGCGGTCGATCGGGCAGCCGCGCAGCTCGAAGTCGACGTCCACATGGGCGGACACGGGCGTGGAGGTGGCGAGCGTGGAGATGTACTCGGGGTGCGCGTAGACGGTGCGCCGGAACTCGTCGACGTCCGCGAAGTTCCGGAGGGCCTGGATGCCGCCGGCGGTCGCGCACGCCCCGATGGTCACCAGGTGTCGCGAGGCCGCGCGGATGGCCTGGATCCGCTCGGCGTCCGCGGCCGTGGTGATCGAGCCCTCGACCAGCGAGAGGTCGTAGGGGCCGGGCGCCACCGCGCTGGACGCCTCCAGGAAGTGCGAGATGTCCACCTCGCCCGCGAGCGCCAGGAGTTCGTCCTCGCAGTCCAGCAGGGTGAGCTGGCAGCCGTCGCAGGAGGCCAGCTTGAACACGGCGAGCCGGGGCCTGGTCTTCACATCGGCCATCTCACAACTCCCTTACTGAGAGCAGGGGTTCGGCGCGCTCCCAGTCCACGACGGGACCCACCTGGCACACCAGGAGCGGGCCGAGCTGGCAGTGCCCGCAGTGCCCGGTCGCGCAGCGCATGTTCCGCTCCAGCGAGACCTGCACCTGGTCACGGGGCACACCGAGGTGCGCGAGCTCCCGCGAGGTGGCCCGGATCATCGGCTCCGGACCGCACACGAAGGCCGTCGTCTCCTCGGGTTCGAAGTGCGCCCGCCCCAGCAGCTGGGTGACGACTCCGACGTCCCCGCGCCAGTCCACCTCGGGCTGGTCCACCGTGATCCCGGTGTACGCGGTGGCCCAACTGGCCACCTCCGCGCGGGCGATGAGGTCGCCCGGGGTGCGTGCCCCGATCAGGATGTTGACGCGCCGGTACGCGGCCGGCTCGGCCAGCACGGCGAGGATCAGCGGCCGCAGCGGGGCGAACCCGATGCCGCCCGCCACGACGACCACGTCCCGGCCGCGCGCCCGCTCCGGCTCCCACGGGGTGCCGTAGGGCCCGCGGATGCCGACGACGTCCCCGACCCTGGCCGAGCACAGCCCGTCGGAGACCGCGCCCACGGATCGGACCGTGTGCGCGAGCCCTCCGGTGGCCTGCACGGAACTCACGGAGACCGGGATCTCGCCGCGGCCGAAGGAGTGCACCATCGCGAACTGCCCCGGCAGGAACTCGGGGAGCGCCGCGGCGACCGGCTCGAAGCGCAGCGTGACCGTGTCCGCGGTCTCCGCCCGCCGGGCGACCACGCGATGGGGGACCGGTACGGCCGTCATCGCTCGTCCTTCGTCTCGTAGATCCCGTACAGGTCCACCAGCCGGGCGCGGGCCGCGTTCAGCCGGTGCGCGAGCACCCGGCCGACCCAGTGCTCCACGGCCCGCCCGAACTCGGGGTCGTCGAGGCACATCAGCCGGACGGCCACCGCGTCGAACTCGTAGGCCTGCAGGGGCGTCACGGCCACTGCGCCGAGCTGCCAGACGAACGGCTCGTACAGCCAGGACCAGCCGAGCAGGTCGCCGATGCCGATCGTCTCGACGACCGGCGGGCGGCGGCCGGGCACGTGCATGTCCAGGGCCGCGGTGCCGCCGCGCAGGATCCAGAACCTGTTCGCGTTCCCGCCCTCCTCGAAGAGACGGGTGCCCTGCCGGAACTCGGCCTCGCGGCCGACGCGCAGCAGCCGCTCACGGTGCTCGGGCGGCAGGGCGTGGTTCATGCGCAGGGCGATCGAGGGGGGCATCAGTGCGCCTCCGTTCCGCGTTCGGCGTCCAGCGCGGCCACTTCCTCGGTGATGTCGATGCCGGCCGGGCACCAGGCGATGCACCGCCCGCAGCCGACGCATCCGGAGGTGTCGAACTGGTCGTGCCAGGTGGAGAGTTTGTGGGTCAGCCACTGCCGGTAGCGACTGCGCGGCGAACGGCGCACCGAGCCGCCGTGCAGATACGAGAAGTCCAGGTCGAAGCAGGAGTCCCAGCGCTGCCAGCGCTCGGTGTGGTCACCGGTCAGGTCGGTGACCTCCTCCGTGGTGGTGCAGAAGCAGGTCGGACAGACCATGGTGCAGTTGCCGCAGGTCAGACAGCGCTCGGCGACATCGTTCCAGCGTTCGGCGTCCAGGCTCGCGCCCATCAGCTCCCGCAGGCCGACCGGGGGCATCGAGCGGCCCATCCGGTCCCGGGCGGCGTCCACCGAGGAGCGGGCGGTGCTTTCCATGACCGTGTCGGCGTCCCGGTGCGGGACCTGCTCCAGCAGCCGGGCGCCTTCCTCGCTGCCCGCCCGCACCAGGAACCGGTGCCCCTCCTCGTCCACCACCTCGGTCAGCGCCAGGTCGTAGCCGGGATCGGCGGACGGCCCGCCGCCCATGGAGACGCAGAAGCAGGTCGCGCCCGGCTCGGTGCAATCGGCGGCGATCAGCAGCGCACCCCGGCGCCGCCTCCCGTACCCGTCGTCCGCGTATCGCCCACCGGTCAGCACCCGGTCCTGGACGGCGATGGCCCGCAGGTCGCAGGGCCGGACACCGAGAAAGGCGTACGAAGGCGCCACGGGCTCGTGCGCGGTGAACGACACCTCGCCCTCCGCCGTCCGGTCGGCGCTCCACAGCCGCTCCCGCGAGGGATGCAGGAAGTTCTTCCAGGACTGCGGCCCCGCGCTGTGCGCGAAGGCGGCCCCGTCCTCCCGGGCCACCAGCCGATACCGCCCGGCCTCCAGCTCGACACCCCACCCATAGGGCAGCGCGTCGCCCGAGGTCAGCTCGGCCAGCACGATCGCCCCGTCACGCACGGTGGGCCCGACAACGGTCCGCCCGTCCGCGACAAGCACCTTCACCAGGGCACTGAGCCCGTCCCGATCGAGCACGGCCGGGGCAGAGTTCATGTCGCTCCTCCTCGTCACTCGCTCCGCTTCCAGCCTCGAACGGGGCGTCGCGACATGGCAGGGGCCAACCGGCCCAGCCACCAAGCCAACCGGACCCCCAACGCCCCAAGGGGCGCGGGGAACTGCGCGACAAGCCACGAACAACCCGCAGCCGACACACGACGCGCAGCCCCCAAAAGGGCTCCCCACCCCGCCTCAAGGAAGGGGCTCCCCCAACTCCCCCTCCACGGCCCCCGCCATCGCCCGCAACACATCGAGCGTCCGCAGAGCCTCGCCCTCGTCAACAAGCGTGATCGCAAACCCGACATGCACGATCACGTACGACCCCACATCAGCCTCGGGCGTACACGAAAGACACACCTCACGCCGGACCCCGCCGAAATCCACGGTCGCCATCCGCAGCCCCGCGTCGTCGTACACCTCCACGACCCGTCCCGGGATACCGAGGCACATACGCTCACTCCTCCCCGGCCAGCCGCGCCGCCGCGACCGCCGCCTGCCCGTAACTGATGCCGCCGTCCCCGACCGGGACCTCCCCGCCGACCAGCACCCGCAGCCCCTGCGCGTGCAGCCGCCGTTTCACCTCCGTGAGCAGCCGCCGGTTCACGAAGCAGCCCCCGCCGAGACACACCGTGTGCGGCGCCCCCTCGGCCACGGCCCGCGCCACCAGTTCCGCCGTCACGATCCCGAGCGTCAGATGGAAGGCCGCGGCCAGCCGCTCCACCGGTTCGCCGTCCAGCCGCCGCGTCAGCAGGTCCGCCAGCGTCGGCGCGGAGTCGTACACCCACAGCCCCTGCGCCCGCACCACCCGGTGGGCGAGCGCCGCCGCGTGCTCGTCGCCGGCCGCCGCTTCCAGCAGCACCGCCGCCTCACCCTCGTAACCGGCCCGGTCGCACAGGCCCAGCAGTGCCGCGACCGTGTCGAAGAGCCGGCCGGCGCTCGACGCCCGCGGGCAGTTGACGCCGCGTGCGACCATGGCCCGCACGGTGGCGACCTCGGCCGGATCCAGCCGGTCCGTGAACGGGCGGATGAGCCACGCGTACGGATGCGGGGAGCCCAGTGTCTCGCCGCCGAACAGCTGGCCCAGGGCCGTGCGGTACGGACGGCGCACCGCCGCGTCGCCGCCGGGCAGGGGCGCGGTCGCGAACCTGCCGACGCGGCGGTATCCGCGCAGGTCGGCGACGAGGATGTCGCCGCCCCACATGGTGCCGTCGTCGCCCAGGCCCAGTCCGTCGTACGCCACCCCCAGGAACGGCCCCTGCATCCCGTGCTCGGCCGCGCAGGCGGCCACGTGCGCGTGATGGTGCTGCACCGGGATCCGCCGCAGCGGCTGCTCCTGGGCCCACTGCGTGGACAGGTAGCCGGGGTGCAGGTCGTGGGCGAGGACCGTCGGCTCGATGCCGGTGAGGTGCTTGAGATGCTCGTACGACCCCAGGAACGCCTCGTGGGTCGTGAGGTCGGCCAGGTCCCCGGTGTGCGGTCCGAGGTGGGCCCGGCCGTCGGCGGCCAGGGTGAACGTGTGCTTCAGCTGGGCACCGGCCCCCGCGACCGGTTCGTCCACGGCGAGCGGCAGCGGGGCGGGGGCGAGTCCGCGGGCCCGGCGCACGGTGATGCGGGTCCGTCCGGCGAACTGCACCACCGAGTCGTCGTAGCGCGACCGGATGGGCCGGTCATGGGTGAGGAAGCCGTCCGCGACGCCGGTCAGCGAGCGCCGGGCCTCGGCGTCGTCGACGGCGATGGGTTCGTCGGCGCGGTTGCCGCTGGTCACCACGAGGGGGCGGGCCAGCTCGTCGAGCAGGAGGTGGTGCAGGCCGGTGGTGGGCAGGAACAGGCCCACCCGGGTCAGGCCGGGGTGCACCTCGGGGGCGAGCGGGTCGGCGCCGTGCCGACGGGGTCGGCCCAGGAGGACGACCGGGCGTTCCGGGGAGGTCAGGGCCCGCTCCTCGGCGGCACCGATCCGGGCCAGGCGGGCGGCCGTGTCCAGGTCACGGACCATCACGGCGAATGGTTTCGTCGGCCGGTTCTTGCGGCGCCGCAGTTCTGCCACCGCCGCCGGGTCACCGGCGTCGCACACCAGTTGGAAGCCGCCGATTCCCTTCAGCGCGACGATCCCGCCGCCTTCGACGGCCTTGACCGCGGCCCGCAAGGCCTCCTCGCCGCGCAGCTCCTCCCAGGCCAGCCGGGGGCCGCAGCGGGGACAGGCGACGGGTTCGGCGTGGAAGCGGCGGTCCGCCGGATCGGCGTACTCGGCCGCGCACTGCGGGCAGAGCGGGAAGCCGCGCATGGTGGTGCGGACACGGTCGTAGGGCAGGTCCTCGATGATCGTGGCGCGTGGGCCGCAGTCGGTGCAGTTGATGAACGGGTAGCGGTGGCGGCGGTCGCCGGGGTCGTGCAGCTCGGCCAGGCAGGCGTCGCAGATCGCCGCGTCGGGCGGGATCTCCCGGGACGTGGCGGCAGGGGCGGTGGGGACACTGTGCCGGACCCGGAAGCCCGCGCCGTACGCCGGCCGGGGCGGTCCGGCCGTCAGCCGGACGTGCCGCACGCGGGCGAGGGCCGGTGCGTCGGTGCGCAGCCGGACGGCGAACTCGTCGATGGTGCGGGACGGCCCGGCGACCTCGCCCTCCACGTGCCCGTTGACGTTGGCCACCCAGCCGGCCAGGCCGAGCGCGGACGCGGTGCGGTACACGAACGGCCGGAAGCCGACGCCCTGGACGATGCCCTCCACCTGGAAGCGCCGCACGGTCATGCCGGCCTCCCCGCCGTGGTCCCCTGGTGGCGGGCGAGCTCGAACTCGACGGCGGTGACGAGCGGTTCGACGGCGTCCTCGACGGCGGGGGACAGGCCGGTGCCCAGCGCGCCGTCGGCGCCCTCCACGGCGTACACGATCAGACGCTCCGGCAACCGGCCCAGCGCCCGGGCCAGTTCGACCGCCTCGCCGAGGCCGAGGCCGTGCGAGCTGGTCGTCGGCGGGTGCGCGAGGCAGCCGGCGTCGAGTTCCAGGCGGTGCACCCTGCCGGGGGTGCCCGGGTGGGCGTGGGCCGCGTCCACGACCACAGCCAGGTCCGTGCCCTCCCACAAGCCGATCAGCCGGCCGGGATCCCCGTCGCAGGTGGCGAGGACCGTGCCCGGCGGCAGCGGCCTGCGTGCGGCACGCTCGCGCAGCCGGGCGAGCACGGCCCAGCCCACGCCGTCGTCCCGCCGGAACTCGTTGCCGACCCCGATGACGGCGATCCGTGTACGCGTCCTCATGGTCCTCACGGTGCGCCGCCGGCGCCCCGCCCGGCATGGGCCGAACGACCCCACGACGGGGACCGACCCTCCCCGACTACGACGGCACGACGGCCACCGGGCAACGGGTGTGCTCCAACAACTCCGCAAGCGCGGTGCCGGAGGCGGACCGTCGTCCGACGACCAGGAGTTCGGCGCCCTCCGAGGCGTGCACGAGAGCCTCCGCCGGGGTGAACAGCACGACGTCCTCCAGCACTTCGACGTCCGGGTACTTGGCGCGCCACGGCCGCAGCGCGTCGGACAGCCGCTGCACCTCCTGGTCCTCCCAGGTGGCGCGATTCTCCTCCAGGACGGGGAAGGGCGAGTCGGCGGCCTGCGCGGGCAGCTTCCAGGCGTACACGGCGTGCAGCCGTGCGCCGCGCAGCCGGGCCGCCTCGAAGGCGAAGTCCAGCGCGTCGCCCGACGAGTCGGACACGTCCACACCCACGGCCACGCCCGCGGACGGACGCGGGGGACCGTCGGCGGGCCAGGTGCCGGGCACCAGGACCACCGGTCCGAGGGACCGCGACGCCAGGTCCGTCGCGGTCGAGCCCACGGTGATCCCGGCGTGCCCGCCTTCGCCGCGCAGCCCCACCACCAGCAGCTCGGAGTGCCCGCCCGTCGCGCGCAGCACCGGCCCCGGCGTCCCGGTGAGGCTGGTCGGCCGGGCCGTCAGGGCCGGATGCCGTGCGGTGAGCTCTGCCACCGCCCGCTCGGGCACGGTCCGGGGCCGGTACGGCCACTGCTCCACGGGATCAAGGGGCGGCGGGGGTGCCACATGCACCACTCGCAGGGGCAGCGCCCGCAGCAGCGCCTCGTGCGTGGCCCAGTCGGCGGCGGCACGGCTGCGTGCCGACCGGTCGACACCGGCGATGATCTCTCGTTGCATGGCCTGCCGCCTTCCGTGCCGTGGGCCTTCCACGCTCCCCGTGCGCTCCCCGTGTGCGCAGGGGCCGAACGGTCCCGGTCGGAGACCTGGCGGCCCATACCTGTCGGCGGGGCCCGGGACGAGGCTGGAGGCGAGGAGCAGACCGAGCGCTGGAGGTGCGCATCATGCTTCCGCCCGTCATCGCCGCAGTCGACGGATCCCCCGAGAGCCTGGCAGCCGCGGAGTGGGCCGCCCGTGAGGCGGTCCGCCGTGACCGGCCGCTGCGGCTCCTGCACGCCTGGAACTGGCACCCCCGCCAGGAGGACGGCGAACCCGCGACGGCCACCCAGCGGTACGTCGCGCGCCGCTGCCTCCGCGAGGCGGAGAACCGCGCCCGCCGTGCCTGCCCCGAAGTCCGGCTCGCCCCCGACGCGCAGGTGGAGGGCCCCGCCACCGCGGCCCTGCTGAAGGCCTGCGGGGACGCCGACCTGCTGGTGCTGGGCTCCCGCGGGCTGAGCGGGTTCACCGGCTTCCTGGTCGGCTCGGTCGCCCTGGGAGTCGTGGCGAAGGCCGAGCGGCCGGTGGTCCTCGTCCGGGCCGGCGAGGAGGCCGCCGACGAGCACCTGCCGGACAGCGACGGGGGCGGGTCCACCCGTACCCGCTACCGGGACGTCGTCCTCGGCATCGACCTCGGTGACCCCTGCGACGAGGTGATCGAGTTCGCCTTCGAGGAGGCCAGGCTGCGGGGCGCGCGCCTGAGGGTCGTGCACGCCTGGCAGCAGCCCTCCGCGATCTCGCTGGGCCCCGGCGACGTCGCCCTGGTCGACCCGCCCGAGCGGGCCGGGGAATGGCTGGGTTTCCTCTCCGCCGTACTACAGGTCTGGCGGGAGAAGCACCCCGGTGTCGAGGTCGTCGAGACCGTGACCGAGGGCCGTCCCCAGTCCGTACTGGTGCGGGCCGCCTCCGGAGCGGGGCTGCTCGTCGTCGGCCGCCGTACCACTGAAAGCCCCACGGGTCCGCGCACCGGCCCCGTCACCCATGCCGCCATCCACCACGTCGGCTGCCCCGTGGCAGTCGTCCCGCACGCCTGAGAGGCCACTGGAATGAGCAAGCCGACGAAGTACGTGTACGCGTTCGCCGAGGGCGGCCGGGACATGGCCGCCCTGCTCGGCGGCAAGGGCGCCGGACTCGCCGAGATGACCAGGCTCGGACTGCCCGTCCCGCCCGGCTTCACCGTCACCACCGACGCCTGCAAGGTCTACCTGCGCACCGGCGAGGAGCCGCCCGAGCTGGGCGTCGAGGCCGCGCAGGCGCTGGCCGGCCTGGAGCGGGCCATGGGCCGCGGCCTCGGCGCCCCCGACGACCCCCTGCTGGTGTCCGTGCGCTCGGGCGCCCGCTTCTCCATGCCGGGCATGATGGAGACCATCCTCGACATCGGGCTCAACGACCGCTCCGTCACCGGCCTCGCCAAGGCGTCCGGGCAGGAGAGGTCTGCCTGGGACTCCTACCGCAGGCTCATCCAGATGTTCGGCCACACCGTGATGGGCGTGGACGGCGACCTGTTCGAGCGGGCCATCGCCGAGCACAAGGAGCGCCGCGGGGTGGCCGACGACCACCTCCTGGACACCGGCGAACTCGCCGTGCTGACCGAGGAGTTCAAGGCGATCATCCGCAAGGAGACCGGCGAGGACTTCCCGCAGGACCCCGCCGAGCAGCTGGCCCGGGCCGTCCGCGCGGTCTTCGACTCCTGGAACACCGAGCGCGCCCGCGTCTACCGCCACCGCGAGCACATATCCGAGGACCTCGGCACCGCGGTCAACGTCCAGGCCATGGTGTTCGGCAACCTCGGCACCACTGAGACATTTAAAAGCAGCGGCACCGGAGTCGCCTTCACCCGCGACCCCGCCACCGGCGAACGCGGCATGTACGGCGACTACCTGCCCGACGCCCAGGGCGAGGACGTCGTCGCCGGAGTGCGCGACGCGCTTCCCCTGAGCGAGCTCAAGACGCTCGACCCGCGCTCCTACGTCGAACTCGGCGACCACCTGCGCACCCTGGAGAACCACTACCGCGACCTGTGCGACGTGGAGTTCACCGTCGAGCGCGGCAAGCTGTGGATCCTGCAGACCCGGGTCGGCAAGCGCACCGCCGAGGCCGCCTTCCGCATCGCCCACGACCTGCGTGAAGAGGGTACGATCAGCGCGGACGAGGCCGTGATCCGCGTCGACGGCGCCGAGCTGACCCGCCTGATGTTCCCCCGCTTCGACACCACCCCCGACGACATACCCCTCGCCCACGGCGTGCCCGCCTCGCCGGGCGCCGCGGTCGGCGCCGTCGTCTTCGACTCCGCCGAAGCGGTGCGCCGGGCGGCGGCCGGCGAGGCCGTGGTCCTGGTCCGCCGGGAGACCACCCCCGACGACCTGCCCGGCATGATCGCCGCACAGGCGGTGCTGACCAGCCGTGGCGGCAAGACCAGCCACGCCGCCGTGGTCGCCCGCGGCATGGGCAAGGTGTGCGTGTGCGGCGCCGAGGCACTCACCGTCGACCCGGACGCCCGCCGGTTCACCACGACGTCCGGGACGGTCGTACGGGAGGGCGACACCGTCTCCGTCGACGGCACCGCGGGCACCGTCCACCTGGGCGCGCTTCCCCTGACCGCGTCCGACGTCGGCCGGGCCCTGGAGAACGGCACCGCGACCGGCCCGCTCACCGAAGCGGTCCTGGGCGCCCTCGCCCACGCCGACTCCGTACGGCGCCTGGAGGTGCGGGCCAACGCCGACACCCCCGAGGACGCGGCGCGCGCCCGCAGCCTCGGCGCACAGGGGATCGGTCTGTGCCGCACCGAGCACATGTTCCTCGGTGAGCGCAGGGCCCTGGTCGAGGCGATGATCCTCGCGCCCGACGACACCGCGCGCGAGCAGGCCCTCGCCGCGCTGCTGCCGCTCCAGCGCGCGGACTTCACCGCCATCCTGGAGGCGATGGACGGGCTGCCCGTGACGATCCGGCTCCTGGACCCGCCGCTGCACGAGTTCCTGCCCGACCGCACCCAGCTCGCCGTGCGCCTGGCCGAGGCCGCCGAACCCGACCCGCGCGAGCGTGAACTCCTCGCCGCCGTCGAGCGCATGCACGAGCAGAACCCGATGCTCGGCTTGCGCGGCGTCCGCCTGGGTCTCGCCGTGCCCGGCCTGATGGCCATGCAGGTGCGGGCCGTCGCCGAAGCGGTCACCGCCCGCCTGAGCGCAGGCGGCCGCCCGCGCGCCGAGATCATGATCCCGCTCGTCGGCACGGTCGAGGAGCTGCGGCTGGCCCGGGCCGAGACGGAACGCGTCCTCGCCGAGGTGGCCGCCGAGACCGGTAGGGCCCTCGACTGCCCGATCGGTACGATGATCGAGCTGCCGCGGGCCGCGCTCACCGCCGCCCGCATCGCCGAGGCCGCCGACTTCTTCTCGTTCGGCACCAACGACCTCACCCAGACGACCTGGGGCCTGTCCCGGGACGACGCGGAGGCCTCCTTCTTCCCGCTGTACCTGGACAAGGGCGTCTTCGAGGTGTCGCCGTTCGACTCGATCGACCAGGAGGGCGTCGGGCGGCTGGTGGAGATCGCCGTCGAGGCCGGCCGTGCCGTCCGCCCGCGTCTGGAGACGGGCGTGTGCGGCGAGCACGGCGGCGACCCCGACTCGATCCACTTCTTCCACCGGATCGGCCTGGACTACGTCTCCTGCTCCCCGTTCCGGATCCCGGCGGCCCGGCTGGAGGCGGGACGCGCGGCACTCGCGGACGGCACCGAGCGCAGCGACAGCAGGTGACCCACGCCGGCCGCGCTCAGGTGCGGTCGCCCTTCGGCTTGCCCCGCTGGTCGGGGGTGCCGTGCGGCGGCGGGCTGAAGGGCTGCGGCGAGGTCGCGGGGGAGACCGGCGAGCCGGTGCGGTGACCGCCCTGCTCGGGGCGGAGCGCACCGGGATCGCCGGACGTCGGTTCGGCACCGGTGCGCAGCTGCTCCAGGCGGGCCGAGAGGAGTTCCGTCACCGGCAGCCGGTCGGCGTGGGCCTGCTCGTACGTCAGCAGGCTCTCGACCTCCTCCTCGGTCAGCGACCGTACGCGGCTCTCCAGGCCGCCGATCGGCAGGTGGTCGTAGTCGGGCAGGGGCAGGGTGCTGCGGATGGGGTCGGTCATGGGTCTCGATTCCTCCCGTGACGGATGTGACGGTCCCGGCGTCAGCCGACGCCCGGACCGCCGCTGCCGAACGACCCGCTGCCGCCCTCGCGCCAGCGGGGCCGCGGCTTCGACGGGGCGCTGCGGCTGGGCGAGTTGCCGTGCCCCGGCAGCTCGTGCGGGGTCAGCCGGGTGTCACTACGGGGCACCTCGTCGGGCTCACGGCTCTCCAGCACCTCGCGCACCGGACCCTCGTCCGGTACTCGCGGCTGCTCCTCCGGGCGCGGCGGGCGCGGCTCACGGCGCCGGATGCGGGCGCCCAGCACGAAGGCGCCCAGCAGCAGGGCCACGATGACCACACCTGCCGCGATGAGCCCCATCGCGGAGGCACTGCTTGCGGCGATGTGCGTCCATGTGCTGTTCATGGCACGCGAGTACCCGCCGCCTCCACCATGAACCCGTCCACCACGACTCCCCGCACGGGCCCGGGAACCCGGGGTTTGACGCGATGGTCACCGGCTACTCGCGCTGTGTGACTTCGACTACATCCCAGCAGGAGCTCTTCCGGTTCCTGGAGGACCGCTTCGCGTGCGCCCAGGCCTGCACCGAGTGCGCACGGGCGTGTGCGCTGCGCGCGAGCCTCGTGGATCCGGACGGGACACAGCAACATGAACTCGCACGACGCAAGGGCATCATGTGCGCGGAGGTGTGCGACGCGACCTGCCGCGTGCTGTCGGAGCAGAACCGGCTGGACGAGGCCGGCATGCGCATGCAGGTGGAATGGTGCCGCACCGTGAGCCTGGAGTGCGCGCACGTCTTCGACGCGCAGCCGAACGCCGAGGACGGCGCGAAGGCCTGCCGTGAGTGCGCACAGGCCTGCACGGACTTCCTCGCCACGCTGAACTGAAGCTCAGGACGCCCTGGCGCTCAGCGGGTGACCGAGCCGGACGTTCCAGCGTCCCGACCTGCCGCTGAGCTCGACGGCGGTGAGCGGCGGAACGTCCGTGCGCCAGAAGGCCGACTCCGGCGCACCGAGCGCCCGTACCACCGCGGCCCGTACGACCTCGGGCTCGGCAACGGCCAGCGTCCGCCCCTCCGGTACCGACCCGAGCCAGCCCTCGACCCGGTCGCACAGTGCCGACACCGACTCCCCGCCGTGCGGGGCGGATCCGGGGTCGGACAGCCAGCGGGCCAGTCCCTCGGGCTCCCGCTCGCTCACCTCGGCCAGCGTCGCCCCGCGCCAGCGTCCCGTGTCCAGCTGCGCCAACTCCGGTGCGTCCACGGCGTCGAGGCCCAGCGCGCCCGCCGTCTCGCGGCAGCGGACGGTGGGGGAGGAGACCGTCCGGACGGCTTCGGGGAGCGTGCCGGCGGCCGCCCGTGCCTGCCGCAACCCCGTGGCGTCGAGGGGGCATCCGTCGTCGAAGCGGGCCTCCCTGAGGGCCGCCGTGATCGCCGGTGAGATCAAGATCACTCGGCTCGTCATACGTCCACCCCGCGCTCGACATCCCTTCAAGTCCCTTGATCCACCGGCGAAAACCGCTCCCCAGGAGCGCTCACGCCGGTTTCACGCGCTCTTGGCCGCGCCCCGGCTTCGCGGTACGGTCTCGTGGATATTGACGACGGCACAGCGGAAGCCGGTGAGATTCCGGCACGGTCGCGCCACTGTATGCCGGGCACGCACCCTGGGTGCGCGCCGGGCAAGTCAGACCCGCCCCGTCGTCGTGTGCACCACCGAGACGGGACGCGAGTTCCCCAGGAGGGCCTGCCATGGCGCAGTCTGTCGCTCAGCCGACCACCACCCCCACCGCCGTACCGGCGAAGCTGCCGATCGGCGCGATCGTCCCCTGGGCGGTCTTCTTCGGCATCCTGATGCTGGTCCTGCTCTACTTCGTCGGCGCCGAGCAGGGCGCCACCACCGTGATGAGCGGAGACAACGTGCACGAGTGGGTGCACGACGCCCGCCACCTGCTCGGCTTCCCCTGCCACTGACGGCGGGAGAAGAACGTACGAGCCCATGAACTCGGCAACCGTCCGCAACCTCCTGGTGCGCGGCATGCTCGCGGGACTCGCCGCGGGCCTGCTCGCCCTCGTCGTCGCCTACTTCCTCGGTGAACCGCGCGTCGACGCGGCCATCGCCTACGAGGAGGCGCACTCGCACGAACACGGCGTCGAAACCGTCAGCCGCACGATGCAGTCCACCGCGGGCCTGTCCACCGGTGTCCTCGTCTACGGCATCGCGTTCGGCGGCATCGCCGCCCTCGCGTACTGCTTCGCACTGGGCCGCATCGGCCGCTTCGGGGCGCGCGCGAGCGCACTGCTCCTCGCGGCCGCCGGCCTGATCGCCGTGTACGTCGTGCCGTTCCTGAAGTACCCGGCCAACCCGCCGTCCGTCGGCGACCCCGACACCATCGGCAGGCGCACCGCGCTGTACTTCCTGATGGTCCTGCTCAGCGTCCTGCTCGCGGTCGCCACTGTGATCCTCGGCAGGCGCCTCGCGCCGCGCCTGGGCAACTGGAACGCGACCCTTGCGGCCGGGGCGTTCTTCCTCCTCGTGGTCGGGCTCGCGTACGCGTTCCTGCCGTCCTTCAACGAGGTCCCGAAGACCTTCCCGGCCACCCTGCTCTGGCAGTTCCGGCTGGCGGCCCTGGCCATCCAGGTCACCCTGTGGACCTCCTTCGGGCTGGTCTTCGGACTGCTCGCGGAACGGGAGCTCGCGCCGAAGCCGGCCCGCGCCACCACCGCCGCACAGGCAACACCGGTCGCTCACTGAGCACTTCACCGGCGAAGGGCCCCCGGACAGCGACCGGGGGCCCTTTCTCCATCCCGCGCCATTCCTTATTTCTGGAACACGTTCTACGGTGTGCGCCGTCAGGACCGGACCGGCAGGCCTGGAGGCGCCGTGCACCTCGAATACACGCCCGAGCAGCAGCGGCTGCGTACCGAACTGCGCTCGTACTTCGCCGAGTTGGTGCCCGACAACGCCTACGCCCGGCACGGCGACCCGGCCGCCCAGAAGCGGTTCTACCGCGAGACCATCCGCCGCCTCGGCACCGACGGCTGGCTCGGCGTCGGCTGGCCGAAGGAGTACGGCGGGCGCGGGCTGACCGCGATGGAGCAGTTCATCTTCTTCGACGAGGCCGCCCAGGCGGGCGTACCGCTGCCGCTGATGGCGCTCAACACGGTCGGCCCGACGATCATGCAGTACGGCACCGACGAGCAGAAGGCGTACTTCCTGCCGAAGGTCCTCGCCGGCGAGATCGACTTCGCGATCGGCTACAGCGAGCCCGACGCCGGGACCGACCTCGCCTCCCTGAAGACGCGCGCGGTGCGGGACGGCGACGAGTACGTCGTCAACGGCCAGAAGATCTGGACGACGAACGGCGACACGGCCGACTGGGTCTGGCTGGCCACCCGCACCGACGCGGACGCCCCGCCGCACAAGGGCATCTCCATGCTCCTCGTGCCGACCACCGACCCCGGCTACTCCTGCACCGTCATCCGCACCCTCGCCTCGCACGACACGACCGCCAGCTACTACGAGAACGTCCGCGTCCCCGTCTCCCGCCGGGTCGGCGCCGAGAACCAGGGCTGGCGGCTGATCACCAACCAGCTCAACCACGAACGCGTCACCCTCGCCGCACACGGCACCATGGCCATCCGCGCCCTCCAGGACGTGCAGCGCTGGGCGATGGAGACCAAGCTCGCCGACGGCCGCCGGGTCGTCGACCTCCCGTGGGTGCGCCGCCGCCTCGCCCAGACCCACACCAGGCTCGACGCCATGAAGCTCATGAACTGGCGCATGGTGAACGCCGTCCAGAACGGCACCCTCACCCCCCAGGACGCCTCCGCGGTCAAGGTCTACGGCTCCGAGGCCCGCCGGGACGCCTACGCCTGGCTGATGGAGATCGTCGGCGCCGCGGGCGAACTGAAGGAGGGCTCGGCGGGCGCGGTCCTGCACGGCGAGCTGGAGCGCGGCTACCGCTCGGCGGTCATCTTCACCTTCGGCGGCGGCAACAACGAGATCCAGCGGGAGATCATCTCGTGGATCGGTCTGGGGATGCCGAGGGTACGGCGTTAGCCTGCCCGTATGGGTGATCCGGGGCTGTTCACACCGAAGTCGGTCACATGGCAGATGCACGCCGACCCCATGATGTGGGTCGCCGGCGTCCGCGCGCTCTACCTCCAGGCGCTCCACCCGCGCGCGGTGCGCGGGGTCATGCAGAACTCCGACTTCCGCAAGGACGCCTGGGGGCGGCTGATGCGGACCGCGAACTTCGTCGGCACCACGACCTACGGGACGACCGAAGCGGCCGAGCGGGCGGGCGCCCGGGTACGGAAGATCCACAGCATGCTGGGGGCGACCGACCCGGACACGGGGGAGCGGTATGGCGTCGACGAACCCGAGCTGCTGCTGTGGGTGCACTGCGCCGAGATCGACTCCTATCTGCAGGTCGCCCGGCGTTCCGGATTCCGGCTCACCGACGAGCAGGCCGACCGTTACATCGGCGAACACCGCACGAGCGCCCGCCTGGTGGGCCTCGACCCCGACGCCGTACCCGCGAACCAGGAGGAGATGGCCGCCTACTTCGAGAAGGTGCGACCCGAACTCGCCGCCGGACCCGAGGCACGCGAAGTGGACGACTTCCTCCTCCGCCCGCCGACGCACCCCCTCCTCGTCCCGGCGCGCGAGGTGCTGTGGCGGCGCGTGGCACAACTGGCGTACGCCGCCCTGCCGCCGTACGCCCACGAGCTGTACGGCAGACCGGCCCCGAAACCCGGGACCGTCACTCTGCAACTGCGTGCCACGGGCAACCTGCTGCGCTGCGTCCCCGCACGTGTGCGCTGGCAACTTCCGCCCAAGCACATCATCCGCGCCATGTCACGGCTCGGCCCCGGCTCGCGCCCGGCACCGTACAAACTCGGACGATAGCTCGCCATACTGGACGAGCCAGGGGAGGGCGGGGCGCGGACCGGCGGGGGGCGATCGCGGGAGATGGGGGACAGCAAGCTGATCCAGGGCCGGTACCGGCTGCTCGACCTGATCGGGCGGGGCGGTATGGGCGAGGTGTGGCGGGCCCGGGACGAGTCGCTCGGCCGGCATGTCGCCGTGAAGTGCCTCAAGCCGTTGGGCCCGCACCACGACCAGGCCTTCACCCGCGTCCTACGAGAACGCTTCCGCCGCGAGGCCCGGGTCGCCGCCGCCCTCCAGCACCGCGGGATCACCGTCGTGCACGACTTCGGCGAGTCCGACGGCATCCTCTACCTGGTCATGGAACTCCTGGACGGCCGCAACCTCAGCCAGCTCCTGGAGGACAACAAGCACCACCCGCTCGCCGTCGCCGAGGTCGTCGAGATCGCCGACCAGGTCGCCGCCGCCCTCGCGTACACGCACCAACAGGGCATCGTGCACCGCGACCTGAAACCCGCCAACATCATGCGGCTCACCGACGGCACGGTGAAGATCTGCGACTTCGGCATCGCCCGCCTCGGCCACGACATCGGCTTCACCTCCCGCCTCACCGGCACCGGCATCGCGATGGGCACCCCGCACTACATGTCCCCGGAGCAGATCGGCGGTTCCGAGGTCGACCAGCGCAGCGACCTGTACTCGCTGGGCTGCGTGCTGTACGAGATCGCCACCGGCGCCCCGCCCTTCGACCTTGAGGACGCCTGGGCGATCCTCGTCGGCCACCGCGACACCCCGCCGCAGCCGCCGCGCAGCAGGCGCGCGGAGATCCCCGAGTACCTCGAGAAGGTCATCCTGGACCTGCTGGCCAAGCGTCCCGAGCAACGCCCGCACGACGCACGGGAGCTGGGCCGCCGGATCACCCTGGGCCGTACGACACCGGCGTACGTGCCGACCGTCGTCACCCCGCAGCCGAGCCTGCGTCCGCCGGAGAGCCCGCGTGAGGCCCGGCTGCCGTCCTGGACCCGCGGCATGACCACCGGCCACAAGGCGACCGGCGCCGGCCTGAGCACCACTCCTCCCGACGCCGGGGCCGGGCTCACCGGCGAGTGGATCCCCAGGCCCGCGGGCGGCCGGGCCGACGAACCCCGGCCCGACGAGCCCGCCACCCCCTCCCGGCAGGCGATCACCGCGCTCGCCGGACGCCACAACGCGGGCCTGAGCCTGGGCCGGCTGGGCCGCTGGGCGGAGGCCGGCGAGGTGCACCGTGCCGTCGCCGCCGAACGCGCCCACCTCCTCGGCCCCGACCACCCCGACACCCTCGCCAGCCGCTACGAGGTCGCCTTCACCCTCAGCCGCACCGGCCGCGCCGCCGACGCCCTCCAGGAGTACAAGCACGTGGCCGCCGCCAGGACCCGCGCACTGGGCGCCGACCACCCCGACACCCTCGCCGCCCGCCAGGAAATGGCCTACGTGCTGGGCCAGTTGGGGCGGCACTTCGACGCCCACCAGGTCTACACGTCGGTGCTCGCCGCCCGCGAACGCGGCATGGGCCCCGACCACCCCGACACCCTGCGCTGCCGCCACAACCTCGCCTTCAACCTCAGCCGCCTCGGCCGGCTGGAGGACTCGTACCGCATGGCCCTGGACGTGGCCGCGGCCCGCGCCCGCGTCCTCGGCGCCGAGCACCCCGACACGCTGGTCACCCGCTACGAAGTCGCCTACGCCCTCGGCCAGTTGGGCCGCTGGCCCGAGGCCCTGCAGACCTACCGCGAGGTCGCCGAGGCCCGCGCCCGGGCCCTCGGCCCCGACCACGCCGACACCCTCGCCGCCCGCTACGAGGTCGGCATCAGCCTCGGCCGCCTCGGCCGCAGCGCCGAGGCGCTCACCCTCTACCGCGAGCTGATCGACGACCGCGCCCGCGTCCAGGGCCCCACCCACCCCGAGACCCTGCGCGCCCGCCACGGCCTCGGCGTCAACCTCGGCCGCCTGGGCCGCTGGGAGGAGGCCCTCGCCGAGTCCCGTGACGTCTGCGCCATCCGCGAACGCGTGCTGGGCCCCGACCACCCGGACACGCTGGTCAGCCGACGCGAGGTCGCCGTCGGCCTCGGCTGGCTGGGCCGCTGGCCCGACGCCCTCACCGAGTACCGCCGCGTCGCCGCCGCCCGCGAACGCGTCCTGGGCCCCGACCACCCGGACACCCTCGCCAGCCGCAACGACGAGGCCCACTGCCTGGAACAGCTCGGCCGCGGCGCCGAGGCCGTCGAGCTGTACCGCAGGGTCGCGGTCCTGCGCCAGCAGCGGGCCTCGGGCGGGCGCTGACACCTGGCCGTACACCCCTGGCCGCCGACGATCATCACGTGTTACGAAGAACCATGACCGCACACGAGGGACACCGGACCTACGACGCCGTGATCGTCGGCGGCGGACACAACGGTCTGGTCGCCGCCGCCTACCTTGCCCGCGCCGGACGCTCCGTGCTGGTCCTCGAACGGCTGGACCGCACCGGGGGCGCCGCGATCTCCACCCGCCCCTTCGCCGGCGTCGACGCACGCCTGTCGCGCTACTCGTACCTCGTCAGCCTGCTGCCGAAGAAGATCGTGCGCGACCTCGGCCTCGACTTCCGCGTCCGCACCCGCACCATCTCCTCGTACACCCCGGTGGAGCGGGACGGCCGGCCGACCGGACTCCTCGTCGGCGGCGGCGACCGGCGCACCCGGCAGGCCTTCGCCGAACTCACCGGCTCCGACCGCGAGTTCGAGGCCTGGCAGCGCTTCTACGACATGACGGGCCGGGTCGCCGAGCGGGTCTTCCCGACCCTGACCGAGCCGCTGCCGACGCGGGACGAACTGCGCCGCCGGGTCGACGACGAGGAGGCCTGGCGGGTGCTGTTCGAGGAGCCGATCGGCGTCGCGGTCGAGGACCGCTTCGCCGACGACCTCGTGCGGGGCGTGGTCCTCACCGACGCCCTCATCGGCACCTTCGCCGACGCCCACGAGCCCTCGCTGGCGCAGAACCGCTGCTTCCTCTACCACGTGATCGGCGGCGGCACCGGCGCCTGGGACGTCCCCGTCGGCGGCATGGGCGCGCTGACCGACGCCCTCGCCGGGGCCGCCCGGGACGCGGGTGCCGTCCTCGCCACCGGCCACGAGGCGGTACGGATCGCCACGGACGGCCGAACCGCCGAGATCGGCTACCGCACGGCCGAGGGCGAGGGCGTGGTCGCCGCCCGGCACGTCCTCGTGAACGCCTCCCCGCAGGCCCTCGCCGAACTGACCGGCGACACCCCGCCCGAGCCCGCCGAGGGCGCCCAGCTCAAGGTCAACATGCTGCTCAAGCGGCTGCCGAAGCTGCGCGACACCTCGGTCGACCCGCGCGAGGCCTTCTCCGGCACCTTCCACATCGCCGAGGGCTACCAGCAGCTCGCCACCGCCCACGCCCAGGCCGCCGCCGGCGAACTGCCGGCCGCGCCGCCCTCCGAGATCTACTGCCACTCCCTCACCGACCCGACGATCCTCGGCCCGGACCTGGTCGAACAGGGCTACCAGACCCTCACCCTCTTCGGCCTGCACACCCCGGCCAGGCTCTTCGACCGGGACAACGACGCCGTACGCGAGGAACTCCTCAAGTCGACCCTCGCCCAGCTCGACGCCCACCTCGCCGAACCCCTCGCGGACTGCCTCGCCGTCGACGCCGACGGCCGCCCCTGCATCGAGGCGAAGACCCCGCTCGACCTGGAACGCGACCTGCGCCTGCCCGGCGGCAACATCTTCCACCGCGAGCTGTCCTGGCCGTACGCCCAGGAGCACACCGGCCGCTGGGGCGTGGAGACGGCCCACCCGAACGTGCTGCTGTGCGGGGCGGGCGCGGTACGCGGCGGGGGAGTGAGCGGGGTGCCCGGGCACAACGCGGCGATGGCGGTGCTGGAGGCGACCGGCGAGTGACGGACTCGCCGCGGGAGTTCTACGACGGTCTCGCCGCCGACTACCACCGCATCTTCCCGGACTGGGACGCGAGCATGTCCCACCAAGCCGCTGTCCTGGACGGGTTGTTGACCCGAGGCCTCGGCCCGGGACCGCACCGGGTCCTGGACTGCGCCTGCGGCATCGGCACCCAGGCGATCGGCCTCGCCCGGACCGGTCACCGGGTCGTCGGCGCCGACCTGAGCCCCGTCGCCGTCACCCGCGCCGCCGCCGAAGCCGCGACCCGCGGGGCCGTCCTGCCCACCGTCGCCGCCGACATGCGTCAACTCCCTTTCCGGCCAGGGAGCTTCGATGCCGTGGTCTGCGCCGACAACGCCCTACCGCACCTCCTGACCGTGCAGGACGTGACGACGGCACTCACCGCCATGCGGCGCGTGCTCCGGGCGGACGGCCTGCTGCTGCTCAGCGTCCGGGACTACGACGAGGCCCGCCGCACCCGCCCAGCGGCCACGCCACCCCAGGTGTCGTACGACTCCGACGGCCGCACGATCACCTTCCAGCTCTGGCACTGGCACGACGACGGCGAACGCTACGACCTGGAGCACTTCCAACTCCTCCCCGGCGCGCTTCCCGGTGCGCCGGAGTGGTCCGTGCAGGTCCGCCGCACCACCTACTGGGCGCTGACCCGAGCCGAGCTCAGCGAAGCCGCGACCGCGGCGGGATTCACCTCACCGGCGTGGCACGAACCGCCGATCAGCGGGTTCCACCAGCCCCTGCTCACCGCGAGAGCGGGCTGATCTGCCCTCCGCCGCAATAAATCTGACGGTGTATCAGAAAAGGCCTTCCGTCGGCCGGAGGACTGCGGCATTCTGCGGCCATGCAGACGGAGCTGAGCAAGAAACTGGGAGTCGAGCACGCCATCTTCGGCTTCACGCCGTTCCCCGCCGTCGCCGCGGCCATCAGCCGGGCCGGCGGTTTCGGCGTGCTCGGCGCGGTCCGCTACACCGCCCCCGACGACCTCAAACGCGACCTGGACTGGGTCGAGGCACATGTCGACGGGAAGCCGTACGGGCTCGATGTCGTGATGCCCGCCAAGAAGGTGGAGGGCGTCACCGAGGCCGATGTCGAGGCGATGATTCCGGAGCAGCACCGGAAGTTCGTGACGGAGACGCTCGCCAAGTACGGGGTGCCCGAGCTGGCCGAGGGCGAGGCGTCCGGGTGGCGTATCACCGGGTGGATGGAGCAGGTGGCCCGCACCCAGCTCGACGTCGCCTTCGACTATCCGATCCGGCTGCTCGCCAACGCCCTCGGCTCCCCGCCCGCCGACGTGGTGGCCCGCGCCCACGAGCGGAACGTGCTCGTCGCCGCTCTGGCCGGCAGCGCCCGGCACGCGCTCAAGCACCGGGAAGCCGGCATCGACATCGTGGTCGCGCAGGGGTACGAGGCCGGCGGGCACACCGGCGAGATCGCCTCGATGGTGCTCACGCCCGAAGTCGTCGACGCCGTCGACCCGTTGCCGGTCCTGGCCGCCGGCGGCATCGGCAGCGGACAGCAGGTGGCCGCCGCGCTCGCCCTCGGCGCCCAGGGCGTGTGGCTCGGGTCCCTCTGGCTGACCTGCACCGAGGCCGAGCTGACCTCCTCCGCCGTGACTCGCAAGCTGCTCGCCGCCGGCTCCGGGGACACGGTCCGCTCCCGCGCCCTGACCGGCAAGCCCGCACGTCAGCTGCGCACCGAGTGGACGGACGCCTGGGACGACCCGAACGGCCCCGGCACCCTCCCCATGCCGCTGCAGGGCCTGCTCGTCGCCGAGGCCCTCACCCGCATCCAGAAGTACGAGGTCGAGCCGCTGCTCGGCACGCCCGTCGGCCAGATCGTCGGCCGGATGACCAGTGAACGCAGTGTCCAGGCCGTCTTCGACGACCTCACCCGGGGCTTCGAACGCGCCGTGGACCGCATGATCCGCATCGCCGGAAGGAGCGGCAAGTGACCAGTACGCCCCCCGCCGGATTCTGGGCCCAGGCCACCCGCGACCCCGACCGCACGGTGCTCATCGCACCCGACGGCGAGGAGTGGACCGCCGGACGTCTGCACGCCGCCGCCAACCGCCTCGTCCACGGCCTGCGCGCCGCGGGGCTGACGCGCGGGGACGCCTTCGCGGTCGTGCTGCCCAACGGCATCGAGTTCTTCACCGCGTATCTGGCCGCCAGCCAGGCCGGCTTCTACCTCGTGCCGATCAACCACCACTTCGTCGGCCCGGAGATCGGCTGGATCGTCGCCGACTCCGGCGCCAAGGTGCTGATCGCCCACGAGCGGTTCGCCGAGCCCGCCCGGCACGCCGCCGACGAGGCAGGCCTCCCGGCCACCCACCGGTACGCCGTCGGCGAGGTCGAGGGCTTCCGCCCGTACACCCAACTCCTTGACGGGCAGCCCGAGTCGGCGCCCGCGGACCGCGAGCTCGGCTGGGTCATGAACTACACCTCGGGCACCACCGGCCGCCCCCGCGGCATCCGCCGCCCACTGCCCGGCAAGGCCCCCGAGGAGGCCTATCTCGGCGGCTTCCTCGGCATCTTCGGGATCAGGCCCTTCGACGACAACGTCCACCTCGTCTGCTCACCGCTCTACCACACGGCCGTACTCCAGTTCGCGGGCGCGTCCCTGCACATAGGCCACCGGATCGTCCTGATGGACAAGTGGACGCCCGAGGAGATGCTCCGCTGCATCGACACCCACAAGTGCACCCACACCCACATGGTCCCGACCCAGTTCCACCGGCTGCTCGCCCTGCCTGAGGAGGTACGGCGCTCGTACGACGTCTCGTCCATGCGGCACGCCATCCACGGCGCCGCTCCCTGCCCCGACCACGTCAAGCGGGCGATGATCGACTGGTGGGGCGACTCGGTCGAGGAGTACTACGCGGCCAGCGAGGGCGGCGGCGCCTTCGCCACCGCCGAGGACTGGCTGAAGAAGCCCGGTACCGTCGGCAAGGCCTGGCCGATCAGCGAGCTCGCGGTCTTCGACGACGACGGCGAGCGGCTGGCGCCCGGTGAACTCGGCACCGTCTACATGAAGATGAACACCGGCGGCTTCGCCTACCACAAGGACGAGGCCAAGACGAGGAAGAACCGCATCGGCGACTTCTTCACCGTCGGCGACCTCGGCTACCTCGACGAGGACGGCTATCTCTTCCTCCGCGACCGCAAGATCGACATGATCATCTCCGGCGGGGTCAACATCTACCCGGCCGAGATCGAGTCCGCCCTGCTCGCCCATCCGGCGGTCGCCGACGCCGCGGTCTTCGGCATACCGCACGACGACTGGGGCGAGGAGGTCAAGGCGGTCGTCGAACCGGCCCCCGGCCACGAGCCGGGACCCGACCTCGCCGCCGCGATCCTGGAGCACTGCTCCGAGCAACTCGCGGGCTACAAGCGGCCCAAGAGCGTGGACTTCATCACCGAGATGCCCCGCGACCCCAACGGCAAGCTCTACAAGAGGCGGCTGCGGGACCCGTACTGGGAAGGCCGCACCCGTCCCGTGTGACCGGGGGCTCCTTTTCGGCGGACGGAGCGAACGCGGCGCGGTGCCCGGGCGTCACAGGTACGGCACCGCAGCCACCGTCGGCCCTGGGGGACCCATGCGTACACACACCGCACGCGTCGGCAAGCTGCTGATCCCACTCGCCCTGCTCACCACCGGCCTTGCGGTCGGCTGCGGCGGCGAGCAGGCCGGCAGCCACGGCGTCGACGCGGACTCGACACGGCACGCCCGGGCTCGCGCGGTCGCCGACGCCTGGGCGGGCTCCGCCGCCGCGCAGATGTGGGCGAAGGGCTACTACCCGATGGGGGAGGTGATCGAGCTGCCCGAGGGCGCCTTCCACACCGGCGCCGACAAAGAGGCCTACGCGACACAGAACTTCGTCCTGGACGGCACCCTCCCCACGAGCGGGCAGCGGAAGGGCGAGGCGAAGTGGAAGGACGGCGGTTCGCTGCGGCTGCCGATGATGAGCGCCCGCGAGGCGTACGACAGCGTCGCCCGCGGCGGCAATGACGGACCCCATCTCACCGTGACCGGCGCGAAGTTGGGCACGACGACCCTGCTCACCAGCCGAGGCCCGGCCACCGTCCCGGCCTGGCTGTTCGCGCTGAAGGGGTACGACACCCCGCTCAAGCGGGTCGCCCTCAGCCCGATGAAGGCGCCCAAGGCCCCCATCGTGCCGGCCGCGGAGTCTCCGAGCGACGAACTGTGGCCGCTGGAGCGGCTGGTGGGGGTGTCCGGCGGCGGCCGCTCGGTCACCGTGCTCGCCGGGCACGGGGCCTGCGACGACGGTCCCGTGGTGGACGTACTGGAGACGGATGCCACCGTCGTCCTGTCCGCGTGGATCACCGGCACGAAGGACGGATCCTGTACCAGCCAACTGCTCTTCGAGGAAGTGACGGTGAAACTCGGCCGAGCGCTGGACGACCGGATTCTCCTGGACGCGTTCACGGGGCGCCCGGTGCAGCCCGGAAGCCGGGACTGAACCGGACGCCGCCGGGCGGTCAGCCGTGTTCGCCGACGCGGACGGTCCGCAGCGCGGGCGAGGACGCGATGTCCTTCTCGCAGAAGCGGGCCGTGACCCACTTCTCCTGGGAGAAGAGCCGTGTCTGGTCGTTGTAGTGGGGGGAGTTCGGGTTCTCGGACTGGCTGTACGTCAGCAGGGTGCGGGCCACCGGGCAGTCGCTGCCGTCCCAGCCGACCGCCTGGATGTGGCTGGAGCCGGTGGTGATCTCGGTGTAGCCGCCCTGCGCCGCGTTCCACACCGGCTCGACCTTGTTCCACACACCGAGCGCCTCCGTGCCGCCCGGAATCGGGATGCGCCGTCCGTTCCGCACGACGAACTGGTGCTCGCCGAGCCGGGAGTCGAGCGCGATGCCCGCCGCGCGGAGCTCGGTCACCGTGTCCGCGAGGGCCGCGGCGAAGCCGGGTGCGGTGGTGTTGAGGGTGTTCGGGGTATGGACCGGGTCCGCCGCCGAGAACGGGACCTTCCACCGCTGACCGGGCGACACCGAGGCGTTGAACTTCCGCCAGAAGCGGTCGAAGAGCAGCGCGCCCTTGCTGTCGGTGTCCATGGTCCGGCCCCAGGACGCGAGCACCGGACAGGCCGCCGAGACGTCAACGGCCTTGCCGTCACTGCCCGTTGCCGTACCGCCGGGCAATGCGGCACACGCCCGCGCCGCGTCGGCGGCGGCCAGGTCACCCGCGGGCGCCCGGTTGGTGAACTCCTGCCGCTGGAGGTCCCGGACGGTCAGCCCACCCCGCCTCGCCATCGCCGACACGTCCTCGATCGCGCCACGGGTCCGCACCGAGCGCTGCGTTCCGATGCTGCCGAAGATCCGCTCGTACCCGGTGATCGGCCGGTCGGCATTGGTCAGCCAGGCGCTGTCGTTGGAGTTCTCCGCGTACGGGGCGTCCTTGAGCGTGGGCATGCGGGAGGGCCCGAAGATGCCCGGTTGCACGGCGTCGGAGTCGTCGCCGGGTGTGCAGTCCGCACGGGAGCCGTCGAGGACCGCCAGGCCCGCCGCCGGGTAGGTGAGCTTGCCGAGGTCGGTCGAGCAGCTCGCCACCAGGTCGTCGGTGATGCGGGGCAGCACCTGCGACTGCGAGTAGAGCGAATGCCCCGAGGAGTCCGCGGCGATGGTGTTCACCCACGGGAGCCCCTGGTACTTCTTCAGCGAGGCGAGGACGTCCGCCGTCGAGCGCGCCTTGCCGAAGCCGAGCGAGGTGTCGCCGAACCGCAGGTTGGCGGCGTTGGGGTCGTTGAACGCGTACGCCGTCGTCGCGGTCCAGGGAAGTGGCGGATCGCCCTGTGGATCGGCGACGACCGGGCCGTAGCGCGTCCACCACTGCGTACGGGTCACGGACGGGCCGTCCTTGACCGCCACCGTCACCGTGCGCTTCGTCATCCGCTCCGGCTTGCCGTCGACCAGGTAGACCGTGGGGTCGGACGGGTCGAGGGTCAGCCGGGTGAGGTTGAACGGGACGCCGGTGGCGACGGTGTGGCTCCACGCCACATGGGAGTTGTAGCCGATCGAGACGGTCGGCGAGCCGAGCAGCGATCCGCCGGCCACATCGAGCTCGCCCGGGATGGTCTGCTGCGACTGCCAGAAGCGGCGTCCGCCGTGCCACGGGTAGTGCGGGTTGCCCAGCAGCAGACCGCGGCCGTTGGCCGTGGTGGCGCCGCTGAAGGCGACCGCGTTCGAGCCCATGTCCGCGTCGGCGGTGCGCGCCCGCACGGACTTGATGAGGGCCTGGGCGTCGACGCTCTGCGTGCCGGCCGTGGCGCCGGTGGGCGGCTGGGCGCCGGTGATCTCGTCCACGGATCCGCCCTGGCCGCCGATGACGGAGATGGCGTAGAAGCGCGCGGCGACGTCGACCGTGTCGATCGGCCGTACCCAGGTGGCGTCCTTGCACGCCGGGTCGGTGATCCGGTTCTGCCTCAGCCAGGCGTTGTATCCGGCGGCGAAGCCCCGCATCAGGTCCTTGACGTCACGGCTCGGGCCCAGCGGCGCGGGCTGCGCGAGCAGCTTCTCCACCGTGCGGGTGTCGCGGACCCCGCGGAAATAGAGGTCACTGGAGAGGTTGGTGGTGGCCGACGACAGCGAGAAGTCGCTCGTCCCGTCGGCCCCGAAGAAGCGCGAGCGGTCGCCGCGCACGGTCGTGAAGCCGTCGGCGAGCGTGCACACCTGGTCGGCGGCCTGCGCCCAGCCGGTGCCGAAGCCGAGGTCGGCATAGTCCTTGGCGACGATGTGCGGAATGCCGTACTCGGTGTAGCGGATGACGGCGGACAGTCCGCCGTGCGAAGGGTGTTCCTGGCGGCTCTGCTGCCCGGCCGCGGCCGCCGGCAGCGCGGTCGAGGCGGTGAGTAAGGCGACGGCCGCGACGACCAGTCGTCTCAGGCGGGTGCGCATGGTGCCTCCCAACGTCATTGGGGGAAGGGGCGGTTGAGCGCACCTGTGCGGGGCGACCCACCCAGGTGCTTGACCTGTCTCGGTGACGGACCGAGGATCATGAGTCATGACGCAGGGACAGGGCAGCACGGTTGACGGGGTGCTGCGACGCAGCGCCCGGCGCACCCCGGCGAGGGCCGCGGTGGAGTACGGCGACCGCACATGGACGTACGAGGAACTCGACCTGGCCGTCGGCCGCGCGGCGAGCGTCCTTCTCGGCGAGGGCCTCGCCCCGGGCGACCGGGTCGGCGCCTACGGCCACAACTCGGACGCCTACCTCATCGCCTTCCTGGCCTGCGCCCGCGCCGGCCTCGTGCACGTCCCGGTCAACCAGAACCTGACCGGCGACGACCTGGCGTACATCGTCCGCCAGTCCGGCAGCTCCCTGGTCCTCACCGACCCGGACCTGGCCGGCCGACTCCCGGACGACGTGCGTACGCTGCCCCTGCGCGACGCCGACGACTCACTGCTCGCGCGGCTCGCGACCGCCCCCGCGTACGACGGCCCCGAACCGCGCACCGAGGACCTGGTACAGCTGCTGTACACCTCCGGTACGACGGCCCTGCCCAAGGGCGCGATGATGACGCACCGCGCGCTGGTGCACGAGTACCTGAGCGCGATCACCGCCCTCGACCTCAGCGCCGGCGACCGTCCCGTGCACGCGCTGCCGCTGTACCACTCGGCGCAGATGCACGTGTTCCTGCTGCCGTACCTCGCGGTCGGCGCGACCAACATCATCCTCGACGCCCCCGACGGCGACCGGCTGTTCGACCTGATCGAAGACGGCCGCGTGGACAGCCTGTTCGCGCCGCCCACGGTGTGGATCGGGCTGTCCAACCGCCCCGACTTCGCGGACCGCGACCTGAGCGGCCTGCGCAAGGCGTACTACGGCGCGTCGATCATGCCGGTGCCGGTCCTGGAGCGGCTGCGCGAACGGCTGCCGAAGCTCGGCTTCTACAACTGCTTCGGCCAGAGCGAGATCGGCCCCCTGGCCACCGTGCTCGCCCCCGACGAGCACAAGGGCCGCATGGACTCCTGCGGCCGGCCCGTCCTCTTCGTCGACGCGCGGGTGGTCGACGAGGACGGCAAGGACGTACCCGACGGCACGCCCGGGGAGATCGTCTACAAGTCCCCGCAGCTGTGCGAGGGCTACTGGGACAAGCCCGAGGAGAGTGCCGACGCCTTCCGCGACGGCTGGTTCCACTCCGGCGACCTCGCGGTGCGCGACGCCCACGGCTACTACACGATCGTCGACCGGGTGAAGGACGTGATCAACTCCGGTGGGGTGCTGGTCGCCTCACGGCAGGTCGAGGACGCCCTCTACACGCACGAGGGCGTCGCCGAGGTCGCCGTGGTCGGCCTGCCCGACGAGCGCTGGATCGAGGCGGTCACGGCGTTCGTCGTCCCGCGCGGCGAGGTGACCGAGGAGGAGCTGATCGCGCACGCGCGCGAGAAGCTCGCCCACTTCAAGGCGCCGAAGCGGGTGGTGTTCGTGGAGGCGCTGCCGCGCAACGCGAGCGGGAAGATCTTGAAACGGGAGCTGCGGGACCGGTTCGCGAACACCGAGTGACAAACACCACAAGGCGTGACGTCATGCCTCATGACGTGGCATGACGTCGCAAGAAGCCGCGTTCCGTACCCGATCTCGCCGTCCGTGCTGCCGTCATCGTTCACCGCGCCCGGGAACATGGCAGGCATGCGTTGCTGCCTCCCCGCTCCCCTGGCGGCGCTGCCGGACCCCTGCGAAGTGCTCCGCGCCGGTGCCCTGCTCGCCCTGCGCGCCGCCTCCGCCGCCGCCCACCGCACCCGTCCCCACTCCAGCCACGTCGCCGTCGTCAACCTCGAACTGGTCACCCTCACCGAGGACCGAGCCGTCATCACCTGGTTCACCGGAATCCCCGGCACCGACGACGGCCTCGGCCACATGCTCCCCGCCCTCACCGACGGCGAAGTCGTCTACGGCACCCACCCGGGCCGCCTGAACCGCGTCGCGGGCGAGCACCGGCCCACGGCCCACCACCACGTCGAGCTGACCGGCCTGGAGCCGGGGCAGACGTACTACTACCAGGCCCGCTCCCGGGGCGTGGCCGCCACCCCCACCGCCCTGCACTTCGCGCGCGGCAACGCGGCCGGCACCTCGCTGCACGGCTTCGGCTCGCGCGGCGGCCCGTACGCCTTCACGACCCCCCAGCCCCCGCCCGGCCGCCACCTGCTCTCGATCGCGCTCTGCAACGACCTCCACCTCGGCGAGACCACGGCCGGCCTGGTGACCGGCATCCCCCTCTTCCGCGGGGTCTCACAGCGGCCCGGGCTCGCCCCGTACCCCGAGGTCATGGGCCTGGCCCTGGTCGAGGAGGCCCGCCGCCGCGGCGCCGACCTGCTGCTGGCCGCCGGTGACATCTCGGCCGGCGGCGCGCCGGAGGACCTGGCCCACGCGAGACGCATCCTGGACGGCTTCGGGGAGCACGGCCAGGACTACTTCGTCGTACGGGGCAACCACGACCGCCCGGGACCCGAGCACGGCGAGTCCGGCGACGCCTTCCGGCGCGGGTTCGCGGGCGACGGCGGGCCCGGGTACTTCGGCCACGACGTGGGCGGACTGCGCATCCTCGGCCTCGACACCTACGAGAAGCGGGGCAACGGCGCGGACTCGGGCGGCCTGGGGGAGGAGCAACTCTCCTGGTTCCGGCGCAGGTTGCACGAGAACCGCGACCAGCCCACGGTCGTCTTCGGCCACCACCCGCTGACCGTACGGGACTCCGTCTTCCCGGTCGCCGCCGGACAGCGCCTCAACCGCCGCCAGGCCCGCTCCATCCTCAAGGCCTACGCCGCCGCCCCGGGCGTCTTCCTGCACCACGCGGGCCACACCCACCGCAACAAGCGCACGATCCTGTCCCGGGCCCCGCACGTGACCCTGCAGGAGGTCAGCGCGGTCAAGGAATACCCCGGCGGCTTCACCCTCCTGCGCATCTTCTCGGGCGGCTACGCCCTGAACTTCTACAAGGTCCGCGGCGCGGAGGCCCTGGAGTGGGGCGAACGCAGCCGCCGCCTGGCAGGAGGCCTGTGGCCACACCACGCCCTGGGCCGCTCGGTGACGGACCGCAACAGCGTCGCCACCCACGACTTCTCCGGCGTAACCCGCCCGGCAGCGGCCATGGCGGGCAGCGGGGCACGGGGGACGGCGGTGCTACCCGGACAGCGGTCGGCACCCGACTGAGGCCACGGCTGGGTCTGCTAAGGCACACGGCACTGCCCGCCAGCGCCTGACCGGGGTGGTCGAGGCGTGGGCGGACGCAGTGGCGTTCTGGTCGGCTGAGCGGGTGCCGTGGATGCCGCCGGTTCCGCCGACGCTCCTACCGGGGTGGTCGAGGCGTGGGCGGACGCAGTGGCGTTCTGGTCGGTTGTGCGGGTGCCGTGGATGCCGCCGGTTCCGCCGACGCTTCCCACCCGCCTGACCGGGGTGGTCGAGGCGTGGGCGGACCTGATGGCGTCCTGGACGGCCGAGCCGGTCCCGTGGACGCCGTCGGACCCGCCGACGCTCCCCACCGCCCCCGGGCCGTCTGAGTTACAGCCGCTGCGGCGAGCGGGGATGCGGGCGGGGCTGCGGCGCCCTAGCCGGCGGAGCTGCGGCGGGCGCCGCGGCGGTCCGAGGCGCGGGTGCCAGTGCCCGCACGGCCGGAGCTGCTCGTGCGGCCGCCGGTGCCGCGTGCGCCTGATCCGGGCGGTGTGCGTCGGGTCGATCCGCCAGCCGATTTGCCCGTGCCCGAGCGGGAGCCGGTGCCGTTCGACGCGCCTTCCCCGGCTCGGCGCTCGGAGCCTCGGCCGCCCGTGCCCGCGGGGCTGCCCTTGGACCCGCCGGCCGCTGCTCGGCGGGCCGTACCGCGACCGCCGGCCGGAGCGTTGCCACCGGCGGCTGCCGACCCGGCCGCGGGCCGGCGATCCGAGCCCCGGCCCGCCGTGCCGGTGGCGGATGCCGTCGGCCCTCCGGACCCGGTGCCGTTCCGGCGTCGGCGGCTCGGGCGTCTGCCGGGTTCCGTGTCCGGCTTCCCGGCCTTGCGGGACGCAGGGGGCGTCGCCGGCTGAGGTACCTCGATCGTGACGGGCACGCCCGAAGGCTCGCGGGCGCCGGTGATCGTGGTCAGTTCCGTGTCGCTCGACGTGACGCGGGCCGTGCGGGGACGGATGCCCGCGTCCGACATCAGCCGGGTCACCTCCCGCTTCTGGTCGGGAAGCACCAGCGTGACCACACTGCCGGAGCCGCCCGCCCGAGCGGTGCGACCGCCACGGTGGAGGTAGTCCTTGTGGTCGGTCGGCGGATCGACGTTCACGACGAGGTCGAGGTCGTCGACGTGTATGCCCCGGGCCGCGACGTTCGTCGCCACCAGCGCGGTGACCTGGCCGTTCTTGAACTGCTCCAGCGTGCGGTTGCGCTGCGGCTGCGAGCGGCCGCCGTGCAGCGCCGCCGCCCGCACCCCGACGGCCAGCAGCCGCTTGGCGAGCCGGTCGGCGGACCGCTTGGTGTCGAGGAAGAGGATGACCCGCCCGTCCCGGGCCGCGATGCGCGTGGTGACGGCCTTCTTGTCGGTCTCGTCGAGGACGTGCAGCACATGGTGCTCCATCGTCGTCACCGCTCCCGCCGACGGATCCACGGAGTGCACCACGGGATCGGTCAGGAACCGCTGCACCAGCCGGTCGATGTTGTGGTCCAGGGTCGCCGAGAACAGCATGCGCTGCCCGTCCGGCCGTACCCGCTGGATCAGCTTGGTGATCTGCGGCAGGAACCCCATGTCGGTCATCTGGTCGGCCTCGTCCAGCACCGTGATGCGGACGTCGTCGAGCAGGCAGTCGCCCTGCGCCACCAGGTCGTTGAGCCTGCCGGGCGTCGCCACGACCACCTCGGCCCCGCGCCGCAGCGTGGCGGCCTGCCGGGTGATGGACAGCCCGCCGACCACGGTCGCCAGCCGTAGGTTCACGGCCGTCGCGTACGGCGTCAGCGCGTCGGTGACCTGCTGGGCGAGCTCACGCGTGGGCACCAGCACCAGGGCGA
The DNA here is from genome assembly GCF_022698165.1 of Streptomyces cylindrosporus. Taxonomy (GTDB): domain Bacteria; phylum Actinomycetota; class Actinomycetes; order Streptomycetales; family Streptomycetaceae; genus Streptomyces; species Streptomyces cylindrosporus. The sequence goes on from NZ_JALDAY010000018.1 coordinate 137,779, forward strand.
GCGGCGCCCTGGGCTCCGCGCGCAGTCCGGCCGTACGGCCCAGCAGCGCGAGCCCGAACGCGAGCGTCTTGCCCGAGCCGGTCCGCCCGCGTCCCAGGAGGTCACGGCCGGCCAGCGAGTTGGGCAGCGTGGCGGCCTGGATGGGGAACGGGGTGGTGACGCCCTGCGCGGCGAGGGTCTTGAGCAGCGCCGCGGGCATGTCCAGACCGGCGAAGTCCTCGACGGCGGGCAGCGCGGGAGTCGTGTTTTCCGGCAGCCGGAATTCCCGCGTCGGCGACGCGGACGGTGCAGGCGACGAGGCGCGCCGGTTGGACTTCTGGGGTCTGCGGGACATGCAGTTGTCAGCCTTCCTGGAAACAGCACAAACCGGGGTCCGCACCGCGATGGTGCGGACCCCGGCGAGTGGATACGCGTCCGGCAATCAGGCGGGGACGATGTTCTCCGCCTGCGGGCCCTTCTGGCCCTGCGTGACGTCGAAGGAGACCCGCTGGCCCTCCTGGAGCTCACGGAAGCCCTGGGTGGCGATGTTCGAGTAGTGGGCGAAGACGTCCGGGCCGCCGCCGTCCTGCTCGATGAAGCCGAAGCCCTTTTCCGAGTTGAACCACTTCACGGTTCCCTGTGCCATGACTTTCTCCTTCAGTAGGCAATCCAAAAGCAGAGGCCCCATCCGGAGATGCCGGTAAAACAAATAATGCGCCTGAAGGATAAACATTCCCGTCAGGCGCACATAGGTTCATGGGTACCACAACTGCAACGATCAAGATCGTATCACAGCTTGGGGCCCGGCGCCTCTTGGCCGCGCTCCCGCAGGTCCACGATCCGCCGGAGCTTCCCCATCGAGCGTTCCAGGGATTCCGGCTCGACGATCTCCACGGCCACCGACACCCCGATGCCGTCCTTCACGGCCGCCGCGATCGCCCCCGCCGCCGCGTCCCGCACCTCGGGGCCCGCGTCCGGCCTGGCCTCCGCCCGCACGGTGAGGGCGTCGAGCCGGCCCTCGCGGGTGAGGCGCAGCTGGAAGTGGGGCGCCACGCCCGGCGTGCGCAGCACGATCTCCTCGATCTGCGTGGGGAACAGATTCACCCCGCGCAGGATGACCATGTCGTCGCTGCGCCCGGTGACCTTCTCCATCCGCCGGAACACGCGCGCCGTCCCCGGCAGCAGCCGCGTCAGATCGCGCGTCCGGTACCGCACGACGGGCATGGCCTCCTTGGTGAGCGAGGTGAACACCAGCTCGCCCTCCTCCCCGTCGGGCAGCACCTCACCGGTGATCGGATCGACGATCTCCGGATAGAAGTGGTCCTCCCACACGTGCAGGCCGTCCTTGGTCTCCACGCACTCCTGCGCGACACCCGGACCGATCACCTCCGACAGCCCGTAGATGTCGACGGCGTCGATCGCGAACCGCTCCTCGATCTCCCGCCGCATCTGCTCGGTCCACGGCTCCGCCCCGAAGATCCCGACCCGCAGCGAGGTCGCGCGCGGATCGACGCCCTGCCGCTCGAACTCGTCCAGCAGGGTGAGCATGTACGACGGGGTCACCATGATGATCTGCGGCTGGAGGTCCTGGATCAGCTGGACCTGACGGGCCGTCATGCCGCCGGACGCCGGGATGACCGTACAGCCGAGCCGTTCGGCGCCGTAGTGCGCGCCGAGTCCGCCGGTGAACAGCCCGTATCCGTAGGCGACATGAACCTTGTCGCCGGGCCGCCCGCCCGCGGCGCGGATGGAACGGGCCACCATGTCGGCCCACAGGGAAAGGTCGTTGTCGGTGTAGCCGACGACGGTCGGCCGTCCGGTGGTGCCGCTGGAGGCGTGGATGCGGCGAATGCGCTCCTGCGGTACGGCGAACATCCCGTACGGGTAGTTCTCGCGCAGGTCACCCTTGCTCGTGAACGGGAACCGGGCCAGATCGCCGAGCGACCGGCAGTCCTCCGGCCGTACCCCCGCCTTGTCGAAGGACTCCCGGTAGAACGGCACATGCTCGTACGCGTGCCGCAACGAAGCCCGCAGCCGCTCCAGCTGCAACGCCCGCAGCGCCCCGGAATCCAGCCGTTCCCCCGAGTCCAGCAACTCCGCCGCATCCGCCATGGGGAGATCTCCCTAACCGCAACCATCTCAATACGGGCGACCGATCATTCGGTCGAGGTGTTCGGGATCAGTAATCCAGCCCGAGTCGGGGGCAGGCAAGGGGTCTGGCCGTACTTTCTCGCCGAGGTGTGAGAGGAACCCCGTTGCGACCCGACGCCGCCGCCCAGCAGGATCGGTGCCATGCCGATCTTCAGCGCACCCGACGGGACCCGGCTCGCGTACCACCTCCAGGGCGAGGGGAAGCCGCTCGTCGTGCTGCCTGGCGGGCCGATGTGGGCCTCCGCCTACCTCGGGGACCTGGGCGGGCTGAGCGCGCACCGGCGCCTCGTGCTGCTCGATCTGCGCGGCACCGGCGGGTCGGCCGTCCCCGAGGACCCGCGGACGTACCGGTGCGATCGACTCGTCGACGACGTGGAGGCGCTGCGCGAACACCTAGGACTCGACCGGATGGACGTGCTCGCGCACTCCGCGGGCGGCAGTCTCGCCATGCTGTACGCCGCCCGGTATCCGCAGCGCGTGGAGCGACTGGTGCTGGTCACGGCCATCCCCTGGGCGCTGGGCGGCGCGCCGACCGCCGAGGACCGGCTGGCGGCGGCGCGGCTCAGAAGCGGTGAGCCGTGGTTCGAGGCGGCGCTTCCGCTCTTCGAGGACTGGCTGGCGGGCAAGACCGAATACGGCCCGGCCATCGCTCCCTTCTTCTACGGCCGCTGGGACCGCACCGCCCAGCAGCACGAGGCCCGCGCCGGAGCCGAGTTCAACGAGGAGGCCGAGGAGATCTACGGCTCCGACGGCGCCTACGACCCACCGGCGACCCGCGCCGCACTCGCCCGCGTCACGGCCCCGGTACTCGTCCTGGCGGGCGGCGCCGACGGAGGCCCCCGCCCGGCCCTGGCCCGCACGGCCGCCGACGCCTTCCCGAACGCCGAGTTCGACGTCCAGCCCGGCGCGGGCCACTACCCGTGGCTGGACGACCCCAAGTGGTTCGTGAGGCGGGTGACCGGGTTCCTGGAGGGGCCGAGCATGCCTCAGCCCTGATCGCGTCCGGCACATCTGCCCTCGGCAGACTCGCCCCCGGAGTCACGCCCCTCACCGCTACCTTCCCTGCATGGACACCGAACCCCGCACCGTCAAGGCGAACGGCATCACCCTCGCCTATCGCACCTGGGGCCCTGAGGACGGACCGCCCCTCCTCCTGCTCCACGCCCGCGGCACCGATGGCGCCGACTGGACCCCCATCGCCGAGCGGCTCGCCTCCGCCCGGCCCCCGCGCCGCGTCTACGCCCCCGATCTACGGGGGCACGGCCGCAGCGACTGGCCGGGCGCGTACACGTACGAGGCGATGCGCGACGACATCCGCGCCTTCCTCGACGTCCTCCGCGTCGGGCAGGCCGACCTCGTGGGGCACTCGCTCGGCGGCGCGGTGGCGTACCTGCTCGCGCAGGAGGCGCCGGATGTCGTACGACGCCTCGTGCTGGAGGACGTACCGGCGCCGATCCCTCTCGACCCGCCCCGGCCGCCCGCGGAACGGCCCGACGGAGACCTGCCGTTCGACTGGGCGATGATCCGCGCCACCGACGAACAGCGAAACGCCCCCGACCCTGTGTGGTGGGACCACATGGGCCGCATCACCATGCCGACCCTGCTGATCGGAGGAGGGCACGACAGCCTCATCCCACAGCACCAGATAGCGACCCTGGCCGAACTCGTCCCGAACGCCCGACTGGTGACCATCGAAGCGGGCCATCTGGTCCACGAGAACCGTCCGGAGGAGTTCCTGGAGGCGCTGACGGACTTCTTGGCGGAGTAAGCCACGCCAGAGCCCCGACGTCTCAACGCCTCCGCAGCCGCCGACGCCGCAGCATGAGATGACCGGCAGCCAGCCCCAGCCCGACGACGGTGAGCCCAACCCCACCCACCACCTCGAAGCCGGCAGGCCCCGTGCTGCCACCGAGCCCTGCGTTGACGCCTCGCAAGGGGGCCGTGGTGGGGGAGGCGGTGGACGTCGTCGACGATCTGTGCCGGAGCCATTCGCAGGCGATTCCGTCGTTGTCCTCGTCCAGACGATAGGGGTCGCCGGGAAGGCTGTTGAACACCGCCTGCGCGTCTTCCTGGTACGTGAAGTTGTTGCAGTCCAGATCGGCCTTCGCATGGGCGGCGACGGCCGCTGGACCGGTCGTCAGGAGGATCGCGACTGCGGTGCCGCTGAGGGCGCGTATGCCTATGTTCATGGGGGTCCCTTCAGGCACGGTGAACTCGATCACCGTCACTGCGACCCTAGGAACGGCGACCCGTCCGGGCGCGTCTTGATACGCCGTCCGTAGTCGCCGCCGGACCCCCGTCAGTCGATCGGCTCACCCGCTCTGCGGCCCGTACGCCGTCAGGAAGCGGTCGCGGAACTTGTTCATGCCCCATTCCGGGGCGTTGGCCGCGGGCTTCAGGCCCTCCGTCCAGCCCCAGTCGGAGACCTTGGCCAGGACCTTCGGGTCGCGGGCGACGATCGTGATAGGGACGTCACGGTTGGCGGTGCCCCCGGTGACCGTGGGGACGGGCTGGTGGTCGCCGAGGAAGACGAGGACCGTGTTGTCGTCGCCGTAGCGCTGCATCCACTGGGTCAGGCTGTCCAGGGAGTACTGGATGGCCTTGCGGTACTCGGTCCGTACGCGCTTCGCGCTCTTCCAGACCTCGGTCGGATTCGTGCCCTCCTTCTTGATCTTGTAGAAGACCTTGCCGTCCCCGAGGTCCTTCCAGTCGATCATGTGGGCGATCGGGGACCACGGGTTGTGGCTGGAGGCCAGGATGATCTCCGCCATGATCGGGTCGCGGTTCTTCTTGCCGTGCTCCAGCTTCTGGAAGGCCTCCAGGCTGAACTGGTCCGGCACCGGCGTCCAGCTGAAGTACGGCCCCTGGTAGCCGAGATGCGTGGAGTCGTAGATGTGGTCGAGGCCGAAGTACTTGCCCTCCGGCCAGGACTTGCGCACACCCGGCACGATGCCCACCGTGCGCCAGGCTCCGGTCTTCTGGAAGTAGCTGGTGAGCGTCGCCCGGTCGCTGGTCGTCAGAGTCCGGTACCGCTGCTGGTTCTTCACCCACAGCCCGGAAAGGAACGTGGAGTGCGCGAGCCAGCTGCCCGCACCCGTCACGGGCGACCTGAGCCAGCCGCTGCGCGCCGCGAAACCCGCCGACTTGAGCCTGGCGTTGCCTTCCGCCAGCGTCTTGTCGATCTCCGGTGCCATGGACGGATCGTCGATCGCCACCCGGCCGTAGCTCTCGATGAAGGTGAGCATGACGTCCTTGCCGCGCAGCCCGGTCAGCAGCTGGTCGGACGGCGTGTTCGCGAAGGCGTCGACGGGGAGCTGCTTCTTGAAGACCTCGGCGTCCCCGAGGCCGTCGCGGACGTACTGCACACGGTTGGCCAGGTACTGGGTGTAGCCCTTGGTGGCCACGGTGACCCCGCCGTATTGCACGCCCAGCGTGAAGCAGATGATCCAGGCGACCCCGAGGACCAGCGTGGAGCGCACGGCCACCGGGCGGTGCCGGGCCAGCACCTCCGCCAGCCGCACCATCGCCAGCGCGCTCACCACCAGCACGGCGACGGCCAGCACGATCACCCCGATCACCGCGAGCAGCTCACCCGTGCGCCCGAACGAGTCCTTCAGGAAGTCCGCCGCGTCGCTCAGCAGGACCCAGTCGAAGACGAGGTCGAACGGCCGGGCCAGGGTCTGGTAGAAGCCCATGTCGACGCACTTGAGGATGGCGGACAGCCCGACGAACGCCCCTGTCACGACGGCCGTGATCCGCCGCGGTTTGGCCGGCAGCACGAGCAGGACGGCCGCGAGGAACACCGCCTCGACGGGGATGCGGAAGAACGACTCCAGCGTGAGCCGGTCCAGCCGGTTGGGGATCAGCAGCGCGACGAGCACCAGCACGGCGGCCAGCACGGTGGTGCCGATCCGGACGCCTTCCCCGACGCGGGGGAACTTCCGCCGCCAGCCGAACCAGCCGGGGCGGGTGGGACGGGCGGGGGAGGTGGGGCCAGAGGGCTCGGTGTCGGCCGAGGACTCCCCAGGGGGCGTGTCCCCGTCGGCATCAGGGTTTACGTCCCCGTCGCCGTCCGGCAGCTGTCGAGGGGGCGTGAGGTGCGACACCCGTAGGTCCTTCCGTGCGAAGCCCGGTGCTGGCGCGGCAGCCCGGGCCTGCAGATACGGGCCGCCAACCTCGCGTACGGCCCGGTGTAACCCACTGTTCAAACATCCGGGTCAACCGCGCGCAAAGAGTACGCCCGCCGGACTCCGCCCCGCTGCCTCGCGCGGGGTCGTGTCCCCCTCGCGTCGGGTCCCTATCGGTCGGCGGCCACCGCCACGTCCTTGGCCCACCGGTAGTCCGCCTTACCACTGGGCGACCGCCGTATCGTCTCGGCGATCACCAGCTGGCGCGGGATCTTGTACCCGGCGAGATGGCTGCGACAGTACGACTGGATGTCCTCCAGCGACGGACGCACCGCGCCCTCGCGCAGCTGTACGACCGCCGCCACGTGGTTGCCCCACTTCGCGTCCGGCACTCCGGCCACCAGCGCGTCGTACACGTCGGGGTGGGCCTTGAGCGCCTGCTCGACCTCCTCCGGGTACACCTTCTCGCCCCCGGTGTTGATGCACTGCGAGCCCCGGCCGAGGACGGTGACGATGCCCTCCTCGTCCACGGTCGCCATGTCGCCGAGCAGCACCCACCGCCGGCCGTCCTTCTCGAAGAAGGTCTCGGCGGTCTTCTTCGGGTCGTTGTAGTAGCCGAGCGGCACGTGACCGCACTGGGCGACGCGGCCCACCTCGCCGACCGCGACCGGCTCGTGCGTGGCCGGATCGACCACCTGGGTGCGGGAGTTGACGCGGATGCGGAAGCTCTGCCCGGCCCCGGAGTCGGCCGTCGCCGTGCCGTTGAACCCGGACTCGGAGGAGCCGTAGTTGTTGAGCAGCATGGTGCCCGGGAGCAGTTCCTGGAACTCCCGGCGCACGGTCTCCGACATCACCGCGCCCGACGAGGACACGCTGAACATCGACGAGCAGTCCGTGCCCTTCATGGGCCCGGCGAGTGCGTCGATCAGCGGCCGCAGCATCGCGTCGCCGACCAGCGACATGGCGGTGACCTTCTCCTTCTCGACCGTCCGCAGCACTTCCTCGGGCACGAACTTGCGGTGGAGCACGACCCGTTGGCCGAAGTTGAAGCCGATGAAGGAGGTGAGGGTGGACGTGCCGTGCATCAGCGGGGGAGTGGGGAAGAAGGTGATGCCGGAACCGCCGGCCGCGACCCGCTCGGCGACCTCCTCCGGCCTCTTCACCGGCTCACCGGTCGGCGCGCCACCGCCCAACCCCGAGAAGAACAGGTCCTCCTGACGCCACATCACACCCTTGGGCATGCCCGTCGTGCCGCCGGTGTAGATGATGAACTGGTCGTCGCCCGAGCGCGCGGGGAACCCCCGCTCCGGCGAACCGCCCGCCTCTGCCTCGGCGAAGGGTACGGCGGCGGCTCCCTCGCCGTCGCCGCCGACCCGCACCAGGTGCCGCAGCTTCGGACACCGCGGCAGCGCGGCAGCCACCCGCCCGTCGAACTCCGCGTCGAAGACCAGGGCCACCAGATCGGCGTCCCGGTAGAGGTACACCAACTCGTCCTCTACGTAACGGTAGTTGACGTTGACCGGCACGATCCGTGCCTTGAGGCAGCCGAACACCGTCTGGAGATACTCGATGCCGTTGTAGAGGTGCAGCCCGAGATGCTCGCCCGGGCGGATGCCGGCGTCGATCAGATGGTGGCCGATGCGGTTCGCCGCCGCGTCCAGCTCCGCGTACGTCAGCCGGCGCTCGGCCCCCGTACCCGGGTGGTCGACGTACACCAGGGCCTCGCGGTCGGGCACCACGTCGACGACCGACTCGAACAGGTCCGCAAGGTTGTACTCCACCGCTCCTCCTGACCCCGGCAGCCATGAACGAAGAGACGCGCATCCAACGGTTCGCCGGTCATCAGAGCAAAGGGGACGGCAAGTGGGAAGGGTTCGCGCCAAGAAATCTGACTGTCTGTCAGAAAACTCTTGAAGTGCCTCCCCGGCTACTGCAACCTGTTCTCGTTCCAGGAGAGGGGAGACGGCAATGGGTGGGACGGAACACCTCACCGTGCGGCGCGAAGGCGCCACACTGGTGCTCACGCTCAACAGGCCCGAAGCCAAGAACGCGCTCTCGCTGTCGATGCTGGTCGGTCTGTACGACGGCTGGGTCGAGGCCGACGAGGATGACGAGGTCCGCTCGATCGTGCTGACCGGGGCGGGCGGTTCGTTCTGCGCCGGCATGGACCTCAAGGCCCTCGCGGGCAAGGGCATGGAGGGCGAGCACCACCGGGACCGCTTCAAGGCCGACCCGGACCTGCACTGGAAGGCCATGCTGCGCCACCATCGCCCCCGCAAACCGGTGATCGCCGCCGTCGAGGGCCACTGCGTGGCGGGCGGCACGGAGATCCTCCAGGGCACCGACATCCGGGTCGCGGGGGAGTCGGCGACCTTCGGCCTCTTCGAGGTCAAGCGCGGGCTGTTCCCCATCGGCGGCTCCACGGTCCGGCTGCAACGCCAGATCCCCCGCACCCACGCCCTGGAGATGCTGCTCACCGGGCGCCCCTACAGCGCGCGAGAGGCCGCGGACATCGGCCTGATCGGCCACGTCGTCCCCGACGGAACCGCCCTCGCGAAGGCCCTGGAGATCGCCGAACAGATCAACGGCTGCGGCCCGTTGGCGGTCGAAGCCGTCAAGGCGTCCGTCTACGAGACCGCCGAGATGACGGAGACGGACGGCCTCGCCTCCGAGCTCAAGCGCGGCTGGCCGATCTTCGACACCGCCGACGCCAAGGAGGGCGCCCGCGCCTTCGCGGAGAAGCGACCGCCCCAGTACAAGCGCGCCTGATCCTCGAAGGAGGCAGTCCCCGATGCCAGAAGTCCTCAAGGCACCCCTAGCCGTCGAATTCCCTTTCACCCGTTCCCTCGGCCCCGTGCAGAGCGCCTTCCTGACCGGTCTGCGCGAGCGCGTCGTCCTCGGGGTGAGGACCGGCGACGGGCGCACGCTGGTACCACCCGTCGAGTACGACCCCGTCACCGCCGAGGAGATACGCGACCTCGTCGAGGTCGCGCCCACCGGCACGGTCACCACCTGGGCCTGGAACCACGAACCCCGGCGTGGCCAGCCGCTCGACACCCCCTTCGCCTGGGTCCTCGTCCGGCTCGACGGCGCCGACACCGCCCTCCTGCACGCACTCGACGCCCCCGGCCCCGACGCCGTGCGCACCGGCATGCGGGTGCGGATCCGGTGGGCCGAGGAGCGCGCCGGGTCCATCACGGACATCGCCTGCTTCGAGCCGTACGACGGCGAAGCGGCTCAACCGGCGGGCCACAACGGTGAGTTCGCCGACGCGATCACCGGCATCGTGGCGCCCGCCCGGCTCGACTACACGTACTCGCCGGGCCGCGCCCAGTCCGCCTACATCCACGCCCTCGGCGACCGGCGGATCGTCGGCGAGCGCTGCCCCTCCTGCCGGAAGGTGTACGTGCCGCCCAGGGGCGCCTGTCCCACCTGCGGCGTCGCCACGGCCGAGCAGGTCGAGGTGGGGCCGCGCGGCACGGTCACCACCTTCTGCATCGTCAACATCAAGGCGAAGAACCTCGACATCGAAGTGCCGTACGTCTACGCCCACATCGCCCTCGACGGCGCCGACCTCGCGCTGCACGGCCGGATCGGCGGCATCCCGTACGACCAGGTGCGCATGGGGCTGCGGGTCGAGGCCGTGTGGTCGGACGACGCGCGGTATCCGGACCACTACCGGCCGACCGGGGAGCCGGACGCGGAGTACGACACTTACAAGGAGCTGCTGTGATATGTGACATAGCACTGGTCGCCTTCGCCCAGACCGACCACCGGCGCACCACCGACGACCTCTCCGAGGTCGAGATGCTCATGCCGGTCCTGCACGACGTCCTCGACCGCACCGGCCTCAAGACCGCCGACATCGGTTTCACCTGCTCCGGCTCCAGCGACTATCTCGCCGGCCGCGCGTTCTCCTTCACCCTCGCCCTCGACGGCGTCGGCGCCTGGCCGCCGATCTCCGAGTCGCACGTCGAGATGGACGGCGCCTGGGCCCTGTACGAGGCCTGGACCAAACTCCTCACCGGCGAGGCGGAGACCGCCCTCGTCTACTCCTACGGCAAGTCCTCACCCGGCTCCGTGCGCGACGTCCTGACCCGTCAGCTCGACCCGTACTACGTCGCCCCCCTGTGGCCCGACTCCGTCGCCCTGGCCGCCCTCCAGGCACAGGCCCTCATCGACGCCGGCGACACCGACGAGCCCGCGCTGGCCGCCGTCGGCGCCCGCAGCCGCGCGGACGCCGCCGCCAACTCCCATGCCCAGCTGCGCGGTTCGGTACCGCAGGGCGACTATCTCGTACGGCCCCTGCGGACCGGCGACTGCCCGCCCATCGGCGACGGCGCCGCCGCCGTCATCCTCGCGGCCGGGGACAGGGCCAGGGAGCTGTGCGAGCGGCCCGCCTGGATCCGGGGCATCGACCACCGCATCGAGGCACACAGCCTCGGCGTGCGCGACCTGACCGACTCGCCCTCCACGCGCCTCGCCGCCGAGAAGGCCGGTGCCTTCGAACGGCCCGTCGACCTCGCCGAGTTGCACGCACCGTTCTCCTCGCAGGAGGTCGTGCTGCGCAAGGCGCTGCGGCTCGGCGACGACGTGCGGGTGAACCCCTCGGGCGGGGCCCTCGCCGCCAACCCGATGATGGCCGCCGGGCTGATCCGGCTCGGCGAGGCCGCCGCCGCGATCCACCGGGGCGAGTCCGACCGGGCGCTCGCCCACGCCACCTCCGGGCCCTGTCTCCAACAGAACCTGGTCGCCGTACTCGAAGGGGATCCGCGATGAGCAAGGAGCCCGTGGCCGTCGTAGGGATCGGCCAGACCAAGCACGTGGCGGCGCGCCGGGACGTCTCCATCGCCGGGCTGGTCCGGGAGGCCGCCCAACGGGCGCTGGACGACGCCGAGTTGACGTGGGCCGACATCGACGCCGTCGTCATCGGCAAGGCGCCCGACTTCTTCGAGGGCGTCATGATGCCCGAGCTGTACCTCGCGGACGCGCTCGGCGCCGTCGGCAAGCCGATGCTGCGCGTGCACACTGCGGGATCGGTCGGCGGTTCCACCACCCTCGTCGCCGCCAACCTGGTCGCGGCCCGCGTCCACGGCACCGTGCTGACCCTCGCGTTCGAGAAGCAGTCCGAGTCCAACGCCATGTGGGGCCTGTCCCTGCCCATCCCCTTCCAGCAGCCTCTGCTGGCCGGGGCCGGCGGGTTCTTCGCACCGCACGTGCGCGCGTACATGCGACGCAGCGGTGCCCCGGACACGGTCGGCTCGCTGGTGGCGTACAAGGACCGGCGCAACGCGCTGAAGAACCCGTACGCGCATCTGCACGAGCACGACATCACCCTGGAGAAGGTCCAGGCCTCGCCCATGCTGTGGGACCCGATCCGCTACTCGGAGACCTGCCCGTCCTCCGACGGCGCCTGCGCGATGGTGCTGACCGACCGGGCGGGAGCCGCCCGCGCGCCGCGGCCGCCCGCCTGGATGCTGGGCGGGGCCATGCGCAGCGAGCCCACCCTCTTCGCCGGGAAGGACGCGGTGTCGCCGCAGGCCGGCAAGGACTGCGCGGCCGACGTGTACCGGCAGGCCGGGATCGCCGATCCGCGCCGGGACATCGACGCGGTCGAGATGTACGTGCCGTTCTCCTGGTACGAGCCGATGTGGCTGGAGAACCTGGGGTTCGCCGACGAGGGCGAGGGCTGGAAGCTCACCGAGTCCGGGGTCACCGAGTTGGACGGCGATCTCCCGGTCAACATGTCCGGCGGGGTCCTGTCGACCAATCCGATTGGCGCCTCCGGCATGATCAGGTTCGCCGAGGCGGCGCTCCAGGCGCGCGGGCAGGCCGGAGAACACCAGGTGGAAGGGGCGCGCCGGGTTCTCGGGCACGCCTACGGCGGAGGCTCGCAGTTCTTCTCGATGTGGCTCGTGGGCAGCGAACCCCCGGACTCGTGAAGGTCTCCGGAAAGGTCCCCCTCACGTGGCCTGTCGGCAACAGAAACCGATCGCTAGGCTGGCCGCGGACGACGAATCGGGAGGAGCACGGACGTGGCCGAGAGCACCATCCAGCAGCACCCGCTTGCGGGCTGGGACAAGCCCGAGCTGGACCTCAGCACCGCCGACTGGCACTCGAGCAGCCGTGGCCTGGGGGATGTCCAGATCGCCTTTGTCGAGGGATTCATCGCGATGCGCAACAGCGGCCGCCCGGAAAGCCCTTCCCTGATCTTCACGCCCGCGGAATGGGGCGCGTTCGTGTCGGGGGCGCGGGAAGGGGAGTTCGACCTGACCTGATCCGGCGGGCCGATCCGGGGGTGTTCCTCTCCTTTTTCCGGACACGTGACCTTGGGCGCTCTTCCGGGGCCGAAGCCTGAGCGAGGCTGGCCCCGGGGGCAAGGTCGTATTCCGGAGGTGAGGTACCCATGAGCAACCTGCCGGTCGTCGCCGCTGTCGACGGTTCGGACGACAGCTTGCGCGCACTGGACTGGGCCCTGGACGCCGCCCGCAGACGCGGGACCGCGCTGCGGGTGGTCCACGTACGGCAGTACGCCCACTGGGCACAGCCCGACGTCCTGGTCGGCGGGCCGCCGGACCCGGGAGAGGACTCGGTCCTCGAACAGGTACGCGCCCATGTGGCGGACGTGGCCGAGCGGCCGGCCATGGAGTACCTCGGCCTGGAGGGCGCGCCGACCGCGCTGGTGCCCGAACTGGGCTCCACCGCCGAGCTGTTGGTGCTCGGCTCCCGCGGCCGTGGTGGTTTCGCCAGCCTCCTCCTCGGCTCCAACGGCATGGCCGCGGCACGCGACGCCGAGTGCCCGGTGGTGATCGTGCCGCGGCCCGGACGGGAGGTCCACGGTGACGTACCGGCCGAGCCCGGCCCGCGCGTCGTCGTCGGCCTCCAGGTGGACTCCCCTGACGAGGCGACCCTCGACTTCGCCTTCACCGAGGCCGCGCTGCGTGGCGCCCGCCTCCAGGTGGTGGCCGCCTACGCCTGGCCGCCGCAGAGCTGGGCGGCACCCGGCGAACTCGTGCCGCTGATGGTCGACCAGGACGCCGTTGAGAACGAGACGTGGACCCTCGCGGAGGGCTTCCTCGCCCCGCACCGCAAGAACCACCCCGAGGTCCGCGCCGACGCCCACGCCATGCCCGGCGACGCGGCGGGCTCGCTGGTCGCCGCCTCCAAGGACGCCGAACTGGTCGTGGTCGGCCGCCACCGCCGCCGGCTGCTGGCACCGGCCCGCATGATGGGCTCGGTCACCCAGGCGGTACTGCTGCACGCGGCGAGCCCGGTGGCGGTGGTCCCGCCGACGCCGGCGGAGGAATAGGCGAGAGGCCGACGATCACGACCCCAGCAGCCGCTTGCGGCGGCCCCCGCCGTCTGTCGCCCGCCTGAACGCCGCGCCTGCGCGCACTCCGACCGTGCCGGGCCTGCATTGATCGCGGGCGGCGGCACCCTCGTACAACGGCAGCCGGTCGTGTGGTGGACGACCTCACGGCGGCCCTCGCAGCTGCCGCGATCTCCGTCCTGGCAGGTCCCGGCCGTGCACGCCTGCGTGCCTGCCACGCGCCGCCAGGCATTACGAACAGCGGAGGCGGTCGGCCCGAGGCAGGGAATGGCCGAGTGGCCGAGCCGGCTCACGCAGTCTCAGTTCTGGCAGCCGCAGCCCGATGCCGACTTCGCCTCGGTGACGGTCAGGGCGGGGTCGGTGGCGGCTTCGGCCGAGGTGCAGCAGGCGTCGACACCGCAGCAGGCGTCGGTCGTGCCGGTGTCCTCGCTCGGGGTGTCGGTGGTGGCCGGCTTCGTGGCGCGGACGATGGCGGAGTGCATGCCGTCGGCGACCGGGTGGGTCGGAGTGATCTCGACGCCGGTGAAGCCCGCGGCTTCGAGGCCGGTGCGGTACTCCGCGAAGGAGAGCGCACCGGCGATGCAGCCGACGTAGTCACCGCGCTCGGCGCGCTGTTCGGGCGTGAGGGCGTCGTCGGCGACGATGTCGGAGACGCCGAGGCGGCCGCCGGGCCTGAGCACGCGGAAGGTCTCGGCGAAGACGGCCGGCTTGTCGGTCGACAGGTTGATCACGCAGTTGGAGATCACGACGTCGACGGTGGCCGCGGGGAGCGGCACGGCTTCGATGGTGCCCTTGAGGAACTCCACGTTGGTCACACCCGCCTTCGCCGCGTTGGACAGCGCCAGGGCGAGCATCTCGTCGGTCATGTCCACCCCGTACGCCTTGCCGGTGGGACCGACGCGGCGGGCGGAGAGCAGGACGTCGATGCCGCCGCCGGAGCCGAGGTCGAGGACGCGCTCACCCTCGCGCAGATCCGCGACGGCGGTGGGGTTGCCGCAGCCGAGGGAGGCGGCAAGCGCCTCGGCGGGCAGGGCCTCGCGTTCGTCGGCGGCGTACAGGGTCGAGCCGAAGTTCTCGTCGACCTCGACCGGCTGCGGCCCTCAACAGGCGGTGCCGCCATCGGTGACCTGCACGGCCGCCGCCGCGTACCGCTGACGGACGGTCTCGCGCAGGTCGGTGGACTGCTCGCTCATGAGTCACTCCCGGGTGACGGGCCGCAGGACGGGCCCGGAACGGCCTGTATTGACGTTCATTGATGCAAGCTTGTGCCTTGAATCGAAAAACGTCAACATAGAGGCATGTCGAAACAAGAGCTTGAGGTGCTCGGCCAGGACGCCGTCTGCTGCCCCGGCCTGTCCGCCGCGCCGCTGGACGAGGACCAGGCCGCCGACCTGGCGAAGATCTTCAAGGCCCTCGGTGACCCGGTCCGGCTCCGCCTCATGTCGATGATCGCCTCACGCGGCCAGGGCGGGGAGGTCTGCGTGTGCGAGCTGACCCCCGCCTTCGACCTGTCCCAGCCGACGATCTCCCACCACCTCAAGCTCCTGCGCCAGGCCGGCCTCGTCGACTGCGAGCGCCGCGGCACCTGGGTCTACTACTGGGTGCAGCCCGGCGTCCTGGACAAGCTCGGTGCCTTCCTGACCACGGCCCGGCCCGGCGGAGCCGCCGCGTGAAAGCGCCGCTCGGCCGCCGCGTCGCCGCCGAGGCGCTCGGCACCGGACTGCTGGTCGCGGTGGTGGTCGGCTCCGGCATCCAGGCCGGCGAACTGTCCCACGACGTCGGCGTACAACTGCTCGCCAACTCCCTCGCCACCGTCTTCGGCCTCGGCGTCCTCATCCTGCTGCTGGGGCCGGTGTCCGGCGCGCACTTCAACCCGGCCGTCAGCCTGGCCGCCTGGTTCACCGGGCGCCGCGATCCCGACGGCTTCCCCCTGCGGGACCTCGCCGCGTACGTGCCAGCCCAACTCGCGGGAGCGATCGGCGGCGCGGTTCTGGCCGACGCGATGTTCGCCCGGCCGCTGGTGAGGTTCTCCGCCCACGACCGGTCCGCAGGACACCTGTTGCTGGCCGAGGTCGTCGCCACGGCCGGGCTGATCATGCTGATCCTCGGCCTCGACCGGGTCGGCCGCGCCGCTCTCGCTCCGGCCGCGGTGGCCTCGTACATCGGGGCCGCCTACTGGTTCACCTCCTCCACGTCCTTCGCGAACCCCGCGGTGACGGTCGGCCGGGCCTTCACCGACACCTTCGCCGGCATCGCGCCCGCCTCCGTCGGCCCGTTCATCGCCGCACAGTTGCTCGGCGCTGCGCTCGGGCTCGCTGCCGTGGCCGTGATCCACGCACCGAGCGCAACCTCGGCACACCGCGAGACCGCCGTCCCGAAAGCCGAACCCGAACCCCGGCCCGCCACCCTCTCCTGACCGCACCTCCGCGAAAGGCTCCGCCATGAGCACGCCCCCACCACGCCCCTCCGTCCTGTTCGTCTGCGTCCACAACGCCGGCCGCTCCCAGATGGGCGCCGCCTTCCTGACCCAGCTCGCCGGAGACCGCGTGGAGGTCCGCTCGGCCGGCTCCGCGCCCGCCGATGCCGTCAACCCGGCGGTCGTGGAGGCCATGAAGGAGGTCGGCATCGACATCTCCGCCGAGACGCCGAAGGTGCTCACCACGGAGGCGGTGCAGTCGTCGGACGTGGTGATCACCATGGGCTGCGGCGACGCCTGCCCCGTCTTCCCCGGCAAGCGATACCTGGACTGGCAGCTGGACGATCCGGCGGGCCAGGGCGTCGAGGCCGTCCGACCGATCCGTGACGCCGTCGAACAGCGGGTGCGCGGTCTGCTCGGGGAGTTGGGGATTCCGGCCTCCGCATGACGACGGGCCGAGGAACCAGTCCGCCGACGGCGGGGCGGACGGGATGCGGTTCGCCGGAATCGTGCTGTGGGCGGCCGGCGCGGCGAGTCGGTCGTGGGCCACGAGGGCCGGGTGGCACCTCGGTGCCGGTCACTCCTCGGACCGATCCGCCGGATCCGCCGGATCGGGCACGGCGGCAGGCGGGTGCGGCCGGGACGGCAGGGCGGCGAAGGCCAGTACGGCTCCGCCCGCGGCGACGGCGGCCCCGACCGACAGCCCGAGTCCCATACCGCTGATGAACGCCGAGCGGGCGAGCCCGGCCAGCATCCGCCCGGCCGTACCGCCCACACGCTCGGCCAGCTGGAGTGCTCCGCCCAGCGAGCCGAGCACGCTGTCGGACACCTTGTCCGGCAGCCGGTACGGCGCGAGCGGGGGACCCATGCGGTCCTGGTAGCGAGTCGTCAACAGGCTGCCGATCACCGCCACGCCGAGCGCCCCGCCCAGCTGGACGGAGACACCGTTGGTGGCCGAACCCACCCCGGTGTCGCCCTGCGGCAGGGTGCCCATGAGGGAGTCGAGCGCGGCCGGGACGACGAGTCCGGCACCGAGCCCGAGCAGCAGCAGACCGGCCAGGACATCCCCGTAGGTGGCGGAGACATCCGCCGTGGACAGCTGCCACAGCCCGCCTCCGACGGCCGACAGCCCGACCCCGACCACCGCCTTGGTGCCCGCCCAGCGGACGAGGACGGGGGACAGCGGCGCGACCAAAGCCAGCAGTCCCGCCACGGGGAGGACCCGGACACCGGTGGCCAGGGCGCTGTAACCGAGGCTGAACTGCAGGTACTGGGTCAGCACGAACAGGGCTCCGAAGAGGCCGAACATCGCCAGGGACACGGAGGAGGTGGCGACCGAGAACCGGCGCTCACGGAAGAAGTCCAGGTTCAGCATGGGATGTGTGCAGGCCCGCTCCCACAGGGCGAAGCCCACCAGCACCGCCAGACCGCCACCGCCGGCGGTCAGGACGAGGGCCGAGGTCCAGCCGCGCACCGGCGCCTCGATGATCGCCCACAGAAGCAGGCCCAGCCCGGCGATGGACAGCACCGCCCCGGCCGGATCGGGCGGCAGCGCGGCCGGATTGCGCGAGTCCGGAACGAGCAGGTTCGCGCAGACCAGACCGATGACGGCGAAGGGGACATTGACCCAGAACACCGACCCCCACCAGAAGTGTTCGAGGAGCAGCCCGCCGGCCACCGGTCCGATCGCGATCCCGAGGCCGCTCGTGGCCGCCCACACGCCGATCGCCCGGCGCCGTTCGACGGGGTCGCGGAACACGTCGGTGATGATCGACAAGGTGGCGGGCATCATCATCGCCGCGCCCACGCCCATGGCCGCGCGTGCGGCGATCAGCATGCCCACGGAGCCGGAGTACGCGGCCCATGCCGAAGCGGCCCCGAAGACCGCGAGCCCGCCGGTGAAGACACGCCGTCGGCCGAACCGGTCCGCGCTGCTGCCCGCCACCAGCATGAGCCCGGCGAAGACCAGCGCGTACGCGTCCACGATCCACTGCAACTGGGTGGTCGTCGCTCCGAGTTCCTTCACCAGGGTGGGCAGAGCGACATTCAGAATGGTGTTGTCCAGAGTCACGATCAGCAGCGACACGCAGAGCACGACCAGCGCGACCCAGGGGCGGGCCGCTGCGGAGGGCTTCGGTGCCGCGGCACGTGGCGGTGTGTCTCGTAGATTCGTCATGGGTCCATGCAGCCCGAGGGTGCTCGTAGACCGACAGGTACCGAACGTCCCGGCGTTTGCCCGCATGGCCGGGGTACGGGTGCCGCCCGACCCGGCGCGTCGAAGCCCGGTGCCGTACGCCCGTCCGCGCGATGCGCATGCAGCGTGGTTGCAGCGTTGGGTCTCCTAACCTCGTCCTCAGCCAAGGGAGTTGAGGACCATGTCTCCATCCGTGACTCTGCGCGGCCTGCTCGGCCTGAGCGATCGGCCGGCTGCCTTGAGGGACTCAGTGCTGCTCATGATCGACTGTCAGAACACCTACCGGCAGGGTGTGATGCGACTCGACGGCGTCGAGGAAGCGCTGGCCGAGGCGGCCCGCCTGCTGGCTCGCGCCCGCGCCCGCGGTGTCCCGGTCGTCCACGTCATGCACGACGCGGGCGAGGGTTCGCCGTACGACGTCAGTGCCCCCATCGGGCAGATCAGCGACGAGGTCGCGCCGCGGGCAGGGGAACCCGTGGTCGTCAAGAACTTCCCCAGCGCGTTCTTCCGGACCGATCTGGAGAGGCGCCTGCGGTCGACGGGGCGCAGCGATCTGGTCCTGGCCGGGTTCATGACTCACATGTGCGTGAACTCCACCGCCCGCGACGCCTTCAACCTGGGCTACCACCCCACGGTGGTGGCCTCCGCCACCGCGACCCGGGACCTCGCCGGGACCGACGGCCCGACCGTGCCGGCCGCCACCCTCCAGGCGGCGTCCCTCGCAGGCATCGCCGACCTCTTCGCCGTCGTGGTCGGCAAGGCCGACGACATCGTCGACTGAGATGACCGCAACTCGGGCCGAGCGGCGGTCTGTTCGGCCCTGGTCGGCCGGCCGTGCCGCGCCTGTAGTGGAAGCAAGGACACGCGGCACCGCCCGTCGGTCCGCCCGAGCCGCGCCCGCCGCAGACCGTGTGCGGGCGACTGGAGCGGTACGGCGAAGCCTCCTCGAAGCGGACGTACGAACTCTCCCGTGAGGCCGCGAAGGGCCGCGGAAGGAGCCGCAGGAGCCAAGGAGGGCGAACGATGAACCTCAGTGGAGACTGGTACAACGAGCTCGGCTCGCACATGCGGATCACGGTGGACGCGACCGGCGGAATCAGCGGAACCTACGTCTCGGCCGCCGGCCATGCCGTGGGCGCGTACCCGCTGGTCGGACGCTACGACGCGACCGCTCTCGCGGATCACGGCACCCCGCTCGGATGGACGGTGGCATGGCACAACGGGCGGACCGACGCCGGATCCGTGACCTGCTGGAACGGCCAGTACCACGAGGACGGCGGGGAGCGGATCTGTGCCACCTGGCTGCTCACCGCGTCCGCGGTCGCCGCCGACACCTGGGAGGCCACGGCCGTCGGGCAGGACACCTTCACCCGTCGGCGTCCGCGGCCCGCCGGGGGCCCTCCCGGCGGCCACATCCACATCCCGTCGGTGCCGGCGAAGTGAGCCGGTGCGAGACGCATGCGGAGCGCGGCCCCGGTCGCGTCGGCGACGGGGCCGCGTCAGGTGTCCGGTCGGTCTGTGTCAGGCGATGGTGACGGTGTCGTCGAGGTAGACGTCCTGGACGGCGTGGAGAAGCTCGATGCCCTCGCCGACAGGTCGCTGGAAGGCTTTGCGGCCGGTGATGAGGCCCGTGCCGCCCGCCCGCTTGTTGACCACCGCGGTCCGCACCGCCTGCGCGAGGTCGCCCTGCCCGGCCGACGCGCCGCCGCTGTTGATCAGGCCCACGCGGCCCATATAGCAGTTGGCGACCTGCCAACGGGTCAGGTCGATGGGGTGTTCGGTGACGAGCGTGCCGTACAGGAGCTCGTCGGTCTTGCCGAACTGCAGCGCGCGGTAACCGCCGTTGTTCTCCGGCTGCTTCTGCTTGACGATGTCGGCCTCGACGGTCACGCCGAGATGGTTGGCCTGGCCGGTGAGGTCGGCCGACAGCGAGTAGTCCACGCCGTCCTTCTTGAACGCCGGGTTGCGCAGATAGCACCACAGTACGGTGAACATGCCCAGCTCGTGAGCCCGGGCGAACGCCTCGCCGACCTCCCGCAGTTGGCGGTCCGACTGCTCGGAACCGAAGTAGACCGTGGCGCCGACGCCGGCCGCGCCGAGGTCGAAGCACTGCTGGACGTCGCCGAACATGATCTGGTCGTGGTGATTGGGGTAGGTGAGCAGTTCGTTGTGGTTGAGCTTCACGATGAACGGGATCTTGTGCGCGTAGCGCCGCGAGACCGCCCCGAGCACGCCGAGGGTGCTGGCGACCGCGTTGCAGCCGCCCTCGACGGCGAGTTCGGCGATGTTCCTCGGGTCGAGGTAGCGGGGGTTCCTCGCGAACGCCGAGGCCGCGGAGTGCTCGATGCCCTGGTCGACCGGCAGGATCGACACATAGCCCGTGCCGGCCAGCCGGCCGTGGTCGAAGAGGGACTGCAGACCGCACAGCACCCGGGGCGAGCGGTCGGTCGCGGCCACCACCCGGTCGACGAAGTCCCGGCCGGGCAGCACCAGGTCCTCCTTGGGTATCCCCTCGCAGACATGGGTCAGCAGGTCCTTGGCGTCGTCGCCCAGCAAGGCATGGATGTCGGTCATCGTTCCGCCCTTCCTGTCACCCGGAATGCCGAGAGGCCCTCTGCCGCACGGAGGTTCACTTCCAACATGCGGTGCGACACCGTCGTACGGCAGAGACCGTTGGACCCCGCAGCGGGGTCGAACGGCCTCTGACGGCCGAGGCCTTCAGCCGAAGAACACCTCGAACTCGTCGTACAGCGACGGATCCACCACCTTGGTCGTGCCCCCGCTGTCGGCGAGCGGGACACGGATGATGTCGGTGCCGCGCAGGGCGGTCATCACGCCGAAGGCGCCGTCCTTGACCGCTTCGACGGCGTGCAGCCCGAACCGCGTGGCCAGCCACCGGTCGAAGGCGCTCGGAGTACCGCCGCGCTGGACGTGACCGAGGACCGTGGTGCGCGCGTCCGTGCCGGTCCGTCGTGCGATCTCCTGGGCCAGCCACTCGCCGATGCCGGACAGGTGCACATGGCCGTACTCGTCCAGAGTGCGGTCCTGGAGGACCATCCCGCCCTGCTTGGGGACGGCTCCCTCGGCGGCGACCACGATCGGCGCGTAGTTGATCTTGAAGCGGCTGCGTACCCAGTCGCAGACCTGGTCGATGTCGAACGGCCGCTCCGGGACGAGGATCACGTTCGCTCCGCCCGCGACGCCGGCGTGCAGGGCTATCCACCCGGAGTGCCGGCCCATCACCTCCACCACCAGGGTGCGCATGTGCGACTCGGCGGTGGTGTGGAGACGGTCGATGGCCTCGGTGGCGATGCCGACGGCCGTGTCGAAGCCGAAGGTGTAGTCGGTGCCGGGCACGTCGTTGTCGATCGTCTTGGGCACACCGACCAGATCGATGCCCTGACGGCTCAGTTCGGCGGCCGCGCCGAGCGTGTCCTCGCCGCCGATCACGATGAGCGCGTCCATGTGGTGTGCGGCAAGGGTTTCCTTGACGCGCCGTACACCGTCCGTGTGCTTCAGCGGGTTGGTGCGGGAGGAACCGAGGATGGTGCCGCCGCGCGGAAGGATCCCCCGGACCTCGGGGATGCCCAGCGGAACCGTCTCGTCCTGGATCGCGCCGAGCCAGCCGTCCCGCAGGCCGACGAAGTCGAAGCCGTACTCCTGGACGCCCTTGCGGACGACGCTGCGGATCACGGCGTTGAGACCGGGGCAGTCACCGCCGCCCGTCAGCACTCCGACCTTCATTGCTGCCCCCCTTCTCCGTACGGATCTGCCGTGCCGGCAGATCCGTGGAGCCCTGCGGCTCTCCTTCCATCGTGGGCGTCCGTGCCGGCCGGGGATGCGTCCCTGCGGCCCGCCCCCGAGGACCTTCGGCCCCGTGACCTCGGCCCGCGGCGGCCGGACCATGGAAAGGGGACGTGCGGAGGTGACGCCGATGGCCGACGGGACGATCACCGGCTCCCGCCGGTCGGCGGAGCCGGTTCCAGGGTGAGGAGCGAGCGATGGCGCACACTTCGGAATGGAAGGTCCACCTCTACCTCTTCGAGGACGAGGGCACGACGAAAGCACGGGTGGTGCTGGACACCGGGACCACCACACTGACCGGCCACGGCACCGCGCACTGCAGTCCCGCGGACACCGACGTGCCGGAGATCGGTGACGAACTGGCCGCCGGCAGGGCTCTGTACGACCTCGGCCGGCAACTGGTCGTCATCGCCGAAACGGACATCGGGGCCGAGGGAGCGCCCGTGGCCGAAAAGGAGCGGTCACCGGCCGTCGGCTGGCCCATGTGACCGGCGTCCGCCTCGTGACCGACGCGAGCGCCGCGGCCGGGTCCGCAGCGCTCGTCTCGTGCGTGCTCGATCGTTAGTGGGCGCTCACGCCCTGGTGGCGGGAGTCCGGGAGGCGTCGGCCCGGTACCCGATGTGGCCGGTGATCGAGACCACGCCGTCGACGTTCCGGCACAGCCGGATGATGATGGGGACCAGGCTGCTGACGTGGACGGATCCCCCAAGGGTGACCTGTCCTTCGCGCACCTCGACGGTCACGTCCGAGGGGGCGAGGTGCAGCGTGCGCTGCAACACGTCCCGGACGATCTCGTCGCGGACGGCGTCGTCCCGGCGCAGGAAGATCCGCAGCAGGTCGCCGCGGCTCACGATGCCCCTGAGCCGGTCCGCCTCGTCCACCACCGGCAGCCGCTTGATGTTCCGCAGCGCCATGACGCGGGCCGCCTCGACCACGGTCCACTCCGGGCGGGCGCAGACGGCGGGAGCCGACATCAGCTCCTCGGCCCTGGTTCCCTCTGCCTTGGCGCGTTCCCAGGCCTCCAGACGGGGAACCGGTGTGGCGCTCGCCGGATCGCTCCGGGCGGAGCACTTGCGCAACAGGTCGGCCTCGGACACCACGCCCAGCGGGTGGTCCAGTTCGTCCACCACGGGTACTGCGGTGATGCCGTGGTCCGCCAGCAGCTCGGCGATCTCCTTGAACGGTGTGTCCCGCCGGGCCCTGACGACGTCATGGGTCATCAGGTCGGCGACCGTACGGTGCTGCATGTCGCGCCTCCTTTCCCCGGTGTGACGGCCGACAACCGTCACATTCCAGCCGACTGTCCTCACACTTCCAGGGTGGCAGGAACGAGCCGTTCGAAGGAGAGTCGGACAGGACCCGTCTGGGGCTGTTCGGCCCGGTCAACGGGCTGTTCGGCCCTTCGGAGCAGGGTTCTGGAGCCCATGTGGAGCAACGCCGTTACGTGCCACCGTGGACGCAGGAGCGGTTCGAGGAAGCAGGTGTGGATCATGCATGCTCGACTCGGTGATGTGCTCATTGTCGAAAGCCCGACCACCGGAGTGACCAAGCGCGACGGCGAGATCGTCGGACTGCACCACGAGGACGGCACGCCGCCCTACGACGTGCGCTGGTCGGACACCCGTGAGGTGACGCTCGTGTTCCCCGGGCCCGACGCGCATGTCCGTCATGTCGTGCACGGTCCGGCCGATCCGGCCGCCGACCCGGGCCGGACGGGCACGGACTGAGGCCGACGGAGCGGAGTTTCCCATGACCAGGCGCTGAGGCCCGACCGACCGGTACGATCGCTCGCGCCGACCACCTGCGCGTCCGTCAGGCTCGGTACCAGGGGCGGGAATCGGGGATGCGGAGGCGGGGCGGGCATGTCGACGTCATCGGAGGACGTGCGGGATCCGCAGGCGAGCCTGCGCGATCTCGAAATGATGCTGGACGCGATCACCGACCAGGCGATCATCAAACTCGGCCCCGGCGGCGAGGTCGTCCGGTGGAGCCGCAGCGCCCAGGCGATGACCGGGTACGAGCAGCGTGAGATGCTCGGCCGGCCGGTGGCCGTCCTGCACACCCCGGAGGACCGCGAGGCCGGGCTGGCAGGACAGGAACTGGAGACGGTCCGCCGGGACGGGAGGCGGACCTTCCAGGGCTGGCGGCTGCGCAAGAACGGCGAACGGTTCCTGGCCCAGGTGACGCTGACGCCCGTGCGCGAGCAGGACGGAACGGTCGGCGGCTTCGTCAAGACGCTCAAGGACGTCACGGAGAGCGCGCGGGCCGAGTCGCTGTTCCACGGTCTGCTGGAGTCGGCCCCCGACGCCATGCTGATCGTGGGCCAGGACGCGCGGATCGTCCTGGCCAACCGGCAGACCGAGACGCTCTTCGGCTTCGAACGCGACGAGTTGACCGGCCGGGAGATCGAGGTGCTCGTGCCCGCCCGGTTCCGCAGCCGCCACATCGGCCATCGCGACGGCTTCCTGCACGATCCCCGGATGCGGCCGATGGGCGCCGGGCTCGAACTGTACGGTCTGCGCCGGGACGGCACCGAGTTCCCCGTCGAGATCAGCCTCAGCCCGCTGGAGACCGCCGAGGGCCGACTGGTGGCCGCCGCGATCCGGGACGTGACCGAGCGCCGGGAGACCGAGCAGCGGCTGCAGCGGCAGCGGGACGAGATCCTGGAGCTGTCCACGCCGGTGATCCAGGTGTGGGACAAGATCCTGGTGCTGCCGATCATCGGCACCCTGGACACCCTGCGGGCGACCCGGCTGACCGAGGGCCTGCTGGAGAAGATCGCCCGCACCCAGGCCGAGGTCGCCATCCTGGACATCAGCGGGGTGCCCACCATCGACACCCAGGTCGCCCAGCACCTGCTCAAGACGGTGCAGGCGGCCGCGTTGATGGGGACGGTGAGCATCATGAGCGGAGTGCGCCCGGAGACCGCCCAGTCCATGGTGCACCTGGGCATCGACATGGGCCGCCTGCGCTCCCGCAACACCCTCCAGGACGCGCTCCAGCTCGCGCTGGCGATACTGGCCGAACGGGCCGGTACGGCGGCCGCGGCCACGCGTGCGCTGTCCACGGGGGAGGGACGGTGACCGAGGACGTCGTACCGGTCATGCGCATCGGTGACACGCTGCTGGTGGCGCTGCAGGGCGATCTCGACGACACGACGGTGATCCGGATCGAGGAGCAGCTCACCCGGGAGATCGCGAACACCTCGGCGACCGGCATGCTGATCGACGTCAGCAGGCTCAGCGTGGTCGACTCCTTCATCGCGCGGGTGCTCGCCCGGATCGTGGCGATGGTACGGCTGCTGGGGGCACAGGCGGCCGTGGTCGGGATCCAGCCCGCGGTCGCCATCACCCTCGTGGAACTCGGTGTCCCGATGGGGCACTTGGACACGGCCCTGACGGCCGAGCAGGGACTGGCGCTGCTTCAGCGGCTCCGCCGCGACGACACCGGCACGGACCTGCCGTGACGACCGGGTCCTTCACGAACCACGAGCCGGACGTCTTCGGCATCGGCCACGAGGCCGACCTGATCCGCGTCCGCAAGGTGCTGCGCGCCGAGGCAGAGACGGCGGGCCTCAACCTGGTGGACGCCACGAAGCTGATCACCGCCGGCAGCGAACTCGCCCGCAACATCCTCAACTATGCCACCGGCGGGCGCGGCCGGATCCGCGTCGAGCAGATCCATCGCGAGGGCCGCCGGGGAGTGCGGGCCACGTTCAGCGACGACGGCCCGGGCATCGAGGACATCGACGCCGCGCTGACCGACGGATTCAGCACCCGGGGCAGCCTCGGCCTGGGACTGCCCGGCGCACAACGCCTGGTGGACGACATGACCATCACGTCCGACACCACGTCGGGCACCACCGTGGTGATCGTGAAATGGGAGCGCTGAGCATGCCCGGGGAGGGACGGCGCTGAGCGAGAGCGAGCACCAGCGGCACGAGATCCGAGCCGAGGAGGACGTCGGCGCACTGCGCCGGACGGTGGCCCGCACGGCCGTCACCCGGTCCGCGCTGCGCCCCGGCGTCGCCGAACTGGTCGCCACCGAACTGGCCACCAACCTGCTCCGGCACGCCCATCCCGGAGGGTACGTGCTGACCCGCGGGACCGGCGACGGCATCGAGCTGCTCTCCGTCGACCACGGTCCCGGGATGGCCGCGCCGCCCCAGGACGGGTACCCGGCGACGGCGCCCCCGGCACCGCGCGGGCGCGGCCTCAACGCCGGGCTCAACGTGATACGTCGTCATGCCACCGAGTTCGACTGGTACTCCACCCGGAACGGCACGGTGGTCTACGCGCGGCTCGGCGGCACGGCGCCCGCCCCGGCACAGCGATGGCGCTTCGGCGCCGTCAACGTTCCCCTGGGCGGCGACGGCGAGTCGGGCGACGCCTGGGCCGTGACCCCCGGTCCCCGGCCCGCCGCCCTGCTCGTCGACGGACTGGGGCACGGACCCGACGCGGCCCGCGCGGCACGCGCCGCGGTCACCGCCTTCGAACGGCAGCCGGTCACCGATCTCGACACCTTCATCCGGAACGCCCACGAGGAGATGCGCGCGACCCGGGGCGGTGTCCTCGGTGTCTGTCTGATCGACCCCGACCGCGGCCAGCTGACGTACGCGGCGGTCGGCAACGTCACCGGGCGGGTGCTCACGGGCTCCGGAAACGCGCACCTCCTGGACCGCCCCGGCACCCTGGGCACCCACCTGCCGGTGCCCCGCACCCGTCTTCAGCGCTGCGCCTGGGAGCCGGGAGCGACGCTCGTGCTGGTCTCCGACGGGATCCGCTCCGGCTGGAGCCCGGAGGACCACCCGCAACTGCTGCGGCGGCACCCGGCGATCGTCGCGGCCGTCGTCCACCGCGACCACTGCCGGCCCACCGACGACGCCACGGTTCTCGTCGTGCGCGACGAAGGGGGCGTGCCATGATGGGCGGGCATATGACGGACGAGGAAGGACGGCCGGTCATGGGGGACCCACGCGATCCCCAACTCCCGGACAGTGCGGAGCTGATCGCCGACCTGCGCCAGGAACTGGAGGACACCAACCGGGGCCTGATCGCCCTGCACACCGAACTGGACGCCGCCCGGCGCTCCGAGGCGCGGCTCGCGGCGATCGTGACCTCCTCCGACGACGCCGTGATCTCGGTGGATCCCGGGCCGGCGTATCTCCTGCAGACCTGGAACCCGGGCGCGCAGCGCCTGTTCGGGCACACCGACCGCCACATCCTCGGCCGGCCCGTGGACCTGCTGATGCCCCCGGACGCGCTCGGCGCCTTCCGCGCGGCGGTGCAGGACGTCCGCTCCCAGGGGCACACCGCACCGCACCGGAGCCGATGGCGACGCGAGGACGGCACCGAGGTCGACGTGGAGGTCACGGTCTCGGCCGTGCGCGAGACCGACGGGGTGCTGATCGGCTTCTCCACGGTGGCCCGTGACATCACTCAACAGCTGTCCGCCCAGGCCGAGTTGACGGCTGCCCGGGCCGAGCGTGAGGTGATGGCGGACCGTGACCGCATCGCTCGTGATCTGCACGACCTGGTCATCCAGCGGCTGTTCGCCAGCGGCCTGACCCTGCAGGCCGCGCTGAGCCGGATGGCCGGCCCGAAGGACAGCGCCGAGCGGATCGAACGGGTGGTCGGCGACCTGGACGACACCATCAAGACCATCCGCACCACCATCTACGGCCTGCGCGAGCAGGACCAGATCCGCAGCGCCGCCGGCACGCGCTCCCGGCTCGTGGCGATCGTCGAACGGGCCGCGGAGGTCCTCGGATTCGCCCCCGCCCTGCGCATGAGCGGCCTGCTGGACACCGACGTCCCCGCCGAGCACGCCGAGCACCTGCTGGCCGTGCTCGGCGAGGCCCTCTCCAACTCCGCCCGGCACGCGGATGCGACCGCCGTCGACGTCAACGTCGAGGCCGGCGGCGGAATCCTGCGCCTGGAAGTGGCGGACAACGGCTGCGGCATCGACCCGGCCGTCACCCGGCGCAGCGGTCTGGCCAACCTCCGGCGGCGCGCCGAGGAACGGGGCGGCACCTTCGCCCTCACCCCCAACCGGCCGACGGGCACGGTGCTGGTGTGGAGCGTGCCCCTGCCGGGAGATCACGGCTGACCGCCGAGGCCTCCCCGCGGACTCCGGGCCGGGGAGCTGCCGACGACCGGCAACTCGACACACTCCGTGGTGCGCACCACGTACCTCAGAAGGCGGCCGAACAGCCAGGGCATGCCCTCCATGCCCTGCTGCACGGTCACGACCCGGGCCGGCCCCAGTTCAAGTCGTTCGTCCCCCAGGCGCATCCAGCACCCGCCGGCGGCCTGGACGTTCTTCAACCAGTCCGACCGGCGCCCGAAGTTGAGACCGACGACCACCTTGTCCGCGCCGCGGAACGCCCGCAGCGGCGTGTGACGCACCCGGCCGGTGCGGCGACCGACGTGCTCAAGGTCGGCGAACCCGGCGTGACCGGCCAGGTGCAGCGTGGCGCGGTTGACGCGCCCTCGGGTCAATCGGCTCAGGCTTCGGGGAAACGTCATCAGGACTCACCGCGGTGTGGCGTCCGCAGGCGGGCGGTCGGCGGTCCGGTCCGGGGTGGGGACGGCGTCCTCCGGCAGGTGTGCGTGCGGTAGGTGTACGTGGATCGCGGTCGTGCCCAGAGCCTCGTCGAACCGTGTGCCCGTCACCGCCGAGAAGCAGTGCACGGCGTCCGGGCGGACCGTGACGCGCAGTTGGCACCCCTCGCGCTGGGTGGGCCGTCCCGGCAACCGGACGATCACCGGGGCGAGGCCCTGACCGACCTTCGCGGTGGCGTGCAGATAGGCGACCGCGCCCGTGTCCTCGACCGCGTCGACCACGAGGTTCAGACCGGGAGTCCCGTCGTCCTCGGACGGCAGCACGACGAACTGCTCCGGGCGCACACCGAGCACGACCTCCGTGGCGCCCTCGGCGCCGACGGCCCGCGTCATGTCCCGGGGGAGCGGCACGACCAGCCCGCCCAGCTGTGCCCCCTCCGAAGTGAGCGGGATCCGGAAGAGGTTCATCGCGGGCGATCCGATGAAGCCGCCGACGAAGGTGTTGGCGGGGCGCTCGAACACGTCCTTCGGTGTGCCCACCTGTTGCAGCACACCGTCCTTGAGCACGGCCAGCCGGTCGCCCATGGTCATGGCCTCGACCTGGTCGTGGGTGACGTACACGGTCGTGGTGCCGAGGCGGCGCTGCAGCACGGCGATCTGGGAGCGGGTCTGCACACGCAGCTTGGCGTCCAGGTTGGACAGCGGCTCGTCCATCAGGAAGACCCGCGGTTCGCGCACGATCGCGCGGCCCATGGCCACCCGCTGGCGCTGGCCGCCCGAAAGGGACTTGGGCTTGCGGTCCAGGTAGTCCTGGAGATCGAGGATGGTCGCGGCCTCCTGGACGTGCCGCCGGATGTCGGGTTTCGGCATCCGTGCGATCTTGAGGGCGAAGCCCATGTTGGCGGCCGTGGTCATGTGCGGATACAGCGCGTAGTTCTGGAACACCATCGCGATGTCCCGGTCCTTGGGCGGCAGATGGGTCACGTCCCGTCCGCCGATGCGGATCGCGCCCGAGTCGACCTCCTCCAGCCCCGCGAGCATCCGCAGGCTGGTCGACTTGCCGCAGCCGGACGGCCCCACCAACACCATGAACTCGCCGTCGGCCACGTCGAGATCGAGCTCGCTCACGGCCGGCCGGTCCATTCCCGCGAAGCGGCGGGTCGCCTTGTCGAAGCTGACGGAGGCCATGGCCTTCCCCTCCCCGAATCCTCTCCTCCCTCCAGCCTGGAACGGCCGACGCCGCCGCGGCAGGACCCGATCGACCCGCATCGGGTGCCGGTCGGTCCCTTGGGGTTCCCGGCAGCCCGGACAAGGCTGAACAGGAGGGGGTGCAAGGGGGGAGGATCCATGCCCGGTCCGCGCATGAGGCTCAACCGTTCCAGGCACCGGGACAGGGACGCCGCCAACACCGGGACAGTGCGCCTGGTCCCACCGGAAGCGGAACGCCCGGTCGCGGGAGACGCGGGAGACGATCCGGTCTTCGTCGACGCCACCGGGCGTCGCGGCCTGCGCCTGCGCCGCCTCGCCTACGCGGCAGGGGCACTGTGCGCCGCGTACACCGGGGTGCTGGCGCTCAGCCTCCTGGAAGCGACGCCGTTCGCCCCCAGGACCGTGCTGCCGGTACCGGGGCTGCCTTCGGAGAAGCCCGGCACCGTCCGTGAGCCGCCCGGCCACGGCCCGCCCACGGCCTCCACGTCACCCGGACCCGATGGCGCGTCCGAGTCGCCGTCCCACGTCCCGGAACCGCTGCCCGGCTCCTTGGACCCGTCCGCGAGCGGCGCAGGCCCCTCCGCGCCGGTGACGGACCCCGGCACGTCGTCCCCGCCCACCTCCACGCCCTCGCCCACCGCCCCCGGCACCAGCCCGACCTCGCCCGGCAGCAGTCCGTCGGGCGCGACCGCCACGGCTTCCGCCACACCATCGGACGCGGACCAGGCGACGACGAGCACCCCGACGTCGCCGACCGCTTCCGGCGCACCCACGGGAACCTGACCATGTCCGCGCGGCCGCAGCGGCGCACCACCGGACCACGGCGGACCCGCCGTGGCTCCACCTCCCGCCCGCGGATCTTCTCCCTGCTGCTCGTCCTCGCCCTGACCGCGGGGATTCTGCTGCTCCACGGCTACACGCACGGGGAGTTCGCCGCCGACCGCCGGGTACACCCACCCGTGGCATCCGACCGGGTACCGCGGGCGGTGCTGCACGGCGGCCCGGTGATCGAGACCGACGGAACCCGCACGCGCGGCCACCGACTGCCGGACCGTACCGTCGCCCTGACCTTCGACGACGGCCCGGATCCCGTCTGGACCCCGCGGATCCTCGACGCCCTCGACCGGCACCACGCCAAGGGCACGTTCTTCGTGACCGGCGCGGCGGCGGCCCGGCAGCCGGGTCTGGTACGGCGGACCGTCGACGCCGGGCACGAGATCGGCGTGCACACCTTCACCCATCCCGACCTGGTGTATCAGTCGGCGTCCCGGACGGACCGCGAACTGGCCCAGACCCAGCTCGCGTTGGCCGGTGCGGCAGGCATCCACAGTTCGCTGGTGCGGCCGCCGTACTCCTCGCACGCCGCCGATCTGGACGACCTGTCCTGGCCGGTGATCCAGCGGCTCGGGCGGAAGGGGTACATCACCGCGCTCGTCGACATCGACACCGAGGACTGGCGGCGACCGGGCGCGTCCGCCATCGCGGCGCGGGTGACCGGACGACTGACCGGTCAGGGAGCCGTGGTGCTGCTCCACGACTCCGGCGGTGACCGCTCCCAGACCGTGCGGGCGCTGAACCTCCTCATCCCCGAACTCCAGGCCCGCGGCTACCGCTTCACCACGGTCACCGCGGCGTTCGGCGCCGGCGGCGCCCATCATCCGGTCGCCGGGGCGGAGTTGTGGAGCGGACGCGTCTTCGTGGCCGCGGTGACCGTGGGCGATCGGCTCGTACCCGCCCTCGCCGTGCTGATGACCGCGGTCGGCGGGCTGATGCTGCTCCGCTTCGCGGCCGTGGTCCCGCTGGCCCGCCACCACGCCCGGCGCCGCCGGGCCCCGGGCTTCTCCTGGGGAGCGGAGATCACCGAACCGGTCAGCGTGGTGATCCCGGCCTACAACGAGCGCAAGTGCATCGCCCAGACCGTGCTCTCCGTGGTCAGGAGCGAGCACCCGGTCGAGATCCTCGTGGTGGACGACGGATCCACCGACGGCACGGCCGGGGTCGTGGAGTCGCTCGCCCTGCCGGGCGTCACCGTCCTGCGGCAGCCCAACCGGGGCAAGGCCGCCGCCCTGGACAACGGTGTCGCGCACGCCTCGCACCGACTGGTCGTGACGATGGACGGCGACACCGTCTTCGAGCCGGGCACCGTGCACCACCTGGTGCAGCCGTTCGCCGACCGACGCGTCGGAGCGGTGGCCGGCAACACCAAGGTGGGCAACCGCGGCCGTCTGCTGGGCACCTGGCAGCATCTCGAGTACGTGATGGGCCTCAATCTCGACCGCCGTATGTACGACGTCCTCGGCTGCATACCCACCGTGCCCGGAGCCGTCGGCGCCTACCGTCGCACCGCGCTCCGGCACGTCGGCGGTCTCAGCGACGACACCCTCGCCGAGGACACCGACCTCACCATGGCGCTGCACCGAGCGGGCTGGCAGGTGGTGTACGAGGAACGCGCGCGTGCCTGGACCGAGGCGCCCGCCACCGTCGGACAGCTGTGGCGGCAGCGCTACCGCTGGAGTTACGGCACCCTGCAGGCGATGTGGAAGCACCGCCACGCCGTCGTGGAACGAGGTCACGCGGGCCACTTCGGCCGCTACGGCCTGGCCCTGGTGGTGCTGTTCACCGTGCTCACCCCGCTGCTGGCCCCGCTCATCGACCTCTTCCTGCTGTACGGGCTGCTGTTCCAGGACCCCGCGCGCACCGCGCTCGCCTGGGGCGCCCTGATCGTCGTACAACTGCTGTGCGCCTCCTACGCGTTGTGGCTGGACGGCGAGAAGCAGCGTGCTCTGTGGGCGCTGCCGCTGCAGCAGCTGTTCTACCGTCAGCTCCTGTACGCAGTGCTGCTCCAGTCCTGCACCACAGCGCTCACCGGCTCCCGGCTGCGCTGGCACAAACTGCGCCGCACGGGCCGGGTGAGCGCGCCCGCGTCGCCCGTTCCGCAGCCGGTGCCGGTGCCGGTGCCGGTGGCCGGGCAGCCCCCGGCGCCGACGTCCGCCAGGGGCCGACGCAACCTCTACCTGGACTTCCTGCGCGCCGTGGCGCTGGTGCGTGTGGTCACGTACCACACCTTCGACTGGGCCTGGCTCACCCTCGCGTTTCCCGCGATGGGCGTGATGTTCGCGCTGGCCGGCTCGCTCATGGCGGGCTCGCTCGACCGGGGCGACCGCTCCGCCGCCGCGGTGGTGCGTGCCCGCATGCGGCGGCTGCTGCCACCGGTGTGGCTGTTCGGTCTGGCCGTCGTCATCGCGATGCTCATGACCGGCTGGCGCCCGGACGAGAACGGCGGTTCGAAGGCGGCCGCGTGGGCGCGGATGGCGCTGTGGGTCGTGCCGGTCGGCGAGCCGCCGTACGCCGACACCGACTGGGCCTGGCAGATCGTCGCACCGCTCTGGTACATCCGCGCGTATCTGCTGTTCGTGATCCTTTCGCCGCTGCTGCTGCGTGCGTTCCGCCGGGCGCCGTGGCCCGCGGTGGCTTCCTTCCTCCTCCTGGCCGCTGTGGCGCAGAGCGAACTGCTGCCGCTGCCAGGCCGCGTGGCGGAGCCCTTCACCGACCTCGCCACCTTCGGAGCCTGCTGGCTGCTGGGGTTCGCGCACCGCGACGGGCTCGTACGGCGCCTGCCGACGGCCCGGGTGGCGACGGCGGCACTGACCCTCATGGTCATGGGCGGGGCATTCGCCCTCACACACCGGACCGAGGAGGGGTACGACCTCGGGGCGATCCCGCTCGGCCAGGCACTGTGGTCGTTCGGCTTCGTCCTTCTGCTGCTGCGACTCGGGCCGACCGGTGACCGTTGGGTGAGGCGCTACCGGCCCGTGCACGCCACCGTGGTCCTGCTCAACTCCCGTGCCGTGACCGTGTATCTCTGGCACGAGGTGGCGCTGGTACTCGGCGTGTTGCTCATCGATCAGATGTGGCGGGTGCCCGCACTGGAGAACACCTTGCCACTGGGCGCCACCTGGTTCCTGTACCTGCTGGTCTGGCCGCTCATCGCGCTCGCGGTGGTCATGGCCGGCTGGTGCGAGGACCGGGCGGCCCGGCGCCCGGTACGGCTGTGGCCGGGGCCCGGTCCGTAGCGGACCGTCGCGCGGCCGGCCGCGACCCTGTGAGTGCTGGGCGTGGGAGTGCCGCAACCGGCGGAACCGGGTCGCGAGGCCCCCGCGAGGCGTACGCTGAGGTGCCTGTAGGTCACGGTGCGCGCTCGCTCCCCGCGCGGGTGTACCACCGCGGCAGGGGGTACACATGGTGCAGCGCATCGTACGGAGCAGAAGGACTCTCTTCGAGCGCGAGAGCGAACTCGCCGCCGTCGACGAGGCGTTGGGGGAGCTCACCGGTCTGCGCATGGACGGGGCCGAGCCGTCCGACCGCCCTCGTGGCGCCCTGCTCGCCTTCGCGGGACGCGCCGGCATCGGCAAGACCACCCTCCTCGCCGAGGTCCGCCGCCGCGCCGCGGCCAGGGGCTGCACCGTGCTGTCCGCCCGCGGCGGCGACCAGGAACAGCGCGTCGCCTTCCACGTCGCCCGCCAACTGCTGCAACCCCAGTTCGCCGGTGCCGCCGAAACGGATCTGCGTGCCTCGCTGGGCAGTTGGTACGACATCGTCGGCCCCGCCCTCGGCCTGTGCGCGCCGACCGCGGGCGCCCCGCCCGACCAACAGGGCCTGCGCGACGGCCTGGACTGGGTGCTCACCCACCTCGCTGCGCTGCGTTCCCCGATGGTGCTGGTGCTGGACGACGCTCACTGGGCCGATCCCGAATCCCTGCGCTGGCTGGCCGCGTTCGCGCCGCGCGCCGAACAACTGCCGCTGCTGGTCGTCGTGGCCTACCGGCCCGACGAACTCCCGGACCACGCCGAGTCGTTCAGGGGCCTGCCCGGCCGGGCGGGCGGACGTCCCCTCGACCTGGAACCGCTCAGCGCCACCGCCGTCGCCCGGCTCGTGCGCGAGGCGCTCGGCGCGCAGGCCGACGACGCGTTCTGTCGCGAGTGCTGGGCCGTCACCGCCGGAAGCCCCTTCGAAACCGTCGAGTTGATCGCCAAGGTGCGCGACCGCGGGGTCACCCCGACCGAGGCGGGAGCCCATCTGCTGCGCGACCTGGCCGCCGCCGTCAAGGGCAGCGGCCTCATCGCCCGCCTCGAACGCCTCGGCACCTCCACCGTCCGCTTCGCCTGGGCCTGCGCCGTCCTCGGCACCGAGATCCACCCCCTGCTGGCCGCCGCGGTCGCCGGCCTCGGCCACGAGGAGGCCGCCGACGCGGCCGACGCCCTGCGCGGCGCCCGTATCCTCACCGGCGCCGACACCCTGGAGTTCGTCCACCCGCTGATCGCCACCGCCGTCTACCGGGCCATCCCGCCCGCCACCCGGGTCGCCCTGCACGGCCAGGCCGCCTGGTGCGTGATCAACGACGGGCAGGGCCCGGCCGCGGCTGCCCGCCACCTCCTGGAGACCCACCCCGACGGCGACAACTGGGTCGTGCAGCAACTGCGCGCCGCCGCCGAGGAGACCCTCCGCGCCGGCGCCCCCGACGCGGCCCGCCGCTACCTCGCCCGCGCCCTGCGCGAACCCCCGCCCTTCGAGGACCGCGCCGCCGTCCTCTACGAGCTCGGCTCGGCCTCCCTGCTCACCGAACCGGCGACCACGGTCAACCACCTCCGCGCCGCCCTGGAGGAACCCATCGCCGACCCCGGACTGCGCCAGCACATCGTCTACCGGCTCTCCCAGGTCCTCGCCCACAGCGACCGCCTCGCCGAGGCCTCCGACACCCTCGCCCGCGAGATCCCCGTGACCGAGGACGCCCGGGTCAGGCTGCGCATGGTCGCCGAGCAGTTCATGTGGGACGCCTTCCGCGCCGACGAACCCGACCACCCGGCCCGCTCCCGCCGCCTTGCCCGGCTCGCCGACCGCCTCAAGGGCCGCGACCTCACCGAGCGCTACATCATCGGCCTGCGCACCTGGGACGCCGTCCTGCGCGGCGAGCCCGCGCACATCGCACTCCACCACGCCGAACGCGCCCTCGCCGGCGGCCTCGGCTGGGCTGAGCCCGACCGGGGCTTCGAGGTGCCCGTCCTGGTCGCACTCGCCTTCATGTACGCCGACCGTCCTGGCCGTACCGAGGAGCTCTTCGCGGCCGGCACAGCCGACTTCGAGCGCCAGGGCTGGCGCGGCGCCCACCTCTCCTTCGCCTACACGCTCCTCGCCTACGTCCGCTACCGCCGCGGCCGCCTCGCCGAGGCCGAGGACTTCGTCCGGGCCGGACTACGGCTCGCCGAGCGCGTCGGCCCCGGCACCCCCGCCCACTGGTACGCCGTGGGCATCCTCATCGAGATCCTGCTCGCCCGCGGCCGCGTCAGCGAGGCCGCGCAGACCGCCGAGGACTACTCCTTCTGCGCGCCCTTCCCGGCCGCCGTCGTCTTCCCCGACGCCCAGACCGTGCACGGCGAGCTCCTGCTGGCCCGCGGCCTCACCAAGGAGGCGGCAGAGGAACTCTCCGCCGCGGGCCGCCGCCTCGACCCACGCGGTATCCGCAATCCCGCGTGGTGCCCCTGGCAGCTCCACCTGGCCCGCGCCGAGGCCCACGAAACCCCCGAACGCGCGGTCACCACAGCCCTCGAAGCCCTCTCCCGGGCCCGCCAGTTCGGCACCCCGTCAGCGGTGGGCCAGGCCCTGCGCACAGCAGCCGAGGTCTCCTCGGGCTCGGCCCGCACCAAGTTCCTGGAGGAGTCGGTAACCCACCTGGAACGCTCCCCGGCTGCTTATGAGCTGGCCTGCTCCCTCATCGCCCTGGGCACCGAGCTCCGCCGCATGGGCCGACCCAGGGAGGCCGCCGAACACCTGTACCGGGGCCTGGACGCGGCGGTGCAGTGCGGCGCGGACGGCTTGGTAGAGGCGGCCCGAGACGAACTGGCCGCGGCAGGCCTGCGCCCACGCCGCCTCCACAGCACGGAGACGGATACGTTGACGGCGCGCGAACGAGCGGCGGCCCACCTGGTCACTGAGGGCCTGACCGAGCCGGAGATCGCGAGGGAACTGCGCATCGAAGAGTCGGCGGTCGTACGCTTGCTCTCCGCGGTCTACCGGAAGGTGGGCACGGAGAGCACTGGTCTGGCAGCTGCTCTGAAGCCGACGTAAGGTCTGCCAACCCAAGGGGCGCGGGGAACTGCGCGACCAGCCCCCACTCACCCGCACCGGCAACACAACCCTCGGGCCCCGTACCATTGCCGCATGTCGTTCCTCCGCCGCCGCAGCGCAACCCCCGCCGGTCCAGACTTCGACGTCCTGGCCATGGACCCGGGCGACTGGCCCGGCAACCTCGGCGCCGGCCTGCTGCCCGCCCCCGACGGCTCCTGCCAGGGCGTCTTCCTGCGCTACGACCTCTTCGGCGGCCGCGGCCCCGCGATGATCATCGGCAACCTCCCCGAGGGCTCCCCGGCCCGCGAGGTCGCCGAGGGCGAGATCCCCTTCGAGGTCGCCCAGCTGCTGCTCGCGCTGGAGAACGAGGAGGAGGTGACCGTGGTCGGCGTCGAGGACATGCCCGTGATGCAGGGCGACAACCTCCTGATCGTGCGCCGCCTCAAGCTCTCCGAGAGCCGGATCTCCTGCGTCCAGTTCGACCGCAGCGACAACGTCCTGGTCACCATCGCCGCCTGGGACCGCCCCATCACCGACGACCTGTACGCCCTGCTGAAACCGCTCCCGGCGGAGCTGTTCCAGCAGGGCTGATCCGGTCGACGACACCGACGTCTACGACACCGACGACAGCACCCGCACGTCGGCGGCGCGCACGAACTCCACCCGGTGTCCGAACTGGATCTCGTAGTACAGGTCCTTGCCGACGACGACCTTGTGCGAGTCGGTGGTGAAGGTGACCGCGTAGTAGTACTCGCCGGGCACCTCGCCACCGACCACGTACCGCTGCCCCGCCGGCAGGGTGTACGGCAGCGGCGACACCGCCTGCACGGGCACTCCCGCCGGGTACGCCGAGGCCTCCGGGTAGGCGCGCCCGTACACCGGAACGCTGTCCAGACCATTCTTAGGCGTCACGACCAGGCCCTTGGCGGAGACCGCCGTCGGCGCCTTCCTCGGGTTGCGGAACCAGGCCTTCTGGCCCAGGTACCAGATCGCCGTCCAGTCCTTGTACGTGCCGGCGACCGCGTACTGCTGGCCGGTCGAGGCACGCGAGCCCACGTCGTTGACGTCGATCGTCGAGTCGGCGCCCTTGTGCAGGCCGACGTCCTTGATCAGGGCCGAGTTCTCGTCGTGGTCGGAGTACAGCCGCACCTCGCTCGAACCGTGGGCCGCGCACGGCTGACCCGCGGTGACGCAGCCCGTGTAGGCCGGCTGGTTCGTGGCGTAGTCCGGCAGGATCGTCACCAGCCCGCCCTTCTTGCCCGCGGTGCGCTCGAAGGGGTGGCCCAGCAGCTCGAAGTAGTGCCGCCAGTCCCAGTAGGGGCCGGGGTCGGTGTGCATGCCCGGGATGGTCGACGTCGTGGGGCCCGGCACGTTGTCGTGGCCCAGGATGTGCTGCCGGTCCAGCGGGATGCGGTACTTCGCGGCAAGGTAGCGCACCAGCCGCGCCGACGACCGGTACATCGCCTCCGTGTACCAGGCGTCCGGCGCCGCGAGGAAGCCCTCGTGCTCCAGGCCGATCGACTTGGCGTTGACGTACCAGTTCCCCGCGTGCCAGGCCACGTCCTTGGCCTTCACATGCTGGGCGATCAGACCGTCCGTGGAGCGCAGGGTGTAGTTCCACGACACATAGGTCGGGTCCTGGATCAGGTTCAGTACGCCGTCCCAGGCACCCTCGGTGTCATGGATGACGATGTACTTGATGCTCTGCGAGGCCGGGCGGTCGCCCAGGTCGTGGTTGCCGTAGTCGTTGTCCCCGAACTCCTCGTACGGCGCCGGGATCCACTCGCAGGACACCGACTTCGGGCACTCGGTGCCGTCGGCGGACACCGTGCGCAGACCGGTCCTCGCGAGCTGCGCGGTGTCCGGCGCCAGACCGGGCTGCGCGGCCAGTGCGACCAGCTGTCCGGCGTCGGTGGTGCGCTCCTCACCGGTGCGCAGGACGTTGTAGACATCGTTGGCATACACCGCCGCCGTGGCGGTGTCGTCCGCGCCCGAGAAGCGCGCCACCGCCCCGTACCAGTCCGCCGGGTCGTCGCTCAGCGGCTCGCCCAGCTCCTTCTGCGCGGCGGCGAGCAGCGCGGCACCGCCCGCCACATTGGCGGCTTCGTCGGTACGCAGCTGCCCCGCCGGGATCCCGGTCAGCCGGGCCGCCCTCGGTAGCGTCTTGAGGCGGGCGGGGAGCTGGGAGCTCGCCGGCACCTTCGTGTCGGGGTGCAGGGCGGCCCGGGCGCCGTCCCCGCGGGCGTCCTCCGTGCCCTCGCTGTGGTGCGAGGCGGTGGCCAGCGCGGTGCGGGCGTCGGTGAGGTGCATGGGCCCGTAGCCGCCGGTCACGCTCGGCGCCCCCGCGTGCCCGTCCCAGCGGGACTGCAGATAGGAGACGCCGAGGAGGACGCTCTGCGGCACGTGGTACTCGGCGGACGCGGCGGCGAACGCCCGCTGCAGTGAGCTCGCGGACGACCCGGCGGTGCTCGCGGCCGGGGCCGCGCCGAGCAGCGGAAGCAGCAGGGCCGCGGAGGCGAGGGCGCCGGCGGTACGGCGGGCGCGTCTGTGGCCGGGGACGGATGTGGGGTCGGTGGCGGATCCTCGCAATGCAGCCTCCAGGGACGGACGAGCGTGGCGGGGCGTGCAGGGCCGTGCGGTGGGTCAGTGGTACCGGCTGGCCGACGATCCGTCAATCATGCCCAGAGGAGGGTGATTTCCCATGTCAACACGAGGGTGGAGGAGTTTCGTGGCGGCGGCTTTCGGGCCTGCGGGGCGTCAGTGGCTTACACCAATGGCCCCTGCATACGAAGGTCCGCGGTGCGCCGCCGTTCTGGCGCACCGCGGACCTTCGCCCCCTCAGCGAGTGCCGACCGCCGCGCGTACGGCCCGGCGGGCCAGCTGGCAGTCGTCGTGCAGCCGCCGCAGCAGCAGCCGCTGTTCCTCGCCGGACGGCGCAGCACCCTGGTGGGCCACTCCCGGTGCCGCCGGGGCCGAGTCGTGCATCGAACGCTGCACGGCCGTCTCGTAGGTACGGATCTCACGGGTCAGTACGAGCATCAGGTTCACCAGGAACGCGTCCCGGGAGGCGGGCCCCGCCGACTGCGCGATCTGGCTGATCTGACGGCGGGCCACCGGGGCGTCGCCGAGGACCGACCACAGCGTCGCCAGGTCGTAGCCCGGCAGGTACC
Organism: Streptomyces cylindrosporus; assembly: GCF_022698165.1. Taxonomy (GTDB): domain Bacteria; phylum Actinomycetota; class Actinomycetes; order Streptomycetales; family Streptomycetaceae; genus Streptomyces; species Streptomyces cylindrosporus. The sequence goes on from NZ_JALDAY010000018.1 coordinate 177,844, forward strand.
AGCCCGCGTGCTCCCAGTCCACCAGCACTGGACCGGCCGGGGACAACAGGATGTTCGAGAGCAGCGCGTCGCCGTGGCAGAACTGGCCCATGCCGTGCCGGCCCGAGGTCGCCGCGATGCCGTGCAGCAGCTTCTGCAGGTCGCCCATGTCCCGGTCGGTGAGCAGCCCGAGCTCGTGGTACCGGGAGATGCGGGCCGCGTAGTCGAGCGGGGCGTCGAACGTGCCCGCCGGCGGCCGCCAGGCGTTCAGCCGGCAGACCGCGCCCAGCGCCGCCCTGATGTCGGCGCGCGGCGGGGCCTCGGCCGGGTGCCGCTGGAGCGCCGCCACCCGTCCCGGCATCCGCTCGATGACCAGGGTGCAGTTGTCCGGATCCGCCGCGATCAGCCTCGGCACCCGCACCGGAGGGCGGTGCCGGACGAACGAGCGGTAGGCCGCTATTTCATGGCGGATCCGCTCGGACCACACCGGGGAGTGGTCCAGTAAACACTTGGCGACGGCCGTGCTGCGCCCGGTCGTTCCGACCAGGAGCACGGACCGTCCGCTGCGGCGCAGCACCTGGACCGGAGCGAACTCCGGGCAGATCCGGTGCACCGACGCGATGGCCGTACGCAGCTGGGCGCCCTGGGGGCCGGACAAGTCGAGTCTCCCGCTGAGCGGTTGGGTGCCGAGCCCCGGAACGCGCCGTGTCCTGCCCGCACCGAGCACGGGGGCGGCCGCGGGACGCGCGGGGTCGAGGTACGGGCCGCTGCCTCCCGGGCGGGGGTGCAGAGACCGGGGCGGGGCGGACACGGAGGACGATGCTGCGTACATGGGCGAAACAGATCCCTTCGTGTGCCTGCGACGTCGATGCGCTACCCGGCCCGGTCCCCTCGGGAGCACCCTGGGGAATGCACCCGCTTGTTTCCGAAAGGCGACCGGGTCGGGGTGGCGCGTTCCTACCTGACACCCGATGACCAGTGGCACACCATGTGGCGCACCCTGGCGAAGCCTGGCGAATAGTCCCGCGGCAACTCGCCCGGGGCTACTGTCAACTCAGCCGAGAACCTGGGGGCTTGACGTGAGCGGACAACCCAACACCCGCCTTTCGGACCTGTTCGGCATGGCCGGCTGGTCCAAGGGTGAACTCGCGAGGCTGGTCAACCGGCAGGCGGCGGCCATGGGCCACCCCCAGCTGTCGACCGACACCTCCCGGGTGCGGCGTTGGATCGACATGGGGGAGATCCCCCGCGATCCGGTGCCGCGGGTGCTGGCGGCTCTGTTCACCGAGCGTCTCGGCCGTGTCGTGACCATCGAGGACCTCGGTCTGGTCCGGCACGGGCGTGCGGGGAAACGGCAGGACGCCGCCGGGAGTGTGGAACATCCCGACGGTGTGCCGTGGGCGCCCGAGCGGACGGCTGCGGTCCTCACCGAATTCACGGGAATGGACCTCATGCTCAACCGACGCGGCTTGGTGGGCGCGGGTGCCGCGCTCGCCGCGGGATCCGCACTCAGCAGCGCCATGTACGACTGGCTGCACACCGACCCGACTCTCTCCGCCGACGCCCCCCAGTTCGAAGACCCCCTGCACGCCGACCCCGCTGGGTTCGACCGCTATGAGGCCGCCCCCATCGGGTCGCAGGAGATCGAGGAACTGGAGCGCTCGGTGGAGGTGTTCCGGGCCTGGGACGCGGCCCGCGGCGGCGGGCTGCAGCGCAAGGCGGTCGTAGGCCAGCTCAACGAAGTGGGCGGCATGCTCGCCTACCGACACCCCGACCATCTGCAGCGGCGCCTGTGGGGCGTCGCCGCCAACCTCGCCGTACTCGCGGGCTGGATGTCGCACGACGTCGGCCTCGAACCCACGGCCCAGAAGTACTTCGTCATCGCCGCCCACGCGGCCAGAGAAGGCGGCGACCGGCCCCGTGCGGGAGAGGCCCTCTCCCGGGCGGCCCGCCAGATGGTGCACCTCGGCCGGCCCGACGACGCACTCGACCTGATGAAGCTCGCCCAGTCCGGCTCCGGCGACGAGGTGCTGCCACGCACCCGCGCCATGCTCTACACCATCGAGGCCTGGGCACAGGCCTCGATGGGCAAGGGCCAGGCCATGCGCCGCACCCTCGGCCAGGCGGAGGACCTCTTCGTCTCCGACCGGGGCGACGTGCCGCCGCCGAGCTGGATGCAGATGTTCAAGGAGGAGGATCTGTACGGCATGCAGGCCCTGGCCTACCGCACGCTGGCCGAGCACGAGCCCGGCGCGGCCGTGCACGCCCAGCACTACGCGGAGAAGGCCCTGGCCCTGCGGGTCGACGGACGCCAGCGGTCGAAGATCTTCGACTTCCTGTCCATGGCCTCCGCCTGCTTCATCGCCGACGACCCCGAACAGGCGGACCGGTACGCCCGCCTGGCCCTGATGTCGATGGGATCCAACTCCTCCCACCGCACCTGGGACCGGCTGCGCCAGATGTACCGGCTCACCGCGGAGTACTCCAGCTACCCGAAGATCCACGAGTTGCGGGAGGAGATCAAACTGGCACTGCCCAGGCCGGCGTCGAGGGGCGGCAACAGCGCACGGGCATAGGGGGCCTGTGGGGCTGTCGCCGCAACCAGGGTTACGTCACCTGGTGTTGCCCGCTCACACCACCCTGGCGACGAGCACGCAGGCGTCGTCCTCGCGCTCGGCCTCGCCGAACTCCTCCACGACCGTCCGCACGCAGTCCTGTGCGGTGCGCGCCGCGCCGAAGCGCGGGGCCAGGTCGAGGAGCCGGTTCGCCGCCTCCGTGCGGCCACGCCTGGGCACCAGCCCGTCCGTGTGCAGCAGGAGCAGGTCGCCCGCCTCGAGGGTCTCGTGGACCTCCTCGTAGGTGGCGCCCGAGGTCGCGCCCAGCAGGACGCCGTCCGGTGCGTGCAGCCTGCGCCCCGTCCCGTCGCGGAACAGCAGCGGGGCGGGGTGTCCGGCCTGCGCCCAGGTCAGGGTGCGGGTCTCGGGCCGGTAGCGGCAGCAGACGGCGCTGCCGAGGGCCGGTTGCACGGTGGCGTCGAGTAACTGGTTGAGCAGCGACAGCAGTTGACCCGGCCGGGTGCCGGCCATCGCCATGCCGCGCAGGGCGCCGAGCAGCATCGCCATGCCCGAGGTGACGGCGACGCCGTGCCCGGTCAGGTCACCGACGCTCAACAGGGTCTGCCCGTCGGAGAGTTCGAGGGCGTCGTACCAGTCGCCGCCGATCAGCGCGCTCGTCGACGACGGCAGGTAGTGGGCGGCGAGGTCCAGGGTCTCGGGGCCCTGGTGCGGGAGCCGCAGGGAGCCACGCCACGGCGGCAGCACGGCCTCCTGCAGCTCGACCGCGAGCCGGTGCTCGGTCTGCGCGCGGTGCTGGTGGCGCTGCAGCGAGTCACGGGTCTCGCTCACCGCCCTCTGGCTGCGGCGCAGTTCGCTGACGTCCCGCAGTACGGCCCACATGGAGGCGGTGCTGCCGTCGGCGTCGAGCACGGGCTCGCCCATCATGTGCACGGTCCGCACTTCGCCGTCCGGGCGCACGATGCGGAACTCGCCGTCGATGGGCCTGGCGTCGACGAGGCAGTCCGTGACCATCGTCGTCAGCTTCGTCCGGTCCTCGTCCAGGACCAGGGACGGGAGTTCGTCGAGGGTGAGCGGGGGAGCGGCGGGGTCGCGGCCCAGTATCTGGTACAGCTCGCCGGACCAACTCGCCTCGTCCGTGAGGAGGTTCCACTCCGCGCTGCCGACCCTGCTGAGCAGTGAGCCGCGCCGGGGTGCGGGGAGCGCGCCCTGGGTGACCGGCACCGCCTCGGCGGCCTCCGGCGCGGGCGGCGGACCGTCCCGCAGCTGGGCCAAGTGGGCGTCCAGGTCGTTGAGTTGATGCAGTGCCAGGTCGCACAGCGCGCGCTGCCAGCGCTCCTGCGGGTCCGAACCGTCACCGTGCGCGTCCCGCCGTACGGCGTCCACGTCACCCTTGAGCCGCCGCGCCTGCGATATCAGCGCGTCGACCGAGCCGCGGCCCGGCGGCTGGGCGGCTGGGTGATCCGCGGAGAGGTGGGACGGCATGACGCACTCCGATGCGGGGACGGTACGACCAAGGCGGACGGAGGGACCGTTACGACTGTTGCACAGCCCGCGACGCCCTGTAAGGGATTTGGCAACACACGATCCGGTGGTGCTTCTGGCATATGCCACCGTCTTCACGGAGCGTTCCGACTGCGCGCGTCGCCTACGCGACCTGGTGGTCAAGTCGTAGGCGCCGTACGTGACTTGACGCATCGTAGCCGAGGCGAGGCGCGTGTTCACCCGTGTGTTCGACGGGCGTCTGTTCGGCTTCCTTCGTGGGTGACGCAGGTCACACAAACTTGAAAGCGCTTCCGCGTAATGCGAACGGGGTCTGCGGGGTCGTAACAGCATCGGCAATCACGCCGACGTCCGACCAAACGGGGAGAACGACCATGGACATCACCCTCGAGCAGCCCGCGCGGGGCCGCCTGATCACCGCCGACGAGCAGGAGCTGCCCGTCCCGGCCACCCTGCGCTACACCTCCGCGGACCCGCTCGCCGTGCACATCGACTTCCCGCCCGACGTCTCCCTCGACGGCACGGGCGTCACCTGGACCTTCGGCCGCGCCCTGCTCCAGGAGGGCCTGCGCGGTCCGGCCGGCGGCGGCGACGTGCACATATGGCCCTGCGGCCGCGCCCGCACGGTCCTGGAGTTCCACTCGCCCTACGGCCTGGCCCTGCTCCAGTTCGACACGCCGACCCTCCGCCGCTTCCTGCTGCGCACCCTCGCGGTGGTGGCGGCGGGGGAGGAGGAGCTGGGCGACGCCGTCGACCGCGGCCTGAGCGCCCTGTTCGGCAGCGTCTGAGCGCAAGGCGCCCCGCCGGGACCGGCTTTGACTTTTGTTCACCTCGGGGTCGTCCCGCGGGTATGGACCTTGACGATCACCCCGTGCAGCCTTGCGCGCGGTGTGCCGCTGGGGCACTCCTGTGACGAGGACGGGGCGAATGACACCGATCAGCCGAAGAGGCTTCGTGGGGCTCGGCGCCACCGTGGCGGCGGGCATGGCAGTGGGCGCCGGTACTCGAACGGCGGCCGCTGCCCAGAGCGCGGCGACCGGCACGATCTCCGACGTGAAGCACGTGGTGATCCTCATGCAGGAGAACCGCAGCTTCGACCACTACTTCGGGCGCCTCAAGGGCGTCCGGGGCTTCGACGACCGCAGCGGCATCACCCTCGGCGGCGGGTACTCGGTCTTCAACCAGCCGAACGGCTCGGGCCGGCAGTACCCGTGGAAGCTCAGCGCCACCCCGGCCGCGGGCGGCGAGGACGGCGAGACCCTCGCCCAGTGCAACGGCGACCTGCCGCACTCCTGGTCCTCGCAGCACTCCGCGTGGAACAAGGGCCGCCTGGACAACTGGGTCTCCGGCGTGGGCAATGTGCGCTCCCTCGGCTACCTGGACCGCTCCGACATCCCCTTCCACTACGCGCTCGCCGACAACTACACGATCTGCGACGCGTACTTCTGCTCCACGCTCAGCGCGACCGGCCCCAACCGCACCTACCTGTGGAGCGGAAAGGTCGACGCCGGCAGCTACGACGGCGGCGACGAATCCGGCCTGACCTGGCAGAACTACGCCGAGGCCCTGCAGAACGCCGGGGTGACCTGGAAGGTCTATCAGAACGCGGCCGACAACTACGGCGACAACGGCTGCGCCTACTTCAAGACCTTCGCCAATGCCAAGGCCGGGAATCCGCTCTACGACCGGGGCATGTCCTCCGTCCCGAAGGTGACGGGCTCGACCCCTGACGACATCGCCGCCGCCATCAAGGCCGACGTCCTGGCCGGCACCCTCCCGCAGGTCTCCTGGATCGTCCCCAACCAGGCCTTCTCCGAGCACCCCTACGCCCCGCCCGGCGACGGCGCCCACTTCGTCAGCCTCGTCTACCAGGCCCTGGCCGCCGACCCGGACGTCTTCGACTCCACCGTCCTGTTCCTCAACTACGACGAGAACGACGGCTGCTTCGACCACGTCCCGCCCCCGGCCCCGCCCGCCGGAACAGCGGGGGAGTTCCTCAACGGAGTCCCGTACGGCTTCGGCTTCCGCGTCCCGATGATCGTCATCTCGCCCTGGACACGCGGCGGTTGGGTCTCCTCGGAGGTCTTCGAGCACACCTCGGTGCTGCGCTTCCTGGAGACCTGGACGACGGCGCTCGGCAAGCCCGCGAGCTGCCCCAACATCAGTGCCTGGCGCCGCAAGGTCAGCGGCGACCTGACCGGCGTCTTCGACTTCGCCAACCCGGTCCACGGCGCGGTGTCGCTGCCCGCGACGAGCGTCATCGGCTACGCCACCTGCGGGCCGCTGCCCAACCCGGTCCCCACGAACAACGCCCTGCCCGCCCAGGAGCCCGGCACCCGGCCCGCACGCTCACTGCCGTACCAGCCCAACGGCTACCTGGACCGGCTGGAGTTCGGCGGCTCCGGCAAGATCCTCGCCTGGTTCGCCATGGCCAACCAGGGCGGGGCCGCCCAGCGCGCCGCGCACCTCTCCATCCACCCGAACGCCTACCGCGACACCACGCCGTGGCAGTACACGGTCGACCCGGGCGCCACGGCCTCCGACTACTTCAACATCGGCTCCGGGTACGGCGACGGCAAGTACGACCTCACCATGGTCGGCCCCAACCGCTTCCTGCGCCGCTTCCAGGGCGACGCCACGAAGGCCGGCAAGTCGGCCGAGGTGAGCACTCGTTACGCCGTCGAGCCGGGGACCGGCAAGCTCGCGATCTACTTCAGGATGACCAACTCGGGCTCCGCGTCGGTGAAGTTCACCATCACCTCCAACCACTACCGCGGCGACGGGCCGTGGACGTACACCGTCGCCGCGGGCGCTTCGACGGAGGACTTCTTCAACGCGGTGGCGTACCAGAGCGGTTGGTACGACTTCACGGTCACCGTCGACTCCGACGCCACCTGGTCTCGCCGCTTCACCGGGCACCTGGAGACGGGCGCGGCGAGCGTCAGCGGCTGACCTCGGCGCGGACGGCCGTCAGTACCGCAGCACCCCGGCGATCCCGCTCGCGTCGCCGAGCATGCCGTCGGGTACGAAGCGGACGTCCGCGCCGGTCTCCAGGCACTGTTCGACGATCTCGTCCACGATGTCCTGGCGGGAGTCGAGGTCGTCGCTCTCGGCCGGGATCAGATGGCCGTCGAGGACGTCACGCACCGTGACGCGGTAGTTCTCCTCGACGGCCAGCAGCCGGACCCGGCCCTCGCGGGCGCTCTGCCAGACCTCGTCGACACCGGCCGCGAAGGCCTTGCGCCCCCGGGCCGATTCGAGCTCCCGGGCGACCGCGTCGGTGCTTCTGCGGGCCTCGGCCGCGACCATCGGACGTACCGCGTGCCACACCGCCTCGGGCGTGCCGTGCGACAGGCCGCCGTGCGGTACGTGCACGGCCTCCTTGGTGACGCTGCCGACCTCGTCCAGCAGGGACAGCGCCGCCGGCTCACCGGTGACGTACAGCGGCCGCGGCTGTTCGCGCAGCACCATGCCCATCGCGGCGTCGGCGTCCCGCAGGAAGTGCCGGGTGCCCTCGTCGCGGAAGGTGCTCGGCATGTCGCCGATGCGCTCCTGCCGCTCGGCGTCGAAGTTGTCGAGGGTTCTCGTCAGCGGGAAGCCGCCGGAGCGGTCCTCGACGACCCGGTCGGTGCCGCCGCTCCACAGGGTGACCCGGTCCGGGGAGACCGAGAGCACCCAGAACGGCCGCTCGGCGGCCTGCGCGGAGACGAGGTTGCGGGTCAGGAAGGTGTCCGAGAGCACCACGCGCTCCGGCACACTGCGGGCGAGCGACCAGACCTGGTGCTCACCCGGAGCGGCGAAGATCACCAGACCGTCCTCGGCATGCGCCAGATCCACCTCTGCGAGGGCCTGGTCGAGCTGACGGACTACGTCGGAGCGCCGTTCGCGGGTGACCGCGGGATCGGACTCCAGTTGCTTCTTGGCCTCGGCCACGACATTGCGCAGCCGGACCGGATCCTGGGCGTTCTCGGGCTCTCGGCGGTGCGTCGGCGTCAGTACGGACACGGCGGGATAGGGCCGCGGGCGCCGGAGCTCGGACAGGGTTGAGGGACTCAGGTCGTGCTCCATACCAAGCACGATAGGACTGATTCGCCGATCAGGCATTCGGGGCAATCTCGCCAGGAAATCGGGACAAAACGTTGTTAATGTCGCCGCGTGACGCAGGTCGAGAAGGAAACCCGGGCGCCCGAGGCGGCCAAGCTCTCCCTGCCGACGCTCACCACCATGGTGGTCGGCTCGATGGTGGGAGCGGGCGTCTTCTCCCTGCCGCGCCGGTTCGCCGAGGAGACGGGTGTGGCAGGCGCGCTCATCGCCTGGGCCGTCGCCGGCACCGGCATGCTGATGCTGGCCTTCGTCTTCCAGACCCTCGCGGTGCGCAGACCCGACCTCGACGCCGGTGTGTACGCCTACGCCAAGGCCGGCTTCGGCGAATACCTGGGCTTCTTCGCGGCGTTCGGCTACTGGGCCAGCGCCTGCGTCGGCAACGTGACGTACTGGGTGCTCATCATGTCGACGATCGGCGCGATCGCACCCGCGCTGGGCGACGGCGACACCGTGCTCGCGGTGGTGCTCTCCTCGGTGGGCCTGTGGCTGTTCTTCGCGCTCATCAGCCGCGGCGTCAAGGAGGCGGCGGCGATCAACCGGATCGTCACGGTCGCCAAGGTCGTACCGATCCTGGTCTTCGTCGTCCTCGCGCTCTTCTACCTCAAACCCCATGTCTTCGCCGAGAACTTCGGCGGCGCCGACTACGCGGGCTCCCTGTTCAGCCAGGTCCGGGGCACGATGCTGGCCACCGTCTTCGTGTTCCTGGGCGTCGAGGGCGCCAGCGTCTACTCCCGGCACGCCAGACGCCGCGAGGACGTCGGACGGGCCACGATCCTCGGCTTCCTCAGCGTCTTCGCGGTCTTCGCCTCGGTGACGATCGTGTCGTACGGCCTGATGCCGATGGCCGAGATCGCCAAGCTGCGCCAGCCGTCCATGGCCGGCGTTTTGGAGCACGCGGTCGGCACCTGGAGCAAGGTCTTCGTCAGCGTCGGCCTGATCGTGTCCGTGCTCGGCGCCTACCTCGCCTGGACGCTGATGGCCGCCGAGGTGCTGTTCGTCGCCGCCAAGGACGACGACATGCCGCGCTTCCTGAAGCGCTCCACGGCCGCCGACGTACCCCTGCCCGCGCTGGTGATGACGACCCTGCTCAGCCAGATCGTCCTCGTCGTCACGATGTTCTCGGACGACGCCTTCAACTTCGCCCTGGACCTCACGAGCGCGCTGACCCTGATCCCCTTCTTCCTGGCGGCCGCCTTCGCCGTGCGCATCGCCCTGCGCGGCCGGCGCGGCGAGCTGGCCGTCGCCGTCCTCGCCACCGTCTACACCGCGTTCCTCGTCTACGCGGCCGGCCTCAAGTTCGTCCTCGTCTCCTTCATCGTCTACGCCCCCGCCACCGTCCTGTTCGTGATGGCCCGCCGGGAACAGGGCAGACGGCCGTTCTCCCCGCCTGAACTCGTGATCCTGGCCGTCTCGGTGGCCGGCGCCGTGCTGGGGATCCTCGCCCTGGCGCTGGGCTGGATCAGCCTCTGACCCCCTCGGCCTCCGGAAAGGTGCACCGTGACCAATCAAGACCCCCCTCCCGCGTACGGCGTCCACTCCGAGGTCGGCAGGCTGCGCAAGGTACTGGTCTGCGCGCCCGGGCTCGCCCACCGCAGGCTCACCCCGACCAACTCCGACGACCTGCTCTTCGACGACGTCATGTGGGTGGAGAACGCCCAGCGCGACCACGCCGACTTCGTCAACAAGCTGCGCGAACGCGACGTCGAGGTGGTCGAGCTGCACGACCTGCTCGCCCGGACCCTGACCGTGCCGGGCGCCCGGGACTGGCTCCTGGACCGGAAGATCGTCGCCAACGAGGTCGGCATCGGCCTCATCGACCCCACCCGCGCCTATCTGGAGTCCCTGGAGCCCGAGCGGCTCGCCAAGTACCTGATCGGCGGCCTCGCCACCGGGGACCTGCCCGAGGAGTACCGCACCGGATACCTCGCGCTGGCCCGCGAGTCGACCGGGGTGCGCGAGTACCTGATGCCGCCGCTGCCCAACACCCTCTACACCCGCGACACGACCTGCTGGCTCTATGGCGGAGTCACCCTCAACCCGCTGTACTGGCCCGCCCGGCACGACGAGACCCTCCTCATGAAGGCGATCTACAGCTTCCACCCCGACTACACCGGCTCCACCGTGTGGTGGGGGGACCCCGAACTCGACTGGGGACAGGCGACGTTCGAGGGCGGCGACATCATGCCCGTAGGGAACGGCGTCGTCCTCATGGGCATGAGCGAGCGCACCTCGCGGCAGGCCATCACCCAGGTCGCCAAGGCGCTCTTCGAGGGCGGCGCCGCCCAGCACGTCGTGGTCGCCGGCATGCCCAAGCTGCGGTCCGCGATGCACCTCGACACCGTGTTCACCTTCGCCGACCGCGACCTGGTGACGCTCTACCCGACCATCATGGACGGCGTGCACACCTTCTCCCTGCGGCCGAGCGACAAGGCGCCGGGCATCGAACTCACCGACGAGGGCTCGACCCCGTTCGTCGACGTGGTCGCCAAGGCACTCGGCCTGCCGGAGCTGCGGGTCGTGGAGACCGGCGGGGACGTGTACGCCTCCGAGCGCCAGCAGTGGGACAGCGGCAACAACGCGGTCGCCCTGGAGCCCGGGGTGGTCTTCACCTACGACCGCAACACCCAGACCAACACCCTGCTGCGCAAGGCGGGCATCGAGGTCGTCACCATCACGGGCGCCGAACTGGGCCGGGGCCGCGGCGGCGGCCACTGCATGACCTGCCCGATCGTGCGCGACCCCGTCGAGTTCTAGCCCTTCCCGGCCACCGGCTCGATCACCGCGATGTTCCCCTGCGCGACGGCGCACAGGGTCTCCGTGCCCTCCCCGTCGACCGTGACCACGTCGCAGCGGCTCACCACCCGCGTGCGGCCCGCCCGCACCACCTCGCCGTGCGCGCGCAGCAGCCGGCCCGTGGCCGGGCGCAGGTAGTCGATGGTGAAACCGGACGTGATCAGACCCGACCCCACGACGGTGCCCGCAGCCAGCGTCAGCGTGTTGTCCGCCGCGTACGAGAGCACCCCGCCGTGCACGAAGCCGTACTGCTGGAGCAGCTCCTCGCGGACGTCCAGTTCGAGGCTGGCCGTGCCCTCCCCGAACGCCGTGATCCGGGCGCCCAGCAGCCTGCTGAAGGGCTGCTCCGCCAGGATCTTCCGGGCGAGCTCCAGATCCATCGTCCCGCTCACGCCCTCACCTCACTTCACTGGTGAAGTGAGGGTGGCGCGGCCGGGTGTCCTCTGTCAAGATCGGCCCATGTCCGAGCCCGACCAGCGCCTCTACTTCCTGTTGCAGCGGGCGGCACACCGGCTGCGCACGACCCAGGACCGCCGCTGCCTGGCCGCCGCCGGAGTCACCACCGCGCAGCTCGGCGCGCTGTTCGCCGTCAAGGACCAGCCGAGCATCACCCAGCAGGAACTGGCCCGCACCCTCGGACTGCGGGAATCCGCGGTCACCGCGCTCGTCGCCCGGCTCACCGCCGCGCGGCTGCTCACGAAGGAACCGCACCCGCTCCAGCACCGGGCCGTGGTCCTGGAGCTGACGGACGCCGGAGCCGAGGCCCTGCGGGCCGCGCAGCCGGAGATCGACCGCTTCAACGCCGAACTGCGCGCCCTGCTCGGCGACGAGGGCTTCGTACGGACGGCGGGCGCCCTGCACCGCCTCGCCCACTGGGAGGCGTGAGCTCGCTGGGAGGCGTGAACTCACTCCTCGTCCGGCCCGCAGGAACTTCCCGTCGGCGGCAGCGAGCCGTACAGCAGGAAGTCGTCGACCTTGCCGTGCACGCACTTCGAGGAGGCGTAACCGGTGTGGCCCTCGCCCTTGTTGTCGAGGACCACGGCCGAGGAGCCGAGCCGCTTCGCGGTCTCCACCGTCCAGCGGTACGGCGTCGCCGGGTCGCCGCGCGTGCCGACCAGGAGCATCTTCGCGGAGTGGACGTCCCGCACCTTGTCGCGGATGAAGTCGGTGCCCTTCGGGCGGCCGTAGCACATCAGCACCTCGGTGAGCCGGTAGCGGCCGAAGACGGGGGAGGCCTGCTCGTACTCGGCGCGCAGCCGGCCGAGGCTCCTGGTGATCCGGTCGGCGGAGGGGCGGTCGGGGTCGTCCGCGCAGTTGATCGCCATCAGCGCGGCGGGGAGGTTGTCCAGCGGGACGTCGTTCGCGTCGACCAGGCCGCCGCCGTCGGCCTTCCCCCGGCCGGCCGGTGCCATCCCGCCGGTGGCGAAGCCCATGATCCCGCGGGTGTCGCCGTCCTCGACGAGTTGGGCGAGGGCGCGCTCCAGCGAGGGCCACAAGTCCTGGCTGTACAGGGCCTGTCCGATGGCGCCCACCAGGTCCTGCCCGGTGAACTGCTGCCCGAGGTCGGTCGGTACGGGGTCCTCGTCGAGCGAGTGGACCAGCTGGACGACCTGGTCCCGGCCGTCGCGCGCGTCCTGGCCGAACGGGCAGGCGATGTCCTTGGCGCACCAGTCGACGAAGTCGTCCAGCGCCGTCTGCTGCCCCTCGGCACCCGCGATGCCCTGCTCGGACATCGGCTCGGTCAGGGTGTCCACCCCGTCGAGCACCAGCCGGCCCACCTTCTTGGGGAACTGGGCGGCATACACCGCGCCGAGCCGTGTCCCGTAGGAGAAACCGAGGTAGTTGAGCTTCTTGTCGCCGAGGGCCTGCCGCATCACGTCCATGTCGCGCGAGGCGTTCACCGTGCCGATGTACGGAAGGACCGGCCCCGAATGCTTGGCGCACTGGTCGGCCGCCTGCTTCAACTGCCGCAGCACGGCCTGCGGATCGCTCACGTCGGCGTCCTCGTCGGTCGCCGCCGAGGCCTCGTCGGAGCCGTCGCCGCAGCTGACCGGCGAGGACCGGCCGACGCCGCGCGGATCGAAGGTCACCACGTCGTAGCCGTTGGTGAGGCCCATGAAGTCCTTGCCGCCGGCGGCGAGTTCGGGCACACCGGCGCCGCCCGGACCGCCGAAGTTCAGCAGCACCGAGCCCCGCTTCTTGCCGGTGGCGCGATAACGGGCGAGCGCCAGGTCGAGCGTCCCCGTCCGCGGCCTGGCGTAGTCGAGGGGCACCGTGACCTTGCCGCACTGCAGGTCCGCGGGCATGCCGTCGCCCTTGCACCTCGACCACGTGATCTTCTGCCGGTAGAAGCGTGACAGGTCGGGTCCGGTGCCGTCCGAGGCCACCGCCGGCAGTCCCGCCGCCAGCAGCGCCAGAGCGGCGGTACCGGTCACCGCGCAGCGCCGGGCGGCGGACCGCGTTGACAGCTTGGCCAGCATCGATGCCTCCAGGGACGGCGTCCTCGATCACGATAGGCGGACCCCGCGGGCCCCGCCTCCGGGCGAGCGGGACCGCGAGAGGTGCCCTATCCTGTGCGCCCTTCCGGGTGAACAGTGCGGTTTTGCTGCTAGTTCGATAACCGGGCCGCTCGATGGGGTGAAAGGCCGATAAGCCATAACTCGGATGGTTCGCCCGCGTTTTAAGCGGTGCGGGCCGATGCCCGCCTCCCCGGTGCGGGCAGCCGCCCGCGACCATGTCTGGAAGGCAGGGAACCTATGCGAAGGGTTACCCGGAACGGTGTGCTCGCCGTCGCCGCGGCCTCGGGCGCGATGGCCCTGACGGCGCCGGCCCAGGCCGACTCCTCGGCGGACGGCGCGACGGCCGGATCGCCCGGTCCGATCTCCGGCAACACCGTCCAGCTCCCGGTCCACGTGCCGGTGAACGTGTGCGGGAACACCGTGAACGTGGCGGGGCTCCTCGACCCCGCCGCGGGCAACAGCTGCGCCGACGAGGGCGGCCACAAGGCACCGGACGGGCCCGCGTCGCACGGCGGCGAGGCGTCCGGCAGCGAAGCACACGGCAGCGGAAAGGATTCGCCCGGTGTGCTCTCCGGCAACGGCGTCCAGCTCCCGGTCCACCTCCCGGTGAACGTCAGCGGCAACACGGTCAGCGTCGTCGGCGCGGGCAACGCCTCGGTCGGCAACGAGTCCGTGAACACGCCCGGTGACCACCCCACCGGGCACACGCCGGAACCGTCCACCCCGCCCAGGTCCCACCCGCGACCGGGCCCGGGCGACCGGTCCGTCCCCGAACACCCGGTGGCCTCCCTGGCCCACACCGGCACCGACGAGGCGCTGCCCACCGCGGTCACCGGCGCCGCGCTGGTGCTGGGCGGATTCGCGCTCCGCCGGCGTTTCCGCGCCGCGCGCTGACGGCTCGTACCGACCATCCGAAAGGCCCCGCCGTGCCGACGGCAGGCGGGGCCCGAGCCGTCCAGGCCCGACCGGTGGGGCCCGTCGCCCGTGAACGGACTTCGGCGTCGCCGCGGCGGAGCTCCGGCCGAGGGGTCCTGGGAAGTCGGCTGCGGTAGGGCAGTGCTGCCAATCTGCGGATCCGCCACGGGACGCGGGCAGCCACGACGGCGCCGCAGTCGACCCACGACCCCATCGCCGCCCCCGCGCGGAGCGCTCAGCGGGCCCTCGCGGTCAGCAGGACCATTCCGGAGTCGCCGTAGTCGGGCAGGGTCGGATCCGTGTCGATGCGGGTGACGGTCAGGTCGCGGGTCAGCGGGGCGAAGACCTCGGTGACCGTCCGCGGATCCACCGGGCAGCCCGGCCAGCGCGAGGCCGGGCCGATCCGGTAGGTCGGCATGTTCTCCATGAACGCGGCCACCAGCCACCCGCCCGGCACCACGCACCGCACGAACGCACGGCAGAAGTCGGCGAACTCCGCGAAGTCCTCGGTGGCGCCCTCGGCGACGAAGTGCATGGACGCCAACTCGTAGCCACCGGGGGCGAGTTCGCGGACGTCGGCATGCATGACACGGACGTGCGCGAGTGCCCCGGCGAGCGTGGCCGGCAGGTCGGGGTTGAGGCGTCGGCACAGGGCGTGGAACGGCAGCCAGCTGGACTCCGGCCCGCACACGAGCTGCCGTTCCAGATAGGCGACGTTGCCGGCGCCCGCGTCGACGGCGTCGATCCGGCGGCTCACCGCGGCCGCGAGGATGAGCGGATAGAGGTTGGGGCCCGCGCCGAACTCGACGGAACGGCCGACGGAGCCGGGTGCGAGGCGGCGGTAGAACGCCGAGTGGTGGGCGATGACCGCGGCGTCGGACGGGTGCAGGTCCCGGTAGTTCTCCGCCAGGTAGTCCACGATCGGCCAGCGGTCCCAGTCCACGTCGTCGTTGTGCGTCGTCATGGCAGGCTCAGCCCTTCGGCTTCAGCGGGAACCGCGCGGCCAGCCGGGTCAGCGTGCCGTTCAACCGGTCGATGTCCTCGTCGGAGTTGAGCGCCGTGATCTGCACCCGGAAACCGACCCGGTCGCGCGGTACGAGGGGATAGGCGGCCAGCGTCACGTAGATGCCCTCCTCCCACAGGAACGCGGCGACCGCGTCCAGGTCCTCCGGATCGGCGAGGGGGATCTCGATGATCGGCAGCCGGTCCCGGTTGAGCGTGCCGACGTCCAGCCCGTCGAGATGGTCGAGCACGGCGACCGTCCTGCGGTACAGGTCGGCACGCAGGGCGTCGCCGCGCCGCTCGTTGACGTCGAGACCGGCCAGCGTGGTGGCGAGGGACGCGGTGGGGGACGGACCCGAGTACAGATACGGTGCCGCGGCCGTCTTCAGCCGGTCCTTCAGCCCGGTCGGCAGCGCGAGGAAGGCGAGCAGCGAGGAGTACGCCTTGGAGAAGCCGGCGGCGAGCACGATCCCGTCGTACGACTCGCCGGTGTGCCGCACCACCCCGTTGCCGCGCGAACCGTACGGGCAGGGCTCGCGCGGGCCGCGCTCGCCGATCACGCCGAAGCCGTGGGCGTCGTCGACGTACAGCGTCGCGCCCGAGGCACGGCAGACCGAGGCAAGGGCGGGCAGGTCCGGGATGTTGCCGCTCATGCTGTTGACGCCGTCCAGGCACACCAGTCGGGGCAGGCCCGCGGGCACCGAGGCGAGCAGGGCCGCCAGTTCGTCGGGCCGTTCGGCGTGGAAGCGGTGCAGGGTGGCGCCCTGCCCGCGGGCCACCACGCAGCCGTCGTACACCGTGCGGTGCGCGGTCGCCTCGACGAAGACATGGCCGCCCTCGGCGAGGACCGGTATCACCGAGGAGTGGATCAGGGTGAGCGTCGGCAGCAGCAGCGTGTCCGGCGCGCCCAGCAGCGCGGCCAGCCGGGCCTCGATCTCCGGGTACAGGCGCGGGCTGCCCAGCAGACGGGACCAGCTGGGGTGGGTGCCCCAGCGCCGTACCGCGGGATCCACGGCCGCGATGATCTCCGGGTCCCAGTCGAAGCCGAGGTAGTTGCAGGACGCGAAGTCGATCAGCCAGTGGCCACGGCTGCGGATCCGGCGGCCGCGCACCTCGTCCAGGACCGCGTCGCTCATCGGGCTGGTGCGCCGCAGATGCTCCAGGTCGGTGCGGAGCGCGGCCTGCCGCTCGCGCAGCCCGGGCCGCCCGTCGGGGGAGCGGGCCGGCTTCGTGTCGGCCTCCCGGGAGAGAAGCCCCTCGCGCCGCCGTAGCACCCGCTCGCTCTGTTCCACCGTCATCGGCTTGGCGAAGAGGAAGCCCTGCCCGAACCGGCAGCCCATGCTCGCCAGCAGATCCCGCTGCGCCGTGTCCTCGATCCCCTCGGCGATCACCTGCAGCCCCAGCGTGTCGGCGATCCGCACGATGCCCTCGACCAGCGCGACCTGCTGGGTGTCCCGGGTGATGTCGTCGATGAACGTCTTGTCGATCTTCAGTACGTCGATCGGGAAGTCGCGCAGATAGCGCAGCGAGGAGAAGCCGGTCCCGAAGTCGTCGACCGCGATGTGCACGCCCAGCTCCTTCAGGGCCCGCAGCACCGCCTGGATCTGGGCGTCACGGCGCAGCAGCACCGTCTCGGTGAGCTCCAGTTGCAGGGAACCGGGCGCGAGACCGGGCGTGCGCAGCGCCGCGCCGACCTGGTCCACGAACCCGCTGTCGCGGAACTGCCGCGCCGACACGTTCACGCTCACGTACGGCGGCGCGCCCGCCCCGGGCAGCTGTTGCAGCCCGGCGATGTCGCTCACCGCGTTCTCCAGCACCCAGGCCCCGAGCGGCGCGATGTGCCCGGTCTCCTCGGCCAGCGAGATGAACTGTTCCGGCATGACCGGCTGGTGCGGCGCGTGCGGCCAGCGCACCAGCGCCTCGAAGCCGACCACCTCGCCGACCGCGATGTCGACGACCGGCTGGTAGCGCAGCGCGAACTCCTTGTCGGCGACGGCCTGGGCGAGCCGGCTCTGCAGATCGTGCCGCTCGACCATGCGGGTGTGCAGCAGCGGCTGGAAGCGGCGCCACTGCCGCTTGCCGGCCGCCTTCGCCGCGTACAGCGCGAGGTCGGCGTGGCTGAGCAGCTCGTCCGCGTCCGTGCTGTCGCGGGCGGTGGCCACGCCCACGCTGGCGGAGACGGTCACCGACTCCTCCGCGAGGTCGAAGGGCCTGGTCAGCGTCTGGATGACCTGGGCCGCCAGCAGCTCGGCGTCCAGCGGTTCGCGGGCGTCCTCCATGAGTACGGCGAACTCGTCGCCGCCGAGTCGGGCTGCGGTGTCGGTGCGCCGGAGCGTCTTGGAGAGCCGGTTGCCGACGGAGATCAGGAGGTGGTCGCCGGCCGAGTGCCCGAGGGTGTCGTTGACCTCCTTGAAGTCGTCCAGGTCGATGAAGAGGAGGCAGGTGAGCGAGGACTCGCGGCGGCCGCGCAGCAGGGCGCGTTCCAGCCGCTCCAGGAGCAGGGTCCGGTTGGGCAGGCCGGTCAGCGAGTCGTGGAAGGCCCGTTGGGTGAGCTCGTGCGCCAGCCGTCGCTGCTCGGTCACGTCGCGCAGGGTGACGACCAGGCCGGCCACGGTCCGCTCGTCCCGGAAGTCGCTGCACCGCACCTCCACCTCGACGCGGCCGGCCCGGTGCCGTATCCACCAGTGGTCGTGGGTGGCCCGCGGCCCGGTGTCGCGCACCGCGGTCAGCTCGCGTGCCGCACGGCTGCGGTCCCGCGGGTCGACGAGGTCCGGCAGCTTGGCGCCGACGAGTTCGGCGGTACCGAAGACGGCCGCCGCCGACGGGCTGGCGTACCGGATGGTGTCGTCGTCCTCCAGGATGAGGATCACGTCCGAGGCGTTGCGCACCAGGGTGCGGAAGTACGCCTCGCTCTCCCGCATGACGATCTCCTGGCGCAGGGCGATCCGTTCCAGGGCCAGGCCCGCGTGTGAGGCCAGGATCTCCATGGAGCGCCGGGTCTCGGTGAGCGGCCCGGCCGGCGCGGCGACCAGGAGCACGCCGGGGACCTCGCCGGAGGGGCGCTCGGGCGGGGTCATCAGGCACACCAGGACGGTCTCCGGTGCGCCCGGCTGGGCGGGTATGCCGGCGCCCAGGTCGCGGAAGTCCACCAACTGCCCGTGGTGGGGCGCCAGGTCCACGGCCCGCTCGGCGGGCAGCAGCAGCGTGCGATGGTCGACGACGGTGCCCAGCAGCCGGTCGACGGCCGTCTCGCACGATCTCGCGACCTCCTGCTGGCGCACCGCGGAGACCAGTGAGGCGGCGGCCCGGCGCAGCGCCAGCTCCCGGGCCACCGCCTTGCGGTGGGCCACGACCATGCCCGACAGACGCAGGATGACCAGCAGGAACAGCAGCCCGGAGAAGGCGGCGATGACGGCCGCGTCGTGGGCGGAGCGGGTCAGCCCCTCGTAGAGCAGGATGCCCGGCGCGATCAGCGTGGCCACGGCCAGCATCAGCAGCCGGCGCGGGCGCGGCAGCAGGGACTCCCGCTGCGAACCGGCGGCGGTCAGCTCCACCATCGCCGGGTGCAGGGCCGCCTGCCCCCAGGCCGTGTAGAAGACGATCCACCCGGCGTCGAGCACCGTGCCCGCCTGCCACATCGAGTTCAGCTGGAGAATCCCGTACGCGATGTCGAAGCCGAGCAGCGTGAGCGTGCCGACGACCAGGAGCTGCACCGACCGGTTGTGGCCGTCGGCCGGGCTCGGGGTGAGCAGCCGGGCGAGGAGGGCCAGCACGAGCACGTCGCCGAGCGGATAGGCGATGCTGATCGCCCGCTCCTGCCAGGTCAGCCCCTCCAGATGCGTCAGCGGCTGCACCAGGTACACCCACACGGGCAGCGCGAGACCCGCCGTGAAGATCAGCGCGTCCAGCAGGCTCGGCAGGTCGTGGCCCGTCCAGCGGTAGCGGACCAGACCGGACAGCCCCACGGCGAACAGCACGTAGTTGGCGAGGTAGAGGGCGTCCGAGGGGGAGGGGAACGGGTTGGAGGCGTGGAAGTACTGCTCCACCACGTTGTAGTACGTGTCGCCCGCGACGAACGTGACCAGGCCGGCGGCCAGCACCCACCAGGGCCAGCTGTGCGCGGGCCGGTTCACCCGGCAGCCGGCCACCACGGCCGCGGCACCGGACAGCCCGATGACCGCCCACGCGGGTGCGCGCGCACCGGGAACCGTCAGATAGACAACCGTGGCGACGACCACCAGCGTGCCGTGAGCGGCCATCAGCCGATGTGCCGGCAACAAGGACAAACGCCTCCCCCCGCTGGACCGGAGGAGACCGGGACGTCCACCGGGTCTGGTACTTCCTAGAGCCTAGGCATACGACCAAATGGGTGCATCTCGGGAGAAATGGGTGACACCTCGAATCGTCGACAGTCAGATTGACCGCAGATGGAAGCGCCGGTGCAGCGCCCGCACCTCCTCCACGAGTTCCGGCACCGGCCCCTCCACCGCCACGCCCGGCGCCACCTCGTGCACCGGCAGCGTCCGCACCGGCGGTGCCGGCACGCCGAGCTCGGTCAGCCACTGGGACAGCTGCTCCGAGGAGGCCACGTACACGATCCGTCCCAGGCCCACCCAGGCATGGGCGGCCGCGCACATCGGGCAGTGCTCGCCGGACGTGTACACCGTCGCGGCGGCCCGCTCCTCGGGCGTGAGGCGGGCGGCGGACCAGCGGGCCAGCTCGAACTCGGGATGCCGGGTGCGGTCACCGGAGGCGACCCGGTTGTGGTCCTCGGCGAGCACCGCTCCGTCCGCGCCCACGAGCACGGACCCGAACGGCTCGTCCCCCGCTTCCAGCGCCTCGGCCGCCAGCTCGACGCAGCGGCGCAGATACGGAAGTTCGGCCTCCCGCAGTGCCATGGCGTACACCGTCCTCGCTCGGGACTCGTGATCTTCGCAGCGCAGCCTACGGCTCCCGGCGCACGGCCGGAAAGGCGTGCCGTCGCGCCGCCGTCACCGTGACCAGGGCGCCCACGACGAGCGGCAGCGCGGTCCAGGGCAGTGCCCCGGCGCCCAGGCCGTCCAGCACGAGCCCGCCGGTCAGCGAACCCCCGGCGATGCCCGCGTTGTACACGGTCGTCTGCAGCGAGGTCGCCAGATCCGCGTGGGCCGGGCCGGAGGCGTCGACCAGCGCGGTCTGGATCAGCGTGGGCGCACCTCCGAAGGCCAGGCCCCACAGGGCGACCGCACCGAGCAGCACGGCGGGCGATCCGGCGTACGGACCGAGCGCGAGCATCACGGCGGCGCACAGCGCGAGCGCGGCGAGCAGCGTGGCCCGCGGATGCCGGTCGACGAGCACGCCGGTGATCCAGATCCCGGCGACCGTGGCCACCCCGAACACCAGCAGCACCACGCCGGTACGGCCGTAACCCGCGTGCGCCGTGAACGGGGCGACGTACGTGTACATCACCTGGTGGCCCAGGAGCAGGAACAGCGTGACGGACAGGATCGCCCGCACCCCCGGCAGCGCGGCCACCCGGGCGAGCGGCACGCGCGCGTGCGGCGGTTCACCGGGAAACCCTGGCACCCGCCACCGCACCCAGCCCACCAGCAGCAGCGCCAGCCCGGCCAGCACCCCGAAGGCCGGCCGCCAGCCCAGCGCCCCCGCCAGCGCGGTCCCCGCGGGCACGCCGAGCGACAGGGCCACAGTGATCCCGGCGAGCACCACGGCGATCGCCCGCCCGCGCCGCTCGGCCGGCACCATCCGGGCCGCGTAACCGGCGAGCATCGCCCACAGCAGGCCGCCCACGCAGCCCGCCAGCAGCCGCGCCGCGAAGGTGAGGGCGTACGAGGACGACACCGCGACCACCGCGTCGGCGACCGCGAATCCCAGCAGCGCCCCGATCAGCACCCGGCGCCGCGGCAGCCCGCGCAGCAGCGCGGTCAGCGGGATCGCGGCGACGAAGGAAGCGGCCGCGTACCCGCTGACCAGGAACCCGACCCGCGCCTCGGACACCCCCAGCGCCGGAGCGATCCGGGGCAGCAGCCCGGCCGGGAGGAGTTCCGTCAGTACGGCGGTGAAGGCGGCCGTGGACAGGGCCAGCAGCCCGGACCAGGGGAGGGACGCGGGCACGGCGGTGCCCTTGACCATGGATGCGGTGGACATGCGACCATGCTCGAACCTTCACATCAGTGTGAAGGCAAGAGCGCTCCCGGGAGGCGGGCATGAGGATCGGCGAACTCTCCCGCCGCACCGGCGTCCCCACCAGGCTGCTGCGCTACTACGAGGAGCAGCGGCTGCTCAGCCCGGAGCGCGCCGACAACGGCTACCGCGACTACGGCGAGGCGGCGGTCCGGGACGTCCAGCAGATCCGCGGGCTGCTCGACTCCGGGCTGACCACGGAGATGATCCGCGCGATCCTGCCGTATCTCTCCGGCCCCGACGAGATCCTGCTTCCGGCCGACCGCCTCACCGACGAGACGGCCGCCCTCCTGCAGGCCCACGTCGACCGCATCCAGTCCCGCATCGACTGCCTGGCCCGCAACCGGGACCGCCTCACGGCGTACCTGGCGGCGGTCCGGCCCGGCGGGGCGCCGTAAAGCTGTTGCCCTCCGTCGGCGCCGGATGCTGGAGTGAGCGCATGGATCATGTCGGCGTGCTCGCCCTCTTCGACCGTGACATGCGCGAAGGCGCCCAGCCGGAGGGCTCCGACGCGCGTGTCGAGCGGGTCGGTGGCGTGGTGCGGCACGTGTCGTCCGAGCGGGGCTGGAACGCCGTCCTGTGGTCGGACCTGGACGAGACGGGCGCGGACGCGGCGATCGCCGAGCAGATCGCGTACTTCTCCGGCCTCGGCCGGGAGTTCGAGTGGAAGCTGTACGGCCACGACCTCCCGGCCGACCTCGGTGAACGCCTCCGCGGCGCCGGTTTCACGGCCGAGCCCGAGGAGACGCTGATGATCGCCGAGGCCGCCGCCCTCGACCTCGACGCCGAGCCGCCCGAGGGCATCCGCCTCCGGTCCGTCACCGACGCCGCGGGCGTCGACCTCGTGGCCGACGTGCACGAGAAGGCCTTCGGCACCGACTCCTCCCGGCTGCGCCACCAACTGCTGGCCCGGCTCTCCGGTGAGCCCGACACCGTCGTCGCCGTGGTCGCCCTCGCCGGCGACGAACCGGTCAGCGCGGCCCGCATGGAACTCGTGCCCGGCACCCGTTTCGCCGGGCTGTGGGGTGGCGGCACCGTCGAGGGCTGGCGCGGCCGGGGGATCTACCGGGCCCTGGTCGCCCACCGGGCCCGCGCCGCCCAGGAGCGCGGCTACCGCTACCTCCAGGTCGACGCGTCCAGCCAGAGCCGCCCCATCCTGGAACGCCTCGGCTTCCACCCGCTGACCACGACGACCCCGTACACGTACGCCCCCTGAACAGCGTCCCGCGGCGATGTCACATCCGCGGCCGCCCGATCCGTCGCATGGTCATGACGACGAACCGGAAGAACCAGAGCATCCTCCTCGCGGGCGCCAGCGGCGTCCTCGGCGGACACATCACCCGCGCGCTCACCGAGGCCGGCCACAAGGTCACCGGACTCGGCCGCGGCAGGGCCAACGGCGTCAGCGCCGACCTCATGGACCGCGACGCGCTGCTGCGTGCCGTCGACGGACAGCACTTCGACACCGTCATCCACGCCGCGACCGCCCTGCGCAAGGCGCCCATGCGCCACAAGGACATGCACGCCACCGACGCGCTGCGCATCGACGGCACCGCCCACCTCATCGAGGCCGCACAGGCCACCGGCGCCCGCCGCTTCGTCAGCGAGTCCATGGTCTTCGGCTACGGCTACGGGGACTTCGGCGACCACGTGATCACCGAGGACGCGGACCGCTTCGGCCCGCGCGGCACCACGGCCGAACTCGAACGCCACGTCGAGGGCATGCGCGTGAAGGAGCAACTGACCCTCGGCACAAGCGGACTGGAGGGCATCGCCCTGCGCTTCGGGCTGTTCTACGGCCCCGGCGGCACCGAGGCCATCCTCCCCATGCTGCGCAAGCGCCAGTTGCCCGCCCCCGACGACCACGGCCGGGTCCTGCCCTGGATCAACCTGCTCGACGCGGCCGCCGCGGTGGTCGCCGCCGTCGAACGCGGCCGCCCCGGCCAGGCGTACAACGTCACGGACCGCACCCCGCTCGGCTTCCGCGCCCATGTCCTGTGCGTGGCAGAGGAGTTCGGGGTGCCGAAGCCGATGACCGTACCGCGCTGGCTCACCCGGCCGATGTCGTACGCGTACACGATGATGTCGACGAGCATGCGCGTGTCCTCGGCCAAGGCCGAGCGGGAGCTGGGCTGGACGCCCCGCTACGCGTCCAGCCGCGAGGGGCTCGCCGCGCTGGCGGGCCGGGGTTGAAAGGGCAACCGGGGCCGTTCGGGCCGGAGTCGAAGGCCGAACGACCCCGAGCCACGGCCCGCCGCCGCTGCCACCCTCATCAGTGGAACCGTGCCGCCCGGGAACGGCCTCCCGCAGCACCCGACTCTCCCGCTCAAGGTGCTCGGTCGAGGCGGCAGGCCCGCCGATTGCCGAGGGGAGCCGCGTCGGCGGGCCTGACTCAGGATCCTCCCGCTGCCGGACACGCTAGTGCGGCGCAGCCCCGTGCGGAACGCGGAATTCGGCTACCGCGCACAGGGCGCCGAGCAGCGGCGACCGCGCCCGGGCGAGGCACACACCGGCCTCGCCCAGGCCCGAAACGGTCGCCGGGTCGGCGTCGTCAGGACCGCCGCCGGGTCAGTGGCGCACCCTGCTGCGGTCCAGTGCCGCGATGCCGAGTGCGGCGAGACCGATCTGAATGAGCCACTCGATCCAGTCGACGCCCTTGGTGTCGGCGACGTCGAACGCGTTGGCGATGGCCGCGCCGATCAGTGCGGCCACGATGCCGACGACGATCGTCAGCAGGATCCCGATGCGCTGCCGGCCGGGCACTACCAGTCGGCCGAGCACACCGATGACGATACCGATCACGATGGCACTGATGATGCCCGTAATCTCCATCTCCGCCCCTCTTCGTCAGGACCCCCGCACTAACCGGATGCCCCCTGGAGAGGGGGACAGTCCGCTCCGTTTCAACCAAGGGTCAACGCCGGGCAATGCCGGGCCCGGTGGGCTTGGTGATGCCTGTTCAGTCATTGTTCTGCCATGTACGGTTCAACCGTTCGGTCGCACGAGTATGGTGCGACCGAATGTCTACGCGCGCAGACGTGCCGTTTGTCTACGCGCGTAGGTCTGGTTCCGCACCCGCACCGCTTCGTTCCTCAACCCCACTCGGAGGTACGCCGGATGCTCACCCGCTCCAGACCCCGTCACCGACTCACCACGGCCTTCGCCGCACTCGCCCTGCTCACCACCGGCGGTGCGCTCCAGGCCAGTGTCGGCGCCACGTCGGCCCACGCGGCCACCACCTACAACATCCTGTTCGACGACGGCCACGCCGAGGAGGCCGGCAACGCGGACTGGATCATCTCCACCAGCAAGCCCGACCCGCTCTCCGAGGACTCCTCTCCGTCCTCCGAGACGGACTGGACCGGCGCACTGTCGTCCTGGGGCGTGGCACTGCAGAAGACCGGCAACTACAGCATGAAGACCGCCACGAGCGCCCTCACCTACGGCGGCAGCTCCACCACGGACCTCTCGAAGTTCAACGCCCTCGTCCTGCCCGAGCCCAACACGCTGTTCACCACCGCCGAGAAGACGGCGATCATGAACTTCGTGAAGGCCGGCGGCGGTCTGTTCATGATCTCCGACCACACCGGCGCCGACCGCAACAACGACGGCTACGACGCGGTCGAGATCTTCAACGACCTGATGACCAACAACAGCGTCGACTCGACCGACCCGTTCGGCTTCTCCGTCGACACCCTGGACATCAGCTCCGGCTACCCCGCGGCGATCAGCGACAGCACCGATCCGGTGCTGCACGGCTCCTTCGGCACCGTCACCAAGAGCCTGATCGCCGACGGCACCACCGCCACCCTCAAGCCCGCCGACAACTCCAGCGTCAAGGGCCTGCTGTACCGCAGCGGTTACTCGGGCAACACCGGCGCCTTCTTCGCGACCTCCACCTTCGGCAGCGGGCGCGTCGCCTTCTGGGGCGACACCTCGCCCGTCGACGACGGCACCGGCCAGTCCGGCAACACGCTCTACGACGGCTGGAACGACACCGGCGCCACCAACGCTCCCCTCGCCCTGAACGCCACCGAGTGGCTGGCCGGGGCGAGCGGCAGCAGTGGCGGTGGCGGGGGTGGCGGAGGAGGCACCTGCACCGCCGCCCAGCTCCTCGGCAACCCCGGCTTCGAGTCCGGCAACACCACCTGGACCGCCAGCAGCGGCGTCATCACCAACTCCAGCAGCGAGGCCGCCCGCACCGGGTCCTACAAGGCCTGGCTCGACGGCTACGGATCGGCCCACACCGACACCCTGTCCCAGTCGGTGACCATCCCGTCCGGCTGCTCCGCGACCCTCAGCTTCTATCTGCACGTGGACACCGCGGAGACCAGCACCAGCACCGCTTACGACAAGCTGACGGTAACCGCCGGATCCACCACCCTGGCCACGTACTCGAACCTCAACGCGGCCTCCGGATACGTCCTCAAGTCCTTCGACGTCTCCTCCCTGGCCGGCACCACCGCCACCATCAAGTTCACCGGCGTCGAGGGGTCGACCCTCCAGACGTCCTTCGTCCTCGACGACACCGCGCTCAATGTGAGCTGAGCCGGCCGGACGGTTCCGGCGCACCCGCCGGGACCGTCCGCTCCGCCGTGTTCCAGCCGGAGACCCTGATGGACGGCGCGGAACCGTGCAGATCCGCCGTCCGGTAGGCGACGGTCAGCGTCACCGACTCGCCCGGCCACAGGCTCACCTCGTTGTCCGACCACCGGACCGGCAGCACCGGCCGCCCCTTCGCGTCCACGAGATGGACGTCGGTGAGCAGCGACGGCGTCTTCCCGCTCCCGGTGTTGCGCAGGGTCACGGTCGTGGTGGAGGTGCCGCCCGAGGAGGTGGTCGACGCCGTGGCCGAGACCGGCACCCGGGCCATCGAGGCCAGCCCCTTCAGATCGGCGTAGCTGGTCGTCGGCGTGTAGTACCAGTCGGTGTGGTCCCAGTCGAGGGTGTCCGGCTCGGTCGACAGCCAGTAGACGTTCCGGCTGACCTCCTTGCCGGAGTCGTCGGTCAGCGTGAGGCGCACCAGATACGTGGTCGACAGTCCGCTAACCGAGGCGGGCAGCGTGAGTGCGGTGCCGTGCGTGCCGTCGCCGTTCACCTTGAGGCCGGTGACCGTCCTGTCGTACTTCTGGGTGCCGTCGGGGTTGAACAGGGTTGCCCTGACGGTCAGTCGGGACGCCGCTGGGTGCCGGTTGTTGACGACGACCACCGAGCGGTTGTCGTAGGAGTACTGGACGTGCAGCGGCTCGTTCGCCTTCTTCGCCCCGAAGTAGGCGCCGCCCTGGTCGAGGTAACGGTCCATCAGCTGCCAGTGCAGTGAGGTCCAGCCGCTGTTGAACATCCAGTGGATGACGCCGGTCGAGGGCTTGGCGGAGTCGGTGGCGTTGCGCCCGTACGCCTCGAACTGGGCGCGGACGTTCTCGTACTGGGCGAGCTGGGCCTTGCGGACGTAGTCGGTGAGGCTCGTCGGAGCGCCGTAGCGGCCGGTCAGGGCGTTGTCGTAGAGCTTGAGGGTGCCGAAGGTCGAGGACGGGGAGCGGTGGTACTGCTTGGCGTTCGGGTCCTTCCAGAGGGTGTGGAGCTCGGCCGGGCTCATCATGCGGCGCAGGGTGTCGAGGGTGGGGATGTCCGGGCCCGCGCTGGTCTCGGAGTTGAAGCCGGTGGCGCCGCCCTCGCGCTTGGCGTACCAGTAGTTCGGCGGGATCCAGTCGTACGGGCCCGTCATCTTCATGCCCGAACTGCCGGACTGCGGCGAGGAGTTGTCGGAGGCGGCGGCTACGACGGGGGTGTTCCAGTCGGCGGCCTTCAGGGCGTCGAGGTAGTTCTTCTCGATCGTCGCGTCCGGTGCGAAGTCGCTGCCGATGAGGAAGGAGACGACGCTCGGGTGGTCGCGCAGCCGGGCGGCCTCGGCGGCCATGGAGGCCTTGGCGACGGGGTAGTCGGCGGCGGTCCACTTGTCGCCGGACTCGCCGCCGTTGACCTGGCCCTCCCACTTGTCGCAGCACTCCCAGCCGGGGAGCGTGAGGATGCCGTAGCGGTCGGCGAGGTCGAAGAACTCGTCCGGTTCCAGGTGGCCTTCGAGGCGGATGGTGTTGAGGCCCAGATCGAGGGCGTACTTCAGGCGGTCCTCGACGTAGGTCCTGTCCCAGCGCAGGAACTCGTCCGGGGACCAGCCGCCGCCCTTGATGAGCAGCTTGCGGCCGTTGATCCGGTACTGGCGGGCGCCGTCGGAGTTGAGCGGCGCCTGGACGTCACGGACGCCGAAGGTCTCGTGCGCGGTGTCCGAGGCGGTGCCGGAGACGGTGGCGGCGAGGTCCAGGCCGTAGAGGGGCTGGCCGCCCATGCCGGCGGGCCACCACACCTTCGGTGACGTGAGGTGGAGGCCGGGGGTGTCGGACGGGGTGAAGGTGACGGTCCTCGTCTCGTGCGCGGCGAGGGTGACCGGCTTCGCGAAGGCCGTCTTGCCGATGCTGCCGGAGACCGTGGCGGTGACCGGTGCGTCGGAGTCGTTGCGGGCCTGCGCCTTCACCGTCAGGTCGGCCGAGGCGAGGGAGGGCACGTCCAGTTTGGTGATCACGTGGGCGTCGCGCAGGGCGACCGGGCCGCCGCGGCGGACCACGACGTCACGGACGATGCCCATGTTCTCGTCCGGCGGGGGCTGGAGCCAGTCGATCCAGCCCATGGTGAGGTTCTTGTCCGGGTCGTTGGGCTGGATCCGGAAGGCGACGGTGTTGGTGCCGGAGCGGACCAGTGACGTGACGTCGAGTTCGTGCGCGGTGTAGGCGCCGGTGACGTCCTTGGCCGTGGCGACCTGCTTGCCGTTGACGTAGACGTCGGCCGCCGAGATCACCCCGCTGAAGTCGAGGTAGGTGCGCTCGGCGGTGTCGGCGACCGTGAAGTCCGAGCGGTACCACCAGGGGACCTGGAAGTCGGCCTTCGGGATCTTCTGCTGGTTCGTGGAGCGGAAGGGGTCGGCGTAGACGCCGTTCGCGAGCAGTGCGGCCAGCACGGTCGAGCGGGAACCGGTCGGATACCAGCCGCTTGCCGGATAGCCGGGGGCGGAGACCTCGGACGCCGGGTCGGAGACCTTGGCCGTCGACTGGACGGCGAAGCCGGTCAGGGCGGTCGCGCTGCCCGGCGCAGAGGAGACCCGGGTCGGCCGCTCGCGCGGAGCGGTCCGGTCGTCGTGGTCTCCGGCCCAGGAGCCGGCGGTCAGGGAACCCAGCAGACCGAGGACTGCCGCGGCCGTGGCGAGACGCTGTCCGTTCACGGAGACTCCAGCCCCTTCGTAAAGTTAGGAAACTTTACTAACGGCGGTCACGCTAAGGGTGCCGGTGGGACATGTCAATCACCGCGGCCCGTGCGCGAGTTGGTTCAGGACGCGGCCGACCGGCGCTCGAACACCACGTCACGGGCTGTCCCGAGCGCCGTCGCCACCGCCCCCAGCAGCACCGCGTCCTCGCCGAGCCGGCTGGGCACGACCTTCGGCCGCAGCGGCGTGAGCGCCCGGAGGTTGTCGCGCACCGGCTTCAGCAGCAGGTCCACGCTGTGGCCGACCCCGCCGCCCAGGACGACCAGATCCGGGTCGAGCACGGCGGCGGCCGCCGCGACCGTGTGCGCGATCCGCTCGCCCTCCAGCTGTACGGCCTTGACCGCGGCCTCGTTGCCCTGCCGGGCCGCGTCGAACACAGCCTTCGCGGTGAGCTGCCCGCTCATGCCGAACCGGCGCGCCGCCTCCACCACGGCCACCCCCGACACCGCGTCCTCCAGCCGCTCCGGCTTCTGCTGCCCCGGCCACGGCAGGAACCCGATCTCCCCGGCCAGGCCGTGCGCCCCGGTGAACAGCCGGCCTTCGCTGACCACGCCCATGCCCAGCCCGGTGCCGATCAGGATGTAGGCGAACAGCCGGCTGCCCGCCCCGACGCCGTACGTGTACTCGCCGAGCGCCGCCAGATTGGCGTCGTTGTGCACCTCCAGCGGAACGCCCAGCTCCTCCCGCATCCGGTCGAAGAGCCCGGCACGCCCCCAGCCCGGCAGATGCATCGCGTACCGCACCCGGCGCTGCTTCTCGTCGTACACGCCCGGCGTGCCCACCACCGCGTGCACCACCTCCCGCGGCGCCACCCCCGAACCGGCGACCACCTGCCGGGCCGTGGACACCACCAGGTCGGCCATCGCACCCGAGCTGCGCGCCCGGTTGCGCACGTCGGAGCGGGCGACGACGGCGCCGTCCAGGTCGGCAACCGCGACCCGCAGCCAGCCGCGGCCCACGTCGACGCCGAGGACGTGACCGGCCGCCGGGTCCGGTGCGTACAGGACGGCCGTGCGACCCCGCTCGGGGGCGTGCGTGCCGACCTCGTGGACCAGCCCCGCCGCCTCCAGCGCGGCGAGCGCGCTGGACACCGTCGGCTTGGACAGCCCCGTCTCGCGGGCCAGTTGGGCGCGCGAGGCGGCGCCCGCGGCCCGCAGCCGGTCGAGGAGCAGGCGCTCGTTGGTGCTGCGCAGCCGCTGACGGTTCCAGGGCCGGCCCTGCTGCTCTGCGGCGTCGGCGGCGGTCATCGCACCATTCTCACCCACGCGGGCTCCCCTCTTGACGCATCAAGTAAGGCTCCTTAACTTTATCGGCCAGTCAGCCACCGGATACCGGCCCGCACGCCGTACGTCGCCCTCTCCGCCCTCCTCGCACCACCGCACCCACCTCCAGGAGCCCCCATGTCCGGTAGCCCGCCGCCCACCGGCGGCTTCGTCCGCCGCGTCGGCCTGTTCCAGGCCACCGCCATCAACATGAGCCAGATGTGCGGCATCGGCCCGTTCGTCACGATCCCGCTGATGGTCGCCGCCTTCGGCGGTCCGCAGGCCGTGATCGGCTTCGTCGCGGGCGCGGTCCTCGCCCTCGCGGACGGCCTTGTCTGGGCCGAGCTGGGCGCGGCGATGCCCGGCTCCGGCGGCAGTTACGTCTATCTGCGCCAGGCCTTCCAGTACCGCACCGGCCGGCTGATGCCGTTCCTCTTCGTGTGGACGGCGATGCTGTTCATCCCGCTGATCATGTCGACCGGCGTGGTCGGCTTCGTCCAGTACCTGGGCTATCTGGCCCCTGACCTGACACAGACCCAGGGCGACCTGATCGGCCTGGGCATCGTCGCCCTGGTCGTCCTGCTGCTGTGGCGGGGCATCGAGAACATCGCCCGGATCACGGCCGTCATGTGGGCCGTCATGATCACCTCGGTGGTGCTGGTGATCCTGGCCTCGGCCACCGACTTCAGCGCCGACCTCGCCTTCACCTACCCGGCGCACGCCTTCGACCTCGGCTCGAACCACTTCTGGCTGGGCTTCGCCGCGGGCCTGACCATCGGCATCTACGACTACCTCGGCTACAACACCACGGCCTACATGGGCGCCGAGATCAAGGACCCCGGGCGCGTCCTGCCGCGCTCGATCATCTTCTCCATCCTCGGCATCATGACGATCTACCTGCTGCTGCAGGTCGGCACGCTGGGCGTCATCGACTGGCACCGCATGACGGACGCCAAGGACATCGCCTCCACCTCGGTCGCGTCGGCGGTCCTGGAGAAGACCTGGGGCAAGGGTGCCGCCGACACCGTCACCGTCCTCATCCTGATCACCGCCTTCGCCTCGGTCTTCACCGGCCTGCTCGGCGGCTCCCGGGTGCCCTACGACGCGGCCCGCGAGCGCGTCTTCTTCCGCCCCTACGCCAAGCTCCACCCCAGGCACCGCTTCCCGATGCTGGGCCTGGCGACCATGGGCGTGATCACGGCGATCGGCTTCCTGATCGGCCGCCACACGGACCTGGCGACCCTCATCCAGCTCCTGACGACCGTGATGGTGATCGTCCAGGCGCTGTCCCAGATCGTGGCCCTGACGGTGCTGCGGCGGCGACAGTCGACGCTGAAACGGCCGTACCGGATGTGGCTCTACCCGCTGCCGAGCATCGTCGCCTTCGTCGGCTGGTGCGTGATCTACGGCTACGCGGACAAGAACTCGCCGGGCCGCCATCCCATCGAGTGGTCGCTGGCCTGGCTGGCCCTCGGCTGTGTCGCCTACATCCTCTGGGCCCGCTTCGAAAAGGTGTGGCCGTTCGGACCGAAGGAGATCACGGAGGAGTACCTGACACCGGCCGGGGCGGACGCGGAACCCGCCGACGCGTGAACGCGGCGCCACAACTGCCGTATCTGCGCTAGAGTTTCGACATCCTTGGGCCTCCCCGGCCGGACCGCACGTCCGCCGGGGAGGCTTTTCGCGTTTCCGCAATCCGGTCGAATCTCTCGCAGGGGAGCCCGATGCCCGCCGTCTCCGTCCGCCGCGCAACCGCCGAAGACCGCCCGACCGTCGAGCGATTGTGGCTGATGTTCCGCCACGACATGTCCGGATTCATGGGCGTACTGCCCAACCCCGACGGCACGTTCCGCAGCGAGCGCGTCGACGCGGCCTTCACGGACCCCGGCTGGGCGCCGTATCTCTTCGTCCGGGAGGGACGGCCGGTGGGCTTCGCCTTCGTCCGCGGACTCGACGGTCCGACACGCGTACTGAACAGCTTCTTCGTGGTGAGCGGCGCGCGCCGGCAGGGCATCGGGCTCGACGCGGTCCACGAGGTAGTGGTCCGCCACCCGGGCCCCTGGGAGGTCGCCTTCCAGTACGCCAACGAGCCGGCGGTCCGCTTCTGGCGCCGGGTCGCCGCCGAACTCGCCCCCGGCGCCTGGTCGGAAGAGCCCCGACCGGTACCGGACCGGCCCGACCTGCCGCCGGACGTGTGGATCTCCTTCCACGTCGGCTCCGTCCCGGGGGAGCAGGTCCTGTACGGCGGTGCCATGAGCGATGTCGTGCGGGTGCGCGGGACCGTGCGGCGGGTGCCGCCGCGGCGGGCGGCGTTCGTTCGCGAACTGCTCGGGCTGTTCGAGCGGAGCGGGTGGAAGGGGGCGCCGTGCCACCTCGGGACCGACGAACAGGGCCGGGACGTCCTCGACTTCATCGAGGGACAGGCCGCGGCGACGGCCGGGGAACGGGCCGCCGCGTGCACCGACGAGAGTCTCGTCCGGGTCGCCCAACTGGTCCGTGAGTTCCACGACCTGACCCACGGCACACCCCTGGCCGGCGGTCAGGACGTTGTGTGCCACAACGACCTCGCGCCGAAGAACACCGTGTACACGGTGGCGGGTGGTGCCTGGCTGCCGCAGGCCTTCATCGACTGGGACCTCGCCGCCCCGGGGGAACGCATCCACGACGTCGCCCATGTGTGCTGGCAGTACCTGGACCTGGGGCCGGGACTGACGGACATCCCGGAGGCGGCCCGCCGGATCCGGCTCGTCTGCGACGCCTACGGCCTCGGGGAACGGGGAGCACTCATCGACACGATCCTGTGGTGGCAGGACCGTTGCCGGCGCGGCATCCAGGCCGGCGCGCAGCGAGGCGAGCCCGCGATGGTCGGGCTGCGTGAGCGTGGGGTCGTCGAGGAAGTGTCGGCCGCCTGGGAGTTCGTCGGCCGCAACCGGCGCGAACTGGGCGCGTTCCTGGGCTGAGCCGGGAGGGTCGGACCGGTGCGCGCCGCAGAGCGTCTGCGGCGCGCACGGCAGGCGTCATCCGACGGGGGCGACGGCCGGCGTGTCGGGCGTGACGGGGTCGATCGGCTCCGGCTGGTCGGTGTCGTCGGGCTGCGGGGTCGGGTCCGGGGACGGGACGTCCTCGGTCCAGGAGGTGATCCGGCCGTCCGGCCGCAGGGCGATGTGCAGGCCGTTGTTCTCGCCGTACGCCGCGCGGCCGTCGGCGACGAGGGTGCCGATCTTCACGCCGTTCGCGTAGATGTCGGCCTCGTGGTGGTTCGCCGTCAGCTTGTAGATCTTCGCCGTCGACGTGCCGTCCGCCAGCGTCGCCGAGGCGATCAGGACCCGCTTGACGACCGGCTTCGGCCTGGGCTTCGCCCGCTCCACCCAGGACGTGACCTTGCCGTTCGGGTGCAGGGCGACATGCAGGCCGTTGAGGTTCGCGTACGCCGTCCTGCCCTTGGTGCTCAAGGTGCCGTACTTGACGCCCTTGGCCCGGATCTCCGCCTGGTAGCGGTGCTTGCCGGTCGTGAAGACCTTCGCCCTGGAGACCTTGTCCGCGAGCTTCACCGTCCTGACGTGCACGCGCTTGGTCTGGTGCTGCGCCACCGCGACGGCCGGCTCGGCGAACGCGGCGGTGGCCGAGAGACCCACCGCGGCGGTGAGTCCGGCGGCGACGAGGGCGGTACGGAGGGCGTGGGGAGCACGCATCGGGGAGCTGTCCTTCGGTCGGTGGTTCGTTTCGACCCGTTCGAAGGTACGGACCGTTCATGTAGGGGGCCCATATGTCGTGTAACAGGCATGTAGCGCATATGGTCCAAATCGCACACCCTTGACATGCAAGTAATTGCCTGCATAACGTTGAGTGTGCGATCAGAGAGCGACTCCGGGATGGACAAGGTCTTCAAGGCGCTGGCCGACGAGACGCGACGGCGGCTGCTGGACCGGCTGCACGAGCACAACGGCCAGACGCTGGGTGAACTGTGCGAGCACATCGACATGACACGTCAGTCGGTGACCCAGCACCTGGCCGTCCTGGAGGCCGCCAACCTGGTCGGCACGGTGCGGCGGGGGCGGGAGAAGCTGCACTACCTCAATCCGGTCCCGCTCCACGAGATCCAGGAGCGGTGGATCGACAAGTTCGAGCGCCCGCGCCTGAGCGCGCTGAGCGCCCTGAAACGACGAGCCGAGGAAGCCATGACCGACAAGCCCACGTTCGTGTACGTCACCTACATCCGCAGCACACCCGAGAAGGTCTGGGAGGCGCTCACCGACGCCGAGCTGACCGGCGCCTACTGGGGCCATCGCAACGTCTCGGACTGGAAGCAGGGCTCACGCTGGGAACACGTCCGCACGGACGGCTCCGGCATCGCCGACGTGGTCGGCGGCGTCGTGGAGAGCGAGCCCCCGACCCGGCTGGTCACCACCTGGGTCGACCCGCAGAACGAGGGCCAGGAGGACAAGTACTCCCGGGTCACCTTCGACATCACGCCGCACGAGGACATCGTCCGGCTCACCGTCACCCACGAGGACCTCTGGGACGAGGGCGCCCTGTCCGACGTCTCGAGCGGCTGGCCCGCGGTGCTGTCCAACCTCAAGTCGCTCCTGGAGACCGGCAGCCCGCTGCCGCAGGAGCCCTGGCTGGTCCCGGGCCACTGAGCGGTGCGGCGCCGGCCGGTCCGCGGAGGGCGCGGACCGGCCGGCGTGTCGTCCTTTCGCGAGGGCGGTTCCCTACGGCTTCGGAGCGCTCCGCGCCGCCGTGCCCGCGCACATCAGCCCCAGGATCACGGCCAGGGCGCCGATGATGACGTTGTTCAGTACGACGCCCGTGTCCGGGCTGTCGCCGACGACCCAGGGAGCGATGATCATCCAGACGCCCACCGCGCAGAAGGCCCAGCTCAGGCCGTACATGCGCTCCGGGGCGCGGGTGAATCCGAGGGCCAGCAGACCGATCGCGATGCCGACGATCAGGTTGTGCGTCACGAGGGCCGGCTGGCTCGTCGTGTAGTGGAGTATCCACGGGGACACGGCGCAGTACAGACCGAGCAGGAACACCGGTCCGTCAACGAGCGCCACATCACGACCACCGAGCATGCGGGCGTACCGGGCCCGCATTTCGGAAACATCGGGGTGGCTGGTTATGTCACCTCTGGTGGGCGAGACGTTCGCCATGACTCGTCTCCTTAGACTCACAGCCTGACCGTGGCTGGTGCGGTACGCGGCAAGAGCCGCTTATCTGCATTCTGCGCTTATTTTTTCTTTATGTGTAGAGATCGTGTGATTCCAGCCGGTCGCGCAGCCGGTGCAGGCCGCGGCGCGCATGGCTCTTGACGGTGCCGAGCGGCCAGCCGGTGCGTTCCGCGATCTGGGTCTGGGTCAGGTCCTCGTAGAACGCCAGGCGCAGGACCCGCTGTTGGGGCGCGGGCAGCCCGGCCAGTTCCTGCCGGAGGAGGACGCGTTCGAGGGCCGCTTCGGGGCGGTCCGGTTCGGGATCGGTGAGGAGGAGGGCGGCTCCGGCGGCGCCCAGCAGCTCGCGGCGGCGGGTGCGTGCGGACAGGGTGTCGGCGACCTTGCGCCGGGTGATGCCCACGAGCCACCCCGCGAACGAACCCCGATCTGCCTGGTATCCCGCACGCCCGCGCCACACCCCGAGGAACACCTGCTGCGTGACGTCCTCGGCGTCCTGAGTGTCGCCCAGGGAGCGCCGGGCGACCGTGTGGACCAGCCCCGACCAGCGGCGATAGGCGAGGGCGAGGCACTCCTCGTCGCCCGCCACCACTCCCCGGGCCAGTTCCTCGTCGCCGAGGGATTCCTCGACCGGGTGCAGCGGGCTCATGACGGTCATGGTTCGCGTCGGGCACCCGAGACGCCAACTTGCATCGATTCTGCGTCGTACAGTCGACGTATGACCAGGCAGCCGCCCGGCGCGGCCCTCACGACCGGCGCGCTGGCCCGCCGGCTCGGCGTGTCGCCCACCACCCTCCGCTCCTGGGACCGC
Source organism: Streptomyces cylindrosporus (assembly GCF_022698165.1). Lineage (GTDB taxonomy): Bacteria > Actinomycetota > Actinomycetes > Streptomycetales > Streptomycetaceae > Streptomyces > Streptomyces cylindrosporus. The sequence continues at coordinate 213,965 of NZ_JALDAY010000018.1, forward strand.
AGATACGGCCTCGGCCCCGCCGTCCGCACCGACGGACGGCACCGCCGCTGGACGCCCGAGGACGTGGCCGTACTGGAGCGGATGTGCCGGCTGACCTCGACCGGAGTGCCGCCCGCCGAGGCGGCCCGGGCCGCGCGAGCCGGAACCGGTGCGCGGGTCTCCCGCCCGCCGTCCCGGGCGGCCGGACCGCTGCCCCTCGGCGATGTGCGCCAGGAGTGCCGCGGCCTCGCCCGTGCCGCCGTACGCCTCGACGCTCCCGCCGTGGAGGCGCGGCTGTCCGAGGCCGTCGAGCGGTACGGGGTGGCCGTCGCCTGGCAGGAGGTGATGGTGCCGGCGCTGCACGCGGTGGGCCGCAAGTGGGCCTCGTCCGGGGACCGTTACGTGGAGGTCGAGCACCTCCTGTCCTGGCACGTCTCCACCGTCCTGCGCCGCCGCAGCCGGCCGCCCCTGCCCATGGACGCCACCGCCCGGGGCCCGGTGCTGCTGGCCTGCGTACCCGATGAGCAGCACACGCTGGCCCTGGAGGCGGTCAACGCCGAACTGGGCCAACTCCGTGTCCCTGCACGCATGTTCGGCGCCGCAGTCCCCGCCGAGGCGCTCACCGCGGCGGTACGGCGCCTGGGCCCGGCGGCCGTCGTGCTGTGGTCGCAGGCCCGCTCCACGGCGAGCCCGGCCCTGGCCCGGCACATCGCGGCCACCGAGTGGGGCCCGAAAGGCGCCCGCGGACGCCCGCTGGTCCTGCTGGGCGGACCCGGCTGGGCCGGCCGTTCCCTGCCCGGCGTGTCGCGGCCGACGGGGCTGCGGGAGGCGCTCGACACGCTGGCCGGCCTGCACGAACGGAGCTGACCGACCTCAGTCGAGCCCGCGCGCTCGCCGGAACCGGGCGAGACCCTCGGCCAGGTCGACGATCGGATCGGGGTAGTCGACGGCGGCCCGGTCCAGGCCCCGCAGCCTCCACGGCTCGTGCACGAACGGCCCCTCCAGTCCCGCGAGTTCGGGGACCCAGCGGCGGACGTACACGCCGTCCGGGTCGTAGCGCTTCGCCTGGGCGACCGGGTTGAGCACGCGGTTGGGGCGGGTGTCGGTGCCGGTTCCGGCCGTCCACTGCCAGTTGAGCTGGTTGTTGGCGAGGTCGCCGTCGACCAGCAGGTCGAGGAAGTGCCGGGCGCCGACCCGCCAGTCCACGTACAGCGTCTTGGTGAGGAAGCTCGCGGTCAGCATGCGCGCGCGGTTGTGCATCCAGCCCTCGTGCCGCAGCTGCCGCATCGCCGCGTCGACCAGGGGGTAGCCGGTTTGGCCCGCCCGCCAGGCCTCGACGTCCTCGCGGGCCTCGGCCTCCGAGCGCCAACTGTCGTGCCGTGTGCGGTAGTCGGCGCCGCCCGCCGCCGGACGCGCGGCGAGCACCTGGCGGTGGAAGTCACGCCAGGCGAGCTGCCGTACGAACGCCTCCGCGCCCGGACCGCCCGCCTTGCGCGCCCGATGCACCAGCTCGACGGGGGACAGGGTCCCGAAGTGCAGGTGCGGCGAGAGCCGGGAGGTCGCGTCGCCCGCCAGGTCGTCGTGTCCGGTGTCGTACGAGGTGATGCCGTCCCTCAGCCAGGACGCGAGCCGCGCCCTGCCCTCCCGCTCGCCGCCGCGCGCCAGCCCCTCCGACAGCCCGGACAGGCCCTCGCGGCCGGGAAGCTCCTCGGAGCCGATGCCGTCGGGCACGCGCACCGTGCGGGGTGCGGCGAGGACTTTGCGCAGGGGGTGGTCCGACCAGCGGCGGAAGTACGGAGTGAAGACGGCGAAGTGGTCCGAGGCCGCCGGCGTGAGCGCGCCGGGCGGGGCAGCGGTCGTCACCGTGTCGTGGACGTGCAGCCGGCGCCCGTCCGCCTCCAGGGCCCGGCGCAGCCGGTCCTCGCGCGCACGGGCGTAGGCGCTGACGTCCGCCGCCAGGTGGACCTCGTCCGCGTCGGCCGCGCCCGCCACCCGGCACACCTGCTCGACCACCTCACCGGAGCGAAAGACCAGCCGGCCGCCCCGGTCGTGCAGGCCCGCGTCCAGGTCCCGCAGACAGTCGGCGAGGAACGCCAGCCGGTTGGGGCAGGCGAAGCCGGTGTCCAGCACGGCCCGGTCCCGTACGAACAGCGGCACCACCTGACGTGCGCCGTCGAGGGCGGCCCGAAGCGGTGGATGGTCGTGCAGGCGCAGGTCGGACGTGAACAGGACGACCGAGACGTTCATGGTGCTACTCCCGGGAGCGGAAACAGGGGGTTCTCCGGTGCTTCCGGTCCCGGCGGGGCGGCGGATGCGGCTCTCCCGGACATGTTTCGGCCGGTTGGGGGCAGGCGAACCCTGATGAGACCCTGACCGGAACTGGGCTGTGGAGGTGCTGCCGCTATGGGCGCGAAGGTGTTGGAGCGGTTTCCTGCGGGAGCTCCGCGCGGATCGTGGCCGGCGGAGGAGTACGCGGCGCGCTGCCGCGCGGAGGGACGAAAGGCGACCGTGGTGATGGACCTCAAGTCGGACGCCTTCCTCGTGGTCGTCCCGGCCGACGAGGACTGAACCGTCAGCCGGGCGTGGACCCCAGTTCCCGCCCCCGGCGCACGAACACCTCGTACAGGTCCTGCGCCGCCCGGGGCACGGACTCGGCCCGGCGGCGCTGGAGCATCAGCAGCACCTCGGTGGTGTCGTCGGAGATCGGCCGGTAGGTGATCGCGCCGCTTCGCTCCAGCGGATCGCCGATGACGCTGAATTCGGGCAGGAGCGTCGCCCCCAGTCCCTCGGCGACCATCAGCTTGCCCATCTCGGCGCCGTCGGTGGAGAACGAGAAATCGGGGGTGCGGCCGCGCAGCAGCCGGTGCGCGTAGCGGTGCATGACGTAGCCGGAGCGCATCGCGATCACCGGCTCCGGGCCGTTCAGCACGTCGTCGACCGTCACGGCCGGCAGCGCGGCGAGCGGACTGTCCGGGCGCAGGCACAACACCGGTCGGCCGCGCAGGAGTTCGGTGCTCTCGAAGTCGGCGGGCAGGTCGTCGCCGTCGAGATGGTTGACCAGACCCAGGTCGAACCCGCCCTCCAGCAGCGCCCGGTGGATGTCCGACTGCTGCGCGCCCACCACCTCGACCTGCGTCATCGGATGGGCCGCGCGGAAGGCCTGCACCGACGGGATGAGCAGCGGCACCGTCGCCGCGTTCACCGTGCCGACCCGCACCATGCGGCTGATCCGGTGCTGCTCCCCGGCCGCGCCGCGCAGCCGGTCCACCGCGTCCAGCACGTCGATGATGTGCGGCAGCAGCTCCCGGCCCTCGGCACTCATCCGCGCCCCGGACCGCTTGCGCTCCAGCAGGTCCACACCCAGCTCGCGCTCCAGATTGCGCACGGTCTCGCTCAGCGCGGGCTGCGAAAGGCGCAGTTCCTCGGCTGCCCGGCGCAGCGAACCGAGCCGGGTGACGGCCGCGATGTATTCCAGCTGCTCTATTCGCACCCTCGGACAATGCGGCGTTCCACGGGTCCGGTTCAAGGGTTTCCCTGTCACATGTTCGTGAAATTCAATGGTCCGGGATACGAGACCGGTCGGGTTTACCTTGACGGCTCTCGCCGCCGGCTGCCACGATCGACGGCATGAAGATGCGACTGGACCTCACGCGGCGACGCCATGTCGACCTCGCGCGCGTCTCCAGCGCCTCCTGTTGCCCCGCGGCCTGATCAACCCTCCGAGATCCGCCGCGCGTTCCTTGTTTCCGCACCGAATTCACCGTGCCCGCGCCTTTGTCCGCGCTCGCGCCCATTCCTGAATTCGGCGTGCCGCAAAACATTCCGCAACAGGAGTTCCGCATGCCCGCAGCGCCCGTGAAATTCGCCTACTGGGTCCCCAACGTCAGCGGGGGACTCGTCACCAGCAAGATCGAGCAGCGCACCGACTGGGGATACGAGTACAACCGCGAACTCGCCGTCCTCGCCGAGGACAACGGCTTCGACTACGCCCTCAGCCAGGTCCGCTACATGGCCAGCTACGGCGCCGAGTACCAGCACGAGTCGACCAGCTTCAGTCTCGCCCTGCTGCTCGCCACCCAGCGCCTGAAGGTCATCGCCGCCGTCCACCCCGGACTGTGGCACCCCGGCGTCCTCGCCAAGCTCGGCGCCACCGCCGACCACCTCTCGGGCGGCCGCTTCGCGGTGAACGTCGTATCGGGCTGGTTCAAGGCGAGTTCACCGCCCTGGGCGAGCCGTGGCTGGAGCACGACGAACGCTACCGCCGCTCCGAGGAGTTCATCCGCGCCCTGCGCCAGATCTGGACCGAGGACCACACCGAACTCGCCGGTGACTTCTACCGGTTGCGCGACTTCTCCCTCAAGCCCAAGCCCCTCAACACCCCCGAACGCCCCCACCCCGAGATCTTCCAGGGCGGCAACTCCACCGCCGCCCGCGCCATGGCCGGCCGGGTCTCTGACTGGTACTTCTCCAACGGCAAGGACTTCGACGGAGTCACCGAGCAGATCAACGACGTCCGCAAGTCCGCGGCCGAAGCCGGCCGCACCGCACCGAAGTTCGGCCTCAACGGCTTCCTCATCGCCCGTGACACCGAGGCCGAGGCCCGCGACACCCTCCGTGAGATCGTCGCGAAGGCCGACACCGAGGCCGTCGAGGGCTTCGGCGCGGCGGTGAAGCAGGCCGGGCAGTCCACCGCCGACAAGAAGGGCATGTGGCAGGACTCGTCCTTCGAGGACCTGGTCCAGTACAACGACGGCTTCCGTACGGGGCTCATCGGCACCCCGGAACAGATCGCCGAACGCATCGTCGCCTACAAGCGGCTGGGCGTGGACCTCCTGCTGCTCGGCTTCCTGCACTACCACGAGGAGGTCGAGTACTTCGGCAGGCGTGTGCTGCCGCTCGTGCGCGAACTGGAGGCCGGGCTCCCCGACACGGAGCCCGAGTCCGTCCCCGTTCACGCCTGATCGTCCCCCCACCGCGAGAGAGGTCAACGAGCATGAGCACCGTCACGCCCACCGACTGGACCACCCGCCCGGCCCCTCGGACCGCCGACGGCTGGATCGCCCGCGCCGCCGAGGTCGCCGCCGTCCTCGCCACCGACGCCGCCGAACGCGACCGGGCCGGCGCCACCCCGTACGCCGAGGTGCAACTCCTCAAGGACGCCGGCCTGGTCACGCTGCTCGGACCCACCGAGCACGGCGGCGCCGGGCAGGACTGGCCCACCGCCTACCGCGTCGTCCGCGAGGTCGCCAAGGCCGACGGCTCCATCGGGCAGCTCCTCGGCTACCACTACCTGTGGTTCTGGGCGGCCCGCCTGGTCGGCACCCGCGAACAGTGGGAGCAGGTGGAGGCCGAGGCGAGCCGGGGCCGCTGGTTCTTCGGCGGGGCCGTCAACCCGCGCGACAAGGACGTCGTGGTCACCGAGGACGGGGACGACCTCGTCTTCACCGGCCGCAAGTCCTTCTCCACCGGCAGCAAGGTCTCCGACGTCACCGTCCTCGAAGGCGTCCTGGAGGGCACCGACGACCACGTCTTCGCCATCGTCCCCTCCGACAGCGCCGGCCTGACCTTCCACGACGACTGGGACAACATCGGCCAGCGCCTCACCGAGAGCGGCGGCGTCACCCTCGACGGCGTCCGCACCCCGTGGGCCTCGGCCGCCGGCTACGTCGACAAGGTCTTCCGGCCGCGCGTCTACAACACCCTCAACGTCCCCACCATCCAACTGGTCTTCGTCAACTTCTACCTGGGCATCGCCGGCGGCGCCCTGGAGACGGCGGCCACCTACACCCGCACCAAGTCGCGGTCCTGGCTGCACGGAGGCTCCGAGCGGGCGGTCGACGAGCCGTACGTCATCGACACCTACGGCGACCTCACCGCCAAGCTCTGGGCGGCCGAAGCCCTCGCCGACGCCGTCGCCGCCGAGGGACAGAAGCTGCACGACGACCCGGACGCGGTCACGCCCGAGGCGCGCGGCGCCTTCGAGGTGCGGGTCGCGGCGATCAAGTCCCGGGCGACGGACGTGGCGCCGGAGATCGGCAACCGCATCTTCGAGGTCACCGGCGCCCGCGCCACCGCCACCTCTGAGGGCCTCGACCGGTTCTGGCGCAACGTACGCACCCGCCCACCCGTCACCCGGCCACCACCCCTCAACGAGGCGCTTTGCGCCGCCCCTTCTGGATTGCACGACCCCGTCGCCTACAAGCGCCGCGAGGTCGGCCGCTGGGTCCTGGAGGGCGAACTGCCCGAACCCACCTGGTACTCCTGACCGCTTCCCCCGGGGGCGCCCCCTCCTGAGCAGGGGGCGCCCCTCCTCCCCGAAAGAGGACCGCATGGCCACCGTCCTGTCCGTCTCCGGCAGCCCCTCCGCCTCCTCCCGCACCAACCGCCTGCTGCGCCACCTGGACACCCGGCTGGCCGCCCAGGGCCACCAGGTGATCCCGCTCGACATCCGCACGATCCCCGCCGAAGCCCTGCTCGGCGCGGACTTCAAGCACCCCGCCATCGTCGAGGCCACCGAACTATTCGCGCGGGCCGACGGAGTCGTCGTCGGCACCCCCGTCTACAAGGCCTCGTACTCCGGAGTCCTCAAGGCACTCCTCGACCTGCTGCCGCAGTACGCGCTGGCCGGCAAGACGGTGCTGCCGCTGGCCACCGGCGGCACCACCGCCCACGTCCTCGCCATCGACTACGCCCTGCGCCCGGTCCTGTCCTCGATGGGCGCGGCGCACATCGTGCAGGGCTGGTTCACCCTCGACAAGGACATCACCGTGCAGGAGGACGGCGCGCTGACGGTCGCACCGGCCGCGAGCGAGGCGCTGGCCCAGGTGGTGGACCAGTTCTCGACGGCGCTGGGCCGCACCCCGCTGCCGGCCGCGGCGAGCCGAGCGGCATGACCGCCCACGTCATCGCCGACGACGCGGAGGCCCTCGCGGTCGCGGCAGCCCTGGCCGAGGAGTTCCGCGCCGGCGCCTCCGCCCGCGACGTCGAACGCAGGCTTCCGCGCGCGGAGTTGGACCGCCTCTCCGCCTCGGGACTCCTCGCCGTCACCGTCCCCGCCGAGCACGGCGGCGCGGACGTGGGCGCGACAACCCTCGCGGAGGTCTTCCGGCTGCTCGCCTCGGCCGACGCCAGCCTCGCCCAGATCCCGCAGAGCCACTTCGCGTACGTCAATGTGATCCGCCGTCAGGGCACTGAGGAGCAGCGGAAGTTCTTCTTCGCCGAACTGCTCGCCGGCCGCCGTTTCGGCAACGCCCAGTCCGAGGCGGGCACCAAGCACGTCCAGGACATCCGCACCCGCCTGGAACCACAACCCAACGGCTCCTACGTCCTCACCGGCGTCAAGCACTACTCCACCGGCGCCCTCTTCGCCGACTGGATCCCCGTCCTCGCCCGCGCCGAGGAGGACCGGCTCCATGTCGCCTACGTGCCCCGGGACGCCCCCGGCCTCACGGTGGTCGACGACTGGGACGGCCTCGGCCAGCGTACGACGGCCAGCGGCACCGTCCGCCTCGACGGCGTCGAGGTCCCGGCCGACCGGGTCCTGCCCCACCACCTCACCTTCGAGGGTCCCCAACTCCACGGCGCCGTGGCCCAGTTGCTGCACGCGGCCATCGACGCCGGGATCGCCTCGGGCGCACTCGCCGAAGCGGCGGAGTTCGTCCGGACGAAGAGCCGCCCCTGGTTCGAGAGCGGCGTCGACACGGCCGCCGAGGACCCGCTGCTGATCCAGCGCTTCGGTGAACTCGCCCTCCAGGTGAGGGCTTCGGAGGCCCTGCTGCGGGAGGCGGCCCGAGCGGTGGACTCGGCACAGGCCGACCTCACCGACGACTCGGCCGCCGAGGCCTCCATCGCCGTGGCCACCGCCAAGGTGCAGGCCGCCCGGGCCGCCGTCGAGGTGGCGAGCGCCCTCTTCGAGGTCTCCGGCACCCGCTCGGCCCTCAACTCCCTCAACCTGCACCGCCATTGGCGCGACGCCCGCACCCACACCCTGCACGACCCGACGCGCTGGAAGGTCCAGCACATCGGCCGGTACGCGCTGAACGGCACCCGCCCACCCCGCCACGGCCTCCTCTAGCTCCACCCGCGACACCTCTGATCGGAGACCCCACGTGTCCCTCACCTTCCACTGGTTCCTGCCCACCAACGGCGACAGCCGCCACGTGGTCGGCGGCGGCCACGGCACGCCCGCCACCGCCTCCGGCCGGGACCGGCCGCCGACGGTCGCCTACCTGAGCCAGATCGCCAGGGCCGCCGAGGACCTGGGGTTCGTCGGCGCGCTCACCCCGACGGGAGCCTGGTGCGAGGACGCGTGGCTGACCACGGCCATGGTCAGCCAGAACACCGAACGCCTGAAGTTCCTGGTCGCCTTCCGCCCCGGCTTCGTCTCACCGACCCTCGCGGCGCAGATGGCGTCCACCTTCCAGCGGCAGTCCGGCGGACGGCTCCTCCTCAACGTCGTCACGGGCGGCGAGAGCCACGAGCAGCGGGCCTACGGCGACTTCCTGGACAAGGACGCCCGGTACCGCCGTACCGGCGAATTCCTGGAGATCGTACGGGGGTTGTGGCAGGGCCGGACGGTCGACCTGAACGGCGAGTACCTCCAGGTCGAGGACGCCAGGCTGGCCCGGGTGCCGGACCCGGTGCCCGAGGTGTACTTCGGCGGGTCCTCGCCCGTCGCCGGAGAGGTCGCCGCCAAGTACGTCGACTCCTACCTCACCTGGGGCGAGCCGCCCGCGCAGGTCGCGGAGAAGATCGCCTGGATCCGGGGGCTCGCCGCCGAGCAGGGCCGCACCCTGCGGTTCGGTATCCGGCTGCACGTCATCACCCGCGACACCTCCGAGCAGGCCTGGGCCGAGGCCGACCGTCTCCTCGCCGGGTTCGACCCGGAGACCGTGAAGTCCGTGCAGGCGGGGCTGGCCCGCAGCGAGTCCGAGGGCCAGCAGCGGATGCTCGCCCTGCACGGCGGCGGCCACCGCGACGGCCTGGAGATCCACCCCAACCTCTGGGCCGGCATCGGTCTGGTGCGGGGCGGCGCGGGCACCGCCCTGGTCGGCAGCCACGAGGAGGTCGCCGAGCGGATCAAGGAGTACCACGCCCTCGGCATCGACGAGTTCGTGCTCTCCGGCTACCCGCACCTGGAGGAGGCGTACTGGTTCGGCGAGGGCGTACTGCCGCGCCTGGCCGCGGAGGGCCTGTGGCAGCACCCGTTCGCCCGGCAGGCCGCGGTGCCCGCGCAGGTGCCGTTCGCGAGCTAGCGCGTGCTCTGCCGGCCTGTGCGCGCTTGGATACGGGGGAGCCCGAGCGTGCCGCGTCGGCAGAGAGGAACAGCTCCGTGAGTGATTGGCCGCTGACCAGGACCTTCCGCAGTTCGTCCGGAGCCGTCCGCTGGGACAGCCTCGGCGACCCCGGCCGGGACCCGGTCGTCCTCCTGCACGGCACCCCTTTCTCCTCGTACGTCTGGCGCGCCGTTGCCCGCTCCCTGGCCCGCCGTCACCAGGTGTACGTGTGGGACATGCCGGGCTATGGGACCTCGGAGAAATTCGCGGGACAGGACGTCTCCCTGGCGGCACAGGCCAAGGTCTTCACCGAGCTGCTGGCGCACTGGGGTGTGGACCAACCCCTCGTGGTGGCCCACGACTTCGGCGGTGCCGTCTCCCTGCGCGCCCATCTGCTGCACGGAGCGCGCTACACCGCCCTCGCTCTCGTCGACCCGGTCGCCCTCGCGCCCTGGGGCTCCCCGTTCTTCCGGCTGGTCGGCACACACGCCGACGTCTTCGAGCAGCTGCCGCCCGCACTGCACGGGGCCCTGGTGCGCGAGTACATCGGCTCCGCCAGCAGCGCCGGTCTGCACCCCGCCGTCCTGGACCGGCTCGTCGAGCCCTGGCTGGGCGCCCCCGGCCAGGCGGCCTTCTACCGGCAGATCGCCCAGGCCGACCAGCGGTACACCGACGAGATCCAGGACCGCTACGGCGAGATCGGCGTCCCGACCCTGGTCTGCTGGGGCCAGGACGACACCTGGATCCCCGCCGCCAAGGGACACGAACTCGTCGCCCGCATCCCGGGAGCACACCTCGAACCCATCGCGGGCGCCGGCCATCTGGTCCAGGAGGACGCCCCGGCGGAACTCACCGCCGCACTCATCACCTTCCTGGACACGCCCTAGGTGTGCCCTAGGCCCGGGCGGCGAGTGCCCTGCGTACCGCGCGGGTGATGATCGGTGGGAGCAGGTCCCGGCCGAGGCGGCGGGCTCGGGAGGGGCGGTGGCGGGGTGTGGGTGTGGGTGTCGGCGGGGCCGGGGGTGCGACCGGTTCGGGTTCCGTGTAGTGGCGGGAGTGCGGGAAGGGCGGCGGTTGGAGCTCCTTGTGGGCGCGGGTGCGGACCAGGCGGTGGCCCGCGGCCTCCTGGACGCTCAGGCCGACGTCCGTGCGGTCCCTGAGCATGGCGAGGAGCTCCTCCTGGACCGGCTCCGGATCGCCCCAAGTGCCGTACAGCTTCTGTGTGCTGAGGCAGATCGGACGCAGTCCGCGGTTGAGCACGGCCTCCCAGGTGGCGACCGAGACGCCGGGGGTGTGCTCGGAGCGGAAGTCGTCGAGGACGACGATGCCGTCGGGCAGCAGCAGGTCGCGGGCCGCGCCGATGTCGTCGCGGACGTGCTCGTACAGGTGCGAGGCGTCGATGTGCACGAACCGGCAGGTGCCCGGCGCCACCTCCCGCGGGATCACGGAGGTGGGGGCCTCTATGACCCTGGGCAGTTCGTCGTGGAAGGAGAGGTAGTTCCGTTCGAAGGCCCGGCGGGTGAGGGAGGAGTACGACTTCGCCGTCTCGGCCCGGTTGGCCCCGTCCGGCGCCTCGCCGCCGAACAGGTCGCAGACCGTGAACTCCTCGCCGTCCTGCAGGTGTTGGCCGAGCAGGATGGCGCTCTTGCCCATGTACGCGCCGAGCTCCAGCAGGTCGCCCCGCCGGCCACCGGTCTCCTGCCGTGCGAGGAACCAGGTGAACAGGAGCTGGTCCAGCGGTGGGAACCAGCCGGGTACGTCCTTCAGCTCGCCGGGCTGCTTCATGTCGGTTGCCTGTGCGGTCGCCATGAGGCGAGTCTGCTCACTGGGCGGGACCCAAACTGACCCTCCGCTGAACGTCCGGTGAACAGCCAGGTCGGTCCTAGAAGTCCGCCAGCGCGTCCAGGTGCGCCCGCCGCACCTCGGCCGTCTGCCCCTGCACCAGCAGGAACAGGCCCTCGCGCGCGAGCCGTTGGGCCGGGCTGCCGAGGTCCATCGCGCGTCCGCCCTGGGCGACGACCGCCGCGGAAGTGGCCGCGCGCATCAGCTCGTACGACCGTGTCTTGAGCGCCAGCCGCTCCTCGACGCGCTCGTGCGGTACGGGGTGCTCGGCCAGGGCGTACACCTGCCGCCGCACCTCGTCGAGCCGCCCGCGCAGCACCCGCGCCGGCCCCGTCTCCCCGGCCTGCTCCAGCAGCCCGAGCGCGGCGTACGCGACGCCGAACACGGCGGGGGAGGCGTTGGTGTTGCGCGGCCGGTCCACCAGGGCGAACTTGTCCTGCGGAGCGCGCAGTACCACCGACTCCTCCGGCAGCCGGAGCCCGTCCAGGTCCAGCGAGACGGTGCGGGCCGCGGTGAGCGCCGCCAGCCGCATCGGCGGCGAGGGCCGCAGCCCCGGCTGCTCGCGCGCCTCGGTGAAGGCGAACACCACCTCGTCCGCGTCGGTCACCCCGGCCAGCAGCATCACGTCGTTCAGGCCCCAGCCCGTGTACCAGGGCACCCTCCCGTCGAAGCGCCACCCCTCGCCCTCGGCCGTCGCCCGCACCGGCACCCGCGGAAAGGCGCGCACGTGCGCGAACGCGATGCCGGCCAGCAGCTCACCGGTCGCCAGAGGCCGCAACAGCCGCTCCCGGACCGGGAGTTCGGACTTCGCCAGCATCTTGACCGGCGTGTGGTGCTGCGTCTGCACGAACCAGGTCGAGCAGCAGGCCCCGGCGAGGATCTCCATGATCTCCCGCGCCACCGCGTCGGGGGCGCCGGCACCGCCGTACTCCTTGGGGGCGCTCACCCCGAGCAGCCCCGACCGTCTGATCGCCTCGATGTGGCTCGCGGGCACACCCTCCTGGTCGACCTGCTGCGCGTGCGGGGCGAGGAGTTCGTCCGCGAGGGCCTGGGCGGTGGCGACGAGAGGGTGCGGTGCGGTCATGGAGAAGATTCTCCCGATCTCGTCGTGCGCGGTGTCGATCCGGGGGTGTGCCGTTCGTGTAGGAGGTGAGACAACAGCTACGACGCCAAGGAGGACGTCATGACGTACTACCTGCTCAGCGTGGTCACCCCGACCGACGGCACGCCGCCCGGACCCGAGGAGATGGCCGAGATCATGCGCAACGTCGAGGCCTACAACCAGGAACTGCGCGACGCCGGCGCCTGGGTGTTCGCCGGCGGACTGCACGGCCCGGAGACGGCGACCATGCTGCGGCCCAAGGGCGCCGACGTCCTGATCAGCGACGGTCCCTACGCCGAGGGGAAGGAGTACCTCGGCGGACTGAGCCTGATCAAGGCCGACGACCTGGACGCGGCCCTGGAATGGGGCCGCAAGGCGGTCCGCGCCATCGGCCTGCCGGTCGAGGTCCGGCCCTTCGTGGACAGCCACTAGTGCACGAGCCCGGCACCCCCGACGTCGAGGCCGTGTTCCGCGCGGAGTACGGCCGCGCGGTCGCCGTCCTCGTCCGCTTCCTCGGCGACATCGACCTCGCCGAGGAAGCGGTCCAGGACGCCTTCACCACGGCCGTGCAGCGCTGGCCGGAGACCGGCGTGCCGCCGAGCCCGGCCGGCTGGATCATCACCACCGCCCGCAACCGCGCGATCGACCGGCTGCGCAGAGAGGCGCGGCGGGACGAGCGGCACGCCGCGGCCACCCTGCTCAACACGCCCGACGCACCGGCCGAGGAGGGCCCCGTGCGCGACGACCGGCTCCGCCTGATCTTCACCTGCTGCCACCCCGCCCTCGCGACCCCGGCGCAGGTCGCCCTCACCCTGCGCCTCCTCGGCGGCCTCACCACCCCGCAGATCGCCCGCGCCTTCTTGGTCCCCGAACCGACGATGGCCCAGCGCCTGGTACGCGCCAAGGCCAAGATCCGCGACGCCCGCATCCCGTACCGCGTCCCCCGCGACGCCGACCTCCCGGACCGGCTCAGAGGCGTCCTCGCCGTCGTCTACCTGATCTTCAACGAGGGTTACGGCGGCACACCCGAGCTGTGCGCGGAGGCCCTGCGCCTCGGCCGCCTGCTCGCGGAGCTCATGCCGGACGAGCCCGAGGTCACCGGCCTGCTCGCGCTGATGCTGCTCGTCGACTCCCGCCGCGCCGCCCGCCAGGACGAGCACGGCGAGCTGGTGCCGCTGCCCGAACAGGACCGCACCCGCTGGGACCCCGGGCTGATCGCCGAGGGGCAGGCTCTGGTCCGCCGCTGCCTGCGCCGCAACCAGCCCGGGCCCTACCAGATCCAGGCCGCCATCCAGGCCGTGCACAGCGACGCGCGCACCGCGGACGCCACCGACTGGGGCCAGATCCGGCAGCTGTACGACCAGCTCATGGCCCTCGCCCCCAGCCCGGTCGTGGCCCTCAACCGCGCGGTCGCCGTCGCCGAGACCGACGGCCCGGGCCCGGCCCTCGACCTCGTCGACGGCCTGGACCTCGACGGCTACCACGTCTTCCACGCCGTACGCGCCGACCTGCTGCGCCGATTCGGCCGCGCCACCGAGGCCCTCGCCGCGTACGACGCGGCCCTCGCCCACACGGAGAACCCCGCCGAGCGCACCTACCTGGAACGCCGCCGCCGGGAACTCGCGCGGGGGTGACGGCCGGTCGCGGAAGCGGGCGAGCGACGCACCGCTCGCGGAAGCCGGAGAGTGACGCATCGCTCGCCGAAAGTAGTCCGGAGCCTGCCGGAATTTATTTTGGTGTATGAAAGGTTGGCATATACACCTGACAGTCGAGACCGCATGCGCGCGCCGAGAGGCCGCACCGCACCAGCAGCGAGGCACCGTGAACCAGCCCACCCCCGAGCAGCCCGCCGACGTCGTCGCCCGGCTGCGCGCCACCTTCCGCACCGGCCGCACCAAGCCCGTCGAGTGGCGCACCGCCCAGCTGCGCAGCCTGCGCGAGATGCTCACGCGGAACGGCCCCGACCTGGCCGCCGCCCTCCACGCCGACCTCGGCAAGAGCTCCGCCGAGGCCCACCGCACCGAGATCGACTTCACGATCCGCGAGATCGACCACACCCTTGACCACCTCGACGGCTGGCTGCGCCCCGAGCCCGCGCCCGTCCCGGCCCACCTCGGCACCGACGCGAGCGCCTGGACGCAGTACGACCCGCTCGGCGTCGTCCTCGTGATCGCCCCCTGGAACTACCCCGCCCAGCTGCTGCTCGCCCCGCTCGTCGGCGCCCTCGCCGCCGGCAACGCGGTCGTCGTCAAGCCCAGCGAACTGGCCCCCGCCACCTCCGCGGCGATCGCCCGGCTGCTGCCCGCCCACCTGGACACCGAGGCGGTCGCCGTCGTCGAGGGCGGCATCCCCGAGACCACGGCCCTGCTCGCCGAGCGCTTCGACCACATCTTCTACACCGGCAACGGCGCGGTCGGCCGCATCGTCATGCGCGCCGCCGCCGAGCACCTCACCCCGGTCACCCTCGAACTCGGCGGCAAGTCCCCGGTGTTCGTCGACCGCGACGCCGACCTCGACGTCGTCGCCGACCGGCTCGTGCGCGGCAAGTTCCTCAACGCGGGCCAGACCTGTGTCGCCCCCGACTACGTCCTGACCGACCCCGCGACGGCCGCCGCCCTGGAACCCGCCTTCAAGCGCGCCGTCGAGGCCCTCTACGGCACCGACCCGTCCGCCTCCGGCGAGTACGGCCGGATCGTCAACGAGCGCCACTTCGACCGGCTCTCCGGCCTGCTGGACTCGGGCCGCGTGGTCGTCGGCGGCGACAGCGACCGTGCGACGAAGTACATCGCGCCGACCGTCCTCGCCGACGTCGACCCCGAGTCGCCCGTCATGCGGGAGGAGATCTTCGGCCCGATCCTGCCCGTCGTCACCGTGCCCGGCCTGGACGAGGCGATCGACTTCATCAACGACCGCGACAAGCCCCTCGCCCTGTACGTCTTCACCGAGTCCGAGGCGACCAAGTCCCGGATCGCCGCCGAGACCTCCTCGGGCGGCCTCGGCCACGGCCTGCCGCTCGCCCACCTCACCGTCTCCGACCTGCCGTTCGGCGGCGTGGGAGAGAGCGGCATGGGCAGCTACCACGGCCGCTACTCGATCGAGACGTTCAGCCACCGCAAGGCGGTGCTGGAGAAGCCGCTGAGCTGACCCCGTGCCAGAACAACGCCCGGTCGCACACGGCCGGGCGTTTTTCCTGCCGCCATATCGCCAGCTGCTTATATAAGCGCTGGCTGATATATTGCTTCTCATGCATGCCTTCGACGTGCTCGGCGATCCGATACGCCGACGGATCCTGGAGCTGCTGGCCGACGGAGAGATGACCTCCGGGGCGGTCTGCGAGGTCATCGGGGAGGAGTTCGGGATCTCGCAGCCCGGCGTGTCGCAGCATCTGAAGGTGCTGCGGGAGAACGGGTTCGCGACCGTACGCCCCGAAGGAACCCGGCGGCTGTACGCGGTCAACACCGAGCCCCTACAGGACATCGACGCCTGGCTGGACCGCTTCCGCCGCTTCTGGACCCCGCACCTGGACGCGCTGGCCACCGAACTGGCCCGCGGTAAGCGAGAGCGCCGACTCCGTGGCGCCGAGGAAAACCCGAGGAGCACCTCATGACCGACGTGACCCATGACATCAACGACGTGCGCCGACAGGTCGGCAGGCGCGCCTTCAAGGCGGGCGAGGCGCGTGTCGTCACCATCTCGAGGTCGTACGACGCCCCGCTCGACGACGTGTGGGACGCCTGTACGAATCCCGAGCGCATCCCGCGCTGGCTGATGCCGGTGTCGGGGGAGCTGCGGCTCGGCGGCCGGTATCAGCTGGAGGGCAACGCCGGGGGCGTGGTCGAGCACTGCGATCCGCCCAAGACCTTCACCGCGACCTGGGAGTACGGCGGCGAGGTCAGCTGGATCGAGCTCCGCCTCACGTCCGAGGAGGGCGGTACGCGCTTCGAGCTGGACCACATCGCCCACCTGGACGACACGAAGTGGGCGGAGTTCGGGCCCGGAGCGGTCGGCGTGGGCTGGGACCTGATGGTCAGGGGGCTGTCCCTGCACCTCGGCAGCGGCGGTGCCACCGTCGACCCGAAGAAGTTCATGGCCTGGATGGGCTCCGACGAGGGCCGACGCTTCGTGACGGACAGCAGCGAGGCCTGGTGTGCGGCGAACATCGCGGGCGGCGAGGACGAGAAGACGGCACGCGAGGCGGCCGACCGGACCACCGCCGCCTACACCGGGGCGGGTGACGGCGAGGAGGGCGGCGAGAGCTGAGTTCCGGATCGGGAAGGGGAGTTGGCTGGTCTATACCCTTGACTGGTACAGACCAAAGCGGTTGAGTGTGCCTCCACAACCCCCCACCGCGGCCGCACCCCTTGCCGGGTGCGGCCGTGCTCCGTGAAGGAGTCGATCCTTGTCGAGGCGCCGTATCGCCGCAGTCCTGTCCTCGCTCGCCATCGCAGCAGCCGCCCTGGTGCTCCAGCCGGCCCCCACGGCTTCCGCCGCCGGCTTCGTGGTGAGC
>NZ_JALDAY010000019.1 GCF_022698165.1 Streptomyces cylindrosporus
CCATGCCCGGGCGCCGGAAAGCCGTCAGCGGTACGGCGGTGCTGGACATCGCCATCGACCGCGAGAGCCCGGTACCGCTGTACTACCAGCTCGCCCAGCAGCTGGAGCAGGCCATCGAGCGTGGCCTGCTCCTCCCGGGCGCCCTGCTCGGCAACGAGATCGACCTCGCCGAACGGCTCGGCCTGTCCCGGCCGACCGTCCGGCAGGGCATCAGGACGCTGGTGGACAAGGGGCTGCTGGTGCGGCATCGCGGGGTCGGCACGCAGGTCGTGCACAACAAGTTCAAGCGCCAGTTGGAGCTCAGCAGCCTCTACGACGATCTGGAGAAGGTCGGACAGGGTCCGAGTACCCGGGTCGTGCGCAACGAGGTCGTTCCCGCGTCCGCCGAAGTCGCCGAGGCCCTCGGTGTCGGGAAGGGCGACAACGTCGTCAGGCTGGAGCGGATCCGCTATGCCGGCGGTGTGCCCGTGGCGCTGCTGCGCAACCATCTGCGGGCCGGCCTGCTGTCGGCCCTCGACACGGAGCTGCTGGAGGCCACGGGCCTGTACCGGTTGCTGCGGGCGGCCGGCATCAGCCTGCACAGCGCCCACCAGGCGATCGGCGCACAGGCGGCGACCGCCGAGGAGGGCGAGTACCTCGGGGAGCCCGAGGGAGCGGCGCTGCTCACCATGCGGCGGACGGCGTACGACGCCGGCGGGGAGCCCGTGGAGTACGGCGCGCATCTGTACCACGCCGAGCGGTACGCGTTCGAGTTCCACCTGCTCACGCGGAGATAGGGCCTTCGCGCAGGAAGCAGGGGTGGTGAGGACGACCGTGGTCTCGTCCCCACCGCCCCTGCCGCTTTAGCCCAGAAGCGCCGCGGCGCTTCGGTACGCCACCTCCGTGGCCTCCCGCACCGGCAGCGCACGGTGCGCGTCGGAGAGGATCTCCACTCCCCAGGGCCCGGACCAGCCGGCCGCGCGGAGCGCGGCGATGATGCCCGGCAGGTCGAAGGAGCCCTCCCCGCACAGGCGACGGCGCCGGACGGTGTCCTCGAAGAGGGTGCCGACGACCTGCGCGTCGGCGTCGTCGAGTTCCACCCCCACGATGCGGGAGGCGGGTACCTTCGCCAGTTCGGCGGGGGCGGTGCCGGCGCGCTCGGTGTGCCAGACGTCGATGATGAGGCCGCCGGCCGGGTGCCCGGCCGCCTCGACGAGCTGAAGGCCGTCGTGCACGGTCTTGAGGTTGGACCAGGGCAGGAACTCCACCCCGAGCCGGGCGCCCACGCCGTCGGCCTGCGCCGCCAGCGCGGCGAACTCCTTGGCCCAGACACCCAAGTCCCAAGGTCGGTCCTCGACATCGGGGCCGACCTTGATGTGACGTGCGCCGAGTGCCTCGGCGGCCGTCAGGACGTAGCGGCGGGCGGCGCCCGACGCGGTGTGCGGGGAGTCGCCGTTCCACCAGTCCGTGATGAACTCCAGCTCGACATGGCGGATCCCGTTGTCCTCGAAGACGGCCCGGATGCCCGCGAGCCCGTACGCGCGCTCGGCCTCCACCAGGTCCGGGTACAGCAGTCCGAAGCCCGTGAACCCGGCCGCGCCCGCGGCTTCCACGCGCTCCCGCAGACTCAAGGGACTGCGCTCGTCGTCACTTCCGGGTATGGCGTCGCCCGCGGTTGTCCAGCAAGTCGCCAGCAAATCCTCAGTCGTCATTTCTCTGCAGCTCTCGATATTCCCGGGAATTTGGAATGGGTGCGCCGAATTCCCGGGAAGCCATCAAAAACACATCAGCAAGCTCTTCCAAGAAGGATCGAGGAAGGGCAATGCTCGTATACCGTCACGCGGCGGCGCGCAGCACCGAGCGCAGATGTTCGGCGCTTTCCCACACGTCCTCGACCGGCCCCTTCGCCGTGGGTTCCTCGATGAGGATGGTGTCCTGTTCGAGGACGTACCAGCCGTCGTATCCGCGGGCGCTGAGGTGGCTGACGATGGCCTCGACGTCGACGTCGCCCGCGCCGAGCGGGCGGTACATGCCCTCGCGCACGGCCTCGGTGTAGGTGAGGCGGCCGGACTGGACCTTGGCGGCGAGGGCGGCGTCCACGTCCTTCATGTGGGTGTGGGCGATGCGGTCAGGAGCCTGCCGGGTCAGCTCGGCGGGGTCGGTGCCGCCGATGAGCAGGTGCCCGGTGTCGAGGCAGAGGGAGATCGACGAGTCCTCCAGGACGCGGCGGACCTCCTCGCCGTTCTCGATCATCGTGCCGACGTGCGGGTGCAGGACGGCCCGTACGCCGCGTTCGGCGGCCAGCGCCGTCAGCCGGTCGAGGTTGGACAGCAGCAGCTTCCAGCCCTCGGCGTCCAGTTCGGGCCGGGAGTCGTAGCCGTCCTGTCCGGTGATCGCCGACAGGACGAGGACCTCCGCGTTCGAGGCGGCGTAGCTCTCCAGGAGCTGTTCCGTCTCGGGCAGCGGGTCGTGGCCGGGCACGTGCAGCAGCAGCGGGGTGAAGCCGCCGACGGCGTGCAGGTCGTGGTGGGCGAGGACCTGGGCCATCGCGTCCGGCGCGGCGGGCAGGAAGCCCTCGGGGCCGATCTCGGTGGCGGCGAGGCCCACCTCGCGCATCTCCTTCAGTACGCGTTCGGGCGTCAACTGGTAGCCCCAGCCGGGCACTTCGCACACACCCCAGGAGATGGGCGCGCCGGCGATCCGGTTCAGCGGTGAGGTGGTCATGCCGTGGCCTTTCGGAGGTTGTGGTCGGGGTCGGCGACCGCGGCGGGCGGGCGGCCCGCGAGGACGTCCGCGACGCCACGCGCCGCGTCGACGAAGGTCAGCGTCATCGCCCGGCGTGTCATGCCCATCAGGTGCGGGGTGAGGACGACGTTCGGGTGGTCGAAGAGCGGGTGGTAGAGGGCCGGTTCGGGGTCGAAGACGTCCAGGCCGACGCCGGACAGTCGGCCCGTCTCCAGGGCGGCCAGGGTGGCGTCGAGGTCGAGCAGGCCGCCCCGGCCGCAGTTTATGAGTATCGATCCCGGTTTCACGCGGGCCAGCAGGTGCTCGTCCGCGAGGTGCCGGGTGGCGTCGGTGAGCGGGGCGTGGAGCGTGAGCACGTCGCTGGACTCGGCGAGTTCGCCCAGGTCGGCGCAGGCGACCTCGGCCGGAGGCGGGGTGAACGGATCGTGGGCGAGGGTCCGCATCCCGAACGCCGCGGCGAGTTCGCCGACCCGGCGGCCGATGCGGCCGTAGCCGACGATGCCCATGGTGGCGCCGTCCAGGTCGCCGACGGGTATGGTGCTCCGCTCGGCCCAGCCGCCGTCCCGCACCAGCTCGGTCAGCGGATTCAGCCGCTTGGTCAGGTGCAGGGCCATGGCGAACACGCCCTCGGCGACGGCGCGGCTTCCGGCGTTCGGGGTGACGACGACGGGGATCCCGCGGGCGGAGGCCGCCGCCACGTCGACCAGGTCGACGCCCACGCCGGTGCGGGCGATGACCCGCAGCCGCGGCATCCACGCGAGCAGATCCGCGTCGACGTGCCGGTCCGCGCGGACGATGGCGCCCTCGGCGACCGCGAGGTCGTCGGGCGTCGGGTCGGTCACGAAGGCGACCCCCTCGCCGAGGACGGGGACCACCGTGTCGGCGTCCACAGGCCCGAGGGCCACTACCACATGCTGGTCAGCCATACGATCAACTCCGCGCCGGGTGACCGAAGTTCGCGCCGTCCACAGCGGGCACCGGCTGCCAGGAACCGCTCTGGGCGGAGGCCGCGGCGGCCGCGATCACCTCGGCGACGGCGTGCGCGTCCTCGATCGTCGAGTTGTGGTGCTCGACGCCGGCCACGGCGGCCAGGAACTTCTTGGCCTCGATGACCTTCAGGTCGTCGTAGCCCATGCTGTTGCCGGGGCCGGGCTGGAAGCTGGCGTAGTCGCCCATGTGGCCGTTGCCGAGCACCGTGGTGTAGCCCTGGTGGGGGCCGCTGCGGTCGAGGGCGACACGCAGTTCGTTCATGCGCTCGAAGTTCCAGGTGACCGAGCCGTCGGTGCCGTAGATCTCGAAGCCGATGCCGCACTGCGGGCCGACGATGACGCGGGACGCCTCCAGCGTGCCGACGGCTCCCCCGCTGAAGCGGACGAGGGCGGCGGTGTAGTCGTCGTTCTCGACCTCCGCCATCTCGCCGTCCTCGATCACCGCGAAGTGTGTGCCCGAGCCCATGGGCAGCAGCGGGCGCTCGGTGTAGACGGTGCTGGTGAGCGCGGAGACCTCGTCGATCGGGGCGACGACGTAACTGACGAGGTCCACGACGTGGCTCATCAGGTCGCCGAGCGCGCCGTGTCCGGCCAGCTCCCGCTTGAAGCGCCAGGACAGGGCGCCCTTGGGCTCGGAGGCATAGCCGGAGAAGAAGGTGGCGCGGACATTGGTGATACGGCCGAGCCGGCCCTCGGCGATGAGCTGGCGGGCCCGCTCGACGGCCGGGGCGTGCCGGTAGTTGTAGCCGATGGAGGTGACCACGCCGGCGGCGCGGGCCGCGGCGGCGACCTCGCCGGTCTCCTCGGCACTGCGTCCGACGGGCTTCTCGATCCAGAACGGCTTGCCGGCCTTGGCGGCGGCGATGCCGATCTCGTGGTGGAGAAGGTTCGGCGCGCAGATCGAGACGACCTCGACGTCCGGGTCGTCGAGGACGGCACGGTAGTCGGTCGAGGCCTTCTCGTAGCCGAGGACGTCACGGGCGTAGGCGGCGCGGTCCTCGGCCGTGTCGGCGGCGTGCACGAGACGGGGCTTGATGCCCAGCTCGGGGTAGACGGAGGGCAGCGCCTGGTAGGCGCGGCTGTGCAGCTTGCCCATCCAGCCGACGCTGATGAGCCCGACGCCTATCTCACGTGCGGCGCCCGGGGTGGTGGGGGTCATGTGGGTCTCCTGAAAGTTCTGAGTGGGCTGGGCGAAGTCAGCTGCGGTCGGGTCGCGCCCCAAAGGGGCGCGGGGCTGCATCGATTGGCGGCTCCGCCGCGGGGCGCGACCAGCCACGACGGCGCCGCAGCCGAACGACGACGCATCGCGGCACATCCAGCGGAGCGCTCAGGCCCGGGCTTGGTCCAGCGCGCTGGACAGGGCGGCGGCGAGCAGGGTGGAGTCGGAGCCGATGCCGATGAAGGTCCAGCCCTCGGCCCGCTTGGCGGCCGCGGCCGCGCCGTCGTTGACGAGGAGGCCGCACGCCTTGCCGTGGTCGGCGGCGGCCTTGCGGACGCGCTCCAGCGCCTGCTGGTAGACCGGGGCGCCGAACTCGCCGGGCACACCGAGGTCGTGGCTGAGGTCGCGGGGGCCGACGAACAGCACGTCGGCTCCGTCGAGGGCCGCGATGGCCTCGACCTCGTTCAGCGCTGCGGCCGACTCGATCTGGACCACGCCGAGGATCTCCCCCGCACGGTCCAGGGCTTCGGGGTCGAGGGCGAAACGGCAGGACCGGTTGTAGGTGGCCACGCCCCGGTCCCCCGTCGGCGGGTACCTCAAGTGCCGTATGGCTTCCTCGACTTCAGCGGCCGTGTCGAGGCGCGGCAGCATGACTCCGGCGACGCCCTGGTCGAGGGCGCGGCCGATGCGGATGCGGGCCGCGGACTCGACGCGTACGACGGTCGGCACCCCGTAGGCGGCCGCGGCGGGCACGGTCGTACGGAGCTGCTCCTCGCCTCCGGCGCCGTGTTCGAGGTCGAGCAGCACCCAGTCGGCACCGGCGGCGGCGCAGACCTCGGCCGAGACCGGGGAGGCGAGGCCGATGAAGGTGCCGAGGGTGGCCTCACCGGCGGCGAGGCGGCGGCGCAGGCGGCCGAAGTCCAACGGTGAGTTGTTCATCCGTACCACCTCTGGGAAGCGAGACCTTCTTCGTACTCACGGCGCAGCTGGGCGACCGTTTCCTGCTCGGAGACCTCGGCCGGGGCCACGTCCCACCACACGCCCGCACCGGGGAGGTCGGCGTGCGGGATCACGGGCACGACGAGGACGACGGGCCCGTCGTGGTCCCGGGTGTCGGCAAGGGCGGCGCGCACCTCGTCGGCGGTGGTGGCGCGGAGCGCGCGGGCGCCGAGGCCCTCCGCCGTCTTGACGAGGTCGACCTGGAGGTAGTCGCCCTCCAGCCGGGCGGGCTTCTGCGAACCGATCTCCAGGCTGCCGTCCCGGTACCGGAACTCGTTGCCGAACTCCCGTCCGCTGCGCCCCATCTGGAGGCGGTGGATGACCTGGTACCCGTGGTTCTCCGGGATCACGATGGTGACCGGGAGCCGCTCCTGGGCGGCCGTGACCAGCTCGGTCGGCGCCATGAGGAACGTGCCATCGCCCAGCAGGGACAGCACCCGCTTCGACGGGTCCGGCTCGGCGAGGCGGACGCCGATCGCGGCGGGCAGTTCGTAGCCCATGCAGGAGAAGCCGAACTCCAGGTGCGCGAAGCGGCCTTCGGTGGCGTCCCACACCTTCTGCAGGTCGCCGGGCGGACCGCCGGCGGCGGCGATGATCGTGTCGCCGGACTGCGCGTGCTCCTGCAGCAGACCGATCAACTGGCCCTGGGTGAGCACCGCGTCGGTGTCGCTGACGACGTCGGGGTCAGCGGTGGAGTGGTCGAAGGGCGTGTCCGGGTCGAGGGCGGCGGTCCGCAGCGCCTGCCACCGCTCGTCCAGCTCGCGCACCTTCTCCTGCCAACCGGCCGACGTGGTCGTGCCGTTCGCGCGCACGGCGTCGGTCAGCGCGGCGAGCGCCCGCTTGGCGTCGGCGACGATGCCGATGGCGCCGAGGCGGCCCGCGTCGTGCACGTTGACGTTGATGCTCGCGAACCGCACGTCGGGGTTCTCGAAGATCGAGTGCGAGGCGGTCGCGAAGTCCGTCAGGCGCGAGCCCACGGTCAGTACGAAGTCGGCTTCCCGGGCAAGGGCGTTGACCGCCTGCGTGCCTTCCAGACCGATGCCACCGAGCCCCCACCAGGCCCGCCGCTGCACCGCGCCCTTGCCGGCGAACGTCTCCGCCACCGGGACGCCCGCCGCGTCGGCCAGCGCCTCCAACTCCTCACCCGCACCGGAGTACACGACCCCGCCACCGGCGATGATCAGCGGCTTCTCGGCCTCGGCGAGCATCCGCGCCACCACCGCGACCTCGTCGGCGTCCGGCGCCGGGCGGCGGATCGGCCAGTCGCGCTCGGCGAAGAACTCCGCCGGGTAGTCGTACGCGTGCGACTGGATGTCCTGCGGCAGGGAGACGACGACCGCGCCGGTGTCCACGTCGGTCAGCGCCCGCATCGCCGCGGGCAGCGCGGTCAGCAGCTGCTCGGGCCGGGTGATGCGGTCGAAGAAGCGGGATACGGGCCGGAAGGCGTCGTTGACCGAGGTGTCGGCCTCGATGGGGTGCTGCAACTGCTGGAGCACGGGCCCCTGGTGGCGGGTCGCGTAGGTGTCGCCCGGGAGCAGCAGGACGGGCAGCCGGTTGACGGTGGCGAGGCCCGCGCCGGTCACCATGTTCAGGGCGCCGGGCCCGATGGAGGCGGTCACGGCGAGGGTGGAGTGCCTGCGCGTCGCTTTGCCGTAGGCGGTCGCGATGTGGACGAGGGCCTGCTCGTTCCGCCCCTGGATGAAGGGGAGTTCGTCGCTGAGCTGGTCGAGGGCCTGGCCGAGGCCGGCCACGTTGCCGTGGCCGAAGATGCCGAGCGCGGCGGGTATGAGGCGGCGGCGGTGGCCGTCGGCCACGGAGTACTGCCGGGAGAGGTAGGTGACGACGGCCTGGGCAACGGTGAGGCGCACCGTGCGCTGTGGGGTCGGATCAGTCATGAGTCGGCTCCAGAACAAAGGGGTACGGCGAGGGGTGCTGTGTCACCAGGGACGGCCGTGCAGCACGATGGTCTTGACCTCGGTCATCTCGCTGACCGCGGCGCGGGGGCCTTCCTTGCCGTAGCCGCTGCCCTTGAGGCCGCCGTACGGCATGAGGTCGGCGCGCCACAGGGGCGTCCAGTTGATGTGGACGGAACCGGCGTCGATCTCCCGGATGGCCCGCACCGCTCCGGCGACGTCGGAGGTGAAGATGCCGGCGCCCAGGCCGTAGGCGGTGCCGTTGGCCTGGGCGATGGCGGACTCCCAGTCGGCGGCCGAGCTGACGGCGACGGCGGGACCGAACAACTCCTGCTGGCTGAAGGCGGACTGAGGGTCGACGTCGGCGACGACGGCCGGCTGCACCACGGCACCGTCGCGCTCACCGCCGGTCAGGACCCGCGCCCCGTCCGCGCCGGCCTGGGCGATGGCCCGCTCGACGCGCTCCGCCTCCTTGGCCGTGATGAGGGCGCCCATCATGGTGTCCGGGGAGGAGGGGTCGCCGGTACGGATGGCCCGGACCTTGGGGACGAGGGCGTCCAGGAAGTCACCGGTCACGGCGGGATGCGTGATGACCCGCTGGACGGAGATGCAGACCTGTCCGGCGTTGACGTACCCACCCGCCGCGACGGCGCTCGCCGCGGCCTCGATGTCGGCGTCGGGGAGGACGACGACCGGGCAGGACGCACCCAGCTCCAGGGACAGCTTCTTCACACCGGCGACCCGGGAGATGTGCTCGCCGGTGGCCGTCGAGCCGGTGAAGGAGATCTTGCGGACGCGGGAGTCCGTGACCAGGGCGTCGCCGAGCACCGAGCCGGAGCCGACGAGCACGGACAGCACACCCTCCGGCAGCCCCGCGTCGACGAAGCACTCGGCGAGTTCGAGGGCGGTCAGCGGGGTGCTGGTGGCCGGCTTGAGGATCACCGCGTTGCCCGCTGCCAGGGCCGGGGCGAGCTTGTGCAGGACCAGCAGGGCCGGGTAGTTGAACGGCGTGATCGCCACGACGATCCCGCAGGGCTGACGCAGCGTGAAGCCGATCTTGTCCTGTCCCGTGCCGCGGTTGGCGTCGAGCGGGAGCGTGTCGCCGTAGAGCTGGGTCCCCTCGAAGGCGGCGAGCCGGATCAGGTCGCCGGAGCGGGACGCCTCGCCGGTGGCCTCGGTGATGGTCTTGCCGGACTCCGCGCTGATGGTCTGCGCGATCTTCGAGGCCCGCTCGTCGGCCAGCTCCGCGGCCCGCAGCAGGATGCGCATCCGCTCATGGGCGGGCGTACGGCGCCAGACGGCCGCGCCCCGCTCGGCGGCGGCGAGTGCCGCCTCGACGTCGTCGGTTCCGGCGAGCGCCACGGTGCCCACCGCCGAACCGTCGAACGGCGAGGTGACCTCCCGGGTCTGTCCGTCCCCCTTGGCCGCCTGCCAGCGACTGCCGATCAGCAACTCCACGGGCGCCATTGCCCTCTCCCTTCAGGAAGCCGTCAAGAACACGGCCATGCCCTCGGCCAAGCCGTTTACGTGTCCGCAACGCTAGGTCCGGCGGGAAGGGGTTGCGAAGCCCTCGAATCAATCATTTCGCCATCATTGACGCCATCATTTATCCATCATCGTGGAGGGCTGTCACCTCCCTGCCCTACGGTCGCAACATGGATCGGAACACCGGCACCGCGCACGACGAGCTGCGCTCCGTCGCCTTCATCGGTCTCGGGATCATGGGCGGCCCGATGGCGGCCAACCTCGTCCGGGCGGGTTACCAGGTCATCGGCCACAACCGCAGCCGGGCGGCCGTCGACCGTCTCGTCGAGGCGGGCGGTCGTGCGGCGGGCAGCGTCGCGGAGGCGGTCGCCGACGCGGACGCCGTCATCACCATGCTCCCGGCGGACACCGAGGTCACCGAGGTCGTCCTCGGCGAGGGCGGCGTGCTGGAACACGCGCGGGTCGGAAGCCTGCTCATCGACATGAGCACCATCAGCCCGCGCACCGCCACCGCGCTCGCCGAGGCGGGTCGCGAGCATGGCGTACGAGTCCTCGACGCGCCCGTCTCCGGCGGAGAAGCGGGGGCCGTCGAAGCGGTGCTGTCCATCATGGCCGGCGGCGACGCCGCGGACTTCGAGCAGGCGGCTCCCCTCTTCCACGCCCTGGGCACCACCGTCGTGCACGTCGGCCCGCACGGCGCGGGACAGACCGTCAAGGCCGCGAACCAGCTGATCGTCGCCGTCAACATCCAGGCCCTGGCCGAGGCCGTCGTCTTCCTGGAGAAGGCGGGCGCCGACCTGCCGGCCGCGCTGACGGTCCTCGGTGGAGGCCTGGCCGGTTCCACCGCCCTGAACCGCAAGAAGGACAGCATGACGGCCCGGGACTTCACCCCCGGCTTCCGCATCGACCTCCACCACAAGGACCTGGGCATCGTGACCGACACGGCCCGCGACATCGGCGCGGTCCTCCCCACGGGCTCGCTGGTCGCCCAACTCCTCGCGTCCTGCCGGGCGAACGGTGACGGCGGGCTGGATCACTCCGCGTTGCTGCGGGGTGTCGAGCGCCTCTCCGGTCGCGCGCGGACCTGAAACCGCCTACGCCGCCCGGACGGCCAGGAGGCAGGCGGACGGGGCGTCGGGCAGGGAGACGGTGAGGACGCCGCGGTCCGGTTCCCAGCGGTGCGAGCAGCTCCCGCCCGGGTACAGCTCCTCGACGGTGACACCGCCGTCGGAGCGGCGCAGCCGGGGCAGGGCGAGCTCCACCGACCGGTCGCCGCCCCGGCGCCACACGCTGAGCAGCATGCCCTGCTCGTCGTCGAGCCCGAGGGCG
This sequence comes from Streptomyces cylindrosporus, assembly GCF_022698165.1. Classification (GTDB taxonomy): domain Bacteria; phylum Actinomycetota; class Actinomycetes; order Streptomycetales; family Streptomycetaceae; genus Streptomyces; species Streptomyces cylindrosporus. Next base: position 10,599 of record NZ_JALDAY010000019.1, read on the forward strand.
ATCCAGTCGTCGTACCAGCCCGGCAGGCCGAGCGGCCAGCTGGGCAGAGCGTGGCGGAGCCGGGTGCGGATGGCGCGGTAGACGCCGAGAGCCCGGGCGACGGCGTCGCCCTGCTCGGCCGACAGCAGGTCGATCCGTCCGCTGAGGTGCACCCGGCCGAGCAGTGAGCTGACCATGGTGAAGGCGTTGAGGGCGGGCGAGTACTCCGGTTGCGGGTAGGCCCACACGGCGCCCTGCTCGGGGGTGACGGCCGAGGGGGCGGCAGCGGCGATCGGCGCGTAGCGCACCGGGTCCTGCTGGTCGCTCGTGGACAGCAGGGTCATCCGCGCGAGGTGGGCGTGGTCCATGCGCATGCCGCCGGAGCCGCAGTTCTCCAGCACCAGGCCGGGGTGCCGGTCGAGGACACCGTCGAGCCAGCCGAGGAAGGCCCGGCTGTGGCCGAGCAGGCCGTCGCCCGGGGAGTCGGCGTCGACGTCCGTGCCGGGGGCGGCGTTGATGTTGTGGTCGAGTTTGAAGTAGCCGACGCCGTGCTCGGCGACGAGCCGGTCGACGGTCTCGTCGAGGTGGGCGCGGGCGGCCGGGTGGCGGAAGTCGAGCTGGTGGCGGCCGCGTTGGACGACGCGTTCTCCGTCCCGCTGGAAGAACGCCTCGCGCGGGAGCCGGTCGGCGACGGGGCTGCGTACACCGACGACCTCGGGTTCGAGCCACAGGCCGGGAGTCATCCCCGACTCCCGGATGCGGGCGGTGATCTCGCCGAGCCCCCCGGGGAAGCGGACGGCGGACTCGCGCCACTCGCCGACCGTGGACCACCAGCCGTCGTCGTCGGCGTACCAGCCGGCGTCGATGACGAAGTACTCGGCGCCGAGCCGGGCCGCCGCGTCGACCAGCGGCAGCAGCTTCTCCCGGCTCGGGTCGCCCATCAGGCAGTTCATGTAGTCGTTGAAGACGATCGGCAGCGCCTCGGTGTCGGGGTGCGGCCGGCGCAGCGCGCGGCGGTGGACGGTCAGGGCGCGCAGTGCGCCCTCGAAGCCGTCGGCGCAGGCGGTGACGGCGACTTGGGCGGTACGGAAGGAGCCGCCGGGGGCGAGGAGGGTGGTCCAGGCGTGTTCCTGTTCGGTCGGGCCGGCCAGTCTGATGTGCAGGGCGCCGTCCAGGTCGTCCAGCGAGTGCACCCAGGGGCCGTTGTGCTCGATCTGCCAGGCCCAGGCGTGGCCGGTGGCCCGGTCGCTCACCCCGCCGACCGGCAGGTGGGTGCCGGAGGACCGGCTGCCGTGGGCGCCGATCCGGTGGCAGGTCTGGGTGGTGCCCTGTGAGTGGGCGGGGCCGTCGTCGACGAGGCCGATCTGCTCAAGGGTGGAGGTCTGCCAGCGGAGTTCGGCCACCCACGAGTTGTACGCGGTGTGCACCCGCAGATCCCGGTACATCCGGCCCGCGGTGACCGGCACGTTGAGGCTGGAGACGTGCCGGAGCCGCACGGGCCCCGGGCCGTCGTTGCGGATGTCGCTGTACGTGTGGAGGACCGCGGTGCCGGGACGGTGCCGTATCCGGGTGGTGACGCGCAGGCCGGTGCGCTCGTCGGCCTGCTCGACGGCGAGTTCGCGCACGCCACCGGGCTCCTCGGTCTCCCGGTGGCCCGTGTACCGCAGGCGGCCGGTGGTGACGTACGCGCGGTGCTGGGGGGCGGCGCCCTCCCCGTCGTGGCCCTCGGCGTCCGCGGCCAGCTCGACCAGCGCGCTGCCGACCGGACGGGTTCCGTCGTCCTCCTGGTCGGCGTGGGCGAGACGCTTGACCCGCACCGGGCCGTCGGACGCGATGTCCAGTTCGAGGCGGAGCGGCCCGGCCTCCCAGTCGAGGGGAGACCTGGCGGGCGAGTCGGCGGCGGGACGCATGTGGCGGGTCCTTTCCGGTCTCAGGGGACTCTCAGGAGACGGGCTTGAGCTTCCAGAGCTGGCAGTCGTTGTTCAGCCAGGTCCACTGGCGTACGTCGGTGCCGTCGGCGGTGTTGCAGTTGGCCACGTCGGCGACCTTGCCGCTGTTGACGTTCACCAGTCGCACGTAGTCGGTCAGCGTGTAGACCAGTTGCCACCGCTGGCATTTGTTGTCCAGCCAGCTCCACTGCTGGATGTTGGTGCCGTCGGCGGTACCGCAGTTGGAGACGTCGAGCACCTTGCCGGTGGCCGCGTTCGTGACGCGGTTGGTCTCGTCGCCCGGGTCGGAGAACGTCCACAGCTGGTTGGCGGTGCCTTTGCACGTGTACTGGATGACGTCGGCGCCGTCGGCGGGGTCGCCCGCGAACTCGTCGAGGCACTTACCGCTGTGGCGGTTGACCAGCTCGTACGCGGTCGGCGTGGCGGCCGTCTCCCCGGACGGGCCGGGCAGCGAGGTGCCGAGGGCGACGGGGGTGCCGAAGTTCGGGGTGCCGTCGGCGTTCCAGGTGAACTTCTGCGCGCGGGTGCTGCGGGTGTTGCCGCAGCCGCCGGTCGTCGTGCTGTTGGCGTGGTAGACGATCCAGTTCTCCGTGCCGTCGGGCGAGGTGAAGAACCCGTTGTGGCCCGGCCCGTACACCCCGGCCGCGTCGTTGCGGGTGAACACCGGCGTGGACTTCTTCGTCCAGGAGGCCGGGTCGAGCGGGTCGGACCCGGTCAGCTCCAGCTGGCCCAACTTGTAGTCGGGGGTCCCGCAGTGACTGGCCGAGTAGGTGACGAAGGTCCGGCCGTCGTGCTGGAGCACCTCCGGGCCCTCGTTGACCGCGGTGCCCACCTTCTCCCAGCTGTAGGTGGGCGTCGAGATGACGGTGAAGGCCGTACTCGCCAGCGTGTAGGGGTTGCTGAGCGGCGCGATGACCAGGCTCTGGACGCCGCCGACGAAGGCGCTGCCCAGCAGATAGCGATTGCCGCCGTACTCCAGGACGTCGGTGTCGATCAGCCAGCCGCCCTTGTCCAGGTTCGAGCCGACAATCTGGCTCTTCCACGTGTACGGCCCCATCGGGTCCGTGCCCGAGCTCTCCAGGACGTTGGTGCGCTGGCCGTCGCAGCAGCTGCTGGAGTCGCCGGCCGCGTAGTACAGGTACCAGCGGCCGTCGAGGAAGTGGATCTCCGGTGCCCAGATGTTCGCGTTGCGCCCGGCCGTGTCGTCGTGCCAGATGAGCACGTTGGGGGCGGTGCTCAGTCCCGCGAGGGTCGGGGACTTGCGCATGAACATCTCGTTCGTGATCGAGGTGGTGATCAGGTAGTAGCTGCCGTCGTAGTACGTCAGCCAAGGGTCGGCGCCCGCCCGGGACTTGACGGGGTTGGTGTACGGCTGCCCGTCGGCCGCGTGCGCGGGCGGGGCGAGCACGGCCGGGATCAGCAGGGCGACGAGGGCGGCCAGCAACGCGGGCCACGGTACGCGTCCGTGGCGGAAGGTCTGCATGTCAGTACCCCACGTGGAAGGTGGCGTCCGCCTTCTCCAGGCTGGTGGAGATCGGGTCGATGCGCAGGACGTAGTTGAAGTGCCGGATGTAGCGGTCGGGGAAGTTGTACGAACGGAACGACGTCCACGTGGAGTCGGCGAGCCCGGCCGTCCTGTAGAACGTGGCGTCCGCGGCGAACGTCGACGTGCCGTCGTTGACGTCCAGCTCCAGCTGGTAGTTGAAGTGCCGCAGATACCGCGTGGGATAGCTGACCGACTGGAAGGAGACGCCCGAGGAGTCGGCGAGGCCCGGCACCAGCTTCCACTGGGAGTCGGTGTACGGGTCGAAGGGGTACGGGTCGATCCGGCCGACGAAGTCGACGTGCCGCCAGTAACGCCCGGGGTAGTTGGAGGACTTGAGGCGGTTCCAGGTGGGAGTGCCCCACTTGGCGACCAGGTTGTCGTACTCGGTCTGGCTGATCGGCTGGACGGTGCCGTGCTTGGAGTTCAGCGGCTGTGTGTAGACGCGCTGGTCGAGGGCCGTCCAGGTGCCGGAAGCGAGGTCGCTGGTCTGCCAGGCGTAGAACACGCCGTTGGGCGTGTAGGAGTCGCCCCACAGGTACCAGGTGCCGGAGGTCTGGGACTTGACCAGGATGGGTGCCTCGGTGCTGCCGTGGGAGACGGTGCCGGTGAAGGCCGTGAAGCTGCCGGGATCGAGGGTGGTGGACTTGGCGCCCAGCATCTTCCCGGTGGTGTTGTTCTTGAAGTACATGTAGTTGACGCCGTTGACGCCGACGGCCATGTCGCCGTCGATCGCGTCGTAGCCGGGGTCGAAGAACAGCTGCCCGGTGGTCGCCGTCTGGAAGTCGGTGGTGTAGCTCACCATGATCACGTTGTGTCCGCTGCTGTTGACGGACGAGTAGATGATCGCGTACTGGCCACGGCCGGCGTCCCAGAAGGCCTCGGGCGCCCAGCTGTGGGTGGCCATGTCGTGCAGCTTCAGCAGCCGGTAGTTGTCGAAGGACCGCAGGTCGGTGGAGTCCCAGACGTGGATGTACTGGCTCTCCTGGGTCCAGTCGGTGCCCTTGAGGTTCGTCGCCATGACGACGAAGGCGCCGTCCTGCTTGCGCAGGATGAAGGGGTCGCGCAGGCCGCCGAAGCCGCCGGTGGGGGTGACGACGGGGTTGTTCTGGTTCAGCGGGGTCCATTCCAGGCCGTCGGTGCTGACCGCCAGGTGCAGGCCGTAGTCGGAACCCAGATTGTCGGGCGACTCGGTGAAGTAGCCCATCACGTAAGGGGTTCCGGTGGCCGCGCGGGCGGTGCCGGCGCCGAGGGCCAGGGCTCCGGACAGGGACAGCGGGACGGCCGCGGCCATGCCGAGGACGAGACGGCGGGAGGGTCGGGGCATGCCGGGGCTGGGCTCCGTGCTCATGAGGGTCTCCGAGGGAGGGGCGCGGGTGGCGTGGGTGGGTCAGTTCACCGGGACGGCGTCGTAGACGGCACGTGCGACGCGGGTGCGGGCCGACCGGGCGAGCTTCGCGGTCATCGACCGGTAGCGCTCGTGGACGTATGCCTGGCGGTCCTGTCCCTTGAGCCGGTCCGGGACCGTGATGTCGCCGCTCCGGGTGAGCTTCGTCTCCAGGCGGGCGTCGAGGTCGTGCAGGACGTAGTTGAGGTAGTTGGCCTCGGTGTACTGCACCGGGCCGTAGACGACCTGGTGGGCGGCGACCGCGTCGCGGCGGCGGGCGTTCTCGGCGGTCCAGGAGGTCAGGAAGGCGTCGTATCCGGGGTCGGCGATCAGCCCGTGCCGCTGGGCCAGGCCGAGGACGACGGCGGCCCGGGTGACGTCGGCGAGGGCGAGCTTCCTGGCGTAGGCGGCCGGGGTGGTGCCGCCGTGGGGCGTGGTCCAGAAGTCGGGGCCGTCGCTGACGCCGTAGGCCTGCCGGAAGTGGGCGAAGGTGGCGGCCCGTTCCTGTGCCAGGTAGAGGGTGAACTCGCGTACGGGGATGTCCTGGCCGTTGATCTCGGCGACCACGGCGGTGGGCGGGGGCGCGAGCGGGGCCGGTGTTCCGGCCGCCGCGTCCCGGTGTCCGGCGGTCAGCAGGACGACGGCCGTGATCACCACGGCGCCGAGGACGCCCGCGACGGCGACCGCCCAGCCGGGGACGGTCCGCCCCCGGGCCGTGCGGCGCTGGGGAGTCGTGGAAGGGCGGCGGGCCTGGCGCACCGACGTGGTCATCGTGGACCCCCATACGTGAGTGGTGGAAGCGGGCGCCCGGCCCGAAGGAGCCGTTTCTCCGGGCCGGGCACCCGCTGACTCGTCGCCGGCTCAGCCGGCGGCGAGCGTCTGGATCTCCGAGCTGGTGAGCACCCGGTTGTAGAAGTGGACGTCGTCGATCTGGCCGTTGGTGAAGTCGACGGGTCCCTGGTTGTAGGTGGCGGCCCCGATCAGGGTGGCGCCTCTGGCCGTCCAGGGGCTGCTGAAGGCGGTGGTGCCCTGGAGGGTGCCGTTGACGTACAGCGAGATCGTCTGGGCGCTGCTGTCGTACACGCCCAGCACGTGGTACCAGGTGCCGGTGGCCGCCGAGGCGCTCGCCGTGACGTTGGTGGCCGTCGAGCCGTTGTCGTCGGCGGCGCGGGTGACGAAGACGAACTTGCCGCCCGACAGCTGGAGATAGAACGGGCTGACCTTGAAGCCGACCAGGCTGGCGAAGGTCTGGTTGCCGGTCAGGCTGTTCAGCTTGACCCAGGCGCCGACCGAGTAGCTCTGGCCCGTGTCGATCACCGAGGACGGTACGACGGCCATGGTGGTGCCGGAGCCGTTGAAGCTGAGCGAGTTGCTGCCGACCTTGCCGCTGCCCGCCCAGGCGGTGTTGCCCTCGGTGTAGCCGCTAGCGGTGTTGCCGAGGAGGTTGGCGAAGCTCTGCCCACTGCCCTCGTCGAGCTGGTAGTAGCCGGCCGCGCCCGTGCCGAGGGCGTACGCCTCCCGCGCGGTCAGGGCTCTGGGGACCATGCGGACGTCGTCGATCGCGCCGTTGGCGAAGTCGACGTTGGCGCCGTTCCACTTGGCGCGGCCGATCGTCGTGTGACCGGTCGCCTTCCACGGAGAGGAGAAGGCGGTGGTGCCCTGGAGGGTGCCGTTGACGTAGAGGGCGATGGTGTGGGCGCTGTTGTCGTACACGCCGGTCAGGTGGTACCAGGTGCCGGTCGTCGGGGAGCCGCCGGTGATCTGCTTGTAGCTCGCGCCGGTCGAGTCGGCGCTGCGGACGGTGAACGCGAAGGTGCCGCCGGACAGTTGGAGGTAGAAGGGGCTGATGCTGCTGCCGTCGATGCTCGCGTAGGTCTGGTTGCCGGTGAGGCTGCTCGGCTTGACCCAGGCGGAGACCGAGTAGCTGCCGCTGGTGTCGACGGCCGTGGTGGGCACGTCCACCCAGGAGTTGCTCGCGCCGCTCAGGCTGACGGCGCCGGCGCCGAACTTGCCGGTGGTCCAGGAGGCTCCGGCCTGCAGGGTGCCGTTGTTGGAGCCGCCGCTGATGTCGGCGGTCGCGGTGCCGGTGGCCTCGTCCAGCGGCCAGTAGGCGCCGGAGGTGGCGGTGGGGCCGGAGACGGCCGCGCCGTTGTAGGCGCCGATGTTGGGGGCCGCGGTCGAGGAGACGGTCGTACCGAAGTAGTCCTTGCCGCCGTTGCCGGAGATGAGCGTGCCCGCGCCGAGCGCCGGGGAACCGCTCTGGAGTTTGTAGGCGGCGGCGGTGGAGCGGCCCGCGCCGCCTCCGCCCGGCTTCACGAACAGCGGGTCGGTGGTGATCTTGGCGGAGTCGGACGGCTCGGTGGACGGATGGTCGCCGTAGAAGAGGTTGTGGGTCCAGGTGGTTCTGCTGGTGGAGTAACCGCCGCTGCCCAGCTTGTAGATGATGTTGTTCGAGAAGGTCAGGGTGCCGTTCGGCGTCCCGTCGGTGACCTTGCCGTTGTTGCCCTCGGGCAGGTAGATCGTGTTGTTGTACACGGTGGCGGTGCTGCCGGTGTCCACGCCGGACATCAGCGGGAAGACCGCGTTGGAGGCGCCGTCGTTCTGGCTGATGTTGTAGCGGACGACCGAAGTCTTCGCGGCGAAGCCGCTGTAGCAGCACCACTCGGTGAAGCCGAACGGGTTGTCGTGGCTCCAGTTGTACTGCACGACCGTTCCGCTGGTGTGGTTGTCGATGTCGAAGGCCTGGCCGTCGTAGAGGCTGCGGTACTGGCGGGAGACCTCGTTGTACTGCCAGAGGCCGTCCGTCGACCAGGCCGTCCACAGGCCGGCGCCGGAGTAGCGGTAGCCGTTGTCGGTGGCGACGTTGTTCTGCACGACGGGCGAGGCGCAGAAGACGCAGACGATGTCGTTGCCGCCCGCGTCGGTGATCGTGTTGCCGTCGATCACGACGTTGGTGGCGTTGATGTCGTGGTTGAGACCGAGCAGCGAGCCGATGTAGATGCCGCCCGCGTCGACCTTCGTGAGCGTGTTGCCCGTGATCTGGACGTCGTCCCAGCCGCTGGTGGTGTTGTCGTCGGTGACGTTGAACGCGATGCCCGAGGACTCGCTGGGCTGGACCCCGCCGCTGTTGGACCAGTAGCCCTTCACGTCGTGGATGTTGTTGTTGACGATGTGGATGCCGGCGAGGATCCCGCTGGTGTCGTTCTGCAGCTGGATGCCGCTGCGAACGGCCGCGGTGGACGAGGTGTTGGTGATCTCCAGGTTCTGGATCGTCCAGTACGCCTGGTTGTGCAGGTAGACGGTGGCCGCCGCGCCGCCGCCGTCGATGATGGGCGCGGCACCGGAGCCGTACGAGGAGATGACGATCTGGCTGCCGCTCGCGCCGGATCCCTGCGGCTGGAGCTCGCCGCTCCAGGAGCCGCCCTTCTGGAACAGGATCTGGTCGCCCGCGGTGAAGGTGGTCCCGTTGACCTTGGAGAGCGACTTCCACGGGGTGCTCGCGCTGCACCCGTCGTTGCTGTCGCTGCCGGACGAGGACGAGACGTAGTACGTCGTGCACGCGGCGTGCGCCGTCGTGGCGGGGAGCATTACCAGTCCGAGCGCGGCAGCCGCGCTTCCTATCGCCGCGACCAGGCGGCTTCGCCATCTTCGCATTGCGTTCCTCTTCGAACGGGAGCGGGTGGGAGGGGAGTCGGGGACTTCAGGAGAGGCGGATCATGTTCCAGGAGAGAGCGGGGAGGGTGGCCCGCAGAACGCCGCCGTCCAGGGAGGTGCCCTCGGCGGCGGTGGGTGTGACGCGTTCGGGCTCGTCGAGGGTGTTACGGGCGTCCGGGTCGGCGTCGGTGAGGACCGAGTGCTCGGCCACGCGGGTCAGGCCTTCGAGGCCGCGCAGGCTCACTTCGAGGGGCAGGGCGTCGGTCCGGCTTCGGTTGACGGCGAAGACGGTGACGGCTCCGGTCTCCTCGTCGGCGACGGCGGTGGCCTGGAGGAGGGGCACCTCGCCGAACTTGGCGGTCTCGTACGTCGGGCTGTCCACGTGGACCTGGAGCACCCGGCCGCGCCCGTACTGAGACGCCTGCGCGAAGGGGAAGAACGTCGTCTGGCGCCAGGCGGGCCCGCCCGGTTCGGTCATGATCGGGGCGATGACGTTGACCAGTTGGGCCAGGCAGGCCACACGGACCCGGTCGGCGTGGCGGAGCAGGGCGATGAGCAGGGAGCCGAAGACGACGGCGTCGGTGACCGAGTACACGTCCTCCAGCAGCCGCGGCGCCTCCTGCCAGTTGCGGCGTTCAGTCTCGGGCCGCGAGGAGTACCAGACGTTCCACTCGTCGAAGGAGATGTCGATCCGCTTCTTCGACTTAAGCCGCGCGCCCACGTGATCGCAGGTGGCGATCACGTTCTCGATGAAGGACTCGGTGTCCACCGCCGAGGCGAGGAAGGAGTCCCGGTCGCCGTCCTTCTCCTCGTAGTAGGCGTGCATGGAGACGAAGTCCACGAGGTCGTACGTGTGCTCCAGGACCGTCGACTCCCAGGCGCCGAACGTCGGCATGAACTGCGCGGAGCTGCCGCAGGCGACCAGTTGCACGTCCGGGTCGACCAGGCGCATCGCCCAGGCCGTGGCGGCGGCGAGCTTGCCGTACTCGTCGGCGTCCTTGTGGCCGATCTGCCACGGGCCGTCCATCTCGTTGCCCAGGCACCACAGCCGGACGCCGTACGGTTCCTTGTCGCCGTGGGCGACCCGCTGGTCGGAACGGTCCGTGCCGCCGGGGTGGTTGGCGTACTCCAGCAGTTCCAGGGCCTCCTTTACGCCCCGGGTGCCGAGGTTGACGGCGAGCATCGGCTCGGTGCCCTCGACCTTGCGGACGAAGTCCATGAACTCCGACAGGCCGAACTGGTTGGTCTCCGTGGACCGCCACGCCGGGTCGAGGCGGCGCGGCCGGCTCTCCTTGGGGCCGACGCCGTCCTCCCAGTCGTAACCGGAGACGAAGTTGCCGCCCGGGTAGCGGATGGCGGTCACGCCGAGTTCGCGGACCAGTTCGAGGACGTCGGTGCGCAGCCCCTCGGCGTCGGCGGCGGGGTGTCCGGGTTCGTAGAGGCCGGTGTAGACGCAGCGGCCGAGGTGTTCGACGAACGAGCCGAACAGGCGGGGGTCGACGTCGCCGACGGCGAACGCGGGGTCGAGGACGAACCGCGCGGTGGATGGCATGGGGGTTCCTTCACGGTCGGGCCGGTGGAGGGAGGGGTCGGGCTCAGGACTCGGGTGCCAGGCTCGGTTCGACGGGCTCGTCCCGGTCGCAGGTCAGCCGGCCGTCGGTCACGCGCAGGGCGGCCATCTGGAGGGACGAGCGGCGGAACGCGTAACTGGCCTCGTCCGTGTCGGGTGTGCGGTCGGGGTGGGTGAAGTAGAAGACGTACGCCGTCTCGCCCTGGACCACCACGTCGGCGTGCAGGCCGATGCCGCCGTCGTCGGGGCGGCTGCCGGGAGTGTCGAGGATCAGGCCCTGGTACTCCCAGTGCTCCAGGTCGTCCGAGCGCAGGACGCCCTGACCGCGCCACTCGTCGACGATCATCCAGTGGTGGCCGCCGAGGGTGAACACGTTGGGGCCCTCGTGCGGGCGGTGCGTGACGGCTGGTCCGGTGAGCCGCCAGTGGTAGAGGTCCGGGCTGTCGGCGGCGTACGTGAACGAGCCGTGCGTCTCGTCCTTGAACCACATCCGGAAGCCGCCGTCGGGCAGCGGGTACACGCAGGCGTCGATCACCCGGTCCGAGCCGAGGTCCAGGGCACCGTGGTGGGTCCAGGTGAGCAGGTCGGGGCTGGTGTAGTGGCGGATCTCGGCGTCGCCGGTCCAGTCGGACGGCACACCGCGGATCCAGCTGACGTACATGTGGTAGAGCCCGTCGTGCCAGACGATCTCCGGTGCCCAGAAGGTGTTGCGGCCCCAATCCGGGTCCGGGAGGTCGAGCGTGCCGCGGTACGTCCAGGTCCGGCCGCCGTCGGTGGAGGCGGCCACGCCCAGGTCGGTGCCGTGCACCCAGGCGACGCCGGGACCGGGGGCGTCGACCCGTCGGTTGGTGTAGACGAGCCACCACTCGCCCGCCTGCCGGTTCCAGACCGCCACGGGGTCCGCCGCCCCGTCGTGGACGGGGTCGCGGAAGAGAGGCGCGTTCACTGCGTCAGCCATGGACCGGATTCCCTCACTTCAGACCGGAGTTGGCGAAGCCGCGGACGTAGGAGCGCTGTGCGGCCAGGAACAGGAGGATGACGGGGATCAGGTAGAGGACGGCGCCGCCCGCGATGAGGTTCGGCAGCGGGAAGCCCTGGCCCATGACATAGCCCGTGCCCACGCCGACCGCGAGCGTGGTGTTCGACTGGTCGAGCAGCAGGTTCGGCGCGATGAAGTCGCCCCACACCACGTTGAAGGCCAGGACGAAGGCCGTGACCAGCAGCGGGCGCGACAGCGGCAGGAAGATCTGCACGAAGATGCGGATCCGGCCGGCCCCGTCGATGACGGCCGCCTCCTCCAGTTCCTTGGGGAAGCTGGAGAAGAACTGCCGGTACAGGAAGATCGCGTACGGTGCTCCCGCCGAACCCCACAGCACCCACGGCCAGTACGTGCCGACCAGGCCGAGGTTGGCGAACAGCAGGTAGGTGGGGATGAGGGTGACGATCTGCGGCACCATCATGGTCGAGATCAGCAGGCCGAACAGCAGGTTCTTGCCGGGAGCGCGCAGTCGTGCGAAGCCGTAGCCGACCAGCGCCGAACTGATCGTCGTCAGCAGGGCGTTGACGGTGGCCAGGATCAGGGAGTTGCGCCCGTACCGCCAGAACGGGATGACCTTGACGGCGTCGGCGTAGTTGCGCCAGTCCAGCGTCGACGGCAGCCAGGTGTCGGAGCTCGTCTCGGAGGACGGCCGCAGCGAGCCGATGAGGAGCTCCACGAAGGGCAGCAGCATCAGGACGGAGACGACGAGCAGGATCGTGAACACCAGCAGGCGCTTGCGGCTTCGCCGGCGTCCTGCGGCCTTCGGGACGGCCGCCCGGGTGTGCGCCGGCGTCGAGGGCGTCACCGCGATCGGCTGGCTTTCCTTCAGTGCCATGGCGGATCAGCCTTCCTTCGCGGCCGCGTTGGGATCGACGGCGTAGAACACGGTCCGTCCGGCCAGTTTGAAGATCATCACGGTCATGGCGACGATGACGAGGAAGAAGACCGTCAGCATCGCCGAGCCGTAGCCGTACCGGCCGTAGGCGAAGAACTGTGAGTAGACGTCGACCATGTAGACCCGGTTGGCGTTCGGGATGTTGGTGTAGACGTTCGAGATGCCGCTGTCGCTCATCGGGGAGAGCAGCAGGACCGGGACGAAGGTCTGCAGCGTGGTGATGGTCACCAGGACCGTCTGGAAGAGCAGCACGGGAGAGATCACCGGGAGCGTCACGTGCCGGAAGGCCGTGAAGGCGCCCCCGCCGTCCAGCTTGACGGCCTCCAGCTGTTCGGCCGGCACGGTCTGCAGGGCGGCCAGGTTGATGATGATGCCCGCGCCGATGCCCCACAGCAGCACGACGACCAGGACGACGAAGGCGTGGCTGCCGGTCAGCCAGCTCACCGCGGTGCCGCCGAGCATTCTCAGGAACCGGTTGACGGCTCCCGAGTTCTGGTCGAACGCCACCTTCCAGATGAGCGAAGCGGCGACGGGCGGCACGATCGCGGGGATGTAGATCAGGGTCCGGAAGACCGTGCGGCCACGGACACGCTCGTTGAGCAGGACCGCGAGGACCAGGCTTCCGACGATCGTCGTCGGGACGACGATGGCCACCAGCAGCAGCGTCTTGGACAGTGAGGACATGGTGTCCGCCGAGGTGAGGACCTCGCGGTAGTTGTCCAGGCCCACCCAGGGCTTGAAGGGGGCGACGCCGTCCCAGGCGGTGAAGCTCAGATAGACGGCGTAGCCCACCGGGAAGACGGTCAGCAGGGCGGTGCCGAGGAGCCAGGGGGAGACGAAACCGTAGAACGCCAGGGCCTCACCCCGGCGTCCGCCGAGCCGTCGCCTCCTGGACGGCTCGGTGGTCCGGGCGGTTCGCGAGCGCATGCCAGTCCCCTACTTCCCGGCGAGCTTCTTGCCGTTCGCCAGGACGGCGTTGACTTCCTTGGTCAGCTGGTCCGCGAGCTTCGCCACCGAGGCGCCGCCGCCGACCGCCGACGTGAACGTCTTGGCGATGGTGGTGTCCAGCGCCGTGGTCAGGGCGTAGGGGGTCGCGTTGTGCAGGACGTCCACGTAGTCGAGTTCGGCCGTCTGCACCTTGAACGCCGCCTTCTGGAAGGCGGTCTTCTGCGGGACGACGGCGAGCAGCGACTTGAGGGAGGGCAGACCGTTGCCGGCCGCGATGCGCTTCTTGGCGCCCTCGCCGCCGCAGTACCACTCGATGAACTGGAAGGCGGCCCCCGGGTTCTTGGACTTCGCCGGAATCCAGTAGCCGACGGCGCCGAAGGAGGGGCTGACCCGCTTCTTGCCCAGCATGGGCGCGGCGGCGAACACCGTCTTCGACTCGTACGCCGGGGCGGTGGAGCCGAGGAAGCCGCCGAACCAGAAGCCCTGGCCGGAGGTGGCCTGCTTGCCGGCGACGTACTGGGGGCCGTCCCAGTCGGGGCTCGGGTCGAGGAGGGAGTAGCCGACCTTGGCCTTCGCGGCGTCGACCAGCCAGGTCAGCGCGGCGATCACCTCAGGTGAGGTGAAGTCGGCGGTGCCGAGGTCCGCGGAGAGGATCCGGCCGCCGGAGGTCGCCGCGATGGAGCCGATGCGGTTCATGCTGGCCGTGGTGGTGAACAGGCCGTGCACCGTGGTCTTGCCGCCCGAGGACTTGGTGAGCTTGCGGGAGGCGTCGAGGAGTTCGTCGTAGGTGATCGGCTTGGCCGGGTCCGGCGCCGAGAGTCCGGCGGCGTCCCACATGTCCGCGTTGTACCACCACATGGAGTCCTGCGACCAGTCCTTGGCGATCCCGTAGCGGGAGCCCTTGCCCTGGTGGGTGCCGTCCCACTTCCAGACGTCGTTGATGGGCAGGATGTCGGCTTCCTTGAGGATGCTGCTCTGGGCGAAGTACTCGTCCAGGTTGAGGGCGACGCCCCGGCTTCCGATGTAGGGGGTGACATCGGTTCCGGCGTCGCGCACCACGTCCGGGGGGTCGCCGGCGGCCAGCATGGCGTTGAGCCGGGTCGCGTCGGTGTTGATCACCTTGATCTTGACGCCCGGGTGCGCCTTCTCGAAGGCGGTTATCTCGGCGCTGGTGATCTCGCCCGGGGCGCTCATGATCGTCAGCGTTCCGGTCTTGGCCTTCGCGGGGGTCTTGGACGCCCCTGTCGTGCTGTTGCCGCACCCGGCGAGGGCGACGGCGCCGGCCAGGAATCCGGCGCTTCTCAGGACCGAGCGCCTGCTGAGAGCTGAGTGGTGCATGGAGTCCAACTCCTTGTCCGAGGGTGTGGCGCGACGCCGACCGGGCGACTGCGACTGCTTCCACCGACCAAGGCGGCTACGTCGGACGGTGAGCGCCGGAACCGGCAAACCGGGTGTCACGGCTGGAAGCGGGATCAGAATGTAGGGCAGGTACATCGTCGTCAACCCCTTCGTCCAACGTTTTTTGCCCGGTCGAGACGCCCGGCCCAACGGATCCACCCCGGCGCTCCGCCATATCCGCAGGTAGCAGTCCCTTGTCTCGGGCATGTCTGCCGATCCCGCGTGATGAGCGGAAAGTTTTCGGCCGTGGCGCGGGTTGTCCAGCGCATTGACATCGTTGAACTAGCGGTGCGATGCTCACGCCGCTCCAGGGCTCACCAGCAAGAGGAGATCCCATTGCCCCGAAACACCCCCGCCGGCTATCTGCTCGCCCACTTCACGGGCGAGCACCTGGCCGACGGCGAGCAGGTCCGCTTCTCCCTCTGCGACTCACCGCGCATGGACCGCTGGCGGGAGCTGGACGGTGTGGCACCGCTGGCCCCGGACGGCGGCGGAGCCAGGGATCCGTTCCTGATCCGGTCCGCCGACGGCAGCGGCTTCCACCTGATCGCCACCGACCTGCGCATCCACGGCGGCGACGGCTGGGAGCAGGCCATCGCGCACGGCAGCCGCAGCCTGCTGGTGTGGAACTCGGCCGACCTGCACGACTGGGACGGTCCGCGCCGGGTGGAGGTCATGCCGGAGCAGGCGGGCTGCGTCTGGGCCCCCGAGGCCGTGTGGGATCCCGCCCGCGAGGAGTACCTGGTGTTCTGGGCCTCCACCGTCTACCCGGAGTACGACCCCGAGCACCGCAGCCCCTCGTACCACCGCATGTTCTGCGCCACCACCCAGGACTTCCGCACCTTCTCCGCCCCGCGGCCATGGCTGGACACGGGCTATCCGGTGATCGACTCCACCGTCGTCGAGCACGACGGCTGGTTCTACCGCTTCACCAAGGACGAGCGCCTCCCCGGCACCCCCGGTGCCCCGCACGCCAAGTTCGTCTTCGTGGAACGCTCCCGCGACCTGCGCTCCCCGCACTACGAGCCCGTCACCCAGGGCGTGGGACGAGGCACCGACGAGCTGCCCGGCCTCGCGCACGCGGAGGGCCCCATCGTGCTGCCGGCCCCGGACGGCGACGGCTGGCTGCTGCTCCTGGACGAGTTCGAGGGCCGCGGATACGTCCCCTTCCGGGCGGACCGCCTGGACAGCCCGGTGTGGCTGCCGGCCGCCGGTCCCGACGGCTGCGTGATACCCCCCGGGCTGCGCCACGGTTCACTGCTGCCGCTCACGGCGGCCGAATGTGCCGGGCTGCGCGACCTCGCCCCGGCCGAAGCCTAGAGTTCAGCCATGTCCACGATGCATGACGTGGCCCTGCGGGCCGGCGTGTCACCGAAGACGGTGTCCCGCGTGGTCAACGGCGAGCCCGGGGTGAGCGAGCGGACCCGCGAGAAGGTCACCGCCGCCATCGCCGAACTGGACTTCCGCCCCAACCCCGTCGCCCGCAACCTGCGCACGGGCCGTACCGGACTCGTCGGCCTGGCCCTGCCGCACCTGGCGCAGCCGTACTTCTCCTCGCTCGCCGAGGCGATCATGCGCGAGGCCGAACGCCACGACCTGACCGTGCTGACCGAGCTCACCGGCGGGGACGCGGAGGCGGAACTCGCCCTGGTGCGCGAGCACGGACCGTACCTGGGCGGACTGCTGATGTACCCGGTGGGGCTGTCCGACGCGCAGGCCCGGACCGTCGCCCGGACCGTGCCGACGGTGTTCATGTCGGAACGCGCCTACGACGCACCGGTCGACCGCGTCGCCATGGCCAACCGCGAGGGCGTGCGGGCCATGGTCGCCCACATGGCGTCCCTCGGGTACACCCGCATCGCCGCGCTCGGCGCCGATCACTCCGGCCTGCCCGAGCGGGCGTCGGCGCACCTGCGTCTGGAGGGATACCGGGACGGACTGCGCGACGCCGGTCTGCCCTGGCTGCCCGAGCTCGTCTGCGAGGTCGGCACGCCCGACTGGGACCGGCGGCACGGAGCGGCGGGAGTACGGCGGCTGATCGAGGCCGGTGTCCGGTTCGACGCCGTGGTGGGCTTCGCCGACGCCCTGGCGCTGGGTGCCCTGTACGCGGTGCGGGAGGCGGGTCTGCGGGTCCCGGCCGAGGTGGCCGTCGCCGGTTTCGACGACCTGGACGACGCCCGCTACGCCTCTCCCTCGCTCACCTCCGTCGCTCCCGGCACGGCGCAGATCGCCCGCGAGGCGCTGGTCCTGCTGAACGACCGGATGAACGGCACGGCGCCCCAGGACACCGGCCGGCTGATCGTCGCCGACTTCGAACTGACGGTCCGCGAATCGACGTTGGGAGGGATGGGCGGATGGGGCGGGGCGTGACGATGAGCACCGTGGCCGAGAAGGCCGGGGTGTCCACGAAGACGGTCTCCAACGTCGTCAACGGCACCGGGTCCTACAGCCCCGAGACCGAGCAGCGGGTCCGCGCGGCCATAGAGGAACTCGGCTACCACATCAACCCGTTCGCCCGGGGTCTGCGCTCCCGGCGCACGGACACCATCGCCCTGGTTCTGCCCAACCTCTACCAGCCCTTCTACGCCGAGTTCGCCGAACAGGTGATCAGGTCGCCGGAGACACAGGGCCTGAAGGTGGTCCTGGAGTCCACGCGCGGGGACGCCGGGCGGGAGCGGGCCGTCCTGTCGTCGCACCGGGAACTCGTGGACGGCGTCATCTACGTCCCGCACGCCCTCGGCCCCGAGCAGTACCTGCCGCTGCCCTTCGCCCGGCCCACGGTCGTCCTCGGCGAGCGGCCGGCCGAGGCCGCGCAGCTGGGTCTGGACTATGTCGAGACCGCCGACGAGCAGGGCGCGCACGCGGTGGTCGGTCATCTGCTCGCCCAGGGGCGGCGCCGTATCGCCGTCATCGGAGAACGGCCCGGCCCCTGGGCCGGAGCCAGGCGACTGCGCGGCTACCGCACAGCGCTGGCGGAGGCCGGGGTGGACTACGACGAGTCCCTGGTCATCGGGGTGGACGACGCGGACCTGTGGTCGTCCGGCGTCGCCGGAGCGACGCGGCTGCTGCGCACCCGTGTCCGGTTCGACGCCCTCTTCTGCTTCCACGACGTGGTGGCCGTCGGCGCGCTCTCGGTCCTGGCCCGCAGCGGCATCGCCGTACCGGACGACGTGGCACTGGCCGGCTTCGACGACATCGAGGCCGCCCGCTTCGCCTCGCCGCCGCTGACCACGGTCGACCTCGGGCGCGAGTCCATCGCCCGCACGGCCGTGGCGCTGCTGCGCTCCCGCATGGACCGGGAGGACTCCAGGGAACTGCCGGGACGCCGGGAGAGCACAGGGTTCGACCTCCGCGTCCGGGCGTCCTCCACCACCACTCCCGCGCCCACGGAGTCGGGCGTCACCGCCCGTTGACGTCGCTGCGGTCGCGTCGCAACAGGGGGCCAGGCCGGGTACGGCAGCGGCTCCCCCGCCGTGGCCGCCTCTCCCCCGCCCGTCAGCCGTCGTGACAGACGAAGACGCGCGGTGCGCCGCCTACGTCCGGGACGGTCAGTTCGTCGGCTGGGCGCACGCCCTGGGACACCGTTTCTCCCGACCGCGGGTCGATGACCCGGAAGGACCGGGGAAACGTCTCGGCGGTCTCGGGGTTCAGCCGCAGCGGGCCGCCGTGTTCGACGTAGGCGATGTACAGGGTGCCGTCCGGGGAGCTGAGGGCTCTGCCGGCCATCGCGCGGTCCCAGTCCGGGCGCAGGTCGGTGGTCGGCAGCCCGTCCAGGACGCGGCCGATCAGGCCGACGTAGCGGGAGCCCTCGAAGTCCAGCGCTTCCCGCCAGCCGCAGCCGGGGGCGAGGAAGTACGGCTCGTGGTCGCCCTCCTCCGCGTGCAGTCGCCACTGCCACAGGCTCCCCGCGCCGTAGACGACGCCCATGGTGCCGCCCGCGCACAGGTTGGACCAGGCCTCATGGCCCTGCCACCAGCCCGCGCCCTTCCCCGTCGTCCCTGAGTTCTCGTACGTGGGCTCCCCGTTGGCGACGCCCTTGGCCGGTTCGTTGCGCCGCATGTCGGCGACCCGCTCGGGGAGGTGCTCGCCGGAGTGGCCGGTCTGGCACCACTGGAAGTCGAGCCAGCCGGCGCCCTGGTGGGCCCGGCTGCGGCCGTGCGGCCGGTAGTGCACCCCGCAGGGCTGGCCGTACGCGTCCCATGCCTCGATCTCCGCGCCGCCCGCGGCGATCTGCGGTTCCTCGCCCGAACCGTCCGCGCCCACCAGGTAGACGACGGGGGAAGCGCCGTAACGGGCCACCAGGTAGCGGCAGTAGCGCTCGTACTCCTCCGGCGGCACCACCGTGCCCGCCACCGACCGTCCCTTCCAGCCGAACCCCTGGAAGACGGGCTGCAGAACGGGGACGATGTCGTGCTCGCCGAGGATGTCCAACAGCCCGTCCAGGTACTGGAAGTAGGCCGGGTCGAGGCGTGCGAGGCGACCGTCCTTCAGGTCCTCGAAGCCGACGTCGAAGCCTTCGTCCTGGGTGCGGTCGCGGGGGCCCCTGGCATGCATGTCGGGCTGCACGCTCATCAGCAGGACGGCGTTGAACCCCTTCGCGGCCCGGTCGGCGGCGTAGACGCGCGCGTCGTCGGGCGTGGCCCGCCAGGGCAGTGCCCATGCCGTGTCGGCGACCAGCAGGGCGGGGGTGCCGTCGGCGTGCACCAGGCTGCGGGCGCCCGGGGACATGCGCCAGAACCCGTGCCGCTCGAAGCGACGGGCGGACTCGGCGTGCACCACGGTGAGTTCACCGGTGAGGCCGATGAGCCCGGGGTCGTCGACATCGCCGTCCGTGCGCCAGGTCCAGACTCCCGTGGCCGCCGGCGAGGCGAACCGCAGGCGCCAGGTGGAGCCGCCGTCCCAGAAGGCGGGGCGTCGCAGGACGGTTCCGGTGGGCTGGTGGGTGAAGTCGGCCCACAGCTCGACGCCCGTGTAGGGGTCGGAGTGACTTCTCTCGGCAGTGAACGACAGCTCAGTCCGGCGCCAGGGGCGGATGTTCATGGATCGGAGTCCTCGGGTGTGCGGGAAACTCGGGGCAGGGCGTCCGTGGTTCAGGACAGGACGACCGGGTTGGTGAGCGCTGCCATGTGCCCGTTCACGTCGCGGACCTCGCAGCGGACGAACGCCGGTTCCTCGGCTCCGACGTGCCACTCCACGGTGCCCTCCCCCGTGTCGGGCAACGACGCGCCGTACACCTCCCCCCGTTCCGTGTGGAGGCTGACAGTGCCGCGGGGCACGCCGTGCACCACGACCCGCACCACGGCCGGCTCGTCGCCGGTCGTCAACCGTTCACCGATCCCGGCGCTCTGGTCACCGGCAGAGACGGCGAACGACAACTCGACGGCGTCCGAGGCCGCGATCCAGCTGCGGCCGGCACGTACACCGGCGAGGATCGCGTCGACACTCAACTCCTCAGCGAGCACGACGGTGTGCGGGCTGCCGAGCTGGCCTTCCAGGTGGGTGTCGCTGTTCCCCATCGCGGGCCACCACCGGCCCCGGCGGAGTTCCGCGGCCAGACCGCGTCCCCACCCGGCCAGGGCCGCCTCGTTGTCCGCCTGCCACGGCACGTCCGAACTCCACGGTCCGTTCCACACCTCCACCACGTCGAAGCCCTGGTACGAGTACATGAACCTGCCCGAGGCGTACGGCGCGTGCGGATGGGCCGCCACACAGATCCCGCCGACCCGGTGAACCTCGTCCAGGTGCCGGCCGACCAGGTCGTCCTCCACGCCGTAGCGCCAGTCGACCACCTGGCCCGGCCGGACCCCCAGCGCGAGCCAGTGGCCGCTCCTCGTGGTGACCTCCTGGCCCAGGATCACCAGCAGATCGCCGCCCGCGTGCCGGCTCCAGGCACCGTGCGTCCGGGCGGTGTTGTGTTCGGTGGTCGCGAGGAAGTCGAGCCCCGCCGTGCGGGCCGCTGCCACGAGTTGGCCGGGCGTCAGCTCGCCGCCGTTCGAGGAAACCGAGTGCACATGGCAGTCGCCCCGGTACCAGCCACGCCCTCGGCCGGCCACCCGCGTCGGCGGGAACCGAGACTCCGGAACCCCTCTTCCCGCTTCGTCGCGCACAGTCACTTCTGGGGCCGCACCGACTCCCGGATCACCAACTGGGTGCTCAGGACCACGTGGTCGTCGCCCGCGATGGTCTCCTCGCGGTCCAGCGCCAGGCGTACGGCGGTGCGTCCCAGTTCCTCGTACGGCACCCGGACCGTGGTGAGCGACGGCGTCAGGTCCGCGGCGTAGGGGACGTCGTCGAAACCGATGAGCGACACGTCGCGGGGGACCTTGAGGCCCGCCTCGCGCAGGGCGGCCAGCACGCCGACCGCGATCGCGTCGGTGCCGGCGAAGACGGCGGTGAAGTCCAGGCCTGCGTCCAGCGCGTCCCGCACCCTGCGGTAACCGGAGGCACGGTTGTACGAGCCCGGCACGTCGAGTTTCTCCTCGTAGGGGACCGTGTGGGCGCGCAGAGCGGTCATATGGCCCTCGCGGCGCTGCTCGGAGCTGCTGAAGCCGGGCTCGCCACCGAGGAACAGGATGCGCCGGTGCCCGGCGGCGAGGAGATGCGAGGTGGCCTGGAACGCGCCGCCCCGGTTGTCGTAGTCGACCACGGTCGCCGGGATTCCGGCGGGCAGCGCGGGGCGTCCGACCAGCACCAGGCGGGAGCCGGCCGCGTCGAGGGCCTTGGCGTACTCGGCCATACGGCGGTGGTAGGCGTCGTCCGGGACCACGCCGCCGACGAGGACGACCGCGGCGGCGTGCTGCTCCCGCATGAGCTGGACCAGGTCGTCCTCGCGAGCGGTGTCGCCGTGGGTGGAGCAGACCAGGCTCAGCCTGCCCCGGCTGGTGGCCTCCTGTTCCACACCGGCGGCGACATGGGCCAGCGAGGGGCCGGTGATGTCCTGGATGACCAGGGCGACGGGACCGGCGACGGCCCCGGATAGGGCCTTCGCATGGACGTTCACCACGTAGTGCAGTGACTGCACCGCCGCCATCACACGGGCTCTGGTTTCCGCCGACACCGGATAGTTGCCGGCCAGAGTACGGGAAACGGTTGCTACCGAGACGCCCGCCTTCCCCGCGACATCGCGGATGGTGCTCGGCCTGTCCGACCGTGTGCCCTTTCGCTTGGTCCCGCTGGCCGTTGAGTTCCTGCGGGTGCCGTTCCCGTTGTCCGTCACGAGACCGACGTTACTGCATCGGAAAGCCCTGCGGCCTGGTCGTTGCAGAAACCATCGCGGCAAAGCAGTAAACGATTTCCGCCGCAGCCGAGCACGACCGACGGATCAGGCACTGTTGACCAGGTCCGCCTGGTGCACGGCGTGCGCGAGGGGCGCGCCCGCGCCGAGCAGCGCCAGCTCGTCCACGACCGTGCGGCCCAGCCGCTCCAGCTCGTTGCCGAGGGAACCGGCGATGTGCGGGGTCAGGAAGACGTTGGGCAGCCGGTACAGCGGGGAGTCCGCGGGCAGCGGCTCCGGCTCGGTCACGTCCAGGACCGCGCCGATCCGTCCGGAGACCAGCTCGTCGGCGAGCGCGTCGGGATCGACGAGGGCGCCCCGGGAGGTGTTGACGAGCACGGAACCGTCCGGCATGAGCGACAGCCGCCGGCGGTCGAGCATGCGGTAGGTCTCCGGGATGTCCGGCGCGTGCAGGCTGACGATGTCGCTGGTGCGCATCAGCTCGTCGAGCGGCACGAGTGCGGCCCCCAGCGCGGCGGCCTCGGCGGCGTCGACGTAGGGGTCGTACAGCGTCACCGTGAAGTCGAAGGGTCGCAGCAGTTCGAGCAGGCGGCGGCCGACCCGGGAGGCGCCGATGATCCCGACCCGCCTGCCCAGGTTGCCGACCGCGGCGTGGTCGGCGGGCGGCGGGTAGACGTGCTCGGCGCGGAACCGCTCCCGCAGCCCGAAGGCGTCCTTGCCGGACAGCAGGATCGCGGCGAGCGTGAACTCGGCGACCGGCACTGCGTTGGCCTGCACGGCGTTGGACACGACGATGCCCCGCTCCCAGACCGCGGGCGCGACCAGGCTGCGTACGCTGCCCGCCGCGTGCAGCACGGCCCGTAGCCGGGGTGCCGCGGCCAGGACGACCTCGTCGATGCGCGGGCAGCCCCAGCCGGTGATCAGCACCTCGGTCTCGGCCAGCGCCTTGGCCATGGCCGGATCGCCGAAGTCCTGGAGGACCAGGGCGGGGTCGATCCGGGCCACGTCGCCGAGCCGTGCCATGAGCCGGGGCGGAAAGAGTTCGGGAAGGTGCACCGGGTTCATCGCGAACAAGGCGCGCGGCGGCAGCTCTGACGTGGGCATGGATCTCCGCTTCTACACGAGGAGGGGAAGTGAGAACGAGGTAGTAACCGTATTCCACGCTAGGGCTCGCCAGCTCGGCCAGTCAACGTTCCTCCCGGGGTGCACGTACGGCGGTGAAGCGCCTGCGATCCGGGGGTGGATGCCAAAACAGCAGGTCAATGGCCGCCAGCGGGTAACCTGCCCGCAAGCTCGTCGAAACAAATGAGCTCCCCCCTCTTGTGGCGTGGGCCCACTGCGTCCTACCGTCCATGGGAAACGGTTACTGAAACTCTGTAGCCACCCACCCTCGCCTGCCCTGCCTTCAGCCGCCCGCGCCCTCTCCCCACCGCAGGCGCTGTCCGCCCCTTCCCGGAGGACCGATGAGCACCATCCGTACGAGAACCCTCGCCGGCGCGGCCGCTGCCCTCTCCCTGTCCCTCGTCCTGAGTGCCTGCGGTGGCGGCGACGACACCGACTCGGCGGCCAAGACCACCAAGGGCAAGGTGCAGCTGGAGTTCTGGAGCTGGACCGAGGGCATCTCCGACCAGGTCGCGGTGTGGAACAAGGAGCACCCCGAGACCCAGGTGAAGTTCGTCAACGCCGCGGGCGACACCGTCTACCAGAAGCTGCGCGCCGCGGTCACCTCGGGCAACGCGCCCTGTCTGTCGAAGATGGACGGGATGAACCTGGCGAACTTCGCCGCCGACGGCCTCCTGACGGACATCACGAAGGTCGCCGCGCAGTACAAGTCCCGTTACACCGTCCCGGCCTGGAACGCGGTCAGCCCGGGTGGCGCCACCTACGGCATCCCCACCGGTTCCTCCCCGCTGTTCACCGCCTACCGCGCGGACCTGTTCGAGAAGTACGGCGTCAAGGCCCCGACCACCTGGGACGAGCTGATCGCCGCCGGCAAGGCGGTGCAGAAGAAGAACAAGAACGTCAAGATCTTCAACATGGCCGGCGAGGACCCGAGCACGCTGGTCGACCTCTCCTGGGAGGCCGGCGCGCAGTGGTACGCCGTGGACGGCGACCACTGGAAGATCGGCTTCACCTCGCCCGACGCGCTCAAGGCGGGCGATGTCGTCCAGCAGCTGGTCGACAACAATCTCGCCTCCAACGCCTCGTACGCCGACCCGGGCGTCTTCAAGACCTGGGACCTCGGCAAGACGATCCTGATGACCACGTCGACCTGGCAGCTGCCGATCTACGACACCAACTTCCCCAAGTCGAAGGGGAAGTGGCAGCTCGCCGACGCCCCCGTCTTCGACACCGCCAAGCCGCAGACGTCCAGCAACTTCGACGTCACCGCCGTACTCAAGGGCTGCAAGTACCCCGACCGCGCGGCCCAGTTCGCCGCCTGGCTGTCCAGCAGCAAGGAGTCTCTGACCGCGCTCACCGACCCCAAGTCCAAGTCGGGGCTCTTCCCGGCGGTCAAGGACGTCTCGCCGTACGTCGACAAGATCATTCCGACCGAGATGTTCAACGGGAAGTCCGACAGCGCGCAGGTCATCACCACCGCGGCGTCCCGGGTGGGCGAGCAGTGGCAGTACGGCCCGGACTACGCGGCGATGTACTCCGAGATGCAGAAGCAGTGGGGCAAGGTCATGAAGAAGCAGCTCACCGTGAAGGCGATGCTGACGCACCTTCAGGAATGGGTGCTGGCCGACCTGAAGAGCAAGGGCGTCAAGGCCGTCGCCGCGAGCTGACCGTCAACGCCCCCTGAGCGCACCTCACTGGAGACACCCTTGTCCACCCTCACGCGGCCGGCGAAGGCCGCAGCAGACTCCCCGGTCCGGCGGACCTCCCCCCGCCGGGCCGGGAGGCGGGGAGCCTACAAGGGGCTGCTGTTCATGCTGCCCTTCCTGATCGGCTTCCTCCTGACCTACGTCGTGCCGATCGGCTACGCCTTCAACCAGAGCCTGCACGAGAAGAAGAGCAGCGGCCTCGGCTTCGGCCCGACGAAGGTCGTCTTCACCGGCTTCGCCAACTTCTCGGCGATCCTGGCGGACGGCACCTTCTGGGCCGGGATGCTTCGCACCCTGCTCTTCGGCACCGCGCAGATCACGGTCATGCTGGGCATCTCGCTGCTGCTGGCCCTGCTGCTCGACGGCGTCGCGGCCCGGGCGGTCCGTTTCTTCCGCGCCGGACTGCTCATCCCGTACGTCATCCCGGGCGTGGTGTCGACGCTGATCTGGCTGTTCCTCTACAGCCCGACCGCGAGCCCGATCGTCGACATCGGCGACAGGGCGGGCACCACCGTCACCTTCTTCGGCGGCCTGAACACCTATCTCTCGCTGGGCAACCTGCTCACCTGGCAGGGCATCGGCTTCAACATGATCCTGATCTCCGCCTCACTGCAGGCACTGCCCCGCGAGCTGTACGAAGCGGCGCGGCTCGACGGTGCGAAGGAGTGGCGGATCGCCTGGTCGATCAAGGTGCCGAACATCACCGGGATCCTGGTTCTGACCGGCATGTTCTCCCTGATCGGCCGCCTCCAGCTGTTCACCGAGCCGCTGTTCCTGCGGTATGTGGCACCGGAGTCCATCAGCACCGACTTCACGCCCATGCTGGAGATCTTCGACCGGGCGTTCAAGACCGGCGACTACCAGTACGCCGCCGCCGAGTCCCTCGTCCTCGCCGTCGTCACCGGCATCCTCGCCTTCGTCTTCTACCGCGTCACGAACAGGAAGGTGTCATGAGCGCCGTCACCACCGGGGGCGGCGTACGCCCCACCCGCCGGGCGGTGGCGCTCACCACCGGTCTGCTGATCGTCTTCCTGCTCTACTCGCTCGCCCCCACCTGGTTCCTGCTGGTGGCCTCGACCAAGAACCAGACCGACCTCTACTCCACCTTCGGCCTGTGGTTCTCCTCCAACCACCTCGCCGACAACTTCCAGGCCATCTGGGACTACCACGACGGGGTCTTCGGCCGCTGGATCGCCAACTCCGTCCTCTACTCCACGGTCGGCGCCGCGGGGTCGACGTTCATCTCGCTGGCCGCCGGCTACGGACTGTCGAAGTACGAATTCCGGGGCAGGGGCGCCCTGTTCGGGGTCATCGTCGGCGCCTCGCTGCTGCCGAGCACCCTGCTGGCGTTCCCGCTCTACCTGGTCTTCGCGAAGATCGGTCTCACCAACACGGTGTGGGCGGTGCTGATCCCGTACTTCATCAACCCCTTCGGGGTGTACCTCGGCAAGGTCTACGCCGACACCTCGATGCCCACCGAGCTGATGGAGGCGGCCCGCATCGACGGCGCGAGCGAGACGCGGATCTTCTTCTCGGTCGCACTCCGGCTGATGACCACCGGCGGCATCACCATCTTCATGCTCGACTTCGTCAACATCTGGAACAACTTCTTCCTCCCCCTGTTCATGCTCAACGGCGAGCGCTCCTTCCCCGTCACCCTGGGCCTGTTCTCCTGGGTGCAGCAGGCGCAGACCTCCCGCGACATGAACACCCTCGTCCTCACCGGGTCCCTGCTGTCGATCATTCCGCTGGCGGTCTTCATGTTCGCCCTCCAGAAGTACTGGCGCAGCGGAATCCTCATGGGCAGCCTCAAGTAAAGGATCAGTCGTGCCCGACGCACCCATCACAGCCGTGCCCAGCGCACCGAGAAGACGCGACGTGCTCAAGTACGCCGGCGCGACCGGTGTCGTGGCTGCCGCCATCGGCCTGCCGACCGCCGTGACCGCCACACCGGCCTACGCGGCCGAGCCGGACGCGGCAGGCGCGCGAGGCCGCGCCCCGCTCGACGTCGTCGTCTTCGGCGACACGGACTCCGAGACGGCGCACAACCTCACCGCCGCCCTCTCCGACACGGTCACCGGCGGCCTGGGCCAGAGCGCCCGCGTCCTCAACCCGACCGAACCGGCCTCGTACGCGGGCGGCACCCTGAAGTTCGAGGTCGCGGTCAGCCCGACCGGCACCACGTACGTCACCGTCCGCCTGTGGGGCGACGACTACGACGACAGCTCGGCCGAGGCCGCCTCAGGCACCGACATGTGGCGCCTCCAGCTGTTCTGCGAGGGCAAGCAGGTCGGCCACCAGGACCAGGGCGCCGTCGACAACCTCGACATCCTCGACACCGCGCCCCGCACCCCGGGCCGCTTCTTCTTCCACACCCTTCCGCTGCCGGAGAAGATGACCGCCGGCAGGAAGAAGGTGTCGCTGGAGATCCGCGCGCTGGGCCGCATCTGGTCCTACGGCCAGAACCAGGCCCAGCTGTACTACAACATGACCACGCCCTCGCGTGGCATCTACCGTCTCTACACCCACACCGACCCCCGGTTCGTCCCGCCGAAGGGCGAGGTCCAGGGCCCCGCGCCGACCCCGAAGCCCCGTACCGGCGGCGAGGGGATCCTCGACGACATCAAGGCGCGGGTGCAGAAGGACCAGAAGTACCTCCTCACCTCCGCGACCCCCGCCACCCTGGACGGCTGGGCGATGCAGTCCCTCGCCGAGGGCTATCTGTGGTCCGGCAGTCCCGCTTACCAGCAGGACGCAGCCGTCGACCGGGTGCTGGAGGCGATCGACGGCCGGTACATGGCGTGGAAGGCCGACGACACCGTCATGACCGGGTCCGACCAGCAGTGGCAGGGCTTCGGCCGGGTCGGGCTCGTGCTGGCCCTGCTGTGGGAGCACCTCGGCGACCGCCTCGACACGCAGGTGACCGGCTCGCCGTACGCGATAGCCAACCCCGGCTTCGAGTCGGGCGCCGACACCCCCACCGGCTGGGAGAAGCCCGGCTGGGCCCCCGGCGGCACCTGGGCCCGCGACACCACGGTCGCCCGCTCGGGCTCCGCCTCCCTCAAACTGACGGCCACCGGTGCGGGCGACTACAGCTACGTCTACTCGGCGCCCAGGACGCGCGTCGGCTCGGGCACGTACACCTACGGCGCGTGGATCAAGACGGACGGCGTCACCGGGCTCGGCGCGCACATCGACCCGCTCTTCTTCGACGCGAGCGGCAACCTGGTCGGCAGCGACCACAAGGTGTACGCCACCACCGGCACCCACGACTGGGAGTACGTGTCGGTCGACCTGGCCACCCCGTCGGGCGCCACCCAGATCGAGATGCACCTGCGCCTGACCGGCCCCGGCACCGCCTGGTTCGACGACGTCACCCTCGTCGCCCCCACCGGCACGGACACCCCCGTGCCGCCGGTGCGCAAGGACGCGTACGTCGACATGCTCAAGTCCAGCCGGGACTACTGGCGCCGGCACTTCCCGCACTACAGCAACCAGTCCCAGATCTGCGCCATCGGCATCTACCAGACCAACCGCGGCCTCAGGCTCCTCGCCCCCGACCTCGCCCTGTCCGAGGACAAGGCGCGCGACTACCTGTACCAGTCGCTCGGCATCAAGCCGTACCTCGGCCCGGAGGACGCCGACGGCAACCCGACCAAGCCGCTCGGCGAGAGCTACTACCAGGTGACGAAGGCGGGCCTGACCCGCGAACTCGGCTACGTCGGCAACTACGGCGAGGTCATGGACTGGCTCGTGATGATGTACGAGTCCGTCACGCGCGGGTACGGCGGCCAGGAGGCGCCCGAACTGCGCGAGCAGATGGTGCGGATGACCAAGGCGCGCGGCGCGTTCCGGGTGGTCGACGTCGACGGGGACGGCTGCCGGATCTCCCGCATCGAGACCGTCATCGGCTGGCGCAACGAGGTCTACCCCGGCGAGATCGGCTACGCCTCGCGCACCGCGTGGGACTCCAACCCCCTGATGACCGCGGTCGCCTTCAAGGACCCCGACATCGTCGGCTGGACCCAGGAGATGATCGCCGACGGCCAGCTCTACCCGCAGCTGACCCTCCAGGCCGAGCACACCTGGACCCGCGTGGGCCTCAACGCCCTGCGGTTCGTCTCGCACGACTGGCCGGAGTTCCAGGCCCTCGCCGCCCGGCCCGCCCGTATCCCGACCGGCTGGGACCGGCCCGACTTCGTCGTCACCGACGAGGAGAACGGGTGCGTGGCCGTCAAGAACGGCAAGGAACTCCTGTTCGCCTCGCTGTACTGGCGTGCGCGGCAGGGCGTCAACAACTACGCCCGCATCCACCAGGTCACGCCCACCGACCAGCGCTCCGCCACCATCCGCCAGCGCACCGCGGGCGCCACCGGCGACACCTTCACGGCCCGCGACTGGATCCTGTGGGACTACGCCATCAACGACCCCGGCGCCGCGGCCATCCCGCCCGGCGGCTTCCCGCCCCCCGGCGAGACCCTCCACCAGGCCCTCGCGGGCGACGTCTACCACCTGGCGCCCGTCCCCGCCGACGTCCCCGACCCCACCCTCGGTGTCCACTTCGACGGCGTCGAGACCATGCTCGTGGGCCGCGCGCCCTTCTACCTCTGCGAGTACGGCGACTACCTGATCGCCATGAACACCAGCACCGACAAGGTCTTCACCCTGCCGGCGCGAACCGACTTCGGGCCGGCCCGCGACCTCGCGACCGGCAAGACGGTCGGAGCGGGCCAATGCCCCAAGCTCGGCCCGCGCAGCACGCTCGTGCTGTATCGCGGCTGAGCCGACCGCGCGCAGCACTTCCCCGCTCGACACCACTCAACGCCGAGTGAAAGAGAACCCTCCCCGTGAACGAGCCGCAACCCACCACCAACACGTCCCCCAACCGCCGCCGTTTCCTCAAGCTCACCGCCGTCGGCGCGGGCGCCGCGGGCCTCGCGGGCGCCGGCGCCCTGGCCGGGGCGAGCCAGGCCGCCGCCGTCACCTCCGGCCTGACCGCGCTGACCCACCCCGGCGTCCTGCACAGCCGAGCCGACCTCGACCGCATGCGCAGCAAGGTCGCCGCGGGCGCCTCGCCCTGGATCGGCGGCTACAACGTCTTCGCCGCCGACTTCTTCTCCTCGTCCTCGTACGTCGTCGCGGGCGGCCGGGCGACCGTCACCCGGGGTACCAGCCCCGAGAGCGGCAACATGGAACTCTGGTACGACTGCAACGCCGCCTACCAGAACGCCCTGATGTGGTACATCACCCAGGACACCGCGCACGCCTCCAAGGCGCTGGAGATCATCAAGTCCTGGACCAACGCCCTGCAGACCATCAACGGCGCCGACGCCGAACTCGCCGCCGGCGTCTACGGCGCCAAACTGGCCGCGGCCGTCGAGATCATGCACTACACCGGCCCGGCCGGCAGCTGGACGCAGTCCGAACTCGACGCCACTGTCGCGATGTTCAAGAACGTCTTCGTCCCGCTCATCAACATCTACGGCGACGGCGGCTACGGCCTGATGGGCCTCAAGGGCATGATGCAGATCGCGGTCGCCTGCAACGACCTCACCCTGTTCAACGACGCCTACAACGCCTTCTACACCAACAGCTGCTGCGCCCTGACCAAACTGATCCAGTCCGGCACCGGCCAGTGCTGCGA
Source organism: Streptomyces cylindrosporus (assembly GCF_022698165.1). GTDB lineage: Bacteria > Actinomycetota > Actinomycetes > Streptomycetales > Streptomycetaceae > Streptomyces > Streptomyces cylindrosporus. The sequence continues at coordinate 40,667 of NZ_JALDAY010000019.1, forward strand.
GTCCGGCCGCGACCAGGCGCACACCCAGCTGATCCTCGGCTCCCTCGCCGAGATCTGCCAGACGGGCTGGATCCAGGGCCTCGACATGTTCGGCGCCTCCAACTCCCTGCTCCTGAGCGGCTACGAGTACACGGCGAAGTACAACCTCGGCAACAGCGTCCCGTACGACGCCACCTTCGGACGCTGCAACTGGCACTGGTCGTCGCTCTCCGCCAGGGACAGCTTCCGCACCATCTACGAGATCGCCTACAACCACTACGTGAAGCGGGCCGGCAAGTCAGCCCCGTACACCGCCCAGGTGGCGAGCCAACTACGGCCGGAAGGCGCCCCCTTCCAGTGCGACCACCCGGGCTTCGGCACCCTCCTGTTCTCCCTCTGAGTCCCGAACGGACCCCACGTGATCCACAACCCCGTCCTGCGCGGTTTCGAACCCGACCCGGTGATCCTGCGCGTCGGCGACGACTTCTACATCGCCACCTCGACCTTCGAGTGGTACCCGGGCGTACGCGTCCACCACTCCCGGGACCTGGTCAACTGGCGTGCGCTGGGCGGGGTCCTGGACAGCCGGCGGCTGCTCGACCTGACCGGCGTGCCGGACTCCGGGGGCATCTGGGCGCCCGGACTGTCGTACGCGGACGGTCTGTTCCACCTGGTCTTCACCGTCGTCGACACCTACGCGGAGGGCTGGAAGGACCTCCCCAACTATGTGACCACCGCGCCCGCGATCGAAGGCCCCTGGTCCGACCCGGTGCCCCTGCACGGACGGGGCTTCGACGTCTCCCTCTTCCACGACGACGACGATGACGGCGACGGCCGCAGCTGGCTGCTGAACATGCGCTTCGACTGGCGCCCGGACCGGGACATGTTCGCCGGGATCGAGCTCCAGGAGTACGACCGCGGGACGCGGACCCTGCTCGGTGAACCGCGGACGATCTCCGTGGGCACCGCGGCAGGCGTCGCGGAGGGCCCGCACCTGTACAAGAAGGACGGCTGGTACTACCTCGTGCACGCCGAGGGCGGCACCGGCTACGAGCACGGAGCGGCCGTCGCCCGCTCCCGCGACCTGTTCGGCCCGTACGAACCCGACCCGGCCGGACCGCTTCTGACGTCCCGTCACGACCCGTCCCTGGAACTGCAGAAGGCCGGCCACTGCTCGCTCGTACGGACGTCGACGGGCGAGTGGTACGCCGCCCACATCACCGCCCGCCCCTACACCGAGCGCGGCCGGTGCGTGCTGGGCCGGGAGACCGCGCTGCAACCGGTCACCTGGACCGAGGACGGCTGGCCGCGCATCAAGGGCGGGGTGCCCGCCGTCACCGTGCCCGCCCCGGCGCTCGCCGCTGCGCCCGTGCCGCCCGAGCCCGTCACCGACCGCTTCGAGACTCTCGGACCGCACTGGTCCACCCTGCGCCGACCGCCCACCCCGGACTGGATCGAGCCCGCGCCGGGACGGCTGCGCCTGCACGGCGGCCAGTCACCCGTCGGCCGCCGGTCCCCCAGCCTGCTCGCCCGCCGGGTCACCGCACCCCGGTGCACGTTCGAGACCCGGCTGACCTTCGCCCCCCGCACCCCCGACCACCTGGCCGGGCTGACGGCGTACTACAACACCCGCAACTGGCACTATCTGTACATGACGGCCGAGGACGACGGATCCCCCGTGCTGACCGCGCTGAGCTGCGCGGCCGGCGCGCTGACCGCGCACCCGGTGCGGATCCCGCTCCCGCCCGGTCTCCCCGTCGTGCTGCGCGCCGAACTGGACGGTCCCGTCCTGCGTTTCTCTTACGACGTCGACGGGACCGGCCCGCACCGCCTGCCGCTCGACCTCGACGCCACCGTCCTCTCGGACGAGCACGCGGACGAGTTCCACGACGGACAGCTGCGCGTCCTCGGCTTCACCGGCGCGATGCTGGGCCTGTGGGCGCAGGACCTGGACGGCGCCGGAGTGCACGCCGACTTCGCGTACGCCACGTACCAGGAGGACCAGGGGTGATCGAGCTCGGACGCGTCCGCCTGTTCTGCACGACCCTGGGGCCCACCGACTCCCCCGCCCTGCTGCTGGTGCATGGCTGGGGCGGCGACGGCCGGGAGTGGTCGCCGCACGCCGAGGCGCTGGCCGACCGGTTCCGGGTGATCGTCCCCGACCTGCGCGGCCACGGCCGCTCCGAGGTGCCGGACGAGGGCAACACCCCGGCGGAGATGGCGGACGACCTGGCGGCCCTGCTGAAAGCGGTCGGCTGCGGCCCGGTGGTGGCCGTCGGCCACTCCATGGGCGGACAGGTGGTCAACCTTCTCGCGGTACGACACCCCGGGCTGGTCCGCTCGGTCGTCGCCCTCGACCCGGCGCACGGCGCGCACGGGGCCGAAGTGGACGGGATTCCGGGGCGGCTGGCGGAGTACCGGGAGCACGGGTCCCGTGCGGCGGCCGACTTCGTCGCGGGGGCGTTCTCCGACCGGGCCCCGGCCGGGCTGCGCACCGCGCACGTCCGCACCATGCTCGGCACCCCGGACCACGTGATCGCCCAGGCGTACGCCGGCATGTACACCGAACCCGGCGCCGTGGGCATCCGCCCGCACAGCGAGGCGTACCTGCGCCGCCGCACCCGGCCGGCGCTGACGGTGTGGACGGCGGCGGAGCCCGCCGCCTGGGAGAGAAGCACCCTGCACGTGACCGGCTCGCGTGTGGAGCACTGGCCGGGCATCGGGCACTACCTGCACGAGGAACGGCCCGAGGACACCGTCCGGCTCGTCCTGGAGTGGGCGGACGCCGGGTGACGGCGGCCCGGCCCGGAGCCTCACGTCGATCTCCTGCCCAAGAAACATCAAAGCGCCCCTCAAGGCCGGTCCGTCCGCGATGTGCCGCCGCCGGGTTGTTGGTTAGGGTCACCTTCGAGGGCTGAGTCGAACACCAGGGGGGCTTGGGTTGGAGCGCCTGGCAGGTGCGGAGCCGGAAGCCGGCCAGGCCCGGTCCGGCAAGGCGGGCGTGTGCCTCTGGCCGGTCGCGGTGCTCGCCACGCTGGTGGTCGGGCTGCTCGGGTTCATGTACGCCGGTCACACTCAGCCCGGCCGGGTGGACAGGTGGTTCGTGAAGCCGACGGAGGACAGCGTGCGCGGGCCCTGGAGGCGTGTCGCCCTGTCCCTGGACTTCCTCGGGGAGCCCGCCGGATCGGTGATGGTGGTCGGGGCCGCCGTGACGGCATGTCTGCTGCTACGACGGCCTCGCGCGGCCGTGCTCGTGGTTGCCGGTGTCGCCCTGGCCGTGGGGGCGGCGACGCTCCTCAAGCATGTGGTGGGGCGCACCATCCACGGCCCCGGCAACCTCTCCTATCCGAGCGGGCACACCGCCTTCTTCACCGCACTCGCCCTCGTCGGGGCGCTGTTCGCGACCGGCCGGCTCGGCCTGGGCAGGACGGCCGCCACGTCACTCGTGCTCGCCGCGGCGCTCGTGGCAGGCGCCGCGATGGGATGGGCGCAGGTCGCCCTGGGCGCGCACTATCCGACCGATGTCCTCGGCGGCTGGTGCACCGCGCTGGCCGTGGTCCCGGCGACCGCGTGGCTGGTCGGCCGGACGGCCGTGGCCGGTCGGCAGGAGCGTCCCTGATGTCATCCCACGGTGCGTTACACCAGGCGGCGGAAGACCGGTTTCACAGGCCGTCCGCCCAACCAGGGGGTCGGGTCGCCGTCGTCCAGTGCCTTGCGGTACACCGCGCAGGCCTGCGCCACCGCGTCGACCGTGTGATCGATGTCGGCGTCGCTGAGCGCGCTGCTCACCACGAACGACGGCGCCAGCACCCCACCCGCCAGCAGCCGGCGCAGGAACAGGGTGCGGTACTCCTGCGAGGGCTGCCCGTTCCCGTCGAGGGTGGCGAAGACCAGGTTGCTGGCCCGGCCCCGGACGACGACGTGCTCGCCGACGCCCATGCCGGCCGCGGCGTCGCGGACACCGGCGGCCAGCCGCTCGCCGAGGGCGTGCAGCCGCGCGGTGACGCCCTCCTCGGCGTAGACGGTCTGCACGGCCATCGCGGCCGCCAGCGAGTGCGTCTCGGCACCGTGCGTGGTGGACAGCAGGAACACCCGCTCGCCGGAGTGCCGCAGCCCGCCCCGCTCCATCAGCTCGCGGCGCCCGGCCAGCGCGGAGACGGCGAACCCGTTGCCCAGCGCCTTGCCGAAGGTGGAGAGGTCGGGGACGACGCCGTACAGGCCCTGCGCGCCCGCCTCGGACCAGCGGAAGCCGGTGATCATCTCGTCGAAGACCAGGACGCAGCCGTGCCGGTCGGCGAGCTCGCGCAGGCCTGCGAGGTAGCCGGGCGGCGGCTCGGAGTGGGTGGCGGGTTCGAGGATCAGGCAGGCGATCTCGCCCTGGTGGCGGGTGAGCAGTTCCTCCGTGGCGGCCAGGTCGCCGTAGGGGAAGGTGACGGTGAGGTCGTTGGTCTCCGCCGGGATGCCCGCGGACATCGGCGTGGTGCCGATGAACCAGTCGTCGACGGAGAAGAACGGGTGGTCGGCGCAGATGGCCACCCGAGGGCGGCCGGTGGCGGCGCGGGCGAGGCGCACCGCGGCGGTGGTGGCGTCGGAGCCGTTCTTCGCGAACTTCACCATCTCGGCGGTCGGCACCGTGGCCAGGAAGCGTTCCGCCGCCTCGACCTCCAGGTAGGACGGCCGGACGAAGTTGCCGCCGCGGTCGATCTCCCGCCGTACCGCCTCGGTCACGCGCGGGTGGGCGTGACCGAGGCTGACCGAGCGCAGACCGGAGCCGTACTCGATGTAGCGGTTGCCGTCGACGTCCCACACGTGGGCACCGCGGCCGTGGCTGATGACCGGGGCCAGGTCCTCGGGGTACTGGTCGTCGCCCTTGGCGTAAGTGTGCGCGCCCCCGGGGATCAGGGCATGCAGCCGCTCGTTCGCCTCCCGCGAGCGGGGCAGGAGGAGCTCTGCGGTGTCTTGGGTGTGCAAGCGGGCCTCAACTTTCTTGGTGCTTCAGGACCTCGGCGAGGCTCGGTGCCTCCCGGTCCCGTTGGGACATCGAAGTGACCGGCAGCGGCCAGTCGATGGCGAGCTCCGGGTCGTCGAAGGCGATCGTCACGTCCTCGGACGGGTCGTGCGGCCGGTCGATCCGGTACGAGGTGTCGGCGGTCTCGGTCAGCGCCTGGAAGCCGTGCGCGCATCCCGCCGGGATGTACAGGGTCACCTGGGTCTCGCCGGACAGTTCGAAGGACGTCCAGTTGCGGTAGGTCGGCGAGGTGGGGCGCAGGTCGACGACGACGTCGAAGATGCGCCCGTACGAGCACCGCACCAGCTTGGCCTCGCCGGCGCCGGAGCGCAGGTGCAGGCCGCGCAGCACGCCCCGCACCGAGCGGGAGACGCTGTCCTGGACGAAGGCGTGCGGGTCGAGGCCCACCGAGCGGATCACGTCGGCGTCGAAGGTGCGGCAGAAGAAGCCGCGTTCGTCGGCGTACGGCGTCGGCTCGAAGAGGTGTGCGCCGGCGATCTCGGGGACTTCGGTGGCTTTCATCGGGCCTTCCGTGGGGCGTGGGCGTTCGCCGGGAACAGGGTCGTGGTCAAGGCGGTGAACTGCTCGTCGAGTTGCTCCGCGGCGACCCGGTTGCGCTCGGCGAGGGTCTGCCGCAGCTGTGCCGAGTGCTTCTCCAGGTCCCGGAACTGTTCGAGGAGCCGGTCGGCGTCGACCTCGCGGGCCGGGTGGCAGTACGCGCCGAGGCCCATCCGGTCCATGAGCGCGTCGCTCTTCGCCGCGTAGCACAGGGCGAGCACGGGCGTTTCGGTCTTCAGCGCGCAGATGAGGTTGTGGTAGCGGACCGCCACCACGGAGTCGGCGGCGGCCATCTCGTTCATCAGGTCGGCCAGGGAGGCCGGTTGGGCCGCGGTGACCAGGGGTGAGTCGACCACGTCGAGGATCGCGGCGACCACCGTCTCGTCGCAGGTGTCACCGGTGAGCAGCCGCACAGGTCTGCCCTCCTCGACCAGGGTGCGGACGAACGTGATCGTGCCGTCGAGGTAGCGCCCGTGGATCTCGTCGGCGCGGGCGCGGTCGTCGTTGCCGCCGTGGAAGTCCATGACGCCGAGGCAGACGGTACCGGGCGTGCCGGTGGGCGCGCTCGACTTCGGCGTCGGCAGGGAGAACGCGAGGTCCGGGTAGACCTCGTCGCGCGCGGTGTCCACGCCCATCGCGTGCATCGCGTCGCGGGACTGGCCGTCACGGTACGACCGGTAGGCGGCGAGCCGTCCCGACCAGCGCACCAGGGCGCGGGTCGGGCGGCTCTTGATCTCGGCGGCGCCGACGCTGACCAGGGCGACCCGGGTGCCCACCAGCCGGCCGCTCGCGCAGAGCAGGAACAGCGAGTAGGGGAAGCCCCAGGGGCGCAGCGGCAGGGTGGCCTCCAGGACGCCCATGCCGGGCACGATCACCACGTCGTGCCGGCGCACCCAGGCGGCGGTACGGAAGACGTCGACGAGCTTGCCGAGTCCCTTCGAGGCGATCGAGCCCAGACGGGACGCGGTCCGGTACTCCGCGCGGTTCCAGTGCAGCCGGGTCGCGGGGATCCCGAACCTGGCCGTGACCGCCTCGGGTCCGCCGCACAGGGCGTCCACCTCCGCGTCCGGATGCTCGGTGCGGAGGTATCCGAGGAGGGCTTCCAGCGATCCGTCGTTGCCGAGGTTGCCGGAGCCGAGCAGGCCGAACAGGCCGACGCGCACAGCGGTCATGCCCGCCTCCCCTCGCGGCCGGCGACGAGGGCGTCGACGGAGACGGTGAGCTGGGCCGGGTCGACCGGCGCGCGGTCCTCGACCCGCTCGCCGGCCCCCGGCCGGGCCCGGCTGGTCATCCACGCGGCCATGTGCCGGTAGCAGGCGCGCCGGTCGGCCGGGGAGATCGGTGCCCGCCGGATCGCCGAGGCGAAGCCCCAGACGTACTCGGCGAGCAGCCGGGGCGTCGGGTGCAGCAGGCCGGCCCGGCGCGGGTCCAGGTTGACGCACCGGGAGCGCTTGGACGGGTTGGCACGCTCGGCGCGGGTGGGGTGGTCGCGGCGGAAGTACAGGAGTTCCGGCACCTGGTGGAAGCGCCCGTGCAGGGCGATCTCGGCGACGAAGGTGCGGTCGGCGTGGTGGTAGCTGTCCATCGGCTTCACCCGGCGCAGCGCGGCGGCCCGGATCACGCCGTAGAAGTCGTCGCCGCCCGGCTCGAAGAGCATGCTGCGGAAGCGCTCCGGCGCGTGCGGCGAGTCGGTCGCGAGGGTGTACTCGTACGGGACCTTCACCTTGCCGTCGCCGTCGATGACCGCCTGGTCGGCGTGGGCGAGGATCACGTCGGGCCGCTCGTCCAGCGCCTCGACGCAGCGCCGGATCAGGTCGCGGGCGTACAGGTCGTCGTGCGAGGCCCACTTGAACAGCTCACCGCGGCACTCGGCGAAGACCCGGTTGTGGTTCGGCGTGGCGCCGATGTTGCGGGGCAGCCGGAGGTAGCGGATGCGTGAGTCCTGCGCGGCGTACTTGCGGCAGATGGCCTCGGTCCCGTCGGTGGAGGCGTTGTCGGAGATGACCAGCTCGAAGTCCTCGTAGGTCTGGCCGAGCAGGGCGTCGAGCGACTCGGCCAGGTACTCCTCGCCGTTGTAGACGGGCAGGCCGATGGTCAGCCTGGGCTGGGAGGTCATGATGTCCTCACTTCGGGAACGGAGTTGGGGTCGCGCTCGCGCAGGGCGGACCGCAGTTGCAGCCACCACACGGCCGAGCCGCTGAGGGTCGCGGCGGCGACACCCCAGGCCGAGCCCGCCGTACCGGCGAGTGCCGCACCGCCGAGACCGCCGCCGACATAGCAGGCGGAGGCGAAGAGTTGGCAGCGCAGGCTGCGCCGGGCCGCGCCGAGGGCGCGCAGGCCCGCGGCGGCGCCGGTGCCGAGGCCGGCGCCCGCGACGCTGAGGGTGATCTGGACGATGAGGTGCGAGGAGGAGTGCCAGACGTCGCCGAGCACCAGCTCGCCGAGCCGGCCCGGCATCAGCAGCAGCGCCGAGCCCCAGACCAGCGCCGCGACGGCCTGCCCGCCGCCCAGCAGGAGGCAGAACCTGCCCAGTTGGTGGGGGGCCTGCCGCAGTACCCGGGCCGCCTCCGGGACGGTCACCAGCGACAGCCCCATCAGTACGGCGAGGAACGGGCCCATCAGGAGCTCGGCGCCCCGCACCGCGCCGACCGCGCTCACGCCGACGATCCCGCCGAGGCCGTACGCCCGCAGCTGGCTCGCGCCGCTGAGGCTGACGTTCTCGACCAGGTACCGGTAGCCGAGATCCCGCTGCTCGCGCAGCCAGCCGCGTGCCTCGGTCAGCCGGGGCCGGATGCCGGACTGGAAGTAGCCGTACACGGCGGCCACCGCCGCGGACGCGCCCCAGGCCAGCACGAAAGCGGCCACGGTGTTCACGTGGGCCGCCACCACCATGGCCGGGACGAGCGCCACACACCACACGATGTCGTTGAGGAATGCCTTGCGGCCGTTGCCCGCGGCGAAGAACGAGAATCGCCAGGCGTCCTGCAGCAGCAGTCCCGGCATCATGACGCCCAGGCAGACGAACGCGGGTCCGAGCCGACCGCCGAGTGCCAGCCCGGCCACCAGGGACACCGCGCCGATGGCGGTGCCGACGCCGATCGCCGTGCCCGTCGAGCGGGCCACCGCCCCGCGCCAGGACGCTTCCGGCACTCCGCTGAAGCGCACCACGAGCGGGTCGGTGGCAAGGCCGCGGGAGACGTTGAGCACCACGCCGTAGGTCACCCAGGCCAGGCTGAACACGCCGAACGCGGTCACCCCCAGCGAGCGGGCCACATAGATGCCCACCGCGAAGTTGGAGATGCTGGAGGCCGCCTGGTCGGCCAGTCCCCAGGACAGCCGGCCGACCAGGGCCCGCTTGGCGGACCTGGCCGGTGGCGCCGTTGTCGGCGGGTTCTCCCCCTCGACGGGCAGCGACGTCATGTCTTGACCAGCCCCGCCTCGTGCAGGGCGTCGGCCGCGCCGGCGACGGTGTCGAACGGCAGCCCGGACCGCTCCGCGACCTCCAGCAGGTCGTGCTCGCCGTCGGACAGGCTGAGCACCCACAGCATCGCCATCTGGGCCTGCTTGGTGTCGCTGCGCCCGCCGAGCGCGTCGTACAGTCCGCGCCGCCCGAGCTGCGGTTCGCCGTACGGGCTGAGGTTGACGTACTGACGGTTGCGGTCCAGGACGGCGAACGCCTCGCGGCACACGGCGAGGGTGTCGGCCATCGCCTCCGGGGAGACGAAGTCCAGGTTGTCCGCCGAGGTGTGGTACTCGGGGTAGCCCGCGTACGGGGTCCGGGTGAGCGAGCCGACGCCAAGGTTGAAGCCGGGCGAGCAGTACTGCCGCTCGTCGTAGCCGTACGGGGTGAACTCGTTGACCTGGTGCGGGCGTTCGGAGACGGTCAGCACGTACTGCAGCACCCGGTCGATCTCGGCGTCGCCGCGCCGGCTCCGCTTGTACGTCAGCTGCCCCGGGTCCCCGGCGCAGGCCAGCACCAGGCCGTGCTTGACCCGGTCCACCCGCTCGGCGTTGCGGGCCAGCCAGGTGATCGCCCCGATGGTGCCGGGCGCGAAGATGAACCGGTAGGTGTAGTACGGCGTTTCCTCGGCCAGCGCCCGGGCCAGGAAGGTCGCCACGGCGACGCCGGCCATGTTGTCGTTGGCCAGCGCCGGGTGGCAGACGTGACAGGAGACGATCACCTCGTCGGCCACCTGCCCGGGCACCACGTGCTCGGCGTAGGTGAGGTGGCCGTCGGCGAGGGTGGAGTCGATGCGCACCTCGTACTCGCCGTCCGGCATCGCGTCCAGGGTGTCCTGGGCCAGGCAGAAGCCCCACTCCGGCTTGTAGTAGCTGGTGCGGTACGGCACCCAGGACGGCCGGTCCGGCAGGGTGTGCAGGTGCGGGCGCAGCTCGGACAGCGGCATGGTCGCCGCCACCGGGACGCTGTAGCCGAGCACGTGCAGGCTGGACGCGGCGAAGTCGACGACCCGGTTGCCGGCCGTGTCGGCGATGTACGCGTCGCGGATGTTCCACTCCTGCGGCACCGTCCAGTCGAGCACCTGCGTCCCGGTCGGCACCTCGTGCACGTCGAGCGGGATGTACTCGCCGACGATGTCCAGGGTGGCGCGCACACCGTCGCCGGTGATGCTCCGGCAGAGCGGGTAGAGCCGCTCCACCAGGGCGTACATCTCCTCGCCTTGTGTGGTCACCGGCGCCACCGCAGGGTGTCGTCGACGGTGCCGGCCTCGGAGGCCGCGCGGAGCACGGCGAGGCGGGTGAAGCGCTGGTCGAAGGCCTCCTTGGTCAGCCCGAACTTGCGGTAGGCGTCGGCGAGTTCGAGCGCGCCGCGCTTGACCGACCACTCGATGTCGAAGCCGGGGATCGCGGCGCGGAAGCGGGAGAAGTCCACCCGGTAGGAGCGCGGGTCGGCGCCGTTCTCCCCGGTGATCCTCACCTTCGCGCCGGGCACCGCCTCGGCGACCTGCTCGGCGATCTCGGCGACCGTGACGTTGTTGGTCTCGCTGCCGATGTTGAACGCCCGGTCGTGCACGGCCTCCCGGGGCGCGGTCAGCGCGGCCGTGAAGGCGCGGGCGATGTCGACGGCGTGCACCAGCGGGCGCCAGGGGGTGCCGTCGGAGAGGACGAGGACCTCGCCGGAAAGCAGCGCGTGGCCGACAAGGTTGTTGAGCACGATGTCCGCGCGCAGCCGGGGCGAGTAGCCGAAGGCGGTGGCGTTGCGCATGTACACCGGGGTGAAGTCGTCGTCGGCCAGCTCGTGCAGGTCGTCCTCGACGCGCACCTTGGACTCCGCGTACGGCGTCACCGGGCGCAGCGGGGCGTCCTCGGCCACCAGCTCGTCGCCGCCTGCCGCGCCGTAGACGGAGCAGGTGGACGCGTACAGGAAGCGCCGCACCCCGGCGTCGCGGGCGAGCTCGGCGAGTCGTACGGACGCGTGGTGGTTGATGTCGTAGGTGAGTTCCGGTGCCAGCGAGCCCAGCGGGTCGTTGGAGAGCGCGGCCAGGTGGATCACGGCGTCGACGCCGGCCACGTGCTCGGCCGTGACGTCGCGCAGGTCCACCTTGTGCCCCTGCGGGTCGGCGGGGGTCTCGCCGAGGACGCAGTCGGCGAACAGGCCGGAGTCGAGGCCAACGACCTCGTGTCCGGCGGCGGCGAGGACCGGGGCCATGACGGTGCCCAGGTAGCCCTGGTGACCGGTCAGCAGTACGCGCATGGTTCAACCCCCAAGGTTGAGCTTGAGTTTGGTGACGGCGAACGCTTCGGCGTATCGCTCGTGGCATTCGATGCCGCGGATCCGCGCGAGGCCCAGGAAGGCCTCCCGGTCGTACCAGGGCCGGTGGCGCTGCGAGGCGTAGTGCTCCTGCAGCAGCCGTACCTTCTCCTCGGCGATCTCCACAGGCAGCGGCTGGTAGGCCGTCATGCGGCCGAGGTCGCCGTCCCACTTGACGATCTCGTAGCCGAGCACGAGGTGGTCGCGGAAGGCGGTGGGGATGAGCTGTGCCAGGCCGCGGTGGTCCTGGTGGGCGTCGTCGGTGCGCGGGGCGAGGATCAGGTCCGGGTCGGTCTGCGCGCGCAGTTCCTCGACCGCGGCCTTGGCCTCGTCCCAGTGCACGGGCATCCGGCCGTCCGGCAGCTTGAGCACGGTCAGCCGCAGGTCGGCGCCCGGGCAGAAGGCGGCGAGCGCGGCCCGCTCCTCCTGCTCGCGTTCGGTGCCGCCGCCGGAGAGCACCAGCGCGTCGACCCGCAGGCCGGGCCGCGCGAGGCACAGGGCGAGCAGCGTGCCGCCGACACCGATCGCGATGTCGTCGCAGTGGGCGCCCACGGCGACGATCGCGTCCGGGGACCCGGCCCCGAGTCGGATCACGCTCGTACTCCCTGCTCCCACACGGCCCACGGACGGTCGCCCTGGGCATAGGCGGCGTCGAGGGCGGCGCGCTCCTTCACGGTGTCGGTCGGCTTCCAGAAGCCGCGGTGCTGATGCGCCACCAGCCGCCCGCGCTTGGCGAGTTGGGCGCAGCCGTCGGCGACCAGGTCGCCGTTCTCCGGGATGTGGTCGAAGACCTCCTGGCGGAGCACGAAGTAGCCGCCGTTCTCCCACAGGGGCAGTTCGCTCACCGCGGTGATGCCGCCGACCAGGTTGTCCTCGCCCAACTCCACGCAGTGGAAGGAGGACTGGGGCGGCACGACCATCATCGAGGCGCCGGCGTCGCGCTGCGAGAACTTCTCGATCATCTCGGGCAGCGGGGCGTCGGTGAGGACGTCGGCGTAGTTGGCGAGGAACATCTCGTCCCCGTCCAGGTGGTGGCGCACCCGGCGCAGCCGCTCGCCGATGGGCGACTCGATGCCGGTCTGCGCGAACGTGATCGTCCAGTCGGCGATGTCGGTGGACAGCAGCTCCGTCTGCCCCTTGCGGAGCACGAAGTCGTTGGACGTCGTCTCCTCGTAGTTGAGGAAGAAGTCCTTGATGTGGTGGGCGCCGTAGCCCAGGCACAGGATGAACTCCTTGTGCCCGAAGTGCGCGTAGTAGCGCATGACGTGCCAGATCAGCGGGCGCGGGCCGACCATCGCCATCGGCTTGGGCACGTCGTCGGCGGTGCCGTTGCGCATCCGCATCCCGTAACCGCCGCAGAACAGAACGACCTTCATGCTGTGACCTCTTCCGACGCGGCGTCGACGATGCTCAGTTCCGGGATGGGGAAGACGAGGCGGCCGCCCCATTCGTGGACGAAGGACAGCTGCTCGGTCAGCTCGGCCCGCAGGTTCCACGGGAGGACGAGCACGTAGTCCGGCTTGTCGGCGGCGATCTGCTCGGGCGGCAGGATCGGGATGCGGGTGCCGGGGGTGAACCTGCCGTGCTTGTAGGGGTTGCGGTCGACCGTGTAGGCGAGCAGGTCGGGCCGGATGCCGCAGTGGTTGAGCAGGGTGTTGCCCTTGCCGGGGGCGCCGTAGCCGACGACCGTCTCGCCGCGCTCGGCCGCCTCGATGAGGAACTTGAGGAGGTCGCGGCGCACCTTGGCGACCCGGTCGGAGAACTCGGTGTACCCGGACAGCTCCTGCAGCCCGGCGGCCTTCTCCCGGGCCAGTACGTCGGCCACCCGCGAGGTCGGCTCGCCGGCCACCTCGGCCGGCCTCGCCCACAGCCGGATGGAGCCGCCGTGCGTGGGCAGCAACTCGACGTCCACGAGGGCGAGTCCGCCGCTCGCGAGGGCGCGGATCGCGGAGGCGACCGTGTAGTACTGGAAGTGCTCGTGGTAGATGGTGTCGTACTGGTTCTCCTCGATGAGGGTCAGCAGGTGCTGCACCTCGACGGAGACCCAGCCGTCGTCGGCGACCAGGGCGCGCAGCCCCTGGGTGAAGCCGACGACGTCGGGGATGTGTGCGTACACGTTGTTGGCCACGACGAGGTTCGCCGGGCCGTGCTCGGCGCGGACCTTCGCGCCGGTCTCCGGGCTCAGGAACTCGGTGAGCGTGGGGACGCCCTTCTCGCGCGCCGCCGCGCCGACGTTCACCGAGGGCTCGATGCCCAGGCAGCGGATCCCCCGGTCCACCACGTGCTGGAGCAGGTAGCCGTCGTTGCTCGCGACCTCGACCACGAAGGCGACGGAGCCCTCGGCGTCGAGCCCCGCGCGGTCCACGGCGTCGGCGACGAACGTACGGGCGTGCTCGACCCAGGAGGTCGAGTAGGAGGAGAAGTAGGCGTACTCGCTGAACGTCTCCTCCGGCGTGATCAGCGGAGGCAGCTGGGCGAGCCAGCAGTCGGTGCAGACCCGCAGGTGCAGCGGGTACGCCGGTTCGGGCCGGTCCAGTTGGTCCGCCGCGAGGAAGCTCTCGCACGGCGGGGTCGCCCCCAGATCGACGACGCTGGCCAGCGTCGCCGAGCCGCAGAGTCGGCATCGTGTCATGTGCTGTTCCCATCCCCCCTGCTCGCGCGGGAGTCCCCGCCGCGAGTCCGTTCCGACCGGACCGCGATCGCGGTGCGGTACTCCTCGACCAGGCGCTCCAGCCCTACGGCCGGGCTGAAGCCCTGTTCGTAACGGAGCCGGGCCGTCCGGCCCAGCTCCCGGTTGGTGGCCGGTTCGGCCGTGATCCGGCGCAGGCAGGACGCGAGCGACGCGGACTCCCCCGGCCGGTGCAGCAGTCCGGTCACGCCGTCCTCGACGAGTTCGACGAAGGCGCCGTGGCCGGCGGCGACGACCGGGACCCCGGCCGCCATCGCCTCCACGACCACCAGCCCGAACGCCTCCAGCCAGGTCGAGGGGGCCACCACGGCGACCGACCGCGCGATGGCCTTCTGGCACTCGGCCGTGTCGTACAGGCCGACGTACCGCACGTCGTCCCGGCCCGCCGCCCAGGCGGTGACCTCCGCCTCCAGTGGTCCGGTGCCGGCGATCACGAGCGGTACGCCCACACCGCCGCCGGCCGTGATCTCGTCCCAGGCGGCCATGAGCAGCCGGACGCCCTTGGCCTCGGCGAGCCGGCCGAGATAGAGCACGTGTTCGCCGTCGTCCGTACGGCGGGCGTCCGGGTCGGGTACGAAGTTGTGCTTCACCGCGAGGCGTTCGGCGGGCATCCCGGCCCGTACGAGGACGTCGCGCTGCGCGGCGGAGATGCACAGGAACCGCTCCACGCCGGACCACCAGCGCCGCCGGTTCGCCGACATGCTGACCGCGAGCGGCACCGTCGCGAGGCGGGAGTCGCGGTAGCAGCCGTGCCGGACCGCGGGCAGCGGCACCGACGAGCCGACGCACTCGGTGCACGGCCGCCCGTCCCGCTGGAGTGTGCCGGGCGGGCAGATCTGGGTGTAGTTGTGCAGCGTGGCGACGGCGGGCACGCCGGCGTCGGCGCAGGCGGCGAGGACCGCGGGCGACAGCAGCGGGAAGACGTTGTGGACATGGACCACGTCCGGCCGCTCGGCGCGCAGCCGGGCCGCGAGCTCCGTCCGGACCGCCGGGTTCCACGGCACCCGCAGGGGCACCGCGACCTTGCCGAGCAGGGACATGGCGCCGATGTCGTCGCTGCGCCGCTCGAACAGCCCGACCCGGTGACCGCCCGCGCGCAGCAGCTCCACCTCCTGGTCGACGACCTTGTTCTCGCCGCTCGGCTGCGCCGAGGCGTAGCGGTTGTGCACCACGAGGACGTGCATGCTCAGGTCACCTCCGATCCACGGGCCCAGCGCGGCACGCGCGGTCGGGGGATCTCGGGCTTCGTACGGGCTTCGAGGGTCTTGAGCGACTCGGTCGTCCCGAGCGGGGCGGTCGCGGCGGCGGGTGCCGCGAGCAGCGAGGCGGCCAGGGCCAGATGCAGCAGATACGGTGAGGCGTCGCCGAGACCGGCCTCGGTGTACGAGGCGATCGCGCAGTAGCTGATCAGGAAGATCGCGCAGGCCCGCTGCAAGGACGGCGGACGCAGCAGCGCGACTCCGCCCAGGACGACGAGGACGATCGCGACCAGGGTGACGCCGACCAGTCCCTGCTCGTTGTAGACGGCCAGCCAGCTGTTGTCGATCGGCAGTCCGCCGAACGACTTGTCGCCGAGGCCGACGCCGAACAGCTTCTCCCCCGTCGTCCGGGGCGCGGCCAGCAGGGCGTCCCAGACCTTGGCCCGGCCGGTGAGGCTGGAGAAGTTCTCCTTGCTCTGTCCGCGCAGGAACCACGACTGGAGCATGGAGGCGAACCCGACCGCGGCCACCGTGGCGCACACCACCGCCCAGGTGAAGAAGCGGCGGGCCGCGGCGCTGGTGAGCAGGAGCGAGCCGATCGCCAGCAGCAGCCCGAGCAGCAGGCCGAGCGTGGCCGTGCGGGTGTGGGTCAGCGCGAGCAGGACGGCGGACGGCACGATGACCACCGCCGCGCTCCTCCCGTCGGTCCGGCGGCCCAGCAGGAGCAGCACGGTGAGCCCGATGATCACCGCGGCGTACTGTCCGATCTGCGGCGGGGTGAGCGGCCACAGGTCGCCGACCAGCCGTCCGCCGTAGAGGTCGGGCAGGGCCATGCCCGGTGAGACGACCAGGCCGAGGGCCACCAGTCCGAGCACCGCGAAGTACATCCGGATGTGGTGCCGCACGAACGTCAGGCCGCCGTCCCACCAGCGGGTGAGCAGCCACAGCGTGCACACGAACAGGGCGAGCCGGAAGCAGCGGAACAGCGCGCCGAAGCCGGACTCCAGGTGCGCGCTGGAGATCACGCTCGACACCAGGAGCACGGTGAGCAGGAACACGTACGCGGTGGGCCGGATGCGCAACTGGACGTTGACCGCGAGCGCCAGCGCGAACGCGGCGACCAGCGCGCCCATGGTGACCATCTGGATGAGGGAGCGGGGCAGCGGGACGATGGTCTTCGCCCCGGCGGAGCCGAGGGTGTTGAGGATCAGCAGCCCCCAGACCGTCCCGACGATCTTCGGCGTGCGGTTCGCCGTCATCTCAACCACCGTCCCCTGCGCGCAGGGTGCTGCCCGCGTCCTGCCGGTAGGGCAGGCCCCGCCACTGCGCGAAGTCGAGCACCTTGCTCGGGTCCTGGGCGACGAACTTCCACGGTCCGACGTAGACGTTGTCGTGCCAGCGGTTGTGCTGCTTCCGGGTGATCGCGTCGGCCACCTTCTCGCCCTTGTACGGCGACCAGTCCGGATAGGTGCCGTAGTTGGACAGCACGGCCATGCGGTCGCACTTCGACGTGCACTTGAGGACGGACTTGTCCAGCACGAAGCGGTTGTCGTGGATGTCCACCCGCTGGGTCTTCCACCGGCAGTCGGAGTAGAGCGGTGCCCTGGCGATCGCCGGCCGCGCGCAGCTGGAGGTCTTCTTCACCAGCAAGGTGCAGTCGCCGGAGGAGGTGTTGGCCGGGCTGTTGCAGAACCGGTCGGCGTTCTCCCACAGGGTGATCCCGGACCAGTTGTTCTCCAGCACGTTCCGGTAGACCTCGATCTTGTCGGTACGGGCCTTGATCCGTGGCTCGCCGCCCGACTCGGACAGGTAGACGGTCGCGAACGGGAAGCTGTCGCCGCTGTCGGCCGCCTTGCGGCCCTCGACCCAGTTGTTCCGCCGGAACGTGTTGTTCCGGATGATCGCGTTGTAGCTGATCTCGTAGATCAGCGCGGCGCCGTCGTTGGCCTCCAGGACGTTGTTCTCGATGAGGAAGTCGTTGTTGTTGGTGTCCGCCCACAACCCCGTTCCGCGGTTGTCGTGCACCCAGTTGCCGCGCACGTCGGCGCCGTCGACGGCCCAGAACTTGACGCCTCCGGTGCAGCCGCAGCCCGGCTTGCGCCGCTCCCAGTCACCGGTGTTGTTGCCGACGATCTCGTTGCCCTCGACCACCAGGCCGGTGATACGGCCCTTGCCCTTGTACGCGTTCATGCCGTACTGGCCGTTGTCGCGCAGGCAGTTGGCGCGGACCTGCTGGCGGGCGCCGGCCATCAGCGCGGCACCGGAGTTGTCCTGGATCGTCGAGTCCTCGATCACCCAGCCGTCGGCCGAGTCGTGGTTGACGACGCCCTCGTCCATCGGGGCCACGAAGTGCTGCACGGTCAGATTGCGGATGGTGACGTCGCGGGCGCCGCCGCTGAACGCGTACTGGTTCTTCTTCGCGCCGTCGAGCACCGCGCCCGGCGCACCGATGTAGCGGTCGCCCTTCTTGGGCACGACCTGGGCGTAGCGGTCCGGGTCGAGCCGGTGCTTGCCCGGCTTGAGCCAGAACGTGGTGTTCGCGGGGCTGTTCCTGGTCTTCGCCGCCAGGTCGCCGACCTTCGCGGGGTCGACCGTGACCGCGCCCGCCGGCGCCTTCGTCGGCCCGGCCACGGGGTTGGCGCACACCCGGGCGACGGACGTGGTCCGCGCCCCGGACGTGGTGGGCGCGGCACTGGCGGTCGGGTTCGTGCGGGCGTCCGACGTGCTCTCGCAGCCGGTCGCCGTCACCAGGGCCAGCGCCAGCGGTGCCGCCACCAGCGTCCAGTGCCACCTCTCGATCCTCACGTGCCCTCCTGGCCGCGGAACCTGAGCACGGTGGTGAAGCCCTCCGCGCCGTCGGTGGAGCCGGTGCCGACCAGGGTGGTGGCGGGTTCCTTGCGCCCGAAGCCCGCGGAGTACCAGCCCAGCGGCGGCTCGCTCTCGCCGCGATGCGCCTGCCAGGACAGCTGTCCGGGCAGGTCGAGCACGGCGGAGCGGTCCTCGCCGTCCCGGGTCCAGGTGAGCCGGGCCTGATTCCCGGCCAGTTCCGCGCTGATCGCCGGGCCGAGGTGGAACGCCAGGCGTGCCTCCCGGCGTGGGCCGCCCCGCACCTCGTCCACGATCGTCAGCTCCCGGCTCTCCGCCGTCAGTTCCACCCGGCGGCGGTGCACGGAGCCCTGGTAGCCGTCGTGCTCGGCGCTCCAGCTGGCCGCGTCCGCGGTCAGCACGCGGCTCCGCGCGTGCCGGGTCCACAGGAACGGGCCGCCGGAGACGGACTGGTCGCCGCCGTCCAGCTGCAGGGTGTTGTGGCCGAGGGTCGACCGGAAGTACTGCCGCCACTCGGGCTGGCCGTGGTAGCAGTACGTCCCCGGGTCGGCGAGCACGTCGACCCCGTCGTGCCGCACCTCCACGGACAGCGCGTCCGCGTGCGCGTGCGCGGCGATGGACAGGAAGCCGTGCGGGCCGCCGTCGCAGCGGCACCAGATCTCCTCCGGGCCGCGCAGGATCGTCATGCCCGCGTCCGCGAAGTGGCCGGGCCGGGCCGCCGGGCGGGTCACGGACGGTTCGCCGGGTTTGACGAGCGCGGCCAGCAGCGGGGTGCGCACATCGGTGCCGGTGACCTCCGGCCACCAGTCGAGCCGGCCGAACACCGCGTCGCCGGTGGCCAGCAGTGAGGCCCAGCGGTCGGTGCCCGCGCCGTCCAGGACCAGACCGTGTCCGTCGTCCGCGTCCCCCTGACGCGGCGGCCGGAGCCGGTTGTCCACGACGGCCGCGAGCGCGTCGGTCATGCGCAGCAGCACCAGCCGGAGGGTCGCGGGCACCGGCACTCCGGCGGCGTCCGCCTCGGCCAGCGCGGCCAGGCCGAGTTCCAGGACCAGGCCGTGGTACTCGGTGGCCAGCTCGCGGTTGAGGCCGGAGCCGTAGGTGTTGCCGCGCAGCTGCCGGTCCAGCGACCGCAGCGCGTCGGCACGCCAGCGCGCCGAGGCGGGGAACCAGTCGAACGCGCAGGCCGCGGCGAACTGACCGGCGGTCTCCGCGATGACGTGGTTGTTCGCCGAGGAGCCCCGGCTGGGGAAGGCGGCCAGCCAGCGCTGGTGGTGCCAGATCTGGTTCAGCGCCACCGGGTTGTCCTCGAACAGCTCGGCCGCGCCCGGCCAGCCGTCGAGGAGCCGGCGGACCCACACCCAGGACAGCAGCCGGATGCCCAGCTCGATGCCGCTGATCCAATGGACGCCCTGGAGCGGCGGGTTGGCCGCCCACCACGACCGCAGGTGCTCGGCGACGCGCTCGGCGTACCGCTCGTTCCCGGTGATCGCGTAGGCGGCGGCGAGCTGCGTGAGGTACTGGTGCCGGGACGGCTCCCAGATCTGCTTGATGTCCCCGACCGCGTCCTCGCTGCGGTACGGGACGTCGAAGGCGTAGCCCGAGGGGGCCCGGCGCCCGGTCTTCGGGTCGAACCACCAGTCCGGGGCGGCCAGGTCGTCGCGGACCACGCCGAAGAACTCGGCGTGCCCGTCCATGAGCCGGTCCGCCTCGGCGACGAGGCGCTTCGCGGCGTCCGGGGGTACGGCGGCCACGGTCCCGGCCGGCAGCACCGCGGTGAACCGGGCACCGGTCACACCCGGGCAGTCGGGCGGCGTCGACCGCCACCGCCGTGTGCGCAGCATGTCGCCCACCCGGCCCGCGACCTCCTGCGGCCCCATCCGGGACAGCCGCCGGAGGTACCAGCCCGCGCTCATGGTCATCGGGGCCTCGCCAACGTCACCGGCGCGCCGCCGGCCAGCCCGGCCTGCACGGCGAGGGTGGCCGCCGTGGTGGCGACCAGCGACTGGAGCGGCACCGGCATCGGCTCGCCGGTGCGGACCGCCTTGACGAACGCGGCCAGTTCGGCGTTCTGCCCCTTGTCCCGGGCCTTGGGCAGCCGCGAACTGACCCACTTCTTAGGGCCGTACACCGAGGCGCGCACGAAGTCGTCGAGCCGCAGCGCGCGGCCGTCCGCGACCAGGTCCAGCGTCTCCTTCGGGAAGCCAGAGGGGCCGCTGGTGACGTAGCTGATGGTGGCGGTGGAGCCGTCCGGGTAGCGCAGGACGACCTGGAGGTCCTCGTTGCCGGACGTGGCGGTCGCGTACACCGAGACCGGGTCGGCGTCGAGCAGCCAGCTCGCCGTGTCGATGAAGTGTCCGCCCTCGCCCACGAACCGCGAGCCCTCGGAGCCCTGCTGGAGGTACCAGCTGCCGTGGTCGAGGCGTCCGGCGTTGACCAGGTAGCGGAGGTGCGCCGGGCCGCTCCGGGCGCCGAACCGCGTCCTGGCCTCCTGCAGCAGCGGCGCGAAGCGGCGGTTGAAGCCCACCTGGAGCCGGTCGTTGCCGGACTCCTCCACCGCCGCGAGCACTCCGGCCAGCTCGTCTTCGGTGAGCGCGAGGGGCTTCTCGACGAACACGGTCTTGCCGGCGAGGAGGGCCTGGCGGGTCAGTTCGGCGTGCGAGCTGTGCCGGGTGACGACGAACACGGCGTCGACGGACTTGTCGCCGAGGACGGCGTCGAGGTCGGTGGTCGCCTCCTTGAAGCCGAACTTGCGCTGCGCGTTGGCCCCGGACAGTGCCGTCGTGGTGACGACGGTCGACAGCTCGACCCCCTCGCGCTGGGCGAGGTGCGGCAGCAGCATCGAGGTGGCGTAGTTGCCGGCGCCGACGAACGCGAGCCGCACCGGCGTCTTCGCGGCCCGGACCGGACTCGGCTTCGCCTTCACCTCGGGCACGGCCACCGACGGGGCTTGTGTCGCTTCTTCCGTCTGTTCGGGGTAGCGGAACAGCACCGCCACGGCCTTCAGGTCGCCGTCCTTCAGCCGCTGGTAGGTCTCGACGGCGTCGTCGAAGTCGGCGACGTGGGAGACCAGGGGCTCGACGTCGACCTTTCCGCGGGCCATGAGGTCGAGGAAGCAGGCCAGGTTGCGGCGCTCGGTCCAGCGGACGTAGCCGATCGGGTAGTCGCGGCCCTGGAGTTCGTACTCAGGGTCGTAGCGCCCGGGGCCGTAGCTGCGGGAGAAGCGGACGTCGAGTTCCTTCTCGTAGTACGCGTTCCACGGCAGGTCCAGACGGCACTTGCCGATGTCGACGACCCGGCCGCGGTCCCGGCACAGGCGGGCGGCGAGCACGACGGGCTGGTTGCTGCCGCCGCCGGCCGCCAGGTACACCTGGTCGACGCCGTGGCCGTCGGTGAGTTCGGCGACGGCGGTCTCCACGGCCGTGGACCCGGGGTCGCCGACGGCCGCGGCGCCCAGTCGCTCGGCGAGTTCGCAGCGCGCCGGGTCGGGGTCGGCGCCGACGACGCGGACCCCGGCGGCGGCCAGGAGCTGCACCACCAGCTGGCCGATCAGCCCGAGGCCGATGACCAGCGCGACCTCGCCGAGCTGCGGCTCGCCCTGGCGGACGCCCTGCATCGCGATCGACCCGACCGTGCCGAAGGCGGCGTGGCGCGGCGCGAGGCCGTCGGGCACCGGGGCGTAGAGGTTCTTCGGCACCCAGTTCAGCTCGGCGTGCAGGGCGTGCTCGTTGCCCGCGCAGGCCACGAGGTCGCCGACCTTCACGTCGTCGATCCCGGCGCCGACCTGCTCGACGATCCCGCACAGCGAGTAGCCGAGCGGGGTGTAGGAGTCGAGCTTGCCCATCACCTTGCGGTAGGTGGCGGGCACCCCGTTGGTGGCCACGCTCTGCATGACCTTGGCCACCTGGTCGGGGCGGGAACGGGCCTTGCCCAGCATCGACATGCCGGCCTCGGACACCTTCATCATCTCGGTGCCGGTGGAGATCAGCGAGAAGGCGCTGCGCACCAGCACCCCGCCCGGCTTGCACCCCGGCACCGGCACGTCGAGCACCGCCAGCTCGCCGCTCTTGTAGTTCTGTACGACCTGTTTCACCGAAGTCCCCTGATTTCTAAGCCGTTTGCCGAGTGCTCTGGCCGGACCCGGAGGTCGCGTCGCGATACCAGTACTCGAGGGTCAGCACATGCCACAGATGCTTGGAGAAGTCCTGCTGCCCGGCGGCGTCCGCGGCGACCATCCGCGCCAGCGCGTCGCGCCGCAGGAACCCGGAGCGGACGAGCTCGCCGTCGTTGACGACCTCGCGCACCAGTGGTGCCAGGTCCCGGCTCATCCAGGCCCGCAGCGGGGCGCTGAACAGGCCCTTGGGCCGGTACACGATCTCCCGGGGCAGGATCGAGGTGGCCGCCTCCTTGAGGACCGCCTTGCCCTGCCGTCCGGCTATCTTGAGGTCGCCGGGCACCGCGAACGCGGCCTTGACCACCTCGACGTCCACGTACGGCACCCGTACCTCGGTCGACGCGGCCATGCTGGAGCGGTCCGTGTAGGTGAGGTTGAGGCCCGGCAGGAACATCCGGGCGTCGGCCAGGCACATGCGGTTGACGAAGTCGTCGAGCTCGTTGTCCTGGTAGACGTCCGCGTGCTCGGTCAGCACGTCGTCGACCGTCCCGGCCAGGTCGGGATCGACCAGGGCGAGCAGTTCGTCCTGGTCGTACATGGTGTAGCTGCGCCGGAACGCGGTCTCCTCCGGCAGGTCGGCGAAGGAGAGGAACCGCTTGGCGAACCGCACCGACCTCAGGCCCCGGCGGGAGGTGGCCACCGGCAGCCGGTCCACCACCGCGGACGCCCCGCGCCGCAGGGGCCGCGGGACGCGCTGGTAGCGCAGGGCGAGCAGGTTGGCCAGGTGCTTGCGGTAGCCGGCGAACAGCTCGTCGGCGCCCATCCCGGAGAGCATCACCTTGACCCCGGCCTCCCGGGCGGCCGTGCAGATCAGGAAGGTGTTGATGGCGGCGGGGTCACCGATCGGCTCGTCCAGGGAGTACGTCATCTGCGGCAGCAGGTCGAGCACGTTCGGGGCGATCTCGATCTCGTGCAGGTCGACGCCGAACCGCTCGGCGACCTGCCGGGCGTAGCGCAGGTCGTCCGGCATCGCCTCGAACTTGGCGTCCTCGGCACGGAAACCGATCGTGTAGGCGGAGATCCCCGGCTGCTCGCGGGCCGCCAGCGCGGTCAGGTAGCTGGAGTCCAGGCCGCCGGAGAGGAAGGTCGCCACGGGTACGTCGGCGAGCAGGTGGCTGCGGGTCGACTCCTCGACGACGGCGGCGATGTCCGGCAGTTCGCCGCCGCGGGCCCGCTCCCGGCCCTCGGCGGCGACGTCCTTCAGGTTCCAGAACCGGCCGCGCTCCACCCGGCCGTCGGGCCGGCAGCGCAGCCAGCTGCCCGGCGGCAGCTTCTCCGCCTCGCGCAGCGCGCACCGCGAGTCCGGCACCCAGTAGTAGAGGAGCGAGGCCACCAGCGCCGCGTGGTCCACCTCCAGCCTGCCGCCGGTCGCGAGGGCGAGGGCCTTCAGCTCGGAGGCGAACACCAGGCCCTCGCCACGCCGCAGCAGGAACAGCGGCTTGATGCCCAACTGGTCGCGGACCAGCACCAGTTCACCGGTGCACTCGTCGAAGACGCCGAACGCGAACATGCCGCGCAGCCGGGGCAGGCAGTCCGTGCCCCAGCGCCGCCAGGCCTCCAGCAGCACCTCCGTGTCGGAGGTGCCGCGGAAGCGCACCCCGGCGGCCTCCAACTCGGCCCGCAGCTCGGGCGCGTTGTACAGCTCGCCGTTGTACGTCAGGGCGAGTCCGTCCTTGACCATCGGCTGGGCGCCGGTCTCGGACAGGTCGATGATGGACAGCCGGCGGTGCCCGAGCTGTACTTCACCGTCACCGACGGGGTGGCCGTAGCGGCCCGCCCCGTCGGGGCCGCGGTGGGCGAGGGATTCGGTGAGCCGGTCGGTGACGAGCTTGCCGTCCGGCCATCGGTACGTTCCCGCGATGCCACACATGTCCTACCGCACCTCCTGGTCGCTGTCCGGGATTCGTGCGGCCCACATCGGCATTCGCTCCGACTTCGCCTGGCCCGTCCCGTTCTGCCGGGCCGTCCGCTCGCTGTGTCCCCGCAGCGCGATGTGCAGCCCGTCCCACAGGGTGCCGTCGGTGCGGTCCCGCGGATCGGGGTCGATCAGTACCACGCCGACCACCGTGATGTGCTGGTCCGCGAGCTGCCGCGCCACGGTGTGCAGCCAGGCGGCGCTGCCGTGCCCGGCTCGCACGACGAGCACGGTCTGGGTGCCCAGGTACCGGAGGTCCGTCCACGCGGTGCCGGGGGCGACCGAGCCGACGCCGATCAGGCGCCCCTGGTCCGGCACGTTCGCGGCCTGTTCACCGCTGACGACGGTGGGGTCCCCGGGCTTCTGGCCGCGGCCGGAGAGCTGCCCGCCGGGCAGGCCGTCGACGACGGTCACCGGCCCGTCGGCCGCCAGTGCCCTGGCGACGTTCAGGGCGATCGCGCCGGTGCTGCGCGCACAGCCCAGTTCCAGCAGCGACAGCGGTTCCGCGGAGCCGCGGGCGGTGCGGGCCAGGGACGTGGTGAGCCGTTCGCGTGCCAGCCGGGTCCGGCGGCGCTGCCAGGACCGGCCCGAGCGGCGGGGCAGTTCCGCGATGACCGAGGCGCCGAGGTTCGCCGCGATGTCCCGGCGCAGTACGGGGCGGTCCGCGACGACCACGCCGACGGCGGCCAGCGCGAGCCCGAGGAAGAGGCCGAGGACCATCCCGATCGCGGCGTCGGTGGCGGCGGCCTTGGGCAGGGAGTGCCGTACCGCGCTCGGGGCGTCCACGATCTGCGTGCCGGCGATGACCTGGGGAGTGCCGGTGCGGGCGTCGGCGGCGCGCTGGTCGAAGTCGGAGATGCGCGAGTTGAGTTCGGCCCGGCGGGCGTAGAGCGACTCGAGGCTCGCCGCCCCCGTGGTGTCGCCGGCCGTGGACCGGTCGCTGATCTGCTTGTTGACCGCGGCGAGTTCGTCCCGGGTGCGGTTGCGCTGGTCGATCAGGGCCTTGGACTCGGCCTGCGCGATCGCCTTCATCCGCTGCACGTGGTCAGCGACGAACGCGTCGGCCAGCGCCTTGGCCCGGGCCACCGCCTGGGCGTCGGTGTCGCCGGTCACGTCGATCTGCAGCAGGTTGTTGGTCAGGCCGGTGCCGCGGTAGTCCTTCATGAAGTCCCCAGGCTTTTCCGGGGACTTGAGGGCCTTCAGGGCCGCGTCGGCGATCCGCGTGGTCTGCAGCAGCGCGACGTCGGTGCGGATCAGTGTTCCGGTGTCGTTCGGCTGGTCCTCCGCGTGGGTGACCAGCACCTTGGTCATCGCGCTCGGCGGCGGTGGCATCAGGACCGCCACGGCCGCGCCGGCCAGGAAGCCCAGCAGCGCCATGGTGCACCACAGGCGGCGGCGTCTGCGCACCGCCACGACCAGCGCCTGCAGGTCCAGGAGCGGAGTGGCCGTCGATTCCGGTGAAGTCGTGTTCGTGCTCACGCCGAGCCTCCCGTCGCGCGGCCGGGAACGGCGAACGTCAGAGTGGCGTCGTCCGGCAGCTCGGCGGCGGGACGCGTGGGACGGGCCTGGACGGTCCCGGCGACGACGACGCCGAGGACCTCGTGCCTGCCGTCCGCGCACGCCTCGGCGATGCCGGCGAGTTCCTCCGCGGTCCAGCTGCCCGCGCTGAGCACCACCAGGGCACCGGCCTCGGTCTCGCGG
Source organism: Streptomyces cylindrosporus (assembly GCF_022698165.1). GTDB lineage: Bacteria > Actinomycetota > Actinomycetes > Streptomycetales > Streptomycetaceae > Streptomyces > Streptomyces cylindrosporus. The sequence continues at coordinate 66,483 of NZ_JALDAY010000019.1, forward strand.
TCCGGCACCGTCGGCCGCTCCACCGACACCTCCACCACCCGCAGCAGCGGATCGGCCTTGGCCTCGGTGACGAGCAGCCCCGCGGCCCGGCGGGCGATCTCGTCGCCGTCCGGTACGACGACCAGCAGCCGCCGGGGAGCCGGCAGCTGTTCCCTCAGGCGGGCGCACACCCGCCGGTAGCGCAGCCGTCGGCCGGCCTCGTCGCCGGACTTCAGCGGGGCCGGTACGTCCCAGCGGACGTCCATGCCGAGCAGCCGGCGGACCCGGGCCGCCCGGCCCGCGCCCTGCGGCCGGAGCGCGGGCCATTCACCGGCCACGTCGACGGTGCCCAGCGACGCCGCGCCCAGGGCGGCCGCGATCTCGGGTTCGGTGCGCAGCCGGCGGTTCATCCGCGCGGCGACGAGATGCCCGATGACCGTGAGCAGGAAGAACAGCACCGCCCCGCCGGCGACGAGCTGAGTCCTCGTCGGCGGCGCCTCGCCGGTCGGCCGGGGAGCCGCGCCCATGACGACCATGCCCGCCTTGCTGGTCGACGGGTCGGCCTCTTCCAGCTTCTTCATGGCCGCCTCCAGCGAGGTGCGCAGGTTCTCGAGCGCCGTGCGGGACTGCACGCTCTCCACGGTCTGTCCCGGGTCGGCCGCCTTGGCCAGGTCGGAGATGCGGCGGTTGGTCTCCGCGACCTGCTTGCGCAGCGCCTCGGTCTGCGCGGCCACGCCGGCGTCGGCACTGCTGCCCGCGACCTCCCCGGCGAACTGCACGAACTCCTGCGCCACCCCGTCGGCGAGCCGCTGCGCGCGCTCCGGGGTGTCGGCCGTACCCGAGATCGTGATGATGTTCCCGTCGGCGGCCGAGGCGCTGACGTGGCTCCGCAGTTCGGTGCGGCTGACGTCGGTCCAGTGGATGGCGTCGGCCGCGCGGTCGACGACGGTCAGACTGGTGGCGATGTCGACCTGGGTGAGCAGCTCCCGCTCCTCCCACACCCCGGGCAGCAGTACCGGTGCCTGCGCGGTGTACCGCGGCGGGAACACCAGCACCGAGGCGCCGTATCCGACGAGTGCGCCCAAGACGGCGAGGGCGGCGAGGAGCCGCCACCGCCGACGGAGTATCCGCCCGATCGTGACCAGGCGGATGGTGTCTTCGTTCAACTGCGCTGCCTCTTCTTCCTTGTGCGCACCGCGCCGCCCGCGCGGACCGCGTCGCGGTCCCGGCAGGCGGCGGCGTAGGCGGCGAGCAGCGATGCCTGGGAGTTGCTCCAGGAAAGCTGCCCGCCGATTCGCTCCTGGCCGATCTTGCCCATGCGGGCCCGCTTGTCGGGGTCGTCCAGCAACGCCGTGATGAGCTCGGCGAAGTGGGCCTCGTCGTTGGCGGGAGCGTAGACGGCGGCGTCACCGGCGGAGACGCGCGCCTCCTTCAGGTCGAAGGAGACGATGGGCCGGCCCATCGCCATGTACTCCAGGACCTTGTTCATGGTCGACACGTCGTTGAGCGGGTTGCGCGGGTCCGGGGAGAGGCACACGTCCGCGGTGGACAGGTACCGCACCAGGTCGGCGTCCGGAATGCGCCCGGTGAACTGCACCTGGTCGTCGAGGCCGAGCTCGCGGGACAGCTCCACCATCGCGTCGAAGGCGTCGCCGGAGCCCACGAACACCGCGTGCCAGTCGGTCCGCCCGAACTCGTCGCGCAGCTTCGCCAGGGCGCGCAGGGCGTAGTCGACGCCGTCCTGCGGGCCCATGACGCCGAGGTAGCACAGCAGATGGGGCTTGCCGCGCTTCAACTCCGGCTCGGCCGGCACCGGTTGGAACCGCTCGACCTGGGGTGCGCTGCGCACCACGTAGACGTCCTCGGGCCGCTTGCCGCCGCGGCTCACCGCGACGTCCCGGTAGCTCTCGTTCGTGGCGAGCACGATGTCCGCGGCCCGGTAGGTGCGCCGTTCCAGCGCGCACACGGCGCGGTAGAGCAGGTCCTTGCCGCGGCCGAAGCGGGAGAGGTACAGCTCGGGCACCAGGTCGTGCTGGTCGAAGACGAACCGTGCGCCGCGCCGCCTGAGCCGACGGGCCGCCAGGAACAGCAGGTCGGGCGGGTTGCAGGCGTGGACCACGTGAACCGGGCCGACCTTGCGGGCCAGCCGGGCGGTGTGCCACAGGGCCGAGCCGTACTCCTGCAGGTAGCCGGCCGGTCCTCCGGTGGCCGCGCGCAGCGGATAGCGGTGGATGCGCACCCCGTCGATCAGCGCCTCCGGCTCGGTGTCCCGCTTCTCTCCGCGGGGGCAGATGACGTGCACCTCCCAGCCCGCGTCGCGCAGTGTCGTGCACTCCTGCCACACCCGCCGGTCGAACGGCACCGACAGGTTCTCCACCAGGATCAGCGCGCGCCGGCCCGAGCCGTCGCCGCTGACTTCGTTACCAAGCAAGGCCCATGTATCCCGGTTCGGTCCGGCGCGTCTCGGCGTCGGGAAGGCGGATGAGGTCGACGATCACCTGGCCGCCGCCGTGGGGCAGCGCCGAGAGGACGGCCGGATCTTTGGTCCCGACGAGGCACACCTCGGCGTGCTGGAGCACTTCGTCGACGGAGTCCGCGAGCAGCTGCGCGAGGTGCGGCAGCCGGGTCTCGATGTACTCGCGGTTCGCGCCGATCAGCCGGGACAGGCTCACGTTGGCGTCGTGGATCTTCAGGTCGTACCCCTTGCCGAACAGCCGCTCGGCCAGCTCGACGAGCGGGCTCTCGCGGAGGTCGTCGGTGCCGGGCTTGAAGGACAGCCCGAACATGCCCACCCGGCGCTTGCCGGTCCGCTCGACCAGCTCCACTGCGCGCTGCAGATGGTCGGCGTTGGAGGGCAGCACGTGGGAGAGGATGGGCACCGACACGTCGGCCCGCTGCGCCGCGTGGACCAGGCTGCGCAGGTCCTTGGGCAGGCAGGAGCCGCCGAAGGCGAAGCCGGGGCGCAGATAGGCGGGGCTGATGTTCAGCTTGCGGTCGGCCAGGAAGACGTCCATCACCTGGTGCGAGTCGACTCCCAACGCCTGGCACACCGCGCCCAGTTCGTTCGCGAAGCCGATCTTGAGGCCGTGGAACGCGTTGTCCGCGTACTTGATGGCCTCGGCCGTCGGGACCGGCACCCGGAACACCTCGCCGGGCAGGCCCTCGTACAGCGCCGCCACCGCGTCGCCGCTCGCCTGGTCGAGTTCGCCGATGACGGTCTTCGGCGGGTCGAAGAAGTCCCGGACGCTGGTGCCCTCGCGCAGGAACTCCGGGTTGACGGCGACTCCGACGTCCACGCCGACCGTGCCGCCGAGGGACTTCTCCAGGATCGGCACGAGCAGGTTCAGGCAGGTGCCGGGGAGCATGGTGCTGCGGAAGACGACGGTGTGCCGTCCGCCCCGTTCGGCGAGCGCGGCGCCGATCTCCTCGGTGACGCGCTCCAAGTACGTCGTGCACAGGCTGCCGTTGGGCTCGGACGGCGTGCCGACGCAGACCAGCGACACCTCGCTGTCCATGATCGCCTCACGGACGTCGGTGGTGGCGCGGAGCGCTCCGGTCCGTACCACGTCGGCCGTGAGCTCGCCGATCCGCTCCTCGACCACCGGGGCCTTGCCGTCGTTGACCAGGTCGACCTTCACCTGGTTGACGTCCACCCCGATGACCTCGTGGCCCATGCTGGCCAGGCACGCGGCCGACACGCAGCCCACGTAGCCGAGCCCGAAAACGCTGATCCTCATGACCCGTCCCTCCCCCCACGCAGGCCCCTGCGGCCTGTGGTCCCCCCTTGCAGGCCCTGCCGGCCTGCGGTCCGCGCGCATCAGTAGGCCCCCTGGCCGTAGAGCACCGCACGCAGCGTCTTCCACAAGATCACCGTGTCCAGGGCGAGCGACCAGTCCTCCACGTACCGCAGGTCGAGGCGGACGGCCTCCTCCCACGGCAGGTCGCTGCGTCCGCTGATCTGCCACAGGCCGGTGAGGCCGGGCTTGACCAGCAGCCGCCGCCGGATGTCCGGGCCGTACTCGGCGGACTCCTCCGGCAGCGGGGGCCGCGGACCGACGAGCGACATCGATCCGGTGAGTACGTTGAAGAGCTGCGGGAGTTCGTCGATCGAGTACCGGCGCAGCACTGTCCCCACCCGGGTCACCCGCGGGTCCCGGCGCATCTTGAACAGCAGCCCCGCGCCCTCGTTGCGGTCGGCCAGTTCGGCTCGTGCCCGGTCGGCGCCGGCGACCATGGTGCGGAACTTGAGGATGGTGAACTCGCGGCCGTCCTTGCCGACTCGGCGCTGGCGGTAGAACGCGCCGCCCCGGCTGTCCAGCACCACGAGGAGCCCGACGCACACCATCAGCGGTGCGAACAGCAGCAGGAGGATGGCGGAGCCCAGCCGGTCGACGACCGCCTTGATGGCCCGGCGGCCGCCGGTGAAGGTCGGCATGCTGACCCGCAGCAGCGGTATCCCGAGGACGGCGTCGACGTGCAGTCGCGGGCCGGCCACTTCCATCAGCACGGGGGCGACGACCATCTCGGCGTCGCTGCCTTCGAGGTTCCAGGCCAGCCGCTGCAATCGCTCCGGTGTCCAGTGCGGGTCCGGGGTGACCGCGACGACGCGGTATCCGTCGTGCTCGACGTACTTGGCGACATCCTCCAGCCGGCCGACGACCGGTACTCCGTCGAGTTCGTCGCCCTCGATCCCGTCGGTCGTGCACACCCCGTCCACCCGCCAGCCGAGGTGGGGGAATTTGCGGGTGCGGCTTATCAAGTCCCGTACGGTGTCCGGGCTTCCGGCGGCGAGCACCGGTCTCAGGCACCGCCCTTCGTTCCGCCGCTTGTGCAGCGAGAGGCGGAGCACGTACCGGGCGGTCATGGTGACGAGCGCGATCGCGGGGATCGCGACGAATATCCAGAGCTTGATGTTGCGCGAGGTGAGGGCGATCCCGCCGAGCGCGAGCACGACGGTCGCCGTGAACAGTGAGCGTCCGAGCCTGCGGAACTCCTCCGCGCCCTGACCGAGCACGGCGGGAGCCCACGACCGGCTCACCGCGAGCGACCCCAGCACCAGCAGCTCGGTGCCGAAGGCCAGAATGCCCCACTTCTCATGCCAGTTGGCCGCGTCCCGGGCCCCGAAGAACTCACCTATCGCCGCCACCACGATGGCGGTGACCACGGTGTCGGTGGTCATGACGGTACGTCTGTACCGCTGCTCCCAACCGCTCGCGGGCCGGCTGATCGCCTCGTCCGCCAGACGTCTGTGCGCCGACGAAAACGGGTCGACTAGTCCCCCCTGCGCCACAGAACCCCCCCGGTTCCCAGTGGTACGACGTGCTCGCCCAACACTGTCCCTCCCCCCGGGAGGCCCCCGCCTCCCGCATGCTTCCGCCCCTCGGGAGACCCCCCGCCCCCCGCGCCGCGCCGTTCCTCCCGGTGGGACACCCCCGCCCCACCCCGTGCACGACTTCCCGGCTGCTTCAGGGCAGCCTCAACACCCGCCCTGGCGCAGCGAGTTCACATGTCCTGACGGACTCTCGAGGTACTCGAGAATCCCTTGGAACCCCCCATGCTCCGCGCAACGCCGGAGCAATAGATCACCATTTGTCGCCTCGTGTCCCACCATGCGAAGCAAGGTCAATCTAGACCATCGAGCCCCTCCTGAAGAGGGGGATGTGTGGAATTTGTGCTCAACATTTGAAGCCGGATCCGCAACCCGACAATCGGCGACGGAAGCACCCCTGGCGGCGACATGCCTGGTGACCTGTGATAACGGAAGTTACTCGTCCGGTCAACACCGGCAAATCGCAAGCGCTCCGGCACCGGCAACCGGGCGGCGTCCGGGGAGAGTTCGGCGGAATCTTGTCGGTGGGCGCGGTGCGGCAATCACTCCGCCGATCGGGCTTTGCCCTGGAATTTGCTTCCGCATGACCTTTTGACTACAGATCCGTAGTCATGATGATCCGCGTCTTGTTAGGTATGCCTACGCTTACGAGCATGGTCGGCGGCGGAGGCGGGCCAGGGAGAACCACATGTGGGACGACGCGTTTCCGAGCTTTCTGATCGGGCTGCGGGAGGGCCTGGAAGCCGGGCTCGTCGTCTCCGTCCTCGTCGCCACCCTCGTGCGGGCCGGCGCCCGTTCGCGCCTGCCGCAGGTGTGGACGGGAGTCCTCGCGGCGATCGCGCTCGCCATGAGCTTCGGCGCGGTCCTGACCTTCACCGCCGCGTCCCTGAGCGCGACCGCGCAGGAGAGCTTCGGGGGCACGCTGAGCGTGATCGCGGTCGCGTTCGTCACCGGCATGGTGTTCTGGATGCGCCGCTCGGCCCGCAGCCTGTCCGGCGAGATCAAGGAGCGGGTGACGGGCGCGCTCGGCATGGGCGCCGGCGTGCTGATCCTCACCTCCTTCCTGGCCGTGGGCCGGGAGGGCCTGGAGACCGCCCTGTTCCTGTGGACCACCGCCCAGGCGGCCGGCGAGACCGCGGGCCCGCTCACCGGAGCCGCCATCGGCCTGGTGCTGGCCACGGGCCTGTGCTGGGCCCTGTACCGCCGGGTCCTGAGGATCAACCTGTCGAGGTTCTTCACCGCCACCGGTGCCGTCCTCATCGTCATCGCGGCGGGCGTCCTCGGCTACGGCCTGCGCGACCTCCAGGAGGGCGGCCTGCTCCCCGGCAGAGCCGCCTACGCCTTCGACCTGAGCGGCAGCGTCGACGCCGGTTCCTGGTACAGCGCCCTGGTCCAGGGCGTGTTCAACCTGACGCCGGCCATGACCTGGCTGCAGGTCGTCGGGTACGGCGGCTATCTCGCCGTGGTCATGGCCCTGTTCGTCCGCGGCGCGCGCGTCACGGAGCCCGAGCCCGCCGCCGAGAAGCCCGCCCCCGCGCAGAACGCCCCCGCGGCCCCGCCCCGCCGCCGCCCGGTGTGGGTGATCCCCGTCGCCGTCGTCACCGTCCCGGCCGTGATCGCGGGCCTCGCCGTCGCCTTCGGCCGCCCCAAGCCGGCCTCCGCGCAGACGATCGCCGTCTCGGAGAAGGAGTGCGGCAAGGGATTCACCGCGCCCAGCACGGGCCGGCAGACCTTCCAGATGCACAACACCGGGAGCAAGACCTCCGAGGTGTACCTGATCGACCCGTCGACCAGTGCCGTCTACGGCGAGGTCGAGGGACTCGCCCCGGGCACCACCCGCGCCCTGGTCGCCACCGTCGTCGGCGGCACCTACGCCTGGCGCTGCGTACCCACCGGCGGCACCGCCGTCACCTCCAAGGCCGTCCGCGTCACGGGCGGCGGCAGCGCCAGGGCCGTCGTCCCGGTCTCCGAGCGGGACCTCGCCGCCCCGCTGAAGCGGTACAAGGCGTACGTCGACCACGGGTTGGCCACCCTCGTCGCTCAAGTCCGCGCCCTCGACGACGACATCAAGGGCGACCACCTCGCCAAGGCCCGGGCCGACTGGCTCACCGCGCACCTCACCTACTCCTCCCTCGGCGCCGCCTACGGCACGTTCGAGGACTTCGACAAGAAGATCAACGGCAGGGCGGACGGCCTTCCGGGCGGCGTGCACGACAAGGACTTCACGGGCTTCCACCGCCTCGAGTACGGCCTGTGGCACGGCGAGTCGGCCGCGGGTCTCAAGGCACCTGCCGCACAGCTCGTCGCCGCGGCCGCCGGACTCCAAAAGGCGTTCCCCACCCAGGACTTCGACCCCTCCGACCTTCCGCTGCGCGCCCACGAGATCCTGGAGAACACTCTCCAGTTCGAGCTCACCGGCGACACCGACGAGGGCAGCGGCACCAATCTCGCCACCGCGAACGCCAACCTGGCCGGCACCCGCGAGCTGCTCACCGTGCTCCGGCCGCTGCTGACCAGCCGCGCGCCGAAGCTGCTGCCGGCCGTCGACGCGGACATCGCCCGTCTGCGGAAGCTTCTCGACGCCGCACACCACGGCGGCTCCTGGACACCCGTGGACCGGCTCGACGCCACCGCGCGGGCCCGGGTCGACGGAGCCACGGGGCAGTTGCTGGAGGACCTCTCCCCCGTCCCGGACCTGCTGGAGATCCGGAAGTCCGCCTGATGACCGCCGAGCACCCCGTACCGACCGAAGGGAACCACCCCATGCCGTCCGCCGACACGCCCGCCCCGCAGGGCGGTTGCCCCGCCGGTCACGGCCGCCGCTCCTTCGTGCGGACGGCCCTCGGCGCCGGGGCGGCCGGAGCGGCCCTGGCCGGCGGTGGTCTCGCCCTCGCCGAGAGCGGCGGGGGTACGGCGCGGGCGGCCACGGGGACGGTGAACGCCGCCGCGGTCCCCTTCCACGGCGCCCACCAGGCCGGCATCGTCACGCCTGCGCCCGCCGCCGCCACCTTCGTGTCCTTCGACGTCGTCGCGGACGACCGCGCGGGCCTTTCCGAACTGCTCCGGACCATCACCTCCCGGGCCCGCTTCCTCACCTCCGGCGGCACCCCGGCCGACCTCGGCGTCGGCGCCCCGCCCTCCGACAACGGCATCCTCGGCCCGACCGTCCCCGCCGACGGCCTGACCGTCACGGTCGGCGTCGGCGCCTCCCTCTTCGACGACCGCTACGGCCTCGCCAGGGCGAAGCCGGTCCGGCTGACGCCGATGCGGACCTTCCCCAACGACAACCTCAAGGCCGCCGAGTGCCACGGCGACCTCTCGCTGCAGATCTGCGCGAACCGCCAGGACACCGTGCTGCACGCGCTGCGCGACATCGCCAAGCACACCCGCGGCGCCATGCAGATCAAGTGGCGCGTCGACGGCTTCCAGAACACCCCGCGCCCCACCGGCGCCCAGCGCAACCTGCTCGGCTTCAAGGACGGCATCGCCAACCCGGACGTCACCTCGGCCCGCGAGACGAACCGGCTCATCTGGGTCGGCGACGGCGACGGCGAACCCGCCTGGGCCGAGGGCGGCAGCTACCAGGTCATCCGCATCATCCGCATGCTGGTGGAGTTCTGGGACCGCGTCTCGCTGAGCGAGCAGGAGCTGATGTTCGGCCGCCGCAAGGACACCGGCGCCCCGCTGGACGGCGCCAAGGAAACCGACACGCCCAACTACGCCAAGGACCCGAAGGGCAACGCGATCCCGCTGGACGCGCACATCCGGCTGGCCAACCCGCGCACCGCGAAGACCGGCAACTCCCGCATCCTGCGCCGCGGTTACAACTACGACCGCGGCATCGACGACGTCGGCAACCTCGACATGGGCCTGGTCTTCTGCTGCTACCAGCAGGACGTCAGGCGCCAGTTCGAGGCCACCCAGACCCGCCTGATCGACGAACCCCTCGTCGACTACATCTCCCCCACCGGCGGCGGCTACTTCTACGCGCTGCCGGGCGTACGCGACGAGAAGGACTGGCTGGGCCGCGCGCTGCTGGCAGGCTGATCCCACCACGCGTCACAGGGAACGGAGTTCGACCGTGCAGCTGCGGATCCTCGGTACGGCCGCCGGTGGTGGCCTTCCCCAGTGGAACTGTGCGTGTCCCGGATGCGCGGGAGCACGGCGCGACCCGGCCCGGCGCAGGCTGCACGACGGGCTGGCCTTTCACGGGCCGGATCCGGCCTCTTCCTGGTTCCTCGCCAACGCCACGCCGGACATCGCCGAGCAGCTGGAAAGCCACCCGGGTCTGCGCCCCGAGGCCGGCCAGGACCGTACGCCCGTGGTGCGTGTCGTCCTCACCGACGCCGAACTCGACCACGTCCTCGGCCTGTTCCGGCTGCGGGAGGCGTCCCGCATCGAGGTCTGGGCGACGGAACCGGTACGCCGGGCGCTGCTCACCCGGCTGCACCTCGCGGACGTACTGGATCCCTACACCCGACTGGCCTGGCACGACCTGCCGTCGACCGGTCAGGCCCCGCCCGCCGACATCGCCGGCCTCCGGGTCGAAGCGGTACCCCTGTCGGCCAAGCGCCCTCGCTATGCCGCCGACGAACCGGCCCACCCCGCGTGGAGCGTGGCGCTGCGCGTGCACGATCCGAGCACCGGAGGCACCGCGCTGTACGCGCCCGCCCTCGCCACCTGGAGCGACGCCTTCGACAAGGAGACAGCCCGCGCCGACTGCCTGCTCCTCGACGGGACCTTCCTCGACGAGGACGAACCGCGCCGCACCGGCATCTCCGAGCGCACGGCCTCCGGCATGGGCCATCTGCCCGTCGAGGGCCCGCAGGGCACCGCCCGCCGCCTGCACCGGGCGGCGGCGGAGCACCGCTACTACACCCACCTCAACAACACCAACCCGCTGACCGACCCCGCCGATCCGGCGCACGAGCGGCTCGCTGGGCTGGGGTTGCGTGTGGCCGCCGAACGGATGCTGATCACCCTGTGACGGCCGCCCCCGTGTTCAGGAGGCGACGAGCACCCGCACGTCCCAGGCGCCGAGCTCCAGTTCCGCGCCCGCGCGGACCGCGCTGTCGTCCAGGACGTCGGTCAGTTCCACGGGCGCGGTGACGCCGGCCGGTGCCCAGCTCCAGTTGTGGACGACGTGGACGCGGCGCCCGTCGGGCGAGGTGCCGGTGGTGGCGGTGACCGTGTCCGGGAGGTCGTGCCAGCCGTGCCGCGGCGAGGGCACGAGCCATTCCGTCAGTCCGCGGGCGAGGGCCCGGTCCGGGACCGTGCCGACACAGGTGACGCGGCCCTCCCCGTGGCGGCGGGTGGTGACGGCCGGCCAGCGGCCGAAGTGCGGGTGCCGGTAGGCGGCGAGCACCTCGGCGTCGGCGACGGTCAGGCCGTCGGCCCACTGGGTCGCCGTGGCTTCCCGCGGGAGGCGCAGGGTGCTGCCGGGCACGGCGTGGACCGGGATGCCGCCGGCGAGATTGCTGAATTCGTCGTACGACACTCCGGCGGCCTCGGTGAGGCGGCCGGGCGCCGGTTCGAGACGGGCCCGGGCCTCGGGGTCGGCGTAGCCGGTGCGCGGTCCGATGACCAGGTGGCCGCCGGCGTGGGCGTAGGCGGCGAGCCAGTCGAGGGTGGAGTCGGCGGCGATGTAGAGCGCGGGGACGACGAGGACGGGGTGGCGGCGGGCGGCCTCGGCCGGTGTCGTGCCCGGGCGTTCGCCGAGCGGGTCGTGCAGTTGGCGGGCGTGCACGATCCGCACCTGGCGGCCGGACTCGAAGGCGCCTCGGTAGAAGGGGTCGAAGATGCGGTCGTAGGCGGCGGGATCGGGTTCGCCGTCGGCGGTCGCGAGCGGCGGGTGCTTCTCCATCAGCCACTTGCTGGGCGTCGAGTGGACCATCGTGATGTCGGCGTCGGGTTCGAGCCCGGCGACGAGGGAGCCCGCCTTGTCGAACTCGGCGCCCAGACGGGAGAGTTCGGCGTGGACGCGGCCCGGGCGGCCGCTGTGCGGGAGGACTCCGCCCCAGTAGGTCTCGGCGCCGAAGCGCAGGGTCTGCCACTGCCAGTACTCGATCATCCGCGCACCGCGCGCCACGTGGGCCCAGGCCGCCTGGCGCCACTGGCCGTCGTAGGCGGGCCTGTTGTCCCAGGCGAAGCCGATGGCGCCCGCGTTGGTCTCCGTGACCAGGAACGGCTCCTGGCGTGAGGAGAACATCCAGTCGGCGGTCCGGAACATCGACCACAGGCCGGTGGTCTTCCAGGTCTGCCGGTGGTCGTCGGGCGTGGGGTCCGGGAGCAGGAGACTGTCCTGCATGTCGTAGTACGGGTTGCCGGCGGCGATGTCGAGGCGGGCGGAGAGTTCGTCGTCCTGAACTCCTTGGCGGGTGTAGGAGATACAGGTGGTGACGAACTGCTCGGGGCGGGCGTACTCGCGGACGAGGTCGGCCTGCCAGCCGATGAAGTCGGTGACCTGGCGGGCCTGGAACTCCCGCCAGGCGGCGTCGTACTGGGGCTGGGCGTTGCCGTCCGGGGTCCACAGGTCGGACCAGTCGGAGAGCCGGTGGGACCAGTAGACCAGGCCCCATTCGCGGTTGAGGGTGTCGACGTCGCCGTACTTGGCGCGCAGGTGCTCGACGAAGCGCTGGAAGACGCCGTGGTTGTGGAGGAGGTGCAGGCCGGGTTCGTTGTCGACCTGCCAGCCGATGACCGCGGGGTGGCCGGCGTACCGGGCGGCGATCTTGCGGATGATGCGTTCGGCGTGGAAGCGGAAGGCGGGGTGGGTGAAGTCCACCTCCTGGCGGGCGCCCCAGCCTAGGCGCCGGCCGGTGGCGTGCTCGGCGGTGATCTCCGGGTACTGGCGGGCCAGCCACGGCGGTACGGCGTACGTCGGTGTGCCGAGGACGACGGAGATGCCGCGCTCGTGGGCGCCGTCGAGGACGGGCCGGAGCCAGTCCAGGTCGAAGCGGCCGTTGCCGGGTTCCCAGGTCGACCAGACCGACTCGCCCACCCGGATCACGGTGAAGTTCGCCTCGGCCATCAGGTCGAGGTCGGTCTTCAGCCGTTCGTCGGGCCGCAGCCGGGGGTCGTACTCGGGGGTGTACTCGTAGTAGTACGCGGCGCCGAACAGGACGCGGTCGGGCAGGACGGCCATGAACCAACCTCCGGTGGCATAAGGGGAGTTGCTCGGCCTCGGCGAACAGCGGGTCAGGTGTCGGAGAGGGGCGTGGCTAGCGGGCCGGCGGCGGGGCCGTGGAGGCGCGTACGACGAGGTCGACCGGTGGGTCGCCGGCCGGCACCGGTTCCGCGTCCGGCTTCTCGATGGCCTGCACGAGCAGCCGCAGGCCCTCCCGCGCCATCGCGTCGAACTGCTGGCGCACCGTGGTCAGCGGGGGCGTGACATAGGCGGCGACGGGGATGTCGTCGAAGCCGACGACACTCACGTCCTCCGGCACCCGCAGCCCGGCGTCCGTCAGCGCGCGGATCAGGCCGATGGCCATGTCGTCGTTGGCGGCGAACACCGCGGTGGCCTCGCCGTCGGCGGCGAGTTCCCGGCCCGCCGCGTAACCGGACGCCGCGGACCAGTCGCCCTCGATGACGGGCGGCTGCCTCCGGTCGCGGTCCGCCAGTGCCGCACGCCAGCCGGTCAGCCGGTCCCGGGCCGCGAACCACCGTTGCGGACCGGCGAGATGATGGACCGTCACATGCCCCAGCTCCAGCAGGTGTTCGGTGGCGGCCCGGGCCTGCGCCTCGGCGGCGACACCGGCGGCCACCACCCGGGAGGCACCGAACTCCGCGGGCGCGCCGAGGACCAGGACCGGCACGTCCACGCCGAGCGCGACCGGGCCCTCGTCGATCGGTTCGGAGACCACGATGCCGTCGACGCCCTGGTCGAGGAGCGACTCGACGGCCCCCGCGATGCCTGCGGGTTCGCCCTCCAGGGTGTTGACCACGCGCAGCGCGTAGCCCGCGTCCCGGGTGGCCCGCTCGATGCCGACGAGCAGCGAGGCGGGTCCGTACAGGGCGGTGCCGAGGGTGACGACGCCGATGGCGCGGGTGCGTCCGGAGGCGAGGGCGCGGGCCGCGCTGTTCAGGCGGTAGCCGAGTTCCTCGGCGGCCCCGAGCACGCGCCGGCGGACGTCCTCCGACACGTACCGCTCGCCATTGAAGACCCGGGAGACGGTCTTCTGCGAGACGCCGGCCAGCCGGGCCACGTCCACGGCGCGCGGCGCGACCGCGCCACCACCCTGCACTCCGGCTCGCGTCATCTCCGGCCTCCCGGGGTGCCCGGCTCACTTGTGACTGCGCTGTCATGTCTGCGCAGTCACATGTCTACGCAGTCACACGAGGGGTGTCAAGGATTCGCGCCACGTTCCCGTGGCGCCTCGGCCCGCTGATCCGGCGAGGGTCCGACCACGTGACGGGGTATGCCCTTCGAATGGGATACACCGGGCGGGACGAGTGGGACGCGCACTACGCGAGCGACAGGAGCTTCAGCGGGCTCCGGGACAGCGAGCGGGGGCTGCTCGCCGCGCACCTCCCGGCGCCCGACGGCGGAGTCGCCCTTGACGTCGGCTGTGGGCTGGGCGAGCTCGCTCGCCATCTCGCAGCGAGCGGCTACCGCGTGGACGCCGTCGACTTCGCGCCGGCAGCCCTCGCGCACGCGGAGCCGGACCCGTCCGTGACGTACACGCTGTTCGACATCGAGCGGGACGATCTCGCCGAACTGCCCCATCCTGCCTACGACTTGGTCACGGTCCGGCTGGCCTGGGCCTTCGTCCGCGACCGTACCCGGGTGCTGAACCGGCTGCGCGAGCGGCTGCGGCCCGGCGGCGCCCTGTGTGTCATCACCCCCGTCGCCGAGGGCGTGCCGGAGGGCAAGCGGGACATCGCCCTCGACGAGACCGAGCTGGCTGTGCTGTGCGCGGGATGGGCGGAGGTCGAGCGGTACGACGCCGACGGGCTCGCCTTCGTCATCCTGCGCGAGCCCGTCCCGGCCGGGGTCGAGTGCGCCGGCAAGGGCCGGCCCTCGCCGCACGCGCTGACCGGTGCGGGCGTCGTCGTCTCCGATCCGGCCGGGCGGATCCTGCTGGGCTGGTCGGCGCACGGGGTCTGGGAGCTGCCGGGCGGCAAGAACGACGCGGGCGAGGACTTCGTCGACGCGGCCGTGCGCGAACTGGAGGAGGAGACGGGGCTGAAAGCCGGCCGCGGCGAGGCGCGGCTGCTGGCTCTGCTCCTGGATTCCGTGCGGGGCATGCCGCGGCTCACCGCCGCCGTCCACGTCACCTCGTACAGCGGGGAGCCGGTTGTCGCCGAGCCGCATCTGGTTCGCCGCTGGGAGTGGCACGAGGTCGCCGACCTGCCGCTTCTCGCCCAGCCGCTCTTCACTCCGAGCGCCCATGTCGTCGATGTCGTGCACCCCGGCGTGCTGAGCGGCCTGCCGCCGGTCCACCGGTATCCGATCGCCTGACCACCAAGCCGGGCCTCCCTGAGCCCTGAACGGTTGAATCACACTCCCGAAAATACCCCCCTGGGTATCTGTTACCGTGAAGGAGCAGACACCCCCGGGGGTAATTTTCCGAAGGAGATCAGCCGTGTTCTTTGTCGAGGTGCTGGAGACCCAGGGGCTGGGCAATCGCAGCTACCTGGCGGGCGGTGACCGGAGTGCCGTGGTGGTGGATCCGCCGCGGGACGTCGACCGGGTGCTCGCCGCGGCGGCCCGGCGCGGGGTGCGGATCGTGGCCGTCGCCGAGACGCATGTGCACAACGACTACGTCACCGGCGGCCTGGAGCTGGCCCGGCTGACCGGGGCGCGCTACCTGGTGCCGGCCGGCGCCGAGGTGGCGTACGCGCGGGTCGCGGTGGCCGACGGGGACGTGGAGCCGGTCGAGGAAGAACTGGCGCTGCGGGCGGTGGCAACGCCAGGGCACACCCCGCACCACACCTCGTACGTGCTGGAGGAGGCGGGGCGGGCGGTGGCCGCGTTCACGGGTGGTTCCCTGCTGATCGGCGGCGTGGGGCGGCCCGACCTCGTCGAGCCGCGGCTGACCGAGCGGCTGGCCCGCGCCCAGCACGCCTCCGCGCACCGGCTCGCGGCGGAGCTGGACGACGAGGTGACCGTGCTGCCGACGCACGGCTTCGGCAGCTTCTGCTCCTCGGCCCGGGCGGGCGGCGCGCAGAGCACGATGGGCGACGAGAAGACCTCGAACCCGGTGCTGTTGCAGGACGTCGACACGTTCGTCAAGGAGCTGCTGGCCGGGCTCGACGACGTGCCCGCCTACTACGCGCACATGGGGCCGGCCAACTCGGCCGGTCCGGCGCCGGTGGACCTGACCCCGCCGCGGCGCGCGGACGCCGGCGAACTCGCGCGGCGGCTCGCGGCCGGTGAGTGGGTGGTGGACCTGCGCGGCCGGGTGGCCTTCGCGGACGGGCATCTGGCCGGTGCGTTCAACTTCGAGCTCGACGGGCAGCTCGCGACCTACCTCGCCTGGATGATCCCGTGGGGCAGGCCGGTGACGCTGCTCGCGGAGAGCGCCGGGCAAGTCGCGCGGGCTCAGCGGGAGTTGGCGCGGGTGGGCATCGACCGGCCGGCCGCGGCGGCCGTGGGGTCGCCGGAGGAGTGGGTCGCCGGTGACGCTCGTCCCGTGGCTCTGCGGCGTGCCGTCTTCGCCGATCTGGCCGAGGCCCGGCGCCGGGGGCAGGGCCCGGTCGTGGTCGATGTGCGCCGGGACAGTGAGCGTGCGGACGGCTGTATCGAGGGCAGTGTGCACATTCCGGTGCACCAGATCCACCGGCGGCTGGACGAGGTGCCGCCGGGCCCGGTGTGGGTGCACTGCGCGGGCGGGATGCGGGCGGCCATCGCCGCGTCGGTGCTCGATGCCGCCGGGCGCGAGGTGGTCGCCGTCGACGACGGCTACGCCGCCGCGGCCGAGGCCGGCCTCGCCCTCGTCTCCCCCGCCCACGCCCACTGACCGCGCCACAGCGCCGGTTCGGACCCTACGACGGTCAGGGCGGCCGGCGCGGACCCGAGGAAGACCCCCCATGCACTTCTCCCGACGCGGCCCCGACCGCATCACCGTGACCCGGGCCCACCGCCTGCTCCGGGACGGCACGGCCGTACTGATCGACGTCCGAGAGGCGGACGAGTTCCGGGCGGGTCACGCGCCCGGCGCACTGCACGTGCCGCTGTCCCGGCTGGCGGACAGTACGGCGGCCGTCCCCGGCCTCCCCCGGGATCATGGTCCGGCCGCTCCCCGTCTCGTCCTCATCTGCCGTTCCGGCAACCGCTCGCGGCAGGCGGCCGAGTTGCCGGCGACGCGGGGGATCGCCGCCGTGGACGTGGTCGGCGGGATGCGGGGCTGGGTTGCCGAAGGACTTCCCGTCCAGGACGCGGACGGGGCCGACGGGGCCGTCATATGACCGTGTTCGTCCTGGCCCTCCTCGCGGGCGCCCTGGTCGGGGTGGCGCTGGGGGCCCTCGGGGCCGGTGGCAGCATCCTGACCGTCCCGGCGCTCGTGTACCTGCTGGGCTTCAGCGCGGCCGAGGCCACCACCGCGAGCCTGGTCATAGTGATCGTCACTTCGCTCACCGCACTGGTGGCGCATGCCCGGACGGGTGCGGTGCGCTGGCGGGCCGGGCTGCTGTTCGCGGCGGCCGGGCTGGTACCGGCGGCCGTGGCCGGTGCGCTCTCCGCGCACATCCCCGGGACGGTGCTGACCCTGGCCTTCGCGGCGCTCGCGGTGACGGCCGCCGGGAACATGCTGCGCCGCCGTGCGCCGTACCGCGGCGGGCGGGTGTCGGGGGTCCGGGCCGTCGGTGCGGGCGCCGGGCTGGGCGCGGTCACCGGGTTCCTCGGGGTCGGCGGTGGCTTTCTCGCCGTACCGGCGCTGGTGACGGTGCTGGCCGTGCCGATGGGCGCGGCGGTGGGCACGAGCCTGCTGGTCATCGTGGCCAACGCGCTCGTCGCGCTCGCGGCCCGCGCCCACACCGCCGTACAGCTGGACTGGGCGCCGGTCATGCCGTTCCTCGCCACCGCCGTCCTGGGGGCGTGGGACGGACGGCGGCTGGCCGCGAAGGTCTCGGCGGCCGTGTTGCAGCGCGTGTTCGGCTGCGTGCTGCTGGCCGTCGCGCTGGCGATGGCCGTGTCGGTAGCGCTGTGAACCGGGCGCCCTCGGTGCTCAGGCCAGCGACAGGAAGAGCTTCTCCAGGCGGGCCCGCATCTGCGCGGAGTCCCGCACCTCCGGGTCCTCGCTGGTCATGCACTGCTCCAGGCCGGTCGCGATGATCGAGAACCCGGCCCGGTCCAGGGCCCGGGACACTGCCGCGAGCTGAGTGATCACGTCCTCGCAGTCACGGCCCTCCTCGATCATCCGGATGACACCCGCGAGCTGGCCCTGGGCCCGCCGCAGCCGGTTGAGCGCCGACTTGAGCTCCTCGGCCGACATGTCGAGTTGCACGCTTCCTCCTCGTATATACCCCCACGGGTATCCTACCCGCTCGGGGAACACCCCAGAGAAAGGTTCTCTTCCGTGCCCACCCCCCTCTCCCCCGCCTCCCTCTCCCCCGGGCAGGCCGCCGCCCGGTACGACGAGTTCACCGTGGTCGACGTGCGCACTCCCGGCGAGTACGCCGGCGGCCATCTCCCCGGCGCCCACAACATCCCGCTGGACCGTCTCGCCGAGGCCGCGGACGCCCTCGCGGCGGTCGCCGCGCGCGGCAGTCTGCTGATCGTCTGCGCCTCCGGGGCACGCTCCGCCAAGGGCTGCGACCAGCTCGCGGCGCTCGGCACAGCGGCGACGACCCTGGAGGGCGGCACCGGCGCCTGGACGGCGGCCGGGCACCCGGTCGAGCGGTCCACCGGCGGGCGTACCCCCTGGCCCATGGACCGCCAAGTCCGGCTCGCCGCCGGGGCGTTGGTCGTCGCCGGCTTCGTGGCGGGCCTGGCCTGGGCGCCGGCCCACTGGCTGTCGGGGCTGGTCGGCGCGGGCCTGGTCTTCTCCGGCGTCACCAACACCTGTGGCATGGCCGCCCTGTTGGCCAGGCTGCCGTACAACCGGCCGCCCGAGGACGCGATTCCGTTCGAGGAGACGCTACTGCGACTGACGGCCTGACCGCCGAGCCGGTCCGTCAACCCCCGTACTCCTCGCTGCCCCGTTCCCCATGACCTGCTACGACCGCTCAGCCGATCTCGACGAGCAGGTCGCCGCCCTCCACCTGCTGGATGCGGTTGATGGCCAGCCGGCCGACGCGGCCCGCCTTGGGCGCGGTGATCGCGGCCTCCATCTTCATCGCCTCGATGGTCGCCACGGTCGCCCCGGTGTCCACCTCGTCGCCCTCGGCGACCGCGAGCGTCACCACTCCGGCGAACGGCGCCGCGACATGGCCCGGGTTGGACCGGTCGGCCTTCTCCGTCGCCGGGATGTCCGAGGCGGCGGCCGTGTCGCGGACCTGGATCGGCCGGAGCTGGCCGTTCAGGGTGGACATCACCGTGCGCATACCGCGCTCGTCGGCCTCGCCGACGGCCTCCAGGCCGATCAGCAGCCGGACGCCGGGCTCCAGGTCGATCGCGTACTCCTTCCCCGGGCGCAGCCCGTAGAAGAAGTCCTTGCTGTCGAGGACGCTGGTGTCGCCGTAGGCCTGGCGGTGCGTCTCGAACTCGCGTGTCGGGCCGGGGAACAGCAGGCGGTTGAGGGTCGCGCGGGGCTCCTTCGCCAGGCCCGCGCGGTCCTCCGGGGTCAGCTCCTGCACGGGGCGGGGTTCGGCGCGGCCCTCCAGTGCCTTGCTGCGGAAGGGCTCCGGCCAGCCGCCGGGCGGGGTGCCCAGCTCGCCGCGGAGGAAGCCGATGACGGAGTCGGGGATGTCGTACCGGTTCGGGGCCGCCTCGAAGTCCTCCGGTGCCACGCCCGCGCCCACCAGGTGCAGGGCGAGGTCGCCGACCACCTTGGAGGACGGGGTGACCTTGACCAGCCGGCCCAGCATCCGGTCGGCGGCGGCGTACAGGTCCTCGATCTCCTCGAAGCGGTCGCCGAGGCCGAGCGCGACGGCCTGGCTGCGCAGGTTGGAGAGCTGGCCGCCGGGGATCTCGTGGTGGTAGACGCGCCCGGTCGGGGAGGCGAGGCCCGCCTCGAAGGGGGCGTAGATGCGGCGGACGCTCTCCCAGTACGGCTCCAGGTCGCCGACCGCCTGAAGGTCGAGGCCGGTCGGCCGCTCCGAGTGGTCGGTCGCCGCGACGATGGCGGACAGGGACGGCTGGGACGTCGTACCGGCCATGGAGGCCACCGCGCCGTCCACCGCGTCCGCGCCCGCCTGGATCGCGGCGAGGTAGGTGGCGAGCTGGCCGCCCGCCGTGTCGTGCGTGTGCAGGTGCACCGGCAGGTCGAACTCGCGGCGCAGCGCGGACACGAGCTTGGCGGCGGCGGGCGCCCGCAGCAGGCCCGCCATGTCCTTGACGGCCAGGACGTGCGCGCCCGCCTCGACGATCTGCTCGGCCAGCCGCAGGTAGTAGTCGAGGGTGTACAGGCGCTCGTTCGGGTCGGACAGGTCCGAGGTGTAGCAGAGGGCGACCTCGGCGATCGCGGTGCCCGTCTCGCGTACGGCGTCGATGGCGGGGCGCATCTGGCCGACGTCGTTGAGGGCGTCGAAGATGCGGAAGATGTCGATGCCGGTGGCGGCGGCCTCCTGCACGAAGGCGTCGGTCACCTCGGTCGGGTACGGGGTGTAGCCGACGGTGTTGCGGCCGCGCAGCAGCATCTGGAGACAGATGTTGGGGACGGCCTCGCGCAGGGCGGCCAGCCGCTCCCAGGGGTCCTCGGCGAGGAAGCGGAGCGCCACGTCGTACGTCGCGCCGCCCCAGCACTCCAGGGAGAGCAGCTCGGGCAGGGTGCGGGCGACGACGGGCGCGACCGCGAGGAGGTCCTTCGTACGGACCCGGGTGGCGAGCAGGGACTGGTGGGCGTCGCGGAAGGTGGTGTCCGTGATGCCGAGGGTGGGCGACTCGCGCAGCGCGCGGGCGAAGCCCTCGGGGCCGAGCTCGACGAGCCGCTGGCGGGAACCGGCGGGCGGCTCGCCGGCCGGCAGCGGGGGCAGCTTGGTGGTCGACTCGATCAGGTGCGGGCGCTCGCCGTGCGGCTTGTTCACCGTCACGTCGGCGAGGTAGGTGAGCAGCTTGGTGCCGCGGTCGGCCGAGGAGCGGGCCGTCAGCAGGTGCGGGCGCTCCTCGATGAACGAGGTGGTGACACGGCCCGCCTGGAAGTCCGGGTCGTCCAACACCGCTTGCAGGAAGGGGATGTTGGTGGCCACACCGCGGATCCGGAACTCGGCGACGGCACGCCGGGCCCGCTTGACCGCGGTCGCGAAGTCCCGGCCCCGGCAGGTGAGTTTGACCAGCATCGAGTCGAAGTGCGCGCTGATCTCCGTACCGGCGTGGGTGGTTCCGCCGTCGAGCCGGATGCCGGAGCCGCCGGGCGAGCGATAGGCGCTGATGCGGCCGGTGTCGGGGCGGAAGCCGTTGGCGGGGTCCTCGGTGGTGATACGGCACTGGAGGGCCGCGCCGTGCAGCTGCACCGTCTCCTGCGAGAGCCCGAGGTCGGCGAGGGTCTCGCCGGAGGCGATGCGCAGCTGGGCCTGGACGAGGTCGACGTCGGTTACTTCCTCGGTGACGGTGTGCTCGACCTGGATGCGCGGGTTCATCTCGATGAAGACGTGGTTGCCGTCCCGGTCGAGGAGGAACTCGACGGTGCCGGCGTTGCGGTAGCCGATCTCGCGGGCGAAGCGGACGGCGTCGGCGCAGATGCGGTCCCGCAGCTCCGGGGCGAGATTGGGCGCGGGGGCCAGCTCGATGACCTTCTGGTGGCGGCGCTGGAGGGAACAGTCGCGCTCGAAGAGGTGGATGACGTTGCCGTCGCCGTCGGCGAGGATCTGCACCTCGATGTGGCGCGGGTCGACGACGGCCTTCTCCAGGAAAACGGTCGGGTCGCCGAACGCGGAGGCCGCCTCGCGGGACGCGGCCTCGATCGACTCGCGGAGCTGCGCCCGGTCCTCGACGCGGCGCATACCGCGCCCGCCGCCGCCCGCGACCGCCTTCACGAACACCGGGAAGCCGATCTCCTCGGCGGCGGCGACGAGTTCGTCGACGTCGTTGGAGGGCGCGGAGGAGCCCAGCACCGGCACGCCGGCCGCGCGGGCGGCGGCCACGGCGCGGGCCTTGTTGCCGGTCAGCTCCAGGGTGTGGGCGCTCGGCCCGACGAAGGTGATGCCGGCTTCCTCGCAGGCCTTGGCCAGCTCGGGGTTCTCCGACAGGAAGCCGTAGCCCGGGTAGACGGCGTCGGCGCCGGCCTGGCGGGCGGCACGGACGATCTCCTCGACGGAGAGGTAGGCCCGCACCGGATGGCCGGGCTGGCCGATCTCGTACGCCTCGTCCGCTTTGAGCCGGTGCAGCGAGTTGCGGTCCTCGTGCGGGAAGACGGCGACTGTCCTCGCGCCCAGCTCATAGCCGGCGCGAAACGCCCTGATCGCGATCTCACCACGGTTGGCGACCAGCACCTTGCGGAACATCGCCGCTCCCTTCAGCCTGCCGACGGACGTCCACCATGGTGTCGGTGACGTGCCGGTCTGGCCATGTGAGCCGGGCCACTCAAGGGGTGATTTCCTTGGCCGCTCTGTTGATCGCCTCCCTGATCCGGGCGTACGTGCCGCAGCGGCAGACGTTCTCGATGGCGTCGATGTCGTCGTCGGTGGGGTGCGGGGTCTTCTTGAGCAGGGCAGCGGCGGCCATGATCTGCCCCGGCTGGCAGAAGCCGCACTGGGAGACGTCGCAGTCGATCCAGGCCTGCTGGACGGGGTGCAGTCCGTCGCCGTCGGCGAGCCCCTCGATGGTGGTGACCTCGCGGTCCGCGCAGTCCTTGACCTTCACGACGCAGGGCTGGATCTCCGCCCCGTCGAGATGGCTGGTGCAGGCACGGCAGACGCCGACCCCGCAGCCGTACTTGGGGCCGGTGACGTGCAGCAGATCGCGCAGCACCCACAGCAGCGGCATGTCGGCCGGGGCCTCGACGGTGACGCTCTTGCCGTTGAGGGTGAAGGAGTAGCTGGGCATGGAGTCCTTCTGGGAGGTCGGTCAGAAGTTCAGCGGGAAGCGGCGCGGCTTGAGGCCGGTGGCGCGGGCGTAGGCGTTGGCGACCGCTCCGGACGCGGCGGGGACACCGAGTTCGCCGGCCCCGCCGGGGTCACCCTTGGACGGCATGATGTGCGCCTCGAAGTGCAGCGGTGCGTTGCGCTGCCGGGCCCACTGGAAGTCCTTGTAGCTGCCCTCGCGCACGGCACCCCGGTCGATGTGCAGCCCGGCCGTCAGCACCGTGGAGATCCCGTCGGTCGCCGCGCCCATCAGCTGGGCCTCCAGGCCGCGCGGGTTGACGACCGTGCCGACGTCGGCCGCCATCACCACCTTGGTCACCCGCGGCTTCTTCGGATCGGACCCGTCGATCTCGACCAGACAGGCCACGCAGGACCCGTACTCCTCGTGCACGGCGACACCCTGCCCGTGTCCCGCGGGCAGCGGCGCGCCCCAGCTCCCGGCCGCGGCGACCTTGTCGAGCACGGCCCTGACCGCCTTGCTCCGCAGGGTCGTACGGCGGAAGGCGACCGGATCGACGCCCAGGGCCCCGGCGATCTCGTCGACCATGATCTCCTCGGCGGTCCGCACGGTCCCGGAGTCCACCGACCGCCAGGCGCCGAGCGGCATCGCCAGGTCGACGCCGCCCGAATCGCCGGACAGCCGGCCGAAGTTGTAGAGGCCTGAGTCGCTCGGCAGCGGCGCGGCGAGGGGCCGGGCGGAGGCCGCGCGGGCCGGTCGTACATAGACCGCCTGGTTCGCGGCGCCCTGCTTCCCGTACGACTCGTTCACCGAGGCCGTCGCATGCGTGAAGGCAACCACGCGGCCGTCCGCGTGACTGGCGCGGATGCGGTGATGGCTGGCGGGGCGCATCCTGCCGTGCCGCATGTCGTCGTTGCGGCTCCACATCAGCTTGACCGGCTGTTTCGCCGCCTTGGAGATGAGGGCCGCCTCGATCGCCGCGTCGAAGTTGAGCCGGCGCCCGAACGAGCCGCCGCCGCGCATCACATGGACCTTGACCTGGGACGCCCGCAGTCCCACCGCCGAGGCGATGCCGTCCCGGGCGTCCATCGGGGTCTGCGAGGAGAACCAGAGCTCGGCCCGGTCGGCACGCACGTCCGCGACCGCGGTGAGCACCTCCATCGGGGCATGGCTGACGAAGGCGAACTCGAACTCGCCCTCCACCTGCTTCGATCCGTGCGGAGCGGGGCCCGGGCGCGGGACCGCGGCCCGCAGCCGGGAGCGGATGGCGGCGTCGGAGAGGGCGGCCAGCGGCCCTGGCGCCCACTTGACCTTCAGCGCGTCCCGGGCCTGGAAGGCGTGGTGGAAGGTGTCGGCGACCACGGCGACCCCGCCGGGCACCTTCACGACGGCGCGCACCCCGTCCATCGCGCGGGCCGCCCGGTCGTCGACCGAGACGAGCTTCCCGCCGAGCGTCGGCGGCCGTGCCACCACGGTCGGCCCGGCGCCGGCCACGTCGAGGTCCCCGGCGTACCGGGCCTTTCCGGTGACGATGTCGCGGGCGTCGATCCGCCCGGTCGGCCTGCCGATCACCTTGTGCCTGGCGGCCGGTTTCGGCTTGGCGGACACGGAGGTACGGCGGATCCCGGCGGCGCTCCTGGTGAGCGAGCCGTAGGTGGCCGTGCGGCCGTCGGGCGCGATCACCGTCGTCTCGCTGGTGCGTAGGCTCCATGCGGGCACGTGCCAGCGCCGGGCGGCCGCGGTCACCAGCCGGGCCCGGGCGGTGGCGGCGAGCTGCCGGGCCGGGCCGTACAGGGAGCTGACCGAGTTGGAGCCGCCGGTGGACTGGTTGCCCTTGGTACGGGCGTCCGCGAGGGGGATGTCGACGTCGGCGAGGCGGGCGTCCAGTTCCTCGGCGATCATCATGGCGACGGCGGTCGTGATGCCCTGGCCCAGTTCGACCCGCGGCAGCCGGACGACGATCCGGTTGGCCTCGGTGACCTCCAGGACGAGCATCTCGTCGTCGGTGCCGGTCACCAGTACGTCGGCGGCGGCACGGGCGGGCTCGGTGCCCTCGGCCGTGTCGCTGTCGCAGCCGAGCGGCGCGGCGACCGTGAGGGTGGCGGCGGCCAGGGAGTAGACCATGAAACGGCGCCGCGACACCCCGGACCCCAGGGCTCCGGATCCCGACACCCCGGACCCCGGCGCTCCGGTTTCCGCGGCCGGTCCCGCGCCGCCGGTGGTGTCGATGCCGACTGACTCGTTGCCGTCCAACAAACACTCCTCGGGTGGGTCGCCCAGTGCGTCAACCGATATGAGTGCGTGCGCGTCCTGTGGGTTCCCTGAGGACCGACGGAACCCGGACCGGTTCAGGCCGGTCCCGGACGGGTTGCACTCATCTGCCCCTTGTCGTCCGTAGGCTCTGGGTGCGCAGTGGAGCCGTGCGGTAGAACTCCCGTCCCCCCCAACCTACGGAGAACCATGGCCGACGCCAGCCCCGAGGCCCGTGCCGTCACCCTGTTGGGCCGCCCCAAGCTGTGGCTGATGCCCACCGTCCTGACCGGACTCCTCGCCCTGTTGCTGGCCCTGCTCTACATGGGCGGCATCGTCAACCCGCAGGGCGCCCTGCACCATCTGCCCATCGCCCTGGTCAACGCCGACACCGGCAAGCCGCCCGCGGGGCAGCAGCAGAACGCGGGCACGCAGATCGCCGCGGCCATCACCTCGGACAAGTCGAACGACAAGGCCCGGTGGCGCACCCTCACCCGGGCCGAGGCCCAGGACCAGCTCGACTCCGGCAAGGTCTACGGCGCCTTGGTCATCCCGCCCGACTTCACCGCGTCCCTCACCGCGCTCACCACGGCCGACGCCACCGCCCGGCCGACGATGACCGTGCTCACCAACCCCGGCAAGGGCAGCCTCGGTTCCTCCCTCGCCGGCCAGATCACCACGGCAGCGGCGCACCAGGCCTCGCAGACCATCGGCAAGCAGCTGACCGCCGCCGCGGGAGCAAAGGCCAACTCCACCACCAAGCTGCTGCTCGCCGATCCGGTGAACGTCGTCACCCAGGTGGGCCACCCGCTCGGCAGCCACAGCGGCCTCGGCCTGAGCGCCTTCTACTACACACTGCTGCTCGTGCTGGCCGGCTTCATGGGCGGGAACGTCATCAGCAACGGCGTCGACACCGCACTCGGTTACGCCGACAACGAGATCGGCCCCTGGCACACCCGCCGGCCCACCGTGCCGATCACCCGCACCCAGACCCTGCTGCTGAAGATGGCCATGACCGCGGGCATCACGCTCGTCAGCGTCTCCCTGATCATGCTGGCCACCATCACCTTCCTGGGCATGGACGCCACTCACATCCCGCTGCTGTGGATCTACTCCTACTGCGCGGCCCTCGCCGTCGGTCTGGGCGTGCAGGCCATCAACGCGGCCTTCGGCGGGATCGGCCAGCTGGTCTCCATGTTCGTGTTCATCGTCCTGGGCCTGCCGTCCTCCGGCGCCACGGTCCCCCTCCAGGCGGTCCCCGGCTTCTACCGCTTCCTCTCCCACTTCGAGCCCATGCGCCAGCTCAGCGACGGCGTGCGCGCCATCCTCTACTTCGACGCACGCGGCGACGCGGGCCTGTACCGCTCCTGGCTGATGATCGCGATCGGCGCGGCCCTGGGCCTCCTCTTCGGCTTCGCGATGACGCGCTACTACGACCGCAAGGGCCACAAGCGCCTGACCCCGCAGCCCGCCTGAGCGTCACGCCCTGCCGTCCGGCCCCAGCAGCCGCTCGATCTCTGCGGGGTCCGGCAGCGGGCCGTGATCGCCCGTCACCCGGAGCGCCGAGGCGGCGGTGACATGTCCGAGCCGCAGGGCGCGCGGCATGCTCTCGCCGCGCAGCAGCCCGGCCAGGAACCCGGCGGCGAAGGCGTCGCCCGCCCCGACGGGCTCCACGACCTCGACGGGCAGGGCGGGCACGGTGCGGACACTCCGGCCGACGAAGGCGTGCGCGGCCCGCCCGCCGTCCTTGACGACCAGCACCCGCGGACCCGCCAACAGCCGCCGCACATCGGCGGGTTGGAGCCCGGCACCCCAGAGCCCCTGCGCCTCGTCGAGCCCGACGAGAACGAGGTCGGCCCGGTCGGCCAGGTCGCGCAGCACGGTGGCGGCCGTGCCGTCCGGCCACAGCGCGGGACGGTGGTTGACGTCGAAGGCGATGGCGTACGGCCGCTCGTCCGCCGGCGTGGCGAGCGCCCGCTCCACCAGTTCCCGGCAGGTCGGGGAGAGCGCCGGGGTGATCCCGCTGAGGTGCACGAGCGCGGCCGACCGCACCCGCTTGTCGTCCAGCAGCTCGGGGCCCAGCGCCGAGGCGGCGGAACCGGAGCGGTAGTAGTGCACCCGGGTGCGCTCGCGGCCCGGGTCCTTCACCAGCAGCCCGGTGGGCCGTACGGGATCGGTCCGTACGCCGCCGACGTCGACGCCGGCCGCCGCCACGGCCGCGAGCACGTGTCGGCCGAGGGCGTCGTCGCCGAGGGCCGAGAGCCAGGAGACGGGGCGGCCGAGGTCGGCGAGGTACATGGCCACGTTCGACTCGGCGCCGGCCACGGCGAGGCGCAGGTCGGTGGCGGTTTCGAGGGGGCCGGGCGGGGTGGGGGCCAGGGCGGCCATGGTCTCCCCGATGCAGACGACGGGGCCGTCGGCGGGACGCCAGTCGTCGTTCACGCCGTCTCCCGGACGACGGCGAGAAACGCCCGAGCGCGCTCGCGCAGCGCGGCGACGCTCCCACCGTCCGCCGCGTCGCCGATCAGCGGCGAGCCCACACCGACCGCGACGGCCCCTGCCGCCAGGTACGCACGGGCCGCGGCCTCGTCCACGCCTCCCACCGGCACGAACGGCTCTCTCGGGAAGGGACCGCGCAGCGCCTTGAGATAGCCGGGCCCTCCCGCCTGCGCCGCCGGGAAGATCTTCAGCGCGTCGGCCCCCAGGGACCGAGCGGCGACGATCTCCGTGGGGGTCATCACCCCGGCCAGCACCGGCATCCCCAACTCCCGTGCCGCGCCCACGCCTTCGCCGAGGGCGGGCGTCACCGCGAAGTCCGCCCCGGCCCGGTGCGCCGCCCGCGCGTCCTGCGCGGTGAGGACCGTGCCGGCGCCGAGGGGCCGTTCGGGGCCGAGGGCCTGCCGGGCGCGTTCGATGACGGTGAGCGCGTCCTTGCCGGTGAGCGAGACCTCGATCAGCTCGACGCCCTCCGCCGCCAGGGTCAGCACGGTGCTCAGCGCGGCTTCGGGGTCGTCGCCGCGGACGATGGCGACGAGACGGTGGGCGGTCAGGGCCGCTCGCAGATCCATGAGAACAGGGGCTCCACTTCCGGGTGTTTCAGGGGCAGTTGCAGTCCTGGGTGACGATGAGCCGCCAGCGGACCTCGCCGGACCGCGGTACGCGGGCCGCGTCGCCGGGGCCCGCCTCGGCGAGGCCGAAGACGCGGCCGAGCATGGGCTCGACGCCCGTACTGCGGTAGGGATGTGTGTCGGGGAAGCCGCCGAGGTTGCGCCACAGCGCGATCGACAGCGGCTGTCCGTCTGCTTGCAGGGCGAACGCCAGCCGGTGGGAGCCGTCGTGCACACAGCAGCGGTCCGCGTCGACGACGGCTCCGACCGCGGTGCCGTCGTCCGGTCCGAAGCGGTCGAGGCGTGACCCGCGGGGTGCGGGCCAACTCCCCTCCACCCAGGGGCCGTTGTCCGGGTACAGGCGGGTGGCCGCCCCCTCGGGCAGATGGACGGTCGCCCGCTGCGAGAGGTCGAGCAGGGCATGCGCGGCCCAGACGAAGCGGAAACCCGGGTCGGCCGTCAGGACGTAGTCGACCTCGGCGCCGTAGCGAATGGTGCGGGTCAGCGAGAAGCGCTCGCACCGGACGCTCTCCCGCCCGTCGCCCTCCCGCACCCAGGGCCGGGACCACGCGTCCCCGTGGTCGGGCGTGCCGCGGACCGTCGGCACGCACTCCTCAAGGCCGCCCGCGTCGACGAAGGCGTCCCCCGGCGACACGCTCTCCCGCCCGACCCCGTCCCGCCGCCACAGCCACTCGCGCCCGCCGGTCCGCAGCGAGGTCCAACGCCCGCCGTGGGCAGGGTCGGTGACGATCTCCACCGAGCCCACCGTCACCACTCCGCGAAGGACCCGTCGGCGTGCCGCCACACCGGGTTGCGCCACGCGTGCCCGGTGCGGTCCGCCGCGCGGACGGCCGCCTCGTCCACCTCGACGCCGAGGCCGGGAGCCTCGCCGCGCGGCGCGTGGCCGTCCACGAAGCGGAAGGGCTCGGGGTCGACGACGTAGGAGAGCAGGTCGGCGTCCTTGTTGTAGTGGATGCCCCGGCTCTGTTCCTGGATGAGGAAGTTCGGGGTGGCGAAGGCGATCTGGAGGCTGGCGGCGAGGGCGATCGGGCCGAGCGGGCAGTGCGGGGCGAGCTGGGCGCCGTAGGTCTCGGCGAGCGAGGCGATGCGGTGGACCTCGGAGATGCCGCCGGCGTGGGAGAGGTCGGGCTGGGCGACGGCGATGCCCGCGGCGAGGACGGGGAGGAACTCGGCGCGTGAGTAGAGGCGTTCGCCGGTGGCGAGGGGGACGGAGGTCGAGGTGACCAGGCCCGGCAGCAGGTGGCCCTGCTCGGGGACGACCGGTTCCTCCACGAACAGCGGGTGCAGCGGGGCGAGTTCGGCCAGGACCCGGCGGGCGGCGGCCGCGGTGAGGCGGCCGTGGAAGTCGACGGCGACGTCGCGGTCCGGGCCGAGGATCTCGCGGGCCGCGGCGACACGGGCGAGGACCGCGGCGGTCTCGGCGGCGGTGGCGACCGGCGAGGTGGCTCCCGCCGCGTTCATCTTCACGGCGGTGAAGCCGGCCTCGACCTGCTCGGCGATCTGCTCGCCGAGCTGGGCGGGTTCGTCGCCGCCGACCCAGGCGTAGACCCGGACGCGGTCGCGCACGGGCCCGCCGAGCAGGGCGTGCACGGGGGCGCCGTACGTCTTGCCGGCGATGTCCCACAGGGCCTGGTCGAGGCCCGCGACGGCGCTGGAGAGGACCGGGCCGCCGCGGTAGAAGCCGCCCTTGGTGAGGACCTGCCAGTGGTCCTGGATGCGCAGCGGGTCCTGGCCGACGAGGTACTCGGCGAGGACGTCGACGGCGGCCCGGACGACCTCGGCGCGGCCCTCGACGACGGGTTCGCCCCAGCCGACCACGCCGTCGTCGGTCTCGACGCGGCAGAACAGCCAGCGCGGCGGGACCAGGAAGGTTTCGATACGGGTGATCTTCACTGGGCGCGGGCGCCTTCCGTGTCGTCGGTGGTGCGGATCCGGTCCATCCGGTCCAGGTCGCGGCCGGCCTGGTCGAGCAGGGCCCGCATGGCGGCCTCGGCGGCGAGCGGATCCCGGTCGCGGACGGCGTCCAGGACGGCGCGGTGGGCCGGGACCGGGTCCTCGCTGTGCGGGGAGGAGTGGACGATGCGGTCGCGGTGGGCGAGCCCGGACTCGATCACCATCTCCATGCGTTCGAGGAGTTCGTTGTGGGTGGCGGCGAGCAGGGCGCGGTGGAAGGCGAGGTCGGCCTCCACGGCGTGGGCGGGGCCCGCGTCCTCCTCGCCCATGGCCACCAGGGCGCCTTCGAGGGCGGCCAGGTCGTCGTCGGTGCGGCGTTCGGCGGCGAGGCGGACGGCGGCCGGTTCGATGATGGCGCGCACCTCGGCGAGGTTGTGCAGCAGCGCCCGGTCGGCGTCCGTCGTACGGCCGCCCTCGAACTGCCAGCGCAGCACGTCGGCGTCGAGCAGGTTCCAGTCGGCGCGGGCCCGCACGAACGTGCCGCGCTTCTGCCGGGCGTCGACCATCCCCTTGGCGGCGAGCACCTTCAGGGACTCGCGCAGGGCGGTCAGGCTCACGTCCAGCTCGCTCTGGAGCGCGACCAGGTCGAGGGTCGCCCCTTCCGGGATGTCACCGCCCAGGATGCGGCGCGCGAGGGCCTCCACGGTCTGACCGTGCACGCCGCGGCGGGCGTAGGGGCTCATGTCGTACAGCCTTTCTGCTTCGTGTGCTGCGGGGCGCGGCCGGTCATGCGGAGGCCTTGAGGACGCTCCAGCCGCCGTCCACGACCAGGCTCGTGCCGGTGATGTAGGAGGCCTCGTCGGCGGCGAGGAAGGCGATGGCCGCGGCCACCTCCTCGGGGGTGCCGAAGCGCCGGGCCGCGGTCCCGGCGACGCTGCGTTCACGGTCCTCCGCCGGCACCCGGTCCCAGGCGGCGGTCAGGATCGGCCCCGGCACGACGGCGTTGACCCGCACGTCGGGCCCGTACTCCACCGCGAGCTGTCCGCACAGCGACAGCAGGGCGCCCTTGGAGGCGGCGTAGGCGGGGTGTCCGGGGATGCCGATGCGGGCGTGCACGGACGAGGTCAGCACGACCGCGCCCCGCCGCTCGCGCAGATCGGGCAGCGCCGCCCGGACGCCGAGGAAGGTGCCGGTGAGGTTGACGTCGAGCTGCCGCTGCCAGGACGGGAGCGGCAGTTCGTGCGCGGGGGTGACGTCGACGGTGAAGGCGTTGCCGACCAGGACGTCCACGGGCCCGAAGGCGTGCGCTGCGGCGACCACGAGTTCCCAGTCCTGCTCGGAGGCGACGTCCGCGGCCACGAACCGGGCCCGCCCGCCGTCCTTGCCGATCCGCTCCGCCACGGCCTCGCCCCGCTCCTCGGCGACGTCCGCGAGGACGACGGCCGCTCCCTCCTCGGCGAGACGTACGGCCGTGGCGGCTCCGATGCCGGAGGCCGCTCCGGTGACCACGGCGGTGCGGCCGGCGAAGCGGTCGCCGTGCCGTCGTACGCGCTGTTGCATCGTGGGCTTCGACTCCTTGACGAGAAAGGGCTTGCTCGAAACATAAGGGGCTCACTCGCGGATCAGCACGACCAGGTCGGCATCGTGCCCGGCGCTCCACGGGAAGGGCAGCCCGTGGTGGAGCAGATGGGCTCCGCTGTACGACGTCCCGGTGGCGGTGTCGCGGTAGCGTGCGGCCGGGTCCAGTCCCCGCAGCCGCAGCCGGTCGGGCCGTCCCGGCAGGAGCGGGGCGCCGTCGAGGCGGCCGGTGCTCAGCGCGGCGACGACCGTGCGCCCGCCGAGGTCGTACTGGACGCCGCAGCTGGGGTCCTGCGGCGTGCCGAGGAGCCGGGCCTCGCCGTGGTGGATCACCTCCCGCACCTCCTTGTAGCGGGCGATCCATCCGGCGGCCTCGGCCCGCTGCTGCGCCGTCCAGGCGCGCAGGTCGGCGCCGACGCCGAGCACTCCGCACATGGCGTTGACGAACCGGAAGGCGAGGCTGCGCGGGCGCGGGTCGAAGACGCCGGGCGCGTCGGTGACCCAGGAGCTCATGATGTGCGGGGCGTGCGCGTGCAGGAAGCCGTGCTGGACGGACAGCCGGTCCAGCGGGGCGGTGTTGTCGCTGGGCCAGACGACGTCGGTGCGGGCGATGGTGGCGTGGTCGACACGTCCGCCGCCGCCCGCGCAGCCCTCGACGGTGACATGGGGGTGGGCGGCGCGCAGGTGGTCGAGGACGCGGAGGTATCCGGCGACGTGCTCGGCGTCCAGGTCGACCGGGCCGGCGCCGGGTCGGCCGCGCTCGGTGGGCGGCCGGTTCATGTCCCACTTCAGGTAGTCGATGTCGTACGCGCCGAGCAGCCGGTCGAGGGTGCCGATGACGAAGTCCTGGACGTCGGTGCGGCCGAGGTCGAGGAGGAGCTGGTTGCGGACCAGGCGGGAGGGGCGGCCGTCGACGCGGTAGACCCACTCGGGGTGTTCGGCGTACAGCCGGCTGCCGGGGCTGACCGCCTCGGGCTCGACCCACAGCCCGAAGTCGAGGCCCAACGCCTTTACCGCGTCGATGAATTGGCCGAAGCCGTCCGGGAACGCGGCCGGGTCCGGGTACCAGTCCCCCAGCCCGCCGGTGTCGTCGGCCCGCCCGGTGAACCAGCCGTCGTCCACGACGAACAGCTCTGCCCCGATGTCGGCGGCCGCCTTGGCCAGTTCCAGTTGCCCGGCCGCGTCGACGTCGAAGCCGGTGGCCTCCCAGGAGTTGTAGAGGACCTTGCGCGGGCGGTGCAGGCGCTCGCCGGAGAGCACGCGCTCGTAGCCGTGCCAGACGCGGGACAGTCCGTCGAGGCCGTCCGGGCTGAAGGCGCAGGCCAGGCGCGGGGTGGTGAGGGTTTCGCCGGGGGCGAGGCGGACGGCTCCCTCGTGCGGGACCCGTCCGGCCCGGACGCGCAGGCTGCCGCCGGGCTCGGCCTCCGCGGTGATGTGCCAGTTGCCGGGCCATTCGAGGGCGAGGCCGTACGCCGCTTCCCCGTCCTGCACCGCGAGCCAGGGCGCGTACGCGTGTCCGGGCGCGCCTTGCAGGCTGCCGATGGTGAACGTCCCTCTGGCCAGGTCGAGTTGGGTGCGCCCGAACTCCTGCGACCACTGGCCGGAGAGATACGTCAGCCGGGCCGCACCGGTGACGGGGATGTTCACGGCGGCCGAGTCGAGGCGTTCCAGGCGGAGTTCGCCGGTGGCGGTGAGCTCGGTCCAGCGGTGGATCACGTCGGTGCCGGGCACGGTCGCGTAGCAGAGCACGGTGCGCAGGCCGAGCAGCTCGTCGGTGAAGGCCAGCCGCAGGGCGCCCGGTTGTTCCTCCGCCCCGGTGAACTCCCACCACACGCCCCGGTCCTCGCCGCCGGGCCGGGAGGCCACGAGCTCCGCTCCGGTGAACGGCCGCAGCCCGTAAGGCAGGTACTCGGCGGGAGCCGCGTCCGCGGGCGTGATGAAGTGCGTGCGCCGGGACCGGTGCAGGGCGGACGGGCCGTGCTCGACGCCGAGCGGGCCCCAGGCGTCGAGTTCGGCCCAGGGTCCGTCCGGGCAGAGGCGGACCGTGTAGCTCGTGTGCTCGGTCCGCAGGGTCCAGCGCTGGTCGGTCACTTGACGGCTCCCAGGTTGAGGCCCGCCACGAAGTGCCGCTGGAAGCGGAGGAAGACGGCGACCGTGGGTGCGGCGGCGATGACCGAACCGGCCGCGATCACGTTCCACATCGACACGTACTGGCCCTGGAGTCCGATGAGGGCGGCGGTGATCGGCATCTTGGTGTCGCTGCGCAGGACGGTGATCGCCCAGAGCAGGTCGTTGAAGATCCAGGTGAAGGACAGGGCGCTGAGGGCGGCCAGGGCGGGGCGGGTCAGCGGGAGGATGATCCGCCAGAAGATCTGCCAGGGGCCGGCGCCGTCGACGACCGCCGCCTGCTGGATCTCCACCGGGATCGACCGCATGAAGCCGTGCAGCACGAAGACGTAGAAGCCGACGCCGAAGCCGATCTGCACGCCGATGAGCGCGGGCAGCGTGTCGTAGACGCCCATCAGCTCGCTGAGCTTGGAGACCGGGATGAGCAGGATCTGCGGCGGGAGCAGGTTGCCGCCGAGCATGAGCAGCAACAGGGAGCGCCGGAAGGGGAGTTCGTAGCGGCTGAGGGCGAAGGCGGCCATCGCGGCGAGCGCGAGGGTGATCAGGACGCAGGGCACGGTGACCAGCAGGCTGTTGATCAGGGCGCGTTGCTGGCCGCCGTCGGTCCAGGCCTGGCCGAAGTTGCCGAGGGTGAAGGAGTGCGGCCAGCTGCCCAGGCCGTTGGCGGCGATGTCGTCGAAGGAGCGCAGGCTGGTCACCACGACCAGGACGATGGGCAGCAGCCACAGCGCGGCCAGCGCCCCCGCGCCCAGGTGGAATCCGGCGGTGGCTGCCTGCTTGCGGCGAAGCGCGGTGGACATCAGTCGGCCTCCCGGAACGCGCGGACGAGGTAGGAGGCGATGACGCCGAAGGCCAGCACGAAGATGACGACGGCCAGTGCGGAGCCGTAACCGAGGCGCAGGGACTGGAAGGCGGTCGAGTACATGTATGTGCTCAGCAGTTCGGACGAGTGGTAGGGGCCGCCGCGGGTCAGGGACCACACGACGTCGAAGGAGCGCAGCGAGTCGATGACGATGACCGACAGGACGACCGCGTTGACGCTGCGGAGCTGGGGCAGGGTGACGTGCCGGAAGCGCTGCCAGGCCGTCGCGCCGTCGACCTTGGCGGCTTCGTACAGGGCCGGGTCGATGCCTTTGAGGCCGGCCAGGTAGAGGACCATGACGTACCCGATCTGCCGCCACAGCGCGGGCACGATCACCGCGTACAGGGCGGTGTCCTGGTCGGCGAGCCAGGCGTGCCGGAGGCTGTCGAGGCCGACTGCGCCGAGGAGCCGGTTGAGGACGCCGTCGGGCTGGTAGATCGCCTGCCAGACCAGGGCGGTGGCGACCAGGGAGAAGACGACGGGCAGGAACAGGGCGGCCCGGTAGAAGCCGACGCCGCGGCGCTCCTGCTGGAGCAGCAGCGCCGCGGCGAGACCGAGCACGGCGGACAGGCCGCCGAAGAGGACGAGCCACAGGACGGTGTGGCCGGCGGCGCTGCGGAAGACCTCGTCGTGGGCCATCTCCCGGAAGTTGCCGAGGCCGACGAACCGCGGCGCGGAGACGCCGTCCCACTTGGTGAGGGCCAGGTAGAAGCCCTGGAGGGCGGGCCAGAACACCCACAGGGCCTCGGCGAGCAGCGGGACCAGGACGAAGGCCAGGACCAGGGGCGGGGTGCGCCGAGGGCCCCGGGCCCGCCTGCCGTTCGTGGGCAGGCGGGCCGGGGACTTGCGTTCGGGTGCGGTCAGGACGGCCATGTCAGGCGTTCCAGATCTTCTCGGCGTCGCGCTGCCAGTCGGTGAGGATGCTCCCGATGGACTTGGGCTTGGCCAGGAACTTGGTGAGCGCGGTGTCGGCGGTGGGCTGGAGGGCGTCGCTGGAGTCCCGGTTGAAGAACTGGGTTATCTCGGCGGCCTGTTGGATGTGCTCACGGCCCTTCTTCACCAGGGCCGTGCCGGCGTCCTTGGCGTCGGGGTTGCACGGCAGGACGGTCCCGGACGAGCCCTTGATGTAGAGCTCCTGGGCCTGTGCGGTGGCCAGGTACTTCATCAGGTCGTAGACCTGGTCGCGGCGGCCGGTGCGGGCGCTGGCGAAGTAGCCGTCGGTGGGGGCCTCTTCCGCGAGGGGGACCTTGGGGTCGATGACGGGGAAGCGGAAGAAGTCGATGTCGTCGAGGGCGCTCTTGGGTGCGGCGTCGGCGAAGAAGGTGCCGATGAGCATCATGCCGGTGTGGCCGTTGAGCAGGGCGGTCGTGGCGTCCTGGAAGGGGATGGCGACGCCGTTCGGGTCGAAGTAGGGCAGCGCCTCCTGCCAGCGGTCGAAGACCTTGCGCACCTCGGGGTCGGTGAACCGGTGCTTCCCGGCGAGGAGTTGGCGGTGGTAGTCGGCGCCGTTGATGCGGATGTCGAGGTAGTCGAACCAGGCCGAGGCGACCCAGGGGGTGTTGCCGCCGGCGCCGAGCCCGATCGGGGCGACGCCCTTGGACTTGAGCTTGTCGCACAGGTCGAGGAAGTCGTCCCAGCTCTTGGGCTCGCTGACGCCCCACTTGGCGAAGTTGGACTTCCGGTAGAACATGCCCCACCAGTAGTAGGTGGTGGGCACGAAGACCTTCTTGCCGGCGCTGGAGGTGCACAGCGAGTTCAGGGCCTTGGAGTACTTCTTGAGGTCCGGCGAGGTGCTCCACACCTCGTCGAGATCGAGCAGCAGGTTCTTCTTGGCGTAGGCGTCGGCGACCGAGCCGGGGTACCAGGTGTAGACGTCCGGCGGGTTGGCCGAGGTGAGGTAGGTCGGCAGCTGGGTGCGGAAGGTCTCCGCGGCGACCGTGTTGAGGCTCGCGTGCCCGGAGCCCTTCTTGCCGTACGCCGCGACGATGTCCTCCATCGCGGCCTTGGCCTGCGGGGCGGAGAGGTTGGACTGGAGGGTCACATCGCCCTTGGAGGAGCTCTTGCCGGTGGAGGCCGAGGTGACGCAGCCGCCGAGCAGTGCGGCGGTCCCGGCGGCTCCGAGCCCGGCGAGGAACCGGCGTCGGCCGGTGTGGAGGTTGCCCATGATGGATTCCTGACTCATTCGAATTCGGTCCGGTGCAGGTGGCCGTCGACTCCGCGGAACACCGCGTCCACGGCTCCGTCCGGGCCGGCGACCGCGCCGAGGGCCCCGTCGAACGCGGCGCTCGGGAACTCCTGCCGCTTGCTCCACCCCTGCCAGGCGCCGTCGGCGTACCGCTGCTGCCAGAGCGTGTAGTCCGCGGCCCGGGCGTACAGCACGACCGCGTCGCCGACGGCGACCAGCGTCGGACTCCCGCTGACGGTCCCGCCGAGCGAGGACCACGCCGACCACTGCCCCGAGGTGTCCCGCGACCGCGTCCAGATGTCGTCGGCCGCGGTGCGCACGGCGACATGGACCCGCCCCTGGCTGTCGACGACGGCGGACGGCCTGCCGTACGTCTGCCGGTCGCCCGGCAGCCCGAGCGAGGACCAGCCGGTGCCCGGCCCGCGCTGGACGACCGTGCCGTCGGCGCCGCGCGCGAAGAGCGTCCAGCGCCCGGGGTCGGTGAAGGCGACGGCGGGCGCGTCGGTCAACTCCCCGCCGAGGGACTGCCATTGACCCCAGCGTCCGTCGCTGAAGACCCGCCGGTGGGCACGGTTGTCGGTGCCGCGTACGAAGACGTCGATACGGCCGCCGGTGGAGGCGTAGGCGGCGGGCTGGCCGAGGATCCTCCCCCGCACGGGGCCGCCGAGGTCCTTCGCCTTCCCGGCGGCGTCCTTCTCGACGAGTGAACCGTGCGGCCCACGGAAGAAGACGGAGCCGTCGCTCACCACGGCCGGGCTCGCCGTCGGCCTCTCGCCCAGGCTCGTACCGGGCAGGGCGTCGGCACCGGTCAGCTTCAGGAACGCCGTGCCGTGGGCGGGGACCTCGACGGTGTACGACCCCGTGTGCGTGCCCCGGTCGGCACGAGCGCGCAGGTCGCGCACCCGCACCGGCCCGCCGAGCCCCGCGTCGGCGAACCGCACGGTCCGCAGGGCGGGTCGGTCCGACCGGTTGAGCAGCACGACCGCGCGCCGCCCCTGTCCCTGGAGGACCTTGCTGTAGACGTCGCCCACGGAGTCCGTGGCCACCCGTACGCCCTGGACCGCGAGGGGGTCCTGGTCGACGGCGATGATCTCGGGGTTGCGGAGGGTCGCGAGCATCGAGTCGGTGAGCGTGCGCGGGTCGGAGCCGAGCACCAGCGGCGAGCCCATCTCGGCCCACATCACGAACTGGCTGGTGGACTCCTCCTGGGTCAGTTCGTACGACCCGTCGGTCATCTTCCGCATGGGGATGAGGTAGTCGGGGTCGTTGTAGTGGCCGGGCCCCTGGGCCTCGGGGTGCCAGGCGTTGGCGTCCATGTTGCGCAGGACGTTGGGCCACTGGCCGGGGCTGGGGGTGCCCCAGGCGATGTCGGTGCCGGTGCGCCACGAGTCGGCGATCGTGGGGGCGTAGACGTAGGTGTTGTGGGCGTCCTGCTCGGGGGTGTGCGGCAGGCCCCAGTCGTCGGTGAGCGGGTTGCAGAGGTTGAGCAGCATTCTGCGGCCGGACTTGGCGACCGCGTCGCTGAACTCCTTGAAGGCCGGGCCCGGATCGAGCTTGGCGCCGATCCCGCACAGGAAGTCGACCTTGACGGCGTCGAACTTCCAGTTCGCGAACTGCCGCGCGTCCTGCTCGTAGTGGCCGCGGCTGCCGAGGCCACAGGTCTTCCCACCGTCGTAGGTGCCGGCGTCGGTGTAGATGCCGGCCCGCAGTCCACGCTTGTGCAGGTAGGAGACGAGGGCCGGGATCCCGGACGGGAAGCGGTCCGGGTTGGCCACCAGGTCGCCTTGTGCGTCACGGGGGTTGTCGGCCTGCCAGCCGCCGTCGAGCCAGACGATGTCGTAGCCGCTGTCGCGCAGACCGCTGTCGACGAGACGGTCGGCGACGGCGCGCACCTCCTTCTCGGTGGGGGCGCCGAGTCCGTAGTAGGTGTTCCAGCCCATGTAGGGCGTGGGTGCGAGGCCGCTGTCGTAGTACGCGGGCGCGCCCTGGTCGTCAGCGCCCTGTGCTGCGACGGCGGGGGTGGCGGTGACGGCGAGAACGGTCGCGATCGCGACGGTCATGGCCAGTCCATGCGGGTGTGAAGTCGTCACGGCGACGACTGTGGACCGTGGCCGAAACCCTGTCAACATTAATTCCTAATTTATTTAAACAGGGAGGCAGGATCCGTCGGGACCCTTGACACGGCCGGGACCCGCATGCAGTGTTTGGCAACGTTGTCAGAGGTGAACGTCCGTGATCGGAGCCGCAGTTCATGTCAGACGAGCCCTACAGACCGTCCCGCCGCGCCGTACTCTCCACCGGGGCCACGCTCCTGGCGAGCTTCGGCCTCGAAGCGGCCCTTCCCACCGAGGCCCTGGCGTCGGATTCCGGCCACCCCGCCGATCTCGCCGCATACCGTCCCGTCACCGTCTCCTCCACGGACTACGCGCCGACGCCCGCCGAGTTCGCGGTGGACGGGGTCGACTCCGTCGGAGTGCGCGGCACGGGCTGGCGGGCCGCCCCCGGCGACCCGCAGTGGATCTCCGTCGACCTCCAGGCGCTGTGCGAGATCGAGTCGCTTCGCCTCACCTTCGAGGCCACGGCCGACGACCCGCCCTACGTCGACGCCCCCGGCGGCAATCCCCGCAACGACACGACGGGCCAGGAGATCCTCTCCAGCTGCGCCGTCGACTTCGTCGTCGAGACCTCACGGGACCAGCGGACATGGACGGCCGTGTACCGCACCGACTCCGGCAAGGGCGGGATCGTCGAGATCAGCCTCCCCAAGCCGGTCACGGCCCGCTGGGTCCGGATGACGGTCCACAAGCGCTCGAACGCCAACCCCCTCGGCCTCAACGGCCTACAGGTGTACGGCACGTGTCGCACCGCCCGCCCGCACGTCACCGGCTGGACCGACTGGGGCACCCACCACCGCACGCCTCCGGCGCTGAAGCTCGCCGCGGACGGCACGGTCCCGCTGGAGTCGGGCTGGGACCTCACCATGGACGACTGGGCGGACGGGGACGGCGCGGCGCTGTCCAAGTCCGCGGTGGACACGAGCCGTTGGCTGCCCGCCACGGTGCCGGGAACCGTGCTGACCTCACTGGTGGACCAGGGGAAGCTGCCCGACCCGGTGTCCGGCTTCAACAACCTCCATGTCCCGGAGGCGCTGTCCCGGCACTCCTGGTGGTACCGGCGGGCCTTCACGCTTCCCAAGGGGATGCGCACCGGTTCCGGTCGCCGGGTCTGGCTGGAGTTCGACGGGGTCAACCACAAGGCGGAGGTGTGGTTCAACGGCTCCCGGGTCGGCGATGTCACCTTCCCCTTCGCGCGTGCCGCCTTCGACGTGACGGATCTGCTCGGCGCCGACGCGCAGGCACTGGCCGTCCGGATCACGCCCATGCCGTTCCCGGGCAGCCCGGGCGACAAGGGCCCGGCGGGCCTGGCCTTCGTGGACGCCGGCGCGAACATGATGAACCGCAACTCCCCGACGTATCTGGCCTCTTCCGGCTGGGACTGGATGCCCGCCGTGCGCGACCGGGCGGCTGGCATCTGGAACCACGTCCGGCTGCGCTCGACGGGCGCCGCGGTCCTCGGCGACCCGCGCGTCGACACCCGCCTGCCCGACCTGCCCGACACCGGTACGGCCGAGCTGACGATCGTCGTCCCGGTACGCAACGCGGACTCTGCCACCAGGAGCGTCACGGTCACGGCGGCCTTCGACGGCGTGCGCCTGAGCCGGACCGTGTCCGTCCCCGGCGGCGGGACGGCGGACGTCACCTTCACCCCGGCCGACCACCCCGAACTCCGCCTCCGTGACCCGGAGTTGTGGTGGCCCAACGGCTACGGCTCCCCCGCCCTGCACGACCTCACCCTCACCGCGTCGGTCGGCGGCGAGCCCAGCGACCGGCGCACGACCCGGTTCGGGATACGCCAGTTCGGCTACGAGTACGAGGTCCCGCTGGTCTTCCAGTCGGGCGGCGACGCCTACGCCCAGACGGTGACCTTCGCCCGCAGCAGGGCACGGTACGTCCGGGTCATGTGCCGTACCCGGGCGACGAGTTGGGGCTCGTCGATGTGGGCGCTGACGGTCGCCGACGATTCGGCGCCCGACAACGACCTCGCCCTCCACAAGAAGGCCACGGCCTCCTCGGTCGACGACCCGGCGAACCAGCCGGGCAACGCGACCGACGGCGACCCGGGCACCCGCTGGTCGTCGGCCTTCGAGGACGACCAGTGGATCGAGGTCGACCTGGAGTCGTCGGTGTCCTTCGACCGGGTGGTGATCACCTGGGAGCGGGCGTACGCGAGGACCTTCACGGTCCAGGTCTCCGAGGACGGGGACAGCTGGACGGACGCGGCCCAGGTCGACAACACGGCGGTCCCGCTGCCGTTCCGGACGAGTGGTTCCGCGAGCCTGCAGAACGTGGACTTCCCGGCGCGCACGGCCCGGCACCTCCGGGTCTTCTGCCGTACGAGGGCGACCAGTTGGGGCTCCTCCCTGTGGAGCCTGTCGGTGCTGGACAGCGCCTCGCCGGACACCGACCTCGCCCTGCACAAGCAGGCCTCGGCGTCCTCGGTCGACGACCCGGGCAACCCGGCCTCGAACGCGACCGACGGCGATCCCGGCACCCGCTGGTCCTCCGCCTTCGAGGACGACCAGTGGATCCGGGTCGACCTCGGCTCCCCGGTGACCTTCGACCGGGTGGCGCTGCTCTGGGAGACGGCGTACCCGAAGACGTACACGATCCAGGTCTCGGACGACGGCGAGAGCTGGACGGACGTGAAGTCCGTCGACAACTCGACCGTGCCGCTGAAGATCAGCGTCAACGGTGTGCGGGTGTTCTGCCGGGGCGGCAACTGGGGCTGGGACGAACTGCTGCGCCGTATGCCGGCCGCACGGATCGACGCGGCGGTGCGGATGCACCGGGACATGAACTTCACGATGATCCGCAACTGGGTGGGCAGCAGCAACCGCGAGGAGTTCTACGCCAGTTGCGACGAACACGGCCTGCTCGTGTGGAACGACTTCCCGAACGCCTGGGCGATGGACCCGCCGGACCACAAGGCCTTCCTCGACCTCGCGCAGGACACCGTGCGCAGGTACCGGATCCATCCCAGCGTGGTCGTGTGGTGCGGTGCCAACGAGGGGAATCCGCCCGGGCCGGTCGACGACGGGATGCGGGCGGCCGTGCGCGCCGAGGCGCCGGACCTGCTGTACCAGAACAACTCGGCGGGCGGGATCGTCTCCGGTGGCGGGCCCTACGGCTGGGTCGAGCCGGAGCGCTACTCCTCCCCCACCACCTACGGCAGCGGCAGCTTCGGCTTCCACACCGAGATCGGGATGCCGGTCGTGCCGACGGCCGAGACGATGCGCGCGCTGGTCGGCGACGAACCGGAATGGCCGGTCGGCGGTGCCTGGTACTACCACGACTGGAGCACGAGGGGGAACCAGGCGCCGCAGAACTACCGCGCGGCCATAGAGTCTCGGCTCGGCCCTGCCACGGACCTCGCGGACTTCTGCCGCAAGGCCCAGTTCGTCAACTACGAGAACCACCGCGCCATGTTCGAGGCCTGGAACGCCAACCTGTGGGAGGACGCGAGCGGGCTGATGCTGTGGATGTCCCACCCCGCCTGGTACAGCACGGTGTGGCAGACGTACGACTACGACTTCGACGTCAACGGCGCGTACTACGGCGCCCGCAAGGCGAGTGAGCCGGTGCATGTCCAGGCCGGGGCGACGGACGGGCGGGTGATCGCCGTCAACCACACCCCGAGGGCGATCGAGGGCGCCACGGTCTCGGCGCGCTGCTACGACCTGACCGGCCGTCAACTCGCTCCCGAGGAGCGCAAGAAGGTCGACATCGCGCCGTCGGCGACCACGAGTGCCTTCACCGTGGACCGGGCGGGGCTGCCGGACTTCCATCTGCTGCGGGTCGGTCTGACCGACGCGGGCGGCGAGCCGCTGTCGGAGAACACGTACTGGCGCTACCAAGAGCCGGACGACATGCGGGCGTTGAACGACATGGCACGGACCCGGGTGTCCGTGGAGGTGACCGGGACGAACCGCTCGGGCCCGCGGCACGGTCTCACCGCCCGTCTCCGCAACCGCGGTTCCTCGGTCGCGGCGATGGTGCGTGTCTCGCTGCGGGACGCGAGGACCGGCCGCCGGGTGCTGCCCGCGCTGTACAGCGACAACTATCTGTGGCTGCTGCCCGGCGAGTCCGGTCCGCTCAGCGTCTCCTGGCCCGCCGACGTCCCCGGTGCCGCACGGCCGAGGCTCCAGGTGGAGGGCTACAACGTGCCCGTGGCCGGCGCTCAGCCGCGATAGGGGCGGTCGATGTAGACGAGAGCGTCGCCGACGGCCCGTTCGGTCGTCCCGCTCGGCCGGTTGACCAGGTCGCCCCGTACCGACATGGTCGTGGATCCGCCGCCGTCGAGGTTCACCGCGTCGCGCAGGCCCAGCGCGGCGGCGACGGCGGCGGTCTCGTCCATCGTGGTGCCGACGCTGGTGGTCATCCGGCCGTCGATCGTCGCGAGGACGATCCTGCCGGTCGCGGTGGTGCCGGCGATGGTGCGCGGGTTGCGGTCGAAGAAGCTGCCGGTGCCGGCCGGTACGACGATCCGGCCGTCCCTGGTGAGCCGGTAGCGGCCGTTGACCCCGAACAGGCCCGTGCGCGCCGGGAGTTGCCTGCCGTGCTCGTCGGTAAGGACGGACCGGGTGCTGACACACCCCTGGCCGGCCACCTTCAGCAGGGTCGCCGCCTGCTGTCCGGTGGCCTGGAGCGAGGTCTGCCCGGCCGTGAGCGCGGTCCCGCGTTCCGTCGCCGTGCGCACCACGCAGCCGCGCCGGTCGAGGACGACCTCGACGCCGGCGCCCGAGGGCGTGGCGGCGGCGAACTCGGGCGTGAACTCGACGACATCGCCGGGCACGGTGCACTGCGTCGGGTCGGACAGCGCGGCGCAGGCGTCCGGGACGACGGGCGGATGGTCGACGTACTGCAGCGGGAGCGTGGCACCGGTGTGCCGGTTGCGGATGCTGCCGGTCCAGCTCAGGGGGCCCATCAGGGTCCTGCCGCTGCGGGCGTCCACGACGAGGTCGGTCTCGGCCGGGTCCTGGGTGGGCTCGCTGAGGAGCCGGCCGCCGTACAGGCCGAGGCCCACCGGGTCGCCGGGGTACTGGGCGCTGGCCGTGAAGGTGAAGAAGGAGGCGTTGACTCCGGCGAGGGCTCCGGAGGAGCGCACGAGGTCGGTGGTCTTCTCGACCCCGGCCAGGTCCGGGCCGTACGTCGCCTCCAGGTGGCCGTGGGCCTTCCTCGGGTCGACCGTGAGGACGTTGACCACCCAGGGGCCGCGGGTGGTGGTGTTGATCTGGTCGGCGGGGGCCGGTTCGGTTCCGCGGACGATCCGGGTCAATGTGACGCCGTCGGTGAGGACTTGGCTGCTGCGGGTCTCCGTGAGGTCCGGGTCGCCCAGCGGCAGGGCCGGGCCGGAGGCGGCCGACGCGTGGCCGGTCGGGGCGAGTACGAGGGTGAGCGCGGCGACCGTCGTGGCGGCTGCGCGTACGATCCGGGTTCTGTGGCGGGTCTTGGACGTCATGCCCGAGAGCCTCTCGGCCGCCCAAGAACCGCCGCCACCGTGGCAGTTGAGCCACCGGCGACGGCCGCATTAACAGTCCGGCCGCGCCGACGTCCGGGTGAGCCGTGCAACCTCCTCGCAACCCTGGTCGTGCTGCCCTGGAGGCATGTATGAGGAGACTCCGCGCGTCGAACTCACCCCCGCCGCCGCCGACCTGCTGCGCGCCCTCCGGGCGACGCACGGCCCGCTGATGTTCCACCAGTCCGGCGGCTGCTGCGACGGCAGCGCGCCCATGTGCTATCCGGAGGGCGAGTTCCGTACCGGCGGCTCGGACGTGCTGCTCGCGGAGCTGCAGGTCGAGGGGGTGCCGGAGCCGGTGACCTTCTGGATGTCGCGCAGCCAGTACGAGGTGTGGAGCCACACGCGGCTGATCGTGGACGTCGTACCAGGTCGTGGGAGCGGCTTCTCCCTGGAGGCACCCGAGGGGGTGCGTTTTCTCACTCGTTCTCGCGTAGTCGACGTGTAGGCACTGCGGCGGTCATCGCCGTCTGGTGCACTTCCCCTGAGATTTGGGACAGTTGACGAGACCTCAGGGGGGACTGTGACGCGGCGTCAGAAGCGTTTCGCACCCGGCAGATCCGGTAGATCCGGCAGAACCGTACTCTCGTTCGTCACGGCATTCGGCGCGCTGGCCGGTGCGGCCCTGGTGGGGGCGGCACCGGCCGGCGGCGTACCCATGGCCACCACGGTCGCGGCGGGCGTGACCTACCAGCAGTTCGACATACAGGGCGCGAAGGGTCCGACCCACGCCCATCTGCTCACCGTCGAC
Source organism: Streptomyces cylindrosporus (assembly GCF_022698165.1). GTDB lineage: Bacteria > Actinomycetota > Actinomycetes > Streptomycetales > Streptomycetaceae > Streptomyces > Streptomyces cylindrosporus. The sequence goes on from NZ_JALDAY010000019.1 coordinate 111,280, forward strand.
CTGCGCAATACGCACGTACGCCTCGACCTGCTGTATCCGGGCGCGGTGGCCGCCCGGGCCGCGGTCTCCAAGCTGGCGACCGCGCAGGGCGCCGTCGCGGGCATCAACGGTGACTTCTTCAACATCACCGAGACCCAGCACCCGGGCGTCGAGGCCACCGGCTCCACGGACGGGCCGGCGATCGCGAGCGGGCGCGCGCTGAAGGGGGCCGTGCCCGACGGGCAGCGCTTCGGTCCGTCGCTGCCGCCCGGCACGACCACCAAGGACGTGCTCGGCGTCGGCACCGACCGCAGGGCCCGGCTCGACAGCCTGGCCCTGACCGGCTCGGTGCGCACGCCGGTCGGGCGGCTGCCGCTGGGCGGGTTCAACCAGTACGCGCTGCCGGTGGGCTCGGTCGGCGCGTTCACCTCGGACTGGGGCAGCGTCTCCCGGGTCCGCGCCACCTGCGGCACGGACACCGACCGGGCCGCGCCGTGCAGTACGGACACGTACGAGGTGACGGTCCGCGGCGGCCGGGTGGTGTCGACGTCCGCCACTCCGGGCAAGGGCGCGATCGCGGCCGGGACCACCGTCCTCGTCGGCCGGGAGGCGGGCGCACAGAAGCTGCGGAAGTTCGTCAAGGGCGAGCCGGTGAAGGTGTCGCAGCGGCTCGTGGCGGCCAGGTCCGGGATCCCGTACCGCTTCGCGCTCGGCGGCTACCCGGTATTGAGGGGCGGTCAGCCGCTGGCCGGGCTGGACAACAACACCGCGGCCGTGCGGACGGCCGTCGGCATCGCGGACGGCGGGAAGCGGCTGCTGCTGTTCGCGCTGGACGGTGCGCCCGCCTACCGCACCGGGCTGACGATCGCCGAAGTCGCCGCCGAGATGAAGGCGTTGGGCTCGACGGACGCCTTCAGCCTGGACGGCGGCGGCTCCACCACGCTGGTCGCCCGAGCGCCCGGCACGAGCACCGTGACCGTGCGCAACCACCCGTCGGGCGACGCGGAACGCCCCGTGCCGAACGGCATCGGGGTGTTCGTCACGTCCTGACCGCGGCCGGCCTCATGGATGCAGACTGCTGACGATGTCGGCGGTCGCCGTGAGGCCGCTGTGGATGGTGGGCGCCATGCTCGTGCCGGCCATGAAGAAGCCGAGCAGGGCGCACACCAGGGCGTGCGAGACCTTGAGCCCGCCGTTGCGCATGAAGATCACCGCCAGGATCAGGAGCAGCAGCACCACAGAGATGGAAATCGCCATCGTCAACCTCCTCCGCCACGCCCGTTTCGCGGCGTTCGGCCGCAAGTGTGGCGTAGCGGAGGGGTGCTTCGGGTCGCTGACCTGTCCCCCGAACGTGTGGTTCTACGCCGCCTTGTGGGCGTCCAGGAACGCCTCCAGGCCTGCCAGGTCGTCGGTGTTGAAGTAGTCCACGTCCGCGGCGAGCAGCTCGGTCCACAGCGCGTCGCGGGCCGGTCCTGCCAGGTCGGGGGTGTTCCAGAAGCGCACCTGCTGCCCCCGCTTGTGCGCCTCGCCGATGATGGCGCGCAGCTTCTGCCGCTCGGCGTCGGGGAAGGCGCCCTCGCCCAGCCAGGTGAAGTTCAGCTGCCAGTTGTCGCTGATCAGCGGGATGAAGGAGGCGGGCGCCGAGGAGCCGAGGTCGGTGAGCCGGCCGTCGTAGAAGGCGCGCCGCACGGTCTGCGCCTCCATCGGGACACGGGCGGCACGGTCGCCGGAGATCACGTTGGTGACGGCGCCCGGGTGCACCCGGCCGTGGACGTAGGTCGTGAACAGGTGCTTGTAGCGCTGGAGATGGCGGTCCAGCTCCAGGTAGGTGGACGAGCCCTCGGTCTTGATGTCGATCAGCAGCTGCAACGGACGCCGGTAACCCCGGTACACGGAGCCGTGGTTGGCCTTGACAATCCGGGACAGCGGGTCGAGGTAGAGGGACTCCAGGGTGCGGGTCGGGTCGAGGTCGTCGACCGTGTGGCCGATGAGGAGCTGGTCGCCGACGAGGAAGATGTCGGCCTCGACGCTGCCGAAGCGGTGGTCGAGGGCGTCGAAGAGCGGGCGGGGATGCTCGTAGTCGTTGTGGGCGTGGGCGCGCCACAACGGGCGGGGCCGGTGCTTCTGTTCGCTCGCGAAGGCGCTGCCCGCGGGCGGGGCGAGCACGACCGCGGCGGCTGCGCCGAGGGTGGTGAGGGCTCTGCGGCGGGTGACGATCGACATGCGCTGCCTCCCTGTGGGGCGGGTCGGAACCACAGGGAGTATGAGGCCGGACAAGCACCGATGAACCTGTACATGCCAGGAGTTGGCCGGACTGCCGTCGCTCGTTCACTCCTTCGGCGCGGGCGCACGAAAAAGCCCGCCCCAGGTGGGGCGGGCTTCATCGGGTGAACGTCAGGGGGCTTGCAGGTCGACGAGTTCGGCCACCGCGGCGCGGTGGGCGCCCGCGGTGCCGTAGGCGATCGAGTCGGCCTTGGCCCGCTTGAGGTAGAGGTGGATCGGGTGCTCCCAGGTCATGCCGATACCGGCGTGCAACTGGAGGGCTTCTTCGGCCGCGTGGACGGCGACGGGCGCCGCGTAGGCCTGCGCGACGGCCACCGACAGCTCCACATCCTCACCGGTGGCGAGCGCGTCGGCCGCGTTGCGGGCGGCGGCCCGGAGGTTGACGACCTCCAGCCACAGCTGGGCCAGCCGGTGCTTGAGCGCCTGGAAGCCGCCGACGGGCCGGTTGAACTGCTTGCGCTCCTTGAGGTAGCGCACGGTCTCGGTCAACGCCCAGTCGGCGAGCCCGAGTTGCTCCGAGGCGAGCAGCCCGGCCGCGGACCGCAGAGCCCGTCGTACGGCGGGTTCGGCGTCGCCGAGCAGCCGGCCGGGGGCGCCGTCCAGCCGTACGGTCGCCAGCGGCCGGGTCAGGTCCAGGGACACCTGCGGGACGAGAGTCGCGTCGGCCGCGTCCACGGCGTAGAGCCCGCCGTCGTCCGCGGGGACGAGCAGCACATCGGCGACGGCCGCGTCCGCGACGGCGGTCAACTCCCCGTGCAGGGCGCCGTCTTCATGGCGTACGACCTTGTAGGCGCCGCCCGGGGCGATGTTCAGGGCGACGGCGAGGGCGCCGATCCTCCGCCCGGAGGCCAGCTCGGCGAGCAGGTCGTCGGCGTCGGTGGCGAGCAGTGCCTCGGTGGCGACGACGGCGCTCGTGAGGTAGGGCACGGGGGCGACCGCACGGCCCAACTCCTCCAGGACCACGGCGACTTCGCGGTGGGTGGCACCCTGGCCGCCCTTGTCCTCGGGCACCAGCAGACCGGCCAGGCCCATGCCGTCGGCGAGGGCCTTCCAGGCCGCGAGGTCGTGCGGGGCGTCGGACTCGGTGCGGGCGATGACGCCGGGCGCGTCGCAGTGGTCGGCGAGGAGGTCCCGTACGGCGGACCGCAGCGCCTCTTCCTCCTCCGAGTACAGCAGGTCGGGCTGTGTGCTCATCGGGCGAGGTCCTTCCATGCGACGTCCTTGTCGGTGCGCGGCTCTGCGGGCAGGCCCAGGACGCGCTCGGCGACGATGTTCAGCAGGATCTCCGTGGTCCCGCCCTCGATGCTGTTGCCCTTGGAGCGGAGGTAGCGGTAGCCGGCGTCGCGGCCGGTGAAGTCCACCAGTTCCGGGCGGCGCATGGTCCAGTCGTCGTACAACAGGCCCTCCTCGCCGCGGAGTTCCACCTCCAGGCCGCTGATCTCCTGGTTGAGGCGGGCGAAGGCGAGCTTCATGCCGGCGCCCTCGGGGCCGGGCTGGCCGGCGACCAGCTGCTGGCGCAGGCGCTCGGCGGTGAGGCGGGAGACCTCGGAGTCGACCCACAGCTTGAGCAGCCGCTGGTGCAGGTCGTGGGTGCGCAGTTCGGGGCGTTCGCGCCAGGTCTTCGCGGCCGGGGCGATCATGCCGCCCTCGCGGGGCAGCCGCATGCCGCCGATGGCGACGCGCTCGTTGTTGAGCGTGGTCTGGGCGACCCGCCAGCCGTCGCCGATCTCGCCGAGGCGGCGGGAGTCGGGGATGCGGACGTCGGTGATGAAGACCTCGTTGAACTCGGCCTCGCCGGTGATCTGCCGCAGCGGGCGGACCTCGATACCGGGGTCGGTCATGTCGCACAGGAAGTAGGTGATGCCCGCGTGCTTGGGCACGTCCGGGTCGGTGCGGGCGATGAGGATGGCCCAGCGGGCGAGATGGGCGCTGGAGGTCCACACCTTCTGCCCGTTGACCACCCAGTCCTCGCCCTCACGGACCGCCCGGGTGCCGAGCGCGGCCAGGTCGGAGCCGGCGCCGGGCTCGCTGAAGAGCTGGCACCAGACCTCCTCGCCGGTCCACAGCGGCCGCAGGAAGCGCTGCTTCTGCTCGTCCGTGCCGTACTTGAGGATCGTCGGCGCGGCCATGCCGAGGCCGATGCCGATGCGCCGCGGGTCGTTGTCGGGCGCGCCCGCCGCCTCCAGCTCGGCGTCCACGACGGCCTGGAGGGAGCGGGGCGCACCCAGTCCGCCGAGGCCCTCGGGGTAGTGCACCCAGGCGAGCCCCGCGTCGAAGCGGGCCCGCAGGAAGTCGAGCCGGTCGGTGGTGGCGGGCGGATACGCGGCCAGCAACTCGGCGGTGCGGCGCTTGAGTTCGGCTGCGTCGGTCATGCGGCGGCTCCGTTCGCGAGGGACGGCAGGACGACGACCCGGCCGGTGGTGACGCCGTCGGCCACCCGTTGCACGGCGGCAGCGGCACCGTCCAGCGGGACGCGCTCGCTGACCAGCGGCCTGATGGCGCCGCGCGCGGCCAGCTCGGTGAGCTGCTCGTGGCAGTGCGCGATCAGCTTGGGGTTCTTGGTGGCGTACAGGCCCCAGTGCAGGCCCTGGATCGAGTAGTTCTTGACCAGGGCGTGGTTGAGGCCCGGGCTGGGGATGACGCCGCTAGCGAAGCCGACGACCACGATCCGGCCCTCGAAGGCGACGACCTTGGTGGACTGGGTGTAGGCCTCGCCGCCCACCGGGTCGTAGATCACGTCGGCGCCCCGGCCGCCGGTGGCCTCCTTGACCGCGCCGACGACGTCCTCGCTCTTGCGGTCGACGACGACGTCGCAGCCCAGCTCCCGGGCCACGGCGGCCTTGTCGGCGCCGCCGACGACACCGATGACCCTGGCCCCGGCCGCCTTGCCGAGCTGCACGGCCGCGCTGCCGACCCCTCCCGCGGCAGCGTGGACGAGCAGCGTCTCCCCGGCCTCCAGGCGGGCCCGGCGGTGCAGGCCGAACCAGCCCGTCTGGTAGCCGATGTGGAGGGCGGCGGTCTCGGCGTCGTCCAGCGAGTCCGGCGCGGGCAGCAGAGCGGCGGCGTCCGCGACGGCGTACTCCGCGAAGCCGCCGTACGGCAGCGCGGGGTTCGCGATGACCCGGCGCCCGTCCTCGGTCTCGCCGCAGATCTCCACGCCGGGCGTGAACGGCAGCGGCGGGCGCACCTGGTACTGGCCCCGGGCCATCAGCACGTCCGGGAAGTTGATGTTCGCGGCACGCACCTTCAGCAGCACCTGGCCCTCGCCGGGCGTGGGCGTCTCCACCTCCTGGAGCCGCATCACCTCGCTCGGCTCGCCGTTCTCGTGCACTTGCCATGCCTGCATGCGGTGCCTCCACGGGACTGCGTTGTCGTACCGGAGTCATGACCGGGGTCGTACCAGGGGTCGTACCGGGGTCCAACGCATACTAAGCGGTCGCTTGCCCATCGGGAAACACCTGGGCGGGCGCCGGACCGGATCCGACGCCCGCCCTTCGCCACCTGGATCAGCCGGCGGCGAGAAGCTCCAGCGTGTCGATCACACGGTTGGAGAAGCCCCACTCGTTGTCGTACCAGGCGACCACCTTGACGTGGCGGCCGTCGACGCGGGTGAGGGCCGAGTCGAAGATCGACGAGGCGGGGTTGCCGGTGATGTCGGACGACACCAGCGGGTCCTCGGAGTACTCCAGGACGCCGGCCAGCTTCCCCTCGGCGGCGGTGCGGTAGGCGGCCAGCACGTCCTCGCGGGTCACGTCACGGGCGACCGTGGTGTTCAGCTCGACGATCGAGCCGACCGGGACCGGCACCCGGATCGAGTCGCCGGACAACTTGCCGTCCAGGCCCGGCAGTACGAGCCCGATGGCCTTCGCGGCACCCGTCGTCGTCGGCACGATGTTGACGCCGGCGGCACGGGCGCGGCGGGCGTCGCGGTGCGGGCCGTCCTGGAGGTTCTGCTCCTGCGTGTAGGCGTGCACGGTGGTCATGAACCCGTGCTCGATGCCCGCGAGTTCGTCGAGTACGGCGGCGAGCGGGGCGAGCGCGTTGGTCGTGCAGGACGCGTTCGAGACGATCGTGTGCAGCTCGGGGTCGAACGCCTCGGTGTTGACGCCGTACGCGAGGGTGACGTCGGCGCCGTCCGAGGGCGCGCTGACGAGCACCTTGCGCGCGCCCGCGTCGAGGTGGGCGCGGGCCGCCTTGGCGGAGGTGAAGCGGCCGGTCGACTCCAGCACGATGTCGACGCCCAGCTCGGCCCACGGCAGCTGCGCCGGCTCACGCTCGGCGAGCACCTTGATGCGCCGCCCGTCGACGACCAGGGTGTCGCCGTCGACGGTCACCGGGCGGCCCAGCCGGCCGGCCGTGGAGTCGAAGGCGAGGAGGCGGGCGAGGGTGGCGGGCTCGGTGAGGTCGTTCACGGCGACGACCTCGATCTCGCTGTCGCGTTCGAGCAGGGCGCGCAGCACGTTGCGGCCGATGCGGCCGAATCCGTTGACGGCGATGCGAGTCATGAATGGTGTCCCTTCGGTTCGTCACCACCAGGCTCGCGTGTGGAGGGCGGGGGTGGCCGTGGCGTGGGCGCCATGGTTCGCAAGGATCGCGCCAGATACCGGACCGCCCGACGACATCGGGTGGGGTCTGGGTCGGTGAGGATCGCCGGACGCTCGGGCGGTCCTGCAGTCCGGCTTCGCCGTGCGTGTCGTACCGGTTCTTCCGCTCGGACAGGCAGGCGCGGGAGACGCCGGCCTCGGCGGCGACGTGCGCGATCGGACGGGTGCGGCAGCGCGACCGCGACGAGGAGTCCGCTTGCCCAGAGCGGCCCGAGGTCCCCGGCGTCGGTGCTGAGGGTGGCCGCAGCGATGACGGGGCCGACGGCGGCGCCCACGTTGAGCGCCGCCGTCGCATACGAGCCGGCCATGGTGGGAGCTCCCTTGCACAGGGCAGGCCTCGCCGGGGCTCACTCACCCCGAGTGAAGGTCCGCCGATACTCGCTCGGCGTCGTCCCGAGAATCCGCTGGAAGTGCGCGCGCAGATTCGACCCCGTGCCCAGCCCCACGTCGACCGCGATCTGCTCGATGCTCAGCTCCGAACGCTCCAGCAGTTCACGCGCCCGGTCGATGCGGGCCCGCATGACCCACTGCATCGGCGTGTACCCGGTGTCCTCGACGAACCGCCGCGAGAACGTCCGCGGGGACACCGCCGCGTGCCGGGCGAGGACGTCGAGGCCCAGGGGCTCGCCGAGCCGGCGCAGGGCCCACTCGCGGGTCGCGGCGAACCGTTCCCCGAGCGGCTCGGGCACGCTGCGCGGCACGTACTGCGCCTGGCCCCCGCTGCGATAGGGCGCCGCGACCAGCCGCCGGGCCGCGTGGTTGGAGGCGGCGACCCCGAGGTCTCCGCGCAGGATGTGCAGGCACAGGTCGATGCCGGACGCGGCGCCGGCCGAGGTCAGCACGCTGCCCGCGTCGACAAACAGGACGTTCTCGTCGACCTGGACGAGCGGATGCTTCTCCGCGAGCGCCCGTGTGTAGTGCCAGTGTGTCGTGGCCCGCCGGCCGTCCAGCAGCCCCGTGGCGGCGAGAGCGAAGGCCCCGGTCGAGATCGCGGCGAGCCGCGCGCCCCGCGCGTGGGCGGCGATCAGCGCGTCCACGACGGCCCGCGGCGGATCCTCCCGGTCCGGAAAGCGGTAGCCGGGCACGAACACCACGTCCGCCCATTCCAGCGCGTCGAGCCCGTGGGCGACGTGGTACGCCAGCCCGTCACCGCCGGTCACCAGCCCGGCCGCGGCGCCGCACACCCGTACCTCGTACGGCATGCTCGCGCGGGTCGTGAACACCTGGGCCGGGATGCCGACATCGAGCGGCTTGGCGCCTTCGAGGACGAGGACGGCGACACGGCGCAGACGGGCGGGCGACACGAGGACCAGCGTACGAGGGGCTCAGGCCTTCTTCGGCCGGGCCCGTACGTGCATCCGCTCCCCCTGCGGCCCGAACAGGCTCAGGAACTCCGCCGGACCCTCCCCCGTCGACCCGAACCAGTGCGGCACCCGCGTGTCGAACTCGGCCGCCTCCCCCGCGGTCATCACCACGTCGTGCTCCGCGAGCACCACCCGCAGCCGCCCCGAGAGCACGTACAGCCACTCGTACCCCTCGTGCGTGCGCAGTTCGGGCTCCTCGGCGCGCTGCGGCACCAGCACCTTGAACGCCTGCAACCCACCGGGCTGCCGGGTCAGCGGCCAGAAGGTCCGCCCGTGCCGGACCAGCGGCTCGGCCCGCACCCGGGGGTCGGTCACCGGCGGCGCCCCGACCAGTTCGTCCAGCGGCACCTGGTGCGCCCGCGCGATCGGCAGCAGCAGCTCCAGGCTCGGTCTGCGCAGGCCCGACTCCAGCCGGGACAGCGTGCTGACCGAGATACCGGTCGCCGCCGACAGCCCTGCGAGGGTTGCACCGCGTTCCTTGCGGATGCGGCGCAGCCGCGGGCCGACCTCGGCCAGCACCTCGTCCGTGTCGTCAGTCATGGAGCCCATTGCAGTTTCGGCAAACGGGTTTGTCAATGCGGCCAAGGGTGCGCCACCGTCTCACCCATGACCGAGAACTACGAAGTGATCGTCATCGGCGGCGGAGCGGCGGGCCTCTCCGCGGCCCTGGTCCTGGGCCGGGCCCGGCGTCGCACCCTGGTCGTCGACGCCGGCGAGCCCCGCAACGCGCCCGCCGCCCACATGCAGGGCTATCTCTCCCGCGACGGCATGCCACCGGCCGAGTTCCTGGCGATCGGCCGCGAGGAGATCGCACGGTACGGCGTCGACCTGGTCGAGGACCGGGTGGTGGACGTGACGGAGGGCTTTGCCGTCACCCTTGCCAGCGGCCGGACCGTACACGCGCGCCGCCTGGTGATCGCCACCGGCCTGCGCGACGAACTGCCGGCGGTCCCCGGCGTCGCCGAGCGCTTCGGCAGGGATGTGCTGCACTGCCCGTACTGCCACGGCTGGGAGGTTCGCGACCGGGCCTTCGGCGTCCTCGCGACGACTCCGATGAGCGTGCACCAGGCGCTGATGGTCTCCCAGTGGTCGAAGGACGTGACGCTCTTCCTGCACACGGTCGGCGAGGAGCAGCTGTCGGCCGATGACACGCGCAGGCTCGCGGCGGCGGGAGTGAAGGTGGTCCCCGGCGAGGTCGCGGAGCTGGTGGTGGAGGAGGACCGGCTCAGCGCCGTACGCCTGCTGGACGGTTCGATGCACGCACGCGAGGTCGTGTTCACCGCACCCCGGGCGATCCCGCAGACGGACCTCCTGGAGCGCCTGGGCGCGGAAATGCAGGAGACACCGTTCGGCTCGTATCCCGTGGTCGACCCGACCGGCCTGACGACGGTCCCCGGCGTCTGGGCCGTGGGCAACGTCATGGGCTTCGCCGAACAGGTCGTCAACGCGGCGGCAGGCGGCTACCGAGCAGGAGCCTTCATCAACGGAGAGCTCCTGATGACCGACCTGGACGCAACGCCCTGAAAGCATCGTCCGGGTGAAACCCGGCGAACCGCGTCGCACTATGGCTACATGCTGCTTGCCCGGCTAACCCACGTGTCCCAAGAGGTCGCCGCCACCTCCGCACGCTCCCGGAAGATCGCCCTGCTCGCGGAACTGTTCCGCGACGCCGAGCCGGACGACGTCCCGATCGTGATCCCCTATCTCGCGGGACGCCTCCCGCAGGGCCGGCTCGGCGTCGGCTGGAAGGTGCTCAGCCGACGGGTCGCCCCCGCCGCCGAGCCGGCCCTCACCGTGCGCGAGGTGGACGCCCTGTTCACCGACCTGGCCAAGGTCTCCGGCGCCGGCTCGCAGGCCGAACGGGCGCGGCTCGTCGGTGAGTTGATGGGCGCGGCCACGGAGGACGAGCAGCGCTTCCTGTTCGGGCTGATCACCGGCGAGGTGCGGCAGGGCGCCCTGGACGCCGTGGCGGTCGAGGGGCTGGCGCAGGCCACCGAGGCGCCGCCCGCGGACGTACGGCGGGCGGTGATGCTCGCCGGCTCGCTCCAGACCGTCGCGCAGGCCCTGCTGGCGGACGGACCGGCCGCCCTCGACCGGTTCCGGCTCACCGTCGGCCGCCCGGTGCTGCCGATGCTCGCACACACCGCCTCCTCGGTCTCCGAGGCGGTCGGGAAGCTCGGCGCGTGCGCGGTCGAGGAGAAGCTGGACGGCATCCGCGTCCAGGTGCACCGGGACGGCGACACGGTACGGCTCTACACCCGCACCCTCGACGACATCACCGACCGCCTGCCCGAACTGACCGGCGCCGCGCTGCGGTTGAGGGGCGAGCGGTTCATCCTGGACGGCGAGGTCATCGCGTTCGACGCGGACGGCCGCCCTCGCTCGTTCCAGGAGATCGCGGGCCGTGTCGGCTCCCGCACGGACGTGGCGACGGCCGCCAAGGAGGTGCCCGTCTCCCCGGTGTTCTTCGACGCCCTGGCCGTCGACGGCCGCGACCTGCTGGACCTGCCGTTCACGGAACGGCACGCCGAGCTGTCCCGGCTGGTCCCCGAGCCGATGCGGGTGCGGCGCGCCCTCGTGTCGGGGCCCGAGGACATCGCCGCGGCCGAGGAGTTCCTCGCCGCGACCCTCGCCCGCGGCCACGAGGGCGTCGTGGTCAAGGGCCTCGACGCCGCCTACAGCGCGGGCCGGCGCGGCGCGTCCTGGCTGAAGGTCAAGCCGGTCCACACGCTCGACCTCGTCGTGCTGGCCGCCGAGTGGGGTCACGGCCGCCGCACCGGCAGGCTCTCCAACCTCCACCTGGGCGCCCGTACCGCCGACGGCGGTTTCGCGATGCTCGGCAAGACCTTCAAGGGCATGACCGACGCGATGCTGGCCTGGCAGACCGAGCGTTTGCAGGAGCTGGCCGTGGACACCGACGGCTATGTGGTGACCGTACGTCCCGAGCTCGTCGTCGAGATCGCCTACGACGGCCTCCAGCGCTCCACCCGCTACCCGGCCGGCGTCACCCTGCGCTTCGCGCGCGTGGTCCGCTACCGCGAGGACAAGCGCCCCGAGGAGGCGGACACCGTGGAGACCCTGCTCGCCGCCCATCCGGAGGTGCGGCCGTGACCGCGAAGCGCAGCGCGGGCCTGCTGTTGTACCGGCACACCGACGGCGGCCTGGAGGTGTTGCTCGGCCATATGGGCGGCCCGTTCTTCGCGAAGAAGGACGCCGGGGCGTGGGGCGTGCCCAAGGGCGAGTACGAGCCGGAGGAGGAGACCGCCTGGGACGCGGCCCGGCGCGAGTTCCAGGAGGAGCTCGGGCTGCCGGCGCCGGACGGCGAGGCGGTGGAGCTGGGCGAGGTCCGGCAGACCAACGGCAAGGTGGTCACGGCGTGGGCGATCGAGGCCGACCTCGACCCCGCGACGATCGACCCGGGCACCTTCCGGATGGAGTGGCCGCCGAAGTCGGGGAACGTCCAGGAGTTCCCCGAGCTGGACCGGGTGGAGTGGTTCGGTCTCGACCGTGCCAGGGCCGTGATCGTGAAGGCGCAGGCCGCGTTTCTCGACCGGCTCGCGGAGCACTCGGGCTGACGGGCTCCGCGGAGCTCCCGGCAGACAGACGTACATGCGTTGCGGTCGCCCGCGGTGCGCGGGAAGGTCGTAACACGACAGCCGCCCCCAGGAGGTCAGCCATGCCCATCGCGACGGTGAACCCGGCGAACGGCGAGACGCTCAAGACGTACGAGGCCATGGGCGAGGAGGAGCTGGAGCGCCGGCTCCAGCTCGCGGAGGCGACGTTCCGCACGTACCGGACGACGTCGTTCGCCGAGCGCGCCCGTCTGATGCACCGGGCCGCCGAGCTCCTCGACGGGATGCAGCAGGACATCGGCCGCGTGATGACGACCGAGATGGGCAAGCCGGTCAAGCAGGCCCGCGCGGAGGTCGCCAAGTGCGCCAAGGCGATGCGCTGGTACGCCGACCACGCCGAGGAGCTCCTCGCCGACGAGGAGCCCTCCGACTTCGACGTCAAGGACTCCGGCGGGTCCCGGGTGCGGGTGCGCTACCGGCCGCTGGGCCCGGTGCTCGCCGTGATGCCGTGGAACTTCCCGCTGTGGCAGGTGATCCGCTTCGCCGCGCCGGCGCTGATGGCCGGGAACGTGGGCCTGCTCAAGCACGCGTCGAACGTCCCGCAGACCGCCCTGTTCCTGGAGGACCTCTTCCACCAGGCGGGCTACCCGGAGGGCTGCTTCCAGACCCTGCTCATCGGGTCCGGCGCGGTCGACGACATCCTGCGCGACGAGCGGGTAAAGGCGGCCACGCTCACCGGCAGCGAGCCCGCCGGGCGGGCCGTGGCCTCCACGTCCGGGGAGATGATCAAGAAGACGGTGCTGGAGCTCGGCGGCAGCGACCCGTACGTGGTGATGCCCTCCGCCGACATCGACCGGGCGGCGCAGGTCGCGGTCACCGCGCGCGTGCAGAACAACGGGCAGTCCTGCATCGCCGCGAAGCGGTTCATCGTGCACAAGGACGTGTACGACCGCTTCGCCGAGCGGTTCGTCGAGGGCATGAAGGCGCTGAAGGTCGGCGACCCGATGGAGGAGGACACGGAGGTCGGGCCGCTCGCCAGCGAGCAGGGGCGGGACGACCTGGAGGAGCTGGTGGAGGACGCGAAGCGCGGCGGGGCGACCGTGCTGTGCGGCGGCCACCGGCTGCGGCGGCCGGAGCTGCCGGGCTGGTACTACCCGCCGACGGTCCTCGCCGGGATCACCCGCGAGATGCGCATCCACCGCGAGGAGGCCTTCGGGCCCGTGGCCACCCTCTACCGGGCCTCCGGGCTCGACGAGGCGGTGCTCATCGCCAACGACTCGCCGTTCGGACTGAGTTCGAACGTGTGGACGCGGGACGAGGCGGAGGTGGACCGGTTCGTACGGGACCTGGAGGCCGGCGGGGTGTTCTTCAACGGCATGACCGCCTCGCATCCGGCGTTCCCGTTCGGCGGGGTCAAGCGGTCCGGGTACGGGCGTGAGCTGTCCGGGCACGGAATCCGGGAGTTCTGCAACATCACGACGGTTTGGCACGGGGCGTGAGTGTTGCGCGGCTAACATCCCGGTTGTGAACCGCGAAGTGACTCTGCCTCTGATCGTCGACGACCGCGGGACCTTGCAGGTGGCTGCCGCCGATGTGAGCAAGCTTTTGCGGACCGTGGGCGGGCGGTGGCTGCATCTTGTCGAGGCCGGGGAGGGCGGGCTCGACGAGGACACGGTGGCCGCGCTGACGATCGAGCTCGCGAAGCTCGCCGACCGTATCGACGTGGCGTGCATCGCGCACAGCAGTGGGGGTGCGCCCTAGGGACGTCCGGTTCCCGTCAGGAAGATCGACTCCCAGAACAGGGCCTCGTAGCTCTGGAGCAGTCGGCCGTACCCGTGTGCCGCTTCCTCGTCGAGAGTGCCCGTGTCCAGTCCCGCCTGTACCGCCGCCGTCGCCCGTTCGTCCAGTTCGGGGGCGGGCTGTGCGAAGAAGTCGAAGAACGCGCAGGACTCGTCCTTGAAGCCGTAGTCCGTGCGCAGGGCCCGGGCGATGGTCTCGCAGTAGCCGCCCCACGCCGAGAAGTTGGCCGTGATCGCCAGGACCGTGTCCGTCGGGGACGCGTTGAGGGCGAGCCAGGCGACGTACGCGGGGTAGGCCTGGCAGCCGGGGAGGGGTTCGTAGGCGTGGAAGCGGGCCTCGTCGACGCCGCACGCCGCCGCGAACGGCTCCAGCCGCTCCCCCGCCAGCGTCTCGCCCTCGGCGAGCATCGTGAAGAAGGCCGCAGCCTCCGGCTCCCCTGCCGCGCGTTGCGCCAGATGCAGGAACGCGGTGCGGTCCGCCGGGATCACCCGGCGCTGCTCCAGCGCCAGCGTGGCGAGGGTGTCGAGCGGTGCCTCGCCCCGGGCGATCAGCGGGACCAGGGGGTTGGCGTGGGGGTCCGGGGCCAGCTGTGAGGTGGTCGTTCGCAGCAGTTCCGTAGCCGTGCGCGCCATCGCGTCCTCCGTCGGTTCGGATGCGGTGCTCCTGATCCGACCTTTACACGGGGGTCCCCGATACGGAGTAGTCCGGCGCGAGATCGTCGCCCCGTCGGGTGATCGTGGGTGAACCACCCCCAGAGGTGAACCACCTTCTGACCGGGGGGCCGAAAGCCTTCCGGACGGCGAAAGCAGGCACGGTTCATGGCGACTTTGTGCAGACCCTCGGTGTCCGTCCCAGAGCACGTGATCACGATGGAGGAGACGCTGGAGCTGGCGCGCTCCCGCCACGCCGACCATCCCCAACTGCCCCTCGCTCTCCGGCTGATCGAGAACACCGGTGTGCGCACCCGGCACATCGTGCAGCCGATCGAGGAGACCCTGAAGCACCCCGGCTTCGAAGAGCGCAACAAGGTCTACGTGGCCGAGGCGAAGGCCCGGGTGCCCGCGGTGATCCAGCGGGCGCTGGACGACGCCGAGCTGCTCACCAGGGACATCGACGTGATCGTCTACGTGTCGTGCACGGGCTTCATGATGCCCTCGCTCACGGCCTGGCTGATCAACGAGATGGACTTCGACTCCACCACCCGGCAGATCCCCATCGCCCAGCTGGGCTGCGCGGCCGGCGGCGCGGCCATCAACCGGGCGCACGACTTCTGTTCGGCCTACCCCGAGGCCAACGCCCTCATCGTGGCCTGCGAGTTCTGCTCGCTGTGCTACCAGCCCACCGACCTCGGCGTCGGCTCCCTGCTGTGCAACGGCCTGTTCGGCGACGGCATCGCGGCCGCCGTGGTGCGCGGGCGCGGCGGCGAGGGCATCGAGCTGGAGCGCAACGGCTCGTACCTGATCCCCAAGACGGAAGACTGGATCATGTACGACGTCCGGGCCACCGGATTCCACTTCCTGCTGGACAAGCGGGTGCCGGCCACCATGGAGCCCCTCGCCCCGGCGCTGCAGGACCTCGCGGGACTGCACGGCTGGGACGCGGCCGACCTGGACTTCTACATAGTCCACGCGGGCGGGCCCCGAATACTCGACGACCTCAGCAAGTTCCTGCAGGTCGACCCGCACGCCTTCCGGTTCAGCCGGGCCACGCTCACCGAGTACGGCAACATCGCCAGCGCCGTCGTCCTGGACGCGCTGCGCCGGCTGTTCGACGAGGGCGGCGCCCAGCACCGGGCGCGCGGGCTGCTCGCCGGGTTCGGTCCCGGCATCACGGCGGAGATGTCCCTGGGCCGCTGGCGCCGGGACGACGTAGAGGCGGCATGAGTACGGCATGAGCGAAGAGACCCTGACCGAGACCCTTCCCCCGGTCCGGCACTGGCCGGCCCTCGACCTCACCGGCGTCGACTTCGACCCGGTGCTGACCGAGCTGATGCGCGAGGGTCCCGTGACCCGCATCCGGCTGCCCAACGGCGAGGGCTGGGCCTGGCTGGTCACCCGCTACGAGGACGTGCGGACGGTGACCAACGACCCCCGCTTCAGCCGCGAGGCGGTCATGGACCAGCCGGTCACCCGGCTCGCCCCGCACTTCATCCCGCAGCGCGGCGCGGTCGGCTTCCTCGACCCGCCGGACCACACCCGGCTGCGCCGCTCGGTCGCCGCCGCCTTCACGGCCAGGGGCGTGGAGCGGGTGCGTGAGCGGTCGCGCCGGATGCTGGACGAACTCGTCGACGAGATGCTCCAGGAGGGCCCGCCGGCCGACCTGAGCGCGGCTGTCCTGAGCCCGTTCCCCATCGCCGTGATCTGCGAGCTGATGGGCGTCCCGGCGGCCGACCGGCACGGCATGCACACCTGGACCCAGCTGATCCTGTCCTCCTCGCACGGCGCCAGGGTCAGCGAGAAGGCCAAGAACGAGATGGGCGCGTACTTCTCCGACCTGATCGCCCTGCGCGAGGGCAGCTCCGGCGAGGACGTGACGTCCCTGCTCGGCGCCGCCGTGGGCCGCGGGGAGATCACGCTGGAGGAGGCGGTCGGGCTCGCCGTGCTCCTCCAGATCGGCGGCGAGGCGGTCACCAACAACAGCGGGCAGATGTTCTACCTGCTGCTGACCCGCCCCGACCTGGCCGAACGCCTGCGCGCTGAGCCGGAGATCCGGCCCCGCGCCATCGACGAGCTCCTGCGCTACATCCCGCACCGCAACGCGGTCGGCCTCTCGCGGATCGCGACGGAGGACGTGGAGATCAGCGGCGTGCTGATCCGCAGGAACGATCCGGTGTACGTCTCCTACCTGGCCGCCAACCGCGACCCGGAGGTCTTCCCGGACCCGGAGACCATCGACGTCACCCGCTCCCCCAACCCGCACGTCTCCTTCGGCTTCGGCCCGCACTACTGCCCGGGCGGCATGCTGGCGAGACTGGAGTCCGAGCTCCTGGTGGACGCGCTGCTGGACGGCGTACCGACCCTGAGACTCGCGGTCCCACCGGACCAGGTCCCCTTCAAGAAGGGCGCGTTGATCCGCGGCCCCGAAGCCCTGCCGGTCGCATGGTGAGCGACGGGCTGCTGGTCCCGCCGGGTCACGGCCGGGTCGTGCAGACCCCCGCCCAGCGGGTGACCTTCAAGGTGACCGGCACCCACTCCCGCATGGCCTCCACCTTCGAGGTGGAGGTCCCGCCGGGCTTCGACGTGGGCGCCCATGTCCACACCCGCAGCGAGGAGCTGTTCTACGTCCTGGAAGGCGAGCTGGACGTCCTGGCCTTCGAGCCGAGGGTGCGGACGCCGGACAACTGGCAGCGCTGGGAGTCGAGTTCGGGCAACAGGGTGGTACGGGCGACACCGGGCACGGTGATCGTCGTACCGCCGGGCTGCCCGCACGCGTTCGCGAACCCGACGGACACCCCGGCGAGGATGTTCTTCCAGGCGTCCCCGCCCCCGGACCACGAGCGCTACTTCGAGGAGCTGCTCGCGATCCTGGGGAACGGGGGCCCACCGGACCACGCGGCGATCGAGGAGCTGCGGGCGAGATACGACATCGAGCAATTGACGCCGCTCAAGCACAGTTGACCTCAGGGGCGCGGGGAACTGCGCGACCAGCCCCCACGCACCCGCAGCCGCCGAACTACCGAATCGGCATCCCCGAAAGCGTCCGAGCGATCACCAGGCGCTGGATCTCGCTCGTCCCCTCGAAGATCGTGTAGATGGCCGCGTCACGGTGCATCCGCTCCACCGGGTACTCCCGGGTGTAGCCGTTGCCGCCCAGTATCTGGACCGCCTGCGCCGTGACCTTCTTCGCCGTCTCGCTCGCGAACAGCTTGGACATGGAGCCCTCGGCGGCGGTGAACTGCTTGCCGTTGATCGCCATCCAGGAGGCGCGCCACACCAGCAGCCGGGCCGCGTCGATGGACGTACGCATGTCCGCGAGCTGGAAGGCCACGCCCTGGTTGTCGATGATCGGGCGGCCGAACTGCGAGCGGGTCTTGGCGTAGTCGAGGGCGACCTCGTACGCGGCCCGCGCGGTGCCCACCGCCATCGCGCCGACGGCCGGGCGGGACGCCTCGAACGTGGCCATCGCGGCGTTCTTGACGCGCTCGCCGCCCTGCTTGGCCCGCTCGCGGGCGCGCGCGAGCCGCTCGTCCAGCTTCTCCTTGCCGCCGAGCAGGCAGGAGCCGGGGATCCGGACGTCCTCCAGGACCACCTCGGCGGTGTGCGAGGCGCGGATGCCGTGCTTCTTGAACTTCTGCCCCTGCGACAGACCCGGCGTGTTCGGCGGGACGATGAAGGACGCGTGGCCCTTGGAGCCGAGCTCCGGGTCGACCACGGCCACGACCACGTGGACGTTGGCGATGCCGCCGTTGGTCGCCCAGGTCTTGGTGCCGTTGAGCACCCACTCGTCCTTGGCCTCGTCGTACACGGCCTTCGTGCGCATGGAGGCCACGTCGGAGCCGGCGTCGGGCTCGGAGGAGCAGAACGCGGCGACCTTCACGTCGTTCGCGTCGCCGTACATCTGCGGGATCCAGGTGCCGATCTGTTCCTCGGTTCCGTTGGCGAGAACGCCCACGGCGGCCAGACCCGTGCCTACGATCGACAGGGCGATGCCCGCGTCGCCCCAGAACAGCTCCTCCATGGCCATCGGGATGCCGAGCCCGGTGGGGTCGAAGTACTGCTGGGCGTAGAAGTCGAGGGAGTAGATGCCTACCTTCGCGGCCTCCTGGATGACCGGCCAGGGAGTCTCCTCACGCTCGTCCCATTCGGCGGCCGCGGGGCGGATGACGTCGGCGGCGAAGCCGTGCAACCAGTCGCGGACCTCCTTCTGTTCGTCGTTGAGCTCCATGGTGAACTCGGCCATGTCCCCTCCAGCGGCGGCGCACTTGCATGTTACTAGCGGTAACCTCAGTCTGTTACTGACCGGTAGGAAAGTCAACTCCCGATGACGCCTCGGCAGCCAGTTCGATGGTGAGGGCATGTTGAGTGTTAGTTTGCGCAGGCGTCACCGAATTAGCACGGGTGGGGAGAGCTCATGGACACCACACAGCGGACCGAACAGCAACGGTCCGCCGACCGACGTCGGCGCGAGTTGCTGGAGGCCGCGGACAGAGTGGTGCTGCGCGACGGCCCGCAGGCCTCGATGAACGCGATCGCGGCGGAGGCCGGCATCACCAAGCCGATCCTGTACCGGCACTTCGGGGACAAGAGCGGACTCTACGCCGCCCTGGCCAAGCGGCACACCGACGCGCTGCTGAACTCGCTGCGGGCGGCCCTCGACGCGCCCGCGGACCGGCGGGAGCGGGTCGAGGCGACGCTGGACACCTACCTCGCGGCGATCGAGGCCCGGCCCCAGGTGTACCGCTTCCTGATGCACCCGGCGGACGGCGGACCCTCCGCCGACCAGGGCTTCGACGTCGGCAAGCACTCGGCTCCCCTGCTGCGCAGGATGGGCGAGGAACTCGCCCAGGTCATCGAGGACCGCCTGGACCTCGGCCCGGAGAGCCAGCAGCTGGCCCGCGTCTGGGGCCACGGCATCGTCGGCATGATGCACGCGGCGGGCGACTGGTGGCTCGGCGAACGCCCCTGCTCCCGGGCGGAGTTGGTGCGCAGCCTGGCCGACCTGCTGTGGGGGCGGCTGGCGGCGGCGGGCGACAAGATCGGCGGCCCCGGGTTCTAACCCCGGTGCCAGGAGGATCGCGCCACCTGTCTCATCAGGCGTCGGTGGCGCAGTCCTTTCAGGTGGTCGGCGTAGACCCTGCCCTCCAGGTGGTCGCACTCGTGCTGCAAACACCTCGCAAAGAAACCCGTCCCGTGCACCGTCACCGGCTCCCCGGCCGCCGTGAAGCCCTCGACCACCGCATGGTCGTAACGCTCCGTCCCCGCCTCCAGACCCGGCAGGGACAGACAGCCCTCCGGGCCCCGGAGAACCACTCCGTCGGCCTCCACGAGTCGCGGGTTCACCATGTGACCCAGGTGGCGGACGTCCTCGTCGTCGGGGCAGTCGTAGACGAACACCCGCAGCGACTCGCCGATCTGGTTCGCCGCCAGCCCCACGCCCTGCGCCGCGTACATGGTCGCGAACAAGTCCTCCACGAGCGACACCAGTTCGGGTCCGAAGTCGGCGACCTCCGCGCAGGGCGCGTGCAGTGCCGGGTCGCCGAGCAGGGTGAGGGGCCGGACGCGCCCGCGGGTGCCCGGAATGGAGCCGTTTCGCATGGCCGCAAGGGTACGGCGGTTCGGGAGCGTGAACAGATCTCGATAGGCTGAGGTCCACACCACGTTGCCGTCAGGCAGAGGCGCGGCGCGTACGCAAGGAGGATCGAGAACTGATGTCAGGCAACTCGGACCCGCTCACGCCGCGGGCCAAGCTGGCCGTGACCGCGGGCAAGGCGGTCGCAGCGGCGTCGCGAGCCGCGGGGCGCGGCAGCGGTTCGGTGATCGGCGGCCGGGTGGCGCTCAAGCTGGACCCCGACCTCCTGGCGCGGCTCGCCCAGCACCTGGACGTCGTCCTGGTCTCGGCGACCAACGGCAAGACCACGACCACCCGCCTGATCGCGGAGGCCCTGCGCGCCGCGGGCCCGGTCGTCTCCAACGCGCTCGGCGCCAACATGCCGGCCGGCATCACCTCGGCCCTCGCGGGCGGTTCGGACGCCAGGTACGGCGTCATCGAGGTCGACGAGAAGTACCTCGCGGGCGTGGCCCGGGACACCGACCCGAAGTGCATCGCGCTGCTCAACCTCTCCCGCGACCAGCTCGACCGCGCCGCCGAGACCCGCATGCTCGCGGAGAACTGGCGCGAGGGGCTCGCCGGTTCCAAGGCCGTGATCATCGCCAACGCCGACGACCCGCTGGTCGTGTGGGCCGCCTCCTCCTCGCCGAACGTGATCTGGGTCGCCGCCGGCCAGATGTGGAAGGACGACGCCTGGTCCTGCCCGTCCTGCGGCGGTGTGATGCAGCGGCCCGGCGACGACTGGTTCTGCGGCGAGTGCGGCTTCCGCCGTCCGACGCCCAGCTGGGCCCTGTCCGGCGACCACGTCCTCGACCCGCACGGCTCGGCCTGGCCGATCCACCTCCAGCTGCCCGGCCGCGCCAACAAGGCCAACGCCGCCTCCTCGGCCGCCGTCGCCGCCGTCTTCGGCGTGCCGCCGCAGGTCGCCCTCGAACGTATGTGGCAGGTGCAGGCCGTGGCCGGCCGGTACGACGTGGTGCGCTTCCAGGAGCGCGACCTGCGCCTGCTGCTCGCGAAGAACCCGGCGGGCTGGCTCGAAACGTTCAGCCTGATCGATCCGCCGCCCACCCCGGTGATCCTCTCGGTGAACGCGCGCGGCGCCGACGGCACCGACACCTCCTGGCTGTGGGACGTCGACTACACCCGCCTGTCCGGTCACCCGATCTGCGTCATCGGCGACCGCAGACTGGACCTCGCGGTGCGCCTCGAGGTCGCCAACCAGAACTTCCAGGTGTGCGAGACCCTCGACCAGGCGGTGCAGCTGAGCCCGCCCGGCCGGATCGAGGTCATCGCCAACTACACCGCGTTCCAGGACCTGCGCCGCCGCGTCGGCAACTGACACAGGGGACATTCGTGAGCGACAACCAACTGCGGGTCGTCTGGGTCTACCCCGACCTGCTCAGCACCTACGGCGACCAGGGCAACGTCCTGGTCGTGGAGCGCCGGGCACGGCAGCGCCGCCTCGACGTGGCCCGCCTCGACGTGCGCAGCGACCAGCCGATCCCCACCTCCGGGGACATCTACCTGATCGGCGGCGGCGAGGACCGGCCGCAGCGGCTCGCGGCCGAGCGGCTGCGCCGGGACGGGGGGCTGCACCGGGCCGTGGAGAACGGCGCGATCGTCTTCTCCGTCTGCGCCGGCTACCAGATCCTCGGCCACGAGTTCATCAACGACCTCGGCCAGCGCGAGCCGGGTCTGGGCCTGCTGGACGTGGTCTCCGTGCGCGGCGAGGGCGAGCGGTGCGTCGGTGACGTGCTCGCCGACATCGACCCGCGCCTGGGCCTGCCTCCGCTGACCGGCTTCGAGAACCACCAGGGCGTCACCCACCTCGGCCCGACCGCCCGCCCCTTCGCCCAGGTCAAGCTCGGCAACGGCAACGGCACGGGGGACGGCACGGAGGGCGCGTACAACGACACGGTCTTCGGTACGTACATGCACGGCCCGGTGCTGGCGCGCAACCCGCTCATCGCCGACCTGCTGCTGAAGCTCGCGCTCGACGTGAACGCGCTGCCGCCGACCGACGACCGCTGGTACGAGGCACTCCGCAACGAGCGCATCGCGGCTGCGCAGCAGCCTGCGTGAACACAGCTGCGCAGCAGCCCGCCTGACACCTGGAGTCCAGCACTCCGCAACCAGCCCGTCTGACGGGGCGTCCGCACAGGTGAGCGGGGTCGTCCAGCAGTCGGACGGACGGTGCGGCCCCGCCCCCCGCTGCCGCTAGGGTGGCGGGGTTCGAGCCGGACAGCGTGGTCCGGTGCCGACCACGCGAAGAAGGTTTTCTCGGGCTATGCGCATTGGTGTCCTCACGTCCGGCGGCGACTGCCCCGGCCTGAACGCCGTCATCCGGTCCGTCGTGCACCGCGCCGTCGCCGACCACGGCGACGAGGTCATCGGCTTCCGGGACGGCTGGAAGGGCCTCCTGGAGTGCGACTACCTCAAGCTCGACCTCGACGCGGTGGGCGGCATCCTGGCCCGCGGCGGCACCATCCTCGGCTCCTCCCGGGTCCAGCCCTCCCATCTGCGTGACGGCGTGGAGCGGGCCAGGGGCCATGTCGAGGAGCTCGGTCTCGACGCGATCATCCCGATCGGCGGCGAGGGCACGCTGAAGGCGGCCCGGCTGATGTACGACGCCGGCCTGCCGATCGTCGGCGTGCCGAAGACCATCGACAACGACATCGCCGTCACGGACGTCACCTTCGGCTTCGACACCGCGGTGGGCGTCGCGACGGAGGCGCTCGACCGCCTCAAGACCACCGCCGAGTCCCACCAGCGCGTCCTGGTCGTGGAGGTCATGGGCCGGCACACCGGCTGGATCGCGCTGCACTCCGGCATGGCGGCCGGCGCGCACGCCATCGTCGTACCGGAACGGCCCTTCGACATCGAGGAGTTGGCCAAGCGGGTCGGCGAGCGCTTCGAGGCCGGCAAGCGGTTCGCGATCGTCGTCGCGGCGGAGGGCGCCAAGCCGGCGGTGGGCACCATGGAGTTCGACGAGGGCGGCAAGGACGTCTACGGCCACGAGCGCTTCGCCGGCATCGCCCGCCAGCTGTCGATCGAGCTGGAGGAGCGGCTCGGCAAGGAGGCGCGGCCGGTGATCCTGGGCCACGTCCAGCGGGGCGGCACGCCGACCGCGTACGACCGGGTCCTGGCGACGCGTTTCGGCTGGCACGCGGTGGAGGCGGTGCACCGGGGCGAGTTCGGCAAGATGACGGCTCTGCGGGGCACGGACATCGTGATGGTGTCGCTGGCGGAGGCCGTGGAGACCCTGAAGACGGTTCCGGCCGAGCGCTACGACGAGGCGGAGTGCGTGCTGTAGGGCGTGCGTGAGCGAAACCGCCCCCGGTCATCACCGTGACCGGGGGCGGTTCTAGTCTGGGTCCGGACAGACAGCTCACAACCCCCACGAATCAGGAGCCGTTGGATGGATCACAGCGGGCACGGCATGACCATGGATCTGCCGCCGTTCACGCTGGGGCGGGGGCTTCAGTGGTCGGCGGACCCGTTCTTCCTCACGGCGTGTCTGCTGGGGCTCGCGCTGTACGCGTACGGCGTGGTGCGGCTGCGGCGGCGCGGGGACGCGTGGCCGGTGGGGCGGACGATCTCCTTCGTCGTCGGGGTGCTGACCATCGGCCTCGTCATGTGCACCAGGCTGAACGACTACGGCATGGTCATGTTCAGCGTGCACATGGTGCAGCACATGATCATCAGCATGCTGTCGCCGATCCTGATCCTGCTCGGCGCCCCCGTCACCCTCGCCCTGCGCGCGCTGCCCGCCGCGGGCAAGGGCCGCAAGGGCCCGCGCGAACTGCTGCTGATGCTGCTGCACAGCCGGTACATGCGGATCATCACGCACCCCGCCTTCACCATCCCGCTGTTCATCGCGAGCCTGTACGCGCTGTACTTCACGCCCCTCTTCGACTTCCTGATGGGTTCGAAGACCGGGCACATCGCGATGATGGTGCACTTCCTCGCCGTGGGTGTCGTGTTCTTCTGGCCGATCATCGGCGTGGACCCGGGCCCGCACCGGCCGGGCTATCTGATGCGGATGCTGGAGCTGTTCGCCGGCATGCCCTTCCACGCGTTCTTCGGCATCGCGCTGATGATGGCGTCGACGCCGATGGTCGAGACGTTCAAGAACCCGCCCGCCTCCCTCGGCATCGACGCGCTGTCCGACCAGACGGCGGCCGGCGGCATCGCCTGGGCGTTCAGCGAGGTCCCGTCCGTACTGGTGCTGCTCGCGCTGCTGTTCCAGTGGTACGGCTCCGAGCAGCGGCAGGCCAAACGCAAGGACCGGGCCGCCGACCGCGACGGCGACAAGGAACTCGAGGCGTACAACGCCTATTTGGCCTCATTGAACGCACGGGGGCGTTAAGGGCTTCGCCATTCCGCGGCATTCAGTAGCATGAAGCGCATCGGGGGTACCGCCGGGGGGAGCGGTGATGACACTTCGCGCTTTTGTGCCAAGGGCCGGAATATCGGTGATTCGACGGATCGCCGTCCTGCTCGTATTCGTACTGATGCTCAGTGGCTGCGATCGAAGTACGCCATTGACGCTGGTGAAGGCAGTCGCGGCGGGAGTTCCGTCGCTCGCACCATTCTTCGACGAGGGCAGCGGGCTGGGCCACGACTCGCCGGTCCGTTCGCAGGTCGTGCAGGGCAGCCTCCAGCAAGGGGACACACCCGGGCTGTACGGCGGCACGCGCAAGCCGAACATCTGTGACGTCAAGAAACTCAAGGCGTTTCTCACGGATCCCAGGAATCACCAGAAGGCGCAGGCGTGGGCGGACGCCCTGAGTATTACCACCGCCGAGATTCCCGGATATCTGGACCGGCTCACTCCTGTTCTCCTGCGTCACGACACGCTCGTGCAGAACCACGACTACAAGAAGGGAAAGGCCGTCCCCTTCAACTCCCTGCTCCAGGCGGGAATCGCGATTCTCGTCGATGAACAGGGACTTCCGGCTGTGAAGTGCTCGTGCGGAAATCCGCTGCGTCCCTTCACCGGTGACACGAACCGGATTTCGGTCAAGTTCGACGACGGCAACAAGAAGTGGCAGGGATACCGGAGTTCCTCGGTGGTGGCCGTTCGGCCGGCCGTCCGGCCGATGCGGCAGCTCGCCCTCGTCGACGTGGACGATTCCGCGCGCGGTATCGACCGTCCGGTCGGCACCACGGGCTCGGCCGACAAGCCCTTCAACGCGGCCAAGCCGCGGCCCGTGCCCGTCCTCGCCGGGACGACGTTCGGGGACGCGAGCCGGCAGCTGGCCGCCAAGGGGCTGGCGGTCGGATACACCGGGAGGTCCCTGCCGCCCGACGACGCCACGGTCACCGCCTCGGACCCGCCGGCCGGGACCCCGCTGCGATTCGGGCAGTACGTGACGCTGAGCGTGACCGGCGGGACCTCGCCGGGGAGCGGCTCGGGAGGGACGTCGGAGGGTTCGTCCGGGGCCACGTCCACTCCTCCGGGGACCTCGTCCTCCGGGCCGTCCACGAAGCCGCCGTCATCGGGCTCGTCAGGACCGTCGTCGCCGTCCTCGGGATCCTCGGGACCGTCGTCCGGGTCGTCCGGACCGTCCTCGCCCTCGTCGCCGTCCAGCGGCGGCCCGAGTACGTCCTCGGCCCCGCCGTCCTCGTCGAGCGCGCCGCCGCCGAGCTCGCAGAAGCCGCCGTCGAGCGACCCGCCGACGACCGTCAGCGCGCCCCCGCCGCCCAGCGACCCGGTCACCAGCAGCGCACCGCCCCCGCCGAGCGACCCGGTGACCTCCAGCGCCCCGGTCACCACCGGCGCGCCGCCGCCCGAGACCAGCAGCGCCCCGGCCACCAGCGAGCCGGCGAGCAGCGCACCCGCCGCGAGTGAGCCCGGGAGTTCCGGGGCCGCCGTCGGCGCGATCATGTAGCGCCCCCGCAGAACCCGGGAGTCACCGGATGCATTCAGGATCACCGACGTCGGGAGTGGGCCGGGTCATCGCCGGCCGTTATCTGCTGCTGAACCGGCTCGGCAGCGGCGGCATGGGCCATGTCTGGCTCGCCCACGACCAGAGACTCGCCTGCGAGGTGGCGCTCAAGGAGATCGTCTTCCGGGATCCCGAACCCACCGGTGACGAACGCGAGGCGCGGGTCGCCCGGGCCCGCGCCGAGGCCCGGCACGCGGCCGGGCTGCGCGGCCATCCGCACGTGGTGACCGTGCACGACGTGCTGGAGCACGAGGGCCTGCCGTGGATCGTCATGGAGTACGTGAGCGGTGCGGTCGACCTGCGCGACCTGGTCGAGCGGCGCGGCCCGCTGGCGCCCGCGGAATGCGCCCGCATCGGCCTCGCCGTCCTCGACGCGCTGACCGCGGGGCACGAGCGGGGCGTGATGCACCGGGACGTAAAACCGGCGAACATCCTGCTGGCGCCGGACCGCTCGGGGGCCCCGTACGGGCGGATCCTGCTCACCGACTACGGCATCTCGGTGCAGCCGGACGGCGGCGAGACCCGGTACACGCTGGCGTCCGTGCTGGTGGGCACGTCGGGCTATCTGGCGCCCGAGCGGGCCACGGGCGGGCCGCCGACGCCCGCCGCCGACCTGTTCTCGCTGGGCTGCACGCTCTACTACGGCGTGGAGGGCCGGGGCCCCTTCGAGCGCGAGTCGCACCTGGCCGAGGTCACCGCCGTGGTGATGGAGGAGCCGCGTCCGGCCCAGCGTGCCGGCGCGCTGGGCCCCGTACTGCAGAAGCTGCTGGAGAAGGATCCGGTACGGCGGCCGTCCGCGCCGGAGGCGGAGGCGGCGCTGTCGCGGATCGTGACGCCGGAGCCGGATTCCTTCGCCCGCACCCAGACCGACCTCGGCTCACAGCCGCCGTGGGCGGGGGTGTCCCCTCCCCCGCCGCCTCCACCGCCGGGTCCAGGACCCGCGGCCGAGGGCCTCCGCTCGGACAGCCTCGGCGCGGGCAGCTTCGGATCCAGTGGATTCGGGCCCGTCGTGGTGCCCGGGCCGCCCCCGGCCACCCATCGCCGCAGTGGGCTGCCGCGCGTGCTGCGGGCCGTCGCCGCCGCCTCGCTGGGGCTCGTGCTGGCGCTGGGCGGGGTCTGGTACGCCGTGGCCCACCGGGCTTCCGGCGACGGCGACGGCGGGTCGAAGTCGCCCTACGGCTCGGCCGTCGGGCTCACCGTGCCGCTCAAGGACGGTGACTGCGTGCTGGCCGACTGGCCCGGCGCGCGGCTCCAGGGCACGCCCCGGCTGAAGCTGGACCCGACCTGCACGAGCGGGCCGCCGGACGGGCAGGTCATGGCCTTCGCGCCGGCCGCCTCGGCGGACGAGGCACGCAAGCTGGGGGCGGCGCGGTGCGAGGAGCGCACGCAGGAGATCCGGGAGCGGCTGGCCGACGTCCACAGTGTCGCCGTCGTGCCGACCGACGCCGGTTTCGAGGCGGCGAACCGGCGCACCGCCTGTCTGGTGGTGGGCGCGCACGGGCCGGTCTACGGGCCGCTCGGCGACAACCGCAAGCTCGGCACGTCCTTCACCCACACGGAGAACATGCAGCGCCGGGACTGTCTGCGGACCCAGTCCGTGCGCAGCGCCTCCCTGGTCGCCTGCTCCGGCCCGCACGACGAGCAGGTGCTCGGTTTCACCCGGCTGGGCAAGGACGTCACCTTCGCCGAGGCCCGTACGGAGTCGGACGCGGCCTGCGCCAGGGACGTGCCGCCGCGCGACTACGGCTTCGACCCGTCGGCCTACGCGTCCGGCTCCTGGACCAGCCAGGGACCCTGGAAATCGGGCACCCATTTCGTCGTGTGCACCGTCCGGAAGCAGAACGGGGGCACCATGGAGGGGGACGAATCCTGAGGAGGGTGCCTCGATGCCCGGTTCTACGGACGGTTCTACGAAGGCGATGGGCGTGCTGACCGTCGGCGGTCTCGTCGTGGTCACGGCCTACACGGTGGCGCTCGGCAGCAACGGCTGGCTGTGGTTCGGCTGGGTCGTGCTGGGGCTGCTCACCCTCGGCATGATCGCCACCCGCAGCAGCGCCTGACGCGCCCCGCGCACGGCGGCGGCACGGCTCACTCCTCGCCGATCCGCCCGGCGGAGTGGACGCCCGGCTGGTACTTGGGCAGCCGGGCGGTGACCTTCATGCCCGCGCCGACGGCGGTCTCGATGACGAGCCCGTAGTCGTCGCCGTAGACCTGCCGGAGCCGGTCGTCGACGTTGGACAGCCCGATCCCGCCGGACGGGCTGACCTCGCCGGCGAGGATACGGCGCAGCAGCACCGGGTCCATGCCGACGCCGTCGTCCTCGATGACGACCAGGGCCTCGGCGCCCGCGTCCTGCGCGGTGATGCTGATGTGGCACTTGCCCCCGACGGTCGCCGCCTTGCCTTCGAGGCCGTGCTTGACGGCGTTCTCGACGAGCGGCTGGAGGCAGAGGAAGGGCAGGGCGACCGGCAGCACCTCGGGCGCGATCTGCAGGGTGACCGACAGGCGCTCGCCGAAGCGTGCCCGCACGAGCGCCAAGTAGTGGTCGATGGCGTGGAGTTCGTCGGCCAGGGTGGTGAAGTCGCCGTGCCTGCGGAACGAGTAGCGGGTGAAATCGGCGAATTCCAGGAGGAGTTCGCGGGCGCGCTCGGGGTCGGTGCGGACGAAGCTGGCGATCACCGCGAGCGAGTTGAAGATGAAGTGCGGGGAGATCTGGGCCCGAAGTGCCTTGATCTCGGCCTCGATCAGACGGGTGCGGGACTGGTCGAGATCGGCCAGCTCCAGCTGGACGCTCACCCAGCGGGCGACCTCCCCGGCGGCCCGGACCAGGACGGCGGACTCGCGGGGCGCGCAGGCGACGAGGGCGCCGTGGACGCGGTCGTCGACGGTGAGGGGGGCGACGACGGCCCAGCGGACCGGACAGTCCGGGGTCTCGCACTTGAGGCGGAAGGCCTCGCCGCGGCCGGTGTCCAGGGCTCCGGCGAGGCGTTCCATGATCTCGGTGCGGTGGTGGGCGCCGACGCCGTCCCAGACCAGGACCTCCTTCTGGTCCGTGAGGCACAGCGCGTCCGTGCCGAGCAGGGTGCGCAGTCTGCGGGCCGACTTGCGGGCGGTCTCCTCGGTCAACCCGGCCCGCAGCGGGGGCGCGGCGAGCGAGGCGGTGTGCAGGGTCTGGAAGGTGGCGTGCTCGACGGGCGTGCCGAGCCCGGCCAGGTTCTCGGGCCGGGCGGTGCGCCGCCCCAGCCAGAAACCGGCGGCGAGCAGCGGGAGGACGGCGACGCACAGGCCGGCGAGGAAGCCGCTCACGCCTTCACCTCCGCCCTCAGCGCCTCCGGCAGGTGGAACCGCGCCAGGATGCCCTCCGTGCCGGCCGGCACCCGGCCCGGTGTGGCCAGGGACACCAGCACCATGGTGAGGAAGCCCAGCGGCACCGACCAGAGTGCGGGCCAGGCCAGTAAGGCGTGCAGGGGGCCCGAGCCGGGGAATCCCGCCATGGTCGCGGCCACCGCCGCGAACGCCGAGCCGCCGCCGATCAGCATCCCGGCCGCCGCACCCGGCGGGGTCAGCCGCCGCCACCAGATGCCGAGGACCAGCAGCGGGCAGAACGAGGACGCCGACACCGCGAAGGCCAGCCCCACCGCGTCGGCCACCGGCAGCCCGCCCACCAGCACGCTCGCGGCCAGCGGCACGGCCATCGCCAGCACCGTGCCGAGCCTGAAGTGCCGTACCCCGCGCGACGGGAGGACGTCCTGGGTGAGCACGCCGGCGACGGCCATGGTCAGCCCGGACGCCGTGGACAGGAACGCGGCGAAGGCCCCGCCCGCCACCAGCGCCCCGAGCAGGTCGCCGCCGACTCCGCCGATCACGCGGTCCGGCAGCAGCAGTACGGCGGCGTCCGCGTCGCCGCTGAGGGCGAGTTCGGGGGTGTAGAGGCGGCCGAGGGCGCCGTACAGCGGCGGCAGCAGGTAGAAGGCGCCGATCAGGCCGAGGACGGCGACCGTGGTGCGGCGGGCGGCGACGCCGTGCGGGCTGGTGTAGAAGCGGACGACGACGTGCGGCAGGCCCATGGTGCCCAGGAAGGTCGCGAGGATCAGCCCGTACGTGGCGTACAGCGGGCGTTCCTGGCGCCCGGAGGCGAGCGAGGTGGACATGCCGCCGTTGGTGCCGCGGTCGGCGGCCGGGACGGCGGCGCCCTTGGCGAAGGTCAGCCGGGCGCCCTGCTGGATGCGGTGGGTGCCGGCGCGGAGCCGTACCCGCTGGTCTTCGTGGGTGCGGCCGTCGACGGTGCCCGTGACCGTGACCGTCAGCGGCCGCTCCAGCTTCAGGTCGAGGGTGTCGTCGACCTGCACGACGCGCTGTTCGCGGAAGGTGGCCGGCTCCTCGAAGGCGTGGTCGGGGGAGCCGTCGCCCTGCCAGGCGAGCACGAGGAAGAGGGCGGGGACGAGGAGGGCGGTGAGCTTGAGCCAGTACTGGAAGGCCTGCACGAAGGTGATGCTGCGCATGCCGCCCGCGGCGACGGTGGCGACCACGACGACGGCCACGATCAGGCCGCCGAGCAGGTCGGGGGCGCCGGTGAGGACGGTCAACGTCAGTCCGGCGCCCTGGAGTTGGGGCAGCAGGTAGAGCCAGCCGACGCCCACGACGAAGGCCCCGGCCAGGCGCCGTACGCCGTGCGAGGCGAGCCGGGCCTCGGCGAAGTCGGGGAGCGTGTAGGCGCCGGAGCGGCGCAGCGGGGCGGCGACGAACAGGAGCAGGACCAGATAGCCGGCGGTGTAGCCGACCGGGTACCAGAGCATGTCCGGGCCCTGGACCAGGACGAGTCCGGCGATGCCCAGGAAGGAGGCGGCGGAGAGGTACTCGCCGCTGATGGCGGCCGCGTTGAGGCGGGGGCCGACTGTGCGGGAGGCGACGTAGAAGTCGGAGGTGGTGCGGGAGATGCGCAGGCCGAAGGCGCCGACGAGGACGGTCGCCACCACGACCAGCGCGACCGCCGGGACCGCGTAGCCGGAGTTCATCGGTCTTCGACGAGCCGTACGAAGTCCCGCTCGTTGCGCTCGGCGCGCCGGATGTACCAGAGGGCGAGCAGGACGAGGGGGGCGTAGAGGCAGAAGCCGAGGATGCCCCATTCGAGGCGGTGGGCGTCCGGCATGGCGGCGAAGACCAGGGGCAGCGGGCCGATCAGCAGGCCGAGGACCGCGAACACGGCGAGGGCGGCGCGCAGTTGGGTGCGCATGAGGGAGCGGACGTATGTGTGGCCGAGGGTGGTCTGCTCGTCGATCTCGGTGCGCGGGCGGTAGTAGCCGGAGGCGGGGCGGGTGCGGCGGGGTGGCCCGGTGACGACGACGCGCCGCTCGGCTGGGTCCTGGTTGGGCACGGCTACGGCCTCCTCATCAGCAGGTCCCGCAGCTCGCGCGCGTGCCGGCGGCTGACCTGGAGCTCCTCGCCGCCGACCACGACGCTCACGGTCCCGGCGTCCAGCCGGAGTTCGCCGACATGGCGCAGGGCGACCAGATGACGCCGGTGGATGCGGACGAAGCCGCGGGAGCGCCAGCGCTCCTCCAGGGTGGACAGCGGGATCCGTACGAGGTGGCTGCCCTTGTCGGTGTGCAGGCGGGCGTAGTCGCCCTGGGCCTCGACGTGGGTGATGTCGTCGACGGCGACGAAGCGGGTCACGCCGCCGAGTTCGACGGGTATGTGGTCCGGGTCGGGTTCGTGGACGGGGATGCGCGGGGTGTTGTCGGTGAGTTCGGCGGCCCGGCGTACCGCCTCCGCGAGGCGTTCCTTGCGGACCGGCTTGAGGACGTAGTCGACGGCCTTGAGGTCGAAGGCCTGGACGGCGAAGTCCTCGTGGGCGGTGACGAACACGACCAGCGGCGGCTTGGCGAAGCCGGTCAGCAGCCGGGCCAGGTCGAGGCCGTCGAGGCCGGGCATCTGGATGTCGAGGAAGACGACGTCGATCGCCTCGGGGCCGCCGGGCCCGGACTCCAGCGCCCGGTTGATGCGGCGCAGCGCCTCGGTCGCGTCGCCCGCGCCCTCCGCGGTGCCGACGCGGGGGTCGGCGTTCAGCAGATAGAGCAGTTCCTCCAGCGAGGGGCGTTCGTCGTCGACGGCGAGGGCGCGCAGCATGACCCCGGAGTCTAGGTGTAATCAGGACGGCTGGACATGTGCCGGGCGTGGACGTATCCGCTGGATACAGTGCCGACATGAACAGCAGGCCCGCGCCGTTCGACGAGACCGACCGGAAGATCATCAACGCGCTGATGGCCAACGCCAGGACGAGCTTCGCCGAGATCGGCGCCGCCGTCGGGCTGTCGTCCACGGCGGTGAAGCGGAGGGTGGACCGGCTGCGCGAGACCGGGGTGATCACCGGGTTCACGGCCACGGTGGAGCCGTCGGCGCTCGGCTGGCGCACGGAGGCGTACGTCGAGGTGTACTGCGAGGGCGCGGCCCCGCCGCGGCGGCTGGCGGAGGTGGTCCGCAACCATCCGGAGATCACCGCGGCGATGACGGTGACCGGCGGCGCCGACGCGCTGCTGCATGTGCGGGCGCGGGACGTGGAGCACTTCGAGGAGGTGCTGGAGCGCATCCGCACCGAGCCGTTCATCCGGAAGACGATCAGTGTGATGGTGCTGTCCCATCTGCTCCCGGAGAGTCCGGAGGCGGGCGCCACACAGCCGGCTCCCGAATAAACATCCGAGTGCGCAGCCAAGCTGCGTTCCATGGCCGAAAGACGCAGCATTCCTGCGCGGACACGCAATTCTCGTTGCTTGTCCGGCTTCCGGGTCACTTCCTACCTTGGTGTCAACCCACCCGAGACACCCAGGAAGCGGAGGAACCCCTCTGTGTCCGATTCCCGTGTGCCGCGCCGGCGGCGGTATCTCGTCTGCGAACCCAGACACTTCGCCGTGCAGTACGCGATCAATCCCTGGATGCAGCCCGACGTCCGCGTCGACGTCGACCTGGCACAGGAGCAGTGGCAGGCGCTGATCAGCGCCTATCGCACCCACGGCCACGCCGTGGACACCGTGGAGCCCGCGCCCGGTCTGCCGGACATGGTCTTCGCCGCGAACTCCGCGGTCGTCGTGGACGGCCGTGTCTTCGGCTCGCTCTTCCACGCGCCCGAGCGGCGTCCGGAGTCCACGCACTACGACATGTGGTTCAAGACGGCCGGCTTCGACGTGCACCGGCCCGAGGCCGTCTGCGAGGGCGAGGGCGACCTGGTCTGGACGGGCCGGTACATGCTCGCCGGCACCGGCTTCCGTACCACCCGTGAGGCCCACCGCGAGGTGCAGGAGTTCTTCGGCCACCCGGTGATCAGCCTGACGCTGGTGGACCCGCGCTTCTACCACCTGGACACGGCGCTGTTCGTCCTGGACGACTCCGCCGACGGCAACAACGTCTCGTACTACCCGGAGGCGTTCTCGCCGGGCAGCCGCGAGGTGCTGGCGCGGCTCTACCCGGACGCCGTGCTCGCGACCCTCGACGACGCGCTGGCCTTCGGCCTCAACTCCGTCTCGGACGGCCGGCACGTCTTCATCGCGCCCCAGGCCGAGTCCCTCGCCGCCTCCCTCGCCGACCGCGGCTATGTCCCCGTGCCCGTCGACCTGTCCGAGTTCCGCAAGGCAGGCGGCGGCATCAAGTGCTGCACCCAGGAGATCCGTTCATGACAGCGCCCACCCGAGTACCCGTGACCACACGTTCGTCCGCCGAGCTGATCCGCGCCGAGGAACCGGTCCTGGCGCACAACTACCACCCGCTGCCCGTGGTCGTCGCCCGCGCCGAGGGCACCTGGGTGGAGGACGTCGAGGGCCGCCGCTACCTCGACATGCTGGCCGGCTACTCGGCCCTCAACTTCGGCCACCGCCACCCGGCGCTGATCGAGGCGGCCCACCGCCAGCTGGACCGCCTCACCCTCACCTCCCGCGCCTTCCACAACGACAAGCTGGCCGAATTCGCCGAGCGGCTGGCCGAGTTGACCGGCCTGGACATGGTGCTGCCGATGAACACGGGTGCCGAGGCCGTCGAGTCCGGCATCAAGGTGGCCCGCAAGTGGGCGTACGAGGTGAAGGGCGTCCCGGACGGCGAGGCGACGATCGTGGTCGCCGCGGAGAACTTCCACGGCCGTACGACGACGATCGTCAGCTTCTCCACGGACGAGACGGCCAGGCAGGGCTTCGGCCCGTTCACGCCGGGCTTCCGGATCGTGCCGTACAACGACCTGGCGGCGCTGGAGGCGGCGGTCGACGAGACGACGGCGGCCGTGCTCATCGAGCCCATCCAGGGCGAGGCGGGCGTGGTGATCCCGGACGAGGGCTACCTCACGGGCGTGCGCGAGCTGAGCCGCCGCAAGGGCTGCCTCTTCATCGCGGACGAAATCCAGTCGGGTCTCGGCCGCACGGGCCGTACGCTCGCCGTCGAGCACGAGTCGGTCGTGCCGGACGTGCTGCTGCTGGGCAAGGCGCTGGGCGGCGGGATCGTGCCGGTGTCGGCCGTGGTGGCCCGCCGGGACGTGCTCGGGGTGCTGCGCCCCGGCGAGCACGGATCGACGTTCGGCGGCAACCCCCTCGCGGCCGCGGTCGGCACGGCGGTGGTCGAGCTGCTGGAGACGGGCGAGTTCCAGCGCCGGGCGACCGAGCTCGGCGTGGTCCTGCGCGACGGCCTCGCCGCCCTCGTCGGCAAGGGTGTCGCCGGCTTCCGCGCGCGGGGTCTGTGGGCGGGCGTCGACATCGACCCGGCCATCGGCACGGGACGCGAGATCGGCGAGCGCCTGATGCGGGAGGGCGTCCTGGTCAAGGACACCCACGGCTCGACGATCCGCCTGGCGCCGCCGCTGACGATCACGGCGGAGGAGCTGGGATCGGCGCTGGGGACGCTGGAGAAGGTACTGGGCAGGTAGTTCCGGTGACAGTGGGGGGCCGTACCCCACCCCCCACTGTTCTCTCCGAGCCCACCGGATGCCCGAAGGGTGAAGATGGGGACAAGAGGTGGTAGACCACTCTCAGCGACAGAGAGGTCGGCCGTGGGCACTCACGAGGAGCAGGACGTGGGCCGGCAGCGGTTCGACGTGGCCGATGCCGCGCCCCTGCTGCTCGACGCGCGGGGCGTCGTGACGAGCTGGACGCGCGACGCCCAGCGGCTGCTGGCGTACACCGCCGCCGAGGTGGTGGGCACCGATGTGGCCGGCCTGCTGTCCGCGGAGGACGCCGCGCGGATGCCCGAGCTGGCCGGGCGGTGCCGCCGCGACGGCGGCTGGGCGGGGCTGCTGACCGCGCGCCACAGGAGCGGGCGGCCGGTCCGGCTGATGGTGCGGATCACTCCGGCGGTGGAACCCGACGGCGCGGCCCACTGGCTGGTACTGCTGTCCGACGTGGCGGGCGCCCGCGGCTGGGACATGAGCCGCACGGTGCTGGAGCAGATGGTCACGGACTCCCCCGTCGGCATAGCGATCGTGGACACCGATCTGCGCTGCGTCTGGTCGAACGCCGCCCTGGAGCAGTTCGGCGGCGGCTCCGCGGCCCAGCGGCTGGGCCGGCGGCTCGTGGAGATCCAGCCCGGCATCGACACCGAGGGCATCGAGGCGCAGATCCGGCACGTGCTGGAGACCGGCCGGCCGGTGGTGGGGTACGAGCACGTGGGCCAGGTCCGCTCGGCACCGCACCGGGAGACCGCGCACATGCTGTCGTTCACCCGGCTGGAGGACGACCAGGGCCACCCCATGGGCGTCTACTACACCGTCGTCGACATCACCGAGCGGCACCGCGCCCGTCAGCGGCTCGCGCTGCTCGACCGGGCGGGCGAGCTGATCGGCCGCACCCTGGACATCACGCGGACCGCGCAGGAGCTGGCCGACGTGGCCGTGCAGGGCTTCGCCGACTTCGTCTGCGTCGACCTGCTGGACTCCGTGCTGCGCGGCGCCGAGCCCGAGCCGGTCCCGCGGGGCGACACCGACCAGGTGCCGCTGCGGCGGGCCGGGCACCAGTCCGTAAACGCCGGGGTCCCGGAGGCCGTCGTGGAGATCGGCGAGGTGGCCACCTACCTCGCCGGATCCCCGCCGATCCGCAGCCTCGTCACGGGCCGCTCCTGGCGCGAGGAGCGGCTGGACCCGCTGGCCAAGGAGTGGGCCACCGACATACCGGGCGACCGGGCGGCGACCTTCCTGGAGCTCGGCCTGCACAGCGTGCTGATCGTGCCGATCCGCGCCCGGGGCGTCACGCTGGGGGTCACCACGTTCTTCCGCCGCCACCGGCAGGACCCCTTCGACGAGGACGACCTCGCCCTCGCCGAGGACCTGGTCTCGCGCGCCGCGGTCTGCGTGGACAACGCCCGCCGCTACAGCCGGGAACGGGATGCGGCCCTCGTGCTCCAGCGCAGCCTGCTGCCGCGCCGGCTGCCCGAGCAGGACGCGGTGGAGGTGGCCGCCTGCTACCGGCCGGCCGACGAACTGACCGGCCTCGGCGGCGACTGGTACGACCTGATCACCCTCTCCGGCGCGCGTGTCGCCCTGGTCGTCGGCGAGGTGCCCGGGCACGGCATCGACGCCGCCGCGGCCATGGGCCGGCTGCGCACCGCCGTACGCACTCTCGCGGCGCTCGACCTGCCGCCGGACGAGGTCCTCGCGCACCTCGACGACCTGGTCGGGCGGACGGCCCACGAGGAGGGCTTCGGGCCGGAGGAAGCAGGCGTCCAGCAGGTGGGGTCGGGGTGTGTGTACGTGATCTACGACCCCGTCGACGGGCAGTGCACCATGGCCGCCGCGGGCCATCCGGCGCCCGCCGTCGTGCTGCCCGACGGCTCGGTCAGCTTCGTCGACCTTCCGCAGGGGCCGCCGCTGGGCGCCGGGGGTCCGCCCTTCGAGTCGGTCGAGCTGGCCCTGGCCGAGGGCAGCACGCTCGCGCTGCACACCGACGGGCTGCTGGCCCGCGGTGACCGGGACTGGACGCTCGACGCCGACCGGGACCGGCTGCGGCGCGCCCTGGAGCGGCTCGCGCCCACGCTCGACCTGCGCTGCCGGGCCGTGGTCGACGCGCTGGTCCCGGACCGCCCGTACGACGACGTGGCGCTGCTGATGGCGCGCACCCGGCTGCTCGGCGCCGACCAGGTGGCCGACTGGGACCTGCCCGCCGACCCGGCGGTGGTCGCCGACGCCCGCAAGGAGGCCACCCGGCAGCTGACCGAGTGGGGCCTGGAGGACCTGGCGTTCACCACGGAGCTGGTCGTCAGCGAGCTGGTCACCAACGCCATCCGGTACGCGGACGGCCCGATCCGGCTGCGGCTGATCAGGGACCGCGCGCTGATCTGCGAGGTGTCCGACGGCGGTGCCACCGCACCCCACCTGCGCCATCCGCGCACCACCGACGAGGGCGGCCGCGGACTGCTGCTGGTCTCCCAGTTCACCCAGCGATGGGGCACCCGCTTCGTACCGGAAGGGAAGGTCATCTGGGCCGAGCAGTCCCTGACGGATCCGCCGGCCTGACACACGGGGACGTACATACGTCGTACGACGTGGAAAAATGGTGTGATTCCGGCGGATGGGCGGTAGCCATGAACGACGCGGCCATCGACTACGCGGGGGTGTTCCAGGCGCTGCCCGGCATGGTGGCGCTGCTGACGCCCGACCTGATCTACGCGGACGCCAACGAGGAGTTCCTGCGCGTGGCGGGGCGCACCCGTGAGCAGGTGGTCGGCCGGTACCTCTTCGACGTCTTCCCGGACAACCCCAACGACGACGGCGCGTCCGGCATGCGCAACCTGGCCGCCTCGCTGGAGCGCGTGGTGGCCACCGGCGAGCGCGACGCCATGGCCCTTCAGCGGTACGACGTCGAGGATCCCGAGCGGCCCGGGCAGTGGACGGAGCGGTACTGGAGCCCGGTCAACGCCCCGGTGTTCGACGCCGAGGGCAAGGTCGTGCTGCTGGTGCACCGGGTCGAGGAGGTCACCGAGCTGATCCGGGCCCGCGGCGGGCCGACCGGCACCGGCTCCCGGGTCCTGGAGGCCGAGTTGTACACGCGGGCCCGTGAACTCCAGGAGCTCAACGAACGGCTGCGCCAGGCGCACGCCCGGGAGCGCGAGGTCGCCCTCGCCCTCCAGGAGGCGATGCTCCCGGCCCGCAGGCAGGTCCGCCACCACCAGGCCGCGGTGCGCTACCGGCCCGCGGTCGGCGCGCTCAACGTCTGCGGCGACTGGTACGACCTCGTCGACCTGGTGGGCGGCAACCGCATCGGCGTGGCCGTGGGCGACGTGGTGGGGCACGGCCTGGAGGCGTCCTGCGTCATGGGCCAGCTGCGCAGCGCGCTGAGCGCCGCGTCCCGTGTCGCGGCGGGCCCGGCGGAGGCCCTCAACGTCCTCGGCCGGTACGCGGGCGTGGTCGACGGCGCCGAGTCGGCCACCGCCGTGACGACATTCGTCGACTTCGACGAGCACACCATCACATACAGCAGCGCGGGCCACCCGCCGCCGGCCCTCGTCCACACCGACGGGCGCGTCGAGTTCCTGGACCAGGCCACCGACCCGCCCCTGGATGCCCG
This sequence comes from Streptomyces cylindrosporus, assembly GCF_022698165.1. Lineage (GTDB taxonomy): Bacteria > Actinomycetota > Actinomycetes > Streptomycetales > Streptomycetaceae > Streptomyces > Streptomyces cylindrosporus. The sequence continues at coordinate 149,624 of NZ_JALDAY010000019.1, forward strand.
CCCCGACCCGATCCCCAGACCCCAGGCCCGCACGACGTACTCCGAGGGCGCCACGCTCGTCCTCTACACCGACGGCCTGGTCGAGCGCCGCGGCGAGGACATCGACACGGGCCTGACCCGCCTGGCCGCCTCCCTGGCCCGTCACCGCACCCTGTCCCCGGAGCCCCTCGCCGACGCGGTCCTCCTGGAGCTCCTCCCGCCGGGCGGCGCGACGGACGACACGGCGCTGGTCATCGTGCGGCTGTGAGCGATACCGCACCCGGCGCCGGGCGTTCAAGACGCGGAGGCCCGCCAGTCGGCATGCGGAATCCGCCATGATGGGCCGTCAAGTTGCCTTCTACCGACGGGTAACAGGAGGCTGGTCCCGCAGTTGCTCCCCAGGTGTACGACGCGGCGTCCGCCGTGTTCCGGCGGACTGCGGCTGCACCTACACTGGCAACCCCACGACACGCCGGTTGACCTGCTGGAACGCGGCGGCCCAGGCGATCCGCCGGAGTGAGGAGCGACCCCTTGTTCTACTACGTGCTCAAATACGTGTTGTTGGGCCCCCTGCTGAGACTGGTCTTCCGGCCCCGCATCGAGGGCCTCGAACACGTGCCGGCCGAGGGTCCGGCCATCGTCGCCGGCAACCACCTCTCCTTCTCGGACCACTTCCTGATGCCGGCGATCCTCAAGCGCCGCATCACCTTCCTCGCGAAGAAGGAGTACTTCACCGGTCCCGGCATCAGGGGCCGGCTGACCGCGGCCTTCTTCCGCAGCGCGGGCCAGATCCCGGTCGACCGCACCGGCAAGGAGGCGGGCCAGGCGGCGATCCGCGAGGGCCTGGGCGTGCTGCGCAAGAACGAGCTGCTCGGGATCTACCCTGAGGGCACCCGCTCGCACGACGGCCGGCTGTACAAGGGCAAGGTCGGGGTCGCCGTGATGGCGCTGAAGGCCCAGGTCCCGGTCATTCCCTGCGCGATGATCGGCACCTTCGAGGCGCAGCCGCCCGGCAAGGTCATCCCGAACATCCACCCCGTCGTCATCCGCTTCGGCAAGCCGCTGGACTTCTCCCGCTACGCCGGCATGGAGAACGAGAAGGCGATCCTGCGGGCCGTCACCGACGAGATCATGTACGCCATCCTGACGCTGTCCGAGCAGGAGTACGTCGACGAGTACGCGGCCGTCGTCAAGGCGCAGCAGACGGAGGCGGCCGGGGCCGTGGAGAAGGAGCGCCGGTTCCCCCGGATGCCGCTGGGGTAGGGCGGGTCGGGCAGGGGTGAGGGGCGGCCGGAGACTCCGGCCGCCCCTCACTTCGTACGACCGCTGGTTACGGCTTGGGCGTGGCGTGCGGGGTGCAGGTCACGTCCGCGGCGTCCAGCTTGCCGCTCAGGAGGTAGTCGTCCACCTTCTGGTTGATGCACGGGTTGACCAGGCCGGTCACACCGTGCGAGCCCGCGTCCTTCTCGGTGATCAGACGGGAGCCCTTGAAGCGCTTGTGCAGTTCGACGGCGCCGTCGTACGGGGTGGCGGCGTCACGGGTGGACTGCACGATCATGACCTGCGGCAGGCCCTTGTGGGTCGCCACGTCCACCGGGGTCTGCTGCTTGACCGGCCAGGTCGCGCAGGGCAGGTTCAGCCAGGCGTTGGCCCAGGTCATGAACGGGTAGTCCTTGTTGAGCTCGGTGTTGTCCTTGTCCCACTTCTTCCAGCTGGTGGGCCACTTGGCGTCGGTGCACTCGACGGCCGTGTAGACGGCGTTGCCGTTCTCCGCGGTGATGTTGCCCGCGGTGTCCGACAGGTCGGGGGCGGCGGCGTCGACCAGCGCCTGGGTGTCGCCGGCGAAGTACTTGCTGAAGACCGTCGCGACCGGCACCCACGAGGAGTCGTAGTACGGGGCGCTCTGGAAGAAGCCGATCAGCTCGGCCGGGCCGACGACCCCGCCGATGGGGTCCTTCTTGGCGGTGGCGCGCAGTTCGAGCCACTTGGCCTGGACGGCGGCGCGGGTGGTGCCGAGGTGGAAGGCGGCGTCGTTGGCGGCGACCCAGTCCTCCCAGTCCTTCCAGCGGCCCTCGAAGGCGACGTCCTGGTCCAGGTTGGCCTGGTACCAGATCTTCGACTTCGACGGGTTGACCACGCTGTCCACGATCATGCGGCGCAGATGGCCGGGGAACATCGTGCCGTAGACCGCGCCGATGTAGGTGCCGTAGGAGACGCCCAGGTAGTTGAGCTTCTTCTCGCCGAGCGCGGCGCGGATGACGTCCAGGTCGCGCACGGTGTTGGGCGTGGTCATCTGCTGGAGCATCGCCTTGCCGGTGCGCTCGGCGCAGCCCTGCGCGTACTCGTAGGCCAGCTTGCGCTGCGCGAGCTTGTCGGCCTCGCTGTCCGGCACCGGGTCCATCTTGGGCGCCTTCACGAACTCCTGCGGGTCCTGGCAGGAGATCGGCGCGGAGTGGCCGACGCCGCGCGGGTCGAAGCCCACGAAGTCGTAGGCCTTGGCCACGTTGGCCCAGATCGGGTTCTTGTTGGTGACCCGGGTTGGGAAGCGCATGCCGGAGCCGCCGGGGCCGCCCGGGTTGTAGACGAGGGCGCCCTGGCGCTCCGCCGCGGTCCCGGTGTTGCCGATGCGGTCGACGGCGAGCTTGATCTGCTTGCCGTACGGCTTGGCGTAGTCGAGCGGGACGCTGACCCAGCCGCACTGGATGGGCTTGGCGAAGCCCCAGTCGGCGGGGCAGTCCTGCCAGTCGATGCCGGCCTTCGCGGCGCGCGCGGCGGCGATGGCGGCGCCGCGGGCCTCGCGGTCCTGGCCGTGCCGGGCGCCGGACGCGGCGCTCGCGTTGGCCGAGGGCGCCGCGACGGCGCCGGCTATCAGCGTGGCGGTGACGAGCGCTCCGGCCGAGCCGAGCACCGTCGTCCGCCTGTTCTGTCTCGTTCCCCTCAAGTGGGGCCTCCCCCTTCGTCTTTTCCAATGGACAGGGGGATCCTCGCGGCTGTGAGCAGTCTGAGAACAGGGGTTGTTGACCTTCTTTGCCAATCCGATAAACGGAAAACCGTGTCCCGCTCAGCGGATACTCACCCGAGCGCGGCGAGCGCCTCGTCCAGCAGGCGCCGCAGCCGCAGCGCGTCGGCGGCCACGGCACTCACCAGCACGGCGGGCCCGGCCAGCGGCATGAGGGCGGCTTCCTCCCCCAGCATCCGGGCCGCCACCGGCTCGGCCGCGAACTCCGGTCGTACGACGACGAGTTGACCGACGGCCCGGCGCCCGCCCAGCACGGCGGAACCGTCCCACCCACCCGGTGCCCCGGGTCCGCAGGCCAGCTCCTGGTCCAGCACCGCGCGTCCCTCGACGCGCACGGTAAGACGGCTGGTCAGCCGTCCGGGTTCCTCTCCCGCCCGGCCGAGCACCTGCTCCTCGCGCAGCACCAGCCGCGCCCGGGCGCCGAGTTCGACGCGTGTGGTGACGTACAGGTCGCTGCCCCGGGCGGAGATCAACTGCTCGGGCAGCCAGGCGAGTTCCCCTCCGTCGGCGACGTCGAGCCGTATGTCGTAGTGCGCCTCGCCCTTCGTCTGACCGGGCAGCGCGATGGTGGCGGCGGCCGAACCGACGCTCAGCCTGGCCCCTTCCGCCACCTTCGCCTCGACCGCGAACCGGTCCCCGCCGAGCGGTCCGCTCATCGCCCCGACGAGCATGACCCGTGCCTCGGCGCCGCTTGCCCGCGTCCGCCGCAGCGCGAGCGGCCCGTCGCCCTCCAGGACGGGCAGCGAGGTGCCGCCTCTCCCGTCGTCCCGGGCGAGGATCCGGGCGGTGGCCCGCACCCCGGTCACGGTCACGCCGTCCAGGCGGCGAGCTGCGCCCGCGCCCACGCGGCGACGTCCCTGACGCCGGTCTCGCTCCTCAACGACTGGAAGACGACGGGCAGTTCGGCCCGCTGGGCCTTGGCGTCGGCGGCCATGCGGGCCAGGTCGGAGCCCACGTACGGCGCGAGGTCGGTCTTGTTGACGACGAGCAGGTCGGCGGTGGTCACGCCGGGGCCGCCCTTGCGCGGGATGTCGTCGCCGCCCGCGACGTCGATCACGAAGATCTGCGCGTCCACGAGCCCCTTGGAGAAGGTGGCGGTGAGGTTGTCCCCGCCGGACTCGACGAGGATCAGGTCCAGCGGCCCGACCTCGTCCTCCAGGTCCTCGACCGCTTCGAGGTTGGCGGAGATGTCGTCCCGGATCGCGGTGTGCGGGCAGGCACCCGTCTCGACGGCGGTGATGCGCTCGGGCGGCAGCACGGCCTCCCGGAGCAGGAACTCGGCGTCCTCGCGGGTGTAGATGTCGTTGGTGACGACGGCGAGGGAGAGTTCGTCGCGCAGGGCCCGGCACAGGGCGGCGACGGTGGCGGTCTTGCCCGAGCCGACGGGCCCGCCGAGCCCGATCCGCAGCGCGCGCCGGGAGCCGTCGGGGCGGCGGGCGTCGGCGCTGACGGCGGAGGGGCCGTCGTGGGAGTGGTCCAGATGCATGGGTACGGCTCCAAAAGGCTGGCTCGGAATGACTGGCTCGGAATGACGGGCTCAGGACGCGAAGAGGCGTACCGCCCAGGCGGCGTGCGCCTCCGCGCCGATCTCCAACAGGGGGCCGGAGGCGGCCGGGAGGGCGTCGACCCCGTCGTCGACGGCCCGGCGCGCGGCCTCCACGGCCCGGTCCACGACACGGTCCAGCTCCGGCGCGAGCCGCGCCAGCGCCCCCGTCGCGTCGAAGGGGTCGAGGCTCAGCAACCGCACCGTCGCGCTCGCCGGTCCGCTCACACTCTCGTAGGCCGCGCAGTAGGCCGCGTCCACGGCCTCCAGGCCTGCGGCGCGGGCCGCCAGGCCCAGCACCACGGGCTGGTGCGCCCCCTTGGGGAACTCCCGTGCCACGGCGTCGAGTTCATCGCCCGGCCAGGTCGCCCGGGCGGCCCGCAGCAGCTGGCGGCCCAGTTTCCGCGCGGCGGCCCGCAGCGCGGGCGAGGGTGTCCGCGCATCGGCCGCCGCGTCCAACTCCCGGACGTCCAGGCCGAGTACGGCGGCCGCGGCGAGGGAGGCGGAGACCAGCCCCGCCGTGTGCAGCCGCCCGCGGCAGAAGTCCTCCAGGCTCGCGCCCCCGGTGATCCGCCCCGCCTTGACGGCCGCCTCGGCCCCGCCGGAGTGCGCGTGCCCTCCGGCGGGGAAGCGGCCGTCGGCCAGTACGAGAAGTGCGGCTCTCGACATCACGGCACCACCGGAAACATCTCGGCCCTCATCAGAAGAGGAAGTACCGCTGGGCCATGGGCAGTTCGGCGGCCGGAGTCGCCTCGACCAGCTCGCCGTCGATGTGCACGGCGAAGCTGTCGGGGTCGACCCGCACCTGCGGCCGCGCGTCGTTCTCGCGCATGTCGGCCTTGGTGACCCCGCGCGTCGACTCGATGGCCACGAACCGCTTGCCGAGCTGGAGCCGCTCCGGCAGTCCGTCCTCGATGGCCAGCGGCGCGACGAAGTTGAAGGAGTTCGCGGCGGGTGCCCGCCCGATCGCGCCGTACATCGGCCGCGGCAGGATCGGCTGCGGTGTCGGGATCGACGCGTTGGCGTCGCCCATCTGCGCGTAGGCGATCTGGCCGCCCTTGAGGACGAGTTGCGGCTTGACGCCGAAGAACGCCGGCTCCCACAGCACGAGGTCGGCGAGCTTTCCGCGCTCCACGGAACCGATCTCGCGGGCCAGTCCCTGGGCGAGCGCCGGGTTGATCGTGTACTTGGCGACGTAACGCCGTACCCGGTGGTTGTCCGCCCGTCCGTCGCCGGGCAGGGCTCCCCGCCTGCCCTTCATGACGTGGGCGGTCTGCCAGGTGCGCAGGATCACCTCGCCGACGCGGCCCATGGCCTGGGCGTCGGAGGAGATGATCGAGATGGCGCCCAGGTCGTGCAGGATGTCCTCGGCGCCGATGGTCGAGGGCCGGATGCGGGACTCGGCGAAGGCGAGGTCCTCGGGGACGGCCGGGTTGAGGTGGTGGCAGACCATCAGCATGTCGAGGTGTTCCTCGGCGGTGTTGACGGTGTACGGCCGCGTCGGGTTGGTCGAGCTGGGCAGGACGTGCGGCTCGGAGACCACGGTCATGATGTCCGGCGCGTGTCCGCCGCCCGCACCCTCGGTGTGGTACGCGTGGATTCCGCGCCCGGCGATCGCGGCGAGGGTGTCGCCGACGAATCCGGCCTCGTTCAGGGTGTCGGTGTGGATGGCGACCTGGATGCCGGTCTGCTCGGCGACCGTCAGCGAGGCGTCGATGACGGCCGGGGTGGATCCCCAGTCCTCGTGCAGCTTCAGGCCGAGGGCGCCGCCGCGGATCTGGGAGAGCATCGCCTCGTGCGAGACGGTGTTGCCCTTGCCGAGGAAGCCGATGTTGAGCGGGTACTGCTCCATCGCCTCCAGCATGCGTGCCAGGTGCCAGGGGCCGGGCGTGACGGTGGTCGCCTTCGAGCCCTCGGCCGGGCCGGTCCCGCCGCCCACGAGTGTGGTGACGCCGGCGGACAGCGCCTCGTCGGCGATCTGCGGGCAGATGAAGTGGACGTGCGCGTCGATCGCGCCGGCCGTGAGGATCCGCCCGTTGCCCGCGATCACCTCGGTCTCCGGGCCGATCACCAGCTCCGGGTGCACCCCGTTCATGGTGTCGGGGTTGCCCGCCTTGCCGATGCCGGTGATCCGGCCGTCGCGGATGCCGACGTCGGCCTTGACGATTCCCCAGTGGTCGATGATCACCGCGCCCGTGATGACGGTGTCGGGGGTGCCGTCTGCGCGCGTAGCACGCGACTGCCCCATGGACTCGCGGATGACCTTGCCGCCGCCGAACACGGCCTCGTCGCCGGCGAGTCCGGGCCCGCCGGAACGATCCTCCTCGATCTCGACGAGCAGGTCGGTGTCGGCGAGCCGGATGCGGTCGCCGGTCGTGGGGCCGAACAGGTCGGCGTACGCTGCGCGCGAGATCTCAGGCATCGAGGGCACCTCCGGTCTCCCCGCGCAGCCCGGGCACCACACGGGCGCCGGCGAGCGGGACGAGTTCGACGTCGACGGGGATGCCGGGCTCGAAGCGCACGGCCGTACCGGCGGCGATGTTGAGCCGCTTGCCGCGCGCCGCGGCGCGGTCGAAGTCCAGGCCGGGGTTGGCCTCGGCGAAGTGGTAGTGCGAGCCGACCTGGACGGGGCGGTCGGCGGCGTTGAGGACGGTCAGACTCGTCACGTCACGGCCCTGGTTGTAGGCAATCGGACCGTCGGCGAAGAGGAACTCTCCGGGGATCATCGGGCCCTCCTCAGACGATCGGGTCGTGGACGGTGACGAGCTTGGTGCCGTCCGGGAAGGTCGCCTCGACCTGTACGTCGTGGATCATCTCGGGGATGCCCTCCATGACGTCGTCGCGGGTGAGTAGCTTGCGCCCGGAGGCCATGAGCTCGGCGACGGTACGGCCGTCGCGCGCGCCCTCCAGGATGTGCGACGTGATGAGCGCGACCGCCTCGGGGTGGTTGAGCTTCAGCCCGCGGGCCCGGCGCTTCTCGGCCACGTCGGCCGCCACGTGGATGAGCAGCCTCTCTTGCTCGTGCGGGGTCAGTTGCACGTCCCACCTCACAGTCCTCGCTCCGGACCGTGCGGGGTCCGGTTGCCGCGGCCGCCGGGCAAAGTGCCTGGTGGCGTGGATCGGCAGGCTAGTTGGACCGAGTTTCAAGCAAGTTAACCGAGCTGTGATCCTGCACGCTCATCAACGCCCGTAGACCGTCGCGCAGCACGTCCGCCGGCATCGGCCCGAACAGGGCCTGCTGCGCGAGGAACCCCATGGCGGCGGACATCATGGTGCGGGCCACGTGCTCCGGGGACACGTCCGACCGCATCATCCCGGCGTCCTGATATGCCTCGACGATGCGTGTCCACGCGTCCTGCACGGCGCCGTAGCCGTCGCGCAGCAGGGCCGCGAGTTCGTCGTTGCGGAGTGTCTCCGTCCACACCTGGACGACCAGCCGCGGGAACGCGGGCCGGCCGTCCACGGTCAGGGACTCCCTGCTCGCCAGGACGCGGCCCAGGACCGTCGTCACGAGAAGGTCGGGAGACGTGGGCGGGACGCTGTGGGCCGCTTCCTCGAAGCCCTCGTGGACCTGGCCGAGCACTTCGCCGACGATCGCGGCGATCAGCTCGTCCTTGCCGCTGAAGTAGCGGTAGACCGCCCCGGCCGACAGGTCGACCTCCTTCAGCACGTCCTGCATGGACGTGGCGTGGAAGCCGTTGCGGGCGAAGCAGCGGGCGGCACCGTCGAGGATCTGCCGGCGGCGGGCGTCGAGGTGTTCCTGGGATACGCGGGCCATGCCGCCCAAAGTAAAACGAACATTCCTTCTTGACAAGCGGCCAGGGCAGCGGGACGGTGGTGGCACGGCAAAAACGAACGATCCTTCTTTTTAGTGCTCCGAGAGGAACCGTCCCCATGTCCACCGCCTCCGCCACTCCCCCGCGGACGCACACCCGCCGCATTCTCGCGGTCCTGGTCCTCGTCCCCCTGCTCGCCGCCGTGGCCCTGTGGGCCTTCGCCTGGCCGGCGGCCCGCACCGCTCCCCGCGACCTGCCGCTCGGCGTGGCCGGCCCCACCGCCGCCACGGCCCAGGTCGAGAAGCAACTGGCGCGGCACGAGGGCGCGTTCGAGATCCACCGCTACGCCGACGAGGCCGCCGCCCGGAACGCCGTCGAGGACCGGACCGTATACGGCGCCGTCGTGGTCACCGCCCAGGGTCCCGAGCTGCTGACCGCGTCGGCGGCGAGCCCGGTCGTCGCCCAGCTGCTCCAGCAGGCGGTGGCGCAGCAGGCCGCCTCGACCGGCACCCAGGTAAGGACGGTGGACGTCGTCGCCGCTCCCGCCGAGGACCCCCGGGGCGCCGCCCTGACCGCGAGCGTGCTGCCCCTCGCGCTGGCCGGCATCATCGCGGGCAGCGTGGTCACGCTCATCGGCCTGCGCGGGATCCGGGCCGCACTCGCCCTGGTCGGCGCCGCCGCTCTGGTGGGTCTCGTCGCCGTCACGATCGCCCACAGCTGGCTCGGGGTGCTGACCGGCGACTGGTGGGCGGAGGCCGGGACGCTCGGGCTGTCGACGCTGGCGGTCGGCGCGGCCGTGGCGGGGCTCGCCGCGCTGATCGGCCCGCCGGGCATCGCGGTCGTGGCGTTCGTGGTGATGTTCCTGGGCAACCCGTTCTCGGGCGCGTCCTCGGCGCCGAGCATGCTCCCGGAGCCGGTCGGCACGATCGGCCAGTGGCTGCCGCCGGGGGCGGGGACGACGCTGCTGCGCTCGGTGTCGTTCTTCGACGGCGCGGCGGCGACCGGCCCGGCCCTCACCCTGGCCTGGTGGGCCGCGCTGGGCCTGGGCGCCGTACTCCTGGGCAGTGCGCTCAAGGCCCGCGCGAGGGCCGCGGACCCGGCCGCCGAGCGGGAGCTCGCCCCCGTCGGCTGACGGCGCCGCACTCCACGGAACCGACCGTGCACCCCCGCTGTAGCGGACGGGGGTGCGCGGTCTTCTCGCGCCCGGGAAGGCGTTCCTCTTACGAGGGGGTCGGACCCCGGTGCTCCGCCGCGATGCCGAACCGCTGCCGTTCGCGGGGAGCGGACGCGACCTCGCGCACGGTCGAGACCGCGCTGATCACCTGGTCCTCGACGGGCTGGTCGAGCGCGTCGAGTCGTTCCAGGTCAGCGGCGGAGACGAGGGCGACGAGGGGCTTGCCGTGGCGGGTCACGACGACGCGCTCCCCGCCGTACACCACCCGGTTGATCAGGTCGGCGAGTTCAGCCCTGGCTTGCGTCACCGGAATCTCGTAGGCCATACCCCCATCATAACGTCACGTACATCCTGTACATTTTTTACAGACGCCGAAGGAGGGGTACCGATGACCCGACCGTCCGCCCGCTACGTGCTGCCCGAGTTCACCGAACGCACGAGCTTCGGGAACAAGACGATGGATCCGTACTCGAAGCTGCTGGAGGAGCGGATCGTCTTCCTCGGCACGCCGATCGACGACACGTCGGCGAACGACGTGATGGCGCAGTTCATGCACCTCGAGTACCAGGACCCGGACCGGGACATCTCGCTGTACATCAACTCCCCCGGCGGCTCGTTCACCGCCATGTCGGCGATCTACGACACGATGCAGTTCGTCAACTGCGACGTGGAGACGATCTGCCTGGGGCAGGCGGGTTCGTCGGCCGCGGTGCTGCTGGCCGCCGGCACCCCGGGCAAGCGACTCGCGCTGCCCGGCGTGCGGGTGGTGATCCATCAGCCCGCACTGGCCGACCCGGTGCAGGGGCAGGCCAGCGATCTCGCCATCCAGGCCGACGAGTTGCTCCGGCTGCGGGGCCGGCTGGAGGACATGCTGGTACGGCACACCGGGCGCAGCCATGAGCAGGTGAGCGCCGACATCGAGCGCGACCACATCCTGGACGCGCAGGGAGCGGTGGACTACGGACTGGTCGACCGGATCATCCCGAACCGCAAGTCCACCCTCGCGCCGCCCACCGGGCGGTGAGCGGCCGGTGCTCCCACCCGAACTGCCGCCGCTGCCCGCTCTCACGCGCGCCGAGGGCGAGTTGATCGACCGTTACCTCGACGTGGTCGACCTGCTCGGCCGCATCAACCCCGCGCACCCCGGCGACACCTATCGCGGACTGCGCGCCGCCCAGGCGCTGGTGGCCAGGGCGGCCGAGCTGCGGGACGCGCTGGCACTGATGCACCAGCGCGGCGAGACCGAGTTGCACGCGACCACGCTGAGGCAGGCGCTGAGAGTCCTGGACGGGGAGCGGCGCACGGCCCGGGTCACCGTGCCGCCGCACTCCGACAGTTGACGCGGACGCGGTGGGTCCGGACGGTCCGTCACCGAGTCGGAGCGTCCGGACCGGAGTCGAAACGGACCAAACGACGTACCCCCGTTCGGCGTAGTCGCGGCTCCTTTTTCGCGACCGTCAAGCTTGCGCAACGCGTGTAGCCAGCGGGCGGAATGGGACATTCCATCGCTGGTCCGGGGCTCCTTCACCCCCTCGACGCCCCTTCGAACACGGGGGTGTCCACCCGAACGGGTGAGTGGTGAGTAACAACACAAATCCCCGATTCCATTGGGATTTTCGGACATCCGTGAGTCAAGATCCCTGTCTGACGACAAGCCCCCGCCGAAGCGGCGGGGCGGTCCGGGCGGACGCCGAGTCCTGCCGCCGCCCGGATGACCGAGTCGACAGGAGTGGATCGGCAGGAGTGGAGGACCCAGGCAGTACGGGTCGCCGGGACGGTCACGCCATGACCGGGCCGAGCAGCCCTTGGGGTGAAGCCGCGTCAGCGGCCGGGCAACTTCGCCAGCCCGAATCCGACAGGTCATCCTTCACAGGCGGCTGACGAAGGGTTGCGCATGACTGCGCTCAATCGTGTCCCGTCGCTCATGGTCCGGGCCGGTACGGCCTCGGTGTTCACCATCGCCGCAGTGGGCGGCTCCGTCGTGGTCCCGGGTGTCGCCTCCGACGCCGCGGCAGCCACGCCGGCGACGAAGGCACTTCAGGTCGCGGCCTCCAAGAAGGGATCGCCCTACAAGTGGGGCGCCTCGGGGCCCAGGCGATTCGACTGCTCCGGGCTCACGCTGTACTCGTTCAAGAAGGCGGGCAAGAAGCTGCCCCGTACGGCGGCCCAGCAGTACAACAAGACGCACCACATCTCCGCGAAGAGCCGCAAGGCCGGAGACCTCGTGTTCTTCCACTCGGGGTCGAACGTCTACCACGTCGGCATCTACGCCGGGAAGGGGAAGATCTGGCACGCCCCCAAGACCGGGGACGTGGTCAGGCTCCAGAAGATCTGGACGAAGAGCGTCTGGTACGGACGGGTCAGCTGACTCTCCCGCGGGGACGGCGGCCACCTGACAGGCCGTCGTCCCCGCGGGCCCTCACGGCTCCTGCTGTCCGGCTGCCGACAGCGGCTGGGCCGGTACGGTCCACGGCAGCTCGATGGAGACCGTCTTGCCGCCCTCCCTGGTGGGCCGCACCCGGAGTCTGCCGCCGCACTCGGCGGCCAGCCAACGGATGATCACCATGCCACGGCCGTTGTCCTGCTGGACGGCGGCCGGCAGTCGTTTCGGGAAGCGCGGATGGCTGTCGGTGACGCCGATGTGCAGGTGTTCGTCACGGTCCAGGGCGATGTCCACCGTGAAGGTGGGTGACTGCCCGAAGGTGTGCTGTACGGCGTTGGTGGCGAGTTCGGAGACGATCAGGCGGATGGTCTCGGCCGCCTCGGTGTCGGCCGGCAGCCCCCATTCCGCCAGGGTGCTGACGACATATCCGCGGGCCGCGGAGACCGAGGCGGGCTCGCTCGGCAGAGTGACGGATGCTTCCAGATGATCTGCCATGGCGCAGTCGTCCCTTTCCCGCGGGACCGGGGTCCGACACAGAGCGGATGGTTCGAGTACGGTCCCGGACTGGTGCTTCTCCGCCAGACTGCCATTACCGCGCCGGTCACGGTGGCGATCCACCAAGATATGCATATATCTGTCGCTCGAAGCGGTGAACTCTGCGACGCGAGACCGTATTTGGGCGGCCCGGAAGGAGTAAGGAGTAGCGCATGCAGAACGGTCCCGCGGTGCGCCGTCGGAAGCTGGGCGCCGAACTGCGTGCGCTGCGCGCGGTTGCGGGTCTCACCAGTGGTGAGGCGGCCCGGATGGTGGGCTGGCACCAGTCGAAGGTGAGCCGGATCGAGACCGGCGCCAGCGGCGTGAAACCGGCCGATGTGCGGTTACTCCTGGACGCCTACGGCGTCACCGACTCCCAACTGCGGGAGTTGCTCATGGTGTTGGCGGGCTCGGACGAGGGCGGTGGACGGCACCACTGGTGGCACGCGTACCGCGGGATCCTCCCGCCGACCTACCGCGACTTCATCAGCCTGGAGTCCCAGGCGAGCGCAATGCGCACGCTGGAGACGTCCGTGGTGCCCGGACTGCTCCAGACGCCGGAGTACGCGCGTGCGGTGACCCGGGCGGCGGTCGACGGGCTGGACGACGAACGGCTGGACGCCCTGGTCGAGGTGCGGCTGGCCCGGCAGGACGTACTGCGGGCGGATCCGCCGTTGGAACTGGCAGCGGTCCTGGACGAGGCGGTGCTGCACCGGGAGATCGGCGGTCCGGACGTGATGGCCCGCCAGCTGGAGCGGCTCATGGAGGCCGCCCGGCTGCCCCAAGTGCGGCTCCAGGTACTGCCGTTCACTGCCGGGGCACATGTCGGTGTCACGGGCCCTTTCGTAATCTTCTCATTTTCGCGCACTTCTGATCTGGACGTGGTTGTTCTCGACCACTTGACGAGTAGCCTCTACCTCGAACGGAAAGAAGACCTCCAGGCCTATACGGAGGCCTTCAACGCCCTTCAGGTCCACGCCCTTTCGCCCGAGGAATCGCTGGATTACATCGCCGGGAAAGTCGACGGCGCGTAAGGAGGCACCATGTCTGCACTGCCTCGGAACGTACCTTCCAGTACCGAACCGACCGACGTGCGGTGGCTGCGCAGCAGCTACAGCACCGGAGCGAACAACTGCGTCGAGACGGCACTGCCGCACTCCGGCCCCTGGGCCGGGCTGCTCGCGGTGCGCGACTCCAAAGACCCGGCCGGACCCGCGCTGCTCTTCTCCCCCGAGAGCTGGGCGGGTTTCACGGCCGCGTTCAAGTCCTGATCAGTTCCGCATCGCGCGACACACGGCCGTGTCACGCCGACTCATGGTCGCGTTTCGCCGATCACCCGTACAGCGCGTTCGATCTGCGCCCCGGAGAGGTCCGCGCGGGCGGTGAGCCTCAGCCGTGAGATGCCGTCGGGCACGGAAGGAGGACGGAAACAGCCCACGGCGAGGCCTGCCGTACGGCAGTCGGCCGCCCACCGCACGGCCCCCTCCGGGGACGGCGCACGAACCGAGACCACCGCGGCGTCCGGGCGTACCGCCTCATGGCCCGCGGCGGTCAGGCGTGCGTGCAGTTCCGCCGCCACGGCACGCGCGCGTGCCGCACGCTCCGGCTCGCCGCGCAGCAGCCTGAGCGCCGCCAGGGCCGCGCCCGCCGCCGCGGGGGCGAGGCCCGTGTCGAAGATGAACGTCCGGGCCGCGTTGACCAGATGGTCGACGACCCGGGCCGGGCCGAGGACCACGCCGCCCTGGCTGCCGAGCGACTTCGACAGGGTGGCCGTCACGACCACGTCCTCGGCGCCCGCGAGCCCCGCCGCAAACGGCGCTCCCCTACCGCCGTCGCCCAGCACGCCGAGCCCGTGCGCATCGTCGACGACCAGCCCCGCCCCGCGCTCCCGGCAGGCCTCGGCGTACGCGGCCAGCGGGGCGGCGTCGCCGTCCACCGAGAAGACCGTGTCGGAGACGAGCACCGCCGGGCCCTCGTGCGTGCGCAGCGCCTTGCGCACGGCCTCCGGGTCGGAGTGCGGCACGACCTGGGTGGTGCCGCGGGCCAGCCGGCAGCCGTCGATCAGCGAGGCGTGGTTGCCCGCGTCGGAGACGATCAGCGAGCCGTGCGGGGCCAGCGTGGTGACCGCGGCGAGGTTCGCCGCGTAGCCGGAGGAGAAGACCAGCGCCGCCTCGAAGCCGCAGAAGCCGGCCAGCTCCCGCTCCAGCTCGGTGTGCAGCTCCGTCGTGCCGGTGACGAGCCGGGAGCCGGTGGAGCCGCCGCCCCAGGTCCGGGCGGCCTCGGCGGCACCCTCGGCGATCGCCGGGTGGTGGGCCAGGCCCAGGTAGTCGTTGCTCGCGAGGTCGAGCAGCGGGGACTCGGCCGGGCGCGGCCGAAGGGTCCGTACGAGCCCGGCGCGGCGGCGCAGCCGCGCCTGTTCGTCGATCCAGCCGAACGCCATGGCTCCTCCGGGGCTTTTGTAGGCAGTGGACAGACATTAGCCGGACGGCCGGCACCCCAGGATGTGGCAATACACACACGACGAAGTGCACGTCTTGTTCATTCTCTCCTTGGCCCGGGGCGGGTCCGTAGGACAGGATCGGCTCTCATGGACCTGCTGAACACGCTGGTGGACAAGGGGCTTCGGCGCGAACTGCCGACCCGCGAGGAAGCTCTTGCCGTCCTCGCCACCTCAGACGACGACCTGCTCGACGTGGTGGCCGCGGCCGGCAAGGTGCGCCGGCACTGGTTCGGCCGACGGGTGAAACTCAACTACCTCGTCAACTTGAAGTCCGGACTGTGTCCGGAGGACTGCTCCTACTGCTCCCAGCGGCTCGGCTCCGACACCGGGATCCTGAAGTACACCTGGCTCAAGCCCGAGCAGGCCTCCCAGGCGGCCGCCGCGGGTCTGGCGGGCGGCGCCAAGCGGGTCTGCCTGGTGGCGTCCGGGCGCGGCCCGACCGACCGGGACGTGGACCGGGTCGCCGGCACCATCAAGGCGATCAAGGAGCAGAACGAGGGCGTCGAGGTGTGCGCCTGCCTCGGTCTGCTCTCCGACGGCCAGGCCGAGCGGCTGCGCGAGGCGGGCGCCGACGCCTACAACCACAACCTCAACACGTCCGAGTCGACGTACGGGGAGATCACCACCACCCACACGTACGCCGACCGCGTCGACACCGTCACCAAGGCGCACGCGGCCGGTCTGTCCGCCTGCTCGGGCCTCATCGCGGGCATGGGCGAGACGGACGAGGACCTCGTGGACGTCGTCTTCTCGCTGCGCGAGCTGGACCCCGACTCGGTGCCGGTCAACTTCCTGATCCCGGTCGAGGGCACCCCGCTGGCCAAGGAGTGGAACCTCACCCCGCAGCGCTGTCTGCGCATCCTGGCGATGGTCCGCTTCGTCTGCCCGGACGTCGAGGTCCGTATCGCGGGCGGCCGTGAGGTCCACCTGCGGACCATGCAGCCCCTGGCGCTGAACCTGGCCAACTCGATCTTCCTCGGCGACTACCTGACCACCGAGGGCCAGGCCGGCAAGGCCGACCTGGAGATGATCGCGGACGCCGGCTTCGAGGTGGAGGGCGCGGACCAGGTCACGCTGCCCGAGCACCGGGCGACGGCGGGCGGCGGCTGCGGCTCCCACGCGGAGAGCGGCTGCGGCTCCCACGAGGACGCCGGGTGCGGGTCGCACGCGGGCGGCGGAGTCTGCGGTACGGCGGCCGCGGCGACGGCAACGGCGACCGAGGCCCGCACGGACCTGGTGGCCGTACGCCGCCGCGGTGCCGGAACGGACCTCGCGCCCAATGCCTGACCTGCCCGTCCCCGACCTCCTGGAGCTCGACCGACGGCATGTGTGGCACCCGTACGGGCCCATGCCCGGCCGGGTCGACCCGCTCGTCGTGGAGTCGGCGAGCGGGGTGCGGTTGAGGCTGGCGGACGGCTCGGGCGAGCTGGTCGACGGGATGTCGTCCTGGTGGTCGGCGATCCACGGCTACAACCACCCGGTGCTCAACGAGGCGGCGCGCGAGCAGCTCGGCCGGATGAGCCATGTGATGTTCGGCGGGCTCACCCACGAGCCCGCCGTACGCCTGGCGAAGCTCCTTGTCGACATGTCACCCGACGGGCTGGAGCACGTCTTCCTCGCCGACTCCGGGTCGGTGTCGGTCGAGGTCGCGGTCAAGATGTGCCTGCAGTACTGGCGCTCCCTGGGCCGCCCCGGCAAGCAGCGCCTGCTGACCTGGCGCGGCGGCTACCACGGCGACACCTGGCAGCCGATGTCGGTGTGCGACCCCGAGGGCGGGATGCACGAGCTGTGGTCCGGGGTGCTGCCCCGGCAGGTCTTCGTGGACGCGCCGCCGGCCGAGTACGAGGAGTCGTACGCCGAACGGCTGCGCGCGGCGATCGCCGGGCACGCCGACGAGCTGGCCGCGGTGATCGTGGAGCCGGTGGTGCAGGGCGCGGGCGGGATGCGGTTCCACTCCCCCGCGTATCTGCGGGTGCTGCGCGAGGCGTGCGACGCGCACGACGTGCTGCTGGTGTTCGACGAGATCGCGACCGGGTTCGGGCGCACGGGCGCGCTGTTCGCGGCCGACCACGCGGCGGTGACGCCGGACGTGATGTGCGTGGGCAAGGCGCTGACCGGCGGATACCTGACGATGGCGGCGACGCTGTGCACTGCGCGGGTGGCGGACGGCATCTCGCGCGGTGAGGTCCCGGTGCTCGCGCACGGGCCGACGTTCATGGGCAACCCGCTCGCCGCGTCCGTGGCTTGCGCCTCGCTCGGCCTGCTGCTGGGGCAGGACTGGCTGGGCGAGGTCAAGCGGATCGAGGCGGGCCTGCGGGAAGGCCTGGCCGAAGCCGCCTCGCTCCCGGGCGTGCAGGACGTACGGGTGCTCGGCGCGATCGGGGTCGTGCAGCTGGACCACGAGGTCGACATGAGGGCGGCCACGGCCGCCGCCGTACGGGAGGGCGTGTGGCTGCGGCCGTTCCGCGACCTCGTCTACACGATGCCGCCGTACGTCACCGGCGACGCGGACCTGGCGCGGATCGCGCGCGCGGTGTGCGCGGCGGCGCGGGAGGGATGACATGCCGGTACTGGTGATCACGGGGACCGGAACCGAGGTCGGCAAGACGGTCACGACGGCCGCGGTCGCCGCGTCGGCGGTGGCGGCGGGCCGCTCGGTGGCCGTGCTCAAGGCCGCGCAGACGGGCGTACGGCCGGACGAGGCCGGGGACGCGCAGGAGGTGGCGCGGCTCGCGGGTGCCGTGACGGCGGCCGAACTGGCCCGCTATCCCGAGCCGTTGGCGCCGGCGACGGCCGCGCGGCGGGCCGGGATGACGCCGGTGCGGCCGCAGGACGTCGCCGAGGCGGCTGCCAAGCTGGCCACCGAGCACGACCTCGTACTGGTCGAGGGCGCGGGCGGGCTGCTGGTCCGCTTCGACCAGGCGGGCGGCACGCTGGCGGACGCGGCGCAGCTGCTGCGGGCGCCGGTGCTGGTGGTGGCGTCGGCGGGCCTCGGCACCCTCAACACGACGGAGCTGACCTCCCGCGAACTGCGCTCACGCGGCCTGGAGTTGCTGGGCGTGGTCATCGGCGGCTGGCCCGACTCCCCGGACCTCGCGATGCGTTGCAACATCACCGACCTCTCGGAGGTCGCCGGGGCCCCCTTGCTGGGCGCCCTCCCGATGGGCGCGGGCTCCCTCGCCCCCACCGACTTCCGCGCCAAGGCGCCGGGTTGGCTGGCACCGCGGCTGGACGGGACGTGGGACCCGGAGGCGTTCCGGGAGCGGGAAGCACCGTAACCGGGCCTCGTCACGCGGGATCCTCGCCTGCCCCGAGCAGCCGGACCAGCTCGATCCGGGAACGGATCCCCAACCTGCTGAACACGCCCCGCAGATGGTGGTCGATCGTGCGGGGGCTCAGGGCGAGGCGGGCGGCTATCTCGCGGTTGGTGGCGCCGTCGGCGGCCATGCGGGCGATGACGTGCTGCTGGGCCGTGAGACGGCCGGTGGGGTCGTCGGTGCGGGTCGGGGTTGCCGGGGTGCCCAGGGCACGGAGTTCCGCTCGGGCCTGGGCGGCGCAATGCGGGGCGCCGAAGCAGTCGAAGGCCTCCAGCGCGCTGTGCAGGCGGTCGCGGGCCTCCGTACGGCGGCGCAGCCGGCGCAGCGCGCCGCCGAACAGCAGTTCCGTGCGGGCGCGTTCGAAGTCGCGGGTGCCGCCGGCGTGCAGGTCGAGGGCCTCGCGGTAGTGGTCGACCGCTTCGGCGCCGGGCGCGAGCAGGGCGCGGCAACGGGCGCTGAGGGCAAGGTCGTCGGGGCTGCGGACGGCGGTGGCCCAGCGGTGGTAGTCGGCGTGCGCGGCCCGGGCGACCCGGGTGTCGCCGGTGCGGACCGCGGCCTCGACGTAGTGCGGGGTGGCCAGGTGGCGGATGGCCCGGTGCCCGTGTCCGGGGCCGAACCCGGCGAGGGCGCGCAGGCGGGCCGAAGCGGCGGCGAAACGGCCGTCCGCGAGGTCGAGGAAGGCGAGCGCCCACTGGGCGAGCGCGGCGGGCAGACCGAGGCCGCGGGCGAGGGCGTACGACCGTGCGGTCGCCGCGCGGTCGCGGCAGCCGGCCTCGTCGCCGGTGACCGCGGCGAACATGGCGAGGGCGGCCTGCAGATGGCAGGCGCCGTTGTCCTGCCCGGTGGCGTGCGCCTGTCTCAGCGCGTCCGTGGCGGTGGCCGCGCCGGCGTGCGGGCGTCCGGTCCAGAAGTCGGCGTAGGCGCGGAACTCCAGGGCCTGTACGACGGTGGCGGTCGCGCCGCGGGCCCGGGCCGAGGCGGCCGCCCGGACCGTGGCTGTACTGGCGCGGGTGTGGTCGCCGAGCATCAGCGCGGCGATCCCGGCGTGCACCAGCAGCGTGGGGTCGTCCCCGGGACCGCACCGTCCGGCAGTCTCCACCAGGAGCCTGCGGGCGTCCTCGTAACGCCCGTCGACGGCGGCCGCAAGCCCTCCCAGCAGCCCGGGCGGCGCAACGCCGAGCCGTCCGGAGATCCGGACGGCGTCCCGGCATCGACGCAGGTCACCGGTGTAGATGGCGGCTTCGGTGGCGCGGGCGAGGAGGTGGGCGGCTTCGGGGTTCGGGATGCGGTGAGCCGGTGCGGGGCCGACGGGAGGATCGGCGTCGGCACCGAGAGCACCGCGCACCGAGTCCGCCGTAACCGCAGAACCGTTCCGCCAGCTCCCGGCTCCCACCCCTGGCCCCACGCCCGACCCCAACGCCTCGACCCGCCGCACCGCCCCCGCCACCAGCCCGTCGAACGCCTCCATCGCGTTCCCCGCGCGTAGAGCGAACAGTCCGGCCAGGGCGTCGTCCGAGGTTCCCGTGGCCGCGAGTCGGCGTGCCCGGTCCGCGTCGCCCGCGTGCCACGCGTCCGTGGCGGCGCGGGTGCGCAGATGGGACTGGGTGAGGGGGTCCGGGCAGAGGGTGGCGGCACGTTCCAGGAGGGTTCGGGACAGGGCGAGTTGGCCGGATGCCCGGGCCCGGTCCGCCGCCGTGCGGAGTTCCGCCGCGAGTCGGGCGCTGGGCCCGAGCGCACCCGCTCCGCGGTGCCAGGAGCGGCGCGGTGTCTCGCCCTCGCCGCTCAGTACGCGTGCCAGCAGGCGGTGGACGTCGCGCCGGTCGGCCGGTGAGCCGCTCTCGTACGCGGCGATCCGCGTCCACGCGTCGCGGAAGACGACCCCGCCGGGCCCGGCGTGCGCGAGCCCCGCGGACTCGGCGGCCTCCAGCGGACGCGTGTCCAGCCGGGCGGCCGTGACCGCGCGCAGGAAGGCGTGCGTGGCGACCGGGTACTGGTCGGCGGCGGCGAGCAGCAGCAGGAGGCGGGTGTCGTCCGGGAGCGCCCGGATCTCGGCGCGGTGGGCGCGCAGCAACGCCGGTGCCAGCTCGGCGGGTTCGGTCGGCAGCGGGTCCAGGCCGGCCGACTGGCGCTCGGTGAGCAGCGGTACGAGCTCGGCGGCGGCGCGCGGATCCCCGTACACGGCGTGCAGGACCCGTACGCGGACGCCCTCGGGAAGCGGCGTCGTGCGCTGCGGTGGCGAAGTGCGGTCGAGAGGTGGGGGGTTCACCGGAGTCACCACACAACTGATGTTACTGGCGAGTTAATTGAACCGTAAAGACCGGCGATTTCGCCGATGCGGCGCGCGTAGACCCGAGTTGACACTCCTGGCGACCCCATCCGTGTCAGGAGGCACCATGCAGCGCTACCGGCGTCGTATCGCCACGGCTTTCTCGGCCGTGGTCGCATCGCTCCTTCTGTCCCTCTCACTGTCGGCCGCCCCCGCCCGGGCGGCGACCCACGACCCGATCGTCTTCGTGCACGGTCTCAGCAGCGACTCCAGCAGCTGGGACGACTGGATCTCCGACTTCGAGGCGGACGGCTACTCGTCCTCCGAGCTGTACGCGTGGTCGTACGACTGGGGCCAGTCGAACGTCACCACGGCCTCGCAGCTGGCCACCGAGATCAAGAGCGTGCTGGCCAAGACCGGCGCTTCCAAGGTCGACATCGTCGCCCACTCGATGGGTGCGCTCAACTCCCGCTACTACCTGAAGAACCTCGGCGGAACCTCGTACGTCGACGACTTCGTCTCGGTCGCCGGCGTCAACCACGGCACCTCCGTCGCCACGTGGTGCGCGTGGCTGTACACGTCCTGCAAGGAGATGCAGACCGGCAGCACGTTCCTCACCTCCCTCAACTCCGGTGACGAGACACCGGGCAGCGTCTCCTACGCCAGCTACTGGTCGGACTGCGACAGCGCGGTCGTACCGAACAGCTCGGCGCTGCTGAGCGGCGCGACCAATGTCGACGCGGGCTGCATCTCGCACACCGACATGAACAACGACCACGGCGTCTACGAGCAGGTCCGGGACTTCATCTCCTGAGCCCGGAACCCGGCAGCGGGGGTGCGCGGGATCCGTACGGGGGACAATCGCGGTAAGGCCCGTCCTGTGGAGGAGGTCCTCATGCCGCTACGGTCCCCCGGCGCCGCGAGAGTGGCGCGGGATCCCGTGCACCATCCGCTGTTCGCCCGCTTCTACGCACGTATCAGCGTGTCCGCCGAGACCCGCATGGGCATGGGCGGGATCCGTGACCGGCTGCTGGCCGGACTGTCCGGCCGGGTGATCGAGGTCGGCGCGGGCAACGGACTGAACTTCGCGCACTATCCGAGCACCGTCTCGGAGGTCGTGGCGATCGAGCCCGAGCGGGTGCTGCGGCAGCTGGCCGTGGAGAACGCGCTGCGCGCCGAGGTCCCGGTCGACGTCGCGCCCGGCGCCGCGGAGGCGCTGCCCGTCAAGAGCGAGGCCTTCGACGCGGCGGTGGTCTCGCTGGTGCTGTGCAGCGTGCGGGACGTGCCGCGGGCGCTCGCGGAGGTACGGCGGGTGCTGCGCCCGGGCGGTGTCGTGCGGTTCTTCGAGCACGGCCGGGGAGGCGGACGGGTCATGACCCTCACCCAGCGGGCCCTGGACCGCACGGTGTGGCCGCCGCTGAACGGCGGCTGCCATGTGGGCCGGGACCCGGTCGCCGCCCTGCGCGAGGCCGGTTTCGAACTCGGCCCCTACCGGCGGCTGTTGATGCCGGAGGAGGGGCCGGTCCTGCCCACCTCGTACTGCGTGCTGGGCACGGCGTGGCGGCCGGGGACCACCGAGGGTCCGGCCGCCGAGGCGTGATCACACCGTCCAGCCGCGCAGCTCCGCCGCGATGTCGTGCACGGTCGCCTCACCGCTCTTGACCAGCCGGGCCAACTCGCGCACCTGCACCGGTGAGGTGGCGACCTTCAGGCCGCTGGCGACGAGGTAGGCGTAGGCGACGGCCGAGGCGAAGAGGGCGTTGGAGCGCTCCAACGCCGGTACGTGGATCAGGAGTTGGAGCAGCGACGCGGCACGCGCGTGCGGACTGTCGTAGACGGGGACGTCGAAGATCTCCGCCTCGTGGCGCGCGACGGCCGCGACGAGGGCGCCCCAGTCGGTGACCTGGGGATCGCCCGGGGTGTTCTGTTCGGCGAGCATGAGGAGCCAGGCAAGGTCGATTCTGAGGTTGCTCAAGGGATCAGCGGCGACCTTCGCGCGTGCCTTCGTGCTCACTGCCGAACTCGTCCGCGAAGACGGCCTCGTACTGCTTCATGAAGTCAGCCGCGGCCTCCACGAAGGTGTGGCCGACCTCGCCGGTGTCCTGTCTGACCAGTTCCTCGATGTAGCGGTTGACGCTCATGCCGCGGGCCAGGGCGCGTTCGCGGGCGGCGCGGGCCGTGCCCTCGTCCACTCGCACGTTCAGCTGAGTCTTAGCCATACCTCGAAGCTAGCGCCGAGGTGCTAGCACCCGCAAGGGGCACCGGCCCGTGGGTCGCGTCACTTCGTCGTACTCCCGCGGGTGGAGGGTGCCCCTTACACGGGTATCGGGGGCCCGACCTGGGGTGGAGACCGCCCAGCACTCAGGGGGGATTCCGGGTGTGGGCCGGATCACATTAGGCTCGCCGGGACGAAGGAGTCGTACGTCCCTGTGAGCGAGGAGGCGGCCTTGTCCACACCTGCTGCGGAGCACGCCCCGGGCCATGCGTCGGCCGACGGGATCGCGGCCCGCGCCCGCGGTCTGACCAAGGCGTACGGCTCGGGCGAGACGACCGTGCTGGCCCTCGACTCGGTGGACGTGGACATCGCGCGCGGGCGGTTCACCGCGGTCATGGGGCCCTCGGGCTCCGGCAAGTCCACGCTGATGCACTGCCTTGCCGGGCTGGACTCGGTGTCCGCGGGCCAGGTCTGGCTGGGCGACACGGAGATCACGGGACTGAAGGAGCGTGAGCTGACCCGGCTGCGGCGGGACCGCATCGGGTTCATGTTCCAGTCGTTCAACCTGATCCCCACCCTGAACGCGGCCGAGAACATCACCCTGCCCATGGACATCGCGGGCAAGAAGCCCGACGAGAAGTGGCTGGACCAGGTGATCGACACGCTGGGGCTGCGGGACCGGCTGAAACACCGGCCGTCCCAGCTGTCCGGCGGCCAGCAGCAGCGCGTGGCCTGTGCGCGGGCGCTGGCCTCCCGGCCCGAACTGATCTTCGCCGACGAGCCGACCGGCAACCTGGATTCGCGGGCCGGTCTTGAGGTGCTGGGCTTCCTGCGGGAGGCCGTGGACCAGCTGGGTCAGACGGTCGTGATGGTCACCCACGACCCGGGCGCCGCCGCCCACTCCGACCTGGTGCTCTTCCTCGGCGACGGGCGGATCGTGGACGAGATGGAGCGACCGACGGCAGAGGCGGTCCTGGAGCGCATGAAGCGGTTCGACGTGATCCGCAGCCAGTTCGAGGGCCAGGACGGACAGGAGTGAGCCGGTGCTGAAGGCCACGCTGCGGAGTTTCCTCGCCCACAAGGGGCGGCTGCTGCTCTCCGCCCTGGCGATCGTCCTGTCCGTGGCGTTCGTCGCGGGCAGCCTGATCTTCTCCGACACCGTCACCCGCACCTTCGACCGGCTGTTCGCCTCCACCTCGGCCGATGTGACGGTCGAGCCGAAGCAGGACCTCAAGTCCCAGGTGCCGACGGGCGCGGCCGAGACCCTGTCCGCCTCGCTCGCGGACCGGGTGGCGAAGGTCGACGGCGTCGCCGCCGCGCACGCCGACGTGAGCGTCGAGAACATCACGGTCGTCGACAGCAGGAACAAGAACGTCGGCCCGACCACCGGCGCCCCCACCATCGCCTCCGACTGGTTCCTGACCGCCCGCAGCCCCGTGAAGCTCACCTCGGGGCATGCCCCGCGAAGCGGCGGCGAGGCGCTCCTGGACGCCGACACCGCCGACAAGAAGCACGTGAGGATCGGCGACACCCTGACCGTGCAGGCCGAGCCGGGCAGCTTCAAGGTCCGGATCGTCGGCATCGCCACCTTCACCACCACCAACCCGGGTGCGGCCCTGGTCTTCCTCGACCCGGTGACCGCGGCGACCCAGCTGCTCGGCGCGCCGGGCAGGGCCACGAGCATCTCGGTCGACGCGGCCAAGGGCGTGACCGACCCCGTCCTCAAGCAGCGGGTCGCCGCCGTGGTCGGCACCTCCGCCTACGACGTCAAGACCGCCGACGAGCACGCCAAGTCGGCCGCCGAGGACCTCGGCGGGTTCCTCGACGTCATCAAGTACGTGATGCTCGGCTTCGCCGGGATCGCGGTCCTGGTCGGGATCTTCCTGATCGTCAACACGTTCTCCATGCTGATCGCCCAGCGCACCCGCGAGCTGGGCCTGCTCCGCGCCCTCGGCGCCGACCGGCGGCAGGTGCGCCGGTCCGTGCTCACGGAGGCGGTCCTGCTCGGCCTGGTCGGCTCGACGCTGGGCCTCGCGGCGGGCATCGGCCTGGCGGCCGGTCTGATCAAGCTGATGGGCGTGTTCGGGATGAACCTCAAGACCACGGAGATGGTGGTCGGTTGGGGAACTCCCGTGGCCGCGTACGTCGTCGGCGTCGGCGTCACCTTCGTGGCCGCCTACCTCCCGGCCCGCCGCGCGGCGACGGTCTCGCCGATGGCCGCGCTCGCGGACGCCGAAGTCGCGGGCGTGGGGCGGCCGTTGAAGGTCCGGGCGATCGTCGGCTCGGTGATCGGCGTGCTCGGCGCGGCCGCGCTCGCCGGCTGCGCCGCCTCCTCGAAGACCGCCTCGTCGGCCTCGCTGCTCGGCCTGGGCGTGGTCCTGACGCTGATCGCGACCGTCGTCGCGGGCCCGCTCCTGGTCCGCCCGGTCATCCGGGTCCTCGGCGGGGCCTTCCCCGCCCTGTTCGGCTCGGTCGGCCGGATGAGTCAGCGCAACGCCCTGCGCAACCCGCGCCGTACCGGCGCCACCGCGGCCGCCCTGATGGTCGGGCTCGCCCTGGTCGGCGGCATGTCGGTCGCCAGCGCCTCGATGTCGAAGTCCTTCGACCAGCAGATCGACAAGACGCTGGGCGCCGACTTCGTCATCCAGAACAACAACTTCGTGCCGTTCTCGAACGAGGTCACCGACAAGGTGCGCGGCACCGAGGGCGTCGGTCTCGTCGTACGGCAGCGGTTCGCACCGGTCGCCGTCACGCTCCCGGACGGCAAGCGCGTCGAGACGACGGCCGCGGGTTACGACGACGGGGTCGACGACGTCGCACACGTCACATACGCGTCCGGCGACACGGCGAACGCCCTGGCGGCCGGGAACCTCGGCATGGACGTCGACTTCGCGAAGGACCACGGCGTACGGCTCGGCAGCACGATCCCGGTCGAGTTCCCGGCCGGACGGAAGACCACGATGAAGGTCGGCGCGCTCACCGACCAGGACCAGTCCGAGGGCTTCGGCATGCAGGGCGGGCTGTTCTTCGGGATCGCGACCGTCGAGAAGTACGTGCCCGGCGGCCAGGACTCCGCCCTCTACGTCGACAAGTCCTCCGGCACGAGCGCGGACCAGCTGCGCAAGAACCTGGAGCGGACCCTCAAGCCCTATCCGCAGGTCCAGGCCCGCGACCAGGCCGACTACAAGAAGCTGGTGCACGACCAGATCGCCGTACTGCTCTACCTCGTGTACGCGCTGCTCGGGCTCGCGATCATCATCGCGGTGCTCGGCGTGGTCAACACCCTTGCCCTGTCCGTCGTCGAGCGCACCCGCGAGATCGGGCTGCTGCGGGCCATCGGACTCGCGCGGCGCCAGCTGCGCCGGATGATCCGGCTGGAGTCGGTGGTGATCGCGGTCTTCGGCGCGGTCCTGGGACTGGCGCTCGGTCTGGTCTGGGGCGTGTGCATCCAACAGGTGCTGGAGCTGCAGGGGATGAAGGCGCTCGCGGTCCCATGGAGCACGATCGTCGTTGTGGTCGTCGGGTCGGCCGTGGTGGGCATCGTGGCGGCGCTGCTGCCCGCGTTGCGTGCATCCCGCATGAATGTGCTGGCGGCCATCGCGCACGAGTGATGGGATGACGGCAGGTGCTCAAGTCACACGAGAGTGAGGCGAGTTCATGCCGCGTCCCTTCCGTTTCGGGGTCAACCTGCTCACCGCCGCACCCGCCGAGGAGTGGCGCGCCAAGTGCCGCCGGGCCGAGGAACTGGGTTACGACGTCATCCTCGCCCCCGACCATCTGGGGGCACCCGCGCCCTTTCCGGCCCTGGTCGCGGCGGCCGAGGCGACCGAACGGCCACGCCTGGGCACCTTCGTGCTCAACGCGGGCTTCTGGAACCCGACGCTGCTGGCCCGCGAGGTGGCGACGACGGACGCGCTGACCGGCGGGCGCCTCGAACTCGGCCTCGGCACCGGATACGTGGGGTCCGAACACGAGGCGGCCGGGCTGCCGTTCGGCTCGCCGCGCGAGCGCGTGGACCATCTGCGGCGCACCGTCGAGGAATTGGACCGGCTGCTCGGCTCACCCGATCACCAGCCGCGGCCGGTGCAGAAGCCCCGGGTGCCGCTGCTGATCGGCGGCAACGGCGAACGGATGATGCGGCTCACCGCGCAGCACGCCGACATCGCCGCCTTCACGGGCGCGCGTCTCGCGCCGGGCAGCACGACGGGCCAGCTGCTGCCCGTCACGGCCGCGGAGCTGGAGGAGAACGTGGCCCGCTATCTGCGGCTGGCCGAGGGCCGCGAGGAGCCGGCGGAACTCAACCTGCTCCTGCAGATGGTGGCCGTCACCGACGACCGTGAGGCGGCCGTGCGCCCCCTGGTCGAGCGGGTGCCCGGCGCGACCGTGGAGGGGGCGCTGGAGCTGCCGATCCTGCTGATCGGCACGGTGGACGAGATCGTCGCCCAGGTGCTGGCCCGGCGCGAGCAGTACGGCTTCTCGTATCTCACGGTCCTGGAGCCGTACATGGAGGCGTTCGCGCCGGTCGTCGCGGAGTTGAGCGGACGGTGAGCGGCCGTCCGGATGCTGGAATTCCGGGTCCGGGACGGGCGTGGGTGATGTGATCGCCGTATGACTGATCTGCGCATACGAGCCGCCGACCCCGCCGACCTCGACGCCGTGCTGGCCTTCTGGAAGACGGCCGCCGAGGGTACGAGCATCAGCGACGACCGTAACGGCGTGGAGCGCCTGGTCCACCGGGACCCGGAGGCGCTGATCCTGGCCGAGCAGGGCGGCGAGCTGGTCGGCACGGTGATCGCGGGCTTCGACGGCTGGCGCTGCCATCTGTACCGGCTCGCGGTGCACCCCGAGCGGCGCCGGCAGGGCATCGGCTCGGCGCTGCTGGCGGCGGCCGAGGAACGGTTCGTACGGCTGGGCGGGCGCCGCGGCGACGCGATGGTGCTGACGCGGAACGAAACCGCCCACCATGCCTGGCGCGCGGCCGGGTACACGCCCGAGGAGCAGTGGCGGCGCTGGGTGAAGCCCCTCACCGACTGACCACCTTTGCCGATCCTTTACCATTGGGGGGTCGCTTCGGTCCTCCAATGAAAGGTGTGAGCGTCCCCCCATGGACGAGCCCCCCAGTAGTGCGCGCGGCGCACGACATCGCGCGTTCCTCCCGCCCCTGCCCGATCATGGGACGGAGGTGACCCGATGACCGAAGTGCTCCTCCTGCTGGTGGCGATCCTGCTCTCGCTCGCCTGCGGCGCCTTCGTCGCGGCCGAGTTCTCGCTGACCACGGTCGAGCGGGGCGAGCTGGAGCGGGCCGTGGAGCGCGGCGAGCGGGGTGCCGCCGGCGCCCTGAAGGCCGTACGGAACCTGACCTTCCAGCTCTCCGGCGCACAGCTCGGCATCACCGTCACCAACCTGGTCGTCGGCATGCTCGCCGAACCCTCGGTCGCGAAGCTGATCGCGGGTCCGCTGGAGGCGCTCGGCATCCCGGCATCGGCGGCGAGCTCCCTGGCGCTGGTGCTCGGCACCGCGCTGTCGACGGTCTTCCTGATGGTCGTCGGCGAGCTGGTGCCCAAGAACTGGGCGATCTCCTCGCCGCTGCCGGTGGCCAAGACGGTCGGCAACGCACAGCGCTGGTTCAGCGCGGCCTTCCGCCCCTTCATCACCCACCTGAACAACACGGCGAACCGCGTGGTGCGCCGCTTCGGCCTGGAGCCCGCCGAGGAACTCGCCTCCGCGCGCGGCCCGAAGGAACTGGCGGCGCTGGCCCGGCACTCCGCGAAGGAGGGTGCCCTGGAGGCGGACACCGCCGAACTGTTCGTACGGACGCTGAACCTCGCCGACCTCACCGCGGAGAACGTGATGACCCCGCGCGTCCAGGTCATCGCCCTGGACGCCCAGGCGACCTGCGAGGACGTGGCGAACGCGACCCGGGCGACGGGCCTGTCCCGCTTCCCGGTGCACCGCGGCGGCCTCGACTCGGTCGTGGGCACCGCGCACATCAAGGACGCGCTCGCGATACCCGCCGAGCGGCGCACGCGCGTGCCCGTCTCCGAGATCATGCGCGAGCCGCTCCTCGTCCCGGAGTCGCTCACCGTCGACCGCCTCCTGGACCGGCTCTCCGGCAAGCGCACGATGGCCGTCGTCATCGACGAGTACGGCGGTACGGCGGGCGTGGCCACCCTTGAGGACATCGTCGAGGAGGTCGTCGGCGAGGTCCGCGACGAGCACGACCCGCACGAGACACCCGACCTGGCGCCCGCGGGCAGCGACGACGAGGGACGCGCCCTGTACTCGGCCGACGGCTCGGCACGGGTCGACCAGCTCGCCCGCGTGGGGCTGCGGGTCCCCGAGGGGCCGTACGAGACGCTGGCCGGTCTCGTGGCGTCGGAGCTGGGCCGGATCCCCGCGGTCGGCGACACCGTCGAGGTCGCCGGATGGCGGCTGGACGTGGTGGACGCGTCGGGGCGGCGGGCGGCGCGGGTGCTGATGCACGCGCCCTTCGACGACGAGGATGGCGCGGCTCACGTGAAGGACGAGCAGGGGGAGGCCCGATGACCGCCGTACAGCTGCTGATCGGTTTCGCGACGCTGGTCGTCAACGCCTTCTTCGTGGGCGCCGAGTTCGCGCTGATCTCCGTACGCCGTTCGCAGATCGAACCGTACGCCGAGGAGGGCGACCGGCGGGCGAAAAGCGTGCTGTGGGGCCTGGAGCACGTGTCGGCCCTGCTGGCGGCGGCGCAGCTCGGCATCACGCTGTGCACGCTGGTGCTGGGTGTGGTCGCGGAACCGGCGATCGCGCACCTCCTGGAGCCGGTGTTCCACGCCGTGGGCGTGTCGAAGAGCGCCGGGCACGCGGTGTCCTTCGTGATCGCGCTGACGCTGGCGACGTATCTGCACATGCTTCTCGGCGAGATGGTGCCGAAGAACATCGCGCTCGCGGAGCCGGTCCGCAGCGCCCTGCTGCTCGGCCCGCCGCTGGTCGCCCTGGCCCGGGCGCTGCGCCCGGTGATCTTCACGATCAACGCCTTCGCGAACACCCTGCTGAAGCTGCTGAGGGTGGAGACCAAGGACGAGGTCGCGGCCACCTTCTCGGACGCGGAACTGGCCCGGATCGTGCGGGACTCCGGCGAGGCGGGCCTGATCGACGACCGTGCGCGCGAGCGCCTGAACGACGCGCTGGAACTGGGCCGCCGCCCGGTCCGCGACGTCGTGCTCCCGCTGGAACGCGTGGTGTACGCGCGCGTGGGCGTCACGCCGGAGGAGCTGGAGCGGCTGTCGGCCGAGTCGGGCTTCTCCCGCTTCCCCGTGGTCGACGAGGGCCGCCGGATCGTCGGCTACCTCCATGTGAAGGACGCGCTGGACGCCTCGCCGCGCAAGGAGCCTTTCCAGGTGCGGGACATGCGGCCCATCGCGCGCGTGCGGGCCGCGACGCCCCTGGACGACGTGCTCACCGCGATGCGCGGCAGCCGTACGCATCTGGCGGCCGTACTCGGCGAGGACGGGCGGCTGGAGGGGATGGTGACCATGGAGGACGTGCTGCGGGAGCTGTTCGGGCAGCGGGCCTGACATCGTCCGGCCGGGGCGGGTCTCGGCGGCGCGGAGGCCGACCGACCGACGGGTATGGGGTCGGGATACCATCTCTGACGCCATGCAGACGAATCCCACTCCCCCGTACAACAGCCTGGTCGCGGTCGGCGACTCCTTCACCGAGGGCATGTCGGACCTGTTGCCCGACGGCTCGTACCGGGGCTGGGCCGACCTGCTCGCCGGGCGGATGGCCGCCGCCGCGCCCGGGTTCCGGTACGCCAACCTCGCCGTGCGCGGCAAGCTGATCGGCCAGATCGTCGACGAGCAGGTGGAGGTGGCGGCCGCGATGGGCGCCGACGTCATCACCCTCGTCGGCGGCCTCAACGACACGCTGCGCCCCAAGTGCGACATGGGGCGGGTACGGGGGCTGCTGACCGAGGCCGTGGAGCGGCTGGCCCCGGCCTGCAAGCAGCTGGTCCTGATGCGCAGCCCCGGCCGCCGTGGCCCGGTCCTGGAGCGGTTCCGGCCGCGCATGGAGGAGCTGTTCGCCGTGGTGGACGAGCTCGCCGAACGGCACGGCGCGCTGGTCGTGGACCTGTACGGTGCCCCGTCGCTCGCCGACCCGCGCCTGTGGGACGTGGACCGGCTGCACCTGACGCCCGAGGGCCACCGCAGGGTCGCCGAGGCGGTCTGGCAGACGCTCGGGTACGACCCCGAGGACACGGAGTGGCGTACGCCGCTGCCGGCCACGCTTCCGCCCGGGTGGGGCGCTCGGCGGGTCGCGGACGTCCGGTTCGCCCGGCAGCATCTGCTGCCGTGGATCGGCCGCCGCCTCACCGGCCGCTCCTCGGGCGACGGCCTGCCCCCGAAGCGCCCGGACCTGCTGCCCTACCAGGACCCGACGGCGTAGGACGACGTCATCCGCGTCGGCCGCTGCCTCTCGTAGCATCCGACGAACAGGGCCGTGGCGCTGGCCTGCACGAATCGCCAGTAGAATCCGTCTACGTGACTTCCGCTCCCGCCAAGCCCCGCATCCCGAACGTCCTCGCCGGACGCTACGCCTCCGCCGAGCTCGCCACGCTCTGGTCGCCCGAGCAGAAGGTGAAGCTGGAGCGGCAGCTCTGGCTCGCCGTGCTGCGGGCGCAGAAGGACCTCGGGATCGAGGTGCCGGACGCGGCGATCGCAGACTACGAGCGCGTCCTCGACACCGTCGACCTGGCCTCGATCGCCGAGCGCGAGAAGGTCACGCGGCACGATGTGAAGGCGCGGATCGAGGAGTTCAACGACCTCGCCGGGCACGAGCACGTGCACAAGGGCATGACCTCCCGCGACCTCACCGAGAACGTCGAGCAGCTGCAGATCCGGCTCTCGCTGGAGCTGATGCGCGACCGTACGGTGGCCGTGCTGGCGCGTCTGGGCAAGCTGGCCGGTGAGTACGGCGAGCTGGTCATGGCCGGCCGTTCCCACAACGTGGCCGCGCAGGCCACCACGCTCGGCAAGCGCTTCGCGACCGCCGCCGACGAGCTTCTCGTGGCGTACGGCCGGGTCGAGGAGCTCCTCGACCGCTACCCGCTGCGCGGCATCAAGGGCCCGGTCGGCACCGCGCAGGACATGCTGGACCTGCTGGGCGGCGACGCGGCGAAGCTGGCCGACCTGGAGCGGCGGATCGCGGCCCACCTGGGCTTCTCGCAGGCGTTCACCTCGGTCGGCCAGGTCTACCCGCGCTCGCTGGACTACGAGGTCGTGACGGCGCTCGTGCAGCTGGCCGCCGCTCCCTCCTCCCTGGCCAAGACGATCCGTCTGATGGCCGGGCACGAGCTGGTGACCGAGGGCTTCAAGCCGGGCCAGGTCGGATCCTCCGCGATGCCGCACAAGATGAACACGCGGTCCTGCGAGCGCGTCAACGGCCTCATGGTCGTCCTGCGCGGCTATGCCTCGATGACGGGCGAGCTGGCGGGCGACCAGTGGAACGAGGGCGACGTGTCCTGCTCGGTGGTGCGCCGGGTGGCTCTTCCCGACGCGTTCTTCGCGCTGGACGGCCTGCTGGAGACGTTCCTGACGGTGCTGGACGAGTTCGGCGCGTTCCCGGCGGTCGTGGCCCGCGAGCTGGACCGCTACCTGCCCTTCCTCGCCACCACCAAGGTGCTGATGGGCGCGGTGCGTGCGGGGGTCGGGCGTGAGGTCGCGCACGAGGCGATCAAGGAGAACGCCGTCGCCGCCGCGCTGGCGATGCGGGAGCAGGGTGCCGAGCGCAACGAGCTGCTCGACAAGCTCGCCGCCGACGAACGCATCCCGCTCGACCGTGCCGCGCTGGACGCGCTGATGGCCGACAAGCTCTCCTTCACGGGCGCCGCGGCCGACCAGGTCGCCGCGGTCGTCGGCCGTGTCGAGGAGATCCTCAAGCAGCACCCGGAGGCCGCGGGCTACACGCCGGGGGCGATCCTCTGACCCGCTTGACCCGCTTCACCCAGGCGGAACTGGAGGCCGCCCGCGACCGCCTCGTCCCCGACGTGGTCGCGGACGGCCTCTCCGTCCTCTTCTGCGGCATCAACCCCGGCCTCATGACCGCGGCAACGGGCCATCACTTCGCCCGCCCCGGCAACCGCTTCTGGCCGGTGCTGCACCTGTCCGGGTTCACGCCGAGGCTGCTCAGGCCGGCGGAACAGGAGGAGTTGCTGTCGTACGGGCTCGGCATCACGAACGTCGTGGCGAGGGCGACGGCGCGGGCCGACGAGCTGAGCGCGGAGGAGTACCGCGAGGGTGGCCGCCTGCTGGCCGAGAAGGTGACACGGCTTCGGCCGAGGTGGCTGGCGGTGGTGGGGGTGACGGCGTACCGGGCGGCGTTCGGCGACCGGAGGGCGCAGGTGGGGCCGCAGGAGAGGGTGTTCGGTGAGACGCGGGTGTGGGTACTGCCGAACCCGAGCGGCCTGAACGCGCATTGGACGGCGGCGACGATGGCGGAGGAGTTCGCGCGGTTGCGGGTGGCGGCGGAGGGTTCCTAGGGGTTACACGGGAGCTATGTCCGCGGCGACTGCGAGCAGGTGCGGTCCTTCGGCCGGCGGCCGGTCCGCGACGCCGAGAGCTATCCAGCGGTCCGTGCCAGGTGGCTGCCACAGGTACAGCTGGTCCATGAGGCGGCTGGTCACGAGCCAGGGTTCCGGTATGTCCTCCCCGCGTTCGTCGCGCACGCGCAGGGTGAGCATCCCCCAGGGGTCGTGCTGCTCGCCCCAACGGGCGTTCAGCGCCTGGGAGATGTACAGCCCGTACGCGTGCAGGTCGTCCACGGTCTCCGCCTGGGCCACCACTAACCGCACTATGCGGTAACCGGGTCCCGCCAGGTACAGGTCCGACTCCGTGTACTCGGCCGTGAGGTCCGCCGAGCACAGCGCGTCGAGCTTGGCGAGGTGCTTGTCGCTGTCCATGTGATCCAGTATTGCCGTCGGCACTGACATTTGGCGGGCCGTCAGCCACCTCGCGGGGTCAGGCATCCCGGCGTCGCACGCTCCACGCCCCCGCCCCCAACGCAACCCCCGCCCACAGCGCCGTCACCGCGAGCCCGCTCCATGGCCCGAGCAGCCCTTCCCCTGTGTCGTGGAGGATCATCTGCCCCGCGCGGTCCGGCAGTACGTCCGCCACCGAACCGGACATGTCCCCGATCACGAACGAGACGATGAGCAGGAACGGGATGAGGATGCTCAGCGTCGCGACGCCGCTGCGCAACACCGCCGTGAGGCCCGCCGCGAGCAGGGCCATCAGCGTCAGATACAGCGCGCACCCCACGGCCCCGCGCAACTCCTCACCGACCGTCAGCCCGTCCGCCTCCGTGCCGAGCGCGGCCGTGCCCACGGCGAGTGCGACCCCTCCCGTCACCAACCCCACCACCAGGACAGGAACGGCGATCGCGACCGCCTTGGCCGCGAACCACCGCCCCCGCCGCGGCACCGCCGCCAGCGTCGCCCGCAGCGCGCCGCCCCTGAACTCGGCGGCCACCGCGCTCGTGGCGAAGGCGATCGCCGCGATCTGTCCGAAGCTGACGCCGAAGAACACCGAGAAGAGCGGGTCGAAGTCGGGACCGTCGCTGTCCAGGCCGGCGAGCGCGGAGAACAGCACGACGGCGGCCGGCACCGCGCACAGGCCGGCGACGAGCGACCGCAGCGTGCGGATCTTGAGCCACTCCGAGTGGAGCACGGGCGTGAATTCCATGGTCAGGCCTCCTGTCGCTGCGCGGTGTACTCGGCTTCGGAGCCGGTGAGTTCGAGATAGGCCTGCTCCAACGTGCCCTCCTCCGCGGCGAGTTCGAGGATCGGGACACCCGCGCCGGAGGCGAGGCGGCCGATGTCGTCCACGCGCGCGTGGTCCACGCTCCAGTGCCCTTCCTCGTGCTCCACGGCGTCGTACCCGTGCCGGCCGAGCACGGTCCTCAGGCCGGTCGCGTCGGTCGTGCGGATCCGCACCCGTGGTCGCACGCGCGCGTCGATGAACTCCCGCATCGGGGTGTCGGCCAGCAGCCGTCCCCGGCCGAGGACGACGAGGTGGTCGGCGAAGGACGCGGTCTCGTTCATGAGGTGGCTGGAGACCAGGATCGTACGGCCCTCCCCCGCGAGGCGGCGGAGCAACCCGCGGATCCAGACGATGCCTTCGGGGTCGAGGCCGTTGGAGGGCTCGTCGAGCATGACGACCTCGGGGTCGCCGAGCAGCGCGGCGGCCATGCCCAGTCGCCGGCGCATGCCGAGGGAGTACGTCTTCACCCGGCGCCGCGCGACCAGGGCGAGCCCCGTCTCCTCCAGGACCTCGTCCGCCCGGCGCTGCGGGATCCGGTTGCTGACGGCAAGGGCGCGGAGGTGGTCGCGTCCGGTGCGGGAGCCGTGCGCGGCCTCGGCGTCGAGCAGGGCGCCGACGTGGCGGAGGGGTTCGCGCAGCGTCGCGTAGGGGCGGCCGCCGATCGTGGCGGAGCCCGAGGTGGGGCGGTCGAGGCCGAGCACGAGCCGCATGGTGGTGGACTTTCCGGCGCCGTTGGGGCCGAGGAAGCCGGTGACGCGGCCGGGCCGGACGGTGAAGGTGAGCTGGTCCACGGCGCGTCTGCCGCCGTACTCCTTGGTGAGGGCGTGGACGTCGATGCTGGTCATGGTGGCAGCCTGGCCGGTGGGGCGGGGCGCGCTCCTCCCCCGCCGGTGTGGATCGTCTCCCCCGGCCGGGGGAGGCCCGTTGTCAGTGGCGGCTGGCACGATGACGAAATGGCCCGCTTTCTGCGCCCGTTGGTCCGGGGGACGACGTACACACGGCTGATGCACCTGTGGGTGCCGATGCTGATCGTCAGCGTGTGGCTCTACATCGACATGTCGACGTGGTGGATACCGGCGGCGGCGCTCGTGCCGGCCGGTCTCGTCCCGGCGGTGCGGCACGGCGAGGGCGTGCAGGCGCGGTTGCTGCTGACGCCGGGCGAGGAGCACTCCGGTATCTCCCTGAGCCCGGCGGCGACCTGGCGGGACCGGCTGCGCACCGTGCTGTGGCTCGAAGTGCGCATGGCACTGGGCGGTGTTGCCGCGGCGAGCTGCGTCTGGCTGCCCGTGATCGCCTTCCAGCTGGCCGAGACAGCCCGCGGGCGCGTCCCCGACGAGATACCGGTCCTCGGCGAAGCCCAACCCCATTGGGCGTACGCCCTGTTGGTACCGCTGCCGCTGATCGTCCTGTACGGGGTGGTCGTGGGCCTGGGCGAGTTGGTCACCGCCGTCGCCCGGCGGCTCCTGGGCCCGTCCGCCGCCGAGCGCCTGGAAGCCATGGAGGCGCGTACGGAACAGCTCCTGGAGCGCAACCGGATCGCGCGCGAGCTGCACGACTCCATCGGCCATGCGCTCACCGTGGCGGTGGTGCAGGCGGGTGCGGCGCGTGCGGCGGGCGACCCGGAGTTCACCGGCCGGGCCCTGGCCGCCATCGAGGAGACGGGCCGGGCCGCGCTGGAGGACCTGGAACGGGTGCTCGGCGTGCTGCGGGAGTCGGAGCGCCCGGTCGGCAGCCGTCCCACGCTGGCGGACGCCGACCGGCTCCTGGAGTCGGCGCGCGCGTCCGGCGCGAAGCTGGACGCGGAGGTGTCCGGCCCGCTGGAGTCGATACCCGGGCCGGTGTCCCGCGAGGGCTACCGCATCCTCCAGGAGGCGCTGACCAATGTGCTGCGGCACGCGGGAGCGGTTCCCGTGCGCGTCCGCATCGAGGTCGCGGGCCGGCTCCTCGTGCTGGAGGTGCGCAATCCGCTGACCGCCGACATAGCCGGGCCCGGCCGGGGCAGCGGGCTGCGCGGGATACGCGAGCGCGCGGCCCTGCTGGGCGGTCGCGCGCACACCGGGCCCGACGAGGGTGACTGGCAGGTGCATGTGGAGCTGCCGTTGAGTTGATCTACGCTGGCCGGATGCCGGTCACCGTTCTCCTCGTCGACGACGAGCCCCTCGTACGCGCCGGTCTGCGTGCCGTGCTGGAGGCACAGCCCGACATCGAGGTGGTCGGCGAGGCGGCTGACGGGGCGGCGGTGATTCCGCTGGTGCGACAACTGCGGCCCGACGTGGTCGCCATGGACGTACGGATGCCGCTGCTGGACGGCATCGAGGCCACACGCGCGGTGCTGCGCACGGTCGACGCGCCGCCGAAGATCCTCGTGGTGACGACCTTCGAGAACGACGAGTACGTGTACGAGGCGCTGCGGGCCGGCGCGGACGGGTTCCTGCTCAAGCGGGCCCGGCCGGCCGAGATCGTGCACGCCGTGCGGCTGGTGGCGGAGGGCGAGTCACTGCTGTTCCCCGCCTCCGTGCGGCAACTGGCCGCCGAGTACGGGCGGAGCGGCGGGAACAGGGCGGCCCGGGCGGCGATGGACCGGGCCCGACTGACCGAACGGGAGGCCGAGGTGCTGCGGTTGATGGCGCGGGGGCTGTCCAACACGGAGATCGCCGCCCGCCTGGTCGTCGGCACGGAGACCGTGAAGTCCCATGTGAGCGCCGTCCTGGCAAAGCTGGGAGCGCGGGATCGCACCCAGGCGGTGATCGCGGCGTACGAGTCGGGATTCGTGGCGCCGGGGTGACAGGTGAAGGGCGCGGCAGGGCGGCGCCGCAGACCAAAAGCGGCCCACAGCCGGCCCGACGCGGCGGAACGCCCTGTACGATCCGGCCAACACGCGCACAACCTGGGAGGACGGACCTTGGGGCGGCTGACCGGCGGGGATCCCTCGCTGCTGCGCAGGATCAACTCCGCGGTGGTGCTGCACGCGCTGCGCGCCACGGACTGCGCGACGCTGACCGAGATCACCCGGGTGACGGGACTGTCCCGGCCGACGGTCGAGGGGGTCGTCGAGGGCCTCATAGAGGCCGGTTACGTCGTCGAGAAGGCCGCCGACGAGAGCGTGGTCCGGCGTCAGGGACGGCCGGCGCGCAGGTTCCGCTTCCGGGCCGAGGCGGGGCATCTGCTGGGCCTGGAGATCGGTCCGCACCGGGTGGCCGCGCTCCTCGCCGACCTGGACGGGCGGGTGCTGGGCGCGCAGGCCAAGGACGTCGACGAGACGGCGTCGGCCGACGAGCGCCTGGAGCGGCTGCGCACGGCGGTCGCCGAGCTGCTTCGCCGGGCCGGCGTTCCGCGCAACTCCCTGCGGGCGGTGGGGGTCGCGACGCCGGGCATCGTCGAGGCCGACGGAACGGTACGGCTGGGGACGGCGCTGCCCGAGTGGACGGGGCTGCACCTGGGCGAGCGGCTGAGCCGGTCCTTCAAGTGCCCGGTGCTGGTCGAGAACGACGCCAACGCCGCGGCCGTCGCCGAGCACTGGAAGGGTGCCGCGACGGAGTCGGACGACGTCGTGATGGTCCTCGCGGGGCTGAGCCCCGGGGCGGGTTCGCTGATCGGCGGGCAGTTGCACCGCGGCTACGGCGGGGCGGCCGGTGAGATCGGCGCACTGCATCTGCTGGGCCGCGAGGCGACCCCCGAAACCCTCCTGTCGACGACGGACGAACCGCTCCATCCGCTCGACGAGCAGGCCGTCGCCGAGGTCTTCGCACAGGCCCGCGAGGGCGACCAGCGGGCCCGCGCGGCCGTGGACCGCTTCATCCAGCGCCTCGTCCACGACGTCGCCGCCCTGGTCCTCGCCCTGGACCCGGAACTCGTCGTCGTCGGCGGCTGGGCGGCCGGCCTCGACGGTGTCCTGGAGCCGCTGCGGCGCGAACTCGCCCGCTACTGCCTGCGCCCGCCGAAGGTGGCGCTGTCCCTCCTCGGCGAGGCCGCGGTGGCGACGGGCGCGCTGCGGCTGGCGCTCGACCACGTCGAGGAACAGCTCTTCGCGGTCGAGGGCACGGCGACGGCTCGGCGCTGACGGACGCCGAGTGGTCGAGGCCGCTCCCCGTGGGCCTCTGTTCTTCGAACGCCGTGCGCCCCGGAGGAGTTCCGGGGCGCACGGCGTTGGAGGATTCGCGTCAGTTCGAGGATCCGCGTCAGGAGGCCCGGCGCTCCGGTCCCTCGTCGATCACCACGCCACCCGCGTCACCGAAGGTCAGACGGCAGGTGTCAGCCCGGTAGGTGGCCACCGAGAGGGCGGCGACGCGCCCCTCGACGAGGAAGCGGGTGGTGACGACGAGGACGGGCGCGCCCGGGAGCCGGTCCAGCTCCTTGGCGTCCTCGGCCCGCGCGGAGCCCAGCTCCACGGCGCTCTCCCGGCCGTCGAGCTCCAGCCGCTGCAGCTCGCGCAGCACCCCACGCGCGCGTGCCGGTCCGGACGGGGCGTCTATGGCGGACAGGGCCGGCACCGACGAGGCCGGGACGTAGAGCAGTTCCGCGGCGACGGGCTGGCCGTGCGAGACACGTGAGCGGCGGACCGTGTGCACGGCCTCGTCCGGGCCGGTCTCCAGCGCGGCGGCGACGGCCGCGGGCGGGGCCGTCACCGTGCAGTCGACGGCCTGCCAGTCGTCCCCGGCGTCCGGCCAGGCGTGCTGCCGGCTGCCGACGGCCACGCCCATGCGCGGGGGCGCGACGGTCGTACCGACACCGCGGCGGCGCTGCAGCCTGCCCTCCAGTTCGAGCTGCTCCAGCGCCTGGCGCAGCGTCGCGCGGGCGACGCCGAAGCGAGCGGCGAGGTCGCGCTCGTTGGGCAGGATCTCGCCCACGGAGAATTCGGAGTCCAGTGCCTCACTGAGCACGGTCTTGAGATGCCAGTACTTCGGTTCCGGCACCGATTCCAGCTGCGTGGTCCCCACCCTGTCCTCCGCAATCGCCGTGGTCCGGCGGCGTTTTAGCGCCCTTGTTTATTAAAGGTTGTTGCACTTATCTGCGACCATAGGGCGGCCCAAACCCTTGGTCAAGACCAATCAGTGATCCCACAGGGATCACTGAGAAAGCGCTTGCGAGGTGGAGGTTCCGGTTCCGCCGCCGTCGGTCCGCGGACCGGCGTCAGGAACCGTGCAGGGTGTGGTGCGGCGACCGCCCGTACGCGCTGCGGTACAGGGCGGCGAAGCGGCCGGGGTGGTAGAAGCCCCAGCGCGCCGCGATCTCCGTGACCGTGACACCGGTCCCTGGGTCGGCGTCGGCCAGCTGCAGATGGGCGTGGGCGAGCCGGACCCGGCGCAGATGGGCCAGCGGCGTGGTGTCGAGGTGACGGCGGAAGGCGTACTGCAGCGCGCGGACGGTGACATGGGCCGCGGCGGCGATGTCCGCCACCGTGACGGGCTCGTCGGCGTGGTCGTCGACGTAGGCCAGCGCACGGCGCAGCACGGCCGGGTGGGAGTCCCGGCGGTCGGTGCTCGTCGGATCGGTGAGCGCGGTGTTGGGGAACGCGGCCAGGACGCTCGCGGCGAGGTGCTGGGCGGCGGTGGAGGCGACCAGCGGCTGCTCCGCAGTCGCAGGCGAGGCCAGGACGTGGTCACGCACGTAGACGATGGTCTGGCGCAGTCGGTCCGCCGCCGCGGCGGAGTACGGCCGGTGCCCGGTCAGCCGGACGGGCCGGCCGCCGGACGCGTCCGCCGCGACCTGCGTCAGCAGGGCCGGGTCCAGCATGGTGATGTTGTAGCGGGCGCTGCGGATCCGTCCCTGGTACGGCAGTTCCGGCGGGGCGAAGGAGACCACGTCACCGGGCCCGAAGGAGTCCTCCACGCCCTGGTATCCGTGGTCCTCGATGGTGCCCTCGTGCACGAGGCACAGGCAGATGCGGCCGAGCGGCGTCACCGAGTAGTCCATGGCGAAGTCCAGGTCGAGCTCGTCGATGCTGACCGAGTCGATGGCGGCGCGGTCGATGCGCGCCCTGTTCCCCTCGGGACCGCCGTTGCCGATGCGCATGCTGGCGTAGGCGCGGCTGAGGAAGTCCTCGATGTGGCCGAGGTCGTCGCTGTCGAAGGTGAGTTTCTGCACGGCTTTCCTGCTACCCCCGACCTCGCGGTGTCCTACCCGCAAAGGGCATGCCGGGACGAGGGCCCGGTGCCGGGTGTCGGCCGAGGTCTTTCGTTTTCCGGACGGCCGACGGCGATCCCGTTCGTCTCCGGGCTCGTGGCCGCAGGGCGCGCACGCCCAGAGTGGATCGGAACGGCATCGTGCCGTGCGCCGTGGCCTCGTACGTCGTCAGGGCAGTGAGGGACGGCGGGTCACACACGCATGACGGAGCAGAACGAACCGACCGAGCAGCTCGCCGCCCTGCGGCAGGAGGTCGAACAGCTGCGCCGTGCCCTGGTCTCGCACGCCGTCGTCGACCAGGCGATCGGGGTGCTGAGAGCGCACGGCCTGCGCCCCGGGGAGGGCTGGGAACTGCTCCAACAGGTCTCCCAGCGCAGCAACGTCAAGCTGCGGCACATCGCGGAGCACATTCTGCGCTGGGCCGACGGCGAAGGGCTGCCGGACGGGATCGCCGACGCCCTGCGCGCGACGCTGGTCGACGGGAGACGCCTGCGCTTCGCTCCGGGCCAGGAGCGGCCGGAGCGGCGACGCACGCCCCCGGAACCGGCCGCCTGTCACGGCACCCGCGTGAAGAACTCGGACGGTCCGCCCGGCGGCCCGTCGGCCGGGTAGGCGTGAGTCAGCGGCCCGTGGCGGAGCGGCCGTACGCGCTCCACGCCCGGTCCCGCAGCTCCGTGTCGCCCAGGACGTCGACCGCTGTGCACGCCAGCGCCTCCGTGACCGCCGTGAGGACCTGGCGGGCCCGGTCCGAGGCCGCGGCCACGGCGAACTCGGGCGTGTGGTCGGAGCCGTCCTCGTCCATGATCGCGACGAAGGGGTGGATCGCCGGGACCCGGGCGCTGACGTTCCCGATGTCGGAGGAACCGAGGTACACGCCGCGCTCGGGCGGGGTCAGCCGGATGCCCGGGCGGGCCAGGTGGGCGGCGAAGCGCTCGGAGAGCGGCTCGCTGTCGCGGAAGTGCTCGTAGCGGAGCGTGGCGCGTTCGACCACCGGGGTCGTCCCGGTGGCCCGGGCCACGCCGGCAGCGCATTCGTCGAGCTGCGCGGCCAGTTCGTCCAGTGCCCCGGTGGTCGCGGCGCGCAGGCCGAACAATCCCTCCGCGTACTCGGGGACGATGTTCGTGGCCTCGCCGCCGTGGGTGACGATGCCCTGGACGTGGGAGGCCTCGGGCAGCCGGCGGCCGAGCACGGCCAGCACGTTGAACAGCTCGACGAGGGCGGCCAGCGCGTCGATGCCCTCGGTGGGGTTGCCGGTGGGGTGGGCGGCCCGTCCGCGGAAGCCGACCCGGTACTGCTCCTGCGCCGTCAGCGGGGCCCGGACCCAGTCGTGCACCCCGGGATGGAACATCAGCGCGGCGTCGACGTAGTCGAAGAGCCCCGCCTCCGTTTCCAGGACCTTGCCGCCCCCGCCCTCCTCCGCCGGGCCGCCCACGGCCAGCACCGTGCCCTCGCCGCCGTCGAGCACGGCGCGGGCGGTGAGGGCGGCGCCGAGACCGGCGGCGGCGATGAGATTGTGGCCGCAGGCGTGGCCCAGACCGGGCAGGGCGTCGTACTCCAGTAGCAGCGCCACCGCGGGGCGGCTCGCGCCCGAGCGCGCCACGAACGCCGTCGGCATCCCTGCCACGCCCTCGCTCACCTCGAAGCCGGCCCGCCGCAGCTCGCCCGTCAGCAGCTCGGCGGCCCGCCGCTCCTCGAAGGCGTACTCCGGATCGGCGTGCAGCGATGAGGCCACCTGCCACAGCGCCTCGGCCCGGGCGGCCACCTCGTCGTGGATCCTGCGGTATGCGGCGTCGGAGGTACGGGACACCTGGCCTCCCGGGCGTGCGGGGTACGGACGTTTCCCCTCCGGGTTTCACTCCACGCCCCGTCCACACCGCACGTCCCGCCCCCGCGTGTGGGCGGCACGGCCCGGGGAACTCGGCGTCCTCGACAGAAAGATCCCGACGCACCCCAGGGAGACTCGATGACGGCGCAGACCGCGCAGTACGACGACGGCGAGACGCCCCTCGCGGGTTATGCCGCCCTGGCCGCGGCCTTCACGGCGGGCGCCGCCGGGTTCGTCGCGGGTGTGCGGCGGCGCGGGGTGCCGTTGCCCGCGCGGGTGCCGCCGTGGGACGTCGCCCTGCTGGGCGCGGCGACGTACAAGACCTCCCGGCTGCTGTCCAACGACAAGATCACCAGCTTTGTACGGGCACCGTTCACCCGCCGCAGCGCCGAGGGCCAGGGCCCCGAGGTGCTGGACGAGCCGCGCGGCACGGGCCTGCGCCGGGCCGTCGGCGACCTGGTGTCCTGCCCCTTCTGCACCTCGGTGTGGGCGGCCGGTGCCCTGGTGTGCGGGTACACCGCCGTTCCCCGGGCGACCCGGCTGGTCTGCGCGGGCCTCGGTGCCGTCACCCTGGCGGACTGGCTGCAGTACGCCTGGACGTGGACCCAGCAGACGGCCGAGGACTGAGACGCACAGGGCCGGTGGCTAGTCGGTCACCAGCGTGCGCAACTTGTCGGGGTTGCGGACGATGTAGACCGCCTGGATGCGGCCCTCGTGGACGTCCAGCTGGAAGACGCTGTCGGGCTTGTCCGCCGACAGGACGACCAGGGCGGGGCCGCCGTTGAGTTCCATGAAGCGGTACGACGGGTCCGGTACGCCCTTCTGCGCGGCGCCGATGAGAAACCGGCCCACCTTGTCGGCGCTCTCGAGGATCCGCAGCGGCGCCCGCGACTTGCCGCCGCTGTCGCCCACAAGGCGGACGTCGGGCGCCAGGAGCGCCATCAGGCCCTCCAGGTCGCCCTCCCCGGCGGCGGCCAGGAACCGCTCGGTGAGCTCGCGGCGCCGGCCCGGATCCACGTCGTAGCGCGGCCGCCGCTCCTCCACGTGCTTGCGGGCCCGCCCGGCGAGCTGCCGCACCGCGGGCTCGCCGCGGTCGAGCATCGCGGCGATGTCGGCGTACGGATATCCGAAGGCCTCCCGCAGGACGAACACCGCGCGCTCCAGCGGCGACAGGGACTCCAGGACGACCAGGACGG
Organism: Streptomyces cylindrosporus; assembly: GCF_022698165.1. Taxonomy (GTDB): domain Bacteria; phylum Actinomycetota; class Actinomycetes; order Streptomycetales; family Streptomycetaceae; genus Streptomyces; species Streptomyces cylindrosporus. The sequence goes on from NZ_JALDAY010000019.1 coordinate 193,272, forward strand.
CGAGGGACACCGAGTCGGCGAGCACGGCCCGCTCGGCGGTGTCCGGGACGGTGTCCCCGAAGTCGGTGACGTACGGCTCGGGCAGCCAGGGGCCGACGTACGCCTCGTTGCGCGCCTTGACCTGGCGCAGCCGGTCGATGGCCAGGCGGGTGGTGATGCGCACCAGGTAGCCGCGCGGTTCGCGTACGTCGCCGCGGTCGGCGCCGGACCAGCGCAGCCAGGCCTCCTGGACGACGTCCTCCGCGTCGGCCACGCGCCCGAGCATGCGGTAGGCGACCCCCAGCAGGACGGGACGGTGCTCTTCGAAGACGTCGGTCTCGGTGTCGGTCGTCACGGCTCCATCCCATGCGACGCGTCCGGCCATGTCTAGGAGAATTCCGCGTGTCCGGTACGCGTGTCCGGTAGCAGAATGACCGCGAGCCGCCGAGGCGGTCGGCGGCCCGACGTGCGGAGGTGGCCATGCGGTACGCGGTTCTGGGCACGGGCGAGGTGGGCCGGACCCTCGGCGGCAAACTGGCGCAGCTGGGCCACGAGGTGACGCTGGGCTCCCGTACGAAGGACAACCCGGCGGCGCTGGAGTGGGCGCGCGACACCGGTGCGGGCGCGCGGGCCGGCACCTTCGCGGAGGCGGCCTCGTCGGCGGAGGTGATCCTGGTCGCCGTGGGCGGGCGGGTGGCGCTCGCGGCCCTGGAGGCGGCCGGGGCGGCGAACCTGGACGGGAAGGTCGTCCTCGACGTCTCCAACCCGATGGCGTTCGAGGACGGCGAGCTGCGGCTGGATCCCGTGGAGTCCGACAGCATGGGCGAGCGGATCCAGCGTGCGTTCCCGCACGCGCGCGTGGTGAAGTCGTTGAACACCGTCAACTCCAGGGTGATGGTGGAGCCCTCGCTGGTGCCGGGCGAGCACCAGGTGTTCGTCTGCGGGGACGACGCGGACGCCAAGGAGCAGGTCACGCGCATGCTCGGGGAGTTCGGCTGGCCGCCGCACCGGGTGCTCGACCTGGGTGGCATCCGCTCGGCACGCAGCGTGGAGATGCTGCTGCCGCTGTGGCTCGACCTGTTCCGCACCCTGGGGCACGCCGAGTTCAACCTGGAGGTGCGCAGGGCGCGTTGAGGGCGGTACGGCGGTGAGGTCGACGCATCTGGGGGCTACCCGTCGGTAGCAATTGCTGACAAGCTGTCTACACGGCGTCCGTCAGCGAGCCCCAGCCGAGGAGCACCCCCATGTCCGCCACCGTCTCCTTCAAGGTCCCCTCCCCACGCGGCCCGCAGCCCGTGACCGTCTCCTACGCGCGCGTGGGCCGCGGCGAGCCGCTGCTCCTGCTGCACGGCATCGGTCACCACCGGCAGGCCTGGGACCCGGTGGTGGACATCCTGGCGACCGAGCGCGACGTGATCTCGGTGGACCTGCCCGGCTTCGGCGCGTCCCCGGGGCTGCCGGAAGGGCTCGCCTACGACCTGCCCACGACGACCGCCGTGTTCGGCGCCTTCTGCGAGGAGCTGGAGCTCGACCGTCCGCATGTGGCGGGCAACTCGCTCGGCGGGCTGCTCGCCCTGGAGCTGGGCCGCGAGAAGCTGGTCCGGTCCGTGACGGCTCTCTCGCCGGCCGGTTTCTGGTCGGAGGCGGAGCGGCGCTACGCGTTCGGCGTCCTGCTCACGATGCGCCGCATCGCGCGCCGGCTGCCGCTGCCGCTGGTCGAGCGGCTGTCGCGCTCGGCGGCCGGCCGCACCATGCTGACGAGCACGATCTACGCCCGGCCCGGCCGCCGTTCACCCGAGGCCGTGGTCGCCGAGACGCTGGCGCTCGCACAGGCCACCGGGTTCGACGACACGCTCCGGGCGGGCGGCACCGTACGGTTCACCGACGACATCCCGGGACTGCCCGTCACGGTGGCCTGGGGCACCCGGGACATGCTGCTCGTGCGCAGGCAGGGGGTGCGTGCCAAGCAGATCATCCCCCGGGCCCGCCTGGTACGCCTGCCCGGCTGCGGGCACTGCCCGATGAACGACGACCCGGCACTGGTCGCCCGAGTCATCCTCGACGGCAGCCGCTGACCCGGGCGGGGCCTGCGGGCCAACGCCCCCGATCGGAGGGCGACTCCGACGCCGACGGGGGAGCTGCGGACGGGCTGGGCGGGGGGGGTGGGGCCGGTGCCGGCGAGCGGTCCTGACGGCAACCGGGATGCGGCCGGAGAACAGTGGCTGCGGCTCGGCTGGCGGCTCGTGCTGGACTCACCGGCCGACGAGGTGATCGAGCGCAAGCGCACCAGGGACCTCGGCCATCCCAGCCTCTACCAGGCGCTGTTCGCCCGCTTCGCGGAACGCGGGGGGGGGCGTACGACCGCCGCCTGCGCCGCTGTCAGCTCACCTACCACGAGCGAGTACTTCCCAGGTGCCGAAGTGGCCAGGATCGCCGCCGAGCTGCACGTCATCGCCGCCCTTCCGGGCCGCTGCGGCCCCAAGAGCTCTTCCATGCGCGCGTGGCCGCGGCCGGAACGGCGGTGCGACCACTGACCGACTGCACGCACGCGCGTGCCGGGCGGAAGGACGGCAAGGGCGTGCGGCTGGTCCTGGGCTATGCGCGCCGGGCGCCCGCCCGAATCCGGGCGGGTGTACGGCTGATGGCCGAGGCGACGGCCCGATGGCCGGAGGGTGACACGCGCGCGAAATGGCGGTCGGCTCGTCCCTTTCGTCACGGGCATCCGCCTGGCCGCGTGTCTGTCCCCTTGCCCCCGCGGTCAGTTGTTCACTTGTGGTTTCCGTGTGCGCTGCGGCGCACCAGTAGTTGTGGCATCGCACACTTGGCCGGATCCCGTCCTGGAGGCGTATCCATGTCACACCGTCCGTTCCCCGGCCGCCGCAGCGTCCTGCGCGGCTCCCTCGCCGCGTCGGCGGCCCTCACCCTGCCCACGGCCCTCGGCGCGGCCCCGGCGTTCGCCCTGTCCGGGCGGCCCAAGGCGGGCTGGGGCGTGCAGGCGGGAGACGTGACCACCGACTCCGGTCTGGTGTGGGTGCGTTCCGACCGGCCGGCCCGGATGGTCGTCGAGACGTCCGCGACCGAGTCCTTCCGCAACCCGCGCAGATGGCACGGCCCGCTGCTCGGCGAGGGCTCGGACTTCACCGGTACGACCCGGCTGCACGGGCTGCCCTCGGGCGAGCAGATCCACTACCGCGTGCTGCTCGCCGACCCCGACGACCCGCGCCGCACCGGCGAGCCCGTGATCGGCACCTTCCGCACGGCGCCCGCCAGGCGACGCAAGGGCGTCAAGTTCGTGTGGTCCGGCGACCTGGCGGGCCAGGGCTGGGGCATCAACGAGTCGATCGGCGGCTACCGGATCTTCGACGCCATGGCGAAGACGGACCCGGACTTCTTCCTGTGCAGCGGTGACAACATCTACGCCGACGGCGTGATCTCGGCGACGCAGGCGCTGCCCGACGGCAGCCTGTACCGCAACGTCACCACCGAGGAGAAGTCGCACGTCGCCGTCAGCCTGGCCGACTTCCGGGGCAACTTCCGCTACAACCTGCTGGACTCGGCGCTGCGCCGGTTCAACGCCCAGGTGCCGAGCATCATCCAGTGGGACGACCACGAGGTCCGCAACAACTGGTACCCGGGCGAGGTCATCGGCACCGGCACGCCCTACCCGGCCGGCACGAAGCTCGACGACATGGCCCTGCGCTCCCGGCAGGCCTTCTCCGAGTACTTCCCCATCGGCACCATCAGCGGCCGCCCGGACGGCCGGATCTACCGCGTCGTCAACCACGGCCCGCTGCTGGACGTGTTCGTGCTCGACATGCGCACCTACCGCAACGCCAACTCCCCCGACAACCAGACCGTCGACCCGCAGGGCATCCTGGGCGCCGAGCAGTTGGAGTGGCTCAAGCGCGAGCTGTCCCGGTCGCGCGCGGTGTGGAAGGTCATCGCCGCGGACATGCCGATCGGCCTGGTCGTACCCGACCCGGTCGAGGGCAAGGCGAACTTCGAGGCCGTCGCCCAGGGCGACCCGGGCGCGCCGCTGGGCCGCGAGCTGCAGATCGCGGAGCTGCTGCGGTACATCAAGCACCGGCGCATCACCGGCACGGTGTGGCTGACGGCCGACGTGCACCACACCTCGGCCCAGCACTACGACCCGTCGCGGGCCGCGTTCAAGGACTTCGAGCCGTTCTGGGAGTTCGTCTCCGGCCCGCTCAACGCGGGCGCCTTCCAGGCCAACGCGCTCGACGGCACGTTCGGCCCGGACCGGGTGTTCGTGAAGGCGCCGACCGTCGCGAACGTCTCGCCGGCCGAGGGCTACCAGTTCTTCGGCGAGGTCGACATCGACGGCGACAGCGGTGAGCTGACGGTCCGTCTGCGCGAGTACGACGGCACGGTGCTGTTCACCCAGACGCTGCAGCCGGGCCGGGTCGGCCAGTAACTCCCGTACCCTCTCAGCAGGGCCGCGCACCGGCGTCATCCCCCGGCGCGCGGCCCTGTCCCGTGCCCGAACTCGACCGTCCGCACGGCGTTTTCGCAGGTCAGGCCCGATTGTCAGTGGTCGCCTCTACGGTTTTTCCATGACGCGATCTTTGCAGGCCGTGGCCTATCGCCGACCCTCCGTGCTGGAGTCGTCGGCGGGTGGGCGACGCCTGGGACTCGAGACCTCGCGGGGTGCGACGCCGACCGGCGCCGAGGACCATCCCCGCTTCTTCGCAGGCTTCCTGACGTCTCCTCAGGTGGCCTCCGCCGGACTGCTCGCGGTGGCCGACGTGGCGGCCGCGCGCTACTACCAGCGGCAGCTGCGCGCCTCGCTGGACCCGGTGGTGACGGGCAACGGGGACCGGCTGCGCTTCGAGTCCTTCTCCGGCTGCGGCGGGGTGTACGCCCGGCTGGACGTGCTGGAAGCGGGCCTGGGCGGCGGCGAGGTCGGGCACGGCACGACGAACGTCGACGTCAACAACCCGCTGCGGGAGGCCCTTTCCCGGATCGGCTCGGACGATCCGCTGCATCTGCGGGTCGGCCCCGAGGAACTCGCGGTGACCACGCTCGACGGTCCGGTCGTGGAGAAGAAGGTGCCGCTGCCCGACCGGTGGCTGCGGGGCTTCGCCGAGGCCCAGGTGATCGCCGCCGGCTTCGACCTGCGGGCCGAGCTGCCGGCGGCCGACGCGGTTCGGTTCCTGCGCGCCCTGCCCCGCGGGGGAGGGCGGGGCGCGTCGACCGGCCCGCGGTGGGTGGTGCCGGCCGGCCGGACCCTGCGGCCGACCACGCGCGCGGTGCCGGGCGCCGTGTGCCTGCCCGGCCCGGAGCGGCTGATCGCCCTCCAGCGCGTCCTGCGACACGCGACGGCCCTGCGAGTGTACGGCCCGACGGTCACCGGCGCCACCTCCACGGCCAGCGCCTGGGAAGCGGTCCTGCCGGGAATGCGGCTCACGCTCACCCTCTCGCCGGACGCCTCGCGCGGGTTCTCCGGCGAGGGCGGCGTCCTGGACGCGCTCGCCACCGACGAGGCGGCCGAGGACGCGGAGCTGATCTCGGTCCTCCTCGCCTGGGAGCCTCGCGTCGACATCGCCGACCTCGCCACGGCCTCGGGCCTGACGGCCGAGCGGGTCAGGGCGGCACTGGTCCGCCTGGGCACCTCGGGCCGCGTCGGCTACGACACGGCGGAGGCGGCCTACTTCCACCGTGAACTCCCCTACGACGCCGAGCGCGTGGAGCACCACAATCCCAGGCTGCGCTCGGCCCGGGCACTGGTGGCCGCGGGCGCGGTCGCGCTGGACGGCGCCCTGGGGACGGTGACGGCCGAGGACGGCCATGTGCACCGGGTCCGGGACGAGTCCGGGGTGCTGACCTGCAGCTGCCTGTGGTGGGCGAAGTACCGGGGCGGGCGCGGGCCCTGCAAGCACGCGCTGGCCGTGCGGATGGTGCGGCGGGGGGCCGCGGCGGGGCAGCGGGGCGGCCGGGTGGTGCGGGCGGGTGCCGGGGCGGAGCAGCGCCGCACCCACGCGGAGCCGGGGACGGTTCGGATCGACGGGGGTGTGCGATGAGTTCGCTGATGGAAGCGGTGCGGGCGGGGCGGACGCCCGAGGTGGTGAGCCTGCTCGACGAGATGACCGACACCGAACGCCGGTCCCTCCTCCCCGAGTTGAAGGCACTGCGCAAGGAACTGCGGGCCGCTCCCTGGGAGGCGGACGCCCGCCGCGCCTACCCGCCGCTGTACGCGGCCGGGGTGGCATGCCAGACCGGCGCCGCGGCGGTCGCCGCCTGGATCGCCGCGGCCGACATGCGCTGGTCGCAGACCGCGCCGGCGCTGCTGCTGCGCATCCTCGGCGACCGCTCCCCCGAGTGGCTCGCCGACCTCGCCCATCGGCTCGCCGAGCGGCCCGCCTCGTCCGCGGTGCCGTACGAGCTGATGTCCGGTCTGGTGCGGCTGTCGGGCTGCGCGGTGCCGACCACGGACGCGTATGTGCGGGGCTGGATGGGCCACCTGGGCTGGGCCTGGCGGCAGGGCGGCACGCTGCTGGACCGGCTGCGTCCGGATCCGCATCTGACGGAGCTGGTGGCCGCGCTCTTCGAGACGGGCGACATCGGCGGGCAGCTCGAGTGGCCGCACGGCGACGGCCCCGACACCTGGACCGGCGCGCTGGCCCGGCTCACCGCGGAGGGCGCCCTCGATCGCAAGGTGATGGTCGACGCCTGTGTGTCGCGGCTGCTGCGGGGCGGCACGAACACCGAACTCCGCGTGTTCCTGCGGCTGTTGAAGCTGCTCGACCTCGGGCGGGACGAGGAGCGGGAGCGGACCGGCGACTGGCTGGCCCTGGCCTCCGCCGCGGTCTCGCCGGTGGCGTCGCACGCCCAGTCGGTGCTGGCCGCGCTCGCCCTCGACGGCGAGCTGACGACCCGTCGGCTCGCGGAGATGTCGGACGCGGTGCTGTTCCGCCCCGAGAAGAAGCTCGTGCGGGCCCAGTTGGTGCTGCTCGGCAAGGTGCTGACCCGGGACGCCGCCACGGCCGACGAGCTGCTGCCCGTCGTCGCGCAGGCGTTCGGCCACGAGGACTCGGACGTGCAGGAGCGGGCGCTGAAGCTGGTGGAACGGCACCTGAACAAGCTCGGGAACACCCAGGTCCGGGGCGAATTGGCCGTCGCCGCCGAGCAGTTGATCCCGGCGCTGCGCAGCCGGGCGGGCCTGCTCCTGGGCAGCACTCCGGCGGCACCGGCACCCGCCTTGGAGTACGAGGAGATCCTGCCGCCCGCGCCGCATCCGGCCCACCTCGGCCCCGCGCCGATGTCGGCGGTGGAGGTCGCGGAAGAGGTCGGGGCGGCGCTCGCGGCCGAGCCCGGCGTGGCCGGGTTCGAGCGGGCGTTGGCCGGCCTGGTGCGCCATGCCTACCGCGATCGGGAAATGCTCCTGGAAGCGCTCGGGCCCGTGCTCACCCGCCGCTGGTGGTACGACGCCGACTCTCCGGACGGGCCGAACCACACAGGTCGGTTCGACAGAAGCGACTTCACGGTGTCGGACGCGGAGGACGGCCTGGACCTCCTCCTCGCCGCCCTGTTCGGGAAGGTGAACCCCGGCACGCTCCACGCGTTCGTACGGCAGGTGCCCACGGTCCGTGATTGCGGGCACGGCGCCCTCTCCCGGGCCTTCGCAGCCCGCCTATGGGAGGTGGCGTATCGGCTGCGCACCGACCCGCTCCCGTTCCTGCTGTCGACCCCGACCTGGAGCACCGGCCTGCTGGAGCCGGACGAGTTGGTGGACCGTCTGGACGAGTATCGGCGCCTGGGTGCCCGAGTGTCGGCGGCGGACTTCGCGCAGGCGCTGCTGCGGGTGCGGCGCACGGACCGAGCGGCGGCTGTGCGCGCCGCCGAGCGGGCCACCGCCCTCGGCACGGCGGAGGGCGCACGGCTCGCCGACTGGCTGGGCGAGGCCGAACCCGGGCTGCCGACGACGCGACGACGGACCTCGGGCAACCGGATCCTGCTCGAGTGCGGTGAGATCCTGGAACTGCAGGGCGACTTCCCGGCCGAGTTCCGTCCCCTCGGCCGCCCGACGAGCGTCGTCGAGGAGCGGTGGTACTGCCACCACTGGAGCAATGACATACGTCCGCACTGGCTGGCCCTGCTCCCCGAGCGTCGCGAGCTCGTCGCCGGGCGGCTGCTGCCGGATCTGTCCGCCGGCGCCGTGCACGACGAGCGGGGCGCCGCCGCCGTACTGCCGCTGCTCGCGGAGTCCGGCGGTGAGGCCGGTGAGGCCGTGCATCTGGGGCTGGCGTACGGGCTCGGCGCGCGGCATGCGGAGGATCGGCTCGCCGCGGTGGACGCGCTGCTGATCCTGGCGGCCCGAGGGCAGCTCGACGCGGCCCGGCTGGGTGCGGACCTGGGCCAGTTGGTGCGGCGCGGGGCCCTGAAGCCGCTGCGGCTCGCCGAGTCGGCGCGGACCGCCGCGGCGACGGGCGCGAACGCCACCATCTGGGAGATGTTGCGGCACGCCCTGCCGGTGCTGCTCGCCGAACTCGCCGTCGGCGGCAGCGGCTCGGCGGTGTCCGCCCGCGGGCTCGGGGAGCTGCTGGCGGTGGCCGCGGAGTCGGCCGAGCGCTGCCGGGCGCGGGGTGAGATACCCCACCTGGCGCAGACGGCGGACCGGCGGGGTTCCTCCCGGCTGGTGTCCCAGGCCCGGCGGTTGCGGACCGCGCTGGCCCTGGGCATGGCCGCCTGACCAGCGCCCTCACCTGCGCGCTCACCGGCCACAGCACAATCGTAAAACGATCAACAAAAGGTACATAAGCACGCTTTACCCGTCAGTCACAGTACGTTCGTGATCACGCAACACCCTTCCTTCACAGTGGCTGCATGAGTCGAGAAATGTCTGATGTGACGCGTGCGAAGAACGGCCGTCCCGTGCACCACTGGCGGCGGGACGTCGTCGAACTCGCCGCGCTGTTCACGGCCGTGGCCGTGGCGGACGGCGTGGCGAACCTGGTCGGGCACGGCCCGGACGGACCGGCGCTGCTGGTGCTCTCGGCGGTCGTGCTGGCCGCCACGGCGGGGTTCCACATCTGGTGGTCACGCCGCCACGGTCATGCGCCTCCGGTCATCGATACCGGTGCCCGGCCGCTGCCGCAGGGGCAGCAGGCCGGGCCGTCCGAGCCCACGTCGGCGACGCCGGAGGCCGTGCCCACGGAGAGCACGCTGTGGCGGATGCGGACGACGGTGAAGGACGAACCGGGGTCGCTGGCGGCGCTGTGCACGGCGCTCGCCGGGCAGCGGGTCGACATCCTCAGCCTGCAGACGCATCCGCTGGCCGAGGGCACGGTCGACGAGTTCCTGCTGCGGGCCCCCGGTGGGCTCGCGGCGTCCGAGCTCACGCGGCTGGTCTCGTCGGCCGGGGGCGCGGACACCTGGATCGAGCGGGCCGACGCCCACGATCTGGTGGACGCGCCGACGCGAGTGCTGGGCCTGGCGACCCGGACCGCGCTGGACGCGGCGGAACTGCCGCTGGCGTTGCGGCAGTTGCTGGGCCGGTGCACGATCCGCCAGCTGCCCGCCGTGCCGGTCGGCGGCGGTCGGGCGCCGGAGGGCGTGCCGGTGGAGGGGGTTCTCGAGGACACTGTGATGCGGCTGCGGGCGCCGGAGGGTGGAGTGATCAGCGTGGAGCGGCCGTATCTGCCGTTCACCCCGACCGAGTTCGCGCGGGCGCGGGCGCTGGTGGAGCTGGACGCGCGGCTCGGGCCGCGGGTGCCGCGCAGCCAGGACGTGCTGACGCTGCCCGAGGGCAACGAGATCACCGTGCGGCGGGCCGATCCGCGGGATCTGGAGGCGGCGCGGGAGATGCACGAGCGGTGCTCGCCGCGGACGTTGAGCATGCGGTACCACGGCCCTGTCGGGGACGCCGACCGCTATCTGAACCACCTGCTGAACCCGCGTTTCGGCCGCACGCTCGCCGTGCAGACCGCCTCCGGACGCCTCGTCGGGCTCGGCCATCTCCTGTGGGACGGGGACGAGACCGAGGTCGCCCTGCTCGTCGAGGACAAGTGGCAGGGGCGTGGCATCGGGGGTGAACTGCTGCGGCGGCTGGTGGCGATGGCGGCCGAGACGGGGTGCGCGAGTGTGTATGCCGTGACGCAGGCGTCCAACACGGGGATGGTGGCTGCGATGCGGGGGTTGGGGTTGCCGCTCGACTATCAGGTCGAGGAGGGGACGCTGGTCATCACGGCGGGGTTGGATGTGGAGGCGCGCGCTATGAGCGCCGAAGCGCCGTAGGGGGCAGGTAATCGTCGGCGGGTGCGGGTGAGTTGTGGCTGGTCGCGCCCCGCGGCGGAGCCGCAAATCGATGCAGCCCCGCGCCCCTGACGGGGCGCTGTCCCAGCGCCCGATTTAGATCTGTCCACAGATCCTCTACATCCTCCAAGCCCACCGACAGGCGCAGCAAGCGGTCGCTCACGCCCGCTCCCCGGCGGTCCGCCGGGTCCACTATGCGGTGGCTGATCGATGCCGGGTGCTGGATCAGGGTGTCCACGCTGCCCAGGCTCACCGCCGGGGTGATGAGGTCGACGTTCGCTATGACCTCGTGGGGGTCGCCGGCGACCTCGAAGGCGATCATCGCGCCGCCTATGCGTGGGTAGTGGACCCGGGTGATGCGCGGGTCCGCCGCCAGGCGGCGGGCCAGTTCCGCGGCGGTCGCCGAGGCCGCTCGGACGCGGACGGGGAGGGTGGACAGGCCGCGCAGGAGGAGGTAGCCGGCCAAGGGGTGGAGGACGGCGCCCGTCGCGAAGCGGATCTGGCGGAGGCGGGCGGCGAACTCCTCGTCGCAGGCCACCACTCCCGCCATCACGTCACCGTGGCCGCCGAGGTACTTGGTGGCGCTGTGCAGGATCAGCCGCGCGCCCTGTTCCGCGGGGCGCTGCAGCACCGGCGTCGCGAAGGTGTTGTCGGCCAGCAGCGGGACCGAGCCACAGGCGTGGGCCATGGCGCGCAGGTCGACCTCGGCGAGGGTCGGGTTGGCCGGGGACTCGACCATGACCAGGCCGGTGTCCGGGCGCAGGGCGTCCGTGACGCCGGCCGGGTCGGTCCAGGTGACCTCGGAGCCGAGCAGGCCGGCGGTCAGCAGATGGTCGCTGCAGCCGTACAGGGGGCGGACGGCGACCACGTGCCGCAGGCCCATCGAGGCCCGTACCAGAAGCACCGCGGTGAGCGCGGCCATGCCGCTCGCGAAGGCGACCGCGGAGTCGGTGCCCTCCAGGCGGGCGAGGGCGGTCTCGAAGCGGGCGACCGTCGGGTTGCCCAGGCGGCCGTAGACGGGCGGGCCCTCCGGCTCGGCCCCGGTCGCGGCGAAGGCGTCGATGCGGGCGGCTTCGCCGCGGCTGTCGTACGAGGGGTAGGTGGTCGACAGGTCGATGGGCGGCGCGTGCAGTCCCTGGCGGGCGAGGTCGTCGCGGCCGGCGTGCACGGCCTCCGTGGCCAGCGCTCTCGTGGAGTCCATGGAGGGAAGGGTGAACAAGGACCGGAATGATTGGGTTCAGGGCCGTGTTACGTTCGGCGCATGGGTGAATCCGTCGTACTGGATCCGGTGGATCTGCATCTGCTGCGGCTGCTGCAGAACGACGCCCGGACCACCTACCGGGACCTCGCCGCGCAGGTCGGGGTCGCGGCGTCGACCTGTCTGGACCGGGTGACCCGGCTGCGCCGGGCGGGTGTGATCCTCGGGCATCAGCTGCGGCTGGATCCGGCCAAGCTCGGCCGGGGTCTGGAGGCCCTGCTGTCCGTGCAGGTCAGGCCGCACCGGCGGGAGCTGGTGGGGCCGTTCGTGGATCGGATCCGGGCGCTGCCGGAGTCCCGTACCGTCTTCCATCTCACCGGGCCGGACGACTACCTGGTCCATGTGGCGGTCGCGGACATGGCCGATCTTCAGCGGCTCGTGCTGGACGAGTTCACGGCGCGGCGCGAAGTGGCCCGCGTGGAGACCCGGTTGATCTTCCAGCAGTGGGACTGCGGGCCGCTGCTGCCGCCTACGCCCTCGGCTCAACCGGGGTGACGTGCGGTGGATCCTCGTATGAGGATGGACCGCATGTCAGAGACCAAGAACCCGTTGCCCCGTGAGGTCGCCGACGCGTACGTCGACGAGCTCATCGCCCTCGACCCGGTGACCGGTACCTACCTCGGTGTGAAGGAGAGTTCCAGCAGGCTGCCCGACCTGTCCCCGGCGGGCCAGGAGGCGCTGGCGGAGCTGGCGAGGGCGACCCTCGCGAGGCTCGACGAGGCCGAACGGCGGCCCGGGGCCGACAGTGACATCGAGCGCCGCTGCGGCCGGCTGCTGCGCGAGCGGCTCACCGCGGAACTCGCCGTGCACGAGGCGGACGAGGGCCTGCGCCGGGTCGGCAACATCGCCACGCCCGCGCACTCGGTGCGTGATGTGTTCACGGTGACGCCGAGCGAGACGGACGAGGACTGGGCGGCGATCGCCGAGCGGCTGCGCGCCGTGCCGGCCGCGTACGCGGGCTACCGCGAGTCCCTCGCGCTCGGCCTGGAGCGGGGGCTGTACGCGGCGCCGCGGCCCACCGCCACCTTCGTCGAGCAGTTGACCGAGTGGTCGGACACGGACGGCAAGGGCCGTGGCTGGTTCGAGGACTTCGCGTCGGCGGGGCCCGAGGCGCTGCGCGGCGAGCTCGACGAGGCGGCCCGCGCCGCGACCGCGTCCGTGGTCGAGCTGCGGGACTGGATGCGGGACGTGTACGCGCCGGCCGTCGAGGGCGCCCCGAACACGGTGGGCCGTGAGCGGTACGCGCGCTGGGCGCGCTACTTCAACGGCACCGACCTCGACCTCGACGAGGCGTACGCGTACGGCTGGTCCGAGTACCACCGCCTCCTCGGCGAGATGCGGCAGGAGGCGGAGAAGATCCTGCCCGGCGCCGAGACGCCGTGGGTGGCGCTCGCCCACCTCGACGAGCACGGCACACGCGTCGAGGGTGTCGACGAGGTCCGGGAGTGGCTGCAGGGCCTGATGGACCAGGCGATCGAGAAGTTGGACGGCACGCACTTCGAACTCGCCGAGCGGGTGCGGAGGGTGGAGTCCCGCATCGCGCCGCCCGGCGGTGCGGCGGCCCCGTACTACACCGGCCCGTCGGAGGACTTCTCGCGTCCCGGCCGCACCTGGCTGCCGACGATGGGCCAGACCAGTTTCGTGGTCTACGACCTCGTCTCGACCTGGTACCACGAGGGCGTGCCAGGGCATCACCTGCAACTCGCGCAGTGGGCGCACGTCGCCGACAGCCTCTCCCGCTACCAGGCCTCCATCGGTATGGTCAGCGCCAACGTCGAGGGCTGGGCGCTGTACGCGGAGCGGCTGATGGACGAGCTCGGCTTCCTCACGGACGCGGAGCAGCGGCTCGGCTATCTCGACGCGCAGATGATGCGGGCCGCGCGGGTCATCGTCGACATCGGCATGCACCTGGAGCTGGAGATCCCGGCCGACTCGCCCTTCCACCCGGGCGAGCGCTGGACGCCGGAGCTGGCGCAGGAGTTCTTCGGGTCGCACAGCAGCCGGCCGGCGGACTTCGTGGAGAGCGAGCTGACCCGGTATCTGACCATCCCCGGGCAGGCGATCGGCTACAAGCTGGGCGAGCGGGCCTGGCTGCTGGGCCGGGCGAAGGCGCGCGAGGCGCACGGCGACGCCTTCGACCTCAAGGCCTGGCACATGGCCGCGCTCTCGCAGGGCTCGCTGGGCCTGGACGACCTGGTGGACGAGCTCTCGCAGCTCTGACGGCCGCTCCGGCTCCGATCACCGAGCCGCTCCGACGGCCGCTCCGGCTCCGATCACCGAGCCGCTCCGACGGCCGCGCCGGCGCTGATCACCCAGCCCGCTCCAACGGCCGCCCCGGCGCTGATCACCCAGCCCGCTCCGACGGCCGCCCCGGCGCTGATCACCCAGCCCGCTCTGATCGGCGCCCCGGCCGTGGTCAACGCCGGAATCCGCCCTCGGAGTTGACGACCTCGCCGGTGATCCAGTCCGCCTCGTCCGTGGCCAGCCACGCGATGAGGCGGGCCGGGTCGTCGGGCATGCCCCAGCGGCCGGCGGGGAAGCGGGCGGCGACGGCCTCGTAGGTCTCGCCGGTCGCGTAATCCGTGTCCACGGGGCCGGGGTTGACGGTGTTCACGGTGATCGCGTGCTCGGCGAGCGTGGTGGCCAGGGAGCGGGTGATCGAGGCGAGGGCGCCCTTCTGGAGGGCGTAGGCGATCTCGCCCGGCATGCCGCCCGCGATGTCCTGGCCGGAGGTCATCATCACGACGCGTCCGCCGGGGGTGCGCGGCGGAAGTCCGGCGCGATGGCGGGCGTACGCCTGCACGAGCAGCAGTACCGACCGTGTGTCGACCGCCCAGTGCGCGTCGAGCATCGCCGCGTCGATCGTGTCCAGGTCGCCGTCGCTGCCGCTGAGGGCGTGGTTGGCGACGAGGATGTCGAGCCGGCCGCCGAGCGCGGTCGCGGCGGTGGTGATCAGTTCGGCGGGCGCCGACGGTTCGGAGAGGTCGCCGGGTCCGGCGAGGACACGCGCCTCGGGATCACCAACTGCCGCTAGCACGGAGGCGGTTACGTCCTCGGGCCGGTCGGCCCCCCAGGGCATGGCGGAATCGTGCGGCACATGGTGGTGCAGGTAGACGCTCGCGCCGTACGCGGCCAGCCGACGGGCGACGGCGTGTCCGATGCCGGCGCGTCTGCTCGCTCCGGTGACGAGGGCGGTACGGCCGCGCAGCGGCAGGAGGTCACGGCGCAGGTCTTCGGGGGCGGGGTGCGGAAGTCGGGGCACGGACGACCATGATGGTCACGGCACCGACGGGACGCACGTGAATATCGGGGCGGGGCGGAGTGGTCAGGGAAGGCGCCGCAGCTGTACGAGGCCGAGCCAAGTCTCCGGTCCCGGCTGGACGTTGGCCGCGCGGACCGTGTAACTCCCCGGCTCCAGGACGACCCGCAGGCTGTCGGTCCGCTCCGTGTCCGTGCCGGGCCAGGCGCAGTCGAACAGGACGACGTCGCCGGGCACCTGCCAGCGCACCTCCTCGCCCCAGTCGGCCGTGGCGAGGGCCTGTGGGACCTCGGCGAGGAGTTCGGCCTCGGAGTTCGCGGCACACCAGCGTACGAAGGTGCCGTGCTCCGGCAGATAGGCCGTCGAGGCGGGTTCGTCGCCGAGGACCAGCGCGGCCGAGTCGCCGACCGGGAGCAGGCCGACGCAGCCGTCGACCTCGCAGGCGCGGTCGTAGTCGGAGGCGTTCTCCTCGCCGTCGGCCCCCGTCCAGAACGGCAGCACGGCTTCCGGCACCGCTATGAGCGGCCCGCCTCCCGACTCGACCCAGTCCAGAGCGCCGGGTTCCGCGTATCGCACCATGGCGCAGAACCGTACACGCACACACGGCTCACAGATTCGCCGTCCCCCAACCCTCCCCATGCGCTCACCGCTCTCTCCTTCAGCAGCCGCAGTCCTCGGCGTCCACGGGTGCCGTCAGCGGGTCGGCGTCGCGGCGGGTGCGGCCCTCCCAGGTCTCGTACTCGAAGCCCTCACGGGCCCAGTACTCGAAGCCGCCGAGCATCTCCTTGACCTGGTAGCCGAGTTCGGCGAGGGCGAGGGCGGCGCGGGTCGCCCCGTTGCAGCCGGGACCCCAGCAGTACGTGATGACCGGCACGGACCTGTCGAGGAGTTTCGCGGCCTGCTCGGGGATGAGCGCGGTCGGCAGGTGGATGGCGCCGGGGATGTGGCCCTGGTCCCAGGACTCGGTGGAGCGGGAGTCCAGGACGACGAAACCGGGGTCGCCGCCGGCCGCGAGCGCGGCGGCCACGTCGGACACGTCGGCGTGGAAGACCAGGCTCGCCCGGAAGTAGGCGGCCGCCTCGGCCGGGGCCGCCGGGGCGACGCGCAGGACGGGGTTCACGGCGGTGACGGTGCTGGTCATGTTCGGCCCTTTCGCGGCGTTCGCTGTCTGCTGTGCCGAGAAATCTACGGCCGTCGATCACCTCCTTGAAGGGGCGTTCCCCGGCCCTCACCTTGCTCTGCCGGGGATTCCCCTGCTATCCATCCGCCATGACCGTGTTTTCCCCGGACGCCACCGACTGGCGCATTCTCGACGTCCTCCAGCGCGAGGGACGGGCCAGCTTCGCCGAGCTGGCGCGCGCCGTGGCCATGTCGCCGAGCGCGGTCACCGAGCGGGTGCGGCGGCTGGAGGAGGCGGGCGTGATCCAGGGTTACGCCGCCGTCGTGGACCCCGAGCGGCTGGGGCTGCCGATCCTCGCGTTCGTGCGGCTGCGCTATCCGAACGGCAACTACAAGCCGTTCCACGACCTGGTCGCGGTGACGCCGGAGATCCTGGAGGCGCACCACGTCACGGGCGACGACTGCTTCGTCATCAAGGTCGCCGCCCGCTCGATGCGCCACCTGGAGGAGGTCTCCGGAAAGATCGGCGCGCTCGGCTCGGTCACCACGAGCGTCGTGTACTCGTCACCACTGCCCCGGCGGCCCCTCGGTCACTGACCCCGCTGCCGGACCACCGACCCCGAACGGCCCTTCACGACCTCCAGCTGGGCGTGGATGCGTCGGCGCAGATCGGCGACATGGCTGACGATGCCGACGCTGCGGTCGCGTTCGCGCAGCGAGTCGAGCACGTCCAGGACCTCGTCGAGGGTCTGGTCGTCGAGGCTGCCGAAGCCCTCGTCGATGAAGAGCGTGTCGAGCCGGACGCCGCCCGCCTCGTCGGTGACGACGTCCGCGAGGCCGAGGGCGAGCGCGAGGGAGGCGAAGAAGGTCTCCCCGCCGGACAGCGTGGCCGTGTCCCGCTCTCGTCCGGTCCACGCGTCGACGACGTGCAGCCCGAGACCGCTGCGGCCGCGGCCGGCCCGGTCGTCGGAGTGGACGAGGGTGTACCGGCCGGAGGACATGCGCTGCAGGCGTACGGTCGCGGCGGCGGCGACCTGTTCCAGGCGGGCGGCCAGGACGTACGACTCCAGCCGCATCTTGCGTTCGTTCTCGGCCGAGGTGCCCGCGGTGAGGGAGGCCAGCCGGGCCACGCCGTCGTACTCCTCGCGCAGCGGGGCGAGTCGGCGTACGCCTGCCGCCGAGCGCGCGGAGAGGCGGTCGAGTTCGGTGCAGCGGCGGGCCGCCGCGTCGCGCGCGGAGGCCGCGTCGCGCACCCGCTGGGCCGCGCGGGTGGCGCGCTGCTCGGCGCCGGCGAGGTCGGCGGACGGCCGCTGGGCGGCGGCCGCGGTGTCCGGCTCGGCAAGCACCGCTCGTACGGCGGCTTCCTCGGACTGCCAGGCGTCCAGGCGCCGTTGGAGGTCACGGTGGGCGGCGTCGTCGAGGCGGGCGGCGGCCGCGGCCCCCGGGGTGTCGAAGCCGGCCCGGAACGCGGCGTCGGCGAGCCGGGAGTCCGCGTCCTTGAGTCGCTGGGCGGTGTCCTCGGCGGCGCGCGCGGCGTCGACGGCGTCGGTGAGCAGCGCGACCCTCCGCTCCAGCTGGGCGGCCCGCGCGGCGACGCTCTCGGCACTCCCCCGCGCCTCGGCCAACTCCCCTTCCAGAGTGGCCCGTTCACGCTCCAGCGCGTCCCGGCGGGCGATCCGCGAGGCGCCGCGCACGGCGGCCTCCTGCTGGGCGGCGACGCGCCGCTCGCGCTCCTCCTCGGCCTGCCGCAGGCGTTCGCTCGCGGTGTGCAGCACGGCGGCGCCGTTCCGCGCCTCCTCGTACCGCCGCTCCAACTCCTCGGCCTCGACGGCGAGTTGCTCGGTGGACGTGTCACCTGCCTCGCCTTCGGCGGCGGCCAGCGCTCGTTGTACGAGGCTGAGGTGCCGCTCGGCCTCGGCGCGGCGTTCGTCGGCCTGCTGGGAGGCGGCGAGGGCGCGCTCCTCGGTCTCGCGGTCGACGTGCCCGGCGTCCTTGCGGGCGGGTGCCGGGTGTTCGACGGCGCCGCAGACCGCGCACGGGTCGCCGTCCTTGAGCTGGGCGGCCAGTTCGGCGGCGATGCCGTTGAGGCGCTGCTCCTTGACGTCCAGCCACTCGGCGCGGGCCTTCAGGGCGTGCTCGGTGGCGGCGGTCACCTGGCGCTGGGCGGCGTCGGTGTCGCGGGCGAGCTGGTCGCGCTGGCGGGCGGCGGCGAGGCGTTTGCGGGCGGGGTCGCGCTGTACGGCCAGCTGTTCGGCGCGGGTGGCTGCGGCCTGGGCCGACTCCACGGCGCCTTGTAGGGCGGTGCGGGTCTCGTCCCAACCCTCCAGCCAGGTCTCGGCTTCTTGTCGGACGTCCTCGTCGGCGCGTTCCTGGCGGTCCAGGTCGGCGCGTTCGTCGGCCAGTTCGGTCAGGCGCTGCTCGGCTCTGCGGGCCGACTCCAGGGTGCCGAGTTCTTCGGCGGTACGGCGGGCTTTGATGGCCAAGTGTTCTGCGGGGAGCGCTGAGATGGGTTGTGTGTCGTCTGTAGCGCCGTCGTGGCTGGTCGCGCCACGCGGCGGAGCCGCAAATTGATACAGCCCCGCGCCCCTTTGGGGCGCTTCAGCGAAGGTCTCTCTAAGAAGTGCACGTGCGTGCTCCTCCGCCTGAGCCGCCTCGCGATGCTCGGCTTCCGCCGACTCCCGCAGGTCCAGCGCCGGTGCCACCGTCTCCGCCTTGCGCGCCCTCTCCATCCGGGCCAACGCCTCGTGGTAGCGGTCGGCTCGCTCCTCCAGCAGTCGCGCCCGGTCCTGCGCCTCGGTGAATCTGCGCTGCAAACGGGCCAGTTCGCGTACGTCGTCCAAGTCGCGGTCGGCGGCAGCCTGCGCGGATTCCGCTGACGTGAGGCGGATGTGGGCGATCGTGAGCTGTTCGCGTGCCGTGCTGCGGGCCACCGCGGCCGCCCCCAGGATGGCCTCCGCCAGTCCCGGCTCCCCCGGCGACAGTTCGGGCAGTTCCATCGCTCCGCCCGCCGCCTGCTGCATGCGGTGTGCGTCGGCCAGCAGTTCGGCGTCGCCCTCGCGCACCTGTGCCTCCGCGGCCCGGCGGCGCTCGGCGAGCCGCTTCTCGACCTCGGCGAAACGGTGCGTGTCGAAGAGCCGGCCGAGGAGCTTGCCGCGCGCCTCCGCGTCGGCACGCAGGAACCGCGCGAAGTCGCCCTGGGGCAACAGCACGACCTGGCAGAACTGCTCCCGGCTCATGCCGAGCAGCTGGGTGATCTCCTCGCCGATCTCCTGGTGGGAGCGGCTGAGGTCCTTCCAGGCCGCGGTCGTGGCGTCGTACTCGCGCAGCCAGCTCTGTGCCTTCTCGACGGTGGTCCCGGAGCCCTTCTTCTTGGGCCGCTCCCACGGCGGCTGCCGGGTGATCTCCAACCTCCGCCCCGCGACGGTCAGTTCGAGGGTCACCTCGGTGCGGGTGCCGGGCGGCGCGTGGTCGCTGCGCAGGGTGAGGCCCTGGCCGCTCTGGCGGGCGCCCGGGACGGTGCCGTACAGGGCGTAGCAGACGGCGTCCAGGACCGAGGTCTTGCCCGCGCCCGTCGGCCCGTGCAGCAGGAACAGGCCGGCGGCCGACAGTTCGTCGAAGTCGACGGACTGGGCGCCACCGAAGGGCCCGAACGCGGTGATGTCCAGTCGGTGCAGTCTCACCGCGCCACCTCCCGGACCGCCTCGTCCGCGCGCACCGCGTCGAACGCGTCCCGCAGCACGCCCTGTTCGCGCTCGTCGGGCCCGGCGCCGCGGACATGGGCGACGAAGTCCTCGGCGATCTCCTGGTCGCTGCGGCCCGCGAGCCTGCGGGCGTACGACACATCGGGGTCGTCCGGTGCCCGCTCGGGGTCGAAGACGAGGCTGAGGGTGTGCGGGAAGCGCTCGGTGAGGCGGGCCATGGGGTCGGCCGGGCGGACCGCGTCGGTCAGGGTGGCCTCGACCCAGGCGTCCTCGTGCCGGGCCAGGTCCGGGTCGGCGAGCAGGTCGTCCAGGGTGCCCCGGAGGCGGGCCAGCGCGCGCGGCACCGGGCAGTCGACGCGCTCCGCGGTGACGGCGCCCTCGGCGTCGAGGTCGACGAGCCACATGGTCTTGCGGTGGTCGGCCTCCGAGAAGGAGTACGGCAGCGGGGAACCGGAGTAGCGCACGCGCTCGGTGATGGTCTGGCAGCCGTGCAGGTGCCCGAGGGCCGTGTAGTCGACGCCGTCGAAGACTCCGGCGGGCACGGCGGCCACACCGCCGACCGTGATGTCCCGTTCGCTGTCGCTGGCCTCGCCGCCGGTGACGAAGGCGTGGGCGAGGACGACGGAGCGGGTGCCGGGCGGGCGGGTGGCGAGGTCGGCGCGGACGCGCTCCATGGCGGCGGCGAGCACCGCCTCGTGGCCCGCCTTCTCGACGCCGAACTCGCCCTTCACCAGGGCGGGTTCGAGGTACGGCAGCCCGTAGAAGGCCACGTCGCCGTGGGCGTCGGTGAGGACGACGGGTGTTCCGCAGGCGGCCGGTTCGGTGCGCAGGTGGATGCCCGCGCGTCCGATGAGGCCGGCGCCGACGCCCAGTCGGCGGGCCGAGTCGTGGTTGCCGGAGATCATCACCGTCGGCACGCCGAGGTCGGCGAGCCGGTGCAGGGCGTCGTCGTACAGCTCGACCGCGGCGAGGGGCGGGACCGCGCGGTCGTACACGTCTCCCGACACGACCACCACGTCGACGCCGCGTTCGCGCACGGTCGCGACGAGGTGACCGATGAACTCGGCCTGGGCAGCGAGCATGCTCACCCGGTGGAACGCCCGGCCGAGATGCCAGTCGGAAGTGTGCAGCAGTCTCATGATCCCCGAGACTAACGGCCGGGGCTGACATCACGGACGGTTACTCCCGTATCGCCCCGTCATGAACCGCCCCGCACCGGTCCGTTACGCCCGTTTCATACGGAACGTCACGCGTCCCCGTACGCCTCCCCACCCAGTTCGAACCCCGCCGTCCCGGCCGTCGCGTCGGCGAGCCAGGCGCGGAAGGCGGCCACGTCGGCGTCCGGGAGGCCGATCTCGATGGTGACCGCCTCGCCGTAGCGGACGTCGCGGACCTCGCGGCCGGTCGAGCGCAGGTCGTTCTGGAGCTTGCCGGCGCGCTGGTGGTCGACCGTCACCGTGGCGAGGCGGAAGCGGCGGCGCGTGATGGTGTCGAGGGCGTCCAGGGCCTCGCCGACCGCGCCGCCGTACGCCCTGATGAGGCCGCCCGCGCCGAGCTTCACGCCGCCGTAGTAGCGGGTGACGACGGCGACGACGTACCGCATCTCGCGGCGCAGCAGCATCTGCAGCATGGGGACGCCGGCGGTGCCGCCGGGTTCGCCGTCATCACTGGCCTTCTGGACGGAGGCGTCGGCGCCGATGACGTACGCCCAGCAGGTGTGGGTCGCGTCGGCGTGCTCCTTGCGGACGGCGGCGACGAAGTCCTGGGCCTCCTGCTCGGTGGCCGCCGGGGCGATGGCGCACAGGAACCGGGAGCGGTTGACCTCGGTCTCGTGCACGCCCGGCCGGGCGACGGTGCGGTACTCGTCCTGCATCCGGCCACCCTATGCGCAGGCGTGGCGGTCACCCCCCGCCCCGGGTGCAGGTCAGGATGTCGGGGATACTCGCGTCCGCGGGCCGTCGATGGTCCGTGCCGAGCTCAGGGAGACCGCACGTATGACCGGGACCGAGGTGGAGGGCGCGCGGGTCGGCGTGCTCGACGGTTCCAAGGCCCGTTTCCGGGCCTGGCTGTTGGAGGGGCTGAGCGAGCAGTCGGCACGGCATCCGGGGCCGCACGCGACTCCGCGGGCCGAGACCGAGGGCCACTCCTGGTGGCGTGTCATGTGTCTCACCGGCGTCGACTACTTCTCCACCCTCGGCTACCAGCCGGGCATCGCGGCTCTCGCGGCGGGTCTGCTCTCGCCCATCGCGACGCTCGTCCTCATCGCGCTGACGCTGCTCGGCGCGCTGCCGGTCTACCGCCGGGTCGCGCACGAGAGTCCGCACGGCGAGGGGTCGATCGCCATGCTGGAACGGCTGCTGTCCTGGTGGTCGGGGAAGATCTTCGTGCTGGTGCTGCTCGGGTTCGCCGCCACCGACTTCATGATCACGATCACGCTGTCGGCCGCGGACGCCGCCGCGCACGTCGTGGAGAACCCGTTCGCCCCGCACTGGATGGAGGGCGGGAACCTCTGGATCACGCTGCTGCTGGTGGGCGCGCTGGGCGGGGTGTTCCTGAAGGGGTTCAAGGAGGCCATCGGCATCGCGGTGGTGCTGGTGGGGACCTATCTGACGCTGAACGTCGTCGTGCTGGCGGTCTCCGCCTGGGAGGTGATCGGCCATCCGGTGCGGATCGGCGACTGGACCGACGCCCTGACCGCGGAGCACTCCTCGCCGTTCGCGATGGTCGGCGTGGCCCTGCTGGTGTTCCCGAAGCTGGCGCTCGGCATGTCCGGGTTCGAGACCGGGGTCGCGGTGATGCCGCAGGTCAAGGGCGACCCCACGGACACCTGGGCGAAGCCGGCGGGCCGCATCCGGGAGACCCGCAAGCTGCTCACCACGGCCGCCGTGATCATGAGCTGCTTCCTGCTGCTGTCGAGCCTGGCGACGACGATCCTGATCCCGCAGGACGAGTTCAGGAGCGGCGGCCAGGCGAACGGGCGCGCCCTCGCCTATCTGGCGCACGAGCATCTCGGCCAGGTGTTCGGCACGGTGTACGACGTCTCGACGATCGCCATCCTGTGGTTCGCGGGCGCCTCCGCGCTCGCCGGACTGCTGAACCTCGTACCGCGCTATCTGCCGCGCTACGGCATGGCGCCCGAGTGGACGCGTGCCGTCCGCCCGCTGGTGCTGGTCTTCATGGCGGCCGCCGTCCTCATCACAGTGTGGTTCGACGCGAACGTGGACGCGCAGAGCGGGGCGTACGCCACCGGTGTGCTGGTGCTGATGCTGTCCGCGTCGTTCGCCTCGACGGTGGCGGTGCACAGGCGGGGCCACCGGGGCGCGACCCTGGGCTTCGGCGCGATCACGGCCGTCTTCGCGTACACGCTGGTCACGAATGTCGTGGAGCGGCCGGACGGCATCAAGATCGCCGCGATCTTCATCGTGGCGATCCTGCTGACGTCCTTCGGCTCGCGGATCCACCGCGCCTTCGAACTGCGCGCCGCCGAGGTCGACTTCGACGCGGAGGCGGCCCGGCTGGTGGACCAGGCGGCGGCGAGCGGTCCGCTGCGGCTGATCGCCAACGAGCCGCAGGAGCACAGCACGCGGGAGTACCGGGCCAAGGAGTCCGACCAGCGGGCGCACACCCATATCCCGGAGGGTGTGCCGCTGCTGTTCCTGGAGGTGTTCGTGCGGGACTCCTCCGACTTCACGCAGGACATCACCGTGCGCGGCGACGAGAAGCACGGGGCGCGGCGGCTGCGGGTGGAGGGGCCGACGGTGCCCAACGCCATCGCGGCGGTGCTGCTGGCGCTGCGCGACAGCACGGGTGAGGTGCCGCACGCGTACTTCAGCTGGACCGAGGGCGACCCCTTCAGCCATCTGATCCGCTTCCTGGTCTTCGGGGACGGGGAGGTCGCGCCGGTCACCCGAGAGGTGCTGCGGCGCGCCGAACCGGATCCGGCCCGGCGGCCACGCGTGCACGTGGGCTGACTCAGCCCTTCCCCTTGCCCTGGCCCTTCCTGCCCCTGGGCACCAGCACGCTCGTGAGGAGCGCGGTGCCGGGGGCGAGGGCCTGCCAGCCGGTGCCGTGCCAGGCCAGTACGGCGATCGCCGAGGTCGGGAACTTCAGCCGCACCTGGTCCAGCGCGTCGTCGAGTCCGTCCCCGGCCAGCTCCAGGACGAGCTCCTCCAGGCCCGGGTTGTGCCCGACCAGCAGCAGCGTCTCGACCTCGGGCGACACCTCGTGCACGGC
The DNA here is from genome assembly GCF_022698165.1 of Streptomyces cylindrosporus. GTDB lineage: Bacteria > Actinomycetota > Actinomycetes > Streptomycetales > Streptomycetaceae > Streptomyces > Streptomyces cylindrosporus. Next base: position 217,093 of record NZ_JALDAY010000019.1, read on the forward strand.
GCGCAGCAGGTCGTCGGCCTCGGCACCGTACAGCCGCCGGTCCCACCGTACGGGCGGCGGAGTGCCCCACTGGGCGGAGGCCAGTTCCCAGGTCTGCCGGGCGCGTACGGCGGTGGAGCACAGGGCGAGGTCCGGCAGGCAGTCGGCCTCGGCGAGGGCCCGGCCCGCGGCGGGCGCGTCCCGTCGGCCGCGCGGCGCGAGCGGCCGCTCGTGGTCCGCGACGCCGGCCGGCCAGGCCGACTTGGCGTGCCGCAGCACGACCAGGCGGCGCAGCGGGCCGGCCCCGGCGCGCGCTATCACGACGGTGACCCGAGATCGCGGGTGAGGTCGAGGCCGAGCAGCCGGTCGGCGTAGGCGTACGTCTCGAACCGGGCGCCGTCCGGGAGTTCGGCCGCGCTCTCCACCCAGGCCAGGACCTGGAGTACGGCGGGGGTGTCCAGATCGTCCTCCCAAGCGGTACGGAGACGCGCCCGCGCCTCGTCGGGGATCGGCCGCGAGGGCTGCCGCGCCCATCCGGCGACCGCTCGCCGCCAGCGTACGAGGGTGTCCCGGGCGTCGGCGAGAGCGGCGACCCCGAGCGAAACCGGGACGCTGTGGTGCCGGGAGAGCAGCGCGAGACGGAGGGTGCTCGGGTCGGCGACTTCGGGGATAGCGGGGGCGGAGGCGGAGGCCGCCGGCCGGGGAGCGCCGGGGCTGCGGGTCGCCGGCTGCGAGGCGCCGTCGGGCTGGAGGGCAGCGGGCTCCGAGGGGGCGGGCTGGAGGGCGGCGGACTCCGGGGCGCCGGGCTGGAGGGCAGTGGACTCCGGGGCGCCGGGCCGGAGGCCACCGGGCTCCGAAGCGCCGGGCCGGAGTGCACCGGACTCCGAAGCGCCGGGCTCGCAGGCAGCGGTCTTCGGGGCGGCGGGGCCGGGAGCCGCAGACTCCGGAACACCCGGACCAGGAGCCGCGGACTCCGGAACAGCCGGGCCGGGAGCCCCAGGTGCCGGAGTGCCGGTGTCCGGGTCCCTCCTGACCTCCCCGCCGGCCTGCGGCTCCGCCTCCGTGGGGGCGACGGTGACCAGGACGCCTTCCGGTGCTGGTCCGCCCTCTGCCGCGACATGGATGATCTGGGCCTCGCCCAGGCCGGAGCCGACGTCTCGGCTGTCCTCCAGGGGGCGGATGCCGAGTGCGGTGGCTCCGGAGCGCAGGGCCGCAGGGGGTGGGCCGCCGCTCAGCACACCCCACACGGGGGTGCCGCCGAGTTCCAGGGCACGTACGAGCAGGTCGGCGACGAGCAGCACGCGCAGGGCGCCGGCGTCGGCCCCCGCGACACGGGCCTCGACCCGGGTCAGCCCGCGCCGGGCCGGAGCGGCCTCGACGGCCTCGCCCGTCCGGGCGTCGATGATGCGCAGCACGGGCTGAGCGTAGTTCAACCCCGGGAATTCCACGGGTGCCGTTCTGCGACGGTTCGCGCGCCTCGCTGCGGGGATGTCCGGAAAGCCTTGGAGGGCGCGAGCGTCGAGGCTGCGTAAGAAGCCCTGCTCCAGAAGGAGTTGGGGCGAGGGGGTGCCGCGGTCTGTCGGAATCCGGTCGGCCGCGCGGTGCGAGACGGCCGCCGCTGAGGTCCCGCCCGTATATCGCCGAGCATGGCCGCCCCTCTGGGCGGCCATGCTCGGCGTGCGCTCTTCCAGCCGCGGCGGGACAAGCGACGGTGGGCGAGCCGGTATGAGGTGGCGCCGTCAGGAGGAAGCACCGGGTCCCGGGTCCGGACGGGCGCGGGCGAGGATCTCGTACAGCTCGTCCAGGTCGTACTCGGCACGCTGCGGACTGCCGTAGCGGGTGATCTTTCCCCGGCTCGCCCACTTGCGGATGGTGGCCTCACTGACGCCCGCCGCCAGGGCGGCCAGTTCGGTGGGCACTGTCCGTCGACCTCCCTTCCCCGTCACGCCGCACCTTCGTCCATCGCCATGCGGGCCCTGGCGGAGAGCAGCAGCCACTGCGCGGGGGGCACCGTGTGACCGGTGTCGCAGATCACGCGGGAGAAGGCGGAATCTCGCGTACCGGAGAGCAGCGCGAACAGGGGTGCGGTACAGCCGGGGTGGCAGCACACCCCCAAGGACACCCGGTGCACCTGCGGGCCGAACAGCGAGCGGGAGCTGTCAACGAGCACGGCGAGTTCCACGTCGAGGTCCGGGCCCGCCGGATGTTCGGACAGCCACCGCACCTGACTGCCGAGGAAACGGAGCAGGGCCGGCACCTCCAGGCCGGGAGCGGTCGTCGACCGGCGCTCCGCGACGACCAGTCCCGCCCACGAGGACAGGAGATCGGCGATCTGCGCCCGCAGCGACAGCACCCTCTCGTCGAGGCGGGTGCCCACCGAGCGGGTACCGCTGATCCGCTCCATCGGCCGTCCACCCAGTGCCGACAGTTCTTCCTCGCTTTCCCGATAGACCTCGCCGATTTCACTCAACCTGACACGCAGTCGCTCTCCCAACGAACAGCGCGACAATTCCTTTTGGGGCGTACGACGCTGACTACTGGACCGCCCGGCTAACGATTCCGAGCAATCTTTGTGCTCCTGCACTGCTGGCCTCGCATCCCTATATCACGGATGATCCGTTCGATTGCGGTAAGCACTCACAGGCTGGCCGAAAACCGTCCACGCCTCCCGGCACACGCCACTCCACACAACGCCATCAGACGTCAATACAGCGGTAATCGCGATGTAACCAGGACAGGCGAGGAGCGTCATTGCTCCCCCGGTTCGACATTGGTCGCTACAACTGTCAATTGTTGTACTGACTGTTCAGCACGTGTCAACAGGACCCGGCGTGGGGCACGTCACGCACGACGAGCGTGTGTGACGTAGGCCAAAGAGACCCGGCAGAACCGGAGTTGACACAGCTCACCGACGACTGTCACACTCTTCGCGGGCCACTGCTCTGCCCGGACCCAGCGAAACCCCAGCCACCTGCACTTATTGCGGTGGCTTTCTTGTTTTATGGCCCCTTCTTTCCTTCCTCCGCCCGCCGGCGTTCGGCCCGGGCGGTTTTTCATGCTCGATCACGACCCCACCTTCGAGGGCTTCATGGATGATCAGCACGGCATTCGCAGAGGTGCACGGCGCTGCGCGCAGGCGGTAAACGCTCTTCACTCGATCCCCTACTTCACGACCGATTTGGCGACCGAACTCGCACCGTTCGGCATCACCGATCATTCGAGTGTGTATCTGGCCGGACGGGCCTCCCCTCTCGGTTCGGCGAACGCCGTCGTGGTGACCGCCGTGTTCAGCTCCTTCGCGCCCGGACTCATCGCCGAAAGAATTCCCGCTCTCTGGGAGCTGATATCGCCCGCGCGCGCGATCCAGGCCCGCCAGGACGCGGTCGCCACCGCGCTCGAGCGTCTTCTCGGTACCGAGACCGTGCAGTCGGCGGCGCTGGCGGAAGCGGCGAAACTGGCGACCGCCGCAGCCGCCGCCTGCGCTCCCGCGGGGCGTCCGGTGTACGCGGCGAACTCCGCGCTGGACCTGCCGGACCGGCCGCATGTGGCGCTGTGGCACGCGGCGACGATGCTGCGCGAGTACCGCGGCGACGGGCACATCGCCGTCCTCGGCCACTTCGAGCTCACGGGCGTGGACTCACTGGTCATCGACTGCGCGAGCAGCCACGGCATGGCCAAGGAGATCGTCATGCCCATGCGCGGCTGGACGGAGGCGGAGTGGTCGGCGGGTCGGGAACGGCTCACCGACCGCGGGCTGATGGACCCCCAGGGCAGGCTGACCGCGCGCGGAGTCACCGTACGGGACGAGGTCGAAGCGGAGACCGGACGCCTTGACCGGCAGCCGTACGAGGCCCTGGGGCCCGCCGACGTCGACCGCCTGGGCCGGTACGTCCGCGAGCTGGTCGGGACGGCGGCCGACGCCGGGGTGTTCCCGCCCCCGCTGCGCGACTTCTTCGCACCCACGGCCGACGCCTGGAACGCACTCTGACCCCGAGTTCCGCATCAGGAGAGAGGACCAGCCATGACGCTGTCGACGCCGGCGCCCGTGGGGCCGCCCACCGCCCTGTTCTCCCCCGAGTACTACCAGGATCCGCACACCACCCTGGCCTGGCTCAGGGAGAACTCTCCCGTCCATGAGTTCCGCTTTCCCGTCGGCGAGGTACGGACCTGGCTCGTGACGCGCTACGACGACGTCAAGGCCGTACTGGCCGACCAGCGCTACAGCACCGAGGCCGGGACCTGGGGCAACGCGGAGTTCCGCGCCGCCGGTCTGGTGGCAGCCGAGGGCACCCTCCTGGAGCGGGGAATCACGGTGGTCGACCCGCCGTACCACACCCGGCTGCGGCGGCGGGCGATGGGCGCGTTCACGACCCGCCGGGTGGAGCAGTGGCGCACGACCGTGCGGGAGCAGGTCGGACGGATCCTCGACGACTGCGCGAGCCGCGAGACCTTCGACGTGATGGACGATTACGCGGGAGAGGTGGCCGCCGGTGTCCTGGGCGAGATCCTCGGCATGCGCATCGAACGGCACCGGGAACTGGTCAGCGCGCTCAACGCGGCCTTCCCGTCCGACCCGGCGCTGATCCACAAGGCTCCCGAAGGCTTCGCCCGGATCTGCGAGTACGCCGCCGAGCTCGTCGCCGAGAAACGCGGCAGGCCCGCCGACGATCTGACCTCCGCGCTGATCCAGGGCGACGACGGAGTCCGGCTGACCGAGGACGAGCTGACCGGCATCGTCGCGGCCGTCATCATGGGTGGCAGCGACACCGTGCGCGGCTTCATCGGCAACGCCGTGCTCTCCCTGCTCGACCACCCCGACCAGGCCGGTCTGCTGCGCACGGACCCGCGGCTGGCCGAGCCGGCGGTGGAGGAACTGCTGCGCTACGACGGCGCCTTGAGCACCGCCCTGTTCCGGGTCACCACCGAGGAGGTGGAACTGGCCGGGACCACTCTGCCCGCGGGCGCGCCGGTGATCGTCGGACTGCTGGCGGCGAACCGGGACCCGCGTCGCTTCGAGCGTCCGGACCTGCTCGACCTGCGGCGTACGGGCCACCGGCACGTCGGCTTCGGGCACGGGCTGCACAACTGCCTCGGAGCGGCACTGGCCCGTCTCGAGGGAGCGATCGCCATCCCCGCCCTCTTCGAACGCTTCCCGGAGCTGACGCTCGACGCGCCCCGGGACGGCGTGCGGTACATCGACAACTGGGCGATCCGCCGCCTGGTCGCCCTGCCCGTCGCCGTCTCGGCCGAGAGCGCCGACCGGAGCGAGCGCTCATGAGGGCTGTAGCCCGGATCGACCGCAGCCTGTGCCTCGGAATGGGGCTGTGCGAGGCGATGGCCGCCGACCTGTTCCTGCTGGCCGACGACGGCATCGCCGCCGCTCAGGAGGACCGCGGCCAGGACGACCGGTTCGAGCGGCTGCGCGCCATCGCGGACTGCTGCCCGACCGGCGCCATCACCGTCGCCGAGGAGACCGACTCCGCGGCCGGGCACGAGAGCGAGGGGTGAGAGCACATGCCGACATGGGACACCGACGTCGTCGTGGCGGGCGCCGGGCCCGCCGGGCTGATGCTGGCCGCGGAGCTGCGGCTGGCCGGCGCGCGGGTCGTCGTACTGGAGCAGGAGGACCGCCCCACCGCGGAGTCGCGCGGCATGGGATTCACCGCGCGCACTCTGGAAGTGTTCGACCAGCGGGGGCTGTTGCCGAGGTTCGGTGAGCTCAGCCGCTCCCCCGGCGGCCATTTCGGCAGCGTGCCGGTGGACTTCGCGGTCGGCGACGGACGGCACGCGAGCGTCACCGGCGTCTCCCAGGCCCGTACCGTCGCCGTGCTCGGGGAGTGGGCCGCGGAGCTCGGCGCCGATGTCCGCCGCGGATACCGGGTGACCGGGTTCACCGACTCCGGTGACGGCGTCGAGGTGCGGGCCGAGGGGCCTGACGTGGAGACGCTGATCGCGGCGCCCTATCTGGTGGGGTGCGACGGCGGGCGCAGCGTGGTGCGGCGGGCCGGGGGCTTCGACTTCCCCGGCACCGACGCCACCGCCGAGCTGCTGCTGGCCGACGTACGGGATCTCCGGCTGCCGCCGAAGTGGTCCGGGGAGCGTCGCCCGGGCGGCATGCTGCTGGCCGCGCCGCTCGGCGACGGGATGATGCGGGTCGTGGTCTCCGAGCACGGCCGGGCACCACGACGGCGCACCGGGCCCCCGTCCTTCGACGAGGTGGCCGAGGCGTGGAAGCGGGTCAGCGGGGACGACATCTCCACGGCCACCCCGGTGTGGGTCAGCTCCTTCGGGGACGCGGCCCGGCAGGCCACCGAGTACCGCCGGGGCCGGGTGCTGCTCGCGGGGGACGCGGCGCACGTCCATCTGCCTGCCAGCGGGCAGGGCATGAACGTGAGCATCCAGGACGCGGTGAACCTCGGTTGGAAGCTGGGCGCGGTGGTCACCGGCCGGACGGATGAAGCGCTGCTCGACACGTACCACGCCGAACGCCACCCGGTCGGCGCCGCGCTGCTGCGCAACACCCGGGCCCAGGCGCTGTTGTTTCTCGGCGGGCCCGAGACGCAGCCGCTGCGCGAGGTGCTCGCCGAGGTGTTCCGGGGCGAGGAGGCGGCCCGGCTGCTCGCGGGGCTGGTCAGCGGTCTGGAGATCCGCTACGACGTCGGCCCGGGCGGCCACCCGCTCCTCGGGAGGCGGCTGCCGGACCTGCCGCTCGTCCTGGAGAGCGGGGAGAAGGTCCGCAGCACTCGGCTGCTGCACCCGGCCCGCGGAGTGCTGCTGTCCCTGGGCGACGATCCCGGGCCCGGCCTTGCCGCCCGCGGGTGGGCGCCCCACGTGGACGTCCACACCGCGCGCCCGGCCGAGGTCCCGCCGGCCGGCGAGACGGTCGACGCGGACGCCGTACTGGTCCGCCCGGACGGATACGTCGCCTGGGTGTCAGGGGACGGCGACCTCGAAGCGGCCCTGCGCCGCAACTTCGGCGAGCCCACCGGCTGAGCACCCCGGAACGACGAAGCAGGAAGACGAAAGGCAGGACGCCCATGACCGACATCCGGGTACACCCGGCAACCCCGCCGGACATCGACCGCGCGGACCTCGGCGCCGTCTTCATGAGCCACTGGTACGTGACCGGGGAGGAGGAGGGCCGGGCGGTGCTCGACGAGATCGCCGACGCGTGGGAGCAGGCCTCCCGCCCCGACGGTCTCCTCTCCTTCTCGTGCTATCTGAGCACCGGCAGTGAGCACTTCACCGTGATGACCTACGCGCAGTGGGCCCGGCCCGGGAGCCACCGCTCCTTCGTACAGGGCCTGCCCGTGGCCGCCGCCCGGGTCGAGGCGGTCGAGTACGCCCTGCACCGCAGTGTGCTGCCGGCCCCGCAGGCCGGACCGCCGGCCGCGATCGTCATCGCCAGCTTCGACGTCGACGGGCCCGAACGGCAGCGCTACATCGTCTCGTCCGTCACGGACAACATCGAGAAGTCGCCGCGCGACGAGCAGACCGGGCTGATCGCCTCGCACTTCCATGTCAGCGTCGACGGCACCAGGGTGATCAACTTCGCCGAGTGGACGAGCGACGAGGAGCATGTCGCGTTCCTCGAAGGAGCCACCCGGCACCGGTCCCTGCGGCTCGCGACGGACACCCCGGGCGTCCGCCCGATCGGCTTCACCCGCTACCACCTGTATCGCGCCATCGGCTCCTGAGGCATGGCCGAGAGGAACCACCTGGTCCGCCCAACTCCCGCCTCTTGCAAGGATGGTTGGTGACCACAGCTTTCTGGTGAGAAGGAGCAACCCCCATGACCGCTGCCCGCACCCGGTTCCCGGACGTCTCGCGCACGGACGCCGGAGTCGCGCTGGTCACTCCGTTGTACGTCGGGACGCCCGAACTCCAGCGAGCGGAGGTGGAGCGCGTCCTGGCGCCGTACCGGAACGGCCCTCTCCCCGAAGGCTTCCTTTCCGTGAGCGTCTTCACCAGCACCGAGGGCGAGAACGTGCTGACGTACGCCCAGTGGACCTCAGACGAGGCCTACCGCGCGTTCGTGCGGGACGGCGGGCTCGGCGAACCCGGCGAGAACACGACAGAGCCGGTGCGCTACAAGCTCTACCGGGGCCGCGTCCTGGAACCGGGCAGTGTCCCGACGGCACTGGTCGCCCCCGTCTTCGACGTGGACGGCCGGGACCGGCAGCGGCGCTCGATCGACAACCTGGTGGACGGTCCCCTGGGCACGCCCTTCCCTGGGCTGGTCGCCTCGCACTTCCACATGAGCCTCGACGGCACCCGCGTGCTCAACTGGGCGGAGTGGGTCGACGAGGCGGCGCACGAGGGGTTCATGAAGAGCAGCCGCCCGAAGGAGTGCCTGGAGGCCATCACGATGCCCGGCGTGCGCGGCATCGGCGGCAAGAGGTACGTCCTGGCGGACGCCGTCGGCCGCTGACATACCGGCTCCCCACCTGGCCCAGGCCCCAGGACCTGGGCCTTTCTCATGCCCGGCGCAGAGCGCGTGTCCACTGTCGACCAGCGAAGGACAAGGTAGATGGCACTGACGGCATTCGTCTTCCCCGGCCAGGGGTCGCAGCGGGTCGGGATGGGGCTCGACATACTGGGCCGCCGCCCCGACCTCGCCGACACGTACTACCGCGTCGCCGACGAGGTGCTGGGCTTCGAGCTGTCCGAGCTGTGTCTGCACGGGCCCGCCGATCGGCTCCAGGACACCGCGGTCACCCAGCCCGCCGTGTTCCTCACCAGCCTGATCGTCCTCGATGTCCTGCGGGCCCACGACGTGGACGCCGCCCTGGTCGCCGGGCACAGCCTGGGCGAGTACGCGGCGCTGGTGGCGGCGGACGTCCTGGACTGGACCGACGCGTTGCGGCTGGTGGCACTGCGGGGCCGGCTCATGGGTGCCGTCAACCGGCGCACTCCGGGCGCGATGGCCGCCGTTCTGGACCTGGACCCGGCCCGGGTCGAGGCGGTCTGTGCGGCTGCCGCGGCCGAGAGCGGGCAGGTCGTCGAGGTCGCCAACCTCAACGAGCCCGGCCAGACCGTCGTCTCAGGCCAGGTCACGGCCGTGCGCAAGGCGTCGGAGGCCGCACTGGCGGCGGGCGCCCGGCGGGTGGTGCCGTTACGGGTCGGGGCGCCCTTCCACTCCAGCCTGATGCGGGACATCGAGGACGAGTTCGCCGAGTCCCTCGCCTCGGTGGCCTTCCGCGAGCCGAGGATCCAGGTGCTCTCCAGTGTCACGGCGGAGCCGGTGGGTGCCGTGGAGGAGATCGTCGCGGCCCTGCGCCGCCAGCTCACCGCTCCGGTGCGGTGGACCGGGACGGTGACCGCCATGGCGGAGCGGGGCGCGAGCCGGTTCGTCGAGGTCGGCCCCGGGCGGGTGCTGGCCGGGCTGTGCCGACGGATCGCGCCGGGGCTGCCCGCCCATGGCACCGGAACCGTCGAGGAGATCGCCCGGACCGTCGAGGACGTCCTGGCCGCCACCGGTGCGGCATCCCGTTGACACACCAGGAGGTTTGAGCCACATGC
>NZ_JALDAY010000002.1 GCF_022698165.1 Streptomyces cylindrosporus
AGTCGCTGCCCGCGACGAAGATGTGCGTGGTGACCGGGGCGTGTCCCTCGGCCGAGGCGATGAAGTGGATGTGGGCCGGGCGGTAGGGGTGACGACCGGTGGCCTTGAGCAGGTCGCCGACCGGGCCGTCCGTCGGGATGGGATACGGGCTCGGCACACAGGTCCGGAACCAGAAGCGGCCCTCCGCGTCGGCCGTGAACAGTCCGCGCCCGTTGCCCGGGGGCTGTACGTCGGGGCGCTGGACGTCGTAGAAGCCGTTGCCGTCGGCCTGCCAGACGTCGACCTCCGCGCCCGGCAAGGGAGTTCCGTCCCTGGAGAGGACCCGGCCGCTGACCACGCAGGGTTCGCCTCCGCCCACCAGGTCGATGTCCGCGCCGAGTTCCCGGACCGGGGACTCGGTCATGTGGAAGGGGCCGAGGACCGTCGACTCGGTGGCGCCGGGGGCCCGGTCGCCGTTGATCGTCTCGACGAGCATCGACAGGCCGAGCACGTCCGACAGGAGGATGAACTCCTGGCGGGTGTCCGTGCAGGTCTGCCCGGTCGCGGTGAGGAAGCCGACCGCCCGCTCCCACTCCCGCTGGGTGAGCCGGGTCTCGCGGGCGAAGGCGTGCAGATGGCGGATCAGGCCGGTGAGCAGCTCGCGCAGACGCGGGTCGGTGGTGCCGGCCAGGCTGCTCACGGCCTCGTCGGTGACCGTCGTGTCCATGGCGTCCATGGCGTCCGTGGCGTCCGTGGTCATGTCGGCTCCTTCCCGGGTTCGTCGGTCAACCGAACCAGACGAGGAGCCGTACGTGCTCGTCGCCGTGCCTGGCCGCCAGCTCCCGCATGGTTCGCCACACCTGTGCCCAGCATCCCTCGTCGGGCGGTGCGAGGAGCCGCGCCGTGGGCACCACGGGCCGGTAGACGGCGCCGTCCAGGTGGACCTCGCCGCCGGGTGGCCATTCGGGCGGGGCGAGCAGGAGGTCCCCGCCGAAGGTGGCGGCGGCGGCCTCGCGCAGGCCCGGTGTCACCCGTACGAGATCCTCGCCTTCCCGGTCTCTGCGCAGCGCGCGGTTCCAGGCGGGACCGGCGGCGAGCGGCTCGTCCCAGTCGACCGCGGCGACCTCGGGCCAGGTCGCGTACGTATGGCTGTGCTGCCAGTCGCCGACAGCCGCCTCCCGCGTCGCCTCCGAGATGTCCTGCGGCAGCCCGCGGGCGGCGAACAGCGGGCGCTGGACGTCGCCCGTTCCGCGCACGCCGAAGAGGCACTCCCAGGCGTCGTAGTCCCGCGGCGGCCGGAAGTCCAGCAGATCGGCCTCCAACTGCCAGTGTCCGTCGGCCGATCGGCACTCGATGACACCGTCGATGTCCGTCCCCACGGCGCATGACCCTACGGCAAGTCGGGCCGTCTCGGGACCGATCACTTGATGACCGCGTTCGCGACGACCACGACCACGCCGAGCAAGGCGTCCACCGCGCCGATGAGCAGGGCGGCCGGCCAGGGGCGGTGCGACCGGCGGGCGGTCACCAGGCCCAGTGCGAACAGCAGGACGATGTTCAGGACGAACGCCGCGTACTCCACGCCGTTGGGCGGCCACCAGCCCCAGCCCGCCCCCGCGAGCAGCAGCACGGTCGGCAGCACCGCCGTGACCAGGGGCCACTCGTCGACGAGGGTGTGCAGGGCGTCCCAGCGGCGGTGCGGCTCGCGCTCGGCGATGTAGTGGGCGTAGCCGTGCGCGAGGGCGGAGGCCAGAGCGGTCACCAGCAGCCACAGGGCGTCGTAGCGGCGGCTGGCCCGGGAGGTGTGGCCGTACTGGGTGAGCGCGGCGACCATGGAGCAGGCGAGTACGGAGCCGTAGACCCCGCCGAAGAGCACGGCCTCACGCGTGTCGTGCTGCCGTGGCTCGCGGGCGGCCGTGGTGGTCTGCGCCATGCCTTCCACGATCACCCGGCACCGGCCGGGCCGCCAGTCGCGACGGAGTGTCCTCCCACCTGCGCCGATACCGCACACAGTGTCGACGGCCGATCGCCTGTCGGGCTCGTTAGGGTCGGCGCATGACCCACAGCTTCGTAGTGCACATCCCCGACGCCGAGCTCGAACCCGAGCCGCTCGCCCCCGAGCAGATCGTCTCCGGCACGCCGGAGGTGACCGGGAAGGTCGTCTGGGAGTCGGCGGACGGGAAGCAGATCCGCGGCGTCTGGCAGATCACGCCGGGCGTCGTCACCGACACCGAGGCGGACGAGCTGTTCGTGGTGATCAGCGGGTCGGCGACGATCGAGGTCGAGGGCGGGCCGACCCTGACGGTCGGCCCCGGGGACATGGCGGTGCTGCGCGAGGGCGACCGTACGACGTGGACGGTGCACGAGACGCTGCGGAAGGCGTACGCCATCAATCTGTGAGCAGCCCGATGCCCTTGGTCAGGGCGTCGACGACGGACTGCGGCGGCTCGTCGGGGACGCCCGGTCGCCATCCTTGACGCCGGGTGCGGGCGGTGAGCGGGAGTTCCACCTGGACGCCGCCTCCGCGGGTCAGGTTCACCGGGTTCCTGGAGTGCAGGCCGCGCAGGTTGACGGGGATCTCCTCCAGGTCCGTGACCGTGTGGAACTCGGGGTGCAGGGCGGTCATGCCGGAGGCCAGCAGGTGCGCGGCGGGCCGGTTGGCGCCGCCGAGGAAGATGGCCCGGGGTGTCGCCCGGCGCATGTGGCCGTGCAGGGAGACCGTGACCGCCACGTGGGACAGGAAGACCCGCAGCAGTTCGCAGTGGGCCACGGCCATGCGCGGCGACGGGATGTGCACCGGCGCCGGCTTGCCCGGCTGGGTGAAGACCAGGCTGGTGGCGCCGCACCGCTCGGCCACGGAGCGCGCGAGTTCGGCCGTACCGCCCTCGTTGCTGCCGTGCAGGGCCAGCAGTCCGACCTCGCCGCCCGTGGTCAGGGTGGCGAGCAGGCGCACCCCCTCGATCTCCACCTCTTCGGTTCTCGTCGTCACTCGCCGTCCCATCGACTCGTCGCCTGCGGTGGCATGTTGTACGGCGTGACCACCTGGATCGCGGACGGCAGGGTGGGTCCGGCGGGCGGCAGGGCGCCGTGTGCGCGCATGACGATGTGGCAGGCCTCGCGCATGTCCTGGCGCAGGTCGTGGTGGAGGACGGCGGAGAGGCGGTGCTCGCGCAGCAGGCGGGTGTTGTCGTGGTCGAGGTCGTGCGCGACGAACACGGCGCACTCGCGGCCGAGTTCCTCGAAGGCGCGCAGGGTGGCGATGTTGCCGCCGCCGATCGAGTACACGGCCCGGATGGCGGGGTCGCGCCGCAGAGCGGCCCGGACGAGCTCGTACTGGGTGGCGTCCAGGCCCTGGCCCTCGGCTATCTCGACCAGGGTGCGCTCCGGGTGGAGGTGGCGCATGGCACTGCGGAAGCCCATCTCGCGCTCCTCCTCGTTGCGGAAGAAGCCGCTGCTGAGGCTGGTCAGCACGTTGCCGGGACGGTCGCCGAGCCACTGGCCCATGAGGTACGCGGCGGTCGCGCCGGCGGCCCGGTTGTCGATGCCGACATAGCCGAGCCGCGGGGTCGCGGGCAGGTCGGTGACGAGGGTGACGACCGGGATGCCCGCGTCGGTGAGGCGGCCGACGGCGGCCGCGACCTCGGGCACGTCCGGGGCCTTGAGGATCACGCCCTGGGAGCCGCGCCGCGCGATCCGGTCGAGCGTCCGGGTCAGCTCCGGCACCGGGCCAGTCTCCCGGAAGTGGAAGCGCGAGCGCACGACGGCCGGGTGCAGGGCCGGCAGCTCGGCCTCCAGGGCCGCCCGTACGGCGGTGGAGAACCGGTCGGGCGTCTGCATCACGATGTCGATCATGAACGTACGGCCCACCAGCCGGACCTGGGTGCGCTGCCGGTCGAGGTCGGCGATCGCCTGCTGGACCTCCCGCGCGGTGCTCTCGCGGACCCCGCCCCTGCCGTTGAGCACCCGGTCGACGGTCGCCTCGCTCAGACCTGCCTGACGTGCGATCTCCCGGATCGGGAAGGGGTGCCCCATGGGCCGGCTCCTTGAGGGGTTTTTGATGGCCGCCTGCTGGTTGTTCGACGGGTTTGTACTGACAAGAATGGCAGCGCGGCCCCGACCTGTCACCGGTGCCGCCGGTACCTCCCCCAGAAGGGACGACGATGTCCTCCACCTCCGTACGACGCCGTGCGTGGCTGTCCGAGCGGGACTGTGACCTCGCCGACTTCCGTGAACTCGTCGAGCGGACCACCGACCTCGCCGACTACCCGTACGCCTCCGCGGTGGAGGGCAACGCCCTGGTCTACGACAGCGAGCGGCTGCGCAAGGCGGAGCCGCGGGCGGTGCAGGCCGAGCTGGTGCAGGCCCTCGCGGACGGGCCCGGCATCGTGGTCTTCCGGGGCGCCTTCCCCGACCACCCGGTCGTCGACCGGCTCAGCGCCGTCTTCGACGCCCTGATCGCCGAGCAGCGGGCCTCGGGCGCCACCGCCGGTGACCACTTCGCCAGGCCGGGCGCCAACGACCGGGTGTGGAACGCGCTGGAGAAGGCCGCCCTGTACGACCCCGAGGCGTTCGCCGACTACTACGCCAACGACATCCTGGCGCTGGTCTCGGCGGCCTGGCTCGGCCCCGGCTACCAGGTCACCTCGCAGGTCAACGTGGTCAACCCGGGCGGACAGGCGCAGACCGTGCACCGCGACTACCACCTGGGCTTCCTCACCAACCCGGTCGCCGCCGCCTACCCGGCCCACGTCCACCTGCTCTCCCCCGTGCTCACCCTCCAGGGCGCGGTCGCCCACTGCGACATGCCCGTCGAGACGGGGCCGACGATGTACCTCCCGCACTCCCAGAAGTACGAGCCCGGCTATCTCGCCTGGCGACTGCCCGAATTCCAGGCCTACTTCGACGCCCACCACGTCCAGCTCCCCCTCGCCAAGGGTGACGCGGCCTTCTTCAACCCGGCGCTGTTCCACGCGGCCGGCACCAACCGCTCAGCGGACGTCCGGCGCATGGCCAACCTGCTCCAGGTGTCCTCCGCCTTCGGGCGGGCCATGGAGACGGTGGACCGCGAGGCCGTCGCCAACGCCGTCTTCCCCGCGCTCCTCAAGCGCAGGTCCGAGGGCGTCGGCGAGGACTGGCTGGAGCGTGTGATCGCCGCGAGCGCCGAGGGCTACCCCTTCCCCACCAATCTCGACAGCGACCCGCCGGTCGACGGACTCGCCCCGCCCTCCCAGGCGGACACGGTCCGGCGCGCGCTCGGCGAGAACTGGACTCCCGCGGCCCTCCGGGCCGAGTTGCGGGCCGGCGCCGAACGCCGGGAAAGCTGAAAGGACCCTCCACGTCATGGGACTTCTCGACGACAAGGTCGTGCTCGTCAACGGCGGCAGTCAGGGCGTCGGTGCCGCCATCGCGCGGGCCGCGGTCCGCGAGGGCGCGGTCGTGGCCGTGACCGGCCGGCGTCCGGGGCCGGGCGAGGACCTGGTGGCCGAGCTGACGGCGTCCGGCGGCAAGGCGATGTTCATCCGCGCCGACCTCGCCGACGCCGAGCAGGCGCGGACCGCCGTGGGTGACGTCGTCGCCGCGTACGGGCGGATCGACTGCCTGGTCAACTCCGCCGGGCTCACCTCGCGCGGCACGCTGCTCGACACCACGCCCGAGCTGTTCGACCAGCACATCGCGATCAACCTGAAGGCGCCGTTCTTCGCCATGCAGGCCGCGGTCGCGGACATGGTCTCCCGCAGATCGCCCGGCACGGTCGTCAACATCATCACCTCCTCGGCGCACGGCGGGCAGCCCTTCCTCGCCCCGTATGTCGCCGCGAAGGCCGGCCTGATGGGCCTGACCCGCAACGCCGCGCACGCCCACCGCTGGGACCGGGTGCGGATCAACGGCCTCAACATCGGCTGGACCGACACCGAGGGCGAGGACTCGACCCAGAAGACCTTCCACGACGCCGACGACGACTGGCGCGAGGAGGCCGCCGCGAAGCTGCCGATGGGCAAGCTCGGCCAGCCGGACGAGATCGCCGACTTCGTGGTCCTCCTGCTGTCGGAGCGCTCGGGCGTGGTGACGGGTTCGGTGATCGACTGGGACCAGAACGTACTCGGCGGACTCGACTAGGACAGGCCCTAGCCCCGCCGCTGCAACAACATCAAGGAGCTGCACCCTCATGCGTATCGGAATCCTCGGCCTCGGCCGCATCGGCGCCTTCCACGCCGAGACCCTCTCCGGACTCGACGCGGTCGAGTCGCTGGTGCTCACCGACCCGTTCGCGGACGCCGCCAAGTCGGCCGCGGAGCGGTTCGGCGGCGAGGTCGTGGACTCGCCCCAGGCCCTGCTGGCGGCCGGTGTCGACGGCATCGTGATCGCCGCCGCGACGGACGCCCACCCCGGCCTCATCCTGGCCGGCGTGGAGGCCGGCATCCCCGTCTTCTGCGAGAAGCCCGTCGCGAGGACGATGGCCGAGGGCGTGCAGGTGCTCAAGGCGGTCCAGGGCACGGACGTACCGATCCAGATCGGCTACAACCGCCGCTTCGACACCGGTTTCGTCAACGCCCGCGCGGCTGTGCAGAGCGGTGAGCTGGGCAAGCTGCACACCGTGCGCTCGACCACCCTGGACCCGGCTCCCCCGCCGGCCGCGTACATCGCCGCCTCCGGCGGCATCTTCCGCGACTGCTCCGTCCACGACTTCGACATCATCCGCTGGGTGACCCGCCGCGAGGTCGTCGAGGTGTACGCCGTCGGCGGCAACCGCGGCGCCGAGTACATCAAGGACGCGGGTGACGCCGACACCACCGGCGCGATCCTCACCCTCGACGACGGCACCATCGCCGTGGTCTCCAACTCCCGCCACAACGCCCGGGGTTACGACGTCCGCATGGAGATCCACGGCTTCGAGGACTCCATCGCCGTCGGCCTGGAGGACAAGCTCCCGCTGCGCTCGGTCGAGCCCGGCGTGACCTTCCCGGCCGGCACCCCGCACGACTTCTTCATGGACCGGTTCACCGCGGCCTACCGCGCCGAACTCACCGCGTTCACCGAGGTCGTGGCCGGGAGGAGCCCCTCGCCGTGCACGGTCGAGGACGCGCTGGAGGCCGGCTGGATCGCCGACGCGTGCACGCTGTCGCTGCACGAGCACCGGCCGGTGACCATCGCCGAGGTCCGCACCGCCTGACGGGTGCCCACAGTCCTCGTGTTCCGGGCACGGACCGGCCTCCGGTGCCCGGAACACGAGTGTGCGAACCATCACGTTGCTCTGGTCGGCCACGCCGACGGGATCTCCGGGTACGAGCATGGGACCCCGCCGACCGGATCTGCCGAGGAGCAACGCGCATGACCGAACAGCCCTTCACAGCAAGGGAGTCGAGCCCCCGCACGGTCGTCGTCATCGGCGCCGGCCCGAGCGGTCTGGCCGCCGCCCGGGAGCTGGAGCGGGCCGGACACCGGGTGACCGTCCTGGAAGAGCGGGACACGGTGGCCGGCAAGTGCGCGAGCGTGGACGTCGACGGGCGCGCCTACGACCTCGGCGGGCATATCTGCACCACCCGGTACGAACGGATCGCGGAGCTGCTGACCGAACTGGACGTGGAGACGGAGCGCACCAGCCGCTACCGCGTCCTCGACGTCGAGGGCCGCGCGGCGACCCGGCAGGCGATGTCGTTCCTGCGCGAGGAGTCCTTCCCGCGCTACCGGGCGCTGCGCGAACGGGAGTTCCCGCACATCGCCGAACCGGGCCTCGCCCACTCCGCGCGGGCACTGGCCGCCCCGGTCATCCAGTGGCTCGCCGAGCACGATCTCCGGTCCATGGCCGACTCCTTCGGCACCGGCTACACGGCGGCCGGATACGGCTACCTCGACGACGACGTGCCGGCGCTGTACTTCGTCAAGTACGCCGAGATGACCGGCCTGTTGGCCGGTCCTCCCGAACTGCTGGGCCACGCGGGCGCGTTCACCGTGGTGGGCGGGTTCGGCGCGCTGTGGCGGCGGGTCTCGGAGGAGCTGAAGGACGTGCGCTGCGGAGTGCGGGTGGCGTCGGTCGAGCGCCGCGCGGAAGGGGTACGGGTGCACACGGACGCCGGGCCGGTGGAGGCGGACGACGTCGTCCTCGCCGTCGCTCTCGACCGTGTCCTGCCGGCCCTGGACGCGGGCGCGGAGGAGCGCGACCTCGCCGCCCAGGTCCGCGCCAACGCCTACCACACCACCCTCGCCACCGCGTCCGGCCTCCCGGAGGATGCCTTCTACTTCCTCGGCGCCCACACCGCGAGCCGTGCGTCGAAGGGCCACTGCGTCTCGTACCACCACCGCTACCCGGGCAGCGACGTGCGGACCTTCTACTCCTACGGCCGCCCCGAGGAGGTCGGCGCGCTGCTGCGGGAGGACGTCGCCGGGCTCGGCGGGCGTCTGGAGCAGGTGCATCTGGAGCGCGCGTGGGCGTTCATGCCGCACTTCGGGAGCGCCGACCTCGCGGACGGCGCCCTGGACCGGCTGGAGGCCCTGCAGGGCCGTGACCGCACCTACTACGTGGGCGGGCTGCCCGCCTTCGAGCTGATCGAGTGCGCCGTCGCCCACGCCCAGGACCTCGTCCGCCGCCACTTCCCGCCGACGGGCGGCACACTGACACTGCCGTAACGGATCAAGGAGGGACCGACGTCATGAGCGAGACGAGCCGGGAACCACTGCGCATCGGAGTACTGGGCGCCGCGCGGATCACCGAGCGTGCCCTTATCGACCCGGCGCGGACCACCGGGCACCGCGTCGTCGCGGTGGCCGCCCGCGACCGGTCCCGCGCGGAGGCCTTCGCCGCCGAGCACGGCGTGGAGCGGGTCGCCGGTTCGTACGCCGAACTGCTCGCCGATCCCGAGGTCGAGGTCGTCTACAACCCCCTGGCGAACGGCCTGCACGGCCCGTGGAACCTCGCCGCGCTCGCGGCCGGCAAGCACGTCCTGTCGGAGAAGCCGTCGGCGAGCAACGCCGAGGAGGCGGCCGAGGTACGGGAGGCGGTGGCCAAGGCCGGCACGGTCTTCATGGAGGGCTTCCACTACCTCTTCCACCCCGTCACCCGGCGTCTGCACGAGATCCTCGCCGACGGCGAACTGGGCGACCTGCGAAGGGTGGAGACGACGGTCGCGATCCCGCCGCCCGCGGACACCGACCCGCGCTGGTCCCTGCCGCTCGCCGGCGGCTCCATGATGGACCTGGGCTGTTACGGCCTGCACGCCATGCGGATGCTGGCTCCTTGGGCGGGCGGCGCACCGCGGCTGCAGTCCGCGGAGGGCGAGGACAGGGAAGGAGCGCCGGGGGTCGACGAGTGGCTGGAGGCCGTCCTGTCCTTCCCCGACGGCGCCCAGGGTTCCGCCTGTTGCCACATGTCGTACGACAAGCTGGAGATGAGCTGCCTCATCGTGGGCACGAGAGGCGAGGCCCTCGCCCCGAACTTCGTCCTCCCCCACCTCGACGACCGGCTCGTGGTCCGTACGGCGGAGGGCGAGCGGACGGAACGGCTCGGCACCCGGTCCTCGTACACCTACCAGCTGGAGGCGTTCGCGGCGCGGGTCCGCGAGGGCGCGCCGCTTTCCCTGGACGCGGACGACGCGCTGGCGACGATGAGGCTGATCGACGAGTGCTACCGGGCCGCGGGCTTCGAGCCGCGGCCCCGGACGACGATCAGGCGTTGAACGGCTGGATCTTCGCGGCGAGTCGGCGAACGAGGGCGTCGAAGGCCGGGTCCGCGTAGTAGGCGCTGTGGCCGAGCATCGGGGTGGCGGGGGCGTTGTCGGAGGGTACGACGGTTCGTGGGTCGCGGAGTTGGTGTTCGGGGCCCAGTTGGCGCCACCAAGGCTCCGCCTCCGGGGTCGGATTGGGATCGGCTTCGACCGGATGTCCGTCGATCGTCCGCCAAGCGGTGACGGGCAGCACGGGGTCGACCTTTCCCGAGGCGGGATACGCGAGGGCCGGCCCGCCGATGGGGTCGGTCCAGCGGTGCAGGTTGTACCAGCGGTCCTTGAGCTTGTCCGCGTACAGGTCTTTGAGGGTGTCGTGGCCGACGTAGGCCGGGAACAACCTGGAGTACGCCCACATGAGTTGGGAGCCGTAGGTGAGCAGCGCGAGCCGCTTGCGGGCCTCGTCCGGTGTGGCGAGGACCGCCGCCGCGCAGATCAGGCTGCCCTGGCTGTGTCCGGAGAGCACGACCGTGTCTCCGGCCGCGGTCCTGTCCTCCACTCGCTTGACGAGCCCCAGCACCGCGCGGCCTCCGTACGGCGGTGGCACGATCGGGTGGGTCAAGCGGGGCCAGAACGCGAGCAGGTCCCAGATGATGCCGACGGTGCGCCGCCAGGTGGGGTTGCGGAAGGCGCGCATGCCGAGGAAGGCGAGGCCGGCGGCGAGGGCGGTGAGGGTCCAGGTGCCGAGGACCTCGTCGACGAAGGTGAAGAAGAGGCGGGGGTTGCGTCCGGTGTAGACGTGGTCCTTCAGCCACCCGGGCACGGGGTCCGGTCCGGGCGGCACCGCCAGGGCGCCGAGCACTCCTTGCGCGACGGCGGCGACCCATCCGGCAACTCCGATGGCACACAGCCAGGTCGGCAGCCGGTACTTGAGACGGGCCCGTTGCCATGCCTTGCGGATGAGGGTGACGGTGCGGTCCTCCGGCTGTGCCTTGTTCGGGTACTCCTGCACGATCCGATCCGGGAAGGTCACGCCGTTCGGCCACCGCGGGTGGATCGCACGCCAGAAGAGGCAGCCGGCGGCGACGGCTACGAGGGGCACGATGAGCAACCCCCACAGCAGGGTCGTCACATGGAACAGGTCCGGCAGGTCCAGGGGCTGCCGGATGTCCCTGAGCCGGTCGCGGTGGCCGAACAGACGCGCCGTCTGGAGGATGAGGCCCGAGGTGAAGCCGGTCGCCAGCAGTACGGCGAAGCCGGTCAGGACGGTGCAGGTCATGCCCCGCCACAGCCGCCGGTACGGCTCCGGCACATCGGCGGGCTCGTATCCGCGGACCAGGAACAGGTTCGCCAGCGCGAGCGCCACCAACAGCAGGGCCGCACAGGCGTAGTACACCTGGAAGGCCCAGTCGAAGCCGGTCAGCCACACGGGTAGCCGCCCCCGGCTGCCACCGGCGTGCCCGCCACCGACCAGGGCGGCGGCCGCGAAGACCGCCCAGGCCACGCCGTAGACCACACGGTAGAAGCTCGGCACGGCATTGGGGTCGGTCACCGCGTCCACCTTGTCCAGACCCGGCGTCCGTCCGGCCGCGGTGACCACCAGGCACAGGACGGCGATCGCGCAGGCGATCCAGAACAGGACCCACAGCACGGGCCGGGGCCAGCCCCGCGCGGCCTGGAGACCGGACACGTAGTGCGTGGAGAGATGGGCGACGAGCATCGTCACCACGGCCAGGGAGGCGGTCAGGTGCAGTCGGCGCAGCAGCGCGGTGCGCGGCTTCGGCATCCAGAAGTCCCTGTCCCCCAGTCGGGGGCGGGTCTCGCCGGACTGCTCCCGCTTGGACAGGACGGGAGGGTACAGGTACACCTTCGAGCTGATGCGGTCGAGGACCAGCACCATCGCCGCGGGCACCAGCGCCGCACACGCCAGCCGAAAGTGCCAGCCGTAGTGCTGATCGGTCAGGAACAGCAGCTTCTTCGAGCAGTTCGGATCCGCGCCGCACTGCCACGCGGCCTGATCGACCGCCACGAAGGTCACGGCGGTGACCAGCAGCAGAGTCATGACCAGGCCCAGCAGCCGCAACAATGCCTCGGCCACCCCGAGGACACGGTCCTGCGCCTTCTTCCCGGCAGGGTCGGGCAGCGTGAACCCGGCCAGGTTGATCACCCCGAGCGGAGCCATCAGCAGCCATACGGCCTTGGACACCGAGCCCGAGGTCATGGCGCCCCAGCGGAACGCCTCGCAGCGGACGTCCGACTCGGGCCGGGTGTCGGGAAGTCGGTAGAACCCCGCCAGGTCGTCACCGTCGACCTGGCGGACGTCGCTGATCTCCAGCAGGCTCTCCACGGGCGTCCCGCTGACGCCGTGCACGCGGATCTCCACGGTCTCCGCGGATACCGCCGCGGCCGGAGCGGTTTCGGTCACGGCGACAGCGTGACGCGGCGAAGGAGGCCGGTCCATCACGCAATCGGGCGATATTTCAACGCCGTTGGGCCGTCAGCGGTACAGCGCCGGCCGCTCCGCCAGCTCCACCTCCACCCGGCCGCCCTCCGTCAGCGCCCGCACCCCCGCCTCGCACACCGCGGCCACCGCGTAGCCGTCCCACACGCTCGGGCCGGTGACCTCGCCCCGGCGGGTGGCGTCGACCCAGGCCTGCACCTCGCGGTCGTAGGCGTCGGCGAAGCGTTCCACGAAGTCCTGGGCGATGGTGCCGCCCCACCGCCCGGCCATGTTGGTGACCATTGCGTGCCCGTCGCCGATGCGGGCGGTGCCGCGTTCGCAGACCACCTCCGCCTGGACCTGGTAGCCGAAGCCGCAGTTGACGAAGATCTCGACGTCGACGACCGCGCCGCCGTCGGTCTCGAAGACGACGAACTGAGGGTCCTGCACCCCGTCCGGGGCGTTCGCGGACGGCGTCGGGCGCAGCACCGTGACCGCGGTGATCTCCTGCCCGAGCAGCCACCGGGTCACGTCCATCTCGTGCACCACGGAGTCGTTGATCAGCATCTCGCTGTGCCAGCCGGGCGGCGAGGCGACGTTGCGGTGCCGGTTGTGCAGCATGAGCGGCCGGCCCAACTGCCCTGTCTCCAAGAGGGCCTTGAGCCTCATGTACTCGGCGTCGTAGCGCCGCATGAAGCCGACCTGGACCCGGCGCCGGCCGAGCCGCTGCTCGGCCTCCATGACGCGCAGGGCGGACGCCGCGTCCGGGGTGAGCGGCTTCTCGCACAGCACGGGCAGGTCGTGCTCGAACGCCGCCAGCAGGGCCGCCTCGTGGGCGGGCCCCGGGGAGGCGATCAGCACGGCGTCGACGTCGGCCGCCGCCATCGCGGCGGTCGGGTCGGTGTAGGCGGTGCAGCCGTCGACGCGGTCCGCGACGGCCTTGGCGCGTTCCGCGTCGACGTCCACGACAGCGGTCACCGTGGCCCCGCTGACGACTTCCTGGATACGGCGGACATGGTCGGCGCCCATCTTTCCGGTGCCGACGACGGCGACTTGCAGCGTTCCCGGCTGAGCCATGGTCGTCCCCCTCGCTTCGTCAGGCGCCGCAGGACCTCAGGAACTTGCGGGTGCGCACCGCGATCGGCAGCGGCTTGTCCGGCTCGCAGGGGTACATGTCCTGCTCGACGATGGCGAACAGCTCCACGCCGAGCCGCTGCGCCGCCTCCAGGACCGGCCCCAACTCCGGTACGCCCGCGGGCGGTTCGCACATGACGCCCCGCGCCACGGCGGGCCCGAACGGTGTGCCCTTGGCCTGTACGTCGGCCAGGATCGCCGGGTCCACCTGCTTGAGGTGCAGATAGCCGATCCGTTCGCCGTACGCCTCGATCAGCTTGACGCTGTCGCCGCCGCAGTAGGCGTAGTGGCCGGTGTCCAGGCACAGGTTGACGAGCTCGGTGTCGGTCGAGTCCAGGAAGCGCTCGACGTGGTCCTCGGTGTCGATGTGCGTGTCCGCGTGCGGGTGCACGACGAGTTCGAGGCCGTACGTCTCCTTCACCTCGTGCCCGAGGCGTTCCATGCCCTTGGTGAGGTGGGCCCACTGCTCGCCGGTCAGCTCGGCCGGCTCCAGGATCTCGGCCGTCTTGTCGTCCCGCCAGAAGGACGGGATGACGACGAGGTGCCGCGCGCCCATCGCCTGGGTGAGCGCGGCCACCTGGCTGACGTGCTCCCAGGTGGACTCCCAGACCGACGGACCGCGGTGCAGGCCGGTGAAGACCGTGCCGGCCGACACCTTCAGATCGCGCTTGGCGATCTCGTCGGTCAACCGAGCGGGGTCGGTGGGCAGATAGCCGTACGGACCCAACTCGATCCACGAGTAGCCGGCCTCGGAGACCTCGTCCAGGAAGCGTTCCCAGGGCACCTGCCGGGGGTCGTTCGGGAACCAGACGCCCCAGGAGTCGGGGGCCGAGCCGACCCGGATGCGGTCGAGGGCGTTCACCATGTCAGGCGGCTCCTTCCGAGGAGGCGACGGGTGCGGTGAGGTCCTCCTCCTCGGGGAGTTCCTCGACGTCGACGCCGCGGACCTGGGCCAACTCGTGCTTGAGGGCCGCGAGTTCGGCGCCGCCGGCCATGTGGTTGGTGAGTTCTTCCAGGCTGACCTCGCTGCGGGAGGCGGACAGCTCCATGGTGCCCAGGCGCAGCACGCTGAAGTGGTCGCCGACCATGTAGGCGTGGTGCGGGTTGTGGGTGATGAAGATGACGCCCAGGCCGCGGTCGCGGGCGGCGGCGATGTACTTCAGCACGACCCCGGACTGCTTGACGCCGAGGGCGGCGGTGGGCTCGTCCAGGATGAGGACGCGGGCGCCGAAGTAGACGGCGCGGGCGATGGCCACGCACTGGCGCTGGCCGCCGGACAGCGTGCCGATGGGCTGTTCCAGGTTGTCCAGGACGATGCCCATGTTGCGCAGTTCCTGATCCGCGGTCTGCTTCATCTTCTCGATGTCGAGACGGCGCAGGGGCCAGGGGCCCTTGGTCATCTCGGAGCCGAGGAAGAAGTTGCGCCACACCGGCATCAGCGGGACGACGGCGAGGTCCTGATAGACCGTGGCGATGCCCTTGTCCAGGGCGTCGCGCGGGGTGGAGAAGCGCACCGGGGTGCCATCGACGAGGAATTCGCCCTCGGTGTGCTGGTGCAACCCCGAGATGATCTTGATCAGGGTCGACTTGCCGGCGCCGTTGTCGCCCAGCACGCAGGTGACCTGGCTGGGGAACACCTTCAGGCTGACCCCGTGCAGGGCGCGGATGTTGCCGTACGCCTTGCCCGCGTTGCGCAGTTCGACGATCGGGCCGTCCTCGCCCTCGGGCGCGACGTCGGGGAGGATGGCTCCGTGGGTTCCGGATTCGTTCGTGGTCATCGGGTCACCTCCTGGTCGCCGACTGGCGGACCCACAGATTGATCAGGACGGCGCCCAGCAGCATGACGCCCAGAAAGGCCTTGAACCAGTCCGGGTTCCAGCCCGCGAAGACGATGCCCTGGTTGACCATGCCGAACATGAAGGCACCGAAGACCGGACCGATCGCCGAGCCGTAGCCGCCGGTCAGCAGACACCCGCCGATCACGGCCGCCGCGATGTAGATCAGCTCCTGGCCCACCCCCTCACCCGACTGCACGGTGTTGAAGGTGAAGAGCTGGTGCATGCCCACGAACCAGGCGCCCAGGCCGACCAGCATGAACAGGGAGATCTTGGTGAACGTCACGGGCACGCCGACCGCCCGCGCCGACTCCTTGTTGCCGCCGACCGCGAAGATCCAGTTGCCGTACTTGGTGCGCAGCAGCACCCAGGTGGCGATGGCCGCGAAGACCAGCCAGTAGAAGACCGTGATCTTCACCTGGACCCCGCCGATGTCGAAGGACGAGGCGAAGACCTTGCGGGCCTGCTCGAAGCCGTCCATGTTGCTGATGTCGTCGGTGGCGACGTTGGTGGTGACCAGCTTGGTCACCGCGAGGTTGGCGCCCTGCAGGATCAGGAAGGTGCCCAGGGTGACCAGGAAGCTGGGCAGCCCGGTCTTGACGACCATCCAGCCGTTGAAGAAACCGACCGCCAGCGAGACCAGCAGGGCGACGAACACTCCCGCCCACACGTTCAGCGTGAGCTGGTAGCTCAGCATGCTCGCGGTGAGCGCCGAGGTGATCACCGCGACGCCGGACGACAGGTCGAACTCGCCGCCGATCATCAGCAGCGCCACCGGCAGGGCCATGATGCCGATGGTCGAGGACTGGTACAGCACCGTGGCCATCGCGCTGCCGTCGCGCACCGGCGGGGCGGCGATCAGGAAGAACACGTAGACGGCGGCGGCACCGAGGAACACGCCCACCTCGGGGCGGGCCAACAGCCGCAGGGCCAGGGGCCGTTCGGCGGTCCGCCCGTCGGTCTCCTTCGGGCCGGGGGCCGGCGGTGTGGTCACCGCCGGCTCGGCATGCTGGGTCATGCTGATCACCGAGTGCCCTTCGCGGCGAACTTCGCGACCGCCTCGACGTTCGACTTGTCGACGAAGGCCGGGCCGGTCAGCACGGGCTGCTCACCGCCGCCGCTGTAGTTGCCGTTGTTCTTGTAGAGCCACAGCGAGTCCACCGCGAGGTAGCCCTGGAGGTACGGCTGCTGGTCCACCGCGAACTGGATCGTGCCCTTGCTGATGGCGGTCGTGAGGTCCTTGTTGAGGTCGAAGGTCGCGACCTTCGCCTTGCTGCCCGCGTCGGACACCGACTGCACGGCCGTGAGCGCGAACGGGGCGCCCAGCGTGGCGACGTAGTCGATCGACGAGTCCTGCTTGAGCTTGGCGGTGATCGTCGACTTCACGGACGGCATGTCGGTGCCGTTGACGTTGAGCACCTCGGTCTTGCCCGAGAACGTGCTCTTGAGGCCGTCGCAGCGCTGGGTGAGGCCGACGTTGCCCTGCTCCTGCACGACACAGACGGCGTGCTTGGCGCCGAGGGAGTTCAGCTTCTTGCCGAACGCCTCGCCCGCCACCGTCTCGTCCTGCCCGAAGAACTCCATCAGGCCGAGCTTCTTCCAGTCGCTCACGCCGGAGTTGAGGCCCACGACGGGGATGTTGGCCGACTTCGCCTTGCCGATGACCGTCTTCATGGCGTCCGGCTTTGCGAGCGTGACGGCGATGCCGTCGACCTTCTGGTCGATCGCGTTCTGCACCAGGGTGGCCTGGTTGCCCGCGTTCGGGTCGGCGGAGTAGATCAGCTTGATGTTGTCCTTGGCGGCTGCGGCCTCGGCACCCTTGCGGACGATGTCCCAGAAGGTGTCGCCGGGCGACTGGTGGGTGACCAGCGCGACGGTCATCCGGGGCGTGGTGGCCTTGCCGGCGGAGGCGTTGGCCCCGCCTTCCTCGGACTTCTTGCCCCCGGAACTGCTGGAGCAGCCTGCGAGGGTCAGGGCGGCAACCGCGGCCACCGCGACTACGGGGGCGAGTCTGCGGGAGCGGGGCTTTGAAGAGCGGTCCATCTTTCCTGGCACCTCACTGTGCTTTGCGGGGGAAAGGGAGAAGGGGATCACGAAGATCCAGGGCCCGGGATCTTGGCATGTCCGGGTCGTCTGCCGCAAATGCGGCGGTTGCGCTGGGACGGGATCCAATCCTCTGGCGCGCCCGCTGTCAATACTTTGTTAAGACATCATTTCACAAGCAGGTCCGAATGTAAGTACAAACTATTGACAGCGCTGGTCCTCGAGGCCTACACCTGGGGACATGACCGAGCAGGCGCAGTCCCTCGACTTGATCACTATGGGCCGTATCGGAGTGGACATCTACCCTCTGCAGTCCGGCGTTCCTCTGTCGCAGGTCGAGACCTTCGGCAAGTTCCTCGGCGGTTCGGCGGCGAACGTCGCCGTGGCGGCGGCCCGCCTCGGCCGGTCCACCGCGGTGATCACCCGCACCGGGGACGACCCCTTCGGCGCCTATCTCCATCAGGCACTGAAGGAGATAGGCGTGGACGACCGCTGGGTCACACCCGTGGCCGCCCATCCGACGCCGGTGACCTTCTGCGAGATCTTCCCGCCGGACGACTTCCCTCTGTACTTCTACCGGCAGCCTAAGGCTCCTGACCTGGAGATTCACACCGAGGAGCTGGACTACTTCGCCATTCGGGCGACCAGGGTCTTCTGGATCACCGGCACCGGCCTAAGCGAGGAGCCCAGCCGCTCGGCCACGCTCGCCGCTCTCAAGGCGCGCGACAAGGCGGGCATCACGGTCTTCGACCTCGACTGGCGGCCCATGTTCTGGCGCGATCCGGAGGAGGCCCGCCCGTACTACGCGGAGGCCCTGCGGCATGCCACGGTCGCCGTCGGCAACCTCGACGAGTGCGAGGTCGCCACCGGGGTCCGCGAGCCGCAGGCCTGCGCCGAGGCGCTGCTGGCGGCGGGCGTGGAGCTGGCGGTCGTCAAGCAGGGCCCCAAGGGCGTGCTCGCGGTGCACCGGGACGGCAGCAGCGCGGAGGTCCCGCCGGTGCCGGTCGAGGTGGCGAACGGGCTGGGCGCGGGCGACGCCTTCGGCGGTTCCCTCGTGCACGGGCTGCTTTCCGGCTGGGATTTGGCCGAAACCATGCGGTACGCCAATGCGGCCGGCGCCCTCGTCGCCTCCCGTCTCGCCTGCTCCTCCGCGATGCCCACCCCGGCCGAGGTCTACGACCTCCTCGCGCGCGCGACTCCCTGAAACGGAGCTTCCACTTGTCCCTCAGCATCCCCGACCTCGTCTCGGTCCGGGCCCGGCACCCGGAGGCCGTGGCCGAGGCGGCCGCCCGGCGCGCCCGCAGGCCCCTCCTGGGCGACCGTGGCCGACTGATGATCGTGGCCGCCGACCACCCGGCCCGCGGCGCGCTCGGCGTCGGCGGCCGCAGGCTCGCCATGGCCAACCGGGCCGACCTGCTGGAACGTCTCTGCATCGCGCTGTCGCGGCCCGGCGTCGACGGGGTGCTGGCCACGGCCGACATCCTGGAGGACCTG
Organism: Streptomyces cylindrosporus; assembly: GCF_022698165.1. GTDB lineage: Bacteria > Actinomycetota > Actinomycetes > Streptomycetales > Streptomycetaceae > Streptomyces > Streptomyces cylindrosporus. The sequence goes on from NZ_JALDAY010000002.1 coordinate 18,582, forward strand.
CTCCTGCTCGGGGTGCTGGAGAACAAGGTGGTGATGGGCTCCATGAACCGCGGGGGCCTGGCGGGCGCCCGCTTCGAGATGGACGACCGCTTCACCGGCCACCGCGCCGAGGACATCGCCCGGCTCCGCTTCGACGCGGGCAAGCTGCTGCTCCGTATCGACTACGAGGACCCGGGTTCGCTGACCACCCTGGAGTCCACGGCCCGCGCGATCGACGACATGGCGGCGCATCGACTCCCGCTGTTCGTCGAGCCGTTCCTCTCCCGTCGGATCGGCGGGAAGGTCACGAACGACCTGTCCGCCGAGGCCGTCACCAAGTCCATCGCCATCGCCTCCGGGCTCGGCGGCACCTCCGCCCACACCTGGCTGAAGCTGCCGGTGACCGAGAACCCGGACGACATGGCCGAGGTCATGGAGACGTCCACGCTGCCCGCCGTGCTGCTGGGCGGGGAGGTCGGGGACGATCAGGACGGGGCGTACGAGAAGTGGCGCAAGGCGCTGCGGCTGCCCACCGTCCTGGGCATGGTCGTCGGCCGGTCGCTGCTGTATCCGGCCGTGGGCAGTGTGGAGACGGCGGTCGACACGGCCGTCGGGCTGCTGTGACGTGCCTGTCATGACACGGACGAGGAGTGCCATATGACATACCACCTTCCCGCCGGAAAGGCCCTCGGCGGCCCCTACGTCGTCGACGTGACCCCGGAGAAGGCCGGCTGGGGCTACTCCAGCCTGCGTGTCCTGGAGCTCCCGCCGGGCGGCACGCACACCTTCGACACCGGCGAGAGCGAGTGGATCGTGCTGCCGCTGAGCGGCGGCTGCACGGTGTCGGCCGCCGACGACTTCGGCCACGACACCTTCGAACTCACCGGCCGCGACGGCGTGTTCAGCGCGGTCAGCGACTTCGCGTACGTACCGCGCGACGCCCGTACGACGGTGTCGTCCGCGGGCGGCGGTCGGTTCGCGCTGACCGGCGCCCGCTGCACCCGCCGGCTGCCCGCCCGCTACGGCCCGGCCTCCTCGGTGCCGGTGGAGCTGCGCGGCACCGGGAACTGCTCCCGGCAGGTCAACAACTTCGGTGCGGCGAGCGTCTTCGAGTGCGACAGGCTGATCGCGGTCGAGGTGATCACGCCGGGCGGCAACTGGTCGTCCTTCCCGCCGCACAAGCACGACGAGCACCGGCCCGGCGAGGAGTCCGTCCTCGAAGAGGTCTACTACTTCGAGTTCGCCGACCACGACGGCGTCCCCGGCCTCGGCTACCAGCGCGTCTCGCCCTCCGGCCAGGGCCGCAACACCGACGTACTCGCCGAAGTGCGCGGCGGGGACGTCGTGCTGATCCCCGACGGCTGGCACGGGCCCTCGATGGCGGTGCCCGGCCACCACATGTACTACCTGAACGTCATGGCGGGCCCCGAGCCCGAGCGCGCCTGGCTGATCTGCGACCACCCGGACCACGCCTGGGTCCGCTCCACCTGGCCGGACCAGCCCGTCGACCCCCGACTGCCCCTCTACACGGCCCCGGAGAAGTCCTGATGAGCACCGCCCCCACCCGCCGCCTCACCGTCGCCCAGGCACTCGTGCGGTTCCTGTCCGTCCAGTACACGGAGCGCGACGGCGTCCGGCGGCGGCTGATCGCCGGCACCTGGGGCATCTTCGGCCATGGCAACGTCGCCGGGCTCGGGCAGGCCCTCCTGGAGGCGGGCGAGGACACCATGCCGTTCCACCAGGGCCGCAACGAGCAGGCCATGGTGCACGCGGCCGTCGGCCACGCCCGCCAGCTCGACCGGCTCTCCGCGCAGGCGGTCACCACCTCCATCGGCCCCGGCGCGACGAACCTCGTCACCGGCGCCGCCCTCGCCACCATCAACCGCCTCCCGGTCCTGCTCCTGCCCGGCGACTACTTCGCGACCCGCGTCGCCGACCCGCTCCTCCAGCAACTGGAGCACCCGGTGGAGGCGGACCTGTCGGTGAACGACACCCTCCGCCCGGTGTCCCGCTACTTCGACCGCGTCACCCGCCCCGAGACCCTGATCCCCTCCGCGCTCAACGCCATGCGCGTCCTCGCCGACCCCGCCGAGACCGGCGCGGTCACCCTGGCCCTCCCCCAGGACGTGCAGGCGGAGGCGTACGACTGGCCGGAGGAGTTCTTCGCCGAGCGGGTGTGGCACGTACGGCGTCCCGCTCCCGACCCCCAGGAGCTGGCGGAGGCGGTGGCGGCGATCCGGGCCGCCGAGCGACCGCTGATCGTGGCGGGCGGCGGCATCCACCACAGCGCGGCCGAGGAGGCGCTGAAGGCGCTGGTGGACGCCACCGGCATCCCGGTCTCCTCGACCCAGGCCGGCAAGGGCTCGCTCCGCCACGACCACCCCGCCGACCTCGGCGGCATCGGCCACACCGGCACGGCGGTCTGCGACGACATCGCGCGCACGGCGGACCTGGTCATCGGCGTCGGGACGCGCTACACGGACTTCACGACCGCCTCCAACACCCTCTTCCAGAAGCCGGACGTCCGCTTCGTCAACCTCAACATCGCGGCCTTCGACGCTCACAAGCTGGCGGCGCGCACCCTCGTGTGCGACGCGCGCGCGGGGCTCACGGCGTTGACGGAGGGTCTGGCCGGGCATCGTGTGAACGCGGCTTACGAGGCCGAGTACCGGGCGGGCAAGGAACGCTGGGAAGGGGTGGTCGACGCCGCTTTCACCGCCGCCGACGAGAACGCCGTACCCACCCAGACCCAGGTGCTGGGCGCCCTGGACGCGGTCGTGGGCGACGAGGACGTGGTGATCAACGCGGCCGGCTCGCTCCCCGGCGACCTGCACAAGCTGTGGCGGGCCCGCAGCCGGCGCCAGTACCACCTGGAGTACGGCTACTCCTGCATGGGCTACGAGATCCCGGCCGGCATCGGCGTCCAGCAGGCCGCCCCCGGCACCCCGGTCTGGTCGCTGGTCGGCGACGGCACCTACCTGATGATGCCGACCGAGATCGTCACCGCAGTCCAGGAGGGCCTGCCGGTCAACCTGGTCTTGATCCAGAACCACGGCTACGCCTCCATCGGCGGCCTGTCCGAGTCGGTCGGCGGCGAGCGCTTCGGCACCGCCTACCGCTACCGGGCCGCCGACGGCACCTTCTCCGGCGCCCCGCTCCCCGTCGACCTGGCCGCCAACGCGGGCAGCCTCGGCATGGACGTACTGCGGGCCAAGACGGTCCGCGAACTGCGTGAGGCGCTCGCCGCGGCCCGCGCCTCCGACCGCCCCACCTGCGTGTACGTCGAGACCGACACGGCGACCCCGACGGCTCCCCCGGCCGAGGCCTGGTGGGACGTGCCGGTGGCCGAGACCGCCTCCCGCGAGGCCGCCGTACGGGCCCGCGAGGAGTACGACCGACAGGTCGCCGGGCAGCGCCGCCACCTGTGAACCACTGTTTCCCGGAGAACTCAACGGAGGGAGGTACGTCCATGGCGAAGACCCGTGGCGCGACCCGTGCCGCGAACGCCCCCGCGCTCGACTCCCTGGACTTCGCCCTGGACCGGGGCAGTCCGGTACCGCTCTACTACCAGCTCGCCCAGCAGCTGGAGGCGGCGATCGAGCACGGGGCACTCGCCCCGGGAAACCTCCTGGGCAACGAGATCGACCTCTCGACCCGCCTCGGCCTGTCCAGACCCACCGTCCGCCAGGCCATCCAGTCCCTGGTCGACAAGGGCCTGCTGGTGCGGCGCCGGGGCGTGGGCACGCAGGTGGTGCACAGCCAGGTCAAACGCCCCCTGGAGCTGAGCAGTCTCTACGACGACCTGGAGGCGGCCGGCCAGGGCCCGACCACCCAGGTGGTGCGCAACGAGCGCGAGGCGGCGTCCGCCGATGTCGCCGCCGCGCTCGGCATCGCCGAGGGCGGCGAGGTGATCGCCCTGGAGCGCCTGCGCCTCACCCACGGCCAGCCGGTCGCACTGCTGTGCAACTACCTCCCCGCGACCCTCCTCGACCTGGATTCGTCCCGTCTGGAGGCGACCGGCCTGTACCGGATGATGCGCACGGCCGGCATCACCCTGCACAGCGCCCGCCAGACCATCGGCGCCCGCTCCGCCACCCCCGAGGAGGCGGCCCGGCTGGACGAGCAGCCGGGCGCCGCCCTGCTGACCATGCAGCGCACGGCGTACGACGACACGGGCCGCCCGGTCGAGTACGGAACCCACATCTACCGGGCCTCCCGCTACGCCTTCGACTTCCAGCTGCTCGTCCGGCCCTGACCCGGCGCCCGCGCCCCTGTCCCCTTGACTCGGGAGGGACGAGGGGCGCAGAGTCGTACATATACGTCGTAAACATACGGCGTTACGTCACGACGTCCACCCCGCGAGGGCCGGTGAGGCACCGTGGATCAGGAGCGGCGAGCACGGGCGCGCCAGGGGGCGGGTTCGCCGTGGGCTCCGTCCACCGTCCTGGTCACCGGGGGCGCCGGCTTCATCGGCAGCCATGCCTGCGTGGAGCTCCTCGACCACGGCTACGAGGTGATCGTGGTCGACGACTACACCAACAGCACGCCCCAGGTCTTCGCGCGGGTCGAGCGGATCGCGGGCCGTTTCGTGGGGGCCGTGTACGAGCTCGACATCCGCGACCGGCGCGCCCTGTCGGCGGTCTTCGACCGCCACCCGGTGGACGCGGTCATGCACTTCGCCGCGCTCAAGTCGGCGAGCCGCTCGACCGGGACGCCGATCGAGTACTACGACACCAACGTCGGCGGCACCACCGCCCTGCTCCGCACGATGCACGAGCACGGTGTGCACCGGCTGGTCTTCTCCTCCTCCGGCTCGGTCTACGGCGACGCGGGCGGCGGGCTCCTCGACGAGACCACCCCGGCCAGGCCGGCCAACCCGTACGCGGCCTCCAAGTGGCTGTGCGAGCAGATCCTGGCCGACGTGTGCCGCCGCTGCCCCGAGTACACGGTGCTGTGCCTGCGCTACTTCAACCCGACCGGCGCTCACGCCAGCGGACTGCTCGGCGAGGACCCGCTGGGCGTGCCCGAGAACCTCATGCCGAACGTCGCCCGGGTGGCCGACGGCCGCAGGGAGCGGCTGCGGGTCTTCGGCGGCGACTATCCAACCCCGGACGGCACCGCGATCCGCGACTACATCCACGTGATGGACACCGTCGAGGCCCACCGGGTGGCCCTCGACCACCTGGTCGACGCACCGGGCATGCGGGTCTTCAACCTGGGCCTGGGGCAGGGCAGTTCGGTCCTGGACGTGGTCGCCGTGTTCGCCGAGACCGTCGGCCGCCCGGTTCCGTACGAGATCGGCCCGCGCCGGCCCGGCGACGTGGCCGCGCTGGTCTCCGACGCGAGTGCCGTGACGCGGGCGTGGGGCTGGCGTCCGACCCGGGACCTGGCGGACATGTGCCGGGACGCCTGGCGGTTCCAGCAGCTCAACCCGCACGGGTACGCCGGGGCCGCGCGCCGCCCGAACTCCGAGCATCCAGAGTGAAGGCGGTCTCCACCAGGGCGAGGTGGCTGAACGCCTGTGGTGCGTTGCCCAGTTGGCGTCCGGCGTCCGGATCCCACTGCTGGGCGAGCAGCCCGACATCGTTGCGGACGCCCAGCACGCGCTCGAAGGCCTCGCGGGCCTCGGCGAGCCGGCCGGTGGCGGCGAGGGCGTCGGCGTACCAGAGGGAACAGGAGACGAAGACGCCCTCCGAGCCGAACTCGCCCCGGCCGTCGGGGGCGTAGCGCCTCATGAACCCGCCGTGCCGCAGCCGCCGCATGGCGCGGACGGTGCCGCGCACCCGCTCGTCGCGGGCCGGCAGGAAGCCGAGCCGTGGCATCAGCAGCGCGGAGGCGTCGAGGGCGCGGGAGCCGTAGGACTGGACGAAGGACCGCTGTCCGGCGTCCCAGCCCTCCCGGCACACCTCGCGGTGCACCGCGTCCCGCATGGCCCGCCATTCGCCGGTGGAGCCGTTGCGGCCGAGCAGTGCGCCCATCTCCAGCGCGCGGTCGGCGGCCACCCAGGCCATCACCTTGGAGTGGACGAACTGCCGTCCCGGTCCGCGTACTTGCCACAGTCCCTGGTCGGGTTCCCGCCAGTGCCGCAGCAGATGGCCCATCATCGCCTCGACCAGGTCCCAGACGTGGGCGGGCATCGGGATCCCGGCCCGCAGCGACAGGCAGAAGGCGTCGAGGACTTCGCCGTACACGTCCAACTGGAACTGTTTCACCGCCGAGTTGCCGAACCGCACGGGCCGGGACCCCTCGTAGCCGGAGAGCCAGGGCGCCTCGGTCTCCGGCAGCAGCCGCTGCCCGCCGACGCCGTAGACGGCCTGGAGATCGGCGGGGTCGCCGGCGATGGCCCGCACCAGCCAGTCCAGCCAGGCGGTCGCCTCCTCGCGGTAGCCGCTGCGCAGCAGGCAGGACAGGGTCAGGGTGGAGTCGCGCAGCCAGCAGTAGCGGTGGTCCCAGTTGCGCTCGCCGCCCACGCGCTCGGGCAGCGAGGTGGTGGGCGCGGCGACGATGCCGCCGGTGGGGGCGTAGGTGAGGGCCTTGAGCGTGATGAGCGACCGCACCACGGCATCCCGCCAGGGGCCGTCGTAACGGCACTGTCCGGCCCACCGCCGCCAGAAGTCGGCGGTCTCCTTCAGCAGCGTCTCGGCCGGGACGGCGAGCGGTGCGGGCGGTTCGGGCAGATGGGAGGGCGACCAGACGAGGGTGAGGGCGAGGCGCCGTCCGGCGGCGACGGTGAAGTCGTGGACGGTGCCCTGCCCGCCACTCGCCCCCTCGACGGGCCCGTCGGCCCCCAGCCAGACGGCGTCCGGCCCGGCGACCGCCACCGCGCACCGGTCGACGGCCCGGATCCAGGGCACGACCCGGCCCTGATGGAAGCGCAGCCGCAGCTCGCTGCGCATGGCCACCTCGCCCGCGAGCCCCTCGACGATCCGGACGAGACACGGCAGTCCGCCGCGGGGCGGCATGAAGTCGACGACCCGCACCGCGCCGGTGGCCGTCTCCCACCGCGACTCCAGCACCAGCGTGTCGGGCCGGTAGGCCCGCCGGTCACAGCCCCCGCCCCCGCGGGGCGCGACCCGCCAGAACCCGTTCCGCTCGTTCCCCACGAGCGCGGCCATGCAGGCGGGCGAGTCGAACCGCGGCAGACACAGCCAGTCGACGGACCCGTCCCGGCCGACCATGGCGGCGGTCTCCAGGTCGCTGAGGAGGGCGTAGGTCTCTATGGGTGCGCTCATGGCCGGAGGCGGTCCCTGCGCCCCGGTGCGGTGGACCGGAGGTGGGGCGCCGACGGTGGCGGCAGCTCCACCGTCGGCGCCATCTGCGGGGACATCCGATTCCGCATCACCCGTCACCACTGCGAGAGAAACGTACCTTCAACCGTACGTTTACGACGTATACACACATCTTCGCCCGATGGCCTCCCGGGGTCAACCGCACGGGCCCGGATCAACCCGCCTCCACCGCGTGCCACCGGGCCCGCAGCCGCTCCCGGTCGAGGATCAGCGCGGACTGCCCGCCGATCGTCCGCGAGCCGGCGACCGGCGCGGTGGAGAAGTGCGCGTCCGCGGCGTCGAGGTGGCGCAGGCCGAACACGAGGTCGCGCAGGTCGCCGTTGGACATCCGGTCGTCCACGCTCACCGTGCGGGTGATGGCGTCCAGCATCCGCGCGGTGCCTAGGGGGTCGGTGAGGCCGACCCGGCCGCGGATCTCGCCGACCAGGCCGCGCAGGAACTGCTGCTGGTGCTCGATCCGGTCCAGGTCGCCACGCGGCAGGCCGTGGCGCTGACCGACGTACGCGAGCGCGTCGGCGCCGTGCAGGACATGGGTGCCGGCCGTCCAGTGCCGGTGCCGCGCCGAGTCGTACGAGTTCTCGTGGACGGTGACGGTCACGCCGCCGACGGCGTCGGTCAGGGCGCGGAAGCCGTTCCAGTCGATGACCGCGAAATGGTCGACGCGGCTGCCGGTCAGCCGCTCCACCGTCTGGATCATGAGAGGCGGTCCGCCCCAGGAGAACGCGGCATTGATCTTCGCCGAGCCATGCCCCGGGATCGGCACCCAGCTGTCCCTGGGGATGGACATCACGTGGACCGCGCGCCGGTCGCCGCTCAGACGCACCAGCATCAGCGTGTCGCTGCGCTGTGCTCCGTACGTCCACAAGCGCGCGGTGGCGGCGCTGCCCGTGGTCGGGCGCTCGGAGCGGCTGTCGACGCCGGCGAGCAGGAAGGTCGTACCGCCGTCGTGCGCGGTGGACCCGGGCGGACGCGGGCCGGAGGGGAAGGCGTCGGGGATGCGGGCGACCTGGTCGCCGTAGTGGTCGGTACCCCACCAGACGGCACCGGCGCCCAGGCCGAGCACGGCGAGCACGGTGGCGAGGCCCAGCACCAGCAGCACGCGCAGGAGGCGGTGGCGCCGGTGGGTCCGGCGCCTGGGTTCCCACTGCGTCCATCGGGTCGCCATGCGCGTCACGCCCGGAAGAAGTAGATTTACAACGTATACATACACTTTCGACGCATGCGGGTGTGGAGTCAACACCCGCGCAATTCACCCCATTCATCGCCGAGTTCGAGGCTGGTGCGCGTGGTGATGTACCTCCATGGACGCCGCCCTCGGATCGCCCGGACCGCACTGGTCCTGCTGGTGGCCGGGGCGCTCCTGGCCGCCGGCTGCACCCCACGGGCCTCCTCGCACACCTCCTTGCGCCTGGGCATCGCCTACGGTGACCGGCTCGTCTGGATGTCCGACAGGGATCTCGCGGCCTCGCTCGACGACGCCGTCGCGGTGGGCGCACGGTGGGTACGGGCGGATCTGTCCTGGCAGGACGTCCAGGCCGACGGGCCCGACCGGTATCGATGGGGTCTGTTCGACCGGGTCGTCACGGCGGCCGAGGCGCGCGGCCTGACCGTGCTGCCCGTACTTGCCTACACCCCGGCGTGGGCGCGGGCCGGGCGCTGCGCCGACAGCAAGTGCGGGCCTGCCGACCCCGAGGCCTTCGCCGCCTTCGCCGGTGCCGCGGCCGCCCGGTACACGCGGCGAGGCATCGGCACATGGGAAATCTGGAACGAGCCCAACATCCCGGCTTTCTGGCACCCGGCGCCCGACGCGACCGCGTACGCGACGCTGTTGCGGGCGACGAGCCGGGCCCTGCGCCGTGTGGACCCGTCGGCCAAGGTCGTCCTCGGTGGGCTCTCCGCGGCCGGTACCGAGGGCGCCGTATCGGCACCGGACTTTCTCGCGGCCGTACTGGCGCATGGCGGCAAGGGGCTCTTCGACGCTGTGGGCTATCACCCCTACACCTACTCCCGGCTGGCGAGCGCGAGAGTTCCTCCGGGCACGGAATGGGACGGCATCAACCGCGCACACCCCAGCCTGCACGGCGTGCTGGCGGCGCACGCCATGCCCGACACTCCTGTGTGGATCACCGAGTTCGGCGCGCCGACGAACGGGCCGGGCCATGTGACCGAGCAGCGGCAGGCCCTGATCGCGGCGGACGTGGTCCGCACGGCGGTCGACACTCCCCATGTGGGGGCCTTGATCTGGTACACCGACCGGGATCCGGGGACCGACACGTCCACGGTGGAGAACTTCTTCGGCCTGCGCCGCGCCGACGGGCGGGCGAAACCCGCCTTCGACGCGCTCCGTCGCGCCGTGACCGCGCTCCGCCACCGGGCCCGCGGGGCCACCGCTGGCAGCGTCGTGGCCGATGAGCAACCATTGATCCATACGTACTCGGGAGACCGAGGCCAAGGTCGACGACGGTGAACCATCTGCGGTGGAGCTGCTGCACCCAGACCGCCACGGGGCTGGGACGGGTGCCCGCTCCCGCTGCATCAGCGGCCTGCCAGGGCACACCGTGGCTCGGACTGATGTGGTCCCGCCGACCGCCCCGTCACGACACCGGAGACGGACATCCCACCCCCGTCGGCCACCGGCTCCCACACGACAGACCGGTCCACACCGCGCGCACGGCCCTGACTCTGGGTATCGCCGAGATCATCGGCAAGCTGTCCATGCTGATCCTCACGGTGGGTGCCGCCCGGCTGCTGGGCGTAGCCGACTTCGGCGTGTTCTCCTACGCTCTGGCCATCGGCACGCTCGCCGCGGTGGTGCCGCAGTGGGGGTACGACATCGTCGTGATCCAGCGGGCCAGTGCCGACCCGTCGCGCCTGCGGGAGCTGCTCGCCGAACTCCTGGCGATGCGCACGCTCCTCGTCGTCCTGGTCTTCGCGGTCATCGGCGGACTCTCCGGGTTCACCTCACTGTCCGGAGAACAGGGGACCGCCACGGGGCTGCTCATCGTCGCCGCCGTGTTGATGGACACGTACACGGAGGCCTACCGCTCCGCTGCCGCCGCGCTGCAGCGGCAGAGCATGATGGCCGCCGTCCACCTGGCTCAGCGGCTGCTGACCGCGGGCGCGGCGCTGCTGGCGCTGTTCGCCGACACCGGACTGACCGGGCTCGCGGTGGCCTTTCTCGCCGGGACCGTCGTCGGGCCGGTGACGGCGGCAGTGCTCATGCGCCGCACGGGCTACGGACCCCGCTGGCGGGAGATGTCCCTTGCGGGTCTGGTGGACCTGAACCGGGGTACGTGGGTGATCGGCGTCGCTTCTCTCGCGCTGATGGTGCTGTTCCGGATCGACACGGTGATGATCGGCTGGTTCGCGGGCCCGAGCGAGGTCGGCATCTACGCCGCCACCTACCGGCTGCTGGAGACCACGCTGTTCGTCAGTTTCGTGGCCGCCCGCACGATCTTCCCCCTGATGGCGAGCAGTCCCGAACCGGAGCGGATCCGGCACTTCAGCGAACAGGGCATCAGCATGATGGCCGCCGTGTTCGTGCCGTACGCGGTACTCCTGTGGTGCCGCGGGCACACGGTACTGGACGTTCTGTACGGCCACCAGTTCGCCGACGCGGGCACCGGAATGCTGGCCTGGCTGGCCCCGGCCCCCTTTCTCTACGGCGTGTCCTACCTCGCCTCGTACGCCATCGTCGCCGCGGGTCCGACCCTGCGGGCCCTCACCAGCTCCCTGATCGCGCTGGCGGTGAACACGGGCCTGAACCTCGCCCTCATCCCGTCCTACGGCGGGATCGCCGCCGCGTTCACGACCTCGCTGTCGTACGGGGTCTATGCGGCCGCCCTGATCCTGCTGGGACGCGCCAGGGCGGGTACGCCCAGGCTGCCACGAGCCATGCTGGCCTCCGTGACGGCCTCCGCCCTCGCCTGCGGACCACTGCTGGCGCCGTGGCCGTTCGTGCCCGCCGTGTTCGCCGCGGCCGTCGTGTACGTGCCGGCCTGGCTGTTCGTCACCCAGCGCGTCGATCCGAAGCAGGTGCAGGTCCTGCGCAGAATGCTCCGGCGCGGGAGGATCGCATGAACCGTCCGCTGCGCGTCGCCGTCGTGGCGCCGTACGGGGTCATCGGAGGCGCCGAACTCTGGCTGCTCTCCCTGCTGGACGTCACCGACCGGCTCGACGTCAACGTCGTGATGCTGGCCGACGGGCCACTGCGCGACGAATTCGCCGGCCGCGGCATTCCGTATGTCCTGCGCCCCACCGGTCGATCCGTCCGCGCTCTCGCAGGCACCGCCTCCTGGCTGGCACGCCGGCTGCGCGCGGACGCACCCGACGTGATCCTCGCCAATGGCGTCAAGGCCGCCACGGTGGCCGCCCCCGCCGCCCGGCTCACCGGAGTTCCCTGTGTCTGGGCCAAGCACGACCACTCCTACGACGGCTTCCTCACCCGGGTCCTGGCGACCGTCACCGACGCCTGCATCGGCACCGAGCCGGGACTGATCGCCGCCTCCCACCACCCCCGAGCGGCGCTGGTGCCGGTGCCCGCGCCGAGCGGAAGCGCGCTGCCGCGCACGGCCGCCCGCGCGGAGCTGTCCCGGCGCGGCGCTCGGCTCGACGGCGACGAGCGGCTGCTGCTCACCATCAGCCGGCTGGTCTCGTACAAGGGCGTGGACGACGCGATCGCGGCCCTCGCCCTTCCCGGTGGCGCGCGGTGGCGGCTGGCCGTGGTGGGCCCTGCGGACCCGAGCGATCCGGGTGAACGCGAACGGCTCACCGCCCTGGCCGGGAAGCTGGGCGTGGCGGACCGAGTGGACTTCGCCGGCTGGGTGCAGGACGCGTGGCGGATCATCCCCGCGGCCGACTCCGTCGCCGTTCTGACCAAGCCCGACGGAACGGGTCCCGGCCAGGAGGCGTTCGGCGGAACCGCCATCGAGGCCATGCTCAACGGCGTGCCGGTGATCACCACCGGGCCCGGCTCCGTGGCCGACCGGGTGGCCGGTCCGTCCGCGGCGCCTCCTGGTGGGATCGCGGTGCCCCCCGCCGAGCCCGCCAGAGTCGCCGACGCCCTGTTCCGGCTCTCGGACGCGGACACCCGGGCGGCCATGGGGCGTGCGGGGCGACGCCGGACGGCGGACAATCCCGGTCCGGCCCGGTGCGCGGCCCTGCTGGCGCAGACGCTGTCCCGGGCCGCGGGACTGACGGGTGCCGGACTGACGGGAACGACACCGGTGTCGGTGGTGGTCACGGTGCTGGACGAGGGTCCGAGGATCGACGGGCTCCTGGAGCGGATTCTGCTCCAACTCACCGTCGACGGCGACGAGATCGTGGTGGTGGATCGTGGCTCCGTCGACCGCACGGCTCAGCGGGTGGCCGCCTGGGCCTCCCGGGATGCTCGGGTCCGGCTGGTGCCGTGTCCCGGCACGAGCCCTGGGGCCGGGTACGACACGGGTGTCCGGGCAGCGGCCAACACCCTGATCCTCTGTGCCGACGCCGAATGCGTGCCCGCGCCGGACTGGCTGGACCGGATGCGGGCGGCGGCCTCGGAGCCGGAGCCGGCCGAACTGCTGGTCGGTGTCTGCCGGGTGACCGGCCATGGGCCCCTCGCCCAAGCCATGGCCACGGTGTATCCCCTGCCGGAGGAGGTTCGGCGCCCTCCGGGACCCTGGTCGCTCACGCGCCGCGTGCTCTTCGGCGGCGGGTTCGGCGCGACCGGCCCCGCCGGGGGTTCGTCGGCCTTCACGTTCCGGGCTTGGCAGGACGTCGGCGGTTTCCGTGAGCAGAACGTGCCGGGCATGGGTGTGCTGTTCGGGCGAGCGGCGGCGCGGGCGGGCCACCGGGTGGCCGTCGTGGGCTCGGCCGAGGTCGGCCGCGAGCAGCCGGCGCCGCTGCCCGTGGCCGTGCAAACGGCGTTGCGGCTGGGTGAGGAGCTCGGACTCCAGGCTGATGGCGGCCAGTTGGCCGGTGCCATGGTCCGGGCGGCCGTGTACGGGGGCGTCCTGGGGGCGGCGCTGAGGCGTCCTCGACTGCGGCCGGCGGCAGCCGGGGTGGTCGGTGTCTGGCTCGCGGCACCGGTCAGCAGGGCTGTCCGGCGCGGGAACTGGGGCGCTCTACCGCTCGTTCCGCCGGTCGTCGGCGGCCTCTCGGCCGCGCGGGCGGCGGGTTTCGCTCGAGGGCTGGCCGGGCGTGTCCGAACAGCCCGGCAGGCGGTGGACGACGCGCGACGGGGCCCGGTCCGATGACAGCGACGAGGGCACTCGAACGAAGCTTTCCGCCGGTCGTCGGCTGCGGCGTCGTGCTCGCCTCGGCGGCTGTCTGGGTCTCCGGGCGAAGTGCTCCGCTCGGTCTCGGTGTCCTCGTCCTGGTGCCGCTGATGATTCTGTTCACGGTCGCCGCCCTGCGCCGACCGGTGCTGGCCGTGGCCGCCTTCGCCGTGCTGCTTCCGGCCGGGAGCATCGGGTTGCCCCTGTCGACGAACGCCGCACAGGTGCTGGCCGTGTGGGCGGCCCTGGTGGTGCTCGCGGCGCGCATCGGGGGTCGGGGCCGAAGCCTCGGACGGTCGCCGGTGCTCGCGGCGTCGGCACTGCTGGTCGTATCGGCGCTGCTGTCCACGCTCACGAGCGTCGCCCCGCGCATCTCACTGTTGCAGACCATGAACTACGTGGCCGGACTGGCCCTCGCGGCGGCCGTCGTGGCGGCGACGGCCCGGCGCGGCGACCTTCTCGTGTCGGCGATGGCGGTGGTCGTCGGCGGGGCGGTGCTGTGCGGCAGCGTGCTCGTCGACCTTCCGAATCTGCAAGCCCGATTCGACTCGACGATCGTCGGGAACCGGCCGACGGGAATCTTCGCCCAGCCCAACGAACTCGGGCTGTGTACCGCCATGATGCTGTGCTTCAGCCTTGCCATGGCCGTTGTCGCCCTGCGCCGGGGGTACAGGGCACTGGTCGTGCTGTGCGGGACCGCTTCGGTTCTGGCGCTGACGGCTCTGGTGCTCAGCCTCTCCCGAGGAGGCTGGATCGGCGCATTCGCCGGTCTGGTCGTCCTGGTGGCGTTGCTTCGCGGGGCCCGTCGGCCGCTGCTGATCTGTTTTCTGACGGTGGGCGTGGTCGTCCTGGCCCTGCTGGTGGCCGAGCCGGCGACATCGGGCTCCTCTGTCTTCGTCGACCGCTTCGCCACCATCTTCACCGGCGAACGCAGTCCCTTCGACGAGCGGCCCGCGGCATGGGCCGGTGCGCTGCGGCAGATGGCCCAGAGCCCGGTGCTCGGCAGTGGCCCCGCCGCCTTTCCGACAGCGGCAGCACAGGGGTTGGCCCAGTTCACCGACGTACGACAGGTCGTGCATGCGCACGTGCTGTACCTCACCGTGGGCGCGGAGCAGGGCGTCCTGGGGGTGGCGGCCTTGGTCGTCGCGATCGGTTTCGGCGTGCGGGAAGCCCTGCGCAACCGTCCCGCGCCCACGCACTTCCCGCGCGGTCCCCGTGCGACCGCTTCTCCCCCGGCGTACCCGGTGGAGGCCGGCGTGTCGGCGGCGGCCGCCGCCGCGCTGACCGCCGTGGTCGCCGAGGGAGTTGTCGACTATCCCCTCCGCAACCCCGTGCTGGGAGCGATGACGTGGCTGGTCATCGGCCTGCTCGCGGCGTGTGCCCGGACCCGGTCGGCGATGCCGAGCGGCGACGATCCGAAGGTGGCCGAAATGAAGAGACTGACAGCGTCGGCGACGCCCGGCTCCCCGTCCCGGCCGCAGAGCGACGATCAGGGCGGGAGAACCCATCGGGCCGTCCGTCCGACGACCCGCGCGATCCTGGCCGGGCTGCTGGCGGGACTGGTCGTGCTCGGCGCCGGATTGATCGTGATCGCAGAACAGCCGACCCGCTACGCGGCCACCAGCACGGTGTCCCTCGCACCGCGCTCGCTGCCCAACGTCAGCGCCGACATCGTCCGGCTGGCGGCCACCAAGTACGCCGTCGTGGCCGGCTCGACGGCGAATCTGGAACTGGCGGCCCGCCGGAGCGACATGACGACGTCGGAGCTCCGGGACGATCTGTCGGTGGCGGTGCAGCAGGAGACGGCCAACGTGGACATCACGGTGACGGGCAGGAACGCCGATCAGGCCGCCAACGCCGCCAACTCGATCGCCTCCGCGGTCGCCACGGCCACCGACCACGACCGGCTGATCACGGGGGAGGTGACCGCTCCCGCCGATCCGGACGCCGCGGACCGCAAGCCTTCCCGCCCGCTGCTGCTGACCATCGCGATCGCCGCCGCCGTCTTGATCGCCGCCTGGGTCACCGTGGGTGTCCGCTATGCCGCCCGCCGGGCCGCCGGGGAGGACTGATGGGAGAGACACGGGTCTTGATGTATCACGCGGTCGGCACCCGTACGGCGGCACACGACCCGCACAACCTCTTCGTCCCGCCCGACACCCTCCGCAGACAGCTCTCCGCCCTGCTCGACCGCGGCTGGACACCGCTCACGCTCGACGCCTACCTCCGAAATGACACTCCGCGGCGAAGCGTGCTGCTCACCTTCGACGACGGTTACCAGGCCTTCCTCGACGAAGGGCTGCCCGTACTGCGGGAGTTGGGCGTGCCCGCCACGGTGTTCGTGCTCACCGGCCTGCTCGGCGGCAGGTCGGAGTGGATGCCCGAGATGCCCGACGAGGCACTGGTGGACGTCGACGGTGTGCGGGAGCTGGCCGCGGCGGGCCTGGACGTCGAGTGCCACGGGTGGGACCACAGCCATCTGTCCGGTGCCGATCCCGGGACGCTGGCCCGCAATGTCACGGACGCCGCCCGGACGCTGGCCGAGCTCACGGGCCGCAAGCCCCGCGCGTACGCCTACCCGTACGGGGACCACGACCTCGCGGCGCGCCGGGCCGTGGCCGAGGCGGGCTTCGAGCTGGCCTTCAGCGTGCACGAGGGAGCGGGGCGGTTCGCCGTCCCCCGTGTCGACATCACGTCCATCGACACCGATACGACCTTCCGGATGAAGACCTGGCGGGCCTACCCCGCGCTGCGCCGACTGTCCGGCCGCGCCCCAGCGCTGCGCTCGACCCTGCACTCAATGATCGGCCGCGCGCCCCGGCCGTGAACGACCGCGACGCCAATCCCGGTGAGCCGCCTCATAGACGGCGTCCATCCGCTCCACCACCCGCTGCACGCCGTGCTGTTCGCAGACATGAGCCCGCGCCAGCTTGCCCAGTGACCGGCAGCCCTCGCGGTCGGCCAGCAGCGCCGCGACGGCGTCGGCCAGCGCCCTCGTGTCCCCGGGCGGCACCAGGCCGGTCGGGGCGTACCCGGGCGGGAGGGACTCCCTGGCTCCCGGTACGTCGCTCACGATCACCGGGCAGGAGCACGCCATGGCCTCCAGCGGAGCGAGTGCCATCCCCTCCCACCGCGACGGCAGCACCACCAGATCGGCCGCGAGGTACCAGTCCCGCGGGTCGGCGACATCGCCGGCGAAGCGGACCGTGGCGGGCGCCCGTTGCTCCAGCGGCGCGCGGGCGGGTCCGTCCCCGACCAGGGCGAGCCGGGCCCCTGGCACCCGTCGCTCGATGTCCGGCCAGGCGGTCAGCAGCAGATCCTGGCCCTTCTGGCGGTGCAGCCGGCCGACGCACACCGCGAGCGGCGTCGACTCGTCCACGCCGAGCCCGGCCCGCGCCGCATGCCGCTCGGCGTCCCGGGCGGCGCCGAAGTGCGCGAGATCCACGCCGTTGGGTACGACCGTGTAGCGGGCCCGGACTCCCACGGCCTCGCCGTCCGCGCGCTCGGCCTCGCTGACGCACACCAGCCGGTGCGCCCACCGGGACCCGGCCCGCTCCCAGCGCACCGAGGCCCAGTGCAGCGGGCTGCCGCGTTCGGCGGCGAAGAAGGACCAGGCATGGGGCTGGAACACCGTCGGAAGACGCCCCCGCAGCGCGAGCCGACCCGCCAGACCCGCCTTTGAGCTGTGCAGGTGCACGAGGTCGGGACGGACCGCGGCGACGATCCGCCGTACTCCTGCCACTTCGGCCGGGGTCGAGCGCCCGGGCGCGCTCACGGCTCGCCACGGGACGACCTCGACCCCGGCCCGGGCGGCCGACGCGGCCAGCCGGCTGCCCGGGACACAGGCGACGACCACGCGGTCACCCCTGGCCCGCTGCCCGCCGGCCAGGTCGGCGACCACGGTGGCGACGCCACCCTCGCTCGACTGCGCGATGTGCAGGACGGTACGGCCGCGCATGTCACGACCTCCCAGGCGTCGATTTCGCACATCTAATGCGTATACGTACATCGTCACCCTCGCGCTCTCGACCGGTCAAGAGTGTATATTTACGTCGTATACGTACAGGTCTGGCCACTCGGTTCCAAGGGGTGCTTCCAGATGGCGACGCTGAGCACGACCCGAGAAGACACGCCGCGAGCGCAGCGAGGCCTCGACGGCACACCGCGTCGAAGCAGCGGCTGCCATGTGCCGGTGGTCCCGTTCCTGGCCATGGACGCGCTTGCCGCCCTCACGGCATCCCTTGCCGTCCTCGTGCTCTTCGACCGGTGGCCGGTGCCCGCCGTCCTTCCCGCCGCTTGGCTGCTGTCCCTGGCGACACAGCGGGCGTACGAGCAGCACTGTCTGCGGGCCGGGACGGACGAGTTTCATCGCGTGCTCAGTGCCGCCGGGCTCGTCGCCGTGGCCGCGAGCGTGGCGTGGTGGTTCTCGCCCGGAGCCGAACTGCTGCACGACACGCTGTTCGCGCTGCCCATCGCGGTGACGGTCGCTCTGGTGCTGCGCGGGCTGCGGCAGTCGAGGATCCGGGCGGGGTGGCGCCGCGGCCTGCGTCTGGAGCGTGCCCTAGTGGTCGGACCTGACGGCGCCGTGGCCGTGTTCACGGCCCTGCTGCGAGACGGAGGCACCTGTGAGCTCGAAGCCGTCGGCGCCTGTGGAGCGGAGGACACCCTCGAAGCGGTACGGCGCACCGGCTGCGACGCTGTCGTGGTGCTGCCCGGGCCCTGGCTGGACGCCGACCTGCTGCGGAGGCTGTCCTGGGAGCTCCAGGGCGAGGGCGTCGAGCTCCTGCTCGCGCCGGTGCTGGCGGACGTGGCGGCGGCCCGGCTGGCCGTGACACCGGTCGCCGGGCTCCCCCTGATGGCACTGCACGGACCCACGCTCTCCCGGCTCCCCCGCATCCCCAAGGAACTGACGGACCGTCTACTCGCCGCAGTCGGCCTGCTCCTCCTGTCACCGCTGCTGCTGCTCATCGCCCTGGTCGTACGGCTCGACAGCCCGGGTCCGGCACTGTTCAGGCACAGCCGGGTGGGACTGCACGGCCGGGAGTTCACCCTGCTGAAGTTCCGCACGATGTGCCGGGACGCCGAGCAGCGCAAGGCCGGACTCGCCGGACTCAACCAGTACGGCGACGGAGCGTTCTTCAAGATCACCGACGATCCGAGGATCACCCGGGTCGGCGCCTTTCTGCGCCACTGGTCGCTGGACGAACTCCCGCAGCTGCTGAACGTGGTGGCGGGCCGGATGTCGCTCGTCGGACCGCGCCCGCTGCCACCCGACGAGGTGGTCGGCCTGCCGGAGGAGTTCCGACGACACCGGATGCTGGTGAAACCGGGGCTGAGCGGGTTGTGGCAGGTGAGCGGCCGCTCCGACCTCCCGCCGGACGAGCGGATGCGGCTCGACACGAGCTATGTGGAGAACTGGTCGACCGCACTCGACCTGCGGATCCTGGCGCGTACCCCCGGGGCGGTGGTCCGCGGGACCGGTGCCTACTGACGAACGGACCGAGGCCGCCATGGATCACGATGTGCCCGCCCTGCTGGTGAAAGTGGGCCGCTCCCCGCAGAACCACGGCTGTCTCGGGGCGTTGCGGAGCCTGGGCAGGGCCGGCGTCCCCGTCTACGCCCTGGTCGAGGACCGGTTCACCCCCTGTGCCGTCTCCCGTCATCTCACCGGCCGGTTCGTCGTGCCGACGACGGGCCTGGAGGACCCGGAGGCCCTCGCCTCGACACTGGCCGGCATCGGCCGCGAGATCGGACGCAGGGCCGTCGCCGTGCCGACCGACGACGAGTCGGCCGTACTGCTGGCCGAGCATGCCGAACGCCTCGCGGAGTGGTTCCTGCTGCCTCCGGTGCCGCCCGGCCTGCCCCGCAGGCTGGCGAGCAAGGAGGGCATGCGCCGGATCTGCATCGAGCACGGCGTGCCGACACCGCGTGCCCACGCTCCCGCCGACCGGGCACAACTGGTCGCCTTCGCCCGCGAGTTGCGCTATCCCGTGGTGCTGAAGAACCTGGAGGCCTACACCAGGGTGCGCTCCCCCGTGGTGGGACACACCACCGTGGTCCACGACGAGGACGAACTGCTAACCCTGATCGGATCCTGCGAGGCGCCGTCGGTCCTGATGCAGGAGTACATTCCGCCGTCCGAGGCCGAGGACTGGATCACCCACCTCTACTGCGGGGCGCACGGCACGCCCGAGGCCGTGTTCACCGGGTACAAGGTCCGCTCCTGGCCGGTGCGCAGCGGGGCCACCACCAGGGCCTGGGCCTGGGCCAACCCGCCTCTCGCCCGGCTGGCCGCGGACCTGTGCCGGCGAATCGGGTACAGCGGCGTGGCCGATCTCGACTGGCGCTACGACCGGCGGGACGGCCGGTACAAGCTCGTCGACTTCAATCCACGCGTCGGTGCGCAGTTCCGGCTCTTCGAGGACGCGCACGGCGTGGACGTGGTCCGGGCGATGTACCTGGACCTGACCGGCTGCCGGATCCCCCACGCGCATCAGTCGTACGGCCGGATGTTCGTCGTGGGCCAGCTGGACGTGCTGTCCGCCGCCATCGGCGCCTGGCAGGAGCGCCGGCTCCCATCGGCGGTGCTGCCCCGGCGCGGAACCGAGCGGGCCTGGCTGAGCTGGGACGACCCCTGGCCGGCGGTCGCCGAGTCGGTGCGCTTCGGCGGCACGGTCGCGCGGCGGGTCACCAGGCCGCTGCGCCCCCGGCAACCCGCGTGAGGACGCCCGCTCCGCCGCCCCTTTCGCTCACCGCCGCGCTGATGCGCCGGGCGGCGAACCCGGCTCCGGAGACGAACCGCAGCAGGGGGCCGAACGTCGGGGCGGCGGCCAGCCCGGTGAAGTACAGACCGGGGACCGAGGCCTCGAAGTCCGCCGAGAGCCGAGGGGCACCGGCGGTCCTGGCCACCTCACGCCGCAGCCCGGGACTCAGCAGCTCCAGCCGGTCGAGGTCCACCCGGTAGCCGGTACCGGCGATCACATGGTCGGCCCGCAGCGTCAGGGCGTCACCCGCCGGGCCCTCCAGTTGAAGCCGCACACCGCCGCCCGCCTCGGGTACCGCCGAGCGGATGCGGCAGCCGCGCCGCACGGAGAACCGTCCGTCGACCCGGTCCCGTAGCCACCAGGCCCCGTAGGGACCGAGGACGGTACGCAGGAAGTGGGCCCGGACGGGACCGGGAAGGTGGCGGTAGAGGGCCGGACCCCTGCTGCAGGCCACGAGCGGCCAGCCGTCTCCCAGAAGGGAGTTCGGGTACATCAGCCGTTCCCGCAGCGAACGCTCGACCGGCCGGTCCACGGGCGGTGGCGAGCCGAAGACCACCGAGCCGGCACGCGCGACGACAGTCGGCAGCGCACCGGCCTCGTGCAGCAGCGCGGCGCTCTCCAGCGCCGACTGCCCGGCCCCGACCACCACCACGTCCTGTCCCTCGAACCGCGACAGATCCACATGGTCCGCCGTATGGGACACGAGTCCGCCCTCCCGCAGACGCGCGAGGACGGGCGGCACATGGGCGAACTCGACGATGCCCGTGGCCACCACGACCGCGCGGCTGCCGAACTCCTCACCGGAGTCCAGGACCACCCGGAATCCTCCGCCGGGAGCCTTCTCGATACGGCGCACCGCCACCCGTTCGAGCTCGGGTACGCAGTGCTGCTGGAACCAGAGCCCGTACCGGATGAACTCGGCAATGGGCACCGGGGCCCGCTCGCCTCTGGGTGGCCGTCCCTCCGAGACGCAGAAGTCCGCGAGCCCCCACCCTGGTTCCGGCGCGGAGATGGAGGACGAGAAGGGGGACGACTTGAGGTACATGCCCTCCGGCATATGTGATCGCCAGCCGTCCATCGGCTCGCCGAAGACACGCAGCGGGACCTTGCGGGACTTGAGGTGAGCAGCCGCGGCCAGGCCGTACGGCCCGGCACCGACGACCGTGACGAGTTCTTCCTGTTCTGGGCTCACGACGTGCTCCCAGCTCGCTTCTATTCCGTCAATTGTACCAATTATCAAGGTATATGGCCGTTTGGGAGCACACCTCGGATGCTTCGTCACGCTACGCTTACCATGCATGTTTACTTCGTATACGGGCATCGCATCCCCGAGGGGCATGGCATGGCGAAGGAAAAGAAACCGGCGCCCGGCAGGCGGGCCGGGGACCAGGGGCGGTACGGCCGGCTGAGCCGGGAGCGGGTGCTGGCCACGGCTCTGGAGCTGGTCGACCGCGAGGGCCTCTCGGCGCTGAGCATGCGCAAGGTGGGTGCCGAGCTGGGCGTGGAGGCCATGGCGCTGTACCGGTACGCGGACGGCAAGGACGGACTGCTGGACGGCCTGGTCGAGGCCCTCTACACCGAGCTGGAGGAGCGTCTGGCGGCCGGCCCCGGTGACGCCGGGTCGGGCCGCCGTCGCCGAGGCCCCGCGTGGCGCGCCGAGCTGCACCGGATCGCCGAGGCCACCTATCAGGTGGCCCTGGCGCACCCCCAGGCGGTGCCGCTGCTGGCGACCCGGATGCTGGCGGTGCCGATGGCCCGGCGGCCGTTGGCCGTTCTCCGCGACCACGAACGGATCCTGGGCCTGCTCGAAGCGGCCGGATTCGAGGAGGAGCAGGCCGTCGCGGTCTTCCGGGCCTGCACCAGCTGGGTTCTGGGCTACGTCTTCGTGGAGCTGCGCGCCATGGTGGACAACCCCGAGGAGACCGATCCCGCGTTCCGGCTGGGGCTGCACCGCATGCCGGTGCAGGAGCTGCCGAGGCTCCGCGAGGCGGCCCCGGCGCTCGCCGAGCACGGCGGCCCCGCGGAGCTGGCCGCCGGTCTCGACGCCCTGCTCGACCGCTTCACGGCGCGGTAGGCCTCACTGCCGGGCCGCCCCCGTCGTCGACCCGGCCGTCGCGGTCGGGCGCTGCCCCGGTCCCACCGGCCCGTAGTCCGTCAGGACCAGGTCCTTCGCCCTGCGGAACTCGTCGTCCGTGATGTCGCCGCGGGTGCGCATCTCGGAGAGTTTCGCCAGTTCGTCGGCGCTGCTGTGGCGGGGCTCCGTGCTCTGGGCGGTGCGGCGGATGTAGTCGTCGAAGGCCTGCTGCTGCCCGCGCGCCTGCGCCGCCTCCCGGCGGCCCATGTTCTTGCCGCGCGCGATGACGTAGACGAAGACGCCCAGGAAGGGCAGGAGGAGGACGAAGACCAGCCAGCCGGCCTTGGCCCAGCCGCTCATGGCGTCGTCGCGGAAGACGTCCACGACGATCCGGAAGAGCAGGATGAACCACATGATCCACAGGAAGAACCAGAGCATGGTCCAGAAGACGTTCAACAGCGGATAGTCGTAAGCGAGGTACATCGGCGCACTCACAGCCTCTCCTCGTCCAGGCCGCACACGCGGCACCGGTTCCTGCCGTCATCACCGTGCCCACGCCAAGGCGCCCTCGGCCTCACTCGGAGCGGGTGAGCCTGGCCCGCCAGGCGAGGGCCAGCACCAGTTCGGCCAGCCCGAGCAGCACGAGCCACAGTCCGACCAAGCGGGTCAGGGCGCGGGCCGACTCGGCGGGCATCGCCAGGACCACCACGCCCGCGACGATCGCGAGCACGGCCACCCCGAAGAGGAAGCCGCGGTGCGGCAGGCCCTTGGCGGCGATGGCCGTGTAGAGCGTGAGGATGCCGGACGCCAGCCACACGATCCCGACGATCAGGGAGAGCGTGGCGATGGTCTGCAGCGGGTTGCGCAGACACAGGACGCCGGCGAGGACGTACAGCATCGACACCAGCAGGCCGGTGAGGCGTTCGCCGTGGTCCTCGCGGGCGAAGGACGCCACGAAACGGAAGGCGCCGATCACCAGCAGGTAGAGGCCGATGAGGACGGCCAGCACGTGCAGGGTCTCGTCCGGCCAGACCAGCACCAGGACACCTGGTACGAGCGTGGCGAGCGCGGAGCCCAGGAGCCAGAGCCACGACCCGCCGAGGCCGGCCAGGACCTCGGACGGGTCACCCGCGGGGGCTGCGGGGGGCGACGGATCGGGCAACGGTTCCGGTCCGGTACGGGCTTCAGGACGATGTGACGCCGTCATGACTTCTCTCCTCACCCATGACTCCTCCTCGGTGCGTACGCGTCGGTGCGTGGGCGCGCAGTCGGTCAATGCGTCAGGAAGATCTTCAGTACGATGATCAGCAGGCCCAGCAGCAGGTTCACCGAGGCGGTGACCGTCACCAGGCGCCAGGAGGCACCGGCGCTGCGGGCCGCGGCCGCCGACCAGCCGACCTGCCCCGCCACCGCGACGGAGAGGGCCAGCCAGAGGGCGCCCTGCAGTTCGAGGCCGAGCAGGGGGCTCACCGCCACAGCGGCGGCCGGCGGAACGGCCGCCTTGACGATCGGCCACTCGTCCCGGCACACCTCCAGCACCGCCTTCCGGTCCAGGCTGCGCTGGGCCATCCGCGCCCCGAACAGCTGGGCGTGCACATGACCCAGCCAGAACGCCAGCCCGGTGCACAACAGCAGCAGCACCAGCCGAAGGCGCGGGAACGACTCCACGGCGCCCGCGCCCACGACCACGGAGGCGGCGAGCATCGAGCCGTAGACACCGCCGGTGTAGTCGGCGTGCGCCCTGTGTTCGGCGCGGTGCGACCCGGTGGTGGCCGGGTCGCAGCGAGCCTGTCCGGTACTCAAGCGACCTGGTCCATCGCGTGGTCGAGGGAGAGCGCGGCCGTGATCAGCGCCAGGTGCGTGAAGGCCTGCGGGAAGTTGCCGAGCTGCTCTCCCGTGGGGCCGATCTCCTCGGCGAAGAGGCCGACGTGGTTGGCGTACGTGAGCATCTTGTCGAACGCGTACCGGGCCGGCCCCAGCCTGCCCGCCCGCGCGAGCGCGTCGACGTACAGGAAACTGCACAGCGAGAAGGTGCCCTCGCTGCCGCGCAGGCCGTCCGGGGAGGCCTGGGGATCGTAGCGGTGGACGAGGCTGTCGGAAACGAGTTCCTGCTCCATCGCCTCCAGGGTGGACAGCCAGCGCGGGTCGGTCGGTGCGATGAAGCCGACGGAGGGCATGAGGAGGAGGGCGGCGTCGAGGGTGGTGTCCTGGTAGTGCTGGACGAAGGCCTGGCGGCTGGTGCTCCAGCCGCGCTCCATCACCTGGCGCAGGATGTCGTCTCGGGCCGCGCTCCACTCGACGATGTTGCCGGGGCGGGCGAAGTCGCGGGCCATGCGGATGCCCCGGTCGAAGGCGGCCCAGCACATCAGCCTGCTGTAGGTGAAGTCCTTCTGGCCGCCGCGGGTCTCCCAGATCCCCTCGTCGGGCCGGTCCCACGCCTTCACCAGCCAGTCCAGCACCCCGCTCAGCGCCTGCCAGCCGTCGTACGGCGGCACCTCGCCGGCGTCCCGCACGGCCTCGGACAGCGCGAGCGCCGCCTCGCCGTAGATGTCGAGCTGGAGCTGGCCGGCGGCCCCGTTGCCCACCCGCACGGGGGCGGAGCCCTGGTAGCCCTCCAGGTGGTCGAGGACCTCCTCGGACAGCTCCGGGTCGCCGTCGACGCGGTACATGATCTGCAGGGGGTCGCCGCTGACGGTCCGCCCGGCCCGGATCCGGTCACCGAGCCAGGTGCGGAAGGCGTACGCCTCCTCGACGTGGCCGATCCCCAGCAGCGCGCCCACCGACATCGAGCCGTCGCGCACCCAGGTGTAGCGGTAGTCCCAGTTGCGGCCGCCGCCGATCTGCTCGGGCAGTCCCATGGTGGGCGCGGCGACCGGTGCGCCGGTGGGGGCGTAGGTGAGCAGTTTCAGGGTGATGGCCGCCCTGTTGACCATGTCCTGCCGGCGCCCGCGGTAGCGGCTGCGGCGGCTCCACGCGTGCCAGTAGTCGCGGGTGCGCTCGTACAGCGCCATCACGTCGGCCTGGGTGCGCGAGGGCAGCGGCCCGATGCGCTCGGCTCCCACGGTCAGTACGACGGCGGCGAACTCCCCCTGTTTCAGCACCACTTCGCCGGTCACGTCATCTCCGTCCCGGGTCCACCGGACGGGACCGTTCGTCTGCAGTACGGCGTGGCCGCCGGTGCCGTCGAAGTGGAGGGCGTCCTCGGTCTGCTCGACGCGGTGCGTGGCGCGGCCGTAGTCGAAGCGGGGGCGGCAGGCGAGCGTGAAGCGGACGCGGCCGCGCGTCACCCGCAGGATCCTGACGAGCCGGTGCCGGTCCGCCGCCTGCTCGGGCCGCTCGACCGGCATGAAGTCGACGACCTCGCCGACGCCCTCGGTGGCCAGGAATCGGGTCACCAGGATCGCGGTGTCCTGCAGGTAGAGCTGGACCGGGGGGCGTTCGGTGTCGGCGGAGACGGTGAAGTGACCGCCGCGGTCGTGGTCGAGGAGCGAGGCGAACACGCTCGGCGAGTCGAACCTCGGTGCGCAGAACCAGTCGACCGTGCCGTCCGAGGAGACGAGTGCGGCGGTCTGGAGATCGCCGATGAGGCCGTGGTCCGCGATGGGGGGATAACGTCGCATGATCGAAGCTCCCTTCGGGGCCGACACCCCGCCCGCCCAGAACATCACCGGGCGGACCGATGCCGTCTTCGCCCGCCGCGGGTGAATTGGGGGCGGCGGGGGGAGGGGGACGGTGGCCTCGGGGGGAGGAGGCGGGGAGGGGGAGAGTCGCCTCGGGGGCAGGAGGCGCGGGGACGGGAGAGTGGCCTCGCAGGGCCGGAGGCGAGGAGGGGAGAGTCGCCTCGGGGGCAGGAGGCGCGGGGACGGGAGAGTGGCCTCGCAGGGCCGGAGGCGAGGAGGGGGAGTGGCCTCGCGGGGCAGGAGGCGCGGGGACGGGAGGGTGGTTTCGCGGGGCACGAGGCGCGGGGCTCGGACGCAGGCCTCGGGCATGCGGCCTGCGGGCTCGGGCTGGGTGCTCAGGCTTGGGGCTCGGCGCTTGTGGATTGGGGCGCGTGGCTTGGGGTGCCTGGATTGAGCGCGCGGATTGAGGTGGGCTGATTGAGGTGTGCCGCGGTTTGGGGCTCGGTGGACCCCTGTGACGCGGTTCGGCGGCTCGGGAGTGGCCCACGCGAAAGGGCCCCGCAGGCTCTCGCCTGCGAAGACCCTTCGCACCGTCGGGACGACAGGATTTGAACCTGCGACCCCTTGACCCCCAGTCAAGTGCGCTACCAAGCTGCGCCACGTCCCGGTGCGCTGCCCGCGGTGAACCGCGTGATCGCGCGGACAGCACTTTACCCCACGTCGGGGGCCCGGCCGAAAGCGGGGCGCCGGGGCGCGGGACAATCGGTGCATGGCCAGCACATCGTCAGGACGAACGCCGGGTGCACGGGGACGGGACGAGGGGGGCGGGGCGCGCGCCGCGCGGGGGCGGGGCGAGGGCCTCGCGGGCACCGCCGCGGGGCGGAACGATGAGGGTCTGGCTCGCGGGGTGCGGGACGGGGAGGGCGGGGACGAGACGCGCGACTCCTGGGAGCGCGGCAACGAGGGCAAGACGCGTGATGTACGGGACCGGGAGGGCGAGGAAGAGACGCGCGCTGTGCAGGATCGGGACCGCGACCGGCCGGCGCGCGGGGTGCGGGACGGGGGCGATCAGAGCCTCGTGCGGGATGCGCGGGATCGGGACAGTGAGGGGCGGGCTCGTAACGCGCGGCCGCGGGACGGGCTCGGGCGGCCGTTGCCCTACGGCGCGCAGGGGGTCTCCCGGCAGCCCGAGGGGGTCGTACGGGCGCCCGAGCAGACCGTGGCCGAGGCGCAGGAGCTGCTCGATGCCGGGAAACCCTTCCATGCGCACGAGGTGTTCGAGGACGCCTGGAAGTCGGGGCCGGAGCGGGAACGGGAGCTGTGGCGCGGGATGGCTCAGCTGGCGGTGGGGCTCACGCACTCCGCCCGCGGGAATGTGACCGGGGGTGCGCGGTTGCTGCGGCGGGGGGCCGGGGCGGTCGAGCGGTGGGTGGAGGATTCGGGGGAACGCGCGCCTTACGGGATGGATCTTCCCGGGGTCGTCGCGTGGGCGCGGGCGCTGGCGGACGAGGTTGAGCGGGGTGGCGGGGAGGGCGGGGACTGCGGGCTTGTGGATGCCGGGGCGCGGGCGCCCAGGCTCAGGGGGGCGGGGACGTGACAGGGTCGCGTCGCGGAGGGCGGTAGGGGCGCCGACACGGCGCCGACATCTCGGGGCGGCGCGGCACGCCTCGACGCCCCCGGCACGTCGCCCACTCACCCCACTCACGCCCACCCTCGCAATCCCGCCGACGACACACTCGCTCCCTGGTCCCCGTTCCCCGCTCCCGATCCCCGCCGCCCCTTGAGCTTGCCCCCCTCTGACCCTCGGTGCGTCCCATGCTCCGCGCTCCCCTCCCCCACACCACCCGACGTCCTCCCCCTCCCCCCGCCGCCATCGCGAAAGACCAAGCCCCCCCACCAGCCCCGACGCGGTGTCCCCGTTGTCAGTGGCGTGCGGCAGACTCGGGGGGTGCGAAAGATTCATGTCATCGGTATCGGTGCGGGCGACCCCGAGCAGCTCACGTTGCAGGCGGTCAAGGCGTTGCGGAGTACGGACGTGTTCTTCATCCTCGAGAAGGGCGAGGTGAAGAGCGATCTCACGCGGCTCCGCCGGGACATGCTGGACGCGCATATACCGGAGGGGCAGCCGTACCGGGTGGTGGAGGCCACCGACCCGGAGCGGGACCGGAAGGCGGGCGGGGCCGACTACTCCCCCGCCGTCGGGGACTGGCGCAGTGCCCGGGCCGGGATCTACGAGCGGTTGATCGCAGAGGAGTTGGGGGACGGGGAGAGCGGCGCGTTCCTCGTGTGGGGGGATCCGGCGCTCTACGACAGCACGATCGGGATTCTCGAGGAGGTCCGGGAGCGTGGCGGTGTCGAGTTCGAGTACGTCGTCGTGCCCGGCATCAGCAGCGTCTCCGCGCTCGTCGCCCGGCACCGGACAGGGCTGAACCGCGTCGCCCGCCCCGTGCAGATCACCACCGGGCGGCGGCTCGCGGAGGGGTTCCCTGAGGGGGTGGACGACGTCGTGGTGATGCTGGACGCGCACCAGACCTTCCGGCAGTACGCCGACCAAGACATCGACATCTACTGGGGCGCCTACATAGGCACCCCGGACGAGATCCTCGCCTCCGGCCCGATCGCCGAGGCCGCCCCACGGATCGAGCGGCTGCGGGCGGAGGCCCGTGAGCGCAAGGGCTGGATCATGGACACGTATCTGCTGCGCAGACATCCCGAGGATCTGGAGCGGTAAGCCAACCCGGCAGCCCCTGGCCGGCCCCTGGCCAGCCGTCGGTCGGCCGTCGGTCGGCCGTCAGTCGGCCGTCGGCGCCCGCCACCCGAGCGGCCCGCCCCGCATGCACCGCCCCGCAGCCGGTGTGATCGTGACCTCGTGACAGTGACCGAGGACACCGCGCCGTCCGTCGCCGCGCAGCCCCCCGTGCTGGACTCGCGGCGCCGCAACGTCGTCTTCGTGACGATCATGCTGGGCATGCTGCTCGCGGCCCTGGATCAGACGATCGTGGGCACCGCGCTGCCCACGATCGTGTCGGACCTGGGCGGCGCCGCGCACATGTCGTGGGTGGTGACGTCGTACCTGCTCGCGGAGACCGTCTCGACCGTGCTGGTCGGCAAGTTCGGCGACCTGTTCGGCCGCAAGGTGGTCTTCCAGGTGTCGGCGATCGTGTTCATCACCGGCTCGTTCCTGTGCGGCCTGGCCACCAACATGTCGCTACTGATCGCCTGGCGGGCGATGCAGGGCGTCGGCGCGGGCGGGCTGATGGTGACGGCGATGGCGCTGATCGCCGACGTCATCCCGCTGCGGGAGCGCGGCAAGTACCAGGGCGCGATCGGCGCGGTGTTCGGCGTGGCGACGGTCATCGGGCCGCTGCTCGGCGGGCTGTTCACCGACCACCTGTCCTGGCGCTGGGCGTTCTACGTCAACGTGCCGATCGCGATCGTCGTTGTCATCGCGGCCGCCCGCACCATCCCCGTGGTGAAGTCGGCGTCCCGGCCCGTCATCGACTACCTGGGCATCGCGCTGGTCGCGGTCGGGGCAAGCGCGCTCATCCTGGCGACGAGTTGGGGCGGCAACGAGTACGCGTGGGGTTCCGGCGTCATCATCGGCCTGTTCGTCGGCGGTGCGATCGCGCTGGGCCTGTTCTGCTGGGCCGAGACCCGGGCGCGCGAACCGATGCTGCCGATGCGGCTGTTCGGCAATCCGGTGTTCACGGTCTGCTCGATCCTCAGCTTCATCGTCGGCTTCGCGATGCTCGGCGCGATGACGTATCTGCCGAGCTATCTCCAGTACGTCGACGGCGACTCGGCCACGATCTCCGGCGTGCGGACGCTGCCGATGGTGATCGGGCTGCTCATCGCGTCGGTGTTCAGCGGCAACGTGGTCAGCAAGACCGGCCAGTACCGGGTCTTCCCGATCGTCGGCTCCCTGGTGATGGGCGTCGGCCTGTATCTGATGTCGCTGATGGGGCCGGGCACCGGGGCCTGGCTGGAGTCGCTGTACATGTTCGTGCTGGGTACCGGTATCGGCCTGTGCATGCAGGTGCTGACGATCGCCGTGCAGAACACCGTCGACTACGCCGACCTCGGCACCGCGACCTCCGGCGTCACCTTCTTCCGTACGCTGGGCAGTTCGTTCGGCACCGCGGTGTTCGGCACGATCTACACCAACTCACTGAAGCCGAACCTCACCGACGGCATCGCCGCCGCCGCGAAGACCGGCGCCGCGGCCCCAGCCGTGATCGCCAAGGCGGCGACCAGCCCGGAAGGGCTGCACAGGCTGCCGTCCGCGGCCGCCACGCCGATCATCGACGCCTATGCCGACACCATCCAGACCGTCTTCCTGTGGACGGTGCCGGTCGCGGCCGTGAGCTTCGTGGTCTCCCTCTTCCTCAAGCAGGTCGAGTTGCGCGACAGCGCCCGCAAGGGCTCCACCGACATGGGCGAGGGCTTCGCCTCCCCGCACGGCGGCGACTCGCAGCGGCTGCTCGAAGCGGCCGTCGGGAAGATCATCGGCAGTACCGGCCTGGACACCGCGCGCCGGATCATCGCGGAGTCCGACACCCGTCTCGACATCGCCGGTGCCTGGGCCGTGATGCAGGTCGAGCTGTTCACGCGGATGGTCGGGCACGCCAGCCTCGGCCTGATCGCCGCACGTCGGCACATGCCGCCGGAGGTGCTGCTCCCGGTCTTCGACCGCATGGTCGAGGAGGGCTATCTCACCCGCGACGGCTATCTGCTCTCCCACACAGAGGCGGGAAGGCGGGAGGCCGCCGTCATCGGCAAGGCCTGGGGCACATGGCTGGAGGAGCGGGTGCGGCAGGACATCGGCCGTCCCTCGGGCACCGATCTGCGCGCCGCGGTGGACACGATCGCCAAGCGCCTGCTGGTCGAGGACCTGAGCAACGGTCTCCCGGAGCGCCGACAGCCGGAACTGGCCGGCGCCCACCAGGCCTCACCTCTGTGACATCTCGTAGGCCTCGCGGATGTGCGCGGGGATTCGCCCGCGATCGTTCACGGGATAGCCGTTGGCGCGTGCCCAGAGGCGTATCGGCTCGTCTTCCGGACGGGGCGCGGGTTCACGGGGTTCAGCGGGCCGGCCGGGGCCTCTCCAGTCGCCCGAGGACACCCCTTCCAGTCGGTCCGCCGTCTCCTGGAAGAAGGCGAACAGCGAGGCGTACACGCCCTCCTCGGGACCGGACGCCTCGTCCCAGAATCCAATGGTTCCGTTGCGCGTGTCCAGAAACGTCCCGTAGAGACCGTCGCGCTCCGCGGCAATGGGCACCCACTCACGACGCCAGAACGGATGGGCGGGGTCCGCGGACGGTTCCGCCTCCTCCAGGCCCAACCGGCTGAGGTACACCCGCTGGATGTCCGTCAGGCCGAGCAGGAGATGACCGCCGGGGATGTCCATCTCACACCCCAGCGCCACCAGACAGGCCTGACCGTCGGGTCGCCTGCCGGCATCGATGTCGTTCACCAGCAGCCATTGCCGCAGCTCCCCCGGCAGGTCCAGTCCCATGCGCAGTTCGGCTTCCCTGATGGCCGCATGGTTTCCCGGGCCCCCGAGGGCGGCAAGGGTTTCAGGGTCGTTGCGTTCCAGCCACGCGGTGACCCGACCCCACGCCTCTCGCACGTCCCCTGTCCCGTGCGTCGGGCTTCCGCTCATGTGTGATCCCCACTCCGCCAAGAGGTCCATGCGTTTCTCCCCGGACGACCACGGTCACGGACGACCAGCGTCACGGACGACGCCGGTCACGGACGACCCGGGTCAAGCCACCACAGGGCCCCCGCCACGTCCGACACCACCCGCGCGCCTTCCGGCAACGACGGCCTTCGTACGACCACGGCCGGCACCCCCAGCCCGCGCGCGGCCGTCAGTTTGGCCGCCGTGGCCGCTCCCCCGCTGTCCTTCGTCACGACGACGTCGACCAGGTACTCGCGCAACAGCGCCGTCTCGTCGTCGACCGTGAACGGGCCGCGCCCGAGCAGCACTTCGGTGTGCGGGGGCAGCGGCGGCTCGGGGGGCTCAACGGAACGTACGACGAAGTGGCGGTCCGTGAGGTGGGCGAAGGCCGACAGGCCCATGCGGCCCGTGGTCAGGAACACGCGCGGGCCGAAGCGGGGCAGCGCGTCGGCCGCGGCGGACAGGGACGCGACCATGTGCCAGCGGTCCTCGGGGCCGGGCCGCCAGCCGGGGCGGCGCAGTACGACCGCCGGCACGCCGGTTGCGGCGGCGGCCCGCGCCGCGTTCGCCGTGATCGCCTCGGCGAAGGGATGGGTGGCGTCGACCAGGGCGTCCACCTGTTCCGCGCGCAGCCAGTCCGCCAGCCCGTCCGCCCCGCCGAAGCCGCCGACCCGGACCTCGCCCGCCAGCGCGCCCGGCCGGGACACCCGCCCGGCGAGGGAGGTGGTGACGCGCACGTCCGGGCGGGCCGCGAGGGCGGCGGCCAGTTCACGGGCCTCGGTGGTGCCGCCGAGGATCAGGACGTGCTGAGGCATACGAGGAGCCTACGAGGTGCGACACACGGCCCCGACGCCGAGCCCCGGCACGACGGCCGAGGCCGACACCCGGCCGCGGCACGCCGCCGCGAGCGAACAGTATGAACACAACGATCACGGGCATGGTCCCGGCTCACAGCCCGCTCCTAGCATCGCCGCCGACGGCGCGACGAAGCGTCGACGAGGACGAGGAGCAGCGTCTTGGACAGGTCGGGAACGCGTGCACGGATCCGCAGAACCAGCCGCCGGATCCGCAGAACGAGCCGCCGTACGGGGGTGATCGCCGCGCTGGCCGCGGTGGTCGCCGCGCTCACCGGCGGCCCTCCGGCCCAGGCGGCCGAACCGCCGCCGGCCGCCGTCGACTGCCCGGCGGAGCTCGCCGCGAAGGCCACCTGCTACACCGGCAAGGACGCCAACGGCGCCTACTACGCCATCGCCGTGCCGAAGTCCTGGAACGGCTCCCTCGTCGTGCACGCCCACGGCGGCCCCGACCTCGGCGCCGGTTCGGATCCGCAGCGCAGCCTCGACGATCTGGCGCGCTGGTCGGTGATGGTGGACGAGGGGTACGCCTGGGCGGGGTCCTCCTACCGGCGCGGCGGCTACGGCACCCGGATGGCGGCCGAGGACACCGAGAACGTACGCCGGTTGTTCGTCGGGGAGTTCGGCAAGCCGCGCCGGACGTACGTGCACGGGCAGTCGTGGGGCGGGGACGTCGCCGCCAAGGTCGTGGAGACGTACGGCCGCGAACACGGGCCGTACGACGGCGCGTTGCTCACCAGCGGGGTGCTCGCGGGCGGGTCGCGGGGATACGACTACCGCGTCGACCTGCGGGTCGTGTACCAGTACTACTGCCGCAACCATCCGCGTCCCACCGAGCCGCAGTACCCGCTGTGGCAGGGGCTGCGGGCCGACTCGACGATGACGGCCGCCGGGCTGCGGGCGCGGCTCCAGGAGTGCACCGGGTACGCCTCACCGCCGCAGGAGCGGACCGCCTCGCAGCAGCGCAACCTCGACGACATCCTCGCCGTCACCGGCATCCCCGAACGCACCCTGGAGTCGCATCTGCGGTTCGCGACCTTCACCTTCCGCGACATCGTGCACGACCGGCTCGGCGGGCGAAATCCCTTCTCCAACCAGGGAGTCCGGTACACGGGCTCGCACGACGACGACGCGCTCAACGCGGGCGTCGAGCGGTTCACCGCCGACCCCACCGCCGTACGCGACCTGTCCTACGACAGCGATCTCACCGGCAAGGTGTCGATCCCCGTGCTCACGCTGCACGCCATCGACGACCCGACGGCGTTCGTGGAGCACGAGGCCGCCTACCGGGCGACGCTTCAAGGGGCCCACCGGGAGCGGTACTTGGTGCAGACGTTCACCCGGGAGACCGAGCACAGCGAGCTCAGTGACGCCGAGTACGCCAACTCCATCGCCGCGCTGGACAGTTGGGTGCGGAGCGGGAAGAGGCCGACTCCGGGCTCGGTCGCCGCGTCGTGCGCCGGCTTCGACCGGTCGTACGGCACAGGCTGCTTCTACGACACCGGCTTCCACCCCTCCCCGTACGCCTCCCGGGTCCGGCCGCGGCCGGGCGGGCTGCGCTGGCCGGCCATGACGGCGGCGCGGGAGAAGGAGTGGAGCAGGATCGACGGGGTCGGGATCGCGCCCTGACGCACGCGGGCACAGGAAAGGGCGGCCCCATGAGTGGGGCCGCCCTGCATCCGTGCCTTCGTCAGCCCTGGCGGGCCTTGAAGCGGGGGTCCTTCTTGTTGATCACGTAGACCACGCCGCGCCTGCGCACCACCTGGGCGCCGGGCCTGGCCTTCAGTGAGCGCAAGGACTTGCGCACCTTCATGGTTCTGCTCTCCTAGTCACGCGCACCGGCGCGGCCGTAGCGGCGCTCGAAGCGCTCCACTCGGCCCGCGGTGTCCACGACCCGCGAGTTGCCGGTGTAGAAGGGGTGGGACGCCGAGGAGATCTCGACGTCGATCACGGGGTATGTGCGGCCGTCCTCCCACTCGATCGTCTTCGACGAGTCGGCGGTGGAGCGGGTCAGGAACGCGGTGTCCGCGGCCCGGTCGCGGAAGACGACGAGCCGGGTCTCGGGATGGATGCGGGGCTTCACGGGGTTTCCCTCCTCGGGGACGGGGCGTTACGGCGATGTTCAGCGGGTCTCGCGGAACTCGACGTGGGCCGCGGCCACCGGGTCGTACTTGCGCAGGACCAGCCGGTCGGGGTGGTTCTGACGGTTCTTGCGGGTCACGTAGGTGACGCCGGTTCCGGCCGTCGACCTCAGCGTGACGACGGGGCGCGCCTTGCTGCGTGCCATCGCGTCCTCCCTTCGCCCACGCCACGGAATCCTGATCCGGGCATGTCAATCACAGCCGGTTCAACACGGGGTCCCCTCGGTTCATTCCCGGCTGCCGGTCTCAGCGGAGCAGCAGCTGGAGGCCGCCGACGATCGTCGCCGCGATCACGAGCTGCTCGAAGAGACGCTGGTTGATCCGGTTCACGGCCCATTTGCCGAACAGCGCGCCGGGTACGACGAAGACCGCGAGGGCGGCGTCGAGGAGCAGGGAACGGCCGTCGATGAGGCCGAGGCCCGCGCTGAACGGCACCTTCGACACGTTCACGATCAGGAAGAAGAAGGCCGAGGTGCCCAGGAAGCCGAGCTTGCGGAAGCCGGCGGACAGCAGGTACATCGACATCACCGGGCCGCCGGCGTTCGCCACCATGGTCGTGAAGCCGCCGAGGACGCCGTACGAGCGGGCCTTGATCCGGCCGGAGCGGGTGGTCACCGAGTCCGGTTCCTCGTCGGCGTCCGTCCTGCGCCGGCGCCACACCGTCACTCCCGCCATCAGCAGCAGGATCGCGCCGATCGACGTCCGTACGACCGCGTCGTCCGCCCACACCAGGAAGAGGGTGCCGACGACCACGCCCGCCGCGACGGCCGGGAACAGCCGCCACAGGGTGGGCCAGTGGGCGTGGCGGCGGTAGGTGATGACGGCGAGGATGTCGCCGGCGATCAGGACCGGCAGGAGGACGCCGGTGGAGGCGCGGGCGGGCAGGACCGCCGCGAAGACGGCGAGGCTCACGGTGTTGGCCCCGCTCACGGCGGTCTTGGAGAAGCCGACGAGGAGGGCCGCGAAGGCGAGGGCGGCGAATTCCCAGCCGGTTATGTGCCAGAGCGTCATCGTGTTCATGCGGGGACCGATGCTATGTGCAGGCAACCGGGTGTGTAAGTACCGTCTCGCTGGTTGGCACCCGGCAGGGCTCCTCACCGGCACGACGCTTTGTGAGACTGGGTGACAGTGGCCGGGGCTGTTTGGATCCGGTTGACCGCCGACGCACTTGGAGGACAGATGCCGGACGTCCGCGAGCACGTCCTGAACGGGAGCCGCGGCGCGGTCGTCGTGCGCGAGTGGCCGTCGCGGGAGCCCCGGTACGTGGCTCTCGTCGTGCACGGTTACGGCGAGCACGTCGGCCGGTACGAGGAGGTCGCCGGCGTCCTCGTGGAGCACGGCGCGGTCGTCTTCGGGCCCGATCACATGGGGCACGGGAAGTCGGACGGCGAGCGGGTGCTGATCGAGGACTTCGAGGAGGTCGTCGACGATGTGCGTGCCGTGGCCGAGCTGGCCCGGTCCGCGCATCCGGGGCTGCCCGTCGTCCTCGTCGGTCACTCCATGGGGGGCCTGATCTCCGCGCGGTACGCCCAGCGGTACGGCGACGAGCTCGCCGCGCTGGTGCTGTCCGGGCCGGTGATCGGGGCCTGGGAGCTGCCGGAGCGGCTGCTCGCGCTGGACGAGATCCCGGACACGCCCATCAGTCCGGCCTCGCTGTCCCGGGATCCCGCGGTCGGGGCGGCGTACGCGGCGGATCCACTCGTCTGGCACGGGCCGATGAAGCGGCCGACGGTCGAGGCGTTCGCGCGGACCCTGGAGACGGTGGCCAAGGGCGGTGACATCGGGCCGCTGCCGCTGCTGTGGCTGCACGGGGACGACGACCGGCTGGTCCCGCTCGCCGGCAGCCGGGTCGGCGTCGAGCAGCTCAGGGGCCGCCGGCTCACCGAGCGGATCTACGCCGGTGCCCGGCACGAGGTCTTCCACGAGACGAACAAGGCGGAGGTCTTCGCTCACCTCGTCCGCTTCCTGGACGACCGGCTCAGGGACTGAGACGGCGGCGCGAACCGGCAGGCCACCACGTTTGCCCTCCTTTCGCCCTGGGCACCCGCGCCCGCACGGACGAAAGGAGAGGCACCTCATGACCGTGGTGAAGAGCACGCTTCCCGAGCCGGCCCGCAAGGTCGCCGGGGAGGCTCTGCAGAGCACTCTCGTGGATCTTCTCGGGCTGTCGCTGATCGCCAAGCAGGCGCACTGGAACATCGTGGGCCCGCGCTTCCGCTCGATCCATCTGCAGCTCGACGAGGTGGTGGCCACGGCACGCACATACGCCGACACGGTGGCGGAGCGTTCCGCGGCGCTGGGTCTGCCGCCGGACGGCCGACCCGAGACCGTGGCCGCCGACTGCACCCTGCCGGGCCCGAAGGACGGCTGGCTGCGGGACACCGAGGTCGTCCAGCTGATGGTGGACGCGCTGGAGGCGGCGATCGGGCGGCTGCGGGAGCGGATCGCCGCGACCGACGAGCCGGATCCGGTCACCCAGGACCTGCTGATCTCGCTCACCGCCGAGCTGGAGAAGGAGCGGTGGATGTTCGACGCGGAGAACTGGCCGCGGGAGAACTGACCGACAGCACCAGCCCGTTACGCACGAGGCCCGTTACGCACGGAGTCTCGTTACGCACGCAGAAGGGGACGCGAATGACCGACGCCCTCGAACTCGACGCGCTGTGGGAGGACTTCCACCGCGTGGTGAACATGACCTCGCAGGAGCTGGCCGCCTGGCTGCGGGTCAGCGACGCCGACGAGACCACGGAGCCGCTGCCGGAGCACGCCGGCACGCCGACCGGGCAGCACGTCCTGGCGATCCTGCAGAAGCGCCGCACCGACCTCACCGACGAGGACATCGAGGTGATGTACGAGGTGGTGGACGAGGTGACGGCTCAGACGGACGTGGAGAACGAGCCGGAGGCGGAGGAGACGCGCCGCCGGCACCGGCTGATGACCGTCGGCCACGACCCGCTCAAGCCGTGACCGACGACAGGCGTGTCGTGCGGGAGCTCGTCGGCGCGCACGGGCGGACCTTCGCCGAGGATGCGGGCATCACGCTCAGGGACACCCCGCAGCCGCTGTACCGGCTGCTGGTGCTCGCCCTGCTGCTCAGTGCCCGCATCCGCGGGTCCATCGCCGTCGACACGGCCCGCGAGCTGTACCGGGCCGGGCTGCGGGACCCGCGCCGGATGGCTCAGGCCGACTGGCAGGCGCGGGTGGACGCGCTCGGCCGAGGCGGATACCGGCGTTACGACGAACGCACCGCCACCCAACTCGGCGACGGAGCCGAGCTGTTGAGCGAGCGGTGGGGCGGTGATCTGCGCCGGATGCGGAAGGAGGCGGACGGGGACGTCTCCGCGTTGCGCCGGCTGCTTCAGAAGGTGCCGGGGATGGGACCCGCCGGTGCCGACATCTTCCTGCGCGAGGCCCAGCGCGTATGGCCGGAAGTGGCCCCCTATCTGGACGGCAAGGCGCTCGACGGAGCCGCGCGGCTGGGGCTGCCGAAGGACCCCGACCGGCTGGTGAAGCTGGCCGGGGACACCGAACCGGCCGTGCTGGCCGCCGCGTTGGTGCGGGCGGCGCTCGACAAGGAGGTGGCCGAAGACAGTCTCCGCCGGGCCGCGTGACCGTGCCAGACTGCTCGGGCGTCACATCGGGCGCACCGAGCAGAGGAGCAGCACGTGACCGCGACCGGGCCGGGCGTCCCGCGGATCGACACCAGCAGGCCGCACCCGGCCCGCGTCTACGACTGGTTCCTCGGCGGCAAGGACAACTACCCCGTCGACGAGCAGCTCGGCCGGCAGATCATGGCCATCGAGCCCGCCGCGGCGCGGGCCGCGCGCGCCAACCGCGGCTTCATGCGGCGGGCCACGCGTCTGCTCGCCGAGGAGTCGGGCATCCGCCAGTTCCTCGACATAGGCACCGGCATCCCCACCGAGCCCAACCTCCACCAGGTCGCGCAGGGCGTCGCGCCGGACGCGCGGGTCGTCTACGTCGACAACGACCCGATCGTGCTCGCCCACGCGGGCGCGCTGCTGCGAGGCACCCCGGAGGGCGTCACGGAGTACGTGCAGGCCGATGCCCGCGAACCCCGCTCGATCCTCGAACAGGCGGGACGGATACTCGACTTCGACCGGCCGGTCGCGCTCTCGCTGATCGCCCTGCTGCACTTCGTCGCGGACGAGGACGGCGCCCACGACCTGGTGGACACCCTCGTCGAGGCGCTCGCGCCGGGCAGCTGCCTGGTCCTCTCGGCGATGACCGCCGACTTCGAGCCGGAGAACGTGCGTCGCAGCATCGAGGCGTACACGGCGGGCGGGGTGACCCTGGTGGCCCGCTCGCAGGCCGAGATGGCCGGGTTCTTCAAGGGACTTGAGCTGGTCGAGCCGGGGATCGTGTGCGTGGTGGACTGGCGTCCGGAGGCCGGTGGGGGCGGCGAGGAGCCGGTGGCGCTGTACGGGGGCGTCGGCGTGAAGGCCTGACTGAACGTCAATCACCCAAGCAGCCATCCCCCGTCCACGCTCAACTCCACCGCGTTCACAGACCTGTTGCGCAGCAGGAAGTCCACGGCGTCCACCACGTCCGCCACCGTCGCGAGCCGTCCCGTCGGGGTCCGTGCGCGCAGAGCGGCCAGGACTTCGGCCGGCTTGGCCTGCCAGTACGGGCTGTCGCCCACGACGCCGGGGTGCACGGCGTTGACGCGGACCGGGGCGAGCTCGACGGCGAGGGTGTTCACCAGGCCCCGTACGCCCGCGTTGACCGTCGCGACCGTCGTCGCCCCGGGATAGGGCCGTTCCTTGGCCTGGCCGCCGAAGACGACGATGGCGCTGTC
This sequence comes from Streptomyces cylindrosporus, assembly GCF_022698165.1. Taxonomy (GTDB): domain Bacteria; phylum Actinomycetota; class Actinomycetes; order Streptomycetales; family Streptomycetaceae; genus Streptomyces; species Streptomyces cylindrosporus. Next base: position 58,056 of record NZ_JALDAY010000002.1, read on the forward strand.
GTCGGTCATGCGGGGCCGCAGCACGTGCACGACCTCGGTGTAGCCGACGAGTTTGAGGGTGACGAGGGCGAGGGCGGCGTCTATGTCGTAGTCGGTGGTGCGGTTCTCGTCGCGGGAGACGCCCGCGAGGACCAGGTGGTCGACGCGGCCGACGTCCGCCAGCGCGCCCGCTATCGCCCGCGGTCGGGACAGGTCGAGGGCGAGGCCGCGGGCGCCGATCTCCTTGGCGACGGTCGCGGCGCGGTCGGCGTCGCGGCCGGTGAGCACGACCTCGTCGCCCGACTCGGCGCGTACCCGGGCGAATTCGCGGCCGATGCCCGACGTACCGCCGACGACCAGGACACTCCTCATGACTCCAGGGCCTCCCTCAGATACTCCCAGTCCCGGGTGAACCGGTACGAGTGGCGCGGCGGCGGCTGCGGTGCCTGGGTCTCCAGCCAACGCAGCGGCCCACTACCGGCGTTGGCGAAGCCGTGCACGCAACCGGCGCCCGCCCAGGCGCAGTCGCCGGGGCCGAGGCGGTACCTCTCGCCGTCGAAGACCGCGTCGGCCTCCCCTTCGAGGAAGTAGTACGTCTCCTCGAAGGGGTGGTCGTGGGTGCCGGCGACGCCGTCGGGCGCGTACTGCACCATGAACATCGTCGAGGCGACCGCGCCGAGGTCGCTGTCGACCATCATCTTGACCGTGATGCCGCTGTAGACGAGCAGCGCGGTGCGCATGCTCGCGGAGACCGCGAGGAGGTCCTGGGACTGCTTGCCCGGGTCCATCGCGTCGGGCTCGAAGTGGCCGAAGTTCCTGGTGCGCGGGTCGCGTACGTCGATACGGACGGGGTCGCGCGGGGGCAGATCGGGGACCGCCTGGGTGTCGTACCCGTAGCGGGCCCGGGGCACCGGCGCCAGCATGTCCGCCCAGCGCGCCGCCGTGTCCCCGGCGCCGCGCCAGGCGTGCGGGAGGCCGGTCGGGAGGATGCCGTAGTCGCCCTCCTCCAGCAGGAAGGCGCCCTCGGGCACATCGAGGATCACGGTCCCGTCGAGGACGTGGAAGCTCTCCTCGTACGAGTGCACATGCGCGGGCACCGCACCGTCGGGCCGCAGTTCGCAGACGCCGAAGCCGGTGTGCACGCTTCCGTCGTCCTCGGCAACCAACACCTTTCTGCGGTGGCCGAGTTGGTCGTACGGCGGGTCGGGCCGGTCGGCGGCTCGTCGCACCAGGTGTCGGGTCATGCGGTGGACTTCGCCTCCTTCGCCGCGAGGAGCCGGTCGCGGGACTCCTCGACCAGCCGCCGGGCCCGCGCGACGTCGGCCGTCAGCTTTCCGTCGCGCTTGCGGACCACGCCGTCGACGATGACGGTCTCGACGTTGGACACGTCGGCGGACAGGGTCACCGCTGCCGCCGCGTCGTGCACCGGCGCGACGTTCAGGGCGGTGGCGTCGAGGGCGACGACGTCGGCGCGCTTGCCGGGGGTCAGGGAACCGGTGCGGTGCTCCAGTCCCGCGACATGCGCGCCGTTGACGGTGGCGATCTCCAGCATCCGACGGGCCGTCAACATCGTTTCGGGGACCGGCACATCGGCCTGCCAGCACTCGGCGTTGACGCGCGCCCGCTCGGCGCCGAAGGCCGCGCGGATCTGGGTGAACATGTCGCCGGGGACGGTGGTGACGACATCGATGCTGAGGGAAGGTCGCAGCCCGTGCTCGATCGCCTTCATCACGGGCGGCCAGCCGTGCCCCATCTGCGTCTCGACCTGCGGCGCGATCGACACCGTACCGCCGCTGTCGGCGACCATCCGCCACTCCTCCTCGCTGAGGTGGCAGCAGTGGATGTAGGTGGTGTCCGGGCCGAGGAGGCCGAGGTCACCGAGCTGCTTCACCATGCCGAAGCGGCCCGCCAGCCGGCCCATCGCCACGTGCACGGTGATGGGGATGCCGAGTTCGCGGGCGAGGGCCCATTCGGCGGTGACGACATCGTTGACGCAGAAGCCGGGGCCGCGGGTGGCGAGCGCCATGGTGAGCAGGCCGTCGTCGGAGGCGAAGTACTTGGCGCGTATACGGCGGACGTCGTCGCCCGGGATGGCGATCTTGCTCTCGAACCAGTAGTCGGCGAGGGAGGTGTTGGCGCTGCCGTAGGCGTACTGCGCGCGGATGCCGGTCTCGCCGAGCGCCTGGATCGCGGCGTCCGGGTGCTCGGGCGTGTTGTTGATGTGGGACCAGTCGACGAGTGTGGTGATGCCGGCGTCGAGGCATTCGAGGGCGCCGGCGAGGTTGGCCGCGTACACGTCCTCGGGTGTGTAGAGCGGGGCGAAGGTGTCGAGGATGTCGACGAAGTAGTCGTCCAGGGTCGCGTCGGGGGCGACGCCCCGGATGGACGCCTCCCAGGTGTGGCGGTGGGTGTCGACGAAGCCGGGGATCACGATCCGGCCGGTCATGTCGAGCACTTCGGCGTCGGCGCTGATCTCCGGCCGCACGGCCGCGATCTTCCCGTCCTCGATCAGGACGTCACCCCTCGGCAGGTCCCCGACGGCGGGGTCCATGGAGACGACGTGCCCGGCGCGAAGGAGTGTCCGATCGGTCATCGCGCTTCCTCCTAGCGGGTGTTCAGTACGCGGCGAGACTCCGGACGGCCGCCACGACCTTGTCTGTGGTGGGGATGACCTGCTCCTCCAGCGCGTCCGCGAAGGGCAGCGGGACGCACTCCCCCGCGATCCGCCGCACCGGCGCGTCCAGCAGGCCGAAGCCCTCGTCGGCGACGACCGACACGAGGGTGCCGCCCCAGCCGCCCTGGTACGGGTTCTCCTCGACGGTCACGAGCCGCGAGGTCCTGCCGAGCGAGGCGAGGACGGTCGCGGTGTCGAGCGGGACCAGGCAGCGCAGGTCGACCACCTCGACGCCGATGCCCTCCTCGGCGAGGCGCGCGGCGGCGCTCAGGGCCACCGGCACCATGGCGGCGAGCGCGACCAGCGTCACGTCGGCGCCCTCCCGCACGACGGCCGCGCGGCCCAGCTCGACCAGGTGGTCCGGCGGCGGGGGCGCTCCCTTGCTCGCCAGCAGCCCCTTGTGCTCGAAGAAGACGACGGGGTCGTCGCTGCGGATCGCCGCCGCCATCATGCCGACGACGTCGGCGGGGGTGGCGGGAGCGGCGATCTTCAGTCCCGGTACGGTCAGCGCCCAGTTCTCGGTCGCCTGCGAGTGCTGGGCGCCGAAGCCGAGACCGCCGCCGTTGGCGGTGCGCACGACGAGCGGAACGGTCACCTGACCGCCCGTCATGTACCGCACCTTGGGTATCTCGTTGGCGAGGTAGTCCCAGCAACAGGCGAGGAAGTCACTGAACATGATCTCGGCGACCGGCCGCATCCCGGTCATCGCGGCGCCCATCGCCGCGCCCACGATGGCCTGTTCGGAGATCGGCGTGTCCCACACCCGCTCCGGCCCGAACTCCTTGAGCAGTCCGACGGTCGTCTTGAACACCCCGCCCGCCTCGCCGATGTCCTCACCGAGGCACACGACCGACGGATCGCGCCGCATCTCCCGCGCGAGACCCTCGGCGACCGCCTCCCGGTAGGTGATCACGTCCGCCATGCCGCACCTCCGTCCGCCCATACGTCGGTGAGCGCGTCGCGCGGATCCGGCGGCGGCGCGTTCTTCGCCGCCTCGACCGCCTTCTGTACGACGTCACGGGCGCGCTCGTCGGCGGCGGTGACCTTGGCCTCCGGTACCCCCATCTCCACGAGCCGCCCGCGCGCGAGGTCCAACGGGTCGTGCTTGAGCCAACGTTCGACCTCCTCCGCCGGGCGGTAGGCGGCCGGGTCGGCGCGGCTGTGCCCGAAGTGGCGGTAGGTCTCGGCCTCCAGCACGGCGGGCCCGTCTCCTGCCCGGGCCCGTCGGGCCAGTCCGGCCACCGCGTCGCGGACGGCGACGACGTCGTTGCCGTCGACGGTCTCGCCGGGGATGCCGTACGAGGGTGCCCGGTCGGCCGCGGGGCGGGCGACGGCCGTGACGTCGGCGATCGGCGTGTACTCCATGTAGAGGTTGTTCTCGCAGACGAACAGCACGGGCAGCTTCCACACGGCGGCGAGGTTCAGCGCCTCGTGGAAGGCCCCGATGTTGGTGGCGCCGTCCCCGAAGAAGGCGACGGCGACCTGTCCGCTGCCGCGCAGCCTGGCCGACCAGGCGGCGCCGACGGCCATGGGGAGGTGGGCGCCGACGATGGCGTACGAGCCCAGCATGTTCATGGACGCCTTGGTGAGGTGCATGGAGCCGCCCTTGGCCCCGCACAACCCGGTCGCGCGGCTCATGAGTTCGGCGAGGCACTCCTCGGGGGTGGCGCCGCGGGCCATGGCGTGGTGGTGGCCGCGGTAGGTGGCGAAGACGTAGTCGTCGGGGCGCAGGGCCGCGCTCGCGCCGACGGCGATCGCCTCGTGGCCGGCGGCGAGGTGGGTGGTGCCCTTGACCAGGCCGGACATGAACAGGTCGTGGGCGGCCTTCTCCGTGCGGCGGATGACGGCCATCTGCTCGTACAGGGTGAGGAGTTCGGTCGCTTCCATCATTCGGTGCCGTCCATCAGCGGTCCCGGGTGTTGAGGTGGGACTGTGCCTCGCGCCGCGTGTTCAGCGCGCCGTCGACGGTCCAGTACTTGCGGCCCGCCACCAGCAGCTCCTCCGCGGGGAACTTGGTGATGACCTCGCAGCCATCGGCCGTGACGACCAGTTCCTCCTCGATGCGGGCCGCTGACCAGCCGTCGGCGGCGGGCCAGTAGGTCTCCAGGGCGAACACCATGCCCTCTTCGAGGACTTCGGGGTGGTCGAGGGAGACCAGGCGGCTGAAGATGGGCTTCTCCCAGATCGACAGGCCGACCCCGTGGCCGTACTGCAGCGCGAAAGCGGCGGTCTCGTCGGCGAAGCCGAACTCCTCTGCACGGGGCCACACTTGGACGATGTCGGCGGTGGTGGCGCCGGGCCGGACGAGGGAGATGGCCTCGTCCATGTACGCGCGGCAGCGGACGTAAGCGTCCCTTTGCGCGCGGGAGGCGCTGCCGACGGCGAAGGTGCGGTAGTAGCAGGTGCGGTAACCGAGGTGGCTGTGCAGGATGTCGAAGAAGGCGGGGTCACCGGGGCGGATCAGGCGGTCGCTGTAGACGTGCGGGTGGGGTGAACAGCGCTCGCCGGAGATGGCGTTGACGCCTTCGACGTACTCGCTGCCGAGGTCGTACAGCACCTTGCTGACGAGTCCGACGCACTCGTTCTCGCGCACGCCGGGGCGGAGGTGTCCGTACAGCTCCTCGTAGGCGGCGTCGACCATCGCGCAGGCCTGGGTGAGCAGGGAGATCTCGTCGCGGGTCTTGGTGCGGCGGGCCTCCAGGAAGACCTGCTGGCCGTCGACGACGTCGATGCCCTCGGCGCGCAGGGCGGTGAGGACGGGCATCTCGGCGACGTCGATGCCGAGCGGCTCGTTCGCGAGGCCGTGGTCGCGCAGTTCGGCGGCGATCTTGCGGGCCACGTCCTCGGCGATCCCGGCGTCCGGGTGGAAGGCTCCGCGCAGGGTCGATATGCCGGCCCGGGCGCCGGTGGGCGGGCCGCCCTTGCCGTCGCTGTAGTCGAGCCAGGGGTTGTAGAGCTGGTGGTGGCGGGCGGCGGAGCCGAAGTCCCAGACGACCGGTTCGCCGCCGCGGACCAGCAGGGCGAAGCGGATCAGCTTGTCGATCGCCCAGGTGCCGATGTGCGTGGCGGTCATGTAGCGGATGTTGGCGAAGTCGAAGCTCAGCACGGCGCCGAGGGAGGATTCGTCGAGCTTCTGGTGCAGCCTGGCGAGGCGCTCCTTGCGCAGCCGGTCCAGGTCGACGCGCTCTTCCCAGTCGACGGCATTGGGTCCGTATGTGCGGATCGCCATGGCGACCACCCCCACTTCGGAGTAGACGACCGCCGCGCCCGGCTGTCAAGTGCTACTGAACACCCTCGCTGAACACGAACCAGACGCCGACGGCCGGCTCGGTCCCGTCGTTGCGGTAGCGGTGCGGGGTCGTCGACTCGAAGCAGACGGCGTCGCCGGGGCCGAGGGTGTACTCGTCGAAACCGAGGGTGAGGACGAGTTCGCCGGAGGTCAGATAGCCGTACTCGGTGCCGGCGTGCCGCATCAGGCCGCCGGAGCTGGAGGAGGAGCCGCCGGGGCGGTAGGTCACGCGGAGGAAGTCGACGTCGGTGCCGGGGACATGGCCGAGCCGCTCCCACACGACGCCCGAGTCCAGCTCCAGCGTCTCGTGCGCACCGGCCGCTACCAGGGGTCCGATACGTCGGCCGGGGTCGGCGGCGAAGGCGGCGAGGGCGTGCAGGACCGTCGCGGGAGTGGCGGACGCGGTGACGGCCGGGGCCGCGGCGGCCTCCTCCTCGTACCCGTCGAAGAGCGACTCCACGGAGATCGACAGTGCGGTGGTGATGGCGTACAGGGTGCTCACCGACGGCTGGCTCTTGCCGGTCTCGATCTGGGAGACCAGGCTCGCGGACACGCCGACCTCCCGCGCGAGGGCCCGCAGACTCACGCCCTTGGCGAGACGGGCCTGCCGGATGCGCGCGCCCACGGGCGGCACGGCGGCGGGGGACACGGCGGCTCCTTTCCTGGCGCGGTAGGTGCAGTGCCATTCCTGGCGGCGGTATGTGCAGCACCATTGAACAGCCACCATCGGCCACGACACCAGAGGAACCGGCCCCGAGAGCATCACCGGCCACCGTCACCACCGATGGCCCGGTACAGCGCGACCAGCGCGGCGCACGTCCCTATCGTCCCGCCGAACGCGACGGCACCACTGCGCAGGACTTCAGGCCAGCCGGCCCCCGTCGCACGGGTGCACCAGGCCGCGACGACCGCGATCAGGGCGGCCGCCATCATCACGAGGCCGATCGTCAGCAAACGGACGAGCCTTGTGTTCTCCATACTCCATCGCTCCACCACTCGTCGATCCCTGGCAGGGATGCCCGGCCAGGCCCCTCGGTCACGGCCCTCCCCCGGGCAAGCAACGACCAAGGCCCCAGCAACGACGGAGCGGTTCGCGTATGAAGTTTCGCCCAGAATAACGCAGTTGGCGTTTCCTCAGGAGGCGGTCAGCAGAAATCCCGCACGCACTTCCCAGCCGCCGTGGGCCGCGGCCGGGGTGCCCCCGTCCGCGTGTCGTCGTGACCACCTTCGATCTCGACGAGTACGTGTACGGGGCGCTGCGCGGCGGTGCCTGCGGGTTCCTGCTGAAGGACTCGGGGCCCACGCTCCTCGCGGAAGCGGTCCGGGCCGCCGCGGCCGGTGACTCCCTGGTCTCGCCGTCGGTCACCGTACGGCTGCTCAGGCATCTCACCGAAGAGCCGCGGCCCACCGCGGCACCCCGGCCCGCGCCGCCCGCGGAGCCGCTCACCGACCGCGAACTCGACGTCGTCCGCCTCGTCGCCCTCGGCCGCACCAACGCCGAGATCGCCGCCGAACTCTACGTCTCCCTCTCCACGGTCAAGACCCACCTCTCCAGCGTGCAGCTCAAGATCTCCGCCCGGAACCGGGTCGAGATCGCGGCCTGGGCATGGCAGAACGGGTACGCGCGGCCGGATCCGTGACGGGGCGTCAGCCGTTCGAGCGGATGAGCCCGGTCAGGTACCGCCAGAGCGAGGACCGCCGCCGGTTGGCCCGCTCCCGCTCCTCCGGTACGTCCGCCGCCGGCGACGCCGGTTCGGCGGGCACCGGCAACTCCGGGACCGGACCGGCGAGTTCGTACCGCACCGGCAGCGAGCGCAGGCCGCGCATGAACGGCGAGGAGCGCCACGGGAGTTGGTCGACCGGGAGGGCGAGTTCCAGGTGGCCGAAGCGTTCGAAGACGCGGCTGACGCCGGCCGCCGCGATGGTCGAGGCGAGTTCGCGCGCGGGGCACTGGCGGGGTCCGGCGCCCCAGGACAGGTGGGCCCGGCTGCTGATGCTGGAGCCCGGTGTCATCTGTCCGGCGAAGAGCGGGTCGGCGTGCGCCGCCGCGGAGGACACCCACACCGGGTCGCCGGCCCGGACGGTGTAGTTGCCGAGCCGGGTGTCCTCGGCCGCGAACCTCGGCACGAAGTTGACCAGCGGCGGCTTGCGCATGACCACGCGGTTCATGGTCTCGCGGACCATCCCGGCGGACAGCGCGGTGCGCACGCCGCCCTCGGCCTCGCCGGAGATGACCTCGACGACGGTGTTGGAGATGAGGATGCCGACGTGGTCGGAGGTCATGCCGAGCAGCATGAACAGCTCGCGGGCCAGCGCGTCGACCGGCAGGTCGGGGTGGGCGGCGAGGAGGTGGGAGGGGAAGTCGTCGCCCGGCTCGGCGATCTTGGCGGCGGCGAGTTCCGAGAGGGTCACCAGCAGGCGGGCCAAGGCCGGTTCGGCGTCGGGTCCCGCGTCCAGCACCCGCCACATGTCCATCAGGGCGTCGTCGCCCTGCGAGCCGGGGAAGCCGAGCAGGTGGCTGGCCGCCATCAGCGGGAGCGGGCGGGAGAACTGCGCCGAGAGGTCGGCGAGGCCGGTGCCGCCGCCCTGCGCGAGGAGGGTGATCAGCTCGTCGGCGTAGCCGGTGACGGCCGACTTCAGCCGCCTGGCCTGCGGGTGGCGCGGGTCCTGGAAGGGGCGCAGGGCGGCGTCCCAGGCGGTGCGCAGAGTGCGGTAGGAGGGGCCGCCCTGGATCAGGACGTGGTTGACCTCCAGGGAGGGGGCCAGCGGCCAGTCGGCGGGGACGCGGCCCTCGCTGCGGGCCCGCCAGTTCTCCAGGCCCTTGGGCCAGGCGGCGTCGTCCTGGAGCACCTGGAGCGACTCGCGGTAGCCCAGCACGAGCCAGGCGGGCACGCCCAGCAGGTCGACCGGCGCGACCGGGCCGTGGCGGTCGCGCAGCCGCTCGTAGACGAGCGCGGGACGCGTCTCGTAGTCGCGGGTCAGCAGCGGCTGCGGGTCCAGGGCCTCCAGGCGCCTGTCGTCCGCCGCCGTGTCCCCTCCGTCGACCAGGTGGGATTCCATACGTCCGTCGCCCCCATTCGACACCGCCCGTAACGGCCCGCACGCTGCGAGTGCTTGTGAACCGCTGGGACCTTATCGCAGGGGTCGCGCGGGTCACACGGTGGGGTACTCGCGGGTAGCAGGAGGCAGCCTCCGGTATCAGTCGCGTTCGTCCTTCCCCGCCACCATCCGCTCCAGCCGGTCGAAGCGTTCGTGCAGCGCTCGCGTGGTCTCCTCGCCCAACTCCCGGGCGCCGTGTGCGAGATGGTGCCGGCGACGCTGCTCCCGGCCGACGAACCAGGTGGCCAGGGCCGCGGTGACCATGCCGTACGTGGTGATGCCGACGACCATCACGGCGGCGCCGATGAGGCGGCCGACCGGGGTGACCGGGTAGAAGTCGCCGTATCCGACGGTCGTCGCGGTCTCGATGGACCACCACAGGGCCTGCGGGTACGTCTTCAGGTTGGCGCCCCGGGCGCCGTCCTCGGCGGCGACGACCGCCCAGGAGCCGAGGAGCATGACGACCGCGAGGACAGCCGTCGCCGTGCCCGCCGCCTTCAGATGCAGCGAGCGACCCTCCCGGCCGAGCAGCAACTCGACGGCCCTGGCGAGGAATCCGGGCAGCATGGTCACCCCTTCGCGGACGTCGGCATGGGGTCAGTGTCGGTGCGGGGGCCCGGGGCCGCCTGCCGGGTGGGGCGTTCGAGTTGCCGTACGACCTGCGGTTTCGCGCCCGGGTGGGGGCTCGGGGCTCACCCGTACGGCCCAGTGGCGCTGGTGGGCGGGGGTGGCTGGTGATGCGCTGGGGGAAACCCCCGGCCGCTGCTTCGGAGGCATTCACGATGAGCCGTCGCCCCTCGCTCCCCAGGGCAGGCACCCCGGTCGTCCGCGCGCTCGCCTGCGTCCTGAGCGCTAGTGCCCTGCTGACCGTCGCGGCCTGCTCGGACGACGGCGGCTCCGCCGCGGGCTCCGGCCTCGCCGCCTCCCCGCTCGCCGAGGAGTCCACGGCTCCGGCCCGGCTCACCGAGGCCGGTGCGCGGGCCGCGCTGATCACCGCGGCGGACATCGAGGACGACTGGACGCAGGTGAAGGACGCGGCGACCTGGCGCGACAGCCTGCTCGTCGGCCGGGTCGACGTGGCGGACTTCCTCACCGCGAAGACGAACGCCGCCGACTGCCAGAAGCTCCTCGACTCGCTGTACGGCGAGGAGTTGCTGGGCAAGCCGTCCGGCGCGTCCGCGCTGACCGGGTTCGAGGAGGGCGAGTCCCGTCTCCTGTATCAGGTGGCCGCCTATCAACGCGCGGGCCTGGACAGGTCGTTGGCGTGGCTGAAGTCGCTGCCGGTCACATGCGACGAGTTCACCGCGACCGACGCGAAGGGCGGCAGGCGGACCGTCCAGGTGATCGACTCCCCGCTCCCGGACGAGGGCGACGCCCGGCAGGGCCTGCGGGTGACGGTGCAGGGCACGGTCGACGGGTCGGCGACCACGCTCACCCTGAACGTGGCCGCGGTGCGCGTGGGCGACGACGCGATCACCGTCACCGCCGGCGGCCTGGACGGCGGCGAGGAGGACTCCACCGAGCGGGCGGTACGGCAGGGCACCCAGCGGCTCGAGGACGTCCTCGCCGGGAAGACGCCCACCGCGAATCCCGGCCAGTTCGACTGACGCACCGGCAGGACCCCTTCTCACACCTCCGGGTCGGCGCGGCTCGACACCGCGGTCGCCGTGAAACCCTGACGCACGGCACCGACTGCGCCGACCCTGTCGAGGAGGACATATGACCACCCTTGCCGACCCCGTACCCGGCGGCCGCCCCGGCGACGTCGAACGGGCCACCGCGCTCGGCGGCGAGCTGTCCGGCCGGGGCGTGCACGGCGTCGTCCTGTCCTACGTCGACACCGCGGGCGTCTGCCGGGTGAAGACGATCCCGACCGCGAAGCTCGCCTCGGCCGCCGCCTGGGGCGTCGGCATGTCCCCGGTGTTCGACACCTTCCTGGCGAACGACTCCATCGTCGCCACCGACGTCCTCGGCTCCCCGGACGGCGACCTGCGCCTCTACCCCGACCTGGACCAGCTCGTCGCCTTGGCCGGGCAGCCCGGCTGGGCATGGGCGCCGGTCGACCGGATCACCCAGGAGGGCGAGCGGCATCCGGGATGCAGCCGGACCGCCCTGCGCCGGATCGTCGCCGAGGCCGCCGAGCGGCACGGCCTGAGCTTCAGGGCGGGCATCGAGATCGAGTGGTCGGTGGGCCAAGGAGCCGTAGAGGGCGGCGAGTTCGTGCCCGCGGCCACCGGGCCCGCCTACAGTGCCACGCGTCAGGTCGAGTTGAGCGCGTACACCGCCGACCTGCTGGCCGCTCTCGCGGCGCAGGGCGTGGAGGTCGAGCAGCTCCATCCCGAGTACGCGGCCGGGCAGTTCGAGATCTCGGTGGGCGCGCTGGACCCGGTGGCGGCCGCCGACCGGAGCGTGCTGGTGCGCCAGACGATCAGGGCGGTGGCCGGGCGGCACGGGTATGCGGTGTCGTTCGCCCCGGCGGTCCTCGCGCAGGGCGTCGGCAACGGCGGGCACATCCACCTCTCCGCCTGGCGCGAGGGCGTCAACCTGCACTCCGGCGGCGCGGGCCGGTACGGCATGACGGCCGAGGCGGAGTCGTTCGCGGCCGGGATCCTGCGCCGGCTGCCCGCGCTGACGGCGGTGACCGCGCCGAGCCCGGCGAGCTATCTGCGCCTCAAACCCTCCCAGTGGGCCGGGGTGTTCACCGCCTGGGGCCGGGAGACCCGCGAGGCCGCGGTACGGATCGTCACCGGCACCGCGGGCCTGCGCGAGCAGGCCGCCAACCTGGAGGTGAAGCCGGTCGACCTGGCCGCCAACCCCTATCTCGCCCTCACCTGCGTCATCGCGGCCGGCCTGGACGGCCTGTCCTCCAACACTCCCCTGCCGGAGGAGATCACCGGCGACCCGGCGCGCCTCGACCCCGCCGACACGGCGGCCCGTGGCGTCCGCCGGCTGCCGGCCTCACTGCCCGAGGCCGTCGAGGAGTTCCGCAAGGACGAGCGGCTGCGGGCCGCGCTGGGCCCGGTCCTCGCGGACGCGGTGATCGCCGTACGGCAGGGGGAGAGCGAGGCGGTCGAGGGGCTGGACGACGAGCGGGTGGCGGCCGCCTACCGCTGGAAGTACTGACATGGGCGCGGTCCAGGAGGCCCTCGACGCACTGAAGTTGACGGACCATCACTGCCACGGCGTCGTCACGGCGGATCTGTCCCGGGAGGAGTTCGAGCCCCTGCTCACCGAGGGCGGCGCCTGGCCCGGCGGCTCCACCTTCGACACCCCGGCCGGAGTCGCCGTCCGCCGCCACTGCGCGCCCCTGCTGGACCTGCCCCGCCACGCGCCCGCCGAGGAGTACGTGGCCCGGCGGGCGGAGCTGGGCGCGCGCGAGGTCAACCGCCGCTTCCTGACGGCCGCCGGCACGGACGTCTTCTGCGTCGACACCGGCTACACCCCGCACCGCCTCACCAGCCCCGCCGAACTCGCGGCGGCCGCGGGCGGGACACCGTACGAGATCGTGCGGCTGGAGAGCGTCGCGGAGGCCGTCGCGGCGCGAGGGGTCGAGGCGGGCGAGTACGCGGGCGCCTTCCGCGCGGCCGCCGAGGAGGCGGTACGGCGGCCGGGCGTGGTCGGTGTGAAGTCCGTCGCCGCCTACCGCACCGGCTTCGACCTGGACCCGGCCCGCCCCTCGGACCCGGAGGTCACCGAGGCGGCCCGGCACTGGCTCGCGGGCGGTGGTGGCCGGCTGGCGGAACCCGTTCTCGTACGGCAGCTGCTGTGGACCGCCGTGGACCTCGGGCTCCCCCTCCAGCTGCACGTCGGGCTCGGCGACAGCGACATCCGGCTGCACCGCTCGGACCCGGCCCATCTGACCGACTGGCTGCATCTGACCGCCGGCACGATCCCGGTGATGCTGCTGCACTGCTGGCCGTACCAGCGTCAGGCCGCCCAGCTGGCCGCGGTCTTCGAGCAGGTGTACCTGGACGTGGGCCTGGCGCTGCACCACGTCGGGCCCGCGCGGTCACGGGCCGTGCTGGAGGAGGCCCTGGAGATCACGCCGTACCGCAAACTGCTGTACAGCTCCGACGCCTACGGTGTGGCCGAGTTCCACCACCTCGGCGCCCTGTCGTTCCGCCGGGCACTGGCCGGTCTGCTGCAGGACCGGGTGGACGCCGACGAACTGGCCCTGCCCGACGCGCTACGGTTCGCCGAGTGGGCCGGAGCACACAATGCGCGTCAGGTCTACCGCCTTCCCTGGCCCTCCTGAAAGTATGATCAAGCAATGTCTGACATGACCGAAACCACGCCCGGCTGGCTCTCCCCCGACGAGCTCGAGCTGGCGCGCGCCCGCATGCCGATCCTGTACGTCGAGGCCGTGCCCGTGCGTGTCGACGACAACGGCGAAGTCACCAGCGTCGGCCTGCTGCTGCGCATCGGGCCGGACGGCACGGTCAGCCGGACGCTGGTCTCCGGCCGGGTCCTGCACCACGAGCGGGTGCGGGACGCCCTGCTGCGGCACCTGGAGAAGGACCTCGGCCCGGTGGCGCTGCCCCGGATCCCGGCCTCGCTCCAGCCGTTCACGGTCGCGGAGTACTTCCCGACGCTGGGCGTCACGCCGTACCACGACCCGCGCCAGCACGCGGTGTCGCTGGCCTACGTGGTTCCGGTGACGGGCGACTGCCGGCCGCGGCAGGACGCGCTGGACCTGGTGTGGTTCAGCCCGCAGGAGGCCGTGTCGGAGGCGGTGCAGAGCGAGATGCCGGGCGGGCACGGGATGCTGCTGCGGCAGGCGCTGGCCCACGTGGGCTGCTCGGTCTGAGCCATCATGGCCGCATGGACCTTGAGCCGTACCGCGGCGAGTTGGTGGCGTACTGCTATCGGATGACGGGCTCGTTCCACGAGGCCGAGGATCTGGTGCAGGAGACGATGCTGCGGGCGTGGAAGGCCCGTGAGCGGTACGACTCCTCGCGTGCGTCGGTGCGGACGTGGCTGTACCGGATCGCGACGAACGTGTGCCTGACCGCGCTGGAGGGGCGGGCGCGGCGGCCGCTGCCGTCGGGTCTCGGGGCGCCGAGCGAGGATCCGGGGGCCCCGCTGACGCCGGCGTTCGACATCCCGTGGCTTCAACCGTTCCCCGACGCGCGTCACGACGTCGAGGCGCGGGGCGATCTGCGGCTGGCGCTGGTGGCCGCGATGCAGGTGCTGCCGGCGCGGCAGCGGGCGGTGCTGGTGCTGCGGGAGGTGCTGGAGTTCAGCGCCGCCGAGGTGGCCGAGCAGCTCGGGACGACGGTCGCCTCCGTGAACAGCGCGCTTCAGCGGGCGCGGGTCGCGGTGGCCGGTGTGGGCGATCCGGGCGAGGTGGCCGAGCCGGCGGACGCGGGGGCGCGGAAGGTCGTGGCGCGGTATGCGCGGGCCTTCGAGGCGGGCGATGTACCGGCGTTGGTGCGGCTGCTCACGGACGACGCCGTGCTGGAGATGCCGCCGGTGCCGTTGTGGTACCGCGGGAGCGGCGACTACGGGCGGTTCATGGAGCGCGTGTTCGCGCTGCGCGGGACCGGGTGGCTCACCCGGGAGTGCCGGGCGGGCGGGGAGCCCGCGTTCGCCGCGTACGCGCCGGTGCCGGAGGGCGGGTTCCGGCTGCACACGCTGCAGGTGTTCACGGTGGTCGGGGAGCGGGTGGCGCGGAACGTGGTGTTCGCGGACCCGCAGGTCTTTGCCACCTTCGAGCTGCCCCTGGAGATTTCCTCCGACTGATGTCGCGGGCCGCGATGAGTCCGGGCGGTGGCGCCGGTATGTACCGGTGAGCATCGACCGATTCGAGAGGACACCGGCCATGAGTGTCATCGTCATCGAGTTCATCACCCTGGACGGGATCGTCAGCGACCCCGACGGCTCCTCGGGCACGCCAGGCGGGGGCTGGGCGTTTAGGCACGGGCCGGAGACGGTCGCCGGGGACAAGTTCCGGCTGGGAGCCACCCTGGACGAGGGCGTGCTGCTGCTGGGCCGCACCACCTGGGAGCTGTTCTCGCGGCTGTGGCCGGGGCGGACCGACCCCTTCTCCGCGCGGATGAACGCCGTGCCGAAGCTGGTCGCCACGCGCACCCTCACCGACGTCTCGGCCTGGGGCAACTCGCGGGTCCTGGACGGCGACCTGGTGGACGCGGTCAAGCGTGAGCGGCGGGACGTGGTCGTCACGGGCAGCCCGAGCGTCGTGCACGCCCTGATGGCCGAGGACCTGGTCGACGAGTACCGTCTGCTGACCTTCCCCACCGTCCTCGGCACCGGCACCCGGCTCTTCCCGGCCGGCGGCCCGCCGGTGCGGCTGGAGTGCCGGTCGGCCGAGCGGGCCGGGGCGGCGGTGCTCGCGAGCTACGGGAGGGCCTGAGGTCAGGCGGGGTCTTCCTCCGGCTTGCGCTGGACGCTGCCGGGTTCGCCGGTGTCGCGGTGCCATTCGACGACGAGTTCGTCCTTGGTGCCGAAGCGGACCAGGTGGCGGCCGACGACGTCCTCCAGCAGATCGAGGTTCCCGGCGTCCGTGTCGATCGTCAGGAGCAGGGCGCCGTCGGTCGCGGTGAGCGTGCCGGTGCCGTTCTGGAAGACGATGCCGCCCTCGCCCTTCTCCTCGTCCCAGCTGGTCCGACTGCGACGGCCCAGGTGGGAGGCGAGCTGCTTGGCGTAGCGGTGCGGGCGGTCGGTGCGGACGCGGGCTTCGGAGCGGGCCATGGGGAACTCCCGGGGTGCGGTGGGGCGGGACAGGATCGATGGTGCCGCAGGGAGGGTCCGGGCGCGCGTGTCCTCGGCGGTCGCGGCCCGCAAGTTATGGATGCGGTCCGAGGTCATGGGTGGGGCCCGATGCCCCGCAGGGCCTGGGCGCGGCACAGCTGGGGGCTCGGGGGTTCCGGGACCGGTGCGACCGGGCGCGGGTCCGGCGTCGCGGACTGCTCGGTGGCCGGCCACCAGCGGACGCGGCCGTGCAGCAGGCCGAGGACGATCGCGGCGGCGACCGCTATCAGGTGCTCGCGGCCGGCCAGGTTGGGTACGGCGATGGACTCCCAGACCATCGAGCCGCCGGTGAGCGTGAAGACGACGGGGGCGCGCCGGACGACCGAGATGTAGGTGAAGAGGCCGACGACCGCGGCGGACGGGCCGGTGTCGAGGACCTGGCCGATCTCGGGCGGCAGGCCCACGCCGTGCCAGCCCGGGCCGATGGCGAGCATCACCCGCACGGTGAGGGTGCCGGCCAGGGTGGTGACGTAGGAGACGGCGAGGGTCCGGGCCCGGCCGAGCACGAGTTCGGCCAGTGCGAACGCGAGGAAGAGCTGGGTGATGCCGGCCCACACCGGCAGGTCCAGGGCCGGGACGTACAGCGAGACCGGGGTGCGCAGCAGGGCCAGCCACAGCGGCAGGTCGGCGTAGACGCCGCCGAGCAGCCGTACGGCGACGGCGCCCGCCGGGTGCTGGGCGATCGCGTGGAAGAAGATGACCCCGAAGGCGGCCAGGAACGCCAGGAACAGCGCGGACGGGCCGCGCCGGCGCAGTTGCCGCACCGGGTCGACGACGATGCCGTACCACTCGCCGCGCAGCGTGCGCCCGACGAACAGCAGCACCTGCCACAGCACCTCGCGCGGCCCCTTGCGCCGCTGTTCGTGAAACAAGGTTCCCCCGTCTGTCGCCCACCACCGCACCGCCCTTGGCCGGGTACGGTGCGGCTCGCCCCCATTTGGGAGACGCCTTCACGGCGGAAAGCGTTCACCGGTCGAAGGTGATTTCTAGGCTTCGGACAGTCGTACGGCCGTTCCCGGTCAGTGGGCCGCGTCCAGCCGGGCCCGCTGATCCGCGGTGAGCTCCAGGTCCGCTCCGGCGAGGTTCTCCTCCAGCTGGGCCACCGAGGATCCCCCGGCGAGCGGGATGATCGGCAGCTCGCCGCCCGACTGCCAGGCCAGTACGACCTGGTTGACCGTGGCGCCGGTCTCCCGCGCCACCTCGTGCAGCGCGGCCAGGCGGGGCGGGGTGCCGGGGTGGTCGAAGTCCGCGGGCAGCCGGTCCGGGTGGGTGTAGGCGCCCCTCAGGAGCGGCGAGTAGGCGACCAGGGTCAGGGCGGGTTCGGCGCGCAGGTAGCCGAGCAGTTCGGGGCCCGCGTGGCCGAGGCTGCCGTCGGGGAACATGTCGTCGGGCACGTCGAGGCGGGGCCGCAGATGGCTGTGGGCGTACTGGAGCACCTCGTAGCCGGGCAGTCCGGCCGCGGCGGCGATGGCGCGGGCCCGCTCGACCCGCCACATGGCCTGGTTGCTGACGCCGAGCAGGCCGACCGTGCCCTCGGCGACGAGTTCGGCGAAGCCCTCGACGGTCTCGCGCTGGGGGACGGTCGGGTCGTCGATGTGGGCGTAGAGCAGGTCGAGCTTGTCGACGCCGAGGCGTTCGCGGCTGCGCTCGGCGGACTCGCGGATGACCTTGGCGGACAGGCCCTCGGGGTTGTCGATGTAGCTGGTACCGGGGGCGAGGGGGCGGGCGCCGAGCTTGGTGGCGATGACGATCTCGTCGCCGACGCCGCGGCTGCGCCGCCAGCGGCCGAGGAGTTCCTCGCTCTGGCCGCCCTGGCCTCCGTCGACCCAGAAGGCGTAGTTGTCGGACGTGTCGATGAAGTTGCCGCCCGCCTCGACGTACCGGTCGAGGATGGCGAAGGAGGTCTTCTCGTCCGTGCGGGAGCCGAAGAGCATGGCGCCGAGGGCGAGCACGCTGACCTCGCGGCGGCTTTCCGGGGCGGTTCCGATGGTGCGGTACTTCATGGGTGTCCCTCCGTTCGCGCCCGGGCTTCCGGGCACGAACAGGAGTCTTCATCTTGAAGTGCGCTCCAGGTCAAGCCTTCGCGAAGGGACCCTCCAGGGCGGCCCACTGGAGCAGCATGATCGTCTTGGCGTCGTTGATCTCCCCGGTGCGGATCATCTCCAGGGCCCGGCGGAAGGGCAGTTCGACGATCTCGATGTCCTCGCCCTCCTCGTCGAGGCCGCCGCCCTCGTGGGTGCGGGTCGAGGGGCCGTAGGCGGCGGCGTAGAAGCTGATGCGTTCGGTGACGGAACCGGGGCTCATGTAGACGTCGAAGACGTGTTCGACCTCGCCGATGGTGTGCCCGGTCTCCTCCACCACCTCGCGCCGTACGGCGAGTTCGGGGTGCTCGTCATCGTCGTCGAGGAGTCCGCCGGGCGTCTCGACCAGCATGCCGTCGGGGTGGCCGTTGACGTAGACCGGGTAGCGGAACTGCCGGGTGAGCAGGACGGTTTCGCGTTCGGGGTCGTACAGGAGCATGGTGGCGCCGTTGCCGCGGTCGTGCGTCTCGCGCTGCTGGGTGGACCAGGTGCCGTCGGAGCGCTGGAGGTCGAAGGTGGTGGCGCGCTCCACGTACCAGTGGCTGGAGAGCAGCTTCACCTCCCGCACCCGCACGCGGGGGTTGCCGGTCAGGTCGAGGCCGGTGCGGTCCAGGCCGGTGCGGCCGCGGCGGTCCGGGGTGTCGGCGCCGGCGGTCATCGGGTACCGCCGGCCGTGTGTGCGTAGGTCATGGTCGCTGTCTACCACGGCCGTCTTTCAGGTCAGGGCCAGCACGTGGGAGTGGCGGGCGGGCAGGTCGACGAAGAGGCCGGGGGTGAGCAGGGTGTCGCCGTCGCGGTCGTACGTCCGGTCCGTGAGCAGGTCGGTGAGCCGGCACGGGCGGCCCGCGAGATCGGGCCAGGGCAGGGGGAGCTGTCCCTGGGCCGGGGCGTCGGAGTCGTTGACGATCACAAGGTGGCGGGTGCCGGTCCAGGTCCAGGCGAGCAGATTGCGGTGGGTGTCGTTGTCCGGCCAGCCGGTGGTGGCCAGCAGCTGCCAGTCGCCGTCGCGCACGCGGGCGGCGGCCGGGAGCAACCGGCTGTAGAACTCCCGGAGTTGTTCGTCGACGGGTTCCTGCGGCCGGCGGGCGAGGAACACCGGTGGGCGAACCTTGCGACCCTCGAACTGGCCCTCGTGCCAGAGGGTGGCGCCGGGCAGGGTGGCGACGGCGACGGCCGCCGCGTACTGCCGCTCGCCGGGGAGGGTGGCGGCGGCGCGCGGCTCGTCGTGGTTCTCCAGGAAGCGGACCAGGCCGCGCTGGTAGGCAAGGTCGGCCTGGAGGTGGGCGCGGACCGGCTCGGCGCCCTCGTGCAGGAGGCGGTCGTAGAGGCGCTTGTCGTAGCAGTGGTCGAAGCCCTGGTGCTGGAGGGCCCATTCGAGGTCCCAGTAAGCCTCCGCGACGAACAGGAGGTCGGGGTGGCGCTCGCGGACGCGGGGGATCACGTACGGCCAGAAGTCCTCGGCTGGAGGGGAACCCGCCCGGTCGCCCCAGGTCTTGGCGAACACGTCGTTCATGAGCAGCATCGCCATGTCGCAGCGCACGCCGTCCGCCTGGTCGCCGATGGAGACGAGGGTGTCGACGGTCGCGGTGCGCAACTCCTCGCTGAAGGCGTTGAGTTGGACGACGTCCTGCCAGGGGGCGAAGTACGGGTCGCGGCCGTTGGCGTAGATCCGTCCGCCCGTCTCGACGAAGGCGCCGGGCGTGCGGGCCAGGTTCTCGGCGGTGCCCCGGATCAGGCAGTCGGGGCGGTCGGTGAGCCAGGGGTGGTCGGGGGCGATGTGGTTGGGGACGTAGTCGAGGATCAACTTCATCCCTCGCGCGGCGAGTTGGGCGCGGGCCTCGGCGAGCCCGGCCGGGCCGCCGAGGTTCTTGGCGACCGTGTAGTCGCGTACGCAGTAGGCGGATCCGGTGATGTCCGCCTCGGTGAGGTCGGGCAGGGCCGCGCGGAAGGAGGCCAGCAGGGACTCGTCGCGCAGGGCGATCCGGAGTCCGGCGGGGCTGCGTTCCCACACGCCCATCAGCCAGACCGTGTCCAGGCCGGGCCGGGCGACCTCGTCCCAGACCTCGCCGGGGACGTCGCCGAGGGTGACCGGGCGGCCGTACCGTCCGCTCAACTCCCCCAGCCAGACCAGGGTGTTGATCTCGTAGATCACCGTCATGACAGGGGCTCCTCACGCAGTGCGCCCCAGTCTCCGGAGCCGACCAGGCGGAACAGGGTCGCGGTGGCCGCGGCCAGGCCGGTCCAGCCGGTCTGGTGGGAGGCGCCGAGTCCGGCGCCGTCGTCGCCGTGGAAGTACTCGTAGAAGAGGATCAGGTCCTTCCAGTGCGGGTCCTTGGCGAACTTGGCCTGTGCGCCGTGGACCGGGCGGTGGCCGTCGGGGCCGCTGAGGAAGGTGGAGGTGAGCCGGTCGGCGATCTCGCGGGCGACCTCGTAGAGGTTGAGGTGCCGGCCGGAGCCGGTCGGGCACTCCACCCGGAAGTCCTCGCCGTGGTAGGCGTGCAGGTTCAGCAGGGCACGGATCAGCAGGACGTTGACCGGGAACCACACCGGGCCGCGCCAGTTGGAGTTGCCGCC
Source organism: Streptomyces cylindrosporus (assembly GCF_022698165.1). Lineage (GTDB taxonomy): Bacteria > Actinomycetota > Actinomycetes > Streptomycetales > Streptomycetaceae > Streptomyces > Streptomyces cylindrosporus. The sequence continues at coordinate 78,523 of NZ_JALDAY010000002.1, forward strand.
GAACATGCCCGAGTCGGACTCGGCGGGCAGATAGCCGACGCCGAACGTCTCGCCGTGCACCTCGAAGGTGTACGGGTGCTCGGCATGGTAGCGGGACAGCGAGCGGATGCCGTGCGGGCCGAGGAACTCGTCCTCGTCGAGCATCCGGGACAGCACCCGCCGCAGCCTGTCCTCGCCGAACAGGGCGAACAGGTGCCGTCCGGCGACGCCGGGGCCAAGGCCCTCCCGGGAGGAGACTATGGCCGCGACGGCCGGATGCCGCTCCACGAACTCCTTGGCGCCGGCGGCGAGTTCGGGGAAGCGGCGGTCGATCCAGGCGCCGACCACACTGGTCGCGGCGAGCGGGATCAGTCCGACCAGGGAGCGCACCTTGAGCCTGGTCGCGCTGCCGTCGGGCAGCCGCAGGACGTCGTAGAAGAAGCCGTCCTCCTCGTCCCACAGGCTCTCGTTGTCCTTGCCCATGCGGCCCGTGGCGACCGCGATCCACGCGAAGTGCTCGAAGAGGGTCTGCGCCTGCTCGACGTAGACCGGGTTGTCGACGGCGAGTTCGATCGCCATCTCCAGCAGGTTCTGGCAGTACAGCGCCATCCACGCGGTGCCGTCGGCCTGGTCGATGTGGCCGCCGGTGGGCAGCGGGGCGCTGCGGTCGAAGACGCCGATGTTGTCGAGGCCGAGGAAGCCGCCCTGGAAGACGTTGTTGCCGTCGACGTCCTTGCGGTTGAGCCACCAGGTGAAGTTCTTCATCAGCTTCTGGAAGGAGTTCTCCAGGAAGGCGCGGTCGCCCCGGCCGGTGCGGTGCTTCTCCAGTTCGTAGACGAAGAGGGTGGCCCAGGCGTGCACGGGCGGGTTGACGTCGCCGAAGTTCCATTCGTACGCCGGGATCTGGCCGTTGGGGTGCAGATAGAGGCGGCGCAGCAGCACCTCCAGCTGGGACTTGGCGAAGCCGATGTCGACCATGGCCAGGGCGACGGAGTGGAAGGCGAGGTCCCAGGCCGCGAACCAGGGGTACTCCCAGGTGTCGGGCATCGACATGACCTCGTCGTTGACCATGTGGTACCAGGCGCTGTTGCGCACGCGCGGGTCCACGCCGAGCGGGTCGACGCCGTGTTCCTCCAGCCAGCGTTCGACGTCGAGGTAGTAGTACTGCTTGCTCCACAGCATCCCGGCGAGCGCCTGGCGCACCACGCGCCGCTCGTCCTCGCTCATCCCGTCCGGTACGACGGTCTCGAAGAACTCGTCGGCCTCGGTGCGGCGGGTGTCCATCGTCGGACCGAACTCACCCCAGGGGTCGGCGAGTTCGGTGTCGGCCAGCCGCAGCCGGACGGTCACGCTCTCGCCCGCCGGGACGGTCCTGGTGTCGTGCAGGGCCACCTTGGTGCCGGTCTGCGCCGGATTCACGGCCCCCGTCTCGCCGTGGACGACGAAGCGGTCGATGCCGTCCTTGACGTACGGCGTGGGGTTCGGGCTGCCGAAGATGCGCTCGTTGTTGGTGTCGTTCTCGGTGAAGAGGGCGGGCGCGTCGGTGTCGCAGTACAGCCAGCGGGTGCCGAGTTCCTCGTGGTCGGCGCGGACGGCGTCCGGGGTCCTCGTGAGTTTCGGTACGGCGGTGCCGCCGGCCCAGGACCAGGTGTGCCGGAACCAGAGCGTCGGCAGCAGGTGCAGGGTGGCGTCCTCGGGGCCCCGGTTGTGCGCGGTGATCTCGATCAGGAGGTCCTCGGGGCCGGCCTTGGCGTACTCGACGAAGACGTCGAAGTAGCGGTCCTCGTCGAAGATCCCGGTGTCGAGGAGTTCGTACTCGAAGTCGCGGCGGGTGCGGGCGCGGTTGGTGTCCACCAGGTCGGCGTACGGGAACTCGCCCTGCGGGTACTTGTAGAGGTACTTCATGTACGAGTGGGTCGGCGTGGAGTCGAGGTGGAAGTAGTACTCCTTGACGTCCTCGCCGTGGTTGCCCTCCTGGTTGGTCAGGCCGAACATCCGCTCCTTGAGGATCGGGTCGCGGCCGTTCCACAGGGCCAGGGAGAAGCAGAGCCGCTGCTTGTCGTCGCTGACGCCGGCGATGCCGTCCTCGCCCCAGCGGTAGGCGCGGGAGCGGGCCTGGTCGTGGGTGAAGTACGACCAGGCGTCGCCGTTCGTGCTGTAGTCCTCCCGGACGGTCCCCCACTGGCGTTCGCTGAGGTAGGGGCCCCAGCGGCGCCAGAGCGCCCGGTCCGTGTCGGCTTCCGCGAGCCGCTGCTGTTCGGCGCCCGTCGCACCGCTGTCCGCCACCATCGCCGCCTCCTCGTGGCCCTGCGCTGCTCCCAGCCTCGGGTGCCGGGGACGTACCCGCAATGGCTGAGTGGCGGAGGGGTTGCCTCCCTGCCCGGTGCCCATGGGTAGCGGGTTTCAGTGGTGCGGGCTGTCGCCGAAGGCCGTCACCGTGAGGAAGCGGATGGGGAGCTCGACGAGGGTCTCGGGGCCGTGCGGGGCCTCGCCGTCGAACTGGAGGGCGTCGCCGGGGCGCAGGGTGTAGCTGGACTTGCCGTGGCCGTAGACCATCTCGCCCTCCAGCATGTAGATGATCTCGGTGCCGGCGTGCTGGAAGAGCGGGAAGACCTCGCTCTCCTCGGTGAGGGTGACCAGGAGGGCGTCCATCCGCTTGTGGGCGCCGCGCAGGGAGCCGAGCTGGGCGTACTCGTGACCCACCCGGGTGCCCCGCCGGACGATCCGGGCGCCGTGGCCGGCGGGGACGAAGACGGCCTCGCGTTCGTCGTCCATGCCGCGGAACAGGGCGGTGACGGGGACGTCCAGGCCGCGGGCGAGCCGGGAGAGCGTGGTGAGGCTGCACGCGGTCTGGGCGTTCTCGATCTTCGACAGCATGGCCTTGGAGATGCCGACGCGCTGCGCCATCTCGCCGACCGAGAGCCCGGCGGCCTGGCGGTACTCGCGGGCCCGGACGGCGATGATGCGTTCCAGGGCCTTGTCGTCGTCCTCTGTGTGCTGCTCGGTCACCGGCGCATCCTATGCCGGGCGCACCAGCCGGAAGCGGGGGTGGCTCTCGGCGCGGCCGGTGGCGAGGTCGGCGGCCATCTCGCCGATGAGGGGGGTGAACTTGGCGCCCTGGCCGGAGCAGGGCGAGACGATGACGAGGGGGCCGTGCCGGTCGAGGACGAAGTCGTCGTGGAGGTCGGTGGTGTAGAGGCAGGTCGCCTCCGCGACCGGGGTGGGGTCGAGGCCCGGGAGGCGGTCCCGGACGAAACCGTTCACGCGGGTGCGCGACTCCGGGTCGACGAGGCCCGTGCGGGTACTGGCCGAGGTGCGGATGCCGTTGCCGTGCTCGGCGACCTTGACGGCGGGCAGCGGGCCGCCGTCACTGCCGGACGGCAGGCCGTAGATCTGCATGTCCTCGTCCTTGAAGACCAGGGTCGGCCACCGCACCGACGGCTCCCGCTGCGGGTAGTGGAAGACCTGCTGCTGGGTGACGGTCAACTCCGGCAGTTTTACGGGCAGTTGCAGCTCCGGCAGCCAGGCGCCGGCCGCGACCACCACGGTGTCGGCGGTGAGTTCACGGCCGTCGTCCGTGCGCAGCAGCACCTTCTCGCCCACGTCGAACCCGGTGACGCGGACGCCGGTCCACAGGTCCGCGCCGAGTTCGACGGCCCGTCGTACACACGCGGCGATCGTCCGGTCGGCGTCGATCACTCCCGCGTCCGCCTGGTACAGGACCGGCCCGTCGAAGGTGATGTACGGCCAGCGCTCCGACGCGGCTTCGGCGCTCAGGAGTTCACGGCTGACTCCGGCCTCGCGCAGCACTTCGGAGAGTCCCTGGGGGTCGCGTCCCGCCCCGAAGTCGAGGCCACCGGTGGTGCGCAGCAAGGGAGTCGAGCTGTCGTGCTCCAGCTCGCGCCACAGCTCGTGGGCCTGTCCGGTCAGGTCCACATAGAGCTTCTCGCCGTACACCCGACGGAAGATCCGTGAACTGCCGTGCGAGCTGCCGTATTTGTGGCCGATCTCGTAGGCCTCGATCAGCGTGACCTCGTGGCCGCGGCGGGCGAGTTGCCAGGCGGTGGCCGCGCCCATCAGTCCGGCACCCACGACTGCGATCACAGGCCCTCCCCGGGGATCCAGTTGGTGCCCGCGAGCGGGACGCGGGCCATGGCCGCGGACTCGATGGTAAGGGCGACCAGGTCCTCCGGCTCCAGGTGCAGCAGGTGTGCCTTGCCGCAGGCGCGGGCGAGGGTCTGGGCCTCCATGGTCATCACGCGGAGGAAGTTGGCGAGGCGGCGGCCGGCGTCGACGGGGTCGAGGCGGGCGGCCAGTTCCGCGTCCTGGGTGGAGATGCCGGCGGGGTCGCGGCCGTCCTGGTAGTCGTCGAAGTACCCTGCGGCGGAGCCCAGTCGACGGTACTCGGCGTCGTACCGGGGGTGGTTGTCGCCGAGCGCGATGAGCGCCGCCGTACCGATGGCGACGGCGTCCGCGCCCAGGGCGAGCGCCTTCGCCATGTCGGCGCCGCCGCGGATGCCGCCGGAGACGATCAGCTGGACCTCCCGGTGCACCCCCAACTCCTGGAGCGCCCGCACGGCTTGGGGCAGCGCGGCCAGGGTCGGGATGCCGACGTGCTCGATGAAGACGTCCTGGGTGGCGGCCGTGCCGCCCTGCATGCCGTCGACGACCACGACGTCCGCACCGGCGTGCACGGCGAGCTTCACGTCGTAGTACGTCCGGGTCGCACCGACCTTCACATAGACCGGTTTCTCCCAGTCCGTGATCTCCCGCAGCTCCAGGATCTTGATGGCGAGGTCGTCGGGGCCGGTCCAGTCGGGGTGGCGGCAGGCGCTGCGCTGGTCGATGCCGACGGGGAGCGTCCGCATGCCGGCGACCCGCTCGGTGATCTTCTGCCCGAGCAGCATGCCTCCGCCGCCGGGCTTGGCGCCCTGCCCGAGGACCACCTCGATGGCGTCGGCCTTGCGCAGGTCGTCGGGGTTCATGCCGTAGCGGGACGGCAGGTACTGGTACACGAGGTGCTTGGAGTGGCCGCGCTCCTCCGGGGTCATGCCGCCGTCGCCGGTGGTGGTGGACGTCCCGACCTCGCTGGCGCCCCGGCCGAGGGCCTCCTTGGCCTGGGCGGAGAGGGCGCCGAAGCTCATGCCGGCGATGGTGACGGGGGTGGCCAGGCGCAGGGGGTGTCTTGCGTGCCGGGTGCCGAGGACGACGTCCGTGTCGCAGCGCTCCCGGTAACCCTCCAGCGGATAGCGGGACATGGAGGCACCGAGCAGCAACAGGTCGTCGAAGTGCGGGAGTTTCCGCTTGGCACCCCAGCCGCGGATGTCGTAGACGCCGGTCTCGGCGGCGCGCTGGATGGCGTGGATGGTGGCGCGGTCGAAGGTGGCCGACTCGCGCAGGCCGTGGGATGCGGGTTCCATGTGCGTCGAACTCCCTCAGTACGCCGTCGTGTTGTCGACCTTGAAGTGGTACAGCTTCCGGGCCGAGCCGTAGCGCCGGAACCCGGCCGGGTCCTCGTCCCGCTCGGCCGCCTTCAGCAACTCGGCGAGTTCGGCGAGGTGTTCGGGCCGCATCTCCTTCTCCACGCAGTCCGCGCCCAGGGACTTCACCGTGCCGCGGACGTAGAGGCGGGCCTCGTAGAGCGAGTCGCCGAGCGCGTCTCCCGCGTCCCCGCACACGACCAGCCGTCCGGCCTGCCCCATGAACGCGCTCATGTGACCGACGTTTCCGCCGACGACGATGTCCACGCCCTTCATGGAGATCCCGCACCGCGCCGAGGCGTCCCCGTCGATCACCAGCAGACCCCCGTGGGCGGTGGCGCCGGCCGACTGCGAGGCGTTGCCGCGCACGCGGACCGTGCCGGACATCATGTTCTCGGCGACCCCGGTGCCCGCGTTGCCGTGGACGGTGACGGTGGCGCGCTGGTTCATGCCGGCGCAGTAGTAGCCGACATGGCCCTCGATGTCGACGGCGAGGTCCTCGCGGATGCCGCAGGCCACGGCGTGCGCGCCGCGCGGGTTGAGCACGCGCCAAGCCGTGGCCTCGGGCGCGTGCAGGGCCTGGTTGAGCTCCCGTACGGGCGTGGTGGCCAGGTCGATCAGCGTCGCCATACGTACACCTCTTCCGGCTCGGGTTCGAAGATGCGGGCGTCCTCGATCCCGGGCAGGACGTCCAGCGCCCGGTACTCGGAGGCCATCGCCACCCATGCGTCGGTCTCGGCGACGAGGGCCGGCTTGCAGGCGATGGCGTCCCGGACGACCGCGAAGGAGTCGCTCGTGGACACCAACAGGGTGTAGAAGCCGTCGAACCGCTCGCACAGCAGCCGCAGCGCCTTCTCCGGGTCGGCGCCCCGCTCCAGCTGGTGGGCGACGAAGCGGGCGCCGACCTCGGAGTCGTTCTCGCTGTCGAACTCGATGCCCTGGGCGCGCAGTTCACGCCGGATGGTGGCGTGGTTGGCGAAGGAGCCGTTGTGCACGAGGCATTGACCGGGGCCGACGGAGAAGGGGTGGGCGCCTTCGGGGGTGACCGCCGACTCCGTTGCCATCCGGGTGTGTCCGACGCCCTGCCAGCCGCTGACACCGGCCAGCCCGAAGGACTCGGCCAGCGCGGCGGGGTTCCCGGTGCCCTTGAGCACGGCGAACCCCTCACCGGTGCCGATCACCCTGGCGCCGGGAAGCGCGGCGGCGACCGAGGCGGCGTCCGTGTGCGCCACGGTCGTGGCGTCGGCGTCGTAGGCCCGTACGCCTGGCAGGGCGGCTTCCACCTCGGCCTTCGAGGTGCCCAGCAGCGACACGACGATCCGTCCCGGCGGGGAGAGGCGGGGGTCGCCGTAGACCGCTACACCGGCCGAGTCGGGCCCGCGTTCGACGACTTGGCCCAGCATCGCGGTCAGCAGCTCACCGAGCCGGGGTTCCAGTGAGGGCTCGCGCAGATGCAGCCCCACGATTCCGCACATCCCAAGTCCCTTCAGAACGCGGTGAGATAGCGGTCGAGCTCCCAGGGGCCGACCGTGGCGTGCCAGTCGAAGAACTCCTCGCGCTTGAGGTCGGCGAAGTACGCGCTCACTCCGGTGCCCGCCGCGTCCAGCGCGCCGCTGACCACGTCGTCCGCCTGGAGCGCCTCGACGGCGTGGAGCAGGGTCGGCGGGAGTTCCGGGCCCTTGCCCGCGGCGCCGGGTTCGCCCGGGTCGAGGCCGCGTTCGATGCCGTCGAGACCTGCGGCGAGGGCGGCGGCAGCGGCGAGGTAGGGGTTCGCGGCGCCGTCCCCGCCGCGCAGTTCGATGCGGTTGCCGTCGGGGACGCGGACGAAGTGGGTGCGGTCGTTGCCGCCGTAACTCGCCAGGCGTGGCGACCAGGTGGCGCCGGAGCGGGTGGAGACCGCGCCGGTGCGCTTGTACGAGTTGACCGTCGGCGCGATGACGGCCTGGAGGGCCCGGGCGTGCTCGACGATGCCGGCGACGAAGGAGTAGGCGAGCGGGGAGAGGCCGAGGCCGCGGTCGTCGGCCGTGTCGGGGAAGGCGGGTTCCTCGCCGCGCCACAGCGACATGTGCAGGTGCATGCCGGTGCCGGTGCGGTCGGTGAACGGCTTCGGCATGAACGTGGCGGTCATGCCCCGCTGTTCGGCCAGCACCGACACCAAGTACCGCATGGTGATGACCCGGTCGGCGGTGGTGAGGGCGTCGGCATGCCGGAAGTTCTGCTCGAACTGGCCGTTGCCGTCCTCGTGGTCGTTGGCGTAGTTGCCCCAGCCGAGGGTGTTCATGGCGCTGGACACGGCGGTGAGGTGGTCGTACATCCGGGTCAGGCCGCGGGCGTCGTAACACGGCCGGGCCGCCGTGTCCCTGCCGTCGGCGACGCTGAGCACGCCGTGTTCGTCGCGGTTGACCAGGAAGTACTCGACCTCGGCGCCCACGGAGAGCGAAAGCCCCCGCTCCGCGGCCCGCTCCAGCAGCCGGCGCAGGATGACGCGCGGGGCGTACGGCCAGGGTTCGCCCTCCACGTGCGGGTCGCAGTGCACGAGCGCGAGGCCGGGCTTGACGAAGGGGACCGGCGTGTACGAGCGGGCGTCCGGCCGGGCGATGACGTCCGGGTCGCTGGGCTGCTGGCCGAGCGCGCCGGCCGCGAATCCGGCGAACCCGACGCCCTCGTCGCGGAGTTCCTCGACGGCCTGGGCCGGGACGAGCTTGGCGCACGGCTTGCCGGTGAGGTCGACGAAGACGGCGAGCACGAACTCGATGCCGTCGTCCCGGACCAGCTCGGCCAGGTCGGTCGTCATGGGGGCCTCCCGAGGGGTGTCCACTGACAGGAATCAAGGTTGCATATCAGTAGACAGACCCCGCGTTACGGCGGGATTTCCGCGCGGGAAGGTCCGGGTAAGGCACGGAAGCGCCGCAGGTCCGCGTCAAGGGGGGGCTCGATGCGGACCGGGTTCAGGCGGCCGGGATCGGGAACAGCATGCAGGTGCTGGTGGCGTGGGCGAGGAGGCGGTCCGCCTCGTCGAGCAGTCGCGCCTCCGCCAGTGCGGTACGGCGGCCGCTGCTCAGCACGCTGCCCACGGCACGGACCTTGCCCATGTCGGCCTTGACCGGACGCAGGAACTTCACGGCCAGGTCCAGCGAGGTGTAGCCCATGCCCTGCGGCAGGGTCGACTGGACCGCGCAGCCGGCCGCCGAGTCGAGCATCGTCGCGTAGATACCGCCGTGCACGCTGCCGATGGGGTTGTAGTGCTCCTCCCCCGGCGTCAGCGAGAACACCGCGTGCCCGTGGTCGACCTCGTCGAGGTCCATGCCGAGCGTGGCGGCGATGGGCGGGGCGGGCAGCCGTCCGGCCAGGATCTCCCGGAGGAAGTCCAGGCCCGAGCCCTGTCCGACGGCGGACGCCGAGATCGAGGGGTCCTGCCAGTCGTACGTACGAGACCGTCCCATGCGCCCGCGCTTCCTTCCGTGGCATCCTGGCTATGTTTTTCGAAGCTAGCTCGGTCGGAGGCTGACTGTCAATGACAAAGCCAGGTGGCCGTCCCTACCATGACGGCATGAAGTGGCTGGAGATGAGCACCGAGAACTGCACGGTCCAGCGCACGCTCGACCTCGTCGGCGAGAAGTGGACGCTGCTGATCCTGCGGGACGCCTTCAACGGGGTGCGCCGCTTCGACGATCTGCGCCGGCATGTGGGGCTCTCGGAGGCGGTCCTCGCCGACCGGCTGCGCAAGTTGGTCGCGGCCGGGATCCTGAAGACGGTTCCCTATCAGGAGGAGGGCAGCCGGACCCGGCAGGAGTACCGGCTGACCGGCAAGGGCCGCGATCTGTGGCCGGTCATCGTCGCGCTGCGGCAGTGGGGCGAGACGTACGTGGGCAGTCCCGAGGGTCCGATGCTGGACATCCGGCACAGCGACTGCGGCTCGGCGGTGCGGGTCGTGGTCGAGTGCGTCGAGGAGCATGCCGCGCTCTCCCCGCGGGAGGTCACGGTACGGCCGGGTCCGGGGGCGCGGCCGCGGGAGTGAGTGGCCGTGCAGGCGGAGGTTCGGCGGGTCAGGCCCTGAGGTCCGCGGCGCGCGTCCAGGCCGCTTCCCGCAGCAGCCGCAGGCCGTTGAGGCCGACGAGCACGGTCGAGCCCTCGTGCCCGGCGACGCCGAGCGGCAGGGGCAGGGTGCCGGCGAGGTCCCAGGCGACGAGGCCGGCGATGAACACGCCGGCGACCACGAGGTTCTGCACGACCAGGCGCCGGGCGCGGCGGGAGAGGGCGATCACGGCGGGCACGGTGGCGAGTTCGTCGCGCACGATCACCGCGTCGGCGGTCTCCAACGCCAGGTCGGATCCCGCGCGGCCCATGGCGACGCCGGTGTGGGCGGCGGCGAGGGCCGGCGCGTCGTTGACCCCGTCCCCGACCACGAGCACCTTGCGCCCGGCACGCTCCAGCTCCCCCACCGCGCCCACCTTGCCCTGCGGCAGCAGCCCGGCCCGCACGTCCTCGATCCCGACCTCGGCGGCCAGCCGCGCGGCGGCGCGCGGATTGTCACCGGTCAGCAGCACAGGGGTACGCCCGGTGAGCGCGCCGAGGGCCGCCACGGCGACACCGGCCCCCACCCGCAACCGATCGGCAAGCCCCAGGACCCCGACGGGAACACCGTCGACCAGGACGAGCACGGCGGTACGACCACCCTGCTCCAACTCGGCGGCGAGGTCGGCGGCTTGTGCGGTGGCGTGGGCGGGGGCGGGCGCTTGTCCGGTGACATCGGCGAGGGCGGGCGCTTGCGCGATGCCGGCGGCGGAAGTGCCCGTTCGCTCGGCGGGGCGGGCGACGGCGGGCGCCTGAGCGGAATCGGCGGCCACGGCTGCCGCTCGCCCCGCCGGGTCGGTGGCGGGCGTCTGAGCGGAATCGGCGGCGCAGGCGACCGCTCGTCCGATCGGATCGGCCACGGCGCACACTCGGTCTGTGGCGTCGGCGGGTGGCTGTTCGGTGGTGGTGTCGCGCGCTGTTCCTTGCCCGGTTGCCGTGAGTAGTCGCGTAGGCGCTCCGACCGACACCCGGCATCCGTTCACCGTCGCCGTCACCCCCACACCGGGCGTCGATTCGAAGTCCCTGGCCGGTGGCACCGGCAGGCCCCGTTCGTGGGCCGCCGCGACCACGGCACGCGCCAGCGGATGCTCGCTCGCGTGCTCGGCCGCCGCCGCCAGGATCGTCAACTCCCGCTCCCCCACGCCGGATCCGGGCAGTGGTCGTACGTCCGTCACCCTCGGCACGCCCTCCGTCAGCGTGCCGGTCTTGTCCAGGGCCACCGCGTCGACCTGACCCAGCCGCTCCATCACCACCGCCGACTTGACGAGCACCCCATGCCGGCCGGCGTTGGCAATGGCCGACAGGAGCGGGGGCATGGTGGCGAGCACGACCGCGCAGGGCGAGGCCACGATCATGAAGGTCATCGCCCGCAGCAGGGCGGCCGTCAGCTCCTCGCCGAACAGGAGCGGGATCACGAACACCGCGAGGGTCGCCGCCACCATGCCCAGGGAGTAACGCTGTTCGACCTTCTCGATGAACAGCTGCGTGGGCGCCTTGGTCTCCGACGCCTCCTCGACCATGCGCACGATCCGGGCGATCACCGAGTCGGAGGCGTCCCGCTCGACACGGACCCGCAGCGCGCCCGTGCCGTTGACGGTCCCCGCGAACACCTCGTCACCGACCTCCTTGGCGACCGGCAGCGGTTCGCCGGTGATGGTCGCCTGGTCGACCTCGCTCGCCCCGTCCAGCACCCGCCCGTCGGCACCGACGCGCTCTCCCGGCCGTACGAGAATCGTGTCGCCGACCGTCAACTCCTCGACCGGAACGGCCTGTTCGGAGCCGTCCGGCGCGAGTCGGCTCGCCGTGGCCAGGGCCAGGTCGAGCAGGCCGCGCACCGAGTCGGCGGTCCGGGCCGTGGCCAGCGCCTCCAGGGCACCCGAGGTCGCGAAGATGACGATCAGCAGAGCACCGTCCATGACCTGGCCGATGGCGGCGGCGCCGAGCGCGGCGACGACCATCAGCAGGTCGACGTCGAGGGTCCGGCCGGCCAGCGCCTTCAGGCCCTCCCAGCCCGGCTCCCATCCCCCGGTGACGTACGCGAGCGCGTACAGCGGCCCCCAGAGCCAGGCCGACTGCCCGGTGAGCTGGAGCGGCAGCGCGAGCAGGAAGCAGGCGGTGGCCGCGGCGGCCCAGCGCACCTCGGGGAGCGCGAGCGTCCGGGTGCGGCGGCGAGTGCCGCGGGCGTCCGCGGTGGGTGCGGTCGGGTCGGCGGGCGGTGCGGTGAGCGTCGAGGTCACCGATTCACCATACAGGAACACATGAAGACTCATTCATCTCTTCATCAGTCCAGTCCAATCCAGTCCACGGCCCCCTTGGGTGTCGGTGCTCCTCAGCGCGTCCGTGCTTCTTAGGGTGCCGAGTCCTTCTTGTTGCTCGCCGCCGCGTACGCCTGCGCCGGGGTCATCGCCACGCCATTGATCTCCACCGTCTTGTACGGGCTGACCTTCGCGCAGGTCTTGGCCTTGTCGGCGGTCTGGGCGTGGGCGTCGGAGACGGCCGCGTGGGTGTCGGCGGGCGCGGCCGACGAGGTGCCGGAGGAGCCGAACGTCGTACCGCTCGGCCAGTCGGAGCCGATCACGAGGGTGACACCGCTGCCGCTGCCCTGGGTGAGATGGGAGGCGGGCAGGCCGAGGGCGGCCGCCGCCGTCTGCGCCTCGGCCTTCTCGCCGGGGCCGTAGGTGAGCGTCGTGGTGGCCGCCTGCTCCGGGGCGTTGCCGGAGGTGGTGCCCGAGCCGAAGCCCTTGGCCAGCAGGGCGTCGGCGACGGCCGAGGCACGTCCGCCGGTGGTGGTGCCGTTCTCGACCTTGACGTCGACCGCCGAGGGCGCGACGGTGGCCGTCGCCGAGGCGGATGGTGACGCGGAGGCCTTCTTGCCACCGCCCGAGGTGAGGGACTGGTCGCCGGCGATCGCGGCGAACAGCGCCTTGGCGGTGGCGGCGGGGACTACCCGGTTGGCGTTGGTGGGGTCGGCGGCGGTCTGCATCGTGGTGAACGTCATCCGCTTCGACGGCACCTTGTTCAGGTCGGTCGCCAGGTCGACGAGCTTGCTCACGCTGCCCAGGCCGGTGTCCACGGTCAGCGCCTTGGTGGCCGCGTCGGCGAGGGAGTACACCTTGGCGGGGTTGGCGAGTGTGCCCGCGCTCTTGAACTTGCGGATCATGGCGCTGAGGAAGAGGTGCTGCGAGACGGTACGGCCCAGGTCGCTGCCGTCGCCGAAGCCGTGCCGGGAGCGGACGAACTCCAGGGCCGCGTCGCCCTTGAGGGTGTGGGTGCCCTTGGCGAGCTTGAGGTGGGAGTACGTGTCGTAGACGTTGTCGCTGACGCACACCGAGACGCCGCCCACCGCGTCGGACATCTTGACCACGCCGGAGAAGTCGAGCATCACGAAGTGGTCGATGGTGATGCCGGTGAGCTGGTGGACGGTCTTGACCTGGCAGGCGGGGCCGTACTGGAGGGCGCTGTTGATCTGGCCGTAGTAGCCGGTCGTCGACTGCTTGCTGTCCGGGTCGGTGCAGGCGGGGACCTGGGTCATGGTGTCGCGCGGCACGCTCATCACGGTGGCGTTGGAGCGGTCAGCGGAGACGTGCACCACCATCTCGACGTCGGCGTTGTGTCCGACGGTCGACGTCGCCGAGCCGCAGCCGCCGCCGAGCTTGCAGTCGGCCGCGTTGTTCCGGCCGTCGGAGCCGATGACCAGGATGTTGATCGGGGTCCGGCCGAAGGCGTCGGCCTTCTCCTTGCCGCCGGCGCCGTCGTCTATCGCGACGCTCTTGATGTTGCCGTTGAGGTGCTCGTAGAGCCACAGCCCGCCGCCCGCGGTGACCAGGATCAGCGCGGACACGGTGAACAGGGCTATGCGGGCGATCCGTCTGCGGCGGGCCACCGGCTTGGCGCGACGTCCGCCGCCCCGGCGCCCCTGGGAACGCGCCGCCTGGCGGGCCGCCGCCCGGCCACCCGGCGCGGGAGAGGTCGGCGCGTCCTCCGTCGGGCGCTGACGTGGCACTCCGGCCCCGCGGTCACGTGTGGTCGCACGGCCGCGGGTCTCGCCCCAGGGGTCGCTCAACTCCCACTCCCTACGCTGTGGCCGACGCCAACCATCGGCGCGACGGCGCACCACTCGGGTTGGATGATTGCGCAATATAGCAACTGACGTACTTGTCGAACGATCACACCTCGGGAGAGACTTCTACAGCGCTGTAGATCACTGGTTCCCGGGAGAAAGCAGACCTGATGTTCGGCCTGAGCGAGCTCGCCCTGATCCTTCTCGTCGTCGCGGTCGTCCTGGGTGTCAGGAAACTGCCGGAACTGACGCGCTCAGCCGGGAAGGCGACCCGGATCTTCAAGAGCGAGGCCAGGGCGCTCAGGGACGAGGACCCGCCCGGTGCCGCGAAGGTGATCCCCGGCACCGTCGTCGAGCGGGACGAGTCCTCTCACTGACCCTGAGCCGCCTCCGTACCGCTCTCGTCCTTCATGGCCTTCGCCTCGCTCTTGAGGATGCGCATGGACTTGCCCAGCGCGCGTGCGGTGTCCGGCAGCTTCTTCGAGCCGAACAGCACGATGATGACGATCGCCACGATCAGCAGGTGCCAGGGTTCCAGTCCGTTGCGCAGCATCCCGCCCGCCCTTTCCGCTTCAATGATTGCTACATTGCGCAACTGTACAACCAGGGAAGGGCCGTCACGTACAACGCCCTCTATACGATGGGCGCATGGCGAAACCGGATCCGCGCCCCCAGCGCCGCGCGCAGGGCGAGTTGGAGACGCAGGTGATCGGTGCCCTGCGGAAGGCCGACGCCCCGGTGACCGCGGCCTGGGTTCAGGAGCGGCTGGGCGGGGGTCTCGCGTACACGACCGTGATGACCGTGCTGAGCCGGCTGCTGGACAAGCAGGCGGTCACCCGGAAGCGGGCGGGGCGTTCGTTCGTCTGGTCGGCGGCCGCGGACGAGGCCGGTCTCGCCGCGCTGAAGATGCACAAGGTGCTGGACCGTGAGCGGGACCGGCGGGCGGTGCTGGCCCGTTTCATCACCGCGCTGCCGGAGGGCGACGAGCAGTTGCTGCGGGATCTGCTGGACCGGGCGGCCGACGAGCCGGCGGACTGAGGCCCGGTGGGCGTCTTCGTCTTCCTGCCGCTCGTCCTGCCGTTGACCGCGTGGCCGATCTCCCGGCTGGCCACCCACCACCTTCATCCGCGCACCGCCACAAGGCTGTTGAGCGGCCTGGCCGCGGTCATGGCGGTGTGCAGCACGCTCTGCCTGGGCCTGCTGGTAGTGGTCGGGACCGCTCAACTCCCGGGCAATCCCCTGCCGGACGGCTGGTCGGACCCCGAGGTGCGGCAGAGCGTGCCGCACGACGAGATCGCGGGGAAGCTGGCGATCCCCTTGCTCCTGGCGGTCGTTGCGGGTTGCGGCCGTACCCTGTGGCACCACTGGCGCATCCGGCGGCGGGCGCACGCCGCCCTCGCAGGCCTGCGCGACACCGCGGTGGCGGTCCTCCCCGACACCGCGCCCTACGCGTACGCCCTGCCCGGCGGCCGGCGCGACCGGATCGTGGTCTCCACCGCCCTGCTCGGCTGCCTGGAGCCGCGCGAGCGCCGCGCCCTGTTCGCCCACGAGCGGGCCCATCTCGCCGCCCGGCACCACCGCCACCTGCTGGTCGTCGAACTGGCCGCCCGCGCCAACCCGTTCCTGCTGCCGCTGCGCACGGCCGTCTCGTACGTCACCGAGCGCTGGGCCGACGAGGAGGCCGCCCGGCGCGTCGGCAGCCGCCGGACCGTGGCCCGGGCGATCGGCAGGGCGGCCCTGGTCTCGCGCGCCGCCCCGGCACCGACGCTCGCCGCCCTCGCGGCCCCGGGCCCGCTCCCCCGCCGCGTCGCCGCGCTGCTGGCACCAGCGCCCGCGGCACACCTGTGGCCACCGCTGTTCACCACGGTGGGCCTCGCCCTGTGGAGCGCCACGGCGGGCACCGCCCTGTCCGCGATGTTCTCGGCCAACTCCGCGGTGACCCTGCTGCTCCTGCTGCACGCGGCGACGCCCTTGTAGGGGTACGGCGTCGGGGGTCAGCGGCTTCGGGTCCAGGCGGCCCTGGGAAGTCGGCTGCGGTCGGGCAGCGCCGCCGAGGGCGCGGGTCGGCGCCATGGGCGGCTCCGCCGGGAGGAGGGCCCCCGCTGGAGCGAAGAGGAGGGTTCCCGGGTTGAGCGAAGCCGAGAGTGGGGAGCGACCGGCCACGGCGGCGCCCCAGCCGGTGGACGCCCGTCCCCGGTGGACACCCCGTCCCCGCCCATCCCACGGAGCGCTCAGCGGCCCCGTTCCGGCGTGCGCGGATCGTCGAGCCGGCTCAGCAGGAACGGCACCATGCCGCGCTCCAGCAGCGCGAGTTCCCAGGCCTCCCGCGCCCGTACGTCCGCGTCGGCCCGGTCGCGGGCCCCGGTGGTGAGGAACCAGGCGGCGTCGCCGACCGCCGCGCCGGCCGCCATCGCGCCGACGATCAGCCCCGCCGTGATCAGGCCCTCGCCGATGTAGGGCCGGCCGTCCAGCGTGCACATGCTGAAGCCGAGGACCAGGAAGAAGGCCGCGGTGACGGCGGGCACGCCCGGCACGAGCATCGCCCGCACCGACAGGAACCGGCAGGCGTCCTGCGCGGCCCCGGCACGGTGGTCCACACCCGCCGCCGCGGCGATGGCGGCCCGCGCCTGGAGGGCCTGGGCGCGCAGCCGCTCGCGGGCGGGCGTGCCGCCGGAGCGCTCCAGCGCCTCCTTGACCTGCCCGGAGTGCAGGGCCCGCTCCAGGACCTGCTCGAACGCGGCACCGGCGTCGGTCCCCGCGTCGTCGGGTTCCGGCATGTGACTCCCCCGATGGACGAAGGCCGCGGGCGGCCGGAGCCGCTCACGCCCACGAGAGCTGTGTGGGGTGGCGAGTGTAATGGTTGTCCGCTTGCGCAAGCATGCGGGTCTGATGTTCGATTTCGTCGGCGGACCGGCGAACCGGTCGGCCCGGCTGGATCGTCCCTGGTGTTAGGCCCCTGCTACTGGTGGGTCTATCGTCGGAAACATGGGCCAACGCGTGGGAGGTCGGCCGGTGATACCGCAGGACGAGGCCGTGATCGGCTGCACGGGGAAGGTGCTCGTCAGGACCCGGGGAGCAGCCGGTCCCGGCGAGGTCCTGGTGAGCGTCAGAGGCGGATCCGAGACCTTCATCGCGTGGTCCGAGGATCCCCTGCCGACGGGGGCGACGGTGCTCGTGATCGAGTCACGCGGCTGTCGTGAGGTCGGCGTCATCGAGTGGGTGGATCCACTTGCCGCGCTCGGCTAGTTGCGCCGAGGCAGATTAGGAGAAGCAGAATGTTCGGTTACCGCGTTCCCGCTCCCGACGAGGCGATGCTGATCTCGGGTGGGCGGCGGGGACTGGGGGGCGCGCCGTTCCGGGTGGTGACGGGCCACGGCAAGTTCGTGATCCCGTTCTTCCGCAAGACTCGCTTCCTGACCCTGTCGATGAACGAGGCCGAGGTCACGGAGACCTGTGTCACCCGGCAGGGCATCTCACTGAGCGTCCGCGCGGTGATCGCCTTCAAGGTCGGCAACGACACCGAGAGCATCATCAACGCCGGTCAGCGCTTCCTCTCCGACCAGGAGCAGATGTCGGTGCTGACGGGCCGCATCTTCGCCGGCCACCTGCGGGCGATCATCGGCTCGATGACGGTCGAGGAGATCGTCACCGAGCGGCAGAAGCTCGCCGCGGAGGTGCTGGACACCTCCAAGACGGAGATGGCGAAGATCGGTCTGATCGTGGACTCGCTGCAGATCCAGTCCATCGACGACGGGGACGCCGGCTACATCGACGCGATGTCCGCGCCGCACCGGGCGGCCATCCAGCGGCAGGCCCAGATCGCGCAGGCCCAAGCCACCCAGACCGCGGCGGAGGCCCAGCAGGAGGCGGCCCGCAAGCAGGCGGAGTACGAGCGGCAGACCGCCGTCGTCAGGGCGCAGTACTCGGCCGAGGTGGACCGCGCCCAGGCGCAGGCCTCGCAGGCCGGACCGCTCGCGCAGGCGCACGCCCAGCAGGAGGTGCTCGCCGCACAGACCGAACTGGCCCAGAAGCAGGCCAGGTTGCGCCAGGAGCAGCTGGTCGCGGAGATCGTGAAGCCGGCCGAGGCGGAGGCCGAGCGGATCCGGCTGCTCGCCCAGGCGGACGCACAGCGGATGAAGATCCAGGCCGAGGCGGCGGCGTCGTACGACCGGGTCGCGCTCGACCGGATGCTGATCGACCAGCTCCCGCAGATCGTGAAGGAGGCGGCGGGCGGCCTCTCCGGGGCCAACGTCAACGTCCTCAACGGCGCGGACGGCCTCGGTGAGATCGCGGCCGGCCTGGTCTCGCAGGGCCTGACGATCCTGGACTCGGTCCGCGCGAACCTCAACGGCGGGGACACCGACAACCGTCCGCCGGCCGGCAACGGTGTCCTGGAACTGCGCGCGAAGGACGACCGCAAGCCCGGCGACGGCCCGGTGGACGTCGACTGACCGCGGCCTCCCGGACTCTGGACCCGGGACCGGACGCCGGGTCCGGTCCCGGGTCTTCTGTTGCCTCGTGTGACGACTGTGCCTGTGAGCCGACGCCCCGGCCCTACGCTGGCTGCCATGGGCGAGAGTGACTTCACGGATCTGCGCGGCGCTAAGTTCGAGCGCGCCGACATGACGGGGGCGCGCTTCACCACGGTGAACCTGAACCGGGCCTCGCTGCGGGACTGTGCCCTCAAGGGGGTCAGGATGCGCGGTGTCGAGATCACCGGCACCACCATCGACGGCGAGGTGGAGAGCCTGGTCGTCAACGGCGTCGACGTGGCGCCGCTGGTGGAGGCCGAGCTGGACCGCCGCCACCCCGACCGTCCCAGGTTCCGGCCGACCACGGCCGAGGGCTTCCGCGAGGCCTGGGCGCTGAACGAGCGGCTGTGGGCGACGACCGTCGAGCGGGCCCGCCGGCTGCCCCCGGAGCTGCTGCACGAGTCGGTCGACGGCGAGTGGTCCTTCGTCCAGACGCTGCGCCACCTCGCGTTCGCGACCCAGGCCTGGATCGACCGGGGCATCCTGGGCGACCCCGCCCCCTGGCACCCGCTGTCCCTGCCCTGGGACCAGATGGACCCCCGCCCGGGCGTCCCGCACGACCGCGAGGCCCGCCCGTCCCTCGACGAGGCGCTCGCCCTGCGCCTGACGGCGATGGGGACGGTTCGCCGGGTCGTCGCCGAACTCACCGACGAGCAGCTCGACTTGGTGACCGAGCCGCTGGAGGGCCCCGGCTGGCCGGACGAGGGCGCGAGCTTCCCCGTACGGCAGTGTCTGCTGGTCGTCCTCAACGAGGAGTGGTGGCACCGGATGTACGCCGAGCGTGACCTGGCCGTACTCGAAGGAAGGGGCTGAGACCGTGGAACTCGCCTTCACCGGCCGGGTGATCGAGTGGCGCGGGCCGGCGCCGTACTACTTCGTGCCCGTGCCCGACCAGGAGTCGGCCGACATCCGCGAGGTGGCCGCGATGGCCACGTACGGCTGGGGCGTGATCCCGGTCGAGGCCCGCATCGGCGAACTCGCCTTCGCCACCTCGCTGTTCCCCAAGGACGGGGGCTATCTGCTGCCGCTGAAGAACGCGGTACGGAGACCGCAGGGCCTTTCGGCGGGGGACGACGTGGCGGTGCGGATGACGGTACGGCTCAGCTGACCGTGTCCGTCGTCAGTCGTCTGACCGTGTCCGTCGTCAGTCGTCAGTCGTCAGTCGTGCGGAGCCTGCCCGCTCACCCGGTGGTCCGCGTGGCTGAGCGCCTCGACGACCAGGCGGCGCAGATGTCCGTCGCTGAGCCGGTAGTAGATGTGCCGCCCCTCCCGGCGAGTGTCCACAAGACCGGCCAGCCGCAGCTTCCCCAGGTGCTGGCTGACCGCCGTGCGCGAGGCCTCGCACCGCTCCGTGAGCGAACCGACGTCCGACTCGCCCTGCGCCAGCAGCCACAGCAGATGCAGCCGCGTCGCGTCCGAGAGCATCGCGAACACCCCGGTCGCCTCGGCGAGCCGGGCACTGTCCGGGGCCCGCAGATGCGCACCGGCCGCAGGTGAGATGGCGTTGCTTTCGGGCATGGGGCCAGCCTAGGGCCACCGGCCGGGTGGGTGGCCCTCGTGCGCGGCCCGGTGATTCCAGCCATCATGTGCGCAGGTGCGCACATGATGGCTACACTCGGAGGACGACGAGTCGATGCCGAAGTCGATCGCCCCGCCATGACCCCACGGTCACCCCGTCCGTCCGGGAGCCGCCCGCATGCTCGCCATCCTGCGCGACCGCGCCTACCGCCACCTCTTCGCCGCCCAGGTCATCGCCCTGGTCGGCACCGGGCTGGCAACCGTGGCACTCGGGCTCCTCGCGTACGACATCGCGGGCGCCGACGCCGGTTCGGTGCTCGGCACCGCGCTCGCGATCAAGATGGTGGCGTACGTGGTGATCGCCCCGGCCGTCGGCGCGGTCGCCGGCCGGCTACCGCGCCGCGCGCTGATGGTCGCCGCCGATCTGACCCGGGCCGGGGTCGCGCTGTTCCTGCCGTTCGTGGACCAGGTGTGGCAGGTGTACGTCCTGGTGTTCCTGCTGCAGTCCGCGTCGGCCGCGTTCACCCCGACCTTCCAGGCCGTCCTGCCCGACGTACTGCCGAAGGAGCGCGACTACACGCAGGCGCTGTCCATGTCCCGGCTCGCCTACGACCTGGAGAGCCTGTTCTCCCCCGCGCTGGCGGCCGCGCTGCTGTCGGTCGTCACGTACAACTGGCTGTTCACCGGTACCGTGCTGGGCTTCCTCGGCTCGGCCGCGCTGGTGGTCTCCGCGGTCCTGCCGAAGCCGGCCGCCGCTCCCCCGGCACGCCCCGGAGGCGCCTACGCCAGGGCGACGGCCGGTACCCGTCTCTTCCTCGCCCTCCCGCAACTGCGCGCTCTGCTCGCCCTGAACCTCGCGGTCGCCGCCGCGAGCGCCATGGTGACCGTCAACTCCGTCGTGTACGTACGGGACTTCCTCGGTCTGCCGACGGGTGCCGTACCGCTCGCGCTCGGCGCGTACGGCGCGGGCTCGATGGCCGTGGCCCTGTTGCTGCCCCGCGTTCTCGACCGGGTCCCGGACCGGACGGTGATGGTGCGCGGCGCGCTGCTGCTGACCGTGGTGTTCGCCGGGCTCGGTGCCGTCACGGCCGCGGGAAGCGGGAGTTGGCGGCTGCCCGCGCTGCTGCTGGTGTGGGCGGCGTTCGGTGCCGCGTGTTCCATGGTGCTGACGCCGACCGGCCGATTGATCCGCCGTTCCGCACCGGCCGAGCAGCGCACGGCGGCGTTCGCGGCGCAGTTCTCGCTGTCGCACGGCTGCTGGCTGCTGACGTATCCGCTGGCCGGATGGGTGGGTGCGGAGGCGGGTCTACAGACGGCCGTCGGCTGCCTGGGCGGAATCGCGCTGGTCTCCTCCCTGCTGGCCGTGCGGCTGTGGCGGGTGCCGGCGGCCGCCTTGGAGCACGAGCACAGGAATCTCCACGCCGGCCATCCCCACCTGGCCGACGCCACAAGGGTGGGGGCTGGCTGGCGGCACAGCCACATGGCGTACGGCGACGCACTGCACGCGGCCCACTCCTGAACGGCGCGCACCCGGTCGACTCCTGAACGGCGGTTACCCGTACGGGACTTGACCGGCAGCGACTCGTACGGGACTCGCCCGACGGCGACTCGTACGGGACTCGACCGGCGCCCACCCGTGAGGAACGTGCGCGGAGGCCTGCCGTGCGGACTTGAGCGGCGCGCACGCCGATTGCTCTTGGACGGCGGCCACTCGTACGGGACTTGAGCGACCCACACTCCGACCACTCCTCAACGCCGCCCACCCGTACGCGACCCGCACTCCGGCCGCTCCTCAACAGCACCCACCCGTACCCGACTTGCGTGGCAGCCACCCGTACAGGACAGGTGCGACGCGCGCCGCACCCGTCCTCCCCTGATCGCCGCCGCCCCCCTGACGCCCGCCGCACCCGCCCTCCCCGAATCGCCGCCACCCCTATGCGGGCCTACCCGGCCGCGACCCGCCCCGCCACGGCCTTCGCGAGCCTCGGGGCCGCGAAGGCCGTGCCGCAGGTGAACCTGAGCAGGGGGCCGAAGGTGGCTGCCGCCTGGATGCCGGTGAAGTAGAGGCCGGGCACAGAGGACTGGAGGCCCGCGTCGAGATGTGGGGAGCCTCCGGTGCGGGTGAGGGCGGCACGCAGTTCGGGGGCGAGGAAGTCCATCCCGTCGACGCGGACCCGGTAGCCGGTGGCGGCCAGGACGTGCTCCGCCGCCAGTGACCGCGTCCGCCCCGCCGTGTCCCTGGTGGTCAGGAGGAGACCGCCGCCCTGCCGCCGCGCACCGGTGATCCGCTCCCCCAGTCGCACGGGCACCACCCCGTCGAGCCGCGGCTTCAGCCACCACGCCCCGAACGGGCCGAGCACCCGTTTCACCAGCCGCAGCCGTGCGGCCGCCGGCAGGAAGCGGAAGGCGGCGGCCTGGTGGACGACCGCGTAGAGCCCCCAGGACCGGCCCAGCGGGGTGTCCGGCTGCCAGTGCGGCGGCGGAGTCGGGGCCGCGCCGAACACCAACTTCCGTGTCCGCGCCAGTAGTTGGACACGCGCCCCGGACTCGTGCAGCAGCGCCGCGCTCTCCTGCGCCGACTGCCCGGCGCCCACCACGACCACCTCGCGTCCGGCGAACACCGTGAGGTCGGCGTGGTGCGAGGTGTGCGAGACGAGCCCCTCGGGAACGAACCCGGCGAGCGGCTCCGGGACATGCGCGAAGCCGTCCATGCCGCTGGCCACGACCATGGCCGCGGCACGAAGTTCCTCGCCCGAGGCGAGCTTGAGCCGGAATCCGTCGGCCTGCCGGTCGACGGCGAGGACGCGGACCCGTTCCACCTCGGGCACCAACTCCTCGGCGAACCACTGCCCGTAGCGCACGAACATCCCGACGGGCACCGGCTCGTGCCCGGTCAGCCGGGGCTCGCCCGTCCGCCGAGCGTAGTCGTCCAGCGTGAACCCCGGACGCGGTGCGGACAGCAGCGACGCGCTCGGCGGCGACTTCAGCAGCATGCCCGCGGGCATGTTCTCGGCCCAGCTCGCCATCGGCGAGCCGAACACCCGGACACTCAGGCCGCGCGCCTTGAGGTGCGCGGCGGTGGACAGGCCGTAGGGGCCCGCCCCGATGACGACAACGGTCTCGGACATGAGTTCCCCCCTGGCGCGGGGCCGTTCGGGCAGCCCGCGCTCCGGTGTGGTGTGGACGGTCAGGGCTTCAGATGCACACCGAAAGCCGCCGCGAGCGCGGCAGCGGGGAGGGAGCGGGCGGACCACGCCGGACGACCGCGTCCGCGAGAAGGGCCGGTCGCGGCACACCGGGCACGGGTCCGGCGTGCGCGCGCCGCCCGGCACCGGGGGAAACGGTCGGATCGGCGGGCGGGCGGACCGGGGTGAACAGCCCGCGCAGCACCTCGCGCAGGTGCAGCCACTTGCGGCCCGCGACGTACAGGACGCGGCGGCGGCAGTTGTCCACGCCGCGCAGCAGCACCGCCGACAGCACGGTCAGCAGCACATGGCCGACGACGACGGGCGAGCCTGCGTGCACGGAGGACGGCCACAGCGCGTGCGGCGGCACGGAGATCGCGTGGTCGGCCCGTACGAACCAGTAGCCGACGCCCACCTGCGCGGCGGCCGCGAGCACCAACTGCCGTACCAGCGGCTTGTCGTGGCCCGCGCCGGGCAGCGCGAGGCCGAAGAGCACGAGGGCCGCGAGACCCCGTACCAGCAGCGAGGGGCTGGAGTCGAAGGCCAGATGATGCACCGTGGCGGCAACCGCCGTACCCAGCAGGGCGAACAGGCCCGCACGGGCAGCCGCCACCGGCACCACGCGCGGCCTCCGGCCACGGTGGCGCACACGGGACACATGCACCGAACCCCCCATACTCCACCCATGATGGGGCGCCGGCCGTGCCCGTGTCACCACCGCGTCCGGTCCGTGGTCACGGCTTCTCCGGGCGCACCCCCTGCACGTACCGCAGCCAGGGTCGTACGTCCCCGTGCCCCCGCACCTCGAAGCCCGCGTCCGCGACCAGCCCGTCGAGCAGATCCACCCGGTAGTCGGCCATGACGTGCCCGACGGTGGCGCCGACGAGATGCCGTACGGCGCGGGTGCGCGGCGGCCGGAAGTCGGCGACGAGGAGCCTGCCGCCGGGGCGCAGCACCCGGTACATCTCGCGCAGGGCGACCGGCCGTACGTCCTCGGGCAGATGGTGTACGGCGAGCGCGGTGACGACGACGTCGAAGGAGCCGTCGGCCGCGCGCAGCGCCTCGCCGACTCCCGTCTCGTACGTGCAGTGGGCCTCGCGGGTCTTGTCGCGCGCGTACTCGACGACCTCGGCGGACGGGTCGACGCCCAGCACGCTCCCGCCGGGGCCGACCGCCTTCGCCATGCGCCGGGTGAGGTAGCCGGTGCCGCAGCCCACGTCCAGGACCCGGTCGCCGGGGCGGGCGCCGCTGAGCCGGGCCAGGCGGCTGTAGGCACGGGGGCGCAGGCCGCCGAAGCAGACCGCGCCGCAGAGTTCGTAGCCCCGGGCGTCGGCGATGGTCAGGCCCTCGGTGTCGGGGTGGGAATGGCCGTGCTGGAGAAGCTGTCCGAGATTCACGAGCCGGTCTCCTTACTTAGTCATGACTAAGTTGACTCGGCTAGCTTAGTCACGACTAAGTAGAAGCGGCAAGAGGCCGTACGATGCTGTGGTGAGCGAGTCGACGAGGGGCACCGGAACGGGCACCAGGCGGGTCAGGCTGACCCCGGCCGAGCGCCGGGAGTCGATCCTGGCGGCGGCCACGGAGGTCTTCGCCGAGACCGGCTACCAGCGCACCAAGGTCTCCGCGATCGCCGCCCGGGTCGGGGTGAGCGAGCCCGTGGTCTTCCAGAACTTCGGCACCAAGGCCGCGCTGTACGAGGCGGTGCTCGACCGGGGCGTCGCCCATGTGTGCGCCGCGCTCACCGAGGCGGTGGAGGGCGGGCGGCCGGTGACCGAGCTGCTGGCCGGCTTCCTCGAACCCGGGCACATGGCCCGCTTCCACTCCCGCGGCTCGCTGGGGTTCCTGTTCGCGGACGCGTTCACGCTGCAAGGCGAGCCGGAGCTGCGCGAGGCCGTCCGGGCCGCGCACCAGCGCTTCGCCGACACCTTCGCCGAACTGGTCCGCGAGGGGCAGCAGACGGGCGCCGTACGCCGGGATCTCGATCCGCAGGCCGCCGCCTGGTGGCTGCTGTCCCTGCTGCACGCGCGTACCTTCCGGGCGGCCTTCATGCCGGAACAGCAGGTTCTGGAGGGCCAGTTGGTGGCCATGACACTGGACACCCTGACCGGTTCCTGACCGGGCGCCCGCCGAACTCTGGCCAACGGCGCGGTTGGTGAAGACCATCCGGAGGAGAGCACCCCCGACACGGCCCGCGGTGAGGGAGAGCCCCGATGAAGGCCATCGTCCAGGACGCCTACGGCAACGCCGACCGCCTGCAGTTGCGGGACATCGACCCGCCGGTCCCCCGCGACGAGGAAGTCCTCGTGCGGGTGCGCGCCGCCGGCGTCGACCCGAGCGTGTGGCATCTCATGACCGGGCGGCCGTACTTCGCCCGCCTCAACCCGCAGATCGGCCTGCGCAAACCCGCCCACCGGGTGCGCGGCTGGGACGCGGCCGGGGTGGTCGAGGCGGTCGGTGCGCGGGTGACCTCCTTCAAGCCGGGGGACGAGGTCTTCGGCCAGTGCGACGGTTCCTTCGCCGAGTTCGCCTGCGGAAAGACCGAGCAGCTCGCCCCCAAGCCGGCGGGCCTCGGCTTCGAGCAGGCCGCCGCGCTCCCCGTCTCCGCCGTGACCGCCCTGCAGGGGCTGGACCTGGCCCGCCCGGGGCCCGGCCAGGAGGTGCTGGTGATCGGCGCCTCCGGCGGCGTGGGCACGTACGCCGTCCAGCTCGCCGTCCACTACGGCGCCCGGGTCACCGGCGTGTGCGGGCCCACCGGCGCCGAGCTGGTCCGCTCCCTCGGCGCCGACGACGTCATCGACTACACGCGGGAGGACATCACCGACCGGCCCGTCCGCTACGACTTCGTCCTGGACTCCGCCGGCAACCGCCCCCTGTCCCGGCTGCGCCGCGTTCTCGCCCCGCGCGGGACCGTGGTGTTCGTCGGCGGCGAGGACGGCGGCCCGGTCCTCGGCGGCACGGACCGCTGGATCCGCGGCCTGGTGCTGTCCGCGTTCGTCGGGCAGAAGCTGCGCCCGGTCATCGCGGCGACCCGCCGGCAGGACCTGCTGAGGCTGACCGAACTGGTGAAGGCCGGGGCGGTGACCCCCGTCATCGACCGCACCTATCCGCTGACGGAAGCGGTCACCGCCGTACGGCACCTGGAGTCGGGGCATCCGCGGGGGAAGCTGGTCATCACCGTCTGAGCGGGAGTCGACCCGGACGGTTCAGCCGGCCGGGGTCACCGTGGCCCGATACGTTCGGACAGCTTGAGCGGGTTGCGGGTGGCGGTCCACTCGTAGGAGTGGCGCGAGCCCCAGTTGTTGCCGGCTTCGAAGTCGCGGGCGAGCACGCCGTCCGGCCGGGTCGTCTTCGCGACGGTGCGCGTCACGGGCGAGGCGGTGTGCCGGGCCGAAGAATGACCAGTCGAGGATTCAGCGCCACGTCCACGCGGGCGGCTTGAAGGCGAAGCCGTCCGGCGTCTCAGGGCTTGGCGCCGAGCAGGTCGTGGGCCGCGACCCACAGCGTGTAGGGGTTCGCCCACTCGGGGCGGGCCGCGGTCAGCCGGTCGATGAGTTCACGCGGGGTGGCACTGCGTTCCAGCGCCGCCTCGAAGTCGGTCAGGTAGCGGCGGCTCTCCTCGATCTGGCGGCGGGCGTCGTCGTCGGTGGCCCGTGGGTCGCGGTGGCCGGCGATCAGCGTGTCGGCGTCCAGCGCGGCCCCCGCGTCCAGGGCCCGCGCCCAGTCGGCCCGGGAGTCGGGTGTCGATCCCGCCAGCCACATGTGCGTCCGGTTGTAGACGACGTCACCGGAGACGACCAGGCTCAGTTCGGGGACGTGGACGACGCTGGAGTGCCCGGTGTCGGTGGTCCCGACCGGGATCACCGTGGCCGACGACGAGCCGCCGATCGGGATCGTGGTGCCGGCCAGCTGCTCGGGCGGGACGGGCCGGTCCGTCAACTGGCTTGGAAAGAAGCCGCCCCAGACCTGCATGTACCCGGGTGAGATCTGTTCCCGCATCGCGGGGACGGACTCGGCCAGGGCCACCGGCCTCGCCCGCGGGAACGCCGCCAGGATCTCCGGCAACCCGAGAAAGTGGTCCGCATGGGGATGGGTGATGTACACATACCCGAGCTCGCGGTCGTGGGACTTCACCCACGCCGCCAGCTTCCGGCCCTCCTCCACGGTGATGAGGCAGTCGACCAGTACGGCACCGTCGTCATCGCTGATCAGGGTCGATGTGCTCGGCGGCCAGGTCGCCGGGCCCACCGCCTCCTCGAAGCCCGGCACTGCGCTCGGGATCGGCTTGGCATCCACCACGAACACGTCGAAGTCAAGGCTCATCGTCTGCTCCCGCCGTTCCGACTCGGCCGGCCCTCATGCTCACCCGGGGAACGGCGCCGCAGTATCGGCATGTTGACTGCACTGCCGGCCACCGCGACCGCACCGACCACACCGGTCACTGTCGGCAGTGCAGTCATCCTGCTGATGCCGTACCGCGGCGGTCTGCCCCATGCTGGTGCTCATGAACCTGAACGCATCCACCTCCGGCGACGGCACGCGCCTGCTGGCGGACGGAAACCGGTTGCCGGTGCTCGGTCTCGGCGTCTGGCAGGTGCCTGACGGACGGGAGTGCGTCAACGCCGTGCGGTGGGCGCTCGACGCCGGGTACCGGCACATCGACACGGCGCAGGCCTACGGCAACGAGGAGAGCGTCGGCCGCGCCCTGCGCGACAGCGGCATCCCGCGCGAGGAGGTGTTCGTCACCACCAAGTTCCAGCCGCGCAGCGGAGATCCGGTCGCCCAGGCGGAGGCCAGTCTGCGCCGCCTCGGCCTGGAGCAGGTCGACCTCTACCTCGTCCACTGGCCCGCGGGCGGCCCGACCCGGGCCTGGGCCGGGATGGAGCAGGCGCGGGAGCGGGGACTCGCCCGGTCCATCGGCGTCTCCAACTTCGACGTCGCCGAACTCGAAGCAGTGATCGCCGCAGGCTCGGTGCCGCCCGCCGTCAACCAGATCCTGTTCAACCCGCCGCACAACCGGCGCGCGCTGCTGGACGCCTGCGTGCGGTCGGACGTCGCCGTCGAGGCCTACAGCCCGCTGGGCACCGGCCGGTACGTCGACAATCCCACCGTCGCCGGGGTCGCCCGCAGGACGGGCCGGACACCGGCGCAGGTGCTGCTGCGCTGGGGCGTGCAGCATGGACTCGTCGTCGTGGCGAAGTCGACGCACCGCGACCGCATCCACGAGAACGCGCAGATCCACGACTTCACCCTGTCGGCCGAGGACATGGCCGAACTCGACGCCCTCGACCGGACCGGCGGCACGGGCCGCGCGCTCGAATCCAAGTGGTGGTGACACCGACGAGTGGTGGCGACACCAGAAGGAGCAGGCCATGCCGATGATCGACGTGTACGCCGCGGCGGGCACTTTCAAGGACAAGCACCAGCTCGCCAAGGACCTCGCAGCGACCCTGATGGGCATCGAGCAGGTGCCGGACATCCCGATGTTCCGGCAGAACACGGCCGCTTTCATCCACGAGTTGCCGGCCGGCGACCTCTCGAACGTCGACGGCGCGTCCGACTACGTACGCGTGCAGGTGCTGACCAACGCGGGCGCTCTCGACCGCGACCAACAGATCGCCGTGGTGCGCCGGTTCACCGGCATGGTCGCCGACGCGGCGGGCGACCGGACGCTCGTGGACCGGACCTGGGTGCTGCTGACCGAGGCCGTGCCCGGCGGATGGGGGCTGGGCGGCCACGCGAACACCAACGACGAACTGGTCACCGCCGCCCGGAAGCAGATCGCCGAACTCCAGGCACCGGCAAAGGACCAGTGAGGCAGTCCGCGGTCACGCCGCCTGTTCCTGTTCATGGACCAGGCCGGGGTGAACACGTGCCGGCCTGAGACGCCTGTTCGCCGCACACGGAGCGCTGTCCGCTCCGGTCGGTCATTGCGGAGCGTTCAAGAAGGCGTCCACGTCGGCGGCGAAGTCCGCGTGGTGCTGGAACAGGAACCCGTGCGCCGCGTCGGGATAGATCGTCAGGTGAGCGTGCGGGATCAACCCCGCGAGCAGGTACGAGTAGTGCGGCAGGATCATCGGGTCGCTGTCGCCGTTCGCCACGAACACCGGCATCTTCAGGCAGCTGAGCCGCTGGAGCTTCGCGTGGTCGGGGATCCCCCACGTGCACACCGCGTCGTACTGTGCCTCGCGGGTCGCCCAGTCGGTCGCCGCGTCCCGGTCCGCGCCTCGGGCGCCGTAGATCCGTTGCAGGGTTTGCCGCCCGGCCCGCAGACTTGACGGCGACCGGGTGAAGAAGACGCCCAGGTACTCCTCGGGGCTGGTTTCCGGACTGCCGATGGCGCCGATGACCTCGGGGGCCCAGCCGTGCATCCCGGCAGCGCCCCGCGGTGCCGACGACGCGAGGACCAGCTTTCTGACGGTCCCGGGCCTGATCAGGGCGATCTCCTGCGCGACGAAGCTGCCGAGGGAGAATCCCAGGACATCCACTTGGCCGAGATCCAGGGCCTCGGTGAAGGCGATGGCGTCGTATGCCATCTGCTCCACGGTGTGCGGCGTCGTCCCGGTGGAGCCGCCGACTCCGGTGTTGTCGAAGGTGATGACTCTCCGGGCCGATCCCAGCGCGTCGATCAGCGCGGGATCCCAGTTGTCGAGGTTCCCGCGGAAGTGCTGGAGAAGGACCAGCGGCACCGCGCCGCCGTCCGTCGGGCCGGTGTCGCGGTAGACGTAGTCGATGCCGTTCGCGGCCTTGGCCCGCTGGTTCGGCAGGTCCGAGTACGAGGTGAGGTCCATGACCCGAGCGAATCAGCCGCGGCGGGGCAGCGGAATCCGCATGTTGACTGCACGAACGTCACGCGGTACCCGGCCGTGCATACGGCCCTTGCGGGCCCGGATCACCCTGACCGTGTGCGACGCCTATATTTGGCCGCGTGAGGACGGCGACTCCGCGGTGACCGGCAAGGACGCGAACATGGTCGGGCGGGGCGCAGAGCTGTCCCTGCTGCGCGAACTGGTCGCCCCGCCCCACAAGGAAAGCCGCGTCCTGCTGCTCCTGGGCGACCCGGGTCTGGGCAAGACCGTCCTGCTGGCCGAGGCCGCGCGGGAGGCCAGGGCGGCGGGGATGCGGGTCCTGGGGACCACGGGAAGGGAGTCGGAGCGGGACCTGGCGTTCGCCGGGCTGCACCAGCTGCTGCGTCCGGTGCTGGACCGGGTGGCCGACCTGCCGACCCGCCAGGCCGAGGCGCTGCGCGGTGCGTTCGGGCTCTCCGACGAACCCGCGCCGCCCGACCCGCTGCTCACCGGGATCGCCGTACTCACCCTGCTGTCCGACCTGTCCGACGAGCAGCCGCTGCTGGTGGCCGTCGACGACGCGCAGTGGCTGGACGGCGCCTCGCTCGACGCGCTCGCCTTCGCCGCCCACCGCCTGGAATCGGAGCGGCTCGTGCTGCTGGCCGGGGCCCGAGGGAACGTGCCTCCTGCCGCGTTCCGGCGAGACCTGCCCCACCTGCTGCTACGACCGCTGACCCGGTCGGACGCGAACCTTCTCCTGGACGCCCAGCCACGCCCACCGCACGGCCGGCTCCGTGAACAGGTGCTGGCCCAGGCGGCCGGCAACCCGCTCGCGCTGATCGAGCTGACCAGGGCGATCGCCACGGATCCGGAAGCCGCGCGCCGCTGGACCGCCTCGCCGCTGCCGTTGACGGGGCAGCTCACCGCCCTCATGGCCGCCCAGTATGTCACCCTGCCCCCGGCGACGCGCACCGCGCTGTTGCTCCTCGCGGCCGCCGACAGTCCGCACCTGACCGCCACTGTGCCGGGGCTCTCCGCCGACGCGCTCGCCCCGGCGGAGGCGGCGGGCCTGATCCGGCTGGGCACGCCGGGCCCGCGGTTCGCCCATCCGCTCACCCGGTCGGCCGTCTACCATGCCGCGCCCTTCGCCGAGCGTGCCGCCGCGCATCTGCGGATCGCCGACGCACTCCGCGACCAGCCCGACCGCCACGCCTGGCACCTGGCAGCCGCGGCGCTGGAACCCGACGAGCGGCTTGCCGCGCTCCTGGAGGACAGCGCGGTCCAGGCGCAGCGCCGTGGCGGTGCCGCCGCGGCGGCCCGTGCCCTCGAACGCGCCGCCGAACTCAGCCCCGCCGAACCCGACAGGGCCCGGCGCCTGCTGGCCGCCGCCGATCTCGCCCTGCCCGCCGGACAGGCCGACTGGGTACGCGAACTGGCGGGCCAGGTACTCACGTTGACCTCCGACCCCGACCTGCGCATCGCCGCCCGCCTGGACATCGGCTGGTCGCTGCTGTGGTCCAACCGCAACGCCGACGCCTTCGACACCCTCCTGTCCGTCGCCGCCGAGGCAGCTCCGCGGCTGCCGGTCATCGCCTGGCAGGCCGCCTGGATGGCCGCGACGGTCGCCCACCAGACCGGACTCCCCGAAGTGCGCGCCAAGGCACGCGCCGTCCTCGACGTGCTCGACTCCCCGGGCGGGTCACCCTCGTCGGCCGAGGGCTCGACCCCCGCTCACGCCGATGAGTACCGGATCTGGATCCAGGCCTGCACGGACCCCTTCGGCGACAGAGCCGAGATCGTCCGCCGCCTGCGGCGCATGGCGGCCGGATCCCTCTCCGACCCGGGCACGTTCGGCGCGGCGGCCTGGGTCCTGGACGAAACCGAACTGGCGGTCAGGGTGCTGCGCGCGTCCCTCAGCCGGCTGCGTGCCCCGGGGGTCCGCGGCGCCGGCGGCGGTGTGCTGTCGGCACTGGAATGGGCCTGCGTCGACAGCGGACGCTGGGACGACGCGCTCGCCGCCGCACGCGAGGCGAGCGACATCGGCGCCGCCTACAAGATGGAGACCGTCGCCGCCTCGGCCGACCTCACCACGGCCGTCGTGGCGGCCATGCGCGGCGACCACGCCCAGGTGG
The DNA here is from genome assembly GCF_022698165.1 of Streptomyces cylindrosporus. Classification (GTDB taxonomy): domain Bacteria; phylum Actinomycetota; class Actinomycetes; order Streptomycetales; family Streptomycetaceae; genus Streptomyces; species Streptomyces cylindrosporus. Next base: position 110,268 of record NZ_JALDAY010000002.1, read on the forward strand.
CACCGCTGCTCGCCCGCGTACGCGCCGCCGTCGACACCGCCGAATACCGCGGGTTCGCCGCCAGGACCTGGCAGGCGTCCGGTCTCGCCGCGCTGGCCCAGGGCGACTACACGACCGCCCATGCTCAGTTCAGCCACCTCTTCGCCGCCGACGGCACACCGCTGCACCACCACTTCTCCTACCTCGCCGTCGCCGATTTCGCCGCCGCGGCGGCACGCGCCGAGCGACATCTCGAAGCGCGTACGGTGCTGGAGCGCGCGTTGGCCCGAGTGGCCCCCGCACCCGGGCCGCGCCTCGAACAACTCGCGGCCAGGGCCCGCGGACTGCTCGCCGGGCCCGACAGCGCCGAAGCCCACTTCGCCGCGCCCCTGGCCGATCCCGCCGGAGACACCTGGCCGTTCGAACGGGCCCAACTCCAGCTGGACTACGGGGAATGGCTGCGCCGACAGCGACGGATCAACGACGCCAAGCCGCTCCTCGCCACCGCCCTGGAGACCTTCCGCCGCCTCGGCGCGGCTCCGTGGACCCGGCGCGCGGAATCCGAACTGCGCGCCTGCGGCGTCACCGTCCAGGCCTCGCCGACCGCCCCGAGCGCACTGGACGGGCTCACGGCTCAGCAGCGCGAGATCGTCATCCTCGCCGGACAGGGTCTGACGAACGGCGAGATCGCCGACCGCCTGTTCCTGTCCCCGCGCACCGTCGCCTCACACCTGTACCGTTCCTACCCCAAGCTCGGCATCGCCGGCCGCCACCGACTCCGAGACGTCATCGACCAACGGAACGCACCACAGGCCGGCAGCTAGCTGGTCGGCCCCACCACCAGGGTGGTGACGCCGACGCCAGGAACGCGAAGAGCCGCCCTCCCACGAACGAGAGAACGGCTTCCGACCTGCATCAAAGCTGGTCGGGACGACAGGATTTGAACCTGCGACCCCTTGACCCCCAGTCAAGTGCGCTACCAAGCTGCGCCACGTCCCGGTACCTTCTGGCCTGGGGTTTCCCCTGGCAGAACGTGCATGGAAACCATACCGCACTCGGGTCGGTGGTCGCGCATCGCTTTTCGCCGGGGTCGTCATCGTCCGGGGTCGTCGGCCCGTATCAGGTCCCGTACCGCCGGTACGGAGAGCAGGGCGACCGGGATGGCGAAGCTGATCGCCCCGGAGACGAGGAGCACCTGGTCGGCGCCGAGGGCCGAGGCGGCCGGGCCGGCGAGGGCCTGGCCGACCGGCATCATGGCGAGGGACCCGGCCACGTCGTACGCGTGGATGCGGTTGAGGACGTCGGGCGGGACCTGTGTCTGCACGCTGGTCGCCCACATCACGCCCCAGAACGACATCCCGGCCCCGGCGACGGCCGCTCCGGCCGCCATGACCGGCACGCTCAGGTCCGCGCCGACGGTAGCCGGGAACCCGGCGAACACGAACAGGGACACCGCGCCGGCGCGCAGCATCCGGCGGGGACGCAGGCGCAGGGCGAGGAAGCCGCCGACGACCGTGCCGGCGCCGAGGGCGGAGTTGATCAGGCCGTAGGCGCGCGGGCCGTGCTGCTGGACGACCTCGGTCGCCACCAGCGGTACCGACGGCCCCCAGACGGCGATCATGTACACGCACCAGACGACGATCACCGCCCAGAGCCAGGTGCGCGCTCTGAACTCCCGCCAGCCTTCGACGAGATCGGCCCGGAAGGTGCCGCCGCCGTGTTCCGGTACGCCGCCCGGGACCAGCGGGGCCAGGCGCAGGAGCAGGAGACACAGGGCGCTCACGGCGTACGTGGCGGCGTGGGCCGCGAAGACTCCGCCGGCGGAGGCGAAGCCGACCAGGAGGCCGGCGAGGGCGGGCCCGCCGAGCTGGGCTGCGGACTCGGCTATGCGTATCGCGCCGTTGGCGCCCTGGATGTCGGAGGCGAGCCGGGGCACGGTGCTGGCCACGCCGGGCTGGAAGACGGCACCCGCCACGCCGTTGACGAAACCGATGACGCAGATCTCCCAGAGCACGACGTGCCCGGAGTAGAAGAGGGCGGCGGCGAGGGACTGGGTGCCCAGGCGCACCAGGTCGGCGCCGATCATCAGCTTGCGGGTGCTGAAGCGGTCGGCGATGACCCCGCCGAAGACGACGAGACCGGCGAAAGCGACGGACGTGGCGGCCATGGCGAGGCCGACCGCCCCCGCGCCGTACCCGTGCTGGAGCAGGCCCGCGGCGAGGGCGACGGGCAGCATGGTGTCACCGAGGCGGGCGACGGCCCGGGCCACGAAGAACAGCGCGAAGTCCCGCGACCAGACGGGCCGCGCACCGGCACCCGCGCCCGCCGGATCCTCGCGGCCCCCTGCCGCCCCCGCCTCCGCAGACGGCAACGGCGACTGCGCCGGCATACCGGCCACCCCTCCTGCTCCCTCCCCGTCCGATCCCCTCGGCCCTTACATCCCCTCGGCCCCTGCACTCACCTCCGGATCATGCCACCCGGCACTGACAACGCCCGAGCGAGTTTCAGTCCGCGGCCGGAAGCCCCAGTTCCGGGTAGGCGTCGAGCAGTCGGGGCGGGGCCGCCTGGCGCCAGGAGTCGGCCAGGATGTCGCGTAGTTCGTCCTCGTCCTCGATCGCGGAGAGGCGGGCCCGGACCCAGGCGAACTGCGCCTCGTGCCCGGCGATCCAGAACTTCTCCGGCTCGGCCAGCACCAGTTCGTCGCGCTCCTCCTTCGGGCAGCGCACGGCGATGGAGGTCTCGTCCTCGGGCAGCGTGGCGAACATCTTCCCCGCGACCCGGAAGGTGGGCATGCTCCAGGCCACCTTCTCCGTCGTGTCCGGCAGGGCAAGGGCGATACGGCGTACGTCTTCGGCATCCGGCATGCATCGCACGGTAGCGGCCGCCACTGACAACGACCTGGTGAGAGCGCTCACTCGGTCAACCGGTCAGGGGCGGTCACCCAGCCGCTTGTAGTACAGGGTCGTGGGCCGCAGCACCCCGGTCGGGTCCGCCGCGTAGTCGGGGATGACGCCGGCGCGGGTCCAGCCTGCGGAGTCGTAGAGGCGTTCGGCGGGGCTGTCGGTCTCGGTGTCCAGGTGGAGGAGGGTGATTCCGGCGTCGGCTGCCGCTTCCTCCGCGGTGCCGAGCAGCCGGCGTCCGAGGCCCTGCCCTCTCGCGTCCCGGTGCACCATCAGTTTGACCAGTTCGGCGCGGTGCCGGCTGTTGGGCTTGGCGGGGAAGGCGAGGCTGACCGTGCCCACGGTGCGGTGCCCGTCGTACGCCGTCCACACCGCCCACCGTCCCGCGGCCACCTCGGCCGCCCGCTCCTTCCACCAGGCGACGGCAGCCGCGTGGTCCATCGGCGCGAGGAAGCCGATGGAGGCGCCCCCGTCCACGGTGTCGGCCATCAGCTCCGCCAACTCGCCCACGCGCTCCGCGAGTCGGCCCTCGTCCAGGCGCTCCACGATCACGGCAGCACCACCGCCAGCACGTACCGCACCTCGCCCGGCCCCGGGCAGTGGAACCGAGTCGGCCCCCACACCCGCAGCCGCAGACAGTCCCCGGCGTCGAGCCGATGCCCGGCATCCTGAGCCGTCACCTCCAACACCCCCTCCAGAACCCAGATGTGCTGTTCCAGCCCGGGCACAGGGGGCCGGTCGTACGCGATGTCGGCGCCCGCGGCCAGCCGTCCCTCGACGAGTTCGCCGCGCAGCCCGGGGTGCGGCGGTGACACGGACCGTCGTACGAAACCGGAGGCCCGGTCCTCCCAGACCGGCTGCTCGGCGCTCGGCACCAGCAGCGCGGGCTCGGCCTCCACCTCGCTGAGCAGCCGGGACATGGTGCGCCCGTAGACGTGGCACAGGCGGTTCAGGAGCGAGGCGGTCGGACTGATCTCGGCGCGCTCAGCCCGGGACAGCGTCGACCTGCTCACGCCGCTGCGCTCCGCCAACTCGCCCAGTGACCACCCGCGTTCGGCCCGCAGCGCGGCGAGGCGGGCACCGAGCCGGGCATCGACTTCAGCCTGTTCCATATCCGGGACGATATCCCATATTCGCAACGCCCGTGTCGGCGACAAGACGGGGGAGGCGCGAGGTGTCGGACATCCGCATCGCGTGCATCTTCCGGGCCGGCGCCAGAACCATCGCCGCCCACATGTTCCCCGCAGACGCAACGGCCATCGCCGCAACCGCCCGCATCTTCCGGGCCAGCACCAGAGCCATCGCCGCAACCGCCCGCACCTTCCCCGCAGACGCCGAGCCCGTCGCCGCAATCGGCCTGGCCTCCTCCGCAGGTGGCCGTTCCCCCGCCGCAGAGCCCTGCCGGACCTCACCCTCAGCCATCGCCGTCGGTCGCGCTTCGTCCGACCACGCCGCGTTCGTTCCAGCCACCTGGACCCTCCGGCACGGCGGCCTGGGCATGGGCCCGATCGTCGGTCCCGAGGCCATCAGCATCGACATCAGTCCCCGAGCGTCACACACGGCCGCGGGCAAGCGCCGCCGAGAGCAGCCCCGGGCGCACCTCGCGCCTCCGGTCCCGACTTGCGGTGCTGCTCATCGCGCCGGCCGTCGTTCTGCCCGTGACCGCCCGCCTGACGGCCACGGCCACCCCCGCCGCCATCACGATGGTGTGCATCGCCCCGGTGGCCCTCGTGACCGGTGTCGTGCTGGACGAGAAGCTGCGGCCCGCCGCCGTCCCCGTAGCCGCGTCCTCGCTCTTTGGCCGCGCCCCCGTCACGCTCCTGGCCCTGGCCCTCTCCGGCATCGTCTGGCTCGTCACCAGCTTCCTCCGCCGGAGGAAGGCCCCCTGACCTACACCCCCGCCGCCTCCCCCAGCGCCCCCAACACCTGCCGGATCAGCGGATGCCCCTCCGCCCCACGCCGCACCGCCGCGAACACCCGGCGTGTGGGCGCCACCCCGTCCACCGGGCGTACCACCACACCCGTGAGGTCCACGCCGCGCAGTGCCGAGCGCGGCACCAGTGCCACTCCCGCGCCTGCCGAGGCGAGGGCGATCACTGCGTGGAAGTCGTCCGAGGAGTGTTCGAGGCGGGGCTGGAAACCCGCGTTCTCGCAGGCCAGGACCACCACGTCATGGCAGGGGTTGCCGGGGTACGGGCCGATCCACGCGTCCTTGGCCAGTTCCGCCAGCGGCACCTCGTTCGCGTCCGCCAGCCGGTGCCCCACCGGTACGACCGCCTCGAACGGCTCGGCGTACAGCGGGACATGGGTCAGGCGAGGGTCGTCGGCCGGCGGCGCCCCCCGGTACTCCACCGCGACCGCGACATCGACCTGCCGGTCCAGCACCATCGGCAGGCTCGCGTCCCCCTCCGCGTCCTGGACCCGGATCCGGATCCCCGGCGAGGTCGAGGCGAGCCGGGCCACCGCGGGCGCGACGACCAGCGCGATGCCGGTCGCGAAGGAGGCGACCGTGACCACGCCGGCCGCACCCGAGCCGTACGCCGCCAGTTCCGCCTCCGCCCGCTCCAGCTGGGCCAGGACCGCGTTGGTGTGCCCGAGCAGGATCTCGCCGGCCGGAGTCAGCCGTACCCCCTTCGCACCGCGCTCCACCAGGCGGTGGCCCGTCTCCTGCTCCAGGGCCGTGAGCTGCTGGGAGACCGCGGACGGGGTGAGATACAGCGCGGCGGCAGCCGCCGTCACCGTGCGATGGTCCGCCACCGCCCGGAGGATGTGCAGCCGCCGCGCTTCGATCATGGGATCGATTGTCTCAAATGCCCCGTGTGCCGAAGCCCGCGCCTCAGCCCGCCGTCTCGGCCCCCGCCGCCGTCTCGGCCCGCACCGTCGGCTCGGCCTCCGTCGCCAGCTCGGCCCGCGCCGCCACGAACGCGTCCACGGCGCGGTTCACGTCCTCCGTGGAGTGCGCCGCGGACAGCTGGACCCGGATGCGGGCCTGGCCCTGCGGCACGACCGGGTACGAGAAGCCGATCACGTACACGCCCCGCTCCAGCAGCAGCTCCGCCAGCCGCCCGGCGACCGCCGCGTCGCCGATCATCACCGGCGCGATCGCGTGGTCGCCGGGAAGGATCTCGAAGCCCTCCTCCGTCATACGGCGCCGGAAGAGCGTGGTGTTCGCGGCCAGCTTCTCCCGCAGATCCCCCGCCGACTCCAGCAGGTCCAGCACCTTCAGGGACGCCGCCGCGATCACCGGGGCGAGCGTGTTCGAGAAGAGGTACGGGCGGGAGCGCTGGCGCAGCAGGGCGACGATCTCGGCGCGGGCGGCCACGTAACCGCCGGACGCGCCGCCGAGGGCCTTGCCCAGCGTGCCGGTGATGATGTCGACGCGGTCCATGACGCCATGCAGCTCGGGGGTGCCGCGGCCGCCGGGGCCGACGAAGCCGACCGCGTGGGAGTCGTCGACCATGACCATGGCGTCGTAACGGTCGGCGAGGTCGCAGATCTCGCGCAGGGGCGCCACATAGCCGTCCATGGAGAACACGCCGTCGGTCACGATCAGTCGGCGGCGGGCATCCGACGCGTCCTTCAACTGGCGTTCCAGATCGGCGAGATCACGGTTGGCGTAGCGGAAGCGGCGGGCCTTGGACAGGCGGATGCCGTCGATGATCGACGCGTGGTTCAGCGCGTCGGAGATCACCGCGTCCTCCGGGCCCAACAGGGTCTCGAAAACACCCCCGTTGGCGTCGAAGCAGGAGGAGTACAGGATCGTGTCCTCCTGGCCGAGGAACGCCGACAGGCGGGCCTCCAGCTCCTTGTGCACCTCCTGCGTGCCGCAGATGAAGCGGACGGACGCCATGCCGTAGCCCCAGCGGTCCAGTGCCTGATGCGCTGCGGCGACGACCTCGGGGTGGTCGGCGAGGCCCAGGTAGTTGTTGGCGCAGAAGTTGAGGACCTCGCCGGGGCGACCGCCCGCGGTGACGTTCACGGTCGCGGACTGCGGGGTGCCGATGACCCGCTCGGGCTTGTGCAGGCCGGCGGCGCGGATCTCGTCGAGGGTGGCGCGCAGATCGTCGCGCACGGAGTCGAACATCAGGGAAGCTCCTAAGAAACCTTCGGCGAAAGGGAGTTACGCGGTCCAGTCGAGGATGACCTTGCCGCCGCGGCCGCTCGCCGCGTCGGAGAAGGCCGCCTCGAAGTCGCGGTGGCCGTACCGGCCGGTGATCACGGGCGAGAGGTCGAGGCCGCCTTCCAGCAGGACCGACATCGCGTACCAGGTCTCGAACATCTCACGGCCGTAGATGCCCTTGATGGTGATCATGGAGGTGACGATCCGTGCCCAGTCGACCGGGAACTCGGCGGACGGCAGGCCCAGCATGGCGATACGGCCGCCGTGGGTCATGTTGGCGATCATGTCGCGCATCGCCTCGGGCCGGCCGGACATCTCCAGGCCGATGTCGAAGCCCTCGCGCAGCCCCAACTCCCGCTGTCCGTCGGCGATCTGATGCTCCGCCACATTCAGGGCCAGGCTCACGCCGACCTTGCGGGCCAGCTCCAGGCGCTCCTCGCTGACGTCGGTGACCACGACGTTGCGGGCGCCCGCGTGCCGGGCGACGGCGGCGGCCATCAGGCCGATCGGGCCGGCGCCGGTGATCAGCACGTCCTCGCCGACCAGCGGGAAGGAGAGGGCGGTGTGGACGGCGTTGCCGAACGGGTCGAAGATCGCCGCCACGTCCAGGTCCACGGGGACGCGGTGCACCCACGCGTTGGACGCGGGCAGGGCGACGTACTCCGCGAAGGCCCCGTCCCGGCCGACGCCGAGCCCGACGGTGGCCCGGCACAGATGGCGGCGTCCGGCGAGGCAGTTGCGGCACTTGCCGCAGACCAGGTGGCCCTCGCCGCTGACCCGGTCGCCGACGGCGATGTCCGTGACGTCCCGCCCGGTCTCCATGACCTCCCCGACGAACTCGTGCCCGATCACCAGCGGGGCGCTGATCGCCTGCCGCGCCCAGCCGTCCCAGGCCCGGATGTGCAGGTCGGTGCCGCAGATGCCGGTGCGCAGCACCTTGATGAGTACGTCGCCCGGTCCGACGACGGGCTCCGGGACGTCCGCGAGCCACAGCCCGGGTTCCGCCTTCTCCTTGACCAGCGCCTTCAACGCTACGGCTCCTGTGCGTGAGGTCCCGGCCGCGGGCACGCCGAAGCTGCCCGCGGCCGGGGAGGGGGGTGGAATCGACTAGCAATCTGCCGTACCCGCAGCCCCAGGTCCATCGAGCTTTTCTTAAGCCACGCCGCAGCTCCGCTTCACACCGGCCACCCCTGGCTCCGCTTCACGCCCGCTGCCCCCGCTCGAAGTAGCCGGCCAGCTCCGCGTCCAGCGGCGGCACCTCCCGTACGGCACCGCCCGCGCGCAGTGACCGGGTCGCCTCGAACCCGGCCGCGACCGCCATCCGCGCGGCCACCGGCGAGGTGTCGGTGGGCCCGCCGTCGCGTACGAAGCGCAGGAACTCGTCGATGATCAGCGGATCGGCGCCGCCGTGCTCGGCGTCCTCGGTCACCTCCGGCACCGGGTACTCGGCGTCGGGCTCGGCCCGGTAGCCGGAGCGCCGGGAGTTCCAGACGCGCACCACTCCGCCGGGCCCGTCGCCGAAGTTCTCCAGGCGGCCGGCGTCGCCGATGACGGTGTAGTTGCGCCAGTAGTCGGGGGTGAAGTGGCACTGCTGGTAGGCCGCCAACACCCCGTTGTCCAGGCGCATGTTGACCAGTGACACGTCCTCGACGTCGATGACGGGGTTGAGGGCCCGCTGGGTGTGCGGCGGCCAATGGCCGTCCTTCGTGTACCAGTCGGCGGTCTTGGGCTCGCCCGGCGCCCGGCGGTGCGGGTTGTCGCCGTACACCATGAGGTCGCCGAAGGCCTGCACCTGGCGTGTGTAGCCGCCGGCCAGCCAGTGCAGCACGTCGATGTCGTGGGCGCCCTTCTGGAGCAACAGGCTTGTGGTGTACCGGCGTTCGGCGTGCCAGTCCTTGAAGTACCAGTCGCCGCCGTAGCCGACGAAGTGGCGGACCCAGACGGTCTTGACGGTTCCGATGTCGCCGCGGGTGACGAGGTCGCGCATCAGGCGGACCACCGGCATGTGGCGCATGTTGTGGCCGACGTAGAGGCGGGTGCCGGTCTCGCGGGCGGTGCGCAGGATGTCGTCGCAGCGGTCGACGGTGATGTCGAGGGGTTTCTCGACGAAGACGGGCCGGCCCGCGCGCAGGGCGGCGCGGGCGAGGTCGGCGTGGGTGTGGTCCGGGGTAAGGACGAGGACGGCGTCGACGTCCGGGGCGTCGATCACCTCGCGGTGGTCGTCGACCGTGCGCACCCCGGGGATGTCGGCGGCGGCCCGCTCCCGCCGCTCCGGATCAGGGTCGGCGACGACGGTCACGCGCGCTCCCCCGCCGGGCCGGTGGGCGAGCCGGGCGAGGGAGCCGCGCAGTCCGTGGCCGAGGACACCGAGGCGCAGATCGGTCATGGCGGACCTTTCCGTAGCGGGCGCCTCGGGTGGCGGGCCTGGTCGAGGCGGGAGACCTGATAGTGACTGATGTACCAGTCGTCGCCCACGCGGCTCAGCAGGACCGCGAGCTTGACGGGCAGTACGGGCCGGTCCGTGAAGGAGAACTCGACGTCCAGATAGCCGAGGACGAGACCGTCGGCCGGGCGCCTGGTCTCCAGGATGCGGTACGACGCCGTCATGCCGGGCGGCTGGGAGTCGTAGTACTCGGCGATGCCCTGCCGTCCGACGCTGTAGGGGTGCAGCCCCTGGAAGATCGCGTCCTCGGTGAACCGGGCGGCGACGCGCGCGGGTTCGTGGGCGTCGACGCCGGCCTTCCACTCGTCGAGGACCGCGGTCAGAAGCGCCTTGTCGTCCGTGGTGGTGGTCATGTCCGCTCCTCGGTGCGTGATGTGACGGCCTGTCAGTGTCCGGCGCTCATACCGCCGTCGACGTGCAGGATCTCTCCGGTGACGAACGGCGCCGTCTCCAGGAAGAGCACCGCGTCGACGATGTCGGCCACTTCGCCCATCCGGCCGACCGGGTGCAGGGCGGCGAGGAAGTCGTGGGTCTCCGGCGCGTGCATGGGAGTCCTGATGGTGCCGGGCGACACCGCGTTGACGCGGACGCCCCGGGTGGCGTACTCGATGGCGAGGGACTTGGTGGCGGCCTGCAGGCCACCCTTGGTCAGCGAGGCGAGGACGGACGGGACGCGGGAGTCCGCGGCGTCGACCAGGCTGGTGGTGACGCTGACGACGTGGCCGCCGCCCTGGGCGAGCAGGTGGGGCAGGGCCCGCTGGGTGAGGCGGAAGAATCCGGCGACGTTGACGCCGGTCACGGTGGCGTAGTCCTCGGCCGTGTAGTCGGTGAAGGGCTTGGCGACGAAGACGCCCGCGTTGTTGACCACGGTGTCGATACGGCCGAAACGCTCCACGGCGGCCGTAACGACCCGCTCGGCGGTCGCCGGGTCGGCGATGTCGCCCTGCACGGTGAGGACGTCGGCGTCGTCCGCGGGGGCGATGGTGCGCGAGGTGGCGACGACGGCGTGGCCGAGCTTGCGGTAGCCCTCGACGAGGGCGGCGCCGATGCCCTGCGAGGCGCCGGTGACGATCGCGACCTTCTGGTTCTGCGTGCTCATGGTGGCCTGCTCCCAAGTGGGTGACCGGTCACTAGCCGACCGGTCGACTATTTGGAAGGTAGGTCAGCCCCGGCAGGGGCGGAAGGATCGGCTTTCTCCCGCGTGGAAGGCGCGGGCTCCCAGCCCAGGTCAGCCGGTGGATCGCGTACCGGCCGCCGGAGGTCGGCCCTGGATCGCGTGCGGGTCGTCGGCCGGGAGCCAGGCGTCCGGGTCGTGGATGCCGAGGTCGCCGACGCCGTCGCTCAGGGCGTCGACGGCGGCGAGCACGCCGGGGCGGTCCTCGTCCGCGCGCCGGACCAGGGACCAGGTCCAGTAGATCCTCGGCTCGACGATCTCGCGGCGGACCAGGTCGGGCGGGAGCGGAGTGGTCTGTCCCTTGGGGGAGTTGAGGACGGGTCGGGTGCAGCGGCGGACGTGGTCGAAGAAGGCGGGGCCGGTGACGGCGCCGTCGGAGATGCGGACCTCGCGGGCGCCGGTGACCTGGGTGACCTCTTCGGCGTAGGCGTTCCAGGACGCCCAGGAGGTGATGTCGTCGTCGATGAGGACGTCGGTGTCCCGGGCCCGGACGTCGCTCGTGTCGGTGCCCTTGGCGACGGCGTACAGCCGGTCGGCGCCGATCAGCCGAGCCCGCAGCCCGAGCCGTGCGAGATCCTCGTTGCGCAGCCAGCACACGGCGAGGTCCAGGCTGCCGTCGGCGACCCGGGCGGCCTGGGTGTGGGAGGGCGCGACCCAGGCGTCGACGTGCACCCGGGCCACCGCGGCCGTGCGTGAAGTGAGGTCCGGCGGCAGCCAGTTGACGTAGCCGAGCCGTACGGACTGCGAGCCGGAGAGGCGGCCCGCCCGGCGCTTGAGGTCGTCGGCCCGCTCCAGCAGGGCGCGGGTGTGCGGGAGGAGGTCGGCGCCGGCCGGGGTGAGGGAGACCGAGCGGCGGTCCCGGTCGAAGAGCCGGACACCGAGGTCCCGTTCGAGGGCCTTGATCTGCTGGGAGAGCGAGGGACCCGCGATGAGCAGCCGCTCGGCGGCCCGCCCGAAGTTGAGCTCCTCGGCGACCGCGACGAAGTACCGCAGCTGACGCAGTTCCACGCGCGCCATCGTACGCGCTGGGAGGCTCGGCCTATCAGCAGCGAGGAAGCCGGTCGTGGCATCACCCCTGGTGACGGGCGCACGATGGGGCCGTCGAACGACGAAGGGAGCGCGTCATGCGAGAGTTCCTGGTCGAGATCACCACCACCGTCCCCGAGGGGACCGGTCAGGACGAGGTCGACCGGCGCCGGGCCGCCGAGGCGGTGCGCGCGAGAGAGCTGGCCGCCGGCGGCAATCTGGTCCGACTGTGGCGCCCCGTGGGCGAGTTGCGCAGCATCGGCGTCTGGCGGGCCGCCGACGAGGAGGAGCTGACCGAGAAGGTGCTCGGCACGCTGCCGCTGCGCCCGTGGATGACCCTCACCGTCACCCCGCTGGAGTCCCATCCCAACGACCCGGGCCGGATGTGAGCGCTTCCTCCCCCTGGTCGCATGTCGCCCGGGCCGCCGCCGCGCTTGCCGCGGGCATGGGCGTCGGCCGCTTCGTCTACACCCCGATCCTGCCCCTCATGCACAACCGGGCGGGCCTGTCCGCCGGCGCCGGGGCGAACCTTGCCACCGCCAACTACGTCGGCTATCTGGTCGGCGCGCTGGCGGGCATCCTCTCCCCCGCGCTGGTCCGCTCGCGTGCCGTCCTGCGTGGCTCCCTGCTCCTGCTGACGGCGACGCTCACCGCGATGCCCCTCACCCGCGACACCGCGACATGGGAGGTGCTGCGCCTGCTGGCGGGCGCGGCCAGTGCCCTGGTCTTCGTCGTCGCGGCCGGCTCCCTCATGCACCATCTGCGCGAACACCCGCCGCACCTGTCGGGCTGGGCGTTCGGCGGTGTGGGCGGCGGCATCGCGCTGTCCGGGCTGCTCGTCCTGGCGCTGCGCCCGGTCGGCGACTGGCGGGCCGCCTGGTGGGCGTCGGCCGCGCTCGCCGCACTGCTCACGGCCGGCTCCTGGAACCTGCGCCCGGAGGACGCCCCCGCCACCGAGGTGTCCGGGGCCACCGGGAAGCTCCGCACCCGCCGCTGGTTCGGCGCGCTGTTCGTCAGCTACACCCTGGAGGGCGTCGGCTACATCGTCGCCGGGACCTTCCTGGTCGCGGCCATCGGCCAGGGCTCCCCCGGCTGGGTCGGCGGCGGCGCCTGGGTGCTGGTCGGGCTGGCCGCCGTACCGTCGTCGGCGCTGTGGGCCCGGCTGGGGCGGCACTGGTCGCGCCCCGGGCTGCTGCTCACCGCGCTGGTGGTGCAGGCCGCCGGGATCGCGCTGCCCGCGCTCGTCGGCGGGACGGCCGCCGCGCTGCTGTCCGCGGTGCTGTTCGGCGCCACGTTCCTGGGTGTGAGCACGCTGGCCCTGGCCACCGGGGCGCACCTGCGCTTCCCGCGCTCGGTCGCCCTGCTGACCGCCGGGTACTCCGTCGGCCAGATCCTCGGCCCACTGGTCGTCGCCCCGCTGCTCCACCACGGCTACCGCGGGGCCCTGCTCCTGGCCGCCCTCGTGGTCCTGGCCGCGGCCACGGCCGCCGCCGTGCTGCGGATCGGCTTCCCGCACCACATGGTCGTAGTACGACACACGAAACCCGAAAGGCGGCGAGAATCGAGCGAGGGCGTCGATCCCGACGCGCTCGCCCCGCACTCGGCCGACTGATGTGGAGCCGCTCATGACCACCGCACGGGACCTCGCGATCGTCGCCCTGGACATCCCGGCCGGCAAACCGGTGGAACAGGGCGACCTGTCGCTCGCACTCGCCGGGGCCGAGGTGTTCGACCTCGTCGAGGCCCGGGCCCTCGTCCTCGACGGCGACCGCATCGTGCCGAACGCCCAAGCCCCCACGGGCGACCGCCTGTTGGACGAGGCCGCCGGGGCGCTCGTACGACAGGAGCCGTACGAGTCGGTGGAGGACTGGCTGTGGCGCCGGGGACGCGGGCTGTCCGCGGCCTATGTCGACGACCTGGAGCGGATCGGGCTGACGGCCCGGCCGCGGGGCCGCCGGATTCCGCTGCTCGGCGGTCGCGCGGAGCTGGTCGACTCGCCGGCCCGCCGCGAGGCCGAGGACCGCTGGACGGCCGCCGAGCCCGTCCTGCTCGCCCTGGCCTCGGCCGCCGGTATCGGCGACGAACCACCCGTGGACACCCCGGAGTTGACCACCGACACCGCCGCGACGGTGCTGGCGGCGGTGGGCGACGCGGTGATGGAACTGGAGGCCGTACGGCAGCGCAAGGCGATCGAGGACGCGGCCTTCGACAACGTCTGGCGCGGCTACTAGGGCGGTTATTCGCTTGCGTGTCCTCGTCGCACGGGTGATCGTCGGCTGACACCCGACGAAGGCGGAGATGATGACCACGCAGTCCCACCCCGTGGACCACGAACTCGTCGAGGCCGCGGCCGAGGTCGCGCGCACGCGCTGCCGGGGCGACAACCACACCATGGCGGCCGCGGCGCGCGCCGACGACGGCCGGATCATCACCGCGGTGAACGCCTACCACTTCACGGGCGGGCCCTGCGCCGAGATGGTCGTCATCGGCGCGGCGGCCGCCCAGGGCGCCTATCAGTTGGACACGATCGTCGCCGTCGGGGACCGCGACCGCGGGGTCGTCCCTCCGTGCGGCCGGTGCCGCCAGGTCCTGCTCGACTACTTCCCCGCCGTCAAGGTCGTCGTCGGGCAGGGCGACCGCGTCCGGGCCGTCCCCGTCGCCGCCCTGCTGCCCGAGAGCTACGTCTGGGCGGACCACCAGGTCGAGGACGACTAGGAAGCGCCCAGCAGAGCACGGCAGTTGGCCCAGAGCGGACCGAGGCGCTGCGGGCTGTTGTAGAGCTTCGCGAACATCACCTGGCCCTCCAGCTGAGCCACCACCGCCCGCGCCGCCTCCCGGGTGTCCGCGACCCCGACCTCACCGCGCTCGCGGGCCTGGGCGACGACCGCCTCGACCATGTCGACCTGCGCCTCGAAGATCTCCTGCAGCCGCGCGCGAACGGCCTCGGTCTGATTGCTCAGCTCCAGGGTGAGGTTGCCGAACAGACAGCCGGACACACTGCCGCAGCCCTCCTGCACCGCCCGCTGCCCGGCCTCCGTCTCCACGAACAACTCCCGCAGCCGCTCCAGGGGTTCGGCGTCCGAGCCGAGCACACGCGCCCAGTCGCTCCGCTGCGCCGCCCAGTGCTCGTCCACGACCGCGAGCGCCAGGGACTCCTTGGACTCGAAGAAGTAGTAGAAGCTCCCCTTCGGCACCCCGGCCGCCTTGCAGATCTCGGCCACGCCCAGCGCCGAGTAGCCGCGCTGCTCGATCAGCGAGCGGGCGGCCCCGAGGATCTTCTCCTTGGCGTCGCTGGTACGTCCCATGTCGCGAGTGTACGGAGGTACTAGACCGGTCGGCTAGCGATGGGGCGCCCGCGGTCACAGCAGCGGGAGCCCGTCCGCCTCCCGTCGCTCGAGCCGGGCCACCAGCTCCGCCGCCGACGCCTTGATGGTCTCCAGACCCGCCCTGCCCCAGGGCCGCGGCTCCACGTCGACCACGCACAACGTGCCGAGCACCATCCCCGTGCTGTCGATGAGCGGGGCGCCCAGATAGGAGCGGATGCCGAACTCGTCGACGACCGGGTTGCCCGCGAACCGCGGGTAGTCGCAGACGTCCTCCAGGACCAGCGCCTTGCGCCGGACCACCACATGCGGGCAGAAGCCGTGGTCACGGGCGAGTTCGCGGCCCATCTCCGGCCTGCTCCCGTCGGGTTTCACGACGGGCAACGGCACGCCCGGGAGGTGCAGGCCCGCGAAGAACTGCCGGTTCTCGTCGATGAAGTTGACCATGGCGTACGGCGCACCGGTCACCTCGGCGAGCCGGTCCGCGTAGGCGTCCAGGTCGGGGTCCGGGTGTTCGCCCAGGTGCAGTTGGCCGAGGCGGCGGGTGCGGGCGGGGGCCTCCTTGTCCTCCGGGGTGAGCAGCAGTCGGCCGGCCGGACGCGAGGGGTCGTACCTCATGGGCGGTCGCTGTGGACGTCGGTCATATATCAACTCCGTGGCGGGTGTGCGGGGTTCACATGTGGGCACCGTGGCTCGGCGCATGGGCCGGGGCGTGGGCGATGAGATGGCGTACGAGGGTGAGCAGGGTCTGGACGCCGGAGCTGGAGATCCGGGCGTCGCAGCGCACGACCGGGATCTCCGGGGCGAGGTCGATGGCGGCCCGCACCTCCTCGGGGTCGTAGCGGTACGAGCCGTCGAACTCGTTGATGGCGACGATGAAGCCGAGGCCGCGCTGCTCGAAGAAGTCGACGGCCGCGAAGCACTCCTCCAGGCGCCGGGTGTCGGCGAGGATGACCGCGCCGAGCGCGCCCTCGGAGAGTTCGTCCCACATGAACCAGAACCGCTCCTGTCCGGGCGTGCCGAACAGGTACAGCACATGTTCCGGATCCAGGGTGATGCGGCCGAAGTCCATGGCCACCGTCGTCTCGACCTTGTTCTCGATCCCGTCGAGGGAGTCGGTCGCGGCGCTGACCGTGGTGAGCAGCTCCTCCGTGCTGAGCGGCGCGATCTCGCTGACCGCGCCCACGAAGGTCGTCTTGCCTACTCCGAAGCCTCCCGCGACCAGGATCTTGAGTGCGGTGGGGAAGGGGTCAGAGCTGTCGTCGTAGTCCATCGAGCACTGCCTCCAGTAGGGCCCGGTCAGTCGGGTTGTGGTGGAACTCGGGTGGCTTGGTGGTGAGCGCCCCGCAGTCGACGAGGTCCGACAGCAGCACCTTGGTGACCACCGCCGGCAGCTTCAGATGGGCGGCGACCTCGGCGACCGAGACGGGTGCGCGGCACAGGTCGAGCGCCTGCTGGTGCTCGGGGCCGAGGTAGCCGAGGGGCGTGGCGCCGGTGGCCATCACATGCGACAGGAGGTCGAGGGCGATGGTCGGCCGGGTGCGGCCGTTGCTGACCGTGAAGGGGCGCACGAGCCGTCCGGCCGCGTCGTCGAGCCAGGGCCCGTCGCCGGCCGCCGCCACGCTCAAGGCCTCATCGCCGTGGGTTCGACGGCATGCTGTCGGGGTGCGGTCACCAGGTACGGGCGGACGCTCTTGACCAGCATGGCCATCTCGTAGCCGAGGACGGCCGCGTCGGCCTCGCGACCGGCCAGCACGGCGAGACAGGTGCCGGAGCCCGCGGTGGTCACGAACAGCAGGGTCGAGTCGAGTTCGACGACGACCTGGCGCACGTCGCCGCCGTCGCCGAAGCGGACGCCGGCGCTGCGGCCGAGTGAGTACAGGCCGGAGGCCAGCGCGGCCATGTGGTCGGCGCTGTCCGCGTCGAGGCCGTGGACCGACTTCACGAGCCCGTCGCAGGACAGGAGTACCGCGCTGGTCGTGTGCGGTACGCGCTGCACGAGGCCGCTCATCAGCCAGTCGAGATCGGATACATGGCCGGTCGGCGCATCGCTCGCCATGGTGGATCGACTCCTTGGGGTCCGAAGGTCTGCGGGAGCGGTGGGGACGGGGGCGGGGGTGCGAACGGAGGTGGGGGCTGGGCTGCTCATCCGGCTGGTGCGCTCCCGTCGTGCCGGGTGGGATGGTCGACACCGCGCGCGGCCGCGGGACGCGCCTCGGCTATGTGCGCCGGGTCCATGGGAGTTACGTCCATGCTGTGCGGCGGGGTGGTGGCGCTGACGTCCGTGCGGAGTGCGTCCAGGTGAGGGGTCGGAACCCTGGGGAGGGATCCTGTGTGGGTCGGCTCCATAGGGTCCATTGGGTCCATGGGGGTGGGCTCCATGTGGCCGCGGTCCATGTGTCCTGGCCCCATGTGGGCGCGATCCATGTCGGCCGGTTCCATGGACACCGACGGCGGCATGGGCGCGGTCCGGGTGTGTGCCGCCGGTGTGTCCGACGTCAAAGCGTCCTCCGCCTCCAGGTGCTGCTGGGCCTCGGCCAGGCCGATGCCCCGCTGGAAGGCCGCCATCAGGCCGGGGTCGTGGCCTGCGGCCGGGTACTCGGCGTCCTGGCGGGGCGCCGGGCCGTCGCGGAGCTGGGGCGCGATGTGTTCCTGGGCGCGGCGGCGGGGCAGTTGGGGCTTGCCCATGGTGCCGCGGACCGGCCCGGTGCGGGGCCTCGGCGGGGTGACCGAGTGCTCGGCGACGAGCCGCCGGTCGTCGGCCCGGATACCGGGCAGCGCCTCGGCCGGATTGGCCCGCTCCTCGTGATGCCCGCGCACGGGCAGAGGCGCCGGCGCGCCGCCGTCGGCCGCCCGACTCCCGTCGGCTGCCCCACCGCCACCGCCACCGACCGGCATGCCGCCACCGCCGGACATGGTCCCACCAGGCACGGGCACCCCGGGCGCAGCCGGATCCGCCGCGCCCCCGCCCCCCTGCATGTGGCTGCTGTGCATCCCGCTGCTTTGCACGCCACCGTCCGACGCCGGGCCGCCGTGCGCCAACCCGTCGCGCACCCCGCCGGCCGCCACACCGCCACCCGGCATCGCACCGCCCGGCACTGCCCCGTCGCGCATCGCGCCATTCGGCGCCGCGCCCCCGCGTGCCGCCCCGTTGAGCGGCGTGCCGCCCGGCATGGCTGCATTCGGCGTCGGGGTGGTGGCGGGCCGGGCGTTCTCCCACCGCTCCCCTCGGCGTGGTGCGGGGGGTGGGGGTGTGACGCGTCGGCCGGAGAGTGTCTCGGGGCCAGGGCCGGCCGCGGTCTGCGGGCGGGGCTGGCCGGGGGGTCCCGGCACGCCCTGCGGCTGCGGGGCCGTCCCGGGCACTCCCGGCGTCGAGCCGAGCAGTCCCTGGGGTACGACGAGCACCGCCTGCACACCGCCGTAGATGTTGGTCTGCAGCCGGACGTTGATGCCGTGCCGCCGGGCCAGCTGCGAGACCACGAACAGTCCGATCCGGCCGTCCGCCAGCAGGCTCGCGACGTTGACCTGGTCGGGGTCGGAGAGCAGGGTGTTCATCTTCTTCTGCTCGGCGACGGGCATGCCGAGCCCCCGGTCCTCGACCTCGACCGCGAGCCCCGAGGTGACGAGGTTGGCGCGGAGCAGGACCTGGGTGTGCGGCGCGGAGAACACCGTGGCGTTCTCGACGAGTTCGGCCAGCAGGTGGATGACGTCGGCGACGGCGTGCCCGCGCAGGGTCCCGTCGATCGGCGGCACCAGCTTGACCCGCGAGTACTGCTCGACCTCGGCGATGGCGGAGCGCAGCACCTCGGTCATGGAGACGGGGTGGCTCCACTGCCGCCGGGAGACCGCGCCGCCGAGCACCGCGAGGTTCTCGGCGTGGCGCCGGATGCGGGTGGCGAGGTGGTCGACGTGGAAGAGGCCCTTGAGCAGGTCGGGGTCCTCGATCTCGTTCTCCAGCTCGTCGAGGATCGAGATCTCCCGGTGCACCAGGGACTGCAGCCGCCGGGCGAGGTTGACGAAGACCTCCAGCTTCTGTTCGCTGCCCGCCTGGCTGGAGAGCTGGGCGGCCTGGACGACGGCGGTGACGGCGCCGTCGTGCGCACGGGCCAGATCGGCGGCGAGCAGCTCGAAGTCGTCCGCGTCCTCGGGCGGCCCGCCGCGCGGCTTGCGCTGGGGCGGGGCCTCGCCCTGGCGCAGGGCGTCGACGAGGGCGCGCAGGTCGGCCTCGCCCCGGGCGCTGCGGCGGCGCAGGGCCCCGACGCGGTCGCTGACGGCCTTGGCCGCGCGGTCGGCGGCCACGGCCGCGATCACGATGGCGGCCAGGGCCACGGAGACCGCGCCGGCGAGCACGCCCCACAGCGGGAGACCGGGCCGGGCGCCGGTCGAGCGGACCGTGAACAGCACGGCCGCGCCGGCGCTCAGGGCTACCGCGATGGGCGGCAGCACGGCCAGCCGCAGCAGCTGGGGCCGTATGTGGGCCTCGGGCAGCGAGGGAACGGGGCGGGCGACGGGCCGTCCGTGCCGTCCGCCCTCGCGGCGGTCTGCGCGTGCGGCCGGTGCGCGGAGGTGAGACATCGGTGTCCTCGTCGTACTGGTCCGTCGGTGCCTGGGCGCGGTCTGCGCGGTTCGGGCAGGCGTTGCCCGATGGACACTCACAGTAGTCGCCAACGCATCATGTGCGGTGGGCAGTTGACAAAGTCCCACGCGCAGCGTCCCGCTCTGGTATGAGGCGTCGTACGACAGACCGATAAACCCAGCGGGCGGCCGGTCCGACTGGGCAAGGAAGCGATCAGAGCTGGTCAGAAGCGGACGCTCGAAAATGCCGGGGGCCGGGGAGCGGTTGCTCCCCGGCCCTCGCCGTTTGCCGGTATCCGTCCGGTCCGCGTCCCGACCGGACCGTTTCGGGTCCTACCTTGCCCCTCGGAGTCCTCCCCCGAACGTCACTGTCCGTGTCAACCGCGAAGGCCGGCTCACGCCTTCGGCTGGGTGAAGCGGATGCTGTTGCCGAAGGGGTCGCGCAGCGCGCAGTCGATCCCGTACGGCCGCTCGGTGGGCTCCTCGGTGAACTCGACGCCCTTCGCCTTGAGGGTCTCGTACGTCTTGCGGCAGTCGTCGGTGCCGAAGATCAGGTAGCCGCCCGTCGCGCCCTTGGTGAGCAGTTCGCGGACCTGCTCGGCGGTCTCCTCGGACAGCCGCGGCGGTCCGGGGCGCTCCAGGAGGATCTCGCGGTCGGGGTGGCCGGGGACGCTGACGGTGAGCCAGCGCATGATGCCGAGATCGGCGTCGGTGTTGACCTCCAGGCCGAGCTTGCCAACGTAGAAGTCGATGGCCTCGTCCTGGTCGAGGACGTAGATCTGCGAGTGCGTGATGGCTGTGAACATGGGCATCACGCTACGACGCGGGCCCCGCGAAAACTTATCCAGAACTGCTCTGTCGGCCGGCCGTCAGGCGCCCGGCCGCAGCCAGGCCATGGTGAAGCAGGTGGGCACGTCCACGGCCACCGCCTGCTTGCGGTACTCGCGCGGCGAGCGGCCGACGATGTCGCGGAAGGTGCGGCTGAAGGTGCCCGGGCTGCCGAAGCCGACGTCGAAGCAGATGTCCGTGACGCTGCGGTCGGTCTCCCGCAGCAGGAACATCGCGCGCTCGACCCGGCGGCGCTGCAGGTAGCGGTGCGGGGTCTCGCCGAAGGTGGCCCGGAAGGTGCGGCTGAAGTGGGCCGGGGAGACATGCGCGATCCGCGCCAGGTCCGGCACGTCCAGCGGCTGCGCGTAGGCGCGGTCCATGGCGTCCCGGGCCCGGAGCATCCGGCGGTTGCTCTCCTCTGCGGCGCGGCTCACGGCCCCATCACATCACGGATCGCCCCTGGTGGAGAGGGATCACGGCTAGCCTGACGGGAGGACGTGACCACCCGTTCACTGCCGGGCCCGGGTCCGCGGCGGCCCGGGCGGAAGGAGCCGCCATGGAGCGCCGAGACGACGAGGTCGTCGTCGTACGACCCGGTGACCGCAGGCCGGGGCCGAGCACACCGGGGATGGACCGGCAGGAGGCGTTCGCCACCGAGGGCACGTGGTCGGGGTTCGTGCGCACGGATGCCGGGACGGTCTCCGGCTGGCATCACCACGGCGAGTACGAGTCGGTGATCTACGTCCTGACGGGCTCCCTGCGGATGGAGTTCGGCCCGGACGGCTCACGCGTCCTGGAGGCGGGTCCCGGGGACTTCGTGTACGTCCCGAAGGGCGCCGTGCACCGCGAGGGCAACCCCACGTCGGAGCCGGCCGACATCATCGTCATGCGGTCCGGGACCGGGCAGTCCACGTTCAATGTCGACGGGCCCGAGCATTCCTGAGTACGGCGAGGTCGCCGGCCGGCAGATGGATCCAGCCCTCCTGCGCTGCGACCGAGGACTCGGCCGGCGTGCGCGGCCACCCGGTGTGCCCGGCCAGGACGGCACGGGCGACCAGCGCGCACACCAGGGCGTCGAGATGGTCGTGGCTGTCGGCGCACCGCTCGCGCACGGGCTCGGGCAGGCTCAGTCCGAGGCCCGTCTCCAGTGAGTGGAGGATGTGCTCCCGGACCTCGCGGGCTTCGGGTCCGGCGTTCTTGTAGCTGCGGGCCGGGCGGATCCCCCACAACCGCAGCGCCGCCGCGGGATACACCTCGGCGACCGGCCCCGACCCGTCCCGGGGCACCGGCGCACCGGCCGCGGCGAGGGCGTCGAGGAGGCGGGCGGCGCGCAGGGCGACCACGCCCAGCAGGTCGGTGGAGACGGACAGGGGCGGCCTCATCGAGGTCGCCTTCCAGGTGAGGTCGTCGGTCAGCCGGAACCGCAGCGGGTCGAGCCCCGGCCTGCCGTCCGCCCGCGCCTCGAACCGGTCCGGGACCGGCAGCCGTACGCCCTGATGGTGGGCGAGCACGGTCGCTACGAAGTCCGAGGGCCACCCCAGCGGACAGTCGAGCCCCGTCTTGTCGGCGTCCCGGACCAGCGCCAGCAGTTCCTCGTCCCCGTCCGGGACGAGGAACTCCACGTCAAGGGCGCCCTCGTCGCTCCAGACCACCCGGCACACCGCGGTGCGCCGTGCACTCGCGGCCAGATCGACGCCGACGGTGACGGCCCGCTCCCGCTCCATGCAGGGGATCCTCCCGCAGCCGCTCCCGGACGCCTCAGCCCGCGGAAACCGTCTCGGGCTCTCCCGTGCCCGTGCCCTCGGCCGTCTTGCCCTGCGCCTGTACGGACTCGATCCCGACCACTGTCTCGGCCACCGCGTCCTGCACGGCCTCCACGGCCGGCCAGCCGCCCTTCGGCGCCTGTGCCACCGCCCGCCACCACGGGTCCGTCGGCACCGTCTCCGCCGTGGGTTCGAAGGGCTCTCCGGGACGGGGTACGGCGATGCGCGAGCCGGTGGCCCGGGCGGCCGCGACGGTGCCCTCGCCGGGCTCCGCCCACGGGTGGGTCGCCAGGTTGAACGTGGCCCAGTGGATCGGCATCATCACGCCGTGCGGCTGCCCGCCCTGGAGGTCGAGGTGGGCGCGCATGCCCTCCTCGGGGGTCATGTGGATGTCCGGCCAGAGCCACTCGGACTGTAGACGCCGGGCGGGTGTGTCCTGTGTGTGGATGTGGACCTACATCCATGCATATTACACCGGTCACATAACGTCACATTGATGCATCTCGCCCAAGGCCACCCCTATTTTCCCGATTGATAGGATTGGCCAGTGCATGACGTTGAGTGGTCCGCTGCGGAGCTGCGGGAACTGGAAGATCTGCGGCAGCGGGAGTCGCTCCTCCCTGCCGACGCTCCACGCGCCCTTCTCTCCATCCGCCTGTCCGTTCTCACGGACGAGACAACATCCCCGGCACGGCAAGAGCTGGATCTTCGCCGATTCGCCCTCATGCGTGGCTGCCGCGTAATCGGCGTCGCCAGGGACCTGAATGTCTCCGCGACCAAGGTTCCGCCGTGGAAGCGCCCCGAACTCGGCGACTGGATCAACAACCGCGCTCCCGAGTTCGACCAGATTCTCTTCTGGAAGCTGGACCGCTTCGTCCGACGCATCTCCGATCTGCACCTGATGATCGAATGGTGCAAGGAGTACGACAAGATCCTGGCAGCGGACAAGGACCCGATCGACCTCGACAGCGCCTACGGCGAAATGATGGTCACGATGATCGCCGGCATGGCGCGCATCGAGGCCGCCAACACCGGCATCCGCCTGGAATCGCTGTGGAAGTACGCGCGCACTACGGATCGGTGGGTGATCGGCAAGCCGGTCTACGGTTACACCACAGAAGAGGGACCGGACGGCCGGAAGCTTGTGGTCCACCCCTTCCGCAAGAGGGTGCTGCGATGGATCTTCGACATGCTCATGCGTGGTCGATCCATGTACAAGATCACGCAGATAGTGAATCGCGCGAGCATCCCCTCGCCCAACGGCGGAAAATGGTACGCGAAGAACCTCACCTCGATCCTCACGAATCCAGCCCTCAAGGGCGTGCGAGTGATTCGGCCCCCCAAGGCCAAGAGTAAGGAGGTCTCACGCATCGTCTACGGCTCGGATGGCCAGCCGATCAGGCTAGCCCCGCCGATCTTCACGGACGCCGAGTTCGATCAGCTTCAGGATCGCCTCAAGCGGAACGCCAAGCATGGGCGCAAGGACAGCAAGGGAAAGAGGCTGTCGCTCTTCCTCGGCGTAATTCTGTGCGGCAGCTGCGGCGCCAACATGTACAAGCACATCTCGAAGAAGGAACGGAAGGACGGGTCAACTCGCGTCTATCCCAAGCTACGCTGCTCGTCGTACACAAAGGAGCCCTGCGGCGCTCCGGTTTTCGACCCTGACGAAATGTACGGTGCGCTCGCCGCTACGGTGCTTGATCAGCTGGGCAACTACGAGGTGATCCACCGCGAGTACGCCCGCGGCGCTGAGAACCTCGCCCGAGTCACGGAACTGCAGGCGTCAATCAAGCACTATATGGACGGCCTTGCACCTGGCGGCGCCTTCGCCATTGGCGGCTTCATCCAGACGCAGGCCGAGGAAGCCCTCCAGAAGCTGGGCGCGGAGCTGCAAACCATCGATCCGGACAGTACCCAGGATCGATGGCACTACCGCTCCATGGGTGTGACCTACCGCGAGCACTGGACCAAGATGGGCACGGACCAGATGGAGAAGGACCTGCTACGGGGCGGCATCACGTTCCTGGTTCATTCGGACCACTGCGACCTGCTGATCCCTGACGACGTGAAGCAACGGTTGGTCGTGAAGGACGACTACTTCAAGAAGAAGCTGTAGCGGCAAAACCTGGCACACGCCAGGTTCAACCGAAGCACCGAGGACCTGTCTCAGCGGACGGGCAGGCTCTCGGTGAGAAGCGACCATCCCGATGATCGGGATGTCTCCGATCAGTACACAACGACAGTCACAAGCTGCCGTTCGCCGTTCTTTCCCGTCCGGTAGACATACACCTTCAAGGGCCTGTCGCTCACTCTCGGAACCCCTCGGATCAGCCACTGCCCTACAGAGCAGCACAAGGAACATGGACAGTTCCGCGCCGCCCGTGAAACGCGACGCGAACTACGTCCACGGTCCTGAAAACCCCCAGTTTGGTGAGGCAGGGATCATCGACTACGGTGCGCCCTTCACGAAGGAGAAATGGCCGTCGCTCACCCCGCTCCGACGACGTTCGGTCAGTGGGACCGCAGACGGCTGTCGGCAGCGGCACGCGGTGAGCAACCGCTGCGAGCCATCAGCAAGACCCAACTGGGCTGTCCCGTCGGCGAAATCAACAGGGTGGGACCACGCCCTTCCGCCGGAATAAATGCCTCCTGGCCTGGATTGTTCGTTGGCAGCGATCGAGGTGGAGTCGGGGAGACACATGAACAACCTGAAGGTCTTCAGGGTGAAGGGCGGGCAGGCCACCGAGATACCAGGAGCATCCGTAGGCGTGGAGCGCGAGTTGCAGACGCTCATCGAGGCCAACATGGAGGCGATGCTCGGCATCCGCTTCCTGGCAACCGAGTACCGCACCGGTCGCCACCGGGGCCGGATCGACTCGCTCGGTCTGGATGAGAGCGGGACGCCGGTGATCGTGGAGTACAAGCGCTCGCGCGACCAGAACGTCGTCACCCAAGCTCTCTCATACCTGTCGTGGCTGCACGATCACCACCACGAATTCGAGAGTCTGGTCAGGGAGAAATACGGCGCTAGGGCGGCTGAGGAGATCGACTGGAGCAATCCCCGAATCGTGTGCATCGCCGGGTCGTTCACACACCACGACACCGTCGCCGTTGAGATGATCGGCCGCCGGATTAACCTGGTGGGGTACCGGGTGTTCGACCATGTGCTCACTCTCCAGCTCGTCGCATCGGTCGCCGGGGCTACTCCTCCGTCTCGGGGAAAGGCCTCCACGCCTCGCCCCTCTGCGCCAACTTCCGCAAAGTCGGTGCAAAAGTACCTCGACGAATCCCCGCGAGGCCTACAGAACCTATATGCGGACCTCGACGAGGTCCTCCTCTCCTACGGTGACGTGCAGAGGGAGGCCCAGCTCCACTACATCGCGTACCGGCGGATCAAGAATGTCGCCACAGTGCGTGTTTAGCCACGCAATCGGGTTCTGGTAGTCAACCTGAAGCTGGATCCCGACACAGTGCAGTTGCAGGATGGCTTCTCAAGGGACGTCCGCGGGGTGGGGTGCCTCGGCATCCGAGACGGCGTCGAGGTACGGATCGGAACGCGTGAAGATCTCGATCGGGCGAGTGGCCTGTTCCGGCGGTGTATCGAGACCGCCTAATCCGTCTTGTAATCAAGGGCGGTTGCGGTCACCTCAACCCTGTGACCGCAACCGCCCTTGTTGTGTTCTGCCCCTGCTGATAGGAGCTTCTGGCTCTCACTCCTCCGGCCCGGCGAGTTCGAATTCGTCTTGCGTCAAAGCGCTGTGGAGGCGAGCTTCCGCGATGGAGGCGTAGTGCTCAGACAGCTCGACTCCTATGAATTGACGGCCTTCTCGCAAGGCGGCGACGCCGGTGGTGCCGGAGCCGGTGAAGGGGTCCAGGACCGTGCCGCCCGGGGGGCAGATTTTTACGAGTTCCTGCATCACTTCTACGGGCTTCTGCGTGATGTGCACGCGGTCCTTCCGCGGCTGGCTCGCTGTGTAGAGCCCCGGGAGGTAGACGGGGTTGCGGTTGGCGTCGACGGGCCCCTTGGTTCCCCAGACGATGTACTCGCACGATTGCTTGAGTCGACCCTTCTGCGGCCGGGAGACGGGCTTGTGCCACGAGGCGATCCCCCGCCAGGTCCAGCCGGCGGCTTGGAGTGCGTCCGTTGTGGTCGGCAGCTGCCGCCAGTCGGTGAAGACGAGCGCCGTGCCGGACTCGACGGTCGCGCGATAGGACTCGGTGAGCAGGAGGGTGAGCCAGAAGCCGTACGAGCGCTGGTCCCGGTTCTCGCCAGGGAAGTTGGCGAGGTCCTGCTCGGCGTCCGCCGAAGTGTACTTCGCGCGCGCGGAGCGGCCGGTGCGCTCGCTGCTCGTTCGGCCGCCGCTGTTGTAGGGCGGGTCGGTGATGACGGCGTCGACGCTGTTGTCGGGGATGTCGGCGAGGGCGGTCAGCGCGTCGCCTCGGTGGAGGGTGTACGGCATTGCGCGGTTCTCTCTTTCGGGGAGGCGGTCGTGCGTCGGCATGCGTCACTTTGCGGAACTGCGCAAGCAGCCGCCGTGACAAGCAATGCGCTGGAGGTTAACCCCGAATTCCGGCCGCACCCAATGAGGCAGATCTCGGCGCAGCGCCTCGAAACCGCCCGGGGCACGGGCGTTTGGTGCGGCCGGATTTCGTCTCTACAGTCTCGCCGTGTTCGCAGGACGGGACCTGGGTCCGGCCCTGTTGAGCTGTGTCGATGCGTGCTGTTCCGTCCGAAGGACGGCGTGCCTGACATCCCATCGACTGGCTTCCTAATCGACGAAGGGGACTCCCCCATGTGGCGAGTGAGATTACGAGCGCGGCTGGCTGCCGCTGTCCAATAGGGGGCCAGCGGCCGGGAGTTAGCAGCTCCCGGCCTTGGCTTCCCAGCCTCCCTCAGGGATTGCGAATTCATAACCGGTGCGGTGCCGGTGGCCTTTTCGACGAGAACGCCTGCGCCGTGCTGCCTACGCAGTAAGGAGCTGCCGATGCAGCATGTCCAGGCGCGCCCCTCCCCGGGCCCAGATTCCCTGTCCCGCCGTTCGGCGTGCGGCCCGCGTCCGTGAAGAAGGCCATCGCCATAGCAGGGGCCGTGGCGCTCGGCCCGATGTTGTTGATAGCGCCGGTCGCTGTCGCTCTCGCTGGCTCCAGCAGTGCTCAGGCCGCCTGTTCCGCGGACGGTACACAGGCTGTAGACAGCGCGGCGGTCGCGAAGCTGGTGAAGTCGATCCTCAAGGGCGACGGCAAGGAGTCCGTGTCTGTTTCGGGGCTTTCCGACCCCGAGGAGCAGATAGCGAACGCCGAGACGATCCAGGCCACTGGTATCGCGATGAAGGTGCCGACGCGCGGACAGATCGTTGCCCTGGCCACGGCTCTGCAGGAGTCGGGGCTGCGGAACCTGGATTACGGCGACCGGGACTCGCTCGGCCTCTTCCAGCAGCGCGCCAGCCAGGGTTGGGGTACGGCTGCCGAGGTTCGCGATCCGGTGCACGCCTCTACGAAGTTCTACGAGGGCCTGCTCAAGGTCTCGGGCTGGCAGTCGATGACCATCGCCCAAGCCGCGCAGGCGGTTCAGAAGAGCGGCTTCCCCGACGCGTACGCGAAGTGGGAGCCGCTGGCCACGGCCCTCCAGAAGGCCATCGCCAAGTCGCTCGGCCAGAACGGAAGTTCCGGCAAGGGCGGCGACACCGGGGGTGAAGCCGAGCAGGCGTCCTCCTCGGCGGCTACCGCGTGCGACACCGGCGATGACGGGTCCTCCTTCGGCCCGATTCCCGCGGGGGGCGTCCCCGAGGGCTACGAGATCCCGGCCAGCGCGCCCAAGTCGGTGCGTACGGCGATCCGTTGGGGTCTTGGTCAGCTCGGTACGCCGTATCAGTGGGGTGGAACGTGTTCCGCTCCGCACGGCCAGGATCCGATGGGCCGGTGTGACTGCTCGTCTCTGATGCAGGCGTCGTACAAGGCCGGCGGTGTCTCGATCTCCCGGACCACGTACACACAGGTCAAGGAGGGCAAGGCGGTCAGCGTCGATGCCCTCAAGCCGGGTGACCTGCTGTTCACCCGCGGCACGGCCGCAGTGCCTGAACACGTCGGGATGTTCATTGGCCAGGGCTTGATTCTGCAGGCCCCAAAGAGCGGTGACGTGGTCAAGATCTCGACCCTCGCCGACTGGCGCGGAGACATCGTCGCCGCCCGCCGGATCGTCTGACCGGCCTCTCCTCCCCCTCTCCTCCCGGGCCTTCGCGCGCCCAAATTCGCACTGGAGTTCCAAATGAAGCTCATGCAGCACGCCCAGTATCTGGCGTACAACCCCGGCATCACACCGAAGGAGGGCGGTCTCCCCGGCCTCAGCGTGCTGAAGAACGTCGTCTCCTCGATCAACCTCTTCGGGATCATCGCCGTGGTCGGCGCCCTGGCCATCTCCGCCATGGTCTGGGCGTGGGGCCACCACAGCGGTGGCCACCAGGCCGAGGCGAACGGGAAGAAGGGCACGGTCATCGCCGCCGGGTGTGCGCTGCTGCTGGGCGCGGCCAACGGCATCGTCGCGTTCTTCTCGGCAATGGGAACGCAGGTCCACTGATGCCGAAGAAGCGTTCCCTCTCTGCCCAGGAGCGCACCTACGGGGCACCATCCTCGGTGCTGCGGCGTGCACTGCTGGGCGGCCTCGTGCTGACCGTACTGCTGGCCGTCGCCGGGCTCCTCGCGTATCTGACCCGCGCGGACAGCCCCGTCTCGGCGAAGCCCGCCCCGACTGCGACGTCCACGCAGCGCACTGCTTCACCCGAGGCAACTCCCGGCGAACGTGAGGCAGTTGCGGCACCGCCCAAGACGAGCGATCCGATCGTCTTCGCCAAGGCGGCCACCAAGGTGGTGTGGACGTACGACACTCGGTCCTTCTCCCGTGCCGAGCACGTCGCCGGGCTGAAGCGGTGGATGACCGGCGAGAAGAAGTACGCCGACTGGGACTCCGTCTCCGACCAGATTCCCAGCCCGGTGCTGTGGTCGCGGATGCACGACAACCGCCAGCACGCGACCGCGAAGATCGGCGAGGGTCACTTCCCGCAGGCGTTCAAGACCGCCCTGGCGCAGGATCCCGGCGCGATCACCGAGGCGTACGTCTACGCCGTCACGGTCACCGGCAAGCAGTCCATCGCGTGGAAGGGCTCCGGGGCCGGGGCCGAGTCCCGCTCCACGACGCTCGCCGTCCAGTGCCGCCCCGACACGGCCTGTGCCCTGGTCGGCGTGCTGCCGAACGTCGCGCCCTGACGCCCTCAATTCCCGAAAGGAGGTGCCCCCATGGGGGCTTGTGACCTTCCCCTGATGAGCGCGGTGTGCGACACCGTCGGCGGTGTCGTCGGTTCGACCGGCGAGGCGATCACCGATGGCATCGGTGCATGGATCGCCAAGTCGATGGGCGAGCTGGCCCAGTCCGCCGCAGACCTCGCCTCGACGGCCGTCGACAAGACCACCGCCGTCGATCTCGACGCCGAGTGGTTCCGCAGCAACTACGAGCTGCTGCTGCCCATCGGTCTCGTGCTGACCGTCGGCACGTTTTGTCTGCAGCTGATGCGGGCGGCCTGGCGGCGTGACGAGCGCGCGCTTGCGCAGGCGGTGACCGGGACGGTGGCGGGTGTCCTGTTCGCGTTCGCCGCGATCGCCTGCACCACCGTCGCGCTAACCGTGGTCGACGCGCTGTCCGCCGGGCTGTTCAAGGCGGCGAACACTTCGGTCGACGACGCGATCCGCCGCGTCATCGAGGTCAACAACCTCGGCCCGATGTATGCGTTGGGCTGGACGATCCCAGCCATGGTCGGCTTGGGGTGTGCCATCGGCGCGTTCCTGTACTGGGCGGTGATGGTCGCCCGCAAGGTCGGCATCCTGGTCCTGGTCACGCTGGCGGTGTTCGCCGGCGCGGGCGGCGGCTGGGAAGTCGCGCGGCGCTGGCGGCGCGGGTGGATCGAGGCGACCGCGACTCTGATCGTCAGCAAGCTGCTGATGACGATCGTGTTCCTGCTGGGCGTCTCGGCCATGGGCAAGAGCGACGCCTCCGACGGGCTCGCCGCCCTGTCCGACGCCATGGCGGGCATCGTCGTCATGGTCCTGGTGATGCTGTGCCCCTACGCCACGTACAAGTTCGTGCACTGGGCGGCCGACGGCGGCGGCCAGGACGACCTGCACCGTACAGGCGTCGCCGGAGTCGCGGTGGCAGCCGGTGCGGCGAAGACCGCCGGCCAGCTGGCGATGCAGGCCGGCACCGGCATGCGGGCTCCTCAGGGCCCGTCGAAGGTTCCGGGCCAGGGCTGGGGCGGTATCGCCTCCGGCATCGACCCGACCGGCGAATCGACCGACGGCGACCAGCCGAAGCAGGCCCACTTCCGCTTCGGCGAGGACCCCAACGCCACCGGCGACAAGGGCCGCGCGCTGATCCGACGGCCTCCTACCGATGGTGACCGCGGGCAGCCGCTGATCCAGCGTCCCGGTCAGGAGGCGGCGGCCGACGCGGCGCCGGTTTCCTCCGGGCCGACGCCCCAGGGTGCGGCGGTGGCGCCGCCGCGCATCACGCACCTGGACCCGCCGACGCCCCGGCGTCCCGGGCCGGTGAGCGGGCCGTCTCCGCAGGGCGGTGCGACGCCGCAGCGGTGGGTCTATCCCGAGCCGCCGGGTGGATCAGGCTCGTAGCCCTCGCCTGACGGGGCGGGCGGCAACGGTCGCCTCCGGCGCCGCCCGCCCCGTCGACTCCCCTCTTCTTGTTCTCCACGTTCCAAGGACGGCTTCGCCATGCTCTCCGAAACCTCTCAGCCTGACGGCCCGGCCACCGTGAAGTTCCCGCATCGCTCGCGGCGCGGCATCCTGCTCGGCCTGTCGGCTCCTCAGCTGATCGTCGTCGCCGTCACCGGGCTGCTGCTGCTCGCGGTGCTGCTCATCTCCGGCGTCACCGGCGCGATCAAGCTCATCCCTGTGTGGGCGGTCATTCTGGCGGCGGTGTTCGTCCGCCATCGCGGCCGGTCGCTCGCCGATTGGGCGCCCATCGCCACGGGGTACGCGTTGCGTCGTTTCCGGGGCCAGCTGGTCTGGCTCGCCCGGCCGTCCACCCGGCCGCGCCGCGAGGGCCTGCTGCATCTCCCGGGCACGGCGGCGTCCCTGCGGGTGGTCACCGCCCCGCACGGCCGCTTCGGTGCGGTGCACGATCCGCACCACGGCACGCTCACTGCGGTCGTCAAGGTCTCCTCGCGGGCCTTCGCGCTCCTCGATCCGGCCACGCAGAGCAGCAACGTGGCGGGCTGGGGGCGGACGCTGGCGGCGCTGGCGCGCACCGGGCACATCGCCCGAGTCCAGGTCCTGGAGCGCACGGTGCCCGACTCCGGCGACGCGCTCAACCGCTACTGGCACGAGCACGGCGACGAGGCGACCCACCTCGCCGGCCCCATCTACCGCGAGCTGCTGGCCGCCGCCGGCCCGGCTGCGGCTCCGCACGAGGCGTACGTCGCGCTCGCCCTCGATCTGAAGGCCGCCCGCCGTCTGATCAACCAGGCCGGCGGCGGACTCACCGGTAGCTTCGCAGTCCTGGCCCAGCTCACCGCCACCTTCGACCAGGCCGCCCGCAACTCCGGTCTCACGCCCGGCGACTGGCTGGACGCGGCCGAGATCGCCGCCGTGATCCGTACCGCGTACGACCCGAAGGCCTCGGCCGCGCTGGAGCAGTGGTCCGATTCGGGCCGCGCGCAGGCCGAGCCCGCTGCCGCCGGACCCGTCGTCCTGGTCGAGAAGGCCGACCGGATCCAGACCGACTCGGCCCACCACGCCACGTTCTGGATCGAGAACTGGCCCCGCATCGAGACCTCACCCGGCTTCCTGCACCAGCTCCTGTTCACCTCCGGCTTGCGCCGCACGCTCTCGCTGACCTACGAGCCCAAGGGTCTGGACTCCGCGCTCAAGGACGTGCAGCGCCGCAAGGCCACCGTGATCGCGGACGCCGCCGAGCGGCAGCGCAAGGGGCAGGTCGACTCCGAGGAGGACTCGGTCGAGTACGCCGACATCAAGCAGCGCGAGCGCCAGCTGATCGCCGGACACGCCGATGTCGCCCTGACCGGTCTGCTCACCGTGAGCGCCGACACCGACGAGCAGCTCAACGCCGCGTGCGCCGCGATCGAGACGGCCGCCGTCGCCGCCCTCGTCGACCTGCGCCTTCTGACCTGGCAGCAGGCCGAGGCCTTCACCAACGCCGCCCTGCCCCTCGCCCGCCCCTAGGCGCACCCGCACCACCGTCTCGCGCTCTACCGAAGGGCACCCTCATGCCGACCGAGCCCCTGCCCGAACTGGCTCCGGACTTCGTCCCGTTCGCCACCGCCGCGCTCGACTTCCACCAGGCGATCAACATGCCGGTCGCCCCCATCGCCGCAGGCCGTGCCGAACTCGACTCCCTGCACGCCCACGTCGTCGCGCTGTACGGGCTGCTGGATGCCCACACCGCCCGCACCACCTCGGTGGCCAGGGCGGAGGGCGATCACCTGCGGGCGTGCCGGATCCGGCTGTGGCAGGCAGCCGAGCACCTCCACGCCGCCTTCCACGCCGCCCCACACCCCGGCACCGGCCGCCTCCCCACCCGGGAGGCGTGCCGGGCCCGGCGGCCCGAGGGGGCGCCCGAACTCACCGTGTGCCAGCGCCACCTGGCCACCGCCACCCGCGTCCGCCGTGACCACACCCCGGCCGACCTGCGCGACCCCTACACCGGCCTCACCCGCCACTGATCAGGAGCACCACCCCCATGCCCTCTCGCACCACCCGCGCCAGCGCCAGCCCGCTGTTCGTCCCGCGCAAGAGCGACCGCCGCACGGCGCGCGCCGCCCGTCATCAGTTCGCCGCCGCCCGGGACCAGGCCCGGCACGCCGCCCGTCCCGAGGCCCGCCCGACCGCGCCCGGTCTCGACCCCGAGCTGCGGGCCACCTACCCGGCCGCCGGCCGTCCCGGACCGGCCTCCGCCCGCGGCGGCCGTCTCAAGCTCCCCGCCCACCGGATGACGACGGCCACCGCATCGGGGGCCTACCCCTTCCTCGCCGAGGGCGGCCTGGGCGCGCAGGGCATCTACATCGGCCGCGACGTGCACGCCGAAGCGGCCTTCACCTACGACCCGTTCGCCTTGTACGGGCGCCTCGACGGCTTCACTAACCCCAACATCCTGCTGGCCGGGATCATCGGCATGGGCAAGTCCGCCCTGGCCAAGTCCCTCGCGGTGCGCGCCGTAGCCTTCGGATACCGGATCTACGTGCCCTGCGACCCGAAGGGCGAGTGGACCGTCGTCGCCCAGCAGCTGGGCGGTCAGACCATCGCGCTCGGCCCCGGTCTGCCAGGTCGCCTGAACCCCTTGGATGCGCCCGCCCGACCGTACGGGATCAGCGAGGAGGACTGGGCAAGCGAGGTCCGCAAGCGGCGCCTGCTGCTGCTCGGCTCGCTCGCGAAGACGGTCCTGGGGCGCGAGCTGCATCCCATGGAGCACACCGCCCTGGATGTGGCGCTCGACCAGGTCGTCGCCTACGCCGAGGCCAACGGCACCACCCCGCTGCTGGGCGAAGTCGCCTACGTCCTCGGCTCTCCCGAGCGGCTCGATGCCGCGCTCGGCGAGCTGTCCGGCCGCCTCGGGCATGCCGCCGAGGACCTCGCCCACGCACTGCGCCGTCTCGTGCACGGCGATCTGGCCGGGATGTTCGACGCGCCGAGCACCGTGGCCTTCGACCCGAGCGCGCCGATGCTGTCCATCGACCTGTCCCGCCTGGGCGGCGCGGGCGACGACACCGCGCTCGTCCTGGCGATGACCTGCGCCTCCGCCTGGATGGAGTCCGCGCTTGCCGACCCCGCAGGCGGACGGCGCTGGGTGATCTACGACGAGGCCTGGCGCGTGATGCGGCACGTCGCGCTGCTGGAGCGGATGCAGAGCCAGTGGAAGCTCTCACGCGGTTTGGGCATCGCGAACCTGATGGTCATCCACCGCCTCAGCGACCTACTGGCCGCCGGTGATGCCGGCTCCCGGGGCCGGGCTCTGGCCGAGGGGCTGCTCACCGACTGCTCCACCCGGATCATCTACCGCCAGGAAGCCGACCAACTCGCCTCAGCCGCTTCCCTGTTGGGACTCACCGGCGTCGAGACGCAGGCGGTCTCCGCGCTCACCAAGGGGCGTGGCCTGTGGAAGGTGGCAGGCCGATCGTTCATCACTCAACATCTTTTGCATCCGCAGGAACGCGAGTTGTTCGACACGGATGCCCGGATGGGCGCGATCACTCGTCCTTGATCAATCCCGCTGCTCGGGGGCCGACGCCACGTCCCGGCCCCCGAGTCTTCCCGCCCCGAGCGTTCCTAGGAAGTCCCCTTCATGTCTCAGCAGTCCAAGATCCGTCGCCTGGTGCATCGGCTCGTCCAGCGCTACCTCCGCGCCACCGCGGCCAACGCTTCTCACGGCTACATCCCCCTGGCCACGGGCCCGTTCGGCGCCCTGGAAGAATCCCGGCGGCTCGGCGCCCGGCAGGAATCAGGCGTCCGTCATGGCTGAACGGACACCGACGCCCGCCGCCGGCTCTCCTGCGTCTTATTCCGCCACGCCGGCTACAAACGACCCGGCCTTCCTCGCTGCCTGCAGGTCCAACGAGCGTGCGGACCTTGCGACGTTCGCCCAGGGTCTCGCCGCCCGATTGCCCGGCTCCTGGACCGTCGTCGCCCAGGACCATGCCGCGTACGCCGATCAGTTCGCGCTCGCGGAGCGGCTCTGGGACGACGGGCATGTGCAGTGGGCTTTCGAGCAGTTCGTGCTGTCCCGCCACGCCGTGCTCACCAGCGGCACCGGTTGCGGGCTGGTCGTCGTCGACCGCCCGCGGCGCACACGGGAGTTCCTGGTCGCCGCCTTGCAGCCGAGCGGCAGTGACGTCGCGGACCAGGTCAAGACACCCAATGGCATCGTCGTCGACGCGGACCCGGCGCGCGCGGCATCGGCGGTGGCTGACCGGCTGATTCCCCGTTATGAGCAGGCCGTACGTGCGGCACGCGTTGAGCAGGTCGCCGTGGCGGTGGCTGCCGGTGAGCGGGTTCTTGCCGAGTGGGACGCGATCTCCGACAGCCTGTGCGACGCCGGCCACTGGCCCCTTGATGAGCGCTACGGCCTGCGCCAGCAGCAACGGGATGCGGAGATGTGGGCTCTGTTCGCTCCCTTCCTCGACCATGGCCCTGCTCTGGTCGCCCACGCCGAGGAGACGCTTCCGTTCCTGGATCCGCAGGATCGTGCGGAGGGTCGGTGGCCGTACCGGCTTGGGGTGCTGCGCGAGGCATTGCAGGGCGGCGCGCGTGTTCAGGCCGACTTCGAGTTCGTCACCGGTGCGCTCCTGCCGGATCACCCTCGTGCCGGGGCCGCGTTCGCGAGGGCTGTCGTCGAGCGCAATGCCGAAGGCTGGCATTACTCGCTGACCTGGATGGAGAACGGCGGCGTGCTCGTCGAGATGGCACGGGCCGAGCGCGGTCGGCCGGTCAGTTCGCAGCAGTCCGCGCAGGTCCAGGCCGCCCGTGCCCGTTCGCCTCATGCGGTCGGTCAGAGTCCCGCGATGACGGCGGTGTCCGCCGCTACGGCGCCGCCCGGTCTCCTCGCGCAGGACCGCGTGCGCCGATCGCGCTAGCGCACATTTCCCGGCCCCGCCAAATCCGTCTTCGGGCCACATCATCGTCGTCCGCATGGCCCCGACCTCTGCGAGGTGCACTTCTCGTGGCGGAAATACGCCCGCACATCACCGTCGCCCACCACGCCCAGTACGGCGTCGTGGCCGCGATGTCACACGACAACCACGTCGCCGATCACATGCTGCGGCGGGTCGGTTTCGAGCGGCTGCCCGGCAGCCGCCTGTACGCCCTGACCGAGCCGAGCCGTGATCTGACGCGGCGCGGGCAGCAGGCCGTTCAGTCGTTGCGTGCCGCGCAGTACAGCGTCACCTCCGACGCGGTGTACGACCTCAAGACCGCCACCCGACCCAATCCTGGCCAGGGCTTCCTCGACGGGCAGGCGAACAACCCCGTCCCGGGGATCCTCGGTGACGGCGAAGCGGTCTCCGTCTTCGCCCGCGTGCTCGACGCCGACATCCGGTCCGCCCGGATCGTCGTGCACGATCAGGTCCGCGATCCCGACGGCACGTTGCGGGCGGTCGGCACCGACATCCGCACCGGCGAAGGCGTGCTGCTGCACGGCGAGGGTGATCTGCGGTACGTCGAGACGCGGCTGGACAGCACGGCCCTCGCGTTCGACGCGTTCTCCTATATCCGCGGCAACGGACGCCCCGATCCGACTCCCGCGACGTCGCAGCGCCGGGTCCAGGCCGCCACCGCCATCTCCCCGGCCCGCGCGACCACGTCGGTGCCGCAGCGGCCCGACGTCACCGTCGTCTTCCGCCCGGCCCAGGCTCCCCTGCAGCCGGCCCGCGCCCGCTAGGTCCTCCGAACCCGAAGGAAGCCTTCAGCATGAAACTGCAACTCGAGCCCGACGTCGCCTTCGGCGTCCACCCGGAGTTCGGTGTGGTCGCCGCCGTATCGGACGATCACCCGTTCCTCGACGAGGTGCTGCGCAAGCACCACTTCCGCCACAACAACACCCTCGATCTCTACGTACTGTCCGACGACACCCCGCACAACACGGCGGTGCGGGCCGTGGCTCGCGCCAGCCGCGACTTCCAGGACGTCGGCCTCTCGGTCGCCGCCGACCCCCGCATCATGCTGCCGCCGCCGATCCCCACGCCGGACGGGGTGCCCGCACGCCAGGCGCTGCCCGGGCAGTCGCTTACGGCCCTGACCGGGGAACTGCACGAGCTGCGCCGCTCGGCCGATGTCGCCGATGTCCTAGAGCAGATCCTCGACGAACACCACGGCGTCGTCGGCGATTTGGAGGAGTTCATCGACACGGCAGCCGCCTGGTGCGATCGGCTGGGCACCGCCAACGGACGCGAGCTGGGCCAGCATCTGCGCACCATCGCCCACCACCTCGCGTTCCTCGGCGACCAGCTCGTCACCGCCCAGCTCGACCTGTCAGTCATGCCGGACCTGACCCCGGAAGACGCCCCGCCCCTGGCCAACGTACCGCTGCTTCCCCGGTACGAGCTCCCGTCGGTCACCCACACCGCCCGCGCCCGCGCCGCTCTCGCATCCTCCCCGAGTCGCCCGTTCGACCTGCCCACGTCCCCGGCCGAAGCAGCCCATTCACCGGCTCCCCCGTCCAGCCCCCGTCGTACGCGCTGACCTTCCTCCCGATCCCACGAAGGAGTCCGACTCATGGCCGTCCAGAAGATCTGGACCATCAACCACGCCTGCGGGGACACCACTCAGGCCGATCTCTCCGACCGTGCGGCCGACCGCCGGGCCGGATACGCCCGCTGGCTCGCCGAGCGCGACTGCACCGACTGCTGGCGCGCCACCCAGGACGAGGACACCGAGTCCAAGGCCGAGTGGCTGGCGAAGAAGCGGGCCGCCGAACAGGCCGAGGCCGAGGAGTGGTCGGCGCAGTACCGAATGCCCCCGCTGGAGGGCACCGACCGCGCCATCGCCTGGGGCACCCGCTGCCGTCACCAGCTCATGGGCGCCGCGTACACCTCCCTGGTCCTCGAAGGCAGCGCCAGCGAGGCGGAGTGGGCGGCCATCGAGGACGCCGCGCGGCCCCTGACGCGCGCCGGGTGGTGGATCGACCAACGGGACACCGACCCCGCCGACCTGCCCGAACTACTGGCCGCCGCCACCGGAGGCGACCGGCCCACCGAAAACCCGCACTTCTGACCCGCCCGCGGAGGCCTCCATGTCCACCACGCCCCAAGTCGTCATCACCCGCGAACCGACCGGCAACGTCATCGCCGAGGGCGGAGACGAGTTGGCCGTCACCCTTCTCAAGCGCGCCGGCTTCGTCATCGAGACCACGCCGCTCTCCTTCTGGTACCGCCTGCCCTGGGACATGGGCAAGAAGCGCGAGAACCAGATGGCCAGCCACGCCGCCCGAATGCTCACCGCAGTCGGCTACCAGGTCGAACTCGATCCCGGCCTGGACGTCACCCGGATCACCACGCCCACCGATCCCCTCGGCACACGCGTCTACGGGCATCAGATCCTCTCCCTGACTGACACGCTCAATGAGGCCGAGACGTACACGGGGGCAGCCGATCTCGTCGAGCACGTCGTCGACCCGAAGGACGGAGTACTTGTCCGGCTCAGCGAGTTCTTCGAAGCCGCCGCCGAACAGGCCAACGTCGCCGACACCGATGCCGGCTGGGACCTGTCCCACCTCTTTGAAGACGCCGCTGCCACCCTCACCTCTCTCGCCGAGGAGGTACGCGGTGCTGGCCAGCAGATGCAGAGGCTCGGGCCGCCCCAGAAGCGGAGCTGGCAGGAAGGCGTTGCCAGCTACTACGCGACCGCCCCGCACGCGGACACCGGAGTCACGCCCACCGCCGAAGAGCCCTCCGCCACACCATCGACCACGCCCAGGCCGGGCCGGTCTCGCTGACCGGCTGCCCCGCCGCTCCGTCCGACTCCCTTGTTCACCGCCACAACCGCCAGGAGCCCGCTCGTGATCACCAGAGCCACTTGCCGCCCCGCCGCCACCCGTAGGTCCGCACCCCTCTGGATCCCGCCTTGCCATCTCCGCGCACCAGCACGCCCTCGACCACCACCGGCACCGACTTCCTGCTCTACCTCCTGATCGGCATCGCCGGTCTCGGCATGGTGGGAGGCTCGCTGGCCTGGCTGTTCGGCAACCTCACCAACGTCCTGGTCGGCTCCGGTCCGTGGGCTGCCTTCCAGCCGACCAACGCCATCCTGCACCCCGAACTTCTCTGGCCGCACCTCACCCGGCCCGCCGTCCTCACCGGCAGCTACCTGCTGCCCGCCGCCACCCTCACCACGGCAGCCGTACTCGGCGCCCGCCTGTGGTTGCGCGTTCGCCGGAACCCCAACGGGCTGGCCGATCAGCGAGACCTAGCCGACCTGCTCGCCAAGAACGTCGCCACCAAAGCCATCGACCTGCGGCCCAGTCTGAAGGGCACGAAGCCTAAGGACGTCACCCCGGACGACCGCGGCGTCCTGCTGGGCACTTTGAAGCCGGGTGCCACCGAGGTCCGCTCCTCCTGGGAGGATGTACTCCTCGCGATCATGGCGCCCCGCTCCGGGAAGACCTCGGGCCTGGCGATCCCCGCGATCCTGCGCGCCCCCGGTGCGGTATTGCTGACTTCGAACAAGGCGGCCCGCGACGCCTACACGGCGACGCTCGACGAGCGCTCCCGCGTGGGCACGGTGTGGACGCTGGACCCGCAGCAGATTGCCCACGCCCCGCAAACCATGTGGTGGGACATCCTCGCCGACGCTCACGATCTCGCGGGGGCCCGTCGGCTGGCCGGACACTTCGTGACCGCCTCAGTGGACGATTCCAACGCGGGCGACTTCTGGTCCACCGCCGCCGCCAACACCCTCACCGCGCTGTTCCTCGCCGCGGCCCGCGACCGCCGGCCGATCACCGACGTGCTGTCCTGGCTCGCCTCCCCCGCCGACCGCACCCCTATCGACCTTCTGCAAGACGCCGGCCTCGATGCCGTCGCCGCCCAGCTCCAGGGCACCGTGGCCGGAGCCGTGGAGACCCGCGACGGCATCTTCGAGACCGCCCGGCAGTACGCCAGCTGCCTCCTCGACCCGGGCATCGCCGCCTGGGTCACCCCACCGGGCGGCCTGGAGAAGGTACGGGAGTTCAAGCCGGAGGCGTTCGCGACCAGCAAGGACACCCTGTTCCTGCTGTCGAAGGACGGCGGCGGCTCCGCCTCGGCGATCATCGCCGCAGCCGCCGACGCGGTGATGCGCGCGGCCGTCATCCAGGCCGAACGCGACGGCGGGCGCCTCGACGCCCCGCTGCTCGCGATCCTCGACGAGGCCGCCAACGTCTGCAAGATCTCCGACCTCCCGGACCTCTACTCCCACCTCGGGTCCCGCGGCGTCATCCCGATCACGATCCTGCAGTCCTACCGCCAGGGCGTACGGGTCTGGGGCGAGGCCGGCATGGACTCCCTGTGGTCCGCCGCGACGATCAAGCTGGTCGGCTCCGGCATCGACGACGCCGACTTCGCGGACAAGCTCTCCCGCCTCGTCGGCGACCACGACGTACGCACCGTCTCCGTGTCCACGAGCGAGTCGGGCAAGTCCACGTCGGTGTCGATGCGTCAGGAGCGGGTGCTGCCGGCCGACGCGATCCGGGCCCTGCCCAAGGGCTCCGCCCTCCTGCTGGCCACCGGAGTGCGCCCCGCCCTCCTCGACCTCAAGCCCTGGTACCGCGAACCGGACGCCGACCGGCTCGGCGCCGCCTCCGCCCAGGCGACCGCGGCCATCACCGAGCGGGCCCTGGCCAAGCAGCTGCACCGCGACGACTTCGGCCCGGCCGCATGACCGCCCCGGCCCGGCACGACGTGCGCACGAGACACGCGGAAGTACGGCCCGCCGCCTCCCCGAGCCGCTGCTCGGCCTCCCCATGTACTTCTTGAGGTGCTCCCGTGTCCCACCCCGTACCAACCTGGGCATCCGTCCGCCCGTCCGAGCGGCTCGCTGGCACTCCAGCCGTACGCCGCGGCAGCGCATGGTGGCTGGTCACCCCGACCGGCGCCATGTCCGCCTCGGACCCCCTCTTCACCAGCGAACTGGACCGCTTCGCCGCTGACATGGCCGCCGCCGACCGTGCCGTCGCGCGGCTGCGCACCGAGCGCGCGGCCGCGCAGAAGGGCCAGCGGTGACGCCGCTCGTCCAGGCCGAGCAGGCGGTCCTGGGCGCGGTGTTCCTCGACCCCGGCCAACTCGACCAGCTCTCGCCCTGGCTCCGGCCCGATCACTTCTACCGTCCGATACACGCCGCCCTCTACGCCGCGATGCTCAAGCTCCACTCCGACGGCCACCCAGCCACAGCAGCAAAGAGCGGAGACCCGATCCCGCTGTCCTGGGTGACGGATACCGTGCGGGAGGCCAGCACTCGGACCCGGGGACTGACCGCGTCGTACGCCCACTCCTTGATCTCCGCATGTCCGCGCCCCACCCATGCGCCCGTCTACGGGCGGATGGTCCTGGAGGGCGCCATCCACCGTAGCGTCACCCAGCACGCGATCCGCCTCCACCAGGCCGCGCGTGCCGACGCCGTCCGAGGCGGGGTCGAGGAGACGGTCCACCACACCCAGGTCCTGTCCGACGTGCTCGCCGATCTCGCCCACCGGTGGGGAACCGAGCCGCGACCGGTACCGCCCCCGGAGCCGATCACGTCGCCCGCCCAGCAGCCGCAAGCTGCCGACGAACACGTCCTCGCCGACGAGGAGTTCCTCCTCGGCTGCATCAGCGCCCGGCCCGAGCAACTCCTCGACGTCGTCGACTGGCTACGTCCTGGTGACTTCGCGGACACCGGCCACCAGCAGATCTACCGCGCCCTGAGCGCCCTGCACCACCGCAGCGAGCCCATCGACCAACTGACCGTGCTGTGGGAGACCCAGCGCCGGGGCGCGCTATCCGACGGGACGCTCAACGCCGAACGCGTCCTCAGGATCTGCGACCCGCTGTCCTTCTCCGGTGTGGCCGAGCACTTCGGCGAGCAGGTCGTCCAGGCCTCGCTCGTCCGCACAGCCACCGCCGTCGCCCGGCAGGTGCGCGCGCTCGCCGACGACGAAGCCCTGGCCCCAGGACGGCTGATCAGCTACGCCCTGCACACTCTCGGCCCCCTCGACGACGTGCGCCGCCGCTTGCACCTCACACACGAAGCCAGCCCCGAGCTGCGGCGGCCGACCAGTCGGCCCGGTGCGTCACCGCCTGCCGCCCGCATCGAGGCGGCCCGAGCCCGCAGCCGCCCTACAGCTACCCCAGCCCCCTCGGCGCCGGTCGCGGCCTCGTGCGCCGCGCTTCCCGACCGGCACAACCATCGGAGTCCGTCATGACCGACCACGTGGGCCGAGCGGGCCTGGAAAAGGACGAACTGTACGCGCTGGCCCTGGAGTTCGAGCAGCTCCGAACTGCCGTGGTCCGCTCGTACACGCACAGCTCCCTGCCAGACCTCGCCACCGCGTCCCAGCATCTCGGCGCACTGACGGGGCTGGTGAAGGATCTGTCCGACGAGGTCCTCTTCCACGCTACAGACAACGACCCGGGACTCGACCTCGGCCCGGTCATCGCCGGTTACACCAGCGCGTCCGCCCCGGCGGGACGTGCCATGAACAACTACACCGAAGCCTTCGAACAGCTCGGATTCCTGCGCAGGTACGCGAAAGCCACGGCCTCGGCGGATCTAAGCGATGCTCGCGGGGCCGCGTTCGCCGTCGCGCAGGACCAGCTGGACCTCACCGTGGACTCGCTGAAGGAAGCCTTCGTCACACTGCGGCGCGCCGCCGACCGGATCGACGGCACTCCACCTCGTGTTCTCGCCGCGTTGAGCCGCTCCGCACGACCAACGAACTCGATCTACCGCCTGCCCGTGGAACCGCCCGCTCCGAGTCCGGTCCGGCTCGCCTACACCCCGGCGCCCCGCCATGGCCGCTGACCTGACCTCGGCGCAGTCTCCGCCGTCGATCGGGAGCCTGTGTTCCGGGTACGGCGGTCTGGATCTCGGCGTCCAGGCAGTCCTCGGCGGAACGATCGCCTGGCATGCCGAGATCGATCCGGGAGCGGCCCGGATCCTGTCCCGGCACTGGCCCACCGTGCCGAACCTCGGCGACATCACGGCCGTGAACTGGGCCGAAGTCCCGGAGGCGTGCGTCCTGACAGCCGGGTTCCCCTGTCAAAGACGTCTCGGTCGCCGGCCGTCGCGCCGGACTGGCTGATGGCACCCGGTCCGGTCTGTGGCACCACGTCGTTCGCGCCATCGAAGCCCTCAACCCCTGCCTGGTGGTGATCGAGAATGTCCGAGGGCTCCTCACCTCGCCCGCCGGTTCCCCTGGCGACATGGAACTCTGCCCGTGG
This sequence comes from Streptomyces cylindrosporus, assembly GCF_022698165.1. Classification (GTDB taxonomy): domain Bacteria; phylum Actinomycetota; class Actinomycetes; order Streptomycetales; family Streptomycetaceae; genus Streptomyces; species Streptomyces cylindrosporus. The sequence goes on from NZ_JALDAY010000002.1 coordinate 153,359, forward strand.
TGTCTGGGAGACACCGCAGGCCAGCCTGCTGTGCGCGCACTCGGTGCCGTACTCGGCTCCCTGGCCGACATCCGGTTCGATGCGCGCTGGTGTGTGCTTCGCGCCGCTGACGTCGGAGCCCCGCACCGTCGCGAACGGATCTTCCTCGCCGCCTGGCCCTCCGGACGGATCACCGCTGCTCAAGACGCCGACCAGCAACCTGGGCGCCAACGGGGGCAGCCAGCACCCGGCGAAGCGCAAGCAGGGCGGCCACGGCCCGAACCTGGCGGACGAGGTCGAGTGGCTCCTGCCCACCCTGAAAGCCTCGGACGGAACCAAGGGCTCGCCCAACCAGCGCCACGGCAACGGGGACTTGACCCTGCCCTGGGCGGCGGCACGCCTGCGGCCCGCCCCGGATGCCACGTCCACACGCACGGCCGGGCAGCGGAAGAGCTCGATGGGCAGGGCTCCGTTCACGCAGTCGCTGCCGCTGTTCGGGGACCCGTCGGCCACGGGGGACGGGCCGAGATCTGGGGGCCGTACGCCGCGGCGATCACCCGCTGGGAGCGGGCCACCCGTCCAGCGCCTCGGCCGACCGACGACGCCGGCCGCCTCAGCCCGCGGTTCGTGGAGTGGATGCAAGGACTTGCGCCCGGCTGGGTGACCGGCACCCCGGGGCTGGGACGCCCCGCCCAACTGACCGCTCTGGGCAACGGAGTTGTGCCCCAGCAGGCCGCCCGTGCCCTGCAGATCCTGGCCCCGCCCTGGACCGTGTGCCGCCATCACGCGCCGCGCTGACCTGGGCCTTCTACACCCACTTTCCCGGCCGGGCCAAACCCCCGTTTCTCCAGAACCTCGTCACCCCACCCACCAGAACTTGCACCAGGGGTAGCCATGTCCGAACCCGCCCACGAGAGCGAGCCGGTGCGCATACCGGACCACGACCTCGACGACCTCGTCGCCACGGTCACCCGGCTCGTCGCCGAGAGCCGCAAGCAGGGCGAGACGCTCGCCCGGCTCACCGACGACCAGCCCGCCCCACAGGACGGCGAACCAGCCGATCCCGAGCACCCTGACAGCCCGGCGTCAGCCCCCGCCCCGGCCGAATCCAACGCCGACGGCGCCAAGAGCGACGGACCGGCCTCCGTCTTCATCCTGGCGCTCGGCGCCCAGGCGTACGCCGTGGAACTGGCCGCGCTGACCAACTGGGTACACAACCTGCTTCTGCCGGTCTACGGACGGGAGATCACCACCGGCCGCCCGTGGTGCCATCAGTGGCAGGAGCACCCCGAGGGGGTGGCCCGGCTGCACGCCCTCTGGCTCGCCTGGCAGCAACTCACCGATGTCCAGGCCGGCCTCACCGGTCCCTCCACCTGGCACCGCGACCACCTAGACCCAGCCTTGCTCCAACTCCGCACCCCAGATGGCCCTTTCGGCGCCTGCACCACCAGTGCGGCCCGACCCCACCACCGGCTGCTGGCCTCGCCCGAGCCCGTCGGAGTCTGAGATGGCCGGCACGCACGAACCCTCTGCGCCGGACTACCGGCTCGACGGTTTCCAGGCCGTCACCGATCAGATCGAGGACGACTTCTCCTCCGTCACCCTCTCGGACGACCTGTTCGTTCCCCTCGCCGAGCACCACAGCGCCGACGACCGCGACAGCTACCTGCTGCTGCACGATCGCTCCGCGATCTGGGACATCCCTGGGATGGCGGAGTACGTCACGCTGCACATCACCCGCGACATCGAGCAGCGCACATTCGACTTCGCTTCCGAGCGCCACCCGGTCGTTCCGCTGGCGCAGAACTGGCTGCTCCGCAGGGGCTGCCCGCCGGAAGTCGTCAGGGGATCCCACCCCCACGGGCCCCGCCCTGCCGACGGACTCACGGCACGTCTTGAGGGCCTGCTGCGGGCCAACTCCGGCAACCGGTACGAGGTCCTCGATCACTACACCGACAACCCATGCTCCTTCGACGTCGGAGTCGAGGTCCGCACGCTCGTCTACGACAGCCATCCCGACTCTGTAGATGCGCCGTATCGCCTCTTCCTCGAAGAGACGACCAAGGACCTGCGCTCCCACACCGTGCGGGAGGGCGCCTTCACCAGCGCCGAAGAGGCCGATACGTGGATCACGGAACGGGACTCACCGCTCCCCCTGGCACCTGCCCCACCGAGCGCCGTCGGCCGCAGGGCGGCAGCCGCCCGCGCTCGCTCCACGGTCACGGGCAACGGCCTCGCCGTGGCTCCGGCACCCGTATCACCACCGCGGTCAGCGACAGGGCCTGCCCCGGCGCACTCCCGTGGACGCGAGCGATGAGCCGGGCACGGTACGCCTTCGCCGCCCATCCCGAGGCTCTCGCCGACCTGCGCGCCGTCCCGGAGAACATCCGCGACCTGGCCCTGCTCGAACTGCAGCACCTCGTCCACGGCAACGAACGCGGCGCCGCCCTCCAGCGCGAACTGGCGGGCTGCCACAAGGTCTACGTCGACCCGGAAACCCGCTGGCGACTGGTCATCCAGTACCGGGACGCTCCCGCTTCCTCCCAGCACAAACGGGAGATCTACCTCCTCGCGGTCGGCGAGCGCCAAGACCAGGCCGCCTACCGCACCGCGGCCCTCCGGCTGGAGCGCGAACGGGCGGCCACCGCCACGTCCCCGCACGACCGGCGAACCCAAGCCGCCAGGGCCCGCTCTCCTCAGCACCGCGGCGGGCAGCCGATCACCGCTGCCCAGCAACCCGCGGCAACGACCTCCGTCACGAACCGCACCACGCGGTCCCGCTGACCGCACTCAACCACCCTTCGGAGAACCCCACCGTGCCCGACCTCGCCAACTCACCCACCCCTCACACCGAACTCGTCGACCAAGCTGTCGCCCGCCTCTCACCGCGTTGGACCACCTGGACCCTGCAGACCATGCAGCAGCACGGCCCCATGCGCCTGACCGAACTCAACTCCGCGCTGCCGTGGGTCGGTGTCCACGCCATGGCCCAGATCGTGCGCCGCATGCAGACCAGCAATCTCCTCGACCGGCCTCAGTTCGGCGTGTACGACCTCACCCCGCTCGGCCGCCACACCAACGACGTCCACCGCGCGCTCTCAGCCTGGCACCGCATCCACCTCACGGACGGCACGTCGTCACCAGGAGAGGCAGAACGCGTACAACCGGAACCCGTAGAAGTCGTGCTCAGCCGACTGCGCGGGAAGGGCACGATCCCCCTTCTCCACACCCTCGCACAGCACGGTCCCCTGCCCAACGGTGCGCTACGAGACGAAGCCGGGCTCGCCACCGGCTCCTTCCACTACCGCATCACACAACTTCAGACCCACCAACTCATCACCCGCACAAGCCCCTTCTCCGGCCGAGGCACCGAGTACACCCTGACGTCCGCGGCCCGTGGGCTCACGCCGGTGTACGCCGAACTCGCGGAGTTCGCCCGTAAGGCAACCCCAGCGACAGCCCTCCCTGACGAACACGGTGCGACGGCGCAGTACGCCATACGCGCGAGCGCGGCAGTGCACCGCAGTCCGGTTGCCTCTTCCGAGCTGTTCTCGCACGTCCCCGACTCGCCGCCGCGCGTACCGGCGTACGTAACTGCACTCTCGCACCCGTCCCGGACCAGGTGACTCCAGTGCAGACAGCCAGAGCCGCCGCGCGACCGCGCCCACGTGCCCCCACACGAGCCGTTCAGCCGCCCGTGTCCCACCGCCCGAAGGCCCTCTCATGCCCAGCCTGGATCCCCTCGCCCTCGACCCGAACGCGGATGTCCTGGTCAGCCCCGGCTACCTCGCCGGTCCTGGGGACAACCTCAGCATCTTCAACTCCCTGGAACTCGCTCCCGGTTGGACCAAGGCCGTCGCCTTCGGCACCGACACGTACTACACGAGCCCATGCCAGCGCGTACGCGTCGCCAACGCCCTGGAGAGCTTCTACGGCGGATGGACCATCTCCTACACCGAGGACCCACTCGGCGTCCCCGACTGGATCACCACGTTCGACCGGAACACGCCCCACGAGATCGTGGCCGCCTTCACCGAGACCCTCGTCGAGGGAGTGCACAACAACTTCGCCGACTACCTCAGCGGTGGCCGGCGCTACACAGGCACCAGCCCCGCGTCCCTGACCGCGCGCCACCGGTGGGAGCCGGTACACGGCACCCGGCCGTTCCGTACGGTCTCCCCCGACGGCCACGCCACCTATCAGATGAGCGTCGGCTGGCTACACGAGTACGACGAGCTGCTCACGCCCGAGAAGTCGACGTGGCGCATGTCCGCCGGCCCCGACCCCGTGTACACGCCGAGCTGGCAGGCCTTCTTCAGCCGGTACACCCCGCAACACCTCATCACGGCCTCCACCGCCGTATTCACGGACCCCACCCCCGTGCCGCGTGCCCTGGACCAGATCCCCGACCGGCACCGCTCACTGATCTCGGTCGCCCGCGCGGAAACGACCAGGCCCGACCCGCGGGCCGCAGCGGCGCTCGCGCGCAGCACCCAGACCCAGGCGATACACGTACCTCCGCCTCTGGCCGCGCCGACCTCGCTCGCCGCGCACGTCGGCTCCCGACGGCAGCGCTAACCCCCACCCTCAGCCCCGGAGTCCCACCGTGTCGATCACCGCCCCCGAGGGCGACCTGTACGTCTCACCGCTCTACCTCGCCGGCTGTACCGTCACCGGCGACCCCGCCCTCGCACCACTCCTCGATCACGGCTTCGCCCTCCACGACGACGAGCTGGCGAACGTGTACGTCTCCTCCCCACAACGGCACATACGCCTTGGCTATCTGCCCGAGGGGGAGGACAACACGCTGTGGAAAGTCGCCGTCCACGCCGATCCCTTCGGCCCTGCGCACTGGATAGCCACCTTCGACACACCCACCCCCACCGAACTGGTGACCGCCTTCACCACCACCCTCGCCAGCACTTACACGAAGGGGCCGGACGCCTACCTGTCCAGTGCGGACCATCCGATCGACGAGGCCCTGCGACCCCTGACACGAGCAGGGTGGCAGCGCACGGACACGTGGGCTGCCACCACGTGCACCGCCCCCGACCAACTGGCCGGCCTCACCTACTCGCGCCGACTCCCCAACGCGCAGGCCGAGCTGCACTCCGACACGCACCGATGGCTGCTGTGGGGTGGCAAGGACGGCTACCACTCACGCTGGTATGCCTCTTTCACCTCTCACACGCCCCTCCACCTGATCGCGGCGACCACCGCGCGCCTTGCCGACCCCACACCCGTGCTCCGGTATGCGCCCGAGGTCCCGTCCCGAAACTGCGGAGCGGCCCACATCACTCCAGTCACACCGCCGGTACCGACTCCACTGGATGTCCGCCGAGTTGCTGCCGCTCGCGCTCGCAGCACCATTTCCCGGGCCGTCGTGCGTGCCCCCACGGTGGCAACAGCATCCGGTCCCAGCGCCGTTCTTCCGGCCCGCGCCTACCGGCGTCGATAAGCGACGCTCCACACAAGGGAAACCACGTGAACGGCAATGCACTCGACGGTCCCATCAGACCCGTCCGCAGATGCCCGCCAGAGTCGATGGCCGTCGCCGTCGAGTTCGGCCACCACATGCGACGCACGTTCGTCTCCCAGTCAGGCTCCTTCGAGCAAACACACCAGCGAAGCAGTGATCACGCGGTGACGGCCTCCGAGGGGCAGAAGCTTGACCGGCGACTCCCCCCCCGTTTGATCAGTGCGTGAAGGTGGCTACTTGAGACGCCGAGCGCGGTCGCGGCCTTGGGGACGCTCACCGTAGCGGGCCAGGAGCGAATCTCATCGAGAGTCGGGCCGTTACTGGACTTCGAGCGGCCGTCGGCGACATCACTCGCGGTGACCTGCGCATGAGCAGTTCGCTCGGTGAGGGGCCGCTCCCACAGCCGGAGCAGGGCGCGCAGCCGGGCGATGTCCTCTGGGGGTGGCAACGGCGCGTTGTCCACGAGGTTGCGGATGTGCGCCTCCCGTTCCTCAGGCGTCATTGGCCTGCGCTCGGTCCGTACGACTGGGCTCGGTGAGGTGTTCGCGAATCATCATGCCGTGTCCCCTGCTCTGGCCGCCCACTCACGCTCGATTCGCTCTGCCGCGAGGCGTTCAGCGGCGGGGCGAGGATAGGTCTGAGCTGGGCAATCATCTCAGGGGGAATGCCCACGGTGCGGATCGCACGGTCGGCCTGGGCACGGGCATCTGCGACCTCTGCCGGGGTGAGGATCGCGTGGCGCTCTTCCTTGGTCATCAGATCTCCCGCCTTCGTACAAGCCAAGTGCATCGCCCGATAGCGGGTCCGGCAAGGCTCGCAGGAGATGTGCGAATCGTGCGTTCGAGCGGACCAGGGGCCCGAACCTCCGCGCGCTCAGAGCGGTCCGTCGGCCTCGGCGTTCACCAGCCGTACCAGTTCCTCGACGCTCAGCTCGACCCGCCGCCCATCAGCCAACCGGGACCGGCCCAACGACGCCGCCTCGACGTCGTCGACAGCCTCGTCGTGCTCGCGAATCTTGTCGGCGTCGGCCGAACGCTGACCCTCTGACGGCGTATCAAATCTGACCCTCTTGGTGATCTTCGTCTGACTCTGGCCTTGTTGATCAAGGTCAGGAGGAAGAGGTGATCCTTGTGGAGGACTGGGCAGAGATCCGCCGGTTGCACCGGGCCGAGCAGATGCCGATCCGGGCAATCGCTCGTCATCTGGGCATCTCGAAGAACACGGTGAAGCGGGCGCTGGCGCACGACCGGCCGCCGAAGTACGAGAGACCGGCCAAGGGCTCGGTCGTGGACGCGGTCGAGGTGCAGATCCGCGAGCTGCTGCGGGAGACGCCGACGATGCCGGCCACGGTGATCGCCGAGCGGATCGGCTGGGAACGTGGGATGACGGTCCTCAAGGAGCGGGTCCGTGAGCTGCGGCCGGCCTATGTTCCGGTGGATCCGGTGTCGCGGACGACGTATCGGCCGGGCGAGCTGGCCCAGTGCGACCTGTGGTTCCCCGACGCGGAGATCCCGCTCGGCTATGGGCAGACCGGACAGCCGCCGGTGCTGGTGATGGTCTCCGGCTACTCGCGGATGATCACCGCGCGGATGCTGCCCTCGCGGCGGACCGGGGACCTGATCGATGGGCACTGGCGGCTGCTGTCCGCCTGGGGCGCCGTCCCCAGGATGCTCGTCTGGGACAACGAGTCCGGCATCGGCCGCGGCAAGGTGACCGGCGAGTTCGCCGCGTTCGCGGGCCTGCTCTCCACCAAGATCTTCCTCTGCCGTCCCCGCGATCCGGAAACGAAAGGGCTGGTCGAGCGCGCGAACGGTTACCTGGAGACGAGCTTCCTGCCGGGCCGTCACTTCGCCGGCCCCAACGACTTCAACACCCAGCTGGACGAGTGGCTGAAGATCGCCAACCGGCGCCGGCACCGCGCTCTGCAGGCCCGTCCCGTCGAGCGGTGGGAGGCCGACAAGGCCGGAATGATCGCGCTGCCACCGGTCGACCCGCCGTCCTGGTGGCGCTTCTCCATCCGGCTCGGCCGCGACCACTACGTCCGCATCGACACCAACGACTACTCCGTCGACCCCGCCGCGATCGGGAAGACGGTGACCGTGCTCTGCGACAACGACCAGGTCCTCGTCCTGGCCACCGGCGGGGAGATCGTCGCCCAGCACCCCCGCTGCTGGGCGAAACACCAGACCCTCACCGACCCCGAACATGCTGCCGTCAGCACCCGGATGCGTCAGGAAGCGCACCGTCAGCAGGCCGCCCGCCCGCCAGGGCGGCCAGCTGCTTCGTCCGGCCCGCTGGTCGAAGTCGAACAGCGTGAACTGGGCAGCTACGACCGGCTGTTCACCGTCATCGACGGCGGCAACAACCAGGAGGCGAGCTGAATGCCCCGCACCCCGACAGCCGCCGGTGACGAGGTCTGCGGGGACGAGCCGGCAATCGCCGGGGAATCCTCCACGGCCGTCAAGACGACCACGGCGGCCTCCGGCCGCCGCACGGGCCGGCAAACCTCCTCCGACCTGGCCTTCCTTGCCCGCGCGATGAAGGCCCCAGCCATGCTGGACGCCGCGGAGCGGCTCACCGAGCGAGCCCGCAAGGAGTCCTGGACGCACGCCGAATACCTCGTCGCCTGCCTTCAGCGCGAGGTCTCGGCCCGCGAGTCGCACGGCGGCGAGGCCCGCGTCCGCGCCGCCCGCTTCCCCGCCATCAAGACGATCGAGGAACTCGACGTCACCCATCTGCGCGGCATAACGCGCCAACAGCTCGCGCATCTGGGCACGTTGGACTTCATCGCGGGAAAGGAGAACGCCGTTTTTCTGGGTCCGCCGGGCACGGGAAAAACACACCTGGCGATCGGGCTCGCGGTCCGCGCCTGCCAGGCCGGACACCGCGTCGCGTTCGCGACCGCCTCCGAGTGGGTCGACCGCCTCGCCGCCGCCCATGCCACCGGCCGCCTCGCCGACGAACTCACCCGCCTCGGCCGCTACCCGCTCCTCGTGGTCGATGAGGTTGGCTACATCCCGTTCGAGGCCGAGGCCGCGAACCTGTTCTTCCAGCTCATCTCGAACAGATACGAACGCGCGTCCGTGATCGTCACCAGCAACAAACCCTTCGGACGCTGGGGAGAGGTCTTCGGCGACGAGACCGTCGCCGCCGCGATGATCGACCGCCTCGTCCACCACGCCGAGGTCCACTCGTTCAAAGGCGACTCGTATCGCATGCGCGGCCGTGAACTCGGACGCATCCCCACCGACAACCAAGACGACTGAACACACGCAACAGAAGACACCTGGGTCACTTTTTACCCGCCCAAACTGGGTCACGGTTCAGGTTCTGGATCACTTTCAGTGCCGGAGCCACGGAGGGTCACCACAAGCGCGATCATGAACGGCCTCGCCCGGCGAGGAGGACCCGCTTGCGGAGCAGGTCGAAGTTGGCGCGGCCGAACATCTGCCGCTTCAGCATCTTAAAAGTTACGTGGAATCTGCCGGGGTGATCATGTCTCCCCGGTGACCACGGACTTGGGAGATGGCTTGAGCGGCACGACGGTACTCACGGAGAAGTGGCCGGTGCTCAGCCGGCATGAACAGGCGGCGGCCTGGCTGACGGTCTGGACGGATCTCGGACGTGCACCACGCACGATCGACGCCTACGGCCGGGGACTGGCCGAGTACCTCTTGATGTGTGAACGGGAGGACGTCGACCCGGTTTCGGCGAACCGCGCCCATGTCGCCGTCTACGTACGGGAGTTGACCACCCGGCCGCACCGGCGGGGTGCGAATGTGATCTCCATTGACTCGGGTGCAGGGCTGGCGAACGCGACGATCCAGCAGCGCCTGGTGCCAGTCCGTCTGTTCTACGACTTCCTCATGGAAGAGGGGCTGCGGGAGTCCAACCCTGTCGGTCGCGGTCGGTACACCCCAGGTCGACGGAACGGCGGTCAGCAGCGAGGCTTGGTGCCGCGGCTGACGAAGCTGCCGTGGATTCCCAGCGAGCAGCAGTGGCTGCGGATCCTGGAGGTGGCTCGGCGAGAGCCGGTACGCAACCGCGTGATGCTCGCCCTGGCCTACGACGCCGCCCTGCGGCGCGAGGAGTTGTGCTCGCTACGGACCGACGACGTGGATCCGGCCCATCGCACGCTGCGGATACGGGCGGAGACGACGAAGAACCGGCTGGAGCGGGTGGTGCCCTACTCGGCGTCGACCGGGGTGCTGCTGTCGGCCTACCTCGCTCACCGAGGGACGATCAGCCGGGCCCGCGGGTCGCTCTTCCTGTCGGAGTCGCGCCGCAATCATGCTCAGCCGCTGAGTCTGTGGACATGGTCGAAGGTGGTCCGAAAGATCGCGCTGACCTCCGAGGTCGAGCGGTTCTCCACGCACACCACGCGGCACCTGTGTCTGACAGACCTTGCCCGGATGGGCTGGGAAGTGCACGCGATCGCCGCGTTTGCCGGACACCGGCACACCGACTCCACACTGCAGTACATCCATTTGTCCGGCCGGGAGTTGGCCGACAAGCTCGCTCGCGGCATGGAGCACATGCACGCCTGGCGCATCCAGGCCCTCACCAAGGACGGCGCTGCCGGGGAGGAGAGCCGGTGACCTCGCTCATCTCAGCCTCGGTGGTCTCGGACCCGTCCAATCGCTGGATATGGCCGATCGACCCGAGTCGCTACGACATCGCGGCCGTGTTGCGGACGGAGGAGAAGCGGGCCATCGCGGAGCTGGGCCTGGTCAACCTGCGCCGGATGGCCCGTCACGATCCTAACGCCCCCGGCTGGCGCGCGATCCGGCGGCTGCTGCGGCCGCTGGACGACGTTGCCGCCGCGTCGCACGAGCCGGCCACCTCGCACCGCCGCCGGGGAAGGCTGGATGCCGCCGCGGTGATCCTGCTGCGGTGCGCGGAGACCGGCCGCTCCTACTGGGTCTGGAGCGGCGAGGAGTGGGCCCGTCTGCTCGGGAGCGATCTGCCGAGCTTCCGCGCGAGCGTTCCCGCCTGGGCTGAGGAGGCGGCCCGTCCCCAACTGGCCGCGCATGCCTTCTTGCTCGGCGGTTTCGCCGACTTCTACAAGCTGGGCAGCTTCGGCCGTCTCGCTCTGGCCTGGCGCGTCTTCGGCCGCGACCGCGTGGACGGCGAGATCCGGCGGATCCGCACGGTCCTCGCCGGCTGGGGCTATCAGCTCGGCCGCGAGGACGACCAGCTGCTGCCGATGGTGGTCTGCCAGGTTCTGCTCCTCAACCGCAGCCCGCACCTGGAGGACTTGACCACCGACCTGTTCGAGCAGATCCGCGCCGAGCGCCTACTGCCCGCGGCGCGGGGCAACACGCTGCATGCCATGCAGCGGGCCGTCGCCGAGCTCGGCTTCTGCGAGCCGCCGCAGCGGATGACGGGCCGTCACTCGGCGCGGGCGAGCGGAGGCTCCCCGGTCTGGGCGGCATGGGTGGAGCGTTGGTACGACACCTCCACGCTCACGCCCCGGGTCCGCGGCACGGTCCGTTCCACCTTGCTCAAGGTCGGACGGTGGCTGGAGGCCGAGCATTCCGAGGCCGCGGACCCGGCGAAGTGGTCGAGGCGGACTTGCGCGACCTGGGTCGCCGCGCTCGACAGAATGAAGGTCGGCGACTACGTCCAACGCACGGCCGGTCTGAAGGACCGTATCGGCAAGCCGCTCGAAGCGCCTACGAAGGCGACCCAGCTCAGCGCGGTGCGAACGTTCTTCCGCGACTGTCAGGAGTGGGAGTGGATACCTCGGCGCTTCGATCCGCAGCGGGCGCTTGGCACCCCGCGCAGCATCGCAGCCTTGCTCGGTCCGGACCCCCGTGTGATCGCGGACGGCATCTGGGCGAAGCTGATGTGGGCCGGGCTGAACCTCACCGACGACGACCTTCCGCAGACCCAGGCCGGGAACTTCTACCCGCTGGAACTCGTCCGCGCGGTCACGCTGACCTGGCTGTTCTCCGGGCAGAGGAGCGATGAGATAGCCCGGCTGCGGATCGGCTGCATCCGCTGGGAGCACGACGGCTCGGTGATCACGGGCGACTCGCAGCAGGTCCTCGCCCGCGACGCGGTCTGCCTGCTGGACGTGCCGACCCACAAGACCGGCACCGCCTTCACCAAACCGGTCGACCCGATCCTGGGCCAGGCCCTCGATGCCTGGCAGTCCATCCGTCCCGTCCAGCCGAAGTTCACCGACCGCCGCACCGGCGAACTCGTGGACCCGCTGTTCGCGTTCCGGGCCCGGAAGGTGTCCTCCGTCTATATCAACAACACCGTGATCCCGATGCTCTGTCGCAAGGCCGGCGTCCCCGCCGCCGATGTCCGCGGGAACATAACCAGCCACCGGGCCCGCTCCACGATTGCCAGCCAGCTCTACAACGCCAAGGAGCCGATGACACTGTTCGAGCTGCAAGCTTGGCTCGGACATCGCTCACCGCAGTCCACGCAGTTCTACGCGAAGATCAGTCCCACGACGCTGACCCGGGCCTACGACGATGCCGGATACTTCTCCCGCAACGTCCGCACCATCGAGGTCCTCGTCGACCGCGACGCAGTCGCCTCCGGCGCCGCCGCAGCGGGCGAACCCTGGCAGCACTACGACCTCGGCCACGGCTACTGCACCTACACATTCTTCGAGCAGTGCCAACACCGCATGGCTTGCGCACGCTGCGACTTCTACACCCCGAAGGACTCCAGCAAGGCCCAACTCCTGGAAGCCAAAGGCAATTTGCTGAAGATGCGAGCATCGATCCCGCTGACCGAGGACGAGCAAGCGGCCGTCGACGATGGGCAGGCGGCCCTCGACCGCCTCCTGGACCGACTCGCCGACACCCCCACCCCCGCCGGGCCGACACCTCGCCAACTCGATCTCCCGGCGAACACAACTCTGCTGCCGATCGTCGACGTCCGCCAGGGCAAAGCACAGCAACCTTGACAATTCTGATTCCACAGAATGATCTTGTTGTTGTGACCCTCGACGGCGCCGGAGCTGTAGCGCAGGCTGAGCCCGGCGACTACCGCGTCGAGGTCCTGGCCGAGTCCGTTGACGAAGCCGTGGAGGACGGGCAGGTCGTCGGCCTGGACGCGCTCGATCCACTGGCCGAGGTCCCGGCCCCGGCGGCTATTCATCAACTCGGCGAATGCCCGGACGTGTTCGGCAGTTCGGTCCAGCTCCGGACAGCGGGCGAGGATCTTCTTGAGCCGCTCGGCTTGGTCATCATTGAGATCCTCGGGGCGGCGGGTAATCCAGCCGGTCACATCGCGCACGGACGGATCCTTGCGGGGCGGGTCGTTGTGCGGGAGGACCTCTCGGAGCCGCCGGACGTATTCGCGGACGATGGTGACGCCGCCGCGGTAGCCGCGCTGTTGGAGTTCACCGAAAAGGTAGGCGGCATTCGTGCGTCCCTCGGCCCACCGCTGGTGTAGATAAGGCTTGTAGGGGTCCAGGATGCTGGTGCGGCCAGTCCACTGACCGACCAGCAGTTCGTCTGGGGTGGCCGCATGGGCGAGACGGCGAACCGTGGTCCGGCTCAGTCCGAGCTCACGGGCGATGGCCCGCAACGCCATTCCCTGAGCGAGCAGTTGGTGAACGGTGGCGTGCTGCCGCCGCACCCGCTCGGACAGGCGCCCTGAAGTGCGCGGGTGGGCCGTCGGCTTCTCTTCCAGCGCCGATATGTCCATCGATGGGGCCGTGGCCGTGGCTTTCTGGTCCGGCTCGCGGAGCAGGACGCGGTGGCGGACGACGGTCTTCTCGACGGCCTCGGCCAGGTTCTTCCAGAGGTGCCAGCGGTCCGCGACATGAATGGCGTCAGGGGCCCCGAGCCGTCCGGCCTCGGCATAGGCGGTGGAGCGATCGCGGCAGATCACCTCGATGCCGGGGTGGTCGGCAAGCCACTTGGCCACCGTCCCTGTGGTCCGGTCGGGTAACAGATCGACCGGGCAGCGCGTCTCGATGTCGATCAGGATCGTGCCGTAGTTGTGTCCCTTGCGCAGCGCGAATTCGTCCACCCCGAGCACGCGTGGCGTGGGCGGCGAAGGCTCCGGCAGGCGGCGTATCAGCCGGAGGAGTGTTGACCGACTTGCCCGCACGGCGAGCGCGTGGGCCAGGCGGGCGCCAGCACGGCCGGCCAGCATCACCGCCAGCTGCTGCAGGACCGTCTGCAGTCCAGCACTGCGTCGCCCGTGGCGGAAGGTCAGCCCGTCGACCTGCTCAGCAAACGTCGCCTGCGCGCAGGTACTTTCGCGGCAGCGGAACCGCCGTACCTGTAACTCGATCACGACTGGACGCCCGCCGACCGCGGTGTCGGCGAGTCGGCGTACATACCGGCTGTGCACCCGAATCGAGAGTGTTCCGCAGGCGGGACATGGAGCCCCCTCAGCTGACACGGTGGCCCGTACGATCACCAACTCGTCCTCAACTACGACGCCTTCGATCAGGACGCCTTCGGCCTTGTGGAACCACAGGTCCCGGAGGAGTACATCACCCACGACCGTTCATGATCGCGCTTGTGGTGACCCTCCGTGGCTCCGGCACTGAAAGTGATCCAGAACCACGGTTCACCCGCCGCCGACAAATCTCCTCGCTACTCAAGCCCGCTCCTCCCCTTCTCTCCATCCAGCCACGCAAATGGCCGCTCCCGCACCAGCTGAGGGGACGACCGTTTCATTCCGCGTTGCACGGACATCAGTCGCCGCATCCGGGGCCAGTTCGCCCATGGCAGACGCACACCGCGGGCAACGACTGGAGACACCGCCCAAGACCATGGCAACGTACGGGAGCCCGGAAAAACCGCAGGTCAACGAAGGGTTCTCTGTTCGTGACGCTCACCACCACAACCATGTTCCGGCCTCTCGCAGAGCTTCCTCCACCCGCCCTCGGCGAGCGTGAGTGGCTCCTCGAATGCCACTGCGCCCGAACCGTGACCGACCTTCTCAAGGCCCAGGGATGGGACGTCGTCGCCGACCTGGACTGCAACGTCCACTGCTCCAGCCCCGACCGACGCGTGTACGTGGGCTTCCTCCCCGAAAGCCGGGAGGCAGCACGCGGCGAGCTGTGGCACATCCACGTCACGGACAACAGCGGGCCCAGGGCCTGGCGCCAGACCTTCGGACCGGATACCCCGGCACAGGCCGTCGCCGGATTCCTCGCCGCTCTGATCAACTTCCCCACCCGCTACTGCACCTGCGTGTAACACCCGCTCCGCACGCTCATCGCCAAGGAGACCGTCATGCCCTCCGAGATCACCGTTGGCCAACTGGTTCACCAGCTCCAGTCCTTCGACCCCGACCTGCCCGTGTACCTCGCCATCAATCCCGACTGGCCCTACGCCCACCGCATCGGCCGCACCATGGAGATCACCGGGGCGACCGGAGCTGTCTACATCGCTGAAAACGGCCAGGAGGGCGTACTGCCGCCCACCGTCCGCAACCAGCTGGACTGGGCCGATGTATGACGTGCCACCCGCGGACACAGCCCACTGCGCCGCCGATCAACTCCTCCGACTCCTGGCACCACCTCCTCAGTGACCTGGTCCATCACCCCATGCCACCGTCGGTGCGCGGCGCTCTCCTCCGCTGCGTGCCGCCTCATCCCGCCCAGCCGATCCACACGGTGTGGATAAGCAACCTGAAGCCCGAGCGTCTTCATCCCGGCTCCATCGTGCTCAGCTGGGAGCCCGGGCTCGGAGGCGGAATGGATGTGACCGCTCGCCTCCGTCTGGCCTCGGCGGAGGTCCTCCTCGCCAGCTGGCCGGACCTCCATGGCGACTGGACCACGGTCGTGCACCCCACTCTTCACGAGGCCATTGGGCTTCACACCGCGCTGTCCGTCGCCACCGACGCGCTGCACCTCGCCAACCACCTGGCGAGCCGCTGACGACCCGTTCGCCGTGAACTTCCGAGGGCTGCCCCACGATTGGGGGCAGCCCTTGTGGCGTTGGGCCATCGCACCCTTCACCGCCTGGTAGAGCAAGTGCTCCGGCTCAGCGGCGAGCGCCGTGTCCTCGGCTTTGCGGGAGGTGTCTTCCGCGTGAGCGTCACGCACCATCCGCCGCACGACCTCGGCGAGGTCGGCGGCCGCGCGGACCACGGCGGAGAGCGCCTCCACCACGGAAGGCGGCCCCTCCAGGATGACGAGTTCGGCTGCCCGGTGGACGTCGCGGGCCCGGGAGACGAAGCGTTCCATCTTCTGGTCGACGTCCCGCAGGTCCGGTCGGTCCGCCCGCAGCGCGTCGCGCACGGCGTGCAGAGCGACGTCGCGGTCGTACACCGCGCCCAGGTAGTTCGCGTAGGCGTCCCGGCGGTGCTGCCGACGCCACTGGACGAACTGCGAGCGCGCCGCCGCGCGTCCGGCGACCATCGCGGAGCCGAGGGCGGCGAGTGAGCCTACGGCGGCACCGAGCAGAGCGGCGAGTCCAACGTCCATCTCCCCATTCTTCCTAGGTCCAGGCCTACTTGAGGTGCGAGCAGAAGCGAGACCTGGTCGTTCACCGGGAGCCTCATGAGCCTGGTGCATGTACCACCGGACGTCGTCCACGGTGCTTTCCCACGGGACCTATTCGGGCCTGGGCTCGGTCAGATAGATGCCGGCGAGCGTGCCGTCGTAGCCCGTGGCCTGGGCCGCGGCCTCCAGGCTCGGGTAGTCCTGGCCGCCGACGTCGATCATCGCCTCGTAGTCCGCGCGGGTCAGTTCACGCTCGACCCACTGGTGTGCGCAGCGGCAGCGGATACTGACCTCGTTGCGGTCGCAGATGACCATCCAGTCGCGCCGGGCGCCGCACCGCGGGCACATCACCGGGATCCCGGTGATCACGATTTCCTCGGGGTGGGTGGTGGCACGAAGACCGATGCTGCCGTCGCCGAGTTGCATCTCCTCCTGGAGGCGCCGCAGGGGGTCGTCGCCGAGGGCCGTCTCCGGCAGAACGGTTCTCTGAGGGGGGAGGCCTTCGTCGAGTATCTGCATTGTCTCCTTCTCCATATCAACCAGCCCTAACAGGCGTCGGCCGTCGATGTCCAGCTCTTTGCGCTGCTCAGCGCCTTGGTCCTCGGGGGTGGGGGTCCGCGCGGTAGGTCACGGCCGGCGCCTCGGGTACCGGTGGCGGAGCCGGGTGAGAGCGCGATTGCGCCGCCCGCGTGTCCGTGCGTGCGCGCGGTTGCGCCATGGTGGCGGGCAGGTTGGCGATGCGTCGTAGTCGCCAGACCAGGACGTCGGTGACGCTGTCGGCGGTTTCCAGTTCGCGCCATTCGACGGCTTGTTGGAGCAGGGCGTCGGGGTCGTGTCCTGCGCGCTCGGCCTGGTCCAGGGTGGCGGCGAGGGCGTCCCAGCCGGGTTCGTGACGTATCGCGCCGGCCTGGTCGGGCAGGGCGGTTTCGAGAGTGCCGGCGTACCGCTCTCGTACGGGTTTGGGGAGGCGTCGGCCGTGCTCGCGCATCGTGTTCATGGGGGCAGCAGCGGCCGATCGGTAGGCAGTGCGCAGGTGTTGTGCGGCTCGTTGGGCGGCGGCTGCCTGCTGGGCGTGGCCGCGGGCGGAGTGCCAGCGCGCGGCGGCGATGGTGACGAGGACCATCGTGGACAGGACCATCGCGGTGGCGCCACCGTCTTCGCCCTTGCCGAGGGCGTTGCCGGCGCGGATGATGCTGCGGGCGGCGGAGCGGATGGCTCGGTTGTCGGCGCGTTCGGCGCGGATGTGGGAGCGGGTGGCGCGTTCGTAGGCGCGGGCGGCCACGACGAGTTCCTTGCGGGTGGAGGCCGGGGCGGTCTGGGCGATGGCGTCGAGGAGTTCACCGACACCGACGAGTTGGGCGGCAGAGTGTCCGTCGTCGTCCTCGTGGAGGATCGATGCCGCTCGTTCGGCGGCCGGGACTGCCTGGCGCCGGGCGCGGGCCGGGGGAAGTGCTCGTTCGTCACCGTGGTCGGTGACGGGTTCGCCGTCGGGGCGTCCGGCGTCGAGGCGCCGGCGGATCCTGGGGAGGGAGAGGTCCGGGGCGAGTTTGGAGCCGGAGAACCAGATGGGTTCGCCGTCGCGGTTGCGGTCGCCGGGGAGGGCGACCTTGTATCCCAGGGTGTCGCCGGACGGGGCGATGCGCCGTTCGACCCGCAGGCCGGCCTCGGCGAGACGGTGGAAGAACTCCTCCTCGCTGGCGGCTCCGGCCAGGGCGTGGCGGACGCTCTCCCGCAGAGTCTCGCGGGGTGTCTCGGTCCGGCCGGTTCGTTCGGCTTTGGAGCGTTCGGCGCTGGTGGGGCGCTGGGCGGCGGTGCGGTCGCCGCCGTTGAGGATCTGCAGGCCGAACTCCTTCTCGATCTTGCGGCATTCGGCCTGGGCGCGGATGCCGTCCTCGTGGCGGCGGGGGCTGCGTCCGTCTTCGCGCTTGAGGGTGGCGACGAGGTGGATGTGGTCGTCGGCGTGGCGTACGGCGATCCACCGGCAGGCCTTGTCGTCGCCGTATTCGGCGATGCCGGTGGCGTGGACGATGCGGCGGGCGACTTCGGCCCATTCGGCGTCGGTGAGGTTGCGGTCGCCGGGGGCGGTGCGGACGGGGCAGTGCCAGACGTGCCGGGCCGGTCGCCGGTCCTTCAGAAGGGCGAGGACGGGGAGATCGAGTCGGTCGGTGAGTTGCTTGAGCGTGGCGGACGGGTCGCGTCCGGGGTCGGGGGCGAGTTCGGGCATCCAGGCTGCGACGAGGTGCGGATCGGTGTGTTCTTCACGGCGGCCGGGGCCGTAGAGGTAGTTGAGGAGCCCGTACGTGCGGCTGCCGGTGGAGATGTCGGGGACCACCGTCAGCGCCGCGCGATCTCGGTCGCGGCGGCCTCGACCCGGTCCGCAACCCGCAGGACACGGGCGACCGCGGCGTCCACGTACTCCACCTGACCGCCGGAGTTGAGGATGCGGGCCACCTGGTTGAGGTTGCCGCCGACACGGGCGAGCTGTGCGCTGGCGGCCATCAGTTCTTCGACCCGACCACGCTGGTCCAACAGCCAAGGCTGGGGGCCTCCTTGAGCCTGGGCGACCGCGACCGCCGCGTCGGCAAGAAACCCGGCGGTCTTCAGACCGACGGCTTCCGCCGCGCGCTTCACCAGCACGAGTTCGTCGGAGGTCAGCCGGACGCTGCGGACTTGGTCACGGTGCACACGCTGGCGCAGGCGAGGGCGCGTACGCGGTGCAGCGGGCGAGTTCGGTGCCCCTCCTGGCTGCGATCCGCCCTCGGTCGCAGCCTCCGAGCCCGGCACCCCCTGGTGCCGGGCCTCCCCCGCCGCTCCTGGGGCGGGGGTAAGCCCTTCCGAAACTCCTCCGCAGCCCGTGGCTGCGGAGGAGTTTCGGAAGGTACAGCTTGCTCGGCTTCGTGCCGGGCAGTCGTCTTGCCGCAGGTCAGAGGTTGTTTCGGGCGATTCGGAGGGCGTCATCGGGGCGTCTGGGCCTTCGTAGGGCGCATGCCGCGGAGGACCTCGGCGACGAAGTCGAGGGCGAGGACCGGATGGTGCAGGGTGCGGGGCGTACTGGCGGGGGTTCGCTGGACGGTCCAGGTGCCGTCCGCGCCGGGTTCGGCGCGGTGCAGGTGGCCGTATCGCAGGAGCACGGTGATCCAGGCGTCGGCTTCGGCGTGGGTTGCCGGGGTGGTGCGCATCGTGGTGTCTCCGGTGCGTGGAGGGGAGTTGGTGGGGTGCGGGCGGGCGGCCCTGTTGCGGCCGTTGGCCGCCCGCTTGTCCGGCCGGTCGGTCAGCCGGTCTTGGTGGCCGACTTTTGGCCGGTCTCGGCGCGGAGTTGTTGCATCAGGGCGGTCAGCCGGTCATTGGCCAGCGTTTTACCCTGTCCGCGGATGGCGTCGGCGACGACCTCGCGGGTGACCTTGCCCGCGTCGGCGACCGCCTGACGGGCGATCGGCAGGAGGGTGTCCGCCGATGCGGCGGTGTCCGGGCCGCCGTTGTCCGAGCCCTCCGAAGCGGTGTCCGGTCCGGTCTCCGGCCCGGTGACCGAGGAGGCGGCGAGCCGCAGGCGGGTGACCGGGGCAGGTCTGCTGACCGGCTGTCCGCCCAGGTCAGCGGCGTCACCGCCGTTCGCCAGCTCCGCCTCCGGAGCGCTCGCCGGGTGTCCGGACGGCTCCTCCCGGTCAGCCGTTCGCGGCACGTTCGGGCCGGAGGTGACCGCCGGACGGCCGTTCTCCGGCCGGGTGAGCGTGGCCGAGTGTCCGGAGGTGGCCGGGTCCGACCGGTGTCCGTCCGCCGCGAGCGGGGTGTCCGGCCGGTCAGCAGCGATCCGGTCAGTGCGGACGGTGAAGGTGTCCGGGTGTCCGTGGTGACCGGCCTCGGTGACCCGGCGGGCGATGAGGATGTACAGGTGGACGGCTCCGGCCAGGGCGAGCGGGGCCAGGGTGGACAGGGCGCCGACGGTGACGTCGCCGAGCCGCAGTCCGCCGCCTCCGGGGTGCTGCTGGTTGAGGCGTACGGCGTGCAGGGCGTTGGCCCAGATGCTGGCGGCCGTCGCGGTGCCGAAGAGCGTCCACACGTACAGGCGGGCCGCGAAGGAAGCGGTGCGCAAGACCAGGAGGGCGCGTACTCCGTAGGCGATGAAGCCGTCGATCACCAGGGGGAAGAGGAACGTGAGGGGTCCGCGGACGTGGATGGCGGTGGCCATCTGCTGCAAGGCGTCGTACGAGAGCGCGCACCCTGCACCGCCGAGCGCGACGATCGCGGCTCGGTCCCAACCAGTGATCTGAGCCGGTGTCGGTGCGCTGTGGCTCACGCGGCCGTCCCGAGGTTGTCGCGTGCGGGGGTCTCGGCTGCGGGTGTCTTGAGTGCCTTGGTGGGGCTCTTGGGCTTCTTCTTCCCCGTGTTCGCCTTCTTCTTCTGGTCGACGGCGCGGTTGCGGATCTCCCGGCGGATGTTGCGGTAGAGCTTCTCGGCGTGCTCCTCGCTGACCTTGAGCAGCCAGGCGAGCCGCTCGGCCGGCACCTCGGCGTGGTAGGCGGCTATCACGACGGCGTCGCGCTCGGCTTGGGTGAGGTGGATGTCGCGGCCAGCCAACACCTCGTTCACGCGGGCGTAGTCGAAGCGGCGATGGAGCTTGCGGTGCAGGGGGTCGCGTTCCTCTTCGGTCATGCCGCCCCGGATGCCGTCGCGGTCGCCGTTTTCAAGGGCCGCGTCGAGGCAGGTGGCGCGGACAGGGCACTGCGCGCACAGGGCCTTGGCAGCGCGGATGCGGTCCATCTCGTCCGGCTCGGGGAAGAAGATCTCCGGATCGACCTGGTGGTGGGTCGTCGAGCGGCAGGCAGCGCTGTCGTGCCAGGTGAGGTCGCCGAGGGTGCGCGGGGTCTGGTTCTCGGTGCTGTGCATGTGAGTGTCTCCGGTCGCCCCGGGCGCGTTTTGGGCAGGCGCGTCCCAGGGGTTGGTGCGTGAAGGTGGCGGAGGCGGCGGCAGCCGGTCGCGGCGGGGATCAGGCGGCGGCGATGCGGCGCCGCTCGGCTGCGAGGGCTCGTCTGCGGTCGGGGCCGTCGAGGATGACCTTGTCGCTCATCTCGGTCAGCCTGGAGGCGACCCGGTCGCCGATGTGCTGACGCAGGTCGACCATGCCGAGGTTGGTGGTGATGAGGGTCGGGAGCATCTCGTTGTAGCGGCGGTTGATCAGCCGCATCGTGATCTCCTCGGTCCACTCGCTGTTCTTGGCCGCGCCGAGGTCGTCGATGATCAGCAGCGGGCAGCGGGCGAGGTCCATCAGCTCCCGCTCGCCGTCGTGCCCGGGGCGGGGTCGCAGTTCGGCGTAAAGGTCGGCGGCCGTGGTCGCCTTCCAGCGCAGCCGGACCCCGGCGATGAGCAGCGAGCGGATCGCGCCGTACGCCTGGTGTGTCTTGCCGGTGCCGGTGGTGCCGACGATCAGCAGCGAGCGGCCCTGCGCGATCCCCGGAGCTCCCTCGGGTCCGGGACGGCCGGCCTCGGCGATCGCGCGGACCCAGGCGGTGACCGCCGGGTGGTCGGCGACGGCGGCCTGGTAGCGGGCCGGGATGCGGGCCTGTGCCGCCTGAAGGGCGGGGATCGGCTCGACGGGGTCGGTGATTGGAGCGGCCGGATCGATGCCGCGGGCGGTCAGGATGGCGGCCAGGCGGCGGGCGATGCCGCCGATGGGCTGGGCGTCACGATCGCGCATCACAGCTCCTCGGCGTAGGCGGCGGCAGGGTCGGCGGGGTTGGCCCAGGCCCGGTGACCGGGCACGTTAGGCCGGGATTCCGTCCGCACCAAACCGGCGGGGACGGCGTTCATGGCCTCGTGGACCAGGCTCGGCAGGGTGCTCGGGTGCAGCCCCTTGGCCCGGTGGCGGGCCAGCCCGGCCCGGATGTGGTCCGGATCGATGCCCTCCGCGAGGAGCTTGGCGGTCTCCCGCCCGAGGTGACCGAGCACGCCGCTGGGCGGGCGGTGGGCACAGGCAGCCGCGTACTCGGCCATGAGCTGCTGGGTCGAGACGGTCTCCAGTGCGGGGGCGCATGCGCTCCCCGAAGGAGCAGTAGTTCCTAGATCCAAGTTCCTAGGTCCTAGATCCGGGCAGTGAGGGCTCAGCGAGGGCTCACTGAGTCCTCCGTGAGTGCTCCGTGAGGAGTCACGGAATGCGGTCTGAGCTGCGGTTTTGTCGGGGGCGATGAGATCGCGCGAGGTACGTGCGGCTTCACTGAGTCCTCCGTGAGCCATCACGGAGGACTCAGTGCCGTCTCCGTGAGTTCTCGGTGCGTCCGGCGCGGGCTGCTCGGCGTCGTGGTGCGGGCAGGCGGGGAAGCGAACGCCGCTGGGCCGGTTGATCTTCTGGTGCTGGCGCCAGGTGACGATGTGCAGGTACTGCTTGCCGTCGTCGCCCTCGTAGCGGCAGATCAGGTGGGCGGCGGCAAGTTGGGTCAGGTCGTCCTCGACGTCCACCGGGCCGTGCTCTGGGCGCAGTGACCACAGCAGTCCGGTGATCACGGCGGGCTGGTCGCGGAAGCGACCGTGGTCGTCGGCCTGGGTGAGGAGGCCGAAGAAGGTCCGCTCCGCGGCGAGGGAGACAGCGGCGAGCGACTCGGACGCGAAGGCTTCGGGCTTGATCGTTCGGATCCGGGCCACGGGTCAGCGGCTCCCGTCCGAAGAAGCGCAGGCTCCGACAGTGGGACGCAGGATCCCAGTGGCGAGGTCGAGGTCGTGCGCCTCGTCCCAGTTCGCCTCGGGGAAGGTACTGATCACCCAGCGCGCGGCGGCCCCACGCTGGGTCCGGTTGAGAGGTATCGGCTGTCCCCGCTCGTCGTAGGCGCGGGTGTAGGGGCTCGGCCAGGTCTGGCTGGGCTGGTGCTGCGAGACGCGGATGATGCGGGCGCCGGGCACCATGTCCGCCAGGAGGGCGGCCAGGCGGTCCTGGCGGGCACCGTCAGCGGGCATAACGGCCTTGGCGGGCTGGGCAGCGAGTGCCCTTCCGCTTCGGGACGCGGGCATGCGAGAATTCCTCACTCGTAGGTGGGGTGAGACGGCCGTTCTCGTCGAAAAGGCCAGCCGACTCGCCCCGGTTATGAATCCGCACCCTCAGGGGTGGCGGGCTTGGCGCCCGGGAGCTGCTAACTCCTGGGCGCCGTGTCATTTCCCCTTGGAAACCGCGGACTTGACGTTGGATGTGGTTTTGCGTCTCTCCCTTGAGAGGTTCGGGTTCGGCGGTTCCGCCGAGGGAGCAGCAACATATGCAGACGGCGGTCAACACTCCAGCGGACAGCGGGTGATGAGCAGGTTCGACGCCAACTCGACATATATCGCTTGCGGATCAGGCGCTTGGCCGGCTGATGCAGGAGCGAGTCTCTGTCGATGGCGTACCTCCGGCCCGAACCGCGACAGCAAAGCGGTTCGATGAAGCAGAGACATACGAAACTCCTCACGTGACAGCCACCCGCAATTGCCAGAAAGGAGTGACCGCAGTGCGGACTTCGCGCCTCTCCGAGGCCGAACCCGCACACTTCCCGACCCCCGGTAGACGAACCCCCGGGCATCAATGCCTTCTGGGAGCGCTTCGTACACAGCACGACACAGCCGCGCCCCCATCCCCCTCCCGGAGCCCGAGAGCCCTGGCGGAGAGCGAGCGCGAAGATCGAGCAGGTATGCAACCGTGCCCGTTCTTCGCTAAGCTGAAGCTATTCCCGCCTACAGAAAAAGTCAACACACTGGATCACTTCCAGCTTGCATAAAAAACGAGGTCAGATGCCTGCTCGTCACTTCGACCGAACCCGTCTGCGTACGGTGCGGCGGGCCGCCGAGATCTCCCAAGCCGCCGTGGGCAAGGCGCTGGGCGTGTCCGACTCGGCGGTTGCGAGCTGGGAGAACGGCGCGCAGACACCAGATCCCGAGAAGCTGCCGGCGCTGGCGCGCGCCATCGGGCGCGATGTGGACAACCTGTTCCCGCGCTCCGGGCCACCCGATCTCAAGGATCTACGGTGCGATGCCGGTTACTACCAGTACGAGACGGCCGCGTTCATCGGCACCAAGAGCGCCGGGCCAGTGGCGGCGGCCGAGCGTGGAGAGCGGCCTCTCAAGGAGAAGTACGTCCTGGCCCTGGCTGTGAAGTACGGCGTCAGCGAGGACGAGCTACGACAAGCGGGAGCCCGGTCGATCGCCACCGCACAAGGCGTTCCCGTCGATGCACCCGCATCGACGGGAACGAAAAGGACATCGGCCGCTGACACCCCTCCCGGATCGCTGTCCGAGAAGATCACGCTGCTGCTGGACGGCTCGTACCCCAGCCCTCCAGGGCCGCCGTCCGATGCGGAGATGGCGAAGGCGGTGAACGCCACAGCCGGAGGGCAGCTCCTCACCGAGAAGGACTTCCGCGATCTCCGTACGGGCGTCACCGAAACCGCTCCCCCTGAGGTTCTGGACGCGCTGGCCGACACCGTCGGCGTCTCGCGGCTGTACTTCAAGCCGGACGACGCCGTGGCCGCTCAGGTCTATGAGGGACTCCAGCTGCTGGCCGCCGCGAAGCAGGGGGCCGTGGGCCGCGTAAGGGCCCGTGGCCTGGGCGCTCAGGGTCTGTCGCCGAAGGCGATGGGACTCATCAATGATCTGGTGGCGGAACTGGCGGAGAAGGAAACGGACGCGAACGAGTAGCGCCAGCCTGCAGCGCACTGGCTGCGAGCAGGCAACGTGGCTACCGCTGTTCTGGCCTCACGCCGACTCGTGGAGGCGACCGGCAGCGACCACGCCTCGGACGGTCTTCAGCGCGCCGAGATCCGCCAGAGGGTCTCCGTCGATCACGAGCAGGTCCGCGCGGAACCCCGGAGCGATCCGGCCCGTCGTTTCGCCCACTCCGAGCGCGTCGGCAGCCTCGATGGTCGCCATGTCGAGGATCCGGCTGTTCGGTAGGCCAAGGTGTGCGTAGAAGGAAAGGGCCGGGACCAAGCCGTCGAACCCAGCGCGCTGGACTCCTGCGTCGGTGCCGGCGATGAGCTTGGCGCCGGCCTCCGCCATCTGCCGTACGAGATCGAACATGGCCGCCGCACGCTCCTCGCCGAAGAAGCGGGGAAGCATCTGCCAGTGGGGGCTCACGGCGGGGCAGACTGCGATGTCCCGGTCGATGATCTGCTTCAAGACGTCCTGCCGCAGGTCGAAGCCGTCGTCGGTCATCCACGTGCAGTGCTCGATCGTGTCCACGCCCGCCTCCACGGCAGCGGTGATGCCGTCCGTCCCGTGCGCGTGGGCGGCCACCGGCAGGCCGGCCTGGTGAGCCTCGTCCACCAGGGCCTGGAGTTCCTCCGGGGAGAACTGGCTCCGCCAGCTCTTCGGTCCGTCCTTGGTCAGGCCGCCTCCGGTGACCATCGCCTTGATCACGCCGGCACCCGCCGCGACGTTGCGCCGAACGAGGTCGCGGACCTCGGCCACGCCGGAGACTTCGCCTCCGAGAAAGTGGCAGTGTCCCCCGGGCGGAGTCGCGGGCGTCCCCGCCGAGACGATGCGAGGCCCAGGCGTGCTGCCACGGGCGATCTCCTCGTCCAGGCGCAGGGCGAGGCCGTTGCGATCTCCCAGGTCTCGGGCGGTCGTGACACCGCTGAGCAGGAGCTGCTCCGCACGGTGGCGCATGTCCGCCAGCAGGATCTCGTCGCTGGACTCGTGGAGCGTGGCCACGGGGTCCGCACCTCCATCGAAGGCCAGGTGGACGTGCGCGTCAATGAGGCCGGGCACGACCGTTCCCGCGGGGAACGCGAGGTGCTCCGCGTCTGGGTCTGCCTGGTTCGTGATCTGCGCGCGTGGCCCCACCGCCGCGATCGAGTCACCCTTGATGAGGACGGCGCCATCGTCCAGGTACGTCCCGGAGCCGACGAGGACTCGGCCGGCGGTGATGAGCATCTGGTTTCTCCTTGACTTCAGTGGCTAGGCAGAGAGCCGCAGCGCGTCCGACACGGCGATCAACTGACGTACATCCGCTTCCCGGTTGTCCTCCTTGGGCACGGCTATCGGTACCGCCGAACGTGGCTCCAAGGCGCCCTTCCCCATCGTGTCCACGGCGTGCCGGAGACGGTGCGCCAGCACGGCGGGCGGCAGGTCGAGCACTGCGGCGCCCTCCGACGCGTCGGCCAGGTGCGGGCTCACATCAACCAGTCCGTCACGACACTCCACTATCCGTCGGTGGTAGCGGCGGTGCACGCCACGCGCCCGCCACCGGTCCCACAACCCGGAGGAGGCGGGCCGCAGCACGTTCTCGGGATAGGCCTCGGCAAGCAGTCGCCACAGCGGAGCCAGCCGACGGTGGTCACGGCGACGTCGCAGCCAGAGCCGCACGGCCGTGATCCTCGCGCGGGCCCCCGGATAGGTGACGCCCACGACGAACATCAGGATCGACACCACGAGAAGGAACGCGACAGCCGTCATGAGCGCCTCCGGCACGGTCCCACCGCTCCACCGAATGGCGACGAAGACCGCGCGGACAGCGCAGGCCACTGCCATCGCGCCGAGACCGATGGCGGCCATCCACAGGCCCGTCGCGTGCGGGCGCCCCGACATGCGGGCATAGCGGTGAGTCCACCGGCCGGCGACACCGAGGGCGTACATGAGGTACAGACCGGCGCCGCCGTAGAAGAAGGCGATCTGCGGGATGGTCATGTCCGCTGTGCTGAACGAACCGGCGAACACGCTGTGCGGGACCGACACCGCGGCGACCGTGATCGCCACCGCCACGGCGGCCACAACGAGTGCCTCCCGCCTGGCGCGGACTCGCCCGGCCTGTTCGTCGGCCGAGTACAGGTAGAAGCACATGAGGAAGTAGACCGTGAGCAGGAGCAGCACGTTCTGGATCAGCTTCGCGGTCCCGTGTCCCGCCACAGTGTCGACGCCCGAGGCTCCGCCGGGCATGGCCAGCGGATAGGACAACGCGGCGCTGAGCAGGCACAGCGTGACAGAACGAAGCGGTGCGTCATAAGGCGCTCGTGACCACTGATAAAGCTTCCAGACGACGGCTGCGGCAAGGCCTAGGAGGATCACTCCGGTCACGGGTCAGAGCCACCCTCGCCGGTCACCCAACGCCGCCTGAACACGTCGGACCGAGGGATCCTCGGACAACGGGGTGACGTGATCGAGCACCGACGACCATTCCAGGATGATCGTGGCCGCGAGCTCGACCTGGCACTCCTCCCCGTCCTCGTACGAGCACCGGCGGGCGACTCGACGAATGAGCTTGGGGTCGAGTACGGGGATCAGAGTCGCCCAGCCCTCGACGAAGTCGTCCGGCGCCTCCTTCTTCTCCGTCTCCTCCCACTCGGCTACGAAGATGTGGAAGAGCTCGTGAAGGATGATCTGCTGCTGATGCAGGTGGGTCGTCTCCTGCTGATAGAGGATGAGGTCCATCTGGGGCGTGTCGACACACAGCCCGGAAGGACCCGGCTTCTCCAGCGGGAAAGGTCGAAGGACGATCGGGCGCCCACGCCTCTCACCGACCAACTGGCACAGTTCTTTCACGTCCAGCGGTGGTTGCACGCCGAGCGTCTGAAGCTCTCGCCGCAGCCGACGGTGCAGGTCTCGCTCCACCGTCCGCTTCTGAGCGGTACGCCGGCGGCCCAACCGCCAGCGGCTCACTCCGCCCTGCACAGGCACCCCGGGTTCAGCCGCATCTCGGTCACCTGTTCCCAGCCCCATCAGTACTCCCCTTCGCATCAGCCGTGACGGCTCCTCGACGAAGCCGGCCAACGGCCGTGATCGCTTCGAATCAGGTTTAGTCCCCATCACATGACGCCGCCGCAGGAGATCACGGGTGTCGAAGGCCGTACAGCAACCCATCTTGCGAACACACCCGACCCACGGGTCGCGGGGGCGTGCTCTCGACGCTCCCCGACTTTCAAAGTCGCAAGAGCGAATAAGTAATGGCCAGTGACCAAGCACCCCAGCACGCTTCGGGAACTTCGGCGGACACTACGCGAAGCCTCTGTCAGGACCTGGCTGGAAGTCGCCCCTCGGGCTTCAGTTCCACCTGCACGGCGAACTGCACCAAAACAGGGAATATCGACGCGACTCGACCTCCTGAGCTGGGCATTTTCAATCTTGACGCGACCCCGCCAGCCATCATGAGGCCCTCTAACTTCGTTACCAATCCGAGATTTTTGGGGATTGAGCACGCGGGATAATTTCACGCATACTGCCGAAATCTCCCCTTCGTCATACCGATAGCGAAAGTGTGGCCCTAGCCACTTTCAGCCGACTTGCACGGCAATCGCGAGTACTCTTCCCAGCCATGTGCAACGAGATAGCCCGCCAGGGCGACAAGTACCTGGAGTTCTGGAACGAGTACCATCTGTGCACATTGACAACGCTTCGGCCGAATGGGCGCCCACACGTAGTGCCGGTTGGCGTCACCGTGGACGTCGGCACCGGAATCGCACGAGTTATCACTCGCAAATCGAGCAGGAAAGTCGCCAATCTTCTGGCAGCGCTGCCGGGCCAAGCACGCGTCGCGGTCTGCCAAGTGGCCGGAGGGCGCTGGGCGACGCTGGAGGGCACAGCCGAAGTCCGCACGCATCCAGCCGCTGTAGACGACGCCGTTACCCGCTACGGACAGCGGTACGGGCGGACTCCGGCTCCGGATCCGGAACGCGTCGTCATCGAGATCGCGGTCGACCGGGCCTTGGGGCACTTGGGTGGTCCCAGCGCCACGTCAACGCAATGACCTAGATCGCGGACGCCCAGATGTCCGTGCCGCCGTTCACCGTGAAGCCGCATGCAGTGCTGGCCATGACGAAGGTCGGCGCGCGCGTGAGCGAGCGCCACTCGTCTCGTTCACCTTCCGGGCCGGCATCTACCCCTGAGCCTGCCGAGCAGATCCCGAAACAGGTGGCCGGCATGGCGATGCCAAGCACATGGCTCTCTCCGGATCACTCCTGGTAGCCGGGGTACCAAGGGGTGGGGTCGACGTCCCGGAACTGGGCACGGGTGAACATGTCCTTAAGGTGGTACGGACGGGTCGCGTCGTAGACCATCTTGGCGGTGACGCCCTTGTCCGGCAGGGCGGGGTTGTACTGCGGGGTCTGCGAGGGGTCCAGGACGTGCCCGGCGATGCCGGGCAGGATCACCAGGTCCCTGTCGGCCTGGAAGCGGGTGGTCATCGCCCACAGCACGTCCTCGCTGTCGAACGGGTCCACGTCCTCGTCGACCAGGACCACATGCTTGAGTTCGGAGTACACGCCGAGTGCGAGCACAC
Source organism: Streptomyces cylindrosporus (assembly GCF_022698165.1). Lineage (GTDB taxonomy): Bacteria > Actinomycetota > Actinomycetes > Streptomycetales > Streptomycetaceae > Streptomyces > Streptomyces cylindrosporus. The sequence continues at coordinate 182,474 of NZ_JALDAY010000002.1, forward strand.
CCGCCTGCCGGGCCCGCCCGTCGTCGAACTCGCTGGTCTTCTCGACCTGGATGATCTGCAGGAACTTGCCGCCGCCGGAGGAATGCGCATAGGTCTGCCGTACGAAGCCGGGGAACTCGTCTTCACAGATCTTGAACACCGCGGCCTCGGTCGGAATGCCGGCCAGCGAAACGTGCTCCTCGCCCGGCCCGACGAGAGTCTGCACGATCGGGTTGGTGCGCGTCGTGACCGCCTTGACCTTGATCACCGGCAGCGAGGGGTTCGCGGGGCCGTCGTATCCGGGAAACTCGGGCATGGCGTGCCCGGTGTTGGTGTTCTGGTCCTCGGCGACGCGTACGTTCGGAAGGATCTCCCCCTCGATGACGATCTCCGCGCGGGCCAGGGCCTTCTGATTGATCGTCAGGCATTCGACGAGGTGGACGCCCTCGCCGCGCAGGGCGCCGCCGATGGTCAGTTCATCGAAACCCAGAGGAGTGGTGGGCGCCTCGAACGACGTACCCATGTAGGCGGCCGGGTCGACGCCGATGTTGATGGACACGGGGAGGGCCTCGCCCTTGGCCTCGGCCTTCTTACGGAAGGCGTCGATGTGGCGGCCGGGCGCGAAGAAGATGGAGATCTCGTCCTCGCTCTGCACGCAGAGCCGGTGAATCGTCACGTCCGTGTGACCGTTGTCGGGGTCGGAACCGAGGACCATCGCCTCGCAGAAGTACGGCCCCGCATCCATGTCGGTGTTCGTCGGCGCGGGCAGGAGGGTGCGGATGTCGAAGCCGGCGTCGTCGGCCTTGTGCACCACCTCCTGACAAGGTGCCTGAGAGGCGTCGACGAACACGGGCTCCAGCGGATTGCGGACGGCCTGGGCGAACTTCTGGGTCAGCTCCCGCGGGGGACAGTCCAGGAGCATCCCGACGCGTTGGCGGCTGGCCAACAGACCGACCAGGATGCGGGCGCCCGGGTATCCCTTGACGTTCTCGAACATCATCGCGGGGCCCAGCTTGGTGGGCCGCTGGACAGTGGCGCCGGCGCCGACCCGTTTGTAGACACCGGCCAGTTCGCCCATGGGATCGATCGGATGGTTGGTGGTGTGCAGTTGCCCGGGGTGCTTGGCCAGCACCTCCAGGGCCGAGCGCAGATCGTGGACGGCCATGGCTACTCGGCTCCTTCACTGTCGGAGGTGCGGGACAGGCCCGTCCAGCGCCGGGCATGGGGGGATTCGAGCCCGAACTGGTCCAGCACACGGGCCACGGTGTGATCGACGACTTCCTCCAGGGAGGTGGGCCTGTGGTAGAAGGCGGGCACCGGCGGCACCACCTGGGCTCCCATACGGGACAGAGCGAGCAGGTTCTCCAGATGGATCTCGCTCAGCGGAGTCTCCCGCGGCACCAGGACCAGGCGGCGCCGTTCCTTGAGGGTGACGTCCGCGGCCCGCGCGATCAGTCCGTCCGCGTACCCGGTACGGATACCTGCGATCGTCTTCATGCTGCACGGCACGACCACCATGCCGTCCGTGGGATACGAGCCGGAGGAGATCGCAGCCGCCTGATCACCGGCTCCGTACACCACATCCGCCAGCTTGGACACCTCACGGGCGCTGTATGGAGTCTCCAGCTCGATCGTGGTCCGTGCCCACCGGGACAGCACCAAGTGGGTCTCCACCCCGCCGATCTCGCGCAGCACCTCCAGCAGCCGTACCCCCAGCGGGGCGCCACTGGCTCCCGTCATCCCGACGATCAGGCGCGTCGTCATACGCCCGCCCCCGCCTGCTGACCAAGCCCGACGAAGTCCATCAGCCGTGCCGTGAACTGCTCGTACATCTGCTCCACCGTCTCGGGCAGCGTGTAGAAGCTCGGGATCATCGGGTACACGACCGCACCCGCCTCCGTCACCTGGGTCATGTTCCGCAGATGGATCAGGTTGAACGGGGTGTCCCGTACGCACAGCACCAGCGGGCGGCGCTGCTTGAGACACACGTCCGCGGCCCGCTCGATCAGCGAGTCCGAGTGTCCCTGGGCGACGCGGGACATGGTGCCCAGCGAGCACGGCACGACGAGCATGCCCCAGACGGCGTGGCTCCCGGAGGTGTGGGGCGCGGCCCAGTCGTCCGCGTCCCAAGCCGTCACCTTCCCGGACTCCCTGCCGAGAACGGCCTGGACCATGTCGCGGTCCTCGGCACCGCCGAACTCGTGGGCGACCAGTTTGCGTCCGCACGACGACACCAGAAGGTCGACATGGCCGACACCCTCGTCGGCCTCCAGCGCGGCCAGGACGTGGTGAGCCATACGGGTGCCACCGGCACCCGTGACGGCCAGGATCATGTTGCGCTGCTCCGCCATGCGGGAGGACTCCTCATCGACACAAAGTGACAAAACACCCCCACACGGTCACCGCGCTCCCACCTTGCCATGAGTCTGCTCGCCTCGCACGGGGAGCCGCCGCGGGCCCGTCGGGCATCGCGCGACCACCGGGAATACATGAATAGTCATGCATGTTGGAACGGTCGAACCGCCCTCGTAGGTGAGAAAGACAGATAAGGCAGCAAGCATGCAGTTCGGGATCTTCTCCGTCAGTGATGTGACCCGCGATCCGGTCACCGGATACACGCCGAGCGAGGCCGAGCGGATCGACGATGTCGTCGAGATGGCTCGCCACGCCGACGAGGCGGGATTGGACGTGTTCGCGATCGGCGAGCATCACAACCCACCGTTCTTCGACTCCTCGCCCACGACTCTGCTGGCCGCGATCGCCGCGACGACCAGAGGCATCACGTTGTCGACGTCGACGACGCTGATCACCACCAACGACCCGGTGAAGATCGCCGAGGATTACGCGATGCTGCAGCACCTGGCCAAGGGGCGGCTCGACCTGATGCTCGGGCGTGGCAACACCGGCCCGGTCTACCCGTGGTTCGGCAAGGACATCCGCAAGGGAGTCCACCTGGCCTTGGAGAACTACAACCTGCTGCACCGGCTGTGGCGGGAGGACGTGGTGGACTGGGACGGCGAGTTCCGCACCCCGCTGCAGGGCTTCACCTCCACCCCGCGCCCACTGGACGACGTCCCGCCGTTCGTGTGGCACGGCTCCATCCGCACCCCCGAGATAGCCGAGCAGGCTGCCTACTACGGCAACGGCTTCTTCGCCAACAACATCCTGGCGCCCAACGGCCACTTCAAGCCGCTGGTCGACCTCTACCGAAAGCGCTACGAGCACTACGGCCACGGGCGGGCCCAGGACGCCATCGTCGGTCTGGGCGGGCAAGCGTACATCGCCAAGCGCTCACAGGACGCCTACGCCGAGTACCGCCCGTACTTCGACAACAACGCGCACGGCATCCGGATCCCGCTGGAGGACTGGGTGAACGCGACGCCGTCGAGCGTGGGAAGCCCGCAGGAGATCATCGACAAGACCCTCGGCTTCCACGAGATCTTCGGCGACTACCAGCGGCAGCTGTGGGTGGTCGACAACGGCGGGCTGCCGCAGTCCGCAGTGCTCAAGCAGATCGACCTGCTGGCCGAGGAGGTCGTCCCGGTGCTGCGCAAGGAATTGGCCGCACGCCGCGCACCCGGTGTGCCCGAGGCGGCGCCGACCCATGCCGACCTGGTGCGTGCCAAGTACGGTGACCGACCTGCCCGTCAGCCGCGCCCCAACGCCAACCGCGGCGACAACACCGCCGGCACCTCGCCCTACCAGGACAGCGACCCGGACAAGGTCGCCGTCCACCCCTCCCTGTGACCACCACCGGCGCGGGGCCAGGCACCGGCGCGGGACACGGAGCCAGCGCCCCGGGGCAGGCCATCGGGGCATGGGAGAGCCTCTTCCGCGCGCAGGTGGCGCTGGCACGGGAGTTCGCCGCCGGGAACATCTGGGACGAACTCTCACCGTACGAGTACGACGTCCTGTACACCCTGTCCACCGCCCCCGAAGGACTCCGTTCGACGGAGCTCAACCGCCTGGTCCTGCTCACCCAGTCGGGCGTCTCCCGGATGATCGCCCGTCTCAACGATCGCGGGCTGATAGAGCGCCGCACCGATCCCGACGACGCTCGTGCCCACCGGATCGCCCTCACCGAGGCAGGCCACGAACTGCAGCGCGCCGTCGGCCGGCGACACGCCAGGCAGATCGTCCAGGCCATGACCCGCGCACTCGACGCCGACAGCCTGCGGCAGCTCGACGAACTGTGCACCAAGCTGCGCACCGCCGCCGATGCCGCGTCCGAGGCCAGAAACTCGACAACAGATACTGAAAAGGATCACGAGACCCCATGACCACCGATATCGAAGAGCCCCGCACCATCGTCGTGGTAAGTGCGGGCGTGAGCGATCCGTCCTCGTCCAGGCTGCTGGCGGACCGGCTGGCACAGAAGACACACGACCTGCTCCACGCCCACGGAATCGAGTCCCGCATCACCACGATCGAACTGCGCACCCTGGTGGACGAGATCGGCCGGGCGACCGTGGCCGGCTTCGTGGGCGAGGGGCTGCGTCCCGCGATCGAGCACCTCGCCGCCGCCGACGCCGTGATCACCGCGACTCCCGTGTACAAGGCCGGTGTCAGCGGCCTGTTCAAGTCCTTCGTCGACCTCCTGGACAACGATCTGCTGATCGCCAAGCCCGTTGCCGTCACCGCGACCGCCGGCAGTGCTCGGCACGCCCTGGTGCCCGACGAGCAGATGCGCCCGCTCTTCGCCTACATGCGGGCGTTGGTGACGCCGACCGCGCTCTTCGCAGCCCCGGAGGACTGGGGCGACGGGGCGTTGGGGGATCGCATCGCCCGAGCCGCCACCGAACTGGCTGCACTGATCGAGAGCGGCGTCTCCCGGTCCGTCGTGGACGGAACCTGGTCTCGCTATCAACACCAGTTCGGCAGCTCTGCGCAGCGGAGCGGTCGAGCCGTCGAACCGGGCGAGATCGATTTCGACACGGACCTCATGCGTCTCGCGACCGGTGGCAGGGCCACGGCAGCCGCAGTTCCTCAACGCAGTTGATCCGCGGGGCCACCGCACCTGTGGCACCTGTCCCAGAATCGGACCCCCTCGACACGGTCCCCAAAAGTTGACCCTGCGACGGAGAAGGCCGGCACACCAGTAGGGTGCCGGCCTTCCAGCGCCTATGCGGTACCGTCGCGTTCGGTCAGCCAGGTACGCGTCGGCCGGCACACCAACTTGCCGTTCACGACCTTGCACCAGGTCTGGTAACCGTGGGAGTACAGCCGCTTGCCGAGCCAGTTGTAGGCATCGGCGCCAGGACGGGTCGACGGGGTGTAGGGCTCGAAGTTCGCGGCGTCGTCGACGCTGCCCGTGCCGTCGTAGCGGGCGACCTTCGGGTACGGGTACACCGGGCGGGTACGAGTCACCGTGCCGTTGGTGATGTTGGACGCGACGATCTTGCCGGGCTTGGTCGCTGTCTCCGCCCAGGCCATCACCGGGGTGAGGACGTCGAAAGCGTTCGGTCCGTTGCCGCCGCCGCAGTGCGCGACACCCGGGAACATGTAGAGCTTGGCGAAGCGGTCGGCCGTCTTCGTCCCCATCGTCTTGCGCAGGGCGTCGTAGTAGGCCAAGGTCCCCTGCGGCGAGATGTGTTGGTCGTTCCAGCCGTGCCAGAGGAGCAGCTTGCCGCCGCTCTTCGCGTACGCGCCGAGGTCGGGGTCCATGGCGGCGAGGTAGCTGGAGGACTGGACCGTCTTCCAGAACGACTCGACGGTGAAGTCGAGGTCGGAGAGCTGGAATCCGGGGTTCGCAGCGTTCGTGTACGCGAGGTAGCGGGTGAAGGACGTCACGAAGTTCTCGCTCGCCACCGTCTGGCCCTGCGCCGTCGGTACGAACAGCGTCCACTCCAGCTCGGAGCCCCATTCATGGGAGATCGCGAGTTCCAGCTTGCGCCCCTTGGCGTCAGTGGCGCCGTCGTGCAGTCGCTGGACCACTGCGGCCTGAGCGGTCGTCAGGCAAGTCGACGCATCCTGACCAGTCGTACACACGAGCGTCTTCGGGTCGAAGTCGCAGTTGCGCGGGTCGTCGAGGATGCCGTCCGTGACCCCGTCGAGCGCGTCGCACTTGTCCAGCACGGCCTGGTGGATCAGGGGCAGTTTGTCGGCGAGGAGGATGTAGCTGCTGTCCTTGTCCTTGTTCGTCAGAACGTTCCAGGCGTGGTGGACGGTGTTCTGGACGACCATGTTGTTCGCGGGCGCGCCGGCGGCGATGCCGTCGAAGTCGTCCGGGTAGCGCTGCGCCTCCATGAGGGCTTCGCGGCCGCCGTCGGAGCAGCCGGTGAAGTACGAGTAGGCAGGGCGCCGGCCGTAGAACTTCGTGATGACCGCCTTGGCAACCTGAGAGGTGACGTGCACGCCTCGGTAGGCGAAGTCGATCTGTGCCTGCGGGTTGTTCAGCGCCCAGGAGCCGTCGTTCTGTCCCTGGTGCCCCATGTCGGTGGTGGCGCTGGCGACGGTGCCGTCCTGGACGACCGGACAGGTCGATGCCTGGCCGTAGTTGATGTTGGCGCTGCCGCACAGACCGCCACAGCCGGTCTGCACGTAGCGCTGGGTCCAGCCATTGATCGGCAGGCGCATCACAATGGTGTTCGCCGGGGCGATGGTTCCCCGCACCTCGCAGTAAGGTGCTGCGCCTGTTGTCACTACCTTCGCCGAGGAGATCGTGACCGGTGCGTCGGTGACTCCGCTCAGTTCGAGGTTCGGCACATCGGTGCAGTCCCGCACGGGCTTCACGGCAGGCAGATCCGCCAGGCCTTCCGCCGTGACGCCGCGACGCGACGACTCGACATCACCAGCGGAACTCGCGCTCGCGGTGGGCACCACAAGAACCGCGAGCATCGCCGCCACCGCCGCGCACACGCCGGCAACGGATCTCGGGCGGCCGCGAACGAAGGACCAACGCATGGGTTACCCCTCTCGATATCGGCGCGCGGCTCCCGCAGCAGCGCCACCGAGCGGTGAGCGTGCCCGAAGCCCGAACTATCGTCAACAATTTCGACAACAATTTCTCGCCGTATCGCGCCCCTCGCGGCATACGCAGGTGCCGCGGCAGTGAGGCATGTGGCAACCGGTCGTCGTGAGCTCTACGCGGTGGCCGGCTTGAGCAGGTAGCCGACGCCGCGCTTGGTGTGGATCATCGGTTCTCGGCCCGCGTCGATCTTGCGGCGCAGGTAGGAGATGTAGAGCTCGACGACGTTGGAGCTCCCGCCGAAGTCGTAGGACCAGACCCGGTCCAGGATCAGTTCCTTGCTGACCACGCGGCGCGCGTTGCGCATGAGGAAGCGCAGTACCTCGTACTCGGTGGGCGACAGGCGAATGCTCTCGCCGCCCCGCCACACCTCTTGGCTGTGTTCGTCGAGCGTGAGATCGCCGACGACGAGGAGGGGGTCGTCACGTCGGTCGGCGGCGCCGGCACGCCGTATCAGACCGCGCAGCCGTATGACGATCTCCGCCAGGCTGAACGGCTTGGTGACGTAGTCGTCGCCGCCCGCGGTGAGGCCGGCGATCCGGTCCTCCACCGCGTCCCTCGCGGTGAGGAACACGACGGGGACGTCCGGCTGCTGCTCGCGCAAGCGCCGAAGGACACTGAGGCCGTCGGTGTCAGGGAGCATCATGTCCATGATGACGGCGTCGGGTTGGAAGGCGCGCGCCGTACGTACCGCCGACGCTCCGTCCCCGACGGTCTCGATCAGCCAGCCCTCGTACTGCAGGGCCATGGTGAGGAGTTCGGTGATGTACTGCTCGTCGTCCACGACGAGCACCCGGACAGGGCTCCCGTCCGGCTTCAACGGTTCGGTACGTGTCGGGGGCAAGGTCGTCGTCATGTCAGATCCTGGAGCAACTTCGGCGGGGGGGGTGTGGCCCCGCCCTCCGGCTCCCCAAAGGCGAAGGACGGGGCAGTGGGCGGTGTCCGGTACGCGGAAGACGTCAGGCCGGACACGCGCCTCGCAGGTGTCCGCCAGGCAGGAGGCAGCAGGACGGACGCCGCGTTCGTGGGGGTGAGCGTTGTTCGGTGAGGGCTACTTCTTGTAGCCGGTCACCTTGGCAACCCAGGTGAGGAAGTCGCCGGGGTCTTCGTTGGTGGCGTGACCCTTGTCCCAGTAGAAGGAGTAGTTGACGTCGTCTCCCAGGTTGTCCGCCGTGGCAGCCAGGTTGGAGGAGATGACGTGCGAGGTGTCGGTGTCGCTGGTGCCCAGGCGGATCCACCAGTACTTCGACCGGTCCGGATTGCGCTCTTCGAGCAGGTGGTACATCGGGTTCATCAGCTTGAGCTTCTCGGGGATGTCGCTCGCGACCCGCTTTGAACTCAGCCCGGTGCTGTCGTTCTTGGCGCTGTACGCGGTGAAGTGACGCGACTCGGTCGTCCCCTCGCCGAACTCGTTGTTCTCACCAGCGGACAGGTCGAAGGCGTCGAAGGCCGGGGAGGTCTTCTTCCGCGCACCCACGTGCGTGAGGTAGTCCTCCCACGTGAAGGTGGCCTTGCCGCCGGACCAGGTGATGAAGGTGTTCTTCGCCAGGTAGGTCTCACGCTCCGAGTCAGACAGAGCCGCGAGGTACTTGGTCGCGGACGGCTCCAGGAAGTTCTGCAGGAGGTAGTCGTCGTAGTTGCGGGCGGTCAGCTTGCCGAAACCGTCAAGGCCCTTCAGCTTCAGACCCGCCTGGTACTCGGCGAACTGGGACTGCAGTTCCTTCGACGCGGTCTGGTCGACGACCTTGCCGGTGGACTGGGTGACGTTGGAGCCCCAGTTCCACTCGTAGGCGCCGTCGGCGTGCTCCAGGTCGGTGATCGGGCACCAGGCGCCGGTCGCGAAGATCGCGTCCGGGGCGTCGGCGGCGCCGGCCTCCTTCAGGTACGAGTCGTAGAGCTTGCTGTTGCCGGACGCGCCGAGCAGGGCTGAGGAGGCACCGCCGGCGCTGGTGCCGGTGGAGACGATCCGGTCGGCATTACCGGGCAGCCGGCCCTTGTTGAAGCGGATGTAGCGCACCGCGGCCTTCAGGTCCACGATCACCGCGGGGGCCGTGCCGTAGTAGACGCCGGAGGAGTCGGTCAGGCTGCGGCCTCGCGTGCCGGGCTCCACGACGACGTAACCCGCAACCAGCGCGAGCTTCGCGAGGTTGACCATCCCGTTGATGGCGCCCGTGCCGCCCGTGCCCGTACCGCCCGACGGCATTCCGCTGGGCAGCGCCCCGTCGGTGGGCATCCCGGACGACGTCCCACCGGTGCCGGTTCCGGTGCCGCCAGTCATTGAGCCCATCTCCAGCGCGGCCTGGCCGACACCCGTGGCGGTCGCGACGGTCGACGGCATGTAGGCGCCCACCGCGTTGGCCAAAACGATCGGTGCCCTGGATGCGTCGACGGTCTTGCCGTCGATCTTGACGGGCACGCTGACGACGAGACTCTGGTGGGTGTCGTCGCTCGGGTTGGTGACGTAGTCGCGGGCCTTGTAGAAGTGGTAGGTCACCGAGTAGTCGGTGCCGGCCGCGTCCGCGAGCGTCTCCGTCAGTTCCGTGTAGTCGTCCTTGTCGAAGACCAAGGCGTCGGAAGACGACGCCGCGGAGTCCTTCTTCTCCCCCGACGCCTGCGCCGTCAGCGCGACGCCGCCGATCGCCGCGACACCCGCGGTCGCGCCGATCCCGATGACGACGTTCCTTCGCTTGATTGCCCGGTGCTTCACGGTCTCTCTCCTCATGAGGCGGTTGACGGTCGCCGGTTTGTTGGCATTTGTGAACCTAATGACGCTTCACGCAGATCGTCAACATTTCCGTTGACTTCTCAGCAAACCCTCAGATAATTTTTCAACCATTGAAAAATATGGTCTCACCGTAGCAGGTCAGCCGGTGGGGGCCAGTACGCGAACAGTCCAGCCACCTCCGAAGGCGAACGCCGCTAGCGAGGCCGGGGCATCGACCGGGACTGCCAGGACCGGGTTCGACGTGCAGATTGATGAGGAGCTCCGATCATGGAACGGCCGGTCACGGTCGGTAAGAGGGGTGACGACAAGGAGGTGCCGTGGGATCACAAGCACAGGGTCCCGAACTGCTGCTGTCCACGGATGTCGACGCCCTGCTCGCAGCGGCGGGTGCGGTGGCCTCGTCACGGCTGGACCGCGAGTACCGGATCCTGCGGGGCATCGTCGGCGGTGCCGCCGCGATCGCCGCGCTCGACTCCGAGCTGCTCTACCTCTGAGGGCAGGAGCGAGTTCATCCACATCCCGGCCGGCCCACCGCTTGGCACCAAGCTCGGCGAGTACACCACCGTGACACACCCCGATGTAGCCGGGGGCACGCTGATCTTCTACACCGACGGCCTCGTCGAGCGCGCTGCGAGGACATCGACACCTCGCTCCACCGTCCGACCCGGCTCCACCTCAGCCCACAGGACGACCTGGACACGATCCTCGACTCGGTCCTCGCCCAACTCACCGAGGACCCGCCGAGGACGACATCGCGCTTCTGGCCGCCCGCGTCCGCAGGGAGTGAGCCCTCGAGACCGGGTCTCTCGACCCTTGGCAGGAACCCGTCCTCAGACAGCCCCCGACATCTCTCCACATCGGCTGGTTCAGGTCGACGGTCCGTGCAAGGTCAGCGGTGTCGCAGCGGTTCTCCTCCGGCGGGAGCGGGCTTGCGGCGAGGACATGCTCCAAGATCTCGGCACCATCGAGGTCTGCGTGCGCAGCAACTGCCCGCTTCCAAGTGAGAGAGCCGATGGGGCCTACCCTCGCCGTGGACCGACGCCTACTCGTGGCTTCCGATACTGATCCAGGTCTTCCCTGCACGTTCGGCCGCGCCGGCGAAGGCCTGTTGGGCCTGCTCCAGCGGGAAGCGGGCCTCGATGATCGCGCCGGGCCGAGCCTCGGACAGCTCGTGGATCGCGCTGGTGAAGTCGCCGGGATGGTCGTAGATCATCGACCCGCGAATCACCAGTTGACGGCGAACCACGTCGTCCGTGGTGAGCGGCAGTGTGTGGGAATTGAGACCGATCAGGACAACGGTGGCGCCCGGCGCGGCTCGCTCCGCGGCAAGGTGGAGAGCGGGTGCATGGCCGGAGGTTTCGAAGACGTACGTGAACCCGGTGCGACCATCGTCAGGGACCGCCCCCACCTGTTGGGCGCGAGCGAGCCTTTGCGCGTGAGGCTCGGTGACGACCGGTTCGATGCCGAGGCGGGACAGGATCGAACACACCAACAGCCCCTGGGCCCCGGCACCGACGACCAGGCAGTGATCCGCGGTGGTGACGCCGCTGCGCCGCACGGCGGCACGGGCCACCGTGTAGGGCTCCGTGCTCGCCAGGTCCTCGACGGTCGGACCGTCGGGGACCTCGTGGGCGAAGTGCGCGGGGAGGGCTACCTGTTCGGCCAGGACGCCCGGGACGTTCAGACCGACGATGGCACGGTGCGGACAGGCCGACGTCAGCCCGCTGAGGCAGTCGGCGCACTTCAGGCAGACGTAATTGGGTTCAACGACCACACGTCGGCCCACCTGACGGTCCCGCACATCGCTGCCGACCGCGGCAATCCGCCCGAAACCCTCGTGGCCGACGATCCATGGAACGGTGGGTGTGAGCCGCTCGCCGTGAAAGACATCGAGGTCCGAGCCGCACAGCCCGACGCCTTCCATCTGCACGATCACATCGCGCGGACCGCAGACGGGCTCCGCGCAGTCGTCGACGGTTTCGATGCGGCCAGGTGCCGTGAGGACAGCAGCTTTCACCGGAACTCCAAGTGGTCCACTAGATGGAACAATTGATCCACTATATGGTGAGCAAAGAGCGCGGGGCTCACCCCCAACAAGCCGAGGTGCCACCGACGAGCAGATGTCGGCGGCACCTGGACCGGAGCGCAGAGCTCAGGCGGTCGCACCTTCCCTTGCGGTGGCACGCGCCTGCGTGGACTCCAGGGAGCCTGCCACGGCGTCGTCGCCGCGCATCCGCAGCGCGACGAGGAAGGAGACGGCGCAGCCAAGAGCGATGTAGGCGGCGACCAGGCTCCAACTGCCGTCGGCCCAGATCACCAACGAGCTGGCGATGAACGGTGTGAATCCACCGCCGACCGCGCTCGCCAACTGGTAGCCGACGCCGGCGCCGCTGTAGCGGTACTCGGGACCGAACATGTCGGTGAACAGGGACTGCTGAACGGAGACCGCCATGTCGTGGGCGACGTTCACCAGCAGCACGGCACAGGCGACGATCAGTACCAGCGAACCCGACTCCATGGCCCAGAAGTACGGCACCGCACTCACCACACCCGCCAGAGCACCCCAGCAGTACACCTTGCGACGGCCGAAACGGTCGGCGAGGTAGGCGAAAGCCGGGATGGTCAGGACGGCGAGGCCGCCCACAGCCAGGTTGACGTTGAGCAAGCTGTCGCGGTTCAGGCCCAGTTCGTCCGTGCCGTAGGCGAGGCCGAAGGTTGTCACCCCGTAGAAGGTGAACAGTTCCACGAAACGCAGCCCGATGATGGCGAAGAAGCCTTTGGGGTTCGACTTCACTGCGGCGATCAGGGGGACGCGGGGCTTGGTCTCCTCACTCATCGAGGCGACCTTCTTGGTGAAGACCTCGGACTCCTCGACCTTGGCCCGCACGACCAGGCCGACGATCACCAGGACCGCGCTGACCAGGAAGGGAACGCGCCAGCCCCAGGAGCGGAAGGCCGCGTCGGTGGTGGCACCCGACATGATCTTGGTAACGAGTGTGGCGAGGAGCAGACCGACCGAGGCACCCACCTGGACGCCGCTGCTGAAGAGGGAGCGCCACTTGGCGGGTGCGTTTTCCACCGCCATCAGCGCGGCACCGCCCCACTCTCCGCCGACCGCGAAGCCCTGAGCGGCCCGCAGCACGACCAGCAGCACGGGGGCCCAGACCCCGGCCTGCGCATAGGTCGGCAGTACGCCTATCAACGTGCTGGCCACACCCATGATCAACATGGTGAGGACCAGCATCCGTTTGCGGCCCAGCCGGTCTCCGAAGTGACCGAAGACGATCCCGCCCAGCGGCCGGAAGAGAAATCCAACCCCGAACGTGGCCCACGCGGCCAGCGTCCCGACGGCCGGCGAGGCGTCGGGGAAAAAGAGATCGCCGAACAGAAGGCCGGCGACGATGCCGTAGAGGAAGAAGTCGTACCAGTCGACAACCGCTCCCATGAAGCTCGCGATCGCCGCCCTTCTCGCCACACCGGGGTTCGTGGACCCGGCGGCCGCGACCTGCTGTCGCTCCTTGCTCATCAGATACTCCCTTGGAGGCTGCGCCTCTCGCGCCCGACCGAGCCGCACGAGCGGGGCGCGGCAAATGAGGTTCGGGACACGAATGGCTACGGTGGGGACGGATACCGGCAAAGGCGGGCGCTCGGCGGGTGTGGAGCGGCCGTACCGGCAAACCGGGCCATCGCCGACGGTATGGGGCGGCGACCCAAAGGTGCGGTCCACTCAGCGGAACGATTGGACCAAGTAGCGGAAACATACGGTTCGCCGTTTCCGGCTTCAAGGGTTACGACAAGATTTCTCAGTCTTTACGGTTCCAGAGATCCGCCTGGTGGACTACCGTCATGGCTGAGCGCGCCCCGCACCAGGGGCCGTCCATCGATGACCAGTGCGGGGAGGGACCTACGTGGATGACAGGGACACAGCGGCCGAGGCGGTCAAGGAACCGAACGGCACGGGCGTGCGCAGCGTACGGCGCGCTGTGGACATTCTGGGTCTGCTGAGCGAGGACCGTCCTGTCATCACTCTGCGCCAGATCACCGACACCACCGGACTGGCCAAGACGACCGCACTACGCCTGGTCCAGACCCTTGAGGAGACCGGCCTGCTGTCATCCCACCCGCTGGGTTACACCGTCGGCCCCGGCCTGTGGCGCTGGGCCTACCTCGCCCGCAGCCAGTGGGAAGTGCCGCAAGAAACCCGCAAGGTCATGCGCGACCTCGCAGACAGGTCGGGGGAAACGGTCAACGTCTTCGTCGCCCGTGACGTGCGCCGCGTCTGTGTCGCACACGAGGAGAGCCCGCTCCCGCTGCGTCACGTCGTCGACGTCGGCGACGAACAGCCACTGTGGGCTGGCGCATCCTCCAAGATTCTTCTTCGCGACGCCTCCGAAACGCAGGCACGCCGCATTGCCGCCGCCTCCCCCCATGGCGAGACATACGCGCCACAGCTACTCAGCTGGGCGCAGGAGGCGGCGGACCGCGGCTATGCCGTCAGCAGCAGCGAGTTCGACGAGGGGCTGACTGCCGTCGCCGTCCCGGTGACCAACCGCTCAGGCAGGGTCATTGCTTCTCTCTCCGTGAGCGGGCCCAGCAATCGCTTCTCCTACGAGGCCGTCGAACGCTTCGCCACGGATCTCACGGAGGCTGCCGCGCTCATCTCCGCCCAGGGTTTCAGCCACCCCTTCAGCCAGGACCGCTGAACCTGGCAGCGGCCCTTACGCCGGCAAGACACAGGGCTCGGAGGCGCGCCAAAGAGGCCTCGTCGGCCCCTGCCGGAGTGTCCCGCACCCGGAAGGTGCCGCGAGTCGGCGACGGCGAAAGGCGTCGTGTGGCCGCTCTCGCGGTACGAAACCCAAGGTCAGGATTCAACCAGGCGATAACGCGCCATCATGCAGTCGTCCTCGTGATCGAGGATGTGGCAGTGCCACACATAGCCCTGCAACGTATGGCTCTGCTGGTCCGCCTCCATCCCCTCCATCGAGTGTCCGCCCCCTGCGGCCTCCCATGTTGCATCCGGGTCGAAGCCGAGCTCGTCCGCCGAGGGGAACCGGACCAGCACGCGCGTCACCATGCCCTCCGGGCAGGCAACGGTGTCCTTCGCCCCGGCCTCCCACGCCGCGGGCGGCTCCGGCTCACCCTTGAGGAACCGTGCGGGTGAGGGCGCCCACCGCGTGCCCTTCGGCGGTCGCGGATTGGCCAGCAGGTAAGCACCCAGCCTGAACTCCTGGCGGTTCAAAATCCGCATGTTCACCAAGTGCAGGTGCACCGGGTGTTCCTCCACCGTGGCGTTGACGATCTCCCACAGCTCCGTGGTGCCCTGCCGGGGCATCTCGATGTCCTCGTCGGTGAAGGACAGGTTGTTCAGCGACATGCCCACCGGCGGCCAGCGCTTCAGGTCACCGTCCTGGGTCAGTGCGACGACACGCGTCCGGACGGGAGTCTCCGGGCGCGGCAGCAGAGGCGGACGTCCGGCTCCGCCGCGCAAACGGGCCGGCGGGGTCGCCGTGTGCCCGGTGACGCCGGTACCGATGAACCGTACGAGATGCGGGAGGGGTTCGGCGCCGCTGACGAGCTTGATGATCGGCACTTCCTCCTGGTCGTTGGTGAGCTCGACCCGCTCCCCCTTGGACAGCCGGGAGAAGTCGACAACCAGGTCGATGCGTTCGCCAGGAGTGAGCCGCACGGACGTGGTGAGCACCGAGGTGTCGAGCACGCCGCCGTCGTTGCCGACCACCCAGAACGCCATGCGGTTGCTGAAGAACAAGTGGTAGCTGCGGTAGTTCGAACCGTTGACCACCCGGAACCGGTACAGGCCCTTGGCGACGCGGTAATACGGGGAGACGACCCCGTTCACCGTCATGAGGTCGCCGATCTGCCCCGGGTCCCACTTGCCCTCGGGGATGCTGGTCAGGGTGCGGAAGTTGAGCGACCCGTCCTCATGGAACCGACGGTCCTGAAGGACCAGCGGCATCTCGAACTCACCGCTCGGCAACCCCCAGGCGTTGTCCACCCCGCCGGTGTCGAAGCCGTCCCGCAGCAGGTACATCCCGGCGAGCCCGCCGAACACGTTGAGGCGGGTGAGTCCCTCCGCGTGATCGTGGTACCAAAGGTGGGCAGCCTCCTGGGGGTTGTCATAGCGATGGCGACGCGAGCCGCCGGGCACGAAGACGTCCTCGGGATGCCCGTCCATGTCCGGCGGCGCCACGGCCCCGTGCAGGTGCACCGATACCGGCGGCATGGTGCGGGCTGCCTCGGTGGCGCCGTGCAGTGAGGTGTCGATGTCCTTCGCGAACAGGTGCATGCCCAACTGGTTCTCGAACGTCAGCTCCAGGGATTCATGGGCATGTGCGTCGACGGTCGGGCCGAGATACGCCTGACCGCCATAACCCCACGTGGGTGCGGGGTTGAGGTCCCGGTGGAACCGGTGACGCGCGCCGGCGACCGCCAGGGTGCGGTCGCCGCGGACCACCGGCGGCACGGGCAGTTCGTCGACGTAGGGCTCCAGGTAAGGGGACGGGAAGGTGCGCGGATCCGCGCTGTCCGACGCCTGCGAGAAGTACGGGTACGCCAGCCCCAGGCTGCCGGCCAGACCGGCTCCGAGTCCGGTCTTCAGTAGCCGACGTCGTGACAGGCGGTGCGACATCTCATCAACCCCTTGGTGTTCGTGGAGAAGCAGCCGGGTGCGGGCCGAACGCGTGAGGCCGTGAAGGAGCAGAGCACGGTTGTGGACACGACCGCAGCGGAGCGATGACACGTCCCACCTGCACACAAGCCAATAACTGAGTGGATGCTATCAGTTAGATGAGGTCAAAATGATAGAGGCATATCGCTTGATAGAGTGAGGCGTGTCCACTCAGATCCGGCCCCTGCGAGCCGACGCGGCCAGAAACGTCCAACGCATCATCGACGCGGCGCACGCCGTGTTCGTCCGGGGCGGCTACGACGTACCCATGGACGAGATCGCCGCCGAGGCGGGCGTTGGGATCGCCACCGTCTACCGCCGCTTCCCGCGCCGCGAGGATCTGGTCAAGTCCGTTCTGGAGCAGCGCCTCAGCGCCCGGCTGAACCCTGTGCTGGAAGCGATACGGCACGAGCCGGACACGCGCAGGGCCATCCGGCTCGCTCTTGAGGCAGGGGTGTCCGCTGCCGCGGAGGAACGCGGCACGCTCGCCGCCGCCTCCAATATCGGCGCGATGACCCTGGACGTCGCGCAGCGATTCTTCGAACCGGCGAGTCAGATGATCGAGCGCGGTCAGCTCAGCGGAGTGGTTCGAGCGGACCTCGTCGCCGACGACGTACCTCGGATCGTGCTGATGCTGGTGGGGACCTTCCCGTCCTTCGAACCCGGGTCGGACGGCTGGCGCCGCTACCTGGACCTACTCATGGACGCCATCGCCCCACTGGATGGCCCCAGTCGACTGACTCCGCCACAGTCCCTGAAGAACCACACGCCGCCCATCGACCTCTAGGCCACGAGTCTCCGTGACCTGGACAGCCCTACTTACACACTCCTGGAATCGACCGGATCAACGCGGGTCCTCGTCCATCCTCTGGACGATTCTCTCCGACATCTCTGCCAGCAACCGCAGCTCGGCGGGCGTGACGTGGTCGAGGAACAGCTCGCGCACCGCCGTGACATGTCGCGGTGCCGCAGTCTCGATCGCGGCCTGCCCTGCAGCAGTGATCACCACGTAGGCCCCACGTCCATCGTCCGGGCAGTCCTCCCGCACCACCAGCCCCCGTCCGGCCATCCGGGCGATGTGGTGGGACATCCGGCTCTTCTCCCACTCCAATTCACGCGCCAGATCCTGATAGCGCTGCCGCCCATCCCCCACATCCGTGAGATTGACCAGCACGGCATAGTCCGCGGCCGACAGCTTCGACTCCGTCTGCAGCCGGCGCGCAAGCCGGCCCTCGAGCCTCTCGTTCAGCCGGACGAAGCTCCGCCACGCGTGCTGCTCATCCGGCGTCAACCATGGCACTGCCGCGTCGTTCATGAGGCCAAAGTGTAAAGCGGTTGACGAGTCATCCGCCTCGATCGGCGGCCGTAGGGCATTCAGCCTCGTGCCTCAAAGCCCTTGATCAACAGTCAGGCTGCGGCAGCGGTCATGTCCGTTTCGATTCGCCAGGCCAGTACCGGCAGCCCTCCTTACCTCCGAAGCGCATTCTGGCCGTCTCCGACCAAGCACGGCGGCATCACCCGTACGATGCCTGTCATGCATCACCTCTGTGACTGACCAGCGATCGGTCCGTCGTCGTCCGCAGGCCACGGACCTTCACGACGTCATTCCGTCGTTCGTCCCGGTCATCGTCCGGGACGTCACACTGCTGGAGTCACTGGTGCTCTTCACCCGACGGCGCCCTCACACAAGTCTCGTCGCGCTCCTGCGCGACAACGGCGACTTCCGACGCCTCTTCTGCGCTTCCGCCCTCAGTCTGATCGGTGACTGGTTCACTTTCGTCGCCCTCAGCACCTTCATCTATCGCCATACGGGCTCGGCAGGCTGGACAGCACTGTTGTTCGCCGTCAACTCGCTACCCGGGGTCGTACTGCTGCCGCTGATCGGCCCGCTCACCGACAGGTTCGACCGGCAAAGCCTGCGCATCGTGTGTGACCTGGGCGCGATCATTCCAGTCGCCGGCCTGCTGGTCGCCTTTCACACCCAGTCCGTTCCACTGGCCCTTGGCTGCCTTGCAGGGCTGTCCGTCGCCGCCGCCGCTGCGGGCCCCATCCCCGAGGCCGCACTGCCGAATCTCGCCACCTCCGGCGAACTGCCACTGGCACAAACGGCCCTCGGAAGCCTGTACTCGGCGGGCCTGTTGGTGGGAGCCGGCCTGGGCGGCGTGGTCTCAGCGGCATGGGGTGCCTCGGCAACTCTCGTCATCGACGGTGTGTCCTTCGCGGTCTCCGCGCTCCTCATAGCGAGGATCAGACAGCCGCTCTCCAAGGCGGTCACGACTCGTCGGATCCGGATGCGGGCGGATACGGCCGAACTCTGGACCTTTGTGCGGTCCACCCCCGTGGTATCCGCATTTCTGTGGCTGACTGTGGGGCTACGCCTCTGCTACAGCATGGTTGGTCTGTTACCTGTGTACGCGCTCGACCGCTTTCATGTCGGCGACGCCGGTGTTGGGGCCCTGTATCTGGCACAGGGGTTCGGCGCCGTACTCGGTCCCTTTCTCGGCCGGCGGCTCGCCGCCGGGTCGATGCGTCGGAGACTGCGCGCAGCCGGAGCCGGCCTCGCCCTCTTCGGGGTCGGCTATCTTGGCTTGGCCCAGGTCACCGCCCTTGGCCCCGGCACGGCCGCAGCACTGGTCGGCCACATCGGAGTGGGCGCGTGCGCGATCCTCGCTGTCAACGGCCTCCAGCTCGCGACACCCGACCACATACGCGGCCGTGTGATGGTCCTCGTCTTCGGCCTCTCGTCCGCTTTCCAAGGTGTGTCGTCTCTCGCGGTGGCGCCTTTGGCCACGACCATCGGCATGCCCGACACCACCCGGCTTCTCGCGGGGCTCGCTGTTGTCTACGCGTTCGTCTGGGCAGTCCGCGCAACACGCACAGGGAATGTGCGAAAGATCGTCGAACCGGACACGGCCCACAAGGACACTTCCGACCACGCACACTGCCCCCGTTGCACTTCCGACTGCCCATGTGCGTGACGCCACCAGCATGATCAGGGCGGGGCGAGCGCCCGTGTTCGCCCCGCTTCCATGTCGAAGACGTCTGGCCGGGCGCATCCAGGTAGCACTTCGTAAGCGCACCTGCAGCCAACGAGACAACGCCGGTTCAGCGCCGGAACATCTGCCCGTTCCTCATGGGGTCAGTTCCTTGCCTGTCAGGCTCTTGTATTCGATGTTCCGGAAGTCACATTCTGGATTTTCCGGTGGCGTGACACTACCGAGCCAACCGAGGACAAACGCCGCTGGCACGGAAACAATTCCCGGACTCTGAAGCGGGTACCAATCGAAATGTACGTCCGGCCACAACGCGAAGGCGGTGCCGGAAATAGTTGGCGAGAAAGCTGTGAGAATGAGACAGATTGCGAGGCCGCCGTATACCGACCACAACATCCCTCGCTGATTGAAACGACGCCAGAAGAACGAGTAGATCAGTGCCGGGAAAATACATGACGCGGCAACACTCAGTGAAAAAGTGGCCAGGAACTCCATCGGGTACCGATGAGTAACGGCTGACAAAGAAAGACCCGAGATACCCACGAACACAGCTGTCCGGCGCACTCTGCGCACTTCCCTTCCGCGAGTCCCGAAATGTTCTCCCTTTTGTCGCGTGACCCCTCGCGCAGAAGCGTCATGCGTCAGCGAGACAGCGGCAGCGAAGGTCGCACTGGCCACTGTGGTGAGGACAGCGAGGAACACGACACAGGCCACGACGGTGATGAGGGCAACACGCGCCGCCGAACCGTCATCGAGCACACCGGCAGCCAACGAGATGAAGGAAGACTGCCCGGAGACGTCGACCGCATAGAGGCTCTTACCCCCTACCACGGCGGAAGCCGCAAACCCGGCAGCGATCAGCAATATGACGAAGGCACCGACGAGTCCTACAGCGATGCTCATGGAACGTCTCGCCGCGCGTCCGGTCTGCGAGGCGTTGACACGCAGGATCATCTGAGGCAGCACGGCCGCCCCGAGAATCACTACTATGTGGTTGCCGAGGGTGTTCAACGGTCCGAAGGCCTCGGTGTACGGCCAGAGCCCGGGGGCAAGATAATCGTCCGGTGCGACACTCCGCTCGATCGCAGCGGAAAGGAAGCGTCCGGGATCCCAGGAGAACTCGCCAAGAGTCAGGAACACTACCGCCGCAAGGGCCGCCAAGGTGACGGGCACTTTCACCACGTGAATGAAGCTCGTACCCCGGAGGCCACCGACCACGGCGAGACAGGTGACGAGACCTCCCATCAGCACCGTACAGAGCACCTGGGCCTCAGCGCTCGGCAGCCCTATCAGGAAGGCGACGCTGACACCGGCGGCTCGCAGCTGGACCAAGAGCACCGGAATCGTGATGACCAACGTCACCAAGTTTGCGGCAATCCGAGGTCGCACCCCTGATGCACGCAGGGCGAAAATGTCACCGAGAGTATAGCGACCGCTATTGCGTATCCTTTGGGCCAGGATCAGCATCACGCCGAGTGTCAGCAAGCCATCGACGGCAAAGGTGACTCCGTCATAGCCGAAAAGAGCAACAACCCCGGAAGCTCCCAACAGGGTTAGAACCGAAATGTGCTCGCCCGCCATAGCGAACCCGTTAAACACCGGAGACAGCGAGCGGTTGGCGACGAAGAGCTTTTCCGGAGTGTCCTCCTCCACCGCTGCAAGCATGAGGAGCCACAGGAGAGTCGCACCGACGAAGACCATGAAGGCCATGATCACCGGTCGCCTGGCATCCGACCCGACCTGGTCGAATACGCCCGCGCTCAGGAAATCGAGTGTCACCACTTCACCTGCGAGAGATCGGAGTTCAGGGACACCTCGACGGGATCACACAACCGTTGGGAACGCAGCTCGAACAGCCAAGCGGTGATGACAAAGAGGCATATCTGCAGGAGTCCCCACACCATGCCCAGGGTAAGACGGCGATACAGGAAGATCGCTGGAATGTCGGTGAACGAGGAGAGCAGACTGCCGACGACGAGAGGAACCACGTTGACCACGAGCAACGTGCGCTGAACACGGCGCATGGCTTCTCGGAGATGTTCAGCGCCTGGCGGCAGCGGAACATCACGCGGGCTGTGGGATGCCGGTTGGGGACCGGAAGGTACCGGCTTGACAGAAGGATGCACGGAAGCCTCTGAGCAGTGCGGGGACGGGCACATACGGAGCGCGCCCGCATACGCGCAGTTCGTCATCGGGTAAGGGACGAGCCATTCGCATCCGCCGTCACCCGGCACATTGTGTGGTGCATCGGGTGCGGCGGTGAATGCGGACACAGGCCTGGGTACAGATCCGCAGGCCGAAACAAGCCCTCCCCTACAGCGTGCCTACGCTTGAGCCGCCGTGGGTGCAGGGCCGGGTGAGCAGTAGGAGCATCACCGATAGCGGGTTGATGTGTCAACCGACTGTACGATGCCCCTCACCCTGAGCAATACCGGATCACGGCGTGGGGACCGGAGACGCGGCCGTCACAGTCAGGGCAGGACAGGTCGCACCGCGCCTCCGGAGCCGGGCCAGAACTCGACGGCATGAACCCAGGGCACATCGAGAAACCGGATACAACAGGACACCTTAGGCCAGACCTGTTGATGCATCAACTAGATGCGCTTGGAGGCGGGACACCTCAGCGCTGGGCCGTATCGACGTCCGGATCCAGGAGCTCGGCAAAATTCCACGCCGAGAAGCCGGACGTCTCGTTCAGCTCGGCCCAGACGGTTTTGCCCCCGCGGGCGTGCCGCGTGCCCCACCGCTGGGCGAACTGGGCAACGAGGAGGAGTCCGCGACCACCCTCATCGAAGACTCGGGCCCGGCGCAGATGCGGGGTGGTGCTGCCGGCGTCGGAGACTTCACAGGTGAGCGTGCCGTCATGGATCAGGCGCAACCGGATGGGGGGTCGACCGTAGCGGATCGCATTGGTGACCAGTTCGCTGACCACCAACGCGGCGGTGAAGTCGAGTTCCTCCCTCCCCCAAACGGTAAGCTGCCCAGACACGCGTGAGCGAGCCCACGACACCACCGAGGGGTCGGGGTCCAGATCCCAGGTGGCGACCTGATCGCCACCTAGCGCGTGGGTACGGGCCAGAAGAAGGGCTACATCGTCGCCCGGGCCGACAGGCAGCAGCGCATCGAGCAGCATGTCGCACGTGGCTTCAAGCGAGGCGTTGGGCTGGGCCAGCGTGTTGCGCAACAGCCTGAGCCCCTCGTCGACATCACGATCGCGGGCCTCGATCAGTCCATCGGTGTAGAGGGCCAGAAGACTCTCTTCGGGCAGGTCGAGTTCCATCGCCTCGAACGGCAGGCCCCCCAGCCCCAACGGAGGGCCCGGTGGCAGGTCGAGGATCTCGACGGTGCCGTCCCGACTGACCATCGCAGGCTGCACATGCCCCGCGCGCGCCATGGAACAGCTCCTCAAGACCGGGTCGTACACCGCGTACAGGCAGGTGGCACCGATGTCCCCGGCAGCTCCTTCGCCGAAGCTCATGGATGCGTCGGCCGCGAGACGGAGCACGACGTCGTCCAGGTGTGTGAGCAGTTCGTCGGGCGGCAGGTCGATGTCGGCCAACGTACGCACCGCCGTTCGGAGTCGGCCCATGGTGGCGGCGGCGTGGATCCCGTGGCCGACCACATCTCCGACGACCAGCGCGACGCGTGCTCCGGAGAGCGGGATGACGTCGAACCAGTCGCCGCCCACCCCGACCCGCGCCTCGGCTGGCAGATAGCGACAGGCGACTTCTACGGCGGACTGCTCTGGCGCCTGCTGCGGCAGCAGACTCCGCTGCAGGGCAAGTGACGTGGCTCGCGCACTCGTGTAGCGGCTGGCGTTGTCCACGGCCACGGCGGCCCTGGCTACGACCTCATGGGCGAGCAGGAGGTCGTCCTCGTCGAAGGGATCGGGATTGCAGTGACGCGAGAACTGCGCGACGCCCAGGATGGATCCCCGCGCGCACAGAGGGACGATCAGCATCGAATGGACGGGGTGCATATCGGTGCTGCAGCCGACGTCCTCGTGCAGCGGTGGACCAGCGTCGAGGTGATGGCGAGCGGATTGGCCGGTGGCCAGGGCACTCGCCTGAGGCGATCCCTCCTCGTAGGTGAACGTCTCCTGCCGCACAGGCGTCAGATTCGGGTCGCGGTCGACCACGGACCGCTCAGCGACCCGGCGCAGCACGACCGCATCCGGCACCGGCACATCACCTTCGGGGAGCGCTGAGTCCAGCAGGTCGACGGTGATGAGGTCCGAGAAGTCCTCAGTAGCGAGGTTCGCTAGTTCCTGAGCCGTTCGAGTGATGTCGAGGGTGGTGCCGATGCGCATGCTGGCGTCGCTCACCGCCGCCAGCCGACGGCGCACTCGGCGCTCGTGTTCCTCCTGGTACGCGACGACACCCTGCGCTGCCGTGCATTCGACGTAGCTGGTCATCATCGCGAGCGCCTCGCGCATCGCCGCGCTGATCAGCTCAGCGTCGGTTGTGAACCCGGGCATCTGGCGTAGCAGTCCGTCGAGTACGACGCCTTCTCCCAGCCGGAAGGCCCGGAGCAGCACGCTCACCGGCGCTCCGTGGCGGGCCAGGAGACGTGTGCGCCCGAGGTCCATGTCCGGTGGCTCGATGCCAGCCGGCCCGACACCCCGTTCGAGGCCGGCCAATACAGCGTCTATATGGTCGGCGACGGCGTCCGAGGTCATGCGGGCAATCTCCGGGGCGTCCCAGAGTTCGGGCACCCCGCGCCGCAGCGTCAGCTCCACGTCGTGGATCAGACCGATGATGTGCGATCTGAGCTCACCCGCGGCATGCGACACAAGACTGTCCGCTGTGAAGTCCACCCTGACGACGTTACGCCTCGTCGCCGGATGCGCATGGCTGGCAGTCCCGGCGACTTCGGAGTGCCGGTCGCAGGGCCATCAGGCACCTGGTTTCGCCACCGTCTGGTCGGGTCCGCTGCGGGACGCTCAGCCTGTGACCGGGCCGGACAAGGAGCGGCGGGCCCGACAAGACGGACCACTCAGAGCGCGGGCAGTTCGGGCAGCTGAGCCTCGGCGATTGCCCGGGCTTCCTCATGAGGCACGCCCAGGGCGCACAGGACGAGTTCGGCAGCGCCGGCGCCGGCCTCCCGCCAGCCCTGGTGTCCCTCCAGGACCATCCACATCGCGCTGACGACAGTGCCCGTCATCAGCGAGGCGATGCTCAGCTTCAAGCCTGAGGCAAAGGGGTAGCGGCCGGCCTCGATCCCTGCCTCGATGTCATGCATCGGCGCACCGCTCAGTACCTCGCGCAGCGACTCGTCGGTCAGGCCGAACCGGATGAGGAATCTACCCATCGCGGCGTCGTAGTGCGCCTGGCGTACAAGCATGCGAATGGCCGTGGCCAGTCTCAGTGGCGGATCGGTCTGGCCATGAGCCGTCATGGCGCGGGCGTTGGCGTCGTGGATGTCGCGGGCGAGCTGGGCGCTGACGTGGTCGAAGAGCTGCTCGACGGATTCGACGTTGCGATACAGCGTCCCTCGGGCGACACCGGCCGCGGTGGCCAGCTCGCTCACGGTCAGTTCCGTAGTCCCCCGCTCGGCGAAGAGCCTCATCGCCGCGGCGTTGATCCGCTTCCGCGTCGCATTCACCGGCATCCTCTTCCTTGGTTCCGTCGCCACGCTGCACGACGTTACCCAAACAGATCAAGAAGGGCTCTCACGGAACATTCTCAGGTCCGGTTGAACAATTGCGTTCAGCGAGTCGCGTGTGTGGTGAAGGACTGCAGGTCAAATGGGCTGGTGTGCGCGGGTTGCAGTGCGCTCATGCTGGTCGGCGGCCGGTGTCCATGGTGAAGATCGTCTGACCGGTTGGTTGGGTCGGTTCTCAGGGGCTGCTGTGCCTGGCAGGAGGGTCTCCATACGATCCGTCGGCGCCGGAGCGAGCTGGACGCGTTGGCCGCGGGGCATGCGGTGCTGCTGATCCCGCACCGCGGCGAGATCAGGGGTGGGCGAGACACCGCAACCCGCACATACCAGTCCACTTGACCTGCAGTCCTTCACGATGGACACGACTCGATGCGGGGGAGACCAGCCCCGCTGGTCGACAGAAGCCCGATCAGCGGTTGCGCAAGCCGTCGAGGATCAGGTCGGCGACGAGGTTCGCATGGTCGGTCACAGCCTGAGGGTCCTGGGGATCTCCGGGGCCGATGCGGCGAGCCAATCCGATCAGGCCGTAAGGGGCGCTGGCCCCGTGGGCGATGAGGAAGTACAAGGTGCGCAGGGAAACAGGAGCGATGGCACCCTCGCCCATCAGGCGGCGCATCGGAGCTGTCGTGGCAGCGAGCAGCGGGTCCACATGACGCTCGTAGAGATACTGGAGTCGGGGAGTCTCCGCGACACCCTCGACGGTCAGCAGGCGCAGGACCTCGGGCCGGCGGGCGTTGACCCGCACGAAGCGCACGATGACGCGGCGGAACTGTTCCCAGGGCCCGCCAGAAGTGTCTTCCAGCTCTGAGCGCAACTCGGCCGCGATGGCCCCGAACGCCCGGTCGACGGCTGCGAACCAGAGTTTCTCCTTGGAGCCGAAGCGCTGGTGGATCAGATTGTGACTCACGCCCAGTTGCCGGTTCAGTGCGGCGACCGACGCCCCGTCGTACCCCTTGTCCGCGAACATCTGCAGGGCCGCGCCCAGGATCTCGTCGAGTGTGGCCGGGGCCAGGTCGGCAGGGGGTCGGCCGATCCGCGGCGTCGAGTTGGTCATAGAGGCCGAGTCTAGGCGTGCCTCGCCGTACTGGATGTTGACTAGCATCAATTTAAAGTTGATACTCATCAACATCGGCTCTGCAGGCCGCGGCCCCGCAGACGGCCCACTCTCCGGTTCCGGGCGCCCGGGTCGGCGCACGCGCCCGGAACCGGGCTCGGCCTCGCCGTCTCATCGACCCCCAGGAAGGCAATCAGTCATGGCTGCATCGACGGCCGGCTCTCCGGCCATGTCTCCCACTGTCGACGCCACGGTCGACGACATCCGCCGCGTGGGCGTCGTCGGCGCCGGCCTCATGGGGAGCGGCATCGCCGAGGTCTGCGCCCGTGCGGGCCTGGATGTGCTGGTCACCGAGACCGGACAGGCAGCGGCCGAATCCGGTCGTCGGCGCATCGCCACCTCCCTGGACCGGGGCCTGCGCAGCGGCAAGCTCGACGAGGTGGAGCGCGACCAAGCGCTGAAGCAGATCTGCTTCACCACGGATCTGGCGGATCTGGCCGACCGCGACCTGGTGATCGAAGCAGTGGCGGAGGACGAACGAGTCAAGACGGAGGTATTCGCCGTTCTCGACGCAGTGGTTACACGCCGCGACGCGATTCTCGCTTCTAACACGTCGTCCATACCGATCATGAAGTTGGGGATGGCAACCGAGCGACCGAAGCAGGTCGTCGGCGTCCACTTCTTCAACCCGGTCCCGGTGCTGGGCCTCGTGGAACTGGTGCCTTCTCTTCTGACAAGCGATCGGACACGCGAACGCATCGAGCACTTCGTCACCGACGTGCTCGGCAAGCAGGTCATCGGTTCCCAGGACCGGGCGGGCTTCGTGGTCAACGCCCTGCTTGTGCCCTACCTGCTCTCAGCCATCCGCATGCTCGAATCCGGCTTCGCGTCCGCTGACGACATCGACGACGGGATGATCCTGGGATGCGCCCACCCCATGGGCCCGCTGCGCCTGGCAGACCTGGTCGGCCTCGACACTCTCAAGGCCATCGCAGACTCGATGTACGAGGAGTTCAAGGAACCTCTTCACTCTCCGCCCGCGCTGCTGCTGCGGATGGTGGACGCGGGCCTGCTGGGCAGAAAGGCCGGTCGCGGCTTCTACGACTACTCCCACTGAGCAGCCCCCTCTGGTCAACGGTGGATCAGGCACGCGGTGTTGCAGTCCTTGTCCAACACCGCGTGGTGACTCCCATGTCCTCCTGCTCGGCCGAGGTGTTGTCGCTGTTCAGGCTGCTACTGGGCTACGCAGTCGGCCGTCCATTCGCGCACCGGATCGTCCGTCTTGCGCCAGCCGCAGCTGTGCCGCGTATAGGTGCTGTCCGTCCAATGGAACTCACCCATCGCCGCGGCAACGCTCGTCGAACCGAGGATCGAGGCCATCTGGCTGCCGGGGGCGGCGTCGATACGCCCGACGGCCGCTCCCGGCCGGAGGCCCTCGAAGGTGGCCTCGACTTTGACGGTGCCGTGCTTGTCCTCGAGCCAGATGTCCGTGCCGATCAGGTTCGTTCCCGCCGGCTGGATGTTCTGTGCCACGGCCCGCATCCTGAAAGGCGACAGGACGGGCGAGCGGGCCTCGAAGCGGAACGACGGGTCGAGGAGACCGAGGAGAGGATTGAACGACCAGGTCATGTTCCGGGTGTAGAGGACATCGGTCAGCGGTCCGGCTTCGTCGCCGGGGGTCATGCCGAGCCAGTTGACCGCGGCCTCGTTGTCCTGTGCCCAGAAGAGCATGTACTGGTCGATCGACTGAGGGTCCCCAAGACCGAGCCCGGGCAGGTCCGCGGGGCCGCCGTCGGGATCCTCGATGGCCAACGCCATGTTGCCCTCGACGGTCGGCGCCGTCTGCCCGTCCGGCCCCTTCCGCTCGCATCGCGCCGAGCGCACGATCGCCAGAGCCGTCCCAGGCGCGGGCTCGAGCAGCTCGAAGTGCGACGGCAGGTACGGGCGCGCACGCTCCGCCGCGACGGGAACGAACGCCAGGAGGTCGTGACACGCGTCGTTGTGGAAGCGGGGAGCGTCGTCCGCCGCGGCTGGCGTGGGGTTGACGAACATCGCACCGAGCAGAAGGGCCGCTGCGCCGCACCACCGCACGCCGCGTGCCGCTCTGCCCGGTCGCGGGCGCGTCGGACCACGCCGCGCCACAACATCCGGAAGCTCGGCAGGGACGTGGTCCTGGGTCACGACGGTTTCGGGGGCATCAGGCATGTTGTTCCTCCTTGGGATATCGAGCGCCGACGATCGTGAGCGGGAATGCGTCGTGAGTGCCCTCGCGCCATGGGCGCGATCACGGAACCGCATCCCGGTCCCGAGCGATGCGGCATATTGCACAGCAGTGTTCAATTCGCGTCAACTATGTGACGCATAGAACATCAGTGTTCTGGAATACCTGAGAGGGATGGACAGTTTTCTGCACTCTGACAAGGCGAGACACTTCACACCCGTCCTGGTGCAGCCCCTTGCCACGCGCGAGTGAAATCCATGCCGGACAAGCCACGCTGACAGCACGCCAGAGGTACGGCACACCCAACCCGACGGCGCTTGCTGAGGAGTTGGCGTGACCGCCGATCCTTTGTCACGTAGCAGGCTCCGTCGCCCGGACCTCCCTGAGCAGTCCTGGACAAGTAGGTGCCGTTCGCCGCCCACGCCCCAGCCGGGCACGGGCGCACTGCAGAGACAGGAGCCGACGCACGAAGGTCCGGCCGGCTCGCCGGCAATCGCTCCGGCCCGACTCCCCTCTACATCACCACGCCGGTTACGACCTGTTCGCAGACGTAGTCAATGGATGCCGCCTTCCCGAATGTTGAGTGCAAGACTCCGCATGGACCTACAGCCCCCTGGGCTGGTGGCCGCTCAACCGGAAGGGCGCCCCCGTTCAACCCACCAGGAGATTCCTGGCGTTCCCGGCCAGCCAGGCCTCGAAGTTCTTGAGTTCAGGGTTGAGTTGTCGCAACTGATCCAGGTCCCGGGCACCGGTGAACTGCCGATCGAAGTCGCCGTAGAACTGGAACATGTTGCCGATCTCTTCGCCTGCCGGGATGCCTAGGGCACGGAAGACGTCGTACGGCACAGGCTGGAAGCGCACCGGCTCGCCGAGCGCAGCCGACATCTTCTCCGCGTACTGCGCACCGGTCAGGTGGTCGCCGGCCAGACTCACCGTCTTGCCGATGTACCGTTCTCCGGCCTTCAGGATGGCGTAGGCCGTCCGACCGATGTCCGCCACGTCCACACCGGCGAGAAGTTTCCCGTCTTCAAGGGGCAGCGACAGCGTCAGCACGCCGTCCTCGGCGCGCACTGGGCCGAGGCCCTGCAGGAAGCCTTGGAAGAAGTAGGTGGTCCTCAGGAAGGTGGTGGGCACGTGGGCCTTCCTGAACAGTTCGTCCCCCTCACCCTTCGCATCGAAGTGGGGCACGTTGTACTTGCCCTGCAGGACAGGCATCCGGTCATCGTCGATCGGCAGGAGTGCACGGGTGTCCTCCAGCGTCGACCAGACGACGTGCCGCAGTCCCGCGCCGTCGGCGGCCCGGACCAGGACGTCGATCTCCTCCGATTCCTTGGCTGCTGAGCCGTGCGCCCAGAAGTTGGTGACGAGGAAGGCGCCGTAGGCGCCCTTAAGCGCGCTGTGCACGGTCGGCTCGTCATGGAAGTCCGCCCGCACGACCTCGGCCCCGAACCGGGCGAGTTCCCTGGCGGCGGGCGAGTCCGGATTCCGGGTGAGCGCGCGAACGGCGAACCCGGCGCGGGAATCAGCGAGAATCGCTCGCACGACACCGCCGCCCTGCGCGCCTGTCGCTCCCGCGACCGCGATGATCTTCTTGTCGCTCATGACAGTTCTACCTCTCCATGGAGAATCACGGATGACGCACCACCCATCGCACACATAAGTTGATGCATCATCTATTCGGCGATGAGTCACGTACGCCGAAATGGACCGAAACCGTGGGCGCCGGCGCACCCTCAATACACCGGCGCCCACTCACCCCCTGTCCGGGGTGGCTTTACTCGGAGCGGCTCAGTTGTGGGCGCCCCGGATCCGGTCCATGACGCGCACTGGCTCCAGCGGAGCGGTGTCTCCACGCCAGGCGACGTGCTGGTCAGGGCGGATGAGAACGAGGTCGCGCTCGTACAGCGCACGCGCGTGTGCGTCGCGCACGTCGACGACCTCCAGCGGCACGCCCCGCTCGGCGGCGGCGCCGGTGAGCGCGGTGACGTCTTGGTCGGCGAACCGCAGCAGGGTGAATCCACGGTGGTGGAAGAGGTCGAACAGAGCCCGTCCGTCCTGGAGGAGAACGCTCGGTGGGCGGGCCCCCGGCCAGGTGCTGGGGGTGTACTCGTCCATCGTCTGGCGCGGGGGCCGGCTTGCGGTCTCATGACACATGACGGGTGAGGTGTCGTAGCGATAGCCGAGTTCGATGCCGAGGGCCTCGTTCTCCAGGTTCCCCAGGTCGCTGATCTCCCGCCCGAGCCGCATGCGGGCACGGGCCCCGACCCAGCGTTCGCTGTGGACGTCGGTCCGGTACGCGGCCTTGACCGCTCCCCGTATGGCACTGTGCCGGGCGGCGGCTGTGCGGTTGCGCAGCGCCACCCCTCGCCGCTCGTGTTCGTAGGCGCGCAGCAGACCGGGGGTGCCCCAGCCCTGGAGCACTGCGGCAAGTGCCCAGCCGAGCCCGATCGCGTCGCCGACACCGGTGTTCATTCCGTAGCCCCCGGTGGGGGGCACCTGGTGCACGGCGTCGCCGGCGAGCCATACCCGGCCGCTGCCGTACGCGTCGGCCACGGTGAGGCGCGGTGTCCAGGCGTTGGCCACCAGGACGTTCATCTCGAAGCGGCGCCCGATGCGTTCGTAGACGAACTCGCGGGGGTCGATGCGGTCGGCGTCGATGCCCACGCCGAGCGGGGCGTGCAGGGTAAAGGTGTCACCGTCGTTCTGGGAGATCACCGTCCAGCCCTCCGGCGACTGGAGGTGCCAGACGTTTCCGAATCGCCGGAAGATCTCGGGTTCGGGCGTCGTGAAATGCACGAGGTAGATGCGGCCGTCCATCGGCCGCTCCCCCGTCGCTCTGAAGGAGCGGGCCAGCATCGCCGCGGTGCGCGGAAGTCCGAGTTCCTTGATGAGCATGCGGCGCAGATCGGTCTCGTCCAGGCCGATGCCGAGCTGTCTGCGGGTGCGGCTGCCGGCGCCGTCGCATCCGGCGAGATACTGCGCCCGGACCGTACGCCGACGGCTGCCGTCCGCGGACACCAGGTGGGCGGTGACCCCTTCGGCGTCCTGCTCGAAGCTCTCCAGCCCCCAGCCGTACTGCACCCTGACATGTTTCGAGCGGGCCTCCAGCACGTCCCTCAGCGCCGGCTCCAGGATGACCTGGGATACCCGCATCCACGGTTCCAGCGGGAGGGTGCCGTCGTTGCGCTCACGGATCGTCTCGCGCAACTCATCGACACTGGGATAGTCGAAGGAGGCGAGCTTCCACCCCACCGCGCTCGTCGCCCACGTCACGCTGGTGGGCTGATCGGCCGGGATGGCGATCTTGCGGAGCTCGTCGGCGACTCCGAGCCGCCGGTACAGCTCCATGCTGCGCCCGTTGGTGACGTCCATCTTCGGGTGCCGAGTCGTGGAGAGGTTCCTCTCCACGAGCAGGGCCTCCACGCCGTGATGTTCGAGTTCCATGGCCAGCGTCAGGCCGACCGGTCCCGCACCGACCACCAGCACCGACGTTCTCTCGACCGTCTCGGCTTCGGGTGCCTGCCCCCGTTTCGGGGGTGCCTGCTTGCTCATCTTGCGGCCCATTTCTCGTACGACGGTGTACGACTGTCTTCTACGACGATGATCTAGAGGAGGACGACCAGGTAGCCCGCCACAAGGGCAGCCGAGACAACCGCCGGCGCCACGCCGAGCAGTCGGTCCCCGGCACGCAGGTGCGCCACGGCCGCACCGGCGAGCAGCAGCAGGAACCCCGCTGCGGCGGCGACGCCGACACCAGTGACCGCCCATCCGACGAACAGGCCGATCACACCCGTGAGTTCGAGCAGACCGATGACCCGGTAGGCGCCGACGCTGAACCCGACATGAGCCGCTCGCTCGGCCATCGCAGGGATGGCCACGACCTTTGTGGCGCCTAGCAGTCCGAACCAGACGGCCAGGACGAGGGTGAGGATGGTGAGTGACATGTCAGGCGTCTCCTGGCTGCTGTGTGACGATGCGGCAGGGCACGGTGTAATCGGCCACCCTGCGTTCCACTTCGGCTGTGGTGAGGGCCGACGCCGAGGCGCGCAGCGTCACCGTGGCCGTCACCGAACCGGATTCGGCCTCGGCGATGACCTGCTCGACGTCGTTGATGTCCCGCAGGGCGTCGGCCAGCACACGGCGTGTGGCATCGGCGCGGAGCGGAAGCTTGTACGGCTTGCCCACGGCGGTGAGGGGCAGGGTGTCCAGGACGCGGACCGCCTTGGGAGCGGCTGCCGCCTCGCTGACGTGTGCGGCGGCCCAGGCGCGGAGTTCGTCCTCCGTGACACCGCGGTCGGCGACGGTCACGTACGCCACCGGCACCTCACCCGACCGACGGTCCGGCTGGCCCACCGCCTGTGCTCCGGTAACCGCGGGGTGCGTGAGCAGGGCGTCCTCGATCACCCGGGGATCCATGTTGTGGCCCCCGCGGATGATGAGGTCCTTCGCCCGCCCGGTGAGGTGGAGAAAGCCCTCCTTGTCGAGGTAGCCCAGGTCGCCGGTGTCGAGCCAGCCGTCGACGACCTTTCCCAGGCTGTCGATGTGGTACCCATGCTCGTCACGGCCCTGGACGTAGCCGGGAAAGACGGTGGGGCCACTGATGAGGACCGTGCCCACCTCGCCGGCCGGAAGCCCGGCGGGCAGGAACCCCGACACGGCGTCGACGTCGACGATCTTGATGTGCTGGTACGGCATCCGCTGCCCGACCGAGCCGGGCCGTCGCACGTCCAGGAAGCCGCGGACGCTGGCGCACGTCGCCTCGGTCAGTCCGTACCCTTCGAGGAGCGGGATCCCGGTCGCCGCCTCGAAGCTGTTCCGTACGCCCTCCGGGAGCGCGGAGGCGCCGACGACCGCGAAGCGCATCGAGCTGATGTCGGCTCCGTCGACCGGACATGTGGCCAGGGCCGCGTAGACGGTCGGCACGGCGCTCATCGTGGCGACGCGGTAGTGCTCGACGATGCGCCAGAAGTCTTTGAACAGCGAGATGTCGCGGTAGCCCAGCGGGCCCGCCCACACCACCTGCTGTCCTTTCAGCAGCGGTGAGAGGAGCGTGACCACGAGGGCGTTGACGTGGAACAGCGGCAACGCGGCGAAGACGACCGAGTCCTCGTCCGCCGCGGTGTTGGCGCCGATCATCCAGGCGTCGCTGACCTCGTTGGTGTGGGTGTGCGCCGCGAGTTTCGGCAGTCCGGTGGTACCACCGGTGTGGAAGACGGCCGCGATGTCGTCGGCGGTGGGCGCTGTCCCGAGGAACTCCTCACCGGGGAACGGCGCCGCCGCTTCGGACACGTAGCCGACCACGACACCCTCGACGGACGGCAGGGGCGGTGCCGCGCCGTCCGCTCCGGTGGGCCGCAGGGCGAGCAGGGCACGCACCGCTCCGCCGCGCGCCAGCTCAAGGGCCGCCGCCCACAGCGCCTCGTCGAGTTCGGGGCCGGCGGCCACCAGAACCCGGGCGCCCGAGAGCCGCAGCAGCTCCCGCACGTGGGCCGGGTTCAGCGCGCCGTTGACGGGGGCCGCGACACCGGCGGCTTGGGCCGCCAGCGTCGCTACGATCAGCTCCTGGCAGTTGGGGGACAGGAGCGCGACGGCGTCCTCGCGCCGGACTCCCAGGCCGTAGAAGAGGTTCGCGACACGGTTGACCTGGGCGTGGAGCTCGGCGAACGTCACCATGACGGGCTCGCGCCAGCGGGCGGCCTCGGGCAACACGACGACGGCCGTGCGCTCCGGCCAAAGGTCGGCGGCGCGGCTCAGCACGTCGTACGTCGTGGCGGGCACGCCCCGGGCGGCCAGAGGCACCGCTTCGATCGCGGCCAGGTCCTCGGGGCGGTCGTAACGGTCGGGCCAGAGCTCGGTCACAGTGATGCCTTCCGGTAGCCGTACCAGGCCCACGTCGCGTTGAGCGCGTCCCAGGCGCCGAAGACCAGCAGTCCGGCCGGCAGCCAGTCCGCGATCACGATGACGGTGGCGAAGCAGAAGAAGAGGTAGCGCGAGTAGATGCACCAGCGCACGAAGGCCGCGGGCAGGTCACGGGCCATCGGGAAGTAGACGAGGCCGAGGTTGAGGATCAGGGCTCCGAAGACACGGATCCAGTTGTCCTCGATGTCGGGGAAGCCGAACAGACCGATGAGCTGGTTCGGCACCAGGAAGAGCAGTGCCCCGACGGTCATCATGTAGCAGCCCCAGACCCTCAGGGACAGGCGCAGCGGTTTCGGGTCGCCCTGGGCGGTCTGTGCGGTGTGTGCAGTCGTCGACATGGTGTTTCCTTCGGTGCTGCCGCTCAGGTGAACCGAACGACGGTGTGCTGGGTTCCGAGGTCGATGGCGCCGTCGTCGGTGGCGACTCCGGCCTCGATGACGTCACCGTCATGGAGGTAGCGCGGGTTGCCGGCCTGGCGCTTGAAGAAGGTCTTCCACTTCAGGTGAGCGGGCAGGAGCGAGGCGATGAACTGCACCACCTTCGGCGGAGCGCTGAGTGCGGTCCCGATGGGCGTACCGGTGAGGAGCAGATCGCCTGCGTCGAGGCGCTGGAAGCGGGTGAGAGCCCGCAGTGCCTCAAGCGGCTGGAACACCATGTCCCCGGCGACCAGCGCGTCCTGACGGACCTCCCCGTTGACTTTGAGACGAAGCCTGAGGTCGGTGAACCGCTTGAGCTCGTCGGCGTCGAGAAGGACGAGTTCAGGTCCGACGGGGGTGAACGTCGGATAGGACTTGGCCTCGAAGAACTGGGTCTTGGGCAGCTGCACGTCGCGGGCGCTGACGTCGTTCGTGACCACCAGGCCCGCGACGTAGTCCGCGATGTTCTCCGCCATGATCCTCGTGCCGACCGGCATCGACCGGCCGAAGACGATGCCGATCTCGACCTCGTAGTCGAGGAACTGGACGTGGGCCGGCTTGACGACGTCGTCGAACGGTCCGGAGATCGAGCCCGACGTCTTGCGGAAGAACGTCAGCGGCACGGTGTCGGGGTTCATGCCGGCGTCCGCGATGTGCGACCGGAAGTTGGTCATCTGAGCGACGACCCGGCACGGCGCGGTGACGGGCGAGATGAGACCGAGGCGCTCGACAGGGACCGTCCCCTCGCTCGCCGCGGCCCTGGCGATCGCCGCACGGTCGGCGAGGAGCTCTCCGGTGGTGGCGGCACTCGTTTCGATCTTCGCCGCGCCGGTGGGCGTACGCACCCACCATGCGTCGTTGGTACGCAGGACGGAAATGCTCATGAGGTAGCCACTTTCAGCAGGCCGCGCAGGCGCGACAGGTCGAACTCGTTGTCTTCACGGAGAGCGGTCACCATCGAGCGCAGCTCGCGCAGGGACTCCCGGCCGGGGCTGATGCCCAGGAAGTCCTTGGTGGCGGGAGGGCCCCACTGCGCCAGGCGGGATGCCGTCATCGGCGCCCAGCCGGGCTCCAGGGTGCTGTCGAACATGTCACCGTCGGTGAAGTGCTCGACGAGGAAGCCGTCGGGGTCGCGCCAGTAGTCGAAGATCTGGCTGCCCTGGTTGTGCCGGCCGATGCCCCAGGAGCGGAAGTACCCCTGATCGAGCAGGTACTGGCCGCCGGCCGCCAGTGCGTCGAGGTCGGTCACCTCGTAGGCCGAGTGGACGTAGCGGTTGGACGGCCCCAGGGTCAGGGCCAGGGTGTGGTGGTCGGTCAGGGTGCCGCCCCGGTCGCAGCGGACGAAGCTCATGGTCGGGCCGCGTTCGCGCTGCCCCTCGTAATAGAGGAAGTCACTGACGATGAGGCCGAGGTGCTCCAGGTACCAGTTCAGCGTCCCCATGTAGGTCGTCGACTGCAGAACCACATGCCCCAGGCGCCTGACGCCCGCCGGCTCGCGGGGCGGCCGCTGGATGCCGTTGATCCGGTCGAGCTCGCCGCCGAAGTTGAAGCGCAGCGGCTCCTGCGCCGAGAGGGCGGGGAGCTCATCCGTGTCGGCGACGACCCGGACCCGTAGTCCGTTGGGGTCGAGCAGATCCACGACAGAACCGCCCAGCGTCTCGGGCAGGGCCTGCACCCGGGTACCAAGGGTGTCGCCGAGCCGCAGCAGATCGCGGGTGTCGGCGGCGCGGAAGGCCGGGCCGAGGAACCGCGACCTGCGCCCCTTGCGGATAATCACACACGGGGCCCCCGCCTGTGTCCCCCGCAGATGCAGTTCGCGCCCGTCACGGTATGACGTGACGAAGCCGAACGCCCGGCCGAAGGCCTCGGCCCGGTCCAGGTCGGGCTTGAAGAACTCCAGCCACGCGATGTCGTGAACCTTGATCACCGGGTTCGCCGCCCGGCCCGGATGCTCCCCGGCCAGGGCGCCCCGCTCGGAGTGCAGGTCATTGTGCGTGCCGTGATGGCCGTCGTGCGTACCGGCTCCGGCGCTGGGGTGAACAGCCATGGTCACCACCTCCTGAAGAAATATTCACTAACGAAGCTGACGTCAGTCAATAGAACTGAAGAAATATTCAAGAAACAAGTCTCAGCGGCTAGAGTGCAGACAGAGCACGTACGGGTGGGATGGAGGACGCGATGGCCGACAAGAGCGTGGCCGAGAAGAGCGCACCCCGGCGCATCGACCGGCGCCGGGCACGGACACGACAGGCACTGGTGTGCGCGGCCCAGCGCATGCTGGCCGAGGGACGGACCGACGTCCCCATCCTGGAGATCACCGAACTCGCCGACATAGGAGTCGGTTCCTTCTACAACCACTTCGACAGCAAGGAGGAGCTCTTCCGCGTCGCGGTCGAGGAGGCACTGGAGTGGTGGGGTTCCCTCATGGACCGTCTCACGGCCGATGTCGACGATCCCGCGGTCTCGTACGCGCAGAGCTTCCGCATGACGGGCCGCCTGCACCGCCGCCACCAGGAGCTGAGCAAGGTCCTCCTCAATCACGGGCTTGAGCTGGCCCACTCCAACCGGGGCCTGGCTCCACGCGCCCTCAACGACATCCGTGCCGCGGTGGACGCCGGACGATTCGAGGTGGAGGACCTGGACCTCGCGCTGGCGATGACGGCGGGCGCCGCGCTGGCGCTGGGCGCACTGCTGCACGCGCAACCGGACCGGGACGACGGCAAGTCCGCGGATCGGGTCGCCCTCGGCCTGCTGCTCCAGTTCGGCATGCCCGCCGAGGAGGCCGAGCGGATCTGCTCGCTCGGCCTGCCGGATTTCGATCTTGTCGACACGATGGTCGGCTGAACGAAGCGCCCGC
The DNA here is from genome assembly GCF_022698165.1 of Streptomyces cylindrosporus. Lineage (GTDB taxonomy): Bacteria > Actinomycetota > Actinomycetes > Streptomycetales > Streptomycetaceae > Streptomyces > Streptomyces cylindrosporus. The sequence goes on from NZ_JALDAY010000002.1 coordinate 219,951, forward strand.
CGGACCGGCAGGCGCCGGCGTCACCCCGGCGGCGATCGGCGGTCGGCCCACCGTCTGCACGAACTGGAGATACACAGCTATGACCAGGGGGAATACGGACCGCAAGCAACGCGCCAACGGCGCGGAGTCCCGTCGTCGCATTCTCGATGCCGCGGTGGAGATCGCGGGTGAGCGCGGCTACGACGGCACGTCCATCGCGGCCGTGAGCGCCAAGTGCGGACTACCCGCGAGCTCGATCTACTGGCACTTCAGGGACAAGGACGACCTGATCGCGGCAGTGATCGAACGCGGCTTCAAGAGCTGGCTCGCGGCCGTCGCACTGCCTGGAGAGGAGACCGGGACACCACTGGAGCGGGTCACCGCCATGGCCACGAACGTGGCGAAGGCGCTCGCCGACTCACCGGATTTCCTGCGCCTCGGCCTCATGCTCGCCCTCGAACGCCGTCCCACCGAGCCTCGCGGCCGAACCGTGTTCCTGCAGGTCCGCGAGATCGCCCACCGGAGAACCGTCGATGTGGTCAGGACTCTCTTCCCCGACCTGGACGACGACGCCTCCGAGACGCTGACCACCTACGCCATCGCCGGCGCCGACGGCCTGTTCACACACCGGGAGATCACCGGTGACACCGTCGACCTGGTGGCGTTGTTCGAGCTGCATGCGCGACTGGTCTACGACGCGGCGACCCGCATGGCGGAGAGGGCACAACCATGCAGCTGACCGATCCTCCGAGTCACACACCGAGGCGCAGCATCGCACGCTCGAATCGCGCACGGATTCTCGCGACCGCCCGGGAGGAGCTTCGGGACAACCCTGACGCGACTCTGGACCACATCGCTCAGGCGGCCGGCGTCGTGCGACGCACTGTTTACGGGCACTTCCCAGGCCGGCATGAACTGATCACCGCCCTGACACAGGAAGCCGGGCAGGCACTTGAGCAAGCGTTCACGGAGGCCAGGGCTCCCGGCGCCGATCCGGTGGAGGCGATGGCACGGATGGTTCTGGCCGCCTGGGCGGTGGGCGACGAGTACCGCATGCTCATCTCGTTGGGGCGCCGCCACCTCGGCGAGGACGCCCTGCGCCTCGCACTGGCGCCCGCCCGGGAAGAGGCCACGTCCATTTTGAAGCGTGGTCAGGATGAGGGCGTCTTCGACGACCGGGTCCCCGCACCCGTCCTGGCCCTGGGACTGGAAGCACTGATGCTGACCCTCGCCGAGGCACACGCCACATCTGTGTGGACGGATCCCACCGGCGAGGCTGCGACGGCCGCCTTTCTCGTCGCCGCCGGCGTGTCTCCGGACATGGCCACGCTGCGCGTCCGGGGCGTCGTGCACGAGTCGGCGGAGCGCCGACGATCTTGACGGCGCTCCGCTGCGAGATCCCGGGTTCCGTCGCCCCCAGCCGGTGACGCTTCCTCGGTGAATGCCGGAAGGATGCCGGGTCGGCGACGTCACTGAGATGCTCATGCAGGGGAAGAGCGGCAGGTTCCACAGCGTCTCGTTGAGCCTGTCGTTGTCGGTGACGTCGGCGACGTTCACGTCCTCGTGGACGTACGCGCCGTCCTTGAAGTAGAGCCGCGCGGTCAGCATGCGATGCCGGGTGCCGACGTCTTCAGGTGCGGATGAGCCACGCACCGTCCGGTTCGGAACAGAGACCGTACCGGCCGTCCAGCCACGGCCCGACGGCCGGTACACCATCGCAAATCCGCCACAAGCCATTGACCGGACTGGTGTTAGCGTTCACACTCTCTTAACGCCGCCGAAGTCGCTGCACGATCGAGACGTGATCCGCACATCATCGTCTTGGCTCGCCAGCGGCATCCTGTCGCATTCCCTGCCGCACCGAACGAGCCGCCCCCGACGGAGTTTTAGTGTGAACGTTAACACTGTTGCCGACGCAGGCCGTCCATCGACTGGCCGAGATCTACCCCCGTCCAAGGAGCCGCCCCTGGACAATGCCGCACCCCACCGCAGGAGGAACCGCATCCGCACCGCCGTGGAGGCGTACATCCTGCTGACACCCAGCCTGATCGGGTTCCTGCTCTTCCTGCTCGCGCCGATCGCCGGGGTCGTCGTGATCAGCTTCTTCGACTGGAACCTGATGGGCTCCCCCCGCTTCGTCGGACTGGCGAACTACCGCGAGATCGCGGGTGACAGCGAGGTGTGGCGGGCGGTGCGCAACACCGTCTACTACGTGGTGCTGAACATTCCGGCGCAGACGGTCCTGGCACTGCTGCTCGCTCTGGCGATGAACCGGAGGATGCGCGGCGGCAAGGTGTTGCGGGTGCTGTTCGTCCTGCCCTGGATGGCGATGCCGGTGGCCCTGGGCATCGTATGGAACTGGGCGTTCGACCCGCAGCACGGCGTGATCAACCAGTTCCTGTCGCTGTTCGGCGTCGACGGCCCGGCTTGGCTGTCGTCCACGACCTGGGCGATGCCGGTGCTCGCCTCGGTGAACGTCTGGCAGTACACCGGCTACACCATGCTGTTCCTGCTGGCCGGCCTGCAGGCGATACCCGAGTCCTTGTACGAGGCGGCCGACCTGGACGGCGCGGGTCCCGTGCAGAGGTTCTTCCGGATCACTCTGCCGCTGCTGCGACCGTCGATGTTCTTCGTCCTGGTCACCAACACCATCGGGTCGTTCCAGATGTTCGACACGGTCTATGTGATGACCCAGGGCGGGCCCGGCGGCTCGACGGACACGATGAACTTCCACATCTACCAGCAGGCGTTCCAGCTGTTCCGCAGCGGCTACGCCTCGGCCCTGGCGATGCTGCTGTTCGCCCTGATCCTGCTGGTGACGGCCGCCCAGGTCCTGTACTTCCGCAAGCGCACCGTCTACGACTTCAGCTGAGGGCGGCCACCGTCATGTCTTCGTCCATCACCTCTTCGTCCTCGATGTCGATACCCGCCGTCCTGCGCAGGTCGACGCTGTACGCGATCCTCCTCATCGGAGCGCTGCTGTCGGTCGGGCCATATCTGCTCACACTCAACGCCGCGTTCAAACGCCCGGCGGACCTGCTGTCGACCGACGCCTGGACCCCCGCGCACCCCGCCACGTTCGCCAACTTCGCCGACGTGTGGAACCAGTACGGGATGTCCTCCTTCCTGCTGCACACCCTCGCCGTGTCGGTGGTCGTCACCGCAGGTCAGGTGGTGTTCAGCGCGATGGCGGCATACGCGCTCGCCCGGCTGGAGTTCCCAGGGCGGGACTGGCTGTTCTGGGGCTACCTCGCCACGATGATGGTGCCGCAGATGATCACTTTGGTGCCGCTGTTCCTAATGATGCGCGACCTGGGCATGGTCGACACCTACGCCGGGCTCGTCCTGCCCACCGTCTTCGGCACCCCGTACGGCGTCTTCCTGGTACGGCAGCACTTCATGACCATCCCCAAGGACCTTGAGAGCGCGGCCCGTATCGACGGGGCGACCACGTGGGGAATCTTCGTACGCATCATGCTGCCGTTGAGCCGTCCGATCCTGGCCACCCTCGCCACCATCACGTTCATCAACACCTGGAACAACCTGATCTGGCCGCTGATCATCACCAACAGCGACCGCACCCGGGTGATCACCGTGGGCATCGCCGCGCTCCAGGGCCAGCACGCCTCCGATCTCCCGCACATCGTGCTCGCCGGAGCGGCGATCGCCCTGCTCCCCCTGATCGTCGTCTTCCTGGTCTTCCAGCGGCACATCGTCCGCTCCATCGCCCTCACCGGCCTGAAGTAGGTCCCCCTCCCCTCTCCCTACCCACCTGTCGACTCCTTCGCCATGTGAACGTTCACATGAGCGTCGGGAGACGTACCCCCTGCTCCGCACGCCCGCACTCGAAGGGACACCCGAACCATGTCCGTATCCGTCAGAAGAATCCTGGCCGGTGCCGCCACCGGCGCCCTCCTGCTCGGCCTCACCACCGGCTGCGGCTCCTCCGGCTCCACCTCCTCCGACGGCACCGTCACCCTGCGGTACGCCATCTGGGACGCGGTCCAGAAGCCCGCTCTGGAGAAGTCGATCGCCGCCTTCGAGAAGCAGCACCCGAACATCAAGGTCAAGATCGAGCTGAACGCATGGGCCCAGTACTGGAGCAAGCTCCAGACCCAGCTGGCCGGCCGGACCGCGCCGGACGTCTTCTGGGACCATGTGGCCTACTTCCCGCAGTTCGCCCAGCAGGGCGTGCTCGCCGACCTGACCCCGTACATCAAGGCCGACAAGCTGGACACCTCGGTCTACGATCCCAAGCTGCTGTCCGGCTGGGAGCAGGACGGCAAGCAGTACGGCCTGCCGAAGGACTGGGACACCATCGCGCAGGTCTACAACAAGACGATGCTGAAGGCTGCCGGACTGACCCAGGAGCAGCTGAGCGCGCTGTCGTGGAACACCGCCGACGGCGGCACCTTCGTCAAGGCGCTGCAGAAGCTGACCATCGACGAGAACGGCAAGCACCCGGACGAGGCCGGCTTCGACAGCAAGCACGTCAAGCAGTACGGCCTCGCGCTGGCCTCGCCCAACGGCCAGACGGACTGGTGGAACGCCGCCACGCAGAACGGCTGCAAGCTCCAGGACAAGGCGTGGGGCAAGTGGACGATCGACCAGCCGTCCTGTGTGGAGGCGATCCAGTTCATCCGGGACTTGCGGCTGAAGTACCACGTCGCGGTTCCCGCCTCGGTCACCAACACCCCGAACGGCGCCGCCCTGCCGCAGGTCATGGCCCGGAAGCAGGCCGCGGTGGTGTGGGACGGCAGCTGGGACCTCAACGCGTACCAGAGTTCCATGCAGGACAACTTCGGCGTCGCCGAGCTGCCCTCGGGACCGGTCGGCAAGGGCACGGTCTACAACGGTCTGAGCAACGCCCTGTACACCGGCAGCGCGCACCCGAAGGAAGCCTGGGAGCTCGTGAAGTGGCTGGGCTCCGAGGAGTCCCAGAAGATCATCGTCGCGACGGGTTCGGTGTGGCCCGGCATCCCGACGCTCAACCAGGAGTTCGTGGACGTCTGGAAGAAGAAGGGCGTCGACGTCAGCGCCTTCTCGGAGGAAGCCGCCGGCACGACGACGGGCTACCCGCTCACCACGTCGTCGGCGACCTACAACATCAAGGTGCTGGACGCCTTCAACCAGGTCTGGCTGGGCCAGCAGTCCGCTCAGAAGGCCGCGGAGTCCGTGAACGAACAGTCCAACGCCGCGGTCAAGTAGCAGCCGCGGACGAGTAGCCTTAGCGACGACCAGCGACCAGGAGCCCACCACCATGCAGGAAGCGTCCCCGGCCCGCCATGACGAGGAGCTGCCCCACGAGGGCACCGACCGGCACCGGTCGGTCAGCATCCTCGATGTCGCCAGGGCGTCAGGGGTCTCCCACCAGACGGTCTCCCGTGTCATCAACGGCAGCCCGAGGGTGAAGAAGGAGACTCGGGAGCGCGTACTTCAGGCCGTCGAGGACCTGGGCTACAAGCCCAATCGGCTGGCCCGGGCCCTGGCCGGCGGGACCGTTCGCTCAGTGACGGTCCTGACCTCGGACACGACGCTGTACGGAGCGTCTCTGGCACTGCGCGGCATTGAGGAGGCGGCGCGCGGGGCGGAGTTCGCGGTGGCGGTGAGTGTTCTGGACGAGAACGCTCCGCTGACCCCGGACGACATCGCGGGCCGGCTCGCCCGTCCCGGTGAGCCTGTTTTGGTCATCGCGTTCAACGCACCCGGCGAACGCGCCTGGCGCGCCCTGCCGGTGGACTGTCCGGCGGCGGCCGTGGTGGAGCTGCCCCGGGAGGGGCACACCAGCACCCGGCCCGAGGCGTGGCTCGACGACCGCGCCGCGGCGGCGCAGGCCACCCGGTATCTGCTCGGCCTCGGCCACCGCACGGTCCACTACGTGGCCATCCCCTCCTCCACGGCCCGCGTCAGCCAGCGCGCGGGCGGCTGGCGACAGGCACTCGTGGACGCCGGCCGCCCCGTTCCGGAGCCGGTGGGAGGTGGCTGGAGCCCGCGATCCGGGTATCTGGCCGCCCGCTCCCTCGTCGCGGATCCGCAGGTCACCGCCGTGCTGTGTGGTAACGACGACCTTGCGCTCGGCGTACTTCGAGCGGCCCGGGAAGCGGGCCGGGACGTGCCCGGCGACCTGAGCGTCGTCGGCTTCGACGACGCACCGTACGCGGCGTTCACCCACCCTCTCCTGACCACCGTCCGGCTGGACTTCGAAGGACTGGGGCGCGGTGCCTTCGCGATGCTGCACCGGTTGCTCGACCCCGAGAACGCACCTACACCGCCGCTGTGGGCCGAGCCCGAGCTGATCGTCCGCGAGAGCTCCGGCCCGGCACCACACCGCTCGGCCTGACTTCCTCCGGGCCCGCCTCACCCTCGTCCTCACCTGCCCCCGCGCCGTACGTGTCCGGCGCGGCCGGGGCGCGCCTTCCGTACCCACCGTCAGCGACGGTGACGCCGCACCGCTCCCTCCGCGGGGGATGTGAGCGGTCACATCTCGTTCCCATGAGCCGTCCTCCCGCAGCGCGGCGGGAGGGGAAAGCCAGGTTCCTCCATGTCTCCTTACCTCAACCCCCCGACGCCGGGCGCGTCACCGCCCAAGCGCGGAAGACTGACCCTCACCCGGGCTCTGCTCGCGGTCACCGCCCTCGTCGGCACGGTCCTTGCCGTCCCGCAGTCCGCCGAGGCGGCCTCCCAGACCTACACCGTGGACCTCGGCACAACCACGGGAAAGGTGCTGCGCGGTTCGAACGGCGCGCTCTACGGGCAGAGCGACGACGGCGTCCCCGGTGACAACCTGCTGGCCCCGTTGAAGCTCACCACCGGCTCCCAGAAGCCCCCGAACGGAGCCCAGCACCCCAACGGCGACATCCTGGACGTCGCGCCCTCGTTCTTCCGCAACGGCGGCGGCACGATGTACACGAACATCCAGGACATGTACTCGGCCTGGCCTTACCAGAACCTGGGCCTGAGCGACTACCTGACCAAGGTCGACACCGCGGTCGACACCATCGAGGCGACCTCGTACGCCGACAAGGTGGTGTTCGTCCCCTTCAACGAACCCGACGGCAACTGGTACACCGGCCTCACCAGCTCGAACTCCACCACCTACGCCACCGCCCGCGACAGTTTCCTCTCCGACTGGAAGACCGTCTACCAGCGGATACGCTCCGACTTCCCCGGGGCAAAGATCGGCGGTCCGAACACGGCGGTCTGGAACCAGCGGTTGTTCGGCGACTTCCTCACTTTCGCCCGCGACAACGACGTCCTGCCGGACGTCTTCACCTGGCACGAGCTGGATCCGTCGTCACTCGCCAACTACCGGGACCACTACACCACTTACCGCTCCCTCGAGAGTGCCCGGGGCATCAGCCCGATCACGATCAACATCGACGAGTACGGCAACCGGCGCGACATGTCGGTTCCCGGCCAACTCGCGCAGTGGGCCGCGATGTTCGAGGACACCAAGGTCTACGCTCAGCAGCCGTACTGGGACATCGCCGGCAACATGGACGGCAACACCGTCCAGGCCAACATCCCGAACGGCTCGTGGTGGTTCTGGCGTTGGTACGCCGGGATGACGGGGCAGACCGTCAGGACGACTCCGCCGCAGGCCGACGTGAAGGACACGCTGCAGGGCATGGCCTCGCTGGACACCGGTCGCCGGCAGGCGCAGGTGATCGTCGGCGGTTCCGCCTCGGACACCGACGTGGTCATCGACAACATCCCGGGCGCCACCTTCGGCAGCAAGGTCGAAGTCACTGTCCAGGCCCTGGACTGGAGTGGCTACGAAGGTGCCTCCGCACCTCCGCGGACCATCTCCCGCACCGCGTACACGCCCTCGAACGGCTCCATCACCGTGCCGCTCACGGGCCTGAACGCCATGTCGGCGTACCGCATCACGGTCACCCCGAACGGCGGTGGCACCGCGACGGCGCCGAGCGTGCCGTGGAGCGCGTCCTACGAGGCGGAGAACGCCGCCATCACCAACGGCACCGTCGTCACCCAGGCCACCGGCGACAACTACGGCACCGCCCAGCGGTACGCCACGTCCGGCACCAAGGATGTCGGCTATCTGACAGCGAGCGACAGCAAGGTCGTCTTCGGTGTCAGCGTTCCTTCCGCCGGTACGTACAACCTGCGCGTCTTCTACGGCAACATGAACGGCTCGCCCTCCCAGCAGGTCCTGCGCGTCGACGGCGCCGACCCGAAGTTCGTCACCTACCCCTCCACGCTGAACTGGCAGTACCGCTCCACCGTCACCGTCCCGGTCACCCTGGGCGCCGGCAGCCACACCGTCTCGCTCGCGGTGACGGACCCGACGCTGGGCACCTCCAAGGGCCAGGTGACCCTCGACAAGATCGACCTCACCGCCGCCCAGAGCACACCGGAGACGGTGTACGAGGCGACGTTCGCCGACATCAGCGGCAACCCGGCCTTCTCGTACGACTCCATCGGTGAGACCGGCACCGGCCGCCTGATCATGACCAACGGGGACAAGGCCACTTTCGACGTGTACGCGCCGGCCGACGGCTACTACACCGTCAAGACCGACTACTCCTCGGCCGGTCACGGCACCACGCTGGCTCTCAACGGCAACTCCGTGGCCACCTACGGTTCGTCGGGCGGCAAGGCCACGACCTCCAGCACCCGGCTGTACCTCGCGGCCGGCGTCAACCGCATCGCGGTCGGCCCGGACAGCGGCACCATGCTCAGCCTGCGCGACCTGAAGGCGGCGGGCGCGGGTGACACCACCGGCGTGACCAAGTACGAAGCGGAGAGCGCCACCCTCGCGGGCCAAGCGAAGGCGCAGTCCGACAGCTGGGCCTCCGGCGGCAAGAACGTCGGCTACGTCGGGGGCGGCAGCGCGAACACGCTCACCTTCGCCAACGTCAGCGCCTCGGCCGCCGGCCGCTACACGGTCGTCGTCCACTACGCCCACAACGACCGGTCGGGCTCCGGCAATTACAACACCAACGTCATGTCCCGCACCGCGCAACTGTCGGTCAACGGCGGCACGGCCACCACGATGACCTTCCGCAACACCTACAGCTGGAACGACTACTGGGCGCTGCCGACCACCGTCAGTCTCGGTGCCGGCACCAACACCCTCAAGTTCTCCAACTCGTCCGCCTGGGCGCCCGACCTCGACTACATCGAGGTCGCCCCAGTGAGCGGCTGAGGCCGATCCAGTACCCCTTCTCCAGGGGCCCCGCCGGGCCGTGAACCGGTCCGGCGGGGCCCCGCACCGTCAACCGCGGCGGCCCTCCACCGCGACCCAGCGCCAGACCGAAAGGCGGCCATGCCGAGCATCGCCCACGACCCCGCGCACCGGCTGTGGGTCCTGTCCGGACCCGGCTCCAGCTACGTGCTGCACCTCGACGACGACCACCGGCTGCGTGGCCTGCACTGGGGGCCTGTCCTCACTCTCGAACAGGCCGCCTCTCTGCTCCAGCGGCCGGCGCCGGGCCGCCGCTCGTTCGAGGATCCAGCCGACGGCACACTGGACCTCGACACCGCGGGCGCCATGCGCTACGCCCACGCGGGTGTCCAGGTCCGCTTCCCCGACGGCGTGCGCGATCTGGAGCCCCGGCTCCTCGGGTACGAGCAGATCGATCACCCCGACGGAGGCAGTGAACTGGTGCTCCGGTTCGCCGACCGTCGCTACCCCCTCACCGTGGACACCCACTACCGCGTCAGAACCACCACCGACGTCATCGAGCGTCACCTCGTGCTCCGCCACACCGGCACCGAGACCGACGGCCCGGTCACGGTCGTCCGCGCCGACTCCGCGACCTGGGTCCTGCCCCGCCTCGGCGAGTACCGGCTCAGCCAGGTGCGCGGCCAGTGGTCGGCCGAGACCCGGCTGCACCGGACGGCGCTGCCGTACGGGGAGTTGATGCTCACCAGCCGCCGCGGCACGACGGGCCATCAGGCCAACCCCTGGGCCATGATCGACGACGGCCGTACCGACGAGGAGCACGGTGCGGTGTGGTCGTGTGCGCTCGCCTGGAGCGGCAGCTGGCGGCTGACCGCCCAGCGGCTGCCCACCGAACGCGTCACGCTGTCGGCAGGCTTCGGGCACGACCCGGTCACCTGGGAGCTGGCACCCGGTCAGGAACTGACGACCCCGCTGTGCGCGGGCGCCTACACCGAGGGCGGCTTCGGCGCCGCGTCCCGGCTGTGGCACCGGCATGTCCTCGACCACGTCCTGCCGCACCCGGACGAGCTTCGGCCCGTGCTCTACAACTCCTGGGAAGCCACCGAGTTCGACATCGAGGTCACCGGACAGATCGCTCTCGCGGAGAAGGCCGCGAAGCTCGGCGTCGAGCTGTTCGTCATGGACGACGGCTGGTTCGGCGCCCGCACCCACGACGCCGCCGGGCTCGGTGACTGGACCCCCAACCCGGAACGCTTCCCCGACGGCCTCGGCCCGCTGATCGACCGGGTCCACGAGCTGGGCATGCAGTTCGGCCTGTGGGTCGAGCCCGAGATGGTCAACCCCGACAGCGACCTCTACCGCGCCCGCCCTGACTGGGTGCTCCACCACCCGACCCGGCAGCGCACCGAGCACCGCAACCAGTTGGTGCTCAACCTCGCGCGGCCCGACGTCGCCGCCTGGCTGCACGGCCGGCTGGACGAACTGGTGACGAAGAACGAGATCGACTTCCTCAAGTGGGACATGAACCGGCCCTTCACCGAGGCGGGCTGGCCCGATGCCGAGGCCGACCCCGACCGGCTCTGGGTCGACCACGTACGCAACCTGTACGCCCTGCTCGACCGGCTGCGCGCCGACCACCCCGGCCTGCGCATCGAGTCGTGCAGCAGCGGCGGTGGCCGCCTCGATCTGGGCATCCTCACTCGCACCGACCAGGTGTGGACATCGGACAACACCGACGCCCTGGACCGCGTCGAGATCCAGCACGGCTTCTCGCAGCTGTATCCGGCCCGGGTGATGGGCGCCTGGGTCACCGACAGCCCCAATCCCTACACCGGGCGCAGCGCGCCGCTGGACTTCCGTTTCCGCACGGCCATGGCCGGCGTGCTCGGAATCGGCGGCGACCTGAACCGGTGGAGCGCGTCCGATCTGGCTCGGGCCGCCGAACTGGTGGCCGACTACAAGCGGGTACGGCACCTCGTCCAACTGGGCGAGCAGTACCGGCTGGAGGTCCAGGGGAACGGCGAGCTGCACGCGGTGCAGTTCCTCGCCCCAGACGGCAAGGAGTGCGCCGTCATCGCCCTGCGCCGTTCACGCCACTTCGGCCACAGCGATCCCGCGCTGCCCCTGCGGGCCCTCGATCCCGCGGCCCGCTACCGCGACACCACGTCCGGAGCCGTGCACCACGGAGCCGTCCTGCTCAGCCATGGTCTGCCCCTGGACCTGGCCGCCGACGACTGCGCGTCCACGCTCGTCCACCTGGTACGTGAGACGGGCTGACCCACTCCCCTCCAGGCCGGCCATATCTCCCGGCCCGGAGGGGAATCGGCCTACTTCTTGTAACCCGTGACCTCGGCGACCCAGGTGAGGAAGTCACCGGGGTCTTCGTTGGTGGCGTGACCCTTGTCCCAGTAGAACTCGTGGTTGACGTCGTCGCCGAGGTTGTCCAGGCGGGCCGCCAGGTTGGCGGAGATGACGTGCGACGTGTCGGTGTCGCTGGTGCCCAGGCGGATCCACCAGTACTTGGAGCGCTTGCCGTTGACCTTGTCCACCAGGTGGTACATCGGGTTCATCAGGTTCAGCAGCTCGGGGATGTCGCTCGCGACCCGCTTGCTGCTGAGCCCGGTGGTGTCGTTCTTGGCGCTGTACGCCGTGAAGTGGCGCGTCTCGGTGGTGCCGGAGCCGAACTCGTTGTTCTCGCCCGCCGAGAGGTCGAAGGCGTCGAAGGCCGGGGTGGTCTTCTTGCGGGCGCCGACGTGGGTGAGGTAGTCGTCCCAGGTGAAGGCGGCCTTGCCGCCGGACCAGGTGATGAAGGTGTTCTTGGCCAGGTACGTCTTCCGGTCCGAGTCGGAGAGGGCGGCGAGGTACTTGGTGGCGGAGGGCTCCAGGTACTGCTTGACCAGGTACTCGTCGTAGTTGCGGGCGGTCAGTGTGCCGAAGCCGTTCAGGCCCTTGAGCTTCAGTCCCGCCTGGTACTCGGCGAACTGGGACTGCAGTTCCTTGGAGACCGACTGGTCGACGACCTTGCTGGTGGACTGGGTGACGCTGGCGCCCCAGTTCCACTCGTAGGCGCCGTCGGCGTGCTCCAGGTCGGTGATCGGGCACCAGGCGCCGGTCGCGAAGATCGCGTCGGAGGCGTCGGCGGCGCCGAGCTCCTTGAGGTACTTGTCGTAGATCTTGCTGTCGCCGGACGCGCCGAGCAGCGAGGACAGCGCTCCGCCCGCACTGGTACCCGTGGACACGATCCGGTCGGTGTCGCCGGGGATACGGTCCTTGTTGAACCGGACGTACCGCACAGCCGCCTTCAGGTCCACGATGGCGGCAGGCGCGGTGCCGTAGTAGGTGCCCGAGGAGTCCGTGAGGCTGCGGCCGCGCGCACCGGGCTCCACGACGACGTAACCCGCGACGAGCGCGAGCTTCGCGAGGTTGACCATCCCGTTGATGGCGCCCGTACCACCGCCCGCACCGCCGCCACCCATACCGCCGCCCGCCATGTCGGTGGGTATCCCGCTCGGCATGCCACCGGCCATGTCAGTGGGCATCCCGCTCGGCATCCCGCCGGCCATGTCGGTCGGCATCCCGCTCGGCATCCCGCCCGATCCCCCGCTGGGCATGCCTCCGCCGGAGCCACCGCCCATCCCTGTCATCTCCAGTGAGTTCTGTCCCACGCCGGTCGCCTTGGCGACGGTCGACGACATGTAGGCGCCCACCGCGTTGGCGAAGACGATCGGAGCACGGGAGGCGTCGACCGCCTTGCCGTCGATCTTCACCGGCACGCTCACGACCAGGCTCTGGTGGGTGTCGTCACTCGGGTCGGTGACGTAGTTGCGGGGCTTGTAGAAGTGGTACGTCACCTCGTGGCTGTCGCCCGCCGCGTCGGCGAGCGTCTCGGTCACCTCGGTGTAGTCGTCCTTGTCGAAGACCAGGTCGCCGGAGGACGCGTCGTTGTCCGCCTGCGCGCCCAGGGCGTAGGCGCCGAGCCCCACGACACCGGCCGTCGCGCCGATTCCCATCACAACGGTCCTTCGCTTGATAGCCCTGCTCTTCACAGCTTCGTCTCCTGGTGACGCGGCATACCAGCTGCCGCCTGGCGAATTCGAACCGGACACGCATCCGGTCGCGCCGGGTGTGACCACCCGGCTTGACTGAGTCTGCCGACCCTCCACTATTTTTTTCAAGCTACGAAAAATTAGAAGTTCCTGTGGTCCCGCCACCGTGTCCCGAGCAGGCAGAATCAATGACGTGAACAGCCCCGCCGATTCCGCGGCCGTCCGCCGCGGCAACCTCTCCCTCGTCCTGCGCCACATCGCGGCACACGGCCCTTGTGCCCGCACGGAGATCGCCGCCGCCACCGGCCTGGTGCACGCCACGGTGACCGCTCTGGTCGCCGACCTCATGACGCGCGGCCTGGTGGAAGAGGTGGGCGTTACCGCGTCGGGCAGCCGCGGCCGGCCGCGCCGACTCCTGCACCTGGTGGCGGAGCGGGTGCGGATCGTGGCCGCCCATGTGACCTGGGGGGACATCCGGCTGGTCACGGCCGGGGTCACGGGCGAGCTGATCGACGCCGGGCGGGCTCGGCACCCCGGTCCCTTCGGGCCCCCCGAACCGATGGCCGACGCCATCGCCACCGCCGTCACGGAGGCGGTCTCCCCCGGCCCGGACGTGCATCTGGGCCGGCTGGTGATCGCCATGTCCGGGCCGGTCACTTCCGGACGCGCGAAGGCACCGACCGAGGGAGTCGGTTGGCACGCGCCCACGCTCGGCGCCCTCGTCGCCGAACGGCTGCCCGGCCTGTCCTGCCCCGTCGAGGTGGTCAACGACGCCGACCTGGCGGCGCTGGCCGAGTACCACGCTCTGAGGCTGCCGGGGACGGAGGGGCCCAGCACCGTCGCCTACGTCAAGTCCGACTCCGGAGTCGGTGGTGGCCTGCTCATCAACGGCCGTATCCACCAGGGCAGTCACGGTCTGGGCGGCGAGGTCGCGCACCTGCCCGTCTCGCTCGACGGGCCCAGGTGCAGATGCGGCGCCCACGGCTGTCTGACCGCGTATGTGAGCACCCACGCGGTTCTGGAGTCGGCCGGTCTCGGCAGGGAGTCCGTGCCCGAAGGCATCGACGCGGCACTCGCCGAACTCGGCCGACGCCTGCGTGCCGGGGAACCTCGCGCCCTCGCCACCCTCGACCAGGCCGGTCACGCTCTCGGCGCGGCGATCCAGTCCATCGTCGGGCTGACGGACGCCGAGGAGATCATCCTCGGCGGCCATCTCACCGACTGGATTCCTTGGCTCACCCCGGGCATCGACACCCGGCTCGCCGCACGACGGCGCGCGTTCCCCACCCTCCCGATCGCTGTCACACCGGGTGTTCTGGGTGCCCGGGCCGCACTCCACGGTGCGGTGCAGACCGGCCGTGACCGCGTCCTCGCCGACCCCGCCGAGGTGCCCCCGTGCCGGGCGCGACCGAGCCAGGCACACCCCGTATGACGGGCTCCGACACGGCCGCACACCGACGGTGAGGGACTGCGAACCGGGTGACGCCGACAGCCGCGTCCTGTTTCAGGGACGTGCGGCGAAGTACCGCGCGATGCCCGCGATTCCCTCACCGACGGCCCGTTCGACGATCGGTGCCAGGTTCTGCGGAAGGATCTCCTGGCTGTAGACCACACGTGAACCGTCTCCGTCGGGGAGTACGTCGATGGTGCCGAGGTGGTACTCGATCGGCGACGGCAGACCCTCGACGAACCGGTACTGGAAGCGCCGGAGTTCGTCGTTCTTCGTCACCACGAGGGCCTTCAGCGTGCCCTCGGGTGTGCGCAGGTGGCGGTACTCCCCGTCGAAGCGGGCCTCCAGGACGGCGGGAAACCAGTCCGGGATCGTGCGGACATCGGTGAGCACGGTCCAGACCCGGTCAGGGTCCTGCTCGACCCGGGTGTCGAAACGCAGCGTTGCCATGTGTTCTCCCACGTCTGGACGGCAGTGGCCTCGAACGGTCAGAAGGGGTAGTGCGGTTGCTCGGTGGAGAGGGTGATCCAGCGGGTGTTGGAGAAGGCCTCGATGCCCCAGCGTCCGCCGAAGCGGCCGTAGCCGGAGGCCGCGAAGCCGCCGAAGGGGGCCTGCGGTTCGTCCGCCACGGACTGGTCGTTCACGTGCACGATGCCGGTACGGATGCGGCGGGCCACCTTCAGGCCGTGGGTGGCGTTCTCGGTGAGAACGCCACAACTGAGACCGTGCTCGGTGTCGTTGGCCAACTGCACGGCCTCGTCGTCGTCCGCGAACGGCCTGATGACGACAACGGGCCCGAAGGCCTCGCCGTGATGCAGGGCCGCGTCCTCGGGAAGTTCCGCCAGGACGGTCGCCGGGTGCAGCGCCCCCTCCGGCGCGCCACCGCCGGTGAGCACGCGCGCGCCCTTCTCGACCGCGTCCGCGACCAGGGCGGCCACTCGGTGGGCGGCGGCCTCGTTCACCAGCGGTCCGATGACGGTGGTGGACAGGCCCGGGTCCCCGCTCGGCAGGTCGGCGATCTTCGCGGTGAAGCGGCGGGTGAACTCCTGTGCGAGGGACTCGTGCACCAGGACGCGGTCGGCGCACATGCAGATCTGGCCGGAGTTCATGAACGCGGCGAAGGCGGCGGCGTTCACGGCGTGGTCGAGGTCGGCGTCCTCCAGCACGATCACCGAGTTCTTGCCGCCGAGTTCGAGCACGGCCGGCTTGAGATGCTGTGCGGCGAGGGTGCCGATGAGCTGTCCGACGCCGGTCGAGCCGGTGAAGTTGACGGCGCGGACACGCGGGTCCGCTACCAGCGTCTCGGCGATCGCGGCGGCGTCCTCCTTGTCGTTGGTGATGACGTTGAGGACGCCGTCGGGGAGTCCGGCGTCGCGCAGTACGTCGGCGACGAACAGACCGCAGGAGATCGGGGCGTCCTCGCTGGCCTTGACCACGACGGTGTTCCCCGCCGCCAGCGCGGCGGCGACCGCTCGCGTGCCCAGGATGACCGGCGCGTTCCACGGCGCGAAGGCGGCGACCACGCCGAGCGGTTCGCGCACGGCCATGCTGAGGCCGCCGGGCTCCTGGGTGGCCAGCACGTCCCCGCGCGGGGCGGTGATCGCGGCGGCGGCCTCGCGCAGCATGTTCGCGGCCAGCGTGACGTTGAACAGCGCCCAGCCCCAGGTGCCGCCCACCTCCTCCGCCATCAGCCCCACGGCCAGCTCACCGCGCCGCTCCATGAGGTCCGCCGCGTCCAGGAAGATCTTCCGTCGGGCGTACGGCGCGAACGCGGACCACTCGGCGAAGGCGGCGTCCGCAGCGTCCACCGCCGCCCGTACGTCCTGCGGCCCGGCGGCCGCGACCGTGGCGTACGGTTCGCCGGTCCACGGGTTGATGTCGGCCGTGGACCGGCCCGAGGCGGCGGGAATCTCCTTGCCGCCGATCAGCAGGTTCCGGTGAAGGGGCATGTGTCGTCCGCCTTTTTCGTCGGGTGGGGTGGCAGCGCCTGCTCAGGCGCCGATCATGTTGAAGCCGCCGTCGGCGTTGAGGTAGACGCCGGTCATGTGGGCGGCGTCGTCGGTGGCGAGGAAGAGGGCGGTGCCGGCGAGTTCGGCGGGGCCCGGGATACGGCCGAGCGGGGTCTTGGAGATCAGTTCCTCACGGCGGCCGGACCGCCAGTCCTCGCGGCTGAGGAGACGCTCGGTCTCGATGAACCCGGGCGCGAAGGTGTTGACCCGCACGGTCGGCGCGAAGGCCTGGGCGTAGGACTTGGTGACGCCGAGGAGGCCGTACTTCGCGGCGGCGTACTGAGGCGCCCGCGCGCTGCCGCGGACGATCACGGTGGAGCCGATGTTGACGATCGAGCCGTGGCCCTGGTCCAGCATCCGGGAGCCGAACTCGTGGACGCACAGCATGGTGCCCTTGATGTCCACGGCGAGGACGTGGTCGATGGACTCCTCGGTGACGTCCCGCCAGGACATCTGGTCGGCCGCCACGTCACCGACGTTGTTGACCAGCACGTCCAGGGTGCCGAACCGGTCGAACACCTCCTCGGCCATGCGGATGACATCGGCGTGGACGGCAATGTCGGCCTGGACGGTGAACGCCTCGCCGCCGACGACCTTGATGCGGGCGACGGTCTGGTCGGCGCCGGCGGCGGAGCTGCGGTAGTGGACGGCGACCCGGGCGCCCTCCCGGGCGGCCCGGACGGCGATCTCCGCGCCGTAGCCGGTGCCCGCGCCGGTGACCAGGACGGAGCGCCCTTCGAAACGGCGGGGCATGGGCTGTGCTGCCATGGAAGGTCCCTTCAGAGGTGTGCGGGGGTGAAGCGCTGGCGGAGCTCGCCGATGCCCTCGACACGGCTGACGAGTTCGTCGTCCGGGGTGAGGTAGCGGGGCGGGTCCATGCGGTTGCCGACGCCGGCCGGGGTGCCGGTGAAGATCAGATCGCCGGGGAACAGGGGCACAACGGCCGAGAGGCGGGCGACGAGGTCCGGCACCGGGAAGATCATGGACTTGGTGCGGTCGTGCTGGACGACCTTCCCGTTGAGCAGCCCGGTGATCTCCAGGTCGTCCGGGTCGTCGAACTCGTCCGGGGTGACGAGCACCGGGCCGGTGGGCCCGAAGCCGGGGAAGGACTTGCCCAGGCTGAACTGAGCAGGTTTCCCCCGGAGTTGGGACACCCGCTCGGACAGGTCCTGACCGACGGTGAGTCCGGCGACGGCGTCCCAGGCGCGGTCCTCGCTCACTCGGTACGTCTCCCGACCGATCACCGCGACGAGTTCGACCTCCCAGTCGACCTTGCCCGGCGGAAGGGGGACGGTGGTGTGCGGGCCGGTGACGCACGCCGGGAACTTGGTGAAGACCAGCGGCTCTTCGGGCGGGGTGTATCCGGCTTCGGCCGCGTGCGGCGGGTAGTTGAGGGCGACCGCGAACACCTGGCGGGGGCGGGGCACGGGCGCGCCGAGAACACCCGGATCGACAGGAATGTCGTACGCGGTGTCGGCCAGTCCGGCCGCCCAGTCACGCGCTTCCTGCCACCGCTCCAGCAGAGCCATCGGGTCGGCGGGCAACCCGCCCCGCGAGACCCTGTCGACATCCACGGCCCGGTCGCCACGGACCAGCACGGCACGGCCGTCGACGACTGCGAGCCTCACCAGTCCACCTTCTTCGGTACGGGCGTGCCGTTCCCTTCCTGCCAGCTGACGATCGGAGTGCGCAGGACGCCGAGGCGTTCGACCTCGGCCTCGACGACATCGCCGGGCTTGAGGTACATGTCCGGGTCGCCGCTGAAGCCGGCCACGCCCTGCACGGTCCCGGTGGTGATCAGGTCGCCGGCGCTGTAGCCCTGCGGGGAGTGGTAGGCGACCAGGTGCGGGATGGAGACCGACATGCGGTTGGTGTTGGACTTCTGCCGGACCACGCCGTTGACGCGCAGTTCCATGTCCAGGTTGTGCGGGTCGGGGATCTCGTCGGCGGTGACGATGTAGGGGCCGAGCGGGCAGAAGGTGTCGATGGCCTTGCAGAAGGAGAAGACACCGGACTCCATCTCGCGGCGCTGGATGTCGCGGGCGGTGATGTCGTTGAAGACGACGTAGCCGGCGATGTGGTCGGGGGCGTCGTCCACTCCGAAGAACTTGCCGGGCTTGCCGATGACGACGGCGATCTCCAGCTCGTAGTCCAGCTCGCTGGTCAGGTGCTCCGGGTGGATCACCGGTTCCTCGGGGCCGACGATCGCGTCGACGTTCTGGAAGAAGACGATGCCCTTGTGCATGGGGTGCGACCAGTCGACGTTCTTCGACTCGTCCTCGTGCTCACGGAAGTTGCCGGAGGTGTGGAAGAACTTCTTCGGCACGATCGGGGCGCGCAGCCGCACGTCGTCCAGCGACAACCGCTCGCCGGTCTCGGTGACCCGGCCGTTCCGTTCGAAGTACTCGCGGGTCGAGCCGACGTTCAGCGGAAGAACGAGCCGTTCTTCCAGTTCCAGCCGGCCTACGCGTCCGTCGTCGAAGGTGATCAGTTTCATGATGTGCCGCTTTCGGATGGAGGGGTGGGGTGTTCCACGGGGCGTTCTGCGGGTTGTTCTCCGGCGAAGACCCGGAGTTGGAGTGCGAGCAGGGAGTAGTAGCCGACCAGGGTGGTGAGTTCGAACAGGCCCCGCTCGCCCCATGCGGCCACCGTGTCGTCGTACTCCTGGTCGCTCAGCGCGCCGGTGCGCGTCAGTGCGGCGGTCGCCCGCAGGGCGGTCCGCTCGGCCGGGTCCGCCGACTCCGGCAGTCCGCCCTCGCGCAGGGTGTCCAGCTCGGGCTCGGTCAGGCCGCATGTCCTTCCGACCGCCTCGTGGGCCTCGCGCTCGAAGGCGCTGTCCCAGGCGGCGGCGACGACCAGGATGGCCATCTCGCGTACCCGGTCGGTGAGGACCGACTCGTAGCGCACGGCCGCGCCGACCGCCTGGACGGCAAGCCCGACGGGCGGGCTGAGCAGCATGGCGTTGAACGGGCCGCGCAGTCGGCCCTCCTCGTCGGCGAGGGAGAACGCCTGCGGTCCCGACGCACGTCGGCCGCCGGCGATGGCGCGGTAGACCTCGGTCTGCCGCTCGTTCAGTTCGCCGGGCAGCAGACCGGCGAGGCGTGCGCTCATGCGCGTTCCCTTCAGGGCGGTCGACGGGTCGTCAGACGAGGGTGCGGCCGCCGTCGACGTACAGCACCTGGCCGGTGACGAACGACGCTCGGGCCGAGGCGAGGAACAGCACGGCGCCGACCACGTCCTGCGGGGTGCCCAGGCGCCCGGCGGGGACCAGGCTCGTCATCTCCTCGCGCATGCCCGGCTTGGCCAGGTAGGCGCTGGTCAGCTCGGTCTCGGTGTAGCCCGGGCCCACGGCGTTGACGGTGACGCCGTCGGCGGCCCATTCCCGGGCCATCACCTTCACCAGCTGGTCCAGGCCGCCCTTCGACGCCGCGTAGGGGGCGTGGTGCTTGTGCGCGAGCAGGGAGGAGACGGAGGAGAAGAACACCATGGTGCCCCGGCTGGCCTCGCGCATCAGCCGCCCCGCGGCGCGACCGGTCCAGAAGGCGCTGGACAGGTTCAGGGTCAGGATGCGGTCCCACACCTCGTCGGGTGTCTCCAGCACGGGACGGCGGTCGTTCGTCCCCACCGCGTGCACCAGCACGTCCAAGCCGCCCAGTTCACGAGCCGCCGTCGCGACGGCCTCCTCGCACGCGGCGGACGAGGACAGGTCCGCGGTGAGGGTCCGTACCTCGGTCGTTGCCAGGGCCGGATCGTCGCGCAGGGCCTTGAGCCTGATCTCGTCGGCATCGACGACCATGAGCCGTGCCCCGGTCTCCGCCAGCCCCCGGACGCACGCGGCGCCCAGTCCGCCAGCCCCGACGACGAGCGCGCGGCGCCCCTCGAAACCCAGCCATCCCGTCATGTGAGCTCCATTCCGGCTCCGGCCGCCACCCGCAGGTAGTCGGTCGCGGAGTCTCGTACACCCGCTGTAAGCAGGCTGTCCGTCAGCGCGTTTCCGCCCTCGCTGAGGCCGCCGTCGTGGATCGACAGAGCGTGCCGGGGCTTGATCTCCCGGACGTAGTCGATGATTTCGCCGGTCTTGGACCACGGGCCGTGGACCGGCACCAGCAGCGTGTCCACCGGGCGGCTCGGTACGGTGAACGCGTCGCCCGGGTGGAAGACGGCGCCGTCCACGAGAAAGCCGACGTTGGTGACGCGGGGCAGATCGGGGTGGGTCGGCGCGTGCAGTTCGCCGTGCGCTTCGACGCCGATGCCCTCGATGTCGAAGGCGTCCCCGTCCCCGACGACGGTGACCCGGCCGCCGCCGAGCCCGTCGAGCCGGGCTGCCACCGAGCGGTCCGCCCAGATCCGCAGGGCGGGATCGGTCTCGGCCGCCGCGCGCAGCACGGGCTCGGCGAAGTGGTCCACATGCTCGTGGGTCACCAGCACCGCGTGGGCGCCGTCGAGCGCGTGCGGGTCGGAGTAGACACCGGGGTCGATGACGATGACGGCGCCGTCCCGCTCCAGCCGGACGCAGGCGTGGCCGTACCGGGTGAATCGCATCGGCCCGCTCACTTGCCCAGCTCGCTGTCGGGAACCCAGGTGCCGTGGAAGCCGTAGCGGAGCCGGAAGGGGATCTTCACGGTGGCAACGGGACCGGCGGCGATGTCGAGGGCGTCGAGGACGACCAGGTCGTGCCGGTTCTGGTCGCGGCGGCCGACCAGCACCAGCAGGTAGCCCTCGCCCTCGCCGGAGTCGCCCGCCTTGGGGACGAACACCGGCTCCTCCGGCGCGGCGTGCTCGCCCGGCGTCCAGAAGACCGACTCGCCGGTGTGGTCGTCGCGGTGGATGAGAGAGTTGAACGGCGGTCCCATCGGGCCGATCTCGACCTTCGGTACGTCGGGGTGCATGCCGCCGATCCAGGCGTGGCGGTTCTTCTCCATGAGAATGCGCGGGTCGACGCGGGGCATGTCGCCGGGCGAGGCGATGAGCTGCTCGCTGCGGTAGGTGTCGGTGGCGTCGTCCCAGTGCGCGGCGCCGCCCCTGAGGTCGAACGTCCAGCGGTGCAGGAACGGCGGCTGTTCGGGCAGGAGGCCGACGGTCGTCTTCGGGAACTGGGAGAACCAGCCGGACTTCGTCGTGAAGTGGTCGGCGACGAGGGTGTCGCCGTCCGTCCAGGCGTTCAGCGAGTGGGTCTCCATGAGCTGTTCGCTGCGGAACCACTTGATGCCGCGCACGCCCTCGTCACGGGGGATGATCGCGACGTACGTCCCCTGGTTCGGGTCCCAGACGAAGTACTGCTCCTCCCGCTTCAGCTGCTCCGGGTCGGCGACCATCGGCGAGATGGTGAACACGAAGTGGTCCCGGGTGACCAGCCAGTCGTGCACCATCGAGGAGTACGGCACCTCGAAGGTCTGCGAGCGGGTGACCTTGCCGGAGGCCGAGATCTCGTGGATGTGGATCTGCTTGTCCGGAAGACCGGTCGCGTTGTAGGCGAAGGCGATCAGCTCGCCGGTGCGCGGGTCGTGCTTGGGGTGGGCGGTGAAGGTGCGGCCCGGGATCTGGCCGTCGAAGTCGTAGATCCCCTTCGTCTCCAGCGTCACCGGGTCCAGCTCGTACGGGAGGGCCGCCTCCTTGAGGGCGAGCAGCTTGCCGGCGTGCCAGATGATCGAGGTGTTGGCGTTGCCGTCGTCGATGCCGGCCACGGACGGGTCGTCGGTGTACGGGTTGCGGTAGGCGCCGAACAGGGCCTTGCGGGCGGCGCGTTCGAGTTCGAAGCGCTTGGTGCGGACGTACTTGGTCTTGAGGTCGGCGTGGCCGTTCTCGAACCGCACCATGTGGATCATGCCGTCGCCGTTGATGTACACGTCGTTCGGAAACCGCGGCGGGTACTGGGTGTCGGCGGCGGCACGGTAGAACGCACCGTTCAGCTCCGGCGGGAGGCGGCCCTCGATCTCCAGGTCGTAGACGTCCGCCTCGATCCGCGACGGCGCGAAGAATCCCCGGAACTTCGGGGTGTCCGGCCACGTCATGGTCTCCGGCGGCGGCTGGGTCCCCACGGGCCGCTGCCCGGGTGTCCCGCTGGACTGCGTCGTTGCAGTGGTAGCCATGGCTCTCTCCCCTGTGGCAAGGTTGGATCAAGCGAAGAATGTGATGGATGCCGACGGGCGACAGTTTCCTGACCGCGAGAGCGACCTCGCGAATCCTGCTGAATCCGCCGAAGAGCCAGCGTCGATCGGCTCGTTCCGACCATGATGTCCCCGGCGCATCTCGGGTGTCCAACAGTGAAACATGCACGAAATGATCGGAGTCTTCGATGGATCTGCGGCAGATGGAGTACGCGGTGGCCATCGCCGACGAGCTCAACTTCACGCGCGCCGCGGCCCGCTGCCGCATCGGCCAGTCCGGGCTCAGCCACCAGGTCACCCAGCTCGAACGCGAGCTGGGAGCCCGGCTGTTCGAGCGGACCAGCCGCAGCGTCCGGCTGACGCCCTCCGGGCAGACCTTCGTCGCCTGCGCGCGGCGCGTCCTCACGGCGGTGCAGGAGATGCAGGCGGAGATCGCCTCACTGGACGGCCCCGTGCGCGGACGGCTGCGCGTCGGCTCGGTCACCCTGACGGCCGGGAACATCGACCAGCTCGGCCTGCTGCGGGAGTACCAGGAGGCCTACCCCGCGGTCGAGGTCACCGTGTCCGATGCGGACGGAGTGGAGTCCGCCGCCCAGCTCCTGACCGGCGAACTGGAGATCGCTGTGATCGCCCTGCACGAACACCAGTTGCCCGCCGGCATCGCGCACCACCTGCTGAGCCTGGTGCCGCTCGTGGCCGTGGTGGGCCGGCAGCACCGGCTGCGCGGGACCGGCGTGACGCACCTGGGCGACCTGGCCGACGAGCGCTTCCTCGACTGCGGACCGGACACCGGACTGCGCGCCCAGGTGGACGCCGCGTTCGAGCGGGCCCGCGCCCGCCGCCGGGGGGTCTGCGCGTTGCGCAGTGCCGGAGACCTCGCCTCGCTGGCGTTCGAGGGCATCGGAGTCACCGTCGTGCCCCGCCCGGTCGCCGACGCCATCGTCCCGGCAGACCACGCCGACTGCGTGCTGCGCCTCGACGACCCGCAGGCACTGCAACCGCTCGCCCTCGCCCACCGCGACCCGGCCCCGACCTCACCCGCCGCCCAGGCGTTCCTGCGGCTCGCCCTCGCCCGGCTCCCCGGGCAGGGACTGCCCGCACTGGACGCGGACCCGGGCGGCGCCGCAGCCGAGTGACGGAGCGACAAGGCATCCAGCGGCTGGATGGAAGCTTGCGGAGAGTTCGATCACTCGAGGGGTAGGCGGCGCCCAGAGCATGGCCCATAGTCATGCGGGTTCCTGACGCCCGATGTTCCGGGCGCATTCGCTTCGGGTGCGGCGCCGCCCCGCGATGTGGCACGGCCACGGCGACGGCTCGGCCGCGCCCTCACCGTCGCCCTCGTGGAGGTCTCCCATGCCCGCGTTCACTTCGCCACCCGTGTCGTCCGACGGCGCCGCCGTCCACGGCACAGGGCCGCTCCCCGAAGGCGTCGGCGAGCGCAGGGGGGTATGGCTCCTGATGGCCGGCAGTTGTCTGCCCATCCTCGGCGCCGTGCTGCTCGCTCCGGTACTGCCGAAGATGCAGGAGCACTTCGCGGCGGCGCCCGGTGCCAGGGTGCTGATCCCGATGGTCCTGACGATCCCCGCGCTCGCGCTCGCTCTGACGGCTCCCGTCGCCGGCGTCGTCATCGACCGGCTGGGACGCGGGCGCCTGCTCGTCGTCATGTCCACCCTGTACGCGCTGTTCGGCACCGCGCCCCTGTGGCTGGACTCGCTTGATGCCATCGTGGTCAGTCGCGCCTGTCTCGGCGTGACCGAGGCCTTCATCATGACCTCCTGCACCACCCTGATCGGCGACCACTCCACAGGCCGGGCACGCCACCGCCACCTGGCCCTGCAGACGGTCTGCGTCTCCGCCTCCGCCACCGCCTTCTTCGTACTCGGCGGCGCCCTCGGCTCCGCCGACTGGCGTACCCCGTTCTGGCTCTACGCGGTCGGGCTCCTCTTCGCCCCCGCGACGGCCGTGTTCCTGTCCCGGACCGAACCGGGTGCGGCCATGGAGAACACCACCGCCCTCGAAGCCCGGCCGCTCCCCGCGCTCCGCCTGACCGGCATCTGCCTGCTGTCGGTTCTCGGCGCCCTCGTCTTCTACACCGTCCCGGTGAAGACGGCCTTCCTGCTGAACGGCCTGGGCGTGAGATCCAGCGAGCTCATCGGCATCGTCACGGCGATCGCCAGCGCCGCGACCGTCGCCGGCTGCGTCCTCTTCGCTTCGCTGACGGGCCGGCCGGGGCGCAGACTGCCCGCCGTGTTCGCCGTGTGCGGAGCCGGATGCGCGCTGATGGCCGTGGCCCAGAACCCCCTGGTCCTCGTCGTCGGCGCGATCCTCAACTGCGTCGGCACCGGCTTCCTGCTGCCCTCACTGGTCACCTGGGCCATGTCCGGACTCTCCTACGGCAACCGCGGTCGCGGGACCGGCCTGTGGATCGCGTCCTTCTTCCTCGGACAGTTCATGTGTCCACTCGCCCTGTCCGCCGCCGAGTCCGCCACCGGCAGCCTCGCCACCGCCGTCGGCTTCCTCGGCCTCGCCTCCCTGCTCACGGCGGCCGGACTGCTGCCCCTCGTCCGCCGGACGGCGTGATCGCGGGAGATGCCACAGGCCTGAACACAGACGTTCGGGGCCCGCTCATCGGCAACAGGCCGGGGAGCGGGCCCCGAGGGCGTCCGAACCGGTGTCAGCAGGCGGCAGTCACCGCGTCGGTGTGCAGGGGGGCGTCGGTGCGGGCGGTGATGTCCTCGATGGTCACGCCCGGGGCGGTCTCGACGAGCGCGAGGCCGCCGGACGTGACGTCGAGGACACCGAGGTCGGTGATGATCCGGTGCACGCAGGCCTCACCCGTCAGGGGCAGGGTGCACTCGCGAAGGATCTTCGGGGTGCCGTCCTTGGCCGTATGGTCCATCAGCACGATGACCCGGCGCGCGCCGTGGACGAGGTCCATCGCGCCGCCCATCCCCTTGACCATCTTGCCGGGGATCATCCAGTTGGCGAGATCGCCGTTCTGCGAGACCTGCATGGCACCGAGGACGGCGGTGTCGATGTGACCGCCCCGGATCATGCCGAAGGACAGCGCCGAGTCGAAGAACGCGGCGCCCGGCAGGACGGTCACCGTCTCCTTGCCCGCGTTGATGAGGTCCGGGTCGACGTCGCCCTCGGTCGGGTAAGGGCCGGTGCCGAGGATGCCGTTCTCGGAGTGCAGGACGACCCGCACTCCGAGCGGGAGGTGACCGGGGATCAGGGTGGGTAGGCCGATGCCGAGGTTGACGTAGGAGCCGTCGGTGACTTCGGCGGCGGCGCGGGCGGCCATCTGGTCGCGGGTCCAGGACATCAGGAACGTACCGTCCTCTTCTCGATCTGCTTGTCCGCGGCCTGCTCGGCCGTCAGCTCCACCACCCGCTGGACGTAGATGCCCGGCAGGTGCACCTCGTCGGGGCTCAACTCGCCCGGTTCCACGAGTTCTTCGACCTCGGCGACCGTGATGTGCCCGGCCATCGCGGCGAGCGGGTTGAAGTTCGCGGCGGCCTTCCGGAAGACGAGGTTGCCGTGCCGGTCGCCGCGCCAGGCCCGGACGAGGGCGAAGTCGGTGGTGATGCCGTGCTCCAGGACATGTGGGCGGCCCGCGAACTCGCGGGTCTCCTTGGGTGGGGAGGCGACCGCGACCGAGCCGTCCTCGGCGTGCCGCCAGGGCAGTCCGCCCTTGGCCACCTGCGTCCCCACGCCCGCCGGGGTGTAGAAGGCGGGAATGCCGGCGCCGCCGGCGCGCAGCCGCTCGGCGAGCGTGCCCTGCGGAACCAGTTCCACCTCCAGTTCCCCGGACAGGTACTGGCGGGCGAACTCCTTGTTCTCCCCGACGTAACTGCCCGTCACGCGGGTGATGCGCCCGGCGGCCAGCAGCACGCCCAGGCCGCGGCCGTCGACGCCGCAGTTGTTCGAGACGACGGACAGGGTGGTGGCGCCCTGCTCGTGCAGGGCCCGGATGAGGGTCTCCGGGACCCCGCTGAGACCGAAGCCTCCGACGGCGAGCGAGGCTCCGTCGCGGATGTCCGCGACCGCCTCGGCCGCGCTGGAACTGACTTTGTCCATGGGGAAATTGCCTTTCAGCCGGCGGCGCCGGGGAGGACGGACGACCAGCCGCCGTCGACGACAAGGTTGGCGCCGGTGATGTACGAGGCCTCGTCGGAGGCGAGGAAGACGGCCGCGTTGACCACCTCGTCGGGCAGCCCGACACGACCGAGCGGGATATGGCGGGCGATCGTGCGCATCGGGTGGTCCTCGGCGAGCAGGTCGCCGCGCGTGGCCTCGGTGTCGATCATTCCGGGGCTGACGCAGTTGGCGCGGATGCCGTACGGGGCTCCCTCGGCGGCGAGTTGGCGGGTCAGGGCGATCACCGCGCCCTTGGAGGCCGAGTGTGCGGTACGGGCGTTGGTGAGGGAGCCGGTGAGGCCGGCCGTCGAACCGACGGTGAGGATACAGCCGCGGCTCGCGACCAGGTGCGGCCAGGCGATGCTCGCCGCCAGCCACACCGAGTCCAGCTCTGCGCGCATGGTGAACGCGAATTCCTTGTACGGCTGTTCGTCCACCGCGCCGAACCGGACGGCGCCGGCGTTGGTGTACAGGATGTCGATCCCGCCGAAGGCGACGACCGCCTCAGCCACCCAGGCCCGCACGGACTCCTCGCTGGTGACGTCCAGCGGGACCGGGGTGAGGGCGGTGCCGCCCGCCTCCCCGACGAGCCGCTGTGTCTCCAGGGCGCCCTCGTGCAGCAGGTCTCCGCCCACGACGATCGCGCCCTCGGCCGCGAACCGCAGCGCCGCCGCCCGCCCCTGACCACGGGCCGTACCCGAGATCAGGGCCACTTTCCCTTCGAGCCGTCTCATGCGGCTCCGTCCCGCAGCGCGTCGGAGACGGACTTGACGCCGCCGTGCGCGGTGAGGCCGCCGTCCACGGGGATCTCGGCGCCGGTGATGAAGGAGGCGTCGTCGGACAGCAGGAACACCACCAGCGGCGTGATCTCGTCCACCGTGCCGGTGCGGCCGAGCGGCGTCTCACGGATGTTGGCCTCACGGAAGGCGGGGTGCGCGGAGGCGGTCATCTCGGTCTCGATGAAGCCGGGATGGATGGTGTTGACGCGGATGCCGCGCGGGCCCAGCTCCGTGGCCGCCGCCTTCGACAGACCGCGCAGGGCCCATTTGCTGGCCGTGTACGCGACCGGGTAGTGGCCGGTGAGCGCGGCGGCGGAGCCGACGTTGACGATCGACGAGCCGGGCGGCATCAGCGGGGCGAGATGCTGGATGCCCAGCAGCGGTCCGGTGACGTTGACGGCCTGGACGCGGTCGAAGTCCTCGGGGCGTACGTCGCCGACGCGGGCGCGCCAGGTGATGCCCGCGTTGTTGACCAGGCCGTGGACCTGTCCGTACGACTCCCCCAGCTCGGCGGCGAGTTCGGCCCACTCCTTGTCGCTGGTGACGTCGAGCCGACGACAGCCGGGCGCGTCCGTCACGTCGGCGGCGATCACTCGGGCGCCCCGGCGGGTCAGTGCCTCGGCCTCGGCCGCACCCTGGCCGCGGGCCGCGCCCGTGACAACGACGACCTTGCCGAGCAGCCGCTTGGGGTACAGGTCGGTCACGGCCGCTCCCGGGTGCGACGGCGGGCGGTCGGCAACCGCACCGGGTCGGCGCCGGCGACCACGGTGTTGGAGACGGTGCCGATGCCCTCGACGGTGAGGGTGACGGTGTCGCCGGGCTTGAGGGGCGGCGGGTCCTGACGGCCCCGTACACCCCACAGCTCCGCCAGGCAGCCGCCGTTGCCGCACGTGCCCGAACCGAGCACGTCGCCGGGGCGGACAACGGTGCCGCGTGAGGCGTAGGCGACCATTTCCTCGAAGGTCCAGCTCATGTTGGACAGCAGGTCCTTGCCGATGACCTCGCCGTTGACCTCGGCGGTCAGCGCGAGCCGCAGGAAGCCGTCCGCGTCCCGGTACGGCTCCAGCTCGTCGGCGGTGACCAGGTACGGCCCGAGGGTGGCGGCCGTGTCCTTGCCCTTGCACGGGCCGAGGCGGACCTGCATCTCGCGGGACTGGAGGTCGCGGGCGGACCAGTCGTTGAAGACCGTGTAGCCGACGATGTGCTCGCGTGCCTGCTCAGGGGTGAGGTCACGCCCCTCGCGGCCGATGACCGCGGCGACCTCCAGCTCGAAGTCGAGCACGGCGCTGCCCGGCGGCACCGCCACGTCGTCGTGCGCGCCGATGATGGCGTACGGGTTGGTGAAGTAGAAGGTCGGGGCGTCGTACCAGGCGTCGGGTACTCCGCCCACGCCGTCCACGGACCGCCGTACGCCCTCGACGTGCTCCTCGAAGGTGACGAAGTCCCGGACGGTCGGGGGCGCCAGCGGCGGCAGCAGACGCACCTCGGACACGTGAGGTCCTGCCGGTACGTCAAGGGTGGCGGCACCGGCGGCGAGCAACGCGGCGAGGCCGCCGCCGGAGCCGATCAGCTCCGTGAGCGAGCGCGCTCCGGGGACCGGGTACAGGGTGTCGTCCTCCTCGACGACGGCGACACGGCGTTGGTGCTGGTGTTCGTAGGTGGCGAAACGCATGTGCGGCTCCAGGCTCCGACGGGTGTCGGACAGGCGTCGGCAGAAGGGGGACCGGGGACACGGTGTGGACAGTCAGGGCAGTTGACAGGGCCGCCGTGTCCCCGGAACTCGGGGGGATCAGACCGGCGGGGCGACGAACACGCCGCGGTCGACGTCGTTGAACGACTCCTTGGCTACCAGTTCGTTCATCGCGTTGGCGGTGCCCCACTGGTCGGTGACCTCGGGCTGGGAGAAGTCGTAGACGTGGGGGTGCCAGGTGTCCTCGTCCAGCACCTCCAGCTCCGTCGTGTACTCGACGGTGTTGCCCTGCGGATCCAGGAAGTACGTGAACGTGTTGTCACCCGCCAGGTGCCGGCCCGGACCCCACAGTTTGCGGGCACCGGAACGGATCACCCGGCCGGAGCCGCGCATGTACTCGTCGATGCCGCGCATCTCGAAGGAGATGTGGTGAAGGGCGGTGTGCGGGCCCTGGGCGATGGCCATGGAGTGGTGCTGGTTGCTGATCCGCATGAAGTGCATGGCCTCACCCATCTTCGGGTGCATGAGGGTGTCGGAGAGGCGGAAGCCCAGGTGGCTCTCGTACCACTCCCTGGTGCGGTTCAGGTCCGGGGAGTTGAGGACGACGTGGGACAGCTTGACCGGGATCGCCTCCTTCTCCTCGATCTTGCGGTGCTGCCTGACCTCGACGTCCGCCGAGACCTCGATGGTGCGGCCGTCGACGTCGAAGAAGCGGAAGCCGTAACCGCCGCCGGGCGTCTCGACCTTGCCCGGTTGGGAGATCAACTGGACGCCACCCGCGAGCAGTTGCTCGGCGAGCGTGTCCACGTCCGTCGCCGAAGCGGCACCGTAGGAGACGAGGTCCAGGCGCTTCTCGTCGGCTTTGCGCAGCCGGACCACGTACTGCTCCGGTGAGCCCTCGGCCGCCAGGAAGGAGACCCCGGAGTCCTCGGCGACCTTGGTCAGGCCCCAGACGCCGGCGTAGAAGTCGAGCTGCTTGTCGTAGTCGGGCACGGCGAGGTCGACGTGGCGCAGATGGGTGAGCAGGCGCATGAGGTCAGTCCTTCCGGAGGAGGGCGGCGGCGTTGCCGCCCCGAACGGCGTGGAAGTCGGGGTCGGAGAGCCGGGCCGCGCGCAGTGCGCCGACGGGGTCCTCGGTGCCCATGTCGAAGGGGAAGTCGGAGCCGAGCACGACCCGGTCGGCGCCGACGGCCCGGATCAACTCCCGCAGCACGTGCGGGTCGTGGACCAGGGAGTCGAACCAGATCCGCTTCAGATAGCTGCTCGGCAGGTGCGCGCAGCCGGCGCCAGCGTCGGCGCGGGCCGACCAGGCGTAGTCGGAGCGGCCGATGTGGGTGGGGAGATAGCCGCCGCCGTGCGCGGCTATCAGCCTCAGGCCGGGATGGCGGTCCAGCACGCCGGAGAAGATGAGGTGGGAGAGCGCGACGGCGTTCTCCGTGGGCTGGCCGACGACGTTGGACAGGTACCACTGGTCCAGGCGCTCGTCGAGGGTGCAGCCGAAGGGGTGCAGGAAGAGGAGCGCGCCGGTCGTCTCGGCCAGCGCCCACAGCGGGGCGTAGGCGGGGTCGGACAGTTCTCTCCCGGGGGCGTGCGACGAGATCTCCACTCCCTCCAGGCCCTGGTCCAGGGCGTGGGCGAGGGCGCGTACGGCCTGCTCGGGATGTTGCAGCGGGACGAGCCCCAGCCCGCGCAGCCGGTTCGGTGCCTGTGCGCAGTGCGCGGCGGTCGCCTCGTTGGCGAGCCGGTACACCTTCTCGGCCGTCTCCTCGTCCGCCCAGTAGTGGTAGTGCGACGGGGACGGGCTGACCAGCTGGATGTCCACGCCCTGGGCATCCATCGCGGCCAGCCGTACGGAGACGTCCGTCAGCCGTGGGATCCGCTCGCGGATCATGGGGCCGTTGACGGCCAGGGCGGCCGGGCCGCCCCGCCGGGCGTCCAGCGCCTTGGCCTCGGCCAGGGCGGGCAGACCGGCCACGAGGGCCTCGACCTCGGGCAGCAGGACGTGCGCGTGCACATCGACGGTGGGTCCCGTCACGGCAGTTCCTTGAGGGCGGTCATGGTGGTGCCCATCAGGCCGGCCACGTCACCGGCTTCGCCGTCCAGCTGCCACTGGCCGATCCGCACCGACGCCTCAACGACCATGCGGACCCGGTCCACGCGCCGCTCGTAGTAGTCCATGAGCAGCCGCTCGTCCCACACGGCCGCGCTGGTCAGCATCTGGGACAGCACCCAGGCGTCTTCCAGGGACATCGCCGCGCCCTGCGCCATGGTGGGCGGGCAGCAGTGCGCGGCGTCGCCGACGAGGACGACCCGGCCCCGGTGCCAGGAGCCCTCGACCAGCAGCCGGTCGAACCAGGTGTAGTTCACCTGCGCCGGATCGGTGATCGACGCGCGGATCTCGTCCCACGCGCCGCCGTAGCCTTCGGCGAGCCTGCGCATCTCGTCCGCGTAGGACTCGGGCGGGATGGTGGCGCGGTCGCGGTTGGGCTCCACCAGGTAGGCGTAGAGGGTGTCCTTGCTGGTGGGGGTGTAGCCGGCGATGTAGCAGGGTCCGCCGTGGGCCAGGTCGCTGCGTTCCACGCCGGCCGGGCGGGGCGCCGGGACCCGCCAGATGGCCATGCCGGTCGGCTCGGGTTTCGCGTCGATGCCGATGGCGGCGCGGGTCGCGGAGCTGAGGCCGTCGGCGGCCACGACGAGGTCGTAGCGCCCCTCGGTGCCGTCGCTGAAGCGAACGGCGACCCCGGTGTCGTCCTGGGCGACGATCTCGGCGGTGGTGCCGAGCCGGACGTGGGCGCCGGACGCCCGCACGGCGTCGATGAGGACGCGCTGGAGCACCGGGCGCTGCATGCCGAGGGTGGCCGGGAGGTTGTCGCCGCCGGTGCGGATGTCCTCGCTGACGTGGAGCACGGTGCCGTCAGGCGTGGTCAGCCCGAGGGAGTCGAAACCGAAGCCGTGCGCGCGGACCTCGTCCCAGACACCGAGTTCGCGCAGCACGCGCAGGGCGTTGCCCTGGAGGGTGATGCCGGAGCCGCGCACGTTCCCGTCCGGTTTGACCTCGACAAGGTCGACCTCGATGCCAGCCCGACGCAGCAGCACGGTGATGGCGTTGCCGGAGGTGCCCCCTCCGATGACCAGGACGCTCTTCTGTCTTATCATGGCCAACTCCTTTGTTGGACGGGTCACTTGACGGCGACTGGGTTGACGGGGGAGCCGACGGCTCCGGTGATGGGAAGGGGTGCGGCGGTCAGCCAGAACGCGTACACGCCGTCGGCCGCGCAGTCGGCGGCGAGTGCGTCCGGGTCCCACATCTCGCCGATGAGCAGGCCGATGTGCGGGATGGCGACCTGGTGCAGCGGCTGGAAGGCGTGCTCGAACTCGTTCGGCCGTACCTCGAAGCCCCAGGTGTCGGTGGCGATCGCGGCGATCTCGCTGCGGTGCAGCCAGCCGGCCGTCGCGAAGGACAGGCCCGGCGAGTCGCCGCCCGCGTAGTCGCCCCAGCCCTCGCGGCGGGCGCGGGCCAGCCGCCCGGTGCGGACGACGACGATGTCCCCGCGGCCGACGGTCACGCCGTGGGCGTCGGCGGTCGCGGTCAGGTGCTCCTCGGTGATCGCGAAGCCGTCCGGCAGTTCGCCGTCCTCGCCGATGACTCGGCCGACGTCCAGGAGGACTCCGCGTCCGGCGATGTACGGCGCCATGTGCTCGATGCCGGTGACCAGGTCGCCGTCGGAGGTGACGACCTTCTCGGCCCGTCGCCCGTTCCAGGCGTTGCCGTGGTCGAAGATGTGGCCGAGCCCGTCCCACTGCGTCGAGCACTGGAGCGGCATCGCGATCACGTCGTCCGCGCCACCGATACCGTGCGGAAAGCCCTGATTGCCGAGGGCCGCGTCGGTGCCGGTGTCCAGCATGGTGTGCACCGGGTTGGTGCGCCGCCGCCAACCCTTCTGCGGGCCGTTCATGTCGAAGCGCTGGGAGAGCGAGAAGCTCGCCCCCCGGCGGACCAGGGCGGCCCCCTCGCGGCGCTTGGCCTCGTCGAGGAAGTTCAGGGTGCCAAGGACGTCGTCCGCACCCCAACGCCCCCAGTTCGAGAACTCCTTGGCCGCCTCGGCGATCGCGCCCTCGGGATCGTGCCGGTTCACGACCCCTCCTTGACACAGCGTGTGCGCTGGGCGCCCAGCCCCGTGATCGACCCGTCCATCACATCGCCGTCCCGCAGCAACCGGCCCCAATGCATGCCGTTTCCGGCCGGGGAACCCGTCAACACCAGGTCGCCGGGAAGAAGTTGAGACGTCTGCGAGGCGTACGACACGATCCGCGCGACGCTGAAGAGCATGTCCTTGGTCGACTCGTCCTGCATCGTCTCGCCGTTGAGCTTCAGCGTGACCCGCAGATCGCCGGGATCGGCGAGTGAGGAGGCGGGCACGGTCCACGGGCCGAGCGGGGTGAAGCCGGGCGCATTCTTGGAGCGCAGCCAGTCGGTGCCGATGGCCTTCATGTCCCGGCGGAAGACGGTGGCACGGTCGGTGAGGTCGTTGGCGATCGTGTACCCGGCCACGTACTCCAGCGCCTCCTCGACCCCGACCTGGTAGGCGGGCCGGGAGATCACGGCCGCCAACTCCAGCTCCCAGTCCGGCTGTTCGGCCCACGAGGGGAGGACGACGTCGTCGTACGGGCCGGTGATCGCGCTCGGCAGTCCGATGAAGACGTACGGCAGGTCCTCGGCGGCCCGGCGGTCCATGACCTCGGCGATCTCGGCGCGGGCCTCCTCGACCGTGCGCGGGTCGTCGGGGGCGCGGTGGGCGACCTCCAGGTCGATCACGTGCTGCCGGTAGTTCGCACCGGACTGGAAGACCTGCCGGGGTTCCACGGGAGCGTGCACCCGCAGACCGTCGAGCGGCTGCCAGGCGTCGCCGGTGGCGTCCGCCGCCAGGGCGCGCAGTCGCGGAAGGAACTCGTCCCAGCGCTCGAAGATCCCCCGGGCCGTCAGGGCAGGGTTCTCAAGGCCCGTACGAAGGTCCAGCACGCGCCGCCCGGGGACCACCAGACCAGGGAAGGGCGCCTGGTCAGGGGCGGAGAGGGTGCCAAGGGCGAAGGGTCCGGAGAAGGACGCCGAAAGGGCTGCGGGTTTCACGGAAATGTCCTCCAGATTGCGGTGGGACCAATGTGCACGCCACCCAGTAATCTGGGAAATAGATTCTTTGAATGTTGATCATCTGCCGAACAAATGCATCTGTCTCGTGCGGCTCAACTCTGGAGGCGTCGTGTCCCTCTCCGGCCTCGATCTCAACCTCGTTCTGTCCCTGCGAGCCCTTCTGGAAGAACGCAACGTCACCCGCGCCGGGCAACGCGTCGGGCTGAGCCAGCCCGCGATGAGCGCGGCACTGGCCCGGCTGCGCCGCCACTTCGACGACGAACTGCTCGCCCGTGCCGGCAAGCAGTACGAGCTGACCGCACTCGGCCGCGCGCTCCTCGACCGCACGGCGACGGCCTGCGACCTGCTGGAGCGGGTCTTCACCAGCAGGGCCGACTTCCTCCCCGGCAGCGAGGAGCGCGAGTTCACCCTGTTCGCCTCCGACTACGCCGTCGCCGTGTTCGGGGCCGAACTCGCCCGGACCGTGCACGCCGAGGCCCCCGGGGTGCGGCTGCGTTTCCTGCGGCCGCCGACCGATGTCATGGAGGACACCGCCACGCCGCTCAGCACGGCGGACGGGCTGCTGATGCCGCGCGGTGTCATCAGCGGCTTCCCGGCGGTGGAGCTGTTCACCGACCGCTGGGCGTTCCTCGTCGCCGACACCAACGACGAGGTCGGCGACCGGCTGACCATGGACGACCTGGCACGTCTGCCCTGGGTCAGCTACCAGCGCACCTACGACGCTCCGGCCGCCCGCCAGCTGAGCATGCTCGGCATCGACCCCCACGTCGAGGTCTCCGTCGACACCTTCCAGGTGCTGCCGTTCCTGGTCGCCGGCACCCGACGGATCGCCCTGGTGCAGCACCGGCTCGCCGAGCGGCTGAGGGGGGTGGCCGCCGTACGGATCATGGAGCCGCCTTACCAGACGGTTCCTGTCCAGGAGACTCTGTGGTGGCACCCGGTACACACGCACGACGCCGCCCACATCTGGCTGCGTGAGACAGCCGCCCGCGTGGGAACGGCGCTGGCGACGTCCGAGCCCGCCGGATCACCGCCGTCGCACTGACGCAGGCGCCGATGACAATCGAGCATCCAAGACATCGATGATCCACATCCCCGATATCGATCAGCAGGGGGCTAGGCATGACCTGGTCGGTAGCCCATAGTCGTCTCAACCCGGCGCCGGAGCCGCACCACCCACCGTCGCCGGGACCGCGCGGGAGCCCGACGAGCCGGCCCTTCGCGACGCCATGGCAGTCATCGGCGCGTATCACTCACCGACCCTGCCCGGGACGCCGGGGCGGCCTCACCGAGACGGCCGCCCCCGTCCCCTCCCTACACGCCAGGTGGAGTTTCGCATGCCTGCACCCATGCCCCCGTCCCCCTCCCCCGCAGCCGTCGAGGACGCCCCGGCCGTCGAGACCGTGTCCGGGGCAGGCCATCGGCTTCGCATCACCCTGCTGATGGCCGGCAGCTGTCTGCCCATCCTGGGCGCCGTGCTCATCGCCCCGGTCCTGCCGCAGATGCGCGACCACTTCGCCGATGTGCCGGGCGTGGACGCGCTGGTCCCGATGGCCCTGACCGTCCCCGCCCTGTCCCTGGCACTGCTGGCCCCCTTCGCCGGCGTGATCGTCGACCGGATCGGCCGCAAACGTCTGCTTGTCGTCGCCACCGTGATCTACGCCTTCCTCGGCACCGCTCCGCTGTGGCTGGACTCCCTCGGCGCGATCGTCGCCAGCCGCGCCCTCGTCGGTGTCGCCGAAGCCGCCATCATGACCTGCTGCACGACCCTGATCGGCGACTACTACTCCGGCCGGCAACGCGACCGCTACCTCGCCCTGCAGACGATGTGCGCGTCGATCTCCGCGACGGCCTTCTTCGTCCTGGGCGGCGCGGTCGGCTCAGCCGGCTGGCGGGCCCCGTTCTGGGCCTACGCCGTGAGCCTCCTACTCGCCCCCGCCATGGCCGCCTTCCTGCCCAAGCCCGGACCCACCACCTCCGTGAACGCGCCCTCCCCCACCGCTGGGGAGCCGGTCAAGCGGCCGTTCCCCTGGCGGCCGCTGGCCGGGACATGCGCGCTGACCGTCTTCGGAGCCGTCCTCTTCTACACCCTCCAGGTCGAGATGTCCTTCCTCCTCGACGACATGGGCATCACCGACCCCGCCGTGATCGGACTGGCCACCGCCGTCTCCAGCGCCGCGATCGTGATCGGCGCCGTCGTCTTCACCAAGGCCGGCCGGAGTCCGCAAGCCTGGATGCCCACGGTCTTCGGCCTGTGTGCCCTCGGCTTCGCGGTGGTCTGGCTCGCCCCCAACCCCGTCATCCTGACCACCGGGGCCGTGATCACCGGCCTCGGCAGCGGGATCATGCTGCCGAGCCTGCTCACCCTGGCCATGTCGAAGCTCGACTACGCCGACCGCGGACGCGGCACCGGCCTGTGGACGGGCTCCTTCTTCGTCGGCCAGTTCATCAGCCCGCTCGTGGCACTCGCGCTCGGCTCCGCCGTCGGCGGCCTGGCGGGCGCGATGGGCGTGCTCGCCCTCGCCGGGGCGGTCGTCGCCGCCGTAC
Organism: Streptomyces cylindrosporus; assembly: GCF_022698165.1. GTDB lineage: Bacteria > Actinomycetota > Actinomycetes > Streptomycetales > Streptomycetaceae > Streptomyces > Streptomyces cylindrosporus. Next base: position 256,995 of record NZ_JALDAY010000002.1, read on the forward strand.
TCGGTGCCGCCGCCCGGCGACGCCGCACGAGCACCGCGCCGGAACCGACCGAGCAAACGGCCCTCTGACACACCACGCCACACACGGACACACCGTGATCGGCATCGAGGGCAGACCCCGCGATGCCGATCGCACCAGTTCCAAGGAGAGAAGATGCTGAACCTGATCGCCGCCATCCGCCGCAAGCCGGGAATGACACACCAGGCGTACCTGCACTACCTCCAACATGTGCATGGCTCTCTGGCCGCCGCGAATCCTCTCCGGATCAGCCGCTACGTCCAGAACCACGTCTTCGACTCGTCGTTCGGCACCGAGGAAGACCCTGCCTACCTGACCGAGTTCGGCCGGGACTCCGTCACCGAACTGCACTTCGAGGACATGGAGGCGCTGGCCGTCACGATGTCCGACCCGTACTCGCGCGAGGTCATCGGCCCCGACGGCGCCAACTTCAACGACCTGCCCAGCGCACTGGCCCTGCTGACCCGCCCCGTGGTACTCGTACCACCGCCCACGTCCAGCGAGGACGACGGCCCCGTGAAGGTTCTCCACTTCCTCCGCATGCCGGAGGGACCGGGCCCAGACGACTTCGACAAGCGGTGGCGCGCCGCCCATGAGGCGGCCCTGGCCGAACAGGAATCACACGCCAAGGCGTTGCGCGGCTGTGTCCAGTACTGGCAGGCGCACGGGGCCGAGAAGGCACTGCGCCACTTCGGCGGCGGGGGCGAACCCGCGTACACAGGGATCACCACCCTCTACTACGACTCCCCGGACGAGGCGCTGACCCACTTCCCATCGTACGAGCGGGCCCTGCGTCAACATTCCGCCGAGAACGACGACTGCTACGACCCGTCCCGTTCCTTCGCCCTTTACAGCCGCGAAGTGATCATCTTCCAGCAGAGCTGAATCCAGGACAGCCGACGGCAGACATTGCCTACCCGTCCCGTAGCAATGCTGCTGGTGCGCTTGCCCTGATGAGCATCCCTCGGCGTGCGGGAAGCACTGATCAGATGGCCAGAACGGGTTGACGGGGTTTCAAGTCATCGTCGTCCGAGTCTCCGAAACAGACCCCCATCGGTCGCGATCATCGTCAAATCGGTGACCCACAGCCGGTTCGGTGCACTCGCGGTGAAGCCGCACATTGACACGGCGCGACAGGGGGAACTCGTAGAACATGTAGACGCTGTTCAGCACACGGTTCACTGTCGATGCCTCCCGCGCCAGGCTCGACTCGGCGGCGCAACCGGCCGGCGAACTGGTTCCTTCAGGTCGAACGCACGCACTTGCAGCGTGTTCGGCGAGTGTTGCCGGTCGGTGCACAGTGCGAGTTGGTCGTCCACCATCTCGACGGCCCTCCCAGCCCCGTCCACGACTGTGTGCGTAACGGCTGTCACGGACAACGGTCCCTACCAACTGTCAGCCACAAGGACGCATCGGTGGTGATGCGGTACACCGAGCAGGCGAAAACAGCGTGCGGGGCATGGCGAAGATGTCGGTCCCTTCGGTCGACGTCACCGGCTCGCAATGCGTGGAGGCTGCTCCTCAACAGTCCGCTTCTTCAGGGGCGATCGACTCCCGCTGGGCGGTCCGCGCGACGCGGGAGAGAAGGGTGCGCAGGTCTTCGGCGTCTTCGTCGCTCAGATCGGCGAGGAGATGCGCTTCGGCGGCGGACAGGCCCTGTCGTACCTGTGCGAGCCGGGCGCGTCCGGCGTCGGTGATGAGGACCTGACGTGCACGTCGGTCACGAGGATCGGGCCTTCGGGTGATGAGCCCCTGCGCTTCGAGGTCGTCGAGCAGGTAGGTCATCACGGTGCGGTCCAGGCTGACCTCTTTGGCGAGAGCGAGCTGTGAGGGCGGCTCGCCGCCGGCCAGCGCGACCAATACGAGGTAGCCGCGCGGCCCCCCGGGCAGCTGGGAGACGGATTCGGTGGCGACGCGGCTGAACGCGGCGGAGACCATGCGGATCGCCCAGCCCAGATCGGTCTCCAGCGCCAGGTCCTCGGCGCCGCCGCGCCGCTCGTCGTTTTCGGAAGTCGGTGCGCTCACCCGCCCAATGTAGCACTTAAGAGCTACCCAACAGATGTTCTTGTGGACAGAACATCTGTTGTGCATAGTTGATGGAGCAGGGGCGCTGTGCGTGTGTTCCGCACGCTGACGCGTCATGACATCGGCACGAGGGATTGCAATGAACATCAGCACTGCCTTGCAGGGCAGCACCGCACTAGTGACCGGAGCGACGTCGGGTATCGGAAAGGCCATCGCACACAGCCTGGCCCGGCAGGGCGTCGAGGTCGTGGCGCACGGGCGTGACCGAGGTCGCGGCGAGGCTCTGGTGAAGGAGATCGCAGCCGAAGGCGGCACCGCCCGGTTCATCGCCGCCGATCTCACCGATGCCGAGGACACGCTGCGGCTGGCTTCGCGCGCCAGCGATGTGGACATTCTGGTGAGCAACGCGGGCCTGTACGAGTTCGCGCCGACCTCCGCGACGAATGCCGCGAGTTTCGACCGGCAGGTCGCGGTCAACACGCGTGCCCCGTTCCTGCTGGTCGGTGCGCTGGCGCCCGGCATGGTCCAGCGCGGACGGGGATCGATCGTGCTGATCGGGTCGAGTGCGGCGCGTGTGCCCGCTCCCATCGGAGCGGCCTACGGTGCCTCCAAGGCCGGGGTGGAGGTCCTCACCCGCTACTGGGCCACCGAGTTCGGGCCTTCCGGTGTGCGTGTCAACTCGGTGTCTCCCGGCCCGGTGCGTACGGAGGGCACCTCGGCGATGCTCGGTGAGCACATCGCGGCTCTGGACAAGACCAACGCGCGCGGACGGGCGGGCGAACCGAGCGAGATCGCCGACATCGTCTCGTTCCTGGTCGGCCCGGCCAGCAGCTACGTCAACGGCTCCATCCTGTTCGCCGACGGCGGCGAGCTCAGCACTCTGCCCAGCTGAGGCATGGAGTCGTGAACGTCTTCGTCATCGGTGCCACAGGCTTCGTCGGTGGCGCCCTCGCACGCTACCTGGCGGCCCGCGGCCACTTGGTCACCGGCCTGGCCCGCACCGAGTCCGCCGACATCGCGCTCGCCGCCGATGGAATCACCCCTGTCGCCGCAGACCTGGATTCCCGGCGCTCGGCCACGATCGACGCGGCCCTGCGGGCCGATGCCGTCCTCTACGCAGCCCAAGCCGACCCGGCACTCGAGACAGCGACGGTCGACAGGCTCACCCGTGCCCTGGCGGGAACGGGCAAGACGTTGGTCTTCCTCTCCGGGAGCGGTGTGCTGCTACAGCGCACCGCGGGCACGTGGAGCCAGGACAGTTTCGCCGAGCACGACCCCTTCGTCGTCGAGCCCTTGGCGGTCTCCCGCAAGGCCTCCGAGGACACCATCCTGGCCGCTGCGTCCGGCGGGCTGCGGGCCATGGTCGTCCGCCCCGGTGTCATCTGGGGCCCTGGCGACCACGGTCACGTGCCGATGATCTACCAGTCGGTCGCCGCGACCGGTGCGGCCTGCTACGTCGGGCCGGGATTGAACACCTACAGCCACGTCCACATCGACGACGTGATCCGCCTGTTCACCCTCGCTCTGGAAGCAGGACGCGCGGGAGGGCTGTACCACGCCGTGGCCGGGGAAGCGCCCAACCGCTGGATCGCGGAGAGGGTCGCAAGCGATCTCGGCTGCGACATCCGCAGCGTCACACCGCAGGAGGCGGCCTTGGTGTGGGGCGAGTTCGGGGCCCTCGTCATGGGAGCCTCCTGCCGACTGCGTGCGGTGCGCGCTCAGCAGGAACTGGGCTGGCGACCCGAGCACACCGACATGCTGTCCGAGATCGGTGCGGCAAGCCTGCGGGAACTCGCCGCCCACAGCACGTGACGGACACCGCACTTCTCAGGCCCAGCGCATCACTCACCTTCACTCGTACACGGAAAGAAGGCGTTCATGAGCACGTTCGACTGGGTTCCGGAGAGCTTCGAGATCCGCCGGATCTCGACCAACGGCACCCATCTCTCCGTCGCTGTCGGCGGCACGGGCCCGGTTCTGGTTCTGCTCCACGGTTGGCCGCAGACCTCACGCGCCTGGGCACGCGTCATGCCGGACCTCGCCAAGCGGCACACTGTGGTGGTGCCAGATCTGCGGGGCACCGGAGCCAGCGATCGCCCCGAGACCGGTTACACAAAGACCAACCAGGCGCGTGACATGAGGGGGATCCTCAAAGAGCTCGACCGCTCCGGTCCAGTAGCTGTGGCCGGTCACGACATCGGCGCGATGGTCGCCCTGGCATGGGCAGCCGCCTACCCCGACGACATCGACCGGCTCATCCTGGTCGATGCGCTTCTGCCGGGGCTCGGCCTGGAGGAGGCGATGAACGTCGCCGAGGGCGGCATGTGGCACTTCGGCTTCTTCATGACCCCCCAGGTCCCCGAGATGCTCTTCGACGGGCACGAACTGGAGTTCGTCACCGCCACCTTCACGGCCTTGTCCAACCCCGGCACCTTCAGCCCCGACGACCTCGTCGCGTACGCGGACTCGTATACCGGACGGGACCGGCTTCGCGGCGGCTTCGAGCACTACCGCACGCTCTTTGAGGACGGCCGGGAGAACCGTGCTCTGCTGGCCGACCGCCCACTGCCCATGCCCGTCCTGACCGTCGGCAGCGCCCACACCGGCACAGCCGCCGCCGAAGCGCTGAGCTCTCACACGAAAAGCCTGCACAGCGAGGTCTCGTCAACGGGGCACTTCATCGCCGAGGAGGATCCGCGCTGGTTCACAAAGGTCACTACCGACTTCCTCGCCTGAGTAACTTCTCGACACTCCCGGTGCTTTTGTGCGGCAGTACGGCACCGCACAAAAGCACCGAACAGCTCATGCGGCGGTCCGGCGGCCGTCACGGTCGGCCCGGGCCGCAGCGATCAGGCCGTCGAGCGAATCACGAGTGTGCAGCAGCTCCTTGATGTGGGTGGAGAGCCTGTCGCGCTCCTGGGCCATGCGTTCCAGCGCGGAGTCGGAGTTCTCATCGCTGGGCGCGTCGCGGCACGGCATCAGTTCCATGATGGTGCGGCTGGACAGTCCGGCCACGTACAGGCGCTGGATGAAGTCGACCCGATCGATGTCGTCCTCCGTGTAATGCCGCTGCCCGCCGCCGCTGCGGGTGCTGACGAGCAGTCCCTGCTCCTCGTAGTAGCGCAGTGAACGGACACTCACTCCGGTGCGCGCCGCGAGTTCGCCGATCCGCATCTCACCCTCCCGACTGTGACCTGGGTCCCAGGGCTTGCATCTCACATTGATGTCAGGTTTTAGCGTACTGGTCGGGCCCACTTCCCCCGGGTCTTCGACGCATATTAAGGAGTTCCTGCATGACCACGCTGTTCGACCGCCACCGCCTCGGCGGTCTGGAGCTGCCCAACCGAATCGTGATGGCCCCGATGTCCCGGGTCCGGGCCGCGGCCGGGGGTCTCGCCACCCCGTCCATGGCGGCCTACTACGCCCAGCGGGCCACCGCCGGACTGATCGTCACCGAGGGGGTGCAGCCCAACCTGGTCGGACAGTCCAACCCTGGCACCCCGGGGCTCCACACCGATGAACAGGTGGCCTCCTGGCAGTCCGTCACCGACGCCGTGCACACCAACGGCGGGCGCGTCTTCGCCCAGGTCATGCACGGCGGCCGGGTCTCGCATCCCGACACCACCGGGCTGCAGCCGGTCGGGCCCTCCGCCATCGCCGCCGTGGGCGAGGTGTTCACCCCGACGGGGCCGCAGCCCGCGCCGGTCCCCCGTGCCCTGGAACTCTCCGAGGTGCCCGAGCAGGCCCGTTCGTACGCCGATGCCGCCCGGCGCGCCGTCGACGCGGGCTTCGACGGCGTCGAACTGCACGGCGCGAACGGCTACTTGATCTCACAGTTCCTGTCGTCCAACGCCAACCTCCGCACCGACTCCTACGGTGGCCCGATCGCCCACCGCATCCGCTTCGCCGTCGAAGCGGTCGCCGCCACGGTGGACGCCGTGGGCGCGGCACGCACCGCGATCAGGCTCTCCCCCGGCGGCACTTTCTGGGGCATCGAGGAGAAAGAGGTGCCAGAGCTGTCCGGAGCCCTGCTCACCGAGCTCGCCCGCTTCGACCTCGCCTACGTGCACCTGACGGCAACAGCCGCAGAGGAGGTGCTGGTCGGACTGCGCCGCGCCTGGCCGGGCAGCCTCGTCGTGAACCCAGTGATGCCGATGGGCCCGAAGCAGACCGACCGGGCCGCCGCCGACCACTGGCTCGGTCTGGGCGCCGACCTCATCAGCTTCGGCCGCGCCTTCCTCGCCAACCCCGACCTGGTGGAACGACTCCGCACCGGCCTGCCCCTCGCGCCCGCCGACCCGGACACCTTCTACCAGGGCGGTGACACGGGCTATCTCACCTACCCCGCCTACCAGCACACCGCCTGACCCGACACGAAGGACAAGGAAGAACGATGAGTTCGCCGAACAAGACCCAGGATGACGCCCGTACGACCGTCATCATCGCCGGCCGGGTCCACGTCCCCGCCGAGGACGTGGAGACGTTCATCGCCGAGGCACGGGCGACGTCGTACCCGCTCGCCGCGGCGAACCCGGGAAACGTGATGATCTCGTTCTGCGTGGAGGACGCGGCGACCGGTACCGTGACGGTGCTCGAACAGTGGGCCTCCCAGGAGGCCCTCGACCGGCACGTGGCCACACCGGAAATCACGGCGCTCCTCACCAAGTGGGGCCCGCGCATACGCAACGAGGTGCGCAGGTTCGACGCCGACGAGACGAACGCCCGGGCCTGAACCGAGCTCGATCCGGCCATGGCCGAGCGTGGCCGGGGCCATTGTGAACGTGGGGAGCCCGAGCACGTCGATGGCCACTGCCGGCACCGCCGCCTTCCAGGCATCAAAGGCGGCGTCGTCCATGATGACCAAGTCGTGGACCGCGGAGTACGGTCCCCAGGCGTCCGGATCAACTCCGTCGATCCCGGCTTCATCCTCACCCCGGTGAACGAAGGCATCCGTGACATGTTCGAGACCTACCTCGCCTCGCTGCCCGCCGGACGTGGCGGAGACGCCGAAGAGGTCGCCAACGTGATCCGGCTCCTGGTGTCACCCCAGGCGTCGTACGTCAACGGAGCAACACTGACCGTGGACGGCGGGAAGGACGCAGTTGTTGTCATGTGAAGAGCCGGGTGGGGGAACCGACCAATAGGTGCCCGTGTTCGCGCGGTTCTTCCCCTGCACCGTAGCCTCCGAGTGAACACCCCTCACTGACAAAGAAGTTGAATGAAATGAGCAACCCATGTTCTTCGAGGACGTGACTGTTTTCGCTGGGTACTACTTCGACTGGAATGACGTCGACGAGTCCGGCGAGGCAGTTCGCCTGCGCAGACACTGGGAAAACGACGCCCCGTTCTCCGAGATATGGCAGGAGTTCAAGGAAACCTTCGACCTCGGCACGGTCGAGGCTCTGGTCATCAGCGACTGGTGGTCCTACGGAGACCAGTACGAAGAGAGCCTGTATCTGGAGCCCGTGCTCGGGCTCCTGACGGACGACGCGTCACAGATGACTAGCCTGCGCGCCCTCTTCATCGGTGAACGGGAGCGGCCATCCCTGGGCTACATGGCCGATGTCACGCCCGTCCTGGAGGCGTTCCCCCAGCTGGAGTACCTTACCGTCCGTGGCAACTTCGGCGTGGCGCTGAGACCCGTACGGCACGACAAGGTGCGTGATCTCAGGTTCGAGTCGGGCGGGCTGCCGAAGGTAGTCGTCCAAGGGATCGCGGGCAGCGAACTCACCGCCCTGGAACACCTGGAGGTCTGGCTGGGTGCCGAGGAATGGGGCGCGGGTACGACCCTCGACGACCTCGAGCCGCTGCTCGCCGGCGGTCGCTTCCCGGCCCTGCGCCATCTGGGCATCCGGAACAGCGAATTCCAGGACGAGATCGCCGTCGCCGTCGCCAGAGCCCCCGTGGTGGCCCGTCTCGACTCCCTCAGCCTCTCCCATGGCACGCTCTCCGACGCGGGCGCCGACGCCCTGCTCGACGGGCAGTCGCTAACTCATCTGTCCCGGCTCGACCTCCAGCACAACTATCTGACTGCGGAGGCCGTGCGCCGGGTCCGCGAGGCATTGGAACCGAACGGGGTCGAGGTCGACCTGTCCTCAACGGTGGGCCCGGACCAGGAGCGCTCCGTCGCCATCTCCGAATAGGCCGCCACGGCCGCTGCGCGAGCAGGTTCTCGCGCGGCGGCCGGGGCGAGCCTCCGCTTGGGGGTTGTCGGCGATCCGGAACCCCGTCGGGTGACGATGTTCTCCGCCGCTGCACGGGAGGCCGGACCGCCCGTGTTCCGGCTGCCGGCCTGGCGTGATGTGCCCCGCGACCGGGCGCGGTTCGAGCCCGGCAAGACCGTACGGATCGACTCGCCGGGTAACGACGAGGAGGTGGAGCGGCAACTCCGGCAACCCCACGCGAGTAGAGCGTGGGGGCCGCTCGTACGCACGGTTCACCGGCGCCGTACGAGATGTCGCGGCCGACGCGCGGGAGGCGGGCGCCCCCTGCTGGACGATCCGGCCGAACTCGCCGACGATCGACAAGCGGCTGTGCCATGGCGTGCTGAGCACGGCCGGGGCCGCGATCCCGCCATCGCTCCCTCGGGTCCCGACGCCCTACGGGTCGATGGCTGAGACGACGTACGAGCGGCGCTGCTCTCCTACAAGGGAGTGCGGCGCGTGTTCATGAAACTCGCGCACGGCTCGCCGGCCTCCGGCCTGCTTGCCACCACGGCGGCTGGTCCCAGCTTGTTCCGTGCGGTCACCTCCGTTGGCTCACGCCGGAGGGCAAGCTCTTCAACTGCCTGCGAGTGCGCGGATACTCCAGGGAGACGGACATCGTGGCGATCGTCGACACCCTCGCTCTGGACGGGCTTCACATCGAGCGTCGGCTGCCCAACGCGGCACGCTCCGGCCGCTCCGCCGACCAGCGGGTCGTCGTGGTCGGCGGCCGGGCCACTCATGCCGTTGTCCGCGCGAGCCGATCCCGGATGGCCAGCCTCCACCTCGGTGGCGTACCCGATGATCTGGCCGCAGCCCGGGCCGCCACCGCGGCGACGGGGGCGGATTGGGCCGGTGATGTGCCGGTCCTCGCCGAGCAGGCCGCCGCCTGCATTCCCTGGACGCTGTGCGTGGGTGTCGATCTGCTTCCCACCACCGGGGGGCGACGGTTCGCGGTCGGTGAGGTCAACTCCTTCGGTGATCTGCTGCTGCGGCTGACCGGCCTTGACGGCAACAACGCCTAGGGGAGACACGTACACCGCCCAAGGTTGCGGCCGTGACCCACCGCACCGCAAATCAAGAGGTGCCCCGCGGTACCGCTGGCTGAGTCAAAGACGAACCAGATGGTTGGCAGTCACGATCTGCTGCTCGTCACCCTGGACACTCTGCGCCACGATGTGGCGGCCAAGCTCGCGGCCGAGGGCCGGATCCTGACCCCTCCATATGCCGAGCGGTGTCCGGGACGAGCGGCAGGCTCCGGGCAGCTCCACCCAATCCGGTCCGCACACCGGAACGGCAGCAGTGCCCCGGCGAGTTCACTCAACCGACGTGAGGGCGTCGGACAGTCCGATGCAGCTGAATCCCCCGGGGTCCGTCCTCCGTTCCTGCGGTCCAGAGCAAGGTGTCGCCAGAATTGATGAGAACGTTTCCGTCGGCCTGGAACACAAGGACCGCACCTGGGCGGCTATTTGGTTCGCGAGAACCACAGAAGCCGCCCGCCTCCGCCCGCCTCCAGTGTGAACGACCAGAGTGCCGTCCGACCTGGAGAAGCGAGCGAAGTTGCTCTCGCCCTCAGTCATCACAGTTCGGCGGCGAGCGAGAGCTGTGCGGCAGCAGGCCGTGGTCCGTGACGCATTCGACCAGCGACGGCGCGGGCACGCACTCGGTCATCGGCCAGTGCGGGCGCCGGCCCGTGGCTCTGTAGTAGCAATCAGGCATTCCCTTTCCGAGGGTGTGACCAGTTCAGTAGGCTCCGATCATGAGCCGCTGGGTGGAGTCAGTCGAACGCCGCATCGCCGCCCCCGTCGACCGGATCTACGCGTTGGTCGGCGACCCCGCACGCCACAAGGACTTCGACGGCTCAGGCAGTTTGGTCAAGGCGTTCGACATCAGCTCGCCGGTCCGGCCGCTCAGTCGCGGCGACTGGTTCAGCATGGACATGGACCTCCGTGGCAAGTACGCCATGACGAGCACTGTCGTCGAAGCCGTGCCCGGTGAGCGGTTCGCCTGGCAGGCTCGGCCGCACAAGGACTGCGCCAAATGGCGCTTCATGTTCGGCGGCCGGATCTGGCGCTATGAGTTCGAGCCGGATGGCGACACCACCCTGGTTCGCGAGAGTTGGGATCTGAGCGAAGAGCCGCTGCGTGGGTTCGTCGTCCTCGGCCGCCGGCCGGCACGTGAGGCCATGCGCCGCAGCCTCGATCGCATCGCTGCGTTGACCGAATCAGAATGAGCCGCCCCCACGACAGCGACACCTGCTTTGTGCTCCGCAGCACGCTTCCATCTCGCGACGTCATGGAGAGCCGGCGCACCTGCAGGACAGGCGACCAATTCGTGCCGGCTGCGGCGGTTCCCCTCTCCCCGCCCCCTCCACGAACGATCCCGCACGAGGCGACGCCTTGTTCATTCATCCCAACGGCCAGCTCCTGGTCAAGAGGAGCTACCCCGAGACGTGCTTCGCCGAGTCTCCCGGCTCGCCGTGCCCTTGCCAGGGCCGGGCAAGCCCGACAAGGGCGACGCCTGCCGCGGCCACGGCGATCAGCATGATGAGCGCCATGGGCAGGGAGCTGTCCTCTCCGAACAGACCCACCAGGGGCGAGGCGAGGGCGCCGAGGAAGAACTGCAGGCCGCCCAGGAGCGCGGACGCGGCGCCGGGAGCCGTCCGGCCCACCGCCTGACCGATGCTCATGCCGCCGGGGAAGATCAGGCCGATGCCACTGACCGTCACGAACAGCGTGACCCAGGTGCCCACGAGGCTCTCCCCAACAGCCAGGACCAGCACCACCTGGGCGAGCGCCCCCACCAGGGAGATGCCGACACCGACCGACAGCAGGGTGTTGAGGCGTACACCTCGCCCGGCGAGGCGGGAGAAGACGGCCCCGGCGATCAGCATGCCGACGGCGTTGGTGGCGAAGATGAGCGAGTAGGTCGTCGAGGAGACCCCGTGCAGGCTCTCGAAGACGAAGCTGGAGCCGCTGATGTAGGCGAACAGCGCCGCCGAGACAAGGGCGATGACGAGGACGTACCCCATGAACGTGCGGCGGGCCAGCAGCGAGCCCATCGCACGGAAGGTGCTGGCGACCCCGCCGCTGTGCCGCCGCTCGGGCGGCAGCGACTCCGGCACCCCCCTGATGACGGCCAGCAGGAGCAGGATGCCGAGCAGGGCCAGTACGGCGAACACCGCGCGCCAGGTGGACACGGACAGGATCACCCCGCCCAGTACCGGCGCCGCGATCGGGGCCACGCCCATCACCTGCGACAGCACCGCGAAGTAGCGCGGGAGTTCGGCGCCGTGGAACCGGTCGGTGAGCACAGCACGTGCCAGCACCATGCCGGCCGCTCCGGCCAGCCCCTGCAGGAAGCGAGCACCCGTGAGGAAGGTGACGTTCGGCGCCACAGCACACGCGAAGGTGAAGAGGACGAACCCGACCGACCCCGTTATAAGAAGCCGACGCCGGCCCAGCCCATCACTGAGCGGTCCGATGACCAGCTGGCCCACAACCAGCCCGGCCAGGAACGCGGTCATGGTCAACTGCACGGCCGAGCTGCTCGCACCGAGCGCGTCACCCATCGCGGGGAAGCCGGGCACGTACATGTCGGTGGCGAGCGGTGCCACCGCGGTCAGGGCGCCGAGGACGGCGACGAGCGCGGCGGTTCGGCTCCTGGCGGAGGCGGGACCCGCAGGGGACGGAACGGAGGTGGTACTGGAGGGGGACGGAGCTATCATGGAAAAACAGTAACCGATAGTTCACCAGCTAACAAATGGCGAATGAGAAGGCGAGCCGCATGTCCTCCTCCCACTCCGACGTGAGCGCCCGGTGGGCCGAGCGCCATCCCGGGCTGGACACCTCCCCCATGGAGGTCGTCGCCCTCCTCAAACACGCGAACGGCCTACTGGGACGTTCCGTCGAACCCCTCTATGCGGGTGCCCCGCTCACCGCGCCGGAGGTCGACATGCTCATCCCCCTCCGCCATGCCGACGATCCGGTCATCGCCCGCAGCCTCGCCGAACGCCTGGGCATGTCCCGCGCCGGGGTCAGCAAGACCCTCGCCAAGCTGGAAAAGCGGGGCTTCATCGCGCGCACCCCCAACCCCGCCGACCGGCGCGCCGCTCTCGTCACCATCACCGAGCCCGGCGCCAAGGCCGTCGATGAACTCTTCCCCCGCCAACTCGCCGCCGAGGCGGACCTGTTGGCGGGACTCGGGGAAGATCGCGAGTGGGTGCTCAAGGCGCTGGGCAGACTTGTGGAGGCCATGGAGTCCCGCGCAGGCCACGCCTGACAGCGGCGAAGAGCTGCTCAGCCCCGTCGAGGGAGACACCTGGGATGTGACCCGTCCCAGCGGTCAGAGCCAGCGAGTCAAGGTGGGGGCGGGCCCGCCATCGACGGCCGTGAGGACGTGCTCGCGTCCGGTGAGGTAGGCGGTGATCTCATGGACGGGACCGGCGAGCACGGTCGGCTCCCCCTCCCCCGGCAACTCCCAGGAAGCAGCCGTGTCCGTTGCCTCCAGGCGCAGCGCCGGGCCGTGCTCCTTGGTCCGCTTGGCCACGACGTCGTACCCGAGCGCGGCGAGGAAGCCGGTGGGCAGGTCGGCGAAAGTCAGGCCGGTGCCCAGGTCGACCGCGTGGACGCACACCTCCCGGGAGCGCATCCAGGGCAGTTCGGTCGCGGGCACGGTACGGCCCTGCGCCGTCACGACCAGGGACTGCCACTGCGCATCGTCGAGTGAGGCCATGGCAGCGGCCAGCGCCTCCGCGGAACGGCGCAGCCACGTGGCCAGTTCGACGGCCACCATCCCGGCGCCCCGTTCGATGCCTGCGGCGCGTTCCTCGGAGGAGGTGTACATCGGCGTGCGCTCGCCGGTGGCTGCCCAGTGGACGAGGTTGCCCAGGGCGTCGGCGTTGGCGGCGACGTGCGCGACCAGGTGCTTGCGGGTCCAGCCGGGCAGCGCGCTCGGCGCGTCCAGCCCGGCGTCGTCAAGGTCCGCGGCTTGCAGGAACAGGGCGGTGCCGAACTCAGCCCAGCTACGAGCGTCGTCGAAGGTTCGGGACATCAGGCCGACTTCTCCTTGACCACCCGGTTCTCCAGACGGCCGATGCCGCCGATCTCGGCGACGACCGTCTCACCGCCGAGAAGGTAGCGTCCCGGCTTGCGCGCGTGCCCGACGCCTCCGGGGGTACCGGTGGCGATGATGTCGCCGGGGTTGAGGCGGGTGGTCGTCGAAATGTACTCGACCAGGGCGACCGGGTCGAAGAGCAGGTCGGCGGTGGTGTCGGACTGCATGACCTCGCCGTCGACGGTCAGCCGGACGTCCAGGGCGGGGCGAACGCCGCCGGGCAGTTCGTCGGGGGTGACCAGGTAGGGGCCGACCGGTGTGCTGGAGTCCCACATCTTGCCCTGGAGCCACTCACGGGTGCGGAACTGCCAGTCCCGGCAGGTGATGTCGTTGAGCACGGTGAATCCGGCGATCGCCCGTTCGGCCTCCTCGCCCCGGGCGCGGCGCACCCGCGTGCCGATGACCACCGCGAGCTCCGCCTCCCAGTCGAACTGGTCGGTCTCCTCCGGGCGGAGGATGTCGTCGCCCGCACCGATCAGCGCGTCGGCGAACTTCGCGAACAGAGTGGGGTGTTCTGGCAGGTCCCGACCCATCTCCTGGATGTGGTTACGGTAGTTGAGTCCGACGCAGACCACTTTCGAAGGCTGCAGGACCAAGGGTGCGTAGTCGGCGCCGTCCACGGCGTACGTCTCGGCGTTCGCGACGGTGGTCGTGGCGGCACGCTCGGCCCAGTCGTCCTGGCCCAGCAGGGTTCCGACGTCCGGGACGCCGAGGTCGACCAGGGCGTCGCCGTCGAGCCGTACGGCCCTGGTCGTGCCAGCGGTACGGAGGGTGGCGAGCTTCATCGGGTGGTTCCTTCCACGTGGGTGCGATCGAGCCCGAGGGCCTCGAAAATCGGGGAGTCGCTGAAGCGGAACAGGTCCAGGGCCCCGGAGTCGGAGTCGCTGGTGCCCGCTTCGGAGCGCACGGACAGCGGCTGCCAGGACGGCACGACGAAGAGGTCGCCGCGCGTCACGGACCAGGACTCCTCCCCGACGGTGACGGCGCCGGAGCCGTCGAAGACCTGGTAGACCGACGAGCCGGTCTCGCGGATCGGCGCGGTCTCGGCGCCGCGCGCGACCCGGTGCATCTCGGCGCGCAGGGTGGGGAGCACGTCGGCGCCGGTCGACGGGTCGCTGAAGCGAACGGCCGCGTGGCCGGGCTCGACGGTGCCGGCGAAGCCTTCGGCCTCCAGCGCGAGTTGGTCGTTCAGCGCTCGGTCGGTGTGCTCCCAGCGGTACGCCAGCAGGGGCGTGCCAGGAGATGGTTCGGGGGCCGAGACCGGGCGCAGACCTGGATGCCCCCACAGCCGCTCGGCTCGCGAACGGTCGGGGGTGGCGTGCTCAGCCGCGCTGATCTCGTCGCGGCCGAACTCGAAGAACTGGGCTTCGTTCGCGTACTGGAACGGGATGTCGAGGCCGTCGATCCAGGCCATCGGCTCGGTGGTGGCGTTGTGATGGGCGTGCATGTTCCATCCGGCCTGCGGCAGGAAGTCGCCGCGTCGCATGGCCACCGGATCGCCGCCGACGACCGTCCACACACCCTCGCCCTCGACGACGAACCGGAAGGCGTGTTGTGTGTGCCGGTGCTCCGGGGCGTCCTCCCCGGGCATGAGGTACTGGATGGCGGCCCACAGTGTGGGCGTGGCGAACGGCCGGCCGCCCAGCGAGGGATTGGCCAGCGCGATGGCCCGGCGCTCACCACCACGACCGACCGGGACGAGGTCGCCGGCCTGTGCCGCGAGCGCCCGCAGGCGTTGCCAGCGCCACACATGTGGGGTCGCACGTGAGCGTGGGTGTGCCGGCATCAGGTCCCCGATCTCGGTCCACAGCGGGACGAGGAGTTCCTGTTCGAAGCCCCGGTACAGCTCTTCTAGTGCCGGGGTGACCTCGGGCTGGCCCTCCGCGGAAACGGCTTGCAGCCGGACGGGGGAACCCAGGGCGGTGTCTGGGGCGAGGGAAGACTGAGTCACGGACGACAGCGTGCGCCGGGCTCGTCCACTGGACATGTAGATTCTGGAGAGCAGAACCGTGGGCCGGGCCGCGAGGTCGGGCCAGAACAAAGGCGCACCGGGCGCAAGGCCGGAAGGCCGCACCGGGAGGCCCTGTGGACAAGCCGCTCAAAACGCCACCGCCGTACCCCATCGCGAGCGTCGACCATGCGCTCAGGCTGGCGACGATGCTGCAGTTGGAAGGCGGGGCGACTGTCTCGCAGATCGCCGAGCGGCTGGGGGTCGCCCGATCCACCGCTCACCGACTCCTGGCCATGCTCGTCTACCGGGACTTCGCCGTACAGGACGAGGACCGCGTCTACCGTGCGGGACCCGTACTGGAACTCGCCGGTCACTCCCAGTCCCTCGTCTCGCGGCTGCGCGCGGCGGCTCTGCCTCATCTGCATCAGGTCGTGGGGCTTCTGGACGAGACCACGAACCTGATCGTGCGCACCGGAGACACGGTCCGGTTCATCGCCAGCGTCGAGTGCCGGCAGACGCTGCGGGTCGGTTCCCGGGAGGGCATGGTCTTCCCGGCCCATCGGACGACGGCGGGAGTGTTGCTGCTGGCCGACCTTCCCGACGAGCAACTGGACGACCTCTACGCCCGCGAGCGCTATCGCGATCGGCCCGACGATCGCCCCGACCTCTCCACATTGCGGAACGAGCTGAGGCGCATTCGCCGCAACGGGTTCGCCGTCAATCAGGAACGGTCCGAACGCGGCCTCGTCGCCGTCGGAGTGCCGGTGCGCGACCGGGAGGGCACCGCGCTGGCCAGCCTGGCCATTTCCATGCCCAGCGTGCGCTACGACCGGCATCGCCTCCAGCCGCTGGTCGCCACCCTGAACGCCGCGGCGCGCGCTGCGGAGAAGGATCTGACCGAGCAGCGGTGAGCTCCCGACCGCGGGACAGGGCTCAGGGACGGCTCGTCGGTTCCTCCTCGGCCAGCCTGAGCAGGCACTGGCGGAACCAGCGGTGTCCGGGATCGCGGTCGGTGCGGTTGGTCCACGCCATGATCTCGGTGATCGGCTGAAGCTGAGGGATCGGCGGTTCGAGCAGGCGGATCCCCGCGGCCTCTCCGATCCTGCGCCCGAGCCGCTCGTGGACCAGCGTGATCAGCCGTGTACCGCTCAGCAGGAACGGCGCCATACCGAACCCGGCGGTGATCTCCACGTTGCGTGGCACGCCCAGGAAATCGAGCTGCATCTCCGACAGGCCCCGCAGATGCCCCGAGGAAGCGGCCAGGTAGGGAAGGCTCGTGAACTGCTCCAGGGTGATCTCGTCACCCACCTCGGGATGGTTCTTGTCGACGGCGACCAGATAGCGGTCCCGGAAGAGCACCCGGTGCGGGAACTGTTCGTGCTCCTCGAAAGCCTCCCTCGGCATCACCAGCAAGTCCGCCCGGTGCCCGCGGAGTTGGTCGGCGAAGTCGTCGCCGGTCGGGAAGATGTTCAACCGGATGCCGGGCGCCTCGACGGACAGCCGGGCGATGAGCGGCTGAAGGAACGTCATCGTCAGGTAATCGTTCGCGATCACCGAGAAGGTCCGCTCGGCCGTGGTCGGGTCGAACGCCTCACGCTGGGAGAGCACGATCTCGATGCCGGTGAGGAGCTCGCGCACCGGCCCGGCGAGTGACTCGGCCAGCGGTGTGGCGACCAGAACACGTCCCTCTCTGGTCAGGAGCGGGTCGTTGAACAGCTTCCGCAGCCGGGACAGCGTCGACGACATCGCCGACTGCCCGATCGAGAGCCGCTTTGCCGCTCTGGTCACACTCCGCTCGATCATGAGCATGTCGAAGGCGACGAGCAGGTTGAGGTCAACGCGTCGGAGATCCACGAGGCCAGAGTAATTGATTTCATCAATGCGCCGCATTGTCAGGAATTGTTTGATCGCGATGTCAGGCGTCACTACGTTCACGTTAACGACGCGTGAACTTGCACTTCATCGCCGCTGTCGTCGCCACTCAACGAGGAGACAACGTGACGAAGCCTCTGATCACCCACCTGCGCCATGTGGCGATCGCGGCCCCCGACCTCGACCGCCAGCTGGCCTTCTACCGCGACCTCTGGGGCCTCACCCCCGTCGAGTCCGAGACCGGCGTGCACTTCCTTGCCGCCGAGGGGTCCCCCGAGCAGTACATCGTCCGCCTGCGGAAGGACGACCAGAAGCGACTCGACCTGGTGTCGTTCGGGGCCGCCTCCGCGGCGGACGTCGACACCCTCGCCGCACGGCTGGCCCAGCAGGGCGTCCGCATCGTCCACGAGCCACGCAAGCTCGGCACACCCGGCGCCGGCTACGGCTTCCGGTTCTTCGACGGCGACGGACGCGTGGTCGAGGTCTCCTCGGACGTCGCCACCCGGAGCTTCCGGACGATCGAGGCCCGCGAGTCGATCCCCGTCCGCCTCTCGCACTTCGTGGTCAACTCCGACAACCCCGAGGCGACCGTCGACTGGTACGTCAAGCACCTCGGCTTCAAGCTCTCCGACACGCTGTGCCTCGGCGCCCGCGGGGACTTCATGTGGTTCCTGCGCTGCAACGACTGGCACCACTCCTTCGCCGTCGCCCGTGGTCCGCACGTCGCGGTCCACCACCTCTCCTTCGAGATGCGCGGGATCGACGAGTACCTGCGCGGCACCGGCCGGATGCTGCGCGAGGGCGTCCAGCACATCTGGGGCCCCGGCCGCCACAAGGCCGGCGACAACACCTACTCCTACTTCCTGGACCGGGTCGGGAACTGCGTCGAGTACACCACCGAGCTGGAGACCGTCGACTGGGACCGGCACCACCCGTCCGTCTACGACGTCACGAAGCCCGACTTCATCGACCAGTGGGGCACGGCGAACCAGATGAACGAGTTCGTGGCCAAGCAGCAGTTCAACGACCCCGACCACGGTGTCTTCGTCGCACCCCCGCTCTGAACCGGCTCTGAACCCTCCCGTGAACAGGAAGTCAACGATGACTCTCACGAACGAACCCCCGTCGTCGGCGCCCTTCTCCACCCCGCTGGACGTGCTGCTCGACCGCGTCGAGCAGGACATGCAGGAGGATCTCGTCCCGGCCGAGATCTTCAACAACGACGACGTCTTCCGGGCCGAGATGGAGCGGATCTTCACCAACACCTGGGTCTTCGTCGCCCACGAGAGCGAGATACCCAAGGCCGGCGACTTCGTCCAGCGCAGGATCGGACTCGACCCGGTCATCGTGACCCGCGACGGCAAGGGCGGCATCAACGTGCTGTCCAACTACTGCCGCCACCGCGGCACCCAGGTGTGCCAGACCGACGCGGGCAACTCCCGCTTCTTCACCTGCCCCTACCACGGCTGGACCTACGCCAACGACGGCCGGCTCGTCGGCACGCCGCTCATGAACCGCGCCTACGGCGAGCCGTTGGACCCGAACCAGTGGAGCCTCAAGCGCGCCCCGAGGGTCGAGAACCGCAAGGGCTTCGTCTTCGCCTCACTGTCCGACGACGTGCCCGAGCTGGAGGAATGGCTCGGCGGCGGCGCCTGGATGCTCGACCTGATAACCCAGCTCCACCCCGACGGAATGCGCGTGGCGGGCCCGCCGGAGCGATACACGGTCAACGGCGACTGGAAGACGGCGGGCGAGAACTTCGCCGGCGACGTCTATCACCTGCCGACGCTGCACTTCAGCGTCCAGGAGGTCGACCTGATCCAGGGCATCCAAGGCACCTGCGAGATCGGCCGGACCTACGAGTTCGAGAACGGACACACCTTCATCGGTCACGCCTGGACCGAGGCGATCCACCCGGGCTTCACTCTGTGGGGCTACCCGGACGAGTACAAGGAGCGGTTCGACCTCAGCGGCCTGGACGAGACCCAGCGCTTCGTCGTCGACCACCAGCCCCCCACCGTGGGCACCATCTTCCCCAATCTCAGCTTCATCCGGATCTTCTCCCCGCTCCCGGACGGCCCGCCGGCCGTCATGACCAGCTTCCGCCAGTGGCAGCCGGTCGCCCCCGGCAAGCTCGAACTGTGGAACTGGCAGTTCGTGTGGAACTTCCAGGACGAGGAGTCCGCACAGCGCGACTACGTCGGCGGCCAGTACTGCTTCGGTTCGGCCGGGCTCTACGAGCAGGACGACACCGTGGCCTGGGAGGGCGTGGCGCGCGCCGCCGCCAGCCCGTGGATGCGCAAGGAACGGCTGAAGTTCAACTACCAGCAGGGCCGCAACTCGCCGGTCGACGACGCTCCGGACCCGGACTGGAGGGGACCTGGCGTCCACCGCAACAGCGGTTACGGCGAGCACGTGCAGTTCAACTTCCTCTGCCAGTGGCTCCGCATGATGAAGGGCGAGAGCGCCACCGGCAACGGGACCACCGAAGGGACGCAGGCATGACCGCCGCCGCCGAAGCTCCGGACACCCTCACGGTGGACACCGCGACGTACACCCTGGTGGCTCAGTTCCTCGCGCACGAGGCGCGGCTGCTCGACGAGGGACGCGAGCAGGAGTGGTTCGAACTGCTCGACGACGACCTGCTCTACACCGTGCCGTCGCGTCAGTCGACCGAACCGCGCGACATCGAGGTCAACCGCTCCGCGTGGCGCATCCGGGACACCAAGGCACACGTGCGGACGCGGCTGGACCGGCAGAACACCGGCCACGCCTACTCCGAGGTGCCCCCGTCGCGCACCATGCGGCTCGTCGGCAGCGTCGAGGTCCATGCGACCTCCGAGCCCGGCGTCGTCGCGGCGCACAGCTCGCTGCTGCTCTACCGGCAGCGCGGGATCGACGTCCACTTCGACCTGATCCCGTGCCGCCGCAACGACCGGATCCGGCTCACGGCCGCCGGTCCGCGGCTCCTGACCCGCGAAGTGATCCTGACCGAGACCAGCCTCAAGACCGCCAACCTGGGGGTGTTCCTGTGACCAGCGTGACCGTCGACCCCGGGCGCTGCACCGCCTACGGAATCTGCGTCGGCATCCACCCCGAGGTGTTCGCCGTGCCGCCCGGCAGCCCGCTCACGGTCGTCACCCGCGACGTGCTGACCGAGGACGACCTGGAAGACGTACGGGAGGCTGTCCGGGCCTGTCCGGCGCAGGCCCTGCGCCTGGTCGAGGGCTGATCCGTGGGACGGATCAACGACGGCGTCGTGATCGTCGGCGCGTCCGCGGCGGGGCTGTCCGCAGCCGACGGGCTGCGCGAGGTCGGGTACACCGGCCCCCTCACCGTGCTCGACGAGGAGGCCGAGCCGGGGTACGACCGGCCGATGCTCTCCAAGAGCCTGCTGGCCGCCGAGGAACACTCCGCACCGGCTCCGCTGCGGACCGAGGAGCACCTGGCAGCCAGGGGAATCGACCTGCTCGCCGGCCACGGAGCCATGGGGCTGGACATCGATCGCCGCCTCGTGGTCACCAACTGGGGCGAGGCGATCGGCTGGCGGCACGTCGTCGTAGCGACCGGCGTCACGGCCCGCCCGATGGTGACGGCCGGCGGCACCGCCCTGCCGACCCTGCGCACCCGTGCCGATCTGGCCGCCGCCAGGCGGCTCGCGACGAGCGGGCGTCCGGTGACGCTGATCGGCGGCGGGTTCATCGGCCTGGAGGTGGCCTCGGCGCTCCGCTCGCGCGGCGTCGAGGTGACCCTGCTGTGCGCGACCGGACTGCCCCTCGCCGGAGCCCTCGGGGACGAGGTCGCCGGCTGGCTGCACGGTCTGCACCTGGCGAACGGGGTCCGCTTCGAGCTCGGCGCCGCCACCGTCTCCGTCAAGGAGACGGCGCGGGGCCACGACGTCCGTCTCGCCGACGGGCGGGTGCACCGGGCCACGAGCGTGCTCGCGGGAATCGGCGCGGAGCCGGCCACCGACTGGCTGATCGGTTCGGGCGTCGAGCTCGACCACGGCGTCGTCACCGACGCGGCCGGGCGGACGAACGTCGAGGGGGTGTGGGCCGCCGGTGACATCGCCGCCCGCCGGGACCCGCTCCACGGCCGTCACCGGCGCTTCGAGCATTGGACCCACGCCGTCGAGCAGGGCCGACGGGTCGGTCTCAACATCGCCCGCGGCGAGGCCACCGCCTACGACGCCGTGCCCTACGTCTGGACCGAGCAGTTCGGCCTGACCCTCCACCTGCTCGGCGAGCGCCGCCCCGGCGACACCGACATCGTCGTCGAGGGCTCCGTCTCCACCGGCGACTTCGTCGTCGTCCACGGCGCCGGCGACGAGCTGCACGGCGCCACCGTCTGCGGCCGCGTCCGCGCCCTGCGGACGTACCGGAAACTGCTGCGCGCCGGCGCCTCTCTGAACGACGCCCTGGGCGCGGCGGCGTCCGCCTGACCTCCTCTCTTCGACTCCCCCAGCAAGGACCCACCATGCAGATGCTCGACAACCATGTCGTCCTCGTCACCGGCGGCGGCTCCGGCCTCGGCCTCGGCCTCGCCCGCCACTTCATCGGCGAGGGCGCGCAGGTCGCCGTCATGGAGATCTCCGCGGACAAACTGGCCGACCTCAAGGCCGAGTTCGGCGACGACGTGCTTCTCGTCCAGGGTGACGTCACCCGCACCGAGGACCTCCTCGCCTGTCGGCAGGCGGTACTGGACCGCTTCGGCCGTATCGACGCCCTCGTCGGCGCACACGGCATCTTCGACGGCAACATCCCGCTGCGCGACGTACCCCTGGACCGGGTCGAGTCGCTGTTCGACGAGGTGTTCCACGTCGACACCCTCGGCTACATCCTGGCCGCCAAGGTCTTCGTCGACGACCTGGAGAAGACCGGCGGCGCCATCGTGCTGACCTCCTCCACCGCGGCCTACGCCGCCGACGGCGGCGGGCTCTTCTACACCGCCGCCAAGGGCGCCGTGCGCAGCGTGGTCAACCAGCTCGCGTTCGAGTTCGCGCCGAGGGTCCGGGTCAACGGCGTCGCCCCGTCGGGGATCGCCAACAGCCAGCTCCGCGGCCCCCGCGCGCTCGGACTGGAGAACAACAAGCAGTCCGACATCCCCAAGGAGGACTTCGAGTCGCAGTTCCTCACCCTCGCGCTGCTGCCCACGCTGCCGACCCCGGAGGAGTACGCGCCGCTCTACGCCTACCTCGCCTCCCGCGCCAACACCACCATGACCGGCCAGACGATCGTCGCCGACCAGGGCGTGTTCAACCGCGCCGTGATCAGCAACGGCGCCGCCGACCGCGTCGGGAAGTGACCATGTTCCGCTACTTCCCGACCAACTACGTGTGGAGCCTGTCGGTCAGCATCGCCATGAACTGCGGTGGCCAGATCGGCGAGGTCGAGCAGATCTGCGCCCCGCTCGCCGACGCGGCCAAGGACGGCGACGACGCCGGCACCGAGAAGTTCTTCCGGTCGTGGTGCGACTTCGCCGACGGACTCGTCCGGGGCGCCGAGCGGGATCTCGCCGAGGGGCATCCGCTGTCGGCCGGTGCGCGCTACGCCCGCGCCTCCGTCTACTACCTGGTCGCCGAGCGCATGCAGAGCCGTCACTACGCGCCGCGCGAGACCGCCTACCGCAAGTCCGTCGAGACGTGCCGGCTCGCGATCGAACACGGCGGGGAACGCGCCGAGTTCGTCGAGGTCCCCTACGAGGGCACTTCGTACCCCGCGCTGTTCGTGCCCGCCGACGGTGAGCCCCCGGCGGACGGCTACCCGGTGATGGTCTTCTGCAACGGCCTCGACTCGATGAAGGAGATGCTGTTCCGGCTGGGCCTGCCGAGGGAGTTGGCGCGTCGCGGCATCGCGACGCTCTGCGTCGACCAGCCCGGCACCGGCGCCTCGCTGCGCGAGCGCGGACTGCACGCGGTCCACGACAGCGAACGCTGGGCGAGTGCCGCGGTCGACTACCTGGAGACGCGGCCGGACGTCGACGCCACCCGGATCGGCATGAGCGGTGTCTCGCTGGGCGGCTACTACGCCCCGCGCGCGGCCGCGTTCGAGAAGCGCTTCAAACTCTGCGCGGTCTGGGGCGCCAACCACAACTGGGGCGAACTCCAGAAGCGCCGCCTGCAGCGCGAGGGCGAGAACCCCGTGCCGCACTACTGGGACCACGTCCAGTGGGTGTTCGGCAAGGACGGCCTCGACGACTTCATGGCGTTCGCCCCGAACATGACGCTGGAGGGCGTGGTCGAGCGGATCACCGTCCCCTTCCTCGTCACCCACGGCGAGGACGACCGGCAGATCCCCATGGAGTTCGCCGTACCCGAGTACGAGAACGCCGTGGGCAGCCCCGACCGTCACTTCAAGGTGTTCAGCCGCGCCGAGGGCGGTGCGTCGCACGCCGGCGCGGACAACGAATCCGTTCCCGCGCACTACATCGCCGACTGGGTCGCCGACCGACTCTGAAAGGGAGCCATGACCACTCCATCCACCGCCTCCGGCTGGGCGATCGGCACCGACGTCGGGGGCACGTTCACCGACCTGTGGCTGCGGTCCCCGGAGGGCGAGTCCTGGGTGTGCAAGTCCCCCACCACGTCCGACGTGGTGACGGGCGTGATCGACGCCGTGCACCTGGCCGCCGGGACCGTCGGTCTGGACACCGGCGAGCTGTGCTCCCGGGTGACCCGGTTCGGGCACGGCACCACCGTCGGCCTGAACGCGCTGCTGACCGGACGCTCGGCGAGGACCGGGCTCATCACGACCGCCGGCTTCGGCGACGTCCTGGAGATAGGCAGGCTGCGTCGCGGCACGGCCGGGCTGCAGGGCCTGGACCTCGGCGACTACCATCTGCGCGGCCAGGTCCCGCCGTTGGTGCCCCGCACCCAGGTCGTCGAGATCACGGAGCGCGTCGACGCGGACGGTGTCGTCCGCACCCCGCTGGACGAGGGCAGCGTGCTCGACGCGATCGGCAGGCTGCGGGAGATCGGGGTGGAGGCCGTCGCCGTCTGCCTGCTGTGGGCCACCGAGAACCCGGCCCACGAACTCGCCGTCGCCCGGCTGGTCGAGGAGAAGCTGCCCGGCGTCTTCCTCTCCCTCTCCCACGAGATCGCCCCCTCGGTCGGCGAGTACGCACGCGCATCGACCACTGTGGCGAATGCGGCGCTAGGGCCGGTCCAGGGGCGCTACCTCACCCTCCTTGAGGAGCGGCTGGCCGCCCTCGGCATGACCGCCCCCATCATGATGACGACGAGCGCCGGCGGCGTGGTCCCGGCCCGGACGGTCACCGAGCGGCCGGTGTCGAACCTGCTCTCCGGTCCGGCGTCCTGCGTCGTGGCGGGCCAGAAGCTCGGCGCCGAACTCGGCACCCCGCACGTCCTGACCATGGACGTCGGCGGTACCAGCTTCGACGTCGGCGTCATCGCGGGCGGCGTCGCGCTGATGAGCGACGAGGTCACCTTCGGCGGCGCCGACATGCGCGTGCCGAGCATCGACATCGCCTCGATCGGCGCCGGCGGCGGATCGATCGCGGCGGTCGAGGGCGGCGCGCTCGGCGTCGGACCGCGCAGCGCCGGTGCCGAACCCGGCCCGGTCTGCTACGGCAAGGGCGGCACCGAGCCGACGACCACCGACGCCGACCTCGTCCTCGGGGTGCTCGACCCGGAGCAGTTCGGCAGCGGGGGCATCGTCCTGGACCGCGAGGCCGCGCGGCGGGCCATCACGGACAGGGTCGGGGCGCCCCTCGGGCTGAACGCCGTCGAAGCGGCCCGGGCGATCCGGGTCGTCTTCGACAACGCGATGGCCGACCTGCTGCGCGCCGTCACCATCGAACGCGGCCACGACCCGCGGGAGTTCACCCTGGTCGCCGGTGGCGGATCCGGGCCGTCGCACGCGTGGGCGCTGTGCCGCGAGGCAGGCCTGGCCGGCTTCGTCGTGCCGCCGACCGCGACCGCGCAGTCGGCCTTCGGCGCCGGCACCTCCGACCTCAGGACCACGGCCTCCCGCACCTGTTACCGGCGCGTGCTCGCCGAGGTCGGCCCGAGCGACCAGGACGCGCGGGTCGTCGCCGACGCGCTCGACGACACCCGGGCGCGCGCCCTCGCGGCCCTTCCCGACCCCGGGGTCGGCACGGTCACCCACACGGCGTCCATCCGCTACTTCGGCCAGGCCCACCACGTCGACGTCACCGTTGCCGCCGCACCCGACAAGGACGCCGCCGCGGAGCTCCTCCTCTGCTTCGAGAAGGAGTACGAGCAACTGTGGGGCAAGGAATCCGGCTTCCGGGAAGCCGGGTTCGAGATCCTCTCGGTGCGCTCGGTGGCGGCCCTGCCCGCAGCCGACGCGGACGGCCACGGCACGGGCGAGCCCTTCACCCGGCTCGGGACGCGCCCGGTCGTGTTCGACGACGCCGACCGGCCCGACGAGACCGCCGTGTACACCGTCCGCCGTCCGGCGGCCGGTCAGGAGATCGCCGGTCCCGCGCTCGTCCAGCTCCCCGGCTGTGTCGTGGTGATTCCCCCGCGCGGGGTCGCCACCACCGACGCACTCGGCCTCATCCACGTGAAGGTGAACTGACATGACCGTCGCGATCGACGTCGCCCCCGTCTCCCCGGACGGCGCGAGCACGGACCAGGTGATCCGCCAGGTCGTCCGCAGCCGCCTCGTCGCCATCACCGACCAGATGCGGCTCGCGCTGCAGTCCGTCAGCGGCAGCCCGACGGTGACCGAGGCGAGCGACTTCTTCACCGGCATCTACCTGCCGGACGGCGCCTTCGTCACCATGGGGCACCAGGTGACCTTCGAGGCGCCCCCCGTGGGGTCGCTCATCCGGCACCTGCTGAGCAACGGCACCAAGCTCAAGGACGGCGACCGCATCATCGGCAACGACCCGTTCATCGGCGCACTGCACCAGAACGACGTGCAGATGTGCGCGCCGCTGATCGTGGACGGCGAACTGCTCGGCTGGGCCGGTGTGATGGCCCACGAGACCGACATCGGCGGCATGGACTTCGCCTCGTGGTCGCCCAAGGCCACCGAGGTGTGGCAAGAGGGTTTGCGCATCCCGGCCGTCAAGCTGGTCGACGGCGGTGAACTGCGCGAGGACGTCCTGGAGATGATCCTCACCGCGTCGCGCCTTCCGGACCAGGTGGGCCTCGACATCCGGGCCTTCATCGCCACCCTGAACGTCGCGGCCGAGCGGCTCACCGACCTCTCCCACCGGTACGGGAAGTCCACCGTGCTCTCGGTGATGCACACGATGGTCGACGACGCCGAGGCCCTGGTGCGCGCGCGGCTGCGCGAGCTGCCGGACGGGGTCGTCCACACCCGCGACTTCCTCGAACACGACGGCAAGCAGAACCTCCTCTTCGTCATCGACTGTGTGCTGACCAAACGCGGTGACAGTCTGCACTTCGACTTCTCCGGTTCCTCGCCGCAGGCGAACGGATTCGTGAACTCCTCGCGGGCCGGCCTGGCCGGTGGCGTCGCGGGTGCGGTGATCCCCACCCTGGGCTTCGGCATCCCGTGGAACGAGGGCCTGCTGCGCCCGGTGGAGATCTCGGCGCCGGACGGGCTGGTTTGCACCGCGGTGCCGCCGGCGCCGGTCGGGTCGGCCACCGTCGAGGCCGTCTGGACGGTCAGCAACGTCGTCTCCGCGGCGCTGAACCGGCTGCTGCTCGCCTCGCCGAAGTACGCGCACCGCGCCCAGGCCGTCAGCAGCGGCACGATGGCGACGTTCAACCTCTCCGGCCGCGACCGGCACGGCAAGGTGTTCGGCCTGCATCTGATGGACCCGCTGGCCGGCGGCTTCGGCGCCTTCGCCGACCACGACGGCCAGAATGCCGCCGGACCGATCAACGCGCCCTGCCCGTCGATCGCCGACGTGGAGGTCAACGAGCAGAAGACCCCGCTCTTCTACCACTACCGGCGTCTCGCCCCCGGCACCGGCGGTGCCGGTCGCCGCCGTGGCGGTCTCGGTGCCGAGGTCGGCATCACCGTCTCCGTGCCTCAGGCCGAGGCGCTCGTGATGACGCACGGCGCCGAGGTGCCGAACTCCGTCGGACTCGGCGGCGGCCTGCCCGGCGCCATGGTCAGCCAGCGCTTCCGGGCCGCCGGGGAACAGCCCCGGGACCTCGGGCCGAAGCCTGGCTCCTTCCCGATCACCCCGGCCGACCTGTTCGAGGTGACCTGGCAGGGCGGCGGCGGCATCGGCGACCCGCTCGACCGCGACCCCGCCGACGTCCTGGACGACATCCGCTACGGCCTGGTCACCGAGGTGGAAGCCCGGGAGAGCTACGGGGTGGTCCTCGCCGGGGACGGCGGGTCGGTCGACGCGACCGCCACCGCCGCCGCCCGCCGGGAGCGGCGCGCCGCCCGGCTGGGCGTCGAACCGGTCGCCGTCATGGACCCGGTGGCGGTCACCGACGCGGTTCCCAGCGACGCGGTACGGCTGGGCGACCGGCTGCTTCTGGTCAAGGACGCGGCCACCGGGCGATTCCAGGTGCGTACGCCCGAGGGCGTCGTGCTCTCCTCCGGCTCCACCAAGTGGCGTGAGGGCGCCCACCGATTCGCCCTGACCCTGCCACCATCCGTCGGCACGGCCCTCCACTCCGACCTGGCGGTCACCGGCTGGGCCTGCCCGAGCACCGGAGCCCTGCTCGCGGTCGACGTGCATCTGAGCGGCCACGAGCCGTTCCACGATCTCGAACTCGACCTCGCCTCTTTCGAACGCACCGGCACCACCGCGGGAGACCACCGATGAGCCGCAAGATCATCCTGACCATCGCCCCGACCGGCGGCATGGCCACCAAGGAGCAGAGTCCGTACCTGCCCGTCACTCCGCAGGAGATCGCCGACGACGTGGCCCGCTGCTGGGAGATCGGTGCCAGTGTCGTTGCCGTCCACGCCCGCCGCGCGGACGGGCTCGCCACCTGCGATCCCGACGTGTACTCCGAGATCAACTCGCTGATCCGGGCCCGGACGGACATCGTCATCAACAACTCCACCGGCGGCGGCATCCACGGCGACATGCCGGTCCAACTCAATGACGAGCTGTGGGAACTCGACTGGCACCAGCGGATCAAGGGCATCGAGGGCGTGGGCTGCGAGATGGCCACCCTCGACTCGCACACGATTACAGCCAGCACCCCCGACCGGGAGTACCTCGTCACCACCACGCCGAAGCGCTCCCGCTGGCTGCTGGAGGAGATGACCAAGCGCGGCATCAAGCCGGAGTGGGAGGTCTTCAACCTCGGCCACATCCTGTCCGACTTCACCACCCTGACCGCCGAGGGCCTGGATTCCCGGCCGTACTACTGCAACATCGTGCTCGGCGGCCAGCGCGGATTCCAGGGCGGTCTGCCGTACACCCCGAAAATCCTCCAACTGCTCGTCGAGCACCTTCCCGAAGGAACGGTGTGGGGGGTCTCGGGCATCGGGCCGACCCAGCTCCCGGCGACGACCCACGGCCTGCTCCTCGGCGGCCACATGCGGGTCGGCCTGGAGGACAACCTCTACTACTCGCGCGGCCGGCTTGCGACCAACCTCGAACTCGCCGAGCGCGCCGTGCGCGTCATCCGTGAACTCGGCTACGAGATCGCCAGTCCGAGCGAGGCACGCGAGATGCTGGGGCTCAAGCAGCTCGACGAGGTGGCGGCATGAGCGTCCACAGCGCGTCCGGCGTCGTCGCCTGGTCCGACACCGATGCCTCCGGCCGGTTCCATTACTCCGCCGCGTACCGGTGGGCGGAGAACACCGAGCACGCCTTCTACCGTTCGGTGATGCCGGACATCGACATCGGCAGGTTCCCGCGTCGTGCGACGGCGGCCGCGTACGAACAGCCGCTCAGAGCCGGTGACTCGTACACCGTCCGCCTCGATGTCGAGCACGTAGGGAACTCCTCGATCGCCTATACCTGGACTGTCGTGGGCCCGTTGGGCGTCTGCGTGCACGGTGAGCACACCGTCGTCCACGTCGACGCCGAGGGCCGCCCGGCACCGCTGCCCCCGGCGCTGAGGGAACGGCTCGCCGCGAACGCGGGGAGGGCGTGATGGACAAGGTCGTGGCCTCGGCCGCCGAGGCGGTCGCCGACATCCCCTCGGGCAGCACCCTCGCCGTGGGCGGCTTCGGGCTGTGCGGCATCCCGGCGGTGCTGATCCAGGCCCTGCTGGATTCCGGTGTCGACGAGCTGGAGACGGTGTCGAACAACGCCGGCGTCGACGACTGGGGGCTGGGCATCCTGCTCAGCGCGGGGCGACTGCGCAGGGTGGTGGCCTCCTACGTCGGGGAGAACAAGGAGTTCGCCCGGCAGTACCTCGCCGGTGAGCTGGAGGTCGAGCTGACTCCACAGGGAACGCTCGCGGAGCGGATGCGTGCCGGCGGCTCCGGCATCGCGGCGTTCTACACCCGCACCGGTGTCGGCACCCAGGTCGCCGAGGGCGGCATCCCGTGGAAGTACGGCGCCGACGGCACCGTCCAGGTGATCTCCCCGGCCAAGTGGGTGGAGCCCTTCGACGGCGTCGACCACGTCCTGGAGTACGCCATCGTGGCCGACTTCGGGCTGGTGCGGGCCTGGAAGGGCGACCGCCACGGCAACCTCGTCTTCAAGGACGCGGCCCGCAACTTCAACCCGCTGGCGGCGATGTGCGGCCGGGTCACGATCGCCGAGGTCGAGCACCTGGTCGAACCCGGCGACATCGACCCCAACGAGGTCCACGTCCCCGGCGTCTACGTCCACCGGGTCGTCGCCCTCACCACGGAGCAGGCTGCGGAGAAGCGGATCGAGAAGAGGACGGTACGCGCCGAATGAGTTGGACACGGGAGCAGATGGCCGCACGCGCGGCCCTGGAACTCAAGGACGGCGACTACGTCAACCTCGGCATCGGGCTTCCCACGCTCATCCCCAACCACGTTCCCGATGGTGTGGAGTTGGTGTTGCAGTCGGAGAACGGCATCCTCGGCACCGGCCGTTACCCGACCGAGGACGAGGTCGACCCGGACCTCGTCAACGCCGGCAAGGAGACGGTGACAGTACGCCGTGGCGCGAGCTTCTTCGATTCCGCGACGTCCTTCGGGATGATCCGCGGCGGCAAGATCGATGTTGCCGTCCTCGGCGCGATGCAGGTCTCCGCCACCGGCGACATCGCCAACTGGATGATCCCCGGGAAGATGGTCAAGGGCATGGGTGGGGCGATGGATCTGGTGCACGGCGCGAGGAAGATCGTCGTCCTGATGGAGCACGTGGCCCGGGACGGCAGCTTCAAGATCGTGGAGGAGTGTTCTCTGCCGTACACCGGCAGGGGCGTCGTCCATCGGATCATCACCGACCTGTGCGTACTGGACGTCACAACTGACGGCCTGTGCCTGGTCGAACTCGCCCCGAACGTCACCCTTGAAGAGATCCGAGCCAAGACCGAACCCGCGGTGCGCTCGCTGTCGGCGCCGAAAGCCTGAACTTCGTTCGGGCCACCTGCCAGTGCCTGCCCGAGGGGCCTTCGGCTTCGGGGCCCGATTGAGGCCCCGAAGCCGAAGGCCCCTGGCTGCAAGATGATCGATCCCAGCGGTCAGTGGCCAACGGTCCCGACACAGGAACCGGGGTCGCCCCGGGCCATGGCGAGCGCTGTGTCCATCAACCGCTCCTCTCAACTCGCCTCGTACAGAGCGGAGTCCGATGAATTCTCCACGTCAGACGTGGCACCTTCTCCGGCCGCACCCCTGATGCCTCGGGCGACGCCCAGGCGCACGACATCCTGAGGCCGGAGGCGGAAGGCGTCCGCGATGTCGGGGGCGTCGCCCGCCGGGCGTTTCAAGATCGCCGCAGCCGACTCCGGTGCGATCACGGAGAAGTAGCTGTCCGGAGTGACCCAGGTGTCGCCGACTGCGGCGAGCGCCAGAGCGCCGCCTGAGCCGCCCTCGCCGATGACCAGTGTGGTGACGGGTGTGGCAGCGGTGGCCAGTGCCTCGAAAAGTCCGGCGATGGCTCCCCCGACGCCCTCGCGTTCGGCTTGCGGATCGTTCGCGGCACCCGGGGTGTCCACCAGAGTGAGAACGGGCAGGGACAGCCGCCCGGCCAGCTGGACGAGCCGTGTCGCGGTCCGGTATCCGGCCGGTCGCGTGTCGGTTCCCTGCTGGGCGACGAAGGCGATCGCACGACCGCCGTGTTCGCCCACTCCGCACAGCACGCCCTCGTCTCGGCCGCCGCCCGCTCTGTCTCCGCTGATCAGCACCCTGCGGGTGAAGTACGCGTCGAGGTACTCCGCGGCACGTGGACGGCTGGGATGCCGGGCGCGCAGTACGGCTTCCCAGCCCGTCGTCGGCAAGTCCGTGCGGCCCAGTGCGTACGGCGCCGGCGCCGGTTTCGTGGACCCGCGGGTCAGTAGTCCGAGCCAGAGCCCGAGCCTGTCCCGGAGTTCCGCGGGGGTGACAAGAGCGTCGACCGCACCGCTCGACCACTGGGCTTCGGCCGTGTAGTGCCCGTCGGATGCACCGGCCGGCCGGACTCGCGCGCCCGCGAACCCGACCTGGGCCCCCGGCAGCGCCAGGGTGACGTCGGCGCCCGCTCCCACGGTCGCCCAGCCGCCGCCTGTACAGGGATCCCGCAGAACCGCGATCTGCGGCAGTCCTTCGGCGCGGGTACGGGCCGACTGCTGAGCCACTCTCTGGAGTTGGGAGAGGGCACGCATGCCTTCTTGCATCCTGCTGCCGCCCGTAGCGATCAGACTGACGACCGGGAGGCGGTGGTGCCGAGCGAAGACGTGGGCGGACTCGACGAGATCCCCGGCGCGTTGGCCAAGTGATCCGCCAAGGAAGCCGAACTCGAATGACATCAGGACCACGCGCGTGTCTCCGACCAGCGCGGTGCCGCACACGACGGCCTCCTGCTCACCGGTGCGGCAAGCGGCCTGTGACCGCATGGCATCGTATCCGTGCCATGTCAGCGGCCCGTCGACGTCAGCCCCCGCCTTCTCAGGAGGCGGCGGAAGCACGCGGAAACTGCCCGGGGTGGTTGCGAGGGATATCGCCTCGCGCGCCGACATTCGCGGCCGGGTGTCACCCATGCAGGTCCCGCTTCCTAATCTTGCCCATGTCGTTGCGCGGCATCGCGGGGATGAAGTGCACGACCCGGGGACGCTTGTGCGGGGCGAGTCGTCGTGCGACATGGTCGGCCAACTCGGCCGCGGAAGGCGGTGCCTGAGGGTCCGCGGGAACAATCCAGGCGACGATGCGCTCTCCGAGATCGTCGTCCGGCTCACCGGTGACCGCGGCTTCCGCGACAGCGGGGTGCTCCAGCAGCGCGTTCTCGATCTCGCCGGCACCGATCTTGTAGCCCCCGCTCTTGATGAGGTCGGTCGCCCGCCGGCCGACGATACGGATCGATCCGTCGGTGCCGCGGACCGCCATGTCGCCGGTACGGAACCAGCCGTCCCCGGTGAAGGCGGCCGCAGTGGCATCGGGCCGGTTCAGGTACTCGGAGAAGAGGTTGGGACCGCGCACCTGGATCTCCCCGACGGAGTCCGGTACCTCACCGGTGATCTCCGTGTCGGCGTCGTCGACCAGGCGCAGTTCGACACCAGGAAGGGGGTGGCCCACGGTGCCGGCGACGGGCGGGGCGTCGAGGCACACGCTGGTGTTCATCAAGGTCTCGGTCATTCCGTATCGCTCTACGACACGACGGCCGGTGGCAGTGGTGATGCGCTGGTGGTCGTGGACCGGCAGCGCCGCGGACCCCGACACTAGGAGGCGGGCCGTGGACAAGGCCTTGACCAGGGCGGGATCTCCTGGGAGTTCCTCCGCAATGCGGTGGTACATGGTCGGCACGCCGAAGAGCATCGTGGCGCCGGAGGACAGCTCCCTGGTGACGCCGTCGGTGCTGAAACGTCCCAGGTGCCGGACGGTGCCGCCGCGGCGCAGCGGACCCAGCGCCCCCAGGATGAGGCCGTGCACATGGAAGAGCGGCAGTCCGTGGACCAGGACGTCGTCGGCGGTCCACTCCCACACGTCGGCCAGCCCGTCAAGGGTGGCCGCGATGGCCCGGCGCGGCAGCACAGCGCCCTTGGGCGGCCCGGTGGTGCCCGAGGTGTAGACGATCAGGGCGGCCGCGGCGCCGTCATCCGGTTCGAGTGCGTCGGAAGCAAACGTGTTCGCCGGATTCCTGTCGACGTCGATGCGGTCGATCTCCGCCAAGGCCGTGGGGAGTTGAACCGAGGGTGCGGCCAGAATGTGGGCAGGGGCGCTGTCGGTCAGGATGTGACCGAGTTCCGTTTCGCCCGACTTGGGGTTGAGCGGGACGGCCGGCACTCCGGCCAACAGCGCGGCCACGACGGCGATCACGGTCTCCGGCGACGAGGTGGCCCAGACGGCGACTCGCTGCGCGGCGCCGATCCTCCGAGCCAGGCCATTCGCCGCGGCGGCCAGTGCGCCGTACGTCATGCGGTGATCGCCGAACTGCAGGGCGGTACGTTCCGGTGTCCGGGTCAGAGCCGGAAAGAGGGGGGCCATGAGGTTCCTTCAAGTGGTGCGGGGCAGCGGTCGCGGAGCGTCGCCGGTGAATGCTGCCGTCAGGATGGTGTCGAGGCTGTCCCGGTCCACTGGCCGGGGATTGGCATAGGGCACAGAGAGGGCCTGGTCGACCACCGTCGCCAGATCGGCCCGGTCGGCACCTAGGGCCCTCAGGGACGCTGGTACGCCCAGCTTCTGGTTGAGCCGCCACAGCCTGGCCGGTGGGTCGTCGTGGCCCAGAGCTCGCGCCATGAGCGTGCGGGCTTCTGGTGCGCCCTCCAGGTTGAAGGCCAGGGTGTGGGGCAGCAGTACGGCGTGTGTCGCCGAGTGCGGCAGGTCCAGGGTGCCGCCCAGTGCGTGGCAGAGCTTGTGGTGCAGGGACATGGTGGTGAGGCCCAGGCACATTCCGCACAGCCACGCGGCGTAGAGGGCGGCCGACCTGGCCCGGATGGCGGTCGGGCGAGCGGCGACGGCAGGCAGGGAGTCAGTCATCGCCTGTACCGCTTCTTGTGCCATCAGGTCGGTCAGGGGGGAGCGGTCGGGAGCGTAGAGGGCCTCGGCGGCGTGGGCGACGGCGTTGAGACCGCTGGTGACGGACACGTCGGGCGGCAGGGAGTACGTCAGGTCGGGGTCGTAGATCACGGTGACGGGACGCACCTTCTCGGCGCGGCCGGTGGTCTTGATCCCGCCCTCGGTGATGCCCCACACGGGTGTCATCTCCGAGCCGGAGTAGGTCGTGGGTATCGCGAGATACGGCAGGCCGGCTTCCAGCGCCAAAGCCTTGGCCAGGCCGATGGCCGAGCCTCCCCCGACGGCGACACACACGCGGGCTCCGACGGTGGCTGCGGCCTTGCGTGCGGCCTCCACAGTGTGCCGGGGTACGTGCATGCGTGCCTGGTCGAAAACGCCCATGACGGTACCGGGGAGCTCGGCGGTCAGCCGTCGGGCCAGTTCGCGGCCGCTGTCCGAGCAGAGCAGCAGTGCCGGGCCTGGTGCGGTCGTCGCCAGTTCGTCGCCCAGGGCGGTGATACGGCCTGGGCCGAAGAGCACCCGTGTAGGCAGTGCGGGAACGGTGAAGTCGTGCCCGCCGGGGATCACGTTCACGCGGATCCCTCACCGCGCGCGGGCTCAAGGACCAGTTCGATCTCTGTGTGCATGAAGGGGTTGGGCAGTCCGTGCCGGGTGGCCGTGTCCGCGTCGTCGGTGCGGCGGAAGTCCCGGACCAGGCTGCGCTTGACGGCGAAGACGGCGTCCGAGTCGAGGTAGGGGCTGTCGGCGACGAAGATGTGCGTGGTCACGGGGAGATGGCTGTTGGCGGTGACGATGAAGTGGATGTGGGCCGGACGGTAGGGATGGCGGCTGGTGGCCAGCAAGAGCTGACCCACTGGTCCGTCGGTGGGGATCGGATAGTGGGAGGGGACGACGGTGGTGAAGCAGAAGCGGCCGTCGTCGTCCGTGGTGAACAGACCTCGTCCGTTGCCGGGCGGCAGCACGCCGGGACGCTGCACGTCGTAGTAGCCGTCCTCGTCCGCCTGCCAGACGTCGACGCCCGCGCCCCGTAGCGGAGTCCCGTCGACGGAGACGACGCGGCCGGTGACCAGGCAGGGCTCGCTCTTGGCGACCTCGTCGATGCTCTCGCCCAGTTCCCGCTGGGGGGACTCGGTCATGTGGAAGGGGCCGAGGACGGTGGCCTCGGTGGCGCTGGGCGACTTGCGGTGGTTGATGTTCTCCACCAGGGAGGAGATGCCCAGGACGTCGGAGAGCAGCACGAACTCCTGGCGGGTGTCGTCGCACTTCTGCCCGGTGGCCGTGAGGAAGTCCACGGCCTGCTCCCATTCCTCGATGGTGGGTTCCATCTCACGGACGGCAGCGTGCAGATGTTTGACGAGGATGGACAGGCAGGCGCGGAGCCTGGGGTCAGGTGTGTTGTCGAAGCTGGCGACGGCCGCCGCGGTGACGGTGGTCTCGTCGAGGTCGGCGGGCAGTGCGAGCCCGGTCATGGTGTTTCTCCCGTCGGTGGGGCTGGGTGAAGGCCCGCCCGCGCCGTCCCGAAGGGGACGGCCGGGGCCGGGCCCGCTGTGTCGGCGCTGCGGGACCGGTGGTCCTACAGAGGCGGCGCGATGAACAGCCCGGGGTCGACGTCGTTGAAGGAGCGGCCGGCGACGAACTCGTTCATCTGATTGGCCGTGCCCCACTGGTCGATGATCTCGGGGTTGGTGAGGTCGTGGACGGAAGGGTGCCAGGTGTCCTCGTCGACGAGTTCCAACTCCGTGGTGTACTCGACGGTGTTGCCCGCCGGGTCGAGGAAGTAGCTGAAGGTGTTGTCGCCGGCGTGGTGACGGCCGGGCCCCCAGACCTTCTCGACCTCGCCGCGCAGCATGCGACCCGTGCCTCGCATGAACTCGTCCACGCCGCGCATCTCGAAGGAGGCGTGGTGCAGGGCGACATGGGGCCCGCGGGCGATGGCGAAGCTGTGGTGGAGCGGGTTGCAGCGCAGGAACCACATGAACTCGCCCTTGGAGCCGATCCGCAGGGTGTCGGACAGGCGGAAGTCCAGGTGTTTGACGTACCAGGCGACGGTCTGCTCGGGGTTGGGCGAGTTCATGACCACGTGGGACAGGCGGACGGGGATCGACTCGCGCTCTTCGATCTTGCGGTGCGTGCGGGTCACAACGTCGGCGGAGACCTCGACGACGCGGCCGTCGCCGTCGAAGAAGCGCACGCCGTAGCCTCCGCCCGGCGTGGTGAGGGGCCTCGGTTCGTGCACCAGCTTCACGCCCTGCACGGTCAGACGCTCGGTCAGGGTGTCCACGTCGGTGGGTGTGGCGGCACCGAACGAGACGAGGTCCATGCGCTTTTGGACGTCGCGCCGCAGCCGCACCACGTACTGCTCGGGCGAGCCCTCGGCCGCCAGGAAGGACACCCCGCTGTCGGAGTGGGTCTCGGTCAGCCCCCACATGTCGGTGTAGAAGGCGTGCTGGGCCTCGAAGTCCGGCATCGCTATGTCGATGTGCCGCAGGTGGGTGATCAGGTGCTTGGTGCTCATCTCAGGAGCCTTCCTTGGTCAGACGGTCGGTGAGCCAGTCGGCGATGGTCGGCATGACCGGTCCGGTGCCCATGTGGCCGCCGGGGAAGAGCCGCGCGGTCTTCGGGTCGCCGTGGCGCAGGCTGAGGTGGATGTCCTCGGAGCTGTTCTGCCGGTCGTCCATGCCGTTGACCAGCAGCAGAGGTGCGGACGGCCGGTCGAGGATTCCCTGGTCGAGCAGGGACAGCCGCGGGCAGGCGGCGACGTAGTCCTCGAAGGTGTGCCCGCCGAAGATCCGGGAGCGGGCGCCCATCAGATCCATGAGGTACGAGGAGGCGTTGCGGGACTTCTCCTGCCACTCGGGCTGGAAGGTGAGGTGTACGCCGCCGCCCCAGTTCACGGCCGCGGTCAGCCGATCACGGTGGGTGTGGGCGAGCTTCATCGCCCAGTAGCCGCCGAACGACAAGCCCAGTGCGGCGCAGCGCGAGGCGTCCAGGTCGCTCTCGTCGAGCCAGGCGAAGACCGGGTCCCACTGGCGTTCGGCGTCGACACCGGCGAGGACCGGCGACTGGCCGACGCCGGGCTTGTCGATGTGGAGGGTCGCGAAGCCACGCTCGCGCAGCAACCGGCCGCGGGCGTACGTCTCTTCCTTCCAGACGTCGATGCCGCCCCACATCATCACCACCGGAGGCCGCTCTACGCCGCGGGGCCTGGCCACGAAGAAGGAGACACTGTCCCCTTCGCCGTCGCGGCCCTCGAAGGGGACGGTGACGTGCTCAACGGCCGGATTGTCCAGAGCGGTTGCCCGGTCGAAGTAGACACGGGCCTGGACGTACGCATCCAGCTTCGCCGGGTGGACGGGTGACGGATAGCGTCCCAGGAAGGCGAACTGGTAGGCCTGCCACCATGCTTCGCGGGCCGCTTCCAGCTCGCCGCTCTTCTCGCAGGCCTGCGCACGGTCCGCGAAGTCGGCGGCGAACCGGGTCCAGTGTCCGGCCCAGGCCACCGGGTCCGTCCCCGGCAGAGTGTCGATGGCCTGGCGGGCCGCGGCATCGTCGATGGCGTTGAACGGGTTGCGTCGCTCCGTCAGATGGGTACGCAGCCACTCCTGCGCGTCGGGCAGGGTGCGGATCAGGTCAGCGCTCACTGGGAACCACCGGCAGCAGCAGTCGGGACGGGTAAGCCGTGTTGTGGTGGACGTGGTGCAGCGTCGTCCTGGAGCTGCCGACGTGGTAAGGCACGTACTCGGCGTTGGTCGCGCCAGCCACACCGGTCGGGGTGTCCAGGCTGGAGATCTCCAGGCAGATGCGGTGGCCGCGGCGGAACTCGTTGGCGGTGGCGAGGATTTCGATGTCGTACTCCACGACTTCGCCAGGCACCACCGGCTGCCGCGCGTCTCGGGTCAGCTTGTGGAACGGCTTCCACTCGGTGGACCGCTTCTCGTCCAACGCCCGGTTGGACGCCTTGAGCCAGCCGCGCGTCAACTCCCGCTTGGGCAGGGTCTCGTCGATGTCACGCTCACCCTCGCGGACGGTGCGCACCGAGGGGTCGGGGCCGACGTCGGAGAGGGTGACGATCCAGTTGGTGTCGTCCTGGTCGATGGCGGCGAACAGTTTGAGGACCGCGGGCCCGGCGATGGTCAGGTCCTCGGGCAACGGCTCCGACAGATAGCGCAGAGAGGCCACCTGCCGGGTGTGCGTGAGCGGCATCTGCACGAACGAGTCGGGCGGGATGGTGTCGTCGGCCGAGGCGGGCACGAACGGTGTGGGCCGCAACCGCTCCCAGCTGTTCAAGTAGAAGGGGGTCCACTGCGTCTCGGGCAGCGGCCAGTCCTGACCGGTGCGCCACTCGTTGGCGCCGGTCACCCAGTAGCGGACCGGCGGCTCGTCGAGGATGCCGGTGTCGAGGCCCTTCAGCCAGTGGTCGTACCAGCGCAGGATCTCGCTGTGCAGGCCGTGG
Organism: Streptomyces cylindrosporus; assembly: GCF_022698165.1. Taxonomy (GTDB): domain Bacteria; phylum Actinomycetota; class Actinomycetes; order Streptomycetales; family Streptomycetaceae; genus Streptomyces; species Streptomyces cylindrosporus. The sequence goes on from NZ_JALDAY010000002.1 coordinate 295,644, forward strand.
AAGGGACGCTCCAGGTGGGCCGGTCCCGCGAAAAGCATCTTCTTGGGTGCCTTGTCGAGGTGACGCCAGTAGGTCTGGGCGCCCTGCAGGTGCGTCTTGTACGTGTACGCGTACCAGCCGGATCCCGTGTAGACGGGGATGTCGATCTGCGCGAACTCGTGTTCGCTGCGCTCGACGGTGCCTTCGGGTTCGTACGGGTCGATCAGGACGTCGAAGTAGGCCGGCAGGTGCTGGCCCTTCATCGTCAGTACGTTGTACAGGTGCGGGTGGAGCTTGTAGTCGTCGTTGTTCATCGCCTCGTTCCACAAGGTCTCCTTCTCGGCGCCCAGTTCGCCGGGCGCGCCCTTGTCCTGGTGGAAGACCCCGAAGTGGGAGACGAGGTAGCGGAAGAGATGGACGACGCCGCCGGGGTACTCCTCGCGGAAGCCGCCGAGGGTGCCGTAGGCGCCGCGCGGGTCGAAGGGGAAAATCGCCTTCAGGTGCGGGGGCCGCTGCCGGGCCACATACATCTGCTCGGCGCCGAAGCCGGAGATGCCGACCATGCCGACCTGGCCGTCGCACCACGACTGTTCGGCGATCCACTCGATCAAGTCGTAGGAGTCCCACGTGCGTTCACCGCCGCCTTGTGACTTGCCGATGGCGCGCGGGGAACCGATCACATGGATGTAGCCGCGGGAGGTGAGGAAGCGTGTGTCGCCGGCCTCCTGCGGACCGCACCACAGCGGCGACCAGGAGGGCTGCGGCGGGATCGTGGTGGCGATGTCCGGGCCCTGCAGGTCCTTGTTGTAGATCGCGAAGGCGAGCAGGGCGGGCAACGGTTCCTCGGTGCGCGGGCGGTAGATGTCCACGCACAGCTCGACCCCGTCGCGCATCGGGACGCGTACATCCCGTTCGGCGATGAAGTCGTCGTACTCGGCCGGGCGGTCGTAGAGCGTGGGCGGCGTCTCGGACGTCACGGGCAGGGCCACGCGGGAAAGCTGGTCGGTCACTTGTCGCCCTCCTCGGGGATCCAGGCGACGACGCGGGTCCAGGCACCACTGGCCCGGTCGACCTTGACGGGGAACGCGGTCACGTGGAAGCCGTGGCTCACGGGCAGGGCCGCCAGGTTGTCCAGCTTCTCGATGTGACAGTAGGGCTTCTCCCTGCCGAGCAGGTGCGACTCCCAGAGCTGGTCCACGTCCCCGGCCTGGTACTCACGGGACATCACGTCGAAGGGCCGGTCGAAGCCCCAGGCGTCGATGCCCATGAGGCGGACCCCGTGGTCGATCAGCCACTCGGTGGCGCTGCGCCGCATCCCGGGATGGGCGTTGTGATACCCGGGTTCGCTGAAGCGCAGCGATGTGTCCGTCCGTATGAGGGCGACGTCCCCGGCCTTGACCTCGTAGTCGATCTGCTCAAGGGCGGCGATGACGTCGGTGTCCGTGATGCCCTCACCGGTCTTCTTGTGCGTCATGTCGAGCACGAAGCCGTCACCGGCGAACCAGCCGAGGTCCACGTTGTCGATGGTCGTCGCCTCACTGCCGTCCGCGCTCTGCGGCCAGTAGTGGTACGGGGCGTCGACGTGGGTGCCGCAGTGGGTGCCCAGCTTGACGACCTCGGTCGCGGCGGCGCACTCGTGCGGCCAGTGCACGCCCTCGCCCAGCATGTAGCTCATGTTCTTGGCTTTGGTGCGGTGATCGGTGTACTCGATGTGATGCGGCATCGGCTCAATGGCCGAGGTGCTGTTGGAGATGCGCTGGCTGAGATCGACCAGGCGGTAACTGCGTCCCGCGAAGGTGACACGCTGGGCGTCGGTGTGTGACATGACGGCTCCTGAATATGTGGGGGTTGGGATCAGATGGGCTGAGCCATCACCTGGTGGCAGCGGTCCTGCAGTTTGTGGGCTTCGGCGTGGCGGCCTTCCCGCTCCAGTTCGCCCACCTTCACCGAGGTCTCCACCACCAGTCGGCAGCGCTCCAGACGACGCCGCCCGAAGGCCTCCAGGGCGGTCTCGACGTCGTCGTGCAGTCCGAGTTCCTCGGCGAGCACCAAGCTGTCCTCGATCGCCAGCGCCGCTCCGCTGACCATCTGCGGAGAGGGCGCGTGCGCCGCGTCGCCGATCAGTACGGTGCGGCCTCGGTGCCACGGTCCGTCCACGACCCCTGCGTGCACCGGCCTGCGCACGACGAGTTCGGGGTCCTTGATCGTCGCGGCGACCTCGGCGACCCGACCGGAGAACACGTTCAGCAAGTCCCGCATGCGTTCCGCCAGTTCCTCCTGTGGCAGGACACCTGAATCGGCGTGGTTCTCGGTGACGAACGCGTAGGCCTGGTCCTGGGAGATCGGGATGAGTCCCGCGTTGTGCACCGGCCCGGCGAAGGTGTGCAGCGTGGTGGCCCATCCCGGCCGGGGAACGATCGCGCGCCACACCATTTGGCCGGTGTATGCGGGTTCGGCGGGCATGCCGAGCATGTCGCGCACCGTCGAACGGATGCCGTCCGCCCCGACGACCAGGTCGACGTGGCGTGCGGAGCCGTCCGTGAGCCGCGCGGTGACACCGTCCGCGGCCTGCTCCAGCGCCGCGACGCTCATACCCGTGTGCAGTACCGCCCCTCGGGCGAGTGCGGCGTCACGCAGAACCTCGTGCAGCACGCCCCGGCTGAGGCCGGCGAGTGCGGGCATGTCCGGACCCAGCAGCAACGGCAGGTCGATGACGTTCCGCGTCCGGCCCGCGGAGTCGCAGTTCGAGATCTGGGTGAGTCCGAAACCGCCGTCGATGCAGGCATCGGCGAGTCCCAGCCGCTGCAGAGCCCGTAGTGACGGCCCGGTCAGACTCAGCCCCCAGCCCGTGACGGACCAGTCGCGATTTCGCTCGACCACGTCGACGGTATGTCCGCAGCCGGCCAAGGCGATGGCCGCGGTCATACCCGCGATTCCCCCTCCCACGATGAGGACTTGACGGCGTGCGTCGTCGCGCGCGTTCATTCGGCCTCCAGAAACAGACAACGTGACGGAGGTGACCGTAGGACCATGGGAGCGCCGCAACTATCCGGATCGTGAGGGGGCTGTCCGCTTCCTGCATCGAAGTTGCGGGGCCTCTTCGTGCAGGTCAGAGGAGGTGCGCGGCAGGCGGGCGACACGACGGGTCCTTCATCGCTTGGAGCCGTCGTGATCCCAGCGCACTCTGCGACGGCCTCAGGGCGCACACTGCAACCCCTGACGGCGTCATGCGTTGCGGACGGTCTCCGAGGGCAGAACGCCGAAACGGCTGCGGTAACTCGCGGAGAAACGGCTGAGATGAGTGAAGCCCCAGGCGGACGCGACATCGGTCACCGAACGGCCACTGATGCGCAGTTCGTCGTGCACATGCTGCAGACGCTGTTCACGGACCCAGCCCATAGGAGTGTCACCCACGCCTGTCTGGAAGTGTTCGTGGAGCGTACGGACGCTGCACCCCACTGCTTCCGCGATGTCGCTGACGGTGATCGGCTCGGTCAGGTGCCTCTCCACGTATTCGAGCGCCAGGCGCAGGGTGCGGGAGCGGCGGGGCGTGGATTCAGGCAGGGCCAGCGCGTCGGAGTAGTTGTGCTGATGCGTGGTCAGCAGTGCGACCACCAAGGTGCGGATGTGGTGCAGTTGCACGGCCGGCTGGTCGAAGAGCCCTCCCGGCATTCGGCTCGCTTCGACGAGCATGAACCGTATGAGGGCCACTATGCCGCTGCCCGCGGCGCCTGTCAGATCCAGCACCGGAGTGAACTGGACGGGGCGTCGCGGCTCCCTGCCGAGCAAGGCGGTGAGTTCGGCGTCGACCAGGGCTCGATCGATCTTGATGCCGATGGATTCGGTCGCAGCGGCACTGGGGGTCAGCCGTTGCCGGGCACCGGCCGACATGATCACCGCGGTGGTCGGATCGTTGAGGATCCGCACATCTCCGACTTCCGACAGTACGGCGCCGCTGGGCGCGAGGTTGAGGTAGTAGGGGCCGGTATCGGGTGGTGGAGTGATGGTCACCGCCAGGCCTGATCGCACGTAGCCGACGGTGAAGCCGTGGCCGATCAACGCCCGCAACTCGTAGTGCTGCTTTCCACGGGCCGGCTCGGCCAGCGCGACGGTCGGTGTCCCATAGGCCCGGTTGACGGCGGCGACGAACTGCTCGGGATCATCTGAGCGCACCAGGGGAAATCGACCGAGGATCTCGGTGTTCGCATCGGGATGCCCCGTCGGCGGGTACGCCAAGGCGTTCGTCATCGAGAACTCCCGTGGTGCTTCGGGCCGCCCAGGGTGTGCCTGGGGGCTCGGCTGGGTTCCGCGACCTACATAGATCGCGTTACACGCAAGTTATGCCGCAATCAAGCGTAAGTCAACGAATAGCGGTCGGAAGTTCCATGAGTGGGTCCGCCCGGTCCACCGCACCCCCGACAGGGCATCGGACGCCGCTGCGCCGCCTCGATCAGCCGCGCCCGGCGGGTGCCGCGCGAGTGGCATCTCCGGAGCACCCCACGTCATCCTGCCCGCTGACAGCCAGCGGACGACGACGCAGGACGAAAATCGCCGCCAGGCCGGCAAGCAGGCCGCCCACGGCACAGAACCTGATGGCGTGAGCCAGACCCCCTACGGCGGCACCCAGCGCTCCGACCGCGACCGGCGAGAGGAACTGCCCCAGATAGAAGGCCGACGTCCAGGCAGCAGTGCCTCTTCCTCGTTGATCAAAGGCGAGCCGCGAAGTGGTGCCGATCAGCAGGGACGGAAGCATCAGCCCACAGCCGACGCCCGACACGAAGCCACCGCCCGTCACGGCCACCCAGCCGTGGCCCGCGGTGACGAGCATCAGCCCGAGACCACCGACGACGAAGGCCGCGACCAGAAGACGGCCCGCACCGTCACGCACCCACCGCACGAAGCACAATGACCCGGCCACCACTCCGGCATTGGCGATCGCCGCCGATGCACCGATCCCGGCGCTCCCCACGCCGAGGTCGTCGAGCACGAAACCGAGCTGCACCTGCAGCACGAAGAAGACGCAGGCCGCGCCTACCACGGTGAGCACCAGCAGGGGGGCGAGAGCCCGCCAGGGCAAGGAGGTCACCTGTCGGTCGGCCAGCCCTGCCGCCGCCCGGTCGAAGGACGGCTCGCGTAGCAGCACGACCATGGCCCCCAGCAGCGGAAGCGCTGCTGCATAGAGCCAGAAGGGCGTACGCCAGCCCGCTGCACCGAGGCCGCCCCCGACCGCCAGGATGCCGACTGCCGCGACGGACGTGATCACTGAGTGCCAGGTCATGTACCGGTCTCGCCGCGCACCGGTGAAGTAGTCACCGAGCAATGTCAAAGCGACGGTCATCACCGCCGCCTCGACGACTCCCAGCAGTGCACGGCTGAGCAGGATGAGCGGGAGGGAGTCGAGCCACAGGGGCGCCGTGCCGAGTACCGCATAGGCCGGCATCGCACCGAACAGCAGCCGTGTCCTGCCGAAGCGGTCCGTGACCGACCCTGCGAGCGGACCGAGCACGGCGATACCCAAGGCGGGCAGGGTCATCGCCATGGGGGCGAGCGTGTCGACGCCTGGGGTGCCCGCGAAGGCACGCTCGAGTTCGGGCAGCACGGGGGCTATCAGCAGCGACCCGAGGACGGACGCGCAGGCGGCCGTCAGCAGTATGGCGGCCTGCCGCCTTCCTGGCTGCCAGTGCGGCACCGGAGAGGCGGAGGGGCTTCGGGATGCGTCCATGAAATGCGGCTCCTCGACGAATGGTCTGTTCGAGCGAGGGGCGACAGTAGGCAGGCGGCCACGCGACCACTATCCGGAGCGTGCGCCCACCAGCCGATTCCTGCGACCGTCGACCGCGGCAAGCAGACCCTGATGAACGTCGGCCGCAGTTCGGTGCGACTCAGGCCGATGTACCACCCAGCGGAACCGAATCCTCATTGACTAATGCCGCAGCGCGACATTAGTCTCCCGTTAGGCAACGTAAGAGGCTGAGGGGCGACTGTGGCCCCGCACCACCGCGTTGACGGCCGATCGACGCCGCCGCAGACAGCCACCGCGCCCGCGCCGACCCCGTCTTGGACCGCATGCGCCACGAGAGCCGCTAGGGAGCAACCTGCTATGACATCACCGCACTCCGCACCGCGCGGAGTGAGCAGCGACGGCCCGGTCAGGCCCGTCGAGCACGTCGACGTACTGATCATCGGGAGTGGACCGACCGGGTCCGCGTACGCCCGCGTTCTCGCTGACGAGGCACCCGGCGCCCGCGTGCTGATGGTCGAGGCCGGCCCTCAGGTCAGCACCCCCAGGGGCCGCCACGTCAAGAACATCACGGATCCCGCGCTGCGCGTCGCGGCCCAGACCGCTTCCCAGGGACCCGACCGGGACATCCGCCCCGGAGATCCGGTCCACTCGCGCCCGCCGGGAGTGATGGTGCGCCCCGGCACCTACCTGCTGGGCGAGAAGGCGTCGGGCGTGCCGGACGAAGGGGACTCCGCCGACGGCTCTGTGGGCATGCCCGGGGCATCGCTGTCGACCAACGTCGGTGGCATGGGCGCTCACTGGACGTGCGCCTGCCCAAGGCCGGGCGAGGGCGAGCGGATCACCGACATCCCGGACGCCGAACTGGACGCGGCGCTGGATCGGGCCGAGGAGCTGCTGAACGTCACCACGACCGCCTTCACCGACGCTCCTTTCGCCGACGAGGTGCGCAAGCGCCTGTCGGCCGAACTGGACGCGGGGCGCTCGCCCGAGCGGCGCGTGCAGACCATGCCACTGGCCGTGGAGACCTGGCCCGACGGCAGCCGGCACTGGTCGGGGACCGACGTCATCCTCGGCGATCTCGCCGACAAGGACACCGATACCTTCGAGCTGCGCCCCGACACGCTGTGCCGACGGCTGCTGCTGGAGGGGTCCACCGTCGCCGGCGCCGAGCTGGAACACCTCCCCACCGGCCGGCGCACCACGGTGAACGCCCGCTGGGTGGTCGTCGCCGGCGATGCGCTGCGCACGCCCCAGCTGCTGTTCGCGTCCGGTATCCGGCCGGCCGCACTGGGCCGCTACCTCAACGACCAGCCGCAGATCGTCGTCGCCGTCCGGCTGGACCCCGCGGTCCTGGCGGCGGCCCGTGACGCGGCCGCCGTGGAACGCCCGGACGCCTCGTTCAACCCGGTCAGTGGCGTCAGTTGGGTCCCTTACGACCACGAGACGCACCCGTTCCACGGACAGGTCATGCAACTCGACGCCTCCCCCGTCCCGTTGGAGGAGGAGGTCGAACCCGGCTCCATCGTCGGCCTGGGCTGGTTCTGCGCCAAGGACGTGCGCGCCCAGGACCGTGTGGAGTTCAGCGAGACCGAGACCGATCCCTACGGCATGCCGGCGATGACCCTCCACTACCGGTTGACCGAGGTGGACGAGGACCGCATCGAGGCCGCCAAGCGTGCGGCCGCCCGGGCGGCTCGGCTGCTGGGCGCCTTCCTCGACCCGCGCGGACCGCGTCGGCTGCCCAGCGGATCCTCGCTGCACTACCAGGGGACCGTGCGGATGGGTGCCGTCGACGACGGCACGTCCGTGTGCGACACGCACTGCCGGGTCTGGGGAACCGAGAACGTCTACGTCGCGGGCAATGGCGTGATCCCCACCGAGACCGCCTGCAATCCCACTCTGACCTCGGTCGCACTGGCCGCCCGGGGAGCCCAGGACATCGCCCGCCGGTACCACGAGGAGAACGCCCGTGTTTCCTGATCGCCTCATCGTCCCGGAGGAGCTGGGAGTCGAGGAAGACGCCGGTGGAGCGACCGCGGTGACCTTCCGGGTACGGCTTCCGTGGTACCGGGCGCTGCCCATGGACGGGCTCCACCTGTCCGACGTCGCGTTCGACGGCCGGCCGGTCGCGTCCGACCGACTGGACGTGGAGATCGACGGCACCTGGCGGCCCTACGAAGACGTGGCGGGGCTCCGCGACGCGTGGTGGTTCGTGCTGGATCCGCTGCGGGTGCGCGTTCGCGGCCTGGAGCCGGTCGCGGACGGCGAGCACAAGGTGACGGCGACCGTCGGGGCGCGCGTGCCCTACATCGTCCTGGGCACCGAGGCCCTCGTCATCAAGGAGACCCTCACCAGGGCCCTCCCCCTGAACGCAAGGAGCGCCGCATGAGCCGCCCGCTGCCGAAGCTCGGCGTCACGACCTACAGCTTCACCCCTCAGTACCATGGTCTGGAGCTGTCCTTCGAGGACATCGTCCGCCGTATCGGGTCCCTCGGCATCGGGCCCGGGCTGGAGATCGTCGGCTTCCAGAGCATCAAGGGCTTCCCCGAGATCCCGGACGATTTCGTACGCCTCTTCCGCGGCCTGGTCGACGAGTACGGGCTGGAGCCGTCCTGTCTGGCGGTCAACGCCGACCTCGGCCTGCTGCCCGACCGGCTGCTGTCGCCGCAGGAGATGGCCGACTATCTCGCCCCCCAGGTGCGGGCCGCGGCCGAGCTGGGCTTCCCCGCGGTGCGGCTGCAGAAGCCCGCCGCACCCGAAGCCGTGGAGCTGCTGCTGCGTGTCGCCGAGAAGGAACAGGTCAAGATGGGCTTCGAGATCCACGCTCCGGACAGCGTCCACAGCGACTGGGTCATGGCACTGCGCGAGCTGTACGCCCGGCTGGACTCGCCGTACCTGGGGTTCATCCCAGACTTCGGCTCCAGCACCCGGCGGGTCTCCCCCAGTGTGTGGGAGGAGTACCGTCGGCGCGGGGTCTCCCAGGAGGCCCTGGACACGCTCGACGCACGTTGGAACGAGATTCACGCTTCCGACCAGCGGCCCTCGGAGAGCGAGCTGATGGGCGAGTTCTCGGAGCTCACCCACTCCCTCGGGCTGGGCGCCTTCGCCCACCCCTTGGCGATGTTCTGCGCGGGCATCCACGGGCACCAGGATCCGCAGGACTGGGCTGAGATCGGCTCCCAGATCATTCACGTACACAGCAAGTTCTTCGGGTTCGACGAGGACGGCGACGAACCCGCGATCCCGCTGGCCGACCTGCTCAAGGTGCTTGTCGACGCCGGTTACACCGGATACCTCAGCAGCGAGTGGGAGGGCTGGCACTGGGACCCGACGCCGGACGCCGCAGCCACGGTGCAGCGTCACCACCGGCTCAGCCGAGACATCCTGGAATCGCTGTAGCCGGTGATCGAGACGAACCCGCCGGCGGTCGAGCCGGAGCAAGGAGCACCCGTGACACCACCGGTTCCCGCTCGTCGTGGACGCGGCACTCCGACCGCGCTGCGCGCGCGAGTGCGATACGTCGAGCGCCTCACACCACACATGATCCGCGTCGTCTTCGACGGCGAGGGCCTGTCGGGGTTCGACGCCGGCGAGTACAGCGACCACTACGTGAAGCTGCTGTTCCCCGCGCCCGGCGCCGTCTATCCCGAGCCCTTCGACCTGCGCCGTGTACGGGAGGAGCTGCCGCGGGAACAGTGGCCACGCATGCGCACCTACACCGTCCGCCGCTGGGACGCCGAGGCGCGGGAGCTGACCGTCGACTTCGTCGTCCACGGCGACGACGGCCTGGCGGGACCGTGGGCCGCCCGGGCGAAGGCGGGCGACGAGCTCTACTTCGTAGGACCGGGAGGCGGATACGTCCCCGACCCCGCCGCCGACTGGCATCTGCTGGCCGGTGACGAGAGCGCGCTGCCCGCGATCGCGGCGGCCCTAGAGCGGCTGCCCGCACATGCCGAGGCGTACGTGTTCGTGGAAGTCGCCGGGCCTGACGAGGAGTTGAAGCTGGCCTGCCCCGAGAATGCAGTGATCCGCTGGCTCCATCGCGGTGACGGGCAGGTGGGCGAGGAACTGGTGGCCGCGGTCCGGGCCCTCGAATTTCCCTCAGGTCGACCACAGGTCTTCGCGCACGGTGAGGCCGTATTCGTCAAGCAGCTGCGCGGGCTGCTGAGGAACGAGCGGAACGTGCCGCGGGAGGATCTGTCCATCTCCGGTTACTGGCGTGCGGGCCAGGACGAGGACGGATGGCAGGAGTCCAAGCGGCAGTGGAACCGTCAGGTGGAGACCGAACAGGAGGGGCCCGTCACGGAGTCTCCGTGACACTCCGATGCCCCTGGGGGCCGCAGCCGAGCGACGGCTGCGGCCCCCCTTCCTGTGTCGATCATGAACCCCGACCCCTTCCGTCCGGCTTGTCGATGCTAATGTCGCATGGCGACAGAAGCAGGCGTCGACGCATAGGGGAGATTGGTGAACACGGTCAGGAGCGGGACGGACAGCGGTCCTGAGGATCTCTCACAGACCCTGCTGAGCATGCTGCGGTTCACCGGGCCCGCCACCAAGCCGGCACTGACCGAGCGAGTCGGCGCGGGCCGCACCCTCGTCACGCAGAAGATCAACGAAATGATCGACGTCGGCCTGCTGGTCGAGGACCGCATCGGAAAGTCCACCGGAGGACGCATCCCGCGCGAGGTTCGTTTCCGCAGTGAGGCGGCAGCGGTCGTGGGCATCGAAGTGGGCAGCTCCGGAATCGACGTCGGCATCACCGACCTTGCCGGTCACCCGGCTGTCACCCATCACGAAGCGTGGGACGTCGCACAGGGCCCGGAGGCCACCCTCGACAAGCTCCAGCAGATCGTGAACGTACTTCGCACCGATCCGCGAGCGCCTGACGCACCGCTGGTCGCCGTCGGAGCCGGCCTGGCCTCACCGGTCGAGTTCTCCAGCGGCAGGCCCGTCTCTCCGCCCTACATGCCGGGCTGGGACGACTACCCGGTCCGTGACCAACTCGCCGACCGTTTCGGCGTAGAGGCCTGGGTGGACAACGACGTCAGCGCCATGGCCCTCGGGGAACTGCGCGCCGGACTCGCCCGCGACGCGTCGGATTTCATGTTCGTCAAGCTCGGCTGGGGCGTCGGGGCGGGCCTGGTCTCGCGCGGTGGGCTGCATCGCGGCGCCGACGGCTGTGCCGGCGACATCGCCCACATCGTCGTGCCCGCGAAGTCGCCGGCACTGTGCCGGTGCGGACGCCGGGGTTGTCTGGCCGCGCACGCCAGCGGTGCGGCGCTGGCACGCGAGGCACAGCGCCTGGCGGACACCGGGGAGAGCCCCTATCTGGCGTCGCTGGCAGCCGAGGGAACGGTATTGGAAGCCGCCCATGTCACGGCGGCCGCCCGCGCCGGCGATCCCGCCGCGACCGAGTTGCTGGTGCAGACGGGCAGGTTCATCGGAACCGCCCTCGGCACGTACGTGAGCTTCTTCAACCCCTCGCTCGTCGCGATCGGGGGAGGCGTGTCGAAAGCGGGCGACGTTCTGTTGGCGGCCATTCGTCAAGCGGTCTACGAGTTCTCACTACCGCTCGCCACACGCCACCTCCAGATCGTGCCCGCGGGCCTGGGCGAAACTGCGGGCATCGTCGGAGCCGCTTTCACCGCGCTGGACGCGGTGCTGCGTGCGGACCGTCTCGCGTGGTGGGCCGAGCAGCCGCTCAAGGACTGACAACGAGCCCGGCCACCTCACGATGTCCGGGCTCGCTGCACTACGTGGCGTCAGACCTCGGGTTGGGCGAACACGGCGTCGAAGCGCGTGGTCGCCGGTGCGAAGTCCAGGCCGCGCAGGAAGGCCAGGCTTGCAGGCGCCCCCTCGTCCCGTGACATACCGGCGTCCTCCCATTCCACCGACATCGGCCCGTCGTAGCCGATCGCGTTGAGCATGCGTACACACGCCTCCCAGGGCACGTCCCCGCGGCCGACCGAGACGAAGTCGAAGCCGCGCCTGGGATCGCCCCAGCCCAGATGCGAGCCCAGGACCCCCGCCCGCCCGTCGAGCTGGATCTTGGTGTCCTTGCAGTCGACGTGGAAGATGCGGTCGCGGAAGTCGTGGATGAAGGCCCGGACATCGACCCGCTGCCACATCAGGTGCGAGGGATCCCAGTTGAACCCGAAGGCCGGATGATGGTCCACCGCCTCCAGCGCACGCTGTGCCGTCCAGTAGTCGTAGGCGATCTCGGACGGGTGCACTTCCAGGGCGAACCTCACTCCCTGCTCGGCAAAGACGTCCAGGATCGGCCGCCAACGGTCGGCGAAGTCCCGGTACCCCCGGTCGATGACGTCCTCCCCCACCGGCGGGAACATCGCCACGTAAGGCCAGATGGCGGAGCCGGTGAAGCCCACCACGACATCCACCCCGAAGCTGCGGGCCGCCTGCGCCGTGACCTTCATGGTGTCGGCCGCCCGGCGCCGGACCCCCTCGGGATCGCCGTCGCCCCACACGGACGCCGGCACGATGGCCTGGTGACGGAAGTCGATGGGGTCGTCGCAGACGGCCTGGCCGACCAGGTGGGCGGAGATCGCCCAGCAGCCGAGCCCGTAGCGGTCGAGGATTCCCCGCCGCTCGGTCCGGTAGGCCTCGTCGTTCACCACCCGGTGCACGTCGAAATGGCGGGGATCGCAAGCGATCTCCAAACCGTCGAATCCCCAGTCCGCGGCCTTCTTGGCGACCTGTTCGAACGTGAGGTCCACCCATTGGCCGGTGAACAGAGTATGGGGACGGGACACGCTGACTCCTTTGCTCGCACCATGATGCGGTGGACGACGAGGCACACGACGGGCCCGTGCGCCGGTCGGTCGCCGGTCTATCCGGCAGCCGCCGACCGCTTTCCGCTCTGCGGCCCCTCGCCGAGGTAACTGGACATGATCAGTTGGCGGTCCGCCCTCATGGCCTCCGCGGACTCCTCCAGCACGAGGTCGCCGTGCGACAGCACCAGCCCGCGGTCGCCGATTTCCAGGGCGAGGTGGATGTGCTGTTCGACCAGCAGGACGCCGGCCTGGGAGTCGGTCGCGTAGCGGCGGACCACCGGCAGCAACTGCTCGACGATGACCGGTGCCAACCCCAGGCTGAGCTCGTCCACGATGAGCACCGAGGGCCGGCGCGCCAGCGCCCGGGCCAGGCCGAGCATCTGCTGTTCACCGCCTGACAACAGCCCTGCACGGCGGTGGCGCAGCGGTTCGAGCGCGGGGAAGTACGCGAAGGCCGTGCCCAGGTCCAGTGACTTCCCCCCGTCGCCGAGCCGGAAGTGCTCCTCGACGCTGAGGCCATGGAAGATGCCCCGCCGGTCGGACATGTGGACGAGCCCTTTGCGGGCGACAGCCTGCGGTTTCAGAGACGTGATGTCCTCGTCGCGGAAGCGGATGGTACCGGCCATGGCGGGCTGCAGGCGGGAGATCGCCCGAAGCGTCGTCGACTTGCCGGCCCCGTTGGGGCCCAGCAGGGCCACCACCTCTCCGGCGCCGACCGTCAGGGAGAGGCCACGGACGACCGGCATACCGAAGTAGCCGGCGGCGAGTGCGTCGACCTGGAGCAGGGGCTGCGCTGTCATGTCATGACTCCGGTGTCCTGGGAGGTGCCGCTCTGGCCGAGGTAGGCGTCGACGACGCGCGGATCGTTGCGGATCTCGTCGGGGGTGCCGACGGCGAGGACCTTGCCGAACTCCAGGACGACGATGCGGTCGCACACCCCCATGACCAGCCCCATGTCGTGGTCCACGAGGAGCATGCCGATGCCCTGGGTGACCATGGTGCGCAGGTGCTCGCCGAGGGTCCGGCTCTCGTCGGTGTCCAGGCCGGCGGCCGGCTCGTCCAGCAGCACCACGTCGGGCGAGCAGGCGAGGGCCCGGCCCACGTCGACGAGCTTGCGCTGGCCCTGGGTCAACTCGTCGGTGGCGCAGTCGGCGAGGGCCTCCAGGTCGAGGAGTTCGAGTGCCATCGAGACGGCGGGGGGCTCGCTCGTCCCGACGCCGACCACATCCCGCAGGGCGTGCAGAAGGCCTGGCGGCGAAGCCGCGACGGCCAGGTTCTCGCGCACGGTCAGGTCGTCGTACAGTTCGGCCTGCTGCCATGTGCGAGCCAGGCCCAGTCGGGAGCGTTTGGCGGCGCCGAGCCGGCTCAGCTCCGTGTCGCCGAGTCGCACGGTGCCCGACGCGGGGGTGAAGCCGGTGGCCGCGTCGATGAAGGTGGTCTTGCCGGCCCCGTTGGGACCTATGAGTCCGACCAGTTCTCCGGGAGCGATGGACACAGACGCGTCGGTGAGGGCGGCCACGCCCCCGTATCGGACGCTGAGTGAATCGATGGTCAGGGTCTCGGCCATCACTTTCCTCCGACCTTGGCCATGGACATGGCGGCAGCCGTGGTCGCAGTCGCGGGTGCGTCGTCGTCAGATCGGCGCAGGAGGCGTCGGACGAAGGTGAACTTCGGCGGTGGCTGCAAGGCGATGCCACTTCCGTTCATGATCAGCGTGACGACGAGGAGGACGCCCGCGATGAGCAGTTGGTAGTTGGTGGGCAGTCCCAGGTAGCTGTCGAGGATGTGGCTGGCGATGCCCTCGGTGACCATGAACCCGGCGATCAGCGCGCCCTTGACGGTGGTGATGCCGCCGATGTACGCGAAGGCGATCAGGGCGAAGGTGTTGACGATGTCGAACCGCGAAGGGTCGACCGAGCCGAAGTTGTACGCGTACAGCACGCCCGCGATCCCGACGATGAAGGCGGAGAGAGCGAACGCGGTGAGCTTGACGGTGCGGGTCGAGATGCCGACCGCCGCTGCCGCCCGTTCGTTGGAGCGCACCGCCAGCATGCGCTTGCCCAGGCTGCTGCGGCGGACGCCCACGACCAGGCTCACGACCGCGAGCAGAAGGATCAGGCAGACGAACCCGAACAAGGGGCTGGGCTGGTCGGCGTCGTTGATGGGGAACGAGCCCGTCGGGCCGAGATTGACGCCGAACAGGGTCGGGGCGGCGACCGGAGAGCCGTTGCCTCCCGCGCCCCAGGAGGGGTTGTTGAAGCCGAAGGCCTGGACGGCCACCGCGGCGGCCATCGTGAGGACAGCCAACTGGACTCCGCGCACTCGCAGGGCCGGGATGCCGATGAGGACACCGAGAGCCGTTGCGGCCAGCACGCCCAGCACAGGGCCGAAGGGGAAACCGATGCCGGCGTTGATGGCCAGCTTGGAGACGGTCAGGCCTGCCACGCCCGCGAACGCGTACTGCGCCAGGGACATCTGGCCCACGAATCCGGTGAGCACCACCAGGGAGAGGCAGGCGATGGCACCGATCATGGTGTTGGTCAGGGCCTGGCGCATGTCGTAGGGGAAGGTGAGCAGCGCGAGCACGCACAGCCCGGTGAGGACGACGGCGGGCCGGACGACCCGCTTCGGCGCGGGGGCGGGTGGCAGTCGCGGCTCGACATAGGCGCCGCGCACCGGGAGCGACTTCCCGCGCCAGATCAGCGCGGCAACGATGACCAGGAAGTAGACGACGTCGGTGAGGCCGACGACGGCGGTTCCGTCGGCGGTGGGGAACCACGGCTGGGTCTGGCAGTAGGTCGTCACGGCGCGCAGTACGCCCATGCCGATTCCGGCCAGGGCGGCGATCGGGAACGACGTGAAGCGGGCGATCAGGGCGGCGCCGAGCGCGGGGACCACGGCGATGGTCAGGGTGTTCGGATCGAGCTGGGTCATCGGCGCGACGAGGATGCCCAGGGCTCCGCAGACGGTCGCGGCCAGGAAGCTGTTGGCCATCGAGAGCTTCTGCGGCGACAGGCCGGTCAGCAGGGCCTCCGCCTCGTTCTCCTGGGCGGCGCGGGTGGCGAGCCCGAAGCGGGAGCGACGGTAGACGGCGGCGAGGAGTACGGCGGCGAGCAGCACGATGCCGACGAGTTCGAGCCGGTTGACGGGCACGGTTCCGCCCAGGACGTGCAGGGCTGTGGTGTCCAGGACGTCGCTCGCGCTCTGGCCTTGGCCGCCGAAGCGCAGCACGATGACCGCCTGAATGGTCATCAGGACGCCGACTCCGGCCACGAGTTTGGCCAGCGGTGACTGCCGGCGCAGGGGGCGGAAGACGGCGAAGTCGATGAGCAGCCCGAGCGCGCCGGTGGCCGCGACCGCGACGACGAAGGCCACGGGCAGCGGAAGCGGTCCGCCGATGTCCGGGTAGAGCAGGGGCAGCAGTAGGTGTCCCTCGCGCAGCCCGTAGTAGAAGTAGGCGCCGAACATGGCCATGGCTCCGGCGGAGACGTTGATGGCTCCGGAGCCCCGGTAGGTGAGGACCAGGCCGAGGGCGATGCCGGCGATCAGGGCGCCGGGTCCCAGTCCGAGCAGGACGAAAAGGAGCAGCTGTTCCACGGTGGGATTCCTTACGCGTCGTCGCGGTGTTACTTGGGCGCGTTGATCCAGGTCCCGGAGGCCTTCCAGGTGCCGCTGCCCTCGTACTGGTAGAAGCGCACGGCCAGGGATCCGATGGTGGGGTTGTGGGGCACGGAGCCGAAGTCGAGGGTCGGTGAGCCGAGCAGCACCGGTCCGGTGTAGTTGCGGGCCGCCGCCTTGACGGACTTGGCGTTGATCTCGCCGTAGCCCACCTTGTTGAGGATCGTGGCGGCGGAGAAGACCGAGGAGAACCCGTAGGGGGCGTTGATGCCCAGCTCGGCGTTCTTCGGCGCGTAGGCAGCCATGACAGCGCGGTAGAGGTCGGTCTGCTTGGTCGGATCGTCGACCAGCAGGCTGAGTGTGGAGCTGCTGTAGATCCACTTCGGGTAGTCGCCGAGGGCACTCTTGATCTGGTCGGTGGCGCAGAGGTTGGAGACGACGGCGGGGGTCGTCAGGCTCATCTGCTGGTACGCCTTGGCCAGGGCGGTGCATCCGGTCGTGGTGACGACGATGGGGACGACGGCGTCGGCGCTCTGCGCGCCCGCGGCGGTGAGCGGAGAGATCAGGTCGGTGCTGGTGGCCGGGAAGGTCGCGTAGGTGACCTTGATGCCCCGCGACTCGAGGTCGGTCTTGAAGATCTTCGCGATGGCCAGGTCTCCGGCGTTGTCATTGGAGACGATCGCGACCTTCTTGGCCTTGAGAGTGTTCTTCAGGTACGGGCCGACGCCGTTGAGCGACGCAAGTGCGCTGGCGTTGGTGGCATAGCTGTTGGCGGCGACGGTGTCCGGTCCCGGGTTCGCCTGCCCGATCAGGACGGGCTTCTCGCCGGCGATGGTGCGGTGCAGGGACTGAGTGCCGACGTTGAGCCCGCCCTGCAGGATCAGGCTGATCGAACGGTCGGCGAGCAGGCGCTGGGCGCACACCTGCCCCTGCTCCTCCGAACTGACGATGTAACAGGTCTTCAGCTTGATCGGGTGTCCGTCGATGCCCCCGAGGTTGGCGTTGATGTAGTCCGCGGCGGCCTGAGCCGCGACGGTGAACTCGGGATTGGACACGGCGCCACCCTGCTGGTTGACCAGCCCGATCGTCACCGGCGTGCCCTTGGCCTTGGTGCCGCTCTTCCCGCCGCTGAACGTCGCGCCGAGAGCGGAGTCGATCTTCTTCGGTGCGCCCGTCGTCGACGCACCAGAGGAGTCCGCCGCGCTGTTCGCGCATGCGCCCAGAGTGATGGCGCAGGTCAGGCCTATAGCGGCGGAGCTGAGGCGTCGAGTCGTCATTGATCTCACAGGTACTCCTCTGGGACGGGCGGCGTTCGCTCCGCCTGAGCGATGGAGCGAGGCGTTTTCGGGCGGGGGTTGGCCGGCGGAATGGACCGGCGGCGTCGGCGCTTTCCCGCCGGGCTACCGCCTGCTGCCGAACGGCGGGGCAATGGATGCCGTCGGCGACCCACTTCAGTTTTGGGACTGTCCGAAGAGTCGGTTACTGAGTTAACCTCTCGCCAGATTGCGGCAAAGTTAAGTCTGACTGCGACGTAAGTCAACAGTCTGAACCGCATCAACCAGCCACAGGAGAAGAAGGGGGAAAGGGCCCATGTCCGCCCTGCCTGACCCGCCCGGCACCGACCACGACGCTCTCGTCGGGACCCTGCTCCAACTGGTCCGCTCCGAGCCGACCAGCACCCGCGCCTCCCTCACCGAGCGCAGTGGGATGGGCCGGACCATCGTCACGCAGCGGGTCAACGAGCTGATCGAGACCGGCCTGCTCGCTGAGACCGGCCGCGGGAAATCCACCGGAGGCCGCGCCCCTCGCGAAGTGCGCTTCAGACGGGAGGCCGCGTGCGTCGTGGGTGTGGAAGTGGGGGCCTCCAGCATCGACGTGGCCCTGACGGACCTGGCAGGGCGTCCCCTCGGCTGTCACGAGCAGTCCTGGGACGTCGCGCGTGGACCGGACGCCACCCTCGACCAGATCGACGTGATCATCGATCGCCTGCGCACTGCACACCAGCCCCGAGCGGTCCCCCTGGTGGGCATCGGTGTGGGTCTTCCCGGCCCGGTGGAGTTCGCTACCGGTACGCCCGTGGCCCCGCCGATCATGCCCGGCTGGGACGGATACCCCGTAAGAGATCACCTCGCCGCCCGTCATGGCGTCGGCGTGTGGGTGGACAACGACGTCAATGTCATGGCCTTGGGCGAACTACGGGCGGGAACCGCGGTCGGCGTACGGGACTTCCTCTACGTCAAGGTCGGCACGGGCATCGGCGCAGGGCTGGTGTCCGACGGGCGCCTGCACCGGGGCACGGGGGGCTGCGCCGGGGACATCGGACACATCGCGGTGGTCGGTGGCGCGCCTCAGCCCTGCAGGTGCGGCAAGCGAGGGTGCCTGGAGGCCCTGGCCGGCGGCGCCGCCCTGGCCAGGGACGCCCTCGCCTGCGCCGAGAACGGGAGCAGCCCCTACCTCTCGGCACGGCTCGGAGACGACCGGCCGGCGCTCATGGCGTCCGATGTGGCGGCCGGGGCTCGCTCGGGAGACCACACCTGCGCCGACCTGCTCAAGCAGGCAGGCGAGCAGATCGGCCGAACCCTTGCCGGACTCATCAACTTCTTCAATCCCTCACTGGTCGTCATCGGGGGCGGCGTCGCCCTCTCCGGAGACCTCCTGCTCGCCTCCATCCGGCACTCCGTCTACGCGCTGTCCCTGCCCTTGGCCACCCGCACGCTGCGCGTCGAGATGTCGGCGCTCAGCAGTCAGGCGGGCATGGTCGGCGCGGCCTTCACGGCCATAGACGAGTTGCTCGCACCCCGGCAGCTGCCCGGATGGACGCACAGACTCTGCCGCGATCCCCTGCCGCAGGCCGCGACGGCCTGATCCAGCCCCCTCTCCTCCCACCACACCAAGGACCGCCCATGCTCCGACCGCTCAAGGCAGGTTTCATCGGTACCGGTTTCATCGGTTCCGTCCACGCCCGCGCCGCACTCCAAGCCGGCGCGCGCCTCGCCGGGGTGGTGTCCTCGACTCCCGAGCGATCGCAGGCCGCCGCCCAAGCCCTGGGCGCCGCACGCGCCTACGCATCGGCCGAGGATCTCATCGACGACGACGGTGTCGACGTCGTGCACATCTGCACCCCGAACCATCTGCACGCTCCGCTCGCGGTCCGAGCCCTGGCGGCGGGCAAGCACGTCATCTGCGAGAAGCCCCTCGCCCTGACCTCCGCGGAGGCGGCCGGCCTCGTAGAGGCGGCGAACAGCTCCGGACGTATTGCGACGGTTCCCTTCGTCTACCGCTACTACCCCCTTGTCAGGGAGGCCCGGGAGCGCCTGCACAGCGGGAAGGCCGGTCGGCTCAGGCTGATGCACGGCAGCTACCTGCAGGACTGGCTACTGCGGGAGGACGACGACAACTGGCGCGTCGACGCGGCTTTGGGCGGTGCGTCCCGGGCCTTCGCCGACATCGGCTCTCACTGGTGCGACCTGGCCCAGTTCATCTCCCAGCAGAGCATCGTCCGCGTGAGCGCGCGCAAGCTCATCGCCGTCCCCCGGCGTCATCGGGGCGATGGCGCTTCCTCCTTCACCGGCGCCGCCACGGCGGGCGGGACCTCGCTCGTGGACACCGAGGACGCCGTGCTCGTCCACTTCGAGACGGCGGAAGGCGTGCTCGGCTCGGTCACCGTCAGCCAAGTCTCCCCCGGGCGCAAGAACCGGCTGTGGATCGAACTGGACGCCAGCGACGAGTCCTTGGTCTTCAACCAGGAAGAGCCCGAGACTCTGTGGTGCGGCCGCCGGGAGTCGGCCACTGTCCTGCGACGGGACCCTGCTCAGCTGACCGCGGCCGGCGGCCGGATGGCAACGCTCCCCGCCGGTCACCCGGAAGGGTACGCATCCTGCTTCGAGGCCTTCGTCGGGGACACCTATGCGGCGATCCACACCGGGGAGGTCCCTGAGGGCCTGCCGACCTTCGCCGACGGGCTGGCGGCCGCCTCGATCACGGACGCGGTGCTTGCCTCCGCCGACAGCGGACAGTGGATCGACGTCGACCGGCACATCAATTGATCGTCGACCGCTCGTGCGCGACGGCACCGGCCGGGGTGTTGGTGCCGTCGAGCAGGTGCATCACCTGGCGGCCACTACAAACGCTCCCGAAACCCACTGTCCGCTCAGTAGCTCCGTGCACACACGCGACCTTCGCCACCACAAGGTCGATGCCGCCGCCGACGACGCTCCGCCGCACGCCCAACCTGGCACCGGCGCCGAGAACGGCGTCGATCGCGTTGTAGCGGTCGATGGCGCCCTCGCCAGGCAACTCGCCCTGGTGGCAGGAGTGCCGGACATCGCGAAGCGCGTCCCGCTGTCGATGTGGTGGACCATGGGGCCGGTGCCCCTGACGGCCTGGCCTTCAGGGGTTCGCCGGTTGGAGCGGCAACCGGGCCAGGGCTTCTGCCATCACCTGGGCGAGTCGCTTGGACCCGTTGACGTTGGGGTGGGTGTGGTCGGGGGCTGCATATCCGTCTTGGAGGCGGGAAGGGTCGGCTTGGGAGCGGAGCGCTGTGTCGAAGTCGACGAACTCATGCCCAGAGGTGCGGATCCAATCGTTGACGGCGAGGCGGAAGTCCTCGCGGCCGGGCTCGCCTGCGACCTGCGGGTCGAGCGGGGTGACGGTGGCGAGAACCACGGTGAGCCCTTCCTTCCGGGCCCGTTCCACGAGCTCTCGGTAGCCGTCGATCAGCTGAGCGACCGTCGGCATCTCGTCCAGCGACGTGATCCCGCCGGGAAGACCCCAGTCGTTGCTGTTGTAAGCAATCACCAGGTGCGTAACGCCGTGGGTCGCCAGTACGTCCTCGTCGAACCGGGACAACCCGGCCCGGCCCCACGACGGAGTCTGTCGCGGCGCGTCCAAGCGGATCCGGTTTCCGGCGATGCCACGGTTGACGATGGCGATCTTGGCGTCGGCTGGCAGCAGGGCGGCGGTGTACTGCGGCCATCCCATCGCGGTGCTGGAGCTCCCAAGGCAGACGACCACCGCCTTCGCGTCGGCTCCGGCGACCTCGACGGTGCGCAGGAACGGGCCTCCCGCCGGCAGCGACCAGCCGGTCCCGTCAGGCTCGGGGGTGGTGCCGGTATCGGTGGCGGGGAACTCACGCGATGCGTCGACCAACGCCGACGCCGACCCGTCAAGCGGGAACTCGGGTGACCCCGCGAAGTCTCCGGGAAGTGACCGGTCGAAGGTGAATCCGTTCGCTGTCGCATAGGGGGTGGGGTCGGGCAGATACACATCTACGACGACCTGGTCACCGTGGCTGACAGCCAGGTGCGCGGGGTCGCTCCAGCGCGACTCGCCGACCGCGATCTCGGTTGAGGGCTGCCCATCGAAGGAGACCTCGGCGAACTGGCCGCCGATGCCGATCGCGCACCGTCCGATCCGCACGGACTCGTCTGCGAAGCGGTTGCTCAGTTCCACTCGTACCTGACTGCCGCCGATGCTCGCCGGCACCGTCATACGGACAGTGACATCGTCGAACGGCGGCTCGTCGTCCTCACCGCGACAGTCCGTCACGGCCTGGGTCCAGGTCGGCGCCCAGCCCATGGCGTCCTCGGTCTCGTGCGCACTCACGCTGATCTCACCTTCTCTGCTGAGGATCTCGGGCGTTGCTGTCACTCGGCCTGGTCGGCAGAAGTGAACAGGTCGATGAATCCAAACGGCGTGCTCGGGCCAAGCAAGAGCTCCAGCATCCCGTGCGCCTGGGCGTAGAACGGCTCGGTGCGCGCGAACAGGGCCTGCTCGTAGGCGGTCAGAGCCGCCTCGAAGTCGCCTGGACAGGCGGCGATGGCCGTGCCCAGTTCCGCGCCGTCGAGCATCGCCAGGTTCGCGCCGTCACCGGACGGCGGCATGAGGTGAGCGGCGTCGCCCAGGAGTGTGACCCCGGGGACGCGCTCCCACCGGTGCCCGTCGGGGAGTGTGTGAATCATGCGCGCGGCCGGCGCGGTCTCGCCGTCGGTGATCAGCGCGGTCAGCTCCGGCGCCCACCCGTCGAACTCTGCCGCGACGCGGGAGGTCGCGGAGGCGGCGTCGGTGAAGTCGATACCGGCGATCCACTCGGCGGAGCGGTTCAGCTCGACATAGGTGTGCAGGATGTTCCCTGCCTCGCGGTGCGCGGCGATTCCCGCGCCCGGTGTCAGCGCGAACATCGCGCCGGCTCCGACCGCCTCGGCCGTCGCGGAGTGCCGCTCGTCAGCGTCGTAGAGACAGGTCTCGATGAAGGTGGTGCCGGTGTACCGGGGTATGGCGTCGGACAGCAGCGGCCGGATCTTCGACCAGGCGCCGTCCGCACCGACCAGGAGCGCGCTGGTCGCGGTCGCGCCGTCGGCGAATGTCAGCTCGTGTCGACCCTCACCCAGCGGCCGGAGACCGGTGACCTTGCGCTCCCACTGGACCGTCTGGTCGGGGAGGGAGTCGAGCAAGATGCGGCGCAGGTCTCCGCGGAGCACTTCGGGGCGCCGCCCCGCGCCGTCATCGGGCTGGTCGAACAGCACCTTGCCGTACTGGTCGAGGATGCGCATCGCCTCGGCGCCCTCGTGGACGATCGAGTGGAACTCCTCGGTGAGGCGCGCGGCGGCCAGCGCGCGCTGCCCGTCCTCCTCGTGAATGTCGAGCTGGCCGCCCTGCGTGCGGGACGCGGCAGAGGGATCGGCCTCGTAGACCGTCGCAGCGATGCCGTGAACGTGCAGCACCCGGGCGAGGGTCAGGCCGCCGAGGCCGGCGCCGACGATGGCAATCGGGTGGTGGACGGTGTTCATGGGCTTCCTCATTCCCGTACGGCGCAGCACCGGGCCCGACTCCGGCCCCTTATGGACCGTCGTTCCATAATGAGTATGGAACGTGGTTCCAGACGTGTCAAAATGAGGCCATGCCACGGACGCGAGGAAGAGCACCCGCTGGAGGGCGCGCCGACGCCCTCTCACAGGAGGTCGTCGTCGGCGCGGCCATTGCCCTGCTGGATGAGCTCGGTGAGCGAGGGCTCACCTTCCGACTGCTGGCCGAACAACTACAGACCGGAACCGGCGCCCTGTACTGGCATGTGTCGAGCAAGGACGAGCTCGTGGCCCTGGCGGCCGATCAGGTGCTCGGCCACGCCGTCGCAGCAGACCTGGACCCCGCACCAAGCGCCGGCACCGCGTTGCACGCGCTCGCCATCGCCGTCTTCGATGCGTTTGACCAGCACCCGTGGGCAGCACCCCACGTGTCCGCGCCGCCCACGCTGCCGAACGCCCTGCGTCTGCTCGACCGCATCGGCACCCTCGTCGCGCGGACCGGACTGCCCGCCGAACAGCGTTTCGCGGTCTCCACGGCGATCTTCTACTACATCACCGGCGTCAGTGCCCAGATAATCGCCCCCCGCGCTCCCCTCAACGCGACCACCGAGCGTGACGCCTACCTCGCCCAGACCGCCGAGCACTGGCAAAACCTCGACCCTGCCGACTACCCCTTCCTGACCCTCATCACCAAGGACCTGCGCCACCACGCAGACCGCGACCAGTTCATCACCGGCCTCGACATACTCTTGCGGGGCCTGAAGACGTCCGCCGACACATAGCGCTTGCGGGCATGTGGCAACCCTGCCTGCCTTCGCCGCCCGCGGCGAAGAGCCTCGCCGTCGCGTGCCTCGGCTTCAGCGTGGCTCTGCCGCTGAGCCTCGATCGCCTCCTCAAGGCCGTGAGCACGAGACAGGTCACGACTCCTGGGTCAGAAGCCACGATGTGGCCTAAGAGCAGCTGCGAGGAATCAGCATCGACAGAGAGTCCGTTTCATCAATGCCACTGTTTGTGGTCAATGCAAGCATCACGGCCCGGAGCATTGGTCACACGGCCGATAAGTGGGTGGCCGTGGAGTGCGGTGGTGCAGTCTCACGGTCGCGGGGCCGGGACTGCGCCGTACGCCGTCGGCAGCGGGCCCGTGGCCAGGGCCCTGGCTTCGTCGTGCGGCAGGCCGAACATGCAAAGGAGGTTCGCCGCAAGTTGGTCCGCGGCAGCGTCGGCGTCCACGCGCGGCTCGGCCTCCAGGAGTTGCATGAGCCCCAGCAGGGCTCCCCCGGCCCCAACCAGTGCCACGTCCACGTCACCGACGCGCAGCCGGCCGGTGACCCTGCCGGCGTTCAGGACGTGCCGGGCCCGCGGGGCCAGACCCTCGGAGGAAAGCAACCGGGACAGTCCCAGGCGCAGCAGGATGCGGACCACCTGGGGTCGGTTGCGCTGGAGACGGCCAGTCAGGCGCACACCGACGGCCAGCATCTCGGCGGGGTCGTCCAGCTTCTCGACCACCGACTCCAGCCAGGCGCTGTGCTGTTCGAGCGTGAGGGACAACGCCGCTTCCAGCACTTCCTCCTTGCCCGCGAAGTGGCCGTAGAAGGTACCGAATCCCACGTCCGCGGCCTCGGTGATTTCCTTGATGGTCATGCCCTCCCGGTGCCGCTCGACCAGCAGGCGCTGCGTCGCCTCGACCAACGCTGTCCGGGTGTGTGCCTTACGGCGGAGCATGCGCCCGGGCCTGCGGGACGAGTCCTCTGGTTCAGCCATAAGAATCACGCCATCCGTCAATAATGATGAATTCGTCAATACCGATGTCGATTGACGCGGACGATCGCCAAGATCGAGGATCACACCCGGGTGGCCGCCTCCCTCCCCACATCCCCCTCCTCCGAGGAGTTGACGTGGCCCAAGAGCCCATGAAGCCCGAAAAGACCCAGATCCGTCGCGCCCCCGCGCACCGCCCGGGCCGACGGGGCGTGCTGAAGGCTGCCGGTGCGGTCGGTGCCGCCGCTGTCGGCAGTGCGACGGTGCTGACGTCACGCGACACGGCGAGCGCTGCCATCGCCTCACTGCCGACCGGCAGCTACCGCATCGACGTGCACTGCCACCTCCTCCCCGACTTCTACCGCGAGTCCCTGGACTCCGCCGGCATCACCGACATCGGAGGCCGCCCGATCCCGGACTGGAGCCCGGAGCTCGCGGTGAACTTCATGAACCGCTACGGCATCCAGACCCAGGTGGTCTCCGTCTCCGAACCGGGCGTCGAGCACCTGACCACCTCCGACGCGCGTCTGGAAATGGCGCGGCGGCTCAACGACTTCATGAGCGAAGACCTCGTGCACACCAACAGCGCCGAACTCGCCAAGCGCTTCGGCGGTTTCGCGGTGCTGCCGCTGTCCGACATCGAGGACTCCGACGACGTACAGAACGCCGTCACCGAGGTCAAGCGGGCGTTGGGCGAGCTGAAGTTGGACGGCATCGGCATCTTCAGCAGCTACCACGGCGTCTACCTGGGCGACCCGCTCCTCGACCCGCTCATGAAGGCACTCGACGACCTGGGCGCGATGGTTTTCATCCACCCGGTCACCCCGCAACACGCCCCGGACCTGGGACTGCCTACCTTCCTCTACGAGTTCACCTTCGACACCACCCGCGCGCTGGTCAACATGCTCTACAAGAACACATACGTGCACTACCCGCGCATCCGCTGGATCGGCGCCCACGCCGGCGGCACCCTGCCGTTCCTGTCGTATCGGACCAGTCTGCTCTACTCCAAGACCGTGGGGCTCGCGCAGACCCTGGGCCTGGACCGACTCGACGACGCCAACGTCCTGTACAGGAAGCTGTTCTTCGACACCGCCCTCTCCCCCGCGCCGCAGTCGATGAAGTCGACCAGGGAACTGGCCGGTGTCGGCCACATCATGTTCGCCTCCGACTGGCCGTTCACCGCCGAGCTGTTCCCCGCCGCAGGCGATCCGGCCCCCCAGCTGGACGAGACCTTCAGCACCGCCGAGCGGCTACGGGTGGAGCGGGGCAACGCGCTCGTCCAACTGCCGCGTGTGGCCGCCCGATTGAAGCGCTGAACCGCGTCGCACGGGACATCGCACTCGGCCCTCGGGCGGGATGTCCCGTGCGCTCAGCGCACGACATTTCGGTGCGGTCGGGCCATCGTGGCGTCATCGCTGCTCAGTCGTCGGGGATGCCCCTGCCGCTCAGCGCCGGCACGGTCGTCTCCGGGCGAGCCAGGGAGCGGGCGCCGAAGCGGAACTGGTCGAGCAGGTCGACGATGGTCTGGCCGACGGGCTTGTGACCCCAGATGCTGATGCCCTGGTGGGTGGTGGGCTCCCAGGTCGACTCGTCGATGACGAGGGGGTTCCAGCCGACCTCCCACTCGAAGCCCGAGGGGGTGCGGGCGTAGTAGGAGAGTTCCTTGTCGTTGGTGTGCTGGCCGACCGACAGGGCCATGTCGAAGCCGAGTTCGTGTACGCGGTCGTAGCTCTGCGCGAGGTCGTCGAGCGACGTGGCCTGGATGTTGAGGTGCTGGACGCGGGTGCGGATCGGGTCGATCGGCAGGCCTCGGACGGCGGCGATCGCTATGGAGTGGTGGCGTTCGTTGACGCGCAGGAAGCGGATCTTGAGCTTGACGCCGCTGATGGTCTCGTCGATGTAGTCCGTGAGGCGGGCGTCGAAGACGGTGTCGAAGTACCCGCGCAGTTGCGCCGGTTTGGCGGAGGTGATCGCGACGTGGCCCATGCCGGCGTCGCCGGTGACCCAGCCGGAGGCCAGCATGTGCAGCGGCTCGGAGGAGACGACCGGGGTGGTGTAGATCTCCTGGGTGATGCCCTTGGGGCCGGGGAAGCGCAGAAGGCGTTCGACGCCGCGCAGGGCGGCCTCCTCGGCGGAGCCCTCGGTACAGGGGGCGCCGTGGGCGCGTACCCGGGCCTCGATCTGTTCGAAGGCGGCGTGGTCGTCGATGTGCCAGCCGGTGGCGACGACGTCCTCGGCGGGGCCGCGCCGGAGCAGGAAGCGGCACTCCTGGTCGTCAAGGCGGAAGCGCATGACGTCACGTGAGATGTCGTCGTGGTGCATGCCGATGGCGTCGGTGCCGAAGCGGCGCCAGTCGGTGAAGCGGTTGGTCTCGATGACGAGGTAACCGAGGTGGACGGCTCCGAACACGGACGCGGTGTTCATCGGCGGCCTGCCAGGAAGTCGGCACACAGCTGGTTGAACAGCTCGGCTCGCTCCCACTGCACCCAGTGTCCGGTGTTGGCGACCTCGTACAGATCGCAGTTGGGCATGCGGTCGGCCAGCATGCGGCCGCCGGAGGGCCGGTTGACCTGGTCGGCCGCGCCCCAGAGGACGAGGGTCGGCACGGGCAGCCGGGACAGTCGCTTGTCGCGCGTGAAGTCCATCTTCCAGACGGTGCGCAGGTCTTTGGGGCGCCGGAGCGGTGGTGCGGCGACCACCTCGGGGTCGATGCTCGCCTCGTAGCGGGCATCGATGACCGAGTCAGGTACCTGGGCGGCGTTGAAGACGAGGTAGTTGCGGATGAACTTCTCCAGCTTCAGCCGCGAAGGGCCGTCCCCGCCGTAGTAGTTGAGCAGGCTGTTCAGACCCGGCGTGGGCAGCGCTCGGGTGGTGCCGATGCCGCCGGGGCCCATGAGCACCATGCGGTCGACCCGCTCCGGCGTGTCCAGGGCGAGGCGCAGAGCGCAGGCACCGCCGTAGGAATTGCCGACGAAGTGGGCCTTTTCCAGGCCGAGTTGGTCGAGCACTCCGCGGATGGAGTCCGCGAGGTGGCCGAACGGGTCGGCTCCGTCGACTCCCTTGCTGCTGCGGCCGTAGCCGGGCAGGTCGGGCACGATGACCCGGTACTCCTTCGCCAACTCCGCGATGTTCCGGGAATAGTTGGAGACGCCGGAGGCACCGGGACCGCCGCCGTGCAGCAGAAGTACGGGCGCCCCCTCCCCCGTCTCCGCCACGAAGATCTTCTTACCGTCGACGTCGAGCAGGCGCTCCCGCATCTCGGGAAGCTCGGTGTGTGCGGTCATGGGGATGGTCCTCACTTCGCAATCAGTCGGGATGCCGGAGCGAACCCGGCGGGCGGGGGCGGGAGTTGGCCTCCGGCGGGGGCGGCGGCGTACACGTAGGCGTCGGGGCGCAGGGCGAGCGTGGTCGCGCGGTGCTCGGTCAGCCAGGGCAGCAACACGCCGTCGCTGTCGACGACCGCGCCCTCGGCGGGCTTCGAGCCCACCGGGAGGACGGCGAGCGACTCGACGCCCAGGTGCTCCCACGCCGGTTGCGCGATGGGGAGTCCGAGGTGCAGCAGCAGCCAGCGACTCCCCAGCACGTCGTCCAGGCGTACCCGTTCACCGTCGGCGGCGGTCACCCACGGCTGGGGTATCTGGCGTCCGGAGGCCTTGGTGCGGGGGCGGGCCTGCAGCCCCTCGGCGTAATGGGCGACGGGAATCCAGTTGGAGTCCTGGAGCCAGGCGCTGAACCCACCCACCCGGTTCAGCACCGGCATCACGGCATCACGGACCCGTGTGACGGCCCGCCGCCGCTCGGTGATGACCCGCCCGACGAAGACGGCCCGCTTGGTGACCTCCTTGACGTGCGGCTTGCGCTCGACCTCGTAGGAGTCGAGCACCGACTCGGGCAGTCGGCCGCGCAGCACCGCGTCCAGTTTCCAGCACAGGTTCGCCGCGTCCCGCACCCCGGCGGCCATGCCCTGCCCGATCCACGGTGGCATGGCGTGCGCGGCGTCACCGGCGAGGAAGACCCGGCCGACCCGGAAACGGGCGGCGAAGCGGACATGGTGGCTGTAGACCGTGGCGCGCAGGATCTTGATCTGGTCCCGGCCGATGCCGTACTTGGCCACCATCGAATAGATGGCGTCATGGGTGACCAGGTACTCCTCGTCATCCCCAGGGAGGATCGGGAACTCCCAGCGGTGGTGCCCGAGCGGCGTCGGACAGTCGACCGCGGGTCGGGCCGGGTCGCAGCGGAAGCGCAGCCGGTCGTGGTCCGGCCACGGTTTCAGCATCTCGGTGTCGATGACGACCCACCGGTCCTCGTACGTCCGCCCCTCGTAGCCCACGTTCAGCTGTGCCCGGGTGAGGCTGGAGCCGCCGTCGGCCGCGATGACGTACTTCGCCCGCAGCCGTCGTACCGCATCGTCGGCACCCACCACGGTCAGTTCGGCACCCTCAGCGTCCTGGCGCAGCCGCAGGCACTCGTGCCGGAGCAGGATCTCCACGTTCGGGTAGCGGTCGACGCCGTCGCGCAGGACCTGCTCCAGGGCCGGCTGGTAGATGAACATCTGCGGCGGATGGCCATGGCCGCGCGGGGTCGGGCACGCGCTGACGAAGGTACGGCCCTTGGCGTCGACGAAGTCGAGCGGCCGGTCGGCCAGCATGTCCTGCTTCAGCCGGTCGGCCAGGCCTATCCGCTGCCAGATCCGGACGACCTCCTCGTCCGTGGAGATCGCCCGGGCCCGGGAGAAGACCTCCGCATCGCGCTCCAGGACGACGACCCTCAGGCCCATCGCCCCCAGCAGATTCGCCGCCGTGACGCCGGTGGGGCCGTACCCGATCACAGCCACGTCGTAGGAGCCTTCCGCGGCTCCGTCTTCGGCGCTGATTTCACTCATCAGGCCACCTCACTGTGTCCCTGTCGACTCTTGGTGTAGCGTTCACTCCAATTGGAATGACCGATACGGTAAGCTCGGCTCGGGAAGCGGTCAAGTGCCGGTGCGACGGGAAGGCGGAGCGCATGACCAGGCCACGGACGACGCGGCAGAAGCGCGCCAACGGGGTGGAGTCGCGGCAGCGCATCCTCGACGCCGCCGTCGAGATCGCGGGCGAGCGCGGATATGACGGCACGTCGATCGCGGCGGTCAGCGCCAAGTGCGGACTGCCCGCCAGCTCGATCTACTGGCACTTCAAGGACAAGGACGATCTGATCGCCGCGGTCATCGAGCGCAGCTTCGAGACCTGGCTCACGGCCGTCGAACTGCCCGGGGAGGAGACCGGCACGCCGGTGGAGCGGGTCACCGCCATGGCCGCCCATGTCGCCAAGTCCCTGGTCGACGCGCCGGACTTCCTGCGCCTGGGTCTGATGCTCGCCCTGGAGCGGCGGCCCACCGAGCCGCGCGGCCGTACCGTCTTCCTCCAGGTCCGCGACATCGCCGGCCAGAAGGTCCGCGAGATGGTCCAGACCCTGTTCCCGGCCCTGGACGAGGAGGCCGTGCGCACCCTCACCACCTACGCCGTGGCGGGCGCCGACGGCCTGTTCGTGCACCGGGAGATCCACGGCGACGCCATCGACCTGGTGGCCCTGTTCGAGCTGCACGCACGGTTCGTCTTCGATGCGGCGAGCCGCCTGACGGAGGTGGGCGGACAGTGACGCTGACCGCCGAGGAGCGAGCCACCGCGGCAGCCATGCTGCGCCGGGCCGAGCATCACGTGACACCCGTCGAGCCGCCGTCGGAGCTGCTGCCGGGCCTGGACCTGGCCGACGCCTACGCGATCCAGCGGGACAACATCGCACTGCGCCTCAAGGACGGGGCGAGCGTCGTCGGTCACAAGGTCGGGCTCACTTCGGCGGCGATGCGGGAGCTGCTCGGCGTGGACGAGCCCGACTTCGGCCACCTGTTGGACGACATGCTCCACCGCGACGGCGCGCCGGTCCTCGCGACCCGCTACTGCGCCCCGCGCGTCGAACCGGAGATCTGCTTCCGGCTCGGCCGACCTCTCAGCGGCCCCGACGTCACCGTCGAGGACGTCCTCGCCGCCACCGAGGCGGTCGCCCCGGCCCTGGAGATCGTCGACAGCAGGATCCGGGACTGGCGCATCACGCTCGCCGACACCGTCGCCGACAATGCCAGCTCCGCCGGACTGGTCCGCGGCCCTTGGACGCCGCTCGCGGACGTTCCCGATCTCGCCGACGTCGGCGTCGATCTCCTCGTCGACGGCGAGCGCGTCGCCCGCGGTCGCGGCAGCGAGGTGCTGGGGCACCCCGCAGCAGCGGTCGCCTGGCTCGCCAACATCCTCGCCACCTTCGGCACCGGGCTGGAGCAGGGCCAGGTGGTGCTGCCCGGCGCCATGACCACCGCACCGTTCGTCAGCGCCGGTCAGCGAGTCGAGGCCCGCTTCGGTGTCCTCGGGCCGGTGTCGGTGACCTTCGTCTGAGCCACCGGAGGGGTAGTTCCCGGACCCTTTGTCGCACCGCGCCCGCCTCCACGCCCTACGGCCGACACCGCCGTTGCCTTCTCACCGAGACCGGCGGACAGCCGGGGCCACGTGGAAGGCGCACGGCATCCACGTCACCTTGCTTCGCCCCTCACCAAGGAAGCCGCCTCATGCCCTCCACCCCGCACCGCATCGACGTCCACCAGCACATCGTCCCCGCCTTCTACCGGGACCTCCTCGCCAAGCGGGGCATCGCCGAGGCCGGTGGCCGGGCGCTGCCGGAGTGGAGTCCCGAGGCGGCACTGGCACTTATGGATCTCCTGGGTACGGCGACGGCGATCGTGTCGGTGTCCACGCCAGGCGCCGGGTTCCTCGACGATCGGGCCGAGGCCACCGCCCTCGCCCGCCGGCTCAACGACTTCTCCGCCGATCTCGCAGCCGGGCACGCGGGCCGGTTCGGCTGGTTCGCCACCCTGCCCATGCCGGAGGCCGAAGCCTCCGCGACCGAGGCCCGGCGGGTGCTCACCGAACTGGGCGCCGACGGGGTCACGCTGCTGGCCAACAACCGGGGCACCTACCTGGGAGCGGAGGGGCAGGACTCGCTGTGGCAGGTCCTCGACGAGCACGCGGCCATCGTGTTCGTACACCCGGCCGACCTTCCCGCGCCGCCGGTCGAGGGCATCCCGCCGTTCGCCGCCGACTTCCTGCTCGACACGACGCGGGCCGCCTACCTCCTCGTACGCAACGGAATCCCGCGCCGCTACCCCCGTATCCGGTTCATCCTGAGCCACGCCGGCGGCTTCGTCCCCTACTCCTCACACCGCATGGCCGTCGCCATCGCGGGCGACACCGGGCGCAGCCCGCTGGACGTCCTGGACGACTTCCGCGCCTTCTACTTCGACACCGCGCTCTCCTCCAGCCCCGCCGCGCTGCCGACGCTGCTGGCCTTCGCCCAGCCCGGACACGTCCTGTTCGGCAGCGACTGGCCCTTCGCCCCCACGCCCGCCGGGCAGTACTTCGCGAACGGCCTCGACAACCACCCGCTCACGCCGGACGCGCTCAAGGCCATGAACCGCGCCAACGCCGAGGCACTCTTCCCCCGCTTCGGCGGGGCCGCCGCGCCCTCCCGGCCCCGGGCACGCCTACGACAGTCCGCGCAGCGAGCCGCCGCGCGCCTCGTCTTCAAGCTCGTGCAGCCGCGTACCGGCTGACACACCTCAAGCTCGCTTCCCACGACTCCGATCGAGGCACGCCCCATGTCCACCGCGCCCGAACCCGAGACGCGCGCACCCGACGCGTCCATCACCCCCGAACCAGAGGCACACACACCCGAAGCGTCCATCGCCACCGGACGGGCCGGACACCGTGGCGTCCTGTTCGCGATGTGCCTGGCGCTCGTCCTGGTCGTCGCGTCCGTCTCCGCACTCAACCTCGCCCTGCCCGACCTCGCTCTCGACCTGTCGGCCTCCAACTCCTCCCTGACCTGGATCGCCGACGCCTACACCGTCGCCCTGGCCGCCCTCGTACTCCCGCTCGGCGCGATCGGCGACCGGGTCGGCCGCCGCAACGTCCTCATCGTCGGCACGTTCGTCTTCGGTGCGGCGTCGTTGGCGGCGTCCTTCGCCGACTCCACCGGCATGCTCATCGCCTGGCGGGTCGTCATGGGCGTCGGCGCCGCGATGATCATGCCGGGCACGCTGTCCACCATCACCGCGGCCTTTCCTCCTCAGCAGCGCACCCGGGGAGTCGCCGTCTGGTCCGGCTTCGCCGCGGCGGGCGCCATCATCGGCATGCTCGCCGCGGGCGCCCTGCTGGAGCAGTTCTCCTGGCGGTCGATCTTCGTGACCAGCGCCGCCGTGGCCCTCGCGGCCGCGATCGCCGCGGGCCTCCTGGCACCCAACACCAGGGACGAGCACCCCGGCCCCCCCGACGTGCCCGGCGCCGTGACCACCGCGCTGGCCATCGGCACCCTCGTGTACGCGATCATCGAGGGTAACGAACAGGGCTGGGGTGAGCCCGTGGTGATCGGCGCCCTCGTCGTCACGGTGGTGTGCTTCGGCGCATACGCCTTCTTCGGCCTGCGTACCGAACACCCGCTGCTGGACCCGGCGCTGTTCGGCATCCCCGGCTTCCGGGCCGGCGCCGTCACGGTCCTCGTGCAGTTCATGGCGGTGTTCGGGTTCTTCTTCGTGGGTCTGCAATATCTCCAACTCGTCCTCGGCTACAGCCCCTTGAAGGCCGCCCTCGCCCTGGTGCCGGTCGCCGTGGTCGTTCTGCCCACTTCCCAAGCCACTCCGCACCTGGTGCGCAAGGCCGGCATGAAAGTCACCATGTCGACCGGACTGCTCCTGCTCGCCGTCGGCCTGTTCGTCATCTCCCGGCTCGACGTCGACTCCGGCTACGGCCCCTTCCTCGGCGGCCTGATCGTGTCCGGCGTCGGCATCGGTCTGAGCGGCGCCGTCGGCACCTCCGCCATCACCGGATCGCTCGCGCGGGGTCAGCAGGGGGTGGCCTCCGCGATGAACGACACCACCCGCGAGGTCGGCTCGGCCGTCGGCATCGCCCTCATGGGCTCGATCTACGGCAGCCACTACCGCTCCAGCCTGCCCGACTCGGTGGACCGACTCCCCCACGACGCCGCCGAGAACGTCAGGGACTCGGCGGCCGGCGGCCTCCATGTCGCCAAACAGCTCGGCACCCAGGGCAAGGCCCTCGCCGACAGCGTCAAGTCCGCCTTCATGGACGGCCTGTCCGCCTCGCTCGTCGCCGTCTGCTGCGTGGTCCTCGCAGCCGCGATCGGTGCCCTGCTCCGGGCCCCAAAACCCCACCCACCACGGACTGACGGCTCAGCCGCCCCCACGCAACGCCCGAGACAACCCCAGGGCAGCCGTGCGCACCGCAGGAGCCAACTGCGCCGGGCTGAAGCGGGAGCGCGGTACGGCAACCGAAAGGGCGGCGACCGCGGTACCCCCCGAGAACACGGGGGCCGCGATGCAGTTCACGCCGACCGCGGCCTCCTGCTCCTCGTAGGCCAGGCCCGACACCTGGATCTGCTCCAGGGCGAGGCGCAGCCGCACCGGGTCGGTGATCGAGTGCGGCGTGAGACTCGGCAACGGCTCGGCCAGCACCTGCTCGGTCAACTCCTTGCCGGAGAAGGCCAGGAGCGCCTTTCCGACGGCCGTGCAAGTCAGGGGCAGGCTGCCGCCGATACGGGAGGGCAGTCGCAGGGCCTCGTGGCCGTGGATGCGCTCCAGGTAGACGACCTCCATGCCCTCGCGGATACCGAGGTGCACGGTCTCGCGGGTGGCCTCGAACAGGTCCTGGAGGAACGGCAGGGCTGTCTCGCGCAGGTCGAGCCGGTGCGGGACCAGGGAGCCGAGCTCGAACAGCTTGGCTCCGAGCCGGTACTGGGTGCCCGAGCGCTCGAGCCAGCCCAGTCGGACGAGGTCCGCCGCCAGTCGGTGGACGGTCGGCTTGGGGAGGCCGGTGCACTCCGAAAGTTCCGACAGACGGAACGGTCCGCCGCTCGGGCTGAAGCATTCCAAGATGGCTGCGGCCTTCTCCAGCATGCTGCCGCTCGCGATGTTCCGTGACACGGAACAAAGCTTGGCTCATCCGGAGTCAGCTGTCTATATCGGTGTCAGCACTCGCACCCCCTGGAGGAATCCATGCCGCACGCCGCCTCACCGGCCGTGGTCAAGGCCGCCGACCTGCTGGAGGAGGCCGCCCGTACCCGGGCCGCCTGCCCGCCGGTGCGGACCCTGCTCGACGCCGGCGACCTGGAGGCCGCCTACGCCGTGCAGCAGGTCAACGTCCGCCGCGCGCTGGACGCCGGGCGACGGATCGTCGGCCGCAAGATCGGGCTGACCTCGACGGCCGTGCAGCGGCAACTGGGCGTGGACCAGCCCGACTTCGGCGCCTTGTTCGCGGACATGGCGGTGCCGCAGGGCACCGAGGTGCCGGCCGGGCGGCTGCTCCAGCCCAAGGTGGAGGCCGAGGTCGCGCTCGTCCTCGCCGAGGATCTGCCGCACCGCACGTGCACGGTCGTGGACGTGTTGCGCGCGGTGGACTTCGCGCTGCCCGCCCTGGAGATCGTCGACAGCCGGATCGCGGGCTGGGACATCTCCCTCGTCGACACGGTCGCCGACAACGCCTCCTGTGGCATGTACGTCCTCGGCGGCAGCCCCGTACCGCTGAGCGGGCTCGATCTGCGCTCGGTGTCGATGACCATGACCCGCAACGGCGAGACCGTCTCCGAGGGCACCGGCGCCGACTGTCTCGGCAGCCCCCTCAACGCGGCCGTCTGGCTGGCCCAGGCCCTCGCCGAACGGGGCGACCCGCTGCGCGCCGGCGACCTCGTGCTGACCGGGGCGCTGGGCCCGATGGCCCCCGCCGCGCCCGGTGACGTCTTCGACGCCCACATCTTCGGCCTGGGCTCGGTCCAGGTCGGCTTCGCCCAGGAACAGGAAGGGGCACGGTCATGACCACCAAGGTCGCCATCATCGGCTCCGGCAACATCGGCACCGACCTCATGATCAAGGTCCTGAGGCTCTCGGAGAGCCTGGAGATAGCCGCCCTCGCCGGTATCGACCCGGACTCCGACGGCCTGGCCCGCGCCCGCCGCCTCAAGGTCGCCACCACCCACGAGGGCGTCGAAGGCCTGGTGAAACTGGACGAGTTCGCCGACGTCGACATCGTCTTCGACGCCACCTCTGCCGGCGCCCACCGCCACCACGACGAGGTGCTCCGCGCACTGGGCCGCACCCTGGTCGACCTCACCCCGGCCGCGATCGGCCCGTACGTCGTCCCGTCGGTGAACGGCGACGCCCACCTCGACGCCGGAAACGTCAACATGGTCACCTGCGGCGGCCAGGCCACCATCCCGATCGTCGCCGCGATCAACGCCGTGTCGCCCGTCCATTACGGCGAGATCGTCGCGTCCATAGCCTCCCGCTCCGCAGGCCCCGGCACTCGGGCGAACATCGACGAGTTCACCGAGACCACGTCGTCGGCGATCGAGCAGGTCGGCGGGGCCGCGCGCGGCAAGGCGATCATCGTGCTCAACCCGGCCGAACCCCCGCTGATCATGCGGGACACCGTGCACTGCCTGGTCTCCGAGTGCGCGACCGAGGCCGTGACGGCGTCGGTCGAGGAGATGGTCGGCCGTGTCCAGGCGTACGTGCCGGGCTACCGGCTCAAGCAGAAGGTGCAGTACGAGAAGGTGGCCGCCGACGATCCGCTGCGCACCCTGGCCTCCAGCGGGGATCCCCTGAAGGTCTCCGTCTTCCTGGAGGTCGAGGGTGCCGCCCACTACCTCCCGGCCTACGCCGGGAACCTCGACATCATGACCTCGGCCGCGCTGCGCACCGCGGAACGCATGGTCGCCCACCGTTCCGTCGAAAGGGCCACGCGATGACCCGTCTGTACATCCAGGACGTCACCCTGCGGGACGGCATGCACGCCGTCCGGCACCGCTACACCGCCGAGCAGGCCCGCACCATCGCCGCCGCCCTGGACGCGGCCGGGGTGGCCGCCATCGAGATCGCCCACGGCGACGGACTGGCCGGTTCCAGCATCAACTACGGCATCGGCGCGCACACCGACTGGGAGTGGATCGAGGCCGTCACCGACGCCGCCTTCCACGCCGTCCCCACGACCCTGCTGCTGCCCGGCATCGGCACCCTGCACGACCTCCGCCAGGCACACCGCCTCGGCATCCGCTCGGTGCGGGTCGCCACCCACTGCACCGAGGCCGACATCTCCGCCCAGCACATCGCCGCCGCACGCGAGTTGGGCATGGACGTCGCCGGGTTCCTGATGATGTCCCACATGGCCGAACCGGCCGAACTGGCCCGCCAGGCCAAGCTGATGGAGTCCTATGGCGCTACTTGCGTCTACGTCACCGACTCCGGCGGCCGCCTCACCATGGACGGCGTCCGCGACCGCTTCCACGCCTACCGCGAAGTCCTCGACCCGGCAACGGAGTTGGGCATCCACGCCCACCACAACCTCGCACTCGGTGTCGCCAACAGTGTCGTCGCCGTGGAAAGCGGCGCCATCCGCGTCGACGCCTCCCTCGCGGGCCAGGGCGCCGGCGCGGGCAACTGCCCCCTGGAGGCGTTCATCGCGGTCGCCGACCTGATGGGCTGGGAGCACGCCTGCGAGCTGTTCCCCCTCATGGACGCCGCCGACGACCTCGTACGCCCCCTGCAGGACCGCGAGGTCCGGGTCGACCGCGAAACCCTCAGCCTCGGCTACGCGGGCGTGTACTCCAGCTTCCTGCGGCACGCGGAGACCGCCGCCGCGCGCTACGGGTTGGACACCCGCAGCATCCTGGTCGAGGTGGGCCGCCGGGGCATGGTCGGCGGCCAGGAGGACATGATCACCGACATCGCCCTGGACCTGATCACACAGATGCGAAGCACCTCGGTCTGATCCACCCTGACCGGGACGACGACCTCCGAGGGCCTGGTGCGCAGCGGTGCGCGCCAGGCAACGCCCACCATGTGTCAGGTCCACACCCCGACGAAGATCTTGCATTTACCGACTCACCGCCGGCGCCGCGGGGGTTACTCCGCTCTCGCATCAAGGCCCGATCCGTAGGGATCGACCTGCCTGGGATCACCAGGGCGCGGTCCTGGAGCTGCCAGCCCCGTCCAAACGAGTGGATATCCACGCGCCCTGCGCCGACAGCCTGCTTCCCTGCTCGGGTCGCTTTCCGAAGTTCTGGCAAGTTTCCGCAAGTTCCTGGCTTGAGGGCTCAGTCGCGGGCAAGCTCTGGCACAGAGATCCTTACCGGCATCCGAGGAGGACATCATGGCCCTGCGCAAGCTCGGCAAGGACCCGGAGAGTCCGAGTGGCGGCTCGCCCACCATCTACCTCGACGAGGAGAAGGACAGCTACCTCGTGCAGGGGTGGAAGGTGGAGGACTCCGAGCGTCTCGGGCAGATGGACATCCCCGGCCATGAGTCGGTGGTGGAGATCCCCCGGCGCATGGTGCAGTTCTTCCTGGAGGTGAAGAAGGATGACGAGGCCCCCGACGTTTGAGGAGCTGTTCCGCGACTGCCAGAGGACGGCCGTCCATCTGGAGATGCGCGACGCCTACATGAAGTCGGACCCGGCCTTCATCGACTGGAAGGCCGGCGTGGTTCTCGACCCCTCCGAGCGCTGGGCCGACTGGCACGCCATTGTCACGGAAGCGACCTCGCGCGGCGTCGAGGTGCGCCGCGCCCGCGTCGTCTCGACACCGGTCAGCGAGTACATCCGCTTCGAGTACGACGTGACGGACGGGCTGAACATCGCGGCCGGCGAGAGCGTGCGGTGGCTCCCGCGGCGCTCCGCGACCGACATCGCGCTTCCGGGCAACGACTTCTGGCTGTTCGACTCCCACCT
Source organism: Streptomyces cylindrosporus (assembly GCF_022698165.1). Lineage (GTDB taxonomy): Bacteria > Actinomycetota > Actinomycetes > Streptomycetales > Streptomycetaceae > Streptomyces > Streptomyces cylindrosporus. Next base: position 334,156 of record NZ_JALDAY010000002.1, read on the forward strand.
CGTCCTCGTCAACCACTTCGACGGCGAGGGCGAAAACATGGAGGTCGAGCTCACCGAAGACCCCGAGGTGGCGAAGCTGTGCGAGTCGGCCTTCGAGGCCGTATGGCAGCGCGCGACGCCCCACGCCGCGTTCGAGCTTGCCTGACAGCGCGAACAGCACCGCCGCACCGAGATGACATCGCCCTCTTCGAGCGTCCAGGAAGCCCGCAAGGCGCTCGGACAACGTCTGGCCGAAATCCGAAAGACCGCCGGATTTACCAAGCGAGCGCTGGCCCAAAGCCTGGGCTGGCACGAGTCGAAGGCTTCGCGCTTCGAGAGCGGCACACGCGCGCCCTCGGAGCGCGACCTTCGCGCGTGGTGTTCCGCGTGCGGCGCGGAAGGCCAGGCAGAGGATCTCATCTCGACGGCCCGCGGAATTGAGGGCATGTATGTCGAGTGGCGCAAGATGGAACGCCACGGTCTCAAGTGGGCGCAGGAATCCGTGGTTCCTCTCTGGGAGCGCACCGAACGCTTCCGGATTTACTCGCCCTGGCTCATCCCCGGCCCCGTGCAGACAGCCTCATACATTACTGCGCTTCTGACCTCCATTCGCGACCGCCGAGGACTCATCGACGATGTACCGGCGGCCGTCAAGGTGCGCGTCGAGAAGCAGCAAGTCGTCTACGGGAACCACAAGTTCGCCATCCTTCTGGAGGAGAGCGTGCTGCGGTACCGCATCGGCGGAACCGACGTGATGGCCGGCCAGCTCGGCTATCTCCTCAGCGTCATGGCACTGCCGTCGGTGAGCATCGGCATCATCCCCCAGGACGCCGACCGCTCGGGCCTGTGGCCGGTCGAGGGATTCTTCTTGTACGACGACGAGTTGGTGAACGTCGAACTGGTTTCGGCTCATCTCACCGTCGTCCAGAAACACGAACTTGCCATGTATGCCAAGACATTCAGCGAGCTGGCCGAACTTGCCGTCTACGGCGCCGCAGCGCGGGAAATCATCACCGCTGCCATCGAATCTCTAGGGTGAATGCACGGCAAGTTCCGGCATACTCGTGGAAGCCCGTTCGCTTCCCTTCCTAGCGTTATAGCCACGGCTGAAAGCGCGCTCCGGAGGGGCCAATGATGACTGTGGCAAGTACGGGCAAGACATTCGAGACGGCCGAGGACTTCGAGGACGACGGCATCCCCATCGACGTAGAGGCGATCTCGTCGCATACGAATGCCGCCCTCGGCCTGCGGATGGACACCACGACCCGCGCGGCGATGGACCAGCAGGTGCCGGCGATCGCCGGTCATCTGAACCGCCTGCTCCACGAGGATCTCGGCGCCGACGACGACAGCGAGGTGCGCAAACTCCTCCGCGAGGGCACCAAGTTGGTCGACCTCACCAACCGGCCGACCCCCGAGACGCCCACCTTCGGGACCTACCTCTACCTTCGCAATGTCGCCCTGCTGACGCGACGCCTGCTGTGGATCTACTCCGAGCGCAACGGGCTGGATACCCCGTGAGCGTCAGGGACGACCAGATCGTGCGGGAACTCTCCCACTACATCTACGAGCACCCCGCCGACCGGATGGCACTGATGCCGGTCTACGACGCGGCCCGCGACCACTCACAGCGCCGCGCCTGCACCCACGAGCAGCGCTGCCCCCTCGTGACGACGGGCGCGGTCGTCGTCGACGAGCACGATCGCGTCCTGTGCCTGCGGCACGACGAAGGCTATGCCCTCGCGGAGGCGGAGCCGGAGGAGAGGGACGACTCCCTCAGCGAGGCGGCCCTGCGCCTGCTGGCCGAGGAGGTCGGTATCCGGGACGTGTGGACGCAGCCCGGCGCCGAGGGACCCTTCCTGGTCGACGTGACCAGGCCCGGACAACACCGGTACGGGCCCCGTCTCCGGGTCGGCGTCCGCTATCTCTTCCGGGCCCACTCGGGCGCCGTGTTCCCGTCGATGATCGAGACCGGTGCGGCGGCATGGGTGCCCCTCCCCGACATAGGCATCCCGTCGGTCCGCGCCCGCGTGGAGCACCACCTGATCGGAACCCTATGAGCCCCCGCAACCAACAACTCGCCTACGTGGCAAGCCTCGTCGCTCTCGGCGGCTCCCTTCTGCTCGGCATCTGGAGGCGCTGATGTACGAGCACAGAGCGAACGAGTCGCCGCCCCTGCCCCCTCCGCCGATCGGAACGATCGGGCACACCCGGCCTCCGGGCGATGTCCGCGTCGGTGACTTCGTCTACCTCGACGGCGAGTACCAGCGCGTCCGGGACATGAGGTCCGCGGGCACCGCAGCCCACCGCGTACTGATCTTCGCCCGACGCGAGCCCTGGGTCATGCGAGAAGCCCGCACCACATACCGGCCCATCGACCGCCACTGACCCCGCTCTGCTCGGGCACCTCACCCTCAACCCTCACCTCACTGCACGAGGAATTTCACCATGCGACGCTTCCGCAAGATCCACGGCGCGGGAAACGACTTCGTCCTGCTCTGCGACCTCGGACCGGACGACGACAAGGAATGGCCCAAGGAGGCGGAACGCCTGTGCGCCCGGCGTACCGGCGTGGGCGCGGACGGCCTGGTCATCAGCACACTGGTCAGCCACCGCCCCGCCGTCCTCGACGTCACCTGCTACAACGCGGACGGCTCGACCGCGACCATGTGCGGCAACGCCCTACGGTGCTCCGCCTGGGCCGCGCACCATGATCACGGCTTCCGGCAGATGAGTCTCCACATGGCCGGCGTGGAGCACGAGGCGGTCGTGTCCGACGACTCCGTGTGGGTCACAGCCGAGGTCGGCGCGGTCGACCCTCGGCGCTTACAGACCGTCATCAACGGCAGACCGACCTGGTTCGACAGCGCCCACACAGGCACGGAACACGCCGTAGCCATCGTCGACGACGTGGACGCCATCGACACGGTGACAATCGGGCGCCTCGTGCGCCACCACACCGACATTGCCCCGTTGGGCACGAACGTCAACTTCGTTCAATCCGCAGGCCATCAGGCACTGAAGATCCGCACCTACGAACGCGGGGTCGAGGCCGAAACCCTGTCGTGCGGAAGCGGCGCCGTCGCCGCCGTCGTCATCGCCACCCTGCGCGGATTGGTCGCAGGGCGCACCGTCACCGTCCACAACCGCGCCGGGCAGCCGCTCACCGTCCGGCCGCACGACGCCCGGCCAACTCGAACGCACTGGGTCGGCGGCCCGGTCACCCACACCTTCGAAGGGGTACTCGCATGACTGGCTTCCTCAACCCCAGCTCGGACAACGCACTGCAGAAGGCTGCCGAGGAGCTTCGCGAGTGGGGGCGGAGCCGCCAGGGCCTCCGGGTCGCCCTCACCTACGGGCCCGTGTCCGCCGAGGACCGGCTCTATCACTCCAAGTGCCCCGTCGAGCAGCGATCCGTCACCGCCCTGGGCGCAGCGCTGGAAGAGATCGGTGCCCGCTGGAAAGTGCTGGACCCGTGCGAACCCGACTTCATCATCGACCTGGCCGGGTACGACGTAGCACTCTCCAATCTGCACGGCCCCTACGGCGAGGACGGCCGATTGCAGGGACTGCTCGACTACCTGCGCGTGCCCTACTGCGGCAGCGGAGTCGCTGCATCCGCGGTGGCCGCCGACAAGATCCTCTGCAAGCGGGTGATGCTGACCCTCGGCGTCCCCACGCCCGGCTGGCACGTCTGGTCCGGCGGCGGCCCGGTGGCCTGGAACGGGCGTCCCGTGATGGTCAAGCCGCCCTTCGGCGGGTCCAGCGTGGGCATGAGCCTCGTACGCGACCCGGCGGACCTGCCCGCCGCTCTCGCGGATGCGGCCAGTCCTGAGGGTGCGGAGGTGCTCATCGAGGAGTACGTGGCGGGCACGCCCATGACTGTGGGACTCCTGGAACTACCGGGCGACTCGGTCGTCGTCTTCCCGCCGCTGACCACCGAAGCGGCCGAAGCCGACTTCTACGACGCCCACTCGAAGCTCGACGTGGACTCCAGGGCCGCGGTCACCGTGCGCGCTGCCGAGTTGGAGCCCGAGGTGCTGGACCAGGTCACCGGGCACGCCCGGACGCTGTGGGGCGGCCTCGGGCTGCGCGGTTCAGCACGCATCGACTTCATCCTCACTGACGACGGCGATCCGTACGTGCTGGAGGTCAACAGCACGCCCGGCATGTCCCGCAACAGCAACTTCGCCGTGGGGGCCGCGATGGTCGGACTCACACACACGGACGTCGTGTTGGCGATGCTGCACGAAGCCCTGGCCCGCCCGCCCTACGATGTCCCCCTGCCCACTCCCGCGTTCGCCGGCACCACACGGGCCCGGGAGGCTGCCGTCTCACCGTAGGAGCCCGCCACTGTGCCGCGCGTCCACGATGTCCCCCTGTGCCGTCAGCTCATCGACCCCGCCGAATGGGACCTGCACGGCGGATGGGCACTCGGGGACAGGATCGAATGGTCCAACCGGGCGTGCGGCCTGGCCTCGCTGAGAATGATCCTGCTCGCCTACGGCCGCGAAGCACGCACCGTCACGGAACTCCTGAAACTCGCCGTCAAGCACGAGGTCCTGACCCCACGTGGAGCACTCCACGTGGGCATCGCGAGCCTGGCGACCGACCTCGGAGTCCCCGCGACCGCCGAGCCCGTCCCCGTCGAAGACCTGACGGCACGCCTCGACCACGCCCCGCTCATCGTGTCCGTGACCGAACAGTTCCCCGACGACGGCCGCACCGGCGGCCACCTGGTCATCCTCCGCGGCTACGTCGACGGCCCCGACCCGACGATCCACTTCCGGGACCCATCGGCCTGGGGCCAGACCCACGACCGAGTCCCCCTCAGCCGCGTATCCGCTTCCTACACCGGCCGCGCAATCACCTTCACGCCCCTCAATTCCAACGGAGAGTCTCGATGACCGAGGCAATCGGCGACACGACCGAGGCCACAGGCGGCCGGCGAATCGCCGTACTCGGAGAGATGCTGGAACTGGGCGATGCTGCCGTCGAAGCCCACCGCGAGGTCGGTCGCATGGCAGCCGAGAACGGCGTCGACCTCGTCGTAGCGGTAGGTGGGGACATGGCCAAGCAACTCGCCCTCGCGGCAGGTGCGGCCGGAGTGCCGGACATCGCGCTGGTCGGCGACAACATCACCGCCGCCGCCTACCTCGACTCCATCCTCCGCCCCGACGACGTCGTACTCGTCAAGGCATCCCGCGGCGGCCAACTCTGGCAGATCGCCCAAGCCCTCACTGGGCAACCTGTTACAGGGTTGTGAGTCATCTTCACCCCGAGCGAATGGGCCCCGCACTCGGCCCGTCACACTGAACGCCCCATCCACGTTTCAAGGCAGCTGCGCCGCAGGCAATTCCTCCGAAGCCTCCGGTTCAGCTGACAGGCCACCAATGGTGAGACCCATCCTTGGCCACCGCCGCCGTCCCAGCCGCCGAGAACGACGGCAGCCAACCGGCGTCAACGTCATCACCCGGGCCTTCTAGGACCAGGCCGCCCTCGACTTCGCGGCGTCCCTCACCTGCGAGCAGTCCTCGACGCCCCCGCCCTGCAGGGGAGTAGATCTTGCAGTCGGCTCGAGGCGACCACATCGAGCCTGGGCGGGAGCGGCCAGCTGGCTCGTAAGAGGAGGCGTGTGACGCCACGGCCGTCGGACAGGCGGAGGGTATTCGCCAGTCCCGCCCCATACCTGACCGGGAACGCCGCCCCTTGCGTTCTCAGCGGCCATTAGGATCACGACCATGGCAAGCCACCACTCAGCGCGTCCTCATGACCACGCCCGCGTTCTCGCCCAGAGGTTGCGGGCGTTGCGGGAGGAACGCGGGTGGTCGCGTGAGCGACTCGCCAAGGATGGGGGCGTCTCTGTACAGACGGTGGCTCGCCTGGAAAGCGAGGGAGCAATCCAGCCAGGTTTCTTGACCGTTGGAGCGGTCGCCGAAGCCCTTCACGTCTCTCTCGACGACTTGTTCCGGGAAACCAAGGCAAGGCCCGGACTGTGGTCTGCGGGGTATGAAGGACGGGACATCGACTCGTTCGTCGCCTCGCTTGTCGAGAGCCATATCGATGTGGTGGCGGACGTGCGGCTCACGCCGATCAGTCGCAAGAAGGGCTTCAGTAAGACCCGGCTCGGGGAGGCGCTCGCGGAGGCTGGCATCGAGTACACCCACCTACGTGGCCTGGGCAATCCGAAAGACAACCGTGCGCCGTTCTGGGACGGCCGCGTCGCCGAGGGCAGGGCCCGGTTCCAGGGGGTGCTGCGGTCTGAGGAGGCGCAGACCGATCTCGATCGCCTCGCCGAGCGCGCCCAGCAGTCACGGGTGGCGGTGTTGTGCTTCGAGCAGGACGAGAACCGCTGCCACCGGCAGGTCGTCCTCGAGACGGTGCGTAGGCGTGCCGCAGTGCCTGTGATTCCCTTGGCCTGACTTCACCGCCTGCTCCCGCACGCGCCCTTGCCCGTGGCGCGTGCCTCTCCTCCAATCAGATCCGGGAGATCACGGAGGGGGCGTCCATGGCAGCGGGGAATCGGCAGCGCGCACGCATACTGATCACGGTCAAGACGTACCCAGAGCTATCCAACAAGTACCGCGAGACCAGTTGTGTGGCTGGCATACGCCTGGACCAGCACGAGCCGCAGCACGTACGGCTCTTCCCGGTGCCATTCCGGCTCCTGGTCGAAGAAGCCCAGTTCTCCAAGTACTCGATCATCGAGGTCGACGTCGAACCGCACCGGCCGGAACGGGACTCACGCCCAGAGAGTCTCCGCCCCGACCTCGACACTCTGGAGATCGTCGGGGACGTGCCGCCAGACGGAGGTTGGAAGAATCGGTACCGCTACGTCGAACCGCTGGTCGCCCCGTCGCTCTGCGCCATCAAGCGGGATCAGGAGGCGCGGGGGACATCCCTCGGCGTCTTCCAGCCCGCTGAGATCACCCGTTTCCGACTGGAACCCGCAGCGTCCTGGTCAGCCTCCAAGGCGGCATTGGCCGATCAACTCGACCTGTTCGAACAGGAGTTGAATCCGCTGGAATGGGTGCCCCTCGACCTCCGCTACAGCTTCCGCTGTGCTGACGACAGCTGCCCGACCCATGACATGGGGCTCAAGGACTGGGAGGCCGGCCAGTCGTACCGCAAGTTCCGGCGCAAGTACGGCGAGCGCGGAGTCCGTGAGGCACTGCGCGAGGTTTGGTACGACCGGATGTGCGCCCCGAACCGGGCCGTCCACTTCTTCGTCGGCAACATCGCGGCCCACCCCAAGACCTTCATGCTGCTGGCCGTCTTCTACCCGGAGCGGAAGGCCATCCAATATATGCAGGACAGTCTGTTCGGTGAGTGACACCCTCCTGTCGCAGATTCAAGCAGACCTGCTGTGCTGCTGCGCTTCGCTCACTTCTGGCGTCCCCGCCTGTTTCGGGAAGTGGGTCACCTTCTTCATGCGCGGCTCCCGGCCGAAGAACACGCGGTACTTCTCAATCGTGCCGATCTCCCTGACGACCTTCTTCACCCAGGCGTGCGTGTAGACGTAGGCACCGAATGCCTCGCTGTAGACGCAGTACTTCGCGTCCGTGGCGAGGGGATCGAGGGCCCCTGTGGCAGGCCTGACTCCCAAGCGTCGCCACATGATCGCGTGCTCGTGGCTGGCGCTGAATTCGAAGGGCACCTGCTCTTCCACGAGACGAGCCACTCGCTTCGGGAGCAGCTTGCCCTTATCAACCACTTCGACGTGCTTGACCTTCTCGATCACTGTGCCGAGACGCCCGGCTTCGACCATGACCGTACGCTCCTCCTCGCTCAGTTCGTCGAGCTTGACGAAGTTGATCGCCAGGTCGGCGTCCGTCTTCGAGCCGATGATCGGCACGAGCCGCACGCGGTAGTCGTACCTGAGATCGTCGAGTACGGCCGGATCGACAGCGGCATCGAACTTCGCCACAAGGTCGCGGGTGCGTTTCGGTAGCTTCCTCGCAGCTTCCTGGAGCTGCTCTCGCCCCTCAGCGGTGAGAGCCTGCAGTGTCATCGGGAAACGAAGCCGGTCGGCAAGGCTGTACTCGGCGCCGAAGTGGGCGACCAACTCCTGCTCGTAGTTCATGACGAGGGCCTGCGCCCTGCCGCCCGTGGCGATCTTCAGGTTGTGCTCGTACCGGTGCTCCACCTTGTTACGGAGCGCCACGAACAGCTCTCCGTTCAAGCGCACCGGATCCCTGCTGTCAGGGAAGCGCTCCCGAAGGCATCGGTCCAGATCCCATGCTTTCGGATCACCGTCGATGAGCTGGTGCTGACCGGTCTTGGGATCCCGGTAGTGATAGTCGATCTTCGCCTTGTGAAACTCCGCGTGGAGCAGGTAGTGCCACGCCCTGTGCATGTGAGTGAGGAAGTCGCTGTAACTTCCAGTCGAGCAATTCCACTCGTCGACCGCTTTGAGGGCGTGACGCTGCGATTCCGTGAGGATGTGGCGCCATCGAGCGTATGCCATGTCATGCGTCCTTCTCGTCCACAAGAAGGATCACACCAGCGACCGTTCCACGACAAGCACAATTCCCACAGCGTGCCAGGGAGAACACCTGTAACAGCCCCTGGACGCGTCTGCCCCCATCGCAGTACTGACTGTTCGTGGACTACACCAAGGAGTAGCCACAGATCACAGTGACACCGCCGCAGGTTCACCGCGCCTGCGCCCACCGTCGGCATCCTGGTGAACCCGTGCTGGGCATGCGACCCGCCGTCAGGCAGCATGGCTCGGGAAGATGTCAACACCACACCGCCGTATCTCGGACGCTACGCGCCGATCACCTTCACTCGGACCGTCACCTCTCTACGCGCCAAGGAAGGCAGCGGTCGGTACCCCAACGTCTGCTCCTGTCTGTGCCGACGCGCGGGCCCATCGATCGCTTGCAACGCCTGATTCCGTTCCACCTCCGACATGGCTACCAGGACGTCCGTCACACGCCTCAGCTCGTCCACCGTCAGACCTCGCCCACAAGATCAAGGTCTTCCCGGCTCGTCTTCGCAGCGATCTCCGGAACGGGCCATTCGTGGTCAGGTACATACCCGACACCCCGCCACCAAGGATCGACAGGCAGCACCCCGGCCGGCTCGAACGGCTGCCCCGGCACAGGAAGCGCAACCGCCTGCCCCACCGCATCAGCAGCGGCCTTCGTCCACTCACCAGGCTCGGCCCACGGATGGAACGCCAGGTTGAAGGTCCCCCAGTGGATGGGCAGCAGTACCCCACCCGGCTCGCCTTGCTGCAGGTCAAGGTGCGATTGAACGCCCTGCAGAGGGCTCATGTGAATGTCCGGCCACGCACCCGGCACCGGCGTAGAATCCGTGTGGTTCTTGGGCCAGAAGTCGGAGTACGCACCGATCTGGATCATCGTGGCGTCGAACGGACCGTGCTCGGCGCCGATGTCCTTGAAGCCCTCGAAGTACCCGGTGTCGCCGCTGTGGTAGATCCGGTGCTCCTCGCCGGCGACGGACCAGGACGCCCACAGTGTGTGCTGGGTGTTGCGCAGCCCTCGGCCGCAGAAGTGGCGGGCCGGGGTCGCCGTCAGGGTCAGCCCGCCGACCTTGGTCGCCTCGTGCCAGTCCAGCTCGCGGATCCGGTCGGCGGAGACACCCCAGAGTTCGAGGTGCTCGCCCACCCCGAGCGGCACGGCGAACAGCGTGTCCGTGCCGGCCAGCGCCTTGATCGTGGGCAGGTCCAGGTGGTCGTAGTGGTCGTGCGAGATGACGACGACGTCGACCGCGCCGAGCGCGGCGAGCGGCACCGGCACGGGGTGCAGCCGCTTGGGCCCGACGAAGGAGAACGGGGAGCAGCGCTCACCCCACACGGGGTCGAAGAGCACCCGCTGTCCGTCGATCTCCGCGAGCACGCTGGAGTGCCCCATCCAGGTCAGCCGCAGCCCGGTGGCGGGCGGCTTCGCGATGTCGGCGAGCGTGGTGGCGTCCACCGGGATGTTGCCCTTGGGGGCGCGCCGGGGCCGCTCGTCCTTGTCGAAGTAGACCTTCGCGAAGTCCAGGGCGGAAGCGGAGGGGCGGGTCCGGGTGGTGCCCCCGGGGTTCTGGAAGACCCCGTCCTTGAAGTGCGGTGATCTGCGGATACGAGCGAGGCGCTCACCGCTCGGGTCCGCGCCGAAGGCCGCGGGCTGCAGCGCGCGGAGCCCGGAGCTCAGGGGACGGAAACCGGACACGGTACCTCCAGGTGGAGTCGGTGAGGCGTTCCATTATGGTCCGCTCCTCCGACAACACCCCTGTCGTCCGAGTCCTGCCGGGTGCTTTCCAAAGAAAACCCAAAGAAATCCGTCGGCGCGCCGCGGCCTGCTGATGATCCGTTCAGCACGTTGACAGGGGGCCGGGAGACTTTCGATACTGACCGACGGTTCAGTAACCGTCAGTGGGATCAGTGAGTGACCGTTCCCGCGGCCTGTTGGAGGCACCATGTCCGACCTCCCCACCGAGTCGGTCCCGCTCAGCCGGGAGCAGCGCGACGTCGTGGATCTCAACCTGCTGTGCTCGAACGGCTTCTTCGCCGACCCGGTGCTCGAGCTGGGCACCGAGGAGCAGAAGCGGGAGTGGCTGACCCCGCTGACCGGCCCGGACACCCCCATGACCGCCCTGGCGACCACCGAGCCGGGCACCGGCTCGGACGCCGCCTCGGTCGTCACGACGGCCCGCCGTGCGGACGACGGCTGTCTGCTCAGCGGCCAGAAGGCGTGGATCTCCAACGCGGGCGAGGCCGAGCAGTACGTCGTGTTCGCCAAGACCGACCCGGCGCGGCGCTCGCGCGGGGTGAGCGCGTTCCTGCTGCGCAAGGGCACCGAGGGCGTCTCCTTCGGTCAGCCGGTGAAGAAGATGGGCCAGCGCGCGATCGTGTGCCGGGAGGTCTTCCTCCAGGACGCCTTCGCGCCCGAGGAGCACCGGCTCGGCGCGGAGGGGCGGGGCTTCCACGGGCTGATGCGGACCTTCGACATCTCGCGCACGGTGCTGGGCGCGGCCGCGACCGGCGTGGCGCGGGCCGCGTACGAGTACGCGCGTGACTACGCGCGCGGGCGGCAGCAGTTCGGCAGGCCGATCGTCGAGCACCAGGCCGTCGCGTTCCGGCTCGCCGACATGCGCACGCGCGTGGAGCAGTCCCGGCTGATGACCTGGCGGTCCGCGCGGCGCCTGGACGCCGGCCTGGACGCGACCGTCGAGGCGGCCATGGCGAAGCTGACGGCGTCCGAGACCGCCGCGTACCGCACCTGGGCGGCCGTGCGGACGCTGGGCGGCTGGGGCTACTCGCGCGAGTTCCCGGTGGAGCAGTGGATGCGGGCCGCCAAGCCGGAGGAGATCGAGGAAGGCACCTTGGACATCATGCGGCTCGTGACCTCGCGGAGCCTGTGATGGGCGCGGGCCCCTTCAGGAGCCTGGCGAAGGGCGGGCTCCTGACCGGCGGCGAGGCCGTGGTCCGCGCCCTGTGCGGGCACGGTGTCACCCAGGCATTCGGCATCCCGGGCACGCACAACCTGGAGGTCTACCGGCACCTCGCGTCCTATGGGATACGGCATGTGACGCCCCGTCACGAACAGGGCGCCGGTTACGCCGCCGACGGGTACGCGCGCGTGACGGGCCGCCCCGGCGTCGTCCTCACCACGACGGGTCCCGCCCTGCTCAACGCGGCGGCGGCCGTCGGCCAGGCGTACTCGGACAGCGTGCCCCTGCTCGTCGTCTCCCCCGGCATGCCGCTGCGCCATCCACGCCTGTCCACGGGCCTGTTGCACGAGATGCGCAGCCAGACGGAGGCCCTGCGGGGCGTGGCCGCGTTCAGCCACCGCGTCTCGTCCGTCGCCGAGATCGACTCGGCGGTGGCGCGCGCGTTCACCCTGTTCCGTACGGGACGGCCGCGGCCCGCACACATCGAGATCCCGCTGGACCTCCTGGAGGCGGCGGAGCCCCTGGGACCCGTACGGCTGTCTCCGCCCGTCCCGCGGCCGGTCCCCGCCGTACGGGAAGCCGCGCGGGTCCTCGCCGGGGCGCAGCGACCCGCGCTGGTGCTCGGCGGCGGCGCGCGCAACGCCGGGGCCGCCTGCCTCGCCCTCGCCGAGAGACTCGGCACTGCGGTCGTCACCACGGCCAACGGCAAGGGCACCGTCCCTGAGACGCACCCGCTGTCGCTCGGGGTCTCGCTGCACAGCCCGGCGGTCCAGAAGTGGCTCGCCACCCGGGACGTCGTGCTCGCCGTCGGCACCGAGCTGGCCGAGTCCGATTTCTGGACTCTCCCGCCCCGGCTCGACGGCACCCTGGTCCGCGTCGACATCGACCCCGACCAGATGCACGCGGGCACACCGGCGGACGTACCGCTCGTCGGGGACGCGCGAGCCGTCCTCGAAGCCCTGCTGCCCGAACTGCCGCTCCACGCGCGCGTACCGGACGACGTCACCGCCCTCCGCGCCACCCGCGACGCCGAGACCGCCGCGCGCGACGCGCGCTGGATCCCGTACCTGAAGGCGATGCGTTCCGTGCTCGCCGAGGACGCGGTCGTCACCTCCGACAGCGCCCAGTGCTGCTACTACGGCGCTCTCCCCCACCTCCCCGTCGGCCCCACCGGCCGCTACCTCCACCCCACCGGCTTCGGCACCCTCGGCTACGCCCTGCCCGCCGCGATCGGTGCCAAGGTGGCGCGGCCCGGCCGGCAGGTGGTGGCGCTCAGCGGCGACGGCGGCCTGCAGTTCACCGTGCAGGAACTGGCGACCGCGGCACAGCTCCGACTGCCCTTGCCCATCGTGGTGTTCGACAACGGCGGCTACGGCGAGATTCCGCGACGAGATGACGGCGCGCGGCGACACGCCGACCGCCGTCGACCTCCCGCCGGTCGACCTGCCGGCCCTGGCCCGCGCCTACGGCGGACACGGCACACGCGCGTGCAGCCCGGCGGAACTCCGCCACGCCCTCGCCGAGGCCCTCGACCGGCCCGGCCCCACCCTGATCGTCATCCCTGAGGAGACCGCATGACCGAGGAGACCGCATGACCGCCCCCCTGATGTCGCTCACCTGGACCGACCATGTCACCGGCCGCCAGGGCTTCCTGGTCGTCGACCGCCTGGTGCGCGGCGTCTCCAGCGGCGGACTGCGGATGCGCGAGGGCTGCACGCTCGACGAGGTCGCCGGCCTCGCCCGCGGCATGACCATGAAGGAGGCGCTGCACTACAACCCCGAGGGCCGTTACATCCCGCTGGGCGGCGCCAAGGGCGGCATCGACTGCGACCCCCAGGACCCGGGGTCGTACGGACTCCTTGTGCGCTACCTGCGGGCCATGAAGCCGTACATCGAGACCTTCTGGACCACCGGCGAGGACCTCGGCCTCACCCAGGACCTGGTGGACCGGGCGGCGGCGGAGGCGGGGCTGGTCTCCTCCATCCAGGCGGTCTACCCGCTGCTCGACAATGAGGCGACGGCCCGTCGGCGACTGGCGGACGCTTTCGCGATCGAGGTGGACGGCATCGGCCTCGACGAGCTGGCCGGCGGCTGCGGGGTGGCCGAGTCGGCGCTGGCGGCCCTGGACCGGGCCGGTGTGCCGTACGAGGGCACCCGGGTCGCCGTGCAGGGGCTGGGCACGATGGGCGGGGCCACGGCACGCTTCCTCGCGCGCGCGGGCCTCACGGTCGTCGCCGTCGCCGACATCAAGGGCACGATCGCCAACCCGGCCGGCCTGGACGTCGAGGCGCTGCTCGCGGCACGCGACGCGTACGGCACCGTGGACCGGGCGGCACTGCGTTCCGGGGACCGTGAACTGCCCGGTGACGCCTGGCTGTCCGCCGAGGCGGAGGTGCTGGTGCCGGCGGCCGTCTCGTACGCGATCGACATCACCAACCAGGAGCGGATCACGGCCCGTTGGATCGTCGAGGCGGCCAACATGCCGGTGCTGCCGGAGGCGGAGCAACTGCTCGCGGCCCGGGGTGTCACCGTGCTGCCGGACGTCGTCGTCAACTCCGGTACGAACGCGTGGTGGTGGTGGACCCTGTTCGGCGACATCGACGCCGACGCGGACGAGGCGTTCGCCCACACGCGCCGCTCGATGCGGGCCCTGGTCGAACAGATGCTGACGCGAGCGGAGGCCGACGGGACGACCCCGAGGACGGCCGCGCATGCGATCGTCGCGGACCGGCTGCCGGTGATCGCGGAGCGGTTCGGGTGGTATCGGTGACGGGGGATGGGGGGCGGGGGTGGGGGACTGCTCGCTGAGGGGACGGGGGTGGGGGGACTGCTCGCTGGAGGGGCGGGGGCGTGGGGACCTGCTCGCTGGAGGGGTGGAGGCAGGAGACCTGCTCGGCGGAGAGGCGGAAGCCGGGGACCTGCCCGCATCGAACAGGCCGCCAACGGCACTCACCTCGGCCGCCCGGCTCACCGGCACGCCCCCGCACCCGCACCCGCACCCACCACCGACCGCGCCGACCGCCCCGTACCGCATCCGTCACGGCAGCTACGAGACCCTCCGCGAACTCCTCGCCTCCCACGGACTGACCTTCCCCGCCGCCGAGTTCGTGCCGGACGCGGAGCAAGCCGTCGAGGCCACGCACCGCGTCCCGTCGGCGTCGGCTACCCCCTGGTCCTCAAGGCGATGGGCCTGGCCCACAAGACGGAGGCCGGCGGGGTGGCCCTGGGTCTCGCCGACGAGGAGGCTCTGCGGGCCGCCTTCGGCCGGATGCGCGCGGCCACCGCTGCCGGGCGCTACGTCGTGGAGGCCATGGCGACACCGCCGTACGCTCATGAACTCATCGTCGGCGTTCGCCGTGCCCCCTCCTTCGGCCCGGTCGCCCTGGTGGGGACCGGCGGTGTCACCGCGGAGCTCCTCGCAGACACGGCAGTCGCCCTGGCCCCGCTGACGCACGCACGCGCGCGCCCCGCTGCTCGAACTGCGTCACGCGCCCCTGCTGACCGGCTGGCGCGGCGCCCCGCCCGTCCACCTGGACGCGGCGGCCGCCGCCGTGTGCGCCGTGGCCCGCGCCGCAGCCGCGCATCCGGAACTCGGCGACCTGGAGGTCAATCCGCTCCTGGTGCATCCCGGCGGCCCGCTCGCCCTAGACGCGCACGCCCTCCTGCGGGACCCGAACTCGTCATACCCTGCCGGGAATTGAGACCAGGGACCGGCGGCACGAGAGTCGAGGGCATACAGAGCTCATCGCACAGGAGGAGCACCATGCCCGCCATCGACGCGCAGGATCTGGCCGACCGCTACATCGGCATGTGGAACGACCCCGACCCGGAGAGCCGCCGCAAGACCGTGCTCGACCTGTGGGCGGAGGACGGGGAGCACATCCTGCTGCCGCCGCAGCAGATGCACGACCAGGCGGTGGCCCTCGGTTTCGCCACCGCCGCGCTGGAGGCCCGGGGGCACGACGAGCTGCACGCGCGCGTGACGCGTGCGTACGAGGAGTTCGTCGCGCCGGGTACGTTCGTCTTCCGCCTTCAGGAGGCGCCCCGGCAGGTGCGGGACGTGGTCACGTTCCGCTGGGAGGCCTTCCAGCGGGAGGAAGGCCAAGTGACCGGAGGCGGCCGGGACTTCCTGGTGCTGGACGAGGCCGGCCGCATCCGGTTCGACTACCAGTTCCCGGACTGACCCGGCCCCTTCAGGCCGAGGCCCGCCGCGATGCCGCCGCACACCGCGCCGAAGCCGCTCGGCGTGACCGTGCCGTCGACCGCGAGCCGGGTCAAGACGCACGGGCCGCCCTGGACCGGAACCGGTCACATGGTGGCCTCGACCGGCACCACCGGCGGCGACGCAATAGGGTGGCCGCGTGGCGAGAGTGCGGTTGAGCGTGGCGGAGCGGCGTGAGGAGTTGCTGCGGGCCGCCATCGAGCAGATCGAGGCGCGGGGCGTGGCGGCGGTCAGGATCGCCGACGTGGCCTCGGCGCTCGGGGTGAGCAACGCGCTGGTGCTGTACCACTTCTCGACGAAGGAGAAACTGGTCGCCGCCGCGTTCACCTACGCCGCCGAGGACGACCTCGCCCATCTGCGCAAGCTGCTCGGACGCCGTACGACGGCGCTGCGGCGACTGCGTGCGGCGGTGCGCTGGTACGCGCCGACCGGGCAGGCCAAGGGCTGGCGGCTGTGGATCGAGGGCTGGGCGGCGGCGCTGCGCGAGCCCGCGCTGCAGGAGGTCACCCGGGACCTCGACCGGCAGTGGAAGGCGGCGCTCGCGGAGGTCATCGCGGAGGGCGTGGCGGCGGACGAGTTCCGCTGCCCGGACCCGACCGGCACGGCCCTGCGCCTGACGGCCCTGCTGGACGGACTCGCCGTCCAGCTGACCTCGTACACCGGCACCGTCTCGCGGACGCGGGCGCAGGAGTGGGTGGACGAGGCACTGGCCCGCGAACTGGGGCTGGCGCGGGAGGCGTTGACCGCGTCGGAGCGGTGAGCCCCGGCTCCGCTCTCACGTCACCGAGGCTCACGCCATCGCCATCGCCATCGCCATCACAGCTCACGCCATCGCGGCTCACGTCACCGACGCTCACGCCATCGCAAGCTCAAGCCACCGAAGCGATCCGGCTCTTGATGTCCTGCGGCGACAGCGCGCCCTTCGCCGTGACGTGGTCGCCCGAGGACTCGCCGCGCAGTCGCCGTCCGATCCACGGCACGAGGTACTCGCGCGCCCAGTGAACGTCGTCCCGCCGGACGTCGAGGGTGCCGCGCGGCGGCAGCGGCGGCCAGGGCTGGTCGGGGTCGGCCGGGACCTCCAGGCCCAGGACCTGGCCCGCGCGCAGCGCCACGCGCGTGTGCCCCTCGGGAGAGAGGTGCAGCCGGTCGCCGTCCCAGGCCCTGCGGTCCTGCACGGTCTTCAGGGACCACAGGTCGAGCACGGGGCAGCCGTACCGGTCGGCGATGGCGCGGACGTGCCCGTTGTACGTGGCGATCTTGCCGCGCAGATGCTTGAGCACGGGCACGCCGCGGGTGTCGAACCCGGTCGTCACCATGACGGTGCCGACGGCCTCGGTGAGCCGTACGACGGCCCGCTCGAAGCGCTCGGCGACCTCGTCGGGGTCGGTGCCGGGCCGGATGATGTCGTTGCCGCCCGCACAGAAGGAGACCAGGTCCGGCGCCAGTTCGAGCGCCTTCGGGACCTGGTCCGCCACGATCTGGTCGAGCAGTTTGCCGCGCACGGCGAGGTTGGTGTAGTCGAAGTCGCCCTCGGGCCTGCGGTCCGCGAGCAGCACCGCGAACCGGTCGGCCCAGCCGACGAACGCCCCGTCGGGGCCGGGGTCGCCGACGCCCTCGGTGAAGCTGTCCCCCACCGCAACGTACGACCCGATCACTGATCTGCTGTCACTCTTCGAATCGTCTGCCACGCGGTCCATGATTCACCTTCGAATGTGACCTACGCGACCGTAAGCAGGGGTTGACGGGCGGTGAGATAAGCCACTTCCCAAGGATTCCCCAAGCCAGGAATAACTCTCCGATCAGCGCTGTTGACGCCTCAACCGCCAGACCTTGAAGTCGCTGATCCGGAAATGGCTCCAGGTCGTCCGGAAGGCGAAATGCCCGCTTGTGTACGGTTCCTGGTCCTCGTAGTCGAAGACGAGCCGCCCATTGTTCCACCAGCGGACCGTCGGCCCGTCGGACACGATCCGGACCCGGTTGGGCTCGTTCGCGACGAGCAGCGGCTCGGTGTAGTCGTAGACCAGCGGTCGGGCCCCCGCCTGGCCGACGTAACGGCGCAGCCGGGTCGTGGTGTTGGTGTTGGCGCCGTAGCCGACGTAGTAGGTCCGGAGGTAGTCGTACTCGGCCAGCGCCCCGCCGCGCCGCGTGGCGAAGATGTCGTCCGGGGAGCGGACGTCGGTGGCGTTCCAGAAGTTGTTGAGGTCGGAGACACGGTCGTCGACCCCGCCTTCGGAGACGGCCGTGGCGGTGTACTCGATGACGTACGGCCCGTCGAGGCGCTGCCTGAACCAGACCGTCGCCCCGGCGGGTACGTCGACCTCCAGCATCCCGCGCGACGCGGCGACCGTCCCGCCCTGCTCCAGTTCGACGGCCCACTTGCCGAGGCCGTGCCGGAAGTCGTCGTGGGCGAGGAGACGCCTGCGGGGTGCGGCGCTCGCGCCTTCCGCGGGGGCGAGGGCGGCCAGGGCGGCACCTGCGGCGAGGGCTCCGAATGCTCTGCGCGTGGTCGTCACGTCGGACGGCTCCTTCTAGGGGAAGCACACTGGGAAGGGGGCGATGGAAAGCGCTTGCACCAGTTGACGGGGATCACCCTGCCCCGCGCGACTCCCGTTGTCGACACCGCGGGAACACCGAAGGCCGGACCCGGGGATCGGGGTCCGGCCTTCGGCGGCGTGTCAGGCAGTCGGTCGGCGGGGGGTCAGCCGACGGCGACGCCCTTCGAGCGGAGGTAGGCGACGGGGTCCACGTCGGAGCCGTAGTCCGGCGTGGTGCGGATCTCGAAGTGCAGGTGCGGGCCGGTGACGTTGCCGGTCGCGCCGGAGAGGCCGATCTGCTGGCCCTCGGTCACGGTCTGGCCGGCCGAGACGGAGAGCTGGGAGAGGTGGCCGTACTGGGCGTAGTAGCCGTCGGCGAGCTTGATGACGACCTGGTTGCCGTAGGCGCCGCCCCAGCCCGCGGAGACGACCGTGCCCGCGCCCACGGCCTTGAGGGGGGTGCCGGTCGGGACGACGAAGTCGACGCCGGTGTGGTAGCCGCTGGACCACATGCTGCCGGCCACGTGGTAGCCGGTGCCGATGGTGGCGCCGGAGACCGGGAGGGTGAACCCGGTGGCGGTGCTGGTGGTCTCGGCGGTGCGAGTGGCGGACGTCTTGGCGGAGGACGACTGCGACTTGGCCGAGGAGGAGGACCCGGTCGAGGACGAGGACTTGGACTTGGTGGTGCTCGTCGCGGCCTGCCTGCCGATGGTGAGCTTCAGGCCGGGGTGGATCAGCGACGGGTCGTCGCCCACCGCCTGGCGGTTGTCGGCGTAGAGCTTCTTCCAGCCGCCGGTGACGTTCTGCTCGTCGGCGATCTTCGAGAGATAGTCACCGACCCGCACCGAATAGGTGCGCACACCCGCGTTGTCGGCGGCGCTCTTCTTCTCGGCGGCCTTCTTCTGGGTCACCGGAAGGGATTGGGCGGCCTTTTCGGAAACCGACTGGGAAGCGGACTGCGTGGTGGCCGCATGGGCGCCGGTGGCCCCCATGAGCGGGAGGGCGAGAGCGGCGCCACCGGTTCCGGCGACGGCGATCGAGCGGGAAAGACGCGGGGACTTCGGGCGGCGGTGCTTACCCTTCGCGGGCATGGCGAATTCCTCTCCGGCGCCTGCGAGGTGAGCTGTCGGGTGCGGGCTGGAGATGCCCGGCCGCGCCGAGACGCGGCTTTACCCCTAGCCGTTCCGGAGACCGGAACAGGCGGTTGTACCTGTGGGTCCCCCGCTCCTGCCGTTCACGGGTGAGTTGTGCGGGCACCGGGCGGCGGCAGGATTGGGCGTCCGTCCGGATTGGTGTGGAACGTAAGCGACCAAGACGCAAAGGGACAAGTGACGGTTCCCTGTGAATGCGATTCCCTTGATCCCTTTCCGGAATTCCCCGTCACCCTCCGTGAATCAGGAAGCTGTCGCCCGGACCAAATCCCCTTGAAAAACGCCCTGATTACGTGAACATGACGGGGCACGCACCGTCACGGATATGACGCTCCTCACGTGACGCTGCTCCAGCTTTCCTTATTCCACAGCGAGTTGGAATGAAGACGCCAATTCGGACAGAAGGCTCAGATGCGGCGCAGGCGGAGGACTGTCGCATCGAGGTCGCCGCGCAATCCGGTCCGAAGTCCGTGATGCAGCAATACGGCACCCCCGTGAACTTCGCCCGTTTCACGGCATTCGTACGAGGCCGTCGGGTCGAGGCCGCGCAGTCGCAGCGCCGGGACGGGTTCGCCGTAACTCTGCGCCTGGAGCCAGGCGAGGACGACCGCCTCGTCGCCGCGCACGTACTGCACCGCGCTCAGGCCGCCCGTCGGAGGCCGCAGCCGGTAGAGGTCGCCGTGCTGCACGAGGGGCCTGATCTCCTTGTAGAGGGCGACCCACTCGCCGGCCTCGGCGAGCTCCTCCTCGGTCCACCGCGTGAGGTCGCCGCCGACCCCGAGCACGCCGGCCATGGAGCTGACGAAGCGGAAGCGCAGTGAGCTGATGCGGCCGTTGAGCTGCGCGTTGGGGCTGTCGGTGACCCAGGCGGCCATCACGCGCGCGGGGTGGATCTGGCTGAAGCCGTGCTGGATGGCGAGCCGGTCCAGCGGGTCGGTGTTGTCGGAGGTCCACACCTGGTCGGTGCGGCTCATGACGCCGAGGTCGATCCGGCCGCCGCCGCCCGAGCAGGACTCGAAGGCGACGCCGGGGTGGGCGGCCCGCAGTCGGTCCAACAGGGCGTAGAAGGCGCGCACATGGTCGACCCACAGACGCTGCGGGTAGGCGTCGCCGGGCCAGCCGGCGTCGGTGAAGCAGCGGTTGAAGTCCCACTTGACGTAGTCGATCGGGGCGCTCGTCAGGAGGGTGTCGAGGCGCTCCCAGAGGTACTCCTGGACGTCCTCGCGGGCGAGGTTGAGGACGAGCTGATTACGGAATTCCGTCCGCTTTCGTCCGGGTTGGAACTGCACCCAGTCGGGGTGGGCGCGGTAGAGCTCGCTGTCCGGATTGACCATTTCGGGCTCGACCCAGATACCGAACTGCATGCCGAGCGCGTGCACGTAGTCGGCGAGCGGCGCGAGGCCCTTGGGGAACCGGTCGGGGTTGGGCGTCCAGTCGCCGAGCCCGGCGCGGTCGCTGGTGCGCGCGCCGAACCAGCCGTCGTCGACGACGAAGAGCTCGACGCCGATCGCCGCGGCCCGCCGGGCGAGCGTGCCCTGCTGCTCCTCGGAGATGTCGAACTCGGTGGCCTCCCAGGAGTTGAACAGCACCGGGCGGTCCTGCTCGGCGTCCGGGATCACGTACGCGCGCTGGTACGCGTGCCAGGCCCGGCTCGCGCCCCCGAAGCCGCCGTCGCTCCACAGGCCGGCGAAGACGGGGGTGGTGTACGACTCCCCCGCCTCCAGTCTCAGCAGCCCGGAGTCGTCGTGGCCGGCGCCGCCGGTGATCTGCACGCGCGCGTCCGGGAGTTGCGCCACCGCGATGCGCCAGGAGCCGGACCAGCCGAGGGCGCAGCCGTAGACCTCGCCGCGCTCCTCGGTGGCGTCGGTGTCGAGCGCGACCCAGGGCAGGTGCTGGTGGCCGGTGTGGCCGCGGCGGCTGCCGATGATCTTCTCGCCGTAGGTGAGCGGCGCGGCGGTGAGCAGGGACTCCGCGGCCCAGCGGCCGTGCAGCTGGGACAGGCGCCAGTCCTCGCGGTCGGGCAGGGTCCAGGTGGCGGAGTCGGCCCGCAGCAGCTCCAGGGCGGGCCCTTCGTTGCCGAGCTCGACCCAGCGCTCCACGACGTCGTGGCGCATCCGGTAGTGCAGCGTGACGGTCAGCCCCGCGTCCCGGAAGCGCAGCCGCAGGTGGTCGCCCTCCGCCTCGTACGCCTCGAAGGTCCACTCGGTGCCGCGGCGCTCCTCGGTGCGCACGGACAGGGCGGGGCGGACGAAGCGGGGGCCGCCCTCGACCGGGTACTCCTCACGGCCGTCGAGCCGCGACTCGAAGGGCCAGTAGTCCGGCAGCGGGCGCACGGCGAGCGCCTCGGCGTCGGCGAGCGCGATCCGCGGACCCCAATGCAGATGCAGCAGCTCGTCGGCCTCGGTGAGGTGGACGGCGTAACTGCTGGTCGGCCCGGAAAGAACCCAGGTACGGCCGCGGTCGGAGATCTCCAGCATCAAGCCCCCACACATTCGAACAGGTGCGATCAATCGGCAACATCATCAAGGGACGCGGGGTCGGACTGCAACGCCTGTGGACAACTCATTGCCCCAGGAACCCATGTCGTATCGTCGAGAAGGTGCCCGTCGACGAGCGGCGACGGCGGGCGAGTGGGAGGAGCCCCCGTGACGCAGCAGATCCCCTCGACGGAGCCCGAGCTGTCCGGTGTCCGCAATTTCCGCGACGTGGGTGGGCTGCCGACGGTGGACGGACGGCGGGTGCGGTACGGAGTGCTGTTCCGCAGCGGGCACCTCGCGCACGCCACGGAGGAGGACGCGGAGTTCCTCGCCTCCCTGGGACTGCACACGATCTTCGACTTCCGCAACGCGGCGGACCAGAAGCTGGAGGGCCCGGACGTCGAGCTGCCGGGCGTGCTCAACGTGAACCTGCCGCTGACGGACCCGGCGGACGGGGCCGAGTTCTGGAAGATGGTCCGGGACGGCGAGATCGAGCAGCTGCGGGAGATCCTCGGCGAGGGCAAGGCCGCCGATCGGATGATCGTCTCGTACCGCACGATCATCAAGGAGCGCACCGGTGAGCACGCGCGCGTACTGCGCTCGCTGGCCGAGGACAGCGTGCCGGCGCTGATGCACTGCGCGGCGGGCAAGGACCGCGCGGGGCTGTCCATAGCCGTGACGCTGCTCGCCCTGGGTGTGGAGCGCGAGGCGATCGTCGCCGACTACCTGGAGTCCAACGCACGGCACCGCCGCTACAAGGTGCACCGCAGCGGCTCCTCCGCAGCGGGCTACTCCCCCGAGGTGATGGAGCTCCTCAGCCCCCTGTTCGAGGCCCGCGCCGAGTATCTGACGGCGGCCTTCGACACCATCGAGGAGACGTGGGGGGACGTGGACACCTACCTGGCGCAGGGCCTGGGGGTCACGCCCGAGGTGCGCGAGCGGCTGCGGGAGCGGCTGCTCGACTAGGGCGCGTTCGGGTCGGGAGCACAGGGCCGGTCGTCGCCGCGGAGTGGATGCCGCGGCGGGGCCGGCTCAGTCATGTCGCGCCGCTGACAGTTGCTCACATACCTGCTGGACCCACAGATTTAACCGCATGCCCCTTGTCACGCCATTTTCTACGCGCGTAACCTCAGCCGATCGCATGGATCCCACCGGTCGTCAGCACCTCATGTGCCGTTTCTCCGGCGGACGTTGAAGGAGTCAACCCTCGTGCAGATTCACAGACCGAGCGCATCGCGCGTGGCCGGCGCCGCGTTCATAGCCGCCACCGCCACCGCGGCCGTCATCGTGGCACCGCTGCCCGCCGCGTTCGCCACCCCGTCGGCGAACGCCGTCATCTCGGAGGCGTACGGCGGCGGAGGCAACTCCGGCGCGACGCTCACGAACGACTTCGTGGAGCTGGCCAACCGCTCGACGGCGGCCTTCCCGCTGGACGGCTACAGCCTCCAGTACCTGCCGGCCTCCGCCTCCGCGGGCTCGCTGTGGCAGGTCACCCCGCTCACCGGGTCGCTCCCGGCCGGCGGCGACTACCTGGTCTCCGAGGCCGCCGGCACCGGCGGCACGACCGCGCTGCCGACCGCGGACGCGAGCGGCAGCATCGCGATGGCCGCGGGCAGCGGCACCGTGGCCCTGGTCAAGGGCACCACGGCCCTGACCTGCAAGACCGTCGCCGACTGCACCGGCGACGCCGATGTCGTGGACCTCCTCGGCTACGGCACCGCCGTCGTCCGCGAGGGCACCGCCGCACCGACCGCGAGCAACACGACCTCCGTGTCCCGGGCCGCCTCGCTCGCCGACACCGACGACAACTCGGCGGACTTCACCGCCGGTACGCCCACCCCGACCAACAGCGCGGGCGACACCGCGAGCGGCGGCAGCGGCGGCGGTACGGGCGGGCCGACGGCTCCGGGCCCGTTCCGGATCCACGACATCCAGGGCACCACCCGTATCTCGCCCCTCAAGGGCCAGAGCGTCGTCGGCGTCCCCGGCATCGTCACCGCCGTGCGCACCACCGGCAGCAAGGGCTACTGGATCCAGGACCCGAACCCGGACTCCGACCCCGCCACCAGCGAGGGCCTGTTCGTCTACACCGGCTCCGCCACCCCGACCGTCTCGGTCGGCGACTCGGTGCTGGTCAGCGGCAAGGTCTCGGAGTACTACCCGTCCTCCACCGCCCAGTCGGTCACCGAGCTCGGCAGCCCGGTCTCCACCACGCTCTCCACCGGCAACGCGCTCCCGGACCCGGTCGCCCTGAACGACTCCACCATCCCGGACGCGTACACCCCGACGAACAACGGCGGCAGCATCGAGGGCCTGACCCTCCAGCCGACCGTGTACTCGCAGGACTTCTACGAGTCCATCGAGGGCATGCGCGCCTCGGTCACCGACGCCCGGGTGACCGGTCCGACCAACAGCTACGGCGAGATGTTCGTCACCGCCAAGCCCGGCGAGAATCCCACCAAGCGCGGCGGCACCATCTACGGCGGCTACGACCAGCAGAACACCGGCCGGATCGAGATCGTCTCGGCCGACGGGACCACGCCGGTCCTCAACGTGGGCGACGAGCTGTCCGGCACCACCACGGGGCCGGTCGACTACTCCGACTACGGCGGCTACCTGCTCGCGCCCACCGCCGCGACCACCGGCACGGCCGTCGACAACGGGCTCAAGCAGGAGGTGACGCGCCGGCAGAAGGGCGACGAGCTGGCGCTTGCCACCTACAACGTCGAGAACCTCGACCCGACCGACAGCGACGACAAGTTCGCCCGGCTCGCCAAGGGCATCGTCACCAACCTGTCCAAGCCGGACATCGTCACCCTGGAGGAGATCCAGGACGACAACGGCGCCACCGACGACGGCACGGTCTCCTCCGAGGCGACGCTGAAGAAGTTCACCGACGCCATCGTGGCGGCCGGCGGGCCGAGGTACTCGTGGCGCTACGTCAATCCGGTCAACGACCAGGACGGCGGCGAGCCCGGCGGCAACATCCGCCAGGTCTTCCTGTTCAACCCCCAGCGCGTCTCCTTCGTGGACCGCGCCTCCACCGGTGACGCCTCCACCACGGCCGTGTCGGTGGTCAAGGACCGCAAGGGCGCGGCCCACCTGTCCGCCTCCCCGGGCCGCATCGACCCCACCAGCACCGCCTGGAACAGCAGCCGCAAGCCGCTGGTAGGCGAGTTCCGGTTCCAGGGCAGGACGGTCTTCGTGATCGCCAACCACTTCAACTCCAAGGGCGGCGACCAGCCCATGCACGGCCGCTACCAGGAGCCGACGCGCTCCTCGGAGACGCAGCGCAAGCTTCAGGCCGAGGAGGAGAACGCCTTCGTCGACAGCCTCCTGGACGCCGACCCCAAGGCCCAGATCGTGGCCCTCGGCGACCTGAACGACTACGAGTTCTCCGACGCGGTCAAGACCCTCACGGACAACGGTGACGTCCTCACGGACCTGATCACCACCCTCCCGGCCGCCGAGCGCTACAGCTACGTCTACGACGGCAACAGCCAGACGCTGGACCACATCCTGACCAGCCCCTCCATCACCCACTACGACTACGACGTCGTCCACATCAACTCCGAGTTCGCCGACCAGGCGAGCGACCACGACCCCCAGGTCGTCCGGATCGACGTCAAGGACTGCGGCTTCAAGGGCCACAAGTAGTACGCGAGCAGTATGTGGGAGGGGCCCCGGTACTCGTCGGGTACCGGGGCCCTGGCCGTCGTGGCGACTACTTGGCGCCCACCGCGAACAGCAGGTAGACGAAGGCCGCGAAGAGGTGTCCGACGGCGATGTAGATGATCAGGCGCACCCAGAGGGCGCGGGGGAACTTCTCCTCCATGTTCCGTTCGCTCATGGCGTGTCTCCGGTGATCGGGCCCAGGCACAGCGTGGCCGTGGGGCTCTGCAGCAGGGTGTGTACGAACAGGAGCTCGACGCCGTCGGGATCCTGGGCGGCGATGCGGTGCGGGGTCAGCGAGTCGAAGTGCGCGCTGTCGCCCGGTCCGAGCCGGTGCGTGGTGTCGCCGAGGCGCAGCCGCAGCCGTCCGCGCAGGACGTACAGCCACTCCTCGCCGGGATGCACCCGCACGATGTCGCCCTGGGAGCCGTGCGGCACGTGGACGCGCAGGGCCTGCATGCCGCGGCCGGGCGCCCCGGCCTGGAAGTAGGTCCAGCCGCCCGCCGCCGTCGGCTCCATGTCGGCCGCGCGCACGATCGAGTCCCGGTCGGCGACCGTCTCGCCGAGCAGTTCCGAGACCGTCGTACCGTAGATACGGGCGAGTGCGAGCAGCATCGGCAGCGAGGGCTGGCGCTGCCCGGTCTCCAGCCGGGAGAGATGGGCCGCGGACAGCCCGGCGGCGCTCGCCGCGGCCTCCAGCGTGAGGGAGGCACGGCGGCGCAGGGCGCGCAGCTGTGGCGCGACGGCGGGCAGGTCCGGTCCGGCGGGCGGCTCGGACGCGGCTTCCGGAGAGCTCATGCTCTCCATTCAGCCGGAGCTTTGCCTCCGCGGCAAATTTCTTGCCTCAGAGGCAAAACCCCCTGCCGCTAGCGGTTGGCCACCGCCTGCTTCACCAGCGTCTTGCCGAAGTCCCACATCAGCCCGCCACCGCTGTGCGCGTCGTCCATCACGGCCGTGAACGCGTCCACGAACCGGTCCACGTCCTGCTCGCCGACGACCAGCGGCGGGATCAGCTTGATCACCTCCAGGTGGTCCCCGGAGACCTGGGTGAGGATCCGGTGCCGCTGGAGCAGCGGTACGACGACCATCTGCGCGAACAGGCCCTTGCGCGCGGCCTGCAGCATGGTCCAACGGCTGCGCAGCTTCAGCGACTTGGGCCTGCCGAACTCGATGCCGATCATCAGGCCGCGCCCGCGGACGTCGGCGAGCAGATCGTACTTGTCGATCAGCGCGGTGAGCCGGGACTTCAACTGCTCCCCGGTCGCCCGGGCGCCCGCGACGACCTGCTCGTTCTCCATGACCGAGAGCACCGCGAGACCGGCCGCCATGGCCTGGGCGTTGGACCCGAAGCTCGCCGAGTGGACCAGCACCCGGTCCATGGACGAGTAGACCTTCTTGAAGATCCAGTCCTTGCCCAGCGTGGCCCCGACCGGGACATAGCCGCCCGACAGCGCCTTCGCCACGCACACCAGGTCCGGCTCGACGCCGTCCTCGTGCTGGTAGGCGTAGAAGTCGCCGGTCCGGCCGAGGCCCGTCTGCACCTCGTCGGCGATCAGCAACGCCTTGTGCCTGCGCAGGAGTTCCTGGGCCGCCCGCAGATACCCGGGCGGTGCCTCGTGCACGCCCTTGCCCTGGATCGGCTCGACGATCAGGGCGGCGACGTCGCCCTTCTTCAACTCCCGTGCCAGGGCGTCGAGATCGCCGAGCGGTACGGCCGTGTCGGGCAGCAGCGGGGCGAAGCCGTCGCGGAAGCCGTCCTCGCCGTTGACCGACAGCGAGCCGGTGGTCAGGCCGTGGAAGGCGTGGTCGCAGTAGAGGATCCTGGGCCTGCCGGTGGCGTACCGGGCGAACTTCAGCGCCGTCTCCACCGCCTCCGTGCCGCTGTTGCCGAAGAACACGCGGTCCAGGTGCGGGCTGTACGTCAGCAGCTTCTCGGCCAGCAGCCCGGGCAGCGGCTGGCAGTCGAAGCGGGTGAGGTCTGCGAGCTGGGCGTCGAGGACGTCGTGCAGCGCCTTGCGGACGACGGGGTGGTGGCGGCCCAGGCCCATCACCCCGAACCCGGCGAGCATGTCCAGGTAGTCGTTGCCGTCCGCGTCCCAGAAGTGGGCGCCCTCGGCGCGCTCGTAGACCTTGTCGAAGCCGATGGTGTGGAGCATGCGCGGGAGTTGGTGGTTCAGGTACTTCCCGTGCAGCTCGTAGCGCTCGGCTCCGCGCTCGGCCAGGAGTGCGCCGAGGTCGAACTCCTTGGTCATTCAGCCTTCTCCTTGACTGTGCCGTCCAGCTGTTCCTTGACGGCCAGGGTGTCCTCGGCCTCCTTGACCGCGAGGCTCGCGCTGATCCGTCCGGCGACCTCGACGGGCGTGAGCCCGATGTCGGCCAGCACCTCGCCGCGCTTGGCGTGCGCGAGGAACTGCTCCGGGATGCCGAACCGCCGTACCGGTACGTCGACTTCGGCATCCCCGAGGGCCAGCGCGACCGCGGCGCCGACGCCGGCCGCGCGGCTGTTGTCCTCGACGACGGCCACCAGGCGGTGTTCGGCGGCGAGGCCCGGCAGCGCCGGGTCGACCGGCTTGACCCAGCGCGGGTCGACGACCGTGCAGGAGATCCCGCGCGCCTCCAGCAGCTCGGCGGCCTGGAGGCAGACGGGTGCCATCACGCCGACGGCCACGAGGAGCACCTCGGGTGCGTCCGGGCCGCGGTGCAGGACGTCGAGGCCGCCGACCCGGTCGATCGCCGGGATCTCGGGCCCGACCGACTCCTTCGGGAAGCGGACCAGCGTCGGCGCGTCGTCGACGGCGACCGCCTCGCGCAGCTGCGCCCGCAGCTGGTCGGCGTCGCGCGGGGCGGCGATCCTGAGCCCCGGTACGACCTGGAGGATGGACATGTCCCACATGCCGTTGTGGGAGGGCCCGTCGACGCCCGTGACGCCGGCCCGGTCCAGGACGAAGGTCACTCCGCAGCGGTGCAGCGCGACGTCCATGAGGAGCTGGTCGAAGGCACGGTTGAGGAAGGTGGCGTAGACGGCGACGACCGGGTGCAGCCCGCCGGTCGCCAGGCCTGCCGCGCTCACCGCCGCGTGCTGCTCGGCGATGCCCACGTCCCACACCCGGTCCGGGAACCGCGCCGCGAACTTGCCGAGCCCCACCGGGTGCAGCATGGCCGCCGTGATCGCCACGACGTCCTCCCGCTCCTGTCCGATCGCGGCGATCTCGTCGCCGAACACGGAGGTCCAGGAAGGGGAGTTGGCCGGGGTGAGGGGCTCGCAGGTGAGCGGGTCCATCACGCCGACGGTGTGGAAGTGGTCCTCCTCGTGGGCGAGGGCGGGCTCGTAGCCGCGGCCCTTCTCCGTGAGGCAGTGGACCAGCACCGGACCGTGGAACCGTTTCGCGCGCCGCAGCGCGGACTCGACGGCCCCGACGTCGTGCCCGTCGATCGGGCCGACGTACTTCAGGCCCAGGTCCTCGAACATGCCCTGCGGGGCGAACGCGTCCTTGAAGCCCTTCTTCGCGCCGTGCAGCGACTCGTAGATGGTGTTGCCGACGACCGGCGTGCGCAGCAGCACGTCCTTGCCCCAGGCCAGCACCTTCTCGTACGAGTCGGTGGTGCGCAGGGTGGCCAGGTGGTTGGCGAGGCCGCCGATGGTCGGCGCGTACGACCGCTCGTTGTCGTTGACGACGATGATCAGCGGGCGGTCCTTGGCGGCGGCGATGTTGTTCAGCGCCTCCCAGGCCATGCCGCCGGTCAGCGCGCCGTCGCCGATGACCGCGACCACGTGCCCCTTCTCGCCCTGCACCTGGCGGGCCTTGGCGAGTCCGTCGGCCCAGCCGAGCGCCGTGGAGGCGTGGCTGTTCTCGACGATGTCGTGCTCGGACTCCTCGCGCGACGGGTAGCCGGACAGGCCGCCCTTGCCGCGCAGCTTCGAGAAGTCCTGACGTCCCGTCAGCAGCTTGTGGACGTAGCTCTGATGGCCGGTGTCCCAGACGATGCGGTCGACGGGCGACTCGAAGACCCGGTGGAGCGCGATGGACAGTTCCACCACCCCCAGGTTGGGCCCGAGGTGTCCGCCGGTCCTGGCCACCGCATGCACCAGGAACTCCCTGATCTCTTCGGACAGTTCACCGAGTTCCGCCTCGGACAGCGCCTTAAGGTCGCGTGGTCCCCGGATGTTCTCCAGAATGGTCACGCTCGGGCCCCCTTCGGTCCGTGCTGTTCAACTCACGGTGACGGCCGGCTCCCCCGACGCGACGCCGTCCTGCTCCATCTGTTCGGCGATCTTCATCGCCTCCTCGATGAGGGTCTCCACGATCTTCGACTCGGGCACGGTCTTGACGACCTCGCCCTTGACGAAGATCTGGCCCTTTCCATTGCCGGAGGCGACCCCCAGGTCCGCCTCCCGCGCCTCGCCGGGGCCGTTGACCACACAACCCATCACGGCTACCCGCAGCGGGACTTCCATGCCCTCCAGGCCCGCCGTGACCTCGTCGGCCAGCTTGTAGACGTCGACCTGGGCGCGCCCGCAGGACGGGCACGACACGATCTCCAGGCGGCGCTGCCGCAGCCCGAGGGACTCCAGGATCTGGATGCCGACCTTGACCTCCTCGGCGGGAGGCGCGGACAGCGAGACCCGGATCGTGTCCCCGATGCCCTGCGACAGCAGCGCCCCGAAGGCGACGGCGGACTTGATCGTGCCCTGGAAGGCGGGACCCGCCTCGGTCACCCCGAGGTGCAGCGGGTAGTCGCACTGGGCCGCCAGTTGCTTGTAGGCCTCGATCATCACGACCGGGTCGTTGTGCTTCACCGAGATCTTGATGTCCCGGAAGTCGTGCTCCTCGAAGAGCGAGGCCTCCCACAGCGCGCTCTCGACGAGCGCCTCCGGGGTCGCCTTGCCGTACTTCTGCAGCAGCCGCTTGTCGAGGGAGCCGGCGTTGACCCCGATCCGGATCGGCGTGCCGTGGTCCTTGGCGGCCCGCGCGATCTCCCTCACCTGGTCGTCGAACTTCTTGATGTTGCCCGGGTTGACCCGTACCGCGGCACACCCGGCCTCGATCGCCGCGAACACGTACTTCGGCTGGAAGTGGATGTCCGCGATCACCGGGATCTGCGACTTGCGGGCGATGGTGGCCAGCGCGTCCGCGTCGTCCTGCGTGGGGCAGGCGACGCGGACGATCTGGCAGCCGGACGCGGTGAGTTCGGCGATCTGCTGGAGCGTGGCGCCGATGTCCGAGGTACGGGTCGTCGTCATCGACTGCACCGACACCGGTGCCCCGCCCCCGACCGCCACCGGCCCGACCTGGATCCGCCGCGACACGCGCCGCTCGGCGACGGGCCGGGCCGGTACCCCGGGGAGGCCCAGAGGAATGGCGGTCACGACGTCACTCCCGGTTTCCGGAGACCGTCTCGCGCATCGCGCGCAGGGACTCCTTCAGGGACCCCATGGTGGCGAGGACGGCGGTGGGCTCGTAGCCGCAGTGCGCCATGCAGTTGGCGCAGCGCGGGTCCTTGCCGCGGCCGTACTTGTCCCAGTCGGTCTCCTCGATGAGTTCGCGGTACGTCGGCACGTACCCGTCGCTCATCAGGTAGCAGGGGCGCTGCCAGCCGAAGAGCGAGTAGTTCGGGATCGCCCAGGCCGTGCACGGGAAGTCGACCTTGCCCTCCAGGAAGTCCAGGAAGAGCGGCGAGTGGTTGAGCCGCCACTTGCGGCGGTTGCCGCCCGCGAAGGCCTTCTTGAACAGCTCGCGGGTCTGCTCGACGCCGAGGAAGTGCTCCTGGTCGGGGGCCTTCTCGTAGGCGTAGGCGGGCGAGATCATCATCTCGTCGACCTTGAGGTCGTCGTTGAGGAAGTTGAGCACCTCGATGATGGTCTGCGGGGTGTCGGTGTTGAAGAAGGTCGAGTTGGTGGTGACCCGGAAGCCGCGCCGCTTGGCCTCCTTGATCGCCTCCACGGCCTCGTCGAACACGCCCTCCTTCGCCACGGACTCGTCGTGCCGCTCGCGCAGCCCGTCGATGTGCACCGCGAAGGCGAAGTACGGGGAGGGCTTGAACTTGTCCATCTTCTTGCGCAGCAGCATGGCGTTGGTGCAGAGGAAGACGTACTTCTTCTTCGCCACCAACTGCCGCACGATCTCGTCGATCTGAGGGTGCATCAGGGGCTCACCGCCCGCGATGGACACCATCGGCGCACCGGACTCCAGCACCGCCCCGACGGCCTGCGCGACCGGCATGCGCTGCTTGAGCACGCCCGCCGGGTGCTGGATCTTGCCGCAGCCCTCGCACTTCAGGTTGCATGCGAAGAGAGGTTCCAGCTCCACGATCAGCGGGAACTTGTCCCGCTTGCGGAGCTTCTGTTCGGCCAAGTATGTAGCGACCTTGATGGACTGACGCAGCGGCATGGCCATCTGGCTCACCTCCTGGGGAGCAGCAAGGAACGGTGCCATTCGAAGAAAGCTGGAAGTACGGAACGAAGGACGCGGAAGGCTGATATTCCACCGCGCACCGTGCCGATCCGGACGAGTTCATGTTCAGGAGCGTCCACGACCACCCGTACGGCCGCAACGGGGCGCTCGCCTGCGCGAACGGCGCTCAGGAGCGTCGCCGCGGATTCCATGTCGACCGCGATTGCGCCGGTCGTGAGCAGATCCGACCGTTCCTGACCGCGGACGACGTGATCGGAGCCGGTGAGCGGTCCGGTATGCACGGTGCGCCCGGGCACGGCCCGTACCAGCTCCTTGACGAGTAGGTCGGTTCCCACGCACGGAACGGTTCCGTCCGGGTCCCGGGTCTCCTCGGCCACCACGAGGTCGCCGGGGTGCATGCCGGGAGCGAGCCCCGCGCAGAACCCGGTGGCCAGCACGGCGGCCTCACGAAGCGCCGGATCGGCGAGGACTCGGGTGACCGAGCGCTCGGCCGCCCTGGGCCCCATGCCGGTGCGGAGCACGGTGACGGGCCCGCCGGCACCGCCGCGGTCGCCGGTGCGCAGGGCGAGGTGCTCGATGCCGAGCGCGCAGGCGATCAGCAGCGGGGCCGGAGCGGGCTGTGTGCTCATCAACCCCCCTTGACCTCGGCGAGAGGCTTCGCGGAGAAGGGCTCGCCGTTGACGTACCGGCCCAGCGCGGTGAGCGGGAACACCTGCCGGTAGAGGTGGTAGTTGATCGAGAAGTCCCAGGGGAAGCCGGTTCCGGTGAAGTACGGCTCGTCCCAGGAGCCGTCCTCCCGCTGGGTGGCCGCGAGCCACTCGACGCCGCGCTCGACGGCCTTGGAGTCCCTCTCCCCCGCCGCGAGCAGCGCCATCAGCGCCCACGCGGTCTGCGAGGCGGTGGAGGCGCCCTTGCCGCTCCACTTCTTGGCGTCCTTGTACGAGCGGAGGTCCTCGCCCCAGCCGCCGTCGTCGTTCTGCACGGACTCCAGCCAGGCCACGGCCCGCCGGATCGCCGGGTGCGAGCCGGGGAACCCGGCCGCGACCAGAGCGGGCACGACGGACCCGGTGCCGTAGATGTAGTTGACGCCCCAGCGCCCGAACCACGAGCCGTCCGGCTCCTGTTCGGCGAGCAGCCACTCGATGCCGCGCCGGGTGCGCGGGTCGTGCGAGAGGCCCTCGACCGCAAGCATCTCCACCACGTGCGCGGTGACGTCGGCGGACGGCGGGTCGATGACCTCGCCGAAGTCGCAGAACGGCAGCCGGTTGGGGAACGGGCTGGTGTTGTCGACGTCGAAGGCGCCCCAGGCCCCGTTCTTCGACTGCATCCCGAGGTTCCAGCGCACCCCGCGCCCGATCGCCCGGTCCACCCGCTCCGGGTCGTGGTGCTTGACCCGGCGCAGGGCGAGGACGACCTCGGCGGTGTCGTCGATGTCGGGGTAGTTGTCGTTGTGGAACTCGAACGCCCAGCCGCCGGGCGGCAGTTGGGGTCGCTTCACGGCCCAGTCGCCGGGCCGGACGATCTCCTCGCCGAGCATCCAGTCGGCGGCCTTGACGAGCTGCGGATGGTCGGCGGGCACGCCCGCGTCCACGAGCGCGATGGTCGCCAGGCACGTGTCCCACACGGGCGACTGGCAGGCCTCGACCATCCGGGCGCCGTCCTCGCGCCACACGGCGAAACGGTCCAGCGAGGCCAACCCCTCGCGCATCACCGGGTGTTCGAGGTCGTAGCCCAGCAGGTACAGCGCGATCACCGAGTACACGGCGGGTGGCTGGATGCCGCCCCAGCAGCCGTCGTTCTCCTGCCGCTCGATGATCCAGCGCGCCGCGGAGTTCATCGCCGACCTGCGCAGTCCGCGCGGGACGACCTTGCGCAGCCGGTGCAGCGCCTTGTCCAGACGCTGGAAGGCGCCGTCCCAACTGGCCGCCGGGGCAAGGGGTTTCGGCGGGTTCGGGTTGTCCGGGTCGGTGTGCAGCTCGTCGAGCGGGAAGGGCGCGGGCCGCACCGGCCGCTTCGCGGAGACGATCGTCAGCGGGACGATCGTCTGCCGGGCCCAGCACCCGAAGTCGTAGATGTTGAGCGGCACCCACTTGGGGAAGTAGATGAGTTCCGGCGGGAGTTCGGGCAGGTCCTCCCACTTCCACCAGCCGAACAGCGCGAGCCAGATCCGGGTGAAGACCCGGGAGGCGGCGATCCCGCCCCGCGCGCGGATCCACGCCGAGGCCTTCGCCATGTGGGGGGCGTCCGGCTCGTCGCCGGCGAGGCGGAGGGCGACGTACGCCTCGACGGTGGTGGAGAGTTCGCCGGGGCCGCCGTAGAAGCTGGCCCAGGTGCCGTCCTCGCGCTGCTCGCCGCGGATGAACAGCGCCGCGGCGTGCGCGGTCGCCTCGTCGAGGATGCCCAGGAACTGCCGCAGCAGCAGGTCCTCGGCGTCCATGGTCACGTTGGTCTCGAGGTCGCCCTTCCACCAGCCCTGGGCGTCCTGCCGGGAGAGCAGGAAGGCGGTGGAGCGTTGTACCGCGCGTACGGCGACGTCGTGCACCCCCGTCGCCACGGGGTTCGTGCTGTCGGTTTCGCTGGCCGAGGCTGCCCGGGGCGGCAGTGCCCCGGTGCTTCCGTCGGTCGTCGCTGTCATGGCTTCCCCTTCGTGCAGTCGTGCGAGTCGTGCTGCTGTGGGTCCGCCGTCGGCCGGTGCCCTGATGGTGCCTTCGGCACCGGCCGGCGACTACGCGAGGGCTATTCGACCGATAGTGATCATCTCTTTCGTACGACGACGAAGTCCGCGAGCGCCGCGAACCGGGCCCTCACCCGGTCGGGCATGTCGATGGCGTCCAGCGCCTCGATGGCGGTGGTGTACTGACGGCGCGCCTCCTCGGCCGTCCATTCCCGGCCGCCCGCCTCCTCGATGAGGGCGGCGCGGGCCGCGAACTCCTCCTCGGAGAAGTTCTC
The DNA here is from genome assembly GCF_022698165.1 of Streptomyces cylindrosporus. Taxonomy (GTDB): domain Bacteria; phylum Actinomycetota; class Actinomycetes; order Streptomycetales; family Streptomycetaceae; genus Streptomyces; species Streptomyces cylindrosporus. Next base: position 368,959 of record NZ_JALDAY010000002.1, read on the forward strand.
GAAGTCGCTGCTCTTGGCGTCGGCCGCGAGGATCTCGCCGAGCTGGTCGGAGGCGGGTCCGCCCGCCGCGAGCGCGGCCACGACCGGCAGGGACTTCTTGCGCTGGCGCAGGTCGCTCCAGGTCTGCTTGCCGGTGGAGACCGGGTCGCCCCAGATGCCGAGGAGGTCGTCGACGGCCTGGAAGGCGAGGCCCAGGTGGTAGCCGTACCTCTCCAGCGTGTCGGCGGTGCGGTCGTCCGCGCCGCCGAGCACCGCGCCGATGGAGGAGGCGCAGGCGAGCAGGGCGCCGGTCTTGTTGCCCTCCATCTCCAGGCACTCCTCGACGCTGACGCGGTCGCGGTGCTCGTAGGAGATGTCCTGCGCCTGGCCGTCGATCAGGGCGCGGGTGGCGCTGGTCAGGCGGCGGGTGGCGCGGCCCGCCTCGACCGAGCCGAGCTCCAGCAGCACCTCGTTGGCCAGGGCGAACAGGGCGTCGCCGACCAGGATCGCCTGGGCGGGGCCGTGCACCTTCCAGACGGTGTCGCGGTGGCGGCGCTGTTCGTCGCCGTCCATCAGGTCGTCGTGCAGGAGCGAGAAGTTGTGGACCAGCTCGACGGCGACGGCGCCGGGGATGCCGACCTCGGGCGCGGCGCCGGTCACCTCGGCGGACAGGACCGCGAGGGCGGGGCGCACGGCCTTGCCGCCGCCGCCGGCCGCGGGGTTGCCCTCGGCGTCGATCCAGCCGAAGTGGTAGGCGGAAACGGTGTCCATGGGAGGGGCCAGGCGGTCCACGGCCGCCCGCAGTACCGGTGTGGCAAGGGTCCGGCCGCGCTCCAGGAGCGCGGTCACGTCCACCGCGTCGGCAGCCGTCTCGGCCGGGGGCACAGTGGGCACAGTCTCTCCTCTTGTTGCGGTACCGGGGGTGCGGGGGCCGCCTGCCGCCTGCTGGTCGAGCATCACGCCGCCTCCTCGAACTCGAAGAGGCGAGCGGGGCGGGGCCGGCCCAGGGCGGCGAGCGCGGCGTCCGCCGCACTCACACCACTGCGGACCGCACTCTCCATGGTCGCGGGCCACCCGGTGGCGGTCCACGCTCCGGCCAGGTAGAGGCCGGGGGCTTTCGTTCGGGCGCCGGGCCGCAGCCGTCCGACGCCGGGGCTCGGAGCGAACGTCGCCGTGCGCTCCCTGGTCACGAAGAAGTCCTTCACCTCCGCGCCGCGCGTACCCGGAAGCAAGCGTTCCAACTCGGGCAGATAGCGCTCGCGCAGCACGGCGACCGGCTCGTCGATCTCGTCCCGCACGGCCGACTGGGACAGCGCGAGGTACTGGCCCTCGCGCAGCCCGGAGGCGTCGGTCCGGTCGAAGACCCATTGGACGGGGGTGCCGAGGGCCGCGAAGAACGGCTTGTCGAGCACCTTGCGGTCGTAGACGACATGGACGTTGAGGATCGGCGCGGTGCCGATCTGAAGAAGATTTTCCGGGGCGTCGAGCGCGCCGTGAGGCAGCAGGTCATGGGCCTCGCGCTGGGGTACGGCGAGCACGACGGAGTCCGCGGTGAGGGTCTCGCCGGGAACCTGGACGCTCCAACGCCCGTTCTCGTCAGTAGAGATGGAGGTGACGCGTGTACGGACCTCGGTACGCACGCCCGCGGAGTCGAGCGCCTTGCGGGCGAGCCGGTCATGCAGTTCACCCAGCGGGACGCGCGCCCATCCGATGTCGGCCGCGCCCGGGTCGGACAGCAGACCGGTCTTGAACACCATCGCGGCGAGCCCCAGCGAGGAGTCGCCCGCGACCGCGTTGAGGGTGGCGACCCCGACCAGGTCCCACAGGGCCTCGACGGCACGCGCCGACTGACCGTGCGCGGTCAGCCAGCTGCCGAAGTCCTGCGTGTCCAGGTTCGGATCGGCGAGGTCGAGCCCCTTGAGCGCGAGCGCGGCACGCCCCACCCTGGCCCGCTCGGCGAGCGAGAGGTGCGGATACGTGGCGAGGCTGCGCCCCAGGTGCAGCGGCACCGGCAGCGCGTCGCGCCGCAGCCGTCCAAGGCGCCGCCCCTCGGGCTTGTCGACGTCGAGAACGGGCACGTCGAGACGATCCTGCAGCGGCGCCAGCGCCGTCCCCTCGATGCGGTCGAGGAACCAGCGGTAGGCGGTGCAGCAGCGCAGGTAGACGTGCTGTCCGTTGTCGACGGTCAGTTCGCCGCGCTGGAAGGAGAAGGCGAGACCGCCCAGTCTCGGCCTGCCCTCGATCAGGGTGACGCGGACACCCGCGTCGGCCAGTGCGAGCGCCGCGGTGATGCCGGCGAGCCCGCCGCCGATCACGACGGCGTCCCGCCCGCCTCGTTCCGGCACGTCGGCGGCCGGTTCCTCGGACTGTGTGCCCTCGCTCATCGTGCGCCCTCCCCTGCGCGACCGCCGTGGTTGAACCGTGCACGGCAGGCCGTTGCAGTCAGGGACGCGGTCCCCGCCCGGAGGGTTGCGTGCCGCATTTCGCCGATAGAGTCACCTTGGGCCGTTTTGTCCATCAGGCGCGCCTCCTGACGGTCCTCCGCGTCACATGCCGGGTGTCGAGGCCGGACAGGCCGCGGACGGCGACGTACGCCTTCTCCCGCCCCGGCAGCGAGACCCGGCCGCGCAGTACCGCCTCGGGGTCGCGCTCGATGCGGTCGAGCAGACGGCGGTAGATGCCGGCCATCGCGGCGACACAGGCGCCACTGCGCCGGTCGAGCATGGGGAGCAGCCGGTAGCCCTCGGCGAAAAGGGCGCGGGCCCGTCGCACCTCGAAGTGCACGAGGCCCGCGAAGTCGGAGCCCTCCGGCGGGGTCGGGCCGTTGAAGCCGGCCGAGCACCCGAACTTCGCGAGGTCGTCGGAGGGCAGATAGGTACGCCCGCCCTCGGCGTCCTCGCGGACGTCTCTGAGGATGTTGGTGAGCTGCAGCGCGAGCCCGAGGGTGTCGGCGTACTCCGCTGCGCGCTCGGCGCCGCGCGCCCCCGGTTCCGTGCCGAACACACCGAGCGAGAGGCGTCCGATGGCGCCGGCGACGCAGCGGCAGTAGACCTTCAGGTCGTCCCAGGTCTCGTAGGTCTCGCCGCGTACGTCCATCAGTACGCCGTCGATCAGCTCGTCCAGGCCGCCGAGCGGGATCGGGAAGACCTCCGCGGCATGGGCGAGGGCGACCGCGACCGGGTCGACGTCGTCCTCGGCGACCTCGCCCGCGCGCACCCGGGTCAGCAGCGCCCGGGTGTCCTCGAGTCTCGCCGCCTTGACGTCGTCCGCCAGCGCGCCGTCGCCGATGTCGTCGACACGCCGGGAGAACGCGTACAGCGCCGACATCGCGCGACGCTTGGGCGTCGGCAGCAGCCTGATGCCGTACGCGAAGTTGCGTGCCTGCTGTCCGGTGACGGCCTCGCAGTAGCTGTAGGCGGCGAGTACCGGTGCGGACACGTGTTGTTCCGACTCCACGGTCCGGATCACCCCTCTCCTCGCAGAGTCACGCCCACCTCGCGCAGCAGCCGGAGCTTGCCGGGCTTGGGCGGGCCGGGAAGTACGTCGTATTCGGCGGCGGCGACCGCGTGGATCGCCGCCCTTCCTCCCGCCACGAAGCCCGCGAGCAGCAGCTTCAACCTGCCGTGGACGCTACCCACCAGGGGGGCGCCTTCATTCAGGAGACCGCGGGCGCGTTCTGCTTCGTATGCAACCAGTGCGCGCACCGATGCGCCCGCGGTTTTCGTGGCCAGATCCGACTCCTGGACATGAAAGTGCTTCATGTCCTCGGCGGGCAGGTAGATGCGGTCGCGGCCGAGGTCCTCGGCGACGTCCTGAAGGTGTTCGACGATCTGGAGGGCCGTGCAGATCGCGTCCGAGAGCCGGACCCGCTCGGGGGTCGAGGTGCCCGTGACGGAGAGCACCAGACGGCCGACCGGATTGGCCGACAGTTCGCAGTAGGCAAGCAGGTCGTCGTAGGTCTCGTAGCGACTGACGAGCTGGTCCTGGCGGTTGGCGGCGATCAGGCCGAGAAAGGGCTCGGGGGTGAGCGAGCGGCGCCGGACCGTGGGCTGCAGGCGGCGCAGCAGGGGGTGACGCGGCTCTCCGGAGAAGACCCTGTTCAGGTCGGCCTCGAAGGCGTCCAGCAGCAGCAGCCGGTCCTCGGCGTCCGCGGGCGACACGCCGAGCAGCCTGGCATCGGCGCCACCGGGGGCCAGGTCGCCGTCGCCGATGTCGTCGACGAGGCGGGCGAAGCCGTACACGGCCATGAGGTCGTCGCGCCAGGCCCTGGGCAGGAAGAAGGGGGCCACGGGGAAGTTCTCGCTCGCGGCCTTGTCGAGCGTGCCGCGCTCCGGATCGGCGGGGCGCGGCGCACCGGCTCCCGTCACCGCTCGCCGCCCGGGGCGGGGACGGCACAGGCAGCAGCGCTGAGCTGGGGAGTTTCCGTAGCCATTGCCGTCACATCTCCCGTTCTACACCGCAGACCCAATACACACTATTTCGGACACGCCGCCCGGCCGTCCGCACGCCTGTCCCGCTTGTGGGTGTCGCGCATTATCGCCCCACTTTGCCGCGTTTCGGGACCGGTACAGCTTACGTTGTACAACGCAGCGAGCTTCCCTGGGGTGTCCTGCACATCACAACAACACACCGATTGGCGTCAAGATTCCTAAGGCCGAGCCGAGTTGACGTTTCCTTTGCAGACGCGGGGCCCCGCCGCGAAGGTTGCGGCAGGGCCCTGCGATCCGTCCTGGCCAGTTGCGTCCAGGGCCGGGTGGACTACTTGCCCGTGAACTTCTCGTACTCCTTGAGGACCTCTTCGGTCGGTCCGTCCAGGCGCAGCTCGCCGCGTTCCAGCCACAGGACGCGGTCGCAGGTGTCGCGGATCGACTTGTTGCTGTGACTGACGAGAAACACCGTGCCGGCCTGCTTGCGCAGTTCGCGGATGCGCTCCTCGGAGCGGATCTGGAACTTGCGGTCACCGGTGGCCAGCGCCTCGTCGATCATGAGGACGTCGTGGTCCTTGGCGGCGGCGATGGAGAAGCGCAGGCGGGCCGCCATGCCGGAGGAGTAGGTGCGCATCGGCAGGGTGATGAAGTCGCCCTTCTCGTTGATGCCGGAGAAGTCGACGATCCCCTGGTAGCGCTCCTTGATCTGCTCGCGGGACATGCCCATCGCGAGCCCGCCCAGGATGACGTTCCGCTCGCCCGTCAGGTCGTTCATCAGGGCCGCGTTGACACCCAGCAGCGAGGGCTGGCCGTTGGTGTAGACGCGGCCGCTCTCGGCGGGCAGCAGGCCGGCGATGGCGCGCAGCAGGGTCGACTTGCCAGAGCCGTTGGAGCCGATCAGGCCGATGGCCTCGCCTCGGTAGGCGACGAAGGAGACGCCCTTGACGGCATGCACCTTGCGCACCCCGCGCTCCTCGCCGCGCTTGAGGATGCGGCTCAGGGCGGCGGTGGCGCTGCCCTTGCCGGTCTTGGCGCCGTGCACGCGGTACACGATGTGCAGCTCGTCGGCGATGACCGTGGGGATGCGCTCCTCGTGCTGCTCAGCCACGGCCGTACCTCTCCTCCGCCTTCCAGAAGTACACGAAGCCGCCGAGGGCGATCAGCGCCGCCCAGCCGCCCGCGACCGCCCAGGCGTGGTCGGGGAGGTTCTCGGAGCCGTAGCCCTCGATCAGCGCGAAGCGCATCAGGTCCATGTAGATCGCGGCCGGGTTCAGCTGCAGGACGTTGGCCAGCCACTGCGGCTTGTCCGCCAGGAAGATCGGGATGGAGAACATCACGCCCGACGCGTACATCCACGTACGCATCACGAACGGCATCAGCTGCGCCAGGTCCGGGGTCCTGGAGCCCGCGCGGGCGAAGATCAGCGCGAGGCCGGTGTTGAAGAGGAACTGAAGGACGAGCACCGGGACGATCAACAGCCAGGACAGGTCCGGGTAGCTGCCGAAGGCGGCGGCCACGGCGAACAGCACGATCATCGAGTACAGCAGTTGCTGGAGTTGCTGAAGCGCGAAGGAGATCGGCAGCGAGGCGCGCGGGAAGTGCAGCGCGCGGACCAGGCCGAGGTTGCCGGAGATCGCGCGGACGCCCGCCATCACGGAGCTCTGCGTGAAGGTGAACACGAAGACGCCGGTGACCAGGAACGGGATGTAGACGTCGTGGTCCAGGCCGCGGTTCGCCTTGAGGATCATGCCGAAGATGAAGAAGTACACGGCCGCGTTCAGCAGCGGCGTGGCCACCTGCCACAGCTGGCCGAGCTTGGCCTGGCTGTACTGGGCGGTCAGCTTCGCCCGGGAGAAGGCGAGGATGAAGTGACGCCGGTCCCAGAGCTGGCGGACGTACTCGGCGAGGGAGGGCCGGGCGCCGCTCACGGTCAGGCCGTACCTGGCGGCGAGCCCGGCAGCCGTGAGGCCCTCCTCGGGCGACACGCCGGTGCCGAGGGCGACCGTGGCGTCGTGGGTTGTCTCACTCACTGCTGGAAACTTTCTTCTGGCTCACAGGAAAGAGCTTGTCAGATCACAGGAGGCCGGCCCAGTCGGGTCAGCCGCCACACGGTGCGCCACTTCATGGGCCGTCGCGGGCCGCAGGGAGTGGTCCAGCCCTCCCGGAACCCGCCGAACCACGCCCGGAGCGCGGGCCGCGAGGGGCGGCGGACGAGGGTGAGCAGCAGCCAGACCCCGAGGTAGACCGGGACCAGGAGCGCGGGGAGGTTGCGGCGGGCGAGCCAGACCCGGTTGCGGGCGACCATGCGGTGGTAGACCGCGTGCCGCGAGGGCGCGGTGGTGGGATGGAACAGCACCATGTCGGACCGGTAGTCGATCATCCAGCCCGCGTCGAGAGCCCGCCATGCCAGGTCGGTTTCCTCGTGGGCGTAGAAGAATGCGTCCGGCAGCCCGCCGACTTCGGCGAAGACCTGGGTGCGTACAGCGTTGGCGCCGCCGAGGAAGGTGGTGACCCGGGAGGAGCGCATCGGGTCCGCGGCGCGCAGGCGCGGCACGTGGCGGCGCTGGGTGACCCCGGTGTCGGGGTCGGCGATGCGGAAGCTGATGATGCCGAGCCTCGGGTCGGCCTCGAAGGCCTTGCGGCACAGCTCGGCGGTGTCGTGGCCGGCCAGGAGTCCGTCGTCGTCCAGGAACATCAATATGTCGACGTCGCGGCCGCTGGGCCCGAAGGCCTCGATGCCGACGTTGCGCCCGCCGGGGATGCCGAGGTTCTCGGGCAGCTCGACGGTCCGCACGCCCTCGGGGACGTCCGGGACCGGCGAGCCGTTGCCGACCACGACCACCTCGACCAGGTCGCCGTCCTGCTTGGCGAGCGAGTCGAGCAGGGCGCGGAGTTCGTCGGGGCGGTTGCCCATGGTGATGATCACCGCGCCGACCTTCATGCCGGTCACTTCAGCCTGCTCGACGCGAGGATGGAGACCAGGTGCAGCAGGGTCTGGAGCAGCGCGATCCCGGCCAGTACGGCGACGCCGAGGCGGGAGAAGAACAGGTCGCCGCGGAGGTTGTCGACGACGGCCAGGACCAGGATCAGCAGGGACGCCTCGATGCCGAGGATCAGCCGGTGGAACTTCAGCAGGGACGCGGCCTTGCGGGCCAGCGCCATGCCGGAGGAGCGCATCTCGGCGGCGGACTCCTGGACGGGCGGCTTGCCCGCCTGGTGCCGGGCGACGCCGACCAGGTCGGTCTCCGCCTTGATCAGGATCGCGCCGAGCGCGGCGAGGGTGCCGAGGAAGGCCCACAGCCAGTCGATACGACCGCTGCCGAACAGGTCGGCGGCGCGCAGCCCGAAGCCGACGAGCACGGCGGCGTCGGTGAGGTAGGCGCCGACGCGGTCCAGGTAGACGCCGTTGAGGGAGTACTGCTTCTTCCAGCGCGCGATCTCGCCGTCGACGCAGTCGAGGAGCAGGTACATCTGGACGCAGACCACGCCGAGCACGGCGCCCGGGATCCCCGGCACGAGCAGTGCCGGGGCCGCGAGCACGCCGAAGACGGTCATCAGGTACGTGAGCTGGTTGGGCGTGACCCTGGTGTTCACCAGGTAGCGGTCGACCCGCAGGGACACCTCACGCATGTAGAGGCGTCCCATCCAGTGCTCACCGCTGCGCCGGTCCTTGACCCCCGCGGGGTGGACGACCGGGCGGAGTTCAGCTACCGATGGCCTTGACATAGTCGGCGTATGTGTCCTTGATCTGGTCGGTTTTCAGGTCGAGGTGTTCGAGGATCGTGTAGCGGCCGGGGCGGGTCTCGGGGGCGAACTCCACGGCGCGGACGAACTCGTCCACGCTGAAGCCGATCTCCTCCGGGAGCACCGGCAGTCCGTGCCGGCGCAGCACCTCGGCCATGTAGGCGGACTCCTCGTGGGCTCCGCGCAGGTACATCGCGAAGGCCGCGCCCAGGCCGCACTGCTCGCCGTGGGCGGCGGCGCGCTTGGGGTAGAGCAGGTCGAAGGCGTGGTTGATCTCGTGGCAGGCGCCCGAGGACGGGCGGGAGTCGCCCGACACGGACATGGCGATACCGGTGAGGACCAGCGCCTCGGCCAGCACCTGCAGGAAGCCGTCGTCGCCGACGCCGCCCGGGTGCCGCAGCACCGCCTCGCCGGCCTGGCGGGCCATGGCCGCGGCGAGACCGTCGATCTTCTCGCCCTTGACGCGGCCCGCGAGCTCCCAGTCGGCGACCGCGGAGATGTTGGAGATCGCGTCGCCGATGCCCGAGCGCACGAAGCGGACGGGTGCTTCACGGATCACGTTCAGGTCGATGACGACCGCGATCGGGTTCGGCACGCCGTAGGAGCCGCGGCCCGCGTCGTTGTCGAGCGTGGCGACCGGCGAGCACAGGCCGTCGTGCGCCAGGTTGGTGGCGACGGCGACCAGCGGGAGGCCGACGCGCGCCGCGGCGAACTTGGCGCAGTCGATGATCTTGCCGCCGCCGAGCCCGACGACCGCGTCGAAACGGCCGGCCTTTATGTCGGCGGCCAGCCGCACGGCGTCGTCGATGGTGCCGCCGCCGACCTCGTACCAGGTCGCGCCGGGCAGGGTCGGTTCGAGCCGTGCGCGCAGCCGGGCGCCCGAACCGCCGCTGACGGCGATGGCGAGCCTGCCGGACTGCGAGATCCGCTCGTCGGCGAGCACGCAGGCCAAGTCGTCGAGGGCACCCGGGCGGATGTCCACGACGACCGGGGACGGAATCAGCCTCGTCAGTACTGGCACGCGATCTCCCGTCCGCGGGCGAGATCGTCGTGGTTGTCGATCTCGACCCACTTGACGTCGCCGATCGGCGCCACATCGATCCGGAAGCCTCGGTTCACCAGTTCCTGGTACCCGTGCTCGTAGAACTGCTGCGGGTCGGTCTCCCAGACGGCCTTGAGGGCGTCGGCCAGCTCGGCGGCGGCGTCGCCCTCGATGAGGGTGACGCCGATGTACTCGCCGGTGGCCTCGGCGGGGTCCATCAGCTTGGTGATCTTCGTCATGCCCTTCTCGGGGTCGACGACGACCTTCATCTCCTCGTCGGCGAGGTTCTTCACCGTGTCCAGGGCCAGGATGATCCGCCTGCCCTCGCCGCGCGCGGCGAGCAGCGTCTTCTCGACGGAGACCGGGTGGACGGTGTCGCCGTTGGCGAGGATCACACCGTCCTTGAGGGCGTCACGCCCGCACCACAGGGAGTAGGCGTTGTTCCACTCCTCGGCCTTGTCGTTGTCGATGAGGGTGAGCTTGAGGCCGTACTTCTGCTCCAGGGCCGCCTTGCGCTCGTACACGGCCTCCTTGCGGTAGCCGACGATGATCGCGACCTCGGTCAGGCCGATCTCGGCGAAGTTGCCGAGGGTGAGGTCGAGCACCGTGATCGCCGCGGCGGAGCCGCTGACGGATGCAGCCTCTATACCGGCGGGCCCCACCGGCACCAGCGCCTTGGGCAGGCTGTCGGTGTAGGGGCGCAGACGCCGCCCGGCGCCCGCCGCCAGCACGAGGCCGATCATGCGGTTTCTCCTTCATCGTGTACGGCGGGCGCCCCTGCGGACACCCAGAAGCGGATGCTCTCGACGAGCACCAGCAGGGCGACGGCCACGGCGAGCACCGTGAGCGCGACCTTGAACTGCGAGGCGGTGAGCGCGGCGGCCAGGACGGTGACGAGCAGCGTCCGCCCTTCGTGCCCCCCGACGGCGCGCACCAGCCAGGCCGGGGGCGCTCCGGCGTTGCCGCGGATGCGGTACACCGTGTCGTAGTGATGGTAGGCGACAGCCGCTACCAGGCCGAAAGCCGCGGGAAGGACTCCGTTCACCCCTGATTTGGCTGCCAGCACCAGGACGGTGCCGTACTCGGCGGCCCGGAAGAAGGGGGGAACGAGCCAGTCCAGGGCGCCCTTGAGGGGACGGGAGACGGCGACGGCGGACAGCAGGACATAGCCGACGGCGGCCAGGACGGTCGGCCAGTCTCCGCCCCAGACTGCGGCGGAGATCACTACCAGCAGACCGCCGGCCGCGGCGGCCACGGGCGCCGGGAAGCGGGGGGCGACACGCGCCACGGCCTCGGAAAGCGGCCCGTTGTCCGCGAGGTCGGCCAGCGCCTGCGCCGCCCGGTCCGTGCGCTGCGCCTTCCGCGTCAGCGAGCGCAGCACCCGGCCCGCAGTGGTGTAAGTCGCCGCGAACGCGCAGCCGACGAGCAGCACCCAGAAGGTGATCCGGGGTGTGGTGACCGCCGTGAGGACCGCGATCATCGCCCAGCGCTCGCCGATCGGCAGCACGATCATCCGGCGTACCCACACCGTCCAGCCGACGCTGTCGAGCTTGTCCGAAAGGGCCGCGGTGGGGCTGGTGTTGGCGGTGGCGTCGTGGTTCGCCTCGTTGAAGGAGAAGTCGACGACGTGCCGGCAGGTCTGCAGGATCATCGCGCCGAGCGCCAACGCCCATACGTCGTCGCCGCCTTGGGCCGCGCCCAGCGCCAACCCCGCGTAGTAGGCGTACTCCTTGATGCGGTCGAAGGTGGCGTCCAGCCAGGCGCCGAGCGTGGAGTACTGGAGGGAGTAGCGGGCCAACTGGCCGTCGGTGCAGTCCAGTACGAAGGACGCGATGAGCAGGACGCCGGCCGCGACGAAGCCGCCGCGGGTGCCGGTGGCCGCGCAGGCCGCCGCGATCAGCGCGGTCAGCAGCGAGGCGGTGGTGACCTGGTTCGGGGTCAGGCCGCGGCGGGCGCACCAGCGGGCGATGTAGCGGGAGTAGGGGCTGATGAAGAAGGTGGTGAAGAAGCCGTCGCGGGACTTCACGGCCGACTTCAGGCGTACGGCTTCGTCGTCGACGTCGGCGACGGCCTGCCGTGCCTCGTTGCGGGCCTGCGGGTCGGCCGGGACGGCGGCGATGAGGCTGCCGAGCTCGGGGCGGTGGACGCCGGCCTCCTCGGCGTCCAGGGCGGTGACGACGCGGTCGGCGAGGCTGTCCACCGCGACGGCCGTACCGCCGCCGGACGAGTTCTCGCGGGCCAGTGCGCGGGTGAGCGCGACCCGGCCCCCGGGCTGTGCGGTGACGGCGCCGGGGATCGCGGCGAGCGGGAAGCGCGGGTCGGTCAGGCCGAGGCGCAGCGCGTGCAGGTGGCCGACGAAGCGGGCGTCGACGAGGGCCACGCGCCCGTCGCAGGGTGCCTCGGCGACCAGCCGTTCGGCGTCCGCGGCGTCGACGGCGACCCGCACGTCGAAGCCGAGGGACCGCAGATCGCCCTCGATCGACGATCCGGGGACCGGCTGACCGGTGAGGATGGCGGTCGACAACCGAACTCACTCCCTGGGTGCCGGCGCCCTGGCGCCGGTCATGTGCATGGTGTGGGCGCCGCCTTGGAGGCTCCGGGCGGGCGGCATGTCGGCAGAGGCTATCGGATGCCCGGAGGCTTGCGTTCACCGGCCGTTCACGGGCCGATCAACGCCGTCTCCACTGGCCTTTGCCGCGATCATCATCGGTGATCCGGGGCTCCGCCCACAAACCGCGCCTGACGGACCGGGCATTCCGGGACATTGGGTGACGTGCTGAAACGTCGGCATAGGGTGGGCGACCATGACATGGCTGATCACTGGCGGAGCGGGATACATCGGGGCCCATGTGGCGCGGGCCATGACGGAGGCCGGGGAGCGCGTCGTCGCGCTGGACGACCTCTCGGCCGGGTACCCCGCACGGCTGCCCTCGGACGTCCCGCTCGTCGAGGGTTCGTCGCTCGACGGCGCCCTGCTGAAGCGGGTGCTGGCCGAGTACGGCGTGACGGGCGTCGTCCATCTCGCCGCCCGCAAGCAGGTCGCCGAGTCCGTGGCACAGCCCACCCGCTACTACCGGGAGAACGTCGGCGGCCTCGCGACCCTCCTGGAGGCGGTGGCCGAGGCCGGCGTCGGGAGGTTCCTGTTCTCCTCCTCCGCGGCCGTGTACGGCAACCCGGACGTGGAGCTGATCACCGAGGACACCCCGTGCGCGCCGGTGAACCCGTACGGCGAGACCAAGCTCACCGGCGAGTGGCTGGTCCGGGCGGCGGGCCGGGCGCACGGCATCTCGACCGTGTGCCTGCGCTACTTCAACGTGGCGGGCGCCGCCACGCCCGAGCTGGCGGACACCGGCGTCTTCAACATCGTGCCGATGGTCTTCGACCGGCTGACCCGCGACGAGGCCCCGCGGATCTTCGGCGACGACTATCCGACCCCGGACGGCACCTGCGTCCGCGACTACATCCATGTCGCCGACCTGGCCGAGGCCCATCTGGCGGCGGCCCGGCGGCTCGTCGACCGGGAGAGCGGCGACGGCGACCTCACGGTCAACATCGGCCGGGGCGAGGGAGTCTCCGTGCGCGAGCTGATCACCGTCATCGGCGAGGTGACCGGCGACCGCCGTACGCCCGTGGTGGAGGCCCGCCGCCCCGGCGACGCGCCCCGGGCCGTCGCCTCCGCCGCGCGGGCCGCCGAGAAGCTCGGCTGGACGGCACGGCGCGGGGTGAGGGAGATGGCCGAGTCCGCCTGGCGGGGCTGGCTGCTGCACCACGGCCAGTGAACTTAGGCTGCCCTGACCTGCGATTTGTTTCCGCAGGTCAGGGCACATGACAACGGTGTTCAGTGCCGCGTTGCCCAATACCCCCCACCCGTAGTTCACTGTGATCCCGGACGGGCTGTTCCGTATCGACGCACAGGAGGGTGGCCGCCATGGGGGCTGGGCACGATCACGGACACGGCCACTCGCATGCGCCGCCCACCGGCACGGCGGCCGCGGCGTACCGCGGGCGGCTGCGCGTCGCGCTGTCGATCACGCTCACCGTCATGGTCGTCGAGATCGTCGGCGGTGTGCTCGCGGACTCGCTCGCGCTGATCGCGGACGCCGCCCACATGGCGACCGACGCGCTGGGACTCGGCATGGCGCTGCTCGCCATCCACTTCGCCAACCGGCCCGCGACCGGCAACCGCACCTTCGGGTACGCCCGCGCCGAGATCCTCGCCGCGCTCGCCAACTGTCTGCTGCTGCTCGGGGTCGGCGGCTACGTCCTGTACGAGGCGATCCAGCGGTTCGTCACGCCGGCCGACACCGAGGGCGGGCTGACCATCGTGTTCGGTCTGATCGGTCTGGTCGCGAACATGATCTCGCTGACGCTGCTGGTGCGCGGCCAGTCGGAGAGCCTGAACGTGCGCGGGGCGTTCCTGGAGGTGGCCGCGGACGCGCTCGGTTCGCTCACGGTGATCGTCTCCGCGCTGGTGATCCTCGCCACGGGCTGGCAGGCCGCCGACCCGATCGCCTCGCTGGTGATCGGCCTGATGATCGTGCCGCGCACCTTGAAGCTGCTGCGCGAGACCCTGGACGTCCTGCTGGAGACGGCGCCGAAGGGCGTCGACATGGCGGAGGTGCGGGCCCACATCCTCGCGTTGGACGGTGTGGAGGACGTACACGATCTGCACGCCTGGACGATCACCTCGGGCATGCCGGTGCTCTCCGCGCATGTGGTCGTGCGCTCCGAGGTGCTCAGTGCGATCGGCCACGAGAAGATGCTGCACGAGCTCCAGGAGTGCCTGGGCGACCACTTCGACGTGGAGCACTGCACCTTCCAGCTGGAACCGGGCGGGCACGCGGAGCACGAGGCGAAACTCTGCCATTGAGGCAGGTGGGACGCCTCGCGGCCGGAATGCAGCGATCCGCCGCCCGGCTGCGTCCTGAGTCCCACAGCCGCCCCCCGGACGGTTCCCCGCCCGCCGCGCCGGGCACGATCAACTGCCGGGAGTGCCGGATTCGTACGGCACACTTGGGGCGCGAAGACCGATGCGAAGGATGGGTATGCCGATCACACCTGCCACCGCGACGCACAGTCCGTCGAACGGCACCGCAGACGCGATTTTGCTGGAACTGGTCGACGAGGACGGCGTCACGATCGGCACCGCGGAGAAGCTCGCCGCCCACCAGCCGCCGGGGCAGCTGCACCGCGCCTTCTCCGTCTTCCTCTTCGACGAGCACGGCCGGCTGCTGCTCCAGCAGCGGGCGCTGGGCAAGTACCACTCCCCCGGTGTGTGGTCCAACACCTGCTGCGGCCACCCCTACCCCGGCGAGGCGCCCTTCGCGGCCGCGGCCCGGCGGACGTACGAGGAACTGGGCGTCTCGCCGTCGCTGCTCGCCGAGGCGGGCACGGTGCGCTACAACCACCCGGACCCGGACTCGGGCCTGGTCGAGCAGGAGTACAACCACCTGTTCGTCGGGATGGTGCAGTCCCCGCTGCGGCCGGACCCGGAGGAGGTCGGCGACACGGCCTTCGTGACCCCCGCCGAGCTGGCGGAACGGCACGCGAAGGACACCTTCTCGTCCTGGTTCATGACGGTGCTGGACGCGGCCCGTCCGGCGGTCCGGGAGCTGACGGGCCCGTCGGCCGGCTGGTGACGCCCCTCAGAGCACCCGCACGGGTTTGAGCGGCAGGGCGGCCCAGATCACCTTGCCGCCGCTCGCCGTGTGCTCGACGTCGCACACCCCGCCCGCCTCCCGGGTGACCTCGCTGACCAGCAGCAGCCCCCGGCCGCCCTCGCCGCCGTGGTCGGCCTCCAGCGCGGTCGGGCGGTAGGGGTGGTTGTCCTCCACGGACACCCGCACCCACTCGGCGCCCACCGCCACCTCGACGGCGAGCATCGGCGAGAGGAGCGCCGCGTGCTTCACGGCGTTCGTGGCCAGCTCCGAGACGATCAGCAGGAGGCCGTGGACCAGTTCGTCGGAGACGGGCACTCCCTGGCGGTACAGCAGGTCCCGTACGGCGTGCCGGGCCTGCGGGACCGAGGCGTCGACGGCCGGCGCGGTGAACCGCCAGACGCCTTCGTACGGCAGTGGATCCGCGGGCCTCGGTTCGAGGGGCTCGTCCGGGCCCCCTTCTGGGCGTGGGCCGGACCCGCGCCCGTGGTTCTCCATCGTCCGGTCGCCACCCTTGCGCTCGATTGTCACCACACGTCGAGTGTTGGTAACGACCCGCTCCGCTCCGGGTGACTGAACAGAAGTCAGCGGGTATCGAGCGCTTGTGACCGTTTTCTTATGACACGGTCAGCCATTGGACCGCTCTTGTCCCGCTTCAGTGGGCTTCGCGAACTATTCGGGTTGTACGGGTTTGGCGTCGGCGACCATGCCGACGACACGGCGGCCGCCGTACCCGGTGGCGATCAGTCCGAGTCCGTCGAACAGCAGCGCGAGCGAGAAGAAGCAGCCGATGACGTACTTGCTGCTGCTCGGCCAGGAGGCCAGCACCAGGATGCCGAGCAGCAGGTCGAAGGCGCCCTGGAGCAGGGTCCAGCCGAACTGCGGGCCGCGCACCACCAGGCTGCCGGCCAGCCGGAAGACGCCACCGGTGAGGAAGAGCAGTGCCGCGAACATGGTCAGGGCCTCGGCGGCGGCCTCGGGGCGGCGGATGACGACCACGCCGGCCGCGATGTTGAGGGCGGCGACGACCACGCCGAGCCAGAAGAAGTTGGTGCCGCGGGCCTGGATCGCGTGCAGCAGCCCCACCGCGCCGCCGATCAGCAGCAGCCAGCCGAACAGGAGCATCGAGGTGAGCGTGGCGACGCCGGTGTAGACCAGGCCGACGAGTCCGGCCAGGACCAGGACGACGCCGAGCGCGGCCAGCCAGCCGAAGCCGCGGCTGAGCTTGGCTGTCTCCTGCGTTTGTGCGGCCATGCGGGGCCTCCTCGGGTACGACCCCCTCCTTGATCGTACGGTCGCGGGATGCGGCTAGCATCCGGCCCATGGAGCCCCAGCTGCTGCACACCGTCACCGACTCCGTCGCCACCGTCGTAGTCCACAACCCCGCCAAGCGCAATGCCATGACGGCCGCTATGTGGGCGGCGCTGCCGCCGCTGCTCGACACCCTGGCGGCCGACGCGGACCTACGGGCGCTGGTGCTGACCGGGGAGGGCGGGACGTTCTGCGCCGGGGCCGACATCTCCACGCTGCGGGGGTCGCCGGAGGAGGCGCAGCGGCTCGCGGTGCAGGCCGAGGAGGCGCTCGCGGCCTTTCCGAAGCCGACGCTGGCCGCGGTCCGCGGGCACTGCGTGGGCGGCGGGTCGCAGCTGGCGGCGGCCTGCGATCTGCGGTTCGCCGAGGAGGGGGCGCTGTTCGGGGTGACGCCGGCGAAGCTCGGGATCGTGTATCCGGCGTCCTCCACGCGGCGGTTGGTGTCGCTGGTGGGGCCGGCCGCCGCCAAGTACCTGCTGTTCTCCGGGGAGTTGATCGACGCCGAGCGGGCGCTGCGTACCGGCCTGGTGGATGAGGTGCTGCCGGAGGCAGAACTCGCCAAGCGGGTCGCGGAGTTCACCCGGATCCTGGTCTCGCGTTCGCAGCTGACGCAGGCCGCGGCGAAGGAGTTCGCGAACGGGCGCACCGACCGGGACGACCACTGGATGGCGCAGGCGCGCGGCAGCGGCGACACCGCCGAGGGCGTCGCCGCGTTCCTGGAGCGCCGTCAGCCGCGGTTCACGTGGGCTGTTCGTGACCGAGGATGAACCGGCTGCGTGAGCGCATGAACTCCGTGACGTCCGCCGGTGCCTTCTCCGGCGACCCCGCGTCGTAGGGCGGCCGCGGGTCGTACTCGATGCCCAGCTGCACGGCCTGGGCCACGAAGTCGCCGGAGATCCTGCCCAGCAGGGCGAGCCCCATGTCGATGCCGGAGGAGACGCCTGCCGCGGTGACGTACTTCCCGTCGGTCACGACCCGCTCCCCCGTCGGCTCGGCGCCGTACTTGCCCAGCTCTTCGAGGGCCAGCCAGTGGGAGGTCGCGCGGCGGCCTTCGAGGAGGCCGGCGGCGGCCAGCAGCAGGGAGCCGGTGCACACGGACGTGGTCCAGGTGCTGGTGGCGTCGGCGGTGCGGATCCAGTCGAGGAGGGCCGCGTTCTCCATCTGCTGGGTCTGGCCCGGGCCGCCGGGGACGACCAGGACGTCCGGGTGCGGCACCTCGGCCAGCGTCTTCTCGGCGACGAGTGCGAGGTTGCCGCTGTCGTTGCGGACCGGGCCGGTGTGCTCGGCGACGAAGACGGTCTCGGAGTCGGGCAGCCGGCCGAGGGTCTCGTACGGTCCCACGGCGTCGAGGGCGGTGAAGCGGTCGTAGAGGACGATCGCGAACTGCATGGGTTCCCCCTTGGGTCGGCGGGTGCTCAGTGGGTGGTCGCCGGGCGGAACCGGCGCCGGTACTCGGCCGGTGCCGCGCCGAGCGTGCGGACGAAGGAGCGGCGCATCGCCTCCGGGGTGCCGTAGCCGCAGGCCCGGGAGATCTCCTCGACGCCGTCGGCGGTGTCCTCCAGCAGGCGGCGGGCGTGTTCGAGCCGGACCCGGTCGACGTAGCGGCCCGGGGTCATGCCGGTCTCGGTCTGGAAGGCGCGGGCGAAGTGGCGGGGCGAGAGGCGGGCGCGGGCCGCGAGGGTCTCCACCGACAGGTCCGCGCCGGGGTGCTCGGTGATCCACTGCTGGACCTCGCGCAGCGGCTCGCGCTGCGCTGTCTGCGCGGCGAGCTGGGCGCTGAACTGGGCCTGGTTTCCCGGCCGGCGCAGGAAGACGACCAGGTGGCGGGCGACCGACAGGGCCACCTCGCGGTCCAGGTCCTCCTCGACCAGCGCGAGCGCGAGATCGATGCCGGAGGTGACGCCGGCCGAGGTGGCGAGGCGGCCGTCGCGGATGTAGATGGGGTCCGGGTCGACCTCGACGCCCGGGTACTCGCGGGCGAGCTTCTCGCACACCGACCAGTGGCTGGTGGCCCGGTGGCCGTCGAGCAGGCCCGCCGCGGCGAGCAGGAGCGCTCCGCTGCACACCGACACCAGGCGCCCGGCCCGCGGGCCATGCTCGCGCAGCCAGGCGACCACGCGCTCGTCGGGGCGCCGGGTGCCGGCCCCGCCCGGGACCAGCAGGGTGTGCGCGGGCGGGGCGTCGGCGAAGGCGTGGTCCGGGACCAGGGTGAGGCCGCTGGAGGTGCGCACGGGGGCGCCGTCCGGGGAAGCGGTACGGATCCGGTAGGTCCCCGGGCGGTGCAGCTCGGCTCCGTTGAAGACCTCCACCGGGCCGGTGACGTCGAGGCTCTGGACGTTGTCGAAGAGGACGACCAGGACGGTTTCCATGCCTTCGATTCTTGGCGGGCCGGTCGATGGCCGCAATGACGAGCAGCCCACCTTTCCTGCCATCGGGGACACCGTCGACCTGGCCCTGGAGGCCGTACCAACCAGTCGGTAACCTGCCGGGCATGACTACCGCCACCCTCGAACCGCGCGCCGGCCGCAGGTGCCACAACGGGCTCAACTCCCTGCACGCGACGCTGTACTTCTCGCCCGACCTCGGCACCGAGATGGCCGCGATCGGCATCACGCACCCCAGGGCCGTCAACTTCGCCGTACGGGCGGCCGCGATGGGGCCGGTGGGAGCGGGCACGGTGACGGCGGCCTTCTACAACTACAAGTACGAGCTGGTGGCCCGGCACGTGCCCGCCGTGTGGTCGGCCGCCGCGCCCCAGGACGTGCTCGCGGCACGCGCGCGTGCCGTCGACGCGACACTGCGGCGACTCCTCGGCGACGAGGTGGCGGCATCGGCGGAGATGGCGGAGGCGGCCGGGCTCGCACTGCGCGCCACCGAGGCCTGCTCGCGCTCCGCCCGTCCGCTGTACGCCGCGCACGCCGACCTGCCGGTGCCCGGGGAGCCGCACCTGGCGTACTTCCACGCCGCCACGCTGCTGCGCGAGCACCGGGGCGACGGGCACCTCGCCGTACTGATGTCGGCGGGGCTCGACGGTCTGGAGGCCGTGGTGACGCACACCGCGACCGGGAAGGGCATGGCGCCGAAGTGGGTGTTCGGCAGCCGCGGTTGGAGCCAGGAGGAGTGGGACGCGGCCGTCGGACGGCTGCGGGAGCGGGGGCTGCTGGACGCAGCGGGCGAACTCACCGAACAGGGCATCGCCCTGCGGGCCGAGATCGAGGCGGAGACGGACCGCCTCGACCGGGCGCCGTACGAGCATCTGGGTGCGGAGGGCGTCGCGCGGCTGACGGAGCTGGGGCGGGCGTTCGCGGGTGCGGCGCTGGCGGCGGGGGCGTTCCCGGCGGATCTCATCGGTAAGCGCTGAGGAATTCCGGGTACCCGGGCCTCTCCCGGCCGTCCTGGGCGGGAGAGGAAAGGGGAAGTTCGTGTTCCGAGCGATAGCAGACGTGCTGCGGCAGATCGGTGGCGCCATCGCCACCGTCGTGACGCTGCCCTTCCGGGCACTGGCCCGCCTCTTCGGCGGAGCCTCGGCCTCCACACGCGGCCGAAGGGCCTGATTCCGCCGCCCCGGGCCGCCCGTTGCCGCCCTGATCCACGGTTGTCGGTGCCACCTGCCACAATTGCCGCGCAACCTCAGTGAGAAGGCGGTACGGCATCGTGACGACACCCCTCGTAAGCTCCGTCGAAGGCAGGATCGCCGCGGAGCTCGGCGTACGGGAGCGGCAGGTCAAGGCCGCCGTGGAGCTGCTCGACGGCGGTTCGACGGTGCCCTTCATCGCCCGCTACCGCAAGGAAGCGACCGAGATGCTCGACGACGCGCAGCTGCGCACGATCGAGGAGCGGCTGCGGTATCTGCGGGAGCTGGAGGAGCGGCGGACCGCGATCCTCGACTCGGTGCGCGAGCAGGGCAAGCTCACCGAGGAGCTGGAGGCGCAGATCCGGGGCGCCGAGACCAAGGCCCGGCTGGAGGACATCTACCTCCCCTTCAAGCCGAAGCGGCGCACCAAGGCGCAGATCGCGCGCGAGGCGGGCCTGGAGCCGCTCGCCGAGGGGCTGCTGGGCGATCCGACCGTGGACCCGCTCGCCGCGGCCGCCGCGTTCGTCGACGCCGACAAGGGCGTCGCCGACCCGCAGGCCGCGCTGGACGGGGCGCGGGCGATCCTCACCGAGCGGTTCTCCGAGGACGCCGACCTGATCGGCGAGCTGCGCGAGCGCATGTGGGTGCGCGGGCGGCTGGCGGCCAAGGTGCGGGAGGGCAAGGAGGAGGCGGGCGCCAAGTTCGCCGACTACTTCGACTTCGCCGAGCCGTTCACCGCGCTGCCCTCGCACCGCGTCCTCGCGATGCTCCGGGGCGAGAAGGAGGAGGTCCTCGACCTCGTCCTGGAGCCGGAGGAGCCGACCGAGGGGCCTTCGTCGTACGAGGGGATCGTCGCCCACAGGTTCGGCATCGCCGACCGAGGGCGCCTCGCCGACAAGTGGCTGAAGGACACGGTCCGCTGGGCCTGGCGCACCCGCATCCTGGTGCACCTCGGCATCGACCTGCGCCTGCGGCTGCGTACGGCCGCCGAGGACGAGGCCGTCCAGGTCTTCGCCGCCAACCTCCGCGACCTGCTGCTCGCCGCCCCGGCGGGCACGCGCGCGACGCTGGGCCTGGACCCCGGGTTCCGTACGGGCGTGAAGGTCGCCGTCGTCGACGCGACCGGCAAGGTGGTCGCCACCGACGTCATCTACCCGCACGTGCCCGCCAACAAGTGGGACGAGGCGATCGCCAAGCTGGCCCGCCTCGCCAAGGAGCACGCGGTCGAGCTGATCGCGATCGGCAACGGCACGGCGTCTCGTGAGACCGACAAGCTCGCCGGTGAACTCATCACCAAGCACCCGGAGTTGAAGCTCACCAAGGTGATGGTGTCCGAGGCCGGCGCGTCCGTGTACTCGGCCTCCGCGTTCGCCTCGCAGGAGCTGCCCGACATGGACGTGTCGCTGCGCGGCGCCGTCTCCATCGCCCGGCGCCTCCAGGACCCCCTGGCCGAGCTGGTGAAGATCGACCCCAAGTCGATCGGCGTCGGCCAGTACCAGCACGACCTGTCCGAGGTGAAGCTGTCGCGTTCGCTGGACGCGGTGGTGGAGGACTGTGTGAACGGCGTGGGCGTGGACGTCAACACGGCGTCGGCCCCGCTCCTCGCGCGCGTGTCCGGCATCACCTCGGGTCTCGCCGAGAACATCGTGGCGCACCGGGACGCCAACGGTCCCTTCAAGTCCCGCGGCCAGCTGAAGGACGTGGCACGGCTCGGCCCGAAGGCGTACGAGCAGTGCGCGGGCTTCCTGCGGATCCGCGGCGGCGACGACCCGCTGGACGCGTCCAGCGTGCACCCGGAGGCGTACCCGGTCGTCCGGCGGATGGTGAAGACGTCCGGGCAGGAAGTGGCGTCGCTGGTCGGGAACACGGGTGTGCTGCGCTCGCTGCGGCCGCAGGACTTCGTGGACGAGACGTTCGGTCTGCCGACCGTGACGGACATTCTGAAGGAGCTGGAGAAGCCGGGGCGTGACCCGCGTCCGGCCTTCAAGACGGCGACCTTCAAGGAGGGCGTCGAGAAGATCTCCGACCTGGCGCCGGGGATGGTGCTGGAGGGTGTCGTCACCAATGTGGCGGCGTTCGGGGCGTTCATCGACGTGGGTGTCCACCAGGACGGGCTCGCGCATGTGTCGGCGCTGTCGAAGACGTTCGTGAAGGATCCCCGGGATGTGGTGAAGCCCGGGGACATCGTCAAGGTGAAGGTGCTGGACGTCGACATTCCGCGCAAGCGGATCTCGCTCACGCTGCGGCTGGACGACGAGGCGACGGCCTCCGGCGGTGAGCGGCGACCGCAGCGGGGTGGGCGTCCGCCTCAGCAGCGGCAACAGCAGCGGCAGGGTGGGCGAGGCGGTCAGGGAGGCGGGTCCCGTCAGGCGCCGCCGCCTGCGAACAGCGCGATGGCGGATGCTCTGCGCAAGGCCGGGCTGCTGGATCAGAAGAACAAGGGGCGCTGAGGATCAGTGGCCCTCGTTCATGCGGGCTCGGTTCTCCTTCAGTAGTTCCTGGACCCGGTGTTCGACCTCCACCGGGTCCACCCCCAGCGCCCGGCCCATGTGGACCGCCCAGACCTCCGAGCGGACGTTGGTCTCGAAGTCCAGGTCGGCTCGGACGTTCTCACGGGCCGCCTGGCGGTTCTGGCTCACCATGACGAAGGTGGAGAGGAAGATCGCCTCCAGACTGACGATCATGGTGAGCAGGCCGAACGGGTACGGGTCCCAGATCGCGCCCTTGCCGAACACGCCCTCGTTGCACACGATCCACACCGCGAACCACAGGGCGTGGAGGTACACGAACGTCATGGTGCCGGCGAACGCGGTGATCGCGTCCGCGATCCGGTCCTGGGTGCCGCGCATGCGCGCGACCACGTCCTGCTCGTGCTTGATCTTCACGGCCGGACGTCTCGGCGATGTACCCATCGTCTCTCCCTGGTCGAGCCGCTAGCGTTCGGTGACCTTGCCCGCCGCGACCTCCAGGCGGCGGGTCACGTGGACCGCGTCCAGCATGCGGCGGTCGTGGGTGACCAGGAGGAGGGTGCCCTCGTAGGCGTCGAGGGCGGACTCCAGCTGTTCGATGGCCGGCAGGTCGAGGTGGTTGGTCGGCTCGTCGAGGACCAGGAGGTTGACGCCGCGCCCCTGGAGAAGGGCCAGGGCCGCTCGCGTGCGCTCGCCCGGTGACAGGCTGGTCGCGGGGCGCAGCACGTGTTCCGACTTGAGGCCGAACTTGGCCAGCAGGGTGCGCACTTCGACCGGTTCGGTGTCGGGTACGGCGGCGCAGAACGCGTCCAGCAGGGACTCCGTGCCGTGGAACAGCTTGCGGGCCTGGTCGACCTCTCCGACCAGGACGCCGGAACCCAGCGCCGCGTGGCCCGCGTCCAGGGGGATGCGGCCCAGGAGCGCGCCGAGCAGTGTGGACTTGCCCGCGCCGTTCGCGCCCGTCACCGCGACCCGGTCCGCCCAGTCGATCTGCAGGGAGACCGGGCCGAACGTGAAGTCCCCGCGCCGTACCTCGGCGTCCCGCAGGATGGCGACCACGGCGCCCGAGCGCGGGGCCGACGCGATCTCCATGCGCAGCTCCCACTCCTTGCGGGGCTCCTCGACGGCCTCCAGGCGCTCGATCATGCGCTGGGTCTGGCGGGCCTTGGCGGCCTGCTTCTCGCTGGCCTCGCTGCGGAACTTGCGGCCGATCTTGTCGTTGTCGTTGTTCGCCTTGCGGCGCGCGTTCTTGACGCCCTTGTCCATCCAGGAGCGCTGCATCTGGGCGCGGTCCTGGAGGGCCGCCTTCTTGTCGGCGTACTCCTCGTAGTCGTCCCGCGCGTGCCGGCGGGCGACCTCCCGCTCCTCCAGGTACGCCTCGTAGCCGCCGCCGTAGAGGTTGATCTGCCGCTGGGCGAGGTCGAGTTCCAGGACCTTGGTGACCGTGCGGGTGAGGAACTCGCGGTCGTGGCTGACGACGACGGTGCCGGCCCGGAGGCTCTTCACGAACCGTTCGAGGCGTTCGAGGCCGTCCAGGTCGAGGTCGTTGGTGGGCTCGTCGAGGAGGAAGACGTCGTAGCGGGACAGGAGGAGGGAGGCGAGGCCGGCGCGGGCCGCCTGGCCGCCGGAGAGGGACGTCATGGGCTGGTCCAGGTCGACGGCGAGGCCGAGCGAGTCGGCGACCTCCTCCGCCCGTTCCTCCAGGTCGGCGCCGCCGAGACCGAGCCACCGCTCCAGGCTCGTCGCATACGCGTCGTCGGCACCGGGCGCGCCGTCCACCAGGGCCTGCGTGGCCTCGTCCATCACCCGCTGCGCCTCGGCGACACCGGTACGGCGGGCGAGAAAGGCCCGCACCGTCTCCCCGGGCCGCCGGTCCGGCTCCTGCGGG
Source organism: Streptomyces cylindrosporus (assembly GCF_022698165.1). Taxonomy (GTDB): domain Bacteria; phylum Actinomycetota; class Actinomycetes; order Streptomycetales; family Streptomycetaceae; genus Streptomyces; species Streptomyces cylindrosporus. The sequence goes on from NZ_JALDAY010000002.1 coordinate 393,049, forward strand.
AGATGCCCGACGGTCGCCGTGGGCGGCGAGAGCCTGAGCTCCCCCTGCTCCGGCGCGAGCAGCCCCGCGAGCATCCTGAGCAGCGTGGACTTGCCGGCACCGTTGGCACCGACCAGCCCGATCACGTCCCCGGGCGCGACGACGAGATCGAGCCCGGAGAAGAGGGAACGGTCGCCATGTCCGGCGGCGAGGTTCTTGGCGACGAGGGTTGCGCTCACAGAGGGCGATCCTAATGGGCGGGGCGGACCGGGGCGCTACCGTGCCATCGCCTCCACCAGCACGCTCCCCGAGGTCCGCGCGACCACGAAGGACTCCCCCTTCACCGCCTTCGCGTCCAGGGCGATGCGATGACGACCCGGTTCGAGCACGCCGTCGAAGACCTCGTTGGCATGGGTCCGGTACAGCCGGTCCAGGCGGTACGCCGTGAGCCGCACCCGGCACGGCGACGTCACCTCCACCCCCGCCTCCCCGTCCGCGGCCACCAAGCCTGTGAGCCGCCGCTGCTCCATCGGGCTGCGGTCCAGGGCGTGTTCGATCTGCGCGACAAGCAGGGGAACTATCGGCGCCAGCCCCTCGACATAGGCGACATCGAGCCCGGCCTGCTCGAAGGCGCGGCGCACGGCGGCACGTTGCTCCTGCGTGATCGCGCGGCCGAAGGCGACCGCGCCGTAGGCGGCCAGCTCGTCCGCGGGAACGCCCTCCGCGTCGTGGGCGATGTCCGCGCCGATGCCGATCGTGCGCAGGGCGGCGGCGAGCTTCGCGAGCAGGGCGACCCGCGCGCCGATGAGCAGAACCCGGCGGCGCGGCGACCGGGACTCGCCGTCGAGGAGCGCGGCCAGCGCGTCGCGGTACTCGGTGCCGTGGAAGCGGAACGGCCCTATGCCGTGGTAGCCGTTGAGTTCGAGGTCGGCCTGCTCCTCCGTCTGCCAGGCGAAGTCGCGCCAGATGTAGTCGTCGCCGTCCCGCTCGATGACCGCGGTGACGGCGCCGCACGCGAGGTCGGCGCACTCGGGGCAGCCGTAGATGACGTAACGGCCGTCGGGAAGCGGGGGCTCCGCCTCCAGCAGGAGGCTGCGGACCTGCTCGGTGAAGATCGCCGGCGGGACGTCCGAGGCCAGCGGCGAGACGGCGTCGAGGTCGGAGAGCTGGAACAGCAGCGGTCGCCCGTCGACGATGAAGTCCACGAATTCCCGGTGCACCTGGTAGTCACCGTTGGCGAGGACGCCACCGGCACGCATCGCCGGTGCCAGGCCGAAGGTCGCGTACTCGGCAGACATGCTGTGAGTATCCCCAGACCGGACGCGGTCTGCGCACGGCATGGGACATTCCGCTACGGTCCGGGCGTGGAGAGCGGATCGAACAACGATGTCATCGTGGTCGGCGGCGGGGTCATCGGCCTCACGACCGCCGTCGTCCTCGCCGAGCGCGGCGTACGGGTGCGGGTGTGGACGCGGGATCCCGTCGAGCGGACCACCTCGGCGGTTGCCGGCGCGCTGTGGTGGCCGTACCGGATCGAGCCGGCGGCGCGGGCGAGGGCGTGGGCGCTCAGGTCGCTGGACGTGTACGAGGAGTTGGCGGCGCGGCCCGAGGTGACCGGCGTACGCATGGTCGAAGGGGTACTGGGCGAGGCGGATCCGGACCGGGCCGAGGAGTGGGCGGCCGCCCGGGTGCCGGGGCTGCGGGCGTCGACGGCCGAGGAGTACGCCGGGAGCGGGATGTGGGCGCGGCTGCCGCTGATCGACATGGCGGCTCATCTGCCGTGGCTGCGGGAGCGGTTGCTGGCGGCGGGCGGGGTGGTCGAGGAGCGTACGGTGACCGACTTCGCCGAGGTGGCCGCGCCGGTGGTGGTCAACTGCACCGGACTGGCGGCCCGCGCGCTCGTGCCGGATCCTGCCGTACGTCCCGTGCGGGGGCAGCTCGTGGTCGTGCAGAACCCGGGCGTGCGCACCTGGCTCACCTCCACCGGCGCCGACGGGGAGATGGCGTACTTCTTCCCGCAGCCGGGACGGTTGATCCTGGGCGGCACGGCGGTCGAGGACGACTGGTCACTGGAGCCGGATCCGGCGGTGGCCGAGGCGATCGTACGGCGGTGTGCGGCGCTGCGGCCCGAGATCGCCGGGGCGCGGGTGCTGGAGCACCGGGTGGGGCTGCGGCCGGCGCGGGACGCGGTGCGGCTGGAGCGTGAACCGCTGCCGGACGGGCGGGTGTTGGTGCACAACTACGGGCACGGCGGGGCGGGTGTGACGGTGGCGTGGGGATGCGCGGAGGAGGCGGCCGGGCTGGCCGCCTCCTCCTGACGCCGGTCGGCCTCCCTAGGGGACTCGGTGGGCGGAGCCCGGTGAGCGCACGCCGTCCAGGGTGGCGGCGGAGGGAGCCGTGGCCGTCGTACTGGAAGTGGCGCGGGCGAAGGCCGCCGCGCCGCCGACCAGCGGGACGCGGGCCGAGGTGCGGGACAGGTCCAGGGTGAGGGTCGGCTTGTCGGCCGGCGGGTCGATGAGGTCCTTGTCGGTGCCCGCGACGATCAGGGCGAGGCGGTGGCCGGCCGGGACGACGTGGTCGGTGGCCGCGAGGTCCACGGTGATGGTGTACGCCTTGCCCGGGGTGAGCGGGACGCCCTTGAGGTCGGAGGCGTAGTTGCCGAGGTCGGCCCAGCCGCGGCTGAACACCGTGTAGTCGACGTCCGCCTTCTTGGCCTGCGTGTTCTTGAAGCAGGCGCTGTCGCCCGCGGTGCTCGCGCCCCAGCAGCTGCGGTCGGTGAGGGTGGTGATGCCCTCGGCGGCGTCGGCGTAGTCCCGGATGGTGTCGGGGCCGAGGTCGACCAGGACGGCGGAGAGGTGGGCCGTCGGGGTGGTTGGGGTCGCGGTGATCGTCACCTTGGACGAGCCGGACAGGCGCAGGCCGTGGGTGAGGGGTTTCGTCACGAAGCCCGCCTTGTCGGGGGTCGACGTGTCGATCTGCGCGGCCCAGTCGGTCTCGCTCCGCGTCGGGTCGTCGGTGAAGGTCTCGCTGCCCTTGTGCTTGGAGAGGCCGAGGGTGCCGACGCCCGCCTGGGTGCCGGTGGCCGGGCGCAGGGTCGTGGTGGTCGTGCCGGCCGGCGGCCAGACCTTGGAGGTGACCCACTGGTCGGGGTGGCGTTCGATGTCGGCCATCGGCTCGCGGTCGATGCCGTTGTCGTAGCCGAGGAGTTCGTGGTCGAACCAGCGGTGCAGGGTGTCCACCCAGGTGGCGCGGCGGAAGTCGAAGGGGTCGACGTGGCCGGTCTGGGAGAGCCAGATCTTGCGCTCGACGCCGTTCTTGGCGAGGGCGTCCCACCACTGGCCGAAGTGCTTGGTGCGGACGTTGAGGTCCTGCATGCCGTGGACCAGGAAGACGCTCGCCTTCACCTTGCTCGCGTCCTTGACGTAGTCGCGCTCGGTCCAGAACGGCGTCCAGTCACCGGTGCGCGGGGCGCCGTCGACGATCTTCTGCTGTACGGCGGCGCACTTGGCCCGGGCGTCGGGGCTGTCGACGTAGTCGGAGAGCCAGTCGGGGCCGGAGTCGTAGAGCGGGGCGCCCTGCTGGAAGTAGTAGTCGTACCAGGAGGAGATGCCGCTGATCGGGACGATGGTCTTGAGGCCCTTGACGCCGGTGGCGGCGACGCCGTTGGCGATGGTGGCGTCCCAGCTCTTGCCGATCATGCCCGTTGTGCCGTTGGTCCAGCCGGCCTTGGCGGTCGTCGTGCCGGTGCGGGTGGTGTACGCCTTGGCGCGGCCGTTCAGCCAGTCGACGACGGCCTTCGCGGACTGGATGTCGGAGCGGCCGCCGACGTCCACGCAACCGTCGGAGCGGTTGGTGCCGGCGAGGTCGACGCCGACGAAGGCGTAGCCGCGGGGCACGAAGTAGTTGTCGTAGAAGAGCGGCATCTGGACGACGTTGCCCGCCGCGTCGTACGTCTTCTTCTGGCTCTCGTTGCCGCGGCCGCAGCAGGAGTAGTAGGGGCTGGCGTCCATGATGACGGGCACCTTGCGGCCCTGCTGGGCGGGTTCGCGCGGGCGGACGATGTCGACGGCGACGCGGTCGGTCTTCCCGTCGCCGTCCCCGTCGAGTCCGGTGTCCACCCACACGGCCTCGCGGATGGCATCGGCGTAGGAGTAGACGGGTTGGCTCTCGCGCGGGGTCGCGTGGGCCGCCGCCGGGGCGATGAAGGCCGCCAGGAGGACGGCGATCGCCGCCGTCGCGAGCGGTCTCCAGGTCGTGAAGCGCATGCGTATCGGCATGCGCGGACGTTACAACGGTCAACTCCCGTACAGAAAGGGGGAGTAGGAAGGGCCAGGAGGAGTGATACGGCCGAATGGCGATCGTGTGACAGGTGGGGCCATGGACAGGCCTGCGCGCACAGGGACTCAATAGGCTCCGAACAGACTTCGTGCCCCCACCACTTGGAGCCTTTCGTGCATCGCAGACTCATCGCCCCGGGCGCACTCGCCGCGGCCTCCCTGATGCTGGCGATCCCGGCCTCGGCCGCGAGCTTCTCCCCCGGCGCGCCAGGTATCGGCGACCCCTACTACCCGGCCTACGGCAACGGCGGATACGACGTCTCCCACTACGACCTGCGTCTTCAGTACCAGCCCTCGACCGACGAGCTGGCGGGTACGGCGACGATCCTGGCGAGGACCACGCAGGACCTGTCGAGCTTCGACCTGGACTTCCTGCTGGACGTCAGCGAGGTGCGGGTCAATGGCGTCAAGGCCTCCTTCGCGAGCTCGGGGCAGCACGAGCTGGTGGTGACGCCGAAGACGCCGCTGGCCAAGGGGACCGCGGTCACCGTGGTCGTGCGGTACAGCGGGGTGCCGTCCTCGAAGAGCGCGTACGGCTTCAACGCCTGGCACCGGACGCCGGACGGGGCCGTCGCCGCGGACGAGCCCGAGGCGGCGTGGTGGTGGTTCCCGAGCAACGACCATCCGCTGGACAAGGCGACGTACGACGTGTCCGTCGCCGTGCCGGACGGCACCCAGGTCATCTCCAACGGGCTGCTCCAGTCGACGAGTTCACGGCTGGGCTGGACCCGCTACAACTGGCGGGAGAACAAGCCGCAGGCCACGTACCTGGCCACGCTGGCGGTCGGGAAGTTCGACATCACGACCAGTACCTCCGAGGGCGGGGTGCCGATCGTCAACGCCTACAGCAAGGACCTCGGGGACAACGACGGGGCGGCGCGGGCGAGCGTCGAGCGGACCGGGGAGCTGGTCGACTGGCTGAGCGGCTACTTCGGGCCGTATCCGTTCGCTTCGGCGGGCGGGTACGTGCCGAACACGACCACCGGGTACGCGCTGGAGACGCAGACGCGGGTCTACTACAGCCCGCGGCAGTTCGCGAACGGGGCCAACACCTCGGTCGTCGTGCACGAGTTGGCGCACCAGTGGTACGGGGACTCCGTCTCCCTCAAGGGCTGGAAGGACATCTGGATCAACGAGGGCTTCGCCCGGTACGCGCAGTGGCTGTGGTCCGAGCACGAGGGCGAGGGGACGGCACAGGAGCTCGCCGACTACGTGTACGCCTCGCACCCGGCCGACGACGCGTTCTGGACGGTCGAGCCCGGGGATCCGGGCCCGGACAACCAGTTCGACATCGCGGTGTACGACCGGGGGGCGCTGGCCGTGCAGGCCCTGCGGAACGCGGTCGGTGACGACACCTTCTTCGCCATCCTGAAGGGGTGGCCGCGGGAGCACGCCTACGGGAACGCCTCGGTGGCCGACTTCGAGGCGTACGCCGAACAGGTCTCGGGCAAGTCGCTCGGCTCGCTGTTCGACGCGTGGCTGTTCCAGCCGAGCAAGCCGGCGGCGGCCGCGGTGAAGGCGGCGGCGGTGAAGGCGGCGGCGGTTGCGCCGGTCCAGCCGAAGTCGTGGAAGAAGATCGAGGCTACGAACGACGTGCGCTGACCGCCAGGAGCTCCTCGCGGGACATCGACTCCGCCTCCGTGGCAGGGACCGTGCAGGCGTGGGCGCCTGCGATCGTGCCGTAGAGCGCGGCGCGCTCAGGGGTTTCGCGGTTCAGCCAGCCGTAGAGGAAGGCCGCCGCGAAGGCGTCGCCCGCACCGTTGGTGTCCACCACCGGTGCGGGCGGCGCCGCCGGCGGGATGTGGGTCAGTTCGTCGTCGGTCAGCAGGTAGGCGCCCTTCGCGCCCGCCGTGGCGACGACGACCTCGGCCCTGCCCCGTTCGGTGATGCGGCGCATCGTGCGCTCGGGGTTCGGGAGTGCGGTCGTGGACAGGAAGACCACGTCCGCCTCGTACGCGAACGGTTCGTGGTACGGGTTCTCGCCGTCCCAGTCGTGCAGGTCGGTGGAGACGGTGGTGCCCGACTCCCGCAGCAGCGGCAGCGCGTGGGCGGCGGGCTGGGTGATGGCGACGTGGACGTGCCGGCTCGCCCCGGCCAGGGTGCGGACCGTCGTCTCCGGGAAGCGGTCGTCGGGGTGGGAGCGGCTCACGTCGTACAGGGAGAGCCGTCTGCCGTCGGGGCCCACGAGGTTCACGGCGCGCTTCGTCCCGGCGGGCTGGGGGATCGCCGTGAGCGCGATGCCCTTCTCCTCGTGCAGGGCGCGCACCAGGTCGCCCTCCGGGTCGTCGCCGAGCAGGTCGAGGTGGTGGACGCGGAGGCCGAGGGCGGCGAGGCCCAGCGCCACGAAGTCGCCGGTCTGGCCGGCGCGGGTGCGGATGCCCTGCTCGATCATGTAGCTGTCGGCGTACGGGAGCGGCAACCGCGGCACGTACACGATGGTGTCCACGCCGGCGCCGCCCAGCACGAGGACGTCGATCTCGCGGCTCAACTCTGGCCCTCCCCATGGTCGTACACCGTGACGCCGATGCCCCGCCGCACCAGCCGCTGCACGATCAGCGGCTCGACGCGGGACCACTTGCCACCGGCCCGACCGCACCCTATCCGGGGCATGTGGACGGAGGCACCCAGCTCCAGGGCCTTGTCGGCGAGCCTGGTGAGGGCCGTGTCGATCGCTTCGTAGCGGACCGGGACGCCCTTGCTGCCGGTCCTGGTGCCGCGCTGGCCGATCATGTTGGCCACCCACACGTACTTCTCGACCTGGACGAACCGGACCGCGCCCAGGCCGAAGTCGTTCGACGCGCGCTCGCGGTGCCATGCGCGGTACGACGCCTCCGGCTCCGGCCAGCGGCGCGATATCGCCAGCACGAAGCCCTTCCCCCAGCCCCCGATGTCGTTGCAGACATGGGCGATCACCTTGACGCCCTTCACCGACGGCGCGGTGGCGTCCCCCCGGATGTAGATGATCTCCGACATGACGCCACCGTACGACCCGCCACTGACAACGGCTCCTGATTACTTCGCGAACTCGGTCAGCTCCCGGTCCTCGTCGCGCCCCACGCGGCGGCGCACGGCGAACCAGCTGGCCACCAGCATCGCGGCGATCACCGGAATGAGGAGGAGGGTCCTGCGGCCGACCTCGGCGTCGTTCCACATCAGGCCGAGGACGGCGAGAAGGAAGGCGATCGTGCTGATCTCGGTGACCGGGCTGCCGGGGAGGCGGAAGGCCGGGCGGGAGAGCAGGCCCGCCTTCGCCCGGCGGACGAAGACCAGGTGTCCGGACGTACTCGGCCGGCTCCCTCGGTGGAAGGCGCGGATCACACAGCGGCTCTTCTCACAGGCCCCACGGGCACCTCGTACGAGGTTTCGCAGTACTGGTGTGACAGCGATACTGCTGCACATGACGACCGACACGGCCAGCGGCACCGGCAGCGACACGGGCGAGCCGACGCTCACGATCGACGAACTGGCCGCGCGGGCCGGCATCACGGTCCGCACGGTCCGGTTCTACGGCACGAAGGGGCTGCTCCCGCCGCCGGTGATCGGGCCTCGACGGGTGGGGCACTACGGGCAGCAGCACGTGGCGCGGCTCGCGCTGATCGAGGAGCTCCAGCACCAGGGCATGACGCTGGCGGCGATCGAGCGCTACATGGAGCAGCTGCCGCCGGACCTCAGCCATCGCGACCTGGCCATCCACCGGGCCGTGGTGGCCTCCTGGGCGCCGGACACGGTGGAGACGGTGTCCGCGGAGGAGCTCCGGCGGCGGGCAGGGCGGCCGCTGGGCGCGGACGACGTGGAACGGCTCACCGCGATGGGCGTGGTGCGGCCGAACGCCGAGGACGCGGAGGACGCGGAGGACGCGGAGGACACGGAGGACGCGGACGGGTACCGCGTCGACGCGGGGCTGCTGCGGCTCGCCGTGCAGCTGCTCGACGTACCGCTGTCGCAGGAGGCGATCCTGGCGGCGCGGAAGGTGCTCGTCGCGCACTCGCGGGCCGCCGCGCACGAGTTGTCGCAGCTGTTCAGGGGCGAGGTGGCCGAGCGGGCCGAGGAGGACGTGAAGTCGCTGTCGGCGCACATGCAGCCCATCGTCGTGCAGGCGCTGCTGACGACGTTCCAGCGGTCGCTCCGGGACGAGGTGCACCAGTGGCTCGCGGCGTCAGAGGAAGGCCGATCCTCCTGACACGTTGAGGGTCTGGCCGGTGAGGAAGCCGCTGCCCTCGTCGACCACGTAGAGGAGAGTGGAGACCAGGTCGGACGGCTGCTGGGTGCGCTTGACGACCTGGCCGGAGCGGACCTCGTCGAAGCCGCCGGCGGCGCCGACCGTGCGCTCGGCGGTGGCGGTGCGGACCATGGTGGGCGCGATCGCGTTGACGGTGATGTCGTACGGGGCGAGGGCGGACGCGAGTGCCCGGGTGAAGCCGATCAGACCGGCCTTCGAGGCGACATACGGGACCATCGTGGGCGGCGCGGTGAAGACGGCGGCGGAGACGATGTTGACGATCCGGCCCCATCCGGCGGCCTTCAGGTACGGCAGCGCGGCCCGGGTGACCAGGAACGGGGCCTCCAGGTTGACGCGCATGACGCGGCGCCAGTCCTCGGCGGTCGTCTCCTCGAAGGGTTTCGCGGGGTGGACGCCGGCGTTGTTGACGACGACGTGCACCGTGCCGAACTGGTCGATCACCCGCTCCAGCCCCGCCCTCACCTGCTCCTCGTCGGTGACGTCACCGACCAGCTCCAGGTAGTCGAGCACCCTGCCCGCGGTCTCCGGCTGCGGAAACAGATCCAGTCCGGCCACCCGGTACCCACGCCCGGCGAGCGCGACGACGAACTCCTGCCCGAGCCCCTGTGCCGCACCGGTCACCAGGGCGGTACGCGTCTCCATGCGCCGAGTGTGATGACCCGTCAGTCACTCGGCAAGGGCACATTCCACTCGCTGAAACCACCTGGCTGCCGCACGCGGTCGGGGGATCGGCGGGGTGTCGACGTCGGCGTACGGGCTGAAACGCACCGCATCGTGGGCGCGAGGGTGTGCGCGGCGGCCGTCGCGGCGGTGCCCTGCGGCGCAGGTCACGCCGACAGTTTGCGGGTCAGTGCTCTTGCCGCCGCGCACACCCTCGCGCCCACGCGGTCCACGTCCAGTCGGCGGGTGCCGCCTGTGACCGAGATCGCGGCGATCGGGCGGGGGCCGTGGTCCCGGGCGTAGATCGGGGCCGCGACGGCGGAGACGCCGACCTCGGCCTCCTCCAGGTTCACGCCGTAGCCGCGGGCCCGGGTCAGGGCGAGGTCGCGGGCGAGCTGGCCGGGGAGGACCAGGGTGCGCGGGGTGAGGCGGGGCAGGGTGCGGCGGGGCGGGGACGGGTCCTCGGCGAGGAAGACCTTGCCGGTGGCCGTGCAGTGCGCGGGCAGGCGGCCGCCGGTGCGGGAGACGATCGGGGTGGCGCGGTGGCCGGTGACTTTCTCCAGGAACAGTGTGTCGGTGCCGTCGGGGACAGCCAGGTGCACGTTCTCGTGTGTCGCCTCGTGCAGGTCGCCGAGGTACGGCAGCGCCGCGTCCCGCAGTTCGCGCACGGTCGGCGCGGACTGCCCCAGCACGAACAGTCCGAGGCCGATCCGGTAGCCACCCTCCGCGGTCCGCTCGACCAGCCCGAGCCGCACCAGCTCACCGACCAGCCGGTGCGCGGTCGGCTTCGGCAGCCCCGTGCGCAGGGCAAGCTCGGCGAGGCTGAGAGCGACGTCGGCCTCGGCGCAGACACGCAGCAGCAAAGCCCCGCGCGCGAGCACGGACTTCGGAATCTGACCGTCCGTCATGGACCGATGGTGGTGGCCGACGCGGCCGGGTGACAAGGCGTGCGGCACCGTGAATCCGCGCCGCAGGTCGACGTCGCACGGAGTCGACGTCGTACGGAATGGATCGTTCATTCCCGCAGCGGTACGTCCACCAGCAGCGGGCGGGTCAACGCGCCCGCCCCCGCGACCAGTTCGCGCAAGTGGTCCGCGCTCTGCGCGCGTACCGCGTCCACCCCGAAGAAGCCGGCCGCCCGGGTGAAGTCCAGGGGGCCGAGTTCGGTGCCGGGGCAGGTTCCCTGGTTGCCCATGGCCTCGTAGGTGTCCTGGAGGGTGCGGTAGGCGCCGTTGTTCATCACGACGAAGAGGACGGGGGCGGGTTGGCGGGCGGCTGACCACAGGCCCTGGAGGCCGAACAGGGTGCAGCCGTCGCCCAGGACGGCGACGACCGGGCGGCCGGGCTCGGCGAGGGCGCGGCCGACGGCGGCGCCGATGCCCCAGCCGAGGCCCCCGCCGACGGTGTGGGTGTAGCTGCCGGGGCGTTCGAGGCGAACGAGGCGGCGGAGCAACAGGCCTACGGTGATGGCCTCTTCGACGACCACGGCGTCGGCGGGGAGCCCGCGGGCCACGGCGTGGGCGGCGGCCCAGGGGGCGAGGGGGGCCGGGGAGTAGGCGGCGCGGGCGGCGGTCTCGGCGCGCTCGCGTTCGGCGGTGTGGCGGTCGCCGGCGCGCAGGGTGCGGGCCTTCGCGGTGTGGGCGGGGACTTGGTCGCGCAGGAGTTCGGCGAGGCGGTGCAGGGAGGGCGCGAGTGCGCCGACCAGCCCGGTCGTGGCGGGGAAGTTGCGGCCGATCTCGTGCGCGTCGGAGTCGAGCTGGACGACCGTGAGGCCGGGGGGCAGGGCGGGGCCGGGGCTGTAGTGGTGGGGCGTGAAGGCGTGCGCTCCGACGATCAGGACGGTGTCGTACGCGGCGAGCGCGGCGCGGATGGCGTCGTGCCGGGGCGGCAGCACTCCGGCGTGAAGGGGGTGCGTGGTCGGGAAGTTCAGGCAGTCGGCCATCGGCTGGTGGTGGACCACGGCCCCGCACGCCTCCGCGGTGCGCACGAGTGCGGGCAGGGCGTCCTCGCGGCCCACGCCGTCCCCGGCGACGATCGCCGGGCGGGCGGCGGCGCCGAGCAGGAGGGCGGCTCGTTCCAGGCCGGCGGCCGGGGCGGGCGGGGGCAGGGGCGTGCGCGCGGGGACCTCGACCTCGGTGGGCTCGCCGAGCATGTCCATGGGGACGGAGAGGAACACCGGCCCGGCGGGCGGCCGTACGGACAGCGCGAAGGCGCGGCGCAGGGCGAGCGGCAGGTCGTGGGCGTGCTGGACGTCGTACGCCGCCTTCACCGCGGGCGTGGCCAGGCCGATCAGGTCGCCGGAGAGCATGGGGTCCTGCTGGAGGTGGCGGCGGTCCTGCTGGCCCGCGGTGACGACGAGGGGGGTGCGGGAGCGGCGGGCGTTGAGCAGGCCGATCAGGCCGTTGGCGAGGCCGGCGGCGATGTGCAGGCTGACGAAGGCGGGGCGGCCGGTGCCGCGGGCGTAGCCGTCGGCCATGGCGACGACGGCGCCCTCGTGGACGCCGAGCACGTACTCGGGGGCGCCGTGCGCGTCCGCGAGGGCGGCCAGGAACGGCAGTTCGGTGGTGCCGGGGTTGCCGAAGACGCGGTCCACGCCCTCGCCGCGCAGGATGTCCAGGACGGCGAGGGCGGGACGGTATCCCATGGGGGGCTCCTCGTGGGGGGACGGCTGCCGTGCGGGGCGTTCGCGGTCAGCGTGGGGCGCCCGGGGGGTGATGGGCAAGGGGGCCGTGTCGCTCAGCGGTACGTGGTCCGGGGACGGCCGGGCCGGGTGTCCTTCCCGCGGCGGGCCGCCAGCAGGACGGTTGCCGCGGCGCCGAGTGCCACGGTCGCCAGGCCCGAGGCGCCGAGGGTGGCCCGCGGGCCGAGCGCCGCGGTGAGCGGGCCGCCGAGGGCCGTGCCGAGCGGGGACGCGGTGAGCAGGGCCGCGCTGTTGGCCGCGAACATCGCCGCCAGGTGCCGCGGTGGGGCCTTGGCCTGCATGAGGGTCGCGGAGAGGGCGACGAACGGTCCGTAGATCGCGCCGCCGAGGGTGAAGGACGCGACGGTGGCGGCCGTCGGCGCGCCGAGTCCGAACGGCAGCAGCGTCAGGCCCCAGCCGATCACGATCGCGACCGTCACCGGCCACAGAGGCAGCCGGCGCAGCGCGCCGACCGCGAGTCCGCCGGTCACCGCGCCGACGCCGAACAGCGCCCAGTAGAGGCCGAGCAGCGTGCCCGGCGCGTGCAGGTCGTCGGTGACGTGCAGCGGCAGGGCGACTTCGAGGGGGCCGTACAGGAAGTTGAAGAACCAGGTGAGCGTCAGCAGTCCGAGCAGTTCGGGGTGGGAGCGCAGCAGCGCGAATCCGCCGCGCGCGGCCTCGTGGTCGACCGCTTCGACCCGCCCCGACCCCGGCAGCCGGGTGCGTGCGATCAGCACGGCGAGGAAGACGTACGTCAGCGCGTCCAGCCCGATCACGAACGCGGAGCCGGTGTACGTGACGAGGACCCCGGCGATCGCCGGTCCGGCGATGGTGGCGGCGAAGTTGAGCGTGCTGACAAGGGTGTTGCCGGCGAGCCGCTGCTCCTCGGGCAGCAGTTCGGCCAGCAGCGTGTACTTGCCCGCGCTGCCCCACGCGTGCAGCAGCGAGGAGACCGCGAGCAGGACGACGTACAGGGTGGGGGTGAGCAGTCCCGCGAGGGAGGCGAGGGGTACGACGCCCAGGAACACGCCGCGCACCACGTTGTCGGCGAGCAGGAGCTGCCGGGCCGGCACCCGGCGCAGCCGGCGTGCGAAGGCGAGGGCGCCGATCACGCCCGGCAGTGTGTACGCGGCCACCGCGCCGCCGACCCACAGCCCCGCGCTCACCTGCGGCGCGAGTTCGATGGCGAGCCATGCCACCGCGACGAAGCTCATGCCGTCGCCGAGGTAGGAGACGGCGAAGCCGAGGATCAGCCGCCGCAGGACCCGGTGGGCGAGCACCGGCCGGTAGGCGGAGGGGACGAGACGTCCCGGCGTCAGCAGCACCTCGGCAGACTGCACCAGCCGACGCCGGGAGGTCCAGGGGCTCACGGCCCCCGGAGCACGTCACGCGTCCCGAAACGCTCGCCTGCTCGGACGCGTCACGCGTCCGTGAAGCGCTCCCCCTTCTCCGCCTTCTCGACCAGCAGCGCGGGCGGCTCGAAGCGCGCCCCGTACCGCTCGGCGAGCTCACGCGCGCGTGCCACGAATCCGGCGAGCCCGCCCTCGTACCCATTGATGTACTGCAGGACGCCGCCGGTCCAGCCGGGGAAGCCGATGCCGAAGATCGAGCCGATGTTGGCGTCGGCGACGGAGGTCAGCACGCCCTCTTCGAGGAGCTTCACGGTGTCGAGCGCCTCGGAGAAGAGCATGCGTTCCTGCATGTCGCGGAACGGGATCTCGTACCCCGGCTTGGTGAAGTGCTCGCGCAGTCCGGGCCACAGGCCGGTCCGCTTGCCGGACTCGTCGTAGTCGTAGAAGCCCGCTCCGCCGCTGCGGCCCGTGCGCCCGAACTCGTCGACCATGCGGTCGATGACGGCCTCGGCGGGGTGCGTCGGCCAGGTGCCGCCCGCCTCCTCGACGGCCCGCCTGGACTCGTTGCGGATCTTGCGCGGGAGGGTGAGGGTCAGCTCGTCCATCAGGGAGAGGACCTTGGCCGGGTAGCCGGCCTGGGCGGCCGCCTGCTCGACCGACGCGGGCTCGACGCCCTCTCCGACCATGGCGACGCCCTCGTTGATGAAGTGGCCGATGACGCGGGAGGTGAAGAAGCCGCGGGAGTCGTTGACGACGATCGGTGTCTTCTTGATCTGCCGGACCAGGTCGAAGGCGCGCGCGAGGGCCTGCTCGCCGGTCCGCTCGCCCTTGATGATCTCGACGAGCGGCATCTTGTCGACGGGCGAGAAGAAGTGCAGTCCGATGAAGTCGGCCTGGCGCTCGACGCCTTCGGCGAGGGCGGTGATCGGCAGGGTCGAGGTGTTGGAGCACAGCAGCGCGTCCGGCTCGACGATGTGCTGGATCTCCTGGAAGACCTTGTGCTTGAGCTCCGGGTTCTCGAACACGGCCTCGATGACCGCGTCGCAGCCGGCCACGTCCTGCGGGTCGGCGGTGGGCGTGATGCGGGCGAGCAGTTCGTCCGCCTTCGCCTGGGTCGTACGGCCCCGGGAGACGGCCTTGGCGCACAGCTTCTCGGAGTAGCCCTTGCCCTTGAGGGCGGCTTCCTGCGTCACGTCCTTCAGGACGACGTCGATGCCCGCGCGGGCGCACGAGTAGGCGATGCCCGCGCCCATCATCCCGGCGCCGAGCACGGCGACCCTGCGGACCCGGCGGGGCTCGACGCCCCCCGGGCGGTTGGCGCCGGAGTTGACGGCCTGGAGGTCGAAGAAGAAGGCCTGGATCATGTTCTTCGACGTCTGGCCGGCGGCCAGCTCCACGAAGTACCGCGCCTCGATGACCTGCGCGGTCTCGAAGTCGACCTGGGAGCCCTCGACGGCCGCGGCGAGGATGTTGCGCGGGGCCGGGTAGGGGGCGCCGCCCGTCTGCTTGCGCAGGTTGGCCGGGAAGGCGGGCAGGTTGGCGGCGAACCTGGGGTTGGCGGGGGTGCCGCCCGGGATGCGGTAGCCGGGCTTGTCCCAGGGCTGCTGGGACTCGGGGTTGGCGTCGATGAAGGCGCGCGCCTTCGCGAGGAGTTCGTCCGGGGTGGCGGCGACGTCGTCGACCAGGCCGTTCTGCAGGGCGCGCCGCGGGTTGTACTGGGTGCCCTGGAGGAGGACCTTCAGGAGGGCGTCGGCGATGCCCAGGAGGCGGACCGTGCGGACGACGCCGCCGCCTCCGGGGAGCAGGCCGAGGGTGACCTCGGGGCAGCCGATCTTGGAGCCGGGCGCGTCGAGGGCGACGCGGTGGTGGCAGGCGAGGGCGATCTCGTAACCGCCGCCCAGGGCCGCGCCGTTGATGGCGGCGACGACCGGCTTGCCCAGGGTCTCGATGCGGCGCAGGTTGCGCTTGATGGCCATGCCGCCGTCGAAGAGGTCCTGTGCGGTCTCGGGGGTGACGCGGATGAGGTCGCGCAGGTCGCCGCCGGCGAAGAAGGTCTTCTTGGCGGAGGTGACGATGATGCCGCGGATGGAGTCCTTCTCGGCCTCCAGGCGGTCGGTGATCACGGCGAGGGAGTCGCGGAACGCCTGGTTCATGGTGTTCGCGGACTGGCTCGGGTCGTCGAGGACGAGGGTGACGACGCCGGTGCGGTCCTGTTCCCAGCGGATGGTCGTGGACTGAGTGCTCATGTGGAGGTGCTCCGTGTGATCCGTCGTATCCGTCGGGGGTCAGATGCGCTCGACGATCGTGGCGATGCCCATGCCGCCGCCGACGCACAGGGTCGCGAGGCCGTACCGCTTGTCCTGGCGCTCCAGTTCGTCGACCAGGCTGCCCAGGATCATCGCGCCGGTCGCGCCGAGCGGGTGGCCGAGGGCGATCGCGCCGCCGTTGACGTTGACCTTGTCGAGGGACAGTCCCATGTCCTTGACGAAGCGCAGGACGACCGCCGCGAAGGCCTCGTTGATCTCGACGAGGTCGATGTCGTCGATGGTCAGCCCGGCCTTGGCGAGTGCCTTGCGGGTGGCGGGCGCGGGTCCGGTCAGCATGATGGTGGGTTCGGAGCCGGAGACGGCGGCGGAGACGATCCGCGCGCGGGGCGTGAGGCCGTGGCGCTCGCCGACCTCCCGGTTGCCGATGGCGACGAGGGAGGCGCCGTCGACGATGCCGGAGGAGTTGCCCGCGTGGTGGACGTGGTCGATCTTCTCGATCCAGTGGTACCTCTGCAGGGCCACCGCGTCGAAGCCGCCCAGGTCGCCGATGTCCGCGAAGGACGGCTTCAGCTTGGCGAGCGAGTCGGCGGTGGTGCCGGGGCGCATGTGCTCGTCGTGGTCGAGGACGGTCAGACCGCTGCGGTCCTTGACGGGGACGACGGAGCGGTCGAAGCGCCCCTCCTTCCAGGCGGTCGCCGCGCGCTCCTGCGACAGCGCCGCGTACTCGTCGACGTCACGCCGCGAGAACCCCTCGATGGTGGCGATGAGGTCGGCGCCGATGCCCTGCGGCACGAAGTTGACGGCCAGGTTGGTCATCGGGTCGTTGAACCAGGCGCCGCCGTCCGAGGCCATCGGCACCCGGGACATGGACTCGACGCCGCCCGCGAGGACCAGGTCCTCGAAGCCCGAACGGACCTTGGCGGCGGCCATGTTGACGGCTTCCAGGCCCGACGCACAGAAGCGGTTCTCCTGGACGCCCGCGACCGTGTCCGGCAGTCCGGCGGCGATCGCGGCGATCCGGGCGATGTCGGAGCCCTGGTCGCCGACCGGGCCGACGACGCCGAGCACGATGTCGTCGATCGCGGCCGGGTCGAGGCCCGGGAAGCGGCCGCGGAGCTCGTGGATGAGGCCGACGACCAGGTCGATGGGCTTGGTGCCGTGCAGGGCGCCGTTCGCCTTGCCGCGGCCGCGCGGGGTGCGGATCGCGTCGTACACGTACGCTTCGGTGCTCACGGAGAAGCCTTTCAATGAGGGTTAGCCGAGCAGGGAACGGCCGATGATCTCCTTCATGATCTCGGTGGTTCCGCCGTAGATGGTCTGGATGCGGCCGTCGGTGAAGGCCTTGGCGACGGGGTACTCGCTCATGTAGCCGTAGCCGCCGTGCAGTTGGAGGCAGCGGTCGGCGACCCGCTTCTGCAGCTCGGTCGCCCACCACTTGGCCATGGAGGCGTGCACCGCGTCGAGCGTGCCGTCGGAGTGGTCGGTTATGCACCGGTCGAGGAAGGTGCGGGTGACGGCGCACTCGGTGGCCATCTCGGCCACTTCGAACCGGATGTGCTGCTTGGTCGCGAGGGGCCGCCCGAAGGCCTCGCGCTCCTTGACGTAGTCGGTGGTGATCTCCAGCAGGTGCTCGGCGGCGGCGATCGCGGAGACGGCGATGCTCAGCCGCTCCTGGGCGAGATTCGTCATCAGGTGGACGAACGCGCCGTTGAGCTCGCCGAGCAGGTTCGCCTTCGGCACGCGCACGTCCGTGAAGAACAACTCGGCGGTGTCCTGGGCCTTCTGGCCGATCTTGTCGAGGTTGCGGCCGCGCTCGAAGCCGTCCATGCCCCGCTCCACGACCAGCAGCGACAGCCCGCGCGCGCCGCCCTCCGGGGTGGTCCTCGCGACCACGATCACCAGGTCGGCGAGGATGCCGTTGGAGATGAACGTCTTGGAGCCGTTGAGCACCCAGTGGTCGCCGCGGTCCTCGGCATGCGTCTTGATGCCCTGCAGGTCGGAGCCGGCGCCGGGTTCGGTCATGGCGATGGCGGTGATGGTCGAGCCGTCGCAGAAGCCGGGCAGCCAGCGCCGCTTCTGCTCCTCGGTGGCGAGCGAGGTCAGATACGGGCCGATGATGTCGTTGTGCAGGCCAAGCGCGAGGCCGGGGGCACCCGCGCGGGTGAACTCCTCGGCCAGTACGGCGCTGTAGCGGAAGTCGGCCGTGCCGCCCCCGCCGTACTCCTCGGGCACGGCGAGCCCCAGCAGGCCCTGCTTGCCGGCCGCCCGCCACGCGTCACGGGAGACGATGCCGTCCTTCTCCCACTGCTCGTAGTACGGCAGCACCTCCCTGGCCAGGAAGGCACGTACCGTCTCGCGGAACGCGTCGTGCTCGGGGGCGAAGATCTGCCGCTTCATTCGGGGCCCTTCATGGGTTCCTGGTCCTTCAGAAGGTCGGGTACGTCCCAGTCGCGTGCCACGCCGGCGGTGTCGGCGCCGGGCTGTGCGGGGCCGGTGCGTACGGCGGTGGGCGTGGCGGAGAACCGGGGCGCGGGGGCCGGCTGGGTGATGCCCCCGTGGTCGGTGAAGGTGCCGCGGGCGGCGAGGTGCGGGTGGTCCGGTGCCTCGTGCAGGGTCAGTACGGGCGCCACGCAGGCGTCGGAGCCGTCGAAGACGGCCGTCCACTCGTCGCGGGTACGGGACCTGAAGCGGGCGGCGACCGCCTCGCGCAGCTCGCCCCAGCGGACCCAGTCCTTGCGGGCGTCGGCGTGCTCCGGGATGCCGAGCAGGGTGACGAACTCGTCGTAGAACTGCGGCTCCAGGGAGCCGACCGCCATGTACTTGCCGTCGGACGTCTCGTAGGTGCCGTAGTACGGGCAGCCGCCGTCCAGGAGGTTGGCGCCGCGCCGGTCCTGCCAGCCGCCGGCGGCGAGCATGCCGTGGATCATCGCGGCGAGGTGGGAGGTGCCGTCGACGATGGCGGCGTCGACGACCTGTCCGGTGCCGTGCACGCGCGCGTGGTGCAGGGCGGCGAGGACGCCGACGACGAGGTAGAGGGAGCCGCCCGCGTAGTCGCCGAGGAGGTTGGCCGGGACGGCCGGGGGGCGGCCGGGTTCGCCGATCATGCCGAGGGTGCCGGTGAGCGCGATGTAGGCGATGTCGTGGCCGGCGCGGTGGGCGAGGGGGCCGTCCTGGCCCCAGCCGGTCATGCGGCCGTAGACCAGTGCCGGGTTGCGGGCGTGGCAGGCCTCGGGGCCGACGCCGAGGCGCTCGGCGACGCCGGGGCGGTAGCCCTCGATGAGGATGTCGGCGCGTTCGACGAGGTCGAGCACGCGTGCGTGGCCGTCCGCGGACTTCAGGTCGACGATCACCGAGCGCTTGTTGCGGTTGGTGACGTCGTACACGGGGTTGATCGCGAGTCCGACACCGCCGGGGCGGTCCACGCGGACGACGTCGGCGCCGAGGTCGGCGAGGAGCATCGCGGCGAACGGGCCGGGCCCGATGCCGGCCAGCTCGACCACGCGCACGCCGGTGAGCGGCCCCTGTCGTGGCGTCGTCGCCATCCAGCCCCCAGAAGTCGTGACCGCGGGTATGACACAACTGATGTAACACCGGTGATGCTATGAACGGGCCCCGCCGAGCACAAGACCCGGGCGAGCAAGCGCTTAGAAATTATCGGGCCGCAGCCGCGATCAGCACCTTCGCTGTCGGGCTCCGCACTCCTCACGCTAGCCTCGGCCACCGACAACGGCGCGCACTGTGGAGCAAGGGGTGTCATGAGCAGGCTAAACGGGACGGACCGTCCGTACGACATCGTGCTCTTCGGAGCCACGGGTTTCGTCGGGACGCTCACCGCGGAGTACCTCGCCGCACACGCCCCGGAGGGCCTGCGCTGGGCGGTCGCCGGGCGCAGCGAGCGGAAGCTGGAGGAGCTGCGCGAGCGGCTGCCCGGCGGCGACGAGGTCGGGGTGCTGCGGGCGGACGCGGCCGAGCCGGCCTCGCTGCGCGAACTCGCCGAGCACGCGCGCGTGGTGGCGACGACCGTGGGGCCGTACGTGACGTACGGCGAGGAGCTGGTCGCCGCCTGCGCGGACAGCGGGGCGGACTATCTCGACCTCAGCGGCGAGCCGGAGTTCGTGGACCTGACGTACGTCCGTCATGACGCACGCGCGCGTGAGACGGGCGCGCGGCTGGTGCACGCCTGCGGTTTCGACTCGATCCCGCACGACCTGGGCGCGTACTTCACGGTCCGGCAGCTGCCGGAGGGGGTGCCGCTCAGGGTCGACGGGTTCGTGACCGCCGACGCCACCTTCTCGGGCGGCACGTTCGCGTCGGCGCTCAACCAGTTCGCGCGGGTGCGGCCGATGCTGGCCGCCGAGCGGGACCGCAGGCGGCACGAGCCGCGTCTGGTGGGCCGAAGGGCCGCCGCGCCGACGGGGGCGCCGCGGTTCGCGAAGGAGGTCGGCGCGTGGGCGCTGCCGCTGCCGACCATCGACCCGCAGATCGTGGCCAGGTCGGCGAAGGCCCTGCACCGCTACGGCCCCGACTTCCGCTACCGCCACTACGCGGCCGTCCGGCATCTGCCCGTCGCGGTGGGCGGGGTGGCGGCCATGGGCGCTCTGGTCACCGTGGCCCAACTGCCGCCCGCGCGGCGCTGGTTGTCGGACCGGCTCAAGCCCGGCGAAGGGCCGGACGCGGAGAAGCGCGCGAAGAGCTGGTTCTCGGTCCGCTTCGTCGGCGAGGGCGGTGGCCGGCGGGTCTTCACGGAGGTGTCGGGCGGCGACCCCGGCTACGACGAGACGGCGAAGATGTTCGCCGAGTCGGCGCTGTCCCTCGCCCTCGACGAGCTGCCGGCCACGTCCGGCCAGGTCACCACTGCGGTCGCGATGGGCGACGCGCTGACGGACCGCCTGCGCAGGGCCGGCATCAGGTTCCGGGTCGCCGCGACCGGTTGAGCCCCCGTCACATGGGGTGAGCCGCGGCTACAGCGACCACCCGGCGACCGTGTAGATCATCCCGGCGATCCAGCCGAGTCCCGCCAGCACGGCGAGCACGAGCGCGGCCGTCACGGCCCGCTCGACGGGCCGGTTCGGGTCGACGAGGGGCTTCGGGGAACGCCGGGCGGTCGTGCGGTGCGTCGTCATGCGGTGCGTCGTCATGCGGGCAAGCCTGCCGACCGAAGGGATCCGGCCACATCCGTACGGATACTCAGACCGGATACTCAGATCAGCCGTCGAGGTACCCGTCTCGGGAATCGTCCGGCGGCCGCTCCCCCAGGGCGTCGGTGATCCGCTCCCGAAGCTCGGGATCGTCCGTGATCGTGGCGAGACGCCAGGCCAGGGGGCCGATCTGCCATCCGGCGTGGTGGTCGAAGAAGGGCGGAGGGCCGGCCGCGTTGTGGGCCAGCTTGGCCACCAACTCGGCCAGGCGGAACACGATCCGCTCCGACTCGGTCGCCTGCTCCTCGGCACCCGCGCCCCGGACCAGTCCGAAGACCTCGCGCCCGCGGTCCCAGCTGTCCCGGTCGCCCGCCAGGTCCACGGCGGCCTGGATCGCCGGTTCCCGAACGGGACCGGCAGCCGCGTCCAGCACGCGGCCCGCCCAGGTCACCGGGTCGCGTCGGCGCTCGAACAGGGCGCGTCCCCAGGAGCGGGTCGGGTCGTTCGCGGCGGCCTCGGCGAGCGGCTTGCGCGGCAGGGACGCCTCCCGCAGGGCCTTCCGGCACAGCGCGTCCGCCCGCCGGGTCGTCTCCGGGAGGCGGAACCGCGGGGTCAGGGCGAGGACATGGGCGCAGGCGTTGTCGAGGACGGTCCGGTGGCCCACCGAGACGAAGACCGGCTTGACGCCCTCCCGGGTGCGCAGAGCGCGGCCGACCTCCTCGGTGCCGGCGAGCAGCGGTGAGCTGCTGCCGCGCGGGGCGGGCGGGTCGTCGTACGAGAAGGCGAAGGGGTTCTTCGCCACGCCGATCGTGGGGTGGCCGGTGAGGACGCCCAGGTGGCTGGCGAGGCCGAAGCGGCGGGGGTGGGCGCGGCCGTAGCCGTCGCAGACGATCAGGCCGGGCGGGACGGACAGGGCGTCGAGGGCGGCCAGGACCGTGGGGATCTCGCGGAAGGCGAGCAGGCCGGGCACGTACGGGAAGGAGACGCGGCCGACGGCCGTGGACTCGGCGACCACCTGGAGGGTGGCGGCGTCGAGGACCACCGCCGCTGCCGCCACCACGTCCAGTTCGTCGTCGTAGGCCACGTCCACACCGGTCACGTGTCCCGTGCCGGGCGGCGGGCCGGGCTCGTCGAGCACCACGCGCGCGTGCAGCTCGTCCTGTACGGCCCTGGCCTGCTCCTCGGTCGCGGGCCAGCCCGCGGGGATCTTCACGGTCGTCATGATGGGGACGAGCGTAATGGCGCTGTGCGGGGCCGGGGCGGGCGCGTGCCGCGGGGAAGGCCGGGGCAGCTGCCTACGGCTTGTCCCGCTCGAACTCGCCCCCGGTCAGCTCTTCTTGCCGCCCAGCGCGCGCTGCAGCTCGCTCTTGTTCATGTTCGAACGGCCTTCGATGCCGCGCTGCTTGGCCTCGTTGTACAGCTGGTCCCGGGTCGGGCCCTGGGAGCCCTTGCCGGAGCGCTGTCCGCCCCGCTTGCCGGACGACATGTCCTGCGTGGAAGTGCGGCTGGCCTGCTTGGACTCGCCGGACCGGGCACGCTCCTTGTTGACCGTCCGCGCGGCGATCTCCTCGGCGCGCCTGGTGCTCTCGCCCCGGTCCTGCGCGCTCTTCTTGATGTGCTCGTACTGGCGTTCCCGCTTCGAGCTGGAACCTGCGGGCATGGTCGCTCACTCCTCTCACGGCCGGCGACTCACGCGGCCGGCGACTGTCGCGGTCGCCGACCGAGTACCCGCATTCCGGTTCCTTGCGTCATCGCTCCAGACGTGCCACCCGTCCCTGCTCCCCCGCCGCCCAGCAGCCGAGGTCCGGGGCGCAGTCCACGGTGTCGTACGAGCCCGTGTCGACGGTCCGCCAGGTGCGGCCGCCGTCGGTGGTGAGGTCGGTGCCGGTCGGGCCGACGGCGAGGGCCGCGGTGCGGCTGTGCGGGAGCCAGGCGGCGCCGGAGCGGTAGGCGGGCGGGGGCGTGGCGGCGGGCCGCCAGTCGCGCCCCGCGTCGGAGGTGCGGGCGGCGGCCTGCGGGGAGGCCTGGTCGGCGCGGTAGTCGCCGCCGACGGCGAGGCCGTGGGTGCGGTCGCGGAAGGCGAGCGCGAAGACGCCCTTGGCGGGGTCGCCGGCCGGGATCGGAGTGTCGGCGGCCGTCCAGGTCAGGCCGCGGTCGGCGGAGTGCAGTACACGCGCGCGTGCCCCGCCGCCGGTGGCCAGCCAGACGTCGGAGGGGCCCGAGGAGACGAGGCACTGGCCGCTCGCCGCGAAGCCGGCCTCGCCGTCCAGCGCGGCGGGCATGCCCTTGCTCGGGAGCACCTTCCAGGAGCGGCCGCCGTCGGCGGTCGACAGGATGCGGAACTTCCCGTCCACCGGGTCGCTCATCGCCAGGCCGTGGCGGCTGTCGAAGAAGGTGAGGCAGTCGTAGAAGGCCTTGGCGTCGGTGTTGCGGAAGGACTCGGTCCAGGTCGCGCCGCCGTCCTCGGTGCGGTAGACCCGGGACGCCTCGCCCTCGCCGATGGCCAGCACCACGGCCCGCCGCGCGTCGAAGGCCTCGATGTCCCGGAACTGCAGATCAGCGGCGCCGGGCGGCGAGACGTTCCGCCAGCTCGCTCCGCCGTCGGTGGTGCGCAGCACGGTGCCGCCGGTTCCGGCGACCCACGCGGTGTCCCGGCCCACGGCCGACAGCCCGCGGAAGCGGACATCGGGCGTTCCGGTGGCCTTGAGCTCCCAGTGCGGCACCCCGTGCTCCCCCGCCTGCGCGGGTACGGCGGTCACGGCCGCCAGCGCCGCCGAGCACACCGCCCCCGCGGCCACCGTCCGAAACGTCCGTCTCCGACCTCGCGTGTTCCCCAAGCGCCTCATGGCGGGCGAAGCTAGCCGACCGCCCGGACGCCGTCCAGAGGCCCGCGATCACCACAAGTGGCTGTCGGGGCACGGGAGATGAACCACGTCACTTCTGTGCATGAACGCGGTGACGCAGGTCACTCGAATCTGGTGTGCACGGATTGGCCGATTCCGACGTCTCTAGCAGTGCCCGGACCGATCCGCCCGGCAGCCCGTTCAGCCGTCACCAAGGGAGCAAGGCGTTGTCCACCCTCATCGAGCAGCCCGTGGAGGCCCGCCTCGTCGCCGCCGCGCCGCGGATGCCGAGCATCCCGGCCAAGCTGCACTACGACCGTAGTGACCCGTTCGCGGTCCGGATGACTTTCCCGGCCCCGGCCACCCTGGAGGGCGTGGAGGTCTGCTGGACCTTCTCGCGCGAGCTCCTCACGGCCGGCCTGGAGCGGGCCGAGGGCCACGGCGACGTACGGGTGCGCCCGTACGGCTACGACCGCACCGTCCTGGAGTTCCACGCCCCCGAGGGCACCGCCGTCGTGCACGTCCGCTCGGGCGACCTGCGGCGCTTCCTGGAGGCCACGGGGCAGCTTGTGCCCGCGGGCCTGGAGCACCTGCACCTCGACCTGGACCACGACCTGGCGGAGCTGATGCGGGACGCCTGCTGAGCGCTCCGCGGATGTGCGGCGATGGGTCGTCGGTCGGTCGGCTGCGGCACCGTCGTGGCTGGTCGCGCCCACGCGGCGGAGCCGCATATCGATACAGCCCCGCGCCCCTTGGCGGCGCTGCCCTACCGCGTCCGGCCCAGCAGGGCGTTGAGCTCGCCGTAGTCGAGTCCGTCGGTCAGCGTGTCGTACGTCCCCGCGCCCAGCAGCTCCCGCGCGGCACGGCGGACCAACGCGTGCGCGGCCTGCGCGATGCCCGAACCGACGCTCACCCGCGCCACCCCGAGCGCGGCCAGCTCGGCGACCGTCGGTGCGCCGGGATGGGCCATCACGTTGAGCGGCCCATCGATCCCCTCGACGAGGAGCTTGACCGTCCCCGGCTCGACGGCCCCGGGGACGAAGATCCCGTCGGCGCCCGCGGCGAGGAACGCGGCCGCCCGCTCCAGGGTGAGGTCCACGTCCCCGTCGCCCCTCAGGAACGTGTCGATCCGGGCGTTGACGAACAGCGGCACCCCTTGCGCGTCCGCGGCCTCCCTGGCGGCGGCAATGCGCTCGGCCTGCTCGGCGACGGGACGCAACGGTCCCGTTCCGTCCTCGTACAGCGCGTCCTCGATGTTCACCCCGACCGCCCCCGCCGCGATCACCGCACGGATGGTGTCGCCGACGCCCGCCGCGTCCTCGGCGTAGCCGGACTCGACGTCGGCGCTGACGGGAACGTCGACCGCGGCGGCGATGCGCGCGACGGCGTCGAGGGCCGTGGCCCGGTCCACTCGGTCTCCGTCGGCGGAGCCGAGCGCCCAGGACAGGCCCGCGCTGGTCGTGGCAACGGCGCGGGCGCCCGCGTCTTCGACGAGGCGGGCACTCGAGGTGTCCCAGGCGTTCGGCAGGACCAGCGGGCGGCCGGGGACGTGCAGGGAACGGAAGGCTTCGGCGCGATCACGCGATGAGGTCATGCGCCCTACTCAAGCAGCGGCGGCGGGGCGGGGCTGGCAGGAATCCGACATCGACGTGGCGCGGGTGCGGCGCTCGCCGCCGACGTCAAGGTGACGCGGTCGCCAGCGCCTCGCAGAGCTCGCCGAGGATCTCTCGCGGCCCGCCGCTGTGCTCGATCAGCACCTCGACGCGCTCCTTGTGCCGCTCGCGATCGCCGTCGGGGAACAGCGCGGGCAGCCCGGCCGCCGCGGCGAGCGCCACGGCCGCCGCATCCCCTTCCGAGACCTCGGCGACCGGCACGGACCCCTCCAGCACCCGCCGTGCCTCGTCCCGGAGAGCGTCCACGGCCTCCACTCGCTCCAGTACGTGCTCCACGCTCGGGAACACGCCCAGGACCCGCTTCTTCTCCGCCCGCAGCCACCCTTCGGCGGTCAGCTGTTCCCGTACGGCGTCGGACGTCACGCGCGCGTGCAGCGGCACCCAGGACCGCCACCGGTGCGGCCGGGACTCGCGGACCAGTTCCAGGAGCCCGTCGAGGACCGCGTCCCCGGTGAGAGCGTCCATGTCGGCAGGGGTGGCGATGCCGTCCTCGTCGGTGAGCAGACCGGCGCGGGCCAGCTCGACGAGGGCGCCGGCGCGTACCAGGTGGGCGGTGCCCGTGACCTCGGCGGTGGGGTCCCAGGCGAGCAGACAGAGCCGGGCCGGGAGCGAGAGCGAACCGTGGGGCACAAGGTCTCCTTGGTGCGGCGAGTTCGGGGTTCACGTTAATGCGTTGACAGCCACCGACACCGCTCGTACGGTGTACAGCGGTTCTGTTGCCGTCGATCGGAGAAGGACGTTGCTCGTCTGAGGTCTTGAGACACCGCGTCACACACCTAGGTGTGTGCGCCGCGTGCGACCTCGGTGTTCGAGCCGTCCCGACGGAGCAGGGCCCTTTCTTGTGCCCCGCCGTTTCCTCCGGGCTCCTGGGTCGCAGGTGTCTCGATACGCGTTTGCCCCTGATCGCATCGAGCAACCGCGAGGCGCCTTGTGTCTACTTCCATCATCTGCACGTCCCTCTTCTTCGCCTGGCCCGACGGCACCCCCGTCTTCGAGGACCTGGACGTGGCCTTCGGCCCGGGCAAGACCGGGCTCGTCGGGGTCAACGGGTCGGGAAAGTCCACCCTGTTGAAACTGATCGCCGGTGAACTCGCCCCGGCCGAGGGCGCCGTGCGCGTCGCCGGCGAGGTCGGCTACCTTCCGCAGAACGTCACGCTCGACACGCACCTGCGCGTCGACGAGGCGCTCGGCATCGCCGCGAAGCGGGCCGCGCTGCACGCCATCGAGGCCGGCGATGTGGCCGAGGAACACTTCGAGACGGTCGGCGACGACTGGGACGTGGAGGAGCGCGCGCTCGCCACGCTCGGCGAACTCGGGCTCGGCCACATCCAGTTGGACCGCACCATCGGAGAGGTCTCCGGCGGCGAGTCGGTGCTGCTGCGCCTGGCCGCACTGCTGCTGCGCCGCCCGGACGTCCTGCTCCTGGACGAGCCGACCAACAACCTCGACCTGTATGCGCGCAGGCGGCTGTACGCGGCCGTCTCCGCCTGGCCGGGAGTGATGGTCGTGGTCAGCCACGACCGTGAACTCCTCGACCTGGTCGACCAGATCGCGGATCTGCGCTCCGGTGAGGTCACCTGGTTCGGCGGCAACTTCTCCGCGTACGAGGAGGCGCTCGCCGTCGAACAGGAGGCGGCCGAGCGGATGCTGCGGGTCGCGGAGGCCGACTTCCGCAAGCAGAAGCGGGAACTGGTCGACGCCCAGGTCAAGCTGGCCCGCCGCAAGCGGTACGGGCAGAAGATGTGGGACCAGAAGCGCGAGCCGAAGATCGTCATGGGGGCGCGCAAGCGGGCGGCCGAGGTGTCCGCGGGCAAGCACCGCATCATGCACGAGGAGCGGCTCACCGAGGCGAAGGAGCGACTCGACGAGGCGGTGGAGGCCGTACGGGACGACGACGAGATCCGTGTCGACCTGCCGTACACCGCCGTGCCGCCGGGCCGTACCGTGCTCACCCTCCTGGACCTGGAGCTGGCCTACGGCGCGCGCGTCGCCGGGGGGCTGGATCTGCGCGGGCCCGAGCGGGTCGCGCTGGTGGGGCGCAACGGCGCGGGCAAGACGACGCTGCTGCGGACCATCGCCGGGGAGCTGGCGCCGGTGGCGGGCGAGGCGCACGCGCACGTGCCGCTGCGGTTCCTGCCGCAGCGTCTGGACGTGCTCGACGGCGAGCGGTCGGTCGTCGAGAACGTGGCCCGGTTCGCGCCGGGCGCCAGCAACAACCGGATCCGGGCGCGGCTGGCCCGCTTCCTGTTCCGGGGCGCCCGCGCCGACCAGAAGGCGGCGACCCTGTCCGGCGGCGAGCGCTTCCGGGCCGCCCTGGCGATGCTGATGCTGGCCGAGCCGGCCCCGCAGCTGCTCATGCTGGACGAGCCGACGAACAACCTCGACATGGCGAGCGTGCGCCAGCTGACCACGGCCCTGGAGTCGTACGAGGGGGCGCTGATCGTGGCCTCCCACGACCTGCCGTTCCTGGAGTCGATCGGCATCACGCGCTGGCTGCTGCTCGACGGCGAGCTGCGGGAAACCGCGCCGGAGGAGGTGGGATAGCGCATCTCAGGAGGGGCACAGCCTGGCAACGGGGGTTTTGCCCCGGACGGTCCGCGCTGCATGATGGCGGACCGGGCCCCGCTCCACGGGCGCCCGGTCCGCCGTCCCGCCGTTACGGAGTCCCCAGTGCCCAGCAAGAAGGCCCTTGTCCGCCGCCCCAGCCCGCGCCTCGCCGAAGGTCTGGTGACGCACATCGAGCGGGAGAAGGTCGATGCCGGTCTTGCGACGGAGCAGTGGGAGGCGTACGTCGAGGCCCTGCGCGAGCACGGCTGGGAGACCGTCGAGGTGGACCCGGCCGACGACAACCCCGACTCGGTGTTCGTCGAGGACACCGTCGTCATGTACCGGAACGTTGCGCTGATCGCCCGCTCCGGCGCCGAGTCGCGGCGCGAGGAGACCATCGGCGTCGAGGAGGCCGTGGCGAGGCTCGGCTGCTCGGTGAACTGGATCTGGGAGCCGGGCACCCTCGACGGCGGCGACGTGCTGAAGATCGGCGACACGATCTACGTCGGCCGCGGCGGGCGCACCAACGCGGCCGGCATCCAGCAGCTGCGGGCCGCCTTCGAGCCGCTCGGCGCCCAGGTGGTCGCCGTACCGGTCAGCAAGGTGCTGCATCTGAAGTCCGCGGTCACCGCGCTGCCCGACGGGACCGTCATCGGGCACATCCCGAAGGTCGACCGGCCTTCCCTGTTCCCGCGCTTCCTGTCGGTGCCCGAGGAGTCCGGCGCCCATGTGGTGCTGCTCGGCGGCGACAAGCTGCTGATGGCGGCCAGCGCGCCGAAGACGGCGGAACTCCTGGCCGACCTCGGCTTCGAGCCCGTCCTCGTCGACATCGGCGAGTTCGAGAAGCTCGAGGGCTGTGTGACGTGCCTCTCGGTGCGGATGCGGGACCTGTACGCCTGACGGGTGAGCCTCTCACCCTTTCAGCCCTTGGACCTGCGGGTCCCGGGGCTTTTTGGCATGCCCCCGGAAGGCTTGTGCGGGCTGCCTGATCAGGGCTCTTTACAACGCGCTTAACCTACGGTTTCGTAACCTACGGATTCGTAGCCTACGATCCCGTAGGTTCCGGCGCCGCTCGCCGATCCGTCCCCCTTCTGTCGTGCGTCCCCCTGGAGTTCCTGTGACGATCACTTCCCCGCACCTCGGCAGTCCCGCCGTCTGGACCGACGCCCGGCTGCTGTACGCGCTCGAGGAAGTGGTCGAGCAGGAGCTGAACCGGCATCTGAAGGTCGCCAAGGACTGGATGCCGCACGAGTACGTGCCGTGGTCGGACGGCCGTAACTTCCCGGGCCTGTTCGAGGACGGCGAAGCCTGGGACAAGGAGCAGTCCAAGGTCACCGAGATCGGCCGCATCGCCCTGGTGGTGAACCTCCTCACCGAGGACAACCTCCCCAGCTACCACCACGAGATCGCCTCGCTGTTCGGCCGCGACGGCGCCTGGGGCACCTGGGTGCACCGCTGGACCGCCGAGGAGGGCCGGCACGGCATCGTGATGCGCGACTACCTGCTCGCCTCACGCGCGGTGGACCCGGACAAGCTGGAGGCGTTTCGCATGCAGCACATGTCGGAGGGCTTCGAGTCCGACAACCGCCACTCGATGCTGCACTCGGTCGCCTACGTCGCCTTCCAGGAGCTCGCGACCCGCATCTCGCACCGCAACACCGGCCACCAGTCCGGCGACCCGGTCTGCGACCGCATGCTGGCGCGCATCGCGACCGACGAGAACCTCCACATGGTCTTCTACCGCAACCTCCTCAAGGCCGCGTTCGAGCTCGCGCCCGACCTCACCATGCAGGCGGTCCGCGACGTCGTCGTGAACTTCCGCATGCCCGGCCACGGCATGCCGGGCTTCGAGCGGTTCGCCGCGCAGATGGCGATCGGCGAGGTCTACAACCTCCGCATCCACCACGACGACGTGCTCCTGCCGGTCATCCGCTTCCTGAAGATCATGGAGATCGACGGCCTGGGCCCGGAGGGCCGCCAGGCCCAGGAGGAGCTCGGCCTCTACCTGGGCGGACTGGACGCCGAGGCCCTGAAGTTCGACGAGAAGCTGGCGGCGCGCAAGGCCCGGATGGCGGCGCGCGCCGGAGCCTGACGACCCTCACTCGTACGCCGTCGTCTCCTCCAGGGCCGCGTCCCGTACGTCGGCCCAGGGGTGGCGGCGCAGCGCCCGCAGCCGCTCCCGCCAGACGGCGGGCCACTCGGTACCGTTGCCGACCGCCTGCACGACGGCGAGGGCGAGCAGGCCCTGGGTGTGCCCGCCGTGCTCGGTCAGCCGTACTGCCTCGGCCAGCAGGGCGTCGGGGTCCACCTGCTTCTCGCGGTGCCCCAGGCGGGTCGCCAGTCTGTCGGCGACCTCGGCGGCCAGCACAGGCCGGCCGTCGCCCACGGCGGCGGCCAACCGGTCCAGGTCCAGCGGTACGGCGGCCAGGTCCAGGTGGGTCGCGGCGAGCGCGGCGGCATGCGGGACGTGGGCGTCGTACTCCCCCAGCAGTTCGCTCGCGGCGAGCGCGACGGGGCGGACGGCCTCCGGATCCGTGCGGGCGCCCTGTTCCAGACAGGCGACGAGGAACCCGATGCGACGGCGGGCGGGCCGGTCGCGCCGCTCCTCGGCGTCGGGTTCGGTGTCGGC
The DNA here is from genome assembly GCF_022698165.1 of Streptomyces cylindrosporus. GTDB lineage: Bacteria > Actinomycetota > Actinomycetes > Streptomycetales > Streptomycetaceae > Streptomyces > Streptomyces cylindrosporus. The sequence goes on from NZ_JALDAY010000002.1 coordinate 423,394, forward strand.
CGGGGTCTCGGCCAGGGTGCGCAGCGCTTCGCGCAGCCCGAGGGCGCCCTCGGGAGTGGCCGCCGCGGCCGTGACCAGGCCCCGGGCGGCGGCATGCCAGTTGGCGCGCTCCGTCAGGTCGGTCGCGGCGCGGGCCAGCACGCCGGGTGCCTCGGGCGACCAGGGGGTCCAGCGGGCCAGTGCCGTGAAGGCGAGGTCCGCGGTCTCGGCGTCGTCGGTGGCGCTGACCTCGCGGACCAGGGCGGCGTAGCGCTCCCGTCGCGGCTCGGGCAGGTCGAACGGGGTGACGCGGAGCACGGCGGCGCGCAGGACCGGTTCGGCGCCGGCCGCGTCGCGCAGCAGCGCCCAGACCTCCTCGTGGCCCAGCAGGCCTCCGGTGAAGGCGACGCAGGCCGCGCGTACGTCGAGGTGGGTACCCGGGCGCGCGTAGGTGTCGGTGACCAGGCGCGCGGCCTGCGGCACGGGCAGGCGGGTCGCCGCGAGCCGCACGGCCTCCTTGCGGCTGGTCACCTTGGCGTCCGGCGCGGTGAGCACCTCCGTCAGCTGCGCGGCAAGGCGCGACGGCGCCGCGTAGCGGGAAGCGCGGGTGGCCGCGTAGACGGCGACCCGGGCCCGGTCCCCGCCGGCGTGGGCCAGCAGCTCGGGCAGCGCGTCGGCGGGTCGGTCGGTGCGGGACAGCGCGGCGAGCGCCGCCTCCGCGAGGACGACCTCGGACGATCCGGTCCAGCGGCGGACCAGGTCGGCGCCGCCGTCCGGCACTCGCGCGGCCTGTGCCACGGCGTGTGCCCGCTGGTACACCGGCAGCCCGGCGTCCCCGGCCTGCGCCGCCAACTGCCTGAGCAGCGCGGCCTGTTGACGTGGCACCCAGCGCCGCACGTCCGTGGTCGCCGGTACGGACCACGGGGTGCCCTTGGTCAGGAAGCGGCCGTAGGGCGGGGTCTCGGCGAGCAACTGGTCCAGGAGGTCGGTGCGGCGCCGGACGAGGGTGTGCAGCACCGTCGGCAGCACGGCCGCGGAGGGTTCCTGGGCGAGGATGCGCGCCACCCGTTCGTCGCGGGTGGCGTGCGGCTCCAGCCACAGCTCGACGGCGGTGCGCACGGTGGCGTCGTTGCCGTACCGGACCGCCTGCCACAGCAGTTCCTGCAGCTCGGTCATGCCGGCGGCGCGCCGGCCCGCGGCGCGGGCGAGGGCGAAGGCGAGGCCGTAGTCGGCCTTCTCCGCGCCCGCCTCGATCCACGGCCGCAGCGCCTCGTACACCTGGTGCTCCTGGCCGCGCCGCAGCGTGCGGTCGAGGCCTCCGAGGTCCGCGCCGCCGGTGTGGCCGGAGATCCGGACCAGGGTGCGCAGCGCCCAGTTCACCAACTCCCTTGATCCGCCCGCCGCCTGCTCGCGCAGTACGGCGACGGCGAGCGTGCTGAGCCGCCGCCGGGTCTCGGGCGAGGAGTCACGGGCCTCGACGGCGTCGCCGGCGATCCGGTCCAGGTGCGGCGCCGCGTCCTCGGTGAACAGGGCGGCCCGGGTGCCGGCGAGGGCGCGCAGCGCGGCCGACCGCACGGGGTCCTGTTCGTTGCGCAGCCGCTCCATGTCCCGCAGTACGGCGGTGACGGCGGCTGGGTCGCCCCAACGCGCGGCGTTGCGGATCAGCAGCGGCCAGGCCTCGGCACGGTCCTCGGCGGCCGCCCGCCGGGTCGCGGCCAGCAGCCGCTCGCGCACCTCGTCGACGGGCAGATACGACTCGGCGAGCAGCACCGCGTTCCACCGCGCGCCGCGTTCACGGGCCCGTTCGGCCGACTCCCTTGCCCGGTCGGCCGCATGACGGCGCGTCAGTACATCGAGTACGGCGACATCGAGCGTGTCGGAGTCGCCGCGCCCTTCGTTGACGGCGGTGTACAGCGCCTGTCGCCGGGACGGCGGGAGTGCCGTCAGCAGGACGGGCAGAGTGCCGTACGGCAGCAACGACCGCCCGTAGTCGACGAGTTCGGGCCGCTCGGAGCGGGCCAGCCGGCGCAGGGTGCCCGTGCTCATCGAGCGGACGCCGACCACGTCGGCCCACGCCGGAGTGAGCAGGAGCCGCAGGACCCGGCCCGGATCCACGGCGGCGAACGTCCGTACGTGGTCGCGGAGTTCGTACGGCAGCCGGGCGGGCCCCAGCCGGTCGAGGAGGTCGAGCACGCGCAGCGGCTCGGCGGGCGTCACCGTGGCCACCGCGCGCCCGTAGCGCGACCACCAGGTCTCGCGCAGCGCCGGCGGCAGCGCGGACAGCTGCGCCTCCAGCGTGTCGAGCAGGACCGTGGGGTGCCGCCTGGCCAGTGCCGTCCACGCCCCGACGCCGTGCAGCAGCCCGGGCAGCAGCCGCGCCACCGTGTCGGCCGTGCAGCCGGGCAGCAGCCTGGCTGCCTCCGTGTCTCCCCGGTCGGCGCGCACCGCGTCGACGAGCCGGTCGGCGAGCGCGGTGCGCCCCGAGGCGACCACCGCGTGCAGCAGGTCCCGGCGCACGACCTCACAGGCGTCGGCGAGTCCCGCCTCGAAGGCCGCGTCCGGCACGCCGAGGCTGTCGGCCACCCGCAGCGCGTGACCCCGGACGAAGGAGTCGGCGTCGGCGATCCGTGCGGCGATCCACTCGCAGTCGCCCCCGACGGACGCGGCGACGACGGCGAGCTGCCGTCCGTAGGTCCCGCGGCCTTCCAGTTCCTCCAGCACCGGCCGCAAGGGCGTCGTCTCCCGTACCCGGGTGGCGAGTCTCCGCATGCGCTGCGGGTGCGGGAGGGGATCGAGGACGTTCAGCAGGCTCTCGGCCTGCTGCTGCGGGGTGAGACGGACCATGCGGGGATTGTGCCTGCCCACGCACGCGTGGCGGGCGGAATTTCGCTCAGCAGCGGGTGCGCCGGAGCTCCAGCCGTTCCTTCTCCGACAGCCCGCCCCACACGCCGAAGCGTTCGTCGTTGCGTATCGCGTACTCCAGGCAGGCCGGCCGCATCTCGCACATGCCGCAGATGCGCTTCGCCTCACGTACCGAGCTGCCCGGCTCGGGAAAGAAGAAGTCCGCCCCGGTCTGCGCGCACAGCGCCTGGGCCTGCCAGGCGAGGTCGGCCGGTGGGATCGTGTCGATGTGCATGGACGGGATCGTGCCGGGCACCGAAAAACGTTCGATCAACGCGCGATCAACGGCGCCTGCGCGGCCCCCGGCCACCCTGATGGTGGCGTGCCCGCACCCCGGCGCGCACGGCGGCGCGCGGAACACTTCGGCGGCGATTGTCAGTGGGCGGTGCAAGACTCGGCAGTGCAGAGAACGGGACCCTTACGAGGAGGGCGATGATGCTCACCACCCGTTTCGTCAACGGCGCTCCGAACTGGATCGATGTCGGCACCTCCGACATCGACGGCGCCATTTCCTTCTACGGCGGCCTCTTCGGCTGGGAGTTCCGGTCGGCGGGACCGGACGCCGGCGGTTACGGCTTCTTCCAGCTGGGCGGTAAGACGGCGGCCGGCGGCATGCAGACCACGCCCGAGCAGGGCCCACCCTCCTGGACCGTCTACTTCCAGACCGCGGACGCCGAGGCCACCGCCAAGGCGGCCGAGCAGGCGCACGGCAGTGTGCTGATGCAGCCGATGGACGTGATGGGCGAGGGCCACATGGCGATCCTCGCGGACAAGGCGAGCGTGCCGTTCGGCATCTGGCAGCCGGGCCGCACCAAGGGCGTCGACGTGGCGAACGAGCCCGGTTCGCTGTCCTGGGTCGAGCTCTACACCCCGGACATCGCCGCGGCCGCGTGGTTCTACCACGAGACGCTGGGTCTGGAGACCGAGGCGGTGTCCTTCCCGGGCGGGACGTACACCACCTTCAACCCCGCCGGGGGCGGCGCGGACTCGATGTTCGGCGGCGTCGTGCCCCTGGCCGACGACCCGTCCGAGGACAGCGCCTACTGGCTCCCGTACTTCGAGGTCACCGACACGGACGCCACGGTGGCCAAGGCCCGGGAGCTGGGCGGCACGGTCCGCGTCCCCGCCACGGACATCGAGGGAGTGGGCCGCTTCGCCAAGCTGACGGACCCGTACGGCGCCCGCTTCGCGGTGATCAAGAGCGCGACTCAACAGGCATAGGGGCGCCGCAGGGTCACGCCGAGGCGCGCCGCACCAGCGTGGTGGGCAGCACCACGCTGGACGGCGCGCCTTCGACCCCCTGCTCCGCGCCGCCGCGCAACAGCAGCCGAGCCATCAGCCGCCCCATCTCCTCGATGTCCTGCCGGACGGTGGTCAGCGGCGGATCCGTCTGCTCGGCGACCGGCAGCATGTCGTCGAACCCGATCAGCGCGACGTCCTCCGGCACCCGCCGCCCTCGCTCCCGCAGCACACGCAAGGCCCCCGACGCGGTGAGGTCGTTGGCGGCGAACACGGCGTCCGGAGAAGGGTGCCGTTCGAGCAGCTCCCGCATGGCCCGCTCGCCCCCGGCCGGAGTGAAGTCGCTCTCCACGACCAGCCCGGGATCCGCGTCACCCATCACGTCCCGGTACCCTTCCAGCCGGTCCGCCGCGGACGTCTGGTCCAGCGGCCCGGTGATGTGCGCGACGCGCGTCCGCCCGAGCCCGACGAGGTGTTGTACGGCCTCCCGCGCCCCGCCCCGGTTGTCGCTGTCGACGTACACCGCACCGCCACTGTCCTCGCTCCAGCCGGGCCGCCCACCGAACACCGTGGGCACACCGGCACGCTGGATCAGCCCGGGCAGCGGGTCGTCGAGGTGCAGCGAGAAGACGAGCGCGCCGTCGACATGACCGCCGGCGAGATACCGTCCGACCCGCGCGTGGTCGTCCCGGCCCTCCGTCAGCAGCAGCACGAGCTGGTTGTCGTGGGCGGTCAACTCCTTGCTGATACCGCGCAGTTGCAGAGCGAAGAAGGGGTCGGCGAACACCCGCGTCTCCGGTTCGGCGATGACCACGGCGACGGCGTCGTGCCGCCGGGTCACCAGGCTGCGGGCGGCCTGGTTCGGCACGTACCCCAGTTCTTCCACGGCCCGCCGCACCCGCGCCACGAGCGGCTCGCGCACCCCGTCCCCGCCGTTCACCACCCGCGACGCGGTGGCCCGGGAGACTCCGGCCCGGGCGGCCACGGCCTCCAGAGTGGGACGCGGCGCTGTGTCGGTCACTTCGGGGCTCCTCATCGGCGGGGTGCCGATCAGGATAACGCCGGGCGCACAGGTCGTGAGAGCGCTCTCGACTCAGGGACCCGAAGGTCCCGGCTGCTCCTTCTTCGCGCGGCTCGGCTGCACCCGCTTGGGCTCACCCGGCATCTTGGGGTATTCGGGCGGGTACGGCAGATCGCCGAGGCCGTGGTCGTGCTCGTCGCGGCGGGCGAGCTCCAGCAGCGCGTCGAGCGAGTAGCGGTGGTCGTCCATGTCCGCGTGCACATCGCCGAGTTCGGCGAAGCGCGCGGGCATGGTCGCGAGGTCGAAGTCCCGCGGATGCACCTCTCCGACCTCGTCCCAGCGCAGCGGCGCGGAGACGGGGGCGTGCGGGCGGGGCCGTACCGAATAGGCGGAGGCGATGGTGCGGTCGCGGGCCGTCTGGTTGTAGTCGACGAAGATCTTCTCGCCCCGCTCCTCCTTCCACCACTTGGTCGTCACCCGCTCCGGCATCCGGCGCTCCAGCTCGCGGCCCACGGCGATGGCGGCGCGCCGGACCTGGGTGAAGGTCCAGCGCGGTTCGATCGGCACGAAGACGTGCAGGCCCCGGCCGCCGGAGGTCTTGGGGAAGCCGCGCAGACCGCCGAACTCCTCCAGGACGCCCCGGAGTTCGAAGGCGGCGCGCACCGCGTCGTCGAAGTCGGTGCCGGGCTGCGGGTCGAGGTCGATGCGGAGTTCGTCGGGGCTGTCGACGTCGTCGCGGCGTACCGGCCAGGGGTGGAAGGTGAGCGTGCCGTACTGGGCGGCCCACAGTACGGCGGCCTCCTCGGTGGGGCACATCTCGTCGGCGCTGCGGCCGCTGGGGAAGGTGATGTGGGCCCGCGGGATCCAGTCGGGCATGTTCTTGGGCGCCCGCTTCTGGAAGAAGTTCTCGCCGGTCACGCCTTCGGGATAGCGCTCCAGCGTGGTGGGCCGGTCGCGCAGGGCGCGCAGGATGCCGGGGCCGACGGCGATGTAGTACCGGGCGAGGTCCAGCTTGGTGAATCCGCGCTCGGGGAAGAAGATCTTGTCCGGGCTGGAGAGCCGGACGGTGCGCCCGCCCGCCTCCAGTTCCACCGCTTCGCCCATGCGGCCACGGTAGGCGTACCTCGCAAAGCTCGCACACCGGGCGACAGTGGGCATATGCGAGCAGAATCGGAGCATGGATCTCCCGGTGATGCCGCCCGTGAAGCCGATGCTCGCCAAGTCGGTGGCGAAGATCCCGCCGGGCATGCAGTACGAGGCGAAGTGGGACGGGTTCCGGGCGATCGTGTTCCGCGACGGGGACGAGGTCGAGCTCGGCAGCCGTACCGGAAAGCCGCTGACCAGGTACTTCCCGGAGCTTGTCGCGGCGCTGCGGGAGCGGGTGCCTGAGCGGTGCGTGCTGGACGGCGAGATCGTCATCGCGCGCGACGGGCGGCTCGACTTCGACGCGCTGACCGAGCGCATCCACCCGGCGGACTCCCGGGTGCGGATGCTCGCCGAGAAGACCCCGGCGTCCTTCGTGGCCTTCGATCTGCTCGCGCTGCACGACGAGTCGCTCCTGGACGTGGCGCTGACCGACCGGCGCGCCCTGCTGGCCCGCGCCCTGGACGGCGTCACCGCGCCGGTGCACCTCGCGCCGGCGACGACCGACGTCGAGGTCGCGCAGGGCTGGTTCGAGCAGTACGAGGGTGCGGGCCTGGACGGCGTGATCGCCAAGCCGCTCACCTTGCGCTACCTCCAGGACGAGCGCGCGATGTTCAAGATCAAGCACGAGCGCACGGCGGACGTGGTGGTCGCGGGCTACCGCTTCCACAAGAGCGGACCGATCGTCGGCTCCCTGCTGCTCGGCCTGTACGACGACCAGGGCAGGCTCCAACATGTGGGCGTGTCGGCCGCGTTCGCCATGAAGAAGCGCGCCGAGCTGGTCGAGGAGCTGGAGCCGCTGCGGATGGACAGCGCCGAGGGGCATCCCTGGGCCGCCTGGTCGGACGAGGCGGCGCACGAGACGGCCCGGCTGCCCGGCGCGCCCAGCCGCTGGTCGGGCAAGAAGGACCTGTCCTGGGTGCCGCTGCGGCCGGAGCGGGTGGTCGAGGTCGCCTACGACCACATGGAGAACGGCGCGCGCTTCCGACACACGGCCCGCTTCCGCCGCTGGCGCCCGGACCGCACCCCGCAGAGCTGCACGTACGCGCAGCTGGAGGAGCCGGTGCGCTACGACCTGGGCGAGATCCTGGGCGGTCCCTGAGGAAGGCGGTCCCGAGGAAGTCCTCGACTCAGGGCGTCATCAGCACCTTCACCGCGCCGTCCCGCTTCTTCTGGAACATCTCGTACGCGCGCGGGGCCTCGGCCAGCGGCACCCGGTGGGTGGCGAAGTCGTCGACGCCGAGCGGGTCCTCGTCGGTCAGGTACGGCAGGATCTCGTCGCTCCACCGGCGCACGTTGGCCTGGCCCATGCGGATCTGGATCTGCTTGTCGAACAGGGTGAGCAGGGGCAGCGGGTCCGCCATCCCGCCGTAGACACCGACGAGGGAGAGCGTGCCGCCGCGGCGGACCAGGTCGATCGCGGTGTAGAGGGCGGCGAGCCGGTCGACGCTGAACCGTTCGGCGAACGGCCCGCTGAGCTTGCGCGGCAGCAGGGCCGAGGCCTGCTGCGCGAGCCGGGCGGCGGCACTGCCGTGGGCCTCGGTGCCGACCGCGTCGATCACCGCGTCGGGGCCGCGCCCGTCGGTCTCGTCGCGGATCGCGGAGACCAGCTCCTTCTCGCTGTCGAAGTCCCTGAGGTCGTACGTCTCGACACCGCGGGCCCGTGCCCGGCGCAGCCGCTCGGTCACCAGGTCGACGCCGAACACCCGGCCCGCGCCGCGCACCTGGGCCACCCGGCAGGCCATGTCCCCGATCGGACCGAGGCCGAGCACGGCGACGCTGCCGCCCTCGGGGACGCCGGCGTAGGTGACCGCCTGCCAGGCGGTGGGCAGCACGTCGGAGAGGTAGACGAAGCGGTCGTCGGGCGGGCCGTCCGGCACCTTGATCGGGCCGAACTGGGCCTGCGGGACGCGCAGGTACTCGGCCTGGGCACCCGGGACGGCGCCGTACAGGCGGGTGTAGCCGAACAGCGCGGCGCCCATGCCCTCGCCGGTGACCTGGGTGGTCTCGCACTGGGTGGGCAGCCCGGTCAGGCACATCCAGCAGTCGCCGCAGGCGATCTGGAACGGCACGACGACCCGGTCGCCCACCGCGAGGTCCGGCACCCCGGCGCCGACCTCCTCGACGATGCCCATCGGCTCGTGTCCGAGGATGTCGCCCGGTGTCATGAACGGGGTCAACACCTCGTAGAGATGCAGGTCGGAGCCGCACAGTCCGGTCGACGTGATGCGGATGACCGCGTCGGTCGGCTCCTGGATCTTCGGATCGGGGGCGTCTTCCACCCGTACGTCTCGCTTGCCCTGCCATGTCACAGCCTTCATGGCGGCCGAGTACCCGACGTTCACCCTCGTTCACGTCCGATTGGCGTATTCAACGCGCACAATCAGAACCGAGCGGGTATGGCCACGAATGAACTTATAAGCGCACAATCAATGACACGGGATGTGGATGGTGGCCACGGTGAGCAAGGGACGAACGGCACGTGGAAGACGTGCCTCGACGACGGTGGCGCTGCTGGCCGCCACGGTGACGGCCGCACTGGCGGCCGGCTGCACGGGACAGCACACCCCGGCGGACGACGGCCGCGGCCGGACACAGCCGCCCACGTCCCCCTCGCCGTCCCCGGACCAGAGCGCGGCCGCCGGCGCCCCGGTGCTCGCCGTGAAGATCGACAACGTGCCCGCGGCCCGCCCGCAGACCGGGCTGCGCTCCGCGGACGTCGTCTACGCCGAGCAGGTCGAGGGCGGCCTCAGCAGGCTGATGGCGGTCTACGCGAGCCAGTTGCCCAAGTCCGTCGGACCGGTCCGCAGCGCCCGCGAGTCCGACCTGGAGCTGCTGCGCCAGTACGACGACCCGACGCTCGCCTTCTCCGGCGCCCAGCACAAGCTGCTGCCACTGATCGACAAGGCCCCGCTGACCGCCGAACCCCCGGACAAGGCCGACGGCGCCTACTACCGCGGCGCCGACAAGCCCTCACCCCACAACCTCTACCTGCACCCCGCCCGTCTGATGCCGTCGGCACCGGGTCCGGAGGCGCTGACCAACGGATTCCGGTACGGCGCCGCACCCGCCGGCGGCACGCCGGACACGTCGGCCACCGTCCGCTACCCGTCCGCCCGCTTCGACTTCACCTGGTCCGAGGACCGCCACCGCTGGCTGGTCTCGATGGACGGCACGCCCACCGTGACCACCGACGGAAAACGGGTGACACCGGCGACGGTCGTGCTGCAGTACGTGAAGGTGCGCAAGTCCGCCTTCCACGACGTCCTCGGCAACAACACCCCGTACACCGAGACCGTGGGCTCCGGGAGGGCGAAGGTGCTGCGGGACGGGAAGGCGTACGACGTCGACTGGAAGCGCGCGAACGCCACCGACGGCACGGACTTCACGACCGGGGACGGCGCGCCCGTGAACTTCGCGAAGGGCCAGGTGTGGGTGGTCTTCGTCAAGGCCTCCTGACGGCGGCCGTGGTCTCAGCGCTGCGCGACGAGGGGTTCCGCGGGGTTGCGGAGCCCCTCGGCCGCGTCCGCGACCCGCCGGATGAGTTCGAAGAACAGCGCCTGCTCGTCGGCGGAGAGCGGGGCCAGGAAGACCTGGTTCATCCGGGCCGTGCGCACGGTCAGCTTGCGGTGGGTGCGCAGGCCCTCGTCCGTCAGCCGCAGCAGGAACCGGCGGCCGTCCCGCGGGTCGCGCACCTTGCCTAGCAGGCCGCGCCTGCCGAGCCGGCTGATCACCTCGGCGATCGTGGACCGGTCGAGCCCCACCCGCTCCCCCACCGTGCGCTGGTCCAGGCCGGGCTCGGCGACGAGCGCGTTGAGGACCGCGAACTGCGGCGAGGTGATCTCCTCCGAGACCATGGTGTTCCACAGCAGGTAGTGGGCCTGCTGCAGCCGCCGGGCCAGGTGCCCGGGGTGGGTGGTGAGGTCCACCGCGGCCATGTGCGCTCCCCGAGGTCGAATTCGTTGGTGCACTGAACGATACCCGCCGCGTTCCTCCCCTGTCTGTACACCGGCACGCCTCCCCTGACCTCATGCTTCTCCTGGGTCTTGACGCCGACTCCTTCCGGTGGCAGCGTGAAGGAAACTTCACCGAAATAGTCAGTGCCCTGATTAATCAGCGAGATGGAGCTTCACTGATGGACAAGGTGGTCGCCACAGCCGCCGAGGCGGTGGCCGACGTGCCGGACGGCGCCACACTCGCCGTCGGCGGTTTCGGGCTGAGCGGGGTGCCGAACGTGCTGATCCAGGCGCTGTACGAGCGTGGCGTCGGCGGTCTGGGCGTGGTCTCCAACAACTGCGGGGCGATGGAGTCCGGCCTCGCGGTGCTGCTGGCGGCCGGGCGGATCGCCCGGGTCACCGGCTCCTACATCGGGGCGAACAAGGAGTTCGCGCGGCAGTACCTGGCCGGCGAGCTGGAGGTGGAGCTGATCCCGCAGGGCACGCTGGCCGAGCGGCTGCGGGCCGGCGGCGCCGGGATCCCCGCCTTCTACACGCCCGCGGGAGTGGGCACGCAGGTCGCCGAGGGCGGACTGCCGTGGCGTTACGACGGTGAGGGCGGCGTCGCGCTGGCCTCACCGCCGAAGGAGGTACGGGAGTTCGACGGGGTGGAGTACGTGCTGGAGCGCGGCATCCGCACCGACTTCGCGCTGGTGCGGGCCGCCAAGGGCGACCGGCACGGCAACCTGGTCTTCAACAAGTCCACCCGGAACTTCAACCCGCTCGCGGCGATGGCCGGGCGGGTTACGGTCGCCGAGGTGGAGGAGCTCGTCGAGCCCGGCGAGATCGACCCGGACGCGGTGCATCTGCCGGGCATCTTCGTGCAGCGCGTGGTGGCGCTGAGCCCCGAGCAGGCGGCGGACAAGAAGATCGAGCAGCGGACGGTGAGCAGCTGATGGCCTGGACACGTGAGCAGATGGCCGCCCGGGCCGCGCGCGAGCTTGCCGACGGGCAGTACGTCAACCTCGGCATCGGCCTGCCCACGCTGATCCCGAACTATCTGCCGGAGGGCGTGGAGGTGATCCTGGAGTCGGAGAACGGCATCCTGGGCACGGGCCCGTATCCGGCCGAGGACGCGGTCGACCCGGATCTGATCAACGCCGGCAAGGAGACCGTGACGGTCCTGCCGGGCGCCTCCTTCTTCGACTCCGCGCTGTCCTTCTCGATGATCCGCGGCGGGCACATCGATGTCGCGGTGCTGGGCGCGATGCAGGTCTCCGCGAAGGGGGACCTGGCGAACTGGGCCGTTCCCGGGAAGCTGATCACCGGGATCGGCGGGGCGATGGACCTGGTGCACGGGGCTCGTACGGTCATCGTGGTGATGACGCACACCGCGAAGGACGGGTCGGCGAAGATCCTGGAGGAGTGCACGCTGCCGCTCACAGGCCAAGCGTGTGTGAACCGGGTCATCACCGATCTCGGGGTGATCGACGTGACATCGGACGGACTCGTGTTGACCGAGGTCGCGCCGGGTGTGAGCGTCGAGGACGTCATCGCCGAGACCGACGCGAAACTGACCGTTGCGGAGGACCTGCTGTGAACACGGTTTACATCGTCGACGCTGTCCGTACCCCGATCGGCCGTTACAACGGTGGTCTCGCTTCGGTGCGCCCGGACGACCTGGCCGCCCACGCCATCCGCGAACTGATCGCCCGCACCCCCGCCCTGGACCCGGCCCGGATCGAGGACGTCTACTTCGGCAACGCCAACGGCGCGGGCGAGGAGAACCGCAACGTCGGCCGCATGGCCGCACTGCTCGCCGGCCTGCCCACCTCCGTGCCCGGCGTCACCGTCAACCGCCTGTGCGCCTCCGGCCTCGAAGCCGTCATCCAGGCGTCCCGTGCCATCGCGGTCGGCGACGCCCACATCGCCGTGGCCGGCGGCGTCGAGTCGATGACCCGCGCCCCCTACGTGCTGCCCAAGAACGACAAGCCCTTCCCGGCCGCCCACACCGAGCTGTACTCGACCACCCTCGGCTGGCGCATGGTCAACCCGAGGATGGACCCGCAGTGGACGATCCCGTTGGGCGAGTCCGCCGAGCTGATCGCCGAGAAGCACAAGATCAGCCGGGAGCAGCAGGACGAGTTCGCGCTCGCCTCGCACCAGAAGGCGGCCCGGGCCCAGCAACAGGGCCTGTTCGACGCCGAGTTGGTGCCCGTGTCGATTCCGCAGCGCAAGGGTGAGCCGGTCGTCCTCGCCGCCGACGAGTCGGTCCGCGCGGACGCTTCCCTGGCCGCGATGGCCAAGCTCAAGCCGTCCTTCCGCAAGGAGAACGGCACGGTCACCGCGGGCAACGCCTCCCCGCTCAACGACGGTGCCGCCGCCCTGCTCCTGGTCGACGAGGAGGGCCTCAAGGCGGTGGGCCGCGAGCCGCTGGCCCGGGTCTCCGCGACCGGCGTGCACGCCGTCGACCCGCAGTACTTCGGGCTCGCCCCGGTCGAGGCCGTGGGCCGCGCCCTCACCAAGGCCGGCAAGGGATTTGACGACCTGTCAGTTCTCGAACTGAATGAAGCCTTCGCCGCCCAGGTGCTCGGCTGCGTCGCCGAGTGGCCCGAGTTCGACCCGGCGATCCTCAACCCCCAGGGCGGCGCCATCGCCCTCGGCCACCCGCTCGGCGCCTCCGGTGCCCGCCTCGCCGGGACGGTCGCCCACCAGCTCGCCCGCCGCGGCTCCGGCACCGGCGTCGCCACCCTCTGCATCGGCGTCGGCCAGGGCCTCGCCCTCGTCCTCGAACGCTGAGACCCCCGAGGAAGATCCCCATGACTCTCACCCAGCACGACATCGACCAGGAGATCGCGGCCGAGCACGCCGCGTACGAGAAGCGGGTCGCCGACGGTGCCCCCGTAGAGCACCACCCGCGCCGCGACTACGCGCCGTACCGCTCCTCCGTACTGCGCCACCCCAAGCAGCCGCCGATCGCCATCGACGTCACCAAGGACCCGGAGCTGGTGGAGCTGCACTCCCCCGCCTTCGGCGAGCGGGACATCACGATCATCGACAACGATCTGACCCGGCAGCACGACGGCGAGCCGATCGGTGAGCGGATCACCGTCTCCGGGCGGCTGCTCGACCGCGACGGGCGTCCGGTGCGCGGTCAGCTCATCGAGATCTGGCAGGCCAACTCGGCGGGCCGCTACGCCCACCAGCGCGAGCAGCACGACGCCCCGCTGGACCCGAACTTCACCGGCGTCGGCCGCACGATCACCGACGCCGAAGGCCACTACCGCTTCACGACGATCCAGCCCGGCCCCTACCCCTGGCGCAACCACCTCAACGCCTGGCGCCCGGCGCACATCCACTTCTCGATGTTCGGCACGGCGTTCACCCAGCGGCTGGTGACGCAGATGTACTTCCCGAGCGACCCGCTGTTCCCGTACGACCCGATCATCCAGTCGGTCACGGACGACGCGGCGCGCCAGCGGCTGGTCGCGACCTACGACCACGACCTGTCCGTGCCGGAGTTCTCGATGGGGTACCACTGGGACATCGTGCTGGACGGCCCGAACGCCACCTGGCTCGAAGAAGGGCGCTGACCTGCCATGACGAAGATCGACACGAGCAGGCCGGAGAGCGTGCTGCCCACCCCGTCGCACACGGTGGGCCCCTTCTACGGCTACGCGCTGCCCTTCCGCGGCGGCGAGGACATCGCCCCGCTCGGCCACCCGGACACGATCACGGTCCACGGTTACGTCCTGGACGGCGAGGGCAAGCCGCTGCCCGACGCGTTCGTGGAGCTGTGGGGCGCCGACCCCGACGGCAACGTGTCCACCACCGACGGCTCGATACGCCGTGACCCGGCCTCCGGCGACTATCTGGGCCGCAACGGCGTGGAGTTCACCGGCTGGGGACGCATCCAGACGGATGCGAACGGGCACTGGTACGCGCGGACGCTGCGCCCGGGCGCCCGGGGGCGGAGCGCGCCGTACATCAGCGCGTGCGTGTTCGCGCGGGGACTGCTGGTGCACCTGTTCACCCGGATCTACCTGCCGGGCGACGAGGCGGCGCACGCGACCGACCCGCTGCTCGCGCGGCTGGACGAGGCGCGGCGCGGCACGCTGATCGCGGCGGACGAGGGCCGTGGCACATACCGTTTCGACATCCGCCTTCAGGGCGAAGGCGAGACGGTCTTCCTGGAGTTCCAGTGACTTCTGCCCATCCCGACGACACCGGCCTGCTCGCCCCCGGGTGGGCAGGCTCCCCCGCCGCGTCGGCGACCTCCGACACGGCCTGCCTGCAAGCCCTGCTCGACGCCGAGGCCGCCCTGACCCGGGCCCAGGCCTCCCTGGACCTCGCCCCGGCCGGGGCGGCCGGCGCCGTGACCGAGGCGGCGGTCGCCGACCGCTTCGACGTGCGCTCCCTCGCCGAGCGCGCCCGCGGCGGCGGCAACCCGGTCATCCCGCTGGTCGCCGACCTCACGGAGGCGGTCGGCGAGGAGTACGGCCCGTACGTCCACCGGGGCGCGACCAGCCAGGACATCATGGACACGGCCATGATGCTGGTCGCCGCCCGCGCCCTCGACACGGTCCTCCCCGACCTCGCCCGCACCGAGCGGGCGCTGGCCCGGCTCGCGGCCGGGCACCGCGACACCGTCATGCCCGGCCGCACCCTCAGCCAGCACGCCGTGCCGACGACGTTCGGGCTGAAGGCGGCCGGGTGGCGGTCGCTCACCCTCGACGCGCGCGACCGCATCAAGGCTGTACGGGAGTCGCTGCCCGTCCAACTCGGCGGCGCCACCGGGACCTTGGCGGCCTTCACGGCGTACGGCGCCCAGGACCCGCAGGCCCTCGTGGCGGCCTACGCCCGCGAACTCGGCCTCAAGGAGCCCCTCCTCCCCTGGCACACCCTGCGCACCTCGATCGCCGACCTCGCCGGCTGTCTCGCCTTCGCGGCCGGGGCGCTGGGCAAGGTCGCGGCGGACGTGCTGGTGCTCGGCCGTACCGAGATCGCGGAGGTCGCGGAGGGCAGCGGGGGCGGCTCGTCCGCCATGCCGCACAAGGCGAATCCCGTACGGTCCACGCTGATCGCGGCCGCCGCGTGCCGGGCGCCCCAGTCGGCGGCCACGCTGTACGGGTCGATGGCGGCGGAGGACGAGCGGCCCGCCGGGGCCTGGCACGCGGAGTGGGAGCCGCTGCGGGATCTGCTGCGGCTGGTCGGCGGGGCTGCCCGGGACGCGGCCGAACTCACCGAAGGGCTGCGGGTGAACGCGGAGGCGATGCGCGAACACCTGGGTCTCACCCACGGGTTGATCGTCTCCGAGCGCCTGTCGGCCGAACTGGCCGCGGTGCTGGGCCGGGCCCGCGCCAAGGCCCTGCTCACGGAGGCCGCCAGGCGGACGTACACCGAAGGTCGCCCCCTTGCCGAACTCCTCGCCGAAGAACCCGAGTTGAAGGACGTCGACCTCGGCGAGCTCACCGACCCCGCCCGTTACACGGGTGCAGCCGCAAGCCTCACCGACCGCGCCCTGGAGCGACGTTGACCGGGAAACTCCTCAACCACCGTGCCGAGGGCTCCACTTCGGCTCCCCCGCTGCTGCTCGGGCCCTCGCTCGGGACGTCGTACGCCCTGTGGGACAAGGTGGCGCCCGAGCTGTCCACCACCCATCGGGTGATCCGCTGGGACCTGCCGGGGCACGGCGGCTCGGCGGCCGGGCTGATCGGGCCGGGCGTCACCGTCGGTGACCTGGCCGACCTGGTGCTGGCGCTCGCCGACTCGCTCGGGATCGAGCGGTTCGCGTACGCGGGGGTGTCGCTGGGCGGGGCCGTCGGCCTGCATCTGGCCGTGCATCGTCCGGAGCGCGTCGAGTCCCTCGCCGTGCTCTGCTCCTCGGCCCACTTCAACGGCTCGAAGCCGTGGGAGGAGCGGGCCGAGCGGGTCCGCCGGGACGGGATGGGGTGGCTGCTGGAGAGCGCGAACGCCCGTTGGTTCGCCGGGGACTTCACCGTGCCGGAGCTGGTCCGCGACCACGCCGAGGCCGACCCGGAGGCGTACGCGCTGTGCTGTGACGCGCTGGCCGCCTTCGATCTGCGCGACCGGCTCGGCGAGATCCGCGCGCGGACGCTGCTCGTCGCGGGCCGCGAGGACCCGGCGACACCGCCGGCCCATCTGCGGGAGATCGCGGACGCCGTGCCCGGTTCGGCCCTGGTCGAGATCCCGGGGGCCTCCCATCTGGCGCCCGCGCAGTGCCCGGAGGCCGTGCTCACGGCACTGCGCGCCCACCTCGGCGGGGGTGCCGAACGCGGTATGGAGGTACGGCGGCAGGTGCTCGGGGACGCGCATGTGGACCGGGCGCAGGCCCGGCAGACCCCGTTCACCGCCCGGTTCCAGGACTTCATCTCGCGCTACGCGTGGGGCGAGATCTGGACCGACCCGACGCTCTCGCGCCGCGAGCGCAGCATGATCACGCTGACCGCGCTGGTCGCGCACGGGCACTACGACGAGCTGGCCATGCATGTACGGGCCGCGCGGCGTAACGGGCTCACGCCCGAGGAGATCGGCGCGGTGCTGCTGCAGACGGCCGTGTACTGCGGGGTTCCGGCCGCGAACTCGGCGTTCGCGACGGCCCAGCGGGTGCTGGCGGAGGAAGACGCGGCGAACGAAGGGTGACACTGGTGGTCGTAGCCTCAGCAGCACCTCGCACATGGCCGCACCGCGTGCCTACGGTGGAGGCATGTCCACCATTCTGATCACCGGCGCCACATCCGGTCTCGGCCGTTACGTCGCCTTCGAGCTGGTCCGCTCCGGGCACGTCGTGCTCGCCCACGGGCGTGATCCCGGCCGGACGGAGCAGCTGGTCGCGGAGTTGCGTGCGGAGGGCGACGCGGAGGCCTTCGTCGCCGACCTGGCCTCGCTGACGCAGGTCCGGGAGCTGGGCGCGCATGTCGCGGACGCGCATCCCGACCTGGACGTCCTGATCAACAACGCGGGCATCGGCGCCGGCGCGCCCGGCACGGGGCGCGAGCTGAGCGCCGACGGCCACGAACTGCGCCTCGCGGTGAACTACCTGGCCCCGGTGGTCCTGACGCGGGCCCTGCTGCCGACGCTGCGCCGCAACGCGCCCGCCCGGATCGTCAACGTGGGTTCGGTGGGCCAGGAGCCCGTCGACTTCGACGACATCGAGTTCCGGCGGGGCTACGACGGCTTCGCGGCCTACTGCCGGGCCAAGTTCGCGCTGGCCGCCCACACCTTCGCCCTGGCCGAGGAGCTGGCGGACACCGGCGTCGCGGTGAACGTCCTGCACCCCGCGACCTTCATGGACACGGCGATGGTCCGCGAGGGCGGCGTCACCCCCTGGAACACGGTGGCGGACGGCGCCCCGGGCGTACTGGCCCTGGCCACACGGGAGTTGGGCACGGGCGGCTACTTCGACGGCACATCCCCGGCGCGGGCGCACGAGTCGACGTACGACCGCGACGTCCACAAGCGCCTGTCGGCGGTGACCGATCAGCTGCTGTCGCTCTAGCGCAGCCCCCGGCCCGTCTCCAGTACCTCCCTGGCCTGCGCCACCAGTCCGTCCGCTCCGCACGAGCGGGCCAGTGCCAGGCCGCGGTTGATCTCGGCGACCGAGCGGGCGGCGATGCCGTACTCCACGCGGGCCGCCGCGTGCTCGTACTGGCAGGGAGAGGCCTCCAGGTAGGCGACGGCCTGGGCGGCCAGGCGGACCGCCCGCTGGCCGGTCTCCAGGGCGGCCGCGCAGCGAAGTGCCTCGCCGATGGCGGTGTCGGTGCCGAAGCGCTCGGCCTGGCGGCGGGCGTCCGCGGCGAGCTGCGCGGCCCGCGCGGGCTCCTCCCGGGCGAGGGCTCGCGCGAGGTCCAGCGCCCAGGCGACGACCACGGGGTTGCGGTGACCGCACGCGGCCGCGGCCTTCTCGGCTTCTTCCAGTTCGCTGATCCCGTCCTTGGTGCGGCCGACGGCGAGGAGCAGGCGGCCGCGGACGGAACGCGCGTCGGGCATGACGACGGTGGACGGGTAGGGCGGGGCGAAGTCGTACTCCTCGGCGATCTCCCAGGCCTCGGCGACATGGCCCCGGGCGAGCAGCGTGTCGACGAGGTTGCAGGTCACCGTCCAGTACAACGGCAGCCCGCGGCCGACGCGTTCGGCGAACCGCAGCGACTCGCGCAGGGACGCCTCCGCCTCCCGCAGCCGGCCGCGCCGGCGGTGCGTGAGCCCGACGTAGGCGTGGGCGAGGACGAGATGGCCGCCGCTCCAGCCGGCCGCCTCATAGGCGCGCAGGGCCTCGTTGCACAGGCTCTCGGCGCGGTCGAGGCGGTCGGCGTGGGCGTAGGAGCTGGTCAGCATGATCAGGAGCTCGACGCCCCACTCGGTGTCGGTCCAGCCGAGGCCCGGAGGGAGCCGGCCGTTGACGAGGGCGCGGTCGCAGTACTCGACGACCTCCTCGGCGTTCTCGCCGTGGATCAGGGCGTCGAAGCCGCGCAGAATGAGCAGGGCCCGCTCGGAGTTGTCGCGGCCCGTGCAGGTACTGGCGAGTGCGGCCAGTCGCTCGGAGCGGCCCGGCGAGACGGCCTCGCCCGAGAAGATGCCCTCCCACATGAGCTGGACGGCCTGCAACCGCAGTTTCGCCGGACCGTCCTCGAGCCGTGCCGCCTCCGCCTCGACCGTGCGGACGGCCTCTTGCAACTGGTCGTTGTGGAGGAGGGCCTGGGAGAGGCGGAAGACCGCGTCCACGCGCGTGTCGCCGTCGAGGCCGGGCATGCCGAGGGCGGACTGCAGGTGGTCGATGGTGACGGCGGGCGCGGTGAGCAGGGTGGCGCAGCCCAGTTCGTAGAGCACGCGCGCGTGGACCTCCGGGCGGGGCGGCTCCAGCAGGGCGCGCTCCAGGCAGCGGCGGGCCGCGTCGGGGGCGCCGACGGCGAGGTGTTCGCGGGCGGCCTCGCGCAGTTGCTCGACGAGTTCCTCGTCGTCGTCCGGATGGACCCGCAGCAGGTGCCGGGAGGCCATGGCGGCGCCGCGCCCGGAGTCGGTGATGACCTGGGCGGCGATGCCGTGCATGGCGGTGCACAGGGCGTCCGGGATGGAGTTGTAGACGGCGGACTGGATCAGCGGGTGGACGAACTCCATCTCCCCCGTGCCCAGTTGGGTGCCGGCCGGATCGGGCTCGGTGAGGATGCGGGCGCCCTGGAGCAGGGTGGCGCAGCGGGCGGCGTTCTCGTGGTCCATGGTGGCCAGGCGGGCCACCAGGTCCACCGAGATGTCGTTGCCGAGGATGGCGGCGGCCCAGGCGAACCGGGTGGCGTCGACGCCGAGTTCCTCCAGGCGGGCGACGAGACCGCCGCCGCGGGCCGAGCGGTTGAGGGCGCGCAGCTCGACGGCCGCGCCCTCGGTCGGCTCCAGCTCGCTGTCGCCCACCTTGGCGAGGAGTTCGACGGTCTCGTACGGGTTGCCGCCGGTCACGGCCCAGACCTCGCGGCAGAACGGGGCGTCGGCGTGGGCGCCCAACGTGGCGCGGGTGAGGCCGGCGGTGGCTTCCGGGGTGAGGGCGCTCAGGGTGGCGTCGGGGTGGCCCGAGGCGGCGGCGATCGCGTCGAGGTGGCGGGCGCTCTCGCCGGTGACCTCGCCGGGGCGGCGGGCCACGACGACCAGGACGGAGAGGTCGTCGAGCCGCTCGGCGAAGGCGGCGAGCCAGCGCAGGGTCTCCTGGTCGGCCCAGTGCGCGTCGTCGATCAGCAGCACCAGCGGCCAGTCGCGCCGGGCCAGCCTGCGTACGGCGGCGACCAGGCCGTCGCACACGCCCTGCGGGTCGGCCTGGGGTCCGCCCGGCTCGGTGATGCCGAGGGCGGGGCCGGCGACGTCGTACCAGTCGCCGAGGTATTCGCGGGCCTCCTCCGGCATCAGCCTGATCAGCGCGGGCTGCAGCAGCTGCCGCACCACGTTGAAGGGGACCGACCTGAGGGTCTCGCCGCCGCGGGCCGACCACACCTGGCAGCCGCGCGCCTCGGCCATGCGGCGGGTCTCGTTCAGCAGAGCCGTCTTGCCCAGTCCCGCCTCGCCCTGGATCACCAGCAGGCTGCCCGAGGACGAGTGGTCGGCGCGCAGGGTGTCGATGGCCCGCTCGATGGCGGCGACTTCCTCGGCGCGCTCCCACAGGGAAGTCGAGGCGGCCTCCGCGGGCCGTGCCTCCGTCATCCCGTTACCTCCCCAAGTCGCCCGAACGACGTACAGACCTTGAGCGTAGCCGTCCGATTGCCGAAGTGGAGGCGGGTCGGAGCAGCTGTTGCCGTGATGGGTGACAGCGGGTTCACGCAGGCGACGCGTATCGTCTGTGACCTGCCTGTGCGAAGCCGACGGACAGTCAAAAGGCGCTGAAATGACGCTGTTTTTCGGACAACGCCGGGACACGCGGAAGCCGTCTGCGCTAAGGGCGCTGGCCGCGGGTTCGGTGGGCAATCTCGTCGAGTGGTACGAGTTCGGGGTCTACGGCTGTTTCGCCACGGTCATCGCCTCACGTTTCTTCACACCGGAGGGCGGCGGCGCGGCGGAGGCACTGGTCAGGACGTACGCGTCGTTCGCGCTGGCGTTCTTCTTCCGGCCGGTCGGGGCGGCCCTGTTCGGGCGGCTGGGCGACCGGGTCGGGCGGCGGCCGGTGCTGATCCTCGTCATCGTGCTGATGACGGTGGCCACGGCGCTGATCGGCGCACTGCCGACGTACGCGACGGCCGGGGCCCTGGCTCCTTGGCTGCTGACATTCCTGAGGGTGCTTCAGGGGCTGTCCGCGGGCGGGGAGTTCGGGGGTGCGGTGGCGGTCATGACCGAGTTCGCGCCACCGGGCCGGCGCGGGCTGTACGGGTCGTGGCAGTCGTTCACGGTGGCGCTGGGGCTGCTGGGTGGTGCGGGGGTGGCGGCGGTGCTGGGTTCGGTGCTGACGGAGGATCAGCTGGGCGAGTGGGGCATGGGGGTCCCCCCGCTCGAGCGAAGCCGAGAGTGGGGGAGGGTGCCGTTCCTGCTGACGCTGCCGCTGGGGCTGGCGGCGCTGTGGCTGAGGCTGCGGCTGGACGAGACGCCTGCGTTCCGGGAGGAGGCGAAGGTCGTACGGGCGCCCGTGCGCGAGGTCGTGGGCGCGGTCGCGCTGGGTGCCGCGCGGGTCATGGGCTGGGCGGCGGCCGGGTACACCTTCCTGGTCGTCCTGCCGGCGTATCTGCAGAGCGCCTTGGGCGCGGGCTTCCGGCAGGCCCTGGTCGCGACCGTGCTGGCCAACCTGGGCTTTGCGGCGACGATCGTCCCGGCCGGCCTGCTCAGCGACCGGATCGGACGCCGGCCGGTGATGCTGACGGGCGCCCTGCTCGTGACGCTGCTCGCGCTGCCGCTGCTCAACCTCCTTCAGGACGACGGGACTTCGAACATCGTGCAGGGCGTGGCGGTGTTCGGCGCGGGTGCGGTGGTGGGGCTGATGGCAGGGCCGGGACCGGCGATGCTCTCGGAGCTCTTCCCGACGAACGTCCGCTACACGGGGCTCGGGCTCGCCTACGCGCTGTCGAACGCCGTGTTCTCGGGCTGTGCCGGTCTCGTCATCACGGAAACCGTCGAGCGGACGGGGAACGTCGACATTCCCGGGTACTACGCGGCGGCGGCCTGCGCGGTGAGCGTGCTCGCGCTGGCCAGGACACCGAGGCGGAAGGCGAGTTGAGC
The DNA here is from genome assembly GCF_022698165.1 of Streptomyces cylindrosporus. Classification (GTDB taxonomy): domain Bacteria; phylum Actinomycetota; class Actinomycetes; order Streptomycetales; family Streptomycetaceae; genus Streptomyces; species Streptomyces cylindrosporus. The sequence continues at coordinate 445,312 of NZ_JALDAY010000002.1, forward strand.
GGATGCGGGTGATCGGTCTGATGTCGGGCACGTCGTACGACGCGATCGACGCGGCGGCGGCCGACCTGAGCCTGGCCGGCGACAGTCTCGTGCTGGAGCCGCTGGGGATGGTGAGCGAGGGGTACGACGAGGAGCTGCGCAGGACGCTGACGGGCGCACTGCCGCCCGCGGCGACCTCGCTCGCCGAGGTGTGCCGGCTCGACACGCGGATCGGGCAGGCGTTCGCGGCGGCCGCTGTCCGGGCGGATCGCGAACTGTGCGGCGGGGAGGCCGAGTTGGTGGCCTCGCACGGGCAGACCGTCTTTCACTGGACGGAGGGCGGGAAGGTGCACGGCACGCTCCAGCTGGGGCAGCCCGCGTGGATCGCCGAGGCGACCGGTCTGCCCGTGGTCGCCGACTTCCGGCCGCGCGACATCGCCGCCGGCGGCCAGGGCGCGCCCCTGGTCAGCCTGGTCGACCTGTTGTGGCTGCGCGGCCGCCCCGGCACGCCCGTCGCCCTGAACCTCGGCGGCATCGCCAATCTGACCGCGCCGGACGGCACCGCGTTCGACACGGGGCCGGCCTGCGCGCTGATCGACGCGGCCGCGAGGGGGTTCAGCGGCGGGCGGCTCGCGTACGACGCCGACGGGGCGCTGGCCGGTCGGGGCCGCGTCCACGAGCCGCTGCTGGAGCGGCTGCTGGCGGAGCCGTACTACGCGCTGCCCGCGCCGAAGACGACCGGCAAGGAGCTGTTCCACCTCGGGTATCTCCAGGACGCGCTGGCCGGGTTCGGGACGCTGCGGGCGGAGGACGTGGTCGCCACCCTCACCATGCTCACCGCCCGCACGGTCGCGGACGCGGTGCTCGCGCTGGGGGCCACGGAGGTGATCGCGTCCGGCGGCGGGATCCGGAATCCGGTGCTGATGCGGATGCTGGCCGGGCTGCTGCCGGGGATCGCGGTGCGCACGTCGGACGAGCTGGGCCTGGCCTCGGACGCGAAGGAGGCGTACGCCTTCGCCGTACTGGGGTTCCTGACCTGGCACGGGCTGGCCGGCACCGAGCCCGCGAGCACGGGGGCCCGGCATGCGAGCGTGCTCGGTTCGATCACGCCGGGCCGGGGCGGACTGCGGCTGCCGGCACCGGGTTCGCGGCGGCCGGCCCGGCTGGTCATGGCCTGAAAGCCGGATCCTCTCATCCCGCTTTCACCGACGCCTCATACGGTGGGGGCATGACGCAGGTGACTCCTCCCGGGTGGTATCCCGACCCCGGGCAGACAAGTGAGGGTCCCGCCACCGAGCGCTGGTGGGACGGCAAGGCATGGACGGACCGGACCCGCCCCGCGGGCTCGGCCGCCGTATGGGGTCCCCCGGCACAGGCGCCGACGGAGGGCGCGGATCCGGCGCTCGCGGCGTATCCCACCTATCCGGCGTTCCCCGCCGAGCCGCCGGCCGCACCGCGGCGCGGGCTGCGGACGGGCATAGCCGTGGCCGCGGCCGTGGCGGTGCTGGCCAGCATCGGCGTGGGCGTGTGGGCGTTGACCGGCGACGGCGGTTCCGGCGGCAACACCAACTCCCAGCAGGGGCCGGGCGGCCAGGGCGGCACCGGCGGCCAGGGCGGCACCGGCGGCCCGTTCGGCGGCAACGGCGGACCCTCGGGCGCGCCCGGCGGCCAGGGCGGCTCCGGGGGTTCCGGCGGCACCGAGTCGCCCGCGCCCGGCCAGTCCGAGGCCCCGAAGATCGAGAGCGGTTCGGTGACCGACCCGATCAGCGGGATCAGCCTGCCCATCCCGGACGACTGGTACGGCCAGCAGATCACGGTGGGCGCGCAGGTCACGTCGAACGACTCGTACAAGTGCCCCGGCGAGACCTCGCAGACCTGCACGAAGGGCGGCGCGTACTCGGCGCCGGCCTCGGTCCTGAAGACCGCGGGCAGCACGGCCGAGGCGGTCGCCAAGGCCGACATCGAGGCGAACGCCGAGGAGTCCTACGGCGGCAAGACCTACGGCTCGATCACCTCGCACCAGGTGCTCGCCTCGAAGGCGGTCACCGTGGCCGGGCAGAAGGGCTATCTGGTCCGCTGGAAGGCGGTCACCAGCAAGGGCGCCGACGGTTATGTCGAGTCGCTCGCCTTCCCGTCGCCCGCGAACTCCTCGGAGATCGTCGTGGTCCGCTTCGGCGTCGACGTCGGCCAGAAGGAGTCGGTGATCGACGACATCACCAAGGGCATCAAGGTCTCGACGGGCAGCGGCAACGGCCAGAAGGTCTGACCCCGCCCCGAGAACGCCGGTCCCAACGGTCGGCCGGGTGGAGCGCCCCTCCGCTCAAAGGGGAGCCCCACCCGGCCGGGGGGTGCGCGCCGCCCCCGTCCCCACGGTGCGGCGCGGCAGGTCACCGTCCAGTCATCCCGTGGACGGCGGCCTGGTTCTCAGGTGAGTCCGAGTGCGGGCAGCACCGCGGCCTCCACGAAGCGGACCAGGTAGTCGGGGTCGGCGTACTCGCCCTCCAGGACGGGCCTGGCGCGCATCACGCCGAACATCTGCGCGGGGACGTACGGCAGTGCCGGGTGGTCGGCGGCGATCTCGCCGCGCTCCACTCCGCGCCGCAGGATGTCCTGCAGCGCGCAGATCTCGGGATCGATCAGCGCCTCGCGCAGAGCCTTCTGAAGCTCCGGGTCCTGCATGATCGCGTGGCCCAGGGCCTGGTGGAGGGCGGTGTCCTTCCTCCCCCACTGCGCGGCCACCCGTGCGGCCTGGCGCAGGTCCTCGGCCAGTGAGCCGGTGTCGATGCCGCCGAAGCGGGCCTGGCGCGCGGAGCGCAGCGCCGCCGCCACGAACTGCGGCTTCGTCTTCCACTGCCGGTAGAGGGTCGACTTGCTGCACCGCGTGCTGGCGGCGACCCCCTCCATCGTCACGGACTCGTATCCGCACTCGCGGATCTGTTCCAGCACGGCGTCGAAGAACTCCTGCTCACGCTCCGGCGTGATCTTGGAGCGGCGCGAGGCGGCGACCGTCTCCGGTCCGTCCGCGGCCTGCGACGTCATGTGCCCTTCTCCTTCGCTGCGAGCGCCGGCCTTATCCCGGCTTTATTCCCTGAACCCGGTGTGTCGTACCTCAATCGATACGCCAGTGTACCGGAACGCCTGCGTATCGGTACACTCTCGTATCGGAACGCATTCGTTTCGGGACGGACGCGTACCGATGAGTTCGGGCTCCGGCCCGGGTCTCACCACGTACCACCACTTGCACCACGTCAGCGAAGGGGCCGGGGGATGAATGCCCGCACCGAGCCTGCAGAAGGAGAGACCGGCGCGATAGCCCGGCCTCCGGTCGTCCGTGAGCTCCTGCTCGTCGCGGGGCTCTTCCTCGTCTACAAGTTCGGCCGCCAGCTGGCGACCGGCCACACCGGCGAGGCCCTCCACAACGCGCGCCGCGTGTGGGACCTGGAACGGACGCTCCGTCTGCCCGGCGAGGGCGCGGTGCAGTCGGCCCTGCTGCACAGCGACACCCTGGTGCACATCGCGAACACCTACTACGCGACCGTCCACTTCCCCGCCACCCTGGCCTTCCTGGTCTGGCTCTACCTGCGGCGCCCCGCGCACTACGTCTGGGCCCGCCGGGTCCTGGCGGTGGTCACCTCGGCGGCCCTGGTGCTGCCCTTCGTGTTCCCGCTCGCGCCGCCGCGGATGCTGGCCGCCACGGGACTCGTCGACACCGCGCACGTGTACGGGCCCTCGGTGTACGGCCCGCCCTCCTCGGACCACCTCTCGAACCAGTTCGCGGCGATGCCCTCGCTGCACTTCGGCTGGGCCCTGATGGTGGCGATCGGCCTGATCGCGGCCACCCGCTCCCGGTGGCGCTGGCTGTGGCTGCTGCACCCGCTGGTCACCCTGCTGGTCATCGTCGGTACGGCGAACCACTACTGGCTGGACGCGATCGTGGCCACCGCCATGCTGGGCGCCGCCCTCGCGCTCATCCACCGTCCGCACCGCACGGTCAGCACCGCCGGGCGCGCGGGTGAACGGCTCACGCCGGTCGCCGAGGACGCCAACGTCTTGGTGGGAGCGGGCCGATGACCGCCACCCTGATCGCCGTCGCCCTGTCGCTGGTCTCCGCCGTCGCCTACGCGGCCGCGGCCGTGGCCCAGGAGCGGCTCGCCGCCCGCAGCGCCGACACCGGCATGCTGCGGCTGCTGGGCGCGGGCGCCTGGTGGGCGTCGGTCGGGCTCAACGCCGGCGCGGCCCTGCTGCACGTCGTGGCCCTCAAGTACGGCACGCTGACCGTCGTACAGCCTCTTGGTGCTCTCACGCTCGTCGCCGCGGTGCCGATGGGAGCACGGGTGGCCGGGCGGAAGGTCACCGCGGCCGAGTGGCGCGGCACCGCGCTCACGCTGGCCGGTCTGGCCGCGCTCCTGGTCACCGCCTCCGGATCGGCGCCGGACCAGGTGCTGAGCCTGACGGAGGCCCTGGTCGTGGCGGGTACGACCGCCGCGCTGATCGGCCTGCTGTCCCGCCCGGGCGCCAAGCCGGGCCTGCGTCACGCCACGGCCTCCGGCTTCGCCTCGGGCGTGGCCTCGGCGCTCACCCAGACGGTGACGGTGGCCGCGACCGACCGCTCGGGCCCGGTGCTCAGCCTCCAGGTCGTCCTGGTCGCGGTGCTGGTGGCCGCCTTCGCGGTCGGCGGGCTGCTGCTGTCGCAGATGGCGTACAGGGGCGGTCTCGGCGCTCCGCTCGCGGTGGTCACCCTGTCCAACCCGATCGCCGCCGCGGCGATCGGCCTCACCCTGCTCGGGCAGGGCCTGCGCGGCGGTGCGGCGGGAGTGCTGCTGGCCCTCGCGGGCGGGGCGGTCGCGTCGTGGGGTGTCGTACTGCTGACGCGGGTGACGCCCGTGGTCGAGGCCGACGAGGAGCACCCGGTCGCCGCGGTCCTGGCCCTCAAGCCGGAAACGGCGACCCCGGAACCGGCGTTGGTGCCGCGGCAGCCGTCCGATCCGGGGCATCTCACGCCGCTCTGATCAGGGCGCGACCTCCACCGCGGGTGACGGTGCGCCGGCCCAGCGGCGCAGGGCGGCGTCGAGGCCGGTGGCGTCGGCACTGTCCGAGGCCCAGGCGACGACTCCGTCGGGGCGTACCAGCACGCCGGTCGGGGTCGCGTGCCGGTCAGGGTCGCTCACCACGGTCACGCGCCCGGCGCGGCCCTCCGCGAGGCGGGCGAACGAGCCGTCTGCCGTACGGTCCAGCAGCACGAACCCGCCCCCGTGGCCGTGGTCGGCCGGCCGGGAGCCGTCGCCGAGCGGCAGGTCGGGGACGTACCGTCCGATCAGCGGGTGGTCGCCGGGCAGGTCGATGCGCTGGGTGACGCCGGAGATCTTCCTGACGGCGTACGTGGCGCCGTCCCGGGTGCTCAGCAGATCGGCGACGACCTCGCGGAGCGCGGCCGACTTGGCGTCCCCGCGCAGCACCCCGATCTGGGCCCGCGTCCAGTCCAGAACCCAGGCGCCGAGGGGACGGCGTTCGGCGTCGTAGGTGTCGAGGAGCTCTTCGGAAGCCCAGCCGGCGATGACGGCGCCGAGCTTCCAGCCGAGGTTCATCGCGTCGCCGAAGCCCAGGTTGAGCCCCTGGCCACCGAACGGCGAGTGCACGTGCGCGGAGTCGCCGGCCAGCAGGACCCGGCCCGAGCGGTAGGTCGCGGCCTGGCGGGCGTTGTCGGACCAGCGGGTGGCGGGGGCGCGCAGCGCGGTGAGCGTGACGTCGGTGCCCGAGACCCGGCGCAGGCTGCCCTGCACCTCCTCGATCGTCACCGGCGCGGTCCGGTCGGCGGGAGGCACGTCGAACTCCACGGTGACCACGCGCCCGGGCTGCGGCCCGTAGCGGTACGCTCCCCGGCTCGACCAGGTCCATCCGTCGGCGAGCTTCTCCGGGTCGGCGATGTCGGCGAGCGCGAGGTGTCCGGTCAGTTCCGGGTCGGTGCCCGGGAAGTCGATGCCCGCGAGGCGGCGCACGGTGCTGCGCCCGCCGTCGCATCCGACCAGCCAGCCGGTGCGCACCGGACCGGCGCTGGTGCCCACGAGGACGCCGTCGCCGGTGTCCTCCAGCTCGGTCACCTCCACACCCCGTCGCACCGGTACGCCCAGCCGCGCGACATGGTCCGCCAGCAGCGCCTCCAGCTCGCGCTGCGGCACCATCCGCGCGCCGTCGGCGCGGCTGTGCGCGGCGAGGTCGGCGTCGGACCAGTCCACCAGGCCGAGTTCGAGGACCATCCCCGCGAAGTGCCCCGTGAACCGTGCGCCGTCCCCGCCGCCGAACGACCCCACCTTCTCCAGGATCTCCCGCTGCACCCGCTCGGCGGCCGGCAGCAGACCGCGGCGGTCCAGGGCCTCGGCGGTCGGCACATTGATCGACCCGGCCTTCATCGACCGGTCCGGCTCGGCCAGCCGTTCGAGCACCTGCACTGTCGCTCCGGCCAGCGCCAGCTCCGCGGCGAGCACGAGGCCCACCGGCCCGGCTCCGACGACGGTCACGTCCGTGTACTGATTCGCATTCGTCTTCACGAACACTGTTCTACGAACGAACAGCGTTCGTGTCAAGTTATGATGAGGCGGTGAACCCGAGAGAGCGACGTGCGGCGCGTCACCTGCCGCCCAAACCCGAGGCCGGCGCCACCCCGAGGACGAGGCGCCGTACGGCACCGATCACCGTGGAGCAGGTCGTCGACACCGCGCTGGACGTCGTCGCCACGGAGGGCTACGAGGCGCTGACGATGCGGCGGCTGGCGAATGCGCTCGACACGGGGCCCGCCTCGCTCTACGCGCACGTGGTGAACAAGGCCGACCTCGACGAGCTGCTCATCGGGCGGCTGTGCTCCGAACTCGACCTGCCCGAGCCGGATCCCGCGGCCTGGCGGGAGCAGATCCTCGGCGTGTGCGCGCGGATCCGCGACCAGTACCTGAAGTACCCCGGGATCTCACAGGCCGCGCTCGCCATGGCGCCGACCGATCTGGAGACGGTGCGCGTCACCGAGGGAATGCTGGCGATCCTGCTCGCGGGCGGCGTCGCCCCGCAGGCGGCGGCCTGGGCGATCGACGCCCTGCTGCTCTATGTGGCGGCCTACTGCCTGGAGACGTCCATCGCGCGTCGGCGGTCGGCCCAGGACGACGCCGTATGGGTCGTCGACCGGGACGAACTGCTGCGCCGGTTCGCGGCGCTGCCCGCCCACACCTTCCCCCACACCACCCGTCACGCCGCCGAGATCACGGCGGGCGAGGGCCACGACCGCTTCGACTTCACGCTCGGCCTGATGATCGACGGCCTCGCACACCATCAGGGCCCGGTCGACACGGAAACGCGAACGGCCGGCCACGCACAAGCGTGACCGGCCGTCATCCGACCCGGGGTGTCACCCCAGGCCGCGCGAGTCCTGCTTCAGCGCCGTGTCCACGGTGAGCGCCGTCGCGACGACGAGGCTCAGCAGCGGCTCGGGCAGCTGGTAGTGGATCTGGAGGACGTAGTTGTCCGCGGTGGTGAACATCGTCTTGGCGAGGCCCTCCCACGTCTTCGTGATCCGCGCGACCTCGTTCTCCGCGTGGTCGACGATCGCGAAGTTCCACGCCCGCCAGTTCTCCGCCTTGATCGCACCGACCTGCTGGCCGTTGACGTTCATCGCGAAGTTGATCTTCCCGATCATGTTCTGCTGGACGATCTCACCGACCGGCGTCCCGTCCGGACGGGACACGATCACCCGGGACTTGAGGAACTTCGCGGGCCGGGTCAGCACCAACTGCGGCTGCCCGTAGGCGTCCCGGATCTCCAGCCGGTGGGTCATGAACTGGTCGAGGCTGGAGACGAACCGCGCCACCTTCTTCAGCGTGCTCTGTCCGACCTCGGTGACCGAGCCGATCTGGTTGCCGTTCTGATCCATGACCTTGTACTCGTTGGTCAGCTCGATCAGCTTGGCCTTCTGGTTGACCACCAGGACCGGCTCGGTGAACAGGCTGCCGCCGCCGGAGCCGCTGGGCGCGACTCCGGCCTGCTGCTGCACCTGGCGCTGGACCCGGGGGTCGGGCCCGGCGGGCTGCTGGGGCACCTGCTGGGCGGCAGCCTGCGGCTGGCTCGCGTTGGTGTGCTCGGTCCACTGGGCGCCGTCCCAGTAGCGAAGGGTCTGCGGCGCTCCGTGCGGATCGGGATACCAGCCTGCAGGAGTGTTCGATTGCGTGGTCACCGGGGCACACTACCCCGCTTCCCCACTGGAGCCACCAGTCCCGGCAACACCGCATGAATCAGCTTTTACCCCGTGATGATCGCCGGGTCACTGACGCCCGGACGCCCGTTCTCGACATGTCCGGCGAATCGCCGCAGGAAGGAGGCGTCGGCCTCGGACGTGACGGTGAGGTCGTACCAGCGCCGGCTCGCCGCGAGGTCGACCGTGTGCCTGACCGTGGCACCGGCGCGCACGGTGATGGTCCCCGGCTTGCAGCCGTAGCCGCCCTTCAGCTTCAGCCGGACCGTGCCGGAGCCCTTGTTGGTGAAGGTGAGCTCGACGTCGTCGCCGTGGTGGCGGGCGGTGACCTCGGGACCGGCGGTCTTGTTCGAGCCCTTGAAGACGCGCAGGAAGCCGTTGGGGCCGTGCACGCTCAGGTCGTACGAGCCGTTCGAGTACGCCGAGTTCCAGGTGTCCGCGACGGACTTGCCGGCCTCGGTGGTGTAGCTCCAGGGGCCGTCGGTGCGGTTGCCGGAGGTCACCAGGAAGGCGGCGCCCGCCTTCGCCCCCGAGGCGAAGGTGAGCGTGAACTTCCCGGCCGCCGAGTCGACCGAACCGTCCACGTACGGGGCGTACTTGAGCGGGCGGGCCGGGCGCAGGCCGCGCTCCTGCTTCGGCAGCACCGGGTTGGCGGGCGGGGTCGGCTTGTAGTCGGGGTGGCGGTCCTTGTCCGGCGGCTGGTAGCCGTCGGTGTCGGGCAGGGCGACCGGCCGGGTGTCCTTGCGGGAGAAGTCGAAGGCCGCGGTCAGGTCGCCGCAGACGGTGCGCCGCCAGGGCGAGATGTTGGGCTCGTGGACGCCGAAGCGGGCCTCCATGAACCGGATGATCGAGGTGTGGTCGAGGGTCTCGGAGCAGACGTAACCGCCCTTGCTCCAGGGCGAGACGACGATCATGGGCACGCGCTGGCCGAGGCCGTAGGGGCCGGCCGGGTGGCTGCTGTCGCCCTTGAACAGGTCGAGGCTCGGGTCGACGGTCGACTTGCCCTGCGCGGCGGAGCCGGCCGGGAACGGCGGCACCAGGTGGTCGAAGAAGCCGTCGTTCTCGTCGTACGTGATGAACAGGGCCGTCTTCGCCCACACCTTCGGGTCCGAGGTGAGCGCGTCCAGGACCTGGGCGACGTACCAGGCGCCGTAGTTGGCGGGCCAGTTGGGGTGCTCGGTGAAGGCCTCGGGGGCGACGATCCAGGAGATCTGCGGCAGCTTGCCGCCCTTGACGTCGGCCTTGAGCTGGTCGAAGAAGCCCTCGCCCTTGGTGGCGTCGGTGCCGGTGCGGGCCTTGTCGTACAGCGGGTCGCCGGGCTTGGCGTCGCGGTACTGGTTGAAGTAGAGCAGTGAGTTGTCGCCGTAGTTGCCGCGGTAGGCGTCGTTGATCCAGCCCCAGCCGCCGGCCGCGTCCAGGCCGTCGCCGACGTCCTGGTAGATCTTCCAGGAGACGCCGGCCTTCTCCAGCCGCTCGGGGTAGGTCGTCCAGCCGTAGCCGACCTCGTCGTTGCCGAGGACGGGCCCGCCGCCCTGGCCGTCGTTGCCCGTGTAACCGGTCCACATGTAGTAGCGGTTCGGGTCGGTGGAGCCGATGAACGAGCAGTGGTACGCGTCGCAGACGGTGAAGGAGTCGGCGAGGGCGTAGTGGAACGGGATGTCCTCGCGGGTCAGGTAGGCCATCGTCGTGGAGCCCTTGTTCGGCACCCACTTGTCGTACTTGCCGTTGTCGAAGGCGGCGTGTCCGTCGTTCCAGCCGTGCGGGAGGTCCTGGATGAAGGCCATGCCCAGGTCGTCCGCGTCGGGGTGGAAGGGGAGGATGTCCTTGGTGCCGTCCGACTGGTACCAGACCGGCTTTCCGTCCTGCCGGGTCACCACGGGCCGCGGGTCGCCGAAGCCGCGAACGCCCCGGAGCGTGCCGAAGTAGTGGTCGAAGGATCGGTTCTCCTGCATCAGGACGACGATGTGCTCGACGTCCTCGATGGACCCCATGCGGTGGTTCGCCGGGAGCGCGGCGGCGCGCTGGATGCTGTTGCTCAGCGCGGTGAAGGCGGTGGTCGCGCCCGCGAGTTGGAGGAATCTACGCCGGTTGACTTCGGGCATGGGTTGCTGCCTCTCATCCTGAGGTGCGGATGGCCGGAACGTGACGGAATGCGCGCGGTGCGAGTGTTCCAAGAGCAGCAAACGTCAGGGAAGGGTCGGGTGGCGTCTGTGTGAAAGTCGCAGGTACGTGGGGTGCGGCGCGGCGGGTGTGAAGTGCCGACCGGGCAGGGCGAAGGGGGTTGCCGACGGCAACTCGGGGACGGGCAGGGTGGGTTGGGTGCGCTGCTCGGGGGCGAGGGGGGTCGGGACGGGGCGGAGCTGACGGAACCGTCTCTGACCAGCCTCCTTGTAGAAGCGCTTCCGTCTGGCAGAAGTGCCCTTGCCGAGTCGGCGTGGGCCTCAGGACCCTGATTCCAACCACGGCACGCGGGGCGACGGCGCCCCGCCGACAGGGACGGGAACTGCCATGCCGCACATGACCGCTTTCGCCAGGAATCAGTGGTACGTCGCCGCCTACAGCCACGAGGTGGGGCGCGAGGAGCTGCTCGGGCGGACGATTCTCGGTGAGCCGCTCGTCTTCTACCGGACGGAGGAGGACGGGACGCCCGTCGCGCTCGCGGACCGCTGTGTGCACCGCCGCTTCCCGCTGCACGAGAAGCCGAGCCGGCTGGACGGCGACCGGCTGGTGTGCGGGTACCACGGGTTCACCTACGACACGACGGGTACCTGCGCGTACGTGCCCGGTCAGAAGCGCATACCGCGCACCGCCCGTGTCGCCTCCTACCCCGTGGTCGAGCTGGACTCCCTGGTGTGGGTGTGGATCGGCGACCCGGCGCTCGCGGACGCCGACACCATCCCGCGCGCCCGGCACCTCGACTCCCCCGGCTGGACCACCGTCCGCGGCATGGAGCCCATCGACGCCGACTACGGCCTCCTCGTCGACAACCTCCTCGACCTCTCCCACGAGACCTATCTGCACGGCGGCTACATCGGCACCCCCGAGGTCGCCGAGACGCCGATCACCACCGAGGTCGACGAGGGCGCGGGCATCGTACGGGTCAGCCGGCACATGGACGACGCCGAGTGCCCGCCGTTCTACGCCAGGTCGACCGGCATCGAGGGCCGGATCACCCGCTGGCAGGACATCGAGTACCACGCCCCGTGCCTGTATCTGCTGCACAGCCGGATCGCGCCGGTGGGCGTGCTGCCGGAGGCCGACGGCAGCGACCCGAACGCCTTCCACACCGAGATCACGTACGCGATCACCCCGTCCGCCGACGGCAAGGTGTACGACTTCTGGGCCGTCTCCCGCGACTGGGCGACCGAGGACGACGAGGTCACCGAGTTCCTGCGGGGCAACAACCACACCGTCGTGATGCAGGACGTCGACGCGCTCAACCTCCTTCAGCGGACATTGGGTTCGGAGCGTGCCGGCTACCAGGAGCTGAGCATCAACATCGACACCGGCGGCCTGGCCGCCCGCCGTATCCTCGCCCGCCTCGTCGAGGAGGGCGACAAGCCCGTGGAGAAGGTCCTGTGAGCAGCAGCGCCACCGGGGAGATCTACCGGATCGACTGGCTGCCGGGCACGGACGTCCTGCACGGCACCTGCCACTGCGGCGCCGAGCACACCGCCCAGGACCCGGTCGAGATGTGGGAGTGGATGCTCGGCCACCCCGAAGGACACCGGCCGCCGGGGCATCAGCCGCCGGGCCACGAGCCGCGAGGTAGCGATTCATGAGCGATGTGTACGAGGCCGAACTCGTAGTCGACCGAAGGGAGTTCGCGGCCGACGGCGTGCTCGCCCTCACCCTGCGCCACCCGCTGGGCGAGGAGCTGCCGGCCTGGGAGCCGGGTGCCCATGTCGACGTGGTGCTCGGGCCGGAGCTGGAGCGCCAGTACTCGCTGTGCAGCGACCCCGCCGACCGTTCGGCGTGGCGGATCGCCGTCCTGCGGGAGCCGGAGGGGCGCGGCGGATCCGCCCATGTGCACGAGCAGTTGGGGCAGGGCGACAAGGTGCGGGTGCGCGGCCCGCGCAACCACTTCCGCCTGGAGCCCGCGCCGCGCTACCGCTTCATCGCGGGCGGCATCGGCATCACACCGATCCTGCCGATGCTGGCCGCGGCGGAGGCGGCGGGCGCCGAGTGGACTCTCCTGTACGGCGGTCGCACGCGCGAATCCATCGCGTTCACCGAGGAGTTGGAGCGGTACGGCGACCGGGTGACCGTCGCCCCGCAGGACGAGACCGGGCTGCTGGACCTCGCCTCCGTGCTGGACGGCCTGCCCGAGGGGACGCTCGTGTACTGCTGCGGTCCCGGGCCCCTGCTGGACGCGGTGGAGGAACGCTGCCCGGCCGACCGGCTGCACGTCGAACGGTTCTCGCCCAAGGCCCAACCGGCGGGCGAGAACGGCGAGTTCGAGGTCGAGCTGGCGCAGAGCGGCCGTACCGTCACGGTCGCGCCGGACGTCTCCGTGCTGGACGCGGTGCGCGCCGCCGGTGTCGAGGTGCTGTTCTCCTGCACCGAGGGCACCTGCGGGACCTGTGAGACCGATGTCCTCGAAGGCACGCCGGAGCACCGGGACTCGGTGCTCACGGACGAGGAGCGGGAGAGCGGGGAGACGATGATGATCTGTGTGTCCCGCTGTCGTGGGAAGCGGCTCGTGCTGGACCTGTGATCCCGAGGTCGGCGTCGATCCGGGCGACGGTCGCCAGCAGCGGCGGCAGCAGGTCCCGCCGTATCGACTCGACGGTGTTGCGGCCGGCCGGCACCGCGATGTTCACGGCCGCGACCACCTCGCCGCTCCGGTCCCGCACCGGGGCGGCGATCGACCGGAGCCCCTCCTCCAGCTCCTGGTCGACGACGGCGTACCCCTGACCTCGTATCCGCCTCAGTTCGGCCCGGAGTTGACGGGCCGACACGATGGTGAACGCGGTCAGGGGGCGCAGCTGTGTCCGGGCCAGCCGGGCGTCGATCTCCTCGTCCGGCAGATGGGCGAGCACGACCCGGCCCACCGAGGTGACGTGGGCGGGGAAGCGGGTGCCCACCGTGATGGTCGCGGACATGATGCGGCGGGTCGGCACCCGGGCGACGTACACGATGTCGTCGCCGTCGAGGACGCACAGCGAGGACGACTCCTTCACTTCCGCGACGAGCCGCTCCAGGTGCGGTTCGGCGATCTGCGGCAGGGTGAAGCTGGAGAGGTAGGAGTAGCCGAGCTCCAACACCTTTGGCGTGAGCCGGAACTGGCGGCCCTCCTGGTGGACGTAGCCCAGATCGGCGAGAGTGAGCAGCAGGCGGCGGGCGGCGGCGCGGGTCAGGTCGCAGCTGTCGGCGACCTCGCTCAGGGTACGGGCGGGATGCTCGGCGTCGAAGGAGCGGATGACGGCGAGACCGCGCTCGAAGGACCTCACGAAGTGTGGTGCACGGCCTGCCGCTGGCATCGCGTCTCCAAAAGTGTCAACAATGTTGTCGGCGAACCCATTGACCTGACTCGATTACGGCTTCTACCTTCCGGCTGAGCAAGTCCGCGCACTACTGTGCGCCTTGCGCACAACCTGTCGGAACACCGCTGCACCGTTCTCTGCACAGGAGGAGCCATGCGCCGTCTGATCGCCGGTCTCACCACCGGCGCCTTCCTGCTCGTCGCGACGGCCTGTGGCTCGTCGGGCGGCGACTCGTCCAGCGGGAGCACGTCGTCCGGGGGTGTCACCACCGTCAAGGTGGGCCTGATCCCCATCGTCGACGTGGCGCCGCTGTATCTCGGTGAGAAGAAGGGCTTCTACGAGAAGCAGGGCCTGAAACTGTCGCCGACACTGGCCTCGGGCGGCGCCGCCATCGTGCCCGCGGTGGCCTCCGGGCAGTACCAGTTCGGGTTCTCCAACGTCTTCTCGCTGATGGTCGCCCAGACCAACGGCGTGTCCCTGAAGGCGATCTCGAACGGCGCCGCGTCAACCGGCGTACAGGGCAAAGACTTCGGGGCCACCGTGGTGAAGAAGGGCAGCCCGATCAAGACGATGAAGGACCTCGAGGGCAAGAAGGTCGCCGTCAACACCCTCAAGAACATCAATGAGTTGGCGGTCCGGGAGTCGGTGACGAAGGCGGGCGGCGACCCGGACAAGGTGAAGTTCGTCGAGCTGCCCTTCGACCAGATGCCCGCCGCGCTCGACAAGGGGCAGGTCGACGCGGCCATGGCCGTGGAGCCCGCGCTCACCACCATGAAGGAGCAGGGCGCCCAGGAGATCGCCTCACCGCTCGTCGACATGGCTTCGAAGCTGACCGTCGCCATGTACTTCACGTCGACGCAGTACGCGCAGAAGAACCCCGAGATCGTGAAGAAGTTCCAGAAGGCGACCGCCGAGTCCCTGGCCTACGCGGACGCCCACCCCGACGAGGTCCGCCAGATCGTCACCACGTACACCCAGGTCCCGGCGTCGGTGCTGGCCAAGGTCACCCTGCCGAAGTGGCCGGCCGAGGCGAACCGCGCCTCGATCGAGACGCAGGCGAAGCTGGGCGAGCAGTACGGCTTCTTCAAGAAGTCGCCCGACCTGGACGCGCTGCTGCCGTGAGGGGTACGAACGCCGCGCTCGGCGCGGCCGGGCTCGCGGCCTTCCTCGCCCTGGGCGAGGCGGTGCCGCGGCTCGGCCTCGTCAAGGAGGCCTACTTCCCGCCGACCAGCCGTATCGCCTCCGCGCTCGGCGACGAACTCGCCGACGGCGGCTTCTGGTCGGCGCTCGGCGACACCCTGACCGGCTGGGCGATCGGCCTCGCGATCGCGGTCGGCGCGGGTGTCGTCGTGGGCGTGCTGGTCTCGATCGTGCCGTACCTGCGCGAGGCGACGGCCTCGACGATCGAGTTCCTGCGCCCGATCCCCTCGGTGGCGCTGATCCCTCTCGCCGTCCTGCTGTACGGCACCGAACTCAAGTCGGTGCTCCTGCTCGTCGTGTACGCGTCCTTCTGGCAGGTGCTCATCCAGACCCTGTACGGCGTCCAGGACGTGGACCCGGTCGCCGAGGAGACGGCGCGGTCGTACGGTCTGGGCACCTGGGCGCGCGTGCGCCATGTGCTGTGGCCGACCGCGCTGCCGTACGTCATGACGGGTGTCCGGCTCGCCGCGGCGGTCGCGCTGATCCTCGCCATCACCGCCGAACTCGTCATCGGCGCACCGGGGCTGGGACAGGAGATCGCGGTCGCGCAGACCTCGCAGGCGGTGCCGGAGATGTACGCGCTGATCGTGGTCGCCGGGCTGCTCGGACTGCTCATCAACGTCGGCGCGCGGGCGGTGGAGCGCCGGGCGCTGGCCTGGCACCAGTCGGTGCGCGGAGAGGTGGCGGTGTGATGCGCGTACTGCTGCGGCTGTTCTTCGTGGTGGCGCTGCCCGTGCTGCTGGTCGCGGTGTGGTGGGCCGCGTCGTCCGGCAGCACGGACCCCTTCTGGCCGCCGCTGCGGACGATCCTCAAGACCTTCCCGGACGTCTGGACCGCCGACCGGCTGCGCACCGACGTGCTGCCCAGCGTTCTGCGCCTCGCGGCGGGATACGCGCTGGCGACCGTCGTCGGCATCGGGCTCGGCACGGTCATCGGCTCCTACCGGCGGGTGCGGGCGGTGTGCGAACCGGTCCTGGAGTTCCTGCGGGCGGTGCCGCCGCCCGTGCTCATCCCGGTGATCATGCTGTTCGCGGGCATCGGCGACACGATGAAGATCGTGGTGATCGCGAGCGGCTGCGTCTGGCCGATCCTGCTCAACACGGTCGAGGGGGTGCGCGCGGTCGACTCCGTGATGCTGGAGACGGCCCGCTCGTACGGCATCACGGGCGTGGCGCGCCTGCGCGACCTGGTGCTGCGCTCGGCGAGTCCGCAAATCTTCGCGGGCCTGCGCCAGGCGCTGTCCATCGGCATCATCCTGATGGTCATCAGCGAGATGTTCGCGGCCAGCAACGGCATCGGCTTCACCGTCGTCCAGTTCCAGCGCAGCTTCGCCATCCCGGACATGTGGACCGGGATCCTGGTCCTCGGGCTGCTCGGCTTCCTACTCTCCGTCGTCTTCCAGCTGGTCGAGCGGCGGGTGCTCGGCTGGTACCACGGTCTGCGCGCGTCCACCCGGCGGTCGCAGTGAAGCTCGCGAAAGGGCGGTCCATGCTCGACGTACGCGGCCTGAAGAAGGTCTACGAGGGGTCCGGCCGCCGTGTGGAGGCGGTGCGCGACCTCACCTTCACGGTGGAGGCGGGCGAACTCGTCTGCCTGGTCGGCCCGTCGGGCTGCGGCAAGACGACCCTGCTGAAGTGCGTGGGCGGCCTGCTCACGCCGACGGCCGGCCAGGTGACCCTGGCGGACCGTCCGGTGAGCGGGCCGCCGCCCGGCATGGCCTTCGTCTTCCAGGAGTACGGCCGCAGCCTCTTCCCCTGGATGCGGGTCGCCGAGAACATCGAACTCCCCCTGAAGCAGAAGGACTTGACCAAGTCCCGGCGCAGGGAGCTGGTGGCCGACGCGCTGGAGTCGGTCGGCCTCACGGACGCGGCCGGCGCCTATCCCTGGCAGCTGTCCGGCGGTATGCAGCAGCGCGTCGCCATCGCCCGCGCGCTCGCCTACGAGCCCGACGTCCTGCTGATGGACGAGCCGTTCGCGGCGGTGGACGCCCAGACCCGGGCCGATCTGGAGGATCTCGTACGCCGGTTGTGGCGGGAGCGCGGGATGACGATCCTGTTCGTCACCCACGACATCGACGAGGCGGTGTACCTGGGCGAGCGGGTGGTCGTCCTGTCCGCCTCCCCCACCGTCGTACAGGAACAGCTCAAGGTCGATCTGCCCGACGAGCGCGACCAGTTGCACACACGGGTCGCCCCGCGCTTCGCCGAGCTGCGGACCCATGTGTACGAGCAGATCCAGGCGGCGAAGCGGGGGACGCCCGAGGACGCGGTCACGAAGTCAGATACGCCTCCACCTCACTGAACTGCCCTGCGGGCCAGCCGGTGTTGGCGCTGACGGACAGCCGCAGATAGCGCAGGTTCGTGCTGCTCGGCAGGGAGACGGTGGCCGTGTTGCCGGTGGCCGGGTCGAAGCGGTAGCCGGAAGAGCCCACCACCGTCGAGTAGTTGGACCCGTCGGTGCTGCCCAGCACGGTGATGGTCTGCGTACGCGCGCCCCACGCCGAGGACGGCGGCAGCTTCAGCACCAGGCGGCGGACCGCGTAGGAGGAGCCCAGGTCGACCGTCCAGGACTGCGGGAAGGCGTTGTTGGTCGACTCCCAGTAGCTGTTCGCGTCTCCGTCGACCGCCTTGCCGGGCGTGTAGACGTCCTGCGAGCCGGTCGCGGTGGCCGGGCGGCCCTTGGCGAGATTGCGGTTCGGGTCCGGGTCGGGGTTGCCCTGGCCGGGCTGCGGCCATGTCGAGCAGTCCGACCAGGTGCTGTTCCAGCCGGAGTTGCCGCCGCCGTCGGTGAGCGTGAAGGTGCCGGAGCTCGCCGGGTAGGGGCAGTTGTAGATGCCGGCCGCGCCCACCGAACTCGCGGTCACGTTGCGGAACGTGGCCGCGCCCTGTGCCTCCGCCTGGACGACGACCGTCCCGGTGTTGCGCACGGTCGCGCCGTCCACGGTGACGTTGCGGACGGGGTACCCCTGCCCGCCGCCCGACACGAACTCGAAGGCGCTGTACGGGCTGTCGGTGATCGTCGTGTTGGTGATGTTCACGGTGGCGTTGATGGCGCTGTCGTAGGAGTCGACGCGCAACGCTCCCATCGGATGGTTCCAGTTGGGGTTCATCGCCCCCGCGCGGACGAGCGTGTTGCCGTCGACGGTGATCGTGCCGGCCAGCGGCGAGAAGGGGTCGAGGAACTTCTGGTTGGAGATCGCGATGCCGCTGCCGAGGGCGTTGGTGTCGGAGACCAGGTTGTTCTTCACCGCGATGTCAGTGCCGCCGTAGATCGCGATGCCGTTGGCGAGGTTGGGCTGCGAGATGGTGTTGTTCTCGAAGCTGCTGTTGGTGTCCGCCGAGTACAGCGACCACATGGCGAGGGAGTCGTCACCCTGGTTGCGCAGGAAGTTGTTGCGGACGCGGACCCCGCGGGCGTTCCCGTTGAGGTTGAGGCCGTCGGCGGTGGTGTCGAGGATGCGGTTGTTCTCGACGACCAGGTTGTCGTTGTTGCCCATCAGCCAGAGGCCGACCTTCATGTGCTGGATCCACATGCCGGAGACCGAACTGTTCGGTCCCAGCGAGCCGTTGACGAAGTTGTCCGGGTTGGAGTCGACGCGCTCGGTGACCTCGCCGATCACCGCGAAGTCCTTGATGTGCACGCCCCCGGAGGAGCTGGACTGGTCGATGAAGCGGGAGGTGTGCACGACGGAGTACCAGCTGCCGGCGCCCTGGAGCGTCACGTTCTGGACCCCGCTCAGCGAGGACGTGAGCCTGTAGTCGCCCGGCGGGATCCAGACCACCCCGCCTTGGGCGGCGGCGATCGCGTCCCGGAAGGCCTGCGTGGAGTCGCCGTTGCCGCTGGGGTCGGCGCCCTTGGAGGTGACCGAGACCGAGCCCGCGGGCTGGGAGGCGGCGGCGTCGACCTGCTCGAAGTCGGCCACGTCCACGGTGACCTGGGTACCGGTGGACTGGAAGGCGACCTTGTCGCCGGCCTGGAGGTTCTGCCCGAGCAGCAGCCGGGAGTTGTCGAAGAAGTGGTGCTGCTTGGCGCCCGGGATCCAACCGGTGTCGATGTACGAGTACTTGGAGGTCACCGGCAGCGTCCTGGTGAGCCTGGTGCCGTTGACGTACACGTCGAGCGAGCCCGACTGGCCGTCCGGGACGCTGTAGGCGAGGTTCACGGCGTTGGCCGCGCGCGGCACGGTGAACTCGACGCGCTGCCCCGAGGTGAGCCGCACGGCCTGGCGTCCGGAGGCCTCGGAGGCGAGGGTGCCCTGGGTGTAGTCGGGGCCGATCCTCGTGCCGGTGGAGGTGGCGGACTCGGCCTCGACGGAGGTGAAGGGCAGGGTGGCGCCGGAGGCCGCGTGGGCGGCCGGGACGGTCGCGGTGAGCAGACCGGCGGAGAGGGCGACCACGGCACCGATTGCTGGCATGTGCCTGACAGATCTGGACCTGTGCATGTGCTGATCCCTTCGGGGTGGGGGTGCGGGGATAGCGGCTGCGGTCGGCTGCGGCTCAGGCGCGCAGCCAGACCGCGGTGTCCTTCGGCAGCCGGCCGTCGGAGCTCAACGGGCCGCTGGCGAGGAGGAGTTGGGAGTGGGCGGGCAGTTCGGCGGGGGTGTCGGCGAGGTTCACCACGCACAGGGCGCCTTCCGCCCGGGCGAAGGCGAGGACGCCGTCGGGTGCGGGCAGCCAGGTGAGGGGGCCCTGGCCGAAGACGGGTCGCAGGCCGATCGCCGCGCGGTAGAGCGCGAGCATCGAGGAGGGGTCGGCGGCCTGCCGGTCGGCGGCGTACGTCGCCCAGCCGTCGGGCTGCGGCAGCCACGGCTCCTGCCGCGAGCCGAATCCCGCGTACGGCGCTTCGTCGACCCATGGCAGCGGGACCCGGCACCCGTCACGTCCCGGGTCGGTGCCGCCGGAGCGGAAGTACATCGGGTCCTGGATGCGCTCCCGTGGGATGTCGGCCTCGGGCAGGCCCAGTTCCTCGCCCTGGTAGAGGTAGACGGCGCCGGGCAGCGCGAGCGAGAGCAGGGCGGCGGCGCGGGCGCGCCGGGTGCCGAGGGCGAGGTCGGTGGGGGTGCTGAAGGCCTTGGCGGCGAAGTCGAAGCCGGTGTCGGCGCGGCCGTAGCGGGTGACCGTGCGGGTGACGTCGTGGTTGCAGAGCACCCAGGTCGCGGGGGCGCCCACGGGGGCGTGCTCGGCGAGCGTGGAGTCGATCGACGTACGCAGCCTGTCCGCTTCCCAAGGGCAGGACAGGAAGGCGAAGTTGAAGGCGGTGTGCAGTTCGTCGGGGCGGAGGTAGCGGGCGAAGCGCTCGGTGTCCGGGAGCCACACCTCGCCGACGAAGACGCCGTCGTAGTCGTCGGCCACCGCGCGCCAGGAGCGGTAGATGTCGTGGAGTTCGTCGCGGTCGACGAAGGGGTGCGGCTCGGGTGCGTCGGCGAGGTCGGGCAGGTCCGGGTCCTTGGCGAGGAGGGCGGCCGAGTCGATGCGGACGCCGGCGACGCCCCGCTCGAACCAGAAGCGCAGGATGTCCTCGTGCTCCTGACGGACCGCCGGATGCGCCCAGTTGAGGTCGGGCTGCTCGGGCGTGAACAGGTGCAGGTACCAGTCGCCGTCGGGCAGCCGTGTCCACACCGGCTCGGTGGAGCCGACGAACTGGGAGGGCCAGTCGTTGGGCGGGAGCCCGCCGTCCTCGCCGCGGCCGGGCCGGAAGTGGAACAGCTCGCGCTCGGGGCTGCCGGGACCCGCGGCGAGCGCCGCCCGGAACCAGGGGTGCTGGTCGGACACGTGGTTGGGCACGATGTCGACGATGGTGCGGATGCCGAGCTCCCTGGCCTCGGCGATCAGCTTCTCGGCCTCGGCGAGGGTGCCGAAGGCCGGGTCGATCGCCCGGTAGTCGGCGACGTCGTAACCGCCGTCCTTCATCGGCGACAGGTACCAGGGGTTGAACCACAGGGCGTCGACGCCGAGTTCGGCGAGATACGGCAGCTTCGCGCGGACGCCCGCGAGGTCGCCGGTGCCGTCCCCGTCGCCGTCGGCGAAGCTGCGGACGTACACCTGGTAGATGACGGCGGAGCGCCACCACTCCTTCTGGGCAGGGCGGGGCTGTCCCACGGTGCGTGCCTTTCTGTCGGAGGGAGGGCGTCAGCCCTTGGTGCTGCCCGCGCTGATCCCGGCGATGATGTGCCGCTGGAAGACGAGGAACAGCGCGACCATCGGGATGCTGGCGATGACCATCGCCGCGATGAGCACGGTCAGTTGGATGTTCTGCGAGAGCTGGACGAGGGCCACGCTGATCGGCTGCTTGTCGGTGTCGGAGAAGACCATCAGCGGCCAGAGGAAGTCCTGCCAGACGGCGACGAGGGCGAAGATCGAGACCACGCCGAGGACCGGGCGGGACATGGGCAGCACCACCGACCACAGCGTGCGCAGCTTTCCGGCGCCGTCCATCTCCGCGGCCTCCAGCACGTCGCGCGGGAGTTGGTCGAAGAACCGCTTGAGCAGATAGAGGTTGAAGGCGTTGGCGGCGGCCGGCAGCCAGATGGCCAGCGGGTCGTTGAGGAGACCCAGGTCCGCCACGGTCAGGTACTTCGGTACGACGAGCGCCTGGGCCGGGACCATCAGGGTGGCGAGGATGCCGCCGAGGATCACCTTGCCGAAGACCGGCCGGAGCCGGGAGAGGGCGTAGGCGGCGGCCGTGCACAGGACCAGTTGGAACGCCCAGGCGCCGGCCGCCTGGACGACCGTGTTCCACAGGTGCCGCGGGAGCTGCATCAGGTCCCAGGCGTCGGTGTAGCCGCCGAGGTGCCAGTGCTCGGGCACGAGGGTGGGCGGGGTCCGTGTCACCTCGTCCGGGGACTTCATCGCGCCGGTCACCATCCAGTAGACCGGGAAGAGGAAGGCGAGGGCGAAGAGCAGGACGACGGTGGTGAAGACGGTCCAGTAGAGGGCCTTGCCGCGCGGGCGGGCCAGGGTCGCCGGGGAGATCAGGGTGCGGGTGCTCATGCGTCCCCCTCGGACCGGGTCAGCCTCAGATACACGGCGGAGAAGGCGCCCAGCAGCACGAGCAGCAGCACGCTGAGCGCGCAGGCGCCGCCGAAGTCGTTGTAGAGGAAGGCGTACTTGTAGATCAGGTAGAGGACGGTGACCGTGGCGTTCTCCGGGCCGCCGCCCGTGATCACGAACGGCTCGGTGAAGACCTGCATCGTGGCGATGATCTGAAGGAGCATCAGCATGAGGATGACGAACCGGGTCTGAGGGATCGTCACATGGCGGACGCGCTGGAGGAGGTTCGCGCCGTCCAGTTCGGCCGCCTCGTACAGCTCGCCGGGGATGGACTGGAGCGCGGCCAGGTAGATCAGGACGGTGCCGCCCATGTTGGCCCAGGTGGCCACGATCACGAGCGAGATGAGGGCGGTGTCGGCGCCGTTGGACCAGTTCGAGGTGGGCAGGTGGAGGAAGCGGAGGGTCTCGTTGGCGAGGCCGGCTCCGGGGTCGTAGAACCACTTCCACAGCAGCGCGCTGACCACCGGCGGGATCATCACCGGGAGGTAGACCACGACCCTGAAGAAGGCCTTGGCGTGCCGGAGTTCGTTGAGGACCAGGGCCATCACGAAGGGGATCGCGAAGCCGATCAGCAGGGCGAGCAGGGTGAAGGTGAGCGTGTTGCGCCAGGCGGCCGCGAACTCCGGGTCGTGCCAGACGCGGGTGAAGTTCGCGGTGCCGACCCACTCGGGTGACGAGCCCGGCGTGTACTTCTGGAAGGCGATCACGACCGCGCGGATCGCCGGGTACCAGGAGAACAGGGCGAAGCAGATCAGGCCGCCGAGGAGGAACGCGTAGGCGCGCGCCTGGTCGGCGAGGCGGCGCCGTCCCCGGCCCCCTACCGGGGACGGCGCCTGGACCGGTGGGACGGCGGCCGTCTTGACGGGGTGCCGCTCGGCCGTCTTCGTCATGTGCGTCAGCCTCGCGCCAGGATGCTGTCGATCTTGCCGGAGGCGTCCTTCAGCAACTGGTCGATGTCCGCGTCCTTCTTGGTGAGGACGGCGGAGACGGTGCCGTCGAGGACGGAGTAGATCTGCTGGGCGTTCGGCGGCTCGATCTTCAGCTGGAGGCTGTGGTTGCCGTCGAGGAAGGCCTGGTAGTTCTCCACCGGGACATTGGCGTTGGCCTTCTTGACCTGCTGGTCCTTGGCGTCGGCGGCGCCGGTGAACAGGCGCGGCTCGGGCAGGCCGACCGGGGCGTCCGCCTTCTTGGCGCGGGCGTAGTCGCCCAGGAAGCCGCTTCCGGGGGTGAGGAACATGTGGTCCAGCCACTTGAGGCCGGCCTTGATCTGGGCGGGCGTGTCGTGCTTGTTGAACATGTAGCCGTCGCCGCCGATGAGCGTGCCCTTGCCGCCGGGCATCGGACCGAGCGCGA
Organism: Streptomyces cylindrosporus; assembly: GCF_022698165.1. GTDB lineage: Bacteria > Actinomycetota > Actinomycetes > Streptomycetales > Streptomycetaceae > Streptomyces > Streptomyces cylindrosporus. Next base: position 468,609 of record NZ_JALDAY010000002.1, read on the forward strand.
GGTCCTTGTAGTTGCCGCCCTTCTCCTTGACCAGGATCGGGATGTTGTCCGGCGCGGACAGATACATGCCGAGCTTGCCCGAACCCATCATCTGCTGCACGTCGTTGATGACGAGGAGCTGCTTGCTGCCCATCGAGTCGTCGGTCCAGCGCATGTCGTGCAGGTTCTGCAGGACGGCGCGGCCCTCGGGGGTGTCGATGGTGGCCTTCTTGCCGTCGGCGCTCACGACGTCGCCGCCCTGCGAGTACAGCTCGGCGGTGAAGTGCCAACCCCCTTGGTTCTGGGCGCTGTAGTCGGCGTAACCGACGGTGCCGCCGCCGAGCGCGGCTATCTTCTTGGCGTCGGCGCGGACCTCTTCCCAGGTCGTCGGCGGCTGGTCGGGGTCGAGGCCGGCCTTCTCGAAGAGCTTGCGGTTGTAGATCAGGCCCATCGAGTAGCCGGTGCGCGGGATGCCGTAGACCTTCCCGTCGACGGTGTAGATGTCGCGCAGCTGCTTCTGGATGGTGCTGTAGCTCTTCAACTCCTTGATGTACGGGGTGAGATCGGCCGCCTGCTTGATGTCGACGACGTGCCTCGCGTCGGTGAAGTACGTGTAGAAGACGTCCTCCATCTGTCCGCCGGCGAGCTTGGCGTCGAAGGTCTTCGGGTCCTGGCAGGGGAACGCGTCGTGCGCGACGACGTCGATGTCCGGGTTCTGCTTCTCGAAGGCGGCGACATCCTGTTCGAAGAAGCCGCGGTCGACCTTGGCGCTCTTGGGCGGCTCGCAGTTGACGGTGATGCGCGTCTTGCCGCTCGCACTGCCGTCGTCGCCCGACCCGCAGGCGGACGCCGCGAGGGCGAGGGAACAGACGCTGAGCGCGACGAACGTACGGCGGAACCCGGTGCTTCTCATCGGTGGACCCCTCGTGGCAGGAGCGGTGGGCGGGGCACACTCAAGCACCGCCGACATCTGTCCGCAAGATGTCGCGCGAAATTTGAAATTATTGGACAGCCGAGCGGATCTCAGTCACGAGGTGCTTGCGCGGTCGACCCCCGGACCACCAGCTCGGGCTCGAAGAGCAGTTCGTCGGGGGCTACGGAAGCGCCGTTGACCTGCGCGTTCAGCAGCTCCACGGCCGCTCTGCCCATGGCCTCGATGGGCTGGCGGACGGTGGTCAGCGGGGGTTCCGTGCAGTTCATGAAGGCCGAGTCGTCGTAGCCGACCACCGACACCTCGCCGGGGACGTCCAGGCCCTTGCGGCGGGCCGCCCGGATCGCGCCCAGCGCCAGCGGGTCGCTGGCGCAGATGATCCCGGTGACACCCCGGTCGATGAGCCGGGTCGCCGCCGCGTGCCCGCCCTCGATCGAGAACATGGCACGGACGACATGCTCGTCGGGCAGTTCGCCCATCGTCCGCGCGGCGGCCAGCTTGCGGGCCGACGGCATATGGTCGGCGGGCCCGAGCACCAGGCCGATCCGCTCGTGCCCGAGGGAGGCGAGGTGCCGCCAGGCCTGCTCGACCGCCACCGCGTCGTCGCAGGAGACGCCGGGAAAGCCCAGGTCGTCGATGGACGCGTTCACCAGTACGACCGGGATGTTGCGCTCGGCGAGCCGCCGGTAGTGGTCGTGCGGGGCGTCGGCCTGGGCGTACAGGCCGCCGGCGAAGACCACTCCGGACACCTGCTGTTGCAGCAGCAGGTCCACGTAGTCGGCCTCGGAGACGCCGCCCTTGGTCTGGGTGCACAGCACCGGCGTGAGGCCGAGCTGTGCGAGTGCCCCGCCGATCACCTCGGCGAACGCCGGGAAGATCGGGTTCTGCAGTTCGGGGAGCACGAGCCCGACGAGGCGCGCGCGCTCGCCGCGCAGCTGCGTGGGCCGCTCGTAGCCGAGCACGTCCAGCGCGCTCAGCACGGACTGCCGGGTGGCCTCGGAGACGCCCGGCTTGCCGTTGAGCACCCGGCTGACCGTGGCCTCGCTGACCCCGACCTTCTTCGCCACTTCAGCAAGTCGTCGCGTCATGCGCGCAAGAATAGCGCAAGAAACGCAAGCCGTTTGCGTAACGGTGTCATCGGATCTCGCCCGGGCGGGTCAGCCGTCTTCGCCGCGAGCCGCCCACAGTCCGCGGACGTGCCCGAGATGCCGGGTCAGCACGTCCCGCGCCTTCTCGGCGTCGCGGTCCAGCAGCGCGTCGAGGAGTTCGAGGTGTTCGCGGGCGGAGGCCTCCAGCCTGCCCGCCTCGACCAGCGCGGTCAGCCCGTACAGCCGGGAGCGGCGGCGCAGGTCCCGTACGACCTCCACGAGATGCTCGTTGCCGGCCAGCGCCAGCAGGCCCAGGTGGAAGTTCAGATCGGCCTCGACGTACGCGATGAGGTCGCCCTTCCCGGCCGAGGTGAGGCACTCCGTCGCGGTCGCGCGCAGCGCCTCCAGGTCGGCGGGGTTGGCGGTGGCCGCGAGGCCGACGGTGGTCGGGATCTCGATCAGGGAGCGGATGTGGGTGTACTCGTCGAGCTGCTGCTCGGAGACGGCGGTGACCCGGAAACCCTTGTTGGGGACGATCTCGACCATGCCCTCCTTCACCAGCTCCAGCATCGCCTCCCGGACCGGGGTCGCGGAGACGCCGAGGCGGGGGGCGAGGGCGGGGGCGGAGTAGACCTGACCGGGGCGCAGTTCACCGGAGATCAGCGCGGCCCGCAGCACGTTCACGACCCGTTCCCGGTAGTTGGGGCTCCTGCCGCCGAGCTCGGGCACGGCGGGGCGTTTCTGCGGGGTCATGGTGATCGTCCTCCTCTGGGTCACCGGACATTATCGGGTCGCCTAGAGCACGAACCCGGCGGGGAAGGGATCTTCCGGGTCGAGCAGGTACTGGGCGGTACCGGTGATCCAGGCGCGGCCGGTGAAACTGGGCAGGACGGCCGGGCGGCCGGCGACCTCGGTGGTGCCGAGCAGGCGGCCGGTGAAGCGGGTGCCGATGAAGGACTCGTTGACGAACTCGGTGTGCAGGGGCAGTTCGCCGCGTGCGTGCAGCTGCGCCATGCGGGCGCTGGTGCCGGTGCCGCAGGGCGAGCGGTCGAACCAGCCGGGGTGGATCGCCATGGCGTGGCGCGAGTGGCGGGCGGTGGAGCCGGGGGCGATCAGGTGGACGTGGTGGCAGCCGCGGATGGACGGGTCCTCGGGGTGGACGGGCTCGTCGTCGGCGTTGATGGCGTCCATGAGGGCGAGGGCGGCGGCGAGGATGTCGTGCTTGCGGGAGCGGTCGAAGGGGAGGGAGAGGCGGTCGATGGGGAGGATCGCGTAGAAGTTCCCGCCGTATGCCATGTCATATATTACTGACGACCCGTCAGCCAACGTCACCTTCCGGTCGAGCCCGACCGCGAACGACGGCACGTTCCGCAGCGTCACCGCCTTCGCCGCCCCGCCCTCCACCGCCACCTCGGCGATCACGAGCCCGGCCGGGGTGTCGAGGCGGATCGTGGTGACCGGTTCGACGACCTCGACCATGCCGGTCTCCACGAGCACGGTCGCGACGCCGATCGTGCCGTGCCCGCACATCGGGAGGTAGCCGGAAACCTCGATGTAGACCACACCCCAGTCGCAGTCGGGGCGGGTCGGCGGCTGGAGGATCGCGCCGCTCATGGCGGAGTGGCCGCGCGGCTCGTTCATCAGCAACTGCTTGATGTCGTCGCGGTGTTCGCGGAAGTACAGCCGTCGCTCGTTCATGGTCGCGCCGGGGATGGTGCCGATGCCGCCGGTGATCACGCGGGTGGGCATGCCCTCGGTGTGCGAGTCGACGGCGTGCAGGACGAGTCTGCTGCGCATGGCTACCTCTCCTGGGCCAGTCCGGCGGCGACGGCCTGCTCGGTGGCGGCGCGGACGGCGGCCTCCTGCTCGGGCAGCAGGGGGACGCGCGGGGGCCGGACGGGTCCGCCGTGCCGGCCGACGATGTCCATGGACAACTTGATGGCCTGCACGAACTCGACCCGCGAGTCCCAGCGCAGCAGCGGGTGCAGCTGCTCGTACAGCTTCCTGGCGGTGGCCAGGTCGCCGTCGAAGGCCGCGCGGTACAGCTCGGTGCTCGCGGCGGGCAGGGCGTTCGGGTAGCCGGCCACCCAGCCCTTCGCGCCCGCGATCGCGAGCTCCAGCAGCACGTCGTCGGCGCCGATCAACAGGTCGAGTTCCGGGGCGAGTTCGGCCAGCCGCCAGGCGCGGCGGACGTCGCCGGAGAACTCCTTGACGGCGTGGATGTGACCTTCGGCATGCAGTTCGGCGAGCAGCTCCGGTACGAGGTCGACCTTGGTGTCGATCGGGTTGTTGTACGCCACGATCGGCACGCCCGCCTTCGCGACCTCGGCGTAGTGGGCGAGCACCGAACGCTCGTCGGCGCGGTAGGAGTTGGGCGGCAGCAGCATCACGGACGCGCACCCGGCGTCGCGTGCCTGCTCGGCCCAACGGCGGGCCTCGGCACAGCCGTAGGCGGCGACGCCGGGCATGACGCGCTGCCCGCCGATGGCGGCAACGGCGGTCTCGACGACCTTCGCGCGCTCCTCGGGTGTGAGCACCTGGTACTCGCCGAGCGAGCCGTTGGGGACGACTCCGTCGCAGCCGTTCTCGACGAGCCAGGCGCAGTGCTCGGCGTACCTGTCGTAGTCGACGGAGAGGTCGTCGTTCAGCGGGAGTGCGGTGGCGACGAGGACGCCGCGCCAGGGGCGGTGGTCGGTCATGAGGATCCTCTCTCGGTGGGCCGGTCGGGCTCCTGGGCGAGTACGCCGAGCGGCACGGGCCGGGCGAACGGCCGCCGGGACGGGGTGAGTCGGCATCCGGCGAGCCCGGCGACGGCGGGTCCGCACATGCGGCCCTGGCACCAGCCCATGCCGGCCCGGGTCAGCAGCTTCACGGTGCGCAGATCGCCCGCGCCGAGTTCGTCGACGGCCTCGCGCACGGCCCCGGCGGTCACCTCCTCGCACCGGCACAGGACGGTGTCGTCGGCGACCTGCTCGGTCCAGTGCGCGGGCGGCCGGTAGACGCGGTCGAGGCCGGCCGCGAACTCCCTTTGTCTCGTACGGGACTTGGCGGCCGTTGCCCACTCCCCCGGGTCGGCCTCGGTGCCGAGCAGGCGGGCCGCGGCCGAGAGGCCCGCGATGTGCCCCTCGGCGAGCGCGAGCGCCGAGCCGCCGATGCCGGTGGGCTCTCCCGCGGCCCAGACGCCCGGCACGTCGGTGCGCTGCTCGTCGTCGACGTGGACGCGCGGGCCGTCGAGACGGCAACCGAGGCTCTCCGCGAGGTCGGTGTGCGGCTGCATGCCGTGGCTGACGGCCAGGGTGTCGCAGGCGATACGGCGTCCGGTGCCGGGCCTGACCCGCCCGTCCGCGTCGAGCGCGGCGAGGGTCACGGCCTCGACGCGGTCGGTGCCGTGCGCCTCGACGACGGTGTGCCGGAACAGCGTGCGCACCCGGCGCCGGAGCAACTGGCCCGCGTACGCGGCTCCTTCACCGAGCTTGCCCGGCTGGGAGACCAGTGCGCGGGACTGCCGTACGAAGGCTCGCGGATCGGCGGACTCGACGAGGGCCGCCAACTCCACTCCGGCCGCGGCGAGTCCGGTCGCGACCGGCAGGAGCAGCGGCCCGGTCCCGGCGACGACGGCGGTGCGGCCGGGCACGGTGAGGGTTCCCTTGAGCATGGCCTGGGCGCCGCCTGCCGTGAGGACGCCGGGGAGGGTCCAGCCGGGGAAGGGCAGGACGTGCTCGTACCCGCCGGTGGCGAGGAGCACGGCGTCGGCGTGGACGGTGGCCGGGTCCTCCTGCTCGGGGCCGAGCAGGGCATGCACGGTGAAGCCGTCGGGCAGCCGCTCGACGAACCAGACGTGATGGTCCGTCAAATGCCGTACGGCGCCTGCCTTCACGTGGTCGTGGAGTCCGTCCCGCAGGCGCTCCCATGTCCGCCACTGGTGGTGCAGGGCCTGCGGCCGACGCGCGCGGAGCTCGGCGGCGGGCTGCCGGTAGAACTGCCCGCCGGCCGCCGTGCCCGAGTCGACCAGCGTGACCGGGACCCCGCGGCCGGCGGCGGCCAGTGTCGCGGCGAGACCCGCAGGGCCGGCGCCGATCACCGCGAGCCGCGGCCGCTCACTCATCGCACCCCGTCCCCTCCTGCGTACGGATCACGTCGCCGGGGGTCACCGGCACCAGGCAAGCCCGTTGGCCGGAGCGGTCGTTGACGGTCACGAGGCAGTCGAAGCAGACGCCGATGCCGCAGAAGACACCGCGCGGGCGGCCCTCGCCCCGGGTGGTGCGCCAGGAGGTGACGCCTGCCGTCCAGAGCGCGGCGGCGACGGTCTGGCCGGGCAGCGCCTCGATCTCCCGGCCGTCCAGGGTGACCGTGAAGGCGGGGCCCGGGTGAGCGTCGGCCAGGTCGAGCGGGGAACTCACGCGGCCTCCTCGGCGAAGCGGTCGGGGCGGAACGGCGTCAGGTCGAGGTCGGGCGTCTTCGCGGCCAGGACCTGGGCGAGCAGATGACCGGTGCCGGTGGACAGGCCGATGCCCGCGCCCTCGTGGCCGCAGGCGTGGTAGAGCCCCGGGACGCGGGGGTCGGGGCCGATGGCGGGCAGATGGTCGGGCATGTAGGGGCGGAAACCGACGTACGAGCGGATGGCGCGGACCTCGGCCAGGAACGGGAACAGGCGTGTCGCGCCCGCGGCGAGCGCGCGCAGGGCCGGGAGCGAGAACGACCGGTCGAAGCCGACGCGTTCACGGCTCGCGCCGATCAGGATCGGCCCGGCGGCCGTGCCCTCCACCACCGGCGAGGTCTGCAGCGCGGCCGAGTGGCTGGCCACGTCGGCCACGTAGTCGGCGGCGTACACCTTGTGCCGGATCATGCGCGGGAGGGGTTCGGTGACGAGGACGTAGCCGCGGCGCGGGAGGACGGGGAGGGTGGCGCCGGCGAGGGCGGCGAGGTCACCGCCCCAGGTGCCGGCCGCGTTGACGAGCGCGGGGGCGTGGATGTCGCCGCGGTCGGTGCGGACTCCGAGCACCGAACCGTCCGAGGTGCGCGGTACGCCGGTCACGGTCCGGCCGGTGAACAGGCGGGCGCCGGACGCCCGTAGCAGATGGGCGGCGGCCAGGGCGGGCATGACCTGGCTGTCCTGCGGATAGTGCACGCCCCCGGGGAGGCCGGGGGCGAGGTGGGGTTCGAGGGTGTAGAGGGCGCCGCCCGCGACCGGTTCGGCGAGGACTCCGGCGGCGCGCTGCTCGGCGGCGAGGCGTTCGAGTGCGGTGAGACTGCCGGGAGAAGTGGCCACGACGACGCCGCCCTTGGCCTCGTACTCGATGAACTGCCCGAATTCCTCGGCGAGTTGCCCCCACAGGCGGCCCGAAAGGAGCGCGAGGTCCAGTTCGGGTCCCGGTTCCTTGTCGGAGACCAGGAGGTTGCCCTCCCCCGCACCGGTCGTGCCGCCGGCCACCGGGCCACGGTCGACCACGACGACGTCCAGCCCGGCCCGAGCCGCGTACAGGGCGCAGGCGGCGCCGACCATTCCGGCGCCGACGACCACGACATCGCAGGTCAGCGGCTGACTCACGCCAGTACTATGTCACATACCACTGGGGCGGGGAACAGTGCGCACGCGGCCGGCAACGCCCTCCCCCCTAGACCCGACTAGACCCGACTCCCCGTAGCCGTATCCGCCGACAACCGCTGAGCCACATAGATCGGAACCACCGACAGCAGCACCAGCACCGCCGCCACCACGTTCACCACCGGCGCCTGCTGCGGTCGGGTCATGTTGTTGAAGATCCAGATCGGCAGCGTCTCGATCCCGGGCCCCGCCGTGAAGGTCGTCACCACGATCTCGTCGAAGGACAGCGCGAAGGCCAGCAGGCCGCCCGCGAAGAGCGCGGACCGCACCAGGGGGAAGGTGACGTCGGCGAAGGCGCGGAAGGTGTCGGCGCCCAGGTCCATGGCCGCCTCCTCGTACGACCCCGCGGTACGGCGCAGCCGTGCGACCACGTTGTTGAAGACCACGACGATGCAGAAGGTGGCGTGTCCGACGATCACCGTGAAGAGGCCGAGCCCCACCCCCAGCGGCTCGAGTACCGTGCCGAAGGCGGAGTTGAGGGCGATGCCCGTGACGATGCCGGGCAGGGCGATCGGCAGGACGACCACGAAGGAGATGGCGTCCCGGCCGAAGAAGCGGTGCCGGGCGACCGCGAAGGCGATCAGTGTCCCCAGCACGAGAGCGATGGCGGTGGCGCCGAGGCCCGCCTTGACCGAGACCCAAAGCGCTTCCCTCGCACCGGAGTTGTCCCATGCGACCGACCACCAGTGCAGGGTCAGACTCGGCGGCGGCCAGCTCGCGCTGCGGTCCGGATTCAGGGAGTTCACAAGGACGAGCAGCAACGGGACGTAGATCACGGCGAATCCGAGCCCGGCTGCGACGCGCAACGCGATGCGCGCGGAACGGGAGAGTTGCACGGCGGGCTCCTCTACAGGCTGCTGAGCGCGCCGGTGCGGCGCATGGCCAGCAGGTAGACGACGATGACGACGACCGGGACGGTGCCCAGCGCGGCGGCCATCGGCAGGTTGAGTTCGATGTTGGAGTAGACGAGGTTGCCGATGAGCTGGGTCTTGCCGCCGACGATCTGCACGGTGATGTAGTCGCCGAGGCTGAGCGAGAAGGTGAAGATCGACCCGGCGGCCACGGACGGCAGCACCATCGGCAGCACCACCGACCGGAAGGTCCGCCCGCTGCGCGCGCCCAGGTCCGCCGACGCGTCGAGCAGGTTGGCGGGCAGCTGCTCCAGTGCCGTGTGGATCGGAAGGATCATGTACGGCAGCCAGAGGTACGTCAGGGTGAGTACGGCGGCAGGGAGGCCGAAGCCCGGTCCGCTCAGGCCGAACGGCTTCAGCATCCAGTCGGCGAGCCCGCCCTCGGACAGGATCAGCCGCCACGCGTACACCTTGACCAGGTAACTCGCCCACAGGGGCGTGAGGATGGCGACGACCAGCAGTGGACGCCACTTCGGCTTCGCCACCCGCGCGGTGTAGAAGGCGAGGGGGAAGGCGATCACCACGCACAGGGCGGTGACCGCGAGGGCCACGCCGATGCTGCGGAGGATCACCTGGCGGTAGACCGGCGTGGTGAACAGGGCGTGGAAGTTGTCGGTCGACCAGACCTTCACCACCTCGGAGGTGAAGGAGTTGGTGGTCCAGAAGGCGGAGACGAACAGTACGGCGAGCGAGCCGAGGTAGAGCAGGGCCAGCCACAGCAGCGGGGCGGTGAGCAGCAGGGCCAGCCGCAGCCGGGGGCGCCGGTGCAGCGCCCCCGCCGTCCGGGTGAGTGCGGTCACGTGCTCAGCCCTTGATCTCGGTCCAGGCCTGGACCCACTTGGCGTACGGCACGCACTTCACGTCGGTGCGGCCGTCGAGGCACTGCTCGATGGGCGTGTTCCAGAAGGCGATGTTCTTCCAGTAGCTCTCGTCGGCCGCGTGGTAGGTCTCGCAGAAGGTCTTGTCGCTGGTGTGGTCGCAGGCCTTGGAGTTGGCCGGGGCCTCGCCGAAGTACTCGGCGACCTGGGCGTTGACCGTCGGGGAGACGATCCAGTTCATCCACTGGTAGGCGCAGTTGGGGTGCTTGGCCTTGGAGTAGAGCATCCAGGTGTCGGACCAGCCGGTCGAACCCTCCTTGGGTACGAAGGCCTTGACCTTGACGCCCTCGTCGGCGGTCAGGTTGGCGATCACCTGCCAGGTCGTGCCCACCACCGAGTCGCCGCTCTTGAAGGCGGAGATCTCCTTCAGGTAGTCGCTCCAGTACTCGCCGATGTCCGCGTTCTGCTTCTTCAGCAGTGCCACGGCCGCGTCGAACTGCTTCTGGTCGAGCGCGTAGGGGTCCTTGATCTTCAACTCGGGCTTGGTGGCCTTGAGATAGAGCGCCGCGTCCGCGATGTAGATCGGCGAGTCGTAGGCCGTCACATGTCCCTTGTACTTCGACGCGTCGTCGAAGACCGCCGACCAGGAGGTGGGCGCCGGGCTGACCTTCGCGGTGTTGTACATCAGCAGGTTGGCGCCGCGGCCGTGCGGGATGCCGTACATCTGCCCCTTGACCGAGTTCCAGCTGCCGTTCTTCAACCCGCTGAAGATGTCGGCGTAGTTGGGGACGAGCTTGGTGTTGACGGGGGCGGCGTCGCCGGAGGCGATGAGGCGCAGGGAGGCGTCGCCGGAGGCGGAGACGGCGTCGTACTGGCCGGTCTTCATCAGCTTGACCATCTCGTCGGAGCTGGCCGCGACCTTGGAGTTGACCTTGCAGCCGGTCTGCTTCTCGAAGGGGGTGACCCAGTCGACCTTGGGGTCGTTGGAGCCGTCCTCGACGTAGCCTGCCCAGGCTATGAGGTTGACCTGGCCCTCGGACGTGCCGAGCTTCGACTGCGCCTTGAGATCAGGGGGGTTGAGGCCGGTGGCCGAGGAGCCGCCGGAGCCGGAGGAACCACAGGCGGTGGCCGCGAGGAGCAGCGCGGCGGCGGCCGCCACCTGGAACGTTCGGGTGATGCGCACGACGTTCTCCATAACCGTGAGGGGGCTTCAGCGGGTGTCGGGGACCTGGATCGTGTGGCGGTGGTGCCACTGCAGGCGCACCCGGGTGCCTCGGTAGGCGGCCACGTCCTCGGCGGAGGTCTCCAGGTTCTGCTGGAGGGCGGTGAGGCGGCCGCCGGCGTCGAGGTCGACGAGGAAGCGGGTGGCGTCCCCCAGGTAGACGACCTCGGCGACGGTGCCGACGGCGGTGGCGTGGTCCGGCTCGTCGGCCTCGGCGGACTCCTTGAGGACGCGGATCTTCTCGGGCCGGATGCTGTAGACGCCGGGGGTGCCGACGACGCGCTGGGCGGACTCGCCCTCCAGCAGGTTGGAGGTGCCGACGAAGGACGCCACGAAGGGGGTCGCGGGGCGTTCGTAGATCTCGGCGGGGGTACCGACCTGCTGGATGCGGCCCTGGTCGAAGACGGCGATGCGGTCGCTCATCGTCAGGGCCTCCTCCTGGTCGTGGGTGACGAAGACGAAGGTGATGCCGACCTCGCGTTGCAGGGCCTTGAGCTCGACCTGCATCTGCTCGCGCAGCTTGAGGTCGAGGGCGCCGAGCGGTTCGTCCAGGAGCAGCACGCGGGGGCGGCCGACCAGGGCGCGGGCGAGGGCGACGCGCTGGCGCTGGCCGCCGGAGAGCTGGGCGGGCCTGCGCTTGCCGTAGCCCTCCAGGCGCACCTCGGTGAGTGCCTTGCGGGCGCGCACCAGCCGCTGCGCCTTGGGGACCTTGCGGACCCTGAGGGGGTAGGCGACGTTCTGCTCGACGGTCATGTGCGGGAACAGGGCGTAGTCCTGGAAGACGGTGTGCACGTCCCGCTCGAAGGGCGCGAGCCCGGTGACGTCCTGTCCGGCGAGCTCGATCCGGCCCTCCGTCGGCGTCTCGAACCCGGCGATCATCCGCAGCACGGTGGTCTTGCCCGAGCCCGAGGGGCCGAGCATGGAGAAGAACTCCCCGTCCCTGATCTCCAGGTCGATCCCGGCCACCGCGGTCGTCTCCCCGAACGACTTCCGCAGGTCCTGCAGCCGGATCGCAATTCCCTCCATGGGCGGGAACCTTTCTGGCGCTCTCTTACGTTGCACGGAAAGATATGAAGTCATAGTTCAAAGCTCAAGGCCCCCTTAGGGTAAAGCTTGAGTCAACGCACAAGGTGGTGGCCGTGAAGCAGCAGCAGATGGACGGCGGCGCCCGCAGAGCCGTCTTCGCCCCGGTGGACAACCGCGCGCGCGTCGACGCGGTGGTCCGCCGCATCGGCGACGCCATCGAGCTCGGCCTGCTCGCCGACGGGGAGCAGCTGCCCGGCGAGAGCGAGCTGGCCGGCCAGCTGGGCGTGTCCACCGTGACCCTGCGCGAGGCCCTGATGGCGCTGCGCCAGCAGGGTCTGGTCACCACCCGGCGGGGCCGCGGCGGCGGCTCCTTCGTCTCCCTCCCGGAGGTCCCCGGCGAGGAGCGCCTCAAGGTCCGCCTGCGCGGCTGGAGCCCCGAGGAACTGCGCGACCTCGGCGACCACTGGGCCGCCCTGTCCGGTACGGCGGCCCGCCTCGCCGCCGAGCGCACGGAGCCGGACGACCTCGTACAACTCAGGCGTACGGCAGAGGAGTTGACGCACGCGGAGGACGCCGCGGCGTGCAGTCGCGTATACGGGCGCTTCCATGTGGAGCTGGCCGCGGCGGCCCAGTCGGCGCGGCTCACCCGGGAGCAGGTGGCGCTGCAGACGGAGGTCGGGGCGCTGCTCTGCCTTGTGCTCGGGGACGACGAATATCGTGAAGAGGTGGCGGACCGTCACCGGTCCGTAATCTCGGCCGTGCAGGATGGGGCCCACACATCGGCCAGGGAGCTGGCCGAGCGGTGCGTCCAGGAGTCGACGGCACGGCTGATCGCGCTGCGCCTCACCCTCTGAACCGCACCGCGCCCGGTTCCGTCCGCTGGAGGGCGCCATGCGCAGCAGCCCCGGCCTCGTCCCCGCGGCGACCACGACGCTCGTCGCGTCCGTCGAGGAGCAGGTGGCGGCACAGGTCGGCGGCGCCCTGGAGGCGGTGTTCGAGGCCGTCGCCGAGACCCGGGCCGATACGGCGGCCCTGCTCGCGCGAGTGGCCGCGGAGCGCCGCCGGCCCGCGACCGTGGACCTCGCGGCGCTGCGTCCCGGCCTACATCTGCGGCTGGCCCGGCAGGAGTTGGTGTCCGGCGTCGGCTTCGTCGCCGCGCCCGGGCTGCTGACCGACGTACCGGCGTGGCTGGAGTGGTGGCAGACCACCGCCGAGGGTGGCGTACGACCGCTGCTGCTCGACCTGGATCCGAACCAGTCGGCGTACTCGGACTACACGCACTGGGACTGGTTCGCGCTGCCCCGCGACACCGGTGAGCGAGCGGTCGCCGGGCCGTACGTCGACTACCTATGCTCGGACGAGTACAGCCTCACCCTCTCGGCGCCGGTCGAGGTGGCGGGCCGGTTCGCGGGAGTGGCCGCGGCGGACGTCTACCTGCGCCACTTCGAGGCGGCCGCGCTGCCCCTGCTGCGCCGGCTGCCCGGACCGGCCCATCTGGTCAACGCCCGCGGAAGGGTGGCGGCTTCGGCCGACCCGGCGCACCTCGCCGGGTCCCTCACCAAGGGACCGGACTTCGGCGCCGTACTGGAGCGGGGGCGGCCCGCCCGGCACGACGGGACGCGGCTGATCCCCTGCCGGGGCGTCCCGCTCGTCCTCGTCACGGCGGCCGGCTGACCGGGCTTGCTGACGTGGCACCGTCGGCGACCTGAACGCCGGCGGGGCCAGGTCAGGCCTCGGAGGCCGGCACCACCTTCAGGTGCGAGCCCGCGAGGCGTGCCGAGCGGGCCCGGGGCCGCTCGCGGCGCGCCTCCCGCAGCACCAGCGTCATCCGTGTGTATCCCATGTCCCGCAGTGTCCGCGGCGTCTCGTCCACGACCCGGCAGTCGGTGGCACCCCATCGCGGATCGGGGTGCACCAGAGGCCGTACGGCGCCGTCGTGTTCGACCGCCTGCTCGCCCATCACCCGGATCCAGTGCGGCAGGCCCTGCCGGTAGGCGGCCTCCATGATCGGGTCCTGGGCGATCTCCCGCCGGATGGCCTGGAGCCCGTGGTCGTGGCCGTACCGCTCGACGGCGGCGGAGAAGTGGGCCAGCATCGGCAGGCACCAGCTCGACTCGTGCTCGCCGAGCACGGTCCCGGCGTCCGGGTGGAAGAGGACGAATCTCAGGAAGTTCTCACCGGGCATGGCCGTGGGATGAGGGCCGACCGTACGGAAAAGTGACGCGAAAGCGTTGTTGGAGAGAACGACGTCCCAGCGGTGGTCGAGGACGACGGACGGGAAAGGTACGGCCTCCAGGAGGGCGGCGTAGTCCTGCAGATACGCCTGGGCCTCGGGACTCTCGGGGACGGGCCGCGGTGCCGGTCGCTGCCCTCCTGCCTGAAACGCCATCGGGAGGTCACCCCTCTTGCCTATGCGGCCTTCACGCGGCGCCTTGATCCTGCGGCCCGGACGCGAGTTGTGTCAACTATCGTGGCATTCCGTGCCTGTTGACGGCTGAAATTGGCCACAGTTGTGGCGACGTCTGGATGTGAGTTCGAACCAACCGGTAATCTCCGTCGAGTTCACGGCAACCGCTTGTGAGAAGCCTGTGAGATACGTAGGCCAGTGAGATACGTAGGAGATCTGTCGGTGACGGATGGCTTCGAGAGTCCGGGCACCACGGCGACGCCCGCCGCGCTGTCGGCCGTCGTCGCTCGCGTCACCGCGCTCGCCGACCGCCTGGGCGTGCCGCACGCGGAGGTCTTCGACACGGCCCGGCTGTCGGCCGCCTCGGGCGTCCCGGAACCGGTCGTCAAGGCGCTCCTGCGCGGCCGTCCCGCCGGTGAGCCCGACGTGCAGGCCCGTTTCCTGCAGCGCCTGGACCTGCTCCGGCGCACCCGGCTGAAGCCCAACGGCCGCAAGTACACGCAGCAGGAGATCGCCGACGGCGCGGGCATGTCCCGCCAGCAGGCGGGCGCGCTGATCAACGGCGACCGGCGGCCCACGATGGAGCACTGCGACGCCATCCAGCGCTTCTTCCGCGTGCACGCGGGCTTCCTGACGGCCGAGGACCCCGAGGCCCTCACGGGCACCCTGCAGAGCACCGAGCAGGAGCTGCTCCAGAAGCTCGCCGAGCGGGAGGAGGCCGGGGCGGCCGAGGACCCGCTGGAGAGGCTGCTGCAGGACCACGGCGTCCGGGGCATCGCCTGGCGGGCCGCCCAGCTGCCCACCGACCAGCACCGCGACAAGGTGGCGGAGTGGCTGGACATGCTCCTGGAGAGCGTCAAGCGGCCCGAGTCGTGAGCCGGGGGAGAACTGTGGGCATCGGCAGGGAAATGCGCCGCCTGTGCGGCGAGTTGGTCGCGGAACTCACCCTCCCGGTGCCGGCCGCGCCCACGGACCTGTACGGCGCCCTGTGCGCGGCCATGGGCCGGCGCCGCGCCCGCCCGGTCCACTTCCGCACGGCCGCCTTCCCGCCGGACACGGCGAGCGGCCTGTGGCTGGACATGGCCGACCAGGACCTGGTCGTGATCGAGGAACGCACGGCCCCCGACCACCAGTTGGTGATCCTGGGCCACGAGCTGTGGCACATGCAGGCGGGCCACTGCGGCCACCACGTCGAGGGTACGAAGGTGGCGGCCCGGCTCCTGGACGACGAGGCCGACCTGCGGGCCACGGTGCGCGCGGTGGCCGCGCGCACCCACTTCGCCCTGGCCGAGGAGAAGGATGCCGAGGCCTTCGGCCTGCTCCTGGCGAGCAGGTGCCGTACCTGGCTGGCGGGTTCGGGGCAGCGGGGCCCGGTGCCGCGGGATCATCTGGCGGGCCGCATCGAGGCGTCGCTGGGGTATCTGGGACCGCAGGGCTGACCGCGTCCCTCACGTGGCGCTGCGTTCGCTCGCCTCCCTCAGGTCCCGTTCCACCGTCCGGGTGCGGGACGTGTCGGGGCCTTCCACGAGCAGGTCGCGCCAGTGTTCCCGGCTCCAGTCCGCGGGATCGGTGCTCGCCGTGAACTCCTCGACCAGGGCGACGAAGCGCGCCGGGTCGGTGTGGAACGGGAAGTGTCCGGCCCCCTCGAAGATCTCCAGCCGGCTGCCCGGCATCGCCTCGTGCGCCCCGAAGGCGTGCCGTACCGGCACCACGCTGTCCCGGTCGCCCCACAGCAGCATGGTCGGCATGCCCTCGGTCAGATAGCAGCGGTCCAGCATGGTGACGACCTGGCCCCGCCAGTCGACGACGGCGCGCAGGGTGCGGATGAAGGCGTTGCGGGAGGTCTCGTCCGGCAGGGCGTCCACGAGGTTGACCAACTCCGGGGCGTCCTGGCCGAGGTCGGTGTCGAGGAGCTTCATCAGCCGTACCGCGAGCCCCACCTGTGTCCGCATCCCCGGCAACCGCAGCGAGGACAGCACGAGATGCGCCCCCGGCAGCGACACCAGGCGCAGTACGGGATTCACCTCGCGTCCCACCCCGCCCGCGCTGACGAGGATGAGCCGCTCGGTGCGCTCGGGGAACTGGTACGCGAACTGCATGGCCACTCCCCCGCCCAGCGAGTGCCCGACCAGGGTCGCCGACTCGATGCCGAGCGTGGTGAGCAGGTCCCGCACGCCGTTGGCGTAGGCGGCCACCGAGTAGTCGGCGCGCGGCTTGTCGGAGTGGCCGTGGCCGAGCAGGTCGGGGGCGATGACGGTGTGCGTGCGGGCGAGGTCGGGGATCAGTTCGGCCCAGGTCGCGGACGAGTCGCCGATGCCGTGGATGAGGACCAGCGCGGGGCCCTCGCCGGCCATGCGGAACGCGCGGCGGTAGCCGTGCACCACGCGGTACTGCAACTCCAGTTCGCCGTCGCCCACCGGGCGCAGCCGTACCGCCCGCACCGGACGCCGTCGAGGTCCTTCGACCACGCTCGCCTCACCCCTTCCCCGGCCGCTCGGCAGCTGCCGAAAGCCCTTGCCCTCCAGCGTAGGACGGCTTTCCCACAAGGGATTTCGAGGACGTTTCGCCTCCGCTAAGCGGGCGAAAGGGCAGGTGCCCGGACCCGATTGTCAGTGGTGGACGGCAAGCTGGAGTTGCGCCCCTCTGTGCGGGGCGTGACCGACCAGCCGACGCGGGGAGAGCCGACCGATGCCGACAGCCGTACTGACCGACCGCGAGCGCACCGCCGTACAGGCCTACCTGCGCCTTTTGCACACCGTACGAGCCGCCTTCGACGGTCCGCCGGGAGACGCCCGACCACCCGTGGTGCCGCCCGCCGTGCTGGCGGAGGCGGAACAGGCCCTGGCCGCGGCCGGCCTGACGGGGAACGAGGAGGAGTTCTTCCGGCTGCTGCAGAGCTGGTGCCCGGAGCCGTGACGCCCGATGGGGTCAGGTGGTGTGCGGCACGGTGACCGCCGTCGCCACCAGCCCCCGCTGGACCGTCCAGCGGCCCTCGAAGTGCCCGAGCCGACGGCCGCCCACCACCGGCCCGGGGACGAGGAGTTCGGCGCGGAAGGCGCCGTGCAGGCGCTCGCCGGGGTCGACGGAGACCTCGATGTCGGCCTCGGTGAACTCCAGCCACTGGCCGGTGAGCGGGAACCACGCCTTGTAGACCGACTCCTTGGCGCTGAACAGCAGCCGGTCCCAGTGCACCTCGGGGTGGTCCACGGCCAGCCGGCGCAGCCGCGCGCCCTCGGCGGGCAGGGACACGGCGTCCAGGACGCCCTCGGGGAGCGGCCCGTGGGGTTCGGCGTCGATGCCGAGGGAGGCCAGGTCACGGGTGCGGACCAGGGCGGCGGCGCAGTAGCCGTCGCAGTGGGTCATGCTGCCGGCCAGGCCGGCGGGCCAGCCGGGTGCGCCGCGCTCGCCGGGCAGCAGGGGCTGTGGGGGCACGCCGAGCTTCTCCATGGCGCGGCGGGCGCAGGCGCGCACGAGGGCGAACTCGCGGCGTCGCTTCTCCACGGCCTGCGCGACGACCTCGGCCTCCCCGGGGTACAGCGGCGCGGGCTCGGTCCCGTCGTCGCCGTGCACCTCCACGGCCACCACCTCGTGCGGCAGCAGCTCCTCGATCACCCGTCCCCGACCTCCTTCGGCAGGATGCGACGCAGTCTCCCCGGCGGCTGCGGGCGCTTGCTCCACTCGCGCGGGTAGCCGACGGACACCTCCTCGAAGCGGACGCCCTCGTGCCAGGTGGTCCGCGGGATGTGGAGGTGGCCGTAGACCATGGTCTCCACGCGGAAGCGGCGGTGCCAGTCGGCCGTCAGTTCCGTGCCGCACCACATGGCGAACTCGGGGTGCCACAGGATGTCGCAGGGGTGCCGGTCCAGCGGGTAGTGGTTGACGAGCACGGTCGGCAGGTCCTCGGGCAGCGCGGCGAGTCTGCGCTCGGTCTCGGCGACCCGGGCCCGGCACCAGGACTCGCGGGACGGATAGGGGTCCGGGTGCAGCAGGAACTCGTCGTTGCAGACGATCCCGGTGCCGTGCGCGTACTCCAGCCCCTGCGCCTTGGTGACACAGCCGGACGGCAGGAAGGAGTAGTCGTAGAGCAGGAACAGCGGGGCGACGGCCACCGGGCCGCCGGGGCCGTCCCAGACCGGGTACGGGTCCTCGGGGGTGAGGACGCCCAGGTCGCGGCACATGTCGACGAGGTGCTCGTAGCGGGCGACGCCGCGCAGGGTGACGGGGTCCCTGGGGTGGGTCCACAGCTCGTGGTTGCCCGGCACCCAGACCACCTGGGCGAAGCGGCCCGCGAGGGTCTTCAGGGCCCAGCGGATGTCGGACACGGTCTCCGCGACGTCGCCGGCGACGAGCAGCCAGTCCTCGTCGCCGTCGGGGCGCATCGCCTCCACGAGGGCGCGGTTCTCGGGGTATCCGATGTGGAGGTCGCTGATGGCCAGCAGCTGTCCGGCACCACCGGCCGTCGACGTCACCTGTCGCCCCCTCCGCACTCCCACGCGCATCCGGTCGCCACCACGACAACATATCCGTGCCGCCCGGACAAGGCGGCACCGGACGGGCGGCGCGGGACCGGCACCTGAGGCCGGGGAATCCGTAACACGTACGTTGCACGCGGGCCCCTCGAAAGCCGTATGATCGCCCCAACACCACCGCTACGAGCTCCCCTTCACAGGGGCTTTTTGGCGACCCTCCAACTCCCCTGCCCGGGCACGGGCTTGCTTTGCCCTGCCCGCGAACCTTGAAAGGACGGCCCTGCATGGTCTCTCGCGTACGCGTCTGGCTCAACCGCACGTACGCGGAGAACGTGTTCTTCATGGATCAGCTACGCCGAAATCCCAGCGATCGGGCGGTGGAGATCCATGCGACACACGGGGACGCCGACTCGCCCGTGCTGGCCGCCGCCGACACCGCCGAGCTGGAGCCGGAGGGTCTTTCCCCGGCCGCGTACGTGGAGTTCGCGCTCGCCCAGTGCGAGCGGCGCCGCATCGACGTGTTCGTGCCGCGGCTGCACCAGTCGGCGATCGTGGCGCACCGCGCGGAGTTCGAGGCCGTCGGTACGGCCCTGCTCGCGCCGCCGCCCGAGGGCGTCGCCGTCTTCGAGGACAAGGTGATCGCCTACGAGGCCGTGCAGGCGATCGGGGTGCCGGTGCCGCCGTGGTGGCGGGTGCGGTCCGCCGACGAACTCGTCGCCGCCGTCGAGGAGTTGGAGGCCGGAGGGCACAAGGCGTGCTTCAAGCCGGCGTCCGGTGCGGGCGGGGTCGGCTTCCGGGTGATCACGCGTGCGCCCTTCTCGATGATGCATCTCAACGGCTTCCCGAGCCCGTACGTGCCGATGGACCTGGTGCTGACGGCGCTCAAGGAGAGCGACGAGCCGGTCGACTGGATCGTGATGCCGCGGCTGGAGCAGCCGGAGGTGTCGGTGGACTGCCTGACCGGGCCCGACAACCGGCTGCGGCTGGCCGTGGGACGGACCAAGAACGGGCGGCGGCGCGGGTTCACGCTGCACGAGCAGTGGCTGGAGCCGGCGCGGCGGATCGCCGAGGGGTTCGGGCTGCACTACCTGTCCAACATCCAGTTCCGGATGTTCGGGGACACCCCGGTGCTGATGGACGTCAACACGCGGCCCGCGGGCGGACTGCACCAACTGTCGCTGTGCGGGGTCAACGCGCCTTGGGCCGCTGTGCAGTTGGCGCTCGGGGAGGACCCCGGGGAGATGGTCCCGCCGTTCCTGGGGCAGGACTACACGGTGGTCTCCGGGCCGCGGCCGCTTCGGGCGATCTCGCTTCCGCAGCAGCGGATCGAGGAGGCCGAGGCGCTGCTGCCGGCCGTCCCGACACCCGCGCCGGTCGACTCCGTCGAGGTGGCGGCCCAGGTACTGCCGCTTTAGGAAAGACATTTCACTCACCGGTATGGACCAATTCCGCCGTTCGCCTTGACAGCGAGATTGGTCCATACCAACTTGTGTTACGCACCCCTGCACTTCTCTCTGCACTCCCCGAACACCCCCATTCCTCCAGGGAGATCGCGTGCGCAACACACTCAGACGTTCCAGACGTCGACTCCTTGCCCTGCTCGGCTCCGCCGCTCTCGCCCTTGCCGGAGCCATCGCCCTTCCGGGTACCGCCCAGGCGGCCAACATCCTGACCAACCCCGGCTTCGAGTCGGGCAGCCTCTCCCCCTGGACCTGTACCGGGAATCTCGGCTCGGTCGTCTCCTCGCCCGTGCACGGCGGGTCCAAGGCCCTTCAGGGGGCGGTCAGTTCGAGCGACAACGCACAGTGCAGCCAGACCGTCGCCGTGCAGCCGAACACCACCTACTCGCTCAGCGGGTGGGTGCGCGGCTCGTACGTGTACCTCGGCGTCAACGGGGGCGCGTCCACCTGGACCACCTCCCCCTCGGCCTACAGCCAGCTGACCGTGTCCTTCACGACCGGTGCCGCCCAGACCAGCGCCACCATCTACGTCCACGGCTGGTACGCCCAGGGGACCTACTGGGCCGACGACATCAGCCTCGACGGGCCCGGCGGCGGTGGCGGCTCCGACACCCAGGCGCCGACCGCGCCGACCGGTCTGACCTCCACCGGCAAGACCTCGTCCAGCGTCTCGCTGCAGTGGAACGCCGCCACGGACAACGTGGGCGTCACGGCGTACGACATCTACAGCGGCTCCAACAACGTGCTCAGCGTCTCCGGCACGTCCGCCACGGTCAGCGGGCTCTCGCCCAGCACCGCGTACACCTTCACGGTGAAGGCGCGGGACGCGGCCGGGAACACCTCCGGCGCCTCCAACTCCGTGTCCGTGACCACCGATGCGGGCACCGGCGGCGGCAGCGGGTTCAAGCAGGCCGCGCCCTATCTGTACGAGGGCTGGGGCGATCCGCCGAGCCCGAGCACCGTCATGAGCGCCACCGGCATCAAGTGGTTCACGATGGCCTTCGTGCTGGACTCCGGCGGCTGCACGCCCGCCTGGGACGGCAGCCGGGCGCTGACCGGCGGTGTCGACCAGACGGCCATCAACAACATCCGGTCGGCCGGCGGTGACATCGTGCCGTCGTTCGGCGGCTGGCAGGGCAGCAAGCTCGGGGCCAACTGCTCCTCCGCGAGCGCGCTCGCGGGCGCCCTGCAGAAGGTGATCGACGCCTACTCGCTCAAGGCGATCGACATGGACATCGAGAACACGGACGAGTTCGAGAACGAGGCCGTACAGGCGAAGATCCTCACCGCGCTGAAGACGGTCAAGGCCAACAACCCCGGCCTGAAGACCATCGTCACCTTCGGCACCTCCACCACCGGTCCGACGTACTACGGCAACCGGCTCATCGAGCAGGCCCAGTCGCTCGGCGCGAACATCGACGTCTTCACCATCATGCCGTTCGACTTCGGCGGCGGCTCGGACATGTACGGCAACACCGTGAACGCGGCCGAGGGGCTGAAGACCAAGCTCAAGTCGACGTTCGGGTGGGACGACGCCACCGCGTACTCCCACATCGGCATCTCCGGCATGAACGGGCTGTCCGATCAGCAGGAGACGACGACCCCGGCGATCTGGACCCAGATCAAGGACTGGAGCAACAGCCACCACATCGCGCGGCTCGCCTTCTGGTCGGTCAACCGTGACCGGCCGTGCGCGGGCGGGGGCGTGGTGAGCAACTGCTCCGGCATCAGCCAGAACAACTGGCAGTTCACCTCGATCACGGCCGGCTTCACCGGCTGAGCCGTACGACGGACGCAGGCGTGGGGTCGCCCGCTCAGACCGGGTAGCCCCACGCCTTCGCCAACTCCGCGAGACGCGGCGGGAGTTCGGTGGTCTCGTCGGCGCCGCGGGCGGGCTGGACGCGGCCCGACTTGATGGTGCTGGACCAGTCGCCGAGCTGGGGGCGGAAGGTGCCGTGGTCCTTGCTGCCGTAGTCGAGCATCGCGGGCTCCCAGTCGACGCCGAGGTAGGCGCACAGGGCTCGGGTCGTGCGCTCCGGGTCGGCGGTGAGCTCCTCGTAGGTGACCACGTGGACGTCCAGGCTCTGCCGGGCCTCCTCCAGCTTCTCGGCGTAGCGCAGGACCTCGGCGCGGATGGCCTCGTGGTCGGGGTCCTTGCGGCGGTCGGTCAGGGAGGCGATGACCGCGCCCGGGTGACGCAGCAGCAGGATGTAGCGGGCGCCGGGCCAACATCGGTGCAGACGCGGCCAGATGAGGGTGTTCGGCGGTGTCTTGTCGACGATGACGTCCTTGCCGCTGCGGGTGAGCTCCAGGTGCAGCACCCGGTCCCACAGCATGTGTTCCAGCTCGGTCTTGTCGAGTTCGAGCGCCTCCATGGCCGCCGGGGTGAACGAGCGGGACATGTCCACGTGCAGGGTGCGCAGATGCATCTCGTGCGGGGCACGGATACGGCTGTGGCTGTTCAGCAGGACCCGCAGCAGCGTCGAGCCGGAACGCACGGAGGACAGCACGAAGACCGGCGACTCCACCAGACGCGGAGCGGGCGGGGCGGTGTACGACGACTTCGACGTGCCGTACGACATCCTCGACGTACGCGGCGACGGCACGGCGTCCAGCGTGCGGCGCGGCGGGCTCACCGCCTGCGCCATGAGCCTCCCCCGACGCTTGAGTCCCTTGCCGATCGCGGACATACGCGGCTCACGCACGCTGGCACCTTTCTCTCGTCTTTCGGCGGCATCACAGGGGTGGAAGACGAACTCCAGGTGTCCGGGAAAAGAACGCCCCTGGTCGCGGCCGCCCGGAACTGGGCCGCGACCAGGGGACTTACCGTTTTCTTAATTCTCGATGGGAATCGGGCAGCCTGTGAGCGGGCTCAGAACCGGCCCGCTCCCCGGTACAGCTCCAGCTCCCCGTCCAGCTCGACCTTGAGCACCGTGGCGTACGGGTCCAGGTCGGCCTGCGCGGGCGGGTCGATCCACACCACGCCGACCGCCTCGTGCAGCCCGCCCACGACCCGGTGCGCGAGCTCCGTGCCGCTGCCGAGCACGCTCACCCGGCTGACCTTGGTCGCCAGGCCCCGCACCCCGATCTCGGCGCGCGGGATGTCGAACAGGGTGAGGTAGAGGGTGCGCCGGTCGGCGGAGAGGGTGCTCGGCCCGTAGTGGTGCCCGGCCGGCAGCCCGCGCACCGTCCCGTACACGCTCTCCGCGTGCTTGCGGATCCACTCCCCCAGCCCTTCCAGGCGCTCGACCTGCGGCTGCGGGACGGTGCCGTCCTCCATCGGGCCGACGTCGAGCAGCAGGTTGCCGCCCCCGCCGATGGTCTCGGTGAAGTACCGGATGAGCTGGGCGAGGGACTTGTGGTTGTGGTCGTGGTGCTGGTAGCCCCACGAGTCGTTGATCGTCAGGCACAGCTCCCAGGGGCCGTCCGGCGGCACGACGGGGGCGCCCTGCTCGGGGGTGGCGTAGTCGCCCTCGCTGAGCATGCGGGCGTTGAACACCACGTCCGGCACGAACGACCGGATGAGCGCGGCGAGTTCGGGGATGCGCCACTGCGCCTCGCTGCGGTCCCACTCGCCGTCGAACCACATCAGGTCGGGCCGGTAGCGGGAGGCCAGCTCCCTGATCTGACCGTCCCGGTAGGCGATGAACCGCTCCCAGGCCGCCAGGTCCTCGTCCTCGGCCGCCACCTCGGAGTAGCGGTTGTCCTCCTGCTCCGGTGGGCGGCCCGGCTTGCGCGTGGAGGCGTAGTCGGGGTGGTTCCAGTCGGAGTGGGAGTAGTAGAGGCCGACCTTGAGGCCCTTCTCGCGCAGGGCCTCGGCGTACGGGCCGACGTAGTCCCTGCCGAGGTTGAGGTCGCCGTACTCCGTATCCCACAGGGCCACGCCGTCGTGGTGACGGGTCGTCAGCACGGCGTACTTCGCGCCCGCCCGGGCGAACAGGTCCGCCCAGGCGCGCGGGTCGTACTCGGCGCCGGTGAAGCGCTCCAGCTGGGACATGTACTGCTCGTGCGGCACGATGTCGTCGTAGAACGACCAGGACTCCTGGACGCCGTCGACGGCGTAGATGCCCCAGTGCACGAAGATCCCCAACTTGGCGTCGGTGAACCAGGGTTGCATCGCCACGGGGTCAGCCCCTGCGCAGCCGGAGCGTCAGGATCTGGAAGGGCCGCAACTCGACGCGGACACCGCCGTCAACGAGCTCCGCGTCCTCCTGCGGACGCTCCAGCAGGTCGGTGACCTGGGCGCCGGCGAGCGCGAAGCCCGTGCGCAGTACGCCGGTCGCGCGACCGCCGCTCGACTCGTAGAGCCGTACGACGACATCGCCGGAGGCGTCGTCCGCGAGCTTGACCGCCTCGACGGTCAGGCCCTGGCCGTCCACGGAGACGACCGGCTCGGGCGCGCCCGCCGAATCGGCCACCCGCAGCGGCAGGTTGAGGGCGTACCCCTCGGCGACCGCGTCCTCGATGCTCGCGCCGGGCAGCAGCGAGTAGGTGAAGCGGTGGCGGCCCTGGTCGGCCCCGGGGTCCGGTACGCGCGGGGCGCGCACCAGGCTGAGGCGGACCGTGGTGGTCGTGCCGCCGTCCTCGCGGACCGTGCGGGAGACGTCGTGGCCGTACGTCGAGTCGTTGAGGACCGCGACGCCGTAGCCGGGCTCGGCGATGTGCACCCAGCGGTGGCCGGAGACCTCGAAACGGGCCGCCTCCCAGCTGGTGTTGGTGTGCGTGGGCCGCTGGATGTGACCGTAGGCGATCTCCGCCGAGGAGTGCGGGGCGCGGATGTCCACCGGGAAGCCGGCCTTGAGGAACTTCTCGGCCTCGTGCCAGTCGATGTCCGTCTCGAAGTCGATCCGGGGGCTGCCCGCGCGCACGGTGATCGTCTGGGTGATCTTCGAGCCCTTGCCGAAGGAGCGCGTGACGCGGATCGAGCCGAGCAGCGGGTCCTCGTCGACGACCGTGATCTCGGAGGCGTCCAGCAGGTCGGTGTAGCGGTTCTTGTAGTGCTTGTCGACGTCCCAGGCGTCCCAGTAGTTCGGGAGGTCGGTGTGCAGACGGAGCAGGTTGCCCTTGTCGGCGAGGACTTCACGACCAGCGGCCCGGAGATCGCGTACCGAGGAGAGCGTGCCGTCCTCCGCCACCTCGACGCGGACCAGACCGTTGTCGAGGACCCGGCCGCTCACCGTCACCGGCGTCGGCACCGTCTCGGCGGCGAGGGCCGCGCTGCCGCTCGCGGGCACCTCGACGTACATCGGGACACCGGTGGCCGTGCGGATGACCTCGGCGCGGTCGAAGGGGCTGGTGTTGAAGACGCGGGTGGTGCCGCCGCCCAGCGCCGACACCGCCTCGGCGGTCAGCTCCTCCAACTCCTTTGCCACACGCGCGTATTCGGCCTCCGCCTCGCGGTGCACCCAGGCGATCGACGAGCCCGGCAGGATGTCGTGGAACTGGTGCAGCAGCACCGTCTTCCACAGCCGGTCCAGCTTCTCGTACGGGTAGGCGTAGCCCGGCGCGTGCAGCGCGGCCGTCGTCGCCCACAACTCGGCCTCGCGCAGCTTGTGTTCGCTGCGGCGGTTGCCCTGCTTGGTGCGGGCCTGGGAGGTGTAGGTGGCGCGGTGCAGCTCCAGGTAGAGCTCGCCGACCCAGACCGGGGCGTCCGGGTACTCCTCGCGGGCCTTGGCGAAGAAGTCGTCCGGGTGCTCGACGACGACCTTGGGCGAGCCCTCCAGGTCGGCGAGCCGGCGGGCGCGCTCCATGATCTCGCGGGTGGGGCCGCCACCGCCGTCGCCCCAGCCGAAGGGGGCCAGCGAGCGGGTGGCGCCGCCCTTCTCGGCGTAGTTGCGGACCGCGCGGGACATCTCCTCGCCGCTGAAGCGGGCGTTGTAGGTGTCGACCGGCGGGAAGTGCGTGAAGATGCGGGTGCCGTCGATGCCCTCCCACCAGAAGGTGTGGTGGGGGAACTTGTTGGTCTGGTTCCAGGAGATCTTCTGGGTGAGGAACCACTCGTTGCCGGCCAGCTTGGCGAGCTGCGGGTAGGCCGCGGTGTAGCCGAAGGAGTCCGGCAGCCACACGCCCTTGGTCTCGATGCCGAAGTGCTCGATGAAGAAGCGCTTGCCGTGGATGAGCTGGCGGGCGACCGCCTCGCCACCGGGCAGGTTGCCGTCGGCCTCCACCCACATGCCGCCGACCGGCGCCCACTGGCCCTTCTTCACGGACTCCTGGATGCGGGCCCACACCTGCGGGTAGTTGTCGCGCACCCACTCGTACTGCTGGGCCTGCGAGCAGGCGAAGATGAACTCCTCGTACTCCTCGGCCAGGGACGTGACGTTGGAGAAGGTGCGGGACGTCTTGCGCTTGGTCTCGCGGATCGGCCACAGCCAGGCCGAGTCGATGTGCGCGTGGCCGACGCCGGAGATGATGTGCGCGCTGGCGTTGGCGGGCTTGGACAGCACCGGCTTCAGCGCCTCGCGGACCGCGGCGGCCGAGCCGGAGACGTCGTCCAGGTCGAGCAGGTCCAGGGCCCGGTCGAGCGCGTGCGTGATCTCGTGCCGGCGCGGGTCGTGCTCGCCGAGCTCCACCATCAGCTCGCGCAGCACCTGGAGGTCGAGGTCGAGGTGCCAGACCTCCTCGTCGAGGACGGCGAGGTCGGCGCGCCTGAAGGTGTACAGGGGCTTGTCGCCGGCGGTGAGGACGTCGCCGAGCGGGGTGGGGGCCGCGAAGTCGTTGGCGAGGATGTCGGGGTTGGAGGCCGCCTCGACCAGGTAGTCGACCTGCTCCCCGCCCGTCGCGGGGTTCGCGACCCGTACGTACTGGTTGAGCGGGTTGACCGCCTTCAGTGGGGTGCCGTCGGTGAGGTGGACCAGGGCCTCGGCCTGGTTGCCGGGCCAGTCGCCGACGAAGCCGAGGTCGATGACCGCCTCGACCCGCTTGCCGGCCCACTCGGCGGGCACCTGCCCGCTCATCCGGAACCAGGTCGTGCCCCAGGGCGGGCCCCACGGGGTGTCCATCGCGAAGGGGGCGTACGGGGCGGCCGCGGCCTCCTCGAAGGAGACCGGCTCGCCCGGTGCCTGCCAGGCCTCGACCGTGAAGGGGGTGGTGGCCGCGTAGATCGCGGGCTTGATGCGCTGGTTGTGGAGGCGCTCGGCGCGCTCCTCGATCCGGCGGCGTTCGTCGTGCATGAAAGTCTCCAGGAAGAGGCGGAGAGGGCGGCGGCAGGTGGGGGCGGGCGGAGGATGGGCGGAAAGCGCTTTCCGCCGGGAGCTTACTTCAGGTAGGCGAGGCCGGGGTGGGCGGCCTTGTAGCCCTCGACCAGGCGGCGGGCCACGTTCACCGAGTCGACGAGCGGGTGCAGGGCGAAGGCCTTCACGGCCGTCGTACGGGAGCCGGACTCGGCCGCCGAGAGCACCTCGCGCTCGACGGCCTTGACCGCGCAGACCAGGCCCGTGGCGTGGTCGGGCAGGGGGGCGACCGAGACCGGGTGGGCACCGTTGGCGTCGACCAGGCAGGGGACCTCGATGACGGCGTCGGTGTCCAGGACCGACAGGGTGCCCTGGTTGCGCACGTTGAGGATCAGGGTGGTGCGTTCGTCGCGGGCGATGGCCCGCATCAGGGCGAGGGCGACCTTCTCGTAGCCGCCCGAGAGGTCGTCGGCGTCGCGCTCGCCGGCGCCCGCGGTCTCCCGGTTCTCGGCCATGTAGGTGGCCTCGCGCTCGGCGCGGGTGCGGTCCCAGGCGGCGAGGGCGTGGGCGTCGGGGTCGCGCATCTCCTCGTAGAAGTGCGCCTGCTGGTCGCGCAGGAAGGCGCCGCGGGTCTTCTCGGCCTGCTGGTAGGCGCGGACGGCCTCGCGGTTGAAGTAGTAGTAGTGCAGGTATTCGTTCGGGATCGCGCCGAGGGACTGGAGCCAGTCGACGCCGAAGAGCTTGCCCTCCTCGAACGAGCCGAGCAGGTCGGGGTCGGCGAGCAGCCGCGGCAGCTCGTCGCGGCCGGCGATGTGCAGGCCGCGGACCCAGCCGAGGTGGTTGAGGCCGACGTAGTCGATCCAGGCCTCCTTGGGGTTCCCGCCGAGGACTCGGGCGATACGGCGGCCGAGGCCGACCGGGGAGTCGCAGATGCCGATGACGCGGTCGCCGAGGTGGCGGGACATGGCCTCGGTGACGAGACCGGCGGGGTTGGTGAAGTTGATGACCCAGGCGTCCGGGGCGAGGCGGGCGACACGCTGGGCGATGTCGACGGCGACCGGGACCGTGCGCAGGCCGTAGGCGATGCCGCCCGCGCCGACCGTCTCCTGGCCGAGGACGCCCTCCGCGAGGGCGACGCGCTCGTCGTTCGCCCTGCCCTCCAGGCCGCCGACGCGGATCGCGGAGAAGACGAAGTCGGCGCCGCGCAGGGCCTCGTCGAGGTCGGTCGTGGCGGTCACCGTCGGCGCGTCCACGGCCTGGGCGGCCTGCTCGGCGAGGACCCGGGTCACCGCGGAGAGCCGGCCGGCGTCGAGGTCGTGCAGCACGACCTCGGTCACCCTGCCTTCACCGCGGTCCCCCAGGAGGGCCCCGTACACGAGCGGCACGCGGAATCCGCCGCCGCCGAGAATAGTCAGTTTCACCGGGTTCCTCCGAAGACGCCCCGGCGTTCAGGCTGGGGGGAGAACGGGCTGCTGCACAACAGGTAGGGAAGAGGGGAGACGGCGTGCGTGCGGACTGCCGTCCGCACGGGGTGAGCCGGGAGTCTCCTTCGCTCGCGAGGGGGAGCCTTCAACCTTGCACCTTTCCTGCCACGACCACCTCGACGCCCGCCTCCTCCAGGGAGGAGCGGGTCGCCGGGTCGGCCGGGGCGTTCGTGACCACCACGTCCAGGTCCTCGGGACCGCAGACCTTCGCCATCCCCGTACCCGGGAACTTCGCCGCGTCGGCGAGGAGGACGACCTTGTCGCTCGCCTTGATCATGGCGCGCTTGACCGGCACCTCGACGACCGTCGTGTCCATCACCTGCCCACCGGGGCGCACTCCACTGGTGCCGAGGAAGAGCCAGTCGGCGTGCAGCTGGCGCAGGTTGTCCTCGGTGAGGAAGCCGACCAGGGACCGGTACTCGCGGCGGACCATGCCGCCGAGCAGCACCAGCTCGATGCCCTCGTCGTCGGCGAGTTCCTCGTAGACCACCAGGTTGCTGGTGATCACCGTGAGGCGGCGGCCGTGCAGCTGGCGGGCCAGGCGGTAGGCGGTGGTGCCGATGTCGAGCAGGACGGACTGGCC
This sequence comes from Streptomyces cylindrosporus, assembly GCF_022698165.1. GTDB lineage: Bacteria > Actinomycetota > Actinomycetes > Streptomycetales > Streptomycetaceae > Streptomyces > Streptomyces cylindrosporus. The sequence goes on from NZ_JALDAY010000002.1 coordinate 497,764, forward strand.
GTCCTGGACCATGGCCGCCGCGCGCGCGGCTATCGCGTCCTTCTCGGCCACCCGGACCTCGGCGACCTCGGCGAAGGGCTGGTCGCCCTCCTCGGCGCGCGCACCGCCGTGGACCCGGGTGAGCAGCCCGTCCTCCTCCAGCTTGACCAGGTCCCGCCTGATCGTGGCCGGGCTCACGCCCAGCTGTTCGGAGAGGTCGGTCACAGCCGCGGGGCCGCCCGAGCGCAGGGCCCGCAGGATGAGTTGGTGTCGTCGTTCTGCCAGCACGCCGTGAACACTACTCGTCATCTTCAATCATTTCCATGCTCAGTTCTGCTCGGGTATTGACCAATCGTGCGGAGCGGCGCACGATTCCGGTCATCGAAATTGACGAGTTTTGACGAGAGGCTGTGCGCGTGGACGACGACAGGCCCGACGTGCTCCTGACCGGGCTGCTCTTCTACGACCTCGTCCTCACCGGGCTCGGGAAGCCGCCGACGCCGGGCGAGGAGATCTGGACGGGCGGCATGGGCTGCGGCCCCGGCGGCATCGCGAACCTCGCGGTGGCCGCGTCCCGGTTCGGCCTCGGCACCTCGCTGGCCACGGTCTTCGGCGACGACTTCTACGGCGAGTACTGCCGGGACGTCCTGTGCGACCAGGAGGGCATCGACCTCTCGCTGTCCCGTACGGCGGACGGCTGGCCCACCCCGGTCACCGTCTCCATCGCCACCGGCCACGACCGGGCCCTGGTAACCCACGGCCAGGAGCCCCCGTACTCGCAGGACGCGCTGATGGGCCATCCGCCCGAGGCGCGCACGGCGCTCGTGCACATCGAGGCCGAACCGCGCGAGTGGATCGGCAGGGCGGCCGCGCAGGGCACGCACATCTACGCCGACGTCGGCTGGGACCCCACCCAGCAGTGGTCCACCGACCTCCTCGACCAGCTGAAGCTGTGCCACGCCTTCCTCCCGAACGAGACCGAGGCGATGGCCTACACCCGCACCGACAGCGCGGTCGCGGCCCTCGGCACCCTCTCCGAGCTGGTCCCGGTTGCGGTCGTCACCCGCGGCGGGGACGGCGCGGTGGGCGTCGACCAGACGACCGGCGAGTACGCGGAGGTCCCGGCCCTGGACGTGGACGTCCTGGACGCGACGGGCGCCGGTGACGTCTTCGGCGCGAGCTTCGTCGCGGCCTCGCTCGGCGGCTGGCCGCTGGAGGAACGGCTGCGGTTCGCGGTCCTCGCCGCCGGGCTCTCCGTCCAGCAGCACGGCGGCGCGCTCGCCGCCCCCGGCTGGTACGGCGTCGACCGCTGGTGGCGCTCGCTGACCGACCCCGAGCTCAGGCGCGCCTACGGCTTCCTGACCGACCGGCTGCCCCCGGACCCCGGGCCGCCGGTCCACCTCGCCCCCGTGACCCCACCCGCACGCCCCCACTGATCCCCCGCACCACCCCTCCCCCACAAGCCCCTCGTATGCACGTCCCGAAAAGATCCGAAAGGCGGTGGGAGCTGTGCGGCTCTCACGAAGAGGCCTGCTCCGCGCGGGCCTGGCCGGTACGGCCGCCACGGCGCTCGGCGGCCTGGCGTCCGGCTGTGCCGTTCCGACCGGCTCGACCGGCCGGAACATGGTCCTGTGGTACTGGAGCGGCGGTCTGAGCGACACCGTCGTGAAGAACGCCAAGGCCCGCTACGGCGGTTCGGTCGACCTGGAGGCCATCCAGATCGGCGGCCAGTACCGCTCGAAGCTCATCACCACCATCACCGGTCGCGCCCGCATCCCCGACATCGCGGGGCTCAAGGGCGAGGACATGGCCGCGTACCTGCCGAACGCGGACCAGTTCATCGACCTCAGGACCCTGGGCGCGGAGAAGTACAAGGACCAGTACCTGTCCTGGAAGTGGGACCAGGGCATCGCCGACGACGGCACGATGGTCGGCTTCCCGATCGACTGCGGGCCGGTCGCGCACTACTACCAGTACGAGGTCTTCCGGAAGGCGGGGCTGCCGTACGAGCCCGACGACGTCACCAAGGAGCTCGACACCTGGGAGAAGTTCTTCGACGCGGGCGTGCAGTTGGGCAAGCGGGTGTCGGGGGCGAAGCTGCTCACCGACGTCAACTCCGTCTTCGAGAACGTCGTGCAGCAGGGCGCCAAGCGGTACGTCGACAAGGACCGCCACTTCATCGGCGACCAGGAACACGTGCGCCGGGCCTGGGCGCTGGCCGTCGAGGCCAAGCAGCGGAAGATCGTGTCCGACCTGGTCAGCGGCACCCCGGACCAGCTGTCCGCCATCCAGGACGGCAAGCTGCCGAGTCAACTCAACGCCTCCTGGGCCTCCTTCGACATCAAGAACGGCGTGCCGAAGACCAAGGGCCGGTGGCGGGTGGCGCAGATGCCGGTGAGCCCGGCCAACAACGGCGGCTCGTTCCTGTCGATCACCAAGGAGTGCCGGGAGCCCGAGAAGGCCTTCGAGATCATCACCTGGATGCTCAACGCGGCCAACCAGGCGCAGGGTTACGTCGACGCGGGCCTCTTCCCCTCCACGCCCGCCTCCTACGGCCTGAAGCAGATGCAGGAGCCCGACCCCTTCTTCGGCGGCCAGGTCACCACCGACGTCTTCGGGCCGGCCGCGCAGAAGATCGTGGTCGCCTACAACAGCCCGTACGACATCGCGCTCGGGCAGCCCCTCAAGGACGAGATCAAGAACGTCGGCGTCCTCGGCAAGGACCCGAAGAAGGCCTGGAGTGACGCCATGAGCAAGTGCCGTCGCATCGCGAAGCACCTGGGGGTGAGCTACTGATGGCCGTCCTGGAGCAGACTCCGCCCGCCGTCGCCCAGCCCTCGCCGGCGCCGCCGAAGAAGGGCCTGCGCAAGTACTGGCACCTGTACGCCGCGATCTCCCCCTTCTACCTGATCTTCCTCGCCTTCGGCCTCTTCCCGGTCGGCTTCTCGCTCTACCTGTCTTTCCACCGCTGGGACGGCCTCGGCTCGATGGAGTGGGCCGGGCTCTCGCAGTACCAGTACCTGCTGAGCGACAGCGACTTCTGGAACTCGATCGGCAACACGATCATCATCTGGGCGCTGGCCACCTTCCCCATGATCTTCCTGGCGATGGTCACGGCCGTGATGCTCAACTCCGCGGTCCGCTTCAAGGGCCTGTACCGCGTCGCGTACTTCCTGCCGAACGTCACCTCGGTCGTCGCGATCGCGATCGTGTTCGGGTCGATCTTCTCCACCAACAACGGTGTGATCAACGCGATCCTGCACGGGGTGGGCCTCGACCAGGTCGCCTGGCTGAACACACCCTGGGGCATCAAGGTCACCATCGCGGCCCTGATGACCTGGCAGTGGACCGGCTACAACGCCATCATCTTCCTCGCCGGCCTGCAAACCATCCCGAGCGACCTGTACGAGGCGGCGCGCATGGACGGCGCGGGCCCGGTCCAGACCTTCTTCCGGATCACGCTCCCGCTGCTGCGGCCCACGCTGCTGTTCGTGCTCGTCGTCTCGACGGTCACCGGCCTGCAGAGCTTCTCCGAACCGCAGGTGCTGCTCCAGACCTCCTCCAACGACTCGACGTTCGCGGGCGGTCCCGGCCACTCGGGCCAGACCATGGTCCTCTACTTCTTCCAGCAGACCTTCGACAACAACGACTTCGGGTACGGAGCCGCGGTGGCCTGGGGCATCTTCCTGGTCGTCGTGCTCTTCTCGATCATCAACTGGCGCCTCGTGCAGCGCCGGGGCGAGTAGGAAGGGACCGCCATGTCTTCCATCAAGGGGTCCCGCCGCAGAGGGATCGCGCTGCACCTCCCGCTGATCCTCGGCACCCTGATCTCGGCCTTCCCGTTCTACTGGGCCGTGATCATGTCGACGCACAGCTCGTCGGAGATCTTCTCCTACCCGCCCAAGCTGCTGCCGGGCACGCACTTCCTGGAGAACGTCCGCAACCTCTTCGACGCCGTCGACTTCTTCGGGTCGATGTGGAACTCGCTGATCGTCGCGGTGTCGGTGACCTTCCTGGTCCTGCTCTTCGACTCGCTCGCCGCCTTCGTCTTCGCGAAGTTCGACTTCCCCGGCAAGAACGTGCTGTTCGGGCTGCTGATGGTCATCTTCATGGTGCCGGCGCAGCTGTCGGTCATCCCGCAGTTCGTCATCATGGCGAAGATCGGCTGGATCGGCTCGATGACCGCGCTGATCGTGCCGGCCGCGGCCAACGCCTTCGGCATCTTCTGGATGCGCCAGTACATGAGGTCCGCCATCCACGACGAGCTGCTGGACGCCTCCAAGCTGGACGGCGCGAACTTCCTGCGCCAGTACTGGCACGTGGCGCTGCCCGTGGTCCGCCCCGGCCTCGCCTTCCTCGGCATCTTCACCTTCATGGGCCAGTGGAACGACTTCGCCTGGCCCCTGATCGCCCTGACCAACCCGAACAACGTGACCCTCCAGGTCGCGCTGTCCCAGCTCAACGGCACCCATGGCACCACCGACTACGGAATCGTGATGACCGGGGCCCTGCTCGCTCTCATCCCGCTGCTGATCGTCTTCGCGATCGGCGCCAAGCAGATCATCGGCGACCTCGCGAAGGGAGCGGTTCGCGGATGAACCCGCTGCTGGCGCTCCGCCCCTGGGAGGCACCCGAGGTGACCTCCTGGGGGCGGCTGCCCATGAACGCCGTCGACCGGCGCCCCGGCGCACTCCCCCTGGACGGCGACTGGCGCTTCCAGCTGCTGTCCGCGCCGGACGCGCCGGTCGGCGGTGACTGGGGGTCGTCGCATGTCCCCGGCGTCTGGACGATGCAGGGCACGGACGACCTGCCGCAGTACACCAACGTCCGGATGCCGTTCCCGGACTTCCCGCCCGGCTCGCCCGACGCCAACCCGACGGGCTTGTACGAGCGTGACGTGGACGTGCCCGCCGAGTGGGCCGGGCGGCGGATCGTGCTCCAGGTCGGGGCCGCCGAGAGCGTGCTGCTCGTGCACGTGGACGGGCGGCCCGTGGGCATCTCCAAGGACTCGCATCTGGCCGCCGAGTTCGACCTGAGCGGGGTCGTGCGGCCGGGCGAGCGGTCGGTGGTGCGGCTCACCGTCGTCAAGTGGTCGGACGCCTCGCACATCGAGGACCAGGACCAGTGGTGGCACGGCGGGATCACCCGCTCCGTGCTGCTGTACGCGACCGACCCGCTGCACCTCGCCGACGTGACCGTACGGGCGTCGTACGACGGCGAGCTGCGCGTCGACTGCCGGGTGCGGGACGCACGCGGGGCGCTGCCGTCCGGGTGGTACGTCAGCGGCGAGCTGGAGGGTGAACTCATCGCCCAGGACGCCGAGTTCGACCGGGTCAACATCGAGGACGACCGCGTCTCCGACTTCCTCGGCGAGGCCCGGCTGCACGCCACCGTGCCGGACGTGCGCACCTGGAACGCCGAGACGCCCGAGCTGTACGGCCTCACCGTCCGCCTGCACCGCCCCGACGGAACGGTCGCCGACACCTCGTACCAACGCATCGGTTTCCGTGACGTCGAGATCGTCGGCCGGGACCTCCTCGTCAACGGCGAGCGGGTGTTCATCCGGGGCGTCAACCGGCACGACTTCCATCCGCTGACCGGCCGGACCGTGTCGTACGACGACATGCGCGCGGATCTGGTGCTGCTCAAGCGCTTCGGGTTCAACGCGATCCGCACCTCCCACTACCCGAACGACCCGACGCTGTACGACCTCGCGGACGAGCTCGGCTTCTACGTGGTCGACGAGGCCGACATCGAGTCCCACGACCACGCGCACGAGATCGCCGACGACCCGCGCTATCTCAACGCCTTCGTGGACCGGGTCTCGCGCATGGTGCTGCGCGACAAGAACCACCCCTCGATCATCATCTGGTCGCTGGGCAACGAGTCCGACTACGGGGCCAATCACGACGCGGCGGCGGGCTGGGTACGCCGGCACGATCCGACCCGGCCCGTCCAGTACGAGGGGGCCGCCAAGCTCGACTGGGCGGCCACCGACGACTGCTCCGACATCGCCTGCCCGATGTACGCGCCGCTGGAGGACTGCGTCGCGCACGCCCTGTCGGGGCGGCAGACCAGGCCGCTCATCCAGTGCGAGTACTCCCACGCCATGGGCAACAGCAACGGCACGCTGGCGGACCATTGGGCGGCCATCGAGTCCACGCCAGGTCTTCAGGGCGGGTTCATCTGGGAGTTCTGGGACCACGGCATTCTCCAGCGTGTGAACGACGGCAGACCGGTCGGGCGTGGGGGCGCCGAGCTGTATGACAACGGTGTCGCCGCGCCCGGACATCGTTGGGCGTACGGCGGCGACTTCGGCGAGACCATCCACGACGGCGCCTTCATCGCCGACGGCGTGGTCTTCCCGGACCGCACCCCCAAGCCCTCCCTGTACGAGCACCGGGAGATCGCGGCGCCGGTGCGCATCGAGTGCTTCAAGCACGAGGGCATCGTCCTCGGCAACCACCAGCACTTCCGGGGCCTGGACTGGCTGTCCGGCACCTGGGAGCTGGCCCTGGCCGACGGCCGCACCCTGACCGCGCCCGCCGAACTGCCCGATCTGCGGCCCGGGGAGACGGCCGCGGTGCCGCTGCCCTTCGAGGTGCCGCGCGACGGCGGCGAGGCCTGGCTGACGCTGCGGGTGACCGTGGCCGAGGACCAGCCGTGGGCGCCGGCCGGCACCGAGATGTGCGTGCCGCAGATCCGGCTGCGCGGGCCTGCCGAGCGCGTGGACGTCACCGTGGACCGTCCCGTCGCGGTGGACGGCGAGGGCCTGCTGGTCCACCCCCTGCTCACGGCCGCCCCCGCGCTGTCCCTGTGGCGGGCGCCCACCGACAACGACGAACTGGGCGGCATGGCTCTGCGCTGGCGGACCTGGGGGCTCGACTCGCTGGTCCGCAAGGTGGTGTCGGTGCGGGAGGACGGCGGCCGGGTCACCGTGGTCGCCGAGTACGCCGGCACGGTCGGGGTGGTACGGCACCGTCAGGTGCTCACGCCCGTCGAGGGCGGGGTGCGCATCGACGAGGAGGCCGAGCTGCCGGCCGAGTTCGACGACGTGGCGCGGGTCGGGTCCGTCTTCGAGACGGTGCCGGGCCTGGACCTGCTGGAGTGGTTCGGGCAGGGGCCCTGGGAGTCGTATCCCGATCGTGGCGCGGGTGCGCCGGTCGGCCATCACTCGCTGCCCGTCGACGAGTTGTTCACCCCCTATCTGCGTCCGCAGGAGAGCGGCGGGCGGCACGGTGTACGGCGGTTCACGCTGTCGGCGCCGGACGCCACCGGTCTCGCGGTCGAGCTGGACGAACCGCGCCAGGTCTCCGTCACCCGGCACCGCGCCGAGGATCTGACGGCCGCCGCGCATCACGACGAGCTTGTGCCGCGGGCCGGGTGCGTGGTGCACCTCGACGCGGCGCACCGGGGCCTGGGCACGGCGTCGTGCGGCCCCGACACCTTCCCCGAGTACCGCATCGCGGCGGGCGTCCACCGCTGGAGCTGGACCCTGCGCGTTCTGTAACCCCCCGCGAACCCCCCGCGCCTTTCCCCGCTCATGTCACCTCTCACGGAGCACACGTGTGTACTTCGCATGACCACAACCAGGGCGAGGCCGCGCAGGCCGGTGCCGGAAGACGCAGTTTCCTCCGGGCCACGGCGCTGCTCGGCGCCGCCGCCACCGCCGGGGTCGCCCTGCCGGCCGTGGCCGAGGCGGCGCCGGCGAGCGCGAGCGGCCGGCGGCCCGACACCGAAAGCCGTCGCTTCACGCTCGCGGTGATGCCGGACACCCAGTACCTCTTCGACGGGCCGAGCATCGACAAGGAGCCGGTCGAGGCTTCCTTGCGCTATCTGCTGGAGCAGGGCGACGAGCCCGGCGAGAACATCGTCTTCCTGTCCCATCTCGGCGACCTCACCCAGAACGGCGCCACGGCCGAATTCGCCGCGATCAGCGAGGCGTTCGAGCTGCTGGACCGCAAGGGCGTGGGCTACAGCGTGCTCGCCGGCAACCACGACGTGAAGTCCTCGACGACCGACCAGCGCGGTGCGACGCCGTACCTGGACGCGTTCGGGCCGCAGCGCTTCAAGGGGAAGAAGACGTTCGGCGGGGCGTCCGACGACGGCTACAACACCTACCACCTGTTCCGGGCGGCCGGGCGCGAGTGGATGGTGCTCGCGCTGGACTGGCGGCTGTCGGACAAGGGTTACGCCTGGGCGAAGGACGTCCTCGCGCGGCACCCGAAGACGCCGGTGATCCTCACCACGCACGAACTCGTCGTCGAGGACGACCAGTTGTCGGCCTACGGCCGGCAGCTGTGGGACCAGCTCATCGCGGACCACGACCAGATCTTCCTCACCCTCAACGGCCACTACTGGCCGGCCGGCCGGGCGACCCGCAAGAACGCGGCCGGCAACGACGTGCACCTGCATCTGACGAACTACCAGAACCGCTACTTCGGCGGGGCGGCGATGATCCGCCTCTACCGCTTCGACCTGGACCGGAACGTCATCGACGTCGAGACGGTCTCCCCGTGGATCCTCGGCCGGGCGAAGAAGGGCCTGAACGAGCTGGAGCGGCAGGAGATCGAGCTCAGCGGCGACGCCGACCGCTTCTCCGTCGACATCGACTTCGCCGCCCGCTTCGCCGGCTTCGACCCGGTGCCGGCGCGCCCGGCGCGGCCCGTCTCGCGGATGCTGGTCCGGGGCACGGCCGCGTACTGGCGGTTCGACTCGGCGGTCTCGGGAACGGTCCGTGACCTGTCCGGCAACGGCAACGACCTCACCGTGGTGTCGGTGGGCGGCGGCACGCTCGGCTGGTCGGCGGACCACCATCCGGACCAGCCGGGCCACGGCAGCCTGGAGTTCAGCGGCTACAAGTCGCCGCTGAAGGGCTCCTATCTGCAGACGGTCGACAAGGCGCCGCTCAACTCGGCGGTGTTCAAGGACGGTTACACCATCGAGGTGTTCTACCGGATGCCGGCCGACTGGGACCCGGACCACAACGCCTGGGCGGGACTGGTCAGCCGACGGGGTACGGGCGGCGCGGCGGGCAAGACCGGCGACGACCCCGACGAGCCGCTCGCCACCCTGTCGCTGTCGAACGACCGCGAGCCGCAGTGGGCGATGCGCCCGCTCAACCAGGAGGGCATCGCCACCAACTGGGGCCAGGAGACCCCGCTGGAGACCTGGTGGCACCTGGCCGTCGTCAACGACGGCCGGCACACCACGATGTACGTCCAGGGCTGCCCGGTGGTCCGCAATCCGAAGGCGCCCGCCGTCGGGATCACCTCGGTCGGGGAGCCGTGGCTGCTGGGCGGCTACACCTACGCCGACAAGATCGACCAGATCCTGCACGGCCGCCTCGGCGACGTCCGGATCGTCTCGCGGGCGCTGCCCGTCACCTCCTTCATGACCCACTGACACCCTTCCCAGAGGACCTTCCCAAGATCATGACCGAGCAGCAGCTGCCCGCCTGGGCCGACCCGTCCGTCTCCCCCGCCGACCTCGACGCCCAGGGCGTCTCACGTCGTCAACTCATGCGCCGCGCGGGCCTGTTCGGCGCCGCGTTCGCCCTCGGCTCGGCGGCGACGCCCGCCTTCGCCGCCTCCTCCGACGGGAAGGGCTTCGGCGGCGACGACCCGCGCCTGGCCTACCTGGTCGGCGACCACCACGTGCACTCCGTCTACAGCCACGACGCCAAGTACACGTTCTCCCAGCAGGCGCAGGCCGCCGCCAAGTACGGCCTGGACTGGATGGTGTTCAACGAGCACTCCAACTTCGGGCACGCCTACTACGGCGCGAAGATGGAGCACGCGGAGATCCTCAAGGCCCGCGCCGAGAACCCGCGTCAGCTGATCTTCCAGGGCCTGGAGTGGTACATCCCGGCCGCCGAGCACTGCACGATCTTCGCCGCGCCCGGCCCCAACGAGACCGACCTGCTCACCCAGTTCGAACTCGCCTACGACGGCAAGCTGCTCGGCTACACCGACGGCTCCGCGACCGGCACGGACACCGCCCGCAACGAGGCGCACGCCGTGAAGGCCATCAAGTGGCTTGCCGAGCAGCGCCGTTCGGGTTACGTCGACGACGTCCTGGTCCTGGCGAACCACCCGCTGCGCCTCGGCATCGACTCCCCGCACGAGATGCGCAACTGGCGGGACGCGGCCCCCGAGATCATGATCGGCATGGAGGGCGCGCCAGGCGCCCAGGGCGCGGCGATCCCGGGCTGGCGCGGCGCCACGTCCATCCGCGGCGAGTACGAGAACAAGCCGTCGGCGCAGTCGTACGCGGGCTACCCGGCGGACGCCTACCTCACGTACGGCGGTTTCGACTGGGCGACCGCGACCGTCGGCGGGCTCTGGGACGCGATGCTGTCGGAGGGCCGCCTGTTCACGATCACCACCAACTCCGACAACCACCGCACGGTCTTCGACACCTGGAAGAACGGCGACTGGCCGGCCGGACAGAACTTCGACAACACCGGCAAGCTGCCCGACCCGGTGAACACCGACTCCCCGCAGCCCGGCAGCGACTTCTGGCCCGGCGAGTTCAGCCGCACCCACGTCGGCGTCACCCGCTACGGCTACCGCGCCGTGATGGCGGGCCTGCGCGCGGGCCGCGTCTGGCTGGACCACGGGCACCTGCTGGACGGCCTGGACGTGCGGCTGAAGCGGGACTGCGACCTCGGCCGCGGTGTGACGCTCGGCGGCCGGCTGCGGGTCCGCAAGGGCGAGAAGATCACCCTGTACGTCACCGTCACGACCGCCTCCCGCCCCAATCCCCAGGGGATCCTGCCCCAGTTGGCGCACGTGGACGTGATCCGGGGCGCGGTGCGCGGCGCGGTGAGCGACCGGGACAGCTGGCGGGCGCCGGACACCAGGGTCGTCCAGACCAAGGACGTGTCGGGCCGCAAGGGGACGTACACCCTGCGCATCCCGCTGACCGCCGGGGACGAGTCCTTCTACGTCCGACTGCGCGGCAGTGACGGCAAGCGGCACGGGGCGGGCTACCTGGGAGCCGCCGTCGACCCGAACGGTCCGATCCCGCACACGCCGGGCGACGGCGACCCGTGGGCCGACACCTGGTTCTACTCGAACCCGATCTTCGTCGATGTGGCGGGCTCCTGAGGAAGCGGCCCTGGCAGGCGTCGGGGGCGTGCGCGGTGTCGACGGCGGTCTGCTCGTACCGTCAGGCGTAGAACCGCGACAGGCTCTGGAGGACGGCGGCGGGCTTCCCGCCGCCGTCGATCTCTATCGTGCCGTCCACGGTGATCTGCACCCCGCCCGGCACCTCCTCGACGTCGGTGAGTTTCCCGACGAGCCGGATGCGGGAGCCCACCTTCACCGGCGAGGGGAAACGGACCTTGTTCAGGCCGTAGTTGACCTTCGTGGTGACGCCTTGGACGTCCAGCAGCTCGGTGAACAGGGGGATGAAGAGCGAGAGGGTGAGGTAGCCGTGTGCGATGGGGGCGCCGAAGGGTCCTGCCGCCGCCTTCTCGGGGTCCACGTGGATCCACTGGTGGTCGCCGGTGGCGTCGGCGAAGGTGTCGATGCGCTCCTGGGTGACCTCGATCCACTCGCTGGCGCCGAGGTCGCTGCCGGCGAGCTTCTTCAGTTCGTCGAGGCCGTTCACGGTGAGGCTCATGGGGTTCCTTAACTGTTGCCGTAGCGCTTGCGCACTCGGGACTTGAGGAGCTTTCCGGAGGCGGTGCGCGGGAGTTCGTCCGCGAGGACCACCGACTTCGGGATCTTGTACTTGGCGAGGCGGCCGGACAGGGAGGCCAGCACCTCGTCGGGGTCGACCGAGACGCCCTCGCGCGGCACCACGACCGCGCGCGGCACCTCGCCCCACTTGTCGTCGGGCACGCCGATGACCGCGGCCTCGACGATGTCCGGGTGGGCGAGGAGCAGGTCCTCGATCTCGGCGGGGTAGATGTTCTCGCCGCCGGAGATGATCATGTCCTTGATGCGGTCGACGATGAAGACGTAGCCGTCCTCGTCGATCCGGGCCGCGTCCCCACTGCGGAACCAGCCGTCGGTGAAGGAGGCGGCGGTCTCCTCGGGCAGCCCCCAGTAGCCGGGCATGACGTGCGGGCCGCGGATCACCACCTCGCCGGTCTCGTCGACGTCGACCGGCGCCAGGTCCGGCCGGACGACCCGCACATCGGTGAAGAAGTGCGGGACGCCCGCCGAGCCCGCCTTGCTGAGGGCGTGCTCGGCGTCCAGGAAGAGGGCGCCGGGGGACGCCTCGGTCATGCCGTAGCCCTGGAGGAAGGTGAGCCCGCGCTCCCCGTACGCGGTGATCAGCGGGGTCGACACCGGGGAGCCGCCGCAGGTCAGGATGCGCAGGGAGGACAGGTCCGCGTCGGCCCAGCGCGGGTGCCGGGCGACCTGCTCGAACATCGTCGGCACCCCGAACATGAAGGTGATCCGGTGCTGTTCGATCAGGTCGAAGGTGGCGCCCGGGTCGAAGGCCTCGACCAGGACGCAGGTGCCGCCCTTGAGCAGCACCGGGAGGGTCAGCATGTTCAGCCCGGCCGTGTGGAACAACGGGGCGGAGACCAGGGCCCGTTCGTCGGCGATCAGGTCGGTGTCGACAAGGACGTTGACCGCGTTCCAGGTGAGGTTGCCGTGCGTGAGCATGGCGCCCTTGGGCCGCCCGGTCGTCCCCGAGGTGTACATGATGATGCAGGTGTCATCGGCGACGACCGGCTCGTCGATCCGCTCGACGGCGGCCGAGGCCAGCAACTCCTCGTATTCGGCGCCCACTTCGACGTACACCCGCACATCGGTGTCGCCCGGCAGCCCGGCGACGAGACCCGCGTGCGAGGTGCCGTAGACCAGCGCCTTCGCGCCCGAGTCGGAGAGCTGGAAGGCGATCTCCGGTCCGGCCAGGCGGGTGTTGAGGGGGACGAAGACCGCGCCGAGCGTGCCCGCCGCGAACAGGGTCTCCAGGTAGGAGGGGTGGTTGGGGCCGAGGTAGGCGATGCGGTCGCCGCGCCGGATGCCGCGCGAGCGCAGGGCGTGGGCGAGGCGGGTGGTGCGGTCGTACAGCTGCGCGTACGTGAGCGAGGTGCCGCCGTGGATCAGGGCGGTGCGGTGCGGGGTCTTGCGGGCCCGGCGTGCGGGCCACGAACCCAGTCCCTCATTGCGCATCTACGGCCCCTTATGGCTTGGTCAGCCCGAGCAGGCGGGCGGCGTTCTCCTTGAGGATCCTCGGCTTCACCTCGTCCTTGATCGACAGCTTCTCGAAGTCGGCGAGCCAGCGGTCGGGGGTGAGGACGGGGAAGTCGGAGCCGAAGAGGACCTTGTCCTTGAGCAGGGTGTTCGCGTACTGCACGAGCTGCGGCGGGAAGTACTTCGGCGACCAGCCGGACAGGTCGATGTGCACGCCCGGCTTGTGCGTGGCGACGGCGAGGGCCTCGTCCTGCCAGGGGAAGGACGGGTGCGCCAGGATGATCTTCAGGTGCGGGAAGTCGGCCGCCACGTCGTCCACGTGGAGAGGGTTCGAGTACTTCAGCCGGATCCCGCCGCCGCCCGGGACGCCGGCGCCGATGCCGGTCTGCCCGGTGTGGAAGAGGGCGATGGTGCCTGTCTCCTCGATCACCTCGTAGAGGTCGTACGCCACCGAGCGGTCGTTGGGGAAGAAGCCCTGGATGCTGGGGTGGAACTTGAAGCCCTTGACCCCGTACTCCTCGACCAGGCGGCGGGCCTGCTTCACTCCCGCCTTCCCGCGGAAGGGGTCGATGGAGGCGAAGGGGATCAGCACGTCCGAGTTGGCGGCCGCGGCTTCCGCGACCTCCTCGTTCGGGACGGGCGCGGTGCCGGTCGCGGACTCGGCGTCCACCGTGAAGATCACGGCTGCCATCTTCCGCTCGCGGTAGTAGGCGGCCGTCTCCTCCAGGGTCGGCTTCCGCTTGCCCTCGACCTTGAAGTAGGCGGAGGAGGCGTCGTGCAGGTCGTCGTCGAGGGAGGAGTGGCCCTTGGAGGACACCTCCGCGTGGGTGTGCACGTCGATCGCCACCAGGCCCTGGATGTCCATCACGCCTCCGGGAACTTCGGCGCCGGGATGCCGACCGACTGGAGCTCGGCCCCCACCGACGTCGGGAAGGCCTCGGCCAGGGTGTCGGGGGTCCAGCCGCCGTCGGCGTACGCCGCCCTGATCTCCTGCGGATGCGACCAGAGTGCCACCTTGTCGCCGCCGATGCCGATGGCCTGGCCGGTGATGCCACGGGCCGCCTCCGAGGCGAGGAACGGCACCAGGGCCGCGCAGTCCTCGGGGGTGCCGAAGCCCTCGCCCTTGCGCAGGAAGTCCGGGAAGGGCTGCCCGTTCTTCAGGGCCTCCACGTACGGCGCGAAGGCGGGGATGGTCTCGGTCATCGCGGTCGCGGCGACCGGCACGATCGCGTTGACGGTGATGTTCGCGCGGCCCAGCTCCATCGACCAGGTACGGGCCATGGCGGCGATGCCGGCCTTGGCCGCGGCGTAGTTCGTCTGACCGAAGTTGCCGCGCTGGCCGGCCGGGGAGCCGACCAGGATCAGCGTGCCGCCCTCGCCCTGCTCGCGCATGCGCACGGCGGCGGCGCGGGCGCAGGTGAAGGTGCCCTTGAGGTGGGTGGTGATCACCGCGTCGAAGTCCTCGTCGGTCATCTTCCACAGCACCTTGTCGCGCAGGATGCCGGCGTTGGTGACCAGGACGTCGAGCCGCCCGAACTCCTCCACCGCCCGGTTCACCAGGCGCTCGGCGGCCTCGCTCGTGCCGACCGGGACGACCTCGGCGACGGCCGTGCCGCCCGCCTCGGCGATGGACTTCACGGCCGCCTCGGCCACCGCCTCGTCGACATCGTTGACGACCACGGACGCGCCGTGGGCGGCCAGGGCGTGCGCGTAGGCGAGGCCGAGGCCCCGGCCGCTGCCGGTGACGACGGCGACCTTGCCGGTGAGATCGATGCTGGGCACGGGTGGGTCCCTTTCGCATGGGGTGCGGCTTCGAGATCGAAGCTAAGAGCAATAATTGTTGACGTCAATAGTTGTTGGCGACCGGCAGGTGCGACATGCTGGAATCACCCAATACGGACCGAGAGCACAGGGAGCCCGCCATCACACGCCAGCACGTCACTCCGAACGCCATCGACGCGGACGAACCGTGGATGCGTGGGCTGCACGCGGACACCGGCTACCTGCTGTACCGACTGGGCCTGCGCTCGGGTCAGCTGTTCAACACGTTCCTCCAGGCCTCGGGGCTGCGGCTGCGCCACTACGCGGTGCTGCGCTTCCTCGCCGGCTCCGAGGGCGCGCTCCAGCGCGAGCTGAGCACCCGGCTCGGCTACGACCCGAGCGCGATCGTCGGCCTGGTCGACGACCTGGAGAAGCAGGGCTTCGCCGAGCGGCGCCCCTCCCCCGACGACCGGCGCAGCCGCATCGTCGTGCTGACCGAGGACGGCCGCGCCTTCCTCCGGGACACCGACGAGGCGGGGCTGCGGGTGACCAACGACCTGCTGGACCCGCTCGACGCGGCGGACCGGCAGACGCTGCACACGCTGCTGCTGCGGATCGCGGAGGACGGGCTGGGTTGAGCGCGATGACCACCACCCGGTCCGCGCCCGACCGGCTCCTGGCCGTGCTGGCCACGTTCGACCACGAGCATCCGGCGCTGTCCCTGACGGACATCAGCCGGCGGGCCGGGCTGACCCTCACCACCGCGCACCGGCTGGTCGCCGCGCTGACGGAGTGGGGCGCGCTGGAGCGGGACACCTCCGGCGTCTACCACGTGGGGCTGCGGCTGTGGGAGGTCGCGGCACTCGCGCCACGCGGGCTCGCCCTGCGCCAGATCGCGCTGCCGTACCTGGAGGACCTGTACGAGGCGACCCACGAGAACGTGCAGCTGGCGGTGCGGGACGGCGGCGAGGTCGTCTACATCGAGTGGATCTCGGGGCGTTCGGCGGTGGGCGTGCACATCCGGGTCGGGGCGCGCTGGCCGCTGCACGCGACGGGCGTGGGGCTGGTGCTGCTCGCGCACGGGGACGCCGAGTCCCAGGAGGAGTACTGCGCCGGGCCGCTGGAGTCCTTCACGCCGTACACCGTGACCGACCCGGGGCGGCTGCGCCGGATGCTGGCCGACGTACGGCGCACGGGGGTCGCGGTGAGCAGCCGCCAGGTCACGGACGACGCCCTGTCGGTCGCGGCCCCGGTACGCGGCCCGGGCGGCGCGGTGGTGGCCGCGGTGTCGGTGGTGGTCCCGCACGCCGAGGCCCAGGTCCCGGCGCTGGTCCCCGCGGTCCGGCTCGCGGCACTCGGGATATCGCGGGCGCTGGGGTGACGGCCGTAGGGGGTGGCGGTCCGGCTACGCCCCGACCCCGGCCGTCGCCGTGAACGTCACCTCGTCGTCGCCGAGTTGTACCGTGGCCCGGCAGACGAGTGTCGTGGCTGTCGCGACCTCGGCGCGGGTCGCGTGCCAGCGGGCGGTGAGGTGGTCGCCCGCCGGGAGGCGGGTGGTGGTGAGCGGGCCCAGGGCCCGGATGCTCCAGCCGGTGGGCGTGCCGAGGGTGAGCCGGGGTGCCTTCCAGGGCTTGGCGGAGCCGTTGGAGAGGGTGGCGGTGACCGTGAACTCCCTTCCGTGGCCGGTGACTTCGAGGGTGACGCCGAAAGGCCTACGTCGGTACACCGGGGCCCACGACTCCCGCATCCGCCGTACGAGCGCTTCGGCCTGGGCGGGTCGCGCGGCGGCGAGGTCGTGTTGCTCGCCGGGGTCCTTGGCGAGGTCGTACAACTCCACGTCCCACTGGTCGTCGGGGGCGCGTCGGCTCTGGCCCGGTGCGAAGCGGATCGCCTTGAGGTCGCCGTGGCGCAGAGCCTCGGCGAGGCGGCTGCCCCGCCCGTGGTCGACGGCGTCGGCGCGCGGGGTGACGCCGGCGTGGTTGCGGTAGAAGTACAGGGCGTCGTGGCGGGCGGTGTCCGGGGAGCCGCGGAGCAGGGGGGCGAGGGAGAGGCCGTCGACGTCCGTGGGGGCGGGTGCGCCCGCGAGGTCGGCGAGGGTGGGCAGCAGGTCGGTGAGAGGCGTGGGGCGGTCCGTGGTGCCGGACCGGATGTGCCGTGGGGACCAGGCGAGGAGCGGGACGCGGATGCCGCCCTCGTACAGGTTCCGTTTGAGGCCGCGCAGCGGGCCGTTGCCGTTGAAGAGCGCTGGGTCGGTGCCGCCCTCCTCGTGCGGGCCGTTGTCGCTGGTGACGAGGACGACGGTGCGGTCGGCCAGGCCGAGGTCGGTGAGCCGGTCGGTGATGCTGCCGACCAGCGTGTCGAAGGCGGTGACCTGGGCGGCGTGCCGCTTGTTCGGGCCGGTCCAGGGACGGTCGGCGTATGCGCCGGCGTCCGGGTCCTGGCTGGGGGCGTGCGGCACGGTCGGGGCGAGATAGAGCAGGAACGGCTCGTCGCGGTGCGCGTGGAGGAAGGCGAGGGCGCGTTCCTCGATCAGGTCGGGGGCGTAGACCTTGCGGGCGCCGTCCTTGTTCTCGGGGATCTCCACGCGGGTGCCGTTGTGCCACAGGTAGTCGGGGAAGTAGTCGTGGGCGTGGTGGTGCGTGAGGTAGCCGTAGAACTCCTCGAAGCCGCGGGAGTTGGGGTGGCTCGGCTGGTCGGGGGCGTTGGGTCCGAAGCCCCACTTGCCGATGGCACCGGTGCGGTAGCCGAGCGTCCGCAGCGACTCGGCGAAGGTGAAGTCCCGGTCGGTCAGGGCGCCTTGGCCACCCGGCCCCCAGGGGTTGTTCCGCACGGTGGCATGCCCGCTGTGCAGCCCGGTCAGCAGCGAGCAGCGCGAGGGCGCGCACACCGGGGCGGCCGCGTAGGCCTGCGTGAAGCGCAGGCTCCGGGTTGCGAGGTCGTCCAGGCGCGGTGTGTGGATCAGTTTCTGGCCGTAGGAGCCGAGTTCGCCGTAGCCGAGGTCGTCGGCGAGGATCACCACGAAGTTGAGCCGGCCCGACGACGAGCGGGCGGCGGGCAGGGCCGCGGCCCGCCGGGCGTCCGGTGCCGGTCGGGCCTCGTCGCCCGACTCGCAGGCCGAGACCGCCGTGAGCGCGGCGGCACCGGCGAGGATGCTGCGGCGAGTGGGCATGCGGGGTCCCCCGGTACGACGGCGGTGCGGGCTGCTGGAGCGATGATGATCGGAACTGTCGGTCCAGGACCATGCACACGCTGTGAACGCTCTGTTGCAACTCTTCAGAGGGGCGCCCCGGGCCGGAGGTTCCCCCTCCATGGCAAAGGAATGATCACGATCGTCGGCCGGGATATCCCTCTCACCGGCGAGGCACCGCCCGCGAACCCTCGTGATACTGGAACGGCCCGTCCCCTTCAGGAGCCGCCCATGTCCCCGCCGCCCTGGTTCACACGGGTCGTCGCGCGGCTGCGCACGGCGAATCCGTACGTCGTCGACACCGCGCTCGCCGCGTTCGTCCTGTTCGCCGTCTCGCTCCAGTGGATCTTCCCCGACGAGGGGGACGACCGGCTGACCTGGCAGGGCTGGCTGCTGGGCGCGGCGACGGCGGTGCCGCTGGTGTGGCGGCGCCGGGCGCCCTCCGCGACGGCGTGCGCGGTGTCGGTGGCCACCCCGGCGATGGCCGTCTACCACGCGCCGCCGCCGGACGTGGTGTGGGGCGGCCTGGTCGTCCTGTACACGCTGGCCGCCCGGTCCCCGGCCTGGCAGCGGCGGTTCATGCTGGCGGGCTGGCTGATCGGGGTGACCCTCACCATGCAGCACAAGGAGGGCGCCCGGCCCTTCGAGTACGCCTTCCACCTGCTGACGGTCCTGTGTGCGTACGGCCTGGGGACGCTCGCTCGGGTGCAGCGCGCCTACACCGCCGAGATCGAGGACCGGGCCCGGCGGCTGGAGCGGGAGCGGGCCGCGGACACCGCGCGGGCCATCGCGCAGGAACGCGCCCGGATCGCCCGGGACATGCACGACGTGCTGGCCCACGCGGTGAGCCTGATGGTGGTGCAGGCGGAGGCCGGGCCGGTCGTGGTGCGCTCGGACCCGGAGCGCGCGGAGGCCTCTTTCGACGCGATCGCGGCGGCCGGGCGGGACGCGATGGGCCAGCTGCGGAGGATCCTCGGCGTCCTCAAGGAAGAGCAGCGGAACGGGACTTCACCGCAGCCGGGGGTGGCCGCCCTGCCCGCGCTGGTCCGCCAGGTCGGTGAATCGGCGGGCCTGCGCGTGGAGTTGAGGGCCACCGGTGAGCCGTACCCGCTCCCGCCGGACACCGAGGTGGCCGCCTACCGGGTGGTGCAGGAGGCGCTGACCAACACCGTGAAGCATGCGTACGCTACCTGCGCGACGGTCGAACTGGACTGGACGGAGGACGCGTTGACGCTGACGGTGACCGACGACGGCCGGGGCCCGGCGGGTCCGGGCGGCGGGCACGGGCTGATCGGCATCCGGGAGCGGGCGGGTGTCTGCGGGGGCAGCGCGCAGGCCGGGCGCGGACCGGACGGCGGCTTCCGGGTCGTCGTACGGCTGCCCGCGGCGGACGGAAGGCAGGCGGTCGCTCCCGGCGCCGGGCGTTCAGGGGTACGGCGGCGGGGGCCGGGGTGAGCATCCGGGTGGTCGTCGCCGACGACCAGGAACTGGTCCGCAGCGGCTTCAGCATGATCCTGGAGGCGCAGCGGGACATCGAGGTGGTCGCCGAGGCCGGGGACGGCGCCGAGGCGGTCGCGGCGGTGCAGCGGCACACCCCCGACGTGCTGCTCCTGGACATCCGCATGCCGGTGATGGACGGCCTGGAGGCGGCCCGGCGGGTGTGCGCGCAGTCCGGCTGCAAGGTGGTCATGCTGACCACCTTCGACCTCGACGAGTACGTGTACGAGGCGCTGTACGCGGGCGCCAGCGGCTTCCTGCTCAAGGACGTGCGCCGTGACGACCTGGTGCACGCCGTGCGCGTGGTCGCGGCCGGCGACTCGCTGCTCGCGCCGACGGTCACCCGGCGGCTGGTCGCGGACATCGTGCGCCGCCGCCGGGAGGAGGCCGCCGCGGAGGTCCCCGCCGAGCGCCTGGACGTCCTCACCGCCCGCGAGACGGAGACCCTGCGCCTGCTGGCCCGGGGCCTGTCCAACTCCGAGATCGCCACGACCCTGTTCGTCAGCGAGCACACGGTGAAGACCCATGTGAGCAACGTCCTGGGCAAGCTGGGCCTCAGGGACCGGGTGCAGGCGGTGATCTGCGCCTACGAGACGGGCCTGGTGGCTCCGGGAGTCCCCTAGGGAGTGTCCAGTTCCTCGAAGAGGGTCAGCTGGAGGGCTGCCGGGGCCTCCAGCCTGGAGTTGAGGGAGTTCCAAGGGGTGCGGGTCGGCTCGGCGAGCACCTCGGCCCCGGCGGCGGCCAGCCGTGCCGTGGCGGCGGTGGAGTCGCCGACCTGGAAGGCGACCCGGATGTGGCCGGCGACGCGGTGTCCCACCTCGACCTCGTCGATGAAGTCGGCGTGGTTCGGATCGGTCAGCTCCAGCGTGGCCCGGCCCGCCTCCAGGATGGTGACCCGGCCGTCGGGCGAGGAGTACGCGGCCCGCTCGGGCAGGCCGAGGACGTCTCGGTAGAAGCGCAGGGCCTCGTCGTAGTCCTCGGCGGTGACGACCAGACGCAGTTCACGGACGGCGGGCTCCTCGGGCATGCGGGCTCCTTCGGGATCGCGCGGACTGACGGATCAACTCCCGGACCTGCCGGGTGATTCCCCTCCCTCCGGAGAGTGAGTCGCGCCCCCGTCTCCCCCGTACGGCCGAGTCCTCGAAACCGCTCCCTCCGGCGATCCGGGAGCGCCCCCGCCGGGACGAGCCTGAGGGCGTCAGGAAACCGACGACCCGCCGGGAGGCATCGTGCTCTCCACCCTCGCCCGGGCGGCGACCCGCCGCCCGCTGACCGTCATCCTTCTGTGGGTGCTCTTCCTGCTGCTCGGCTTCGGGCTGGGCACGGGCGTCTTCGGGCGGCTGTCCGACAACGTGCCCGAGGTCCCCGGCACCGAGTCCGAGCACGCCGCCCAGTACCTCGACCGCACCGACCCGACGGGCGAGTCGATCACCGGCGTCGTCGCGGGCGCGGCGGTCACCGACCCCGGTCTGCGCGGCCAGGTCGAGCGGGCCGTCGCCGACGTACGGAACATCGCCGGGGTCGCCGCCGTACCGGATCCGTACACCACGCGCGGCCTGACCGCCGAGGACGGACGGGCGCTGATCGTCCCCGTGACCCTCAAGGGCGGTCTCGACGACGACGCCGAGGAGCGGGCGGTGGACGCGGCGGCCGACCGCATCAAGCGGATCGACGCGCCCGACGTCCACGTCAGCGGTGGCCCGCTGCTGGGCAAGCAGCTCGGCGAGCGGGCCCAACAGGACGTGAAGAACGCCGAGTTGATCTCGCTGCCGGTCGTACTCGCCCTGCTGCTCGTGGTGTTCGGCGGACTGCGCGCGGCAGCGCTGCCGCTGGTGATCGCGGTGAGCGGCATCGCGGGCGCGTTCCTGGCGCTGTTCGCGTTCAGCCAGGTCACCGACATCTCGGTGTACGCGATCCAGGTGACCACCATGCTGGGGCTCGGACTCGCCGTGGACTACGCCCTGTTGATGCTGGTCCGCTTCCGCGAGGAACGCCGGCACACCGACGACGTCGTGGAGGCCGTGCACCGCACGGTCGCCGCGGCCGGCCGGACCGTCCTGTTCTCCGGCCTCACGGTGGCCGTCAGCCTGACCGGCCTGCTGGTCTTCCCGAGCGTGTTCCTGCGCAGCATGGGACTGGCGGTGGCGGCGGTCGTCGTCATCGACATGCTGGCCGCGGTCACTCTCCTCCCAGCCCTGCTGACCAAATTCGGCGGCAGGATCGCCCCGGCGCGGACCCGCCCCGAGGGCGAGGAGGGCCGCTTCTTCGCCCGCGTCGCCCGCTTCGCGGCCCGCCGCCGTGTCGCCGTCCTGGCGACCGTCGTCCCGGCCCTGCTCGTCCTGGCCCTCCCCGTCACCGGCATGAAGATCGAGATCGGCGACGCGACCCAGCTCCCGTCGAGCACCGAGGCACGGCAGTTGTACGACACCGTGGACGCCCACTTCCCGCCCGGCACCGGTGTCTCGCCGGTCACGGTGGTCCTGAGGCCGGGCACCGACGCGGGGACGGCGGAGCGGATCCGGTCCCTGTCGCCCACGGCCCAGGCCCGCCGACTGCCGGGCGGCGCGACGGTCGTACGGCTCCAGCCGTCGGGCAGGGTGGACGGCACCGAGGCCACCGGCCTGGTCGAGCGGGTCCGTGACATCCGCGGCGGCGAACCCGTCCAGGTCACCGGCCCGGCCGCCCGTCTGGTCGACTTCCGCGCGATGCTCTCGGACCGCGCGCCCTGGGCGGCGCTGACCGTGCTGGCCGGCATCTTCGTCCTCCTGTTCGCCTTCACCGGCTCGGTCCTGATCCCGCTACGCACGATCCTGACGACGCTGCTCAGCCTGGGCGCCGCGCTGGGCGTGACGGTCTGGGTCTTCCAGGAGGGCCACCTGGCGGGGGCGCTGGGCGCCGAGGGCCTGGGCGCGCTGAGCCTCACGGCACCCCCGCTGATCGTCGCGATCGCCTTCGGACTTGCCATGGACTACGAGCTGTTCATCCTGGCCAGGATGCGCGAGGCCCGCCACCGGACGGGCGACGACCAGGAGGCCGTGGTCGAGGGCCTGCGCCGCTCCGGCCGGGTCGTCACCTGCGCGGCCCTCCTCCTGGCGGTGGTCTTCGGCGCCTTCATGACGGGCGGCTTCTCCCCGATCCTCCAGATCGGCCTGGGCCTGACGCTGGCGGTGCTCATCGACGCGACGGTGGTACGCATGCTGCTGGTCCCGGCGACCATGGCACTGCTGGGGCGGCGGGCGTGGTGGGCGCCGAGGCCGCTGCGCAGGGCGCACGAGCGGTTCGGGGTGGCCGAGGAGCCGGCGCCCCGGCCGCCCGCGACGACGGGCGCGTGACCTCCGCTGCTATTGGGCGGACGTCAACTGCTCCTTGTAGCCGGTGACTTGGACCTTCTTCCCGGACGGCGGGACCACGGCCAGCGCCATCAGTGACTCGGTACGGGTCAGGATGGTGACCGAGGTCCTGCCGTCCAGGTAGATCTCGCTGATCACGGGCAGGTTCTTCAGCTTCAGGTCACCGCCGCCGCACTCGGCCTTGCCCCAGTTCTTGTACTGCACGCCGAAGTCGTAGAGGACGAGCGCGCCGCCGTCGCCGGTCTTCATGCCGTACGCGGTGTCGCCGCCCCCGGAGCCGGCCGCGTACTCGCCGTCCACGCACTTGTCGGTGGCCGGAGCCCGGTCGGCGTAGGCCTTCTTCCAGTCCTTGACGGACGCGGTGTCGGCGAAGGAGGCCGCGGCCTTCTTGCCGCCGGTGACGTAGAAGTCCTGGGAGAGGCCCACCAGTTCGCCGAGCGACAGGGACCCCACCTTCCCGGTCGCCCCGACGGGCGTCGTGAAGCCGTCGGAGTCCTTGGCCACAGCGGGCGGCTTCCCGGTGAGTTCGCCGACGGTCACCGCCCGCCAGCCCTTGCCGCCCGCGGCCTTGTCGTCCACGACGCTCTTGAAGACGATCAGTCGGCGGCGGCCCTTGGCGATGCCCTCGCCGGTGATCGCGGTGTCCACCATGAAGAAGTCCGCGGCGCCCTTGCGCGGGATGTAGAAGCGCGCGCTCTCGACGGGGTAGGAGAACGGCGTTTTGGACCGCTTCTGCTCCTGTGCGGACCAGGCGGGGTACTGCCGGAAGCCCGCCTGGCTCTGCGCCAGCATCGCGCCGCTCTCGATCGTCGCCGTCCGCTCCGCGTCCCGCGTGACGTTGGCCGCGTTGTTGACCTTCACGTAGTTCCGCAGCACGGATCGCGCGTCCGCGAGGGAGATGACGCCGGACGCGGCCTTGTCGCCCTCCTGGGACCCGGCGGAACCGTCGGAGCCGGAGCACGCGGCGAGTGCGCCGGCCAGTACGGCAACGGCGGTGGCGGCGCGGGCGGTTGGGCCGAGGCGGCGCTGACTCATGTCTCCCCCTGTCGTGGACGATCACGACAGGGTAGCGGTGCGGTCGACAACGTCCTCACGGCGGGCTCATACCGGCAGTCCCGCGCGCAACCGCCGGTCGCGCGGGGCGTGTTGGCGCTCCAGACGGGCGTCCAGCAGACGGCCCGCGTCCTCGCAGCGGCCCGCGGCGACGAGGGCGTACAGCAGCGTCTCCTCGACCACCTCCCGCTGCGCGGCGCTCCCGCCGACCCTGCGCAGCACCGGCAGCAGCGCGTCCAGCCCACGCGCCGCCGCCACGAACCGCTCCTCGACCAGCGCCACGAACGCCTCGCACAACGGCACGATCACCTCCCGCTGCACCTCGTCCGCCCCCGAGGCGTGGTCCCGCAGCCGGTGCAGCGCCGCCAGGTCCCCGGCGGCGGCGAGGGCGACGGCCGCGTGCAGTGCGGTGAAGGCGGTGACGGGGCGCTCCAGGACGTCCCGGGCGACCGTGTCCAGCACGTCGGCCGTGGGCAGTTCGCCCCGCCAGCTGTCGCTCAGCCGCGCCCGCCACAGCAAGGACCCCGAGTCGACCAGCGCCCGCACCCCCGTGACCACCCGGCCCGGCGCTAGCTGCGCGAACCAGCGCCGGCGCACCGCCGCCGGATCGTCCAGGGCGAGTTCGTGCAGAGCGATGTGCCATGAGAAGTGCGCCCGGTGCACGGCGCCCCGCCCCCGCCCGGACACCCACCGGTCGAGCCAGTCCCGTCCCGCCTCGTGCGCCCCGGACTCGTAGTGGACGTGCGCGAGCGCGTGCACGGCGTGCCCGGAGGCCGGCTCCGAGGCCAGCGCCCGTCGGGCGAGTTCACCCGCCTCCCCCAGCCGACCTTGCTCCTGCCGCAGGAACGCGAGCAGCGAAGTGTGGAACCAGTGCCCGTCGTACACGGGTGACGTCCGCTCGACGAGTCGCAGCGCCTGGTCGTCGTCGAGGTCCGTCACGCCGGAGAAGGCGATGGTGGGCACGGCGGCGGCCAGCGCGAGCGCGTCGGCGGGGTGCGTGTCCAGATGTCGTACGAGCGCGTAGTCGCCTCCGTCGCCGTGCACCCGCCGGGTGACCGCGTCCACGAACGACCGCTCGCGCTCGTCGGCCCGCTCGCCCGCGCTGCGCTGTGCCTCGGCCAGCGCCCGCGGCACGTCGACGTCGGCCCCGCACTCGTGACCGAGCAGGGCGAGGGCCGCGTGTCCGAGGGCGAACCCGGGGTCCAGGGCGACCGCGCGGGCGAAGGCGTCCTCGGCGCCGGCCCGGACCTTGAGGACGCGGTCGAGGCCGGTGCGGTAGGCGGCGGCAGCGTCGGCGTGGGTGGAGAGGGGGAGGCCGTGGCCGTCGACGGGACGGCGGGAGGGCCGGGGGCGCTTTCGGGGCTTCTGGGCGAGCGGGGCGAGCAACTGCCGTGCCAGGGCCGCCGCTTGGACGCGGATCTCGGGGATGGCGGTGGTCTCCCACAGCTCGCCGCGGCGTGGGGCGCCCAGCGTGAACAGCGGCCGGTCGGCGCGTCCTTCCGCGTCCAGCAAACGCCCCTCGACCGTGCCGACGCCCATGCCGAGGGGTCCGGCGACGGCCGCCCCGGACGCGAACAGCGACCGCCACAGCGGATCGTCGGGCCGCCGCCCCGGCCCGGTGCAGTCGATCACCCAACCGACGTGCAGGGTACGGCCGTTGGAGAGCGTGACCACGAGTGCGCCATCGTGCTCGACGACGTCGGTCACCGTGCCGGTGTGGACGGTGAGCCGGCGTGCCGTACGGGCGCGGGAGACGGACTCGGCGGTGGCGGGGGCCATGCGGTGCCGGTGGGTGTTCCACAGGGCGCCCTCGCGGGCGAGGAACTCGGCGCGGTCCTCGGGGGTGAGGCTGTGCCACAGCCGCGCGGTGTGCGGGCGCAGGCTGTCCAGGGCCGGGCGCCAGTCGCCGTGGGTGCGCACGGAACGGCTGACATGCCGGTAGACGGCACGGCGGAGCCGCCCCAGCGAGGTGTCGTCGAGCCCCTCGGGCGCGGGCACCGGCCCCGCCGGCACGAGGGCATGCGCCTGGGGCATCAGCCCGCTACGGGAAAGGGCGTGAACCGTCCGCCCCGGCCGGTCGAGACTCAGCGCCAGGTCGACGGCGGTCAACCCGGTACCGACGAGGAGTACGTCGACCGGATCGGTGGACCGTGATACGGCGGCATGGACGCTCGGCCCGCCCGAGGACCCCGCGGTCACAACGGCTGCGCCCGCGAGCCCGCCCAGTCCCTCCGACACCCGCGACTCGACGGACACGACCCCGCCCGCCCGCGAATCCGCCCCGGCGCGGCTCTCCGACACGGCCGCCACGCCAGGCACGACCCCAGCCGCCCGCGCGAACGGCCCCGCCAAGCCCTCGGACACCCCTGGCCCGGCAGACCCACCCCCGCTCGTCCGCCCCAAGGGCCCGCCCGAGCCCTCGGACACCCCCGGCACGGCCCCGGCCGACCGCGAAACCGGCCCGGCGATGCCGTCCGACACCGCCGCCACGCCAGGCACGGCCCCATCCGCCCGCACGGATGGGGCCGCCGAGCCCTCGGACACCCCTGGCCCGGAAGGAACGGCCTCGCTCGTCCGCCCCAGCAGCCCGTCCGAGCCCTCCAACAGCCCCGCCACGGCCCCCGTCGTCCGCCCGAGCGGCCCCACCGAGCCCTCCGACACCCCCGCCACGACCCCGGTCGTCCGCCCAAGCGACCCACCCAACCCCTCCGACACCCCCGCCACGCCAGGCACACCCGCGGACGCCCGCCCCAGCGGCCCGTCCAACGCCCCCGGGGCCCACGGCTCGGCGATGAAGCGTGCCGACTCTCGTAGCGCCGGTGGTGCCCAGGTCGACGTCGGTGTCGCCGGGCCCGTGGCCAGGACCGTCGCGTCGGCCGTCAGGTGGCTCCCGTCGGCGAGGCGGAGCTCCAGCCGGCCGTCGGGGGTGTCGGTACAGCTCTCGGCGCGGGTGCGCAGTCGTCGTACCGACACCGTGCCGCGGGCCCGGACAATGGCCTGGCCGAGGGTGTCGGCGAGGTACGCGCCGTACCGGTAGCGGGTCGCGAAGTCGGCGGCCCTCACGGACGGTTCGCCGTGGCGGCACAGCCAGCGGGTGAAGTGATCCGGTTCGTCGGGATAGCAACTCATGCCTCCCGCGGGCACGTTGAGGCGGTGGCGTGGGTCACGGGTCGCGTAGGCGCTGCCGCGGCCCGCCTCCGGCGCCGGGTCGATCAGGACCACGTCGAGCGGTGTCCGGCGGCGCGTCGCGGTCTCGCAGAGCTGGACGGCGGTGAGTGTGCCCGCCGCGCCCGCTCCCACGACGGCCACGGTGTACCGCTCACGGACTTCGGTCACGTACGCCTCCGGGGTGCTCGGTGGTTCCTCGTCTCCGCACTGTTCCGAACTATTCCGACCGGCAAGGTGGGGAAGCCATGGCGCGACAGGGGATCTCACCGGATACTCAGGGCGCCGGTCGGACCGTTCATACTCTGTTCACAATCCCCGGCACTCCGGCAACCGTCGTTTCAGGCCGTCCCCCAGACAGTCCCCCAGGCAGTCCTCACAGGAATCTCAGGAAGCGGCCCGGGTATTCAAAGGATCAACAAATCTGCGCGGCGCAGGATGCACCCGGAAAAGGTGGAAATCCCAGGAAGGCCTGCCGTGGGCGTCTCGCACATATCGAACCGGTCTCAGCAGTCGCAGAAGTGGTCCCGGCGCGGACTGCTCGGCGTGCTGGGCGCGGTGCCCGCCGCCGTCGCGCTGACCGGATGCAGCAGTTCGGCGGGCGCCTCGGAGGGCACGGCCAAGTCGGACACATCGGCGAAGGCCACGGCCACGAAGAAGCCCACCGTCTCGGTCACGCCCGCCGACGGCACCAAGAAGGCCGACTTCACAAGCCCGGTCGAGATCACCGTGACCGACGGCACGCTCGCCTCGGTGAAGGTCACCGGCAACGACGGCTCCACGCTGGACGGTTCGCTCAACGCGGCCAAGACCAAGTGGACTTCGGCGAGGAACCCGTACTCGGGCACGAAGTACACGGTCACGGCGACTCCGGAGGGCGCCGCCGCACAGACCGCGACCTTCACCACCAAGTCGCCCGGCGAGACCTTCGTCGGCTACTTCACCCCCGAGGCGGACTCGACCTCCGGCGTCGGCATGCCCGTGTCGATCAACTTCACGCACGCCGTGAAGGACCGGGCCGCCGTCCAGAAGGCCATCACCGTCACCGCCGAGCCGGCCGTCGAGGTGGTCGGGCACTGGTTCAGCGACACCCGGCTGGACTTCCGCCCGGAGACGTACTGGGCCGCCGGCACGAAGATCACGCTCAGCCTGCGGCTGAAGGACGTCGAGGGCCAGGACGGCGTCTACGGCGTGCAGCAGAAGGACGTCACCTTCCACATCGGCCGCGAACAGATCAGCACGGTCGACCTGTCCACCAAGCAGATGGTGGTCAAGCGGGACGGCGCGACGTACGCCACCTACCCGGTCTCCGGCGGTGACTCCGACCACACCACCTGGTCCGGGATCATGGTCATCAGCGAGCGGTTCAAGCAGACCCGCATGGAGTCCTCGACGGTCGGCCTCGGCGACGAGTACGACATCTCCGACGTCCCGCACGCCCAGCGCCTGACCACGTCCGGCACCTTCGTGCACGGCAACTACTGGGCGTCCACCTCGGTGTTCGGGCACGAGAACACCAGCCACGGCTGTGTGGGCCTGCACGACGCCAAGGGCGCGAACGACAGCTCGGTGGCGGGCTACAAGTTCTACGAGTCCTCGATGCTCGGCGACGTGGTGATCGTGAAGAACTCCGGCGAGAAGACCGTGGAGGCCTCGAACGGCCTCAACGGCTGGAACCTGTCCTGGGCGGACTGGAAGGCGGGCAGCGCCGTCTGAGCCCCGCGGTGGCGAGGTTTAGGGCCCGTTTGCGCCCTTCATGACGTGAACTTGCCCGCCCCGAAAGGACTTTCCTTGCTTTAAGTCTTGACGACCCTGGTACCGGAGAGCACATTGGGCCCACTTTGAGAGCGCTCTCAAGAGTCGCTCCCAAGGGCATCCGCAGCCCATCACCCCGTACCCGGGAGGCACCCCCATGAGTGCAACCTCCGGCATACCCAGACGGCGACGCGCGCTGGTCGCCGTACTCAGCACCCTCGGTCTGGCGGCGGCGCTGGCCACGGCCGCCACCCAGTCCGCCGACGCGTCCGCGCCCACGCCCCCGTCGGGCTGGACGCAGGTCTTCGTCGACGACTTCAACGGCTCGGCGGGCACCGGCGTCAACACCTCGAACTGGCAGTACGACACCGGGACTTCGTATCCCGGCGGCCCCGCCAACTGGGGCACCGGCGAGGTCGAGACGATGACGAACAGCACCAGCAACGTCGCGCTCGACGGCAGCGGCAACCTGAAGATCACCCCGATCCGCGACTCGGCGGGCAACTGGACCTCGGGCCGCATCGAGACCACCCGCACCGACTTCCAGCCCCCGTCCGGCGGCAAGTTGCGCGTCGAGGCCCGGATCCAGATGCCCAACGTCACGGGCAACGCGGCGCTCGGCTACTGGCCGGCGTTCTGGATGCTCGGCGCCCCCTACCGCGGCAACTACCAGAACTGGCCGAGCGTCGGCGAGCTGGACGTCATGGAGAACGTCAACGGCATCAACAAGACCTGGGCGACCGTGCATTGCGGCACGGCCTCCGGCGGTCCCTGCAACGAGACGACGGGCCTCGGCAACTCCACCGCCTGTCCCAACACGACCTGCCAGTCCGGCTTCCACACCTACACGATGGAGTGGGACCGCTCGGTCAGCCCCGAGGCGATCCGCTTCTACGTCGACGGTGTCAACTACCAGACGGTGACCGCGAACCAGGTGGACGCGACGACCTGGGCCAACGCGACGAACCACGGCTTCTTCGTCATCCTGAACGTGGCGATGGGCGGCGGCTTCCCGGCCGCGTTCGGCGGCGGCCCGACCAGCGCCACCGAGTCCGGCCACCCGATGGTCGTGGACTATGTCCAGGTCCTCTCGGCCAGTGGGAGCGGTACCACGACCCCGCCGACCGGCAACCGTGACGCCTACAGCGCCATCCAGGCCGAGTCGTACGACAGCCAGTCCGGCGTCACCGCGGAGACCACCTCGGACACCGGCGGCGGCCAGGACATCGGCTACATAGCCAACGGCGACTGGGCTCTCTACAAGGGCGTCAACTTCGGCTCCACGGCGGCCACCCAGTTCTACGCCCGTGTCGCCAGCGGGGCGGCGAGCGGGGTGAGCGGCCTGGTCCAGGTGCGGCTGGACAGCGCCACGGCGACGCCGATCGGCAGCTTCTCGGTCGGCAACACCGGGGGCTGGCAGACCTGGACGACGGTCCCGGCCAACATCAGCTCGGTGACGGGCACTCACGACGTCTATCTGACCTTCAGCAGCGGCCAGTCGGCGGACTTCGTGAACGTCAACTGGTTCGACTTCGGGCACTGACGGGCGCGGCACCTTCGGGGGCGGGGTCCTAGGAGTCCCCGCCCCCGGGGGAGATCAGTCCCGTCTCGTACGCCAGGACGACCGCCTGCACGCGGTCGCGCAGGTCCAGCTTGGACAGGATGCGGCCGATGTGGGTCTTGACCGTGGTGGGGCTGAGCACCAGGCGGTCGGCGAGTTCGGCGTTGCTCAGGCCCGTCGCGAGCAGCCGGAGCACCTCCAGTTCGCGCGGGGTCAGGCCGGACAGGTCGCGGTGCAGGGCGGCCGTCCCGGCCTCCTCGCGGTGCGTGAAGCGTTCGATGAGCCGGCGGGTGATCGCGGGGGCCAGCAGGGCGTCCCCGGCCTGCACGAGGCGTACGGCGGCGACCAGATGCTCGGGCGTGACGTCCTTGAGCAGGAAGCCGCTGGCACCGGCGGTGAGCGCGGCGTAGACGTAGTGGTCGAGGTCGTAGGTGGTCAGGATGACGACCCTGGTGCCGTCCGGGCCGCCGTCGGCGAGGATCCGCCGGGTCGCCTCGATGCCGTCCATCCGCGGCATCCGGATGTCCATGAGCACGACGTCGGGCCGGGTGCGCCGGACCGCGGCAACGGCTTCCGCCCCGTCGGCCGCCTCCGCGGTCACCTCGATGCCGTCCGCGGCCAGGATCATGCCGAAGCCGGTGCGGACGAGGGCCTGGTCGTCGGCGATGACGGCGCGCAGCGCGGGCGGGTTCACGAGGTCCGCCACGGGACCCGGGCGGTGATGCGGTAGCCGCCGGCCAGGGTGGGACCGGCGGTGAGCTCGCCGCCGTACACCGCGAGCCGTTCGCGCAGTCCGATCAGCCCGCGGCCGTTGCCCTCGCCCCCGGGTGCGTCGCGGGTGGCGCCGGTGTCGGTGACCTCTATCTCCAGGACGTCCGCGGTGTGTCCGACGGTGACCGAGGCCTCGGCGCCGGGCGCGTGCTTGATGGTGTTGGTCAGTGCCTCCTGCACCACGCGGTAGGCGGCGAGTTCGATGCCGGGCGGCAGCGGGTCCGGCGGCAGGGACACCGCGACGGAGACCGGTGTGCCGGCCGCGCGCACCCGCTCGGCGAGGGCGTCGAGCTGCCCGAGGCCGGGCTGCGGTTCCAGGCCGTCGGCGGGGCTGTCGGGGCGGCCGGTGTCCGGGGCGGCCAACAGGCCCATCACATGGCGCAGTTCGGCCATCGCGGCCCGTCCCCCGGCCTCGACGGCGAGCAGGGCCTCCTTCGACCGCTCCGGAGCGCCGTCCATCACCTTGCGGGCCGCGCCCGCCTGGATGACCATCACGCTCACATTGTGGGTCACCACGTCGTGCAGTTCCGCGGCGATACGGGCCCGCTCCTCCTCGACGGCCCGCCGCATGCCCTCCTCCTGGGCCTTCTGCAGCCGTGCGTAGCGGTCCCGGCTCTCCGCGAGGCGCCGCTGCCAGAAGCGGACGGTGACGGCCAGCACCCCGGCGAGCAGCAGCACGACCACCGGGCTCGACCAGCCCGGCAGCACCGGGTCGGTGTTGCGGAAGGCGATGCCGGCCAGCACCGCGGCGGCGAGCAGCCCGGCCGCCGCCCGCGCCCAGTAACGGCTGTACATGGCAGCGCTGTAGGCGCCGATGACACAGGACAGCACGTTGATCCAGGAGGCCTTGTCGCCGATGGCCAGGGCCGCGGCGAGCACCACCCCGAACACGGCCAGCGGATACCGGCGCCGGGCCGCCAGCGGCAGCGCCGTCAGCACGACCAACGGCCAGGCGGGGGCGGAGGGTTCGGGCTCCATGTCCCGTACGACCGGCACCGGGGGCGTCGGCGGGCGCGGGGTCGGCACCGTGCGCTCGCCGTACGAGGACTCGACCTTCGAGCTGATGTGGACCGGCCCGTCGCCGGGATAGCGCGCCGCCACGATCAGCGCCACGACGGTCAGCAGGACCGCCAGCACCACGTCCGCGCGCACCGCCCGCCGCGACAACGGGGCGCTCTGCGGCTCCGGCCTCAGGGCGTCGCGCAGTTGCCGGCGCCGTCCCCGCCGGTCCTCCGTCTCCATCGCCTCATTGTGCTGCGCCCCGGCCCGCTCCCGCGTCCGCCTGCACGGTCGACAGGCCGTACCTCAGGCGTACTTCGCAGGGATGACCCCGGGCGCCCCTCCTCCGCGGGGACGCCCGCAAGTCGGTGCCGCGGCCGACGCGCGCCAGGCGTCCGCGCCCCTACGTTCGCCGGGCCGACACCGACAACTCCCTTGCGCCGCAAGGACGAAGGACGGACTCCCATGACTGACGTGATCGAACTGGCGGGCGCGGCCAAGCGCTACGACAACGCCGGCACACCCGCGCTCGGACCGCTCGACCTCGCTGTCGCCGAGGGCGAGGCGCTCGCCGTGACCGGTCCTTCCGGCAGCGGCAAGTCGACGCTGCTGAACCTGGTCGCCGGCCTCGACAAGCCGACCGAGGGCGCGGTGACCGTGGCCGGAGAGCGGATCGACCGGCTGGGCGAGCACGCGCTGGCCCGGTTCCGCCGCGAACGGATCGGCATGGTCTTCCAGTTCTTCAATCTGCTCGACGACCTCACCGTCGCCGACAACATCCGGCTGCCCGCCCAGCTGACCGGGGCCGCGCGGCGCAAGGCGGCGGCCCGCGCGGACGAGCTGATGGAGCTGCTGGGCATCACCCGACACGCCCGCGCCTACCCGGGCCGGCTGTCCGGCGGTGAGCGCCAACGCGTCGCGGTGGCAAGGGCGTTGGTCAACCGGCCCGCGCTGCTGCTCGCGGACGAGCCGACCGGCGCGCTCGACACCGCCTCGGGGCACGACGTACGGGAGCTGCTGGTGGAGCTGCACCGCGGCGGGCAGACCCTCGTCCTGGTCACGCACGACATGGCGCTGGCGCGGGCGTGCGCGAGCCGCACCATCCAGCTGGTCGACGGCCGTCTCTCCCTCGACACGCGTGCGGAGGCCGTCCGATGAGCCTCCTCGGCAGCGGCGCGCTGGGCCGGGTCGTGCGCTCCGGGGTGGGCCGGCGCCGGGTGCAGACGACGGTGATCGCCGTGGCCTGCATGATGGCCGTCGCGGCCGCCGTGATCGCCGGATCGCTCATCGTCGCCACCAACGCCCCCTTCGACCACGCCTTCGCCAAGCAGCACGGCGCGCACATCACCGCGCAGTTCGATCCGGCCAGGGTGAGTACGGCGGCGCTGAAGGAGACCGGGCGGCTGGACGGTGTCACGGCGAGCGCGGGGCCGTATCCCACCACCACCTTCAACGAGCTGACCCTGGTGGGGCGTTCCGGCCCGCACAGCGACGTGGACGACCTGGACCTGCGGGCCGGGCGGTGGGCGAAGAAGGCGGGCGAGATCGTTCTCTCCGCGTCCTTCCTGAACTCCCCCCTCAAGATCGGCTCCGTCATGAAGGCCTCCGGCGACGCCGACAGCCCGGGCCTGACGGTCGTCGGCTTCGCGCTGTCGTCCGCCCGGACCGCCGACGCCTGGGCGACCCCCGGGCAGGTGCGCGCGCTGGCCTCGAAGGACTCACCGGTCACGAGCCAGATGCTGTACCGCTTCAAGTCGGCCAGCAGCAAAGGGCAGATCGCCGCCGACCGGAAGCTGCTCTCCGCCGCCGTGCCGTCCGGGTCCCTGCTGGCCACCCAGTCCTATCTGGACACCAAGCACTCCGCCGACCGGGGCGCGGCGGCGACCATCCCGTTCCTGGTGGCCTTCGGCGTGCTCGGCATCGTCATGTCGGTGATCATCGTCAGCAGTGTGATCAGCGGCGCGGTCGGCACCGGGCTGCGCAGGATCGGCATCCTCAAGGCCATCGGCTTCACCCCGCGCGAGGTGGTGCGGGCCTATGTGGCACAGGCGCTGATCCCGGCCGTCGCCGGTATCGCGCTCGGGGTCGTGCTGGGCAATGTGCTGGCCGTGCCGCTGCTGGCCGACACCGCGCAGGTGTACGGGGGTGTCTCGCTGTCGGTGACGTGGTGGGTGGACGTGGTCGTGCCGGCGGTCGCGCTGCTGATCGTGACGGTCGCGGCGCTGGTCCCCGCGCTGCGGGCCGGGCGGCTGCGGACGGTCGAGGCGATCGCGGTGGGCCGGGCGCCGCGCACGGGGCGCGGCCAGTGGGCGCACCGGACGGCCGGGCGGCTGCCGCTGCCGCGGGCGGTGACCTACGGCCTGGCCAGTCCCTTCACGCATCCGGTCCGCACCGCGGCGATGCTGCTCGCGGTGGCCTTCGGCACGGTCGCGGCGACCTTCGCGGTGGGCCTGACCTCGTCCCTGAACGCGGTGGGCAGCGCGCAGGATCCCCAGGACCGCGCCGATGTCACCGTCGTCAGCGGCGGAGCCGTCCAGAACCGCGGGCCGCTCTCCCCGGGAGCCGCCCGCAGGGCGCCGTCCGTCGATCCGGCGAAGGTCGGCGCCGCCGTCAAGGCGCAGTCGGGCACCGCCTCGTACTACGGCATGACCCGGACGGACGTCACCGTCGCCGGGATATCCGGCTCGGTCGAAGCCACCCTCTACCAGGGGGATTCGCGGTCAGGGAGCTACGAGATGATCTCCGGGCACTGGATCACCGGCGCCGGGCAGGTCGTCGTACCCACGCGCTTCCTGGAACGGACCGGCACCAGGATCGGCGACACGGTCCGGGTGACGCTCGGGAAGGACACGGAGAGTCTGCGGATCGTCGGCGAGGCCTTCGACACCGACAACGACGGCCTGTCGGTCCACGCGGACATGGCCGGTTTCGCGGGGGCCAGGCCCCAGGTCTTCCAGATCCAGGTGAAGCCGGGCGTCTCCCCCGCCGACTACGCCGCGAAGCTCGCCGCGGTGGTGCGGCCGCTCGGCGCCGACGTGCTGGCCGACGAGGGCTCGCAGCAGGACGGCATGATCCTCGTGCTGGACTCGATCGCGGTGCTGCTCACCCTGATGCTGGTCTCCGTGGCGGGCCTCGGCGTGCTCAACTCCGTCGTCCTCGACACCCGGGAGCGCGTGCACGACCTCGGCGTCTGCAAGGCGCTGGGCATGTCACCGCGGCAGACCGTGAGCCTCGTGCTCTCCTCGGTGGCCGGGATCGGCGTCCTCGGCGGACTGATCGGCGTACCGCTCGGGTTCGCGCTGCACGGCTATGTCCTGCCGGTGATGGGACACGCGGCGGGCACCGGCCTCCCGCCCTCGGTCCTCGATGTGTACGACGCCCCCGAACTGGTCCTGCTGGGGCTGGCCGGCATCGCGATCGCCCTCCTGGGCGCCCTGCTCCCGTCCGGCTGGGCGGCGCGGGCCCGCACGGCGACGGCACTGCGCACGGAGTAGGGGGTCGCCCGGCGAAGATCCGCCCGTCTATCGCAGCTCCGCCCGGAAAGCCGCCGGGGTCGTCTCCGTGTGCTGCTGGAAGAACTTCGAGAAGTTCGCGGCGTCCGGGAAGCCCACCGCCGCGCCCACCCGGCCGATCGGTATGTCGGTGTGGGCCAGCAGCCGCTTCGCCTCCAGGATCACCCGCTTGTCGATGAAGCCCTTGGGCGTCTCGCCGGTTGCGGCGCGGACCGCGCGGACCAGGGTGCGGCGGGAGTAACCGAGCGCGTCGGCGTAGGCGCTGACGCTGTGGTTGGTGGCGAAGCCCTTCTCCACGGCGTCCCGGAACAGGGTGAACGTCGTGTCCGACTGGCGGCGGACCGCCTCCGCCGAGCTCGCCGCCAGATGCGCGAGACGCAGCAGGAACGCCGTGAGGGAGTGGCGCAGGACCGCGGTGTGGAGGCTCAGCGGGAGCGTCGTCGTGTCCTCGTACTCGCGCTCCAGCTGGGCGAGGGAGGAGCGCAGGGCCGCCAGCTGGGCCTCGTCGGGGCGCAGCAGCGGCGGCAGGTCGTAGCGGTACAGGCCGGTGGCCTCCACCGTGGCGCGGGGCAGGAAGCCGGGCTGCATGGTCAGGACGGTTCCGCGGTACTCGCTCGTACTCGAGAAGCGGTGGACCTGACCCGGGCGGATCCACAGCAGGTCGCCGGCCGTCGCCTCGTACTCGGCAAAGTCGATCATGTGGCGGACGGGCCCCTCGTCGAAGAGCATCACGACATGGAAGTCGATGCGATGGACGCGGTGCAGGGGGGCGTCGGCGTGCCAGGTGCGGTCGGCGCCCATCGGGCCCACCTGCATGCCCACCCCGCACACACTCAGCTCGACCGGGAAGGGGAACGTTCTGATCCCGTCCACGCTGCCTTCACCGTCTCCGCCTTGGATGGTTCTGTCCGCCATGTCCCTCTCACGCCGCCCAGCTGGTACGTCCGGTGTCCCACTTTCACCACAGGCTGGCACACGAGGACCTTCCCTCGTAAAAGTCAGACTTTTAAGTTTGAACGCAACGAGCCAGAAACCCCGCTGCGATCGAGGACTTCTTGAAGATGAGTACGCAGACATCGGACAGCTTCGAATGGACCGAACTCGACCGGCGTGCCGTCGACACCGCACGTCTGCTCGCCGCCGACGCCGTACAGAAGGTCGGCAACGGGCACCCGGGCACCGCGATGAGCCTCGCCCCGGCCGCGTACACGATCTTTCAGAAGGTGATGCGTCACGATCCCGCCGATCCCGAGTGGACCGGGCGGGATCGTTTCGTTCTGTCCCCCGGGCACACCTCGCTGACCCTCTACACCCAGCTGTTCCTCGCCGGGTACGAGGTCGAGCTCGATGACCTGAAGGCCTTCCGGACCCACGGCTCCAAGACCCCCGGTCACCCCGAGTACGGGCACACCGCGGGCGTCGAGACCACGACCGGTCCGCTCGGCCAGGGTGTCGCGAACGCCGTCGGCATGGCGATGGCCGCCCGTTACGAGCGCGGTCTGTTCGACCCGGAGGCGCCCGAGGGCACCTCCCCCTTCGACCACACCATCTGGGCGATCGTCTCCGACGGCGACCTGGAGGAGGGCGTCTCCGCCGAGGCCTCCTCGCTGGCCGGCCACCAGAAGCTCGGCAACCTGGTCTTCCTCTACGACGACAACCACATCTCCATCGAGGGCGACACCGCGACCGCGTTCTCCGAGGACGTCCTGAAGCGGTACGAGGCCTACGGCTGGCACGTGCAGCGCGTCGAGCCCGCGCTCGGCGGCGACATCGACGTACCCGCCCTGTACGCGGCGCTCAAGGCCGCGCAGGCCGAGACCGGGCGGCCGTCCATCATCGCGATGCGCACGATCATCGCCTGGCCCACCCCGAACGCGCAGAACACCGAGGCCGCCCACGGCTCCGCCCTCGGCGCCGAGGAGATCGCCGCCACCAAGCGCCTCCTCGGCTTCGACCCCGAGCAGTCCTTCCAGGTCGACGCCGACGTCCTGGCGCACGCCCGTGAGGCCCTCGACCGGGGCGCCGAGGCGCACGCGGCCTGGGACAAGCAGCTCGACAAGTGGCGCGGCGCCAACCCGGAGCGCGCCGAGTTGTTCGACCGGATCGTCGCCGGGCAGCTGCCCGAGGGCTGGGAGTCCTCGATCCCGGTGTTCGAGGAGGGCAAGTCGGTCGCCACCCGTGCCGCCTCCGGCAAGGTGCTCCAGTCGCTCGGCTCCGTGCTGCCCGAGCTGTGGGGCGGCTCCGCCGACCTGGCCGGCTCGAACAACACCACCATCGACAAGACCTCGTCCTTCCTGCCGAAGGGCAACCCGCTGCCCGAGGCCGACCCGTACGGCCGTACCGTCCACTTCGGCATCCGCGAGTTCTCGATGGCCGCCGAGATGAACGGCATCGCCCTGCACGGCAACACCCGTATCTACGGCGGCACCTTCCTGGTGTTCTCCGACTACATGCGCAACGCCGTGCGTATGTCGGCCCTGATGCAGCTGCCGGTGACGTACGTCTGGACCCACGACTCCATCGGTCTCGGCGAGGACGGTCCGACCCACCAGCCGGTCGAGCACCTGGCCGCCCTGCGCGCCATCCCGGGCCTCAACATCGTGCGCCCGGCCGACGCCAACGAGACCGCGATCGCCTGGGCCGAGATCCTCAGGCGGCACGCCACCGACCCGGCCCCGCACGGCCTCGCGCTCACCCGCCAGGGCGTGCCCACCTACGCACCCAACCCCGATGCGGCGAAGGGCGGTTACGTCCTGAAGGAGTCCTCGAAGGAGACCCCGGACGTCGTCCTCATCGCCACCGGCTCCGAGGTCCAGCTCGCCGTGGCCGCACGGGAGCAGCTGGAGGCCGAGGGGATCGGCGCGCGGGTCGTGTCGATGCCGTCCGTGGAGTGGTTCGAGGAGCAGCCGCGCGAGTACCGCGACCAGGTGCTTCCGCCGTCGGTGAAGGCCCGCGTTGCGGTCGAGGCGGGCATCGGCCTGACGTGGTACCGCTTCACAGGTGACGCAGGACGCATCGTCTCCCTCGAGCACTTCGGCGCCTCCGCCGACGCCAAGACCCTGTTCGCCGAGTTCGGCTTCACCCCCGAGAACGTCGCCGCCGCGGCCAAGGAATCCCTCGCCGCCGCCCGCGGTTGATCCGATCGCCAGAAAGAAGATGATCACTGTGACCGAAGCAACCGCGTCCGCGGGAGCACTCAAGCGCCTCAGCGACGAAGGCGTCTCCATCTGGCTGGACGACCTGTCGCGCAGGCGGATCGAGTCCGGCAACCTCGCCGCACTCGTGGAGAACAAGAACGTGGTGGGCGTGACCACCAACCCCTCCATCTTCCAGGCCGCCATCGGCTCCGGTGAGGGTTACGAGGAGCAACTCGCCGACCTGGCCGTGCGCGGCGTGACGGTCGACGAGGCCGTACGGATGATGACCACCGCCGACGTCCGCGCCGCCGCCGACATCCTGCGGCCCGTGTACGACGCGACGGGCGGCCGGGACGGACGGGTCTCCATCGAGGTCGACCCGCGCCTCGCCCACAACACGGCGGCCACCGTCGCCGAGGCCCGCCAGCTGGCCTGGCTCGTGGACCGCCCGAACGTCATGATCAAGATCCCGGCGACCAAGGCGGGCCTGCCCGCCATCACCGAGGTCATCGGCCAGGGCATCAGCGTCAACGTCACGCTGATCTTCTCCCTGGAGCGCTACCGCGAGGTCATGGACGCCTACCTGGCCGGCCTGGAGAAGGCCGCCGCCAAGGGGCTCGACCTCGCCACCATCCACTCCGTGGCCTCCTTCTTCGTCTCCCGCGTCGACTCCGAGATCGACAAGCGGCTGACCGTGCTGGGCACCGACCAGGCCCTCGCGCTCAAGGGCAAGGCCGCGCTCGCCAACGCCCGCCTCGCGTACGAGGCCTTCGAGGAGGTCTTCGCGTCCGCCCGCTGGACCGCCCTCTCGGGCTCCAAGGCCAACAAGCAGCGCCCGCTGTGGGCCTCGACCGGTGTGAAGGACCCCGCGTACAAGGACACCCTGTACGTCGACGAACTGGTCGCGCCCGGCACCGTCAACACCATGCCGGAGGCCACCCTGAACGCCACCGCCGACCACGGCGAGATCACCGGCGACACGGTGACCGGCGGCTACGCGCAGGCCCGCGCCGACCTGGCCGCCGTGGAGACCCTCGGGATCTCCTACGACGAGGTCGTGCAGCAGCTGGAGGACGAGGGCGTGGCCAAGTTCGAGACGGCCTGGCAGGACCTGCTGGACGCCGTCACGAAGTCCCTGGACAGCAAGGGAGTTGACGCGGAATGACCATCGTCTCCGACTGGACGAACCCGCTGCGTGACGAGCGCGACCGGCGGCTGCCCCGCATCGCCGGACCGTC
Source organism: Streptomyces cylindrosporus (assembly GCF_022698165.1). Taxonomy (GTDB): domain Bacteria; phylum Actinomycetota; class Actinomycetes; order Streptomycetales; family Streptomycetaceae; genus Streptomyces; species Streptomyces cylindrosporus. The sequence goes on from NZ_JALDAY010000002.1 coordinate 537,889, forward strand.
CGGACTCGTCATCTTCGGCGTCACCGGCGACCTGTCCCGCAAGAAGCTGATGCCGGCCGTCTACGACCTCGCCAACCGCGGCATGCTCCCGCCGGGCTTCTCGCTCGTCGGGTTCGCCCGCCGGGACTGGGAGGACCAGGACTTCGCGCAGGTCGTGCACGACTCCGTCCGCGACCACGCGCGCACCGAGTTCCGCGAGGAGGTGTGGCAGCAGCTCGCCGAGGGCATGCGGTTCATCCCGGGCGACTTCGACGACGACACGGCGTTCAAGCAGCTGAAGTCGGCCGTCGAGGAGCTGGACTCCTCCCGCGGCACCGGCGGCAACTTCGCCTTCTACCTCTCCGTACCGCCGAAGTTCTTCCCCAAGGTCGTCCAGCAGCTGAAGAAGCACGGCCTGGCGAACGCGCCCGAGGGTTCCTGGCGGCGCGCGGTCATCGAGAAGCCGTTCGGCCGCGACCTGGCGAGCGCGCGCGAGCTGAACGCGCTGGTGCACGACGTGTTCGAGCCGGACCAGGTGTTCCGCATCGACCACTACCTCGGCAAGGAGACCGTCCAGAACATCCTGGCGCTGCGCTTCGCCAACCAGATGTACGAGCCCATCTGGAACCGCTCGTACGTCGACCACGTGCAGATCACCATGGCCGAGGACATCGGCATCGGCGGCCGGGCCGGCTACTACGACGGCATCGGCGCCGCCCGTGACGTCATCCAGAACCACCTCCTCCAGCTGATGGCGCTCACCGCGATGGAGGAGCCCATCGCCTTCGACGCCGAGTCGCTGCTGACCGAGAAGCTCAAGGTCCTCAAGTCGGTGCGGCCGCCGGAGAAGCTCGGCGAGCACACGGTTCTCGCGCAGTACGCGGAGGGCTGGCAGGGCGGCGAGAAGGTCCCCGGCTATCTGCAGGAGGACGGCATCGACCCGAACTCGAAGACCGACACCTACGCGGCCATCAAGCTGGAGGTGGACAACCGCCGCTGGGCGGGCATCCCCTTCTACCTGCGCACCGGAAAGCGCCTGGGCCGCCGGGTCACCGAGATCGCGGTCGTCTTCAAGAGGGCCCCGCACTCGCCCTTCGACTCCACCGCCACGGAGGAGCTCGGCCAGAACGCGATCGTCATCCGCGTCCAGCCCGACGAGGGCATGACGGTCCGCTTCGGGTCCAAGGTGCCGGGCACCTCGATGGAGATCCGGGACGTGTCGATGGACTTCGCCTACGGCGAGTCCTTCACGGAGTCCAGCCCGGAGGCGTACGAGCGGCTCATCCTGGACGTACTGCTCGGCGACGCCAACCTTTTCCCCCGTCACCAGGAAGTGGAAGAGTCCTGGAAGATCCTCGACCCGATCGAGGAGTACTGGGCGAAGAACGGCAAGCCGGCGCAGTACCCCTCGGGGAGCTGGGGACCCGGGGAAGCCGACGAGATGCTCGCACGAGACGGACGGAGCTGGCGCAGGCCATGAAGATCGACCTGACCGACACCACGGCAAGCAAGATCAACAAGGCGCTGGTGCAGGGTCGCCGCGCCATCGGCACGCCTGCCGTGGGCATGGTCCTGACGATGGTCATCGTCACGGACGAGGAGAACGCGTACGACGCGATCAAGGCGGCCGAGGAGGCCTCGCACGAGCACCCCTCGCGCACCCTGGTCGTCATCAAGCGGCACGCCCGCACCCCGCGCGACCGCATGGCCTCCAAGCTGGACGCCGAGGTGCGGGTCGGCGCCGACGCGGGCACCGGCGAGACGGTCATCCTGCGCACCTACGGCGAGGTGTCCGACCACGCCGACTCGGTGGTCCTGCCGCTGCTGCTGCCGGACGCGCCGGTCGTGGTGTGGTGGCCGGTGGACGCGCCCGAGGTGCCGTCGAAGGACCCGCTGGGCGCGCTCGCGCAGCGCAGGATCACCGACCTGTACGCGGTCGAGAACCCCCTGGAGACGCTGGAGACCCGGGTCCGCTCCTACGCGCCCGGCGACACCGACCTCGCCTGGACCCGGCTGACGCCCTGGCGCTCGATGCTGGCGGCGGCCCTGGACCAGGCCCGGGCGCAGATCATCTCCGGTGCCGTGGAGGCCGAGGCCGAGAACCCGGCCGCCGAGCTGCTCGCGCGCTGGCTGGAGGCGCGGCTCAAGGTGAAGATCGACCGCGTGGTCACGGGAGGCCCGGTGGTGACCGCGGTCCGCCTCGGCACGGCCGACGGCGAGGTCGTCATCGACCGCCCCGAGGGCCCGCTGGCCACGCTCTCCCTGCCGGGCCAGCCCTCCCGCACCCTCGCCCTGAAGGTCCGCACCACCTCCGAACTCATCGCCGAGGAGCTGCGCCGCCTCGACGCCGACGAGATGTACGCCGTCGCCCTGCGGGGCGAAGGCACCAAGGAGACGCCCTCCCATGTCTGACTCTCCCCGGCTCACCAACCGTCCCGAGTGGACGGCGCTGGAGGACCACCGTGCGGACGTGCTGCAGCGGCCGCGGCTGCGTGAGCTGTTCGACGCGGATCCCTCCCGCGCCGAGCGGTACGTCGTGCGCGTCGGTGATCTGCGCATCGACTACTCCAAGCACCTGGTCAACGACGAGACCCTCGCCCTGCTGCGGGAACTGGCCACCGCCACCGACGTGTTCGGGCTGCGGGACACCATGTTCCGCGGCGACAAGATCAACGTCACCGAGAACCGGGCGGTGCTGCACACCGCGCTGCGCGCGCCCCGGGACGCGGTGGTCGAGGTCGACGGCGAGAACGTCGTTCCCAAGGTGCACGCGGTCCTCGACCGGATGAGCGACTTCGCCGACCGGGTCCGCTCCGGTGCCTGGACCGGGCACACCGGCAAGCGAATCAAGAACGTCGTGAACATCGGCATCGGCGGCTCCGATCTCGGTCCGGCGATGGCGTACGAGGCGCTGCGCACCTTCTCGGCACGGGAGTTGACGTTCCGCTTCGTCTCGAACGTCGACGGTTCCGACCTGCACGAGGCCACCCGCGACCTGGACCCGGCGGAGACGCTGTTCATCGTCGCGTCCAAGACCTTCACCACGATCGAGACGATCACCAACGCCACCTCGGCCCGCTCCTGGCTGCTCAGGGCCTTCGACGGTGACGACAAGGCGGTCGCCAGGCACTTCGTCGCGCTGTCGACGAACGCCGGCAAGGTCACGGAGTTCGGCATCGACCCGGACAACATGTTCGAGTTCTGGGACTGGGTGGGCGGACGCTACTCCTTCGACTCGGCGATCGGCCTCTCCCTGATGATCGCCATCGGCCCGGACCGCTTCCGCGAGCTGCTCGACGGTTTCCGCATCGTCGACGAGCACTTCAGGACCGCGCCGGCCGAGTCCAACGCCCCGCTGATCCTGGGCCTGTTGGGCATCTGGTACGGCAACTTCTTCGGCGCCGAGTCGCACGCGGTGCTGCCCTACAGCCACTACCTGTCCAAGTTCACCGCGTATCTGCAGCAGCTGGACATGGAGTCCAACGGCAAGTCGGTGGACCGCGACGGGCACGTGGTGGGCTGGGAGACCGGTCCGGTGGTGTGGGGCACGCCCGGCACCAACGGGCAGCACGCCTACTACCAGTTGATCCACCAGGGCACCCGGCTCATCCCGGCGGACCTGATCGGCTTCGCGCGTCCCGTGCCCGAGCTCAGTGACGAACTCAGGGCGCAGCACGACCTGTTGATGGCCAACCTGTTCGCGCAGGGCCAGGCGCTGGCCTTCGGCAAGACCGCCGACGAGGTGCGCGCGGAGGGCGTGCCCGAGGAGCAGGTGCCGCACCGCACCTTCCTGGGCAACCACCCCACCACCACGATCCTGGCCCGCGAGCTGACCCCGTCGGTCCTCGGCCAGCTGATCGCCCTCTACGAGCACAAGGTGTTCGTGCAGGGCGCCGTCTGGAACATCGACTCCTTCGACCAGTGGGGCGTCGAGCTCGGCAAGGTGCTCGCCAAGCGCGTTGAACCCGCCCTCACCGAGGGCGCGGACGTCCCCGGCCTCGACCCCTCCACCGCAGCACTCGTGGCCGCTTACCGCGAGCTCAAGGAAGGCAACTGAAATGCAGCTCGGTCTCATCGGTCTCGGCAAGATGGGCGGCAACATGCGCGAGCGGATCCGCCGCGCCGGCCACACCGTCATCGGCTACGACCGCAACCCCGACCTCTCCGACGCGGCGAGCCTCGCCGAACTGGTCGACAAGCTCGAAGCGCCGCGCGTGGTGTGGGTGATGGTCCCGGCGGGCGCCGCCACCCAGTCGGTCGTGGACGAGCTGGGCGGACTCCTCTCCCCCGGCGACACGGTCGTCGACGGCGGCAACTCCCGCTGGACGGACGACGAGAAGCACGCCGAGGAGCTCGGCGCCAAGGGCATCGGCTTCGTCGACGCCGGTGTCTCCGGCGGTGTGTGGGGCCTGCAGAACGGCTACGCGCTGATGGTCGGCGGCGACAAGGAGCACGTCGACCGGCTCCAGCCGATCTTCGACGCGCTCAAGCCGGAAGGCCCGTACGGCTATGTCCACGCGGGCAGGGTCGGCGCCGGGCACTTCTCGAAGATGGTCCACAACGGCATCGAGTACGCCATGATGCAGGCCTACGCCGAGGGCTGGGAGCTGCTGGAGAAGGTCGACTCGGTGGACAGCGTCCGCGAGGTCTTCCGCTCCTGGCAGGAGGGCACGGTCATCCGCTCCTGGCTGCTGGACCTCGCGGTCAACGCCCTCGACGAGGACGAGCACCTGGACAAGCTGAAGGGCTTCGCGCAGGACTCCGGCGAGGGCCGCTGGACCGTCGAGGCGGCCATCGACAACGCCGTCCCGCTGCCCACGATCACCGCCTCCCTCTTCGCACGGTTCGCGTCCCGCCAGGACGACTCGCCGCAGATGAAGATGATCGCGGCGCTGCGCAACCAGTTCGGCGGCCACGCCGTCGAGTCCAAGGAGTAGCGAACCGTGGGGGACCTACTCCTGGTCCGCCACGGCGAGACGGAGTGGAGCGTGTCGGGACAGCACACCAGCTGGACCGACCTGCCCCTCACCGACCACGGTGAGCAGCAGGCCAAGTCGCTCGCTCCCCTCCTCTCGCAGCGGACCTACGCGCTCGCCCTGACCAGCCCGCTCGGCCGCGCGATACGCACCGCCGAACTCGCGGGCATCGCCGGGGCCGTCGTCGAACCCGACCTGCACGAGTGGGACTACGGCGCCTACGAGGGCGTCACCACCGTCGAGATCCACCGCACCCGCCCGAACTGGGACCTGTGGCTGCACGGCGTCCCGCCGGGCACCGAGGGCCACCCGGGCGAGTCGCCGGCCGAGGTGGGCGAGCGGGCCGACCGGGTGCTGGCCCGGGTCGACGCGGCGCTCGCCAACCGCACGGGTGACGTGATCCTCGTCGCCCACGCCCACTTCCTGCGCGTCCTGACGGCCCGCCGGCTGGGGCTGCCGCCCGCCGACGGACGGCTGTTCCAGCTGTCCACCGGCACGGTCAGCCGGCTGTCGACCGAGCACGGGCGCCCGGTCATCGCCGAATGGAACAGCAGGGCGTAGGCCTCGCAGCCGGCCCGGGCTACAACACGTCCCCGAACTCGCTCAACACCCCTGGTGGAGCAAGCGCGTTGACGTAGTGGCCCGGGCCGTGGTCGTCGAAGGAGTACTTGAACGGGATCGTGCGGGTCAGCGCGAGGCGGGTCGCGAAGAACGCCAGCGGGGCGACCACGGCGAGGCCCGCGAGCGAGTCCATCTGGGGGTAGTGCAGGCCCGGTTCGGTGACCTCCGTCCAGCCTTCCTCGCGGGCGCGCGCCAGGGGCCGTACCGAACGCCGTACCCCTCCCGTGACCCGGGCCAGCAGGCCGCCCCAGTCGCGGCTCACGGCCGTGCGCAGAACGTCGCTGGGCAGGGTCAGGCCCTCGATCGCCGAGTCGGCGGCGAAGGTGAGGGCGGCGTCGGTCAGGCCGTGGCGCCTGCGGTAGTGGAACTCGCGGCCGAAGGGGGCGTAGGGGCCGACCGGGCGGGGCGGCAGCGCCGGGACGACGTCGCGGTCGAAGATGTAGCGGATCAGCCGGTCGCGCAGCACATACGTGCCGTGCGGGCCCGGCGTCTCCTCGCAGGCCCTCGCGAGGTCGGGGCCGCCGACCATGGGCTGGCCGAAGGTGTAGACGCCCTTGAGCTTCTCGGCGATGTGCCGGTAGCGGGGCTCGTGGACGAGGGTGACGGCCATGATCGCGGCCATCGCGGCGCCCAGGCTGTGCCCGGTGATGTAGAGGGCCTCCAGGCCGGTGCCGCGGGTGCCCTCCTCGTCGGGGTCGACCGACTCGCCGCGCAGGGCCCGCTCCAGGGCCTGGACGATGAGGTGGCGGGTGGCGCGGACGTTGCGGTAGAAGCCGGCGTGCACCTCGTGATGGTGGCCCTCCAGCTCGACGGTGAGCGTCTCCGGGCGTACGTCGGCGTCGGTGAGGATGCTGATGATGTCCTCGGGCTGGGTGCCGCGGTAGCAGAGGATGACGACCCTGCGGTCCCGGTCCTGGACCAGATAGGCGGCCGAGGCGATGTACAGGGCGTCCACGCGCTGCTCGAAGGCCCGGCAGCGGTTCTCCTCCAGGCCGAGCCGCGCCATGATCATGGAGACGGTCTCCACGTCGCTGTGCTGCTCGAATCCGGCGTACGAGTAGGCCGCACAGGTCGCCATGGTGTGCGGGACGATCCCGTCCGGGTCGGGCTGGTGCTTGTCCTCGACGAGCCGGTCCACCAGGTCGGGGTGGACCGGGAAGCTGCTCGGGTCGGTGTCCGGCTTGCACGGGCGCAGCGCGGTGTAGCTGGGCCCCTTGACGTATGTGTCCCTCATGTGGGACCTCCCCCGGGACGTCGGCGGGTGGTGAGCACACCACCGCCGCCGCGGGCCGTCAACCGAGCAGGCGTCGTTCCCCGGCCATACCGGGGGCGGCCGGATGGGGTTGCTGGGAAGCGGGGGCGCACGCGAGGCGCACACGGGAGGTCGCCACACCCGCACGGGCCCTACTGACGTGCCCAAATGCCGCTCTGCGTGCAATTGTTCGCATGGGGCGCAAGGTGGCGCAGATCGGCGCGAACCATCGCTGCGGGCGCCGGGGGCCACGGGTAGCGTGCGGCCCCTGTCCCGTACGTATCCGTGATGTGTCCGTACGTGAGGAAACCACCGATGGCCGAGACCGGGCAGCAAGAACCGCAGTACGAGCGGTACGAGGGCGGCAGTCCCGAGGCGGAGCGGCTGGTGTTCGAGCAGCTGGCCGCCGAACTGATGAAGGTACAGGTCAAGAACCGGCGGGCCGGAGGCGGTGGCATCGCCCGGACCTTTCACGCCAAGGCGCCGGTGGCGGTGGAGAACGCCCGGCTGCGCTTCCACGACGACCTCCCGGCGGCCCTGCGGGCGGGCTTCGCCCAGCCGGGCGCCGAGTATCCGGCGACGGTACGGCTGTCCAACGCGAGCGGCATCCGGCAGGGCGACGGCTCGCCGGACCTGCGCGGGGCGGCGGTGCGCGTGCGGGTGTCGGAGGAGGAGAGCCACGACCTGCTCGCCACGAGCTATCCCGTCTCGCACGCCCGCAACGCGCGGGAGTTCGTGGCCTTCGCCAAGGCGATGGCGGGGGCGAGGAGTCCGGTGCGGAAGGCTTTCGGGCTGTTCGTGAAGCTGCCGCTGGCCGTGGGCCTCGGCACCGCGAACCGGATGCGCCGCAATGTCCGGGCAGCCACCCGGCACACCGTCGACTCCCTCGCCAACGAGACCTTCTGGAGCCGGGGCGCGATCCTGTGGGGCGAGGCGGGGCCGGTGCGGTTCCTGCTCCGGCCCGCGCCCGGCACCCCGGCCGCGCCCTCCGCCGACCGCCGCGACCCGGATCTGCTGCACCGGGAGTTCGCGCACCGGCTCGCGCGGACGGACGTCAGCTACGACCTGTGCGTGCAGCGGTACGTCGACGAGCGGCGCACGCCGGTCGAGGACGCCTCAGTGGAGTGGCGGGACGGGGTCTCACCGGCGATCGCGGTGGCCCGGCTGACCATTCCGAGTCAGGACCTCGACAGCGCGGAGACGCGGGCGACCGCCCGCCGCGTCGAGGACCTCGCCTTCAACCCCTGGTACACCACGGACGAGTTCCGCCCGCTCGGCAACATCAACCGGGCCCGCAAGGCGGCCTACCAGGCGGCGAGCGCGCACCGGCTGGGGCTGCGCTTCGTCACCGAGGAGCCGCTGCGCAACCGCGTCCTCGGCCGTCCGGTCGAGGCGGCCTTCGCCATCCTCAACCGCTATGTCCCCTGGCACCGGCTGCCGTTGCAGCTGAGCCTGCTGAACCTGGTGTTCCTGCGCAAGGTGCTGCGCCGCCTGAACTTGATCGACACCGAGCCGCGCGAGGCACCGCCGAAGGCCCAGCCGGTGCCGGCGCCGATCCCGGAGCGGCTGCGCGGCGAGCGGTCGTACGACGGGACGTACAACGATCTGTCGGAGCCGCGAATGGGCGCGGTCGGCGCGGCCTTCGGGCGCAACCTCAAGCCGGAGTACCGGCCCGACCTCTTCGACACCCCGAACCCGGTCACGGTCAGCCGACAGCTCCTGTACCGGGAGAGCTTCGTGCCGGCGTCCTCGCTCAACGTCCTCGCCGCGGCCTGGATCCAGTTCCAGGTGCACGACTGGGTCAACCACCGCCGTCACAAGCCCGGCGAGCGCAGTGTCGAGGTGCCGCTGCCGCCCGGCAGCGGGCCCTGGCACAACACGCCCGGCGGGCCCGGCGAGAACGTGATGCGGTTCGCGGAGAACGAGGGCATCGAGGTGCCGGGCCGCCCGCCGATCCTGTTCGGCAACAACGCCTCGCACTGGTGGGACGGTTCGGAGGTGTACGGCGAGGACGAGCAGACCGCGCGCTTCCTGCGGGAGGCCGACGGCCGGGCCGAACTCCGCCTGGAGGACGGCCACTTGCCCGGCGGCAGCAACGGGCACATTCCGCTCACGGGCTTCAACGAGAGCTGGTGGATGGGCCTGAGCGCCATGCACACGCTGTTCGCCCGCGAGCACAACGCGGTGTGCGCGGCACTGCGCGCGGAGTACCCGACGATGAGCGAGGAGCGGATCTACCAGACGGCCCGGCTGGTGGTCTCCGCGCTGATCGCCAAGATCCACACCGTGGAGTGGACACCGGCCATCCTCGCCACCGAGGCGATCGACATCGCCCTGAAGACCAACTGGCAGGGCCCGCCGAAGAATTGGCTCAACCAGCTGGGCCTGTGGCTGCTTGAGGCGCACTCGCTGACCGGCATCCCGAAGACCCTGCCGGACCACCACACCGCTCCGTACTCGCTGACGGAGGACTTTGTCACCGTCTACCGCATGCACCCGCTGGTCCCGGACGACTTCGAGCTGCGCGAGCACCACTTCGGGCAGCGCCTGGAGACGGTGGGCTTCATGGACATCCAGGGCGGCGCGGCCGAGACCCAGATCCGCAAGACGGGCCTGGCGAACACCCTGTACTCCTTCGGCATCGCCCACCCGGGCGCGATCACCCTGCACAACTACCCGCGCGCACTTCAGCGGTTCGAGCGCGACGGGGAGATCATCGACCTGTCGGTGGTGGACCTCGTGCGCACCCGCCGTCGTGGCGTCCCGCGCTACAACGACTTCCGCGAGGGGCTGCACAAGCAGCGCATCCGCTCCTTCGAGGAGCTGACGGAGAACGCCGAGACGCTGGCCCGCCTCAAGGACGTCTACCGCTCGGTCGACGAGATCGACACGGTCGTCGGCCTGTTCGGGGAGAACCCGCCGACCGGGTTCGGGTTCAGCGACACGGCGTTCCGGATCTTCATCCTGATGGCGAGCCGGCGCCTCCAGTCCGACCGCTTCCTCAACGTCGACTACCGGCCCGAGGTGTACACCCCGCTCGGCATCGACTGGGTGGAGAAGGGCGGCATGGACTCGGTGATCCTGCGGCACTGCCCGGAGCTGGCGGCGCTGCTGCCGCGCGGGGCGAGCGCGTTCGCGCCCTGGCGGACGGTGCGGCCGACGAGCGACGGGAACACGGACGGGAACGTGAACGGGGTCGTGAACGGGAACGTGAACGGGGGCGTGAATGACCACGGTTGACGGGCACCCGGGGCTGGCCGACCTGTTCGGCCGGCCCCTGCTCGACACGGTCTGGCACCGGCGCACCCACCGCGTCAGCCGGGGCGCCTCGGTGCCGGCCGGGTCGATGAGCTACCGCTCCACACACGCCGAGCAGCCGCTGTCGGAGCTGGAGGAGGCGGTGCTGATCGCCATCACCGGCTGCACGGGCCTGACCATGCCGGACCGCCCCTTCGAGGACCCGCGCGACGGCACGCCCATCATGGCCAAGCCCAACCTGACGATGGCGGGCCGCACCGCGGGCAGCCCCGACAACGCCCAGGGCACCCACTTCTTCATGATCAACGACAGCGGTACGTACTACCTGCGCAAGCTGCCGCCGGCGCCTCGAGAGCCCTTCAGCGCCGAGACGTTGGTGTCCCGTGCCGCGCAGGCCAAGGTGAGGGTCCTGGACCACCGTCTCGACGTGCCGCAGAACAAGCGGGACTTCCCCGCGTACCTGGACTCCAACCGCTTCCTGTCGAACCTCGCCGGGACGACGGTGTTCTTCCCGGTGGTCGACCTGTCCCACCAGTACATCAACGCGCTGATGTACCTCCTCACCCAACCGGACGGCGCCCGGCCGACGTTGGTGGACGACCGCAACTTCTACCGCCCCGCCGGGGTCAGGAAGTGGGTGCGCAACGGCTTCCTCAACGCCGCCCTGAAGCTCCCGCTCGGCGCACTGGGCCCGATGCGCACGCAGATCGAGGCGGACCTGCTGCTGCAGAACCTGATGCTGACGGCGGAGGCGATGGGACTCGGCGCCTGGATCCACGCGTCGATCAACCCTCAGATCGCCCTGGGCGACCCGAAGTTCTCGAAGGCGTACGGCAGGATGCTCGGCTTCACCTTCGTCACCCCGCGCTGGCGCCCCTCGGACATCTGGCGCTGGCACGTCCCGCTGCCGAAGTACGCGACCCTGCGCTCGCACCCGGTCGGGCTGACGTCGAAGGACGGCGAGCAGCTCATCGCCGCCGCGTGCCCGCCCGCCCACAAGTCCATGTCGGACGCGGTCGATTCGGTGATCGCCGCGAAGTTCGGCACCGGCGGGACCTACACCGACAAGGACGTCTTCACCCGTATCTACAAGGAGGACTACGGGCAACGCTATCTCGCGGAGGCCAGTGAGTACGAGGAGCGGGTGATCGACTGCGCCCGCGACATCTGCGAGTACGTCATCCGCACCCACCGCCGCTTCCCCGCGCACACCGACGCGATCCACGTCCCGGGCATCTGGCTCCAGGCCCACCACGTGGAACGCGAGTACTACGAGCGGTACTTCGTGCACGGGCTGACCGAGACCCACCGGCGGCACCGGGAGTTGTGGGATTAGAGTCCCGCTCTGTGGAGATCAGCGATCTGACGCCGGCCGAGCAGCGCGTGTGGCGAGCGTTTCCGACGGGGGTGTCGGTCGACTTCCGCGAGTCGGCCGACGAGGACATGGCGGAGGGCGCGCACTGGGGGCCCGAACGGACGGTCCGGGCGAGCGTGGTGCGCGCCCTGCTGCTGAACGGGCCGCGGGAGCCGGGGGAGATAGCCGCGCTCAAGGTGTCGGGCGCACGGATCACCGGCCTGCTCGACATGCCGTACGGCGCGACGGAGTCCGCGGTGCGGCTGAGCCACTGCCACTTCGACGAGGTGCCGATGCTGTACGGCGCCAGGTTCCGGCAGCTCAACCTCAGCAACTCCGTGCTGCCGGGGCTGACGGCGGCCACGGTGCGAGTGGAGGGCGTGCTGCGGCTGACGGATGCCCGGATCCAAGGGCCGGTGCGGCTGGGCGGGGCGCACATCGCCGGGGCCCTCTTCATGGATCGGACGCATCTGTCCGCGCCGGACGACTCGGAGCCGGTGCTCCAGCTCAACCACGCCGCGATCGGCGACGACCTGTGGGCCCCGGGGATGCGGTCGCACGGCCAGGTGCGGCTCGACGGGGCCGCCGTCACCGGCGCGGTGAACCTGGAGGAGGCCCAGTTCCACAACCCGGGCTCCACCGCCATCAGTGCCCTGAGCTTCGACACGGGCTCCGACCTGCGGATGAGGTTCGTGCGCGCCCGAGGTCGCGTCGACCTCCGCGGCTCCCGCGTACCGGCCCGTTTCGACCTGACCCGCGCGCACCTGTCGAACCCGGAGGGCACTGCACTGCGGGTGAGCAGCTGCACGGTCGGTGAGCTGTGGCTGCTCAGAGGCGTCCTCGACGGTGTCCTCAACCTGCGCCGCGCCCACCTCGAAGTCCTGTACCTGGACCCGGAGATGCTCCCGGACAAGGTCTTCCTCAGCGACCTCACCTACACCACGCTCACCCCGCACGAACCCGCCGAACGCCGCCTGCACATGCTGGAGCGGGACCCGCGCTACGAACCCCACTCCTACGAGCAGCTGACCGCCGCCTACCGCCGCATCGGCGACGACTACGCGGCCCGGCGCGTCCAACTCGCCAAGCAGCGCCGCCTGCGCACCACCCGAGCCTGGTACGGCCGCCTGTGGGGCTACGTCCAGGACGTCACCGTCGGCTACGGCTTCCACCCGCTGCGCGCGGCGGTCTGGCTGCTGTCCCTGCTCGCCGTCGGCTCGACCGCGTACGCCCTGCACCACCCGCACGCCCTCAAGCCGTCGGAGGCCCCGCACTTCAACCCGGTCTTCTACACCCTCGACCTGCTCCTGCCGGTGATCTCCTTCGGCCAGGAGGAGGCCTTCGCGCCGGACGGCTGGTACCAGTACCTCTCCTACGGCCTCATCATCACCGGCTGGATCCTGGCCACCACCGTCGTCACCGGCGTGACCAGGACGGTCAGCCGTCAGTGAGCCGCCGGGCCGCGTGCTGGGCGGCCAGCCGGACGGGCGCGTTCTGGGCGCCGTAACCCCGGTAGCCGCCGTCGCGCTGCACGAGTTCGAAGAAGACGCGGCCGACGGTCCGCGTGTAGCAGTGCCGGAACTCCCCGTACGCGTCACGGTCGTAGAGGATGCCGAGTTCGCGGTACGTCGCCAACTCGCCGTCGGCGAAGTCGAATCGGGCGGCGAGGTCGTCGTAGTAGTTGGCCGGCATCGGCAGCAGCGGTCCGCCCGCCTCCCGAAGCCGCCGGGCCGCCGCGACCACGTCGTCCGTGGCGAGGGCGATGTGCTGGGCGTGGACCGTGTCGTCGGCCGGTGCGGCGCCGACCGACAGGGCGATGCGGACACCGCCGTCGGCGCTGGTCACGGCGCGGCTGCGCAGCAGACCGTACGGGTCGGCGACGTCCACGCTCTCCTGCGCGGCCAGGCCCAGGACGGCACGGTGGAACAGGGTCGCCTCGTCGAACTGGTGCCAGGGCTGGACCAGGGCGAGATGGTCGATGCGCCGGACGCCCGCGGCCTGCGGCTCCTGTCCGGTGTCCTCGAAGTCGGCGCGCCAGCTGGGCAGTTCGGGGCGGTCGGTGGCGCAGAAGAACAGCTCCGTGCCGTCGGGGGCGGCGACCGCGTCCAGCGGGGCGTCCTCGCTCGCCCGGCGCCGCGGCAGCACCGGTGCGAGCAGGGCCTCGGCGCGGCGGGCGGCGCCGGCCGGGTCGGGTGACTCCAGGCCGATCGCGGCGAGGCCGGTGCCGTCGCGCCGGGCGGCCGGGCCGGTGTTGACGAGGATCCGGGCCTCCCCCGCCTGCCAGAGGTCGACCGGCTTGCTCCGGTGCCGTGCGGTGCGGGCGAAGCCCAGCGCGCCGAGCACCTCGGCGACCGGCTCGGCGTCCGGTGTGACCAACTCGGCGAAGGCGACGCCGGTGGGGACGACGGGAGCGGGCAACTCGGCGACTCCCAGGGCCTCTTGGAGCACCAGGAGGGAGCGGTGGGCGTCCACGGCGGTGGGGCCCGCCTCGGCCTGCCGGAAGACGTCGTTGAAGACTTCGAGGGAGAGCGGACCGTCGTACCCCGCGCGCAGCACGTGCCCGACGAGCCCGGCGACGTCGAATCCGCCCTGCCCGGGGAAGCACCGGTAGTGCCTGCTCCACTGGAGCACGTCCATGGCGAGCAGCGGCGCGTCCGCGAGCTGCAGGAAGAAGATCTTCTCGCCGGGGATGTCCTCGATGCCCTTGGGGTCGGACCCGCGGGAGAGAATGTGGAAGCTGTCGAGGCAGGTGCCCAGGGCCGGATGCCCGGCGCTCTCGACGATGTGCCAGGCATGGTCGTACGTACTGACGTGCCGTCCCCAGGCGAGCGCCTCGTAGGCCACCCGGATCCCGGACTCCCGCGCCAGGTCGGCGAGTCGGCTGAGCTGCTCGGCGGCGAGTGCGTCGTCGTCGATCGCGAGCGGATGGACGCTGGAGCACACGAGCACCGTGTCCGCCCCGAGCCGCCGCATCAGCTCGAACTTGTGCCGGGCCCGCCGCAGGTTCCGCCGGAACTCCTCCTCGGGCACGGCCTCGATGTCCCGCATCGGCTGGTAGAGGTCGACGGTGAGCCCGAGGTCGGCACAGCGCTCCCGTATCTCCTCGGGAGTGAGGGGGCTGGCCAGCAGGTCGTTCTCGAAGATCTCGACGCCGTCGAAGCCGGCCCGCGAGGCGGCCGTGAGCTTCTCGGTCAGGGAGCCGCTGAGGGAGACGGTGGCGATGGACGTACGCATGTCGGTACCTCTTCTTCCGGAGACGTCCGGGACTACTTCTGGGCCCCTACGGCACCGGCCAGTTCGGCGATGTCGGCGAGCATCCGGGCGGCGTCGGGTTCCTGTCCGGTGAACAGCCGGAAAGCGTCCGCGGCCTGGAACACGGCCATCCCGCCCCCGTCCAACGTGGCGCAGCCAAGCGCACGGGCGGTCCGCAACAGCTCCGTCTCCAGCGGCCGGTAGACCACCTCGGCCACCCACAGCCCGGGGTGCAGCAGTTCCGCGGCGAAGGGCAGGCCCGGGTGGGCGGCCATGCCGGTCGGCGTCGCATGCACCACCCCGTCGGCCCGCGCAAGCAGCTGCGCCAGCCGGTCCGGCGTCGCCGCGTCGGCGCGCCCCGCGCCGAAGTGCCGGTTCAGGGCCGCCGCCAGCTCCGCCGCCCGGTCCGCCAGCGCGTCGACGACCGTGACCCGCCCGGCTCCGAGCGTCAGCGTGGCATGGGCGACCGCCGCCCCCGCTCCGCCCGCGCCCAGCTGCACGACCCGTTCCAGCGGAACGTCCGGCAGCCCGCGCGCGAACGACGCGGCGAACCCGGTCACGTCCGTGTTGTGACCGATCGCCCGCCCGCCCTCGAAGACCACCGTGTTGACCGCGCCCAGCGCCTCGGCCTGCGGAGCGAGCCCGTCGAGGTGCTCGATGACCAGCTGCTTGCAGGGGTGCGTGATGTTCAGCCCGTCGAAGCCCAGGTCCCGCGCGGCCCGCACCAGGTCACCCACGGCCGCCGGCGGCACGCCGAGCGTGTCGATGTCGATCAGCCGGTACAGACAGCGCAGCCCCTGCCGGTCCGCCTCCCGCTCGTGCAGCGCCGGGCTGAGCGACGGGCCGATTCCGGAACCGATCAGTCCGACGAGATACGAGTCCTTGGCCACGGGGCCCTCCTGATCGGCATCGCTAATGTACGAACTAGTACGTTAGCTATATCAGCGTGCGGCCACTCAGGGAAGACCCTGCGGTCACTCGGGGAAGACCCCGCGGGCGGCGTCCGGCCCGCCTTCTAGAATCGGCGGCACTGGCGGCACTCCCGAAGGAACCCGATGACCAGCGTCGACGAACCGGCACGACCGAACGGGCGGATCCGCGATGCCGCCCGCACCCAGGCCGAGATCCTCGACGTGGCCACCCAGGAGTTCGCACGGCTCGGCTACGACGGCGCCCGCGTCGACGAGATCGCCGCCCGCACCCGTACCACCAAGCGGATGATCTACTACTACTTCGGCGGCAAGGAGCAGCTGTTCACGGCGGTGCTGGAGCGGGCGTACACGGTGATCCGCGAGGCCGAGCAGAAGCTGGACGTCGAGCACCTGGACCCGGTCGCCGCGATCCGGCGCCTGGCCGAGCTGACCTTCGACCACCATGAGCAGCACCCCGACTTCATCCGCCTGGTCAGCATCGAGAACATCCACGGCGCGGAGCACATCGCCGGCTCCGAGAAGCTCGGCCGGATCGGCTCCCCCGCGCTCGACGTGATCCGCCGCATCCTGGCCGCCGGACAGGAGTCCGGCCTGTTCACGGCCGACGTCGACGCCGTCGACCTGCACGCGATGATCAGCTCCTTCTGCTTCTTCCGGGTCGCCAACCGGCACACCTTCGGCGCCCTGTTCGGCCGCGACCTGGTCGCCCCCGAGCAGCGGGAGCACTACCGGGCCATGCTGGGAGACATGGTGATCGCCTATCTGACGGCGGAGCGGTCCACCCACTGAGCCGTACGTCCGGACCTCTTGACAGCCGGGAAACGTGGGCGCAACATCCGTGGGCAACCGCTACTAACTATCCAGTGAGTTAATTAACTGGATAGCTCCCCCGGACTCCCCACCGAATGGAGCGAGCCGTGTCCGTCCCCGCCGAAGCCGTCGGGCAGCCGAAAAAGGCGGCCGCCGCCGCCTGGATCGGCAGCGCCCTGGAGTACTACGACTTCTTCATCTACGGCAGCGCGGCCGCGCTGATCTTCCCGAAGGTCTTCTTCGACGAGTCCGACCCGGCCACCGCGACCCTGCTGTCGCTGGCCACGTTCGGTGTCGCGTACGCGGCCCGGCCGGTCGGGGCGCTCTTCCTCGGGCACTTCGGCGACAAGGTCGGCCGCAAGAAGATCATGGTCTTCACGCTGATCCTGATGGGCCTGTCGACGTTCCTGATCGGCTGTCTGCCCACGCGGGCCCAGGTCGGCGGCCTGGCGCCGGTGCTGCTGGTGGCGTGCCGGGTGCTGCAGGGCATCTCCGCGGCCGGCGAGCAGGCCAGCGCGAACTCCATGACGCTGGAACACGCGCCGCCTCACCGACGCGGCTTCTTCACCAGCTTCACGCTCAGCGGCACCCAGGGCGGCCAGCTCATCGCCACCCTGGTCTTCCTGGCGGTGGCCCAGCTCCCCGACGACCAGCTGCTGTCCTGGGGCTGGCGGGTCCCCTTCTGGGCGAGCGTCGCGGTCGCCGTCGCCGGTTACCTCATCCGCCGCAAGCTGGCGGAGACGCCGGTCTTCGCCCAGCAGGCGGCCTCCGAGGGGGTCGTGAAGCTGCCGCTGGCGGTGCTGTTGCGCGAGCACTGGGCGGATGTACTGCGGGTGATCGGGGGCGCGCTGATCGCCTCGGTCTCCACGATCTTCACGGTGTGGGCGCTGGCCTACGCGACCAGCGACTCCGTCGGCATGTCCCGCTCCTCGATGCTGTGGGTGGGGGCGCTCGCCAACCTGGTCGCCCTCGGCGCGATCCCCGCGTGGGCCACGCTGTCGGACCGCATCGGACGCCGCCCGGTGTACCTGATCGGCGCGGTCGGCAGCGCGGTCACCATGTTCCTGTACCTCTGGGCGGTCTCCACGGGCAGCTACCCGCTGACCCTGATCCTGGGCATCGTCGCCTTCGGTGTCGTCTACAGCGCCGCGAACGGTGTCTGGCCGTCCTTCTACGGCGAGATGTTCTCGACCCGGGTGCGGCTGTCCGGCATGGCGATCGGCACGCAGATCGGCTTCGCCGTGGCCGGTTTCGCGGTCACCTTCGCCGCGCAGATCGCTGGGCCGGACGGCGACGACTGGTTCTCGGTGGCCCTGTTCACCGCGGCGCTGTGCGTCCCGCCGGTGATCGCCGCCCTCTCGGCCCGCGAGACCCACATGGTGCCGACGGAGCGGCTGGGGGAGGGGGTGGGGCGGGGGGCGGCGCAGCCGGAGACGGTGACGGCCTGACCATCCTGCTGTGGTATGTGACATAGCACTGACGACCCGTCAGTGCTATGTCACATACCACTGTCCGTCAGCAGCCCCGTCCAGGCCTCCGCCACCCGCTCCAACGCAAACCCCTCCCGCACCTGCCCCCGCGCCACCTCGCCGGCCGCCTCCCAGCCGCCCTCGGTGTCGACCAGGGAGGCGATCGCCTCCGCCATGGCCTCCGGGGTCTCGTGGATCCACCGCCGGTCGTAGATCTCGTCCGCCCCGGGCCACGGCAGCAGCGCCGGTACGGCCCCGGAGGCCATCCCCTCGGCCGGGGCGAGGTGGAAGCTCTCGTCGTCGCTGGTGGACAGGACGTGGCCGATCCGCCGTAGCCAGTTCGCCACGTCCGGGCCGAACTGGTCGAAGACGACGGCCCCTTCGAGCAGCGGCGCGTTCTGCATGCGGCGCAGGATCGCGTCGTAGTGCTCGCGCTCCTCGGGCTTGTTCCAGATCCACCAGTACTCCCACGGCGGCTTCGACTTCACCGACAGCTGCCAGCGGCGGTCGTGGGCGCGCAGCTTCTCCAGGACGTCGAGGCCGAGGTCGAGGCGTTTGCGGCTGGGCGCGATGCCGATCATGCCGAGCCGGAAGCGGGCGCCGGGTGCCTTGGGCCGGTCGAGCTGTTCGGTGTCGACCCAGTTGGGGACGACGGTGACCTTGGCGTCCGGCCAGCCGGTGACGTCGAGGGCCCGCCGCTTGTAGTAGGGGCTGACGCACACCACCCGGTCGACGGCGTCGATGTCGACTTGGCGCGGCCACTCGGCGTCGAGTTCGAAGCGGTGCAGCCGTACGACGAACCGGCTGCCGCGCCGCTTGTGGCGGCTGTACCAGACGGCGGCGGGCCCGCACCACTCGACGACCACCACATCGGCCCAGTCGGCGAGTTCACGGCTGGCGACGGGGTCGTGGCGGGCGAGCGCGGACCAGGTGTCGAGCCGTACGTCGAGGCCGGGCAGCGCTCGGAAGTGGTCGAGGAGCCGGGTGAGGAACTTCAGGTCGTGTCCGGCGACACCGACCCGCAGCGGACGGGAGCGGCCGGTCACCGAGGCGGGTGCGGAGGGGAAGGCCCGGTCCAGGTGACCGCGCCAGCGGGCCGCCGCGCTGTCCAGGGTGTAGCGGCGGGCCGCCTGCCGGCAGCGGTCGGCGGCCAGGTGCCGCGCCTCCGGTTCGCGCGCGGCGCGGGCCACGGCCTCGGCGGCGTCCGCGAGGTCGGCCCGTCCGGGGACGTAGAGCGGATAGTCGGCGCCGAGGAGCGCCTCGTGGGCGGGGGTGCGGTTGAGGACGACGGGCAGGCCGAGGGCGCCGAACTCCAGGACCTTGGTGGAGAGTTCGAGGCTGGCGTCGAGGACGGGGTCGCGCCAGCCGAGGCCGAGGTCGCATTCGGCGGCGATGCGCATGGCCTGCTCGCGGGGCTGTCCGCCGTGGTGGTGAATGCCGGGGGCGCCGCGCAGGGCCTGTGTCATGGCCTCCTTGAAGTCGGGGTGCGCCGGGTCGTCGTGGATCTTGTCGCCGACGGTGTGGAGTTCGGCCCGGACGCCCTGTTCGGCGAGCAGTTCGGGCAGCCGGGTCATGGGCAGGGTGTTCCAGCGTGGCGCGAACTTGCCGGTGTAGACGAGCCGTAGGGGTTCGTGCGGGCGGTCCTGCTCCGGCACCGGGAAGGCCGGCTCGGGTACGGACGGCGGGCAGAGCACGGCCCGCCCACAGGCCTCTGGCACCCAGCTCTCCAGGAAGCAGCGCAACTCCTCGGTCTGGCAGAGGAGTTGACGCGAGGCGGCGGCGATACGACTGA
The DNA here is from genome assembly GCF_022698165.1 of Streptomyces cylindrosporus. Classification (GTDB taxonomy): domain Bacteria; phylum Actinomycetota; class Actinomycetes; order Streptomycetales; family Streptomycetaceae; genus Streptomyces; species Streptomyces cylindrosporus. Next base: position 557,584 of record NZ_JALDAY010000002.1, read on the forward strand.
GCTCCTCGCGTGCTTCCTCGGTCATCTCGGTGGCCGACTGCGGGATGTCGGTGAGGTAGGCCCAGATCCGCCCGTCGAAGGCGCCGTCGGCCACCACCCGGGTGACCAGCCGCCGGCCGCGCAGCACCAGCAGATCGCAGGGTTCGTCCGCGTCCAGCCGGGCGAGCAGCTGCGCGGCCTGCGCCGGCGACAGCGGACGCGTCCCCTGCCCGGCGACGAGCCGCTCCTCGTACGGCCGTACCACCGTGACACCGGGCAGCCCGGCCAGCGGATCGACCAACCGCCCCGTGCGCACGGGTGACTTGAGCACCAGCCGGGTCTCGCATCCCGCGAGCGACAGCGCCTGCACGGTGGACTGGGCCCACACGGCGGAGCCGTCGATGAGGTTGAGGTCGACGTCGCCGTAGACGAGCGCCTTGATCGTGCGGGTCATGCCGGCTCCTTCCCGCGTACGGCGAACAGGCGGTGGCCGCGCCCGGACCAGCTCTCGGGCGGCAGACCGGAGAGGAACAGCGACCGCCGGACGAGCAGCGGACGCACGGTGGGTACGAAGGTGTGGTCCTCGTCGGCCGGGCCGGGGCCCAACGCGTCGGCGCCGGAGTACTCCTGAGCGCACATCAGGTCGAGGAGCAGGGTGTCCGGGCGTTCCTCGGCGAGGTCCGTCCAGTCGGCGACCCAGGGCGCGGTGGGCTGCCCCTGGCGGAGTTCGACGCCGGCGGCCTCCAGCTCGCCGAGCCCGGCCGGGTCGGGCACGACCACCTCGGCCGGGCGGTGGAGCTGTCCGAGCACCTGCGCCGTCAGCTCGGCCACCTCGGCGGCGTCACGCGGGGCCGCGACGACGGAGATTCGCCGCTGGGCGAGCAGGTCCGGGGCGCCGGTGAGCCGTGCGAGCTCGGCGAGGCGGACCCGGGTGCTCTCCTGGCGGAAGGCCTCCCGCAGCAGCTCCCGGCCGTCCTCGGCGGGGTCGAGCCGGGAGAGCCGTACGCCGGTGTCCATGTCCAGGACGGCGTCCCAGGCGAACTGGGCGAGGCCGGGTGCGGCCGACGCGGGGGCGTCCCGCCACAGGACGGTCGCGCGGCCCGACGCCCGTGCCTCGGCGATGAGTTCGGCCAGCTTCCGGTCGAGGTCGGGGGCGAGTCCCGTGCCCGCGAGCGACCACGGGCCGCTCTCCCCCGCGCAGGCGGCGAGCTGCACGACCACGGCGTCCGGGTCGGTGCGCTCGACCAGGAGGCGTCCGTCGTGCGGCAGCAGCCGGTTGACGACGGCGTCGGCCGCGAAGTCCTCGGCGGTGCGGTCGGTGAGCACGCCGGCGAGGACGAGCCGGTCCCGGGGCGTGGAGGTCAGGGCGCGGTGGGCGAGGTGCAGCCGGTCGTCCGCGACGACGGCGGCCGCAGGCTCCGGTCCCGGCTTTGCGGCACCTGCCGCCCGGGACACCGGTGCCCGGCGCCGCCCGCGCCACAGGCCGTACAGCTCCCCCGGCAGCCGGACCGCGCCGCGCCGCGGCGAGCGCGCGGCGGCGACCAGTGCCCGCCCGACCCGCAGCGACGTCGAGCCCTCCAGCATCGCCACCCGCGCCTCCAGCACCCCGACCCGGTCGCGGGCAGCGCGCAGGGCGGCGGCCAGCTGTTCCTTCTCCCGTACGGCGGCGGCCAGTCGCTCGGCGGTGGAGTCGTCGCGGGCCGCGTCGAGGGCGCGGGCGGCTTCCTCGGCGGTGCGTTCCAGGTCGAGGGCGCGGGCCCGTACGGCCCGGGAGACGAAGTCGGACAGCACGTACTCGTCGGCGATCCGCAGCGCGGTGGCGAGGCCGTCCGAGGGGACCGGTCGGCCGAACCAGTCGTGGAGCGGCAGGAGTTCGTCCGTGCGGGCGAAGACGGCGCCCGCGTGCAGATGGGCGTAGTCGAGGGCGGCGGCGCGCAGGACCTGGCAGCGGTGGGTCACCAGGTCGTCGAGGAGGGCGTGGTAGGGCAGTTCGGCCGGGCGGTGGCCGAAGAGGAGCAGCCCGCGTCCGCCGGGCCGCAGCCGCTCCAGGGTGCGGCGGCAGCGCTCCTCGTCGCCGTGCAGGGCGGGGTCGGGGCCGTAGGTCAGCAGCACCAACTCGCCCTCGCCGACCGGCTGTTCATCGTCCTCGCGCAGCTCCACCCCCGTCGGCAGGTGCAGGTAGGGCGTGAGGCGGAGGCCGCCGCCCGCCGTGGTGTCCACGACGGTGGTGACGCCGTCCAGGTGGGGGCGGAGCAGATCGGTGAGGCGCATCAGCGGGTCCTCGTGAAGACGTGGAAGCCGACCAGGTTCTCGCGGAAGCCGTACGGCCGGAAGAGGGTGTGGGTGAGGCCGAGGGGCTCAAGCTCCGTGCGGTAGGCGTCGGTTGGGCGGTGCAGTATGTAGTCGCCGCGTGGGGTGCGGCCGGGGCCTTCCTCGTCGGTGACGATCAGGCGGCCGGTGACGCGGACCAGGGAGACGAGGTTGCGCAGGGCGGCCGACCACTCGGCGTCGTCCAGGACGTGGAACAGGACGTCCACGCACAGCACGATGTCGTACGGCCACGGGCTGCGGAAGTCGGCGAGCGCGGCGAGGTCGTAGCGCGGGCCGCCGCCCTCGGCGCGGGCCTGCGCGACGGCCTCGGGGCTGGCGTCGAAGGCGTCGACGCGGTGGCCGCAGCGGGCGAGGGCGCGGGCGAAGTGCCCTTTGCCGCAGCCCGCGTCGAGGACGAAGAGCGGGGCGGCGGGGCTGGACAGGTCACCGATCAGGGTGAGGAGGGTGCCCAGCCGCTGGGCGTAGAAGATCTCGTTGCCCGGGCGGTCGAGGCCGATGTGGCCGCCGGACGCGAGGGTGTCGCGTTCGCGGTGCCGGGTGTCCCAGTAGGCGCGGGTGCGGTCCCGGGTCGGCTGGTCAGTCATGGCTCTCCAGCCAGTGGGTGAGCACCCGGGCGATGCGCGGGCCGGACTTCCCGTCCCACAGCGGCGGGCCTTCGGCGGGTGTGCTCGCGGCGCCGACCAGCACCTTGTGCAGTGCGGGCGCCAACTCCTCCGGCCGGACCAGGCGGTTGGTGCCGTGGGTGACGGTGATTGGGCGTTCGGTGGTGGTGCGCAGGGTCAGACAGGGGACGCCGAGCACGGTGGTCTCCTCCTGGACTCCGCCGGAGTCGGTGACGACGGCGGCGGCGCCGCGGACCAGGCTCATGAATTCGAGGTAGCCGAGCGGTTCGAGGAGGTGGACGCCGGGCGCGTCGGCGAGTCCGGCGGTGCGCAGGGCCGTGACGCCGCGCGGGTGGAGGGGTACGGCGAGGTCGAGGTGGGCGGCGGCCTCGGTGAGGGCGCGGGCGGCGGCGCGGGCCGCCTCCGGGTCGTCGACGTTGGCGGGGCGGTGCAGGGTGACGACGCCGTAGCGCTCGGGCAGGCCGTGCGCGGCGCGGGCGGCGGCCGGGTCGAGGCGGTCCAGGTGGGTGAGGAGGGTGTCGATCATCGGGTTGCCGACGAAGTGGACGCGGCCGGGGTCGACGCCCTCGCGGGCGAGGTGGCCGACCGCCTCCGGGCTGGTGGCGAACAGCAGCTCGGCGAGCTGGTCGACGAGGCGCCGGTTGACCTCCTCCGGCATCGCCATGTCGAAGCTGCGCAGGCCCGCCTCGACGTGGGCCAGCGGGATGCCGAGCTTGGCGGCGACGAGCGCGGCGGCGAGGGTGGAGTTGACGTCGCCGTAGACGACCGTCAACGCCGGTGCGCGGGCGGTCAGTTCGGTCTCCAGGGCGACCAGCAGGTCGGCGGTCTGGCGGGCGTGGCTGCCGGAACCTACGCCCAGGTGGGTGTCCGGTTCGGGCAGGTCCAGCTGGCGGAAGAAGACGTCCGAGAGCCGGGCGTCGTAGTGCTGTCCGGTGTGTACGAGGACCTGCTCGCAGCCGACCGTCCGCAGCGCGGCGATCACCGGCGCGGCCTTGACGAAGTTGGGCCGGGTCCCGACCACATGGAGCACGCCGCCGGTCATGCCGCCTCACCTCCGAGGTACCTCTCGCTGTGGCGGGTCGCCCGATCACCGCGGTGTCGGCTCCCCTCGTGTTCACCGTCGCGCCCTACCGTGGCCGCATGCCGCGTCGCCTTCCTCGCGCCCTTCTGCTCGCCGCCTCCGTCGCCTGGGGTGAGGTGCGGCACGATCCGGTGCGGGCCGCGCTGCTCGGCGTACGGCTGCTGCCCGCCCGGTTGCGGCGGCGGGTGCGGCCGGTCGAGCGACGGCTGGCCGGCCGGGCCCGTACCGCGGGACCCACCGCGACTCCGTCCGCCGCCCGGGTGCCCGCGCCCGTGGGCCGGGCGATCCGGCCGGTGCTGGGGCGGGTACTGCATCTGGTCACCAACGGGCTGCCGTTCAAGCATGCCGGATACACCGTGCGCACGCAGAAGCTGGCCGAGGCGCAGCGGGCCGCGGGGCTGGACGCGCATGTGGTGACGCGGATCGGGTTCCCGGTGGCGCAGGGCGTGCTGGACGCGCGGCCCTTGCAGCTGGTGGACGGGGTGCCGCAGCATCGGCTGCTGCCGCGGACGCTGCCGTACGGGCAGGGCGCGGCGCTCGCCCTGAACGCCGAACTGGCCGGCCGGCTGGTGGAGCGGCTGCGGCCGGCGGTGCTGCACGCGGCCACCGATCACGGCAACGGGCGGGTGGCGCTCGCCCTGCGGGAGGCCTACGGGCTGCCCGTGGTGTACGAGGTGCGGGGCTTCTTGGAGGAGACCTGGCTGACCCAGGCGCCGGGCCGGTCCCCGGACGACGCGGTCTACCGGGCGCGGCGCGAGCTGGAGACGTACTGCATGCGCGAGGCGGACCTGGTGCTGACGCTGGGCGCGGCGATGAAGGCGGAGATCGTGTCGCGCGGGGTGCCCGAGGAGCGGGTGCTGATCTCGCCGAACGCGGTGGACGAGGAGTTCCTCGCCCCGCTGCCGGACGGGGCGCCGGTGCGGGCGCGGCTCGGGATCGCGCCGGACGAGCTGGTCGTCGGCACGGTCAGCAGCCTCACCCCGCTGGAGGGCATCGGCACATTGCTCCATGCGGGTGCCGAGCTGCGGCGCCGGGGTGTACCGCTGCGGCTGCTGATCGTGGGCGACGGTCCGGCGCGCGCGGAACTGGAGCGGACGGCCGTACGACTGGGGCTCGGCCACGGTGTCGCCCTGTTCACCGGACGGGTGCCGCACGCCCAAGTGCGGGAGTTCCACGCGGTGTTGGATGTGTTCGCGGTGCCGCGCACCGACGAGCGCGTCTGCCATCTGGTGACCCCTCTCAAGCCGGTCGAAGCGATGGCGAGCGGTCTTCCTGTGGCCAGTAGTGATCTCACCGCAATGAGAGAACTGATCGAACCGGAGGTTAACGGCCAGCTAATTCTTCCCGAATCGTCCCTTGCCTGGGCAGATGGGCTCGAAAAACTGCTTTACAGTCAAAAGCGGCGCACCCAGTGCGGAGCGTCCGCCCGCGCGCTGGTGGCGCGTGAACGAACCTGGAAGCGGGTCGCCGCTACGACCCGCGAGGCGTATCGGGCCCTCGGATGCGCCTAGTCCCTCATTCGAGACCCAGTGGGTGAATCCCTATGCAGGTCGACAAGGCCGGATCGCTCGGGGAAACAAGCGAACAGCTCGGGGAATCAGCACGGGCCGACCACGTCGAACTGGCGGTGATCGGCCTCGGTTATGTCGGACTTCCGCTCGCGCGGGAAGCGGCCTCGGTCGGCCTGCGCGTGGTGGGCCTGGACCGCAACGCCAGGGTGGTGTCGGACCTCAACTCCGGCCGCTCGCACGTGGACGACGTGTCCGACGAGGACGTCCGGCGCATGCGCGAGGCCGGTTTCACGGCCTACACGGACGACGCCTGTCTGGCCCGCGCGCAGACCGTGGTCATCTGTGTGCCGACCCCGCTGAGCGAGGACGGCGGACCGGATCTGAGCGCCGTGACCTCGGCGGCGCGGGCGGTGGCCGGACATCTCAGGCCCGGCCGGCTGGTGGTGCTGGAGTCCACCACCTATCCCGGTACGACGGACGAAGTGGTACGTCCGCTGCTGGAGGAGCCCGGGCTCAAGGCCGGCGAGGACTTCGCGCTCGCCTTCTCACCGGAGCGCATCGACCCCGGGAACACCACCCACGCCCTGCGTGAAGTACCCAAGGTGGTGGGCGGCCTGACGCCCGCCTGCGCGGTGCGCGCGGTCGCCTTCTACGGCAAGTTCATCGACACGGTCGTGCAGGCCAAGGGCACTCGGGAAGCCGAGATGGCCAAGCTCATCGAGAACACCTACCGGCATGTGAACATCGCCCTGGTCAACGAACTCGCCATCATCAGCCGCGAGTTGCACATCGACGTCTGGGACGCGATCCGCTGCGCGGGCACCAAGCCCTTCGGCTTCCAGGCCTTCCGGCCGAGCGCCGGGGTGGGCGGCCACTGCATCCCGATCGACCCCAACTACCTTTCCTACAAGGTGCGTTCGTCGCTCGGCTACGAGTTCCGGTTCGTGGAGCTGGCCCAGGAGATCAACCGGCGGATGCCCGAGTACGTCGTACGACGGGCCCAGGACCTCCTCAACAGCGCGGGCCGGCCGCTGCACGGCTCGCGGGTCCTCCTCCTCGGCGTCACCTACAAGCCGGACGTCGCCGACCAGCGGGAGAGCCCGGCCGTGCCGGTGGCCAAGCTGCTGCGGGAGCGGGAGGCCGAGGTGTCCTTCCACGATCCGCACGTACAGCGGTGGTCCGTCGACGGGGTGAGCGTCCCCCGCGTCCCCGACCTCACCGCCGCCGTCCGCGAGCACGACCTGACCCTGCTCCTCCAGGACCACTCCGCCTACGACCTGCCGGCGCTGGCCGACCAGGCCCGCCTGCTGTTCGACACCCGCGGCCGGATCTTCCGCCCGGACGTCGAGGTCCTCTGAAACCCCACCCCGTTCCCTTCAACCCCCTTCCCCGCACGTGGAGTTGAAAGGCGCTCAGATGCGGATACTTGTCGTCACCGTCGTGCACCACCCCGAGGACGCACGCATCCTGCACCGCCAGATCGCCGCCCTGCGGGAGCGCGGGCACCAGGTGGTGTACGCCGCCCCGTTCACGGCCCGCAAGGTGGCCCCGCGCGCCGACGTCGAGGGGGTCGACCTCCCCCGGGCCGCCGGCCGCGACCGCGGTGCGGCGCTCCGGGCGGCCCGTGAGCTGCTCGCCGAGCGCGGCCCGGAGACGGACGTGGTCCTGCTGCACGACCCGGAGCTCCTGCTGGCCCTCCCGGGCACCCTGCGCCGCTGGCGACGGACCGGAAAGGCGCCGGTGACGATCTGGGACGTGCACGAGGACACCGCGGCGGCGCTCACCATGAAACGCTGGGTGCCCCGGGCACTGCGCCCACCGCTGCGGCTCGCCGTACGGGCCGCCGAAGGACTGGCGGAACGCCATCTGCGGCTGCTGCTGGCCGAGGACGCCTACCAGGAGCGCTTCCGCCGCGCCCACCCGGTCGTGCCCAACCTGGCGACCGCGCCGCCGGACCCGCTCCCGCCGCCCGGCGCCGAACGGGTCGTCTATCTGGGCCACTTGTCGCGGGCCCGCGGCACCCTGGACCTCATCGAGACGGCGGCCCTGCTGGCACCTGCGATACGCGTGGAGGTGATCGGCGCGGCGGACCCCGACGTCCGGGACGCCCTCACCGCGGCCGACCGGGACGGCGTCCTGCGGTGGCACGGCTTCCTCCCCAACGACCGCGCCCTGGCCCTGCTCCCCGGCGCCCTGGCCGGCCTGTCCCTCCTTCACGACCAGCCCAACTACCGCCACTCGCGGCCGACAAAGGTCGTCGAGTACATGGCCCACGGCGTCCCGGTGGTCACGACGCCCACGCCGCTGGCGGCGGAACTGGTCGACCGCCACCACTGCGGCCTGATCGTCCCGTACGAGGACCCCGCGGCCGCTGCCCAGGCGGTCCAGCGCCTGCGCACGGACCCCGAACTCCGGCTGAGCGCGGCGCGCCAGGGCCGTTCCGCCGCCCTCACCACCCTCAACTGGCAGCACAGGGCAGCCGACTTCACGGGTCTCCTGGAGGGCTGGGCGGGCGAGACGACCAGGCCGACGGTCGGCGTGAAACGCTGGCGGACCGCGACGCCCTGAAGTCAGCCGTTGGACCAGCCCCGCTCGCACAGCACCAGCCGATACCCGTCCGGATCCTCGACCGTGACGCCCCACCGGTTCCAGTAGGGGTTCGGCGAGGACACCCGCTTGCCGCCGTGCGCCTCCAGCCTCGCGACCAGGTCCTCCGGGACCGGCCCGTCGACGTACACGACCAGCAGGTCCTCCTCGGTCGGCCGGGGTTCCACGGGATGCGCCGGATCGTGCACCAGCTCCAGATGCCATCCGGCGTCGGGCCACCCCACCATCAGCAGGTCGTGCTCCCCCGGTTCGGCACCCCCCTCGGTCCGCCACACCACGCTCAGCCCGAGCCCCCGCACCCAGAACCGCTCGGCGACCGCGAGGTCCCGTGACGGGCGGGCGATCCGGATGTGGCTACGGCCGTTGACGGGCATCATGACCTCTTCCTGAGCTGCGCGATCTTTCCCGGCAGCCTAGGCGGCAGGCGCCCTCCCGACCATCAGTCGTCCGCCCTGCACCCCGGGACCTAGGACCCCCGCGGCGGGCCGGAGCTATCGTTGCCCGATCACCCGAACGGGTGCGGGACGGTACGAGAGGCGGGCGAGGGCGTGGCGGGGGCCGGGTGGATACGGGTGCCGGTCGGCGACGAGGCGGCGCGGTGGGCCACGCGCGGGCGCAGCCGCAAGGTGCTCCTGGTCGTCCACAACGTGACCGCGGCAACCCGGCTCCTGGACGTCCTGCCGCTCTTCCACGACGACTTCAGGGTGCAACTGCTCGCGACCTGCCCGGGTTCCTCGGCGTTCCGGGCGGGCGTCGCCGAGTTGCTCGCCGACACGGGGATCCCCGTACTCCCGTGGGAGCAGGCGATCGCCACCCCGGTCACACTCGCGCTCTCGGCGAGCTTCGGCGGTCAACTCCGGTCACTTTCCGGACAGTTGACCGTGTTGTCCCACGGTGTCGGATACACTAAGAAACTGGCGACACCCGACACCCGACACCCGACACCGGGCGGCGGGCAGAAGGCGGCAGAACCGGTCTTCGGGTTGTCATCGGAGTGGCTGCTCGGCGCGGACGGCCGTCCCGTCGCGGACACGCTGGTCCTCTCGCACCCCGAGCAGTACGAGCGTCTGCGCGCCGCCTGTCCCGAGGCCGCGTCCACGGCCGTACTCGCCGGGGATCCCTGCTGGGACCGCCTGCTGGCCGCCCGCCCCTACCGCGAGCGCTACCGCCGGGCCCTGGACGTGGGCCGGGGCAGACGGCTGATCGTCCTCACCTCCACCTGGAACCCGGAGTCCCTCTTCGGCGACGGCGGCGGGGATGACCTCCTCCCCTCCCTCCTTCCCCGTCTGACCTCGGAGTTCCCGGCCGACGAGTACCGTCTCGCGGCCGTGCTGCATCCCAATGTCTGGCACGGTCACGGCCCCGGCCAGATCCGCGCCTGGCTCGACCGCGCCCGCCGCGCGGGCCTCGCGCTGATCGACCCCTTGAAGGGCTGGCGGCAGGCCCTGCTCGCCTCGGACGCGGTGATCGGCGACCACGGCTCGGTGACGTACTACGCCGCGGCACTGGGCAGACCGGTGCTGCTGGGGGCGGCGCCCCTGGAGGGCCTCGATCCGCAGGCGCCGGTGTACGACTTCGTACGGGGCGCGCCTCGCCTGGACCCTTCGCTCCCCCTGCGAGCACAGGTGGAGTCACTGCTCGAACACCACCAACGCCCGCCAGAGCACGCGGAGTTCATCAGCTCCCTGCCCGGCGAGTCGGCCGCCCGGCTGCGCCGCCACTTCTACGACGCTCTCGGCATCCCTGAACCCGACCTCCCCGCACGCCTCGAACCTCTCCCGCTCCCCGCGTACGAAGCATCGGCTCCGACCGTTCCCCTCCGCGTGCTGAGCCGCTTGCCGGGCGCCGGGGAGATCGCGGTGACCCGGTACGCGGGGCCGCACCAGGCGCCGTACGAGGAGGGAGAGACGCATCTCGCGGTGTGCGAGGACACGCGTGAGGTGGATCAACTCGCCCTGGCGGATGTGGTGTTCCGGCACGGGGAGGCGGACGACCGGCGGTTCGGGTCGCCCGCCGAGTGGACGGCGGAGGTGCTCGACCGGCATCCGCACTGCGCGCTCGCGGCGTACGTGACGGGACCCGGGTCGTGTGTCGTGCGCACCCGCGCCGGTGCGTTGTTGCGGCTCACCGCGGTGGCCGGGGGCGCCGACGCCGACCCGGCCGTGTACGCGTCCGCGCTGCACGCGTGGCTGGCCTCGGGCAAGTCGCTGGAGGAGCTGTTCGGACGGGGGATGACGGTACGGACGGGGACGGTCACCGACGCGGTGACCGTCGTGCGGGCGTGACGACCGAGTCGGTCACTGCGTCACGGTGCACCGCTCCCTCAGCACCCGCAGCAACTCCACCTGATACTCCGCCTGTTCGCCCTCCAGGGTGACCAGAGCTTCGTCGATCAGCGGCAGTGCGGTCCCGGGCCGGCCCGCGTCGAGGTGGATCTCGGCGATGTCGGTGAGGGTGCGGGCCATGTTGTAGGGCTCGCGGTCTCGGAAGAAGGCCAGGGCGTGCCCGAGCCGGTCCAGTGCCTCCTCGCGACGGTCGAGGCGGCCGAGGGCGCGTCCGCGGTGCCGGTCCAGCAGGGCGCGGGCGCGCGGGAGGTCGGCGGCGCCCTCGTCGTCGGGGCCGATGCCGTCGAGGATGCCGTACGCCTGCTCGAAGCTGTCGTACGCCTCCTGGAACCGCCACTGTCGCAGCCGCAGCAAGCCGAGGAACTCGACCGCGGAGGCGTGGCCGCGGACGTGTCCGGCGGCTCGTTCGTCGCGTGCGGCGGCGAGGGCCTCGGGCTCGGCCGCGTCCCAGCGGCGCAACTCGGTGAGGCTGTGGGCGAGTTGGGCGTGCAGTGCGCCGGCGGTGCGGGTGCCGGGGAAGTGCTGGTCGGCGACTCGGGCGCCGGTGCGCAGGGCGGGCAGGAGGAGTTCATGGCGGCCGGCCTTGAGCTGGAGCGGCCAGAGGGCCTGGCAGAGCAGTACGACGGAGTGCGGGTCGCCGAACTCGTCCGCCGCCGCGACCGCTTCGACGAGGGTCGGCGCCTCGGCGGTCAGGGCGGCGACGCCCTCGCCCTTGGACGCGAAGGTGACCGGCGAGTGGGCGGTGGGTACCCGCCAGCTCTCCGGCAGCGCGGCCTGAGCCGCGCCGACGGCCAGGTCACGGCAGTGGTCGACGACCCGGGCGACCGCCGCCGAGCAGGCCGCGACGCCGTCGACGGCGGCTGCCGTGCGCTCGGCGTGGGCGCGGACGGAGGGGCGGTAGCGGTAGCGGCCGGAGCCGGCGCGTTCGAGGAGCAGTGCCTCGGCGAGCTCTCCCAGGAGCCGGGCGGCCTCGGTCTCGTCGATGCCGGCGGCTCGCGCGGCCGTGGCGGCGTCGAGGGCGGGCCAGTCACGCAGCCCGGCGAGGCGGTAGAGGCGGGCGGCGGCGGGGGCGAGGTGCCGGTAGGAGTCCTCGGTGGCGGCCCGGACGGGGTCGGTCACGGGTGTGGCCGGATGGTCCGGGGTCACCGCGGGGTTCTCGGGGTCGGCGAACCCCGGCGTCAAGCGCAGCGCCGCGGCCCGCAGTGCGTACGGTGAGCCGGCGCAGCGGTCGAGGACCCGGGGCAGGCTGGTGCGCGCGGCGGCGATCACGTCCTCGCCAGCGACGCTCTTCAGCATCCGTACCGCGTCCCGCCGCGCGAGTGGGCCGACCGGAATCCGCAGGGCGCCGAGCCCTACGAGCGCATGCCGGGCGACCACGATGGTGAACACCCCCGGCGCGGTCGTGAGCAGTGGTTCGAGCTGCGCCGCCGAGGTGGCGTGGTCGAGGACGAGGAGCATACGGCGGTCGGCGGCGCAGCGCCGGAAGAGGTCGGCCCGGGCGTCGGCGGAGGCGGGTATCCGCTCGTCCCCCAGGCCGAGTTGGCGCAGCAGATCGCCGAGGGCCACCTCGGGGGTGCGGGTGCGCAGGTCGACGTACGGCTGGCCGTCGGGGTAGAGGTCCGTGCGGCGCCAGCCCCAGTGGCAGGCGAGGGTGGTCGTGCCGATGCCTTCGGGGCCGTGCAGCAGGGCGAGCCTGGGGCGGCCCTCGAAGGGGCGGGTCGCCTCCTTGTCGAGGAGCTTCAGGGCCTGCTCGCGGTCCGTGAAGAAGCGCGGGGCACCAGGCAGGCGCGGGCGGGCGAGCCGGTCGGGCACTCCGGGTACGGGGGCCGAGCGGGCGAACAGGGCCCAGGCATGGGCGAGTTGCGGATCCGTGTGCACCCGCTCGTGCACCAGGCGTGCCACGTCGTCTAGTTGGCCGGGTGTCGTGGGCGCGGGCACCTCCCGCCCGGCGACGCGGCGGACCGCCCCGCCCGCCGACTCCCAGGCCCACCTGCCGAACTCCCCGGCCATGCCGTTGCCGACCGCGCCGAGGACGGCGCTGATGGCGCCCACCGAAAGGAGATCCAGCATGGCCCGCGCTCCCCCGTCCCTGCATCCGCGTCACTCCCAGTGGATCAACCCTAGCCGGATCAGGGGCTCATGACGGGACATCAACCGCGCGGGGCGGCCGAGTGAGCCCGGCCCGTCACCCGCGGTTCGCCCCCTTCGGGATCCCGTAAGCCCGCTCGACCTTCAGCCGCACCACCAGCCGCCGGTCGCGGACCATCGCGGCCCGGTAGTCGTCCCAGTCGGGGTGCTCGCCCTGGACGTCGCGGTAGAGGCGGATCAGTTCCTCGACCGTCTCGTCGTGCGGGTCCTTGGCGACGGGCGTGAGTTCGGCGGTGCCCTCGACGACCGTGTAGGCGCGGCGGTCGGGGGCGGACACGTGGTAGGAGGCCCGGGGGTCGCGGCGCAGGTTGCGGGTCTTGGCCCGGTCGTCCGTCACCGAGACACGGAGGATCCGCTCCTCGGGGTAGTAGTGGTGGCTGACGTTCGACAGCTGCGGGCGGCCGTCGCGCTTGAGGGTGACCAGTACGCCGCCGCGATGGTCGGAGAGCAGCTCCAGCAATGTGTCCTGAGTCATACCGGGATCAACCAGGTGGGCGGAGCCCGGCATTCCCAGTGCCGAGGACCCGACGAGTAGACACTGTCTACGACCGCCTGGTAGACACTGTCTATGGACGAATCGGAGACCGGGCTGCGGGCCCGGCTGGTCGACGTCGGCGTGGAGCTGGTCGCCCGGGAGGGCGTGCAGGCGCTGACCCTGCGCGAGATCGCCCGCCGGGCCGGCGTCTCGCACGGGGCACCGCGCCGCTACTTCCCCACCCACCTGGAGCTGCTGTCCGCCATCGCGCGGCGCGGCTTCGGCGAGCTGGCCGAGCGGGCGAGGGCGGCGACGGTCGACGACGCCACGGTGCCGCCGCGCGAGCAGCTGGCGACGCTCGCGGACGTCTATCTCCGGTTCGCGCTCGACAACCGCGGCATGTACGAGCTGATGTTCCGTCACGATCTGCTGGAGAGCGGTCACTTGGGGCTCCGGGACACCAGCCTGCCGCTGTTCGGCCGCCTGGTGGAGCTGGTCGCCCTGGCCCGTCCCGACGTCGACGCCCGGCTGGTCGCGGGCGCGCTGTGGGCGAACCTGCACGGCATCGCCCAGCTGTGGGGCTGGGGGAGCCTCCAACTGGCCACCGGCGCCGACGACTTCGTACCGCTGCTGCGCTCGGCCCTCGACGCGCACCTGGGGGCCGAGGCATGACCCCGCACCGCGCTCTCACCCTCGCGAGCAGCGTCGCGGGAGCGATGATCGTCGCCCTGGACGGCACGGTCCTCACCGTCGTGCAGCCCACCCTGCAACGGGAACTGGGCGCGTCCTTCGCACAGGTGCAGTGGACCAGCACCGGGTATCTCGTCGCGGTGGCGGGGCTGTTGGTGTTCGCCGGGCGGCTCGGGGACCGGTACGGGCACCAACGGGTCTTCGGCGTCGGGATGTTGGGGTTCGGGGCGGCCTCGGCGGGGATCGGGGTCGCGCCCGGGATCGGCTGGGTGATCGCACTGCGGGTCGCGCAGGGTGTGTTCGGGGCGCTGCTGCAACCGGCCACGCTCGGCATGCTGCGGGCGGCGTTCCCACCGGACCGGCTGCGGATGCCGATCGCCCTGCGCATGAGCGCGATCGGAGTGGCGGCCGCGGCCGGACCGGTACTGGGCGGGGCGCTCGTCTCGGGGCCGGGCTGGCGAGCGGTCTTCCTCCTCAACGTCGCACCGGCGGCGGCGTTCGGCACCCTCGCGCTGGCCGTCCGAGTCGGCACGGAACGGCGGTGGGCCGGCCGACCTGACATCGCCACCCAGCAGCCGCGCACCGGCCGACCCGACACCTCCGCCCAGCAGCCGCTCCCGAGCCGACCCGACACCGCCGCGGAACAGCCGCGCACCGCCCGGTTCGACACCGCCGCCGAGCAGCCCCACGCTGCCGGACCAGAAGCCCGCCTCAAGACCCTCGGCAGCGCCACCGGGCAACCGCCGTCCCATCGCACCGACGCCGCCGACACCACCGCCGAGCGTCCACTCCCCACCACCGACACCGCCGGGCAACCACCCGTCACCGCCCACTCGACCACCGGGCAACCACCCGCCACCACCCACCCCACCACCGGGCAACCACCCGCCAAAGCCCACCCCACCACCCGCCTCAACGCCCTCAGCGCCACCCTCCTCGCCCTCTCCCTCGCCGCCCTCGTCCACGCCCTCGTCACGCTGCCCTCCGACGGCCTCTCCCCCACCGGCTGGGCCGCCCTGCTCATCGCCCCGGTCGCCGGTGCCGGCTTCGTCCGCCACGAGCGCCGTACCCCCTGGCCCCTGCTGCCGTCGGACGTCGTCCGCTCCCCCGCCGTCGCCGCCTCGCTCGGCATCCTGGTCGCCGCCTCCGCCACGCTGCAGGGCACCCTCTTCGTCGCCACCTTCCTGTTGCAGGACACCCTCGGCTTCGACCCCCTGCACATGGCCCTGCTCGGCCTCCCGCTCGCCGCCCTGGTCATCGCCGCCGCGCCCGGGGCCGCCGTGCTGCTGCGCCGGGCCGGAGCCCGCCGTACCACCGTGGGAGCGATGGCCGTCCTGGCGGCCGGGGTCCTCGTGCTGGTGCGGGCCTCCGGCTCGCCCGCGCTGTGCGCCGGGTTCGCGCTGCTGGGGGCCGGATACGGAACGGTGATGGTCGCGGCCACCCATGTCGTCGTACGGCAGGCGCCCGTGGAGTCGGCCGGGGTCGCGGGCGGGCTGCAGCAGACCGCGATGAACGTCGGGCCCGTGCTGGGGGTGGCCGTGGCGACCACGCTCATGGGGCTGGGGCACGGTCACGCGCTGCCGCTGCTCGTGCTCGCCGCCCTGGCCGGGGCCGCCGCGGCGGTGGCCGGGCCCCGGCTGCCGAAACGTTCGCCCCAAGCGATCAATACCGGCCAAGAGGGGGACCCGGCCCGTGTTCCTGCGCGACGATGAGGGCCGAGGCCGGTCCGGCGGGTGTTCACCGGAGCGGGCCTCGACCAGTGCAAGTGGAGGAGAGCGAGCGATGGCACAGCTGCGGCAAGAGGTGGACCCGGGCGAGGTCGGGCTGGACGTGAAGGCGCTGGACCGCCTCGACCAGCACTTCGCGCACTACGTCGACGAGGGGCGCCTGCCCGGCTATCTGGTGGCCGTGGCCCGCGGCGGCCGCGTCGCCCACCTCACGACGCACGGCCGTCGCGACCTCGCGGCCGGTCTGCCCGTCGAGCCCGACACTCTGTGGCGGATCTACTCCATGACCAAGCCGGTCACCACGGTCGCCGCGCTGATACTCGTCGAGGAGGGCCGCCTCTCGCTCGACGACCCCGTCGCCCGCCACCTCCCCGCCTTCGCCGATCCGCAGGTGTACGAGAGCGGCTCGGGCACGGATGTCGTGACCCGCCCGGCCGCCCAAGCTCCGCTGATCCGGCACCTGTTGACCCACACCGCGGGACTGACCTTCGCCTTCTACCACTCGCACCCCGTCGACGCCCTCTACCGCGCGGCCAACCTGGAGTCGGCCGTCGTGCCGGGCTCGAACCTGGCCGAGACGGTCGACGTGTACGCGAGCCTGCCGCTCCAGTTCGAGCCGGGCACGCAGTGGAACTACTCGGTGGCCAGCAACGTCCTCGGGCGGGTGATCGAGGTCGTCTCCGGGCAGCCGCTCGACGAGTTCGTCGCCGAGCGCGTCCTCGGCCCGCTCGGCATGACCGACGCCGGCTTCTGCGTCACGGACGAACAGGCCACGCGGCTTTGCGAGTTGTACGGCGAGACGGACGCCGGCGGCATCGAGCCGATCCCGGGGCTGCCGCTGCGGGGACGGCCCCGCTTCCTGTCCGGCAGCGGCGGCCTGGTGGCGTCCGCGCACGACGTGCACCGCTTCATGGAGCTGCTGCGCCGCCGCGGCGAACTCGACGGCGTCCGCCTGCTCGCCCCGGAGACGGTGGACCTGATGACCCGCAACCACCTGCCCGGCAACGCCGACCTGCGCTCCTTCGGCGCCCGCCCGGCCCACGACGAGCCCGGCAACGACGGTGTCGGCTTCGGCTTCGGCGTCTCGGTCGTGATCGACCCCGAGCGCACCCAGGCGCCGACGGGCCTGGGCACGTACGGCTGGAGCGGGGTGGCGACGACGACCTTCTGGGTGGACCCGAGCCGTGATCTGACCGTGCAGTTCATGACCCAGGTCCGCCCCAGGTCCTCGCTGAAGCTCTTCCCCGACCTCAAGCGGCTGGTGCACGAGGCGGTCACCGGCTGAAGCGCCGCTACCCCTCGGTGCGAAGGGTGAACTCCACGCCCTGGCGGGCCAGTTCGCCGAGCCACTCCTCGGAGCGGGCCGCCGTCTCGGCGGCCCGGTTCAGGCCCGCGGGCAGCGAACCGTCCAGGATGTGCCCGACGCCGAGGGCCAGCGGCCGGGAGACCAGCCGGGCCATCGCGCTCTCCTCCGCGTCGCCCACCAGGTCCAGGAGGTAGGAGCCCGACCAGTTCCGGCCCTCCCGCGAGCGCACGTCGAGCGAGACGGCGAGCACGACCCGGTCGCGGTCGGCGTCCGTCGTCGGATACCGCTCCGCCAACTCCCTCGCCAGGGCGGCGATCCGGGCGTCGTCCCCGCCCTTCAGCTCCTCGAACACGGCGTCCCAGGCCCGCAGCCAGCCCTCCAGCCGGAGGGTGCCGCGCACGAACGACCGGGCCTGCCAGGCGGCCGGCAGCTCGTACTGCTCGACGAAGGGCAGGCTGTCCCGGTTCGGGTAGACCTCGAAGGTCTCCCCGTCGAGGACGTGCGGCCGGGTGACCTCCCAGGGACGGTCCGCCGTCGTCTCGGCGCCGTCCTCGATGTAACGGGCGGGCGAGCGAAGGGCGCCCAGCACTCCGGCGGGAGCCCAGCTGAAGCGGTACCTGAAGTCGTTCGGCACGGCGGGGATGCCGCCGCAGTACGAGGTGAAGCCGTACGAGGCCGCCGTACCGTCGCCGATCGCCTCGCGGGCGCGGGCCACCAGGCTGTGGGCGAAGAGGTGGTCGATGCCCGGGTCGAGCCCGGCCTCGGTGAGCACGACCAGGCCGGACTTGGCGGCCTGCGGCACCTGTTCCAGGACGGCGTCCGAGACATAGCTGGAGCAGGCGAAGTGGGCGCCGCCCGCGACGCAGGCGGCGAGGATCCCGGCGTGTTCGGGCGCGGGCAGCATCGACACGACGACGTCGCCGGGCGCGAGTTCGGCGGTGAGCGCGGGGAGGGTGTAGGCGCGGGGCTCGGCGCGGCCGACGAGGCCCAGCCGGGCGAGGGAACCCGCGGCGCGCTCCTCGGTGCGGTGCCACAGCCGTACCCGGTCGGCGCTCTCGCACAGCCGGGCCAGACCGCTGCCCGTGGACAGTCCGGCGCCGATCCAGTGGACGGTACCGCTCGCCGGGACGCGCTCAGGCATCGCGGAACTCCCCTTCTGCGATGCCGAGTTCACGGCAGGCCTGGTGGAACCGGTCCAGACAGCGGCCCCACGGTCCGCCGGTGCCGAACTCCAGCAGCTGGAGGACGAGGGCCGCCGAGAAGTCGGTGCTGGACTCCCGCGGGAGGAGGGAGGGCAGATTGTCGATCGCGATCAGGTCGAGCGGGGGTTCCTTGCGCAGACGCCGCACGGGGTCCGTCCAGTCCGTGGTGCGGTCGTAGACCGGGAGGACGTTGAGGGGCGAGCCGACGTCGCAGGTGACGTCGCACAGGGTGCGCAGGCGGCGGGCCGGGTCGTCGAGGTCCGGTTCGCGCAGGAAGGGCGGGACGGGGGTGGTGGCGAGGACCGCGTTCACCATGACGTCGTGCGCGAGCAGGGCGGGCCGGTCCAGGTCGCGGGTCTCGGCGAGGTCCCAGCAGGTGGGCTCGACACCGGCCACCTGGAAGGCGAGGCGCGCACCACGGCCGCTGCGCCCCAGGGCGCCGATCACCAGGGCCGTGAACTCCTCGTCGGCGTCGGCCCGTTGGAGCCGTTCGTCCAGCTCCTCCTTCGAGGTGGGCGTGAGCGGCGCGACCAGCCTGCCCCGCTGCTGGAGCACGGCCAGGGCGGCGCCCAGGTAGCCGGCCCAGAAGCCGAAGGCGGCGAGGCGGCGGCCGTGGTCGTCGACCAGGTACTCCAGGTCGAGGAGGGCGCCGCCGCCCGCCGCGAACCGGCGCAGCAGCGTCTCGGCGCCGGGCTGCCGCTTGTAGGCGTGGCCGAAGAAGATGTGCCGGTGCGTCAGTTCGCCCGGCTGGTCCGGGAGTTCCTTCAGGCCGAGGATCACCGCGTCCCGCGGCGCCGACACCCAGGAGCCGGCCGTCGCGACATGGCAGCCGGCCGCCTCGTACTCCTCGATGGGGAAGATCCGCTGCGGGGACTCCTCCACGGTCAGCGTCACTCCGCTGTCCACGAGCCGCCGGGCGTCGGACGGCACGATCGGCGTGCGGCGTTCGGTCCTGCGGTCCTCGTGGCGCAGCCACAAGTGGAGCTCTGTCATACGAGGTTGGCCTCCGGGCGGGGGGCGTCGGCCGCGAAGCGGTCGGCGCTCAAGGGGCTGACGTCCACGAAGGGTACGCGGCCCAGGCACAGGTCGCGGACGACCTCGCCGACGGCGGGTCCCTGCAGGAAGCCGTGTCCGGAGAAGCCGGTGGCGTAGAGGAAGCGGGAGACCGAACGGGCCTCGCCGATCAGCGCGTTGTGGTCCGGGGTGATCTCGTACAGGCCCGCCCAGCCGCCGGTGCGGCGCAGGTCGAGCAGGGCGGGGGCGCGCCGCTCCATGGCCGCGTACAGGGCGGGGATCCAGCGGTCGTGGGGGTCGGTCGCGAACCCCGGCCGCTCGCCCGGGTCGGACATGCCGAGCAGGAGTCCGGGGCCCTCGGCGTGGAAGTAGAGGCTGGTGGTGAAGTCGATGGTCATGGGCAGGTCGGCGCTCAGGCCCTTGACCGGTTCCGTGACGGCGATCTGGCGGCGCAGCGGCACCACCGGCAGTTCCACGCCGGCCATCGCGCCGACCGCCCTCGACCAGGGGCCGGCCGCGCAGATGACCGTGCCGGTGGCGATCCGGCCGAGAGTGGTCGACACCGCGGTGATCGTGCTGCCGTGCAGTTCGATGCCGGTGACCTCGGTGTGCCGCAGGATGCGGACGCCGAGCGCGCGGGCGGCGGAGGCGTAGCCGTGGACGACGGCCTCGGGGGTGCAGTGGCCGTCGTCGGGCGAGTAGGCGGCGGCGAGCAGGCCGTCGATGCTGATCAGCGGGGAGAGCTTGCGGGCCTCCTTCGGCGTGATCATGCGGCTGGGCACGCCGAGCGAGTTCTGCAGCCGGACGCTCTCCTCGAAGGAGGCGACCTCCTCGGGCGTGGAGAGGAGGAAGAGGTAGCCGACGCGGTGCAGCCCGATGTCGTACCCGATCTCCTCCTGGAACCGCCCGAAGGCCTCCAGGCTGCGCGCCCCGAGGTGGATGTTCAGCTCGTCGGAGAACTGCGCCCGCACCCCGCCCGCGGCCTTCGACGTGGACCCGGAGGCCAGTTCGTCCCGCTCGACGAGTACGACGTCCCGGACACCGGCGGCGGCGAGGTGGTAGGCGATGCTCGTGCCCATCACCCCACCGCCGATGACTACGGCACTGGCTTGTGTCTGCACGCGGTCAGGATGACAGGTGTGCCACCGCATCCAGGTGCGGCAGGACGTGATCCAGCCGTTCCCGCTTCGTGCGCAGATAGGTGATGTTGCTCTCGCACGGCGGGATCAACAGCGGGACGGTCTCGGCAACTTCGATGCCGTGGCGCACCAACGCCTCGCGCTTGCGCGGGTTGTTGGAGAGCAGGCGTACGGACTTCACGCCGAGGTCGTGCAGCATCCCGGCGGCGACGCCGTAGTCGCGGGCGTCGACCGGCAGGCCGAGCGCGAGGTTGGCCTCGACCGTGTCCAGGCCCTCCGCCTGCAGGGCCATCGCGCGCAGCTTGGCGAGCAGGCCGATGCCGCGGCCCTCGTGACCGCGCAAGTAGACGACGATGCCGCTGCCTTCGGCGACGACGGCCTTCAACGCGGCGGCCAGCTGGTCGCCGCACTCGCAGTGCTGGGAGCCGAACGCGTCACCGGTCAGGCACTCGGAATGCAGCCGGGTCAGCACGTCGTCGGTGCCGATCTCGCCATGGACCAGGGCCACTTGTTCATCGCCGCGGTCGTGATCCAGGTAACCCACGGCCCGGAATTGCCCGTACACCGTGGGCAGCGGTGCATTCACTATCCGTTCCACGCCCGTGCGCTGCGGGGTCTTCTTGCCGAGTACGCCGATTTTTTCTGTCATGATTCGATTCCTAAGCAGAGACGAAAGGCCGTGAAGAAATGAGTGGTTCGGGCGCGCGTACGGCGGCATACGGACTGGTGCCGGCGGACACTACGGAAGAGGTACGGACCAGGGCGGCGGGTGTCTCAACGCAGGTCGCCGTCCTTCCGGTGGGGAGCTTCGAACAACACGGTCCGTTTCTTCCGCTGGCGACCGACACGCTGGTCGCCTGTGCCGTGGCCCGGGAGATCGCCGCGGCGTACCCGGTGCACCTCCTCCCTCCGGTGACGATCTCCTGCTCGCACGAGCACGCGGCCTGGCCCGGGACCGTCAGCATCTCCTCGGTGACCCTTCACTCGGTGGTATGTGACATTGCACAGTCGCTGCGCCGCTCCGGCGTCGAGGCCCTGGTGGTGGTCAACGGGCACGGCGGGAACTACGTACTGGGCAACGTCGTCCAGGAATCCTCCGCCCGCGGCGAGCGCATGGCGCTGTTCCCGGCCGCGGAGGACTGGGAAGCGGCGCGGCAGCGGGCGGGGGTGGCCACCTCGCTGCTGACCGACATGCACGCGGGAGAAATCGAGACCTCCATCCTTCTGCACGCTCATCCGGAATTTCTCCGCCCCGGTTATGAGACCTCCGATTTCGTCGCGGACGACCGGCGTCATCTGCTCACCCTCGGTATGTCCGGCTATACCGATTCGGGTGTCATCGGGCGCCCTTCGCTGGGTTCCGCGGAAAAGGGCAAGGAACTGCTGGCGAGCCTCGCGGATTCCTTCGGCGCGATTTTCTCGCTGCTGACCTCCGAGGAAGGACGCGCATAGGCGCCGTCGGGTTCCGGGGCCGCCCCGGAACCCGCCTTCAGCGAGGTGTACCAGCGGGCGACGAGGACGACGGCGCCGGGCAGGGCGGCCACGAAGCTCAGCACTCCGTACACCACGGCGACGGCCACACCGCTGCTCGCGCCGAGGCCGGCCGCGCCGAACGCCCAGGCGGTGACGCCCTCCCTGGGGCCGAACCCGCCGATGTTCAGGGGCAGTCCCATGGCGACCAGGGCGAGGACGGCCAGCGGCAGCAGGACGGCGACGGAGGCGCCGGAGCCGGCGACCTTGGCGGCCAGCACGAACATGCCGAGGTGGCCGGCCAGGATCAGCAGCGAGGAGATGGTGACGCCGGGCCAGTTGCGGCGCGACAGCAGGCCCTCGCGTGCCTCGGCGAGCGTCGAGCGCAGGCGTGTTCCGCGGCGGGACGGCGCCTTGTTCATGCGCAGCGCGACGACGACGGCGAGTGCTCCCACGGCGGCGAGGCCCACCAGGGGTGCGAAGTGGCGAACCTCGCCGAGCACCGGTGACGGCATGGTGAGCAGCATCGCCGTACCCACGACGGTCAACGCGATCTGTCCGGCGACGCGTTCGAGGACGACGGAGCGGACTCCGCGGCCGAGGTCGCCGGCGCTCTGCCCGTGCCGGACGGCGCGGTGGACGTCGCCGAGGACGCCGCCGGGCAGGGCGGCGTTCAGGAACAGCGCGCGGTAGTAGTCGGCGACGGCGGGTCCGAGCGGCAGGTGGATCTTCAGCCCCCGGGCCACCAGCGCCCAGCGCCAGGCGCTGAGCACCGTGGTCGCAACGCCGATGAGCAGGGACACCACCAGGGTCGTCGCGTCGATGCCGCGCAGCCCGTCCAGCAGGACGCCGGTGCCGAGGTGCCACAGCAGCGCGCCGAGGATGACGACGCCCGCGACGGTGCCGAAGTGGGTGCGTACGGCACGGGAGTTGAGCCGGGCGAGGACTGAACGCCACCACGGCGTCCGCGCCGTGGCCGGCTCGGGCCGGGCCGAGGAGACGATCACGCCGATACGGGCCTCGGAGACGGCGGGCCCGGAAGGCGCGGCCGCCGCCAGCACATCGGCCCGCGCCAGCAGAGCGGCGTCCCGCGCGGCAAGACAGGCAAAGCCGTCGTCGTACACCTCGACGGCGACGGAGGCGACACCATCGGGCACACCCACGGAACGGCCCTCACCCTCGGCCCGCCCCTCGCCTGTGGGCCGCATCGGAAGAGGGGCGCGGGCCTCGGCAGCACCGCGCGCCGGCAGAGCGGCCCGTGCCTCGGCACCGACACCACCCCCCGCCGGCGCCCCGGACACGACATCCACCCCCCTCCGTGCCTCCGTCGCCCCGCGTCGGTCCGTCGGTAGCACGAGTGCCCGTACCGTCTCCACGCTCATGACGCCCCGCCCGTCGGCCGGGACAGTGCCAGTAGGTCGCTGTGGTGGACGGTGACGCGGAGCTCGCCCGCCTCGCAGGCCGCCAGGCGCTGCTGCAGATACCGTTCTGCGCGCTGCTTCAGCTCGGGGCGCTGTTCGACGGCCGCGCCGACCCAGCCGCGCAGCCACTGTGCGGTGAGCGCTGCCTCGCCGGGGCCGAGTCGCCAGGCGCTCGGGTTGACCCGTACCGTGGCGCCCCGCTCGGAGAAGGCCTCGCAGGCGACGGTGATCGCGTCCGGACCGAGCAGTCCGTCCCGGCGCTGGTGGGCGTTGAACGCCTCGGTGATCTCCGCGTCCATCGGGTCGGACGGGGTGAGTTCGACGCGCCCGGCCACCGAGAGCGTCAGCAGGGCCGGGCAGCCGGCGCCCGTGCAGGCGGCGGCGAGCGTCTCGATCTCCTCGCGCTTGAGGACGTCGAGGAGGGCGGACGCGGTCACCAGGGAGGCGCCGGCGAGGGCGTCCGGGGTGAGCCGGGCGACGTCGCCGCGCCGGGTCTCCACGCTGACCCGGCTGCCGTCGGCGGCCGAGCGCGGGGAGGCGACCGCCGCGAAGTGCAGCAGGTAGGGGTCGCGGTCGTGCAGGATCCAGTGCTGGGCGCCGTCGAGGCGCGGCGCGAGCCAGCGGCCCATCGAGCCGGTGCCGCAGCCGAGGTCGTGGATGACCAGACCGGCCTTGCCGGGCAGGTTGGCGAGCCGGATCCGCAGCGGGTCGAGCAGTTCGTGCGCCCGCGCGGCAGCGTCGGCGGGCTCGCGCAGCTCCAGCCACTCCGGCGCGTAGCGCGGCGGCTCGTCGGGCCCGGTGTCCCGCAGGCGTACGGTGGCCCGCTCGCCGGGGCGCAGGGCGGGCCCGGCGCCGGGGATCACGGAACCCGGGGTCGCCCCGGGCGCGCTTTCCTGCTGGGCGGCAGCTGCCACGGATCCCACCTTCGTCTCCCTCGGTCCCGGCTGTGCCGGGATCTTCCCGCCGACCTTGGTGCTGGTCCTGTTCATGCCGCCCTCCTGGGTTCGCTCGGCAGCCGGCCCAGTACTCCGGCGAGGCTGCGGGCCGTGGTCGCCCAGCCGTCCAGGGCGGCCCGCCGGCCCCTGGCGGCGGCCTTCAGCCGGCGTCGTACGTCCGCCTCGCCGAACCAGCCGCGCAGTTCGGCGGCGAGAGCGGCGGGGTCCTCCGGCGGTACGAGGATGCCGGGCACGCCTCCGTCGGGCGCGCGGCCGACCGCCTCGGGCAGACCGCCGACGTCGGTCGCGAGCACCGGGATGCCGCGTGCGAGGGCCTCCGTGACCGCCATGCCGTACGTCTCCGCGTACGAGGTCAGGACCATCAGGTCGGCGGTGTGGTAGCTGGCGTCGAGCTCGGCGCCGGCCCGCGGGCCCGCCAGCTCGATGCGGTCCTCAAGCCCGAACTCCCTGATCAGCGCCC
Organism: Streptomyces cylindrosporus; assembly: GCF_022698165.1. Taxonomy (GTDB): domain Bacteria; phylum Actinomycetota; class Actinomycetes; order Streptomycetales; family Streptomycetaceae; genus Streptomyces; species Streptomyces cylindrosporus. Next base: position 582,069 of record NZ_JALDAY010000002.1, read on the forward strand.
GCAGATGGCCGACGTACTCGGGGTCCTGGGTGAGCCCGCCGACGCACACGCAGTGCCACGGCAGGTCGGCCGCCGCGGCCAGTGCCTGCACCAGCCGGTGCTGGCCCTTGCGCGGGGTCACCGCGGCCACGCACAGCAGCCGGGAGACGCCGTCGGTGCCGGAGGCGAGGGGCGCGATGTCGGCGCCGGGGGCGGCGACATGGACCCGCTCGGGGGCCAGGCCGTGGTGCGAGACCAGCCGCCGTACCGCCCAGTCGCTGGTGGCGATCACGGCGGGCACGGCCCGCAGTACGGCACGCTCCTTGGCGTCCAACTCGGCGGCCACCGCGGGCTCCAGGCCGGTCTCGTCGCCGAGCGGGAGGTGGACGAGGACGGCGAGGTTCAGCCGCTCGGTCTCCGGGACGACGATCTCCGGCACCCCGCACGCGACGAGGCCGTCCATCATGACGACGGTGCCGTCCGGCAACTCCCGCAGGGTGCGGGCGAGTTCGGCGCGGGCCGCGGCGTCGGGCCGGGGCCAGCCGCCGTCGACGGCGTGCTTGTGGACCTGCCAGCCGAAGCCGGGGAGGTCCAGACTCACGCGCCGGTCATAGGCGTTGCCGCCGCTCGGCGCGGCCGGGTCGTCGACGCCGCCCGGCAGGACGAAGTGCACGGAGCGCAGGGACATGGGGAGGATCTCGGCGTTCTTCAGGACGGAACTCTGCGCCGGCACATAGCCGAGCGCGGGCTGCGCCGTCTTCTCCAGGGTCACGTCGGTCACAGGGCACGCTCGTAACTCGCCCAGGCGATGTGCGACTCGTGGAGCGTGACGGTGATCCCGGCGATGCCCTTGGCGCCCTCGCCGAGCGCGCCCTTCTCGATGCGCTGGGCGAGCCGGTCGGCGATCACCTTGGCCAGGAACTCCGTCGAGGTGTTGACGCCGGAGAACTCGGGCTCGTCGTCGAGGTTTCTGTAGTTCAGCTCGCTCACCACGGCGCCGAGTTCCTGGGTGGCCAGTCCGATGTCGACGACGATGTTGTCGTCGTCCAGCTGCTCGCGCCGGAACGTCGCGTCCACGAGGAACGTGGCTCCGTGCAGGCGCTGCGCGGGTCCGAAGACCTCCCCGCGGAAGCTGTGGGCGATCATGATGTGATCGCGGACGGTGACACTGAACAACGGACGACCCTCCAGGTGCGGCGCGTCTGGTCCCCCGGCTGATCCCTGCCGGGGGATGCCGTGTAGTACGGCTCTTCGCTTCCCCGCGTTCAGCCGCCTCTCACTCTTTTCTCAGGTCAGGCGGTCTTGCAAGCCCGAAGGTCGTCCCGGATTGAACGACTCGTCAGGCTGTGTCCGCGTACCGGACCCGGTGGCACAGGGCCGGGATCTCCCCGGCGGCCAGGCGCGGCATGACGTCCGGGAGCTCCTCGAAGGCGGATTCACCGGTGACGAGGGCGTCCAGCACGGGGTCGGCGAGCAGGTCGAGGGCGAGGGCGAGCCGGTCGGCGTAGGTACGGCTGGAGCGGCGGGCGGGGGCGACGGTGCCGACCTGGCTGCTGCGGACGACGAGCCGGCGGGAGTGGAAGTCCTCGCCGAGCGGGAGGGAGACCCTGCGGTCGCCGTACCAGCTCAGCTCCAGGACGGTCCCCTCGTCCCGCAGCAGCTCCAGCGACCGGGCGAGGCCCTGCTCGGTCGCGCTCGCGTGCACCACGAGGTCGCGTCCGCCGAGCGCGTCGGCGGGCAGGGCGAAGTCGACGCCGAGGGCCTGGGCGACCTTGGCGCGGGCGGGGTCGGCGTCGACGAGCTGCACCCGTACACCCGGGAAGCGCGCCAGCAGGGCGGCCACCGAGCAGCCGACCATGCCGCCGCCCACCACGGCGATGCGGTCGCCGACCAGGGGCGCGGCATCCCAGAGGGCGTTGACGGCGGTCTCCACGGTGCCGGCCAGGACGGCGCGCTCGGCGGGCACGGTGTCCGGTACGAGGGTGACGGCGGTGGCGGGGACGACGTATCGCGTCTGATGCGGATGGAGGCAGAAAACCGTGCGCCCCACCAGCTCCTCCGGCCCCTCCTCCACCACGCCCACGCTCAGGTAGCCGTACTTCACGGGAGCGGGGAACTCGCCCTCCTGGAAGGGTGCGCGCATGGCCGCGCGCTGGCTCTCGGGAACGCCGCCGCGGAACACGAGCGTTTCGGTCCCCCGGCTCACTCCGGAGAACAACGAGCGCACCAGAACGTCACTCTCCGTGGGTTCCGGCAGGTCTACGTCCCGAATCTCACCTTCACCCGGTTGGCGTAGCCAGAACGCGCGTGCGGTGCGGTTCATCGGCGTCCTCCTGAACGATCGGGAAGTGGTTCACGTACCGAGGTGTGCACAGGCCGCGCACAGTACGCGGCGTTGATCGACTCTGTCACATGGCCGGAGGGTGTGCGGTGGCCCTGAACAACACTTACGACGCAAGGCTGGTCCAGCAGGAGACCGCTGTGGGAGCGGGTCTGCAGATCCTGTTGCTTGCCCTGCTCGGTACGGCGATCGGCATGGGGCCGGCGGGCTGGCTCACCGGCCTCGCCTTCGCCGTCGCCAGCTGGGCGGTGCTGTCGACGGCACTGCACCGCTCGCGCGTGCGCTCCTTCGGCCCGGCGAACCGGGTCACGCTCGGCCGGGCGACGCTGGTGGGCGGTGTGACGGCCCTGGTGGCGGACTCCTTCGAAAGCTCACCCCCGGTGACGCTCTTCGTCGGCCTGACGGCGGTGGCCCTGATCCTGGACGGCGTCGACGGCAAGGTGGCCCGGGCGACGGGCACCTCCACCCCGCTCGGCGCGCGCTTCGACATGGAGGTCGACGCGTTCCTGATCCTGGTCCTGAGCGTGTACGTCTCGATGCGGCTGGGCCCCTGGGTGTTGCTGATCGGCGCGATGCGCTACGCGTTCGTGGCGGCGGCCCGCGCCTACCCCTGGCTGAACGCCCCGCTCTTCCCGAGCACGGCCCGCAAGACGGTGGCGGCGATGCAGGGCATCTGTCTCCTCCTCGCGGCCTCGGGCTACCTCCCCCACATCGCGACCTTCACCGTGACAGCCCTCGCCCTCACGACCCTGACCTGGTCCTTCGGCCGAGACATCCACTGGCTGTACCGCACGTCGAGGGTCCAGGAGGGCGAGGTGGAGGAGATGCTGCACCGGGAGGCGGAACGCGAGCCGATCGCGTCGTGACGAAGGCGAACTGGTCGCCGCCACCGTTGTCGCCGAAGAAGAGCAGCGGCCCCGACGGCATGTACAGGGTGGCGAAGCCAGGGTCCGACCGGAACCGAAGGTTGTCCTCGACGATCCGCTCCAGGGGCCAGAGGACGTCCACCCCGTAGCGCCCCACAATGCCGTCGGCCTCCCGCAAGAGGCTCACCAGATCGCTGGTCGGCCGAGACCCCGTCAGTGGTCCAACGGCATCCGGTACACGCTCGACCCCCGCACCCGGAATCCAAGCCGCTCGTACAACCTGTTCGCCGCCGCGCGGTCCGGGCGGGAGGTCAGGTCGATGGTTCGGGCGCCTGCATCGCGGGCGATCTTCAGGGCCTCCTGCATCAGCAGGGCGGCGATTCCGTGGCCTCGGGCCGATTCGTCCACGACGACGTCCTCGATGCGGGCGCGCAGGCCGGACGGCAGCGGGAAGGTGACCAGGGTCAGGGTGCCGGCGATTCGCCCGTCGGCCCTGGCCACGAGGACCGTGTTCGCGTCGCTGGAGAGGATCCGGCCGACGGCCTCGGCGTCGAGGGGGCTCGCCGTTCGGGAGAGCTGGGGCAGCAACCGGGCGAAGGCATCCACGAGTTCCTGGGTCGGTTCCCGGGCGATTTCCGTCTCGATCTTCATGGCGGTGAGACTAGCCGCGGGGCACCAGCACCATCGCCGCGGCCGGTACGGCAGCCAGGGCCAGCCACGGGACCGTCGGTGGGAGGCCGCTGTCGAGGAGGAGGCCCGTCGCCGAGGTGCATGCCAGGACTGTCAGGCCGGACAGCGAGAACAGCGCGCCCGTGTAGAGGCCGATGCGGCCCTCCTCCGCCAGTTCGGGGACCCACGCGCGGGCGACCGGGGTGACCAGCATCTGGCCCAGCGTGAGCAGGGTGACGAAGGCGGCGGACGGGAGGAGGCCCGGTGTGCCCGTCCAGTCGGCCGGGCGGGCCAGGCCCACCGTCGTGAAGCCGACCGCGATCAGCAGCAGGCCCAGCCGCATCGACCGCCGCAGCGTCAGCCGCACTCCGGCCCACCGCGTCACCGGCAACTGCGCCCCCACCACCAGCAGCGACGACAGCGCGAACAGCCACGCCACCGGCGCCTGCGAACCCGCCGCCCGCTCCACCTCCGTCGGCAGCAATAGGTACAGCTGGTTGTAGGCGAGCAGACAGGCGCCGTACGCACAACACAGCGCCAGGAAGCGCCGGTTGCGGAGGAGCGGGCCGAGGCCGCCTCTCATCCGGGTCCGCGTCCGGCCCGGTATGCGCTGCGGCAGCAGCCATGCGTGCCCCGCCAGGACCAGTCCGAAGATCCCCGCCCCTGCCAGGCACACCGCGCGGAAATCCAGCTCCAGCAGCAGCGCCCCCAGCAACGGCCCCACGAACGCCCCGGCCTGCCCCGCCACCGTGAACAACGCCAGCACCCGCGTCCGCGATCCCCCACCCGCCGCCTCCGACTCCACGGCCTGCCGCGCGACTTCGGACTCCACGGCCGGCGAGAACAGCGCCGCCGCGAACCCGATCAGCAGCACCGACCCGATCACCGCCCAGGCCGCCTCCGCATACCCCAGCCACGCGAACCCGGCGATCCGCAGCACGCACCCCGCCAGCACCACCGGCCGAACCCCGTACCGGTCGGCCAGCGCCCCGCCCACCACGAACAGCCCCTGCTGGCTGAAGGTCCGCAGCCCCAGCACGAACCCCACCAGCCACCCCGCCATCCCCACCGTCTGCCCCAGATGCTCCGACAGGAAGGGCAGCACGGCGAAGAAGCCGATGTTGAAGGCGAGTTGAGTGAGGATCAGGAGTCGCAGCAGCGGCGTGAGGCGGACCCTCCCGGACGTCCTGCGTAGACGCGTCGGCTGTGGAGCGGTCATTCCGCTCCCACCAACTCCCTTACCCGAGCGGGCCGTTCGACAGGTGCTTCGACCGTACGATGCCTCGGCCGCCGCCGTACCCCGCCCGCCGCGCTCACCGCCAGCGCCCCCAGCAGGGCGAGTACGGCCGCCGGTGCCAGGACCGCCCAGGGCGCGCGCTCGGCGTAGGGCTGGTTCTCGGCGAGGAGCAGGCCCCACTCCGGGGACGGCGGCTGCGCGCCCAGTCCGAGGAAGGCCAGCGAGGCGAGCGCGAGGGCGATGCCGGGCAGGCGGAGCAGGGCGTGGCGGGTGACGGGCGGGAGGACGGCGGGGAGGAGTTCGTGCCGGAGGACGTACCAACGCCCCGCGCCCAGGCCCCGGGTGGCGGTCACGTGCAGCGCGGCCCGTTCCTGCCGCAGCAGCGCCGAGGTGTGCGTGGCCAGCGGCGCCCACGCCACGAGCGACACGGCCAGCGCGGGCGTCACCGGCCCGCCGCCCGCGACGGCCGTGACGAGGAGCGCGCCGAGGACCGGCGGCACGGCGTTGACCGTGTCGACCAACGGCCCGGACAGGCGCGGCAGCAGCCCGAGCAGTACCCCGGCGAGCAGGGCCACGGCACTGATCGCGAGGGCGAGCAGGAGGGTGTCGAGGGCGCCGTGGGCGACCCGGGCGAGGACGTCCCGGCCGAGGGCGTCCGTGCCGAACGGGTGCGCCCAGGAAGGGGATCGCAGTCGCTCGCGCGTGTTCAGCGCCAGCGGGTCGCGGGGCAGGCCGAGAGCCACGACGGCGAGCAGGACAGCGCCGTGGAGGAAGGGCTGGATGGCGCGGGCCGGTGGGGTCGGGCGGTGCAGGGACGGCAGGGCTCCGTCGCGCAGGGCCGGGCCGATCAGCAGGCGGGCGGCGAGGCGGGAGGCGCCGGTCGCCGCCGCGGCGAGGAGGACGAGGGCGAGGGTGCCGGCCTGGAGGACGGGGAGGTCCTGGGCGAGGGCGGCCTGAAGGGTGGTGCGGCCGAGGCCGGGGATGTCGAAGATCTGCTCGACGGCCACCGAGCCGCCGGTCAGCCCGACCACGAACAGGCCGGTGTTGGGGAGCAGCGCGGGCACGCAACGGCGTACCGCCTGGCGGGCGATGATACGGCGGGGCAGTCCGCGTGCCGCCGCGGCCCGCGCCCAGGATTCCGCGAACGCGCCGGGCAGCAGGTCGTCGAGGAGCCGCCCGAGCACGGCCCCGGCGGGCAGGCCGAGGGCGAGCGCGGGCAGTACCGTCCAGCGGGGCCCGTACCAACCGAGGGCCGGCAGCCAGCCGAGCTGCACTCCGACGACCGTGGCCAGCACGGACGCGGTGAGGAACTCGGGCAGCGCGGCGAGCACGGCGGAGCCGCCGCCCGCGCGTCCCCGGCGCCCCTGCCGGTAGAGCGTGCGGGCGCACACGAGCCCGGCGGTGACGGCGGCGACCGCGAGCGCCACCGCCATCAGCAGCAGGGAGACCCCGAGTGCCTGGAGAACGGCGGGCGTCACCTCGGCACCGGAGATCCACGACCGGCCCGCGTCACCGCGCCACAGCCCGCCCGCCCAGTGTCCGAGCAGTCGCCATGGGCCGTCGTCCAGGTCGAGTCGGTCCCGGATGTCGGCCAACACCTCGGGGGTCGGATCCCGTTCGGCCGAGCGTGCCTTGAGCACGGTGAGCGCCGGGTCGGTGCGTGAGAGCCAGGGCAGCAGGCCGATGCCGCAGACGAGGGCGACGGTCAGGCCCGACCGCCACAGGAGCGGGGTGAGTTGGTGCCGCATGCGTCAGCGCCGGGTGCCGGTGGAGAGGAGGGTGCGCTCGTACGGGTCGAGCAGTGCGCCGCGCACCGAGGTGCCGACGCCGGTGATGACGCGCTGGTGGACCAGCGGTACGACGGCGTCGGTGCCGAGGATCGCCGCCTCGGCCGCCATGACCGCGTCCTGCCGCTTCGCGGTGTCGGCAACACCCTCGGCCCCGGCAACCGCGCGATCGACGACCCTGTCGCACAGCTGCGCCAGGTTGTAGCCGCCGTCGCAGGAGAAGTCGCTGGCGAGTACGGCGACGGGATCGCCGGTGTCGACCAGGGTGTTGCGGGCGAGGACAAGGGCGTCGAACTTCCCGGCCAGCGCGTCGCTCTCCAGCCGCGAGTACTCGCGCACCTCCAGCCGGACCACGAATCCGGCCTTCTCCAGCTGCTGCTTCAACACCTGGGCGACTTCCGGGAGTTCGGGCCGGTTGTCGTACGTCGCCAGGGTGACCTTCGTGCCGTCCGGTGCCGTCGCCCGGGCTCGCCCGGCAGGCTGCTTCCGCTTGCCCTCGGCCCAGGTGACTGCGGGTCCGTAGATGCCCGCGCCGGCGTCCGCGTGTCCTTCGTAGACGCCGTCGGCGAGGGCGGAGGTGTCGACGGCCCGACGTGCGGCGGCCCGTAGCCCCGGGTCCGCGAAGGGGCCCTTCCCGGCGTTGAGGAGGAGGCTGGTGGTGCGGGTGGTGGCTGTCTCCCTGCGGGTGGCCTTGTCGAGGGAGGCGGCCTGCGCGACCGGGATCGCCTCGGCGAGGTCGGTCTGGCCGGTGCGCAGGGCGGCGGCGCGGGCGGCGCCGTCGGCGATGAACTTCACGTCCACGCCCGCCGACTGGGCACGGCCGCCCCAGTAGTCGTCGTAGCGGTCGAGGGTCGCGGAGGTGGTGCCGGTGACCTCGGTGATCTCGAAGGGGCCGGTGGCGGTGCCGACGGGGTCGGCGGCGCCCTTCTCGTCGTAACCCTTCTCGGCGAGGATCGCGAGGCTCGGGCTGGACAGGCGCAGCGGGAGTACGGGGTCGGGGTTGGCGGTCGTGATCCGTACGCCCGTGCTGCCGTCGGCCTTCGCCTGCAGGGTGACGCCGGAGAGGGCGGCCGGGGCCGGACTGGCCTCGGTGGCGTGGGTGAGGGAGGCGGCGACCGCGGCCGGGGTGACCTCGGTGCCGTCCTGGAAGGTGGCCTCGCGGAGGGTGAACAGCCAGGTGCGATCGTCCACTTGGCGCCAGGAGGAGGCGAGCGCGGGGGCGGCGGCGCCGTTGGCGTCCAGGGCGGTGAGGCTCTCGGTGACGCCGAGGCGGCTGAGGATCGTGGCGTCGGCGCCGTACGGGGAGAGGTTCTCGGCGGGCGGGAAGGCCAGCGCGACCCGCAGCCGCGAACCGGACTTCGCGTCACCGGACGAGCCTTCGGCGCCACCGGAGGCGAAGCAGCCGGTCAGGGCCGGGGCGAGCAGGAGGGCGAGGAGCAGTCTCAGTCGGTGCACGGCGGCTATCGGCCCATCGGTATCTCGAAGTGGATGATTCCCTGCCCGCCCGCGGGCTCCTCGCGCTCGTCGAGCACAACCTTGCCGAGCGACCGCCAGAAGGGTTCGGCGCCCTCGACGGCCGGGTCGGTGTGCAGATAGACGGCGCGGTAGCCGCCGTCCGCGGCGGCGAAGGCGAGCAGTTCGGCGACCAGGCGCCGGGCGAGACCGCGGCGGCGGTGCTCGGGGCGGACGTAGATCCGGCGCAGTTGGGCGGTCTCGCCGGAGGGGAAGCGCTCGGCGACGCACCGGGGGTTCGGCGGGTGGGCGGGGCCGCGGGAGTCGAGGGCGCCGGTGGCGACGACGGCTCCGTCCTCCGGGTCGAGGGCGACGAGGAGGGTGTGGCGGGCCGGGGCGAGGTAGGCGGCGGCCGGGTCGACGATGTCGCCGTGCCAGTGCGGTACGTAGCCGGTGCCGAAGTCGCGGTAGACGGTGTCGAGCATCACGGCTCGCGCACCGTCGAGGTCGTCCGGGCCCGCCGCCCTGATGCAGTACTCAAGCACTTGCACATCATATGCATTAAGAATCCTCGATTTGACAGAGAGGGGGAAGCTGCCTAAAACCTAGCGACATGACATTCATTTTCAAAACGAGCCCGGCCCGGGCCCGGTAATGCGGGTCGCGTTCGTCGGCAAGGGCGGCAGCGGCAAGACCACGCTGTCGGCGCTCTTCTCCCGTCATCTGGCCCGCTCCGGCGCGCCGGTACTCGCCATCGACGGCGACATCAACCAGCACCTGGCCGAGGCGCTGGGCCACGAGGGCGAAACTCCGGCCGCGCCGCCGCTGGGTGCGCACCTGCCCGCCGTCAAGGAGTACCTGCGCGGTACGAATCCCCGGATCCCCTCCGCCGAATCCATGATCAAGACGACTCCGCCGGGCCGCGGCTCACGCCTGCTGCGCCTGCTCGGGGACGACGAGATCCACGCCCGGCACGTCCGGCGCGCGGGCGGGGTACCGCTGATGGTGACGGGCGAGTTCGACGAGAGCGATCTGGGCGTCGCCTGCTACCACTCCAAGCTCGGCGCGGTGGAGCTCTACCTCGGCCATCTGCTGGACGGTCCCGGCGAGTACGTCGTCGTCGACATGACGGCGGGCGCGGACGCCTTCGCGTCGGGCCTGTTCACCCGCTTCGACATCACCTTCCTGGTGGCCGAGCCCACTCGCAAGGGCGTCTCGGTCTACCGCCAGTACCGCGACCACGCACGGGAGTTCGGCATCCGGATCGCGGTCGTCGGCAACAAGGTGAGCGGCGAGGACGACCTCCTGTTCCTCAAGGAGCAGGTGGGTGACGATCTCCTGACCCACCTGGTCCACTCACCCTGGGTGCGGGCGGCCGAACAGGGCCGAGCAGAGGGCGAGTTGGAGCCCCACAACCACCACGCCCTGAACGTCCTGCGCGAAGCGGCCGACGCCCACCCCAAGGACTGGGCCGGCCTCCAGCGCCACGCCGTCGAGTTCCACCTGCGCAACGCCCGCGCCTGGGGGGACAAGGCTACGGGCGCCGACCTGGCGGCCCAGGTGGACCCGGACTTCGTACCGGACCCGACGGCCCTCGACTGACCTACCCCCATGAGTCACATACAGCAACGATTAGAACGGACACCCCTTTAATGTCTCTCGACGTCTCCCCGAAGCTCCTCGCCGAAGCCGAGTCCGGTGACATCCGCGAGGAGGACTTCGTGGACACCGTCCGCACGTCCCTCCCCTACGCCTACGACCTGATCGCCTCCCTGGCCGGCGAACTCAAGGACGGCAAGGCCGAGTTCACCGACAACCAGACCCCTCCCCCATCGGAACAGGAACGCGGCCAGCTCCTCCGCGCCCTCGCGAGCGACGCCATCCGCGGCAGCCTGGAACGCCACTTCGGAGTGGAACTGGCCTTCCAGAACTGCCACAGGGTGGCGACGTTCCGCCCGGGCGCGCGAAACGGCGAAACATACAAGCGCTTCACCTCCCAGCGCTCGCAGATCCTGAACCAGTCACCGGAGTTCAGGGACTGCTAGCCCGCTCAGGCCGCGTTCCGGGCCCGTCCGCGGTGCGTCCGTACGATGTCCGCGTACCGGTGCCCGGTTCCCTTGATCGTGCGCTTCTGGGTCCGGTAGTCCACGTGGACCAGGCCGAAGCGCTTGTCGTAGCCGTACGCCCACTCGAAGTTGTCCAGCAGCGACCAGGCGAAGTAGCCGGCCAGCGGGGCGCCCTTGCGGGCGGCCGAGGCGCAGGCGGCGAGGTGGTCGATGAGGTACCGCTGGCGTTCGGGGTCGTCGACGGTTCCGTCGGGGCGTACGACGTCCGGGTAGGCGGAACCGTTCTCGGTGACGTACAGGCGGCGGGCGCCGTACTCCTCGGTGAGGCGGAGCAGGAGCGTCTCGATGCCGCTCGCGTCGATCTCCCAGTCCATGCCGGTGCGCGGGACGCCCAGGCGGCGGACCGAGCGGACACGGGGCGCGGGGGCGGAGGGGTCGTCGGCGACCGTGGCCGGCATGTAGTAGTTCAGGCCGAGCCAGTCGAGGGGCGTGGCGATGGTCGCCAAGTCGCCTTCCCGCTCGGGGAGTTCGACGCCGTACACCTCGCGCATGTCGGCCGGGAAGCCGCGGCCGTGGACGGGGTCCAGCCACCAGCGGTTGACGTGGCCGTCCATCCGGCGGGCGGCCCGGACGTCCTCCTCGCGGTCGGTCGCGGCGTGCACGGTGGAGAGGTTGGTGACGAGGCCGACCTCGGCGTTCGGCGCGGCGGCGCGGATCGCCCGGGCGGCGAGGCCGTGGCCGAGGAGCAGGTGGTACGAGGCCCGGACCGCGGCGGTGAGATCGGTGAGGCCGGGTGCCATCCGGCCTTCCAGGTGGCCGATCCAGGCCGAGCAGAGGGGTTCGTTGAGGGTGGCCCAGAGGGAGACGCGGTCGCCGAGGCGTTCGGCGACGACCGAGGCGTACTCGGCGAAGGCGAGGGCGGTGTCCCGCTCGGGCCAGCCGCCGCGGTCCTGGAGCACCTGGGGCAGGTCCCAGTGGTAGAGGGTGACGGACGGGGTGATGTCCGCCTCCAGCAGCCCGTCGATCAACTCGTCGTAGAAGGCGAGGCCCCTGGGGTTGACCCGGCCGGTGCCGCCCGGCACGACCCGGGGCCAGGCGATCGACAACCGGTAGGCGTTGGTGCCGAGTTGACGCATCAGGCCGATGTCCTCGCGCCAGCGGTGGTAGTGGTCGCAGGCCACGTCCCCGTTGTCGTTGCCCGCGACCTTGCCGGGCGTGTGCGAGAAGGTGTCCCAGATCGACGGGGAGCGGCCGTCCTCGGCGACGGCTCCCTCGATCTGGTACGCCGCTGTGGCCGTGCCCCACAGGAAGTCGGGCGGGAAGGCGGCGAGGTCGATGCGGTCGGACACGGAAGTCCCTTCGGAGTGCGGGGAGTTGGTCACGGGATGCCGGGGGTCGGTCATTTGACGGCGCCCGCCGTCAGCCCGGCGACGAGATAGCGCTGGAGCAGCAGGAAGCCGGCCACCACGGGCACGCTGACGACCAGCGAGGCGGCCATGATCTGGTTCCAGTACACGTCGTTGAGGGTCGAGTAGCCCTGGAGGCCGACGGCGAGGGTGCGGGTGGTGTCGTTGGTCATGACGGAGGCGAAGAGCACCTCGCCCCAGGCGGTCATGAAGGCGTAGACGGCGACCGCGACGATGCCGGGGATCGCGGCCGGGACGACGACGCGGAACAGCGCGCCGAGCGGGCCGCAGCCGTCCACCAGTGCCGCCTCGTCCAGGTCGCGCGGCACGGAGTCGAAGTACCCGATCAGCATCCAGATCGAGAAGGGGAGGGAGAAGGTGAGATACGTCAGGATCAGGCCGCCGCGCGAGCCGAACAGGGCGATGCCGGTGGCGTTACCGATGTTGACGTAGAGGAGGAACAGCGGGAGCAGGAAGAGGATGCCCGGGAACATCTGCGTGGACAGCACGGTGACCGTGAAGACGCGCTTGCCGCGGAAGGTGTAGCGGCTGACCGCGTACGCGGCGAAGACCGCGACCACCACCGAGCAGACGGTGGCCGCGACCGACACGATCAGCGAGTTCACGAAGTACTTCGCGAGCGGGACGGTGGACCAGATGTCGATGTACGGACGGATCGTCAGCCCGCTCGGCAGCCAGCGGAATTCGCCGGTCACGTCGGCCAGCGGTTTCAGCGAGCTGGAGACCATGACGTACACCGGGATCAGGACGAAACCGGTGAGCAGGGTGAGGAAGACGCGCCGGGACCAGAGGAACGAACTCGGCGGCGCCATCGGGGACTTAGCCATCTGCGGCCCTCCGTCCGCGTGAGGTGAGCGCCAGGTACACGCCCGTCACGACGAGCAGGAACAGCAGCAGGAGCACGGACATCGCGGATCCGGTGCCGAAGTTCCAGGTGACGAAGGACGCCTGGTAGATGTGGACGGAGATGAGGTCGGCGGCCTCGGGGGCGGCCTTGCCGAACAGGACGTACGGCGTGTTGAAGTCGTTGAAGGTCCACAGGAACAGGACGAGGACCAGCACCTGGTTGACCGGGCGCAGGGACGGCAGGGTGATGCGGCGGATCTGCTGCCACATGCCGGCGCCGTCCAGCGCGGCGGCTTCGTACAGTTCGCCCGGGATGTTCTGGAGGCCCGCCATGACGATGAGGAAGGCGAACGGCCAGCCCTTCCACACCGACACGGTCAGCAGGGCGTAGAAGCTGTTGTCGCCGATCAGCCAGAAGGACGGCTTGTCGGTGAGGTGCAGCTGGTCGTGCAGGACGTGGTTCACCAGGCCGTTGTCGTGCTGGAACATGAACACCCAGGTGATGACGGCGGCGTAGACCGGCAGCGCGTACGGCACCAGGAACAGGGCGCGCAGCAGACCGCGGCCGCGGAAGGTGTCCTGCATGTAGATCGCGGCCGTCGTGCCGATCAGCCAGCACAGGCCGACCGACAGCAGGGTGAAGGCGACGGTGACGAAGAAGGAGTGGAGCAGCGCCTCGCCCACGGGGGCGTCGAAGTCCACCGACACCTTGTAGTTGTCGAAGCCGGACCAGGGCGCGGTGCCCCAGTCGCGGATGTAGAACTGGGTGAGTTCCTTGAAGCTCATCACGATGCCGATCACCATCGGCACCAGGTGGACCAGGAGTTCGAGGAGCAGGGCGGGCAGCAGGAGCAGATACGGCAGTCCGATGCGGCGGATCCTCCCGGGGCGGCGGCGGGGCGCTTTCTCCGCCGTCCCGGGAGAGCTCTGCTGCACCGCGGCCTCCGCCGGCGCGGTCGTCGTCATCGTGCTCACTTCGCCGGCATCTGCTGCTGGGCCTTCTCCAGCGCGCTCTTGACGGAGTCGGTGGTGACCGCGCGTCCGGCGGCCGCGTCGGCGAACAGGTTCTTCACCGCCGTACCGACCGCCGTCTCGAACTGCGACTCGTCCGCGACCTGCGGCAGCGCGGCGGCGCTCGTCGCCAGGGTCTGCTTGAGCACGGCGTTGGACGCGGTGTTGAACGCGGCGTCCTCCTGCGCGGCCTTGACCGGCGGGATGGAGCTGTAGGCGGTGTTGAGGATCTTCTGCTCGGCGTCGCTCGTCATGAACTTCACGAACTTGGTGGCGCCGTCGAGGTTGTCGGTGTTCTTGAAGACGGCGAGGTTGATGCCCGCGACCATCGAGTTGACCTGGGTGCCGGTGCCGGGGGTGCCGGACTGCACGGGCACGGGCGCGATGCCGTACGAACTCTCGCTCATGCCCTGGGACTTGAGGTTGGCGGACGCCGACTGCCACAGCAGCATCGCCTGCTTGCCCTTGGCGAAGTCGCTGACCGACTGGTTCTGCGCGTACTCGGCGTCGCCGGTGGGGATGACCTTGTCCTTGGCCATCAGGTCGACGTACTGCTTGACCGCGGCCACCACGTTGTCGCTGGTGAAGTCGGCCTTGCCGTCGGCGGTGAAGAAGTCGGCGCCGTGCTGCTTGGCGAAGACGAAGACGTGGTGGATGTTCTCCGAGAGGTTCGAACCCTCCGCGCCCAGCGGGGACTTGCCCTTCGCCTTGATCTTCTTGCCGTCGGCTATGAGCTCGTCCCAGGTGGCCGGGGGCTTGGTGATGCCGGCGTCGGCGAAGATCTGCTTGTTGTAGTAGAGGGCGTAGGCCATCGAGTACAGCGGTACGGCGGCCGGGTCCTTGCCCTCGGCGCCGGTCGAGCCGAGCGCGGAGTCGACGAAGCGGTCCTTGCCGCCGATCTTCGCGAAGTTCTTGGCGTCCCACGGCAGCAGTGCGCCGGTCGCCTGCAGGGAGGCGCTCCAGGTGTTGCCGATGTTCAGGACGTCGGGGCCCTGCCCGGAGGTGGTCGCGGTGAGGATCCGGTTCAGCAGGTCGGACCAGGGCACGACCTCCAGCTTCACCTTGATGCCGGTCTGCTTCTGGAACTTGTCGAGCTCGGGCTGGAGGACCTTCTTGTCGACGGCGATGCTGGCGCCCTGGTTGGAGGCCCAGTACGTGAGTGTCTTCGGCGAGTCGTCGGACCCGCCGCCGCTCGACGAACCGCCCCCGCAGGCCGAGGCGGCAAGGGCGAGTGACATGGTGACGGCGCCTACGGCCGCGGCTCGGATGCTGCGCATGGCTCCCGGGTCCCTTCAGGGATTGCACTCATGGCTTAATTTAGGACGTGAGTTAAACCTCAAGAGATGGCCTCGTCAAGGGGTACGGCAACCCTTGTGGAACTCCGGACGCACCTCTTGACGCGACCGTTCGGGTAGTTGAAGCATTCACCGGCGAGAGAGCGCTCCCAAACCCCACCAGGTTCACTTCCTGAACAGGAGAGCCGCCCCATGCCTGTGCCCGACATCGGCCGCAGAACCGTCCTCGCCGCCGCGGCCGCCGCTCCCGCGGCGCTCGCCCTGCCGTCCCGCGCGTCCGCCACCCCCTCCCGGAGCGGGAAGCCGCGCCTGCTCCCCGGAGGCGGCGACCTCGGTCCGAACGTCCTCGTCTTCGACCCGTCCACGCCCGGCATCCAGGCCAGGCTGGACGAGGTGTTCCAGCAGCAGGAGTCGGCCCAGTTCGGGACGGGCCGCTACGCCCTGCTGTTCAAGCCCGGCACCTACAACGGCCTCAACGCCCAACTCGGCTTCTACACCTCGATCATGGGCCTCGGCCTCTCCCCCGACGACACGACCATCAACGGGGACGTCACGGTCGACGCGGGCTGGTTCAACGGCAACGCCACGCAGAACTTCTGGCGTTCGGCGGAGAACCTCGCCCTGGTCCCGGCGAACGGCACCAACCGCTGGGCGGTCGCGCAGGCGGCCCCCTTCCGCCGTATGCACGTCCGCGGCGGCCTCAACCTCTCGCCCACGGGCTACGGTTGGGCGAGCGGCGGCTACATCGCGGACAGCCGCGTCGACGGCCAGGTCGGCCCGTACTCGCAGCAGCAGTGGTACACCCGCGACAGCGCGATCGGCAGCTGGCTCAACGGCGTCTGGAACATGGTGTTCTCCGGCGTGGAGGGCGCCCCCGCGCAGAGCTTCCCCAATCCGCCGTACACGACGCTCGCGACGACACCGGTCTCCCGGGAGAAGCCGTTCCTGTACGTCAGCGGCTCCGAGTTCCGCGTCTTCCTGCCCGAGAAGCGGACCGACGCACGCGGGGTGACCTGGGGAAACGGCACCCCGCGCGGCACCTCGCTCCCCCTGTCGCAGTTCTACGTCGCGAAGCCGGGCGTCTCCGCGGCCACCCTCAACCAGGCGCTCGCCCAGGGCCTCCACCTGCTGCTGACGCCGGGGATCTACCACCTCGACCAGCCCGTCCAGGTGAACCGGGCCAACACCGTGGTCCTCGGCCTCGGTTACGCGACTCTCGTGCCGGACAACGGAGTCACGGCCCTCCGGGTGGCCGACGTCGACGGCGTGCGGCTGGCCGGCTTCCTGATCGACGCGGGTCCGGTCAACTCCCCCACCCTGCTGGAGGTCGGCCCGAGCGGCGCCTCCCGGGACCACTCCGCCAACCCCACCACCGTGCAGGACGTGTTCGTGCGGATCGGCGGCGCGGGCGCCGGAAAGGCCACCACCAGCATGGTGATCAACAGCCGGCACACCATCGTCGACCACACCTGGGTCTGGCGCGCCGACCACGGCACCGGCGTCGGCTGGGAGACCAACCGGGCCGACTACGGAGTCGTCGTGAACGGCGACGACGTGCTGTGCACCGGCCTGTTCGTCGAGCACTTCAACAAGTACGACGTGCAGTGGAACGGCCAGCGGGGCCGCACGATCTTCTTCCAGAACGAGAAGGCGTACGACGCCCCGAACCAGGCCGCGATCCAGAACGGGTCCGTGAAGGGGTACGCGGCCTACAAGGTGGGCGACGGTGTGACCGTCCACGAGGGCTGGGGGCTCGGCAGCTACTGCTACTACAACGTGGACCCCGCGAAACTGGCCCCAGACGCACATGTCCTTGCCGTACCCTGGACCCATGTCGCCAGCCGAAGTACCCGCCACCTTCAGGCGCCCACGGGCCAGCCTGTACGCCCGCCTGTCGCGCGCCGCCGACGGATCGAACGTGTCCCTCGAAGGCATGATCGAAGACATGCGCGCCCTCTGCGAGAAGGAGGGCCTGGACGAGGTCGCCCTTCACATCGACGACGGTCTATCTGGAGGGTACCGGGACCGCGACGAGTTCGAGGCCTGGCTTAACGACGCCCGCACGGGCGCCTGTGAGGTCCTGGTCCCCTACAACACGGACCGCCTGACCCGCGAGGGCCTCAACGTCGCTGCCTCCATCCTGGACACGATCGAGGGCAAGGACCCCGCGACCGGCCGCCCCGCACACCTTCCCGTCCGCCTGGTCGACTGCTTTGGCCTCGACTCCCTTCACGGCGACGCCTTCCGCTTCCGCTTCGTGATCCAGGCGGAGGTAGGCCGCTCCGAGCGTGAACGCATCCGGCAGCGCAACAAGGACCGCGCACGCAGGCTCCGCAACGCTGGCCGCTGGGCCGGCGGACCAATCCCCTTCGGCTACCGCCCCGTGGACAACCCAGAAGGCGCTGGGAAGATCCTGGAGATCGTCCCGGAGGAGGCCCAGGCGATCCGCAAGGCCGCAGAGGAGATCCTGGCCGGCGACACCCTGGGCAAGGTTGCCCGACGCATGAACCACGCTGGAGTGAAGCCCAGGCGCGCGGCCATGTGGTCACGAGTGACGCTGTCCCGCGTGCTGACCGGAGACCACATCGTGGGGCGGATCACGGTTAACGGTCGCCTGGCCAGAGACGCGGAAGGCAACATCCTGGCCCCGTTCGCGCCGATCCTGACCGTCGGCCAGCTGACCGCGCTGCGGGCCACCCTGGGGAAGGGCAAGCCGCCTGTCCGCACTGGCCGCGCGCCCGCACATCTGCTGTCCGGCCTCCTCACGTGCCACTCGTGCGACCGCACGTTGTCCGCGTCGTCCCGGAAGACTGGCCGCTTCTACCGCTGCTACACGCGCGGGTCAGGGGGCATCTGCGAACGTCCAGTAGTAGTGTCCGCGTCCGCGATCGAGCCGTACGTCGAAAAGCGCTACCTGGCCGCCGTCGGCCACATGCCCATGTACAAGGAGCGGACCGTCGTGTCCGGCCTGGAGGAGCTGGCCGCCGTCGAAGAGGAGATCAAGGCCACACTGGCGGACATGGCCACGAGTGCGACAGCGGACACGTTCAAGCGGCTCCAAGACCTTCAGGCCCGCCAGGCGGAGCTGTCCGCCCGGGACACGGACAAGCGGACAGAGCTGATTCCGACCGGCCAGACGATGGCGGAGCACTGGAAGGAGGCCATGGTGGAGGACCGCCGCACCCTCCTCGCCGAAGCGATTGACGAACTGATCGTCTACCCGGGACGCCAGGGCCAGCGCATCTTCACGGATGACCGCCTGGTGTTGATCTGGGCAGAGAACGAGGACGAGGACCTGGACGAGGACCAGGAGGCCGCCCTGGACGCCACGCTGGCGCCCGTGGTGGCGGAGCCTGCCCAGGAGATCCCGGAGGACCTGGCGCCCTTCCTGGAGGCCGCGCGGCGGCTTCAGGCGGATGGGGTGGACGTCGCGTCTCTCCTGGCGCCGGAGTAGGCCGGAGGGCCGACAGCGGGCGAGTTGTTTCTATATTTTTGTTTCGTCCCACTACAACAAATAAGTCTCATACAGTCTCGTCTCTCGGCGCTTACCCCAGAAGCCGGGACCGTTCCTGACTTCAGCAACAGCCTTCAGGGGACCTCCTCTCCGGTCAGGTGGCGTACCGCCCGCCCGCGACGAGGAGGCCCCCTTGGTCGTCTACGAGACCCATTGCGCCCACTGCGGCGATCCCCTGACGGGACGCCAGCGCAGGGCCTGTTCCGCCCGATGCCGCAAGGCCCTTCAGCGCACGTCACCGTCACTCCGCACGTGCAAGCTGTGCAACCAGCCCTTCAAGCCGGTCGGGCCTGGCCGCCGCACCGTGTGCCCGTACGAGGACGCGGACGACTACTGCCAGGGCCTCCAGGACGAAGCGGAGGACGCGGAGGCGATCCGCCAGGCCCAGCTCCGCGAGGCCGTGTGCGCGTGCGGTTGTGGCCGCGCGCTGCCGTACTCCGGCCGTGGCCGCCCGCCCCGCTTCGCCTCGCCGGCATGCAAGACGCGTACGTACCGCGAGGAGGCCCGATCGTGAACCCAGTCCCCAGCCAGGCCCTCGCCCAGGCCGCTCCGTCGGGCGCGTCCCCTGCGTCCCCTCTCGCTGACCAGAGCGCGCGTACGCGCCTGAACCGCCGCCTGGCCGCCCTGGGCGTGCCTGCGAAGGCCTGTAGCGCGTGCCTGGCCGTGAAGGGCCTGGAGGCCTTCCCGCTCGACGCGAAGGGCGTCCAGGGCCGTCTCTCGCGCTGCAAGGTGTGTCACCGCGACCGCCAGGCCCAGCTCCGCCAGGATCCCGCCTACCGTGCCGCTGAGCGCCGCCAGCAACGGCCCTACGACCGCAAGCGGGCCCTGACGGACGAGCGCCGCGCCTACTCCCTGGGCCGCAACCAGCTCCGCCGTGCCCTGGAGGCTGGCGCGGAGTACGACGGTCACCAGCCGGAAGACCTCTGGATCCACTGGGAGGACGAGGGCTACCACGCCTGCGTGTGCTGCGGTGGGCCCTTCGAGCACATCGACCACAACGTTCCCTTGATCCGGGGCGGCGGTCACACGCTGGACAACTTGGTCCCCCTCTGTGAGTCCTGCAACACGTCGAAGCAAGGCCGCTGCCCGTACCGCTTCTACGCGGAGCGCTTCCCTGGCCTGCGGCCCTGGCTGGAGCCCTTCTTCGACGTCCACGAACGCCTCACCGCTGAGGAGCTGGCTGCACGTGAGGCTGCCGTTAACGACCCGTCCTGACAGACCTTCGGGTTACGATGCTGGCTCATCAGGGAGGGGATCTCATGAGCCATCAGCAGTACCCGCCGCAGGGTCAGCCGCAGTACCCGAGCCAGCCGCAGCAGTACCAGGGCCAGCCGTACCCGCAGTACCAGGGTCAGCCGCAGGGCCAGCCCTACCCGCCTCAGCCGGCGCCCCAGACCGTCGTGACGAAGCGTGGAGCGAACCACGGCCTCCACCTGTTCCTGTCCATCATCACGTGCGGGGTCTGGGCTATCACTGGCTGGCCGATCGCTGCGGCCATGGGTCGGAAGACCAAGACGCGTACGTACTGACCTGCGTTAACGACACAAGGCCCTGGCCCGACGGCTGGGGCCTTCGTCATGCCCGCTGCCGTTACCTCTCCGTGACCAAACAGGGGACATCCTCACCGGTCAGTAGTAGGGAAGGAAGACCCTTCTGGAGTGCCTCGCACTCAGCACCACTACGGCTAGGCGGAACGAGCGCCAGTAGCTGGTCTCTTCCCGCCCTGCGCTCCCCGACGAAGGCCGTCCTCCTCTCCGGCCCAGGGTTGAGCGCCTGGGGCCCTGTTGCGACGCCTGCGGGCGGGAGACAGGGCCCCTTCAGACTCCCGTGGACGACAGCGAAACGGGTCCTAGTAGCTCTGGCCGGCGGGCCAGTGTGAACACGGCCCCGAGTAGCGGCAGCGTCACGGGCCCCTGGCCAACGGCCCCGCAAGCTGTCGCCAGGGGACAGACTTCCCCGCCCTGGGTGACAGGCCTCCAGGTCGGGGAACGCCACGTGGCAACGGAAAGCCGCCGAAGGAGCAAGATGGGGCGGCCATGGTGGGTATGAGGTTGAGCCTGCCGCACGCTTGCGTAGCTCAGTTGGAAGAGCGCCCCCGACGTTCGAGGGGGAGGCCAGGGGTTCGAGTCCCTTCGCAGGCACGGGCGCCAGAGGCAGTGAGAGTAGCCAGCGCTGGGTGCACACATCTGGTGAGGGTAGCTGTCGAGAGACCGGGCGGAGCCGTCAGCTTCGCAACGGACGCGCCACCACGTCTCGTAGCTCAGCCGTGGCAGAGCGCCGGAGTGAAATCCCGGAGGCCGCAGGTTCAACCCCTGCCGAGACGACCGTGAACGACCAGAATCACGCCTCCAGACGCCGAATTTGGTCCCTGAGAGGCCCAAATTTCGTTGCGAGGAGGCCAATTTGAGCCCCTGGACGCTGTCCTGGGTCGTCTGGCTGGCCGCCTTCGGCGTGATCGAGGGCCTCGCGCTGGCCAACAAGCGCCCAGGCGACACGCTGAGTGAGCATGTCTGGCGCTGGTTCGCCGTGGCCCGGACCACTCCGGAGCCTGACGGCTGGACGCGCCTCCGCCGCTTCCTCCTCCTGGCTGGCGTCAGCTGGCTCTCTGTGCACTTCCTGACCGGCGGCTGGGTCTGATCAGCTGTCCTTCGGCTTCACCTGGACGCCCAGCGTGGCCCCCTTGCCTCCCTCGACCATCTTCAGCGCCGCGTAAGGCACGAAGGCGACCAGGTCGCTCCGTGACTGCGAGTGCTTGTGCCCCTGGAACTCCAGGCCCTTCTCCACGTAGCGCATGGAGCGGGCCTCGATCGTCTTTGTGGACCCGTCCGTGAACGTCACCGTGTACTCAGCCATGCGCTGATCATACGGGCCTGGAGGTCGCAGTGTCCCCGCGTCGCGCCATGTCCGTGTGCCCTACCCCTGGCTGCCCGACGCTCACACAGAGCGGGCGCTGTGACGCGTGCAGGGCCACCGCAAGGCGTTCACGACGCAGCGCGCACAGCAAGGGCTACGACGCCCGTTGGGCCCGCACGCGCAAGGCCTACCTCTTGGCCAACCCCCTGTGTGAGTGCGAGGAGTGCACTGCCATCCCCTCACCACTGCGGCCGGCGGCCACGGAGGTCGACCACATCGACGGCCTGGGCCCGCTGGGTCCGCGAGGGCACGACTGGTCGAACCTGCGGGCGATGACGAAGGCGCACCACTCCAGGGCCACGGCACGCTCCCAGCCTGGTGGGTGGAACGACCGGGGCTGACGCGCCGGCGCGCGCTCGCTCGCGTTCGCACTGCGTTTGCGATCACGTTGCAGCCGCACACCAGGGCGGGGGGTGACCCCCAACCCCCCAGGGGGCCCGAGACGCGGGGGAGGTCTCTGACCCCTCCGCCCGGTTCAAACACCCGGTCTGTGACCCGCGCCACGCGTCCGCGTGCGCGCCTGCGAACACCCCGGTTCGACCCCCTGAAGGTGGTGATCACCCATGGCCAGAGGAGGCGCACGCGCCCGGTCCGGGCCGGCCCCGACGTCCACCGAGCGGAGCCACAAGGCGAAGGCTGATACCCAGGGCTGGGTGACCCTGCCGGCCGATGGTCGCGAGGGTCCGATGCCGCACTTCCCGCTGTCGGGCCCGTCCGATCGTGAGATGGACCTCTGGGAACGCCTCTGGGAGACGCCCCAGGCCACGATGTGGGAACAGCTCAGCCAGGAGTTCGAGGTCGCGTCCTACGTCCGCCTCCTGGTCCGCGCGGAGAAGCCTGGTTCTTCAGCGATCATCTGGGGCCAGGTGAAGCAGTTCGCGGAGTCGCTGGGCCTCTCGGTGTCCGGGATGCAGCGGAACCGCTGGACGATCGCTGCCGTTAACGACCTTGACGAGGACCAGGCGGCCAACCCGTCCGCTGTCTCGCCTGTCGCTGACCTGCGGGAGCGCCTGAAGGCGGTCCAGGGTGGCTGACGGAAAGCTCCTGTTCGTCTCCCTGGCCTGGATCGAGCGTCACGCCGTGGTGCCCGACGGTTTCAGGCAGGGTGAGCCGTTCACGATGCTGCCGTGGCAGTTGAAGGTGGCCTCCAGCCTGTACGAGGTCAAGGCCACGGCCACCGTGGGCCAGAAGAGCACTGCGTTCACGTTCCGCCGCGCCCAGGTGATCATGCCCCAGAAGTCGGGCAAGGGCCCCTTCGCGGCGGCTGTCGTCCTCCTGGAGGCCGCAGGCCCCACGGTGTTCGCCGGCTTCGCTGGGGGCGGGGAGACGTACCGCTGTAGCGACTACGGCTGTCCCTGCGGCTGGTCGTACGTTTACGGTGCGGGCGAGCCCATGGCGGTCCCCCAGCCGACCCCTCTGATCCAGCTTCTGGCGACCTCTGAGGACCAGGTGGCGAACGTCTACCGCCCGCTGGTCGCCATGATCAAGCACGGTCACTTGTCCGCCCTCATGAGGCCGCTCGAAGGCTTCGTACGGGTCGGCGACGAGGGCCGAATAGACGTCGTCACGTCCTCCGCTCAGTCCCGACTGGGCAACCCCATCACGTTCGCGATCATGGACGAGACGGGTACGTACACGGCAACCAACAAGATGATCAAGGTTGCCGAGACGATGCGTCGCGGCCTCGCCGGCATGTCTGGCCGGTCGATGGAGACGACGAACGCGTACGACCCGTCGGAGTACTCCACGGCCCAGAAGACCTACGAGGGCCAGGCGGAGGACGTCTACCGCTTCTTCCCGCAGGCCCCGCCGACCCTGTCCTACCGGAACAAGGCCGAGCGCCGCCGGATCCACAAGGCCGTGTACGCGGACTGTCCGCACATCGACCTGGACGCGATCGAGGCCGAAGCGGCGGAGCTACTGGAGTCCGACCCCGGACAGGCTGAGCGGTTCTTCGGCAACCGCATCATGGCCGGTCACGGAGCCTGGATCGAGGCCGCTCACTGGCTGTCCCGGAAGAGCGACCGCGAGAAGCCCGCGCCGTCCGCGTACAAGCTGATGAAGGTCCCCATCGTCTTGGGGTTCGACGGCAGCGACAGCGACGACTGGACCGGTATCAGGGCGGAGACCCTGGAGGGCTTCCAGTTCACCCCCTCGTACGGCCCCAGCAACCGCCCGACGGTCTGGGACCCCTCCGAGTGGGGCGGCCAGGTCCCCCGCCTGGAGGTCGACGCAGCGGTCAGTGAGCTGTTCGCGAAGTACGACGTGAAGCTCATGTACTGCGACCCCCCGTACTGGGAGACAGAGGTCGACACCTGGGCGGAGCGCTACGGAGAGCGACGCGTGATCCGCTGGCACACACGCCGTGTAGTGCAGATGCACGCTGCGGCGGAGCGCCTGAAGACGGACATCGTGAAGCGGGACTCCTCGTTCACGCATGACGGATGCCCCATCGCGGAGCGCCACATGTTCAACGCGCGCATGGCCGCTCGCCCGAGTGACCGCTACGTCCTGGCGAAGCCGGAGCACCGCCGCAAGATCGACCTTGCCGTGGTCAGCGTGCTGACGCACGAAGCCGCCTGCGACGCAATCGCCGCTGGACTCCTCCGCCGCAAGCCCCTGTACATGTCTGCCTAGGAAGGAGGGTCATGGCGACTCAGGACCAGGCCCTGGCCCTCGTTCAGATCCTCGAAAGCGAACTCCTCCAGCGCCGCTCGCTGATCCGCCGGAACTCCGACTACTACCGTGGGCGCCAGCCGCTCACCTTCGCGTCGGACCAGTTCCGCAAGTTCCACGGGGACCGCTACCGCGAGTTCGCGGACAACTGGGTCCAGATCGTCGCCGACTCCCCCGTGGAGCGGCTGACCGTTAACGGCATGATGCCTGCCGGCGCCACGGAGGCCGACAAGGAACTGTGGCGCGTCTGGCAGATGAACGGCCTTGACGCGGACTCCCAGCTGGGCTTCCTGGGCTCCGTGAACTCCGGACGGTCCTTCGTCCTGGTCTGGGGCAACCCCAGCGACCCGGACACCCCGGAGGTCACCTTCGAGGACGCGTCTCAGTGCATCGTCGTGTACGAACCTGGCTCCCGCCGCAAGCGCCGCGCGGCCCTGAAGCGCTGGGACGATGGCAACCGCTCATTCGCGACGCTGTACCTCCCCAACCAGGTGTGGAAGTTCGAGCGGGCCTTGACGGACGCCACCACGAAGTCTGTCCAGATGCGTGCGGCGGACGAGGAGATGAACCGCTGGGACCTCCGGGGGACGGAGGACACGGGCGACGCTGCCAACCCGCAGGTCAACCCGCTGGGCGTCGTCCCCATGGTGGAGCTTCCCAACCGCCCCATGCTGAGCGACGACCCGGTCAGTGACGTGTGTGGCGTGATCGCCATGCAGGACGCGGTGAACCTCCTCTGGGCCCAGCTGTTCACGGCCGCCGACTACGCGTCGTTCCCCCAGCGGATCGTTCTGGGCGCGGAGGTCCCGGAGATCCCGATTCTGGACAGCAACGGCCAGATCGTCGGGTCCAGGCCGGTTGACCTGGAGCGCTTCGCGGTCGACCGCGTCATGTTCTTCACGGGTGACGACGTCAAGGTGACCGAGTGGACCGCCGCCAACCTGGAGGCGTACACGAAGATCATTGAGGTCGCCGTGGCGCACATCGCGGCGCAGACCCGGACCCCCCAGCACTACCTCATTGGCAAGATGGCGAACCTTTCGGGGGACGCCCTCCTGGCCGCTGAGACGGGTCTGGTGAAGCGGGTCGAGGAGAAACAACTGTGGTTTGGCCAGGCTCTCCGTGAGGTCTTCACGCTGATAGCGCTGGCGCAGGGCGACACGAAGAAGGCCCTGTCCGTTCAGGGCGGTCGACTGCTCTGGGCGAACGCGGAGTCACGGTCGGAGGCCCAGACGGCTGACGCTCTGGTGAAGCTTCGCCAGATCGGCTTCCCCTTCGAGTGGCTGGCGCTTCGGTTCGGCTTGACGCCGACGGAGGTTGCCGACCTCATGGCGATGAAGGAGAAGGAGCTGAAGGCGGACCCGATGGGGGCCTTCACTCAGCTGATGGGGCAGAACTCCGACCAGGGCCCGGACGATCCAGGCGCCTCCGTTGGGGCGGCTGGCGGTGACGATGGCGATCAGTCTCAGGTCGCGTAGGCACCAGGAGGAGCGGGCAGCCCTGGCGGAGGCCACGGCGCGCGCTGTCCTGGCGGAGTGGTCGAAGGTCCGACCGGACTCCGTAGCGCGCGACTGGGCCCGGTTGCTGCCGCAGGTGACTGCCCTCGTCCAGGCGGGCCAGCTGCATGCGGCCCAGGGCTCTCACACCTTCATGCGGGAGCTACTGGGTGAGGACGTTGGCCCGCAGGTCATCGCCGAACAGTTCGCGTCTCAGACCCCGGAGGGTCGCGACGCGATGAAGTTGATCGCGGGAGCCATCCCGAAGTCGATCAGTGCCCAGCGTCGAGGGTTCAGCGCACGTGCCGCAATGGCCCGTGGCGCTGCCTTCCTGGACATGGTCGTACGGACGGTCGTCGCGGATACGGGCAGGCAGGCGGATCAGGCCGCAATGGTCGCGAACCGCAGCGTGCGCGCGTACATCCGCGTTGTTGAGCTACCCGCGTGCTCCCGCTGCATCATCCTGGCCGGTCGCGAGTACGGCGTGTCCTCCGGCTTCCTGCGGCATCCGCGCTGTGACTGCACGATGGAACCGGTCACGCGCCGGCACACCCCCACTCCCCTGGACGCCGAGGACCTGTTCGAGTCCATGACTCCGGAACAGCGCCGCAAGACGTTCGGTGAGGCGGGGACGAAGGCGATCGAGGACGGAGCGCGGATCTCCTCCATCGTGAACGCCCGCAAGGCCATGGACCGGGTCGAGATGTTCGGCAAGACGGTTCAGGTGACGCACGTCGGAACGGGCTCCCGTAAGAAGCCTCGAAGGCCTCCGCGCCTGATGCCGGAGGAGATCTACCGCCTGGCGGAGTCCCGTGAACACGCGATCCGCCTTCTCTACAAGAACGGCTATCTGAGGTAGAGCGCAAGGCTCCCTCGCCTGCCACGTCCCCATGACCGCGTGCGCGCAAGGCGCCAGGTCTTCCTTTGCCGACCCCGCAACGGAGGTTCACGCATGCCCGAAAACCCCGAGACCCCGGCCCCGCAGAACGGTCCGGCCGGTACCGACCCGGTCACCCCTGGTACCGGAGAGGACGTCCCCCAGACCCCTGCCACTGAGGCGGGCGACCAGGGCGCTCCGGAGGGAGCCGACGACCTGGGCGACGCGGGCAAGCGCGCGCTGGACTCCATGAAGGGCAAGTGGCACACCGAGCGCGACCGGCGCAGGGAGCTGGAGGCCGAACTGGCCGCCCTGAAGGCCCCGAAGCCGTCCGACGACAACCAGCCCGACGCGGACGCGATCCGCGCTGAGGCCGACCGCGAGGCGACCGCACGAGCGAACGCCCGCGTACTCAAGTCCGAGATCAAGGCCGCTGCCGCTGGCAAGCTGGCCGACCCCGCCGACGCCCTGGCGTACCTGGACCTCAGCTCCTTCGAGGTCGACGCGAGCGGCGAGGTCGACGCTGACGAGATCAGCGAGGCGATCGAGGACCTGCTTTCCCGGAAGCCGTACCTGGCCGCAACCAGCCGGCCGCGCTTCCAGGGCTCCGGAGACGGTGGAGCCGCGCGCAAGGCGTCGGGGCCGTCCCAGCTCACCCGCGCGGATCTCAAGGGGATGACGCCCCAACAGATCCACGCCGCGAAGACAGAGGGCCGTCTCAAGGACCTTCTCTCCGGCAAGTGATGCCGGTCGCGTCCACATCCCCTTCACCTTGAACGGAGGCCCTTGTGGCCGTCGATACCTTCATTCCCGAGGTCTGGTCGGCTGACCTCCTCGTCGCCCTGCGTGGTGCGCAGGTCTTCGGGCAGGCTGGCGTGATCAACCGCAATTACGAGGGAGAGATCTCCTCGTACGGCGACACCGTCCACATCGGTTCGCTGGGTCGCCCGACCATCAGCACGTACACGAAGAACAGCACTTCGATCGACCCGCAGACCCTGACGACCACGGATCAGACCCTTCTGATCGACCAGTCCAAGTACTTCGCCTTCGAGGTCGACGACGTGGACGCCCGTCAGGCCCGCGACGGCGGTCGACTGCTGACCCAGTCCGCCGACGAAGCGGCCTTCGGTGTTGCGGACGTCGTGGACCTCTTCCTGGCCAGCCTGATGACCACGAACGCGGGCAACGTCGTGACCGCCGGCGACGCTGCGACTCCGGACGCTGCGTACAAGATCGTCCTGGCCCTGAAGCTGAAGCTGGACAAGGCGAAGGTCCCGACCTCCGGCCGGTTCATCATCATCTCGCCGGAGTTCTACGCCCTGATCCTCCAGGACAACCGGTTCATCGACGCGGCGGCCTACGGCTCGAACACGGCGCTGATCAACGGTGAGGTCGGTCGGATCCTCGGCTTCCAGGTCATGACCTCCATGAACCTCCCGCAGGGCACCGCCGGTACCGCGCCGGAGGTCTCCAACTTCGTCGTCGCCGGTCACGGCATGGCGACCACGTTCGCCGAGCAGATCAGCAAGGTCGAGGCGTACCGCCCGCAGTCCTCGTTCTCCGACGCGATCAAGGGCCTGCACCTGTACGGCGCGAAGGTCGTCCGTCCGGAGGCCCTGGCCGTGATGGACGTGGACGTGACCACGGGTCTCCCCACCTGATCCAGCTGAGTGACGGGGGTCGCTGGCTTACCTGACCGGCGACCCCCCTCCCGTGAACCTCTTCCCCTGAAGGAGACCCACCCATGGCACTCGTTGCCGTCAAGATCGTAAACAACAGCGACCAGACCGTGGAGCGCCTGGTCGAGGAGGACGGCGAGGAGCTGGAGTACCTCCGCAAGCTCCTCCGGCGCGAGGACCTGAAGTCCGTCGAGGTCGTCAAGCCCTCCACCCGTAAGCCTGCGGCCAAGTAAGGCGGTGACGTCCCATGGCCCTCGCCCCTCTGGCGAGCATCACTGACCTGGAGGCCAGGGGCGTAACCGTCGCGGCCGGCGAAGTCGGCTTCGTGAACGGCTCACTGGACAGCGCCTCCTCCGTGATCCGTGAGGCGGCTGGCTCTCCGATCAGCGAGGCGACCAGCACCGTGGATCTGGAGGGCGACACCGAGACCCGGCTTCGCCTGCCTGGCCTTCCGATCCGGTCCGTCTCCTCCGTCCTCCTTGACGGTGTCGCGGTCACGGACTGGAAGCTGCGGTCCGGCGCCCTCTGGCGCGCGTGCGGCTGGCGGCCTGGCTGTGACCCTGCCAACGTGACGGTGACGTACGTTCACGGTCTGCCGGAGGTTCCGGCGGACATCGTCGACCTCGTCTGCCGCATGGTCGGCCAGGCTCTCCTGGTGTTCCGCGAGAGTGACGACGCCCTGACGGCCCTGGCGGACAAGCCGCTGTCACAGGAGCGGATCGGCGACTGGTCGGCCACGTACTCCTTCGCCCCCGACTACTCCGTGATGGAACTGCCGGAGAAGATCCGGAACCGTCTCGCTGCCCGCTTCGGCGGCAACGCCCAGGCGGTGAAGTCCAGGTGAGCCGAGTCAACCGCCTCTTGAACGCCTCAGCGGAGGTCTGGCGGTCGGCCCGTACGTCCGACGGCATCGGCGGCTGGACAGAGGGCTGGGCGAAGGCATCCACGGTCCGGGCCCGCTTCTCCCAGCCGTCCGCCACGGAACGCGCCGTGAACGACCGCTACGACGCGAAGCTGTCCCAGATCGTCTACCTGCGCCACGACGCGGACGTACGACGCGGGGACCAGCTCCGCACTTCCGGCCGGACCCTTCGCGTCCTGGCCACCTATGAACCTTCCGTGCCTGGGACGTACCTGCGCGCTGACTGCGAGGACCTCCAGGTTTCCCAGTAAGGAGGCTGCCTCATGGCTGCCCTTTCCGCCCAGCGTGTCGCACTCTCCGGCACCGCCCCGACCTACTCGGCAGCGTCCGCAGGCGGTGACACCGCTCCCGTGGGCGGCGGCCTGAAGCTGCACGTCTCGAACGGCTCCGGGTCGGCGGTCACCGTGACCATCGTGACCCCGGGGACCATCGACGGCCTGGCGATCGGCGACGCGGCCCTGTCCGTCCCCGCCGGCGGCCACGGCTTCATCCCGCTGACCAACGTCTACCGGGACCCCGTGACGGGCCGAGCGAACATCACCTACAGCGCGGTGACCACGGTCAACGTCGCCGTCATCTCCGACTGATGGCGTCTGGCGTCCGGGGCCTGCGCACCGCCCTCGCGCGCCTGCGCCTCCTGCCCGCGCGCCTGAACGAAGCCAGGACGGAGGCCCTCCGCGAGTGGGCCACTGCCCTGGAGAAGACGGCCAAGGAGCTGGCCCCGAAGCGGTCCGGGGACCTGGAGCGAAGCATTCAGGCCCGCGTGAACGCCTCCTCCGGGAAGGCCTGGGTGGAGATCGCCCCCGGCAAGACGCGCGAGTACGCGTACTACGTCGAGAAGGGCACGTCCAAGATGGCTGACCAGCCGTTCCTGGGCCCCGCCGCACAGATCCACCGACGGTCAGGCGAACGCGCCTTGCGCCGCGCCACTCCGCGCTTCCTGGGGAGGCTCTGATGGCTACCGCCCTGCGCCCTCTCCAGGCCGCTGTCTACGCGAAGCTGACCGCTTCCCCCGCCCTCCTGGCGCTGGTCTCTGGTGTCTACGACGAGGTTCCGGAGCCAGCTCCCTACCCGTACGTCTCGATCGGCTCCATCACGGAGGTTCCCGACGACGCGCACGACCGCCAGGGTCTGGAAGCCACGATCGTGCTCCACGTCTGGTCCAAGTCCCCCGGCTTCGCCCAGGCCTACGACATCTTCGCCGCTCTGGACGCTGCCCTGGACCGCGCATCGCTCGCGGTCGCTGGCTTCACGGACGTCTCGATCCGCCACGACCAGCACCAGGCCCTTAAGGACCCCGAACCAGGCGTACGCCATATCAACGCCCAGTACGCGGTCCGTCTCACCCGTGATTCCTGATCAGGAGACAACCCCATGGCTGGACTTGACGCCTTCGGGATCGCTCTGAAGCGGTCCGACATGGCGACCCCTACCGCCACCTTCACCACGATCGGCAACGTCACCAGCGTCTCCGGCCCGGAGATCGAGCGCGAGACGTACGACGTGACCGCCCACGACTCCACCAGCGGATGGCGCGAGTTCATCGGTGGCCTGAAGGACGGCGGTGAAGTGTCGCTGGAGGTCAACTACGACCCCCGCAAGCACGACACCCTCGTGGCCGACTTCGAGGACACGACCCCCCGCGACTACAAGCTGACCTTCCCCGGGACGCTCGGGGAGTGGGCGCTGAAGCTCATCCTGACCGGCTTCAGCCAGGAGGCCCCGGTGGACGACAAGCTCTCCGCCGAACTCAAGTTCAAGGTCAGCGGCAAGCCCACGATCACCTTCGGAGCGTGAACCTGATGTACCTGTCCGCTGACGACATCCTGAACGCCGACGACCTGGGCCGAGAGGCCGTCGAGGTCCCCGAGTGGAGCGGTACCGTCCTCGTCCAGGGCATGACCGGCACGGAGCGCGACCGCTTCGAGGCCGCCATGGTCAACGACTCCATGACCGGGGTCTCGAAGGACAAGGCCCTGGACATGTACCGGGCCCGCCTGGCCGCCGCCTGCCTGGTCGACGAGAACGGCAAGCGCCTCTTCCAGGGCTCCGCCGTGAAGCGACTGGGTGAGAAGAGCGCCCAGGCCCTGACCCGCGTCGTGGACGTCGCGTCCCGCCTCTCGGGCCTGACCGACGACGACGTTCAGGAACTCACGGGAAACTGATCACCCGCCCAGAGCGCCAGTTCTACTTCCGCCTCGCCGGATTCCTGGGCATGCCGGTCCGTGAACTCCTCGCCAGGACCTCCTCCCGTGAACTCACGGAGTGGATGGCATACGAGAAGGTCACGGGCCCGCTCGACTCCCGCCTTCGAACGGACATCTCCGCCGGCATCGTCGCAGCGACGGTCGCCAACTCCCAAGGTTCGAAGCGCAAGTTGCAGCCGTCCGACTTCATCCCGAAGTGGTTCAAGCGGCGCAAGTCCCCCGAGGAGATCTGGCAAGACGTCTTGAAGGCGAATGCCGCCCTGGGCGGGTCGGTCAACACCCCTGACGAGTAAGGAGGCCCGCCCATGTCCACGCTCGCGTCGCTGACGGTTCAGCTGGGCATCGACACGGACCGGATCACGGCGGGCGCCCGACGCGCGAGTTCGGCGATCCGCTCCATCGGATCCACGACAGCGGGCATGACCCGCGACGCTGACGGCAACTGGCGCTCCCTGGACGGACGCGTACTGTCCTCCGCGCACGCCATGATGACGAACGGTCAGCGCATGCGCGACGCCCTGGGCGGCATCGGGCAAGTAGCGCGCGGCCTGGGCGCGTCCGTACGCAACGGCCTGGGCAACGGCATCACGGCGGTTGGCAACGGAGCGAGAGCCGCAAGCGGCCCTTCCCTGAAGCTGTTCGCCGGTATGTCGGCGGGCGCTGTCGGTGCCGCTGGCGCCATGGCCGCTGTCCCGCTGGCGATGGTCGGCATGGGCGTGATGGCTGCCGCCCAGAACAAGCAAGTGCAGACGGCCTTCACCAGCCTGAAGGACCACGCCTCGAAGACCATGCAGTCCCTCGCCAAGCCGCTGGTGGGACCGCTGACCGATGCAGCCGAGCAACTGGGCAGCGTCTTCGACTCCCTGGCCCCGAAGCTGGGCCAGATCTTCAAGGCCGCCGCCCCGATGATCGAACCGCTGGTTCACGGCGTCGGGGAGCTGGTCCTGGGCCTGGCTGACGGCTTGCTGCCCGTCATGAAGTCCGCTCAGCCGGTAGTCGAGTCTCTGGGCCGCTTCCTGGGCACCCTGGGCGAGTCCCTGGGCGAGATGCTGTCCGCCATGTCGGGCGGCATAGGCGCTGCCGCTGGCGTCTTCGACGGTCTGGGATCGGTCATACAGGCCTTGCTGCCCACTCTGGGCTCCCTGACGGGGGAGATCCTGAAGGTCGCGGGCCCGGTCCTCTCGAAGCTGCTGACCGCCCTGGGACCGGTCATCCTGCAAATCGGCGAAGCCCTGATGCCCGTCATCGACGCCCTGGGCCCGGTCCTGTCCGCCGCCGCTGATGCAGTGATCGCCCTGGTTCAGGCCGTCCTCCCGCTCCTTCCACCGATCGCCCAGCTGGTCGCCGCGCTGCTACCTGCGCTGACGCCGATTCTACAGGCCTGTATCCCCCTGTTCGGGGCCCTGGCCCAGGTCGTCGCGGCCCTGGTCCCGATCCTGATCCCGATCATCACGCTGGTCGCCCAGCTGGCCTCGATCCTGGCCAACTACCTGGCGGCCTTCATCACCAGCGTCGTTGTCCCCGCCGTCCAGGCGATCGCCGCTCTCCTGAAGGGCGACTTCTCCGGGGCGCTGGACCTGGCCAAGACGGCGATCAAGAATGCGGCGCTCTTCGTCCTGATGATCTTCACCCGGCTTCCGGGCCAGCTCTGGGCAGCGATCAAGCCGCTGGAGCTGAAGATCGGACAGGTCGCCCTTGCTGCGGGCGCCAAGCTCGTCCAGTACCTGAAGGACAAGGGCAACGAAGCGATCGCCTTCGTGAAGAGCCTGCCCGCGAAGGCGGCCCAGGTCCTCGCAGGGATCAACAACACCCTTCGCAACGCAGGTATCAAGCTGATCGCTGGGTTCATCAGCGGCATCACCTCTCAGTTCGGCGCGGTGAAGTCCACCCTGGGCGGACTGACCAGCAAGCTGACCGACTGGAAGGGCCCCGCCCCGCTGGACAAGCGGATCCTGTCCCCGAACGGTCGCCTGGTGATCGACGGATTCGTGAACGGCATCGCCGACCGGATCCCGACGGTCAAGCGCCAGCTCCAGGGCCTGACTTCAGACCTTCCCGGAATGGCCATGGACGTCTCCCCGAAGGGCGTCATGGCTGCCTCGATCCGCCAGGGCCAGACGGTGACCTTCGACGTCACGGGCGCGGACGAGGACATGAAGCGGCTCATCCGCCGAATCGTCAAGAACGACGGACGCGGCAGCGTGCAAACCGCGTTCGGCACCAGATAAGAGGGGGTAGCGGTGGAGTTCCCGCTTGACATCCGTACAGACCTGAGCCTGGGCGGCATCTGGACGAACATCAGTGATGACGTCTACGTGCGCGACGTCAAGGCGATCACTCGGGGACTGCGCGACCAGGGCTCCGCCGCTGACCCCTCCTCGCTGACGCTGACGCTGGACAACCGCGCCGGCAAGTACTCGCAGCGCAACGCCATGAGCCCACTGTTCGGGCAGATCGGCCGCAACACACCGATCCGCGTGAGCCTGCCCAGCGACGGTGACCACTACCTCCAGCTTGACGCCCGGACCGGCAACTACGCATCGACCCCGGACGTTGGAACGCTCGACATTACGGGGGATCTTGACGTCCGCGCGGAGATAGCCCCCGACTGGTACGGCGCATCGAATCAGCTGATCATCGGCAAGTGGGACCGGGCGAACCTGCAACAGTCCTGGGTCCTCATGATCGACGACGGCCTGTTGTACTTCCGCTTCAGCACGGACGCGAACGCTGACCTGGGCGGTCGCTTCTTCGCCACTCCCCTCCCCCAGCTCCCCGAGCGTGCCGCAGTCCGCGCGACTCTGGACCTCGACAACGGAGCCGGCGGAAACACGGTGACCTTCTACTGGGCCGAGACGCTGGACGGCCCGTGGACCCAGATGGGTCAGCCGACCACGCTGCTCGCCGGTACGGACCCCATCTACTCGGGATCGGCCCCGCTGGCGATCGGCATCACGGACCTGCGCAACGGACTCAGCGAGGCCCGCTACCCCATGAACGGGCGAGGCTACCGGTTTGAGGTCCGCAGCGGGATCAACGGGACCGTGGTTGCCGCCCCCGACTTCCGCGCGCTGGCTGCCGGAACCACGTCCTTCACGGACTCGACCGGCAAGGTATGGACGCTGAGCGGCAACGCTGAGATCCGGGACCGCGAAGACAGGTTCGTTGGCGAGGTCGCTTCCTGGCCGCTGCGCTGGTCGACCGACGACGCCGACCGGTACACGTCGATCACGGCGAACGGCATCCTGCGCAGGCTGGGCCAGGGCGCTAAGGCTCTGGACTCCACCCTCCGCCGCCGCATCCCGTCGGGGAACCCGGTGGCGTACTGGGCCATGGAGGAGCAACAGGACGCGGTACAGGCGTACAGCCCTATCCCCGGGGTCCTTCCGGCCAGCGTCTCTTCCGTGGAGTGGGCAAGCTGGGACACCCTTCCCAGCTCCGCCCCGCTGCCGAAGCTCACGGGGACCAGCTCTCTCAGTGCCCCAGTCCCCACCTTCACGGGCGGCAAGTGGCAAGTGGAGTTCGTCTACAACGCTGACGACATCGTCCCCACGTCGAACGCCCAGCTGATCAGCTTCACCTCCAACGGCGTGATCAAGCGCTGGATCGTCGAGGTCCGCAGCGGACTGGCCACGGTAAGCGGATTCACCAGCGCTTCGGCCACGGTCGCCACGCGCGTCATCTATCAGGGCGTAACCGTCGGAGCCGACATCTTCCACGGCTGGACGCGCCTCCGCTTCAGCGCCACGGACGACGCGGACGGCTCCGGCTTCACCTGGTCCATCACCTGGCAAGACGTTGGCGGAGACGCTGGCGGCCTGACGAGGACGTACGCGACTGGTTCGTGCGGCAGCATCTCGCTGATATCGGCGGACTGGCCCGCGTCTACGGAGGGCTGGGGGTTCGGTCACCTTTCCGTCACACGCGACGTAGGGTCCACCCTCTACAACGGCAGCGACAATGCGTACCTTGGCGAGACGGCCATTCAGCGCATGCGCCGGCTGGCGACCGAAGAGCGCATCAGCTTCACGCGCGCGCCCGGTCGGCTGGACGCGGCCCAGGTCGGGTACCAGCGCCAGGACTCGCTAGTCAACCTGTTCGAGGCAGCGGCTGACGCCGATGGCGGGATCCTCACCGAGGATATGCGCCGCATCGGGCTGCACTACCGAGACAGGTCCTCCCTGTACACGCAGGACCCGGCTATCACGCTGAGCTACACGGAGCCTGGCCTGGGACCGGATATCGAGCCGGTAGACGACGACACCGACATCGTTAACGACGTCACGGTGACACGCGACGGCGGCTCCTCTGCCCGCGCTGTCCTGACCGAAGGGGCACTCAGCGTCAACCCTGCGCCGGACGGCATCGGCAAGTACGACGCGGCGCACACCGTGAGCCTGGCCACCGACAGCCAGTCGGAGCCGGTTGCGTACTGGCGGCTGCACCTGGGCACATGGGACGGCGCTCGGTACCCCAGCGTCACGCTGATGCTCCACAAGCCTGGCGCTGAGTGGCTGATCCCGCTGGTTCAGCGCCTGCGCGAAGGGGACAAGATCCGGCTCACGGACCTGCCTGAGTGGGTGTCACATGACGACGTTGACCTTCTGGTCATGGGTTGGTCGGAGATCCTCGACCTGTACCGCTGGGAGATCACTCTCAACTGCATTCCCGCCGGACCCTGGAACACGGGCGTCACCGACGATGCGACCTTCAGCAAGGCCGACACGGACGGGACGGTCCTGGGGCTTCCCATGACCCAGACGGCGACCACGGCGTACGTCCGCGTCACCGATGGTCCGCACTGGACAACCTCCCCCGCGTTTATGCCGATCCCCATCCGCGTTGCTGGCGAGACCATGAACGTCACCGCAGCGACGGAAGCGCCAGCGGACACCTTCGAGGGCCGCACGCTGACCGGCAGCTGGGGCACGTCATCCGACGGCCTGATGGTGTGGACGCCGATCGGCGGCACGCTCGCTTCTGACTACGCAGTGAGCGCCGGCGCGGGCAAGCACGTTCACACGTCGAGGGGTATCACGCGGCGCACCTACGCCCCGGTCCCGCAGGCAGACACGGACACGGTCGCCGTCTGGTCGTGGGACAAGGTCCCCGTCGGTGACACCCAGTTCCACGCGCTGACCGCCCGGTACCAGAACACGGACAACTACTACTTCGCGCGCGTACTGCTCAACACCAACGGCACCATGGTGCTGTCCCTGCGCAAGCGAGTAGCAGCCACGGAGTCAGCGCTGGGCAGCACGTTCACGATCCCGGGGACCTACACGGCAGGCGCGAAGTACCGCCTCCGGTTCTCCGTCGTGGGCTCCACGCTCAGCGCAAAGGCCTGGGCTGACGGGGCCACGGAGCCTTCGGCCTGGCAATTGACAACCACGGACACAGCGTTGTCCGCCGCCGGATCAGTGGGAGCTATCTCGTTCATCGGAACCGCGTCGACCCTGACCTTCCCCACGACGCTCAGCTTCGACCTGATCGATCTTCAGTTCCAGGCCTTCACCGTCACGCGCGCTGTGAACGGCGTGACCAAGTCCCACTCCGCAGGCGAGGCGGTGAACGTCGCCAACCCCATGATCACGTCTCTCTGAGGAGGCCTCTTTGTCCACCCCTGTCGATCAGTGGCGCCCTGGCATGGACGTCACGGGGGGCCGCCTTCAGTACATGCTGGAGCGCCTGAACACCAGCTCCACCGTGAACGTCGAGACCTTCGGCGCTGTCGGCGACGGCATCACGGACGACACCCTGGCCATTCAGGCAGCGCTGGACCTGGCTCACTCCTCCGGCGGTGGCCTGGTCCAGTTCACGCCTGGCAAGACGTACGCGGTGTCGACGTTCCTGGTCGTCTACGACTACACCACCGTGTACGCGTACGGCGCGACGATCAAGGCGATAGGTAACAGCGGGATCCTCCGCAACTTCCTGTCCTCTGAGACCTTCAACGCCTACGAAGGCCACTCCCACATTCAGATCCTGGGCGGGCGCTGGGACGGCAACGCCTTCAACGGCACCACGGGCAGCGTCACCGCCGAGACGGACGTGATGAACTTCGTTCACGCCCAGGACATCACGGTCCGTGACGCGACGATCGAGAACACGTCCACGGCTCACGCCCTGGAGTTCAACGCGGTCGACGGTGGCCGCGCCCTGAACTGCCGCTTCCTGGGCTACAACGACAACAGCTCCGACGCCTCCCGCCAGTTCAGCGAGGCGATCCAGATCGACATCTCTGTGTCTGGGTCCTCGTCCATCGGGTCCTTCGACAACACCCCCGCGAAGAACATCCTGGTGGACGGCTGCTACTTCGGCGTCTCCTCGCGCTGCGGCAAGTTTGGCCGCGCCGTCGGGTCTCACACGCTGGCGTCCGGCCAGTACTACTACGGGATCCAGATCGTCAACAACAGGATCGAAGGCACGCTCCAGGAGGGCGTCCGGGGCTACGGCTGGCGCCGCTCCGTCATCGCGAACAACGTGATCTCCGGGACCGGCTACTCGGGTATCTGGCTGGGGATCCCGAACCCCTCCACGGCTGGCTACACGGCGACCTCGTATGACCTGACGATCCAGGGCAACACGATCACTGCGCCGGCCACGGACTCCGCGATCCGGGTCGTCGGCTACTCCGGCGCGTCGATCGCCCAGGTCACCGTTAACGGCAACTCGATCAACGGCGGCTCGACCGGCAACGCGAACGGGATCCAGATGGAGTACTGCAACTCCCCCGTGGTCTCCGGCAACACCCTGGCCTCCGTCCAGTCGACCGGCATCTACAACGTGAACTCCGACTCCGGCACGATCACGGGTAACACGATCCGGGGTACTGCCTCGAACGGGATCAACGTCAGCAACTCCTCTGGCACGGTCGTCAGCTCCAACCACGTCCGCGACGCCAGCACGAACCACTGCATCTTCATCGGTGCATCGAACGACTTCCTGGTCACCGCCAACCGAGTCGTGAACGCGGCCTCCACGGGCGCAGGTATCCGCCTGGGCGGGACCGCGACGGACGGAACCGTTAACGGCAACCGCGTCGTCAAGGGCACGTCCCAGAACGGGATCAGCGTCGACAGCACTGCGACCGGATGCATCGTCGCGAACAACGACCTGAGCGGTAACGGCTGGTCCACTGCAACCGCGCTGGCCTTCTCTGCCACGGTCACCACCAGCTTCGGCGGCGGGTCGACCTCCCCCGGCTTCAACCGCGTGTCCTGACCCTCCCCTCATCTCTGGCCTCCGGGCGCTGGCACCGCTGCCTGCCCGGAGGTCGCCCCATGAAAGGACGTTAACGATGTCTACTCCCATGACGGCGGACCAGCTCATGGCCCAGCTGAAGAAGTGGGGCGTCAAGTACCAGGAGTACCGGTCCTGGCGGACCCACAACCGCGCCGGCCACGGTGCCTGGGGCCCGGTCAACGGATTCATGGTCCACCACACGGGCAGCGACGCGAGCGACCAGCGTTCGCTCCTCTACAACGGCACGGCGGCTCTCCCCGGTCCGCTGTGTCACTTCGGTCTGGCCCAGGACGGGACGGTCCACCTGATCGGCTGGGGCCGCGCGAACCACGCGGGCGCGGGCGACCCGGACGTCCTGAAGGCCGTCGAGAACGAGTCGTACGGCGCGTACCCGCCCGCCGACAACCAGTCGAGCGTAGACGGCAACGCCCGCTTCTACGGCGTGGAGATCTGGTACAGCGGCAGCCACAAGATGAGCGACGCCCAGTACGCGACCCTGCGCAAGCTGGCCGCCGCCCTCTGCGACTTCCACGGCTGGTCCGCGAAGTCGGTCATCGCTCACGCGGAGTGGGGTTCCCCGGGCAAGTGGGACCCGGGCATGGCCCCCGGCAAGACCTACGACATGGCCGTTGTCCGTGCCGACATCGCCGCGACCCTGGCCAGCAAGTCGGCCACTCCGTCCGCGCCCTCGACGCCGACCCCGAAGCCGTCCACTCCGGCCAAGCCGTCCGTGTCGCTGTCGAAGCTGGTGACCGCTGCGAAGCGGAACCCGTCCGCGAAGGGGACCCCGGTCACCTACAGCGGTGTCCGCACCGTGGAGGCGGCTCTGGTCAAGGCGGGCCTCCTGTCCGCGAGCAAGGCGGACGGGCACTACGGCACGGACACGATCAAGGCGTACGCGGCCTGGCAGCACAAGTGCGGCTACTCCGGCAAGGCGGCGGACGGTGTCCCCGGCCCCTCGACCCTGCGGAAGCTGGCCGCTAAGTACGGCTTCACCGTGACCGCCTGACGTGACCCGGGAGGACAGCGTGGACAACGACCTTGGGACAGTGTCCATCGGCGCTCGCGAGATCTACGACCAGCTGGTGGCCATGCGGGACGAGGTCCGCGCGTCCGCTCAAACTCACGTGGCCGTGGCCGAGAAGCTGGCCGACCACGAGGACAGGCTTCGGTCAGTGGAGCGATGGAAGTACGCCGTCCCGACCGCCCTGGCCACGGCCGTCATATCGGCGGCCACCACCATCACAACCGTCGTCCTGAAGTGAGGCATACATGGGAGAGCACTCCGCCCCGAACGCTGGCGTCGCGGGCAAGGCCCTGGAGGTCGTCCGCTGGGTCTGGCGCAACCGGCGCAAGGTCGCTGCCGCAGCGATCGTCGCGTTGCCGTTCGTCGCTCGGTACGTACCCGGCTTCCCCTCCGAGGAGGCTGTAGACGTACTCCGCGCCTTCCTGGGCGCCTGACGGGGGACGTCCTCTCCGGGCCGGTAGTGACAGCACTGTTGCCCCGGGGAGGACCCTTGAAGGACATCGCACTGACCGGCCTGTCTCGCAGCGGGAAGGACTCCGTGGCCGCCCGCCTGGTCGAGGCCTACGGGTACGTCCGCGTCGCCTTCGCCGACACCCTGAAGGAGGCGGCCCTGAAGGCGAATCCGTACATCCCCGTTGACGAGTACGGCGCGGACTGGGACCGCCTGTCGGACGTCGTCTCCCTCCATGGGTGGGAGATGGCTAAGGACGCCTTCCCGGAGGTCCGCCGGTTCCTTCAGTACTACGGACAGACGGTCCGGGAGATCGATCCGGAGTTCTGGATCAGGGCAGCCTGGCCCGCCGCCGTCCGTGCCAAGAGGGCGCGCCGCCCGGTCGTGTTCACGGACGTCCGGTACGTCAACGAAGCGGACATGCTGAGGCGCAACGGCTTCCGCATCGTGCGCGTCGTCCGTCCGGGCCAGGTCCCCGGCGACCATCCCAGCGAACGCGAGATGCTGGCGTACCCGGTAGACGAGACGATCGTGAACGACAACACGCTTGCCGTACTGGCGGTGAAGGCGGGAGGCCTGGCGCTGCTGTGACTGGCCGAAATCGGGGTCCCTTCGGGGGCCCCTTTTTCGTTGTAGGCGCCACAGTTGAGGCGCCTGCGCTACGCTGTTCCCTCGTTAGATGATCAAGGATCCCCCCGGGTAAGGGAGCACCACCATGGCCACGAAGAAGGCCGCCGCTCAGGCGCTGATCGAGCGCGTGTCCATCCTGCGCAGGGAAGGCTTCACAGAAGACGCTGAGGCCTTGCGCGAGGAGGCGGAGGCAGCGGTGGCGGCCTGCGCTCCCCGGGACAGGAAGGCCCTGGGCGAGGAGCTGGAAGCCGCCTTCGAGCTGGAGCCTGCCGCGCCGACCAAGGAGCTGGTCATCAGGTCCTGGCGCGACGTGGACGACGTGGAGGGCATCGTTAACGCAGGCGTCCGCCAGGTCCGCAAGGCGGTCGACGCAGGCCTGAAGACTGCCGACATGGCCCGCCAGATTGCGGTCACGCTCCTGGACGCTCGCCTGAAGATGCCGAACGACGACACGCACCTTCCGGACATCATCGCCCAGCGGAAGTACACGAAGGACATTGCCCGCGACCTCTTCAAGGAGGCCCGCAAGGGAGTCACGGAGGAGGACGTTCACCGCTGGGACACACACGAGTCCCTGGCGAAGGCCGTACGCAACCGCATGTCGGACGTGATGGTCGACTTCCTTCGCGGCCTGGAGGAGGACCCGGACAAGGCGAAGGCCGTCTTCCCCATGCTGGAGTTCCCGGAGGGCGTGTCCGCTACGGAGGTCGTTTACGACGCCTACGCCAGCCAGGGCGTGAACCTCCCGCGCAAGGGCCGCACGGAGCTGGCCCGCGAGGACGCGGCCCGGAAGCGGGAGCTGGTACAGAGGGCGATCGCCGGCGAACTCCCCCCTGGCGATGACGAGGACGTTGACGAAGAGGAGGAGCTGGCCCGCGACATGGCCGCCCTGGACCGCGTGGAGAAGAACTTCATCAGCACGACCCGGCGGGCGGAGCGGCTCACCCCCGATGCGCGGGCGGCGCTGAAGGCGAAGATCAACCAGACGATCGTGAACCTGTCCGCTGCGGCGGCTCAGCTGTAGCGCAACCGACGGACGAGGGTCGGCCCCTGGGTGGGGGTCGGCCCTTTCTGTTTCGGCGAGGAGGGCGGACCCTCTATTAGTTTCTATATTTTTGTTTAGTCCCATTTAGAAAAACAATTCTCTATTCAGTTCGTCTCGTCGCACTCTCCTCACTAACTGGGACAGTTCACGACTTCCGATCCTCCATTCCTGGGGACCTCCTCCCCGGTCAGTGGTGAAGGCATCTCGCCCCCACCACCTGGAGGACTCCCTTGTCCAAGATCGATACCGTGAAGAAGGCGGGCGCCCGCTTCTACGTGAATGAGGCCCGCCCGAACGTCACCGTCCCGGGCGTCACGTCCATCGTCGGCATGCTGCCGAAACAGGATTTCCTGGGCCCGTGGCAAGCCAACATGGCCGCTGACCTCGCGATCGACTCGTTCGAGTACCTGCGCCAGATGGCGGAGAGGGACCGCGCCGGCGCGAAGCGGTACATCGCCGGAGCCGCCCGCCGCTACACGGAGGTCCGCTCGAAGCTGGGCTCCCGCGCACACGACGTCTTCGAGCGCCTCATGAACGGCGAGGAGGTCGACTACGTCCACTCCGACATCGTGAACCACGTCGAGCACTTCCGGCAGTTCCTCGCCGCCGTGAACCCGGAGCTGGTCCGCGCCGAAGACGTCGCCTGGTCGTACGAGCACGAGTACGCGGGGTCCTTCGACGCGATCCTTCGCATCTGGGTCGAGGTCCTCCCCTCCGGCAAGCTCCGGATCACCCCGGACCGGTCCGGTACCCCGATCCTCGTCATGGTCGACTACAAGACCTCGAAGTCGATCCACTCCGACGTCGCCCTTCAGCTGGCCGCCTACCGCTACGCGGACGTGATCATTGACCCGGAGGGCAACGAGACGCCCATGCCGGAGATCGACTCGGCGGCGGTCCTCCACATCACGGACGACCAGTGGACCTTCAAGGGCGTCCGCGCGGACCGCGCCGTCCACGCCTCCTTCCTGACCCTGCGGGAGACCTTCCGCTGGGTGCGCGAGGACTCGAAGGACGTCGTCGGCCTCGCCCTGGCCTCCTCGAAGAGCCGCATGGTGACCGGCACCGAGCGACGGGGGAAGTGACCCATGGCCGCTGAGGAGTTCCTGTCGTACGTCCCGTACCGCAACGGGGAGTGGAAGGACCACAAGACGAAGGCCAACGTGCGCAACGTGATCCGCGCCAACAATGGCCGTGACCTCCGCATCTTCGTCGCCCGCGAGTCGAACGGCGTCGTGTCGTACACGGAGGTTGCCCCCTCCATCTGGCCCGCCTACTTCCGGGAGGCCTGATGGCGCGCAAGATGAGCAAGGCCCCTACGCACGCCTGGCGCACGGTCCTGGTGACCAAGTCCGCAGCGAGCGGCGAGGAGAAGACGGAGTACCTGGGCCCGTACTGGCGGAGGAGCGACGCCACGGGCCGGCTGACGACCCTGCGGTACTCCTACTCCCGCCCCTGGTCGACCTGGCAGCTCGTTAACGGCTGGATCGAGGCGGCTCCGCTGGGCGAATGGATACCCGCCCCCTGATCTATCCCTGGCCCCCTGGCCTGGCCTCGTGCCTGGTCGGGGGGCCTTTCTGCGTTTCAGGGGACGTCCTCTCCGGGCCGGTGGTGAGACAGCCACACCACCTGGAGGTTCACGATGCGCGTGTTCCGCGTCGGTCACCGAGAGAAGACGTTCACGATCGCCGACAAGCCGTTTCCGATAGGTCCCTACAACCGGGACGACTACAACGCGGACCTCAACACGGACATGATCCGCGCCCACGGCGGCTGGGGCAGCCACAAGCATCACCCGACTCCGGCCGCTGACCCGTACCTGAACGGGGTCTACTCCTGGGAGGTCTGCGGCTTCAGCTCTCTGGGCGCCCTCCTGGACTGGTTCGAGACCTTCCTTCAGACCCTCGACAGGAACGGCTACGCCCTGTGGGTCTACGACGTCCCGGACGAGGACGTTCGCGTAGGGATGCGATGCGGCCAGCTGGTCTTCGAGCCGGAGTCCGCCGTCAAGGTCAGCATGTCGCGGCTCCCGCTGGACCCGGAACAACTTGCGCTGTTCGACGCGGAGGGGACGTCCTCTCCGGACCAGGGGTGAGGGACAGCGAGGCGCCAGCTCAGGGCCAGGGGACACCCTCCCCGGACCAGGGGTGAAGGGGCGCTTCAACCCCAAGCCAGTCACCAGTCAGCCACCCCTGGAGGGACCCCCATGCTCGACATCTTCGCGACGGACCCGGAGGCCAAGGAGAAGCGGGAGGAGCGCGAGGCCGCCCGCGAGAGGGCCACGCGTCCGACCTGGGACTTCCAGTTCCGCTCGGGCAAGCGCAACGGCACGAAGCCGGTCAGCCTGCGGAAGTGGCGGATCACCACGCCCAAGCAGGAGGTTGCGAACGCCCTGAAGGAGCTGTTCGGCGGCTCGATCACGGAGGCCCCGAACGGCGACTACGCCGTGGACACCGACACGGACGCGATCGAGGTCGTCGTGGACGCCTCGAAGATCGAATCCAAGCTGATCCAGTGGGCGGACGGCCTCCCCATCCACGAGTGCGACGGCTCCAAGTACCTGTCCCCGGAGGACGACAAGGGCAAGCCGTGCGGCTGCCCCAAGCTCCTGGACGAGCGCAAGGACCTGGCCAGGCAGCGGCGCGGCCCGAAGCCGAACATCGTCCTCCCGCTGCGCCTGGCGCAGGACGAGGAGCTGGGCCTGGGCAAGTACACGGCCACGGCCTGGTCGTTCGCGGAGGACCTCCCGTACACCATGAGGGCCTTGCAGCGGATCGACGGCGAGGCGCTGTGCATCCTGCGCCTGGAGTTCGTGGAGTACGAGGTCGGGGGCGAGACCCGGTCGTTCACGAAGCCGGTCCTGGACGTCGTGTCGTCCTTCCAGGACGCCATCGCCGACGACCCGGAGAGCTGATCGTGAACGCCCTCAACCCGCTTACCGCCCTGCGGGGGGCCAGCGACGTCAACGTGAAGTTGCCGCTATGGACCTGGCCTCCCCAGCTCCGGAAGGCGGTCCTCCACGAACGGCGCCGCCGATTCGGGATTGAGGACGAACGGATCCTGCCCGCTGACCTGACCGAGGAGGACGCCCCCGCATGACCCGTTGGTCCGGCCCTTGACGGGGTCGGGCCTTCGGGCGTGCCAGAACCACTTTACGTGATCGGAGCGTCACAGTATGGTCTTCAATCTCGCCAGCGGTTCGCGAGTCACCGTCTTCGACGTGGGCGGAGGCTCCAAGGAGTTCACGACCCGCAACGCGGACGGCGACG
Source organism: Streptomyces cylindrosporus (assembly GCF_022698165.1). Lineage (GTDB taxonomy): Bacteria > Actinomycetota > Actinomycetes > Streptomycetales > Streptomycetaceae > Streptomyces > Streptomyces cylindrosporus. Next base: position 626,999 of record NZ_JALDAY010000002.1, read on the forward strand.
TGGTCTCCACCGTCATCCTGGGCGCCGCCTACGCCAACCGGACCGTCGCGGACCTGGAGGCGAACGCCCGATGAAGACGAATCCGTATCTCCGCGCCGTGAACCGCCAGCCCCGCCGCTCGGTCGGGGTCATCATCGCCGCAGTCCTCAGCGTGGCCCTGGTGGCTGGCCTCCTGGTCTGGGCCGCAGTGGCGGGCCCGACGTGCGCGGAGTACCGAACGCACTGGGTCTCCGGGGTCCACTTCGTCAACGGCAGACCGCACCACTACTCCGGCTCCGAGACCTACTGCGCCCGCTGGGAGGACAGCAAGTGAAGTACGAAGCCGCACCCCTGGAGGAGCACGGTTCGACCGTCCAAGAGGCGAGCGCGAACCTGTTCCGCGAGCGCTGGGCCGACGGCCAGCCGATCCGCCTGTACGTGTCCGGAACGCACCGCGATGGGGACAACTCCGCAACCTCCGGCTTCGTCCTGGAGGACCGCCGGGCACTGCGCAACCTGATCGCCGATCTGACCGACGCCTTCAGCCACTGGCCCGCCGACCATCGCTGACCCACTGCCTGGCCTCCTGACGGGGGTCAGGCCTTCGGGGCGCCCGGACCAACCGACGCTCAGGAGGCACCCATGGCCGAAGCCACGAAGACGACGCGCACCGTGACGACCACGGAGGAGCGGTACACCCTCGACCTGTCCGCCCAGGAGTTCAGCTACCTGAAGGGCGTGATCGGGGACCTGCCGACCGGCGACGGCGACGGAGCCAGCCGCCGTATCTGGAACGCCATGCAGTCGCCGGCCAACGGTGACATGTTCGAGCACCAGGGCGTGACGTACGACCTGAAGGCGGAGTACCTGGACGCGTCCGGGGACCGCTGGAAGTTCACGGGTGCGCGGGACACCAGCGGTCAGCCGCTGATCTCCTGCCTGGTGGAGGACACATCCGAGTACCAGGACTGGTCGCTGTCGCGCTTCGTCGAGACCTACTCGTACGGCTCCGGCATCCGCCGCCGCTGACCCACTGCCTGGCCTCCTGACGGGGGTCAGGCTTCTGGCGTGCCCAGACACCCAGCCGCCCCAACGTAGGCGCCTGACGAGAGGACACGCACATGGCGAAGGTCGAGACATTCACGATCGGCGACACCGTCCGCACCACGCTGACCAGCGTCCCGAAGGGAACGATCGCCTTCGGTCCCTTCAAGGCGACCCAGAACGGCCCGGAGCGGTACATGGTCCAGCGTGAGGACGGTACGGCGCATTCGGTTGCCACCACGGACATTCGCCCGCACGTCGTCTTCAAGGTCGGCGAGGAGGCCGAGGAGAAGGCCATGGGCCGCACGGTCGAGATCGTCGCGGGCCCGTTCAAGGGCATCTCCGACCTGGACAACTACGTGATCAAGTACAAGGCGTCGGGCGCACACGGTTGGATCGGAACGAATGCCCTCCGGAAGAAGCCGACCGCGACGGTCACCTTCGACATGGCCGGCAGGCTCCAGGAATCCGTTCGCCGCATGGCCGACGACATGGATCGCGCCGCGCGCCTCTTCGGCGGTAGCTCCTACTCCTACAAGGGCCGGACCTACAGCCTGGACGGCGAGTACGAGGACCGACAGGGCGACGTCTGGAAGTTCAACGGCAAGTCCACGACCGACGGTACGCCGCTCATGGACTGCAACCTGTGCTCGCCCTTCCGCAACGTGCCCTTGTCCGACGTCCTGACCTCCTACGGCCCCCTCTCCCGCGCGTAGCGCGCGCCTGGCTCGACTCCTGACGGGGTCGGGCCTTCGGCCGTGCCCGCATCCGTTAACGAGAGGAGGCCCGCATGATCCGCGTCATCACCTCCAGCCAGGCGCCCGCCCTGGGTGACCTTCGCGTCATGCAGTCGGGAGACCTGGTCATCGTCGCCAGTGACGCGACCGACCGCGAGGACTGGCCCCGCGTCCAGGACGCCCTGAACGTGGCCGCGAACCGTGGCGCTGAGGTCGCCTGGTCCCGCGTCCCGGAAGTTCCCACGGTTCCGTTCCCGAAGGAGGTACAGGCGTGAACGACTTGGGCCTGATCATCATCGTCGCCGTGATCCTCCTGGCGGCCGGCGCCTTCGACAGCAACTCCGGGGGTGACTGATGGACGCCTGGTCCGTCCTGGTCCGCGTCGCTGCCCTCCTGGCCTTCATCGCTGCCGTGGCCTGGGCCCTCGACCTGTTCCCGTGGCAGCGACCGCCCCAGGCGCCGGATCCCGCCCGCTGCGTCGGATGCGGGGAGTACGACCAGCCAGGATGCCCGGAAGGGGTGTGCTGCCGTGGCTAACCCGTCGAAGGCGCGCGGTACCGCCTGGGAATCGCTCACCCGTGACTTCCTGAACGTGACCCTGGGCCTGTACCGAGACAACTGGAAGGACCTCACCCCCGCCCAGCGGTTCCTGAACGCCCTGGACTGGCGCAACATCAAACGCCAGACCCAGGAGGGCGCGAAGGACGTCGGGGACCTCCACGCCTGGCCGTTCATCCTGGAGGCGAAGGACGTCAAGTCTGCCGCCGTCCCGACCTGGCTCCACCAGGCCGATCAGGAGGCCGTTAACGCTGGCTTCCCGTACGGGGTCGTGATCCACAAGGTTCGGGGGAAGGGGCCGGCGCTCGCTCGCGTGCACATCTCCAGCGAGACCCGCCGCCGCCTGTCCGCTGACGGAGCCTTCCCGATGTGGGCCCTGCCGCTGGCGGACCTGAACACGCGCTCCGGCTACTGGACGTGGACCCTGGCGGAGTTCACGAAGGTCCTGGCCGCTGTTCGACAGGTGGCGTCCCTGGACGTCGCCTCATTCGACCAGCCCGCCGCGCGCGTGTTCACGGGCCAGCGGGACGACGAGTGTCCGTGTGTGCTCCGCGCTCCGGCGGACTACGACGGTCCGATGGAGGACTGTCCCGTTCACGGTCGTCAGGGGACGTCCTCTCCGGTCCAGGGGTGACCGACCCCCGATCGAGAGGAGTCCTCACCCCATGGACGTGAACGCGATCCTGGACCGATTCCAGGACGTTGACGATCACGCGGACGGTGGGTACATCGCCCTCTGTCCTGGCCACTCGGACAGCCGCCCGTCCCTCCGGATCTGGTTCGGGGAGGACGGGCGTGTCCGTATGACGTGCCGCGCCGGTTGCGAAACGGGCGACGTGATCCGCGAAGCGGGTCTTCGCTGGGCCGACATGTTCGGCGCAACGGGGGCCGCCCGGACCGTGTCGTCCGTGAAGCCGGAGACGGTGGGTACGGCGGAGGTCGCGGGCCTGCGCGTGTACCTGGACGCTGCGGAGCGCTCGTACGCCGACTCCCCCGCCGAGTCGTACGCGGTCCGCCGCTTCGGCCTCCACGACGCGGAGCGTCTGGGCCTGGGCTACGACGACGGCTCCCTTCCGGGCCTGCGCTACGAGGACGCGGAGGGGCGGACCAGGAACTACCGCTCCACCGGCTTCCGCCGCTTCCCCCGCCTGATCGTCCCCCTGGTCGGCTTCGACGGCATCGCCCGTGGCCTCCAGGGCCGCGACGTGTCCGGCGACTGTCCGGCGCGATGGATGTCCTTGACCAACCCGGAGGCTCTCCGCTGGGCGTCGTACGGGGTCCTCCTCGCCGACCGCGAGACAGCCACGTTCATCGTGACCGAAGGCCCCGGGGACGGTCTGACCGCCGTCGCGGCAGGCTTCAACGCGGTCATCATCCGGGGCGCCTCCCTCGTGAACTCCCCGGAGCTGGTGGCGGAGCTGGCCGCAGGCCTTCGCGGTAAGCGCGTGGTCCTGGCGGGCGACAACGACACGGCTGGCAACGGCTTCACCCAGCGCCTGGCCGACGGACTGGCCTCACATGGCGTCCCGACGCAGTCCCTCACGATCCCGTACGAGGGCGACGACCTGACCGACTGGAGGGCCCGCAACGTGGCCGACTTCCCCGCCGCCCTGGAGGCTGCCGTTAACGGCTCCGCTCCCGTGGCTGCCCAGCCGCTGGGCCTGACCGACGTGGACACGGGCGCCCTCGTCCCGGACGCGGACCAGGTCGAGAAGATCACGGAGCTGTACTACGAAGCGCTGCGGAGCTACGGCGCGAGCGACGTCCTGAACGCCTACCTCCTGGTCTCCTTCGCTGACGGAGCGATCAAGTACGCGCCTGGTCTCGGCTTCTTCACCTGGTCGGGCCGCGTCTGGGAGCGGTCAGACACGAAGGTCCGGCAGACGGTTCACTTCATCGGCCGCGCGCTGATGGCTGCCGCGAAGGAGAAGACGGACAACAAGGCCCCCGACGCGAAGGAGGACCCGGGCGAGGGCCTGCGCAAGGCCGCGAAGGGCTTCACGACCCGCCGCCGGATTGACGACCTCCTGGCGGAGCTTCAGTCGGTGCCTGCCGTTCACGTGCTGCCCACGGACTTCGACAACCAGCCGGACCTCCTGTCCTTCCGCAACGGAACGGTCGACCTCCGCACGGGCACGATTCGCGAGCACCGTAAGGAGGACCTCCTGACCTACTGCCTGGACCTCGACTACCGTCCGGAGGCCGCCTGTCCGCGCTGGGAGTCCTTCCTGGAGGAGGTCTTCCCCGGCATGCCCGACATGCCCTCGTACCTGCGGCGGCTGATCGGCTACGGGGCGACCGGCCACACGGCCGAGCAGTGCTTCGGGGTCCTCTGGGGCAAGGGCGCCAACGGCAAGTCCGTGATGACGGACACCCTGACCTCCGTCTTCCGTCCGATCACGGAGACGACCCCGTTCAGCACGTTCGAGGAGAAGTCGTCCGGCGGCATCCCGAACGACATCGCGGCCCTTCGCGGGGCCCGCTACGTCATGGCCAGCGAGGGCGAGTCCGGCAAGCCCATGTCGGAGGCCGTCCTGAAGCGCGTGACCGGCAAGGACGAGATCTCCGCGCGCTTCCTGCGCCAGGAGTTCTTCACCTTCAAGCCGACCTTCCTTCTCCTCCTCGCGACGAACTTCAAGCCGAAGTTTCGCGGCCAGGACGAGGGCCTGTGGCGACGCGTCAAGCTCCTGCCGTTCACCCGGTTCTTCGCGCCGGAGGAGCGGGACCCGCACCTGGACCGCAAGCTTCTGGCGGAGGCTGAGGGCATCGCCGCATGGGCCGTCCGGGGCGCTGGCGAGTGGTACCGGTCGGGCCTCCAGGACCCGGAGCTGATCGTTAACGCTACGAGGGACTACCGCCGCACCAGCGACGCCCTCGCCGGTTTCTTCCCCGGGGTCCTGGAGGAGTACGACGGAGCGGAGCTGACCGCCGGCCAGGCATACCAGGCGTACTCGCACTGGTGTGAGGCGGAGGGCCTTCCGACCCGCGAGCGCTGGACCCGCCGCACCTTCCTGGACGCCATGGAAGAGCGCCAGGTGGGACGTGTGACCACGGTGAAGGGCGTCACCCTGATCGGGGTGCGCATCGCCGCTGACCACGCTGACGTCCCCGACGGTCCCGGCATCTTCAGCGACGAGTGACCCGGGGGACGTCCTCTCCGGATCGGTAGTGAACAGCCTGGGTCCGGCCCTTGACGGGGTCGGGCCCTGGTCCGTGCCAACACACATCAATCCGAAGGACGGGCCAACGTGTCCATTCTCGAACTGTGCGCAGGGTACGGAGGGCTGGGCGTCGCCGTTGAGGCACTGACCGGGGACAAGGTGACCGTGGTGGCGGAGGTTCATCCCGCTGCCTGCCAGGTCATGGCCACGAGGTTCCCCGACGCTCCGAACATCGGGGACGTCAGGTACCAGACGTGGCGACCGCTGGTCGGCCAGGTCGACATCATCACGGCGGGATTCCCCTGCCAGGACATCAGCAACGCAGGCCGCCGAGAGGGGATCAAGGGTGAGCGCTCCAGCGTCTGGTTCAACGTCGCCGAAGCAATACGGGTCATTCGACCCCGATACGCGTTCCTGGAGAACGTCTCAGCTATCCGAAATCGGGGCCTCGACGAAGTCGTCACATCGCTTCACGAGATCGGGTATGACGCGAAGTGGACGACTGTACGAGCTTCCGACGTCGGGGCTCCGCACCATCGGGACCGCTGGTTCTGCGTTGCCGTGCCTTCCCAGTCCGACGGTGTCTGACGGCTACCGGGGACCGGACTACGCGAAGCGGGACCGCCCGAACTCCGGCGGTGACGACCTGGTGACGGCGGTCGCCCGCCTCTTCCCCCGGGACAGGGCGGAGAAGCTCTTCAAGACGCCGACGGCCAACCTGGGGTCCAACGGTTCGGCCCAGCACCCGGACAAGCGGAAGGCTGGCGGTCACGGCCCGACGCTGGAGGACGAGGTCTGTTTCCTCCTGAACGTCGACCCCGAAGCGGAGCATCCGGACGACGGTCCGCACTCCCCCGCTGAGTGGTGGGGCCAGTTCGCCCAGGCCGTGTACCGCTGGGAAGTCCTCATGGGGACTGCGGCTCCCGTTCCGATCGTCCGTGGACCGCGAGGCGGGATCAAGCTGTCCCCCAAGTTCGCGGAGTGGCTCATGGGCATGCCGGACGGCTGGGTGACCGACGTTCCGGGCCTGGACCACAAGGAACAGCTGGGCCGCATCGGTAACGGCGTGGTCCCCCAACAGGCCTACGAAGCCTTCCGGTTCCTCCTCCAAGACGCATGACAGAAGGCCTGGCTTCCTGACGGGAGTCAGGCCTTCCCCCTGTCCGCATCGTCAACGGAGAGGGGACGGCATGCGCCACTTCAGCGGAGTGCTGAACGGGCAGCCCTGGGACGGCCTTGTTGTGGAGCGCCCGGAGGACCTGGGCCCGTTCCGGCGCTGGGTCGCGGACCAGGCCCAGAGCGGGACCCCGGTAGCCGCCGACACGGAGACGTGCGGCCTGAAGATCTACGCCTGGGGGCCTGGCTTCCTGCGCCTGGCTCAGTTCGGTACGGAGACGGAGGCCTGGGCGATCCCGATCGAACACGGCCCGGAGTTCGTGGAGGCCGCCGCCTGGGCTCTCCGCATCCTGCCCGACCTGACCGGTCACAACTGGGCAGGCTTCGACGCCCTGGTCAGTGACGAACACCTGGGCGTCCCCCTGGAAGAGACCTGCGCGAAGGTCACGGACACCCAGATCCTCGCCAAGCTGGTCGACCCCCGACAGCAGATGGAAGGAGGGATTGGCTCCAGCCTGAAGCCCCTGTCCGCCCACTACATCGACTCCGCCGCCCCGGACACCCAGGACGGCCTGAAGTCCGTCTTCAAGGCCTTGAAACTCCGCATCGCCGAAGGCTTCGCGAAGATCCCGCTGGACCATCCGACGTACCTGGAATACGGCCTCCTGGACGTCATCCTGACCAGCCGCCTTCGCCCCCGCCTGGAGCGGACGCTGGAGAAGCTGGGCGTCCCGAAGCGCCTGGCCGTTTACGAGCACCGCGTAGCGCGCATCTGCGCTCAGATGGTCCGGGCCGGAATGGTCCTGGACGAGGAGTACACGCTGGGCCTCCAGTCCGACCTGTCGTACGACGCGGAGCGCTTCGCCGAAGTGGCCGCCGGCTACGGCGTGGACTCCGTGAACTCAGGCCGCCAGGTGGCCGCCGCCCTCATGGGCATGGGCGAGACCCTGACGGAGAAGACGGCCTCCGGGGCCTGGAAGGTCGACAAGGCCGTACTGATGGCTCTGGCTGACCTCGACCGAGATTGGAAGCCGATCCACTCGCGCACCGCCAACCCCCTTGCTGAAGCGGTCCTCCGCTCGAAGCGTGCGGGCAAGTGGCGCTCCGCGTACGCGGACAACTTCCTGGACAACGTGGACGCTGGGGGCCGGATCCACCCCAACGTTCAGTCCATGCAAGCGCGGACCTTCCGCATGTCCGTGACCAATCCCGCCGTCCAGACGCTCCCCTCGTCGGACAAGATGATCCGCCGCGCTCTCCTCGCTGACGAGGGTCACGTGATGATCTCGACCGACTTCCAGGCCGTGGAACTCCGCGTCCTGGCCGCCCTGGCGGACGTCAAGCGCATGAAGCTGGCGATCGCCAACGGCGAGGACCTGCACTCCTTCACCGCCCGCCTGGTCTTCGGCGAGGGGTTCACGGAGAAGGACCGCAAGGTCTCGAAGGGGATCGCCTTCGGCAAGGTCTACGGAGGCGGAGCCAGCACAGTCAGCCGCCAGACCGGCGCCCCGATCGACGCTGTCCAGCGAGCCATGGTCAAGTACGACCAGGTGTACCCGGAGGTCGGTCGCGCCGCGAAGGACTGGCGGATTGAGGCCTTCAACAACCGCATGGTCGGGATCTCGATCACTGGTCACCGCCTGCCGCTGGACCGCGACCGCTCCTACGCGATCACGAACTACCTGGTCCAGTCGACAGCCCGTGACTGCCTGGGCCAGGCCCTGATCCACATGGACGAAGCCGGCCTGGTTCCCTTCCTGCGCCTGCCGATCCATGACGAGGTCCTGGCCAGCGTCCCGAAGGGGGATGCCGAGGAGGTCGGACGCGCGATCGCCCGCTGTATGACCTTCGACCTGAAGGGCGTCCAGATCGAGGCAACGCCCGACATCGGGAAGCGGTCCTGGGGCTCGCTGTACGGCGCTGACTACTAGCCGACTCAAGATCTGGGCCCTGTACGGATCGTCTTCCGCTTCCGTTCAGGGCCTTGATCGAATCGTTACTTAGCCTCCTCAATTGAGTCGGCTGACGTTCACGGTTGCCCACACTTCCATCACAAAACGTGCCGACCTGCGGATACGTCCTCATACCCAGGTCCGATCTGGCGTCACGCGTCTGTTGCTACCAGCCGGTAACGGCATCAGGTGCCTCACAGTTGAACGCAGATCGCATTGACCCGACTCAATTGAGTCGCTTACTTTCACAAGGCGTCCACAAGGCGCGGCCCGATCAGCCGCGAACGGATGGGCGCCTTCCCATTCCGCTTCCCCCTGGTTCCCCATGCCCTGGCACAGCCATGCCCTGGCCCAGTCATGCCCGGAACCGGGGGCCTCCCAAGAGGAGACCTCCGTGAACGTCACTTCCCGCGCCCAGGTCATCGGCTCCGTCATCAGTGAGGAGGTCACGGACGAGACGCTGGCCGCCGCGAAGGCTGGCGACCGGGACGCGGCAGCGTCGATCCTGGCCGACCTCGAATCCCGCTTCGCCGCGATCGCCCGCCGCACCGCGTCCCGCACTGAGGGCGACGCCAGCGAGGGCCTGCGAGCGGCCTACGCGGAGGACTTCCTTCAGGAAGCGGACCTGATCGCCCTGGAGTGCCTGGCTGGCTACGAGGGGGACAGCGTTGACGACTTCCGCGCCTACGCCTTCCGCTACGTGGAGCGCGAACTTCCCGCCCGTGGCCGCGACATGCTGAACGGCACCGACGACGACTCCGACGGCAAGAAGCTGTTCGCCCAGATGGTCAAGCACTTCCGCGCCGCAGACGTGAACCACACCATGACGGAGTCCGACTACGTAAACCTTGCCGAGTCGGCGGTCCAGGACAAGGGCCTGGTGGCGACCCTGAACGGCGGGGCCTACAAGTCCCGCATCCGCATGTCGCCGGAGGCCGCCTACGCCGCGCGCCTGGCGTACCAGGGCATGGTCTCGATCTTCACGCCGACCGCTGGCGAGGAGGCCGATACGACCATCGCCGACACCCTGGTTGACGCCCAGCTGGTCGAGCACGCAGCGGACGTCGCGCACGCTGGCTTCCGTCCGGTCCAGTGGGTCGTCCCGACCCGCGTCCTGGAGTCGAACCTCCCGACGCCAAAGGACTCCGAGACCCGCGCCCGCGTGCTGACTGCGATGGAACGTTTCCGCGCTGGCACCGTGACGGACGAGGACCTGGAGCTGTTCGAGTCCCTCCCCTGCCGCTCCTTCGAGGTCGGGGCCGCCGTCGACATGCTGGCCGCCCTCCAGAACCAGCGCCAGGAAGGCCCGCAGGCCTCCACTGCCGAGACCCAGACGGACGCTGCCCTGGGCCGTGGCTCGATCGCCCTCAACGCCCAGCGGGCGATCCTGGAGAAGGCCACGGAGGACGCGGTCAAGCGGGCCCTGGTCCGCCGCGTGCTCGGCATGCTGTCCCCGCGCCAGGCGTACATCCTGGCCGCCTCCTTCGGCTTCATGGGCAAGTTCAAGGACGACGCCCAGGTGGCCCGCGAGATGTCGAAGGCGGGGATCGCCGACCTGGAGGCCGCCCGCGTGCGCAAGGACCGCGACAAGGCCCGTGCGTCGTTCACGAAGAAGTGGGCGGACCTGGTGGCCAAGACGGGCGGGGAGCGCATGGCCCTGGAGCTGGCCGCCGCCATGCAGGGCGTTCCGATCGCTGAGGCCCTCGACGAGGACTGAGGGGACGTCCTCCCCGGACGGTCGCAAGGGGGTCCGCGCCTGGGCCCCCTCCAGCCGCCTCAGTGGAGGCGCCTACCGAAGGAGCAAGCCGTGTCCGACCTCGAAGCCTGGGGGAACCCTGAGCACCAGTGCGACGACCGTTGCGCACCGTACGAGCCGCTGTCGGACCGCGACCTGGAGACGCTCGACGAGTCGACCCACATCGACACCCTGTACGAGGACCTGAACCTGGTCCGTGAACACGCGGCCCTCCTCTTCCTGGCCATGAACCAGCGCGTACCCGACTTCCGCGTCCCGGTCCGCTCGTTGGCCGTCCTCCTGGACATCTCCGAGTCGGAGGCTGAGTGCCTCCTGGGCCCGGAGCACCAGCGCGTAGGCGACATCGTCCAGCACGCGGTGAACGTGGCCGGCGAGGACGGCTATGTCGGCCTGGCCATGGCCGCCGTGTTCCGCGCTGAGCTGATGGAGGTCAGCACCACCCAGGACGAGGACGGCCCTTCCGAGTAGGACTTGACTCGACTCAATTGAGTCGGCTAACTTCAGTGCTCCCAGCCGCCTCGACTGAGGCGCCTAGCGAGAGGACACCCCAATGGCGATCATGCGAATCACGAAGGCCCAGACCCTGGCCCTGGCCGGCGCCTTCGAGGGCAGCGGCCCCCAGACCGTGGTCAAGGCCGACCGTGAACAGCTGAAGCTCCGCTGGGTCATCGCCTGGGGCTCCGGTCACGGCACGCGGAACGCCCTCCTGCGCATGGGCCTTACCGAGCGGGTCAAGGTCGGCCACAACGTGTACGACGTCCTGACCGGGCGCGGCCTGAACCTGGCCAACTACCTCATGAAGGGTGGCCAGCTCCGCGCCTTCGACCCGGTCCTGATCGACCTGGGCCAGATGCCCTCGCAGTGACCGCCACCTGGCCCCTGGACCGCCCGGGGGCCTTTCCGTTAACGACTTGAGAGGACCTCACCGTGAACACGCTCCGCGCCCGCCTGACCCTGACCGCCGGTCTGGTCATCGTCGCCCTGACCGCTGCGGCCTTCTGGCTCTCCTACGCGCACCTTCACGACGTGGCGTCGAGTCACGGCCTGGGCAACTCCACGGCCAGAGCCTGGGCATGGCCCGCGACCCTGGACCTGTTCATCGTCGCCGGAGAGATCATGATGCTGGTCGCCGCTCTGGCGAAGCGGCGGGACTTCTGGGCGATCGGCCTTACCGTCGCCGGGTCGGTCGGCTCGATCGGCCTGAACGTCTACGGGGTGGGTGCGGGCGCCCAGAAGATCGAGTACCTGGTCGCCGCCGTGCCTCCGACCGCCGCCCTCCTGGCCTTCGGTGCATTGATGCGCCAGGTTCACCACGCGATCGCTGGCGAGGAGGCCCAGGCCGCCCCGGTCGTTAACGGCCTGTCGGAGTCGCTGGCCGACACCTGGTCCGCCGACGGCCCGATGATGATCCTCCCGAACCACACGGTGAACGAGGAGTCCTCGCCGCTGGACGAGGTCCTGGCCGACGAGCAGGACCAGGAGGACGCCCCGGAGGCCGACGAGGACGAGGATACGGAGACTGTCCCCGTATTCACGATCGCCACGAAGCCGACCATGACCGAAATCTGCGCTGCCGTGAACGACATCCGCGCGGAGGGAACGGCGCTCTCCGGCAAGGCGCTGGCCAGGTACTTCGGTGTCAGCGACCGCTCCGGCCGGCGCTACCTGAAGGACTGGAACGACGCCCAGACCGGCGCTGCGTAGGCAGTGGACTAGACCGCATTGCAACCCCTTGCAACCTTCTGACCAGGCCCCTTCGGGGGCCTTTACCTTTGGCCATGGCCTACTAGCCGGTAGCTAACAGGTCGATAACGCAAGCATCTTCACAGGAACCACACGCTCCTCTTACCTTCCCTTTGACGTACTGTCCAAGTGGGAACTACACCTAACGCGGGGGGAATCCGTGTCTGTGCTTTCTGTCATGCTCCGTGCCTTTGTGCCCGTTTCTACGTCCTTCGGATGGACCTGGGGAACCTGGCCGGGAACCGACCCTCTGGCGGTCGAGCGGATCGCTAACGTGAACGAACTCCCGCGCGTCCTGCGCTCGTACTCGTTCACCGTGGCGACCATGCTCCGTCCCGCTGATGTCGGCGAGCGCTTCAACGTCACCGTCTTCGGCTCCAGTTCGGGCCGTGTCTACGGACGGGATCAATGGGCCTGGGACGCGATCGCCGGCCGGTACCAGCCGCACGGTACGCCCTGGGTGCCTCGCACGGAGGCCGTTAACGAGGACCTGGCGCACCTGTCCAGCGTCATACCCTTCGGCCGCAAGGCCGTCCCGGCGGACGCGCCTCCGATGGCTGCCTGACCGCTGGGTACGCTGCGGGTATGGAATCTGAGTCGCCAGCCTTCCCGCCCAAGGTGCGGACGTACAACGACACAGCAACGCTGCTGAACAAGCTTCAGGACAAGGCGAAGTTGTGGCATCGAACCGCCAAGGAGAACGAAGCGCGCGCCAATGAGTTCGACCGCGCCGCACAGCAAGTCGAGGACGGCGCAACGACCGTGACGGTTGGACTCACCACCTATGTGGTTGACGAAGAGCGTGACGAAGGCCATACGCAGCGCTAGCCTGATGGGAAGCGGTCCGGCTATCCGGGCCGGACCTGACTTCCAGTTAGGACAACCGAAGAATGACCGCCAGCGGACAACGCGCAAGCGTTGAGAAGGTCGCTGCACCTGAACCCATCGGTCAGGCGCAAGCGACGACCTCTTGTGACCGATGGGAATTTTGTGCTCTCTGCGGACTCGGTACGACCGAGCCTGTCTTCATCGGGAGCACGGAGACTTCGTCCGGCCCTGGCCACGCGCTGTACGCCGACCCGTCCTGCGCACGGGCGTACGCGCACACCAGTAGCGCACCTGAGTGGCTCCAGGAGAACTACCGGGGAGCCGCGTAGTGGACCAGCCGAACGGCAGCGAACAACCCCAGGACAAGGCAACAGCCGTCTACCGGGCATGGATGCAGCACGTAACCCACAACGACAAGGGTGAGCGCTGCGTGGTGTGCACTGAGGCGGATACGCCGAACAACGGATGCCCGGAGGGACGACGACTGTGGGGTGACTACCGACTTGCAAAGATCGTCACCGCTGTACCTGTAACTGACGGCTCGTAGCGCGACCGCTGACCGGCCCCGTTCGTCTGTGCTCCCCTTCACAGATGACCGGGGCCTTCGTCATGCCCGCTCGCTATACTCCTGGCCCCCACTGGAGGTGAGGCCATGAGCGTCGTGTGGACGACTCTGGAGGTCCTACTTATCATCGCGCTCTACTTCGTTGTTGCCCTTCTGGTCTGCGCGTTCGTCCCGTCCTGGACCCAGATTCAGCAGTGGCGGCGCGAGCGGCAGCGACACCGATAACGTGCGTCTGGAGGCACCTTCGACCCGACGATCGTGCAGCACAGCGGTTTCGCGGCGCCGAACACGCCGGGGGTGCGCTTCCACGACCTGCTGGTGGTGTCGCTGGGCGGGAACGGCCAGTACGAGCACGTCATCAACGACATCGGTGCGCCCACCTCGGGAACCTCGACCACGCCGTCGACGGTGGTGTCGTACCCCTGACGGGTTTTTGACGGGCCGTCACTTCCCGGCCGCGGCGACCGCGTCCCGTACCGCCGGGGCGATCTCCTGGGCCCAGAGGTCGAGCGCGGTCTCGTACGGCAGGTCGCCGGCCGGGAAGTGGACGAAGCCGGAAGCGCCGAACTCCAGTACCGCGCCGGTGAGTTCCTCGATCCACTGGGACACCGAGCCGCCTCGCCAGCGGCCTCCGGCGTCGCGCGGGGCGTCCACCGGGCCAGGGGTGATGACCCCGGGCATGTTGTAGACCGTGGCGATGTCACCGGGGTCGCGGCCCGCGCTCGCCGCCGCCTCGTCGATGACCGGGCGGGACTCGCGGTAGCGGCGGCTGAGCCAGTCGGCGGCCTGTCCGGGGATCCATCCGTCGGCCAACCGCCCTGTCACGGCCAGGGACTTGGGGCCGACGGAGCCGGTCCACACGGGCGGCGCGGGCACGGGGGCGGGTTCGAGGTCACGTACCTCGTAGAACTCCCCCTGGAACGTGACCGGTTCGCCCCCGTCGCACAGGGCCCGGATCAGGGTGATCGCCTCGGCCATGGCCCGTACCGCGGCGCCGGGGCCGAGCCTCGGCACGCCGAGCCGCTCGATGTCGTCCCACCGGCCGCCCGCGCCCAGCCCGAGGACCAGGCGGCCGCCGGTCAGGGCGGAGAGCGAGGCGACCGTGCGGGCGAGCATGGGCGCGGGGCGGCTGGGGAGGTTGGTGACGCTCACCAGCCCCGAGATGCGCTCGGTGCGGCCGAGTACGACGCCGGTGATCGCGTAGGCGTCGAGACGGGTGCCGAAGTAGGGGTGGTCGGAGACGGCGAACAGGTCCAGGCCATGCCGGTCCGCCCGGAGAGCGAGGCGCAGGATCGCGTCGGCCGCGTCGACACCGGTCGGGCCGCCGATTCCGAACAGTGGCGTGGGTGTCGTCATCACGCCGCCGCCCTCCCGTGGTGCCGAGTGCGTGCGTCTCACGCTGCGATCCATGGTAGTTGGGGTCGCAGTCAGTGGACACCGCATGTGCTCGGGAGCGCACGCGGAGGTGGCCCCCACCCATGGGCGGATGGGGGCCACCCCGGCCGCTGAGCACTTCGCCGGCTGTGCCGATCAGCGGCTCCGCCGCGGGGCGGCGGTGGGCCGCGGGTCGGCGATGGACCTCCCCAGGACCGCTCAGGTCCGGGTCACTGCCGCGGCCGGTGCCGGTGCGTGGCCGATCGGACGGGCGGTGAACGTGCCCCGGCCCTGGCTCCGGCTGCGCAACCGGGTTGCGTAGCCGAAGAGTTCGGCCAGGGGCACGATGGCCGTCACCACCGCCGCGCCGGCCCGCGTCGTCGAGCCCGAGACCCGGCCGCGGCGGGCGGCGAGGTCGCCGAGCACCCCGCCGACGGACTCCTCGGGCACGGTGACCGTGACCTCGGCGACCGGTTCCAGCAGGACCATCGCGCAAACCCGCAGGGCTTCCCGGAGGCCGAGCCTGCCCGCCGTACGGAAGGCGGTCTCCGAGGAGTCCTTCACGTGCGTCGCCCCGTCGGTCAGGGTGACGCGCAGCCCGATCACCGGGTGTCCGCCGAGCGGGCCCTCGGCGAGGGCGTCCCGGCAGCCGGCCTCGACCGCGCGGACGTACTCCTGCGGTACCCGCCCACCGACGACCGCCGACCGGAACTCGAACCCGGCCGCCAGCGGCTCGACATCGAGGACGACATGGGCGAACTGGCCCGCCCCGCCGTCCTGTTTGACGTGCCGGAAGACCAGACCGGACACCCCGCGCCCGACGGTCTCGCGGTAACTCACCCTCGGGCGGCCGACGTTGACCTCCAGCCCGTGCGCGAGCCGGAGCTTCTCCGCCGCCACCTCCAGATGCAGTTCACCCATGCCGGACAGCACCGTCTGACCGGTCTCGGGGTCCGTCCGTACGACCAGCGAGGGGTCCTCCTCGGCAAGCCGTCCGAGCGCCGAGGCCAGCCGGTCGGCGTCGGTGGTGCGTCGCGCCTCCACGGCCACGGAGACCACCGGTTCGGTGACGCCCGGGGGTTCGAGGACGAGCGGATGCCCGGGAGCGCACAGCGTCGAGCCGGCGCGGGCCGACTTCAGCCCGACCACGGCGACGATGTCCCCGGCGACCGCGCGCTCCACGCGCACATGACGGTCGGCCTGGACGCGCAGGATGCGCCCGATCCGCTCGGCGCGGCGCGTGCCCGCGTCCCACACGGCGTCTCCTTTCCCGATCGTGCCCGAATAGATCCGTACGTACGTCAGCCGTCCCGTCGGCGTGGCGTTCACCTTGAACGCCAGCGCGGCGAAGGGCGCCGCGGGGTCGGCCGCGCGCTCCTGCTCCGTACCGTCGTACGTGCCCCGTACGGCGGGCACGTCGAGCGGGGAGGGCAGGTAGGCGACGACGGCGTCGAGCAGTGGCTCGATGCCGCGGTTGCGGTAGGCGGAGCCGCACAGCACCACCACGCCGTCACCGCTGCGGGTCAGGTCCCGCAGGGCGCCGGCGAGGGTGTCGGCGGACAGCGACTCCCGGTCGACGAACTCCTCCAGCGCGGCCGGGTGGAGCTCGGCGACGGTCTCCTCCAGCAGCCGTCGGCGCCGCCGCGCCTCGTCCCGCAGTTCGTCGGGCACGGGCGTGTGCTCGACGCCGTCGCCGCCGTCGGCCCAGACCAGGGCACGCATGCGCACCAGGTCGACGACACCGGTGAAGCGGTCCTCGGTGCCGATGGGCAACTGCACGACCAGGGGCGCCGGATGCAGCCGCCGCCGGATGGAGGCGACCGCGGTGTCGAGGTCGGCGCCCGCGCGGTCCAGCTTGTTGACGAACGCGATCCTCGGCACGCCGTGCCGGTCGGCCTGCCGCCACACCGACTCGCTCTGCGGCTCCACTCCGGCCACCGCGTCGAACACCGCGACCGCCCCGTCCAGAACCCGCAGCGAACGCTCGACCTCGTCGGCGAAGTCCACGTGCCCGGGGGTGTCGATCAGGTTGATCCGATGGCCGTCCCAGTCGCAGCTGACGGCCGCGGCGAAGATGGTGATGCCACGGTCGCGCTCCTGCGGGTCGAAGTCGGTGACGGTGGTGCCGTCGTGGACCTCGCCGCGCCGGTGGATGGTGCCTGTGGCGTACAGGATCCGCTCGGTGACGGTGGTCTTGCCCGCGTCGACGTGGGCGAGGATGCCGAGGTTGCGGACGAGGACGAGGGGGTTGGTGTCGGTGCGCACGGCCCGTTGGCCTTTCTGGTGATCTGGTGATCTGTTGATCCGTTGGATCGGGCAGCGCGATTTCCCGGGCGGGGCGGGCACGGCCATGGCACGCCGGTGAGGGCGGCGGGTCGTGTCAGACGTTCGCCACGGGCATCCGGTACCGGCCGCGCAGCGGGCACCGGACGGACGGGGACACGAGGATCACCTCGTACTGGGCGCAGGGGACGACGACATCGGTGCGGTACCGCACGGCCGTCCTCCCCTCGCCTGCCCGCGCGTCACGGCGACGCACGGTGCGTGGCGAGTGTAGGGAGCGGGGAGGGTCCCGGGCACTGGATTTTCGCGGCGTGGCGCGGCAGGTGAACTTTCCTGGAACGGACGGAACTTATCCGCCGCGCCACTAGTTTCTACGGTGCTGTAGATCTCATACGACACCGAAACACATGGAGTTCTCATGGCCCTGTGGGACCGCATCAAGGAATCCGCGACGACGATGCAGACCCAGCTCGTGGCGAAGAAGAACGATCTGAAGAGCGGCGCCTTCCGTGACGCCAGCATGGCCATGTGCGCCCTGGTCGCGGCTGCCGACGGCACCATCGACCCGGCCGAGCGGCAGCGCGTCGCCCAGCTGATCGCCACCAACGAGGTCCTTCAGAACTTCCCCGCCGACGACCTGCGCCGCCGCTTCGAGGAGAACCTGAACAAGCTCACCACGGACTTCGCGTTCGGCAAGGTCAGCGTGCTGCAGGAGATCGCCAAGGCGAAGAAGAAGCCCGCCGAGGCCCGTGCCGTCATCCAGATCGGCATCGTCATCGGCGGCGCCGACGGCGACTTCGACAAGACCGAGCAGGCCGTCGTACGAGAGGCGTGCTTCACCCTGGACCTGCCGCCGCACGAGTTCGACCTCTGACCGGCGCCCGGCCGCCCGGCACGGGCCCCGGCGTCAACCACTGAGTTCACGCCAGGACCCGTACGGGGTGGTTTACGGCCGTCGGAACGGGTGAGGCG
This sequence comes from Streptomyces cylindrosporus, assembly GCF_022698165.1. Lineage (GTDB taxonomy): Bacteria > Actinomycetota > Actinomycetes > Streptomycetales > Streptomycetaceae > Streptomyces > Streptomyces cylindrosporus. The sequence continues at coordinate 645,067 of NZ_JALDAY010000002.1, forward strand.
GTCGTAATGTCCCAGGACCAGGCCACGGTGGCCACCACCGAAGCTCCCGTAACCGCTCTGCCGGAGCGCGGGGTCTCCCCGCCGCATGCGCGGGCGAAGGAGCGTGACTCCTACTTCGACAACGCGAAGTACCTGGCGATCGTGCTGGTGGCCGTCGGACACGCCTGGGAGCCGCTGCGGGACGGCAGCCGTACCGTCACCGCGCTGTACACGCTCGTCTACGCCTTCCACATGCCGGCGTTCATCGTCGTCTCCGGCTACTTCTCGCGCAGCTTCGACGCGAGCCCGGGCCGGATCCGGCGCCTGGTGACGGGGGTGGCCGTGCCGTACGTCGTGTTCGAGACGGCGTACACCCTCTTCACCCGCTGGACCGACCAGCAGCCGGACCGGCCCATCAGCCTGCTCGACCCGCTCTATCTGACCTGGTTCCTGGTCGCGCTGTTCGTCTGGCGGCTGACCACCCCGATCTGGCAGCGCGTGCGATGGCCGCTGCCGCTCGCCCTCGTGATCGCCGCGCTGGCGACCGTCTCGCCGTCCATCGGCAACGACCTCGACCTGCAGCGGGTCCTGCAGTTCCTGCCCTACTTCGTGCTCGGCCTGTGCCTGCGGCCGGAGCACTTCCGGCTGGTGCGCCGCTGGCGGGTGCGCCTGCTGGCGGTCCCGGTGTTCGCCGCCGCGCTCGCCGTGGCGTACTGGACGGTGCCACGGATGACCGGCTCCTGGTTCTTCCACCGCGACAGCGCCCCGGAACTGGGCGCGCCCACCTGGTACGGGCCGCTGATGACGCTGGCGTCCTTCGGGTGCTCCATGGTCCTGGTCGCCTGCTTCCTGGCCTGGGTGCCCGGGCGGCGCACGTGGTTCACGGCCCTGGGCGCGGGCACGCTCTACGGCTACCTGCTGCACGGGTTCGTCGCCCAGGGGTCCAAGTTCTGGGGCTGGTACTCGCCCGACTGGATCCACCGGCCGCTCGGCGAGCTCACGGTCACGGTGGCAGCCGCCACGATCGTGACGCTGCTGTGCACACCGCCCGTCCGGCGGATCTTCCGCTGCGTGGTGGAGCCGAACATGGGGTGGGCGTTCCGACGGGACCCGCGGGACCCGCAGGGCGCGCCGGAACCGGCCCGTGAGCTGGGAACTCGGATCGGGTCACGGGCGTTGTCCTGATACCGACCGAGCAGGAGTAGCCACCCGCTGTCCGCCAGACCGACGGCTGGCCCCGGCGAGTTACGGACCGGGATCTCGGCATGGGCCAGGACGCCCTCACCACCTCACGATCGCTCAGGTACCCCGGCGGGCTCGCTCGACGATCTCGTCCTCCGTGAGCGGCACATCGTGGTGACTGAGGCAGATCGGCACCTCGATCTTGCTGAATCCGGTCCCTTCGGTTGCGGCGTTGAACATGCCGCGCGGGAGACCGGCGAGGTTGTCGAGAACCGTGTTCCGCGCCTGTGCCATGCCCTCGGCCGCGCCGATCTGAGCATTGGCGGTGAGCCGGCCGATGAACTGGGTCACGGTGTTGCCCAGTGCCTGGTTGTGGATCCCCTTGGGCGCCTGCGAAGCAAGGACCATTCCGAGCCCGTACTTGCGTATCTGGCGGATGAGTTCGACCGTGCTCTCCGTACTCGGATTCGACGCCCCGGAGGGCACGAAGTTCTGCGCCTCGTCCATCACCAGCAGCCCGCCCAGGGCACGGTCGCCGACCGGATTTGCCCTGAACCAGGAGAACAAGGTCGCCTGGAGGCGGCTGACGAACTGGGCCGGTCCGTCGCCGGACAGGCCGATGAAGCTGATCACCGAGATACGGGCGGCCTTTCCCGGCGACGGGATCAGGAGCATGCCGGGATCGGCAGGTGCGCCGGACTCCCCGAACAGCGGGTCGGTCTCCATCGCGGCTTCCAGCGTGTCCGCCATCTGCACCGCGAAGCGCATGGTCCTGCTGTTCACGATGTCGTTCGGGGGCTCGGCGAGCAGCTCGACGAAGCCGGCCAGGGTCTTGCCGCCGTCACGCGCGTACCGTTCGAGGGCACGCTTGAGGACCCCCAGCTGCTGGGTCGCGCGACCACTGCTGCCACGTACACCGGCGTGCGGCGCGAGTGAGGTCACGGTCGACCTGACCAGACGGGGAAAGTCGTCCTCGTCGTCGAGGACGGGCCCGAAGTCGGGAAGCGGGTGGAAGGAGATCGGACGTCCCCGGTTCAGACCCGGTGTCCACACCACCACTTCGACATCCGCGAAATAGCGTCGGGCCTCGCGCTCATGGTCGTCCGTCCAGCCCTTCGGCGGCCGCGACCAGGGGTCGCCGAGCCGGGCCAGGTCGTCGTTCGGATCCAGCACGATCGCCGAGACGCCGCGCAGCGCGCACTGCTCCACAAGCCGCTTGATCAGGACCGTCTTGCCCGATCCCGCCGCGCCGACCACCGCGGTGTGCATCCGGAGCCGTTCCATGGGTATCGCAAACGGACGGCTGCCCCGGACCGTGGTTCCGACGACGATGTCGGTACGAGCGAGCTCGGCGTCCTCCGCCACCCTGGAGCCGGCATCCGCGGTCGCGATGCCGAGATGCTGCCGCAGATCGGCCAGCACCGGCGCGAGGACCTCGATGCGGGAGGCGGGGCGCTCCTGTCGTAGCCATTCGTCCAGGCCCGACGTACGGTCGTCGAGCATGGCCCGGAGGGCGGCCAGGGTTCGCAGGTCGGCGGCGCCGATCGGTAACGACACCCCGCCCCGCGCCTCGAAGTCGTCCTTGATCTCCTTGGTCTTGGGGCCGCTCGGGTACGGCATGTTGCGCAGCAGGATCAGCCGGCGGCTCGCCAGACCGGCCGTCAAACCGGCCTCCACGGCCGCGCTACGGATCCGGGTCTGGGCGGCGATGGCGTTGCTCGCGGCGATCGCCCGGAAGGACCAGTGGATCTCGTTCTCGCTGGCCTCGTCCACGACATAGCGCAACCGGGCGTGCAGCGCCGCCTTGCGGCCGAAGTCGGTCTCGATGAGGAACCTTGTCTCGTCCGCACCGAGTTCCTTGACCAGGCTCAGCAGCCCGACGCCCAGCAGAGCCGGCATCAGGTCATCCTCGAACGTGGCATCGAGGGGCCGGAGGTCATCGGCCTCGGCTCGGAGCTTTTCGAAGGACTCGGTCAGGGCGTGCAGGTTGCCGGCCTTCGCGTGCGGGGTCTGTACGGCCGTCCTGGGCTCTTCGTCTGTCAGGGAGGTCAGCTCGATGACCGTGCCGGTCCGCTCGCACTCGGTGAGGTGCTTCTCGACGCGCTTGAGCAGTCGCCGTGCGGTGAAGCGGTGGGGAGCTTCGGCCAGCGCGGCCGGGCTGATCGGCCAGGTCGGGTAGGGCGGGGTGAACCCCTCCGCCTCGTAGCCCTGGCGAAATCGGCTGCTGATGATGGCGGCAGCCGTGTCCGCGTCGGGAATCGCTCCGAGCGTCGGCAGGACGTCGAACCGATCCAGGGCGGAACGAAGTGCCGATCGGGAAATCAGTTCCCAGGTGTCCTGGAGGCACGCCACGACCATCAGGGTCCGGCGGGTTTCCTCCCGCAGATCCATCAAGCCGGCAGCGATGTCCTTGGTCAGCCCTTTCGCGGTCGCCTTCTCGGCAGCCACCAGGTTGTCGAGCTGGTCGAAGGCGAACACCAGCGGTCCGGCAAGGGCGAACAGGCGCGTGAGATCGCGGAGCAGGACTTGAGCAGCTCTCCCGCGCGACGACATCCCCCAGGCGGCGCGTCGGCCCGGATCGTCGTCGCCAAGTGCGAGGTAGGCGTGGCCGACCCCCGCGGCATCGCCTGTGGAGGCGACGAGCGCCAGCGCGCGGGCCGTATCGCCGGCCTCGTTGCCGACCTGCCGGTCGATCTTGCGGATGCCCTGCACGAACGCGTCGACATGCGCGCGCGTCAACTCGCGCTCACCGACGAGGGCGTTGTGGGTCTCCGTGTCGAGGCCGGCTTGGCGCGACAGCTCTCCGAGCAGGCGAACCAGTTGCAACTGGCCGCCCTCGTCCTCCCGGTACAGACTGCCGACGAGACTGTCAGTGGCGCCCTCCCAGAAGTCCCGGCCGGTCACGAGCTTGATGTAGAAGAAGAAGCCGCCGCGCTCCTGGATCTCGTGGCGGGTCCAGCCGAGCAGATGCGTCTTGCCTGATCCCCGCTCCCCGCACACCACCGCCGCGACCGGCGAGTGGGCGCGCTCGACGGCGCTCATCGCCCTTTCCAGCCGCCGGTACACCTCCGGATGAAGGCCGTCGACGTGGTAGGCCACCGGCTTCCAGACCTCGTCCTGCGTCGGCGCGGTGCTGATGTGGAGGGTCTTCAGGGCCGCGATTTCCCTGTTCACGCCGGTCCGATCCGCAGCAGGTGGCGGGGTTCGCCGCCGATCTCGACGGCAGCCTTGTGGTCGTCGTCGTTCAGCGTGCGCTGGTTCAGTCCGGCCATCAGCTGTACGTCGGGCTGCTCGATCATCCGGTCGAGTTCGGCGTCGACAACCCCTCGCGGCAGGTCCACCAGCCACGGACGCAGCGCCGACAGTCTGACCCAACTGCCCGGTTCCCGGCGGACGGTGAGTTCCGTGTAGACAGCGCGGATCCAGTTCTCGACATCGGGCTTGAAGAACTCGCCGAACTTGGTGCCCGAGCGGGCCAGATACTGTCCGACGTTGTCCAGCACCGCATACAGCACCCCAGCCGGAAACTTCGCTCCGTCCGGGCGACCGGCCACCAGAGCGGACTCGCACCAGCTCCGGCCCGCAGGGGTGAGCTGGTGCGTGTTGACCGCGCCGCGCTTCTTGGTCGCGATCCGCTCGGCATCCTCGTTCACGCGTCGGCGTACGGCCGCGGTGATCTCCAGACCGGCGAGTTCGCGCAGTTCACGGTTTGTCACCGGCCGCGCGACCACCATCAGGGCAAACAGCGATGCGTGGTCCCGTAAGGTCAACTCCGTCGGCACAGTCCCCTCCTCGATGAGGCCTCAGTGGGCCGAAAGCCGTTCAGATGTCGAGCTCCCGCCCGGGCACCAGCTCCACCCGGCCGGTCGTGCTGGACAACTCGCCCGCCACTTCGACCTCGCGCCCCTCCCGATGCGCGGTGATGGCGCGGTCGTACGACTCCTGGTCCGGAAGTCGCACCCAGACAGCACGCCGGACCGGTTCGGCATGCTCGGTGCGCAGGTCGCCGCGGACCCTGATCCGCCACCGGTCGTTGCCGGATGCGTCGTCGTGCAGCCCCTCGACCACACCGGAGACCGTCGCGGCACCGCCGGCGTTGAGGCGACGAAGTCGCTCGTGCGCCGCCGACAGCAGCGAGCCCGAAGTCTCCGGGAAGGAGACGACGTGTGACGGCGCATCGAGTGGCTGCGAGCGCGCCCACCGGAACGTGATGTCGAACGGCTCGCTCCCTTTGGCGCCGCTGAGTTCGCTGAGCGCCTTGCACAGATCCGCGGAGACGCCGGCCGTGACGGTGTCGTCGAATGACGCGGGGTCGCCGTCCGCCACGGCTGCCCGCGCTGCGCTCACCGCCTCATGCATCTGAACCAGGACGGCCCGGCCGGTGACGTTCTCTCCACTCGGCGACCAGACCGTCGCATCCGCCGGGACCCGGGTCTCCACGACATAGCTCCCGGCGCGAGAGGGGCCGAGTTCGGCCGCACGCAAGAGGTCGCCCACCACGCCCGGTTGCCTGCCGGCGAAGGCGAAGTGCGGGCCCTGTACGACGGTGCGCGCCGCCGCGGCCAGAACATTGCGGACTCCCAGCACCGCCTGCATACCCAGGAGCAGTGAGGTGTAGCCGGAGTCGTGGCCGGTGGGAAAGGTGCGGAAGGACTGCTTGTCCAGCTGCGGTCTGGCGATCTCCAGGGCGATCTCACCGGCCGGCCGGTCCTCCAGCGCGCACAGACAGCGCAGGATCTCCCGTACCCGGCGGTCGTTGTCGCCCATGCCGTCGCGAGCGGGCACCAACACCTCGTAGTCGCCCGGGTGTTGCCAGACACTCGCCCCGCGCCAGCCTTGTGGATCCCGCTCCCAGCCCGTTTCCGCCAGATAGCTGGCGATGTCGTCGACCTTCAGCGGAATCGTCATCGGTTCCCCTACCAGTCCGACTGTGTCTCGGCGAGCCGGCGCAGTGAGGCGGCGGTGAGCACGTTCGCTGTCGGAACCCTGACCGGACGTATTCGCTTACGATCAGGATCCTTGATCGGCTCCTCGCAACGAAGCGAGACAAAGTAGCCCAGGTGACGAAGCATGACGCCCTCGGTGGTCATGGCCGCGTACTCATCCTTGTCCGCGGGGACGCAGATGACGAACAAGAACCGGGGAACGGTGAAGTCGGGGCCGGCGAGCTTGTTGAACTGCCATTCGTTGAGCCCGCGGTAGTGCAGATGGCCGGATGAACCGGACGGCTTCGACCACGTCTTGACCTGGGCTTCGATCCTGGGTGACAGCCACCGTCCGTACCGACCGGTGGCACGGAATCCGAGGTCGATCCCATCAGCATCGAGATCGTCGTGCGAAACGATCAACCCTGCCGCTGAGGCCAGCACACGGACGTAGTCCTCCCCGAACTTGCCCTGATGCTGCTTCGCATCGAGCACGAAAGCCCCCCAGATGTCCCCCTACCGTGGCGCACAGTAGCCGGAATCTTACGGGACGCACTGAAGGCTGTCAGGGCCGAATAATGGCCCTTTCAACAGGCAGCCGCCACGTGCGCCGCCTGGGCTGGGCCGGCGGCTGACCTACGACCCTGAAACAGGAAAAGTGCTGGCCAAAGCACGGCCAGCACCCCTTGTGTGTGCACAGTCAGTGTCCGAGGGGGGACTTGAACCCCCACGCCCGATAAAGGGCACTAGCACCTCAAGCTAGCGCGTCTGCCATTCCGCCACCCGGACCAGGTGTCTGCCGCCCGGCCGGGGGTGTTCCCCGCGGCGACACGGACAACAATACCAAGGTTTCGGAGCGCCTTTCACCTGCATATCCGTCACCCGAGGTGACCGTTCCGCTACGGCTTCCCGTCGGCGAGCAGGGCCTGAAGCGCCCGCACGAGACCCTCCGCCTGCCCCTCGTCCAGCGGCGCGAGAAAGCGCCGTTCGGCGGCCCGCCGCGCCTGCTCCGCCTCGCGCAGGCACTGCTCGCCCGCGGGGGTCAGCTCGACGATGTTCTTGCGGCGGTCCTGCGGGCTGCGCCGCCGCGTCACCAGGCCGTGGTCCTCCAGGCCGTCGACCAGCGACACCATCGTGGTCCGGTCCACCCCGAGCCGGCCGGCCGCCTCGGCCTGCGACAACGGCTCCTCGCCGGACAGCACCACCAGCACGGCCAGTTCATGACCGTCTATCCCGTACGGCGCGAGCGCCTCCGCGGACGCCCGGGCGAGCTTGGCCTGCGCGTGCTTGAGGAGGTAGCCGAGCCGGAGTTCGAGGGGTGCGGGTCTCGCGTCTGCTGCCATGCACAGACTGTAACCCCGCCTGATCGTCAGTACTCCTGATGATTTAGTACGCTGACGAATATGATGGTAAAGAACATGACGGTGACGAGCATGACGACGACTGTGCGCTTCGGCATCAAGACCACCCCGATGCATGTGCCGTACGAGGACATCCTCCGGGTCTGGCTGGAGGCGGACGCCGTGCCGGAGATCGAGGACGCCTGGCTGTGGGACCACCTGCTGCCGGTCGCCGGCCCGAAGGACGGACAGATACACGAGGGCTGGACCCTGCTCAGCGCGCTCGCCGCGCAGACCGGACGGCTGCGGCTGGGTCTGCTGGTCACGAGCAACCGGATCCGCCCGCCGGCCCTGCTGGGCAAGATGGCGTCCACGGTGGACGTGATCTCGGGCGGGCGGCTCGTGCTGGGGCTCGGCGTGGGCGGCACGCACCAGCCGCCGGGTGCGGGCGGGATCGCCGGGGCCAATCCCGCGATCGAGGAGTACGAGGCGTACGGGCTGACGCTGGTGCCGCCGGCCGAGGGCATCGCGCGACTCGCGGAGACCGTCGAGATCCTCAAGCTGATGTGGACGCACGACGTCTTCGACTTCGCCGGCCGGCACTACCGGCTGAAGGGCACGCGGAACGAGCCCAAGCCGGTGCAGCGCCCCGGTCCCCCGCTGCTGATCGGCGGCTGGGGCACCCGGCTGCTGCGGCTGGTCGCCGAGCATGCCGACGTGTGGAACATCCCCGGACCGCCGCACAACAGCGTCGAGTTCGTCGCCGAGCGGGCGCGCGTGCTGGACGCGCACTGCGCCGACCTCGGCCGCGACCCGCGCGAGATCACCCGGTCCGTACAGGTACTCGTGTCGTACGACGACCCGGCGGCGACCCGCGCGACGGTGGCCACACTGGTCGGCGCCGGCGTGAACCACGTCGTACTGAACCTGCCCCGCCCCTATCCGCGGGGCGTGGCACGGTGGTTGGCGGACGAGGTGATCGCCGGGTGGCGTCCCCGGGACGCGGACGCGGACGCGGGCGCGCACACGCACACGGGGGACGCCACCCAGCCGTCGGTCACGGCATGAGCCGGGCGGCAGTCCGGTTCACGGCATGAGGTGGTAGTCCGGGAAGTTCCCGGGCAGCCGCTCTCCCGCCGGGCCCTGTGTCACGGCGCGCACGAGCAGTTCGCCGCCGACGAACGCGCCGCGCCAGGACGCGCCGAATCCGCCGAACAGCTCGTCGCGGTCGCCGCGGGAGCGCGGCTTGCCGTGGCCGACCTTGAACGCCCGGATCTGCGGGGCCAGTCGGTCGAAGGTGGCCCGGTCGTCCGTGGACAGCGTGGCCACCAGCGCGCCGTTGGAGGCGTTCATCGCGGCCAGCAGCTCCGCCTCGGTGTCGACCAGGACGATGGTGTCGACCGGGCCGAACGGCTCCGCGTGGTGCAGTGGTGAGGACGGCGGCGGGTTCAGGAGCGTGACCGGCTGGACATACGCCGAGGTGTCCTGGCCCGGCAGGAAGCGGGCGTCGGCCTCGCTGCCGCGGTGCAGCGGGACGGCGCCGCGGTCGACGGCCTCGGCGACCTGGTCGCGCAGCTCCTTCGCCTTGGCCGCGTTGATGACCGGCCCGAAGTCCAGTACGGGGTACGGGTCTTCGGCCTGCTCGACGGCGAGCGGGTGGCCGACCCTGAGCGTGCGCACCGCCGGGAGGTACGCCGCGAGGAACTCGTCGAACAGCTGCCGCTGGACGACGAAGCGCGGGTACGCCGTGCAGCGCTGCTTGCCGTAGTCGAAGAGCTTGGGGATCACCGCCGTCAGCGCGTCCCAGTCCGAGTGGTTCCAGATGCCCCAGGTGTTGAGTCCCTCCTGTTCGAGTACGTGTCGTTTACCCAGGTCGGCGACGGCGGTGGCCACCGCGGCGCCGGTGTCGCGGCCGCCGACGAAGGAGACGCAGCCGATCTCGGGCGCCCGCACCAGCGCCTGGGACAGCTCGCCCCCGCTGCCGCTGACGAGGGTGGCGGGAATCCCCTCGCGCGCGGCGAGCGCACAGGCCAGGGTCAGACAGGCGAGGCCGCCGTCGGTCGGGGTCTTGGCGATGACCGCGTTGCCTGCCAGTGCCTGGACCAGCATTGCGTGAACGAGCACGCTCATCGGATAGTTCCAGCTCGCGATGTTGGAGACCGGGCCGTCGAGCGGGGCCCGGCCGTCGAGCATGGGGTCGATTCCGTCGACGTACCAGCGCACTCCGTCGACGGCCCGGTCCACGTCGGCCTGCGCGAGCCGCCAGGGCTTGCCGATCTCCCAGACGAGGAGCAGGGCGAGCAGTTCGCGGTGTTCGGTGAGTGCGTCGAGGGTGGCCGCGACGCGGGCCCGGCGCTCGTCGAGGGGGACGTGCCGCCAGGCGCGGTGCTGGTCGAGCGAGGCGCGGACGGCCTGGTGGGCGGTGTCCCGGTCCAGGCGGGGCGGGCCGGCGATGGGGCTGCCGTCGACGGGGCTGGTGGCGGGCAGCGCCCGGCCGTCCGTCCGCCAGGCGGAGCCCCAGAGGTTGAGGACGCGGTCGTCCTGGAAGGCCTCCGGGGCGACGGCGAGGCAGCGCTGCCAGGCGTCTGCCCAGGCCGTGCCTGATTTGAGGGTGAGGGTGGGAGTGTTGCCAGGGTTGAGGTCGGTTGCCATCGGGTTGCTCCGCTCTCGGTGCACAGTCGGGGGCGGGGGTTGCATGGCTCACATCAACTATGAGTGTCGGCAGGCCCGGCTTCGAGACAGGCGAGCACGAGTTTCGCCGTCTCCGTGGGTGTGGATCCCACCCTCACCCCGACCGCCTCCAGCGCCTCCTTCTTCGCCTGCGCGGTGCCGGAGGAGCCGGACACGATCGCCCCGGCATGCCCCATCGTCTTTCCCTCGGGGGCGGTGAACCCGGCGATGTAGCCGACCACGGGCTTGGTGACGTGCTCACGGACGTACGCGGCCGCGCGCTCCTCCGCGTCGCCGCCGATCTCCCCGATGAGGACGATCAGTTCGGTGTCGGGGTCGTCCTGGAAGGCGGCGAGGCAGTCGATGTGCGTGGTGCCGACGACGGGGTCGCCGCCGATCCCCACACATGTCGAGAAGCCGATGTCGCGGAGTTCGTACATGAGTTGGTAGGTGAGCGTGCCGGACTTGGACACCAGGCCGATGCGGCCCGGCTTGGTGATGTCGGCCGGGATGATGCCGGCGTTGGACTGGCCGGGGGTGATCAGGCCCGGGCAATTGGGCCCGATGATGCGGGTGCCCTTCGACTTGGCGTACGCGTGGAAGGCGACGGAGTCGTGGACGGGGATGCCCTCGGTGATGACGACGGCGAGCCCGATGCCGGCGTCGGCGGCCTCGGTCACGGCCGCTTTCGCGAAGGCGGGCGGCACGAACACGACCGTGACGTCCGCGCCGGTGGCGTGGATGCCCTCGGCGACCGACCCGAAGACGGGGACGGCCCGGTCGTCGAAGTCGACCGTCCGGCCGGCCTTGCGCGGGTTGACGCCGCCGACGACGTTCGTGCCGGCCGCGAGCATGCGCCGGGTGTGCTTCATGCCCTCGCCGCCGGTCATGCCCTGGACGAGGACCTTGCTCTCCTTGGTGAGGTAGATGGCCATGTCGGGCTCCTTCAGCCGGTGGTGGCGAGTTCGGCGGCGCGGCGGGCGGCGCCGTCCATGGTGGTGGCCTGCTGGACCAGCGGGTGTGCGCGGCCGTCGAGGATGGCGCGACCGCGGGCCGCGTTGTTGCCGTCGAGGCGCACGACCAGCGGTTTGGTCAACTGCACGGAGTCCAGGGCCTGCACGATGCCGTCGGCGACCGCGTCGCAGGCGGTGATGCCGCCGAAGACGTTGACGAAGACCGACTTCACCGCCGGGTCGGACAGGATGACGGTCAGGCCGTCCGCCATGATCCGGGCGGAGGCGCCGCCGCCGATGTCGAGGAAGTTGGCGGGCCGGGCGCCGCAGCCCGCGACCACGTCCAGGGTCGACATGACGAGCCCCGCGCCGTTGCCGATGATGCCGACCTCCCCGTCGAGCTTGACGTAGTTCAGGCCCTTCGCGGCGGCCGCCGCCTCCAGGGCGTCGTCGTGCTCCATGTCGTCGGCTCCCCAACGCGCCTGCCGGAAGCGGGCGTTGTCGTCGAGGGTGACCTTGCCGTCGAGGGCGAGGACCTGCCCCTGCCGCGTGCGCACGAGCGGGTTCACCTCGACGAGCACGGCGTCCTCGCGGACCAGCACCTCCCACAGCCGTACGAGAACGTCGACGGTCTGCGCGGGCAGTCCGGCCGCCTCGGCGATCTCGCCCGCCTTCGCCGAGGTGACGCCCTCGGCCGGGTCGACGGGGATGCGGGCGACGGCCTCGGGCCGGCTTGCGGCGACCTCCTCGATGTCCATGCCGCCCTCGGCGGACGCGATCGCGAGGAAGGTGCCCGCCGCGCGGTCGAGGACATAGGAGACGTAGAACTCGGTCTCGATGTCCACGGGTTGGGCCAGCATCACCTTGCCGACCGTGTGGCCCTTGATGTCCATGCCCAGGATCTGGCGCGCGGTGAGCTCCGCGGCGGCCGGGTCGGCGGCGAGTTTCACACCGCCCGCCTTGCCTCGTCCGCCAGTCTTGACCTGGGCCTTCACTACTACGCGCCCGCCGAGTGCGCGGGCGATCTCACGGGCCTTCTTGGGAGAATCGGTCACCTCGGCCCTCGGCACCACAATGCCGTGTTCCTCGAAGAGTTCCCTTGCCTGGTGCTCGTACAGGTCCATTCCGGCTCCTGACTTAAAAGTGCCGCACGCCCCCTGGACACCACCCACCGGATGCGGGATAACAAGCTTCATACAGTATTCGTCGACTGTATGCAATGTACCGCGAGAGCGTTCCAACCCCCTACGAAGGGACAGGACTTCGCCATGCCCGACGACACCCAGGACGTGATTTCCGGTGGTCATCTCGTTGCCAAGGCGCTCAAGGCAGAGGGAGTCGACCGCATCTACACGTTGTGCGGCGGCCACATCATCGACATCTACGACGGCTGCGTCGACGAGGGCATAGAGGTCGTCGACGTCCGCCACGAACAGGTCGCCGCCCACGCCGCCGACGGCTACGCGCGCATCACCGGCAAGCCCGGCTGCGCGGTCGTCACCGCCGGTCCGGGTACGACCGACGCCGTCACCGGTGTCGCCAACGCCTTCCGCGCGGAGTCCCCGATGCTGCTGATCGGCGGCCAGGGAGCGCTCACCCAGCACAAGATGGGGTCACTGCAGGACCTCCCGCACGTCGACATGATGACGCCGATCACCAAGTTCGCGGCGGCCGTGCCGGACACGGCCCGCGCCGCCGACATGGTGTCGATGGCGTTCCGCGAGTGCTATCACGGGGCGCCGGGGCCGTCCTTCCTGGAGATCCCGCGCGACGTCCTCGACGCCAAGGTCCCGGTGAGCAGGGCGCGCGTGCCGAAGGCCGGTTCCTACCGCGCCTCGACCCGCTCGGCCGGCGACCCCGAGGCGATCGAGAAGCTCGCCGACCTGCTGGTGCACGCCGAGAAGCCGGCGATCCTGCTCGGCAGCCAGGTGTGGACGACTCGGGGCACCGAGGCCGCCATCGAGCTCGTACGTACCCTCAACATCCCGGCGTACATGAACGGCGCCGGCCGCGGCACCCTCCCGCCCGGCGACCCGCACCACTTCCAGCTGTCGCGCCGGTACGCCTTCTCAGGCGCCGACGTCATCGTCATCGTCGGCACGCCCTTCGACTTCCGCATGGGCTACGGCAAGCGGCTCTCGCCGGACGCGACCGTCGTGCAGATCGACCTCGACTACCGGACCGTCGGCAAGAACCGCGACATCGACCTCGGCATCGTCGGTGACGCGGGCCTGGTGCTGAAGTCGGTGAGCGACGCGGCCTCCGGGCGCATCAACGGCGGCGCCGCCAAGCGCAAGGAGTGGCTCGACGAGTTGCGCGCGGCCGAGCAGACCGCCATCGAGAAGCGGCTGCCGAGCCTGAAGTCGGACGCCTCACCGATCCACCCGTACCGTCTCGTCAGCGAGATCAACGACTTCCTCACCGAGGACTCCATCTACATCGGCGACGGCGGCGACATCGTCACCTTCTCCGGGCAGGTCGTCCAGCCCAAGTCACCCGGGCACTGGATGGACCCGGGCCCGCTCGGCACCCTCGGCGTCGGCGTCCCCTTCGTGCTCGCGGCCAAGCAGGCCCGGCCCGACAAGGAGGTCGTCGCCCTCTTCGGCGACGGCGCCTTCTCCCTCACCGGCTGGGACTTCGAGACCCTCGTCCGCTACGACCTCCCGTTCGTCGGCATCGTCGGCAACAACTCCTCGATGAACCAGATCCGTTACGGCCAGGCCCAGAAGTACGGCCTGGAGCGCGAGCGGATCGGCAACACCCTCGGCGACGTCCACTACGACAAGTTCGCGCAGATGCTGGGCGGTTACGGCGAGGAGGTCCGCGACCCCGCCGACATCGGCCCCGCCCTGCGCCGCGCCCGCGAGTCGGGCAAGCCGTCGCTGATCAACGTCTGGGTCGACCCGGACGCGTACGCCCCCGGAACCATGAACCAGACCATGTACAAGTGAGGTGGCCCGCATGACTGGAACGCCCACCAAAGCACTCGCCGGTGTCCGTGTCCTCGACATGACCCACGTCCAGTCCGGTCCCTCGGCGACCCAGCTGCTGGCCTGGCTCGGCGCGGACGTCGTCAAGCTGGAGGCGCCGACCGGGGACATCACACGCAAGCAGCTGCGCGACCTCCCGGACGTCGACTCCCTCTACTTCACCATGCTCAACTGCAACAAGCGGAGCATCACCCTCAACACCAAGACCGAGCGCGGCAAGGAGATCCTCACCGAGCTGATCCGGCGCTCCGACGTCATGGTCGAGAACTTCGGACCGGGCGCGGTCGACCGCATGGGCTTCACCTGGGACCGCATCCAGGAGATCAATCCGCGGATCGTCTATGCCTCCATCAAGGGGTTCGGGGACGGCCCGTACACCAACTTCAAGGCGTACGAGGTCGTCGCGCAGGCCATGGGCGGGTCGATGTCGACCACCGGCTTCGAGGACGGGCCGCCGCTGGCGACGGGAGCCCAGATCGGGGACTCGGGCACGGGCGTCCACGCCGTGGCGGGGATACTCGCCGCACTGTTCCAGCGCGAGCACACCGGGCGCGGGCAGCGGGTGAACGTGGCCATGCAGCACGCTGTGCTCAACCTCTGCCGGGTGAAGCTGCGCGATCAGCAGCGCCTGGCCCACGGTCCGCTCCGTGAATATCCCAACGAGGACTTCGGCACGGAGGTTCCCAGGTCCGGGAACGCGTCCGGCGGCGGCCAGCCCGGCTGGGCGGTCAAGTGCGCGCCGGGCGGCCCGAACGACTACGTGTACGTCATCGTGCAGCCCGTCGGCTGGCAGCCGATCAGTGAGCTCATCGGCCGGCCCGAGCTCGCGGACGACCCCGAGTGGGCGACGCCGGAGGCCCGGCTCCCCAAGCTCAACAAGATGTTCCAGCTGATCGAGGAGTGGTCCTCGACGCTCCCCAAGTGGGAGGTGCTGGAGCGGCTCAACGCCCACAACATCCCGTGCGGGCCGATCCTCTCGACCAAGGAGATCATCGAGGACGACTCGCTGGTCGCCAACGAGATGGTCGTCACCGTCCCGCACCCCGAGCGCGGCGAGTTCACGACCGTCGGCAGCCCGCTCAAGCTCTCCGACTCCCCCGTCGAGGTGACCAGTTCACCCCTGCTCGGCGAGCACAACGAAGAGGTCTACATCGGCGAGCTCGGCCTCGGCGACGAGGAGCTGCGCCTGCTCAAGTCGAACGGAGTGATCTGACGTGATGGCGGAAGACCGGGAGCTGAGGGTGCGGTCGCTCCTCGACACTGTGCGGGCCGAGGGGCGGACCGCGCTCACCGCACCCGAGGGCAAGGTGATCGCCGACGCGTACGGGATCGCCGTACCCGGGGAGGAGCTGGCGACCGACGTAGACGAGGCCGTGTCGTACGCGGCGCGGTTCGGCGGGCCCGTGGTGATGAAGATCGTCTCCCCGGACATCCTGCACAAGACGGATGCGGGCGGTGTGATCGTCGGCGTCGAGGGTGCGGCGGACGTACGGGCGGCGTTCCACAAAATCATCGAGAACGCGCGCGCGTACGACGCGAACGCGCGGATCGAGGGCGTGCAGGTCCAGGAGCTGCTGCCGCAGGGGCAGGAGGTCATCGTCGGCGCGGTGACCGACCCGACGTTCGGGAAGGTCGTCGCCTTCGGGCTCGGCGGGGTGCTCGTCGAGGTCCTCAAGGACGTCACGTTCCGGCTGGCGCCGGTGAGCGCCGACGAGGCGCTGTCCATGCTGGACTCGATCCGGTCGGCGGAGATCCTGCACGGGGTGCGCGGCCAGGCCGGGGTGGACCGGTGGGCGATCGCCGAGCAGATCCGGCGGGTGTCCCAACTGGTCGCGGACTTCCCGGAGATCGCGGAGGTCGACCTCAACCCGGTGATCGCGACCCCTGAGGGCGCGGTCGCGGCCGACATCAGGGTGATCCTCTCCGAGGCGCCCGCGAAGCAGCGCCGCCGCTACACGCGCGAGGAGATCCTCACCTCGATGCGCCGGCTGATGCAGCCCTCGGCGGTGGCCGTGATCGGTGCCTCCAACGAGCAGGGCAAGATCGGCAATTCGGTCATGCGCAACCTCATCGACGGTGGATTCGCCGGGGACATATTCCCGGTGAACCCCAAGGCCGATGACATTCTGGGCCGCAAGGCGTACAAGAGTGTCACGGACGTTCCCGGTGAGGTGGATGTGGCGGTCTTCGCGATACCCGCCAAGTTCGTGGCCTCGGCGCTGGAGGAGGTGGGACGCAAGAACATCCCCAACGCCGTCCTGATCCCCTCCGGCTTCGCGGAGACCGGTGAGCACGAGCTCCAGGAGGAGATCGTCGCGATAGCCGAGCGGTACGGCGTCCGGCTCCTCGGCCCGAACATCTACGGCTACTACTCGACGTGGCAGGACCTGTGCGCCACGTTCTGCACGCCCTACGACGTCAAGGGCGGCGTCGCGCTGACCTCGCAGTCCGGCGGCATCGGGATGGCCATCCTGGGCTTCGCCCGCACCACGAAGACGGGCGTGTCGGCGATCGTGGGCCTCGGCAACAAGTCGGACCTGGACGAGGACGACCTGCTCACCTGGTTCGGCGAGGACCCGCACACCGAGTGCATCGCCATGCACCTGGAGGACCTCAAGGACGGGCGCGCCTTCGTCGAGGCCGCGCGGGCGACCGTACCCAGGAAGCCGGTGGTCGTGCTGAAGGCCGGTCGTACGGCGGCGGGCGCCAAGGCGGCCGGGTCGCACACCGGGGCGCTCGCGGGCGACGACGCCGTGTACGACGACATCCTGAAGCAGGCCGGCGTCATCCGGGCGCCCGGGCTGAACGAAATGCTCGAGTACGCGCGCGCGTTGCCGGTGCTTCCCACCCCCAGGGGCGACAACGTCGTGATCATCACCGGGGCCGGCGGCAGCGGCGTACTGCTGTCGGACGCGGTGACCGACAACGGGCTGTCCCTCATGGAGATCCCGCCGGATCTCGACGAGGCCTTCCGGAAGTTCATCCCGCCCTTCGGTGCCGCGGGCAACCCGGTCGACATAACCGGGGGCGAGCCGCCGTCCACGTACGAGGCGACGATCCGGCTGGGTCTGGAGGACCCGCGCATCCACGCGCTCGTGCTCGGCTACTGGCACACGATCGTGACGCCCCCGATGGTCTTCGCGGAGCTCACCGCGCGCGTGGTGGCCGAGTTCCGGGAGCGCGGCATCGAGAAGCCCGTGGTGGCCTCCCTCGCGGGCGACGTCGAGGTCGAGGAGGCCTGCCAGTACCTCTACGAGCGCGGGGTCGTGGCGTACCCGTACACGACCGAGAAGCCGGTGGCCGTGCTCGGCGCGAAGTACCGCTGGGCGCGGGCGGCGGGACTGTTGGGGGGCGGTTCATGAGGTGACCGGACATGGGGTCGGCCGACGGTGCGCGTCGGCCGGCTCCGGGACCCGTGCGCGCACGAAATGCATTGGACAGGGGGCGCTGGCCAGAGCTTTCGACGCAAGGGGCTACTGAACCATGACAACCACCGACTACCCGAGGTCCGTGCCCTACAGGGAGGTGACGGACCGCAACGGCCGCGTGTACCGCATCGGGGAATCCGATGTCGACATCATGGGCCGCACACGCAAGTGGATGGTCATCCTGCCCTGGGTGGGCATGATGGGCATCAGCTCCGCCGAGTACGCGTTCACGTCGGCGGAGGACACGCTCCACGAGGCGCATCTGTGGAGCAGCGGACACATCTTCTGGCTGATGGGCGTCTGGGTGTTCTTCCAGGCGGCCGTGGCCTTCCCCGCCGGGCAGCTGCGGGAGAGCGGAAAGCTGCCCGCCCGTACGGCGATGATGATGGGCGCCGTCGGAACGATGCTGGGATATCTGTCGCTGGCGTACGCGCCGCACGTGGCCGTCGCCTACATCGGCTTCGGCATGTTCAGCGGCATCGGCGCCGGTCTCGTCTACGCGACCTGCGTGAACATGGTCGGCAAGTGGTATCCGGAGCGCAAGGGCGGCAAGACCGGCTTCGTCAACGGCGGCTTCGCCTACGGGTCCGTGCCCTTCGTCTTCCTGTTCACCTCGTACATGGACCTGGGCAACTACCGGACCGTGCTCGCCTGTGTGGGCATCGGTCTGTGCCTGGTGGTGGCCGCCGCCGGCTGGTTCTTCAGGGACCCGCCGAAGAACTGGTGGCCGGCCCATGTCGACCCGCTGCGGCTCACCGACGACCCGAAGATCCGCCGGGCACTGGAGAAGAACCCGCCGGCGGTCAAGCAGTACACCCCGAAGGAGGCCGCCCGTACGCCCGTCCTGTGGATGATGTGGTTCTGTCTGCTGTGCACGGCCGGCATCAACATCTTCGGCATCGCCATGCAGGTGCCGTTCGGCAAGGACATGGGCTTCGCGGGCGGGATCGTGGCCACGGCGATGTCCCTGAAGGCCATCGTCAACGGCACCGGGCGCGGCGTCATCGGCTGGATCTCCGACCGCTCCGGGCGCCGTAACACCCTGATCATCGTCTGTATCGTGCTCGGCTCGGCGCAGTTCGGCGTGCTGGTCTCCGGCCAGATGGGCAGCATGCCGTTCTTCCTGTTCTGCTCCATGGTCTCCGGCTTCGGCGGCGGCGCGATCTTCCCGCTGTTCGCGGCCATGACCGCGGACTACTTCGGTGAGAACAACAACGCCACCAACTACGGAATGGTCTACAGCTCGAAGCTGATCTCCGGGCTCGTCGGCTCCGGCCTGGGCGCGGTCGTCGTCGGCGCCTGGGACTACCACGGCGCGTTCGTGCTGGCCGGTTCCATCGGCCTCGGCTCCGCCGTACTGGCGCTCTTCCTGAAGTCCCCGGGCAGGCCGAAGGCCCGGCGCATCGTCCCCAACCCGCACCCGCTCGGCGAGGAGATGGCATAAGCATGACCGCAGATCCGCTCTCGGCCGACCCGGCAGCCGCACACCGTCCCTACCGCGAGGTGACCGACTCCCGAGGCCGCGTGTACCGCATCGGCGAGACCGACCGGGACATCCTCGGACACTCCCGCAAGCTCATGGTGTATCTCCCGTGGATCGCCATGATGGCCATCAGCGTCTTCGAATACGCGTACGGCTCCGCGGAGGACACGCTGTCCCACGCGCACGGCTGGACGCAGTCCAACACCTTCTGGATCCTCAGCGTCTGGGTGTTCTTCCAGGCGGGAATCGCCTTCCCTGCGGGCTGGATGCGCGAGAAGGGCATCCTGACGGCCCGCAGGGCCATGTACGTGGGTTCCGGCATGTGCCTGGTCGGCTTCCTCGCCCTGTCGCACCTGAGCAACGTCCTGCTGGCGATCCTGGGCTTCGGCGTAGTCGGCGGCATCGGCGCAGGTCTGGTGTACGCGACCTGCATCAACATGGTCGGCAAGTGGTTCCCGGAGCGTCGCGGCGCCCGGACGGGGTTCGTCAACGGCGGCTTCGCGTACGGGTCGCTGCCGTTCATCTTCATCTTCAACTACGCCTTCGACACCGGGAACTACCACCGCGTCCTGGACCTGATCGGCTGCTACATCATGATCGTGGTCTTCGGATGCGCGTTCTTCTTCAAGGACCCGCCGAAGAACTGGTGGCCCGCGGACATCGATCCGCTCACGTTCTCCGGCAGTGAGAAGAACGCGGCGAGCCTCGCCAAGAACCCTCCGGCGGTGAAGCAGTACACGCCCAAGGAGGCCGTCAGGACCGGCATGCTGCCGCTGATGTGGGTGGCCATCGTGATGACCGCCGGCGTCTCGATCTTCGGGATCTCCTTCCAGGTCGACTACGCCAAGGACGTCGGCTTCGGCCCGCTCGTCGCGGCGTCCTCGATGGGCGTCATGGCGGTCATCAACGGCGTCGGCCGCGGTGTCGTGGGCTGGCTGTCGGACAAGTGGGGCCGCAAGTCGACCCTGGTGTTCGTCATCGTCGTCCTGGGGCTCGCCCAGTTCGGCGTGATCCTGGCGGGCGAGATGAAGAGCGAGTGGCTGTTCCTGTTCTTCGCCTTCCTGTCCGGCTTCGGCGGCGGCGCCTTCTACCCGATGTTCGCGGCGCTGACCCCGGACTACTTCGGGGAGAACTACAACGCCACCAACTACGGCCTGGTCTACAGCGGCAAGCTGATCAGCGGCCTGTTCGGCGGCGGCCTCGGCTCCATGGTGGTCGCGGCCTGGGGCTACAACGGCGCGTACGCGCTGGCCGGCGGCGTCTCGATGGTCGCGGCGGCGATCGCGCTGCTGCTGCGGCAGCCGGGGCGCAGCGACTCCGACGTGCTGACCGCGCAACCGCAGCCGACCGGCTGACGGGCACGCGCGCGTGAGGAGGCCCTCCCCGGCGACGCGGGGAGGGCCTCCTCATGTGCGCGCTGTCGCGGTGGTCAGCACTTCTCGCGCAGGCTGTGCAGGTACGAGCTGGAGCGGCGCGCGAACGTGAACGACTCGGTGGGCTGGTCGTGTTCGGTCTGCCAGTGGTGGGCGAGGCGTTCGCCGTGCAGCCGGGTCACGGCGGAGATGAACTTCTGGTAGTCGATGTCGCCGTCGCCGACGTCGACCATGCGGTAGCCGAACTGGTTCGCCGGGTCGCTGACACCGTCCTTGACGTGGAACAGCGGGTAGCGGTGGGGCTGCCTGAGGACGTAGTCGAGCGGCTCGAAGGGCGCGGCGGAGCCGTCGGGCCGCTTGGAGAATCGGAACTGGCCCGCGTACGCCCAGAAGATGTCCATCTCCAGGAACACCAGGTCGGGGTCGGTCTCGGCGAGCAGCACGTCGTAGAGGCGGACCTTGGGGTTGTCGGTGGCGAAGGAGAACTCGTCGGAGTGGTTGTGCTGGTAGAACTTCATGCCGCGCGCCCTGGCCGCCGCGCCGTACGTGTTGAACTCCTCGGCGGCGCGCTTCCACGCGTCGACGGTGGAGCCGTAGCGGAACGGTCCGGAGGCGGTGCCGATGTGCTTGAGGCCGAGGGCCTGGGCGTCGTCGAGGATCTTGGTGAGGTTCTGGGCGAAGGTGTAGGCGTTCGGGTCGTCGGCGTAGTAGCCGACGTGGCTGCCGATCGGGGTCAGCCCGTGGTTCCTGGCCAGCCGCTTCAGCTGGGCGAGGGTGATGGGGCCGGCCGAGCCCTGGGTGTATCCGGCGAACTCGACCTCGTCGTAGCCGTACTTCTCCAGCTCGGCGAAGACGGGCGCGAAGCCGAGCGTGGAGACCTTGTCGCGCAGGCTGTACAGCTGGATGCCGAGCCGGCCGGGAGGCAGGACGGGGCGGCCGCGGCCCGCGGCGGTCGGTTCGGCGGCGGTCGGTTCGGCGGCCGTCGCGGGAGTTGCCGCGGCGCCGAGCAGCGCGGCGGCGGTGGCGCCCGCGGCGACGCCGAGCATGCCTCGTCTGGTGAGGCGGTGGGTGAGTTCGGGGTCGGTCTGGGAGATGCGGCTCATGCCTGGAACTCCTCGGTGTCGGAGGGCGTTGTCAGTGGTGAGTGCTTCACTTGTGACCAGTCAGGAAAGACCGGCCAGTCGGAGCAGGAGTGACTTCACGTCGGTGGCCGCGAGGCGGTCGCCGACGGCGCGGGGGGTGGAGCAGATGAGGAGCGGACCGTCGTCGTCGCTCGCGGGAAGGCGGCCGTGGCTGCCGCGAATAGGTGAGGGATCCAGGGGCACGACCGCCATGCGGTAGCGCATGCCGAGTTTCTTGCGCGCCAGCGCGGTGGCTGCCTTGACCTTGACGTAGGGGTCGAGGGGATCCATGAACAACTCGACCGGGTCGTAGCCGGGTTTGCGGTGGATCTCGACGAGCTGCGCGAAGTCGGGCGCGCGAGTGTCGTCGAGCCAGTAGTAGTACGTGAACCAGGCGTCCGGCTCCGCGACGGCGACGAGCTCGCCGGAGCGCGGATGGTCGAGGTGGTGGGCCTTCTTGCCCTCGTCGTCGAGGAGTTGGTCGATGCCGGGCAGGCCGACCAGGGCTGCCCTGGTGACGT
Organism: Streptomyces cylindrosporus; assembly: GCF_022698165.1. Classification (GTDB taxonomy): domain Bacteria; phylum Actinomycetota; class Actinomycetes; order Streptomycetales; family Streptomycetaceae; genus Streptomyces; species Streptomyces cylindrosporus. Next base: position 667,032 of record NZ_JALDAY010000002.1, read on the forward strand.
CGAGGTCCTCGGGCCGGCGCACATACACGTGGGCGATCTGGTGGTCGGCGACCGCGAAGGCACGGGACGTCATCGGGTCGAGGTACTCCATGCCGTCCTGCGTGTGCACTTCGAGCAGCCCGGCGCGGCGCAGGGCCCGGTTGATGTCGACGGGACGGTCGGCCCGTGTGATCCCGTACTCGGACAGCGCGACGACGGTACGGCCCTCGGCGAGGGCGTCGTCCAGGAGCGGGCCCAGGGCGGAGTCCAGGTCTGAGGCCGCCCGCAGGGAGCGTGGGTCGTCGGGGCCGAAGCGCTGCAGGTCGTAGTCGAGGTGAGGGAGGTAGCACAGGGTCAGGTCGGGGTGCCGGGTGCGCACGATGTGGCGGGTCGCGTCGATGATCCACTGGCTGGAGACCAGGTCAGCGCCGGGTCCCCAGAAGTGGAAGAGGGGGAAGGTGCCGAGCTTTTCGGTGAGTTCGTCGTGCAGGGCCGGGGGCCGGGTGTAGCAGTCGGGTTCCTTGCGGCCGTCGGCGTAGTAGACGGGACGGGGGGTGACGGTGATGTCGGTGTCGGCGCCCATGGCGTACCACCAGCAGATATTGGCGACCGTGTAGCCGGGGTGGGCTCGGCGGGCGGCGTCCCACAGCTTGTCTCCGGCGACGAGACCGTTGTGCTGGCGCCACAGGAGTACGTCGCCGAGCTCGCGGAAGTACCAGCCGTTGCCGACGATGCCGTGCTCGGACGGGTGGGTGCCGGTGAGGAAGGTGGACTGGGCGGCGCAGGTGACGGCGGGCAGGACGGTGCCGAGCGCGGCGCGGGAGCCGGACCGGGCGAGGGTCCTGAGGTGGGGCATGTGGTCGAGGAGACGGGGGGTGAGGCCGACGACGTCGAGGACGAGGAGCGGGGTGGGCGCGGCCTGCCCGGCGCCCGGGGTCGGCTGGTGGGCGCTCATGGCAGTTCCTTCAGGCCGAGGTCGGTCAGCAGGTCGCGGGCGAGGGTGAGTTCGGCGGCGATGCCGTCGGCGAGCTGGGAGCGGCCGCGGGGACGCAGTTCGGGTGGGAGGGCCTGCCAGGTGTAGGTCTCGACCTCCAGGTGGCTGGTGAGCGGGTGCGGGCCGCCCACCAGCCGGGTCAGGGCCGCCTTGAGCACGGGGAGCGTGGAGGTGAGGGGCGCGGCGGGGGCCGCGTGGAGCGGGACGTGGAAGTGGGCGCGCCAGGGGGCCGCGTCGGGCAGGGCGTCGGTGGTGAGGGCCTCGCCGAGGTCGTCGGTGCCGCGCGGGCCGGCGGCTGTGGCCGTGCGGGTCTGGTGCAGGAAGCGGGGTTCGTCGAAGGCGGCGAGGGCTGCGCGGACCTCGGGGAGATGGGGGTGTTCGGCGTGCAGGGCGGCTGAGAGCTGGGACTTGACGACGGAGACGCGGGCTTCGGTCAGGGCGTCCAGGGCGGTGTGCGGGTCTTCGAAGGAGGTGGCGAGGTGGCAGGTGTCGACGCAGACGCCGATGCGGTCGTGGGCGATGTCGGCGAGCGGGGCGAGGGCGTCGGTGGTGGTCTCGACGACGCAGCCGGGTTCCGGCTCCAGGCCGATGCGGATGGAGCGTCCGGTCAACTCGTCGAGGGCGTCGAGGCGTTCGGCGAGGGTGAGCAGGGCGGTGCGGGCCTTCGCGGCGCGATCCGGGTCGTAGGCGGTGCGCCAGGCCAGCGGCAGGGTCGAGATGGTGCCCTCGGTGACGTCGTCGGGGAGGAGCCCGGCGAGGACGCGGGCCAGGGCGGTGGTGTGGTCGAGGCGTTCGGGGTCGGCCCAGTCCGGCTTGTAGACGCGGTACTTGACCTCCTCGGCGCCGAAGCCCTCGTACGGGAAGCCGTTGAGGGTGACGACTTCGAGGCCGCGCCGGTCGAGTTCGGTGCGCAGGCCGCGCAGTGCGGAGGGGTCGCCGACCAGGGCGTGCGCGGCGTCCCGGGCGAGCCACAGGCCGATGCCGAGGCGGTCCCGGCCCAGGCGGCGGCGCACGGGCTCGCAGTGGTCGCGGAGCTGGGCGAGGACTCCGTCGAGGATTTCGGCGGGGTGGACGTTGGTGCAGTAGGCAAGGTGGACGGTGGAGCCGTCGGGGTGCCGGAAGCGCATCGGTCACTCCCCGCCGCGGAGGACGGAGTTGCCCTCGTGGGTGGCCGCGGTGCCGGCGGGGGTGAGGTTCAGGCGGCCGCTGAGCCCGTAGAAGGCGACGGGGTTGCGCCACAGCACGAGGTCGACGTCGTCCTCGCCGAAGCCGTCGGCGAGCATCGCGTCCCCGACCCGCCGGGTCTTGAGCGGGTCGCTTCTCCCCCAGTCGGCGGCGGAGTTGACCAGCACCTGCTCGGGGCCGTACTCACGCAGGATCGCGACCATCCGCTCCTCGTCCATCTTGGTGTCGGGATAGACGGAGAAGCCGAGCCAGCAGCCGCTGTCCTTGGCCTCCTTGACGGTGGTCTCGTTGAGGTGGTCGACGAGGACGCGGTCCGGCGCGAGGGCGGATTCGCGCACCACGTCGAGGGTGCGGCGCAGGCCGGCGAGCTTGTCGCGGTGCGGAGTGTGGACGAGCGCGGGCAGGCCGTGGTCGGCGGCGAGCTGGAGCTGGGCGGCGAAGGCGGTGTCCTCGGCGGGGGTCATCGAGTCGTAGCCGATCTCGCCGACGGCGACGACCTGGTCCTTGACGAGATACCGGGGCAGTTCGTCGAGGACGGACACGCAGCGGGGGTCGTTCGCCTCCTTGGGGTTGAGGGCGATCGTGCAGTGGTGGGCGATGCCGTACTGGGCGGCGCGGAAGGGCTCCCAGCCCAGCAGGGAGTCGAAGTAGTCGAAGAAGGAGGCGGGCGAGGTGCGGGGCTGGCCGAGCCAGAAGGAGGGCTCGACGACGGCGCGGACGCCCGAGGCGTGCATGGACTCGTAGTCGTCGGTGGTGCGGGAGGTCATGTGGATGTGGGGGTCGAAGATGCGCATCAGGACTCCTTGCCGTCGGTGCCGCGCGGGTCGCGCTCGGCGCCCGGTGCGGGTGGGGTGGCCGTGGGGTCGGTCAGGGTCAGGACGCGGCGCAGGTCTTCGGGCACGGGACGGCCCGCGGCGGTGCGTTCGGCGGCGTGGTCGCCGAGCATGCGGGCGAGTTCGGCGTCGGCGCGGGCGCGGCGCTCCAACTCGGCGACCTCGGCGACGGGCACGCCGGTGAACAGGCACTTGAGGACGGCGTGCCGCCAGTGGTGGGGGCTGAGGTGACGGGCGGCGTACGGGCCGACGGCGGCGGAGAGGAGCCGGGTGTCGTTGGTGCGCAGGGCGTCCTCGACGAGCGGGACGGCGTCGGGGCCAGGCACGAGATGGGGCAACGCGTGCAGGACGGCGCGGCGTTCGGCGGCGGTGCCCTGGAAGTAGACGCGGCTGAGGGCGTCGGTGCCGGCGCGGGCGGCGTGCAGGATCAGCACGCGGGCGGCGTCGGCGTACTCGGCGCCACACCGGCGCCCGGCCTCGGCGAGCCGCAACTCCCATACCGAGATGGGCCCGTGGATGCCCGGCTGGCCGGCGGCCTCGTCGAGAGCCTGACCGAGCCAGGCACGGGCGGCCGCGTCGAGGCGGGCGGTGAGCTGGTCGTGCAGGGTGCGGAGCGGAGTCTGGGCGGGTGACTCCAGGGCGGGGAGAGGAGTCCGGGCGGGTGACTCCCGCGTGGGGTCAAGGCCGGTGGCACGAGTCTTCGGCTCCGGAGCGGGAGCGGCGCCGGTGGCGTCGGCCTTCGGCCCACGTGTCGCTGCCGGGTTCGTGCCGTCCGCTGGTGTCCGCGGGGGCGCGGCCCGGGTCATGCCGTCGGCCTCTCCCTCCGGGGCGCCAGTCGGGCCGGTGGGCCCGAGGGCTGCCGTGGGGGTCTCCCAGGTGGCGTGCGGGTGGTTCATGAGGTGCTGCTCCCTTCGGGGGTGGCGGAGGGATCGCCGTGGGGTGGGGCGGGATCGGACGGGGCGGAGGCCGTGGCCGCCGCTCGGTGGAGGAACTGGAGGGAGTGTTCGGCGAAGTGGGGGCCCGCGTGGGAGTGGCGGGGCAGTTCGACGACGGTCAGGCCCTGGTAGCCGGTGTCGGCGAGGGCGGAGAGGACGGGCGGGAAGTCGATCTCGCCGTCGCCGAAGGGGAGGTGTTCGTGGACGCCACGGCGCATGTCCTCGATCTGGACGTGGCGGAGCCAGGGCGCGGCGGCGCGTACGCAGTCGGCGGGAGAGAGGGGTTCGAGGCACTGGCAGTGGCCGATGTCGAGGGTCAGACCGAGGCCCTCGGGGTCGCCGAGGATGCGCCGCAGATGGTGGAAGTCGGCGAGGGTGGCGAGGAGGTGGCCCGGCTCGGGTTCGACGGCGAGGGGGACGCCGGCGGTGGCGGCGGCCTCCAGGACGGGGGTGAGTGATTCGGCCAGGCGTTTCCACGCCGTGTCCCGGTCGGTGCCGTCCGGGGTGACGCCGCTGAAGCAGTGCAGGGCGTGCGCGCCCAGGTCGGCGGCGACCTGCATGGCGCGGACGAGGAGGCCGACGCGGCGGGATCGGTCGTCGGGGTCCGGGTCCAGCAGCGTGGGGCCGTGTTTGCGACGCGGGTCGAGAACGTAGCGGGCGCCCGTCTCGACGGTGACGTCCAGGCCGAGGGTGGCGAGACGTTGGGCGGTGCGGTGGGTGCGGGAGGTGAGGTCGGGTGCCAGCGGGTCGAGGTGCATGTGGTCGAGGGTCAGACCGACGCCGTCGTAGCCGAGGTCGGCGAGCAGGGCGAGGGCGTCGTCCAGGCGGAGGTCGGTCAGGCCGTTGGTGCCGTAGCCGAAGCGGAGGGGGGTGTTGGCGTGGGGTGGGGTGACGGGGTTGGTGTCGGAACTGGGTTTGGCGTTGCTGTTGGGGTTGGTGCTGCCCCGGGTCACGTCACACTCACCTTCCTCGCGAACCTCCTGCCGAGGGGGGCGAGAGCCGCGACGAACAGGGCGCTGACGCCGGCGCCGGAGCGGGCGGTGAGGGCCGCCTGGAGGGGGATCGTGGCGCGGATGCCACTGCTGACGGCCCGTTGGGTGAGCGGGGGTGAGGGGTTGAGGGTGGCGTGGAGGTAGGGGCGGGCGACGGTGGCGGCGTAGGCGGCACCGAGCGCGAGGCGCAGGGTGGCATCCGCTGCGGTCGCGCGTGAGTCTTCCGGCCGGGCGTGGGTGGCTGCTTGCCCTCGGCCTGGCGGGAGTTGGGAAGCGGTGCGGGTGAGCAGCCGGGTCAGGAGGCCGGTGGTGGCCAAGGCGGCGAGCGGTGCGAGGGGCGAGCCGTCTCTCGTCTCCTGGCGGGACACCGCGGTCACCGCGAGGGTGTGCGTGGCGAGCAGTGCTGCGGAGGAAAGGGCCTTGCGGGTGTGACCGCTCGTGGCTGCCGCTCCCATGAGCAGGTCGAGTCCGCGGGCCGCCGCCATGGCTGCCGGGCCGGCCGGCGTGTGTTTGAGGCGGAGGTCGTAGGCCCAGACGGTGGCCGCGAGGGGTACGGCTACCGCGAGGGCGGGGCGGCCGGCTCGGGCGGCGAGAGTCAGTCCCGCGCCGGTGAGGGCGCAGGCTGCGGTCAGGGCCGCGTTGGGGTGGATCCGGCCGGAAGGGAGGGGGCGGTGGGGACGGTCCACGGCGTCCTCAGCGCGGTCCGCCCAGTCGTTGAGGGCCATACCGGCGTCGTAGAGGCAGAGGGAGGAGCCGATGGCGAGCAGGGTGCGGGAGGTCGGCGTGGCGGAGGCGGCGGCCGCGCCGGCGAAGGCGTCGCCGGGGACGGTGAACAGGGCGGGGAGCCGCAGCAGCTCGGCCCAGCCACGGATACGGCTCACCGCAGCCCCTCCAGCCGTCCGGCACGGGGAGAGCCACCGGGCCACTCCAGCGCGGCCGAGCCACCGGCTCCTCCCGGCTCGACGGCCCCGCCAGGCCTCACGGCCCCGGCGAGGCCCGCAGACCGCTCCGACTCGCCGGGACCTCCAGAACGCACCGTCCTGGCGGGGCCCCCAGACTGCACCGACCCGGCGCTGTCGCTAGACCCATCCGACCCGGCAAGGCCCCCAGACGGCCCCACCCCGGCAGAACTCCCAGACTCCACAGCCCCGACGCCGTCGCCAGACCCATCCAACTTGGCCAGGCCCCCAGACCCCACCGACCCGACAGAGTCACCCCGCTGCCCACCCCCCATGGACTCCCCGAGCCCGCCCGCCCCGTCCCGACCTGCACCGCCGCCCTTCTCTCCTCCCCCCAACCGCCCCGCAAACGCCACCAGCGCCGCATACTGCTCCCCCAGCGCGGAAGGCCCGTCCCCCACCGGATCCTTGAAGTAGAAGCCCAGTTCGGACAGGGGACCGCTCAGGCCCACCTCCTGCGCCCGTGCGACCAGGCGTGCCAGGTCGAGGATCAGAGGCGCCGCGAGGGCCGAGTCGCAGCCCTGCCATGTGGTCTGGAGGATCATGCGCGTGCCGAGGAAGCCCTCGAAGGCGATGTGGTCCCACGCGGTCTTCCAGTCGCCGAGGGCGGGGACGTCGTCGATGTGGACCTCGCCCTCGGGGGTCGTGCCGAGGGTGTCGGTCAGGACCCGTTCCTTGCCGGCGTTCTTGGCCGCCGCGGCGGCCGGGTCGGACAGGGCCGCGCCGTCCCCGCCGCCCAGGAGGTTGGTGCCGGACCACGCGCGGACCGTCAGGGCCCGTTGCGTGAACATCGGTCCCAGCACGGAACGCAGCAGCGTCTGCCCGGTCTTGCCGTCGCGGCCGGCGTACGGCACACCGCTCGACTCGGCAGCGGCGGCCAGAGCCGGGTGGTGCAGGCCGGTCGAGGGGGTGAAGTTCACGTAGGGGCAGCCCGCGCGGAGGGCTGCCGCCGCGTAGAGGGAGCTGGGCGGGAGGGTCGCTCCCGCCGCGGCGGGCTCGGTGGCGGCGGGCTCGGTGGAGGCGGGCTCGGTGGAGGCGACGTTCACCACGACCGCGCGGGCCAGGTCGTGCCGTCGTACGAAGTCACGTATGTCCGCGGTGAAGGTGGTGATCAGCTCCGCCTCGGTCCGGGTGTCGCCCGGTACCGGGCCGCCGGGCCTGATCTCCCGCTCGGCGGCGGCGAGTTCGGTCGCGACTGCCGCGGGGAGCCCGTGCGGCAGGACTCCGCCGGCCGCGAGTGCCTCCGCGCGCTTGGGCAGGGGGCAGTCCAGGGTGTCGTGGCCGCCGAACACGAGCGCGGCCAGGGGCGGGAGTTGGGCGTCCGCGAACTCGGGCGTCTCGGTGACCAGGCCGGTCGGCGCGTGCAGGCCGGCGGTCAGCGCGGCGCAGCCCGCGACGACGGTGGTGGCGACGGAACCGCGCGCCCCGATCAGCCATACACCGACGCGCGGCCCTGAGACGGGGACAGAGTCGGGGAGGGGAAGGGACGGGGACATGGACAGGGAGTCGGGCGAGGACATGGGCAGCCTCCTTGTCGAGCGCGGCGTTCGAGTCGTGCGTGCAGGGCGGTTCGGACCGGGCCGTGCGCGGCATACGGCCGTAGGGGTCGGGTCGGTCCGACAGGTCGGGCGAACCCGTAGGCCGTCGGCTCGCGGCGGCCCCTCGCGAGGTCCGAAGACGGCGGGCGGAGGTCCGGCGTCCCCCGCCCGCCGTCGCTCAATTGCCCTTGGCGGGCAGTTCCTTGAGCCGGATGTCGCGGAAGGACACCTGGTCGTCGGCTCCGTGGTTCTGGATGCCGAGGTGGCCGTCGCGCAGGCTCCGGGCCGGGTCGGTGTTGGTGAAATCGTTGATCTTCACGCCGTTGAGCCAGACGCGGAGGCGTTCGCCCTCCACGCGGATCTCGTACGTGTTCCACTCCCCCGGCGGGTTCAGCGCACGGTCGCGCTTCTTCAGGTCGGCGGACTGGAAGCCGTAGACGGACCCGGTCGTCTTCTCCGGGACGTCGGTGGCGTCGATCTGGATCTCGTAACCGTTGTTCACGGCCGACCAGGGGTCGTCCGAGGGCGGAAAGCCCACGAACACACCGGAGTTGTCGTCCCCGTCCGCGCCGGCCATCCTCCAGTCGAGCTTCAGGGAGTACGAGGTGAAGCTCGAAGTGGCGTACCAGAGCAGGCCCATCCCGCCCGACGAGGTCAGCGTGCCGTCGTCGGAGAGGGTGAAGGAGCCCGGGCCGGCCTGCTTCCAGCCGTCCAGTGAGCCGCCGTCGAAGAGCGCGCGATAGCCGTTCTCCGGCCGGCAGTCGGCCTGGGCGTCACCGACGGCCCAGCGGATGCCGCCCAACAAGTGGGCGCGGAAGGCGGGTTCGGCGTAGGACTCCTTGGTATGGCCGAGGCCCGTGTAGAAGGCCCGGCCGCCCTGGTAGTTCTGGCACCAGGCGATGGGGTGATCGCCGTTCATGGTGCCGCCGGTGTACGAGGACTCGTCCAGCGAGGCGAGCACATGGACCCGGTCCCGGGGATCGGAGCGGTAGTTGTACCACTCGTCGGTGCGGTCCCAGGTCCCTGCCAGGCCGGACGTCGAGGGATGGGCGCGGTCCTCGACGTCGACCGTGGCCGGCTGGATCGCCGGGTGCGACTGGAAGTAGGCGCCGGCGAGGCCGCCGTAGAACGCCCAGTCGTACTCGGTGTCGGCGGCGGCGTGGATGCCGACGTAACCGCCGCCATGCCGGATGTAGCCCTCGAACGCTGCCTGTTGGGCGTCGTCGAGGACGTCGCCCGTGGTGGAGAGGAAGACCACGGCGTCGTAACGGCCCAGGTTCTTCCCCGTGAACGCGCCCGCGTCCTCGGTCGCGTCGACCGTGAAGCCGCCGCTCGTGCCGAGCTGCTTCACCGCCTCGACGCCCGTCGGGATGGAGTCGTGCCGGAAGCCGGCCGTCTTGGAGAAGACCAGCACCCGCTTCCCGGCCGCCCCGGGGTGCGAGGAGGCGGGGCCCGAGACACAGCCGAGGAGCAGGGCCGCGCCCACAACGGCGGTCGCCAGTCGGGTGGTTGAGCGCATCACGCGTCCTCCTCTCAGCCGGTCGTGAAGGTGAAGTCGTCCACGTCGAACAGCGCGCCCGTGCCGCCCTTGAAGACGAGGTAGAGCGTGGTGGTGCCCTTCGGTGCGCGGGACAGGTCGGCGCTGACGTCCTGGAAGGTCTCCCAGCCGCCGGTCACCGGGACGGTCGCCCTGCCGAGCAGGGTGCCGGTCGACGAGCCGGCCCGGACCTCGAGCGTTCCGCCCGCGCCGCCGGACGAGACGCGCGCCGTGATCTTCTTGGCGTTGCTGAGGACGTACGGCGTGAAGGAGATCCAGTCGCCGTTGTCGATGTCGCCGACCGTCCTGCCGCCGTGCGCGGTGTCCTTGGTGATGACCGAGATCCCGGAGCTGTTGCCGAAGTGCTCGGCCTGACGGTGCCGTGGCTGGAGCACGTTCTGGTCGTGCGAGGTGAGCGCGGCCTGGCCGCCGCCTCCGCCGTCGGTGTACTCGGCGTCGAGCACCCCGAAGATGTTGGCGTCCTCGTCGTGGCCGCCGTCGGCGGTGGTCTGGATGGTGCCGGTGCAGCCGTCGGCCGAGGTGATCGGGTGGCCGTGGGTGTCATGGCCGAGGACGAAGGTGACCTTGACCTTCGAGCAGTCGACGGTACGACCGTCCTCGGGATCGGTGACCCTCACCTTGAACGGGATCGCGTCACCGAAGCTGAACAGCTGCCCGTCACGCGGGAGTTCGAGAGTCACCGTGGGCGCCGTGTTGCCGACGACGATCTGCACGCTCGCACTGCCGGTGCGGCCGGTGGTGTCCCTCGCGGTCAGCGTCGCGGTGTAGGTGCCGTTCTTCTTGTACGTGTGCGTCGGGTTCGCCGCCGTCGACGTGCCGCCGTCGCCGAAGTCCCAGCTGTACGTGAGCGCGTCGCCGTCCTGGTCGGACGTGCCCGCCGAGGAGAACCGGACCCGCAGCGGCGCCTGTCCGGACGTCCTGCTCGCCGCGGCCTGCGCCACCGGGGAGTGGCCGTCGGTCGCGTTCTCGATGCGGTAGAGGCCCGAGTTGTCGTCGCCGCCGAACCACGCGGTGCCGTAGTCGAGGACGTACAGCGCGCCGTCGGGGCCGAAGGCCATGTCCATCACCTGGGTGCCGGTCCACGGGAAGGCGTTGATGGACTGCACGGTCCCGCTGCCGTCGCTGACGATGCGCTTGATCCAGCGGCGGCCGAACTCGCCGGCGAAGAAGTTCCCGTCGTAGGCCTCGGGGAACTTCACGGGCGAGTCGAGCGAGGCGTCGTAGTGGTAGACCGGGCCGCCCATCGGGGACTCGGAGCCGTCGCCGAACTCCGGTACGGACGGGCCGTTGTACGGGATCCAGGCGGGCTGGGCCGGGGGCAGGTCCGTAAGCCCGGTGTTGTGCGGGGAGTTGTTCTTCGGGGCGTTGCAGTCGAAGGACGCTTCGGAGGTCTTGGTCGCGAAGTCGTAGTCCACGTAGGGGTCGTTGGCGCCGGTGCAGTACGGCCAGCCGAAGTTGCCGGGGCCGGTCACACGCGCGAACTCGACCTGCCCCGCCGGGCCGCGGGCGGGGTCGGCGGCGCCCGCGTCGGGGCCGTAGTCACCGACGTAGAGGATGCCGGTCTTCTTGTCGACGCTGAAGCGGAACGGGTTGCGGAAGCCCATCGCGTAGATCTCGGGGCGTGTCCTGTCCGTGCCGGGCGCGAAGAGGTTGCCGTCGGGGACGGTGTACGAGCCGTCGGCGTTGACCTTGATCCGCAGGATCTTGCCGCGCAGGTCGTTGGTGTTGCCCGCCGAACGCTGGGCGTCGAAGCCAGGGTTGCGGTCGGCGCGCTCCTCGATGGGGGTGTAGCCGTCGGACTGGAAGGGGTTGGTGTCGTCGCCCGTCGACAGGTACAGGTTGCCGGCCGCGTCGAAGTCGATGTCGCCGCCGACGTGGCAGCACAGGCCGCGGGAGGCCGGGATGTCGATGACCTTCTTCTCGCTCGCCGTGTCGAGGGTGCCGTCGGCCTTCAGGACGAAGCGGGAGAGGCGGTTGACGCCGTCGAAGGGCGCGAAGTCGGCGGCGGTGCCGGTCTCGGGGGCGTCACCCGCCGGGGTGTTCAACGGGGGCGCGTAGTAGAGGTAGATGGCGCGGTTGCTCGCGAAGTCCGGGTCGACGCCCACGCCTTGGAGTCCCTCCTCGTCGTGGGAGTAGACGTCGAGCTTGCCGATGAGTCGTGTGTTGCCTGCGGCGTCGGTGAGGCGGAGTTCGCCGTCGCGGGATGTGTGCAGGACCGAGCGGTCGGGGAGGACGGCGAGCGACATGGGCTCGCCGACCTCCGCCTCGCCCTTGGCGAGGGTGACCTGCTGGAAGTCCTCCGCCGCCGCGGGGGCGGTTCCCGGGTCGGCGACGGCTGCGCCGGCCTGGGGTGCGGTGAGGGTGAGCGACGCACCTGCGAGGAGCGCGGCGCCGAGGACGGCGACGGCTCTGCGGAAGCGTCGTCTGTGGGTCTCGATTCTGTCGGTGCTGGTGGTGCGGTCGTTCCCGTGCACGAATGCCTCCAGTGAGGGGCCGGTTGTACGGGCGGGTGCGTACGCCGGGACGCGCCGTCGTCCCGGAGTTCAGACGTACCGTCAGTTGGCGGTTCGGAAAGGTCAGTTGACGGTTGGGAAAGGTCAGTTGCCGAAGGCCGCGTCGAAGGAGGCCGACGGCGGCTCGAAGTCGTAGGCCTTGAGGCGGGTAAGGGCCTCGGGTGCGCCCTGGAGCCGGTCCATGCCGGCGTCCTCCCACTCGACCGAGACGGGGCCTCGGTAGTCGATGGAGCGGAGCATCCGGAAGACGTCCTCCCAGGGGACGTCGCCGTGACCTGCGGAGACGAAGTCCCAGCCGCGGCGCGGGTCGCCCCAGGGCAGATGGGAGCCGAGGCGGCCGTTGCGGCCGTCGAGGCGCTTGCGGGCCTCCTTGCAGTCGACGTGGTAGATCCGGTCGCGGAAGTCCCACAGGAAGCCGACCGGGTCGAGGTCCTGCCACACGAAGTGGGAGGGGTCGAAGTTCAGGCCGAAGGCGGGACGGTTGCCAACTGCCTCCAGGGCACGCCAGGTTGTCCAGTAGTCGTAGGCGATCTCGCTGGGGTGGACCTCGTGGGCGAACCGCACGCCCTCGGCGTCGAAGACGTCCAGGACCGGGTTCCAGCGCTCGGCGAAGTCCTCGTAACCGCGCTCGATCATGGACTCGGATGCGGGCGGGAACATCGCGACGAGGTGCCAGATCGAGGAGCCGGTGAAGCCGATGACGGTGTCCACGCCGAAGGCCGCGGCGGCACGCGCGGTGTCCTTGATGCGGTCGGCGGCGCGCTGCCGCACCCCCTCCGGGTCGCCGTCGCCCCACACCTCGGCGGGCAGGATCGCCTGGTGGCGTTCGTCGATGATGGCGTCGCAGACGGCCTGGCCGACCAGGTGGTTGGAGACGGCCCAGCACTTGAGGCCGTACTTGTCGAGCAGTGCGTGCCGGGAGTCCAGGTACGCCTGATCCGTCAGTGCCTTGTCGACCTCGAAGTGGTCGCCCCAGCAGGCGAGTTCGAGGCCGTCGTAGCCGAAGTCGCGGGCGAGGCGGCACACTTCTTCGAGCGGCAGGTCGGCCCACTGGCCGGTGAAGAGCGTGAACTGGCGTGGCATGTGTCCGGTCCTCCTCAGACGGCGATCGGCGTGTAGACGGAGTTCTTCTCGGCGCTCTCCTCCACCGCCGCGAGCACGCGCTGCACCTGCAGCCCGTCGGCGAAGGAGGGCTCGGGCCGGCGGCCCTCGGCGATGGCGTGGACGAGGTCGCGGGCCTGGTGGACGAAGGTGTGCTCGTAGCCGAGGCCGTGGCCCGGCGGCCACCAGGCGTCCAGGTAGGGGTGGTCGGGTTCGGTGACGAGGATGCGGCGGAAGCCCGCGTGCGTCCCGGGTTCCGTACCGTCGTGGTACGACAGCTCGTTCAGCCGCTCCAGGTCGAAGGCCAACGAGCCGCGCTCGCCGTTGAGTTCGATGCACAGGGCGTTCTTGCGGCCGGTCGCGTAGCGGGTCGCCTCGAAGGAGGCGAGGGCGCCGGAGGTGAAGCGGCCGGTGAACAGGGCGGCGTCGTCGACGGTGACCTCACCGGTGCCGGCCGACGCGGTGGCGGACAGTCCACTGGTGGCGCCGACGGGCAACGGCCGTTCCCGTACGAAGGTTTCGGTCAGGGCGGACACCCCGGCCAGCCGCTCCCCCGCCAGGTACTGCGCGAGGTCGACGATGTGCGCGCCCAGGTCGCCGAGCGAACCGGAGCCGGCCTGTTCCTTCCGCAGCCGCCAGGTGAGCGGGAACTCCGGGTCCACGAGCCAGTCCTGAAGGTACGTCACCCGCACGTGCCGCAGAGCGCCGAGCCTGCCCTCGGCCACCATCCGGCGGGCCAGCGCGGTCGCCGGGACCCGGCGGTAGTTGAAGCCGACCATCGCCAACTGGCCTCGCTCGTAAGCGGCTTCGGCCGCCGCCGTCATCGCGGAGGCTTCCTCGACCGTGTTGGCGAGCGGCTTCTCGCACAGCACGTGCTTTCCGGCGGCGAGGGCGGCCAGGGCGATCTCGGCGTGGCTGTCGCCGGGTGTGCAGATGTCGACGAGGTCGATGTCGTCCCGTTCGACCAGGACCCGCCAGTCGGTCTCGGCCGCCGCCCAGCCGTGCCGGTCGGCAGCCTGGCGCACCGCCGCCGCGTCGCGCCCGCAGATGGCGGCGAGGACCGGGCGGCACGGCAGGTCGAAGACGCGGCCCACGGTGCGCCAGCCCTGGGAGTGGGCGGCGCCCATGAACGCGTAGCCGACCATGCCGACCCGAAGCGGCGGCTTCGCGCCCTCCGGTCCGTCCGGCTGCTCGGGCTGTCCCATACGGATGTCCTCCTCGTCCTCGTCGTGATGGCGCCGCGGGTCCGCGTGCGGCGGCGCCGTGGGGGGTGCGGGGCGGAGCGCCTCAGCGGAAGCCGGTGGGCATGTACTGGTCGACGTTGTCCTTGTCGACGACGGCCGAGTAGAGCGTCAGCGAGGCCGGGATCTCGAACTCGGCGAGACCGCTTATGCCCTTGCCCTGACCGAGCGCCCGGGCCAGGTCGATCGCCGAGGCGGCCATCGTCGGCGGGTAGAGGACGGTCGCCTTGAGGACGCCGTTGTCCTGCTTGATGGCCTGGAAGGCGGAGAGCGCGCCCGCGCCGCCGACCATCAGGAAGTCCTCGCGGCCGGCCTGCTCGATGGCGCGCAGCGCGCCCACGCCCTGGTCGTCGTCGTGGTTCCACAGCGCGTCGAACTTGGGCTGCGCCTGGAGGAGTTGGGCCATCTTGGCCTGCCCGGACTCGACCGTGAACTCGGCGGCCTGGCGAGCCACCTTCTTGATGTTCGGGTAGTTCTTCAGGGCGTCGTCGAAGCCCTGGGTGCGCTGCTTGGTCAGCTCCAGGTTGTCCAGGCCGGCCAGCTCGATGACCTTGGCGCCCGACTTCCCCTTGAGTTTCTCGCCGATGTAGGTGCCGGCGTTGAGACCCATGCCGTAGTTGTCGCCGCCTATCCAACAGCGGTACGCCTGGGGGGAGTTGAAGATCCGGTCCAGGTTGACGACCGGGATGCCCGCGCGCATCGCCTTCAGCCCGACCTGGGTGAGCGCCTTGCCGTCGGCGGGCAGCACCACCAGGACGTCGACCTTCTTGTTGATGAGGGTCTCTATCTGGCCGATCTGGGCGGCCGTGTCGTTGGAGCCCTCGGTGATCTCCAGGGTGACGTCCGAGTACTTCTTGGCGCGGCTCTTGGCGTTGTCGTTGATCGCGTTGAGCCAGCCGTGGTCGGCCTGCGGCCCGGCGAAGCCGATGGTGACGTGCTTGCCGGGCTTGTCGTCGGCGGAGGGCTGCTCGTTGGCTGCGGGGCTCTCGTCCTTGGACTCGTTACTCGTGCAACCTGCCAGGAGGGCGGTGGTGGAGAGGGCTGCGGTGCCGAAGAGGAAGCCTCTGCGGCCAGTGGTATGTGACATAGCACTGGACCCACGGGTGGTATGTGACATAGTACTGAAACCTTTCCTCAGGACACGCTGGCGGTCCGACGCTGAACCAGCACAGCCGCGACGATGATCGCGCCCTTGGCGATCTGCTGGACGTCGCTCTGCAGGTTGTTCAGGGCGAAGATGTTGGTGATCGTCGTGAAGATCAGGACACCCAGCACGGACCCGGTGATCGTCCCGCGCCCCCCGCTGAGCAGCGTGCCGCCGATGATCGCGGCGGCGATCGCGTCGAGCTCGTACAGGTTGCCGTTGGTGTTCTGGCCCGATCCCGACAGGATGATCAGCAGGAAGGCGGCGATGCCGCAGCACAGCCCGGACAGCAGGTACAGGTAGAGGCGTTGGCGCCGGACGTCGATGCCGGCGAGCCGGGCGGCCTCCGCGTTGCCGCCGACGGCGACCGTGCGCCGCCCGAACGTCGTGCGGTTCAGGATCAGCCAGCCGATGATCGTGACCACGGCGAACACCATCACCAGCGGCGGGATGCCGAGCACGTAGGCGTCCCGCTCGCCCAGGTCGAGGATGCCGGGGATGGTGACGATCTGCGTCTTGCCGTCGGTGATCTGCAGGGCGAGGCCGCGCGCCGAGGCCAGCATCGCCAGGGTCGCGATGAACGGGACCATTCCGCCGTACGCGATGAGCAGCCCGTTCACGAGTCCGCAGCCCACGCCGACGATCACCGCCGTGAAGAGGACTCCCGCGAAGCCGTAGTCCTGGGTGGCCACCGTCGTCGCCCAGACCGAGGCCAGGGCGACGATCGCGCCGACCGAGAGGTCGATGCCGCCGGAGGTGATGACGAAGGTCATGCCGACGGTGACGACGCCGATCACGGAGGCCTGGGTGAGGACGAGTTGGAGGTTGCGGGTGTCGAGGAACTCGTCGGGTTTGGTGATGCCGCCGGTCAGGACCAGCGCGGCGAGCACGCCGAGGAGGGAGAGGGTGCGGACGTCGGCCCGTGCCAACAGGCCGCGCCAGGAGGGGGGTTGACCCACCGACGGCACCTTGTCGGTGTTGTCCCGTGGCGGGGAGGCGTGCTGCGTCATGACGTCGGGCTTCCTTCCATGACCAGGTCGAGTACGCGGTGTTCGTCGAGCTCCCGGGCGGGCGCCGTGTGGACGACGCGGCCCTCGCGGAGCACCAGTACGCGGTCGGCGAGGCCGAGCACCTCGGGGACCTCACTGGAGACCAGCAGCACGGCGAGGCCCTCGTCGGCGAGGCGGCGGATGACCGCGTAGAGCTCGGCGCGGGCGCCGACGTCGACGCCCCGGGTGGGTTCGTCGAGCAGCAGGACGCGGCAGCCGCGCAGCAGCCAGCGGGCCAGGACGGCCTTCTGCTGGTTGCCGCCGGACAGGGTGCGGATCGGCACGGCGGGATTGTCGGGGCGCAGCGACAGTTCGCGTGTCGCGGCGCGTGCCGCGCCCAGTTCGGCGCCCCTGTCGATCCAACCGCCGCGTGAGAAGCGGGACATGGAGGAGACCGAGACGTTGCGGGTGACGGATTCCAGCATCAGCAGGGCCTGCGCCTTGCGTTCCTCGGGTGCGAGCCCGAGCCCGGCCCGCACCGCCGCACGTACGCTCCCAGGACGCAACGCCCGCCCGTCGACCCGGACTTGGCCCGCACTCGGCTTACGGGCGCCGTAGATCGTCTCCAGGATCTCGGACCGCCCGGAGCCGACGAGCCCGGCCAGTCCGACGATTTCGCCGGGCCGCAGCACCAGGTCGAGCGGCTCGAACTCGCCGTCTCTCGCGAGCCCTTGGACCTCCAGCACGGGTGCGGCCTCCGGCGCGGACACGGGCCGCTCGGGGAAGACGTACTCCACGTTCCGGCCGGTCATCAGCGCGACCACGTCGCGCGTCGGCGTCGACTTCGCGGGCAGTCCGCCCGCCACCGCGCGGCCGTCCTTGAGCACGGTCACGCGGTCGCCGATGCGGCGGATCTCCTCCAGGCGGTGGGAGATGTAGACGACGGCGACTCCGTCGGCGGTCAGGTCGCCGACGATGCGGAAGAGGTTGTCGACCTCGTCCGGGTCGAGGGCGGCGGAGGGCTCGTCCATCACGATGAGCCGTACGTCGTGGGAGAGCGCCCGGGCCATGGACACGATCTGCTGCTGGGCCGCGGACAGTTCACCGACCAGTCGCCCCGGGTCGATCTCCGGATGCCCGAGTCGCTTGAGCAGGGCGGCCGTTGACGCTTTGGCGGCCTTTCCCCGTACGACGAAGCCGGCGGCGGTGGGCTCATGCCCGAGGTGGACGTTCTCGGCGACCGACAGGTGCTCGACCAGGTCGAGTTCCTGGTAGATGGTGGCGATGCCGAGACGCATGGCGGCGATCGGCGAGCGGAGGGTGACCGCGTCGCCGCGCCAGCGGATGGTGCCGGTGTCGGGTTGGTGGGCGCCGGCCAGGACCTTGATCAGGGTGGACTTGCCGGCTCCGTTCTGGCCGAGCAGACAGTGCACTTCACCGGCCTGGACGTCGAGGTCGACGCCGTCGAGGGCGCGGACTCCGGGGAACGACTTGGTGATGCCGGACATGCTGAGGAGCGGTGGTTCTGGTGCCATGAGGTCCCCTTGGCGGGCGTGCGGGCCGGTTTCAGGGCAGGGCGAGGCGTTTCAGGGCAGGGCGAGGCCGGGCGCGGTGCTGGTGAACCGTGTCGGAGACGGGCTTACGCGGGCGAGAAGAGATGGTCGCTGATGAGGCGGGCGGCGCCGATGACTCCGGCGTTCTGCCCCAACTCCCCCAGCACGATGGGCAGGTTGCCCGTCGCGAGGGGCAGTGACTGGCGGTAGACCTGGGTGCGGATGGCGGCGAGGAGGGTGTGGCCGAGGCCGGTCACCCCGCCGCCGATCACCACCAGGCCGGGGTTGAAGAAGGAGACGAGGCCGGCGATGACCTGGCCGGTGCGGGTGCCGCCCTCGCGGATCAGGTCGAGGGCGGTGGCGTCGCCCGCGGCGGCAGCGGCGGCGACGTCGACGGCGGTCAGGGTGCCGTTCGCGTCCAGCCGGGCCGCGAGTTCCTCGGACCGCCCCTGCTCGACCGCCTCCACGGCGTCCCGGGCGAGGGCCGCCCCGCTGAAGTGGGCTTCCAGGCAGCCCCGGTTGCCGCAGGCGCACGGACGCCCGTCGGGTACGGCCTGGATGTGCCCGATGTCGCCCGCGCTGCCGGTCACCCCGCGGTGCACGTCTCCGCCGACGACGATCCCGCAGCCGATGCCGGTGCCGATCTTGACGCAGAGGAAGTCGCCCACGGAGCGTGCGACGCCCGCGTGCATCTCCCCCATCGCCATGAGGTTCACGTCGTTGTCGACCATGACGGGGCAGCCGAGTTCCTGGCTGAGCGCCTCCCGTACGGGGAAGCCGTCCCAGCCGGGCATGATCGGGGGTGCCACCGGCACGCCCTCGGGGAAGCGGACGGGTCCGGGGACGCCGATGCCGGCGCCGTCGAAACCCTCCGCGAGCCCCGAGGCCCTCAACTTCGCGGCCATGGACAGCACTTGTTCGAAGACCGCGACCGGTCCCTCGCGTACGTCCATGGGCTGGTTGAGGTGTCCGAGGACCTCCAGCTCGGCGTTGGTGACGGCGACGTCCACCGAGGTCGCGCCGATGTCGACGCCGAGGAAGCGCAGACCGGGGGCGAGCCGAACGTTGTGGGAGCGGCGGCCGCCACGGGATGCGGCGAGTCCGTCGGCCACGACCAGGCCCGTCTCCAGCAGCCGGTCCACCTCCACGGCCAGCTTGGACCGCGAGAGGTCGATCTGATCGCCCAGCTGGGCGCGGGAGTTGGGGCCGCCGTCGCGCAACAGCTTGAGCAGCCTGGCCTGGTGGGCGTTCGCGGGTCGTGCTGTCATGCGTCTCACGAGCCCCTCCCCGCCTCAATCGGCCACCAGTGTTCGGGCTTTCGAGGGGAACGTAGCAGCGGGCGCCGAACCTGGGAAGAAGCTCTGCACGAATTGCCCTCGACTTTTTCCACTGACAGGACAAAGACCGGTGCCCCGGATATCCGTGCGCCCTGCTCCGCGCCGCCGCATACGATCTGGTCAGCGTCGGTTCAGGGGGGACACATGGACATGGCAGTGCGGGAAAGGGACCGGGAAGAGGGTCAGGAAGAGGGCCGGAGGGTCACCACCCTGGAGCTCTTCTTCGACCTGGTCTTCGTCTTCACCCTCACCCAGCTCACCGTGCTGCTCGCCGGGGACCTGACCTTCGCCACCGCGGGCCGCGTCGCGCTGATCTTCGTGGTGCTGTTCTGGATGTACGGCGCCTACGCGTACCTCACCAACCAGGTCCCGCCGGACCGCCCTTCGCGCCGCCTGCTGCTGATGCTGGGCATGGGCGCGTTCCTGGTCTGCGCGCTGGCGATCCCGCGCGTCTTCGACGACACCGGGGTGGTCTTCGGCCTCGGCTTCCTGGGCGTCGTGATCGTGCACACGGCCCTCTACACGCGCAGCCACGGCCTGGACTCGATCTGGTACGGCGTCCCGAACGGCTTGGCCGCGCTCTCGGTGACGGCGGCCGGCTTCTTCGACGGGCTCGCCGCGGACGGGTTCTGGCTCCTCGCCCTGGTCCTGCAGTTCGTCACGCCGTTCATCGCCGAGCACGGGCCCCGCCGCGCGGACGGGCGGTCCAGCGCCGCCATGCGGATCCAGCTGGGCAGCCTGGACCCGGCGCACTTCGTGGAGCGGCACGGGCTGCTGCTGATCGTCGCGTTCGGCGAGTCGGTCATCGCGATCGGCACCGGGATCGGTGATCTGCCGCTGACGCCGGGCCTGTTCGGCGGCGCGTTCCTGTCACTCGCACTCGCGATCGCCCTGTGGTGGACGTACTTCGTGCGCGACGAGGAGGTCGCCGAGGCCGCGTTCCGGGCGACTGAGGCGCCGAGCCGCTGGCGTCTGGCGATGAACGCGTACTACTACGCCTTCCTGCCGATGCTGCTCGGCATCGCCTACCTGGCCACCGGCGTGAAGAAGACCCTCGGCCATCTCACCGAACACCTGCACACGGGCCCCGCGTTGGCGCTGGCCGGCGGTGTGGCGCTGTTCCTCGTCGGGGACGTGGCGTTCCGCGCGGTCCTGCGCCTGTATCCCGTGCGCTTCCGGGCGGCCGCCGCTCCGGTGGCCCTGGCGACGGCGCTGCTCGGCGTGCGCGTCTCGGCGATGGCCGAACTGCTCGCCCTGGTGGGCGTGTTGACGGTGATGCTGGCGGTGGAGAGCCGCTGGTGCGGCAGCACGACCACGAGGGCTCAGGACTTCGCCCTGTCGTGATAGGAGCGCCGGGTGTGCTCGGTGTGCTCCCGCATCAGCTGGGTGGCGCGCTGTTCGTCCCGGTCGGAGATCGCGGCGATCAGCGCGCGGTGTTCGATCCAGGACTGGTGGCCGCGCTGGCGGGCGATCGGCGTGTAGTACCAGCGCACCCGGCGGTCGACCTGGGCGGCCAGTTCCGCGAGGACCGCGTTGCCCGCGAGCTCCATGATCTTCGTGTGGAAGCGGGCGTTCATGGCGACCGCCCCGTCCACGTCGTCCGCGGCGACGGCCTTCTCGCCCTCCGCGCAGAGCTCTTCGAGGACGGTGATGCCGGCGCGGCCCGCGTTGGCGGCGGCGAGCCGGGCGGCCTCGGCCTCCAGGAGCGTACGGACCGTGAGAAGCTGGTCGGCCTCCTCCTCCGTCGGCTCGTGCACGAACGCGCCCTGGGCGGGCCGCAGATCGACCCAGCCCTCGGTGTTCAGCCGCTGCAGCGCCTCCCGCACGGGCTGGCGCGACACGCCGAGGTGGCCGGCGAGTTCGCTCTCGACCAGGTGTTGGCCGGGCTGGAGGGCGCGGGTGGTGATGAGTTCGAGCAGCGCCTCGTAGACGCGGTCGCGCAGCGGGCCGGGCCGTTCGAGCTTGGGCACCGCACCCTGCGGCAGTCCTGTCGACAACATCGGTCGGTCCCCCTCCTGGGGCAGCGCGGGGCAACTGCAGCCGGAAAGCCAGTATGGATTGTCTTTCGTCTACAGTCTACGGCGCACAGCGGCCAGTGAAACGGGGAGTCGGCTGCGTCACATCCCTCGGTCCCCGCAGGTCACGGGCAGCGGACGACCTGGCCTGCGTAGGAGAGGTTGCCGCCGAAGCCGAAGAACAGGACCGGGTCGCCGGTGGAGACCGCGCCCTGTTCGACGAGTTTCGAGAAGGCGAGCGGGATGCTGGCCGCGGAGGTGTTGCCGGACTCGGTGACGTCCCGGGCGACGACGGCGTTCACGGCGCCGATCTTCTCGGCGAGGGGCTCGATGATCCGCAGGTTGGCCTGGTGGAGGACGACTCCGGCGAGGTCGGCGGGGGTGAGCCCGGCCCGCTCGACGGCCTTGCGGGCGATGCCCGGCAGCTGGGTGGTGGCCCAGCGGTAGACGCTCTGGCCCTCCTGCGCGAACCGCGGGGGCGTGCCCTCGATGCGCACGGCGTGCCCCATCTCGGGCACCGAGCCCCACAGCACCGGTCCGATGCCGGACTCGTCGGCGGCCTCGACCACGGCGGCCCCCGCCCCGTCGCCGACGAGGACACAGGTCGTACGGTCGCTCCAGTCGGTGACCTCGGACATCTTGTCGGCGCCGATGACCAGGGCCCGGACCGAGCCGCCGGCCCGTACCGCGTGGTCGGCCGTGGCGAGGGCGTGGGTGAACCCGGCGCACACGACGTTGACGTCCATCGCGGCGGGCGAGGGGATGCCGAGGCGGGAGGCGACCCGGGCGGCCATGTTGGGCGAGCGGTCGATCGCGGTGGAGGTGGCGACCAGGACCAGGTCGATGTCGCCGGGCGCGAGACCGGCCGCCGCGAGCGCCTTGGCGGCGGCGTGCGCGGCGAGCTCGTCGACCGGCTCGTCGGGGCCGGCGATGTGGCGCGTGCGGATCCCCACCCGGGACGTGATCCACTCGTCGCTCGTGTCCACCATCCCCGCCAGGTCCTCGTTGGTGAGCACCTTGGCGGGCTGGTAGTGACCGACGGCGGCGATACGCGAGCCGTTCATTGGGTGGTCCCCCTCGTAAGTACCTCGGGTAGCGGGATCCACCAGTCTGATCAGTGACTCACCAGTACGGCGGCAGGTGATGCCACAGGATTCGGGCGTCCGGGTTGTCGGCTTCTGTCAGCTCCTCGGACGCCCGAACACCTGCCGAACACTCACCCGCTGAAGAGCTTCGTCGCCTTCTGCACGAGCTCGTACAGGCCGTAGACGAGTGGTGCCCCCACCCACAGCCAGGCGAAGGCGATGAGCGGGCGCCGGTCGGGCGCGCTCTGGCTGCTGTCGTCAGGCATCGACGGCCTCCTCCTTCGGCTCGGGGACATGGTGACGGGCGTCGACCGGCCGGACGAACTCGTTGGCGACGAAGCCGACGACGAGCAGGCCGATCATGATGATGAAGGAGAGCGTGTAGAGGGACGGGCCGGACTTGCCGGCGTCCTTCTGGTGGTCGGCGATCCAGTTCACGATCAGCGGTCCGAGGACGCCGGCCGTGGACCAGGCGGTGAGCAGCCGCCCGTGGATCGCGCCGACCTGGTAGGCGCCGAAGAGGTCCTTGAGGTAGGCGGGGACGGTCGCGAAGCCGCCGCCGTAGAAGGAGAGGATCACCAGCGCGCACAGGATGAACAGCGGCTTGGAGGAGTCGCCGAACAGGGCGATCAGCGCGTACATCAGGGCGCCGACACCGAGGTAGACGCGGTAGATGTTCTTGCGGCCGATCAGGTCGGAGGTGGACGACCAGCCGATGCGGCCCGCCATGTTGGCGGCAGAGAGCAGCGCCACGAACCCGGCCGCGGCCGAGGCGGACACCGCCGCCGAGGAGTCGGCGAAGAAGTCCGTGATCATCGGCGCGGCCTTCTCCAGGATGCCGATGCCCGCGGTCACGTTCATGCACAGCACGAGCCACAGGCACCAGAACTGGGGCGTGCGCACAGCGCTGTTGGCGGAGACCTGCACGCCCTCGAAGGCGCTCGGCGCGTTCTCGACGGGCTTCTCCGTACGCGGCACGCGCACCAGCAGCACGCCGAGGGTCATGAAGACGGCGTACGACAGTCCGAGCACGAGGAAGGTCTGGGCGATCCCGGAGTGGTCGGTGCCGAAGGACTCCAGCATCTGCGCCGACCAGGGCGAGGCGATCAGCGCGCCGCCGCCGAAGCCCATGATGGCGATGCCGGTGGCCATGCCGGGCCGGTCCGGGAACCACTTGATCAGGGTGGAGACGGGCGAGATGTAGCCGATGCCGAGGCCGATGCCGCCGACCACGCCGTAGCCGAGCACGATCAGCCAGAACTGCTTGGTCTCGGCGCCCAGCGCGGACAGCAGCAGGCCGGACGAGAAGCAGACCAGGGCCACGGTCATCGCCCAGCGCGGCCCGTTGCGCTCGACGAGGGTGCCGCCGAACGCGGCGGACAGGCCGAGCATCACGATGGCGAACTGGAAGGGCAGCGCGCTCTCGGTGCCGTCGAGGTTCAGCGCGGACTCGAGCGGCGGCTTGAAGACACTCCAGGCGTAGGCCTGGCCGATGGAGAGATGCACGGACAGCGCGGCCGGGGGAACGAGCCAACGGCTCCAGCCGGGCGGTGCTACAGGGGGGCTCATGATCCCGAACCCTAGGAATCCGTAAAGGAGTTGGGAAGAACCGGGGAGGCAAAGCGTCGACCGTATGCGGTGAGCGGTATGCATCGCGCGACGAACGGTCGCTCCGGGTCGATGAACGGTCAACCATCGCCGTCCGTGCGCGGAGTCTTGTCGCCTCCACTCCCATACTGTAGACAATATTCAGTCGACAGAGTCGGGCCGGCCGGCTCGATGGTCGGCCATCTCCGCGGTATCCCTCGAACCGAACGGAGCTCCCTCGTCATGAAAGTCGCAGTTCTCGGCGCCGGTGCGATCGGCGCCTACGTCGGTGCCGCGCTCCATCGCGCCGGCGCCGATGTGCATCTCGTCGCCCGTGGACCGCATCTCGCGGCCATGAGGCAGCACGGAGTACGGGTGCTGAGCCCGCGCGGCGACTTCACCGCGCGCGCCCACGCCACCGACGACCCGGCCGAGATCGGCCCGGTCGACTATGTCTTCCTCGGTCTGAAGGCCAACTCGTACGCGGCGTGCGGGCCGCTGATCGAGCCCCTGCTGCACGACACCACGGCGGTGGTCGCCGCCCAGAACGGCATCCCGTGGTGGTACTTCCACCGGCACGGCGGCCCCCACGACGGCCACCGCGTCGAGAGCGTGGACCCGGACGGCGCGGTCAGTGCGGTGCTCGCGCCCGAACGGGCCGTCGGCTGTGTCGTCTACGCGGCAACCGAGCTTGCGGGCCCGGGAGTTGTACGACACCTCGAAGGCACCCGGTTCTCGATCGGCGAGCCCGACCGCAGCGTCTCGAAGCGCTGTCTGAGCTTCAGCGAGGCCATGGTCGCCGGTGGCCTGAAGTGCCCCGTCGAGCCGGATCTGCGCAACGACATCTGGCTCAAGCTGCTCGGCAACATCTCGTTCAACCCGATCAGCGCGCTGGCCCGCGCCACCATGCGGCAGATGTGCCTGCACGGCGGCACCCGCAAGGTCATCGAGACCATGATGGCCGAGACGCTCGCGGTCGCCGAGGCCCTGGGCTGCGAGGTCGGCGTCTCCATCGAACGCCGACTGGCCGGCGCCGAGAAGGTCGGCGACCACCGCACCTCCACGCTCCAGGACCTGGAGCGCGGCAAGCCGCTCGAACTCGACGTACTCCTCGCGGCCGTCGTCGAGTTGGCGGAGATCACCGGCGTGGAGGTGCCCACCCTGCGCACCGTGCACGCCATCTCGGACCTGCTCGCGCTGAGGAGCGCCGCATGAGGAAACGCGAACCGAAGACCTACACCCGCCTCACCCACCCGCTGGTCCGCGACTCCCGCGACGAGCCCTTCCGGCAGGCGAGTTGGGAGGAGGCCCTGGACCGGGCGGCCCGCGGCCTGGAGCGCAACCGGGGCGCCTTCGGCATGTTCTCCTGCGCCCGCGCCACGAACGAGATGAACTACGTGGCGCAGAAGTTCGCGCGGGTCGTCATGGGCACCAACAACGTCGACTCCTGCAACCGGACCTGCCACGCCCCGAGCGTCGCCGGGCTCTCCGCCGCCTTCGGCTCCGGCGGCGGGACCTCCTCGTACGAGGAGATCGAGCACACCGACGTCATCGTGATGTGGGGCTCCAACGCCCGCTTCGCGCACCCGATCTTCTTCCAGCACGTACTGAAGGGCATCCGGAACGGCGCGCGGATGTACGCCGTCGACCCACGGCGGACGAGCACCGCCGAGTGGGCGGAGAGCTGGCTAGGCCTGAACGTCGGCACGGACATCCCGATGGCGCACGCGATCGGGCGCGAGATCATCCACGCGGGCCTGGCCAACGAGGCGTTCATCGAGCGGGCGACGAGCGGCTTCGAGGAGTACCGGAAGCTCGTCGAGCCCTGGACGCTGTCCCTCGCGGAGAAGGTGACGGGCGTACCAGCCCGCGCCATAAGGGAGTTGGCGCACGCCTACGCCCGCGCCGAGCGCGCCCAGCTGTGCTGGACCCTCGGCATCACCGAGCACCACAACGGCACCGACAACGTCCGCGCGCTCATCAACCTCTCCCTGCTGACCGGACACGTCGGCCGGTACGGCTCCGGACTCCAGCCCCTGCGCGGCCAGAACAACGTGCAGGGCGGCGGTGACATGGGCGCCATCCCCAACCGCCTCCCGGGCTTCCAGGACATCCTCGACCCGGACACCCGGCTGAAGTTCGAGTCGGCCTGGGACACCGTGATCCAGCCGCACTACGGCCTGAACCTCACCGAGATGTTCGAGGCGATGGAGGAGGGCACGCTCAAGGCCGTCTACTGCATCGGCGAGAACCCGGCACAGTCGGAGGCCGACAGCGAGCAGGCGGTACGGCGGATGCGCGAGCTGGACTTCCTGGTCGTGCAGGACATCTTCCTCACGAAGACGGCCGAGCTGGCGGACGTGATCCTGCCCGCGACCGCCGGCTGGGCGGAGACGGAGGGCACGACCACCAACAGCGAGCGGCGAGTTCAGCGCGTCCGGCGCGCGGTCACCCCGCCCGGCGAGGCACGCGAGGACATCGACATCATCTGCGAGCTCGCCGCGCGCCTGGGCCACGACTGGAAGTACGCCGACTCGGAGGCGGTCTGGAACGAGCTGCGCTCGGTCTCGCCGGACCACTACGGGATGACGTACCGGCGCCTGGAGGAGCATCAGGGCATCCAGTGGCCGTGCCCGAGCACCGAGGAGCTCGAACCGACGTATCTGCACGGCCGGTTGTGGGAGAAGGACCCGGCGAGGCGGGGCAGGCCTGCTCCCTTCGGGATCGTGCAGCACGATCCGCCGGTCGACCTCACCGACGACCGGTACCCGATCCGGCTGACCACCGGTCGGCGGCTCGACTCCTACAACACCGGTGTGCAGAGCGGCGGTTACGCCTCCCCGCTGCGGCGCGGCGAGTACGTCGAGCTGTGTCCGGAGGACGCAGAGCGGTACGGGGTGGTGGTCGGCGAGGAGGTGCTGGTGTCCTCGCGGCGGGGCTCGGTGGTGGCGCCGGTGTGGATCGACACCGCGCTGCGGCCCGGGCTCGCCTTCATGACCATGCACTTTCCCGACGAGGTGGACACCAACCAGCTGACGATCGAGGCGAATTGCCCGATCGCGGGGACGGCGGAGTTCAAGGCGTCGGCGATCCGGATCGAGAAGCTCCCGGTTGCGACCATCGTGAGGTGATGTGGTGGACCTGCACTTCGGCGACAGCAAGCCGACGGACGACGAACGGGCGGCCGTGGACGCCCTGTTGGGCCCTCCCGAGTCCTCCTGGGAGGGCGCGGACCGGTCCGACGCCGACCTGCGGTGGGCCCGCGGCGGGCGCGAGGCCCGGGACCGCCGCGACCTGCTGCTGCCGGGGCTGCACGCGATCAACGACCGGATCGGCTGGATCAGCGAGGGCGCCCTCGACTACCTGTGCCGACGGCTCACGGTGCCGCCGGCGGAGGCGTACGGCGTCGCCACCTTCTACGCGATGTTCTCGGTGAAGCCGCGCCCGGCGACCGTGCTGCACGTCTGCACGGACCTGGCGTGCACGGCCGCGGGCGCGCCCGAACTGTGCGCCGGGATCGAGGCGCGGCTCGGTCCCGGTGTCTCGGTGGAGCGCAGCCCGTGCCTGGGCCTGTGCGAGAGGGCGCCCGCCGCGCTCGCGATCAGGGCGGGCGATCCGGTGCGTACGGCGGTGTCGGCGCCGGCGACGGTCCACGAGGCCGTGCTGGCGGCGAGCTCGCCGGACTCGGCGCCGCAGGAACCGCCGGCGGCGATGGCGGTGCCCCAGGCCGGGCAGGACGGGCTGGTCCTGCTTCGGCGGGTCGGCGCGGTGGACCCGGAAAGCCTCGACGACTACCGCTCCCACGGCGGCTACACCGCCCTGCGCCGGGCCTTCGAGCTCGGCCCCGCCGGAGTGATCCGCGAGGTCACGGACTCCGGCCTGGTCGGGCGTGGCGGCGCCGCCTTCCCCACCGGCCGCAAGTGGCAGGCCACGGCGTCCCAGCCCGACCACCCCCACTACCTGGTGTGCAACGCCGACGAGTCCGAGCCGGGCACCTTCAAGGACCGCGTGATCCTGGAGGGCGACCCGTACGCGCTGGTCGAGGCGATGACGATCGCCGCGTACGCGACCGGCGCGCACAAGGGGTACGTGTATCTGCGCGGCGAGTATCCGCGGGCGCTGCGGAGGCTGGAGCACGCGATCGCGCAGGCACGCGCGCGTGGCTTCCTCGGCGAGGACGTCCTCGGTCAGGGCTACGCCTTCGACATGGAGATCCGGCGCGGTGCGGGCGCGTACATCTGCGGTGAGGAGACGGCCCTCTTCAACTCCATCGAGGGCTATCGCGGCGAGCCGCGCTCCAAGCCGCCGTTCCCGGTGGAGAAGGGCCTGTTCGGCAGGCCGACGGTCGAGAACAACGTCGAGACGCTGGTCAACGTACTGCCGATCCTGACCATGGGTGCCCCGGCGTACGCGGCGATCGGGACCGGGAAGTCGACCGGGCCGAAGCTGTTCTGCGTGTCGGGCAGCGTGGAGCGGCCCGGGATCTACGAGCTGCCGTTCGGGGCGACGCTGGGCGAGGTCCTCGCGCTCGCGGGGGTCCGGGACAAGCTCCGCGCGGTGCTGCTCGGGGGCGCGGCCGGCGGCTTCGTACGGCCGGACGAGACGGACATCCCGCTGACCTTCGAAGGCACCCGGGAGGCGGGCACCACGCTCGGTTCGGGGGTGGTCATGGCCTTCGACGACACCGTCCCGCTGCCCCGGCTGCTGCTGCGGATCGCCGAGTTCTTCCGGGACGAGTCGTGCGGGCAGTGCGTGCCGTGCCGGGTCGGGACCGTGCGACAGGAGGAGGCGCTGCACCGGATCGTGGAGCGGTCGGGCGCGGCGGCCGCCGGTGACATCGCGCTGCTCAGGGAGGTCGGCCGCGCGATGCGGGACGCCTCGATCTGCGGTCTGGGGCAGACCGCGTGGAACGCCGTGGAATCCGCCATCGACCGTCTGGGGGCGTACGCATGACCGTGACACCGCTGGGGATCCCGCGCCGGCTGCTCGAGTTCACCATCGACGGCCAGGAAGCCAGGGTCCCGGAGGGCTCGACGATCCTCGACGCGTGCCGGGCGGCCGGGAAGGAGGTGCCGACCCTCTGCGAGGGCGACACGCTCCGGCCGAAGAACGCCTGCCGGGTGTGCGTGGTCGAGGTGGAGGGGTCCCGGACCCTCGTGCCGGCCTGCTCGCGGAAGGCCGAGCCCGGCATGGTCGTGCACACCGGCACCGAGCGCGCCCGGCACAGCCGCAAGATCGTACTGGAACTGCTCGCCTCCTCGGTCGACTTGTCGACGACTCCACAAGTCGCCGAATGGATCAAGGAGTACGAGGCGAAGCCGGACCGCTTCGGCCCGGACGCGGCCCGCCTGAACGAGGAACCCAAGGTCGACAACGATCTGTATGTGCGCGACTACGACAAGTGCATCCTCTGCTACAAATGCGTGGACGCGTGCGGCGACCAGTGGCAGAACACCTTCGCGATCTCCGTCTCGGGGCGCGGTTTCGACGCCCGGATCGCCGTCGAGCACGACGCCCCGCTGACCGACTCGGCCTGCGTGTACTGCGGGAACTGCATCGAGGTGTGCCCCACGGGCGCGCTGTCGTTCAAGTCGGAGTTCGACATGCGCGCGGCGGGTACGTGGAACGAGTCCGAGCAGACCGAGACGACGACCGTGTGCGCGTACTGCGGAGTGGGCTGCAACCTCACCCTGCACGTGCAGGACAATGAGATCGTGAAGGTCACCTCCCCGCACGACAACCCGGTGACCCACGGCAATCTCTGCATCAAGGGCCGTTTCGGCTACCAGCACGTACAGAACCGGGACTGAGGCACACATGGGACGAGTCACGGAACGACGCAAGGTGATCCGGATCCGCGACGGGGCGGTCTCGTCCCGCCCGGACACCCTCGTCGCCGAGGAACCGCTGGAGATCCGGCTCAACGGCAAGCCCCTCGCGATCACCATGCGCACCCCGGGCGACGACTTCGCGCTGGCCGCGGGCTTCCTGGTCAGCGAGGGCGTGCTGGCCGAGCAGTCGGACCTGCAGAACATCGTGTACTGCGCGGGCGCCACCGTCGACGGTTCGAACACGTACAACGTCGTCGACGTGAAGACCGCGCCGGGTGTCAGGATCCCCGACATCACCCTGGAGCGGAACGTCTACACCACCTCGTCCTGCGGCCTGTGCGGCAAAGCGAGCCTCGACGCGGTGCGTACGACGGCCCGCTGGCCGATAGCCGACACTCCCCCGGTCCGGGTCGAGCCCGAACTGCTCGCGAGCCTCCCCGACCGGCTGCGCGCGGCCCAGCGGGTGTTCGACCGGACCGGGGGTCTGCACGCGGCGGCCCTGTTCACCGAGGACGGCGAGCTCCTCGACATCCGGGAGGACGTGGGCCGCCACAACGCCGTCGACAAGCTGGTGGGCCGCGCCCTGCAGAGCGGCGGCCTGCCGCTGTCCCGCACGATCCTCCTCGTCTCGGGCCGGGCCTCCTTCGAGCTGGCACAGAAGGCGGTCATGGCGGGCATCCCGGTCCTGGCGGCGGTCTCGGCCCCCTCCTCCCTGGCGGTGGACCTGGCCGCGGAGACGGGCCTGACGCTGGTGGGCTTCCTGCGGGGCAGCTCCATGAACGTGTACGCGGGCGAGGACCGCGTCGCCCTGCGGACCGCGGCCGCCCAGGGCTGACCGGCTCCCCGCGGCACGGCGGCGGGACCCCGACCGGCGGGGAGCGCCCCCTGCGCCGCGGGGTCCCGCCTCAGCCGCCCGCAGCCGCCACGAACGCCTCGACCAGTCGCGAGTGCCGGCCCGCGTCCCAGGCGAGCAGTACCGCACCGGGCTCGGCGTCCACGACGGGCACGTAGGTGATGTCCGGGCGGGAGTACTGCTCGGCGACCGACACCGGTACCAGCGTGATGCCGGTGCCGGCGGCCACGCGCTCGAACTTCTCCTCGACCGTGCGGATCGGCACGTCGTCCGGCCGGGGATCGACGTAGCGCAGCCAGGTCTCACCGTCCAGGTCCGCACGGCGCAGCTCCTGCTTGCCCGCGAGCCGGTGCTCGGCGGGGAGCATGGCCACCATGTCCTCGGTGTACTGGGGCAGCAGCCGCAGACCCTGCTCGCGGATCGGGCGCCGTACGTACGCCAGGTCGACGGTGCCGTCGAGGATCAGCTGCTCCTGGTCGTCCCACTCGACCCGGCGTGCCCGCACGTCGACGTCGGGATGCGCGGCGCCGAAGGCGCGCAGGGCGTGCGTGACGACGACCCCGGCCCGGAAGCCGACGACGAAGCGGCGCCGACCACGGGCGGCGGCCCGCACCCGGCGCCGGGCGGCGTCCGCCGAGGCGAGCAACTGACGGGAGTCGTCGAGGAGTTGCCCGCCCGCGGTCGTCAACGTCACGCCGTGGCTGTCGCGTACGAACAGCTCCGCGCCCAAGTCCTTCTCCAGCGCCCGGATCTGACGGCTCAGCACCGGCTGCGCGATGTGCAGCCGCTCGGCCGCCCGCCCGAAGTGCAGTTGCTCGGCGACCGCGACGAAGTAGCGCACTTTCCGCAGGTCCAGGTCCATGGCCGCCCCTTCCGTCGGCGATGCCTTCAGGGTATCGCCGACGCCCGAAGAGGTCTTGGACGGCAGCGCGGGGGCGGCCGCAGGCTGGACGGCGTCGAACAGTGCAAAGTGGAGGAAGGGAGCACGGCATGAGCCTGCGAGGACAGCGGATCGTCGTCATCGGCGGTACGGCGGGGCTCGGACTGGCGGTGGCGGAGGCGGCGGCCGGTGAGGGCGCCGAGGTGGTGGTCGCCTCGCGCCGGCAGGAGAGCGTGGCCGCGGCGCTGAAGCGGCTGCCGGACGGCGCCGAGGGGCACGTCCTGGACGCGACCGACGAGGAGGCGGTACGGGCCTTCTTCGAGCGGGTCGGCGCCTTCGACCACCTCGTGTACACCGCCGGCGACTCCATCCTGCTGGGCGGCCTCGCCGAGTCGGACCTCGTCCGCGCCCGGGGCTTCCTGGACACGCGGCTGTGGGGCGCGTACACGGCCGTCAAGCACGGCGCCCCGGCGATCCGGCCGGGCGGCTCGGTCGTGCTGACCACCGGCACCGCGGGCCGCCGCCCGATGCCGGGCACGACCGTCGCGGCGAGCCTGTGCGGGGCGATGGAGTCGCTCACCCGTGCGCTCGCCCTGGAGCTGGCGCCCGTCCGCGTGAACGTCGTGTCGCCCGGCGTGGTCCGCACCGACCTGTGGCGGGACCTGCCCGAGGCCGAGCGCGAGGGCCTGTACGCCTCGACCGCCGGCTCGCTTCCCGTGGGCAGGGTGGGCGAGCCGGCGGACGTCGCCGAGGCGTACCTCTATCTGATGCGCGGCGGCTACAGCACGGGCTCGGTCGTGGTGGTGGACGGCGGGGGCACGCTGGTGTGAGGTTCAGGCCACGAACCTCACCTCGGCCGCCGTCACCACGGTCCCCAGCCGCGGGAAGTCCAGCCGTACCGACGCGTCGTGCTCGGCGGCCGTGAACGCGGCCATGGCGTCCTCGACGAAGACCAGGTCGTAGCCGAGGTCGCCGGCGGCGCGGGCGGTGGACTCGACGCCGAGGTTGGTGGCGATGCCGCCGAACACGAGGGTGCGCACGCCCCGTTCGCGCAGCCGCTCGTCCAGGTCCGTGCCCTGGAAGGCGCCGATCGTCCGCTTCACGACCTCCAGGTCGCCGTCCCGGGCCAGGCCGGCCACCAGTCCGCTGCCGGGCGGCTGTTCCGGGACGCCGGGCCGCTCCACCCGGACGAGCGCGACGGGCGCGCCGGCCGCCCGGAAGGCGGTCGCCAACTCCTCGGCGGTGGACAGTACTTCGGTGCCTTTGCGGGGTTCCAGGGGCAGCGCGACGATCCGGTCCATCAGATCGACGAGGACGAGGGCGCTGCGCGCGGGATCGAGGGCGAGGGGTGCGGTCATGACGGAACGTTATCCGTCGTCAGCCCTCCGTATCAGCCTTCCGTGCCGGAAATCCGGATCAACAGGCCCATGAACCGGTCGCGTTCGGCCGCCGAGAGCGGGGCGAGCAGCTCGTCGTTGGCCGCGCGGGCCGCCTTCTCGCAGCGCCTCAGCAGCCGCGCGCCCTCCTCGGTGAGGGACACGGCGTTCTTGCGGCGGTCCCTGGGGTCCGGCTCGCGCACGACGAGGCCCGCGGGCTGCAGGTCGTTGAGGACGCCGACGAGGTCCTTCGGGTCGAGCCGCACGCTCCGGCCGAGGTCGGCCTGGGCGACGGGCGCGAGGTCGCGTACGGCGGACAGGACCACGTGGTGCCACATCTTCAGCCCCTCCGCGGCCAGCGCCTCGGCGACCAGGGCGCGGCCACGGGCGGCGGCGCGGCCGAGCAGCCAGCTGGGGAGCGAGCGGATGGCGGCGAGGGGGGCTCCGGCTTCGGACATGGGGACACCCTACCGAGAATTCATTGGACTTCCCAACGACTTCACCATACCGTTGGGACTCCCAACGATTTCTGGAGGTGCGATGCGCCGCGTCCGCTACGAGTCCACCGGTGGCCCGCTGTTCCTGGAGGAGGCCCCGGTTCCGGAGCCCGGCCCCGGCGAGCTGCTCGTCCGCTGCGAGGCCGTCGGCGTCACGCTCCCCGTCGTCCGCAAGGTCACCGAGGCGGCCGAGCCGATCCCGCTGGGCGGGGAGGTCGCGGGGGAGGTGGTCGCGGTCGGCGAGGGCGTCCGCCGCTTCCGCACGGGCGAGCGGGTGACCGGGCTGTGCTTCGGGCACGGTTACGCCGACTTCGCGCTCCTGCACGAGGCGATGGCCTCCCCGGTCCCGGACGCCGCCTCGGCCGTCGACGCGGTCGCCCTCGTGCGCAGTGGACTGGTCGCCCTCGGCGCTCTGGAGGCCGCGCGCCCAGAGCCGGGCGAGGCTGCGCTGGTCACGGCCGCGGCGAGCGGGGTCGGCCACCTGGCGGTGCAGTTGGCGCGACTGCGGGGCGCGAGCCGGGTCGTGGGGGCCGTGTCCGACCCG
This sequence comes from Streptomyces cylindrosporus, assembly GCF_022698165.1. Classification (GTDB taxonomy): domain Bacteria; phylum Actinomycetota; class Actinomycetes; order Streptomycetales; family Streptomycetaceae; genus Streptomyces; species Streptomyces cylindrosporus. The sequence goes on from NZ_JALDAY010000002.1 coordinate 700,551, forward strand.
GGCAAGGCCGACTTCGTGCGCTCGCTCGGCGCCGACGAGGTGATCGCCTACCCCGACGAGAGCTGGGGCGAGCCCGTCGACTACGCCCTCGACGCGGTGGGCGGCGAGCTGCTCACCCCGGCGATCGGCGCGCTCGCGCCCGGCGGGCGGCTGGTGGCGTACAGCTCCGGCGGCGGGACGATACGGGCGTACGACCTGCTCGTGGGCGGCAGGTCGGTGATCGGCTTCCAGATGGCGCGGATCGCGCGGGGCAGGCCCGAGTTGTACGAGCGGTGGCGGCGGGAGCTGTGGCGGCTGTTCGGGGAGGGTGCGCTGAGGCCGGCCGTGCACGGGGAGTTCGCGCTGGCGGACGCGGCGCGGGCGCATGCGGTGATCGAGTCGCGGAGCAATCGGGGCAAGGTGGTGCTCCGGCCCTGAAAACTGCATTTATGCGTCAGTCCTGACGCACCGTCACCACCCGTCCGGCGTAGTGGTTCACCCTGGCACACCCCGTTGGCAAGTGGCTCGTTACTTGTGGTGAGTTCCACGGGCCGCGTGCCGTGCGGCCCGTCGTCCAAGTAGGAGGCAGTCACTTGGATGCCGGCACCACCCTGCTCGGCTCGTTACTGGCGGCCGCGGGCGTGCTGGGCGCAGCCGCCGTGGCCTATCTCGGCAAGCGCGGGGAGAACGCGCTCAGCGGCTACTCCAGCCTGACCGAGAAGCTCCAGTCGGAGCGCGACCGGCTCGAACGGCAAGTGGCCGAACGGGACTCGCGCATCAGCGAACTGTCCACGCTGCATGCCGCCGACCAGTCGGAGATCGCGCGGCTCAGGCTCGACATCCACCGGCTCGGCGGTGCGCCGTGAACCGGCCCGACATCCAGCGGCCCGGAGGTGCGCCGTGACGTCCCGATTCGAGCGGCTGCTCGCCCCGCGCTGGCGCAGCGTCTTCCTGGTGTGCGTGCTGATCGCCCTGTGCGGGGTCGCCGTGATCCTGTGGGCGCGCATCGACTCCGGCGACCGGCGCGCCGACCAGATGCAGGCCGAGGCCGACCGACGCGGCCAGGCCCTGTCCACGCTCGCACAGGACGTGCGGGCCCTGCGCGAGCAGGTACGGGCGAGCGGCGGGACCCCGGCGGCGCCGGATCCGTCGGAGGCGGTCGACGACCTGCTGGACCGGATCCGGGTGCCCGCCGCACTCCCCGGCGCACGCGGCGCGAAGGGCGACAAGGGCGACCGGGGGGCGGGTGGCGCGGCCGGGGCCGAGGGCGCCCAGGGTCCGCGCGGTGTGCCCGGACCGTCCGGACCCGCCGGGCCGACGGGACCCGCGGGTCCGGAGGGTCCCGAGGGATCGCCCGGACCGTCCGGCGGGCCCGGCCCAGCGGGAGCCGACGGAGCCTCCGGGCCGACGGGCCCCTCGGGCGTGAACGGCACTCCCGGGGTCCAGGGCGTCCAGGGCCCGAAGGGCGACAAGGGGGATCCCGGGCCCAAGGGCGACCCGGGCCCCGCCTGTCCCGGCGGCTACACCCTCCAGACCCCCGCGAGCGACCCCGACGCCCTGGTCTGCCGCAGGGCGGGCGCCGCTCCCACGCCAAGTCCCGGACCCGCGGCCGTACTTCCCGTCCTGCCGGTCCTGCGCCGACGCGATCCGACCGAGTAGCCGCACGCTCCTTGTGAGGCGCCTGAGCCCCCAACTAGCCTCTGTGGCCCGGACATCGGACGTGGGATGTCCAGATGTCCAGACCTCTGAAGGCCAGACCTCTGAAGGGCAGGTTCGCACCATGCCGTCACGTCTTCGCGCACGTCTGAGAGCCACCGTCACCGCACTCGCCGCGGCCGCGGCGCTGGCCGCCCTGCCGAGCCCGGCACAGGCCCAACAGGCCGCGTCCGCCCCCGACTTCGAGCAGCAGGTCCTCTTCAAGGCCGCCCAGGACCCCGGCTACGCCTGCTTCCGCATCCCGGCGATCGTGCGGACCACCGAGGGCACGCTGCTCGCGTTCGCCGAGGGGCGGAGGCTCAACTGCGGGGACGCCGCCGACATCGACATCGTCGTCAAACGGTCGGAGGACGGCGGCCGCACCTGGAGCCCGCTCCGGGTCGTCAACCCCGGCGGCGGCGACACGCACGGCAACCCGGCGCCGGTCGTGGACCGCGAGACGGGCCGCGTCCTGCTGGCGGAGACGTACAACACGGGCCGTACGGACGCGGCCAGTTGCTCGGTGCCCTGCGACCGCACCCCGCACCTGCAGTACAGCGACGACGACGGACTGACCTGGTCGCGGCCGCGCGATCTGAGCCCCGAGATCCTGCCCCCGGACTGGAACTCCTGGTACGCCACCGGTCCCGTGCACGGCATCCAGCTCACCCGTGGCAGGCAGGCCGGCCGGCTGGTCCTCGGCGTCAACACCGAGACCTGGGACGGGAGCCGTGTCAGCGCCAACCACGCCGCGCTGGTCGTCAGCGACGACGGCGGCGACCACTGGCGGATCGGCGCCACCGACTCCTGGCCGATCGCGGCCGACGGCACCTTCCGGCAGAAGCCCTCCGAGGTCACCCTCGCCGAGCGCACCGACGGCTCGATCCTCGTCAGCGGCCGCGAACAGGACGGCACCGACCTCGGCCACCGCACCCAGGCGGTCAGCCGCGACGGCGGCGACAGCTTCACCGCCCCGTTCCGCGACCTCCCGGACCTCTACACCCCGCAGGTCCAGGGCTCGATGCTGCGCCTCGGCGACCGGCTCCTGCTGGCCTGCCCCGGCGACCCCGACCGCCGTCGGACCATGATGATCCGCTCCTCCTACGACGGCGGGCGCACCTGGGACAGCGTGGACCGGGGCACGGTCGTGACGACGGACTGGTCCGGCTACTCCGACATGGCCCGCGTCGGCCCCGACACGGTGGGGCTGGTGTACGAGGGCGGGGCCGTCGACGCACGCGACGAGATCCGTTTCGCCCGCTTCACCGAGGACTGGCTGCGACCGCGCCGCGGCCCCAACCCGACCACCTCCGACCTCGCCCCGCACGCTCGCCCCGCGGCCGTCCTCGGCGGCGCCCGGGAGACGGCGGGCGTCTCCGGCGGCGCGCTGGAGTTCGACGGCGCGGACGACGCCGTAAGGCTGCCCTACAGCGACCGACTGCCGCTCGGGACAAGGGACTTCACGGCGTCGCTGTGGTTCCGGTACACGGCCACGACCGGTGAGCAGCCGCTGCTGTGGATGGGCGGTGTCGGTACCGGTCAGCCGCAGGTGTGGCTGCGCGGGGAGCCCGCGAGCGACCGCGTCCAGGGCCTGATCACCGTGCGCGACGCAGCGGCGGCCCCGCAGTCGGTGTCCGTCCGCACGACGGGCGCCTACAACGACGGCCACTGGCACCACCTGGCCCTGCGGAGAGGCGGTGGCCGACTGACGCTCTTCATCGACGGTACGGCGCTCAGCGCGGCCGACGTGCCGGGCTCGGTCAGCCGCAACTCGCCCTTCGGCGTGCACATCGGGCAGCGCATGGACAGCCGGGCCTTCTTCACCGGCGCGATCGACGACGTACACGTGTGGGACCGGGCGCTGAGCGACGAGGAGTTGGCCGCGCCGGACGCTTCCGCGACGTCGTCGAAGGACACCGTGCTGTGGCTGCCCATGGACCATGTGAGCGGCAGCCACTAACGTCCCGTGGGTGCCCGAGGACCGACGAGCACGACAGCGGACGGGGACCGGGCTTGGCCTGTTGCTGGCCCTGGTTCTCGGGGCCGTGCTGCTCACCGCCCTCCCCCGTGGAGGTGAGCGGGAGAGCGGCGGCTGCACCCCGCGCGGGCTCGGCACGGTGTCGGCCGACGCCGGTCTGACCGACGAGTTCGCCCGGTACGGCGACGACGCGACCCGCACCGACGACTGGACCGGCGGCGACGGCACCCACTCGGTGCGGCTGCCGGACGGCCGGGTGCTGTGGCTGTTCTCGGACACCTATCTGGGCCAGGTGCACCGCCCGCCCAACCCGGTCGGCGAGTCCTACGCCTGGCGGGACACCGCGGCCCCGCTGGTCCGCAACTCGGCCGTGGTGATGGACAGCAAGGGGCGGCTGGAGAGCACCCTGCCGGCCCCGCTCTTCCCCGATCCGGCCCCGGACCAGTGGCGGTGGCCGGTCGCGGCCCGGGTCGAGCCGCGCTCCCCCGGCTCGCCGGAGTCGGTCGTACGGGTGCTGCTGTGGGTGCGGACGGCCGGGCAGTCACCGTGGATCTACGGGGTGCCGACCGCCACGGAGGTCGCCACGCTGTCGCTGCCTGACCTGAGGGTCGAGTCGGTGGTGAAGGTGCTCGACCAGAGCCTGGTGCCGGACCCGTCCCGGCGGCTGCTGTTCGGGACGACGCTGGTCGACAAGGGCGGCTGGACCTACGTCTTCGGCGGCGACGACGGGCAGGCGGTCTCCCGCCCGGCCTCGTCGGCGTACGTGGCGCGCGTGCCGGAGGGCCGGCTCGCGGACCCGTCGGCATGGCGGTACTGGGACGGCTCGGGGTGGGGGGTGAAGCCGCGGGCGCTGCGGGGCGCGAAGGTGGGCAGCGCGTTCTCCGTCGTCCAGGTCCAGGGCACGTACGTGCTGTTCACCATGGCGACGGGTGCGGCGGGGCTGACCACCGTGACCTCGTACTGGTCCTGCTCCCCCACCGGGCCCTGGCACGGGCCGACGAAGAGCTTCAGCCCCTCACTGCCGAGGGCCGGGGTGGCCGCGTACAACCCGCAGGCGCACCCCGAACTGGACGGCGACGGACGGCTGGTGCTGAGCTACGACGTCAACTGGCTGGAGACGACCGGTGCTTCGGCGAGCATCAACGCGAACGTGGGCCTGTACCGACCGCGGTTCGTGACGGTGCGGCTGGAGCGGGCTTGACGGTCTCGGTCTCGGTCTCGGTCTGCGGGTCGCGGGAGCGGCGCTTGGCGATCACCGCACACACCATCAGCTGCATCTGGTGGAAGAGCATCAGCGGCAGCACGGCGAGGGAGGCGTGGGCGCCGAACAGGACGCTCGCCATGGGGAGTCCGGAGGCGAGGGACTTCTTGGAGCCGGCGAACTGGATGGCGATGCGGTCCTCGCGGTCGAAGCGCAGCGCCTTGCCGCCGTACCAGGTCAGCGCGAGCATCACGGCCAGGACGACCGCCTCGACGACCAGCAGGCCGCCGAGCCGGAGCGGGCTCACCTGGTGCCAGATGCCCTGGACCATGCCCTCGCTGAACGCGGTGTACACGACGAGCAGGATCGAACCGCGGTCGACCAGGCCGAGCACCTTCTTGTGCCGGGCGACGAAGCCTCCGATCCAACGGCGCAGCAACTGCCCGGCGACGAACGGCACCAGCAGCTGCAGCACGATCTGGACGAGCGAGTCGGCCGAGAAGCCGCCCGCGCTGCTGCCGAGCAGCGCCGCGGCGAGCAGCGGGGTGACGACGATGCCGACCAGGGAGGAGAAGGAACCGGCGCAGATCGCCGCCGGAACGTTCCCTCGCGCGATCGACGTGAAGGCGATCGACGACTGGATGGTCGAGGGCACCAGGGTGAGGAAGAGCAGGCCCTGGTAGAGCGGGTGGGTGAGGAGGACCGGGACGAGTCCGCGGGCCGCGAGGCCGAGCAGCGGGAAGATCACGAACGTACAGGCGAGGACCGTGCCGTGCAGCCGCCAGTGCTTGAGTCCGTCCAGCGCCTCACGGGTGGAGAGGCGGGCTCCGTACAGGAAGAAGAGGAAGGCGATCGCGGCCGTGGAGGCGCCCGAGGCGACATCGGCCCCGGTCCCGCGTGCCGGGAAGAGGGCCGCGAGGCCCACCGTCCCGAGCAGCAGCAGGATGTACGGGTCGATCGGCATCCAACTCGGCCATCGCAGGCGTTTCACGGTGCTCCACTTGCTCGTTGCTGTCGGCGTTTGCGGTGACGGTCCGAGGCCCGGAGGGCCCCCGTTCATCGTCCTCCTCCGCAAGCCGATCGGGAATCCGTCATACCGCTCTGACTGTCATCACCTTTCGCGATAACCGGCTAGGGTTGTCGGCATGTACGAGCCCTCCCACCTGCGCACCTTCCTCGCGGTGGCGCAGACGCTGAGCTTCACGCAGGCCGCGCGGCGGCTCGGGCTGCGGCAGTCGACGGTGAGCCAGCATGTGCGACGACTGGAGGACGCGACCGGCCGGCAGCTGTTCTCGCGGGACACCCACTCCGTGGAGCTGACGGAGGACGGCGAGGCGATGCTCGGTTTCGCGCGCCGCATCCTGGAGGTGCACGAGCAGGCGACGGCGTTCTTCACGGGCACGCGGCTGCGCGGCCGGCTGCGGTTCGGCGCCTCGGAGGACTTCGTGCTGACCCGGCTGCCGGAGATCCTGGAGGGCTTCCGGCACGACCATCCCGAGGTCGACCTGGAGCTGACGGTCGAGCTGTCCGGCACGCTGCACGAGCAGCTGGAGGCCGGGAGGCTGGACCTGGTGCTGGCCAAACGGCGGCCCGAGGACCCGCGCGGCGAGCTGGTCTGGCACGACGAGCTGGTCTGGATCGGCGCGGAGCGGCTGCGCCTGGACCCGGACCGGCCCGTGCCGCTGATCGTGTTCCCGCCGCCCGGCATCACGCGCGCGCTGGCCCTGGAGTCCCTGGAGCGGCAGGGCCGGGAGTGGCACATCGCGTGCACCAGCGGCAGCCTGAACGGCCTGATCGCGGCGGCCCGGGCAGGCCTCGGCGTCATGGCCCACTCCCGGGGCCTGATCCCGCCGGGCCTGGTCCGCGTCCCCGACCGCTTCGGCCTCCCGGAACTGGGCCGCGTCGACTTCGTCCTGGTCCACGGCCGCCGCCCCACCACCGCCCAGAGCGCGGCGGACGCCCTGGCGTCGGCAATCCTGACGGGCGGCGACCGCCTCCAGCGCCGGCGCGGCGGCTGAGCGCTCCGCCGGCTGTGCCGATCAGCGGCTCCGCCGCGGGGCGGCGATGGGCCGTGGGCGACTGCCGCGCCGTCGCGGCTGGTCGCGCCCGCGCGGCGGTAGCCGCACATGCAACACAGCCTCGCGCCCCTTGGCGGCGCCGCCCGACCGCAGCCGACTTCCCCTGGACCGCTCAGCGGACCGGCGGCGGGTACGTCAGTTGCTTGATGCGGCGCAGGTACGGCACCGACTCGACGTGCTGGATCCCGTCGAGCCGTCCGAGGGGGCCGCTGAGGTACTCGTACAGTCCGGCGGTGTTCTTGAAGACCGCGCTGACCATCAGGTTGGAGACGCCGGAGGTGGCGGTGACGTAGGCGGACTCCGCGTGTCCGGCGATGGCCTCGCCCACCGATTGCAGTCGGGCGGGCGCGGCGGTGATCCACAGGGACGCGGACAGCGGGTAGCCGAGGATCTCGGGGTCGTACTCGACGTCGAGGTAGATCGCCCCGGAGGCGACGAGTGCGGCGAGCCGGCGTTTGACGGCGGACTCGGAGCGGCCGGTCGCACGCTGGAGTTCGGGGTAGGTGACCCGGGCGTCGCGTTCGAGGAGGTCGACGAGCGGCTCGTCCTCGGGGTCGATGCGGACGGGTCCGATGACGGGCGCGGGCGGCTCGGGGCGCAGGGCGGCCTTCTGGTCGTCGGTGAGCGCGCGGAACTTCTGCAGCCAGCCGTCCGGTCCGCCGAAGAAGCGGTGCAGCAGCTGGTGGGCGCGGATCTCGACCACGCTGGGCGTCCGCGGCAGCTTGCCGAGCAGCAGGTCGTCGCGGTCGCCGGGGCTGTGCGGCCGGGTCCCGGCCAGCACCTCCGTGCCGCCGGCGGCGAGCGCGATCCAGTTGGTGTCGGGCCGCTTCGCGAGCGCCTCCGCGATCTTCAGCGCGGTGTCGGGGACGCAGCGCAGCCGCAGGTTCCACTGGTCGTGGCCGAGCAGCTCGGGGTCGCGCACCGCGACCACCCGCAGCCCGCCCTCGGCACTCAGCCTGCGGAAGCGCCGGGCGACGGTCTGGTCGGAGACGCCGAGGACCGCGCCGATCCGGCTGAAGGAGGCCCGGGCGTTCGTCTCCAGGGCGGAAAGGATCTGCAGATCGAGCCGGTCGAAGGTGTCCGACTCCATGACCGGCCCGTGGAATTCCGTCGTCGACATGCCCTCTCCTGTCGGGTTTCCGCGCCCGAGGCCCCGGTTCCACCGTGATCGGCCGCGCGGAGCCCATCGTACGGAGAGAAACGCATCCGACCGAGAAGAAGCACAGGGAGTTGGGGACATGCGTACATGGGGGACGCTCACGGCGGTGTGCCTGGGCACGTTCATGTTGTTGCTGGACGTGACGATCGCGGTGGTCGCGCTGCCGGACATGGCGCGCTCGCTGCACGCCTCGCTGAGCGATCTGCAGTGGGTGATGGACGGGTACGCGCTGGCACTGGCCGCGCTGCTGCTCGGCATAGGAGCCGCGGCCGACATCCTGGGACGGCGGCGGGTGCACCTGGTCGGTGTCGTCGTGTTCGCGACGGCCTCGCTGCTGTGCGGGCTGGCGAGCGGGCCGGGGATGCTGGTCGCGGCGCGCGGTCTGCAGGGGCTGGGCGCGGCGGCGATGTTCGCGACCACGCTGCCGCTGCTGGGCTCCGTCTACCAGGGCAAACAGCGCTCGGTGGCGCTGGGCGTGTGGGGCGCGGTGAGCGGTGCGGCGGCCGCGGTGGGACCGGTGGTCGGCGGGCTGCTGACGGACGGACCCGGCTGGCGGTGGATCTTCTACGTCAATCTGCCGGTGAGCGTGGCCGCGGTGTGGCTGACCCTGAAGGTCGTACCGGAGTCGCACGGCTCGCGCGACCGGCGCGTCGACTGGGCGGGCACGGTGAGCTTCGCGGCCTTCGCGGGAGCACTGACGTACGGCGCCGTACGGGCCGGACAGGACGGCTGGGGCGACGCGGGCACCCTCGCCACCTTCGGGGCGGCCGTGGTGGCGTTGTGCTGCTTCCTCGCCGTCGAACTGCGCTCGGCCGACCCCCTGTTGGATCCCCGGCTGTTCCTGAAGCCGGCGTTCTCGGGGGTGATGGTGGGCGCGCTGGCCTTCAACGCGGCGGCGTTCAGCCTCATGGCGTACGACTCGATCTGGCTGCAGACCATGCTCGGGATGAGCCCGGTGCGCGGCGGGCTGGTGTTCCTGTGGCTGTCGCTGGCGTCGTTCGTGGTGGCGGCGGCCGGCGGGCGGCTGCTGCACGGGGTGCCGGCCAGGATCACCGTCGGCGGCGGGCTGCTGCTGATCGGCACCGGCCAGTTCTGCATGACGGGCCTTGACGCGGGTTCCACGGCGTCGGCGCTGGTGCCGGGGCTGATTCTGGTCGGCGTCGGTACGGGTCTGGTGGCGCCCGGCATCGCGGGGGCCGCGCTGGCCGCCGTACCGGCGGAGCGGTCCGGGATGGCGGGCGGTGCGGTGAACACCTTCCGGCAGCTCGGGTACGCGCTGGGGATCGCCGTGTACGGGACAGTGGTGACCTCGCGGATGGGCGACTCCCTGCCGAACGGCGCGGCCCACGCGCTCGCGGGCGGCGCCGCCGGCGCGCTGCGCGGGACCTTCTCCGAGCACGCGCTGCGCACGGCGTTCGCCTCCGGGCTCTCCTCGGCGGCGGTACTGGCCGGGCTGACCGCGACGGTGGCCGGGGCCCTGGTGGTCGCCCTGGTCAGGAGGCCGAAACCGACCCCGGCCGGAGTGACGAATTCCGCCCCTGCGACGCTGAAGGAAGAGACACCGGTGCGCCACCGATGAGGGCGTTGACCAGCGGTCAAGGGCCGTAGCCAGGTCGTACAGATTCGGTGGAGATTACGGGACCGAAACTTACTCAACCGTCAGTTTTCTGTCCGACCCTTCCTGATGTGAGGGCATTTTCCGGCCTGTGAGCAGGCTGTAAGTGAGGGTTGCTCCGATTCGACCCCTCTCCCGCCGCGTCTCAGGGTGGGGTAGCTTTCACGGCGCTTGCGGAGTCTCGAATACGGCGCTGAGGGAGCGGGGAGTGGGTTTGCGCGAGTTCACCAGCCCTCCGTTGGCGTTGGCACCGCCGGTGGGTGGTCTGGCCGACGTCGTGTTCCAGCGTGCCCAGGAAGACCCGCTGCACATCGCGCTCGGCCGCAAGGACGACAGCGGCCAGTGGCGGGACGTCACTTCGGCCGAGTTCCGGGACGAGGTGCTGGCCCTCGCCAAGGGGCTGCTGGCCCGGGGCATCCGGTTCGGCGACCGGGTCGCGATCATGTCCCGCACCCGCTACGAGTGGACCCTGTTCGACTTCGCGCTGTGGACGATCGGCGCCCAGGTGGTGCCGATCTACCCCACGTCCTCGGCCGAGCAGTGCTTCTGGATGCTGTACGACGCCGAGTGTTCGGCGGCGATCGTGGAGCACGAGGACCACGCGATGACCATCGCGACCGTCATCGACCGGCTGCCGCAGCTGCACCAGCTGTGGCAGCTGGACAACAACGCCGTGCAGGAGCTGTACGACGCCGGCGCTCATCTCGACGACGACCTGGTGCACCGGCACCGGGAGGCGGTCACCCCGGACTCGACCGCGACGATCATCTACACCTCGGGCACGACGGGCCGCCCGAAGGGCTGTGTCATCACGCACGGCAGTTTCATGTTCGAGGCGGACACGGTCGTCGAGAAGTACGAGCCGGTGTTCCACTCGAAGAAGGGCGACGAGGCCGCGACGCTGCTGTTCCTGCCGCTCGCGCACGTCTTCGGGCGGATGGTGGAGGTGGCGGCGATCCGCAACGGGGTCCGCTTCGGCCATCAGCCGCAGCTCAACGCGGCGGCCCTGTTGCCGGACCTCCAGGCGTTCAAGCCGACGTTCATCCTCGCGGTGCCGTACATCTTCGAGAAGGTCTTCAACTCCGCCCGGCGCAAGGCCGAGAAGGAGGGCAAGGCCGGGCCGTTCGAGAAGGCCGTCGAGATCGCCGTGAAGTACGCCGACGCGGTCGAGGCGAAGGCCTGGGGCATCGGGCCGGGCCCGTCGGCGGGTCTGCGCATGCAGCACCAGCTCTTCGACAAGCTCGTCTACTCCAAGGTGCGGGCCGCGATGGGCGGCCGGATCCGCAACGCCATGTCCGGCGGCTCCGCGATGGACCGCCGGCTCGGCTTGTTCTTCGCGGGCGCGGGCGTGCAGATCTACGAGGGGTACGGCCTCACCGAGTCGACGGCGGCCGCGACGGCCAACCCGCCCGAGCGGACCCGCTACGGCACGGTGGGCGTGCCCATTCCGGGCGTCACCGTGCACATCGCGGACGACGGCGAGATCTGGCTGCACGGCCCGAACGTCTTCCAGGGCTATCTCAACAACCAGAAGGCCACCGACGAGACCCTGCACGACGGCTGGCTCGCCACCGGCGACCTGGGCTCGCTGGACGAGGACGGCTATCTCACCATCACCGGCCGCAAGAAGGAGATCCTGGTGACCTCCGGCGGCAAGAGCGTCTCCCCCGGCATCCTGGAGGAGCGTGTGCGCGACCATCCGCTGGTCAACCAGTGCATCGTCGTGGGCAACGACCGCCCGTACATCGCCGCCCTGGTCACCCTCGACCAGGAGGCCGTGGAGCACTGGCTGACGATGCGCGGCAAGCCGCAGATGTCGCCGGCCCAGCTGGTGCGGGACGCGGACCTGGAGACGGAGGTGCGGCGTGCGGTGGTCGCCGCCAACACCCTGGTGTCGCAGGCCGAGTCGATCCGTACGTTCCGGATACTGGCCCAGCCGTTCACCGAGGAACACGGTCTGCTGACCCCGTCGCTGAAGCTGAAGCGCAAGGCCATCGAGAACGCCTACGCCAACGAGGTCGAGGCGCTGTACCGGGCCTGACCGGCACAGCGCCCCAACTGGTAACACTCCTAACTGATGTTGACCCGGAAGATCTTGTCGGAGCCGTCGGGTTCGTTGCCGTTGTTGTCGGCGTTGGTGGTCGACAGCCACAGCTGGTCGGAGCCGGGCACCTTGGTGACCGTGCGCAGCCGGCCATAGGTGCCGACGTAGTACGCGGTCGGTGTGCCGACGCTCTCGTTGTCGCCGTTGATCGGGATCCGCCACAGGCGTTCGCCGCGCAGGGAGGCCATGTAGACGACGTTGCGGACGATGGCGATACCGCTGGGGGAGGCCTCGGAGACGTTCCAGGTGGCCTTGGGGTTGGTCATCCCCGAGGTGCTGCAACTGCCCTCGCAGATCGGCCAGCCGTAGTCGGCACCCGGCTTGATGAGGTTCAGCTCGTCCTTGGAGCTGTTGCCGAACTCCGCCTCCCACAATCGGCCGTTGCGGTCGAACGCGAGGCCCTGCGGGTTGCGGTGGCCGTAACTGTAAACATAGTTGCCGAACGGGTTGCCGGGGGCCGGCTTGCCGTCGGTGGTCATGCGCAGGATCTTTCCGTTCAGGGAGTCCTTGTCCTGCGCGAGGTCGGGCGTCTGGGCCTCGCCGGTGGAGGCGTACAGGTAGCCGTCGGGGCCGAAGGCGAGGCGGCCGCCGTTGTGGTAGCGGTTCTTCTTGATGCCCTGGAGCAGGATCTTGTAGTCGCTGAGCTTCGTGCCGTCGTACGTCATGCGGACCACGCGGTTGCCCTCGGACGCGGTGTGCATGAAGTAGACGTAGTGGTTGCTCGCCCACTTGGGGTCGACGGCGACGCCGAGCAGCCCGCCCTCGCCGTTGGTCGTGACGGCGTTCGGGACCGTGCCGACCTGGGTCCTGGTCCCGTCCTTGGTGACCTTCCAGACGCGGAAGTCGTCCCGCTCGGTGACCAGGGCGGTCTGCCCGTCGGGCATCCAGTAGGTGCCCCAGGGGATCGTCCAGCCGCTGGAGAGCGTGGAGATCGACGAGGGGACGCCGCCGTCGGTCGCGCACGCCTTGGTCGTGAAGTTGACGGTGTTGCTCGGCTCGGAGACGTTGCCCGCCGCGTCGCGGGCGACCACGTTGAGCGCGTACGGGCTGTCGCAGGCGAGGCCGGTGAGAGTGGTCGACGTGCCGCTGGTGACGGACTTGTAGACGGTGGTGCCGCTGCGCACGTCGTAGGCGACGACCGCTCGGTCGTCCGTCGAGGCGCCCCAGCTCAGAGCGGCACTGTTGGCGGTGACGTCGGTGGCGGAGAGCGTGCCGGGCCTGGTCGGCGGGGTGGTGTCGGAGCTGGGCCTGGTGGTGCAGTCGACGACCGGGCTGGCCGGGGAGGTGTTGCCGGCCGCGTCGCGGGCGATCACGGTCAGGTTGTAGGTGGTGTTCGGGGTCAGACCGGTCAGCGCCTTCGACGTCGAACTCCCGGGCGCCTCACCGATCTTGTTGCCGTGCTCGTAGATGTCGTACGCCGTCACGCCCGTGTCGTCCGTCGAGGCACCCCAGCTCAGCGTGAGGCCGTTCTCGCCGATGTCGGAGCAGCTCGGTTGGCCGGGGCGGGTCGGCGCCTGGGTGTCGGTGGGTGCGTCGATACGGATGCGGTCGAGATTGGGGCCGCCGTTGGCTGTCGTGGCGGTCGCCCGGATCTTGTTGGAACCGGCCTTCAGCGTGACGTTCACCGCCTTATCGGCCCAGGTGTTCCAGTCGGTGGTGGCCGGGAAGGACAGGGCGGGCGAGACGACCGTGCCGCCCACGGAGATGTCCATGGGGCGGTCGGTGGCGGTGCCGTTGGCGTAGCGCAGGGTGAGGGCGGCGGGGCCGGCGGAGGCGGCGCTCACCGTGAACTCCACGTAGGAGCCCTTGACGTTGGTGTAGTCGACGAAGCCGGTGCCCGTGTAGCCGGTGTGGTTGGTGGCCACCGTGCCCTGGGTGATGGCCGCGTCCTCCGCCTGGTAGTCGGTGGCCGCCCGGGCCGTGCTCGCGCCGGTGAGTCCGGCGAGCGGGATCGCGAGGGCCAGGGAGAGGCCCCGGGCCAGAGCTCTGTTGCGTTTCATCACTGTCCCCTCAGCGCACTGTTGACGGGGTTCACCCGGATCAGGCGTGTCTCGCCCGGCCGCAGCGTCGCGCTGTACGAGTCGGCGATCTCGCCCTTATGGGAGCCGGACCAGAGGTCGGTGACGTCGCCGGAGCCGGTGAATCCCACCTGCGACCAGTTCACGGAGACCGTGGTGCTGCCGGAGGTGCCGGTGTTGAACAGGGCGACCACATAGGCACCGTTGCTCTCGCGTTTGCTCCAGACCTGCTTGACACCGCTGTTCACGACCCGCTTGGCGGCAACCCCGTCCTGGTCGACGCTGATCAGCCGGTCGTTGGTCAGCATCGCCTTGTCCACCGTGTCGAGGTGGGTGAGGTCGGTGCCGAGCAGCAGCGGGGAGGCCGCCATGGCCCACAGGGTGAAGTGGGAGCGGCGCTGGTCGGCGGTGAGGCCGACCTGGTCGCCGTTGCCGATCTCCAGCGAGTCCAGGTCGTTCCAGCCGCCCGGTCCGGCGTACTGCTGCCAGTTGGCGGCGGAGGTGAAGCGGGCGGAGACGTGGGACCAGTCGGTGAGCGGGTAGCCGCTGCCGTTGTCGCCGGGTCCGCAGTAGCACTCGACGTCGCCCTGGGTGCGCCAGCTGTTCGCGAGCTGCCGCCAGGTGGCGGCATTGGCGATCGGAAGGTTGTTGGACAGTGCGAAGTTGATGGGCCGTCCGGAATTCCGCAGCGCCTTGTCCCAGGCCTGGACATCGGGGATGTCCTGGCTGCCCACCCCGTCGATCTTCAGGTAGTCGACTCCCCAGGAGGCGAACTGCTTCGCCCACGAGTTCACGAACTCCTGCGCGCCGGGCTTCCCGTAGTCGATGTAGTACATGTTCTTGCAGTTGTAGTTCTTCTCGGTCTTCGAGGTGTCCGCGATGTCCTTCGCGTGGTACGAGGTCCCCTCGATGGGCGTGTTCCTGGTGACGGCGCTCTTGGCGATGCCGGGTGTCACGTAGAAGCCGAACTTCAGCCCCTTGGAGTGGACGTAGTCCGCCAACGCCTTGATGCCGGACGGGAACTTGGCGCTGTCGACCGCCCAGCGGCCGAAGGAGTCGACGACGAATCCGTTGGAGTCGCACTTCTGCCAGAAGTCGTCGAGGTTGACGTACACGAACCCGTGGTCCTTCAGCCCGCTAGCCGCGAGTGCGTCGGCCTGCGCCTTGATCTTCGCCTCGGTCGGCCACCGGCGCACGAAGCTCCAGCTGCTCCAGCCCATGGCCGGGCGCAGGGACTGGCCGTTGTCCGACATGGGCGCGTAGGCCGCCGCCGGGGTGGCGTACGAGGTGCCGATCCAGGCCTCGTCGATCCGCAGCCGCTTGTAGCGGGTGGAGTCGGTCGACGCGGCCCAGGTGGTGTCGACCTGGAGGCGGACGTAACGGGCGCCGGCCGCCGTGAGGTCGATCCCCTGGATGCCACGCCGACTTGGCAACTGCCCGGTCTTGACCGGGCTCCCCCAGTTGGTCCCGTCGTCGCTCAGATAGACCTTGTAGTCCTTGATCCGCGCCGACTGCTCGGTGTCGGAGCGGGCGTAGGCGACGGAGTCCTCGCGCTGGTTGAGCCCGATGTACTGGACCTTCTTCGCCGAGCCGAGGTCGAAGGTGAGGCTGACCGGCAGGGTCTTGTTGCTGTCCCAGTAGGTGAGGTAGTCGCCGTCGCCGGCGGCCGTCGCGGGGTGCCCGCTCGCCGAGGCGCTCGCGGTCACCTTGACGCCGGTGAGGATGCCTTGGCGGCCGGCGGTGGTGACCTTGAAGACGGTGTCGTACGGGTCCCAGGCGCCGAGCCCGGTCAGGGTGAGCACCCCGCCCGACTGGGTCCACGAGACCGCCGCTCCCGTACGGAGGTTGGTGACGGAGGCGATGCGGTAGCCGTTGTCGCGGATGCGCAGGGTGCTCGTGCTGGGCGGGGTCAGGACATGGACGTACTGGAGGTTCGGGTCCGCCCTGCTGATCGTGGTGACGCCGTGGGCGCCGTCGTTCCAGAAGCCGGGCTTGAGGCCGCCGCACATGTAGCCGCCGCCCTCGGTGCCGCGCAGGGACTCCCAGATGGGGTCGAGGTAGGAGTCGGCGAAGGTGTTGAAGGCGGCCTGATTGGAAGGAAACCTCCCGTTCACCTGGGCGGTCTCGGCCATCAGGGCCTTCACCGAGGAGCCGGCGTTGGTGATCAGGCGGCCCAGGGCGAGCTTCTTGTCGACGGACGGGTTGGAGCCGTCGTACCACCAGGCGCCGGCGGACGGCAGCTTGAAGTCGGCCTCGGTCAGCCGGGGTTGGGCCGTGTAGACGGCCTGGGGGTAGTCGTAGGCGGGCGTCATGCCCGTCTTCTGCTCGTTGCTGATCATGTCCATGATCGGCGTGTCTTCGTTGTTGTTGCTGAGCGTGTAGTTCGGGCGCTTCTGGTAGATCTGCCGGTAGAGGTCGTGGCTCTCCCAGTAGGCGTTGTCGTTGTCGATCCAGAAGCCGCCGAGGTCGGGATAGCGGTCCATGACCTCGAAGAAGTTGTCGTAACTGAACTGCCCGAAGCCGTCGTTGGTGGTCAGGTCGACGTTCTTGCCCTTGTAGGCGGAGTAGGCGGCCGAGTCGAGCCACTCGTGGCCGCCCTCGTCGTGCCACTGGGGGTCGTTGGTCATGTAGAGGATGACCTTCATGCCCTTGGCCTTGGCGGCGCTGATCAGCTCGCCCAGGAAGTCGCGCCTGGTGGCGCAGGAGCCGGGGATCTTCGAGGGCCAGGGGCGGGCGTAGCCGAGGCGGCTGTGGAAGGTGGCGAGGACGAGGTACTGGGTGTGCAGCTTCTGGGCCTCGTTCACCCAGTAGTCGGGACTCCAGCCGCCGCTGGTGACGTCGTTCTCCCAGGCGGTGCAACTGGTGTGGGCGGGGGCGGTGCGCAGGCCCCAGTGCAGGAAGAGGCCGCCGACGGAGCCGCGGAGGAAGTCCTGGCGGGGGTTGTCCAGGTCGAGCGGCCTGGCCGCCGTACCGCAGTCCTGGGTGCCCGAGACCCGTAGCGCGCCCCCGGAGGTGTTGTGACTGTCCGTCAGGCAGCCGCCGGTGACGTCCTGGAAGCCGACGTCGAACGGTGAGTGGGCGCCCTTCTGCGCGCTGAAGCGGGTGAAGCGGATGCCGCTCGCCGCGTTGGCGATGACCGCCGGGCGGCCGTCGTCCGCCGCGAACTCGACCGAGCTGTCGGTGAACTGGACGTCGTCGGCGTTGTGCAGGTACCAGCCGTAGGCCGGCCGGGTGCCGATCGCCTTGGGGTTGTAGTCGTTGGGGTCGTTGCTCGGCACGGCGGTGGACATGGTGCCGTTGCCGCCGGGGACCGTGATGTCGACGTTGTTGAACGTCACCCCGTGGATGCGGTGGCCGGTCTCGCCCCACAGGGTCGGGCTGAAGGAAGGGGTGTTGCCGGTCGCCGTGACGTTGTCGTACGTGATGTCGCTGATCGATCCGATGCCGGGGCTGTTGCCGCAGCGCTTGCGGGTGCCGATCTTCTGCATGATCGGTGAGTGGACGCCCGTCATCGTGATGTCGCGGTAGTGGACGTCGGAGATCTTCGCGCCGTCCATCGAGACCATGCCGAGGCCGGACTTGTCCGCGCCCTCGATCCGGATCTTCTCGAACTGGTAGTCCGAGAAGTCCCCGCAGGTCTCCGAGCCGAACATCAGGGCGTTGCAGCAGCGGGCCGAGAGGTACGAATCGCTCACGCGGACATGGCCGTTGGGGAGTTTGGCGCCGAGCGCGTAGTCGCTCTTGAAGACGAGCGCGTCGTCGTTGGCCTTGATGTTCGCGTTGGTCACCGTGACGTCGGTGGTGGAGATGATGTTCCAGCCGTCGCGGTCGCTCGCGGTGTCGATGGTCAGGTGGTCGGAGGTGACGTTCTTGCAGCCGTTGATCAGGGCCGCGAAGTGGCCGCCCCGGCGCAGGGTGAGGCCGTCGCCGATGCGCAGTCCGTCGCACCGGGTCAGCGAGATGATCTTGTCGGCCTCGCCGGACTTGGGGTTGCCGGTGATGAGGTTGCCGGCGCCGTCGATGACACCGCCGCCGACGAAGCCGATGTTCGTCAGCCGGTCGCCGTAGATCATCGCGTTGTGGAAGTGGCTGTGCCCGTAGTCCTGGTACTTGTCGTTGGGGTTGGACTCGGGCGCGTCGTAGGTGTCCGCGCTGGAGCCCTGGACCGTGGCGCCCGTGTCGACCTGGAGCGTCACATTGCTCTTCATGTGGATGGTGTTCTTGGACTTGTACTTGCCGGCGGGGAAGCGGACGGTGCCGCCACCCGCCGAATTGGCCGCCGTGATGGCCTTGTTGATCGCCGGGGTGTCGTTGGCGGAGCCGTCGCCCTTGGCGCCGTAGTCGCGTACGTCGTAGACGGCGGCCTGCGGGGCGGTGTGCGGGGCCGCGAGGGCCGCAGGGTGGGCGAGGCCGAGGACGACGGCGAGGACGAACAGGACCGTGGCCGCGGCTCTGCGCCGCGGGGTGGGGGGTTTCATGCTGACGGCTCCTCAGACCAGTTGGTAGCCGCGGAGGTTGGTGAGCAGGAGGTAGGTGTCCTGCAGGGAACCGGAGGTGTCGCCGAGGGAGCGGTAGATGCCCCACTTCGGGCGCACCCGGTCGGCCAGGAAGGTGTCGACCCCGGTCTTGGACGCGTCGATCACGGTCGAGCCGCCGGACTTGAGGATCCAGCGCACCGAGCCCGCCGAGCCGTTGCCGACCTTGATCTGGAAGTCGACGTCGGTCCACTTGTCGTGCAGCGGGTCGAGGTCGGTGCGGCCGACGAGGATGTCGTCGATGGCGAGCTTGAGCTCGATGGTCTGCTTTCCGTTCACCCGGCGCAGCGACTGCACGACGATCGGCGAGGTGCCGGTGCCGGGCTGCTTCATCTGCATGATGTGGGTGAAGGTGGTGGTCGCCTTCAGCGAGCTCGGGATGTACATCGAGTAGGTGACCCGCCAGGTCTGCCCCTCGTTCCACTTGAGGTAGCCGCTGCTGCCGGTGCGCAGGCCGGTGACCTCCTGGCGCTGCCGGTCGGTCGAGGTGTCCCGGTCGACCGTGTGCATGTTGAAGCGCCAGTTGTCGCCGGTGGCGAAGATGTGCGGATGCCCGGCCGGGTGCGAGTCGGCGCGGTCGTCCTCGACGGTCTCGAAGGCGCCGAGGCCGTCGCCGCTCGCGGAGGGGGCCCACTTCTGCTGCCAGGAGGCGGCGTGGGCCGGGGTGACGCCGGCGAGTCCGACCGCGGCCCCGGCGACAGCGGCACCGAGGACCGCCCTTCTCGACGTGCTCATGACACTAATCACCTCGCAGTTGTTCGTTCATGATCAGGAAGGCGCCCAGGCCGTGGAAGTCGTTGGTGGCCCGGGTGCGGCCGATGTAGTACGCGTAGTCGCCGACGTTCGTGCCGATGGAGATGTCGGCGAGGTCGGTCCGCCCGTCGGAGCCGACGGACAGCTTGGCGAGCACACCCTCGTAGCCGCGGCGGGCGACGGCGGCGAAGTGCTTGTCGATGTAGCCCTGTTGGGCTCCGCGCGAGAGGGCGTAGGTGAACATGCTGGAGCAGGAGGTCTCGGTCCAGTTGTCGGAGCGGTCGCCCTTGTCGATCACCTGGAACCAGCGGCCGGTCGCCGGGTCCTGGTACTTCTCCAGCCCGGCCGCCAACTTCCGGAAGACGGAGAGGAGTTGGGGCCGCCGGGACTGATCGGCGGGAATGGCGTCGAGGACGTTCACGATCGCCATCGAGTACCAGCCGACCGCCCGGCACCAGTGCTCCGGGGCGAGCCCGGTCCGCGGGTCCGCCCAACTCGCCGTCCTCGACTCGTCGTAGGCGTGCTTGAGCAGCCCGTTCGCGACCTGCAGATGGCTGCCGTAGACGTAGAGCTGCTTGGCCGCCTCGTCGTTCGTGTACGCGCTGTCCCCGAACTCCTTGCCGTACTCGACGAGGAACGGGTTCACCATGTAGACGCCGTCCGCCCAGAGTTGGTGGGCGCGGCTGCTAGTGTCGGCGTGCCAGAATCCGCCGTCGCTCGTGCGCGGGTACGTGTTCAGGCGGTCGCGGATCTTCTTCGCCGCCTTGCGGTAGCGGTCCTGGCCGGTCTCGTGGTGCAGGATCACCAGCAGGCGGCCGGCCTGCATGCTGTCGAGGCTGTTGAAGGACTGGTCGATGGAGCCGTCGCTCTTCACGAACCGGTCGACGTAGCTCTTGATGTAGGTGAGGTATC
The DNA here is from genome assembly GCF_022698165.1 of Streptomyces cylindrosporus. Classification (GTDB taxonomy): domain Bacteria; phylum Actinomycetota; class Actinomycetes; order Streptomycetales; family Streptomycetaceae; genus Streptomyces; species Streptomyces cylindrosporus. The sequence continues at coordinate 720,578 of NZ_JALDAY010000002.1, forward strand.
GGGCGTCGTGGGTGCGGCGGTAGGTGAGGTACTGGCCGTAGAGGTAGAGGCCGACCGGGTAGGACCAGCCGCCGATGGTGCTCGGGGTGTAGCGGGCCGTCGTGGAGTCGATCACCGCCGTGGACCAGTCGGGTGCGGCGGCCGGGCGGCTCGCGACGGTGGGGGCCGCGGCGGCCGGTGGCGGGGCGGCCGCGGGCAGGGTGGCCAGGGTCGCGGTGGCGAGCGCCAGGGTGGTCAGCGCCGTCGGCAGACGTCGTCGTCTCATGGGGCTCCCTCTCGGTGGGCGTACGCGAGGCCGGTACGCGGACCGTGCACCGGATCGCGTACGAGGTGGTGGTCGGGGGCGTGCCGGCAGGCCGGGTCGGTGCGGGCGGCGTCGCCGGTCAGGGCGTGGGCCTGGCAGCGGCAGCCGCCGTGGTCGACGCTGCGCAGGGCACAGCCGCGGCAGGGCTCGGGCATCCAGGACTCGCCGCGGTAGGCGTTGAACGCCTTCGACTCCCGCCAGATCCAGGCGAGTTCGCGCACACGCACGTTCGGCGGGTCGAGGCCGGGCAGGGCGGCCGCGGCGGGACACGGCAGGACCGTGCCGTCGGGGGCGACCGTGAGCGAGACGGCGCCCCAGCCGCCCATGCAGGGTTTCGCGGTGGCCTCCACCCAGTCGGGCGCGACCCACACCAACTCGACGACGCCGTCGAGGAGTTCGCGTCGGCGGACCACCACGCCACGGGCCCGCTCGACCTGTTCGCGAGTCGGCAGCAGGGCCGCGCGGTTGCGCAGCGCCCAGCCGTGGAACTGGGTGTGGGCGAGCTCGATGCGGTCGGCGCCCCAGGCCAGGCCGAGGTCGATCAGCTCGTCGAGGGCGTCGAGGTTGGCGCGGTGCAGGACGATGTTGAGGCCGAAGGGGAGGCCGGAGGCGCTGATCAGCCGGGCGGCGCGTTCCTTGGCGGCGAAGGAGCGGGCGCCGGCGATGCGTTCGGAGGCGGTGGGGTCGGCGTGCTGCACGGAGAGCTGGACGCTGCGCAGGCCGGCCTCGACGAGCTCCGCCATGCGCCGGTCGCCCAGGCCGACGCCGCTGGTGACCAGCTGGGTGTAGAGGCCGGCGGTGTCGGCCGCGGCGACGATACGGGGCAGGTCGCGGCGCAACAGGGGCTCGCCGCCGGATAGATGGGTCTGCACGACGCCCAGCGCGGCGGCCTGGCGGAACACGTCGGACCACTGGTCGGCGCCCAACTCCCTTGACCGACCGGTCAGTTCAACGGGGTTGGAGCAGTACCCACAGCGCAGCGGGCAGCCGTGGGTGAGTTCCGCGAGCAGCGCCCAGGGAGGATCGACGGTCACCGGAGCCAGCCCTCCTTTCGCAACGCGGTGAGGAATTCCGGGACTTCACCGGCGACGGGCGCACCGGGATACCGCGCGCCGAGCTCGGCGACGATGTCGTCCACGGCCCGACTCCCGTCGCACAGCCCGAGGACACGACCGGCACTGCCGTGCAGCACGACCACGCGCTCGGGAAGCAGCAGCAGATCGATGCCGCGCACCCGGTCGTGCCGCAGGACGACGGAACGGTGAAGCACCGGACGCCAAGTCACGGCAGACCACCGCCCCGGATGTCCCGTGCCTCGGCCGTGCCGACGGCGTCCGACGCGACCGGGCCGTCGGCTGCGGCCCGCGCGCCCTCCACCATCGGCGCCGTTCGCGCGCCCGCCCCCGCCGGTACCGTCCGCGGGCCCACCCTGGTCGGCACCGTCCCTGTGTCCGTCCCGGTCGGCTTCGGCCGTGCGCCCTCCACAGTCGGCGCCGTCAGCGCATCCGCCCCCGGCGGCGCCGTGCGTGCGCCTGCCCCCGCCGACACCGTCCGCGCGTCCACCCCGGCCGGCACCGTGCACGCCTCCGCCCCGGCCGGAACCGTCCGCGCGCCCACCTCAGCCTCCCCCGCATCCACGCCGTCCGTCCCGTCCACCGCGTCCACCACATCCACCGCGTCCACCGCGTCCAGCAACGCCCACAGCACATCGCACTTGAACTCCAGTGCCGCGACCGCCCGTTCCTGCCCGTCGCGGGTGCGGGCGCGGGTGAGGACCAGGGCGAGGGCCTCGGCTCCGTCGCGGGCGCCCTGGCCGATGCGGGTGCGGAAGTACGCGAGGCCGGCGGGGTCGATCCAGCGGTAGTGGCGTTCGAAGGCGGCGATGCGGGTGCGCATCAGGTCGGGCGCGGACAGCTCCGTCAGGGACGCCGCGATCGCCTCCAGCGCCGGGCTGAGGCGGCAGAAGTTGACGTAACCGTCGACCGCGAGGCGTACTCCGGGCGGCACCCGGGTGCCGTGCCACAGCTCCTCCCGGTGCAGTCCGGCCGCCTCGCCGAGCCGCAGCCAGCGCTCGATGCCGCCCTCGCCGTCGGCCGTGCCGTCGTGGTCCTGGATGCGGCGCAGCCAGGCCCGGCGCAGCTCGGGACGGTCCAGCTTGGCGAGGATCAGGGCGTCCTTGACGGGGATGTGCCGCTGGTAGTGGAAGCGGGCGGCGATCCAGCGGCGCAGCTCGGCGGGGGTCAGGTCGCCGCTGTGCATCCGCAGGTTGAAGGGATGGCGGTCGTGGTAGCGCGCCGCGGTGACGGCGCGCAGCCGCTCGGTGAACTCGTCGGTCGACCAGGCGGCGGCGCGCTCGCCCCGCGCGTGTGTCGCGGTCATGGTGCGGTGTCCGCGGAGCCGGTCAGCGGTCGCCGAGGGCGTACGCGGTGACCTCCAGCGCGGTCTCCACGACCGCATAGCCGGGGCTTTGCCAACCCTTTTCATCCGATGTCTGCTCGGCCTCCGGGTGGGGCTGTTCCATCCGGAGGGCGCGCGGAGACGTCTCGTTCATGCGGCTGTACCTGCTTTCCTGAGGGGTGGGGGGTCTCAGATGCCCAGACAGGTGCGAGGTGTTCACGATGTTCACGTACTTGCACCGAGTTCACGAACTCGTTCGGTGGCGCGATCCAGAGTTGCGGCAGGACAGGCCCGCGGTCAATGGTCCGGACCGAAGACGTCGGATGCATTTCCGGCCAATGTCGGGTACCCGTCACTGACTCACCGGTCAGTTCCGGTGGATTCTCCCGTCAGGAATGCATCACGGCCCGTGATCGTTGACGATGGGGAGTACCACTTGACGGACAACCGTAAGGATCAAGAGCTCGTGAGCAGCAAGGTCCCCCCGATCATCCTCAACAACGGCGTCGAGATGCCCCAGCTGGGCTTCGGCGTCTGGCAGGTGCCGGACGACGAGGCGGAGCGGGCTGTCGCCACCGCGCTGGAGGCCGGGTACCGCAGCATCGACACAGCGGCGATCTACGGCAATGAAGAGGGCACCGGCAAGGCGATCGCCGCCTCCGGCGTCCCCCGCGAGGACATCTTCGTCACCACCAAGCTCTGGAACTCCGACCACGGGTACGACGCCACGCTGCGCGCCTTCGACACCTCGCTGGCGAGGCTCGGCCTGGACTACCTCGACCTGTACCTGATCCACTGGCCGACGCCGGAGCGCGACAAGTACGTCGACACGTACAAGGCGTTCGAGAAGCTGCAGGCCGACGGCCGCGTCCGCGCGATCGGCGTCTCCAACTTCGAGCCTGACCACCTGGAGCGGCTGATCGCCGAGACGTCCGTCATCCCGGCGGTCGACCAGATCGAGCTGCACCCGCATCTGCAGCAGCGCGCGGCGCGGGAGTTCCACGCGGAGCAGGGCATCGCCACCGAGGCCTGGTCCCCGCTCGGCTCCGGCAAGGGCCTCCTGGAGGTCCCGGCGATCGTCGCGATCGCCCAGAAGCACGGCCGCACCCCGGCCCAGGTCGTGCTGCGCTGGCACCTCCAGCTTGGCAACATCGTGATCCCCAAGTCCGTGACCCCGTCCCGGATCAAGGAGAACATCGAGGTCTTCGACTTCAGCCTGGACACCGAGGACCTGGCCGCGATCAGCGCCCTCAACGAGGACCGACGCCTGGGGCCGGACCCGAGCACCTTCAACGCGGCCTGAGCGCCGCCCGGTCGCGACGACACCGGCCCCCGCCGTGCGGCGGGGGCCGGTGTCTCGCTCGGAGCTGCTGAGGGTCGCGTCAGTCGCCGCGCACGTCCGTGAAGACGACCTCGAACTCCTCCAGGCCGGTCACGGTCACATGCGCCTTGGCCGCGCCCTCGTGCCGGGCCGCGGCCTGCGCGCCGCGCGAGGCCGCCAGTGACTGGTGGTCGGTGAAGAGGGCCCCGACCAGGCCACGGCCGCGCTCCCGGTCGACGAGCAGCGAGGTCCTGGCCAGACCCGCCAGGGTCTCGATGCGGGGTACGACCGTGGCGCGGAAGGTGTCGGCGAGCAGATCCGCGTCCATGGGGTCGAACTCCAGCCGGGTGAGCCGGAGTCCGCCGCCCGCCGCCGGCTGCCGGACCGGGTGGAAGACCAGCACCTCGTAGTTGTCGACGGCGGTCGTCGCCGCGAACGGCTCCAGCAGCGAGCCACGCCTCTCCCGCATGACCTCGTCGCTGTTGCGCCTCGCCTCCTCCGTCTCCCACCAGCTCACGGCCAGCAGTTTGCCCAGCTCCCGGTCGACGAAGATGCCGGCCCCGCGGTAGCCCGGACGCTCTTCGAGCAGGTCCCGCCCCTGCGCGTTCAAGGCCCTCACGGCGGAGTCGATCTTCGCGGGATCGCCGGTCGCGTACACGGTGCGGACGAACATGACGCCTCGCCTCCCAGAAGCCGGGCGGATTTCCGGAATGTTCGCTATCTCCAGTCTTCTCCTGGGCGGGAGCGGCCGCAATCAGAGCCGGGCCCGGAAAGTCCGTACCAGAGGGGTTGACGGGGCCATGTAAAGGGGACCACCTTGTACGGCACCCGGTAAGGAAACTTTCCTAACAGAAGGGTCCCCCACAGTGCGTATACGAACACTGACCCTCGCGGCGGCCTCCGGGGCCGCGCTGCTCGCCGCCGGAGTGCTCCCCGCCAGCGCTTCCGGCTCCGCCGGACCGGCGTCCGCCCAGGAGGGCTCGGTCAGCGCGGCCGACCTGCTCGCCAAGGTGACGTCCTGTTCCCAGATCTCCAACGGCAAGTACAAGACCGACGACGAGACCTCGGCCACCATCCCCGTGTGCGGCAAGAACGGCGCGGTGTTCTGGAAGGCCGACATGGACATCGACTGCGACGGACAGCGCACGTCGAAGTGCAACGAGGACACCGACCCCTGGTACCAGGACGACACGGCGTTCCACCAGTCCAACGGCAAGCCGCTCAAGGCGGACTCGCTGCCGTACGTGGTCGTGCCCAGCTCCAGCAGCATCTGGAACTACTCCAGTGCCGGCATCAAGGGCGGCGGCGTGGTCGCGGTGATCTACAACAACAAGGTCGAGTACGCCGTGGTCGGCGACACCGGCCCCACGAAGATCATCGGCGAGGCCTCGTACGCCACCGCGGCGGCCCTCGGCATCGACAGCAACCCGGAGACCGGCGGCACCGACTCCGGCGTGACCTACATCCTGTTCAAGAACTCGCAGGTGTCCCCCATCGAGAGCCACAGCGCGGCGGTCACGCTGGGAGACAAACTGGCGAAGCAGTTCCTTCAGAACAACTGAGCCCGACCGGGCAGCCCAACAGGCCTCGTGCGGGATCGGTCGGGCTGCCCGACGGGTCGTACGACCACGGTGCCGACGTCGGCTCCCGAGCAAGGGAGTCAATCAGCTGAAGCGCTCTCGCGGTCAAGTGCCGCAGGTGGCACGGTAGGGCACGGACGGCAGGTACTGATGCCACTCGGCCGCCGTGGCTCCGCCCCCGGCCCGCTCGCACACCTCGGCCGCGGCCCGGTCCGGAAGCAATGGGCTTGTGCGGTCGGCCAGGTGGGGTGTGGCGATGTGCAACTCCCCTGTACCGGCGCCGAATCCCACGGCGAGGACCGGTCCGTCGCCGGCCTGTACGGTCGCCGCCGGCAGCCTGGTGCGGGCCGTCTCCCACACCTGCACCGATCCTTCGGCGTCGCTCGCCGCGAACAGCGCGCCGTCGGCGGAGAACGCCAGCGCGGAGTCCGCCACGGTGGACCCGGCCGCTCTGAGGACCGCGATCCTGCGCCAGGTGTGCGCGTCCCACAGGGTGAGGCGGCCCCCGATGTCCTCGGCGGCGAGGTACCGCCCGTCGGGGCTGAAGACGGCTCCCCGCAGCCAGTCCTCTCCCGTGACCCCTCCGGTGCGCCGTCGGCCGGTGGCGACGTCGACGAGCATGCCCTCGTCGGTGACGGCGGTGCGGCCCGTGGCGTCGACCGCGGTGGTGGCCGTCCTGTTGACGACCGGGGGTTCGTGGTACGTCACGGGGCGCCCGCGCTTGTCGAACGCCGCGTGCGCCGCCGCCTTCGCCCGCCATGCCGGGCCCGCCAGCCCGTGCAGCGACAGCGTGTGGACGACATCGGTCCGCCCGCTCTCGCGGTAGCGCAGCACGCCCGCCGCCGGGTCGAACCGGAAGTCGCCGACCGTCCGGGTCGCCGCAGGGTAGGTGAGCAACGGTTCGCGCGCGCCGTCGTCCGCGGGGGCCGGGAGGTCCGTACGCCACAGGGAGAAGGAGCCGGGGGTCCAGGCGAGGGCGTAGGCGCCGTGGAAGACGACCGCGTTCGCGCCGCCCGCGAGGGGCAGCCGGGGGCGTTCCCGGCCGGTGCGGAAGTCCCAGGTCACGATGCCCACCGAGGTGGCGCCCGCGACGGCCCCGCCGTCGGGGGTGAAGACGACCTCCTCCGCCTGGCACAGCAGCCGTTCGGTCTCCCGGGGCGGATGGGTGGCGGCGAGCCTGCCCGTCGCGAAGTCGAGGACGCGGAGCTGGGTGTCGTCGTCGCCGCACCAGGCGAGGTGGCGCTGGTCCGGGGCGAGCATGGGCAGCGGGCCGTCGTCCTCGCCGTGCTCGTAGCGGTACCGCACGCGCTGCCGGTCGACGTCCCACACCTCCAGGACCATGCGGTCGCTGCCCGAGTCGTGAGCGAGCCGGCTCGCGAGGAACGCGTGTCCGCCGGGCCCGAACCGGCCGCCCGCATCCGCCCGTTCGCCGGTTCTCAGGCGCCGGGTGCTGCCGTCGGCGAGCCCGCGGACGATCGTGTCCTTGCCGCCGGGCGCGGTCATGGCGATCAGCCGGCCGTCCCCGCTGACGTCGATCACGTTCTCGGACAGGCCCGGGATGTGCACGGAACGGATCCGCCGATGCGTGCGCACGTCCCACTGCGCGGCCCGGTCGTGCGCCACCCAGGTCAGCACCCGGCCGTCGTCGCTCAGCCAGGAAGGCGCGTTGAGGGCACGCCCGCCCTCCTCGGGCCGGCTGAACACGTCCTGCTCACTCTGCGCCGCGGCCGTGCGCAGGGCCGCCCGCGTCTCGGGAAGGTCGGCGATGCGCCAGGCGGCCAGCGCGAGGCGCATCGCGGTGCGCGGCTCGGACTCGCGCAGGGTGTCGGTCAGGGCGGCGATCCGGCGCGCCTCGGCCTCGTCGCGCTGGCGGGCGTTGACCCCGCTCTGCCGCCAGGCGACCAGGCCGGCCACGACGGCGACACACAGCAGCACGGCGAGCGACCCGGTGAGCGCCCGCATCCGGCGCGCGGCCCGGACCGCCGTACGCCGCCCCTGTTCATGGGCGGCGACGCTCGCGGCGAGGAAGTCGCGTTCGAGCCGGTTCAGCTCCCCGCCGCTGCCAGGTAGCCGGTTCAACTCCCCGCTGCTGTCAAGTAGCCGGTTCAACCCCCCTTCAGCACCGGGCACTTGGTCTCCGAAGGTCTCCCGCGCCTCCGTCAGCCGTATCCCCCGGTACAGCGCGCCCGCGTCCCGCCCCAACTCGGCCCAGGCACTGGCCGCTTCGGTGAGCCGGCGGTGCACCCGCAGCCGTTCGCGGTTCTCGTCGATCCAGGTGCGCAGCCGGGGCCAGGCGGCTATGAGGGCCTCGTGAGCGAGGTCGACCGTGTCGTCGTCGACCGTCAACAGACGTGCCCTGACCAGGCGTTCGAGGACCCGGGCGGTCGTCCCGTCGGCGTCCAGCTCGGCACGTGCGGCCGGGCGGCGGGTGTCCTCGGTGCCGTCGCCGGGCTTCACGAGGCGCAGCAGCAGGGACCGTACGGCCGTGGCCTCCGCGGGCGTGCACTCGCCGTAGACCGCCTCCGCGGTGTGCGCGACGGCGCCCCGGACTCCGCCGACGGCCTCGTACGCGGCGAGGGTGAGCGTCTTGGCGGTGCGGTGGCGCCAGACCTCGCGCAGGGCGTGGGCCATCAGCGGCAGTCCGCCCGGTTCGTCGGTGACGTCCGCGACGACACGGGCGGTGAGGGCGCGCTCGACGACATGCCGGCGTGCGGCGGCCGGTCGTACCACTGCTTCCCTCAGCCCCTGCGCCGACATCGGCCCGACGAGGAGGGTGGCGTCCCGCAACGCCTCGGCGAGCGGGCCGAGTTCGGCGCAGCGGCCGTAGAAGTCGGCGCGTACGGCGATCAGGACCCGCAGCCGGGAGGCCGGGTCGACGGCGTTGAGCAACTGCCGTAGGAACAGGGCGCGTTCGGCGGGGTCGGTGCAGAGGGTGAAGACCTCCTCGAACTGGTCGACGACGAGGAGGGTTTCGCCGGGGGCGTCGTGCGGGGTGAAGAGGGCGGCGTGGGTGCGGGCGGGGTGCGGGCCCGGAGTGAGGAGGCGGATGGCCGCGGGGCGCAGGGTGGTGTGGGGGCTGTCCGGGGATTCGCGCAGGGCCGGTATCAACCCGGCCCGCAGCAAGGACGACTTGCCGCTTCCGGACGCCCCGACGACGGCCGTGAACCTCCTGCGCGCGGTGAGTCGGAGCAGTTCGGCGGTGAGGTCGTCGCGGCCGTGGAAGTGCTCACCGTCACCGGTCCCGAAGCGGGCGAGGCCGGGATACGGGCTGTCGGTGTCGTCCGTGTCCCGCGCCGCCCGGGCGTCCGAGGCCTCGGCAACCGCCTCCCGCAGGCGCCGCGTCCACTCCTCGGGGTCGCCGTCGCACGCGGTGACGTATGCCGTGAGCACCGCCGGACTGGGCAACCGCTCGCCGCCGGCCGCGGCGGCCAGCGTGGGTGCCGAGTAGCCGGCCCGCAACGCCATCGCACGGTAGGTCGGACTGCCCGCCTCGTCGCGCAACTTCCGCAGCTCATAGGCGAACCGCGGTACGGCTCCGTCCCCCGGATCCAGCGGTCTCTCCCGGCGTCCCATGCGCGTCTCCCCCTTCGCTCACGGCCGATCCACACGCTAACAACCGCCCCGCCGTTTTGTTGTGCGCGCCGGATCGGGGCTGCCCAACAATCCCCTGACCTCTGGACTCGTCGGTGCACGCCCGAACTCGCGCCCACCGCAACGCACCGGAGCCGACCATCACCACCACCCACGCACCCGGACAAGTCCGCCCACCCGTCCGCCCACCTCGCACCCGAGTCACCGTCACCGCCCCGTCGTCACGCGCTCCCGCGTACGTCGTCCTCGTCCCCGTGGCGCTGTCCCTCGCCCTGGGCCTGTGGGGTGTCCGACGCGGCGGCACGATGTGGCGCGACGAGGCAGTGACATGTGACATAGCACTGCGCCCCCTCCCCGACCTCTGGGCAACGCTCGGCCACGCGGACGCCGTCCACGGCCTCTACTACCTCCTCATGCACGCCCTGTTCGAGCTGTCCCCCGGAGTCGACCCCCTCCTGCTCCTCCGGCTCCCCTCCGTCCTGGCGACCGCCGCCGCGACCGGCACGCTCGCCCTCCTGGCCCACCGACTCACCGGCCCCCGCGCGGGCCTTCTCTCCGGGGTCGTCTTCACGCTCCTGCCGCCGGTGCAGCGCTATGCGCAGGAGGGCCGTTCGTACGCGCTCGTGTGCGCGCTGGTCGTCTGGGCGTCGTATCTGCTGGTACGTGCGCTCCGCGTCCGCACCGGAAGGGCCTGGCTCGCCTACGGAGCCGTGGCCCTGGCCGCCTGTCTGCTGCACGAGTTCGCCGTGCTCGCCCTGGCCGCGCACTTCGCGGCGCTTCCCGGACCCGCCCGCCGGGCCGGGGCGCGGACGATGGCCGGCGTCTGCGTCTGCCTCTCCCCGCTCGCCGTACTGAGCACGCGCCAGACCGACCAGGTGGCTTGGATCGGCGGGGTCGGAGCCGGTGCGCTGCTGGGGTTCGGCGGGGTGACGGTGCTCGGGGTGGGGTGCGCGGTCGCCCTCCGGCGCACCGGCATCACCGGCATCACCGGCATCACCGGCCTGGCCCTCCCCCTCCTCGTCCTCCCACCGCTGCTGCTCCTCCTGCTCTCCCTCGCGAAACCGCTCTACGTGGACCGTTACGTCCTCTACGCCCAGGCCGGACTGGCCCTGCTGGTCGGCGCCGCTCTCGACAGGCTGGTCCGCGCGGGCGGGCGGGTCGGAGTCGTCGCCGGGCTGACCGCCGTGGCCGCCGTGCTCGCGCTGCTGCCCGTGACGCTGCAGCTGCGTACAGCGCAGAGCCGTACCGACGACGTCACCGCGGTGGCCGAGGCGGTGCGGGCCGTGGGACGCGACGCGGACGGGGTCCTCTACCTGCCCTCCCGCCGCCGGATCTGGTCCCTGCCCGACCCGGGCCCCTTCCGCGGCCTGCGCGACCTAGCCCTGGACGGCACCCCTACCGCGTCCCACACGCTGTACGGCACGGAGGCCCCCGCCCCGGTGATCCGCGCCCTCATGCTCGCGACGCCCAGGATCGTCGCCCTGCGCGACCCGGCCGGGCAGCCGGTGGACCGGACCCCGGAGGAGGAGGTCAAACGACAGGTACTGGCACGGTACTTCGTGGAGTGCGGGACCCGGCGGGTGCAGGGGGCGCGGGTGACGGTGTACGCGCACCCCGGACACTGTCAGTAAAGCTGCCTGTCAGCAAGGCTGCCCGTCAGTAAGGCCTGCCTGTCAGTAAGACTTCCTGTCCATAAGGTCCCAAGCCCCGCTACCAGCCCCTCCCCCGGCGTTCAGACGCTTCGCACCGCCGTGTGCACCGTGTGGGCCGCCAGCACGAACACGTCCGGCCGGTGGTGGACGCTCGCCTTGTCGTCGGGGTCGACCAGGCGGTCGAGGGTGGCCCGGTCCTCGGGGTCGAGGTGGTCGCCGAAGCCGTCGCGGAGGCGGGTGAGGGTGGCCGCGACGTAGGCGCGGGCGCGGTCCTTGGCCGGGGCGGGCAGGTCGAGCAGGAAGGTGCGGGTGCCGGTCGGCCTGAGTCCCGCGGCGGTCATCAGCGCGGGCCAGTCCTCGGTCTCGGCCACGCTGCCGGGCAGGCTCGCCCGCATCTCGGCGAACCACTCCTCCTCCAGCGCGTCGAGCCGGGACTGCAGGCCGGGCCGGCCGATGCCGATGTCGCGCGGCAGGAAACGGGAGGGCAGTCCGCCCTCCATGATCGCGAGGGTGCCGCCGGGGGCGAGCCGCTCGGCGAAGGCGGCGAGGGCGGCCCGCTGGTCGCCGAGGTGGTGCAGACTGCGGCTGGCCCACAGCAGATCGGCCGGGTAGTCCAACTGGCCCAGCGCGTCGGGCAGTTCACCGGCGATGGTGCCAAAGCGGTCGCCGAGGCCGAGCCGGTCGGCGCGGGCGCGGGCCCGTTCCAGGAGCGGCTCGGAGCCGTCGACCGCGACGACCCGCGCGCCCGGGAACGCCTCGGCGAGCAGACAGGCGACGACGCCGGGTCCGCTGCCCGCGTCGACGATCAGACCCGGTTCGGTCTGCTTGTCGGTGAGCCAGGCCATCGCCCGCTCGTACAGGGAGGTGAACAGCTCCGCCTGCGACTCCAGCAGCGGGGCCATCTCGGCCCAGTCGATGTCGGTGTGGTCGTGGGTGCCGTGACCGTGCGTGCCGTGGCCGTGGCCGCCGTGGTCGTGATTGCCGTGGTCGTAATTGCCGTGGTCGTGATGTCCGTGCGCCATGCTGGTCAGCCTCTCGTCCGGGTGGACCCAGCGTGCTCCGACGCACCGGGGATGGGCCAGCACTGTTGCCGGTACGGCAAAAATAGACAGCAAAAAGTGGCGGCGGGAAGCGCGACGACGGGCCGAGAGACGCGGCGACAAATTCGGATGCGCCGAACACCGCGGGTCCCCGACGATGGCCCGATGGACGACGGGATGGTGGAGACGTTCCTCGAAGACGGGTTCGTCAAGCTGGAGGGGGCGTTCCCGCGGCGGGTCGCCGAGGACTGCGCGCGACTCCTGTGGAAGGAGACGGGGTACGACCCCGAGGACCCCGCCACCTGGAAGGACCCGGTCGTCCGGGTGGCCGGCATGGCGCAGGGCCCGTTCGCGGCGGCCGCCAACTCCCCCGTCCTGCATGAGGCGTTCGACCTGCTGGTGGGCGAGGGACGCTGGCTGCCGCGCTACTCACTGGGCAGCTTCCCGCTCCGGTTCCCGCACCCGGAGGAGCCCGAGGACGCGGGCTGGCACATCGAGGGAAGCTATCTCCCCGAGGGCGAGAGCTGGTACTTCACCAACCTCCGCTCCAGGGACCGCGCCCTGCTGATGCTGTTCCTGTTCAGCGAGGTCACCGAGGAGAACGCCCCGACCCGCATCCGGGTGGGCTCCCACCTCGACGTCCCCCCGCTCCTGGAGCCGTACGGCGAGACGGGCGTCTCAGGCCTCGAGATCGCCCCGCAACTGGTCGAAGCCTCCGCCCACCGCCCCCTGGCGTACGCCACCGGCAGCCCCGGCGACGTCTACCTCTGCCACCCCTTCCTGATCCACGCGGCCCAGCCCAACCACGGCACGAGCCCCCGCTTCATGGCCCAGCCGCCCTTGATGCCCGCGGTCCCTTACGACCTCAACCGGGCCGACGGCAACTACTCGGCGGTGGAATGGGCAATTCGCCGGGGCCTCAAGACCTGACCCCGGCGAATCCGCGCCCCAAAGGGGCGCGGGGCTGTGTCGATATGCGGCTCCGCCGCGTGGGCGCGACCAGCCACACACAGCCCGCAGTCCGAATCGCGGCGCAACCTACAACGGCGGGTACGCGTTCTGCATCAGCTGCTGGAACTGCGCCGAGAACCAGTGCCCCGACAGCGGAGCGTCCGGCAGCGCACCGGACATGTTGTTCCCGTTCCGCGCGTTACCCGTATACGTCGGGTCGCACATCCGGTCGAACCCCTTGCCCTCGTCGTTCGGGATCGCGGAGCTGGACCCGTCCGACTCCCCCGGCGGCTTCATCCACACGTACGCGTCGATCCCGGTGGCCGGATTGGCCTGCGGCCGCTCACCGAGACCGGCTCCCGACTGGTTGCACCAGTTCCCGACATGGATCCGACGGTCGTAGCGCCCACCGTCGACATACGCGTCCACACTGGTCGTCGGACCGGGTCCCGCAGGCCGCGCGGTACCGCCCCACCCGTTCCGGGACGTGTCGATCAGCATGCCGATCCCGGAGTTGAAGCCCACCGACACCAGCTGGTTGCGGAAGGCCTGTGCGTACGACAGCTCGTCCACGTACCGGTTCCAGTCCACCCACTTCGACTGCCGTACGGACGTGCCGTTCACCGAGTCGTTGATGGTGAAGTTGTTCTCCTTCAGAGCGCTGTAGTTCGCTGTGTTGGTGATGAACCCCTGCACGTCGTCGACGGTCGCGCCCTCACTCGTCGCCGCCTGCTTGAACAGGGTGGCGGAGGGCGCGAAGTTGTCGTCCCAGCCGAGCCAGCCGTGGTGGCCGGCGTCGATGTAGTTGTAGACGTTGGGGATCGCGCCGAGCTTGGCGAGCGCGTAGCCGACGCCCTTCACGTAGTTGCCGTTGGCGAGCATGGTGTCGCACGCGGCCGTGGCGGTGGCGCGGCTGCCGGTGTTGGTGACCAGGTTGGGCAGCGAGTCGATCTCGATCGTCGTGACGATCCGCAGCGAGCTGTACTTGCTGTCGGCGAGGATCGCCGCGATCGGGTCGATGAACTGCGTCTTGTACTTGTCGATCTCCGTCGGCCCGAGCTCGCCGTTGGAGGCGAGCGCCGCGCAGTCGCGTCCGGGCAGGTCGTAGATCACCAGTTGGACGACCTCCTCGCCGCTGCCCTTCTGCGCGAGCGCCGCGTCGAGGTGGTCGCGCAGGCCCATGCCGCCGCTCACGCCGTTGATCGCGGCGATGCGGTCGAGCCAGACACCGGTGGGCTGGTTGGAGACACGGGAGCCGCCCGGTTCCGCGGCGGCCTTCGCGGACCACTCGGGGTTCACGTACACCTTGGCGCCGGAGTACGGGTTGTCGACACGGCTGCCCGTGCCGCCACCGCCCCCGCCTCCCCCGCCGCCACCGCTGCCTCCGTCGTCGACGTTGCAGGTCACCCCGTCGAGCGTGAAGGAGGTCGGAACCGCGTTCGTCCCGCTGTAGGACCCGTTGAACCCGAAGCTGACGGAACCGCCGGTCGCCAGCGTCCCGTTGTAGGTCTCGTTGCTCGCGGTGACGTCGGCGCCGCTCTGGCTGATCTTGGAGTTCCAGTAGCTGGTGACCTTCTGATTACCGGCGTACGACCACTTCACCGCCCAACTGCTTTTGGCGGCACTGTTGTTGGTGACCGTGACGGCCGCGGTGAAGCCGGAGCCCCAGTCGTTCTGCACCTTGTAGTCGACGGTGCAGGGGACGGCCTGGATCCCGACGTCGCCGGGGACGACGGCCGTCGCCGTCCCCGCGGTCCCGGCGACGAGCGCCAGGGCGGCGAGTATCGCTGTTCTGGTACGACTCATGAGTGCGGGTTTCCTTCTCCGTTGCGGTGATTACGGGTTGATGGCGCGCAGATGGTCACGCAGCCCGATGCCGTACGAGGTGGGAGTTCCGTCGTAGTCGGCGATCAGGGACGGACCGGAGGAGCAGTCCCAGGTGTTCCAGGTCCAGCCGAGGTAGGAGAGGCCTCGGTCGTCGAACCACTTCATGACCTGGTCGACGAACCCGTGCGAGCAGGTGTTCTCGCCGATCTCCCCGGCCACCAGCGGCACTTGGGCCGCGACCGGGGCGAGCGTGGAGTTCCAGCAGCTCTCGCTCGCACAGGAGTTGAAGTTGTACACGTGGTACGCGGCGACGAGATTGCCCGTCGGGTCACTGGGCTTGTACGTGAGCCACTGGCTCAGGTCGTTCGAGTACGCCAGTCCGCCGGCCATGACGACGTTCCTGGCGCCCGTGCCGCGTACCGCGTCGACGAGGTCCTGCATGCCGGCGACCTCGTAGCCGATGCCCGGGCAGGTGCCGCCGTCCTTCCAGCACTGCCACGCCTGGGTGGTCGTGGCGGTGGCCCGGTCCGGGTAGGGCTCGTTGAACAGGTCGAACACCACGGCCGGGTCGGCCTTGAAGGTGCTCGCCACCGAGGACCAGAACGACGGCGTGTACTGCGCGTCCGGCATCGGCTTCTGGCAGCTGGCGTGGACGTCGGAGCAGCCGGCCGAGTTGCCCGTGTACTGCCCGTAGGTCCAGTGCAGTTCGACGATCGGGGTGAGTCCGTGTGCCTCGACCCGGGCGACCAGGTCCTTGACGGCGTTGACGTAGTTGGCGCCGCCGTACTCGGGCTTGATGTCGGAAAGGCCCAGCCAGCACTCCTCGTTGAGCGGGATGCGGACCGTGTTGGCCTTCCAGTCGGCGATCGCCTTGATCGCGGCGTCGTCGACCGGCCCGTCCCAGATGCCGTACCCCTGCACGCACATGAACTCGCCGCCGGACCGGTTCACGCCGAGCAGTCGGCGTGTCGCGCCCCCGGCGTCCACGAGCTTGTTGCCGGAGACGTGCAGTGCGGGTGCCGTGCCCGTCGACGGCGGGTCCGTCGGGGTGGGCGACGGCTCCGAATCGACGTTGCACGTCGTCCCGTTGAGCTTGAACGACGTCGGTACGGCATTGCTCCCCGACCGGGCGGCGAGGAATCCGGCGCTGACGCTCGCGCCGGTGGCGAGCGTGCCGTTGTAGCTCTCGTTGGCCGCGGTCACCGTCGTGCCGGACTGGGACCACTTGGCGTTCCAGCCCTGGGTGAGCTTCTGGCCGTCCGTGAAGTCGAAGCTCAGGCTCCAACTGCTCATGGCCGCCGTGTTGTTGGTGATCTTCACGGCACCCTGGAAGCCGCTGTCCCACTGGCTCGTGACGGAGTACTCGACCGAGCAGGCGGGCGCGGCTCCCTGCGCCGTCACGACCGGAATGGTCATGGACCCGACAAGACCGATCGCGCCGGCGACGACTAAAAGCATTGAACGCGGGGGGTGTCGCATGAGCGACTCCTTGCAGCTCAGGCGCGTCGTGACGGACGCGTCGACTGATGGAATCGCTCCCACTGGTGTCAACGAAGCTAGCGCCAAGTGACAGCAAAGGACAGGGGGGTCACAGACTTTCGCTGACTTTCCCTCAGCTAAAACCCGTCGAATCTTTTCGACTCTTCAAGCACCTTGACCGCCCCCACCCCCGTCCCCACTATGGGAGCGCTCCCACTGGTTCAAGGCTTGTTGCTCCTCCCCTCCCCCCACTTCTTGTCCCGAGCCGCAAGGAGGAACCAGCACATGCATCCCAGAAGGAGACACAGAGCCGTACGGCGGTTCTGGACCGCCGTCGTGGCGGCCCTGGCACTCCCGCTCACCATGCTCGGCACCGGCACAACTCCCGCGCGGGCGGCGGCACTTCAGTGCAGCGTCGACTACAAGACGAACGACTGGGGCTCCGGCTTCACCGCGGACCTGACCATCACCAACCGCGGCACCGACGCGATCGACGGCTGGACGCTGACGTACAGCTACTCCGGCAACCAGAAGCTGACCAACGGCTGGAACGGCACCTGGTCCCAGTCCGGTACGGCGATCAGCGTGAAGGACGCCGGGTACAACGCGAAGATCGCCGCCGGGGCGGCCGTGTCCACCGGTGCGCAGTTCACGTACAGCGGCACGAACACCGCGCCGGCCGCCTTCGCGGTCAACGGCACCACCTGCGCGGGCGCCCATCAGCCGCCGGTGACGGTGCTGACCAGCCCGACCGCGGGCGCCGTCTACACGCAGGGCGACGCGGTCCCGCTCGCGGCCACCGCGGCGGCGGCCGACAACGCGACGATCAGCAAGGTCGAGTTCTACGACGACACGACCCTGCTGGGCACGGACACCAGCGCGCCGTACACCCTGTCCGCCTCCGCGCTGGCCGTGGGCAGCCACTCCCTGGTGGCGAAGGCGTACGACAGCCTGGGGGCCTCCGCCGAGTCGACGCCGGTCGGCATCACCGTCGCCTCCGGCCCGGCCGTGGTCGCCTCCCCCACCCAACTGGGCGTGCAGCAGGGCAAGTCGGGCACGTACGCGGTGAAGCTGTCGACGCAGCCCTCGTCGAACGTGACGGTGACGACGGCCCGCGCGAGCGGCAACTCCGGTCTGTCGGTGTCCGGCGGGGCGAGCCTCACCTTCACCCCTTCCAACTGGAACACCGCGCAGAACGTGACCGTCACCGCCGACTCCTCCGGCACCGGCGCCGCGTCCTTCGAGTCGACGGCCACGGGGTTCACCAAGGCGACGGTCACCGTGACGGAGCTGGCGGCCTCGAAGGCGTACGACGCCCGCTTCCTGGACCTCTACGGGAAGATCACCAACCCGGCGAACGGCTACTTCTCGCCCGACGGCATCCCCTACCACTCGGTGGAGACGCTGATCGTCGAGGCGCCGGACCAGGGGCACGAGACCACGTCGGAGGCGTACAGCTACCTGCTGTGGCTGCAGGCCATGTACGGCAAGGTCACCG
This sequence comes from Streptomyces cylindrosporus, assembly GCF_022698165.1. Taxonomy (GTDB): domain Bacteria; phylum Actinomycetota; class Actinomycetes; order Streptomycetales; family Streptomycetaceae; genus Streptomyces; species Streptomyces cylindrosporus. Next base: position 738,218 of record NZ_JALDAY010000002.1, read on the forward strand.
GTGACTGGTCCAAGTTCAACGGCGCGTGGGCGCTCATGGAGAAGTACATGATCCCCACCCACGCCGACCAGCCCACCAACTCCTTCTACAACGCCTCCAAGCCGGCCACCTACGCACCCGAGCTGGACACGCCCGACGAGTACCCGGCGAAGCTGGACACCTCCGTGTCCGTGGGGTCGGACCCGATCGCGGGCGAGCTGAAGAGCACGTACGGCACCGACGACGTCTACGGCATGCACTGGCTCCAGGACGTCGACAACGTCTACGGCTACGGCGACACTCCGGGTGGCACCTGCGAGGGCGGCCCGACGGCGAAGGGGCCGTCGTACATCAACACCTTCCAGCGCGGCGCGCAGGAGTCGGTGTGGGAGACGGTGCCGCAGCCGACCTGCGACGCCTTCAAGTACGGCGGCAGCAACGGCTACCTGGACCTGTTCACCGGCGACTCGTCCTACGCCAAGCAGTGGAAGTACACGGACGCCCCGGACGCCGACGCGCGTGCGGTGCAGGCCGCGTACTGGGCGGACGTGTGGGCCAAGCAGCAGGGCAAGGGCGGTGACGTCTCCGCGACCGTGGGAAAGGCCGCGAAGATGGGCGACTACCTGCGGTACGCGATGTACGACAAGTACTTCAAGAAGATCGGCAACTGTGTCGGGCCGTCGACCTGCGCGGCCGGCACCGGCAAGGACGCCTCGCACTACCTGCTGTCCTGGTACTACGCATGGGGCGGCGCGACCGACACCAGCGCGGGCTGGGCCTGGCGGATCGGGTCGAGCCATGTACACGGCGGCTACCAGAACCCGCTGGCCGCCTACGCGCTGAGCTCCTACGCCGACCTCGAGCCCAAGTCGGCCACCGGCACCTCGGACTGGGCCAAGTCCCTGCAACGGCAGCTGGAGTTCTACCAGTGGCTGCAGTCGTCCGAGGGCGCCATCGCGGGCGGCGCGACGAACAGCTGGGCCGGCCGGTACGCGACTCCGCCGTCCGGTACGTCGACCTTCTACGGCATGTACTACGACCAGCAGCCCGTCTACCACGACCCGCCGTCCAACCAGTGGTTCGGCTTCCAGGCGTGGTCCATGGAACGCGTCGCCGAGTACTACCAGCAGACGGGGAACGCGCAGGCCAAGACGGTCCTCGACAAGTGGGTGAAGTGGGCGCTGTCCAAGACCACGATCAACCCGGACGGCACCTATCTGATCCCCTCGACGCTCCAGTGGTCGGGCCAGCCCGACACCTGGAACGCGTCAAGTCCCGGTGCCAACAGCGGACTTCACGTGACCGTCGCCGACTACACGAACGACGTCGGGGTGGCGGCCGCGTTCGCGAAGACCCTGACGTACTACGGCGCCAAGTCCGGTGACGCGAACGCCAAGTCGACGGCGAAGGCGCTGCTGGACGGCATGTGGAACAACTACCAGGACGGGCTGGGTATCGCCGTCCCGGAGACCCGCGCCGACTACAACCGCTTCGACGACAGCGTGTACGTCCCGAGCGGCTTCAGCGGCAAGATGCCGAACGGCGACGCGGTCAACTCGTCGTCCACCTTCACCTCGCTGCGGTCCTTCTACAAGAACGACCCGGCCTGGTCGAAGATCGAGGCGTACCTCGCGGGCAGGGCGGCGCCGTCGTTCACGTACCACCGGTTCTGGGCCCAGGCGGACATCGCCCTGGCCATGGGCTCGTACGCGGAGCTTCTCGAATAGCCCCCGCCGGGCGCTCCGCGGGTAGCGGTACTTCGACTGCCGGCCGTGTGTGGCTGGTCGCGCAGTTCCCGCGCCCCTGAAGGGGCGCAGTCGGCACCGCTCGTCTCCACGGAACCGCCTGAACGTTCCGCGTGCGTGGCTCCGTCACCTGACGGCGGGGCCGACCAGCCGGGCGACCTCACCCGCACGGGGGTCGCCCGGCAACCTTCGCGATACACGGAAAGCGCTTTCCCCCGCTCTCGCATCCCCTTCCTGGAAAGGACTCCCCCGTGCGAAGAACCCGCGTCCTGACGGCAGTCCTCGCCCTCGCCGCCGGCTTACTGGCGGGCACCCCACCCGCACTCGCCGCCGCCGGCACCGCCGGAACCACGCTCGCCGCCGACACGTACACCTGGAAGAACGCCCGGATCGACGGCGGCGGCTTCGTCCCCGGGATCGTCTTCAACCGCACCGAGAAGAACCTCGCCTACGCCCGCACCGACATCGGCGGCGCGTACCGCTGGCAGGAGTCGACGAAGACCTGGACGCCGCTGCTGGACTCGGTCGGCTGGGCCGACTGGGGGCACACGGGGGTCGTCAGTCTCGCCTCCGACTCCGTCGATCCGAACAAGGTGTACGCGGCTGTCGGCACATACACCAACAGCTGGGACCCGACGAACGGGGCCGTACTCAGGTCCGCCGACCGGGGCGCGAGCTGGCAGAAGACGGACCTGCCCTTCAAGCTGGGCGGCAACATGCCCGGGCGGGGCATGGGCGAGCGGCTGGCGATCGACCCGAACAAGGACAGCGTGCTGTATCTGGGCGCGCCGAGCGGGAAGGGACTGTGGCGGTCGACGGACTCCGGGGTCACCTGGTCGCAGGTGGCGAACTTCCCCGACGTCGGCAACTACGTGCAGGATCCGACCGACACGAGCGGATACGCGAGTGACAACCAGGGGATCGTCTGGGTCACCTTCGACGAGGCCGGCGGGACCTCGGGCGGTGCCACGAAGACCATCTACGTCGGGGTCGCCGACAAGGACAACGCGGTGTACCGGTCGACGGACGCGGGCGCGACCTGGACGCGGCTGGCCGGTCAGCCGACCGGATACCTCGCCCACAAAGGGGTGTTGGACGCCAAGAACGGTTACCTCTACCTCGCTTACAGCGACAAGGGCGGCCCGTACGACGGCGGCAAGGGGCAGCTGTGGCGGTACGCGACGGCGACCGGCACCTGGACGAACATCAGCCCGGTGGCGGAGGCCGACACCTACTACGGCTTCAGCGGTCTGACCGTCGACCGGCAGCACCCGGGCACGGTCATGGCGACGGCGTACAGCTCCTGGTGGCCGGACACCCAGATCTTCCGCTCCACGGACAGCGGCGGAACCTGGACGAAGGCCTGGGACTACACGTCGTACCCCAACCGCTCGAACCGCTACACGATCGACGTCTCGGCCACGCCCTGGCTGACCTTCGGCGCGAACCCGTCACCGCCCGAACAGACCCCGAAACTGGGGTGGATGACGGAGTCGCTGGAGATCGACCCGTTCAACTCCGACCGGATGATGTACGGGACGGGGGCGACGCTGTACGGCACCGAGGACCTCACCAAGTGGGACAGCGGGGGCCAGTTCACCGTGAAGCCCATGGTGCAGGGCCTGGAGGAGACGGCGGTCAACGATTTGGCGTCCCCGCCGAGCGGCGCCCCGCTGCTCAGCGCCCTCGGTGACATCGGCGGCTTCCGGCACACGGACCTCACCAAGGTCCCGTCGATGTTGTTCACTTCGCCGACCTTCACGACGACCACGAGCCTGGACTTCGCCGAGTCGAACCCCAACACGGTGGTACGGGTGGGCGATCTGGACTCCGGCCCGCACATCGCGTTCTCGACGGACAACGGCGCGAACTGGTTCGCGGGGACGGATCCTTCGGGTGTCAGCGGCGGCGGGACGGTGGCGGCGGCGTCGGACGGCAGCCGCTTCGTGTGGAGCCCGGCCGGTACCGGGGTGCAGTACGCGACGGGCTTCGGTTCGTCGTGGTCGGCGTCGAGCGGTATCCCGTCCGGCGCGATCGTGGAGTCGGACAGGGTCGACCCCAAGACCTTCTACGGCTTCAAGTCGGGGAAGTTCTACGTCAGTTCGGACGGCGGCGCGACCTTCGCGGCGTCCTCGGCGACCGGGCTCCCGTCCGGTGACAGCGTGCGCTTCAAGGCGCTGCCCGGCACGAAGGGGGATGTGTGGCTCGCGGGCGGGGCCACGGACGGTGCGTACGGCCTGTGGCACTCCACCGACTCCGGCTCGACCTTCACCAAGCTCTCGAACGTCGAGCAGGCCGACACGATCGGCTTCGGCAAGGCGGCGACGGGGGCCTCGTACCAGACGCTCTACACCAGCGCGAAGATCGGCGGCGTACGCGGGATCTTCCGCTCGACCGACAAGGGCGCGACCTGGACCCGCGTCAACGACGATGCCCACCAGTGGGGTTGGACGGGCGCGGCGATCACGGGTGACCCGCGGGTCTACGGCCGGGTGTACGTCTCGACCAACGGCCGGGGTGTCATCTACGGCGACACCTCCGACACCAGCGGAGGCGGCGACGGCGGTGGCGGCGGCACGGACCCGACGCCCACGGGCGCCTGCACGGTGACGTACAAGATCACCAACCAGTGGTCGGGCGGCTTCCAGGCGGACGTGCAGCTCAGCAACACCGGCTCAACCGCGTGGAATGGCTGGTCACTTGGCTGGTCCTTCGCGGACGGCCAGAAGATCACCCAACTCTGGAACGCCGACTACACCCAATCGGGCACGGCGGTGACCGCGAAGAACGTGACCTGGAACGCCACCGTGGCGGCAGGCTCCTCCGTGGGCTTCGGCTTCACGGGGAGCTGGTCGGGGGCGAACACGAAACCGACCGCGTTCAAGCTGGGCGATCAATCCTGCACGACGGCCTGACCGAAGGGTGTGCGCCCGACCAGCGCACACCCTTCTCACGCCGGATACGGTCCACCATCTCCGCCCAGATTCGGGCCGCCGCCCGTCCCGCCGGTTTCCAGACCGGCGTGGGCGCGCAAACGGGTGCTCCTTCCCGTTGCCGCGGTGGTCCTCCTCGTCGGGATCGGCATCGGGTCGGCCGGGAACGGCGGCGACAGCCAGGAGTCCGCCGCCGAGCCGGGACCCACCGTCACGGTCACGGCCAAGTCGGAGGCCGAGAAGGACACCGCCGACACCGCCCCCGAGGGCAAGGCGGTGTTCAAGGTGTGGGGCTCGGCCCCCTCCGGGGTGGAGATCACCTACGGCAACGACGGCACCAACCTGCAGGGCAGCCGCCTGCCGATGACGAAGACCCTGACCGTCAAGGACGACGCCCTCTACTACCAGGTGACGGCCCAGCTCATGGGCGGCGGCGACGTCCACTGCTCCGTCACCATCGACGGGAAGACCAAGACCGGCCGGGCCCAGGGCGGCTACAACATCTGCTCCGCCCAGCTCAACAGCGACTTCACCGGAGGGTTCAGCTAGTCGGACGGGGACGCGCTCTTCGCGCGAGCGCGTCCCCGCTCTCCTTCACGGCGTGTATATCGTCGGCCGCGGTGCCGTCGGCATCCCGTCGCCGATGAAAAAGCTCGGGTGCGGGGGCTGGTTGTAGGCGGTGTTCTGCCAGGCCAGGGCCGTGCGGTACTGGGTGTCGTGGAGGAGCGTCGTGATCCTCGTCGTCGTTTCGTACGGCGTGGAGTAGATGCGCAGGGCCGTGTTGTCGGCCGTCGGCCAGACCACCTCCTCGCGCCAGTCGCCCAGGATGTCCCCGGAGAGGGACGGCGTGGCCTTGGTGCTGTTGTTGGAGTGGACGCCCGAGCCGGTCAGCAGGCGGGTGTCGGCGGACGTGCCGTACTTGTCGATGTGGGTGTCGTCGAGGAGTTCTCGGACCGGGTCGGCGTCCCACCAGGACAGGAAGTTGATGCTGGACGGCTTGCGGGAGGCGACGACCGTGCCCTGCGGGTTGCGGACGCCGTCCGCGTGCGAGGACCAGGACTCGGCGCCCGCGCTGCCCGCCCAGATGTCGCCCGCGACGCCCCGGCCGTTGTCGCCGTTGGCCGGGGTGGACCAGAGGATCTGGCCCGTCCTCGCGTCCGCCATCCAGGAGGAGGGCTTGGAGCCGTCCTCGTCGACCTTGAACTCCTCCAGGCCCGCCCGGGAGGGGTCCAGATCGCCGACGTGCATCGCGTCGCCGTGGCCGTTCTTCGTGGTCCACAGCCCGTTGCCGTTGTCGTCCACGGCCATCGAGCCGTACACGATCTCGTCCTTGCCGTCCCCGTCCACGTCGGCCACCGACAGCTGGTGGTTGCCCTGGCCGTCGTATCCCTTCCCGGAGTTGGTCGAGGAGTTGGTGTCGAAGGTCCAGCGGCGGGTGAAGGCGCCGCCCCGCCAGTCCCAGGCCGCGATCACCGTACGGGTGTAGTAGCCGCGGGCCATGACGAGGGAGGGGCGGGAGCCGTCGAGGTACGCCGTCCCGGCGAGGAAGCGGTCGACCCGGTTGCCGTACGAGTCGCCCCAGGACGAGACCGTGCCGCGCGCCGGGACGTAGTCGACGGTCCCCATCGCCTTGCCGGTCTGGCCGTTGAACATCGTCAGGTACTCCGGGCCGGACAGGACGTACCCCGACGAGTTGCGGTAGTCGGCGGAGGAGCTGCCGATCACCGTGCCGGTGCCGTCGACCGTGCCGTCGGCCGTCTTCATCGCGACCTCGGCCTTGCCGTCGCCGTCGTAGTCGTACACCTGGAACTGCGTGTAGTGCGCGCCGGAGCGGATGTTGCGGCCCAGGTCGATGCGCCACAGGCGGGTGCCGTCGAGCTTGATGCCGTCGATGACGGTGTTTCCGGTGTAGCCGGACTGGGAGTTGTCCTTGGCGTTCGTCGGCTGCCACTTGAGGACGAAGTCCAGTTGGCCGTCGCCGTCGAGGTCGCCGACGGAGGCGTCGTTCGCCTCGTAGGTGTAGGCGACTCCGTCGGGGGTCGTGCCGCCGGCGGGCGGGGTGATGGGCACGTCCTTGTAGCCGGTGCGGAACTGGATCGCGTGTTCCGAGTCGGCCTGTTCGACTCCGCCCACGATCGCGCGGACCGTGTAGTCGGCCTGGGCGGGGGCGCCGGAGTGGAAGAAGTTCGTGGAGCCGGTGATCGGGGTGGAGTTGACCTTCGTACCGGCCCGGTAGACGTTGAAGGAGACGTCGTTCGGGTCGGTGCCGAGCCAGCGCCAGCTGACCAGGTTGCCGCTGTCGGTGTGGACGCTGACCAGGCCCCGGTCGAGCTTCTCGACCTGGCGGGCGGTGGCGGCCTGAGCGGTGCCGGTGGTGGCCAGTGCGGTGAGCCCGGCGGCGACCAGGGCCGCGGCCGAGGTCACTGCTGAGAGGAGGGCTCGGCGTCTGCGGTGCCTGTGCGGGTGCTGCACGTGACGAACCTCCAGTGAGGACGGACGGGTTCCGCCCCCTCAGTCGCCGCCGTCCGCCCCCTCGTTGCCCCGCCTTTGCGCCAACTTGGCGTATCTTCCGGCCAGTTCGGAGACGGTCGCGGCGATGTGGGAGCGCAGCTCGGGCGGCTCCAGCACCTCGATGTCGGCGCCCAGGCGCAGGAATTCGCCGTGTGCGCGCTCGACGGACTCGATGGGGACGGTGGCCACGGTCCAGCCGTCCTCGTCCGTACGGCCCTCGACTGCCCTCGGCAGCCGCACGCCCGGCGCCAGGCGGACGACCGCCTCGCCCTGGTAGAGCCGGTCGTGGAAGTCCCGCTGATACGCCGCCCAGTACGCGGCCAGGTCGAAGTCGTCGGGGCGGGCGAACTCCTCGTCACAGACGGCGAGTTCGAGGATCTGGTCGACGCGGAAGGTGCGCGGTCCTGGACCGGCGACGACATACCAGCGGCCCGCCTTCAACACCAGTCCGTACGGCTCCAACCGGCGCTCCACATCGGTGGGTTCGGCCCAGCGGCGGTACAGGACGTGCAGCACCCGGCCGTTCCACACCGCGTCGGCCACCGCCGGGAGGTACGGCGCCTCCTCGGCGTCCGCGTACCAGCCGGGCGCGTCCAGGTGGAAGCGGCCGCTGATCCGGTCCGCGTGGGCGCGCAGCTCCGGCGGCAGGGCGGCGCGGACCTTGAGCTGGGCGGCGGCCAGCACGGAGCCGAGGCCGAGCTCGGCGGCGGGGCCGGGGGCGCCGGCGAGGAAGAGTGCCTCGGCCTCGTCGGCGGTGAGGCCGGTCAGCCGGGTGCGGTAGCCGTCCAGCAGCCGGTAGCCGCCGGCGTGGCCCGCGTCGCCGTACAGCGGGACGCCCGCCGCGCTCAGGGCCTCGACGTCCCGGTACACCGTGCGCACCGAGACCTCCAGCTCCTCGGCGAGCTGGGCGGCGGTCATCCGGCCCCGGGTCTGGAGCAGGAGCAGGATCGAGACGAGACGGCTGGACCTCACCCCTCCAGAATTCCAGACTCCACTGACAGAAGGTGTCAGTGAAGCGGTCCTAGCTTCGGCTCATGGCCTTCACGGAGAAACTGCTGACCGTACTGCCGCCGATCGAGGTGGCCGGCCGGCGGATCAAGCGCTACCACGTAACCGCCGACCCCTCCGGCATCGCACCGGACGTCGAGAAGGCGGCGTACGCGATCCTCCCGGAGCTGCTGCCGGAGCCCGACGGCACTCCGCCCGCGACGTTCGTCGTCGTTCACCGGGGAAACGACGACGGCGCGTACATCAACGCCTACAGCTGGGTCTGGGACAACGTCCTGCACTACGGCAACGCGGCGGCGGGCCAGCCGGTGCTCGGCTGCCCGGACGCGGACCCGACCCACTTCGTCAGGCCGCAGGCCCCCTGGATCGGCTGTGTCTTCGAGCTGCCGCCGGTCCTGCACGAGCGGGACGCCTGGGTGCGGCACATGCTCGCGCCCGACGTCCCGGACATCGAGGCCTACCTGTCCGACTCCCTGCCCGCAGGAACCACTGGAGACCGCTCATGAGCAGCCCGCACGACTTCGACTTCTTCCACGGCGAGTGGGAGGTCACGAACCACCGCCGGACCGACTTCCTGGACCCGGACAGCGACTGGGTGGAGTTCCCGGCGACGAGCCGCTGCTGGCCCTTGTTCGACGGGGCGGCGAACGTCGACGAGATCGACATGCCGTATCTGGGTGCGAAGGGCGCGACCCTGCGGCTGTTCGACCAGCAGACCCGGCAGTGGTCGCTGAACTGGGCCGCGAGCCGGACCGGCACGCTCTTCCCGCCGGTGACCGGCCGTTTCGACGGCGACCGCGGGGAGTTCCACGGCGACGACACACACGACGGGAAGGACGTACGGGTGCGGTTCGTCTGGTCGGGCATGTCGCCGACCTCGGCCCACTGGGAGCAGGCGTTCTCGGTCGACGGCGGGCGGAGCTGGGTCACCAACTGGACGATGGACTTCAGCCGGCCGACGACTTCCTGAAGGCCCGCAGTGTGAACTCCGGGTCGGGGCGCGGCCGTTCCTGGTCGGGCAGGGCCGCGAGGCGCTCGGCGAAGCGTTCGGTCCGCGGGTCGCCGGGCGGCAGCCGGGTGAACCAGCCGCGGCGCAGGTCGGCCAGGGTGCGCCGGGGGCTGCGGCCCTGGCCCCGGCCCGGGAAGCGGGCCTGCCCGGCGGGGTGCAGCCGGTGCGCGGCCGCGTACGCCTCCACCAGTGGCGCGGCGTCGGGGGCCGGGCGGCGCGGGCGTGCGGCGAGGACGGCGTCGATGTCGCTGCCCACGTCGTGCGCGGCGGCCTTGTCGACGGTGGTGACATACGTGCCGCCGGGCTTCAGGACGCGGGCGCACTCGGCGACCGCGGCCCGTACGTCCTCGGGGTCGTCGAGGAGGTGCAGCAGCCAGATGCTGGTCACGGCGTCGAAGGCCGCGTCCGGGAAGGGCAGGGCGCGGCTGTCGGCGAGGACGATCGCGCCGGGCAGCCGGGCGCCGGCCATCCGGGCCATGCCGTACGTCAGGTCGGCGCCCGTCACCCGGGCGGCGGGGAGCCCGGCCGCGAGCCGCCGGGTGACGATGCCGGTGCCGCAGCCCACGTCGAGGAGGCGGGCGGTGCCGGCCGGGAGGAGGCCGAGCACGGCGTCGGTGGCCGCCTCGGCCCTGGGTTCGCCGCCGCGTGTGGCGTCGTACCCGGCGGCTTCCTTGTCGTAGTCGAGCACGCGCGTCAGTGTGCCCCGTGCCCCTGTGCGAGCTCCGTCACCCGCTGGGCGAGCTCGAAGTCCTTCGTGGTCAGGGCGCCGCCCGCGCTGTGGGTGTGCACGGACAGGGCGATCGTGTTGTAGCCGAGGGTGAGGTCGGAGTGGTGGTCGAGCTCCTCCTGGACCTGGGCGATGTGCACGACCATCGCGGTCGCGGCGAAGTGCGAGCCGAGGCGGTAGGTGCGGGTGAGGCGGCCGTCGTCGACGGACCAGCCCGGCAGCTCCGCGAGCCGGTCCTCGATCTCCTTCTGCGACAGGGGTTCGACGGGCATGGCCTCGCTCCTTCCTGGATGTCGGGTACATCTCCAGGCTGCCACAGCCGCGCCGCGTCGGCCCAGGTCAGTACGGGCGGGGCGGACGCCCGGGCCGCCCTCCCGCGTACTCCACGGCACGTGCGCTCCTCGACTACCGTCGTACGTATGACCACCGCCGCGACCCCCGAAACCGCCCCCGCCACCACTCCCGCCGGCCAGGGCGTCGGCCCGCTGCTGCGGGCGTGGCGGGAGCAACGGCGGGTCAGCCAGCTGGAGTTGGCGCTGCGGGCGGACTCCTCGGCCCGGCACATCAGCTTCATCGAGACGGGCCGGTCCCGGCCGAGCGAGGAGATGGTGCTGAGGCTGGCCGAGCACCTGGACGTCCCGGTGCGCGAGCGCAACTCCCTGCTGCTGGCGGCCGGTTACGCCCCGCACTACCCGGAGACCCCGCTCGACGACCCGGCGCTGGACGCCCTGCGCGAGGGCATCGAGCGTCTGATCCAGGGTTACGAGCCCTACCCGGCCCTGGTGGTCGACGCGACGTACGACGTGGTGGCCGCGAACCGGGGCATCGCGATGCTGCTGGACGGCATCCCGGAGCACCTGCTGCAACCGCCCCTGAACGCCATGCGGTTGACCCTGCACCCGGAGGGCCTGGCCCCCCGCATCCGCAACCTGCGCGCATGGCGCGGCCACCTCCTGCACCAGATGGAACGCCAGATCGCCCTCCAACGCTCCGCGCCACTGCGGAAGTTGTACGAGGAGGTCGCCGCGTACCCCGTACCGGATTCGGCCGTGGACGACGAACCGGCCGAGCCGGCGCCGCACTTCGCCCTCCCGATGCGCATCGACCACGAGGGCCGCACGCTCTCCTTCATCTCCTCCATCTCCACCTTCAACACCCCGATGGATGTGACGGTCGCCGAGCTGGCGATCGAGACCTTCCTCCCGGCCGACCCTGCGACGGTCAAGTACCTGCGGTCACTGCTTCCCTGAGCCGTTCGGAACACGTGGCGAGCGCCTCACCCTCGACCCCGTGAGACTGACAGCGGAACATGACACACTGCTTCGCGCAGACTTGGAACCCAGGGGAGGCGGGCACGTGAGTGAGCGGCGGCCCGCGCCCACCGTGGGCCAGGTGGTGCTGGGCAAGCGGTTGCAGGAGCTGCGGGAGGCCGCCGGCCTCAAGCGCGAGGAGGCCGCCCGCGTACTGCGGGTCGCCCCGGCGACCGTGCGGCGCATGGAGATGGCCGAGGTCTCGCTGAAGATCCCGTACGTCCAGGTGCTCCTGGAGACCTACGGCGTCCAGGAGGACGAGGCGGCCGCGTTCGTCACGCTGGCCGAGGAGGCGAACCAGCCGGGCTGGTGGCAGCGCTTCCACGACGTGCTGCCGGACTGGTTCAGCCTGTACGTCAGCCTGGAGGGCGCCGCCCGGCTGGTCCGCTCGTACGAGCCGCACTTCGTGCCCGGGCTGCTCCAGACCGAGGAGTACGCGCGTGCGGTGCTGGAAGCGGGCACGATCGGGCAGGCCGGCCCGGACCTCATCGAGCGCCATGTCTCGCTGCGGATGGCCCGGCAGTCGCTGCTGGAGCGCCCGGACCCGCCCCACCTCTGGGTGATCATGGACGAGACGGTGCTGAAGCGGCCGGTGAGCATCCGCGGCGAGGTGATGCGGGAGCAGCTGGACAAGCTGCTGGACTTCGCCGAGCGGGACCGGGTCACACTTCAGGTCGCCGAGTTCAAGGACGGCCCGCACCCGGGGACGTACGCGCCCTTCACGCTGTTCCGCTTCGCCGAGCCGGAACTGCCCGACATGGTCTTCACCGAGTACCTGACCGGGGCGCTGTACCTCGACTCGCGCACGGAGGTCTCCGCGCATCTGGAGGTCCTCGACCACATGACGGCGCGGGCCGCGTCGGCCCAGCGCACGAAGAAGATCCTGCGGGAGTACCGCGAGGACTTCTGAGCCAGGCACCGCACCTTGTCCATCTGGAGGGGAAGACACGCATGACCGGATCCGACGCCGCACCGCAGATCGACACCAGCCGGCCCCACCCGGCGCGCGTCTACGACTGGTGGCTGGGCGGCAAGGACAACTACCCGGTGGACGAGGAGCTGGCCCGGAAGATCCTCTCCCTGGACGACACCGCGGTGCGCGGGGCGCGGGGCAACCGGCGGTTCATGCAGCGGGCCGTGCGCACGGTCGCCGAGGCGGGGATCCGTCAGTTCCTGGACATCGGCACGGGCATACCCACCGAGCCCAATCTGCACCAGGTGGCGCAGGGGGTGGCTCCGGAGGCCAGGGTGGTCTACGCCGACAACGACCCGATCGTGCTGCGGCACGCCCAGGCGCTGCTGCGCGGGTCCGCCGACGGCAGCACGGACTACGTGCACGCGGATGTGCGGGACGTCGACACCATCCTGCGGCTGGCCGGCGAGTCCCTGGACTTCGAGCAGCCGGTCTCGCTCTCCCTCGTCGCGCTCACGCACTACCTGGGCGACGTGGAGGACGATGTGTACGGCCTGGTCAGGCGGTACGTCGACGTGCTCGCCCCGGGCAGTTACCTGATCCTGTCGCAGGTCACGCCCGACCTCAATCCGGAGGCCATCGCCAAGGCGGCGGGCGCCTTCCGGGCCGGCGGCACGCCCTTCTTCCCCCGCACGATCGCCGAGTTCCAGCGCTTCTTCACGGGCCTGGAGCTGCTCGGCCCCGGTGTGATCCCGGTGACGGGCTGGCGTCCGGAGCCGGAGGACGTGGCGGTGCAGGCGGAGGGTGTCGTGCCGGTGTACGCGGGGGTCGCCCGCAAGGCCTGACACCACCCGTACGGCCGCCTGAACAGGTGCCTTCCCCTGCTCACCCCTAGCGTCGGGGCAAAGGGTGAGCAAGGGAGCGAGGCACGTGACCGACACGCGGATACCGCCGACCGAACCCGGAGCGGCGCTGCTGCGCGCCGGCAGGTTCTTCCGTTCCGGCACGGTGGCCCCCGACCTGCACAGCATCGGGAAGGTCGGCGGGCGCGAGGCGGATGCCTTCTACCGGGACCGCTGGAGCCACGACAAGGTCGTGAACTCCACGCACGGCGTGAACTGCACGGGTTCCTGCCGCTGGAAGGTGTACGTCAAGGACGGCATCATCACCTGGGAGACCCAGCAGACCGACTATCCCAGCGTCGGCCCGGACCGCCCCGAGTACGAGCCGCGCGGCTGCCCCCGGGGCGCCGCCTTCTCCTGGTACACGTACTCCCCCACCCGGGTGCGCTACCCCTACGTCCGCGGCGTCCTGCTGGAGCTGTACCGCGAGGCCAGACAGCGGCTGTCGGACCCGGTGCTCGCCTGGGCCGACATCCAGAACGACCCCGAGCGCCGCCGCCGTTACCAGCAGGCCCGCGGCAAGGGCGGCCTGGTGCGGGCGAGTTGGGACGAGGCGGTCGAGATCGTCGCCGCCGCCCACGTCCACACCATCAAGGCGTACGGCCCCGACCGCATCGCCGGCTTCTCCCCGATCCCGGCGATGTCGATGGTGTCGCACGCGGCCGGAGCGCGTTTCCACTCGCTGATCGGCGCGCCCATGCTCTCCTTCTACGACTGGTACGCCGACCTTCCCGTGGCCTCCCCGCAGGTGTTCGGCGACCAGACCGACGTTCCGGAGTCGGGCGACTGGTGGGACGCGGCCTATCTGATGATGTGGGGCTCGAACGTCCCGGTGACCCGCACGCCGGACGCCCACTGGATGGCGGAGGCCCGCTACCGCGGCCAGAAGGTGGTGGTGGTCGCCCCCGACTACGCGGACAACGCCAAGTTCGCCGACGAGTGGCTGCACCCGCACCCCGGCACGGACGGCGCGCTGGCCCTGGCGATGGGGCATGTGATCCTCAAGGAGTTCTTCGTCGACCGCGAGACACCGTTCTTCGCGGACTACGTACGGAAGTTCACCGACCTGCCCTTCCTGGTCACCCTCACCGAGAAGGACGGCGCCCACGTCCCGTCGAAGTTCCTGCGCGCCACCGACCTGGGCCAGAGCGGCGAGGGCGCCGAGTGGAAGACGGTCGTGCTGGACGGCGCGAGCGGTCGCGCGGTCGTCCCGAACGGCTCCCTGGGCTTTCGCTGGACCGACTCCGGCAAGGGCCGCTGGAACCTCGAACTCGGCCCGATCGACCCGCAGTTGACCCTGTACGGCCATGAGGCGTCCGGCCCGGTCGAGGTGCTGCTCCCCCGCTTCGACACCGAGGGCGGCGAGCACGGACAGGGTCGCGGGGACGTGGTCCGGCGCGGTGTTCCGGCGACCCGGCTGGGCGGCAGAGGCGGCCCGCTGGTGACGACCGTCTTCGACCTGCTCCTCGCCCAGTACGGGGTCACCCGCCCCGGCCTCCCGGGCAGCTGGCCCGCCTCCTACGAGGACGCGTCGGCGCCCGGCACACCGGCCTGGCAGGAGACTCACACCAGCGTCCCGGCGGCCAAGTGCGTCAAGATCGCCCGGGAGTTCGCGCGGACGGCCGAGCGGTCCAAGGGCCGTTGCATGATCCTGATGGGCGCGGGCACCAACCACTGGTTCCACTCCGAGACGATCTACCGTTCCTTCCTGGCCCTGCTCCAGCTCACCGGCTGCCAGGGGCGCAACGGCGGCGGCTGGGCGCACTACGTCGGCCAGGAGAAGTGCCGGCCGGTGACGGGGTGGGCGACGCTGGCGGCCGGGTCGGACTGGTCGCGTCCGCCGCGGCAGATGATCGGCGCCGCGTACTGGTTCCTCAACACCGACCAGTGGCGCTACGACCGGTTCACGGCCGAGGTACTGGCCTCGCCGCTCGGGGACGGCCGGTTCAAGGGGATGACGGGCGCCGACTGCCTTGCGCTGTCGGCCCGTTCGGGCTGGATGCCGTCGTATCCGACCTTCGACCGCAATCCGCTGGAGCTGGGCGAGGCCTTCGGCGATCCGGTGGCGAAGGCGGTGGCCGAACTGCGCGCCGGGACGCTGAAGTTCGCGTGCGAGGACCCGGACGCGCCGGAGAACTGGCCGCGTGTGCTGACGCTGTGGCGGGCCAACCTGCTCGGCTCGTCGGCGAAGGGCGCCGAGTACTTCACGAAGCATCTGCTGGGCACGCACTCGTCGTTGAGCGCGGAGGAGGCCTCCCCCGACGAGCGGCCCCGTGACGTGACCTGGCGGGACGAGGCGCCCCAGGGCAAGCTCGACCTGCTGCTGTCGCTGGACTTCCGGCAGACCTCGTCCACGCTGCTGTCGGACGTCGTCCTGCCGGCCGCCACCTGGTACGAGAAGCACGACCTGTCGTCCACCGACATGCACCCCTACGTGCACTCCTTCACACCGGCCGTGGATCCGCCGTGGCAGGCGCGCACCGACTTCGACGCCTTCAAGGCACTGGCGGAACGGCTGAGCGAGCTGGCCGTCGACCATCTCGGCGTGCGTAGGGACCTGGTGGCGGCCCCGCTCCAGCACGACACCCCGGGCGAGATCGCCCAGCCGGGCGGAGTGGTCCTGGACTGGAAGCGCGGCGAGTGCGAGGCGGTGCCGGGGAAGACGATGCCGAACCTGGTGGTCGTGGAGCGGGACTACACAGCGATCGGCGCCAAGTTCACGGCCCTGGGTCCGCTGGTCGAGCAACTCGGCCTGCCAGCCAAGGGAATCGCCCTCAAGCCGGACCAAGAGGTCGCGCATCTAAGGCAGTTGAACGGCACCGGATATCAGGGCCGCCCCTCCCTGGACACGGCCGTGAAGGCGGCGAACACCATCCTCGCCCTGTCCGGCACCACCAACGGCCGGCTCGCCACCCAGGGCTTCCACACCCTGGAGGAGCGCACCGGGCAGGCGATGGCGCACCTGGCGGCCGAGCACGAGGGCAAGCGGATCACGTACGCCGACACCCAGGCGGCGCCCGTCCCGGTGATCACCTCGCCGGAGTGGTCGGGCAGCGAGTCCGGTGGCCGCCGCTACACCGCCTTCACGCTCAACACCGAGCATCTGAAGCCCTGGCACACCCTCACCGGCCGCCAGCACTTCTTCCTCGACCACGACTGGATCCACGAGCTGGGCGAGGCGCTGCCCGTCTACCGGCCGCCGCTCGACATGCACCGGCTGTTCGGCGAACCGCGGCTCGGACCGGACGGGCAGCGGGAGGTGACGGTCCGTTACCTCACCCCGCACAACAAGTGGTCCATCCACTCCGAGTACCAGGACAACCTGTTCATGCTCGCCCTCTCCCGCGGCGGCCAGAACATCTGGATGTCCCCGCAGGACGCCGAGGCGATCGGCGTGGCCGACAACGACTGGGTCGAGGCGGTCAACCGCAACGGCGTGGTCGTGGCCCGCGCGGTCGTCTCGCACCGGATGCCGTCCGGCACGGTCTACATGCACCACGCCCAGGAGCGCACGGTCAACGTCCCCAAGGCCGAGACCACCGGAAAACGCGGCGGCATCCACAACTCGCTCACCCGCCTGATCCTCAAACCGTCCCATCTCGTCGGCGGCTACGCCCAGTTGAGCTGGGCCTTCAACTACCTGGGCCCGACGGGCAACCAGCGCGACGAGGTGACGGTCATCCGCCGCCGCAGCCAGGAGGTCGAGTACTGAGATGCGAGTGATGGCTCAGATCGCGATGGTCATGAACCTCGACAAGTGCATCGGCTGCCACACCTGCTCGGTGACCTGCAAGCAGGCGTGGACCAACCGGCAGGGCATGGAGTACGTCTGGTTCAACAACGTCGAGACCCGCCCCGGCCAGGGCTATCCGCGCCGCTACGAGGACCAGGAGAAATGGCGCGGAGGCTGGGAGCTCAACAAGCGGGGCGCCCTGAAGCTCAAGGCGGGCGGCCGCCTGCACAAGCTCGCCGGGATCTTCTCCAATCCCAAACTGCCGGAGATCAAGGACTACTACGAGCCCTGGACCTACGACTACAAGAACCTCACCGACGCCCCGCTCGGCGACGACTACCCGGTCGCCCGCCCGATCTCCCAGCTCGACGGCAAGCCGATGAAGATCGAGTGGTCCTCGAACTGGGACGACAACCTCGCGGGCGCCCCCGCCTACGGCGACCTCGACCCCATCGTCGAGCGCACCCGCCAACAGGCCTCGGACAAGGTGAGGTTCGAGTTCGAGCAGACCTTCATGTTCTATCTGCCGCGCATCTGCGAGCACTGCCTCAACCCGGCCTGCGTGGCGTCGTGTCCGTCCGGCGCGATGTACAAGCGGGCCGAGGACGGCATCGTGCTGGTCGACCAGGACCACTGCCGGGGCTGGCGGATGTGCGTGACGGGATGCCCGTACAAGAAGGTGTACTTCAACCACAGCACCGGCAAGGCGGAGAAGTGCACCATGTGCTATCCGCGGGTCGAGGTGGGGCTGCCGACGGTCTGCTCGGAGACCTGTGTCGGGCGGCTGCGCTATCTCGGGGTCGTGCTGTACGACGCCGACAAGGTGGCCGCGGCGGCCTCCGTCCAGGACGAGAAGGCGCTGTACGAAGCCCAGTTGGGGGTGTTCCTCGACCCGGAGGACCGTGAGGTGCAGCGGGCGGCCGAGGCGGCGGGGATCCCGCACGACTGGGTGGAGGCGGCCCGCCGCTCGCCCGTGCACGCGCTGATCAGCAAGTACAGGGTGGCGCTTCCGCTGCATCCCGAGTACCGCACCATGCCGATGGTCTGGTACATCCCGCCGCTGTCGCCGGTGGTGGACGCGCTGACGGAGACGGGCCACGACGGCGAGGACGCCGGCAACCTCTTCGGGGCGATCGACACCCTCCGCATCCCCCTCGAATACCTGGCGGAGGTCTTCACCGCCGGTGACGCGGAGCCCGTGCGGGCCTCGCTGGAGAAGCTGGCCGCGATGCGGGCCCACATGCGCGCGATCAACCTCGGCGAGGAACCCGACGCCTCGGTCACCGACGCCGTCGGCATGAAGCCCGAGGAGATCGAGTCGATGTACCGGCTGCTGGCGATCGCCAAGTACGAGGACCGGTACGTGATTCCGACCGCGGCCGTCGGCGACGCACGACGCCTGGAGGAGTCCGCGCTGCCCGAGGGGTGCAGCCTCGACCACGAGGGCGGGCCCGGCATGGGCGGCGACGGACCCTTCGGCCAGGACTCGGGACGCAAGCACCTGCCGCTGGTGTCGGTGGAGAACTTCCACGGGCTGCGCAGACGGCAGACCTCCGACGACCCCGCCGACGCCGAGGAGGCCTGATGCCATCGGACGCCGTGCTGTACCAGGCTGCCGCGCTCTGTCTGACCTACCCCGACGAGGACTTCCGCGCCCGGCTGCCGCTGCTGCGCGAAGCCGCCCCGCAGCTGCGGGAGTTCGTCGACCATGCGGCCCTCACCCCGCCCCAGGAACTGGCCGCGCACTACGTCCAGGTCTTCGACTTCAAGAACCGGCACAGCCTCTACCTCAGCTGGTGGCAGGACGGCGACACCCGACGGCGCGGCATGTCGCTGCTCCGCTTCAAGGACGTGTACCGGGCCGCCGGGCTGGAGTTCAGCGGCGAGGAGCTCCCCGACTTCCTGCCCGCGGTACTGGAGTTCACGGCCCGCACGGGAGACACGGACCTGCTCACCGAACACCGCGCCGGCCTCGACCAACTCCGGTCCCGGCTCACCGACTTCGGCACGCCGTACGCGTCCGTGCTGGACGCCGTGTGCGCGGCGCTGCCGACCGCCCGTACGGGAGCACGCCCATGACCACACTCCTCTGGGGCGTCCTGCCGTACGTCGCCCTCGCGTTGCTGATCGCCGGCCTGGTCTGGCGCTACCGCTACGACAAGTACGGCTGGACGACCCGCTCGTCCCAGGTCTACGAGTCGAGGCTCCTCAACATCGCCTCCCCCGCCTTCCACTACGGCATCCTCTTCGTGCTGGCGGGCCACCTCGTGGGCCTGTTCGTCCCGATGTCCTGGACGGACAAGATCGGGATCAGCGAGCACACCTACCACCTGTTCTCGCTGTACGGCGGCACGGCGGCGGGTGTCCTCGCGGTCGCGGGCATCCTGCTGCTGGTGTACCGGCGCCGCACCAAGGCCCCGGTCTTCCGCGCGACCACGCTCAACGACAAGCTGATGTACGTCGTCCTGCTGGCCGCGATCGCGATGGGCATGATCGCCAAGCTGACCCATGCCTCCGGCGACGGCTACAACTACCGCGAGTCCATCGCCCCTTGGGCCCGCAGCCTGTTCACCCTCCAGCCGAAGACGGACCTGCTGGAGGGCGTGCCGGTCCTGTACCAGATCCACGCGGTGATCGGCATGGCCCTGATCGCCCTGGTCCCGTACACCCGCCTGGTCCACATGTTCAGCGCGCCGGTGCAGTACCTGTTCCGCCCGTACGTGGTGTACCGCAGCCGCGACCCCAGGCAACTGGGGCCGCGGCCGGAGCGGCGGGGCTGGGAGAAGACCGGGGCCTAGGCGGCGCCGCCCTTCGCGTCCCGGTCCTCGTCGACGATCTCCGCGTCGACCACGCCCTCCTCGTCCTGCGGTGAGGTGTGCTGCTCGGTGCCGGTGCCGGTGTCGGCCGTGGGCTGGTCGGCCTGCGCGTACATGGCCTGGCCCATCTTCTGGCTGACGGTGGCGAGTTTCTCGACGCCGGTGCGGAGTTCGTTCGTGTCCGCGTTCTGCTCCAGGAGGGTCTTCAGCTCCGAGGCCGCCGCCTCCACCTCCGTCCTGGTGTCCGCCGGCACGCGGTCCTCGTTGTCGCGGATGAACTTCTCGGTCTGGTAGACGAGTTGCTCGGCCTGGTTGCGGGTCTCGGCGGCCTCCCGGCGCTGCCGGTCCTCCTCGGCGTACTGCTCGGCCTCCCGCATCATGCGGTCGATGTCGTCCTTGGGCAGCGCGGAACCGCCGGTCACGGTCATCTTCTGCTCGCGCCCTGTCGCGAGGTCCTTCGCCGACACGTGCATGATGCCGTTCGCGTCGATGTCGAAGGCCACCTCGATCTGCGGCACCCCGCGCGGCGCGGGCGGCAGACCGGTCAGGTCGAAGACGCCCAACTTCTTGTTGTAGGCGGCGATCTCACGCTCACCCTGATACACCTGGATGCCGACGGAAGGCTGGTTGTCCGTCGCCGTCGTGAAGATCTCCGAACGCCGGGTCGGGATCGTCGTGTTGCGTTCGATGAGCTTCGTCATGATGCCGCCCTTGGTCTCGATGCCCAGGGACAGCGGGGTGACGTCGAGCAGCAGCACGTCCTTCACGTCACCGCGGATCACGCCCGCCTGGAGGGCCGCGCCGACGGCCACGACCTCGTCCGGGTTGACGCCCTTGTGCGGGTCCTTGCCGGTGAGCTCCTTGACCAGGTCGGTGACGGCCGGCATCCGCGTGGAGCCGCCGACGAGGATCACGTGGTCGACCGCCGAGAGCTTGATGCCGGCGTCCTTGACCGCCTGGTGGAAGGGGGTCTTGCAGCGGTCGAGGAGATCGGCGGTGAGCTCCTGGAACTGGGCCCGGGTCATCTTCTCGTCGAGGTGCAGCGGCCCCTCGGCGGAGGCGGTGATGTAGGGCAGGTTGATCGTCGTCTCCGAGGACGACGACAGCTCGATCTTGGCCTTCTCGGCACCCTCGCGCAGCCGCTGCAGGGCCATCTTGTCCTTGCCGAGGTCGATGCCGTACTGCCCCTGGAACTTCTTCACCAGGAACTCGACGATCCGCTGGTCCCAGTCGTCGCCGCCGAGATGTGTGTCGCCGTTGGTGGCCTTGACCTCGATGACACCGTCGCCGATCTCCAGCAGGGACACGTCGAAGGTGCCGCCGCCGAGGTCGAAGACCAGCACGGTCTGCTCCTCGCCGCGGTCGAGGCCGTAGGCGAGCGCGGCGGCCGTGGGCTCGTTGATGATCCTGAGCACCTTCAGGCCGGCGATCTCCCCGGCCTCCTTGGTCGCCTGCCGCTGCGAGTCGTCGAAGTACGCCGGTACGGTGATCACCGCGTCCGTGACGTCCTCGCCGAGGTAGGACTCGGCGTCCCGCTTCAGCTTCTGCAGCACCCGCGCGGACAGCTCCTGCGCCCGGTACCGGGTGCCGTCGATGTCCCCCTGGTCCGGGAAACGCCAGCCCGCGTCGCCCATGTGCCGCTTCACCGAGCGGGCCGTCCGCTCCACGTTCGTCACGGCCTGCCGCTTGGCGACCTCGCCGACCAGCACCTCCCCGTTCTTGGCGAAGGCCACGACCGACGGTGTGGTCCTGGCCCCCTCCGCATTGGCGACGACGGTGGGTTCGCCGCCCTCCAGCACGGCGACCACCGAGTTCGTGGTCCCGAGATCGATCCCGACCGCACGTGCCATCTCCGTCCCCTTCCGCCAGGGCACTTCCCAGACTCCAGCACAAAACTTGAGTGCGCTGTTGTCAATGCCGTGTACCCGGAAACGCGGATGCCGCGCACCCGAACGCGCGGTGCGCGGCATCAGGGGGTGTGCGCCCCCCCCCCGGGATTCAGGCCAGCTTGGCCGAGAGGGTGATCGTCGTGCCGGTCAGGGCCTGGCTGACCGGGCAGTTCTTCTTGGCGTCCTCGGCCGCGGCGACGAAGGTCTCCTCGTCGATGCCGGGGACCGTGCCCTCGACGGTGAGGTGGATGCCGGTGATGCCCTCACCCGGCTGGAAGTTCACGTCGGCCGAGGTGACGAGCTTGGTGGGCGGGGTGCCGGCGCCGTTCAGGGCGTGCGACAGGGCCATGGAGAAGCAGCTGGAGTGCGCGGCGGCGATCAGCTCCTCGGGGCTGGTCTTGCCGTTCGCCTCCTGGGAGCGCGAGGCCCAGGTGACCGGCTGCGCCGCGATGGCACCGGAGGAGTCGAAGTTGACGACACCGCTGCCCTCGATCAGGTTGCCTTCCCAGACGGTGTGTGCGGAGCGCGTGGTTGCCACGGTGTTTCCTTCCGAATGCTGGAGGTTCCTTGGGGTCCCATCCGATCACATTCCGGCTCAGCGCACCCGGAAGACCGGCCCACGCGCGGTGAACGGCAGCCTGGCCCCCTCCGGGATCAGATACGCGTGCTCGCGGCGGACCCGGAGCACGTCGCACCACCCGTCGGTGATCACGAGGACGGGCGCGCCCGGCGGGAAGTCGTCCGCGCGGTGCAGGAGGTCGACGCCGGGCTGCAGGACAGTCCCGCCGCGCCCGTGGACCCGTACCCGCCCGGCGATCTCGGTGACCGGCAGGTACCCGGCGTCGCGCGGTGCCGCGTCGCAGAAGACCACGCGCGCGGCCGGTACGTCGCGTGCCTCGGCGTAGGAGGCGATGGCGCCCAGCGCCTTGCCGAGCAGGGTGTGGCCCATGGAGCCGGAGGTGTCCAGGACGACGCCGAAGGTGCAGCGGGCGATCTCCTCGGGCGGGGACCAGCGGCCCGCGCGCGGGATGTCCGGCGTGGCGGACTGGCGGCGCGAGGGACGCGCGTACGTCCGTACCGGCTGCGGGCTGGGCACGAACTCGTCGAACCAGCGGGCGAGTTGGGCGTCCCAGGGCAGCGGCGGGTGGCTGAGCGCGCGGATCTCCTCGACCAGGCCGCCCGGCAGGAAGCCGCGCTCCTGCCCCTGGTGCAGTTCCAGGCCCTGGCACAGGCCCCGCCGGTAGAACTCGTCGAGGTCGACGTAGTCCCCGGGCGGCCCCAGCGGGAAGCCGAGCACGTCGCCGACGCCCTTGCCGCGCAGGGTGGCCAGCCGGCGCATCCGGCGCAGGTCGCCGGCGATGCGGTCGTAGACCTCCTCGGAGGAGAGGCCGGCGAGCCCGGGGTCGTACAGAAGACCCTCCGGCATGGTGCCGACCCGCATCTCGTTCAGCCAGCCGTTGATGACGTAGTCGCAGGCGATGTTGAAGAGGTAGGGGTCGCGGGTGCCGCAGCGGTCGCCGTGGCGCAGGGCGGCGTGCAGCATCTCGTGGGCGAGGATGAACCGCCACTCCTCGTCGTCGAAGGTCCGCAGCGGGTTGATGTAGATCTCGCCGGCCTCGGCGTTCACCGCGGCCACGGAGATGCCGTGCGCGCGGGCCAGTTCGGCGTCGGCGACGAGCGTGATGCCGGCCGCGATGCCGCCGAGCAGCGGGTAGGAGGAGATGAACCAGCTCAGCGCCTTCTGCCAGGGCCGCTGCGGGGCGAGTTGGCCGCTGAGCGAGTCCCGTCGCCCGCCCGCCATGTCCATCGCCGCGGACACGGTCCGGGTCAGCGCGGCGGCGAACGCGAGCTGGTGGTCCGGGGGTCCGCCGTACCAGCCGTTCCAGCGCAGGAGCCGCTGGTCGGGTTCCGCGCCCGCCGTGCCGCAGTGCTCGTAGACGGGCGGGAGGCCGTCGCGCCGCCAGCGCGCGGCGAGTTGCTCCTCGTCGCCGTCGGGGTAGGAGGCGGGGAGGTGCTCGGGGGTCTCGCCGATGGTGAAATTGAGCAGGAAGCGGTTGACGACGACGCAGCGGGCGGCGAGGTCGTAGCGGTCCGGCTGGGTGCGCTCGCCCTTCGCCGCCGGGACGTGCCCGAAGCCCAGGTGCAGGACGGCATGCGCCAACGCCCAGGCCCAGGCGGCCGGTTCGGCGAGCCGGCTGGGGTGGACGTGCAGGTCGGCGTCGGAGTCGACGACCACGAGTCCGTCGCGCGGCGCGTACTCGCACTCCTCGTGCCGGCAGACGGAGAACTCCACCGCCGCCAGGGCCGGGTTGGCCTTCACCAGCCGCATGCCCTCGGCGAACGCCTCCGCCGCCAGGTCCCGTTTCTTCTCCCCCTTGCCCTTGCTTCGGCCGCTCACCGCCGCGCCTCCACCAGCCGGGGCATGTCCCGGGCGGCCTCGATCAGGAACCACGACGGCAGTACGGGATTGCCCTCGGCGTCGGAGGCGATCACGGTCTGGGCCACCTCGACGGAGATCTCGGCGAGTTGGACCAGCAGCGACTTCGCGCGGTAGGCGGTCTGCCGGCCGCCCGCCGACATGTGCTCCTTGCTGACCGGGAGTTCCTTGACCAGGCGGCCGCGGAAGGACTCGGCGAGGTAGTAGAGCAGGTCGCGGTCCTCCGGGCGGTTGGGCCAGCGGGCGTCGCCCTTGATGATCGCCTCGATGCCGAACCGGCTGCGCACGATCTTGACGTAGCCGCAGAACGCGGTGGCGTGCCGGGGCGTCAGCGTGCCGTGCGCGAGGACCTTCAGCGTCTCCTCGTCGAGGTCGCGGCCGAAGGAGTGCAGCGCGTCGGAGAGCATGTGCCAGGAGCGGGGCGTGGAGAAGGGCTCCTCGGTCTTGGGCGGCTTGGACCACAGGTGGTCGGGGCGGTCGGTGAGGTGGTCGAGGATCCAGGGGTGGATGTCGTTGTTCGCGGCCCAGGTCAGCCAGTCCTTGGCGGAGGCCTCCAGGTGGACGTGGGCGAGGCGGTTGACGAGGGCGGAGGCGATGGGGCGGGCGAGCGCGTTGTCGGTGGCGCGGTTGCCGGCGCCGATGACGATGGAGCCCTTGGGCAGCTCGTAGTTGCCGATACGGCGGTCGAGGATCAGCGAGTAGAAGGCCTTCTGCACATCCGGCGTGGCCGCGTTCAGCTCGTCCAGGAACAGGCAGTACGGCTCGTCCCGGGCGATCGCCTCCGGCGGGCAGAACACCGACCGCCCGTCACGGATCTGCGGGACGCCGATGAGGTCCTCGGGGGCGAGCTGAGTACCGAGCAGACTCACGCACTCCAGCCCCAGGGACTCCGCGAACTCCCTCACCAGGGAGGACTTTCCGATGCCGGGGGCGCCCCAGATGAAGACCGGCCGCACGGTGGCGAGGCCGAGAAGCAGTTCGGGGACGCGGGCGGGAGTGACGCTGACGGCAGCCTGCAAGAAGCGGCTCCTTCGGGGTGTTCGAGAGGTTTGCGACTCGAACAGTGTGTGCGTACGTCCCCGTCGGCGCAGCCGATTTTCAGGCGGCCCGGTTCCGCGCGAGCGGCACCTGTGGCCCGTCCGTCTCGCGCAGCCACCGCCGCAGCACACGGTGGACCTGCTCCGCCCCGACCAGTTCCCGCCCCTCCTCGACCGGCTCGGAGAACACCACCGGCGACAGCAGGAACGGCCTGCCCTGCGCCCCGCCGAGCCCCCCGTGCGAGCCGATCTGCTCCTCGAAGGCCAGCACCTCGCCGTCGGCGGGATCGTGGAAGGAGTTGACCATGATGTCGGCCGTGTGCGGGAACGAGTGCGTGCGCCGCACCGCGTCCGCGGCACCCGGCCCGAACGCCTCCAACGGCCCCGTCTTGTCGTCGAGTTCGGCGACCGGGGTCTCCGCGCCGTACGCGCCGAGCACCACCCCGCCGTGCTCCTCGCTGCGGACGAGCAGGAAGCCGATCCCGGGATGGTTGGCCAGCGTCGTCAGCAGCGCCGGATGGCGGGCGTCGATCTCCTCCTTGCTCATCCGGTGCGGCACGTCCGGGAAGGACACCAGGCCGAGGTTGCCCGAGGCCAGCACCATCGGCTCGGACCGGCGCCCGGCGGGGCGCTTCTCCTCGACCGGCCGCCGCAGCGCCGCCCGCACCGCGGCCCGCGCCTCGGCACCGCTGTGCGTGCGCTGCGCCTTGCGCGGCACGGGCAGCCCGCAGCCGGCCCGCACCAGCTCGCCGAGGCCGAGCCCGTAGCGGGCGCGGAAGGTCTCGCCGGGGCTCTGCCCGTGGTCGGAGAGGACGACGATCCGGTACGGCCGCGGCGCGTGCTCGGCGACGTTCACGATCAGCGCGAGCGAGCGGTCGAGGCGCTCCAGGACCTTCTCGGCGTCCCGGCTCGTCGGCCCGGAGTGGTGTGCCACCTCGTCGTACGCGACCAGGTCGGCGTAGACGGCGGTGCGCCCGGCGAGCATGTCGCCCATCACGGCGGCGACCACGACGTCCCGTTCGACGACGGTCGCGAAGGCGCGGACGAAGGGGTAGAGGCCGCCGCGGGAGACGCGCGGGCGCTGCTTCCTGATCAGGGCGCGGGTTGACTGGCCCATCTCCCGGCCGACCTCCGCGAAGAAGGACATGGCGGTCCGGACGGCGTTGGCGGGGTCGGAGAAGTAGGCGAAGTAACCGGCTCGGGAGCGGTTCTCGCGGCCGCGGCGGCGCGTGGCGATGGACAGCACGAGGGCCTGTTCGTCGGCGCCGCCGCTGAAGAGGTTGCCGCGGCTGGCGCCGTCGACGGTGAGCAGCCCGCCGTCCCCGGTGAACTCGACGGCCCGGCGCTGGAGTTCGGCCGCGCTGGTGGGCCGGTTGCAGACCATCACCTCGCGGCTGTCCTTGTCGTACCAGCGGAAGGCGGGCACGTCGTGGTTGGTGCCGTGCAGGATGCCGAGCTGGCTGGCGCCGGTCTGGCTGGACCAGTCGGTGCGCCAGGGGGTGAGCCGGTGGGTGCCGTTCTCCAGGAACCGGGCGACGGTGGGCATCAGGCCCTTGCCGACGGCGGCCAGCAGGACGTCGTGGCCGACGCCGTCGAGCTGGAGGAAGACGGTGCCGGGGGTGGAGGGGCCGGCCGGCAGGCGTCTGCGGCGGCGGTCGGCGAGACGGTAGAGACGGCGGCGGTAGGCGTCGTCGTCACGCACGGCCAGCGCGCCGCCCGTGGCGGAGGCGACGGCGGACATCACGGCGGCGACGACCACGGCGGTCTCGGGGGCGGCCTCGGCGCTGCTGGCCGGGTTGAGGCGCAGGGCCACCAGCAGCAGGGAGCCGTTGAGGACGAAGACGAGCAGGCCCAGCACGAGCGCGGGCACGAGCAGCAGCAGCCGTACGAGCAGCGGCCAGACGAGGGCCGACAGCACACCGAAGGCGCCGGCTCCGAAGGCGGCCGTGACGGCGATGTGGGTGGCGCTCTCGCCGTCGGGCGACTGCAGCCTGAAGTCGGGGAGGATCCCCGCGAGCACGAGCATGGTGACCGTGGAGACGGCCCACACGGTAACGCTCCGCCCCACCTGACTGACGACCCGCCGCCAACGCCCGCCACGCACGCCCGCACACCTCACGTCCCGGCCCGTCGTCGCTGCGGGCCCGGACCAAGCCTGTCATACGAGGTTCCGCGGGGGTCCTCGGTGCGCTACCGCCCGTCGTAGCCGGCCGTCGGCATCGACAGCCTCCGGTGCACCCGGGCCTTCATCTGGGCGTCGTAGCACGGCTCCTCGAAGCCCACGGTCTCCACCCGCACCCCGCGCCGCGCGCACTCCGCGGTGAACTCCTCCACGGACGACAGCGCGCTCTCCAGGACCCGTCGGCTGGGGGCGACGAAGAGGTCGAGGCCCGGCCGGACGCCGTCCCACAGGACGCTGTGGTCGGCCCGCAGCCCTCGTACCAGAAGCTCCCGGGCCACGATGTACCCGCGCTCCGCGGCCCATCGCGCGCACATCGCGTGCTGGCTGCGGGAATCGACCAGGAAGGGATCGGCGTCCAGCTCCTCGAGCGGCGTCAGACTGGCGATCGCCGTGACGCGCACGCGCATCGGTCCCATGGCGTCCCCCTCACCTCCGGGTTTCGCCGCCGACCCTACTCCAGCCCGTAGGCTTCGGGGAGTCGCGCGAAGGAGGCAAAGAAGGTGCCGGTGGAGATCACCTGGTGGGGTCACGCGACCTGCGCGGTCACGGATTCGGACGTACGTGTGATCACGGATCCGCTGTTCGCCCGCCGCCTCGCCCACCTGCGCCGCCGCCGGGGCGCGCTCCCGCCGCCCGGCGCGGTGCGCGCGGACCTCGCGCTGGTCTCGCATCTGCACGCCGACCACCTGCACGTTCCCTCGCTGGAGCGGCTCGCGGAGGGCACGCGCCTGCTGGTGCCCCGCGGCGCACTCCGCGCGGTACCGGCGCTGCGCCGGCTCGGCCATCTCACCGTGACCGAGGTGAGTGCCGGGGACGAGGTGGCGGTCGGCGATCTCGTCGTACGGGCGGTGCCCGCGCGGCACGACGGGCGGCGGCTGCCGGTCGGCCCGCACCGCGCACCCGCTCTCGGTTACGTGGTCGAGGGCGAGGCCAGGACGTACTTCGCCGGGGACACCGGGCTGTTCGACGAGATGGCCGAGGAGGTCGGGCCGGTCGACGTGGCGTTGCTGCCGGTCGGCGGCTGGGGGCCGCATCTCGGGGAGGGGCATCTGGACGCGGGGCGGGCGGCACAGGCGCTGGCCCGGCTGGCACCGCGCAGCGCGGTGCCGGTGCACTACGGCACGTACTGGCCGATCGGGATGGACGCCGTGCGCCCCCATGAATTCCACGCGCCCGGCGACGAGTTCGTGCGCCTGGCGGCGGAGCGCGCGCCGGCGGTCGCGGTGCACCGGCTCGGGCACGGGGAGAGCGTGCGGCTGGAGGTCGCGAGGTGAGCTGGCTCGCGGCCACCGCGTCGCCGGAGTCCACACAGCAGGCGATCGGGTATCCGTCGCTCTTCCTGCTGGTCTTCTTCGGGGCGCTGGTGCCGGTGATCCCGACGGGGGCGCTGGTGAGTACGGCGGCGGTGGTGGCCTTTCACCAGACCTCGCCGTTCTCGCTGCTGCTGGTGTTCGTGACGGGGTCGCTGGCCGCGTTCCTCGGGGACGGGGTGCTGTACTGGCTGGGGCGTCGGGGCATGGGCTCCAAGAACGGCTCGCGCTGGCTGGAGGCGATCCGCTCGCGGGCCCCCGAGGACAAGCTGGCGCAGGCGCAGGAGAAGCTGGCCGAGCACGGGGTGACGGTGCTGGTGCTGTCGCGGCTGGTGCCGGCCGGGCGGATCCCGGTGATGCTGGCCTGCCTGATGGCACGCTGGCCGTTGCGGCGCTTCGCCCGGGGAAACCTTCCGGCGTGCCTGGCCTGGGCGGCGACGTACCAGGTGATCGGGATCCTGGGCGGTTCGCTGTTCAAGGAGCCCTGGGAGGGTGTGGTCGCGGCGATCGCGCTGACCGTGGCGATCAGCGCGATGCCGAGCCTGTGGCGGCGGATCCGCCGTACGACCACCGCCTAGTCCAGTACCCGTGAACCTCCCACCGGCAGGTCCCACAGGTCGGCACGGTCCAGGCCCGCCTTCTCCCAGGCGGCACGCGCGCGGGTGAGCGGTTCCAGGACCGGCTCCGCCGACAGGACGAACGTGCCCCAGTGCATCGGCGCCATCCTGCGCGCCCCCAGGTCCTGCGCGGCCCGCACCGCCTCCTCGGGGTCGCAGTGGACGTCGCTGAGCCACCAGCGGGGGTCGTACGCGCCGATGGGGAGGATCGCCAGGTCGATGCCCGGGTAGCGGTCGCCGATACGGGAGAACCAGTGGCCGTAGCCCGTGTCGCCCGCGAAGTACACGCGTCGGCCGTCGGGCGCCGTCAGCACCCAGCCGCCCCAGAGGCTGTGGCAGGTGTCGGTGAGGGTGCGCTTGGACCAGTGGTGGGCGGGGACGAAGTCGAAGCGCACTCCGTTCAGTTCGGCCGCCTCCCACCAGTCCAGCTCCGTGACGACGGTGAAGCGCCGGCGGCGGAACCAGGCGCCGAGTCCGGCCGGCACGAACACCGGGGTGTCGCGCGGGAGTCGGCGCAGGGTGGGGGCGTCGAGGTGGTCGTAGTGGTTGTGGCTGATGACGACCGCGTCGACCTGGTGCAGGGACTCCCAGGGCACGCCCACCGGGGTGATGCGGGCCGGGGTGCCGAGGATGCGGCGGGACCAGACCGGGTCGGTGAGGACGGTCAGGCCGCCGACGCTGACGATCCAACTGGCGTGTCCCGCCCAGGAGACGGCGACCGTGCGGGCGTCGACGCGGGGCAGCGGGGCGGGGGCGAAGGGGATCCGGGGGACGTCGGCGAGGCCCTCGCGGCCGGGACGGATCGAGCCCTCCCGGGCGAACCTGGCCATGGCCTTCAGATTGGGCAGCGGGGCGGTCAGCCGGTCGTGGAACGTCCGCGGCCACACCCGGCGCTCGCCCAGCGGCCGGGGTTCGGCGAGCGGCGAAAACGGCGGCGCGAACGGGCCTGAGGACGCCGGGACGTCGGCTTCCTCCGTGGTCGTACTCGTACTCGTGCTCGTGGTGGTGGTCGACTCGGACTGCTGCGTCATCGAGGAGGCTCCCATCGCTGAGCGTCGTCGCGTAGATCGTCGAAGACCGACTTCACATGGTTCAACGCGCGTTGCACGTGTGGCAGTTCCAACGTCACGGGTGACCTGAGGCATTCCGCGCGCTCCTCGTCGGTCCGGCCCAGCAGCGGGCCGGTGGACAGGCGGACGCGCAGCGCGCCGAGTTCGTCGCCGAAGCGGTGGCCGCCGGGCGCGGGCATGCCGAGCCGGGCGGCGAGGAAGTCCTCCAGTTCCTGGGCGTCGCCGACGCCGTGGGCGGTGAGGGCGGCCCGCAGCGGCCCGAGGTCGGCGTAGAGGTGGCGGCCGGCCTGCGGGGGCCGGGAGAGGGTCCCCGCGCCGACGACCGCGGCGTGCAGGGCGGCCGCCACGCGCGCGTGCAGGCGTACGGCGGCGGCCACGCGCGCGGTGACCGGCTCGGGCTCCTCCAGCGCGTACGCGGCGGGCGCGGCGACGGGCCCGGCGATACGGGCGCCGAACGCGGTGAGCACGTCGAGCACACGCGCGTGCAGGCCGCGGCCGTCCTCGTCCGCGGGGAAGCGGGCCACGGCCGCGGGCCAGCCGGGCGGCAGCAGCGCGCCGGCCAGGTCGGTGACGACGGTGACCCGGTCGGGCAGCATCTCGGCGGGGCTGACCAGCACGGTGTCGTGCGGGGCGTGCAGGGTGTCGCGCCAGGTCTCGTCGCTGACCAGGTGCAGCCCCTCCCCCGCGGCGGCCTCCACGCACGCGTGCAGCACCTCGGGCGGGGCGACGGTGGCGGTGGGGTCGTCGGCGACGGACAGCACCAGCAGCCGCGGGTCACCGCCCTCGGCACGCACCCGGCGCACGGTCTCCAGGAGCGCGTACGGATCCGGCACGCCCCCGCTCTCGGCGGACGTGGCGACATGGAAGACGGGTCTGCCCAACAGGCGTGCGTACGGCGCCCACCAGGCCGCGCAGGGCCGGGGCACCAGGACGTCGCCGCCGAGGGCCGCGGTCAGCGCGAGCAGCAGCGCGGGGGCGCCGGGGCCGGCGGCCACCCGGTCGGGCTCGGCGGCGAGGCCGCGCCGGTCCCAGTAGCCGCAGGCGGCCTCGATGAGCGCGGGTCCGCCGCCGATCGGCTCCCCTTCGGCGCGGGCGGCGGCAGCGGCGAGCACGGCGGTCAGCTCGGGCAGTACGGGCAGGCCGTCCTCGGGCGGCGAGGGCCCGTAGCGGACGGAGCCGTGGCCTTCCGCGTCCGTCCGCGGCATCGCTACCTCCGTCGTGGACTGCCTGCCGCGCCTTGCCGTCGGCGATCGCGCCGGTTTTCGCACGGTGGGGTGGGGGTCGTACTCCTGCGCACTGAGTACCCCGTGAGGCGCCGCCCCATGGGGGGCCGCCCGGGTTGCGCCCGTCACACGTGCGGCCGTTCACGGGGTCAGCCGTCGGTGGTGAAGCCGCGTCGGCGCAGCCGGTGGGCGGCGGCGCCGAGCGCGCCCGCGATGAGTACGCCGCCGCCGACCAGGGCGGGCACGGAGTCGGTGAAGGTGCCGCCCTCACCGGCCCGCACACCGCGCTGGATCACGGCGGCGTCGCAGGGTTCGGTGCGGGGTTCGGTGCGCGCTTCGGCGCACTGACGTCCGTCACCACCGCAGGGGTCGGTGCGGGGTTCGGCGCACGGCCGGCCGTCACCCCCGCCGGCTCGGTCCACCTGGAACGTGGCGCTCCATGCCTTGCCGGCCTTGTCCTGTCCGCCGGGTGCGGCCGGGCAG
The DNA here is from genome assembly GCF_022698165.1 of Streptomyces cylindrosporus. Taxonomy (GTDB): domain Bacteria; phylum Actinomycetota; class Actinomycetes; order Streptomycetales; family Streptomycetaceae; genus Streptomyces; species Streptomyces cylindrosporus. The sequence continues at coordinate 770,052 of NZ_JALDAY010000002.1, forward strand.
GTGCCGTCGACGGTCCACGCGGAGTCCCGGGTGACGGCGTTCGGGCCGTCGGCCTCGAAGTCGGCGGCGGGGGCGATGCGGGCGGTGCCGCGGTAGGCGGCGCCGGAGGTCTCGTCGTCGTTGCCGGGGACCCGCTGGAGCTGGACGGTGCCCTCGTCGAAGGCCTGCGAGGAGGCGTCGAGAGTGGCGGGCGCCTGGCCGCCGGCGGTGTCGCAGGTGACCGAGACGGTGACGCTGCCGCCGGGCCGGACGGTGCTCGGGCTGACCTCCGCGGCCGGGTCCGCGAGGGCGGCGCCGGCGGTGATGCCGACCGTGGCACCGGCCAGGGCCGCGGCGGACAGGACACGGGCGGTGCGGCGCATGGTGCGGGCTCCTTCGAGCGACGACTGCGGTCGGGACACGGACGCCGCGTCCCGAACCCATCACAGCCCGCCCGCGGGCGCCCCGCGCGCGGCCGGACCCCATTCGCGGGACGCGAGGGGCCGACCGGGTGACTGTCGGCGGCCCTACGCCGCGTCCCTCATCACCTGCTCGCGCACCCGTCCGCAGCAGCGGCTGATCAGGCGGGACACGTGCATCTGCGAGATGCCCAACTGCTCGGCGATCCGGCTCTGTGTCATGTCGCCGAAGAACCGCATGTACAGGATCGCCCGCTCGCGTTCCGGCAGGGCGGCCAGCCGGGGTGCGACGGCCTCGCGGTCGACGACGGTGTCCAGCGCGGGGTCGGCCGAGCCGAGGGCGTCGCTGAGCGAGTAGCCGTCCTCGCTGCCGGGCAGCTCCGCGTCGAGCGAGAGCGCGGTGAAGCTCTCCAGCGCCTCCAGGCCGACCTGTACGTCCTCCTCGCTCATGCCCGCGTGCTCGGCGATCTCGGCGACGGTGGGCCTGCGCCCGGAGATGGTCTGGGAGAGGTCCTGGGTGGCGAACCGGACACGGTTGCGCAGGTCCTGGACCCGGCGCGGGACGTGCAGGGTCCACATGTGGTCGCGGAAGTGGCGCTTGATCTCGCCGGTGATGGTGGGCACGGCGTAGCTCTCGAAGGCGTTGCCGCGCTCGGGGTCGTACCGGTCGACGGCCTTGACGAGGCCGAGGGCCGCGACCTGGCGCAGGTCCTCGTAGTTCTCGCCGCGGCTGCGGAACCGTCCCGCGAGCCGTTCGGACATCGGCAGCCAGGCCTCCACGACCTGCTCGCGCAGCGTGTCGCGCTGCTGCCCCGGGGGGAGCGTGGCGAGCCTGCGGAAGGCCTCGGCGGTGTCGGGGGCGTCGTCGTGCGGGTGGTGCTTCGCGCTCACTCGTGTGGGCATGTGCGTCGCAACTCCCTTGATGGTGCTCTGGGTTGGACGGTCACCGTGGGAGTGGGACGCGCTTTTGGGACAGGCGCGGCCGGGGCGGCTCGAAGCCGTTCCCACGGACGTGCCTCCTGTCCGAAGCACTGCCCTTGCGCCTGCCCCGGCAGGTCCCCTGCAAACACCGGTGCCTCGCCGCCCGACCGCCGTGCGCGGCTGCGAAGACCTGTTCAGTGCGGGGCTGGGCTGCCGCGCGCATGCCTGCCGGAGGGGGTCACCGGGCTCGGCTCGGCCTCCTTCGGCGGCAGCAGAAGCTCCTCGTAACGGCCCAGTGCCAGCACCACGCCGAGCATGAGGAGCGGGATGAGCACAGTGAGGAGCACCATGGCCGTTCCCTCTCCGGGATGGGCGTGGGGGGCGACGTCCGGGTCTCCCGGCGTTCCGGGCGCAAACCCGTGTCGGCCTCCGGTCTTCGGGTACGCGGTGGTCCACCCCCGAGGTTCTGGAGGGAGCCATGCAGCGAGGAAGCGACCGGCTGAGCGTCCATCGCGACGAGGAGATGAAGCACGAACTGCAGGGTCTGCTGCGGTCCGGGCATCCGACCCGGACCGAGGAGTGGCACGACCCCGAGCCCACCGCCGACGACGACCCGGAGGTCGCGGGCGGCCCCGTCGCCCCCGGCCGTTCGCCGGCGTCCCTGTCGGCGGTCCGTACGGAACTGGCCCGCCATCTGAGCCGCCACACCTTCCCCGCGGGTCCCCGTGAGCTCGCCGGCGCCCTGCGCCACGCGTACGCCCCCGACGCCCTGGTGCAACCCGTGGAGCGGCTGCCGCGCGCGGCCCGCTACACCACGGTCCAGGAACTGGCCGAGGCCCTGGTACGCGCCGCCGGCGGGGGCACCGGGTGAGCCGGGACCAGGCCGCCGAGATCAGCGCCACCGGCGTCGGTGTCGACGTCGGTGACGTGACCACCCGCTATCTCCTGTACGGGCTGCTGCCCAGCTGGTTCGTGCCCGGTCTCGCCGACTGGGTGATGCACCGGCGCACCCGCATCGAGGAGACGGCGGGCACCAAGGAGTCATTGATCCACTCGCTCATGATGGCCGAGGTCGGCATCCCCATCGCGCTCACCCTGCGCTACGAGGTCAACCCGCTGCTGCTGAGCGTGCAGCTGGGCGGCGCCGCGGTGCACGAGGCGACCGCGCTGTGGGACGTACGGACGGCGGTGGAGAGCGACCGCGAGGTCAAGCCGCTGGAGCAGCACATCCACAGCTTCCTGGAGTCGCTGCCGTTCGGCGCGCTGGCCGCGCTGATGTGCCTGCACGCCGACCAGGTGAAGGCGCTGCTGCGCGGGGGCCGGGGACAGCCGGACGCGTGGCGGCTGGTGCCCCGGCGCCGCCCGCTGTCGCCCGGCTATGTGGCGGGCATCGCGGCCGCCGTCGGCGGCTGTGTGCTGCTTCCGTACGGGGAGGAGCTGCTGCGCTGTGTGCGCACGGCCCGCCGCGACCGCAAACGTGCCGATGACCGAGCGAAGTGGCTTGCCAGGAAAGGACGTTGAACATCATGCGTATCGCATTTCTGACCGCACTCGAGGGCGTCGAGCAGATCGAGCTCACCGAGCCGTGGCAGGCGGCGAAGGACGCCGGGCACGAGCCCGTGCTGGTGTCCACCAAGGCCGGTGAGATCCAGGCCTTCGACCACCTCGACAAGGCCGACACCTTCCCCGTGGACGAGGTGGTCGGCGAGACGTCGGCCGGTTCGTTCGGCGCACTGGTGCTGCCCGGCGGGGTGGCCAACCCGGACTTCCTGCGGACGGACGAGAAGGCCGTGGGCTTCGTACGGGACTTCTTCGACCAGGGCCGTCCGGTGGCCGCGATCTGTCACGCGCCGTGGACGCTGGTCGAGGCGGACGTCGTACGCGGCCGGGTACTGACCTCCTGGCCGAGCCTGCGGACCGACATCCGCAACGCGGGCGGCACCTGGGTCGACGAGCAGGTGAAGATCTGCGACCACGGCAGCAACAAGCTGGTGACCAGCCGCAAGCCGGACGATCTGAAGGCGTTCTGCGATGCCTTCCTGCACGTCTTCTCCGAGGGGGCGGGCTGATGGGATCCCCGGCCGACCGCAAGCAGGAGCAGCGCGAGTCCTTCCACGCCGACGACCCGGCCGCCGGGCCGCTCACCACCGACCAGGGCGTGGAGGTCGACCACACCGACGACTCGCTGGCCGCCGGAGAGCGCGGGCCGACCCTGATGGAGGACTTCCACTTCCGGGAGAAGCTCACCCACTTCGACCACGAGCGGATCCCGGAGCGGGTGGTGCACGCGCGGGGCGCGGGCGCGTACGGGTACTTCGAACCGTACGAGTCCTGCGCGGAGTTCACCCGTGCGGCCTTCCTCCAGGACCCGTCCGTGCGGACGCCGGTCTTCGTGCGGTTCTCGACCGTGCAGGGCCCGAAGGGCTCGGCCGACACCGTGCGGGACGTGCGCGGCTTCGCGACCAAGTTCTATACGTCGGAGGGCAATTACGACCTGGTCGGGAACAACTTCCCCGTCTTCTTCATCCAGGACGGGATCAAGTTCCCGGACTTCGTGCACGCGGTGAAGCCCGAGCCGCACAACGACATCCCGACCGGCGCCTCCGCGCACGACACCCTGTGGGACTTCGTGTCGCTGCAGCCGGAGACGCTGCACGCGATCATGTGGCTGATGTCGGACCGGGCGATCCCACGCAGCTACCGGATGATGCAGGGCTTCGGCGTGCACACCTTCCGGTTCGTGAACGCCGAGGGCCGGGGCACGTTCGTGAAGTTCCACTGGAAGCCGAAGCTGGGCGTGCACTCGCTGGTGTGGGACGAGGCGCAGGAGTGCCAGGGCCGCAACCCGGACTTCAACCGGGGCGACCTGTGGAACGCGATCGAGGCCGGCGAGTACCCGGAGTGGGAGCTGGGTGTGCAACTGGTGCCGGAGGAGGACGAGTTCGCGTTCGACTTCGACCTGCTGGACGCCACGAAGATCATCCCGGAGGAGCAGGTGCCGGTGCGGCCGATCGGCCGGATGGTGCTCGACCGCAATCCGGAGAACTTCTTCGCCGAGACCGAGCAGGTCGCCTTCCACACCGGCAACGTGGTCCCCGGCATCGACTTCACCAACGACCCGCTGCTCCAGGCCCGCAACTTCTCCTACCTGGACACCCAGTTGATCCGGCTGGGCGGCCCCAACTTCACGCAGATCCCGGTCAACCGGCCGATCGCGCCGGTCCGCACCAACCAGCGCGACGGCTACCACCAGAGCGCGATCCACCGGGGCACGAACTACTTCCCGAACTCACTGGGCGGCGGCTGTCCCGCGCACGCGGGGGCCGACGGCAACGCGTACACCCACTACGCGGAACGGGTCGACGGCGCGAAGATCCGTAAGCGCAGCGAGAGTTTCAAGGACCACTACAGCCAGGCAGCGCTGTTCTTCCACAGCATGGCGGACTGGGAGCGCGAACACATCGTCGCCGCCTTCCGGTTCGAGCTCGGCAAGGTCGACGCGATGACGGTACGGGCCCGTACCGTCGAGCAACTCGCCAAGGTCGACGGCGAGTTGGCGGCCGAGGTGGCGCGCGGGATCGGCGTGCCGGAACCGGCGGAACAGGGGACGTCGTACAAACAGGAGTCCCCCGCCCTGAGTCTGGAGTCGCTGCGCGGCGACGGCTCGATCCGCACGCGGCAGATCGCGGTCCTGGTCACCGACGGCGTGGACGCCGAGCAGGTGACCGCCGTGCGGGAGGCGCTCGCCGCCGAGGGCGCCGTCGTGGAGGCGCTGGCGCCGGCCGACGGCACGGTGTCGGGCGCCGACGGCGAGCTGTACACGGTCGACCGCGCGCTGCCGACCGTGGCTTCCGTCCTCTACGACGCCGTGCTGGTGCCCGGCGGGCCCACCGGGACCCCGCCGGTGGCCGAGGACCCGGACGCGCTGCGGTTCGTGCGGAGCGCCTATCTGCACGGCAAGCCGGTGGGCGCGCTCGGCTCCGGCGTGGACGTCCTCGCCGCCCTCGATCCGGAGGGCGTCACGCTGTCGGCGGGGTCGGTGGTGGCCGACCGGGGTGTGGTGACGGACCGCTCCGAGCGGGCCGCCTCCGAATTCGTACGGGAGTTCGTCGCCGCGATCGCGGCGCACCGGCACTGGGACCGGCCGCCGGTGCGCCACTGAGCGGCGGGCGTCAGGAGCGGGGAGTCACCGACTCCCCGCTCCGGCGTTCCCGGGCGCCTTCCCTGGTGCGGCCCGCGGCCACCGTGCGCCGCGGGTTGCGGCGCAGGTACTCGCCCTCCAGCTGGGCCATGCGATCGTTGTGGGCCCGCAGCGCGCCGCTGGAGCCGTAGAGCAGTGTGTCGTGGCGCGTGCGGTGGATCGTCTCCAGCTCCTTCATGAGCTGCTGGTCGTCCAGCCTGGTGGGGTCGACTCCGGCCATGGTGGTACCCCGCTCGTCGTGTTCGTCCATGCGGTCCGGGTACCCGCCCGGTGAGCACTCAGGGGTGTGTGAGACACCCCCTCACCCGAGCGGCACCCGGGAGGGAACCATGGATCTCGCTTTCCTGCATCCACTCTACGAACATCCGGGGCCCTGGGCCTCCGTGTACGTCGACACTTCCCGGCACACGGAGGACACGCCCCACGAGCGCCATCTCACGGCGGTGGCGCTCGCGCGGGACCTGGACCGGCAGGGCGCGGACGAGGAGACGTGCCGGGCGGTGCGCGAGGCGCTGGAGGAGCTCCGGCACTCCTCCGAGCCCAACGGGCGGGCCCTGTTCGCCCGGGCCGGCGAGGTGGTCCTCGACCCGCCGCTGGCCCGGCCCCCGCAGCGGGACAGCGCCCACTGGGCGCCGCTGCCGCACACCGCGCCGCTGCTGGAGCTGGCCGGCGAGGACCCGGTCTGCGTGGTGGCGTACATCGATCGCAAGGGCGCGGACTTCGAGCTGCGCAGCTCGCTGGGCCGGCAGGACGCGGGCTCGGTGACCGGGCGGCAGTGGCCGGTGCACCGTACGCGTTCGGTGGACTGGTCGGAGCGGCACTTCCAGCTCGCGGTCGAGAACACCTGGGAGCACAACGCGGCCGAGGTCGCCGAGGCGCTCGCCGCCTGCCAGGAGGAGACCCGCGCCGACCTGCTGGTCCTCGTGGGCGACGACCGGGAGAAGCGGTCCGTGCACGAGCGGCTGCCCAAGCACCTGCGGGACATGGTCGTGGAGACCCCGCACGGCGCAGGCAGCCGACTGCTGGACGAGGACGTGGAGCGCATCCGCGAGCAGCGGGTACGGCAGCGGGCCGAGCGGGAGCTGGAGCGGTTCCTGGCGGCCCGCGCCCCGGACGAGGAGGGCCACTCGGGCGCGGTCGAGGGCGTGCCGGCGCTGGTCGAGGCGGCGCGCGAGCACCGTATCGAGGAGCTGCTGGTCCGCCCGGACGCCCCGGACGCGCACCGCGAGGTGTGGATCGGCGAGGACCCGGACCAGCTGGCGGTGCGCCGTACGGACCTGAAGGTCCTGGGCGAGCAGAACTCCTGGTCGGCCCGGGCCGACGACGCGCTGATCCGCTCGGCGGTCGCCACCGGCGCGCCCGCGCTGTCGGTGGAGCCCGCGGCGGAGGCGACCGGCGGCCAGATCCCGGCGGGCGGCCTGGGCGCGCTGCTCAGGTGGAGCTGAGCGGGGGCTACCGCGCCCGCTCCACCCGCCGTTCGTCCCACACGGGTTCGGGGGTCTCCCGGACCCGGCCGTCGCTCCCGAAGACCAGATAGCGGTCGAAGGAGCGCGCGAACCAGCGGTCGTGCGTCACCGCCAGTACGGTCCCGTCGAACGCCTCCAGCCCTTCCTGGAGCGCCTCCGCGGACTCCAGGTCGAGGTTGTCGGTCGGCTCGTCGAGGAGCAGGGCGGTGACGCCCTCCAGTTCCAGGAGCAGGATCTGGAAGCGGGCCTGCTGGCCGCCGGAGAGGCGGTCGAAGGCCTGCTCGGCCTGGTTCGTGAGCTCGTAGCGGCGCAGCCGGGACATGGCCGCGCCCCGGTCCTGGGAGTGCTCCGTCCACAGGATGTCCAGCAGCTTGCGGCCCTGCAGCTCGGGGTGGGCGTGGGTCTGCGCGAAGTGGCCGGGCACGACCCGCGCCCCGAGCTTCCACTCCCCCGTGTGCGCCACGTCCTCGCCGGCCAGCAGCCGCAGGAAGTGCGACTTGCCGGAGCCGTTGGAGCCGAGGACGGCGACCCGTTCGCCGTAGAAGACCTCCAGGTCGAAGGGTTTCATCAGGCCGGTGAGCTCAAGTCCCTTGCAGGTGACGGCCCTTACGCCGGTGCGTCCGCCCTTGAGGCGCATCCTGATGTCCTGCTCGCGCGGCGGCTCCGGCGGCGGGCCGGCCTCCTCGAACTTGCGCAGCCGGGTCTGCGCGGCCTGGTAGCGGGAGGCCAACTCGTGGCTGATGCTGGCGGCCTGACGGAGGTTCAGCACCAGCTTCTTCAGCTGGGCGTGCTTCTCGTCCCACCGCCTGCGCAACTCCTCGAAGCGGGCGAAGCGTTCGCGCCGGGCGTCGTGGTAGGTGGCGAAGCCGCCGCCGTGCACCCAGGCGTCGGCACCGGCGGGCGAGGGCTCCACGGACACGATCTTCTCGGCGGCGCGCGCGAGGAGTTCACGGTCGTGGGAGACGAAGAGGACCGTCTTGCGGGTCTCCTTCAGCCGCTCCTCCAGCCAGCGCTTGCCGGGCACGTCGAGGTAGTTGTCGGGCTCGTCGAGCAGCAGCACCTCGTCGGTGCCGCGCAGCAGCGCCTCAAGGACGAGCCGCTTCTGCTCACCCCCGGACAGCGTGCGCACCTGCCGGAACTGCGCCTTGTCGTACGGCACTCCGAGCGCGGCCGTGGTGCACATGTCCCACAGCGTCTCCGCCTCGTACCCGCGCACCTCGGCCCAGTCGGCGAGCGCCTGCGCGTACTTCAGCTGGGCGGCCTCGTCGTCGACGGTCATGATCAGGTGCTCGGCCCTGTCGACGGCCTGCGCGGCCTCCCGGACCCGCGGCGGCGCCACGGACACGAGCAGGTCCCGTACGGTCGTCTCGTCCCGTACGGATCCCACGAACTGCCGCATCACCCCGAGGCCGCCACCGACGGTGACGGTCCCGCCGTGCGGCTTGAGCTCCCCCGAGATCAGCCGCAGCAGGGTCGTCTTCCCCGCGCCGTTGGGCCCGACGAGCGCGACGACGGCCCCTTCCCCGACCCGGAACGACACATCGCCGAGCAGCGCCCTCCCGTCGGGAAGGTAGTACTCGAGGTGTGCGGCTTCCAGATGTCCCATGAGGAGGCATTCTGCGGGCCGCCCGCAGGCCGGTGCAAACGCTTAAGCGAGCCGGTGGTCGCTCACTCGGTCCCGTCCAGCGGGCGTCCGGCCGGTCCGCTGTCGCGGCTGGGGGTGACTACCGCTCCCGCCCAGCTCAACGCCTTCCAGCCGTCCTCCGGCGAGCCCTCCAGGACGACCACGCCCGTGTTGTCGAGCGGGCGGGCCGCGGCGAAGGGCACGTCCACGTTGTCGGCGCGGGCGGCGGTCCACATGCGGATCGCCGCGCCGTGGCTGATCATGGCGACCGTCCCGGCCCCGCTGCCGGCCGCCTCCGCCACCACCGCGTCGTAACGGGCCAGCGCCTCCGCCCCGCTCTCCCCGCCCGGCATCCGCAGCGCGGTGTCGCCGGCCGCCCACGCGAACACCGTCTTCATGTAGAGCGCGCCCTGCTCCGAGTCGCCCGGCAGCATCTCCAGGTCGCCCGCCGACAGCTCCCGGATGCCGTCGCGCACGAGCACCTCCAGGCCCCGGGCGGCGGCCAGCGGGGCCGCCGTCAGCTGGGTGCGCACGAGGGTGGAGGCGTACAGGGCCTCGATGTCCTCGTCGGCGAGGGCCTCGGGAAGCGCCGCGGCCTGCTGTTCGCCCAGCGCGGTCAGGCGCGCACCCGGTACGGCGGTGTCGAGCAGGAAGTCGACGTTGGCGGTGGTCTGGCCGTGGCGTACGAGGAGCAGACGCATACGGGGACCCTCCGGGTGTCGGTCGCCGCCTCCGGGCAGCAGACGGGCTCTTCAGGGTACCCGGCACGCCATGAGCCCAGACGTCGACCTGACAGCCCCCGTGCCCGGCTTCCATCCCCTGCGTGACCGGCTGCTCACGCTGGACAACCGTCTCTTCGAGTTCGCCGCCGAACGGCACTGGCCGTACGGGCAACGCGTGCTGCCGCGGCTGAGCCGCAGCGCCAACCACGGTGTGCTCTGGTTCGCCACGGCGGCCGCGATGGCGGCGAGCCGCACCCCGAGGGGCCGCCGCGCCGCCGCCCGCGGTGTCGCCTCCCTCGCGCTCGCCTCGCTGACGATCAACACGCTGGGCAAGCGGTCGGTGCGCAGGCCGCGTCCGGCCCTCGACCCGGTTCCGCTCGCACGGCAGCTGCGGCGGCAGCCGATCACCACGTCGTTCCCGTCCGGCCACTCCGCGTCGGCCGCCGCCTTCGCGACCGGGGTCGCCCTGGAGTCCCCGGCCTGGGGCGCCGCGGTCGCCCCCCTCGCGTGGTCGGTGGCGCTCTCCCGTGTCTACACCGGCGTCCACTTCCCGAGCGACGTGCTCGCGGGCGCGGCGCTGGGCGCGGGAGCCGCCTTGGCCGTACGGGGGCTGGTGCCGACCCGAGCCGGGCTGGCACCGCCGGCCCGGCCCCGCGCCGAGGTCCCGGCGCTGCCCGACGGCGCGGGACTGGTCGTCGTGGCCAACACCGCCTCCGGCACCTCCGACCGCCTGGGCGCACTGCGCGACGAGCTGCCCCGGGCCGAGGTCGTGGAGTGCCAACCGGCCGATCTGGCCGACGAGTTGGAGAAGGCGGCGGCCCGCGCCGAGGTGCTGGGCGTGTGCGGCGGCGACGGCACGGTGAACACCGCCGCCGCGGTCGCCCTGCGCCACGGGCTGCCGCTCGCGGTGCTGCCCGGCGGCACCCTCAACCACTTCGCCCTCGACCTCGGCGTGGAGGGTGCGCGGGACTTCGCGCGGGCCGTGCGGCAGGGCGAGGCGGTGCGGGTGGACGTCGGCCGGTTCAGCAGCGGCAAACGGGACGGCGTCTTCCTCAACACGTGCAGCCTGGGCGTCTATCCGGAACTGGTGCGGGTGCGGGAGCGCTGGTCGCACCGGATCGACAACTGGCCGGCCGGCGTGCTCGGGGCGCTGCGCGTGCTGCGCGCCGACCGGCATCCACTGGAGGCCGAACTCCGGGGCGAGACACGCCCGTTGTGGCTGCTGTTCATTGGCAACGGCGTCTACCACCGGATGGGCCTGGCACCGGGCCGACGGCTCGACCTGGCGGACGGACTTCTCGACGTCCGGGCGGTGCACGGCGGCCGGAGGCCCGCGCTGCGGCTGCTCGCCGCCGCGGTCGCCGGGCCGCTCACCCGGTCCCCGGCGCACGCCGCGGTCCAGGTGAGCCGGCTGCGGATCTCGGGCCTCGCGCCGGGCACACCGCTCGCCCACGACGGCGAAGTCACCGAAGTGGCGGGCGAGGTGCGCCTGGAGAAGCTCCCCGAAGCACTCACCGTCTACCGCCCGATCCCCGCATTCTGACACACCGTCAGTCCATATAGCAAAACACGGGTCTCATCATTCGACATGCGGGCGTACGGTGTGGCGTACCGACAGGACGTCGAACAGGGGAGTTCAGCCATGTCGAAGCCGCAGGAGACCGCCGTCTACACGCACGGGCACCACGAGTCGGTGCTGCGCTCGCACACCTGGCGGACCGCCGCCAACTCCGCGGCCTATCTGCTCGGCTCGCTGAAGCCCCACATGAAGATCCTGGACATCGGCTGCGGACCGGGCACCATCACCGCCGACCTGGCGGCACTGGTCCCCGACGGACACGTCACCGGCGTCGACCACGCGCCGGGCATCCTGGACCAGGCCCGCGCCACGGCCGCCGAACGCGGCCTGGCCAACGTCGACTTCGCGGTCGCCGACGTGCACGCCCTGGACTACCCGGACGACACCTTCTGCGCCGTCCACGCCCACCAGGTGCTGCAGCACGTCGGCGATCCGGTGCAGGCGCTGCGCGAGATGCGGCGGGTGACGAAACCGGGCGGGCTCATCGCCGTCCGGGACTCCGACTACGCCGCGATGACGTGGTACCCGGCGTCCCGGGGGATGGACGACTGGGCGGACCTCTACCACCGGGTGGCCCGCGCCAACGGGGGCGAGCCGGACGCCGGGCGACGGCTGAAGTCCTGGGCGCTGCGGGCCGGGCTGACCGACATCACGGCCACCTCCGGTACCTGGACCTTCTCCACAGCCGAGGAGCGGGCCTGGTGGAGCGGGCTGTGGGCGGACCGGACGGTCGCCTCGGCCTACGCGGAGCGGGCCACGCAGGGCGGACACGCCACCGCCGAGCAGCTGACGGCCGTGTCGGAGGCCTGGCGGGAATGGGGGCGGCGGGAGGACGGCTGGTTCAGTGTGCTGCACGGGGAGATTCTGTGCCGTAAGGACGCCTGAATCTCCTTTTCCGGGATACCCGGAGAGCAGGAGGTTGGAAAATGGTTGCTGTTCTGCTCGTATTGCTGCTGGCGCTCATTCTGTTCGGCGCCGGATTCGCACTCAAGGCGCTTTGGTGGATTGCACTGGCCGTTCTCGTGGTGTGGCTGCTGGGATTCCTGGTACGCGGCACGACGGCGGCCGGCGGCAGGGGCCGCTGGTATCGGTGGTGAGACGACCGATACCCGTGGTGAACCGGGTCAGAACTGACCAGAACTGAATCAGAGCAGCCGTCCCAGCGGCCCGAGGTCCAGATTGAGGTCCTCGGGCCGCAGTCCGTAGCGCTCGCGCAGTTCGGTCATGCGGTCGTCGAGGAGCATCAGCGTGAGCCCGATCCGCTCCTCCTGGTCCTCGGTGAGGTCCCCCGTGTCGAAGCGGCGCAGCGCCTGGCGCTCCATGAGCTGGCGCAGCAGTTCCACGACGGTCAGCACGAGTTTGACCAGGTCCCGCTCGACGGTGTCGGGTTCCAGGTCCAGCCGGTTGCGGCGGGTGGTCACGTCAACTCTCCCCAGGGTGACGGTACTTGTTCGTTGACCGAGCTGATGAGCGCGTTCAGGTCGATGCGGACGAGGTCGACGTCCGCGATGCGCAGCGTGATGTCCCCCGTGACCACGACCCCGCCGGCCAGCAGCCGGTCGAGCAGGTCCACGAGGGCGACCTCACGGCGTTCGACGACCGTCACGGTTCCTCCCCGGCGAAGGAGTAGGCGGCCCAGGGGCCGGTGAGCTCGACGCGCAGCCGCGGCGCGGTCCCGGACACGTCGTCCTTGGTCCGGTCGACGAGCTCCACGAATTCCTCGCAGTCCGTCCGGGGGACCAGATAGGCCGCGTTCAGCACATTGCGTCCGGCCGCGCCGGAGAGCGCGGAATTCTGCGGGGCGTGCAGCCGGGAATCCTCGGCGCGCGCGGAGAGGGCCGCGTGCAGCCGGTTCGCGAATTCCTCGGCCTTCTCCCAGAGGTCCTCGTGCGCTTTCGCGCGCATACGCCGTTGCCGCAGATAATCCCGGCCGGAAGCCGCTTTCTCGGCCGGCCGCTGTGTTTCGGAGGGCTCGGGGCCGTTTTCGGTTTCGGTGTACACCTTGACGCCCCATTCCACCCGCCCCGCGAGCCGGTCGAGGGTGCGCCGGAAATCGGCCTCGCGGGCCTCCAGCATGACCCGGACACCGCTGTCGTCGCGGAAGACCGTGCCGAGCCGCAGCGGGAGCGGGGTGGTGACGGCGGTGAGCGCGTCGATCACGCCCTGGTGGGCGCGCGCGGTCCGGGTCAGCCAGTCCAGGTCCTCGAGATGGGCGCGGAGCGGCTTCTCGGCGAAGTCCCGCTCCGGCACATGGCTCACCACGGCGACCAGGCCGTGGTGGGTCAGCAGTCTGGGCGGATCGCCCGCCACCCCGGTCAGCTGGGCCTGGAGGGCCGCGCCGAAGGGGTGGCAGACGGCGTAGACGTACCGCAGTCCGGTCATGGTGCCTCCTTCCGGGCGCGGCCGGGCTCCAGCTGGGCGTCGGGCTCCCGTTGGCCGTCGGGCTCCAGCTGGGCCAGGCGCTCGCGCAACTCGGCGTTCTCGCGGGCGAGTTCCGAACGGCGCGCCTTGGAGGAGAGCGCGGGGTCGGTCTCCCACCAGTCGATGCCCATCTCCCGCGCCTTGTCCACGGAGGCGACGATGAGCCGCAGTTTGACGGTGAGGAGTTCGATGTCGAGCAGGTTGATCCGGATGTCGCCGGCGATCACGACACCCTTGTCGAGCACCCGCTCAAGGATGTCGGCCAGGTTGGCGCCGCCGTTCGAGGGGTAGGGGTCCGGGAACCTGCTCGCGGTGGTCATCGACGGCTCCCGCCCTCGGCGTACTCGTACTCGGGCTCTTCCTCTTCCTCGTACTCGTACTCCTCCTCGTCACCCTCCTCGCCCTCGGGCTCCTCCTCGTCCTCCTCGAACTCCTCGTCCTCGCCCTTGGGTTCCTCGTCCTCGGGCTCCTCCTCGGGCTCCTCCTCGGAGCTCGCCGCGGCTTCCTCACCCTCGTCGCCCTCCTCGCCCTCCTGGCCTTCCTCGCCGGCGAGTTCTTCCTCCTCCTCGGCGACCGCGTCCTCGTGGCTGCGGACGACCTCGCCGTCGCGGATCTCGCCGCGCCAGCCGTCCTCCGCCTCGCCCTTGAAGGTGATGAAGCGGACGTAGTTCTTGAGGTCGAGCCGGGCCCGGCGGCCCTGGGCGCGCCAGATGTTGCCGGTCTTCTCGAACAGGCCCTTGGGGTAGTACTCGATCACCAGCAGCACGCGGGTGAGGTTGTCGTCGATCCGGTGGAAGGAGACGACGCCCTTCGTGGTGCCCTTGGCGCCCTCCGAGGTCCAGGAGATCCGGTCGTCGGGCAGCTGCTCGGTGGTCTTCGCCTTCCAGCTGCGGTTGGACCAGAAGATCTTCAACTGCCAGTCGGACTGGGTGTCGTCGGCGCGGTTCGCGCTCTTGACGCCCTTGGCGAAGGTGCTGAAGTCCTGGTACTGGGTCCACTGGTCGTAGGCCGTGCGCCGGTCGACGCCCACGTCGACGGACTCGATGATCACCGTCGGCTTCTTGCCCGCCCCGCCCTTGCGCTTGCCCTTGCCCCCACCGAGGTTCTTGAAGGCTTCCACCACGTTCTCCTTGGCCCGCGAGGCGCCGAGTTCCAGTGCGGAACGCACGGGACCCTTGCCCTCGGCGAGTTTGCGGCCGCCGTCGAGGGCCAGCTTCGCGAAGCCCGGGCTGTTGCCCTCGGCGATGTCGTTCAACTTGACGGTGGTCTCGCCGAGCTTGCGGCCGAAGCCCATCAGCAGGCGCTGGGCCTGCGCCGCGAGGTACTCCTGCAGTTCGGCCTTGAGCCGGTCGGCGGCCTCGCTGTGCGCCAGGTCGGTCACCTTGCCGGTCGATTCCTTGGCGCCGCGCGCCGCGGAGGTCGCGGATCCGAGAGTGTCGGTCATCGCTCGTCGCCTCCCTTCGGCAGCCGGGACCGGGCGGCACGGGCACCGCCGCCGGCGCCCCGGGCGGCCGTGCGCTTGGCCGCCGACTTCTTCGCCGCGGTCTTCTTGGCCGCCGTCTTCTTCGCGGGCGCCCGGCCCGGCGCGGTCTTCTTCGCCGCCGCCTTCTTGGCCGGGGGCTTACCGCCCGCCGTCTTCTTGGCCGGAGCCTTCTTCGCGGCCCCCTTGGAGCCGCGCCCGGCCTCGTCGTCCGGGGACTCCTCCTCGGCCTCCGGCTCCTCGGCCTCCTCGCGCGGCTCCTCCTCCTCAGTGTCCTCCGGCTCCTCGCTCTCGTCCTGCTCGTCGGCGCCGAGGCCGGTCGCCTTGCCCGCGACGCCCGTGAGCTGGTCGCGGACCTCGGCGGTACGGCCGTGCAGACGGTCGGCGAGCGACTCGATCTGCCGCTCCACCATCGCGCCCGAGGCCGCCTTGCCGACGCCCCGCAGGTCCTCGCGCAGCTGGTCCCCGATCTCCTTGAACTGCGGGTTGTCCCGCAGCTGCCCGGACACCAGGTCCGCGAGGGCCCGCGGGCTCAGATGCATCCGCTTGCCGGCCACCATGGTGCCGACGGCGAACGCCAGTTTCATCTTCTTGGTACGTCCCAGGACGTACCCGGCCCCTATCGCGAGGCCGAGTCCCACTCGGTTCATCGTGCCGTCCCGTTGCCTGTGGCCGCGCTGTTGCGCAGTCCTGTCTCCAGCCGGTCGAGGAGTTCGTCCTCCCTGCGGTCGAACTCCTCCTCGTCGATCTCTCCCGCCTCCAACTGCTCTTCGAGCCGGGCGAGTTCGGCTCGGACCGCGGCCGGGTCGTAGTAGATCCGTTCCGCCTCGGTCAGCAGCTGCCCGATCACCCATGCGCTGCCGCGCACCGGGGCGAAGGGCAGCAGAACCACTTCCTTGAGCAGTCCCACGACCTCACTCCTGAGCCGCGTCGGGACCGGCCGTGCTGCCCGCGGGCTCGGCGGGGCCGGGCTCCACGAAGCTGTACGGCGGCAGCGGTCCGTTGACGCGCAGTTCGATGTGCGGATGGCTCTTGCGGACGTTCTCCACCTCGGTGAGGAAGGGTTCGGCCGCGTCGCGGTCCACCAGGAACGAGACGTTGACCAGCCAGCCGGTGGACTCGGGGCCCACGCTCACGGCGGCGGCGACGGGTTCGAGGGCGCGCTGCACCTCGACCGCGTCCTCCGCCTCGCGCGCCTTCACGGCGGCGACCACCATCTCGCCCAGTTGCAGGCGCTGCTCGTAACTGCCGCCGCCCGCCTGCCGGTTGGCCTCGGTCAGGGCACGGATCTCCGGGTTCTCGGACATCACGCGGTGCAGCACGGCCTCTTCCTGGTGCACGGCCTTGACGTTGTACTCGACCTTGCCCTCCAGGGCCCGCAGGCGCTCCTTGTAGTGGTCGGCCCGCTCGGCGAGGACCCCGGTGACGGTGTCGTCGTCGGGGGCGACGCTGCCGAACCGCATGGGCAGCACCGGGCCGGCCGCGCCCGCCTCGGCGAGCACGGTCTGGTGGGCGAGCAGGTCCCGGCGCTTGGGCCGCAGCCCCTCGGGGGCGTCGCTCACGACGGCCGCCAGCTCGCCCTGTTCGAGGATGCGCACCGGCCGGGGCGGGTCGCCCACGCCGCCGAGGTCCTCGGAGAACGCGGGGTGCGACTTGGCGGTGATGCCGTAGACATACGTGCTCACTCCTGCTCCTCCTCCCTCCTGCGGGCGGCGGCGGTCTTCTTGCGGGGCCGCGGCCGGGACTCGGTCTCCTGCTCGCCGCCCTCGTCACGCGCCTGCCGGAAGGCGTCGGAGATGGTCTCCGCGGCGCCGGACAGCGCGCCCTTGGACTTGCCGCGCGCACCGGACTCGGTGACCTGGCCGACCACGTCGGGCAGGCCGGGGCTCTTGTTCGGCCCGGACTCCAGGTCCAGCCGGTTGCACGCCTCGGCGAAGCGCAGATAGGTGTCGACGCTCGCCACGACGACACGGATGTCGATCTTCAGGATCTCGATGCCGACGAGGGAGACCCGTACGAACGCGTCTATGACCAGACCCCTGTCGAGGACGAGCTCCAGGACGTCGTAGAGGCCACTGGAGCCTCCCCCTCCGCCGGTCTGCTGTGCCGGGACAACGGTCATGCCGACCCAGCCTCCTTGTCTGTGCTCTCGGGTACGGATGTCGGTTCGGTTCGGCGGCCTACCGGCCGCCGGGCCTGTGTGAGTCGGCGCGTCCGCGTTCGTAGCGGCGGATTCGCCGGTAACCGGTCAGCTGGCCCTCCGGGTCCAGGTCCACCTGGTAACTGGCCATCAGGCTCATCGTGTCCGGAACCCGGGCCATCTCCAGGACCTCGACCTCCAGGGACCAGCCGTCTTCGGTCCGTTCGAAGGACGAGACGGACTCGGCGTTCATGCCGATGAGCTCACCGAGCTGCGTGCGCGCCTGGCGCAGCACCTCCATGGGCTTCGGCGCCCGGTCCGCCGAACCATCCTGTTCCTTATGGTCCTTTTGTGAATTCTGTGACTGTTGAGTGTCTCTTGTGTTCGCCATGGCCACCTCTGTGTTCGGGTGGCCGCAATGCCTATGGCCAAACCTTCAGCCTCGGCGCAAGGCGTTGAGGCGGCGCCGGGCCGGTCCCAGGGCGCGGGCCTTGCTCATGAGGTCGGCCCAGGGGTTGGCGCGGGCCTGTTCCAGGGCGTCGGCGATGGTCCAGCGGCGGGCGGTCAGGCCCGGGTCGTCGAGCTGGGTCCAGTCGATGGGGGTGGCCACGGGCGCGCCGGGCAGGGCGCGGACGGTGAGCGGGGCGACCGCGGTCTGGGCGTAGGCGTTGCGGCCGACGTCGAGGTAGAGGCGGTCGCCGCGGTCCTTCTTGCGGGCGGCGGTGGTGAGCCGGTCGGGGTGGGCGGCGGCGAGGGTCTCGGCGACGTCGTGGGCGAAGGCGCGGGTCTCGTCGAAGTCGTGGTGGCCGTTGAGCGGCACGATCACGTGGACGCCGCGCGAGCCGGTGGTCATCAGGGCGGAGGGCAGCCGCAACTCGTCGAGGAGTTCGCCCAGTTGCCAGGCCGCCTCACGGACGGCGGCGAAGTCGTCCCCGGCCGGGTCGAGGTCGAAGACCATCCGGTCCGGCCGGTCGATCCGGCCGACCCGCGACAGCCAGCGGTGCAGGGTGAGCGCTGCCTGGTCGGCGAGGTAGACCAGGGTGGCGGAGTCGTCGCACACGGTGTGGCAGACGGTGCCGCCCTCCTTGGGGAGCTCGACGCGGCCGATCCAGTCCGGGTAGTTGTCCGGGGTGTTCTTCTGCATGAAGCGGGGGCCGTCGAGGCCGTCCGGGTGCCGTTCCAGCATCAGTGGACGGCCGCGCAGGTGCGGCAGCATGAACGCGGCGGCGGACCGGTAGTACTCGACCAGGTCGCCCTTGGTGTACTCCTTGCCGTCGCCGTCGCCCGGGAAGAGCACCTTGCCGGACCGGTGCACCTCCACCGTGCGCCGCCCGGCGCGCACCCTGCGTACGCCGTCGTCGCTCACCGTACGACCGCCTCCTCCACCAGCAGCTTCCCGGCGGCCGCGATCGACGCGGCGTCGATGCCGGCGGCGTGCAGCTGCTCGTCGGGCGAGGCCGAGCCCGGCATGGACCGCACGGCGAGGCGCACGAGCCGCGGCACGGGCCGCCCGTCGAGGAAGGCGTCCAGGACGGCGTCGCCGAGGCCGCCCTCCTCGTGGTGGTCCTCGACGGTCATCAGGCAGCCGGTCTCCTCGGCGGCCCGGCGCAGGGTCTCCCGGTCGACGGGCTTGACCGAGTAGAGGTCGACGACCCGGACCGGGATGCCGTCCCGCTCCAGGGTGTCGGCGGCGGCGAGGGCCTGGTGCACGGTGACGCCCGCGGCGACGACCGTGAGCCGGTCCTGTCCGGAGGAGCGCAGCACCTTGCTGCCGCCGACCGGGAAGTCCTCGTCGGGCCCGTAGATCACCGGGCTGTCGCCGCGCGAGGTCCGCAGATACCGGATGCCCTCCAGGCCGGCCATCGCGCCGACGAGCGCGGCCGTCTGGTTGGCGTCGCACGGGTACAGCACGGTCGAGCCGTGCACCGCCCGCATCATCGCCAGGTCCTCCAGGCCCATCTGCGAGGGCCCGTCCTGCCCGATGGCGACGCCCGCGTGCGAGCCGACGAGGTTGATCCCGGCCCCGCTGACGGACGCCATGCGCACGAAGTCGTAGGCGCGAGTGAGGAAGGCCGCGAAGGTGGAGGCGTACGGCACCCAGCCGCGCGAGGCCAGCCCGACCGCCGCGGCGACCATCTGCTGCTCGGCGATGTAGCACTCGAAGTACCGCTCGGGGTGCTCCTTGGCGAAGAACTCGGACCGCGTGGAGTCGCCGACCTCGCCGTCGAGGGCGACGACGTCGCCGCGCCCGCTGCCGAGGGCGGCGAGCGCCTGGCCGTAGGCGTTCCGCGTGGCGACCTCGTCTCCCCTGTCCCAGCGGGGCAGTTCGAGATGTCCGGCGCGCACGGCGTGCAACGCCCGTGCGGCCGGCGGCTCGTGGACCTGGACGCGGATGTGCCGCTCGCCGCCGAGCTCGGCGATCGCCTCCTCGGCGTCCGGCAGCGGCTTGCCGTGCAGCCCTTCGCGGTCCTGTACCGACTCGACGCCCTTGCCCTTGAGGGTGCGGGCGAGGACGACGGTCGGCTGTCCGGTGGTCGAGATGGCTTCGCCGTACGCGCGGTCGATCGCGTCCACGTCATGGCCGTCGACCTCGATGGTGTGCCAGCCGAAGGCCTGGAAGCGGCGGGCGTAGGCGTCGAGGTCGTGCTCGTGCCGGGTCGGGCCGCGCTGCCCGAGCCGGTTGACGTCGACGATCGCGGTGAGGTTGTCGAGATTCTCGTACGAGGCGTGCTCGGCGGCCTCCCACACCGACCCCTCGGCCAGCTCGCTGTCCCCGCACAGCACCCAGACCCGGTAGCCGGTGCGGTCCAGCCGCTTGCCGGCCAGGGCGATGCCGACGCCGACGGGCAGGCCCTGACCGAGCGAGCCGGTGGCCGTCTCGACCCACGGCAGCCGGCGCGGCGTGGGGTGCCCTTCGAGCCGGCTGCCCAGCTCGCGGAAGGTCAGCAGCTCGTCGTCGTCGATGGCGCCGGCGGCCTTGTAGGCGGAGTACAGCAGGGGCGAGGCGTGTCCCTTGGACAGCACGAAGCGGTCGTTGCCGGGGTGGGCGGGACGGTCGAAGTCGTAGCGGAAGTGATTGGCCAGCAGTACGGCCATCAGGTCCGCGGCGGACATCGAGGAGGTCGGATGCCCGGACCCCGCGGCATCCGACGCGCGCACGCTGTCAACACGCAACTGCTGGGCGAGCTCGACGAGTTCGGCGGTGTTCATGAGTCTCCCTCCGCGGGGTTGTCGGTTCGCCGGACGGGGCCGGGGGGTTCGGTGGGGGTGGTAGGGCTGGTGGGTCCGGTGGGTTCGCCGCCGGGCTGGTGCTTGGCGGGCTCGCCACCGGGCTGATTCCCGGCGGGCGCCGGCCCGGGCTGGTTCTTGGCGGGCTCACCGCCCGGCTGGTTCTTCGCGGGCTCGGGACCGGTGCTCCCCGGCTCGCGGCCGGGCCGGCTCGTCCCCAGGCCAGGGGCCAACTCCTCGGCCACCTGGGCTTGTTCGACGTCCCGGACAGTGCCCGAAGCGGATCCCTGGCCGGTCCGCTCAGGTTGGCCAGGTCGGTCAGGTTCCGTGTCCTCCGTCGTCGTCGCTCCCGGGCCCGACCGGGCGTCGGCGTCCGCTCGTGGTTGTGGGCGGCCGGCGACCCGGGCCAGTTCCGGGGACGCCGTGTCCAGCGGTACCGACCAGGAACGCACGAGGCCCAACTGGACCGCCTGGCGCGGCAGTACGGCGTCCAGGAGCCAGTCCGCGGCGACGCGGACGCGGTTGCCGGGCATCGCCGCGAGGTGGTAGCCGCGGGTGACCGCACCGGCGAGCGGGCCCGGCAGCGGTACGCCCAGCGGATTCGCCGCGGCCTTCGTGCCGCCGAGGTCGACGACGAAGCCGAGGCCGCGGTGGCGGTAGGCGCGCGGTTCGCCGATGCCGAGGGAGGCGGCGACGTTGCGGGCGACGACCTTGCCGTGCCGCCACGCGTGCTGCGCCGTCATCGGCGTGTACGTGCCGGGTTCGTCGAGATCGGGCACGGCCGCCGCGTCCCCGCACGCGAACACCCCGTCCCGGCCCGGCACTCGGAGGTACGGATCGACCACGAGCCGTCCCCGTTCCAGCGGTTGCCCGGTGCTCTCGACCAGCGGATCGGGCCGTACCCCCACACACCACACCAGCGTGCGCGTCTCCACGAACTCCCCGTCGGACAGCAGCACCCCGTCGTGCGTGGCCTCCTTCACGGAGGTCCCCATGCGCACGTCGACACCCCGCTGCCGCAGCACCCCGTCGGCGGTGCGGGAGAGCCGCTCGTCCATCTCGGGCAGCACCCGCGGCGCGATGTCCAGCAGCATCCAGCGCGGCCGCATGCCCTCCCGCAGAGGGTGCCCACGGACCTGCGCGTCGGTGTACATCTGCCCGTGCGCGGCGACCTCCGTCCCGGTGTATCCGGCGCCGACGACCACGAAGGTGCACCGCGCGGCGCAGCTCTTCGGATCGGGTGCGGCGGCCGCGAGCTCCACCTGCCGGGTGACGTGGTCGCGCAGGTACAGCGCCTCGGGCAGCCCGCGGAAGCCGTGCGCGTGCTCGGCGACACCGGGGATCGGCAGCAGCTTGTTGACGCTGCCGACGGCGAGCACGAGCCGGTCGTACTCCAGCCGTCCGGAACCGCCCTCCGGGTCGGTGTAGTGCACGGTCCGCCCGTCGAGGTCGACGGAGTCCGCCTCGCCGAGCACCAGCCGTACGTGCGGCAGGGTGCCGGAGAGGGAGACGGTCACCCGGCGGGGTTCCAGGAGGCCGGCGGCGACCTGGGGCAGCAGGGGCAGGTACAGGAAGTAGTCGGTCGGGTTCAGCAGGGTGACGTCGGCCTCGTGCCGCACCAGCCGGGACAGGCCACGGGCGGCCTGGTACCCGGCGAATCCGGCACCGACGATCACGATGCGGGGTCGACTCACGGTTCGCCTCCGGCGCTGTCGCGTACGTCGTGCGGAGCCTTCCGCGTCCCCCTGGCCAGGGCCCCCAAACCCGTGCCGGTTTCCGTCCCGGCCGCCGGGTACCCGGACCGCGATCTGCCCAGGCACCAGACGCCATCGGAGGTACCCCCCATGCCCGAGTACGGCTACTTCCTCTCCTGTGAGGAGTTCGGCCCGGCGGAGCTCGTCGAGCAGGCGCGGATGGCCGAGCAGGCCGGCTTCCGGTCGCTGTGGATCTCCGACCACTACCACCCGTGGAACGACGCGCAGGGCCAGAGCCCCTTCGTGTGGTCGGTGATCGGCGCGCTGTCGGAAGCGGTGTCGCTGCCGATCGAGACGGCGGTGACCTGCCCGACCGTGCGGATCCATCCGGCGGTGATCGCGCAGGCCGCGGCGACCTCGGCGGTGATGACGGACGGCCGCTTCCGGCTGGGCGTCGGCACCGGCGAAGCGCTCAACGAGCACATCCTCGGACACGTCTGGCCGCCGGCGAGCGTGCGCATGGAGATGCTGGAGGAGTCCATCCAGATCATGCGGCGGCTGTTCACCGGCGAGGAGGTCAGCCACTACGGCACCCACTACAAGGTGGAGAACGCCCGCCTCTACACGGTCCCGGACGAGCCCGTCCCGATCGACATCTCCGGCTTCGGCCCGGCCGCCACGAAGCTCGCGGCGCGCGTGGGGGACGGCTACATCACGATGATGCCGGAGGAGTCGATGGTGGAGCAGTTCCGCAAAGGCGGCGGAGGCGGAAAGCCGGTGAGCGGCGGCACGAAGGTCTGCTACGGCACCGACCGCGACGAGGCCGTGCGCACCGTCCGCGAGAAGTGGTTCAACCAGTTCCTGCCGGGCGAGATGGGCCAGATCCTGCCCTCACCGCGCCACTTCGAGCAGCTGGAGCCGCTGGTCACGGAGGAGATGGTGCGCGAGAAGTCGGTCTGCGGTGACGACGTCGACGAACATGTCTCGGCCCTGCGGGCCTTCGCCGACGTGGGCTTCGACCGGGTCTACGTCAACCAGATCGGACCGGACCAGCGCGGGTTCTTCGACTTCTACCGTACGAAGGTGCTGCCGCAGCTGGATCAGGGCTGAGGTCGGGACCATGAAACTGCACCGCCCCGTCGTCTCCGTCTACACGGTGCCGACCGACGCCCCCGAGGCCGACGGGACGCTCGCCTGGAGCTCCACGACGATGGTGATCGCGGAGGTGACGACGGGCGACGCGACCGGCACGGGCTGGACGTACGGCCCGGCCGCTGTCGGCGACTTCCTCCGCGACCACCTCGCCCCGCTCGTCGAGGGCCGCAGCGCGCTCGACATCCCGGCCGCGCACGACGCGATGTGCCGCTCGGTCCGCAACGCGGGCCGCCCGGGCATCGCGGCCTGCGCGATCTCGGCACTCGACATCGCCCTGTGGGACCTCAAGGCCCGCCTCCTCGAACTCCCCCTGGCCCGCCTCCTCGGCGTCTGCCGCGAACGCGTGCCCGTGTACGGCAGCGGCGGCTTCACGACGTACCACGACACGCATCTGGCGGCGCAGCTGAACGGCTGGGTGCACGGGCAGCACATTCCGCGCGTGAAGATAAAGATCGGCGAGAGCTGGGGCCGTGCGGTCGAGCGCGACCTGGCCCGCGTCCGCGCGGCCCGCCAGGTCATCGGCCCGGAGGCGGAGTTGTACGTCGACGCGAACGGCGCGTACACCCGCAAGCAGGCGGTCCGGGTCGGCCACGCCCTCGCCGAGCAGGGCGTCGGCTGGTTCGAGGAGCCGGTCTCCTCGGACGACCTGACCGGCCTGCGCCTGGTGCGCGACGCGCTGGTGTGCGACGTGACGGCCGGCGAGTACGGCTACGACCTCCCGTACTTCGCCCGCATGATCGCCGCGGGCGCGGTCGACTGCCTCCAGGTGGACGCGACCCGCTGCGGCGGCATCACGGAGTTCCTCCGTGCCGCGGCCCTGGCCCAGTCCCACGGCCTGGAGATCTCCTCCCACTGCGCCCCGCACGCCCACGTCCACGCGGCGGCCACGATCCCCAACTTCCGCCACGCCGAGTGGTTCCACGACCACGTCCGCATAGAAGACATGTTCTTCACAGGCGCCCTCGACCCGACAGGCGGCTCGGTACACCCCGTGACGGGGATCGGCCACGGCCTGACACTGCGGGCGGAGGAGGTGGAGGAGTACTTGGTGGCGGGCCCGTCATAAGAAGGCCTGCGGCTGGCGCCTTTCTGCTACCGGCTCCCTATTTCCGCCGCGACGGCGACCGGCCACCGCGGCGGAGCCCTGCGGTCACCACCGCCCCCAGCCCCCCGGCGACCAACCCCGCCCCCACTCGCCCGCGGTTGCGCGAAACCCACCCCTCCGGGCTGTCCGACACCGCTTCCTCGTCGAAACGCCCGTGCGCCCCGAAGTCCCGGCCGTGCGCCCCGTCCGCCGGGGTCCACAGATTACCGAAACCGTCGTACTCCCCCGGATCCTGCTGCGCGTCGAAGCCGGTCCTGGCCAGGTAGCGGTCCAGCAGGCCCGGCGCCACCGCGTTGGCGAGCAGCGTGGCGGCCGTGGAGCCGCCGATCCAGTACTCGCGTCGGCGGGCGTGCGCGGCCGCGTGGAGGATCGCCTTCGCGGCCACCTCCGGCTGGTAGACGGGCGCCACCGGTCGGGCCCTGCCCGGCATACGGCTCAACACCCAGTCGAACTGCGGGGTGTTGACCGCCGGCAGCTGCACCATCGTCGTACGGACACCGCTCTTCTCGTGCAGCAGCTCGCACCGCAGCGATTCGTTGAACCCCTGGATCGCGTGCTTGGCCCCGCAGTAGGCGGACTGGAGGGGTATGCCGCGATAGGCCAGCGCCGAGCCGACCTGCACGATCGTCCCCCGGTCGCGCGGCAGCATGTGGCGCAGGGCGGCCCGCGTGCCGAACACGCAGCCCAGGTACGTCACTTCGGTCACCCTGCGGAACTCGTCCGCGGTGATCTCGGTGAACGGCGCGAAGACACCGGCGAAGGCGTTGTTGACCCACACGTCGATGTGTCCGAACGCGTCGGCCACCTGCTGGGCCGCGTCGTCGACCGCCTTGGCGTCGGCCATGTCCACGGTGACGACGAGGGCTTCACCCCCGGCCCGCTGCACCTCGTCCGCCGCCGCGGCGAGACCCTCGCGCCCCCGGGCCAGCAGGGCGACCCGGTCGCCCCGCGCGCCGAAGGCCCGGGCCGTGGCCCGCCCCACACCGCCACTGGCCCCGGTCACGACGACGACCCTGCGCCCGCCCGGCAGCCCCGGCACTCCCCAACGCAGCCGCACCACGGCTCACGCCCGGTGGTGCGGCTGCTCGGGGTCGACGCCCTCCGGACGCGGCGCCGGTTCCGCAGTACCGGATCCGGGCGCGGCGCTTCCGGGCAGGGGCGCACCGGCGCCGGGGCCGGGTACGCCACCGCCGGGCCCGGGCAGGCCCGCCCCGGGCGCGACCGGCGGCACCGGCGGGACCGCCGGGATGCCGGACGCCCGGCCGCCGGCCGGGTCGCCCTGCATGGCCGCCAGCTCGGCCTCGCGCTCCGGCGTCGGCCGGGACGCGGACGGACGGGCAGCCCCGCGCAGGACATAGGCGACCACGCCGAGGATCGCCGCGGTGATCAGCGCGGCGGCCCAGTCGGGCAGGCCGATCGCGAGGGCCAGACCGACGGTGAGGGCGAGGGCCGCGCCCGCGTAGAGGGCGACGGCGCCGGACGCGGCGTACAGCATGGCCGTACGGCGCTGTTTGCGAGTCTGTTCGCGCAGTTCCTCGCGCACGGTCTCGCGCGCCACCTGCGCCAGCTCGTCGACCAGGTGCTTGTCCAGATGCTCCAGATGATCCAAGCCTTCCATGACCGCCGAGTACCCGCACACCCGTGCGCATAACGCGGTCCGTGACGGCCGGAAAGCGGTGCGTCGGCCCCCGGTCGCCGGGTACCCGCCGCTCGCACAACCGGACGCACATCCCCTACCGGAGGAAGACAAGAGGATGACCGAGCGCACCGACGTGGTGGAGCTGCTCAAGGGGCAGCACACCAGGATCCGAGAACTGTTCGACGAGGTGGCGAACACCAAGGGCCAGGACCGGGCGCACCACTTCCACGACCTCGTCCGCCTGCTCGCGGTGCACGAGACCGCCGAGGAAGAGGTCGTCCACCCCTTCGCCCGCAAGAACATCGACGGCGGCGAACTGGTCGTCAAGGACCGGATCGAGGAGGAGGAGCACGCCAAACAGGCCCTCTCCCGCCTCGACGACATGGATCCGGACTCACCCGAGTTCCTGGACCAGTTCGCGGCCCTGCGCCAGGACGTGCTCGCGCACGCCGAGAACGAGGAGCGGTACGAGTTCGCGCACTTCGCCCGGGTCGCGGACCGCGGCAGGCTGGAGACCCTGGCCCGCGCGGTGCGGGCGGCCGAGGCCCTGGCGCCGACCCGCCCGCATCCCGGCACCGACACCGCCGTCAAGAACATGGCGGTCGGTCCGGTCGCGGCCGTCGTGGACCGCACCCGGGACGTGGTGCGCAAGGCGATGGGCTGACCCGCGCGCGAGGCGGCCGGAAAGGGTGACGATCATGCGAAACGATCTCCTCTTCCGGCCGCCCCAACTAGGCTCGTCCGCATGGACATTCTGGGAGCCACGCTGCGTGTCTGCGTCGACGACCTGGAGACCGCGGTCCCGTTCTACGAACGGCTGGCCGGCGGCACCGCGCTGCGTTTCGAGCGCGGTGGCGTCCAGGTGGCCGCGGTCGGCTGCTTCCTGCTGATGAGCGGGCCCGAGGCGGAGCTGGAGGTACTGCGCAAGGTGGCCGCGACGATCGCCGTCAAGGACGTCGAGGAGGCCCACCGGGTCCTCACCGAGCTCGGCGCCCATGTCGTCGCCGGCCCGGTGGCGACCCCGGCGGGCCGCAATCTGATCGCGGTGCATCCGGACGGCATGGTGTACGAGTACGTGGACCGCAACTCGTAACCCGCTCACCGCTCCTGTGCGATGGTCCGCGCCAACCGCCGTGCGGAGGGCCGCAGTTCACGTTCCACGGCCTTCTCCGTCCGCCGGTCCAGGACGACCTTCGGCGTGGACGGGCCGCGCCGGTCGAGGAGTTCGACGCGCAGGTGCGTCGGCGGATGGGTGGCGTCCTGCTGGTGCCACTCCAATGCGCTGACCCGGCGCAGCCGTTCACGCTCGCGCGGCGGTACGGCCGCCACGCGGTCGGCGAGTTGCGCCCACAGCGTCTCGTGGGGACCGGACAGGTCGGCGGCCAGGCGGTGCAGCTCGTCATCGATCCGTGCGGCGTGCAGCAGGGTCTCCATCAGGTCCCGGGCGCCCTCGGTGGACGCGACCTCAGCGGCGAGGTCGTCGGCGAGGTACTCGCGCCGCGGGAAGCCGCGCAGCGACACCTTCTCCAGCAGGCTGAGCACGCTCTGCGCCGCATGGTGCGGGGGCGTGAGCGGCAGCGCCACCAGCACCCGGGCGACCCGTCCGTTCCAGCGCTCGGGCCGGAGCACCTCCACCCACAGCCGCAGCGTGTACAGGGCGCTGCCCACCACGCTGCCGTGCCGGGTGTCGCCGCCCGCGAAGTGGCCGAGCTCGTGCCCGAGCAGGGCGACCTTCTGCTGCGGGGTGAGCACGGCCCACAGCCCGAGCCCGAGGTGCAGCACCCGCTGCCGCAGCCCATAGGTGTGCACCCCGGCGTTGACCCGTCCGTCCACCACGATCACGTCGACGCCGCGCGTGCCCACTTCGCCCGCGACCTCGTCGATCAGCCCGAACAGCCGTGGCGCGTCGGCGCGTTCCAGCCTCGGCACCCGGGAGCCGAGCCGCGGAAAGCGCGGCAGCAGGACAAGGAACAGCAGCACCAGCGGCACGCCCACCGCCCAGGCGACCGGGTTGCCGCCGCCCGCCACCAGCAGCCCGACTCCCGCCCCGAGCAACGCGAACGACAGCCCGTGCACCATGAGGGCCAGGGCGTACGACAGCACGTACGAGGCCGTCAGCCGGGCCCGCCGCCCTCGCGTGCCCTCACGGGCCAGCTCCTCGAAGGTCCCTTCGCTGTGCCGTCCGGCGAGCTCGCGCCGGCGTGCCGCGGTGCCGCCGAGGCCGTAGACGAAGAGCTCGGGCGCCACGTTCCACTCGCAGCCCGTGCACCACACGGGATATCCCGCGTCGACGGGCATGTCCAACCCGCACTGCGGACAGGTCTGTTCGGTCGTCTGCTCGGCCATGCGTGCCCACCCCCGTCGCCGCCGCGTCGTACTCGTGTGCGGCGACGAGAGCGGGCACCGGTCCGGTTCGGCCGGGGCGAGGCCGACTTCCCTACGTCTCAGGACTCGGGCGGACGCATACGGAAGTCGTAGTGCGCCGGCAGCGGTTCGTCGGTGACCCGGCTCCACAGCCGGCCGATCGCCTCCGCCCCCTCTCGCAGGTCGGCCACCTCGAAGCCCGCGCGGAAGACGTCCAGCGCCTCCTCGGCCCGCCCCTCCGCGCACAGCAGCCCGGCCTCGATCAGCCGGAACCGGCCGCGCTCGCGGGTGGCCGGATGCAGTCGTCGCCACACGTCGCGCGCCTGGGCGGTGCGCCCCACGGCGAGCAGCGCCTCGATGGTCTCGCGGCCGAGCGCGGCCGTGGCCGCCGTCCACGACTCGCCGTTGTCGCGCCGCTCGTGGCACAGGTCGTCGAAGGCGTCCGCGTACCGGTCGGCGGCCCGCTCGTGGTTGCCGCTCTCCTGGTCGGCGACGGCGAGGCAGCGCAGCAACGGCCAGAGGGACGGGGCGAGTTCGAGCGCCCGCTCCCAGCTGCGCACGGCCTGCGCCCGGTCACCGGCGTGCCACTGGGCGACGCCCAGGTGGTACTCGGTGAGCGGCGTGGCGGGCGCGGTCTCCAGCATGTCCCGCCAGTGCGTGGCGACGAGCGTCTGCCCGGGCGGCCGCACCCGGCGCGGCTCGGGGAAGGAGCCGGCCCGCAGCAGGTGCAGCCACGGCTCCTGGGCCTCGCCGAGCGTGTCCTCGTCGAAGGGGGTGCCGGGCAACTTCCAGTCGGCGCGCAGCACTTCGAGCGCTCCCCAGCCGGAGCCGGCGGCGAGGACCTCGCCGGGTTCGGTGTCGGCGCACGGCTTCCAGGCGGCGTACGCGGCCTCTAGTTCGGCGCGCGGCAGGGCCGCCTCCAGCCGCACCTCGGCACCCCGCAGCACCGCCGCCCACTCCCCCTCGGGGCGTGCGTCCAGCGGCCCGTACGCCTCCAGCCAGCTCAGCTCGCTCTCCGGTTCCAGCCGGACGTGCTCCAACTGGGTGCGGGCGAGCCCCGCCTGGATCTCGCAGTAGCCGCCGGTGCCCGGCTCGGTGAGCCACTCCTGCCAGCGCCGCCCGCCGGCGCCCGTGCCCCACACGAAGAGCTTGCGTCCGCGCAGCACGTCGGTGGACGTCTGCACGAGCCCGTGCCCGTCGGCGTCGAGGGCCGCGATCCAGCGCCGTCGCCCGTCGTCGATCTCGTAGAAGTAGTCGGCTGCGTAAGGGCTGTTGAGCGGGTACGTGCGGTCGATCCCGTCGTACGACGGCACGGGCACCCGGCGCAGTCGCCGCTCGTACCCGAAGTGCCATGCCTCGTCGGCGGGTGCCAGCACCCGGCGCTCCTCGGGCACGGCGATGTTGGACCACCAGTACGTCGGCACGGGCCGCTCGTGCGGATTGCGGATGCGGACGCCGACGTACAGGAAGTCGGAGCCGTCCGGCAGCCAGAGGTCGATCTGGAAGGGCAGGTCCCGCAGCCGGTCCCACTCCCAGAGGCGGAGCATGTCGCCGCCGTCGGGGGCGGGGACGCGGGCGGCGTGCAGGGGTGCGCAGGAGAGCGGGGTGTGGCCGGTGGCGCCGATGTTCCATTCGATGCCGCCGGAGAACCAGGCGCCGTTCAGCGCGAAGTTCGCGGGCTGGAACACCGGGTTGCGGTAGAGGAGTTCGCGTCCGGTGGGCTTGTGGAGGAGGGAGGCGACGCGGCCGCCGAGGCCGGGCAGGACGGTGGCCTTGAGACGGTCGTTCTCGATCACCAGGGCGTCGATCTCACGGGGTTCACGGGTTCTGCCGTACCCGTCCCTGACCCGCACGGGCAGCAGGCTGCGCAGCCTCTCGTAGCCGATCTGCCGAGCCATCTCGCGCGGCAGGTCCTCTCTGTCCCGGTCGTCGATGCGGTGAACCTCGTGGAGCAGTCGCAGCGGGGGCAGCGGGTTGTCCGGACCCAGCTCCGCTGCGGGCAACGTCAGTACCTCACGTCGGATCGTCGTCACGATCACCATGGAAGCCGCTCGCCGATGAGCTGACCAGGGGAGGTACCGGTCAGGATTCCGCAAAGGCGGACACGAGGGCGTCGGCGAGGAGGGCGCCCGCCGAGCCGTCCGGGTCGAGATCGGGGTCGTAGATCGTGACGTTGAGCCCGACGCACTGCGGGGAGGCGAGCAACGGCCGCAGTACCGCGACGAGTTCCTCCGGGAGCAGCCCGTCCGGATCGGGGCTGTCGACGGCCGGCATCACCGACGGGTCGAGGACGTCGGCGTCCAAGTGCACCCAGAATCCCTGGAGTTGGGGCACGGCGAAGGCCTGCGCGGTGGCCGTCGCGAGCGCCTCCCCGCCCCACTCCCGCACGTCACCCACCGTCACGACCGGAATCTTGAGGGCGGCGAGCTCGGCCCGCTCCTTCTCGAAGCAGTCCCGGATGCCGAAGTACCGCACGTCCTCGTCGCGCAGATACGGCTTCAGTCCCTCCAGGTCCGTCAGGTCGTCCTGCCCGCGCCCGGTGGCCAGCGCGACCTCCTCCCCGCCCGCCGCGCCGACGCGGTCGGAGTTGCCGGGGTGCCGGAAGTCAGGGGAGGCGTCCAGCGAGACCAGCCCGTAGCGCCCGATGCGGCGCAGCGCGAGCGAGGCTCCGAGCTGGATGGAGCAGTCACCGCCGAGCACGACGGGAAAGTCCCCGGCCCGCACATGCCGCTCGACGCGGTCGGCGAGCTTCACGGTGTACGAGGCGATGGCGGCGGCGTTGAAGACCCCGTCGCCCTCCTGCCAGTCCCCCCGGTCGTACCGCGGCGGCACGACCACCCCGCCCTCCAGCGCCCCCAAGCGCTGCACGATCCGCTGCTCCCGCAGCGCCCCGGCGAGCTTGTAGCAGCCGGGCACGGTGCCGGGTGCGGGCGGGCGCAGGCCCAGGTTGGAGGGGGCGTCCAGCACGACGAAATTCCGCATGCGGGTCATCCTCGTCGACGTACAGTCGGGCCTTCAACGGAATTCGACGCGGGAGCAGACCGATGGGCGAGCAGCACACGTACCGGGTGATCGTCCGGGGCACGTGGGACGGGCTGAGCGAGGAGGCCCGCGAGCGGCTGCTGGCCGAGGCGGCGGAGCACTCCATGGCAAGCATGCGGTTCTGCGAGGAGGGCTCGCTGTCGTACGAGCCGGCGCCGCTCAAGCACTTCTCGATGCGGTACGTGGTCGTCTCGGACGCCGCCGACGGCGAGGAGATGGCGGGCGCGATCGCGGAGGACCGGGCGGAGACGGCGCTGCGGGAGCTGGGCTACGGGTTCCGCGGCCTGAAGTCCACCGTGACGGACCTCGACACCATGAAGATCAACTTCAAGCCCGCATCTCGGCGGTGATCGCCCAGCGCTCGTGGTCCCGCCAGGCCCCGTCGATGAAGAGCATGGCCGGCGAGAAGCCTTCGAGCCGGAAGCCGCACGAGCGGGCCAGGGCGATGGAGGCCGCGTTCCGGGGCTGTACGTTGATCTCCAGCCGGTGCAGCCGCATCGCGCCGAAGGCGTACCCCACCACCAGGTCGAGCCCCTCCCGCATCAGGCCCCGCCCGGCGGCGTGCGCGAACGCGCCGTATCCGAGCGCGCCGCTCTGGAAGCCGCCCTCGACGATGTTGTTGATGTTGATGAACCCGGCGATGGCCCCGTCGCCGTGCTCGCTCTCCTTCTCGCACACCATGAACCCGGCCCTGGTCCGGTCCTCGATCAGCCGCGCCGCGTACGCGGTGTACCCGTCCGCGGTGTCCGGCGGGAACAGCCAGGGGTGGTGCAGGTCCTTGCTCTCCCGGGCCCGGGCGGCGAACTCGGCACCGTCCTCGTAGGCGAAGTGACGTATCCCCACCCGGGGCCCCTCGGCGAGATAACGGGATGCATGCGGCATCCGGCCACCCTACGGGGTGCCGCGTTCCGGCAGCGCCGCCAAGGGGCGCGGGGAACTGCGCGACCAGCCACGACGGCGCCGCAGCCGACCGACGAACCCGTCAGCTCCGCCGTCTCATGAAATACGCCCCGCACAGAGCGCCGATCACGCCCGTGGCCAGCAGTGCCATCCACAGCGGCATCGTGACCTCGGGGATCAGCAGTCGGATCCTGGTCGCGCGGGTGTTCTCGAAGATGAAGATCAGGGCGAGAACGGCGAGGAGCAGCACGATGATCCGGGAGGGGGTCATCAGCTGCCGGCCCCGGCCCCCGCTCTTGGCGCCGCTCTCGGCGGTCTTCGGGCTCATGCGACCAGGGTGGGTCCGAAGCCCGTCGCCCACACGGCGGGGGCCGCCGTCCGGGTGACGGAGTGCGCCGGGTCAGCGCAGGGCGGGCCGGTCGAGGGTCAGCGTGCCCGCGTCGGCGTCGAGTTCGGCGCTCACCCCGAAGGGGACGGTCAGCGCCCCCGCGCAGTGTCCGAAGCCGAACTCCTCGGCCACGGGCACCCCGAGGCCGCCGAGCCGGTCGACGAGCATCGCCCGTACCTGCTCGTACGGATCGCAGTCCTGCCACGACCCGAGCAGCACCCCGCTCACCCCGTCGAACCAGCCCGCGCGCAGGAGTTGGGTGAGGTAGCGGTCGAGGCGGTACGTCTCCTCGCCCACGTCCTCCAGGCAGAGCAGTCCGCCGCGCGCACCGGGCCGGGCGTACGGGGTGCCCAGGTCGGCGGCGAGCAGGGAGAGGCAGCCGCCGAGGGTCACGCCCCGGGCCCGGCCGGGGACGAGGGCGGTGCCGCCGGAGGTGATCGTGCGGACGGTCTCCGGGGCGAGGAGCGTGGCCTTGAGGTGTTCCTGGGCCCGGGCGTTCTTGACGAAGTCGATCCCGGCGGCCATCGGCCCGTGCAGAGTGACGAGGCCGAGCCTGGTGGCGAACGCCTCGTGCAGGGCGGTGATGTCGCTGAAGCCGACGAAGACCTTGGGGCCGGCGGCGCGCATCGCGTCCCAGTCGAGCAGTTCGGCCATGCGCTGGACGCCGTAGCCGCCCCGCGCGCACAGCACCGCGTCCACCGACGGGTCGCACCAGGCGGCCTGGAGGTCGGCCGCGCGGTCCGCGTCCGTGCCCGCCAGGTAGCTGAACTGCCCGTGCCGGTCCAGCACATGGGGTGCCGCCACCGGGTCGAGATCCCAGCCGCGCAGCACGTCGAGGCCGGCCTGGAGGCGCTCCTCCGGCACCGGCCCGCTGGGCGCGACGACGGCGACCCGGGCGCCGGGTGCGAGCCGGGCCGGCCGGACGAGTTCTCGTACCTCTTCGGTCACTTGGACAGCTCCAGGGTCGGGATGTCGCGCGGGTTGAGGCCGAAGACCTGGGCGTAGAGGGAGAGTTCGGACTCCAGGACCCGGATCATGGTCTCCGCGCGGCGGAAGCCGTGGCCCTCCCCCTCGAAGGCGATGTACGCGTGCGGCACCCGCCGTCCGGCCATCCGCTCCAGGAAGCGCTCGCACTGGGCGGGCGGGCAGATCACGTCGTCCAGCCCCTGGAGCAGCAGGAAGGGCGCGGTGATGCGGTCGGCGTGCTCGGTGGGCGAGCGCTCCGCGTACCGCCCCGGCACCTCGGCGAGCGGTCCGACCAGGGTCTCCAGGTACTGCGACTCGAAGTCGTGGGTCTCCCCCGTGCCCCAGCCGGCCAGGTCGAGGATGGGGTAGATGATCGTGCCGCAGGCGTACACGTCGGTGCTCGTGAGCGACGCGGCGGCGGTCCAGCCGCCCGCGCTGCCGCCGCGGATGGCCAGCCGGTCGCGGTCGGCGGTCCCCTCGTCGGCGAGGGCGAGCGCGACGGCCGCGCAGTCCTCGACGTCGACGACGCCCCACTGCTCGCGCAGCCGGCCCCGGTACTCCCGTCCGTACCCGGTCGAGCCGCCGTAGTTGACCTCGGCGACGCCGATGCCTCGGGAGGTGAAGTAGGCGATCTCCAGGTCGAGGACGAGGGGCGCGCGGCTGGTGGGGCCGCCGTGCGCCCAGACGACGTAGGGCGGCAGCTCGTCGCCGGGCGGGACGCAACCCGGGTTGTGCGGTGGGTAGATGTGCGCGTGGATGTCGCGTCCGGCGGGGCCGGTGAAGGTGCGGATCTGCGGCTCGGGGTAGTGGGCGGGGTCGACCGCGTCGTCGTGCTCGGCGCCGATCACGCGGGCTCTGCCGGTACGAGCGTCCAGTTCGACCACCTCGTAGGCGCTGCGCGGGCTCGCGCCCACCGCGACCACGCGCTCGCCGTGCACCGCGAGCGTCGGCGCGAACTCGGTCCAGGGGCCCGCCGCGTCGACGATCTCGCCGGTCTCCGGGTCCAGTATCCCGAGGGCGGTGGCGCCGCGGCCGTGCACGACGGCAATCAGGCCGCCGTCCAGCGGGGCGAACCAGCGCTGCCCGAGCTTCCACAGCGGCCCGGCGAACTCCTCCTCGCGCGGGCACAGCGGGCTGCCGTCGCGGTAGAGGTTCCACCAGCCGGTGCGGTCGCTCGCGTACAGCAGGGAGCCGTCGGCCGCCCAGTCGACCTGCGCGATCGACTCCCGGGGCCCGCCGGCGACGGTCCGCTGCCGCTGGAGGGTGCCGTCGTCGGCCACCCCGGCGACGACCAGTTCCGTGCCGTCCCACGGCATCCGCGGATGGTCCCAGGCCAGCCAGGCGGCACTGCGCCCGTCGGGCGAGAGGCGGGGCCCGGTGACGAACCGGTGCCGGCCGTCGGTGAGTTCACGTACCGCGTCCCGGTCCTGGGCGGCCGAACCGTCCAGCGGCACGGCGGTGAGCACGCGGCGTACGTCGGTGGGGCCGTCGCCGGTGAACTCCTCCAGGACGCACCACACTTCGCCCCGGTCGGTCACCAACTGCGGCTGTGCCCAGCGCAGTCCGCCGCCCACGAGGGAGACGGGCGTCAACGGCCTTGGCTCGCCGTCGAGTTCGTACCGGTAGAGCCGCTGGTCGGCGAAGTTCACGAAGACCGCGAGCGGGCGGCCGTCCACGACCGCCCCGGCCCAGGGGTGGCCGCCGTACTCGATGACGCGGGTGCGGACGTTCCACGGCGCGGGCAGCACCGGCTCCTCCCGGCCGTCGGCGCGCCGCCGCACGAGGGTGCGCCGGCCGCCCTCGGTGGGCCGTGGCTCGGTCCACCACGCCTCGTCGCCGACGAAGCCGACGTACTCGGGATGCCCGTCGTGCTCGGCCGCGAGCGCCGCGTCGATGGGCGAGGGCCAGGATCCGTACGGCAGGGTCTCCACGTTCTCCCCCAACTCGCCTAGGCCGTGCGCAGAAAGCGGTCGAGTACGCGTACCCCGAAGTGCAGCGCCTCGACCGGGACGCGCTCGTCGACGCCGTGGAACATGGCCTGGTAGTCGTAGCCCTCGGGCAGCTTCAGCGGGGTGAAGCCGTAGCCGGTGATGCCGAGGCGCGAGAACTCCTTGGCGTCGGTGCCGCCGGACATGCAGTACGGCACGACGTGCCCTTCGGGCGCGAACTCCTCGACGGCCGCCCGCATCTTCGCGTACGTGGGCGAGTCGAGGGGCGCCTGCAGGGCGATCGAGCGGTGGTGGAACTCCCAGTCGACGTCGGGTCCGGTGAGCTCGTCGAGGGTGGCGCGGAACTCGTCCTCGACGCCGAACAGATGACGTCCGTCGACGTACGCGACGGCCTCCCCCGGAATGACGTTGACCTTGTAACCGGCTTCCAGCATGGTCGGGTTGGCGCTGTTGCGCACGGTCGCCTCGACCAGCTTCGCGGCCGGACCGAGCTTGTGCAGCAGGCCGTCCACGTCGTCCGGGTCGCTCTCGATGCCGTAGAGCAGGGCGAGTTCGGTGAGTGCCGCCCGCACGGTCGGGGTGAGCCGCGCGGGCCACTCGTACTCGCCGATCCGGGTGATCGCGGCGGCGAGCCGGGTGACGGCGTTCTCCTTGTTGACCTTGGAGCCGTGCCCGGCGCGTCCGCGCGCGGTGAGCTTCAGCCAGCCCGTGCCGCGCTCGCCCGCGGCGATCGGATAGAGCTGCCGCCCGGCGCCGTCGTGGAAGGTGAAGGCCCCGGACTCGCTGACGCCCTCGGTGCAGCCCTCGAAGAGCGCCGCGTGCTCGCCGGCCAGGAACCCGGAGCCGTCCCGGGCGCTGTCCTCCTCGTCCGCGGTGAAGGCGACGACGACGTCCCGCCGGGGCCGGACGCCGGCGCGCGCCCAGCCGCGCACGACCGCGAGGATCATCGCGTCCATGTTCTTCATGTCGACCGCGCCGCGCCCCCAGACGACGCCGTCGCGGATCTCCCCGGAGAAGGGGTGCACGCTCCAGTCCTCGGCCCGGGCGGGTACGACGTCCAGGTGGCCGTGGACCAGCAGCGCGTCGGCGGACGGGTCGGAGCCCTCGATGCGGGCCACCACATTGGTCCGGCCCGCGGTGCGCTCCAGCAGGACGGGTTCCAGGCCCGCCCCGGCCAGCTGTTCGGCCGCGTACTCGGCGGCGGGCCGCTCCCGGCAGTCCCCGCCGCCGCGGTTGGTGGTGTCGATGCGGATGAGGTCGGACGTGAACCGCACGACCTCATCCAGTGCCTGCTCGTCAGCCATACTGCTCCTCCACGGCGGCCGAGACGATCGTGGTGACCGCCTTGAAGGTACGAATCCCCTCGTACATGGTCCCGCTGGTGTACGCCACTTTCCGTTCCCCGATCCTGCCGACGCCCGGCACGACGGTCGCGGCCATCGCGAGATGCTCGGCGTCGAACTCGAGCGCGACGGTGAACGGCCCTGCCTGCACCGGCTGTTGACGGGCCGCCAGCCGAGCGGCCTCCTTGGCGGCGGCCCGGATGTCGGCGGCCGTGCGGGCCGGTGTGCGGCACACGGCCGCGTACCGCGAGACATGGTCCTTGACGGCGACCTTCAGCGCCTCGGGCGCATACCCGAGGGCGTCCTCGCAGGCCACGTCGTCACCGGTCACCAGGACGACGGGTACCCCGTACTCGGCGACCACGCGTGCGTTCAGCAGGCCCTCGCTGGCCCGCACGTCATCGAGCCACACGCCGGTGATGGAGTTCGCGAGGTAGGTGTGGGCGAGCACGCCCTCCATGCCGGCGCCGGCGTGGTAGCCGACGAACGCGATGCCGTCGACGTCGCCGTGCTGCACGCCCTCCACCATGGACAGCGACTTGTGCCGCCCGGTGAGCATCTGCGTGCGCTCGTCGAGCTGTTCGAGGAGCAGGTTGCGCATCGTCCAGTGCGCCTCGTTGACGAGCACCTCGTCCGCGCCGCCGTCGAAGAACCCCAGCACGGCGGCGTTCACGTCCGAGGTGAACATCGACCGGCACCGCTCCCACTGCGGCGTCCCCGGCAGCACGTCGGCCGGCCACGTCACCCCCGTGGCACCCTCCATGTCGGCGCTGATCAGGATCTTCATGGAGCGCCACGTTACGCGCCACGGGGGGAACGGGCCAGGAAGCCGGGCTTCAGAGGGTGCGGCCGAACAGGTCCAGCAGCGCCGCCCAGTGCCGGTCGGTCGCCTCGGCGCCGTACATCGCCGTGTCCGCCTGGGTGAAGCCGTGCCGGGCGCCCTCGTACACCTCGCTGCGGTGCCGCACCCCGGCCTCGGTCAGGGACTTCTCCAGCCGGTCGATCTGCTCGGCGGGGTTCGTGGGGTCCTGGTCGGCGTGGCCGAAGTACAGCTCGGCCGTGACGCGGCCGGCGAGCAGGTGGGGGCTGTCCGGTGCGTCGGTCGCGAGGTACGCGCCGTGGAATCCGGCCGCGGCGGCGACGCGGTCCGCGTGCGTGCCGGCGGTGCGCAGCGCGAGCCCCGCGCCCATGCAGTAGCCGGTGACACCGACCGGGCCGTCGGTGGTCAGCGGGGACGCGGCCAGCCAGTCGAGGTAGACGGCGGCGTCCCGCATCGCGCCCTCGGGGGTGAGGGTGCGCGCGGCCGGCCCCAACTGCGCGAGGATCTCCGGGCGTTCGGCCGGGTTGATGAAGTCGGGGAGCTCGACCACGGGCGCGGGCCCGAACCGGTAGAAGACGTTCGGGACCAGCACCGTGTAGCCGGCCGAGGCCAGCCGGTCGGCCATCGACCTCAGGTGCGGCCGCAGCCCGAAGGCGTCCATGTAGAACAGGACGGCGGGGCGCGGGGTGCTGTCGTCGGGGGTGGCGAGGTAGGCGTCGACGGTTCCGTCGGGGGTGGTGATCTCGACGGAGCTGCCCTGTACGGCGGTCATGTGCTCTCTCAGCTCTCGCGGGTCGCGGCGTCGGTCAGTTCCTTCACACGGGCGGCGGGGACGGGCACGCCCTGCGACTGGAAGAACCAGCGCTGCGCCTCCTCCTGGCTCAGCCCCTCCGGCCGCTCCCCCATGTACGGCTGCACATAGGCGGGCGTCCCGGGCGCGAGCCGCCAGCTGTCGGCGAGGCCCCCGATGTCGACGGCGTCGTAGCCGAACGCGTCCAGCAGGGCGACGACCTGCGCCTTGGCCTCCGCGTCGTCACCGGCGACGGGCAGCGCGCTGCGGTCGGCGGCACCCGCGGGACGGGCGAGCGTGACCAGGTGGTGGAAGTCGATGGTCGCGAACGTCTTCACCACCCGGGAGTCCGCCAGGTGCCGCTGCACCAGCGCGCTGGAGGTCAGCTCACCGCTGCCCAGTTCGGCGATGTCACCGTCGCGCTGCGGATGGAAGACCATCGCGTCGACGACGGTCCTGCCCGCGAGCGCGGCGGCCGGCAGCTCGCCGTAGGCCTTCAGCGGTACGGCCGCCACGACCAGGTCACCGGCCTGCGCGGCCTCGGCGGGGGTGGCCGCGCGGGCGTGCGGGCCGAGGTCGCCGACCAGGTCGGCGAGGGTCTCGGGGCCGCGGGAGTTGCTCAGCACGACGTCCAGTCCGGCGGCGACGGCCAGCCGGGCGACCGCACCGCCGATCATGCCGCTGCCGATGATTCCGAGGGTCTTGGTCACTGTGGCGCTCCTCCGCGTCGTATGTGAAACTGAGTGTCACGCTAACCACTGAGTGTCGACACTGCAAGCGAGGTTCGACGGGAGCTAGGATCAGGGGGTGACCGGAGCAGCGCGCACGAACACGAGGGACATCGCCCGGGCCGCCGTACGGGCCGAACTGGCCCAGGTGGCCTTCGAGTTGTTCCGCCGGGAGGGGTTCGACAAGGTCACCCTGGACGACCTCGCGGCGGCCGCGGGCGTGTCCCGCTCCACCTTCCTGCGCTATTTCGGCACCAAGGAGGACGCCGTCCTGGGCGCCTTCGACGGACATGACCGGCGGGTCGCCGACGCCCTGCGCGCCCGGCCGGCCGGCGAGGACGAGTGGACGGCGCTGCGGCGGGCGCTGGACACGGTGATCGAGCGCTACCACGTGGACCCGGCCGGCTCCCTGGAGACGACCCGGCTGGTCCGGGACACCCCGGCGCTGTGCGCCCGGCACCTGGAGAAGCAGTACAGCTGGCGCCCGGCCCTGTCCGAGGCCCTCGCCGGGCGCGCGGGCGCCGAGCGGCCGACGCTCGCCCAGTCCGTCCGCGCGGCGGCCGCCCTGGACTGTCTGAACGTCGCCCTCGACCACTGGCTCGCCTCGGACGGCCACCAGGACCTGGTCGCCCTGCTGGACGAGGCCTTCGCGTCGCTCGCGGCGGGCTGACCCGGCCCAGGGTCAGATGGACACGGCCACCGCGTTGAACGTCGTCTCCGGCGTCTGCGGGCTGGTGAAACGGGCGTTGACCAGATACAGCCGGCTGCCGAACCGGGCCGCGGTGGTCGGGACGTCGAAGCGCGGGTCGGTGATCGTGCTGCGCAGCGTCGCGGTCGTGGCCTTGGCGTCGAGGTCGAACACGCTGATCAGGTTGAGGCGGTTCTGCACGACGTACAGGGTGCGGCCGATGCGCCACAGCCCGTCGCCATTGGCCACGTCGGCCGCGCCGGACAGGGTTATCTCGGTCGCGTGCCCGGTCCTCAGGCTCACGTTGTAGAGCTTGCCGGGGGTGCTGCTGACGACGATCAGGCCGCGGCCGTCCGGCGTGCCGACGACGCCGTTGGCGTTGTTGACGTCCGGGGTCTGCACCCAGTCGCCGGTCAGCGGCAGGGCACGCACCTCGCCGTCGCGGCCGCGCGGGACGCCGTACAGCGCGGCGGCGCGCGAGTCGGTGAACCAGGCACGGTCGCCGAGCAGGGTGACGTCGTTGATGAAGTGGCCGGTGGCCTCGGTGAGTTGGTACGTCTTCAGGAGCTCGCCGGTGCGGGAGTCGTGGACGCGGGCGACTCCCGTGCTGCCGGCGACGTAGAGCAGTCCGTCGCGGTCCAGCTTGAGGCCGACGGCGACCTGGCCGGTCGCGCCCGCGTAGAGCACTCCGCCCTCGCCGGTGCGCAGGTCGGTGCGGTAGAGGGCGCCGTTCGCGCGCGAGCCCAGGTACGCGAAGGGCTTGCCGCCGATCGCGATGCCCTCGGGGAGCCAGCCGTCGGGGAGCGGGAACTCGGTCGGCCAGGTCGCCTCGCCGGCGGACGGCGCGGCACTCGCCGTACCGGCACCGGCCGCCACGGCGAGACCGGCCAGCGCGGCCGAGCCGAGCAGGGCCCGCCGGGACGGACGGTGGGGGTGGGGGTAGGTCCGGGTCATGGTTCGGGCCTCCGGGGATGGGGGGACGGGACGGCGAACACGTGGCTGGACGAACAACGGGAAGCCGATGACCCGGCCTTGACCGAGATTTCGATTCCTGTTCGTGTCAAACGAACCGCCGCCCACGGGAGTTCCCCGCCGCCCCACCCGTCCCGGTCAAGGCCCCGTCAGCTCGCCCGCCCCGCCACCACCCACTTCGACGGCAGCACGAGCCGCGTCCCATCGGGCGCGAACTCCGTTGTCGTGAGCGGGAGTTCGCCGCTCGCCAGGATCGTCAGACCGGCCGCGCGGAAGTACTCGGGTACGTCCGCGTCGGCCACCTCGCCGGGGGCGATGCCGTGCCGGAAGATCGGGGCGAGCTTGGGCGGCGGGCCGGCCGGGCTCTGGGCCAGGCCCAGCAGCACCGGCTTGGCGTCCTCGGAGAGTTCGACGAGGAAGACGCGCCCCCGGTCGCCGAGGAGCGCGGCGATCCCGTCCACCATGGGCTGCCGGTCGTCGGGCTCGGCCTGGTGCAGGACGCCGCGCATGTAGACGTTGGCGTCGCCGAGTTCCGCGTGCAGCGACTCCGTCTCGTTCTTCTCGACGGCGTCCAGCACCCGGTAGGTCGCCTGCCCGGCGGGGTCGGAATGCCGGGCGTGCTCGATCGCGGCGCCGGACAGGTCGGCGCCGACGACGTGCCGGAAGCGGTCGGCGAGGAACCGGGTCTGGGTGCCGTTCCCGCAGCCGAGGTCCACCATCGCGAGGCCGGGTTCGGCGAGGTGCGGCTCGAACAGCGCCAGATGGAGCGCGGCGGTCAGCGCCGGCTCCGCGTCCCAGAAGACGGCCCCCTCCTCCTCGGGGGCCTCCCGCCAGAAGCCCTCCCAGGCCTCCCGGTACCGACTCGTCACGCTCATGGCCAACTCCCCAGGGTGCGCCGCGAATCCCGCCGCAAGTGACGGGCCAGTACGGTCTATCGCGCCCTGGTCACGGCTACAAGCGCGTCGCGCATTCCTTCACTCCCCATTCGACCCGGGTCCGCCCCTGCGCGCCCCGCGCGCCCCTGTGGCGCGGTCGGCCGGGACGCGGTTCAGCGCCGCGGCAGGGTCAGTTCGAACCAGACGGTCTTGCCGGCCTTGGTGCGGCTGGTGCCCCATTCGCGGGCGAGCGTGCTGACCACGCGCAGGCCGCGCCCGAACTCGTCGGTCGGGCCGGCGTTGAGCAGGGTCGGCAGCTCGTGGTCGTCGTCCTCCACCTCGCACAGCAGGGTGTCGCCGCGGACCAGCCGCAGCTCGACCGGACGGCTGTGGGAGTGCCGTACCGCGTTGGTGACGAGCTCGCTGACCATCAGCTCGGCGTGGTCGGCGAGTTTCGCGAGCCCCCAGTCGTGCAGTTGCTCGCGGACTGCGGCACGCGCGCGTGGCACCTCGACCGGGTCGGGGGTGATGCGCCACTCGGCGACGTCGTCCGCCTCGATGCCGTTCAGTCGGGCCATCAGCAGGGCCACGTCGTCCTTGCGGCCGCCGCGGGTGTTGAGGGCGCGGATGATGGAGTCGCAGGCGTCGTCCATGGAGGCCGCCGGGTGGGCGGCGGACTCGCTGAGCGTGGCGAGCCCCACGCCGATGTCCTCGCCGCGCACCTCGACCAGCCCGTCGGTGCACATCACCAGGCGGTCGCCGGGTTCCACGCGCACGCGTACCGCCTCGAAGGGCACTCCGCCGACCCCGATGGGCGCGCCGGTCGGCAGGTCGAGCAGCTCACTGTGGCCGTCCTCGGCACGCACCAACACGGGTGGGATATGGCCGGCGTTGGCGATGTGCAGCTCGCTCGCGATCGGGTCGTACACGGCGTACACGCAGGTCGCGAGGTAGTTGTCGCCGAGGCGCTGGGCGAGGTCGTCGAGGTTGCGCAGCAGTTGCGCGGGCGGCAGGTCGAGCGCGGCCATGGTCTGCACGGCCGTACGCAACTGGCCCATCATGGCGGCCGAGTTGAGGCCGTGGCCCATGACGTCGCCGACGACCAGGGCGGTGCGGGCGCCGGGCAGCTTCACGGAGTCGAACCAGTCGCCGCCGACCCGGCCGAGGAGCGTGCCGGGAAGGTAGCGGGTGGCGATGTCGCAGCCCGCCATGCGCGGCGGGATGTGCGGCAGCATGCTGTCCTGGAGGGTCTCGGCGACGCTCTCCTGGTAGGTGTACATGCGCGCGTTGTCGAGCACGAGCCCCGCGCGGGCGGCGAGTTCGGCGCCGGTGACGCGGTCCATGTCGTTGAAGACGGGCCGCTCCGGGTGGCGGAGCAGGATCATGAAGCCCAGAACGACGTTCCGTGCCTTCAGGGGCACGACCAGCATGGAGCGGCCGGTGATGAGGGGCCTGATGTCGCGCTTCTCGAACTGCGCGGCGATCGCGTGGCCCATCTCCTCGCTGATGCGCGGCACCAGGACGGGTTCGCCGCTGGTCATGCACTGGAAGAACGGGGTGTGCGCCGGGAACGGCATGGCCTCGCCGACCGGCACGACGTCGTCCCAGCGGCCCGGTTCGTCGGTGTGCTCCAGGGCCACCCGGTGCCACATCGTGGTGGTGTCGGGCACGCCCTCCGGGAACCCCTCGCCCGCGACGACCTGCTCGCGCAGATAGGTGCCGGCGACATCGGTGAAGCGCGGTACG
Source organism: Streptomyces cylindrosporus (assembly GCF_022698165.1). GTDB lineage: Bacteria > Actinomycetota > Actinomycetes > Streptomycetales > Streptomycetaceae > Streptomyces > Streptomyces cylindrosporus. The sequence continues at coordinate 813,396 of NZ_JALDAY010000002.1, forward strand.
ACGGCCTTGCTGACCTCGATGATCGTCCGCGAGAGGTCGAGGGAGGTGCCGATGCGCCCGCTGACCTCGTTGAGGAACTCGAGGTGCTCGCGGACGGCCGCGTACTCCAGGTCCTCGCCGTCGTCGGCGGTGTCCTGCGGCACCGGCAGGCCCTCGGCCACCGCGCGGGCGGCCCGCTCGCGGCGCGCCCTGCGCTCGGCGCGCCGGGGCACGCCCCAGTCGGGGGTGACGGGCACCCGGTCGTTCTGGCTGAACTCCAGGACGGGATAGCCCAGTTCGAGGACCTGAGCGACGATGCGGGCGCTCTCGTCCACGCTCATGCTCGGCAGGATCTCCGGCAGCCGGCGGGCCAGCTCCTCGGCGCCGGGGAAGTCGGTGTGCAGGGCGAAGCCCGGGGCGATCCGCTCGAAGGCCATGTCCCCGTCGGCGCCGTCGGCCTCGTCCCGGCGCAGGCCCGCGGTGTCGGCGGCGAGCACCAGCAGCCGCTCGCTCCCCGGACCCACCAGGGGGTACGCCCACCACAGCACGTCGACCCGGTCCCTCTCGGGCACGGTGAGGCGGGCGCGCCCCGCGGCCGGGTAGGAGAGCCTGCCGCCGAGGGAGGACTCGAGGTCGGGTCCGAGCCCGTCGTAGTCCGCGTACGTGCCGTACAGCGGAGTCTCGTCCTCGTCGGGCAGGGCGCCTGAGACGGGCAGCAGGTCGACGGCGGGGTGCCCGATCGCCTCGTCCTTGGGGACTCCGAACAGGCGGCGCGCGCCGGTGCTCCAGTGCGAGACGAGACCGTCGCGGCCCACCACGACCACGGCCAGCGGGATGCGCCCGGCGTGCCCGGTCGGCGCGCCGTTCCCAGCAGCAGGGCTGGGAGGTGCGTCCCTCTCGGTGCCACGTTCCATGGCCCAGGCCCTCTCTCCGCACGGCTCCGCAAGATCTGTGTAGCCCACTCCACGGTACGGCTCCCGTCATCGGTGATGTGCGGCAATACGGGAATTGGTGCGGGGCGGGCGCACGGGCGCGTGGGCGTGTGCGCCGGAGTGGTTCAGTCCTCGTGGCCCAGCTGCAGGTCGCGCTCGGTGCGCCCCCCGCCCGCCACCTGGAGCACGGTCGCGACCGGCGGGTAACCGGCGGCGATCACGGTGTACTCGCCGGAGGAGAGATCGACGAACCGGAACGTTCCGTCGGCTCCGGTGGTGAGGGTGTCCACGACATTGCCGGCCGCGTCGAGCAGCGTCACGCGCGCGTCCTCGACGGGCCTCCCGCCCCCGGCCCGCACGGTCCCCCGCAGTACGGCGCCGCCCGCGAGCTCGACGTCCTGGCGGGTCTCGCGGGCGGCCTGGACGGTGACGGGGAGCGCGGCCGGGCGGAACGCGGGCGCGCTGGCCGCGAGGGTGTACTCCCCGGCGACCAGCTCGGTGATGACGTAACCGCCCTCGCGTCCGCTGCGGGTGGTGGCGACGACCTCGCCGTGCACGTTGGTGAGCGTGACGGTGGCCTCGCGCACCGGTGCGCCGTCCGCGGTGATGACGTTGCCGGCGAGCCGCCCGGCGCCGCCGAGGACGATGTCCAGCTCGACGGGGCGCTCGCCGACGGTGACGGAGACGGCCTGCGGCTGGTGACCGCCCGCCGCGGCGATCAGCACGTACGAACCCGGACCGGGCGTGGACAGCGCGTACCGCCCGTCCTCGCCGCTCGCGCCCCGTCCGATCTGCTGTCCGGCCACGTCGATGAGCGTGAGCGCCGCGCGCGGCACCACGGTGCCGTCGGGGTGCTGCACCGTGCCGCAGACGGGGATTCCGGCGGCGTACGGCGAACGTGCCTGCGGGATCGGGGCGTTTACGGGCGCGGGCTCGGTTTCGGCGGCGTTGTGGGACACCAGCGGTTTCTCCTTGAGGAAGAAGGCGATGAGCAGGCCGAGGGCGAGCACCGGCACCAGGTAGAGGAAGATCCGGGGCATGGCGTCGGCGTACGCCCGGATGTAGCCGTCGCGCAGCGGCGCGGGCAGGGTGTGGACGAGCTGCGGGGTGATGGACTCGGGGTCGGGAAGGGCGGCACCCGCGCGCGTGGGCAGCCGTTCCGCCAGCGCGTCGGAGAGCCGGTCGGCGAAGAGGGTGCCGAAGATCGCGGCGCCGACGCTGCCGCCGATCTGCCGGAAGTAGTTGTTGGCGCTCGTGGCGGTCCCCAGGTCGGCGGGGCGCACGGAGTTCTGCACGGCGAGGACCAGCACCGGCATCACCAGTCCGATGCCGGCGCCGAGGACGGCCATCCAGATGCTGTAGTGCAGCCGGGGCGTGTCGACTTCGAGCCGGGACAGCAGCCACATGCCGACGACGGAGAGCGCGCCGCCGAGCAGCGGGTAGATCTTGTAGCGCCCGGTGTGGCTGATGAGCTGCCCGGAGATGATCGAGGCGCCGACGATCCCGCCCATCATGGGCAGCATCAGCAGCCCGGACCCGGTGGCGGAGACGCCGTCGACCATCTGCAGGAAGGTCGGCAGATAGCTGGCGGCCCCGAAGAGCGCGACGCCGATCACCAGGCCCACCAGTCCGGTGACGTTGAAGACGGAGTCCCTGAACAGCCGCAGGGGGATGAGGGGTTCGGCGGCGAAGCGCTCGGCGACGAGGAACAGCACGGTGGCGGCCACGGCCCCGGCGCCGAGCCCGAGGATCACCCGAGAACCCCACGCGTACTCGGTGCCGCCCCAACTGGTCAGCAGCACCAGGCACGTCGAAGCAGCCGCGAGCAGCAGCGCGCCGAGGATGTCGAGACGCGGCCTGGCCGTCGGCTTCGGCAGCTTCAGTACGACGGTGACGACGGCCAGGGTGACGATGCCGAAGGGGACGTTGAAGTAGAAGCACCACCGCCAGGAGAGGTGGTCCGTGAAGTAGCCGCCCAGCAGGGGTCCCGCGACGGAGGCGAGCCCGAAGGCGGCGCCGATCAGGCCCATGAACCGGCCGCGCCGCCGGGGCGGCACGATGTCCGCGATGATCGCCTGGACGCCGATCATGAGCCCGCCGGCGCCGACGCCCTGGACGGCGCGGAAGGCGATCAGCTGGTCCATGGACTGCGCGCGGCCCGCCAGTGCGGAGCCGATCACGAAGACGACGATGGCGAACTGGAAGACGCCCTTGCGGCCGAGCAGGTCGCCGAGCTTGCCGTAGACCGGCAGACCGACGGTGGAGGTCAGCAGGTACGCGGTGATCGCCCAGGACATCCGGTCGAGGCCGTGCAGCTCCCCGACGATCCTCGGCAGCGCGGTGGCGACGATCATCTGCTCCAGCGCCGCGAGCAGCAGCGCGAGCATCAGCCCGAGGAAGACCAACCGCACCCGGCGCGGGCTCAGTTCGGCCGGCGACGCGGGTGCGGGGGCGGCGGCCCGCGCGGGCGCCGGCGCCGCGTCCTCGTGCACCAGAGTGATCCCGCCCACGTACCGCTCCCCTCGTCGCGCTGCCTGACAAATTCCCGCGTAAGGCGACAACTCCGAGCAAGCGCGACGAGTTACGGCAGATCGGTACAGCGCACCGAGATCCACTCGATCCGGTGAGGGAGGTCAACGACCCCCGCCCACCGGGGACTTACTTCTCGACCTCGGTCGCCAGGTTGGCGAGCAGGGCGTCGTAGATGCGGCCGAGGCCCTTGGGCGCGAAGGTCTTCTCGAAGAACCCGCCGATGCCGCCGGCGCCGTTCCAGACCGTGCTGACGACCACGCGGGACTTGCCCTCGCCGGCCGGGGTGACCGTCCAGGTGGTGACCATGGAGGAGTTGCGGTCCTTCTCGACGAGCTGCCCGTCGGTGGGTTCGGTGACCTCCAGGAGGCAGTCCCGGACCCGCTTGCTGGTGGCCTGGAGCTTCCAGTGGACGAGGGTGCCCTCGCCGTCGCCGCCCTCGCGCACCTCGTACTCGCTGAAGTGCTCGGGCAGCAGCTTCCGCCGGGTGCCGCTGTAGTCGGCGAGGGCGTCGAACACCTTCTCCGCGTCCGCCGCGACGACCCGCTCCGTAGTGGCCTCGACCTGCGCCATCGATTTCCTCCAGGACTTGCGTTCTCGGGGTTGGGGCAAGCCAACCACCCCCGCCCAGGGCCGCCCAAATCGGGGTGGCGGAGGAGGTCGGAAGCGATCAGAAAGAGCACTTGCCCCGTAAATCGAACACGTGTTTCACTCTGGGGGCAGCGCTACCAAGGAGGCGTCATGCGCTGGGAGAACCTCACAGTGGACTCCGGCGGTCACAGCCGGGCGGCCGACTCCGCGCTGTTCGGTGCGGACGCGGTCGTGAGCAGGACCTTCGACACGCCCGAGTTCCGCGGAATCACCTTTCACGAGGTGCGGGCCCGCTCGATCATCAACCGGGTGCCGGGCGCCTCGCGGATGCCCTTCGAATGGACGGTCAACCCCTACCGCGGCTGCTCGCACGCGTGCGTGTACTGCTTCGCCCGCAAGACGCACACCTATCTCGACCTCGACTCGGGGATCGACTTCGACTCGCAGATCGTGGTCAAGGTGAACGCGCCGGAGCTGCTGCGCCGCCAGCTGGGCTCGCGCCGCTGGCTGGGCGAGCACATAGCGATGGGCACCAACGTCGACTGCTACCAGCGCGCCGAGGGACGGTACCGGCTGATGCCGGGCATCCTGGCCGCCCTGCGCGACCACGCGAACCCCTTCTCGATCCTGACCAAGGGCACGCTGATCCTGCGTGACCTCGACCTGCTGGTGCAGGCGTCCCAGGTGACGGACGTCGGCATCTCGGTCTCGGTGGGCTTCACCGACCCCGAGCTGTGGCGCACGGTCGAGCCGGGCACACCGGCGCCGGAGCGCCGCCTGGACGTGGTCCGCACCCTGGCCGAGCACGGCATCGGCTGCGGCGTCCTGATGGCCCCGGTGATCCCGTTCCTGAGCGACCACCCCGCCCAACTGCGCGCCACCGTGCGGGCGATCGCCGCCGCGGGCGCCACCTCGGTCACGCCCCTGGTGCTGCATCTGCGCCCGGGCGCCCGCGAGTGGTTCATGGCCTGGCTGGCCCACCACCACCCGCACCTGGTGCGCCGCTACGAGCGCCTGTACGCGGACGGCGCCTACGCGCCGAAGTGGTACCAGCGCCGGATCACCCGTCAGGTGCACGAGCTGGCCCAGGAGTACGGGATCGGCCCCACGCGCGCGGGGATGCCTCGCCGGATCCCGCCGCCGGAGCCGGCCGAGGCGACGATGTCCGAACCGACCCAACTCACGCTGATTTGAGAGCGTTCGAGCGCATCCCTCGACCCGATTGGGTCAAGTATTGCCAGAACGCGTTCCTCCGGTGCCGCTTTCCGGGACGATGCGGCGAGGACCGTGAGACTCGCGGTCCGCAGCCCCTCCGTCCTGGGAGGACTCCATGAGAAAACGCGCAGCCGTGCTGTGCGGCGCCGCCGTCGTCGTGGCCGGGACCGTCACGGCCGTCCCCGCCGACGCGAGCGCCCCGAGCAGCGCGGACACCGCTCGAGCCGCGAAGCTCACCTGGAAGAACTGCGGCACCACCGACTATCCGACGCTCCAGTGCGCGTCCCTCAAGGTGCCGCTCGACCACCGCAACCCGTACGGGAAGCAGATCACGCTCGCGCTCTCGCGCGTGCCGCACACCGCCAAGAAGTCCCAGGGCCCGCTGCTGGTCAACCCCGGCGGCCCCGGCGGCAGCGGTCTCTCACTCGCCGGGTTCGTCGCGACCTCGCTGCCCAAGGCGGTCGCCGCCCAGTACGACGTCATCGGCTTCGACCCGCGCGGGGTGGGCAAGAGCAAACCCGCCCTGGACTGCAAGCCGGGTTACTTCAACCCGGTGCGCCCGGACTCGGTGCCGAGCACGCCCGCAATCGAGAAGGCCAACCTGGAGCGCGCCAAGTCCTTCGCCGCCGCCTGCGGCAAGAAGTACGCGAGCGTGCTGCCGTACATCAACACCATCCAGGCCGTGCAGGACATGGACTCGATCCGGGCGGCCACGGGCTACAAGAAGACCAGCTACTTCGGCTACTCGTACGGCACCTACCTGGGCGCGGTCTACGCCAAGCTCTTCCCGCAGCGCGTCAAGCGGCTGGTCCTGGACTCGATCGTCGACCCGACGGGTGTCTGGTACGACGACAACATCGGGCAGGACTACGCCTTCGACGCCCGCCAGAAGGCGCTGATGGCCTGGATCGCCAAGTACGACTCGACGTACAAGCTGGGCACCGACCCGGCCAAGATCGAGGCCAAGTGGTACGCGATGCGCAAGGCGCTCGCGAAGAAGCCGGCGGGTGGCAAGGTGGGGGCCTCCGAGCTGGAGGACACCTTCATCCCGGGCGGCTACTACAACGGCTACTGGCCCTACCTCGCCGAGGCGTTCGCGGCGTACGTGAACGACAAGAACGCCGACCCGCTGGTCGAGGCCTACGAGAACTTCGCCGCCATCGACGCGTCCGGGGACAACGGCTACAGCATCTACACCTCGGTGCAGTGCCGTGACGCCGCCTGGCCGCGCGACTGGAACCAGTGGCGCAAGGACAACTGGGCGGTCTACGACAAGGCGCCGTTCATGGCCTGGAACAACGCCTGGTACAATGCGCCGTGCGCGTTCTGGCCGACCGACTCGCTGCGCCCGGTCAACGTCGCCAACGGCAAGCTGCCGCCGACGCTGCTGTTCCAGGCGACGAACGACGCGGCCACCCCGTACGAGGGCGGTGCGACGGTCCACGAGCTGCTGGCCGGTTCGAGCTTCGTGGTCGAGCAGGGCGGCGGCAACCACGGCATCACGCTGAGCGGGAACGCCTGCCTGGACAAGTACCTCGCGAAGTACCTGACCGACGGCACCGTGCCGCGCAGCGGCGGCGAGGTCGACGCGGTCTGCCCGAAGCTGCCGGACCCGAAGCCGCTGGCCGCGAAGGCGGCGGCGTCGAGCTCCGAACGCGGGTCCACCCTGCACGGCCTGCTCGGCTTCCGCGGCTGAGCGGTTGACCCACCGTCGGGGGCGGGCGTTGTCAGACCCGTGGTCCACCATGGACGCATGAGTGAGCTGACCAGGATCCCCGCCCCCGACGGCGTCTTCCCCGCCGCCCAGTACAGCCACGTGGTGCTGGGCACCGGCCGTTTCGTCGCGATCGCCGGCCAGGTCGCCGTGGACGAGGACGGCAAGCTCGTGGGCGAGGGCGACCCCGAGGCCCAGGCCCGCCAGGTCTTCGAGAACCTCCGCCGCTGCCTGGCCGCCGCCGGCGCGGGCTTCGACGACGTCGTCAAACTCACCTTCTTCGTCACGGACATGGCCCACATGCCGGCCCTCCGCACGGCCCGCGCCGTCCACATACCCGACGACCGCCTGCCGGCCGCGACGGCCGTCCAGGTGGCCGCGCTGGTCCGGCCGGAGTTCCTGATGGAGGTCGAGGCGTTCGCGGTGGTGGCCCCGTGAGCCGCCCCCGCGTCCGCGAGATGACGCTCGAAGACTGCGACCGGGTCGCCGAGATACGCGTCGGCGGCTGGCGGTCCGCGTACCGCGGCCTGATCCCCCAGCCCTACCTCGACTCCATGAGCGTCCGGGAGGACGCCGAGCGCCGCCGCACGCGCCTCCTGGAGGGCAGTGCGGGCGTGGTGAACGTGGTGGCCGAACGGGACGGCGAGGTCATCGGCTGGGCCTGTCACGGCCCGTACCGCGACGGTGAAGTCCCCGCCGGGGGCGTGGAGTTGTACGCGATCTACGTCGATCCGCAGCGGTACGGCGCGGGCGTGGGGCGGCAGCTGATCGAGGAGTCGGTACGACGGTGCACGGCCGCCGGGCACACCCGGATGTACCTGTGGGTGTTGGAGGGCAACGCGCGCGCCCGCCGCTTCTACGAGCGCTCCGGCTTCCGGCCGGACGGCGCCGCCGAGCCCTTCGAGGTGGACGGCGTGCAGGTGCCGGAGGTTCGGTACGTCAAGGAGCTGTCGGGCTGACCTCACCTGGGCCTGGGGATCCGCGCCAGCGCCCGTACCGCCGCCTCCGCCAGCGCCGGATGCGCGAGGGCCTCGTTCAGTACGGGTCTGGCGCGGGCGTCCTCCAGGTCGCCGAGCCCCTCGACGCAGGCAAGGGCCACGCGGCGGTAGGGGTCGTGCGGGCGCAGCCTGCGCTCCAGGGTGGTGATCAGCGCGGGTACGGACTCGGGGGCGCGCAGCTCCGTCAGCAGGCGGACCGGGTGCAGGGCGTAGGCGACGCGCAGTTCGTTCGTGGCGAGCGCCGCCGCCGCACGGGCCGTGCGCGGGTCGCCGAGGCGGGCGAGGGCGTACGCGGCGGAGGCGCAGCGCTGCGGATCACGGTGGTTCAGGAACAGGACGAGCGACTCGAAGGCCCGCCGGTCGCCCGCGAGTCCCAGCCGGAACGCGGCCAGTTCCCTGGCCCACAGCGGCTGTCCGGGCTCGGTGAGCACGCCGGCCAGCTCGTCGGTGTCCTCGGTCGCCACGAGCCGGTCGCAGGCGGGGCTGCCTTGGGACTCCGCCCGTAAACGCTCCGTGAGTGATCGCAACTCTTCGTCCATGGCACCGAGATTAGGGTCCCGGCGGATCCGTCGGGACCTACATCACAAACACGGGGACTGGCGCGCTCGTTACCCGCCGGTTAAGCTCAATCGAGCGAGTCACCCACTCGCATCTGCTTACGTCGGCCTGGTGACGCAGCCGTCGTAAGGGCAGTCGGTTCGGTACCACAGGTACCGCAGCACGACCCGGCCTCGGGACAGGGCCGGTCGGTTTCCCCGTTCGCTCCAGGCGTGTGCACGCCCATGGCGACGGCACCGGGCGTGTGCGCTCGCAGCCCGGCAACACCCGCATCCCTCTTCACGCACCCGGTGCGCCCGTGGTCCGGCCGCGAGACGGCCACCCCTCGGCGCACCCGGGGGCGCTCCCAGTCGTCACCCTCATTCCTGGAGTCCCGCGATGGCCACTCCCCTGTCCGACACCCCTCTGTCCCCGATCGAGACCATTGCCGTCGTCGGTCTCGGCACCATGGGCACCGGTATCACCGAGGTCCTCGCCAAGGCCGGTCGCGAGGTCGTCGGCATCGACATCAGCGAGGCCGCGGCCGCCAAGTCGGTCGCCGCCCTGGAGGCCGCCACCGCCCGAGCCGTGGAGAAGGGCCGGCTCACCGAGCAGGAGCGCGCCGAGCTGCTGGCCCGCGTGAGCACCTCCACCGACCTGCGGGCCGCGGCCGACGCCGACCTGGTCATCGAGGTGGCTCCGGAGTCGTACGAGATCAAGCACCAGATCTTCCGTGAACTCGACGGCATCGTGCGCCCGGAGACGATCCTGGCGACCGGCACCAACGCCCTGTCCGTGACCCGGCTGGCCGCCGACTCGGCGCGTCCGGAGCGCGTGCTCGGGCTGCACTTCTTCAACCCGGCGCCCGCCATGAAGCTGGTCGAGGTCGTCTCCTCGGTGCTGACCGCGCCGACCGCCGTCTCCGCGGTCACCAACCTCGCCCTCGACCTCGGCAAGGAGCCCGTCGCGGTCGGCGACCGGCCCGGATTCGTCGCCGACGGGCTGCTGTTCGGCTACCTCAACCAGGCCGCAGCGATGTACGAGGCCAAGTACGCCTCCCGCGAGGACATCGACGCTGCGATGCGGCTCGGCTGCGGTCTGCCGATGGGCCCGCTCGCGCTGCTCGACCTGATCGGCGTCGACACCGCCCGTACGGTCCTGGAGGCCATGTACGCCGAGTCCCACGACCGGCTGCACGCCCCCGCCCCGATCCTCAAGCAGCTCAGCGAGGCGGGCCTGACGGGCCGTAAGTCGGGCCGCGGCTTCTACACCTACGAGGCCCCCGGCAGCGCCACCGTCGTGCGGGACGCGCTGACGCCGCTGGCCGGCGCCGAGCGGGCCCCTGGCCGCGAGGTCCGCTCGGTCGGCGTCGCCGGCTCCGGCACCATGGCCTCCGGCATCGCCGAGGTCTTCGCCAAGGCCGGCTACGAGGTGGTGCTGGCCGCCCGCAGCGAGGAGAAGGCGCAGGCCGCCAAGGCCCGGATCGGCAAGTCGCTCTCGCGTTCCGTCGACAAGGGACGGATGACGGCCGAGGCCGCCGCGCAGACCCTGGACCGGATCACCGCGGCGGGCTCCTACGACTCCTTCGCCGAGGTCGACCTGGCCGTCGAGGCGGTCGCCGAGGACCTGGAGATCAAGCAGCAGTTGTTCCAGGCGCTGGACAAGGTCTGCAAGCCCGGCGCGGTCCTGGCCACCACGACCTCCTCGCTGCCCGTCGTCGCCTGCGCCCGCGCCACCTCGCGCCCGCAGGACGTGATCGGGATGCACTTCTTCAACCCGGCGCCGGCGATGAAGCTGGTCGAGGTCGTCCGTACGGTGTTGACGGCCGAGGACGTCCACTCAACTGTTCACGAGGTGTGTGGACGGATCAAGAAGCACGCGGTCGACTGTGGAGACCGTGCGGGCTTCATCGTGAACGCATTGCTTTTCCCGTACCTCAACAACGCGATCAAGATGGTGCAGGAGCACTATGCATCTCTTGACGACATTGACGCTGCGATGAAGCTGGGCGGCGGCTACCCGATGGGCCCGTTCGAGCTCCTTGACGTGGTCGGGCTCGACGTCTCCCTTGCGATCGAGAAGGTCCTGCACCGCGAGTTCCGCGACCCGGGCCTCGCTCCGGCCCCGCTCCTGGAGCACCTGGTGGCCGCGGGCTGCCTCGGCCGCAAGACCGGCCGTGGCTTCCGCGAATATGCCCGCCGCTGACGGCGTCGGCGACTGGTTCAGAGGCGGCGAGGACTGGGGCGGACTGCTCGACCCGGGCAGTCCACCCCCGCCCCCGGGACCCGGCGCTCCCCCGCCCGCTCCGGGCGGGGGAAGCCCCGTACCTGCGCATCGAGCTGCGCACATGCAGTACGTTCGGGTCATGTCCCAGCCCGCCAAGTCCTCACGTACACCAGCTACGCCCGACGCGCCGGAAAGTGCCGCAGGCAGTCGCGCGGCCGCCCAGCGGCTCAAGATGCGCCGAGAACTGGCGGCCGCGGCGATGGAGCTGTTCTCGACCAAGGGGTACGAGGCGACCACCGTCGACGAGATCGCGGCCGCGGCCGGAGTGGCCCGCCGCACCTTCTTCCGCCACTTCCGCTCCAAGGAAGAGGCGATCTTCCCCGATCACGACGACACGCTGATCCGCGCCGAGGCCGTGCTCAACGCGGCCCCGCCGCACGAGCACCCGCTCGACACGGTGTGCCGCGGCATCAAGGAAGTCATGCGGATGTACGCGGCCCGGCCGGAGATCTCGGTCGCCCGCTACAAGCTCACGCGCGAGGTGCCCACCCTGCGCGAGGCGGAGATCGCGTCGGTGGCCCGCTACGAACGCCTCTTCACCCGCTACCTGCTCGGCCACTTCGACGAGCACGCGCACGACGACGACGCCAACGACGACCCGCTGCTCGCGGAGGTCGCCGCGTCCGCGGTCGTCACCGCCCACAACCACGTCCTCAGACGCTGGCTCAGGGCCGGCGGCCAGGGCGACGTGGAGGCGCAGCTGGACCACGCCTTCGCGATCGTGCGCAAGACGTTCGGCACGGGCATCGGGGCGGGCCGTACGGCACCCCCGCAGCCGCCCGCACCGGCGACGGTCTCCACCCAGGGCGAGGTGCTGGTCACGGTCGCCCGCACCGACGCCCCCCTGGACGAGGTCATGCGGACCATCGAGCAGGCGCTCAAGGACCGCTGAGGAGCATCGGGAAGCTCCTTCGGCGCTGTGATGACGGCCACCCTTCGGGGTGGCCGTTTTGGCATGTCAGAGCACCTTTTCGAGCAGATTTCAGAGCCCGTTCGATCGATCATCGCTCATTTGTTACGTAAAGATTTCACCTGAGAGGAATCTCTGGCACTCAGTGCCTTGCACGGTGGCACGCGGTGTCTTACGTTGATGGTGTCCGGGCGGCCGGCGAGCAGAGACCTTTCGCTCGCCGGCTGTCCCAGCAAGTCATCGACTCGCCCGCCCGGACGCCTGCGTCACAGGCAACCTCCCGCGCCACAAAGCGCTGCCGAAGCACCATCCGCCGAACCGACGGCACTTCACCGAAACCCTCAGCAGCACACCGACGTAACCCTCAGCACCCCTCCCTCAGGGTGCGTATCGCCGGAGGCAACACCGTGACCACGAAGGACATCCTGGACGCGATCCAGTCGCCGGACTCGACGCCGGCCGACTTCGCCGCCCTGCCGCTCCCCGAGTCGTACCGCGCGATCACCGTGCACAAGGACGAGACGGAGATGTTCGCGGGCCTGGAGACCCGTGACAAGGACCCGCGCAAGTCGATCCACCTGGACGAGGTGGCGCTGCCCGAGCTCGGCCCGGGCGAGGCCCTGGTCGCCGTCATGGCATCGAGTGTCAACTACAACTCGGTGTGGACCTCGATCTTCGAGCCGCTGTCCACCTTCGGCTTCCTGGAGCGCTACGGCCGCCTCAGCGAGCTCACCAAGCGGCACGACCTGCCGTACCACATCATCGGCTCCGACCTCGCCGGCGTCGTCCTGCGCACCGGCCCGGGCGTCAACGCCTGGAAGCCCGGCGACGAGGTCGTCGCGCACTGCCTGAGCGTGGAGCTGGAGTCGAGCGACGGCCACAACGACACCATGCTCGACCCCGAGCAGCGCATCTGGGGCTTCGAGACCAACTTCGGCGGCCTCGCCGAGATCGCCCTGGTCAAGTCCAACCAGCTGATGCCGAAGCCGGACCACCTCAGCTGGGAGGAGGCCGCCGCTCCGGGGCTCGTGAACTCGACCGCGTACCGGCAGCTGGTCTCCCGCAACGGCGCCGCCATGAAGCAGGGCGACAACGTGCTGATCTGGGGCGCCAGCGGCGGTCTGGGCTCCTACGCCACGCAGTTCGCGCTGGCCGGTGGCGCCAACCCGATCTGTGTCGTGTCCTCGCCGCAGAAGGCGGACATCTGCCGGGCGATGGGCGCCGAGGCGATCATCGACCGCAACGCCGAGGGCTACAAGTTCTGGAAGGACGAGCAGACCCAGGACCCCAAGGAGTGGAAGCGCTTCGGCAAGCGCATCCGCGAGCTCACCGGCGGCGAGGACATCGACATCGTCTTCGAGCACCCCGGCCGCGAGACCTTCGGCGCCTCCGTCTTCGTCACCCGCAAGGGCGGCACCATCACCACCTGCGCCTCGACCTCGGGCTACATGCACGAGTACGACAACCGCTACCTGTGGATGTCCCTGAAGCGGATCATCGGCTCGCACTTCGCCAACTACCGCGAGGCCTGGGAGGCCAACCGGCTCATCGCGAAGGGCAAGATCCACCCGACGCTGTCGAAGACCTACTCCCTGGAGGAGACCGGTCAGGCCGCCTACGACGTGCACCGCAACCTCCACCAGGGCAAGGTCGGCGTGCTGTGCCTGGCCCCCGAGGAGGGCCTCGGCGTGCGCGACGAGGAGATGCGCGCCAAGCACCTCGACGCCATCAACCGCTTCCGCAACATCTGAGACACCCGGGGTCATAGATGACTGAGCGTCAGCCCGCCGAAGGCACGCGGGAGAAGGACCGGCCGTGGCTCATGCGCACGTACGCCGGTCACTCCACGGCCGAGGCGTCCAACGAGCTGTACCGGCGCAACCTCGCCAAGGGGCAGACCGGCCTGTCGGTCGCGTTCGACCTGCCCACGCAGACCGGCTACGACTCCGACCACATCCTCGCCCGCGGCGAGGTCGGCCGGGTCGGTGTGCCGATCGCGCACCTCGGTGACATGCGCCGGCTGTTCCAGGACATCCCCCTGGAGCAGATGAACACCTCGATGACGATCAACGCCACCGCCATGTGGCTGCTGGCGCTCTACCAGGTCGTCGCCGAGGAGCAGGGTGCGGACATCACCAAGCTCCAGGGCACGACCCAGAACGACATCGTGAAGGAGTACCTGTCGCGGGGCACGCACGTGTTCCCGCCAGGTCCCTCCCTCCGTCTGACGACGGACATGATCTGCTACACGGTCAACCACATCCCCAAGTGGAACCCGATCAACATATGCAGCTATCACCTCCAGGAGGCGGGGGCGACCCCGGTCCAGGAGATCGCGTACGCCATGTCGACGGCGATCGCGGTGCTGGACGCGGTGCGGGACTCGGGGCAGGTGCCGGAAGAGAAGTTCGGTGACGTCGTCGCCCGGATCTCCTTCTTCGTGAACGCGGGCGTCCGCTTCATCGAGGAGATGTGCAAGATGCGCGCCTTCGGCCGCATCTGGGACAAGATCACCCGCGAGCGGTACGGCATCGAGAACCCCAAGCAGCGTCGCTTCCGGTACGGCGTCCAGGTCAACTCCCTCGGTCTGACCGAGGCGCAGCCGGAGAACAACGTCCAGCGGATCGTCCTCGAGATGCTCGCCGTGACGCTCTCGAAGGACGCACGCGCGCGTGCCGTCCAACTCCCCGCCTGGAACGAGGCCTTGGGCCTGCCCCGGCCCTGGGACCAGCAGTGGTCGCTGCGCATCCAGCAGGTCCTCGCCCACGAGAGCGACCTGCTGGAGTACGAGGACATCTTCGACGGCTCGCACGTCATCGAGGCGAAGGTCGCCAAGCTGGTCGAGGAGTCCCTCGCGGAGATCGAGCGGATCCAGGAGATGGGCGGCGCGATGGCCGCCGTCGAGTCGGGCTACCTCAAGTCGCAGCTCGTGTCGTCCCACGCCGAGCGGCGCGCTCGTATTGAGTCCGGTCAAGAGAAGATCGTGGGCGTCAACATCTTCGAGACGACCGAGCCCAATCCACTCACCGCGGATCTCGATACAGCCATCCAGACAGTCGATCCGGCTGTCGAGGCCCGCGTCATCGCATCACTGCGGAACTGGCGCGACACCCGCTACCAGCCCCCCTTCAACCACCCGCGCCCGTGCAAGGCGCTGGAGAAGCTGAAGGAGGCGGCCAGGGGCACCGGCAACCTCATGGAGGCCACCCTGGAGTGTGCCCGTGCGGGGGCCACGACCGGTGAGTGGGCCGGTGCCCTGCGCGAGGTGTTCGGCGAGTTCCGCGCCCCGACCGGCGTCTCGTCCGCGCCGGTGGCGGTCCCCGCCGAGGAGGGCTCGGCCATGGCCGAGGTGCGCCGCAAGGTCGAGCTGACGGCGAAGGACCTCGGCGTCGGCAAGCTGCGCTTCCTGGTCGGCAAGCCGGGCCTGGACGGGCACTCCAACGGCGCCGAGCAGATCGCCGTACGGGCCCGGGACGCCGGCTTCGAGGTGGTCTACCAGGGCATCCGGCTCACCCCGGAGCAGATCACGGACGCGGCCCTCGCCGAGGACGTGCACGCGGTCGGCCTGTCCATCCTCTCCGGCTCGCACGCCCAGCTCGTTCCCGACGTGCTGGAACGGCTCCGTGTGGCCGGTGCCACAGACATCCCCGTCATCGCCGGTGGGATCATCCCCAATGGTGACGCCGAGCAGCTGAGGGCCGCCGGAGTGGCCGCCGTCTTCACCCCGAAGGACTTCGACATCACCGGAATCATCGGCCGCATCGTCGACGAGATCCGGAAAGCGAACAAGCTCGACCCCCTGGAGGTCCCCGCATGACCACGCCCGTCAACCGTCTGCGTCCGCGACGCTCGTGCCTCGCGGTCCCCGGAAGCAACCCCCGCTTCCTGGAGAAGGCGCAGGGCCTCCCCGCCGACCAGGTCTTCCTGGACCTGGAGGACGCGTGCGCCCCGCTCGCCAAGCCCGAGGCCCGGCACACGATCGTCAAGTTCCTCAACGAGGGTGACTGGACGGGCAAGACGAGGGTCGTGCGGGTCAACGACTGGACGACCGAGTGGACGTACCGCGACGTCGTCACGGTCGTCGAGGGCGCCGGCCAGAACCTCGACTGCATCATGCTGCCGAAGGTGCAGACGGCCCAACAGATCGTCGCCCTCGACCTCCTGCTGACGCAGATCGAGAAGACCATGGGCTTCGAGGTCGGCAAGATCGGCATCGAGGCGCAGATCGAGAACGCCCAGGGCCTCAACAACGTCAACGAGATCGCGACGGCCTCCCAGCGCGTCGAGACGATCATCTTCGGCCCGGCCGACTTCATGGCGTCGATCAACATGAAGTCGCTGGTCGTGGGCGAGCAGCCGCCCGGCTACCCGGCGGACGCCTACCACTACATCCTGATGAAGATCCTGATGGCCGCCCGCGCCAACAACCTCCAGGCGATCGACGGCCCCTACCTGCAGATCCGCAACATCGACGGCTACCGCGAGGTCGCCCAGCGTGCCGCCGCCCTCGGCTTCGACGGCAAGTGGGTGCTGCACCCGGGCCAGGTCGAGGCGTCCAACGAGATCTTCTCGCCCTCCCAGGAGGACTACGACCACGCCGAGCTGATCCTGGACGCGTACGACTACTACACGTCCGAGGCGGGCGGCAAGAAGGGCTCGGCGATGCTCGGCGACGAGATGATCGACGAGGCCAGCCGCAAGATGGCGCTGGTCATCTCCGGCAAGGGACGCGCGGCCGGCATGCAGCGCACCAGCAAGTTCGAGATCCCGGAGGCCTGACGGTCATGCAGTTCGGACGCACCTACGAGGAGTTCGAGGTCGGGGCGACGTACAAGCACTGGCCGGGCAAGACGGTCACCGAGTACGACGACCACCTGTTCTGTCTCCTCACCATGAACCACCACCCGCTCCACATGGACACCAACTATGCGGAGAACACGACGGACTTCGGCAAGAACGTCGTCGTCGGCAACTACATCTACTCCCTGCTGCTCGGCATGAGCGTGCCGGACATCTCCGGCAAGGCGATCGCCAACCTGGAGATCGAGTCGCTCAAGCACGTGGCGCCGACCTTCCATGGCGACACGATCTACGGCCAGACGACCGTGCTCGACAAGTGGCCCTCCAAGTCGAAGAACGACCGCGGGATCGTCCACGTCGAGACCAAGGGCTACAAGCAGGACGGCACGCTGGTCTGCGTGTTCCGCCGCAAGGTGATGGTGCCGACCGAGACGTACATCAAGGAGCGCGGCGGCGAGCAGCCCGGCCGCCCGGAACTTCAGGAGGGCTGAGCCCCATGGCACGCCTCGCCCAGACCGCCGGTCTGACCGACGTCCAGCAGGAGATCCTCTCCACCGTCCGCGACTTCGTGGACAAGGAGATCATCCCGGTCGCGACCGAGCTGGAGCACCGTGACGAGTACCCGCAGCAGATCGTCGACGGGCTCAGGGAGTTGGGCCTGTTCGGCCTGATGATCCCGGAGGAGTACGGGGGTCTGGGCGAGTCGCTCCTGACCTACGCGCTGTGCGTCGAGGAGATCGCCCGTGGCTGGATGTCGGTCTCCGGCATCATCAACACCCACTTCATCGTGGCGTACATGCTCAAGCAGCACGGCACGCAGGAGCAGAAGGACCACTTCCTGCCGCGCATGGCGGCCGGCGACATCCGCGGCGCCTTCTCGATGTCGGAGCCGGGTCTGGGCTCGGACGTGTCCGCCATCACCTCCAAGGCGGTCAAGGACGGTGACGAATACGTCCTCAACGGCCAGAAGATGTGGCTGACCAACGGCGGAACGTCAAGTCTGGTCGCCGTACTCGTCCGAAGTGATGAAGGACACCCCGAGGGCACGGCACCCCACAAGTCGATGACGACCTTCCTGGTCGAGAAGGAGCCCGGCTTCGGAGAGGTCCGCCCCGGCCTCACCATCCCCGGGAAGATCGACAAGATGGGCTACAAGGGCGTCGACACCACCGAGTTGATCATGGATGGCCTGCGGATTCCGGCCAACCGCGTGCTCGGCGGCGAGACCGGCCGAGGTTTTTACCAAATGATGGACGGGGTCGAGGTCGGCCGCGTCAACGTGGCGGCGCGTGGCTGCGGCGTCGCTCAGCGTGCCTTCGAGCTCGGCGTCCAGTACGCCCAGCAACGGCACACTTTCGGCAAGGCGATCGCCCAGCACCAGGCCATCCAGTTCAAACTGGCGGAGATGGCCACCAAGGTCGAGGCCGCCCATGCGATGATGGTGAACGCCGCACGCAAAAAGGACTCCGGCGAACGAAACGACCTTGAGGCAGGGATGGCGAAGTACCTCGCCTCCGAGTACTGCAAGGAGGTCGTGGAGGACGCCTTCCGGATCCACGGTGGCTACGGCTTCTCCAAGGAGTACGAGATCGAGCGCCTCTACCGCGAGGCGCCGATGCTGCTCATCGGTGAAGGCACCGCCGAGATCCAGAAGATGATCATCGGTCGCAGGCTGCTCGAAGAGTATCGATTCCAGGGCTAGATGTCCGGATACGGGGTGTTTTCTTGGAGAAGAAGATCACACCCCGTAGGCACTCTTCGGCCGCCGACTCGGCTTCCTGGCTTGCCCAGTTGTGGCCGTCGACCGGTACGATCCCCGGAAAGCCGCCGTCCCCCGTTACAGCGCGGCATCATCCGCTACGAAGGTCATCCATGCCCCACAGCCAAACCTCTGCACCACGCGACAGCCTGGCAGGCGTACGTCTTGCGCGCGGAGCATCGCCGTGGCTTCTGCCGACCGTCGCCACCGCAGCCCTCAGCCTGGCCCGCGCGCGCCGCTCCGGCGTCGCCAAGGCCGTGGCCGTGCCCGCCACCGCGCTCGCGGCGGGCATGCTGTGGTTCTTCCGCGACCCCGAGCGCGAGATCGCTCAGGGCCGGGTCATCTCGCCCGCCGACGGTGTGGTGCAGAGCATCATGCCGTGGAAGGACGGACGTACCCGCGTCGCGATCTTCATGAGCCCGCTCAACGTCCACGTCAACCGCGCGCCGCTCTCCGGCGAGGTGACGTCGGTCGAGCACATCCCCGGCGGGTTCGTTCCGGCGTTCAACAAGGAGAGCGAGAACAACGAGCGCGTAGTCTGGCATTTCGACACCGAACTCGGCGACATCGAGATGATCCAGATCGCCGGCGCGGTGGCCCGCCGCATCGTGCCCTACATCCCGCAGGGGACGAAGGTCGAGCAGGGCGACCGCATCGGTCTGATCCGCTTCGGCTCGCGCGTCGACATCTACCTGCCCGAGGGCGTGGAGGTGGCGGTCGAGGTCGGTCAGAAGACCGTGGCTGGGGTGACTCGCATTGACCGTGATTGATCCTTCAGATACCCAGGCGGGCTGGGTTCCCGAGGCCGACGAGGTGGACGACGAGGAGGAGATGCCTCTTTCTCTCCGCCTCTCGATAGCGGACACCCTCACCCTCGGCAACGCGACGTGCGGCTTCATGGCGGTGTACTTCACCACCACCGGCATCCTGATCCCGCACCTCACCGACAGCCAGGAATCCGGCATGGCGCGCAACAGCGCGGCCACCGCGGTGATCCTGATGCTGTGCGCGGCGGTCTTCGACCTGTTCGACGGCCTGGTGGCGCGCAAGCTGCGCTCCTCCCCCATGGGCGCGGAGCTGGACAACCTCTCCGACCTGATCAGCTTCGGCCTCGCGCCGGCGTACTTCGTGCTGGTCTACGGCATGGTGGCGGACGACGCGTACCAGAAGGTCGCGGCGGTCGGGGCAATCGTGGTGCTCCTGGCCGTCGTACTGAGACTCGCGCGCTTCTCGTGCGTGACGCCGACGAACGGCATGTTCCAGGGCATGCCGTCCCCGTTCGGCGCCCTGACGGTCGTCTCGATCGTCCTCCTGGAGCTGCCGTTCTTCGCGACGCTCCTGGCGATCCTGGGCACCGCCTGGCTGATGGTGAGCCGGGTCGAGTACCCGAAGCCGCGCGGCCGCAGCGCGGTGGCGATGCTCTCCTGGATCGTGCTGAGCATGGGCCTGCTGGCGGCGTGGGCCTTCGACGCCCCCAGCGGCCAGCTGCTCCTCCAGACGGGCTGCGCGCTGCAGCTGGTCATGGGCGCGGTCATCCCGCTGTTCGCCACGGCCCGCCGGGTGAACAACTTCCGCGACAACCGCCGAGAGGCGCGGGCGGCCCAGCTGCCGTAGCGGATGTCGTACGACGATGAGGGCCCCGAGCCGACCGGCTCGGGGCCCTTCGTCATGCCGACCGGCTCTCGCTCAGGTCAGGAAGTCGCGCGCGATCTGCTCGGCGACCCGCTCCAGGATCGGCCCGGCGTCCGAGATGCACTTGGCGACGTCCGGCTCGGCGTCCGTCAGCGGGTACGCCCGGCGGATCCCGGCCCGGCCCAGCGCCTCCGGCGGCAGGGCGAGACGGCCGCAGACCGCGACGACCTCCTTGTCCGCGGCGCGGGCCGCGGCGGCGACGCCCGCGGGGGCCTTGCCGTGCAGGGTCTGCTCGTCCAGGGAGCCCTCGCCCGTGATCACCAGCTCCGCCCGCTCCAGGGCCGGCGCGAAGCCCAGGACGTCGAGCATGACCTCGATGCCGGGGCGGAAGCGGGCGCCGAGCAGGAGGGCGCCGTAGCCGATGCCACCGGCCGCGCCCGCGCCCGGCGAGGCGGCGTACTCGGCGGCCTGGGCGCCGACCGCCTCCTCCAGGACCTTGGCGTAGTGCGCGAGGGCCGAGTCCAGGGTCTCCACGTCGTCCGGGGACGCGCCCTTCTGCGGGCCGTACACGGCCGGGGCGCCCTTGGGGCCGGTGAGCGGGTTGTCCACGTCGCTGGCGAGGACCAGCTCGACGGAGGCGAGGCGCGGGTCCAGGCCGGACAGGTCGGCCGAGGCGAGCTCGCCGAGGCCGCCGCCGCCCGGCGGGACCGGCTCGCCGTCCGCGTCCAGGAAACGCGCGCCCAGCGCGGAGAGCATGCCGGCGCCGCCGTCGGTCGTGGCGCTGCCGCCGACGCCGAAGACGATGGTGCGCGCGCCCGCGTCGAGCGCGGCCCGCAGCACCTCGCCCGAGCCGTACGTCGAGGCCGTCAGAGGCGCGAAGACGCCCGCCGGGAGCCGCTGCAGGCCGCTGGCCTCGGCCATCTCCACGACCGCGGTGTCGCCGCGCAGCGCGAAGGCCGCCGTCACGTCGTGGCCGAGCGGTCCCGCGACCAGGAGCTCGCGCCGCTCGAAGCCGGCCGCGACGGCCGCGTCCACGGTCCCGTCACCGCCGTCCGCCACGGGCAGCGAGGCCACCTCGACTCCCGGCACGACCCGGCGCAGCCCGGCCGTCACACGCTCGGCGACCTGCACGGCCGTGAGCGACCCCTTGAACTTGTCCGCGGCGATGAGCACGCGCTGTGTCACCTGTATCCCCTTGCTCTCCGGGCCTCACGCATGTCAAGGCCAGTCGCGCCGCTGCGACCTTAACCGGAGACCGCCCCCGCCGTCATGCACCGCCCGGACCCTGAGAACGGCGTGGGGACAACGTACGAGCGCCGTGTCAGGCGCCTGTGCGGACGCCCAAAACCCGCGCGGGCGCCCCCGGAATCGGGTAAACCGGTCCTATGACCCCTGTGGGCACCGAGCCAGAGCTCGCCAACCGCGTCCTCGGGGGCTGGCTCGGCCGGATCGCGGGCAACATGCTCGGCAAGCCGGTCGAGCAGGGCGACCTGTGGACGCGGGACCGTATCGACCGCTATCTCCGGCAGGCCGCCGCCCTGCCGCTGACCGACTACCTCCCCGAGCCCGCCGACGAGAGCGACGGCTTCGAGCTGCGCCCCGAGTGGCGCCAGTGCGTGCGCGGGCGCATCCACGGCAGCTGCCGGGACGACGACGTCGACTACGCGATCCTGGGCCTGGACCTGCTGGAGACGCACGGCTTCGGCTTCAGCACCGAGCAGGTGGGCGACCTGTGGCTGCTGAGACTGCCGTACCTGCAGACCTTCACGGCGGAGCGGGCGGCGTACCGTAATCTCGCGAACGGCCTCAAGCCGCCGCTGACCGCCACCTACGACAACCCCTACCAGGAGTGGATCGGCGCCCTGATCCGCGCCGACATCTACGGCTGGACCTGCCCCGGCCTGCCGCGCCGCGCCGCCTCGCTGGCCCGCCGGGACGCCGTGCTGTCGCACACCGGGAACGGGGTGTACGGCGCGATGTGGGCGGCCGCGCTGATCTCGGCGGCGTTCACCGCGCCGACGGTCCGGCACGCGGTCGACCAGGCGCTGGCTGTCGTCCCGGCCTCCAGCCGCCTGGCCCGCACGGTTCGGCGGGTCGTCTCGCTCCACGACACCCGGATGACCTGGGAGGACACGCTCACCACGGTCGCCGAGGAGACCGCCGGGCTCGGCTGGATCCACACCATCCCGAACGCGGCGGTGCTCACCGCGGGCCTGCTGTACGGCGACGGCGACTTCACCCGCACCATCACGCTCACCGTCCGCGGCGGCCTCGACACCGACTCCAACGGCGCGACGGCGGGCTCGGTGGCGGGCGTGCTCACCGGAGCGGAGGCGATCCCGGCGCAGTGGAAGGAGCCGCTGGAGGACACCGTCCGCAGCGCGGTCTTCGGCTTCGACGGGGTGCACATCAGCGAGCTGTCGGAGCGGACGGTACGGCTGGCCGAGGCGAAGCCCGATCCCTAGCCCGCGTCCCCGAACACCCCGGCCGTGACCCCCATCGCCCGCAGCACGAGCCGTTCCCGCAGCCGGTCCGGCAGGAACCGCAGCGCCGCCAGAGCCCGCCCGTCCCGTCCGGTCGTGTACAGCGGGGCGGGCCGCCGCGCGGTCAGCGCCCGTACGACCGCGGAGACGGCCGGGGCGACGGGCCCGAGTGTCTGCCGCGCGGCCGTCTCCCGTACGGCGTCCAGGGCGCGGGCGTAGTACCGCTGGGTGTGCGCGCTCCCGGCCCAGCCCAGCTCGGCGCTCGCCTTGTCGGCAGTGGCGAAGATCGGGGTGTCCATGGCGCCGGGCTCGACCAGGCTGACCTTGACGCCCTGGTGCCGTACCTCCATGCGCAGCGCCTGGGTGAGCGCCGACAGGGCGGCCTTGGAGGCGGCGATCGGGCCGAAGAAGGGCGGCGGGACGCGGGCGGAGACGGCTCCGATGTTGACGATACGGCCGCCCGCCGACCGCAGGGCGGGCAGGAAGGCGCGGATCACGGTCGCCTGTCCGATCACGTTGATCTCGAACTGCCGCCGCCATGCCTCGGACGGCGTCAGCTCGACGGGGCCCTGCCCCATGATCGCGGCGCTGTTGACGAGCCCGTCGAGCCGCGGCCCGATCGCCTCGGCGGCGGCCTGGACGGACTCCTCGTCGGTGAGGTCGAGCCGGACGGGCGTGAAGCCGGCGCCTCGCAGCGCGTCCGCGTCCGCGGGCCTGCGGTGGGCGGCGTACACCGTCCAGCCGTCGGCGTGCAGCCTGCGCGCCACGGCGGAGCCGACGCCGCCGGTGACGCCGGTGATGAGAACGGTACGGGGCACAAGGGCCGCCTTTCGGCTGGGAGTTCAGGGGATGCGCGGTTCGCGAGATCCGCGTCCCTTCCACCCTCCGCCCGTGCCCGTGCCGGTTGAAGAGTGCAGAATTTACTGGTGGCAGCGACACCAGTACCGGACCCCGGCCGCAAGGCGCTCGGCGCCTTCCTGCGGTCCCGACGCGAGCGGGCCGACCCCGAGGGGACGGGACTGCCGCCCGGAGGCCGTCGCCGTACCCCGGGGCTGCGCCGGGAGGAGGTCTCCCTGCTGTCCGGGGTGAGTCTGACCTGGTACACCTGGCTGGAACAGGGCCGCGACATCAACGTCTCGCCGCAGATCCTGCTGGCCCTGGCCCGCGCGCTCCAGCTGGACGAGGTCGAGCGCGCCCATCTGTTCCGGCTCGCGGGCCTGCCCGCCCCGAAGCCGGCCGAGCGCTCCCTCGACGTGCCGCACGCGGTCCGCGGCTTCCTGGACACGCTCCTGCCCAACCCGGCGTTCGTGATCGACCGCTGCTTCGACGTCCTGGCCTGGAACAGCGCCCAGGAGGAGATCCTCGGCAGCGCCCTGCTCGACCGCCCGCGCCGCGAGCTGAACAGCGTCTGGCTGCTCTTCCGCGAGCCCCGGGTGCGTGCCCTGATGCCCGAGTGGGAGGCGGAGGCGCGGTGGCTGGCCGGGTTGCTGCGCCAGCAGGCGGCGTACGAGCTGGACAACCCGCGCTTCACCGAGCTGGTCGACGAACTCCTCGCCACGAGCGAGGAGTTCGCGGCGCTGTGGGAGCAGCACGACGTCGTCGAGTTCCGCTCCTCGGTCCGCCGCTACCGGCACCCGGTCGTCGGCGACCTGGAGGTGTCGTACGTCCGCATGGCGCTGGAGGAGGCACCCTGGCTGAGCCTGATCTGCCACTTCCCCGAACCGGGGAGTGAGTCGGAGGGACGGCTGCGGAAGCTGGTTACCCTTCCTGGATGACCAGCTCCGAAGAATTCGCCGCGTACATCGCGGGTCTGCCCCGCGTCCTCTCCGGTGCCGCCGCCCTCTTCCGCGACGCGGAGGGCCGGGTGCTGCTCGTCGAGCCCAACTACCGTGAGGGCTGGGCGCTTCCGGGCGGCACGATCGAGTCCGACGGCGGCGAGACCCCGCGCCAGGGCGCGCACCGCGAGACGCTGGAGGAGATCGGCCTCGACCGCAGGCTCGGCCGCCTGCTCGCGGTGGACTGGGTGTACCGCCCGGGCTGGCCGCCGCTGGTGGCGTACCTCTACGACGGTGGAGTCCTCACGGAGGACGACTTCAAGGCGATCCGCCTCCAGGAGGAGGAGCTGCTGTCCTGGCGGCTGGTGGCCCGCGAGGACCTCCCGGACTACCTCCCCGGCCCCTTCGGCGACCGCATCCTGGCCGCGCTGGACGTCCTGGCCGAGGGCTCGGGCACGGCGGAGCTGGAGAACGGGCGGCGGGTGGACCTGGACCTGTGATCGGCCGCCGCCCGCCGATATCCATTAGCCCCTCCCCCCGGCCCGTCCTACCCTCGGCCCCATGAACAGGCCTCTCGTCGCCATCCTCAGTGGCGCCGGCATCTCGACCGACTCCGGCATCCCCGACTACCGCGGCCCGGGCGGGCTGTGGCGGAAGGATCCCGAGGCCGAGAAACTGGTGACGTACGAGTACTACATGGGCGATCCGGAGATCCGGCGGCGGTCCTGGCAGATGCGGCGCGGGAACCGCACGCTGAAGGCCGAGCCCAACGCGGCGCACCTCGCGGTCGCCGGGCTGGAGAGGTCCGGCGTGCCCGTGCGGGTGATCACGCAGAACGTCGACGGGCTGCACCAGCTCGCCGGGATGCCCGCCCGCAAGGTGCTCGAACTGCACGGCAGCGCACGGAGTTACGTGTGCACCGGGTGTCATGCGCGCGGGCCGATGGAGGACGCCATCGCCCGGGTCGAGGCGGGCGAGGACGATCCGCCGTGCCTGGAGTGCGGCGGGATCCTCAAGTCCGCCACCGTCATGTTCGGCGAGCGGCTCGATCCCGTCGTGCTCGGTGAGGCCGTCGCCATCACCAAGGCCTGTCAGGTGTTCATCGCCGTCGGCAGCAGTCTCCAGGTGCAGCCCGCGGCCGGGCTCGCCGGGGTCGCCGCCGACCACGGCGCGCGGCTCGTCATCGTCAACGCCGAGCCGACACCGTACGACGACCGCGCCGACGAGGTCGTACGGGAGCCCATCGGGACGGCGCTGCCGAAGCTGCTGCGCGAGCTGGGCGGTGCGTCGGACGGCTAGAACAGGGCCGCCGCGCTTTCGAAGTCCAGCAGCTGCTGCTTGCGGGCCAGGCCGCCGCCGTAGCCCGTGAGGCTGCCGTTCGCGCCGACCACCCGGTGGCAGGGCACGATGATGCCGATCGGGTTCCTGCCGTTGGCGAGGCCCACGGCGCGGGAGGCGGCGGGTTTGCCGAGGGCGTCGGCGAGTTGGCCGTAGGTGCGGGTCTCGCCGTACGGGATGCGACGCAGCTGGTCCCAGACCGTGCGCTGGAACGGGGTGCCGTTCAGGCCGAGTTGGAGGGTGAACTCCTTCAACTCGCCCTTGAAGTAGGCCTCCAGCTGTTCCTCGGCCTCGGCGAAGAGGGTCTCGTCCCGGCCGCCGAAGGTCTCCTCCGGTGGGCGGTGGCGCTGTTCGGTCATGTAGAGGCCGCACAGGAGTCCGTCCTCGGCGACGAGGGTGAGGGGGCCGTACGGGCTGTCGATCACAGTGTGCTGCTTGAGTGTCACCGGTTTTCCTCACACGGGCTCATACGGGCTTATACGGGCAGGAAGTTGATCGGGTGGTCGTCCGTCGCCCACAGGTACTGAACCGCGTACGCCCGCCAGGGGCGCCAGGCGGCGGCGCGGGCCGTGAGGGCCGCCGGGGTGGAGGGCAGGCCCAACTCCTGGGCGGCGCGGCGGATTCCGAGGTCGGTGGGGAGGAAGGCGTCGGGGTCGCCGAGGGCGCGCATGGCGATGACGTCGACCGTCCAGGGGCCGAAACCGGGGAGGGCCAGGAGACGGGCGCGGGTCTCCGACCAGTCGCTCTCCACGCCCAGGTTGACGGTTCTGTCGGCGAGTTGGCGTACGAGTGTGGTGAAGGTGGTGCGGCGGGTGCGGGGCATCGCCAGGGAGTCGGGGTCGAGGGAGGCGAGGGCCTCGGGGGTGGGGAAGAGGTGGGTGAGGCCTCCTTCCGGGTCCTCGACCGGGTCGCCGTGCGCGAGGACCAGGCGGGACGCGTGGGTGCGGGCCGCGGCCGTGGAGACCTGCTGGCCGAGGACGGCCCGTACGGCGAACTCGGCCTCGTCGACCGTGCGCGGGACGCGCCGGCCGGGCGCCTTGTCGACCAGCGGCGCGAGCAGTGGGTCCGTGCGCAACTGGTCGTCGATGGCGACCGGGTCGGCGTCCAGGTCGAGCATGCGGCGGCAGCGGCTGATGGCGACGGGCAGGTCGCGCAGGTCGCTGAGGGTGAGGCGGCAGGCGATGTGGTCGGACCTGGGGGTGAGGGTCGCGATGCCGTGGCCGTACGGGAGGCGGAGGGTGCGGCGGTAGGCGCCGTCGAGCCACTCCTCCACGCCGGGTACGGCGGTGGCGGCGAGGTGGCCGAAGAGGTTGTCGGGGTTGAGGGGGCTGCGGAAGGGGAGGCGGAGGGTGAGGGTGCCGGGGGTACCGGGGGTACCGGGGGCCGTGAGTGCCTTCGTCCTCGGCAGGCGGGCGCGCAGTTCGCTCGGTGTGAGGGCGAAGACCTCGCGGACGGTGTCGTTGAAGGTGCGGATCGAGGAGAAGCCGGCGGCGAAGGCG
Source organism: Streptomyces cylindrosporus (assembly GCF_022698165.1). Taxonomy (GTDB): domain Bacteria; phylum Actinomycetota; class Actinomycetes; order Streptomycetales; family Streptomycetaceae; genus Streptomyces; species Streptomyces cylindrosporus. Next base: position 840,373 of record NZ_JALDAY010000002.1, read on the forward strand.
ATCTCCGCCATCGGCAGCGGGGTCGTCTCGATCAACAGGCGTGCGGTCTGGGCGCGTTGGGCGCGGGCCAGGGCGAGGGGGCCGGCGCCGAGTTCGGCGAGCAGTTGGCGTTCGACCTGCCGGGCGCTGTAGCCGAGGCGGGCGGCGAGTCCGGGCACGCCCTCGCGGTCGACCACGCCGTCGGCGATCAGACGCATCGCGCGGGCCACGAGGTCGGCCCGCTGGTTCCACTCCGGGGAGCCGGGGCTGGTGTCGGGGCGGCAGCGCTTGCAGGCCCGGAAGCCGGCCTGCTGGCAGGCCGCCGCGCTCGGGTAGAACGTCATGTTCTCGGGCTTCGGCGGTACGACCGGGCAGCTGGGCCGGCAGTAGATCCGGGTGGTCAGGACCGCCGTGAAGAACCAGCCGTCGAAGCGGGCGTCCTTGGACTGGACGGCGCGTACGCAGCGCTCTCGGTCGGTGTGCATCCCGTTCTGCATGGATCCAGCATCGACGATCGGGCCGGGCCCGGCTGGCGAGAATCCGACATCAACCTGGCGTGGACTGGGGCGGCGCGGATCACCCGCCCGGAGCGCATCCACACCCAGCCCACATGAACAATCGTTCATATGTTCCTGTGCGATGGGTAGGATGCCCCCATGGGTCATGGAGCCGTCACCGCCGCGCAGGACGCCACCGAGCGCGTACGTCTGGACGCGGGCAATGTCGCCAAGGTGGCCACCACGCTGCAGGCCCTGTCGACGCCGTCCCGGCTGCTGATCCTGGCGCGGCTGCGCGAGGGGCCGCTGCCCGCCACGGAGTTGGCGGCGGAGGTGGGCATGGAGCAGTCGGCGTGCTCGCACCAGCTGCGGCTGCTGCGCAACCTGGGGCTGGTCGTGGGCGAGCGGCAAGGCCGGTCGGTGGTGTACGCGCTGCACGATCACCATGTCGCCGAACTCCTCGACCAGGCCGTCTACCACGTGGAGCATCTGCGGCTGGGGATCAGTGACGCGGGCGAGTGAGCGGTCCGTCGCCTCGCGACGGCAGATGTGGCCCCTGTACGCCGCCGGTTTCACCACGGCCTTCGGCGCGCACGGCATCGCGGCGAACCTCGGGGGCGCCGGGAAGGACGCCGTCACCTCGCTGCTCGTGCTCGGCGGACTGCTCGCGCTGTACGACGGCGCCGAGGTGCTGCTGAAGCCGGTGTTCGGGACGCTGGCCGACCGGGTCGGGGCGCGGCCGGTGCTGCTGGGCGGGCTGGTGGCGTTCGCGGTCGCGTCCGCGCTGTACGTCCTTGCGGACAGCCCGGGGTGGCTGTGGGCCGCGCGCCTGGGGCAGGGAGCGGCGGCCTCGGCGTTCTCGCCGTCCGCCTCGGCGCTGGTGTCGCGGTTGAACCCGGCCGCCAAACAGGGCCGAGCGTTCGGGAGTTACGGCTTCTACAAGTCGATCGGCTACACGCTCGGGCCGCTGCTCGGCGGGGTCCTGGTGTGGGCGGGCGGGCTGCGGCTGCTGTTCGGGGTGCTGGCGGTGCTCGGCGCGGGCGTGGCGCTGTGGGCGCTGGCCGCCGTACCCGTCGTACCGCCGCTCCCCCGGGCCCGGCAGACGGTCCTGGACCTGGCGCGGCGGCTGGCGGACCCGGCGTTCCTGGGGCCGACGGCCGCGCTCGCGGGAGCGACGGCCGCACTGTCGGTCGGGGTCGGCTTCCTGCCCGTGTCGGGCCGGGCGGCGGGACTCGGGACAGTGGCGACGGGGGCGGCGGTGTCGGTGCTGGCGGCCTGCGCCGCGGTCGTACAGCCGCGGGCGGGGCGGGCGTTGGACGCGGGGTCCTTGACCGCGCGCACAGGGCTGACGGCCGGACTGTTGCTGTCAGCCACCGGGCTGGCCTGCGCGATGCTCCCCGGGCTGACCGGCGTACTCCTCGCCGCGGCCCTCATCGGCGCCGGCACGGGCCTGATCACCCCCCTCGGCTTCGCGTCCCTGGCCTCCTCGACCCCGAAGGAACGCCTCGGCCAGACCATGGGCGCGGCGGAACTGGGCCGCGAACTGGGCGACGCGGGCGGCCCACTGCTGGTTGCGGCGGTCGCGGCGGCGACAACACTGACGTACGGCTACGCGGCGCTGGCGGCGGTGCTGGCTGGGGGGACGGCGGTGGTGGCGGTGGTGCGGTCTCGGGTGTGAGGGGGCGTGGCACTCGGCGGACCTGTGAGCCCCGCCCACCGCACCCGCCGGCGCCGTCGCTCCGCCCCCGTCACGCCATGCGGCGCCCCGTCGCCTCCTGCTGGGCGGCCAGGGCCCAGATCACGAACACGTCGATCGCCATCATGATGACGGACCAGACCGGTGCGTACGGCAGGAACAGGAACTGGGCGATCAGGCTGAGCGAGGCGAGCAGGATGCCCGCGAAACGGGCCCAGGCGGCGCCCTTGAGCACGCCGTAGCCGGTCGCGGCGACCAGGGCGCCCAGGATGACGTGGATCCAGCCCCAGCCGGTGAGGTTGAGCTCGTACACATAGGTGCCGATACGGGCGTACACGTCGTCGTCGGCGATCGCGGCGATGCCCTGGAGGACGGCGAGGACACCGTTGCAGAGCATCAGCACACCGGCGAACACGGCGCCGCCGGTCACCCAGCCGTCGCCGCCACCCCGCGGAGCGGGCGACGGCCGATCGGCCATCCAGGGTTCGCCGATCTCGCTCTCGGAGGTCCTCGGCTTGCGCGGTGCGTCCTGGCTCATGGGCGGTGATCCCTTCTCGCTCCCCCGCGGTCGGCTCAGTCCGAGCCTTGGGGTGAGAGGCGGGTGCCGCCCTTCGGGGTACGCCGATCGGGTGAGGCCGGCTCGTCAGCCGTCGCTCTCGCCCAGGAGCTCGCGCAGAGCCTTCTCCTCCGCCGGGCTCAGGCCGGTGACGAAGTGCTGCAGGGCGGCGATGGGATCGGGGCCCCGGTCCAGGGCCCGGTGCATGGCCTCGGCGGTCATCTGCGCCGCGTTCTTCACCGGGCGGTAGGCGCCGCGCCGACCGTCCGCGTCCCGGTGCACGAGGCCCTTGTCGTGCAGGCGCCGCAGGATGGTGTGCACGGTGTTGTAGGCGAGGTCGCCGCCGAGTTCGGCCTGGATCTCGGCCGGAGTCAGCGCCCGGTCCGTCGCCCACAGCGTGGCGAGGACCGCGCTCTCCAGCTCGCCCGGGCTGCGCCGCTCGGCCCTGCCGCGAGGGGTCGTGCCTGCCATGGCCACCACCTTACGGCGCGTAGGGTCCGTCGGTCACCGACTCGCACCTCTCCCTTACCCGCCTCCGACCCCCGTCCGACCTACAGGTTGTAGTGTGCCGACAACGCAAACCCTACAAACTGTAGGGCCCGGAAGGGTGAGCCAATGGCAAGGGCCTCCGACGCCGCAGGCGCACACGCGGGCACGACCGCGCTCTCGCGGACGCGCGCAGCCACCCGCCGCACCCCGTCATGGGCGCGGACACCCCGCCGCGACGCACCCCACAGGCCGCCACCCGCCACCCGCCTGCTCATGGCCGTGCCGGCCGCCTTCACCCTGCTCCAACTCGTCCTGGTGCGCCCCGGAGCGGGCCTCGGTTGGGACGAGTCGGTGTACGTCAGCCAGGTGAGCGGGCACGCCCCGGCGGCGTTCTTCAGCGCGCCGCGCGCCCGCGGCATCAGCCTGCTCGTCGCCCCGATCGCCTCCTGGTCGTCGTCGACCCCCTTGCTGCGGGTGTACCTCGCGTTCCTGTCCGGTCTCGGCCTGTACTGGGCCCTGCGCGCCTGGCGCGGCCTCTTCCCGACCGGGGTCCTCGCGGCCGGCGGCGCACTGTTCGCCTCCTTGTGGATCACCCTCTTCTACGGCCCCCAGGCCATGCCCAACTACTGGGTGGCCCTGGGCGCCCTGGCCGCCGTGGGCTTCTTCCTGCACACGCGCCGCGAACGCGACCGGCGCGGACCGCTGTGGGGCCTGGCCGCGGGCGCGGCGCTGATGGCGTGGATGCGGCCGACGGACGCCGTCTGGGTCACCGTCCCGCTGCTCGTCCTCTGCCTCCGCGACCGCCGCCCGCGCCTGCCGCTCGCCCTGCTCGGCGGTCTGGCGGCGGGCGCGGCCGAGTGGATCGTCGAGGCGTACGTCCGCTACGGCGGCCTCGGAGCCCGGCTGTCCGCCGCCTCCCGCATCCAGGGCGGCCTCGGCCTGCACGACGCCGTGACCGACCAACTGCGCAGCCTGGGCGGACGGGCGCTGTGCCGGCCGTGCACCGGGGCCGTGCCGAGCGCGCCGGTGATCGCCTGGTGGTTCGTCCTGCCGCTGCTCGCGGCCGGGGCGCTGGTGATCGCGGTACGGGGCCGCCGTACGACCGCCACCGCGCTGCCGCTGGCCTGCGCCGTGACCGCGGCCGTGCCCTACCTCTTCCTCATCGGGTACGCGGCACCCCGCTTCCTGCTGCCCGCGTACGCCCTGCTGGCGATCCCGGTCGCGGACGCGCTGACCCACCTCGTGACCGCGCCGACGGGGCGGTGGCGGCTGGTCGCGGTGACGCTGGTGGCCGTCGGGGTGGCCGGTCATCTGGCCGTGCAGTTCGCGGTGCTGGAGGCCACGGTGGCGCGTACGACGGCCGCGCACCGGGTCTGGGCCGACACGGCCGCGCAGCTGCACCGCCTCGGAGTGCGCCCGCCGTGTCTGCTCACCGGGGGCGATTCCGTGCCCGTCGCCTTCTCCGCCGGGTGCGCCTCGGCGTACACGGCCGGCCATGACGCCAGCACGACCGCCGCGGGCCTCACCCGCACCGCCCACCGCGTGCCGGTCGCCTTCCTGACGACCGGTCCCGCCCGTCCGCCGTCGTACGCACGCGGGTGGCAGCGGCACCGGGTGGCCGACGGTTACGCGTACGTCGCGCCCGCGCCCTCGGCGGTCGGGAAGCGGGGGCACGGCTGACGGGGCGGGCGGGTCGTGGTCTGCGGGGTCGGGATGTGTTCGTTCAGGTCTCGGGTGACTGCGTCGGCGGTATGGCGTCGGCCGTTGGTCCGTCGCCTTCCGACGGCTCAGGTCTCGGCCACCTGGTCAGGCCCCACCAGCACAGGCCCAGCCAGGTGGCCGCCAGCAACCAGCCGGCGAGGACGTCGCTGGCCCAGTGCACGCCGAGGTACACCCGCGTCGCCCCGACGGCGACCGCCCAGCAGACGGCGAGCGCGCAGGTCGTACGGGCGAGGTCCGGGCGGGTGTGCCGGGTGACCGCCCAGCACACCAGGCCCGCGGCCAGGGCGGAGGTGGTGGCGTGGCCGGAGGGGAAGGCGAAGCCGGAGGCGTGTGTCGCCCAGTCGGTGCGGGTGGGGCGGGGGCGGGCGAACAGCTCCATGAAGCCGGTGCGCACCAGTTGCCCGGTGAACAGCACGGCCAGGGCACCGACGGCGGCTCTCAGGCGGCCGTCGGCCCCGCGGCCCGCGAACAGCCCGGCCACCGCCACGATCAGGTACGGCCAGGGCCCCGTCCCCGTCGCGGTGATCCCGCGCGCGAGCGCCTCCGCGACCGGCGGCCGGTGCCGGAGCGCCCACATGTGAGCCGCGCCGTCACCGGGCAGCGGAGTGCCGTGCCGTACGCCCACGGCGGTGGCGAGGGCGGCGAAGAGCAGGGCGCAGACGAGGGCCGGCAGCAATGGCCCTCGCCGCGCTCGTCCCGGCGCCTCCACGTCGTCCACCGCCGCCCGCCTCACGCCGATCGCCCTGCCGACCCTGTCACCGCGAAGCCCCCGGAGAGGCGCGGCGGGCGCGAGTGCGGCGGGCTTCCAGGGCGAGGGGGGTGAGAGAGGCCAGGACGATCAGGGCGACCACGGGGAGGAGGTAGTGGTCGACGTTCGGGATCGAGGACCCGAGGGCATAGCCGCCCAGGGTCAGGCCGGTCGTCCAGAGCAGGCCGCCGGTCAGCTGCCACACGGTGAAGACCCGCGGCGGTACGTCGAGTGCGCCGGCCAGCGGGTTCAGTACCGTCCGCACCACCGGGACGAAGCGGGCCAGCACCACCGCTTTCGCATGGCCGTACCGTGTGAGGAGCTCCTCCGCGCGTGCCGCGCCCTCGTGCAGTCTTCTCGCGCGGCTGCGGGCCAGCAGGGCCCTGCCTCCACGACGGCCCGCCCAGTACCCGAACTGCGCTCCGGCCAACGCCCCCACCGCCGCCGCGACCAGCACCTGCGGCAGCGACAGGTGCACGGACCCGCCCGCGCCGTCGGCGCACAGCAGACCGGCCGTGAACAGCAGGGAGTCGCCGGGCAGGAAGAACCCGACCAGCAGGCCCGTTTCGGCGAACAGCACGACGGCGATGCCGAGCGCGCCGTAGGCGGACAGCAGGGATCTGGCGTCCAGGACGTTCACCGCCTGTGCGACGGCGAACTGTGCGGCTGCCATGGGCGGCCCCTCTCATACTGGGACATGGACGGAGCGGGCACGGACCCGCACCGAGCGACTACAGTCAAGTAGACCGTCTACCGCACTGTAGACGAATGAGAGCCGAGGAGCGTTCCCATGCCCGAGGGGCAGATCGACGAGTCGGGCGACGGCCGGGCGGACCGTCGACCGGCGGGTGAGCTGGAGGCGGGCGTGCTGGCCGCGCTGTGGGCCGCCGACGGACCGCTCACGCCCGGCGCGGTCCAGCTGGAGCTCGGCGGCGGTCTCGCCCGGACCACCGTGACGACGATCCTCACCCGGCTGCATGCCAAGGGCGTGGTCAGCCGGGCGCGTTCGGGCCGTGGGTACGCCTACGCCCCGGTCCAGGACTCCCACGGTCTCACCGCCCGCCGTATGCACGCCGAACTCGACAAGGACGAGGACCGCCGCACCGTGCTGGCCCGTTTCGTCTCCGACCTGAGCCCCGAGGACGAGGAACTGCTGCGCGCGCTCCTGGAGGGCGAGCCGGGGGCGGCGGACGACACCCGGTGAGGCGGAGCCCGTTGTCGGTGGCGCCTCGTACGCTGGTCGGCAGGGAATGGGCCTCCAGGGACAGAAGGGGAGGGGCAGCATGATCTACGCCGTGTGGCTTCCGCTGCTCGTGCCGCTGCTCGCCGCGCCACTGGCCCGGCGCGGCGCCGAGTCGCTGCCGCCCCGGGCCGCCGCCTGGGCGCTGACCTGCCTCGCTCTGGCCCTCGCCCTGTCCAGTACGGCGGCGCTGACGCTGCTGGCCCTCGACGGCGCCCTCCGGCTGCCGTTCGTGGCCGCGCTGGGCCATCTCTCCCCGAACCTGCTGGGCGACGGTTCGCCCGCCACGGCGCCGGCCGCGGTCCTGGCCGCGGTCGCGCTCGTCGGGCTCGGAGCCCTGGTGTTGCACCGGGCCCGCCGTCATGTGCGTGAACTACGTGCCGTACACGGGCAGTTGGCCGATCACGCGAGCGCAGGCGATCTCACCGTACGGCAGGACGACGGTCCCGACGCGTATGCCCTGCCCGGGCGGCCGGGCCGCATCGTGGTGACCACCGGGATGCTGCGCGCGCTCAGCGCGCCCGAGCGCGAGGTGCTGTTCGCCCATGAGCGCGCCCACCTCGCCGGGCGCCACCATGTCTTCCTCGCCGCCGCCGAGTTCGCCGCCGCCCTGCATCCGGCCCTGCGCGGGCTGCGCGCGCCGCTGTCGTACGCCCTGGAGCGCTGGGCCGACGAGTGCGCCGCGCGCGTGACGGGCGACCGCGCGCTCACCGCCCGGGCGGTCGGCCGGGCCGCGCTCGCCGTGAGTGCGGCGGGTCCCCGGCCGCGCCCCCGCCTGTCCCTCACGGCCACCGCGGGCCCGGTCCCCCGCCGCGTCACCGCGCTCCTCGCCCCCGCCCCGACCATCGCCCGCACTCACCACCTGTTCCCCCGCGCCCTGGCCGCCCTGCTCCTCGCCTGCGTGGCCCTGTCGGCGACCGCGGCCCTGGAAGCAGCCACCGATCTGCACGCGGGCATCGAGACCGCGCAGGGGGAGAGCGCCGGGCACGGCTTCGGCGACGCCTACGGCGACGGCGACGGCGACGGCGACGGCGACGGCAACTGAGCGGCCGTAACCGCCGCACGGCCCCGCCGTAAGCCGCCGGCGGCCTGCCGCAGCCGCGCCCTGTTCGCGCCCCACCGCTCCTGGCGCGACGAGCCGCTGCGTGACCATCCGGCCGCCAGGAGATCTGCCGTGGCCGCATCGGACCGGCGGTCGTCACCAAGGACCAGCCGTCGTCGCCAAGGGCCAGCCGCCGTCGCCAAGGGCCAGCCGTAGTCGCAAAGAACCGCCCGTGGTCGCCAAGGACCCCCCGTGACCGCCTGGGACCGCCCGCAGTCGCCAACGGCCTGCCGCCAAAGGCCTGCCGCAGCCGCTGCCGGGAATCCGCCGCAGCCGCGAAGGCCGTGCCGCGGTCCACCACCTACCGCGGAACTCACCCCTTCGCACCAGCTCTTATGGCATGCTCCGGTCAACCGATACACGCAGCCCACGACCGCTCCCGGCGCACCCAGGCCGGGCGGAGGTCGCCGAGCAGGCCGGAATCCCGGTCGCCGCAAAGGAGTTTCGCGTGAGAAAGACCCCCCACAGATCCATCGCCGCGCGCGTACTGACCGTCGCCGCGCTGGCCGCAGTCGCCCTTCCCGCCCTACCCGCGTCCGCCGCCCCGCCCGCCGCGGCAGCGGCCTGCACGCCGGCCCAGGTGGTCGGCAACGGCGGCTTCGAGAGCGGGACTTCGCCGTGGACGCAGTCCTCGACGAGCGTCATCACCAGCCGCTCCGGGCAGAGCGCGCACGGCGGCACGTCGTTCGCCTGGCTGGACGGCGTCGGCAGCACGCACACCGACACGCTCTCGCAGAGCGTCACGATCCCGTCGGGCTGCAGCAAGGCGACCCTGACCTTCTGGCTGCACATCGACACCGCCGAGACGACCTCGTCGACCGCGTACGACAAGCTGACGGCGAAGATCGGCAGCACGACGCTGGCCACGTACTCGAACCTCGACAAGGCCACCGGCTATGCGCAGAAGTCGATCGACGTGTCGGCGTTCGCGGGCCAGACGGTGAGTCTCGCCTTCACCGGCACCGAGGACTCCAGCCTGCAGACCAGCTTCGTCCTCGACGACATCGCCCTCGACACGTCCGGGGACACCACCCCGCCGGCCGACTCGACGCGGACGCCGGCCGCGCCCTCGTACACCGTCAGTCTGAGCAGCGACACCGCCGGTACCGTCTGGACCGGTCACGAGAGCGCGACCTTCACCAACGCCTCCTCGACCGCGCTCAGCGAGGTGTATCTGCGGCTGTGGGACAACTACCACGGCACCTGCTCGGCGATGCCGATCACGGTCACCAACGTCAGCGGCGGTACGGCCGGTGCGCTGTCCGTCGGCTGCACCGCGCTGCAGATCTCCCTGCCGACACCTCTCGCGCAGGGCCAGAGCACGACGATCGGCTTCGACCTGGGCATCACCGTGCCCAGCGGCGCCGACCGGTTCGGGCACGACGGGGCGTTCAGCTTCATCGGCAACGCGCTGCCCGTGCTCGCGGTGAAGGACGGTTCGGGCTGGCATCTGGACCCGTACACCAACAACGGCGAGTCCTTCTACTCGCTGGCCGCCGACTTCAAGGTGACCCTCGACCACCCGAGCAGCCTGCTGGTCCCGGCGACGGGCACGTCGGTGGACACGCCCGGCAGCAGCGGACGCACCGTCACCACGGCGACCGCGTCCAAGGTGCGTGACTTCGCCTGGGCGGCCGGGCCGTTCAGCAAGATCTCCGGCACCTCGACGGCCGGCACGACCGTCAACGTCTACTCGGTGTCGGGCATCAGCTCCTCCGACGCGCAGTCGATGCTCTCCACCGCCAAGACGGCGGTCGACGCTCACGCGGGTCGCTTCGGGGCCTACCCGTACGGCGAGTTGGACGCGGTGATCGACAACAACTACTGGTTCGGCGGCATGGAATACCCGGGCTTCGTCCTCGACCTCGTCAGCACGACCGCGCTGACGCACGAGATCGGGCACCAGTGGTGGTACGGCATCGTCGGCGACGACGAGTACAACAGCCCCTGGCTGGACGAGGCGTTCACCGACTACTCCACCGACCTCGCCCTCGGCAAGACCGGCACGAGCTGCTGGAACAGCGTCTCGTGGACCTCGTCGGCGGAGAAGATCACCAACTCCATGGCCTACTGGGACGCCCACTCGTCCCGCTACTCCACCGTCGTCTACGGCTACGGCAAGTGCGCCCTGCACGACCTGCGCCGGCTCATCGGCGACACGGCCATGACCAAACTCCTGAAGGACTACGCGAGTTCGCACTGGTACGGCGTCTCGACGACGGCCGAGTTCAAGGCGGCCGCGCAGGCCGCCACGACCACGGACCTGACGTCCTTCTGGAGCACGCACCGCATCGACGGCTGAGCACCGGCCGAGCGTTCGAGGAGCGCTTCAGCGGGCCTGCGCGGCGAACGCCTCGTAGGCCCGCTGGTCGAACAGTACGAACCGGACCTCCTCGACCGAGGTGTCCGCCGCCCGCACCGTCTCCACGGCGATGCGGGCGCCGTCGTCCATCGGCCAGCCGTAGACGCCGGTGGAGACGGCGGGGAACGCGACCGTCCTGGCGCCGAGTTCGTCGGCGACCCGCAGGGACTCGCGGTAGCAGGAGGCCAGCAACTCGGAGCGGTCCTCGCCCGGGCTGTACACGGGGCCGACGGTGTGGATCACCCACCGCGCGTCCAGTTTCCCGGCGGTGGTGGCGACCGCCCGGCCGGTGGGTAGGCCCTTGCCGTACCGCGAGGCGCGGAGCCTGCGGCACTCGGCGAGGATCTCCGGGCCGCCCCGGCGGTGGATGGCGCCGTCCACGCCTCCGCCGCCGAGCAGCGAGGAGTTCGCCGCGTTGACGATGGCGTCGACGGACTGCTGCGTGATGTCGCCCTGGACGAACGTGATGCGGGTCATGAATGCCTCTATACCAGTCCAGCCAGAGCCGACAGCGGCGACTTCACCTCCGTCGCGCCGGTGTGGTCCGGGTCGTACGGGAGGCCCTGGGGTTACGCGCGTCACGCGGCCGCGGCGCGCAGGAACTCGATGGAACGGCGGGCGACTTCGGGGGCGTTCAGGGCGCCGTCCTGGATCTCGACCGAGACCAGCCCGTCGTGGCCGAGGGCGCGCAGGGCGGCCAGTACCGGCGGGAAGTCGATCTCGCCGGCGCCGAGTTCGAGGTGCTGGTGGATGCCGCGTCGCATGTCCTCGATCTGCACGTTCAGCAGGCGCGGTGCCGCCAGCCGGACGCACTCCAGCAGGGGCCGTTCCTCCACGCAGTGGGCGTGTCCGATGTCCAGGGTGATGCCGAACAGCTCGTGTCCGCCGAGGAGTTCGGCCAGGACCAGGCAGCGCTGCACGGTGTCGACGAACATGTACGGCTCCGGCTCGAAGGCCAGCGCGACGCCGTACCGCTCCGCGGTCTCCAGCACCGTCCCGAGCCCGGCCGCGAGCCGCTTGAACGCCTCCGCCTCCGACAGACCGCCCGGCGCGGGACCACTGCCGAGGTGGACGGTGGGCGATCCGAGGTCGGCGGCTATGCGAACGGCCCTTTGCAGCAGGTCGGTTCGCCGTCCGTCCGGGTCCGCCATCAGGGTCGGCAGGTGCTTGCCGCGGGGGTCGAGGAGATACGGCGCGCCCGTCTCCACCGTGAGGTCGAGGCCGTAGCGGTTGAGGGCCCGGGCCAGCGCGGTCAGACGCTGGGAGAGGTCGTCGGCGTAGGGGTCGAGGTGGATGTGGTCGAGGGTGAGGGCGACGCCTTCGTAGCCGAGGTCGGCGAGGATGCCGAGGACGGCGTCGAGCCGGTGGTGGGTGAAGCCGTTGGTGCCGTAACCGAATCTGAGGGGGGTGGGGGGAGGTTCCATGCGGGGGTTCCTCACACAGAGGTCAGGTGGGGGATGTGCGGCGGACGAGCCGTCGCGCGAGGGGGTGGCCGACGCCGAGGCCCGCGGCCGAGGGCGGTGAGCGCCGCTGGCAGGGGCCTGAGGGAGAGGATCCCGGGCCCGACAGCCCGCCGCGGAGGTCGTACGCCCAGGCCAAGCCGGTCAGCGACAGCGCTCCCCGCAGGCTCCGGTGTCCGCCCGCGACGGCGAGCGCGGTGCGCCGGGGTACCCGGCCTGACGGTACCGGCCGCTCGGGGCGTTCGACGGCGTCGACCGTGGCGTCCGCGTAGCCGTGGAGCGCCATGCCCGACCAGTAGAAGCAGACGTCGGGGTGTCGTGGCCGCTGGTCTCTCATGAGCGCACGGTACTCAACGCGCTTCAGCCTTCACACTGCGCTGTTCTCATGACTCTGCCTTGGTGACTAGGCGCTACCCCTGCTGCCGAAGGCGTCGCCAGACCGCCTTTGCCGCGTTGTGCCCGGACATGCCGTGCACTCCCGGGCCCGGCGGGGTGGCCGAGGAGCAGATGAAGACCGCCGGGTGCGGGGTGGTGTACGGGGACAGGCTGAGCTTGGGGCGCAGCATGGTCTGCAGGCCGCTCACCGCGCCCGAGCCGATGTCACCGCCGACGTAGTTGGCGTTGCGGGCGGCGAGTTCGGCCGGGCCCGCCGTGGCCCGGGCGAGGACACGGTCGCGGAACCCCGGGGCGAACCGCTCCAGTTGGCGCTCCATGGCGTCCGTGAGGTCGCCGGTCCAGCCGCTCGGGACATGGCCGTAGGCCCAGAAGACCTGCTTGCCCTCGGGCGCGCGGCCGGGGTCGACCACTCCGGGCTGGACCGTGATCATGAACGGCCTCTCGGGTGCCCGTCCGTCCCGCGAGGCGTTGCGCAGGGCGGTGCCGATCTCCGCGCTGTCCGCGCCGATCTGCACGGTGCCCGCCCGCCGGGCCTCCTCGGCGGTCCACGGCACCGGACCGTCCAGCGCGTAGTCCACCTTGAACACGCCGGGGCCGTACTTGTAGTTCTCGTAGTAGCGGCCGAACCCGGCGATACGGGCCAGGGCGGTGGGCGAGGTGTCGAAGACGTACGCGCGGGCGGGCGGCAGGTCGTCGAGGCGCTTGACCTCGTAGTCGGTGTGCACCAGCCCGCCGAGGTCCTTCAGATACGCGGTCAGCGCGTCCGAGATGGACTGCGAGCCGCCGCGGGCCACCGGCCAGCCGCGGGCGTGCGCGGCGAGGGCGAAGACCAGGCCGATGGCGCCGGTGGCGAAGCCGCTCAGCGGGGCCATCACGTGCGCGACGAGGCCCGCGAACAGGGTCTTGGCGCGCTCGTCGCGGAAGCGGCGGCTCAGCCAGGTCGACGGCGGCAGACCGACCAGGCCGAAGCGGGCGAGGGTCACCGGGTCGCGCGGGAGGGCGGTGAGCGGCAGGGACATGAAGTCCCGGGCCAGGACGTCCCACTTGGGCAGGAAGGGCTCGACCAGCCTGCGGTACGAGCCCGCGTCGCGCGGGCCGAAGGAGGCGGCCGTCTCGGCGACGGAACGGGCCAGCACGGCTGCCGTGCCGTCGGTGAAGGGGTGCGCCATGGGCAGCTCGGGGTGCAGCCACTCCAGGCCGTACCGCTCCAGTGGCAGGGCGCGGAACGCCGGGGAGTTGATGCCGAGGGGGTGGGCCGCGGAGCAGGGGTCGTGCAGGAAGCCGGGGAGGGTGAGCTCTTCGGTGCGGGCGCCTCCGCCGACGGTGTCCCGTGCCTCGAAGACGGCCACGGAGAAGCCGCGGCGGGCCAGTTCCACGGCGGCCGTCAAGCCGTTCGGCCCCGCACCCACCACGACAGCATCGAGCATCGACGGCACCTCGACCCCTTCGTCAGCCTTCGGCCACCGGGTCAGGATATGCCGGGTGCCTGGGTGGCCCGGCGAGGCCCTCTTGAAGGTGGGTCACATCGAACCATGCCGTAGCAGTTCCGCCACCTTGTGCGCCGTCGCCGCGTCCCGGGCCGTTGTGAACGGGAGGGTGTTGCCGCCTGTGATGCGGAAGGGGTCTCCGCCGAGGGTGAGGTGGGCGCCGCCGGCTTCCTCCACCAGGAGGATGCCTGCCGCGTGGTCCCAAGCCGCCTCCCAACTGAAAACGGTTGCATCCAACTCGCCCCGGGCGATGGCCAGATACTCCAGCCCCGCCGAGCCGCAGGGGCGGGTGGACACGCCGTCGGTCCAGAGGCCGAGGAGGGCTCGCTTCTGGGCGTCCGTCGTGTAGTCCGGGTGGGAGGTGGCGACTTCGAGGTCGCGGCCGGGGGCGGGCGAGCCGGCGTGCAGGCGTTCGCCGTCCAGGAAGGCACCCTGGCCCCTTACCGCGGTGGCCAGTTGGTCGCGGGCCGGGGCGTACGTCCAGGAGGCCAGCAGGACTCCGTGGTGCGCCAGCGAGACCAGCGTGGCGAAGCCGGACTCGCCGCGCACGAACTGGCGCGTGCCGTCGACCGGGTCGACTATCCACACCGGCGCCTCGTGCTGTATCGCCTCGTACGTCGCCGGATCGGCGTGCACCGCCTCCTCGCCGACCACGACCGAGCCGGGCAGCAGCGCGCCGAGCGCCTCGGTGAGACGTCGCTCGGCGAGGCGGTCGGCGTCGGTCACCAGGTCGTGCGGGCCGCTCTTCTGGTCGACCTCGTGCGCGGCGAGTCGGCGGAAGCGGGGCAGGATCTCGGCCGCGGCGGCCTCCCGGACCGCCTCCTCGACGTCGGCCGAGTGCTGGGCCAGAAACTCTTCGATGGTTTCCGTGTCTACGATCATGGCTCCATGAGAACACGCCCCACTGACAACCCACGCCGGATGGGTGGACTTCCGGTGGAATCGGCATGAAATCGGAGTGCGCGGCCAAAGCCCCCCTTCGCTGTGGTCGGCCGGCTGTCGTGCCTGCTCAGCGGCCCACCGCGTACCCCTGCATCCCCCGCGGGTTCGCCGCCGCCGACAGCACTCCGGTCTCCGGGTCCCGGGCCACCGCGCACAGCCGTCCCTCCGACCAGGGGTCGCCGACGGTCACGTCGTGGCCGCGCCGTCGCAGCTCCTCGATCACGTCCGCGCCGATCCGGGACTCGACCGTGACGCTCCCCGGTCGCATTCCGCGCGGGTAGAAGGAGCCCGGGAAGCCGTCGTTGTGCCAGTTCGGGGCGTCGATCGCGCCCTGCAGGTCGAGGCCGCCGCGGACCTGCGCGCGCAGGGCGACGGCCAGGAAGAAGTGCAGCTGCCACTGGTCCTGCTGGTCGCCGCCGGGCGTGCCGAAGGCCATGACCGGGACGCCGTCGCGCAGGGCGATGGAGGGCGTGAGGGTCGTGCGGGGGCGGCGGCCGGGCGTCAGCGAGTTCGGCAGGCCCTCCTCCAGCCAGGTCATCTGGAGCCGGGTGCCCAGCGGGAAGCCCAGTTCGGGCACGACGGGGTTGGACTGGAGCCAGCCGCCGCTCGGGGTGGCGGCGACCATGTTGCCCCAGCGGTCGACGACGTCGAGGTGGCAGGTGTCGCCACGGGTGGCGCCGTCGGCACGGACGTCGGGCTCACCGGTACGCACGCGTGCCGGGCTTTCCACCACCGGCTCGCCGGTACGCACGCGTGCCGCGCCTCCCGCCACCGGCTCGCCCGGCACCGGTGAGGTCGGCGGCTTGGCCACCGTCGGCTCGCCCGCTCCCATCGGGTCGAACCCCGGGTCGTTTGTGACGACCACGTGCGCGTGCGCGCTGAGTCGTGGGGTGCGCCCGCCCGGGCTGCCGGGCCGCAGTTCGTACGAGGCCTTGTCGCCGACGAGGACGCGCCGGGCCGCGTTGTAGTCGGGCGACAGCAACTCCCCCAGCGGGACCTCGGCGGCGTCCCCGTACCAGGCCTCCCGGTCGGCCATGGCGAGCTTGCAGCCCTCGACGAGCAGGTGGACGTACTCCGCGGAGCCGTACTCGGGCAGTTCGGGCGGGAGCAGGGCGAGCTGCTGGAGCAGGGCCGGGCCCTGGCTCCAGGGGCCCGCCTTGCACACGGTCCAGCCGTTCCAGTCGTACGTCGCCGGGCTCTCGTAGGTCGCGGACCAGCCGGCGAGGTCGGCGGCCGTGAGCGTGCCGGTGTGGCGCTCGCCGCTGGTGTCCATGGTGGGGCGCCGGGCCTGCCGTACCAGCGCCTCGGCGATGAATCCCGAGCGCCAGACCTCGCGCGCGGCCTCGATCTGCGCGATGCGGTCGCCGGCCCCGGCGACCTCGGCGAGCAGGCGCTTCCAGGTGGCGGCGAGGGCGGGGTTGCGGAAGAGTTCCCCGGGCCGCGGGGCCCGGCCGCCGGGCAGGTAGACGTCCGCTGACGAGGTCCACTCCGTCTCGAACAGTTCCCGTACCGTCTCGACGGTCGCGCCGACGTTCTCCACGGGCGCGTGGCCGTCCTCGGCGTATCCGATGGCGTACTTGAGCACGTCGGCGAGCGGCTTGGTGCCGTGGTCGCGCAGCAGGAGCATCCAGGCGTCGAAGGCGCCCGGGACGGCGGCGGCGAGGGGGCCGGTGCCGGGGACGAGGTCCAGGCCGAGCGCCTTGTAGTGCGCGACCGTCGCCCCGGCCGGCGCGACGCCCTGACCGCACAGCACCCGTACCTCGCCGCCGGCCGGCGCGAGCAGGATCGGCACCTCGCCCGCGGGCCCGTTGAGGTGCGGCTCGACGACGTGCAGGACGAACGCGCCCGCCACGGCCGCGTCGTAGGCGTTGCCGCCGTCCTCCAACACCGCCATCGCCGACTGAGAGGCCAGCCAGTGGGTGGAGGACACCACGCCGAAGGTGCCCTGGAGGGTGGGCCGGGTGCTGAACCGCATCTCTCACCTCACGGGTCGGGCCGCTTCGGCCGGTCCGAAGCGATCACTGCCACGGAGCATTTCATTCCACGGAACGGGGTCGCGAAAGAGGGAAGAGGGGCTGCGGAAGAGGGAAGAGGGGGCTGCGGAAGAGGGAAGAGGGTGCTGCGCAAGAGCGGGCCTACGAAGATTTTGCGATTCCACGGGCACCTCATGAACCGGCTCCCACCTGCGCGAAGTCCCCTTTGTCCGGCCGTGCGGCCGACCGGTAATCCCCCGTTCACCATCGCCCTCTTCCTCCCGGTCTACGCGCGTGGTGTCATGCCCACGCTCACCACCCCCCACGTGGGCATCAACTCGACTAGGAGTCACGCATGTTGTGGAAGGTCCTCGGCCGCGCGGGTGTCGCCGTGGCGGCCGGCGCCGCCATGCTCGTCACCGCGTCCCCCGCGAACGCCGCGAGCTACTCCGCCTTCGCCTTCTCGCTGAGCAGCAGCGAGCCCACGATCTACGACTTCATCAACTCGGCCACCTCGTCGCTCGACATGACCATGTACGAGCTGGAGGACACCACGGCCGTCAACGACCTCATAGCCCTGGAGAACAAGGGCGTCACCGTGCGGGTGGTTCTCGACCAGGCGCACAAGTCGGCGAACAACTCGGCGTACACCGCGCTGACGAACGCGGGTGTCGGCGTGGCGTGGTCGCCCACCAGCTTCGTCTACACGCACCAGAAGACGATCACGGTCGACGCCACCAAGTCGCTGGTCCTGACCGGGAACCTGACCTCGCAGTACTACTCGACCGGCCGTGACTACGGTGTGTTCACGGACGACACGCGCGATGTCGCCGCGATCGAGAAGGTGTTCAACGCGGACTACGCGGGGACGTCGATCACGCCGACCGACGGGGACCACCTGCTGTGGTCGCCGACCGACTCGCGCAGCCGGCTGCTGTCCGTGATCAACGCGGCCACCAAGACGCTCGACGTCGAGGAGCTGGAGTTCAGCGACAGCACGGTGGTCAACGCGATCGTGGCGAGAGCGAAGGCGGGTGTCGCGGTGCGGGTGGTGCTGGAGTCGCCGAGCAGTTACTCCAGCGAGGTGTCCGCGGTGAAGGCGGCGGGCGGGAAGGTCGTCGGGTACTCCGACCCGAACGGGTTCTACATCCACGCCAAGGCGATGGTCGCCGACTACGGCCTGTCCACGCAGGAGGTTGAGGCCGGGTCGATGAACGTCAGCAGCAACTCGCTGTCCAACAACCGGGAGTTGGGGATCATCCTCACCGGGACGGGGGTGGCTCAGTCGGTGGCTACGACGATTGAGACGACGTTCAACAGCGACTATGCGGGTGGTACGGCCGCGTAGGTGGTGTGTTCGGGTGCGGTCGCCGGCTTTCCGCCGGTGGGGGCTGGTCGCGCAGTTCCCCGCGCCCCTTAGGGGGCGCGGTACCGTGCCGGGATATTCAGGGCCGTCTGCCTGTCGTCAGCAAGTGGCCGCTCGCGCCTAGGAGAGTCGGCTCGGACTCGATGCGGCGGGTCGCGGCCAGGACGATCTCTCGGCGGTCGGGGGCGTCCAGCCAGTCCTCCACGCCGCCCATCAGCCAGGCCAGGCCCTCCAGGCCGTACTGGCCCTCGACGGTCAGGCCCGCGTCGGTGAACTCGGCGGGGACCTCGGTGGGTTGGGCGAAGTAGGCGACAGTGAACAGGCCGCCCTCGGCGCCGTGCCGGCCGTCGGTGCTCGCCGCGTCGGTGCGTGCCCGCTGGGCGGGGTCGAAGTAGCGCTCCTCGCGGAGTAGGTCGTGCAGGCCTGCGTAGCGGTTGATCGTGGCCGCGACCACGGGTCCGCCCGGCTTCGCCACCCGTCGCACCTCCGCCAACGCCCTTACCCGGTCGGCCCGTTCGGGCAGGTGGTACAGCGGGCCGAGCAGCAGGACCGCGTCGTAGGAGGCGTCCTCGTCCGGGAGGGCACGGGCGTCGCCCGGCCTGGCGTTCACCCCGGGCAGGCGGGCCGCCTGTGCGACGTGCAGCGGTACGGGGTCGACCAGTTCGACCTCGTACCCGTCCTCGGCGAGCCACTGCGCGTGCACGCCGCTGCCGCCGCCGACGTCGAGTATGCGTGCGGGGGCCGGGGGCAGGGTGCGGCGCAGTACGTCCTGGGTGCGCCAGAACTCCAGGCGGCCGGCGGGTGCGCCGCCCTCTCTGAGGCGGGCGTCCTCCTTGCCGCGCGCGTAGTAGCCGAGGATCTCCTCGTGGACGGCCGGGGGCTGTGCGCGTGTCGTCTCGGTCATCGTCCAAGGCTGCTGATCCATCCGCCCCGCGTGCAACGGGTTAAGTGCGGCGTGGCGCCACCAGCCCCGACTCGTAGGCGAAGACGACCAGTTGGGCGCGGTCCCGGGCGCCCAGTTTCGTCATCGCCCTGCTGATGTGGGTCTTGGCGGTGAACGGGCTGATGACCATGTGCGCGGCGATCTCCTCGTTGGTGAGGCCGTGGGCGGCGAGGGCGGTCACCTCGCGTTCACGGCGGGTGAGGCGGTCGAGGTCCGGAGGTGTGGCGCGGTCCGGCGGGCGGGCGACGAACTCGCCGATCAGGGTGCGGGTGACCGACGGGGAGAGCAGGGCCTCGAAGACGTACTCGTCAAGGCCGTAGTTGGTGAGGATCACGACCCGGACGGCCGCGAGTGCGGGGTCCGCGGCGATCCTGCGGGTCGCCTCGATGCCCGTCATGACCGGCATCTGTACGTCGATCAGCGCGATGTCGGGCACCTGCGCACGGACGAGAGCGACCCCCTGCTCCCCGTCCGCCGCCTCCCCCACGACCTCGACCCCGTCCTCGGCGTCCAGCAAGGCCCGGAACCCGGCCCGCATGAGCGCCTGATCGTCGACGAGAGCGACCCTGATCGTGCCGCCGCCCCGCCCGTCCTCCTTCATCCCGCCTCCCGCAGCGGCAGCGAGGCCCGTATCTCGAAGCCGCCCTCCTCGCGCGGTGCCGCGTGCAGGGTGCCGCCGAGGGCCGTCACGCGTTCGCGCATGCCGGTCAGGCCGACGCCCGGGGTGGTCGGGCGGGTCGGGTCGGCGGTGCCGTCGTCCGCCACGTGGATCGTCAAGTCGTCGTCGGCGTAGGCGAGTTCGACGGTGACCTTGGCCGGGCCCGCGTGCCGGGCCGCGTTGGTGAGGGCCTCCTGGACGATGCGGTACACGGCCCGGTCGACCGTCGCCGTCAGCGGGCGTTCCTCGCCCGTCACCGTGAGGTCGACGGACAGGCCCGCCGCGCAGGCGCGCTCCACCAGCAGCGCGGGCGTGCCGGTCGGTTCGTCGCCGCGCAGCAGCTCCAGGGTGGCCCGCAGCTCGCGCATCGCGTCGCCGCTCGCGTCCTGGATGGCCAGCAGCGCGGGCGGAATCTCCTCGCCGCGCTTGCGGGCGAGGTGCACCGCGACCCCGGCCTGGAGTTTGACGATGGAGATGCTGTGGGTGAGGGAGTCGTGCAACTCCCTTGCTATGCGGAGGCGTTCCTCGCCCGCGCGACGCAGCGCCGCCTCCTCCCGGGTCCGCTCCGCCTCCAGCGCGCGCTGCTCGGTCTGGCGCAGATACGCCTGCCAGTTGCGGTCGGCGAGGCCGGTGACGACCGCGCACAGGAACCAGCCCGCGAGCAGCACGGCCCGCTCGACCACCTCCTGGGTCGTCGGCCCGGTGGCGATGAACGCCGCCAGGAACACTCCGCTCGCCGCGGCCGCCAGGCCCCGGTGTCCGACGCGGGCGGCCGTGTGGACCGCGGCGAAGACGGGCAGCGCGGAGACCGGGCCCGGGTGGGCGTGCAGCACGTACGCCGAGCCGCTCGCGGTGGTGACGGCCAGCACCGCTCGCGGGGCCGCCCGGTAGCAGGCAAGCGCGGCCGAACCGACCGCGATGAGCGCGTAGTCGACGGGCCCGGTGTCCGCGTCGAAGGCGGCCACGGTCATGACGAGGGCGCCGACGACGACCGCGAGGGCCGCGTCGGCGAGCCGCCTGCCTGTCACGAAGTGCCCGCTCATGCACGCACAGTAGACGGCCGCACCGACAACGGCGTCAGACCTGTGGACGGCTCCCCCACTACTCCCCACGCAGTACTCGACGGCCCCCGCGGACTCCTCGTCGTAGTGCCGACAACCTCCACGCGTACGACGACGTCACCCGCCCCGCCCGCGCATGCTGCTGACCATGTCCACACCCTTCCGTCACACCCAGCCACCGTCGCCCAAGTCGGCCACCGGCCGGGTCGCCGAGGTCTACGAGCAGATCTCCGCCGACTTCGGCATCGACCGGCCGCCCACCTTCGTCGTGCTGTCCTCCGCGCCCGAACTCCTCGCGCCCGCCTGGGCGTTGATGCGCGAGTCACTGATCGCCGGCCCCGGCAGCCGTACCGGCAAGGAGCTCGCCGCGCTCGGGGTGTCGCTCGCCAACCGGTGCCCGTTCTGCGTGGACGCGCACACCGTGCTGCTGCACGCGACCGGTGAGCACGCCCTGGCCGAGCAGCTGGCCCGCGACGAGGACCCGGCGAGCGCGGAGCACGAGCGCCTGCTCGACTGGGGCCTCGCCACCCGCGTGCCGGGCGCCGACCTGCGGCCGTACCCCTTCCCGGACGAGCAGGCCCCCGCCTACCTGGGCACGGCCCTCGCCTTCCACTTCATCAACCGGATCGTCTCCGCGCTGCTGACCGAGCAGCTGCTGCCGGGCGGCCTGCAGCGGTTCCGCGCGGTCCGCAGCATCGCGGGCCGCGCCCTGTCGCGGACCGTGCGCCGCACTCCGGAACCGGGAGCTGCCCTTCCCCTCCTCGACGACCCGGGCCCCGGCCCGGACTGGGCCGCCGGCAGCCCGGTCGGCCCCGCCTACGCCGCCCTGGGCGCGGCCGCGCGGGCGGGCGCCGGCCTGCTCGACGCGGACGACCTGGCCCTCGTACACACGGCTCTGCGGGACTGGGACGGCGAGCACCCGTCGGCCGTGCTGCGCGGGTTCCCGCGGCGGCAGGAGCGGCCCGGGGCGCGGCTGGCGCTGCTGGCCGCCCTCGCGCCGTACCGCATCACGGACGAGGACGTGGCCGCCTGGCGCCGGCCCGAGCACAGCGATCACTGTCTGGTCCACCTCGTCGCGTACGGCGCCTTCGCGGCCGTGGACCGCATCGAGAGCGCGCTCGCCCTGCCCGCCGCGCTGAGGGAGCATCAGCCATGAGGGCTCAGTGACCGCGCGGGCACGGAGCGAGTTTCCGCTTCCGTCTCACAGGGACTCGTGTGAAACTGGCGCCCCGTCCGCAGTGCGGACTGCTCCGCACACCGTCCCCCACCGAAAAGTGTGCCCGTGCGCGAATTTCCTCTGCCGGTCGCCCTGACGGCACGCCTGTCCCCGGTCGTCGTGCTCGCCGCGGCGGGCTGGGCACTGTCGTCGAGTCCGGCGACGCCGGCCGACGAGCACAACACCTCGCACAAGACGAGCACTTCGTCGCCCTCCGCACCGTCCACGCAGGCCGTGTCCAAGTCGTACGACTCCGCGCCCGCCCCCTGCGGCGCGATCACCACGGCGACGATCAAGTCGCTGGTGCCGGGCGCCAAGACGGCCGGCAAGGAGATCAAGTCGACGGACTCGAAGCTGCGCCGCACCTGCTCCTGGAACGCGCTCAAGGGGTACGACTACCGCTGGCTCGACATCTCCTACGAGGTCATGACCTCGGACGAAGCGGCACAGAAGGAATACAAGGAACGACTTGCGGAGAAGAGCGGCGGAGGGGACGTTCCGGGCCTCGGTGACGAGGGCTACTCCGTCGTGAACCTCACCACCGAGGACAAGCAGCAGACCCGCGAGGGCGTCGTCATCGCGCGCGTGGCCAACGTCCTGGTGGTCACCACGTACAACGGCAGCGACTTCGAGTCGAAGAAGGCGCCGAGCACGAGCGTGATCAACACCGGCGCGATCAAGGCGGCGAAGGACGCGGTGACCGCGCTGAAGGGCAGCCAGAGCCAGTAGCGCCGGCTGCCCTTCGAGGGGCGGGGCTCAGGCCTCCGGGCGGTTCTTTCCGGTCAGCACCATCAGGAGCAGGTAGAGCACCATCGAGGTGCCGAGGCCGACCGCCCAGCCGTAGTCGGCGAGGGACTTCAGCGCCGGGATGGGGCGGCCGTCGATCAGCGGCTTGAAGCTGGCGCCGCCGATGGCGAGGACGCCGCCGACCGCGAAGGCGACGACGGCCCGCCAGTTCCAGCCGCCCTCGTACCAGTAGCGGCCGCCCGTGCGGTACAGGTCGACGAGGTCGAGCTTGCCGCGGCGCAGGATCCAGTAGTCGGCGATGAGGATGCCGGCGACCGTGCCGAGCAGACCGCCGACCAGGCCGAGCCAGGTGAAGATGTAGCCCTGCGGGTCGGAGTACAGCTTCCACGGGAAGATCAGCACGCCGATGACGCAGGTGGCGAGGGCGCCGGTGCGGAAGCTGATCTTCCGGGGCGCGATGTTGGAGAAGTCGAAGGCCGGGGAGACCAGGTTGGCCGCGATGTTCACGGAGAGGGTCGCCACCAGCACGGTCACCAGCGCGTACAGCAGGCCGAGGACGTTGTCCGTCTTCGCGGCGAGCTGGACCGGGTCCCAGATCGTCTGCCCGTACACGGCCTGCGAACCGGAGGTGACCAGCACGGACAGCAGCGCGAACAGGGTCATGGTGGTGGGCAGGCCGAGGGCCTGTCCCCAGGTCTGCGCCTTCTGCGACTTGCCGTAGCGGGTGAAGTCGGGGATGTTCAGCGACAGCGTGGACCAGAAGCCGATCATGCCCATCAGGGACGGCCAGAACAGCTTCCAGAAGCCGCCGCCCCAGCCGAGCTTGGAGGGCTGGTCGAGCAGCGGGCCGAAGCCGCCGGCCTTGTTGCTCATCCAGATCAGCATCACCAGCGCGCCGACGATGACGAAGGGCGCGGCCCAGTTCTCGAAGCGGCGGATGGTCTCCATGCCGCGGTAGATGATGGCGACCTGGATCGCCCAGAAGATCGCGAACGACAGCCACATCGTCCAGGCGTACCCGCCGATCTTCCCGGCGTCGGACCAGCCGTTCCCGATCAGCTTCCCGGCGAGGAAGTAGATCGCCTCGCCGCCGATCCAGGTCTGGATGCCGAACCAGCCGCACGCCACCAACGCCCGTACGACGGCGGGGAGGTTGGCGCCGCGGACACCGAAGGACGCACGCGCGAACACCGGGAAGGGGATGCCGTACTTCGGTCCCGCGTGCCCGGTGAGAAGCATCGGGACCAGCACGATCACATTGGCCAGGGCGATGGTGAACACCGCCTGCTTCCAGTCCATGCCGACGGCGATCAGACCGGAGGCCAGCGTCCAGGAGGCCGTGTTGTGGGCCATGCCGACCCACAGTGCGGAGAAGTTGTACGTGGTCCAGGTGCGCTTCTCGATCGGGACCGGGAGCAGGTCCTCGTTCGCGTACGGACCGCTGGGCATGGGGGACCCCGGCGCGATCTCCACGCGCCCGTCGTCCAGGGTGACTTGAGCGGTCGGCGGTATGGCCGTGGGAGCGGTGTCGGTCATGGGCAGGCCAATCGATGAGGGGTGGGTCCGGAAAGGCCGTGCGGGTCTCCGGCCCCCTCCCCGGGGAGGTGAGGAGGGGGTGAACTGGAGTGGGGGGACGGTGGGTTGAGGGTGCTGCTGTGGGTCAGGCGTTGACGGCGGGGATGACCTTCGTGCCGTACGCGTCGATGACGGTCTCCTGCGCGTCGTGCATGTCGTACACGGCGAACTGGTCGACGCCCAGCTCGCGCAGGGCGTTCAGCTTCTCGATGTGCTTCTCGACCGGCCCGATGAGGCAGAACCGGTCGACGATCTCGTCGGGGACGAAGGCGGTGTCCGGGTTGTCGGCACGCCCGTGGTGCGAGTAGTCGTACCCCTCACGGGCCTTGATGTAGTCGGTGAGTTCCTCGGGGACCTGGGCGGAGTGCTCGCCGTACTTGGAGACCAGGTCGGCGACGTGGTTGCCGACCATGCCGCCGAACCAGCGGCACTGGTCGCGGGCGTGGGCGAGGGCCTCCGGCGAGTCGTCCTCGGTGACGTAGGCGGGGGCGGCGACGCAGATCTTGACCTCGGAGGGGTCACGGCCGGCGGCGACGGCCGCGTCCTTCACGGCCTTGACCATGTACTCCGTCAGATAGAGGTCGGCCAGCTGGAGGATGAACCCGTCGGCCTCCTCGCCGGTCATCTTCAGCGCCTTGGGGCCGTACGCCGCCATCCAGACGGGGAGTTCGGCGCCGGGCTTGATCCACGGGAACTTGATCACCGCGCCGCCGAGGTCGGCCTCCTGGCCCGAGCCGAGGGCCCTGATGACCTTCATAGCCTGGCTGATCCGGGCCAGCGTGTTCGGCGTACGGCCCGCGACGCGCATCGCGGAGTCGCCGCGGCCGATGCCGCAGACGGTGCGGTTGCCGAACATGTCGTTGAGGGTGGCGAAGGTGGAAGCGGTGACCTCCCAGGTGCGGGTCCCGGGGTTCGTCACCATCGGGCCCACGGTCAACTTCTGGGTATTGGCCAGGATCTGACTGTAGATCACGAACGGTTCCTGCCACAGCACCGCCGAGTCGAAGGTCCAGCCGTAGGTGAAGCCGTTGCGCTCCGCCCGCTTCATCAGGCTGACGACCTTCGAGGCCGGCGGATCGGTCTGCAGGACGAGTCCGAAGTCCATGTGCGCCACTCCTAGTTGAGGTACTGACAGGTGGAGCGCGGGGTGTAGACGCCGTGCCCCGCGTGGCCGGTGTACTCCCGCTCGGTGATGACGAGTTCGCCGCGCGAGAGGACCGTCTCGACCCGGCCGGTGATGCGCTTGCCCTCGTAGGCCGAGTAGTCGACGTTCATGTGGTGCGTCTCGACCGACATGACCTGCTCGGCGTTCGGGTCGTAGATCACGACGTCCGCGTCGGCGCCGGGAGCGATCGTGCCCTTCTTCGGGTACATGCCGAACATCCGGGCCGGGGTGGCGCAGGCGATCTCGATCCAGCGGCGGCGGCTGATGTGCCCGTCGACGACTGCCTGGTGCAGCAGGTCCATTCGGTTCTCGACGCCCGGCAGACCGTTGGGGATCTTCGAGAAGTCCCCGCGCCCGAGCTCCTTCTGGCCGACGAAGCAGAAGGGGCAGTGGTCGGTGGAGACGACCTGGAGGTCGTTGGTCCTGAGGCCCTGCCACAGCTTGGCCTGGTGCTCGCGCGGCCTCAGCGGCGTACTGCACACGTACTTCGAGCCCTCGAAGTCGGGCTCGGCGAGGTTGTCGGTCGACAGGAAGAGGTACTGCGGGCAGGTCTCGGCGAAGACCGGCAGCCCCTCGTCACGCGCGCGTGCCAGCTCGGCCACTGCCTCCATGGCCGAGACGTGCACGACGTACAGGGGCGCTCCGGCGACCTGCGCGAGCTTGATGGCGCGGTGGGTGGCCTCGGCTTCGAGCAGCGCCTTGCGCACCTCGCCGTGGTAGCGGGGGTCGGTCTCCCCTCGCGCCAAGGCCTGCTCCACCAGCACGTCGATCGCGATGCCGTTCTCGGCGTGCATCATGATCAGGCCGCCGTTCTCGGCGGAGCGCTGCATGGCGCGCAGGATCTGGCCGTCGTCGGAGTAGAAGACGCCGGGGTAGGCCATGAACTGCTTGAAGGAGGTCACGCCCTCCTCCACCAGCAGGTCCATCTCCTTGAGCGTCTCCTGGTTCACATCGGAGACGATCATGTGGAAGCCGTAGTCGATCGCGCAGTTGCCCTCCGCCTTGGCGTGCCAGGCGTCGAGGCCCTCGCGGAGGCTGTGGCCGACGCTCTGTACCGCGAAGTCGACGATCGTCGTCGTACCGCCCCAGGCGGCGGCCCGGGTGCCGGTCTCGAAGGTGTCGGAGGCGAAGGTGCCGCCGAAGGGCAGCTCCATGTGGGTGTGGGCGTCGACGCCACCGGGGATGACGTACTTCCCGGTGGCGTCGATCGTCCGCTCGCCGGTGAACGCTTCGGCGGCGGGCGTGCCCGAGGCGGCGAGGGCGGCGATGCGGCCGTCCTCGATCAGCACGTCGGCGTGGATCTCGTCGGACGCGGTGATGACGAGACCACCGCGGATGACGGTACGGCTGCTCATGGTCCCTCTCCTGCCAGGGTGGACGGTTCGGTCAGGGTGCGGTCAGCGGCGGGTAGGCGTCGGGACGGCGGTCGCGGTAGAACTGCCAGCGGTCGCGCACCTCCCGCAGCTTGGCCATGTCCAGGTCGCGGACGACGAGTTCGGTCTCCTTGTCGGAGGCCACCTCGCCCACGAACTGGGCCTCCGGGTCGACGAAGTAGGTCGTC
Organism: Streptomyces cylindrosporus; assembly: GCF_022698165.1. Classification (GTDB taxonomy): domain Bacteria; phylum Actinomycetota; class Actinomycetes; order Streptomycetales; family Streptomycetaceae; genus Streptomyces; species Streptomyces cylindrosporus. The sequence continues at coordinate 867,314 of NZ_JALDAY010000002.1, forward strand.
CCGTAGAAGTCGTTGTCGCCGAGCTCCTCGACTCCGACCCGGTTGATCGCGCCGACGAAGTACTCGTTGGCGACGGCCGCGGCCGGCTGCTCCAACTGCCAGAGATAGGCGGACAGTCCGCGCGAGGTGGCCGACGGGTTGAAGACGATCTCGGCACCGGCCAGCCCCAACGCCCGCCAGCCCTCGGGGAAGTGGCGGTCGTAGCAGATGTAGACGCCGATCTTCCCGACCTTGGTGTCGAAGACCGGCCACCCGAGGTTGCCGGGGCGGAAGTAGAACTTCTCCCAGAATCCCGGGACTTGGGGGATATGGTGCTTGCGGTACTTGCCGAGGTACGAGCCGTCCGCGTCGATCACGGCCGCGGTGTTGTAGAGGACGCCGGGCTGCTCCTCCTCGTACATCGGCAGGATCAGGACGATGCCCAGCTCCTTGGCGAGCGCCTGGAAGCGCTTGACGATCGGGCCGTCGGGGATCTGCTCGGCGTACTCGTAGAACGCCTTGTCCTGGACCTGGCAGAAGTAGGGCCCGTAGAACAGCTCCTGGAAGCACAGGACCTGAGCACCCTGCGCGGCCGCGTCGCGGGCCGCCTGCTCGTGTACCTGGATCATCGACTCCTTGTCGCCCGTCCACGCGGTCTGGAAGAGGGCGGCACGGATCACTCTGCTCATCGGGACCTCCGGTCGCTCGGTGTGCGAGAAGACTAGGAAGTCCGAAAACCGGCTTTGAGTTGCACGGTGTCACGTCTGCGGGCGTGCGGCGTGTCACGGTGTCACCCTGTCGTGAGCCCATGTTTCACCACCGTTTTCCCAGGTCGTGGCATGTTTCAGCCCTGTTGCGCGTCGTGCGCGAGGAGCGCGATGTGCACCGAGGCGGCCTGCTCGAAGTCGTCGAGGTCGACGCCGAGCCGGCCCTGTATGGCTTCCAGCCGCCGGTAGAGGGCGGGCCGGGAGACGTGGTGGAGCTGCGCGGTGCGGGACTTGTTGCGGCCGGTGGCCAGATAGGTCCGCAGCACGGACAGCAGATCGTCGTCGGCCGAGCACAGCAGCCCGTCCAGCTCCCGCTCGGCGAAGGACTGCACATGCGGGTCGTCCCGCAGCAGCCGGATCAGCCCCCGCAGGTGTACGTCCTTCAGGCGTACGACGGCCGGGAGGTCGAGGGCGTGCGCGGAGTCCGCCACGGCGTCGGCGACGTGCTGTGCCTCGCGCAGCCCGGCCGGTACGTCGTCCCAGGCGATGCGGGGATCGGCCGCGGCGACGACCGTGCGGGCGGCCTCGGAGCGCAGCCGGGCCGCGAAGTTCGCCACGAGCACGGCGGCGTCCTGGTCCCGGGCCAGGCTGAGCAGCACGGCGGTGGCCTCCTCGGCGAGCTCGGCGACGAGGCCCGGCAGCCCCAGCATCCGCAGGACGCGCTCGAGCCCGGCGGCGTCGCCGTCCCGCACGACCATCGGCACGAAGGTGCGCCGGTTGACCGGGAGTCCGGCGGCACGCGCGCGTGGCAGCAGCTGGCGTGCCGGTACGACGCCGCTCACCAGGTCGGTCAGCAGGCTCTGCGCCGACTGTTCCTCCCAGGTGTGGGCGGAGTTGCCGCCGAGCATGCGGTGCAGGACGAGGGCCTCGGCGCCGCGGTCGGCGAGGAGCCGTCCGGTGGCGGTGTCCCCGCGGTATCCGCACAGCACGATCTGGCCCCACCGCTCTCCGCGTCCGCCCAGCTCGGCGCGGATCCAGCCGTCGCCCTCGCTGCCGCCGGCCTGCCGGGAGATCCGCTCCCAGTCGCGCAGCACGTCGTCGACCGCGGAGCGCTCCCCCGCGGTGGCGAGGACGCGGTGCGCGAGGTTGGTGACGACGACCGGGCAGGCGCTGTGCTGGGCGACCTCGTCGAGGAGGCTCTGCAGCGGGGCGCCCCCGGTGATGAGTCCGGTCAGGGCGGTCCGTACGGACTCCGACAGGCTGACGGCGGCGAACTTCCGCCGTACCAGCCGGGCCTGCACCTCCTCCGTCAACTCGGCGAAGGGGAAGGGCCGGTGGAGCACCACCATCGGCAGCCCGCAGCGCTCGGCGGCCCGGCGCATCACGTCCGGGGGCGCCGGAAAGGCACGTCCCAGGCCGAGCACCACGGCCGCGGCCTCCGCGCGGTGCAGGGACCGGATGTACTCGGCCTGCTTCTCCTCGTCGCCGGCGAGCAGCACGCCGGTGGTGAGGACCATCTCGCCGCCGCTGAGCATCACGCCCACGTCGGGTGCCTCGGCGACGTGCACCCAGCGCACGGGCCGGTCGAGCTGGGCCGCGCCGGCCACCACCTCGGGCTCCCCGGCGAGGACCCGTTCCATGGTCAGCACCTGGCGCACGGACAACGCCGGTTCGAGGGTCCCGAAGGTGGTGGTCATGACGGCCGTTCCCTTGCTCAGTCCACTACTGCGACAGGCTCCTCAGAGCGCGTTCGAGGATCGTGGCGCCCTCCTCGGCCTCCGCGACCGTGAGGGACAGCGGCGGCGCGATGCGCAGGGCGCTGGTGTTGTGGCCGCCGCCCTTGCCGATGAGCAGCCCGTCGGCGCGGGTCGCCTCCAGCACGGCGGACGCGGCCTGCGGATCGGCCTCGTCGGTGCCGGGCTTCACCAGCTCGACGCCGAGCATCAGGCCCCGGCCGCGTACCTCCCGTACGTGCGGAACCTGCGCGGCGACGGCCCGCAGCCGCTCGACGAGCAGTCCGCCGACGCGCCGGGCGTTGCCCTGAAGGTCGTGTTCCAGCAGGTAGTTGAGGTTGGCGAGGCCGGCGGCCATGGTGATCTGGGTGCCGCCGAAGGTGGAGATGCTGTTGGCGTCCAGGCAGTTCATGATCTCGGCGCGGGCGACGACCCCGCCGATGGAGCTGCCGTTGCCGATGCCCTTGGCGAAGGTGAGGATGTCCGGCGGGCCGCTCCGGCCGTGTGCCTGCCAGCCCCAGAAGTTGTCGCCGGTGCGACCCCAGCCGGTCTGCACCTCGTCGGCGATCCAGAGGATGCCGCGCTCGGCGAGGACCTCGCGGAAGGCCGCGTACAGGCCGTCGGGCGGCGAGGTGAAGCCGCCGACGCCCTGGATGGGCTCGGCGATCAGGGCCGCGGGCGGGCGGGTGTGGCCGAGGAGGTCCTTGAGGTCGTCGACGCAGGCCTCGATGAAGGCGTCGTCGCTGAGTTCGGCGTACGGGCCGCGGGTGCGGACGCCGCCGTGGACGTACAGGGTCTGCAGCGGGGACAGGGAGGTCGGGGACCAGCCGCGGTTGCCGGTGATGCCGACCGCGCTGAAGGAGCGGCCGTGGTAGCTGTTGCGCATCGCCAGGATCGTGTTGCTGCGGCGGTAGGTGGTGGCGAGCAGGAGAGCCGTGTCGTTGGCCTCGGTGCCGGAGGTGGTGAAGAAGACGCGGGCGTCCGGGATGCCGCTCAACTGGGCGATCCGCTCGGCGAGTTCGACCATCGGCCGGTTGAGGTAGAGGGTCGACGAGTGGAGGATCCGCCCGGCCTGCTCGCTGACCGCCTTGGTGACCTCGGGGAGGGCGTGCGCGGTCATCGTCGTCAGGATGCCGCCGAAGAAGTCGAGGTACTTGTTGCCGTCCGAGTCCCAGACGTACCGGCCCTCGCCGTGCGTGATCTCGAGGGGGTCCTCGTAGTAGAGCGCGAGCCAGTCCGGCAGGACGGATCGATGACGTGCGTACAGGTCGGTCACGGCTGCACCAGCCCCTCGTAGGCGTCGGGTCGTCGGTCTCGGTAGAACGCCCACTGCTGCCGCACTTCCTCGATCAGGTCGAAGTCGAGGTCGCGGACGACGAGTTCCTCGCTCTTGTCGCTGGCCGTCTCGCCGACGAACTGGCCCCGCGGGTCGACGAAGTAGCTCGTCCCGTAGAAGTCGTTGTCGCCGTACTCCTCCTGGCCGACGCGGTTGATGGCGGCGACGAAGTACTCGTTGGCGACGGCCGCGGCGGGCTGCTCCAGCTGCCACAGGTAGGCGGACAGGCCGCGTGAGGTGGCCGACGGGTTGTAGACCAACTGGGCGCCGTTGAGGCCGAGTTGCCGCCAGCCCTCGGGGAAGTGGCGGTCGTAGCAGATGTAGACGCCGACCTTGCCGACGGCGGTGTCGAAGACGGGCCAGCCGACGTTGCCGGGCTTGAAGTAGTACTTCTCCCAGAAGCCCTTGACCTGCGGGATGTGGTGCTTGCGGTACTTGCCGAGGTAGGTGCCGTCGGCGTCGATCACGGCGGCGGTGTTGTAGTAGAAGCCGGACTGCTCGACCTCGAAGACCGGGACGACGATCACCATGCCGGTCTCGCGGGCGAGTTCCTGCATACGAACGACGGTCGGCCCGTCGGGCACCGGTTCGGCCCAGCCGTAGTGCTCGGGTTCCTGGACCTGGCAGAAGTAGGGGGCGTTGAACACTTCCTGGAACCCGATGATCTTCGCACCCTGGCGGGCCGCCTCACGGGCGTGCTCCACGTGTTTCGCCACCATGGACTCGGTGTCGCCGGTCCAGGTGGCCTGGACCAGAGCGGCACGAACGACGTTGGCCATGAGCTGCTCCTTCGGCGGGACGTCAGAGCCTCTACGCCCGTAGACGACGGCCGTAGAGGGATGAACGTAAGCCTCCGGGAGAGCCTTGCCAAGACCATCGCCGTTAACCCGCGGAGTCGATCACGTTTCGCACTCCTGTGGGTGAGCGGGGACCGCGTCAGGCGGCGAAACCGGCGACCCGGAGGGCGTGCACCAGATCCCAGTGTCGCTCGTCCGACACTCCTCGCGCGGCTTCGAGCAGCAGGGGTACGAGGGCCCCCGGGTCCGGCTCGGCGCTGCGGGCGGCCTCCTCGGGGGTGCGGACCCTGACGTACGCGTCGAGCAGCGCGCGCACCTCACGCCGGCGCCCCTCGGTGGCCAGCCCCAGCACGGCCCGGCCTATCTCGCCGGCGGGGCGGGCGACGCCCTGCCGCAGGATCTGCTCGCCGTCGGAGCCGCGCCCGGCCGCGACCAGCGCGTCGGCGGCCGCGACGAGCCGGTCGGCGGGCAGCGAGGCGGCCTCCCACAGCAGCGTCGCCCAGTCGGCGCCGAGCCCGGCCCGCTGCAGTCCGACGGCGAGCGGTGGAAACCTCACGGCGGGCCAGTAGGCGGCCTCGACGAGCAGCGCATGGGCCTCCCCGCTACGCCCCTCAGCACGCAGCCGCACGAGCCGCTCGACGGCCCCGGCGACCTCACGGGCCCCCTCCGCGTCCAGCTCCTCGACGACCGGCTCCGCCCGCGCGGGAGCCTCCGCGGCCCCGGCGAAACGGGCGCCGCGCGGGGTACGGCCACCATCGGCCGCGGGCGAGGGAAGCACTTGCGGGGCGGTCGGCGGTACGACAACAGGCGCGGCGTCCTCCTCGACCATCCCGGCAAAACGGGCACTGCCCCGGCGCTTGCGCTTCTTGGGGGCGGGGGGTTCGAGGGTGGGGGCGGGCTGGGAGGGCGCGGGGTGTTCGGGGTGGGCGGGGTCCGACGGGGCGGCGGCGGTGCGCTGGGGCGCCGGGTGGGCGGGGGTCTCGGCCGAAGTGGGGTAGTGCGGCTGCGGCGCGGGACGGACGGCTGCATCGGCCGTGGCCGGGTAGTGCGGCGCCGGTTGCGGGGAGGCCGACCCGGCCGGGGTGGGGTAGTGCGGCTGCGGCGCCGGATGAGTGGCGGCATCGGCCGTGGCCGGGTAGTGCGGCGCCGGTTGCGTAGCCGCCGACCCAGCCGGGGCCGGGTACTGCGGGGTCGCCTGGGCGGAGGCCGACCCTGCCGGGGCTGGGTATTGCGGGGTCGGCTGCGCGGAGTAGTGCTGTTCGGGGGTGGAGGGGTGGAGGGTGCGGCCCGGAGCCGGGGAGCGAGGGGCGTCGTGCAGCTGCGGGGCGTCGGGGGCGGGTGTGGCCGAAGACGTGCCCGTGAAGAGGTCCCCCCGCGCGGCCGAGGGCTCCGGTCCGCGCCGCGTCGGCGAGAGCCTCGGCCCACGTCCCGCTTCCTCGGCGTCATCTCCGTACGGGGCAATCAGCGCCGACGGCTCCCGGCGTCCTGGCGCGTACCCACCCCGCGGTCCACTCGTGGGCGACGAGTCGTACGAGCCGCGCTGCTGCTGCAAGCCGGCGTCGCGTCCCCCGGGCCCGCCCGAACCCCCGGCGAGCCCGCCCCTCGGAGCCGGCCCCGTGTCGTCCAGCCCGTCCTCGGTCTCCGCGTACTCCCGGTCGATCCGGTACACCGCTCCCCCGCTGAGCCGGCCCCGCCGGGCCGCCGCCATCCGTTCGCCCGTCGCTCGGCGGTCCAACTCGGCTATCCTGCCCCGCAGTTCGGCGCAGCGGGCGGTGGCGCGTTCGTGGTCGTCGTGGGCCCAGGCCAGGTCGAGGCGGATGGTGTCGGCCTGCTGCCGTGTGGTCGCGGAGGCGAGCATGCGGGCCAGTTCCGCCTGGCGTTCGGCGGCGTAGCGCTGTTCGCGGAGCATGACGTCGAGGCGGTCGCCGAGGGCGTCCCGGGCGCCGGGGCGGGCGTCGTACGCGGTGAGCGCGGCCGTGTGCAGGGCGCGGACCCGGTTCAGTTCCTCGGCGACGAAGGCCGGACCGTATTCCGCGGTGAGGTCCTGCAGCAGCGCCTCCATCACGTCCCAGGGCGGCACCTCGCGCCCTTCGAGACAGGCCCGCATGCCGTCGGGATCGCGCTGCCAGAACACCGCGCACCAGCCGCCGCCCTGGTCCAGGCGCGCCAGCAGGCCGCTCAGGTAGTTCACGAACTCCCGCATCCGACCCGGGAGTTGATCCACAGCCATCGCCCAACTCCCGCCAGACCGGAGCACTCCGGTTCCGTAGGCAACACCAGTCGTGTTACGGGGGTGCTACGGGGAGTTTTCGAGGGGCGCGCAGACCCGTCATTGCGCGATCTTGACCGATGTGCGGCCGATCACGCGAGCAGCAGGGCGCACCTCTCCACAAGGTCGTCCATGGACAGGCCGAGCGTCCGGGCGAGCGCGGCCACTGTGAAGAAGGCGGGCGTCGGGGCCCGCCCGGTCTCGATCTTGCGCAGAGTCTCCGCGGAGATGCCCGCCGCGGCCGCCACGTCCGTCATGCTCCGCCCGCCGCGGGCCTCGCGCAGCAGCCGGCCGAGCTGCTCGCCGCGTTCGCGCTCTTCAGGGGTGAGAGGGGTGCGCACCATGGCGCCATTCTAATCCCGGATTTCAATCCGGTCTAACAACCCGGTATATTAATTGGCATGGTGGAACTGAAGACGGACACATCGATCGACGCCATGTACGAGGCGGGCCAGGTGGTCGGGCGTGCCCTCACGGCCGTGCAGAAGGCCGCCGACGTGGGCGTTTCCCTTTTGGAGCTGGACGAGGTGGCACGCGAGGTGCTGCGCGGGGCGGGGGCCGGCTCGCCCTTCCTCGGCTACCGCCCCTCCTTCGCGCCCACACCCTTCCCCGCCGTCATCTGCGCCTCGGTGAACGACGCGATCGTGCACGGCATCCCGACCCGCTACCGGCTGCGCGACGGCGACCTGGTCTCCATCGACTGCGGCGCCGAACTGGGCGGCTGGGCGGGCGACTCGGCGATCAGCTTCACGGTCGGCGAGCCGCGCCCGGACGACGTACGGCTCATCGAGACCGCCGAGCGTGCCCTCGCGGCCGCCATCGACGCGGCGGTCGTCGGCAACCGCGTCGGCGACATCGCGCACGCGATCGGCACGGTGTGCCGGGAGGCGGGCTACGGCATCCCGGAGGGCTTCGGCGGACATGGCATCGGGCGCCGTATGCACGAGGACCCGGGCGTTCCGAACGAGGGCCGCCCCGGCCGGGGCTACCCGCTGCGGCACGGCATGGCCCTCGCGATCGAGCCGATGCTGATCGCGAGCGGACGGGACGGCTATCACGCGGCGGCGGACGGCTGGACGCTGAGGACGGACGACGGTTCGCGGGCGGCACATGTGGAGCACACGGTGGCGATCCTGGAGAGCGGACCGAGGATCCTGACGGCACGCTGATCAGGGCCGTGCCCCGCTGCTAACCTGCCCTTCCTGATCATCGCGGGCTCGGGGAGGGGCGCACGTGGGGTTCAAACGGCTGTTCGGGATCGGGGATCCGGACGAGGCGATCGAGGTGGACACGCAGATCCTGGGTCCGGTGTATCCGGGCGCGGAGCTGCGGGGCGAGGTTCTCCTGCGGGGCGGTAGCCGTGACGCCGAGGTCGACACCGTCTATCTGCGCGTGCTGGCCCAGATCACGAGGCACGACGACGAACTGCGGGACTACGAGATCGAGTTCTGCGGTGCCCGGCCGTACTACTTCACCCTCCGCAAGGGCGAGGAGAAGCGGCTCACCTTCACGGAGCGGCTCTCCTGGGAGACGCCGGTGAGTGAGGTGGGCGGACGGGCCGTGGGGGTCACGCTCTGGGTGAAGACGGAGCTGTCGTTGCGCGACGGAAGCAGAAGCGCCGCCGACAACGACCTGTTGCACGTCTCGGCCCTGCCCCTGCACGAGGCCGTCCTGGACGCCTTCGCGGAAGAGGGCTACTTCTGCGACTCCGCGCACCTCGTCGACTCCTACATCCCGGAAACGGAGCAGCACAGGGGCTTCTACGAGACCTTCGTCCTCACCGACCGCGCACCGGGCGGGGGCCGGCCGGAACAGCTGGAGGTCGTCTTCCACACCAACCCCGTCGGCGCCATGACCTATGTGCGCCGCGCCGCACTCGACGAGCGCGACTGGGCCGACAAGCCCCCCACCCGCTGCTTCCCCGCCGCCCACCACGAGGTCGGTCAGGCCGACTGGGGCCCCCGGGTACGCAAGGTGCTGGAGGAGCTCGTACTCATCGAATCCCTCTGACGGCCCGGAGTCCGTCCGCTGGAGGTGCTGCCCACCGGGGTTCGTGCGAAGGTGTTCTACGAACGCGCGCCCAACGTGTAATCCGCTTGTGCCCGGGTTACCCGAGTCCGGCATGTCGATCAGCGAGGGCGTCCCCGGCCCGCGCAGGGACGCCGGATGGGAAAGCCATGACCAGCGGCTTCAGCGGACCCGAGGGCTACGACCCCTTCGGTGAATTCCTCGCTCGTTTCTTCGGCGGACCGCGCCCCGGCCCGCGGCAGATAGACATCGGACGGCTGCTCAGTCAGCCGGCCCGGGAACTGGTGCGCGGCGCCGCCCAGTACGCCGCCGAGCACGGCAGTCGCGACCTCGACACCCAGCATCTGCTGCGGGCCGCCCTGACGAGCGAGCCGACCCGGAGTCTGCTCAGCCGCGCCGGCGCGGACCCCGACTCCCTGGCGTCGGAGATCGACGAGCGCTCCGGCCCGGTCCAGCACACGCCCGAGGAGGCGCCGCCGCCCACCTCGCTCTCGCTCACCCCGGCCGTCAAGCGCGCCCTGCTGGACGCGCACGACCTGGCGCGGGCGAGCGGCGCGGGCTACATCGGCCCCGAACACGTCCTCAGCGCCCTGGCCGCAAACCCCGACTCGGCCGCCGGGCACATCCTGAACTCGGCCCGCTTCGCGCCCACCGGCCCGCCCGAGGCCCCGGACACCGCGCCGGGCGGCCGTACCGAGCAGGCCCGCGCCACGGGCACGCCCACGCTCGACAAGTACGGCCGTGATCTCACCGACCTGGCCCGGCAGGGCCGTATCGACCCGGTGATCGGGCGGGACGACGAGATCGAGCAGACCATCGAGGTGCTCTCCCGCCGCGGCAAGAACAACCCGGTGCTGATCGGGGACGCGGGCGTCGGCAAGACCGCGATCGTGGAGGGGCTGGCCCAGCGGATCGCCGACGGGGACGTGCCCGACGTGCTGACCGGGCGGCGCGTGGTGGCCCTCGACCTGACCGGTGTGGTCGCGGGCACCCGCTACCGCGGCGACTTCGAGGAGCGGCTCAACAACATCGTCGGCGAGATCCGCGCCCACTCCGACCAACTCATCGTCTTCATCGACGAGTTGCACACCGTCGTCGGCGCCGGCGGAGGCGGTGAGGGCGGTGCGATGGACGCCGGGAACATCCTCAAGCCGGCGCTGGCCCGCGGCGAGCTGCACATCGTCGGCGCCACCACGCTGGAGGAGTTCCGCCGGATCGAGAAGGACGCGGCACTCGCCCGCCGCTTCCAGCCGATCCTCGTGCCCGAACCGTCCGTCGCCGACACCATCGAGATCCTGCGCGGCCTGCGCGACCGTTACGAGGCCCACCACCAGGTCCGCTACACCGATGAGGCGCTGGTCGCCGCCGTCGAGCTGTCCGACCGCTATCTCACCGACCGCCGCCTGCCCGACAAGGCCATCGACCTGATCGACCAGGCGGGTGCCCGGGTACGGCTGCGGGCGCGGACCAAGGGCACGGACGTACGGGCCATGGAGCGCGAGATCGGACAGCTGACCTGCGACAAGGACCAGGCGGTCGCGGACGAGCAGTACGAGCGGGCCACCCAACTCCGTGATCAGATCGCCGAGTTGAAGCAGCGCATCAGCGAGGCCGGCGGGGAGGACAAGGCCGACGAGGGCCAGGATCTCGCGGTCACCGCCGAGGCGATCGCCGAGGTGGTCTCACGGCAGACCGGCATCCCGGTCGCCAGCCTCACCCAGGAGGAGAAGGAGAAGCTGCTCGGCCTGGAGGAGCACCTCCACGAGCGGGTCGTAGGGCAGGACGAGGCCGTGAGCGTGGTCTCCGAGGCGGTCCTGCGCTCCCGCGCCGGACTCTCCAGCCCCGACCGGCCGATCGGCAGCTTCCTCTTCCTGGGCCCGACCGGCGTGGGCAAGACGGAGCTGGCCCGCGCGCTTGCCGAGGCCCTGTTCGGCAGCGAGGAGCGCATGGTCCGCCTGGACATGAGCGAGTACCAGGAACGGCACACCGTCAGCCGCCTGGTCGGCGCCCCGCCCGGGTACGTCGGCCACGAGGAGGCGGGCCAGCTCACCGAGGTCGTGCGCCGGCACCCGTACTCGCTGCTCCTGCTGGACGAGGTCGAGAAGGCGCACCCGGACGTCTTCAACATCCTCCTCCAGGTCCTGGACGACGGCCGCCTGACCGACTCCCAGGGCCGCACGGTCGACTTCACCAACACGGTGATCGTCATGACCAGCAACCTCGGTTCGGAGGCGATCACCCGCCGGGGCGCGGGCATCGGCTTCGGCGCGGGCGGCACGGACGCGGACGAGGAGGCCCGCCGCGAGCAGATCCTCCGGCCGCTGCGGGACCACTTCCGCCCGGAGTTCCTGAACCGCATCGACGAGATCGTGGTCTTCCGCCAGCTGACGACGGATCAACTGCGGCAGATCACCGACCTGCTGCTGGAGAAGACCCGGCGGCTGCTGCACGCCCAGGGCATCACGGTCGACTTCACGGACGCGGCGGTGGACTGGCTGGCCGAGCGAGGCTTCCAGCCCGAGTACGGGGCGCGCCCCCTGCGCCGCACCATCCAGCGGGAGGTGGACAACCGACTGTCCCGGCAGCTGCTGGACGGCACGATCGCGGAGGGCGGCACGGTGACGGTGGACGTGGAGGAAGGGCGCCTCGTCTTCAGGAAGTAGGGTTCACGGCTTCACGGAGTAGGGTTCACGGCTTCACGGCGTGGGGTTCACGACCATCGCCGAACCCCCGCCCCGCCGGACCGTCTCCGCCGCGGCCAGCCACTTCCCGTCCGGCAACCGCTGCACGCCGGTCGCCGCCCCGATCTCGGGGTTCAGCGAGAACGAGTGCCCGATGGCCTCCAGCTGAGTCCTCAAGTCGCTGTTGTACAGCCCGGGTTCGAGTTCAGTCTTGGCCGCGTTGCGCTGGCTGGCGCGCGGTGCGGCGATCGCGTCGACCAGCGGCAGATGACGGTCGAGGAACTCGGTCAGCACCTGCAGCACGGTCGTGATGATGGTCGCCCCGCCCGGTGAACCGACGGCAACCACCGGCTTGTTGTGCTCGTCCAGGACGATCGTCGGCGAGATCGACGACCGGGGCCGCTTCCCGGGGCCCGGCAGGTTCGGGTCGTGCACGGCCGGGTTGGCCGGTGTGAACGAGAAGTCCGTCAGCTCGTTGTTGAGCAGGAACCCGCGCCCGGGCACGGTGATCGCGCTGCCGCCGGTCTGCTCGATGGTCAGCGTGTAGGACACGACGTTGCCCCACTTGTCGGCGACCGTCAGATGCGTCGTGTTCTCGCCCTCGTAGGTCGTGGGAGCCGCCGTACCGCCCGACGCGCACGCCGCCGGGTTGCGCGGATCGCCCGGCGCCACCGGGCTCGTCAGCACCGCGTCGTCCTTGATCAGGCAGGCCCGCGAGTCGGCGTACTTCTGCGACAGCAGTTCCTTCGTCGGTACGTCCTCGAAGGCGGGGTCCCCCACCCAGCGCCCCCGGTCCGCGAACGCGATCCGGCTCGCCTCGACGTAGTGGTGCAGGTACTGGACCTCGCTCGCCTTCGAAAGGTCGGTGTTCTCAAGGATGTTGAGCGCCTCGCCGACGGTCGTGCCACCCGAGGACGAAGGCGCGATGGAGTACACCTTCAGGCCGCGGTACCCGGTCTCGGTGGGCGCCTGGAGCTTGGCGCGGTAGGCCGCGAGGTCCGCGTCGGACAGCTTGCCGGGCCGGGCGTTCCAGCCCGAACCGGGGTCCACCGGCGGCTTGTTCACCGTGTTCACGATGTCGTCGCCGAGGTCGCCGCGGTAGATCGCGCCGACGCCCTTCTTGCCCAACTCCTCGTAGGTGCGGGCGAGATCGGGGTTCTTGAACGTCGAGCCCACCACCGGCAGCTGCCCGCCCGGCAGGAACAGCTTCGCCGTGTCCGGGAAGTACCGGAAGCGCGTCTCGTTCGACGCGGTCTGCGAGCGGAAGGTGTCGTCGACGGTGAAGCCGTCGCGGGCGATCCGCTCGGCCGGCTTCAGCACCGAACCGAGTCTCCTGCTCCCCCACTTGTCGAGGGCGGTCTGCCAGGTGGCGGGCGTGCCCGGGGTGCCGACGCTCAGCCCGCTGCTGACGGCGTCGGCGAAGGCGAGCGGCTTGCCGTTCTCCACGAACAGGTCGGAGTCGGCGGTCAGCGGCGCGGTCTCACGGCCGTCGATGGTGTGCACCGTACGGGACTTGGCGTCGTAGTAGACGAAGTAGCCGCCGCCTCCGATGCCGGAGGAGTACGGCTCGGTGACGCCGAGGGCCGCCGCTGTGGCGACGGCGGCGTCGACCGCGTTGCCGCCCTTCCTCAGCACCTCGATACCGGCGGCGGAGGCGTCCGCGTCGACGCTGGCGACCGCGCCGCCGTAGCCGACGGCGACCGGCACCTTCGCGGCGGCCGTACTCCCCGAGGACGGTGGCGCCGCCGCCCCCACCGAAACCACGGCGGCCGAGACCGCCAGGACCGACAGTTTCCGCGCGACAGGGCGACGCATCCGTACCTCCAGTCCAGGACCGTCCGCGCAGCGTAACCAGATCACCGGGGCCCCGACAGACCCAATCCGGGCAGCTGTCATACGAATGCCACAGATCGAACACCGGTACGTACCAGCCATCTCGGCCCGCTAGCATGCGCGCCCATGAATGACGACGTGCGCAACATCGTCCTGGGCGTGGTCGCGGCCGGCCTCAGCGCCGCCCTCGGCTGGCTGGCCCGTACCTACCTGTGGAAGCGGAAGCTCCGCCGCAAGCAGGCGTTCTTCGGGCTGCCCGACAACTCCGAGTCGCTGCTCGTCGTCAACCGCGATGCCGGCAGCCCCGATCTCGCGGTGCACCGCTACGACGTGTTCGCGCTGCTGGAGCTGTCGGCGCTCATCAAGGACTGCGGTGCGCATGCCGAGGTGATCACCCAGGACGTGGCCCGGCAGGGATTCGGGGAGCGCACGGAGTTCTGTGTGGGCGGGCCGAGTTCCAACCGGCGCATGGCCGCCCATATGCACGCCATGCTGCCGGGGGTGCGGGTCAACAACGATCCGGAATCGGGTCCGGACTGGCTGGCGTTCCAGATCGGCAGCGAGCGCTACCGCGTGGAGAAGGGCGTCTCCGAGCATGTGCTGCTGGCCCGACTCACGGCCGGACAACCCGGCCTGTCCCGGCCGGTGTTCCTGTTCTGCGGTCAGACCGCGATCACCAACCAGGCAGCGACCCGCTATCTCGCCCGCAACCACGAGCGGCTGGCCCGCAAGTACGGCAACAACGGGTTCGTGCTGCTGTTGAAGGTGGTCAACTCGCAGGCGTACGGCCCGGACGTCGCCGAGCTGGTCGCGGACGTGACGCGGGCGGCACAGGCCCCGCTGCCGACGCCCGCGGCTCCGCGCAACTCCCACCGCTCGTCCTGAATTCATTCACACGACAACAATCGTTACTGGCACGTAACTTACCGACGGGTTACTTGCGGTAAGCGGTCGCGGTTACCGTCTGGTCACTTTGCACTTACACGAGTGAGGAGTGGCCCGTGGGACTCCAGCGCAAGGCCCTGCGTACGACCGCCGTGGGCGCCGTGTCCGCGACCCTGATCGCCGGTGGCGCCTTCGGACTCACCCCCGCCGCCCAGGCGGCCGACGCCGTCCGCTTCGTCGACATCTCCGGCGACGGCGGCACCGTCCTCAAGGCGAACGTCGTCACGCCCGCGGGCGCCGACGGCACCCGGCACTACCCGCTGCTCGTGCTCCCCACGAGCTGGGGCCTGCCCCAGGTCGAGTACCTCGCACAGGCCCGGAAGCTCGCCGACTCCGGCTATGTCGTGGTCAGTTACAACGTCCGCGGCTTCTGGCAGTCCGGCGGGGAGATAGAAGTGGCGGGACCTCCCGACATAGCCGACGCCTCCAAGGTCATCGACTGGGCGCTTGCCAACACCCCCGCGGACTCGCGGCACATCGGCATGGCGGGCGTCTCGTACGGCGCCGGCATCAGCCTGCTCGCGGCAGCGCACGACAAGCGGATCAAGGCGGTCGCCTCGCTCAGCGGCTGGGCCGACCTGATCGACTCGATCTACTCCGGCCGCACCCAGCACGTCCAGGCGGCCGCGCTGCTGGACGGCGCGAGCCTGGTCACCGGCCGCCAGAGCGCCGAGATCCGGCAGATCTTCGACGACTTCTACGCCTCCAACCTGTCCAAGGAACAGGACATGATCAATTGGGGGAAGAAACGTTCGGCCGCAACATACGTGGACCAACTCAACAAGAACGGCGCCGCGGTCATGATGGCCAACGCGTGGGGCGACACGGTCTTCCCGCCCAACCAGTACGCGGACTTCTACGAGAAGCTGACGGGCCCGAAGAGACTGGAGTTCCGGCCCGGAGACCACGCGACCGCGGAGCTGACCGGCCTGTTCGGGCTGCCCAACGACGTGTGGACGGACACCGAGCGCTGGTTCGACCACTACCTCAAGGGCGCGGACAACGGCATCGACCGCGAGCAGCCCGTCCAGCTCAAGTCCCGTTCCACCGGCGGCTACGAGGGCTACCCGGACTGGAAGTCGGTGGGCGCGATCCGCACGAAGCTCGCCCTTGCCGGCACGACCACGATCCACGCCAACGTCGACTCCGGCGCGGACGGCGGGATCGTCTTCCTGTCCAGCATCCTCGACCAGGTGGCCCAGCTGCCCCCGGTCGCCTCGATCCCCCTGCTCCCCCGCCGCTGGGCCGCCGTGTGGCAGTCGGAGAAGTACGCCACGGCCCAACAGGTGCGCGGCACCGCGAAGTTGCACACGACGCTCACTCCTACCAAGGAGAGCGGCACCCTCGTCGCCTACCTGTACGACGTGGGGCCGCTCGGCCTCGGCAAGCTGGTCAGCAACGCGCCGTACACCTTCCACGGGCGTACGCCCGGAAAGCCGTTCGACGTCGACCTGGAGCTGTACTCCACGGCCTACGACGTCCCGGCAGGGCACCGACTCGCCCTGGTCGTCGACACGGTCGACCCGCTCTACATCGAGCACAACCCGTCCGGCGCGCAGCTGACCTTCTCCTCGCCGGCGGACGACCCGTCGTACGTGTCGGTTCCGCTGCGCGAGCAGTGATCTCCGGCTGCCGCCGGGCGGGTACGGCTCTGTGACCGTCGCCCCCTACTGCCTCGGGGCCGTAGGGGGTACCCCGCTCCCCCCGCTCAATGTTCGAGGATCTTGGACAGGAAGTCCCTGGCGCGCTCGCCGCGCGGCGCGGTGAAGAACTCCTCCGGGGTCCGGTCCTCGACGATGCGGCCGTCGGCCTCCAGCACCTCGTTGATCATCTCCGGGTCGAGCGCGGAGGTCGGCTCGCCGCACAGGAGGGTCTTGGGCTCCATGGCCAGGGCGCGGGCGATGGCCACGCGCTGCTGCCGGCCGCCGGAGAGCTGTGCGGGGAACTTCGGCGCCCGGTCGGCGAGTCCGACCCGCTCCAGGAGGTCGCGAAAGCGCCGGCCGGCCGGTTGATCGTCCTGCACAGGGTGGACCTGCCCGACCCGGACGGGCCGATGACCACGACCACCTCCCCCTCACCGTAGTACTTGTTGACGTCACGCAGCTCGATCAACGGATCGACGGCCATACGCAGCCCTACTCACTCTCAGCTGTGTCGTGGTTGCCGCAAACTATCCAGACAAGACTGGAGTTAATACACGACACGCACTTTTCGGGCATTAGCCGTATTTACGCCGAACCATCAGTCACACAAGGCCCACCGGTCACGCCTCCGCGACCTCGGCGTACAGCTGCGAGAGCTCGGGCACCCCGCTCTCGGCCCACTCGTGGCCGGAGGTCACGACGTCGAACTCGCGGCCCGAGGCGAGCTTCACGACGGGCTGGCCGTCCGGCCAGATCTCCCAGACAGCGCCCGGCACAGTGCGCACGATCACGGTGCCGAGATACAGGCCGGCGTCATTGCCCAGCCAGTGCACGACCTCCTCGTCGCCGCGCCAGCGCGGCAGCAGCTGGTCGAGCGCCTCCAACGAGGCGGCCGTGTCGTCGAGTTGGACGCCGTCGCGGCCGGCCTGTGAGCGCAGCAGCTCGCACTCGGAGAGGAGTTCGGCGATGCCCTCCGCGTCACGCACCGGGGGGCTGTCGCGACGCCTGCCGAGGAAAGGGATGTTCATACCTTCAGCCTCGCATCGACCACCGCCCTCGCACCACAGGCGCGCGCAAGCCCTTGCCAAGGTTATTCACCTTCCGTAGAGTTCATCGGGTCATGAGTTCAACGTCTGTTGACTTCGACGCGGAGAGGCAGGGACTCGTGCAGAAGATCCCCTTCCAGGTGAACGAGGGCGGGCTCGTCGCACTGCTGCCGAACGGGCACGTCGAGTTCCTCGCCGCTTCGGCGCGGGAGCTGATCGTCCGCCACAACTCCGGACTGCCGGTGTCCGCCGAGGAGTTGATGACGTACGCGGTCACGGACCCGCTGGTGACGCTGGACCGCTTCCATCTGCCGGCGCCTGCGATCGCGTTCGTCGAGACCACGAACCTGTGCAATCTGCGCTGCAAGCACTGCTACGCGGACTCCGCGCTCAAGCGGCCGGACGAGTTGTCCACCCCGGCGATCAAGGCGCTGCTCGACGACTTCGCCGAACTGGGCGTGTTGCAGGTGTTCCTGACGGGTGGTGAGATCTTCTCGCACCGGGACGCGGTCGAGATCGTCCGGCATGCCCGCAGCAAGCCGTTCAGCACGCAGATCTTCACCAACGGGCTGCTGGTGACCGAGGAGCGGCTCGCGGCGATCCCGCCGGGACAGTCGTTCTTCATCAGCTTCGACACGGCCGACCCGGAGCGGACGGTGCGCGGCCGGATGGACTTCCCCAAGCTGGAGCGCGCGTTCGAGGCGATGCGCCGGCACGGGCATGTGTTCCGTACGGCGATCTCGGTGCACCGGGGCAACATCCGGGACGCCGAGGAGATCTTCGACTGGTGCGCCGAGCGCGGGTATCCGCGGCCGCAGTGGCTGGAGACGCATCCGGTGGGCCGGGCGCTGCTGCACCCGGACATGCTGCTGCGGCCCGAGGACGTGGACGAGGTCTTCGAGGTGTACCGGCGCTGCATGGAGCGGTACTCCAGCGCGCCGGGCGACATGGCCGCGGAGGCGGCGGAGAGCGCCGGGCAGCCTGCGCCGCGGGCGGCCGACGAGATCCGCGGGGTGGACACGATCCAGTTCTGCCAGCGGCTGGAGCGGGCGGTTGGGCAGGAGAAGTGCGGGCGTTCGGTCGTCTACGTCAACAGCCGCGGCGACGTGTACCCGTGCAGCAACTGCATGTCGGGCCAGCTCTACCGGGCCGGGAACATCACCCGGCGGCCGTTCGCGGAGATCTGGGAGTCGGGGTTCGACGAGTTCCGGGACTTCCGCTTCGAGGACCACTCGGTGTGCGGGAGCTGCCCGGTGGCGCGGGAGGACATCTGGTGCCAGTTCCGGTGCCCGCCGCTGGCCCGCAACCTCACCGGTGACCCGAGGGGCTGCGGCGCGACCGAGTACCTCCAGGAGTTCATGCTGCGCGCCGGCCGCTACTGGCGCGAGCGCAAGCGGAAGGACGTACGCCTGACGCTCACCCCACGTTAGCGCTCCGCTGGATGTGCGGCGGTGTGTCGTGGCTCGTCTGCGGCACCGTCGTGGCTGGTCGCGCAGTTCCCCGCGCCCCTTTGGGGCGCGGACGAACCGCAGCCGACTTCGCCCCGCCCGCTCAGGCGCCGTCCCACGCCCGGCGAACCGGCCGGGCCCCATCGCCCCCGCTCCCGACGACGTGAGCGGGCCCCCACCCGGGTGGCGGCGCAGGCCGTCGCCCCTCAGTGAAGGGAACAACGTCATGCCGGAAGAGAAGAAGGTCATCCGCATCCACCTGGAGCCGGGGCAGGAGGGCGTTACCCTGAGCGCCGTCGGCGCCGCCTCCGCCACCGCGCCCGCCGAGACGCTCGTGGAGGCCACCAACATCACCGAGGCCACGGTCATCGAGGTCGAGGTCTGACCCACGCCCGTGCCGACAGGAACCGGAGCGGAGCAACACCTCCAGGGCCCGTAGAGGGACGGGCCCGAGGAGTGCGCGGTCTGCACGAGCCCCCGGATGAGGCGAGCAGAGCGCCGCACGGTCTTCCCGGCCCGTGAGGGACGGGCCGGGAAGGGCCGGGTCCGAACCAGGTGTGAGGAGACGAGGTCGCGATGAGCAAGACGGTTGCTTCAGCCGGCACCACCGCCGTGCGCCCGGGCACAGGGCTCGCGCGGCTGCTCCGGGAGAACCCCGCGCTGCGGATCGGCCAGGACGACTACAACATCAACGTGACCGCCAACTACGGCGAGCGGCTCACGCCCGCCGAGGTCGGTGACGCCCTGCGCGAGCACCCGGGAGCGGGCCGGCCCGCGCATCTCTACTTCCATGTGCCGCTGTGCGCGTACATCTGCCACTTCTGCAACTACGTCAAGCGCAAGGTGCCGGGCGGCGCGGAGGGCGAGCGCGCGCCGCGGGTGTGGACCGACCTGCTGCTCGACGAGTCGGGGCGCCGGCTCGCGCACGAGCCCTGGCTGGCCGAGGCTTCGATCGAGTCCGTCTATCTCGGCGGCGGAACCGCCTCGCTGCTCGGGAGCGAGCAACTGGCGCGTCTTGTACGGCATATGAGGGAGCGTTACGCGATTTCCGAGGACTGTGAGATCTCGCTCGAAGGCAATCCCGACAACTTCCTGCACGACGAGCTCGCCGAGGCCTGCGCGATCGGCTTCAACCGGTTCAGCGTCGGCGTGCAGTCCCTGCAGAGCGAGGTCAACGCGTTCGCGGGGCGCGGCCACGACGCGGCCATGTCGTTGCGGGCCATCGGGAAACTGCGGGCCACCGGCAAGCCGTTCAACGTCGACATGATGTTCGGCCTGCCCCATCAGACGCCCGCGAAGGTCGCCGACGACATCCGCTGCCTGATCGACCACGAGGTCCCCACCATCACCATCTACCGGCTGCGCAACGCGGACCGCGCGAAGATGGGCATCGGCAACCGGGCCCTGTGGAACGTGGAGAGCGTCCGCGACCGGCTGCGCGAGGAGCACCGCTTCCCCGGCCTCGACGAGACCTACGCGATGCGCGAGGCCATCGTCGAGCTGCTGCTGGACGCCGGCTACCACCCGAGCCCCTGCGGCTGGTGGAACCGGCCCGGCGTCTACCCGGACGGCAACATCCCGCGCGTCTCCCGCAACAAGTGGCAGCGCCACGACTCGATGATCGCGTACGGTCCCGGGGCGTACGGCTGGCTCACCCGCGACGACGACACGGTGGTCCAGACCCACAACATCGCCGACATCAGCGGCTACGCGCGCCGGCTCCAAGAGGGGCCCGGGCTGCCGCTGGCCTTCGGACGCCGGCTCGCGGGACTCGAGGCGATCGGCCTGGTGCTGGGCTTCAACTTCAAGGCCAACCAGCCCATCGACGCGGCACGGTTCCGCCACCGGTTCGGCGTCGAGCTGTTCCACGACGAGCCGTTCGCCTCGGTCTTCGCCGAACTCCTGGAGCGCGGACTGGTCGAGCCGGTGCCCGGCGAGCCGGAGAGCGTGATACCGACGCTGGACGGCGAGGCACTGCACGAGGAGATCATCAGCGTCTACTTCCACCAGCGCGTCGGCAGCTTCGCCGACGCCGTCTGCCGGAGGTGAGCCGGTGACCAGCACCGTCCACCGTCACCTCCGGTGGCACAAGGACCGGGGCGGGACCGCCTACCGCACGAGGCGGTCCTTCCCCGCGGCGCCCGCGAACGCCACCGTGCTGCTCGCGGGCCCCGGAAGCGTCTCGGCCCTCGACGGCGGGGGCCGGGACGACCGGCTTCTGGGAGAGCTGACGGAGCGTCTGGTCGCGGACGGCGCACAGGTCCTGGACTGCGACATGCCCGCCCGCGACCCCAAGTCACCGGCCACCGAGGAGGACCGGCGGCTGCGCTCCGAGCGGCTCGGTCAACTCCTCGACTCCAGCCGCCACTTGGTGACCGGGCCGCTCTCCCTGATCGGATTCTCGCTCGGCGGCCAGGCCCTGCTGCGGCTCCTGGAGTCCGGCGCACCGCCGCGCGCCGACCGGGTGGTCCTGGTGGGCACGGTGGTCGAGGAGGACGTCTTCATGACCTCCCGGATCCCGGCCGTCGAGCTCGTGTACGGCGGCCACGACCTGGTCGGCTACCTCGCCGACGCCTCCGACGACAAGCTGCCGCCCGCCGTCTTCGACCCGGGCATGTACGCCGACTGGTCCGCCCGCCATGTCATCGGCACCCACACCCCCGCCGTCCGGGTCCATGTGCTCGAAGGGCTCGGCCACACCCTCCACCCCTGCGGCAGAGGCCCGGCCCGGGACCCGCTCGCGGCGCTCACCTCACTGGTGGGCGCCGAATGGTGACGAACCGTCAGCAATAGCAGACCTGCCGACCGCCCACACCGGTAAGCCTCCGCAAGTTTCCGCCCGACCCCGTCGCCCGAAGGAAAGAGGACCACATGCCCGCCAGCGAGACGCTCTCCAGCCGGCGTTTCGACAAGATCGCCGACAACTTCGCGACCAGCGAGGTGCACCGGTCGAGCCCGACGATGGAGGCCCTGCACGAGACGCTGGGCCCCCAGACGGGCGCCGCGATCTGCGACGTCGCCTGCGGCGCGGGCCATCTCGCGCTGTCCTTCGCCGACGAGCAGCCGTCCCGGCTCGTCGGCGTGGACCCAGCGCCGTCCATGCTGGAGTCCTTCCGCCGGCTCGCGGCCGAGCGGTCCGTGACCGTGGAGACCGCGCAGGCCGCCGCCGAGGAACTCCCCTTCCCGGACGGCTCGTTCGACCTGGTCGTCTCCCGGCTCGCACCCCACCACTTCCAGGACATGCCCAAGGCGGTCGGCGAGATGGCCCGGCTGCTGCGCCCCGGCGGCCGGCTCGCCGTCATCGACCTGGAGGGGAACGAGGACCCGGAGACCGACGCGCTCAACCACGAGCTGGAGGTCCTGCACGACCCGACACACGTGCGCAGCTACACGCTCACGGAGTGGATCGCCTTCCTGCAGGGCGCCGGGCTGAACGTGCCGGTGGCGCGCGGCGCGCAGGCCGAGAGCCGTACCGGGGTGCCGGTGAAGCGCTGGTGCGAGATCGCCTCCTCCGGCGCCGAGGCCGAGCGGGCGATCCGCCGCCGACTGGCCGAGGCGCCCGAGGCACAGCGCGCGGCACTCGGCATCCGGCAGGACGGCGAGGAGTTCCTCATCCCCGTGCGCACCTGCATGCTGATCGGCGTCAAGCCGCTGGGCGGGGTGCGCTGAGATGCCGGTGATCAGGCTCTACTCCCCCGCCGAGAGCCCCGGCGTCACCGCCCTGGCCCAACTGGCGGACGCCGTGACGGAGTTGCTCGGCCTGCCCGCCGGGCAGTGCTGGGTGTGGTGGCAGCAGCTCAGGCCCGGCACCTACCACCGCCCCGAGTGGCGCGGCGACCCCGAGAACCCGGCGCCGGTCGGACTCGTCATCTGCAAGGAGAGCTACGGCAACGGTCAAGTCGGGGCGCTGCTGCGGGTGTTGCAGGAGCGGCTCGCCGAACTCCTCGGCGTACGGCGGGAGGAGATCTATCTGACGGTGCAGCGCGCCACCGCCGGCGAACTCCTCGTACGCGACGAGGTGTGGTCGCCCGAGGCGGCGCAGCCCGCGCCGGAGCCGATCGCGGACCTCGTGCCGGTGGCGTACGTGCACAACGAGCGGCGTGAACTCACCGACGACCACTGGGGAGACGTGCCGTCGGTGATCCGCCTCGACGGCGGCCGGTTCACCCCCGAGGCGCTGCTCTCGCTCGACTCCTTCTCGCACCTGGAGGTCGTCTTCCACTTCCACCGGGTGGAGCCCGGGAAGATCCAGACCGCCGCCCGGCATCCCCGCAACAACCCCGAGTGGCCGCTGGCCGGGATCTTCGCCCAGCGCGGCAAGAACCGGCCCAACCGCATCGGCGTCTCGCGCTGCCGGCTGCTCAAGGTGGACGGGCTCGACGTGCACGTCCTGGGCCTCGACGCGGTGGACGGCACGCCCGTGCTCGACATCAAGCCGTACCTGAGGCAGTTCGGGCCGCGCGAGGAGGTCGTACAGCCGGAGTGGGTGGACGACCTGATGCGGGACTACTACTCCGGATCGCCGGAGCCCGAGTCCCCTGAAGCCACCCCCTGAAGGCCCTGCAAGCCCGCTGAAGCTCCCCTGAACTCCCTTGGACGGAGGCCGACATGAAGAGTCACGCCGAGCGGGGGCGGCTGCCGGGAGCGGCGCTCGCCCTGCTCGCCGCCGTGTTCGTCGACGCGCTCGGCAGCGGGCTCTACATGTCGGTCTCCGTCGTCTTCCTGACCCGGTATCTGGGCCTGGGCGACGGGCAGGTGGGCGTCGGGCTGTCCGTCGCGGGCGCGCTGTCGTTCGCGCTGCTGGTGCCGACCGGGATCCTCGCGGACCGGGCGGGCGCCCGCCGCACGCTCATGGCCGCGCATCTCGTACGGGCCGCGCTGCTGACCGTGTATCCGCTCGCGTCGGGGTTCGTGCCGTTCCTGTGCGTGGTGTCCCTGCTCGCGGTGGCCGACCGCGCGGCCTCGCCGCTGCTTCAGGGCCTGTTCGGCACGGCGGTCGAGGGGCCGCAGCGGGTGCGGGCGATGGGGCGGGCCCGGTCGCTGCAGAACCTGGGGCTGGCGCTGGGCGGTCTGGTGGCCGGGGCGGTGCTGGTGGCGGACAGCGACGCGGTGTACCTGGGCGTCGTGTACGCGAACGCGGTGTCGTTCGTGGTGGCCGCCGTCCTGGTCGCGCGGCTGCGGACCGGGGCGGACGGCGAGCGGTCCGGTGTACGGCCGCTGCCGTGGCGGGAGCGGCTCGGGGTCTTCCGGGACCGTCGTTTCGCCGCGCTCACCGCGCTCAACTCCCTGGTCAGCCTGCATGTGACGGTCCTGACGGCGGGCGTGCCGCTGTGGGTGCTGGCGCATCCGTCGGCCCTCCCACGCGCCGTCATCGCCTGGGCGGTGGTGCTCAACACCGTCGTCGTGGTGCTGTTCCAGGTGCGGGCGACCCGCGCCACCGAGACCGCCGCGGACGGCGGCCGGGCGCTCGGGCTGAGCGGGATGCTGCTGGCGGTGGGCTGCGGCGCACTGGCCACCACCGGGGCGCTGCCCATGCCGTACGCCGTCGCGGTGCTCCTCGTCGCGGTGGCCTTCCAGGCGTTCGCCGAGATGCACCAGCAGGCGGGGGCCTGGGCGATCTCGTACGAACTCGCCCCCGAGGACCGCCGACAGGTCTACCTCGCCTTCTTCAGCCTGGGCAACGCCGCCCGCAACACCTACGGGCCGCTGGTCGTCACCTTCCTGGTGGTACGGCAGGGGGCCCTGGGCTGGCTGCTGCTCGGGGCCCTCGTACTCGGTGCGGGGGCGTGGGCGGCGCGGGTCGGCCGCCCGACCGCCGCGACCGGCATCACGACCGGCACCACGCCCGCACCGGCCGCACCGCTGACCGACGTCCAAGGAGAAACCCATGGCCAACGCGCCTGAGCAGTCCGTCATCGTCGTCGGGGCCGGACCCACCGGACTCGCGCTGGCCTGTGAACTGGCCGCCGCCGGAGTGTCCTGCACCGTCCTGGAACGCCGTACCACCGCGTCCGCGCAGTCCCGGGCCATGGGCCTGTACAGCAGGACGATGGAGGTGCTCGACCTGCGCGGCCACGCCGACGCACTGACCGCGGTGGGCCGGCCGGTGGGCCGCATGGTGCCCGCCCGGGGCGCGGTGCTCGACTTCACCGAGCTCGACACGCGCTTCCCGGCGCTGCACGTGATCCCGCAGAGCCGCACCGAGGAGGTGCTCCAGCGGCACGCCCTCGATCTCGGGGTCACCGTGCAGCGCGGGGCCGAGGTGTTCGGCCTGGAGCAGGACGGCTCCGGGGTGGTGCTCCAGGTGCGCACCGAGTCCGGGGAGTGGGAGGAGAGCGCCGACTACGTCGTCGGCTGCGACGGCGCGCACAGCGCGGTGCGCGAGCTCGCGGGCATCGCCTTTCGCGGTCGTACGTACGACATCGCGCCGGTCCTCGCGGACGTACGGCTGCGCAAGCCGCCGCCGGACGACGTGCTGGTGCTGTCCGGGGGCGGCGGGGTGATGGTGTCGGTGCCGTACGGCGACGGGCTGTACCGGATCGCGGTGGCGCGGCGGGACCGGCCGTGGACGCGGGAGGCGGTGACGTTGGAAGAGCTGTCCGAGCTGCTGACGTTGTCGCTGGGGTTCGATCCGGAGCCGTACGACGCGGAGTGGCTGGCCCGTTTCAAGATCCATCAGCGGATCGCGGACAGTTATCGGACCGGGCGGGTGCTGCTGGCCGGGGATGCGGCGCACTTGCACTCCCCGTTGGGCGGGCAGGGGCTCAACCTGGGCATTCAGGACGCCGTGAACCTGGGGTGGAAGCTGGCGGCGGCGGTGCAGGGGTGGGCGCCGGCGGGGCTGCTCGACTCGTACGAGAAGGAACGGCGACCGCAGGCTCAGCGCATCCTGCGCGCGACGGACCGGGCGACTTCACTGGCGACGAGTCCGTCGGAGGTGGTGACTGCGGCACGGCGGGTGGTGCTGGCGGGGCTGCTGGGGCGGCGGGCTGTGCGGCGGGTTGCCGGGGAGGCGATCTCCGGGTTGCGGGCGGGGTATGAGGGGCGGGGTGGTTCGGGACGGGCCGGCTTGGGGAGTGGTCCGGGTGCTTCGGGACTGAGGGGTGCACTGCTGGGGGGTGCACGGCCGAAGGGTTCGCTGCTGGGGGGTTCGCTGCTGAGGGCAGGGCTGGGGGGTCTTGGTGTGGGGAGCGGGGAGCGTGGGTCGGGCTTGCGGGCCGGGCTGGGTGGACTGGGGTCGCTGCGGGCTGCGGTAGGAGGCTCAGGTGTGCGGGTCGGGCGGCGGGTGGCGGATCTGACGGTGCCGCGGCCGGGGGGTGCGCCGGTTCGGTTGTACGAGTTGATGCGGGACGGGCGGTTCGTGTTGCTCGATCTGACCGTGGACGGGCGTGGGGCCGGGGTGGCCGAGGCCTGGGGGTCGCGGGTGTGTCCTGTGGTCGTCGCCGGGCCGGTGCGTGAACTCGCCGGTGTGGCCGGGTTGTTGGTGCGGCCGGATGGTTATGCGGCCTGGGTGGACGGGGAGGGGGATCCGGCGGGGTTCGAAGGGCGGGTGCGGGAGGCGTTGCTTCGGTGGTGCGGGGCGGAGGGGCCGGTGGCTCGGCGGGGGGTTGAGGCGGTGCCGGGTGGTGAGGGTGCCTCGGCTGGGCAGGAGCGTGAGCCGGAGTCGGAATCGGCGGCGGTCGAGTCGGCGGAGATCGAACAGGCGTGACGCGGGGGGAGGTGGTTGCGGTGTCCGGATATCGCCCCCGCCGCCCCTACCCGTCCCATCCCCAGGGGCTCCGCCCCTTCAACCCCGGCGGGGACCACGTCCCCTGCACCCCTCGGGGCTCCGCCCCGGACCCCGTTCGGCCCTGAAGGGGCCTCGTCCTCAAACGCCGGACGGGCTGGGGGGCGGGTCGGCGCCGAAGCCGAAGGCAAATTCAAGGCCGAGGCCGAAGCCGAAGTCAAAGCCGAGGTCGGAGTCAAAGCCAAGGTCAAGGTCAAGGTCAGAGCCGAGGTCAAAGTCGAAGTCGAAGCCAAGGTCAAGGTCGAAGTCAGAGCCGAGGTCGAAGTCGAGGTCAAAGTCGAAGTCGAAGTCGAAGAGGCAGCGTGCCCCAGCCCCCCCGGGTCTGAACCGTGCCTCACACGAAAGGTCCTCCGTCATGGCGTACCCCGCATCTCCGCGCTCCCTCCGTACCCGCGAGGCGATCCTGCGGGCCGCTCGGGTGCGGTTTGCCGCTGATGGGTATCAGCGGGCGACCATACGGGCCATTGCGGCCGGCGCCTCGATAGATCCGTCCATGGTGATGCGGTACTTCGGGAGCAAGGAACAGCTCTTCGACGCCGCCCTCGACGTCGACCTGGGGCTGCCCGATCTCACCGGCACCGATCCGGAACGGCTCCCCCAGACACTCGTCGCCCACTTCCTCGCCCCCTGGGAGGACGACTCCGACGAGGGCTCCCTGCGGCTGCTCCTGCGCTGCGCCGCGACCAACGAACGCGCCGCCGAGCACCTGCGCCACATGCTCCACGAGCAGTTCACCAGCAGCCTCACCGGCGTGCTGGGTCACGAGCGGGCCGCCGCCGGCAGCGGGCTGCTCGCCGCGCAGTTGCTGGGAGTCGCCTTCACCCGGTACGTACTGCGGCTGCGCCCCATCGCCGACCTCTCCGTGCCGGCCCTCGCCGAACTCGTCGCTCCCTCGATGCGGACAGCCCTCGCACTGCACGTACCCTCGCCCCTGTGACAGACGTATTCGTCCTGGACGGGACACGCATCAGCACCCTCGAGGACTTCTGGCGGGAGATCGGCGAGGCCGTCAACGGCCCCGGCGGCTACTACGGCAGGAACCTCGACGCCCTCGTCGACTGCCTGCGCGGCGGGTACGGGACCCCCGAGGACGACGACTACGTCATGGAGTGGCGCGATCACGCCGTCTCCCGCGAACGTCTCGGGTATCCGGAGACCGTCCGGCAGCTGGAGATCCGGCTCTCCCGGTGTCATCCCACCAACCGGCCCGCGGTCGCCGCCGAGTTGGCCGCCGCCCGTGCCGGGCAGGGCGACACCGTCTTCGACTGGCTCGTCCGGATCTTCGAGGACCAGAGTCCTGGTGTGCTTCGGTTGAGTTGAGACCGCGGGCAACAGCAACTGGCGGCCTGCGCCGCTCAGTCGCGCCAGCTCAGCGGTGAGCGGTACGGGAGGGCGGGGGCGGCCGGTCCTGGGCGTTCCCAGAGCGGGACGACCCGTACCGGCTCCTCCTCGTCGCCCCTCCCCTCCGCCTCCACCGTCGCCGCCCGCGCGAGCAACACCGCCGTCAGGGCGGCCAGTTCGTCGGGGTCCGGTTCACCGCCCCTGATGATGCGAACCAGGGGCTGCCTCTCCGTCTCCGTCTCCGTCTCCGTCTGCGGTCGGGTCATCCCGCGCTCCTCCCAAGTGGATGAAAACGTCCAAGTCGATCAATACGGTCAACGACGTCCACTGCGGCCAAGTCGCCCGTCATTGCGGCGGGTTGCCGTGTTTGCGGGCCGCCAGGTCCGCGTGCTTCGTGCGCAGCATGCGGAGGGACTCGACCAGGACGCGGCGGGTGTCGGCCGGGTCCAGGACGTCGTCCAGCAGGCCGCGTTCGGCGGCGTAGTACGGGTGCATCAGCTCGGCCTGGTACTCCTTCACCAGCTGGCGGCGGGTCGCGTCGGGATCGTCGGCCGCCTTGATCCGGCGGCGGAAGATGACGTTGGCCGCGCCCTCCGCGCCCATCACCGCGATCTCGTTGGTGGGCCAGGCGTACGACAGGTCCGCGCCGACCGAGCGCGAGTCCATGACGATGTAGGCGCCGCCGTAGGCCTTGCGGAGGATGAGGGAGATGCGGGGGACCGTCGCGTTGCAGTAGGCGTAGAGGAGCTTCGCGCCCCTGCGGATGATGCCGTTGTGCTCCTGGGCGACCCCGGGGAGGAAGCCCGGTACGTCGACCAGCGTCACCAGCGGGATGTTGAAGGCGTCGCACATCTGCACGAAGCGGGCGGCCTTCTCACTGGCGTCGATGTCGAGGACGCCGGCCTGGACGAGGGGCTGGTTGGCGACGATGCCGACGACCTGGCCGCCGAGGCGGGCCAGCGCGCAGATGACGTTGGCGGCCCAGCGTTCGTGGATCTCCAGGAACTCGCCGTCGTCGACCAGCTCTTCGACGACCCGGCGCATGTCGTACGGGCGGTTGCCGTCGGCCGGGACCAGGTCGAGCAGGGCCTCGCAGCTGCGGTCCGCGGGGTCCTCCAGGGGGACGGCGGGCGGGGTTTCGCGGTTGTTGCGAGGGAGGAGGGAGAGGAGGTACCTGACCTCCTCCAGGCAGGTCTCCTCGTCGTCGTAGGCGAAGTGCGCGACCCCGGACACCTCGGCGTGCACGTCCGCGCCGCCGAGGCCGCCGAGCGAGACCCGTTCGCCGGTGACCGCCTGGACGACGTCGGGGCCGGTGATGAACATCTGCGAGGTCTCGCGGACCATGAAGACGAAGTCGGTCAGGGCGGGCGAGTAGGCCGCGCCGCCCGCGCACGGGCCCAGCATCACGCTGATCTGCGGGATCACTCCGGACGCCCGGGCGTTGCGGGTGAAGATGCCGCCGTAGCCGGCGAGGGCGGTGACGCCCTCCTGGATGCGGGCGCCGGCGCCGTCGTTGAGCGACACCAGGGGGGCGCCCGCGGCGACGGCGCGGTCCATGATGCGGTGGATCTTCTCGGCGTGCGCCTCGCCGAGCGCGCCGCCGAAGATGCGGAAGTCGTGCGCGTAGACGAAGACCGTGCGGCCGTGGACCGTGCCCCAGCCGGTGATGACGCCGTCGGTGTGCGGCTTCTTGTCCTCCAGGCCGAAGCCGGTCGCGCGGTGCCGGCGCAGCTGCTCGGCCTCGTGGAAGCTGCCCTCGTCGAGGAGCAGCGCGATGCGCTCGCGGGCGGTGAGCTTGCCCTTGGCGTGCTGGGCCGCGGTGGACTTCTCGTCCGGGCCCTGTGCTATCTCGTCCTTGAGCGCGCGCAGGGCGGCGGCGCGGCCGTGGATGCCCGTCGCGGGTGTGTTCCCGGGCGTGCCCGGCTCGCGGGGGCTCATGAGGCGACCGGCGAGAACGGCTCGCCCGCGGTGAGGAGTTCGGGGAACGTGCCGTCCGCGGCCGGCCGGGCGTCCGCACCGCCGAGCGTCCACTCCAGCAGCGCCGTGCCGACGCTCATCCCGCCGCCGAACGCGGCCAGCACGACCAGCTCGCCGGGGGCGACCACGCCGGTGCGGTCCATCTCGGCCAGGGTGACCGGTACGGAGGCGGCGCCGGTGTTGGCGTAACGCTCCAGAGTGAGGTGGAGGGCGGCGCGGTGCAGTCCTAGGTCGGGCCAGAGCTCGGCGAGCATGATGCCGTTGGCCTGGTGGGGGACGAAGTGGCGCACGGCGTCCGGGAGTACGGCCGCTTTGCGCAGGAGGCGTCCGATCTCGTACGGCAGGTTCTGCTGGACGAAGGAGCGGACTCCGCGTCCGTCCATGCGGAAGTAGTGGCCGCCCTCGGCCACCGTGCTCGGCGAGGCGGGGCGGCGGCTGCCCCCGGCCTCGACCCGGATCAGGCCGTGCGCGTCGCCGCGCGAGACCAGGGAGACGTGCTTGAGGCCCTGTCCGGCGGGGACGGGGCCGAGGACCACCGCGCCGGCGCCGTCGCCGAAGAGGGCGGCGGTGCGGCGGTCGGTGTAGTCGAGGATGCGGGAGTAGATGTCGGCGCCGACGACGAGGGCGTGGCGCGGCTCGCCGGGGGCGGCCCCGGCGAGCAGCCGCTCGGCCGTCTTGAGGGCGTAGACGAAGCCGCTGCACACCGCGTTGACGTCGAAGGCGGCGGCCCGCCGGGCGCCGATGCGGTCCTGGACCAATGCGGCGGTGGCGGGCTGGGGGTGGTCCGGCGTGGAGGTGGCGACCACGACGTACGCGAGCTGATCCGCCGTCAGGCCCGCGCGGTCCAGGGCGCGTCGGGCGGCCACGGCGGCCAGGTCCGAGGTGGCCTCGTGGGGAGCGGCGCGGCGCCGCTCGCGGATGCCGGTCTTGCGGACGATCCACTCGTCGGTCACGCCGGCGCCGTGCCCGATCTCCGCGTTGCTGATGACCGTCTCGGGCAGGTACGAGCCCACTCCGGTGATGCCGATGGACTGCACGATTCCTCCTCGGGCAGCGGCGAGCCTCTAACTCACCATGCGTTGAAATCATCGCAGAGCCGCTTGACTAATTCAACACGGGGAGAGTTCACTTGAACATGAATTAGCGTACGGCGCATCCGGCGCCGTCCGGACGTTCACCCAACGGGAGATGCTCACCATGACCGCCTCCACCACTGCGACCACCACGGACACCCGGGCCGAGGCGACCCAGACCCTGATCTCGGCGGGCCGCACCCTGTTCACCGAACGCGGCTACCGGCAGACCGACTTCGCGGACCTCGCCGCGGCGGCCGGCCTGGAGCCCGGGTACGCCCAGGAGCTGCTGACCGACAAGGCGGCGGTCTTCGGCGCGCTGGTCGAGCGGACCGTCAAGGTCGCCGGGCTGCTCGGGCCGGCGCTGGCCGAGGGTGTGGACGAGGACCTGCCGGCCCGGCTCGCCCGCACCTTCCTCGCCCTGTGGGAGCCCGGCGAGGACGGGGAGTCCCCGCTGATCGAGGTGTTCCGCATCGCCCTCTCCGACCGGGAGGCCTCCGCGGTCTGGCGCGAGCGCATCACCGAGGTGCTCAACGGCTCGGTCGACCAAGAACTGCCCGGCGAGGACGCGGTGTTGCGCACCGCGCTGTTCGGCGCCCAGCTCGGCGGCACGGTCGTCGCCCGGCACCTGACCGGGACGACGGCGATTACCTCGGTGGAGATCGAGACGGTCATCGAGACCATCACCCCGGCCCTGCGGCGTACGCTGCTGGGACCGGCGGACGCGCGGTAGGCGGGCCGACGGAAGGACGAAGGCCACCCGACGGCCGGGCGACCTGCGCACCAACGGCCCGTGACGGACAGGGCTTTCCAGGGCGGCATCCGTGGATGGATTCCGTACGTCCGGCCTGCTAGGATGTTTTCACTGTGCAGTGAATTACTCGTTGGCAAGCCCCCATGAAGTGCAGTGATTCCATGACATCCAGGCGCGCGGACGGTTCCGCCACTCCTGCCCGAAAGCCCACCTCGACCTCGCGGACGGGGGCTTCCCCGACGAAGAAGCCCCGACCCCAGCGTGCCCGCAGCGGGCGCCGGCCCGGCGACAGCGGCACGCGTGAGCAGATCCTGGAATCGGCGCTCCACCTCTTCGCGGACCGCGGCTACGCACGGACTACGATCCGTGCGATCGCGGAGGACGCGGGGGTGGATCCCGCGCTGGTCCACCACTTCTTCAACAACAAGGAAGGCGTCTTCGACGCGGCGGTCAACTCCTCGCTGAGCGTCTCGGGCGTCTTCGAGGGCGAGGGGTCGGAGACGATGTCCGACGCCGAGTGGCTGACCCGCTCGTACCTGGTCTTCTGGGAGAACCCCGACACCCGGTACGCCATGACGGCCATCTACCGGGCCGGCCTGGCCGACAACGCCACCTCGGACGTGCTGCGGGCCAGGATCGAGACCAGCATCGGCAACTGGGCCAACCGCCCGACCTACAAGGACCACCCGGACGCCGAGATCCGTACCGGCCTGGCCTCGGGCCATCTCGCCGGTCTGGCCATCCTGCGCTATGTGCTGCATGTCGAACCGCTCGCCTCGATGGACTTCGAGGAGTTCGTGAACTGGGTGACCCCCGCCCTCGAACTGCGGCTGACCACCCTGGATCCGCGCGCCTGACCGACGCGCGGACGAAGGGCGGGGGCCGGCCGGGGACAGCGCCCCGGCCGCTTCCTACATCGCGTGCCAGACGCACTTGAGGGCGTAGAGGCACACACCGGGACCGACGCCGAACAGCACACCCGCCGCCTCGTCGGCGGGGGGTTTGGCGTAGGTCCGTTCCAGTACGTCGAGCACGGAGACCCCGCCGACGTTGCCGAGGTCGCGCAGCGAGTCGCGGGCGGCGTCCATCACGCGCGGGTCGCAGCCCAGGCCCTGGACCATCGCGTCCATGATCCGGGGACCCCCGTTGTGGGACACCACGAACCCCGGCACGGGATCGGCACCGGCGGGCGCGGTGAGCTCCAGCCAGCGGGCCAGTTTCGAGGCCAGTTCCGGGATCACGCCGAGCAGCCGCGGCGCGTTGTAGAGATGCAGGCCCGTGCCGTCGACGGTGGTGCCGACGATGTCGTAACTGCCGGGCTGCACGTACTCGAAGGACCCGGTCAGTTCCATTCGGGGGCCGTCGGCGTGCGGCCGCACCACGCAGGCGCCGGCCGCGTCCCCCATCAGCCCCTTGAAGATCATCCCGTCCATGCCGGTGTCGGCCGGGTGCAGGTAGTGGCTGAACATGTCCGAGCACACCACGAGATACGTCGACCCCGGCCGGGCCTGCACCAGTTCGAAGGCCTTGGCCAGCGCGAACGCGCCGCCGCCGCAGCCGATCTGGGTCACCGGCACCCGGCGCACGGACGCGGGCAGGCCGAGCCGCTCGACCAGGGGGATGTCGATCCCCGGCATGGCGTAGCCGGTGGTGCTGGTGACGACCAGCCCGTCCACGTCGAGGGGGTCGAGGCCGGCCTCCAGGAGCGCCTGGCGGGCGGCCCGTTCCGCGAGGTCCAGGGAGTCGCGGAAGTGCTCGCGCAAGCGCCGGGCGACCGACACGCGGGTGTCGAACTGCCGGGCCGGGGGCCTCGAGTACCAGCGGGTACGTACGGTCGAGGCGGTGATGGCCTTGCGCACGCTCGGCATCCGGGGATGGTCCGGATACCGCTGCGCGAGCATGTCGAGGACTTCATCGGTGGTTACCTGATGGCGTGGCAGAACCACGACCGGCGCGCTGACGACTGGCACGACGTCTCCAAAGCTGTGGGAAGCCTGCTGGGAAGTACGGGTCGGTCACACCCGACCGGGCCGCCCGCGCCGCGACGACGGCCACTGCCGTCGCCCGGCGGCTCTCGCCGTGGAAGTCTGCGCACGCCGAACACCCCCCGGTGTCTGACCGTGCTCCCCCCGTTGGGAGCGCCTTTTGCAGCGCGGAAATGCAGAACGCAGAGCTGGGATCGCTGTTCGCAGCGGCACCTGACGACCCGGAGCATGCTCGTGGGGGAGCTCCGCCGTCTGGATTACGTGCCGTCTCCAACGTGACCGTACGACAGAGGAGTTGGCTCCGGCAAGAGCGAATTTCAACGCCTGTGGAATCCAGCACTCGGACACCGTTCGTCCAGCTCTCAACCACATTTGCGCCTCGGGCAACCACCTGCCGCGTAGATGTCAACACGCATTGAAATCATTGGTTGTTGAGTTTACTCTGGCGGAAGGATCCGCCCATCGCCACGACGAGAGAGGGACGACCGCCATGTACGCACCGGCGCGCCACCGCGCGGACCCCGACCCCTGGGTGGAACGAGCGGCCTGCCGCGACGCCGACCCCGACACCTTCTTCCCACCGGCCGGCGGCGCGGAGGCTTCCGACCGGGAGGCGGCCGCCAAACGGCTGTGCGCGCGCTGCCCGGTGACCAGGGAGTGTCTGCGCGAGGCGCTGCAGCACGAGGAGGGCACCGGGATCTGGGGCGGCCTCAGCGTGCGGGAGCGGCGCGAAGTGCTGCGCGTCGCCGGGACCTTGGAGGAGATCGCCGACGAACTCGCCGCGTTCCTCGCGAACGGCGGGCGGCGGATCAGCGCGCCGGTGCGGGAGCGGCCCGCGTACGTGTGGTTCCTGCGCCGGCACGGCTGGTCGCCGGGCCGGATCGCCGGGGCGCTGGGGCTCACCTTCGGGCAGGTCCAGCAGGCCTGGCGGGCGGCGGAGTACGCGTTCGTGTGCACGCGGGGGCCGGTGAGCCGGATACCGAGGTTCTGCCTGCCGGCACCGCGGGCGGCGGGAGGCGGGCGGGGCACCAAGTCCTGCTCCCCCGAGGGTCGTTCGCAGCATCTGGAGCCGGCTGTCGTCGATGTGGCGCGGGCGTCATGAGCGTCGCGGTGTCGCAGGACCTGGGATGTGCGGCTCCCGCCGTCGGCTCGTCGTACGGGCCGCGGAGTGCCGTCCGTACGGTGGTCACCGACGACGGCGCCGAGATCGTCGTCCACACACAGGGTGCGGCGGATGCGCCGGCCACCGTGGTGCTGTGTCACGGGTGGACCATGGCCGCGCGCGACTGGCGGCCGCATGTCGACGCGCTGGCCCGGCCCCGGTCCGGATTTCCCGTGCTGCGGGTGGTCGCCTACGACCAGCGGGGGCACGGGCGTTCCACCCGGGGCGGGGCGGTGCTCGACATGGCGCTGCTCGGACGGGATCTCGGCCGGGTACTGGACGCGGTCTCGGACGGTTACGACGGACCGGTGGTGCTCGTCGGGCACTCCATGGGCGGCATGGCGATCCAGCAGCTCGCGGTGGAGCGGCCCGAGCTCTTCGGAGGCCGGGTGGCCGCCGTCGGGCTGTTCTCCACCTGCCTTGACGGGGTGGGGACGGTCACGGCCGGCGCCCCGCCCGCGCGACGGCGGGCGCACGCCGGCTGGCGGGCGGTCGTCGCCGGGCTGCTGCGCTCGCCGGGGTCGGCCAAGGCCGTGCACCGGCTGCTCACCGGGCCGTTGACCCATCCGTCCACGGCCCTGCTGTGGCGTGTGCTGTTCGGTGCGCGGCACGGCGGGGACACGGCACGTACGGACGCGCGGGCGCTGCGGGCGGTCCCGCCGCTGGCCGTCGCCGAGTTCTACGCCGCCCTCACCACCCACGACTGCGCGGGGCGCCTCACGGCACTGGGCCGCGTGCCCACGCGGGTCCTGGTCGGCGCGCGCGACTACTACACCCCACCGGAACAGGCGGCACGCCTGACAGCCGACATACCGGGAGCCGCCCTGCAGACGGTCCCGCAACAGGGGCACGATCTGCCGTACGAGCGGCCGGTGTTGGTGCTGGAGACGGTGCATGCGCTGTTGCGTGAGATGGCGGGGGGTGGGGGTCGGGGGGCCGGGGTGGGGGGTGGGAGCCGGGTGGGTGGGGCCGGGAGCGAGGTGGCTGGGGTGGGGAGCCGGGTGGCTGGGGTGGGGAGCCGGGTGGCCGAGGCCGGGAGCGAAGTGGCCGAGGTGAGGAACCAGGCAGCCGAGGCCAGGAGCCAGGTGGCCGAGGTGAGGATCGAGGGCGGCGGCGCGAGCGGTGTGGCGGGCTCGGTAGGTGGCTCGGGCGCATCGGCGAGCGGGGCTGCCGTCGAGGCGGGTGGCTCGACTGCCCGAGCAGGTGGCTCGGCCGTCGGGGCAAGTCGCTCGACTGCCGAAGCAGGTAGCTCGGCTGCCGGGAGAAGTCGCTCGGACGCCGAAGCCAATAGCTCAGCCGCCCAGACCGGTACCGCGACCGCCGGAGTTGGCAGCTCAGCCGCCCGGACCAGTAGCTCGGCCACCGGAGTTGGCAGCTCGGACGCCGAGACAAGTCCCCCGGACACCAAAGCCAACAGCTCAGCCACCCAGACCAGTACCTCGGCCACCGGAGCCGGCAGCTCGGACGCCGAGACAAGTCCCCCGGACACCAAAGCCAACAGCTCAGCCACCCGGATCGGTAGCTCGGCCGCAGGAGTCGGTAGCTCGGACGTCGGGGCAAGTCGATCGGTCGGTGGTGTCAGTGGCTCGGGGGTCGGGGGAAGTGGGTTGGGCGTCGGGGCGGGTATTGCGCGGGGCGCGTTGGGGAGTGGGGGCGTGGTTGGTGGCTCGGGGGGTGTTGCGGGTGTGGGTTGTGAGGCGGCTCGTGGGGGTTGGGCAGTGGGTGGTCTTTTCGTTACGGGTGTCCGGTGACGGCGCCGTCCTCGCAGCGGGCGGCCGCAGGCGAACCGCCCGTGCGTGACGCTGTGTTGACGGCCCGTCGGATCGTGGTGAAGGTCGGGTCGTCCTCGTTGACGACCGCCGTCGGAGGGCTCGACTCGGACCGGGTGGACGCGCTGGTGGACGTCCTGGCGCGAGCCCGTGGCGCGGGCACCGAGGTCGTACTGGTGTCCTCCGGGGCCATCGCCGCCGGGCTCGCGCCGCTGGGGCTCACCGAGCGGCCCGGGGACCTGGCCCGACAGCAGGCGGCGGCCTGTGTCGGGCAGGGACTACTCGTGGCGCGGTACACCGCCTCGTTCGCCCGGCACGGGCTGCGGGTCGGCCAAGTGCTGCTGACCGCCGACGACATGGGCCGCCGCGCCCACTACCGCAACGCCTACCGCGCCCTCTCCCAGGTCCTCGCCATGGGAGCCGTACCGGTGGTCAACGAGAACGACACCGTGGCCACCGCGGAGATCCGCTTCGGCGACAACGACCGGCTCGCCGCGCTCGTCGCCCATCTGGTGCGGGCCGATCTGCTGGTCCTGCTCTCGGACATCGACGGCCTCTATGACGGCGACCCGCGCCGGCCCGGGGCAAAGCTGCTGCGTGAGGTCCGCGGACCCGAGGACCTGCGGGGCGTGGAGTTCGGCGGCGCCGGCAGTGCCGGGGTCGGTACCGGTGGCATGGTGACCAAGGTGGAGGCCGCGCGGATGGCGACCGCCGCGGGCGTTCCCGTCGTACTGACGGCCGCCCCGCATGCCGCCGACGCGCTGGCCGGGCGGGAGACGGGCACGTTCTTCCACCCCACCGGGGACCGGGGCGCCGACCATCTGCTGTGGCTGGAGCACGCGAGCAGTCCGCGCGGGACGGTGCAGCTGACCGGGCGGGCCGTGCACGACCTCGCCCAGGGCCGCGGTCCGCTGCCCGCGGAGGACGTGACGCGGGTGGAGGGCCACTTCGTCGCGGGCGACCCCGTGGAGCTGGTGGACGAGGACGGACGCCTGGTGGGCCGCGGGCTGGCCTCGCTCGCCGGCCAGGAACTCGCCCTGATCCGGGGCCGCTCGGGCCGCGCGGTGGTCCACCAGGACGACCTGGTCCTGCTGCCGACGGGCGCTCGCGCGGAGCTGCCGGCCCAGGTGCGGCGACGGGTGAGCGTACGGATCCGCCCGGCACACGAGTCCGGCCAACCACCGTCACCCGTACAGGAGTTGCGGCAGCCGTCGACGGGGTGAGCTTCGCGTACGGGATCTGCGGACGGGATCTCAGGAACGCCGAAGGCGGCGGTCGCCCCGATGGGGTGGCCGCCGCCTCGTCGTCGCCGTCCCGCCGCCTGCCCGGCCGCGTACTAGTCGATCCCCCGCACGATGTGGAGTTCGCGCGGGTCCTCCTCGACCCCGGCCAGGCCCAGCCAAGGGACCGGTGCCTTGGGCTGGCGTTCGCGGCGTGGCTCCTCCTCGTACAGCAGCCAGCCCGTCGGTTTCGTCTCCGTGATGATGCGTATGTACATGAACCGGCCTCCCGTCTACGGCAGCGGGGCGGCGGCTCCGCCCCGGATGTGACCGTCGCCCACCAGGACGTACTTGGTGGTGGTCAGCGCGGCCAGTCCCATGGGGCCGCGCGCGTGGAGTTTCTGGGTGGAGATGCCGAGTTCGGCGCCGAGGCCGAGCTCGCCGCCGTCGGCGAATCGGGTGGAGGCGTTGACCGCGACGACCGCGG
The DNA here is from genome assembly GCF_022698165.1 of Streptomyces cylindrosporus. Classification (GTDB taxonomy): domain Bacteria; phylum Actinomycetota; class Actinomycetes; order Streptomycetales; family Streptomycetaceae; genus Streptomyces; species Streptomyces cylindrosporus. Next base: position 905,313 of record NZ_JALDAY010000002.1, read on the forward strand.
TGTCCAGCGAGGCGACGAAGCGCCGTGCCGCGGACTGGGAGTCGGTGACGATGGCCTCCGTGTGGCCGGTGCCGTGCCGGCGGATGTGCTCGACGGCCTCGTCCAGGGAGCCGACGACCGCGGCCGACAGTTCCAGGGCGAGGTACTCGCAGTCCCAGTCGTCGGCGGTGGCGGGCACGACCGCCGCGTTGAACGCCCGCACCTTCTCGTCGCCGTGCACGAGGACGCCCCGCCCGGTCAGCTCCTTCAGCGCGCGGGGCAGGAAGTCGGCGGCCACGGCCTCGTGGACGAGCAGCGACTCGGCGGCGTTGCACACGGACGGGCGCTGGGTCTTGGCGTTCAGCAGGATGGCCAACGCCTTGTCGAGATCGGCGTGTTGGTCGACGTAGACATGGCAGTTGCCGACGCCGGTCTCGATGACGGGGACCGCCGATTCGCGGACCGTGGTGCGGATCAGTTCGGCGCCGCCGCGGGGGACGAGGACGTCCACCAAGCCGCGCAGGGACATGAGTTCGCGTACGGAGTCGTGGGTGATGCCGGGGACGAGCTGTACGGCGTCGACCGGGACGGCGGTGCCGGCGAGGGCCTCGCGCAGGGCGTCGACCAGGGCGGCGTTGGTGTGCCGGGCGGTCGAAGAGCCGCGCAGGAGGGCGGAGTTGGCGCTCTTGAGGCAGAGGGCTGCGGCGTCGACGGTGACGTTGGGACGGCCTTCGTAGATCATGCCGACCACGCCGAGGGGCACGCTCACGCGCCGTATCTCGAGCCCGCCCGGCATGACGGAACCGCTCACCACCTGGCCGACCGGATCGGGCTCGTCGGCCAGCGCCCGCACGGTCCGCGCCAGCCCGTCGAGTTGCTCCCGCGTCAGCCGCAGCCGGTCCAGCACGGTTGCCGACCGCCCGGCGGCCCGCGCCTCGACCACGTCCCGCTCGTTGGCGGCGAGGATCCCGGCGGGGTCGAGGGCCAGCCGACGGGCGATCGCCGTGAGCGCGGCGTTCCGCTCCGCGCCACTGGTGAGAGCAAGCCGACGACCGGCAACCTGCGCAGCAACGGCGACTTCACGCACGGAGGGGGTGGCCGGGGCAGCCACAGGACCGGCGCCCGCGGACGGCACCGCAGCCGGGACAGCCACAGGGCCGACCTCCGGGCTCGCCGCCGGTGCGGGGACAATCGCGGCGTCGGCGTTCTCGCGCGGCACCGTCGCTTCGGGGACCCCACCCGCGGAGCCTCCTCCGTCCCCGCCACTCCCCTCCGTGCCGGTCCGAACCCGTGCTCGTGTGGTCATCGCTCGTCCTCCTCGGTCGGACGGGCCGTCTGTGGCGGGAAGACGTCCCCGGGTGTCGTCGTGGGCGGGTAGCCGATCAGGTCGATCAGGAGGGACCAGGCAAGGGCGTCGGCCTCGGCGGCGTGGGGCGTGGGGTCGGAATCCGTGTTGTTCATGGCGTGAGGTCCGTGTCGTTCATGGCGTTGTCCTCCTCGGGGCGGGCGCGTCGGCGTCAGCCGTAGACGCGGAAGCCGGCGCCCGTCTTGCGGCCCGAGCGGCCCGCCGCCACGAGGTGGCCCAGCAGGGGCGCCGGGATCGTGCCGGGGCGGCCGTCCGCGTCGTGCAGCACGCGCTGGATGCTCAGGGACACGTCGAGGCCGATGACGTCGAGCAGTTCGAACGGCCCGAGCGGATACCCGCACCCGACCTTCATCACCGCGTCGATCTCGTCGGCCCCGGCGTAGTGGCTCTCGGCCAGCCGCACCGCCCCGTTGAGGTACGGGAAGAGCAGCGCGTTGACGATGAAGCCCGGCCGGTCCATGCACTGCACGGGGTGCTTGCCGAGCCGCCGGCACACCTCGCGGGCCGTGTCGACGTGCCGGGCCGAGGTCTCCAGCGACGGGATCACCTCGACCAGCCGCATCACCGGCGCCGGGTTGAAGAAGTGCATCCCGATGACGTCCTCGGGCCGCCCGGAGGCGAGACCGCACTCGATCACGGGGAGGCTGGAGGTGGTGGTCGCGAGCAGCGCGCCGGGCCGGCAGACCGTGCCGAGACGCTCGAACAGCTGCTTCTTCAGCGGGAGTTCCTCCGCTATGGCCTCGACGACCAGGTCGCAGCCGGCCAGCCGGTCCAGGTCGCTGCTCGGGTCCAGCCGTTCCAGCGCGGCCGTCTGGTCCGCCTCGGTCAGCTTCCCCCGCCGTACCGCCCGGCCGGTCGAGGCGGCCACTGCCTCCCACGCCGACTTGGCGCGTGCGTCGCTCCGGCCGACGAGCAGCGTGTCGATGCCGGCCTTGGCGAAGACCTCCGCGATGCCGGTGGCCATGGTGCCCGTGCCGACGATGCCCACCCGGCGCACCAGGGAGGCGCCCCGGGAACGGCGGGTGGGGGCGGCCGCATCGCTGTCGGCCTGGTCCCGGTAGTCGTAGAAGCCGCGTCCGGACTTACGGCCGAGCAGTCCGGCGAGGGCCATGTGGCGCAGTCGGCGGGCGGGGCGCAGGGCGGGCTCGTCGTGGCGGACGGCCAGGGTGTCGAGGATGTCGCAGGCGGTGTCCGTGCCGATGACGTCGAGGAGTTCGAACGGCCCCAGGGGCAGTCCGCAGCCGAAGCGCATGGCGGCGTCGATGTCGTCCCGGCCCGCGGCCCGCTGGTCGTACATCGTGACGGCCTGGTTGAGGAAGCCGAACAGCAGCGAGGCCGAGACCAGACCTGCCCGGTCGCCGACGGTGACCGTCTCCAGGCCGAGGGCGCGGGCCAGTTCGCGTACGCGGGCCACGGCGGAGGTGTCGGCGATGACGGTACGGGCGATCTCGGCGAGGCCGGCCGCGGGCAGCGGCAGGTGCAGGCCGACGACGCGTCCCGGCCGGCCCGAGGCCGCGGCGAGGTCGGTCAGGGAGAGCGCCGAGGTGGTGGTGGCCAGGACGGTGTCCGGTGGACAGGCTCGGTCCAGCTCGCGCAGCACCTCGGCCTTGGCGTCCCGCCGCTCGGGCACGGCCTCCACGATCACCCGCGCCGACGCGAACTCCGCCCAGCCGCGCGCGATCCGGATGTGCCGCCCGGCGGCCCGGGCCTGTTCGGGCGTCTCCCACAGCCCGTCGAGCACGTCACGCAGATCGGGCCGGGTGTCCCGTACGACGACGACATGCCCGGCGAGCACGGCCCGCCGCACGATCGCGCCACCGATGACGCCGACGCCGACGACGCCGAGGCTGCCGTCGGCGACGGCGTCCGAGCGGGCCGGGTCCGAAGTGCCGTACGGGAGCGTGTCGTTGGCACTCACCGCGCCGCCTGTCCCGCTGCGCTCTGCGTCCGCACGCCCCGTCACGCTGCCACCCCGCTCAGCCGGGTCCCCGCCGCCCGCTGCGCCGCCGTCCGGAACCGGTTGATGGCCGGCTCGTGGCGGGCGCGGAGTTCCGGGTCGCGTACGCCGAGTCCCTCGGTCGGCGCGAGGCACAACACCCCTACTTTTCCGTGGTGTTCGTTGCGGTGGATCGACTCGACCGCCTCGGCCACATTCTCCAGGGCGTAGGTGCGCGACAGCGTGGGGTGGATGCGGGCCTTGGTTATCAGGCGGTTGGCCTGCCAGGCCTCGCGGTAGTTGGCGCAGTGGGAGCCGACGATGCGCTTCAGGGACATCCACAGGTAGCGGTTGTCGTACTCGTGGACGTAGCCCGCCGTCGACGCGCAGGTGACGATCGTGCCGCCCTTGCGGGTGACGTACACGGACGCGCCGAAGGTCTCCCGGCCGGGGTGCTCGAAGACGATGTCGACGTCCTCGCCGCCGGTGAGTTCGCGGATGCGGGAGCCGAAGCGGCGCCACTCCTTGGGGTCCTGGGTCTGCGGGTCGCGCCAGAAGCGGTAGCCCTCCGCGTTGCGGTCGATGATCAGCTCCGCGCCCAACTCCCGTGCGAGGGCCGCCTTTTCGGGCGAGGAGACGACACACACCGGGTTCGCCCCGCCGGCCAGCGCGAGCTGGGTGGCGTACGAGCCGAGCCCGCCGACCGCGCCCCAGATGAGGACGTTGTCGCCCTGCTTCATGCCGGCCCCGTTGGGGGTGACCAGCTGGCGGTAGGCGGTGGAGTTGACCAGCCCGGGTGCCGCGGCCTCCTCCCAGGTGAGGTGCTCCGCCTTGGGCAGCAGCTGGGTGGCCTTGACGAGGGCGAGGTCGGCGAGCCCGCCGTAGTTGGTCTCGTAGCCCCAGATGCGCTGTTCGGGGTCGAGCATGGGGTCGCCGTGGCCCTCGGCGTCCTCCAGTTCGACGGAGACGCAGTGCGCCACGACCCGGTCGCCGATGCCCCAACGCCGTACTCCGGGCCCGCACTTGACGACGACGCCGGACAGGTCGGAGCCGATGACGTGGAACGGCTGGTCGTGCCGCGCGGCGAGGCCGCCGAGGCGGGCGTAGCGCTCCAGGAGGGCGAAGGTCGGCACCGGTGAGAACAGGGCGCTCCACACGGTGTTGTAGTTCACGGCGCTGGCCATGACGGCCACCAGGACCTCGCCGGGGCCGGGTTCGGGCGTCGGGACCTCCTCGATGTGCAGGGAGTCGGCGGGCCGCCGCTCGCGCAGTGGCACCCCCTCGAACCTGCCGGCGTCCTCCTTGTGCAGCACGGCGGCCCGGAAGGAACCGGGCACCCCCAGGGCCGCCACATCGGCCGGCACCGAGTCCGGGGACTCGATCACTTCCACCAGTTCGCGCATCGCCGGGCACCACCCTCCACGGGCAAACAACTCATCAAAGAATGAACTCAACAGAGAGTGAGTTTTACACGAAGTCAGGGCCCTAGCAAGCCCCGTCGGGGGTCGCGGGACGCCCCGCCGACACCCGACGCCCCTTGTCCGCGCATCGACCGGCATGCAAAACTCATCACCAGTTGATTTCTACGGTCGTTGAATTTTGTTCGGGATCCAGGCGCCCTAGGGAGAAGCCGTGACGCCGCATCAGCTCGAATCGCTGCAAGCAACCGCCATCGCCGGCATCGCCGGCATCCTGATCGCGGGCACGGCCCTCGCCCATCTGGCCCGCAAAGTGCGCCAGCCCGCGGTCATCGGTGAGATCACCGCCGGCATCCTGCTCGGCCCCAGCCTGCTCGGGCTGTTCCCCGGCGATCTGACGCACCGTCTCTTCCCGGACAACGTCCGGCCCTTATTGTCCATGGTCGCCCAACTCGGCCTTCTGCTCTTCATGTTCACCGTCGGCTGGGAGCTGGACTGGGCCTCGATGCGCCGGCGCAAGAGCTCCGTGGTCGGGGTGACCGCCGGCAGCATGCTGGCCCCGCTGCTGCTGGGCATGGGCGTTGCCGCCCTGCTCTACCACAACCACTCCGTGGTCGACGGCAAGACCGTGCCGATGCACTCCTTCACGCTCTACCTGGGCGTCAGCATGTCGATCACGGCGTTCCCGGTGCTGGCCCGCATCCTCAAGGACAACGGCCTCAGCCGCACCGGGATCGGGGCGCTCGCCCTGACCAGCGCGGCCTTCGGCGACGTCCTCGCCTGGTGTCTGCTCGCCGCCGTCGTCGCGGTCGTCACCGCGTCCGGCCCCTCGGGGTTCACCGACACGCTGTGGATGTCCGCCGGTTACGGCGCCGCGATGATCGTCGTCGTACGGCCGCTGCTCGCCAGGGCCGTGGCCCGGATCGCCCGCAAGGGCACGGGAGTCCATCTGGCGGCGCTGGTCACGGCGGGCCTGCTGCTGTCCGCGTTCGCCACCTCGAAGATCGGCATCCATCCCATCTTCGGTGCCTTCGCCTTCGGGCTGGTCATGCCCCGCAAGCCGCAGGTGCTGCTGGAGGAGCGGATGCTGAAGCCGCTGCAGCACGCCGGGGAACTGATGCTGCCGGTCTACTTCATCATCACCGGCCTCTCGGTCGACATCGCCGCGATGTCGCTCACCGCCTGGGGCGAGCTGGGCCTCATCCTGGCCGCCGCGGTCTGCGGAAAGATCCTCGGCGCCGGGCTGCCCGCGAAGTCGTTCGGGCTGAGCTGGCGGGAGTCGACCGGCGTCGGCGTGCTGATGAACACCCGCGGACTGACCGAACTGATCATCCTCGGCGTCGGACTGAGCCTCGGCGTGCTGGACGACACGCTGTTCACCGAGATGGTCCTCATGGCCCTGATCACCACCGCCATGACCGGCCCGCTCCTCCCCCACCTCTTCCCCTCGGTACGGATGGGCCTGGTCAGCTCGCGCCCCGCGGCCTCCGTGGTCCGCATGCCCGAGCCGGCGGACCAGGCCACCGACCTGGCCGGTTGAAGCCACGCACAGACAAGGAGATGGTCAGGTGCACCCCGTCATCAGCACGCTGTCCCGGGTCTTCGACATGCCGTCGGAGTTCATCGGCGACGAGATGAAGCTCCGTGCCGTGGCCAGCTGGGACGACCTCACCGCCGTGGAGCTCCAGGTCCATCTGGAGCACGAGTTGGGCACCACCCTCGACGACCACCTCATCGAACGCATCGAGTCCGTCGGCCAGTTGCGCGCGTTCTACGACGAGCGGCTGGCCCAACTCGCGGGCGCCAAGGCCCCGCCCGACGCGTCCGCGATCGCCCCTCCACTGCCCGGGCCGGGCCGGCCGGGACTGCCGGAGGACGCCTCCGAGATGGTGTTCGGCGAGACCGGCATCTCCGAGGTGGACGCGGTGCGCGGCCGGCTGTCCTACCGGGGCTACCCCATCGAGGAGCTGATCGGCAGGGTGACCTTCGAGGAGGTCGTCCATCTGCTGATCCGGGGCTGGCTGCCCGACCCCGACGAGCTGGCCGGCTTCCGCGCCCGGCTCGCCGCGGCCCGGGAACTGCCCGCCATGGTCGCCACCAACCTGGTGCTCAACGCGGGCTGCAGCACCTCCTCCGTACTGCGCACCGCGGTCTCCGCGCTCGCGGTCGCCGCGGAGGCGGACGCCGATCCGGCCGCCCACATCGACCTCGGGGAGCGCATCATCGCGCGCATCCCCACCATCTTCGCGACCCAGCAGGCGGCCCGCTCGGGACGCAAACTCCCGCGCCCGGAACCGGAGTTGTCGCACGCCGAGAACATCCTGCACATGCTGGGCCTGCCCCGTGACCCGGAACGGGTACGGCTGGTCGACCTGTGCCTGGTGCTCCAGGCCGAACACGGCTGCAACGCCTCGGCGTTCGCGGCCCGGGTCGCGGCCGGCACCGGCGCCGACACCTTCGCCACCATGTCCGTGGCGCTGGCCACCTTCACCGGCCCGCTGCACGGCGGCGCCGCCCACCAGGTCATCGACCTGGCCCGCGAGGAGAACAACCCCAACACGGCCGCCGCCTATCTGCGCGGCCGGGTCGACCAGGTACGCGCCGCCCGCGCCCGGCAGGTCTCCTACGCCGAGGAGGACCCCCGGGTCCGCCCGCTGCGCGAGGCCGCCCGCAGCTTCCGCGGCAGCCCCGACGACGAGCACGTCCTCAGGGTCCTGGACGCCGTGCGGACCGCGGCCCACCCGTCCAAGGGCCCCCGCCCCTATCTGACGGTGGACTGCTACGCCGCCGCGATCTACCACATGCTCGGCATGCCCTCCGACCTGTTCGTGCCGATGTTCGCCGCCGCCCGGGTCCCCGGCTGGCTCGCACACGTCGCCGAACAGCGGGCCCAGCAGGGCGGCATCCACCCGCGGCTGCGCTATGTCGGCCCACGGAACCTGCGCCTGCCCTCACCCGAACAGAACTGACAGCGACCGCCGACGGGAGGGCGCCCCCTTCCCCGTACCCCAGGAGAAGATGTGGAGTTCGGCTGGAACGAAGAGCAACAGGCCCGCTACGACGACGTGTTGACGGCCACCCGTGCCGCCTTCCCCACGCCGCCCGGCAGCGGGTTCTACAGCCGCAAGGACTGGCTGCTGCTCGGCGAGATCGGCCTTCTCGGGGCCTGTCTGCCCGAGGAGTACGGCGGACAGGGCCTCGGCGCCCTCGACACCGCCCGCGTGGTGGAGGCGGTGGGCCGCGGCTGCGCCGACACCGGGCTGGTGTTCGGCGCGGCGGCGCACACCTTCGCCTGCGCGGTGCCGATCGCCGCGTTCGGCACCCCGGAGACCAAACGCCGGCTGCTGCCCGAGCTGGCCGCCGGCCGGCTGATCGCCGGAAACGCGATGACGGAGCCCGAGGCCGGCTCGGACTCCTCGCGGCTCGGCATGATCGCGACCGCCGTCGACGGCGGATACCTCCTCAACGGCACCAAGAGCTTCGTCAGCAACGGTCCGGCGGCCGACGTGTACGTCACGTACGGGACCGTGAACCCGAAGGCCGGCTTCCTCGGCGTGACCGGCTTCGTCGTCGACCGCGGCGCCGAAGGGGTCGTGGTCGGAGCGCCGTACGAGAAGATGGGCATGCACTCCTGCCCGGCCGGGGCCGTCACCTTCGAGGACTGCTTCGTGCCCGAGGCACAGGTGCTCGGCGGGGTCGGCGCGGGCGCGGCGATCTTCCAGCACTCCATGGGCTGGGAGCGCGCCTGCCTCTTCGCCCTCTATCTCGGGCTCCTGGACCGGCTGTTGGAGCAGTGCGTCGCGCACGCCAGGCAGCGGCGGCAGTTCGGGCGCCGGATCGGCGAGTTCCAGTCGGTGTCCAACCGCATCGCCGACATCAAGGTGCGCCTGGAGGGCGCCCGGCTGCTGCTGTACCGCGCCTGCTGGTCGATGGACCAGGGCGAGCCGTCCGTGCTGGAGATCGCGCTGTCGAAACTCGCCGTCTCCGAAGGGGTGCTGGCCTCGGCCGCCGACGCGGTCCGGATCTTCGGCGGGCGCGGCTACCTGCGCGAGGACGGCATCGAGGCCGCGCTCCGGGACGCCGTGCCCAGCACGATCTTCTCCGGAACCTCGGACATCCAGCGACAACTGATAGTGAAGGAGATAGGGCTGTGAGGCTCCACCGACTCGTCATCGACTCGGCCCGGCGCGCCCCGGACGCGCCGGCCGTGCGCACCTCCCAAGGGGTGCACAGCTACCGGGAACTCGACGAACTCGCCGACCGGTACGCCGCCGCCCTGCACCGGCGCGGAGTGCGGCCCGGCGACCGGGTGGTGCTGTGGACCCACAAGAGCGTCGACGCCGTGGCCCTCATGCAGGGCGCGCTGCGCGTCGGCGCGGTCTACGTCCCGGTCAGCGCCAACAACCCCGCCGCGCGGGTGCGCCGTATCGCCGCGGGCTGCGGCCCGGCCCTGGTGGTGGCCGACGCCGACGGCATCCGGCGGGCCACCGACACCGACTGGCCCGGCGAGCTGCCGCTGGCCGCCTTCGACGACGTACGCCAGGAGGCGCCCGCGGCGGACGCGCCGCCGGTGCACGAGAACGAGCCGGACGACCCGGCGTACATCCTCTACACCTCCGGTTCCACGGGCGAGCCCAAGGGCGTGTGCATCAGCCACCGCAACGCGCTGGCCTTCGTCGACTGGGCGGTCGCCGAGACCGGGGTCACCGCCTCCGACCGGCTCTCCAACCACGCCCCCTTCAACTTCGACCTCTCCGTCTTCGACCTCTACGCCGCCTTCAAGGCGGGCGCCTCCGTCTTCCTGATCCCGGAGGGACTCGCCTACGACCCCGCCCAGCTCGGCACGCTGCTGCGCGAGCAGCGGATCAGCGTCTGGTACTCGGTGCCCTCGGCGCTGATCCTGATGATGCAGCGCGGCGACCTGCTCGCGGGCGACCCGCCCGAGGCGCTGCGGGTGTGCATCTTCGCGGGCGAGCCCTTCCCGATCCAGCAGGTGCACGAGCTGCGCAAGGCCTGGCCGGACGTGCGGATGTTCAACTGGTACGGCCCGACCGAGACCAACGTCTGCACCAGTTACGAGGTCACCGAACGCGATCTCGGCTCCACCCGCGCGCTGCCGATCGGCGCACCGGCCTCCGGGGACCGGATCCGGATCCATCCGCCGCGTGCCCGCGAGGGCGAGATCGTGGTCGCCGGTCCCACGGTGATGCTCGGCTACTGGGGCCGCGAGCCTCAGCAGGGCCCCTACTTCACCGGCGACATCGGCCGGATGGGCCCCGACGGGATGCTGGAGTACGTCGGCCGGCGAGACCAGATGGTGAAGGTGCGCGGGCACCGGATCGAGCTCGGCGACGTCGAGTCCGTGGTCGCCGCGCACCCGAAGGTGGCCGCCGCGTCCTGCGTGGTCGTGGGCAGCGGACTGGACGCCAGGATCCACGCCGTGGTGGTGCCGGACGGCCCCAGGCCGCCCGGCCTGCTGGAGCTCAAGCGGGACTGCGCGGACCGCCTCCCGCTCTACATGGTGGTCGACGCGGTACACATCGTCGACGAACTCCCGCTGACCGCCAACGGCAAGACGGACCGTCAGGCCCTACTGGATCGGATCACTGCCGATGACTGAGCAACTGGAGCCCATGGAGGGCCTGTTGGACCAGGTGGACCTGAACACCTTCCGTTCGGTGATGGGTTCGCTGCCGACCGGGGTGAGCGTGGTCACCAGCATCACCGCAGAGGGCGAGCCGCGCGGTCTGACGTGCAGCGCGGTGTGCAGCGTGTCGGCCTCGCCGCCGCTGCTCCTGGTCTGCGTGAAGCATCCCAGCGCCACCCTGGAGGCCATCCACGAGAGCTCGGTCTTCGCGGTGAACTTCCTGTCCTCCGGGATGGCGGACGTCGCCAAGACCTTCGCCTCACCGGTGCCGGAGCGCTTCGAGGGGGTCCCCTGGACCCAGGGCAAGCGGATCGCCGCGCCGGTGCTGCACGCCACCGTGGCGACCGCCGAGTGCATTCTGACCAGCAGCTATCTGGCGGGCGACCACCAGATCCTGGTCGGCCGGCTGGTCCACGGCGACGTGAGCACGGTGCACACGCCGCTGGCGTACTGGAGGGCGCGGTTCTCGGAGCTTACGGCGGCCACGCCGGCGGCCTGAGGCGGGCGTACGGACAGTGCTATGTCACATACCACTGCAGTGGTATGTGACATAGCACTGTTCTGCGTCAGCGGGCGGCGGCCAGCGGCAGGGCCCGCAGCACGCCTGCGACATAGGCGTGGAACGCCGGGTCGTCGAGCAGGAAGTGCCCGCCGGGCAGCCACTCGATCCGTACGTCGCCCGACCCGTGGTTCTCCCAGTCGCGCAGGCCCGCGTCGTCGACCATCGGGTCGTCCGTGCCCGCGCTCACCCACAGCGGGCAGGCGAGCGGCGGTCCGGGCAGGGCCTCGTACGTCTCGGAGAGGGTGAAGTCGGCGCGCAGCACCGGGGTGAACAGCTCGATCAGCTCGGGCCGTTCGAAGAGCTGCGGCGGAGTGCCGCCGAGCCGGCGCACGGCGTCGAGGAACGCGGGGACGGCGAGCCGGTGGATGTCCGGGAAGGGCCGGCGGGCGGTGGGCCCGTTGCGACCGACGACGAGCACGGCGGCGGGCGGGCGGCCCAACGCGGCCCAGTGCCGCCCGAGTTCATAGGCGAAGGCGGCGCCCATGCTGTGGCCGAGCAGCACGTAACGGCCGGTGGTGTGCGGGGCGGAGGCCCGGACCAGGTCGTCGAGTACGTCGCCGAAGTCGTCGCGAACGGGTTCGGTCATCCGGGTCCCGTGCCCGGGCAGTTCGAGCAGCACGGTACGGGCGGCACCGCCCACGGACTCCCGCAACGCCGCGAAGGCTCGCGCGGCGCCACCAGCATGCGGCAGACAGAGCAGGGCGGGCGCACCGGCGGGGTCGGCGGCCGAGGAGAAGGTGGAGGTGGTCGGTCCGGGCGAGCTGAGGGACATACGGGTCTCCTTCGGATGGGCGCGCCGACGGCGAGGGGATGCAGGTCGGCGCGGGGTGGTGGGATTGAGGGTCAGGGGGTCGCAGGTAAGTGCATGGGGCCGAGCTTCGAGCGGGTGGAGTGCGAGGGGCGGGCCTTCGAGCGGGTGGATCGACGGGGGCAGTCGGGGCCACGCACGCGCATGGGCCGGTGTGTCCTCGGCGTGGTGGCGTGGCGGGGCATGGTCAGGCCCCCGCGTGCGAGCCGGCCGGGATGAGCGGTGCCGGGCCGGTGGGGCGGCGCGTCGTGGGGGTCGGCCGGTGTGGGGCGCTGGTCGTGGCGGCCACCGGGTGGGGCCCCGCGCTCGTGTGCGCGAGCCCCGTGACCCGGGGCGCCCCCAGGACCCGTACCACCTCTCCCCCACCCGCGACCGCCACCGCCGCCCTGAACTCCGGCCCGACGTCGATGAGTTGCAGCCCCCAGGCGCGCGAAGCGCCACCCGGCACCCGGTGCAGCCGCACCGGGCCGACGCGCCGCTCCCCCGGTGCCACCCACACCGCCGTGAGGTCACCCGCGAGGCCACTGCCCAGCGCCTTCAGGACCGCCTCCTTGCAGGCCCACCGCGTGAACAGGCCATCGTGCAGGGCCCCTGCCGTACCGTCGGGCAAGCCACCTCCACCCCCACGCGGACCACCCTCCGCCCACCCCGCCGCCTCCCAAGGCGAAAGCATCTGTCGGCGCAGCCCCGCAGGGTCCCGCAGGGGTCGTACTCGTTCCACGTCGACGCCCACCGGCCCGTCCCGGCTCACCGCGACCAGGGCCAGCCCCTCCGTGTGGGAGAGGCTGATCCGCAGGCCGGGGTCGCCGGACACGTATGGCTTGCCGAACTTCCCCGCGACAAAGGTGACTTGGGACACCGGTCGGCCGCCGTAGAGCGCGGTCACCGCCCGCAGCGCCGCGTGCGAGCACGCGTACAGCGCCCGCGAGCCCGGCACGATACGGCCCCAGCGCCGCCGTTCCTCGGGTGACAGCAGCCCGGCGCAGCGGTTCACGAGCGCCTCCCGGCGGGGTCCTGGTGGCGGCTCGGGGACCACCCAGACATGCACCTCGCCGGGTGGCGGGCCCCCTGTCACGCCGTACCTCACCGCACTCATCACCCCTCCAACCTCGGGTTGATCACTCGCAGTTGGCCCCTTGACGCAGAACTCAACACTAGTAGAGTTCATCAGGAAATGACATCATCAGGCGTTGAAATAATCGGAGGCACGGCGTGGCCAGTGACCGCGAAGAACTGCTCACCCAGCTCACCGAGTTCGTCCAGGAACGGCTGCTCTCCGAGCCCGACCCGCAGGGCCTCGCGCCGGACACCCCGCTCCTGGAGTGGGGGATTCTCACCTCGATGAACACGGCCCAGCTGCTCACCTACATCCGGGACGAGCTGGGGACCAACATCCCGCCGACCGAGCTGACCGGCACCAACTTCCAGAACCTGGACAGCATCACGGACCTGGTTCTGACCCTCCGCTGACCCGCGCGCGTACGGCCGGCACGCGCTGCGCGGCCGCCGCGGCACACCGCCCGACACCACATCACGACAGGAGAACACCTTGTCCGAGGCATCCGAGAACCAGGCGTCCTACGACTACGACATCGGCATCATCGGTGGCGGCCCGGCCGGTTCCACCGCCGCCTCCTACCTCGCCAAGGAGGGCCTGTCGGTGGTGGTCTTCGAGTCGGAGACCTTTCCGCGCGAGCACGTCGGCGAGTCCCTGGTGCCGGCCACCACCCCGGTGCTGATCGAGACCGGCGCGATGGAGAAGGTCGAGGCCGCGGGCTTCCCCAAGAAGTACGGCGCCGCCTGGACCTCCGCGGAGGACCGGGACATCGACCACATGGGCTTCACCGGCCTGCACCACGACTTCCGCGCCGCCGAGGTGCTGTTCAGCGAGCGCGACCAGGCCGGCGTCGACCGGGACCACACCTTCCACGTGGACCGCGGCAAGTTCGACCAGATCCTGCTGCAGCACGCCGAGAGCCTGGGCGCGAAGGTCTACCACGGCGTCCGCGTCAACCGCGTCGACTTCACCGACCGCGACCGCCCCATCATCCAGGCCAAGGTCGGCAACCAGCCGGTCGGCGTGCCGGTGCGCATGGTGATCGACGCCAGCGGCCGCCGCACGATGATGGGCAACCAGCTCAAGGTCAAGGAGCCGGACCCGGTCTTCAACCAGTACGCGGTGCACACCTGGTTCGACGACTTCGACCGCAAGGCGCTCGCGGTCGACAAGGACCAGGCGGACTACATCTTCATCCACTTCCTCCCGCTGGAGGACACCTGGGTGTGGCAGATCCCGATCACCGACACCATCACCTCCATAGGTGTCGTGACCCAGAAGGCCCGGTTCAAGGAGGCCAAGAACGACCTGGAGACCTTCTTCTGGGACACCATCGGCAGCCGCCCGGCCCTCCAGGACGCCCTGAAGAACGCCAAGCGGGTCAAGGACTTCAAGGCCGAGGGCGACTACAGCTACGCCCTCACCAAGATCGCCGACGACTCGCTCGTGATGATCGGTGACGCGGCCCGCTTCGTGGACCCGATCTTCTCCAGCGGCGTCAGCGTCGCGCTCAACAGCGCGCGCCTCGCCGCCGCGGACATCATCGCCGCCCACAAGGCCGGCGACTTCCGCAAGGAGCGCTTCGACGGGTACGTCAACACGCTCCGCGGCGCGGTCAACAACTGGTACGAGTTCATCTCGATCTACTACCGCCTGAACATCCTGTTCACGGCGTTCGTCCAGGACCCGCGCTACCGCCTGGACGTCCTGAAGATGCTCCAGGGCGACGTGTACGACGGTGAGCCCAAGGCCCTCGCGGCGATGCGGGACATCGTCGAGGCGGTGGAGAACGACCCGACCCACCTCTGGCACAAGTACCTGGGCACGCTCAAGGCACCGTCGGCCGCGGCCAAGTTCTAGCCGGTACGGCCGTACGGCCCGCACCGGGTGGCGCGGCGCGCACCCCGCGCCACCCGGCCCCTCCCCTCTCTCCCCTCTCTCCCCTTCGCCAACTCCTCACCACGACCCGACCGTTCGCCCGTTCGCTCCGGAACAAGGGGGATCCATGCCCGCCCGCAACGCAGCCAGTACCGACCCGGCCATCGCTCTCGTCGGCATCGGGTGCCGTTACCCGGGCGGTGTGGTCGATCCCGAGTCGTTCTGGCGCGTGCTGCGCGACGGCGTCGACGTCATCGGGGAGATCCCGCCCGAGCGGTGGGGCCCCGAGTACATCAGCGAGGACGGCGCCGCGCCCGGCACCGGCTACTGCCGCTGGGCCGGAGTGCTGCCCGGACTCGACGAGTTCGACGCGGACTTCTTCGGCATCTCCTTCCGCGAGGCCCGCGAGATGGACCCGCAGCAGCGGCTCCTGCTGGAGGTCTCCTGGGAGGCCCTGGAGCACGCGGGACTGACGAAACCGCACCTCGCCGGGTCCCGCACCGGCGTGTTCTTCGGCATGCTCGGCATGGACTACACGCTGCTGCACTCCAAGACGCGCGGTGTGCAGGCCATCGACCCGTACTACGCGAGCGGCAAGGAGTTCAGCTTCGCGCCCGGCCGGGTCGCCTACACCCTGGGCCTGCACGGCCCGGCGCTCGCCGTGAACACCGCCTGCTCCTCCTCCCTGGTCGCGGTCCACCTGGCCTGCCGCAGCCTGGCCAGCGGCGAGGCCGACACCGCGCTCGCGGGCGGCGTCAACATCCTGGCCGCCCCCGAGCTGTCCATCTTCATGAGCAAGGTGCAGGCCCTGTCCCCCACGGGCCGCTGCAAGCCGTTCTCGGCCGCGGCCGACGGGATCGTACGGGGTGAGGGCTGCGGTGTCGTCGTCCTGAAGCGGCTCGACGACGCCCTCGCCGACGGCGACCGGGTGCTCGCGGTGATCCGGGGCAGCGCCTTCAACCACGACGGGCGCAGCGCCGGCCTGACCGTGCCGAACGCCGGCGCGCAGGAGGCCCTGCTGCGGGACGCGCTCGCGCGGGCAGGTGCCACGCCGGAGCAGGTCGCCTTCGTGGAGACCCACGGCACCGGCACCCCGCTCGGCGACCCGATCGAGGCGTACGCGCTCCAGCAGGTCTTCGGGCCCGGCCGCGAGGGCAGGCTGCACATCGGCTCGCACAAGGCCAACTTCGGGCACACGGACGCCGCGGCGGGCGTGGCGGCGCTCATCAAGACCGCGCTGACGGCACGGCACCGGCTGGTCCCGCCGCAGCTGCACCTGGGCACGCCCAACCCGGCGATCCCCTGGGGCGACGGGCCGCTCAGCATCTCCGCCGAGCCCGTGCCGGTCGACGGCGCCACCGAGGAGACGCTGTTCGGCGTGAGCGCCTTCGGGCTCAGCGGCACCAACGCGCACCTTCTGCTCTCCGCCCCGGCCGCCGAGACCGAGCCGACCGTGCCCCAACTGCCGGGCCCCCAGGTGCTGTTGCTGTCCGGGTCCAGTGAGCAGGCGCTCCAGGAGCGGGCCAGGGACCTCGCCGACGCGCTGGACACCGAGGACCGTCCGCCGCTGCCCGACTTCCTGCACACCGCTGCGGTACGGCGCTCCCACCACGAGGCGCGCGCCACCGTGATCGGCGCCGACGCAGACGAACTGCTGGCTTCTCTGCGGGAGTTGGCGCAGGGCGAGCCCGACGAGCGGACCGTCACCGGTACGGCCGAGCCGCGGCGCCGGCACCGGACGGTGTTCGTCTTCTCCGGGCAGGGCTCGCAGTGGCGCGGCATGGGCCTGGACCTGTGGGACCGGGAGCCGGTCGCCGCGGCCTCCTTCGAGCGCAGCGACGAGGTGTTGCGCGCGGCCGGGCTGCCGGGGCTGCGCGCCCTGCTCGGGGAGAGCGACCTCGCGGCCACCGAGCTGGCCCAACCCGCTGTCGTCGCCCTCCAGTTGGCGCTCGCCGAGGTCTGGCGGGCGCGGGGCGTGGAGCCGACCGACGTGATCGGGCACAGCCTCGGGGAGATCTCCGCGGCCTGCTTCACCGGCGCGCTCGACCTGCCCACCGCGCTGGACCTCGCGGTGCGCCGCGGGCGCATCATGAGCGCGGCCGCGGGCACCGGGCGGATGCTGGCGGTGGCGCTGCCGGAGGAGGACGCGGTGCAGGCCGCGGCCGGGACCGGGCGGGCGGTCACCGTCGCGACGGTCAACGGACCGGCCGCCACCGTGCTCGCCGGGTCGGAGGAGGACCTCACGGCCATCGCCGCGCTGCTGCGCGAGCGGTCGGTCTCGGCCCGCTTCGTACCGGGCGACTACGCCTTCCACAGCCCGGCGATGGCCCCGTACGCCGAGCAACTCCGCGCGGAGCTGGCCGACTTGAGGCCGAGCCCGCGCCCGGACGCCTTCGTCTCCACGGTCTCGCCGGACGAGCCGCCGGCCGTCCTGGACGCGGACTACTGGGCGGCCAACGTGCTGCGCCCGGTGCGTTTCTGGCCCGCCGTCAGGAACCTGATCGCGAGCCAGGGCGCCGACTTCGTCGAGATCGGCCCGCACCCGACGCTCGTACGACCGCTGAACGACGGTCTCGCCGCCCTGCGTCGGCAGGGCGTCGCGGTCGGCTCGCTGCGCCGGGACACCGACGGCGGCGCGACCCTGCTCGCCGCCCTCGCCGAGCTGCACTGCGCGGGCGCGGACGTCCGCTGGGACGAGCTGCTGCCGGGGCGGCTGACCGACCTGCCCCGGCACCCCTGGCAGCACGAGTCGTTCTGGCTGCCGGAGGTGACGCCCGGCATGCAGTACGCGCCGGGGGCGCGGCCGGAGACGGGCGTGCGGGCGGCTCGGCTGGCGGTGCAGCTGATCGACGAGTCGGGCAGGCCGGTGGGGCCGGCCCGGCAGCTGGACCTGGCCGACGACGCGGCACCGGTCGTCGCCGGAGCGGACCTCACGACTCCGGTCGTCGCAGGAGCAGGACTCACGACTCCGGCGGAGCTTCCCCCCTCCGCCGGTGACTCCCCGGCCACGGCCACCACCCCCCTCGGGGCCGACCGGGAAGTCGATCAGTCCGCCGCCGCCACCGCGAGGAGGCGGAGCGGGGCGGCGGCGGACAACTCACCCGTGGGCGGTACCGACCGGTTGCGCAGGTCGCTCATGCGGCGCACCTCCGAGGTGCTCGCCGGGGTGCTCGGGCAGGATCCCGGCCGGCGCATCCCGCCGCGGCGCGGCTTCGCCGACCTCGGACTCGACTCCCTGACCATCGTGGAGTTCGTGGACCGGCTCGGCCTGGAACTCGGCCTGGACATACCGCTGTCCACGCCGTTCGAACGGCCGTGCCTGGACGAGCTGGTGGACCATCTGCTGCCGCAGGTGGCGGAGCGGGAGGCGGCCGGCGGCGCCGAGGAGACGCCGTCCTCGGCCGAGGCGGCTCCGGGCGCCGAACTCGCCGTGTCCCAGCCCCCGTTGGCCGAGTCCGCGCCCGCCCCCTCCCCCGCCGACGACCCCATAGCCGTCGTCGGCATGAGCTGCCGTTTCCCCGGCAGCCCCTCCGTCGGCGACTACTGGCAGCTGCTGCTGGACGGCCGCGTCGTCATCCGGGACGTGCCCTCCGACCGGTGGGACGGGCAGGCCTTCCTGGCCGACGGCCCCTGGACGCCCGGCACGATCACCTCCCTGCGCGGCGGCTATCTCGACGACGTCCGCGGTTTCGACGCGGCCTTCTTCCGGGTCTCCCCGCGCGAGGCCCGCAGCCTCGACCCGCAGCACCGGCTCTTCCTGGAGGTCGCCTACGAGGCGCTGGAGGACGCCGGGGCGACCCGGGACCGGCTGCGCGGTTCGGCGACCGGCGTCTTCGTCGGGATGAACAGCTCCGACCACTCCCAGCAGGTCGCGAACCGCCTCCAGGACGTCGACCTCTACTACGGCACCGGCAACTCCTTCGCCGGGGCCGCCGGACGGCTGTCGTACTTCCTCGGCCTGACCGGCCCCAGCATGGCGGTGGACACCGCGTGCTCCTCCTCGCTCACCGCGGTGCACCTGGCGATCCAGAGCCTGCGCTCCGGCGAGAGCGACCTCGCGGTGGCCGGCGGCGTCAACGTCATCCTCAGCCCGGTCATCCCGGTCTCGGTGTCGGCCGGCGGCGCCCTGTCCCCGTCCGGCCAGTGCCGCACCTTCGACGAGGCCGCCGACGGCTATCTGCGCGGCGAGGGCTCCGGCGCGGTCGTACTGAAGCGGCTGTCGGCCGCGCTGGCCGACGGCGACCGGGTGTACGCCGTGCTGCCCGGCAGCGCGGTGAACCAGGACGGCGCGAGCAGCGGGCTGACCGTGCCGAACGGGACGGCGCAGCGCGCGCTGATCCAACAGGCCCTGGAGCAGGCCGGGTTGAGCGGGCCGGAGGTCGGTTACGCGGAGGCGCACGGTACCGGCACGCCGCTCGGCGACCCGATCGAACTGCGGGCGCTGGCCCAGTCGTTGCGACCGCAGGGCGCCGACGGCGTCGCCCCGCTGCTGGTCGGCTCCGCCAAGCCCAACATCGGGCACCTGGAGGCGTCCGCGGGCATGGCCGGACTGATCAAGGCGGTCCTGGCGGTGCACCACGGGCGGATCCCGCGGCACGTCGGCGTCACGACCCGACCGACACCCCAAGTCCCGTGGGAGCAACTGGGGTTGGCGCTGGCCGAGGGCGAGGACGGCTGGCCCGAGTCCGGCCGTCGCCGGATCGCGGGCGTCAGTTCCTTCGGCTTCACCGGCACGAACGCGCACATCCTGGTCGCCGAAGCACCTGAAGTACCTGAAGCACCTGTGGAAACGGCCCGACAGGAGGCGCCTCCGGCCCGTTTCGCCCTGCCCCTCTCCACGGCCCACGAGTCGGCTCTGCCCGCCGCGGCCCGCCAGTACCTGGACCTCCTGGAGTCGGCCGACGCGCACGCGCTCGCCGACCTGGCGTACACCGCCGGCGCGCGCCGCAGTCACCTCGACCACCGTGCGGTCGCCGTCGGCCGGGACGTGGTCTCGGTCCGTTCGGCCCTGCGCGCCCTGGCCAAGGGCAACGAGCACCCCGGTGTGCTCACCGGGACCGCCGACGCCCCCCGTTCCTGTGTGTTCGTGTTCTCCGGCTTCGGCTCCCAGTGGACCGGCATGGGCCGTCAACTCCTCGACAGCGAACCGGTGTTCCGTGACGCGGTGCTGGCCTGCGAGGAGGAGATGCGCAAGTGGATCGCCTGGTCGCCGCTGGCCTCGCTGCGTGGGGAGCCGGACAGCCGGCCCTTCGACGAGGGCATCCCGCAGGAGCTGATCTTCACCGTGCAGGTGGGGCTGGTCGAGTTGTGGCGCAGCTGGGGTGTCGAGCCGGCCGCGGTGGTCGGGCACAGCATGGGCGAGGTCGCCGCGGCCTGGGCGGCCGGGGCGCTGACGCTGGCGCAGGCCGCGGAGATCCTCTGCCTGCGCTCGCGGCTGCTGGACACGCTGGTCGGCACCGGCGGTTCGGTCGTGGTCGGGCTCGGCCGCGAGGAGCTCGCGCCCTATCTGGTGCTGTACGAGGACAAGTTGGGCATCGCCACGATCAACGGGCCGCGCACCACGGTGGTCGCCGGTGACGTGGACGCGCTGGAGGAGCTGACGGAGGAACTGGCCGAGGCGAACGTCTTCGTCCGCCGGGTCAAGGTCCCCGTGGCCCCGCACTCGCCCCTGATGGAACCGCTGCGCGAGCGCCTGGTGTCCGGCCTCGCGCACCTCACGCCCACCGAGGCCCGGATCCCGCTGTATTCGGGGGTGATGGGCGGCGAGGTGTCCGGCCTCGACCTGGACGCCTCCTACTGGGGCCGCAACCTGCGGGACACGGTCCTCTTCCAGGACGCGGTGAGCGCGGTCGAGGACGCCGCGGACCGGGTGTTCGTCGAGGTGTCGCCGCATCCGGTGCTGGTCTCCGGCACCGAGGAGTCCCTGGCCGCGGCGGGCGCGGGCCGTCCGCCGGTGCTGCCCTCGCTGGTCCGCGACGAGGACGAGGTGGGCGCGCTGCTGGCCACGCTCGGCGCGCTGCACGCGCACGGGGTGCCGGTCGACTGGGCCGCGTTCGCGGGGCCCGGCCGCAGCGTGGTGGACGTTCCCCACTACCCCTGGCAGCGCAGGGAGCATCGCCTCCCGGACCTGCCGGTGGACCGCACGTCCGCGACGGGCACGCTGGTCGGTCCCCCGGTCCGCCCGGCGAACTCCCCCTGGACGGCGCTGGTCCCGGTGACGGTCGACGGCACGCGCAGCCCCTGGCAGACGACGGGCGAGGGCTCTCGTACGACGGTGTCGGCGCCGGCCCTCCTGGAGGCGGCCCTCGCGACGGCCGCGGCCACCGGCTCGGCGACGCCGACCCTGAGCGACGTACGTTTCGGCACCCCGCCCCGCACGGACGCCGAGCACCGCGCGACGCTGCAGGCTGTGGCCGACACCCGCGGGTCCACGCTGGTCCTGCGCTCGCTCGCGGAGGACGCACCGCTCGACGCGGCGCTGAGCGCGACGGTGGGAGCCGCGGAGGACTTCAGCACGGGCGGCTCCGATACGGCGGTGAGCTCGGCTGACCTGGCGGCGACGCACGGGATCACCGCGCGCACGATCGCCACGGACGGGATCTCCACGGACGCGACCACCACACCCGGAGCCACCGCGGGCCCGGCGGCCCGGCAAGAGGTCGCCGCAGACGCGACCGCCACGCCCTCGGACGATATCGCCGCGCGCCCTGCCGGGCAGGCCGAGGCCCGACCCGACTCGGCCCTCACCCGCACCCCCGGTCCCCTCGCCGACGACGAGCCCCTCCGGGCCACGCTCGCCGAAGCCTTCCCCACGCTCGGGGTGGAGTCGGCGGGCAGTGGCCGGGGCCTGGCCGAGGTCACCGTGCGGATGCCGGACGCGGCGGCGCGGCACCGGCTGCCCGCCGAACTGCTGCGGCTGGCCCTGTGGTTGACCGCCGACGGCGCCTCCGAACGGGCGGCCGAACCGCGCGTCGCGAGCATCGGGTCGGTGCGGGTCAAGGCCGCGGTCGACGGCACCGTACGACTGCTTCGTGGGCCGGTGCGGGCCGGTGCCGACGGGGCGCCGGAGGCTGATCTGACGGTGTTCGACGCGGCCGGCCGGGCCGTGCTGGAGCTGGCGGGGCTGCGGGTGGCCGCCCCCGAGGCGCCGGTGGCCGCGGACGCGGGGCGGGACCGGTTGGAGAGCCTGCTGTACCGGATGGTGTGGACGCCGGCCGGGCAGCGGTCGGCATCCGGCGAAGAGGACGGCTCCGCCCCGCCCGCGACCCGCTGGCTGGTGTGCGGCGACACGGAGCACCTGGCCGGAGCGGTGGCCGAGCAGCTGCGGGCGGCGGGCTGCGATGTACGCCGGGTGCGTTCTCGGGCGGCCGTCACGTCCGGCGGCGGCCCGCGCGACCTCACCCTCGACCCCACCGACCGCGACGCCTGGAACACCCTCCTCGCCGTCCACGCCAACGAACCCACCACCGGTATCTGCGACTTGTGGCCCCTGGAGGACCTCGACTCGCGTCCGGCCGGCTGGCACACGACGGTCGCGCTGACCGCCGCGCTGGCCGAGGCGGAGGGCCCGACGGCCCGCCTCTGGCTGGTCACCCGGCACGCACTGCTGCCGACCGGGCACGCCGGCTACCCCGACGGGAACCAGGGCGCGCACGCCGGGCTCGGCCGCACGCTGGCGATGACCCGCCCGGACGCGTGGGGCGGACACCTCGACCTCACCCACGGCAGCTCCGAGGAACTGCGCACCCTGGCGGCCCGGCTGCTGGGCGCGCCCGGCGACGAGCACGTCCGGATCGAGCACTCGGCGGTCCAGGTCGGCTCCCTGGTGCGCGGCGCGCCTCCGCAGCGTGCCGCCCGCAGGACCCTCCCCGCCGACCGCTGGCACCTGGTCACCGGCGCGGGCGGCGCCCTGGCCCCGTGCGCGGTGGACTGGCTGATCGGCGCGGGCGCCCGGCGCATCGTCCTGGTCGACACGGAGGCCGTTTCCACAGCGGGAACCGCGCCCGACCGCATCGCCGCCTGGCGCGAGGCCGGCGTCGAGATCCGCGCCGCGGCCACCCACGGTTCACGCGCCGAACTCGCCTCCCTGGTCGAGGAGTTGCGCGCCGAGTGCGGAATCGCGTCCGTCGTGTGCGCGGGGTCGCCCGGCGCCGCCGTACCGCTGGAGGAGACCACGGAGGCCGTCCTGCGGGGCGAGTTGAACCGGGCGGAGACCGCCGAGGTTCTGCATCGGCTCACCGCCAAGGACCCCGTGCGGCTGTTCGTGCTGCTCGGTTCCGTGCCCGGAACGTGGGGCGGTGCCGTCACCGGTGCCTCCGCGCCCTCCGACTGGTCGCTGCGCGCGCTCGCGGCGCGGCGCCGGGCCGCCGGGCTGCCGGTCACGCATCTGGAGCTGATGCCGCTGGCCGGCAGTGAACTCCTCGACGAGCGGACGACGTTACTGCTGAAGACGAGCGGTATCGGCCCGCTGGAGGAGCAGGACCTGGTCGCCGCGCTCGACCTGCTGGCGTGGGACGACTCGGTGCACTGGGCGGTCGCGGACGTCGACTGGCAGCAGTTCCGCACCGCGCTCGCCGACGCCCCGCACCGGCGGCTGTTCGCCGAGGTGCTGGGCGGTGCGCAGCGGGCGGACGGCACCGGGTTCGTGGCCGGCCTCGACGCCCTCGACCCCGAGCAGCGCCGGGACCGGACGCTGGACTGGGTGTGCGGTCAGGTGGCCGCGGTGCTCGGGCTGCCGGAGGACGAACTCCGCGCGGACCAGGGCTTCTTCGACCTCGGCATGGACTCGGTGATGTCACTGACGCTGCGGCTGAGGCTCGCCCGCGAGCTGGACGTCGAGCTGTCCTCGACGGTCGCCTTCGAGCACCCGACCGCCGTCGCGCTCACCGCCCATCTGCTGGAGCGCCTCGGCTATCCGGCCGACGCACCGGAGGGGGCGGGCGAGCCGGACGGGACCGCCGAACCCGTCACTGCCGAGGCCCTGGACGACCTCGACGATCTCGACGACGACGAACTGCTACGCCAGTTGGAGGCGGAGATCTCCGACTCACAGAACTTCGGGTTTGAGGAGAACTGATGACGAAGAGCCACGCCGAGCAGCCGAGCCAGGACGTCCTGCGCGGTCGGCTGAAGGACTCGCTCGGCACGATCCGCAGCCTGCGCGCCCGCGTCCAGGAGCTGCAACGGGCCCAGCCGCTCGCGGTGATCGGCATGTCCTGCCGGCTGCCGGGCGGCGCGAGCCCCGAGGAGTTCTGGCAGTCCCTGACCGAAGGCCGCTCCCTGACGTCGCAGTTCCCCGAGGAGCGGCACTCCGTCGCCGGTTTCTACCACCCGGACCCGGACCACCCGGGCACGGCGTACACCCTTTCCGGGAACTTCCTCGACGGCCCGGTGGACGCCTTCGACCCGACGGTGTTCGGCATCTCGCCGCGCGAGGCCGCGGGCATGGACCCGCAGCAGCGCCTGGTGCTCGAACTGGCCTGGGAGGCCATGGAGAACGCCTGTCTGCCGCCCGCCGAGCTGGAGGGCTCCCGGGTCGGTGTCTTCCTCGGCGCCAGTACGAGCGACTACGTCCGGATGCGGCAGCAGAAGGGCGCGATGGCCGACGTCGACGCCTACCAGCTGATCGGCGAGCCGAGCTTCCTGGCCGGCCGGGTCTCGTACACGTTCGGCTTCCAGGGCCCGAGCATGGTGATCGACACGGCCTGCTCGTCCTCGCTGGTGGCGCTGGAGCAGGCGGTGCTGAGCCTGCGTTCGCGGGCGTGCGACACCGCGCTGGTGGGCGGTGTGAACCTGATGCTGTCGCCGTACGGGTTCGTGCTGGTCAGCAAGTTGCGGGCGCTGTCGCCCGACGGGCGCTGCAAGACCTTCGACGCGTCCGCCGACGGGTACGCGCGCGGCGAGGGCGGTGCCCTGTTCGTGCTGAAGCGGCTGAGCGACGCGGAGGCGGCGGGCGACCGGATCCTGGCCGTGGTGCGGGGAGTCGCGACCGAGCACGACGGCCGCAGCAGCGGTCTGACGGTGCCGAACCCGGCCGCCCAGCAGAACGTCATCACCTCGGCGCTGAAGAACGCCGAGGTCGCCGCCGAGGACCTCTCCTACGTCGAGGCGCACGGCACCGGCACCCAGCTGGGCGACCCGATCGAGTTGCAGGCGCTCAACGCGATCACCAGTGTGAACCGCTCCGACGACCGTCCCCTGCTGGTGGGTTCGGTGAAGACGAACATCGGCCACCTGGAGCCCGCGGCGGGCGCGGCGGGCATGCTCAAGGTCGTCCTGGCGCTCCAGCACGACACGCTGCCGCGGCATCTGCACCTCAACGACCCCAATCCGCAGATCCCTTGGGACCTGCTGAACGTCAAGGTCACCACCGTCGACACGCCGTGGCCCGAGGGCCCGCGCCTGGCCGGCGTCAGCAGCTTCGGCGCGAGCGGCACCAACGCGCACGCCGTCCTCGGCGAGGCCCCCCGGCCCGCGCCCCGCGAGGGCACACCGCGCGAGGTGGGCCTGCTGACCCTGAGCGCCAACAGCCCCGAGGCGCTGCGGGCGATGGCCCAGGCGTACGAGGCTCCGGTGCGCGCGGCCGATCCGCGCACCCTGTCGGACATCTGCTACTCGACGCATGTCGGGCGCGCACGGATGAAGCACGGGCTGAGCGTGACCGGCGACCGGGAACAGCTCGCCGCCGGGCTGGCCGCGTTCGCGGCGGGCGAGCGGGCCGAGCAGGTGACCGTGCACGGTCCGGCCGGGGCCAAGGCGCGCCGGGTGGGCTGGCTGTTCACCGGGCAGGGCTCGCAGTACGCCGGGATGGCGGCCGAACTCGCCGCAGCGGAACCGGTGTTCGCGAAGGCGCTCGCCGAGTGCGTGGCGGCCCTGGACCAGTATCTGGACGAGCCTCTCGGCCCGGTCCTCGCGGGTGCCGGCGACGGTGAGCGGATCAACCGCACCGGCTTCACGCAGCCCGCGCTGTTCGCCGTGGAGTACGCGCTGGCCCGGATGTGGGAGGCGTGGGGCGTGCGGCCCGGCGCGCTGATCGGGCACAGCCTCGGCGAGATCACGGCGGCCTGCGTGGCCGGGGTGCACTCGCTTCAGGACGCGGCCCGCCTTGTCACCGCGCGGGCCCGGCTGATGGAGGCGCTGCCCGCGGGCGGCGTGATGGAGACCCTGGTCTGCGACGAGGAGTCGGTGCGCGCGGCGCTCGCGGAGGCGGGCCCGCTGCCCGGCACCTCGGTGGCCGCGGTGAACGGGCCGACGGACGTCGTCCTGTCCGGGCCCGAGGAGGAGGTCGGCCGGGTGGTCGGCGTACTCGCGGCGCGGGGCGTCAAGCACCGGCGGCTGAACGTCTCGCACGCCTTCCACTCCCCGCTGATGGCACCGATGCTCGACGAATTCCGTTCCGTCACCGAGAGTCTGACGTTCCATCAGCCTAAGTATCCGATCATCTCGAACGTCACGGGCCGCGAGTGGGGTCCCGAGCAGCTGCGCCCGGCCTACTGGTCGGAGCACGTGCTGGCGCCGGTCCGCTTCTACCAGGGCGTCACCCGCCTGTACGAGACGGGCTGCCGCACCTTCCTGGAGCTCGGCCCCGCCCCGGTCCTGCTCGGGCTCGGCGCCCGCTGCCTGCCCGAGGACGGGGTGGCGTGGATCCCTTCGCTGCGCCGGGACCGCGAGGACGCGCACATCGTCGGGCAGGCCCTGGGCGCGCTGCACCACCGGGGTGTCGTCGTCGACTGGCAGGCGGTGCACGCCGCCGAGCAGCCCCGCCGTACCACCATGCCCAGCTACCCGTGGCAGCGCGAGCGCTACTGGTTCAACGACGGCGACCCGTCCGGCGAGGTGTCCGCGCTGTCCGCCGACGAGGGTCCGGGCGCGCTCTTCGAGGGCCACCTGATGTCCGGGCCACCCACCTTCTCACCCCAACTCGACCAGCTGTCCGAGGTGTTCGTGCAGACGGGTCCGGACGGCCGCCGCCAGGTGTCGGCGGGCGGGTTCTGCAACTGGGCGCTGGCCGGCGCGGCCAAGCTGCCCGGCGCGCAGCCCCGCCTGGTGGACCGGTTCGTGGTGGGCGAGCCGCTGCTGCTCGACCCGGAGCACCGGCCGGCGAAGATACGGGTGTACGTGCTGCCGCAGGACGACGAGGGCCGCTCGCTGTTCCTGTGCTTCTCGCGGCAGGGCGTCGAGTCCGTGGAGTCGGGCAGCTGGCGGCTGCACGCCCGCGGGGTGCTGGTGCGCCGGCCGCCCACCGACACGGGCGGCGACCTGGAGTCCATCCGGGCCCGCTGCGTGCCGGCCGACCCGGCCGGGATCAGTGTGCCGGCCTGGGCCGAACCGGTCGTCAACGAGGTCTACCAGGGCCCCGGCGAGGTCCTCGCCGAGGTCAACCAGGAGGCCGAGAAGCTGCCCCGGGGGGCCCTGCTCGACCTGACGCTGGGCCTGCTGCGCCAGTCGGAGCACGCCCCGGAGACCGCCGCCGCACTGCCGACCGCGGTCCCGACGGGCACCCGCCGCTACGTCCACGGCTGGCTCGCCCCCTCCCCCGGCGAGGGCGGGCTGCGCGGCGGCCTGGAGATCCTGGGCGCCGACGGCAGCGTGCTGATCGCCATGCGGGACGTACAGCTGCGCCCGTCGACCGAGCCCGCCGCGCCAGAACCGGAGCGCGCCGAGCACGCGGAGACGGTGTGGGAGGAGGTGTGGCGGCCGGCCGACCCGGCGCGCTTCACCACCCGGAGCCTGCGCGGCGAGCGGGTGCTGCTGCTGGGCGGCGGCGCCCTCGCCGAGGACGTCACCAAGCAGCTGGTGCTGCGCGGCGCCGACGTGACCCGCTCGGACGCCGCCGCCGACACGGCCGTACTCGCCCTGAAGCTGAACGGGACGTACGAGCACGTCGTGCTGCTCGGTGCGCTGGAGCTGCCGGTGTCCGGGTTCGACGCCGACTCGGTGCGGCTGGCCCGGGAGAGCGTGGAGCACGTGTTCCTCGCGGTGGCGCGGACGCTGGCGGAGCGGGAGGCGCCGACCCGGGTGTGGGCGGTGACCCGGGGCGCCCAGTGGACCGGGGACGGGCAGCGTGAACTGTGCGTGCCTGCCGGGCCGTTGTGGGGTCTGGGGAAGGTGGCCGCGCTGGAGCACCCGGAGTTGTGGGGCGGCCTGCTGGACCTGGACCCGCGGGGTGCGGTGGACGAGGCGGAGCAGATCGCCGCGCTGCTCGCCACCGAGAGCGCCGAGGACCTCACGGCCCGGCGCGGCGGCGAGACCCTGGTGCCGCGCCTGGTCCCGGTCGCGCCGGCCGAGCAGCGCCCGCCGCTGCGGCTGAGCGACCTCGGCAGCTATCTCGTCACCGGCGGTCTCGGCAGCCTCGGTCTGCTGGTCGGCGAGTGGCTCGCCCGCTCCGGCGCGGGCACGGTCGTCCTCATCGGGCGTACGGGCCTGCCGGACCGCTCCCGCTGGGAGTCGCCCGACCTGGACGACGCGACGGCCGCGAAGATCGCCGGGGTACGGCGGATCGAGGCGCAGGGCGCGGAGGTGCGGGTCGAGGCGATCGACGTCTGCGACGAGATCGCGCTGCGCTCGCTGACCGACCAACTCGGGCTGGCCGGACGGCCGTTGCGGGGTGTCGTACACGCGGCCGGGCTGTCCGAGCCGCAGTTCCTGCGGGAGAGCGACCCGGAGACGTACGACCGCTGCCTGCGCCCCAAGGCCGACGGCACCTGGGCGCTGCACAACGCGACCGTCGACCAGGACCTCGACCTGTTCGTGTCCTTCTCCTCGATCGCCTCGGTGTGGGGTTCGCAGCACCTGGCCGGTTACTCGGCGGCCAACGCCTTCCTGGACTCCTTCGCGCACTTCCGCAGGCTGCGGGGCCTGGCCGCCACGACCGTCAGCTGGGGCCCGTGGGGCGCGCGGTCGGGTCTCGCGGACGACTCGGTGATGGCGTTCCTGCGCTCCATCGGGCTCGTCCAGCTGGACCCGGAGCACGCGCTGGAGCTGCTCGGCGAGGCTGTCGCCGACGGGGTCGCGCACCGCACGGTGTGCGCGGCGGACTGGGCGCTGTTCCGGGACCTGATGGAGGCGCGCCGGGAGCGGCCGATCCTCGCCGAGATCCGCAGCGCGCCCGCGGCCGGCGGGGCGGGCGCCGCCCCCGAACTGGGGCCGCTGACCGCGAAGTTGATCGATCTCCCGTACGCCGAGCGGCTCGCCGAGCTCAACGAGTACATCCGCGTCCAGCTCTCCGCGATCCTGCGCATGGAGCTGGACACCCTCACCGAGGACACCCGCCTCGCCGACATGGGCCTCGACAGCCTGATGGTGATGGAGCTGATCAGCCGCTGCCGGGACGATCTGCGCCTGGAGATCAGCAGCCGCGACTTCTTCGCCTGCCCCGGCATCCACTGGGGCGCCCATCTGCTGGAGCTGGTCGAGGCGAAGCACCCCGCGCCCGCCGCCCGGGCGTGACCGACCGGCCTTCCGCCCCGACCACTGGAGGAACGAGCATCATGCAGCCACTGCCCGCGTCCGGAGCGTCCGGCCCGGCGGACTTCGACGTCGCCGTCCTGGGCGCCGGCATCGCCGGTTCCGTACTCGCCGCCATCCTGTCCCGCAACGGCGTGAAGACCGTCCTGATCGACGCGGGCACCCACCCGCGGTTCGCGGTGGGCGAGTCGACGATCCCGTACACCTCGGTGATGCTGCGCATTCTCGCCGCCCGCTACCGGGTGCCGGAGATCGCGCACCTGAGCCACTTCTCCACGATGCGCTCCAAGGTGTCGTCCAACTCCGGCCAGAAGCGCAACTTCGGCTTCGTCTACCACCGCGAAGGCGCGTCTCAAGACCCGCACGAGATCAATCAGTTCGTGATCCCGGTGGCGCTGTCCACCGAGTCGCACATGTTCCGCCAGGACGTCGACGCCTACATGTACAACGTGGCGCTGAAGTACGGCTCCACCGGCCGCCTCGACACGCGGGTGAGCGACGTCGACATCGACGGCTCGGGCGTGACGCTCGCGGTGGAGAACGGGCCGGACATCCGGGCCCGCTACATCGTGGACGCCGGCGGCCACAACTCGCCGCTGGCGCGGAAGTTCGGCCTGCGCGACGAGGTCCCGCAGCAGCGCACCCACTCGCGCACCGTCTTCACGCACATGATCGGGGTGCGTCCGTACGACGACTGCCCCGCCGCCCGCGCGCACGACAACCCCAGCCCCTGGCACCAGGGCACGCTGCACCACATCTTCGACGGCGGCTGGGTGTGGGTCATCCCGTTCGACAACCACAAGGGCGCGACCAACCGGCTGTGCAGCGTGGGTCTGACGCTCGACCCGCGCCGGCATCCGAAGACGGACGAGCCGCCGGAGCAGGAGTTCGCACGGTTCCTGGAGCGGTTCCCGGACATCGCCCCGCAGTTCAAGGACGCGAAGGCGGCCCGGCCCTGGGTGTCCACCGGACGTCTCCAGTACTCCTCCAAGCAGGTGGTGGGCGACCGCTTCTGCCTGACCTCGCACGCCGCGGGCTTCGTGGACGCGCTGTACTCGCGCGGCCTGACCAACACCACGGACGTGGTCAACTCCCTTGCCTGGCGGCTGATCGAGGCCGTCCGGGACGACGACTTCTCGGCGGAGCGCTTCGCCCACGTGGAGACCCTCCAGCAGGGCCTGGTCCGGGCCCACGACGACGTCGTCGCCTCCTCCTTCACCTCCTTCCGCGACTACGGCATGTGGAACGCGACGTTTCGCATGTGGGCTCTGGGCACCGTGCTCGGCACGCTCAACGCCCAGGACGCCCTGACCCGCTTCCAGCGCACCAACGACCCCATGATCTGGCGGGAGTTGGAGGCACAGCCGCACCCCGGGGCGCTCTTCCCGGCGAGCGTCGGCTTCAACAAGATCACGGATGCGGCGTGGTCGGCCTGCCGGGACGTCGAGGCGGGCCTGATGACCCCCGACCGGGCCACGGGCGAGCTCTTCGACCTCCTCCAGGACGACGCCTACGCCCCGCCGCCGTTCGGTCTGCACGACCCGGGCAACCGCTTCTACAACCCCAACCCGCCCCGGATGCTGCGCACCATGCACTGGGCCAAACGCGGCTCAGCGGCCCCCGACACGGGCCCGGTCGTGGCCAGCGCCCTGGCCGGCTTCCTGCGCTCCCGTCTCCACAAGCCCGCGTGAGCGAGAAGGAGGATCCGACGATGCCCAGCAACGAAGGGGCACCGACGCCTGCATCGGCGACGGAGCCGACGGCTGCACCCCGGAAGCCGCGACGCACGGCGACGCCCAAGGACTTGCGGGGGCGTCGGGGCGCTCAGGTGACGCAGGGGGTGCTTGGAGTCGCGGCCGGCGGTCAAGCCGAGGCCGGGGCTGGAACCGCTCCGGCATCGGCGCCCGTTGGAGAACCGGTGGCGGGGTCCTCGGCGAGCCTTCCGGCGGCCGCGGCAACCGCGGAAGCCAACCCCGCAGCCGCGAACAGCAGTTGGCTGGACGGGGCGGAGGCCGTGGGGGCCGCCGAGTCGGCGCTCCCGGACGAGCCGGAGGAGCCGTCGGGCACGCCGACAGACGCGGCCCGGTCCCACGGCTCGGCACTGCCGCACGACACGGCACGGGCCAGCGAAACGGCACGGTCGGCCGACGCGACGGCGATCACGCCCCGGCCCGGCGACGCGGCCGCGGCACAACCGGGCGCTCAGGCGACGGCACCCCGCGCCACCTCCTCAGCGACCTCATCGGCATCGCCCACCCCCTTGGCAGCAGCCGCCACCGCCCCCTCCCCCGGCATCCCCCGCCACAAGGTCGCCGTCCTCGGTGCCCACCTCGGTGGTGCCATGCTCGCCGCGATTCTCGCCCGGGCCGGGGTCGACGTCGTGCTCGTGGACTCGCGGCACGACTCCGAGATCCCGGCCGGTGAGACGACCGTGCCGTACACCGCCGAGGTCTTCGAGCTGCTCGCGCGCCGTTACGGCGTCCCGGAGCTGGCCGCGCTGGGGCACTTCGGGCAGCTGCCCGAGCAGGTGCGCCGGACGTCGGGGCTCAAGTCGAGCATCGGCTTCGTGTACGCCCGCCCCGGCGCCCGCGTCCGCCCGCACCAGGTGCTCCAGTTCAACGTCCCGAGCGAGCACGGCGAGTCGCACCTGTACCGGCCGGACGTGGACGCCTGGGTGCACCGCGTCGCCGTCGGCCACGGGGCACGGGTCCCGCGCAACCGCCCCGCGCTGAGCGAAGTCCGCGGCGAGGCGGGCGACTTCACCGTCGAGCTCGCCGACGGGACCGCCGTCGCCGCCGAGTTCGTCGTCGACATGTCCGGGCCCGACGCCCCGATGCTGACCCGCCTGGGCCCCGGCCCGGCCCTGCGCCCGCTGCGCCACTCCTCCCGTGTGCTCACCGCCCACCTGCGGGGTGTACGCCCGCTGGAGCGGCGCGTCGACCCGGGCGCCGGCAGCACGCCCTGGACGGGGGGCACGACCCAGGTCGTCTTCCCCGGCGGCTGGATCCAGCTCGTGCCGTTCGGCGCCGAGCGCACCGGCGAGGAGGCCCTGACCAGCGTGTCGGTCAGCCTGGACACCAAGCTGTGGCCGCAGGGCTCGGCCTCCGCGGAGGAGGACTTCCACCACCTGGTCGCCCAATTCCCGGACCTGGCCTGGCAGTTCGCGGCCGCGACCGTGGTCCGCCCGTGGACGAGCGCGGAGGGCTGGCAGTACGCGGCCACCGCGACCACCGGCCCCGGCTTCGTCGTCCTCGACCGCTCCGCCGTACGCTGCGACTTCACGCTCTCCCGTGACGTCACGCTCACCGCGGAGCTCGTCCACGCGGCGGCCGCCCACCTCATCGCGGCACACGAGGACGGCGACTGGTCCGAGGCCCGTTTCAGCGGTCTGGCGTCCCTGCAGGCCTCCCTCATCGAGCACAGCGAGCGCCTGCTCGGCACCGCGCTCACGGCGACCACCGACTTCCGGCTCTGGAACGCCTTCAGCCGGGTGTGGCTGCTGCACTCGATGTTCGCCGCCCTCTCCCTGAAGCGGGCCCGCAACGACGCCCTGGCCAGCGCCGGCGTGCCGGGGCAGTGGCGGGAGCTGGGCCGGCACCGGGGCGCCGGCCTGTGGTTCCCGGTGTACGCCGGGTTCGTCGCGCTCTTCGACGACGCGGACCGGCTGCTGCGGCAGGTCGCCGACCAGCGGCTCGCGCCCGGCGACGCGGCCGAGCGGATCTTCGGCCAATTGCGCCGCGCCTCGTTCGTCCCGCCGCTGTTCGCCTTCGGCGACCCGACCGACCGCTACTACAACTTCACCCCGCTCAAGCGGATCAAGGTCCTGCTGTGGGCCAAACGCCGCGCCCCCTACGCGGTGCGCCGGGTCCTGACGCCCGGCGCCACCGTCCTGCCCAGCGTCGAGCGGTGAGCCGCGGGCGCCGGACTCCCTGAGGGCGGCAGGGAAGGAGCCGCCGTCCCGTGCTCACCGGGCGATGAGCGCGGGGCGGCGGCTCGCCGCTGCCGTTCGCGGGGCCACCGCGTCCGGTCCGACTCCCCTTCGGCCGGGCCCTGTTCGGATCCGGCCAGACTCCTCACCGGCGCGCGAGCGTGGCTGGACACCGCGCACGCGTATCGGAATGCTCCCTACCGGGGAGTCCTCGCATGTGGAATGCTGGTAACGTTGATTTCCACAGCCCATGAATTAACGACGGAGGGGGCAATGAGCAACGGAGCCGGAAGCCCCTGCCCGAACAGCACCGGCGTGCCGCGTGGCGCGCCGGCCCGTGCGAAGCGTGCCGCCCGCGGCGGTGGCCGGCGGCCGGGCCGGAGCGGCACCCGGGAGCAGATCCTGAGCGCCGCGCTCCAACTCTTCGCGGACAAGGGCTACTCGGGTACGACGATGCGGGGCATCGCCCAGCAGGCCCAGGTGGACCCGGCGCTCATCCACCACTTCTTCAACAACAAGGACGGCCTGTTCCAGGACGCGGTCTCCTCGCGGATCGACATGTCCGCGCTCTTCGACGCCCTCACGGACGACGAGGTGGCGGCCGGGGTGAAGAAGCGCGGTGAGTGGATCGCCCGTACGTTCCTGTCCTTCTGGGAGGACGAGTCGACCCGGCCCGCGCTGGTCGCCGTGTACCGGACGAGCCTGTCGGACGAGGCGACGGCGAAGACCTTCCGCGACCAGATCGAGGCCGCGTTCGAGGCCTGCCTCCGCCGGATCGTCCCCGAACACGCCGAGCGCACACCGGCGTTCGCGTCCCTGGTCTCCGCCCAGCTCGCGGGCCTGGTGATGCTCCGTTACGTCCTCGCCGTGGAGCCTCTCGCCTCACTCGACTTCGAGGAACTCATGGACTGGCTCGCCCCCGCCATCGAGGTCCACTTCGAGCGGGTGGCCCAGCAGTAGGGGGTGGGCGGCGGCGGACTCCGGTAGGCCTTCCCGACGTCCGCGAATCCCGGACCCGGCCTGCACATCCTCAAGCGCCTCGGCTCGGCATCCGGCCGCCGCCGCACTCCCTGCATCGGCTCCACATCCGACCGCCGTCTCACTGCATAGGCCGGCTCCACATCCGGCCGCCGTCTCACTGCATACGCCGGCTCCGCATCCGGCCGGCCTCTCACTCCGCGCGTCGGCCCCATACCCGGCCGACCGCTCACCCCGCACATCGGCCCCATATCCGGCCGACCTCTTACGCTCCGCGTCGGCTCCGAGTTCCGCCGCCGTCTCACTGCATGCGCCGGCTCCGCGCCCGGCGCGTTCATCACCGCCCTCTCCCGGCGCACCGCGGCTCTGTACGGCCCACGCCCCTTCCCACTCCCCGCCACCACTCCTGTTCCCGCTCCGGGCCCGGGCCCCACTCCCGCTCCCGGCCCCGGCCCCGGCCCCGGCCCGAGTCTTCCCCTGCCCACCCGCGCCTTCGGCCCGCGCCAGGACGAACACCCCTCGCCCGGCGGCGAGCGCGGCAGCGACCCCGGCGACGAGCGTGGGCACGCCCGTCGGATAGCGGTCCCCCAGCGCGACGGCCCCGATCACCGCGGCGAACACCGGGTTGACCAGCGTGACGGTGGCGAGCGGGGCCTCCAGGCCGGTGCGGTAGGCGAGTTGACAGAGCAGGAGCCCGGCCGGCGCGAGGAGGAGGACGCCGACGGCGACCAGGACCGCGGGTCCGGGACGGCCAAGTCCCCCGCCCGTCAGCTCCAGTACCGCGGTCTGGGCGAGAGCGGAGGCAGCGGCGAAGGCGACCCCGGCGGCGGCAGCGTAGGCCAGGCTGGCGATCGACGCGCGACGGGCTGCTGCCGCGGATACCGGAGCCGCAGCCGATGCACGCCGGGTCGCAACCGCGGACGCCGGAGCCGCAGCCGACGACGCATGCTCGGCCTCAGCCGCGTAGTCCGGAGCCGAGGCCGACGCACGCTCAGGCTCAACCCCAGATACCGCCGCTGCACCCGACACACGCCCAGCCGCAACCCCGGACACCGGAGCCGAGGCCGACGCATGCCGGGCCGCAGTCCCAGACACCGGAACCACACCCGACGCACCCCCAGCCACAGCCCCGGACACCGGAGTCAAGGCCGACGCCCGCCCGCCCGCAGCCCCGCAATCCGGAGCCGAGACCGACACACACCCAGCCGCAACCCCAGACACCGCAGCCACACCCGACGCCCGCCCGCCCGCAGCCGCGGACGCCGGAGCCGAGGCCGACGCCCGCCCAGCCGCGTACGCCACAACCGCAACCGGTGTCCGTCGGGCCGCAGCCGCCAGCGCGAGCGGGATCCCGAGTGCCATGGCGGTCAGGAGGGCCACCCGGAGCAGTTCGGGGCCGTCGAGCGAGCGGCTCGTGCCCGTCGCGGGGAGCAGCATCAGCATCCCGACCACGCCGGCCACCGTCAGCGCCGTACCCGACCACTGCGCGGACGTCATACGGTGCCCGAGGACGACGGACGACAGCAGCGGTGCCGCGACCAGGGTGAGCACGCCGAGCATCTGTACGGCGACCAGCGAGCCGTAGCGCAGGCCCGCGGTGTGCAGCAGTGCGCCCAGCGCGTTGAGCAGGACGGACATCCACCACGCGGCCGAGCGTCCGAGGGGCCGGCCGCCCGGCGCGGCGCTGCGCACGGCCGCCGCCCGCTGCGCGACGGCCGCGGCGGCATACACCAGGGCCGAGCCCGCGCCGAGCGCCAGAACCGGAAACACGGTGCTCACGAAGTCCTTTCGCCCCGCGGGGCACGGCAGTTGGGCGGAAACGCCCGGGCCGGGGCGCCGCGTCGAACGGCGCGGTACCCCGGCCCGGAGGGGGTGGACACGCGGCTCACGCCCCGCCCGGCACGTCCTGGACGTCCTCGGGGCGGATCCGCGGCAGGGCGAGCACCAGCAGGCAGGACAGGCCGAAGCAGCCGATCTGCCAGTACACGACCTGTTCGAAGCTGTCGCCGAAGTTGGCCTTGCGCGCCTCGGGCAGAGCCTTGCCGAGGACCGCCGACTTCACCTTCTGCTTGACCTCCTGCGGCAGCGGGCTGTTGGCCATCTCCTGCTGGATCCGGGCGCAGCTCGCCGGCGTCTCGGTGAGGTCCTTCTGGTTCATCTTGTCGTGGAAGCAGGTCGTGAAGGCCGTGCTGATCTGCGTCTGCTGGGCCTCGGCCACTCCGGCGGCCGCGAGGTCGGACCGCAGCTGCGGCACGGCCGAGGCGCTGGCGTCGTCGGCGTTCGTGCCGAGCAGCCCGTAGAAGAGGATGCCCGCGACCGCGATGCCGATGGCGATGCCCACCTGCTGGACGGTGGCGAGCATGCCGGACGCCGAACCGGCGTTGCTGGAACGGATACCCGCCAGGATGATGCCGGTGCACGGGGCGAGGAAGAACCCGCCGCCGAGGCCGGCCACCATCAGGGAGGGGATCAGCTGGTAGCCGTGCAGGTCGGAGCCGGCCCAGTGCAGGGTGCCGATGACGCCCGCCATGCCGATCAGGAGCAGCCCGGTGCCCAGCGCGAGCGTCTTGGTGCCGAGCTTCTTGACCACCGCGGCCGAGCGCGCCGAGCCCACCGCGATCAGCGCGGCGAAGCCGAGGCTGACCAGACCGGCCGAGATGGGCGTGTAGTTGAAGCCGATTTGCAGGCTCATGAAGAACGTCATGAAGAACGACGGGATGCCCGCGAAGAAGACGACGCTGATGATGAGCCCGACCGTGAACGACCGCTCCCGGAACAGCCCGGTGGGCACGAGTGGTGAGCGGTCGACGAGTTTCGTCAACTTGTTCTCGTAGACGAAGAACTCCGCGAGCAGCAGCGGGCTGAGTACCAGCAGCACCAGGCTCCAGCCCGGCCAGTCGTGCTCACGGCCGATGACCAGCGGCAGGATCAGGCTGAACAGGCCGGCGGTGAGGATGACCGCGCCGGTCACGTCGAGCCGCTGTGCGCCCGGCGCCGAGGACTCGGGGATCTTCGCCATGCCCAGGCACAGGGCGATCAGGCCGATGGGCAGGTTGACGTAGAAGATGGCCCGCCAGTCGGTGCCGAAGATGTCCAGGTCGATCAGCCAGCCGCCGAGGACCGGGCCGAGCACGGTGCCGAGGCCGACCGAAGCGCCGTACATGGCAAGGGCCTTGGGGCGTTCCTGGGTCGAGAAGGTGACCTGGATGATGGACAGGACCTGGGGGAACATCAGGCCCGAGCACATCCCCTGGAGGATCCGCGAGGCGATCAGGAAGGTCGAGTCGGGGGCCGCACCGCACAGCGCCGAGGCGATGGTGAAGCCCAGCATGCCGATGAGGAAGACCTTCTTGCGGCCGTGGATGTCACCGAGCCGGCCGCCGGTCACCAGCGTGCAGGCGAAGGCCAACGAGTAGACCGCGACGACCAGTTGGATCTCGGCGAAGGTCGCGCCGAGATCGCTCTGCAGCGAGGGCAGGGCGACCATCGTGATGGTCGTGTCCAGCATCTGCATGAAGATCGCGGACAGGGTGACCGCGAGGATCACCCAGCGTGCCGGGTTGCCGGTGGCGGACGGTGCGGGCGGGGCGCCGGGCGGAGCGGCCGCCTGGACGCCGGTGTCGATGGATTCCATGTTTCCTCCCTGGGTCCACTGCCTGCCCGACAGCGCCCTCCAATATTTCACTCTCCAATGAAGTCTACGAGTACTGAATTCTTTGGCGCAACCGCGGAGACCGCGATCCGGACACCGAACGTCCACCCAATGACACACAGCGCCACCACAGTTGGACCTGCGGAGACGGGCACAAAGGCCAACGGAACGGGCCGCGGCGGGCGTTTGCGGGCAGGAACGGGCGCGGTGCAGCGGACGCCCCGGCGAAGAGCGCGGGGCGTCGAGGTCAACAGGTGCCGAACGGGAGGGGTTTCGAGAGGTTTCAGGAGGCGTCGCGCACGGGGTCGGCGTCGTCCCGCCGCACGGCGGCCAGATAGGAGGCGACCACCGGAGCCAGGGCCCGCACGAGCTCGTCACCGCCCTCCGCCTCCGCCAACTCGGGTGGCAGCAACCCCATGTGACGGGAAGTCATCACGCCGATGAACAGGCTGCTGATCAGCCACACCCTGACCTCGTCCGGACCGCCGTCGGCGACCCCCTCGGCGAGCAGAGACTGGCTCAAACGCTCCCTCGCCGCGGGCAGATCCGAAGCGGAACGGAGCACTCCGAGGATGCGACGGCGCTGCACCGGGTCGTTCCAGTCGGCGACGGCATGCCTCAGCAGCCACTCGGCCGCGCCCTCGTCACCCCGCTCGAGCGCCTCACGGATCACCTCGGCCGGCCGGACCGTCTCCTCGACGACAGCCCGGTAGAGCGCCTCCTTCGAGGCGAAATAGTGCGTGACCAGGGCCGGATCACATCCGGCGTCCGCGGCCACGGCACGCATCGAGGTGTTGCCGAAGCCGAGTTCCGCGAAGAGATCCGCCGCGGAGCGCATGATCGCGTGGCGGGTTCCGGATGCGCCTCTAGCCTTTGCCACGGCGGCACTTCCTCTCGATCCCGAGTCCCCCGTAGGACGCGCGACACTAATTCATGTTGGCGTGAAGTCTACGGTCAGTGATTTCTCAGGTCAAAGCTTCTCCGTGTCGACATGGTGACGCCGCGTCAAAGTGCAGGCCAGAGGGCGGGTCGAGCTTCACAGGTGACCGCCGACTCAATTCAACGCCCATTGAAATCATTGCTTGTTGAGCTTACGCTCGCGGCGGGGCGCCGGGCCCACGCCCACGCCCGTCCGTGCCACACGCGCATTTCCGCCCAGGGAGAGGCACTTGCCGGTGACGTATCAAACAGAGCAGCTCGACCGGGTCGTCATTCGCTTCTCGGGCGACTCCGGCGACGGCATGCAGCTGACAGGTGATCTGTTCACCTCGGAGACGGCGTCGTTCGGGAACGACCTGGCGACGCTGCCGAACTTCCCCGCCGAGATCCGCGCCCCCGCAGGCACCCTGCCGGGCGTCTCCTCCTTCCAACTGCACTTCGCCGACCACGACATCCTGACCCCGGGCGACGCGCCGAACGTCCTGGTCGCCATGAACCCGGCGGCCCTCAAGGCCAACATCGCCGATCTGCCGCGCGGCGGCGAAGTCATCGTCAACACCGACGAGTTCACGCAGCGGGCCCTGCAGAAGGTCGGCTACGAGGCCTCTCCCCTGGAGGACGGCTCCCTCGACGCCCACCATGTGCACGCCGTCCCGCTGACGACCCTCACGGTCGAGGCGCTCAAGGACTTCGACCTGTCCCGCAAGGAGGCCGAGCGCAGCAAGAACATGTTCGCGCTGGGGCTGTTGAGCTGGATGTACCACCGCCCGACCGAGGGCACGGAGAGGTTCCTGCGCGCCAAGTTCGCCAAGAAGCCGCAGATCGCCGAGGCCAACCTGGCCGCGTTCAGGGCGGGTTGGAACTTCGGTGAGACGACGGAGGACTTCGCGGTCTCGTACGAGGTGGCACCGGCCGCGAAGGCCTTCCCGCCCGGCGTCTACCGCAACATCTCCGGGAACCTGGCGCTGGCGTACGGCCTGATCGCCGCCTCCCGCCAGGCGGACCTGCCGCTGTTCCTGGGCTCGTACCCGATCACCCCGGCCTCCGACATCCTGCACGAGCTCAGCAAGCACAAGAACTTCGGCGTACGGACCTTCCAGGCCGAGGACGAGATCGCCGCGGTGGGAGCGGCGCTCGGCGCGGCCTTCGGCGGCTCGCTCGCGGTCACCACGACCTCGGGCCCGGGCGTCACCATCAAGCAGGAGACCATCGGGCTGGCGGTGTCGATGGAGTTGCCGCTCCTCGTCGTCGACATCCAGCGCGGCGGCCCGTCGACCGGTCTGCCGACCAAGACCGAGCAGGCCGACCTGATGCAGGCGATGTACGGCCGCAACGGCGAGGCCCCGGTCCCCGTGGTCGCCCCGCGCACCTCCGCCGACTGCTTCGACGCGGCCCTGGAGGCGGCCCGCATCGCGCTGAAGTACCGCACACCCGTCTTCCTCCTCTCGGACGGCTACCTCGCGAACGGCTCCGAGCCCTGGCGCGTCCCGTCCCTCGACGAACTCCCGGACCTGACCGTGCAGTTCGCCCAGGGACCGAACCACACCCTGGACGACGGCACCGAGGTCTTCTGGCCGTACAAGCGCGACCCGCACACCCTCGCGCGCCCCTGGGCCGTCCCCGGCACCCCCGGTCTCGAACACCGCATCGGCGGCATCGAGAAACAGGACGGCACCGGCAACATCTCCTACGACCCCGCCAACCACGACTTCATGGTCCGCACCCGCCAGGCCAAGATCGACGGCATCGACGTACCGGATCTGGAGGTCGACGACCCGCACGGCGCCAACACCCTGATCCTGGGCTGGGGTTCGACCTACGGACCGATCACGGCGGCGGTACGACGGCTGCGCGCGGCCGGCGAGTCGATCGCGCAGGCCCATCTGCGCCACCTCAACCCCTTCCCGCGGAACCTCGGCGGCGTCCTGCGCTCCTACGAGCGCGTACTGATCCCCGAGATGAACCTCGGGCAGCTCGCCCGGCTGATCCGGGCCGAGTTCGCGATCGACGTCGAGTCCCACACCCAGGTCAACGGCATGCCGTTCAAGGCGGAACAGCTCGCGCAGGCTCTGAAGGAGGCCGTCCATGCCCACTGAGGCAATCCCCCTGCTACCGAGGAGCGAACTCGCCCTGACGGCAAGGGACTTCAAGTCCGATCAGGAAGTGCGCTGGTGCCCCGGCTGCGGTGACTACGCGATCCTCGCCGCCGTCCAGGGCTTCATGCCGGAACTCGGCCTGGCCAAGGAGAACATCGTCTTCGTCTCC